>NZ_JAANOU010000001.1 GCF_011758765.1 Amycolatopsis viridis | reverse complement strand
GGCGGCCCAGCTCTCCTGCTCCCGGATGTCCCAGGTGAGGATCAGCTTCTGCGCGGCCAGGTCGACCTGTCCCGCGTAGTCCTGAACCGCCTTGTTGCACGCGGTGTCCAGCCAGGTCTTCTGGTCGTTCTGGGCCGGATAGCCACCGGTGAACTTCGTCTTCAGGTCCAGCGTCGCGACGATCTCGTACGAGTGCGGCTGCGCGCAGTCGATCGGGTTGCCGACCGTCTTGTCGGCCAGCGCCAGGCAGGTGCCGGGCTCCCACACCGCCGACTGCGACTGGCCCGCCGCCGCGCCGGTGATCGGCTCCAGCTTGCCGCCCGGAGCGGCCCACTGCAGCACGCACCGCATCTCGCGGTCGCCGTCGGCCCATTCGTCGTTGCCGGGCCGCAACGCGCTCACCGTGAACCGGCCGAACGGGTCGAGGGGCTGGTGCAGGTAGTTCTCCACCCCCGCGGTGCACCGCTCCAGCGCGATGTCCCGCCACTGGTCCACCGTCGGCGCGGGCGCGTTCGGCGGGTACTTGTCGCCGATGTTCACCACGCCCGTCACCTCGTACAGGTGCGGCTGGGCGCACGGGACGACGCGGATGTCCGAGATGTCTTGGGCGGCCCAGGTGACGCAACTGCCGGGCGCCGCGGTGAACGCCGCCTTCGCCTCCGGGGACTCGTCGGGCTTCCCGCCGCCGCTGACCGGGCCGCCCCACGAGAAGGCGACGTCGAGCGACAGCGCCACGATCGCGCCCAGAAACGCACCCGCCATGATCAGGCGGGTGCGCAGCGTGATCTTTTCCACTCCATGTCCCAGCATCGGGTCCCATAATGCCTGCGTCTGCGGGACGGGACACCCCTCGGGTGGTTAGGGTTAGCGCGATGACAGAAGACGGTGCGCCGGGCGCCGCAGAGCCCCCGGAAGAACAGCCCCCGCGTGGCTCGATGCGGTTCCAGGACCCGTCGACGACCACACCACGCGAACCGACGCTGGCCGAGCAACGCGCCCGGCGCAAGGCGGAGGAGGAACACAACCGCAGGGTGGCCGCCGCGAAGCAGGCGCACGCCGAGGCGACGCGCAAGGCCGCCACGCGCCGCAAGGTGCTGATCGGCAGTGGCGTGGCGGTCGGCCTGGTCGCCGTGGTGGCGACCTGGTACGTCGCGGGCACCGGGGAGACGGTCAACGCCGTCTGCACCGACGGCAGCAACACGGTCCAGCCCGACGAGTACTGCGACGACAGCTACGCCACCAGCCACGGCGGGTACTACAACTCGGCCACCGGGTTCTGGTTCATCCCGCTCCCCAACGGCGGCGGTTACAGGCAGTACCGCTACAACTACGGCGGCACCGGCGCGATCGGCCAGCCCGTGTCCGGCGGCACCTACACCAAGCCGTCCGGCAACACCACGGTCAAGACCAGCTCCGGCAAGACCGTCCAGCGCGGCGGTTTCGGCATCAGCGGCAAGACCAGCGGTGGTGGCGGGAAGAGCGGGGGATCCTAGGTGCGAAGGGGGACCGCCCAGCCTCGGCGGGACTGGCAGCGCATCGTCGAGGAGCAGGGCCTGGTGTTCGGCACCCCGGCCCGCTACGGCTCCGGCCACGAGCGGCCGTACTGGGACGAGTCGGTGCACTACGTCCTGGAGATGGACGAGGTGCTCAGCCTGGAGGCCGACGTCGAGCTGCTGCACTCGATGTGCCTGGAGGCCGTCGACAACGTGGTGCTGACCGAGCGCTACCGCGAGTTCGGCATCCCGGAATGGGTGTGGCCGCACATCGCGGAGTCGTGGAAGCGCCGCGACCCGCACGTCTACGGCCGGTTCGACCTGCGCTACGACGGCCGCGGCCCGGCGAAGCTGCTGGAGTACAACGCCGACACGCCGACCTCGCTGCTGGAGGCGTCGGTGTTGCAGTGGCACTGGAAGACCGCGGTGTTCCCGGACGACGACCAGTGGAACTCGGTGCACGAGCGGCTGGTCGAACGCTGGCAGGAGATCCGCGGGCAGCTGCCCACCAACGAGCTGTACTTCACCTGGTCCAGCGCCGACCCCACCGGTGAGGACCACATCACGACGTCCTACCTGCAGGAGACCGCCGCCGAGGCCGGCCTGGACACGGTGGGGCTGGCGATCGAGGAGATCGGCTGGGACCCGGTGCTCCAGCGGTTCGTCGACCTCGAAGAGGCGCCGATGAACACCGTGGTCAAGCTCTACCCGTGGGAATGGGTGGTCGAGGAGGAGTTCGGCCGTTTCGCCGCCGAGTCGCTGCCGCGGACGCTGTGGATCGAGCCGCTGTGGAAGATGCTGCTGTCCAACAAGACGCTGCTGGCGATCCTGTGGGAGAACTACCCGGGTCACCCGAACCTGCTGCCCGCGTTCGCCGACCAGCCCGGCATCCTCACCGAGTACGTGCGCAAGCCGAAGCTGGGCCGCGAGGGCGCGAACGTGCAGATCGTCGCGCCCGGCTACGAGACCGAGACGGGCGGCGTCTACGGCGCCGAGGGCTACGTCTACCAGGCGTTCGACCCGCTGCCCGAGTTCGACGGGTTCCGCCCGGCGCTGGGCGCGTGGATCGTCGGGGACAACGCGGCCGGCCTGGGAATCCGGGAAACCGCCGGTCTCGTCACCGACGACGGTGCCGCGTTCGTCCCACACCGCATCCCGCAAACGTGATAAACCACCCGCGAGCAAATCCGCCACTGAACTGGGAGACCCCGTGACCTCGACCCTCGCGCTGTCCGGCACGTTCGGATCCGAACTCGTGCGCGGGATCGGCGCGATCCTGCTGTACGGCGTCATCGGCCTGCTGCTGATGCTGGTCGGCTTCTACGCGATCGACTGGACCACCCCCGGCAAGCTGTCCGACCTGGTGCGGCGCGGGCTGCCGAACGCGGTGGTCGTCACCGCGTCCGGGATGCTGTCGATGGCGTTCATCGTGGTCGTCGCGATCTTCAACTCGGCCAGCGACCTGACCGAGGGCCTGATCACGTCGCTGGTCTACGGCCTGCTCGGCATCGTCGTGCAGGTGCTCGCGGTGCGGCTGCTGGAGTGGTCGACCCGGATCGACGTGCGCGGCACGATCGAGAGCGAGGTGTTCGCCCCGGCCAGCATCGTGGTCGCGGCCGCACACCTCGCGCTGGGCCTGGTCGTCGCGGTCTCGATCAGCTGACGGCCAGCCCCTAGGGTGGGTGTGTGCGCCTGCTGAGGACTCCCGAAGACCGGTTCACCGACCTCCCCGACTTCGACCACCCGCCGCTCTACGCCGACCTGGAGAGCGAGCACGACGGCATCGTCCGGATCTCCTACGTCGAGGCCGGCCCGTTCGACGGCCCCGTCGTGCTGCTCCTGCACGGCGAGCCCAGCTGGTCGTTCCTGTACCGCAAGGTGCTGCCCGTGCTGGCGGCCGCCGGCATCCGGGCGATCGCACCGGACCTGATCGGCTTCGGCCGCTCCGACAAGCCGGTCGACGTCGCCGACCACACCTACGCGCGGCACGTCGAGTGGATCCGCGCGTTCGCCCTCGACGCGCTCGACCTGCGGGACATCACCGTGGTCGGGCAGGACTGGGGCGGCCTGATCGGGTTGCGCGTGGTCGCCGAGAACCCGGACCGGTTCGCGCGCGTGGTCGCGGCCAACACCGGACTGCCCACCGGCGACCAGGACATGCCGCGCGAGTGGTGGGCCTTCCACGACGCGGTCCGGAAAGCGCCGGTGCTCGACATCGGCCGTTTCGTGCAGTCCGGTTGCCGGACCACGCTGAGCGACGCCGAACGCGCCGCCTACGACGCGCCGTTCCCGAACGAGACGTACAAGGCCGGTCCACGCGCGATGCCCGGGCTGGTGCCGACGCGGCCCGACGACCCGGCGAGCGAGGCCAACCGCCGCGCCTGGGCCACACTGTCCGAACTGGACATCCCGTTCCTGTGCGCGTTCGGTGACAGCGACCCGATCACCGGCCCGATGGCGCCGGTCCTGCAACGCGCCATGCGAGGCGCCGCCGGCCAGGACCACCGGACCCTGTCGAACGCCGGGCACTTCCTGCAGGAGGACCAGGGCGCGGAACTGGGCCGCGTCATCGCCGAGTTCGTCACGGGCTGAGGGGTCCGCTACCCCACCTGGTCGTGCCCGGAGACGAGGCCGAACTCGGTCTCGAAGCGAGCCAGGAGCGGCGCCAGCAGCGAGTTCAGGGCGGCGAGGTCCACGCCGTCGAACAGCTCCCGCTCGTAGCGGGTGCGGGCGGCCGTCGCGGCGCGCCAGCGGGCGTGGCCCTTGCGGGTGAGCCGCACCGGGCGGCTGCGGCCGTCGTCGGCGGCGACCTGCTCGATCAGCCCGGCGCGCATCAGCCGGTCGAGCCGCACGCTGACCGTGCCCGAAGTCAGGTTCAACGCTGCGGCCAGCTGTTTCGGGGTGCACACCGGGCTGGTCCGGCGCAGCACCGACAGCGCCTCCCAGTCGCCGACGGTCATGCCGTGCTCGGCCGCCGCCTGGTCCAGCACCTGCCGGAACTGGCGGGACAGCCGGCCGATCCGCTGCCGCGCCGCCTCCACCTCCGGGTCCACGCCCGCGGGCATCTGCCCGATCCACCCGGCCAGCTCGCGCGTCACCGAATCCACTCGACACCCCTTGATGCTCAAGCTAGTTTGATTTGTATGTCAAACTATCAGGTGTGGATGATCACGGGGGCGAGCAGCGGGTTCGGGCGGGTGCTCGCCGAAGCGGTGCTCGACCGGGGTGACCGGGTGGTGGCGACCGCGCGTCGATCGACGCGGCGGTGGACACCGCGGTGGCCGAGTTCGGCCGGATCGACGTCTGGTGAACAACGCCGGGCACGGGCTGGTCGGCGCACTGGAGGAACTGTCGGAAGAGCAGTTCCGCGCCGTGCTGGAGACGAACCTGTTCGGGGCGGCCGCGGTGACCAGGGCGGTGCTGCCGCACATGCGGGCACGGCGCTCCGGACACATCGTGCAGCTCTCGTCGGTGGGCGGGGTGGTCGGCAACCCCGGCCACACGGCGTACGCGACCTCGAAGTTCGCGCTGGAAGGGATGTCCGAGGCGCTCGCCGGTGAGGTCGCACCACTGGGCATCCGGGTCACGATCGTGGAACCCGGCCCGTTCCGCACGGACTTCGCGGGCCGCTCGATGCGCTACGCCGACCCGATCGACGACTACGCCGGGACACCGGCCGGTGCGCTGCGAGCGCGCTTCGCCGAGCAGGACGGCAAGCAGCCGAACGACCCGGCGCGCGCCGCGGAGGCGATCATCCGGGCGGTGCAGGACGTGGATTCGCCCCTGCGGCTGCCGCTGTGACCGGAGGCGGTCACCCGCACATCCGCGAAAAACTCACCGCTCAGCTCGCCGACCTCGACCGCTGGGAGGCGATCTCCCTCGACACCCGGTTCGCGTGACCGGCGTGCCCCGGTGTGGCGTCCGCGCGACGCCACACCGGGGGGCGGGTCAGCGGTTCTTGCGCCGCTTGGTGTCGTCTTCCACCTCGACGCGCTCCTTGCGCACCTCGCCGGCGACGGTCTGCTCGTCGCGCACGGTTTCCTTGGCCAGCCGCACCTTTTCGACCGGCACGGTCTCCTTCTCCACCTTCGGCCGCTCCTCGTGCAGGGTGACCTCCTGCTCCTCGTCGGCGATCCGCGCGCCGGTGCGGTCGCCTTCGGTGATCGGCTCGCGCTCCACCCGCACCTCTTCGTGCGTCACCGGAACCTTGACGTGCTGCTCCTCGGTAACGGTGTACTTGCGCAGCCGCACCCGGCCGGTTTCGACGCGCTCCGTACCGACGTTGAGCCGCTCCTCCGAGCGCGTCATCGACTCGCCGCCGCGGGTCGTCGCCGTCTGCTGCTGCTGTGGCTGCGGTGGCTTGGTGCGTTCACCCCGGCCGCGGTTCTCCTGGCTGCCGCGCGGCGCCGGCATGTCGTAGAACCGGTACAGCTCGGCGCTCTCCTGCTCGGACAGGTGCCGGTCGCCTTCCGTCTGTGGCGCCTCGGAGACCTTTTCCTTGGTGACCTGCACGTGCAGCCCGTCGCGGTGCATCGTCGCGCCCTGGAGCGGCACGAAGCTCTCCTTGTGCCCGAACATGCCGGTGCGGACGGTGACCCACTCCGGCTGCTGCGTGTCGTCGGCGACGTAGACCGTGCCGACCTTGCCGATCTTGCGGCCGTGGGAGTCCACCACCGCGTTCTCCATGAGCTCTTCCGGACGCATGGTGCCAGTCATGGCTCGCTCCTTCCGCGTTTTTTAGAGCCGCCATGGGTGTAGACGGTCGGACGGGGGTGCGAAACTGACACCATCGGGCGTCACTCACGTGAGGGGCCGTCGGTCATGTTGTCCAACGTGGACGGCTGACCCGGTTCAGGCGGTGGTGCCGTCCGGGTTGATGACCTCGAACCGGGTGTAGGGCACCAGCGCCTCCGGAATCCGGATCGACCCGTCGGCCTGCTGGTTGTTCTCCAGCACGGCCACCAGGGTGCGGCCGATCGGCAGGCCGGATGCGTTCAGCGTGGCGATCTGCGCACGCTTGCCGTCCTTGCCCTTGCCGCGGATGCCGGCCCGGCGCGCCTGGAAGGTGCCGGTGTCCGACGCGCTGGAGATCTCCCGGTAGGTGCCCTGGCTCGGCAGCCACACCTCGACGTCGAACGTGATCTGCGCGGAGAAGCCGGTGTCGCCCGCCGCGAGCTTGATGACCCGGTACGGCAGCCCGAGCCGCTGCAACGGTGCCTCGGCGTGCGACAGGATCTCGTCCAGCGCCGCGCGGGAACGTTCCTCCTCGACGAACTGCACCAGCTCGACCTTGGAGAACTCGTGCTGCCGGATCAGGCCGCGGGTGTCCTTGCCGTACGAACCGGCCTCGGAGCGGAAGCACGGGGTGTGCGCGGTGTACCGCAGCGGCAGGTCCTCCAGCGGCAGGATCTCCCCGGCGTGCAGGTTGACCAGCGGCACCTCGGCGGTCGGGATGAGGAACAGTTCCCGGTCGGCCACACCGGTGCGGAACAGGTCCTCCTCGAACTTCGGCAACTGACCGGTGCCGGTCATGGTCTGCCGGGTCACCAGCGCGGGCAGGCTGAACTCGGTGTAGCCGTGCTCGCCGATGTGGATGTCGAGGAAGAACTGCGCCAGCGCACGTTGCAGCCGCGATCCGGCGCCCTTGAACACCGCGAACCGCGGCCCGGACAGCTTGGTGGCCCGCGTCAGGTCGAGGATGCCGGCCCGCTCGCCGAGGTCGACGTGGTCCAGCGGCTCGAAGTCGAACTCCGGCGGGGTGCCGACGCGGCGGACCTCCTCGGCGAACTCCTCGGTCGCGCCGTCCGGGATCTCGTCGAGCGGGAGGTTCGGGATGCCGAGCAGGAACTCGTGCAGCTCGGCCTCGACCTCGCGCTGTTCCTCTTCGAGCCGGGTGATCCGGTTCTTCAGCTCACGGGCGCGCTCACGCAGCTCGGCGACGTCCGCACCGCGCTTCGCGGCGGCGCCGACCTCGGCCGCGGCCTTCTTCGACTCGGCGCGCGCCTGGTCACCCTCGCTGATCACGGAGGACCGCCTGCTCACCAGTTTGCTCAGGTGGTCGGTGTCGAGCACATACCCGCGGCGGCGCAGCTTGGCGGCCGCGTCCACCTCGGGGTCGAGCAGCTGGCGGGGGTCGTGCATCGGTACTCCAGGTGCGAGCCGGTAGGGATGCGCTCCAGCGTAACGAGCCCGACCAGCGACTTTCGCCCTACCCGGTCGGCGGCCGCTTCGCGCCCGCGGCCGACACGCTAGGTTCGGCGTGCGACAACCGAGCACGCCGTGCGTCACCGCGCGGGTGGACCCGCACGGGGAGGCTTTCAGTGAGGTGGCGGATCGCCGTCGCGGTGGCCGCGGCGGGCCTGGTCAGCGCGTGCACCACCGCGGTCAGCGGCACCCCGCAGCCGGCCCCCGGCCGCGTGACGGTGACCCCGGCGCCGTCGACCGATCCGTGCACGTTGCTCACCATCGACGAGGCCGCCTCGCTGGGCCTGGGCGCGGGCACCTCGATCCCGGTCGACCCGAAACTGGGGCTGCCGGCGAGCTGCGACTGGCTGCCGCCCGGACCGGACGGCAATCGCGACGACTCGCTGCAGGCGTACTTCCACACCGGTCAGTCGATCGAGGAGTACTTCGCCATGGAGCCGGCCGGGGAGGAGCACCTGGGCGGCATCACGTGGCAGCGCTATTCCTACTCGATGGGCTACTGGATGTGCGAACTGGCCGCCAAGTTCGGCGAGCACGAGTTCGTCGTCATCGCCAGCCGGAACTGGTCGGACGAGAGCAAGGCCTGCGTGGTGGCCGATCGGGCCGCGCCGAGCGTGGCCGGGCATCTGCCGCACCGCTGACCCGTCCCGCACGAGCCAACCCACCGCCCGGAGCGGCCAACCCACCGCCCGGAGCGGCAAACACGCGCGTGTTGGCCGCTCGTGGCGCCGTGTTCGCCGTTGGACGCGGTGTGTTGGCCGCTCGACGCGGCGTGTTGGCTCTTGAACGCGGCGTGTTGGCTGCCGGGCGTCAGCCGACCTGGTCGGCCACGTACTTCGCGATCTCCAGCGCGCTCGTGGCGGCGGGGGAGGGGGCGTTGAGGACGTGCACCTGGTGCGGTGCGGTCTCGATCAGGAAGTCGTCGACCAGCGAACCGTCCGGGCGCAGCGCCTGGGCGCGCACCCCGGATCCGTGGCGCACGATGTCGTCCGGGCCGACCGCGGGCACCAGCCGTGCCAGGCCGGCCGCGAACCGGCGCTTGGACAGCGATCGCCGCACCTCGTCCAGCCCGGTCGGGTAGGCCCACTTCCGCGCCAGCCGCCACGAGCCGGGGAACCGGGCGATGTCGACGATGTCCGCCGGTGAAACGTCCCGCCACCGGTAGCCCTCCCGCCGCAGCGCCAGCACCGCGTTCGGCCCGGCGTGCACGCTGCCGTCGAGCATGCGGGTCAGGTGCACGCCCAGGAACGGCAGCGCCGGGTCGGGGACCGGGTAGATGAGCCCGCGCACCAGGTGCCGCCGTTCGGGTCGCAGCTGGTAGTACTCGCCGCGGAACGGCACGATCCGCGCGCCCGGCCGCAGCCCGGCGAGTTCCGCGACCCGGTCGGACTGGAGGCCGGCGCAGTTGACCAGTGCGTCGGCGCGCAGCACCGCGTCCCCGGTCGCGACCTCCACACCGCCCGTCGCGCCCGGCCGGATGCCCAGCGCGGCGGTGCCCAGCCGCAGGTCGGCGCCGTGTTCGGTGAGCAGGCGGACCAGCGCGGTGCACACCCGGGGGAAGTCGATGATCCCGGTGGATTCGACGCGCAGCGCCCGCACGCACGCCACCTCGGGCTCGTATTCGCGGGCCTCGGCGGCGCTGATCAGCTTGGCCGGCACACCGTTGGCCTCGGCCCGCTCGGCCAGCACCGCGAGCGCGGGCAGTTCGGCCTCGCTGGTGGCGACCACCAGCTTGCCGCACACCTCGACCGGCACCCCGTGCTCGCGGGCGAACTCCACAATGGACCGGTTACCCGCCACGGACATCCGCGCCTTGGCCGAGCCCGGCTTGTAGTACAGACCGGCGTGCACGACGTTGGAGTTGTGGCCGGTCTGGTGCGCGGCCCAGCGGTCCTCCTTCTCCAGCACGGTCACCGCCGACCCGCGCCGGGTCAGCTCCCACGCGGTCGCGAGGCCGATGATTCCGCCGCCGATGACGGCAACCCGGTTCACCACGCGGACAGCGTATACGCCGGTAACCGGGTCCTCGCCCGATCGTGTGGCGGGGGCTCCTGCTTAGACTGCGGCCCGACCCGAAGGAGACTCATGTCCGAACCCGTCCCGCTCGGCCGTCCCACGGTCGGTGAGGAAGAGCTCGCCGCCGTGGCCGAGGTGTTCGCGTCGGGCTGGCTCGCGGGTGCCGGACCGGCGTGCCGCCGGTTCGAGGAGCGCTTCGCCGACGCCACCGGCACCGCGCACGCCCTGGCGACCAGCAGCTGCGGTGCCGCCCTGTTCCTCGGGCTGCGCGTGCTCGGGGTGCGGCCGGGCGACGAGGTGATCGTCGGGGACTACACCTTCCCCGCCACCGGGCACGCGGTGCGGCAGGCGGGGGCGACGCCGGTGTTCGCCGACGTCCGCGCCGACTCGTTCGCGGCCGACCCCGCGTCCGTCGAGGCGCTGGTCACGCCCCGCACCGTCGGGATACTGGCCGTCGACGTGGCCGGGCAGCCCGGCGAGTTCGACGCCTACCGCGCGATCGCCGACCGGCACGGCCTGTGGCTGTTCGAGGACGCCGCCTGCTCGGCCGGGGCGACCTACCGCGGCCGCCCGGCGGGCAGCCTCGCCGACCTGGCCGCGTTCTCCTTCCACGGCCGCAAAGGCATCACCGCGGGCGAGGGCGGCGCGCTCGTCTCGGACCGCGCCGATCTGATCGAGCACGCCCGCAAGCTGCACACCTACGGCATCGCGCCGGCCCTGTCGCGCGAGGGTGAGCTCGCGGTCCCGGAGTTCGACGAGCTGGGCTGGAACTTCCGGCTCTCCGACGTGCAGGCCGCGATCCTGCGCGTCCAGCTGGACCGGCTGCCACGGCTGCTCGCGGCGCGCCGCGCGGTCGCCAAACGGTACTCCGACGCGTTCGCCGGCCTGCCCGGCGTGGCGGTCCCGGCCGAGCTGCCCGACCGCGAGCACCCGTGGCAGGCGTACCTGCTGCTGCTCGAGTCCGGCCGCGACGAGGCCATCGCGAAGCTGCGGGCGCGCGGCATCCAGTGCACGTTCGGCACCTACGCCTCGCACCTGCAGCCGGTGTACGGGCCCCAGGAGCCGCGGCCGGTGTCGGCGGACCTGTTCCGGCGGCACCTGGCCCTGCCCATGCACGCCGACCTGACCGACGAGCAGGTCGAGCGGGTCGTCGAATCCGTCCGAGAAGTCGTAGGAGAGCTGTAGTGCGAGTCCTGCTCACCGGCGGTGCCGGGTTCATCGCCGGGCACACCATCCCGCTGCTCACCGAGCGGGGCTACGCGGTGCGGATCCTGGACAACATGACCCGCGGTGACCGCGACCGGGTCGCCGGGTTCGTCGCGGGCGGTGACGTCGAGCTGGTCGAGGCGGACGTCCGCTACGGCGGCGCCGTGCGCGAGGCGATGCGCGGCTGCACCCACGTGATCCACTTCGCCACGGTGTCGATCAACAAGTCGATCGCCGACCCGCACGAGTCGATCGACATCAACATGACCGGCAACCACAACGTGTTCGCCGCCGCCGCGGACGAGGGCGTGCGGCGGCTGGTCTTCGCGTCGTCGGCATCGGTGTACGGCGAGCCGGACAAGCTGCCGATGCACGAGGACGACCGGCTGGACCCGCTCACGCCGTACTGCATCAGCAAACGCGCGGGCGAGGACCTGCTGCGGTTCTACCAGCGGCAGAAGGGGCTGTCCTGGATCGCGCTGCGGTTCTTCAACGTGTACGGGCCGGGCCAGCGCATCGAGGCGTACTACACCTCGGTCATCAACCACTTCATCCAGCGCCTGCGGGCGGGCAAACCGCCGGTGATTGACGGCCGCGGCGAGCAGTCGATGGATTTCGTGCACGTCGCCGACCTCGCGCGGGCCGTGGTGCTGGCGTCCGAGTCGGAAACCGCGAACCTGCCGATCAACATCGGCACCGGTGTGGACACCTCGATCGCGACGCTGGCGAAGATCCTCATCGACGCGGTCGGCGTGGACGTGGAGCCCGAGTTCAACCCGCGGGACGTGCTGGTTTCGCGCCGTGCCGCGGACATCACGCGAGCCCGGGAGGTGCTCGGGTGGGCGCCGGAGATCCCGGTGGAGCAGGGCATGCGCGACCTCGTGGCGAGCTACCGGTGAGGGCGCCCGCCGCCGGGCCGGGCGGGCAGCGGCCGATGCGGATCGCCGTCGTCAACAACTTCTTCCCGCCCCGGGTGGGCGGCAGCGCGCACATGGCCGCGTCGCTGGCCCAGCGGTACGCGGCCGAGGGCCACGAGGTCCTCGCGATCACCGCGGCCTACGGCGGCGCGCCGGAGACCGAGGAGCGCGACGGCTACCGCGTGGTGCGGCTGCCGGCCGTGCAGATGCCGCAGATCGGTCTGTCGATCGATTTCGACCTCAGCTTCGTCGCCCCGCACCGGCGCAGCCGGCGCCGGTTGCGGCGGCTGCTGGACGAGTTCCGCCCGGACGCGCTGCACCTGCACGGCCAGTTCTTCGACCTCACCTGGCTCGCCGGCCGGTACGCACGCAAGCACGGCCTGCCCTCGCTGCTGACCATCCACACACTGCTGGTCAGCGAGCGGCGCCGCTACGACCGGCTGTTCCGGCTGCTGGACGCGCTCGTGGTGCGGCCGGTCCTGAACTCGATCGCGCCGCGGTTCGTCATCCTGGACAAGCTCGGGCTGGACTACTGCGCGCAGCGGTACGGCGTCACCGATGCGGAGTTCTTCCCGATCCCGGTCGACACCGGTCACCTGGATTCCGCCCCGCGCCGGGATGTCCGGGCCGAGCACGGGATCGACGGGCCGCTGATCGTCTCGCTCGGGCACGTCATCCCGCTGCGCAACCGGCTGCCGCTGGTCGAGGCGATGCCGGCGATCCGCGAGCGGCACCCGGACGTCAAGGTGCTGGTGGTCGGCCGGGTCTACCACGACGCGTTCCGCAAGCGCGCCAGGGAACTCGGCGTCGAGGACGCGTTCGTGGTCACCGGCGCGGTGCCCAAGGACGACGTGCCGTCCTACCTGGCGGCGGCCGACATCGTGGCGCACGACCTCAACGGCGGCTGCGGCACCGCGTCGCTGGAGGCGATGGCGGCCGGAACCGCGACCATCGCGTCCGTCGGCGAGGACAACTACCCGGGGCTCGAACTGCGCAACGGCTGGAACGTCCTGCTCGTCGAACCCGACGACGCAGCGGCTGTGGCGGCGCGCGTGATCGAGCTGCTGGACGAGCCGGGCAAGCGCCGGGCGCTGGCCGCCCGGCAGCAGGCGTTCGTGCGCAACAACTTCGCGCTGGACGTGGTGGCGGGCGAGCACCTGCGGGTGCTGGCGAAGATGGCGGCCCGCTGATGTTCTTCGACGACGAGCGCAGCAACCGGTTGCGCCCGCAGATCCTGACCGAGCTCGTCGGGCAGTACCTCAACGACGCCGAGCGCGCCCGGCTGTTCGGCCTGCCCGGGACCACCCGGATCCGGGAGCGGGCGAAGATCATCAGTCCGGAGCGGCTGGAGATCGGCGAGCACTGCTGGATCGGTGAGGGCGCCGCGCTGGACGCCAGCGGCGGCCTGACCATCGGCGAGCACACCAGCATCGGGGTCGGCACGCTGGTGTTCACGCATTCCAGCTGGCTGGCGAACATGATGCTGGACAACCGGCCGGGCAGCGACCTGATCGAGCGCAAACCGGTGCGGATCGGCAAGGGCTGCTTCATCGGCAGCCTGGTGGTGGTCATGCCGGGCGTGACGATCGGCGATTTCGTCACGGTGCAGCCGATGTCGGTGGTGGCCAAGGACGTGCCGGACCGGTGCCTGGTGGCCGGCAACCCGGCGCGCGTGTTCCAGCGCTACGACGAGGAGTTCATCCGGGCCGAAGCGGCCCGGGTGCGGGCGCAGAACGCCGGTGACCAGGGTGTCTGATGTGGACGGTCACGGCCGGTCCCGCCGGTGGCTGCCGGGCGTGGTGCCGTAGGCGCGGCGGAACACGTCGATGAAGGCGCTGGCCGACGACCAGCCGCAGCGGTGCGCCACCGCCGTCACGCCGAGGCCGTCGGCCAGGAGCCGCAGTGCGTGGTAGAGCCGCAGTTGGGTGCGCCACTGGGTGAACGTCATGCCGAGGTCGTGTGTGAAGAGGCGGCTCAGGGTGCGTTCGCTCGCGCCGACGGCGGCGCCCAGCTCGGCCAGGGTGCGCGGGTCGGCGCAGTCGCGGCGCAGCAGGTCGCACACCGCACGCAGGCGCGGGTCGGCCGGCGTGGGCAGCCCGGCGGGTTCCCGGGGTGCGGCCCGCAGCTGGTCGACCAGCACCGCGAGCAGCCGCCGCCGTTCGGGCGAGCCGTCGTCGGGGGTGCGCGTGCCGGCCAGGACCAGTTCCCGCAGCAGCGGGCTCACGGCGAGCACGGCAGGCCGGTCGAGGCCGAGCGGGTTGGCCTCCGCGGGCAGGCCCAGCAGGTGCAGATCGGTGCGGCCGTGGGCGAGGTGGGCGTGCACGCACCCGGCGGGGATCCAGATCGCGCGGGTGCCGGGCGCGAACCACGTCCCGGTGCCGGTGGTGACGGCGAGGACACCCGAGCCGGCGTAGACGATCTGGTGGTCGTCGTGCCGGTGCGCGTC
Organism: Amycolatopsis viridis; assembly: GCF_011758765.1. Taxonomy (NCBI): domain Bacteria; kingdom Bacillati; phylum Actinomycetota; class Actinomycetes; order Pseudonocardiales; family Pseudonocardiaceae; genus Amycolatopsis; species Amycolatopsis viridis. The sequence continues at coordinate 5,669,979 of NZ_JAANOU010000001.1, read as the reverse complement.
GATGCGTTCGCCCGGGGCCAGGACCTGGGTCCGGGTGGGGGCCTGCGGCATGTGGCGGATTTGCGGCATCAGGTGGCAGATTAACGGAAGCGTGCCAGGGTCCGCCCAGGTGACCATGAACCGGTGCGAACCCGGCCGATCACTCTCCTGTCCCTGGCCCACGCGTGCGTGGACGTCTACCAGGGCGCCGTGGCCTCGCTGGTGCCGTTCTTCGTCGCCGAGCGGGCCTACACCTACGCCGCCGTCTCCGGCATCGTCCTGGCCGCGTCGCTGCTGTCCTCGGTCGTGCAGCCGGTGTTCGGCGCGCTCGCGGACCGGCGGCCGGTGCCGTGGCTGCTCCCGGTGAGCGTCGTGGTCGGCGGGCTCGGCGTCGCGTGCGCCGGGATCGGGGGCTCCTACCCGCTCACCCTGGTGGCCGTCGCCGTCTCCGGCATCGGCGTCGCCGCCTACCACCCGGAGGCCGCCCGCGCGGCCCGGCTGGTGAGCGGCGGGAGCCACACGGCCATGGGATGGTTCTCCCTCGGTGGCAACGCCGGGTTCGCCACCGCACCCCTGCTCGTGGCGGCCGTCGTCGGCACCGGCGGGCTCGCGCTGTCACCCCTGCTGGTCCTGCCCGCCCTCGCCGGGGCCGTCTTGTGCGTGGTGGCGTTGCGGCGTGCGCGGGTCAGCGGCGGTGCCACCGCCCGGGAAGCGGCCGGCCGCGACGACTGGGCGTCGTTCGCGAAGCTGTCCGGCGCGATCGTGTGCCGCTCGATCGTCTTCGTCGGGTTGAGCGCGTTCATCGGCCTGTACGCGCAGCAGCGGACCGGCAGCGGCGAGCTGTCCGGCACGATCGCGTTGTTCGTGCTCTACCTCGGCGGCGCGGCCGGTACCGTCGCGGGCGGGTGGCTGGCGTCGCGGTTCGGCCGCATCCCGGTGGTGCGCTGGTCCTACGCGCTCACCGTCGCCTCGGTCGCCGGGGTGGTCTTCGTGCCCGGGCCGCTGCTGTTCCTGTTCGTCGCGGGCACCTCGGCCGGCTTGTACGTGCCCTTCTCGCTGCACGTCACGCTCGGCCAGGACTACCTGCCGCGGCGGATGGGCACGGCGAGCGGCATCACGCTGGGGCTCACCGTCAGCATCGGCGGGCTCGCCAGCCCGGTCCTCGGCGCGCTCGCGGACGCCACCTCACTGCACACCGCGCTCCTCCCGTTGATCGCGCTGCCCGCGATCGGCTGGCTGCTGCTGTCCACTCTGGACGAGCCCGGCTGATCGCGCGGCCTGGTCCAGCACGGTCGCGACCACGCGGTGCGCGGGCAGGATCGAAGCCCGTTCCGCGTCCGCGTCGGCGCGCCCGTCGAGCAGTGCGAGGAAGTGGTCGAGCTGTGCGGCCAGCGGTTCCGCGGCCGACACCAGCTCGGGGATCTCGATCACGGCCTGCTGCCGGTAGCCCAGCCCGTCCGGGGTGACCGCGTCGTGCGACACGTGCCGGTAGAGCGTGACGTCGCGGCGGATCAGGTCCAGCTCGATGAGGCGGTCGAGCTCGGAGATCACCAGCGAGCGCACCTTCCGCTGCCCGACCCGGGACGCGGACACGGTCGCGAGCCCGGACGGGAAGGACAGCACCGCCTCCACCGCGTCCTCCGCGCCGTCCGCGGAATCTGGGTGGAAGTAGCCGGTACCGGAGGTGATGCGGTGCGGGGTGGTGCCGAAGAACTGGATGGCGATGTCCACGTCGTGCACCAGCAGGTCCCACGCCACGCCGGTGCGGATGCGCGGCGCGTACGGCCCGTGGCGGCGGGCCATCAGGTGCACCGGCCGGGCGGCGAGCGCCCGCGCGGTCAGCACCGCGGGGTTGAACCGCTCGACGAAGCCGCACATCAGCGGCACGTCCCGGGTGGCGGACAACGCGACGACCTCCTCGGCTGCGGCGAGGCTGTTCGCCACCGGTTTCTCCACCAGCAGCGGTTTGCCCTGGCCGAGGACCTCCAGCGCGAGCGCGTGGTGCGTCTCGGTCGCCGAGGCCAGCACCACCGCGTCCACATCGGACAAATCGCCGAGCACGGGAGTCCAGGACGTGCCGTACCGCTGCGCGCACGCGCGCCCGGCCGCGGCTCGCGGTTCGACCACGCGCACCAGGTCCACGCGGTCGTGGCGGGACAGCACGCGCGCGTGCAGCGCCCCCATGGTGCCGGCGCCGACCAGCGCGATCCGGTACCTCAAGCGCCGAGCGCCTCTCGGACCTCGCGCACCACGGTGTCCACATCGGACTCGGACAGCGCGGGGTGCACGGGCAGCGACAGGACCTCGTCGGCGACCCGCGCGGCGACCGGGAAGCCGGCGGGCGAGACCTCCGGGATCTGCGGGTGCCCGCGGAAGCAGTCGTGGTCGAAGACGAGCTTCGGGTAGTACACGCCGGTCCCGACCCCGCGCTCGGTCAGCTCGGTGATCAGCTCGTCGCGCGCGAGCATCGCGTGCGGGCCGATCAGCACGCTGTACTGGTGCCACACGTGCTCGCGCCCGGGCAGCTCCACGGGCAGGGCCAGGCCCGGCGTCCCGGCCAGGCCGACGGACAGCTGACGCGCGTTGCGCCGTCGCGCGGTGACCAGCTCGTCCAGTTTGGCCAGTTGCGGGATGCCAACGGCGGCGTGCAGCTCGGACATCCGGTAGTTGTGCCCCGCCAGCTCGTAGGCGTAGCGGGACCGCATGCCCTGGTTGCGCAGCAGCCGCAACCGGTCGGCGAGATCGTCGTCGTCGGTGGTGATGACCCCGCCCTCGCCGGTGGTGACGTTCTTGGTGGCGTACAACGAGAAACAGCCCACGCCGAACGAGCCGGCCGGCCGTCCGGCGAAGGTCGCACCCACCGCCTGCGCCGCGTCCTCGACCAGGTGCAGCCCGTGCTCCTCGGCGAGCGGCACCAGCTTGCCCAGGTTCGCGGTCTGGCCGTAGAGGTGGACCGGCAGGATCGCGCGGGTGCGCGGCGTGATCGCGGTCGCCACGGCGTCCGGGTCGATCGCGAAGTCCTCGCGCGTGATGTCGGCGAAGCGGACCGTCGCGCCGGTCTCCAGGATCGCGTTCAGCGTCGCGACGAACGTGAACGGCGTCGTGATCACCTCGTCACCGGGGCCCAGTCCGAGCGCCTGCAGCGTCGCGACCAGCGCAGTGGTGCCGCTGTTCACGGCGATCGCGTGGGCGGTGCCCGCGGCGCGCGCGAAGCCGTCCTCGAAGCGGGCGACCATCGGGCCCTGCGCGAGCGTCCCCGATCGCAGCACCTCGACCACGAGGGGTTCGGCGTCGCGGACGTCGACCGCGGTGATGGGGATCATGCGGGGGGCTTTCCTTTACTGTGTGCGACTCAGGCATCCGTAAGACTGTACGAATGGATCTCCCGTGGTAAACCGCATCCACCCGACTGCCGTACTCGGGCCCGGTGTCGAACTCGGCGACGGCAACGTCGTCGGACCCTACGCCGTGCTCGCCGGGCCGCTGGTGATCGGGGACGGGAACTGGATCGGTCCACATGTCACGATCGGCACTCCGGCGGAGGACCGCACCGGCCCGCACCCGGTGTCGTGGGAGGACGAACCGGTCGGCGCCGGGATCCGGATCGGCAGTGGCAACCGGATCCGCGAGTACGTGAGCATCCACCAGGGCACCCGTCGGACCACTCGTTTGGGTGATCACGGCTATTACCTGCGGGGCAGTCACGTCGCCCACGACTGCGAGATCGGCGACGAGGTGACCCTCGCGTCGAACGTCGTGCTGGGCGGCCACACCGCGATCTGGTCGCGCGCCAACCTGGGCATGGGCGCCGTCGTGCACCAGCACGTGCGCATCGGTCCGGGAGCCATGGTGGGCATGGGTTCCGCGGTGCGCCGCGAGGTCGGCGCGTTCACCATCGCCGTCGGCAACCCGGCCCGGGTGACCGGCCTCAACGTGGTCGGCCTGACCCGGCTCGGGCTGACCGGGGAGCAGATCGCCGGGCTCGAACCGTGGCTCAAGGGCACCGGCCCGATTCCACCCGATGGGCTGCTGGACCGCCTGCCCGCCGGCGTCTCTACTTTGGTGCAGGCGTGGAACGACCGGAAGGACTAGACGTGGACATCGAGACCCGGCTGCGCAAGGTCTTCACCGAGGCGCTCGACCTCGGCGACGACGTCGACGTGGCGGCGCTGACCTACCGCGGCATCGACGCGTGGGACTCGGTCGGACACATGAGCCTGGTCGCCGCCATCGAGGACGAGTTCGACATCGAACTGGAGACCGACCAGGTCATCGACCTGAGCAGCTTCGAGGTGGCGCGCAAGATGGTGGCGGAGCTGGCGGGTGCCTGACCTGCGCGGCCGGGTCGCGCTGGTCACCGGCGGCACCCGCGGCATCGGCCTGGCCACTGTGCGCGCGCTCGCCGGTGCGGGTGCCGCGGTGGTGCTCACCGGGCGCGACGAGGCCCGGGCCAAGGAAGTCGCCGCGTCGGTGTCCGGGCCGGTCACCGGGGTCGCGCTGGACGTCACCGACGCCAGGGCCGTGGCCTCGGTGGTGCGGGGTGCGGCGAAGGAGCACGGGCGGCTGGACGTGGTCGTCGCCAACGCCGGGATCTACGCCGAGGGCGTGCTGGGCATGGTGCGTGACGTCGACGCGGTCCTGTCCACCAACGTCGCCGGGACGATCCACACCGTGCAGGCCGCGGCACGCGCGATGACCCGTGCTCGCTCCGGGTCCATCGTCGTGCTGGCCTCCGTCGTCGGCGAACGCGGCGCCGCCGGCCAGACCGCGTACGCGGCGTCGAAGGCCGCGGTCGCGAACATCGCGAAGAGCGCGGCCAAGGAACTCGGCCGCTTCGGCATCCGCGTCAACGCGGTCGCCCCCGGCGTGATCGACACCGAGATGACGGCCGGGATCGCCGATCCGGACACCGCGCTGGGACGACGCGGCCGCGCCGAGGAGGTCGCGAACGCGATCGTCTTCCTCGCCGGCGACGGGGCGTCCTACGTCACCGGCCAGGTGCTCGGCGTCGACGGAGGGATGGTGCTGTGACCCTGCTGGCCCCCGGCGCCCGGCTCGTCGACGCGGCGAGCGGCACCGTGCTCGGCGGCGCCGCGCTGACCGGCGAGGTCGAGCGGCGCGCCGGCGAACTCGCCGCCCTGCCGGACGGCGTGCTGTTCGCCCGCACCGCCGTGGACCTGCCCAGCGTGCTCACCTACCTCGCGGCCATGGCGGCGTCCCGCGCGGTCGCGCTCATCGACCCCGCGCTCGACGTGCCGGTGCTGACCGGCCTGATCGAGCGGTTCCACCCGGCCGCGGTGCTCGGCGCGCCCGCCGCCGCGCCGCCGGACGGGTACCGGGCCGCCGGCGGCGGGCACTGGCTCCGCCGGGACCCCGACGGCATCCGCCCGCACCCCGACCTCGCCGTGCTGCTGCCCACCAGCGGCTCGACCGGCAACCCGAAGCTGGTCCGGTTGTCCCGCACGGCCGTCCTGACCAACGCGCACGCCATCGCCGACGTGCTCGGCATCGACGAGCGCGAGGTCGCGCCCACCACGCTGCCGCTGCACTACAGCTACGGACTGTCGGTGCTCAACTCGCACCTGGCCAGCGGCGCGACCGTGGTCGTCGAACGGGACGGCATCCTCGGCCGCGGCTTCTGGGACGCCGTCACCGCGCACGAGTGCACGTCGGTCGCCGGCGTGCCCTACCACTACGAGGTGCTGCGGCGCCTGAAGTTCGACCCCACCGCCAACCCCGGGGTGCACACGCTCACCCAGGCCGGCGGTCGCATGCGGCCCGAACTGATCGCCGAGTTCGACACGCTCATGCGCTCGGCGGGCGGCCGGTTGTTCGTGATGTACGGCCAGACCGAGGCCGCGCCGCGGATGGCGATCATGCCGTCGGAGCGGCTCGCCGAGAAGATCGGCTCGGTCGGTCCGGCGCTGCCCGGTGGGCGGTTCGCGATCCGCCGCCCGGACGGAGGTGACACCACCCACCCCAAGATCACCGGCGAGATCGTCTACCACGGGCCGAACGTGATGATGGGCTACGCCTCGACGGCCGGGCAGCTCGCGCTGGGCGACGAGTGCGGCGGCGTGCTGCCCACCGGCGACCTCGGCTACCTCGACGAGGAGGGGTTCCTGTTCGTCACCGGACGGCTCAAGCGGATCGGCAAGGTGTTCGGCAACCGGATCAGCCTGGACGACCTCGAGCAGGCCACGCGCGCGACCGGGCTGGGCATCGACATCGTGGCCGCGGTCCCGGCCGACGACAAGGTCGTGCTGTTCGCCGAGGGCATCACCGCGGACACCGGCAAGGCCGCGTCCCGGGCGCTGGCGGAACGGCTGCACCTGCACGCGTCCGGTTTCGACGTGCGCTCCATCGACACGATCCCGCTGCTGGCCAGCGGGAAGATCGACTACCAGGCGCTGGCGGACCAGGTATGAGCCTGCTCGCCGAGCTGACCGCGCTCACCGCCCACCACCGGGCGCGCTGCGCGGCCTACGACCGGATCCTCACCGCGCTGGGCGCGGGCGGGGAGTTCGAGTCCGTGGCGGACCTGCCGTGGCTGCCGGTCCGGCTGTTCAAGACGCACGAGCTGAAGAGCATCCCGGACGAGGAGGTGTTCAAGGTCCTCACCTCCTCCGGCACCACCGGCGCGCCGTCGCGGATCTTCCTCGACCGGGCGGCGGCGGCCGCGCAGACCCAGCACCTGGCTGCGACGCTGCAAACGGTGCTCGGCCCGCGGCGGTTGCCGATGCTGATGGTGGACACCGCCGGGGTGGTGCAGGACCGGCGCACGTTCTCCGCCCGCGGCGCCGGCGTGCTCGGCATGGCGAACTTCGGGCGCAAGCACGTCTACGTCCTCGACGAGCACGACGAGCCGGACGTCGAGGCGGTGCGCGGGTTCCTGGCGCGCCACGGGGACGAACCGTTCCTGATCTTCGGGTTCACCTTCATGGTGTGGCGGTACCTGTACCGGATGGCGCGCGAGCACGGGTTCGACCTGTCGAACGGGATCCTGCTGCACTCCGGCGGCTGGAAGAAGCTCGCCGACCAGGCGGTGGACAACGCGACCTTCCGCCGCGCCTTCGCCGCGGACACCGGGTTGCGGCGGATCCACAACTATTACGGCATGGTCGAGCAGATCGGCACGGTGTTCGTGGAGGGCGCCGCCGGTGACGGCCTGTACTGCCCGGACTTCGCCGACGTGATCATCCGCGACCCGGTGACGTTCGCGGAGCAGCCGGTCGGGGTTCCCGGCGTGATCGAGGTCGTGAGCACGTTGCCGCGTTCGTATCCCGGGCACGTGCTGCTGACCGAGGACCTCGGGGTGTGCCACGGCGTTGACGACGGCGAGCGGCCCGGCAAACGGTTCTCCGTGCTGGGCCGGCTGCCGAAGGCCGAGGTGCGCGGCTGCTCCGACACGTTCGGAGCGCCGGCCGCATGAGGCAGCTGTTCCCGGTCGAGACCGGCGAGGTCGGTGCCGTCGTGGAGGTCACCGCGCTGCTGGACGAGGTGCGCTCGGCTCCCGCGCTGGCGGTGGGGGACGAGCGGGTCGTGGACTTTCTCGGCCGGTTCGCGCGCGCGCTGCTCGCCCCGGCGGTGGCGCGGGCGTATCCGGAACTGGCGTCGCTGGGGTTCTTCCTGCGCCGGGGCGGGATCCGGCGGGCGCTGGCCCGGCTGGCGGACGACGAGCTGCGCCTGCCGCGCGGCCTGGTGTTCCACGTGCCACCGGCCAACGTGGACACGATCTTCGTGTACTCGTGGGCGTTGTCCGCGCTCGCCGGCAACCGGAACATCGTGCGGTTGTCGCCGCGGGCGGCCGGGGCCGCGGACGCGGTGCTGGACGCGATGCGGGCGGCATTGCCGGGGGTGCCGGGGGTGCCGGGCGACCCGGTCCGCGCGTCGCAGCGGATCGTCACCTACGACCGGGACGACGCGGTGACGGCCGCCCTGTCGGCCGCCGCGGACCTGCGGGTCCTGTGGGGCGGGGACGCCTCGGTGCGTGCCCTGCGGCGGTTCGAGCTGGCCCCGCACGCGCGTGACCTGACGTTCCCGGACCGGTCGTCGTTCGCGATCATTTCCGCCGACGGCTGGGCCCGGGCGTCCCAGGCGGAACGGCGTGCCGCCGTCGAGGGGTTCCGCAACGACGTGTTCTGGTTCGACCAGGCGGCGTGCGCCTCCCCGCGCGGGGTGTACTGGGTCGGCGGCTCGCACGCCGGCGAGTTCCGGGCGATGCTGGCCGAGGTCGCGGCGGACCCCGAGCCGGCGATGGCGGTGCAGAACCGGGTCGGTGCCTATGGCGCGGCGGCCGACGGGCGGGCCGCGCGCATCGCGTTCGACAGCCCGGCCCTGACCACGTTGGAGGCACCGGATGTGATCCGGGATTGGCTGGGCGCGGGCGTACTCACCCAGTCGAGCGTTTCGACGCTGGACGAATTGGTACCGAAAGTTGTCCGCCGCGATCAGACGATCACGCATTTCGGTTTTTCCCGCGCGGAGCTGATCGCGTTCGCCCGCCAACTGTCCGGAGTGGACCGCCTGGTGCCGTTCGGATCGGCACTGAAGTTCGCGCCGGTGTGGGACGGCTACCACCTCCTCGCCGAATTCACCAGAATCGTCACTGTTACCGTCTGACCGCGATGAACCGACTCCTCGACGCCGCCCGCTGGGTGGCGCTGGCCGTCGTGGCCGCGTTCGTGGTGCGGGTGCTGGTCGCCGACTGGGCGCAGTTCTGGCACACGCTGCACTCGATCGCCTGGCCGGCGGCGGTGCTGAGCCTCGCCGCGCTGGTCGCGAGCATCGCGGTGTCGACCTACGGCTGGCAGGTGGTGGTCGACGGCCTCGGCGACCGGGTCGGGTACCGGCGCGGCGCGCGGATCTGCCTGGTCGGGCAGCTGGGCAAGTACGTGCCGGGGTCGGTGTGGGCGTACCTGCTGCAGATGGAACTGGGCCGCAAGGCCGGTGTGTCCCGGGCGCGGATCTTCACCGGTTCGCTCGTGCAGTTCGGCATCGGACTGGTCGCCGCGCTGCTGCTGTCGGTGTTCGCGTTGCCGGTCGCCGGCGCGGCCCGGTGGTTGCTGGTGCTGCTGCCGATCGGGCTGGTGGCGCTGCACCCGCGCGTCCTGTCCTGGGGCACCGGGCTGGTGCTGCGCGTGCTGCGTCGCGAACCGCAGCCACGGCCGTTGCGCCTGCCGGCGATCGGCCGGGCGTTCGGGGCCTCGGTGCTGGGGTGGTCGCTGCAGGGCCTGCACCTGTGGCTGCTCGCCCCGTCGCTGGGTTTCCCGTCCTGCGTCGGCGCGATGGCGATCGCCATGACCGCGGGCACCTTCGCGTTCCTGCTGCCCAGCGGCGCCGGTGTCCGCGAGGCCGTGCTGGTGGCCCTGCTCGGCACGGCCGGGTTCACCACCGGGCAGGCGCTGGCGTTCGCCCTGGTCTCCCGGGTGATGTTCACGGTGGCCGACGTGCTGACCGCGCTGCTCGCGGTCGCCGGTCAGCGCACCAGCTCGTACACCACCGCGTCCGCGTTGCGGTAGGCGACCGTCAGGAACGGCAGCCCGTCCAGGTCCCGCAGGCCGGGTGGGCGTTCGGCGCCGCGCGGGTAGCCGCCGTGCCCGACGATCACCCACCTGATGTGCAGCCGCTGCACCGCTTCCCGCACCAGCGGGTTCGTCTCGTATTCGCGGAAGTGGGCGGCGAGCAGCACGGCGTCCGCGGGCGGTACGGCCGGGTCGAAGTGGCCGGCGACCGGGCGCACCCCGCTCAGCGCGTAGGTCCACGCCGTCCCGTCGGCCCGGTCGTTCATGGCCCAGTCCCCCGGCGCGGCGAGCTTCCCCAACTCCAGCATCGCCTGCGCCTCACCCCGGTTCAGCGGGAGGTCGCCCTCGGCGGCGTACCCCGTCCGTACGACGTCGGCGTTCGACGTCGAGTACAGGCCGTGGGTCGCGACTGCGAAGCCCGCCAGCGTGACCACACCGGCCACCCAGGCCCGGCGCGGGGCCAGGTCCCGCAGCCACCGCTGGATCTCCGCCAGCCCGTGCGCGGCCAGCAGGCAGCTCGGGATCGCCGCCATCGCGATGAACCGGTACGGATCGTTCCACCACGGCCGCGACACCGCCTTGACCAGCGGGTTCCCCGAGGACAACACCGCCACCGCGAACACGCCGAACAGCAGCGCCGTCCCGGCCACCCACCGCAGGGACCCCAGCCGCTGCCACCGCACGATCCCGAGCACCAGCGCCGCCGACAGCCACAGCTGCGGATGCGGTGCCACGTGCTCGAACGTGAGCAGGATGCCGACCGCGGTGTTCGCCGACGCGGCCGTCGGCCACCCGTTGTACGGCAGCGGCCCGGCGGCCAGCCCGATCGCCCCGAACAGCTGGAGCCACCCGAGCAGCAGCCCGGCCACCGCGATCGGCAGCAGCCGCCACAGCTGCCGCCACCGGCTCACCAGCAGCGGCAACGCGAACAGCAGGCCGCCGAACAGCGTCGAGGAGTGGATGGTCAGCAGTCCGACCGCGGACGCGACCAGCAGGAAACCGCTGTCCGGCGCGGGGCGCCGCAGGTAGCCGTCGAGCACCACCGCGATCAGCGGCGTCAGCGCGATCCCCAGCAGGAACGGCAGCAGCGGCCCGAAGTCGAGCGCCTCGTACAGCAGTGTCACCGGCGCGACGCACACCAGCGCGACCGCCCCGGCCAGCACCGCCCGGCCCCGGAACGCCCGTACCAGCACGACCAGCGACAACGCCAGCAACCCGGGCAGCAGCACGGTGTTCGCGTTGAGCACCGCCGGGATCTCCGCGCCGGTCAGCCGGTACACGATCGACCCGACCAGGTGGTAGGCGTTCGGGTAGAACGACCCGTTCGGGTACCAGTTGACCGTCCCGGTGCCCATCAGGCTGCCGTCGCCGGTCTCGGCGATGTAGCGGATGCCGTTGCCGTGGTACACCGCGTCGAACCCCTGCGACACGGCGTTGAGCGGCCCGATGCCGGTCAGCACGGTGCGTGCGCCGACCGCCGCGCCCGCCAGCAGGCAGAGCGCGACCGCGAGGTGCCCGCGCCGGTCCCACGCGCCCGGCTCGGCGGCCCGGCGGCGGCCCACCAGGAACGCGATCGCGGCCGGCACCAGCACGGCCACCAGGAAGCTCGGGACGTTGAACGGGATACCGAACTGGGCGTACCACGGCCCGGCCAGCCCGGCGGCGAAGTACGTCAGCAGCGGCGCCAGCCCCGCCAGACGCCATCCGCGGGCACCGGCGAGCGCGCCGATCAGCAGGCCGGGCGCGAACAGCACCAGCAGGTACACCGCGATCGTCGCGGCGGCGCCGGGAGCGCTCATCGGGATGGGCAAGGGTCCGCCAAAAGTATCGAGGCCGAAACAATTCGTGCGCGAGAACGATACTGACGGAGAGGGTGGAGCGGCGTCACGGAGGGTGAGAAGTGCCTGGTGCCCTGGTCGCCGCGTGGCTGACGCTGGCGGGGGTCGCGATCGCGGTGTGGCCGCGGGTCGGCGACGGGCGCGCCCACCGGGCCTGGATCGTGGTGCTCGCGCTGGTGTTCGCCCTGGTCCTGCAGATCGTCGTGGCGACCGTGCCGGACGACGCGTTCGTCACCTTCCGCTACGCGCGCAACATCGCGGAGGGCTACGGCGCGGTCTACACGATCGGCGAGCAGACCCAGGGCCTGCCGAACTTCTTGTGGCTGGTCCTGGTCACGCTGCCGGGTGCGGCGTTCGGTGTGGACATCGTGACCGGAGCGGTCGTCCTCGGCATCGCCGCGACGCTGGGCTGCGTCGTCCTGGCGTACCTGCTGGCGGAGCGGTTCGCCCGCGGGGCCGCGGTGGTCGCGGCGCTGCTGACGGCCGGCGCGAGCATCCTCGCCGCCCACGGGCTGGCCGGTACCGAGACGCCGCTTTTCGTCCTGCTCGTGCTGGCCGTGTGCCTGGCCCTGACCGCCGGGCACCCGCTGGTCGCGGGGGTGCTCGCCGCGCTGGCCGTGATGACCCGCTCCGACGGCGCGGTCCTCGCGGTGCTGGGTGAGCTGTGGCTGGTGCTGACCGCGGTGCGGCGCCGCTCCAGCTGGTGGGCCCCCGCCGGGTACCTGCTGGGCGCGCTGGTGTTCCTCGTGCCGTGGTGGGTGTGGGAGGCGACCTACTACGGCCGCGGCAGATCGGCGTGGCCGGCGCCGGCCCAGCTGCCGTACGGGTTCCTGCTGTGCACCCTGGCCGCGGTCGGGGTGGCCGTGCTGTGTGCGAAGGCCGGGGAGCGCCGGAACCAGCCTGCGCCGCGACCGCGGCGGAGCCTGGCCGAGCGACGGGTCGTGCCGCTGGTCGCGCTCGTGCTGTGCGCGGTCAGCGTGCCGGTCGCCTTCGCGGTGCAGCAGGTCGTGCACGCCGACCGCGAGCGGCTGGCGCAGACCACCGAGATCGGGCACTGGCTGCGTGACCGGCTCCCGGCGGGCTCGGTGATCGACACGTCCGGCAACGCGGCACTCGCCTTCCGCGCGGGCTCACGGATGCGGATCACCGGGGTCACCGCGTCCGGGCCGGTGGACGAGTACGCGCCGGTCGCGCACTTCGGCCTGCCGGTGCTCGCCGCACCCCTGGCCTGGTACGTGCGGGCGCAGGACTGCGGCATCGCCGAGCAGTACGCCCAGCGGTACGAGGTCGCCACGTTCCAGCGCGGTGGCCTCGGCTGGCTCACGATCTACCTGCGCGGCGACGTGGAGTCCCGGCTGCTCGCCCAGCTCGCCGGCGACGGCAAGCTGACCTACGTGCCCTGCCCCTAGAACCAGCGTTCGAGCACCTGCGCGACGCCGTCCTCGCTGTTCGGGCTGGTTACCTCGTCGGCGACGGCGAGGACGTCGGGGTGCGCGTTCGCCATCGCCACGCCGTGCCCGGCCCACTTCAGCATCTCCACGTCGTTGGGCATGTCGCCGAACGCGATGATCCGCTCGACCGGCACCGCGAACCGCTCCGCGACCTCGGCCAGCCCGGTTGCCTTGGTGATGCCGTGCGCGGCGATCTCGATCAGCCCGCCGCTCGCCGAGAACGTGATGTCCACCGACTCGTCGAGCACCGCCCTGGCCGCGCGGGCCATCTCGTCCGAGGTCATGTCCGGGTGGCTGACCAGCAGCTTCACCGCCGGACGACCGACGATCTCGGCCCGCGACACCCGCGCGCCCTCGCCGTCGCCCCACGGGTTGCGGTAGCCGTGCTCGACGACCAGGTGCTGCACCTCGGGGTCGAGGGCGCGCCTGCCGACCCGCTCCGCGGCGAACCCGCAGCCCGGCAGCACCTTGCTCAGCTCGCCGACCGCGTCGGTGAGCAGCATCGGCTCCAGCGCGCCGTGCACGCTCACCACTTCGTCGGCGGCGATGTCGTACAGCACGGCGCCGTTGGCGCAGACCGCGTACCCGGTCAGCCCGCCGGGCTCGGCGACGGCCGGGATCCAGCGCGGCGGGCGGCCGGTGGCGAGCACGACCGGAACCCCCGCCTCGCCGGCGCGGCGCAGCACCGCCGCGGTGCGTGGCGACATGCGTTCCATCGGGTCGAGCAGGGTGCCGTCCACGTCCGAGGCGATCAGCAGGGGTTTGTCCACACCCCCATTGTCCCTTGAGGTGCGGCCCGCCGAATCGTCGGTGCTGACCGCTAGCGTGGACCGGTGCGCGTAGGCATCGTGATTCTTCCCGACGACCGGTGGTGGGCGGCCGAGCCGAAGTGGCGGGCGGCCGAGGAGTACGGCTTCGACCACGCCTGGACCTATGACCACCTCGGCTGGCGGACGCTGGTGGACGGACCGTGGTTCTCCGCGGTGCCCACGTTGACCGCCGCCGCGATGGTCACCTCCACGATCCGGCTCGGCACGTTCGTCGCCTCGCCCAACTTCCGCCACCCGGTGCCGTTCGCCCGGGAGCTGATCAGCCTGGACGACGTCTCCGACGGCAGGCTCGTGCTGGGTATCGGCGCCGGCGGCCTGGGCTACGACGCGGGCGTGCTGGGCGGCGAGGAGCTGTCCCCGCGCCGGCGCTCCGACCGGTTCGCCGAGTTCGTCGAGGCACTCGACGGCCTGCTCACCACCGACCGGTTCGACTACGCGGGCGCGTACTACACCGCGCGCGGCGCGCGGAACCTGCCCGGATGCGTGCAACGGCCCCGGATTCCGTTCCTGATCGCGGCGAACGGACCGCGCGCGATGAAGATTGCGGCAACTTACGGTGGCGGCTGGGTGACGACCGGCCGGGAGGCCGAGTCGCTCGACGAGTGGTGGCGCGGGGTGGCCGGGCTGACGGAGCGCTTCGAGCAGACGCTGGCCGACTCCGACCGTTCCGGCGACGAGGTCCACCGGTACCTCACCCTGGACGCGTCGCCGGTGTTTTCGCTGGTCAGCAAGCAGGCGTTCGTCGACGCGGCGGGCCGCGCTGCCGAGCTGGGCTTCACCGACGTCGTCGTGCACTGGCCGCGTTCGTCCGGCCCGTACGCGGGCCGGGAGGCGGTGCTCGAAGAAGTGGTCGCCGACGTGCTGCCGGGCCTGCGTGGCGCGCGATAGTCAATGGGGGTGCGGTCGCCGTGAGTGGCGTCGGTACCCTCGCTTCCCGTGAGCGAGCACACGAGCAACACTGACTCCACCGCAGCTGATTTCGCCGGGTACGACCTGGTCGTGGTCGGCTCCGGCTTCTTCGGGCTGACGGTCGCCGAGCGCGCGGCCAGCCAGCTCGGCAAGCGGGTGCTCGTGCTGGAGCGGCGGTCCCACCTGGGGGGCAACGCCTACTCCGAGGCCGAGCCGGAGACCGGGATCGAGGTGCACCGCTACGGGGCGCACCTGTTCCACACGTCGAACAAGCGGGTCTGGGACTACGTCAACCAGTTCACCGAGTTCACGAACTACCAGCACCGCGTGTTCGGCAAGTACCAGGGCCAGGTCTACCCGCTGCCGATGAACCTCGCCCTGATCAACCAGTTCTTCGGCCGGTCCTACAGCCCGGACGAGGCTCGTCAGCTGATCGCCGAGCAGGCCAGCGAGATCGACACCAAGGACGCGCAGAACTTCGAAGAGAAGGCCATCTCGCTGATCGGCCGCCCGCTGTACGAGGCGTTCTTCCGCGGCTACACGGCCAAGCAGTGGCAGACCGACCCGAAGGAGCTGCCCGCGGCCAACATCACCCGGCTGCCGGTGCGCTACACCTTCGACAACCGGTACTTCAACGACACCTACGAGGGCCTGCCGGTCGACGGCTACACCGCCTGGTTGCAGCGGATGGCCGACCACGAGCTGATCGACGTCCGCCTGAACACCGACTACTTCGACGTCCGCGAGCACATCCCGGCCGGCACGCCGACCGTCTACACCGGTCCGCTGGACCACTACTTCGGCTACTCCGAGGGCCGCCTGGGCTGGCGCACGCTGGACTTCGAGCAGGAGGTCGTGCCCACCGGCGACTACCAGGGCACCTCCGTCATGAACTACAACGACGAGGACGTCCCCTACACCCGGATCCACGAGTTCCGCCACTTCCACCCGGAGCGGGACTACCCGAAGGACAAGACCGTCATCGTCCGGGAGTACTCGCGGTTCGCGGACGCGGACGACGAGCCGTACTACCCGATCAACACCCCGGACGACCGGGCCAAGCTGGAGCGCTACCGCGAGCTGGCCAAGGGCGAGGCCCGCGAGCGCAACGTGCTCTTCGGTGGCCGCCTGGGCACCTACAAGTACCTGGACATGCACATGGCCATCGGTTCGGCGCTGTCGATGTTCGACAACAAGATCGCCCCGCACCTGACCAGCGGCGCCCCCCTGGACGGGAGCATCGATGCTTGAGCAGAAGCCGGCGGAGGCCGCGGCCGAGATCCAGGTGCTCGCCAGGGTCCAGGGCGTGCTCAAGCGTCCGGTGACGGTGAAGGCGGCCCGCGGTCTGTCCCACTTCGGTGAGCACGCGATCGGGTGGTTCGCCGCCGGGCTGATCGGTGCGGCCGTCGACCGCAAGCGCCGCAAGGACTGGCTGCTGGCGGCCGCCGGTGTGGTGGGTGCGCACGGTGCCTCGATCGCGGTGAAACGCGTGGTCCGGCGCCCCCGTCCGGAGGACCCGAGCGTCGAGGTCCTGGTCGGCACGCCGAGCCGGTTGAGCTTCCCGTCCTCGCACGCCACGTCCACTACGGCGGCGGCGGTGCTCTACTCAGGATTGACCGGGCGTAACCTGGTTCCCGCGCTCGTCCCGCCGATGCTGGCGTCCCGGCTCGTGTTGGGGGTCCACTACCCGACCGACGTGCTCGCCGGCGCGGCGCTCGGCGGTGTGGTCGGAGGTCTGCTGCGCAGGAAGATCCGCAAAAAGGGGTAGGGAACCACCCGTGACCAAATCAGTGAACAACGCGGAAGCCGAGATCGTGGACGAAACCAGCGAGACGGCCGAGGCGGAGACGGCGGAGACCCGCGACTCTGCGGAGCCCGTCGAGTCCGCGGAGCCGGCGGAGTCTGCGGATCCGGGCGCCGAGGCGGCCGCGCCGGCTCCGGCGGCCCAGCGCGGCCCGCTGAGCATGGTCGTCGGCGTCGCCAAGACCGCGCGGCCGAAGCAGTGGGCGAAGAACGTCCTGGTCTTCGTCGCGCCGTTCACCGCGGCTCAGATCACCAACGGCACGGTGCTGCTCGACGCGGTCATCGCGTTCGTGGCGTTCAGCCTGGTCGCGTCGTCGGTCTACCTGGTCAACGACGCGATCGACGTGGAGGCCGACCGGGCGCACCCGACGAAGCGGAACCGGCCGATCGCGGCCGGGATCGTGCCGGTGCCCGTCGCGTACGTGGTGGCGGTGCTGCTCTTCGGCGTCGGTCTGGCCGTGTCGTTCCTGGCCAGCCCGCAGCTGGCGATCGTGCTGGGGGTCTACGAGGCCGTCCAGCTGGGTTACTGCTTCGGGCTGAAGCACCAGCCGGTGATCGACCTGGCGATCGTCGGGTCGGGCTTCCTGATGCGCTCGATCGCCGGTGGCGTGGCTGCCGGTATCGCGCTGTCGCAGTGGTTCCTGCTGGTCACGGCGTTCGGTTCGCTGTTCATGGTGGCGGGCAAGCGGTACGCCGAGATCATGTTGTTCGAGCGGACCGGGGCGAAGATCCGGTCGTCGCTGAAGAAGTACTCGGCCAGCTACCTGCGCTTCGTGTGGGCCACCGCGGCCGCGATCCTGATCATGTCCTACTCGCTGTGGGCGTTCGAGCTGCGGGAGAGGGCTGACCAGTCGGTGTGGCCGGTCATCTCGATGGTGCCGTTCGTGATCGCGGTGCTGCGGTACGCGGTCGACGTGGACGGCGGCACCGCCGGCGCGCCGGACGAAATCGTGCTCAAGGACCGCGTCCTGCAGATCCTGGGTGTGCTGTGGGTCGCCACCCTCGGGGTCACGTTCTACCTGTGACGAGCACCTTGGCCCGGCCCGGCGGAGACACGGCGACCGAACCCGGGAAGCACCAGCCGCTCACCCGGCTCGGACCCGGTCGCACCCTGACCGAGCTCGTGCTGGGCGTCGTGGCTGCGGTCGTGCTCAGCCTCGTGCTCCAGTTCGGCGCGAACCGGCTGCGGATCGACCCGGGCACGTACGTGCCGGACGCGCTGGTCAACCTGGCGGTCGCGGCGATCGTCGTCGTGTTGTTCGGCGCGCTGGTGTACCCCCGAGCGGCCCGCTGGCCGCTGTGGGTGCGCCTGGGCGGCAGCTGGGCGGCGCTGACCGCACTGTCCACCCTGCTGCTGGCGATCCCGCTGCAAGGCACCCGGTTCTTCCTGGGCGGCTCCAGCGTGGACAACACCTTCCGCCTCCAGTACATGGAGCGGCTGACCACGTCGGCGGGGCTGTCGGACGTGAACTACCACGGCCTGGCCGCCTACTACCCGGGCGGCTGGTTCTGGCTCGGTGGCCGGTTCGCGAACCTGCTCGGCCTGGAGGGCTGGGCCGCCTACAAGCCGTATTCGATCACCTGGGCCGCGGTGTCCGGGGTGGTCGCGTTCGTGTTGTGGAGCCTCGTCGTGCGGCGGCGGATGGCGCTGCTCGCGTCGGTGGCGACCGTGCTGGCCGGGTTCGTCGCGGTCGCGCCCGAGGAGCCCTACGCGTGGCCGACCACCGCGTGGCTGGCGCCGATCATGCTGCTGGCCTGGCGGGTGCTGCGGTTCCGCGGCCGGGTGCCCGCCTGGACGCTGGTGCTGATCGGTGTCTACCTGGGGTTCTCCGCGGTCACCTACACGCTGCACGTGGCGTTCGGGGTGGCCGCGGTGGTGCTGCTGGCCCTGATCACCCTGGTACTGGCCGTCCGCGCCGGGGAACCAGCCGGGCCGGTGCTCAAGCGGCTGCTGCTGCGCCTGGTGGTGATCGGCGTGATCACCGCGGCACTCGCCCTGATCACCTGGGGGCCGTTCATCCTCGCCGGCGGTCTCGGCAAGCCGAACGTGGCCGCGCACTTCCTGCCGGAGATCAGCGCGTACTTCCCGATGCCGTTCACATCCGTGAACCCGTTCGGCGTGCTGTGCCTGGCCGGGCTGATCTGGTTGCTGCTGCGCGCCCGCCGCGACCCGGTCGCCTTCGTGCTGCTCGTGCTGGCCGCACTGGTCTACGCGTGGTTCGCGCTGTCGAACCTCGCCCTGCTGGTGCGCACCACGCTGTTGTCGTTCCGGTTCATCGTGACCGTCGACGTGGTCCTGGCGGTGGCCGGGGCGTTCGCGCTGGCCGAGCTGGTGCGCGCGCTGCCGAAGCTGACCGGCCGCGCCCGCCCGGTGCGCACGGTCGCGTTCGTCCTGGCCGTGCTCGGCGCCGTTTCGGTGTCCCAGACGATCGTCAGCTCTTCGCTCAAGAACGTGGTGGACACCGCCGAGTCCGATTACTACCCGGACGGCTGGAACGCGAACTTCGAGCACGACCCGAAGCAGGACGGGTACTGGACGCCGCAGCTGGTGAGCACGATCGCCCAGCTGACCGGGCGCCCGCCGACCGGCAACATCGTGTTGTCGGCGCACGACCGGTTGCTGTCGTTCGAACCGTACTGGGGTTTCCAGCAGACCACACCGCACTACGCGAACCCGCTGGGCGCGTACGCGCAGCGCAACGACGAGATCCGGTCCTGGGCCACGGCCCGCAGCTCCGCGGACCTGCTCGCCCGGCTGCGGGCGAATCCGCACGAGGCACCGAACGTGTTCGTGTTGCGACGCGGTAACGACGGAAAATTGCTGGCGCCGATCACCTCGGACACCTTCCCCCGGGCCGTTCCGCTGCGGGTGGACGAGGTGGGATTCGCGCCGGAACTGTTCGCGTCGCGTGAATTTCAGCGGCGCGATGTCGGGCCGTTCACCGTGATCGTGAACACTTCGGCATCACCGATTAGCTGATTGTGTGAGCTTCTCGTAAACTGCTCCGGACACACCAGTTGGTCGGACACTTCGAGGGGGCGCCGGCGTGACTTACCCCCTGTACCGCACCGGCACTTTCGCCGTGGTCGACGGCGTGTCCTATCCGGTCGCGTACGCGGCGGGCGACAACTACGTGCACTTCCCGCCCGCCTCGCCGGGGCCGTCCCCGTTCCCGCACCAGGAGCTCGCCGGCGCGGTTCCGGTGGAGATGTGTGAACGCGTTTTCTCGGTGCAGGTCTACGCCGCCTACCGGGACCACCGCGTGATGGTCGACGCCGCGTTCGACAACGGCACCGCCCGCGTGCTGGATGCCGAATGGGACCAGGAATGGGCCACGATCAACGGGTTCGTGCAGGAGAACTCCTACGAGTACTACAAGACCGTCGACATGCGTGATCTGCGTGACTACGCCGAGCGGCAGAACGACCTGCTCTTCACGCGCTGGCGGGCCGCGCGGTTCGTGCGGCCGGTCGACGGGGTGCCGATGCACGGCGGCTGGCCCAACGGCCAGGCGGCGGTGGTCGCCGGCCGACCGCGCTCGGGGGTGCTGGAGACCGAGGGCGGCCGTGTCGCCGCGGTGACCACACGCGCCGAGTATCTCGGGTACTCCTGCGAGGTGGCCGGGATCAGCATGGACGGTTCGGTCGGGGTTTACTACCTCGGCACCGATTTCGAGCGTGCGGAGGCGGACGGGTTCCGTCCGGACGAGAACCTCCGCTGGGCGCGGACGGTCCACATCTTCGACCTGGCGCGCTACCACGAGCTGCACAAGGACCTGCTGTTCGACCAGTGGCGGGAGTCGCGCGATAGCCTGGCGGGATGAGGCAACCACGAAATCGGGCCCGAGCGTGTGCGTGACGTGACACAGGTTCTCGAGCTTCCGGACGAGGTCGACCGCACTTCGCGCCGCGCTCGCCGGGTGCTGCGCGCCGACCCCGCTTTCTGGCTGACCGTCGCGCTCGCCGCGCTGGTCGGTGCCTTGTTCGTCGCCAGCGGTATGGCGTGGAACCAGGGCAAGCTGATCGCTCCGCTGGACGACACCTACATCCACCTGCAGTACGGCCGGCAGATCGGGATGGGGCACTTCTTCCAGTTCAACACCGGCGACGGCATCAGCGCCGGGGCGAGCAGTGTGCTGTACGCGCTGGTGCTCGGTGCCGCCTACGCCGCCGGGTTCCACGGCACGTTCATGCTGGCCTTCGCGATCGGCTTCGGGGTCGTGTGCTTCGCGCTGGCGGCCGGACTGGTCACCGTGCTGGGCACGCGGCTGGTGTCCCGCGCGGTCGGTGTGTGGTCCGGGGTGCTGGTCGCACTGAGCGGCCCGCTGGCCTGGGGATCGGCCAGTGGCATGGAGGTCGGCCTGGTGATGCTGCTGGTGGTCGCGACGCTGCTGGCGTTCGTGACCGAGCAGCCGTGGGTGCGGTTCCGGTGGACACCGGTGCTGGGCGGGCTGCTCGCGCTGGTGCGCACCGAGGGCCTGATCCTCGCGGCCGCGCTCGGGCTGGCGGCACTGTGGACGATCTTCCAGCACCGGAAGGCCATCGCGCCCGGCCGGGCCGTGCGGCGCGGCTTGTGGGTGCTGCTGCCGCTCGCGGTCGGCGCCGCGCAGCTGCTGTTCTACAAGATCGCGACCGGCACGGCGTCCGCGAACGGCATCCAGTCGAAGTCGTTCCTGCACGACCGGCCGGTGTTCTGGGTCACCGAGTTCACCGACCGCACGATGGCGAACGTGCGCGCGTTCCTCGGCATCTTCCTGGGCTTCGATGGGCAGGACTTCGCGTTCCCCGGTGCGCTGCTGGTGTCCGCGGCCGGGATGGCCTACGTGTTCCTGACCCGGCCGACCTGGCGGCCGATGCTGTACGCGGTGACGGGCGGCCTGCTGCTGGTCCTGCTGTCGGTGTCCACGTTGGACACCGCACTGGCGCACGAGCTGCGGTACGTGCAGCCGTTCATGCCGCTGCTCATCCTGTTCGCGGTGATCGGTGTGCACGCGCTGACCCGGCTCGTCACCCAGGAGCGCGTCCGGCGCATCGGGCTGCACGCCGCGCTGGTGGTGCTGCTGGTGCTGTCGCTGGTGACGTTGCCGAGCTGGTCGGTCCGGTTCGGACGGGCGACCGCGGCGATCCGCGACACCGACGTGTCGGTGGCGCAGTGGGTGCGCGGCAACCTGCCACCCGGCGCGATCGTGGCGGTCAAGGATGTCGGCGCGGTCGCGTACTTCAGCGAGCACCCGGTGCTGGACCTGATCGGCCTGGGCACCAACGGGTTCGCTGCCCCGGCGAACAACGGCACCGGCTCGCTCTACGAGGCGTTGAAGCACCTGCCACCGGCGCAGCGTCCCGCGTACTTCGCGGTGTACGAACCCCCGCCGGGTCCGTCGATCCAGCCGCTGAAGGACGTCGGCGTGTTGGAGAAGCCGCGGGAGATGACCTTCGACGTGCAGGCACAGCCGGACCTCGGTGGACGGCTGATCGTCCCGTTCCGGCAGCTGGGCGTGTACCGGGCCGACTGGTCGCTGGCGGGCAGCGGCGACCGGCAGGAGGTGCCGGGCGAGCTGCGGGACTACGTGAACGTGGGCGACTTGCGCAGCGAGGGCGAGCACGAGTACGCGCCGGTGCTCGCGCAGGCGGGCACCCAGCCGTGGACGACGCTGGCCCGCGTCGGCGACGTCATCGACAGCGCACGCCCGATCGTGGGCGGTGAGACGTTCACGGCGCACGACCTGGAGCCCGGCCGCCCGTTGACGATCACTTCCCGCACGGCGATGCACGGCACCGTGCCCGAGATGCGTGTGCTGGTCAACGGGGTCGACGCGGGCGTGTGGACGCGCCCCGAACAGAAGACGACGTGGTCGACGTACCGCTTCACCGTCCCCGCGGAGCTGATCACGAGCCCGTCGGTGCGAATCGAGATCCAGCAGCCGCGTCCGCTGCTGAACCCGTACCCGGACTACACCTCCTACGGCTACTGGCTGAGCCAGTAGGGCACCCCGGACGGGTGAAACGCCCGGCGGCGCACCCCCGCCGGCCCGGCCGCGGCCGCTCGGGAGTCCCGCCACGGCCGCCGCCGGGCGACTCGGCCGTGGTAACCGCCCCGGCGGTCAGACGGCCGCCGCCCAGAACAGCAAACACCCCGCCCGGAGCAGCGAACACGCCGCCCGGAACAGCGAACACGCCACCCGGAGCAGCAAACACGCGGCCCGGAGCAGCAAACACGCGGCCCGGAACGGCCAACACGCCGGATGCGGCGTGTTTGCCGCTCGGGGTGGCGTGTTTGCCGCTCGGGGTGGCGTGTTGGCCCCTGGGGGTGGCGTGTTGGCCCGTCCGGGGGGTGGGTTGGCTGTTGCGGGACGGGCGGCGGCGACCGTGCCCGTCGTGACCGAGGACACGGGGCACGCGTGCGACAGCCCCGGGCACACCGTGCCCGGGGCTGTCGTCAGGTGCTGATCCGCGTCAGATCGGCAGCTTGCGGAAGATCGGCCGCGGCACGTGCCGCAGGATCGACATCACCGCGCGGAACTGGGCCGGCGCCCACACCAGGTCCTTGCCCTTGCGTGCCGCGTCGACCGCGATCTCGGCGACCTGCTCGGCCGTCTGCTCGAGCGGCGCCTTGCCCAGGCCCTGGGTCATCTTCGTCTTGACCTGACCCGGCCGCACCACCGTCACGGTGATGCCGGAGGGCGCCAGCGCCTCGCCCAGGCCCAGGTAGAAGCCGTCGAACCCGGCCTTGGTCGAGCCGTACACGAAGTTCGACCGCCGCACGCGCTCACCGGCCACGGAGGACAGCGCGATCACCGAGCCGTGACCCTGCTTCCGGAGCTTGTCCGCGAGCGCCACCCCGACCGACACCGCGGCCGTGTAGTTCACCGTCGCCAGCTCGACCGCGGTCGCGTGGTTCTGCCACGCCTCCTCCGGGTCGCCGAGCAGGCCGAACGCGACCACGGCCACGTCGATGTCCCCGTGCGCGAACGCCTGGTCCAGCACCGCCGGGTGGGCGGCCGTGTCCGTCGCGTCGAAGTCCACTTCGGACACTTCGGCGCCGGCCGCGCGCAGCGATTCGGCGGCCGCCTTGCGCCGCTCGGACGCCCGCGCCGCCAGGACGACGCGCAGCTGCGGGGCGTCGGCCAGGTACTTCCGCGCGATCGCCAGCGCGATGTCCGACGTGCCACCGAGCAGCAGCAGGGACTGGGGATTGCCAACAGCGTCGATCACAGTTCAAGCCTCCGGCTCATGTCGGACGCGAACACGCCCTCGGGGTCGACCGACTGGCGGATCTTGCGCCACTCCTCCAGCCGCGGGTACATCTTCGCGAACGTCTCCGGCGTGGTGCGCGAGTCCTTCGCGGTGTAGAGCCGCCCACCGGCCGCCAGGACGTCCTCGTCGAGTTCGGTGCAGAACCGGCCCAGGCCGTCCTTGATGGGGAAGTCCACGGACAGCATCCATCCCGGCGACGGCCAGGACAGCGGAGCGCGGTTGCCCTCGCCCATCCGCTTGAACACGTTCAGGAACGAGTAGTGACCGGACTTCGCGATCTTGCGGCACAGGTCCTTGAGCGCGTCCTCCCGGCCGAACGGCACGGAGAACTGGTACTGCAGGAAGCCCTTGGAGCCGTACGCGCGGTTCCACTCGCCCAGCATGTCCAGCGGGTGGTAGAACTGCGTCAGGTTCTGGATCTTGCCGCGCGCGCCCTTCTTCGGCACCGTGCGCTGCCAGATGTTGTTGAGCATGCCGAAGGTGAGCTTGTTGCCCAGGCCGTTCGGGAAGACGTCGGGCAGGGTCATCAGCTGCGGCGCGTCGAACTTGAGCGGATCGGCCTGCAGCTTCGGCGGCAGCTGGTCCAGTTTGGCCAGTGAGCCGCGGGAGAACGTGGCACGACCGAGACGGCTGTCGGAGTTGATGAGGTCGGGCACCGACATCGAGTAGTCGTAGTTCAGGTCGGACCCGTTGCTGAACAGCTCCAGGGTCTCGTCCAGGCTCGCGGTGCGGTCGGCGTCCACGATGAAGTAGGCGCTCTCGGTCTTCTTCATGCGGATCTTCGCGCGCACGATGATGCCGGTCAGGCCGATGCCGGCGACCGTCGCCCAGAACAGCTCCGACTCCGGGCCGTCCGGGGTGAGCGTGCGGATCTTGCCGTCCGCGGTCACCAGGTCCATCGACAGCACGTGGTTGCCGAAGCTGCCCGCGCTGTGGTGGTTCTTGCCGTGGATGTCGTTGGCGATCGCGCCACCAATGGTCACCTGGCGCGTTCCGGGCAGCACCGGCACCCACAGGCCGTACGGCAGCGCGGCCTTCATCAGCTGGTCGAGGCTCACCCCGCCGTCCAGGTCGACCTCGCCGCTGTCCGGGTCGATCGAGTGGATGGTGTTCAGGGCGGTCATGTCGATGACGAGTCCACCGGCGTTCTGCGCCGGGTCCCCGTAGGACCGGCCGAGCCCGCGGGCGATGACGCCACGCTCGCCGGCCTGCGCCACCGCGCGGGCGATCGTCTCCACGTCCGGCGTGGTCAGCACGTCTGCGACGGTCGGGGCGGTGCGACACCACCCGGTGAGTGTCCGCCGCTCGGTATGCGGTGTCGTGTTCACCCGGACCAGGGTAACCATCCCCGGGGGGCGGCTTTGACCGAGGCGCTTCTACACTTTTGCGGTCCTGGAAATCGCATGCTGGCGAGGTAGTGCAGTGGTGTCTACGGAACCGCAGGGGCAGGCAATGATGCAGAAGGCGAGCCCCGGCCTGTTCGGCCAGCTGGTGCGATTCACGCTGATCGGCGGGTTTTGTGCGCTGCTCGATCTGGGCACCTACAGCGGGTTACGGGCGATCGGTCTCGATCACGCTCCGTGGGACACGGTGGCGCGCGCGATCAGTTTCATCCTGGGCACCACGACCGCATTTTTCCTTAACCGCAAGTTCACATTCTCCGCTGCCCGCAAGGACGGCAAGGGCCAGATCGGCAGCTTCGTCCTGCTGTACGGGGTCACGTTCTTCGTCGCTGTCGGGGTGAACGCCCTGATGCTGCACGTGCTCGGCGAGTTCGCGTTCAAACCGACCGTCGCCTGGGTGATCTCCCAGGGCACCGCGACCGCGATCAACTTCGTCATGCTCAAGTGGGTCGTCTTCCGGGAACCAGGTGTGACGGATGTTCCGCGGGAGTCCGGCTCGTGAAACGGTCACAGGTGACCCGTGTAACTTGGCGCACGCGGATCGGATTCCCCTGGAGGACTGAGAACTGATGGCCGGCAAGACTGCCGCGGGACAGCCTGCGCCCGCGAAGGCGCAGACCAACGGCGCCCAGGTGAAAGAGGACCAGACCACGTTCGCCGAACACGCGCCCCAGGGCCGCCTCACCGCGCAGCGCGGGCTCTACACCGGGCCGTCGCCCATCGTGTCCAAGGACCTCTACTCCGAGGTGCTCGAGGGCGTGGTCAACCGCGGCCGCGACGGCGTGACGCTGGAGCCGTCCGCCCGCGTGTCCGGCAACACCTACTTCGGCCGGTTCCCGGCCAGTTACTGGCAGCGCTGGACGAAGGTGCGCCAGGTGCGCGTCGAGGCGGTCGTCACCGGCGGCGGCCAGCTCGCGATCCGCGCGTCCGACGTGGAGGGCGAAGCCCGCACGATCGAGGCCCGCGAGATCGAGGGCGCCGAGCAGACGCCGGTGGCGTTCGACGTCCGGATGGACAAGTTCTTCGACGGCGGCGCGCTGTGGCTGGACCTGGAGACCCGGCCCGGGCAGCGGCTGACCGTCGAGCGGGTGCGCTGGACCGTCGAGCCGCCGGAGAAGATCCGGCCCACTGCGGTGACCATCTGCACGATGAACCGCGCCGACGACTGCCTGAAGAACCTGCAGGCGCTGGCCGGTGACCTCCAGTCGCTGGACACCCTGGATGCGATCTACGTGGCCGACCAGGGCACCGACCGGGTGGACTCGCGTGAGGGCTTCGCCCAGGTCGCGGCCGACCTCGGTGACAAGCTGCACTACATCACCCAGCCGAACCTCGGCGGCGCGGGCGGCTTCACCCGCGGCCTGTACGAGGTGGCCGGGCACACCGAGACCGAGCACGCGAACGTGTTGTTCATGGACGACGACGTGCTGCTCGAGCCGGACCTGGTGGTCCGCATGACGGCGTTTTCGAACCTCGCCGTGAACCCGGTCATCGTCGGCGGCCAGATGCTCAACCTGCTGCACCCGCACCAGCTGCACGTCGGCGCCGAGTACGCGCGGCTGAACACGCTGGAGCCGGGCGTCCCGGTGGAGCACAGCCTGCAGACGGCCGACCTGCTCGGGGTGGACGAGGAGACCGGCAAGCCGAACCGGCAGGAGCGCCGGCTCGACGCGGGCTACAACGGTTGGTGGTCGTGCCTGATCCCGTACGAGGTGGTCAAGGCCATCGGGTACCCGCTGCCGTTCTTCTTCCAGTGGGACGACGCGGAGTACAGCTACCGCGCCCGCGCGCACGGTTTCCCGACGGTGACGCTGCCCGGCGCCGGTGTGTGGCACGCCGACTTCCACTGGAAGGACTGGGACGAGTGGCACCGCTACTTCAACCTGCGCAACTCGATCATCACCGCCGCGCTGCACAGTGACTTCAACCTGAACGTGCTGTGCCGGACGCTGATGGCGCAGGTCGTGCGGTACCTGCTCGGCATGCAGTACGGGCTGACGCACACGCTGATCAAGGCGGTCGAGGACTTCCTGGAGGGCCCGTCGATCCTGGAGGACGGCGGGGTCGCCGCGATGCAGGAGATCCGCGCGATCCGGGCCCAGTACCCCGAGACGAAGCGCCACGACGCGACCGAGGTGCCCGGGATCGCGTCCAACGACATCGGGATCATCAACGCCGCCCCGCGGCCCGCGTTGCAGCGGCTGATCCTGGTCAAGCGCATCGTCGACCGGTTGCGCGGCCACTCCCGGTTCGCGCTGGGCTCCGTGCCCACCGACGAGGCGCACTGGTGGCACGTGGCGCTGTTCGACACGGCCGTGGTGACCGACGCGTCCCAGGAGGGCGTGCGGGTGCGCAAGTACGACCGGGACCGCATGTTCGAGCTGGGCAAGCGCGCGGTGAAGACGCTGAACCGCCTCCGCAAGGAGGGGCAGGCTGTGCAGGAGCAGTACAAGCGCGCCCTGCCGCAACTGGCCAGCCGGGAGAACTGGAAGCGCCTGTACCGGCTCTGAGACTCGGGGGAAACCGGCTCCGCTCGCCCTGGCGAGCGGAGCCGGTTTCGTTACGCCCAGCTGATCAGAGCACCGATCTGGGGAACTCCGGTTTCGGGGCGAAGCGGATGCCGCGCAACAGCGCCTTGGTCGCGCGCAGGCGCAACCGCAGCGGTACGCGCCCCTCGGCCATCATCCGCTGCAGGCGCCGGGCGAACGCGACGAACTCGGCCACGCCCTCGTGGTGCAGCCGGTACGACGCCTCGTTCCGGATGCCGTACTCGTACTTCCACGCGTTGGCGTAGGTGATCTGGCCGAAGTTCACCCCCTGGTTCACGCCCAGGTCGTGGACGACCGTGCTGGTGAGGACCTGGACACCGGGAGCGGCCTTCGCGATCCGCAGCGTGTACTCCATGTCGTCGAACCAGATGAAGTACGGCTTGAGCGGCAGACCGAAGCGCGTCATCGCCCACCGGGGGACGAGGACCGAGACGAACGAGCAGTGCCCGACCAGGACCACCTGATGGCCTCGGACCAGCAGCCGGCCCCAGTCCCAGGTCGGCCCCGGGTTGTTCATCTCGCAGATGCCGCCATCGGTCCACTTCACGACGGAGCACGCGAACGAGGGCGCGGTCCCGAGCTCGTGCTGTGCGGTCTCGTATCCCCGCACGAGCTCTTCCAGCGCCTCCGCGTCCGGGTAGCAGTCGTCGTCCATGATCCAGACGAAGTCCGCCCCCATCTCGTAGGCGCGAGCCATCCCGGTTGCGAAGCCACCGGCTCCACCGGTGTTCTCCGGGAGGGTGAGCACCGTGATCGACCCAGCGGCTTCGTACGGAGCCAGCACTCCCGGTGTGCCGTCCGTCGACGCGTTGTCCACGACCAGTACCTGGTCCGGTCGCCGGGTCTGGGCCAGGACGTGCTTGATGACCGCACCCAGCTTGTCGGCACGGTTGTAGGTGACGATCACCGCCGCGACGGAAGTCATGCCCGGCTCCAGCCGGCGTAGAGGTCGCGGGCCCAGTCGAGCGCGGCGGGCAGCGCCCGCAGCGCATCGGCCTTCCGCGCCTGCTCGTCGAACCACCGTTTCCGCTGGTCCGCCGACGAGGCCAGGGTTTCGATACGTCGGGTGGCGGTTCGGATGAACGGGTAGGTGTGGCGCGGGCAGAGCAGGTCGTCCGCGACGAGCGACGCCTGCGAACCGACGTCGGTGGACACGACGGGCACGCCCGCGGCCGTGGCTTCGAACGAGGTGAGGGACAGTCCCTCGTTCTCCGAGGTGATCACCATGACGTCGGACTCGGCGAGTGTGGACCGCACTGGCTTGTCCGGGCCGCGCAGTTCCAGCACATCGGCGAGGTTGAGCCGGGATCGCAGCGCGTGGACCTCGCGGGCGAGGGGACCGTCGCCGTGCATGATGAACCGCACCGGGCGGTTCGATTTCCGCTTGAGTTCGGCTGCGAGGCGGAGGAAGAGGTACGGCCGCTTCTGCTGGTGGAACCTTCCGATGTAGGTGACGGTGAACGGTTCGTGCGGCGACAGGGCGGAGTCGTGCGTGAGGTCGCCGGTCGTGAGGTCCGCCAGGGTCGCGAGCCGCACCTTCGAGGCAGCGATACCGTGTTTCCCGGCGAGGTAGTCCCGCAACTGAGGGGAAATGACGTGATGCTCGTCGATCATGTTCGACATGCACACGGAATGGTCGACGAAACCGCCGGTGCGCCATTCGAGGATGTGCAGTGAATCGACGACCGGGATGTCCGGCCGCACGGACTTGATCCAGGGGAGCCGGTCGTACATCCAGGTGTTGTGGTGGACGTGCACGCCGCGAACGTCGTATGCGGCGAAGATGCCGTCGAGAAACGCCGCGTCGTGCCCCATGGTGATCGGATGCGTCATCGGCACCACGACGGCGTCGTCGTCGAGCTGGGTGATCCACGGGTGTGACGAGTCGCGGTCGGTTACCACGATCGGCACGAGGCCCGCCTCCTTCGCCAGCCGGATGCAGTCGAACGCCCACCGCTCCGCGCCGCCCATCTCGAGCCAGTGCAGGCCGAAGAGCACGGCCGGTGGCCGTCCGGCGGGATCCTGGCCGGCGCGCCGGGGGACCGCCACCGGCTGCCGTTGGGGCAGCGCGCGGGTTGCGGCCCTGCGCTGGGCGATGTCGGTGCGCACCTGACGGGCGACGTCGTACTGGATCGGGGCGAAGAACCGGGTGGCGCGGCGGACCTTGCCGACCAGGCCCTGCAGTTGGTCGTAGGTGTCGATGTTCTCCTCGCCGCCGCCGAGGTCGATCACCAGATCGGTCAGGCGATCGTGGTCGGCGGGGGACTGGGCGGGGACGGAGCTGCGGACCAGGAGCGAACCGACCGGGACACGGTCGGGGAGCCACCCGATGTGCCGGCACCGGTCATCGGTCAGGGACGGATAGGTGCCCCGTGGCCCGCGCACGATCGTAAACCGCAAAGAATTCCCGGGAAAGACGAACGAGAAGTAATTCGCTGCCCCGAACGCAAGTCTTCGCTCACGTTCATCCAGCGCATTGCCGCCTTCGTCGAACCCGACGGCATCCAGCAACTCGAACGGTCCGGCAGGAACCCGAAAAGACCACGACAACCCAAGTCACCCCGTTTGATGAATGAATGGGCACCCCCAGTGGCGCCTCTCCGTGCATGGGCCGTGTTGCCGAATCGCTGGAGAGAATAGTGGTGCCCTGCGCGATCAACCTAGCACGGTCAATTCGCCCGGTTGCGGCACAGAGCCTAGAACCGGAAGAACCGCTCCCGCTGTCCCTGCCGCACCAGCTTGAGCCACTGCACGAACGCCGCGGGGTCGCGCTTGACCCCCACGAAGTACAGCCCGAACCGCAGGACCTCCAGCGCGCCGATCTTGCGCATCCCCGGCTGGGACAGCAGGTAGCCCCGGTTGCGGTAGGTGTAGTAGCGCTTGACCTCGTTCTCCGGGTCCTGCGCGTGGAACCGCCCGCCGAGCATCGGCTTGAACTCGTCCGAGCCGTCCGGGTGCAGGTACGCAACGCGCAGCGACGTGCCGAACGGCAGCCCGGACCGGACCAGCCGCCGGTGCACCTCGACCTCGTCACCACGCACGAACAGCCTCAGGTCCGGCACCCCGACGACATCCAAAGTGGACGCCCGGAACAGCGCACCGTTGAACAGCGAAGCGATACCCGGCAGGAAGTCGACGCCCAGCTCGGCCGAGGACCGCTTCCAGGTCAGGCCCCGCCGCAGCGGGAACGCCAGCCGGCCGGGGTCGTCGATGTTGGTGACCGTCGGCGAGATCTCGGCCAGCCCGCGCTTCTCGGCCTCCTCCAGCAACACCGACAGCACCGTCTCGTCGGCCGGGCGGCCGTCGTCGTCGGCCAGCCACACCCAGTCGGCGCCCAGAGCGAGCGCGTGCAGCATCCCCAGTGCGAACCCGCCGGCCCCGCCGAGGTTGTGGTGGGAGGGCAGGTACGTGTACGGCCCGGGGAACGACTCCACCACGTCCCGCGCCGACTGGTCCGGTCCGTTGTCGACGACCACCAGGTGATCGACCGGCCGGGTCTGCGCGGCGATGACCTTCAGCGAATCCGCGAGCAGCTCGCGGCGGTGCCGTGTGACGACCACCGCTGCCACGCCGCCCGGACGCATCGGAGCCCGCTCCGGACCGCTCATGTCACTCCCCGCCCTGGACCGCCGGCGCGGTCTCGAGCCGCTGGGCGGTTTCCGCGCTGATGTTCTCGAACGGGTCACGACCCTTGTACGCGGTCAGTACCTCGCGCAGGCCGCCCCGCATCTTCATCCGGCCCTCGTCCATCCAGATGGCCGTCGTGCAGAGCTCCAAGAGTAGGTCGTCGGCGTGCGAGGCGAAGACCAACATGCCGGAGCGGTTCACCAGATCCACCAGCCGGTCCCGCGCCTTGTTGAGGAACGCCGCGTCGACCGCGCCGATGCCCTCGTCGAGGATCAGGATCTCCGGGTCGATCGTGGTCACGACACCCAGCGCGAGCCGCACCCGCATACCGGTCGAATACGTCCGCAGCGGCATCGCGAGGTAGTCGCCGAGCTCGGTGAACTCCGCGATGTCGTCGACCCGCTTCTCCATCTGCTTGCGGGTCATCCCGAGGAACAGGCCGCGGATCATGATGTTTTCGTAGCCGGAGATCTCCGGGTCCATGCCGATGCCCAGGTCGAACACCGGCGCGACCTTGCCCTCGACGCGGGCCAGGCCGCGGGTGGGCTCGTAGATCCCGGACAGCAGCCGCAGCAGGGTCGACTTGCCGGCGCCGTTGTGGCCGACGAGCCCGACGCGGTCACCGTCGCGCAGCGACAGGGTGATGTCCTGCAGCGCCTCGATGATCGGCACCTTCGCGTCGGTGCCGATCTTGCCGCCGACCTTGCCGAGGACCTTCTTCTTCAGCGAACGCGTCTTGGCGTCGAAGATCGGGAAGTCGACGTAGGCGTTCTGCACATCAATGCTGACCATGGTCTGTTCTCACACCCAGTAGGAGACGCGGGCCCGGTAGTTGCGCATGGCGACGAGCGCGAGCAGCCAGCCCACGATCGTGATGCCACCGACGGCGACCCAGCTCCAGATGCTGACGGCCTGCCCGATCAGCGGCGCGCGCAGGATCTGGACGAAGTGGTAGAAGGGGTTGAGCTTGATGATGGGCTCGGCCCAGCTGACGCCCTCGCGGGCACCGCTCTTGAGCTGGTCGATGGGCCAGACGATCGGCGTCAGGTAGAACAAAAGCTGGACCAGCGAGTTGATCACCTGTGGCAGGTCCCGGTAGCGGGTCGAGATGATGCCGAGCAGCAGCGTCACCCACAGGCCGTTGAAGGCCAGCAGGAAGAACGCCGGGATCGCGCTGAGCGTGTACCAGCCCAGGCCGGGGTGGCAGATCAGGCTCGGGTCCGCGGTGCAGTGCCCGTCCTTGGCCGTCAGCGAGTAGTCGTGGGAGAGGTTGCCGAAGAAGATCGCGACCACGAGCGCGATGACGATCAGGTTGTGCGCGAACATCAGCGTCTGGCGCCACACCGTGCGCAGTGCGTAGACGGTCAGCGGCGCCTTGATCTGCTTGATCAGGCCCTCGTTGGAGATGAACGTCTCCATGCCCTCGATCAGGCAGCCCTGGATGAACGCCCAGACGATGAACCCGGCGCTGATGTAGGGCAGGAACGTGCCGATGTTCATCTTGAACAGCTGCGAGTAGAGCAGGCCCAGGCCGAGCGCGATGACGCCCTGGCTGATGGTGATCCAGAAGGGACCGATCACCGACCGGCGGTACCGCTGCTTGATGTCCTGCCAGCCGAGGTGGCTCCACAGCTCGCGCTCGCGGAGCCCCTGCTTGATGTCGCCCACAGCGCGCCTGAAGGTGCGGCTGTCCGACAACGGTGGCAGCTCCGCCGCGCGGGCGAGATCGTCGCTGGTCTGGTCGACCGTGCTGGTGGCTTGCACGGGACCTAGCGTAGCGAGCGGGACACCCGCGCTCCGGGCAGGGCGGAGACGCCCGAATTCCCTGGACACCGTGTGAAATCACCGTGTGCGACTGTCCGTGACACCTGGGTATCGAATCGTCACCCGCGCGCGCCGTCCCGCCGAGAGCGGGACGACCCGGTCCCGGCGGTCGTCGACAGCGGAAACCGCCCTCGCGTCGCCGGCTGCGGGGAAACCTCGCTAGAGTCGTCGCCTCGATAACGAAGGGTGATTGCCATGTGCCTCGCCGAACATGTCCACGCCGAGCACGCGCACACCCGCGCGCGGCTGGAAGAGCCCCGGATCGCCGACCGGGCGGGGCAGTAGGTGGCCACCTTGACCACCACCGTCCGCGACGAGGTGCGGAACCGGCCCATCCGCGGCTGGGTGTGGGCCGGGGTCGCGGCGCTGCCGGTGGCGCTGACCGCGGCGTGGATCGGCCTCGGCCACGACGTGCGGTCCGTGCTGGGCGGGCTGGACGTCAGCCCGTCCGGGGCGGCGGGCACATTCGTGGACCGGACACCGGCGTACCGGTGGCTGGTGCACGGGCTGGGCGTGTTTGACGTGCGCTCGGTCGGCGTGGGCGAGGGCCTGGTCCGGCTGGTCGTGCTGGCGGTCGTGGCGGGAGCGGCGTGGTGGCTGCGCGCCGGGCTCCGGCGCGGGCTGCGGCCCGGGGAGGCGTCGGCGGTCGCCGCGACGGTCGGACTGGCTCTCGCGCTGGCGCCGAACGGGGACTTCCTGCAGCCGGAGTGGGTGGCAGCGGTGTGCGCGGTGGCCGCCATCGGGGCGGCGCTGACCGCTCCGGCGGCCGTCGGCGGGGTGCTGCTGGCGCTCGCGGTGCTGGTCGGGTACACGACGCTGCCGACCGCGCTGATCGCGCTGGGCGTGATCGCCGCGCTGGACCGGCGGCGCGCGGTGGTCGCCGGTGGGACGGCGGTGGTGGTCACGGCCGTCCTGTTCGGACTGAGCCTGCTGGCGCCACGGGAATGGCGCTGGTTGCGCGAATCGGTGCAGCTCGACGAGGGCGTCACGCGCAGCATCGGCGCGCTCGTGAAGTTCGCGGCGAACGAGGCCATGCTCACGCCGATGCTCGCCCTGCTGCCGGCGAGCCTGGTGGTGCTGGTGCGGGTGTCCCGGGCATGCACGGCCTGGGTGGTGTGGACCGTGCTCGCGGTGGCCGTGGTGCTGGCCGGCGTGGCCGTGCCGGGCCAGTGGTTCCAGTTCCAGGCGGCCGCGCTGATCCCGCTGGCCGCGGGGTGGTGGGCGCTGGCGATCGCGCGCTGGACACTCGTGCACGGCCGGCCGCCGTGGACGCTGGTCGGGGCGACCGTGGTGGTCACGTTCGCCGCACGGGTGTGCCTCAGCGCGTCGTTCAACTGGCGGTCCGGGCACGGCACGCTCGCGTACGGGCTGCTGGGCGGGCTGGTGGTGCTGGCCGTGCTGGCGTGCGCGGTCGAGCCCGGCCGCGGCGGGCGGCCGGTGCTGTCGGTGCCGGTGCTGGTGGGCGTGCTCGCGTTGACGGTGCCGATCCTGCCGACCACGCCGTACTCGTTCGACGGCGTGCACGCCGCCTACACCAACGCCGGCCGGGTGGACATCGAGCACAAGTTCACCGGCGAACTGCTCGCGGTGCGGGACCGGATCGGCAGCGGCACACCCGTGGTGTACCTGACCTTCGGTGACATCCCGTACTTCCTGGGCAACCCGACGCCGTGCCGGTACCCGTCACCGGCGTACCTCCACCAGGGCGGGTACCCGCCCGGGCTGCGGGGAACGGCGAGCTACGCCGAGAACGTGGCCTGCCTGTCCGACGAGTCGGTGCGCTACGTCGTGCTGGAGCCGGTGTGGATCACCCCGGCCGCGTTGCCGCCGGAGATGGCGGCGGCCGTGCGCGACCGGTTCGACTGCTCCCGTGCCCTGCGCACCGACGACCTGACCGTGTGCCCCCGCCGGCAGCCGTGACCGCGACTACAGGTACTGGCCCGTCCCGCTGATCCCCGGCGGCTGACCCTCCTGCCCGCCGCGCCCGGCCGGCAGCCCGCGGCGCATCTGCTCCAGCTGCACCCGCGCCGCCATCTGCTGCGCGAACAGCGCCGTCTGGATGCCGTGGAACAGCCCCTCCAGCCAGCCGACCAGCTGCGCCTGCGCGATCCGCAGCTCGGCGTCGGACGGGGTGGTGCCGTTGGTGAACGGCTTGACCAGCCGTTCCAGCTCGCTCTGCAGCTCCGGCGCGAGCGCCTGCTCCAGCTCCTTGACCGACGTCTGGTGGATCTCCCGCAGCCGGTCGCGGCTCGCGTCGTCCAGCGGGGCGGCCCGCACCTCCTCCAGGAGCTGCTTGATCATGGTGCCGATCCGCATGACCTTCGCCGGCTCTTCGACGAGGTCACCAACCGACTCCTGGTGCTCGTCCTCCCCGTTCGGGATCCGGGCCGTGCCCACCGGAGAGCCGTCCGGACCCACCACGACCACGCGGTGGGGCTGCTCGTCGGGGGAGTTCGACGCGGCGAAATTCGGTTCCGTCATTGCTCCATCCTGGCTGGTTCGGCAACGCGCTGTGTCCGAGCCTAGTCTTTCCGCGCGGCGGCGGTCGGGCACAGCCCAACCCCGGGACGCGCTGCGAAACTACTCGTCCGTACGGTGGTGCTCATGGCGTTCGACGTCGCTCGAATTCGTGGGTTGTTCCCCGCGCTGGGTGACGGCTGGATCCACTTCGACGGCCCTGCCGGAATGCTGGTACCCGAACAGGTGGCCTCCGCCGTCTCGACGGCGATGCGCGCCCCGGTCTCCGGACCGGGCGGCGCGTTCCCGGCGTCGCAGCGGGCGGACAGCATCGTGACCGCGGCCAGACGGGCGGT
Source organism: Amycolatopsis viridis (assembly GCF_011758765.1). Lineage (NCBI taxonomy): Bacteria > Bacillati > Actinomycetota > Actinomycetes > Pseudonocardiales > Pseudonocardiaceae > Amycolatopsis > Amycolatopsis viridis. Next base: position 5,634,175 of record NZ_JAANOU010000001.1, on the reverse strand, counting down.
GGCCGATCTCGTCGGTGCCGATCCGGCCGGTGTCGTGCTCGGGTCGAGCGCGGCGGTGCTGCTGCGCCGGCTCGTCGACGCCCTGTCCGAGCGCTGGACCCTGGGCGACGAGGTGGTGGTCTCGCGCCTGGACGAACAGGCCAACATCGTGCCCTGGACGCACGGCGCGAAACGGGTCGGCGCGGTGGTGCGCTGGGCCGAGATCGACATCGAGAACTGCGAGCTGCCGGCCTGGCAGTACGAGAACCTGGTCAACGCCCGCACCAAGGCCGTCGCCGTCACCGCCGCATCCGGGGCGGTGGGCACCCGACCCGACGTGCCCACGATCGCCGAGTTCGCTAAACGGGTCGGCGCGCTGGTGGTCGTCGACGCCACCGCCGCCGCGCCGTTCGTGCCGCTCGACATGAACGCCCTCGGCGCGGACGTGCTCGTGGTGGCTGCGCAGGCCTGGGGCGGTCCGGCCGTCAGCGCCCTGGTGTTCCGCGACCCCGACCTGCTGGAACGGCTGCCGTCCGCGTCGCTCGACCCGGCTGCCCGCGGGCCCGCCCGGCTGGAGCTGGGGCCGCACGCGTACCCGCTGCTCGCCGGGCTCATCGCGTCCATCGACTACCTCGCCGGCCTGGACGACGCCGCCACCGGCTCCCGCCGCGAGCGGCTGGTGACCTCGCTGGGGTCGGCGAAGTCCTACCACGCGGGACTGCTCGCCCAGCTCAGCACCGAACTGCGCGCGCTGCGGCACGTCATGGTCATCGGCGACGCGATGCGCCGCATCCCGGCGCTCGCCTTCACGGTGATGGGCAAGAAGGCGCCCGAGATCGCCGAATACCTGGCCTCGCAGGGCCTGTGCGCGTTCGCCGACCTCGGCACGAGCGGCGTGTTCGCCGCGCTCGGCGTCGGAGAGGTGGGCGGCGCGGTGCGGATCGCGCTCGCCCACTACTCCAACGTCTTCGAGGTCAACCAGCTGGCGCGGGTGCTGGAAGAGCTGCGCTAGCCGCGGACCGACAGCAGCACCTTGCCGAACACGCCGCCCTCCTCGAGAGCGCGGTGGGCCGCCGCCGCGTCGGACATCGGCACGACCTGGCCGATGATCGGCTGCACCGCGCCCTCGGCGACCAGCGGCCACAGGCGGTCCCGCACGTCCGCGACGATGCGCGCCTTGTCGTCCACCGGTCGCGCCCGCAGCGTGGTGGCCGCGACGCTGGCGCGCTTGCTCATCAGCTTGCCGATGTTCAGCTCGCCCACGACGCCGCCCTGCATGCCGATGATCGCCAGACGGCCGCCGGTCTTCAGCGCGCTGACGTTGCGGTCCAGGTACTTCGCGCCCATGTTGTCGAGGATGACGTCGGCTCCGCCGGTCTCCTCCTGGAGCACTTCGACGAAGTCCTGCTCGCGGTAGTTGATCGCGAGGTCGGCGCCGAGCTGGCGGCAGCGGTCCAGCCGGTCCGCCGAGCCGGCGGTGACCGCGACCGTGGCGCCCAGTGCCTTGCCGACCTGGATCGCGTGCGTGCCGATGCCGCCGGCGCCGCCGTGCACGAGCAGCACCTCACCCTCGGTGAGGCGCGCGTGCATCACGACGTTGGACCAGACGGTGCAGGCCACCTCGGGCAGGCCGGCGGCGGTGATGAGGTCGACCTCGCCGGGCACCGGGAGCAGCTGCCCGGCGGGCACGGCGACGCGTTCGGCGTAGCCGCCACCGGCGAGCAGCGCGCACACCTCGTCGCCGACCTGCCAGCCCTCGACACCCTCGCCGAGCTGCGCGATCGTGCCGGAGCACTCGAGGCCGAGGATGTCGCTCGCCCCGGGTGGCGGCGGGTAGTTGCCCTGGCGCTGCAGGAGATCCGCCCGGTTCACCGCACTTGCGGCGACGTCGAGGAGGACCTCGCCGGGGCCCGGTTGCGGGTCGGCGACCTCGGCCCACTCCAGGTTGTCCGGACCACCGGGTTCACGGAGCTTGATCGCATGCATGAGCCCGACCCTATTGCCGAGGTAGACCGAATGCACGATTGACCTTGGCGCCGATCAGGACAAAAGTGACTGGCCATGTCACTTCGGCCAAAGCGAACCTTTGCCGCCCTGGTGCTGACCGCCGCGCTCGCGCCGGTCGTCGCCCCGGCCGCGACGGCAGCCCCGTCCCCGCTACCCGCCCAGCTCGTCGCGAAGACCGACGCCGGTGCGATCAACCGGCATCTCATCGCGTTGCAGCGCATCGCCGACACCCACAGCGGCAACCGCGCCGCGAGCACCGACGGTCATGCGGCGTCGGCCGACTACGTCGCCGGCAAGCTGGAAGCCGCGGGGTATTCGGTGACGCGGCAGGAGTTCCCGTTCGTCTACACCCAAAAGCTCGCGGAGAAGCTGACGGTGGAGGGGGCGGACGTGCCGATCACCGTGATGACCTACAGCGCGGCCACGCCCGCGGGCGGGATCACGGCGCCGCTGGCGGTGGTCCCGGTCGACGCCACCCCCGGGTGTGAGGTGTCGGACTTCGCCGGGGTGACGGGCAAGATCGTGCTGGTGTCGCGCGGCGCGTGCCCGTTCGCACAGAAGCAGGCGGCGGCCGCGGACGCCGGGGCGCTCGGCGCGATCATCTACAACAACACCGCAGGCGCACTGAACGGAACGCTGGGCGACCCGGCGGCGGCGCGCATCCCGACGGGTGGCATTTCGCAGGCCGACGGGCAGGCGCTCGCCGGGCGCGACGGTGCGACCGTGACGCTGGATCTGCGCGAGTTCCGGGAGCAGCGGACGTCGTACAACGTGATCGCGGAGACGAAGACCGGCCGCAAGGACAACGTGGTGATGGCCGGTGCGCACCTGGACAGCGTCCCGGAGGGGCCAGGCATCAACGACAACGGCACCGGCTCGGCGGCGCTGCTGGAGATCGCGTTGCAGCTGGGCAGCAAGCCGAAGGTGGAGAACGCGGTCCGGTTCGCGTGGTGGAGCGCCGAGGAGTACGGCCTCATCGGATCGACGTACTATGTGGACTCGCTGACGTTCGAACAACAGCTGGACATCGCGCTGTACCTGAACTTCGACATGATCGGCTCGCCGAACGCGGGCTACTTCGCCTACGACGGCGACAATTCCGACCGTGTTGGTGCCGGGCCTGGCCCGTACGGTTCGGCGCAGATCGAGGAGACCCTGACCGGATACCTGAACGGCCGCGGCATCCCGACGGAGGGCAAGGACTTCGACGGCCGGTCGGACTACGGTGAGTTCATCGCCGCCGGCATCCCCGCGGGTGGCCTGGCCACCGGCGCCGAGGGCGTGAAGACCCCCGAACAGGCCGCGAAGTGGGGCGGCCAGGCGGGCATCGCATACGACCCGTGCTACCACCAGGCGTGCGACAACCTCGGCAACGTGGACCGGGTGGCACTGGACCGCAACGCCGACACGATCGCCTGGACGCTGGGAACGTTCGCGCTCAGCACGGAATCGGTGAACGGTGTCGCCCCGGGCAAGCCGGCGGTGAAACCGCACCGGCACCCGGCGGCGAAGGCTGCCAGGGCGGCTGTTGCTTGATCCGGTGGTGGTGCGGGCATTGGCGGGGTTGCCCGGCTGCGGTGTCGGGCAGGTTGATGCGAGGTTCCGGCGTTGACCTGATCGCCTGGGCCGGTGCTGGCTTGGAGCCTGGGCTCGGTGCTGGCTAGGAATTGGGGCGGCGCGGGCGGGCCTTGCTCGCCCGGCCGCGTCAGCCGCTGCTTCGATCGTGAAGGAGGTGTCGCCCGGGCCTGGCCTGGGCGACACCTCCTTTGGTCATCGGCAAGCCGGCAGCGCGCGAGAGTCCCACTCGCGGGACCTTCGAGAGGTCGAGACTCGCTTGTGCGAATGTCCCGCTCGCGCGGCCGCGACGGTCCCACTCGGTGCGGCATGAGTTTCCGTCAACGCAGAGCGCGAGTCCCGCTTACGCGGTCACGGTGGTCCCATTTGCCGACGCGCGTAAATGCCGGTGGCGATCACGTGGAAGTTCCGTTCGTGTGGGCTCGACGGTCGCGCTCGCTGGCGCGTGAAGGTGCCCCGACCCGAGGGTTGCATCCGCGCGCGGGGCATGACGGTTCCATTTGCTGGCGCGCGTAAGTCGCGGTGACGGTTACGTGGAAGTTCTGTTCGTGTGGACTCGACGGTCCCGCTCAGTGACGTGCGAAGGTGTTGGGGCCGACCCGAGGGTCGCATCCGCGCTTGCATGAGGGTTCCATTTGCCGGCGTGCGTAAGTGCCGGTGACGGTTACGTGGAAGTTCCGCTCGTGGGGGCTCGACGGTGCCGCTCAGTGATGTGCGGAGGTGCCGGGGCCGACCCGAGGGTCGCATCCGCGCGGGCATGACGGTTCCACTCGCCGACGCGCGGCCGTCACTTTCGCACCATGCGAGAGGAAGAGTGATTGACCGCGCGGCAGTCCCACTCTCCAGACCGCGAGACGCGCCACCCGTGAGCACATCAAATTCCACTTTGCTCACCGGCGCGCGAGATTCGCAGTCGCGAGTGCACAACGCGTCCTCTCGCGCGCCGATGACAGGCCCATTCGCTCGCCGACGTGCGAATGTCCCACCCGGGGGCTGACGAAGTCTCCACTCGTAAAGCAGCCTGGATCGGTGAGCTCGTAACGCAGCCTCGATCGGTGAGCGCCGGTGTCAGCCCAGGTTGTTGGTGCCGAAGGTGTCGCAGCGGGCGGGGTCGCCGGTCTGCAGCCCGGTCGTGAACCAGCGTTCCCGCTGCGCCGATGTGCCGTGCGTGAACTGCGAGGAGTCCACCTGGCCCCCACCGAGTTTCGACTGGATGTAGTCGTCGCCGATGCGGGAGGCGGTGTCGAGCGCGCGGTGGATGTCGTCCTGCGTGACGTCGTTGATCAAGGGCCGCCCGCTGGACGACGGTGTGGTCGTCGCGTGGTTGGCCCACACCCCGGCGTAGCAGTCGGCCTGGAGTTCGAGCCGCACCGAACCCGATGTCGGTCCCGTCTGGTTGCCCACCCGGCGGGACGTGCCGAGCAGGTTCTGCACGTGGTGGCCGTACTCGTGCGCGAGCACGTATGCCTCGGCGAACGTCCCGCCCTGCGTGCCGAATCGCGTTCGCAGCTCGTTGTAGAACGACAAGTCGATATAGACCTCGGAGTCGGCCGGGCAGTAGAACGGGCCGACGTCGGAGGTGGCGTTGCCGCAGCCGGTGCGCACGGCGCCGCTGAAGAAGTTCGTCTGCGCCTGCCGGTAGGTGCGGCCGGAGCGCGCGAACTGGTCGCTCCAGTAGTCCTGAACGGAGTTCACGATGGCGACGATCGCGCAGTCGTGGTTGGAGTTCGCGTCCGCGCCGGTTCGGCACTCCTGCGCGAGCCGGCCGTTGGTGACCTGCTCCCCGGACCCGAGATCGCCCAGGCTGCCCGCGCCGCTCGGGCTGACCCCGCCGATCTGGGAGAGCACGAAGTAGATGATCACACCGACGATGCCGAGCCCGCCACCGCCGAGCGCGACCCTGCTCCCGATCCCGCCGCCACCTCCGCGGAGGTCGTCGACCTCGGACGTGTCCAGCCCGGCGCCTTCGTCAAACCGCACGCGTTCTCCCTCACACAAGCCTGGGTGCGGACCGGTTGGTCCGCACCCAGGTTTACCGAGGTTGTCAATTGTAATCAGCGGTTGACCACGTCGCGGGCCGGCGAGTGGCACTGCGGTGCGGACACGGAGACCGCACCGAAACAGGCTCGAAATCGCCGTAGTGCGCTAACGATGGTCGAGGCGCATCGAGATGGAAACCCGTGCTGCTCACAGTCACAGCCGGACTGGGTTCATCGCATCCCGGCCGTGGGTCCACAGCGTAATCCGGTAGTCAACCGCGAGGAACTTCTCGTCATTGAACCACCTGATCCTCTCCCGTCGGACGGCTCGGTGGGCCGCACCCGGGTAGTGCGTCCCGGACCGGTGACCGATCCGCCGTTGCCCTCAAGTCTGCGCCTGCGCCATGGAATCCTCAACCGGGGCGTCGTCCCTCGTTGGTTGGTAATCGCGGCTCCCGGCTAATGTTCCGGCATGGGTGAGGTGCGCTGGCTGAGCGAGCCGGAGATGTCGGCCTGGCGCGCGTACATCGTCGCCACCCTGCGGCTCCGCCAGCGGCTGCACCGCGAACTGGCCGCCGCGCACCGCGTCTCGCTGACCGACTACGAGGTGCTCGTGTGCCTGGAGATGGCGCCGGACGGGCGGATGCGCATGTCCGAACTCGCCACGGTGATCGCGTCGACGAAGAGCCGCCTGTCGCACCAGATCGCCCGCATGGAGGCCGCCGGCCTGGCCCGGCGCGCGCCCGACCCGGACGACAAGCGCGGTGTGGTGGCCGAGCTGACCCCTGGCGGTGCGGCCCTGCTGGAAGCAGCGGCCCCGACCCACGTGGAGGGCGTGCGGGCGCACCTGATCGACCTGCTGACGCCCGAGGAGCAGGCGGTGCTCGCCACGGTGTTCTCCAGGGTCGCCGAACACCTCGACGACCTGGGTGGCTGAGCAGCTACCCTGAGGCGCAGGGAAGCGTGGCAGAGCGGCCGAATGCACTCGCCTTGAAAGCGAGCGTCGGGCAACCGACCGGGGGTTCAAATCCCTCCGCTTCCGCGTCTGTGACCAGGGTATATTCCGCGTCGGGCATCTTCGACCGGTGTCGCGGCATGTGCCCTGGCCTCATCTGGCGTCACGTGGTGGCCGCCGGCAACGCTGGGCGGGGCCGCCGCCCGATCTGGCCGGGCGCCGCGGTCTCGTGGTTCGGCTCCAGTCATGGGGTGAGCCCTGACCACGTCACTTCGCCGGGCGCCAGAGCAGCGCCACGCCGTGGCCGGGCAGCAGCCAGGAACGCACGTCGAGGTCGGGCAGGTCCTCCGCCTTCAGCCAGTGCGCCGAGGCGGTGTTCGAGCGGAAGGTGAACGGCACCACCCGGAACTCGAAGCTGCCGCCGCCATCGAGGGCGAGTTCCCCGGCCGACATGGAGATCCGCTCGACGTAACACGGGTACGGAGCCTGCCAGTAGCAGTATCCGTCGTCGATGCGTTGCAGCGCGGTCGCCCGCATCGACAGGCGCTCGATCGCGGCCACCGTGTGGTCGTCGCCGGCGATGTCGGACAGGTCGCATTCGAAGATGCGCAGGTCGGACAGGTGGTCAAGGGTGTTCTGGCGGGGGAGCGGGCCCATGTTGGTGCGGAAGAAGGTCAGGTAGTCGGCCCACTGCTGGTACTTCACCTCGCGCAGTTCGAGCCGGTTCGACGATGCCACGTGGTGCCGGCCCGCCTCGTCGAGGTACTCGATCCGCAGGCGCACGGACGGCAGCATGTCGTCCACGGAACTCTCGAACAGCGAGCTGTCCGGCACGAACCACAGTTCGAACAACGGCAGCTGGCAGCCGGCGCTGATCGAGTCCCGCAGCAGCGCATCGCAGGTCGCGAAGATGATGAACCGGTCCACCTGCACGTTCTTCTTGAAGCTGTAGGTCACCGCTGTCGTCAGGTGGTAAATCTCGTGGTCCACCGCGCTCAGCTCGAACATCACGCCGGTGTGGGTGCTGATCGTCAGGTCCCCGCCCAGCGGCCGCAGCCCCTCGCCGCCCAGCACGCCCGTCACCACATCGCGGTTGGCCTCGTTGTCGCCGTAGATCGAATGCAGGAAGGTTTCCATCACCTGCTGGGGCAGCAGCGCCTCCACAATTCGGGGGCCGGAGATCCGGGCGAGCTCCGCCACCAGCCGCGGGTGCACGAACAGCTCGTACCCGCCGACCCCGCATCCGGCCGCGATGACCAGCGGGAACATCGCCACGAGCACGTCGTGCACCGCGGTCGGCCACCCCGGCGCGGCGCGCCAGGACACGACGGCGAGCAGCGCGGCGACCCCGGCGGCCACCAGACCGATCGCGAGGCGCAGCACACCGGGGCGCGCGGGCACACCAGGCCGCTGTTTCTCCCCAGCTGTCACAGCCTCCCCGCCCGGTCCGAGAGAACTCATGATCGGCGGAGCGGCCGGGACGGCGAAAGCGGCCGATAGGCTTAATTCACGGCTGCTGCCAGCGCGGTTCGTCCTCCAGCGCGTAGGTGGTGAGCGTGGCCCGCTGGCCGGGCGGTGTGCCGGTCTGCGTGATCAGGTCGGTGTACAGGCCGAGCAGGTGCGTCGCCATCGCCGCGCGGGCGCCGCCCTCATCGCGGCGCTTGAGGAACCAGGTGACCTGGTTGTGGTCGTTGGCCGAGCGGACGTGCACCTCGGAGCTGCTGTAGCTGTTGCGCCGGTACCCGCGCAGCTGCGGCACCAGCGACCGGTACAGCTGGTCCAGCAGCTCGTTGTGGCTCGCCCGGACGACCGCGGCGTGGAAGTCCTCGTCGGTTTGCAGCAGCTCGTCCTTGTCGTCGATCGACGTGGACTGGTGCAGCTTCGCCAGCTTCGCGATGTCGTCGAGCTCGCCCTCCGTGGCGCGGGTCGCGGCCAGGCTCGCCGCGGTCGTCTCGAGCGCGATGCGGACCTCCATCAGGTCCGCATCGCTCACGCGCCGGTCGAACACCAGCGGCTCGTCGTGCTCGGAAACGTCGGTCGAGCGGACGTACCAGCCGCGGCCGCGCATCACCTCGACCACACCCTGGAGCTGTAGCCGCTGCAAGGCGGTGCGCAGCGAACTGCGGGCCACCGCCATGCGCTGGGCCAGTTCGGGTTCGGTGGGCAGCCGGTCGCCCGCCTGGAACTTGCCGCTGCGGATCAACGACCTGATCTTGTCCTCGATCAGTTCGGGCAGCGGCTTGCGGGTGTTCGGTGAGAGAGCCCAGCTCTCGTCGTCCATCGTCGACCTCTCGCGTGGCTCCTGGAGTCCCCGAGCTTCCAGAAACCCTAACTCTGATCAGATGCCAGACGCAAGTTGTCTGTCAGCAGTAGTTACTTGACAGACAACTGACAAGAAAGCGATCATACAACTGCCGACAGCAGGTGAGCGGCCGGGCCACCAGCCCGGCGGTCGCCGCGGCCAGTGAGGAGGTTTTCGCCATGACCCCGGAATCTCTGTTCGCTGTGATCTTCCTGGTGGCTCTCGGAGTAACCCTCATCGGGTGGCGAACGGTCATCGTGATGACCCTGACGGCGGGATTCGTCCTGGCCGTGCTGGGATTCGTCCAGATCGTCTCGTTCCTCGGCACGGGTACTTAGGAGCCTCACTCCGTCTGTTGTCAGACAGCCGCCCCGTCGCGCGGCGGGGTCCGGCGCGAGATGTACTCTCGCGCGGTCCATGGCCGTTCCCTCCTAGCGGAAGCCGCGCGGATGTCCAGACCTGCCTGGCCGGATGCCACGGCCGTGCACGCGGCGCTGGCGCCGGCCGGCGCGGTGCTCGAGGAGCGCCGCGCGCTGTACCGGCTCAGCCTCGAACTCCTGGCACCCGGGCACGAGCCGGTTCCGGTGGCGCAGCTCGACAACCCCCTGTTCCGGTTCCGGATCGGGGAGGCGCTGGCCGGGCGGATGCCCTTCGACCCGCGGATCGACGACGACCTCGGTGCCCGCACCACCGAGCTGCCCGCCGGGCCGTTCACCATCCGCGTGGTCACCGGGACCGACGACCGGCTGGCCGGGGCGATGCGGGTCGTCCAGACCCAGAGCCTGCCCGGGCGGCGGCCGCCGCAACCGCTGACCGGCGACGACGAAGCGCTGGCCATGGTCGCGGACGGTCTGCGCAAGGTGCGCGAGGTCAGCCCGGCGCTCGCCGACGACCTGCTGGCGCACGTCGGCCTGCTGGTGGTCCTCGATCCGGCCACCTCCGGCGGGCTGATCTCCGCGTCGTCGCGGCTGTTCCCCGGGCTCATCTTGATCGACCGGCCGTCGTCGGCCTACCAGGTCGCCGAGGCGGTCGTCCACGAGGGCGCCCACGTCAAGCTGTTCGACCTCGCGATCACGCGGAACTTCCTCGGCGCCGACGTCGCGGCCGGGCGGGAGTTCCGGCCGTCCTGGTCGGCCGCGGTGTGGCCGGTCGAGCAGGTGATGGCCGCGTTCCACGCCTACACCTGCCTGGCCCAGTTCGCCGACGACGTCGCTCGTCGTGGGGAGTTGGGCGAACTGGGCCCGGATTCGCTGCTGACGCGGGCGCGCGAGCGGGCGACCGAGATCGGTCGCTGGCTGCTGGGTGAACAGGACGCGCTGGAATCCGACGCCAGGTGGCTGCTGTACACGTTGCTCGGTGACGGAAGCGAGCCCGAACCACCGTCGCCCGTCACCCGTCCGGCCTGCGACGGCCAGTACACGCTGGACCCGATGGTGCGGCTCGCCCGGATCGAGTCCACCGGCCGGGTGCTCGCCGGACGCCCCGGCACCCCGCCGGAATTGCATTGGCTGGACGGGGAAGCAGCCGAACTGGTGGTCGAGCTGAGCCGGGCTCCGGCCGGTCGGTCACTGTCGGAAATCGGTCCCGGACGAGCGGCGGTGCTCGGTGCGCTGGCGGAGGCCACCTTGGTTCGTGCCACCCCGCGCGGCGGAGTACTGTCCTCTTCGGACGGAACAGCCACGTCGGAAGGAACCTGATGTCGATCCAGTGGGATCCGCGCCGGAGGCACGAAAACCAGCCCGGCGAAGCGACGGTGCCCCGGCCGGAGTCTCCGGATCCCGGCAACCGGCCCAGCGGCCGGCCGATCACCCGCGTGGATTTCTTCCGCCGCATGCCGACCGGCGGCACCGCCTACCTCAAGCCCGCCGGCCCCGAGGACGACTGAACCCGGCCGGACGACCCGGGGCGTCAGATCGTCCCGTTCGCCATCGCTTCGCAGCTGCGCACCACGACCGCAGCCGCCCGCCGCTCCCGGGCGCTCAGCTCCGGGTTCTCCACCTGGTCCCGCCATCGGCGCACGGCCGGCAGCACCTGTTCGCCGCCCAGGCGCTCGGTGCGGGACGTGCCCGCAGCGCCCAGCAGCCGCAGCGCATCCGCGGTCAGCTCGGCGGAAAAGGACGTCCGTCCGGTTTGCAGCGCGGACACCAGCCGCAGCTCCCGGAACTCGTGGGCACCCGCCAGCAGCCGTTCCAGCTCCGCCGCCAATCCTGCCGCGGCCGGCCGCGGTTCCATGCGCAGCACCACTTCCAGCCCGATCAACGCGGAACGGGCCTTGAGCACGTCCCGCCGCGTCACGAAGTACCCGTCGATCGCCTCCCGCAGGTCAGCGAGACCACTGCGGGGCACGAGCTGCCCGGCCAACGCGGGCAACGTGTCCGCGCCACGGCGGATCAACGTCACCGCCAGTCGCACCCCGAACAACCCGAACCGGCCGAGCAGCGCGGCGCGGTCGGACGCGGCCACCGGCGCCGGGAACTCCGCCGCCGCGAACCGGTCCGCGGACAGCAACCGCGGCTCCAGCTCCGCCCGGGGTATCGCTGCGAGCGTGCGCAACACCGAGAACTCCGGCTCCGTCAGCGTTCGCCCGGCAGCGGCGAGCAGCCCGGCCACCGGCACGACGTCCTGGCACAACCCGGCCACCTCCGGCGCCACCCGGTACCGGCGCGCCACCTGCCGCGCGGAGATCACCGCGTCGATCCGGCCCCCGCCCAGCTCGTCGGCACGGGACAGCACGACGAGCGCGTTGACCGGGGCCGCGCGCGCGACCGGATGGTCCTGCAGGGTGTGCAGGAAACCGAGGTCCGCCCCGGACGGGCGCCGCACGAGGTACAGCACGGCGTCGGCGTCCATGCTGATCCCCTCGATCGTGCTGGGCGCCGCACCGCCGTCGATCGCCGGCGTGTCCATCAACATCAGCTCGTCCGCCGAGCGCCCCGGTGCGGTCCGGAACCAGGTCATCTCGGCCTGCGGCGACTCCCCGGCGAGCGCGGCGACCAACGTCGAGCGACCGGACCCGCTCGGCCCGACCACCGCCAGGCGCAGCGGGTCGTCGAACCGGGTCAGCTGGCGCTGCAGCCAGCTCGTCGCGCGTGGGCTGTCCTGGTAAACGCCGACGGCCTCCTGGAGCACCGCCCGCGTCCGCGCGGCGAGGCTCACGCGGTGATCCCCCGTGGGGTCGGCAGCTGTGGCGGCGCGGCGAGGGCCTGGGCGCGCCGGCGCAGGACGTTCAGCTCGTCCATCATCCGGCGGATCTCGTTCGCGCGGACGGTGCGGCGGGTGCTGTCCTCGTCGATGGCCTGCTTGAACGTCTTGGCGGTCTCGGTGATCTCGCCGCGCAACTCGTCGGCGATCGCGTTGAGCCGGTCGCGCAGCGCGCGGTGGATCTGCCGGGCGGTGTCCTTGCTGTGCTTGCCGTAGCGGAGGAAGAAGTCGTCGACGTAGCGGTGCGCCGCGGTCTTCGCGGCGTGCTGGCGCCGTTTGAGCCGGTTGCCGCGCTCCTCGAACACGCTCTTCGCGCCGAACGCCGCGCCCGCGCCGAGCGAGATCGGGTTGATCAGCGGCAGCCCGGCGATCGTCGTCGCCAGGCCGAACATCAGCAGTCCGCTGTAGGACCCGCGCATGCCGACGAACAGCTTCTGCCCGACGCCGAACCGCTCGACCCGCGGCATCCGCAGGTCACCGACCGCGTCACCGGGGATGTCGCGCGGCAGCGAGTCGGGCAGCGCGTCCTCGCGGTGCGGCGCGACCTGGCGCGCGATCTTGCGGGCGACCCACTCGAACCGGTCCAGCAGCCACTCCGAGTTCGTCTCGGCGACCGCGGTGAGGTTCTCCCGCAGCCACGCCTCGAACTCGTCCCACGTCTTCGCCGGGTCGGCGGTGTCGAAGTACTCGTCGACCTCGACCAGGATCTTGCGCGTGCGGTCGCGCAGGTCGAACTCGACGTCGGAGATCAGGTCGGACACCTCGTCGGACAGCATCGTCTGCCAGCGGCTCGCGTCGCGCTGCAGCTTCTCCAGCCGGTGCCCGGCCGCCCGCCACCGTGCGACGGTGTCGCCGTTGTCCGGTTGCTGGGTCGCGGCGAACTCCTCGTGCAGCGAGTTCTGCAGCGACTCCACCGCGGTCGTGCTCAGCGCCGCCACCGAACGGCGGGCCAGCAGATCCGCCTGACCGGGCAGGTCGCGGTGCAGGCACCGGACCAGCTCGCCGAACCCCGACTCGGCGTTGAGCTCCTGATCACCGGTGCGCGCCGCGGCCAGCCGCAGCGCCGCCGACACGGGGATCATCGACGCCATCAGGCCGCGCTGGTCGAGCCGGCTGCGGTTGCGCTCGGCGACGGTCCGCCAGCCCGGCACCAGGTCGATCTTGGTGAGCACCACCAGCACCGTCGGGCACAGCCGGATCACCTGCTCGAGCAGGTGGATCTCCGACGCCGACAACTCGCTGGTCGCGTCGGTGGCCATCAGCACGGCGTCGGCCGAGTCGACGGTGTCCATGGCCGCCTGCGCCGGGGTGTCGACCAGTGCCAGGCCGGACAGCAGGGCGCGGGGCAGGCCGACCTCGGCCCGCACGACCGGTGGCCCGCTCACCGCGACCGCGTCCCGGTTGGCCTGGCTGGTAACCGCATCGACCGGCACCGGCTCCCGGGCGGGGCCTTCGATGACCCGCGGACCGGCCGTGACGACCGCCGCGGTCGGGGCGGCGGCATGGGTGACGACGGTGGGGACGGTGGTCGTGGCGTCCTCGCCGACCGCGCACACCGGGGCGTTGACCAGGGCGTTCACCAGTTGGCTCTTGCCCTGGCCCGCCTCGCCGATCACGACCACCCGCAGCTTCTCGTCGAGCAGCTGCGCTCTGCGTCTGCGGATCCGGTCCACGAGGTCGGGACGGCGCTGGGTGGCGCAGACGTGGGCGGTGTCGTCCAGTACGTCGAGCCAGGGCGGTGCAAGCACGCGGAGGAGTGTGCCGTGTCGTGACCAAAACGTGAAGCGGCGGGGTCCGTTCTGAGACGAACCCCGCCGCTTTGTCGGTGAGTGGTAGCCGCGCCGTCGCGGCTACCGGTCAGTGACCCAGGGGCAGGTCACCGTGCAGGCCGCCGAGGTCAGCGGCCTCGGGCAGCGGTGCGTGGTTGAGCGGGCCGATCGTGTCGGTCAGCGGGCTGTCGGTGACGGACAGGACTTCCTTGCCCGGGTCGGTGGACAGCACGTGCTCGACGTGGTGGGTGACCTCCGGCAGCGGGTTCGCGACCGGCAGGTGCGGCAGCCCCTGCGGCAGCTCGGCGCTCGGGTGCACCGGCAGGTCGCCCGCCGGGATCGTGGTGGGCACCTCGGCCGGCAGCGCGGACGGCACGCCGGGGGCGGCGGGCAGGTCCGAGGCCAGGTCGGCGGCCTGGTGACCACCGTCGGACACCGCGGTACCGGCCTGGGCGCCGGCGTTGGCCACGGACGCGCCGAACTGCGCACCGCCCGCGGTCAGGTACTCGCCGAGGGTGGCCGAGCTCTGCGCGATCTTCCCGCCCAGCAGGTCGCCGCCGATCGAGACGTAGTCGGCGATCGGGCCGGCGGCCGGCTCGGAGCGGCTCAGGACGTCCGAGTCGAGCGAACCGGCGAGGTCACCGGCCTGGTCGAAGTTCGGCAGGTCGGCGGGCGCGCTGTCGATGCCGACGCCGTAGCGGCCCAGCGCCGACTCGGCGTGCGCACCGCCGAGGACGGCGTCGTCGTCGGCGGTCAGGCCGGCCTGCACCGCGCCCTCGTTGTTCTGGATGCCGAACCCGCCGGTGAAGCCGCCGGTGCTGCCCGCGGCGCTGCCGAGGAACGAACCGGCCGGGGTGCCCGCGGTGCCGCCCACGACGGCGCCGTTCTTGGCATCGACGGCGGCCGCGGCGGCACCCTCGGCCACGTGACCCGCGTAGGAGACGGTGGTGGCGTACCCGTCGGCGGAGGTTGCGCTGTCGGTGTCGATGCGGCCGACGACCGGGATGTCCAGGTCCGGCGCGGTGAACGGCGAGTCACCGAGCGACGGGGCGTCCACCGGCAGCGCGCCGAGGGCGTCGGTGTCGAGCGGCAGGTCCGCCAGGCCGGCGGTCCCGGCCAGACCGGTCAGGTCCTCGGTGCCGACGGGCAGGTCCGCCGTGTCGACCGGCAGGCCGGTCACCGCGTTCGGCACGTCGGCGCGCTCGGCGCCCAGGCCCGGCAGGGACGGCACCTCGCCCAGGTTGGGCAGCTCCACCGGGAGCTGGGGCAGCGCGCCGGTCAGACCCTCGACCTCGGGCAGCGACACCGGCAGCTCGGCCGCGTCGAGCGGCAGCGCGCCGAGCGGGAGCTGGTCGATGGGCAGCTGGTCGATCGGCAGCTGGTCGATCGGCAGGGCGTTGACGGGGAGGTCGTTGCGGGCCGGGAGGTCGGCGGGCAGGGCAGGCAGCCCGTCCAGCTCCGGCAGCTCGACCGGGAGGCCGTTCGTCGGCAGCGCCTCGATCGGCAGCTCGTTCACCGGCAGCGCGTTGACCGGGAGTTCGCCCGGCAGGGCCGGGGCATCGAGCGGCAGGTCGCCGAGCTCGGGCAGCTCCACCGGCAGGCCGTCGGTCGGGAGCGCGTCGATCGGCAGCGCGTTGACGGGCAGCGCGTTGACGGGCAGCGCGTCGACCGGCAGGTCGTTGCGAGCCGGGAGCTCGACCGGCAGGCCCGGCACCTCGACCGGCAGCTCGTCCAGCCCCGGCAGCGTGCCCGGCAGCGCGTCGGCAGGCAGCGAGGGAGCGTGCACCGGCAGGTGACCCACCTCGGACAGCGCGGGCAGGTCGCCCAGCTCGGGGGCCTCGATCGGCAGCGCGCCGGTCGGGAGGGCGTCGGTGGGCAGGTCGGCACGCGCCGGCAGGTCCAGCGGCAGCTCGGGAGCGCCGACGGGCAGCGCGTCCGCGACCTGGGCCACGGCCTGGAGCTGGGCGATCGCACCCTGCAGGCCGGCCGTGCCGGCGTCCAGCGGGAGCGCGGACAGCGCGTCGGCCAGCGGCGCGGGGGCGTAGTCGGCGACCAGCGGAGCGACTTCCTGGATGTCCTGCGGCGTGACGTCGCTCAAGCCGGCGGCGGCGAGCGCGCTGGTGGGGTCGGCGGCGAACGCGGACCGGGCAGCCTCGTCGTTCAGCAGGTTCAGCACGAACTCGTGCAGGTTCTGGGCGGGGAGAGACAAGGAATTATCTCCGCAGATCTCGGGTGGTGGAAACGGACAAGGCGTCCAGGGTGCACCGCAGGACGCCTCGGCCGAACCTAGTGATCGTTCCGTTACCGCGGCATCGGGGATCGGTCCGCAACCTCGAGCCGGGCCCTCGGGGTCACTCGTTAGGGGATTAGGGGATGTGACCCCAACGGGCGACTTTGGTACGAAGGGGCAACCCCGTGAGTGAGGATTCCGCCCCTATGCGTCACGTTCTCGGTATCGACATCGGCAGCACCGGCATCGCCGCTGCCGTGTGCCGCGGCGTGGGTGAGAGCTGGTCGGAGCCGGTGGCGATGCCGCCGGTCGAGTCGATCCTGCACGTCGCGCCGGACGCCACCGTGTCGGTCGGCGCGGAGGCGCTGCGGCAGTCGGTGACGGAGCCCGACCGGACCGCGCGCGGTTTCTTGCGCCGCGTCGGCGATGACGTTCCGTTCTTGCTCGGTGACGAACTGTACACGGCGGAAGCGCTTACCGCAGCCGCCGCCGGCTGGCTCGTGGACCAGGTCGCCGCCGAGGAAGGCGAGCCGGCCGAGCGGATCGCGGTCACCCACCCGCCGAGCTGGGGCACCTACCGGCGCAAGCTGCTGCTCGACGCCCTGCACGCGGCCGGGCTCCCACCCGCCATGCTCCTGCCCGCACCGGTCGCCGCCGCGGAGGGTCACCTCGCGCGCGAGCGGATCGACCCGGGAACGCTGGTCGGGGTGTGCCGGATCGGCGGCGAGCACGCCGACCTGGCCGTTCTGCACCGCGGCCCCACCGCGTTCGAACTGGTCACCCACGCCGAGCCGGCGGAGCCGGTGTCCGGCAAGGTGCTCGACGACCTGCTGTTCGACCACGTCCGGGACCGCTGCGGCGAGGTGGCGCCGTCGGCGTTGCGGCTGGTGTGCGCCGAAGCGAAGGAACGGCTGTCCGTGCTGCCCGAGACGGAGATCGGGCCGGTGCGGGTGACGCGCGCCGAGTTCGACCGGTTGGCGCGCCCGGGCTTGCTCGCGACGCTGGAACCGTTGCGCCGGTACGAGCGGCTGAGCGCCGTGCTGCTCGTCGGTGGCACGGCCGCGGTCCCGCTGCTGGCCGACCTGGTCGCCGGACTGACCGGCTGCCGCGCGGTGACCGAGCCGGAGCCGGCCACCGCGGTCGCGCGGGGCGCGGCGCTGGTGGCGCGGCTGGTGGAGGGCGCGGCCGTCGAGTCGACCGCGCTCGTGCCGAAGGTGACCGGCTTCCCCGACCTGGAACCCGAAGACGTGTACGACGACGAACCCGTTCCGCCGCGGCCGCCCGTCGTACTGACTCCGCTCGAACCGCCCCGTCGCCGGTTCGTGCCCTCCCGCCGCGGCGGCTCCCGAAGCGAGGACGACAAGTGATCCTGCTGGACGAACCCACCGAGCGGGTCTGCGCGGCGATCAAGTCCGGTCAGCTCGCGCCGGTCCGCCTCGCGATCGTGGCCCCCGGCGGCTACGGCAAGACCGCCGTGCTCGGCCACCTCACCGGCGCGCCGGGCGTGCGCCTGGTCGACGACGCCCACCTGCTCACCGACGCCGAACTGTCCGAAGTGGCCGGTCAGCTCGACGACGACACGACCGGGCTGGTCATCGCGGCCCGCCCGCACCCCCGCCCCGCCGCCCTCAACCAGGTGCTCGGCCGGCTCACCGGGCAGCTGGTGCTGCGGCCGTTCGACCGGCCGCGCACCGAGAAGTTCCTGGCCGGGGCCGGGCGCCCGCTGCAGGCCGACGCCGTGCTGGCGCAAACCGGCGGCGTCCCCGGGTTCGTGCGCCTGCTGGCCGCCGGGGACGGCGAGCTGCTCGCCGCGTTCCGGCACGAGCTGGACCAGGCGGGCGAGGACACGCTGTGCTACCTGCTGGCGGCCGAAGCCGGCGCGGACCCGGATCTGCTCGCCGCGCTGAACCTGCCCACAGCCACCGCGGAAGCCGTGCGCGCCACCGGCTTCCTCGGCCCGGACGGCCGGGTGCTGCCCGTCGCTGCGCGGGCGCTGCGGGAGCTGGTGCCGGCCGACCGGCGGATCGCGTTGCGGCTGCGGCTCATCCGGCGGCAGCTGGACCGGGGCGGTCCGGTGCTGAGCCTCGTCCGGCCGCTGATCGGGACCGGGGTGACCGGGACGGACGTGGCGGCGGCGTTCGAGGTGGCCGCGGGCGAGGCGACGCGGGAACCGGCCCTCGCCGCGCGGTTGTACGAGGCGGCGGTGCGCGCAGGTCGTCCGACCAACGCGGTCGGATCCCGCTGGGCGGAGGCGGTCGCGCGCGCCGGGGACTTCGACACCGCACTGCAGCTGGCCGACCAGGTGATCTCCGCGGACGACGCCGCGGACCGGGCCGAGGGCGCGCAGGTCGCGGGTGCTGCGCTGGCCCACCGCGGCCAGCTGGCGCGCAGCGCGGAGCTGTTCCAGTGGTCGGACACCGCGACGGCCCGGTGCTTCGCGGTGATCGGGCTGACCGGGACCGGACGGCTGGCCGAGGCGGAGAAGTTGCTGGCCGGGTCCAAGGTGGACGGTCCGCCGACCCTGCTCGCCGGGGCGGTGTCCTCCGCCGCGACGGGCGTGCTGGAGTCGGTGACCGCCCAGCCGACGGTGGCACTGTCCACTTTGATCCGGTCGGCCGAGATGCTGGCACCGGTGTCGGACCGGGTGCTGCTGCCGGACAGTCCGGCCGCGCTCGGCGCTCTGGTGGCGTTGCATTCCGGTGAGGCGGCGATCGCCGAGCCGCTGCTGGAACGGGCGATCTCGTCCGGCGTGCTGGTGCCGCGGCACCGGTTGCTGCTGGCGTGGATCGCGATGCTGCGCGGCGACGAGGAGGGCGCGACCGCTCAGCTGCGGTCGGCCGGGGAGAAGCTGTCCCCGCGGGACTGGCTGTTCGCGGTCGGGTTGCGGGTCGGGCTGGCGCGCCGCGCCAGTGACCTGGCGGGGCTGCGGCGGATCTGGATCCAGGCCCGCGAAGCCGTGGTCCGGCATCCGGTGGACCTGTTCACGTTCCTGCCGTTCGGCGAGTTCGAGGTGGCGGCGGCGCGGCTCGGGGAACGGGACAGGCTGGCGCCGCACCTGCGGCAGGCGCGGGAGTTGCTGGCCGGGCTCGGTGATCCGCCGTTGTGGGCGAGCGCGCTGCACTGGAGCGGCCTGCACGCGGCGGTGATCGCCGAGCAGCCGGAGGAGGCGGCGTCGCACGCCTCGGCACTGGCCGACGCGGCCGCCGCGGGCCCGTACTTCGCGACGATCGCCCGGGCGGCCGGTTGCTGGCTGAAGGTGCTGGGCGGCGAGGTCGACGCGGTCGAGGTCGAGTCGGCGGCCCGCGACCTGCACGGTGTCGGCCTGTGCTGGGACGGCGCGCGGTTGGCCGGCCAGGCGGCGATCCGCACGTCCGACCGCAAGGCGATGCTGACCCTGCTCGACTGCGCGCGGGTGCTCCAGGGCCGCCCGGGCCGGGAAGCGGTGGAGCAGACGGGCGGCGCGCGGCTGAGCGAGCGGGAACGGCAGGTCGCGGAGCTCGTGGTCGCCGGACTGACCTACAAGCAGATCGGCGACCGGCTGTTCATCTCCGCGAAGACCGTGGAGCACCACGTGGCGCGCATGCGGCAGCGCCTCGGGGCGTCCAGCCGCGGTGAGCTACTGGCCGAGCTGCGGGAGATCGTGCAGGTGGCGTCCTGAGCCGGCGCCGCGACCACTGCCGGCCCCGCCTCAGCCAACCACCTGCACGGTGTCCCCGGTGGACAGCGAGGCGAAGAACTTCTCCGACGCGCTGCTCGACAGGTGGATGCAGCCGTGCGAGTACTTGGACAGGCTGCCCTCGTGGAAGGCGATGCCGGACTGGAAGAAGACGGAGTTCGGCATGGGCGCGTCGAACTCGCGGCTGTGGTAGTCCTTGACCTTGCTGGAGACGCGGAAGGTGCCGACCGGGGTCGGGTGGCTCGCCATGCCGGGCATGATCTGCACCGGCCCGTAAACGATCTGGCCGTCGTGGAGGAGCCACGCCTTGCGCGCCGAAAGATCGACGCAGGCGTCAACGGTGGCGGCGCACGGGACGCCCGCGGCCTGCGCCTCCTGGGTGGGCGCCGGCTTCTTGGGGGTGCTCGTGGGAGTGGACGACCTCGAGGGGCTGCTGGAGGCGGTCGCCCGGCTGCTGCTGGAAGCCGGAGCGGACGAGGTGCTCGACGGCGGGGTGGTGGTCGTCGTCGAAGCGGTGGCGGCGACCTGCTGCAGACCGGCGGCCTGCTCGGAGGCAGTGCCACACGCGGCGAGCACCAGCACGGCCGCCGCGGCGGACACAGCCAGCATGATCTTCTTGACGGTCACGGTTCGTCCCCCAGATTATGGTGATCGATACGTGTGGGTAGACGCCCGCCCCGGCGGCGAGGTTGACCGCTGCACGTCACGATCTCGTTCCAGGGTCCGGTGCAGCTCGCCGCCGACGGCCTGCCTCGCCGCGGTGCCCCGAGTGGCCGCTTCGCCCTTCCGCCGGCGCGGATCGGGCACGATGGCCTCATGCGCTACGTCATCGTCGGAGCGGGTGCGGTCGGCTCGACCGTCGCCGCTCAGTTGCACCTCGCCGGAATTCCGGTCGTGCTCATCGCCCGCGGCGAGCACGGCGCCAGGATTCGCCAGGACGGGTTGCGGTACTTCCGGCCCTCGGGCGAACAGCTCGTGCGGGTGCCCGTCGCCGCGAGCGCGGACGAGGTCGAGCTCGCCGCGGACGACGTCCTGGTCGTGGCCACGAAGACCCAGAACACCGAGGAGGTCCTCCAGGCGTGGTCGTGGCGGCAGGCGGGTTCCGGCGTGGCCGCCGACCTGCCGGTCGTGATGCTGCAGAACGGGCTGGAGAACGAGCGCGCAGCGCTGCGCCGGTTCGCCACCGTGTTCGGCGCGTCGCTGTGGATGCCGACGTCCTACGTCGAGCCGGGCGAGGTGTGCGCCCAGGGCGCAGAGCGGCCGGGCATCCTCTGGCTGGGGCGATTCCCGTCCGGCGACGACCCGCGGCTCGCGGCGATCGCCACCGACCTGCGCGCCGCGGACTTCGGCGTGCAGATCGTGCCGGACCTGCTGCGCTGGAAGGCGGGCAAGCTGCTCGCCAACCTCGGCAACGCGGTCGACGCTCTGTTCGGCCGCGACGAGCGCACCGCGCCGCTCGGCAAGGAACTCCGCAACGAGGGCCGCCGCGTGCTCGCCGCGGCCGGGATCGATCCGGTCGATCTTCGCGAAGCATCCGAAATAGACACCTCCGTCGCTGATCCTGCGCCGATTCCCGGCCGTCCCCGGGTCGGCAGCTCGACCAGGCAGAGCCTGGCCCGCGGCGCCGGTTCCGTGGAGGGCGATTTCCTCAACGGCGAAATCGTGCTGCTCGGGCGGCTGCACGGGGTGCCGACCCCGCTCAACGCCGCGTTGCAGCGACGTCTCGCGCTGGCTGCCGCCCGCGGCGAAGCTCCTGGCTCGGCCGACCTCGCCGAGATCGACCTGCCCCGGCCGCCGGTGCTCGTCAGCGCGGACGAACTCCAGCGGCAGCTCGACTCGGCGGCGCCACCCGTCCTGCTGGACGTCCGCTGGGCGCTCGGGGATCCGAACGGGCACCGTCACTACCTCGACGGTCACCTCCCCGGTGCGGTGTACGTGGATCTCGACACCGAGCTCGCCGGGCCGCCGTCGCCCGCCGACGGACGACACCCCCTGCCGGACATCGAGGCCCTCCAGGCCGCGGCCCGCCGCTGGGGCATCCGCGAAGACTCGTCCGTCGTCGCCTACGACAACAGCGGGAACCTCGCCGCCGCCCGCGCCTGGTGGCTCCTCCGGTGGGCCGGAGTCGCGGACGTCCGGCTCCTCGATGGCGGGCTCGCCGCGTGGGGCGACCGGCCGCTGGAGACCGGCTTCGGTCACCCGCCCGAGGCGGGTGACGTCGTGCTCAAACCCGGTCACCTGCCCGTTCTCTCCATCGACGAGGCCGCCGCGCTGCCTGCGCGGGGCACGTTGCTCGACGCGCGGGCGGGCGAACGCTACCGCGGCGAACAGGAGCCGGTCGACCCGCGGGCCGGTCACATCCCGGGTGCTGTCAGCGCTCCGACCGGGGACAACCTCGCCGCCGACGGCCGTTTCCGGTCACCTGCCGAACTGGGCGCCCGCTTCCGCGGACTCGGCGCCGCCGATGGCCCGGTCGCCGTGTACTGCGGCTCGGGCGTAACCGCAGCCCACGAGATCGCGGCACTGGCCGTCGCGGGGATCGACGCCGCGCTGTACCCCGGTTCGTGGTCCCAGTGGTCGAACCAGACCGATCGTCCCGCGGCGACCGGGCCGAACCCCTAGCCCGAGGCGTCTGCGTGCTGCTCCGGCTGGTCGCGTCGTGCCGCCGGCGCCAGCCTGAGCAGCGCGTACGCCGTACCGGACACCACCAGACCGACGTAGTACGCCAGATCGGCGCCATGGGCGGCGGCGGCCACCGGCCCCGTGAACACGCTCGTGTTCATGAACGGCACGACCGACGCGCACCCGAGCAGGAACGCGACCAGGGCCAGCCACCCCGGCTGCGTTGCAGCCGCTTCGGTCAGCACGTCGAACCGCCGTCCCCGCCGCGTCCGGCTCCACCAGTCCAGGACGACGACCCCGACGAACGGCGGGATCCAGTAACCGATCACCAGCAGCACGTCCTCGAACTTGGACGCCAGGTCGCCGCCGTGCATCCACATGATCAGCGCGAACGCGATCACGGTCACCACGACGGCCGACACCGGTCGCCGCAGCCGTACGCCGATCGTCTGCAGCGCGAGCGAGCCGCTGTAGTCGTTCATCGCGTTCGACGAAATCGCGGTCAGTGCGATCACAACCAGTGCGATCGTGCCCAGTACCCCGCCACCGAGCAGGGTGCTGATCCCTTCCGTGGTCTGGCTGCTGATCGTTGCCCCGGCCGCGAGCCCGATCGCCTCACCCCACCCGAAGGACAGGGTGAGTCCGAGCAGCGTGTACACGAACGCCTGCGGCCGGGACGTCGTCGGCGGCAAGTACCGGCTGAAGTCCGACGCGTAGCTCGCCCACGAGATCGACAGGCTCAAGGCGATGGTGCTGAACAGGACGAACGCTCCGGCGAGGTCCCCGCCGGACACCGAGTCGGACGTCACGACCGGATGCCCACCGAGCAGCTTCACCGTCAGGACCACGAAGAACACCGCGGTCACCGCCGTCATCACGGCCTGCACCCGGTGGATCACCTCGTACCCGAGGACGCCCACGGCACACTGCAGCAGCAGGATGATCGCCACCGCAAGCCAGAACGGCATGCCGCTCAGCTGGGCGAGCGCCTCGCCGCCGAACAGCCCGACGAGCGCGTCCCACGCGATCGAGTTGAACCACTGAACCAGGCCGGGTAGCGCCACGGTCCGGCGGAACGGCAACCTCGCCATCGGCAGCTGCGCCGTCCCGGTCACCGGTCCCCACGTCGCGAGGTAGGCGACCGGCACGGCCCCGATGACCGTGCCCAGCAGCAACGCCACCAGTCCGGTTCCGAACCCGAGCCCGAGCGCGCCGCCGAGGGCGCCCGAGAACACGGCGGTCATCGTGAGGTTGGGGGCGAAGAACACCGTGAGCAGGCGCACCGGCCGTCCGAACCGGTTCCCGGCCGGCACCGGCATGATCCCGTGGGATTCGAGCACGAGATCGCCGGACCTGGTCGGCATCCGCCCGCCGAACACCTCCGCGGTCAACCCTGTCCTGTCCATACGCTTCACGGTCTCACAGCACGGTCAGTCACCACCCCTTCCTGGTAGTTGTAGACGTATGCGCCTGCGTCCGAGCACCTCGCACTGGGGAGCCTTCTCCGCGGCCCTGGATGAGGACGGGAATCTCGAGGTCGTCCCGCACCCCGCCGACCCCGCACCCTCACCGTTGCTCGGCAACCTCCCCAGCGCCCTGACCGATCCCACCCGGGTCGCGGCGCCCGCTATCAGGCGCGGCTGGCTGGAGCGTGGCCCTGGGCCCGACCCCAGGCGCGGGGACGACGAGTTCGTCGAGGTCGGCTGGGACCAGGCCCTCGACCTCCTCGCGGCCGAGCTCCTGCGGGTGCGAACCGAACACGGCAACGAGGCGATCTACGGCGGTTCCTACGGCTGGTCGAGCGCAGGGCGGTTCCACCACGCCCAGAGCCAGCTCCACCGCTTCCTCAACGCCTTCGGTGGTTTTACCTCCTCTCGCAACACCTACAGCACGGGCACCAGCGCGGTGGTGCTCCCGCACATCGTCGGCAACGCCGGCGACGTCCTGCGCAACGGCTCCAGCTGGCCGACGATCGTGGCGAACACAGAGCTCCTCGTGGCCTTCGGCGGCGTCCCCGAGAAGAACGTGTTCGTCACCCCCGGTGGGGTCACCCGGCACCACACCCCGGGTTTCCTCGCCCAGCTGGCCGAGCGGAACGTCGAGGTCGCCCTCGTCAGTCCGCTCCGCGCGGACCTCCCCGGGCAGCTTGATGCACGGTGGTACCCCATCCGCCCCGCGACCGACACCGCACTCATGCTCGCGCTCGCCCACACACTCGTCACGGAAGGGCTGCACGACCAGCACTTCCTAGACCGCTACTGCACAGGCTATGCACAGTTCGAGCGTTACCTCCTCGGATCCGACGACGGCGTGCCGAAGGATGCCGCCTGGGCCGGCGACCTGACCGGCATCCCTCCGGCGCACATCGTCGACCTCGCCCGCCGCATGGCGGGACGTCGCACCTTCATCACCGTCACCTGGAGCTTGCAACGCATCGAGCACGGCGAGCAGCCGGTGTGGGCAGCCATTGCCCTGGCCGCCATGCTCGGCCAGATCGGTTTGCCCGGTGGTGGCTTCGGGCACGGCTACGGCTCCATGGGTGACACCGGCGACATCGGCCCCGACTTCCGGGTGCCCCACCTGCCGCAGGGAACCAACCCCGTCAAGCAGTTCATTCCCGTCGCGAGGATCGCGGACATGCTCCTGAACCCGGGCATGCGCTACCAGTACGACGGCGCGGAACGCACGTACCCGGACATCCGTCTCGTCTACTGGGCCGGCGGCAATCCCTTCCACCACCACCAGGACCTCAACCGGCTGCGGAGGGCTTTCACCCGGCCGGACACCGTCGTCGTCCATGATCCCTTTTGGACTGCTTCCGCGCGTCACGCCGACATCGTCCTGCCCAGCACCACGGCGTTGGAACGGGAAGACTTCGGCGCCGGACGCCGCGACACCCACCTCGCAGCGATGCACCGGATCGCCGAACCGAGGAGGCGAGCCCGCGACGACTACACGATCCTGGCCGGCCTAGCCGCCCGCCTGGGCATCGAGGATGCGTTCACCGAAGGTCGGACGGCACGCGAGTGGCTTCACCACCTCTACGGGACGTGGCGGAACAACCTGGCGGACAAGGGCATTGAGGTACCGTCCTTTCCGGATTTCTGGGAGGCGGGTGGGTTCCAGCTGCCGAACGACGAGTCCGATCGAACGTTGTGGGCCGACTTCCGGGCGGACCCCGTGACGCATCGGCTCGCGACCCCGAGCGGAAAGATCGAAATCACTTCCGCGCGGGTGGCGTCGTTCGGGTACGACGACTGTCCCGGCCATCCGGTGTGGCTGGAGCCGGTCGAGTGGCTCGGGGGCGAGCGCGCCAGCCGCTTTCCGCTGGTCCTCATCGCGAACCAGCCCCATACGCGCCTGCACAGCCAGCTCGATGTCGGCGCGGTCAGCCAGGCGGCGAAGGTCGCCGGCCGTGAGGCGGTTCGGCTGCACCCCGGGGACGCTGCACGTCGAGACATCGGCGAGGGAGACCTGGTGCGGGTCTTCAACGACCGTGGCGCGTGCCTGGCGGGAGCCGTGCTCACCACGGATCTTCGGCCCGGCGTGGTGCAACTGCCGACCGGCGCCTGGTTCGATCCCCGCGGGTCGCTGTGCGTCCACGGCAACCCCAACGTGCTGACGGCCGATCTGCCGTCGTCGCGGCTGTCCCAAGGATGCACGGGGCAGCATGTGCTGGTCGAAATCGAGCGGTTCACGGGCGAGCCACCGGGCATTTCGGTGAAGCGGCCACCGGTCATCTCGCGTGCTCGCGAGATGTAGTGATTCGTCGTGCGTGGAAGATGCTTCACGGTCACTCCTCGGCGCGTTTTTCGTTGCGGGACAAGGGATATTTGACACTGGATCCGTGGCGCCATGGACGACAGTACAGCACGAATCGAAAGCGCGTTCTAGTCCGATCGATCAATTTTCCGGAAATATCTTCCTTTTGGTAGATGGCGTGCGCGTGCCCCTTCATGCATTCTCGGTTCGTACCGACATCGAGAAGGGAAGGGTCGATGAACACGACCACGGGCATCGTCCGGCGCGGCAAGATCGACATGGGCTGGCCGGTTCCGGTTCTCGGCGCGCTGTGTGCCGTTCTGTTTGCGATGCCGGTGGCCCCGGCGCCCGAGACCGTGTCCGCGCTGTCCGTTCTCCTTGCGGCTATGGGAACGGCGCTGTACCGCCATCGGCCACCCCTGGTCGTCATGGCCACCTCCCTTGCGGCTTCCGCCATCTCGATCCTGGTTACCGTCGCGTGCGGCGGGCGCGCCGAAGAGAGCGCGGCCGCGTGGCTGTTGCTGGAGACCGTGTTCCTGTCGTGCCTCCTCGTCCAATCGGTACGGCGGCTTCGGACTGCACTCGTGCTGCCCGCTGCCGGAGTGCTGGTGGGCGCGGTGGCGTTGGCGCCGCTGAGACTTGGGGCAGTGGCTCGTGCGTCTCCGGCGGCGGCTTCCGTTCTCGCGTGGTGTTTTGGCTGCGGTCTGCTGGCCGCGTGTGCCGTCGCGACCGGTCTTTATCTGCGATCACTCGACGAAGCGCGTGAGGAGTCGGCCCGGGCGGCAAGACGGGAGCAAAGCTTGCAACTCGCCCGGGAGTTGCACGACTGGCTCGGCCATGAGGTGACGGGCTTGGTGCTGGAAGCGCAGGCCGCGCGGCTCGCGGATCGGCCGGCCGGAGAGGTGGAGCATTCCTTGCAGCGGATCGAAGAGGCCGGAGTGCGCGTTCTCGACTGCGTTGACAAGGCGCTGTGCCGGCTGCGTACCGGAGGGGAGGTGGTCGGGACGACGGGTGGTGAGCGATCCACGGGCATCGCGGACCTTCCGGCTCTGGTAAGGCGATTCGAGGGCCTCGGGTCGATCGGCGTCGTGCTGAACCTGGACGACCAGGCGCGGGACGTCAGCCCCGATGTGGCGGGCACCGTCTATCGCGTCGTGCTGGAAGCGTTGACCAATGTCCGGCGTCACGCCCCCGCAGCGCGAGAGGTGTCGGTGGAGGTCCGTCGAAACGCAGGTCACCTGATCGTCCGGGTGGTGAACGATGGCGTGCGGCGGCAGGGGTTGCTCAAGCGCGGGCGTGCTGGTGGCAGTGGATTGACCGCCCTGATGCAACGGGTCGCTGCCCTAGGTGGGACGTCCTGGGCTGGGCCGGTGGGATCGGCCGGGTGGGCGATCCACGTGGTCGTTCCGGCCGCCGCATGACAGCCGTCCGGATCCTCGTCGCGGACGATCAGGAAGTGGTTCGGCGGAACCTGCGGCGCATCCTGGAAGCTGAAGCTGACTTCGAAGTGGTCGGTGAGGTCGCGGATGGCGAGTCGGCGGTGCAGCAGGCCCGCACGCTGAAGCCGGACGTGGTGCTGGTGGATGTCCGGATGCCGCGACGGGACGGGTTGGCCGTCACCCGTGCGCTCGCCGGACCCGAGGTGGCAGAACCGATGAAAGTCGTGGTGATCACCACCTTTGATCTTGACAAGTATGCGTATGCGGCCCTGGAGAACGGTGCCTGCGGGTTCCTGCTCAAAACGTCAGGGCCGCGGCTCCTGGTCGAAGGTGTTCGCGCTGCGGTGTCCGGCGACACCTTGGTCAGCCCGCAGATGACCCTGCGCCTGATCCGGTTGTCCGGGCGAGCGCCATACCGGGGCCGCCGTTGGACAGCGTTATCGGGACGTGAACGGGACATCGTCCGCCTCGTCGCCCAGGCGAAGACCAACCCGGAGATCGCGCAGTCGCTCGGAATCACGGCGGGGACGGTGAAAACGCATTTGAGGAGCATCCAGCGGAAGCTGGACCTGCGTAATCGGGTCGCGATCGCCGCGTGGGCGTGGGAAACCTGCGAGGAGAGTGAGGTGAGAAGTCGAGAAGTAACAACAAGTCGAGTGTTCGAGGCGGAACGATGATCACCCAGCGCACGATCCGCTGCTTGATCATCACCCGATGGAGTTGTCTTTTTCCATGATCGGGGAAAGAGAGAGTCTGTCGGCATCTGAGAAGTCATCGCGCTGGTAGCTTTTGGCTCAGCCGCAGCCGACTCTGAGGGGGGTCGAGTGACGTCAGGCGAGAGCGGCGAAAGTACTGGGGAAGGGCCACGCCATGCCGATGGAGAGTGTTGATGGCGCGCACAGTTCTGCGTGACAGGTCGAACGACCTCGTGCGGAGCGTGCAGCTGGCAGACCGCACGGGCATCATCGCCGCCAGCGCGCCGAAGCCGGTCGAGCGGTCCCGGGACTGCCATCCGACGGTCGTCGATCTGCCAGCGGTGCCCGGTCAGCTCGAGCTCGCGTTTCCGTGGCAGACGGTCGAGAAGGCGCGGGCGCGCGAGGAGCGTAGGTTGCTCCGCCGGGGCCGGCGCAATCTGATCGTGGCTGCTGCCGCCGTCGTGCTGATGGGCGTCGGCTGGGTGGGTGGTGACACGTTCGGCTTCGCCGACGACCCGGACCCGATGCCGGCGGTCGCAGCAGGGGCCGTGCCGGAAGATCGGCCGGCCGAGCCGGTACAGCCGGCTCCCAGCGCGAGCTCTGCTCCGCAGCTGCCGACGTCGACCACCCGGCCGACGACGGTGCCGCCGTCGACGACGGGGACGACCCCGCGGGCACAGAAGAGGGTCGCCCCCACCACGACGTCGAGCTCCGACCGGCCGGAACCGCGGGTCGATCCGGTCGAGGAAACCACCACTCCGCACGACAAACGGATCCCGCAGACGCTCGACGATCAGATCAAGCACTTGTTCGACGTGTGGACGCGGGCCGGGTCGAGTGGCGACCGGCAACTGGACCGGACGCTGAGGTCTTTCGGTCCGTTCGGGCGCTGAGGTACCGCCCAGGTGTTACCAAACGCACCGGCGAGGTAGCTGAACGCAATCAAGCGCACCATGACCAACGACGGGGTGGGCCTGACGTTCCCGCGTCTCCAGGCTGTATCCCACGAGCCGCTGGCCGGCAACGTCGCGCGTGGCTTCAGGCAGGCTCCAGGCCCGGCTCGGGCCGAGCCTGGTGGACCGCGGCTGGCGCTTGGCTCATGGTGGATCAGCGGCGTACTGATCGCGCCACATGCGCCCGGCGCGCCCCGGATTCGTGACGGCACAGTACGGCCGAGCGCCGCTGGTGCTCGGGTGCGTCCCGCCGGGGCTTTGGCCGGTACCGGGCGGACACCTGGTGGTAGCTGCCGGGCGCCGATCGGGCCGGATGTGCCCGGGGAACTCGTGATTCGCGTGCGGCGCTCTGGCCGGTACCGAACGGGCACCCGGTAGTGGATGCGAGGCCGCGATCGGACGGGGTCCTGGGCGGTCAGGGTGAGCGCCCGATGCGTCGGTCTTTGGTTCCATCCGGCGATGGTTCGCGTGCCATCCGGTGCCGCGCATCGTGCGATGCCGGACCAGCGCTCGAGCAGTTACGACGTCGCGCGCACGTGACCTGCCGGACCAGCGCTCCGGGGTGGCGCGCCGGGCCGAGACCCGACGCGAGGTGCCGGAGTAGTGCTTGAACGTGGTCTGCCGGACCAGCGCTCGGGTGTGGCGCGGCAGGCTGAGGCCCGAGGCGACGTCCGGAGTAGTGCTTGAGCATGGGCTGCCGGACCAGCGCTCCGGGGTGGCGCGCCGGACCGGGGCCCGAGGCGACGTGCCGGACTGGTGCCTGAGCAGGCCTGCCGAGCCGGCGCTCGGTGTGGCTTGCCGTACCGACGCCTGAGGGCGACGTGCGGACTGGTGTGTGGGAGTGGTGTGCCGGACCGGTGCTCGGGTGCAGATGTACCGGGACCAGCGCTCGGGGGTGGCGTGCCGGACCGAGGCTCAAGGGCGACGTGCTGAACCAGCGAGCGAGCGTGACGTCCCGGCCGGCGCGCCGGTGGAGCGGCGGCCGGGTCAGACGTTGGTGATCTCGTCGATGAAGGCGTCGACGTCGAAGTAGTCGCTCTCCGCGCCCACCGGGACGAGCTCGGTGGCGGCGTCCAGGAAGCGCTCCACGTCCTCGCGCTCGACTTCCACCAAGGCGTAGCCGTCGGGGGACTCGATCTCGAGGATCAGGATGCCCTCGTCCGCCGAGAGGTCCGGACGCACGCGCACATCTCCGATACCGGAGCGCTCACGCAGCCCCGTGACGAGCAACTCCCGCGCGAACGTCCACTCCACCCAGTGGCCGTGCTCCGTGCGGAACGCGATGTTGACGGCAAACGGCTCGCTCGCCACGTACGACAGTCGAGACAGGACTGGAGCACTGGAGCCGTTGAGCGACACGAACTGGCTCTGGGTGACGGTATCGGTGTTCACGTGCCACCTCTCGCGGTCGGGGTTCGCGCTCCGGCGCGAACGGGTCGGACAGCGATGAGATGTGAGCGGCGACGGAAAATGATGCCTGCCCGGCGACTTTCACGCGATCGGCTGCAATACCCCCGGAACCTGTAACACGTGCGCACCACCCGATCAGCCGCCGTTCAGGGGAACACTGAGGCCCACCTTGACGCGTTCCATGGCGACGCTGGTGGTGAAGTGCCGCACCTCACCGTTGTCGAAGAACATGCGGCGCGTGAACGCCTCGAACTCACCCATGTCCCGGCACTGCACGACCAGGATGAAGTCCGCCGACCCCGTAACGTAGTAGCACTGTTGCACAGCGGAGTCAGCGATCGCCTGCTTCCGGAACGCGTCCAGCACCTCCCGCTGCTCGCGCTCCATCTCCACCATCACGATGAAGGTCATAGCCACCCCGACCGCCGACGGCTCGATCACCGCCACCTCGCGGGAGATCACCCCGGCCTGCCGCAGCCGCTTGATCCGGCGCTGAACCGCGGCAGCCGAGAGGCCCACCTCGGCGCCGATCGCCTCCGCGATCGTGCGCGAGTCGTCCTGCAAGCGGCTCAGAATCTGGTAGTCGAGTTTGTCCAGGTCAGGGGCGGGCACCACCGCATCGTAACCAACCGTTGCCGTGCGACGCGGCTCACGCGACCGGCACGAAGCGGATGTCCCGGGCGTCTTCGCCGGCAGCGAAACGCACCAGTCGCGCCCCCGCGCTCTCCAGCGCCTCCCGGTCCTTTGTGGAGATCCGCCGGAACGGCTCGATCTCCAGCCTCGCCGCGCCGGGAGAACGGTGGATGCGCCACACGCCGCCCACCATCCCGTCGACCAGGACCGTCCCGGGAAGCACCCCGTTCGGGGCGTGGAAGACCCGCTTGCGCGCATCCTCCGACAGCACCCGGCTCCGGTCGGCGTGCCCGAGCAGCAGGTTGTCGAACTCCGCGATGAACCGCGGCGGCGCCGGGGTCGCCGGATCCGGGCGCGGTGCCTCCGGCAGGTCGAACACCTCCCGGCCCTGCTCGGTCCGGAAGACACGCAGCCGGGGACGCAACCGCTCCACCACCTCGCCCAACCGGGTCAGCCCACTCCACGCCTGCACATCCGCGACACTCGCCGGCCCGAACGCCGCCAGGTAACGCACCACCAGATCGTCCAGCGACGCGGTCCGGTCCAGCGCCCGGCCCAGCCAGTCCTCCGCCGTGGTCAGCGCCGTCCGCCCGCTGCGCCCCCACACCGCCCGCGGCGGGACCTGGACCAGCGGCAGCAGGCCGCGGGCCGCGTGCGCGAGCGCCGCCGGTGGCGTGTCCGGCCAGTGCACCGCGAGCGCCTTGCCCAGCGCCGACGGGGTCAGCGGCTCCCCGGCCAGCACAGCACGCGCCCGCTGCGCGACCGCCTGGAGGTCGAGCGGGGCCAGCGCCTTCGCATAGCTGGCGTTCGTGGCCACATCCCGGTCGAACAGCCGCTGCACACACGGCCGCAACCACAGGCAGTCCTCCGCCGTCACCAGGTGCACCGTCCCCCGCATCACGGCGATCCGGACCACCTGCCGGTCCAGCAGGAGCCGGCCGAGCTGCTCCGGCCGGAAACCGTGCAACCGCGACCACAACCCGTAATACGGTGGCCACGGGGCCTGCGCCTGCAACCCGCACAGGTGGCGGACGGCCTCGAGTGGCGTGACCTTCGACCGGCGCAGCAGCAGTTGACGAGCGAGAAGAGCCCGGTTCAAGGCCCGCGGGCTCAGTGTCTCCGGCATGGGCGAACCCTAGAACGTACCGGTGACAGTTCTGGTCCGCGTAGTCCTTCCGTGCCCCAATTATGTGACCTGGAACACAACTGACCGGTCTACCCAGGGGTAGCCCCTACAAGTGTTCCATGCATGAAGGACACCACGCGGTCCTTGCCGGCCTGGGAGCCTGGCTGCCGCCGCGGGTGGTGGACAACGACGACCTCGCCCGGCATCTCGACACCTCCGACGAGTGGATCCGCACCCGGACCGGCATCCGGGAACGCCGCATCGCCGACCCTGACACGTCCACTGTGGACATGGCTGTCGCCGCCGGCCGCAACGCCTTGCGCAGCGCCGATTCCGAGCTGGTCGACGCGGTCGTGCTCGCGACCGCCACACCCGACCAGCTCTGCCCGGCCAGCGCTCCGCAGGTCGCCTCGGCGCTGGGGCTCAGCGGCGTCGCCGCGTTCGACGTCAACGCGGTCTGCAGCGGCTTCATCTACGCCCTGGCCACTGCGGCTGGCCTGATCTCCGGCGGGATGGCCGGCCGGGTGCTCGTCGTCGGCGCGGACGCTTTCAGCCGCTATTGCCGTCCGGACGACCGCACCACGGTCCCGATCTTCGGCGACGGTGCCGGCGCCGTGGTCCTGCGTGCCGGGACCGCCGGCGAGCCGGGCGCACTGGGGCCGTTCGACCTGCACAGCGAAGGGGAGCACGCCGACCTGCTGATCGTTCCCGCCGGGGGCGCCAAACAGCGCCGGTCCGACGATCCCGACGACCACTACCTGACGATGCAGGGCACCGCGGTGTTCCGGCACGCCTGCGCCCGCATGGCCGAGTCCGCGCGTGCCGTACTGGACCGGTCCGGGCTCGCTGTCGCGGACGTGGACCGGTTCGTCGGGCACCAGGCCAACATCCGCATCCTGCAGGCCACCGCGAAGCAGCTCGGGATGGCCGGCGACCGGGTGGTGGCCAACATCGAGCGGGTCGGCAACACGAGCGCGGCGTCGATTCCGCTCGCGCTGGCCGACGCGTGCCACGACGGCCACCTCGAGCCCGGGCACCGCGTCCTGCTGACGGCGTTCGGCGCCGGGCTCACCTGGGGCTCCACGCTCCTGACCTGGCCCGACGTCAAGCCGGGCGGGGACGCCTAGTTCGTCCAGGTCTCCGTGGGCGTGTCCCGGCCGCGGAGCTGGATCGCCTCGTGCCGGGACCACTGCGCCTGCTCGCCCGGTGACGCCTGCGACCGGATCGTGTCGCTGGCGAGGATGCGGCCGGACACGTGTTTCGCGTGCTCGGTCAGCCGCGCGGCTTCGTTCACCGCGTCGCCGATGACCGTGTACTCCAGGCGGCTGCGGCTGCCGAGCTGCCCGGCGAACACCGGACCCCAGGCGACGCCGATGCCGAGGTCCAGCTCGCCCTCCTCGCACACGGCGTCCCGGATGGCGCGCGCCGCGGACAGCGCGGCGGTGGCCGGGTCCGCCAACCGGGTCGGCGCGCCGAACACGCACAACGCGGCGTCGCCCTGGAACTTGTTCACCAGCCCGCCCCGCGCGTCGACCGCCGACACCACGCTGTCGAACAACCGGTTGAGCTTGCGGACGATCTCCTCGGGCGGCAGCCGGTAGGCCAGGGCGGTGGAATCGACGACGTCGACGAACAACGCCGCGACCTCCCGCACGTCGCCGCTCAGGGACACGCCGTGTTCGAGCGCGTGCCGGGCGACGTCCATGCCGACGTGCCGCCCGAACAGGTCCCGCAACCGGTCCTGTTCCCGCAGCCCCGCGACCATGGTGTTCACCGACACCTGGAGCGAGCCGATCTCGCTCGCGTCGTCGACCCGGACGGTGACGTCCTTGCGCCCGCGTGTGATGAGCCCGACGGCCATCCGCAACCGGTGCAGCGGAGCGGCGACCGCCCGGGCCAGGAGCGCCGTGCCGATCGCGCCGGAGAGCAGGCCGACGATCGAGAGCATGATCAGGCTCGCGGTCTGGTCGGCCTTGCCGATGTTCGGAGGCGCGGCGACGATCAGCACACCGAGCAGCGGGACACCGCTCGCCACCGCCCAGGTGATCACGAGCCGGGACAGGACGCTCACCGACACCGCGTTCCGCGGCGGGCTCACCTCGAGCGCGAGGATCAGGATCGGGCGCGCGACCCATTCCGCGGCCAGGTACATCAGTCCGACGGTGAGCAGTCCGCCGAGCCCGACGGCGAGCGTCACCCCCACGGTGTCCAGGACGGACCCGAGGAGGCTGGTGAGCGAGCCCAGGATGATCGTGCCGCCGAGCCACAGGCTGCCGCTGACCAGCGCGAGGTCACGGGGCAGCCGCAGCGCGCGGCGTGCTTCCGGCGGCGTGGGGCGGCGGCTCTGGACGAACCACACCGCGGTACGGCGGTGCAGGATCGCCGACCACGCCGAGCCGACGAGCACCGAGAGCAGCACGTACGCGCCCGCACAGCTGAGCAGGACCCAGTTGCGGTCACCCGTGTCCGCGGGGATGCCCTGGAGGAACAGCAACAGCCCGACGGCCGCCGCGCCGCAGACACTCGACCCGACGCCGAGTGTCACGAACCCCAGCCCGGTGCGCAGCGCCACGCGGAACTTCGCGAGCTGGGCGAACTTCGGCACGGTGGTGATCGTATTGCCCCCGCGGCGGGGTGGGCGTTGCCGCCGGGCCGGCAGTGGTTGCTGGAACGGCCCGCCGACGCTGTCAGGAGGCGCGTTTGCGGGACCGGCCCGGGCGGGCGTCCCGGACGGCTTTTTCCAGCTCGGCGCGGTTGAGTTTGGACCGGCCCTTGATGTCGAGCTCCCGGGCCAGCCGGTCCAGCTCGGCCTTGCTCAGCGACGACAGGTCGGGCTCGGCGGGCTTCCGGGAACTCCGCTTACCCGAACCCGTGCCCGGCTCCGAACGCTTGCTCGATCCGGTGTTCTTGCGCGACTCCGCGGACGACCGGGACGAACCAGCGGAACCCTTCCGGCGCTCGACGCTGCGGGACAGCGCTTCGAACAGGTCGACCACCTTCGTCGGCTCCGACGGCGGCTCCTCGACGCTCACCGTGCGCCCGGCCTTCTTGTCGTCGATCAGCTTGAGCACCCGCTCGTTGTACTGGTCGTGGTAGTCGTCCGGGCGCCAGTCGTCGGCCATCGAGTCCACCAGCGCGATCGCCATCTCGAGTTCGCGCCCGCGCGGGGAAGCCTTTTCCGGCAGCTTCGTCAACTCCTTCGCCGGGTCCCGCACGTCCTCGGCGAACAGCAGCGTGTCCAGTACCAGCACACCGTTGCCCGCGCGGACCGCCGCGATGTGCTCCTTGCCGCGCATCACGAACCGCGCGATGCCGGCCTTGTTCGTCTCCGCCATCGCCTGCATCAGCAGCCCGTACGCGCGGCCGAACTCCTCCTTGGTCGGCGCGAGCCAGTAGCTCTTCTGGAAGTACAGCGGATCGATCTCGCCCAGGTCCACGAACGATTCGATGTCGATCGACCGCGATCGCCCTGGCGCGATCTGGTCCAGCTCCTCCTGCTCGACCAGCACGTAGTCGCCGTCGCCGAGGTCGTAGCCCTTCACGATGTCCTCGTAGGGCACCTCCTCGCCGGTCCGCTCGTTGACGCGCTTGTACCGGATCCGGTCCGACGTCCCCCGCTCGAACTGCCGGAAGTGCACCGTGTGGTCCTCGGTGGCCGAGTACAACTCGACCGGCACCGTCACCAGCCCGAAGTTGATCGCACCGCTCCAGATCGCCCGCACCATCACGCCTCCCGAGTCAGCCGGTCCAGTGCCTTCGCCGCCGAACCCGCCCGAACACCCAGATCCCGCCACGGATCGGCTTTGCGCGCCAGCCTTCGCGGCACCCGCCGCAGGTCGAACCCGTCCGGCGCGGCCCGGCCCAGCTCCGCCCAGTCCACCGGCGTGGCGACCGCCGCTCCGGGCCGGGCCCGCAGCGAGTACGGCGCCACGAACGTCTGGGCGTAGCCGTTGCGGTTGACGTCCAGGAAGATCCGGTCGCCGCGGTTGCTCTTGCGCTGCTGGGTGGTCAGTCGCGCCGGATCCTCGGCCGCCAGGAAATCCGCCACCTCGCGGGCGAAGGAGAGCACCACCTCGTGGTCGCTCGTGCGGTCCAGCGGCGCCACCACGTGGAACCCGCGCCCGCCGGTCGTCTGCACGAACGCCGTGAGCCCGAGCGAGCCGAGCACGTCCCGGGCGTGGCGTGCGACCCCGCGCAGCTCAGCGACTCCCACCCCCGCGGGCGGGTCCAGGTCGATCACCACCAGGTCCGGACGGCCGGGCTCGTCCACCGTCGAGGTCCAGACGTGGAACTCCAGCACCGCCTGGTTCGCCAGGTACACCAGCGTCGCGGCGTCGTCGCAGACCACGTGGTGCACCGAGCCGCCGTCGCGCGTGGGCACGGACTCGACCCGGATCCAGTCCGGGAACCAGTCCGGCGCCTCCTTCTGGAACCAGCCGTCGCCGCCGATGCCGTCCGGGAACCGGCGCAGCGTCAGGGGACGGCCCCGCAGGTGCGGCACCATCACGTCGGCCACGCGCCGGTAGTAGGCCACCACGTCGCCCTTGGTCACCGGCCCGTCCGGGTAGAACACCTTCCCGGGCCGGGACACCTCGATGTCCGCGGGGTTCACGGCTGCTCCCGGACGACCTCGGCAGCCGGTTTGTCGTCCCGCACACCGAGGAACCGGGGATGCCGCAGCTTGCCGTCGCCGGTCCACTCGGAGAACCGGACCTGCACGACCAGTTCCGGAGCGACCCAGCGCGGCCCGCGCTCGGGCACCCGCTCGCCGAACGGCGACCGCGGGCGCTCGAGCGCGGTGAGGCGCTCGATCAGTTCCCGCAGCGTGGTCTCGGTGTAGCCGGCGCCGACCTTGCCCGCGTACCGCAACCGGCCACGTTCGTGGTACCCGACGAGCAGCGCCCCGAAGCCGGTCCGCGCGCCACCCGGAGCGCTGAACCCACCGACGACGAACTCCTGCTCCTTGACGCGCTTGAACTTCAGCCACTCGGTCGTCCGCCCGGACCGGTACGGCGCGTCGGCACGCTTGGCGATCACGCCCTCCCAGCCGTGCGCACAGGCGTAGCCGAAGTACTCCTCGCCCGAGGTGTTGCGGTGGTTGGCGTACCGCAGCGGCCCGCCCCAGTCGAACGCCCTGCGCAACAGCTGCTTGCGCTGCCGCAGCGGCAGGCTCGTGGTGTCCTGGCCGTCGAAGGCCAGCAGGTCGAACAGGTACAGGTACACCGCGACCCCGGTGGCCTCGATGCGCCGCCGGTCGGTGAGGTGGATGCGCTGCTGCAGCCGCGCGAAGCTGGTCTGGTTGCCGTCGAACGCGACGATCTCACCGTCGGCGACGAAGGAGGAGGCGCCGCGATCCGCGAGCGCCTCCCCGAGCTCCGGGTAACCGGAACTGATGTCGTTGTGGTTGCGCGACCACAGCACCGGGTCGCTCCCGTCCCGTGCGCAGATCGCGCGGACCCCGTCGAGCTTGCGCTCGAACAGCCAGTTCTCTCGGGAGAACGGCTGCTGGGTCAGCGTCGCCAGCATCGGCGCGCGCCACCCGGGATCTGCCATAATCGGCGGTTACCCTGCGAAGCGGTGGGCAAAACCGCAGGTCAGAGCTCGCCGTCCGACTCGGTGAGGCCATCGCGCAACCGTTGCAGGGTGCGCGCGAGCAGCCGGGACACGTGCATCTGCGACACGCCGATCCGCTCCGCGATCTGGGTCTGGGTCATGTTGTGCACGAACCGCAGGCCGAGGATCTTGCGTTCCCGTTCGGGCAGGTCCTGGATCAGCGGCAGCAGCGCCTCGTGGTTCTCCACACCCGCCAGGCCCGCGTCCTCCTCGCCCAGCGTGTCGCCGAGCGCGAGGTTCTCGGTGTCCCCGGACAGCACCTCGTCCAGCGACATCGAGTGGTAGGCGTTGCCCGCCTCCAGCCCCTCGTAGACCTCGTCCTGGCTGACGCCGAGGTGCGCGGCGATCTCGCTCGGCGTGGGCGCGCGGCCCAGCCGCTGCGCGAGCTCGGTGCTCGCGCTGGAGATCGACAGGTGCAGCTCCTTGAGCCGGCGCGGCACCCGCACCAGCCAGCCGGTGTCCCGGAAGTGCCGGCGCACTTCGCCCATCACGGTGGGCACGGCGAAGGACAGGAAGTCCGATCCGCGGCTGGGGTCGAACCGGTCCACCGCGTTGATCAGCCCGACCGTGGCGACCTGGACCAGGTCCTCCTTCGCCACCCCGCGCCCGGAGAACCGTTGCGCGATGTGCTCGGCCAGGGGCAGGTGGCCCGTGACGAGCTCGTCGCGCAGCTCGGCGCGCCGGGGATCGTCGGCCGGCAGGCCCGCCAGCTCGTCGAACAGCGGGGTGAGGTGCCCGTATTCGTTCGACGATGTGGGTTGTGTCTGCTCGGTCCGGGAACCGGTCACGCGCCTGCCCCTGGGACGTCCACGACGACGCGTCGCTTGGCGAGTTCGATGTCCACCTGGTGGCCTTGGCCGTTCGATTTCACGTGCGTGTCGACGGAGTCCGTGAGCGTGCTCAGGACCCGCCAGCCGAACGACTTGGTGCTCGGCGCGCTGTCGCTGCCGGACAGCACCGTGCCCTGGAAACGCAGTTCGTCGTCCTCGACCACGAAGCGGCAGCGCATGGTGGAATCCGGCAGTGCCCGGGTGATCAGGGTCGAGCACGCCTCGTCCACGGCGAGCCGCAGGTCCGCGATCGAGTCCAGGTCGAAGTCGGCCCGCGTGGCCAGCGTCGCCACCACCGACCGGACGATCGGCAGGTGCGCCAGGTCGGCACCGAGCCAGAGTTCGATTTCGTTCTGCGCGCGCAAGGACGGTGGCTCCCAGTCCGTCACGTTCACCTCACCGTCGTTCGAGTGTTGCTTCGGGACCATCATGCCTCGAACGAGGGAAGTTCGCTCGGTACGGTTACCGTCCGGAAGCTTTGTGTAGCTGCGTTGATAACTGTCTCCTCACCGGTGGCGCAGGATTGCGCCGAATCCTTCCACGAGCTCCTCGTGGACGTGCATCAGGTCCGCGTCCACGGCGACCGCCGCGGCCGGCACCGCCTCGTCGGCCCGGCACCGGTGGATCTCCGTCGCACCGTAGGCCCGCAGTTCCTCTTCGCCCAGCGCGATCTGCGCCGGGGTCGCTCCCGTGCACACCGTGTCCGCGCCGGGGTCGCCGACGAGCAGGGTCTCCACATTGGCCTCGCGCAGCGCGGCCGTCACCGCCTCGAGTCCTTGCACGGCAAGGCCGTCCGGCTGGTTCAGCGCGCCGCGGAAGCGCCGCACGACGTCGTCGGCGCGGCTGTGCCGGACGGCTTCGGCGAGTTCGTCGGCCACGTCGGAGTGCGTGGCCTCCCGGGCGATCGACTTCGCCGCCGCAGGCAGTTCCTCGATCACGGCCTTGCGGCCCTGCACCTCGCCCGCCACCACGATCAGCTGGGCCCGGGTGCGTTCGGCCAACCGGGCGATGGCGTGGGCGATCTCGGTCACGTTCTGGTGCCGGACCTCCTCGGTGCGGTGCTGCATGCGGTGGTGCGCCTCGCCACCGCCGCGGGTCTTGTGCACCGGGTGGTCCTGCCCGGTGAGCTCTTCGGCCACCGTTTGGTTCCCGTGTTCGTCGTAGGCGCGGATGTCGGCGCCCACCTGGTCGACCTGGCCGACCACGTGCGGCAGGGCCAGCTCGCCGTACCGCGCCAGCGGCAGCAGGTAGGGCAGGTCGGAGACACGGGCGATGGTCGTCGCGGGCGGGCTCGCGAGCTGCTCGTCGACCAGGACCTCCGCGCCGGCGGCCAGCAGCGCGCGCCCGCTCCGGCCGGTGGCGCGCGGACCGTCGAGGATCGCGGCCTCCAGCGCGCTCACGGCACCGTCCGGGGCGTGCTGCGCGGTCAGCGCGTCCTTGAGCTCGCGCCACTTCAGCTCCAGCTGCTTCTCGGCGTCCGCGGTGTCGTGCGAATCCTCGAAGTAGACGGACGTGAACGGGCCGGTGGCGGTCACGAGCGGGCGCAGCGTCGTCGTGTCCATGCCCGCTTCTTACCCGGCTGCACTCGCCCCGAAACGCCGGGGTTTCATGGGGGAATGCAGTGGTGGCAAGCGCTGGTCGTGTTCCTGGCCGGCCTGTGGGCGGGCACGATCAACGCGGTCGTCGGATCGGGCACGCTGGTCACGTTCCCGGTCCTCGTGGCGCTCGGTTATCCGCCGGTGACCGCGACGACGTCGAACGCCATCGGGCTCGCGCCCGGCACGATCAGCGGAGCCATCGGCTACCGGCGCGAGCTGACCGGGCAGCGCCGGCGGGTGATCCGGTACGCGATCCCGTCGGCGATCGGCGCGGTGTGCGGCACGGCGCTGCTGCTTTCCTTGCCGCCCAACACCTTCGAGACGATTGTGCCGGTACTGGTCGGGCTCGCCGTGGTGCTGGTCATCATCCAGCCCCGGGTGTCGGCGTGGGTGACCCGGCGGCGCGAGTCCGGGTCCGGCGGCCGGTCGCACGGCGCTCTCGTGCTGGTCCTGATCTTCCTCGTGGGCATCTACGGCGGGTACTTCACCGCGGCGCAGGGCGTCATGCTGATGGCGTTCATGGGCATGCTGCTCACCGATCCGCTGCAGCGGCTCAACGGCATCAAGAACGTGCTGGCTGCCGTGGTGAACGTCGTCGCCGGACTGGTCTACGCGTTCATCGCGCCGGTCAGCTGGCCGGTGATCGGGCTGCTCGCCGTCGGGTCCACGGTCGGCGGGCAGCTCGGCGCCACGATCGGGCGCCGGCTGCCCGCGCCGGTGCTGCGCGGCGTGATCGTCGTGGTCGGCATCGCCGCGATCGTGCAGCTGGTGCTCAACCGGTGAAGCTTCGCGCCGCCTGCAGGAACACGTCGTTCTCCTCGCGGGTGCTGATCGTCACCCGCACGCCGTCACCGGCGAACGCGCGCACCACGACCTTGTTCGCGAGCGCGTGCTCGGCGAAGTCGAGCGCCTTCTCGCGCAGCGGCAGCCACACGAAGTTGGCGTGCGTCTCGGGCACCTCGAAGCCGAGGGCGAGCAGTTCGTCCGCGACGCGCTGCCGCTCGGCGATGATCCCGGCGCAGCGTTCGCGCATCTCGCCCTCGGCGTCGAGCGAGGCCAGCGCGGCGACCTGCGCCAGCGAGTTCACGCTGAACGGGATGTAGACCCGGCGCACCACCTCGGCCAGCTCGGCCGGGCCGACCAGGTATCCGACGCGCAGCCCGGCCAGGCCGTACGCCTTGGAGAAGGTCCGCAGCACCACGACGTTGTCCCGCGTCCGGGCGAACTCCATGCCGTCCGGCACGTCCGGGTCGGTGACGAACTCGCGGTACGCCTCGTCCAGCGCCACGACCACGTGCGGCGGCACCTGGTCGAGGAACCGGACCAGGTCGGCCCGGCGAACCGCGGTACCGGACGGGTTGTTCGGGTTGCAGACGAACACCAGCTTCGTCCGGGGCGTGATGGCGGCGAGCATCGCGTCCAGGTCGTGGGTGTGCGCCGCGTCCAGGGGCACCTTGACCGACGTGGCGCCCGCGATCTGCGTCACGATCGGGTAGGCCTCGAACGAGCGCCACGCGAAGAGCACCTCGTCACCGGGCGCGCACAGGGCCTGCACGAGCTGCTGGCACAGCGCGACCGACCCGCAACCCACCGCGACGCGCTCCACCGGGAAGTCGTACTTGCGCGCCAGCCGGTCCGCCAGCGCGCTCACCCCCATGTCCGGGTAGCGGTGCACGTCCGCGGCGGCCTCGGCGATCGCGGACCGCACGCTCGGCAGCGGGCCGCCGGGGCACTCGTTGCTCGCGAGCTTGATCGCGCCCGGCACCGTCCGCCCGGCCACGTAGGCGGGCAACGAGCCGAGATCGGGGCGGGTGGGCACGGACATGACTGGCACTCCTTCGGGGTCGAACCGCGATCCTGCCACGTTATCCCGGCCACGCCGAGAGGATTGTTGTTGACTCTCGTTCACCCAGGAGTGGTTGAGTAGCACGATGACCCAGACGCACACCGAGCACTACGCACGTGACGACGGCCGCGTGATCGACCTGACCTACGCCGAACCCGAGAACGTGGTGCGGGGCGGACTCGTGGTGTTGCACGAGGTCGGCGGCGTCAGCGACGGGGTGCGGCTGCTGATCTCGAGCCTGGCCGCGGAGGGCTGGCTGGCCGCCGCGCCGCACCTGGCGGAGACCCCGACCCCGGACGCCGTGCTCGCCGCCACCGACATCGCGCTGGCCTGGCTGGTCGACCGCGGTGTCCAGGCCGACCTGCTGGGCGTCGTCGGCTTCGACCTGGGCGGCACCGCCGCGCTGCTGGTCGCCGCCAACCGCAAGCTGGGGGCAGCGGTCAGCGTCGGCGGGCACGGCGTGGCCGAGAAGCCGGGACTGGTCGACATCGCCCGTGAGCTGGTCAGCCCGTGGCTCGGCCTCTACGGCGACGCCGGCGACGAGCTGAGCGCGGCCGACGTCGAGAAGCTGCGGGAGGCGGCCGCCGCCTCCCGGGTGGCCACCAACGTGGTCCGCTACCCGGGCGCCAACCACCGCTTCGACGCCGACCCGGACGCCGCGATCGAAGCCTGGCAGCGCACGTTGAGCTGGTTCGACGCCCACCTCCGCTAATACGCTTCCGGGGGTGACCACCGACGTTGCTGACACCCCGGAAGTGTTGTGGCGACCGGACCCGGAACGGGTCGCCGCGACCAGGATCCAGGCTTTCCGGGACTGGCTGCGTGCGGAACGCGGCGTGGACGTCGCCGGGTACGACGAGCTGTGGCGGTTCTCGGTCGAGCAGCTCGAGGAGTTCTGGGGGGCCGCCGCCGAATTCCTCGGCCTGCGCTGGCACGCCACGCCCAGCGCGGTGCTGGCCGGCGACCACATGCCCGGAGCCCGGTGGTTCCCCGGCGGCACCCTCAACTACACGGAGCACGCCCTGACCGGGGCCGCCGACGACCTCGCGGTGGTCTTCCGGCGCGAGGACGGCGCCGCCGCCCGCCTCGCCTACCGCGACCTGCGCGAACAGGTGGCCGCGGCGCGGTCGGCGCTGGTCGCGCTCGGCGTCGGCAAGGGTGACCGGGTGGTTGCGCTCGCACCGAACTGCCCGCAGACGGTGGTGGCGTTCCTGGCCACCGCGAGCCTGGGTGCCATCTGGTCGTCGTGCTCGCCCGACTTCGGTGTCCGCGCGATCAGCGACCGGTTCACCCAGATCGAGCCGAAGGTGCTCGTCGCCGTCGACGGCTACGTCTACAACGGACGGTCCTTCGACGTCCGGCCGACGGTCGGCCAGCTGCGGGCGCAGATCCCGTCGCTGACCGCGACCGTGCTGATCGACTACGCCGGCGGCGGCACCGTGGACGGCGCGCTGAGCTGGGACGCGTTGCTCGCCGAGCACGCGGGCGCGGAGATGGCGTACGAGCCGGTGCCGTTCGACCACCCGCTGTGGGTGCTCTACTCGTCCGGCACCACCGGCCTGCCGAAGGGCATCGTGCAGGGCCACGGCGGCATCGTGCTGGAGCACCTCAAGGCCACCGTCCTGCAGATGGACCTCGGGCCCGGCGACGTGTTCTTCTGGTTCACCACCACCGGGTGGATGATGTGGAACTTCCTGCTCGGCGGCCTGCTCGCGCGGTCGACGATCGTGCTGTACGACGGCAGCCCCGGGCATCCCGACCTGACGGCGCTGTGGCGCCTGGCGGCCGAGGAGCGGATCACCTACTTCGGCACGTCGGCTCCGTTCATCCAAAGCTGCCTCAAGGCGAAGCTGCACCCGGGCGCCGACTTCGACCTGTCCGCGTTGCGGGCGGTCGGGTCCACCGGCGCGCCGCTGAGCGACGACGGGTTCCGGTGGATCGCCGACGAGGTCGGCCGGTCGGCGCAGATCTGCTCGGTGTCCGGCGGCACCGACCTGTGCGCCGCGTTCGTCGCCGCCGCGCCGGACGTGCCGGTGTGGCTCGGCGAGCTGTCCTGCCGGGCGCTCGGCGCCGCGGTGACCGCGTTCGACGAGGCCGGCCGCGAGGTGGTCGACGAGGTCGGCGAGCTCGTGGTGACCCGGCCGATGCCGTCGATGCCGGTGTTCTTCTGGAACGACGAGGACGGGTCGCGGCTGCGCGAGGCGTACTTCGACACCTACCCCGGGGTGTGGCGGCACGGCGACTGGATCCGGATCACGCCGCGCGGGTCTGCGGTGA
Organism: Amycolatopsis viridis; assembly: GCF_011758765.1. NCBI lineage: Bacteria > Bacillati > Actinomycetota > Actinomycetes > Pseudonocardiales > Pseudonocardiaceae > Amycolatopsis > Amycolatopsis viridis. The sequence continues at coordinate 5,589,698 of NZ_JAANOU010000001.1, read as the reverse complement.
TCTACGGCCGCAGCGACTCCACCCTCAACCGCGGCGGCGTGCGGATGGGCACCGCCGAGTTCTACCGGATCGTCGAGGGCTTCGACGAAATCGCCGACTCACTCGTCATCGACACCACCCGTGCGGGGAATACGGAGGGTGAACTGCTGTGTTTCGTGGTGATGGCGCCCGGCGCGGAACTGGCCGAGGTCGAGCCGAAACTGCGCACGGAGCTCAGGCGCGGGCTGTCGCCCCGGCACGTGCCCGATCGGTTCGTCGAGGTGGCGGAGGTCCCGCGGACGCTGAACGGTAAGAAGTGTGAGGTGCCGGTCAAGAAAATCCTGACCGGCGTGGCGCCGGAGCGGGCGGTCAGCCGGGACGCGCTCGCCAACCCGGCGGCACTCGATCCGTTCGTGGAGCTCGCCAGGGGGAGTTGAGGGGGCAGGGTGTCCGGGAGGACGTTGACGGGGGAGCGGCCGGCGGTGTGGCGCGTGACCGGAGCCGCATCGGTGTTCGCGATCACCTGGGTGACCAGGCTCGTCGGGCTGCTGGCGGTGATCTCGGTCGTCCTGCCGACCGCCCGTCGCGGCATGCGGGGGCACGTGGCCGAGTGGCTCGGGCTGCCGCAGGACGCCACGACCGCGGCCGCCGCCGTCGTGCTGGTCGTGGGCGTCCTGCTCATCCTGCTCGCCTCCGGGTTGCGGCGCCGCAAGCGCCGGGCCTGGCAGCTCGCGCTGGCCGCGAGCGTCGTCCTGGCGGTCTCGCACCTCGGCATGCAGCACGTGTTCGGCGCGGGCTTGGTGGCGGTCGCGCTCGCGGTGACCCTGGTCCTGAACCGGCGGCACTTCGTGGCGCTGCCCGACCCCGTGACCGGCAAGTGGGTCGCGCTGCGCGTGTTCCTGCAGCTGCTCGTGGCCGGGTTCCTGATCAACGTCGCCCTGCTGTCGGTGGCCCCGGCACGCGTGATGGACCCGCTGCCGTTCCCGGACCGGCTGGCCGACGCCGCCCTCGCGTTGTTCGGGGTCAGTGGCCCGGCGGTGTTCCACGTGGAGTGGATGGACGACCTGACCGCCACCGTCGGGTTGCTCTTCGGGCTGGGCGCGGTGCTGCTCGCGGCGTACTTCCTGCTCCGCTCGGCCGAGCCCGCGCCGCACCTGAGCGAGGACGAGAAGCAGCGGTTGAAGGCACTGCTGGACCGGCACGGCGCCCGCGATTCCCTGGGCTACTTCGCGTTGCGTGACGACAAGTTCGTGGTCTTCTCCAAGACCGGCAAGGCGGCCGTGACCTACCGGGTGATCGCCGGCGCGGCCGTCGCCTCCGCCGACCCGCTGGGCGACAACGAGGCGTGGCCGGGCGCGATCGAGGAGTTCCTCGCGGTGTGCCGCCGCCACGGGTGGGTCCCCGCGGCGATGGGGTGTTCCGAGCTGGGCGCGACCGCGTGGGCCCGGTACGACCTCGACGTGCTGGAGATCGGCGACGAGGCCGTGGTGGACGCCGACACGTTCACCCTCGAGGGGCGCGTGATGCGCGGGGTGCGCCAGGCGGTCGCGAAGACCAAGCGGGCCGGCTACCGCGTCCGCGTGCGGCGCGCGGAAGAGCTGACCGCGGGCGAGCTCGCCGAGCTGGACTCGCTGGCGGCGAAGTGGCGCGGGAGCGACGGCGAGCGCGGGTTCTCGATGGCGCTCGGGCGGATGGGCGACCCGGGCTCGGTGCTGGTGACGGCGGAGCAGGACGGCGTGGTGCGCGGGCTGCTGCAGTTCGTGCCGTGGGGGACCGAGGGCCTGTCCCTGGACGTGATGCGCCGCGACCGGGCCGCGGACAACGGCATCAACGAGCTGATGATCTCCGAACTGCTGCTCGCCGCCCGCGACCACGGCGTCAAGTACGTCTCGCTGAACTTCGCCGCGTTCCGGAAGCTGCTCGAGCAGGGCAGGCGGATCGGCGCCGGCCCGGTGGCGCGCGCGTCGGCGAAGTTCCTGGGATGGATGTCACACTGGATCCAGATCGAGACGCTGTACCGGTTCAACGCGAAGTTCCAGCCGCGGTGGGTGCCGCGCTACCTGGTCTACCCCGGCGTCCGCGAACTCCCGCGCGTCGGGGTGGCCGTCTTCGAGGCCGAGGGGCTCGCCGGACGTTCCCCCTGGTTGCGGCGGCTGCTGCGGCGATGAGGGGGGTCTTTGCGCGCCGGTTTCGGGGCTGTGTACGCTATGTCGGCAGTGGTCGTGATCCGGGAGGCTTCGCCTAGTCTGGTCTATGGCGCCGCACTGCTAATGCGGTTGGGGGTAACCCCCCCTCCCGGGTTCAAATCCCGGAGCCTCCGCAAGGCACTCGGAACCCGAGTGCTAAAGTGAAAACTGAACAAGCGCCCGTAGCTCAACGGATAGAGCATCTGACTACGGATCAGAAGGTTAGGGGTTCGAATCCCTTCGGGCGCGCGTCTGGTTGAGACAGCAAGACCAGAGGACCCGCTGGAGACAGCGGGTTTTCTGCTTTCTGGGGTCGTGGGCCCGCTGAGGCCGCTGATGATCAACACCACACCTTGCCCACATCAGGGAGGTCAGCACCAGGCGGAGTACGCGGTAAGCGTTCTTGGATCTGTGCTCGTCCTGCGCGAACAGCGCGACGAAACCGGCGCATCCGATCAGGCAAGAACGGTGTAAGCGCCGCCCAGCCAGGCCCACATGACCTGCCCCTCAGACCGCTCAGGCGAGCAGTTGAAAGGCCTTGACGTGCCGGTGCCGGACCACCGTGAAGTGCCGCAAGTCCAGCGTTGCGATCTCGTCCACGCCCAAGCGCCCCGCCAGGGCGATCACGGACGCGTCGCTCGTGCCGAGGGGCAGGTCGTGGTCGCTCCGTTCGGCCAAAGCGCTCATGCAGATGTTCGCGCAAGTAATCGCGAACACTTCGAGAAGTCGCGCGTCTGGTTGGGACAGCAGTACAGAAAACCCGCCGGAGACGGCGGGTTTTCTGCTGTCCGGCGCCGGTGGCGGCGGTCTTCCGGAGGTCGTGACCGGGTCGAACCGAGAACCAATCGGCGACGCCCCCGGTCGGCTCCGGCACGCGAGAAACGCCGACCGGGGGCTTGTTCGTCTAGGGGATGGTGACGGTGTCGGCGCCGGTCTCGGCGCGCTTGGCGGCGTTGCGCGCGACGTGCGGGCGTGCGAGGTACCAGCCGCCGACGAGGGCCGGGATCAGGAGAAGCGACCACAACACGGTGGGTCGGCCGATCCCGCTGGTGTCGAAGAACATCAGCCCGATCACGACGGCGAAGAACGCCAGGGTGGCCCAAGCCGTCACCGGAGCCCCCGGCATCCGGAACGCCGGGGTGGGCAGCAGCCCCCGCTTGGCGCGGGAGCGGAGCCGGATCTGGCAGGCGATGATCGCCGTCCAGGTCAGCAGCAGGATGATCGCGTCGACGTTCAGGGCGATCTCGAACGCCTCGGACGGGACCACGTAGTTGAGGAACGCGCCGGCCAGTCCCGCACCGGCGGTCATCAGCAACCCGCCCCAGGGCACCCCGGACCGGGTCATCCGGACGGTGAACTTCGGCGCGGACCCGCGTGCGGCGAGGGAACGCATGATCCGGCCCGTCGAGTAGAGGCCGGCGTTGAGGGAGGACAGGGCAGCGGTGAGCACGACCATGTTCATGATGGCGTCGGCGCCGTCCACGCCGATCGCGCCGAAGAACGTGACGAACGCGGAGGTGCCGGCGGCGTACGACTGGTACGGCATCAGCAGCGACAGCAGGATGATCGAGCCGACGTAGAACACCGCGATGCGGAGAACGACCGCGTTGACCGCCTTCGGCATCGTCTTCTCCGGGTTCTGCGCCTCCCCGGAGGCGGTGCCGATCAGTTCGATCGACCCGTAGGCGAAGACGACGCCCTGGATGAGGACGAGGGCGGGGACGATGCCGACGGGGAAGAAGCCGCCGTTGCCGGCGAGGACGCTGAAACCCGGGGTGTGGCCGTCGACGGGGGTGCCGGTGAAGATCACCACGATGCCGACGACCATGAAGACGACGAGCGCGGCGACCTTGATCAGCGAGAACCAGAACTCGAGCTCGCCGAACACCTTGACCGAGATCAGGTTCAGCAGCACCACGACGGCGACGACGGCGAGGGCGTAGCACCACTGCGGGACGTCCGCCATCCAGGACACGTACTTACCGAAGAACGACAGGTAGAGGGCCACCGCGGTGGAGTCGATGATGGTGACCACCACCCAGTTCAGCCAGTACGTCCAGCCGACGGCGAACGCCCACTTCTCCCCGAAGAACTCCCGGGTGTAGGAGACGAACGAGCCCGAGGACGGCCGGTGCGAGACCAGCTCACCCAGGGCGCGCAGCACCAGGAACGCGAAGACACCGCAGATGACGTAGGAGATGGCCAGCGCGGGCCCGGCCTGGTGCAGACGACCCCCGGAACCCAGGAACAGGCCGGTGCCGATCGCGCCACCGAGGCCGATCATCGCGATCTGGCGAGGCTTGAGGTGCCGGCGGTAGCCGTGTTCATCGGCTGCCGCGGTTTCTGGCACTACGTTGTGCTGAGTCATCGTCGTCCTTACTGCGCGTGTGCGCGATCGTGTCGTGCTCCACCTCGCCGGCGGCGTCGAAGCACCGCCCCTGAACGGCCGCACGGGGTTGGGGAAGCGGCCGACAACAACGAGGGCCGTAGCACCCTTCGGAGCTCGGGGTCAGTGTCCGAACCGCGTGCCGAGGGGCACGGCCGCCGGCCAGCATAGCGACGGTGGCAAACCGCCAGGAAAATCTGAGTGGTTTTCCTAGATTGAGCGGCCAGTCCTGCCGCGACAAGCACAAGTTGCGCAAGAACGTGTGAGTATTGCGCACATGAGCTGGACCGATCTGCCGCCGATGAACACGCTGGTGCCGTTCGAGGCGACGATGCGGCTGGGCAGCCTGACCAAGGCGGCTGCCGAGCTGCACGTCACCCACGGCGCCGTCAGCCGCCAGCTGAAGTCGCTGGAGCACGCCCTCGGCGTGGAACTGTTCCGCCGCGACGGACGCGTGCTGGTCCCCACCCCCGTCGCGGTGGAGCTGAACCGGCAGGTCGTGGACGCGCTGGGGCGGCTCGCCGCGGCCGCCCGGCAGGCGCGGTCGAGCACCCAGCCGCATCCCTTCGTGCTCTCCTGTGAGCCGACGTTGATGATGCGATGGCTGCTGCCGCGGCTCGGCTCGCTCACCGGGGCGCACCCGGGTCTGGACGTGCATCTGTCCGCCGCCGGCGGTGCCATCGACCTGCGCCGCGCGGGCGTCGATGTCGCGATCCGCCGCAACGACTTCGACCTCGACCCCGGCGTGGAAGCGCTGCCCCTGTTCCACGAGTGGATCGGCCCCGTCTGCACCCCGGAGCTCGCCGCGCACATCCGCGAAGCCGCCGACCTGGCCGGGCTGCCGCGGCTGGTGTCCGCCACCCGCCCGGTCGCCTGGGACACCTGGGCGCGCCTTGCCGGGACCGTGGTGCCGCCCGCTCCGGTGCAGACCTTCGAGCACTTCTACCTCAGTTTGGAGGCCGCCTCCGCGGGGCTGGGAGTCGCGATCGGACCGTATCCGCTCGTCGCGAACGATCTCGATTCGGGACGCCTCGTCGCGCCCCTCGGGTTCGTCGAGGACGGCACCCAGTACGTGCTGCTCACGCGGTCGGGTGCGACCGACCCGCGGGTCGGGACCGTGTACCGCTGGCTGCGCGAGAACGCGTCCGCGACCCTGCCCGGCCCCCACGAGCGAGCGGGGAAGTCCGCCTGAGGCCTGCGGCGGCGGCCGGTCCCCCGCCTGGAATATGTGCGCTCCACTCACAGGTTTGTGCGAATCTTGTGCTGGACGCAGGACATTCGATGGCCGATCGTTGAGGTGTAGTCACAGATAGGGAGTCAGTCGATGCTGAACAAGGTCGTGCTCGCGGACGCGTTCGCGAGTTTCACCGACACCTGGAGTCCGAAGGTCGCCGCCGATCTGCACGACATGCAGGTGAAGCTGGCGAAGTTCGAGGGTGAGTTCGTGTGGCACAGCCACGATCAGGAGGACGAGCTGTTCCTCGTGGTCGACGGCAAGCTGCGGATCGACCTTCGCGACGGCGCCGTCGAGCTCTCGCCCGGCGAGCTCGTCGTGATCCCGCACGGCGTGGAACACCGGCCGGTGGCGCTGCCGACCGCGCAGGTCGTGCTGATGGAACCGGCGACGACCCTGAACACGGGCGATGCGGTGGATGACGCGCGCACGGTGCGCAACCTCGACCGCCTGGGCTGATCGTGAGCCACGACGTCGCGGTCATCGCGGACGATCTCACGTCCGCGGCTGACGGCGCCGCGCCGTTCCTCGCCGCGGGCTTGCGCGCGACCGTCCTGCTCGACCCCGCCCGTGCGCAGGTGGACGGTGGCCCGGAAGTGGTCGCGATCGACACGGACAGCCGCCGTCGCCCAGCCGCCGTCGCTGCGCAGCTCACCACCGCCGCGGTGCGTGCGGTGCGCAACCGGCGGGTGCTGTACAAGACCGTCGATTCGACGCTGCGCGGCAACATCCGGGACGAGGTGCAGACCGCGCTCGCAGCCAGCGGCAGACGGGTCGCGATCATCGCCCCCGCGTTCCCGGCAGGTGGTCGCACCACCGTCGGTGGCGTGCAACTGCTGGACGGTGTCCCGGTCCACGAAACCGGGTTCGCCGCTGACCCGACCCATCCCGTGCGCTCGAGCTCGCTGGCGACCCTGCTGCCCGGGGCCGCGCCGTGGACGCCGGGGGATCCGACCACGCACCGGATCGTGTTCGCCGACGCGGCCACCGACGCCGACCTGGACCGGATCGTCCACGGAGCAGCCCTCGAGGACGTGCTGTGGGTGGGGTCGCCGGGCATCGCCGCGGCACTGGCCCGCGCGGTGACCACGGCACCGGCTCCTACGTTCCCGTCGACCTGGCCGCGCGCACAACGCGTGCTGGTGGTCGTGGGCAGCCGGAACCGGGCCAGTCTCGCCCAGCTCGACCAGCTCCTGCCCGGCGCCGGCATCGCGGATGCGGGCAGACCGGTCGACGACGTCCTCGCCGCCCTGGGCACCACGTTCGCCCGGACCGGCGTAGCCGGTCTGACGGACCTGACTGTCGGGTCCACTGTGGACGATGCTGCGGCACGGTTGTCGCGAGCGGTCGTCGCAGCACGACGGGCGGGTCTGTTCGACGCGGTCATCGTCACCGGCGGCGCGACGGCCCGCGCGATGCTCGACGCCCTCCGGATCGGCGCGCTGGACCTGCTCGCCGAACCGGAGCCGGGGGTCGTCGCGGCGGCCACCACCGGGCCGGACCGGTTCCCCGTTCTCGTGAAAGCGGGCGGGTTCGGCGACCCGGGCACCTTCGTCCGCCTCCACCGCCTGCTCACCTCACACATCGGTCAGGAGTAACCATGAAACCCATCGCGATCACCATGGGCGATCCCGCCGGGATCGGCGCCGAGATCGTGCTGAAGCTCGCCGCGGAGGTGCGCGACACGGTTCCCCTCGTCGTGCTCGGTGACGCCGGCGTCCTCGCCCGGACCCGTGACCAGCTGAAGCTCGACATCACCCTTCAGGAGGTCAGCTCTCCGGCGGACGCCGGGACCGCGCCGGGAGTGCTCCCGGTGATCGCCACCAGCGCGGTCGGTGCCGACCTGCCGGTCGGTGTGGCCGGTGCGGAAGCGGGACAGGCCGCCTACGACGCGGTGGCGGCGGCGATCGGGTACGCGATGGACGGGCAGATCGACGCGATCGTCACCGCCCCGCTCAACAAGGAATCGCTGCGGCTGGCGGGTCTGCCGTACCCGGGGCACACCGAGATCCTCGCCGAGCTCAGCGGCACGGACGACTACACGATGATGATGGCCAGCGAGGACCTGCGCGTCGTGCTGGTGACGATCCACGAGCCGCTGAAGGACGCCATCGCCCGGATCGACGAGGACTCGATCCTCCGGGTGATCCGCCTCGCCGATGCCGCGCTGCGCCCCTCGCTCGGGGCGCGGCCGCGGATCGGGGTGGCCGGGTTGAACCCGCACGCCGGCGAGAACGGTGTGCTCGGTAGCGAGGAGATCGACACGATCCGCCCGGCCGTCGACCGCGCACGGGCCGAAGGGTTCGACGTGTCCGGCCCGTTCCCGCCCGACACGGTGTTCCTCCGCGCCCGCACCGGCGGTTTCGACGTGGTCGTCGCCCAGTACCACGACCAGGGCCTCATCCCGTTCAAGTACCTCGGGCTGGAGAAGGGCGTCAACGTGACCATCGGGCTGCCGTTCGTGCGCACCAGCGTCGACCACGGCACCGCGTTCGACATCGTCGGCAAGGGCATCGCGGACCACCGCAGCCTGCGGGTCGCGCTGGACCAGGCGCTGCTGATGGTGGGGCAGCCCGCGCCGGCGGAATCATGACGCTCGCGCCCCTGGCACAGGCACTGGCCGCCCTGCGCGCCGCGACCTGGGTCGACCTCACCCACACCTTCCACGACGCCATCCCGCACAGTCCCGCCTTCGAACCCGAGTCCCGCACCGTGGTGTCCTCGATCGGGCAGGCGGCCGACGGATCCCTCACCGGGTTCCTCAGCCACGAGTACCGGCACGTCGGACAGTGGGGCACCCACGTCGACCCACCCGCGCACTTCGTGCCCGGCCTGCGTCACCAGGACGAGATCCCGGTCGAGGAGATGATCCTGCCCCTGGTGGTCCTCGACATCACCGCGCAGGCCGGGCGGGACCCGGATTACGTCGTGAGCGACGCGGACCTGGCGGACTGGGAGTCCCGCAACGGCCGGGTTCCGGCGGGATCGTTCGTGGCGTTGCGCACCGGGTGGTCGGCGCGGTGGCCGTCGCAGCAGCTGATGCTCAACGCCGACGCGGACGGGGTCTGCCACTTCCCCGGATGGAGCCGCAGCGTCCTGGAAACCCTGTTCGAACACCGCGGTGTCACCGCCTGCGGGCACGAGACCACCGACACCGACCCCGGCCTGGCCGTCAGCCGAGGTGACTCCTCGCTGGAACGGTACGTGCTGGGCACCGACCACTACCAGATCGAACTGCTCGCCAACCTCGACCAGCTCCCCGAGACCGGAGCGCTGATCATCGCCACCTGGCCGAAGGCCCTCCACGGATCCGGGTTCCCCGCCCGCGTCTTCGCCATTCACCAGAAGGACTGACATGGACTTCATCTTCATGCTCACCCGCGACGACCAGACCGTCACCGACGCCCTCGACATCGTCGACGACATCGCCGACCTGCCCCTCAAGCACATCGGCTTCAAAGACATCGGCGTCGACCTGCCCACGCTCACCAAGCTGCACGACGCCCTCCGCGCCATCAACGCGGAAACCTACCTCGAGGTCGTCAGCACCACCCAGCAATCCGCCCTCGACTCCGCACGCATCGGCCGCGACCTCGGGGTGGACTGGCTGATGGGCGGCACCTGGGTCGAGCAGACCCTCGATATCCTCGACGGCAGCAACACCCGCTACCTCCCGTTCCCCGGCACCCCCGTCGGACACCCCACCACACTCGGCGGCAGCCCCGAGCAGATCGCCGAGCAGACCGCGCGCTTCGAGGCCGCCGGTGCCGCCGGTGTCGATCTGCTCGCCTACCGCGCCTCCGAAGCCGATCCGCTCGAGCTCGTCCGCGCCGCCCGCAAGGCCGGCAGCGGCCACCTCGTCGTCGCCGGCAGCATCACCAACGCCGAACAGATCGCTGCTCTGGCACAGGCCGGCGCGGACGGGTTCACCATCGGGCAGGCCGCGCTCTCCGGGGCCTACAACCCGCGCAAGGGCACTCTCCGGGGCCAGCTCGCCGACATCATCGACGCGACCGCGGCGGCGTCGATCTGATCCCACGCCGCCCCGATAGTGGGATTCGCTGCGGCGGGCGGGGTCGGCGGGGGTGCCGGGTCGCTATGGTCGGCGCTCACTGATCTTCCTCGGAGGCAAGGTGTTCCGTCGATTCGCCCCGGTGGCCGTGGCCGCCGTCCTGTTCGCCCAGCTGCCCGGGACGGCCGGTGCGGCCGCGGAGGCGCGGCCCGACCTCGGCATGGCGCCGCTGACCGATCTCAAGGTCGCCACGACCCCGTCCGGCCAGCGGCAGCTCCGGTTTTCGGCCACGATCGTCAACGTCGGGCACGGTCCGTTCGAGATCGTGGCCACCCGGACGGCGCCGGACGCGCCGTTCCGCGTCGTTCAGCAGGTGACGCGCGCGGACGGGGCGCGGACCGACGTCCCGGTGCCCGCCGGACTGGTGTACGGCGGGGACGGTCACGACCACTGGCACGTGCGGGACCTGGAGAGCTACCAGGTCGTCAGCCTCGACCACGGCGGCACGGCCGGGGTCGCGGCGAAGGGTGGCTTCTGCTTCTACGACACCCTCGTCTACCGCCGCTCGGTGCCGGGTACGCCGAAGTCCAAAGTGTACCCGGAGACCGGGTGCGGCAAGCGGGACTCGCTCACCGTGACGATGGGCCTGTCCGTCGGCTGGGCCGACCGGTACGCGTGGACGCTGCCGGACCAGTTCATCGACATCACCAACCTGCCCGACGGCCGTTACCGGCTCCTCGCCACCGCCGACGCGCAGGGCCTGTTCGTGGAGAGCGACCGCACCAACAACGCCACCTGGGTGGACCTCGACGTGACCCGGGCGAAGGTACGGGTGGTCGGCCGCGGCCCGTCGGCGTGATCACTCCGGCATTTGGTTGACGCGTCATCCAAAGCTGGATACCGTGAGTCCGTGGAACTCGGCATCTACAGCTTCGGCGACCGCCCGCCCGACCCGAACACCGGTGTCCAGCTGCCGGTCTCGACCGCGCTGCGCAACACACTGGAACGGATCAAGCTAGCCGACCAGCTGGGGCTCGGGTTCTACGGCGTCGGCGAGCACCACCTGGACTCCTACGCCATCTCCAACCCTGCCACGGTGCTCGCGGCCGCGGCGAGCGTGACCGAGCACATCACACTGTCCACCGCGGTGTCCGTGCTGAGCACCGAGGACCCGGTGCGGCTGTACCAGCAGTTCACCACCCTCGACCAGCTCAGCGGCGGCCGGGCGGAGTTGCTCGTCGGCCGCGGCTCGTTCATCGAGTCGTTCCCGCTCTACGGCGCGAGCCTCGACGACTACGACGCGCTGTTCGACGAGAAGCTCGAGCTGCTGCTGACCCTGGACCGGAACGATCCGGTGACCTGGTCCGGCAAGTTCCGGGCGCCACTGCGGGACGCCCGGGTACTGCCCCGCCCCTACGGCGAGCACCTGCGCATCTCGGTGGGCACCGGCGGCAACCAGGACTCCTCGATCCGGGCCGGCGCGCTCGGGTTGCCGGTCGTGTACGCGATCATCGGCGGCCGTCCGGAGCGGTTTGCGCCGCTGGTCGAGCTGTACCGCCGCGCGAGCGAGGTGTCGGGCAACGACCCGGCCACGCAGCACGTGACGATGGGTGCGATCGGGCTGATCGCGCGGAAGTCGCAGGACGCGAAGGACGCGTACTACCCGTACTGGCTGCAGACGATGAAGTACGGCGCCCGGGCACGTGGGTGGCCGGTGCCGACCCGCGCGGAGTACGACACCTACACCGACGGCGCGACGGCGTTGTTCACCGGCAGCCCCAACGAGGTCGCCGACCGTCTGATCACCGTGGGCAAACTGGTCGGCGCCGACCGGTACGCGATGAACATGGACTGGTCGGGAGTCCCGCACGACCGGGTCATGACGGCCATCGAACTCCTCGGCACCGAGGTGCTGCCCCAGGTCCGGGCCGAGTTCGGCGACTGATGTCCCGGGCGGTTGCGCGCCGGGCCCGCACCCAGCACGATCGGACGGCGTGACGGCCACCGAACCCGCACTCCGCTACGGCCAGGCCGGCGGACGGTGGGTGCTGTTCGCGACCGTGCTCGGGTCCGGTCTGACGTTCCTCGACGCGACGGTCGTCAACATCGCGCTCCCGCGGATCGGCACCTCGCTCGGGGCCGGCACCGCCGGTCTCCAGTGGACGATCAACGGCTACACCCTGAGCCTCGCCGCGCTCATCCTGCTCGGCGGCTCGCTGGGCGACCGCTTCGGCCGGCGTCGCATCTTCACCATCGGCGTCGCCTGGTTCTCGATCGCGTCGCTGCTCTGCGGCCTCGCGCCGGACATCTGGACGTTGATCGCCGCCCGCGTCCTGCAGGGCGTGGGCGGCGCGCTGCTCGCGCCCGGGTCGCTGGCGATCCTGGAGGCGTCGTTCCACCCCGACGACCGGGCGAAGGCGATCGGCGCGTGGTCCGGGCTGGGCGGCATCGCCGGCGCGCTCGGCCCGTTCCTCGGCGGATGGCTGGTCGAAGTGGCCAGCTGGCGGCTGGTGTTCCTGATCAACGTGCCGCTCGCGGCGACCGTCGTCCTGGTCGCGCTGAAACACGTGCCGGAGACCCGCGACCCCGGCGCCGCACGGCAACTGGACTTCACCGGCGCGGCCATGGGCGCCCTCGGGCTGGCCGGGCTGAGCTACGGGTTCACCGCGTGGCCGTCGCTCGGACCGGGCGCGCCGTCCGTGCTGATCGCGCTGGCCATCGGCATCGCCGGGATCGTCGCGTTCGTGCTGGCCGAGCGGCGCTCGCCGCACCCGATGCTCCCGCTCGGCGTGTTCGCGTCCCGCCAGTTCACCGCGGCGAACCTGGTGACCTTCGCGGTGTACGCGGCGCTGGGCGGGGTGTTCTTCCTCGTGGTGCTGAACCTGCAGGTCGTCGGCGGGTTCTCGCCGGTGGCCGCCGGGTCGGCGATGCTGCCGGTGACCGCGCTGATGCTGCTGCTGTCGGCGCGGGCCGGCGCGCTGGGGCAGCGGACCGGGCCGCGGCTGCCGATGACCGCCGGACCGCTCGTGTGCGCGGTGGCGCTCGTGCTGCTGTCCCGGATCTCGGCGAGCCCGTCCTACCTGACCGAGGTGCTACCCGCGGTGGTGGTGCTCGGGCTCGGGCTGTCCCTCACGGTGGCGCCGCTCACCGCGACCGCGCTCGGCGCCCTGGACGACCGGTACGCCGGGGTGGCCAGCGGCGCGAACAACGCCATCGCACGCACGGCCGGGCTGCTGGCCGTCGCGGTGCTGCCGCTGGTCGCGGGGATCGGCAGCGGCAGCCTGACCGATCCGGTGGCCCTCGCGCCCGCCTACCGCACCGCGATGCTGGTGTGCGCGGGAATGCTCGTCGCCGGTGGCGTGGTCGCGTTCGCGTTCGTCCCGGGCCGTCCGAAGCCGGCGGCGCCGAGCCCGGTGCACGTCCACTGCGCGGTGGGTGCCCCGCCGCTGCACCCGGCGGAATGCCGCGAGCCCACCGATCCCTGAGGCGTGGCCGCGCCGGCTGCTGAATATTTCCACGATCGTGCCCGTTCGTCCGTGGACGGGCAGTTTTTCGCCGTTTATCGTCATCGTCGATGAGTGGCAGAGAAAACGCGGTGGTGGTCGGAGCGACCGGTGGAATCGGCGCCGAGGTTGCTGCTGCGCTGGCCGAACGGTACGCGTTGTGGCTGGTCGGGCGTGACGAGACCGCCCTCAAGGAAAGTGCTGGAACTCTGCCCGATGCGCATTGCTGGATTGTTGATCTCGCGAATTCAGACATTCCAGATAAGCCGCCGGAATTGTCGTCGGTCGACGTCTTGGTGCATTGCGCGGGGGTTTTCCAACTGGGCTCGGTATCGGAAACCGATCCCACGGCGTGGCGCGAACTGTTCGCGGTCAACCTGTTCGGCGTGGCCGGGCTGACCCAGTCGCTGCTGCCCGCGCTGCGCGCCGCACGCGGCCGGGTGATCCTGGTGAACTCCACCGCCGCCCTCGGCCCGCCGGCCAACCGGGTCGCCTACGCCGCGAGCAAGACGGCGCTGCGGGTGTTCGCGGAGGCGCTGCACCGCGAAGAACTGCCCAACGGTGTGCGCGTCACCAGCATCTACCCCGGCCGGGTCGCCACACCGATGCAGCAGTCGGTGCGCCGCATGGAGGGCGGCCGCTACGAACCCGAGCGGTACCTCAATCCCGGGTCGGTCGCGGACGCGGTGCGGTCCGTGCTGGCAGCACCCGGCGACACGCACCTCACCGAGCTGGTGATCGAACCGGAGTGGCGGCCCTGACCTTGCGGTCGCACCCGGGTATCCGGTGGTATGACGGCATGAACCAGAACGATGTCGTCGTCGTGATCGCCACCCTCGAGGCCGCCGACGGCAAGGAATCCCAGGTCGAGGAGGCGCTGCGCACCGCGGTGCGGGCGGTGCACGCCGAGCCGGGGTGCGAACGCTACGCGCTGCACCGCGCTTCCAGCTCGCCGACGACGTTCGTGATGGTGGAGAAGTGGGCCTCCGGCCAGGCGCTGCGCGTGCACGGCAAGGGCCCCGCGCTCGCCGAGCTGGGCAAGACGCTGGACGGGCTGCTCGCCAAGCCGATGGACCTGCAGATCCTGACGCCGCTGCCGGACGGGGACCCGCAGCTGGGCGCGTTGTGAACCGGCCGCTCGCCGGGATCACCGTCGTCAGCCTGGAGCAGGCGGTCGCGGCGCCGTTCGCCACGCGTCAGCTGGCCGACCTCGGCGCCCGCGTGATCAAGGTGGAGCGGCCGCGCGGCGGCGACTTCGCGCGCCGCTACGACACCACCGTGCACGGGCAGTCCAGCTACTTCGTCTGGCTGAACCGCTCCAAGGAGTCGCTGACGCTCGACGTGAAGGACCCGCGCGGCCGCGAGATCCTCGACCGCCTGCTCGCCGGGGCCGACGTGTTCGTGCAGAACCTCGCGACCGGCGCCGCCGCGCGGCTGGGGCTGGACCCGGCGGCGCTGGGCGAGCGGTACCCGGAGCTGATCCCGTGCACGATCAGCGGGTACGGCACGGACGGCCCGTGGGCCGGGCGCAAGGCGTACGACCTGCTGGTGCAGTGCCAGACCGGTCTGGTGTCGCTGACCGGCACGCCGGAGGGCGCGGCGCGGGCCGGGATCTCGGTGGCCGACATCGCGGGCGGTATGTACGCCTACTCCGGCATCCTCACGGCGCTGTTCACGCGGGCCACGACCGGCGAGGTGCGGCCGGTGGAGGTGTCGCTGTTCGACGCGTTGTCGGAGTGGATGGGGCAGCCCGCCTACTACACGCGCTACGGCGGCACCCAGCCGCCGCGGGTGGGTACCCAGCACGCCACGATCGCGCCATACGGGGCCTACACCGCGGCCGACGGCAAGGACGTGTTGTTCTCGATCCAGAACGAGCCGGAGTGGGTGGCGCTGTGCACCCACTTCCTGCAGCGGCCCGAGCTGGCCGACGACCCGCGCTTCGCGACCGGGTCCGCGCGCGTGGCGCACCGGGACGAGCTGAACGCGATCGTGGCGGACCGGTTCCGGGAGCTGGACAGCGAGAAGATCATGGCGCTGCTGGACGGCATCGGCGTCGCGAACGCCGGGGTGAACTCGGTGCACGAGTTCCTGGACCACCCGGTGCTCGCGGAGCGCGACCGGTGGCGGGAGGTGCCGATCCCCGGCGGGACAATGGCGG
Source organism: Amycolatopsis viridis (assembly GCF_011758765.1). Classification (NCBI taxonomy): domain Bacteria; kingdom Bacillati; phylum Actinomycetota; class Actinomycetes; order Pseudonocardiales; family Pseudonocardiaceae; genus Amycolatopsis; species Amycolatopsis viridis. The sequence goes on along the minus strand of NZ_JAANOU010000001.1, from coordinate 5,574,237 downwards.
CGCTGCTGCCGCCGGTGATCATGGCCGGGGTCGAACCGCGGATGGACCCGGTGCCGGAGGTCGGCGGCCAGACGGACTCGATCCTCACCGAGCTGGGTCACGCCCCGGCGGAGATCGCGCGGCTGCGTGCCGACGGGGTGGTGTGAGCGCGCGCCCACCGGATCGCTTCGCAGGCAGGCAGTGACCTGGATTGATCTCCACTTCGTGGGGTACTCACCGGTATGGGTCGCACGTTGCTCGGGATTTACCTCAACGATCACGTCGCCGTGGTCACGGCCGGCGCCGAACTGGCCCGGCGGCTCGCGCGTGCCGAGGCGGACTGGGCCGGCAACGGCAAGCTCGACCGGCTCGCCGAGGAAATGGCCGAGGACCGCGACGCCCTGATCGAGATGACGCGCACCCTCGGCGAAGCCGCTCGCCCGACCGGGCACTGGGCAGGCCGGCTGCTGGAGAAGGCGGGCAGGCTGAAGCCGAACGGCCGCCTCCTGAGCCGGTCGCCACTGAGCCGCGTGGTCGAACTCGAAGGCCTCCGGCTCGGCGTCGAGGGCAAGATCGCCGCCTGGCGAACCCTGCGCGCGCGGGCCGCCGCGGACCCACGCCTGGACGCCGACCGCCTCGACGAGCTGATCGCGAACGCCCGCAGCCAGGCGACGCGCCTGGAACGGCTCCGGGCGCGCGCCGTCGCCGAACTCTTCGGCGAGGAATCCGTCCTCGCCGCCTGACGACGTCAGGACGCACGGAGGAACTGTTGGTAACGCTCGTCCAGCCGGTCGCGGTCAGGGCGCTCCTTGGGGCGCGGCGGCAACCCGATGCGTTGACCGTGCATCTCCTGCAGTCCGTGCCGCAGCATCGGCCCATCCACCTCGACGAGCAGGTCGTGCGCGATGTGGACTCGGTAGTCCGGTGAAATACCGAGTTGCTGGTTGTCGTAGGCGGCGTGGTGGATCTTGCACAAGCTGAGCCCGTTCGACACGATCGGAGCGCCGTGATCAGCACCGTCAGGGATGATGTGAGCTGCGTCGAGCAGGTTTCCGTGCTGGAGTCGACACACCGCGCAGCGCACTTCGTATGCCCGTAGCACGCTCGCACGGAAGACGGGCTGGTGCAGCCGCCGCCGCGCTATTCGATGAGCGTACCGCTTCGCAGCTTCACCCGGATCCATCGGATCGGGCAGGAATCGCAGTCCTTCGTCCAAAGCGATGAGGAACACCCGGTTCGGCCGGTCGTCCGCGACCACGTACACCGGGAACACGGGCACGTAAAGTCCCGGCTCCAACATCCAGAAGAGGATCAAGGGGACCTGGAGCTCGCACGCGCGTCTGAGCTTGGTGTTGTCGCCGGCGTCGGACGACGACTGGTAGTGGTACCGGAACAAGCCGCTTTCCATCGGCTCATCGCCGTACGGCCCGTGCAACGACGTCATGATCGTGAGCGTGGCCTGCAGGTCCTTGGGGTTGCGAATGCCGCGTCCTTGGTCGAGCAGGCGCCAAACGCGTCCGTCAACCGCGAACGCGCTCAGTTCTCGACGACTCAACGTCCCCGACGGCGAAGCGTCGACAGCCTCCCGAAGCCGCGCCATGATCCGACGCCGGACGTCGACTTCTGCTTCAAGGTCCACAAGTTCTTCTACCAGAATTAACCCGCAAGTGGGAGCGACACCTGTCCGGCCACGTGCTGCTGTCCTCAGTAGACAGACGAGTTGTCCACAGATTTGGGCACCTGTGGATCGGTTTGTGGACAACCTCAGGCGGGTGTGGCGTAGTGGGCCGTCTCGTCCTTGCCGCGTGTGCGTGCGGCGATCCGGCGGCCGGCGCTCATGTTCATGCGCCACGTGGCCATCGCGACGCTGACCCGGAAGTGGTTGGCCACCGAGTGATCCGACCAGCCCTTGAACGCGGCCACGCGCGCGGCGTCGGTGGGGATCAGGAGTTCGCCGGAAAGCTCGGCGGCTTCTTCTTCGATCTCGGCGACCACGGAGCGGCAGCCGTTTTCGTCGGTCAGGGTGGGGCCGAACGGGTGCTCCAGGAGCACGTGCGCCATCTCGTGCGCGATCGTGGACCGCCTGCGGCGCGGGGGGTGCACGTGGTTCTCGATGATCACCGCGCCGCTGGGCTGGAGCGGCACCAGCGCTGCGGAGAACACGTGCGGGCGCTCCTCGGTCAGGTACCGCACGGATTCCGGCGGCAGGATCGGGTTGGACAGGTCGAACACCTCGATGCCGTAGAGCTCGGCCAGCGCCCACGGGTCCAGCGGCGCGAAGACCGGCAGGCCCAGCTCGGCGCGGACCTCCAGGGCGAGTTCCCTGGCCTGCTTCTTGAAACCCCGGCGGAGAGTCATTGCGGCTCCTTGTGCCTGGCGCGGATGTGTCGCATGGTCAGGCCGACCACGTCGATCACGTGCTGCTGGTCGGCCGCGCTGAGTTCTTCCTCGGCCCGGAGCAGCGGCGCGAGCTGCGCTTCGAGCGAGGGCCGGCGCCGCCCGTCGGGCTCGCCCTCGGGCCACACCATGAACGTCTCGGCGGGCATGCCGAGCCACTGGACGAGCGCGATGAACCCGTCCAGGTCCGGCCGGTGGCCGTTGCTCATCCGGCTGACGAGGGACGCGCTCACCCCGGCCTCGGCCGCGAGCTGCCGCCAGGACAGGCCGCGAGACTCCCGCTCCGCGTCCAGCGCCGCGTACAGCCTGCCCGTGTCCAGTCGTCCGCCCATGTGGCCCACCTCCGCCTCTCGTCGCGTCGCAGTGTTGCCGAACCGTTGCGGAGGAGCAACAATGGTGTAATACTGAAACAGCGTTGCACTCTTGCAACAGTGGAGGAGGGAGCCGGATCATGTCGCGGGCCGTGTACTGGGTTTCGCCCATGCTGGGCAGCTGGGACGTCAGGCGGGGCGGGGAGGTGCTGTCGCACCACGAGCGCAAGCGGGACGCGGTGCGCGCGGCGGCGAAGCTGGCGCGCGCCGACCGCCCGAGCGTGCTCAGGATCCAGCGCCGGGACGGATCGATCGAGAGCAGGCGGCTCTACGGCGACGATCCGCTGCCCGCTCCGGGGTGAGGTGCCCGGCGGTTTGCGGCCGGGGGAGAGGTGGTCGAACATGGGTTCGAGATTAGGGGTGGGGTCTGACAATCTCGGCCGCTCCGTTCCGGCGCCCAGGGGATTTTTTTCCGGACGCATCGCGGGGGCCGCGGCGCGGCACCGCCCGCTTCGCGCCGCCAGGCGTCACGCGGCGGATGTGGTCAGGAGACCCGCCGCTCGATTCCCCGGCCGGCCAGCACGTTCTCCACCTCCGCGCACAGGATGTGGATGGCGACCAGGTGAGCTTCCTGCACGGTGGCGGCCGTGCCGGGCAGGCACAGCGCGTCCTCGGCGACGTTCGCGAGCGGGTTGGGCGTCGGGCCGGTCAGCGCCCACACCTGTGCTCCGGCGCAGGCGCCTTCCTCGGCCGCCCGCACCAGGTTGCGGCTGCGGCCGCTGGCCGACAGCAGCAGGAGGACGTCGCGCGGGCGTGCGTGTGCTCGCACCTGCCGGGCGAACACCTCGGCGTGGTCGTACTCGTATTCGTCGCCCACGGCGGTGAAGCTGGAGGTGTCCGCGCGCAGGGCGATCGCCGAGAACGGTGGCCGGTCGTCGTGGTAGCGGCCCAGCAGCTCCGCGGTGAGCTGCTGGGCCTCGGCGGCCGAGCCGCCGTTGCCCGCGGCGAGCAGCCGGTTGCCCTCGCTCAGCCGCTCGGCGAGCGCCTGGCCCCAGCGCGTGAGGCGCCCCGTTTGCCGGCGGAGCGCACTCAGCGTCTCGTCCAGGATGTCCAGGTGTCCACGCGCCACGTTGGGAAGGGTGGACGCGCTCATGTGCAGGGGAATTGCCTGTGGTTCAACGTTTAAACTTCGCCGCCGCCGCCGCGGCGAGGCCGGCGAGGAGGAACACGGCCGCGAACCACGGCAGGAAAGCGGCACGCACCAGCTCGAGCACGCCGGCGCCGAGCACCCCGGCGAGGGACACCGCGAGGTAGACCGCCGACGCGTTCAGCGACACGACCAGCGACGGTGTCGCCGGCGCCGCGGCGATCAGCTGGTGCTGCTGCGGGACCATCACGGCCCACGACGCGAGACCGTAGGCGACGACGGCGATCAGCGCGCCGGCGAACGTCGCGGTGGTCCACGGCATGAACGCGTAGTCGAGCACGCCGAGGGTCATCGCGACGGTGATGACCCGCATCGGGCCGAAGCGGTCCGTCCAGCCTCCGGTGACCATGTTGCTGATGGTCCCGGCCACTCCGGCGGCGAACAGCAGGACGGTGAGGCGGACGCCGTCGCCCGAGGTCGCGCCTTCGACGATCACGCTGAGGTAGATCGTGACCAGGTAGATCCCGGTGAACATGGCCACGGTCGCGGCGAGGATGAGCACGACGGTCCGGTCCCGCAGTGGCGCCAGGCGCTCCCGCAGGGTGGTCGCCGGCGGGTTCGGCACCGCCGGCAGCCAGAGCGCGACACCGGCCGCGGCGACCACGCCGAGCGCGGCGACCAGCCACATGGTCTGCCGCCAGCTCGCCACGGAACCGAGCAGTGTGCCGATCGGCACGCCCAGCGCGGTCGACGACACCAGGCCCAGCGTGACCAGCGACATCGCGCGGCCGCGGCGGTCCGGTGGGGCCAGGGCGGCCGCGGCGGTGGCGGCTGTCGGTGTGATGGCGGCGGCCCCTGCCGCGGCGATCACCCGCGAGGCCAGTGCCAGGCCGTAGTCCGGCGCGAGCGCGGTGACGGCGTTGCCCAGTACGAAGACGCCGAGTGCCGCAAGCAGGACCGTGCGTCGTGGCCAGTTCCCCGTGGCGGCGGCGAGCACCGGCGACAGCACGGCGTAGGCGATCGCGAAGACGGACACGAGCTGGCCGGCTTGGCCGACGCTCACGTTCAGGGATCGGGCCAGCTCCGGCAGGACGCCGTTGACGACGAAGGCGTCCGTGCCGACGGCGAACGTCGCGACGGTCAGCACGCCGATCCGGGCGGGCAGGCGGGTCGTGGTGGTCATGAGCCCCTCAAAACGGTACTGATCGGTTCCGTCTTAACGGTACTGATTAGTTCCGTTTTTGGTCAAGCTCGGATATGGTGGTGACATGCCCACTCGTGCCCGTGAACGACTCGTGCAGACCGCGGAGGACCTGTTCTACGCCGACGGCATCCGCGCGGTGGGTGTCGAGCGGCTGCTGGAGGCGTCCGGCGTCGGGCGCGCCTCGTTCTACCGGCACTTCGCGAGCAAGGACGACCTGGTCGAGACGGTGCTCACCGAGCGGGACCAGGCGTGGCGCCGGTTGCTCGCCGAAGGCGTCGCGGCGCGCGGCGGTCACCCGCTGGCGGTCTTCGACTTCCTGGCCGAGCGGTTCGCGCGCGCCGACTACCGGGGCTGCGCGTTCATCAACGCGATGGCCGAGGTCGGCGACGCGGACGCGGCCGTCTACGAGCTGGCCCGCGCGCACAAGGCGGCGGTGACCGAATACCTGGCCGGACTGCTGGACAAGGCGGGCTACCGGGAGAGCGAGACGCTCGCCGCCCAGTTGATGCTGCTGATCGACGGCGCGCTGGTCACGGCGCTGCGGGAACGCAGCGCGGAACCGGCGCTGCGGGCCAAGGCCATCGCGACCGCCTTGCTCGGCCGGTGACGCCGGGTCCAGGTCCCGCTGCCCAGGGGAACCGCGCGGAGTGGACGGGCTGGACGCGACGCGTCAGGACTTGACCAGCCGGGCGATGGCGTCGCTGGCCTCGCGGACCTTCACCTCGGCCTCGCGGCCGCCCGCGCGCGCCGCGTCCACCACGCAGCCCGAGAGGTGCTCCTCCAGCAGTTCGAGGGAGAACGCCTGCAGTGCCTTCGTCGCCGCGGAGACCTGCGTCAGGATGTCGATGCAGTACTTGTCCTCTTCGACCATCCGCTGCAGGCCACGGATCTGGCCTTCGATCCGGCGCAGTCGCTTGAGGTAGGCGTCCTTGTCACCGCTGTAGCTCGCCATGTCCGCCTCCGCTCTCGGCACTCCCGGCCATCATACCCGCTCCCCGTATGTACACCCTTGCGTCAACCGGGGGCATCTGTTCACCTGGGTACCTGAGCAGGTGAGGGAGGTTCCGGTGCGGGGTGGAGTTCCCCTCGGCAGGCGGGAACGCATGTCGGTGGCCGCGATGGCCTGCTGCATCCTGGCCCTCAACGCCGCCGGGTGGGGGGTGCTCCTCCTGCTGGTCGTGCCGCGGCACTTCGCGATCGGCGCGTCCGGCGTCTTCGGGGTGGGCCTGGGGGTCACCGCGTTCACCCTGGGTATGCGGCACGCGTTCGACGCCGACCACATCGCGGCGATCGACAACACCACCCGCAAGCTCATCGCGGAGGGGCGGCGTCCGCTCACCGTCGGCTTCTGGTTCTCCCTCGGGCATTCCACGATCGTGTTCGGCCTGTGCCTGCTGCTCTCGCTCGGCGTGCGTGCGCTGGCCGGCGAGGTCGAGGACGGCTCCTCCACGCTGCACGACGTCACCGGCGTGATCGGCCTGTCGGTCTCCGGCACCTTCCTGTGCCTGCTCGGCGTGATCAACCTGGTCGTCCTGATCGGCATCGTCCGACTCGCCCGTGACCTGCGCCGCGGCCGGTTCGACGAGGCCGAGCTCGAGGCCAGGCTCGCCGGTCGCGGCCTGCTCAACCGCGTCCTCGGCCGGGTCACGGCGGCGGTGCGGGAACCCTGGCACATCTACCCGGTGGGCGTCCTGTTCGGCCTCGGTTTCGACACCGCGACCGAGGTCGGCCTGCTGGTCCTGGCCGGCGGTGCGGCCGCGTTCGCCCTGCCCTGGTACGCCGTTCTCGTGCTGCCCATCCTGTTCGCGGCGGGCATGACCCTGTTCGACGCGGCCGACGGGTTCTTGATGAACTACGCCTACGGCTGGGCGTTCGCCCGGCCGGTCCGCAAGATCTTCTACAACATCGCCGTCACCGCCCTGTCCGTCGTGGTGGCGCTGGTGATCGGCGTGATCGAGCTGATCTCGGTGGTCGTCGACCGGACCGGTATCACGAGTGGTCCGCTGGCGTCGATCGCCGAGATGAACCTCGACCACGCCGGGTTCGTGATCGTGGGCCTGTTCGCGCTCACCTGGGTGGTCGCCTGGCTGGTGTGGCGGCTGGGGCGCATCGAGGAGCGGTGGACCGCGGACGCCGAGTAGCCCCTGTACGGGTAGGGGGTATAGTTCCGGTATGACTGAGACCGTCTACACCGTCACCGGGATGACCTGCCAGCACTGCGTCGCGTCGGTCACCGAGGAGGTCGGCAGGATCGAGGGCGTCCAGGACGTCAAGGTCGACCTGCCGACCGGCGCCGTCACCGTCGTGAGCGCCGGCGAGCTGAGCGACGACGCGATCCGCGCCGCCGTCGACGAGGCCGGGTACGCACTCGCCCCGCGGTGACCCGATGACCGCCGCCCCCGAGCTCACCGAGGTCGAACTGGCCATCGGCGGCATGACCTGCGCCGCGTGCGCGAACCGCATCGAGCGGAAGCTGAACAAGCTCGACCGCGTCACCGCCACGGTGAACTACGCCACCGAGAAGGCCAAGGTCAGCTTCCCGGCGGAACTCGACCCGCGGGAGCTGGTCGACACGGTCGTCGCCGCCGGGTACTCGGCCACGTTGCCGGAGCCCGGCGACGGGGGTCGCGAACACGTGACCGACCTGCGCGACCGGGTGATCGCGGCGGCGGTCCTGTCGCTGCCGGTGGTCGTCCTGGCGATGGTCCCGGCCTGGCAGGTCGACTACTGGCAGTGGATCTCACTGGCGCTGGCCACCCCGGTGGTGTTCGGCGCCGGCCTGCCGTTCCACACGGCGGCGTGGACGAACCTCAAGCACCGCGCCGCGACGATGGACACGCTGATCTCCGTCGGCACCCTGGCGGCCTACCTGTGGTCGCTGTACGCGCTTCTGTTCACCGGTGCCGGGGAGATCGGGATGCGCCACCCGTTCGAGCTCACCCTGGCCCGCGGCGGCGACAGCCGCATCTACCTCGAGGTCGCCACGGCGGTGACCACGTTCATCCTGGCCGGGCGCTACTTCGAGGCCCGCGCCAAACGCCGCGCCGGTGCCGCCCTGCGGGCGCTGCTGGAGCTGGGGGCCAAGGACGTCGCCGTGCTGCGGGACGGCGCCGAGGTGCGGATCCCGGCATCGCAGCTGGTGGTGGGGGACCGGTTCGTGGTGCGGCCGGGCGAGAAGATCGCCACCGACGGCGAGGTCGAAGAGGGCTCGTCCGCGGTCGACGTGAGCATGCTGACCGGCGAGTCCGTGCCGGTCGAGGTCGGGCGGGGTGACGCGGTCGTCGGCGCGACCGTCAACGCCGGCGGGCGGCTCGTCGTCCGCGCCACCCGCGTCGGCTCGGACACGCAGCTCGCGCAGATGGCCAAGCTCGTCGAGCAGGCGCAGACCGGGAAAGCCCAGGTCCAGCGGCTGGCGGACCGGGTTGCCGGCGTGTTCGTGCCGATCGTGCTGGTGCTCGCCCTGGGCACCCTGATCACCTGGCTCGCCCGCGGCGAGGCGCCCGCCGCGGCGTTCACCGCGGCGGTCGCGGTGCTGATCATCGCCTGTCCCTGCGCGCTCGGGCTCGCCACGCCGACCGCGCTGCTGGTGGGCACCGGCCGCGGCGCGCAGCTCGGCATCCTGATCAAGGGCCCGGAGGTGCTGGAGTCGACGCGGCGGATCGACACGGTCCTGCTGGACAAGACGGGCACCGTCACCAGCGGGCGGATGGCGCTGGTGGACGTGTGCCTCGCCGATGGCGAGGACCGCGGCGAGGTGCTGCGCGTGGCCGGTTCACTGGAACACGCGTCCGAGCACCCGATCGGCAAGGCCGTCGCGGCCGCCGTGGACGACCACGTGCCGGTGTCGGAGTTCCGCAACCTGGAAGGGCTCGGCGTGGCAGGCGTGGTCGACGGCCGGGCCGTCGTCGCCGGGCGCAGCGCGCTGCTCGCCGAGCGCGGTCTGCACCTGCCGGTCGCGCTCGCCCAGGCGAAGGCCGAGGCGGAGGAACTCGGGCGCACCGTCGTCGCGGTCGGCTGGGACGGCCGGGTGCGCGCGGTCCTGGTGGTGGCCGACACGGTCAAGCCGTCGTCGGCGGAGGCGGTGCGGCAGCTCCGGGCCCTCGGGTTGCGTCCGGTGCTGCTGACCGGCGACCACGAAACGGTCGCGCGGGCAGTGGCCCGCGAGGTCGGGATCACCGAGGTGATCGCCGAGGTGCTGCCCGCGGACAAGGTCGACGTGGTGAAACGCTTGCAGGACCAGGGCAGCCAGGTCGCGATGGTCGGGGACGGCGTCAACGACGCGGCCGCGCTCGCGCAGGCCGACCTCGGCCTGGCGATGGGCACCGGAACCGACGTGGCGATCGAGGCGAGCGACCTGACGCTCGTGCGCGGCGACCTGCGTGCCGCCGCGGACGCGATCCGGCTCGCGCGGCGCACCCTGGGCACGATCAAGGGGAACCTGTTCTGGGCGTTCGCCTACAACGTGGCGGCGCTGCCGCTGGCCGCGCTCGGCCTGCTCAACCCGATGATCGCCGGGGCGGCGATGGCGCTGAGCTCGGTCTTCGTGGTGACCAATTCGCTGCGGCTGCGCGCGTTCTCGTAGGGAAGTAACCATTCGCGCCTCCCCAGGAGCCGACTACCGTAGCGGTTTCGGACCTGGGGAGGCGTGATGCGCGACGCGATCGTGATCGGAGGCGGCCAGTCCGGTCTCGCCGCGGCCCACGCGCTGCGGGAGGCCGGGCTGAAGCCGGTGGTGCTGGAGGCGGGAGCGGAGCCGGTCGGATCCTGGCCGCGCTACTACGACAGCCTCAGGTTGTTCTCACCCGCGGGCTACAGTTCCCTGCCGGGCAAGCGTTTTCCCGGCGATCCGCGGCACTACCCGGTGCGCGACGAGGTGGTCGCCTACCTGCGGGACTACGCCGCCGGGCTGGACGTGGACATCCGCACCGGGCACCGGGTGGAATCCGTGCGCCACAACGGGAATTTCGTCGTGCGCGCCGGGGAGGATTTCGAGGCGCCGGTCGTGGTGGCAGCCAGCGGGTGGTTCGGCAAGCCGCACACGCCGGCGTTGCCCGGGCTGGATTCCTTCGCGGGCAAGGTGATCCACGCGGCGGACTACCGCGAGCCGAGCGCGTTCGCCGGGCAGCGGATCGTCGTGGTCGGCGCAGGCAACTCCGGCGTGCAGATCGCCGCGGAGCTGGCCGAGGCCGCGTCGGTGACGCTCGCGACCCGCAGGCCGGTGCGGTACGCGCCGCAACGGCCGCTGGGCAAGGACCTGCAGTTCTGGTTCTCGGTCACCGGTGTCGCGTACCTGCCGCGGCGCATCAAGGGCGAGCCGCCGACCGTGCCGGTGATCGACACCGGCCACTACCGCGGGCTGATCCGCGCCGGGCAGCCGGACCGCCGCCCGATGTTCACCCGCCTCGACGGCAACCACGTCCTGTGGTCCGACGGCCAAAGCGAACCCGTCGACACGCTCCTGCTCGCCACCGGGTACCGGCCGGACATGCCCTACCTCGACGGCCTCGGCGCGCTGGACGGGCGCGGCGTGCCGAAGCACCGGCGCGGCGTGTCCACGTCGGTGCCCGGCCTCGGGTACGTCGGGCTGGAGTGGCAGAGCACGCTGGTGTCCGCGAGCCTGCGCGGCGTCGGCCGCGACGCGCGGTACGTGGTCCGGAAGCTGGCCCCGATGAGGTAGAAGGGACGGTGTGACCGATCGAACCGGGGCGCTGTCCGGCGTCGTCATCGCCGACTTCAGCCGGGTGCTCGCCGCGCCCTACGCGACCATGCTGCTCGCCGACCTCGGCGCCGAAGTGATCAAGGTCGAGCGGCCGGGCAGCGGGGACGACACCCGCGCCTGGGGCCCGCCGCACGCCGACGGCGAGGCCGTCTACTTCCGGTCGGTCAACCGCAACAAGCGCTCGATCGCCCTCGACCTCACCGATCCGGACGACCTGGCCACGGCGAAGGAGCTCGCCGCGCGCGCCGATGTGCTGGTCGAGAACTTCCGCCCGGGCACCATGGCGCGCTACGGCCTCGGCTACGACGACCTCGCCCCGGCGAACCCCGGCCTGGTGTACTGCTCGATCTCCGGGTTCGGCAGCGGCGCCGGCGCGGACCTGCCTGGCTACGACCTGCTGCTGCAGGCCGTGGGCGGGCTGATGAGCGTCACCGGGCCGGCTCCGGGCGAGCCGACCAAGGTCGGGGTCGCGCTGGTCGACGTGCTGACCGGGCTGCACGCGGCCGTCGGCATCCTGTCCGCGCTGCGGCACCGCGACGCGACCGGCGAGGGCCAGCTGGTGGAGATCAGCCTGCTCGGCGCGCTGCTGTCCAGCATGGTCAACCAGAGCGCGAACCACGTGATGGCGGGCGTGGTCCCCGGCATCATGGGCAACCGGCACCCGTCCATCGCGCCGTACGAGGTGTTCCAGGCCGCCGACCGGCCGATCGTCATCGCGGTCGGCAACGACCGGCAGTTCGCGGCGTTCACCGCGGCGCTCGGCGTGCCGGACCTGGCGGCCGACGAGCGGTTCACCACCAACGAGCGGCGGGTCGCGCACGTCGCGGAGCTCGCCGATCTCCTGGGCACCCGGCTGCGGGCCCGGCCCGCCGACGAGTGGTTCGAGCTGCTCACGCCCCTGGGCGTGCCGTGCGGACCGGTGAACGACCTCGCCGAAGCCTTCCAGCTCGCCGACCGGCTCGGGCTCGAGCCACGCGTCCCGCTCGGCGGGCTGGACGTCGTGCGCAACCCGATCGGGCTGGCGAAGACACCGCCGGCCTACCGCCAGGCGCCGCCCCGGCTCGGCGAGCACACCGACGAGATCCGAAGCTGGCTCAACGACGGCGCCTAGACTCTGTTGTTTGCGGCGGAGCCGCTTGCGGTGGGCCGTCAGCCGGCACCGCTACCCGCGCCGCCACGCAAGCCATGTCCGGACCACGTCTCAGCGGTTGGGCAGCAGCTCCTGCGCCTTGGTCTTCAGCCCCTCGACCAGGATGTGCCACGCGTCGCGGTCGCCCTTGAGCATCGCCTCGGTGGTCGACTTGATCTGCTCGAACGTGGCGTGCGGCGGGATCGGCGGCACCTCCGGATCACAGCGGACGTCCAGCAGCGCGGGCCGGTCCGCCGACAGCGCCCGCTCCCACGCCGGGCCGAGCTGGTCCGGCTCGTCGACCGCGGCCGCCTCGAACCCCAGCGACCGGGCGAATTCGGCGTAGGAGAACTCGGGCAATGACTGCGACTCCTCGAACTTCGGGGCGCCGCCCATCGACCGCAGCTCCCAGGTGACCTGGTTGAGGTCGTTGTTGTGGAACACGCACACCACCAGCCGCGGATCCGACCACAGGTGCCGGTAGCGGCGGATCGTGAGCAGCTCGGCCATGCCGTTCATCTGCATCGCGCCGTCGCCGACCAGCGCGATCACCGGCCGGTCCGGGCAGGCGAACTTCGCCCCGATCGCGTACGGCACACCCGGCCCCATCGTGGCGAGCGTGCCGGACAGTGAGCCCCGCATCCGCCCGCGGATGCGGAGGTTGCGCGCGTACCAGTTGGTCGACGACCCCGAGTCGGCCGTGACGATCGCGTCCTCGGGAATCCGCTTCGACAGCTCGTGCACCACCCGCATCGGGTTCACCGGGTCCGCGTCGACCATCGCCTGCTGCTCGACGGTGTCCCACCAGGACGCGACGTTCTTCTCGATCTTCTCCCGCCACCGGCGGTCGTCCTTGCGCTGCACCATCGGCATCAGCGCCCGCAGCGTGCCCTTCGCCTCGCCGACCAGGTTCACCTCGGTCGGGTACCGCATGCCGATCATGCTGCCGTCGATGTCGATCTGGACGGCGCGGGCCTGGCCGAACTCGGGCAGGAACTGGCTGTACGGGAAGTTCGAACCGACGATCAGCAGCGTGTCGCAGTCGCGCATCATCTCGTAGCTCGGCCGGGTGCCGAGCAGCCCGATCGAGCCGGTGACGTAGGGCAGGTCGTCGGGCAGGACGTCCTTGCCCAGCAACGCCTTCGCCACTCCGGCGCCGGTCAGCTCCGCGATCTCCCGGACCTCGGCGGCGGCGTTGCGCGCACCCTGGCCGACCAGGATCGCCACCTTCTCCCCGGCATCCAGCACCTCGGCCGCGCGCGCGAGCTCGTCCTCCGGCGGGATCACCACCGGATGCGGGAACCCGGGCGGGCTGGAGGGCACCTGCTTGAACGCGTGCTTCGGCGCCGTGTACGGCTGCTCCTGCAGATCCGCCGGGATGATCAGCGCGGTCGGCGCCCGTTTCGCCAGGGCCGTGCGGATCGCCCGGTCCAGTGCGTTGGGCAGCTGCTCGGCGACGTTGACCTCGACCAGGTACTCGCTCGCGACGTCCTTGAACAACGGCTGCAGGTCGACTTCCTGCTGGTAGCTGCCGCCCATGGCGCTGCGCGCGGTCTGCCCCACGATCGCCACCACCGGGACGTGGTCGAGCTTGGCGTCGTAGAGCCCGTTGAGCAGATGGATGGCGCCCGGCCCCGAGGTCGCCATGCACACCCCGACGTGCCCGCTGAACTTGGCGTACCCCACCGCCTCGAACGCGGCCATCTCCTCATGACGGGCCTGCACGAACCGGGGCTGGTCGTCCGCCTTGCCGAACGCGGCGACGATCCCGTTGATCCCGTCGCCCGGGTAGGCGAAAACCTGCTCCACATCCCATTCCCGCAGGCGCCGCAGCAGGTAGTCGCCGACCGTCTCCGACATGGAAAACTCCTCACGCTCCTCGGCTCAGTCCCACCAGGGGCTTACCCGGGACACCCCGGCCCGACACCTCCGGCACCGCGGTGCTGATCGCCTGGAGCGGCAGCCCGTCGTAGACCTGGAGGGTTTGCAGGTGGTGCAGCATGATCCCTTCGCGCAGCGCCCACGGGCACACGTCGACCTTGCGGATGTCGAGCGTGTCCATGGTCGCCTTCGCCACGATCGCGCCCGCCAGGATCTGCCGTGCGCGCGGTGCGGACACCCCGCGCAGCCGCGCCCGTTCGGCCGCCGTCATCTCCGCCAGACGGGGGATCCACGTGTTGAGCGCGTCGACGGTGAGCGTGCGCCGCACGAACGGACCGCGCCGCTGCGGCGGCGCGCCCGCCAGCCGGGCCAGCTGCTTGAACGTCTTGGAGGTGGCCACCGCACGCGCCGGCACACCCTCCCATCTCAGCCGGTCGGCGACCTCGCGCAGCATGTCCCGTGCGTGCCGGCGCATCGCCTTGACCTGCTTGGCCGTCGGCGGGTCGTCGGTCAGGAACATCCGCGTCAGCCGTCCTGCGCCGAGCGGCAGGGACAGGGTGAGCTGCGGTTCGGCGTCCCGTCCCAGCGCGATCTCCAGCGACCCGCCGCCGATGTCGAGCAGCAGCAGGCGCCCCGCCGACCAGCCGTACCAGCGGTGCGCCGCGGAGTAGGTCAGCCTGGCCTCGTCCTCACCGGTGAGGAACTGCGGGCGCACTCCGGTGCGTTCCTCGATCCGGTTGATGATCTCGTCGCGGTTGGCCGCGTCGCGGATCGCCGAGGTCGCGAACAGGAACAGCTGCTCCACCCGGTGCAGCCGGGCCGCGGCGAGCGCCGACTCCACGGCGTCCACCGCCCGGCACACGCCCTCCTCCGCGATCGCGCCCGTCTCGTCGATCTGCTCGGCCAGCCGTGTGGGCTCTTTCACAGCCAGTGCGGGCAATGGCGGGGCCCCCGGGTGGGCATCCACGATCTGGAGTTGCGCGGAGTTCGAACCGATGTCGAGCACGCCGAGTCGCATAAGGTCCGGCGTACCCCGTTTATCCCTCTATCACACGGCTACTTCCGACGTCATGGAGACGTACAGCTACACCGCGACCGCCGATCTGCCCGCCGACGAGGCGTTCGCGTTCATCTCCGATGCGCCCAACCTGCCCCGCTTCCTCCCGCAGGACCTCGCGGAGGGCTGGCTCCGCGCGGATGCGGCGAGCAGGCAACTGGCGTGGGGCACCGAGAGCGAGGGCGACGACTGCGGTGAGTTGCACGTCATCGACCGCGGCCCGGCGCAGTGCGAGATCGCGATGACCGTGCACACCCGCCGCACCGACGGCGACCAGGTGCGCACCGAAATGGCGCAGGCGGTCGCCGCGCTCACCCACAAAGCCGGCGCCGACGCCGACGAACAACGCGAGGGCCGGCAGGCGGGCTGGGTCTGAGCCGGGTCCGGTGCTGTAATCCTGCCCATGCGTGAACACGTGATCGTGGCCTCCACGACCGACAGCGAGACGACGGCTCGTGAGCTGGCCGTGCAGGCCGTCGAGGCGCGGCTGGGTGCCTGCGCGCAGATCGTGGGCCCGATCGTGAGCGTCTACCGCTGGGACGGCGAGGTGCACGCCGACCCCGAATGGCGGGTCGAGATCAAGACCGCGGCCGACCGGGTGGCTCCCCTGGTCGAGCTGATCAAGCGGCAGCACGACTACCAGGTCCCGGAGATCATCGCGACACCCATCGAGGGCGGCAGCGCGGAGTACCTCGAATGGCTGATCGCGGAGACCAGGCCGGCCTGACCCGCCCGCGTCACGACCGTACCAAGTGGACGGTCCGGTGCCGGCGGGACCACGTCCGGCTGCTCCGGTGGGAACTTCACCGGCCCGCGCGTAGTTTCGAGGTCATGGCGAAGATGATCCGGTGGTCCCTCCCCGCGCTGCTCGGCGCGGCGGTGTGGGCGCTGGGGGAGATCCCGGTGTCCTTCGGCGGCAGGCCCGATCCCGAACGCATGCGGCGCTCCCCGCAGTTCCACGACGGCCGGTTCCGGAACCTCGCTCCGCCGCTCGTGCAGCCCGCCCGCGCCCGCGACCTGGTCGGCGAGATGCTCTTCGGCAAGCAGCAGCGCAAGCCGACCGGGCCGGTTCCGCTGGTGCCGCCCGGCGCGCCCGCGGATGCGGGGCTGCACGTCACCTGGTTCGGCCACGCCTCGTCGCTGATCGAGATCGACGGCCGGAAGGTGCTGGTGGACCCGGTGTGGGGCGAGCGGGTGTCGCCGTCCCGGTTCGCCGGGCCGAAGCGGCTGCACCGGCCGCCGCACCAGCTGGCCGACCTGCCCGAGCTGGACGTCATCATCGTCTCGCACGACCATTACGACCACCTGGACCGGCCGACGGTGGTGCGGCTGGCCCGCACCCAGCGCGCGCCGTTCGTGGTGCCGCTCGGGGTGGGCGCGCACCTGCGCCGGTGGCGGATCCCGGCGGAGCGGATCATCGAGCTGGACTGGGACGAGTCGGTTTCGGTGGCTGGTGTCGAGGTGACGGCCGCGGCGGCGCAGCACTTCTCGGGCCGCGCGTTCACGCGGAACAACACGTTGTGGGCGTCGTGGATCGTGTCGCGAGCCGGCCGGAAGGTCTTCTACACGGCGGACTCGGGCTACTTCGACGGCTACCGCGCGATCGGTGCGAAGCACGGGCCGTTCGACGTGGCGCTCGTGCAGATCGGCGCCTACCACCCGGCGTGGCCCGACATCCACATGACACCCGAGGAGGGAGTCGCCGCCCACCTCGACGCCGGTGGCGGCTTGCTGATCCCGGTGCACTGGGGAACGTTCCGCCTCGCGATGCACGGCTGGAGCGAACCCGCCGAACGGGTCTGGCGCGAGGCCAAGGCCCACGACGTGACGCTGGCGATCCCCCGCCCCGGTGAGCGGATCGACGTGGACAACCCGCCACCGGTCGACCCCTGGTGGCAGCCGATCGGCTGATCGCCGGACTCGGCCGGGTGGCCGCGTCGGGACCTCAGGGACGCACTCTCGACAGGCCCACCCGGTCGGCGGCGTGGCGGATCTTGAAGAACGTGTTCCGGAACCACGCCATCAACGTGGCCCGCGCGTCCGGGTCGAGCTGCTGCTCGCCGGCGGCCTTCACCGCCTTGTAGTGGTCGATCAGCGTGTGCAGCCAGGCGTCCACGTCCTGCACGCTCTCCAGCTGCACCATGCCGCCGGTCTCGGGCAGGCGCCGCAGGAACACCGCGTGCGTGTTGCGGACCCAGTAGGACAGCTTGAGGTCGATCTCCGGGATCGCGACCGGCGGGTCGAGTTCGAAGGCCAGCCGGGAACGCCAGCCGAGCAGTGCCCGCTCCACGGGGTGGTCCCAGCGACCGGGTCGGCCGAGCTGGTGCCCGGCGATGCGCCGCTCGGCGAACCACAGGAAGTCCTCGGAACCGCGGCGCAGGGTGCTGATCATCGACGGCGCGAGTGCGCCGATCACGGTCCGATCGACGACGTCCCACGTCGTGCCGCCCGCGAACGGGCTGTCGATCTTGAGGGTCTTCACGGTCCGCACCCTGAATTACTGCCTCATCTTCCGGTTCGCCCGCAACCCGCCATCGGTGTGCTTTACCTCATGCCCAGCCGGTGGCTGATGCTGATCTCGATCACCACCCGCTCCGGGTTCGGCGCCGGCCGGCGGTGGTAGCGCGCGGCGTACCGGTTTTCCGCGTCGGCCACCGATTCCGGATCCTCCCGGATCACCGCGGTTCCCTCCAAACTCGACCAACGGCGGCCGTCGACCTGGCTCACCACGGCGAGTGCGGGGCGACCGACCCGGACGTTGCGAGCTTTGACGCTGCCGCGGCGGCAGATCACCCGGCCTGTCGTGAAGTCCTCGTCCACCGTGACGCCGACCGGCACGACGTGTGGTCTGCCGTCCGGGCGGAGCGTGGTGAGCAGGCACAGGTGCCGCTCCGCCCAGAACGCCCGCAGTTCGTCACTGGGGGCCGCCGTCGTCGTGGTCATGCCCGTCCCTCCGCATCCGTTCCGGTCCATCTTGCCAAGATCTCTTCCATGATGGGTTCCACCCACGCGCTGACCGGCTGGTGCGCCGGTCTCGCCCTCGCCCCGGCCATCGGCGCCGGCTCCGTCCACCAGGCACTCGCGTTCGCCGCGACGACCGCCGGCTTCGCGCTGCTGCCGGACCTGGACCACCCCGGTGCCCGCGCCTCGAAACTGCTCGGCCCGATCACCGGGATGGTGTGCTGGCTGCTGCGGCACGCTTCCGCGGGTCTGTACGCGGTGACGAAGGGGCCGCGGGACGAGCGGCGCCGGGGCAGTCACCGGCACCTGTCGCACACACTGCTGTTCGCGCTCGGGGCAGGCGCGGCGACGACGGCCGGCACCCGGGCGGGTGGCTGGTACGTGGTCGCCGCCGTGGTGCTGTTCGCGTTGCTGCTCGCCGCGGACGCGCTGGGGGACTGGTTGCTGCTGGTCGCGGGCGGCGGGGTGGCCTGGTGGGCGCTGACCGCGAGCGCGGCGGCGGAGCTGTCCCAGCTGACCGGCTGGCTGGGGATCGCGGTCGCGGCCGGTTGCGTCACGCATTGCCTCGGTGATGCGCTCACCGAAGCCGGCTGCCCGTTCCTGTTCCCGGTGCCGATCGCCGGCGAGACCTGGTACGAGCTGCGGCCGCCCGGGTTCCTGCGTTTCCGCACCGGCAAGGGCGTGGAGAAGTTCCTGATCGTGCCGGTGTTCACGGTGCTGGCGGTGGTGCTGGTGCCCGGCGCCTGGTCCGGGCTGGTCGGGCTGTTCGCGGAACCGGTCGTCGCGGCCGTCCGCTGACTAGAATCGCTCTCGATGACGAGTTCCGCGGGCCGCACCGGACTGCGCGCTGACGCGCGCCGCAATCGCGCGCGTGTGCTGGCCGCCGCGCGGGAGGCGTTCGCCGACGAGGGCCTGTCGGTGCCGCTCGACGAGATCGCGCGTCGTGCCGGGGTGGGCGCGGGCACGGTCTACCGGCATTTCCCCAGCAAGGAGATGCTGTTCGAGGCCGTCGTGCTCGACCGCATCGAGTGGCTCGCCGAGCAGGCACGCGACCGGCTCGCCGCAGCCGACCCGGGCGGGGTGTTCTTCGAGTTCTTCGAGGTGGTGGCCGAGCAGGCGCTGCTGAACAAGGCCCTGTGCGACGCCCTCGAGGCGAGCACCGGCACCCCGTTCACGGCGGCGCCGGACGAGCGGGGCGAGTTCCGCGCCGCGTTCGGGGCTCTGCTGCGCCGCGCACAGGCGGCCGGCGCGGTCCGGGCGGACGTCGAACCCGACGACCTGACCGCGCTGCTCGCGGGGTACCTGGCGGTGCGGCGGCGGGCCCCGGCGGGTCGTCCGCTGGCGCGGATCATCGCGGACGGTCTCCGCGCCTAGCGCTGCACGGCCATCTCGCCCAGCTCGGACCAGTCGTCCTGGGGCAGCTCGAAGTTGACGATCCGCGGGGTTTCCGCCAGGTACGGCGGCAGGGTCTGCCGGGCGGTCTCGAAGTGGCTGGACTGCACGTGCGCCGCACCCGCTTCGCCGTCGCGGAACGCTTCGACCAGCACGTACTCCGTCGGGTCCTCGACGCTGCGGGACCAGTCGAACCACAGGCACCCGTCCTCGGCACGGGTGGCGAGGGTGAAGTCCCGCGCGATCGCGGGCCAGTCGTCGGCGTGCTTCGGCAGGATGCGGAACTTCGCGGTGATGAAAATCATGGGTCCACCGTAGAGCCGCGGGGCCGCGCCCACACCGGACGCGGCCCCGCGCAGGTCACGGCGTGACGCCGAACTGGTTCGCCAGGTCGGTCAGCATCGCCGAGGCGCCCTGCAGGCTCACGGCGCTGAACCACGTCGTGTCGGGGACATCGACGATCTTGCCCTTCAGCGTCGCCCACAGGGGGTTGGCCTGGAACTTCGCCTTCGGGTCCTCCGCCGTCTTCGTCTCGTCCGAGTACGACGACACGAAGATGACGTCCGCGTCCAGCTTCGCGATGTCCTCCTGGCTGAGGTTCACCGAGATCTTGTCGGCCGTGTCCGGCTGGCCCGCCGGCCGGGACAGCCGCGCGTCGGCCATCACCACGCCGGGGTAGGACGCGCTGCTGTAGAGCCGGACGGTCGGCTCGCCCTCGACGAACCGCACGATGGACACCGTCGGGGTGCGGCCGAGCTTGGCGGTGATCTCCTGGCCGATCCGCTGCGCCCGCTGCTCGTAGGCGCCGATCTTCTGCTCGGCCAGGGACTCCTTGCCGAGGACCCGCGCGAGCAGCCGGATGTTGTCCTTCCAGCTCGCGCCGGTCGTCGTCGAGAAGACCGTCGGGGCGACCCCGGTGAACTGGTCGTAGTACTTCTCGTGCCGCACCTTCGCCGAGACGATCACGTCCGGCTTGACGTCGTAGAGCTGCTCGACGTCCGGGCTCTCCAGCGGGCCGACCACCTTGGCGCCCGCACCGAACCCGCGGTCGTCGCCGAGGTATTCGGGCAGCTGGTCGTAGTTGCGGTACTTGGTGTACGCCACGACCTGGGTTTCCAGCGCGAACGCGGCGTCCACGTAGCTGGTGTCGAGCGCGGCGACGGTCTTCGGCTGCGTCTTCAGCACGGTCGAACCCATCGCGTGCTGGATGGTGCGCGGATAGCCGGCCTGGCTCGCTCCGCCCTGCCCCGCGGATTCCCCGGCGCCGCCGCTGCACGCGGTCAGGGTCAGGCACGCGGTCACCGCCAGCGCCAGTGCTGCTCGCCACGGTCTCGTCATCGGCATCTCTCTTTCGGTTAGCCTAGCCTAACGCGAAGCATAAGGTGCGGTTCGTCCCGTTTGGAAGATCGAGTTGGATAGGCGACAGCAGTGACGGTGGTGGCGACAGCCCGGCCACGGACGCGCAGGCAGCGCCGGGTGGCCGGTATCGGCGTGCTCGCCGTGCTGCTGGTCCTCGTCTGCGCGGCGAGCGTCGCGCTGGGTACGAAAACGATCCCGCTCGGGGAGGTGTGGACGGCGCTCACCCACCCCGCCGGGGCCGAACCGGACATCATCGTCCGGTCGCTGCGGGTGCCGCGCACGGTGCTCGGCCTGCTCGTCGGGCTCGCGATCGGCGTCGCCGGCGCGCTCATGCAGGGCCACACGCGCAACCCGCTCGCCGACCCCGGCCTGCTCGGCGTCACACACGGCGCCGCGCTCGCGGTCGTGTTCGCGGTCGTCGTGCTCGGGATCGACGGGCTCTACGGGTTCATCTGGTTCGGGTTGGCCGGCGCCCTGCTGGCCAGCGTTGCGGTGTTCCTGCTCGGCGCGGTCGGCGGCGGGGGCGCGACGCCGGTGACGCTCGCGCTCGCCGGCGCCGCGGTGAGCGCGCTGCTGCACGGGCTGGTGTCGGCGATCATCCTCGGCGACGAGCGCGGCATGGAGATCTACCGGTTCTGGCGGATCGGGTCGATCGCCGGGCGCGATTTCGCGATCACCGGGCAGATCGCGCCGTTCCTGGTGGCCGGCCTGCTGCTTGCGCTGATCAACACGCCCGGCCTGAACACGCTGGCACTCGGCGAGGACGTCGCGACCGCGCTCGGGCAGCGGGTGGTGCGTACGCGCGTGCTCGGCGTCGCGGCGATCACGCTGCTGACGGGGTCGGCGGTCGCCGCGTGCGGGCCGATCGCGTTCCTCGGGCTCGTCGTGCCGCACCTCGCCCGCGCGATCACCGGCCCGGACTACCGCTGGCTGGTGCCGGTGGCCGGGCTGCTCGGCGCGGTGCTGCTGCTGACGGCCGACGTGCTGGGGCGGGTGCTGACCGGCGACGACTTCGAGGTGGGCATCCTGCTCGCGATCATCGGGGCGCCGGTGTTCATCGTGCTGGTGCGGCGGCGGGGGCTGAGCAAGGTATGACGCGCAAGGTGCTGGCCGCCGGGCCGGTGGCGTGGACGGTCAAGCCGCGGGTGATCGCGGTCGTGGTTGTCGCGGCGGTGCTGCTGGTGCTCGTCGCCGCGATCAACATCGGGATGGGCAGCTCCCGCATCGGGATCTGGCACGTGCTGGAGACCCTGCTCGGCGGCGGGACCCGGCGGGAACGCGGGATCATCTTCGACCTGCGCCTGCCGCGCACGCTCGCCGGCGTGCTGGTGGGTGCCGCGCTCGGGCTGTCCGGCGCGTTGTTCCAGTCGGTCGCGCGGAACCCGCTGGCCAGCCCGGACATCCTGGGTATTACGTGGGGTGCGGGCGTCGGCGCGGTCGCCGCGATCGTCGCCGGTGGGTACCGCGGCCAGGTCAGCGGCACGGTGAGCGCGATCGGCGTGCCGGTCGCCGGGCTGCTCGGCGGACTGCTGGCGGGGGTGCTGCTGTACGCGTTGTCGTGGCGGCGCGGCGTCGACGGCTACCGCATGGTGCTGATCGGCATCGGGCTGTGGGCGATCAGCTACAACGTCGTGAACTGGCTGCTCGCCGCCGGGGACGTGAACGACGCGGCGCGCGCGACGACGTGGCTGGTCGGCAACCTCGCCGATGTCGGATGGGACTCGGTGGGCCCGGTCGCGATCGCGCTGGCCGTGCTGGTGCCGATCACGCTGGTGTGCGGGCGGACCGTCGGCGGCCTGCAGTTCGGCGATGACACCGCGCGCGGCCTCGGCATCCGGGTCGACGGCGCCCGCGGCGCACTGCTGTTGCTGGCGGCCACGCTCGCCGCGATCGCCACCGCCGCGGCGGGGCCGATCACGTTCGTCGCGCTGGCGACACCGCAGATCGCGATGCGGCTGGCGAAGACCGCGCAACCGCCGCTGGCCGGGTCGATGGTGCTGGGCGCGCTGCTGACCGTGGGCGCGGACCTGCTGACCCGGCTGCTGCTGCCGGACCTGCCGGTCGGGGTGCTGACCGCGGTCCTCGGCGCGCCGTACCTGATCTTCCTGTTCGTCCGGAGCCGCCGGGAGGCACGAGCATGACGGCACGACTGCGGGCCGAGGGCCTGAAGCTGGGGTACGGCGAGCGTCTCGTCGTCGACGGTCTGGACCTGGACGTCCTGGACGGCACGATCACCGCGATCATCGGCCCGAACGGCTGCGGCAAGTCGACGTTGCTGCGGGCGCTGGCGCGGCTGCTGGCCCCGCGGGAGGGCGCGGTGCTGCTGGACGGCAAGCGGATCGACAAGCTGCCGACGCGTGAGGTGGCGAAGGTGGTCGGTCTGCTGCCGCAGTCGCCGGTCGCGCCCGAGGGCTTGACGGTCGGTGACCTGGTGGCGCGCGGGCGGCACCCGCACCAGCGCTGGTACCGCCAGTGGTCGTCCTCGGACGAGGACGCGATCTCCACCGCGCTGCGGCTGACCGGGATGGACGTGCTGGCCGACCGCGTGGTGGACGAACTGTCCGGCGGGCAGCGGCAGCGCGCGTGGATTTCGATGACGCTGGCGCAGGAGACCGGACTGCTGCTGCTGGACGAGCCGATCACCTACCTCGACCTGGCGCACCAGATCGACGTGCTGGACCTGGTGCACCGGCTGCACCGCGACCGCGGCACGACGGTCGTGATGGTCCTGCACGACCTCAACCTGGCCGCCCGCTACGCCGACACGCTGGTCGCCATGCGCGGTGGGCGCGTTCTCGCGCAGGGCTCGCCGTCCGCCGTGCTGACCGAACCGCTGCTGGACGAGGTGTTCGGGCTGGCGGCGAAGGTCCTGCCGGATCCGGTCTCCGGTACGCCGCTGGTGATCCCGATCAGCGCGCACCTGCGGGACGGTGCCCACTAGGACAGTCCGAACCGGACTGCCGGTGGTCAGCTCTCGGTGAGCGACAGGGCCATGTACTTCACGTCGAGGTACTCCTCGATGCCCTCGGCCCCGCCCTCGCGGCCGAACCCGGACGCCTTGACACCGCCGAACGGCGCGGACGCATTCGACACCAGACCGGTGTTGAGCCCGACCATCCCGGTCGCCATCCGCTCGCCCACGCGGATCGCCCGGTCGAGGTCGCGGGTGAACACGTAGGCCACCAGCCCGAACTCGGTGTCGTTGGCGAGCCGGACCGCCTCGTCCTCGTCCTCGAACGTGGTGACGGGCGCGACCGGGCCGAACACCTCCTCGCGGAGGATGCGCGCGTCGGGTGGGACGTCGGTGAGCACCGTCGGCGAGTAGAAGAAGCCGTCGCCGTCGAGCGGCTTGCCACCGGTGGTGGCGTGTGCGCCGCGGGACAGGGCGTCCTCGACCAGCTCCACCACCTTGTCCCGCTGCTCCGCATTGATCAACGGGCCGACTTGCACGCCGTCCTCGGTGCCGTGCCCGACCTTCAGCGAGGACATGGCGTCGGTCAGCCGCCGCACGAACTCGCCGGCGACCGAGGAGTGCACGTGGAACCGGTTCGCCGCGACGCACGACTCGCCGTTGTTGCGCATCTTCGCGGTGACCGCGCCCTGCACGGCCGCGTCCAGGTCCGCGTCCTCGAACATCAGGAACGGTGCGTTGCCGCCCAGTTCCATCGACATCCGCTGCAGGTTGGGCGAGCACTGTTCGACCAGTTTGCGGCCGACCTCGGTGGAACCGGTGAAGGACAGTTTGCGGATCCGCGGGTCGGCGAGCGCGGGGTTCACCACCCGGCTGGCGGAGGTGCTGGGCAGCACGCTCAGCACGCCGTCGGGCAGGCCGGCCTCCTTGAGCAGCCCGGCGAGGTTCAGCATCGACAACGGCGTCAGCTGCGCGGGCTTGACGATCATCGTGCAGCCTGCGGCGATGGCCGGTCCGATCTTGCGGGTGCCCATCGCCAGCGGGAAGTTCCACGGCGTCACCAGGATGCACGGCCCCACCGGGTGTTTGGAGACGATGACCCGACCGCCCCCGGCGGGGCTGCGCGCGTACCGCCCGTCGACGCGCACCGCTTCCTCGGAGAACCACCGGAAGAACTCGGCGGCATAGGTGACCTCGGCCGCGGACTCCGCCAGGCTCTTGCCCATCTCCAGCGTCATCAGCCGGGCCAGCTCGTCGGCGCGGTCGGTCATCAGCTGCCACGCGCGGCGCAGGATCTCGCCCCGCTCGCGCGGCGGCGTGGCGGCCCACTCCTCCTGCTTCGCGGTGGCCGCCTCGATCGCCTCGGCGACGTCGGCGTCCTGGGCGTCGGACACCTCGCACAGCTGCTGTTCGGTCCCCGGGTCGTGCACGCCGAAGCGACTCCCGTCCGCGGCGTCCCGCCACTGGCCGGCGAGGAAGAGCTGACGCGGTACTCCATCGAGGGTCATGTGCCGTGGCTACCCGTGCGCTCCTCCTCGTATGCCTCGGGCAACCGCCGCATCCGGCGCAGCGGTGAACAGACCAGCCATAGCGCCGACGCCGCGACTCCGGCGCCGGCCAGCCACAACGTGCCGCGCAGCCCGGCCGTGCTCGCCAGCACGCCCGCCAGCCGGCTCCCCACCGGCCCCGGCGCGAAGTGCAGGAACGTGCTGGTCGCCGCGACCCGGCCCTGCAACCACTCCGGCGTGACGCCCTGCCGGTAGCTGAGCTGGTGCACGTTGAGCACCACGATGCTCAGCCCGGTCAGGAAGTTGCCGATCGGGTACCAGGTGACTGCCGCGCCCGGCGCGGTCAGCGGGATCATCAGGTAACCCGCGCCCCACAGCAGCGCGGCCGCCCACATCACCCGCGCCGCGCCGAAGCGGTCGCCGAGCCGCCGCGCCACGACCGAACCGAGGACGGCCCCGATCAGCCCGCCGGCCTGCAGCAACCCGATCACGCCGGGCGACAGGTGCACCTCGCGCAGCAGGAACAGCACGGCCACCGTGACCTGGAACTGCTGGCACACGCTGACACAGACGCTGTGTGCCGCGTTCGCCCGGAGCACCGGGTCCCGCCCGACGAACCGCAGGCCCTCGCGGATCTCCCGGCGCAGCGGTGCCCGCGCCCGCGCGACCGGCACCCGGTCCGGCGCCCCGATCCGCCGCAACCAGCACGCGGACCACAGGAAGCTGACCGCGTTGGCCCCGACCGCGGCGGCGCCGCCGAAGAGCTGCACCAGCCATCCCGACAGGCTCGGCGCCGCCACCGCCGCGACCGACACGTTCGCCTGCAACCGGGCGTTGCCCTCCACCAGCCGGTCGCGGTCGACCAGGCCCGGCAGGTACGTCCGGTGCGCGACGTCGAAGAACACCGACAGCACCCCGGCGACCGCAACCACCACACACAGGTGCGTCATCGTCAGCACCCCGGCCACCGCGGCGAGCGGCACCGACCCGAAGGCCACCGCGCGTCCCAGATCGGCCAGGACCAGCACGCGGCGCTTGCGCATCCGGTCGGTCCACACGCCCACCTGCAGGGCCAGCAGCAGGAAGGCGAGCGTCTCCAGCACCCGCAGCAACGACACCTGCCAGGCGGTGGCCCGCAGTGTGATCGCCGCCAGCAACGGCACGGCCAGCAGGTTGATCCGGTCGCCGAACTGGCTCAGGGCATCGGCCAGCCAGAGCCGCCGGAAATCCGCGTGCGCCAGCAACCCCCATCGCATGTTCCCCCCATGTCGTCGACGAGAACGACGTTAGCGAGGGGTACCGACAAAAACGGAGTGGCGGAGCCCGGACCTCCGACCGGTCCGGGCTCCGCCACTCGCCCGCGCCAGGACTATCCGATGTCCCGGCGCCGAAACCGTGCCAGACCCGTGGCAAGGGTGATCACGGCGATCCCGAGCAGCCACGCGAACGGGGTCACGGTGAACTCCGCGCTGGGCAGCCTCGGGACGTGGGTGAACGGCGAGATGTCGAGCACCGGCTGCGGTGCCTGCACCACCGGGCCGAACAGCGACAGCAGGACGAACAGTCCGGGCACCGCCCAGGTGGCCGTCGTGAACCGCGGCGCGAACCCGAACACCAGCACGGCGATCCCGGTGACCACCCAGACCGCGGGCACCTGCGCCACCGTCGCCCCGATCACCGCGGGGATCTGGCCGCCGACGTCGCCCACCCGCAGCCCGTGCAGCAGACCGGCGAACAGGCCGGACACCACGAGCAGCACGGCCGTGCCGAGCAGCGAGAACACCAGGTGCCCCGCGGCCCACTGCAAGCGCCGCACCCGGGTTGCCAGCAGCGGTTCCAGCCGTAGCGCGGTCTCCTCCGCGCGCATCCGCATCGTCGCCTGCACCGCATACACGGCGGCGATCATCCCGAAGATGTTCGCGATCGCCGCGAGGAACGTGTCGATCAAGTTCTGCGTCCCGCCCAGCCGCTCGAGCATCTGCTGGGTCTGGGCGCTGTCGCCGAGGATGTCGCCGATGCCCGCCGCGAGCGACCCGAACATCGCGCCGAACACCGCGAAGCCGGCGATCCAGCCGAGCAGCGCGCCGCGATGCAGGCGCCAGGCCAGGGCGAACGGCGACCGCAGTCCGGGTGCGGCCACCGGCGGGCCGGGCCGGGCCGGCAAGAGGCCCATGCCGACGTCCCGGCGCGGCAGCAGGCGGTAGGCCACCAGCCCCAGCACCAGCGCCGCGGCGAGGAGCAGCAACGCCACCGCCCAGCGGTCCCCGGCGTACGGCCGCAGCCGGGTCGCCCAGCCGAGCGGCGACAGCCACGACAACCACGACACGTCCGCGGCCGCGTCGCCGACGGCGCGCAGCGCGAAGGCGACCCCGAGCACGGCGGCCGCGATGCCGTTGGCGGTACGCGAGTACTCGGCCAGCTGGGCCGCGACCGCGGCGACCGCGGCGAACACCAGTCCGGTCAGCGTGATCCCGAGGCCGAACGCCACCGAACCGCCCGCGGGCAGACCCGTGCCGGTCAGCCCCAGGGCCACCAGCAAGCCGGTGGCGACCGCGCCGATCCCCGCGGTGACCACCGCGGCGGTGAGAGCGGCGTAGCGGCCGGTGACCGCCGAGGACAGCAGTTCCTGGCGCCCGGTGTCCTCCTCCTGCCGGGTGTGCCGCGTGACGGTGAGGATGCAGGCCAGAGCCAGGAACAGCGGCGCGAACACCCCAAAGCGCCATGCGGTGAACCCGCCCGCCGTGGACAGGTCGAACGGTGGCCCGTAGAGCAGGGTGATGGACGGGTTCGCGCTCATCCCCGCGGTCAGGGACGCCCGGCTCGCGGCGTCCGGGTACAGCTGCCCGTAGGCGCCGGCGGAGCTGACCGGCAACAGGCCGATCACCAGCACCCAGATCGGCAGGACGACCCGGTCCCGCCGCAGCGCGAGGCGGACGAGGTGCCGGGTACCGACCAGCGCGCTCATCGTGCGCTCGCTTCCGTCGTGTAGTGGCGGAGGAAGAGCTCCTCCAGCGTCGGGGGCTGGCTGGTCAGACTGCGCACGCCGACTTCGGTGAGCTTGCGCAGCACCTCGTCCAGCGACTGGGTCTCGACGTCGAACCGGACCCGGTTGCCCTCGACCTTCAGGTCGTGCACCTCGCTCAGCGAGGCGAGGCCGTTCGGGTGACCGGCGAGCTCCGCCACGATCGACGTGCGGGTGAGGTGGCGGAGTTCGCTGAGGGTGCCGGTCTCGACCGCGTGCCCGTTGCGAATGATGCTGACCCGGTCGCACAGGGCCTCCACCTCGGCGAGGATGTGGCTGGACAGCAGCACCGTGCGGCCCTTGTCGCGCTCTTCCTGGATCGCGTACTGGAAGGTGGCCTCCATCAGCGGGTCGAGGCCGGAGGTCGGCTCGTCGAGGATCAGCAGCTCGACGTCGGAGGACAGGGCCGCGACGATCGCGACCTTCTGCCGGTTGCCCTTGGAGTAGGTGCGGCCCTTCTTCTTCGGGTCGAGGTCGAAGCGTTCGATCAGCTCGTTGCGGCGGCGCTTGTCGAGGCCGCCGCGCAGTCGCCCGAGCAGGTCGATGACCTCGCCACCGGAGAGGTTGGGCCAGAGGTTGACGTCACCGGGGACGTAGGCGAGCCGGCGGTGCAGGCTCGCGGCGTCGCGCCAGGGGTCGCCGCCGAGCAGGCGGACGGTGCCGCGGTCCGTGCGCAGCAGACCGAGCAGGACGCGGATGGTGGTTGACTTCCCGGCACCGTTGGGGCCGAGGAAGCCGTGCACTTCTCCGCTCTTGACCTGCAGGTTCAGGTCGTCGAGGGCCTTCGTCGCGCCGAACGACTTGTGCAGGCCCTCGATGGAGATGGCGTTGTCCATGCGCCGAAGGTACATTCATTTCACAAAGTTGTGAAGTTAGGAAAACGTATAGATTGGCTGAAGCGCTGGACGACTGCGGAAGGGTGATCTGCATGCGGGACGAGGAGGCGGTGCGCCGCTACGTCGAGCGCCTGGCGCTCGTGCTCACGCAGCTCGGTTTCCAGCGCATGCCCGCGCGGGTGTTCGCGGCACTGGTGGTGACCGACGAAAGCCGGCTCACCGCGGGCGAGATCGGGGAGAAGCTGCAGATCAGCCCGGCCGCGGTGTCGGGAGCCGTCCGCTACCTGGAGCAGGTCGGGATGGTCGTTCGGGAGCGGGAACCCGGATCGCGCCGCGACCACTTCCGGGTGACCGACGACATGTGGTTCGCCAGCATGCGCAAGCGCGACCGGCTCATGGAGCTGTGGCGGGACGCGGCCGTCGAGGGTATCCCGGTGGTGGGCGAGGACACGCCCGCCGGCAAGCGGTTGGCCGACATGCGGGACTTCCTGGGCTTCCTCATCGAACAGCTCCCGTTGCTGTTCGAGCGCTGGGAGAAGGAGCGCGCGGAGCGTTAGGGCAGCACGGCCTTGACCAGCTTGCGGGCCAGGCCCGCCGGGTCGCCGGAGTCGGCGTCCCAGTTCCGGAGGAAGCCCTGCTGGAACGCGGCGCCCAGGAGGAGTGCCGCGATCGCGTCGGGGTCCGAAGTGGACGGCAGGCGGCCGAGGGTGCGCTCCGCGCGCAGGTACTCCGCGAGGCGGGAGACCGGGCCGCGGGGGCTCGCCCCGCGCTCGCGGATCGCGGCCCGGTGGGCGTCCAGCAGGTCCTGCGAGGAGAACAGGGACGCGCCGATCGGGAAGCTCTCGGTGTAGAAGTCGATCGCGGTCGCCGTGATGCGGACCAGGTTGCCGCGCACGCTGTGCCGCCCCGCCGTGAGTTCGCCCAGCGCCGTGTCCAGGGCCGGCAGCTGGGACGAGATCACGCCCAGGAAGATCTCGGTCTTGTCCGCGAAGTGCTTGTACAGCGCGGCCTCCGAGAAGCCGGCGGCGCGGGCGATCTCCTTGGTGGTGGCCCGCGCATAACCCTGCTCGCGCATGATCCCCGCGGCCGCGGCCAGTATCTTCTCCCGCGTTCCCATCGCTCCTCAGCGTTCTCTCAGCCGTGCTTGACGGTTGGTGAGTACTCACTCACCATAGCAGGTGAGTGAACACTAACCACGGAGGAGGAAGCCATGAAACTGACGGTGTTCGGTGCGACCGGTGGGACGGGCGCGCACGTCGTGCGGCAGGCGCTCACCGCGGGCCACCAGGTGACCGCGGTGGTGCGGGATCCGGCCCGCCTGGACGTGCCGGCGCAGCCGCGACTGGAGGTGGTGACGGCGGACGTGCTCGACCCGGACGCGCTGGTGCCCGCCATCAGCGGCCGCGAAGCCGTCGTGTCCGCGCTGGGGCCGCGTGGCCGTGGACCGAGCGTGATCTGCCGGGACGGGACGAGCAGCATCATGGCCGCGATGACGACGGCCGGTGTGCGTCGTCTGGCGGTGGTCAGCAACAGCGGCATGCACCGCGAGGGGGACGGGTGGTTCACCAGGCTGCTGTTCAAACCCGTCCTGATCCGCATCCTGCGTGAGGGGTACGCGGACATGGGCGAGATGGAGCGCCGGGTCACCGCGTCCGGGCTCGACTGGACCATCGTGCGGCCGCCGAAGCTCAGCGACGGCCCCCACACCGGCCGCATCGCGAGCGAGACCAGGGGTAATGTGCGGGGGAGCTTCACCATCTCGCGGGCCGACCTGGCGGACTACGTCCTGCGCGCGGTCGCTGATCCCGCGCTGTCCCGGGTTGCCGTCTCGGTGGCGAAGGGTTGACGGGAGCCGGAGGTCAGGGTGGCGGGGACGCGGGGTGCGAAGCAGGCGGGTGCGGGAGTGTCTCCGTTCCGGGCCGGTTTGGCGGTCGCCGCCACCGCCGGGCTCGCGCCGGTGCTGGTGGCCCAGGGGTTGCGCGTACGCCGGACCACGCCGAGGTTGCCGGGGGCGACCGGGCCACGCCACGGGTCCGTGCCCGGGCCCGACCCGCTGCGGTTGCTGGTCGTCGGCGAGTCCACTGTGGATGGTGTTGGGGCGCGGACGCACGAGGAGGCGCTGACCGGGCAGCTCGCGGTGGCGCTGGCAAGCCGCCTGCACCGCGGGATTTCCTGGCGGGTGGCGGGCCGGACCGGCGCCAACGCGCGCACCGTGCGGTCCGAGCTGCTGGACGAAGCCTGCCGGGAACCGGCCGATCTGCTCGTCGTGGCCCTCGGGGTGAACGACACCATCGAACTGCGCTCGCCGGGCCGGTACCGGTGCGACCTGCTGGCCCTGGTGGTCGCCGCGCGGCGCGCGCTCGGGCCGGTGCCGGTCCTGCTGGCCGGGGTGCCGCCGCTGCGGGCGTTCCCGGCACTCCCGCAGCCGTTGCGCCTCGTCCTGGGTCTGCGTGGCGAAGCGCTGGACACGGCGGCGGCGACGCTCGCCGCCCTGCCGGACGTCACGTATTGCCCCGTGCCCGGTGAGGTGGTCGACCCGGCCCTGTTCGCGGCCGACGGCTTCCACCCCGGGCCGCCCGGGTACCGGTTGTGGGCCGGAACGCTCGCGGATGCGGTCGGCCGGTCGCTGGGTGCACCCGGCCGTGCCGGTTCCGCCGGGCCGAACGGGTGAACCCGGTCGCCGGCCCGCTTCGCCGGGCGGCGGCGGAGGCGATGACCGCCTTGCGCCGGCGGCCGGGATCTCCCCGGCGCCGGTCAGCGCTCGGCGGCCTTGACCAGCCGTGCGGACAGCACCGTGATCGCGATGCGCAGCGCGGCGAGCACGATCGGCCCGGTGCCCGGCACCTTCTCCTGGAACGAGCCACGCCAGGTCAGCCGCGTGCCGTTGCCGTCGGGCTCGGACAGCACCTCGGCGCGGTAGTCGCGCACCGGCGCGGTGCCGGCGAAGGTGTAGACGTGCCGCCGGTCCGGCTCGTATTCCAGCGTTTCCTCCCGGATCAGCAGTGGCCACGCGCCCACGGCCCGGATCGCGCCGACCCCGCCTGCCGGCCCGGCCCACCGGTCCCAGCGGGACACCACGATCAGCGGTTTGCCCCACTCGGACCAGCGTGCGCCGTCGCTCTCCAGCCG
This sequence comes from Amycolatopsis viridis, assembly GCF_011758765.1. Taxonomy (NCBI): domain Bacteria; kingdom Bacillati; phylum Actinomycetota; class Actinomycetes; order Pseudonocardiales; family Pseudonocardiaceae; genus Amycolatopsis; species Amycolatopsis viridis. The sequence continues at coordinate 5,542,295 of NZ_JAANOU010000001.1, read as the reverse complement.
GAACAGGGTCGCCGGCGGGGCGCTGCTGGTGCGGGTGATCTCGAAGGAGAACGTTCTGCGGGGCATCGCTGACCTTTCCGTTCCGGAGTCGGGGTTACCGAGCAGTAAACCAGGGCTTCACCGGATGCGGGGCCGCTGACCGTGGGGTTTCATGGGTTCATGGGCATCGACTTCAACGACATCAAGAAGAAGGCGCAGCAGGCGCTCGACCAGAACGCGGACAAGATCGAAAGCGGCATCGACAAGGCGAGCGGGTTCGCCAAGTCGAAGCTCGGCCAGCACGCGGACAAGATCGACAGCGTGACGTCGAAGGCGAAGGACTTCCTGCACAAGCAGTCCGGCGGAGGATCCGACCCGCAGGGTGGTCCCGGTCCGGCCGGCCCCCAGACAGGACCGACAGGACCGACGGGACCGACGGGACCGACCGGACCGACGGGACCGACTGAGCCGTAGGACCTACGGCACCTCGCCGATGGCGGTGCCGTCGGCGAGAGCGGTGATGCGGCCGCCGCGTTCGCCGAGGGCGCGCAGGCCGTTCCGGGCGTCCGGCGCGTCCAGGGCGACGCGAACGCCCGACAGCGTGGCCTGCCGGGCGCTCGCCAGCGCTTGTGCGCCTTCGTGACCGGAGTTGATGCTGACGGCGAGACCGCCGGTCGAGGCCAGTGATCCGCGCATCGCCCCGAGCCGGCCGAGGGCCTCGTCGAGCACCGGCAGCAGCGCCTCGCGGTTGCCCTCGGTCATGGCGCGCACCAGGTCCGGCCGGGTCGCGGCGACCCGGGTGCCGTCGGTGTAGGACCCGGCGGCCAGGGCCAGCGCGACCGGCCCGCCGTCCGCGCCGACGGCGGCGAGCACGGCGGCCAGCAGGTGCGGCAGGTGGGAGATCCGTGCGACGGCCTCGTCGTGCCGGGCCGCGGTCAGCGGGACCACGTGCGCGCCGAGGTCGATCGCGAACCGGGCCACCTCGGCCCACGCTGCGAGGTCGGTGTCGTCCTCGACGCAGACCACCCACGCCGCGCCCCGGAACAGCGTCGCGGTGCCGGCGCGCCAGCCGGACTCCGCGGTGCCCGCCATCGGGTGCCCGGCGGCGAACCGGGCCTGCGGTGCGAACGCCCGTGCGGCGGTCACCACGCCGGTCTTCACGCTGGTCACGTCGGTGAGCAGGCAGGACGGCGCGCACTCACCGACCGTCCGCAGCACCTCCTCGACCGCGGTCAGCGGGACCGCCAGCACCACCAGCGCATCCCGGTCGGCGGCCCGGCGCAGGGCGGCCACGACGTCGGTGGAGGCGTCGAAGCCGTCGGCGAGCGCCGCCTCCGCGTCACCCGCCGCGGTCGTCGCGCCCCAGACGGTCCGCCCGGCCGCGGCGGCCGCACGCAGCACCGAGCCGCCGATCAACCCGAGTCCGATCACGCACACGTCTCGCACGGTGCGTCATCCTGCCAGGGCGTCGAGCGCGAAGGCCGCGTACATCGCGACCCCGGCCGGGAAAGCGCCTTCGTGGTGGCGCACCCGGTTCGAGTGGTTGGTTGGCGCCTCCGCCGGATCGACCTCGGGCGGGCACGCCCCGAGGAACGCGAACGCGCCGGGGACCCGTTGCAGCACATAGGAAAAGTCTTCCGCACCCATGTTCGGGTCGGCCAGCAGCTCCGACCGGCCGAGCACCCGCTGCGCCAGGTCGAGCACGCGCAGCGCCTGCTCCGGGTCGTTCACGGTCACCGGGTAGCCGGGTTCGACGTCCACCAGTACCCGGCAGCCGTGCGCCGCACCGACCGCCTCGCACACCTTCGGCAGCTCGGCCTTCACCCGGGCCCGCGTCGCCTCGGACAGGGTCCGGATCGTCCCGGCCACCTCCGCGGTCTCCGGGATGATGTTGGTCGTGGTGCCGGCCGCGATCCGGGTCACCGACACCACCGCCGGGTCGAACACGCTGATCCGCCGGGTCACCATGGTCTGCAACGCGCCGACCATCGCCGCGGCCGCGGGGACCGGGTCGATCGCGTTGTGCGGGCTCGAACCGTGCCCGCCCTTGCCCGTCACCTGGATCGTGAAGGTGTCGTTCGAGGCCATCAACGGCCCGGGACGGGTGGTGATCAGGCCGGACTCGACGTGCGGCAGCAGGTGGATGCCGAAGGCCCGCTCCACCCGCGAACCGGCGGCGTCGAGCACGCCTTCGTGGATCATGTGGCGGGCGCCGTGGTAGCCCTCCTCGCCCGGCTGGAACATGAACACCACCGAACCGGCCAGCTCGTGGCGGCGGGCCGCCAGCAGCCGCGCGGCCGAGGCGAGCATCGCGGTGTGGCCGTCGTGGCCGCACGCGTGCATCGTCCCGTCCACTTCGGAGGCGAACTCCAGGCCGGTGTCCTCCTGCAGCGGCAGCGCGTCCATGTCGCCGCGCAGCAGCACCGCCGGTCCGTCCTGCGCGCCGCGCAGCACCGCGGTCAGCGCGGTGGTCGACTTCCCCTCGACGATCTCCAGCGGCAGGTCCTCCAGCGCCCGGCGGACGGCGGCCTGGGTGCGCGGCAGGTGCAGGCCCTGCTCGGGGTGGGCGTGGATCTCACGGCGCAGCGCGACGGTGGCCGGTTGCAGAGCCTCGGCTTCGGAGCGCAACACGGCGAGCCGGGTGTCCGGCAAAGGGGGCAGCTCGGTGGGTCCCGTCATCATCCGATCCTCGCAGAGCGACTGCACCGATGATCCGTCCAGGTATACGGTGTGCGCTATGTCGGTGAAGGAGCCGGTTTCGGGATTCGCGGTGGCCGTGGTCCGGGAGGACGGCAAGTGGCGCTGCAGCGCGCTCGATGCCGGTGCGCTCACGGGGCTGGACGCCGCCATCACCGAGCTGGCCAAGTTGCGGTCCACCGGGGCCGTGTTCGGCCTGCTCGCGGTGGACGACGAGTTCTTCGTGATCGTGCGCCCGAGCCCGCGCGGGCCGTCGCTGCTGCTCTCGGACGCGGCGGCGGCGCTGGACTACGACATCGCCGCCGACGTGCTCGACGTGCTCCGGGTCGATCCGCCGGACGAGGAGGACGACTCGATCTGGCCCGAGGGCGACCTCGACATCCTCGCCGACCTCGGCCTGCCCGGGCCGGAGCTCGAGGTGATCGCCGGTGAGGTCGATCTCTACCCGGACGAGCAGCTGCAGATGATCGCGCAGCGCTGCGGGTTCGGCAGCGAGTTCACCGCGCTGCTCGACGAGATCTGACGTGTCCGACGCCGACCTGGTGTCCGCGGCGCTGGCCGCCGCGCGGGAGGCCGGCCCGGACGTGCCGATCGGTGCCGCGGTCTTCGCGCCGGACGGCCGACTCCTCGCCCGCGCCCACAACGCGCGCGAGGAGCTGGGCGACCCGACGGCGCACGCGGAGATCCTGGCGCTGCGGGCGGCCGCCCGCGAGTTCGGCGACGGCTGGCGGCTGGACGGCTGCACCGTCGCGGTGACGGTCGAGCCGTGCACGATGTGCGCCGGGGCGCTGGTGCTCGCGCGCGTGGCCCGCGTGGTGTTCGGGGCGTGGGAGCCGCGCACCGGCGCGGTCGGATCGCTGTGGGACGTGGTGCGCGATCGCCGGCTCAACCACCGGCCGGAGGTGCGCGGCGGCGTGCTGGAGGCCGACTGCGCCGCGTTGCTGGCCGAGTTCTTCGCCGGTCACCGCGACGTGTGATCCGCCGGGTGGCGGGGTAGCCCGGGAGCGACCGCGTCGAAGGAGGGTCGATGAACGTCGTGAAGAACCGGATGACGAGCCGGTCCCGTCAGGCCAAGGGCGGGGCGCGGGAGCTGTTCGGGCGCCTGACCGGCAGCCGTCGTCACCAGGCGGCCGGCCGCGCCGAGCGGATCCGCGGCATCGTGCGTGAGACGACGACCGAGGTCGCGGACTGGGCGGCCACCGCGGCACGTGACGCGCAGCGCCGCTTCCGCACCAGGTGAGGAGTGCCTGCGAGCCGCTCTCGGGCGTCTAGTAACCTAGTCGGCGGTAGCGTGTCCGAGCGGCCGAAGGAGCACGACTCGAAATCGTGTGACGGTTGACCCCGTCCGTGGGTTCAAATCCCACCGCTACCGCTGCGAACAGGCAGAACGCCCGCCCCCGCTGGTTCGGGGGCGGGCGTTCCGTCGTTCCGGAGCCGGGTCAGACCCAGTAGGGGATGCGCGCCCGGTAGTTCCGCAGCACGACGAGTGCGACCGTCCACGCGGCCAGCGTCAGGCCGGCGGCCACCAGCCAGCTCCACCAGTGCAGCTGCTGTCCGATCAGTGGTTGCCGCATGATCTGCACGTAGTGGAACAGCGGGTTGAGCTCGATGATCCACGCTTTCCCCGGCGCGTTCTGGATCAGCGTGTCCAGTGGCCAGGTGATCGGGACGAGGATGAACAGAAGCTGGATGATCGCGCCGATCAGCGGTGGGGCGTCCCGGAACCGCGTGGCGACGACGCTCAGGATCATCGCCGCGGCGATGCCGCCGGCCAGTGCCAGCCCGAAACCGGGGATCACCAGGAACGCGTTCCAGCCGAGGCCGGGGTGGCACACCATGCCGCCCGGTGTCCCGCACGGCTGCCCGTCCATCGTGTAGCCGTGCTCGTGCAGTCGGCGGAAGAAGAGCGCGAGGAGGACGAAGTAGACGATCAGGTTGTGGGCGAGGATGAGCGTTTGCCGCCACACGGTTCGCAACACGTGGACGGTGAGCGGGGCCGACGTCTGCGCGAGGAGTTCCGCGCTCTCGGTGAAACTGCCCATTCCGTCGGACAGGCAGCCGCCGATGAAGGCCCAGACGATCAGGCCGGTGCCGACGTAGGGGACGAACGTCGCTGCCGGGCTGTGCCAGATGAGGCTGAACACGCTGCCGAGCCCGGCGGTCGTGAGGCCCATCGTCACCGACATCCAGAACGGTCCCAGCAGGGAGCGACGGTAGCGGCTCCGGATGTCGTTCCACCCCAGGTGGCCCCACAGCCGCCAGGACCGGAAGCCCCGTCGCAGGTCCTCGCGAGCGCGGCTCCAGCTTCGCGGATCGTCCGCCGGAGCACTGGTGGCGCTCTGCGCTCGTTCCATAGTTGATGGCTGCACGGAGCCAAGCTACCGCCGGAGCGGGTGGGTGCGGCGGTACGGGAGCGGTTCCCCGTCGATCGGCGATTTCCGTAGCTCACCCGTACTGACTGTCCCTGACCTCGGTAAGTCATCACCCGATCGTGTCAGCGGCTGGTCGGGGTGCGAGCCTACGTTCGGCCGATGACACTGATCAACATCCGCACCCTGTCCGCCGTGGTGACCCTCGCGGCCGCCGGGGTGCTCGTCCCGGCCGGTAGCGCCTCCGCCATGCCGGACCCGCCGGGGGACGGCTGGGACCACACCTTCTCGGAGCTCGGCGTCACCGTTTACGCCGAGGAGTACGGGGACCGGATCGCGGTGTGCGACACGGCGGCCAACGGGGCCAGCGCGGTCGTCAACGTGTGGGCCGGGCCGTGGAAGTACGAAGCCGTGGCCAGCGGCTTCGGCACCTGTACCACCCACCGGGCGAGCGAGGGCGGCCGCTACAACCTGCCGGAGGGCGTCTACGTCGATCTCTACTACAAGGGCGACAACGGCTACGCCACGCACAGCGGGTTCATGAACGACCACTGACACCCGTCCTCGGTCGTAGGCCGGGCGGACGAACCGTTACCGGTTGTTGCCGGTGAGTCTTCCTTCGCCTCACCTCACCGAGGGAAGATGCCTCGACTGATGATCAGACGAGGGGACTCAGGGTGACGACCACTCGAAGAATCGGCGTGCTCGCCGCCACCGCGCTGGCCGCATCGGCGGTAGCGGCGGCACCCGCCTCGGCCGCGAGCGCCGACGTCGTGATCGCCGAGGTCTACGGGGGCGGTGGCAACAGCGGCGCCACGCTGACCAGCGATTTCATCGAACTCGCCACTGCGGGCGGCACCGTCGGGCTGGACGGCTGGAGTGTGCAGTACCTGCCCGGTTCGCCCAGCGCGTCGAGCCGCTGGCAGGTCACTCCGCTGACCGGCTCGGTGGCCGCGGGCGGCCGCTACCTGGTGGCCGAGGCCACCGGCTCGGGCGGCACGGTGCCGCTGCCCGCCGCCGACGCCACCGGCTCGATCGCGATGGCCGCGACGTCCGGCACCGTCGCGCTCGTCCACGGCACCACACCCCTGACCTGTCTCACCACGCCGGACTGCGCCGCCGATCCCCGTATCCGTGACCTCGTCGGTTACGGCTCGGCGGCCGTCCGCGAACGCAATCCGGCCCCCACGCCCGGCAACACCGCCTCGACCGCCCGGGCGACCCTCACCGACACCGACGACAACGCGGCCGACTTCGCGACCGGTGCCCCCACCCCGGTCAACGGCCGTGGTCAGACCTCCGGCGGTGACGCGGGTGGCGCACCCGCCAGGATCCACGACGTCCAGGGCACCACGCGGATCTCGCCGCTGGCCGGCACCAAGGTCACCGGCGTGACCGGCATCGTCACCGCCGTGCGGGCGTTCGGTTCCGCGCGCGGCTTCTGGCTGACCGATCCGCAGCCCGACAACGACCCGCGCACCAGCGAGGGCGTGCTGGTGTTCACCGGCTCGGCCACGCCCGCGGTCGCCGTCGGCGACGCGGTCACGGTGTCCGGCACCGTCACCGAGTACTACCCGGACAGCCCGGCCACCTCCGTTCACCAGTCCACCACCGAGATCACCGGTGCGCGCTGGACCGTCCAGTCCACCGGCAACCCGCTGCCCGCCCCGACGGTGATCACACCGGACACCGTCCCGGGCGCGCTCGTGCCGCAGCCGGGCGGCAACATCGAGAACCTGCCGCTGGAGCCGGCGGAGTACGCGCTGGACTTCTGGGAGGCGCACGAGGGCGAGGTCGTCACGGTCCCGGACGCCCGCGTCGTCGGACCGTCCACCAGCTACCACGAGGTCTACGTGACCACGAAACCGGCGGAGAACCCGACCGGACGCGGCGGCACCGTCTACACCGGATACGACTCGCCGAACACCGGCGTGCTCAAGGTCGAGTCGCTGATCCCGTTCGCGCAGCACCCCTTCCCGCAGGCGAACACCGGGGACACGTTCGCCGGGCTCACCTCCGGTCCGATCGAGTACGACAGCTACGGCGGTTACACGGTGCAGGCCACTGCCCTGGGCGAGCTCAAGGACGGCGGCATCCAGCGCGAGGTGACGCGCAAGCGGTCGCCGAGCGAGCTCGCCGTCGCGACCTACAACGTCGAGAACCTGTCTGCTGTGGACGATCAGGCGAAGTTCGACGAGCTGGCGCACGGAATCGTGGACAACCTCGCCGCGCCCGACATCGTGACCCTGGAGGAGATCCAGGACAACAACGGCGCCGGCGGTGACGGCCTGGTGGCCGCCGACCAGACCCTGAAGCGGTTCACCGACGCGATCGTCGCGGCGGGCGGTCCGCGCTACGAGTCGCGCCAGATCGACCCGCAGGATCGGACCGACGGCGGGGAGCCGGGCGGCAACATCCGCGTCGGCTTCCTCTTCAACCCGGACCGGGTGTCCTTCGTGGACCGTCCGGGTGGGGACGCGACGACGCCGGTGTCGGTGGTGGCCGACCACGGCCGGCCGCACCTGTCGGTGTCACCGGGACGGATCGACCCGGGCAACCCGGCGTGGACGAACAGCCGCAAGCCGCTGGCCGGGGAGTTCGTGTTCCACGGGCACACCGTGTTCGTGATCGCCAACCACTTCAACTCCAAGGGCGGTGACCAGCCGGTGCACGGCCGGTACCAGCCGCCCGCCCGGAGTTCCGAGGCCCAGCGCGGGCAGCAGGCGCGGGTGCTGCGCGGGTTCGTCGACCAGGTGCTGGCCGCCGACCCCTGGGCCGACGTCGTCGTGGCCGGTGACCTGAACGACTACCAGTTCGCACCGGCGTTGCGCACGCTCACCGCAGGCGGTGCGCTGACCGACCAGATCGACCGGTTGCCCGCCGGCGAGCGGTACAGCTACGTCTACGAGGGCAACTCGCAGGTGCTCGACCACATCCTGACCTCGCCCGCGCTGTCGCGGGTGGACTACGACGTCGTGCACATCAACGCCGAGTTCGCCGAGCAGGCCAGCGACCACGACCCGCAGATCATCCGCTACCGCCCGGCCCGCTGACGCCCGCTGACCGCCGCCGCCCCCAGCGCGGCGGCGGTCAGCGGTGCAGCTGCCGGGCCCGGCGCTGGGCGGCCCGCGCGGCCTGGAGCATCGCCTCGGCGAGGTCCATCGGCTGCACCTGCTCGAACAGCGCCGAGTTGACGGCGACCTCGAGGACCTCGCCACTGGGCGAGACACCGACCTCGACCAGCCCCCAGTCGTCCTGGGCCGTGGTGACCTGCTGCGCGGCCTGGCGGCGCCGGGCAGCGGACTGCTCCTCGACGGACTTGGTGGTCAGATCGCGGTTCACCCGGACCTCTTTCGCTCCATCGGTCACTATGACGTCACCGACTCCCCAGTGGTTTCGTGTGCAACCAACCACATGCGCGCAACGTCTGACGATCATGCACTGGACACGAGCCACCGTCGAGCACCTCTCCCGCCGCGACGTCGCGCCCGCGGTGCCGGCCACCGTGCGCGGCGTCCTGATCTGGGCGCGGGTGTACGTGCGCCGTCCGCTGCCGAAGCCGGACACGCTCGAGCCGGAGACCTGGATGCGCCCGGCGAACTAGCTAACGCCGTGCGCGCCAGCCCAGCGACAGCACCGCGTCGACCAGTTCCTGGTACGCCTCTTTGACCTCGCGCAGGTACAGGTCCAGCCGCGAGGCGTAGGCGTGCGGGGCCGGTGCGGGGTCGGCGCCCACCTCGAGCCAGGGCAGGCGGCTCACGTTGTCCTGCGCCATCCGCCACCAGTGCTGCGCGCCCTGCACCGTGCGGGTCTCGCGCTCCCGGGCCTCGGCCACGGCGGCTTCCGCGGCCGCGATCTCGGCGTCCAGCTCCGCGGCTCGCCGCCGCTCCCACGCCCGCAGCTCCTGCGCTGCCTTACCGGCCAGCCCGACGATCTGCTTGTACTCCTGGCCTGCGTTCACGACTGGTGCTCCGGCCGGTCGAAAGGAATCATCACTTCGGGAGACACGTGCGTGCTGCGGTCGAAGAACAACGCGCGTCCCGGCCGCGGCGACCAGTGCACGACCTGCCCGGCCGCGAACTGGCTCAGCTCCGAGCCCTGCACGTCGAGTGCCGCCCACGCGCCGATGTCGTCGGTTCCGGCGAACCCGAGCGTGTCCTTGAGCCGGGCCGTGCTGCGCCACCACCCGATCGTGTGGGTGCCCTTTCCGGGGCCCTGCTTGAGCACGATCCGGAAGTGGTCGAGCCCGCTCTTCAGCTGGCCGGGTGCTTTCTGCTCGAGGATCGGCAACGCTCCGTCCACGCCGTAGAGCAGCAGGATCCTCGCGTGCTCGGGGGGTTCCTCGGCGAGCTTCGCCATGTGCTCGCCGAGCTCCACGTCGCTCAACCGCACCACGCGGTGCCCGTCGGCCTCGAGACCGTCGGCCAGCTCACCGACCGCGGACGCACACCGGTCCACCAGGCAGGACACCAGGAACTCGACCTCGTGCGGCGGGTACTGCCGGCCGAGCGACCGCGCCGCGGCGTCCATGATGGACAGTGCCTCGGCGATCGCCGTGCCCATCACCGCCAGGTTCCGGCCGGGCGCCCCGGTCAGCTCGACCGCACACGCGGTGTCGGCCACGTCGATCGACTGGCCCAGCAGCGCCCGCGGCGTCGCGCCCGTGGTGAGCGCGGCGTACGCGGCCGAATGCTCCAGCACCGGTGAGTGCGCGCCGTCGAACAGCCGCGGCCGCTCGTGTTCCCGGGCGTAGCGCTCCCACAGTTCCCGTTGCAGCGTCGAGAAGATGTCCTTGCTGCTCGCGTCCGGCACGTGCGCGAGCTGGTTGCCGTGCGCCACTCCGGAGTCGTGGTTGATCACCGCGTGCCACTTCGGCGCGGCGACGGCGGCGTTGTTGGTCTCGGCGAGCACACGCCGCGCCTTGGGCATCGCGATGCGCAGCGTGCACTGCTCGAACACGGCCGGCTTGCCCCAGAACGCGTCGATCCCGGCGATGTCCTGGCTGGCCAGGATCAGGTGGATGCCCTGGGCGCGGCCGCGGCGGGCGATGTCCTCGAGCAGCGCCGTTGCCTGGTTGGTGACCCCGTCCCGGCCCGCGAACAGGTACTGGAACTCGTCGATCACCGCGACGATCCGCGGCCAGTGCCCGTCCGGGTCCTGCTGGCGCAGCCCGGTTAGGTCGGTGACCTCGTGCTCCTTCGCCGCGGCCGACCGGCGGCGCAGTTCGTCGGCGAGGAACCGCAGCAGCGCCAGGCCGAACTCGCGGTCGGTGTTGACGTTCACCCCGATCAGCCGTGCGTGCGGCAGCCAGCTCGCGTCGCGGCGGCCTGGCGCGAGCCCGGCGAAGGACACGCCCTCCTTGAAGTCCAGCAGGTACAGCGCGAGCTCGTCCGGTGGGTAGCGCGCGGCGAGGCTGCCGAGCAGGGCGTAGAGGAAGTTGGTCTTGCCCGAGCCGCTCGGGCCGCCGATCAGCGCGTGCGGGCTCGCGTCGCCGATCACCACCTCGACCGGATCGCCCTCGTAGAACCCGACCGGCGCGCGCAGCTCGCGCGCGGAGCTCTCCTGGCCCAGCTCGGCGGGCAGCAGGTCGCGGAACGACCGCGGGCCGCCCTGTTTCTCGACCAGCGCGTCGGCGAGCCGGCTCGCGGCGGCGCTGACCTCGGTCGACGGGATCGGCGGGTCCAGGTCGACGACCAGGTCGGGCCCGGTCATGCTGGTTGCCGCGTGGTGCTCGTCGAGCATGCGGATGTTTTCGAAGGAGCCGCCCAGGATCGCCGGGACGTCCACGGTGATCAGCGAGATGCCGGCGGCCAGCGCGGCGCCGGCGATGCGTTTGAGCTCGCGCAGCGGTTCGGGCGCCCAGGTCTCGCCGTTGCCGAACAGCACCGCGATCCGCCACGGCTCGACCCGCTGCCCGAGCTGGTCGCGCAGCCCGCGCAGCGACGTGTGCCCGGACTGCATGGTCTGGGCGTGGATGCGGCGGATGTGCCCGGTGAGCTCGTCGAGCAGGACGCCGAGCTGGTCCGGGTCGTACAGCGTGACCGCGGAGGTGCGCGACAGCGGGTACAGGTTCGGCAGCACCGCGGTCAGCTGCGCGACGTCCCACAGGTGCACCCGCACCGCACCGAGCTCCATCGCGCTGAGCACCCGCAGCAGCAGGCCCTCGATGAGCGATTCGACCGCGTGACGGGTGCGCACGGCCGTGGTGATCGCCAGGTGTGAGTCGTCCAGCAGCGGCACCACCACCGGGAACGGGCCGGAAGAGTCCATGGTGGACGATCCGATGCGCCACAACGGCGGCGGGCTGAGCGGCTCCCGGCCCGGCCGGCCCAGCCACGCGCTGGGCGGCAGGCTCGCCGGCCCGGGCGCAACGTGCGCGACCAGGTCGCGCAGCCGGGCCGGCACGGTCGCCGCGTCCGTGTAGAACGCGGCGTGCTGCGCGTTGAGCTTGTCCCGGACGCCGGCCATGACCGGGCTGCGCAGTGCGGTGGCGAGGTTCTCGTCCCCGGCCGCGGCGTCGATGCCGACCCGCACGATCTGCTGTTCCAGCTGCAGCCGGGCCAGTTCGGTCTCGGCGATCTGGCGTCCCGCCTGCGCGGCGCCCAGCACCATGCCGAGCTTCTCGCGCATGGCGCCCAGGGCCGCGACGACCCGGCGTTTCTGCTCGTTGGGCTTCGGCATCGCGCGCCTACAGCCGGGCCAGGTAGGTGTTCACCAGGTCGTCCGCGGCGCGCAGCCGGTCGGCGTCCTTGCCGAGCCGGTCGACCGCCGCCTCGAGCTCCGGCGGCACCCACGCATCGGCGTGTTCATGAGCGTTGACGATCGCTTCGCGTGCTTCGTCCAAGAGCTCCACCGCACGGTTGGTGTGTTCGCCGGCCTCGGCCAGTTTCGCACGGAACACGGCCAGCTGGGCCTGCAGCTCGGGGAGCGAGAACATCTAGAGCCGGGCGGCGTACGACTCGGCCGACGACACGGCGGCCTGGATCGTGTTCTGCTGCCCGCTGATGCCCTGCAGCGCCTCGGCGAGCATGCTGTTCGCCTGGGTCACCTCCGGCTGCGTGCTGCCCGAGGTGACCTGACCCAGGATCTGCTGGGCCTCCTCGAGTGCCTGAGCGGCCTGCTGGAGGGCTGCGACGCCGGCATTGCACTTCTCGTTCGCCATCGCGATCCCAGCGCGGATCTCTTCCACTCCGGCCATAGTGACGCGGGTTCTCCTCGAGCTAGCGGTCCGTCCGGCCGCGTGCGCGGCCTGTTACCAAACTATCGGTAGAGCGCGCCGGACCATGAGCCTGGGCACTGGTGCATCCGGGTGAAGTGTGGACATCATCCGCTCAGCGGCTGCAGGTGGGGCACGCGGTGCCGCCGGAGGCGAGCGCGATGTGCTCCTGGATCGCCAGCAGCCAGTCGCGGATCCGGACCCGCCGGTCTCCGCGCCCGTGCCGGTACTGCCGGGTCCTGGCGTGCGCGAGAACGATGAACCAGTCCGCGACCGCTTGGTCGTCGAGCACGAGCTCGTCGACCGGAACGCACTGCGCGAGCACGCGCCTGCCGGCCTCGATCAGCCGCGTGCGCATGTCGGCACCGTGCCGTTCGCGGAAGGCCGCGCTCCGCGCCTTGTCGTCGTAGGCATCGGGGAACAGTTCGGCGTCCGGCAGCCCGCGCCGGCGCCGGAACACGCCGGGCCGGGCGGCCTCCAGCGCCTGCAGCAGATTGGCGACCTCCGTGTGCAGTCGCGCCGCGAACGGTCTGGCCATGCTGATCTCGACCGTCCCGCCCGGGGCCGGCCGGGCGCTGAACTGCGATCGCGGCATCGTCACCGGCTCCGGAGCGTCACGTGCAAGCCCCACAACTGGAGGTCCGCGACGAGGGCCTCGGCCTGCTCACGGGTGGTGCACCAGGTCAGGCAGCCCTCGCCGGCCGTGTCGACGTCGTGGGCCATCTCGAACCCGCGTTCCACGGGCAGCCCGTAGGCGCGGGCGACCGCGAACGCGACGGTGGTGTGGGAGTTCACGTCGTCGTCGTGCAGCACCACGGCCCACTGCTGGTCTGACATGCGCCCGGACTCCCCTCAACGGCAAAACGCCGGGCACCCTCTGCGGGTCGCCCGGCGTTTCACCTGTTCAGCGGCGGAGGATACGGGATTCGAACCCGTGAGGGCTGTTACACCCAACACGATTTCCAATCGTGCGCCTTAGGCCGCTCGGCCAATCCTCCGCCCAGAAGGGTACAGCAGGCCCGCGCGCGCTCCGGCTAGGGCCGCTTCTGTCCGGCGCACGCCCCGGACCTGGCCCGCGCGTCAGGCCGAACGGCTCAGCGACTCCCCGTCGCCCGGAGCGCCGAGCGGCCGGAACAACGCGCAGATCTCGTCCACGACCCGGCGGTGTGCGGCGAGCGCCAGGTGGCCGACCCCGGGCAGCACCACGTTGCGCACGTCCAGGTCCTGGTGCTCGATCCGGCCGTGCCTGCTGGGCAGCACCACCTCGTCGCCGTCGCTGGAGAACGTGACGAACTTCGTGCTGCACCCGGGGGCGGGCTGGTTCAGCTCCGCAACCAGGTCGCTGCCCGGCCGCAGCTGCCGGGCCAGTGGAAGAGGCGAGAACAACCACGCGGCGACCGTGCCGCCGTGCGGCGTGCCGACGGTGACCACCGTCCCCGCGCGGCCGTGCCCGCCGAGCCGCTGCACGTAGTACCGCGCGATCAGGCCGCCCAGGCTGTGGCCCACCAGGTCGACCCGCGGCGCGCCGGTGACCTCGCACAACTGCTCGACCTGCTCGGCCAGCCGCGCCGCTGCGGACCGGACGTCCCGCAGCAGCAGGCTGTAGCTGAACGACACGACCGGCCCCGCGCCGCAACGCTCCAGCGCGAGCTTGAGGTCGGTGAAGACGGCCGTGTTGTCGGCCAGGCCGGGCAACACCACCAGCGGGCGGACCGGCGCCGCGCTGCCCGGGCGCACGGACCAGCGCCGCCCGATACCCGCCGGGTACCGGACCGCGTGCGCCACCACGCTCGCGATCTCGCCCGCAACCGTCCGGAGAACCGCCATCGCACACCTCCACGCCGAGGTGGTCGTCCACTGATGCGAGGTTAACCGGAGGTACCGACAGTTTCGTTTCGCCGAACCGGTCTCGGTTTCGTTTCGGACCCGATCAGTGGACGCAGTGGCGGTCCCGTGGGTGAATCGGCTTCACGAGTTCCCGGAAAATGATTGCCGGCGTGCCTCGTCGGCGATGAAGGTGCCCTTGGCGCGAATGGTGAAGACGAGGCCGCGCTCGCGGAGGATGTGCGTCGCGTGGCGGGCCGTGCCCAGCGAGACGCCGTACTCCGCCGCCAGCCGTCGTTCGGCGGGCAGAGGCGTGTTCGGGAGCAGCTCACCGGCCTCGATCCGGGCCGCGAGGTGCTCGGCCATCATCTCGTAGAGGTAGCCCGGCTGTCCGCTCGGGTCGAAGTCTGGGACGGTCACGCGGAGAACGTAGAACGGCGTTAAAAGGGACCGGTGCGACGGTTGCTCCTTGATGCACTTGTGCGCGCTATGACGGGGTTGACCACGAACGTCCCGCCGCGTTCACGCTATCGGGTGGCGGAATTCGTCCGGTGCCGCAATTTCACCGGACCTGATTCGGCTCGCGCAGCGCGTCGTGACCGCGCCCGCGCAGAATCTCGAACCGTTCGGTCCCGGGCCAGCTGTTCACCCAGCTCGACCCGTCGACGTCCTTCGCGTGTTTCTTCAGCGGCGCCAGCAGGCGCGACACCTCGCGGTAGGACTTCGCCGCGTCGCCCGCGCACACCACCGTCGCCAGCGACACGGTGACCGGCAGGTGCTCGGCCGTCCACGCGGTGTCCAGCAGGGCGTCGGCGACGACCGGGATCTCGTCGATGGCGCACGCGATCAGGAAGTCGTCGCCACCCACGTGGCTCACCGTGACGCTGCGCAGCTTGGCCGCCAGTTCCGTCAGCGTCCGGCCCAGCGCCCGGATCAGGTCGTCGCCCGCCGCGAAGCCTGCCGTGTCGTTGACCCGCTTGAACGAGTCGACGTCCAGCCACGCCACCACGAGCGGGCGGCCCTCGGCGATGCGGCGGTCCACCTCGCGGGCGACCGCGTCGCTGCCCGGCAGCCGGGTCAGCGGGTTCAGCGCGGCCGCTTCCTCGATCTTCGCCTCGGCCATGGCGCGCACGATCTCGGTCACGAACACCACGCCGCGGCACTCGCCGTCCGGGCCGATCACGATCACGTCGTCGCCGGTGCGGGGCAGGTCGGCGTCGGTGACCAGGTCGAGCAGTTCCAGCGCTCCGGCGCCGGTGCGGATCGTGCGCGGCGGATCGGCCAGCCGCGCGGCCGGCTTGTTCGCGTGCAGGGCGTGCCCGAACGGGCCGGTCAGGTCCAGCAGGAACCGCGCCCGGTCGATCGACCACCGCGGCCGCCGGGCGGCGTCCAGGCCGACGATCCCGCTCGGCGCGTCGTGGTCGAGCAGGACCCGCCGGACGTCGTCGCACGTCGCGTCGTCCGGCAGGGTGGTCGCCGGGTGTAGGAAGTCGTCCACGCGTGGCGCGGTCGTCGGGGTCGGCGGCACCGGCAGCGCCGGCCCGGGTGGTTCGGTGACCAGCCCGGACGGCATCGCGGCGGTGCGGGCGGGGGCGAACAGGTTGCCCTGCACGATGCGCATCCCCAGCCGGCGCACCGTTGCGAGCTGCTCCTCGGCTTCGATCCCGGTGGCGGCCAGCCGGATGCCGGTGCGTGCGGTGAAGTGCACGAGCGACTCGACCAGTGCGACCGTGGCGGGCTCGCCGGGCAACCGCCGCAGCGCGGTGCAGTCCAGTTTCACCAGGTCGACCCGGGCCTCGGCGAGCAGGTTCAACGGCAGGTCACCCGAGCCGAGCCCGTCGAAGGCCAGCCGGAAACCCAGGTCGCCGAACCGGTGCATCCCGGCGAGCAGTGCCTTCGGCGACACCCCGTGGAACGGCGCCCCGATCTCCAGCACGATCTCCCGGGGACGGCGGCCGGTGCGGCCGAGCGATTCGAGCAGGGGATCGAGCACCAGGTGCGGCGCCGCGGCGGAGAGCGCGGTCAGGTTCAGGTGCAGGGGGAGCAGCGTCTCGTGGGCCGCCTCGGCGAGCACCGCCTGCGCGGCGAGCCCGGCGTCGACGTGGACCAGCCGTCCGCGGCGCTGCGCCGCCCGCAGCAGGTCCTGGACGCGGCCGTCGGCCGGCCGGGCGAGGGCTTCCACCCCGACGACCCCGCCGGTGTTGAGGCTGTACAGCGGCTGAAAGGCGAAGCCCACCTCCACGTCCGCAGCTGCCACACCCTGAATCCTCCGCCGCCACGGGGCCAACGAGGCCAGATCGTCGGCGGATTGTGGTTGACCTCACTTTTCCGCTCGAGTGGCCCCGAACTGGCCCCTACCGCCGCCACCAGCCACCGCTCCAGGCTGGTCTGGTCTTCCGCGCTGACCAGGGAGGAATCGTTCGTGCCGGGGTCCCACAGCAGTGCCGTCGTGGCCGCCGCCGACTTCGGGAATATTCCGAAATGCAATTTGCAGACCGCAAATTCGCCCGTTCGTCGGTAGCAATTGAACACCGAACAACGGAGAGTGGTGCCGTGGAGGTGTATGGGAGTCGGCGCCACCGATCGTTGACCTTCTCGACTGCCCGGACATGACAGTACTGCCGTTGGATCGTTACCGGCTCTTCCACTCGCGGGACGTGGACGACACCCGCGAGCAGGTGAGCCGCATCTTCTGCCCGCACGAGATGCACACCGTCGGCCGCAGCTCGCAGCTGAACACCAGGGTGAACTACCGCCGCCTGGAGAACGTGACGATCGCGATGATCGCCTACGGCACCGACGTCCGCGTCGAACTCGGCGAACTCGGCTCGTTCTACGTGGTCCTGGCTCCGGTACTCGGGGAAGGCGTGGCCCGGTGCGGACCCGAGCAGATCACCATCACCCCGGGCACGGCCGCGGTGGTCGGTACGGACGAACCGATGCGCATGCGGCTGTCCGCCGACTGCGTCCAGCTGGTGATCCGGATCGAACGGCCCGCGCTGGAGGCCCGCCTGGCCGAGCTCATCCACGGCCCGGTGTCCGAGCCGGTGCGGTTCCGGACGGGCATGGACCTCACACGGGGCTACGGCCGCAGCTGGTACCGCACGCTCGCGTACGGGGTGTCGGAGCTGGACCAGGCGGACACGCTCCTCACGCTCCCGGCCGCGGTCGAGGTGTTCGAACGGAACCTGATCACCGGGTTGCTGCTGGCGCAGCCGCACAACTACACGGCGATGATCGAGGGCCGGGACCGCCCGGTGCCCTCGCGTCCGCTCCGGGCGGCGCTCGACCTGATCCACGGCCGGCCGGAGGCACCGCACACCACGGCCAGCCTGGCGCACCAGGCCGGCGTGAGCGTGCGGGCGCTGCAGAAGGCGTTCCGGGAGCAGCTGGGCAGTTCGCCCGGCGAGTACCTGCGCGGGGTGCGGCTGCAGCGGGTGCACGACGAGCTGTCGGCCGCCCAGGTCGAGGTCACCACGGTCGGGGAGGTCGCCAGCAAGTACGGGCTGATGCACCACGGCCGCTTCGCCGCGGCCTACCGGGACCGGTTCGGCGAGTCGCCCAACGCGACGCTGCGCCGCCGGTCGCGGCGTCTACTCGAGGTCTGAAGGGGTGAAATCGTGCGGGACGAAAGCAGAACGGCACGCCGGGGAGCGTGCGCCGGTGGGGCGCGCGCGGTACCCGGGTGGTGAGCGGCGAGACGGTGGCGGCCCGGGATGCGGTCCCCATCGGACGGTTGATCCGGTCCGCCCGGCAGCGGCGCGGGCTCACCCAGTACCAGCTCGCGGACGAGCTCGTCCTGGTCTCGGGCAACGAAAGCCTGGGCCGCGGCGAGGTGTCCCGCTGGGAGCGCGGAAAACGGGTGCCCGGTCCGTACTGGCAGCAGCACCTGAGCCGGGTGCTGGGCGTGCCGCCGGACGAGTTGCGCGCGGCGGCGCGGGCGACGAAGGAGTGGCGGCAGCACCAGTGAGACTCGCGGCGCCGGCACCGCGCCGGCGGTAGCGGTTGCGCCCGGCGCTACCGGACGGGCGAGAGGTTGCCGGCGATGGCAGAGCTCGGACCCCGGGTGGCCCACCCGCCCGGTCCGGGCGGCTGGTGCTGGGTGAGTCCGCGGCCCGGGACCGGGCGGCGTTCATCGAGCCGTTCGCCGCACCGGAGGGGGCACCTACCTCGGCGGCCCCCGGCCACGGGCCGAGGTCGAGCGCGGTCGCTGACCAGGGACTGTTTCAATCCGAACACGAAACCTTGAAGCCTCGGGCCGGTTACGTAGACTCTCCCGCGGCGAGACGCCCCAGATCCCGCTGCGCCGGCCGGTACCTCAGCGTCGAGGAGCGGCCGGCGCAGCCGCCCCACTCCCTCAGCACGCGTGCTTGGCGCGCAGGACCGTGGTGAGCGCGTCCGTCACCCGGTTCCCCGGCAGGGTCCCATCGGTGCTCGCCTGCTCCAGCGCGTCCAGCACGGCCGACACCCGTCCGCCGGAGGACCACAACGCCTGGTCGGCGCCGGATTGCAGCGCCTTCACCACCGCCTGCGGCAGCGGATAGCGCTGCGTGACCGCCTTCATCGCGCCCAGGTCGTCGGTCAGGATCGGCCCGCGGAAGCCGAATTCGCCGCGCAGCAGCTGGTAGGCCGCCGGGGACAGTGACGCGGGCTCGCCGCCGGTCAGGCCCGGTACGTCGAGGTGGCCGACCATGACCGCGGCGTGGCCGAAGTCCCCGATGTTCCGGTACGGCAGCAGGTCGTTGTCACGCAGCTGCGACAGCGGTGGCGTGGTGACCGAGCCCTGGTGCGAGTCGCCGGTGGCGTGCCCGTGGCCGGGGAAGTGCTTGAGCACCGGCTGGACACCGGCGTCGGACAGCCCGGCGGCGAAGGCCTGTGCGTAGCGCCGGGCGGTCGCCGGGTCGGCGCTGAACGAACGGTCACCGATCACCTCGTCCGCGGGCCCGTCGGTGAGGTCGAGCACGGGCGCGTAGTCGGTGGTCACCCCGCGCGCGGCCATCGCCCGTCCGCGGTCGCGGGCGAGGTCGCGCACCTGGGCGGGCGTGAGCGTGGCGGCCATCCGGCGGGCGCTGGGCATCGAACCGTCCAGGTCGTCGATGCGCTGGACGCTACCGCCCTCGTCGTCGACCGCGACGGACACCGGCAGCCGGGCGGCCCGCTGAACCTCGTCGAGCGCCTTGTTCTCCAGCAGCGCCGTCGCGTTGCCGCCGAGGAAGATCCCGCCGACCTGCTCGGAGCGGACCAGGTCGGTGGTGGCGCGCGGATCCGCGGCGTCCACCCCGACGACCACGAGCTGGGCCATCCGCTGGCGGGGCGTGAGCTGGCCGATCACGGTGGCGCAGGCATCCGGGCCGCTGACGGCGGAGATCCGCGGTTGCGGCGCCGGCGGTGCGGCTGGGACCTGCTGGTCGGCGTCGTCGCCGCCGGTGTAGACGACGCCGGCGGTGAGCAGGGCCCCGGCAGCCAGGACGAGCAGCAGTCGCCGGGTCAGGGGCTGGGCCGGCCTCATGGGGTTTCGGTGGTCCTCTCGGCGCGGGATGGCTTCCGCGGCTCACGGTAACCCAGGGCGCGGGGCGTCCACCGGGCCGTGGCCGGACCGGGTGAGCCCGCGCACGTGTGCGACCGCCCGCGCCCGGGTAGCCGCAGGGATGCGATTCCCGCGTGAGCGGCCTCGCACCCGTGCGGAGTACGAGCGGGGCCTTCCCGGCTACCACGATCCGACGGCCGGCTTCGGTGGCGCGGCGCCTGCCTACAGCGCGCTGACCCTGCGGATCTGGCTCGCGTCGATCGGCATCGTCCTCGCCATCGGGACCGCCGTCCTGTTCGCCACCATCCACGCGTGGTGGGTGACGGTGCTGATGTCCCTGCTGGTGGTGGGGCTGGTGGTCGACCTGCTGTGGGTCGTGCACCGCAAGCGCCGCGGCGAACCGGGTTGACGCGCCGTGGCCACGGGTAGACCGGCAGCATGAGGCGGCGACACACGTTCCGCGACCGCCGCGAGGCCGGCCGGGCGCTGGGCGAGCTGCTGCGCGAGCGGGAATGGCTCGATCCGCTCGTGCTGGGCCTGGCCCGCGGGGGTGTGGTGGTCGGTCACGCGGTGGCCGAGGTGCTGGGCGCCCCGCTGGACGTCGCGGTCGCGCGCAAGATCGGCGCGCCCGGGCAGCCGGAGTTCGGTGTCGGCGCGGTGACGCCGGACGGCCCGCCCTGCTACGACGAGCACTCGCTGTCCGTGCTGGGCCTGCGGCCCGCGCACCTGGAAGCGGCCTGCCGGGCCGAGCGCGCCGAGGCCCGCCGCCGCGCCGTCGTCTACCAGCGTGGCCGTCCGCCGGTGCCGCGGGCCGGGCGCGACGTGCTCGTGGTCGACGACGGTCTCGCGACCGGCGTGACCGCGCGGGCCGCGTTGCGGTCGTTGCGCGAGGACCGCCCGCACGGCCTCGTGTTCGCCGCACCGGTGTGCGCTCCGGAGGCCGCGGCGGCGCTGAAGAGCGACGCCGACGAGGTGCTGTGCCTGCTGGCGCCGCACGGGTTCCGGTCGGTCGGGCAGTGGTACACCGATTTCCGCCAGACCGGAGACGACGAGGTCCTCGAGTTGCTGGAGACGTCATGACCGTTCCACTCACCGTCGACCCCGGGCTCGAAGGCGACCTGACGGTCCCGGCCGACGCCGTCGGTGTCGTCGTGTTCGCCCACGGCTCGGGCAGTTCCCGGCGCAGCCCGCGCAACATCGCGGTCGCCCGCGAGCTCCAGGACAACCGGTTCGCCACGCTGCTGTTCGACCTGCTCAGCCCTGGCGAGGACGGTGGCGGCAGGCGGTTCGACATCGACCTGCTGACCGAGCGCCTCCGGGCGGCGATGGCTGAGCTGTCCCGGCACGAGAAGACGGCGGACCTGCCGCTCGGCCTGTTCGGGGCGAGCACCGGCGCGGCCGCCGCACTCCGCGCCGCCGCGGCCGAACCCGGGCGCGTGCGGGCGGTCGTCTCCCGCGGCGGGCGCCCCGACCTCGCCGGCGACGCGCTACCCCGGGTGCAGTGCCCGGCGCTGCTGATTGTCGGCGCCCGCGACGACGAGGTGCTGCGGCTGAACCAGCAAGCCGCCGCGGAACTGACCGCGCCGCACCGCATCGAGGTCGTCCCCGGGGCTTCGCACCTGTTCGAGGAACCCGGCGCGCTGGAGGCGGTGGCGCAGCTGGCGGCCGCCTGGTTCGGCGACCACCTGCGTTAGGGCTTGCGGCCGACCGCGGCGAGGATGCGGGACTTCGACGGCGCGTCGGCGAACAGCGCGTGCTCGTCGGGGTGCCATTCCGGCGCGAAGACCAGCCCCGGCTCCACCAGGTCGAAGTCGCCGTAGAACTTCAGGAACTCCTCCCGCGAGCGGTACTGCCCGGGGTTGGTGGTGGTCTCGTAGTAGGCCTTGAGGTCGTCCAGCGCCTGGCGTTCCTCGTCGTCGGCCGGGTTCTCGTCGGTCAGCTGGCACATGATCAGCATCGAGCCGGGCGCGAGCTGGTCGCGGTAGAAGTCGAGCGCCTGGTGCGGTTGCTGCTCGTCCTTGATGAAGTGCAGCACCGCGTTGATCACCAGCGCGATCGGCTGCTCGAAGTCGATCACGCCGGTGTCCGCGACCCGCTGCCACAGGTTGTCCGGCTCCAGCAGGTCGCCGGCGATCGCCTGGTGGCGGTCGGGATCGGCGGTGTCGGCGAGCAGCAGCTGCGAGTGCGCGAGTGCGATCGGCTCGTTGTCGATGTAGACGACGGTGGTGTCCCGCTCGGGACGGGCCTCGTCGGCGACCTCGTGCACGTTGCCGGCGGTGGGCAGGCCCGAGCCGATGTCGACGTACTGCCGGATGCCGGCCTTGGAGGTGTACCGGACCGCGCGGCCGAGGAACTGGCGGCAGGCCACCGCCGAGTCGGGGATCAGGGGCAGCCGTGCGCGCACCTTGTCACCGAAGGCGCGGTCGATCGCGTAGTTGTGGTTCCCGCCGATGAAGTAGTCGTACACCCGTGCTGCGGACGGCCGGTCGAGGCTTCCCTCGACGGCCCGCAGCACCTCGTCATCTGCCGCCATGTGACGAGTCTGCCACAACGCGTGAAGGTGTCACCGGACTCCGACGAAATCGGCCATCTGCCCTGCGGTGTAGGCGAAATAGGCGTCCGCGGGGTCCGCCGTGCGGGCGTACTGGCCGAACAGCTCGAAGCTGATCGCGCCGAACAGCTGCGTCCAGACGGTGATGAGCCGGACGAGGTCGTCGTCCGTGAGCGAGGTGCCGACGGCCGTCCGGACCCGGCCGGCCTGCCCGGCCAGCTCGGCGGACAGGGGCGGGCCGGGCATCGCGGGGGCGAGCTCGGCTTCCTCCATCACACGGACCAGCGCGACGGCGACGCGCCCGGCGGGTGCGATGGTGTCCTGGGGTGCCTGGTAGCCGGGCACCGGGGAGCCGTAGATCAGCGCGTACTCGTGCGGGTTCCGCTTCGCCCAGTCCCGCGTGGCGGTCCACACGCGCATCCACCGTTCGCGGGGTTTCGCGGACGGGTCGTCGGCGCGTTCGGCAGCCTCGCCGATCTCGTTGTAGGCGTCGATGATCAGGTCGGTGAGCAGGTGGTCCCGGCTGGGGAAGTAGCGGTAGAGCGCCGAGGAGACCATCCCCAGCTCGCGCGCGACCGCGCGCAGGGACAGCCCGTGCGGTCCGACCTCGCCGAGCTGGCGGCGCGCTTCGTCCTTGATCTCGCGGGTCAGTTCGGCGCGGGCGCGTTCCCGGGCGGTCCTGGCGGCAGGCATGCGGACAGTCTGCCACATTCTGAGATCGGCGCACAAATTTGAGAGCAGTGCTCTTGCGGAAGTCGCGGTGTTCACTGATCTCAACAGAGAGCACCGATCTCGCTAAGGGAGAACCGAGATGAACCGCTACCTCCAGCCGGGCAAGGCCGACGGGATGTTCAACGCCGTGGTGGGTGTGCTGACCAAACTGGGCCTGAGCGTGGCCGGCAGCCGGGTCCTGCTGGTGCGGGGCCGCAAGTCCGGGCAGATCCGGTCGACGCCGGTGAACGTGCTGAAGGTCGGCGGGCAGCGCTACCTCGTCGCGCCGCGCGGCCAGACGCAGTGGGTGCGCAACCTGCGCGCGGCGGGCGAAGGGCAGCTGCGGGTCGGGCGCCGGGTCGAGACGTTCCGGTTCGCCGAGCTGACCGAAGCGGAGAAGCCGCCGATCCTGCGGGCTTACCTGAAGCGGTGGGCGTGGGAGGTCAGCCGCTTCTTCGACGGCGTCGACCACAAGTCGCCGGACGAGGTGCTGCGGGGCGTCGCGCCCGGCTTCCCGGTCTTCCGCATCACCGGAACCGCCTGAGGCGGGCCGGCGCGGCGCCCGCCCGGTGGCAGCCACGGGTCAGCTGGGTACCCGCTCCCGCGGTTTTGCCGGCGCGGTCACGGCGACCGCACGGGCGAGCGTGACGAGCAGGCCGACGTCCGCGGCGAGCGCGAGGCGCTGGGTCAGCCCGATCGGCAGCACCCCGGGCATCAGGTAGCTGACCCCGAACAGCAGCACGCCGCCGAGCGTCAGCAGGGTGAGCCGCACGATCGCGGGGTGCGTGCGCAGCGGTTCGGGCAGCGTCCAGCCGAGCGCGGCGAGGCTCAGGAACGCTGCGGCGCAAGCGTATTCGTGGATCTCGCCGCTCGCCGGGTGGAACCGCTCGGGGTAGCTCGCGGGGAACAGTGCGGCCGCGACGAGTCCGAGTGACCACGTCCAGAACACCACGTGCGTGGCCGGGCCGAGCCGGTGCCCGGCGGCCCGGAGTGCGGCGAGCAGCGCGATCGATCCGGCGGCGATGGCGATCATGCTCGCGCCCAGCAGCCCGATCCCGCCCTTGACGAGTGCGTAACTGGACAACGTGTCCCACACCGGGTTTCGGGCGCTGACGATGTGCAGGACGAAGACGGTCAGCAGTCCCCAGCCGATCGCGACGTTCGCCGCGAGCAGCCAGGGGCGGGCTCTGTCGCCCTTGGTACCTCCGGAAATCTCCATGCGTCCCAGCTTTCCGCCGCCCGGGGCGCCCAAGATCCGGAGAAGTCCCCGATCTTTCCCCTAGGGACGCCGGAACTCGACCAGCGCCAGCGCCTGGTCGTCGTGACGTTTGGCCCGCGGCCAGCGGATGCGGTCCGGGTCGCCGTCCTCCGCGGCCCGGACCGTGTCGAGCACCGCGTCCACACCCCGCGTGCGCGCCAGCCGCAGGGTTTCCGGCCAGGTGAACAGGCCGTAGTCGTCGACGCCGCAGGACACCCCGTCGCTGGCGAGCAGCACGGCGTCCAGCGCGGCGCGGGGCCAGCTGCGGACCAGGGCGTGGGCGGCGGCGTCCGGATCGGCCTCGGCCACCCAGAAGCCGCCCGGCTGGTTGCGCAGCGCCCGCACGGCCTGCTGCGTGCGCAGCCGGCCGGCGCGGCGGAGCGTGACCAGACGATCGTCGGCGAGCACGTCCACACTCTGTCCAAACGCGACGATGGGACTGTCCGCGAGCACCAGTGCGTCCACCCGCTCGGCGTTCCAGCGCAGCATCGCCACCGTGCTGGACGGGGATGCGCCGGGGCGCAGGCCGTGCTCGCGCGCGACGCCGGTGATCGCCGTGCGCAGCACGTCACGCAGGTCGCCACCATCGCGAGTGCCGAGGTCGCGGGCGAGCCGGGATGCCAGCCGCTCCGCGTACCAGCCGCCGGAGGGCTGGTCCGGGTCGGCCGAGGTGGCGCCGTCGAGCACTGCTACGGCGTGATCGAGCACCACGATGCGGTCCTCGGTCGGGCGTGGCCTGCCGTCGAGACCGACGCCGGGTCGCTGGGCCGTCCGGATCACGCGTCCGACCCTAGCTGTCAACCGTAGTTGACGCGCGCGCCTCGTCAACGTAGGTTGACATCATGACGAAGGCAACCGATCTGGCCGCCCGCGCCGGCGACCGCGACCCCCGGGTCGGCCTGCGCGCGGTGGCCGCGTTGCGGCGGCTGCTCGAACAGCTCGAAGCCGTCCAGGTGCGCAGCGCGCGGGCCCAGGGGTGGTCGTGGCAGGACATCGCGGCCGAACTCGGCGTGAGCAGGCAGGCAGTGCACAAGAAGTACGGGAGGCAGTGATGTTCGAGAAGTTCACCTCGGATGCCCGCGCGGTGGTCACCGGGGCGCAGCAGGACGCGATCCGCCTCGGTTCGCCACGGATCGACCCGTTGCACCTGCTGGCGGCGTTGCTGCACCTGCCGGACAGCACGGCCGGGCGCCTGCTCGCCGGGTTCGGCGTGGCCCTCGGCGACGTAGCCGCCGAGACCGCGCGGGTGCGGCGCCGGGGCGGCATCACCGAAGCCGACGCCGAGGCGCTCGGCGAGTTCGGCATCGACGTGGACGCGATCCTGGACCGGGTCGGACAGGCGCACGGGCCGGACGCGCTCACCGGTGGCGCCGGAGGCCGGAAGCGATGGCGCACGCCGTTCACGACCGAGTCGAAGAAGGTCCTGCAGGTGTGCCTGACCGAGGCGATCTCCTTGGGCGGCAAGGAACTCGGGAGCGAACACATCCTGCTCGCGCTCGCCGCGACGCGCGGACCCGCCGCCGACGTGCTCGCCCGGTTCGATGTGGACGCGCGGCGGGTCCGGCAGGCGCTAGCGTGATTCGCGCCAGGCGACGTGCGGCAGCAGGGCCTGGGTGAGCGGGCCGATCGCGAGCGCGTAGAGGATGGTTCCCACACCCACCGTGCCGCCGAGCAGCCAGCCGGCCGCCAGCGCGGTGACTTCGATGCCGGTGCGCACCAGCCGGACGGACCAGCCCGTGCGCGCGGCCAGTCCGGTCATCAAGCCGTCGCGCGGCCCGGGGCCGAGCCGGGCGCCGACGTAGACCGCGGTGGCCACGGCGTTGAGCAGGATGCCGGCGATCAGCAACGTGATCCGCCAGCCGAGCACCTGCTGGTCGGGCAGCATGGCGCGCACCAGGTCCACGACCACCGAGATGACCAGCACGTTCAGCACGGTGCCCAGCCCGGGCCGCTGCCGGAGCGGGATCCACAGCAGGAGCACGGCGACCGAGGCGATGCCGACGACCGTGCCGAACGTGAGACCCGTCCGCTTGGTGATGCCCTCGTGCAGGACGTCCCACGGGTCGAGGCCGAGCCGCGCGCGGGTCATCATCGCCATGCTCGCGCCGTAGAGGACGAGTCCGGCCAGCAGCTGGGTGAGCCGGCGCGCGGGGCTGATCGACACGCGCACCGGCCGAAGATCGATCGCAGTCACGAAATCCACTGTGCGGGGAACTGGCTCTTCCCCGCCAGGGCCAATTAGCAATAATTGGCTGTCATGGACGCGATCGGCCGGATTTCCGCCCGCAGATTGGCCGTGGTGCTCGGCGCTTGGCGACGCAGTGGCTCTCGTCACGGGGCGGCGGACCTCGCGGCGGCAATCGAACTCGGGGTGCTGGACGGCCAGCTCCCGGTGGGCACCCGGCTGCCGTCGGAACGCGAGCTGGCCGCGGCGCTGGACGTCAGCCGCACGCTCGTCGCGGCCGCCCTGGACCGGCTCCGGGAGGCCGGCCTGGTGGCCAGCCGGCGCGGCGCGGGGTCGTGGATCACCACGCCGCGGAGCCGGCCGCCGGCCGCTGCACCACCGGACAGCCCGGAGGCGATCGACCTCGCCCGCGCCGCGTCGCCGGCGATTCCGGGCCTGGCGGCCGCGGTCGATCGCGCGCGGCTGCTGCTGGTCGACGAGCTCGGCGGCCACGGCTACACCGGGCGCGGCCTTCCGGTGCTGCGGGAGCGCATCGCGCAGCGGTACGCCGCGCGGGGCCTGCCCACCACGCCGGACCAGATCATGATCACCAACGGCGCGCACCACGCGTTCGTCCTCGCGCTGCGCATGCTGACCCACCCCGGGGACCGCGTGCTGGTCGAGCAACCGACCTACCCCAACGCGCTCGACGCGATCCGCAACGCCCACACCACGCCGGTCCCGGTCGCGCTCGGCGAGCACGGGTGGGACCTCGCCGGGATGGAGGCCGCGGTTCGCCAGACCGCGCCCCGGATGGCGTACTTCATCGTCGACTTCCACAACCCGACGGGGGAGCGACTGGACGAGCCGGGCCGGGAGCGTCTCGGCGCGCTGCTGGCGCGCACGCAAACGCATGCGGTGGTCGACGAGACGTTCGTCGAGCTGGACCTGGAGGGCGATCCGCTCGACGGGCCCCCTCCGCTGGCCGCGTTCGCCGGGAGCTGGGCGATCAGCGTGGGAACGGCGTCGAAGTCGCACTGGGGTGGGCTGCGGATCGGCTGGATCCGGGCGTCGGAGGACCTGCTGACCCGGTTGTCCTCGGCCCGGTTCGGCTCCGATCTGGGGTCGCCCGTGTTCGAGCAACTGGTGCTGGCCGAGTTGCTCGGCGCGGGGGACGGCGCGCTGGCGGCACGGCGTGCAGATCTGCGCGGGCTGCGGGACGTGCTCGTGGAGGCGGTGCGCCGGGAGCTGCCGGAGTGGCGGTTCCACGTGCCGGCCGGCGGTTCGTCGTTGTGGTGCCGCCTGCCCGAGCCGATGAGCACCCGCCTCGCGGTCGCCGCGGCCAACCACGGAGTTCAGATCGCGCCCGGTTCCAGGTTCAGCGCCCAGGGCGGGCTGGAACGCTGGATCCGGCTCCCGTTCGCCCAGCCGGCGTCCCGCCTGACCGAAGCCACCACCCGGCTGGCCCTCGCGGCCGCCTCGATCCGCGCCACCCCGGCCGACGACCTACCGGTGGCCTGACGCGCCGTGCGGAGGTCCGGTTCACCACCGGAGCTGCCGGTGCGCTGGGCCGTCGGACCTGCCGCTCCAGGGAGGAGGTTCGGCGGACGACGTCCAGCGCACCGGCTGCCGGTCGCCCGGCCCGGATCCCTCCGGGCCGGGCACCACGGTGACCCGCCGGCACCGCCCCTCGACGTGCCGGCGGGCCATCGCGGCTAGGCGCGCATCGGGCTTCCGCTCGGCGCGGTGAGCGGAAGCTCCGGACACGTGCCCGTTGGGGCCCCGGCGTCGCGGGGGCATCGCGACGCCGGGACCAGCACCCGATCCGGCCAGGCGCGGTTGGCCGGTCGGGAAGTCACGGTGGCCTTCGGATGGTGCGGAAAACGCCCCGGTCGAACCCGCGACTTGATCTTGTTGTGGACGCGGGTCGCCTGTGTGAACGTGCCTCGCGTCTAGTCGGGCGAGGTGGGTGGCAGTCCCGCTGCTGTGGCCGTACCCACGAAAGCGCTGGTCAGCGCTCCCTCGATAGGCTGAACCGGGACGGCCGCGGCGTGCTGCCCCAGTACCGCCACCAGGTCACGGCCGCCGTTGCCCGAGTCGTGGGAAACGGAGATGGCGACGCCCGGATCACCCGGGCCGGCCGGTGCCGGCGCGTGCGGCGTGGTGTCCGCATGCGCCGGATCGACGATGTCCTGCGGATGCTTCGGTGGCGCCGGTTCGTGCGTCACCGTGACCGGCCTCCGGTGGACGCCGGACTGGGCCGGTGCGGCTGCCGGGGCGACCGGTGCGCTGAGCGCAGTGGGCGGCGCCGGCTCGGCGACGCTCGGCTCCGTGACGATCGGCTCGGGTGCTGGTGCGGTGGTGACCGGCTCGGTCCCGGTGTGCACCGCCGCTTCCGTCTGCCCGTGCTCGACCGGCTGGGGCGCCGTGGGAATCACGGTCTCGACGGTGCGGACGACGATGTCGCTGATGGGGTTCGTGGTCCGGTCGGCCTTTTCGGTCACTCTCGGAACCGTGGTATCCACCGTTCCGGTGACGGCCGAAAGGGTGGTGCCGACGGCGTCGTTGACCCTGCTCACGGTGTGGTCGAGCGTGCCGAGAATTCCGGTGACCGTGCCGAGGAACCCCGGCTGCTGTCCGGTGGCGACGCTGTCCGGTTCGGACGGACCCTCGTCCGCGGCGGCGGGAGGCGTTCCCAGCACCGCGAACAGCAGCCAGCCCGCGAACACGAATCCGCCCGTGAGCAGCAGCTTGAGTTCCGTCGGAAGTGGCCACGCGGACCGACGCGCACCCACCGCGCCGCGCATCGCCACCACCACCGTCCACGAACGACAAGTCTGAGAATGTTTCGGCCCGGTCATCAGGTGCGCTGATGTCCGCCGGTTCTGGCTCCGGTGGCGAGTGTTTCACCTCGAAAGCGATGGATCCAGCCCCGTACGACGGAACCCTGGTTCCGCCATCCGTGTGCCTGTTCGTTAGTTGATCACGGACGGTGTGCGTAGTTCTACTCAACTTCCTGCCTACCTGCGGTTTTCGGGAGCTTTCCGATTGCCGGCGCCATCTGAGTGAGAACTGGTGATCACGAGGAGTCCCATGATCGATTCCGACTTCGTCGATTTGCTGGCTCGTGCGTGGCGCGGGGACGAGACGGCGTGGGCCGCATTGGTGCGCGGGCTTTCGGCCGTCATCCTGGGAGTGGCGCGATCACACCGCCTCGGCGACGCCGACGCCTGCGACGTCTGCCAGAACACGTGGGCGGCGCTGGCGCAGCGGCGCGAGCTGCGCGACCCGGCCCGGTTGCCCGGCTGGCTGGCGACCACCGCGCGGCGGCAGGCGCTGCGGGTACTCCAGACGCGGCGCCAGGAGGTTCCCGTCGAGCGCGACCGGCCGGACCGGGGGCCGGTACCGGAGCGCGCGCTGTTGATCGCCGAGCGGGACGCGGTGCTGCGGGACGGGGTTGCCGCGCTTCCGGTCCGCCAGCGGCGCCTGGTGGAGCTCCTGCTTCGCGACCCGCCGGCGACCCACGCCGAGATCGCGGCCGAGCTGGGCGTGGCCGTGGGCAGCGTGGGCCCGCTCCGGCGGCGCGCACTGGACCGCCTCCGCCGGTACCTGGAGGCGCACGGCTACGACCACCCGTGAGCGACCCGCCGGCAGGCGGGCGATGTCGGCACGGGCGGCCGTGGAACGGTGGTCAAGCCAGCTTGTGCAGCCGCTCGATCGCTTCGTCCAGGACGTCGTCCCGTTTGCAGAACGCGAACCGCAGCACGTGCTGCCACTCCGCGGGGTGATCGGTGAACGCGCCGACCGGCACGGCCGCCACACCAACCCGTTCCGGCAGCTGCCACGCGAGTTCGGCCGCGTCCGCGAACCCGAGTGGCCGCACGTCGGCGCACACGAAGTACGTGCCGCGGCTCGGCCGGACCGCGAAACCGGCCGCGGCGAGCCCCGCGGACAACCGGTCCCGCTTGGCGGCGAGCGACGTCCGCAGCGACTCCACCCACGGCAGCTCGTGGTCGAGCGCGTGCGCGACGGCCGGCTGCAGCGGGCCGCCGGACACGAACGTCATGAACTGCTTCGCGGCGCGCACCGCGGCGACGAGCCCGGGACTGCTGCACACCCAGCCGATCTTCCAGCCGGTGCAGTTGAACGTCTTGCCCGCGCTGGAGATCGAGACCGTCCGGTCGCGCATCCCCGGGAACGCGGCGAGCGGCACGTGCTCGGCGTCGTCGAAGACCAGGTGCTCGTACACCTCGTCGGTCACCGCGATCAGGTCGCGTTCGCAGCACAACTCCGCGATCGCGGACAGCTCCTCGCGGGTGAACACGGTTCCGGTCGGGTTGTGCGGCGAATTCACCAGGATCGCCCGGGTCGCCGGCGTGACCGCGGCCCGCAGCGCGTCGAGGTCGGGCGCGAACCGCCCGTCGGCCGTCTCGGTGAGCGACACCACCCGCCGGGTCGCGCCGGCCATCGCGACGGCCGCCGCGTAGGAGTCGTAGTAGGGCTCGATCACGATCACCTCGTCGCCGGGTTCGGTCAGCGCGAGGAGCGCGGCGGAAACGGCCTCGGTGGCGCCGGCAGTGACGAGGATCTCGGTGTCCGGGTCGTAGGACAATCCGTAGCGCGAACGGTGCCGCGCGATCGCCGCCCGCAGTTCCGGCCGGCCGGGCCCCGGCGGGTATTGGTTCGCGCCGCCGAACAGCGCGTTCTTCGCGGCGTCGAGCATGCCCGGTGGGCCGTCGGTGTCCGGGAAGCCCTGGCCGAGGTTGACCGCCCCGGTGCGCATGGCGAGCGCGGTCATCTCCGCGAAGATGGTCGACGTGAACGGCCGCAGCCGGGGGACGAGAGCTGGTTCGCGCATAATCGCCGATCCTCACGGACAATGGGCCTGTGGAGCAACCGACCCCCGCTGACATCAGCCTTCCCCCGGTCCCGGACCAGGAGGGCAAGCGGCGGGCGCTGCGCCGGATGAAGCTGGTGGCGCTCGCCTTCCTGCTGGGCGCGACCGTGATCTTCCTGCTGACCACGTGGGCACAGTCCGCGGGATGGACCGGCTGGGTCGGGTACGTGCGCGCCGCCGCCGAGGCCGGCATGGTCGGCGCGCTGGCCGACTGGTTCGCGGTGACGGCGCTGTTCCGGCGGCCGCTGGGCCTGCCGATCCCGCACACGGCGATCATCCCGAGCAAGAAGAACATGATCGGCAGCAGCCTCGGCGAGTTCGTCGGCACGAACTTCCTGTCCGAGCAGGTCATCCGCGACAAGCTGCGGCGCGTCGAGGTCTCGCGGCGGTTCGGGGAGTGGCTGGCCAAGCCGGAGAACGCCGAGCGGGTCACCTCCGAGCTGGCTACCGTCGTGCGCGGTGTGGTGACGGTGCTCAAGGACGAGGACGTGCAGGCCGTCATGGAGCAGGCGGTCGTGCGCCGGGTCGTCGGTCAGCCGTGGGGGCCGCCGCTGGGCAAGCTGCTGCAGCAGGTGTTCGCCGACGGCGCGCACTACAAGCTCGTGGATCTGATGTGCGACCGCGCGTACGAATGGGTGCGGGACAACCACGCGACCGTGCTGCGCGTGGTGTCGGAGCGGGCACCGAGCTGGTCGCCGAAGTTCGTCGACGCGATGCTGGCCGACAAGGTGTACGGCGAGGTGCTGTCGTTCGCCTGGGCGGTCAAGACCGACGTCAACCACCCGATGCGCCTCGCGCTGGACAAGTTCCTCGGCGAGTTCGCCCAGGACCTGCAGAACGACCCGGAGACGATGGCTCGCGCCGAGCAGGTCAAGCAGCAGATCCTCGATCACCCCGACGTGCAGAAGCTGATCGGTTCGGCGTGGAGCACCGCGAAGGGCATGCTGCTCAGCGCGGCCGAGGACCCGTCCAGCGAGTTGCGCCGCCGGGTGCGGGAGGGGCTGCGGAGCCTGGGCGAGCGGCTCGTGTCGGACGAGGGGCTCGGCGGCAAGGTCGACGGCTGGCTCGAAGGCGCCGCGGCGTACGTGGTGCGCAACTACTCCACCGAGATCACCACGATCATCACCGACACCGTCGAGCGCTGGGACGCCGAGGAGACCTCGCGCAAGGTCGAGCTGCAGGTCGGTCGCGACCTCCAGTTCATCCGGATCAACGGCACCGTCGTCGGCGCGCTGGCCGGACTGGTCATCTACACGGTCGCTCAGCTGCTCTTCTGAGTTGTCCACAGGCCGGCGAGTTGTCCACAGGCCCGCTGTGGGTAATTCCACCGGGTGGCGGGTCCGGGCCGGCGGCGACTCCGCGTAGAACTCCGCGCGATGCGGCCGGCCGTCGGCCGGCGTGCGGACCCGGTCGTGCACACCGGTCGACACCGAGCGATTCCGGCCCCCGGCGTGCGCGGTCAGGGTTGCCGCTGCCGCCAGCTCCGCGCCTTCTCCCGGTTGCCGCACACCCGCATCGAGCACCAGGTCCGCGACCGGTTGCGCGACTCGTCGTAGAACGCCCACCGGCAGTCGACCGCCGGGCAGATCTTCACGCGCGGCCAGTGCCCCAGCACGACCAGCCGGGCCGCGGCCGCCATCACGGCGCCCACCGCGTCTCGCGCCACCAGTACCGGTCCCACACGTGCATCCACCTCGACCACGACGGGAACCGTCAACGGTGCCGCCTCCAGCTCGTCACCCACGGCCGCGCGCAGCGCGGCGCGGGCGGTCCGTGCCGCGGACGCCGATCCCGCCGCCAGGCCGCGTTCCCGGCTCCACTCGCGCCACCCGGCGCTGCGGGTGAGCACGTCGGTGCCGTCCGCCACGTCGAGGGTGTTGAGGAAGTCCACGACGAGTGACACGTCGGACGAGCTCACGTCACCAGTGTAAGCCGGACACCGGTTGCGCGGCTGCGGCCCGGCTCCCATACTCGTCGCTCGGTGTTCCCCGTCCTGGAAGGAATTCGCATGAGCGCGGTGCCGAAACTGGGTGCGATCGTTCTGGACTGCCCGGATCCCGTTGCCCTGGCGGGGTTCTACGCCCGCCTGCTCGACCTGCCCGAGCCCGTGGTGGGTGACGACCGGGACTGGGTGAACCTGAGCGATCCGAGCGGGGTGCGGATCTCCTTCCAGCGCGTGGAGTCCTACCGGCCGCCCGCGTGGCCGGGGCAGGACCTGCCGCAGCAGCTGCACCTCGATCTCGACGTCACCGATCTCGACGCCGCCCACGCCCGCGCGCTGGAACTGGGTGCGAAGACGCTCGACGACGAGCCGGCGACGTTCCGCGTCTACGCGGATCCCGCCGGTCACCCGTTCTGCCTCTGCGCCTGCTGACCCCGTCGCTGCAAACGGGGTGTATAGATGCCGACTATACATCGTGTGTATAGTCGGCCGGGTGGGAATCGGACAAACACTTCTCGGCCTGCTCGAAACAGGCCCACGGCACGGCTACGAGCTCAAACGCGCCTACGACGAACGCTTCGGCCACGACCGTCCGCTGCACTACGGGCAGGTGTACGCCACGCTGGCGCGCCTGCTGCGCAACGGGCTGGTCACCGAAACCGGGATCGAGCCGGGCGACGGGCCGGAGCGCAAGAGCTACGCGATCACCGACGCGGGGATCACCGACGTCGAGCAGTGGCTCACCACGCCGGAGAAACCCGAGGCGTACCTGCAGAACACGCTCTACACCAAGGTCGTGCTCGCCCTGCTGTCCGATCGGGACGCCGGAATGGTGCTCGACACGCAGCGGGCGGAGCACCTGAAGGTGATGCGTGACCTGACCCGGCGCAAGGCCGAGGGCGACCTGGCGGATACGCTGATCTGCGACCACGCTTTGTTCCACCTGGAAGCCGACCTGCGCTGGCTCGAGCTGACGGCTGCCCGGCTCGACGAGCTCGCCCGGCAGGTGCGCACATGAGCCTGCTCAGCGCCGATGGGTTGCGCAAGTCCTTCGGACCGACGGAAGCGTTGCGCGGCGTGGATTTCGCCGTCGACGCGGGCGAAATCGTGGCGATCATGGGGCCGTCCGGATCGGGCAAGTCCACGCTCCTGCACTGTCTCGCCGGGATCGTGCGGCCGGACAGCGGTGTGGTCCGCTACCGCGATCAGGATCTCGCGGCCATGTCCGACGCGCACCGTTCTTCCTTGCGCCGCACCGAGTTCGGGTTCGTCTTCCAGTTCGGCCAGCTCGTTCCCGAGTTGTCCTGCCTGGAGAACGTCGCGCTGCCGCTGCGCCTGGGCGGGACGAAGCGCAAACCCGCCGAGGCCGCGGCACGGGAGGCGCTCGACCGGTTCGAGCTCGGCGACCTCGCCGGGAAGCGGCCCGGCGAGGTGTCCGGTGGCCAGGGGCAGCGGGTGGCGATCGCGCGCGCGTTGGTCACCACGCCGAAGGTCGTCTTCGCCGACGAGCCGACCGGCGCGCTGGACTCCCTGAACGGCGAGCGTGTCATGCGTCTGCTCGTGGCTGCGGCGAAGGAGCTGAGCACCGCCGTCGTCCTGGTCACGCACGACGTGCGGGTGGCGGCCTACTCGGATCGCGAGGTGATCGTCCGGGACGGGCGGACTCCGGAACGGGTGACCGCACGGTGAACTGGTTCAACGACTTCGCGCTGGGCTTCCGGCTGGCCGTCGGGGGCGGCCGGGCGCTCCGCGCCAACCTGCCCCGGCTGGTGCTCACCGCGATCGGCATCGGCCTGTCGCTGGCGATGCTCCTGCTGCTCGCGAGCACGATCCACGCCCTGGGCGAGCGGGCCGACCGCATGGCCGGGCGGGAACCGGTGGTGGACGGGCCCGCGTCGCTGTACCTGGACTCGCAGACCGCGCCGGTCGGTGACCGGACCTTCACCACCACCTGGCTGGAGGCCGCCGGCCCGGACGCGCCGGTCCCGCCCGGTCTGGCGGCGATCCCGCACCCCGGGGAAATGGTCGTGTCGCCGGCGCTGGCCGACCGGCTCGCCTCGGATCCGGTGCTGCGGGCGAGGTTCCCCGAGCGGGTGGTCGGCGTTATCGCACCGGACGGGCTCGACGGGCCGGACGAGCTGTTCGCCTACGTGGGCGCGACCGGCATGCGCGCCGCGAACGAGGGCCTCGCGATCAGCGGTTTCGGGGCGAGCACCGCGGTGGACACCTCGTCCCCCCAGCTGATCTTCCTGCTGGTCGTCGCTGTCGTCGTGCTGTTCGTCCCGATGCTCGTCCTGCTGAGTGCCGCGGGCCGGATCGGCGGCGCGGAGCGGGAACGACGGCTGTCCACGCTCCGCCTGGCGGGCGCGCGCCGTGGGCAGGTGCATCGCATCGCGGCCGGTGAGTCGCTGGCCGGTGCTCTGGCCGGTGGACTGCTCGGCCTCGCCCTGTACCTCGCCGTGCGCCGCCCGGCAGCGGGTCTGGAGTTCGAGGGGATCAGCGTCTTCCGCCCGGATTTCGTGCCGGGGTGGCCGCTGGGGGTGGTGGTGGCCCTGCTCGTCCCGGTGCTCGCGATCGGGCCGGCGTGGTTCGGGCTGCGACGGCTCGTCGTCGAACCGCTCGCGGTGCTGCGCAACGCGAAGCCGGAGCGGAGGCGGTTGTGGTGGCGGCTGGTTCTGCTCGTGCTCGGGGTCGTGCTGTTGCTGCCGGACAAGCTCCTAGGGGTGGGCTCCGACCACCCGGGCAGTACCCTCCCGTTCCTGCTCGCCGGATCGACGTTCCTGCTGATCGGCGTGCCCGCGGTGATGCCCTGGGTGACCGAGTTCGTGGTGCGGCGCTCCGGGGGCGGGAGCCCGGCGTGGCAACTGGCCGTCCGCCGGCTGCAGCTCGACAGCGGCACCCCCAACCGGGTCGTGGCCGGGGTGGTGGTCGTGCTGGCCGGGGTGATCACGCTGCAGACGATGATCGGTTCGACGGCCGCGCACGCGGATCTGGTGCAGGTCGCCAGCGGCACGGCGTCGCTCAACGCAGCCGCCTCCGCCGAGGCGGAGGCGCTGCGACTGCTCGACGGGGCGCCGGGGCTGATCGGCGCCTACCCGGTCCAGCGGCTGACCGGCAAACCGGGGGACGGGTGGCCGGTCGAGCTGCTGGTCGCGCCGTGCCCGGTGCTGGCGCACCTCTTCGGAACGTCCGGGTGTGCCGATGGTGCCGCCTACGTCGTGGATGGCTCGGGTATCCGCCCGGGTTCGACCCTGACCGTGAAGCAGGTGCGCTTCACGGTCCCGGCCGGGGCGCAGGCCACACCTCCCGGTGCCGCGGGGATCACCCATGGTGTCGGCGTGGCGGTGACGCCGGCGGCGGCGAGCCGGCAGCACCTGCCGCAGGACGGACGCATGATCGAGCTTCTGCTCGCTCCGGGCGATCCGGGCGCGCTGGACCGGATCCGGGCAGCGCTGGGACCGCTCGCGTGGCAGACAAAAGTCTTCAGCGAGGACGAGTACCTCCGCGGCAGCGGCCAGGACTTCCTGGCCGCGGCGAACGGGCTGCTCTACAGCGGGGGCCTGCTGGGTCTCGTCATCGCGGCGGTCAGTCTGCTGGTGCTGCTGGCCGGCCAGCTGAGCGAACGACGGAGGGCCTTCGCGGCGATGCACGCGTCCGGTGTGCCGCTGCCGGTCCTGGCGCGGTCACTGCTCTGGCAGAACGCGATCCCGCTGGTGTTCGGCGTCGCGGTCGCCGTAGCGGTGGCGATCGGCACCGGAGCCCTCACCGTGCGGCTGATGGGCCCCCACGTGGTGTTGCACGTTGATGCCGGGTTCATCGGGACAGCCGTCGCGGCGGCAGCGGTCCTGGTGTTCGCGGTGACCGCCGCGGCGTTGCCCGGGCTCCGGGCAGTCACCAGGGTGGAGGCGCTGCGGGCCGAATGACGGGCTTCCGCACCGGAACCGGCGGACCGCGGCGCGGATCCTGCGTACTGTGGGACCTGTGATTTGTCCGAAATGCCAGAACGTGATGCGGACCGTCAACAAGAACGGCATCCACATCGAGCAATGTGACGGTTGCCGGGGCATCTTCCTGGACCACGGCGAGCTGGAGCAGATCGTGGGTGCGGAGAGCGCCTATTACGGCGGTCCGGCCGCTGCTCCGCCGCCGTACCAGGGCGTGGGGCACAGCCAGCCGTACCGGGATTCACCGCGTCCGTACGGTGGTCCTGGATACGGCGACTCCCCCCGTCCCTACCGCGGGCACGGGTACGGTGACTCGCCACGGCCGTACCACGGTGGTCACTACGCCGACTCTCCGCGCCCCTACGGGCATCGGGGTCACCGCAAGCGGAGCTTCCTCGAGCAGCTCTTCGACTGACGCCGGCTGACGCGATGCCGGAAGCGATGCTGGACCCGCGCATCTGCCCTCGGTGCGGGGATCTGGCCGAGGTGCCGGCGGTGGCCGGCGACACCCGGTGCTGCCACCGGTGCGGCCACCGCTGGTCCTTTCGCCGGCTGCCGCTGTTCGCGCTGACCGGGCCGAGCGGTGCGGGCAAGTCGACGGTCGGCCCGGCCCTGGTCGACCGGCTCGGCGGCCGGGTCATGGTCCTGGAGCAGGACGTGCTGTGGGTGGCCGGGCTGCGGGACGACGTGAACGGCCATCCGGCGTTCCGCGGCACCTGGCTGCGGATGGCCGCGATGGTTCACCAGAACGGCCGGCCGGTCGTGCTGTGCGGAACGGTGGTGCCGCCGGAGTTCGAGACCCTGCCCGAGCGGGCGTTGTTCAGCGAGATCCACTACCTCGCCCTCGTCGCCGACCCCGAGGTGCTTGCCCGGCGCCTCCGCCGCCGTCCGGCGTGGCGCCAGTGGGACGAACCCCGTATCGCGGAGATGCTCGAGTTCAACGACTGGCTGCGGGAGAACGCCGAGACGCTCGATCCGCCGGTTGCCCTCTTCGACACCACGACCGTGCCGCTCGCGGCGAGCGTCGAGCACGTGGCGCAGTGGGTGCGATCGCGCCTGCCGTAACCGTCCACCGAGGACAAGAACGGGACCTGCGGCCCTCGGCCGGCGGTGCGTGGTGGCGTGACTCGGCTAACACTCGATGGTTGCAAGCAGTGTGCTTGCAATAGCTAGCACCTCGGCGTACCGTGGATCTCGTCGCGAGGAGAAGGACTGACATGTCGGAGGACAACGGACACGACAACTCGTCGGGCGGACCGGTCGACAAGGTCGCCGACATCGCCTCCGGGATCGGCGAGTACATCCGCCAGCAGCGCAACAACGCGAAGATCTCCTTGCGGCAGCTGGCGAAGCTCGCCGGAGTGTCCAATCCGTACCTGAGCCAGATCGAGCGCGGGGTGCGCAAGCCCAGCGCGGAGATCCTGCAGCAGATCGCCAAGGGACTGCGGATCTCCGCGGAGGCGCTCTACGTGCAGGCCGGAATCCTCGACCTGCCGACCGGGGGGCCGGTGCCCGACGCGATTCGCGCGGACACCGTGCTGACCGAGCGGCAGAAGCAGGTCCTGCTCGACGTGTACGAGTCGTTCCGCCGGGAGAACGCGGCGGCGGGCGGCGATCGAGGACCGACAACCGCCATCGCCAAGGAGTGAGCACAATGCCCAACACCAAGACCGCCATCGAACAGCTCCGGACCCCGCTGCTCGCCGCCCTGGGTGCCGGCAACCTGGCCGGTCAGGCCGTCGTCGACGCCGTGGGCAAGGCCCGGGAGCGCGTCGCCGAGGGCAGCGAGGCCGCGCGGAAGAACTTCGAGGAGCTGCCCAGCGAGGTGACCACCCTGCGCGAGAAGCTCGACCCGGCCGAGCTGCGCAAGGTCATCGACGAGTACACCCTGGCCGCGCTGAACCTGTACAACAAGCTGGCCGAGACCGGTGAGCAGGCGTGGGACAAGTTCCGCGCCGAGCCGCGCGTGAAGAGCGTGCTCGAGCAGGTCGAGGAGGCGCTGACCGCCGCGCAGGAGCGCGTCGGCGAGGTGAGCACCGACGCGCGCGAGAAGGTCGAGGACGTGCTCGGCCTGGTCGCGAAGCGCACCCGCACCGGCGGCCAGAAGGTCGCCGAGGCCGCGGACGAGGTCGCCGGCACCATCGAGGACGAGGTCGACGAGCAGCCGAAGGCGGCTCCCAAGACCGCGAAGGCCCCGGCCGCCCGCCGGAGCACGACGCCGGCGAAGCGCCCGGCGAACGCGACCACGCCGAAGAACACCAAGTAACCGGTTCGCGAAACACGGTTCGGAAAACGGCCCGGTCCTGGCGACCGGGCCGTTTTCCTGCCGTGGGGGCGGGCCACCGGTGCGCGGCAGCCGCGCGGACGGGCCGGGCCACGGAAATCGGTGGCGGTGACGTGGTCCTCGCGCTCGTGGCATTCTGGGGATGACCGAATCGGACGATGGGGGCGAAGGGACGTAGGCTGGGAACGTGCCGTTCATCGCGTTTTGGATCTTGCAGGTCATCAGCTGGGCCGGCACAGCGGTTGGCGTGGGTGCGTTCATCCACGCCCTCGTCCAGCGCGCGGACGCCTACCAGGCCGCGGACCGCAAGACCAAGCCCATCTGGCTGGCCATCACGGGTGCGGGCACCATCGCCATGGGGTTGTTCCAGTTCGTCGGCGCCGGGAGTTTCTTCTGGCTGGCCGGGCTCGTGGCCGTGCTGGTCTACCTCGTGGACGTGCGGCCGCGGCTCATCGAGGTCCAGCGCGGCGGCAAGAACTGGTGACCCGGCACCGCCTATCCTGGCGGTCGTGAGGACCTGGAGCATCGCCGGGACGCTGAGCGTCCACCCGGCCACCGAACGCACCGACCTGCTGGCCGAGCCCGTCGCCAAGGCGCTCGCCACGCTCGACGACACCCAGGCCGGTGTCGTCGAGATCGATCCCGGCCTGGCCGACACGGCCGCGTTCTGCGACGCCTACTCCTCGCCGCTGTCGGCCTCCGCGAACTGCGTCGTCGTCTCCGGCAAACGGGCCGGGGAGGTGCGCTTCGCCGCCGCGCTGGTGCTCGCGACGACCCGCGCCGACGTCAACGGCGTCATCAAACGACGTCTGGACGTGCGCAAAGCGTCCTTCGCGCCGATGGACGAGGCCGTCGAACTCACCGGGATGGCCTACGGCGGCATCACGCCGGTCGGGCTGCCCGCGGACTGGCCGATCCTCATCGACAAGGCCGTCGCGGACTCGCCCGAACTCGTCATCGGCATCGGCACCCGTGGCGGGAAGCTGCTGGTCACCGGAGAACTGCTGGCCTCGCTGCCCGGGGCCGAGGTGATCGAGGGCCTGGCGAAGCCGGTGAGCTAGGCCGGGCGGGTCGTCAGTGTCGTGCGGCGGGAGAGGATGAGGCCCCGCGGCACCGCGAACCGCTCCAGCAGCGCGAACACGCCCTCGCACACGAGGGCCAGCACGATGACCGCGAGGCCGCCCGCGAGGATCTCGCCGTAGCCGCCCGCACCCTGCGCGAACCCGTCCACGATGAAGCGGCCCAGGCCGCCGCCGTCGTTGACGATCGCGCCGATCGCGACGGTCGCCACGAGCTGCAGGAACGCCACCCGCGCACCGGCCAGGACCACCGGCAGCGCCAGTGGCAGCTCGATCCGCAGCATGATCTGCCGCTCGGTGTGACCGATGCCGCGTGCCGCGTCCACCGCGTCCGGCTCGAGCGACACCACGCCCGCGTAGGTGTTGCTGAACAACGGCGGCAGCGCGAGCGCCACCAGCGCCAGCAACAAGGGCCAGAACGACGTGCCGACGCCCCACCGGCTCGCCAGGTACCAGAACAGGATGATCAGGCCGAAGCTCGGGATCGCCCGGCCGATGTTCACCGCGCTGCTCGCGAGGAACGCGCCGCGGCGGAAGTGCGCCAGCAGCAGCGCGGACGGCACGGCCAGGGCCGCCGCGACGAGCAGCGACAACGCCGAGAACCCGAGGTGCTCCACCGTCCGGTACGGGATGCCGGCCGGGTCCGTCCAGCTCCACCGGCCGGGCCGGCCCAGCCAGTCCAGCGCCTGCTCGAACGCGTTCATGCCCGGCCCGCCTTCCGCGCCCACGGGGCGAGCGCCCGTTCACCCACCCACAACAACGCGTCGACCAGCACGGCGAGCACGATGGACAGTCCGATGCCGACGATGATCGCCGTCGGGTTCGGCGTGGTCGTCTGGATGCCTTGCCGGATGAAGAAGCCCAGACCGCCCATCCCGAGCATCGCGGTGACCGTGACCAGCCCGATCGTGGTGACCGCCGCCACGCGCAGCCCGGCGACGACCACCGGCAGCGCCAGCGGGAACTCGACCTGCAGCAGCAGGCGCACCCGCGTGAAGCCCATGCCGATCGCCGCTTCCCGCACCTCCTCGGGCACCTGCTGGATACCGGTGACGATGTTGCGCAGCAAGATCAGCAGCGTGTATGTGGCGAGCGGGATCACCGCGGTGGTGAACGACAGCCCGAAGAACGGCACCAGCAGTGCGAACGCACCCAGGCTGGGGATCACGTAGAGGGCACCCGCCGTGCCCAGTGCGACCGCGTAGAACCAGCGCCACCGCAGCGACAGGACAGCCAGCGCCAGGGACACCACCAGCCCGATCGCAAGCGCGGCCGCCGTCAGCGCCAGGTGTTCGCCCAAGCGCTGCACGATCTGGTCCGCGTTGCGCTCGACCCAGCGCCACTCGAACAGCGGCCGGTCGCCCGCGGCCAGCAGGTACTCGCTCACGCGGCGAGCATACGGGCGGGGGCCGACAACCACCGGCGCGCGATCTCACGATGTGAATTCTGTCGGTGGTTGCGGTTAGGGTCGCTCTGACGAACGGCACTGGAGGGTGAACAGGTATGCGATGGACACGGAGCCTGCGGGCGGCGGGGGCGCTCGCGGTAGCGGTCCTGGGGCTGACGGCGTGCGGCGGTGGTGGCGACAGCGGGTCGGCGCAGCCGGGCAAGGGCGGCGCGCCGATCGTGGTGGCGTCCTTCAACTTCACCGACAGCCAGATCCTGGCGGAGGTGTATTCGCAGGCGCTGGAGGCAAAGGGTTATCCGGTCCAGCGGAAGTTCAACATCGGCTCGCGTGAGCTGGTGTACCCGTCGCTGAAGTCGGGCGAGCTGCAGTTCATCCCCGAGTACCAGGGTGCGGCCATCAGCTCCGGCTTCAACGAGCAGGCGCCCACCGACGCGGCGTCCGAGCACGCGAAGCTGGCCGAGTTGTTCGCGCCGTCCGGGGTCGGGCTGCTCGACTACGCGCCGGCCGAGAACAAGAACACCTACGTGGCGAAGTCGGACCTCGCGCAGCAGCACGGGCTGAAGACGATCAGCGATCTGAAGAAGCTGGACAAGGTGGTCCTCGGCGGGCCGCCGGAGTGCGGCACCCGGGCCAACTGCTTCGTCGGCTTCCGGGACGTCTACAAGCTGAACGCCACGTTCTCGAGCATCCAGGAGTCCGGTCCGCGGGTCGAGCAGCTGCGTTCGGGTGCGGTCACGGTCATCCCGCTCGACTCGGTGAACCCGCTGGTCGGCAGCTCCGATTTCACCGCGCTGGAGGACGACCAGCACATCGTGGCCACCGAGAACATCGTGCCCGCGGTGAACAAGAAGGTGCTGGACGAGCGCGGCGCGGACTTCGCGGCGGCGGTCAACGCGGTGAGCGCCAAGCTGACCACCGACCAGCTGCGTGAGCTGAACAAGCAGGTCGACGAGGACGGCGACCAGGTGGCCGACGTGGCGAAGGACTGGCTGCGCGGACAGGGTCTGATCTGATCCGCTCCGGTGGCGGCGTTCCGCGCCGCCACCGGCACCGCGGCCACAGCTCCCCCGCGGCGGGGGTCCTAGAGTCGCGGGCAACGGAGTTCGAGCAGATCAGGAGGGGTTATGGCGAAGGTCACGGCCACCGCGGAACGGACGATCGACGCGCCGGCCGAGAAGGTGCGGGCGCTCGTCGCCGACTACGCCGGGACCCGGCCGAAGATCCTGACCGAGCAGTACCGCGACTACGAGGTGGTCGAGGGCGGGACCGGGGCCGGCACCAAGGCGAAGTGGAAGTTGCAGGCCACCTCGAAGCGGGTGCGGGACGTCGTGGCGAGTGTGACGGAGCCGGAAGCGGGCACCCTGGTCGAGACCGACGCCAACTCCAGCATGGTCACCACCTGGACGGTGCGGCCTGCGGGGGAGCGCAGCGTCGTGCGGATCGAGACCACCTGGCAGGGCGCCGGGGGCATCGGCGGCTTCTTCGAGAAGACCTTCGCGCCGGCCGGGCTGCGGCGGATCTACGACGGTGTGCTGGCCAAGCTGGCCGAACTCGTCTGAGGCGGTGGCTTCGGACACAAAGCGGAATCCTCGCCCCGGATAGCACGTTGGCGCCGGTGGACCACATCCCACGGCACCAGGAGTCATCGTGAGCACCACCGCGACCGAGATCCGGCTCGCTTCCCGTCCGCACGGCGCACCGACGCTCGACAACTTCGACATCGTCGACGTCGAGGTGCCCCGGCCCGGCGAGGGCCAGGCGCTGGTCCGCAATCTGGAGATCAGCGTCGACCCGTACATGCGGGGCCGGATGAGCTCGGCCAAGTCGTACGTGCCGCCGTACGAGGTCGGCAAGGTGATGCTGGGCGGCGCGGTCGGTGAGGTCGTCGAGTCGAACACCGACGCGCTGCGGCCGGGTGACCTGGTGTTGCACGGCTTCGGCTGGCGGTCGCACGCGGTCGTCACACCGGAGCAGGCCACGAAGATCAACGCCGGGGCGGCGCCCCGCGAGGCGTACCTCGGCGTGCTCGGGATGACCGGC
The DNA here is from genome assembly GCF_011758765.1 of Amycolatopsis viridis. Taxonomy (NCBI): domain Bacteria; kingdom Bacillati; phylum Actinomycetota; class Actinomycetes; order Pseudonocardiales; family Pseudonocardiaceae; genus Amycolatopsis; species Amycolatopsis viridis. The sequence continues at coordinate 5,498,405 of NZ_JAANOU010000001.1, read as the reverse complement.
CTCACCGCCTACGCCGGGCTGATGGAGATCGCGCAGTTCCGGCCGGACGACACCGTGTTCGTCTCCGGTGCGGCCGGCGCGGTCGGGTCCGTCGTCGGCCAGCTCGCGAAGCTCAAGGGCGCCAACCGGGTCGTGGGCAGCGCCGGGTCCGCCGAGAAGGTCCGGCACCTGATCGACGACCTCGGCTTCGACGCCGCCTTCAACTACAAGGACGGGCCGGTCGCCGAACAGCTGGCGCAGGCCGCTCCCGAGGGCATCGACGTGTACTTCGACAACGTCGGCGGCGAGCACCTGGAGGCGGCCATCGCCTCCGCCAACGTGCACGCCCGCTTCGCGGTGTGCGGCATGATCTCCATCTACAACCTCACCGAGCCGCCCGCTGCGCCGCGGAACCTGGGCCAGATCATCGGCAAGCGGCTCGCCATCCGCGGGTTCCTGGTCAGTGACCACTACGACCTGCAGGCGAAGTTCCTCGACGAGGTCGCCCCGCTGGTCCGCTCCGGCGAGCTGAAGTACGAGGAGACGATCGTCGAGGGGCTCCGGAACGCGCCGCAGGCGTTCCTGGACCTCCTGGCCGGGGCCAACACCGGCAAGATGCTCGTCCGGGTCTGATACGCCCGGCGCCGTACGGCGAAGAGACGTCGCCGGGCAGACGCGCCCGGGGGCGGGAAAGCCGACCATCGTCGGCATGGCCCTCGCACTGCACGACACCGTCCGGACCCGTGCCCGCACCGTGGAACGGGTCGCCTACGTGGTGGCCGCCGTCCTGTTCACCAGCGGCCTCGTGCACCTGGTGGTCCTGGTGGCGAGTGGCGCCACGTGGGAAGGTCCGGTGTCCTACCGCAAGGCCATGACGTTCGGCCTGTCGTTCGGGCTCACCCTCGCCGGCGTCGCCTGGGCCACGTCGTTCCTGACCGTCCGCCGCCGGAACCTGCTGCTGGGCGCGTTCACCGTGGTCAGCGTCGTCGAGGTCGCCCTGGTGACGATGCAGGTGTGGCGCGGGGTGCCGTCGCACTTCAATTTCGAGACCGGCTTCGACTCCGCCGTCTCGGTCAGCCTGGCCGCGGGTGGCGCGGTGATCATCGTGACCGTGCTCGGATTCGCCACGGCCGCGTGGCGCACCCCGAACCTCAGCCCGAGCATGACGTTCGCTCTGCGGTTCGGACTCGTGGTGCTGGTCGCGGCGATGGCCGTGGGCGCGGTCATGATCGCCGACGGTGTCGCGCTCGCCCGCGGCGGGCAGCCGCAGCTGGCTTACACGACCGCCGGCGCGCTCAAGCCCGTGCACGCGGTCACGTTGCACGCGGTCCTGGTCGTCCCGGCGCTGGCCTGGCTGATGCGCCGCACGTCCTGGCCGGAACGGCGGCGGACCAGGGCGATCCAGGCGGCCGCGCTGGCGTACACCCTGCTGATCGCGGGCGCGGTCGTCGTGTCCTAGAACACGACCGTGCGGTTGCCGTGCACGAGGACGCGGCTTTCCAGGTGCCAGCGCAGCCCGCGGGCGAGCGTGACCTTCTCGATGTCGCGGCCCTTGCGCACCAGATCCGGCACGGTGTCGCCGTGGTCGACGCGGATCACGTCCTGCTCGATGATGGGCCCGGCGTCCAGGTCGGCGGTCACGTAGTGGCAGGTCGCGCCGACCAGCTTCACCCCGCGCCGGTGCGCCTGGTGGTACGGCCGCGCGCCGATGAACGACGGGAGGAAGCTGTGGTGGATGTTGATCGCCCGGCCGGACCACGCCCGGCACAGCTCGGGCGGCAGGATCTGCATGAACCGCGCCAGCACCACGGCGTGCGGATCGTGCTCGTCGACCAGCTTGCGCACCTCGCCGAACGCCTCCGCCTTGTCCCCGGCCGGAAACGGCACGTGGTGGAACGGGATCCCGTGCGCCCGGGTGATGTCGGCCAGGTTGTCGTGGTTGCCGATCACCGCCCGCACGTCGACGTCCAGCTCACCGGCCGCGACCCGGCCCAGCAGGTCGTAGAGGCAGTGCCCTTCCTTCGACACCAGGATCACCACCCGGCGCCGCTCGGCCGTGTCCTCCACGCGCCAGTTCGACTCCGCCGACAGGGACGTGGCCACCTCGGCGAAGCGGGACCGCAGTTCGTCCACTCCGAACGGCAGCGAATCCGCCCGGACCTCCTGGCGGGTGAAGAACCAGCCGGTGTCCGGGTCGGTGTGGTACGCGGCCTCGACGATCCAGCCGCCGTTGTCGGCGAGGAACGACGCGACGCGCGCGACGATGCCGGTGCGGTCGGGACAGCCGAAGGTGATCACATAACGTCGTTCGGACACCGCACCATCTTCCCCGCTCACGGCGCGGCCAGGGGCGCCAGGAGACTCACGTCACCGGTCACCGAAGCGTGACTGGGCCGTCCCCACACCCGCCGGTAGACGGCGTCGGCCGTGCCCGCGATGGTCGCGTCGGCCTCGAACGCCGCCGTCACCGGGTCGATCGTCGCCGGCTCGCCGGGGTGCAGCACGACCCGCCACATGCGGCCGGCGTCGGCGGCGTGCACCAGCACCGAGCCGGAGACCGCGAACTGGTCCCACTTCGCACGGGTGGGCAGTATCCAGGCGATCAGTTCGTCGATGCCGTCCGCGGCGAACTCCGGGTCGAACACCAGCGACGGGACCGACGAGGGGTCGGTGCTGCCGGCGAGCGCGTGCTCGGCGTCGAGCCGGTGGATCGCGGTCTCGTGCGCCTGCCGCCGGGCCCAGGACCCGGCGTTCTGCTCGAAGCGGGTGAAGGGCAGCCATGCGGGTGCGGACGGGTCGGCGAGCTCGTCGACCATGGCGGTCATCTGCTCCGCCGACCATTCCAGGAGCTCAGTCCAGTCTTCGGGCGGCTGCCCGCGACGCACGTTCTCCCCGGTCGGGTCGGTGAGTGCCGAGCGGACCCAGGAATGGACCTTGGCCAGATGGGCGACGAGGTGCTGGACAGTCCACTTCGGACAAGTTGGCACCGGGGCCGCCGGCCCCGCCTTCGCCGCCGCCGCCCACAGCTCCCTGCTCTGGTTCCCGATGATCGCGAGGTACGAGGCGTGCTCCATGCCGAGAGCGTATCCGCCGCAGCACCTCGATGACACCGACCATGAGCAGCCCGATCCCGAACGACAGCAGCAGTCCCTTGGCGGGCTGACCGTCGAAGCTCGCGCCGCCGATGGCGCCGATCGCCACGCTGTAGACGGCCCAGATCCCGGCCCCCAGTGCGTCGAGGGTGACGAACCGCGTCCAGGGCACGCCCATGCTGCCGGTCGCCAGCCCGCTCGCCACGCGACCGCCGGGCAGGTACCGGCCGGCGACGATCAGCAGGCCCGCGTTGCGCTCGACCTGACCGCGAGCCCACTCGTAGCGGTCCTGCTCGCCGGCCCGCAGCCACCGGGTCAGCGCCGGTGCGGCACCGCGGCCGACCGCGTGGGACAGGCAGTCCCCGGCGAGCGCCCCGGCAGCCGCGAGCAGCGCGAGCAACGCCAGCTTCGGCAGGTCCGCGCCGAGCAGCACGGCGACCGTGATCACCGTCGTCTCGCTCGGCATGAACGGCAGCAGCGCGTCGAGCCCGGCGACCGCGAACACGATCAGCCAGAGCCAGGGCGACCCGAGCGTGCTCTGCAGCAGCTCACCGAGGTGGTCGAGGAGGTCAAGCATGGGCCGGGACCCGGGTGGCGCGGACCGCGTCCTGCGCCCGCGCGGCCAGCTCCCGCCGGTCCCCGAGCGGGTCGAGCGGCGGGTGCGCGGTCAAGCGGACGCGCAGGTCCCGGGCGCGCGTGACCCGGCTCAGCGACGGCAGGAGCGCGTCGTCGCCGACGAACGCCGCGACCGTGCTCGGCTGTCCGCCCTGCGAGTACTCGAAGGTCACCGGCCGCACGGGCGCACCGGCGTCGATCGCGGCCTGGAACGCGGCCCGCCGGAACGTGCCGCCGGTTCCACCGCACCACGTCGTGCCCTCCGGGAACACCACGACCGATTCGCCTGCCCGCAGCGCGTCCGCCAGCCCGGCGACCACCGCCGGCAGTTCGCGCAGTTCGCGGCGCGCGATGAACCGGGTGCCGCAGGCCTGCGCGAGCGAGCCGATCAGCGGCCAGGACCGCACTTCGCGCTTGGCCAGGAACCCCACCGGATCCACCGCGAGCACCGCGACGATGTCCAGCCACGACACGTGGTTGGCCACGATCAGCGTTCCGGTGCCGGCGGGGACGCGCAGCAGGTCGGTGTTCGCCTCCAGCGTGACGCCGAGGGCGTCGAGCACCCCGCGGGCGTGCGGCTGCAGGTCCCCCCGCCGCACGCCGGCGAGGCCCGCGCCGAGCCCCATCCACCGTCGCACGCTTCGCAGTGTGCCGACCTCAGGCAGCCGGTGGGTGACGCAGCGAGGGGTACAAGGTGAAGTCACGTCCCACGGCTTCATGCATCGTCCCCGAGGAAGTACCGGCGGTAGCGCTCGTTGATCTCGTCGACCGCCAGCACCGTGAAGAAGTCGGCGACCGCGAAGTCCGCGTCGTGGGCGGGCGGCCCGCACACCCACGCGCCCAGGCGCAGGTAACCGCGCAGCAGCGGGGGCACCTGGGCGTAGCTCGGCGCGCGTTCGGTGCGCGGGAGCGGCAGCCACGGCCGGTGCGGTGCGACGCGCAGGTCGTCCGGGGGGCGGTGGCGGGCCTGGGCGAGTGCCCAGGTGGCCGCGGCGGAGGTGCCGCCGTCGGCGAGCGACACGGAGGCGCAGCCGGCGAGGTAGCGGTAGCCGTGGCCGACGACGTAGCGCGCCATCGCCGCCCACATCGAGTTGATCACACCACCGGAGCGGTGGTCCGGGTGCACGCACGAACGGCCGGTCTCCACCAGGTGCGGCCGCAGCGGCGCCACGCCGTCCAGGTCGAACTCCGACTGCGCGTACAGCCTGGTGGTCCGGCCGGGCGGCAGCAGCCGGTAGGTGCCGACGACCTCGCCACCGGAAAACACGGCGAGGTGTTCGCACACCTCGTCGAACTCGTCGGTGTCCAGGCCGCTCGGGTGCGGTGCGGCACCGAATTCGGTGGTGAACACCTCGTGCCGCAGGCGCTGGCACGCCCGGACGACGTCGCGGTCCGTGGTGATGACGGTTTCGTACTGGGTGCTGGTGAGCGTGGTCATGAGCTGATCGTGTCCGGGCGAGGACCGCGGGACCAGCGACTTCCGGCAAGATCCGGGACAACCCGGGGAAGCCCCGTACGTGGTGTCCCTGCAACCGAAGTGGGGGGCGGCCCTACCCGCTGCCACCCGGTGCGACCCGGTCCCACGGCACGGTCAGCTCGCCCAGCCGGATCCGGCGCGGCCGGGTCAGCACCGGCCAGCCACGCGCGGCGAGCAGGCGCACGGTCTCCAGCCACCGGGCGCGGGCGCCGAACGCCTGGTGCGGCGCCGCAGTGGCCCAGCAGATGTCCAGTGTGGACACCAGGTCGTGCACGCCTTCGCCCGGGACGTTGCGGTGGATCAGCGCCTTCGGCAGCCGCTCGGCCAAAGTGGACGGTTGGTCGAGCGAGCCGACGTGGCACGACAAGGTGAGCGTACGCGGACCGTCGGCGTCGAGGGTGACCCAGGTGGACAGCCGGCCGATCTCGTCGCAGGTCCCCTCGACGAACAACCCGCCCGGCGCGAGCCGGTCCAGGACCAGCTTCCACGCGCCCGCGACCTCGTCCTCGGGGTACTGGCGCAGCACGTTGAACGCGCGCACGAGCACCGGCCGGGTACCGGCGAGCTCGAACCCGCCCTGCCGGAACTCCAGGACCGGCGGCTGCGCGGCCGGCCGGGCCGCCGCGACCCGCGCCGGATCGATCTCCAGCCCCAGCACCCGGACCCGCGGGTGCACGCGCCGCAGCCGGGCAGCCAGCTCGACCGTGGTCACCGGGGACGCGCCGTACCCGAGGTCCACGACGAGCGGGTCCGGCGCGCGGCGCAGCGCGGCCGCCACCTCGGGGGCGCCGGCCAGCCACCGGTCGACGCGGCGCAGGCGGTTCGGATTCGTGGTTCCCCGGGTCGGCGCGCCTACCGGGCGCGCCCCAGCCATTCGCGGCTGAACTCGGCCTCGCGGGCGAGCAGTGTGGTCAGCTCGGCGGCGACGAAGCTCTCCAGCTTGCCACCGACCAGCGGGATCCGGACCTTGACCTCGCCGCGGGTCTGCACCACGGTGCCGTCACCGGCCGGCCGGATCTCGGTGCGCGCGGTGATCTCGCCGGGCATCCCGCTCACCGTCGCCCGCGCGGTGCCCGTGTAACCGTCACCGTCGCGGGTGAACGTGTGCTCCCGGTCGACGTAGAGGTCGCCGGGTTGCAGCTTGCGCACGATCGGCGGCAGCTTCTCCGCCTCGATCCCCTGGCGCAGCTGGTAGCGTGCGCCGTTCTCGTCCGCGGAGTGGCTGAGCAGGGCGCTGTTCTTGCCGCCGATCTCGGCCAGACGCGCCTTCAGCGCCTCGTCACCGGTCTCGGCCCGGAACACCTCGGAGACGCCGTACGCGTACTCCGCACGGTGCTCGATACGGGATGCCATGGGGCCAGACAGTACCGTTTGTCCTCGTGAGCCGTCTCGAAACACCGACCCAGACGACCCTGGCCGACCACACCACGCTGCGGCTGGGCGGCCCGGCACGCGCGTTCGTGGTGGCCGGGACCACCGCCGAGCTGCTGGACGCGGTGCGCTCGGCCGACGGGCCGGTGCTGCTGCTCGGCGGCGGGTCGAACCTCGTCGTCGGTGACGCGGGCTTCCCCGGCACGGTGGTGAAGATCGCGACCCGCGGCTGGCGCATCGACGGCACCGAGGTCGAGGTCGCGGCCGGGCAGAACTGGGACGAGTTCGTGGCGGCGACCGTCGAGGCCGGGTTCGGCGGGCTGGAGTGCCTGTCCGGCATCCCCGGCTCGGTGGGGGCGACCCCGATCCAGAACGTCGGCGCCTACGGCTGCGAGGTCGCCGAGCTGCTCACCTCGATCGACTGCTACGACCGGCGCACCGGCGAGGTGCGCACGATGACGGCGGACGAGCTGGGCTTCGGCTACCGCACCAGCGTGCTCAAGGGCACCGACGCGGGCATCGTCCTCAGCGTGCGCTTCGCGCTGCGCGGGGACGGGCTGTCGGCGCCGATCCGCTACGCCGAGCTCGCCCGCACGCTCGGCGTCGAACCGGGGGCGCGGGTCCCGGCGGCGCAGGCACGCGAAGCGGTGCTGGCGCTGCGCCGCGGCAAGGGGATGGTGCTGGACCCGGCCGACCACGACACGTGGAGCGCCGGCTCGTTCTTCACCAACCCGGTCGTCGCCGAGATCCCGCCGGCACTGGCGGGCGTCGAGATGCCGCGGTACCCGTCCGGCGGCGGCGTGAAGCTGTCCGCGGCCTGGCTGATCGAGCGGGCCGGGTTCGGCAAGGGACATCCCGGGCCGGGCGGGCGCGTGTCGTTGTCCACCAAGCACACGCTCGCCCTGACCAACCGGGGCCGGGCCAGCACCGCCGATCTGCTGGCACTGGCACGCGAGGTGCGGGACGGCGTGCGCGACCGGTTCGGCGTCACCCTCCGTCCCGAACCCCTGCTGATCAACTGCGCCCTGTGATCAGCTGCGGTGCGCGCGGGTGCCGTCGAGCTGGGCACGGGGCTTCAGCACGATGGTGTCCAGGTTCACGTGCGGCGGCCGGGTCACCGCGAACGCGATGACCTCCGCCACGTCCTGCGCGGTCAGCGGGGTCAGCCCCGCGTACACCTTCTTCGCGCGGTCGGTGTCGCCGTCGAAGCGGTTGGCGGAGAAGTCGGTCTCGACCAGGCCCGGCGCGATCTCGGTGATCCGGATCGGGTCGCCCAGGTGTTCCGACCGCAGTGTGCGGTGCAGCGCCGCCTGGGCGTGCTTGGCCGAGGTGTAGCCGGAACCGCCCGCGTACACCTCGTGGCCCGCGATCGACGTGACAGTCACCACGTGACCGTCACCGGAGGCGATCAGCTTCGGCAGCAACGCCTTCGTCATCCGCAGTGTGCCGAGGACGTTGACCTCCCACATCCAGCGCCAGTGGTCCTCGTCGGCGTCCGCCACGTGCTCCAGACCACGCGCACCACCCGCGTTGTTGACGAGAACGTGGCAATCTGGAACCCGCTGGACGAACGCCGCAACCGAACCGGGGTCGGTGACGTCCAGTACGTGTGCGGTTCCGGACAGATCGGCGGCCAGTTTCTCCAGGCGGTCGAGGCGGCGAGCCCCGAGCACGACGTGGAACCCGGCTTCGGCGAGAGCGCGAGCGGTCGCCTCGCCGATACCCGCGCTGGCGCCGGTGATCACGGCGGTTCGCTTGGTCGTCATACCGCACATACTCCCAGCGGGGGACGGGCCGGTAACGCGGCAGGGTCGGGCGTCGCTGGACGCTTGAGGAGAAGTACGGAGTGCGGAGGTACAGGGTGATCGAGAGGCGCACGGTCTTCAAGGCCGCGCTCGCCACGGGCGCGGCGACCATGGCCGCGGCCTGCACCAGCGGCGGCAGCGGCGGTGGGGGGCAGGACACCGGGGGCGCGCCGGCGGAGACCAAGCCGGTGGCGGTCATCACCTCCGAGCCGGCCGTGGACGCCCGGGACGTGCCCGTGCTGCAGCCGGTCACGGTGAAGGTCGCGCAGGGCACCCTCACCGAGGTCAAGCTCACCAACCCCGACGGCAAGGCGGTCGCGGGGGCGCTCAGCCCCGACAAGACCACCTGGACCAGCAGCGAGACGCTCGGCTACGACAAGACCTACACCTACGCCGCGTCGGCCACCGGCACCGACGGCAAGCCGGTGCAGCTGTCCGGCAGCTTCCGCACCCTCAAGCCGGCCTCGACGGCGCGGGTCACGGTGAACCCGGGTGACAACGCCACGGTCGGCGTGGGGATGCCGGTGAGCGTGAAGTTCACCAGCGCGGTCAAGAACAGGGCCGCGGTGGAGCGGGCGTTGAAGATCGAGACCTCGACCGACGTCGAGGGCTCCTGGGGGTGGCTGTCCGACCAGCAGGTCGACTGGCGGCCGAAGGAGTACTGGCCGGCGAACACGAAGGTCAAGGTCGAGGCGAAGCTCTACGGCGTGGACCTCGGCGGCGGCGTCTACCCGCGGGCCGACGTCACCAGCGAGTTCAAGATCGGCCGCAACCAGGTGGTCAAGATCAACACTCCGGACCACAAGATGAACGTCTACCGCAACGGCTCGCTGGCCAAGAGCTACCCGTGCAGCAACGGGCTCGATTCCGATGTGAACCGCAACACGCCGAACGGCACCTACATCGTCATGACCAAGGAGCCGAGCGCGATCTTCGACAACGCGCGCTACGGCTACACCAACGTCAACAAGAAGTGGGCCTGCCGCATCTCCAACCACGGCGAGTTCATCCACGAGAACCAGGACAACGCGGCCAACATCGGGCGGAGCAACACCTCGCACGGCTGCGTCAACCTGCTGGAGGCCGACGCGAAGGACTACTTCGACTCGGCGCTGATCGGCGACCCGGTGGAGATCACCGGGTCCCGGCTGGGCCCGGTCGTCAACTCCGACGTCATGGACTGGCTGGTCAGCTGGAGCGCCTGGCGGGCCAAGTCGGCTCTCTGACGGTTTCCCCTCGCTGGGAAGATGGCGGCGGCCCGTGAGCGTTGTCGTGCACGGGCGCCGCCCCGATGCGGACAGCGACTGACACGGGAGTTGAACCAGGTGACGATCTCGCTGCGCGGATCCCGACGGACGCAGGCGCTGTGGCCGCGCAGGGTCGCGGTGCTGTCGGTGCACACGTCACCACTGGAACAGCCGGGCACCGGGGACGCCGGCGGCATGAACGTCTACATCACGCACACCGCCGTGGAGATGGCCCGGCGCGGTATCGCCGTCGAGGTGTTCACCCGCGCGACCTCGTCGGACCAGCCGCCGGTGGCCGAGCTGGCGCCCGGGGTGCTGGTGCGGCACATCCCGGCCGGGCCCTTCGAACCGCTGGGCCGTGACGAGCTGCCCGCGCAGCTGTGCGCCTTCACCTCGGGCGTGCTGCGCGCCGAGGCGTTCCACGAGCCGGGCTACTACGACCTGATCCATTCGCACTACTGGCTGTCCGGCCAGGTGGGGTGGCTCGCGCGGGACCGCTGGGGCGTGCCGCTGGTGCACACCGCGCACACGCTGGCGAAGGTCAAGAACGCGGCGCTCGCGGACGGCGACAAGCCCGAGCCGCGGACCCGGGTGATCGGCGAGGAGCAGGTGGTCGCCGAGGCCGACCGGCTGGTGGCGAACACGCCGGTCGAGGCGCGGCAGCTGATGGAGCTCTACGGGGCCGATCCGGAGCGGGTGCACACGGTCGCGCCCGGTGTGGACCTGAACCGGTTCGTGCCCGGTTCGCAGGCCGGGGCGCGCCGGCGGTTCGGCCTGCCGCGCGACGCGATCGTGCTGGCCTTCGCCGGCCGCATCCAGCCGCTCAAGGCCCCCGACGTGCTGCTGCACGCGGCGGCGCACCTCCTGCAGCGCCGTCCCGGGCTGCGGGAGCGGCTGGTCGTGCTCGTGGTGGGCGGCCCGTCGGGCACCGGGCTGGAGCAGCCGCAGGCCCTGCGTGAACTGGCGGTGTCGCTGGGTATCCAGGACGTGGTGCGGTTCCTGCCACCGCAGCCGGGTGAACGGCTGGCGGAGGTGTATCGCGCCGCGGACGTGGTGGCGGTGCCGAGCTACAACGAGTCGTTCGGCCTGGTCGCGCTGGAGGCGCAGGCGTGCGGGACGCCGGTGGTGGCGGCCGAGGTCGGCGGTCTTCCGGTGGCGGTCGCGCACGGCGTGTCGGGGCTGCTGGTGCCCTCGCACGACGCGCGGGACTGGGCCGGTGCCCTCGCCAGCGTGGCGTTGCGGCCGGCCCGGCGGGACGAGCTGGCCGAGAACGCGCTGGTGCACGCGCGGCGCTTCTCCTGGGCGCGCACCACGGACGCCCTGCTGGAGACGTACGCGGCGGCTTCGCGCACGCTGGCCGCGCTGCACGAGGAGGTCGCGGTATGACGCTCGACAAGACGATCCGGACCGCGCTGGACGAGGCCGGGCTGGCCTACGACCGCAAGGACGAGGGGAAGTACTTCGTCACCCTCCCCGGCACGAAGAAGCTCCAGACCACCGTGTGGCTCATCGAGCGCGAGCACGCGTTCGCGGTGGAGGCGTTCGTGTGCCGGCGTCCGGACGAGGAGCACGAGCAGGTGTACCGGTTCCTGCTGCGCCGCAACGCGAAGCTCTACGGCGTGCACTACACGGTCGACGCGCTGGGGGACATCTACCTGGTGGGCCGGTTCGGCAAGGACACGGTCACCGAGGCCGAGCTGGACAAGATCCTCGGGCAGGTGCTGGAAGCCGCCGACGGCGATTTCAACACGATCCTGGAACTCGGCTTCGCGACGAGCATCAAACGGGAATGGGACTGGCGGGTGAGCCGTGGGGAGAGCCTGGCGAACCTGCAGGCGTTCAAACACCTGGTAGAGCCGGAACAACCCCATGACCCCGGCAGCCTGACTGAGTAACCGCGCGCGGCGTGCTGGTCCACGCCCAGCGCCCGCCAAAGCGAGGAGCGAGCACGCGGACGAGCGGGCGGGGCGGCTTGAGGGAGGGGGAGTCGCGAACTCAAGCCGCCCCGCGAACGCTCCCGCCGCTTCTGGACCCGGTGGCGAGGGGGAGTGCCAACGGGGCCGGCGGGCCGCAGCCCGGCAGGGGGAGACAGGCTGCGGTCGTACCCCGCGATCGGCTGGGGAGTGCGTGGAATTCCAGCCGAGCGGGACGTAAGTCAACTTGGCAGATGTCCACCAGTAATCACAAGACTACTGGTTACTCCGTTCGAGTGATTCTCACTGTCTGTGTTAACGGTGTGCAGTAAGTGTCACTTTCAGGACCGCGGCCCAGTGCGTCAAAAAGCGGTCGGGCGATCCTCTACCGGGTGGCGGCACACTGTCCGTAGAAGGCTGCTGCCCGGTGGGCCGTCATCCGGTCGCTCGGCGTGTTCTGGCAGGCTAGCGGTATGGCCGAACTTGGGACGCTGGTGCTGCTCCGCCACGGGCAGAGCACCTGGAACGCCGAGAACCTGTTCACCGGCTGGGTCGACGTGCCCCTGTCCGAGCTCGGGCAGCAGGAGGCCCGCAAGGGCGGTGAGCTGCTCGCCGAGAGCGGGCTGCTGCCGGACGTCGTCCACACGTCGCTGCTGCGCCGGGCGATTTCGACCGCCAACATCGCGCTCGACGTCGCCGACCGGCACTGGATCCCGGTGCGCCGCGACTGGCGCCTCAACGAGCGGCACTACGGCGCGCTCCAGGGCAAGAACAAGAAGCAGGTCCGGGACGAGTTCGGCGAGGAGCAGTTCATGCTCTGGCGCCGCTCCTACGACGTGCCGCCGCCGCCGATCGAGCGCGGCAGCGAGTTCAGCCAGGACACCGACGTCCGCTACGGGCCGGACGCGCCGCTCACCGAGTGCCTCAAGGACGTGGTGGCGCGCCTGCTGCCCTACTGGGACTCGGCGATCGTGCCGGACCTGCGCGCCGGCAAGACGGTGCTGGTCGCCGCGCACGGTAACTCGCTGCGTGCCCTGGTCAAGCACCTCGACGGCATCTCCGACGACGACATCGCCGGCCTGAACATCCCCACCGGCATCCCCCTGCGCTACGACCTCGACGCCGACCTGAAGCCGGTCACCCCCGGCGGCACCTACCTCGACCCGGAGGCCGCGGCCGAAGCCGCCGCCGCGGTCGCCAACCAGGGCCGCTGACTCCAGTCCGTCGAAACGCCGGCTCCCCCCTCGGGAGCCGGCGTTTTCGCGTTCAACGCCGGATTCGCCGCTGGGCGAACTCGGCCGCCGTGCGCGCCACCCGGCGCGCCTGATCGCCCCGGCCGCGCCGGTGCAGCACGAGCACGACCGCGAGGACGACGAGCGCGATCGCCACGACGACCGCCGCGATCAGCGCGAACCGGACCAGCAGCACGGTGAGCACCGTTTCCATCTCTGCCCCTCCTTCATATCACACCTGTGACAAAAAGAAATTAGCACAGGTGTGATACAACGGCCAGGTGCCGAAGATCGTGGATCCGGAGAGCAGGCGGGCGGAGGTGGCCGACGCGCTGTTCCGGCTGGCCGTGCGCGAGGGGCTGCCCAGCGTGTCACTGCGGACGGTGGCGGCCGAAGCCGGCCTGAACGTCGGCTCGGTGCGGCACTACTTCGACGGCCAGGCCGAGCTGATGCGCTTCGCGATGCGGACGGTCATCGACCGGGTGTCGGCGCGGCTCACCGCGAAGGTCGACGCCCTCGGTGACGTCGCCGGGCTGTCCCCGGCGCAGCGCCGCGCGAAGCGGGCCGAACTGCTGGCCGAACTGCTGCCGCTCGACGACGTCCGGCGAGCCGAAGTCACCGTGTTCCTCGAGTTCGTGGTGGCCTCACGCACGGACGAGCGGCTGGCGGACCTGGCGCGCGAGGCGGCGTCCGGCACGCGGGCGCTGGTCGCCCGCGTCCTCGCCGCACTGGACCTCGACGACCCGGACACCGAGGTGCGGCGGCTCACCGCGCTGATCGACGGCCTGAGCCTGAACGGGATCCTGCACCCGGACCTGTGGTCGCCCGCGCAGACCCTGGCGGCGCTGCGGGCTCACCTCGAAGCGCTAGACCAGTCCTAGCTCCCGGGCTCGCGCGCCCGCCTGGAAGCGGGACGTCGCGCCGAGTGCGGCCATCAGCTCGGCCACCCGGCGCCGGTAGGTGCGCACGCTCAGCCCGAGCGTGCGTGCCGCCGCCTCGTCCTTGCTGCCGGATGCCAGCTCGTCGAGAATCCGCGGCGCGAGGGCCCGCACCTCGCGGAACTCGGTGTCGTAGATCGCCAGCTCGGTGCCCGCCCGCCAGGCCGCGTTGAACAGGCTCGTCACGCTGCCGATCACCTCGGGACTGGTGACCACGGTGTAGCCGCGCTCCCCGCCGGACGCGTCGCCGGCCAGGATCGCCACCTTCCGGTCCAGCACGATCGTCTCGTTGATCTCGTCCAGCGTGATCCGGATCCGCGCGCCCAGCCGCTCCCGCTCACGCAGGTGCGCCACCCCGCCCGGCTGGAGCAGCGACGCCGGCCGGTACAGCTTCCGCACGGTCTTGCCGGTCATGTCGTGCCGGGCGTGCGGCGCCCGGTGCGCCGCCGCCCAGGTGTGCAGGTCGTTGGCGGCGCAGAAGATCTCCCGGGCCGAGGAGAAGAGGTGGGCCGTCCGCGCGAACAACTCGGCCTCACCCCGCACCAGCACGTCCATGACATCCAGTGTGGCAGCAAGTTGCCAACCTGCGGCGCCGTCACGATCACCGGACCAGGCTGGAGTCATGACCGAAACGATCAACGCCGGCGCGGCCGGCACCTGGCAGCTGGGCGATCTGACCGTGAACCGCATGGGCTACGGCGCCATGCGGCTCGCGATCTCCGGCGGCGGGAAGCTCGACCGCGACCAGGCCGTCGCCGTCCTGCGCCGGGCCGTCGAGCTGGGCGTCAACCACATCGACACCGCCGCCTTCTACTTCTCCCCACTGCGCTCGGCCAACGAGCTGATCAGCACCGCCCTCAACCCCTACCCGGACGACCTGGTGATCACCACCAAGGTCGGCCCCGGCCGCGGCCTGGACGGCGAGTTCCTCCCCGAGGCGCGCCCCGAGCAGCTGCGCCTGCAGGTCGAGGAGAACATCCGCCAGCTCGGCCGCGACCACCTGGACGTCGTCAACCTGCGCATCGGCAGCACCCTGGACCGCGGCAGCGGTTCGCTGGCCGACCGGTTCGGCGCGCTCGCCGAGCTGCAGCAACAGGGCCTGATCCGGCACCTGGGCATCTCCAACGTCGGCCCGGAGCACCTGGCCGAGGCGCAGGCCATCGCGCCGGTGGTGTGCGTGCAGAACCAGTACGGACTCACCGCCCGCCGTGAGGACGACGACTTCGTCCGTCTGTGCGCCGAACAGAAGATCGCGTTCGTCCCGTTCTTCGCCATCGCCAGCGGCACCGAGGACCCGGCCGTCCAGGCCGTCGCGGACGACCACGGCGTGAGCCCGGCCCAGGTGCGGCTCGCCTGGACCTTGCACCAGGGACCGAACGTGCTCGCCATCCCGGGCACCGGCAGTGTCGGGCACCTCGAGGAGAACATCGCGGCGGCGTCGCTGCGGCTGTCCGAAGAAGACCTGGCGCGCCTCGACCGGGTGAATGGTCACGGGACGGGACTGGGTGCGTGAACGCCGGTTGACGCGCGGGGAAACAAGCACGGTGAAGGTGTCACAGCCATCACGAGAAGGCGGCCAGGACTAGGCCGAACAGCCACTTCCATGCTTACGATTCACCCGTGAGTGCGCCGGGTTCAGTTGCGCTGGCCGTCGGCTGTCTGCTGGTCGGCCTGATCGCCGGTCTCCTCGTTCCGCGGTTGCAGCGCAGGCGGGCCCAGCGGCGGCCGAGCGGTCCCACCGTCGCCGAACTGCTGCTCAGGCTGGTGCGCTCGTCGAACAACGGGATCCTGGTGCTGAACCGCTTCGGCGACCTGGTGCTGTCGAACCACCGCGCCGAGGCGCTCGGCCTGGTCCAGGCCAATCGCGCGGACCCGCGGGCGCGGGTCGCGGCCGAACAGGTCGAGGAGACCGGCGATCCGCTCGAGATCGACCTGTCGCCCCTGGAGGCCCGCGGCCGCCAGCCGGAGGCCGTGGTCGCCGAGATCCGGCCGCTCGGCGAGGGTTTCACCGTCGTCGAGGCGGTGGACCACTCCGAGGCGGCGCGGCTGGAGGCGGTGCGGCGCGACTTCGTCGCGAACGTCAGCCACGAGCTCAAGACCCCGGTGGGTGCGATCGCGCTGCTCGCCGAGGCGGTCCTGGACGCGGCCGAGGACGTGACGGAGGTGCGCCGCTTCGGGGGCAAGATCCTGCACGAGTCGACCCGGCTCGGCACCCTGGTCAGCGAGCTGATCGCGCTGTCCCGGCTGCAGGGCGCCGAGCGGCTGCCCGATCTGAACGTGGTCGAGGTGGACGCAGTGGTGCGGGAGGCGCTGGGCCGCACCCGGCTGTCCGCCGAGTCCCGCGAGATCGAGATCACCACCGACGCGCCCAGCGGCCTGCTCATCGAGGGCGACCGCACGCTGCTGGTCACGGCGCTGTCGAACCTGCTGGACAACGCGGTCAACTACTCCCAGCCCGGCAGCCCGGTGACGATCAGCCGGCGGCTGTCCGACGGCATGGTCGAGATCGCGGTGACCGACCGCGGCATCGGCATCGCCGAGGAGGACCAGCAGCGCGTCTTCGAACGCTTCTACCGCGCGGACAAGGCGCGCTCGCGCGCCACCGGCGGCACCGGGCTCGGCCTGGCCATCGTCAAGCACGTCGCGGCCAACCACGGCGGCGACGTGAAGCTGTGGAGCAGGCCGGGCACGGGATCGACGTTCACGCTGCGGATCCCGATGCACCAGTCCGGGCGCAACGGGGACGGAACCCCCGAGGCCCGCGACGACCAGACCCCCGCGCAGCTGTCGCGGCTCGTGACCGCTGCCAAGGACGGCCGGAACCAGGGAGGAAAGTAGTGACGAGAGTGCTCATCGTCGAGGACGAGGAGTCCTTCGCCGACCCGTTGGCCTTCCTGTTGCGCAAGGAGGGGTTCACGGCCGCGGTCGCCACCAACGGCCAGCAGGCCCTGGACGAGTTCGACCGCAACGGGGCGGACATCGTCCTGCTGGACCTGATGCTGCCCGGGATGAGCGGCACCGACGTGTGCAAGCAGCTGCGGCAGCGCTCGGCCGTGCCGGTGATCATGGTGACCGCGCGGGACAGCGAGATCGACAAGGTCGTGGGCCTGGAGCTGGGCGCCGACGACTACGTCACCAAGCCGTACTCGGCGCGCGAGCTGATCGCCCGCATCCGCGCGGTGCTCCGGCGAGGTGGCGAGACCGGCGGCGACGGCGAGCTGGCGCCGCCCGTGCTGGCGGCCGGCCCGGTGCGGATGGACGTCGAGCGGCACGTGGTCACCGTCGACGGCGGCGAGGTGTCGCTGCCGCTCAAGGAGTTCGACCTGCTCGAATACCTGCTGCGCAACGTCGGCCGGGTGCTCACCCGCGGGCAGCTGATCGACCGGGTGTGGGGCGCGGACTACGTCGGCGACACCAAGACGCTGGACGTGCACGTCAAGCGCCTGCGCTCGAAGATCGAGCCGGATCCGGGCTCGCCGCGCCACCTGGTCACCGTGCGCGGCCTCGGGTACAAGTTCGAGTCCTGAGCAAGCGGAGGTGGCCTATCCGGCACTTTGCGGCCGCACACGGGACGTACCGGTACCGTAGGGTTTTGTGCGCCTAGGGGTACTCGACGTCGGTTCGAACACCGTCCACCTGCTCGTGGTGGACGCGCACCGCGGTGCCCACCCGACGCCGATGCACTCCGAGAAGACCGTGCTGCGGCTCGCGGAGCAGATCACCAAGCACAACCACCTCACCAAGCAGGGTGCGCAGGCGCTGGTCGAGGCGGTGCAGAACGCCAAGGTCGCCGCGGCGGCACTGGGCTGCGAGGAGCTGATGGCGTTCGCCACCTCGGCGGTGCGCGAGGCCGACAACAGCTCCGAGGTCCTGCGCAGGGTCGCCGACGCCACCGGTGTCGAGCTGACCGTGCTGTCCGGGGTCGACGAAGCCCGGCTGACCTTCCTCGCGGTGCGGCGGTGGTTCGGCTGGTCGGCGGGCCAGCTGCTGGTGCTCGACATCGGCGGCGGTTCGCTCGAAGTGGCGATGGGGATCGACGAGGAGCCGTCGCTGGCGGAGTCCCTGCCGCTCGGCGCGGGCCGGATCAGCCGCACCCGCTTCGCGCACGACCCGCCGACCCGGTCCGAGCTGGTGTCCACCTCCGCGTGGCTGGAGGACCAGCTCGCGCCGCTGGCCAGACGGGTCGCCAAGCTGGGGCCGCCGGACCGCGTCGTGGCGACTTCGAAGACCTTCCGTTCGCTGGCCAGGCTGACCGGGGCGGCGCCCTCCGCAGCCGGCCCGCGGGTACGCCGTACCCTGTCCCAGACCGCACTGCGGCAGCTCATCGCCTTCATCTCCCGGATGGAGGCGGCCGACCTCGCCGAGCTGGAGGGCGTCAGCGCGAGCCGCGCGCACCAGCTGGCCGGCGGCGCGCTGGTGGCCCAGGCCGCGATGCGGGCGCTGTCGCTGGACGAACTGGAGATCTGCCCCTGGGCGCTGCGAGAGGGCGTCATCCTGCGGCGGCTTGATCACTCCAACGGTGACGAGGCGGCTGTTCGCCGCGGCAGAACCACCGGTGACAGCACACGGCTGGACCTCGGTGAGCTCGATCAGGCACGGTGAAAGGCGGAAGGATGCGTAAGGCGGTGGTGGGCGTGTGCGGTACACGAGCCCGCGTCTTGTGGCCCTACGCGCTGGTTGGGATGACACGATGAGCCGAGAGAGCCGAGAAGACCGCTCGCAGAAGACCGTCGCCGAGCTGCTCGCCCTGCACGGGGGGAACATCGAGGGCCGGCGGCGGCGCCGACGCGCGGCCGACGACGAGGACGTGGCGCCCGAGGAGGCCGACGGCCCGCGCCGCGGCCACGACGTCACCGAGACCGGCCCGCAGGCGATCATCGACCGGGTCCGCGCGAACGGTGCCCCTCCGGGGCGCAACGGCGGCCGCCGGGCCGTGCCCGACTCGCCGGGCCGTCCGGAGCCGGGCGGGTTCCGCCGGCCCGAGCAGGGCCCGCCGCCGGTCCAGCCGGGTCAGCAGAGTTCCGCGGCGATGCCGCGGCCGGTCCTGCCGGACCCGCCCGGTCAGCCCGTTCCGCCGGGTCAGCAGAGCTCCGCCGCGATGCCGCGGCCGCTGGCGCCGGAGCCGCCGGGCGCGCTCCCGCGCCGCCAGCAGGACTCGGGCGGCTTCGCGCGTCCGAACACCGGGGCGTTGCCGCCGCCGCAGGATTCGATGCCGCTGCGGCGCCCGCACCCGCAGGACTCCGCGTACCTGCGCCGTCCGCCGCAGGAGTCGGGCGCGTTGCCGCTGCCGCCGCAGGACTCCGGCGCCCTGCCGGTGCCGCCCGCCGAGGCGGCACCGCCACCGCTGCGCCGCCGTCCGCCGGGCGAGGAGACGCACACCGGTCTGGCCGCGCGGCTGGACGGGCTCGACGCGCCGGTCGACCCGGACGTCCCGCCCACCGGCGGGCGGGCCACCGGTGCGTTCCCGCCGCCGGGCCGTCCGCGGCGTGCCCCGGCACGTGTCGTCCCGCCGCCGGACCCGAGCACCGAGCAGTTCGAACCGGTGGGCGAGATCAAACCGGCCGAGGAGCTGTCGCCGGACGCGCCGCCGGCCGGGCTGGCCGTCCCGCCCGCGGGCCTGCAACGTTGGCGCCGTGGCCGGGAGGAGGCGCGCGCCGAGGAGGACACCGAGGTCGGCATCATGCCGCCGGTCCGGGACACCGCCGGGCCCGACGAGCCGACCGGGTTCCACCCCGCGACGTTCCCGCCCGGCGCTCCGCCGCAGCCGGACGAGCCCGGACCGGACCTGGAGGCCACCGGGTTCCACGACCCGTTCGCCGAGGACGACGAGGACGTCGAGGACGCTGGCGAGTTCGGCGACTTCGCCCCGGCCGAGGAGGGCGCCGGACCCGGCTACGACGACGACGAGGAGCCCGCGGAGCCGGAGGGGGCCGACGCCGAGCCCGAGGCCGAACCGGCGGCGGAGCCGTCGCCGGCGAAGCAGTGGCTCTCGATGGCCGGTCAGCTCGCCGGCGGGGTCGTCGGTGGCGCGGCCGTGTGGCTGGGCTTCAACTGGCTGTGGGGCAAGATCCCGGCGGCGGCGCTGATCGCCGCGCTGGCGGTGATCGTCGGGCTGGTGTGGATCGTCCGGCGCATCCGCCGCGCCGACGACATCCAGACCACGGTCCTGGCGGTGCTGGTCGGCCTGGTGGTGACCGTCTCGCCCGCGGCCCTGCTGTTGTTGTCGAGGTAAGGCGAGCGTGCCGGTACCGATCGGAATGTCCACCGCGTCGGTCTGGCCGCTGCGGGCCGGCGCGGCTTTCGAGCTGGCCCAGCGGCTGGGCTACGACGGGGTCGAGGTGATGGTCTGGGTCGACCCGCTCAGCCAGGACGTCGGCGCGCTGCGGCGCCTGTCCCGGCAGACCGGCGTGCCGGTGCTGTCGGTGCACTCGCCGTCGCTGCTGATCACGCAGCGGGTGTGGTCGCCGGACCCGGTGGTGCGGCTGCGCCGCAGCGTCGAGGCGGCCCTCGAGCTGGAGGCGCGCACCGTCGTGGTGCATCCGCCGTTCCGCTGGCAGCGCCGCTACGGCGACGCCTTCGCCGACCTGGTGGCCGAGCTGGAGGACGGGACCGGCGTCGAGATCGCGGTCGAGAACATGTTCAAGGTCCGGCCGCCGGGCGGTCGCCGGGACGCGCGCGTGTCCGCGTTCCGGCCGTCGATCGACCCGACCGAGGTCGGCTACCGCCACTACACGCTGGACCTGTCGCACAGCGCCGCCGCCGGGATGGACGCGCTGGCGCTCGCCGACCGCATGGGACCGGGCCTGACCCACGTGCACCTCGCGGACGGCACCGGGATCCCGAAGGACGAGCACCTGGTGCCAGGCCGCGGCAACCAGCCGTGCGCGGAGCTGCTGGAGAAGCTGGTGGCGGCGTCCTTCTCCGGCCAGGTGGTCCTGGAGGTCAACACGCGCCGCGCGGCGAACGCCGCCGACCGCGCCCGTGACCTGGCCGAAGCGCTGCTGTTCGCGCGGTTCCACCTCGGTCGGTGAGCGCCGCTACAAGATCAACTTTCCGGGTTGGATCGTGGGATTCCGATGGATGAACACGTAAAGTTCCGGCTGTGAACCCGCTGCGATCGCTGATTCTCGCCGCCGCCGGAAGCGACGCGGTCCGCCGGCTCGTGGCGGCTGCCCCGGGGACCTCGGGTGTCGTGGCGCGGTTCGTCGCCGGGGACACCGTCGCTGACGCGGTCACCCGGGTGGCCCGGCTGACCGGCGACGGGCTGTCGGTGACCCTGGACTACCTCGGCGAGGACGTGACCGAGCCCGCGCAGGCCGAGCAGACGGTCCAGACCTACCTCGCGCTGCTGGACCGCCTCTACGGTGCGGGGCTGGCCGGGCGGGCCGAGGTCAGCGTGAAGCTGTCCGCGCTCGGGCTGCGGCTGGACGAGCGGCTCGCGCTCGACAACGCCCACCGCGTGTGCGCGGCGGCCGAGCAGTGCGGCACCACCGTGACCCTCGACATGGAGGATCACACCACGACGGACGCGACGCTGCGGGTGCTCGGCGAGCTGCGCCGCACCTGGCCGTGGGTGGGTGGCGTGCTGCAGGCGTACCTGCGCCGGACCGGCGACGACGTGCGGGCCCTGGCGGGCGCGGGCTCGCGGATCCGGCTGTGCAAGGGCGCCTACGCCGAACCGGACGAGGTGGCGTACTCGCGTGTCCACGAGGTGGACCTGGCTTATGTCCGTTGTGCGAATCTCCTGCTGGCCGGGGATGGTTACCCCATGTTCGCCACCCATGACCCCCGGTTGATCGCCATCCTGGCCGAACGCGCCCGCTGGTACGGCCGCAAGCCGGGCAGCTACGAGTACCAGATGCTCTACGGCGTGCGGCCCGACGAGCAGCGCCGCCTGGCGGGCGAGGGGGAAACCGTGCGCGTCTACGTGCCGTTCGGGGAACACTGGTACCCGTACCTGATGCGGCGGCTCGGGGAGCGGCCCGCGAACCTGTTGTTCTTCCTGCGCGCGCTGGTCAGCCGTTCGTGAGCGTCGCAGAGGTCCCCGACCCCGCCGTGTTCGAAGTGGCGTGCGCGGTCCGGTCGCTGGGGGACGGCACGCTGACCGCCGACCTGCGGCACGAGTGGTCCATCGGTACCCACCCGCACGGGGGATTCGTGATCGCGTTGATGGCACGCGCGGCGCTCGCGGTGCTGTCCGAGCACGGCGAGCCCTCCACCGATCCGCTCGCGGTGAGCGCCGAGTTCCTGCGCCCGCCCGCCATCGGCCCGGCGCTGCTGCGCACCGACATCCGCAAGGTCGGCCGCCGCGCGACCGTCGTCGCCGTCCGGCTGGAGCAGCGCGGGCGCAGCTGCGTCGAGGCGACGGTCACCACCGGGCGGCTGCCGGTGCGGCGGCCGGACTGGACGGACCTCCCGCGGATGCCGGCCGAGCCGCCGTCGCGGGCGATCCACCTCGCCGGGGAAACCGCGGAAGGCGTGTTCAACCTGGCCAAGGGCTGCGACGTGCGGGTGGACCCCGCGACCGCCGGTTTCCTGACCGGCCGGCCCGGCGACCCGCCCCGCCTCCGGCTGTGGGTGAAGCCGCGGCATGCGGCACCGGACGCCTTCTTCGCGCTGCTCGCGGGCGACATCAACCCGCCCGTGGTGGTCAACCTGGGCCGGGCGGGCTGGGCCCCCACCGCCCAGCTGACCGCGCTGGTCCGCGCGCGCCCGGCGCCCGGCTGGCTCCGCGTCCAGGTCGACTGCCGGACGGTGCAGGAAGCGTGGTTCGACTCGGACGCGACGGTGATCGATTCCGCCGGGAAGCTGGTCTGCCAGGCGCGGCAGCTGGCCCTGGCACCGGCGCCCTGAGGTGGCTTTGGCACGCTGGTGGCATGACGGTGATTGCGGTTCTCGGGGCGGGGAAGATCGGTGAGGCGCTGCTGGCGGGCCTGTTGCAGGGCGGGCGCGGCCCGGCGGAGCTGCTGTTCACCGAACGCCACCCGGAGCGCTCCGCGGACCTGACCGAGCGGTACGGGATCGCCGGGGTCGAGGTCGCGGAGGCGGCCAAACGCGCCGACGTGCTGGTCGTCGCGGTCAAGCCGCAGGACATCGAGCCCGTGCTGGCCGAGCTGGCGCCGCTGGTCGGACCGAATTCGCTGGTCGTGTCGCTGTGCGCGGGCCTGCCGACGAGCCTGTACGAGCGGTGGCTGCCGGACGGTGTGCCGGTGGTGCGGGTGATGCCGAACACGCCGATGGTCGTCGGCGAGGCGATGAGCGCGGTGTCGCCGGGCAGGCACGCGACCCGCGAGCACGTCGCGCTCGTGACGGAGATGCTGTCCACCGTCGGCCAGGTCGTCGAGGTGCCCGAGTCGCAGCAGGACGCGGTCACCGCGCTGTCCGGATCCGGCCCGGCGTACTTCTTCTTCCTGGTCGAGGCCATGATCGACGCCGGTATCCTGCTCGGCCTGCCGCGCGCGGTGGCCGAGAAGCTGATCATCCAGTCGGCCGTCGGAGCGGCGAAGATGCTCGCCGAGACCGGCGAGCACCCGGTGATCCTCCGGGAGGCCGTCACGTCCCCCGCGGGCACCACGATCAACGCCATCCGGGAGCTGGAGAAGCACGGCGTGCGGGCCGCGCTCCTGGCCGCCATCGAGGCGGCCCGGGACCGTTCGGTGGAGCTCGGCAAGGCCCACGAGTAGCGAGAACGCTGTTCAAGCGGGTGCCGGATTGGTACGCTTCCGGTCGCATTCGGCCGCTGGGGGTGCGGCCGAATGCCTCTCGCTTTCCGGGCCTGACCAGTGGCCGGAAGGGCACCCGCCGGTTCTCCGACTAGGCCGAACGGGCGCCGCCGACCGGGCACTTTCGCGGGAAAGTACCGTCCGGGCGTCGCATTGGCCCCAGCTGTCCCGCTACCCTCAAGGGTGAAGCACGTGCGTGTCGGTACCGCCCGGTGGGGAAGCCGAGCGGCACGACACGTGTCGAAGGGCACGGTGACGTATGCCGTCGAACAACAAGGACGTGCCCGCAGTCGGGCAGGTCCAGTTCCTGACGGTCGCCGAGGTGGCTGCGCTGATGCGGGTCTCCAAGATGACCGTCTACCGGCTCGTGCACTCGGGCGAGCTACCGGCCGTTCGCGTCGGCAAGTCGTTCCGGGTGCCCGAGAAGGCAGTGCACGAATACCTGGAGAGCGCCTACTTCGACGTGGGCTGACGACAGGAAGAGCCTCGTGCGTGGTGCGGGCGGCGGAGCCTGAGGCGGCCCGCCCGGCGGGAGTGCCGGCGGCTCCGCCGCGCGAAACATCCACTAGGCCGGGGGCCCGCGCCGGTGCGCGGGCCCGCCCGGTAACCTTGAAGGCCGCTCGTGCCTGTAGCGCTTCAACTCTTTGGACGTTGCGCTGGGCAGCGTGTGAAGCAGACGAAACGTGAAGGAGCACCCGTGGGCTCGGTGATCAAAAAGCGCCGCAAGCGCATGTCCAAGAAGAAGCACCGCAAGCTGCTGCGCCGCACGCGGATGCAGCGGCGCAAGCAGGGCAAGTAAGTCCCTGCGCGAACGCTCCGCACGCGGCCCGTCCAGATCCTGGGCGGGCCGCGTGCCCTTTTTCCGGCATTCCCGGCGTAAGTCCCTGACCTGGGTTAACAGGGGGTGAGCGCACCTGACTCGGGCCGGGTTGCGGGGTAGCATCGGCCACTGCCGCGAACACCACGTCCACACCCGTGTCAGGGGGTTTCATGGCGTCCACTGTCGTGCTGGTCACCGGGGTCAGCGGCGAACTCGGCGGCAGGCTGCTGGTACGGCTGGGCAACAACCCGGATGTCGAGCGGGTGATCGGTGTCGACACCGCGCCGCCGTCGAAGGCGATCCTGCAGCGCCTCGGCCACGGCGAGTTCGTCCGGGCCGACATCCGCAACCCGCTGATCGCCCGGATTCTGGATTCCGCCGGCGTCGACACCGTCGTGCACTGCGCGACCACCGTGCACCCGGCGGGGCCCGCCCGCCGCACGGCGATCAAGGAAGTCAACGTCATCGGCACCATGCGCCTGCTCGCCGCGTGCCAGCGGGCCCCGAAGGTGCGCAAACTCGTCGTGAAGTCGACCGCCGCCGTCTACGGCGCGGGGCCGCGGTCGCCGGCCGTGTTCACCGAGGACGCCGAGCTCATCCCGGCCTCGTCCACCGGCTACGCGAAGGACGCGGTCGAGGTGGAGGGCTACGTGCGCGGGCTGGCCCGCCGCCGCCCCGACCTGACCATCACCACCACCCGCTTCACCAACGTCATCGGGCCCGACGTGGACACCGTGCTGGCCCGCTACTTCGCGCTCCCCGTCGTGCCCACCGTGCTGGGCTACGACGCGCGGTTGCAGCTGCTGCACGCCTCCGACGCGCTGGCGATCCTGGAGCAGGCCACCCTGGAGGACAAGCCCGGGGTGTTCAACGCCGGGGGTGACGGGGTACTCACCCTGTCACAGGCGATCCGGCGGGCGGGCCGGGTCGAGCTGCCGGTACCGCGTGCCGCGGTGGGCACGGTGGCCAAGGTGCTGCGTGGTGCGAAGGCGGACTTCTCGCCGGACCAGGTTCGGCTGCTGAACTACGGGCGGGTCGTCGACACGACCCGGCTGGCCGAGGTGTTCGGCTACCGGCCGCGGTGGTCCACCGCGGCGGCCTTCGACGACTACGTCACCGGACGCGGGTTGCGGCCCGTGCTGGACGGCGCGCAGCTAGCCGCGGCGGCCGACAAGGTGCTGGCGGCGATCCGATGACCAGAGAGAGGAAAGCGGGGCCGAAGAAGTGACGACCAGCGCGGAAGCACGGGTCATCCCCCTGCACGCACCCGGGCGCGAGAAGCCGGCGGACGAGCCGCCACGGCCCGGGCAGACCCCGGCCGACGCGCCCGTGGTGGCCTTTCCGGGGCAGACCGCACCGGCGGCGGAGCCGGCACCGGCACCG
The DNA here is from genome assembly GCF_011758765.1 of Amycolatopsis viridis. Lineage (NCBI taxonomy): Bacteria > Bacillati > Actinomycetota > Actinomycetes > Pseudonocardiales > Pseudonocardiaceae > Amycolatopsis > Amycolatopsis viridis. Next base: position 5,472,811 of record NZ_JAANOU010000001.1, on the reverse strand, counting down.
GACGCCGTCTCCCGGCTCGTGCGGTTCCTCAAACACCGGCTGACCGGCGACTACGCCGTCGACCAGTTCGGCTTCGACGCCGAGCTGACCGACACCCTGCTGCTGCCGCCGCTGCGGCTGCTGTACGAGAAGTACTTCCGGGTGACCACGCACGGCACGCAGAACCTGCCGGACGACGGCGGCGCGCTCATCGTGTGCAACCACTCCGGCACGCTGCCGCTGGACGCGGTGATGACCGCCATCGCGGTGCACGACGAGACCCCCGGCCGGCACCTGCGGATGCTCGGTGCAGACCTGGTGTTCCAGACACCGCTGCTCGGGACGCTCGCCCGCAAGACCGGGCAGACGCTGGCGTGTGCGGCGGACGCGGAGCGGCTGCTGTGCTCGGGTGAGCTGGTGGGCGTGTGGCCGGAGGGTTACAAGGGCATCGGCAAACCGTTCTCGGCGCGGTACCGGTTGCAGCGGTTCGGGCGCGGCGGGTTCGTGTCCGCGGCGCTGCGCACGCGGGTGCCGATCATCCCGTGCGCCATCGTCGGCGCGGAGGAGATCTACCCGAAGATCGGCGACCTGAAGCCGCTGGCGCGGCTGCTGGGGCTGCCGTACTTCCCGGTCACGCCGTTCTTCCCGCTGCTCGGGCCGCTCGGCGCGATCCCGCTGCCGACGAAGTGGCACATCGAGTTCGGGGAGCCGATCCGGACCGACTCCTACGCCGAGGAGGACCGCGACGACCCGATGCTGGTGTTCTCGCTGACCGACCAGGTGCGGGAGGTCATCCAGACCACGCTGTACCGGCGGCTGGCGCACCGGCGCAGCCCGTTCCGGGACTGACCGTGCCATGCTGGGGGCATGGGGCTGATCAAGCGCATCGGGTACGCGGTGGGCCGGGCCGTGGGCACCGTGCTGAAGCTGGCGAACCTGGTCACCGGAATTCCGGCGGGCCAGTCGACCCAGGACCGGGATCAGCGGCGGCGGTAGGCCATTCCGGCGGCGACGGCGCCCGCCAGTGCACCGGCCCCCAGTACGGACGGCACCCCGATCTTCGCCGCCTTGCGGCCGGTCCGGAAGTCGCGGATCTCCCAGCCGCGGGCACGCGCCACCTCGCGCAGCCCGGCGTCCGGGTTGACCGCGACCGCGGTGCCGCACACCGACAGCATCGGGATGTCGTTCGACGAGTCCGAGTACGCCGTGCAGCGGCGCAGGTTCAGGCCCTCCCGCGCGGCGAGCGCCCGCACCGCGTGCGCCTTCGCGCGGCCGTGCAGCAGATCGCCGACCAGGCGGCCGGTGTACACGCCGTCCACGTGCTCGGCGACCGTGCCCAGCGCGCCGGTCAGCCCGAGCCGCCGGGAGATGATCGCCGCCAGCTCGACCGGGGTGGCCGTGACCAGCCAGACCCGCTGACCGGCGTTGAGGTGCATCTCCGCCAGCGCGCGCGTGCCCGACCAGATCTTGTCGGCCATCAGCTCGTCGTAGATCTCCTCGCCGACCTGGTTCATCTCGGCGACCGTCTTGCCCGCGACGAACGACAGTGCCTGTTCCCGGCTCGACTGGACGCCGCTGTGCGATTCGCGCCCGCCCACCCGGAACTTGATCTGCTGCCAGGCGAACCCGGCCAGGTCCGACGTGGTGAAGTACTTGCGGGCCGCCAGGCCGCGGGCGAAGTGGAAGATCGACGCGCCCATCATCATCGTGTTGTCGACGTCGAAGAACGCGGCGGCGGTCAGGTCCGGGGGTGCCGGCGGTGCGTCCGGCTGGGACTCCATGGCCACGGCGGCGTCGGCCGACGCCTCCCCGGCCATCTCGGCGAGCCGCTCGCGCTCCGGGCTCTCACCCCTGCTCCGCCACACGCACACCGCCTCCTGCGCTTGTCCTAGGGATCAGCGTAGCGAGCACGTCACAGATCCGGATCAGGCGATGGCGTCGGCGGGTATTCTCGGCGGTGGTGGCGCGCCACCCCGGACGAGGGACGTCGTACCCGGCAGGACAAGACGACGCAGACAACGTCGCTTCAGTCTTCGGAGGTACCCGTGGCGTGGCTCGTGCTCATCGTGTCCGGCCTGCTCGAAACCGTGTGGGCGGCCGCCCTCAACGCCGCCCGCGGGTTCAGCCGCCCGCTGCCCAGCGTGGTTTTTGCCGTCGCCCTGGTCGCCAGCATGGCCGGGCTGTCCTTCGCCATGCGGTCGATCCCCATCGGGACCGGCTACGCGGTCTGGGTGGGCATCGGTGCGATCGGCACCGCGGTGTACGGCATGGTCGCCCTCGGCGACCCGGTGACCGCGACCCGGCTGGTGTGCCTGGGGCTCATCGTCGCCGGGGTGCTCGGACTCAAGGTCCTGCACTGATCGTCAGCCGATCCCCAGCCCGGGCAGGCCCGGCAGCAAGGGCGGCAGCGAGATCAGCGGCGGCGGCGTGGTGGTCGGCGGCGCCGGTGTCCGGGTTGCGGTGGGCGCGCTGATCGGCGGCGGCAACACGGTCGGCGCGTGCCCGCCGGCCGACGGGACGGGACCGGTCGCCGGGGGCACCACCGGTTGCGTCGTGCCCGGCGTGGCCGGGTTGGCCGGGATCGCGACCGGCGGCGGTGCCACCGCGCTGACCGGCGGCAGCGGGGCGCCGGACGGGATGCCGGGCGTGGCCTGCGGCGGCACGGTGCACTCGCCGGTGGCGGGCACGGCGCCGAGCTCGTCGGCCGCACCGGTGGTGATCCGGTAGCAGGACAGCCGCTCGGACAGCGCCACGGCGCGCTCGTCGATGCGGTTCAGCAGCTCGGCCGCCTGCGTGAACTCGGGCCGCGCTCCGTCCGGGACCGCGAGGCCGTCCAGCTTGCCGCTCTGCTCGCGCGTCCACGTCCGCAGCTGCTCCAGCCGCCCGCTGTCGCCGGCCACGCCGAGCGCGGTGAGCTGCGCACTGCCGGCCGTTGCCTCCGACGTGAATGCCGACAACGTTGTCAGAAACTCACTGGTGGCCGGGGACCGCATCGCGGAGAGCTCCGTCAGCCGGTTCGTGGCGAACTGCAGGTGCTTCGCCCCCCGCGCGCCGTCGCCGAAGGTGAGCTGGAGTTCGGCGTTCTCGCCGGCCAGCTTCACGCCGTAGAGCGGGTCGCCGGGCAGCGCTCCGCGGGAGAGCACCAGGCCGAGCCCGCCCGCGAGAACGACCAGCGCGGCCGCGGCGGCGAGGAACGTCGCCACCGCCCGCCGCCGGCGGCTCGGCTCGGCCGCGAGCTTCCGGGAGATGTCCGCGCGGATGCGGGCCCGGGTGTCGTCGTCCGGTTCGACCGCACGCCCGAGTCCGCGTAGTCCGGAGATGACCTCCAGCTCGCGCGCCGACCACCGGGGCTCGTCCACATGTGCTGCAACGAGGGAAACCGCGCGGTCGTTACGCCGCTCAGCGCCACCCGTCCGGCAGGAGCTGCGCGAGCTTGCGCACCGCGCGGTGCTGGAGCGCCTTGATGGCACCTTCGTTGCGCTTCATGATCCGCGCGGTCTCCGCCAGCGACAGGCCCTGGATGAACCGCAGCACGATGCATTCGCGCTGGTCGTCGCCCAGGCCGGCGATCGCGGACAACAGGGCGTCGCGGGTGGCGCTCGTGACCGCCTGCTGCTCCGGCCCGGCGTCCGGCCCGCTCGCGGCGGCGAACGGCGCGGTGCCCGAGTCGGCGATCTCGCCGGTGACGACCTCGAGTTTGTAGCGGCTGGACTTGAGGTGGTCGAGGACGATGTTGCGGGCGATGGTGATGAACCACGCGCCGACGTCACGCCCCTGGTAGCTCACCGTCGAGATCCGGCGCAGCGCCCGCAGGAACGTCTCGCTGGTGATGTCCTCGGCGAGCTCGCGGTCGGTGAGCCGGAAGTACACGTAGCGGTACACGACGTCCACGTACTGGTCGTAGAGCACGCCGAAAGCGGCCGTGTCGCCCTGCTGGGCGGCGCGGACCAGGGCCCAGGGCCCCGCCTGCTCGTCCGGCACCTCCGCCGCGCGGGCGACCGTGCCGACGTGCAGGCCCGCTGGGCGGGCGGCAAGCCAGTTCGTCACGGCGACTCCTCTGTCCGACCCGAGTGATCACCACCACTCCGACGCGCGAGAAGCAGCATACGGGTAGTTACCCGGAAGTAGGTAGTGCTGGCTCCCGGAAGAGCGACGATCGCCGGACCACCCCATGACGGGCGGCGCCTGGTGCCACACTGGCCACATGCACACGGTCAACATCGCCGACCTGCTCGCCGGCGCCGCGGAGCGGTGGCCGGACGCCGTCGCGGTGATCGACACCACCGGCGGGGTGAGCCTGACCTGGGCCGAGCTGGACGCCGCCGCGGGCGGGCTCGCGCAGCGGCTCGCGGACCACGGCGTGCGAGCCGGTGACCGGGTGGTGCTGCGGCTGCCCACGTCGGCGGACTTCGCGGTCAGCCTGTTCGGTGTCGCCCGTTCCGGTGCGATCGCGGTGCCGGTCTCGCCGCTCGCTCCGCGGCCGGAGCTGGACCCCGTGCTCGCGCACAGCGGCGCGACCCTGGTGATCAGCCGCAACCCCGACGACGGCACCGCCGGGGCGCCCGTGCTGCGGCCGGAACTCGGTCCCGGAGCGCAGTTCCCCGCCACGGGCGGGGGAGAGGACATCGCCGTCCTGTCCTACACCTCGGGCACCACCGGTCCGCCGCGCGGCGTGATGCTGTCCCACCGCGCGCTGCTGGCCAACCTCGACCAGCTGGGCCGGCTCGACCCGGCGCCCGTGGGGCACGACGACCGGGTGCTGATCGCGATCCCCTTGTTCCACGTCTACGGCCTCGGTCCGGGCCTGCTGCTCAGCGCCGCGTCCGGCGCGACCGCGGTGCTCGCCGAGCGGTTCGACGCCCGCCAGGCGCTGCGGGCGTGCGCCGACCACCGGGTCACCGTGATCGGCGGCGTTCCCGCGATGTACGCCGAGCTGGCCGCGCTGGAACCGGACGAGCTGGCCGCCGGCCTGGCGACCGTGCGGCTGCTCACCTCCGGCGCCGCACCCCTGCACCCGAAGGTGCTGGCCGCGATCCGGGAGAAGACCGGGCTCGGCGTCTTCGAGGGCTACGGGCTCACCGAGACCGCGCCGGTGGTGACGTCGACGCTGGTCACCGGCTACCCGAAGCCCGGCTCGACCGGGCGCCCGCTGCCCGGCGTGGAGGTGCGGCTGGTCGGCCCGGACGGCTCGGGCGAACCGGTGCCGCTCGATCCGGAGGACCCGGAGGACGTCTTCGAGGAGGACGGCGACGGCACCGGCCTGGTCGCGATCCGCGGCGCGAACCTGTTCTCCGGCTACTGGCCGGACGGGGCGCACGGACCGGACGCCGACGGCTGGTTCCGCACCGGCGACGTCGGCTTCCTGGACAGCGACGGCGACCTGCACCTGGTCGACCGCGCCAACGACCTGATCATCGTCAACGGCTTCAACGTGTTCCCGCACGAGGTCGAGGAGGTCATCGCGCAGCTGCCGGAGGTTGCCGAGGTCGCCGTGGTCGGCGTGCTCGACGAGCGCAGCGGCGAGGCGGTCAAGGCGGTGGTCGTGCCGTCCGCCGGGGCGTCGCTGTCCGAGCAGCAGGTCGTCGAGCACTGTGCGGCCAGCCTCGCCGGGTACAAGGTGCCGCACGCCGTCGAGTTCGCCGAGCGGTTGCCGCATTCCCCGACCGGCAAGCTGCGCCGGGTCCAGCTGCGAGGATGATTTCGCCATGGCCCACGAAGTGACCGTGATGACCCGGCAGGGGTGCCCGTCCTGCGTCCAGGCGGAGCGGGACGTCGAGCGGATCTGCGCCGAGCTGGGCGTGCCGTGGCGCGCCCAGGACGTCGACAGCGACCCGGACTGGCAGGCCGAGTACGGCGACCGGGTGCCGGTGATCCTCGTCGACGGTGCCGAGCACGGCTACTGGAAGGTCGAGGAGGACCGTTTCCGCGCCGCATTGGCCTGAGCGGGGTCAGACTGGTGGGGTGCGCACCGACTCGCCCCGGCTGTCCGCACCCGTGGCCGCGCTGACCGGGGTGGTCTCCCTGGTCGCGGCACTCGGTGCCGGGCACCTGGTGTCCGGGTTCGTCGGCGCCGGCGCCTCGCCGTTCGTCGCCGTGGGTGACGCGGCGATCGACCTGACCCCGACCTGGCTCAAGGACTTCGCGGTCGCGGCGTTCGGCACCGCGGACAAGGCGGTGCTGCTGGCCGGAATGGCGGTGGTGGCGCTCGCGCTGGCGGTCGCCGCCGGGCTGGCCGCGCGCCGCCGGGCCGCCCCCGGCCTGGTGTTCGTCGCCGTGGTCGGCGTGCTCGGCGGGGTCGCCGTCGTCACCCGGCCGGACCTCGGGCAGGTCGCGTTGCTCGCGCCGGTGGCCAGCCTGGTCGCCGGGCTCGCGGTGTTCGCATGGCTGCACCGGACCGCGCTCGCCGGGTGGCCGGAGTCGGCCGCGCGGCGGAACTTCCTGCTCGCGACGGCCGGGGCCGGGGCCGCCGGGATCGCCGGCCAGCTCGCCGGCACCAGCCGGGACGCGGCCGGTTCCCGTGCCGCCGTCGGGCCGCTGGTGCCCGCGCGGACCGCACCGCCGGTGCCCGCCGGCGCCGACTTCGCGAAGTTCGGCACCCCGGCCTTCCTCACCGCGAACGCGGACTTCTACCGGGTGGACACGGCGCTCGTCGTGCCGCAGGTGCGCACCGAGGACTGGTCACTGCGGATCCACGGCATGGTGGAGCGCGAGGTCAGGTACTCCTGGGCGGACATCCGGGACCGCCCGCTGGTCGAGCGGATCGTCACGCTGTGCTGCGTGTCCAACCCGGTCGGCGGGCCGTACATCTCCACCGCGCGGTTCGTCGGCGTGGACCTGGCCGACCTGCTGGGCGAGGCCGGGGTGCGGCCGGGCGCCGAGCAGGTGTTCTCCACCAGCGCCGACGGCTGGACCGCGGGCACCCCGGTGTCCGCGATGACCGATCCCGGCGTCGGCGCGATGCTCGCGATCGGCATGAACGGCGAGCCGCTGCCCATCGAGCACGGGTTCCCGGCCCGGCTGGTCGTGCCGGGGCTGTACGGCTACGTGTCCGCGACGAAGTGGGTCACCGACCTGGAGGTCACCACCTGGGACGCGCGGGCCCCGTACTGGCTCCAGCGCGGCTGGGCCGAGCAGGCGCCGGTCAAGACCGAGTCCCGGATCGACGCCCCGCACGACGCGGTGCCGGCCGGGCGGGTCCGGATCGCGGGCATCGCGTGGGCGCAGCACACCGGCATCGACCGGGTGGAGGTGAGCGTGGACGACGGGCCGTGGGTGCCGGCCGAGCTGTCCACCGAGGTCACGGTGGACGCGTGGCGGATGTGGTGGGTTGATGCCGCCGCCGCGCGGGGCAGCCACGTCGTGCGGGTGCGGGCGACCGACCGCCACGGCTACACCCAGACCGACCAGCTCGCGGATGTCGTTCCGGACGGCGCCACCGGCTGGCACACGATATCCTTCACCGCACGCTAGGTGTGGCTTCGGTCATGCGCCTGACCAGCCACTTTGTGCCTGCGTTCACAAGTGGCTACCGTATTCCCGGTACCCCTCACGACGGCCGTGCATCGAACCCGACTTCTCGGCCCGGGTCAAGGGGAAATTCGAGGCTTGTCGACGGGCGGAACGAGGAGGCCGGCGTGGTGGCACAGCGTGGCCGGCGCAACGGTGCGGCCGTCGCCGGAAAGCTGTCCACGCCGGACGCCGACAACGCCCCGACCGCGGAGATGCCCGCGGTCACCGAGAACGGCGCCGAGGAGGCCCGGGTCCGCGCGATCCCGGAGGCCGCCGTCGCCCGTCTCGCCGTGTACCTGCGCGTGCTCTCCGCGATGGCCGAGCAGGGCGCGACCACCGTGGCCAGCGAGGAGCTCGCCGCCGCGGCCGGGGTGAACTCCGCCAAGCTGCGCAAGGACCTGTCCTACCTCGGCTCGTACGGCACGCGTGGCGTCGGCTACGAGGTCGCGGTGCTGGTCGGGCAGCTCGAACGGACACTGGGACTCACGCGACAGCACAAGGTGGCCGTCGTCGGAATCGGTAACCTCGGTCATGCGTTGGCCAACTACGGAGGCTTCCCCGGCCGGGGGTTCCCGGTCGAGGCGCTGTTCGACATCGACCCCGACCTGATCGGCGTGCCGGTCGGCGGGATCCCGGTGTCGCACCTCAACGACATCCCCGAGGTGTGCTCGGAGCGGGGGATCTCGATCGGCGTCATCGCGACGCCGCCGCCCGCGGCGCAGACGGTCGCCGACCGGCTGGTGGCGGGCGGGGTGCAGTGCATCCTGAACTTCGCGCCGGTGGTCCTCCAGGTGCCCGAGCACGTCGAGGTGCGCAAGGTCGACCTGGCCGTGGAGTTGCAGATCCTGTCGTTCCACGTGGCCCGGCGAGCGGAGAACGTGGGTAACGGAATGGTGGTGCGGTAAGTGAGTGTCCTGGCCGTCGGGCTGTCGTATCGCACTGCGGACCTGCGCACGCTGGAGAAGGTCGCCATCCCGGCCACCGAGCTGGACAAGGTGCTGCACGAGCTCCAGCAGTCGCCGCACGTGAACGAGGTCATGGTCGTCTCGACCTGCAACCGCATCGAGGTCTACTCGGTGGTCGAGGCGTTCCACGGCGGTCTCGCCGACATCTCCGAGGTCCTGGCCCGCCAGGCCGGCTGCGCGGCGGCCGACCTCTACGACAACCTGTACGTGCACTACGCGGGTGCCGCCGTCGAGCACATCTTCTCCGTGGCCGCCGGCCTGGATTCGATGGTCGTCGGCGAGACCCAGATCCTCGGCCAGGTGCGCAACTTCTACGCCGCCGCGCGCGAGGCCGGCACCGTCGGCCGCACCCTGCACGAGCTGATCCAGACCACGCTGCGGGTCGGCAAGCGCGTGCACACCGAGACCGGCCTGGACCACCTCGGCGCGTCGGTGGTGTCCGAGGCCCTCGGCGAGGCGCCCGACCTCACCGGCAAGCACGCGGTGATCGTCGGCGCCGGCTCGATGGGTGCGCTGTCGGCGAGCCAGCTGCGCAAGGCCGGCATCGGCCGGATCACGGTCGTGAACCGGACCCTGGCCAACGCCGAGCGGCTCGCGGCCAACGTCACCGAGCAGGGTGTGCCCGCCGTGGCGGCCGGCATGGACGAGCTGGCCGAGCGCCTGGCCGACGCGGACGTGGTGGTCGCCTGCACCGGTGCGCAGGACGTCGTCGTCACCCCCGAGCACCTGCGGACCCGCGGCGGTCGCCCGGTGGTGGTGTGCGACCTCGGCCTGCCGCGGGACGTGCACCCGGACGTGGACACGCTGCCCGGCGTGCGGCTGGTCGACCTGGAGACCGTCCGGAAGCGGATGGACGACCGGGGTTCGGCCGGCAGCGCCAAGCAGCTCGCCCGGGCCAACGGCATCGTGCTGGACGAGGTGCGCGAGTACCTCGCCGCGCAGCGCAGCGCGGCGGTCACCCCGACCGTCACCGCGCTGCGCAAGCGGGCCGCCGAGGTCGTCGACGCCGAGATGCTGCGGCTGGACCACCGGCTGCCCGGCCTCGACACCGCGGTCCGCGACGAGGTCAACCGCACCGTGCGCCGGGTCGTGGACAAGCTGCTGCACGCGCCGACGGTGCGCGTCAAGCAGCTCGCCGCGGAGACCCAGGGCACGGACTACGCCAACGCGCTGCGGGAGCTGTTCGAGCTCGACCCGGCCTCGCCGGCCGTCGTGTCGAGCCCGACCCCCGAGCGCCTGCCCAGGACAGACGGTGAAACCCAGTGACGAGGACCATTCGGATCGGGACGCGGGGCAGTGCCCTCGCCAGGACGCAGACCGGCACGGTCGCCGACGTGCTGCGCAAGGCGGGTGAGCAGGTCGAGATCGTCACGATCACGACGCCCGGCGACCGCTCCAGCGCGCCGATCGCGGAGATCGGTGTCGGCGTGTTCACCTCCGCGCTGCGCGAGGCCCTGCTGAACAAGCAGGTCGACGTCGCGGTGCACTCGTACAAGGACCTGCCCACGGCGCCGGAGCCCGGCATCGTGCTGGCCGCCGTGCCGCCGCGGGAGGACCCGCGCGACGCGTTGATCGCGCGCGACGGGCTGACCCTGGGCGAGCTGCCGTCCGGTTCCCGGATCGGCACCGGCTCGCCGCGCCGCACGGCGCAGCTGCGTGCGCTCGGCCTCGGGTTCGAGGTCGTGCCCATCCGCGGCAACATCGACACCCGGCTGAACAAGGTCTTCGACGGCGAACTGGACGCCGTCGTGCTCGCGCGCGCCGGCCTGGTCCGCCTCGGCCGCGCCGACGTGATCACCGAGACCCTGGACCCGATCCAGATGCTGCCCGCGCCCGCCCAGGGCGCACTGGCGGTGGAGTGCCGCGTCGACGACGTGGACATCGAACACCTTCTTCGGTCCATTGTGGACGACGAAGCGACACGGGCCGCGGTGACGGCGGAGCGGGCCATGCTGGCCGCGCTCGAAGCCGGCTGCAGCGCGCCCGTCGGCGCACTCGCCGAGGTTGTGGAGGATTACGAAGACACAGGCGAGGACGCCCGCGTGGTCGAGCGCGTCTCGCTTCGTGGGGTCGCCGCCGCAGGCCTCGACGACGAGTCCGTGCAGTTGCTGCGCGCCTCGGCGGTCGCCGGCAAGAGCGAAGCGGAGCAACTCGGCCGCGATCTGGCCGCGGAGCTGCTCGACCTCGGAGCCGGCGCATTGTCCGGCCCGGGCCGCGAAAACCGGTGAAAGTTCCTCGAACGGCTCGGCGCGCTCGCGCCGATCAATAGGAGAAAGACACGATGACCCCCGCGCGGACAACCGCTGGGCGCGTCGCTTTCGTGGGCTCCGGCCCCGGCGACGCCGGACTGCTGACCGTACGTGCCCAGGAGCTCCTGGCGAAGGCCGAGGTCGTGGTGACCGACCCCGACGTGCCCGCCGGCGTGCTCGCGGGCGCCAGCGCGGACGCCGAGGTCCGGCCGGCCGTCGGCGAGCCGGCCGAGGTCGCCAAGGACCTCGCGAACGAGGCCAAGGGCGGCCGGCTGGTGCTGCGCCTGTCCAGCGGTGACCCGCTGACCAACGCCGCCGCCGTGGCCGAGGTGCAGGCCGTCGCGAAGACCAGCGCGGTCTTCGAGGTCGTCCCGGGCATCACGCCGGGTTCGGCCGTGCCGGCGTACGCCGGTATCGCGCTCGGCGGCAGCTACACCGACGTCGACGTCCGCGGTGACGTCGACTGGGCGAAGGTCGCGGCGGCGCCGGGCCCGATCGTGCTGCACGCGACGTCGGCCCAGCTCGCCGAGGCGGCGGGCGCGCTGACCGAGCACGGCCTGGCGGGCACCACCCCGGTCGCGGTCACCGCGAACGGCACCATCAACACCCAGCGCACGGTGGACACCACCCTGGCGACCCTGTCGCAGGACGCCGGTGAGCTGGCCGGCCCGCTCGTGGTGACCGTCGGCGAGCAGGCCGGGCAGCGGTCGAAGCTGTCCTGGTGGGAGTCGCGGGCGCTCTACGGCTGGAAGGTCCTGGTGCCGCGCACCAAGGAGCAGGCCGGTGAGATGGCCGAGCGGCTGCGCATCCACGGCGCCACGTCGCACGAGGTCCCGACGATCTCGGTCGAGCCGCCGCGCAGCCCCGCCCAGATGGAGCGCGCGGTCAAGGGCCTGGTCGACGGCCGCTACCAGTGGATCGTGTTCACCTCGGCCAACGCGGTGAAGGCGGTGTGGGAGAAGTTCGAGGAGTTCGGCCTCGACGCCCGCGCCTTCTCCGGCGTGAAGATCGCCTGTGTCGGGGAGGCCACCGCGGCGCGGGTGCGTGCGTTCGGCATCAACCCGGAGATGATCCCGCAGGGCGAGCAGTCCAGCGAGGGCCTGCTGGCGGAGTTCCCGCCGTACGACGACGTGCTGGACCCGGTGAACCGGGTGCTGCTGCCGCGGGCCGACATCGCCACCGAGACGCTGTCCGCCGGCCTGGTCGAGCGTGGCTGGGAGGTCGACGACGTGACGGCCTACCGGACCGTCCGGGCGGCCCCGCCGCCGGCCGAGACCCGCGAGATGATCAAGACCGGTGGGTTCGACGCGGTCTGCTTCACCTCGTCCTCCACGGTGCGGAACCTGGTCGGCATCGCAGGCAAGCCGCACACCCGCACGCTGGTCGCGTGCATCGGGCCGAAGACCGCGGAGACCGCCGTGGAGTTCGGCCTGCGGGTGGACGTGCAGCCGGAGGTGGCGGACGTGCCGCACCTGGTCGACGCGCTGGCCGCGCACGCCGCCAAGCTGCGCGCCGAGGGCGCCCTGCCGCCGCCGCGCAAGGCGAAGCGCACCCGCCGCTCCTCCTGATCGACCCGGCCGGGGCCGCCTGTGCGATGTCACGGGCGGCCCCGAGCCGCGTCCGGGCCCGGAGTACCGTCGGTGGCGTGTTTCCCGAGCATCGTCCCCGGCGGTTGCGGAGTACGGCGGCGCTGCGGCGCCTGGTGAGCGAAACCACGCTCCGCCCCCGGCAGCTGATCCTGCCCATGTTCGTCGCCGAGGGGATCGACACGCCCCGGCCCATCGCGAGCATGCCCGGCGTCGTTCAGCACACCCGTGACACGCTGCGCAAGGCCGCCGTGGAGGCGGTGCGGGCCGGGGTCGGCGGGCTGATGCTGTTCGGCGTCCCCGAGCAGCGGGACGCGACCGGTTCGGGCGCGGTCGACGAGCACGGCATCCTGAACGTGGCCCTGCGCGACCTGCGGTCGGAACTGGGCGACTCGACCGTCCTGATGGCCGACACCTGCCTGGACGAGTTCACCGACCACGGCCACTGCGGCGTGCTCGACGACCACGGCGGCGTGGACAACGACGCGACCCTGGAGGTCTACGCCGACATGGCCGTCGCCCAGGCCGAGGCCGGCGCCCACATGCTCGGCCCGAGCGGCATGATGGACGGCCAGGTCGGCGTGATCCGCCGGGCGCTCGACGAGGCCGGGCACCTCGACACCGGCATCCTGGCCTACTCGGCCAAGTACGCGAGTGCCTTCTACGGCCCGTTCCGGGAAGCGGTGGACTCGCAGCTCACGGGCGACCGCAAGACCTACCAGCAGGACCCGGGCAACGGGCGCGAGGCGCTGCGCGAGATCGAACTGGACGTCGAAGAGGGCGCCGACGCCATCATGGTCAAGCCGGCACTGTCCTACTTGGACGTGATCCGGCGGGCGGCGGACGTGTCCCCGGTCCCGGTCGCGGCGTACAACATCTCCGGCGAGTACGCGATGGTCGAGGCCGCCGCGACCAACGGCTGGCTGGACCGCGAGCGCACCATCCTCGAGGTGCTGACGTCGATCCGGCGGGCCGGGGCGGACATGATCCTCACGTACTGGGCCACCGAAACGGCAGCCTGGCTGGACTGACCGGCGGTTGCGGGCGGGCTCAGGCGGCCGGACCGGCGAGACGGTCGATCGCGCGGCGGGCGCGGTCCACGGAGCCGGTCTCGCCGAGCCGGAGCGCGGTGTTGGTCGCCATGAGCACGGCGTCGATCTGGAACGCCACCAGGTCCGCCTCGGCGGGTGCCCCCTCGCTGGGGCTCGCGGCGTGGCGCACCTGGTCGGCGAGCAGCGCCCGCCACTCGCGCTGCTGGGCTGCCAGCACCTCGCGCAGTGGACCCGGCTTGCTGTCGAAGACCGGTAGGTTCGCCGCCCAGAAGCAGCCGCCGGGGAACAACGGTTCCGCCGCGTAGGCGATCCACCGGTCGACGAGCGCGCGCAGCCGGGCCGGGCCGGGCGGCACGGCGAGCGCCGGGGCCACAACGGCCTCCTCGAACACCTCGCGCGCCGCTGCGGCGACCGCGATCTGCAGGTTCTCCTTGGTCCCGAACAGGGTCTGGATGCCGGCCTTGCTCATCCCGAGGTCGCCCGCGAGCCGCCCGAAGCTGAGGCCGTCGAGCCCGTCCGCCGACGCCACGTCCACGGCGTGCCGCACGATCGTCCGCCGGGACCGGGCGCCCCGCAGCCGCCGCCGGTCCTGCACCACCTCGCTCACCTGAACCATCCTCTCACAGACATTTGTCAAAAAGTACGGTCGACCGTATGTTTATCTGATGAACGAAGACCGGATGTTCGAGCTGGCGTCCCAGCTGGCCGTGGCGAAGAGCCGGCAGGACCTGCCCGCGGCCCTGCGGCTGCTGCACCCCGAGATCCTGCTGGAGTCGCCACCGCTGGGCACCCGGGCCGCCGGCCGCGCGGCGAACGAGCGGGCACTGGCCCGCTTCTTCGCCTCCTTCCCCGACTACGAAATATCCCTGGACGGACACGCGAGCGACGGCACAACCCTGGTCTGCTGGGGCGTGGCGCGGATGACCATGACCGGCGACCGGTTCGGCGTGGTGCCCAACGGCAGGCGCGCCGAGCTGCCGGTGTTCCTGCAGTTCACCTTCGCCGACGACCTGATCGCCGGTGAACGGTTCTTCTTCGACCTGGCCGAACTGTGCGCCCAGTCGGGCGTCTCGGCCGATGCCGTGCGGCGGACGCAGTTCGGAGCCCGCTCGTGACCGCGGACCCCCGGCTGCGGGACATCGGCGAGATCACCACGCGGCACCTGTTCGACATGGTCGTCGACCTCGATCCACGGCTGGACTTCGGCGCCGGCCCGTTCGGGCGGCGCGTGCTGTTCGGCGCCGCCGGGGGCAGCTTCACCGGGCCGCGGATCCGGGGCGAGGTGCTGCCGGGCGGCGGCGACTGGGCGTTGTTCCGGGAGGACGGCGGGATGTCCCTGGACGTCCGGCTGACGCTGCGCACCGACGACGCCGCCCTCGTGCACATGACCTACCACGGCCGCTGGATCGTCCCGCCCGATCTGCGGGCCGCACTGGCCGACCGCGGCGCACGGCACCACGTCGATCCGGCCCGCTACTACTTCCGGACCACACCGCTGTTCGAGACCGGTGCCCACCAGCACGCCTGGCTCAACGACATCGTCTGCGTCGGCTCCGGCTACCTGGTCGAGGGCGGGATCGCCTACCGCGTCGCCGAGGTCGGGTGAGCTCCTCGCGGCGCACCCGGGCGCAGTAGTCTCTGACGGGTGACCGCAGCGAACGAATCGGACGACGAGCGCCGCGCCCGGGGTCTGCCACCGGCGCCGAGCCTGGCCGGTGCGGAGGCCGAGCGGCCGGAGGCGCCGAGGCCGGTGCAGGTGTCGTTCTGGCTGTGGGTCGCCGCGGGCGTCGTCCTGGCCGCCGCCTACCTGGTGGCGTTCCTCACCCGGCAGCAGCTGGTCGACGAACTGGTCCGGACCAACACGAACCAACAGCTGACGCCGGAGCGGATCGCCTCGGGCACCACGGTGCTGTTCGCGATGCTGCTGGTCGGGTCGGTGTCGTTCGGGGCCTTCTTCGTGCTGTTCGCGTGGAAGGCCCGGCAGGGCACCCGCTCCGCCCGCACGGTGCTGACCGTCCTGCTCGTCATCGTCCTGCTGTTCCAGGTGCTGCTGCGGACCTACACCGGCATCTCGCTGATCGCGACGCTGATCGCCCTGGTCGCGCTGGCGCTGATGTACATCCCGTCGGTGCAGCCGTACTTCCCGAAGGTCGGCCGCCGGTCGCCGTGACCCGGTACTCCGAGCGCGGCGCGAGCTGGGCGGCCCTCGCCTACGGGCCCGGCTTCGCCCTGCTCGGGTTCCTGGCCGAGCTGGCCACCGGCACCCCGCACACCGTCGCCTGGATCATCGTCGGCCTCGGACTGGCGGTGATCACCGCGCCGTGGATCCACGCGCGGCGGCGGTTCCTCGGCGTCCGCGTCACCGACGACGCCCTGTGGCAGGGCCGGGAACGGCTGCCGCTGGCCGACATCGCCGAGGTCGACGACGTCGGCGCCCCCGCCGGGGCCCGGGTGCTCGGCGGTGGCTGGACCACCCCGAACAAGTTCGGCACGCTGCCGGTGCGGCTCACCGACGGCACCGTCGTGCTGGCCTGGGCGAAGGACGTCGAGGCGCTGCGGACCGCGCTGCGCGCGCCGGAGACGGCATGAGAGGCTTCTCACGTGACTGAACAGGCCCGGCTGAACCAGCCCGTGCGCGCGGTGGTGGCGCTGGTCGAGGTGCTGCTGGCGGCCGCCGCGGTGTGGGGCGCGTTCGTGGTGTGGGGCGCCGGGGTGCACACAGTCGTGGTGCGGCTCACCGACGGCACCGTGCTGACCAGCACCCGGTGGGTCGGCAGCTGGATGGCGGCGGCGATCGGACTCGGCATGGTCGCCGGGATCCTGCTGGCCGACGCGGTGCGCGAGGTCCTGCTGGCGACGCGGGTCAAGCGTCGCCGCAAGAGCCGGGACACCGAGGACTTCGGCTACTTCGCCGGACACCTGAACCGGGCCTGACGGGACCTTTGCAAGACTGGGGTCCGTGACGCAAGCAGTCGACAAGTCCAGGGCGTGGTTCGACCGTGCCGCCGCCGTGACCCCCGGCGGCGTGAACTCTCCGGTGCGGGCGTTCAACTCGGTGGGCGGCACCCCGCGGTTCATGGTGCGCGGCGAGGGTGCCCACCTGTGGGACGCGGACGGCAACCGCTACGTGGACCTGGTGTCCTCGTGGGGGCCGATGATCCTCGGGCACGCGCACCCGGCGGTCGTCGAGGCGGCGCGGGAAGCCGCGAGCTCGGGCTTGTCGTTCGGCACGCCGACGATCGGCGAGGTCGAGCTGGCCGAGGAGATCATCGGCCGGGTCGACCCGGTGCACCAGGTGCGCCTGGTCAACTCGGGCACCGAGGCGACCATGAGCGCGATCCGCCTGGCCCGCGGGTTCACCGGGCGCACCAAGATCATCAAGTTCGCGGGCTGCTACCACGGGCACGTCGACGCGCTGCTCGCGCAGGCCGGGTCCGGCGTCGCGACGCTGGGCCTGCCCACCTCGCCCGGCGTGACCGGGGCGCAGGCCGCGGACACGATCGTGCTGCCCTACAACGACATCGAGGCGGTCCGGCGGTCCTTCGCGGAGAACCCGGACGCGATCGCCGCGATCATCACCGAGGCCGCCGCGGGCAACATGGGCGCGGTCGCGCCGCACGGGGACTTCAACGCCCGGCTGCGGGACCTCGCCCACGAGCACGGTGCGCTGCTGATCATGGACGAGGTGATGACCGGCTTCCGGGTCTCCCGGTCCGGCTGGTTCGGTGTGGAAGGCGTGCCCGGCGACCTCTACACGTTCGGCAAGGTCATGTCCGGCGGGCTGCCCGCCGCGGCCTTCGGCGGCCGGTCCGACGTGATGGCGCGGCTCGCGCCGACCGGCCCGGTCTACCAGGCCGGCACGTTGTCCGGGAACCCGGTGGCGGTGGCCACCGGCCTGGCGACGCTGCGCGCGGCCGACGACGACGTGTACCGCCGCCTGGACGCCAACTCACAGCGCCTGGGCGCGCTGTTCACCGAGGCCCTGACCAAGGCGGGCGTGCCGCACCACGTCGCCTACGCGGGGAACCTGCTCAGCGTGTTCTTCCGCGAGGAGCCGGTGCGCAACTACCACGACGCGACCAGCTCCGACATCTGGCGCTTCCCGCCGTTCTTCCACGCCCTGCTGGAGCGCGGCGTGTACGGGCCACCGAGCCCCTTCGAGGCGTGGTTCGTCAACGCCGCGATGGACGATGCCGCCTTCGAGACCATCGAGGCCGCGCTGCCCGCGGCCGCGCAGGCGGCACTGAGCGCAGAGGCGGCCCGCCCGTGACGACGACGATCGTGCACCTGCTGCGGCACGGCGAAGTGCACAACCCGGACGGCATCCTGTACGGGCGGCTGCCCGGGTTCCACCTGTCCGAGCGCGGCCGCCGTCAGGCGCTGACCGTCGCCGAGGCGGTCGCGGCCCACGACATCACCTACGTGGTCTCCTCGCCGCTGCAGCGGGCGCAGGAGACGGCGGCGCCGATCGCCGCGGCCCACCGGCTGGACGTGCAGACCGACGAGCGGCTGATCGAGGCGGGCAACGCGTTCGAGGGCCAGCGGGTGTCGGTCGGTGACGGCGCGCTGCGGCAGCCCCGGCACTGGTCGAAGCTGCGCAACCCGTTCCAGCCGTCGTGGGGCGAGCCGTACCGCGAGATCGCGCACCGGATGCTCGCCGCGGTGCAGCGGGCCCGGGGCAAGGCCGAGGGCCACGAGGCGCTGTGCGTGTCCCACCAGTTGCCGATCTGGACGCTGCGCCGGTTCCTCGAGGCGAAGCCGCTGTGGCACGACCCGCGCCGCCGCCAGTGTTCCCTCGCGTCGCTGACCAGCCTGGTGTTCCACGGTGAGGAGCTGGTGAAGATCGTGTACAGCGAGCCCGCGGGCGCGACCGACCCGAAGGTCACCGGAGCATGAGGCGGGTCCTGGCGGCGGTCCTGGCGGGCGTGTTCGTGCTCGCCGGGTGCAGCACGGGCAGCGACGCGGTGTCGCAGGGCAGCAGCTTCCAGTTCGTCGCGCCCGGCGGCAAGACGGACATCTTCTACGAGACCGCGGACCGGCAGCCGATCCCGAAGCTGTCCGGCGAGGACCTCATGTCCGAAGGCAGGACGGTCTCGGTCGCCGACTACACCGGCAAGGTCGTGGTGATCAACATCTGGGGCCAGTGGTGCGCACCGTGCCGCACCGAGGCGCCGGAACTGGAGAAGCTGTACACGCAGACCCAGGCCCACGGCGTGCAGGTGCTGGGGCTGGACGTCCGCGACGACGACCGGTCGGCGCCGCAGGACTTCGTGCGCGACCGGCAGCTGACCTACCCGTCGATCTTCGACCCGCCCGGCCGCAGCCTGTTGCAGCTGTCCGGCTACCCGCGCAACGCGGTGCCGTCGACGATCATCCTGGACAAGCAGCAGCGCGTGGCCGCCGTCTACCTGCGGTCGATCCTGGCGAGCGACATCGAGCCGGTGGTTCAGCGGCTCGCGGCCGAGTCGCCGGAACGCAGGTAGACGCCGACGGCCAGCGCCAAGCCGAACACCAGCAGCGCCGTGCCCGCGACCGTCGGCGGGTGCGGCGTCGCGAGGTGGGGCGACACCCGCGCCCACTGCTGGATCGCCACCGCGGCGGCCGCGGCGGACAGCGTGAGGGCGGTCGCGCCCAGCGCCGCGCCCCACCGCCCGGCGTCGCGCAGCACGATCACCAGCACCGTGAGCACACCGATCACCTGGACCAGCGGCAGGTTCGCCACCTCGGGCCGGGCCGGCAACCAGTCCAGCAGGAACACGAGCCCGGCCGGGCCGAGCACCCCGGCCACGGCGGGTAGCACCCCCGCCCACCAGCGGAACCGCAGCGCCAGCCACGGCGCGGCGGCGACGAGGGCGGAGCAGAGCAGGAACGCGTACGCGGCGGGACGGCTCAGGTCGACGCGCGTGATTTCCCACACCAGCGGCGCTCCGACCAGCACGGACAGCAACACGTGCACACGCAGCGGAACGGTCATGGCCGAAAAGGTATGGTGCGGGCCACGGTGACGGCTTCGGTCGATGGGCCCGCCGGCCTCGGCCGATCGGCCGAGGCCATCCCGGTGAACTCACACCGACCTCACTGCTTACCCTCGAACCGTGAACTCCGTGACCGAGCTGGCGACCTCCGGGCCGCTGCTGCTCGCCGCCGGGGTCGCCCTGCTCGCCGGTGCCATCTCGTTCGCCTCGCCGTGCGTCGTCCCGCTCGTGCCGGGTTACCTCGCCTACCTCGCGGCGCTGGTCGGCGCCGACGCGCCGGCCGTGACCGCCGGCGAGGAGCGCAAGAAGGGCCGGTACGCGGTCGTCGGTGCGGCCGCGTTGTTCGTGCTCGGCTTCACCGTCGTGTTCGCCGCGGGCGTGGGCAGCCTGGTGTGGCTCGCCGACGCCCTGCTGGCCAACCAGGACCTGCTGCAACGCGTCGGCGGCGTGGTGACCATCGCCATGGGCCTGGTCTTCCTCGGGCTCGTCCCGGCGTTGCAGCGCGACATCCGCTCGCACCGCGTGCCACGCGGGGGGCTGCTCGGCGCTCCGCTGCTCGGCGCGGTCTTCGGACTCGGCTGGACACCGTGCATCGGTCCCACGCTGTCCGGCGTCCTCGCCCTCGCCGCCGGCACCGGCTCCAGCGGTGTCCGCGGGTACCTGCTGGTCCTGGTCTACTGCGTCGGGCTGGGCCTGCCGTTCCTGCTCATCGCGTTCGGCGCCCGCTGGGCCGTGCGCGCCACCGACTGGGTGCGCCGCAACGGCCGGCGCGTCCAGCTCGTCGGCGGCGGGCTGCTGCTCGTCGTCGGGGTCCTGCTGGTCACCGGCCTGTGGGGCGAGCTGGTCGGCTGGCTGCGCGACGCCTTCGTCACGGACACGGTGCTGCCGCTGTGACCGCCACCGAAGCGCCCCCGCACCCCAAGCCGTACCGCAACTCACCGGCCAAGCGGATCCTGGCGTTCCTGCGCAACACCTGGCGCGGGCTCACCGCGATGCGCACCGCGCTGATCCTGCTGTTCCTGCTCGCGCTCGCCGCGCTGCCCGGTGCCCTGCTGCCGCAGCGCACGCTCAACGCGCCGAAGACCGAGCAGTACATCGCCGCCCACGGCTGGTGGGGCACGCTGCTGGACCGCCTGCAGTTCTTCGACGTCTACTCGAGCGTCTGGTTCTCGGCGATCTACCTGCTGCTGATGGTCTCGCTGGTGGGCTGCCTCCTGCCGCGCAGCGTCGAGTACCTCAAGGCGATGCGCGCCCAGCCGGTGCTCACCCCGCGCAACCTGTCCCGGCTGCCGCACTTCGCCACCGCGACCACGCCGCGCGACGCCGACGAGGTGATGGCCGCCGCCCGCGCCCGGCTGAAGGGCTGGCGCAGCGTCGAGCGCGCGGAGGACGGCGGCGTCCGCACGCTGAGCGCGGAGCGCGGCTTCCTGCGTGAGACCGGCAACCTCGTCTTCCACTTCGCGATGCTCGGCCTGATCATCGCCTTCGCGCTCGGCAAGATGTACACCTACGAGGGCCAGGTGATCGTCCAGGCCAACGGGTCCCAGTTCTGCAACTCCGGCATCTACGCCTACGACTCGTTCACCCCGGGCCTGCGCGTGGACGGCACCGAGCTCGAGCCGTTCTGCGTGAAGGTGAACGACTTCACCGCCGACTTCACCCCGGCCGGCCAGCCCGTCCAGTACCGGTCGAACGTCCAGTACCAGTCGGGGACGGACCTGCAGACCGGCACCTGGCACAACTACCTGCTCGAGGTGAACTCGCCGCTGCGGCTCGCCGGCGACCGCGTCTACCTGCTGGGCAACGGCTACTCGCCGATCTTCACGGTGACCTGGCCCGACGGCACCACCCGCACCAGGGCGGTCCAGTGGCGCCCGACCGACGGCACCGCCACCCTGAGCGAGGGCGCCACCAAGTTCGACCCGCCGAACATCACCGACCCGTTCGCGCGGCGCACCAAGCAGCTCGCGATCACCGGCCTGTTCGCGCCCGACGGCGTGCTGCACGGCGGCGTGCTCACCGGCGGTGGCCCGCGGATGACCGACCCGATGGCCGCGGTCGACGTGATGCGCGGTGACCTCGGCCTCGACTCGGGCAAGAGCCAGTCGATCTTCTCCATCGACCAGTCCATGGTGGACGACGGACGGCTCACCCGGGTGGCCCGGCAAAACCTGGCCGTCGGCCAGTCGATCACCCTCGACGACGGCACCGTGGTCCGGTTCGACGGGGCCCAGCGCTACGTGTCGCTCCAGATCTCGCACGACCCCACCCAGACCTACGTCCTCGGGTTCGCGATCGCCATGCTGCTGGGCCTCGGGTTGTCGTTGGTGATCAAACGGCGCAGGCTGTGGGTGCGGGTCGTCCCGGACGGCGAGGCCGGGACAGGTACCGTGGTCGAGGTGGGCGGGCTCGCCCGCACCGACCAGGCGGGCTACGGCGAGGAGTTCACCCGGATCGCGGAAGAGCTGCTCACAGGCACCAGGAAGACGAGGTAACCGAAATGCCGGGCGCTGCTGTTGATGCAACGTTGTCCCAGTACAGCGACTGGTCCTACACCACCGCGACCGCCGTCTACGTACTGGCGCTGGTCTTCTTCCTCATCGAACAGTCCTTCGGTGCCAAGGGGCGCCGTGCGGCCGAGCGCTCCCGGGAGCGAGCGCGCGAACTGGTCGGCGCCGGCGGTCCGGGCAGCACCGAGACCGTCACCCCTCCGGCTGAACCTCCAGCGGCCCGCGCGAGCCGTGGCCGCGCCGAGCGCATCGGCCGGATGGGCGTGTCCCTCACGGTCCTGGGCGCGCTGCTGCACGTGGCCGCACTGGTGTTGCGCGGCGTGGCGACCCACCGCGTGCCGTGGGGGAACATGTACGAATACATCATGGCGGTGACGCTCATCGCCGTGGTGACCTGGCTCGTGGTGATCCGCAAGTTCCCGGCGCGGCACCTGTCCGGATTCCTGCTGCTGCCGGTCGTCATCCTGATGTTCGTCGGCGGCACGATGCTCTACACCGTGGCCGCGCCGGTGCAGCCCGCGTTGCAGTCGTACTGGCTGGTCATCCACGTATCCGCGGCCGCCACCTCGTCCGGCATCTTCCTGGTGCCCGGCGTGGCCAGCATCCTCTACCTGGTCCGCACCGCCCACGAGCGCGACCCGAAGCGCTTCGCCCGGTTCGCCTCGCGCCTGCCCGCCGCCGACGTGCTCGACCGCATCGCCTACCGCACCACGGTGTTCGCGTTCCCGCTGTTCACCTTCGGCGTGCTGTGCGGCGCCGTGTGGGCCGAGGCCGCGTGGGGCCGGTTCTGGGGCTGGGACCCCAAGGAGACCACGGCGTTCATCGCCTGGGTCGTCTACGCCGCCTACCTGCACTCGCGGGCGACGGCCGGCTGGCGCGGAACCCGCGCCGCGGTCATCAACACCCTCGGGTTCGCGGTGACGGTGTTCAACCTGTTCTTCGTCAACCTCGTCACGACCGGCCTGCATTCCTACGCCGGGGTCGGCTGATGACCGAGCCGCGCGAACCCGGGTCCTACTTCTCCGACGAACGAACCGACTCCGCCTCGCACCCGGCTCCTCCTCCGCCGCGGCCGCTCCCGCAGCCCGGCTACGACCCCAACCTACCCCCGTTGCAGCAGCAGTACGGGCAGCCGCAGTACCAGTACCCGCCCCTGCCGCAGCCCTCCCGGCCGCGTCACGCCGCGCCCGAGCAGGGCGTGCGGCCGCCGAAACGGGTGCCCCAGTCGGGCTGGCGCAAGGTGGTCTACGTCGCCTCCGGCAAGTTGATCAACCCGGGGGAGAGCCCGCAGGAGCAGCGCCAGCGCGAGCTGGTGGCGCGGGTGAACCAGCCGCTGCGCGGGTGCTTCCGGATCGCGATGCTGAGCCTCAAGGGCGGGGTCGGCAAGACCACCGTCACCACGACCCTGGGTTCGACGTTCGCGGCGCTGCGCGGCGACCGGGTGATCGCGGTGGACGCCAACCCGGACCGCGGGACGCTGTCGCAGAAGATCCCGATCGAGACCACCGCCACGGTGCGGCACCTGCTGCGGGACGCGGACCGGATCACCCGTTACAGCGACGTGCGGGCCTACACCTCGCAGGGGACGAGCCGGCTGGAGATCCTCGCCAGCGAGCAGGACCCGGCGGTGTCGGAGGCGTTTTCGGAAAGCGACTACCTGCGCACGATCGCGCTGCTGGAGCACTTCTACAACATCGTGCTCACCGACTGCGGCACCGGTCTGATGCACTCGGCGATGAAGGGCGTGCTGGACGCGGCCGACTCGCTGGTCGTGGTGTCGTCGGCGTCGGCGGACGGTTCCCGCAGCGCGTCGGCCACGCTCGACTGGCTGGACGCGCACGGCTACGGTGACCTGGTGAAACGGTCGGTGACCGTGATCAATTCGGTGCGACCGAAGGCCGGTTCGGTCGACCTGGACAAGCTGGCGGCGCACTTCGCGGCGCGGACCAGGGCGGTGTGCCGGATCCCGTTCGACCCGCACCTGGAGGAGGGCGCGGAGATCGAGCTGGAGCGCCTGACGCCGGAGACGCGCATGGCGCTCCTGGAACTCGCCGCGACCATGGCCGACGCGTTCCCCGGGAAGCGGTGACGCCCGCGGGCGCGTGACCGGAGGTGATCAATCCTCGTCGGACTTCGGTGGCTTCTGCTGGCCCAGCTTGCGGAGGAACTCGGGGTCGTCGTCCGGTGGGACCGTCGCTCGCGAGGACACCCCGACGTGCTCGGGGCCGAACGCTCGCCACAACAGGACAGCGATGGTGAGCGCTCCGATCGCTGCGAGCAGGTAGATCATCCCCGCTCCCTTCCGAGTGCGTTGGCGCGGAACTGCTGCCCCGAGGGTAACCCCTGGGGCGTGAGTTCTCCTTGACGCGCTCGGGCCCCGCGGGATCCGGCTGTCCGAGCCGGTCCGCGGGGACGCGCCACGCGATTCAGACCCGTGTCGGCTCGCTGGCGTCCGTGGTGAGCTCGGCCAGCAGGGCGTTGACCTCGGACTCCCGGAACCGCCGGTGCCCACCGGGGGTGCGGATCGAGCCGATGCGGCCCGCGGTCGCCCAGCGGGTCACGGTCTTCGGGTCCACCCGGAACAACGCGGCGACTTCGCCGGGCGTCAGCAGGCGCCCTCCCGTGCTCGCGGTCATTTTCCGCCTCCTTCACGACCACACTGCTAAACCGGAGGCCGGAGCCCCGGTCTCATCAACGCGGCAATCGTGGCACTTCACCCGCCAGGTACTCGAACGGTTGTCGATAGGTAAAGAGGTAGTAAGGGACAAAACGCCCACGCCGCGCGCGCCCGCTGCCACCCCGGTGCGCACCGGAAACCACCCCGCGCGCCAACCGGATGGGGTGCACGAACGGGGCGCCCAACGAGTACTGGGCGACGGACACCACCTGGCTGAGCTCGTGCAGGCGCGCGAGATCGAGGGCGGCGTCCTGCACGACTGATACGTGCGTGATGTCCCGCTGCGCACGCCGTGACCCCTGCCCACCCGAGCCGGCCCGGACACCGGCAAACACGCCGCCCGCAGCGGCAAACACGCCGCCCACCCGAGCAAACACGCCGCCCGCAGCGGCAAACACGCCGCCCACCCGAGCAAACACGGCGCGCCCAGCGGCAAACACGGCGGGGCCGGCGCTCGCGGCGGCGTGTTGGTCGCTCCGGGCACCGTGTTGGCCGTTCCCGGGGGTGAGTTGGGCGTTCCGGGTGGTGAGTTGGCCGTTCCGGCGGTGCCGGGCGGGCGCCGCCTAGTCTGAACCGCGTGGATGCGCTGGACCGCAAGATCATCGCCGCGTTGCGCCTGAACGGCCGGGCCACCTACGCGGAGCTGGGCCGCACCGTGGGGCTGGCCGCCTCGTCCGTGCACGAGCGGGTCGGCAAGCTCGAGGCGGCCGGGGTGATCACCGGCTACCACGCGACCGTCAACCCGAGCACCGTCGGCCTCGGCGTCACCGCACTGGTCGGCATCCAGCCGACCGACACCGCGGACGACAACGAGGTCGCCGAGGAGCTGGGCGCGCTGCCCGAGGTGGAGAGCTGCTACGCGGTCGCCGGCGACGAGGCGTTCGTGGTCAAGGTCCGCGTGCCCACGGTCGACGAGCTGGAGCACACCCTCGGCCGGCTGCGCCGCATCGGCGGGGTGGCCCGCACCCGCACCACCGTGGTGCTGTCGACCCGGTTCGAGGGACGGCCGAACAACACGGTGCTCGAAGATCCGCCGCGGTCCGGCGCGTAGGCTCCTCAGACGTGAGCGAGACCCGTACCCATCTGGGCCGCGACCTGACGCTTTACCTGCTCGCGCGGTTCGGGCTGATCGTCGTCGTGGCGGCCGTGCTCGTGCTGGTGAAGGTGCCGTTGCTGGTCGCCGTGGCCGTCGGCGTCGTGGTCGGGCTGCCGGTCGGCCTGCTCGTCTTCCGCAAGCTGAACGCGCGGGTCACCGCCGGCCTCGCGGCGCGCAACGAGCACCGCGCGCGGGAGCGGGCCAAGCTGCGCGCCCAGCTGCGGGGTGAAGATGCCGCCGGCGAGTAGGGCGTGGGTGCGCGAGGCGATCCGGCTTCTGGAGGCCGACGCGAACCGCAGCGCCGACACCCACCTGCACTGCTTCCCGCTCCCGCCGGAATGGGGCGTGGACCTCTACCTCAAGGACGAGTCGGTGCACCCGACCGGCTCGCTCAAGCACCGCCTGGCCCGGTCGCTGCTGCTGTACGGGCTGGTCAACGGCCAGATCGGGCCGGACACCACGCTGATCGAGGCGTCCAGCGGCTCGACCGCTGTGTCCGAGGCGTACTTCGCGCGCATGCTCGGGCTCGACTTCGTGACCGTGGTGCCGCGCAAGACCAGCCGCGAGAAGATCGAACTGATCGAGTTCTACGGCGGCCGGTGCCACTTCGTCGACATCCCGTCCGCGATGTACAGCGAGGCGGAACGGCTCGCCGCCGAGTGCGGCGGCCACTACCTCGACCAGTTCACCTACGCCGAGCGGGCCACCGACTGGCGCGGCAACAACAACATCGCGGAGTCCGTGTTCGCCCAGATGCGTGCCGAACGGCACCCGGTGCCGTCGTGGATCGTGGTGGGCGCGGGCACCGGCGGGACGAGCGCGACCTTCGGCCGGTACGTGCGGTACCGCAGGCACACCACGAAGGTCGCGGTGGCCGATCCGGAGAACTCGTCGTTCTACGGCGCGTGGGAAACCGGCGCGCTGGACTACACGACCGGCATGCCGTCGCGGATCGAGGGCATTGGCCGGCCGCGCGTGGAGCCGTCCTTCGTGCCGACGGTCATCGACCACATGATCCGGGTGCCGGACGCCGCGTCCATGGCGGCGATCCGGCTGCTGCGGGAACGCACCGGGCACTGGGCGGGCGGCTCGACCGGCACGAGCCTGTACGCGGCGTTCGAGATCATCGCCGGCATGCTCGAAGCGGGTCAGGTGGGCAGTGTGGTGACCCTCATCTGCGACGGTGGCGAGCGGTACGCGCACACCTACTACAACGACGAGTGGATCGCCGAGCAGGGCTTCGACCTGGCCCCGCACACCGCGCGGATGGAGGAGTTCCTGGCCACCGGCAAGTGGGTCAGCTGACCGCGAGCCCGATCGCCGTCAGCAACGACCACCCCAGCATCGCCAGCCCGGTGTCCTTCAGCACCGGGATCAGCCGCGGGCCGGTGCCGCCGCTGGTGATGGCCCGCACCGGGGTCCGCAGCAGCGGCGCGGTCACCAGGGCGATCAACGGCAGCGGGTGCCCGATCGCCAGCAGCAGCGTCACCACGTACGGCACCGCGATCAGCGCCAGGTAGAAGCGCCGCGTGCCGGCGTCGCCCAGGCGGACGGCCAGCGTCACCTTGCCGGCCACCCGGTCGGTCGGGATGTCCCGCAGGTTGTTGGCCACCAGCACGCCCATCGAGAAGCACCCCACGGCCACCGCGGCCCCCAGCGCCTCCCAGCTGATCCGGCCGGCCTGCACGTACACCGTCCCGAGCACCGCGGCCAGCCCGAAGAAGATGAACACCGCGACCTCGCCGAGCCCGGCGTACCCGTAGGGCTTGCGGCCGCCGGTGTAGAACCAGGCGCCGAGGATGCACGCCGCGCCCACCGCGATCAGCCACCACCGGCCGGTGGCCGCGACCAGCACCAGCCCGACCACGCCGGCCACGCCGAAGGAGGTCAGGGCCGCCGCGAGCACGAGTTTCGGTGCCGCGGCACCGGAGCCGACCAGGCGCAGCGGACCGACCCGGTCGGTGTCCGTGCCGCGGATGCCGTCGGAGTAGTCGTTGGCGAAGTTGACGCCGATGATCAGCGCCAGCGCCACCAGGAGGGCGAGCAGGGACTGCCACCACGAAAAGGCCCCCAGCTGGATCGTCGCCCCCACGCCCGCCACCACCGGCGCCACCGCGTTCGGCAGCGTCCGGGGGCGGGCCCCCTCGATCCATTCCGTCACAGTCGCCATGACTGCAATTCAAGCGGAAACCGTCTACTCCCCGGTGACCGGGACGGACCAGGTGAGTGTGCCGGAGTCGGGCCGGGGCGGAACGGCCGTCGCCGTGCCGGCGACCGCGAAGACGGCGAGCACGGCGCCGATGGCCGCGACGAGGAAACGTTGCAGCGATCTCATTGGGTAACTCAAAGGCGGACCGCGCCAGATGTCAACCAACCGGGGGAAAAATCTGGTCGACGACTGCCGTCCGGTCGACTTTGCCCGGTCCGCGGAGCGGGAGTGTGGTAACGAACTCGACCCGCTTCGGCACGGCCGCGGCGCCCGCCTCGGCGCGGACCGCGGCCCGCAGCTCGGCCACGCCCGGCGCCTCGCCCTCGGGTACCACCGCGGCGGCCACGATCTGGCCCCACTCCGGGTCCGGCAGCCCGACCACACACGTCTCCCGCACCCCGGGCAGAGCCGTGATCAGGCGTTCCACCGCTGCCGCGGACACCTTCACCCCACCGGTGTTGATCACGTCGTCGAGGCGGCCGAGCACTTCGAGACGACCGTCGCGCAGCTGTCCGCGGTCCCCGGTCCGGAACCACTCGCCGTCGAACGACTCCGCGGTCAGGTCGGGCCGCAGCCGGTAACCGTGGGTCAGGACCGGCCCGGCGATCAGGACGCGCCCGTCGGCGGCGATCCGCACCCCGACCCCGTCGAGCGGTACGCCGTCGTAGACGCACCCGCTGGCGGTCTCGCTCATCCCGTAGGACGGGATGATCCGCACCCCGGCCTCGGCCGCGCGGGCACGCAGGGCCGGGGTGGTCGCGGCGGCGCCGAGGATGATCGCGTCGAACGCCTTCGCCGCCGCCAGCCCCGGGCCACCGGCGTCGAGCAGGCGGGTCAGCTGGGTCGGCACCATCGCGGTGTACCGCGGCCCGTCCGCGACGAGCACCGGCCGGGCGGCCTCGGCGAAGCGGTCCGCGCGGAACGGGCCGGGCGGCAGGACCGCGAACGGCTGCCCGGCGAGCATCGACCGCACCAGCACCTGCAGCCCGCCGATGTAGTTCGCCGGGGTCGAGAGCAGCCACCGCCCGGCACCCCCGAGCCGGGCGTGGGTGGCCGTGGCGGACGCCCGCAACGCGTCGGCGGAGAGCAGGACGCCCTTGGGCTCACCGGTGGATCCCGAGGTCGCGATGAGCACCGCCGTGCCGTCCTCGACCGGCTGGTCCGGTCGCATCGCGGCGAGCAGCCCGGCGGCCTGCGGATCGCGGCCGTCCAGGGGGAGCACCGGCTCGCCCCCGTCCAGGGCCGCGGCCACCGCCCCGGCCAGCTCGTCGATCGACTCCGGACCCCGCAGCCAGACCTCGCGCACGGTGACCTCAGTAGTAGTAGGGGAAGGCCGACCAGTCGGGGTCGCGTTTCTGCAGGAACGCGTCCCGGCCCTCGACGGCCTCGTCCTGCATGTACGCCAGCCGGGTGCTCTCCCCCGCGAAGACCTGCTGGCCGACGAGCCCGTCGTCGATGAGGTTGAACGCGTACTTCAGCATCCGCTGCGCCGTCGGCGACTTGCCGAGGACCTCCCAGCCCCACCGCAGCGCCTCGGCCTCCAGCTCGGCGTGCGGCACCACCGCGTTCACCGCGCCCATCCGGTGCATCTGCTCGGCGTCGTACTCACGGCCCAGGAAGAAAACCTCCCGCGCGAACTTCTGGCCCACCTCGCGCGCCAGGTAGGCCGAGCCGAACCCGCCGTCGAACGAGCCCACGTCGGCGTCGGTCTGCTTGAACCGGGCGTGCTCGGCGGAGGCGAGCGTCAGGTCACACACCACGTGCAGCGAGTGCCCGCCACCCGCGGCCCAGCCCGGGACCACCGCGATCACCACCTTCGGCATGAACCTGATCAGCCGCTGGACCTCGAGGATGTGCAGGCGCCCGGCCCGCGCCGGGTCGATGGTGTCGGAGGTCTCGCCGCTCGCGTACTGATACCCGGACCGACCGCGAATACGCTGGTCACCACCGGAACAGAACGCCCACCCACCGTCCTTCGGCGAGGGACCGTTCCCCGTCAGGAGGACACAGCCGACATCCGAGCTCATCCGCGCGTGGTCGAGAGCGCGGTACAGCTCGTCGACGGTGTGCGGGCGGAAGGCGTTACGAACCTCGGGGCGATCGAACGCGACGCGGACGACGCGTTTGCCGGAGCGAGCCTCGACGGAACGGTGATAGGTGATGTCGGTGAAACCGAAACCCTCGATTTCGGTCCAGGCGGACGGGTCGAACAGCTCGGAAACGCGGGCGTCATGCACGTTTGGGAGAATAGGCCGTGTGACTGTGGTGACGGGTGACACGCCGGGCGGTGCCCGGTGAATCCGTCGACCGCGCAGGCCAAGGTCATCGTGGACGAACTCGTCCGCAACACCGTCTCGCACGTCGTGCTGTGCCCCGGCTCCCGCAACGCGCCGCTGTCGCTGGCGCTGCACGACGCTGCCGCGGCCGGGCGGCTCCAGCTGCACGTCCGCATCGACGAGCGGGGCGCCGGTTTCCTCGCGCTCGGCATCGCCGCGCGCACCGGACGCCCGGTCGCCGTCGTGTGCACGAGCGGCACCGCGGCGGCGAACTTCCACCCTGCCGTGCTGGAAGCGGACCGGGCCGGGGTCCCGCTGATCGTGCTCACCGCCGACCGCCCGCCCGAGCTGCGCGCCGCGGGCGCCAACCAGGTCATCGACCAGCAGCGGCTGTACGGCAACGCGGTCCGCTACTTCGACGAGCTGGCCGTCGCCGAGCGGCGCGGCGGCCAGAACGCGTACTGGCGCAGCCAGATCTGCCGGGCGTGGAACGCCGCCTACGGCGAGTGGCGCTGCGGCCCGGTGCACCTGAACGTGCCGTTCCGTGAACCGCTGGTGCCCGACGGCGACGACGAGTGGTACGAGTCGCTGGAAGGCAGGCCCGGCGGGGAGCGGTGGACCGAGCTGCCCGACTTCGGTGCGCTGCCGTCGTTCGTGGTGCCGTCGGCGCGCTGTGGCCTGGTCGTGGCGTGCGACAGCGGGGTCCGCGCGGCGAGCGAATGGGGTGAGCAGCACGGCTGGCCGGTGATCTCGGAGACCGGGGGACTGGGCCTGCTCGGGTCGTCGGCGATCTCGTCCGGGGTGTGGCTGCTCGGCGCCGAGGAGTTCATCCGGCGGCACAAGCCGGAGCAGGTGCTGTGCCTGGGCCGGCCGACGGTGTTCCGCCAGATCCAGCAGCTGCTGTCCGACGCCGACGTCGAGGTGCTGCTGGTCCGGCCCGATTCGGACTGGCCGGCACCGGCGCACAACGTGCGGCAGGTCGGGCAGTGGTTCGACTCGCCGACCAAACCGGCCGACCCGGACTGGCTGGCCGCGTGGCAGCGTGCGGACGGCCTGGCGAACGCGGCGGTGGACCGGGCGTTGCGGCAGGAACAGTGGCCCAGTGGGTTGCGGCTGGCGTCCGAGCTGGTCGACGCGCTCCCGCCGGACGCGCTGCTGGTGGTGGGTTCGTCGAACCCGGCGCGGGACGTGGCGCTGGCCGGCCGCATGCGCCCGGACGTGCTGGTGCACCGCAACCGCGGGGTGGCGGGCATCGACGGCACGGTGTCCACGGCGATCGGCGCGGCGACGGTGCACCGCGGCCCCTCCTACGCCCTGCTCGGCGACCTGACGTTCCTGCACGACATCAACGGTCTGCTGGCCGGCCCGGCGAGCACCCGGCCGGACCTGACGATCGTGGTGCTCAACGACGACGGCGGCGGGATCTTCTCGCTGCTGGAGCAGGGCGCGCCCGAGCACCGCGACTCGTTCGAGCACGTGTTCGGCACCCCGCACGGCGCAGACCTGGCAGCGTTGTGCAGCGGCTTCGATGTCCCGCACGTGCTCGCCGGCACGATCGACGAGTTCCGCGCTGCTCTCCGGCCCGCGCCCGGGCTGCGGGTCGTCGAGGTGCAGGTGGACCGCTCGCGCCACCGCGACCTGCACGCCCGCATCCGCACCGCGGTCTCCACCGCCCTCTCCTGACCCGCAGCCGCCCCGGCGCAGCCAACACGCCGCCCCGGCGCAGCCGACACGCCGCCGCGAGCGGTGCACACGGCGCCGGGAGTGGCCAACACGGCGCCGGGAGTGGTGAACACGGCGCCGCGAGGGGCGAACACGCCGCCGGGAGTGGCAAACACGGCGCCGGGAGTGGCCAACACGCCGGGTGCGCGCGTGTTTGCTAATTGGGGCGGCGTGTTTGCCCTTCCGGGTGGCGCGTTGGCTCTTGCGGGCGGTGAGTTGGCTGGTCGGCGACGCGGTTGCGGCGGCCAGCCGTTTCCAGTGGGGAGGAACCATCTTTCGGCCGTGTCCGGTGCGGAGTTTTCCGGCTAGCGTCGCCGCATGCGTTTGCGAACTCGCGCCGGCCTGGGGGCCGTGACGACCGGACTGGCGACCGTTCTGCTCGCCTCGACCGCCAGTGCCGCGCCCGCGCCCGGCGCGCCCGGCGCCGGCGACCCCTACTACCCGTACGCCGGCAACGGCGGCTACGACGTCGCGCACTACGACATCCGCCTGACCTACCAGCCCGCCACCGACCAGCTCGCCGGCACCACGACCATCCTCGCCACCACCACGCAGGAGCTCACCAGCTTCGACCTGGACTTCGGCCTGCAAGTCAGCTCCATCCGGGTGAACAACGCACCCGCCGCCTTCCGCGTGACCCGGCCGGGCGAGCTGGAGGTCACCCCGGTCCGGCCGCTGGCGAAGCACCAGCCCATCACCGTCGTCGTGACCTACGCCGACACGCCGTCCAAGGTCGTCATCGACGGCTACACGGCCTGGAAGAAGACCCCGGACGGTGCCCTCGCCGTCGACGAGCCGCAGAACGCCCAATGGTGGTACCCGTCCGACGACCACCCCACGGACAAGGCCACCTACGACGTGTCCGTCGAGGTGCCCGACGACGTCGCTGCCCTGTCCACCGGCACGCTCGTCCGCAAGACCAAGCAGCGGGCCGGCTGGACGCGCTGGAACTGGCGCAGCACGCAGCCGCAGAACACCTACGCCACCACGCTCGAGGTGGGCAAGTTCGAGGTGAACCAGTCCGCGACCCCGGACGGCAAGCCGTTCACCACCGCGTACGACCCGTCCGCGGGTGAGTCGCTGGCCGCGGCGAAGGCGAGTGTCGAGCGCACGCCGGAGATCGTCGGGTTCCTGGCGAGCCAGTTCGGCCCGTACCCGTTCGAGGCGGAGGGCGGCGTGGTCAGCACCGGCCTGACCTTCGCGCTCGAGGCGCAGACGCGGCCGGTGTACAGCACCAAGTTCTTCGTCTCGGGCGCGAACACCTCGGTCGTCGCGCACGAGAACGCCCACCAGTGGTTCGGCGACTCCGTATCGCTGGGCCGGTGGAGCGACATCTGGCTCAACGAGGGCTTCGCCAGCTACGCCGAGTACCTGTGGTCGGAGCACCAGGGCGAGGGCACCGCCGCCGAGCTCGCCCAGTACGCCTACGACTCCCACCCGGCGGACGCGCCGTTCTGGCAGGTCCTGCCGGGTGACCCGGGCGTGGCCGCGCAGTTCGACGACGCGGTGTACGACCGCGGCGCGATGGCGGTGCAGGCGCTGCGCACCGCGGTGGGGGACGAGGCGTTCTTCGCCATCCTGCGCGGGTGGGTCGCGCAGCACCGGGGCGGCGACGCCCGGATCAGCGACTTCGTCGCGCTGGCCGAGCAGGTCTCCGGCAAACCGCTGCGCCAGCTGTTCCAGACGTGGCTGTTCACCGCGGGCAAACCGGCCACCGGGCCGAACGGGACGGTCACGCTGCGCAGCGCCGCGCAGCCGGAGTCGTACCCGTCGATCGAGCGGACGCACCGGCTCCTGGCGGCCGGGGGAAGCCGTTAACCCGCACCTTCTATGCTCGGACGGGTGACGGCGAGGAGTCTGTGGTGGCTGAAGATCGGCCGTCGCTGCGTGCTCGCCGTCGCCGTCGTGATCACCGTGCTGTGCGCCGGGCTGCTGCTGGCCGCGATCCGCAACGACGAGGCGATCACCGGCCACCTGGGCACGGCGACGGCCGAGGTCGACGCGGTGACGTGGGACCGGACGATCATCCGCTTCGAAACCCCGGACGGCATCGTGCACATCCCGTCGAACGGGGTGCTCTACCCGAGCGGGCTGGTCGCGGGTGATCTGGTGCGCATCGAATACGACGCGACGGATCCGGATCTGGCGCGGGTGGCCGGCCGCACCGCGACGCTCACCCTGCTGCCGCTGGGCCTGACGGTGCTGGTCACCTGGCTGGTCGCGGGCGCCGCGTCCTGGGGCATGCGGCACCGCTTGCGCCGCGCCGTACCGGCGGAACCGGAGGTCGCCGTTGTGGACGACGACGCCCCGGTCAAATCCGGCTGAATCCGACCACCCGGGGGCCCGATGCGCAGCGTGACCTACTCGATGGCCATCTCACTGGACGGCTACATCGTCGGGCCGGACGGCTCCTTCGACTGGAGCGTCCCGACCGAGGAGGTCTTCCGTCTCGCCCTCGACGAGGTGCGCGGGGTCGGCGTGCACCTGATGGGACGGCGGCTGTACGAGACGATGCTGTACTGGGAGACCGCCGAGCAGGAGCAGTCCCTCGACGACGCGGAGCTCGAGTTCGCCGGGGTCTGGAACGCGCTCCCCAAGGTCGTCTTCTCCACCACGCTGCGGGAGGTGCGGGGCAACGCGCGCCTGGCCACCGGCGGCGTGGCGGAGGAGATCGAGCGGCTGCGGGCCGAGCCGGGGGACGGGGACATCGCGATCGGCGGCGCGACCCTCGCCGCCGAGGTGGCCGCGGCGGGCCTGATCGACGAGTACCGGGCCAGGGTCTACCCGGTGCTGGTGGGCGGCGGCATCCCGTTCTTCCCGCAGCACGGGCGCCGGGCGGATCTCGACCTCGTCGAGACCCGCACCGTCAGCTCGGACGTGGTCTACCTCCGCTACCGCGTGGCGCGCTAGAAGCCCTGCCGCGGCGGCTGGATCTGCTGCTGCGGGTACTGCTGCACCTGCGGTTGCGGCACGTAGCCGGGCTGTGGCTGCTGCTGCGGATACCCGGGCTGCGGATAGGCCTGCTGCGGATAGGCCTGCTGCGGATAGGCCTGCTGCGGGTAGCCGGCCGGCGGCTGCGCCTGCTGCATGGCCTGGACCTGCTGCGCCTCCTGCTTGGTCAGCTTGTTGGTCATGCCGCAGAAGGTGCAGACGGTGAAGTACCTCGAGCTGATCGGGAACAGCGGGATGAAGAACAGCGTGAACTTCGTGACCGCCCGGCGCAGGGCGTGCGCGCTGGGGTTCTGGCAGTTCCCGCACAGGTAGGTCGCGGTGGCCAGGTCCTGGACGCTCTTGCGCCAGCCGTAGATGATCATTCGTGTCGCTCCCGGTTCCGGATTCTCGTCGGATCTAGGACGCACGAATCCCGCGTTCGGTTTCCTGCCACCACGACAGGACCTCCCCGGCGACGCCCGGCGCGGCGACGAGCAGGCCGTCGGTGGGCAGCGGACTGTCGTCGCCGCGGCGGTCCAGCACGACGGCGCCCGCCTCGATGGCCAGCGCCACGGATCCGGCGACGTCCCATTCGTGGTAGCTGTGCAGCACCGCGGCGATCGCGTGTCCCAGCGCGACCTGCGCGATCGACAACGCCGCCGAGCCGAGCACACGGACCCCGGCGCGCGCGGCCGCGGCGTGCTCGATGAACGAGCCCATGCCCGGCCACGGCCCCTTGCGGGCCAGCTCGGTGCACACGATCGCCCCGGCGATCCGGTCCCGTCCGGTCAGCCGGACCGGCTTGCCGTTCGCGCGGGTGCCGCGACCGCGGGCGGCGGCGTAGATCTGGGCGCGGTAGGGGTCGGCGACCACGCCGACGACCGGGCCGGACGCATCGACCAGTGCCAGGCTGTAGGCGCACCAGGGCACGCCGGCCACGTAGTTGGCGGTGCCGTCGACCGGGTCCACCACCCAGCGGTAGGCCGCGGAGTCCGCGCCGGTGTCGGCGCCGAACTCGCCGCCGACGACCGGGATGCCGGGGAACTCGGCGGTCAGCACGCGGCGGGTGTGCCGCTCCAGGATGCGGTCGGTGTCGGTGACCCAGTCGAACGGCGAGTCCGCCACGTCCGGGTGGGCGCCGCGGCCGGCGGTCGCGGTGATCACGTCGGTGGCGTCGTTGGCCAGCCGTCCGGCGACCTCGAGCGCCCGCGACAGCAGGCCCGGCTCGACCGGGTGGGGCGGGCGGGCGGAGAGGAGGGTCACGCCAGCCGAGTGTGGCGGCGCCGGGTGTCCGGGTGGCAACACCCAGGTGAAGGGGAGAAAGCTTCGTGAAGTTCGGGCACCGTTGGCTGCCTCGTCACGCACGCTTTTCCGCCCGAACCGGACCGGCTGTCACCGTGGGACGGTGCGCGTCGCCATCGTCACCGAAAGCTTCCTCCCGCAGGTGAACGGCGTGACCAACTCGGTGCTGCGGGTCGTCGAGCACCTGCGGGACACCGGCCACGACGTGCTGGTGGTCGCCCCCGGCCTGGCCGGGCCCGTGCACTACCGGGGCGTGCCCGTGGTGCGGACCCCGGCGCTGGACCTGCCGGTGGTCAACTCGCTGCCGATCGGCCTGCCCACC
The DNA here is from genome assembly GCF_011758765.1 of Amycolatopsis viridis. Classification (NCBI taxonomy): domain Bacteria; kingdom Bacillati; phylum Actinomycetota; class Actinomycetes; order Pseudonocardiales; family Pseudonocardiaceae; genus Amycolatopsis; species Amycolatopsis viridis. The sequence goes on along the minus strand of NZ_JAANOU010000001.1, from coordinate 5,436,451 downwards.
CGGACGGTGCTGACCGCGCTCGCCGCGTTCGGCCCGGACGTGGTGCACCTGGCCTCGCCGTTCGTGGTCGGCGCGCGGGGGCTCGCCGCGGCCCGCCGCCTGCGGGTGCCCTCGGTCGCGGTGTTCCAGACCGACATCGCCGGGTTCGCCACCGCCTACGGGCTCGGCCTGGGTGCGCGGGCGGCGTGGCGGTGGGTGCGGCGGCTGCACGCGAAGGCCGACCGGACGCTCGCGCCGTCCACGCAGTCGGTCGAGGACCTGCGGGCGCACGGCGTGCCGCGCGTGCACCGCTGGGGGCGGGGGGTGGACGTCGACCGGTTCTCGCCCGCGCACGCCGATCCGGAGCTGCGTGCCCGGCTGGCCCCGGGCGGGGAGCTGCTGGTCGGGTTCGTCGGGCGGCTCGCGCCGGAGAAGGAGGTGGGCAGGCTCGCGGCGCTGGCCGGGATGCCCGGGGTGCGGCTGGTGGTCGTCGGTGACGGCCCGGACCGCGAGGACCTGCAGGCCCGCCTGCCCGGCGCGGCCTTCCTCGGCGCCCGTTACGGAGACGAGCTGTCCGCCGCCTACGCCAGCCTGGACGTGTTCGTCCACACCGGACCGCACGAGACGTTCTGCCAGGCGGTGCAGGAGGCGATGGCCTCCGGTCTGCCGGTGCTGGCGCCGGACTCGGGCGGACCGCGCGACCTCGTGCTGCCCGGCCGCACCGGCTACCTGCTGCCGCCGGATCCGGACGGGTTCGCCGGGGAGCTGGTGCGGCGGGTGCACGACCTGCGGGATCCGGCGCTGCGCGAGCGGCTGGGCGGCAAGGCGCGCAAGGTCGTCCTGGGCCGCACCTGGCCGGTGGTGTGCGCGGAGCTGGTGCACCACTACGAGGTGGTCACCGGCCGGGTGGCGCGGGCCGCGTGAGGCCGTGCACATCGTCCAGCTGGCGAACTTCTACGGGCCCGCTCCGGTGGCCTGCGCACCGCGCTGCACCACCTCGGCGCCGGGTACGTGGCGAGCGGCCACCGGGTGACGCTCGTGGTGCCGGGACCGCGGCACGCCGAGGAGCGGCTGCCGACCGGGGTAAGCCGGATCTCCCTGCCCGCGCCGCGGATCCCCGGCACCGGTGGCTACCGGGCGGTGGACCCGTTCCGGGTGCGCGCGCTGCTGTCGGCGTTGCGGCCGGACCGGCTGGAGGTGTCCGACCGGCTGACGCTGCGCGGGATGGGGGTGTGGGCGCGGCGTCACGACGTGCCGAGCGTGGTGATCTCGCACGAGCGGCTGGACCGGCTGCTGGAGCAGTTCCTGGTGCCGGGGCCGCTGGCACGCCGGGTCGCCGACGTCGCCAACCGCCGCATGGCGGGCAACTACGACACCGTCGTGTGCACCACCTCGTTCGCGCGTGAGGAGTTCGACCGGATCGGCGCCGGCAACGTCCGGCAGGTCCCGCTCGGCGTCGACCTCGCCACCTTCCGGCCCGCTCACCGCGATGCCGCGCTGCGCGGTGAACTGGCGTCCGGCGCGGATGCCCTGCTCGTCCACTGTGGCCGGCTGTCGCCGGAGAAGCACGTGGAACGCAGCGTGGACACGGTCGCCGAGCTGACCGGGTCCGGCGCCCGGGTGCGGCTGGTGATCGCCGGGGACGGGCCGCGGCGGCGGGCGCTGGAGCGGCGGGCACGCGGGCTGCCGGTGACGTTCCTCGGGTTCGTGTCCGACCGGACCGCCGTGGCGCGGCTGCTGGCCAGCGCGGACGTCTCGCTCGCGCCCGGTCCGCACGAGACGTTCGGGCTCGCCGCGCTGGAGGCGCTCGCGTCCGGGACGCCGGTGGTGGTGTCGCGGTCGTCGGCGCTGCGGGAGATCGTCCGGCCCGGGTGCGGGGCCGCGGTGCCGGACCTGCCACGGGCGTTCGCGACCGCCGTCACCGGACTGCTGGACCGGCCGGAGGACCTGCGGCGTGCGGCTTCCCGGGCCCGGGCGGAGGAGTTCGCCTGGCCGGCGAGCGTGCGGGGCATGTTGTCCGCGCTGTCCCCGCCACCCTGACCCGGGCCGGGGGCATCGCGGTTAGGCTTCAGGCATGTCCCGTGCGAGCCTCGACAAAGATCCGCACGAGGTCGCCGCGATGTTCGACGGCGTCTCGGCCGGCTACGACCGGGCGAACTCGGTCATGACGTTCGGGTTCGACCGGCGGTGGCGCACGATGACATCCCGCGTGCTCGACGCGCGCCGCGGGGAGAAGGTGCTCGACCTCGCCGCCGGTACCGGGGTGTCCACCGCCGAGTACGCGCGCGGCGGCGCGTGGTGCCTGGCCGCCGACTTCTCGCTCGGCATGCTCCGCAGCGGCAAGCACCGTGACGTCCCGATGGTCGCCGCCGACGCGCTGCACCTGCCCTTCGCCGACGACAGCTTCGACGCCGCCACGATCACCTTCGGCATCCGCAACTTCGTCGACACCAGGGCCGCGCTCGAGGAGATCGCGCGGGTGGTCAAGCCCGGCGGGCGCCTGGTGATCTGCGAGGTGTCGACGCCCACGTTCCCGCCGATCCGGTTCGTCTACCGGCGCTTCATCCTGCGGGTGATGACCCTGCTCGGCCGGTTCTCCTCGACCAACCCGCAGGCGTACTCCTACCTGGCCGAATCCATGGCCGCGTGGCACGACCAGCGCGCACTGGCGCGGATCATCGCCGACGCGGGCTGGACGAAGGTGGAGTGGCTGAACCTGACGTTCGGCGTCGTCGCCATCCACCGGGCCACGAAGCCTTCCGTAAACTCCGGGGCATGACCCAGGACGCTCAGGTAATCGTCGTCGGCGCGGGCCCGGCCGGATCCACCGTCGCGACGTACCTGGCGCGCGCCGGGCTGGACGTCCTGGTCTGCGAGAAGACGGAGTTCCCGCGCGAGAAGGTGTGCGGCGACGGCCTGACCCCGCGCGGCGTCAAGCAGCTGATCGATCTGGGCATCGACACGAGCCGTGAGGCGGGCTGGGTGCACAGCCGCGGCCTGCGGATCCGCACCGCCGAGCTGACGCTGGAGATGGACTGGCCGGAGCTGACCAGCTACCCGCCCTACGGCGTCTCGCGCACCCGGCAGGACTTCGACGACCTGCTGGCCAGGACCGCGGTCAAGGCGGGCGCCCGGCTGCTGGAGCGCACCACGGTCACCGGCGCGATCACCGACGAGCGCAGCGGCCGGGTGATCGGGGTCGAGGGCAGGCAGGGGCCGGACAAGACGCCCGTCCGCTACCACGCCCCGCTCGTGCTGGCGTGCGACGGCGTGTCCGCGCGGCTGGCCCGGTCGGTCGGTATCGAGACGGACGACAAACGCCCGATGGGCGTCGCGGTACGGCGTTACTACCGGAGCCCGCGCCACGACGACCCGTTCATCGAGGGGCACCTGGAGCTGTGGGACCGCAAGGATCCGCGTAATCCGCGGCTGCTGCCCGGGTACGGCTGGGCCTTCCCGCTCGGTGACGGCACGGTGAACGTCGGGCTCGGCATGTTGTCCACGTCGAAGTCCTTCCGCAACACCGACTACCGCGCCCTGATGCGGCAATGGCTGGACTCGACTCCGGAGGAGTGGGGCTACCGCGAGGAGAACGCGATCGGCCGGATCGGCGGCGCCGGTCTGCCGATGGGGTTCAACCGCACCCCGCACTACCGCGACGGGCTGCTCCTGCTCGGCGACGCGGGCGGCATGGTGAGCCCGTTCAACGGCGAGGGCATCTCGGCGGCGATGGAGTCGGCGCAGCTCGCGGCCGAGTTCGTGGTGCAGGCGCTGGCCCGGCCCGCGGGTTCGTCGCGGGAGCGTGCGCTGCACGGGTACCCGCTCGCGCTCAAGGAGCTGATGGGCGGCTACTACCGGCTGGGCAACGTCTTCGCGAAGGCCATCGGCAATCCGAAGGTCATGCGTGCGGCGACGAAGTACGGGTTGCGGATCAACTCGCTGATCCCGCTGATCTACAAGGGCCTGTCCGGCTGCTACGACGCGAAGGGCGGCGACACCGTGGACCGGCTGATCGCGTTGGCCGCCCGGCTCACGCCGAGCGCCTGACGGGCGGTCCGGCTGCCGCCGCGAGCGGCACGAGGGCGCTCCCCGCGGACGTGATCTGGGCCGCATCTCGGTCAGGTTCCGTGGGTTACGTCACACTGTTTGTGCGTTGCGTGATCGTGAAGATCCTTTTCGTGCTGGTCTCGCGGTTGTGGCGCCCCACCAGGGCGTCTTTTGGTTAGGTTCGCCTTACCCGAAACACCCCGCGACAACAATGTGAGCCACGTCCTACACTGCCCCTATGCTTTGTGAACCGGTTCACAACGTCGCAGGACAGATTGTGAACAGTTTCACAAGCGACACGTTCGCAACGGCGCGGAAAGGACGGCAAGCACCGTGCTGATGTCGCAGTCCCCGAGTCCCCTCGCGCAGGCCGCCTCGTCCCCGGGGCTCGAGATGTACCTGCCACTGGTCCTGTTGTTCGTCCTCGCCGCGGGCTTCGCGGTGTTCTCCGTGCTGCTCGGCCCGCTGGTGGGCCCGCGCCGGTACAACCGGGCGAAGCAGATGGCCTACGAGTGCGGGATCGAGCCGTCACCGCAACCGCTGGTGGGCGGCGGCCGGATGCCGGTCGCCTACTACATCACCGCGATGTTGTTCATCCTGTTCGACATCGAAATGGTCTTCCTCTACCCGTTCGCCGTCTCGGCCGACGCGCTCGGCCTGTTCGGCGTGGTGGAGATCGTCTTGTTCATCGCGACCGTCGGCTTCGCCTACGCCTACGTGTGGCGGCGCGGCGGGCTCGACTGGAACTAGGGGAGGGACGTCATGGGACTCGAAGAGCAGCTCCCCAACGGCATCCTGCTGGCCAGCCTGGAGAAGCTGGTCAACTGGGCGCGCAAGAACTCGCTGTGGCCGGCCACCTTCGGGCTCGCCTGCTGCGCGATCGAGATGATGACCGTCGGTGGCTCGCGCTACGACATCGCCCGGTTCGGCATGGAGCGGTTCAGCGCGACCCCGCGGCAGGCCGACCTGATGATCGTCGCCGGTCGCGTCACGCAGAAGATGGCGCCGGTCCTGCGGCAGATCTACGACCAGATGGCCGAGCCGAAGTGGGTGCTGGCCATGGGCGTGTGCGCCTCCTCGGGCGGCATGTTCAACAACTACGCGGTCGTGCAGGGCGTCGACCACATCGTCCCGGTCGACATGTACCTGCCCGGCTGCCCGCCGCGGCCGGAGATGCTGCTCGACGCGATCCTCAAGCTGCACGCCAAGATCGCCGACGAGCCGCTAGGGCCGCGCCGCGCCGCGCTCAAGGCCGGGCAGCAGACCGAGCTGATCCCCTCGTCGATCAAGTACGCGAAGAAGTGATGCGGCATGGCTGAAGAAACCCCCGAGTCCGGCGGCGAGCAGTCCAGCGCCCAGCGACCGGACACCGGACTGGAACCGCGCGGGCCGCGCCCGGCGCAGCCGATCGTCGCCGGGCGCGAGCGCCGGGGCATGTTCGGTGTCCGCGACAGCGGTGACACCTCCGGCTACGGCGGCCTGCGGCTGCCGGCCTACCTGCCGGCGCCCGCGGAACGGCCCTACGGTGGCTGGTTCGACGAGTTCGCCGACCAGTTCTTCGCCGCGCTGGCCGAGAACGACGTGCCGGCCGAGGCGGTGCACCAGGTGACCGTCGACCGCGGCGAGATCACGCTCTACGTGGACCGCGAGCACCTCGTCGCGATGTGCCGCATCCTGCGGGACGACGCCGGGCTGCGGTTCGAACTGTGCAGTTCGGTGTCCGGCGTGGACTACGGGCCGGACGTGCCGCAGCGGCTGCACTCGGTCTACCACCTGACGTCGATGACCTACCGGCGGCGCATCCGGCTGGAGGTCGCGGTGGACGTGGACGATCCGCACGTGCCGTCCATCGTGGAGGTCTACCCGACGGCCGACTGGCAGGAGCGCGAGGCCTACGACCTGTTCGGCATCGTCTACGACGGTCACCCGGCCCTGACCCGGATCCTGATGCCGGACGACTGGGACGGTCACCCGCAGCGCAAGGACTACCCGCTCGGCGGGATCCCGGTGGAGTACAAGGGCGCGGAGATCCCGCCCCCCGATCAGCGGAGGTCGTACTCGTGACCACCCGAAGGCCACAGCGAGCACAACGGGGAGGTGTCCAGGCATGACCACGGAACGGCTCTCGGACGTCAGCACCGGCACGGACACGTCCGTGCCGGGCAGCGACAGCACGGACAGCACGGACAGCACCACCGGGTACGCCGAATCCCGGGACACCACCGAAGGCCGCATCTACCACGTCAGCGGCGGCGACTGGGACGACGTGCTGGAGGACGCCCAGCACGACGAGCGGATCGTCATCAACATGGGCCCGCAGCACCCGTCGACCCACGGCGTGCTCCGGCTCGTGCTCGAGCTGGAGGGTGAGACCGTCACCCAGCTGCGCTCGGTCATCGGCTACCTGCACACCGGCATCGAGAAGAACTGCGAGTACCGGACCTGGACCCAGGGCGTCACGTTCGTGACCCGCATGGACTACCTGTCCCCGCTGTTCAACGAGCTGGGCTACTGCCTGGGTGTGGAGAAGCTGCTCGGCATCCGGGCGCCGCGGCGGGCCGAGCTGATCCGCGTCCTGCTGTGCGAGATCAACCGCATCGGCTCGCACCTGGTCTACATCGCCACCGGCGGCATGGAGCTGGGCGCCACCACCGCGATGACGTTCGGGTTCCGCGAGCGTGAGGAAGTGCTGCACCTACTGGAATACCTGACCGGGCTGCGCATGAACCACGCGTTCATCCGCCCCGGCGGGATCGCGCAGGACCTGCCGGCCGACTGGCAGGAGAAGGTCGGCGAGTTCGTCAAGGTGATGGACGAGCGCCTGCCCCAGTACGACAAGCTGTTCACCGGCCAGCCGATCTGGCGCAACCGCCTCAAGGGCGTCGGCTACCTGCCGGTCGACGCGTGCCTCGCGCTCGGTGTCACCGGCCCGGTGCTGCGGTCCGCGGGCCTGCCGTGGGACCTGCGCAAGATCGAGCCGTACTCGCGCTACGACGAGTTCGAGTTCGACGTGCCGACCTCGACGGACGCCGACTGCTGGGGCCGTTACCTGTGCCGGGTCGAGGAGATGCACCAGTCGCTGCGGATCATCCGGCAGTGCCTGAAGAAGATCGAGCCGGGCCCGGTGATGGTGGAGGACCGCAAGATCGCGTGGCCGGCGCAGCTGTCGATCTCCAGCGACGGCATGGGCAACTCGCTGGAACACGTCCGCAAGATCATGGGCCAGTCGATGGAGTCGCTGATCCACCACTTCAAGCTCGTCACCGAGGGCTTCAAGGTGCCGCCGGGGCAGGTGTACTCGCCGATCGAGTCGCCGCGCGGCGAGCTGGGCTTCCACCTGGTCTCCGACGGCGGTACGCGCCCGGTGCGCGTGCACGTCCGGGAACCGAGTTTCGTCAACCTGCAGTCCCTGCCGGCGATGTCAGAGGGCGGCCTGGTGGCGGACGTGATCGCGGCGGTCGCGTCCGTGGACCCGGTCATGGGAGGAGTGGACCGTTGAAGACACAGCCCACAGCACCGGTTTTCGACGCGGACACGGTGGCCAGGGCGCGGGAGCTGATGTCCCGGTACCCGCAGTCCCGGTCGGCGCTGCTGCCGATGCTGCACCTGGTCCAGTCGGTGCAGGGGTTCGTCAGCCAGGAGGGCGTGACGTTCTGCGCGCAGCAGCTGGGTCTGTCCGAGGCCGAGGTCAGCGCGGTCGTCACCTTCTACACGATGTACAAGCGCAGGCCGTGCGGCGAGCACCTGGTGAGCGTGTGCACCAACACGTTGTGCGCCGCGCTGGGCGGCGACGCGATCTACCGCACCCTGCAGGAACACCTGGGCGCGGACGGGAAACCGCTGGGGCACGAGGAAACCGCGGGCACCCCGGGTGAGCCGGGGTCGATCACGCTGGAGCACGCCGAGTGCCTGGCCGCCTGCGACCTCGCGCCCGTGCTGCAGGTCAACTACGAGTACTACGACAAGCAGACCCCGGACAGCGCGGTCGAACTCGTGGACGCGTTGCGGCGCGGGGAGAAGCCGCAGCCCTCGCGCGGCGCCCCGCTCGGCGACTTCAAGAGCGCGGAGCTCCAGCTTGCCGGTTTCTTCCCGGAGGACGAGGAGATCTACCGGTCGCAGGTGGACGGACCGTCCCAGGCGCCGGAAACCCTGAGGGGCGCGCGGATCGCGCAGGAACGGGGCTGGACCGCCCCGGTCATGGCGGACGACGTGCCGTTGCCGGAGGTGGAGGCGAAATGACCGACCCGCTGACGCCGGTGCTGACCAAGCGCTGGCTCTCGCCCAACTCCTGGCGCCTGTCCACCTACGAACAGCTGGAGGGCTACACCGCGCTGCGCAAGGCGCTGCGCGGCACGCCCGAGCAGCTCGTGCAGCTGATCAAGGACTCCGGCCTGCGTGGCCGCGGCGGTGCGGGCTTCCCGGCGGGCGTGAAGTGGTCGTTCATGCCACCGAACGAGGACAAGCCGCATTACCTGGTCATCAACGCCGACGAGGGCGAGCCGGGTACCTGCAAGGACATCCCGCTGATGATGGCCGATCCGCACTCGCTGGTCGAGGGCTGCATCATCGCCGCCTACGCGATGCGCTCGCACCACTGCTTCATCTACGTGCGCGGCGAGGCGCTGCACCCGTACCGGCGGCTCAACGCGGCCGTGCGCGAGGCGTACCGGGCCGGGTACCTGGGCACGGACATCCTCGGGTCCGGGTTCCACCTGGACATCACCGTGCACGCCGGTGCGGGCGCCTACATCTGCGGTGAGGAGACCGCGCTGCTCGACTCGCTCGAGGGCCGCCGCGGCCAGCCGCGGCTCAAGCCGCCGTTCCCCGCGGCGGCCGGTCTTTACGCGGCGCCGACCACGGTGAACAACGTCGAGACCATCGCGAGCGTCCCGTTCATCGTCAACGGCGGTGCCGACTGGTTCCGCAAGATGGGCCGGGAGAAGTCGCCGGGCCCGAAGATCTACTCGATCTCCGGGCACGTCGAGAACCCGGGGCAGTACGAGGCGCCGCTCGGCACCACGCTGCGGCAGCTGCTGGAGCTCGCCGGCGGCATGAAGGACGGCATCCCGCTCAAGTTCTGGACGCCGGGCGGCTCGTCCACCCCGATGTTCACCGCCGAGCACCTGGACATCCCGCTCGACTTCGAGGGCGCCGCGGAGGCCGGGTCGATGCTGGGCACCACCGCGGTGCAGGTGTTCAACGAGACGGTGTCCGTGCCGTGGGCGGTGATGAAGTGGACCCAGTTCTACGAACACGAGTCGTGTGGCAAGTGCACGCCCTGCCGCGAGGGCACGTACTGGCTGGCGCAGATCCTGGAGCGGATGGTCGACGGGCGGGGCACCGCCGAGGACATCGACACGCTGCTGGACGTCTGCGACAACATCCTCGGCCGCTCGTTCTGCGCCCTCGGTGACGGCGCGGTCAGCCCGATCACCAGCGGCATCAAGTACTTCCGCGACGAGTTCCTCGCCCTGTGCGAGAGCAACAAGCGCGAGTTGGTGGGAGCACAGGCATGACGATCGCGCCGGAAAACCCCGGGACCGAGACGCCCGTCCCCGAAGGTCACGTCAAGCTGACGATCGACGGCGAGGAGGTCATCGCGCCGAAGGGCGAACTGCTCATCCGCACCGCCGAGCGGCTCGGCACGGTCATCCCGCGGTTCTGCGACCACCCGCTGCTCGACCCGGCCGGCGCCTGCCGCCAGTGCCTCGTCGAGGTGGAGATGGGCGGCCGGCCGATGCCGAAACCGCAGGCGTCGTGCACGATGACGGTCGCCGACGGGATGGTCGTCAAGACCCAGCTGACCTCCCCGGTCGCGGACAAGGCCCAGCAGGGCGTGATGGAGCTGCTGCTCATCAACCACCCGCTGGACTGCCCGGTGTGCGACAAGGGCGGCGAGTGCCCGCTGCAGAACCAGGCGATGGCACACGGCCGGGCCGACTCCCGGTTCCGCGACACGAAGCGGACGTTCCCGAAACCGCTGCCGATCTCCACGCAGGTGCTGCTCGACCGCGAGCGGTGCGTGCTGTGCCAGCGGTGCACGCGGTTTTCCGCGCAGATCGCCGGCGACCCGTTCATCGACCTGCTGGAGCGCGGCGCGCACCAGCAGATCGGCACGGCGGAAACGGCGGACGTGCTCGACCTGGCGTCGCGGACCTCGTCGGGTACGCCGTTCCAGTCGTACTTCTCCGGCAACACCATCCAGATCTGCCCGGTGGGGGCGCTGACCAGTGCGCAGTACCGCTTCCGGTCCCGGCCGTTCGACCTGGTGTCGGCGCCGAGCGTGTGTGAGCACTGCTCGTCCGGCTGCGCCGAGCGCACCGACTACCGGCGCGGCAAGGTGATGCGCAAGCTGGCAGCCAACGACCCGGACGTCAACGAGGAGTGGATCTGCGACAAGGGCCGGTTCGCCTTCCGGTACGCCACGGCGGCCGACCGGATCCGTCGGCCGCTGGTGCGGGACGCCTCCGGTGAGCTGCGGGAGGCGCCGTGGACCGAGGCGCTGCGGATCGCCGCGGAGGGGCTGGCCAGGGCCCGGGACAGCCGCGGTGCCGCGGTGCTCGCGGGTGGCCGCCTGACGCTGGAGGACGCCTACGCGTACGCGAAGTTCGCGCGGGTCGCCCTGCGCACCAACGACATCGACTTCCGGGCGCGGGCGCATTCGCCGGAGGAGCTGGAGTTCCTCGCCGCCGAGGTGGTCGGCACGACGCCGGAGGACGGCGTCACGTTCGGTGCGATCGAGAACGCGCCGACTGTGCTGTGCGTGGCGTTCGAACCCGAGGAGGAGGCGCCGATCGTCTTCCTCCGGCTGCGCAAGGCCGCCCGCAAGAAGCGCACTCGAGTCGTCCACTTGGGACAGTGGACCACGCCCTCGGTGCGCAAGACCTCCGGTGAGCTGCTGGCCTGCGTGCCCGGCTCCGAGGCGGCGGCGCTGGACGGGATCCCCGAGCACGCACCCGACGTCGAGTCGGCGCTGAGCGCGGATGGCGCGGTCGTGCTGGTCGGGGAACGGGCGGCCGAGGTGCCCGGCTTGTTCGCCGCGGTGCGCCGGCTGGCCGCGCGGACCGGTGCGAAGGTCGCCTGGATCCCGCGCCGGGCCGGTGAACGCGGCGCGCTCGAAGCGGGTGCGGCGCCGACGCTGCTGCCCGGCGGCCGTCCGGTGACCGACGAGGCCGCGCGGGCCGAGGTCGAGGCGGCCTGGGGGGTGCCCGTGCCGGCCGAACCGGGCCGCGACACGAACGACATCATCGGCGCGCTCGCCGGCGGTTACCTGTCCGGTGTGGTCGTCGGCGGGGTCGACCTGGACGACCTGCCGCACCCGGCACTGGCCCGGCAGGCGCTGGGGAGAGCGGAGTTCGTGGTGAGCCTGGAGATGCGGGCGAGCACGGTCACCGAGCACGCCGACGTGGTCCTGCCCATCGCGCCGGTCGTCGAGAAGTCCGGCACCTTCGTCAACTGGGAGGGCCGCCGCCGCGAGTTCGACACGACCCTCGAAGGCACCGGCGCCCTGCCGGACTGCCGGGTGCTGGACACCCTCGCCGTCGAGATGGACGCCGACCTGTTCACCCAGACCCCGGCGGCCGCACGCGGCGACTTCGCCCGGCTGGGCTCGTCGAACGCCGTGCACGGCAAGTTCTGGGAGTCCGGCGCGCCGCGCGCCGCCGGGCACGCCGGTCCCGGGCAGGCGCGGCTGGCGAGCTGGCGGCAGCTGCTGGACGAGGGTTCGCTGCAGGCGGAGGAGCCGAACCTGGCCGGGACCGCCCGCGCCGTGGTTGCCCGCGTGTCGGCCCGCACCGCGGCGCGCCTCGGCGACGAGGTGACCGTCTCCACCGACCGCGGCGCGATCACGCTGCCCGTCGAAATCGCCGACCTGCCCGACGACGTCGTGTGGCTGCCGGGCAACTCGGAGGGCTCGCGGGTGCGCAAGACGCTCGGCGCCGGGCACGGGTCGGTCGTGAACATCGAGGGAGCGCGCTGATGTCTCCGTTACTGGCCCAGGTGCCCGAGCAGATGACCCGGGCGCAGCTGCTGGCGGACGACCCGTGGTGGCTGGTCCTGCTCAAAACGGTCGTGATCCTGCTGATCGGTCCGCTCCTGACGGTGTTCCTGATCGTGTGGGAGCGCAAGGCGATCGGCCGGATGCAGAACCGGCCCGGCCCGAACCGCGTCGGCCCCGGCGGCTACTTCCAGTCCCTCGCGGACGCGATCAAACTGCCGTTCAAGGAACAGATCATCCCGGACGGCGCCGACCGCAAGGTCTACTTCCTCGCCCCGGTGCTGTCCGCGGTACCGGCGCTGATTGCGCTGGCGGCCATCCCGTTCGGCCCGCAGGTGTCGATCTTCGGCGAGCAGACCGTGCTGCAGCTGGTCGACCTGCCGGTCGGGGTGCTGGTCATCCTGGCCTGCTCGTCGGTCGGGGTGTACGGGATCGTGCTGGCCGGGTGGTCGTCCGGGTCGCCGTACCCGCTGCTCGGCGGGCTGCGGTCGGCGGCGCAGGTGATCTCCTACGAGATCGCGATGGGTCTGTCGATCGTCGGCGTGGTGCTGTACTCGCAGTCGATGTCGACCGGCGACATCGTGCACGCGCAGGCCGGGGGCTGGTACTTCTACCTGCTGCTGCCGAGTTTCGCGATCTACCTGATCTCGATGGTCGGCGAGACGAACCGCGCGCCGTTCGACCTGCCGGAGGCGGAGTCTGAGCTGGTCGGCGGGTTCCACACGGAGTACTCGTCGATGAAGTTCGCGATGTTCTTCCTCGCCGAGTACGTGAACATGGTGATCGTGTCGGCGTTCGCGACGACGCTGTTCCTGGGCGGCTGGATGTTCCCGTTCGTCGGGCTCGACTCACCGCTGAACCGGGGCTGGCTGCCGTTGATCTGGTTCACGATCAAGCTGTTCGCGCTGCTGTTCGGGTTCATCTGGCTGCGCGGCACGCTGCCGCGGTTCCGGTACGACCAGTTCATGAAGCTGGGCTGGAAGGTCCTGGTGCCGGCGAACCTGGTGTGGATCCTGATCATCACGACGATCCGCGCCATCCGGAACAACGGTGGCCTGACGACCGCCCAGATCCTGATCGGTGGCGCGATCGTCGTGGTCGTCGCGGTCGCGATCGCGCTGCTGGTGCCGGAGAAGAAGCAGGCCGGTGGCGATTCGGTGCCGGTCACCGGCGGTGGTTTCCCGTTGCCGCCGCTGGACCTGCGCGTGCCCGACGTGCCCGAACGGGGCACGGGGAAACGCAGGCGCCGGGTCGCCGGCCGGACTTCGGAGCCCGCGCAGGTGGGCGCCGGGAAGGAGGGTTCCGATGGGACTGTTTGACCCCATCAAGGGTTTCGGCGTCACCTTCGGCACGATGTTCAAGAAGGTGGCGACGGAGGAGTACCCGGAGATCGGTGCCCCGGCCGCCCCGCGCTACCACGGCCGGCACCAGCTCAACCGGCATCCGGACGGGCTGGAGAAGTGCGTCGGCTGCGAGTTGTGCGCGTGGGCGTGCCCGGCGGACGCGATCTTCGTCGAGGGCGGCGACAACACCGAGGACGAGCGCTACTCGCCCGGCGAGCGGTACGGCAAGGACTACCAGATCAACTACCTGCGGTGCATCGGCTGCGGCCTGTGCATCGAAGCCTGCCCGACGCGCAGCCTGACGATGATCAACTTCTACGAGCTGGCCGACGACGACCGCCAGAAGCTGATCTGGACCAAGGAGGACCTGCTGGCGCCGCTCCTGCCGGGCATGGAGCAACCGCCGCACCCGATGCGCCTGGGGGACGACGAGCAGGACTACTACGTGCACGGCCCGGAACTGGCCCGCGGCCGCGGCGTCCCGCCCGGCGAGACCGTGGAAACCTCCCGCGAGGAGGCGATCCAATGAGGACACCGACACCCCGGGCACCCCAGCCCTCGCGCTGGGCCGCCGCGCGAGCCGTTCCCGAGGAGGTGCGGTGATGGTGCTGGCACAGGCCGCGGAGACGGTCTCCACCGGCGAGGCCGTCGCGTTCTGGATCCTCGGTCCGATCGCGCTCCTGGGCGCGCTCGGGCTGATCTTCGCGCGCAACGCGGTGCACTCGGCGCTGTTCCTGGCCCTCACGATGTTCTCGCTGGGCATCCTCTACATGGTCCAGCAGGCGCCGTTCCTCGGGTTCACCCAGATCATCGTCTACACCGGCGCGATCATGATGCTGTTCCTGTTCGTGCTGATGCTCGTCGGGCGGGAGAGTTCCGACTCGGTCGTCGAGGTGCTGCGCGGGCAGCGGCTGTGGGGCGGCATCCTCGGCATCGGCATCGCCGGGCTGCTGGCCACCGCGCTCACCCGGGCGTTCGCCAACGTCACCCCGGCCCCCGCGCCGAACGGCACGCCGGGCGGGCTCGGCCGGCTGATCTTCACCGACTTCCTGTTCCCGTTCGAGCTCACCTCGGCGCTGCTGATCACCGCCGCGCTGGGGGCGATGGTGCTGGCCTTCACCGAGAAGCGCGGCCACCGGACGCAGAAGGAACTCGTCGAGGCCCGGTTCCGCGGCGAGTACGAACGCATCTCGCCCAAACCCGGGCCGGGCGTGTTCGCCACCTCCCACTCGGTCACGACGCCCGCGATCCTGCCGGACGGCTCGGTCGCGCCCGAGTCGCTGTCCACGATCATCGAGTCCACACCCACCGCGCGGCTCGAAGCCGAGCGCAAGCAGGTCGAGGGCACCGAACCGGAGCCCGGCGCCCGCGCACTGGTCGGGAAGGGTGACGAGGAATGACCCCCACCTACTACCTGCTCCTGTCAGCCCTGTTGTTCGCCATCGGCGCGGTCGGCGTGCTGGTGCGGCGCAACGCCATCGTCGTGTTCATGTGCATCGAGCTGATGCTCAACGCCGTGAACCTGTCCCTGGTCACGTTCTCCCGCATCAACGGTGGGCTGCACGGCCAGGTGATGGCGTTCTTCGTGATGGTCGTCGCCGCCGCCGAGGTCGTCGTCGGCCTGGCGATCATTATGGCCATCTTCCGCACCCGCCGGTCGGCGTCGGTCGACGACACCAACCTGCTCAAGTACTGAGAGGGCTACTCAGTGATCGCATCATCGTGGCTGCTGGTCGCGTTCCCGGCCCTCGGCGCGCTCGTCCTGCTGGCCGGGGGCAGGCGCACCGACGGATGGGGACACCTGCTCGGCTGCGCGACCGTCATCGCGTCGTTCGTGTACGGCCTGGTGCTGTTCTTCGGCAGCGACGGGCACGTGACCGACACCCGGATGTTCACCTGGATCGGGGTCGGCTCCCTGCAGATCGACTTCGGACTGCGGATCGACGCGCTGTCGCTCGTCTTCGTCCTGCTGATCACCGGGGTCGGCGCGCTGATCCACATCTACTCGATCGGCTACATGAGGGAGGACCGCGACCGCCGTCGCTTTTTCGGCTACCTGAACCTGTTCGTGGCTTCCATGCTGGTTCTGGTGCTGGGCAACAACTTCGTGACGCTCTACCTCGGCTGGGAGGGTGTCGGCCTGGCGTCCTACCTGCTGATCGGCTGGTACTCGGACCGCCCGTCCGCCGCGACCGCGGCGAAGAAGGCGTTCCTGATGAACCGCGTCGGTGACGTCGGGCTCGCGCTGGCGATCTTCCTGATGTTCAAGTACCTCGGCACGGTCACCTACGCCGGCGTGTTCGCCCGCATCGGCGACGCACCGCCCGCGGTGATCACCGCGATCGCGATCCTGCTGCTGCTCGGTGCGTGCGGCAAGTCCGGCCAGTTCCCGCTCCAGGCGTGGCTCCCGGACGCGATGGAGGGCCCCACCCCGGTGTCGGCCCTGATCCACGCCGCCACGATGGTCACCGCCGGTGTGTACCTGGTCGCGCGGGCCAACCCGATCTACAACGAGACCGAGGCGGGACGCCTGATCGTCACGCTCGTCGGCGCGGTCACCCTGCTGATCGGGTGCGTCATCGGCTGCGCCTACGACGACATCAAGAAGGTGCTCGCGTACTCGACCGTCAGCCAGATCGGCTACATGATGCTCGCCGTCGGACTCGGGCCGTTCGGCTACGCGCTGGGCATCATGCACCTGCTCACGCACGGTTTCTTCAAGGCCGGGCTGTTCCTCGGCGCCGGCTCGGTCATGCACGGCATGCGCGACGAGGTCGACATGCGCAAGTTCGGTGGCCTGTACCGGCACATGCCGATCACGTTCGTCACCTTCGGGCTCGGTTACCTGGCGCTCATCGGGTTCCCCTTCCTGTCGGGCTACTTCTCCAAGGACGCGATCATCGAGGCCGCGTTCGGCCAGGAGGGCTGGCGCGGCTGGGTCTTCGGTCTCGCCGCGATGCTCGGCGCCGCGCTCACCGCCTTCTACATGACCCGGCTGATGCTGCTCACTTTCTTCGGCAAGGAACGCTGGCGCGACCTGCGCACCGCCGAGGGCGAGGAGTACCACCCGCACGAGTCGCCGCCGGTGATGACCGCGCCGATGATCGTGCTGGCCATCGGCTCGGTCGGCGCGGGCGCGTTCTTCGCCCTCGGCGACCGGCTGTCGAACTGGCTCGCCCCCGCGCTGGGCGAGCTCGGCGAGGCCGGGCACACCGCGATCCCGCACTCGCTCATCCCGTGGATCACGGTCGCCCTGTCCGCGCTCGGCGTGCTGGTCGCGTGGCTCGTCGTCGGTCGCCGCGACACCCCGGTCGAGCGGCCCGAGAACGTCTCGGCCGTCGTCAAGGCGGCCCGCAAGGACCTGTACGGCAACGCGCTGAACGAGGCACTGGTGGCGACCCCGGGCATGTGGCTCACCCGGTTCTCGGTGTACCTCGACAGCCGGGGCGTCGACGGTGCGGTCAACGGCCTCGCCGCCGCGCTCGGCGGCGGATCCGGGCGGCTGCGCAGGCTCCAGACCGGGTTCGTCCGCTCCTACGCCCTGTCGATGCTGGCCGGCTCGTTCGTCCTCGTCGCCGCACTGCTGATGGTGAGGTTCTCATGACCTGGGTACTGGCCCTCATCCTCTGGCCGCTGGTCGGCGCGTGCGTGGTCACCGGGCTGCGCCGCAACGACCGGCTCGCCACCGTCACCGCGGTGGTGTTCTCCCTCGTCGAGCTGGCGATGATCATCCCGACCTGGGCGACGTACCACCCCGGCGGCGCCCGCCTGCAGCACACCAGCTCGATGGACTGGATCCCGAGCTTCGGCGTGCACATCTCCTTCGGGATCGACGGCATCGCCCTGGTGATGATCGCCGTGATCGCCTTCCTGGTGCCGATCGTCATCGGCGCCCTCGGCACGGCGGACAAGCTGCCGCAGGACCGCAGCGCGGGTGGCTTCCTCGCGTTGATCCTGGTGCAGGAAGCCATCACCATCGCGGTGTTCGCCGCGACCGACGTGTTCCTGTTCTACGTCCTGTTCGAGATCATGCTGATCCCGATGTACTTCCTCATCGGCGGTTACGGCGGCGCGAACCGGCAGTACGCGGCGGTCAAGTTCTTCCTGTACTCCTTCCTCGGCGGTCTGATCATGCTGGCCTCGGCGATCGGGGCCTACTCGCTCGCCGCCGACAAGCTGGGGCACGGCACCTTCGACTGGGCCACGCTGGTCACGGTGGTCCGGGACGCGCCGGCGAGCACCCAGATCTGGTTGTTCCTCGGGTTCTTCCTGGCGTTCGCGATCAAGGCGCCGCTCGTGCCGTTCCACACCTGGCTCCCCGACGCGGCGGGTGAGGCGCCCATCGGCGTGGCCGTGCTGCTGGTCGGTGTGCTGGACAAGGTGGGCACGTTCGGGTTCCTGCGCTACTGCCTGCCGATGTTCCCGCAGGCCAGCAAGGACCTGGCGCCGCTGGTGCTGGTGCTCGCCGTGATCGGGGTGCTCTACGGCTCGATCCTCGCCGCCGGGCAGCAGGACATGAAGCGCTTCGTCGCCTACGTGTCCATCGCCCACTTCGGGTTCATCGCCCTGGGCATCTTCGCCTTCACCCAGCAGGCGACCGTCGGTGCGGTCACCTACATGCTCAACCACAGCCTCGCGACCGGCATGCTGATCGTGGTGCTGGGCCTGGTGATCGCCCGCGGCGGCTCCACCCGGATCTCCGACTACGGCGGGATGTACAAGCTCACCCCGTTGCTGGGCGGCATGCTGCTCGTCGCCGGTCTGTCCACCTTGTCCCTCCCCGGTACCAACTCGTTCGTCAGTGAGTTCCTGGTGCTGCTGGGCGCGTTCGAGACCCAGCCGGTGTACTCGATCCTCGCCACCGTCGGCATGGTGCTCGCCGCGGCGTACGTGCTCTGGCTGTACCAGCGCCTGATGAACGGCCCGGTGCGGGGGACCGCGCTGGTCGGCGCCGGAGGCGGCCCGGGCGCCGCCATCGCCCCGGAACTGGGCGCCCGGCGGACCATCCGGGACCTCGGCGGCCGGGAGCTGGCGATCCTGGTGCCGATGGTCGTGCTGGTCATCGGCCTCGGCTTCTACCCCCAACCCGTGCTGGACACGGTGACCCCGTCGGTCGACGCGACGCTTTCCGCACTCAACGGAGGCCAGTGAAATGCCCGGGATTCTGGCCCAGCAGGGGCACATCTCCGCACCCCACATCGACTACGGCGCGATCCTGCCCGTGCTGATCGTGCTCGGCGCGGCGTGCGTCAGCGTGCTGTTCGAGGCGTTCCTGCCCCGGCACATGCGGTGGCCGTCGCAGGTGCTGCTCAGCCTCGCCGGGCTCGCCGCCGCCGGGATCGCGCTCGCGGTGTACGTCAGCGGCTCGCCCGTTCGGGGTCTCACCACGCTCAGCGGTGCCGTGTCGGTCGACAAGCCGGCGCTGTTCCTGTGGGGCACGCTGCTCGCGCTCGCGCTGCCCGCGATCCTGCTGATCGCGGACCGTTCGGTCGAGCCCGGCGGGGCGTTCGTCGCGCAGGCCGCCATCCGGCCGGGCACTGTGCAGGACCGGGCCCAGGTCGGCTCCACGGGGATGCAGACCGAGGTCTTCCCGCTGGCGCTGTTCGCGCTGGGCGGGATGATGACGTTCTGCGCGGCCAACGACCTGCTCACCATGTTCATCGCGCTCGAGGTGCTGAGCCTGCCGCTGTACCTGATGTGCGGCCTGGCCCGGCGCCGGCGCCTGCTGTCGCAAGAGGCGGCGGTCAAGTACTTCCTCCTCGGGGCGTTCTCGTCGGCGTTCTTCCTCTATGGGCTCGCATTGCTGTACGGCTACGCGGGTTCGGTGAAGCTGGCCGACATCGCCGGCGCGGCGGCGGGCTCGGATCGTTCGGACTTGCTGCTGTTCGCGGGCATGGGTCTCCTCGTGGTCGGGTTGTTGTTCAAGGGCTCGGTCGGCCCGTTCCACACGTGGACGCCGGACGTCTACCAGGGCGCGCCGACCCCGGTCACCGCCTTCATGGCGGCCTGCACGAAGGTCGCCGCGTTCGGCGGCATCCTGCGGGTGCTCACCGTCGGGTTCGAGTCGACCAGCTGGGAGTGGCGCGGCGTGCTGTGGGCGGTCGCGATCATCTCGATGGCGGTCGGCGCCGTGCTCGGCCTGACCCAGACCGACGTCAAGCGCATGATCGCCTACTCGTCCATCGCGCACGCCGGCTTCCTGCTCGTCGGCGTGCTCGCGATGACCGGCCAGGGCCTGTCCGGAACCCTGTTCTACCTGCTGGCCTACGGCTTCACCACGCTCGCCGCCTTCGGGGTGGTCTCCCTCGTGCGCGACGCCAAGGGCGAGGCCACGCACCTGTCCGCGTGGGCCGGCCTGGCCAAGCGGTCGCCCGTGCTGGCCGGGGTGTTCACCTTCCTCCTGCTCGCTCTGGCCGGGATCCCGCTCACCAGCGGGTTCGTCGGCAAGTTCGTCGTGTTCTCGGCGGCGCTGCGGGACGGCATGGCGCCGCTGGTGGTGATCGCGCTGGTGTTCAGCGCCGTTGCGGCGTTCTTCTACCTGCGGGTGGTCGTGCTCATGTACTTCTCCAAACCGGCTCCCGACGGACCCACGGTGACGGTGCCGGGCGCGTTCACCACCGCGGCGATCACGCTCGGCGTGATCATCACCCTGCTGCTCGGTGTCGCCCCCGCGTTCGCGCTCGACTGGGCGGGGGCAGGGGCCTTCGCCTTCTGACGCAGGGCCTCCGGAAGTGCCCTCCGCCCGTCCGGGCCGGAGGGCACTTCCGTGTCCGCGGTCAAGCGGAGTCCAGCGCGTGCACCACGTCGACGGAGGAACAGGCGTGCCGGTGGACTCCGCGGCAACGGCAGGGGTTGTTCTGCGCCAGCCGGATCAGCTTGCGGAGGTGCCGGCGGGCGAGGCCGTGCTCGCGGGCCTCGTCGAAGGCCGGCCGGGTGGCCCGGTTGCTGGTGCGGCGGTGGGAAACGGTTCGTCCGGTCATGTCTCGAGCATGCCCGGTGAAGTCGCGGAGCGGGAAAAAGAACCACATTCTGTGGATGGTTGAGCGGCATGTGGACGAAGCCGGGGAGTTTCCCCGCGTGCGGCCGATTCTGTCGGACCAGCGTGCTAGCCGACCGATGCGGCGTGCCGGCGCGGCGGCGTGAGCGAGCGGCTGTTGCTGATCAGCTGGGTCGCGATGGCGTCCACGCAGGCCGTCAGGTCCCGTCCCGCGGCGGCGTCCGAGCCGGTGACGTTGTCCAGCACCCACAGCCGCCAGGCGCCGACCAGCCGGGCGAAGGTTTCGCTGCCGGAACCGGTGAACGTGAAGTGCCCGTCCGCCTCGGCGAGGTGCCCCGCGTCCACGAGCTGCACCGCGGTGGGCGCGAAGATCCCCGCCGGGACACCGGTTTCCGCGGCGATCTCCTGCAACGTGGCGTCGCCGTCGTCGACGCTGTGCCGGTAGATCTGCGCGAGCATCCACGCCTGCGCGTAGTTCAGCGGCACCCCCGAGCGGGCGAGGATCTCCGGTCCCGGGTCGGTCTTCCGCTTCGACCACACCGCGGCCACGACCTTCTCCAGCTCCTGTCGCGAGTCGCCCGAGCCCGGTACCGCGAAGCCTTCGCCGACACCGCTGTTGCCCGACGCCAGCGCCTTCGAGGGGTCGCGCAGCGGAACCTCCTTCAGGAACAACGCCACGAGCAGCGCGAGCAGCCCGACCGGCGAAGCGACCAGGAACATCGTCCGGATCGCATCCACATAGGACTCCGTGGACGGCTGGGGCGGCAGGTTGTTCGCGTAGATCGTGCCGAACACCGCGACGCCGAACGAACTCCCCAGCGTCCGCAGGAAGCTCACCCCGGAGGTCGCCACCCCGAGGTCGGCGTAGTCCGCGGTGTTCTGCACGACGATCGTCGGCACCTGCATCGTGCAGCCCAGCCCGAGACCCAGCACGACCATGTACGCCGAGGTGACCCAGAAACTCGTCGAGACGCCCAGGTGTGAGAGCAGGAACAAGCCCAGCGCCAGCACGAGCGACCCGGCGATGGGGAACGCGCGGTAGCGTCCGGTGCGGCTGATCACGGCGCCGCTGGCGATCGCCGTGATCATGATGCCGACGACCAGGGGCAGCATCCGCAGGCCCGACTCGGTGGCGCTCGCGCCCTGCACCCGCTGGAGGTAGGTCGGCAGGTAGGTGATGCCACCGAGCATCGCGAACCCGACGACGAAACTCAGGATGCCGGCCACCGAGAACACCCGGCCGCGGAACAGCCGCATCGGCAGCATCGGTTCCGCCGCGCGCAGTTCCACCAGCACGAACAGGGCCAGCAGGACGACCGAGCCGGCCGCCATCCCGAGGATCACCGGTGACGCCCACGGGAACTCGGTCCCGCCCCAGCTCGTCACCAGGGTCAACCCGGTCGACGCGAGTGCGATGAGGATGATCCCCAGGTAGTCGATGCGCGGCCGCACCGCGGCCCGGACCGTCGGCAGCGCCACGGCGGCCACGACCAGCACCAAGACCCCGAGCGGCACGTTCACGTAGAACGCCCACCGCCAGCTCAGGTGGTCCACGAACAGCCCGCCGAGCAGCGGTCCGGCCACCGTCGCGACGCCGAACACCGCCCCGATCGCGCCCTGGTACTTGCCGCGTTCCCGCAGCGGCACGACGTCGGCGATCACCGCGGCCGCCGTGACCATCAGCCCGCCCGCGCCCAGACCCTGCAACGCCCGGAACGCCACCAGCCAGACCATCGAGTGCGCCCAGCCGCACAGGAACGACCCGGCGAGGAACAGCACCACACCGGCCAGGAACGCGGGCTTGCGCCCGTAGAGGTCGCCGAACTTGCCGATCAGCACCGTCATGATCGTCTCGGCGAGCAGGTACGACGTGACCACCCATGACAGGTGGTTCGCGCCGCCGAGATCGGCCACGATGGTCGGCAGCGCCGTGGACACGATCGTCTGGTCGAGCGCGGCCAGCAGCATCCCGAGCATGATCGCCGCGACGATGGTGTTCCGGGCCCTCCTGCTGCTCACCCGGCGAACGTTAGTGCTGGTCAGAGCGGCCCGCGGGCCGCCTCACCCAATGGTGTGGGGCCGGTTGTCACCGGCATCACCGGGACGGTTCGCAATGGGCCCACGAACGCCCCGGGGCCAGCCATTACGCTGGTGAGGACCGGTCATGCAAGTGCGGAGAGGGCGGACAACGTGTCAGTGCGGCACCGGGGTAGCACGATCGAGGAGCTGCGCGGGAGCGTGGGCCTGCGGATCGCCGATGAGCAGCTGCTGCGCACGCTGGCCGCCGGCCTCGAGGACGTCGAGAAGCTGCTGCGCGAGACCGCCCGCAGCGAGGTGCGCGCCGTCCACGACGCCGCGTCGCACCTGGTCGAGGCGGGGGGCAAACGCTTCCGTCCGCTGATGACCCTGCTCGCCGCGGAGTTCGGCGAGGGCAACCACGAAGACGTCGTGATCGCCGCGGCCGCCGTCGAACTGGTGCACCTGGCCACCCTGTACCACGACGACGTCATGGACGAGGCGACGATGCGCCGGGGCGCGCCCAGCGTCAACGCCCGCTGGACCAACAGCATCGCCATCCTGACCGGCGACTTCCTGTTCGCGCACGCCTCGCGGCTGGTGTCCGACCTGGGCACCGACGCCGCGCGCATCCTCGCCGAGACCTTCAGCGAGCTGGTCACCGGCCAGATGCGGGAGACCGTGGGCCCGGGCGAGGGCGACGACCCGGTCGAGCACTACCTCAGCGTCATCGCCCAGAAGACGGGTTCGCTGATCGCCACGTCCGGCCGCTTCGGGGCGATGATGTCCGGTGCGAAGCCCGAGGCGATCGGGGCGATGCAGCGGTTCGGCGAGATCGTCGGCACCGCGTTCCAGATCTCCGACGACATCATCGACATCGCCTCGCCGTCCCACGAGTCCGGCAAGACGCCGGGCACCGATCTGCGGGAAGGCGTGCGGACCCTGCCGATGCTGTACGCGCTGGCCGACCCGGACACCGACCCGCGCCTGGTCGAGCTGCTGGACGGCCCCGTCACCGACGACGACCTGGTCGAGGAGGCCCTGACGCTGCTGCGGTCCTCCAGCGGCCTGGACCGCGCCATGGGCACCCTGTCGGACTACGCTCAGCAGGCGAGGACCGAGCTGGCCTCCCTGCCCGCCGGGCCCGCGCGGGACGCGTGCGAGTCCGTCGCGAACTACCTGGTCGCGCGGACCCGGTGACGATCGCCGGACCGGCCGCGGTTGACGACGGGCGGGCCGGCCGCGTCATGCTCGAGCCGGTGCGGCGTCACTGAGAGTGGTAACCGCGCGGTAGGAAAGGAAGGGCAGCACGGATGTCCCTCTTCGGACAGGTCTGGCTCTGGAGCGCGGCGGCATTCGTGGTCGGGGTGCTGCTGACCTGGTTGTTCCTGGCCCGGCCGGCCCAGGCGAGAAGCCGGCACCTGGAGCGCCGCCTGCTCGACGCGCAGAACGCGCGTGCCGCGCAACCGGCGCGAGCCGTGGACCGCGACCCGGTGTCGGCACCGGCTGCGCGGAAGAAGCCGGTCGGCGCGGAGGAGCCCGCACCGGAGGAGCCGCACCACCCCCGGACGTCCTGGCTGGAGCGCGACAGCCTCGCCGGGCGTCCCGGGTACCAGCCGGGTTCCGAAATCGACGACGACTCGCTGTTCGACCCCGAACCCCGCGTCGACGCGACGACGGTGTTCGACGCGTTCGGGCGGGACGACGAGTCCGCTCGGCGCGGCGCGCGGTTCGCCGGCGGCCACGAGCAGGCCGGTGAGCCGCGGGACGAGACAGCCGAGCGGGGTGCCCTGTTCGAGCAGGGCCGGGAGGCGGCCGACCAGGGGCTCGGCGGCTCGCTGTTCGACCGGCCGGCCGGATTCGAGGCGGCCTCCGGGCAGCCGGGTGCCGAGCGGGGCCACGGATCGCTCTTCGAGCGCGACCAGGCCGAGGCCGCCCAGCCGCGGCGGGGGGCGCACGCGCGGCCGGACACCGAGCCGGACGCGGCGGCACGGTCCGAGGACGGGAGCGGGCCGCTGTTCGACCGGGAGGACACCCGGGAGGCCGGGCGGTGGGGCGACCGCGATGAGGCCGCGGATGCCGGGTCGCTGTTCCAGCCGGACGAAGCCGCGGAGCCGGCCGCCGGGTCCCTGTTCGAGCCGGGTGGCGCGCACGAGCCGGGAACCGGCCGCGGGGCGCTGTTCGGCCGGGACGAGGCGCCGGAGCCGGAGCCGGGATCCCTGTTCGACCCCGGGCACACGCCGGAGCCCTCCCGCGAGGCGGAGCCGGGCGCGTTCACACCGTTCGCCGCGCCCGAGCCGGCGCGGGGCCAGGAGTCCGGGTTCACGCCGTTCGCCGCGCCGGAACCGCCGGCCTACGCCTTCGGCGGTGACGAGCCGGAGCGGCCCGCCGACGAGGAGACGGCCACCGAGACCACCCAGGTCCTCCCGCGGCGGCAACCGCGGCGCCCGGCGCACACCGTCGAGCCGCCGCGACCCTCGATGCGGACCGTGGAGCGGCGCGAACCGGTGCAGCCGGAGGAGGGCGGCCGCAGCGGCTCCCTGTTCGAGCCGACCCCGCGGGCGGCCGGCGCCCCCGCTGTGCGGGCCCGGAGCCACGGCGACACCGCCGGGTCCACCGTGCCGCCCGGGCCGTTCGGTCCCGGATCGGCGATGCCACGGCCCGGCGGCGGGAAGCCGTCCGAGGAGTACACCGTCAAGGCGAGCGTGACGGCCCTGCGGTACTGCACGGAGGAGTCGCCGCAGTTCGGCCGGATGGTGGCCGAGGTGTGGTTCCGGTCGGCCGAGGACGCGGAGCGCGTCGGGTTCCGGCCGCTGTGAGGTGACAGCCGTGCCCGCCGGGTACCGCCGGGCCCCGCGCGGCGGATCCGCGCGGGGCCGTCAGCGGGTTCCTCAGTCGACCGTCCAGGTGTCCCGGCCCGTCAGCAGCGCCTGCAGGTCCGCCGGTTTCGCGGAGCGGGCCTGCTCGACCTGGGCACGGGCCTGGTCGTCGTAGGTGGGGCGGCTGACCTGGCGGAAGATGCCGGTCGGGGTGTGGTTGAGGTTCTGGTCACCGATCCGGGACAGCGCGAAGGCGTACGAGGTGTCCTGGATCGACGGGTCGTGGACCACCACGTTCTCCTCGCCCACCTCGGCCACCTTGGCGATCTCGAACCCACCCCAGCGGGTCGGCACCACGCCGTACTCCGCTTCCGGGCCGAACCGGATCGGCTCCCCGGCGCGCAACGGGATGAGCCGGTGCGCGGCCTCGTCCTTGTCCTTCAGCACGTCGAACGCGCCGTCGTTGAAGATCGGGCAGTTCTGGTAGATCTCCACGACCGCGGATCCGCGGTGCTGCGCCGCCGCGGTGAGCACCTCGCTCAGGCCTTTCCGGTCGCTGTCCAGCGCCCGCCCGACGAACGTGGCCTCCGCGCCCAGCGCCAGCGACACCGGGTTGAACGGGGTGTCCACCGAGCCCATCGGGGTGGACTTGGTGACCATGCCCTGCCCGGACGTCGGCGAGTACTGGCCCTTCGTCAGTCCGTAGATCCGGTTGTTGAACAGCAGGATCTTCAGGTTGACGTTGCGCCGCAGCGCGTGGATCAGGTGGTTGCCGCCGATGGACAGCGCGTCGCCGTCACCGGTCACCACCCACACCGACAGGTCCGGCCGCGTGGTCGCGAGGCCCGTCGCGATGGCCGGGGCGCGGCCGTGGATCGAGTGCATCCCGTAGGTGTTGAGGTAGTACGGGAACCGCGACGAGCAGCCGATGCCGGAGATGAACACGATGTTCTCGCGCTTCAACCCGAGCGTGGGCAGGAACGACTGGACCGTGTTGAGCACGACGTAGTCGCCGCAGCCCGGGCACCAGCGCACCTCCTGGTCGGACTTGAAGTCCTTCGCCTTCTGGGTCTCGTCCGTGGTCGGCACCAGGTCCAGACCGCCCAGGGTGGGCAGGCCCAAGTCGGTGGCGGTCATCGGGTCAGCGCTCCTTCGATGATGTCGGTGAAGACGTGCTGCAGTTCCTCGGCCTTGAACGGCAGGCCGGCGACCTTGGTGTAGGACTGCACGTCCACGAGGTACTTGGCGCGCAGCAGCATCGCGAGCTGTCCGAGGTTCATCTCGGGCACCACGACCTTGTCGTAGCGCGCCAGGACCTCGCCCAGGTTGCGCGGGAACGGGTTGAGGTGCCGCAGGTGCGCCTGCGCGATCGGGATGCCCTGCTTGCGCACCCGGCGGGCGGCGGCGCCGATCGGGCCGTAGGTCGAGCCCCAGCCCAGCGCCAGCACCCGCGCCTCCCCGGAGGGGTCGTCGACCTCCAGGTCCGGCACGTCGATGCCGGCGATCTTGGCCTGGCGGAGCCGGACCATGTGGTCGTGGTTGTCCGGGTCGTAGGAGATGTTGCCCTTGCCGTCGGCCTTCTCCAGGCCACCGATGCGGTGCTCCAGACCGGGCGTGCCGGGCACGGCCCAGGCGCGGGCCAGCGTCTCCGGGTCACGCACGTACGGCCAGAACTCACCCGAGCCGTCGGCCGCGTTGGGCCGGGTGGCGAACTCGACCGACAGGTCGGGCAGCTGGTCGACGTCCGGGATCATCCACGGTTCGGAGCCGTTGGCGTTGGCGCCGTCGGACAGGATCATCACCGGCGTCCGGTACTTCAGCGCGATCCGGGCGGCCTCGAGGGCCGCGGCGAAGCAGTCCCCGGGGGACTGCGGCGCGATGACCGGCAGCGGCGACTCGCTGTTGCGGCCGAACATCGCCTGCAACAGGTCGGCCTGTTCGGTCTTGGTCGGCAGGCCGGTGGACGGGCCGCCGCGCTGCACGTCGATCACGACCAGCGGCAGTTCGAGCATCACGCCGAGACCGATGGTCTCCGACTTCAGGGCGATGCCCGGCCCGGACGTCGAGGTCACGCCCAGCGCCCCGCCGTAGGAGGCGCCCAGTGCGGCGCCGATGCCGGCGATCTCGTCCTCCGCCTGGAAGGTGATCACGCCGAAGTTCTTGTGCCGGGACAGCTCGTGCAGGATGTCCGAGGCCGGGGTGATCGGGTACGTGCCCAGCAGCACCGGCAGCCCGGCGCGCTGCCCGGCGGCGACGATGCCGTAGGCCAGTGCCGTGTTGCCGGTGATCTGCCGGTAGGTGCCCTTGTCCAGCTTGGCCGGCGCCACCTCGTAGGTCGTGGCGAACGACTCGGTGGTCTCGCCGTAGTTCCAGCCCGCCCGGAAGGCGAGGATGTTGGCCTCGGCGATGTCCGGCTTCTTGGCGAACTTCTCCCGCAGGAACGCCTCGGTGCCCTCGGTCGGCCGGTGGTACATCCAGGAAAGCAGGCCCAGCGCGAACATGTTCTTGCAGCGCTCGGCGTCCTTCTTGCCCAGCCCGGTGCCCTCCAGAGCGCCCTGGGTCAGGGTCGACATGGCGACCTTGTGGACCTGGAACGCCGACAGGGTGTCGTCCTCGAGCGGGTCGGAGCCGTAGCCGACCTTGGTCAGGTTGCGCTTGGTGAACTCGTCGGTGTTGACGATGATCGTGCCGCCCGCGGGCACGTCCCGCAGGTTCGCCTTGAGCGCGGCCGGGTTCATCACCACGAGGACGTCCGGCCGGTCGCCGGGGGTGAGGATGTCGTAGTCGGCGAAGTGGACCTGGAACGACGAGACGCCCGGGATGGTGCCCTGTGGTGCCCGGATCTCGGCGGGGAAGTTCGGCAGGGTGGCCAGGTCGTTGCCGAACGCCGCGGCCTCGGAGGTGAACCGGTCACCGGTCAGCTGCATGCCGTCGCCGGAGTCGCCCGCGAACCGGATGACGACGCGGTCCAGTTTGGCGACTTCAGTGGGCCTGCTGGCCGACAGCACACCGTTGCCGTTCGTGCTCGTGCTCATGGGTCAGAGAATCCCTCTCTCCCGATCGGTCGTGTCGTCGACACGTGGCCGTGGGCACACTTTCGCCGATACCTCCACCTTACTTGTTGTTTGTGCGCAGCGATTTCCGGTCGTGGATCGGCGGTGTGATCCCGGTTACCTGCTACCGATGGTAACAGTTACTTCGCCGGGCTGATCGCTGCCCGCATCGCGGCGAGCCGGTCCGCGAACGCGGGCGAATCCAGGGACTTCAGCTGCGGTTCGATCTCGGTGTCCACGGCACGGGAATGCTCGGCCATGGTCGAGGTCTGCCGCAGGGAGGACTTCGTGGCGAGCACGACGTCCCGGGGCGCCTCCGCCGCCGGTGCCGCCAGCTCCAGCGCCGCCGCCAGCAGGTCGTCGTGGCCGCCGTCCACGGTACCCAGGGTCAGGCCGGCCGCCTCGGCCGCGGCCGCGTCGAGGGACTGGCCGAACAACGTCATCGCCCGCGCCCGCTGGATGCCCGCCGCGCGTTGCAACATCCAGGTGAACCCACCGCCCGGGTGCAGGCCGAGTTCGAGGAACCGCGGGACGAACTTCGCTTGCGGCCCGGCCAGCCGGACGTCCGCGGCGAGCGCGAGGTTCAGACCGGCGCCGACCGCCGCGCCGCCCACCGCCGCGATCGTCGGCAGCGTGGACCGGGCCACCGCCAGGAAGCCCGCGTAGACCGCCCGCAGGCCCTCCTCCCGCGCACTGCCCAGCGTGGTGAGATCGGCACCGGCGCAGAACGCCGGCGGCGTCCCGGTGACGACCAGCGCGTGCACCTTCGTGTCCCGTTCCGCCTCGCCGACCGCCCGGGCGAGCTCGGTGGACAGCGCCACCGTGAGCGAGTTCCGCCGCGCCGGGGCGTCGACGGTGACGACGGCGACCCCGCCGTGCCGCTCGGTCACAATCCGTTCGGTCATCCAGCCATCATGTCGCGGGGTTGGGCGGGCGCTCAAGGAGCCGGGACAGCACCACCGTGGACACCGTGCGGTCGATGATCTCCAGCCCGCGCACCCGCTCCAGGGCCATCTCCAGCTGGTGGATGTCGGCCGCCCGCAGGTGCACGATGGCGTCCGCCGCCCCGGTGACGGTGTAGGCCGCGACCACCTCGGGCAGCGGTTCCAGCCGCGCCCGGATGCGGGCCGGGGAGACGTTGCCCCGGCAGTGCACCTCGACGAACGCCTCGGTGCCCCAGCCCAGCGCCTCCGGATCGACCACCGCCGTGAAACCACGCAGCACGCCGGTCTCCAGCAGCCGGTCCACCCGGCGTTTCACCGCCGGTGCGGACAGTCCGACCACCTTGCCGATCTCGGCGTAGCTGGCGCGCGCATTCGTCACCAGGCACGAAACGATCTGCTGATCGAGGGTGTTCACACGCAATGTTTAGCAGGTCGGTGAGCAAAGGACAGCGATTGATTGTCCCTGAATCGAGCCATACCGTTGAGACATGACGACCCGGGTACCGACCACCCGCCGCTACCTCATGTGCCCGCCGCGGTACTTCGCGGTCGACTACGCCATCAACCCCTGGATGGACCCGGCACAGCCGGTCAGCGCCGAGTGCGCGATGCGGCAGTGGCGGGAGCTGCGCGACACCTACCGCCGCCTCGGTCACACGGTCGAGGAGATCGAGCCGCAGCCGGGCCTGCCGGACATGGTGTTCGCCGCCAACTCCGGCACCGTCGTCGACGGGCGGGTGCTCGGCGCGAAGTTCCGGGCACCGCAGCGCGCCGCCGAGGCCGGCCACTTCCGCCGCTGGTTCGCCGAGCACGGCTACCGCGACGTCGTTATGCCCTCCTACGTCAACGAGGCCGAGGGCGACTTCGCCTGGACCGGTCGCGTGCTGCTGGCCGGCACCGGCTTCCGCACCGACCCGGCCGCGCACGCCGAGGCGCAGGAGGTGCTCGGTGTGCCGGTGCTGTCCCTGCGGCTCATCGATCCGCGCTACTACCACCTGGACACCGCGCTGTTCGTGCTCAGCGAGGCCACCGACACCACGCCGGCGCAGATCGCGTACTACCCGGAAGCGTTCTCCGACGGGTCGCGCCGCGTCCTGGCGCGCCTGTTCCCGGACGCCGTGCTCGCCACCGCGGCCGACGCCGAGTGCTTCGGCCTCAACGGGGTGTCCGACGGCCGCAACGTCGTCCTGCCGCGGGAAGCAACCGGCCTGGGCGAGCGGCTCGCCGCGCACGGCTACGAACCGGTGTACGTGGACATCTCCGAACTGCGCAAGGCCGGTGGCGGCCCGAAGTGCTGCACCATGGAGATCCGCAAGTAGTTCCGGCGTCTCATTTCGAGCTCGGCGCCGGAAATGTGTCCGGGATTTGTAACAGCTCCGCGGTGTCTCCCGAATCAGGGGCATGACCTCTTGCCGGCTCTGCGGTTCCACCCACCTGGCCAGCGTCGTTGATCTCGGCGCGACGCCACCGTGCGAGAAGTTCCTGACCGCGCAACAGCTGGACGAGTCGGAAAATACCTTTCCCTTGCACCTGCGGGTGTGCACGGATTGCTGGCTCGCGCAGATTCCGCCGTTGATCACGCCGGAGGAAACATTCACCGAATACGCGTATTTCTCGTCGTATTCGCGGTCCTGGGTGGACCACGCGGGGAAGTTCGTCACCGGCGCGGTCGACCGGCTGGGCCTGGACGGTGACTCGTTCGTCGTCGAGGTCGCGAGCAACGACGGGTACCTGCTCAAGCACGTTGTGGCGCAAGGGATCCGGTGTCTCGGCGTGGAGCCGTCGGTGAACGTCGGCCAGGCCGCGCGCGCGGCCGGCGTGCCCACGCTCACCGCGTTCCTGGGCCCGGAAACGGGTGCGCGGGTGCGCGACGAGCACGGCCCGGCGGATCTGGTGGTGGCCAACAACGTCTACGCGCACATCCCGGACGTCGTCGGCTTCACGAAGGGCCTGCGGGCGCTGACCGCCGACGACGGCTGGGTGTCGATCGAGGTGCAGCACCTGCTCACGCTGATCGAGAAGACCCAGTACGACACGATCTACCACGAGCACTTCCAGTACTACACGGTGGCTTCCGCGCAACGCGCCCTCGCCTCCGGCGGATTGTCCCTTGTGGACGTCGAGCTGCTGCCGACGCACGGGGGCTCGATCCGGTTGTGGGCGCGGCCGGCGGAGGCCGCGGGGGAGCCGAGCCGGCGCGTGCTCGACGTGCTGGCCCAGGAAAAGGCCGCCGGGCTGCACGAGCTGTCCGGCTACACCGAGTTCGCCGCCCGGGTGGCGAAGGTGCGCCGCGACCTGTTGCGGTTCCTCGTCGACGCGGCCGACGACGGCGCGACGGTGGCCGGGTACGGGGCACCGGGCAAGGGCAACACCCTGCTCAACCACTGCGGCATCCGGCCGGACCTGCTCGCCTACACCGTCGACCGCAACCCGTACAAGCACGGCCGGTACACACCCGGCACGCGCATTCCCATCCTGCCGCCGGACCGCATCGCCGCGGACCGGCCCGACTACGTCCTCGTCCTGCCCTGGAACCTCCGGGACGAACTGGTCCGGCAACTGTCCTACGTCGGGGAGTGGGGCGGGCGGCTGGTCTTCCCCATACCCCACCTGGAAATCGTCGAGGTGAACCCATCGTGAAGGTCGTCCTGTTCTGCGGCGGGTACGGAATGCGGATGCGCGGCGGCACCGCCTCCGACGTGCCCAAGCCGATGGCCATGGTCGGTCCCCGGCCGCTGATCTGGCACGTCATGCGCTACTACGCGCACTTCGGGCACACCGAGTTCATCCTCTGCCTCGGCTACGGTGCCCACCACATCAAGGACTTCTTCCTCAACTACTCCGAGACCACGTCCAACGACTTCGTGCTGCGCGGCGGCCGGGCGGAACTGCTGTCCACCGACATCGCGGACTGGACGATCTCGTTCGTGCAGACCGGCATCGAATCGCCGATCGGGGAACGGCTGCGCCGGGTGCGCGAGCACCTCGACGGCGACGAGATGTTCCTCGCCAACTACGCCGACGTGCTCACCGACGCACCGCTGCCGGCGATGATCGAGCGGTTCGCCGCCACCGACGCGGGGGCGTCGATGATGGTCGTGCCACCGCAGTCGTCGTTCCACTGCGTGGAGATGGACGAGGGCGGCCTGGTCGGCTCGATCACCGCGGTGAGCGAGATGCCGCTGTGGGAGAACGGCGGGTACTTCGTGTTGCGCCAGGAGGTGTTCGACCACATCCCGCCCGGCGGTGACCTGGTCGCCGACGGGTGCGCCGAACTCGCCAAGCGCGGCCGCCTGCTGGCCTACCCCTACCGCGGGTTCTGGAAGCCGACGGACACCGTCAAGGAACGCTTCGCCCTGGACGAGGGCTACACGCGCGGGGTGCGCCCGTGGGCGCTGTGGGAGAAGGACCGAGTGCCGGCGTGATCGGACTGACCCCAGGCCGGCTCCGCCGGATCGTCGTGCTCGGCGCGCACTGCGACGACATCGCGATCGGCGCGGGCGGCACCCTGCTCACCCTCGCCCGTCCCGGGCTGCGGGTGGACGCCCTGATCTCCTCCGGCGGCGGCACGGAGCGCGAGGAGGAGGAACGGTCCGCGCTCGCGGCGTTCTGCCCGGGCGCGGACCTCGACGTGACGGTGCTGAAGACGCCGGACGGGCGGCTGCCCGCGCACTGGGACGAGGTGAAGAACGCGCTGGAGGACCTGCGGTCCCGCACCGATCCGGACCTGATCCTCGCGCCCCGCACCGGCGACGCGCACCAGGACCACCGCGGCCTGGCGGAACTCGTGCCGACCGCGTTCCGCGGGCACCTCACCCTCGGCTACGAGATCGTCAAGTGGGACGGCGACCTCGAGACGCCGACCGCGTACGTGCCGCTGCGGGACGAACTCGCCGGGAGAAAAGTGGAACTGCTGCAACGGCACTACGCCTCGCAGCGACATCGTCCTTGGTACGACTCGGAAGCGTTCCTCGGGCTGGCCCGCATCCGCGGCATCGAATGCCAGGCGCGGTACGCGGAAGGCTTCCACGTGCAGAAGATGCGTCTCCAGCTGGAGGGCTGAGCCATGCGTGTGCTGCTGACCGGGCACAAGGGCTACCTGGGCACGGTGATGGCGCCGGTGCTCACCGCCGCCGGTCACGAGGTGACCGGGCTCGACTCCGGTCTGTTCGACGACTGCGTGCTCGGCCCGGCGCCGCAGGACCCGCCCGGGCACCGGACCGACCTGCGGGACGTCACGCCCGCGCAGGTGTCCGATGTGGACGCGGTGATCCACCTGGCCGCGCTGTCGAACGATCCGCTGGGTGCGCTCGCGCCCGAGCTGACCTACGAGATCAACCACCGGGCGGCGGTCCGGCTGGCCCGGCTGGCGAAGGACGCCGGGGTGTCGCGGTTCCTGTACGCCTCCACGTGCTCGGTCTACGGCGCCTCCGGTGGCGCGGACCTGGTGACCGAGGACGCGCCGCTGCGGCCGGTGACCCCCTACGCGGAGTCGAAGGTGCTGGTCGAGGACGACCTGCACGCGATGGCCGACGACGGCTTCTCGCCGGTCTACCTGCGCAACGCGACCGCGTTCGGGTTCTCCCCGCGGCTGCGCGCGGACATCGTGCTGAACAACCTGGTCGGGCACGCGTGCCTGTCCGGGGAAGTGCTGGTGCTCTCCGACGGCACGCCGTGGCGGCCGCTCGTGCACGCGCAGGACATCGCGCGGGCCTTCGCCGCCGCGCTGGTGGCGCCCCGGGAGGCGGTGCACGACCAGGCGTTCAACATCGGCACGGAACGCAACAACGTGACCGTGGCCGAGATCGCCGGGCAGGTCGTGGAGGCCGTGCCCGGCTCACGGTTGCGGATCACCGGTGAGGCCGGGGCCGACCCGCGGTCCTACCGGGTCGACTTCTCCCGGTTCCGGGCGGCGGTCCCCGGCTTCACCTGCGAGTGGCTGGTCAAGGACGGCGCGGTCGAACTGGTCGAGGCGTACCAGCGGTACGGGCTCACGCAGCGCGCGTTCGAGCAGCGCTTCACCCGGCTGGCCCGGCTCCAGCAGCACCGCGAGGACGGCGTGGTCGACGACTCCCTGCGGTTCACCTGATGCGAACCGGCGCCGGGATGCACGCGCTGGTCGAGCGGTCTGCCGGCGAGGTGCGGACATGGCCGTGACGGACCGGACCGGACGGCACCGCCGGGTGCGCGACTCGCCGCTGCGCGCCATGGCCGGCCGGATCACCTGGGGCCTCGGCGACCAGGCCGTGTCCAGCGTCAGCAACTTCTTCGTCGGCGTCTACGTCGCCCGCTCGCTCGGCGCGGCGGCCTTCGGCGTGTTCACGCTCGCCTGGGTCACCTACGGCGTGGTGCTGGGCTTCTCGCGCGGGCTCGCGACCGATCCGCTGTCCGTGCGGTTCAGCGGCGTCGCGACCGGCCTGTGGCGCGGCGCGGTGGCCCGGTCCAGTGGCACCGCGCTGCTCGTCGGTGCCGCCACCGGGGTGGTGAGCGCGCTCACCGGGCTCGTGATCGGCGGAACCGTGGGCGCCGCGTTCATCGCGCTCGGCGTCGTGCTGCCGGGACTGATGCTGCAGGACAGCTGGCGGTTCGCGTTCTTCGCCGCCGGGCAGGGCCGCAAGGCGTTCGTCAACGACATGGTGTGGAACGTGGCCCTGGTGCCGGCGCTGCTGCTGGCGATGCCGCACGGCAGCGTGGTCGCGTTCCTGCTCGCGTGGGGCCTGTCCGCCGCGGTCGCCGGGGCCTACGGCTACTGGCAGACGCGGATGACCCCGGCCTGGCGCGGGACGGGCAGCTGGATCCGGGAGCACCGCGACCTCGGCAGCCGGTTCCTCGCGGAGAACGTGCTGGTGGCCGGGTCCGGGCAGCTGCGCATGTACGGGCTGGGTGCGATCGCCGGGCTGGCCGACGTCGGCGCGGTCCGCGGATCCCAGCTGCTGCTCGGGCCGTTCATGGCCGTCCTCATCGGACTGTCGCTGGTCACCGTGTCCGAGGCGGCGCGGGTGGTGCGGGAGCGGCCGCACCGGCTGCGGCTGTTCGCGCTGCTGCTCGGCGGCGGTCAGGCGGCCGCGGCGGTGGTGTGGGGCCTGGCGCTGATCGTGCTGCTGCCCGAGTCCGCCGGGCGCTACCTGCTGGGCGACGTGTGGCCCTCGGCCGCCGCGCTGATCCTGCCCGCCACGCTCGCCGTCGCCGCTGCGAGCTTCACCACCGGGTCGTCGTCGGCGTTGCGGGCGCTCGGCGCCGCGGGCCGGGGACTGCGCGCCGAGGTCGTCACGTTCGCGGGCTACGTCGGCGGCGGGCTGGCCGGTGCCGCGATGGGCGGCGCCGTCGGATCCAGCTGGGGCACCGCCGCCGGCAGCGCGCTGGGCGCGGCGGCCCGGTGGCTCGAACTGGAGTTCTGCCTCCGCGAATCCGCTCCCACCTCCGAGGAAATGAGGACCGCATGACCGGCACTCCCAGGCTGAGCATCGGACTGCCCGTCCACAACGGCGAGGAGTACCTCGCCGAATCCCTCGAGGCTCTGCTCGGCCAGACCTACGAGGACTTCGAGCTCATCCTCGCCGACAACGCCTCGACCGACGGCACCGCGGACATCTGCCGCCGGTACGCCCGGCAGGACCGGCGCATCCGGTTCCTCCCGCTGCCCCGCAACATCGGGGCCGCGCCCAACCACAACCTCGTCTTCCGCGAGGCGCGTGGCGAGCTGTTCAAGTGGGCCTCCCACGACGACCTGTACGGGCGCGACCTGTTGCGGCGCTGCGTGGAGGCGCTCGACGAGCACCCGGAAATGGTTCTCGCGCACGCCGGCACGGCCATCATCGACGGTGCCGGGGGCGTGACCGCGCCGTTCGAGTACCGGCTCGCCACCGACTCACCGCACCCGCCGACCCGGTTCCGGGCGCTGCTGTTCGCCGACGGCGGCGACGACTTCTACGGCGTGATCCGCGCGTCGGCGCTGCGGCGGGTGAAACCGCACGACAGCTACCACCACGCCGACCGCACCTTCGTCGCCGACATCGCCCTGCAGGGCCCGTTCTTCCAGGTCCCGGAGCTGCTGTACTTCCGGCGCGACCACCCGGACCGGGCCGAGCGGGCCAACCCGACCATCCGGTCCCGCTGCGCCAACCTCGACCCCAGACGCGCGAACCCGCTGCGGCACCCGACCGCCCGCCTGCTCGGCGGGTACGTGTGGGGGTGGATCCGCATCGTCCAGCGCGCGCCGATCACCCCCGCCGAGCGCCGCGAGTGCTACCGCCACCTGGGCGAGTGGCTGGGCCGCCGCGCGCTGCGGCGGGAACCGTCCGAGGAGTTCGCGCACGTGGACAACGACCTGGACGTGGTCGTCGACGCGGTGGTGGCGGGGCGCGGGGGCCGGTGATGCGGATCGGCGTCTTCGGCCTGCTGGGACAGGGGAACCTCGGCAACGACGGCTCCCTGGCGGCCCTGCTGGAGTTCCTGCGCCGGGAACACCCGGACGCGGTCGTGGACGCGCTGTGCGGCGGCCCCGCCGAGGTCCGCACGCGGTTCGGCGTGCCCGCGGTGCGCCTGCACTGGTTCCGCACGGAGTCGTTGCCCGCCAAGGTGTTCGGCAAACTCGCCGACCCGCTGTGGATCGGCCGGTGGGTCCGCCGGCACGACGTGGTGATCGTGCCCGGCATGGGGGTGCTGGAGGCCACGCTCCCGTTGCGCCCCTGGGGATTTCCCTACTCACTGCTGCTGCTCGGGCTGACCGCGCGGCTGACCGGGACGAAGGTCGCGCTCGTCGCGGCCGGCGCCGAGTACGTGCGCCGCCCCGCCACGCGCTGGGTGATCACGGCGGCGGCCCGGCTCGCGCACCACCGCTCCTACCGCGACGAACACTCGCGGCAGGCGATGGCGCGGATGGGCGTCGACGTGCGCGGCGACGCCGTCCACCCCGACCTCGCGTTCGGCCTGCCCGACCCGCAGCCGCGGCCGTCGACCGGTGCGGTCGGGGTGGGGGTCATGGCCTACACCGGCGGCAACGACGACCGCGCGCGAGCGGCCGACATCCACCGCGCCTACCTGGCCACCGTGACCCGGTTCGTGCGCCTGCTCGCCGCCGAGGGCCGTCCCGTCCGGCTGTTCACCGGCGACACCGCCGACGAGGAGATCGCCCGCCGGATCGCGGCCGCCGTACCCGGCGTCACCGCCGAGCCGGTCACCTCGCTCGCCGACCTGATGCAGCGGATGGCCGGGGTCGACGTCGTCGTCGCCACCCGCTACCACAACGTGCTGTGCGCGCTGAAGACCGTGCGGCCGACGGTGTCGCTCGGCTACGCGCGCAAGAACGACGTGCTCATGGACGCGATGGGGCTCGGCGAGTTCTGCCTCTCCGCGCGCGAGCCGGACTTCGACCGGCTCGTCGACCGGTTCCGCGCCGCCGAAGACCGGCGCGAGGAGCTGATCGCCGTCCTCAAGGACCGAAATCGCGTGATTTCCGAGCGGATTCGTCACCAGTTCGCCACACTGTCCCAATCTGTCGTGGAAGGGGGCCGGACATGAAGGCCGTTCCGGTGCCCGGCATCGCCGGGGCCTGGCTGTTCGAACCGACGCCGCACGTCGACGCGCGCGGTTTCTTCTCGCGGACCTTCGACCGGGAGGTCGTGGCGTCCGTGGGCATCGACCCGGACGGGTTCGCCCAGGACAGCCTGTCCCGGTCGGTGCGGGGCGTGATCCGCGGGATGCACCTGCGCTCCGGCGCCGGGGAGGCCAAACTGGTCCGCTGCTCCTACGGCGAGGTGTTCGACGTGGTGGTCGACCTGCGGCCGGACTCACCCACCTTCGGCAACAGCGAGTACTTCCAGCTCTCCGGCGACACCCAGGTCACCGTGTACGTGCCGGCGGGCTGCGCCCACGGCTTCCAGGCGCTGACCGACCCCGCCGACGTGTCCTACCGCATCGACCGGCCGCACGACCCGGCGGAGGACGTCACGATCGCCTTCGACGACCCCGGTCTGGCGATCCCGTGGCCGCTGCCGGTGACCCTGACCTCCGACCGGGACCGGCGCGCGCCGTCGCTCGCCGAAGTTCTGAAGACCCTGAGGTGACCGTCATGGACCCGCAGTTCCTGCCCCGGTCCGCGGCAGCCAACGAGCGGCTGCACACGCTCGTGCCCGGCGGCGCGCACACCTACGCGAAGGGCGAGGACCAGTACCCCGAGGGCTTGGCGCCGGTCATCTCGCACGGGCGGGGTGCGCACGTGTGGGACGTGGACGGACACGAGTACATCGAGTACGGCTCCGGGCTGCGCTCGGTCAGCCTCGGGCACGCCCATCCGCGGGTGGTCGAGGCGGTGCGGCGCGAGCTGGAGCGGGGCACGAACTTCGTGCGCCCGTCCATCGTCGAACTGGCCGCCGCGGAGCGGTTCCTGGCCACCGTGCCGACCGCGGACATGGTCAAGTTCGCCAAGAACGGGTCGGACGTCACCACGGCCGCGGTGCGGCTGGCGCGAGCGGCCACCGGGCGCCGGGTGGCGGCGATCTGCGGTGACCAGCCGTTCTTCTCCACCGACGACTGGTTCATCGGCACCACCGGCATGCCCGCGGGCATCCCGGGCGAGATCGCGGACCTGACCGTGCGCTTCCCCTACGGCGACCTCGCCGCGACCGAGGAGGTGCTGCGGCGGCACGACGTCGCCTGCCTGGTCCTGGAGGCGGCGACCGCCGTCGAACCGCCGCCCGGGTACCTCGCCGGGCTGCGTGCGCTGGCCGACCGCTACGGCGTGGTGCTGATCTTCGACGAGATGATCACCGGGTTCCGCTGGTCCGAGGCGGGCGCGCAGGGCTACTACGGGGTGACGCCGGACCTGTCGACGTTCGGCAAGGCGCTCGGCAACGGGTTCGCGGTGTCCGCGCTCGCGGGCCGGCGGGAGCTGATGGAGCTGGGCGGCCTGCGCGACTCGCGTGAACGGGTGTTCCTGCTGTCCACCACCCACGGAGCGGAAACGCATTCACTGGCCGCCGCGATGGCCGTGATCGACACCTACGTGGCGGAGGGCATCACCGCGCGGCTGCACGCGCTGGGCGAGCGGTTGGCGGCCGGGGTGCGGGACGTGGCCGCGGCGATGGGCGTCGGCGACCACGTGGTCGTGCGCGGCCGGGCGAGCAACCTGGTGTTCGGCACGCTCGACGAGCAGCTGCGGCCGTCGCAGCCGTACCGGACGCTGTTCCTGCGCCAGCTGGTGGCCGGCGGCGTGCTCGGGCCGTCGTTCGTGGTCAGCAGCGCCCTCACCGAGACCGACATCGACCGGACGGTGGACGTGGTCGCGCAGGCGTGCGCGGTCTACCGCAAGGCCCTCGACGTCGCGGACCCCACGCCGTGGCTCGGCGGCCGTGCCGTCAAGCCGGTGTTCCGGCCCTACGCCTGACCCGGCCGGGGGCCGGTCGCGGTCCGTCGCCAGATCCGGTCGATCAGGGTCGCGGTCGCCGGGACCACCGCCACCGCGGTGCAGAACCCGCCGATGGCGTCGGTGGCGTAGTGCGCGCTGAGCCCGACCTGCGCCCAGCCCGCGTACGCGCCGGTGACCAGCGCACACGCCAGCACCACCACCGGACCCGCACGCAGCCGTCCGGCCAGTGGCATCGCCACCGCGAGCGTCACCGCGGTGACGAAGGCCGTGTGCCCGCTCGGGTAGGACAGGTAGACCGTGTGGATCGTCCGGTCCGCCAGCGGTTTGCCCAGCGCGGTCACGGCGATCGTCAACCCGGGGCCGGCCAGCGCGAGCGCCAGCACCCGCCACCGGCGCAGCACCGCGAACAGCACCGCGAGCACCACGACGACCGTCACCGATCCCCGTGGTTCGCCGAGGAAGTCCACCGCGATCGCCGCGGACCAGGCCGCGCCGACCGAGCGGGTGGCGGCCGGCTGCACCCACGCGTCGAACCAGCCCGGTTCGGTGTGCCCGGCGTTGAGCACGCCCAGCAGCACGACGACCACCGCCGCCACGGCCGCGGTCACGTGCAGCACCCGCGCCGCGGGGGCGGGCAGCAGCGGCTGGTTCCGCCGCCTGGCCGCCGGTTCTCGCACGCCGGTCATCGCGTCCGCCCGAGCAGGACCCAGTCGGCCGTCGTCTCGACCTCCGTGAAGTGCTGGGCCAGGTAGGGGCCGTAGATCTGACGCAGGGCCGTGACGGTCTCCGTGCAGCAGCCCTGGCCGTCCACGATCCGGGGGATCATCACCCACTTCGTCGTCCCGAACGCCTCTTCCGGGGTGGGGTGCGTGGACGTGTCGAAGCTGATGCCCACGTCCCACCACAGTGGACCGCCGGTGGCCGGTGGCAGGGACAGCGCGAACGAGAACGGGTTGGCCAGCGCGAGCGTCGACACGGTGTCCGCCGGCCCGGCGTGGCGGCGCAGCACCGCGATGCCGTCGTCGATCATCGCCGGTACCGCGCCGGCCGTGCGGTAGGCCGTCTGCCACCGGGCGTCGGCGGGGACCACGAAGTCACGCAGACCCGGGCTGTCGATCCGCTGGCTCACCGGCGGGCTCGCCACGGACTCGTGCCCGCCGACGGCCCGCGCCAGCGACAGCGCGTCCTTCCCCGCGATCGGGCCCGCCGCGGCGGCGACCAGCACGGCCAGGCCCGCGGCTCCCAGCGCCCGGGGTGCTGCGGTGGGCAGGACCGGGACGAGCAGGAGCGGGATCACCACGAGCGCGGGCAGATCACCGTGCTCGGCGGTGTTCGCCGACGCGACCAGCACACTGGACACCCAGACGAACCCGGCCGCGACCGCGACCTCGGCGAGCGGGCGCGCGGGCAGTTGCCGGCGGCGCGCCCGCACGGCCAGCACCCCGACGACCGCCGCGGCGAGCAGCAGCACCGGTGCGGTGTAGGCCGCACTGGTCACCAGCATGCCGAGCCGCTGCCCGCCCTGCGACGCACCGGCGTGCACCAGGTCGGCGAGGTACCCGGTGAGCCGGATGCCGAACGCCAGCCGCATCACCGCCACCACACCGAGGAACGCCGCGAGCGCCGCGACGCCGAGCCGGACGCTGCGCCGCAGGGTGCCCAGGACCAGACCGGCCACGACCGCGACCACACCGGCCGCGAAGAAGTTGGCCTTGCCGAAGAACATCAGGCCCAGCAGCAGACCGAGCACGAGCCCGTCGGTGACCGCCCGCCGCGCGGTGAGCGGCCCGCGGGACCGGATCAGCACCAGCAGCAGGAGGGTGGAGTAGAGCACCCAGCCGTAGCGGTTGTAGAGCATCGCGTACGTCGTGATCCACGGCGAGTACCCGAGCGGCCGGGCGGCGAGCACCAGCAGCGCGGTGAAGACCGTGAACCCGGCCGCGGCCGCCGCGGGCAGCCGGCGGCGCGCGACGAACCAGGCGAGCGGTGCGGCGATCGCGAGGAAGAGGAGCCCGGCGTAGACGACCGCGGTCAGCGACGGCACCGCCTGCATCCGCATCCCGACGCTGACCAGCCCGTACACCAGCGGCCCGATCGGGTTGCCGAAGTCGGTGCCCGGCACCTGGCCCTCGGTGATCCGGTAGCCGCCGTCGAGCAGGATGAACACGTCCCACGGCGCGGACATCGGGGCCGGCCCGGACCACCACCACAGCCCGGCCAGCCCGAGGACGGCCGCGAGCGTGCCCGCCGGCCACAGCCGGTGCCCGCGGACCGCGGGTGCCGCCGCGACGGGCGGGGCGGTGGCCGGTTTCGTCACGCGTCAGCTCCAGATGTCGTGGTGCACGTTGAGGATGACCCGGGACCCGAGGCGCTCCAGCTTGATGGGCAGCTCGGTCATCCCGGCCAGCCGGTCGCGCACCTCCCGCTGGTGCTCCAGCGGGCAGGTGACCAGCAGGAACCCGCCGCCGCCCGCGCCGGTCACCTTCGCGCCCGACGCGCCCGCGGCCAGCGCGGCGTCCACGGCCTCGTCGATCTGCCGGTTCGACACCCCGGAGGCGAGCGCGCGCTTGGCC
Source organism: Amycolatopsis viridis (assembly GCF_011758765.1). Lineage (NCBI taxonomy): Bacteria > Bacillati > Actinomycetota > Actinomycetes > Pseudonocardiales > Pseudonocardiaceae > Amycolatopsis > Amycolatopsis viridis. The sequence continues at coordinate 5,394,318 of NZ_JAANOU010000001.1, read as the reverse complement.
TCCCAGCTCTTGCGCAGCGCGGTGCCGACCGCGGACAGGTCGCGGTGCCGCAGGCCGTCCGCGGCCTCCCCGGCGAGGTCGCGCAACTGGCCGAGCTGGGCGAGCCTGCTGCCGACGTTCGCGTTCTGCTCGCCGAGGATCGTGTCGGCGCTGCGGGTGATGCCGGTGAAGAACAACATCAGCTCGTCCTGCAGCTTCCGCCAGTCCGCGCGGGCCAGGTCGATCTGCTCGACGCCGACCGCGTCGCCCGGCCCGAACCGCAGGTCGCACAACCCGCCGAACGCGGCCGCGTACTGGTCCTGCTTGCCGATCGGCTTGCCGCACCGGTCGATCTCGATGGCGCAGGCGCGTTCGGCCAGTTCGTCCGCGGTCACCTGCCTGCCCCGGTAGGCGTAGAGCGCATGCAGCAGGCCGACGGTCACCGAGGACGACGAGCCGAGCCCGGAGCCGGCGGACGGGATGTCGGCGAGCGTGGTGATCTCCACGCCGCTGCACACCCCCGTCATCCGCATGGCCTCGCGCACCAGTTCGTGGTCGAGGTCCTCGACGCGGGAGACGATCTCCTTGCGCGAGTAGTTGACGTAGATCTCGTCGTCGAAGCGCTGCTTCACCACGACGTAGACGTACTTGTCGATGGCCGCGTTGAGCACCCGGCCGCCGTGTTCGGCGTAGTAGCTCGGCAGGTCGGTCCCGCCGCCGACCAGCCCGATGCGCAGCGGGGTCTGCGTGATGATCACGATGCTCGCCTGCCTTGCCATTCGCCGCGCGCCCTGTCCAGGGCGGCGGGGGTGCCGATGTCGAGGAACCAGGAGTCCCCGATGGAGACCACACGGGCGTGTCCGACGAGTTCCGGCAGCAGGTCGTAGCCGATGTCGCGGGGCGGCGGCCCGATGAGGTCGAGGACGGCCGGGCTGAACGCGTACATCCCCGCGTTCGCCAGGGACGAGGCCGGTTCCGCCGGTTTCTCGGTGAACCCGGTGACCAGTCCGTCGTGGACGGTGAGGATCCCGCAGCGGGTGGGGTCGGGGGCGTGGCACACCGACAGCGTGGCGATGGCGCCGCCCGCACGGTGCGCGTCGATCAGCACCCGCAGGTCGAAGTCGGTGAGGTTGTCCGCATTGAGCGCGAGGAACATCTCCTCGCCCTCGACGAACGCGCGGTTGGCCCGCAACGTGCCGGCGCTGCCGAGCAGTTCCGGCTCCTCGACCGCGTGCACACGCGGACCACCGTCCCGTGTCGCCAGGTGCCGGCGCACCAGCGGCGCGAGGTGGTGCAAGTTGACCAGCACCTCGCCGACACCCGCGGCGTCCAGCGCGTCGAGCCAGATGTCCAGCATCGGCCGTCCGCCGACCTCGACGAGGCACTTGGGGACGTGGTCGGTCAGGGGCCGCAGTCGCGTCCCCAGCCCGGCCGCCAGCAGGACCGCCTTCACGTCCGCGCCTTGCGGATCACGCCGAGCGAGCGCATCTTCGCGTCCGCCCCGGCCAGGATCTCGTCCAGGCCGGGCAGATCCCGCAGCCACCCGGCGTACTCGGCGACGGAGTCGGCCGGGGTCCGCTTCGGCGACCAGCCCAGCTGCCCGAGCGCGTCGACGTCCGAGGTGATGTGCCGGGTGTCGCCGAAGCGGTACTCGCCGCTGATCCGGCCGGGCCGGTCCGATCCGTACTGCCGGCGCACGATCTCGGCGAACTCCTGCGTGGTGTACCCGGTGCCACCGCCGACGTTGAACACCCGCCCGGCCGCGCGGTCGTCGGTGAGCACCAGCACGTTCGCGTCGACGACGTCGTGGATGTTGACGTAGTCGCGGATCGCCTGCCCGTCCTCGTACAGGGTCGGCGCGCCACCGAGCAGGTAGTGCAGGTTGAAGATGCGGCACGCGCCGGAGTAGGCGTTGTACACCGACTGCCGCGGCCCCTGCACGATGCTGTAGCGCAACGCGACGGTCGGGATCCCGTAGCGGCGCCCGAGGTTGACCGCCACGACCTCCTCGCCGTGCTTGGACATGCCGTAGGCGTTCTGCGGGTTCGCCACCCGCTCCGGCGTGGGCAGCACCTCCAGCGGTTCACCGCACGCCGCGCACCCGATGTCCCAGCGGCCCGCGCGCAGCTGGGACTCCGGCCGCATGTCCGGGGTCTGCTCACCGTGCACGGCGCACCGGTACAGCCCTTCGCCCATCGCGGCCTGCGAGGACGCCACCACGATGCGGGCCAGATCGAGCTTCTCGGCCACGGCGATTTCGTAGATCATCGCCGTGGACGTGACGTTGACGTCGGTGAACTTCGCGAAGTCCGGCAGGTAGTCCTGGTGGGCGGCGAAGTGGTACACCGCGTCGACCCGGCGCAGCAGGTTGCGCACCAGGTCGCGGTTCCGCACGTCGCCCTCGTAGAACTCCACGCCGGGCGTGAGGTGGTCCGGAGTGCCGCGGTGCACCGGCGCCGTGAGCGCGTCCAGCACGATCACCTCGTGCCCCAGCTCGGTGAGCCGGTCGCAGGTGTGCGACCCGATGAACCCGGCACCGCCGGTGACCAGGATCCTCATCGGGCGTGCACCTCCCGGTAGACGTCGAGCGTGCGTTTCGCGGTGGCCGCCCACGTGAACGCGGCGGCGCGTTCCGGCCCGCGCACCCGCAGCCGCTCGCCCTCCGGGCCGCACGCCTTGACGATCGCGTCGGCGATCGAGCCGGTGTCCGCCGGGTCGGCCAGCAGCGCCGCACCGCCGGCCGTCTCCGGCATCGCGGTCACGTTCGAGGTGACCACCGGGCACGCGCACGCCATCGCCTCCAGGATCGGCAGGCCGAACGTCTCGTTGTGCGACGGGTACACGAACACGTCCGCCGCGCGGTAGAAGTGCACGGTCTCCGCCAGCGGCACCCCGCCCACCCACACGATGTCGCCGGCCACGCCGAGCCGCGCCGCCAGGGACCTGAGCTGCCCGACGTACTCGACGTCGCGACCCGGGCCGACAACGACCAGCTGCCGGTCGCCCAGATCCGGCTTCGCCGCCGCGAACGCGCGGATCAGTCCCTCGCAGTTCTTGTACGGCCACAGCGACGACACGAACAACACGAACCGCCGGCGCACGCCGTAGCGCTCCGACACGCGGGCGAACGCCTCGTCCTGGTCACCGGGCCGGAACAGGTCGTGGTCCACCGCTTCCGGGATGAGCCGGATCTTCGCCGGATCGACCGCCAGGTACTGCTGGACCTCGTCGACGAGGCTGCGCGAGTTCAGGATGATCGCGTCGGCCAGCCGCGCGGTGCGCGGATAGCTCAATTGCCGGTACAGCCGCGCGGGCGGCGAAATGGCGTCCGGGGTGGTGTACGCGTGCAGCGTCTTGATGTGCACCACGAGTTTCGGTGCGGACCGGATGATCGGGGCCATCAGCGTGTTCAGCACGTCGATCCGGCCCAGTGGCAGGCGCAGCGGCGAATACAGGTGTTCCGACAGCGTGCGCAGGTTGCGCCGCTCGTTGGACCACGGGTAGGTGAGGTACTCCACGCCCGGTCCGTAGCCGGAGTGCGTGGGCCGGGACCGCGGGCTCACCATCAGGTGGAAGGACTCGCCCTCGGTGAGCAGCTTCGCCATCTCCGGGATCACGCGCGTCCAGAACCAGTGCGCGCCCGACGGGTTGCCCGGGTCGTCGGTGAGCAGGTTGATCGCGACGCGCATGCGGTCAGAACGTCTGGGCGGCAACGGCATCTGGGGTCATCCTCGACTGTCGGACGTACTGGGCCAGCAGGTGCATGCACGCCTGGTGGGCGTCTTCGACGACCCCGTAGTTGGCGGAGCCGACGTGGATGGCGACCTCGGCGCGGCGCCGCGCCGGGCCGCCCTCGAACCCGGTGAGCGCGATGGTCCGCAGGCCGTGCGCCGTCGCCCAGTCCAGCGCCCGCACGATGTTCGGCGAGCGGCCGGACGACGACACGGCGATGAGCACGTCGCCCGGCCGCGCCTGGGACTGCAACTGGTATTCGAAGACGTGCTCGTATCCCAGGTCGTTGGCGATCGCGCTGAACAGCTCCACGTTGGTGCTCAGGCTCTGCACCCGCGCGGTGACACCGGTCCCGTTGCGCACGCCCTTCACGTGGTCGCACTGGAGGTGGTTGGCGATCGACGCGGATCCGCCGTTGCCGCAGGCGAACACGGCCGAATCGGAGTCGTAGGCGGTGTTCAGGATCTTCGCCGCGCGGCTGACCTGCTCCAGGTCGACGGTGGCGAACGCCCGGGACAGCTCGGCGACGTACGCACCGCCGTAGGAGTCCGCCCGGTGGAACCGTGCGGCCGGGAACTTCGGCGGCCGCTGAGGCACGGGTTGCGGCACGGCCGCGCCGCCGAGGATGAACCCCACGGCGGCGGCGAGATCCGGGAACGCCGGAACGCCGGTCACCGCCGACCCCGGTGGTCCGACGTGCAGCGGCGTGGCGCCGACGGCGCGGGCGAGCCCGACGTCGGACGGGCTGTCGCCGACCACCCAGGACGCGGAGAGGTCCAGGTCGAGCGCCTCCGCCGCGGCCAGCGCCATGCCCGGACCGGGCTTGCGGTCGGCGCTGCGCCGCGCGAACGCCTCGACGACGCCGTCCGGGTGGTACGGGCAGAACAGCCACAGGTCGACGTGCGCGCCGTGCCGCGCCAGCTCGGCGATCATGTGCTTGTGGACCTGTTCCACGTCGGCGATGCCGTAGTAGCCGCGCGCCACCCCGGCCTGGTTGCTCACCACGGCGACCGGAATGCCGGCGCGGTTGAGCGCGGCGATGGCGGCGATGGACCCGTCGATGAACTCGACCCGGTCGACCGAGCCGACGTACCCGCTGTCGACGATGATCGTGCCGTCCCGGTCGAGCAGAACGCCTGGCTGGCTCACGGTTCGACCACCTCTCTCGAGATGTCTTGAGGTCGCGCGGACCACGGTGTCCGTTACGGTCATCCGGTTACCGTCCTTTGTGGAACAGCGCGGGGCGCGGACAGCAACCCGGCGGCGACGAAGAGGTGCAGCAGGTACGGCGAGGCGTCCCCGATGCCGACCTCGGTGTAGGAGGCGACCAGGCAGTAGGTGATCAGGAAGATCGCGTACGCCCGCGACGGTGACGGCGGGCGCGACAACGCGACGATCACCAGCGTCAGCAGGAACAACGCCACCAGCACGATGCCGAGCCAGCCCTGCTCGTGGTAGACCGCGAGCCAGCCGCTGTCGATGGGCAGGCCGTTGAAGGACTTGTTGGACAGCCCGGTGCCGAACACCTGCTCGAACCAGCCGCGCGGCTCGGTCAGCAGCGCGTCCCACACCTTCGTGCGCCCGGTGAGGTTGCTCAGCGCCTCCTGGTCCTGGCCGCGCAGCATCCACGCCTGCACCAGCGGGCCGAACGGGATCGCGGCGAGCGCGGCGATACCGGCGGCGACGGTGAACGCCTTGCGGGCCCGCAGGCTGGTCAGGAACACCGACAGCCCGGCGACGGCCAGCGCGACCACGACGCCGAGCATCGCGGTCCGGGTGTGGCTCAGCACGAGCATGCCGAACGCCGGACCGCCGACGAGGGCGACCGTGCGGACGTCGGTCTCCTGCGTCATCCACAGCAGCACGACCAGCCCGGCGATGATCGCGCTGTAGGCGCCCACCTGCGGCGCCGTCATGGGCCACAGGGTGCCGCTCAGGCGGCCCTGGTTGCTCGCCGGCAGGGCGTTGCCCGGCGAGATGAACAGGCCGATCCCGACCGGCACGAGCACCATGATCAGGGCCCGCAGGTGCATCCGGATGAACCGGACGGCGTGCCCCATCCACGGGCTGATCAGCCACAGCGTGGCGACGAACAACGTCAGCCGGAAGCAGCGGAACAGCGAGCCCCAGCCTGCTTCCAGCCGCACGCTGCCGGCGATGCTGGACGCCACCAGCAGGGTGAGCAGGAACAGGAACGCGCTCGGCCGGATCCGCACCCGCGGGTTGACGACCAGCGCCAGCCCGAACGCGGCGACGATCGAACCCATCGTGGCCATCTGCACGACCGTGCGGGGCAGCGTGATCAGCAGCTGGCCGCCCTGCGAGCCGAGCGTGTTGAACACCAGCAACCCCCAGATCGCCGGCAGCAGCCGGGGGAACGCTTCGGTGGCGGAGCCCGGCTCGGCGCGCGGGAGGAACGTGCCGGCGCTCATCGGTTGCCCGTCCCGGCGGTGAAGGTGCTGCCGGTGTCCTGCTGGTAGGGCGGCGCCTGCCAGGCCAGCGTGTCGAGGACCCCGTTGGTGTCGACCGCCATGAAGCTCCACGGCCCGGCGTAGGTGTTGTCGTGCCACTGGTTGCCCTGGTGGAACGTGATCGCCTGGCGGATCACCTCGCCCCGGTAGGGCGACCAGTCCGGGTAGGTGCCGTAGTTGGACAGCACCGCCATCCGCCCGCACAGCACGGTGCAGCCGACGACCTCGGGGTTCAGGGAGAACCGGTTGTGGTGGATGTCGACGCGCTGGGTCTTCCAGCGGCAGTCGCCGTACAGCGGCGGGGCCGCGATGGCCGGTTGCGAGCAGGTCGCCGCGTCGCGCACCAGGCGCGTGCAGTAGCCGGTCGAGGTGTTCGCCGCGCTGTTGCAGAACCGGTCCGCGTTCTCCCACAGGGTGACCCCGGACCAGTTGTCGATCAGGTCGTTGCCGGTGATCTCGATCTTGTCGGTGCGCGCCGGGACGCGCGGCTCGCCGCCGGACTCGGAGATGTAGATGGTGGCGGCGGGGAAGGTGTCGCCCTTGTCCACGAACGAGCGCCCGTCGACCCAGTTGTTGCGGCGGATCGTGTTGTTGCGGATCACCGCGTTGTAACTGGTCTCGTAGATGATCGCGGAGCCGCCGTTGCCCTCGATGACGTTGCCCTCGATGAGGAAGTCGTTGTTGCCGGTGTCGGCCCACAACCCGGTGCCCTGGTTGTCGTGCACCCAGTTGCCGCGCACGTCGGCGCCGTCGACCGCCCAGAACTTGATGCCGCCGGTGCAGCCGCAGCCCCGGTACTGCTCCTCCAGGTGGTCGGTGTTGTTCCCGGTGATCTCGTTGCCCTCGACGACGAGGCCGGTGATGTGGTCGCCGGCCTGGTAGGCGTTCATCGCGTACTGGCCGTTGGTGCGCAGGCAGTTGGCCCGCACCTGCTGGCGCGCGCCCGCCATCAGCCCGGCGCCGTGGTTGTCCTCGATGCTGTTGTGCTCGATCACCCAGCCGTCGCCGGAGTCGTGGTTGACCACACCCTCGTTGACCGGCGCGTTGAACCCGGTGACCACGAGGTGGCTGATCGTCACGTTCGACCCGGAACCGGCGAAGGCGTACCGGTTGACGCCGCGGCCGTCGAACACCGCCCCGGGCGCGCCGAGGTACACGTCATCGTTCCTCGGCTGGATCTGGTCGTACTGGTCGTCGCCGAGGACGTGCCTGCCCGGCGCGAGCCAGAACGTGGTGCCCGGCGGGTGGTTCGCGGTCTGCACGGCCAGGTCGTTGGGCACGCCGGGGTGCACGACGACGGCGCCCGCGGGCGGGGTGGCCGGCCCGGGCTCGACGTGGCCGCACACCGCGGCGACGTGGTCCGGCGGGCCCTCGTGCGCGGTGTTCGCCGTGGTCGGCGGGGACGTGCACGCCGGCACCGCCAGCAGTGCCAGTGCGGGCAGCAGCAGGCGGATCCGGGTCGTCGATCGTGCGGGCACGGCGTCCAACCTCCGGCTAGCGGGCGAAGCGCAGCAGGGTGACCAGCGCGCCGCCGGTGCACCCACTGCCGATCAAGGTGGTGGCCGGCTCGCGGCGGCCGTAGCCGGGCGAGTACCAGCCGAGCGGGGGCGCGGTCCGGCCGCGGTGCGCGGTCCAGGCGAGCCCGCCGGGCAGTTCGAGGATCGCCGTCTCGTCGCGGCCGCCGGCGGTCCACGTCAGTACGGCCGCGTTCCCGGACAGCTCCGCGGACACCCGCGGACCGAGGTGGAACGCGAGTCGCGCCCGGTGCGGCCGGTCGGCGGTGATCTCGTCGGTGATGCGCAGTGCGCGGCCGGCCGGGTCGAGTTCGACGGTGCGGCGGTGCACGGCCGGCCGGTAGCCGTCGTGTTCGGCGCACCAGCGCGGCACCCCGCCCCCCGGCCGGGCCAGCACCCGGGTTCGGGCGTGCCGGGTCCACAGGAACGGACCGCCCGAAGTGGACTGATCGGTGTCGTCGAGCTGCACGGTGTTGTGGCCGAGGGTGGACCGGAAGTAGGCCCGCCACCCGGGTTCCCCGTGGTAGCAGTAGGTTCCCGGGTCGGCGAGGATGTCCACGCCGTCGTGCCGCACCTCCACGGACAGGGCGTCGGCGTGCGCGTGCGCGGCGATCGACAGGAACCCGTGCGGGCCGCCGTCGCACCGGCACCAGATCTCGGCGCGGCCGTCGCCGGGCGGGGTGCGCAGCAGGGTCAGCCCGGCGTCGGCGAAGTGGTCGGCGCGGGTGTCCGGGCGGCCCGGCAGCTCGTGCCGCCCGGCGAGCGCGGCGAGCAGCGGGGTGCGCACGTCGTCCCCACGCGGACGCGGCCACCAGTCCAGGCGGCCGAACACGGCGTCGCCGGTGGACAACAGCGAGGACCAGCGGTCGGTGCCGTGGCCGTCGAGGACCAGCCCGTGCCCGTCGTCGCCGTCGCCCTGCCGCGGCGGCCGCAGCCGGACGTCCACCACCGCCGCGAGCGCGTCGGTCATCCGCAGCAGCGTCTGCCACAGCGAGTCCGGTGCGGCGGGTCCGGCCTCGGCCGCCGCGGCCAGGCCCAGTTCCAGGACCAGGCCGTGGTACTCGGTGGCCAGCTCGCGGTTCAGCCCGGAGCCGAAGGTGTTGGCGTCCAGGTGGTCGGCCAGCGACCGCAGCGCCGCCGAGCGCCAGCCCGCCGACTCGGGGAACCACGGGAACGCGCACGCCGCGGCCAGTTGCCCGGCCGCCTCCGCGACGACGTGGTTGTTCGCCGACGACCCGCGGCTGGGGAAGGTCGCCAGCCGGCGCTGGTGGTGCCAGATCTGGTGCAGCGCCTCGGGGTTGTCCTCGAACAGCCCGGCCGCGCCGGGCCAGGCGGCGAGCAGGCGCCGCACCCACACCCAGGACAGCAACCGGATGCCCAGCTCGATCCCGCTGACCCAGTGCACGCCCGTCATCGGCGGGTTGGCCGCCCACCACGACTTCAGGTGGTCGGCGACCCGCTCGGCGTACCGGTCCTCGCCGGTCAGCGCGTGGGCGGTGGCGAGCACGGTGAGGTGCTGGTGCCGGGAGGGCTCCCAGATCTGCTTGATGTCGCCGACCACGTCCTCGTGCCGGTAGGGGATGTCGAACGCGAAGGTGTCGACCGGCGCGCGCCGGCCGGTCTTCGGGTCGAACGACCAGTCCGGGTCGACCAGATCGTCGCGCGGCACGCCGAAGTACTCGGCGTGGCCGTCGAGCAGCCGGTCCGCGGTGGCCAGCACCCGGGCGCGCGCCCCCGGCGGGACCGACACGCCCGCAGGCAGCACGGCGGTGAACCGGCGGCCGGGCAGGGGAGTGGACGGTTCCGGCAGTGCGCGCCGCAATCTGTGCCGGTTCCGCAGGTCCGCCGCCCGCCCGGCGGCTTCCCGCGGCCCCATCCGCGAGAGCCGCCGCAGGTACCAGCCCAGGTCCGTCATGGGCCGGCCCCGATCTTGACCGGCGCGCCGGTGGCGAGGCTGGTCTGCACGGCGAGCGTGGCCAGCGTGGTCGCGACCAGCGACTCCAGCGGCACCGGCATCGGGCCGCCGGAGGTGACCGCCGCGACGAACGCGTCCAGCTCGGCGTGCTGGCCCTTGTCGCGGCCCTTCGGGATGCGCGAGCTGGTCCAGCGCTTGCGCGCGTACACCGAGGCGCGGGCGAAGTCGTCGAACGCGAGCACCTTGCCGTCCGCGACGACGTCCAGCGTCTCCTTCGGGAAGGCGGCCGAACCGCTGGTGGCGTAACTGATCGTCGCCGTCGAGCCGCCCGGGTACCGCAGCAGGATCTGCAGGTCCTGCTGGTCCGGCGTGGCAGCCGCGTACACCGACACCGGGTCGTCGCCGAGCAGCCAGCTCACCGTGTCGATGAAGTGCCCGCCCTCACCGGTGAACCGGGTGCCCTCCGACCCGGCCCGGTCGTACCAGCTGCCGTGCTCCAGGCAGCCGGCGTTGACCAGGTACCGCACCGACGCCGGGCCGATCCGCCGGCCGAAACGCCCGGCGCTTTCCCTCAGCAGTGGCGCGAACCGGCGGTTGAACCCGACCTGCAGCCGGTCGTTGCCGGACTCCTCGATCGCGCCGAGCACCTTGCCCAGCTCGGCCTCGGTCAGCGCCAGCGGCTTCTCCACGAACACCGCCTTGCCGGCCAGCAGCGCGCGCCGGGTCAGGTCGGCGTGCGAGCTGTGGCGGGTCACCACGAACACCGCGTCGATGTCCGGATCGGCCAGTGTCGCGGCCACGTCGGTGGACGCCTCGGCGAACCCGAACTTGCGCTTGGCGTTCGCCGCGGACAGCGCGGACGTGGTGACCACGCGGCGCAGCTCGACGTCCGCCCGCTCCGCCAGGTGCGGCAGCAGCATCGAGGACGCGTAGTTGCCGGCGCCGAGGAACGCGGTCCGCATCCGGCCCGGCCGCTGCGACGTGCGGACCGGTTCCCGGTGCGGCACCGCGGTGGTCAGCTCCGGCTCGGCGGGCTCGTGCTCCGCACCCGGGTAGCGGAACAACACGGCGACGGCCGTCAGCTCGCCCTCGTCGAGCCTGCGGTAGGTCTCCACCGCGGTGGCGAAGTCCGCGACGTGCGAGACCAGCGGTTCGACGTCGGCGCGGCCGCGGGCGATCAGGTCGAGGAAGCACGCCAGGTTCCGGCGCTCGGTCCAGCGCACGTAGCCGATCGGGTAGTCGCGGCCGTCCAGTTCGTACTCCGGATCGTAGCGGCCCGGTCCGTACGACCGGGAGAACCGGACGTCCAGTTCCTTTTCGTAGTAGGCGTTCCACGGCAGGTCGAGCCGGCACTTGCCGATGTCGACCACCCGCCCGCGGTCCCGCGCGAGCTTCGCGGCCAGCTCGACCGGCTCGTTCGTGCCGCCCCCGGCGGCGAGGTACACCTGGTCGACGCCGTGCCCGCCGGTCAGCTCGCCGACCGCGACCGCCACCTCGCCGGAACCCGGGTGACCGCCCACCGACGCGCCGAGCCGCTCGGCCAGCCGGCACCGCCCGGTGTCCGGGTCGGCCCCGACCACGCGCACCCCGGACGCCACCAGCAGCTGCACGACGAGCTGCCCGATCAAGCCCAGCCCGATCACCAGCGCGGTGTCGCCGAGCTGCGGCTCGCCGCGGCGGACGCCCTGCAGGGCGATCGCGCCGACGGTGCCGAACGCCGCGTGCCGCGGCCGCACCCCGGCCGGTACGCGGGTGTACAGGTTCTCCGGCACCCAGTTCAACTCGGCGTGCAGCGCGTGCTCATTGCCGGCGCACGCCACCAGATCGCCGACCTCGACGGTGCCCGCCAACCCGGCCCCGACCTCCTCGACCACCCCGCACAGCGAATAGCCCAGTGGTGTGTACGAGTCGAGGCGGTTCATCACCTTGCGGTAGGTGGCGCCGACGCCGTTGGTCGCGACACTCTGCACAACCTTGGCGACCTGGTCCGGCCGCGAGCGCGCCTTGCCCAGCATCGACATGCTCGCCTCGGTCACCTTCATCATCTCGGTGCCGGTGGAGATCAGCGAGTACGCGGTCCGCACGAGCACCCCGCCCGGCTTACAAGCGGGCGCCTCGACGTCCAGCAGCGCCAGCTCGCCGCTCTTGTAGTTCTGCACGACCTGCTTCACCAGGGCTCCTTCACGCTGCTCGCTCGGCCGCACCGGCTTCGGTCGCGCCGCGGTACCAGTACTCGAGGGTCAGGACGTGCCAGAGGTGCTTGGACCGGTCCTCGCGGCCGGCGGCGTCCTCGTCGGCCAGGCGCTGCAACGCCTCCCGCCGCAGCAGCCCGGACCGCACCAGCTCGCCGTCGTGCACGACCTCCCGCACCAGCGGCGCCAGGTCCCGGCTCATCCACGCCCGCAGGGGAGCGCTGAACAGGCCCTTCGGCCGGTACACGATCTCCTTGGGCAGGATCGGTGAGGCGGCTTCCTTCAGCGCCGCCTTGCCCTGCCGCCCGGCGATCTTGCGGTTGCCGGGCAGGCTGAACGCGGCCCGGACCACCTCGACGTCCACGAACGGCACCCGCACCTCGGTGGAGGCGGCCATGCTGGAGCGGTCGGTGTAGGTGAGGTTCAGCCCGGGCAGGAACATGCGCGCGTCGGCCAGGCACATGCGGTTGACGAAGTCGTGCAACTGGTTGTCGTGGTAGGTGTCGGCGTGTTCGGTGAGCACGTCGTCCACCGCGCCGGCGAGGTCGGGGTGGACCAGGCCGGTCAGCTCGTCCCGGTCGTACATCGTGTAGCTGCGCCGGAACGCGGTTTCCTCGGGCAGTTCGGCGAAGGACAGGAACCGCTTGGCGAACCGCACCGACCGGAAGCCGCGTCGCGCGTTCGCCACCGGCAGACGGTCCACAACGGACTCGGCTGGGCCGCGGAGGACACGCGGGATCTTCTGGTAGCGCAGCGCGATCAGGTTCGCCAGGTGCTTGCGGTACCCGGCGAACAACTCGTCGGCACCCATGCCGGACAGCATCACCTTGACCCCGGCCTCGCGTGCGGCGGTGCAGATCAGGTAGCTGTTGATCGCGGCCGGATCGCCGATCGGCTCGTCCAGGTGGTGGGTCAGGTGCGGCAGCAGTTCCTGCACGTCCGGCGCGATCTCGATCTCGTGCAGGTCGACGCCGAAGCGCTGCGCGACGATCCGGGCGTAGCGCAGGTCGTCCGGCATCGCCTCGAACTTCGCGTCCGCGGCGCGGAACCCGATGGTGTAGGCGGAGATCCCGGGGCGGTGCCGCGCGGCGAGGGCGGTCAGGTAGCTGGAGTCCAGCCCGCCGGACAGGAACGTCCCCACCGGCACGTCGGCGAGCAGGTGTGCCCGCGTGGAGTCCTCGACCACAGCGGCGAGATCGGCCGGCGGACCGGCCTGCGCCTCGGCGGCCACGTCCCGCAGGTTCCAGTACCGGCCGGTGTCCACGCGTCCGTCCGGCCGGGACCGCAACCAGGTCCCCGGGGGCAGCTTGCGCACCTCGCGGAACGCGCAGCGGCTGTCGGGCACCCAGTAGTAGAGCAGCGAGGCGACCAGTGCGGTTTCGTCGACGTGCAGCTCGCCGCCCAGCTCACCGGCCAGCGCCTTCAGCTCCGAGGCGAACACGAGCCCGTCGCCGCGGCGCAGGTAGAACAGCGGTTTGATGCCGAGCTGGTCGCGCGCCAGGAACAGCTCGCCGGTGCGCTCGTCGAAGATCGCGAACGCGAACATGCCGCGCAACCGCGGCAGGCAGTCGGTACCCCATCGCCGCCACGCCTCCAGCACGACCTCGGTGTCGGACGTGCCGCGGAACCGCACACCCTTGCCCTGCAGTTCGGCGCGCAGTTCCGGTGCGTTGTACAGCTCGCCGTTGTAGCTGAGCGCGAGCCCGCCGGAGACCATCGGCTGCGCGCCGGTCTGGGACAGGTCGATGATGGACAGCCGCCGGTGCCCGAGGTGGACGTCGCCGTGGTCGTAGCGGCCCTCGCCGTCCGGGCCGCGGTGGGCCAGCCGCCGGGTGAGCCGGTCGGTGAGCGGGCCGCCGTCCGGCAGGCGATGGGTTCCTGCGATACCGCACATGCGCTGGTCAGCCTTCGCGTTCGAGGGGCAGCTTGCCGTTGACGCAGGACCCGGTGTGGTCGGCGTGCCCGGCCGGGGCGAACTGCTTCGTCGGCAGCTCGGCCTGCACCGGTTCGAGCGTCACCGTCCGCTCGCCGTTGCGGCCCGGGAGCGGCGCGTGCCACCGGGCGGGGTGGTCGTTGCCGCCCGCCGGGCGTGCGGCGGCGAACGCGGCCCGGCCGCGCAGCGCGGTGTGCAGCCCGTCCCAGAGGGTGCCGTCGGTGCGGTCCTTCGGGTCCGGCGCGACCAGCACGATCCCGATGACCGGGATGCCCAGGTCGGCCAGCTGGCGGGCGACGGTGTGCAGCCACTGCGTGGTCGCCTTCCCGGTGCGCACCACCAGCACGGTTTCCGCGCCGAGACGGCTCAGGTCGGTCCACGCCGTGCCCGGCGCTACCGAGCCGACGCCGATCCGCAGGCCCGCACCCACCCGTTCGGCGCCGTCGACCACCGGGATCTCCGGCGGGTCACCGGCTACCGCGGTGAGTTCGCGTCCGGGCAGGTCGTCGACGAGCACGACGGTGTGTTCCGGGCCGTCGAGTTCGCCGGCCACGTGCTTGGCCACGTCCAGGGCGAGCGTCGCCGCGATCCGCGGGCAGCCCAGTTCGAGGACCGACACCGACCCGCCGCCCGGGGCGACGGTGCGGGCGAGCGTGGCGGCCACCCGGTGGTGCTGGGCGGCGGCCCGCGACCGCCGCACCCGGCTGGGCTGGGGCAGTTCACCGATGACGGAGGCGCCCAGCTCGGCGGCGATGTCGCGGCGCAGCACCGGGCGGTCCCGCACCACGCTGAGCACCGCGGCGATCGCCAGCCCCGCGAACAGGCCGAACGCGCCGCCGATCCCACCGGTGGTCATGGCCGAGCCGAGCGTGGACGAGGCGACCGCGCGCGGCCCGTCCACGATCTGGCTGCCCGCCCCCAGCTGGGGCTGCCCGACCCGGGCCTCGGTGGCGCGGCCGGTGTAGTCCGAGACGCGCGAGGCGAGGTCGGCCCGGCGCGCGTACAGCGTTTGCAGCTCGGCGGGGCCGATCTGGCTGGTGCGGCCCGACGCCTGCGCGATCTGCACGTCCACCTGGTTCAGCTCGCCCTGCAGCTGGTCGCGCTGGTTGAGCAGCGCCTGCGCCTCGGCATCGGCGGCCGCCTGCAACCGCTGCCGGTGGTCGGTGATGAACGCGTCGGCGATCGCCTTGGCGCGGGCGAGCGCGTCCGGGACGGTCGGGCCGGTCGCCGTGACCTGCATGATGTTGTTCGTCAGCCCGGCACCGGTGTAGGTGGTGCGGAACTGCTCGGGCGTGGCCGGCAGGTTCAGCGTCCGGACCGCGGCGCCCGCGATGCGGGTGCTCTGCAGCACCGCCACGTCGGTCTGGATCAGGCTCTTGCTGTCGTTGGGCTGGTCGGCCGTGTGCAGCACGAGCAGGGACGTCACCGCGGTCGGTTTCGCCGGGGTGAGGAACGCGAACGCCGCGCCGCCGAGCAGTCCGATGACCGCGGCGGCGAGCCACATCCGCCGCCTGCGGCGGATCGAGGTCAGCAGCCGGTGGAGGTCGATGAGCGGCTGGTCCGCGGGTGCGCGGTCGGGTGTGGTCATGCCGAACCCGCCAATACCCCGTCCGGCCGCGCCGCACCGGCCGGCTCGTCCCCGGTCCGCGCCGACGTCCGCGCCGGGTGGGCCACGACGGTGCCGAGCACCCGCAGCCCGGCGTCCCCGCACGCGGTGGCGAGGTCCACCAGCTCCCAGCCGGTCCGGGTGCCGCTGCCCTGCACGACCACGACCCCGTCGGCGCCCTCGACCTCGCCGACGGTGGGCCGGGCGGCGCTGGTCACCACGATCCGCAGCTCGGGCCGTCCGGCCGAGGCCGCGACCAGCTGGGCGGCGGCGCCCCGCCCGGCCGGGTCGTCGTCGGCGACGAGCAGCACGACGAGCGCGAACGTGCCCCGCTCGTCACCCAGGCGGGACAGCACCCGGCGGTAGCGCACCTCCCGGCTCGCCCGGTCCACCGACGGCAGGAGCTCGGGTTCGTTCCACGCGCGGTCCAGGCCGAGCCAGCGCGACCAGGCGTGCCGCGCCTTGCCGGTCGCCTGGTGCGTGCGCCGGTCCACCGGCACGTCGACGCTGCCGAGCACGGGGCCGCCGACCGCGGACCCGATCTCCTGCTCGTCCCGCAGCCGCCGGTCCGCTCGTGCGCCGATCAGGTGGCCGAGCACGCCGAGCAGGAAGAACGCCACCGCGCCACCACCGGCGAACTGGGTCATCGTCGGTGCCGCCGGGCTGGTCGGCAGCTGCGCCGAACCCATCACGACGGTCTTGGTCTGGCTGATGGTCTGGTCGGACTGGTCCAGCTTGAGCATCGCGTCGGCCAGGTCGCTGCGCAGTTGTTCCAGCTGCGTGCGCACATCGACCGTCTCCACGGACAGCTTCTGCGCCGATTGGGACAGTTCGGTGATGCGGTCGTTGGTTTCCTGGACCTGGTGGCGCAACGCGGTCGCCTGTTCCTGCGCCACTTGGCTCGCGGCGTCGGAATTCGCGCCGAAGAGCTGCGCGGTGTAGGCCACGTAGGCGTTGGCCACCTGGTCGGCCAGTTTCTGCGCCTTGTCCGGCGTGTCCGCGGTGGCGGTGATGTCGATGATGTTGGCCTGGCTCGCGCCGGCCTTGACGTTGCCGCTCAGCGCCGCCCCGCTCACCCCCCAGCCCAGTGCCTGCGCGGCCCGGTCGAGCACCACGGTGCTGGTCGCGACCTGCGCTTCGGTGAGGAGTTCGCCCGCGTCGCGCGAACCCTGGAGCAGCACGCTCGTCGAGGTCCGGTAGCCGGGGGAGAACAGCAGCGACGCGCCCGTCCCGACGAGCGCGCCGAGCACCGCGAGCGCCGCGAGCAGGCGCCAGCGGTTGCGCAGGATCCGTCCGATCGTGGACAAGCGGACGGTGTCGTCACCCAATGGTTGCCCCCTCGATCGATCCGCGGGACGCCACCGGCGTCCGGTTGGATTGCCTTTCACGAACCAGGTCGCGGCAATTCCTGGATTGGTTACCGGCCTGGTGCAAAAAGTTTCTCGACGGGGTTTTCCCGGTACCGGTCAGCGATTCACCGACTCGCGGCTGCGTATGCGGCGAGCAGGGATTTCGCCGAGTTGGCCCACGACAGCGGTCCCGCGACGCGCGCCGCGCCGATGTCGCCCATGCGCCGCCGTTCCGCGGGATCGTCCAGCAACCGCGCGGTGAGCTTGGCGAACTCGAGTTCGTCGTTGGCCGGCGCGTACACCGCCGCGTCGCCCGCGGAAACGCGCGCTTCGCGCAGGTCGAACGACACGATCGGCCGGCTCATCGCCATATATTCCATGATCTTGTTCATGGTGGACACGTCGTTGAGCGGGTTGTGCGGGTCCGGGGACAGGCAGACGTCCGCTGTGGACAGATAACGGACCAGGTCGGCGTCCGGGATGCGGCCGGTGAACTCCACCCGGTCGTCCAGGCCCAGTTCCCGGGACAGCGCGACCATCGCGTCGAACGCGTCGCCGGACCCGACGAACACCGCGTGCCAGTCGGTGCGACCCAGGTCGTCACGCAGTTTCGCGAGCGCGCGCAGGGCGAAGTCGACGCCGTCCTGCGGCCCCATCACACCCAGGTAGCACAGCAGGTGCGGCTTGCCGCGCTTGAGTTCCGGCTCCGGTGGCACCTGGTGGAACCGCTCCACGACCGGGGCGCTGCGGACCACGAACACGTCCGCGGGCCGCTTGCCTCCGCGGGTCAGTGCCACGTCGCGGTAGCTCTCGTTGGTCGAGATGACCACGTCCGCGGCCCGGAAGGTGGCCCGTTCCAGCGCGCACACGCCGCGGTAGAGCAGGTCCCGGCCACGGCCGAACCGCGACAGGTACAGCTCGGGGACCAGGTCGTGGTGGTCGAAGACGAACTTCGCGCCACGGCGCTTGAGCCGGAGCGCGACGAGGAACAGCAGGTCCGGCGGGTTGCAGGCGTGCACGACGTCGACCCGTCCGACCCTGCGGGCCAGCCGGGCCGTGTGCCACAGCGCGGCACCGTACTCCCGCAGGTAGCCGGCGGGGCCACCGGTGGCCGCGGTGAGCGGGTACCGCAGGATGTGCACGCCGTCGAGCACGACCTCCGGTTCGGTGTCCCGTTTCGTCCCCTGTGGACAGATCACGTGGACGGTCCACCCGGCGTCGCGCAGGGTGGTGCACTCCTGCCAGACCCGCCGGTCGAACGGCACGGACAGGTTCTCGACGAGGATCAGGGCGTTACCAGGCAAGGCCGACGTATCCTTCTTCGTCGCGGCGCACGGCGGCGTCGGGCAGGCGGACGAGGTCGATCAGGGTCCGGCCGCCCGCGTGGGGCAGCACGGCGAGCACGGCCGGGTCGGTGCTGCCGACCAGGCACACCTCGGCGTGGTCCAGCACCTCGCCGGGCGAGCCGGCGAGCAGCTGGCCCAGGTGCGGCAGGCGGCTTTCGATGTACTCGCGGTTGGCGCCCACCAGCCGGGACAGGCTCACGTTCGCGTCGTAGATCCTCAGGTCGTAGCCCTTGCCGAGCAGGCGTTCGGCGAGTTCGACGAGCGGGCTCTCGCGCAGGTCGTCGGTGCCCGGTTTGAACGACAGCCCGAACAGGCCGATGCGCCGTTTGCCGGTGCGCGCGACCAGGTCGAACGCGCGGCGGAGGTGCTCTTCGTTGGAGGGCAGCACGTGCGCGAGCAGCGGCACCGACACGTCGGCGCGGTGCGCGGCGTAGACCAGCCCGCGCAGGTCCTTGGGCAGGCACGAGCCGCCGAAGGCGAAGCCGGGCCGCAGGTAGGCCGGGCTGACGTTGAGCTTGCGGTCGGCCAGGAACACGTCCATCACGCGGTGCGAGTCGAGGCCGAGGGCGCGGCAGATCGCGCCCAGCTCGTTGGCGAAGCCGATCTTGAGGCCGTGGAAGGCGTTGTCGGCGTACTTGGTCATCTCCGCGACCGGGATCGGCACCCGGAAGACGTCGCCGGGCAGGCCCGCGTAGAGGTCCGCGACCGCGTCGCCGCTGGCCGGGTCGAGTTCCCCGATGACCGTTTTCGGGGGGTCGAAGAAGTCCTTGACGCTGCTGCCTTCCCGGAGGAACTCGGGGTTCACGGCGACGCCGAAGTGGACGCCGGCGGTGCGGCCGGAGGCCTTTTCCAGGATCGGCACCAGCAGGTCCAGACAGGTGCCGGGCAGCATGGTGCTGCGGAACACGACCGTGTGCCGGCCGGTCTTCCCGGCGAGCGCGCCGCCGATCTCCTCGGTGACCCGTTCCAGGAAGGCGGTGGACAGGCTGCCGTTGGGGGCCGACGGCGTGCCGACGCAGACCAGCGAGATGTCACTGCCGGCGATCGCGTCGGCGACGCTCGTGGTGGCGGTGAGCGCGCCGTTCGCGACGACCCGTGCGGTCAGTTCACCGATGCGTTCTTCCACCACGGGTGCGTTGCCCCGGCGGATGAGGTCGATCTTGCCGGGATTGATGTCGACGCCGATCACCCGGTGTCCCTCACCGGCGAGGCACGCGGCCGAGACGCATCCGACGTAGCCGAGCCCGAAGACGCTGATCTTCATGGAAATCCTCCCGCCGCCACCGGCTTGACCCAGAGGTCGGGGGACGGGAGGACATCGTTACGGGCCGCGTTCGCGGAAAACCGTTGGCCTGGTCGGGTTTCCGCGAGGAAGAAACCTCCTGGGGCGGTAACCGGCGGTCAGAGCGTTTCGGCGAACGGGATGACGTCGTCGGCGAAGGTTTCGATCAGGCCCGGGTCCGGAAGCCCCGGGATGGAGCCGATCACGGCGTCCACGCCTAGTTCGTGCAGGCGGCGCAGTTCCCGCTTGAGCTCGTCGGCCTTTTCGCCGCGTGCCCCGACGTCGAGGGGGTGGTAGACCGTTTTGGTGATGTCGGCGTAATCGCGGCCCTCGGTTTCGCAGTGCCCGCGCAGGACGTCGAGCTTGTGTTCGAGGTCGGGCCCGTCGAAGATGTTGCAGGCGTCGCCGTACCGCGCGACGAACCGCAGGGTCTTCTGCTCCCCGCTGCCGCCGATCATGATCGGCGGGTGTGGTTTGGTGAGCGCCTGCGGGACGTTCAGGAGCCGTTCGGCCTCGATGTGCGGGCTGGAGAAAGGTCCGTCGTCGTCGGACCACATGCGCAGCACGTATTGCAGCGTTTCTTCGAGCATCTGGAAGCGTTCCGCGGTGGGCGGGAACGGGAAGCCGAGACCGCGGCATTCCTCTTCGTTCCAGCCGGCGCCGATGCCGAGCATGGCCCGGCCGCCGGAGAGCACGTCGAGGGTGGTCACCGCCTTGGCGAGCACGCCGGGCTGGCGGTAGAGGACGCCGGTGATGACGGTGAGGAGTTTGACGCGTTCGGTGTGGGCGGCGAGGAAGCCGAGGGTGGTGTACGCCTCGAGCATGTCGTGCTCGCTGGGTCCGACCGCGCGAATCTGGAAGAAGTGGTCCATCACGGCGAGGTAGTCGAATCCGGCGTCGTCGGCGGCGCGGGCGATGTCGGCGAGGTCGCGGCCGAGCGTGGCGGGGCCGCCGGGCCAGGTGAAGTCGGGGATTTGCAGTCCGAGTTTCATGGGTGTCCTCTGCGTGGTTTCGACCTTCAGGCTCCGGTGCTGACGGCCAGCGGGTGGTGCCGCGGGCGCTGACGGGTGGTGGGGTACCCGAATTGGCGACGTGAACCGGGCGGGCGGCGCGAGCTTCACGCGCTACGGCACAGTCATCTCCCATGACCCCGCAGGCAGCACCCGTCCCCGTCCTCGTCGACACCGACGGCGGCCTTGACGACGCGCTGGCACTGGTGTTCCTCACCCGCAGCCCCGCTGTCGACGTCGTCGCGATCGGCTCGGTGCACGGCAACGTGCCCGCCGAGGCCGCCGCGCGCAACACGCTGCGTGTGCTGGAGCTGCTCGAGACCGAGGTGCCGGTCGCGCAAGGAGCCACCGCGCCGTTGACCCGCGAGGTGCACTACCGCCATCCCGAGGACCCGGTGGGCCGCCTGCTCGGTCCGCCCGCCGCCAAGCCCGTCGGCGAGCCGGCCGCCGCCCAGCTGCTCCGGCACGTGCGGGCACGCCCGGGTGAGCTCGCCCTGCTCATGCTCGGCCCGTTGACCAACCTCGCCCTGGCGTTGCAGCGGGAACCCCGGCTGCCCGGGCTGGCCGGCCGGGTCGTGGTGATGGGCGGGGTGTTCACCGGTGACGGCAGCGTCTCCGCGGTGGCCGAGACCAACATCTGGTCCGACCCGGAGGCCGCCGACCAGGTGCTCACGGCGGGGTTCGACCTGACGCTGGTCGGGCTCGACGTGACCCGCCAGGTCCAGCCCACGACCGGCTGGCTCACCGCCTTGGCGCAGGACCCACTGCCCTGGGGAGGCTTCGCCAAGCTGCTCGCCGCCGCACCAACGGATCAGCGGCCGCCGATGCCGTTGCACGACCCGCTCGCGGCCGCCGTCCTGGCCCGCCCCGACCTGGTGAGCTGCCGCACCACGCCGGTGCGGGTCGAGCTGGCCGAGGGCGCCGCGCGGGGACGCACCCGCGCGGACAGCTCCGGGCGCGGCGGCCAGCCCGCCGTCCAGGTGGCGGAGGACGTGCACGTCGAGCAGGCACTGGACGTCCTCATCGAGGGTCTCGTCCCCGGCCTGCGTTGATTCCCTCCGGGGCTCGCTGTGGGCGGCACGACTCCCCGGAACCAGGCGGGACGAGGGAGCGTCCATGGGGTGACAGCCCACGCTGGAAGGATCTCCGATGGCCCAACCGTACCCGGCCCAGCCGTACTCCGTTCCGTCCCCGCGTCGCCGGTGGCCGCTCGCCGTGGTCGCCCTGGTCGTCGGGCTCGTCGTCGGCGCGGGAATCGTCGGGCTCGTCTGGATCGGGACCGGTTCGGGTGCTGCGGGATCCGGCGCCGCCGCCGACGTCGACGCCGCCTGCGCCGCGGTGGCGCGCACCACGTCACTCGATCCGGTGGACAAGTACGCCGGGTTCCAGCGCTGGGGCGCGGCGGCGCAGCTCGCCGCCGCGGCCGCCGAGCAGGAGCCGCGCTACCAGTCGCTCGCCGACGCGCTGAAGGCCCCGGTCGACATCGTGATGCAGAACTTCGCCGCGAAGGGGCCGGAGTTCGACGCGGCGATGACCCGCGCCAGGGCCGCCTGCGACGACCGCTAGGCACCGGCCGCGAGTCTCCGGCGGCGCCGCCCTGACCAGCGTGAACGGCATTCACCGCGGCGGTGGCGCCAGTGCCGGTGCCCGACCGCACCTGCCCTTTTCCACAATGGGTGGGGCACCCGGATCCAACCGCAACCTGGCGTGCCCGCCCGCGCGCACGCCAGAGTTGCCACGGAACTCCGCCCCCCGTTCGCGCGTTGCGGAAGTGGAAGGAGGCGCAGGGCACGTGCACAGGCACCAGAACGGGCTGAAAACCGCAGTGTTGCTCGGGTTGCTGAGTGCCATCATCATCGCGATCAGTTCATTGTTCGGGCGTGGCGCGTTGTTCATCGGGCTGGTGCTCGCCCTCGGCATGAACGCCTACGCCTATTTCAAGTCCGACACGATCGCGCTGCGGGCGATGCGCGCGCGGCCGGTGTCCGAGCCCGAGCAGCCCGTCATGCACCGCATCGTGCGTGAGCTGGCCACCTCGGCCCGCCAGCCGATGCCGCGGCTCTACGTGAGCCCGACCAAGGCGCCGAACGCGTTCGCCACCGGCCGCAACCCGCGGCACGCGGCGGTGTGCTGCACGACCGGAATCCTGGAACTGCTGGACGAGCGCGAGCTGCGGGCGGTGCTCGGCCACGAGCTGTCCCACGTCTACAACCGCGACATCCTCATCTCGTGCGTCGCCGGTGCGCTGGCGAGCATGGTCAGCGTCCTGGCCAACGTGGCGATGTTCGCCGGCGTGTTCGGCGGGGACGACCGCGAGGGCAACAACCCGCTGGTCTCGCTGCTGATCATCCTGGTGGGCCCGATCGCCGCGGGCATCATCCGGATGGGCGTCAGCCGCTCGCGGGAGTACCAGGCGGACGCGTCGGGAGCCGAGCTGACCGGTGATCCGCTCGCGCTGGCCTCGGCGCTGCGGAAGCTGGAGGACGGCACGCGCCGCGCCCCGCTCGTGCCGGAACCGCAGCTGGTGTCGCAGTCGCACCTGATGATCGCCAACCCGTTCCGCCCCGGCGAGTCGTTCTCCCGCATGTTCTCCACGCACCCGCCGATCGAGGACCGGATCCGGCGCCTGGAGGACATGGCCCGCCGCGGCCCGTTCTGATCTATCCGGTCGCCCCGGCCGCCCGCGCGCACGCGATCACGTAGTCGCCGTACCCGGACTTCGACAGCTTGAGCCCGAGCGCCAGGCACTCGTCCGGGTCGATGTAGCCCATCCGCAGCGCCACCTCCTCCAGGCAGGCGATGCGCACCCCGGTGCGGTGCTCGAGCACCTGCACGAACTGCGCGGCTTCCAGCAGCGAGTCGTGCGTGCCGGTGTCCAGCCACGCGAACCCGCGCCCCAGCTCGACCAGCTTCGCGCGACCCTGCCGCAGGTAGGCCAGGTTGACGTCGGTGATCTCCAGCTCGCCGCGCTGCGAGGGGGTGAGCCCGCGCGCGATCTCCACCACCTGGTTGTCGTAGAAGTACAGTCCGGTGATCGCCTGGTTGGACTTCGGCCGGTCCGGCTTCTCCTCGATCGACACCAGCCTGCCGTCGCGGTCGAGCTCGCCCACGCCGTAGCGCTGCGGGTCCTTCACCGGGTACCCGAACAGCACGCACCCGTCGAGCGTGGCGACCTCCTGCTGCATCCGCCCGGAGAACCCCTGGCCGTAGAAGATGTTGTCGCCGAGGATCAGCGCCACGTCGTCATCGCCGAGGAAGTCCGCACCGATGAGGAACGCCTCGGCCAGGCCGTTCGGGCTGGGCTGCTCGGCGTAGGCCAGCTGCAACCCGAACTGGTCGCCGGATCCGAGGAGCCGCCGGAAGTTCGGCAGGTCGGCGGGGGTGGAGATGATCAGGATCTCCCGGATCCCGGCGAGCATCAGCACCGAGAGCGGGTAGTAGATCATCGGCTTGTCGTACACCGGCAGCAGTTGCTTCGACACCGCCTGGGTGATCGGGTGCAGACGCGTCCCGCTGCCGCCCGCCAGCACGATGCCCTTCATGCCTCAGCTCCTCCCGGATCGATCCGGAACCACCCTAGCGTGCCGCGTACCTTCACATACATACAGTCTGTATGTATGTTCGGAGGATGACTCGCTCACCAGCACTCGGCCAGGCGCGGCACGTGACCCTCCCGCAGGGTGAGGTCCGCTACGTCGATCGCGGCACGGGCCGGCCGGTCGTGTTCGTCCACGGCGTCTTCGTCAACGCCGACCTCTGGCGCCACGTCGTGCCGGACGTCGCTGCCGCCGGCTTCCGCTGCCTCACCGTCGACATGCCGCTGGGGGCGCACGAGACCCCGGTCCGCCCGGACGCCGACCTCACCCCGCCCGGCCTGGCCGATCTCATCGCGGACTTCCTCGACGCTCTCGACCTGCGGGACGTCATCCTCGTCGCGAGCGACACCGGTGGTGCGCTCACCCAGATCCTGCTGTCGCGGCGCCCCGAGCGGGTCGGCCGTGTCGTGCTGACCCCGTCGGACAGCTTCGGGCACTTCTTCCCGCCGCTGTTCAAACCGCTCACCCAGCTCGCCCGCATCCCCGGTTCGATGCGCCAGGTGTCCGCGTTGCTCCAGGTCAAGGCCCTGCACCGGACTCCGCTCGTGTTCGGCTGGGTGGCCAAACGGGCATTTCCCGCGCCGATCACCGAGTCCTACGTGCGGCCGGCGCACCGCTCCGCCGCGATCCGCCGCGACGTGTGCAAGGTCGTCCGGGCGGTGCACCCGCGCTACACGCTCGCGGCGGCGGAGCAGCTGCGCGCCTTCGACAAGCCGGTCCTGCTGGCCTGGGGCGACGACGACCGGATGTTCCCGCTCCGCCTGGCCCGGCGGCTCGCCGAGATCCTGCCCCGCGCGCGCCTGGTCGAAATCGCCGACTCCTCCGCCTTCGTCCCCGAGGACCAGCCGGCCGAGCTGGTGCGGCACATCCTGGCGTTCGCCGGTGTCATGGCAGATTAGGGGCCGTGCGCCGGACACAGGAAGAGCGATCGCAGAACACCCGGGCCGCGTTGGTGGCGGCCGCGCGCGAGCTGTTCGCCGAGCGCGGCTACCAGGCCGTGCCCGCGGATGAGATCGTGCGCGCGGCCGGGGTGACCCGCGGCGCGCTCTACCACCACTACGGCGACAAGCAGGGCCTGTTCCGCGCGGTGTTCGAGCAGGTCGAGCTGGAGGTCACGGCGGAGGTCGAGGCCGCCATGACGGACGCGCCGGACCTGGCGACCGGCCTGTTGTTCGCGCTCAAGGCGTTCCTCGACGCGTGTGAGCGCGCGGACGTCCGGCGGATCTCGCTGGTCGACGCCCCGGCCGTGCTGGGCTGGGTCGCCTGGCGCGAGATCGAGGCCGGGCACGGCCTGGGGCTGGTCACCACCGTGCTGCGGCAGGCCGTCGAGCAGGGCCTGGTCAAACCGCTCCCGGTCGAGGTGCTCGCGCAGCTCGTGCTGAGCGCCGTGAACGAGGCAGCGCTGATGATCACGCACGCCGACAACCCCGCGCAGGCCCGCTCGGACGCCGAGCAGGTGCTCGCCACCTGGCTGCTGGGCCTGCTCGCGGAATAATCCCGGCCCCGGCGACGTTGCGCGGGGTCGTGCAGGTCGAGATCTGGTCCGATGTCGTGTGCCCGTGGTGCTACCTCGGCAAGCGGCGCTTCGAGCGCGCGCTGGCCGCGTTCGAGCACCGCGACCAGGTCGAGGTGGTGTTCCGGTCGTTCGAGCTGGACCCGGGCGCGCCGCGGGAGCCGCAGCCGAAGGCCCCGTTGCTCGCCGCGAAGTACGGGATCAGCGAGGCGGAGTTCGCCGCGAACGAGGAGCGCCTGACGCGGCTCGCCGCGGCCGACGGCCTGGAGTACCACTTGGACGGTAGCCTGATCGGCAACACCTTCGACGCCCACCGAGTGCTGCACCTCGCCCGCGAGCGCGGTCTGCAGGAGGCGGTCGCCGAGCGGTTGTTCCGGGCCTACTTCACCGAGCAGCGTTCGGTGTTCGACCCGGAGTCCCTCGCCGGCCTGGCCGCGGAGGCCGGATTGGACGGTGCCGAGGCCCGCCACGTGCTGGCCGAGGGCGGCTACGCCGACGAGGTGCGCGCGGACATCGACCAGGCCCGCGCGCTCGGCGCGAACGGGGTGCCGTTCTTCGTCTTCGACCGCCGCTACGCGGTCTCCGGGGCCCAGTCCACCGACACGTTCGCTGCCGCGCTGGACACGGCCTATCAGGACACCCGCCCCTTGCCGAAGTAGACCTTGCACACGCCGCCGTCGTAGTCGGCGGCCAGTTCCAGCACGTTCCGGGAGTCGTCCACGGGCAGCAGCGACGAGCTGTAGTTCGGGCAGAAGTTGTTGTAGGCGCCGGGAACGGGCACCGGGGCCGGCAGCTCGTACCAGTTCCCGGCGCCGAAGTTGTCGTTGGCGAGCAGTACCCGCCCGTTCGAGGGGAGCGGGTGGCCGCCGCTGTCGGTGTAGATCTGCCCGACCATCACCAGCCGAACGCCGTTCGGTCCACCGGGGAACACGGCGACGGTGTGGGCGTGCTGGAAGTAGTTGCCGCTCGCCGTCGCGACGCGGGCACCCGGGTCGGTGGGGTCGCCGTAGTCCGCGCCGTCCGGGGAGATCTTGAAGTACGGACCGCAATAGCGGCTGCCGTAGTTGCAAATTTCGTAGGCGAAGTAGTAGCGCCCGTCGGGCAGTTTGCGCACGATCGGCATGCCGGGCCGGACGCGGTCCGGTGAGATCGCGACCGTGGTCTGCCTGGTTCCCCAGGTGACGCCATCGGTGGACGGGACCCGGTTGAGCACCTGGCTGTGCCGGGGCGCCTCGGTCTCGTCCGCGTAGTGCATCCACAGCGTCCCGCCGGAGTCCACAGTGAACTCCGGCTCGAACACGCCGTCATCGGTGTGCGAGCGGGCGGATTCGGACAGGAAACTCCAGTTCCGCCCACCGTCCGGACTGGACCAGATCCGGATCGACATGCGCCGGTCCGCGCCGCCGTTCTGCCCGTAGGACGCCGCCCACAGCAGGGTGCCGGCACGCAACCGGCCGACGCGTTGCGGCAGCTCGTAGAGACTGCCGCAGCACTCGCCCCGGGCACCCTCCGGATCGCGGATCTCGCTGATCGGGTGGAACGACGCCCCTTCGTCGGTGCTCTCGAAAATGCGCGCGAACGCGCCACCGCCGTCCCAGCTGTTGACGGAGGCGATGATCCGTCCGCGCCGGAACTGCGTGTGCTCCAGCCGGATGACCCGTGGGTAGGCGCCCACGCCCAGTTCGGTGCGTTGCGCGGCCTGTGCCGGCACTGTCAGCGCGGCCGTGGTGACCAGCATCGTCAGCATCAGCGCGGCAATCCGGCGCATCCGTCCCCCTCACTGTCAGCAGCGGAATTAGATCACAGAGTGATCGTCGGGGGGTGGTGGCGTCGGTCGGTGCGAGCCGGCCCTTGGACGAAGGAAGCTCCTCCGGCCGGATGAAAATCCCGGCTCCGGGGCTTCGACTTGGACCTCGAAGGACGGCTAGTGCTGACCGCCAGGTCCGCCTTCAGCGACATCTGCGCCACGCTGTGGCTGATCCCGGGTGCCGGGTCCGCTGGGACCCGCCACCCGTTCCGGCCGGGCGGGGATCCACCTGTGCGAGCCCGGCCCTGCTGCACAGCTCTAAGCAGCTGGACGCCCTCGCGGTCCCCTGCACCTCGTACCGCCCGGGCGCGCGCCGTCAGCCGGGCACCTCCTCGCGTGCCGGTTCCACGGGCAGATGCGGGGTTTGGCGGTGCCGGCGTCGCGGTCGGCCCGCCGCCGGGCGCCACCGGGCGGTGCTTCAGGCCGGCAACGCCGCGTCGTGGGACGTGGCGCTGTTGCTGTCCTGAGGGTCAGCGGTAGTTGGTGAACTGCAGCGCGATCCCGAAGTCCTTGTCCTTGAGCAGGGCGATGACGTCCTGCAGGTGGTCCTTCTTCTTGCCCGAGACGCGGAGCTGGTCGCCCTGGATCTGGGCCTGGACGCCCTTGGGGCCCTCGTCGCGGATCGCCTTGGCGATCTGCTTGGCCTTGTCAGTGGCGATGCCCTGGAGGATCTTGCCGTTGACCTTGTAGATCTTGCCGGACACCGCGGGCTCGTCGGCCTCGAACGCCTTCAGCGAGATGCCGCGCTTGATCAGCTTCTCCTTGAACACCTCGACCGCGGCCTTCGCGCGTTCCTCGGTGTCGGCCTCGATCGTCACGGCCTCTTCGCCGGCCCAGGAGACCTTGGCGTTGACGCCGCGGAAGTCGAAGCGGGTGGAAAGCTCCTTGGCCGCCTGGTTCAGCGCGTTGTCGACCTCCTGCCGGTCGACCTTGCTCACCACGTCGAATGACGGATCCGCCACGTGTCCTACCTCGTCTTTTCGCTTGTCGGCTGCCCACACCATAGCGCCGCCCCGCCCCCCGGCGGACGCGCCCGCGGGGGTTGGTAAGCTTGTCCCCGGCCGGCACGCCCGGCCATGGCGGGTTGCCCGAGCGGCCAAAGGGATCTGACTGTAAATCAGACGGCACTGCCTTCAGAGGTTCGAATCCTCTACCCGCCACACCTCCGGGAAAGCCCCGTTGATCTGGGAAAACAGGTCGGCGGGGCGTTCGTAGTTTGTGCGGTTGTATGCGGGCGCGTGCAGGTGGTTGTGGGCCATCCGTGGGCCACTCCGCAGGTGCCAGGTGGCTTCGCCTCAGCGCGGTACCCAGTTCGAGGCCCGTCACGAGGTGACCACGACGTGGGTGACGGCGTGGCTGGACTTCGGGGGCCCAGGCCCGCGCTGGAGACACCATTCCTGACCCGAACCTCGCCGGGATGATCCGTGCCAGAGCCGCCGGTGTTTTGCGTGAACCGGTCCTCCGCTACGGTGTGGCATCGATCTTGCGCTCCTGGGGGTGGAGATGATCGTTCTGGCGGCCGAGAATCCCGTCAAGCCGCATCTTGCCGAGCTCGCGCTGGGGCTCGTCGCGTTCCTCGTGCTGTTGTACGTGCTCGCGAGGTTCGTGGTGCCGCGGTTCGAGGCGTTGTTCGCGGCCCGGGCGGACAAGATCGAGGGCGGGATCGAGAAGGCGGATCAGGCCCAGGCGGCCGCTGCCGAGGTGCTCGAGCGCTTCCGCGCCCAGCTCGCCGACGCCCGTGCGGAGGCCGCGCGCATCCGCGAGGAGGCGCGCGCCGAGGGTGAGCGCGAGCGGGCGGCGCTGCGCGCGGAAGCCCAGGCGGAGAGCGGGCGGATGATCGCCCGCGGTGAGGCCGAGCTGGCCGGGCAGCGGAGCCGCATCGCGGCGGAGCTGCGGCCGGAGCTCGGCCGGATGGCGGTGGAGCTCGCCGAGCGCATCCTGGGTGAGCCAGTGGCGGACGAGACCCGGCGGCGCGGCTCCGTCGACCGGTTCCTCGCGGAGCTGGACCGGCGGTAGCTCAGCGCGACGGCGCTGCGCGAATCGGCTGAAACGGTTCGCGTATCGGCTACCCGGACGGCCGCAGCGCCACTAGCGTCCTGTGGGTATCGGGCTCGGCGCGAGTCCTCGGGTGAGCAATTTGCATTCCGGGACATCCGGTCGTACAGCGGTCCCGTGGGCCGGATCCGCTGGAGTGAACGTGTCGCAGCGGCGCGCACCCTGCCCCGGCTACGAGGAACGGGTACTGACGGGATGGCGCTGCTACCACTTCACCGGTTCGAGTTGTTCCAGTCGAGAGACGTCGACTACACCCGTGACATGACCGCGCGCGCCTTCTGCGCGCACAACCTCGAGCCGCTCGACCTCGCGAACGGTATCGACGCCCGGCTGCACACCAAGCGGGTCGGCGACGGCACCAGCGTCTCCTACCTGGCCTACGGCGGTGACGTGCTCATCGAGCCGGAAGAACGCACGTACTTCGCCGTGCTCGTTCCCCTCGCCGGGGAATGCCGGATCGAGTACGCCGGCGAGCAGGTCCGCACCCATCGCGGCGCCGCGGCGGTACTGCCACCGGACCGTTCGCTCGTCATGAACTGGTCCGCGGACTGCGCGCACCTCGTGTACCGGATCGAACGGGTGGCGCTGGAAGCACACCTCGGCAGGCTCTTGGGCAGCGCCCCGCACCAGCCGCTGCGGTTCGCGCCCACCATGCCCCTCGACGCCGGACCGGGCCGGTCGTGGGTGGCCGGCTTCCGGACACTGGTCACCCTGCTCGACCAGCCGGACACCATGATCGAGCACCCGCTCGCCGCGGCGGAGTTCGAGTCCGGGTTGCTGACCGGGCTGCTGCTGGCTCAGCCGCACCCGTTCCAGCACCAGCTCCTCGAGCGCAACACCCGGCCGGCGCCGTCCCGCCCGGTGCGGCTCGCGGTCGACATCATGCAGAACCACCCGGAGTGGGAGCACACGACCGGCAGCCTGGCGAGGGTCACCGGGGTCGCGGTGCGCACGCTCCAGCGCGGGTTCCGGGAGCAGCTGGGGATGACCCCGCGCGAGTACCTCAACGACGTCCGGCTGCAGCGCGTGCGGGACGAGCTCCGGGCGCGCCGGCCGGAGCACGCGACGGTGGGTGAGATCGCCTCCCGTTGGGGATTCCCGCATCCCGGTCGTTTTTCGGTTATTTATCGCCGGCGGTTCGGGGAGAGTCCTTCGGCGACTTTGCGGGAATGATCTCGAAAAAGGGGGCCAGGCGCCCATTGGACAGAACTTGACGTTTACCGTATTGCCGGGGTGGGGGACGCTGGCAAGAATGATGGGAGTGCGTGTGCTGAAGTACCCGACACCGGTGTCGGCGTCCCGGTTCGATGCTTCTCCGCATGATCACGCGGATTTCTGACTCGCTGTCGATATTGCGGGCGCGCGGTATTTCGGTACCTAGGGTAT
This sequence comes from Amycolatopsis viridis, assembly GCF_011758765.1. Lineage (NCBI taxonomy): Bacteria > Bacillati > Actinomycetota > Actinomycetes > Pseudonocardiales > Pseudonocardiaceae > Amycolatopsis > Amycolatopsis viridis. The sequence continues at coordinate 5,363,632 of NZ_JAANOU010000001.1, read as the reverse complement.
CCGCAATTCGACGATGGGGGACCGAATGATGGCACCTGGACTGAGGGTTCTGGTCGTGCTGCAGCAGCCCCTGCTCAGGTTCGGCCTGCGCAGTCTGATCGAGCAACTCGACGCGGTCGGCGAGGTCGTGGAGGCGGCCACGGAACAGGAGGCGCTGCGGCACTGCGCGGAGGAGCTGCCCGGCCTGGTCATCACCGACCTCACGCTGCCCGGCGGCGGAACCGGACTGCGGGTGTGCCGGTTCGTCAAGGACCGGCGGCCGGACGTGCCGGCCATCGTGATCAGCGGCGACGCCGCGCCGGCGGCCATCGCCGCGGCGCTCAACGCCGGAGCGGACAGCTTCCTCCACAAGTTCGCCAGCTGCGCCGAGGTGCTGGAAGTGGTGGAAGCGACCTGCTCGGGCCGCCGGGCGTGGGTGCTCGGCGAGACCACGCCGCGGAGCGCGGAGTCCGCCCGGCTGCCCGGCGCCGACCTGACCAACCGGGAGCAGGAGGTGCTCTCCCTGCTGCTGAAGCGGCGGTCGAACGAGGAGATCGCCGACGAACTGTGCCTCGCCCAGCAGACGGTCAAGAACTACGTGAGCAAGGTCCTGCAGAAGCTGGGCTTCGGCAGCAGGAAGGAGCTCTTCCGGTCGGTGGAAGCACGCGTCGACCGGGTTCCCCGTCCGCGGACGCGGTCGACTGACTTCCCGGCGGCCCGCCCGTCGTCCCTCGCATCCTGACGGTGGTACCGGCGGTCCTTCCGTGCTCCCGGAATTGGTACTCGGAAGGTCTGCCGCCGGATCCGGTGAGACGGTTTCCTTGAATTGTCGCCGCCACCTGCCGGGAGAAGGGATCACAAATGCCGGCACCAGTTCAGCTGGACTGCCAGGACGGTGTGCTGACCGTCACGCTGAACCGGCCGGAAAGTGGTAACGGACTCGATTTCGAAACGGGAAAAGCAATGCTCGCCGCGGTGGCGGACGGTGCTGCCGACCAACGCGTCCGCGCGGTGGTGCTGCAGGGCAGCGGCGGCTTTTTCTGTTCCGGCGACGATCTGGACTCGCTGCGGAGGTACGCCGACGGTGACGTCGCGGCGGCCCCCGCGTCGGCCGACACCGCGGACGCGTTCTACGTGCGGCTCTGCGAGGAAATCGTGCTCGCACCGAAACCGGTGCTCGCCGCGGTGAACGGCGTGGCCATCGGACCGGGCACGGAGATCGCGTGCGCTGCCGACCTGCGCATCGGCGGGCCGGGGAGCCGGATCGGGTGCGGTCTGATCCGGGTGGGGCACGTCGGCATCGGCGCGATGCTGCGGCGCGTGGTGGGCCCGGCCCGGGCGACCGAGATCTTCCTCTCGGGACGCCTCGTCGGCGCGGACGAAGCACACCGGATCGGTCTCCTGGACCGGCTGGTTCCCGAGGACGGGCAGGTCGTGGACGAGGCACAGCGGCTCGCCCGCGACCTCGCCCACGGTCCGACGAAGGCGATCGCTCTGTACAAGGAACTGCGCGAGCGCTCGGTCGAGCAGCCGGTGCTCTCCGCTCTGCGGATGCAGGACCGGTTCCACCGGCGCAGCCACGCCGAGGTCGCGGACAGCGGCGAAGGCCTGAGCGCGCTACTGCAAGGCAGGAAACCGCACTTCACCGGTCATTGAACGGTCCCCACATCTCGCGGCTCTCCGGTTCAGCGCCGGACGCCGTGATCGGAGAAACGTGAAAATGCAGCAGACGAACGACGACCAGCAAGTTGTCATCACCGGACTGGGATTCGTGCTGCCCGGCGCGGAAAGCCGGGACGACGTGTGGCGGACGCTGCGCGACGGGGTCTCCCAGATCGACGTCCTCCCGGAGACGATCACCGGGGGCGTGACCGCCGGGAGCGTGAGCCGCGTCGGTGCCAGGGTCCGCGACTTCGACCACACCAAGCACGTGCCGGACCTGCCGGACGCGTTCACGAAGCGGTACAGCCGGGAAATCCTGATGGTCCTCTCCGCGGTCGAGCAGGCCAGGCGCGACGCGGATCTGACCATCGGGGACTCCGTCACCGAACCACAGCGCGTGGGTGTGATCGGCTCGAGTTCCCGCGGGCCGATCGAGTGGTGGTCGCAGACCGCCCGCGGTCGCGCGCTCGATCCGGAGAACCCGCCGATCGACGTCGATCAGGCGATCTTCGCCTCGCTCCCGGGGAGCCCGGCGACCCTCAGCGCGATCCGGCTCGGCGCGCAGGGCACCGTCACGACCCTCAGCAACGCGTGCGTCGCCGGTCACCAGTCGATCGCCTTCGCCGTCCAGTCGCTGCGCGCCGGGCAGGCCGACGTGATGATCCTCGTCGGCCACGAGACGCCGTTCGTGCCGGAGATGCTCCGGCTGTACTCCTCGCCGAGCGCCGGTGTGCTGTCCCGCGCCCAGGGCGATCCCCGGCAGACCATCAAGCCCTACGACCGCCGCCGGGACGGGTTCGCGTTCGGCGAGGGCGCGGTGGCCATGGTCCTGGAGACCCGGGCGCACGCCGAGCGCCGGCAGCGGCAGCCCTACGCCGCGGTCGGGTCCGCCGTCAGCCTGAGCGAAGCGGGCCACGCCACGCGGATGGACCTGAGCGGCCGGTTCACGGCCGAGCTCATCAGCAAGGCGACGGCCGCCGCCGGTCATCCCGTCGAGGACCTGGACTACATCTGCGGTCACGGCACCGCCACCCGGTACAACGACGTGGCGGAGAGCCGGGCCCTGCGGCTGGTGTACGGCGACGACCGCGCGGGGTGGCCACCGCTCGGGTCGATCAAGCCGGTGTTCGGTCACCTGCTCGGGGCTTCCGGGCTGCTGAACTGCGCGGCCGTCGCCCTGGTGCTGCGGAACCAGTGTCTGGTCCCGACGATCAACTGCGTCGAGGTCGACCCGGAGTGCGACCACGACCACGTGCAGGAAGGCGCGCGACCGGCCCTCGTGCGCCGGGCGTTGTCGTTGTCGTTCGCCATCGGCAGCCAGAGTTCGGCGGTGGCGCTGGAGAAGGTGGCATGACACCGCAGATCATCGAGGACCCGGACGCGCTGTGCCGGCGCCACCTGGTGCCGGGCATGCACGTGCACGTGGCGTCGACCATGTCGCGGCCCAACGCCCTGCTGCTCGCCGTGGCGCGGGTGTTCCGCGGCCGCGCGGTCTTCGACGTCAGCAGCAACGCCTTCCACGCCAACATGCACGCGCTGGCGATCGCCGGTGTCGTCCGGCACGCGATCACCTGTTTCGCCGGTGACACCTATCCGTCACCGCGGCCGAACCCGCTGTACGCGCACCTGCCGGAGGGAAAGCCGTTCACCGTCGAGGAGTGGAGCCTGCTCGCGCTCCTCCAGCGGTTGATCGCCGGTGCGTGCGGGAACCCGGTCGCGGTCACGACGTCGCTCGCCGGTTCCGATCTGGAGAGCCGGGGCACGCGGCTTCCCGCCGAGGTGCCGGATGCCCGGGACTGCCTCACCGTTCCGGCGCTGCGCCCGGACGTCACGTTGCTGCACGCCACGTGCGCGGACCGGCGGGGAAACCTCTACCTCAACGGTCCGCGCGGCGAGGGCTGGTGGGGTGCGATGGCGGCGCGCCGCGGTGTCCTGGCGACCGTCGAGCGAGTGGTGGACACCCCGCCCCGCGGCGGGGTGTCCATCCCGGCCGACCGGGTGCTCGGTATCGCGCGCTGCGAGTTCGGTGCGCACCCGCAGGGGCTTCCCCCGTGGCCGGAGTGCGGTTTCGCCGGTTACCGGGACGACTACGCCTTCCTCGCCGAACTCGCCGGCACCTTCGCGCGGCCGGGCGGGCCGGACAGCTGGTTCGACCGGTGGGTGCTCGCCCCGGCCGGGCACCTGGACTACCTCACCGAGCTCGGCCCCGACCGGCTGGCCGCGCTGCGGCGGCTGGACCCGATCCGCCGGCCGGTCGCGCGGGTCGCGCCGTCCTGGCGGGAACGGCACGTCGTGGTGGCGTCCCGGGCGATCGCGGACCGCGTGCGGGCCGCCGGCTACCGCACGCTCCTGGCCGGCATCGGTACCGCGCACATCGCGTCCTGGCTGGCGGCGGCGCAGCTGGCCCGGGACGGTCACGCCTTGCAGGTGCACGCCGAGCTGGGACTGATCGACATGAGCCCGGCGGCCGGTGACGCGTTCCTGTTCGCCCAGTCCCACGTGGCCCGGTCCCGTGCGCACGGCGACAGCCTCGACGTCCTCGGTGCCCTCACCGCGGGTGGGTACGGCCGGGCGCTGGCCGTGCTCTCGGCCGGTGAGATCGATCCGGCGGGCCGCATCAACAGCAGCCGGACCGCGGACGGCCGGTACCTGGTGGGGTCGGGCGGGGCGAACGACTTCGCGACCCACCTGGAGACGCTCGTGGTCGCACCGGCGTCTCCGCGCAAGCTGGTGCCGCGGGTGCATTTCGTGACCTGCCCCGGCCAGAACGTGCTGACCGTGGCGACCCAGTACGGGCGCCTCGTGCGGGAATCCGCCGCGGTGCCGTTCCGCCTCGCCACGTGGATGGCGCCGGACGAGGACACCGGCGCGGATCCGGTCGCCACGCTGCGCGACCGCACGTCCTGGCCCGTCCCGGACAGTTCTCCCGAGTGGGAGAAGCCGATCACGGACGAGGAACTGTCCCTGCTCCGCACTCTCGACCCGGAGGGCTTCTACCGATGACCACATCCGAATCGTCCGGCGGCCGGCCGGTCGAACTGGCCGGGGTGGGACACGACTTCCCCGGCGCCCCGATCACGAACGAGTACTTCGAGTCCGAGCACCCCGGCCTGGGCATCGACGACGCGTGGATCCGCGAGCACACCGGGGTCGGCGCGCGGCACTGGCCGCCGCCCGGCGAGCACCACGCCGACATGGCGGAACGCGCGGCGGCGATGGCGCTCAAGGACGCGGGTGTCGACGCCGCGGACGTGGACGTCGTCATCGGCACGACCGCGACCGCGCGGCCGAGGACCAACCCGACGACCAGCGGGAACCGGTACATGGATCTGGCTCTGCCGCTGCAGAAACGCATCGGGGCCGACCACGCGTTCGCCTTCGACATCACCGGTGTCGCGTGCGCCGGTTTCCTGCACGGCAGCGTGGTGGCGCAGGGTCTGCTCGCGAACCCGGCGGTGCGGACGGTGCTGGTCGTGGCGGCGGAGAACCCGCGGCCCATCCTCAACTTCGAGTTCCGCAACGCGGCGTTGTTCGGCGGCGGTGCGGCTGCCGGTGTCTGGCGGGCCTCGGACGCGCCGGGCGGGCTGGAGGGCGCGGTGCTCCGATCGGACGCGGAGTTCTACGACGCCTTCGACATCGACGACCAGGACAAGATGATCATGAAGGGGAAGGTCGTCAACGGTGTCGCGTCCCGGTTCCTGTCGGAGGCCGCGCGGGACGTGCTCGCCCGGTCCGCGCTGACGCTCGACGACATCGACTGGTTCATCCCGCACCAGGGCAACATCAACATCATCGACGAGGTCGGCGAGATCCTGGGACTTCCGCCGGAACGGGTGCTCGTCAACATCGACCGCCGCGGCAACACCTCCAGCGTGAGCGTGCCCAGCTGTCTCTCGGAGCACGTGCACGACGGGACCATCCGAAGAGGACAGCGGGTGCTCGCGATGAGCGTGGGCCGCGGGTTCAGCTGGGGAGCCATGGTCTTCCGCTACGGGGAACCGTCGCGTGCCTGATCGGAAAAGCCACGAAGGAAAGGTGCTGTCAGCGATGTCGTACGAACAGGGCGGTGCGGCCGGCCCGCGGTGGGAGGCCGCCGGCCTGGTGCTCCGGGGCTTCGGTCTGTACTACCCGGAAGAACAGATCGTCAACTCGGACGTGGCAGCGGTGCCCGGCAATGAGATCGACGCCTCGGTGCTGGGCACGGTGTCCGTGCGTTCCCGCCATCGCAGCAGCGAGACCGAGACGGTCCAGTACATGGCGGCCGAGGCGGGCAAGGCCGCGGTGAAGGACGCGGGCCTGGAACCGACCGAGCTGGATCTGCTGGTCCTGTCGAACTGGACCACACCGCCGTTCACCCCGGAATACGGACCGGAGGTGGCCGCACTGATCGGCAGCCCGCGGACGCTGGCGTTCGACATCTCCGGTGCCTGCGTCGGTTTCCTGCACGGCGTGCAGACCGCGGCCGCCTACCTGCACTGCGTTCCGGAGGCGCGGCACGCGCTGGTCGTGTGCAGCGAGCAGTTCAGCCGACGGGTGCGCCCGGGCAGCAAGGGCGAGCTGGTGACCTCGGACGCCGCGGGCGCGGTGGTGCTGAGCAAGTCGGACCGCAGCGGCCTGATCGACGTGGTGCTGCACAGCGACGGTTCGCGTGCCGACGTGATCAGGGTGGCGGCGCCGCGCGGCTGGATCCGCAGCCAGTCCAGCCTGCCGGACCACGCGGTCTCGAGCATCGTCGAGTCCTGCGCGGAGATCCTCCGGCGCACCGGCGTGACCATGGACGAGATCGACTGGGTGGTTCCGCACCCGGGAACCGATGTCGTGCACCGGCGGGTCCGCGCCGCGCTGGCGGTCCCGGAGGAGAAGTTCATCGTGAACTTCGAGACCAGGGGGAACACCTCCAGCGCGTCCATCCCGATCGTGCTGGCGGAGGAGATCGCGGCGGGCCGGTTCCGGCCGGGTGATCTGGTGCTCAGCCCGGCGATCGGCGCCGGCTGGTACTCCGGCGCCATGCTGTACCGGATCTACTGATGACGGGCGTTCCGGTGCCGCCGGGCACCAGCGGCAGCGTGCTGGTGGTCGGCGGCAGCAGCGGGATCGGTCTCGCGACCGCGCTCCTGCTCGCCGAGGCGGGACGCCGCGTGCTCGTGGCGGCCCGGGGCGGCGAACGCCTGGCCGAGGTGGCGGAGATCGCCGAGCGCAAGAAGCTCCCCCTGGAGACCCGGGTGGTCGACGTGCGGAGCGAGCGGAGCGTGGACGCGCTCTTCGCCGCGCTCGACGAGGCCGGCGAACCGGTCACCGCGTGCGTGAACACGGCGGGACGCAACCTGTCCCGCAGGCTGCTCGTCCCGCCCGGCGACGACGGCGGGCAGTGGCTGGCCCACTCGGAACGGGACTGGCAGGACACGCTCGACCTCAACCTGACCGGCACGTTCCGGGTGGCGCGGGCGGCGGCGCTGCTGTTCGCGCGGCAGCGGCGGGGTGGCGTCATCGTCACGGTCGCCAGCTCGACCTGGCGCGGCTCCTGGGGGCAGCCCGCGTACGCGGCCGCGAAGGCCGGGATCGTGTCCCTGACCCGCAGCCTGGCCCTGGAACTGGCCGACCACGGGATCCGGGTGGTGTGCGTGGCGCCGGGCGTGATCGACGGTGCCGCGCTGCGGGACAAGTGCGCCCGCAAGCCCGCGCACGCCGCCCACATGGCGCGGCTGCGTGAGCGCATCCCGTTGCGGCGGTTCGCGACGGAGTCCGAGGTCGCGCGGACCATCGTGCACGCGATCGACAACGAGTACCTGACCGGCAACGTCCTGGAGGTGGATGGCGGTGGCTTTCCCGGCCGCATCGCGTGAAGAACCCGGCGCCGGCGCGCGCTTCGAGGGGCAGGTGGCGTTCGTCACCGGTGGTGGCAGCGGTATCGGCCTCGCGGTCGCCGAGGTGCTGGCGGCCGGCGGCGCGGCCGTCGGGCTGCTCGGCCGGAACCTGGAGCGCCTGCGCACGGCGGAGAAGAAGATCGTGGCGGCCGGTGGTGAGGCGTTCGCCTGCCCCGGTGACGTGCGTGACCTGGATTCGGTGCAGTCCGCCGTCGCCGAGGTGGAGGAGCGGTACGGGCCGGTCACCTTCGCGGTCAACGCGGCGGGGACCGCGATGGGGCAGAAGTACCTGTGCGACCAGGACGAGGAGTCGTGGCTGCGCACGATCGACACCAACCTCGCCGGGTCGTTCCGGTTCTGCCGGGCGGTGGTGCCGGGGATGATGCACCGCCGGCGCGGTTCGATCGTCCTCATCTCGAGCGCGGCCGGCAAACGCGGAGTTCCCGCGAACACCTCGTACTCGGCCTCGAAGTGGGGGATCAACGGCCTGGTCCGGTCGCTGGCCCTGGAGGTGGGGCCCACGCAGGTGCGGGTCAACGCCGTGTGCCCGGGCTTCACCGACACCGAGATGGTGCGCGACGAAAGCCAGTTCGGCGGCGACTTCATGGACAGCGTTCGCCGGCACGCCGGTCCGCCGGACCTGACCTGGGAACGCTACTGGCGCAGCACGGTGAAGAGCACCGCCCTCCGTCGCCTCATCGACGCGGAGGAGGTGGCCGAGATGACGGCCTTCCTGCTCAGCGACCACGCCCGTTCGATCACCGGCCAGTCGTACTCCATCGACGGCGGCCTGCCGTGACCCGCGAGCACTCACGAACTGGAGTTCCGATGTTGCCCACCCAAGCCGCCTGGAAGCCCGTCACGGTCCGGGGTGCCGGTTTCGCGTTGCCCGGCGCGGACCGCCCCTGCCACGACTACAAGGAGTTCGCCGACGCGGTGATGGCCGGAACGTGCGCCATCACGCCGTTCGAGCTGCCGGGGACGCCCATCCGGGTCGCCGGTCAGGTGCCGGGAACCGGTGCGGAGACCCTGGATCTGCCCGATCGCCTGCTGTCCAGGCTGCCGCGCGCGAGCAGGCTGGCGCACACCGCGGTGGCCGGTGCACTCGACCACGCCGAGCTGACGGCCGCCGAGATCAGCCGCGGGGACGCGGTGCTGATCGTGACGTCGTTCCAGTTCGCCCTGCAGGAGACGGCCGCGCTGCTGGACCGGTTCGCCGACGCCGGTCCGGCGGGTGTTGCCTTCGACTACTGGTCCAAGGTGGCGCCGGGCAGCATCGCGTCCGGGTTGTGCACCAACCTCGGCCTCGACATCCCCACTCTGACGGTGACCGGCGGGTGCAGCACCTCGTTGCGGGGGTTCGAGCTCGCCGCGAGCATGGTCGCGCGCGGCGAGGTCGAGCACGCGGTCGTCGTCGGGGTGGACACGATCCTGGAGCCGCTGTACCTGTCCGCGACGGGGTACGCCGGCCGGTCCGGCCACCGCGCTTCGTCCATTTCGGACGATCCGGCGGACGTCCGGCCGCACGACGCGGTGCAGACCGGCAACGCACCGGCCGAAGGCGCGGCCGCCGCCGTGCTGAGCTCCGCCCGGCACCCCGGCGGCGGGGTGGACACCGGCCTCGAGTTCATCGGGTTCTCGTCCCGCAACGGCGGCGGCAACCCGATGGGCCTCGGCGATCCGACGGGGTGCGCGGCCGACATCCAGCGCCTCCTCGCGGCCGGCGGGGTGGGCCTCGGCGATCTGGCTTTCTTCTGCGACTTCGCCGAGGGCAACCGGCAGCTCGAGGACTTCCTGTGCGAGACGCTGGCGACCCTGCGCGCGAACCTCGCCGACGACGCGCCGCTCACGCTGACCTCGCAGGAAGCGTGCTACGGCCACCTGCCCGGGGCGGCCGGGCTGCTCAAGGTGCTCGCGAGTCTCGTGATGCTGACCGAGAACCGGGTGGCCCCCACGGCGAACCTGGTGAACCCCTATCCCCGCTTGCCCGCGCGCGCTCTGACTGGTACTCCCGAGCGGATTGCCGACAGTGGCCGGCGGACGGCGATGACGGTGGGCCTTTCCGGCGGTGGCGACACGACGTCGCTGCTGCTGCGGCTCGCCTGAGGTACGCGCTCCCGCCGGCCGGACCGAGGAGGAGGACCGCCGTGGCGGGACCGTTGTACGGGTTGCGCGTGCTGGAGCTGGGAGGGATCGGCCCGGGGCCCCATGCGGCCATGCTCCTGGCCGATCTGGGCGCCGAGGTGGTGCGCGTCGAGCGGCCCCGGGGCGGCCTGCGGGTGGTGCCCGAGGACACCGCTGACTGGCTGATGCGCGGCCGGCGCTCGATCTCGGCCGATCTGAAGCAGCCGGAGGGGCGCGACCTGGTGCTCGCGCTGGTCGAGAAGGCCGACGTGCTGATCGAGGGGTTCCGGCCCGGGGTCACCGAGCGGCTGGGCATCGGCCCCAAGGAGTGCCTGGACCGCAACCCGGGCCTGGTCTACGGCCGCATGACCGGCTGGGGTCAGGACGGGCCGCGCGCCACCCAGGCCGGGCACGACATCAACTACCTTGCCGTGACGGGCGTGCTGCACGCGATCGGCACGGCCGGTGCGCGCCCCACGCCGCCGCTGAACCTGGTCGGGGACTTCGGCGGCGGATCGCTGTACCTCGTCCTGGGTGTGCTGTCGGCGCTGTGGGAACGCGCGCGGTCGGGCCTCGGGCAGGTGGTCGACGCGGCGATCGTGGACGGCGTGACATCCCTGGCCCAGGGCGTGTGGGCGCTGCGCGGCGTCGGTCAGTGGCGGGACGAGCCGGCGTCGAACCTCGTGGACAGCGGCGCGCCCTTCTACGACACCTACCGGTGCCGCGACGGCCGGCACGTCGCGGTCGGCGCGATCGAGCCGCAGTTCTACGCCCAGCTCGTCGACGGTCTCGGACTGCGCGACGCCGATCTCCCGGAGCAGCTCGACCGCTCCGGGTGGCCGCGTGTGCGGCAAGCCTTCCAGCAGGCGTTCGAGACCCGGACCCGGGACGAGTGGGCCGAGCGGTTCGCCGGCACCGACGCGTGCGTCACCCCGGTGCTCGACTTCGCGGAAGCCGTCGACGAACCACAGCTCGCCGGGCGCGACACGATCGTCGAGCTGGGCGGGGTCCGCCAGGCCGCCCCGGCGCCGCGGTTCTCCCGCAGCGCGCCCGATCTGCCGGCCGCACCACGGGAGCCCGGTTCCGACACCGCGGCCGTGTTGCGCGCCTGGGGCGTACGTCACCCAGCTGGGTGAATCCCTCCTAGGGCGCACGAGCGCCGTCACCTGTTCGAGCGGACGTCGTTGCCCCCGTCCGCCGGTTCCATTATGAACGTTCATACAGCTGAGACCTGTCGCGTCGTGTGACGCGCCCCGAGTGCACCACTTCACGGGCGGGTCTTCGTCTGAACAGCCGTATATGAACGATCATTGACAACGGTCGGTCTGGTCGGGTTGAGTACCCGGCCAGGCCGACCTGTCAGGAACCGGAGAGGCATCGATGAAGCTGTCACTCTCGCGCCGGTGGGCCGTGCTCGCCGGCGTGCTGGCCGCGGCGCTGGTCGCAACCACCCTCGGGGCGGTCGCGCCGGAGCGCGCCACGGCCGCGGGCGGAACCGGGTGTGCCGACGCCGGTGACCGGTACGAGACCGCGCGCCCCGAGCAGGTCGGTCTCGATCCCGTCACCCTCGGCCACGCGCTCAACCTCCTCTCGGTCAACGGGTCGGAGACGGTGCAGGTCTACCGGCACGACTGTCTCGTCGGGACAGGGATCTTCGACCCGCTGCTCGGTCACATCCCGGGCAACAACTGGAGCCAGACCAAGACGATCACCGCCCTGCTCGCCGGCCGCGCCGTCACCCTCGGCCGCCTCTCCGTCGACGATCCGATCGGGAAGTACCTGCCACCGGGCCTCGGGGACGCGGCCCACCGCGCCGTCACCGTCCGCCAGCTGCTGACCCAGACCAGCGGCGTCCGGGCGAACTGGACGCGCGAGCTGAACCTCGCCATGCCCGACCGCATCCGCGAGTTCCTGTCCCTGCCGTTCGACCACCAGCCCGGGACCTTCTACCGGTACTCGCAGACCGGGCCGTCCGTGGTGGCCTACGTGGTGCAGCGCGCCGTCGGCGAGGACCTCCAGGACTTCGCGCAGCGCGAGCTCTTCGGTCCGGTCGGCATTCCGCGGGACCACTGGTTCTGGCTGCGCGACCGCGACGGCAACACCGACGGCTGGTCGAACCTGTTCCTGCCCGGTGACGACTTCGGGCGCATCGGTCAGCTGCTGGCCAACAGCGGAACCTTCCACGGGAAGCGGCTGATCTCCGAGAGCTACCTGCGTGAGCTGCGCACGCCGAGCCCGAACAACCCCGGCTACGGGTACCTGACCTGGCTCAACGCCGGCCCGTACTGGATCACCCCGTCCGCCTTCGCCGCCACCCGCAACCCGGCGCCGATGATCTCCAGCGCACCGGCCGACATGTACTTCTCGTACGGGTTCTTCGGCCAGCACATCTTCGTGATCCCCAGCCTGGACATGGTGGTGACCCGCTCCAGCGGGACGCTCAACTGGCCGCCCAGCCGGGTCGACGTGGGCGATCCGCTCACCGCCGTCGCACCGGGGCAGACCAGCCGCGTCGAGTACGAGTTCTTCCGCCTGCTGATGCAGTCCGTCGACACTGCTGTCGCGCCCCGGCAGCCGGCGGCGCCGCCGTACGTCGCGCCGAAGCCGGGCGCGGTCGACCCGAGCCTGTTCGTCAGCGTGCCCGACAACCTCGCCGTGGCGCAGCTCGGTCCGAACGCGCCGAAGGGCTGCACGATCTTCGGGTGCGGCGGGAAGCTGGCCGCCGCCGGCACCATCCGGTCCCTGATGGACGTTCCGCGCACCGGGTTCGCGGCGCTGACCGCGCTTCCGGCCGGGACCGCGCAACTGGCGCAGCAGGTGCCCGATCTGCTGCCGCGCCTGCTGGACGGCTGGCAGCAGACGGCCCGCATCACGGGCGAGCAGCTTCCGGCGGCGCTTCCGGCGCTGCTGGCATCCCTCCAGCAGTCGGTTGGGGGATGAACACGGTGCGCACGACGGTGTGCGTCCGAGGAAAGGAAGTCCGATGATCGGTGGTAGCTGTGCGGAAGAGTTCTCGCGCGTCCGCGAGGAGTTCGAGCGGAACTTCGCCGACCGCGGGGAGGTGGGCGCGTCGGTCTGCGTCATGATCGACGGCGAACCGGTGGTGGACCTGTGGGGTGGCGTCGCCGACCGGGAGACCGGCCGCCCGTGGGAGCAGGACACCGCGAGCGTGATCTTCTCCTGCACCAAGGGTGCGACCGCGCTGTGCGCCCACGTGCTCGCGTCCCGCGGGCAGCTGGACCTGGCCGCGCCGGTCGCGCGCTACTGGCCGGAGTTCGGCCAGTCGGGCAAGGAGGACATCACCGTCGGGATGCTGCTGAGTCACCAAAGTGGACTGCCGGTGATCAGCACCCCGTTGCCGGACAGCGCTTTCTTCGACTGGGACCGGATGATCGGCGCGCTCGAGGTGGAGAAGCCGTTGTGGGAGCCGGGCACCAGGCACGGCTACCACGCCCTCACCTTCGGCTGGCTGATCGGTGAGGTCGTCCACCGGGTGTCCGGGAAGTCGCTCGGCGAGTTCTTCCGGGACGAGGTCGCCGGTCCGCTCGGTCTGGACTTCTGGATCGGGTGCCCGGAGGAGGTCGAGCCGCGGCTCGCGCCGATGATCTTCCCCGAGCCCCGCGAGGGTGACGAGCCGTCGCTGTTCATGACGATGGCGGCGACCAAACCGGAGTCCATCCCCGGCCAGATCTTCGCCAACTCCGGCGGGTACATGCTGCCCGGGCCGACCGGCTTCGACTCGCGCAACGCGCACGCGGCCGAGATCGGGGCCGCGGGCGGGATCAGCAACGCCCGCGGGCTGGCCGGGATGTACGCACCGCTGGCCTGCGGTGGCGGGCTCGCCGGAGTGGAGCTGGTGGACCGGCGCGCTCTGGCGCGGATGACGACGACGGTCTCCGCGGGCCACGATGAGACGCTGCTGATCGGCAGCCGGTTCTCCGCCGGTTACTTCCGGTCGATCGACAACCGGCACCGGCCCTACGGTCTGCGGGACAGCGTCATCCTGTCCGCGGACGCCTTCGGGCACCCCGGTTTCGGCGGCAGCCTGGGCTTCGCCTCGCCGGACAACCGCATGTCCTTCGGCTACACCATGAACAACATGGGGCCGGGCACGCTGCTCAACGACCGGGGGCAGAGCCTGGTTGACGCCGTCTACCGCTCGCTCGGCTACACCGACAACAGTACGGAGGTGTGGTGCTGACCGTGTTGCCCGGGCGTGCGACAGGTCACAGATCGGCCGGTCCGCCCGTTCCGGTAAGGTGGGCGGCGCGGTAGATGTATGAACGATCATACATCCCGGTGGTCGTGCCCTGGGGGCGCGACCACCGGGCGCACCGCTCGGTCGCACGGAAGTCGGTGGGAAGCGATGGGGACGCCGGTCAGGACGCGGAGCAGGAACGGGCAGCACCCGCGGGTCCGGCTGCAGGAAGCCGGCACGCGCCTGTTCTACAACAAGGGCTTTCACGCGACCTCGGTGCGGGACATCACGGAGGCCTGCGGGCTCACGCCCGGCGCGCTCTACAACCACTTCGGGTCCAAGGAAGAGCTGCTGTACTCGATCATCATGGACGGGCACAACACGCTCGACCGGAGGCTCGACGCGGTGCCGGCGGACGCGCCCGCGCAGGAGCGGCTGCGCGGGTTGATCGAGGCGTTCGTGCTGCACCACACGCGCTACCGCAAGGAAGCCGTGGTGGGCGACGAGTGGCGCGCGCTCGACGAGGAGCACCGTGACGAAGTGCGCCGGCTCCGGCTCGGTATCCGGGCCCGGGTCTCCGACGTCATCCGCGACGGCGCGGCGGCCGGTGTCTTCGCACTGCCCAAGGTGCCCAACGGTGACCCGGTGCGGATGGCCGCCACGGCGGCGCTCGACATGTCCTTCCGGGTGGCCGGCTGGTTCAGCCCGGACGGCCCGGTGTCCGATGCCGCGTTCTCGACCTTCTACGCCGATCTCGTCCTCCGTTCCATCAGCAAGGTTCGCTGAGACCGGTCCCCGGCCTCTTCGCGAACCGGAGAGGTGATGCATGGCCGTCCACCCGCACCCGATCGTCGACATGTCGGGCATGGTGCTCGACCGCGACTGCTGGCGCGCCTACCTCGGCGGGTTCGCCGAGTACGCGCCGGACTACTTCCGCCTGTTCGGCCAGCGGCTCGCGATCACCGCCGGTATCGACCCGCGGGACTTCGCCGCGGCGAGCAAGGATCCCGACGCCGCGCTCGACCTGCTCCTGGCGAGCCCGGTGTTCGACTTCGACCTGGACGCCTACGTCGCGCGGCTGGCGGAGGAAGGTGTGCGGTACCAGGTCCTGCACTCGAGCATGCGGCCGCTGCCGGACGGCCGGATGGTGAGCGACCGGATCGCCGAGTTCGCCGCGCGCCACCCCGACCGCCTCCAGGCGTGGGGGAGCGTGAACCTCGCCGATCCTGATGCCGCCATCGCCGAGGTGCGGCGCTGCGTGCTCGAACTCGGCATGCGCGGGGTGTCGGTGACCCACTTCCTGGACGTCGCCGACCCGGTGTCGGAGGGGGCGCACGAGTTCTACCGGACGGTGAGCGAGCTGGGCGTGCCGCTGTGGCTGCACACCGGGCACAACCTGTCCACGCGCGTGCCGATGAACTGGTGCACCTGGCGGGAGCTGGACGAGATCGCGCGGCGGCACCCCGACCTCGTGGTGATCGCCGGGCACGGCGGCTGGCCGTGGGTGATGGAGATGATGACGCTGTGCCAGCGGCACCGCAACGTCTACCTGGAGTTCTCCACGCACCGCCCGCGCCTCATGGCCCGGCCCGGATCCGGCTGGGAGCCGTTGCTGCTGCACGGGGCCTCCACGGTCCGCAACAAGATCCTCTTCGGCGGGATCGAGTGGGTGCACGGCATGACCACCGGCGCGCTCGCCGCCGAAGTCTCCGCGCTGGCGCTGGACGAGCGCACGAAGTGCGCGTGGCTGCACGGCAACGGCGCGCGCCTGCTCAACCTGGACCCGAGCTAGTCCCACCGGGTGTCGCGCCTTGACCGCGTGGTCTGCCGTCATAAAAATGAACGTTCATACACAACGAAGTGGAGCAACCCATGAACCTTGCAGGACGTGCCGCGCTCGTGACCGGTGCCGGACGCGGCATCGGCGCGGCGATCGCCGAACGCCTCGCCGCGGACGGGGCCAGGGTCGCGGTGAACGATCTGGACGCGGAGGCCGCCCAGGCCACGCTCAAGCGCATCCAGGCGGCGGGTGGGGACGGGGTGGCGCTGGCGGGCGACATCGCGGACACCTCCTTCGCCCGTGAGCTGGTCGCCACCGCCGCGGAGCGGCTGGACGGCCTGGCGATCCTGGTCAACAACGCGGGCATCGTCAACCGGCTGCCGCTGCGGGAGCAGACCGAGCAGCACTGGGACCGGGTCATCGACGTCAACCTCAAGGCGCCGTTCGTACTCAGCCAGGCCGCGGTCGACCACCTCGCCGCCTCCGGGCACGGCGCGATCGTCAACATCTGCTCGGTCGCGGTGATCGGGTTCTTCCGCCAGATCGCCTACGACGCCTCCAAGGGCGGCCTGCTCACCATGACCCGGTCGCTGGCCGTCGAACTCGGCCGGGAAGGGATCCGGGCCAACGCGATCGCGCCGGGCTTCATCGACACCGACACCGGGCACGCGGCCGACCTCGGGCGGATCGGGGAGAAGACCGTGGCGACCCTGCCGCTGAGCCGGACCGGGCAGCCGGACGAGGTCGCGGGCGCCGCGGTCTGGCTGGCGTCGGACGAGGCGCGGTACATCACCGGTCAGGTCCTCTTCGTCGACGGCGGCTGGGTCCGGAACTAGCGCCAGTTCCGGGCGAGCGGCCCGGCCGCTGGTGAAGCAGAACTTGGACATGGGAACGGGAAGGGAACCAACGAACATGGGAAACGCTGACGCTGCGCGGCTGGGCGGCCGGGTCGCACTGGTGACCGGCGGCGCGTCCGGCATCGGGCAGGCGACCGCACGGCGCCTGAGCCAGGACGGCGCGACCGTCGTCATCGCCGACATCGACGGCGAGGGCGCCGAAGCCGTCGCCAAGGACATCCAGAACGCCGGTGGCCGGGCCGAGGCGGTGCCGTGCGACCAGACCGACCCCGACCAGGTGGCGGCGTTGTTCGACCGGCTGGCGCGGCACGACCGGCTCGACATCTGCGTGGCCAACGCCGGCTGGGGACGGTTCGGGCCGTTCCTGGAGATCCCGGAGAAGACCTGGCGGCGCACCTTCGACATCAACGTGACCGGGACGTTCCTGATGTGCCAGGCCGCGGCGCGCCGGATGGCCGAGCTGGGCAACGGGGGAGCGATGGTGGTGACCTCGTCGTCCGGGGCCGTCGAACCGGTCGCCCTGTTCAGCGCCTACTGCTCGGCCAAGGCGGCGCTGAACATGATGGTGAAAATCATGGCCTACGAACTGGGGCAGTTCGACATCCGCGTCAACGCGGTGATGCCGGGCGTGACGGAGACCGCGATGACCGGTGGGCTGCTGGCCACCGGGGCACGCAGCTACAACGAGGCCGAGTCGCCCCTGGGCAGGCTGGGCAAGCCCGAGGACATCGCCAACGCGATCGCCTACCTCGTGTCCGACGACAGCGGTTACGTCAACGGCGCCGCGCTGCTCGTCGACGGCGGTGGCAGCGCGTACAACCCGGGCTGGTTCGGCACCGACTTCCGCCGGCGGGGTGAGGCGTCCTGGATCCTCCGGCACGAGCAGGTGCCCGTCCAGGTCACCGGAAAAGCCTGATACGGCAGTACTTCCCGTCACGGCCCGCGGTGCCCAAGGGGTACTCGCGGGGCGATGACGGTGGGCCGGGACGCCCGTAGTTTCGCGATGTGCGCTACTGCGGAGGTGTCCCATGACGAGTACCAGCACGGCGCCGTTCCGGACGGTGTCGCTGCGGCCCTGTTCGGCGACGATCGAGATCGACGCGCCGCGTAAGACCGCCGCACTCGGCGCGGTCCACGCGTTGCTGAAGCGAGCCGGTTTCCGGACCGCCACCGGTGGCACCGGCGCGGAGGCGTTCTGCGCGGTCCAGGTGGAGAACGCTGCGTTCGGCGTGCACGGCAGCGGTGGCTGCCTGCGTCGTTCGGCGGTTCTGGAAGCGGCGACCCGGATGGCGCGGTCTGGTGGTGGCCGGATGGTGCTCGTCACCGACGCCCTGCCGTGGCCGGCCGGTTCGGCCCACGTCGAGCGTTCCGCCCGGCAGAGCGCGGATCTGCACTGGTGGCAGCAGCTGGCCTCCCGGGTGGCGCCGCACGGGGTGCGGATGAACGCGATCCGCGTCGGCTACGCGCCGTTCCTCGGCCATTCGCTGCCCCAGCCGGCCGAGGCGGTGCTCCACGCGCACCAGGTGGTCCGCCGCCCGGTGACCGAGGCGGACCTGCAGGCGGCCCTGACCCTGCTGCTCAGCCGCGGCCTGGACGCGATGGTCGGTGAGGTGCTGCCGCTCGACGGCGGCCTGGAGACCGGGATCGTCCCGGTCAGCGCGACGGGAACGGCCAAAGTGGACCGCAGCACGGCGCTGCCGGCTCGACCGTGGTCCCTCGACGGTCGAACGGTACTGGTCACCGGGGCCAGCAGCGGGATCGGCGCGGAAACCGCTCTCGAACTGGCCCGCCGCGGTGCCGACGTGGTGCTCGCGGCACGGCGGCTCCCCGAGCTGGACGAGGTCGCCGCGGCGATCCGGGACCACCTCGGGCGGCGGGCCTGGACGGTCCGCGCCGACCTGTCCCGTGCCGGTGCCGCCGACGACCTGGTCGACGACGCCGTGCGCCAGGCCGGCGCGGTGCACGACTTCGTGCACGCGGCCGGGGTCCTGCCCCGCGACGACCAGCCCGAGGCGCGGCGGCACCGCGAAGAGGCCTACCGGATCAACGTCCTGTCCTTCGCCGACGCCGTGGAACGGCTCGCCCCGCGGTGGATCTCCTCCGGCCACCGCGGGAACATCGTCTCGGTCTCGTCCACGAGCGCGCAGACCGCGCCGGTGCCGGGGTTGTACAGCTACGGCTCGGGCAAGGCCGCGGTCGCCCAGCTGAGTTCCCACCTGGCGGTGACGCTGGCGCGCCACCGCATCCGGGTCAACTCGGTGCTGCCGGGCATCGTCCGCACCCCGATGACCGACACCGCCGACCCCGCGTTCGTCACCGCGTCGCTGCGGCGGATCCCGTCCGGGCGGTTGTGCGATCCGGAGGACATCGCCGCGGCGGTGACGTACCTGATCAGCCCCGCGTCCACGATGGTGGACGGCGCCCAGCTGCGGGTGTGCGGCGGCTGGGCGACCCTGCGATCACTGCCCGCGTTCACCTCCGGGACGGATCAGCCCGTCCCGGCGGTGGGCACGTGATGAAGTCCCGCTCAGGCGGTGACCACGAAGCTCACCGCCGTGCTGCAGCTGCCGCCGACGTTGAGGGTCGCGGCGGTGCGCGCCCCTGGCACCTGGTAGTCACCGGCGGTTCCGGTCACCTGCCGGTGGGCGTCCAGCAGCATCCGGACCCCGGTGGCCCCCACCGGGTGCCCGGCGCCGATCAGGCCGCCCGACGGGTTCACCGGCAGGCGCCCGTCGAAGTCGATGTACCCGCTCTCGACGGCCCGCCAGGCCTCCCCGGGCGCGGTCAGTCCGAAGTGGTCGATCGCGACGTACTCGGTGATCGTGAAGCAGTCGTGTGTCTCGATGACGTCGAGGTCCTCCGGACCGCGTACGCCGGCCCGGCCGTAGGCGTCGGTGATCGCCTGCCGGATATTGGGGAACAGGTAGCGCCCCTCGTGGGCGAACTTGGCGCTCAGCGGTAGTGGTGCGGTGTGGTGGCCCCATCCGCTGATCCGGCTGGCCGTGCGGTCCGGCGAGCCGCGCAGCCAGGACTCGGTGAACCGGCTGCCGGCCAGCACGATCGCGCTCGCCCCGTCGGTGATCCGGCCGCAGTCGCTCTTGCGGGTGCGGCCGGTGACGATGGGGTTGGCGATGTCGTCGGCCTCGAAGTGGCCGGGTTCGGCCGTCCAGCCGCGGGTCTGCGCCAGCGGGTTGCGGCGGGCGTTGGTGCGGTTGAGCTCGGCGATGCGGTTGAGGTGGTTCTGGTCGAGCCCGTACCGGCGTTCCACCTCCTGGCTGATGCGGTCGAACAGGTGGGGCCAGGGCAGCTCGTCGGTGTCCAGTTCCTCGGGCGTCCAGGCCGCGGACCCGAGGTTGCGCGCCGCCTCCTCGCCGGCGACGTTGCGCATCAGCTCGACTCCGGCGACCAGGACGACGTCGTACCGCCCGGCCTCGATCTCCGCCATCGCGGCCAGCGCGGCGGCGCTGCTGGACGCGCAGGCGGCTTCGTGCCGGCTGGTGGGCAGCGTGGCCCAGGCCGGGTCCAGCATCGGGATCATCGCGCCGAGGTGCGACTGCCCGGCGAAGCGCTCGCCGCCGAAGTTGCCGACGTGGGCGGTTGCGATGTCGGACGGTTCGAGCCCGGTCGCGGCGAGGCAGTCGCGCACGGCCTGTTCCAGCATGTCGAAGAGCGGGTTGTCGCTCTGTTTGGACCAGTTGACGGCGAAGTCGGTCTGCGCGCCGCCCAGGACATGGACTGCGTCGGCCATGGCTTCACTCCTCCTCGTTGTGAATGAACGTACATGCAATATGACCCTCCCTCGCGCGGGTAGCAAGTGCTCAGGGCTGTTCGTCACGTCTCTTGACGGGCGGGAAGGGCCATGTATATAAACGCTCATACACATGCCCGATTCGGGTGATGCGACGCCAACGGAGGCGCACATGGATACCAGCCTGAGCCGCGGTGTACCCGGCTTGTCCCGCCGGACCGCCCTGTCGGGGGCACTGGCCCTGGGAACCGCACTCCTCGGTGCCGGGCTGGCGGCCTGCGCCGGCCGCGGCGCGGGCAGCTCGAACGCACAGGCCGAGCTCGGCTGGATCCAGCCCAAAACCGGGCGCCTCGCCAGCGCCTACGCACCGACCTTCATCGGTGCGCAGCTGGCGTTGCAGGAGATCAACGCCGCGGGCGGCCTGCTCGGCGCCGCGATCCAGGTGCACGAGGAGGACGACGAGGGATCACCGGCCACGCAGTCGACCGTTGCCCAGCGGCTGCTCAGCGCCCGGCCGGACTTCGTGGTCGGCCCGACCGGCAGCTCCCAGGCCGTTGCGTCGGTCACCGCGCTCGCGCGCAGCAACGCGATCCAGTCCGCCTGGGGCGGCGCCGACATCCTGGGCGACGGGAACCGCTTCCCCGCGCACTACCAGCTCGTGTTCAACACCAGCAGGCAGGGCGCGGCCGCCGCCAGGTTCCTCTTCGAGACCCGCGGTATCCGCCGGATCGGGCTGCTCACCGAGAACTCCGAGTTCGGCAAGTCCATGCAGGAGTCGTTCACCCGCACCCTGCGCGACAACTACCGCACCGAACTCGCCGGTGTGCAGGTCTTCGAACCGAACGCGCCGGACATGGCGCCCTACCTCAACCAGCTGGCGCGCGCCGGGGTCGAGGGGCTCGGCATGTTCAGCGGGCAGCCGCAGGCGGCCGTGCTGTCCCTTCGCGCGATGGCCAACAGCAGCTTCGCGCCGGTGATCGTGGCGCACGACCTCAACTACATCGACGCCTACAACGAGATCCCGGTGGAGCTGCTGCGGAACTTCTACGGCACCGCGTACCGCTCCCTGACCTACCCCAAGGGCGGCGCGCCGTCCGGCCCCGCCCTGGACTACGCCAACAAGATCCGCGCCCAGGCCGGGCAACTCGCGTTCTCCGCCGCCAACAGCCCGTACTACGACTTCCTGAAGCTGCTCGCGGTGGTCGTCGAGCAGGAGCGCACGACGGACCCGGCCCGGTTGCGGGCGGCGATGAACGGGGTGCGCGGGTACCAGGGCGTCCGTGCGCCCATCTCGTTCACCGAGACCGACCACTGTGGAATCGGCGACGACGCCATCGCGATCGCGACGCTGCTCTCCGCCAAGGACGAGGCGTCCGCGGGCGGCATCTTCCGGGAGCTGGCCGCGTGAATCCGGTCAGCGAGATCCTCGTTCCCGGGCTGACCTTCGGGAGCCTCTACGCGCTCGTCGCGATCGGGCTCAACGTGCTCTACCGCCCGACGAACGTGCTCAACTTCGCCCAGGGCGATCTGGTGATGGTGGGCGCGATGCTGATGGCCGCGACCGGTCTCGGCGGCCTGCCGTGGCCGCTCGCGCTGGTCTGCGTCGTCGTGGTCGTCGGCCTGATCGCGTTGCTCGAGGAACGGCTGGCCGTCACACCGGTGCTGCGCCGCTCCGGTCACGCCGCCGGCTGGGTCATCACCACCCTCGCCTTCTCGCTGATCCTGAGCCAGGTCGCGGGCCGGATCTGGACCGCGGAACCCCGGTCGGTAGCGCCTCCCGCGCCGCTGTCCCTGCGGCCGATGGACCTGTGGGGGCTGCAGATCAGCAGCTACCAGCTCGTGGTGATCGGCGTGGTCGTGGTGCTCGTCGCCGGCCTCGAGCTCGGCGACCGGACCCGCTTCGGGTGCGCCGTGCGGGCCGTCGCCGCGGACCGGGACGGCGCGCGGCTGCAGGGCATCCGGCCGGACCGCATCGGCCGCGTGTCGTTCCTGATCGGCGGCGCGCTGGCCGGGCTCGCCGGCGTGCTCGCCGCGCCGCTGCTGCTGGCGTCCGTGACCATGGGGTTCGGCCTGCTGATCCGCGGGTTCTTCGCGGCCATCGTGGGCGGAGTGGGGGACCACCGGGGCGCGCTGGTCGCCGGCTGGCTGCTCGGCGTCGTCGAAGCGGTGGGCGCGCGGTACGTCTCGCCGGGCATGCAGACCGCGGTCCTGTTCGGCGTCGTCGTGGTCGTCCTGATGGTCCGGCCCACCGGGCTGCGGCGCTCGGGCGGGGTGCTGCGGCATGTCTGACGCCACCCTGACCGCACGCCGCCCACGGGCGATCGCCGGGCCGCGGACCAGAGCGGCCGGCATCGTGCTCGCCGCCGCGGTCGCGGCGGCGCTGCCGCTGGTCGCCGGTGACCCGTACGTGGTCTACCTGGCGACCCTGGTCGGCATCTACGCCCTCGTCGCGATGGGTCTGAACCTGCTGTTCGGCTACGCCGGGCAGGTCTCGCTGGGCCACGGCGCGCTGGTCGCGGTCGGTGCCTACGTCGCGGCGGTGCTGACCACCACGTACGGGTGGTCGTTCTGGGCCGCCCTGCCGGCCGCGATGGTGGCGGCGGGGCTGGTGGGCAGCCTGATGGCGTTGCCGGCGCTGCGCCTGACCGCGTGGTACCTCGCGCTCATCACGCTCGCGTTCGGCATGGTGGTCAACGGCCTGCTGGTCGAGATGCGGGAGATCACCGGCGGCTTCTCCGGGATCCTCGGCGTGCCCCGGCCGGAGGTCGGCGGGCTGCCGCTGGACGACCCGGGCTTCTTCTGGCTGGTCCTCGCTTTCGTCGTCGTCACCTACGTGGTCCTGCGGAACCTGGTGCGTTCGCGGATCGGCCGCGGGTTGATCAGTGTCCGCGACGCCGAGGAGGCCGCCCGCTCGTCCGGTGCGGACATCGTGCGCCTCAAGGTGTTCGCGTTCTTCCTCAGCGCGGTGCTCGCCGGGGCGGCGGGCGCCCTGCTCGCCGGGTTCAAGGGCATGGTGACGCCGGACGACTTCACGATCGACTTCTCGGTGTTCTTCCTGCTCGTGGTGATCGTCGGCGGCGCGGGGCGGCTCGGCGGCCCGGTCGTCGGCGTGCTGGCGTTCTTCGTGCTGCCCGAGCTGCTCGGGGCGCTGGCGGAATGGCGCCTGCTGGTCTACGGCGCGGTGCTGCTCGTGGTCGCCGTCTACGCGCCGCACGGGATCGCCGGCGCCTGGTCCCGCTGGTGGCGCTCGCGCCGCCCACCGGCGCCACCGGTGGGCGAACCGCCGCCGGAACCGTCCGGGGCAGCGCCGCCGCGGGATGCCCTGAGCCTGTCGGCACGGGGCCTGGCCAAGGGCTTCGGCGGGGTGCGGGCGCTGCGCTCGGCCGATCTGGAGGTTCCCGCGGGCACCATCCACGCGGTCGTCGGGCCGAACGGGTCCGGGAAGACCACGCTGCTCAACACCATCACCGGGTACGTCCGCGCGGACGGCGGGACCGTGCAGCTCGGTGGGCGCGGCACCGGCCGCCGGTCACCCCATCGGATGGCTCGCGCCGGGGTCGGGCGGACCTTCCAGACCCCGCGCCTGCTCCCGGAGCTCAGCGCCCTGGACAACGTCCTCCTCGGTGCCTACGCGCGGGAGCGCTCACCGGCGGCGGTGATCGCCACCGGTCTGCCGTGGGCGCGCCGGGAAGCCACCGCGCTCGCCGCCGAAGCCATGGCCTACCTGCGGTTCGTGGGACTCGGCGACGTCGCGGGGCAGCAGGCGGGCACGCTCCCGCACGGCAAACAGCGGCTGCTGGAGATCGGCCGCGCGCTGATGGCCCGGCCGAGCCTGCTGCTCCTCGACGAGCCGGCGGCCGGCCTGTCGATGACCGAGCTCGACGCACTCGGGCGGCTGCTGCGGGAGATCCGCGCGGAAGGGGCGACCGTCGTGCTTATCGAGCACCACATCGAACTCGTCGCCGAGGTGTCCGATGCGGTCACCGTGCTGCACGAGGGCGCGACGCTGCTGTCCGCGCCACCGGCGGCGGCCCTGTCCGACGACCGTGTTGTCGACGTCTACCTGGGGCGCTGATGGATCCACTCCTCGAACTGTCCGGCGTCACCGCGGGTTACGGCTCGGCGATCGTCGTCGAGGACGTCGCTCTGGCCGTGGAACCGGGTCAGGTCTGCGCGCTCGTCGGGGCGAACGGAGCGGGCAAGAGCACCTTGCTCGCCACGATCTCCGGCCTGCGGCGTGCCCACCGGGGCCGGATCACCTTCGACGGCACGGACCTCAGCCGTGCCGCGCCGGAGACCGTGGTGCGGCACGGGCTCGGTCACGTCGCGCAGGGACGGCGGATCTTCCGCGGGATGACCGTGCGGGAGAACCTCGACCTCGGCCTGTGGCGGTCCGGGCTCGGCAAGACCGAGCAGCGGGACCGGCTGGACTGGGTGCTGGGGCTGTTCCCGTTCCTGCGGGCCCGGATGTCCGCGCAGGCGGAGGTGCTCAGCGGCGGCGAGCAGCAGATGCTGGTCATCGGGCAGGCGCTGATGCGCAAGCCGCGGCTGCTGCTGCTCGACGAACCGTCCCTCGGGCTGGCACCGGTGATGGTCGACCGCGTCTTCGACACCATCGAGGTGCTGCGCGGTGAAGGGCTGAGCCTGCTGCTGGTGGAGCAGGTGGTCGAGCGGGCGCTGAGCATCGCCGACCGGGGCTTCGTGATGCAGAACGGCCGGATCGTGGCCGAGGGACCCGGGCCGGACCTGCTCCGGGGACCCGCCTTGCGCCAGGCGTACCTGGGCGCGTTCGCTGGGGGGAGCCCGTCCAGCGACCCCGCTGATTCGACGGAAGTGAGGCAGTGACATGGACGAGATGGACTGGTGGAGTTCGACCGTGCCCGAGCCGGAGCAGTGCGTGCTGGGGCCGCTGTTGCACCGGCACGCGCGGGAGCGCGGGGACGCCGTCCACGCGGTGTTCCAGGACGGCAGCCGCTGGACCTACGCCGAGACCTGGCGCGCCGCGAACGCCGTGGCCCGGCAGCTGGCCGCGCTGGGTGTCCAGCCCGGTGACCGGGTCCTGTCCTGGCTGCCGAACGGGCCGGACGCGCTGCGCGTCTGGTACGGGGCGAACCTGCTCGGCGCCATCTACATGCCGCTGAACCCGGCCTACCGGGGTGGTCTGCTCCAGCACGCGATCCGGTTGTCCGGTGCGCGCGTGATGGTCGCCCACCCGGACCTGGTGCCGCGTCTGGCCACATTGGAGGGTGGCCAGCTGGACCACGTCGTGCCGCTGACCAAGAAGGACTGGACGGACGACGGCCCGGACGTGGTGCCCGTGGAAACGGTCCAGCCGTGGGACCCCTACGCGATCATCCTGACCAGCGGTACCACCGGACCGTCGAAGGGCGTGGTGTGTTCCTACGCGCACGTCGCGACGACCGCGGCCGCGGCGTTCGACGAGCGGTTCGGCAGCGAGGACCGGTACATGATCAACCTGCCGCTGTTCCACGCCGGCGGCACGATCGGCTGCTACGCAGCCCTGCTGAAGGGTGCGTCGATCGCGGTCGTCGACCGGTTCGACACCGGCCGGTTCTGGGACCTGGTGCGCACCACCGGGACCACCCACGTGACGCTGCTCGGCGTGATGGCGACCTTCCTCGCCAAGCAGCCGCCCGCGCCCGGCGACCGCGACCACCCGCTGCGGCACGTCTTCATGGTGCCGCTGAACGACGACGTGGCGGGTTTCGCCGCGCGCTTCGGGGTGCGGGTGACCGCCCTGTTCAATATGACCGAGACGTCGATCCCGATCATTTCCGAGGACGATCCGACGACCCCCGCGACGTGCGGCCGGGTCCGCCGCGGTGTGCAGGCGCGGCTCGTCGACGAGTTCGACCGGGAGGTCCCCGACGGGACGGTGGGCGAGCTGGTGCTGCGCACCGACCGGCCGTGGGCGATGAACTCCGGCTACTGGGGCATGCCGGAGGCGACGGCACGAGCGTGGCGGAACGGCTGGTTCCACACCGGCGACGCCTTCCGCCGCAGCCCCGACGGCGAGTACTTCTTCGTCGACCGGGTCAAGGACGCGATCCGGCGGCGCGGCGAGAACATCTCCTCGTTCGACGTGGAGGCGGAGATCCTGGCCCATCCGGCGGTGCGGGAAGCGGCGGTCGTCGCGGTGCCCAGCCCGCACGGCGAGGACGACGTGTTGGCCGTCGTCGCACCGGTCGACGGGGCCACCGTCGATCCGGCCGAGCTGCTGGCGTTCCTGTCCGACCGGATGGCGCACTTCATGGTGCCGCGGTACATCCGGGTGCTCGACGAGCTGCCCAAGACGCCCACGAGCAAGATCGAGAAGCATCGGTTGCGGTCGGCCGGCGTCACCACCGACACGTGGGATCGGGAGGCCGTCGGTCTCCGCGTCAAGCAGGAGCGAATCGCTCAACACTGATGGGCGCGGCCGCACCGGCCGTGCGCAGCGCGAGCAGGGCGTATTCGTCCGCGAGGTTCGAGACGCTGAGGTGGCCGCCGGGGTGGTACCAGCGGCCCACCTCGGTCCACGTGCTCAGCAGCATCTTCGCGAGCAGGCCGTTGTCGGCCGTGCCCTGGAACACGCCGGTGCGGATCCCGCGTTCCAGCAGCCGCTCGACGAGGTGACCGAGCCGCAGGCGGCTGCCCCGCATCTCGGCTGCCTGCGGCTCGGGCAGGTTGCGCCACTCCGCGTGGCTGATCGAGGTTTCCTTGCGGTAGGTGGCCGAGAACGTGGTCAGCGCCCGGGCCACTTCCGCGAGCTGACGGGCCGGGTCGTCCCCCGCGCGCAGGATCGCGTCGGCGGTGACGCGCTCGGCATCGGCGTGGGTGCGCGACACGATGGAGTAGAGCAGTTCTTCCTTCGAGCGGTAGTGGTTGTAGAGCGCGCCCGAGGTGAGCCGCAGCGCCGCCGTGATGTGCCGGACGCTGGTGCGGCCGTAGCCCTGCTCGAAGAACAGGTCGACCGCCGCCGCACGGACGCGGTCGGCCGCGGTGGTGCGCGCTGTGGAGGTCCCCATGAGCCGAGCGTACTGCGCAAATGAACGTTCGTTGCCTGATTGAGTACCTGAGGTACCAAGGACTGACCGATCGGTGTGGAGCGGTTTTGCGGAGGGTCGAACCGGCGGCGGTCACGACGCCCGTCGGGGTGTCCTCGTTGACCCGGCCGGGGCAGCGGGGAGGCATGTCCGGTCGGGCATTTCGACGACGACCATCTGCCGGACCTGCCTCGTGGCGGGACGACGCGCCGGGTGACCGACGTCGTCCGGACACCACGGTGCCTGGTGGCCCCCGCCCACCAGGCACCGTGCGCGCAGCCGCCCTAACGGTTCTGCGCCGTCTCCTTCACGTCCTGCGCGGCGGACTTGGTCTCGTCCGCCACGGTCGAGGCCGCGTCACCGGCGGTGGACTTCACCGACTCGACCGCCTGCTGCGCCGGGCCGCGCAGGTTCTCCTTCATGTCCTGCGCCGCGGAACCGAGCGGCCCCGCCATGCCCTGCGCCGTGTCCTTGACCTGCCCGCCCAGCTCCCGCTCCGGGCGGCTGGCCGGGAACAACGACGACACGAGCCACCCCGCGCCGAACGCGATCAGCCCCGCCGCCAGCGGGTTGCCCTCGGTCTGGCGCCGCACGGTCTGCGGTGCCTCCTGGATTCCCTCCGAAACCGAGGACGTCGCGGTGTCCGCCGCCTGGTGCATCCGGTCGGTGGCCGCTTGCACGCCGCTGGAAGTGCTGCCCATCACCCGCTCCTTCAGGTTCTGCGCCAGACCGCGGGCGTGGTGCACCCGCCGCTGCACGACGCGGCTCGGCGTGACCTTCTCGGCCAGCGCGTCCACGTCCCGGCCGAGATTCTGTTGGGTGCCTTCGATTTCCTGCCGAAGGCGATCCGGATCGGTGCTCACGTCGTCCTCCTCAACTGGTCCGGCATTTGCTTCAGGCTGTCCACGGTCCGCTCCGGAACCGGGTCCACGCGGCGCATCCGGTTGCGGCCCAGGGCGTACAGCACACCGGCGATCACGGCCCACACCGCGGCGACGATGAGCGCCGCCCAGCTCTGGTCCATCGCGTTCGACAAGCCCCACCACAACGCGATCGACAGGAACAGCAGCACCATGTAGCCGCCGAAACCCGCGCCGCCGAGCATGCCCGCGCCCTTCCCCGCCTGCTTGGCTTCGGCCTTCACCTCGGCCTTCGCCAGCTCCAGCTCCTGGCGCACCAGCGTGGACAGGTCCTGGGAAATGTTGCTCATCAGGCGGCCGACCGACACGTCGCCGACGTCCGGGCCCTGCCCGGGTGGTTGTGAGTAGGTCATGAGGGCTCCGCCCGGTGTTGTCCGCTGTACTCACCGGTCGCCGGAGGGGCGTACGCCCCTTCCGCCGGGTAGCCGGTGGCCGGCGTGGTCGCTGTGGTCGGTGTGGGTGTGGCTGCTGGGGGTGTGGCGGCCTGGGTCGGCGTACCGGTGGTCGCCGAGGTGTCCGCGGGCGAGCGAGGCTGGGGTGCGCTGCCGCCCTGGTCGCTCACCGCCGCCGCGACGCCTCTGGTCAGCCGGCCCGCGAGCAGACCCGCGACGGCCGCGCCGGCGAGGAACAGGCCGGGCTTGCGCCGCGCGAAGTCACGCACCTCGTCGGCCAGATCGCCCGGCTCGCGCGAGTCGAGCCACGACGCCACCTTCTTCGCCCGCTGGGCGACCTCGCGGACGACGTCCTGGGCGATCCCGGACTCCGAACGGTCCGACATCTGACCCAGCTGATCCGCGATCGAATGCAGATTTCCCGCCGCTTTCTGCTGGCTTTTCCGCGCCTGTTCGCGCAATTGATCAGCGCCCTGTTCGGTCAGATTCCGCGCCTGCCGCTGCGCCTCGGACGCGACCTCTTTCGCCTGATCCGCCGCGGTTCCGGCAACGTGGCTGCCGGACTCCGTGGCCTGATCACGCACCGCCTGCGGCGGCGAACTGCTGGTTTGCTGGCTCATCGATCCTCCTCCAAATCCGATTTCGCGCGGCTACCCGCGACAATTCCCGGCAAACGAGGAAAAGAAATCCCCTTCTCGACGTTCGGGGCAAAAATAGATCTCCGGCCGCTGATCATTCTCGGTTGTGGACCGGCGAAGAGGCGGTAACTGCGGACCACCGAGGATCTCCGAAGATCACTGCCCTGTCTGCCCAGGCGGTGAGCGAGGAGTTGGGTATGAGGTGGTACCGGTCTCGCCGGCTGGTCCTGAAGGAGTACGACTGCGTGGAGCAGTTCGCCGCGAATGCCGCCGAGGTGGGTTGGTCCTTCGCTGCAGAACTGCCCGCCGAGCCCTCGACGGGCACGCCGTGGCGGTCGGCGTGGCAGCTCGCCGCGGGCGTGTTCGTCGCCCTGTACCAATTCCCCGAGCGCCAGCTCGCATACCTGGCCGTGTGGAGCATGCTCGGCCGGGAAGCCGCTGTTCACTTCTTGGAATTGCCACGTGTGAGCCTGGAGTTCTCTGGGCTTGACGTGTGGACCGATGAGGAGCTGATCGGCGCCGTGTCCGCCGCGTCAGACCCGGGCGAGCACGCAACCGCTCTGATCCGGGCCGGCCTCGGCGCCCCGGGGGAGATCGCGGAGCCGTGGGTAGCTGCCTTCTTCGCTGCCGTCGAGCATCACTCGGAGGAGGTACGAGCTGCCGGGATCGAGGCGATCATGCACGCGGGTTGGCCACGCTTCGCTGAACTGCTCAGGGCCATGGCCAAGAGGGATCCCAGCAGGAGTATCAGAAAGCTGGCGAAGCGGAGCGCCTCGATCCTGGAGGCCAGAACTCCATCTGCATTATGATCTCTTCGGTCAGGACCCACTCGTTTTCCGGCGCCGTCATCAGGCAAGACAACGAATTCCGGCTGGCGCACTACCGTTCTGATCATGAACGGGGAACTCGGGCGCGCCCGCCGGGCGGTGTCGGTGGTGTTCGCGGTCTGCGGCGCGGCGTTCGGGACCTGGCTCGCGCGGGTGCCGGCCGTCCAGGAGCGGCTCGGGCTCAGCACCGGGCAGCTCGCCGCCGGGCTGTTCGGCCTCGCCGCCGGGTCGGTGGTGGCGTTGCTCGTGGCGGGCGCGCTCATCACCCGCACGGGCAGCCGGGCGGCGACCCTGCTCGGCGCGGTCGTGCTGTGCGGCGGGCTGCCTCTGGTGGCGTTCGCGCCGAGCGTGCCGGTGTTCGTCGCCGCGCTGGTGGTGCTCGGGATCGGCAACAGCACCCTCGACGTCGCGATGAACGCCCACGCCGCGCGTGTCGAGGACGGCTACGGGCGGCCGATCTTCGCCGGGTTCCACGCGTTCTGGAACATCGGCGGTCTCGCCGGATCCGGGGCCGACGCCCTCATGGAGACCTGGCACGTGCCGGTGACCACGCACTTCCCGGTGGCGGGGGCGGTTCTGCTGGCGGTCGCGTTGTGGGCGGTGCGCACCGGGTTCCTCCGCGGACCCGACCGCGGTCAGGGCGGGCCCGCGTTCGCGTGGCCCGGCCGGGCGCTGGTGCCGCTCGGGGTGGTGGCGTTCTGCGGCTTCGTGGCCGAGGGCGCGGTCAACAGCTGGGGCGCGGTGTACCTGACCGACGTCGCGGCGGCCGGCCCCGCCGTCGCGTCACTCGGCTACTTCACGTTCTCGCTGACGATGATCGTGGTGCGGCTGGCGACCGACCGGGTCGTCGCCCGGGTCGGGCCGGTGCGTTTCCTGCGGCTGGCGTCCGCGGTCGCGGTGTGCGGGTTCGTGATCGTGATCGGGGTGCCGGTGCCGGTCGCCGGGCTGCTCGGGTTCGCCGTGGTCGGCATCGGGGTGGCGGGGATCGTGCCGGTCGCCTGGAGCGCGGCCGGACGCGCGCAGTCCGACGCACCCGGCCGGGCCGTCGCGGCCGTGGCGGCCTGCGGGTACGCCGGGTTCCTGATCGAGCCGGCGATCATCGGGGCGCTGGCCGGGTGGGTAGGGCTGCGCTGGGCGCTGCTGTCGGCCGTGCTGGTGACCGCCGCGGTGGCGGGGCCGGCGGCGGCGCTGCGGGACCGGCGGTAGCGCCGCGGATCAGGCCAGCAGCTCGCGGAACCGCTCGACCCCGATGTTGCCGCCGGAGAGCACCACCCCGACACGGCCGGACAGGGTGCCCTGGAGCAGCGCGGCGAGCGAGGTTGCCCCGCTCGGTTCGAGCACGATCTTCAGCCGCTCGAACGCGAACCGCATCGCCTGGCGGATCTCGTCGTCGCCGACCACGAGGACGTCGTCGACGAGCCGCCGGTTGACGGAGAACGTCAGTTCGCCCGGGATGTCGGCGGCCAGCCCGTCGGCGATGGTGCGGGCAACCGGGATGCGCACCCGGTCACCGGCCGCGAGGGACCGCCGGGTGTCGTCGGCCTGTTCGGGTTCCACGCCGATCACCCGGATACCCGGCTGCAGACCCTTGGCCGCGGTCGCACACCCGGCCATCAGCCCGCCGCCGCCGATCGGCACGACCAGGGTGTCCAGCGGACCGGTCTCCTCGAGCAGTTCGAGCGCGACGGTGCCCTGACCGGCCATGATGTGCGGGTGCTCGTAGGGCGGGATGAGGGTCAGGCCACGCTCCCGCGCGAGCTCGGCTCCGATCGCCTCGCGGTCACCGCTGTAGCGGTCGTAGGTGACCACCTCGGCGCCGTACTCGCGGGTGGCCTGGAGTTTCGACGCCGGGGCGTCCTCCGGCATCAGGATGACCGCGGTCGTCCCCGTCAGCCGGGCCGCCAATGCGACCGCCTGGGCGTGGTTGCCGGACGAGTACGCCGCAACGCCCTTGCCGAGCTGTTCTGGGGTCAGCTGGGAGATCGCGTTGTAGGCGCCGCGGAACTTGAAGGCGCCGATGCGCTGGAAGTTCTCGGCCTTGAGGAACGCGGTCGTGCCGCTGCGGTGGTCGAGGGTGGTGGAGGTCAGCACCGGCGTCCGATGGGCCACGCCGTCGATCCGCTTGGCGGCGCTCCTGATGGCTTCGAGATCGAGCATGGCGCCAGTTTATACGGGATGTCCATTACTTAGACGGTTCGTCTCGCCCGTCGGTGGAGGTACCGCTGCTCCGGGAGGCTCGTCGTGTACTTCGCGGCCAGCAGGTACTCCTCCCGTGCCGCCGCGAGCTGCCCGGCGCGGTCGAGCAGGTGCGCGCGCACCGCGTGCAACCGGTGGTGCCTGGCCAGCCGGTCGTCCGCCGCGAGCGCGTCCACCAGCTCCAGCCCGGCCAGCGGTCCGGACGTCATCGCCACCGCCACCGCCTTGTTCAGCGTCACCATCGGGTTCGGTGCCACCCGCTCCAGCACCGTGTACAGCGCCAGCACCTGCGGCCAGTCCGTCTCCTCGTCGCTCGCCGCCTCGTCGTGCACCGCGGCGATCGCTGCCTGCAGCTGGTAGGCGCCGAGCCGGCGGGTCCGCGCCAGCGCCTCGCTCACCAGCGCGACCCCCTCCTCGATCAGTGCCCGGTCCCACAACCGGCGGTCCTGTTCGGACAACGGGACGAGCTCGCCGGCGGCGGTGCGGGCCGCGCGCCGCGCGTGGGTCAGCAGCATCAGCGCCAGCAGGCCCGCGACCTCCCAGTCCGACGGCAACAGCCGCCGCACCAGGCGCGTCAGCCGGATCGCCTCGGCCGCCAGGTCCTCGCGCTGCAACTCCGGCCCGGCCGTGGCCGTGTACCCCTCGTTGAACATCAGGTACAGCACGTGCAGGACCGCGGCCAGCCGCTCGTCCCGCTCCTCCGGAGGTGGCGGTGCGAACCGGGCGCCCTTCACCTTCTGCTTGGCCCGGCTGATCCGCTGCGCCATCGTCGCCTCCGGCACGAAGAACGCCTTCGCGATCTCCGCCGTCGTCAGGCCGCCGACAGCCCGCAGCGTCAACGCGATCTGCGACGGCGCCGACAGCGCCGGATGACAGCACAGGAACAGCAGCGTCAGCGTGTCGTCCACATCACCGGGGCCGCGCTCGTCCGCGCCCGGTGCAACGAGCAGCGCCGCCGGCGTGGCCATCAGGTCCTCGTCCTCCCGGCGGCGCCGGGCGCTGTCGCTGCGCATCCAGTCGGTGAGGCGCCGCGTCGCGACCGTCAGCAGCCAGCCGCGCGGGTTGTCCGGCACCCCGCTCCCGGCCCACTGCGTCGCGGCCGCGAGCAGCGCCTCCTGCACCGCGTCCTCACACGTGTCGAGCCCGCCGTAGCGGCGCATGAGGATGGCGAGGACCTGCGGCGCCAGCTCGCGCAGCAGGTCCTCGATCACTTTTCGCCACCGTGCAGCACCGGCCACACCTCCACCTGCCGGAACGCGGCGAACGGGTTGTCCGCCGCGATCTCCAGCGCCCGCTCCTCGCTGTCCACCTCCAGCATCGCCACGCTGCCCAGGTACTCCTTGGTCTCCAGGTACGGCCCATCGGTCACGGCCGGCTGCCCATCACGCACCCGGACCACCTTCGGCGCGTCCCCGAGCCCGTAGGCGCCGAGCAACTCGCCGGTCGCGAAGTACTTCCGGTTGAACTCGTCCTGCGCGGCGATGGCCTCCTGCCACTGCGCGGGCGTGATCGAGTCCCACAACTCCTGGTTGCCGTAGAGAATCGCCATGTACTTCATGGGGGCCATCCTTCCTGGTCGGGCCGGTCTCGGAAGGAGGTCCGGAGCGGGCCCGCCGTTTTCGACATGGCGCGCGCGGAATTTTTCCGGCCTAGAGTCTTGCGTGTGGACCTGCCCGTGATGCCGCCCGTCAAGCCGATGCTGGCGAAGGCCGTGCACGAGATGCCCCGCGAACCCGGCCTGCACTACGAGCCGAAGTGGGACGGGTTCCGCTGCGTGGTGTTCCGCGACGGGGATGAGGTCGAGCTGGGCTCGCGCAACGATCGGCCCCTGACCAGGTACTTCCCCGAGCTGGTCGATCTGCTCAAGGCGGCCTTGCCGCCGCGCTGCGTGGTCGACGGCGAGATCGTCATCGTCACCCGCGACGGCCTCGACTTCGACAGCCTCCAGCTGCGCCTGCACCCGGCCGCGTCCCGGGTGCGCAAGCTCGCGGGGGAGACACCCGCCAGCTTCGTCGCCTTCGACATCCTCGCCCTCGACCACGACGACCTCACCGGCGAGCCGTTCCGCGACCGCCGGCACGTCCTCGACGGAGTTCTCGACGACACCCTCGCCCGGGTGCACCTGACCCCGATGACGCTGGACCCGGACGTGGCGCAGGACTGGTTCACCCGCTTCGAGGGAGCCGGTTTCGACGGGGTGATGGCCAAACCCGGCGACCTGCCGTACGAGCAGGACAAGCGGGTGATGTGGAAGGTCAAGCACGAGCGCACCGCCGACTGCGTGGTCGCCGGGTTCCGGTGGCACAAGGACGGCAACGGAGTCGGGTCGCTGCTGCTCGGCCTCTACGACGACGGCGGCCGGCTGCACCACGTGGGCGTCGCCAGCAGCTTCACCGCCGCCCGGCGCCGTGAACTGGCCGGCGAGCTGGCACCGCTGCGCGAGGGTGCGATGGAGCAGCACCCGTGGCGCGAATGGGCGTCGTTCGTCCCCGACGGGCGCCGGATGCCGGGCGCGCAGAGCCGGTGGAACGCCGGTAAGGACCTGTCCTGGGAGCCGGTGCGGATCGAGCTGGTCGCCGAGGTCCGCTACGACCACCTGCAGGCCGCCCGGTTCCGGCACGCCACCCGGCTGGTGCGGTTCCGGCCCGACCGGACACCCGGGTCGTGCCGGTACGACCAGCTGGAAGAGGTGCCACCGGCGGAGTTGACCGCCCTGTTCAGCGAGGTGAAAGCGTGAGCGCCGTTCCCATCGAGGGCACCGAGGTCAGCATCTCGTCGCCGGACAAGGTGTACTTCGCCGAACGCGGCGAAACCAAACTCGACCTGGTGCGGTACTACCAGGCGGTCGAGGGCCCGCTGATGAACACACTGCGGGACCGGCCGCTGCTGCTGGAGCGGTACCCGGACGGTGCGAGCGGCAAGTCGTGGTTCCAGAAGCGGGTGCCGAAGTCCACGCCGTCCTGGGTGCGGACGACGGTCGTGTCGACGCCGAACGGCACGACCTCCGACGCGCTGGTGGCGGCCGACCTGGCACACATTCTGTGGGCGGTGAACCTCGGGTGCATCGGGTTCCACGTGTGGCCCTACCGCGCGTCGGAGCCCTCGTACACCGACGAGTTGCGGATCGACCTCGACCCGTCGCCGGGGGTGAGCTTCGCGCAGGTCCGGGAGGCGGCGGTGCTGGCCAGGGACCTGCTCGACTCGCTGGGCATCGCGTCGTTCCTCAAAACGACCGGCTCGCGTGGGCTGCACGTGTACGTGGCGCTGGAGCCCCGGTGGGACTCGTACCAGGTACGTGCCGCCGCCGTCGCGCTCGCGCGGGAGCTGGAGCGGCGGCACCCGGAGCTGATCACCGCGCAGTGGTGGAAGGAGGAACGCGGGGCGCGGGTCTTCGTGGACTTCAACCAGAACGCACCGCACAAGACGGTGTTCGGCGCGTGGTGCGTGCGGCCGCGGCCGGGTGGGCAGGTGTCGACACCCATCGGCTGGGACGAGCTGTCCACTGTGGAGCCGGCGGAACTGACCCTGACGACGGTACCGGAGCTGGTGTCCCGGCGCGGCGACCCGTGGGCCGCGATGTACACGCGGCCGCAGTCCATCGAGCCGCTGCTGGAGATGTCCGAACGGGACATGGCGGCGGGCCTGATGGACGCGCCCTGGCCACCCGTCTACCCGAAACAGCCGAACGAGCCGCCCCGCGTCGCCCCCAGCCGCGCGAAGAAGGACTAGCCCACAGCGCGCCGTGTTCGCCGCTCCGGCCGCCGTGTCTGCCGTTCCGGCCGCCGTGTTTGCCGTTTCGGGCACCGTGTCTGCCGCTCCGGCCGCCGTGTTTGCCGTCCCGGGCGTCGTGTTTGCCGTCCCGGGCGTCGTGTTTGCCGTCCCGGCCGCCGTGTTTGCCGCTCCGGGCGTCGTGTTGCCGTGCCGGGCGTCGTGTTTGCCGTCC
This sequence comes from Amycolatopsis viridis, assembly GCF_011758765.1. Classification (NCBI taxonomy): domain Bacteria; kingdom Bacillati; phylum Actinomycetota; class Actinomycetes; order Pseudonocardiales; family Pseudonocardiaceae; genus Amycolatopsis; species Amycolatopsis viridis. The sequence continues at coordinate 5,327,458 of NZ_JAANOU010000001.1, read as the reverse complement.
CGGGCGTCGTGTTTGCCGTCCCGGCCGCCGTGTTTGCCGCTCCGGGCGTCGTGTTGCCGTGCCGGGCGTCGTGTTGCCGTGCCGGGCGACTGGAGCAGGTGGCGGAGATCGACCCGGAGGTGGACGCGCTGTCCGAGGAGGACATCAGCGCGCGGCTGTGACGCCCGGCTACGCGGGCGCCTGCCGCCGGGTGCCCGCGTGCCGCCCGCGCACCGCCGCGTACAACAGCATGTCCACGCGTTGTCCGCCGATCTCGCGGTAACTGCGCAGATACCCCTCCCGCTCGTACCCGGCGGCCTCCGCCGTGCGCACGGATGCCGCGTTCCACGGCTCGATGAACAGCTCCACCCGGTGCACCTCGTCGATCGTCCAGGCGAACCGCGTCAGCGCGCGCAGGGCTTGGCCGGCGAGCCCGCGCCCCCGGCTGCGTGGTGCGACGCAGTATCCGGCCGATGCCCGCCCCTGGTCCAGCCCGGCCAGCCACAGCCCGATCTGGCCCCACGGCTCGCCACTGCGCCGGTCGGCGATGCAGAACGAGTAGCCGTACCCCGTCCGCAACCGGCCGTGCTGCCGCCGGATGTAGGCCAGCGCCTCGTCCCGCGTCGCGTTGGCGGGCAGGGTCCCGGTCAACGGCACGTACGGATCCGCCGACATGTCGATCAGCATGTCGACGTCCCCCTCGTCGAACGGGCGCAACCGCACGTCACCGAACTCGGGCAGGGGATCCGGCATCGACAGCATGCACACAGTAAAGAGCCCTCCCCGCCGGAACGGGGAAGGCTTTTCCCGATCGCGGTCCGAGCTTGGCCAGGCCCCGCTCCAGCGTCGCCAGCACCTACGGGATGTCCGGTGCTCTCGGAGCCCGCAGCGCCGAGATCGTCTCCATGTCGACGACCAGGCAGTTCCCGCTCGTGATGGCGGCGGCGAGCCCATGGGGATGCGGATCACCCGGTCATCCGCAGGTCCCACCCTTCCGGCAGCCCCCGCACCTTCGCCACGTCGTGGTCCGCCTCGACGTGCACGGTCAGCTCGCCCAGCCGCAGATCCGACAGGCGCAGCCGGCCCCACCGCTCGGGCAGGTGCGGGCGAACCGTCAACCGCCGCTGCGGGACGTGCGGTTCGAGCCCCAGGAACGACCGTACGAGCAGCAGCGGCGCCGCACTCGCCCACGCCTGCGGCGAACACGACGTCGGATAGGGGATCGGGGGACTGAACTCCGACCGGGCGAAACCGCAGAACAGCTCGGGCAGCCGCCCGCCGAACGCGGCCGCCGCGTCCAGCAGTCCCGTCGCGAGGCGTTGCGCCAGCTCCACCGCGCCCGGTAGGTGCGCATAGCGCAGCAAGCCGGCCACGGCGATGGCCGTGTCGTGCGGCCACACCGAGCCGTTGTGGTAGCTCATCGGGTTGTAGGCGCCCATCGCCGTGGACAGCGTGCGCAACCCGAACCCGCTGTCCATCTCCGGCCGGCTGAGCCGCTCGATCAGCACGGCGGCGTGCTCGTCGGTGGCGATGCCCGACCACAGGCAGTGCGTGGTGTTGCTGGTCAACGCGTCCAGCGGCTGCTTGCGCCCGTCCAGTGCCACGGCGTACCAGCCCTGCTCGGGCAGCCAGAACTTCTCCGCGAACCGCTCGCGCAACCGCTCGGCCCGTTCCCGGCAGCGGGCGGCGGTGGCCGGGTCGTTGAACGCGTCGGCCAGTTCGGCGCGCGCCAGCCAGGCCGCGTAGGCGTACCCCTGGACCTCGCACAGCGCGATCGGCGTGGTGGCCAGCCGCCCGGCCGCGTCGTTGATCCCGTCGAAGCTGTCCTTCCACCCCTGGTTGAGCAGGCCGCGGTCGGTTGCGCGCCGGTACTCGACGAACCCGTCGCCGTCGCGGTCGCCGTAGCGCTCCAGCCAGTCCAGCGCCGCGTCCGCGGCCGGGAGCAGAGCGCGCACCGCGGTCTCGCCCGCGCCCCAGCGCCAGCATTCGGCCAGCAGCATGACGAACAGCGGCGAGGCGTCGACCGTGCCGTAGTAGTGGCTGCCGCCGAGCACCTGGTCGCTGTCCGGGCCGAGCCGCAGCTCGTGCAGGATCCGGCCGGGCTCCTCCTCGGTCAGCGGGTCGACCCGCTTGCCCTGCAACTCGGCGAGGGTCTCCAGGGTGCCGAGCGCGAGGCCGACGTCCAGCGGCAGCGCCATCCACGCGGTGAGCAGGCTGTCCCGGCCGAACAGGGTCATGAACCAGGGGGCGCCGGCGGCGACGAACGGACGGCCGTCCTGGCTGGTGTCGTGGATCTGCAGCGCGCCGAGGTCGCTCTCGGTGCGCTGCAGCACCTGGGTGAGCACCGGGTCGTCGGCCGCGATCATCGTGCTCACGTCCCGCCACGCCCGGATCTTGCGTGCCGGGCCGCTCGCCTCGACCTCCTCGCCGCGGTCGAACTGCGGACGCACCCGCCGGTTCCCGACGGTGGGCTGGACCACGATCTCGGTCGACCACTCGCCGCGCGCGGGCACGACGACGCGCCAGTTCAGCACGCCGGGCGCGGCCAGCGGATCGGCGGTGGCACTGACCGACAGGCCGCGGGAGCCGTCGGACCGGTCCCGCAGCAGCAGTTCCGAACCAGCGACCGTGGCGTCCGCCCCGCCGTGCGCGGGCCGGCCCTCCTTGACCGCGAACAGGTCCGAGAAGTCCGCGTCGACGTGCAGCGTCAGGTTCGCGACGGTGTTCTCCCGGCCCAGGTTCCGCAGGGTGATCGTTTCCCGGAGACCGTCGCCGACGAGGCGTTCGCGCACCAGCAGCAGCGTGCTGTCCGCTTGCCCCGGTTTCGGGTTGCGGCGCAGCACGAACTGCGCCGCGAACGCCTCCGCCGAGATGACCGACAGCGGATGCGGCGGCTGCCCGTCCAGCCGCAGCTCCCACCGCGAGATCAGCCGCGCGTCCCGGAAGAACAGGCCGTGCGAGGTGCCCGGCTGGATGTCGCCGCCCGGCCCGGACAGGCAGAACGTGCTGCCCTCGACGAGGGTGACCGTGCCGCCCGCGCTGGTCACCGGCACCGGCTCGCCCGCGTTGAACGCTTCCGGGGTCATGATCGCCCTCCGGACGGCTGCAACGCCGGGCCGCCGTTGTCCATCTGGTCGTAGGCGCGGTCGAGCGCCGAGTCCAGCGCGGCGTAGTCGCGGCGGAGGCTGCTGACCTCGACGGCCCGCCGGTACGCCGTCTCGTAGCCGGCTCCGAGCCCGGCGACGTCGAAGTGCTCCGCGACGTGCGCGCGGCACTTGGCCGGGTCGAGGTGGCGGACGTCGTGCAGAGCCTGCACCAGGTCGGCCGGATCGTCGCGTACCAGGCCGGTGACGCCGTCCACGACGACCTCCGGCACCGCACCGGACCGCAGCGCGACAACCGGGGTGCCGCACGCCATCGCCTCGATCATGACCATGCCGAACGGTTCCTCCCACTGGATCGGGAAGAGCAGGCAGCGGGCCTTGGCGAGCAGGTCCCGTTTCGCGGTCGCGTCGGCGACGCCGAACACGTGGTCGTTGTCCGTCAGGCGCGGCCGGACCTCCCGCTCGAAGTACTCCTTTTCGATCGGCTCGGCGCACTTGCCGGCCAGCACCAGCCGCAGCCCGGCGCGGTGCGCGGCCTCGAGCGCGAGGTGCGGCGCCTTGTCCGGGTGGAAGCGGCCGAGGAACAGGGCGTAGTCGTCCTTTTCGGACTCGTAGGGCCAGTCCGCCAGTCGCAGTGCGTTGTGGACGGTGCCGATCCAGTTGAGCTCCGGCGCGAGCTCCCGCTGCCGGTCGCTGATCGCCACCAGGTGCACGTCGTCGCCCAGTTCCGAGTAGTAGCGCGCCATGTCCTCGCCCACCGGCCCGTGCACGGTGACCACCGTCGGCACCCCGTAGGCGGGTGCGTTGAGCGGTCCGGCCAGGGAGTGGTCGTGCACCACGTCGACCCCCTCGCTCGTGGCGAGGCGTTGCACGGCCCGGCGCGCGGCGATCGCGTGCATGACTTCCGGGTACGGCTGGCCGAGCAGTTCGGGAACGGTGCGCTCCCACACCGGGACGAACCCGGCCTTCGTGCCGGGACGGCCCGCGCCGATGAGGGTGACCCGGTGCCCGCGGTCGACGAGGGCGTCGGCGAGATCGGCGACCACGGCTTCGACTCCGCCGTACGCCTTCGGCGGAACGTCGAAGTAGGGCGGGACGATCATCGCCACCCGGAGCGGGCGGTCATGGCTGTCCCGGTGCACGGCGGGGTGCGAAACAGATCGGGCTTTCCACGCAGGACGATGCGCGCTGCTCAAGCTGCCTCCTCGGACCGTCAAGGCCTCTCTTCAGTTAGCACTCTCCTGCTAAGAGTGCTAACCCAGGAGGGATCTTCGCGGCAAGCGGCGAACGAGGGAGATTTACATCACACGTCCGCTCCGCTGAGTCGCCGGGCCACGACGACCCCGGCGAGCCCGAGGATCGCGGTGCCGAGGAAGACCACCAGGAACGCGCCGGGCACCGGGCCCTGGTGGGCGATCAGCGCACCGCCGAGTCCACTCGCGACGGCCGTCGCGAGTGTCTGGGCCAGCTGGAGCGACGCGCTGACCGACCCCTGCTGCTCCTCCGGCGTGCGGCCGAGCGTCTCGGTGGTGGCGGCGTTGAACGCAGCCCCCATGCCCACCCCGCCGATCGCCCACCCGAGCACAGCGAGCAGTCCCGGGCCCACGAGCACACCGAACGCCAGCACCGCGACGCCGGCGACCAGAACCGCGAACCCCAGCGCCACGGTGACCCGCCGGTGGCGATCCCACTTGGCCTGCAGCGCGGACCCGGCCACCCAGGTGAGCGCACCCGCCGAGAGGCCCAGTCCCGCCTCGAACGCGTCGAGGTGCCGGAGCTGGGTCAGCCCCAGTGGGAGGAACGCCTCGGTGCCGAAGTACACCGCGCACAGCAGGAACCGGACGACCACCCCGGCGGGTACGCCCCGTCGCACGGCGAGGGTCCCGGCCGGGGTGACCTGCCGCAGCGCGACCACGGCGACCGCCAGCCCGGCCACGGCGAGCGGCGCCAGCAGGGCGATAGTGCGCAGCTCCAGCGCGGCCAGGAGCAGGCCGGTGCCGGCGGTGAGCGCGATGCTGCCGATCAGCGGTCGCCACCGGGACGTGACCGCGGGGCCGGGCTCCCGCCGCTCGAGACCGGGCAGCATGCCCCAGGCGGCCAGCGCGGCCAGCGGGATCATGAACAGGAAAACCCACCGCCAGCCGATCGTGCTCGCGACCGTCGCGGCGACCACCGGGCCGACCAGGGACGGAATGGTCCACGCCGAGGACAACAGCGCGAACATCCGGGCGCGCAGCCGTTCGGGGTAGACCAGGCCGATCAGCGTGTAGGCCATCGCCATCACCGCGCCCACGCCGAGCCCCTGCACGAACCGGCCGACCAGGAACAGCGGCCACGTCGGGGCGAGCCCGGCCACCACGCTGCCGGCGGCGAACGACACCAGGCCCAGTGCCAGCGGCCGGGCCGGACCGCCGCGGTCGGCGGCGTGCCCGGCCAGCACGGTGCCGACGATGTTCGCCAGCATCAACGCAGCCAGGCCCCAGCCGTAGGAGCCGAGGCCACCGAGCCCGCGCGCGATGTCCGGCAGGATGGTCGCCACGCCGAGGGATTCGAGCGCGACGAGTCCCACGGTGAGCACGATGCCGGCCGTGCGGGCGCGGTAGCGGGGCGAGAACACGCCTTCTGATGTCGAGGTGATGGACACGGGGACAATTATGTTCCGTTCCGGAACGTAACGCAAGTGGTAGACTGGACGCCGTGACGAACACCCGCGCCGGCAGGCCGCGCGACCACCGCATCGACGTCGCCGTGCGCGATGCGGCCGTCGACGTGCTGAACGAGGTGGGCTACGCGGGGCTCACCCTGGAAGCGGTGGCCGCACGGGCCGGCACCAGCAAGCCCGCGCTGCGGCGGCGCTGGCGCGGCCGTCAGCACCTGGTCGTCGACGCCCTGGTGACCACGGTCGGCGCCACGCCCACGCCCGACACCGGCTGCACGCACTGCGATCTGATCGCGGGCATCCACTCGCTGACGGAGGCGTTCACCACCAGGATCGGGCGCCGGGTGCTGCCCGCGCTGGTGGCCGACCTGGCCGACGACCCGGAACTGGCCGAGCTGTTCCTGCGTGAGTACTTCCACAAGCGACGGGCGTCCACGGCGGCGGCGCTGCGGCGCGGCATCGAGCGCGGTGACCTCGACCCGGAGCTCGACCTCGATCTGGCGCTGGACATGCTCGCGTCCACCATCTACTACCGCGTCCTGTTCGGACACCTCCCGGTCACCGACGAGCTGGCGGAGCGGGTGGTGGACGTGGTGCTCGGTGGAGTGGCGACCGTGGAATGGCGCCGGTGCCACCCGCGCGCCGAGGCCGAGGCCGGCGCGCGATCCGGATCATGACGAAGATCGGCCGGGCCGGACCCCGTGCACGGTCGGCGCCGGCGAAAAGCGACCATGCTCGGGGAGCCGGCCCGGGACGCTCGCGAAGCCGGCGCGCTGCCTGCGAACGAAACTCCGCACGTACCAACGCATCCGCCCGCGGCCCCCAATTTCCCGACGACGCCGCGAAAGCCGCTCCGGTGAACATCCCCGCTGTCCGTTCCGGAGGCGAGGTGCACCAGCTGGGCCACTCTGGAGTCCAGTTCGGACAGTGGGCGCCGGTGGACCAGTCGCCGTCCTCACCTGGCGCCGTTCCAGGTGCGGGGTGGCAACACGCCGCGTGCAGCGGATGTGGTGATGGTGAACTTCGTGGTGTGAGGAACTACTCTTCGCCACCGTCGAAGTCGAAGGCCTCCTCGATCAGCTCGCCCATGATCATGCCGCCCACGACGCCCGCTGCGGCACCGGCGACCATGCCACCGATGCCCATGCCGTGGCCGTGCTGACCGGGTTGGCCGGGGTAGCCCCCGTGGTGTCCGCCGAAGGCCGGGTTGCCGAAGGCGGAGTGCCCGCCACGCTGCGCGGCCTCGCCGAGCCACTGGTTGATCAGCCCGGCCCAGTCGGCGGTCTCCGCGTCCTGGTGCGGCATCTGGAAGCGGCCGAACGAGTCACCACCGGCCTGCATGAAGCGGCCGCGGCGGTCGGCCTCGAGGACGACGGCGAGGTCGTGCGGCCCGGCGACGAACGTCAGCTCGACCTCGTTGATCCGGCCGGCGAACCCAGCCGGTGGGAAGAACTCGATCTCCTGGTAGAAGCCCAGCTCCTGCGGCACGCCGTAGAGGCGGCCCGCCTCGACGTCGGCGTTGCGGAACCGGAAGCCCAGCTGCCCGAAGGCGTCCAGGACCCGGTCCTGCGAGGGGAGCGGGTGCACGTGGACCGGGTCGAGGTCGCCCTTGTCCGGCGCACCGGCGATCACCAGCTCGGTCCGCACGCCGACGGCCATGCCGTGCAGGAGCGTGTCGCCGACCGCGGTGATCGGGGTCTCCCACGGCAGGCGCAGCTCGAACGGGACGGTGACCAGCTGGTTCGCCGGGACGCCCACGCCCTGCTGGACGAGCTGGCGGTGGAACTCCCCGGTGGCCGCGGACTCCCGCCCGCCGTGCTCGATCTCGACGCGCGTGACCAGGGACAGGACGACCTGGTCGATGGTTGCGTCGGCGCTCCCGCCCTGGATGCGGACCTGGCCGGTGAGCCGTTGGCCGGGCACCGCGTGCGGTTCGTCGAGCACCGTGTCGACGGACGGTCCACCGACGCCGAACGCGCTGAGCATCCGCTTGAACATGGGCAGGGTCCTCCTGGGGGATCCGGACATATCAGACTCAAGATCAAGACTACCGCTCACGAAGCCCCCACCGCCCCCGCGCGCCGGACCTGGATGGGGAACTCGCGGCGTGGCGGAAACCCGGTCAGGTCAGGAGCCCAGGTAACGCAGCACCGCCAGCACGCGCCGGCTGTAGCCGGTCGTGTGGCTCAACCCAGCTTGTCGAAGATCGCGTTCACGTGCTTCTCCACCGCGGACTGCGACACGTACAACTTGGCCGCGATGCCGGCGTTCGTGTGCCCCTCGGCCATCTTCGCGAGCACCTCGCCCTCCCGCGGGGTCAGCGTGGCGAGCGGGTCGGCGTGCGTGGTGCGGGCCAGCAGCCGGCGGACGACCTCCGGGTCGAACGCGGCCCCGCCCGATCCGACCCGCTCCAACGCGTCGAGGAACTCGCCGACCTGCATGACCCGGTCCTTGAGCAGGTAGCCCACCCGGCCGCCGTCGCCCGTGATCAGTTCGGTCGCGAACCGCTTCTCGACGTACTGGGACAGCACCAGCACACCCACTCCGGGCCACCGCCGCCGGATCTCCAGCGCCGCCCGCAGGCCCTCGTCCGTGTGGTTCGGCGGCATCCGGACGTCGGTCACCACCACGTCCGGCCGAACCCGGGAAACTTCCGCCAGCAACGCCGCCGCGTCGCCGACCGCGGCGAGCACCTCGTGCCCCTCCTCGGCGAGCAGGCGGATCAGTCCCTCGCGCAGCAGGGTCGAGTCCTCGGCCAGGATCACCCGCATGGCAGCTCCGCGCGCACCACGGTCGGCCCGCCCGGCGGACTGTCCACTGTAAACGCGCCGTCGGCCGCGCCGACCCGCCGGGCCAAACCGGACAGGCCGTTCCCGGCCGCGCGGGCGCCACCCACGCCGTCGTCGGTGATGGTCATCGTCAGCATCCTGCCCGACCGAGCCACCGCGATCTCGATCCGGCTCGCGGCCGAATGCTTGATAGCGTTCGTCACCGCCTCCGAGGCCACGAAGTAGGCGACCGTCTCGGTCGCCGGATCCACCCGCTCCTCCAGCGCGTACGACAGTCCGACCGGCACGCTCGACCGCTCCGCCAGTGCTTCCAGCGCAGCACCCAGACCGCCGTCGTCGAGCGCGACCGGGTACACCCGCCACGCGACGTCCCGCAGTTCCTGCAGGGTGAGCTGGGTTTCCTCGTGCGCCTGCCGCAACAACGCCGCCGCCTGTTCCGGCGAGCTCGCCCGCCGCGCGCGACCGAGCAGCACGCCCAGCGACACGATGCGTTGCTGCACCCCGTCGTGCAGGTCGCGTTCGATCCGGCGCCGCTCGTCGTTGACCGCTTCAACGACTTCGGCCCGGCTGTGCGTCAGCGCGTCGACGCGGCGCTGCAGCCGTTCCTGTTTGGTGGGGCCGAAAAAGTGGCGTGCCAGCCTGCGCTCCAGCGCGGCGACGCCGATGAGTCCCTGCACGGCGAGGAACAGCAGTAGCACGCCGATGAGCAGCAGGCCGGGGGCGTCGTACCAGTCGCGGTCCCGGCCAATCGGGTCGCCGCCACCCAGCGGCTGCCCGGTGACCTGCTGCCATCCCATGATCGCGGCGGTCACCAGCCCCAGCGCGATCAGCACGAAGATGCCCGCGCCGAGCCCGCCGACGACACTGCGGGCCGCCAGGTACCGCAGCGCCCGGCCGGCCCGGTAGTCGTCCGGGGTCGCCTGGCCCAGGTGACGCCACAGCCGGGACCGCTCCCGCTCGGCGAACCACCGCGCGGCGGCGAACACCGCCGGACGTGCCGGGGGTATCGCGAGCGCGAGTGTGGCGGCCACGACGAAGACCACCTCGGCGAACGCGCTCAGCCCGCCGAGCGCCAGTCCCGCGGTGACGCGCAGCGGGCGACGCAGGTCCACTGTGGTCATGAGTCGAGGCTAGCGGCGGTCCGCGGCGGGGGAACTGCGGTTTTCCACAGGATGATCGGGCGCTGCACCGCATGGTCCCCACGGCCGCGGATTCCTAGCGTCGGCGGCATGGATCTCACCCTCGCACAGACCGAACCGCTCGGGGGACTCGCCGGCTGGGCCGTCGGTCTCATGGACTCCCTCGGCGGCCCCGGAGCCGCCGTCATCGTCGGCCTGGACAACCTGTTCCCGCCCATTCCCAGCGAGCTCGTGCTGCCGCTCGCCGGGTTCTCCGCGAGCCAGGGCACCTTCAGCCTGCCGGCGGCGCTGGCCTGGACCACGCTCGGCTCCGTCGCCGGTGCCGTCATCGTGTACTGGGTCGGTGCCCTGCTCGGCCGGGACCGCACGCGCGCGCTGATGGTGCGCATCCCGCTGGTCAAGGCGGCCGACTTCGACCGGACCGAGGCGTGGTTCGCCCGGCACGGCACCAAGGCCGTGTTCTTCGGCCGGATCGTGCCGATCTTCAGCAGCCTGATCTGGAACACGGTCTTCGTCGCCGCCGGTTACCTGCTCGGCGTGAAATGGCAGGTCGTCAACGACTACGCGGAGATCTTCCAGTACCTGGTGCTCGGCGCTGTCGCGATCGCGCTCGCGGTGTTCGTCATCACGCGCCTGCGCGAACGCGCCCGCGCGTGACCAGAGGCCGCCCTCCCGGGGGATGGAGGGCGGCCCCTTCGCAGGGCGTCAGGCGGCCTGGGCCACCGGGGTGGTGGCCGGCGCCAGCGCCAGGTCGAGCACCTCGCGGACGTTGGACACCGGGTGCACGTCGAGCTGGGCCAGCACGTCCGCGGGGACGTCGTCCAGGTCCGGCTCGTTGCGCTGCGGGATGATCACCGTCTTCATCCCGGCCCGGTGGGCGGCGAGCAGCTTCTGCTTGACCCCGCCGATCGGCAGCACGCGGCCGGTCAGCGACACCTCACCGGTCATCGCCACGTCGGCCCGCACTACCCGGCCGGACAGCAGCGACGCCAGCGCGGTGGTCATCGTGATGCCGGCGGACGGGCCGTCCTTGGGCACCGCGCCCGCCGGGACGTGGACGTGCACGCCCCGGTCCTTCAGATCGGCGACCGGCAGTTCCAGCTCGGCGCCGTGCGAGCGCAGGTAGGACAGCGCGATCTGCACCGACTCCTTCATCACCTCACCCAGCTGACCGGTGAGGGTGAGCCCGGAGCTGCCCGATTCGGGATCGGCCAGCGACGCCTCGATGTAGAGGACGTCACCGCCTGCACCGGTCACGGCCAGGCCGGTGGCGACGCCGGGGATCGCGGTCCGCTGGGTCGACGCGGGCAGCGCCGACTCCGGCAGGTGCCGCGGGCGGCCGAGGTAGCTCTCCAGGTCCGTCGCGTCGACCGTCACCGGCAGCGCCGCCTCGTCGAGCGCGACGCGGGTGGCGATCTTGCGCAGTACCTTCGCGATCGTCCGGTTCGCGTCACGCACGCCGGCTTCGCGGGTGTACTCGGCGGCGATCCGGCCCAGTGCCGCGTCGGTGAACCGCACGTCGTCGCGGCCCAGCCCGGCCCGCTCCAGCTCCCGCGGCAGCAGGTGGTCGCGGCCGATGACGACCTTCTCGTGCTCGGTGTAGCCGTCCAGCGTGACCAGTTCCATCCGGTCCAGCAGCGGGCCGGGGATGGTCTCCAGGGCGTTGGCGGTGGCGAGGAACACCACGTCGGACAGGTCCAGCTCGACCTCGAGGTAGTGGTCGCGGAACGTGTGGTTCTGCTCGGGGTCGAGCACCTCCAGCAGCGCCGCGGTCGGGTCGCCGCGGTAGTCGGCGCCCACCTTGTCCACCTCGTCGAGCAGGACCACCGGGTTCATCGAGCCGGCCTCCTTGATCGCCCGGACGATGCGGCCGGGCAGGGCGCCGACGTAGGTGCGCCGGTGACCGCGGATCTCCGCCTCGTCCCGGACACCGCCGAGCGCGACGCGGACGAACCTGCGCCCCATCGCCTTCGCGACCGATTCGCCGAGCGAGGTCTTGCCCACACCCGGCGGGCCGACCAGCGCCAGCACCGCGCCGGAGTGGCGTCCGCCGACCTGGCCCTTGCCCGCGTCCGCGCGGCGGGCCCGCACGGCCAGGTATTCGATGATGCGTTCCTTCACATCGTCCAGGCCGGCGTGGTCGGCGTCGAGCACGGCCCGTGCCGCCGCGATGTCGTGCACGTCGGCGGTGCGGGTCTGCCACGGCAGTTCGAGCACCGTGTCGAGCCAGGTGCGGATCCAGCCGCCTTCCGGCGAGGCGTCGGAGGTGCGCTCCAGCTTGTCCACCTCGGCGAGCGCGGCCGTGCGGACGTGCTCCGGCAGGTCGGCCTTCTCCACGCGGGCGCGGTAGTCGTCGGAGTCGGCGGTGCCGTCCAGCTCGCCCAGTTCCTTGCGGATCGCTTCCAGCTGACGGCGCAGCAGGAACTCCTTCTGCTGCTTCTCCATGCCTTCGGCGACGTCCTTGCGGATGGTGTCGGTGACCTCGAGCTCGGCCAGGTACTCCCGGCTCCACTCCAGTGCTTTCGCCAGCCGCGCCGCGACGTCCAGCGTGCTCAGCAGCTCCAGCTTCTGCCCGGTGCTCAGGAACGGCGAGTTCCCGGCGAGGTCGGCGATCGCCGACGGGTCCTCGAGCTGCTGCACGGCGTCGATCATCTGCCAGCCGCCGCGTTGCTGGAGGATCGAGATCACGACGGTCTTGTACTCGGCCGCCAGTGCGTGGGCGCGCTCGCCGGCGAGCTCGGTCACCGGCTCGGCGTACACCCAGCGCGCGGCACCGGGGCCGTCGCCGGTCTCGCCGACCTGGGCACGCCGCGTGGCGCGCAGCAGGACGGCGGCCTTGCCGCCGGGGACGCGGCCGACGCGCTCGATGGTCGCGACGGCGCCCAGCTCGGCGTACTCCCCGTCGACCCGCGGGACGATCAGGACCTCGGCCTGCGCGGCCGGGAGCGAGCGGATGCCCGGGAACGACGATGTGCCCGGTGTCTTCGCCTGTGCGGAGTCGACCGCCGCGCGGGTCTCGGCGCCGGAGTCGCCGTCCAGCTCGAGCGGGACGATCATGCCGGGCAGCACCACGTCGCCGTCGAGGGGCAGCACGGGGAGGAGCCTGGTTTCGGTCATCGTTTGCTCCCTACCTGGTTGAGTCTGACTAGCTCAACTTTTTCGGGGGCTGGTTTGTTTCCGCAGGTAGTTCGCTTGCAGCGGACGGCAATCGGGAATAAACCGGGGCGGTGGTGGCCGTCCTGGTTCCGATGGGTGAGAGTCTCGTCGCATTGCGCGAACGTTTTCTCGATGCGGCTCGGGCAATTACGCACCGTCATCATGAGGGCGAATAGAGCGGCCCGGTGGCTACCCGGAGCGACCGGCGAAATGCTGCCGTCACCCGGAAGTCTCCGCTGGTCACCGCCGTTGGCACGCTGTTAACCATGAGCTGATCTCATCGTGGCCGGAAAGAGGCTCGAGTAAGCCCTCCGGGGTACAGTGATCCCCTCATTCGCACCGGGATCCCGGTCCCGGGTGCGATGGGTACCGGCGGGCGCACTGGGGCGAGTGGGTGGAAGGAGGTTGCATGCCGGACTCCGATGGCAGGCCGGACGGCCCCATCCCGGCGGCAGCCGCCAATTCTGGTGGTGCCGAGGCGCGGGCGGACGAGCGCCGCTTCCGGATTTACACGTTGACCGTCTTCTCCGTCGGTGTGCTCGCCGCGGCGGCCGTCGCACTGTGGCTGCCGTTCCACGGCTCGGCAGAACTGTGGTGGATCGGTCCGGTGCTGGCCCTGTCCTTCCTGCTCGCCGAGCAACTGGGCATCAACGTCGACGTCCGGTCGGGCATCTCCTGGACCATTTCCTTCACCGAGATCCCGCTGGTCATCGGCTTCTTCGTGGCGCCGTTCGAGGTCGTGCTCGCCGCGCACCTGGTGGCGGGCATCAGCACGCTCGTGGTCCGCCGGGTCTCCGGGCGCGTGCTCTACAACGCCGGCGCGTTCCTGCTGGAGATCACCAGCGCGTTCGCCGTGGCCGGCCTGGTCCAGCTGATCGCGGGCACCACCGGGATGAGCTGGCCGGCGGCGCTCGCCGGCACCCTGACCGCGCCGCTGACCAGCACCCTGCTGGCGCTGGCCGCCGTCCGGGTGCTGCGCCGCCGCATGCGGATCGGTACGGCGCTGCGGCTCACCGGCCGCATCCTGGTCGTCGGGTTCGTCAACGCCTCGGTCGGCCTGAGCGGCTACCTGGTGATCGAAGGCACCGCCAACGCCTGGCCGCTGGTGCTCGCCGTGTTCGCGGGGCTGTCCGCGCTCTACTGGGCCTACTCCGACCTGCTTCGCGAGCAGCGGGACATGGAAGCGCTCTCCGACGTGAGCCTGATGGTCGCCCGGTCCGGCCAGCAGGCCGCCGCCCGCCCGGCCAGCGGCGCCGACGACCTAGCGGCGGGCGTCAACGTCAGCGAGTGGCAGACCATCGCCGAACGCATCAAGGACCAGCTCTCCGCCGGCCGCGTGGTGCTGCGGTTGCGGCTCGAACCGACCGCGGACATGCGGACCGTCGTCGCGGGGGAGCCGATGCCCTCGGTTGAGCCACCCGCCGACGACCCGATGCTGCGGTTGCCCGGGTCGCACGTGCGGCACTTCCGCGTCACCGAGGCGAACGGCGACATCGCCGGCGGGCTGATCGCCCGCGGTGCGCAGGAAGCGCTGGTGGTGCCCCTGCGCACCGCGAACCAGCTGCTCGGCGTGGTCGAGGCGCACGACCGCCTGTCCCGCTGGCGGGGCTTCGGCAAGTACGACATCCAGCTGCTCGGCACCATGGCCAGCCACCTGGCGACCGCGCTGGACAACCGCCGCCTGCTCGCCACCCTGCGCCACGACGCCTACCACGACCCGCTCACCGGGCTGCTCAACCGGCCCGGTTTCCGGCAGGTCGCCCGCGAACCGCTGGCCGAGCACGCCGGCTCCGCCGACGCCGCGGTGCTGCGCATCGACCTGGACGTGTTCTCCGCGGTCAGCGACGCCCTCGGCTACGCCTGGGCCGACCGCATGGTGATGGCCGCCGGACGCCGCCTGCGGGGCGCCCTCGGCCCGGACGTGCCGCTGGCCCGGCTGGAGGGCGCGTCCTTCGCCGCGCTGCTCACCGGCGTGCGCGGGCAGGCCGTGCACGACGCGGCCGGCCGGCTGCGCGCCCAGCTGTCCGTGCCCTACCCGGTCGACCGGCTCACCGTCGAGGCGAACGCGATGGTCGGCTACGCGGCCATCGCGGACGACGACACCGTCGATCCTGGCGACGTGGACGCCCTGCTCCAGCGGGCCGACGTCGCCGTCCGCGCCACCCGCGGCGGCGAGGAGGTCCGCGGGTACGTGCCCAGCATGGGACAGATCTTCCTGCGCCGGTTCCAGATGGTCACCCAGTTCCGGCAGGCCATCGAGGAGGGTCAGGTCAGCGTCCACTACCAGCCGAAGGTGTCGCTGCCGAGCAAGCAGGTCCTCGGCGTGGAGGCGCTGGTGCGCTGGCAGCACCCCGAGTTCGGCCGGCTCGACCCGGACGAGTTCGTGCCCGCCGTCGAGGCGGCCGGGCTGGTCGGCGTGCTGACCGGTTTCGTCTTGGAGCAGTCGCTGATCCGGGTGCGCAAATGGATGGACGAGGGGCTGCGGATCTCGGTGGCGGTCAACCTGTCCGTGCGCAACCTGGCCGACGAGGAGTTCCCGGCCAAGGTCGTGCAGGCGCTGCGCAGGTTCGACGTGCCGCCGGAGCTGCTCACGTTCGAGCTGACCGAGTCCGGTGTCATGGCCGATCCGCAGAAGGCGCTGCCGATCCTGCGTGAGCTGCACGGCCTCGGCATCGTGCTCGCGGTCGACGACTTCGGCACCGGCTATTCGTCGCTGGCGTACCTGCGGCAGCTGCCGGTGGACGAGGTCAAGATCGACAAGAGCTTCGTCCTCGGCATGGGCACGGATCTGGGCGACCTGGCGGTCGTGCGCTCGATCGTCGAGCTGGGTCACTCGCTGGGCCTCGCGGTGGTCGCGGAGGGCGTCGAGGAGGACGTCGCGCGGGACCAGCTGGAGGCGATGGGGTGTGACGTGGCCCAGGGCTACCTCATCTCCCGCCCACTGGCCGAGGACCGGCTGGAAGCCTGGCTGCAGGCCCGGACGGCCCGGTCAGTGGGACGGAAGATGGAGACCGTCCTGACCCTGCTCACGTGAAAGGGGACCCCCCTGCGGGAGCCTCCGACCGGGCCATGTAATCTTTTCGAGGCTTCAACGTTCAGGCGTTGGACTCGCCCCAATAGCTCAGTCGGCAGAGCGTCTCCATGGTAAGGAGAAGGTCTACGGTTCGATTCCGTATTGGGGCTCGGTGGTCAGCAGGACGCTTCCGCTCCGGTGGGAGAGCCTGACGGCCGGGTCAAGGCGGTGTAGCTCAGTCGGTAGAGCAAGCGGCTCATAATCGCTGTGTCGCCGGTTCAAGTCCGGCCACCGCTACGCGGATGAGCGGACTATGCTCACGGACTGCGTGAGCCTGATCCGCTTCGCCATTTCCTCGGGGGCCGGACCCCCGGGCCCCCGCCAGGGGGCGAGCCCCCTGGACCCCCACGCGGGGCGGCTGATGAGGTTACAGTCGTCTGTGGGGGGTTCGTTGTGTAGAGAAAGGCTTTGCTGTGGCTGCCACCGACGTGCGACCGAAGATCACGCTGGCGTGCGAGGTCTGCAAGCACCGCAACTACATCACCAAGAAGAACCGGCGCAACGACCCGGATCGCCTGGAGATGAAGAAGTTCTGCCCGAACTGCGGTACGCACCGGGTCCACAAGGAAACCCGCTGACGCCAGCATCCCTCAGTTTTCACGAAGGCCGTTCCGGATCGCCGGAGCGGCCTTCGTGCGTTCCCGGCGCGAGCCGCGGTGCTCCAGCACCGCGAAGGCGGTCACCCACGCCCGGATCACGGGTCGTTCCGCGAGGGAGCCGAGCGCCGCGCCACCCGCGACCATCACGACGCCGATCGGCGCGAACCACGACGACGGCAGACCGAGCGGTTTCGCCAGCCACGCCCCGCCGGTCAGCATGAGGACACCGAAGACGGCGGTGCCCCAGCCGTCGGTTCGGAGAACCGTGCGGGGCAACGCAGGGCTCCGCCTCGCCGCCGCGAGGTGCAGGTCACCGGCGACGGCGAGCCCCACCCGAGGGGGATGCGGAGGAACCGGTGACCCTCCGGAGCCCGATCGAGGTGCCGCTGCGGATCCGGACCTCGCACGGCGAGCTCGCGTTGTTCAGCACGATGGCGACGTTCGGAGCCCCCGCGGACGTCACGCTGTCCGAGCTCGCGATCGAGCTGTGCCACCCGCTTGACCAAGCCACCGGACAGGCGCTGTGCGCGCTCGCCCGCTAGGTAGGCTGCTCGGGTGCCTTTGGACCCCTCGTTCGTCGGGCGGACGTATCCGCCGGACGCCACGTACGAAGTCGGCCGCGAGAAGATCCGCGAATTCGCCGCGGCGATCGGTGACGCCAGCCCGCTCTACACGGACCCGGAGGCGGCCCGCGCCGCCGGCTACCCGGACGTGATCGCGCCGCCCACCTTCCTCACGGTGATCAACCTCGACGCGATCAACGCCATCGCCGAGGACCCGGAGCTGGGCCTGGACTACAGCCGGATGGTGCACGGCGACCAGAGCTTCCGCTACACGCGTCCGGTGCACGCGGGCGACCAGCTGCGCATCACGACGACGGTCGAGGACATCATGGCCCGCGCCGGCAACGACTTCCTGACCGTGCGCGGCGAGGTCGTCGACGCCGACGGTCAACTGGTGTGCACGACGCGGGCGCAGCTCGTGGTGCGGGGAGAGGGAGCCTGATGGCGTACGAGAAGGGCACCGAACTGCCCCCGCTGACGGTGCACGTCACGCGCGACCAGCTGGTCCGCTACGCGGGCGCGTCGCTCGACTTCAACCCGATTCACTGGAACGAGCGGTTCGCCAAGGAGGTCGGCCTCCCGGACGTGATCGCGCACGGCATGCTGACCATGGCCCTCGGCGGCCGGCTGGTCACCGAGTGGCTGGGCGACCCGGGGAAGCTGGTCGAGTACAGCGTGCGGTTCACCCGTCCCGTGGTGGTCTCACCCGACGGTGCGGACGTCGAGTTCACCGGCAAGGTCGCGGAGATCCGCGAGGACGGCACGGCGCGCGTGGACATCACGGCGAAGTTCGAGGGGAAAACCGTGCTGGGGAAGGCGCAGGCCGTCGTCCGCTGACGCCGGACGGCTCGCCGAGGGGTCATTCCACCAGCCGCAGCACCACGTCCGCCATCCCGCGCTCGCCGACGGCATTGGGATGCAGCTCCATCGCCGGTGAGGAGGGCACCACGTCTTCGACCCACTTGACCTTCGCCTTGGCGCACATGTCCTTCCCCTTGCTCGGCGTCGCCGTGTCCGCGTACCCGGCCTGGTTGGCCTTCGCCTCGGTGGCGAGCATCGTGTTCAGCTTCGCCAGCGACGACCGCAGGTACGCCACGTCGTCCGGTCCGATCGGGAGGAACGGCCAGCATCCGGTGCCGTCCGGCAGTGCGGTCGGGTAGCCCACGACGATCACCTGCGCCCGGGGCGCACGCTGGTGGATCTGGGTGAGCGCGTCCCTGATCTTCGGTGCCGTCTCCGCGATCCGCTCCGCCAGCAGGTCCCGCCCACCGGCCGTCAGCCGCGGCCGGCACAGCGACACCGCGCGGTTCGTGCTCAGGCATTCCCGCGCCAGGCCAACCAGCCCCACGTCGTTACCGCCGATGCCGAGCGTGACCAGTGTCGTGTCCGGGGTAACCACATCCAGCTGCGGCGGGTTGGTGCCGTTCGGCGTGGTCTGCGGCTCGGTGAGCTGCTGGGTCGTCGCCCCACCGCAGCTCACGTCGGCGAACGACGCCGGTCGCAGCTCCGCCGCGACCAGGTGCGGGTAATTGTTGTCCGATCGCGCGCACCCAGGTGGGTCCCCCGCGGGCGCACCGGTCCGCGGCGCCGATGTGTACGAGTCACCGAGCGCGACGTACCGGCCCGTGCCCGGGCCGATCTCCGAGCCGGCCGGCTTGGGCGGCGCGGCCGACTCGCCGCGGTCGCCGCGCCAGTAGATGACACCGGCGGTGGCCGCACCCACCAGCGCGGCCACCACCACTACCCCGATCAGCACCTTGGTCTTCCCCACGCACCGGGGCTACCCCGAAAACGCCGAAGCGCCACTTCCGCGGAGTGGAAGTGGCGCTTCGAACACCCGGATCGGGTTAGTTGACCTCGGACAGCAGGGCACCGAGCCGCTGCACGCCCTCGACGAGGTCGGACTCGGCCAGCGCGTAGGAGAACCGGAAGTAGCCCGGGGTCCCGAACGCCTCGCCGGGCACCGCGGCCACGTCCGCCTCCCGCAAGATCAGGTCGGCCAGCTCCAGCGTGTCGGACGGCTTCTCACCGCGGATCTCCTTGCCCAGGAGGTCCTTGAACGACGGGTACGCGTAGAACGCGCCCTCCGGCGTCGGGCAGGTCACGCCGGGGATGGCGGACAGCAGCGAGACGATCTTCTTGCGGCGCGCGTCGAACGCGGCGCGCATCTCGGCGACCACGTCCAGCGGTCCCGCGACGGCGGCCAGCGCGGCCCGCTGCGCGACGTTCGAGACGTTGCCGCACAGGTGCGACTGGTAGCTCGTCGCCGCCTTGATCACGTCCTTCGGGCCGGCGATCCAGCCGACCCGCCAGCCGGTCATCGAGTAGGTCTTGGCGACCCCGTTGAGGATCAGCGTCTGGTCGGCCAGCTCGGGCACCACGACCGGCATCGAGTGGTTCTCGGCACCGTCGTAGACCAGGTGCTCGTAGATCTCGTCGGTGATCACCCAGATGCCGTGCTCGTAGGCCCACTTGCCGATGGCCTCGATCTGCTCCCGGGTGTAGACCGCGCCGGTCGGGTTGGACGGCGAGTTGAACAGCAGCACCTTCGTGCGGTCGGTGCGCGCCGCCTCGAGCTGCTCGACGGTGACCCGGTAGCCGGTCGACTCGTCGGCCGTGACCTGCACCGGCACCCCGCCCGCGAGCTTGATCGACTCCGGGTAGGTCGTCCAGTACGGCGCGAGCAGCAGAACCTCGTCGCCGGGGTCGCACAGCGTCGCGAACGCGGAATAGACGGCCTGCTTGCCACCGTTGGTGACCAGGACCTGGCTCGGCTCGATCGCGAAGCCGGAGTCACGCAGGGTCTTCGCCGCGATGGCCTCCTTGAGCTCCGGCAGGCCGCCGGCCGCGGTGTAACCGTGGTTGGACCGGTCGTGGACGGCCTTCGCGGCCGCCTCGACGACGTAGTCGGGGGTGGGGAAGTCCGGCTGCCCCGCACCGAAGCCGATCACCGGCCGGCCCTGCGCCTTCAGCTCCTTCGCCTTCGCGTCCACGGCGAGGGTGGCCGACGGCGTGATGCCGGCGATGCGGGCGGAGATGCGGGAGCTGGCAGTGACGGTTGCTGGTGCGCTCATGGCCTTCATGTTCGCACGTCGCGTGTGTCGAGAAGCATGCGGGAGCCCGTTCCGCGCCCCTCGGTTGCGGGGCTGTCCGGGGCTTGCCGTAGACTTCCGAACTTGGAACGTCCGGCGCCTGACCCCGCAGCGCATGCGGGGAGGGTCAAGGGCGTCCAGCGAGCGGCTGGATTGCTCGAAGGGGTGTAGCTCAATTGGCAGAGCAGCGGTCTCCAAAACCGCAGGTTGCAGGTTCAAGTCCTGTCACCCCTGCGTCGATGTAGGTGCCTTAGCGGAGGAGTGGTCGTGAGCGACAACGACGCCGGCGGCAAGGGCCAGGAGCAGGAGCCCAAGCGGGCTGCGCGTCCGGTCACGGCCGCGGCGCGGCGCGAACGCCGTGCCTCCGCGCGCCCTGCCGGCAAGGCCGCCAAGGACGGCGAGAAGGCGCGCCCGTCGGGCAAGGCCTCGGTCAGCGCCGCCGCGCCCGCCGACGGCGCGGCCAAGGCCGGCGAGGCCAAGAAGGGCCGGGCGACCCCGAAGCGGACCCGCACGGAGAAGAAGCCGTCCCTGTTCGCCAGGCTGGTGCGGTTCATCCGCGAGGTGTGGGCCGAGCTGCGCAAGGTCATCTGGCCGACGCGCAAGCAGATGATCACCTACACCACCGTGGTGCTGGTCTTCGTGGCCTTCATGGTCGCGCTGGTCTCGTTGCTGGACTTCGTGTTCCGCAAGGGCGTGTTCTGGCTGTTCGGCTGAGCGCGTCTGCGGGGCCGGCACCGACACGACAAGCGATCAAACGAGAGGACGGAACGTGACCTCCGAGAACGGCGTCGCAGCCGGCGACGAGTACGACGAGCCGGTCGAGGCGGCCACCGTGGCCGAGGACGAGGCCGCCCAGTCTGACGTCGCGCGGTCCGACCAGGACGCCGACGGCGCGGTCGCCGAACTCGACGCCGAGCCGGCCGAGGCCGCCGGTGAGGACGAGTCCGCCGCCGAGGCCGCTCCGGCCGAGGACGACGACCTGGACCCGGTCGAGAAGCTCCGCAAGGAGCTGCGCTCGCTGCCGGGCGACTGGTACGTCGTGCACTCCTACGCCGGGTACGAGAACAAGGTCAAGAACAACCTCGAGACCCGCACCCAGACGCTGGACGTCGAGGACTACATCTTCCAGATCGAGGTGCCCACCAAAGAGGTCACCCAGATCAAGAACGGTCAGCGCAAGATCGTCCAGGAGAAGGTGCTGCCGGGTTACATCCTGGTCCGGATGGAGCTCAACGACGCCTCCTGGAGCGCGGTCCGCAACACGCCCGGTGTCACCGGTTTCGTGGGTGCGACCTCGAAGCCCTCGCCGCTGACCGTCGAAGAAGTGGTGAAGTTCCTCGCCCCCGAGGTCGAGAAGCCCGCCCCGGCGAAGGCCAAGGGTGAAGCCGCGTCGGACGCGGCCGCTCTGGGCGCGCCCGCGGTCGAGGTCGACTTCGAGGTCGGCGAGTCGGTCACCGTCATGGACGGCCCGTTCGAGACGTTGCCCGCGACGATCAGCGAGGTCAACGCGGACGCGCAGAAGTTGAAGGTCCTGGTGTCGATCTTCGGCCGCGAGACGCCGGTCGAGCTGTCGTTCAACCAGGTCTCCAAGATCTGACGACCCAGTACACTGGATCGTTGGCCCTCGCGCGCAGGCAGGTGCGCGGGGTACTCGGTACTGAATAGGAACTAGGAATGCCACCCAAGAAGAAGAAGCTTGCAGCGATCATCAAGCTGCAGATTCAGGCGGGTGCCGCGAACCCGGCTCCGCCGGTCGGCCCCGCGCTGGGTCAGCACGGCGTCAACATCATGGAGTTCTGCAAGGCCTACAACGCCGCGACCGAGTCGCAGCGCGGCAACGTGGTGCCCGTCGAGATCTCCGTGTACGAAGACCGGTCGTTCGACTTCAAGCTGAAGACGCCGCCGGCCGCGAGGCTGCTGCTGAAGGCCGCGGGCATCGACAAGGGCTCGGCGGAGCCGCACAAGACCAAGGTCGCGAAGGTGACCTGGGACCAGGTGCGGGAGATCGCCGAGACCAAGAAGTCGGACCTCAACGCCAACGACATCGACCAGGCAGCCAAGATCATCGCCGGCACCGCCCGGTCGATGGGTATCACGGTCGAGTAGGTAGCAGGCCGTGAACGCCAACGACATCGAGCAGGCCGCACAGTGCCGATCACAAGCATGATCGCCGGCACCGCCCGGTCGATGGGCATCACGGTCGAGTAAGTCCCGGTCTCCGGGCGTGGGAGAGCCAGGCGCTGGCTCGTCACCACAACTGATCCACTCTCTAGTTAAGGACAGACATGGCAAAGCGCAGCAAGGCTTACCGCCAGACCGCTGACCAGGTCGACCGCACGCGGCTGTACGGGCCGCTGGAGGCCGTCAAGCTGGCGAAGGAGCTCTCCAAGTCCAAGATGGACGAGACGGTCGAGGTCGCGATGCGGCTCGGCGTCGACCCCCGCAAGGCCGACCAGATGGTCCGCGGCACCGTGAACCTGCCGCACGGTACCGGTAAGACTGTCCGCGTCATCGCGTTCGCGGTCGGCGACAAGGCCGCGCAGGCCGAGGCCGCCGGTGCGGACGCCGTCGGCAGCGACGACCTGATCGAGCGAATCCAGGGTGGCTGGCTCGACTTCGACGCCGCTGTCGCGACGCCGGACCAGATGGCGAAGGTCGGGCGCATCGCCCGCATCCTGGGCCCGCGTGGCCTGATGCCGAACCCGAAGAGCGGCACCGTGACGCCCGACGTGGCGAAGGCGGTCACCGAGATCAAGGGCGGCAAGATCGACTTCCGGGTCGACAAGCAGGCCAACCTGCACCTGGTGATCGGCAAGGCCTCGTTCGACGCCGAGAAGCTGGTGGAGAACTACGCGGCCGCCCTGGACGAGATCCTCCGGGCGAAGCCGTCCGCCGCGAAGGGCCGCTACCTCAAGAAGGTCGTCGTCTCGACCACCATGGGGCGCGGCATCCCGGTCGACCCGTCCCGGACGCGCAACCTCCTCGCCGAGGACGCGACCGTCTGAGCTGACCGTTGAGAAGGGCCCCGGCGCTGACCGCGCCGGGGCCCTTCTGCCGTTCTACCGGCTGCTCGACGTGGTCGGGCTGGCCGGGGTACTCGGAAGTGGACAGGTGCGGGGGCCTGGCTGGTGCGCAGTGATGAGCCACTGGCCCTTCTCCACGCGCTGTGCCGTGAACACTCCCAGCGCCGGTCCGCCGCGCACCACGAAACGGCAGGAATCGATCGTTACGGTGTCACTCGCCGGCGGCTCCGAGACCGAGCTTGGAATCGACTCGGCATAGCCGTTGACGTCAGTGACTTGTGCCTTCACCGCCAAAACTGCGTGACGGCAGTCGGGGTAGCCGAGGTCTTCCGCGAACTTCTGCTGTACGGGGATGTCGAACGAACCGCAGGCGAGGTCCGGCCGGTTCTGCGCGATCTGCGCGTAGACCATCCGGACCGATTCGTAGGGTGACGTCGAGAAGATCTTGTTCGTGTGGTAGGTGCCGCCCCCGGTTTGGGAGGCGGGGAGGTCGGGGTCGTCGCTGGGGAAGAAGTGGTCGTAGGCCAGCTTGCCGGCGATGATCAGGACCAGCAGGAACAACAGGGCGGACAGCAGTTTGCCGGCGAGGCGCTTCGCCCATCGGGGGGCTTTGATCTTCGGTCCCGGCTGGGGGAGCGGGGCCGGCTGGAGCTGACCGTGCGGTGGTGGTGGGGCTGGGGGGCCGCCGTGGTGAGCCGGCGTCAGGTGGCCGCTCTGGGTCGGCGCCAGGTGGCTGGGCTGAGCGGTGCCGGGTTGCCATGGCGTCAGGTGGCCGGGCTGAGCTGGGCCGAGTTGGCCCGGGGTGTCACCGCCCGGCTGCGGGCCGTACCCGGGGGCGCTCTGGATCGGCGCGTCCTGCCCAGCGGCAGGCCGGCTGCCGACCTGACGCTGGGCCTCGGTGTAGCGGAGGAAGTCCTGGAACTGCTGGAACTGCTGGAACTGGCGAAGCTGTTCCGGATCCAGCTGCGGCTGAGCGGGATCCACCGCTGAGCCGCTCGCGCCCGGTTGGCCGCCGGGGTTCGGTCCGCCGCCGGTCGCCGCCGGCCCCCCATCGGCTGGAGCCGGCTGGTCGCCGTCGTCGGGGGAGGGCTCGTCGGGTCGTCGGGCTGGTCGCTGCTCCACCACGCGCCCATGATGCCTGCCCCCGCGTGCCCGGGTCAGCACGGACCGCGAAAAGCGGGGGTACCGGCACGCTGCCGAAACCGGCAGGTACGATGGACGACGGTTCTACCGAAGACCGCTGGTTCTTCGCGCCGCTCAGGCGTGAAGCGAAGTGCCCCGAACGAAGAGGGGCGGCCCGCGCAGGAGGAACGAGGCAGGCGCACCACTGGTGTGCCCATGACGCCCCGTGCTTGCTGCGCGTGGGCGTTTTCTTCTTCCCAGGGACTCCTCACAGGCGGTCGACCCAGCCAAAGAGAGGAGGCGACCCATGGCGAAGCCGGACAAGGTGGCGGCCGTCGCCGAGATCGCGGACCACTTCCGCAACAGCTCGGCCACCGTCGTCACGCAGTACAACGGCCTCTCCGTGTCCCAGCTGTCCCAGCTGCGCCGCGCTCTCGGCACCAGTGCCAAGTACCGGGTCGCGAAGAACACCCTCGTGCAGCGGGCCGCGGAAGAGGCCGGCATCGAGGGTCTTCAGGACCTCTTCGTCGGCCCGACCGCGATCGCCTTCGTGCAGGGTGAGCCGGTCGACGCCGCCAAGGCCCTGAAGAACTTCGCCAAGGACAACGCCGCCCTGGTCATCAAGGGTGGCTACATGGACGGCCGCCCGCTGTCCGTCGACGAGGTCAACCAGATCGCCGACCTCGACAGCCGCGAGGTTCTCCTCGCTAAGGCGGCCGGCGCGTTCAAGGCCAAGCTGTCCCAGGCCGCGGCGCTGTTCCAGGCCCCGGCGTCCCAGGTCGCCCGCCTCGCGCAGGCCCTGGCCGACAAGCAGCAGGGCGACGAGGCACCCGCCGAGAGCTGAAGTACCCACCCACCCCGTACCACCCGCTAGGAAAGGAACGCCATCATGGCGAAGCTGAGCACCGACGAACTGCTCGACGCGTTCAAGGAGCTGACCCTGCTGGAGCTCTCGGACTTCGTGAAGAAGTTCGAGGAGACCTTCGACGTCACCGCTGCCGCCCCCGTCGCCGCCGTCGCGGCCGCCCCGGGTGCGGGTGCCGCGGGCGCCCCGGCCGAGGAGGAGAAGGACGAGTTCGACGTCATCCTCGAGGGTGCCGGCGACAAGAAGATCCAGGTCATCAAGGTCGTCCGCGAGGTCGTCTCCGGTCTGGGCCTGAAGGAGGCCAAGGAGCTCGTCGAGGGCGCCCCGAAGCCGCTCCTGGAGAAGGTCGACAAGGACGCCGCCAACGCGGCCAAGGAGAAGCTCGAGGCTGCCGGCGCCAAGGTCAGCGTCAAGTAGTCACGCATTTCGCATCTCGAAAAAGCGGACCATCCCGAGCGGATGGTTCGCTTTTTCCGTTCACCTGGATTGTGGCTTGAAAAACCGGTGAGTAACCTGCTCGGGACTTGACTCGTTGCACCCTGTTGACGCCGGGCAGGCGTGTGCCAGGGTGTTGATCCACGGCGTCGGAGCTGCGGGAGGTTCGATGGGTGCCGAGGTGGTCATCGAAGGTCTGACAAAGTCCTTCGGGCGACAGACCATTTGGCGGGACGTGACCCTGACGCTGCCCCCGGGCGAGGTGTCGGTGATGCTGGGCCCGTCGGGCACCGGCAAGTCGGTGTTCCTCAAGTCCATGATCGGGCTGCTCAAGCCCGACCGGGGCAAGTGCGTCATCAACGGCGTCGACATCGTGCGGTGCAGCGAGCACAAGCTCTACGAGACGCGAAAACTTTTCGGGGTGCTGTTCCAGGACGGCGCGCTGTTCGGTTCGATGAACCTCTACGACAACGTCGCCTTCCCGCTGCGCGAGCACACCAGGAAATCCGAGACCGAGATCCGCCGGATCGTGCTGGAAAAGCTCGAGATGACCGGTCTGGCCGGTGCCGAGAAGAAGCTGCCGGGCGAGATCTCCGGCGGTATGCGCAAGCGCGCCGGGCTGGCCCGCGCGCTCGTCCTGGATCCGGAGATCATCCTGGTCGACGAGCCGGACTCCGGCCTGGACCCGGTCCGCACCACCTACATCTCCCAGCTGTTCATCGACGTCAACGCCCAGATCGACGCGACGTTCCTGATCGTCACGCACAACATCAACCTGGCCCGCACGGTGCCGGACAACCTGGGGATGCTGTTCCGCAAGGAGCTGGTCATGTTCGGGCCCCGCGAGGTGCTGCTGACCAGCGAGGAGCCGGTCGTCAAGCAGTTCCTCAACGGCCGCATGGACGGGCCGATCGGCATGTCCGAGGAGAAGGACACCGCCCAGATGGCCGCCGAGCGCGCCATGTTCGAGGCCGGTCACCACGCCGGCGGCGTCGAGGACGTCACCGGTATCCCGGCCCAGATGCAGCCCACCCCGGGCGTGCCGACCCGGCAGGGCGCGATCCGCCGCAAGGACCGGGTCATGAAGATCCTGCACACGCTGCCGCCCGCCGCGCAGGAGGGCATCATCGAGTCCCTCACGCCCGAAGAGCAGCGCCACTACGGCGTCAGCCCGCGCCGCGCGGTGCCCACCGGCAGCCGGCACGCGGCGGCGGTCACCCAGCCGATGCCGGCGCACCACCAGGGGCAGCTGCCGGAGGACGACATCGCCCGCCTGCCGCAGTCGGCGTGGCCCGGCAGATCCGAGAGCACCGACGGGTCGCGCGGCCCGGGGGCCGGTGAGGCATGAGCTCGACGGCCAACTCGGCCAAGGTTCCCGGGCTCGGGATGCTGCGTGAAACCGGGAAGCTGTTCGCCCTCGGGCTGGACATCATCCGCGGGTTCTTCCAGCGGCCGTTCCAGGTGCGGGAGTTCATCCAGCAGTCGTGGTTCATCGCGAGCGTCACGATCCTGCCGACGGCCTTGGTCGCGATCCCGTTCGGCGCGGTCATCTCGCTGCAGTTCGGTTCGCTCGCGCGCCAGCTCGGCGCGCAGTCCTACACCGGCGCCGGCAGCGTGCTCGCCACCGTGCAGCAGGCTGCGCCGCTGGTGACGGCGCTGCTCGTCGCGGGCGCCGGCGGCAGCGCGATCTGCGCGGACATCGGCGCGCGCACGATCCGCGAGGAGATCGACGCGATGGAGGTGCTCGGCGTCTCCGCGGTGCAGCGGCTGATCGTGCCGCGCGTGCTCGCCTCGATGCTCGTCGCGCTGCTGCTCAACGGCATGGTCAGCGTCATCGGCGTGCTCGGCGGCTACTTCTTCAACGTCGTGCTCCAGGGCGGCACTCCGGGTGCCTACCTGGCGAGCTTCTCAGCGCTGGCGCAGCTGCCCGACCTGTGGGTCGGCGAGATCAAGGCACTGATCTTCGGCTTCATCGCCGCCGTGGTCGCCGCCTACCGCGGGCTGAACCCCGCCGGCGGCCCGAAGGGCGTGGGTGACGCGGTGAACCAGTCCGTCGTCATCACGTTCCTCATGCTGTTCGTCGTGAACTTCGTGATCACGCTCATCTACCTGCAGATCGTCCCCGGAAAGCTGAGCTGATCATGGCGAGCATCGGTCAGACGGCGAAGCGGATCGTCCACCGTCCGCTGGAGTTCCTGGACACCCTGGGCGACCAGATGTCGTTCTACATCCGGGCGTTGGCGTGGACACCACGCACGATCCGCCGCTACACCAAGGAGGTGCTGCGGCTGCTGGCGGAGGTGAGCTTCGGCTCCGGTTCGCTGGCGGTCATCGGCGGCACGGTCGGCGTGATGATCGGCCTGACCCTGTTCACCGGTGTGCTGGTCGGCCTGCAGGGCTACTCGGCCCTGAACTCGATCGGCACCTCGGCGTTCACCGGGTTCCTCACCGCCTTCTTCAACACCCGGGAGATCGCGCCGCTGGTCGCGGGGCTCGCGCTGTCGGCGACCGTCGGTGCCGGGTTCACCGCCCAGCTGGGCGCGATGCGGATCTCCGAGGAGATCGACGCGCTCGAGGTGATGGGCGTGCCGAGCCTGCCCTACCTGGTGACCACGCGGATCATCGCCGGGTTCGTCGCGGTCATCCCGCTGTACGTGATCGGGCTGCTGTCGTCGTACCTGGCGTCGCGGCTGGTGGTCGTCTACATCTACGGGCAGTCGGCCGGGACCTACGACCACTACTTCAACCTGTTCCTGCCACCGCAGGACGTCTTCTACTCGTTCGTCAAGGTGCTGATATTCAGCGTCGTGATCATCCTGACCCACTGCTACTTCGGGTACCGCGCCTCGGGCGGCCCGGCCGGCGTGGGTGTGGCGGTGGGCCGCGCGGTGCGGCTGAGCATCGTCACGGTCGCCATCATCAACTTCTTCATCGGGTTCGCCCTCTGGGGGACCTCGGTGACGGTCCGGATCGCAGGGTGAGGACACCATGGTGACCTTGCGCCGCAGGCTGCTGGGCCTGCTCCTGATCGCCGTGCTGGTGGGCGGGGTGACCCTGTCCATCGCGATGTACGACAACG
This sequence comes from Amycolatopsis viridis, assembly GCF_011758765.1. Lineage (NCBI taxonomy): Bacteria > Bacillati > Actinomycetota > Actinomycetes > Pseudonocardiales > Pseudonocardiaceae > Amycolatopsis > Amycolatopsis viridis. The sequence continues at coordinate 5,298,781 of NZ_JAANOU010000001.1, read as the reverse complement.
CCTTCACGCCGACGGTCGAGGTGAAGCTGCAGGCCGGCGAGGTCGGTAACCAGCTGCTGCCGCAGTCCGACGTCAAGGTGCGCGGGCTCATCGTGGGCTCGGTGAAGTCGATCGAGGCGGGCACCGAGGGCGCCACGCTGACTCTCGCGCTGGACCCGGAGTCGGCGAAGCTGATCCCGGAGAACGTCAGCGCCCGCTTCCTGCCGAAGACGCTGTTCGGCGAGCGGTACGTGTCGCTGGAGATCCCGGACCGGCCGTCGGCCAGGACGCTGGCTCCCGGCGACGTGATCCCGGAGGACCGCACCCAGGACGCGGTCCAGCTGGCGAAGGCGCTGGACGACCTGCTGCCGGTCCTGCAGGCCGTGCAGCCGGAGAAGCTGTCCACCACCCTGACCGCGATCTCCACCGCGCTGCAGGGCCGCGGCGAGACGCTCGGGCAGACCCTGTCGGAGCTGGGCACCTACCTGGGTGACCTGAACCCGCACCTGCCGCAGTTGCAGCAGAACCTGCGCGAGCTGGCGAAGTTCTCCGACAACCTCAGCACCGCCGCCCCGGACCTGGTGCAGACGCTGGACAACCTGTCCACCACGACCCGGACGGTGTTCGACGAGCAGCAGAACCTGCAGGCCCTCTACGGCAACGTGACGGCCGCGTCGCAGACCCTGGAATCGTTCGTGCGCGCCAACGCGAGCAACCTGATCAGCCTGGCCGAGAACTCGCGCCCGACCGCCGAGCTGCTGGCCCGGTACGCGCCGGAGTACCCGTGCCTGTTCGGGTCGATGGCCCAGCTGGTGCCGCTGGTGGACCAGGCGCTCGGCAAGGGCACCAGCCAGCCCGGCCTGCACGCGACCATCGAGATCGTCACCAACCGCGGGCCGTACCAGCCGGGCCGCGACGAGCCGCGCTTCGCGGACAAGCGCGGTCCGCGCTGCTACGACGTCAAGGATTTCCCGCAGCCGTTCCCGCAGTACCCGCCGGAGGGGCCGATCAAGGACGGGGCCCAGCCGACGCCCGGCTCGCGCGCCGCCAGTGACGGTCTCGTGCCGGCCAACACGATCGCGAACGCCGGTGGCTACAACGGTGGCGGCGCGGCGGGCGGCAACCCGGCCAACAGCCGCGCGGAACTGGACTTCCTGTCCCAGCTCGTCGGCCCGCAGGTCGGCGTCGACCCCGCGGACATGCCCGGGTGGTCCAGCCTGCTCGTCGGGCCGCTCTACCGGGGCGCGGAGGTGACGGTCAAGTGAGGGGACTGCTCGCGCCGCTGATCAAGCTGACGATCTTCATCGTGATCACGGTGTTGTTCACGGCGATCCTCGGCATCAGCATCGCCAACATCAACACCCAGAACACCACCGGCTACAGCGCGCGTTTCACCGACGCGACCCTCGTGCTGCCCGGCGACGACGTGCGCATCGCCGGGGTGAAGGTCGGCCAGGTCACCGACGTCAAGATCGTCGACCGCCGGCAGGCTCAGATCGACTTCCAGGTCGACTCGGGCCGCACCCTGCCCGCCGGGGTCACCGTGCAGATCAAGTACCGCAACCTGGTGGGCCAGCGGTACCTCTCGCTCGCGCAGGGCACCGGTACCGACAAGGGCACGCTCAAGCCGGGCAGCACCATCCCGCTCGAGCACACCCGCCCGGCGCTGGACCTCGACGAGCTGTTCAACGGGTTCAAGCCGCTCTTCCGCGCACTGAACCCGGAGGACGTCAACAAGCTGTCCTACGAGCTCATCCAGGTCCTGCAGGGCGAGGGCGGCACGATCGACAGCCTGCTCGCCCACACCGCGTCGCTGACCACCACGATCGCCCAGAAGGACCAGGTGATCGGCCAGGTGGTGACCAACCTGAACACGGTGCTCGACGCGGTCAACGCGCACACGCCGCAGCTGACCGACCTGATCGACAAGCTGCAGCGGCTGACCACCGGTCTGGCGCAGGACCGCGGTGCGATCGGTGACGCGATCGACGCGCTGGGCGGGCTGGCGAACACCACGTCGGGCTTCGTGCAGCAGGCGCGGGACCCGCTGAAGAACGACATCTCGGCGCTGGGCGGGCTCGCCCAGAACCTCGACGACAGCGAGCCGCTGGTGGAGCACTTCATCCAGTTCCTGCCGCAGAAGGTCACCACGCTCACGCGCACGGCCGACTACGGTTCCTGGTTCAACTTCTACCTCTGCTCGGCCTCCGGGAGCGTGTCGCTGCCGCCACTGATCAACCAGGAGATCAACATCCCGATCCTGCCGCAGACCAGGGACCGGTGCGGATCATGAGGAGCTTCCAGTCACGCAACCCGGTGCCCATCGCGGTCGTCGGCCTCGTGCTGATGGTGCTGGGCCTCGTCGCGGCGCTGAACGCCGACAACCTGCCGATCATCGGCGCCGGGACCAGCTACCAGGCGGAGTTCAGCGAGGCGGCCGGGCTCAAGCCCGACGACGAGGTGCGGGTCGCCGGTGTGAAGGTCGGCAAGGTCACCGACGTGGCCCTGGACGGCGCCTCGGTGAAGGTCACGTTCAAGGTCAAGGACGCCTGGCTCGGCGACAAGACCGCGGCCGCGATCAAGATCAAGACCTTGCTCGGCCAGAAGTACCTGGCGCTGGACCCGGTCGGCGACAAGACCCTGGACCCGGGCAGCCCGATCCCGCGGGAACGGACGCTCGCGCCCTACGACGTGCTGGACGCGTTCCGGGACCTGTCCACCACGGTGAACGACATCGACACCAACCAGCTGGCGCGCTCGTTCGACGTGCTGTCGCAGACGTTGTCCGGCACTCCGCAGAACGTCCGCGGCGCGCTCAACGGCCTGTCGCAGCTGTCGGACACGATCGCCAAGCGGGACACCCAGCTGTCGGAGCTGTTGCAGAACACCAACCAGATCTCGCGGACGCTGGCCGACCGGGACCAGCAGCTGACCCGGTTGCTGTCCGACGGCAACCTGGTGCTGCAGGAGGTCGCGGCCCGTGAGCAGGCGATCTCCACGCTGCTGACCGGTTCGCAGGAGCTGTCCCGGCAGTTGCAGGGGCTGATCAGCGACAACGACGCCCAGCTCGGCCCCGTGCTGACGTCGCTGGACCAGCTCACCTCGATGCTCCAGCGCAACCAGGACAACCTGGCCCAGGGCATCGCCCGTTTCGCGCCTTACATCCGGGTGTTCACCAACACCGTCGGCAACGGGCACTGGTTCGACAACTACATCTGCGGCCTGATCCTGCCGTCGGTCGGCCCCTTGAACGAAGAGGGGTGCAATCAGAAATGACGGAAACCCGCTTCGGACGGTCCCTCGCGCGGGGCGTCGCCGCCGCGTGCGTGCTCGGTCTCGTCGTGGCCGGCGTGCTGTGGTGGACGCTCAAGGACGCCGACCGCAAGCACGTGACCGCGTACTTCACCAACGCGACCGGCCTCTACGTCGGCAACAGCGTGCGCGTGCTCGGCGTGGACATGGGCAAGGTGACCGCGGTGCAGCCGATGGGTGACCGGGTCAAGGTCGAGATGGAGTACGACCGGGCGGTCCGGGTGCCGGCCGACGCGCAGGCCGCGATCGTCGCGCCGTCGCTGGTCAGCGACCGGTACGTGCAGCTCGCGCCGGCCTACACCGGTGGCCGGGTGATCAGCGAGGGCGCGGTCATCCCGTTGGAGAAGACGGCGGTGCCGATCGAGGTCGACCAGCTCTACGCGAGCCTGGACAAGATCAGCCAGTCGCTCGGCCCGAACGGGGTCAACTCCAACGGCTCGCTGTCGGACCTGCTCACCACGCTGGCGCAGAACCTGGACGGCAACGGCGAGGCGCTGCACGACACGATCACCAAGCTGAGCCAGGCGTCGCGGACGCTCGCCGGCAACAAGGACGACCTGTTCGCCACGATCAGCAACCTGGCCGACTTCACCACCACGCTGGCGCAGAGCGACGGCCAGGTCCGGCAGTTCGAGCAGCGGCTGGCCGACGTGTCCGGGTACCTGGCGGGCGAGAAGGACAACCTGGCCGCCACCGTGCGGCAGCTGGGCACCACGCTCGCCACGGTGCAGCAGTTCATCGACAACCACCGCGACCGGCTCAAGTCCAATGTGGACAGGCTGGCCAGCGTGACCAGGGTGCTGGTGGACCAGCGCAGCGCGCTCGCCGAGATCCTCGACGTCGCCCCGGTCGGGCTGAACAACGTGATCAACGCCTACAACGGCTCGTCGGGCACGCTGGATGCCCGGCCCAACCTCAACGAGCTCACCCAGCCGCCGATCGTGATGATCTGCAACCTGCTCAAGCAGACCCCGAAGGCGCTGGACGCCCTGGGCAACCTGTGCAGCTCGGTCGCGCCCCTGCTGGACGGCGCGGTGCCGCTGCCGTCGGTCGCGCAGACCGTGCACGCGTTGCAGAAGGGCGAGCTGCCTCCGCTGCCGCTCCCGCTGGCCCAGACCGTCTACGGAACGGGGGCGGGCCGGTGAGGAAGGCGCTCGCGTTCGTCGCCGCCGGCGTGGCCGGGGCGCTCACGTTGTCCGGCTGCGCGTTCGGCGGCATCTACGACGTGCCGCTGCCCGGCGGCGCCGACCTCGGTGACCACCCGTACACGGTGAAGGTCCAGTTCGCCGACGTGCTGGACCTCGTGCCGCAGGCCGGTGTCAAGGTCGACGAGGTGCCGGTGGGCCGGGTCGAGGAGATCGGGCTGACCCCGGACGGGTGGCACGCCGAGGTCACCGTCCGGCTCAACGGCGGTGTGAAGCTGCCGGCCAACGCGCTGGCCAACATCCGCCAGTCCAGCCTGCTCGGCGAGAAGTACGTCGAGCTGACCTCGCCGGGTGCGGACCTGGCGCAGGGCACGCTGAGCGACGGCGCGGAGATCCCGCTGGCCCGCACCAACCGCAGCGTCGAGGTGGAGGAGGTGCTCGGGGCCCTGTCCATGCTGCTCAACGGCGGCGGGGTGGAGCAGCTGAACACCATCACGAAGGAGCTCAACGCCGCCACCGAGGGCCGTGAACCGGACATCCGCCGGTTGCTGGACAACGCCGACCAGCTGGTGTCCACCTTGGACGCCCAGTCGGCGGACATCACCCGCGCCCTGGACGGCCTCAACCGGCTGTCCAGCACGCTGGCCGGGCAGAAGGACCAGATCGTGAACGCGATCGACCACCTCGGGCCGGGCTTGGGCGTGCTGGAGCAGCAGCGTTCGCAGCTGGTCACCATGCTCCAGGCGCTGCGGAACCTGTCCGGTGTCACCGTCGACACGCTGCACCGGAGCCAGGAGAACCTGGTCGCCGACCTGCGGGCGCTGCTGCCGACGCTGCAGAAGCTCGGCGAGGCCGGCGCCGACCTGCCCAAGTCGCTGGAGATCCTGCTGACCTACCCGTTCACCGACGCGGCGGTCGACGGCGTGAAGGGCGACTACTTCAACCTCTACGCCAAGGTCGACCTGAACCTGCAGAACGTGCTGCAGAACCTCAGCCGCAGCAGGCAGAACCCGCTGGGCGGGCTGCTGCCGCCCGCGCTGGACGGGCTGACCGGCGGGGTCGTCGGCGAGCAGGCCAACCAGCCGCCCCCGCTACCGCTACCGCTGCCGCTGGGCGCCGCGGCCAAGAGCGCGGCCACCAGCGGTGCCGCGGGCGGGACCGGGGCGCAACCGCAACAGACCGGGGTGGCGGGCATCTTCGGGCTGCTCGCGGGAGGTGCGTGATGCTGGTTCGCAGGACGAAGATCCAACTGGTGGCCTTCCTGGTCATCTCCGTGGTCGCCGTGGTGTACGCGCTGATCCGGTTCGCCGGGCTCGGCCAGGTGTTCGGCCAGCACGGCTACAGCGTGAAGCTGGAGCTGACCCAGTCCGGCGGCATCTTCACCGGCGCCGAGGTGACCTACCGCGGCTTCAACATCGGCAAGGTCGGCCAGCTGCGGCTCACCGCGCAGGGCCTGGAGGCCGAGCTGCAGATCTCGCCCGGCACGCCGCAGGTGCCGGCGAACCTGCAGGCCGTGATCGCCAACCGGTCGGCGGTCGGCGAGCAGTTCGTGGACCTGCGGCCGGTCGCCGACGGCGGGCCGTACCTGCGGGGTGGCGAGGTCATTCCCGCCGCGAAGACGAAGACTCCGATCGGCACCGACCAGATCATCAGCGACCTGGACAACCTGGCCGCGTCGGTGCCGAAGGACGCGCTGCGAACCGTCGTCGACGAGTCCTACGACGCGTTCAACGGCACCGGCCCGGGCTTGCAGCAGCTGCTGGACACCGCGCGCGACTTCACCGCCACGGCCCAGCAGTACCTGCCGCAGACCGTGCAGCTGCTCGACTCGGGCAAGAAGGTGCTCGCCACGCAGAACGCCGAGGCGGGCAACCTGACCGAGTTCAGCCGCAACCTCAACCAGCTGTCGGCGACGCTGAAGGGTTCCGACGCCGACATCCGGCGGCTGATCGAGGTCGCTCCCGGTGCCGCGCAGACGCTCAACCAGTTCGTCACCGACCTCGGGCCCGGTCTCGGCGAGCTCACCGCGAACCTGCTGACGACCTCCAACTTGCTGCTGACCCGGCAGGACGGCGTGCAGCAGGTCCTGGTCAGCTACCCGGTGCTGGCGGTGGGCGCGCGCAGCGTGGTGTCCGGGGACGGCACGGCGCACCTCGGGCTGGCGCTCAACCTGTTCGACCCGCCGGTGTGCACGAAGGGCTACATGAGCCCCGAGCAGTACCGGCCCGGCAACGAGACCACGCCGCGGGACCCGAACTTCAACTCCTACTGCGCCGAGCCCAAGGGCAGCCCGATCGACGTGCGCGGTGCGCAGAACGCGCCGTACAACGGGGTGCCGGTCGCGCCGACGCCGCACGACGTGCAGCAGAATGCCGACCGCGACGAGCAGCAGCTGGCGTACATGCGGGGCACCCCCGGCGTCGTCGGCTCGCCCGGCGTCACGATCACCAGCCTGACCGCACTGCTGGGCCTGCCCGGCTGACGCCGCCCGCACCCGGCCGACCTAGTCTGGAGAATTATGAGTTCCGACGAGCCGCGCGAGGAAACCGGCGAGACCGGCGTCCCGGGCCCGCCGGCCGAGGACCCCGCAGCCGAGGCGACTCGGAGCCGCTACCTGGTGCTGGGCAGCGCCGCGCTGGCCGCCGCGGCCCTGGTCGTCGCGGCGATCTTCGGCATCCAGTGGTGGGTCGCCTCCGCCGACGACAACCTGGCGCTGGCCCAGGCCCGCGACGACGTGACCAAGGCCGGCACCACGGCGGTCAAGGCGTACACCGAGCTGGACTACACCAACCCGGACGCCTACTTCGCCCAGCAGAAGGCGGTGTCCACGCAGGAGCTGGCCGACCAGATCAGCGCCACCGAGCAGAACTACCGCCAGGCGATGGCCGACGCCAGGACCAAGGTGACCACCACAGTGCAGGACGTCGGCGTGGAGGAGCTGAACCTGCACGAGGGCAAGGCGAGCGTGCTGGCCGCGATCAGCACGACGATCACCAAGGAGGGCGCGCAGCCCGCCGCCAAGTCGCTGCGGCTCGAGGTCCAGATGACCCGGGTCGGTGACGACTGGAAGGTGTCCGGGATCGGGTCGGTGCCGCTCGTGAGCGGGCAGTAACGAGGAGAGGACCAGTCATGCCACCGTCTCGCCGGCAGACGCCGCCGGTGCGCCGCCGTCCCAAGATCGCCGGTGCCGGGATCCGGCGGCCCTCGCCGAGCCCGCGGCCCCGCGACGAGGACCATCCGAACACCGCCGATATCGCTGACACCACCGACATCACCGACAGCGCCGACACCGTTGATACTGCCGTCGCCGGGGAGGCCCCCGACGGGAACGCCGCACCCGCGGCTGCGCCTGCCGATGCCCCGGCGGCCGCCGAGGCGCCGGAGGAGGCCGATGCTCTGCAGGAGGCCGCGCCGCGCCGACCGAGCCCCCGGCCGAAAACACGCGACGCGGGCGAGCCGAGGCCCGACAGCTACGCCGAGGCCGAAGCCGCCGCGGCGGAGCCCGCGGAGGCCGGCGAGCCGGATGAGGCCGCGCCCCGGCGGAAGCCGAGCCCGTACGTCCTGGCCGGCGCGTTGTTCGGCCTGGCGCTCGTGCTGGCCGGGTTCGCGGTGTGGTTCAAGATCGAGGACAACCGCGTCGAGGCCCTGACCTCGAACACCGCCCTGCTGGACACCGCCCGCACGGTCGAGGTGGGCAAGGCCGCGTCCGGTGCCGTCGAGTCGTTGTTCTCCTACGACTACAACAACATCGCCAAGACGCAGAACGCGGCCAAGGACCTGCTGCTCAACGACGACGTCCGCAACACGTACAACGCGATCTTCGGTGACGTCGAGCGGCTGGCCCCGCAGCAGAAGATCGTGGTCACGGTGAAGGCCACCCGCAACGCGGTGGTGACGCTGCAGGACGACCGCGCGAAGGTGATGGTGTTCGTCGACCAGACCTCGACGCGGACCGACCAGAACCAGACCGCCAGCGGCAGCGCCCAGCTGTGGCTGAACATGCAGTACGTGGACGGCAAGTGGAAGGTCTCGGCGCTGAACACCTACCAGGCCGAGCAGCCGCCCGCCGCCGCGACCCCGGCGCCGTCCAGCCCCGCGCCGCCGGCGTCCCCGGCGCCGTCCCGCTGAGGACGCCGGTACCGCGCACCGACGGCCCGCCGGGCCCGCCCGGCGGGCCGTCGTCGTACCCGGGTCGTTCCCGCCCCTCGCCGGCCGGTGAAGCGCACCACTCCACGCCGTGATCCACGGCCGGCTCGCGACGCCCCGCGCACCGCTCCGCGGGGCCCGGCAACCGGCGCCCGGAACGATCTTGAACCGCCGTGACCCCGGCCGCAACCCGTCGTGATCGGATCCCTCGCCGTGCGGTCCGGACGGAGGAAAACCGCAGGTCGAGGCAGTCGCCGGGGGGCTGTCCCGTTGCGCCAACCGGCGGGTTCGCCGCGTGGCATCTTGACTCTTCGGCGTCGGGGGTTCACGCTTATCGCCAACGGCAGCACCCTGCGGGAGGGACTGCCGGGAGGCGATGCCTGAGGACGTCGTGATCGAGGTGCGGGCCCCATCGAGCGGCCCCCTCGACAGAACGCGTCGTTCGGGCTAGACTGCTTCTTTGCGCTGCCCTCTTTCAGGCTGCCCGAAGACGGAAGCTAGGATAGTGGGCACACGGCACCCTTGACAGTCGCTATAGCTGTTGCTATCGCGGCTGCGCACCGCTCATTGTCCCCGGAAGGACGCATCTTGGCAGTCTCTCCCGCGAACCAGGCCACTGCTGCGACCACCTCGGCTGTCACGGAGCCGAACCCGACGGGAATTCCCGGAGCCCCCAAGCGGGTCTCGTTCGCGAAGATTCGCGAGCCCCTCCCCACCCCCAATCTGCTGGACGTGCAGATCCAGTCCTTCCAGTGGTTCACCGGTGACGAGAAGTGGTTCGAACGCCGCGTGAACGAGGGGGAGGAGAACCCCGTCGGCGGCCTCGAAGAGGTCCTCAACGAGATCTCCCCGATCGAGGACTACGCCGGCAAGTTGTCGCTGTCCTTCTCCGACCCGCGCTTCGACGAGGTCAAGGCCTCGGTCGAGGAGTGCAAGGACAAGGACATGACCTACGCGGCCCCGCTCTTCGTGACCGCGGAGTTCATCAACAACGAGACCGGCGAGATCAAGAGCCAGACGGTCTTCATGGGCGACTTCCCCGTGATGACCGAAAAGGGCACCTTCATCATCAACGGCACCGAGCGTGTCGTGGTGTCCCAGCTGGTCCGGTCGCCCGGCGTGTACTTCGACACCAGCGTCGACAAGACGACCGACAAGGACGTCTACAGCGTCAAGATCATCCCGAGCCGCGGCGCGTGGCTCGAGTTCGACGTGGACAAGCGCGACACCGTCGGCGTCCGCATCGACCGCAAGCGCCGCCAGCCCGTCACGGTGCTGCTGAAGGCCCTCGGGTGGACCACCGAGCAGATCCGCGAGCGGTTCCACTTCTCGGAGACCCTGCTCGCCACGCTCGAGAAGGACCACACCGCCGGCACCGACGAGGCGCTGCTCGACATCTACCGCAAGCTGCGCCCGGGCGAGCCGCCGACCAAGGAGAGCGCCCAGACGCTCCTGGAGAACCTGTTCTTCAAGGAGAAGCGCTACGACCTGGCCAAGGTGGGCCGCTACAAGCTCAACAAGAAGCTGGGCCTGAACCTGCCGTACGAGACCGGCACGCTGACCGAAGAGGACATCGTCTCCACCATCGAGTACCTGGTCCGCCTGCACGCGGGTGAGACCACCATGGGCGAGGGTGAGAACGAGGTCCCGGTCGAGGTCGACGACATCGACCACTTCGGCAACCGCCGCATCCGCACGGTCGGTGAGCTGATCCAGAACCAGATCCGGGTCGGCCTGTCCCGGATGGAGCGCGTCGTCCGCGAGCGGATGACCACGCAGGACGTCGAGGCGATCACGCCGCAGACCCTGATCAACATCCGCCCGGTCGTGGCGGCGATCAAGGAGTTCTTCGGCACCTCGCAGCTGTCGCAGTTCATGGACCAGAACAACCCGCTGTCGGGCCTGACCCACAAGCGCCGCCTGAACGCGCTGGGCCCGGGCGGTCTGTCCCGTGAGCGCGCCGGCATGGAGGTCCGTGACGTCCACCCGTCGCACTACGGCCGCATGTGCCCGATCGAGACGCCGGAAGGCCCGAACATCGGCCTGATCGGGTCGCTGTGCTCCTACGCGCGGGTCAACCCGTTCGGCTTCATCGAGACCCCGTACCGGAAGGTCGTCGAGGGCCGGGTCACCGACCAGGTCGACTACCTGACCGCGGACGAGGAGGACCGGTACGTCAAGGCGCAGGCCAACGCGCCGCTGACCGACGACGGTCACTTCGCCGAGGACAAGGTGCTGGGCCGCCGGAAGGGTGGCGAGGTCGAGCTGCTCGACCCGCTGGAGATCGACTACATGGACGTGTCGCCGCGTCAGATGGTGTCGGTCGCCACCGCGATGATCCCGTTCCTCGAGCACGACGACGCCAACCGCGCGCTGATGGGTGCCAACATGCAGCGCCAGGCGGTGCCGCTGCTGCGCGCCGAGTCGCCGCTGGTCGGCACCGGCATGGAGCTGCGTGCCGCGGTCGACGCCGGTGACGTGCTCGTCGCCGAGCAGGCCGGTGTGGTCGAGGAGCTCTCCGCCGACCTCGTGACGATCATGCACGACGACGGCACCCGGAAGAGCTACGGGCTGCACAAGTTCCGCCGCACCAACGCCGGCACCTGCTTCAACCACCGTCCGATCGTGTCCGAGGGCGACCGCGTCGAGGCCGGTCAGGTCATCGCCGACGGCCCGTCCACGGACGAGGGCGAGATGGCGCTCGGCAAGAACCTGCTCGTGGCGGTCATGCCGTGGGAGGGCCACAACTACGAGGACGCGATCATCCTCTCCGAGCGCCTGGTGCAGGACGACGTGCTCACCTCGATCCACATCGAGGAGCACGAGATCGACGCCCGCGACACCAAGCTCGGCGCCGAGGAGATCACCCGGGACATCCCGAACGTCTCCGAGGAGGTCCTGGCCGACCTCGACGAGCGCGGCATCGTGCGCATCGGTGCCGAGGTCCGCGACGGCGACATCCTGGTCGGCAAGGTCACGCCGAAGGGCGAGACCGAGCTGACCCCGGAGGAGCGCCTGCTCCGCGCGATCTTCGGCGAGAAGGCCCGCGAGGTCCGCGACACCTCCCTGAAGGTGCCGCACGGCGAGACCGGCAAGGTCATCGGTGTCCGCGTGTTCTCCCGCGAGGAGGACGACGAGCTGCCCCCGGGCGTGAACGAGCTGGTTCGCGTGTACGTGGCGCAGAAGCGGAAGATCCAGCCGGGCGACAAGCTCGCCGGCCGGCACGGCAACAAGGGTGTCATCGGCAAGATCCTGCCGGTCGAGGACATGCCGTTCATGGAGGACGGCACCCCGGTCGACATCATCCTGAACACGCACGGTGTGCCGCGACGGATGAACATCGGCCAGATCCTCGAGCTGCACCTGGGCTGGCTCGCCTCGCAGGGCTGGAAGATCGAGGGCAACCCGGAGTGGGCGCGCAACCTCTCCGAGGAGCTCTACGACGTCGAGCCCGGGACGAACACCGCCACCCCGGTGTTCGACGGCGCCAAGGAAGAGGAGCTCACCGGCTTGCTCGCGTCGACCCGGCCCAACCGGGACGGCGAGCGCATGGTCAAGGAGAACGGCAAGGCGACGCTGCTCGACGGCCGCTCCGGTGAGCCGTTCCCGTACCCGGTGGCGGTCGGCTACATGTACATCCTCAAGCTGCACCACCTGGTGGACGACAAGATCCACGCCCGCTCCACCGGCCCGTACTCGATGATCACCCAGCAGCCGCTGGGTGGTAAGGCGCAGTTCGGTGGCCAGCGCTTCGGTGAGATGGAGTGCTGGGCGATGCAGGCCTACGGCGCGGCCTACACGCTGCAGGAGCTGCTGACGATCAAGTCGGACGACGTGGTCGGACGCGTGAAGGTGTACGAGGCGATCGTCAAGGGCGAGAACATCCCCGACCCGGGCATCCCCGAGTCGTTCAAGGTTCTCCTCAAGGAGCTGCAGTCGCTGTGCCTGAACGTGGAGGTCCTCTCCAGTGACGGTGCCGCGATCGAGATGCGCGACTCCGACGACGAGGACCTGGAGCGCGCCGCCGCCAACCTCGGCATCAACCTGTCCCGCAACGAGTCGCCCTCGGTGGACGACGTCGTGCAATGACGTAGGAACCCGGGCGGGGCCGCACCGCCCCGCCCGGGTCCCCGCTTCCTCTAGCCGAATCAACCCCAAAGGGGATGCACCCACGTGCTGGACGTCAACTTCTTCGATGAGCTCCGGATCGGCCTGGCGACCGCCGACGACATTCGCCAGTGGTCCTTCGGCGAGGTCAAGAAGCCGGAGACCATCAACTACCGCACCCTGAAGCCGGAGAAGGACGGGCTCTTCTGCGAGAAGATCTTCGGTCCCACCCGCGACTGGGAGTGCTACTGCGGCAAGTACAAGCGGGTCCGCTTCAAGGGCATCATCTGCGAGCGCTGTGGTGTCGAGGTGACTCGCGCCAAGGTGCGCCGTGAGCGGATGGGCCACATCGAGCTGGCCGCCCCGGTCACGCACATCTGGTACTTCAAGGGTGTCCCGTCGCGCCTGGGCTACCTGCTCGACCTGGCGCCCAAGGACCTCGAGAAGATCATCTACTTCGCGGCCTACGTGATCACCGGCGTGAACACGGAGCTGCGGCACAACGACCTGCCGACGCTGGAGAACGAGATCAGCGTCGAGCGGAAGAACATCGAGGCCAAGCGCGACGCCGACATCGAGGCGCGCGCGCAGAAGCTCGAGACCGACCTCGCCCAGCTTGAGGCCGAAGGCGCCAAGTCCGACGTGCGCCGGAAGGTCAAGGAGGGCGGCGAGCGCGAGATGAAGCAGCTCCGCGACCGCGCCCAGCGTGAGCTGGACCGGCTCGAGGAGGTCTGGACGACCTTCACCAAGCTCGAGCCGCGGCAGCTGATCGCGGACGAGACGCTGTACCGCGAGCTGTACGACCGCTACGGCGAGTACTTCACCGGCGGCATGGGCGCGGAGGCCATCCAGAAGCTGGCCACCGAGTTCGACGTGAACGCCGAGGCCGACAAGCTGCGCGACACCATCCGCAACGGCAAGGGGCAGAAGAAGCTCCGCGCGCTGAAGCGGCTCAAGGTCGTCGCGGCCTTCCAGGCCACCGGCAACGACCCGCGCGGCATGGTCCTCGACGCGGTCCCGGTGATCCCGCCGGACCTGCGCCCGATGGTGCAGCTCGACGGTGGCCGTTTCGCCACCTCGGACCTCAACGACCTGTACCGCCGGGTCATCAACCGGAACAACCGCCTCAAGCGGCTGATCGACCTCGGCGCGCCCGAGATCATCGTCAACAACGAGAAGCGGATGCTGCAGGAGGCCGTCGACGCGCTGTTCGACAACGGCCGCCGTGGCCGTCCGGTCACCGGCCCGGGCAACCGCCCGCTGAAGTCGCTGTCCGACCTGCTCAAGGGCAAGCAGGGCCGGTTCCGCCAGAACCTGCTCGGCAAGCGCGTCGACTACTCCGGCCGGTCGGTCATCATCGTCGGTCCGCAGCTGAAGCTGCACCAGTGCGGTCTGCCCAAGGACATGGCGCTGGAGCTGTTCAAGCCGTTCGTCATGAAGCGGCTGGTCGATCTGAACCACGCGCAGAACATCAAGTCCGCGAAGCGGATGGTGGAGCGGGCCCGTCCGCAGGTGTGGGACGTGCTGGAAGAGGTCATCACCGGTCACCCGGTGCTGCTCAACCGGGCGCCGACCCTGCACCGGCTCGGCATCCAGGCGTTCGAGCCGCAGCTGGTCGAGGGCAAGGCCATCCAGCTGCACCCGCTGGTCTGCGAGGCGTTCAACGCGGACTTCGACGGTGACCAGATGGCGGTGCACCTGCCGCTGTCGGCCGAGGCGCAGGCCGAGGCCCGGATCCTGATGCTGTCGGCGAACAACATCCTGTCGCCGGCGTCCGGCCGCCCGCTGGCCATGCCGCGTCTGGACATGGTCACCGGTCTGTTCCACCTGACCCGTCTCGACGAGAGCGCGGTCGGGGCCGGCCAGGCGTTCAGCTCGCCGGCCGAGGCCATCATGGCCTTCGACCGCAAGACGCTGGGCCTGCACGCGCCGATCAAGATCCGCATCAAGGACCGTCAGCCCAACAAGGAGCAGCTCGCGCAGCTGTCGGAGAAGGGCTGGGAGCCCGGTCAGCCGTGGCTGGCCGAGACCACCCTCGGCCGGGTGCTGTTCAACGACCTGCTGCCGGCGGACTACCCGTTCATCAACGAGCCGCTGCCGAAGAAGCGCCAGGCGGCGATCGTGAACGATCTCGCCGAGCGGTACTCGATGACGCAGGTCGCGCAGGTCCTGGACCGGCTCAAGGACGCCGGCTTCTACTGGGCCACCCGCTCGGGCGTCACGGTGTCGATGTTCGACGTCATCGTGCCGCCGGAGAAGAAGGAGATCCTCGACCGGTACGAGGCCAAGGCCGCGCAGGTGGAGAAGCGCTACCAGCGTGGTCAGCTCTCGCACGCCGAGCGCAACAACGAGCTCGTCAAGGTGTGGACCCAGGCGACCGACGAGGTCGCGGAGATCATGGAGGACGCCTTCCCCGAGGACAACCCGATCTCGATGATCGTGAAGTCCGGGGCGGCGGGCAACATGACCCAGGTGCGGTCGCTGGCCGGCATGCGTGGTCTGGTGTCGAACCCGAAGGGTGAGTACATCCCGCGCCCGATCAAGTCGAACTTCCGCGAGGGCCTGTCGGTGGCGGAGTACTTCATCGCCACCCACGGTGCGCGGAAGGGTCTGGCCGACACCGCGCTGCGGACCGCCGACTCGGGTTACCTGACCCGTCGTCTGGTGGACGTGTCGCAGGACGTCATCGTCCGGGAGACCGACTGCGGCACCAGCCGCGGCGTGACCCGGGTGATCGGCGAGAAGCAGCCGGACGGCACCGTGCTGCGCGGCGCGCACGTGGAGACCAGCGTGTACGCCCGGACGCTCGCCTCGGACGTCACCGACGAGCAGGGCAACGTCGTGCTCAACGCGGGCGACGACCTGTCCGACCCGGCCATGGAGAAGCTGATCTCGTTCGGCATCACCAAGGTCAAGGTCCGCTCGGTGCTGACCTGCGAGTCGGCCGTCGGGGTCTGCGCGATGTGCTACGGCCGCTCGATGGCGACCGGCAAGCTGGTCGATGTGGGTGAGGCCGTCGGTATCGTCGCCGCCCAGTCGATCGGTGAGCCCGGTACCCAGCTGACGATGCGTACCTTCCACCAGGGTGGTGTCGCCGGTGACGACATCACGACCGGTCTGCCCCGTGTCACCGAGCTGTTCGAGGCCCGGGTCCCGAAGGGCAAGGCGCCGATCGCGGACGTCGACGGCCGGGTGCGCATCGAGGAGAGCGAGCGGTTCTGGAAGATCACGCTCATCCCGGACGACGGTGGCGAGGAGATCGTCTTCGACAAGCTGTCGAAGCGCCAGCGTCTGGCCAACACGCCGACCGGGCCGCTGCACGACGGTGACCACGTGTCGGTCGGCCAGCTGCTGCTCGAGGGCACCCCGGACCCGCACGAGGTGCTGCGGGTCATGGGCCCGCGCGAGGCGCAGATGCACCTCGTCGAAGAGGTCCAGAAGGTGTACCGGGCCCAGGGTGTGTCGATCCACGACAAGCACATCGAGGTCATCGTCCGGCAGATGCTGCGCCGGGTGACGATCATCGACTCCGGTTCGACGGACTTCCTGCCGGGTGAGCTGCCCGAGCGGACCAAGTTCGAGAGCACGAACCGGTCGGTCGTGGCCGAGGGCGGCGAGCCGGCCTCGGGCCGTCCGGTGCTGATGGGTATCACGAAGGCGTCGCTGACCACGGACTCGTGGCTGTCGGCGGCATCGTTCCAGGAGACCACGCGGGTCCTGACCGATGCGGCGATCAACGGCCGTAGCGACAAGCTCGTGGGCCTCAAGGAGAACGTGATCATCGGTAAGCTGATCCCGGCCGGCACCGGCATCAACCGGTACCGCAACATCCAGGTGCAGCCGACCGAGGAGGCGCGGGTGGCGGCGTACGCCATCCCGTCCTACGACGACGGCTACTACACCCCGGATGTCTTCGGCACCGGCACGGGTGCGGCCGTTCCGCTGGACGACTACGACTTCGGTCGCGACTTCCGCTGACAACCGGGAAGCCCCCGGCTCCGCTACCGGAGCCGGGGGCTTCGTCGTGTCCGGGCCGGGGCGCAGCGGTAGCGTGAGCCCGGGTTCACACCGAAGCGACACGAGGAGGGCGTTGTGAACGCTGAGCACACGCCGCAGGAGGCGCCGGCCACCGGCCGCCACGCGGCACCGGAGGGCGCCCCGCGCCACCCGGCGATCGACCTGTCCCGCGACCCCAATCCGGGCAAGCCGGACCACGCGAAGCCGGACGAGGACGAATAGCTCGCACACGTGACGGGGCCCCAGGCATGCGCCTGGGGCCCCGTTCGCGTTCCGGTCAGAAGCCGAGCTTGCCGCTGATGTCGCGATCCGGCATCTCGCTGTCGCCGTGGGACTCGACCTGCTCGATGGCTTCGGTGAACTCGTCCACGGTGTCCTGGGTCTTCTCGATCGTGCCGGAGACGTCCGGGATCTCTCGCTTGCCGCCCGGGAGCTCGTCGCTGCCGGTTTCCCTCGTCGAGTAGACCTTGTCCTTCACCGCGTCGACGGCGAAGTCCGTGAGCTTGCCACCGGCCTGGTCGCCGATGGTGTCGCTGATCGCCTGGCGGAGGTCCCTGGTCAGACTGGGCGTGTGCCCGCGGCCGATCGCGTGGCCGGCCGCGTCCTTCGCGCGGTCCCGGATCGCGGTCGCCGCCTCCTCGCCGAGGTTGTCCGCCAGCACGCCGTCGGTCAGTTGCCGGCCGACCTTGTCGGTGAGTTTCTTGGTGTCCAGCCCGTCCGCGGCCTTGCCCACCGAATCGACGATCTTTCTGAACCCCGGGATCCTGTCGAGGAACGCCTTGATCTTGTCGATCAGGCTCTTGATCTTGTCGAGAACCGTGGTGAGCCTCTGCACCCAGCGGCTCACCTTCGTGGTTTCCGTCCCGGCGCGGACGGCGGTGGCCGCGGCGGCCGCCGCTTCGGAGCCGCCGAAGGTGATGAACGTGGCGGCCAGCGCGGCGAGCCAGGTGACGATCAGCCATTCGACGAAGTCACTGATGATGCTCAGGACGACGTCCTTCGCGATGCTCATCACCGCCGAGCTCACCGCCAGCAGCGTCGCCAGTTCCGTCGTCGCGCCGGCGGTGCCGGACAGACCGTCCCGGAAGTCGCTCAGCCGCTTGCTCGCGGTGTCGGCGCCGTCGCCCTGCCAGTCGGCGAGACCGGTGGTGAGCAGCTCTTCGGTCTCCTGGCGCAGCGCCTCGATCTGCGCGCCGAGCTCGTTGAACGCGGTCGCACCGGCCTCCAGGGCGTCGGGGTCGCCGGTGACGAGTTCGAGCGCGTCCTCGAGCGGTTTGATCCAGCTGACCAGGAAGCCGACGCCGTTGGAGATGAGCCAGCCCAGCGGGTCGGACACGATGCCGCCGATGGTGTCGGTGGCCTCGTCGACGAAGGAGGTGGCCGTGCTGAACGCGTCCCCGGCGTCCGAGACCAGCGCCTGGACGTCGCCCTGCGCCAGGTCCTCGCCGAGCCGGAACCCGGCCTCGATCGTGTCGGCGGCGCCCGAGTACAGCTTGACCGGCGCGGTGTCGTCGATCTTCTCCTGGGTCTCTTCGGCGTCGTAGCCGGAGCCGAAGTTCTCGGCCAGCGCCTCCGCGTTCGTGGGCACGTCAGTTCACCTCCGGTCCGGTGCCGGTCTCCTCGAGCTGTTCGCCGAGGTCGCCGAACGCGCCCACCACCTCGTCGTCCATCCCGCGGTAGGCGTCAGCCGCGCCGGTCAGTTTCGCGCCGATCGAGGTGTAGCCGTCGGACATCTCCCTCAGGTGGTCTTTCAGCCGGCTGAGCATCTGCTCGTAGAACGCGTGCACGGGTGCACCGAGCAGGCCCCACGACACCGGCGGCACGTCCGCCTCGGCCGCTGCTTGCTGCAGCTCCGACACCTTCCCGGTGAGGCCGCTCGCCTGCGCCGCCGTCGTGCGGAGGGCGTCGACGTCGACCTGGAACCCGCCGGTCATCACGCGGCCCCGAACGGGTCGATGTAGTCCTCGTCGCCCGCTTCCCGCCGGGGCGCCGGTTGAGCGGGGCGTTCCTCCGGCCGTTCGTCGAGGAAGTCCTCCTCGGCGAAGTCCGCGCCCTGGTCGATCGGGCGTGGCGGGGCGACCGGACGCTCGTCGGCCAGCTTCGCCTTGAGATCGGCGACCGTCGTGCCGAACGCCTCGGCCTGCGTCTGGAGCACCGATTCCAGCACGGTGCTCTGCCCGCCGAGCGCCTCCTGAACGATCGCCGCCTGCTGCCGGGCGGCCGCGGCGACCGCCTCGTGGATGGTGCTGGTGATCGTGGACGACAGCTGGATCGCGCTACCGTCCAGTGCGTCCTGGCTGACGCGGACCGACTGCACACCGCCGCCGGCTCCCGCGACGACCGTGACGGACCGGTCCGGCGACGACACCGTGACCGACAGGGCGCTCAGCTGGTCCTTCATCTGGCTGAGCGCCGCCATCCGCTGCGCGCCGGCACGCTTGCGCTGCTCGACCTCGCCGAGTTTGCGTTGCAGGTGGTCGATCAGATCGCCGTGGCTGCCGTAGGGCATCCGGTCCCTCCCCGGGTGGAAAAAACGCACCATCGGTACCGGATCATGCACTACCGGTGTTCAACTCGGCCCCCGGACGGCCAACACGCCACCCGAACCAGCCAACACGCCGCCGGGAGCGGCCAACACGCGGCCGGGAGCGGCCAACACGCGGCCGGGAGCGGCCAACACGCCGCCGGGAGCGGCCAACACGCCGGTGCCGGTGATCGCCGGCGTGTTTGCCGTCCCGGGCGGCGTGTTTGCCGGTGCGGGCACCGTGTTTGCCGGTGGGGGCGGTGAGTTGGCTGGTGGCGGTGGGACGCGGCGGGGTCAGAAGTCCAGGTCCCGCTTCGTCTCCTCGGTCGTGGACTTCTCGCCGACGCCGCCGTACTCGACGGCCTTGCTCACACCGTCGAAGTGCTCGGGAATCTTGGTCAGCTTCACTTGGTCCGCGGACGTCTGGCCCACCTTGCGCAGCACGGACCTGCCGAACCCGTCGTGCAGACGCTCACCGACCACGCCTCGCGCGGCGGTCTCCACGCGCCTCGCGTCCAGCGCCCTCCCGGCTACTCCACGCACGTCGGTGACGAAGGTCTTCAGGTCGGCGAGGATCTCCCTGATCCGGTCGAGGATCTGCTGGAGCTTGCCGATCTGCCGGGTCGCGCGGCCGCCGGCCTGGGTGACCCGGACGGTGGTCGCGGCACCCGCGGCCGCGGTGGATGCGCCGCAGGTGACGATCGCCGAGGCCAGCGCGGGAATCCAGATCATCACCAGCCACGTGATGAGCTCGGTGAGCAGGCCCTTCACGAACTCCTCGACGACGGTCATCACCATGCTCGAGATCTGCAGCAGCTGGGCGATGTTCCCGGCCTGCGCGGCTACCCCGCCGACGCCGCCCGCGAACTGCCCCAGCTTGTCCGCGGCCGTGTTCGCCGCCTGGCCTTCCCAGCCGGACAACGCGGTCTCCGCCTGGTCGGCGAACAGCGAACCGAATTGCTCGAGTCCCTCGGCGATCGAGTTGAAGTTGTCCGCGGCCCGGGACAGCTCTTCGCCGTCGCCGCTCACGAAGTGGATCGCGTCCTGCAGCGGTCCGCACACCGACACCAGGAAGTCCAGGCCCTCACCGACGAGCCACCCGATCGGGTCGGTGGCGATCTCCTTGACGTCCATGCAGGACTGGATGAAGTTGCCGCCCTCCGCGGCCACGTTGCGGATTTCGGCGAACTGGAAGTTGCCGTCCTCGAACGTCTTCGCGGCGCTGTCGAACGTCTTGATCGCGGCGCCGGCGACCGGCAGCGCCTCGGCGAACTTCTCGCCGTAGGTCTTTTCGGGCTCGATCTCGATGGCGCCCAGCGGGTCCGCCACGACTTCCCCCTCAGCCATTCAGATCACGCACGATGACGTCGTCCAGTTGCTCGGCGATCTCGGCCAGGGCACGCCGGTGGGTGTCGTCCGCCTCCCGGTACGCCCGGGCGGCGTCCGCGATCTTGGCCGAGGCGGAGCCGAGACCGTTCTCCATGTCCTTGAGCAGGTCCTTCAGATCGGTCAGCAGCTCGGTGTACTGGTGCTTGACGAACAACCCGACCAGGCCCCACGACTTGTCGCCCACATCGGCCTGGCCGACCTTGCCGGTGACCTGCGCGACCGCGGCCCGGTTGGCGTCGAGTTCGCCGGAGTACCTGGTCAGCGCGGCGGGATCGACCGAGTAGCTGCCCGCGCTCACCGGTCCTCCTCGTCGAGGCCGAGGAAGTCGTCGTCCTGGTGGTCCTCGGGCGGGGGCGGGGGAGCGGGTGACGGCTTGTCGTCGAAGAAGTCCTCCTGTGAGAGGTCTTCGCCTTCCTCCTGGCCGGGACGGCGCGCCGGAGCCGGATCCGCAGGCGCAGCCTCCGCCTGCGGAGCCGGGGAGGCGGGTGCGGGGGTGCCCTGCCCGATCGTGGCGCGCAGCTCCTCGACGGTGGTCCCGAACAGCTGGGCCTGGGTCTCGAGCACCTGGTCGGTGAGGTTCATCTCGCCGCCGACCGCGCTCTCCACGATCCCGGCCTGTCGCCGCGCGGCCTCCGCGACGGCCTGCCGCAGGGTGGCCATCAGCGCGGTGGACAGCGCCTGCGCCGGGCGGCGCATCGCCTGCTCGGTGAGCCGGATGTCCTTGATCGCGCCGGACGGGCCGGCGACCACCGTGACCGCGCGGTCGGGTGAGGTGGCGACCACCTCCAGCCCGGCCAGTTCCTGACTCATCCGGCCGACGGCGGCGAACCGCTCGTCGGCTTGCCGCAACCGGGACCGGAACTGCTCGAACTGGGCCACGAGCCGATCGAACTCGGGTGACACGACGAACCTCCCCACGATGTCGCGCGACTCCGGGGTCGCGTGGCTCCAGCATGGCGGCAGGCGCCGACCGGGTGGGCGAATTCTCCGAAAATCCCTGCTGGACCCCTGGTCGGGGGAATGGTGGCGGCTCGTCGTGCGTTGACCTCCACGCAGGTGCGCGGTGGAACATGATCTCCGGCGAGCCCCGCGGGCGGGTTCGATCGGATAAGCTGGGACAGCGCCATCTGCGCCCTCCTCGTGCCGGAAGCGACCCCCGGGTCGTCCCCTTGTACACGGGCGGGTATCTTTGACGACTGTGCCCGGCATGTGTCGGGCCGCTCTGCGTGCTTTTCGGCCAAGCGGGGATGCTCCGGCATCGTGGCGACGGCCGCGGCGAAGCGGAGCTCCGCGGAAAATCCGAGGGAACGTTAACGGCCGGAAGGCCCAGACGCGGGCCGACACGCCCGACCTCGGGGGCCGGGGAGAAACAAAGACGGAACAAGCAAGACGCGACAGAAGGCTGGTCCATTGCCCACGATCCAGCAGCTGGTCCGCAAGGGCCGCCAGGACAAGGCTGCCAAGCAGAAGACCGCGGCCCTCAAGGGGAGTCCGCAGCGGCGTGGCGTGTGCACTCGCGTGTACACCACGACGCCCAAGAAGCCGAACTCGGCGCTGCGCAAGGTCGCGCGTGTGAAGCTGACCAGCGGCATCGAGGTCACCGCCTACATCCCGGGCGAGGGCCACAACCTGCAGGAGCACTCGATGGTGCTCGTGCGTGGTGGTCGTGTGAAGGACCTGCCCGGCGTTCGCTACAAGATCATCCGCGGTTCGCTCGACACCCAGGGTGTGAAGAACCGCAAGCAGGCGCGCAGCCGGTACGGCGCGAAGAAGGAGAAGAGCTAATGCCCCGCAAGGGTCCGGCCCCGAAGCGGCCGCTGATCTCCGACCCGGTCTACGGTTCCCCGCTGGTCACCCAGCTGATCAACAAGGTGTTGACCGACGGCAAGCGATCGCTGGCCGAGCGCATCGTGTACGGCGCGCTGGAAGGTGCCCGGGAGAAGACCGGCACGGACCCCGTCGTCACGCTCAAGCGTGCGCTGGACAACGTGAAGCCGAGCATCGAGGTGAAGAGCCGCCGCGTCGGTGGTGCCACCTACCAGGTGCCGATCGAGGTCAAGCCCGGCCGCTCGACCACCCTTGCGCTGCGCTGGATCGTCAGCTTCTCCCGGGCCCGCCGCGAGAAGACCATGATCGAGCGTCTGCAGAACGAGCTGCTCGACGCGAGCAACGGCCTCGGGGCCAGCGTGAAGCGCCGCGAGGACACCCACAAGATGGCCGAGTCCAACAAGGCGTTCGCCCACTACCGGTGGTGAACGTAGCCCGGCTGCCGAGACAAGCCAGGCCGGGCCCCAAGCTTCGAGACAGGGGAACAGTGCAGTGGCACGCGACGTGCTGACCGACCTGAACAAGGTCCGCAACATCGGCATCATGGCTCACATCGACGCCGGTAAGACCACCACCACCGAGCGGATCCTGTTCTACACCGGGATCAACTACAAGATCGGCGAGGTGCACGACGGCGCCGCGACGATGGACTGGATGGAGGAGGAGCAGAAGCGGGGTATCACCATCACCTCGGCTGCTACCACCACCTTCTGGGCCGACCACCAGATCAACATCATCGACACCCCCGGCCACGTCGACTTCACCGTCGAGGTGGAGCGTTCGCTGCGGGTGCTCGACGGTGCGGTCGCCGTCTTCGACGGCAAGGAGGGCGTCGAGCCCCAGTCCGAGCAGGTCTGGCGCCAGGCCGACAAGTACGAGGTCCCGCGCATCTGCTTCGTCAACAAGATGGACAAGCTGGGCGCGGACTTCTACTTCACCGTGCGCACCATCGAGGAGCGCCTCGGTGCGCGCCCGCTGGTCATCCAGCTGCCGATCGGTGCCGAGAGCGACTTCCAGGGCGTCATCGACCTGGTCCGCATGAAGGCGCTGACCTGGCGGGGCGAGGTCAAGAAGGGCGAGGACTACGAGGTCGAGGACATCCCGGCCGACCTCGCCGACAAGGCCGCCGAGTACCGCGACAAGCTGATCGAGGCCGTCGCGGAGACCGACGACGCCCTGATGGAGAAGTACTTCGGCGGCGAGGAGCTGTCCGAGGACGACATCAAGGCCGGTATCCGGAAGCTGACGGTCGCCCGCGAGGCGTACCCGGTGCTGTGCGGTTCCGCGTTCAAGAACAAGGGCGTGCAGCCCATGCTCGACGCGGTGATCGACTACCTGCCGTCGCCGCTGGACGTCCCGGCCGTCGAGGGCACCCTCACCGACGGTGAGACCCCGGCCTCGCGGAAGCCCTCCGTCGACGAGCCGTTCGCGGCCCTGGCGTTCAAGATCGCTGCGCACCCGTTCTTCGGCAAGCTGACCTACGTCCGGGTGTACTCGGGCAAGGTCGCCGCCGGCGCGCAGGTCATCAACTCGACCAAGGAGCGCAAGGAGCGCATCGGGAAGCTCTTCCAGATGCACTCCAACAAGGAGAACCCGGTCGACGAGGCCCAGGCCGGCCACATCTACGCGGTCATCGGCCTGAAGGACACCACGACCGGTGACACCCTGTGCGACCCGCAGAACCCGATCGTTCTCGAGTCGATGACCTTCCCCGAGCCGGTCATCAAGGTGGCCATCGAGCCCAAGACGAAGGCCGACCAGGAGAAGCTGTCGACCGCGATCCAGAAGCTGGCCGAGGAGGACCCCACCTTCCAGGTCCAGCTGGACGAGGAGACCGGCCAGACGATCATCGCGGGCATGGGCGAGCTGCACCTCGAGGTGCTGGTCAACCGAATGAAGTCCGACTACAAGGTCGAGGCGAACATCGGTAAGCCGCAGGTCGCCTACCGCGAGACGATCCGCCGCACGGTCGAGAAGTACGAGTACACGCACAAGAAGCAGACCGGTGGTTCCGGCCAGTTCGCGCGCGTGATCATCAAGCTGGAGCCGCTGTCCACCGGTGACGGCGCCCTCTACGAGTTCGACAACAAGGTCACCGGTGGCCGCGTGCCGCGCGAGTACATCCCGTCGGTGGACGCCGGTGCCCAGGACGCCATGCAGTACGGTGTCCTCGCCGGTTACCCGCTGGTCGGGCTGAAGGTGACCCTGTTGGACGGCGCTTACCACGAGGTCGACTCGTCGGAAATGGCCTTCAAGATCGCCGGTTCGATGGCGCTCAAGGAGGCCGCGCGCCAGGCCAGCCCGGTTCTGCTGGAGCCGGTCATGGCCGTCGAGGTGACCACCCCCGAGGACTACATGGGTGACGTCATCGGCGACCTCAACTCTCGCCGTGGCCAGATCCAGGCCATGGACGAGCGGGCAGGCACCCGAGTCGTGAAGGCACTGGTTCCGCTGTCCGAGATGTTCGGGTACGTCGGCGACCTGCGGTCTCGTACCCAGGGTCGGGCGAACTACTCGATGACGTTCGACTCCTACGCCGAGGTTCCCTCGAACGTCGCGAAGGAGATCATCGCGAAGGCGACGGGGGAGTAAACCCCACAGCACCCAACGCGGGCGCGCACAGGGGCCTCCCCTAGGGTCCGCACAACCGACCAGATCGATCGCCGTTCGGCTGCCACGCCGGCGGTGAAGCAAAGCAAGAGTCCAGGAGGACATTCCAGTGGCGAAGGCGAAGTTCGAGCGGAGCAAGCCGCACGTCAACATCGGGACCATCGGTCACGTCGACCACGGCAAGACCACGCTGACCGCGGCGATCACCAAGGTTCTGCACGACAAGTACCCGGAGCTCAACGAGTCCCGGGCGTTCGACCAGATCGACAACGCGCCGGAAGAGAAGCAGCGCGGTATCACGATCAACATCTCGCACGTCGAGTACCAGACCGAGAAGCGCCACTACGCCCACGTGGACGCCCCCGGTCACGCGGACTACATCAAGAACATGATCACCGGTGCCGCCCAGATGGACGGCGCGATCCTGGTGGTCGCCGCGACCGACGGCCCGATGCCGCAGACGCGTGAGCACGTGCTGCTCGCCCGCCAGGTCGGTGTGCCCTACATCGTCGTGGCGCTCAACAAGGCCGACATGGTCGACGACGAGGAGATCCTCGAGCTCGTCGAGCTGGAGGTCCGCGAGCTGCTGTCCTCGCAGGAGTTCCCCGGCGACGACGCCCCCGTGGTCAAGGTCTCCGGCCTCAAGGCCCTCGAGGGTGACCCGAAGTGGTCGGAGTCGGTCCTGGAGCTCATGCAGGCCGTCGACGACAACGTGCCGGACCCGGTGCGTGACCTCGACAAGCCGTTCCTGATGCCGATCGAGGACGTCTTCACCATCACCGGCCGCGGCACCGTCGTGACCGGTCGCGTGGAGCGCGGCCAGATCAACGTCAACGAAGAGGTCGAGATCGTCGGCATCAAGGAGAAGTCGCAGAAGACGACTGTCACCGGTGTCGAGATGTTCCGCAAGCTGCTCGACTCGGGCCAGGCCGGTGACAACGTCGGTCTGCTCCTGCGTGGTATCAAGCGCGAGGACGTCGAGCGCGGCCAGGTCGTCGTGAAGCCCGGCACCACGACTCCGCACACGGAGTTCGAGGGCTCGGTCTACATCCTGTCCAAGGACGAGGGTGGCCGTCACACGCCGTTCTTCAACAACTACCGCCCGCAGTTCTACTTCCGGACGACCGACGTGACCGGCGTCGTGACCCTCCCCGAGGGCACCGAGATGGTCATGCCGGGTGACAACACCGAGATCAAGGTGTCGCTCATCCAGCCGGTCGCCATGGACGAGGGTCTGCGGTTCGCCATCCGCGAGGGTGGCCGGACCGTCGGCGCGGGCCAGGTCACCAAGATCATCAAGTGATTTCGTACCGGCCCCGGGGCGCTATAGCACCCCGGGGCCGGGTTGCGAAAGCACGTGTGCGACACTAGTTGAGTTGCTCGTTGCGGGGCGGCCGATATCTGCAGAGAAATCGGCCGCCCCGGCGCGAGTGGCCTTGGTCCGTGGGTTTCCCAGGGGAGACCGCGGGCGCGTCAGATGGCCGGCACGGCCGTCTCGCGGTGAAGACCAACCGGCACGACGACGATCCTCCTGCGGGATCAGTCTGCGCAGCGGGCGCGACACGCCCGACCGCGTGGATCGGACGCGAGGGCGTTGACGTGCGGAAACCGGCGCGAAAGCGCGGGTAGAGATAGCGGCACAAGACGAAGGAACGAGCTGCGAACATGGCGGGACAGAAGATCCGCATCAGGCTCAAGGCCTACGACCACGAGGCGATCGATGCCAGCGCGCGCAAGATCGTCGAGACGGTGACGCGCACCGGCGCCTCGGTCGTCGGACCTGTGCCGCTGCCCACCGAGAAGAACGTTTACTGCGTCATCCGCTCGCCGCACAAGTACAAGGACTCGCGCGAGCACTTCGAGATGCGCACGCACAAGCGGCTGATCGACATCCTCGACCCGACGCCGAAGACGGTCGACGCGCTCATGCGCATCGACCTCCCGGCGAGCGTCGACGTCAACATCCAGTAAGCGTTGGGCGAGCGGCGGAGATAAGAGACTCATGTCTGACAGGCAAGTAAAGGGCATCCTGGGCACCAAGCTCGGCATGACCCAGGTCTTCGGCGAGGACAACCGGATCGTCCCGGTGACCGTCGTCCAGGCCGGGCCGAACGTGGTGACCCAGATCCGTACCCAGGACAACGACGGCTACCAGGCCGTGCAGCTGGCGTTCGGCGCCGTGGACCCGCGCAAGGTCAACAAGCCGGAGACCGGCCACTTCCAGAAGGCGGGCGTGACCCCGCGGCGGTACCTCGCCGAGCTGCGCACGACCGACGTCGACAGCTACGAGGTGGGCCAGGAGATCACCGCCGAGGTGTTCCCCGCGGGCTCCCGCGTCGACGTCACGGGCACCAGCAAGGGCAAGGGCTACGCCGGTGTCATGAAGCGCCACGGCTTCAAGGGCCAGGGCGCCAGCCACGGTAACCAGGCCAAGCACCGCGCCCCCGGTTCGATCGGTGGCTGCGCCACCCCGGGCCGTGTGTTCAAGGGCCTGCGGATGGCCGGCCGCATGGGTGGCGCCAAGGTCACGACCCAGGGCCTGACGATCCACGACGTGCGCGCCGAAGAGGGCCTGCTGCTGATCAAGGGCGCCGTCCCCGGTCCCAAGGGCGGCCTCGTCTTCGTCAAGACCGCCGCGAAGGGTGGTGCGACCGCATGACCAGCGTCGAGTTGAAGACCCCGGCCGGTAGTGCCGAGGGCACCGTCGAGCTCCCCGCGGAGATCTTCGACGTCCAGGCCAACGTGCCGTTGATGCACCAGGTCGTGGTGGGCCAGCTGGCCGCCGCGCGCCAGGGCACGCACGACACGAAGACCCGCGGCGAGGTCTCCGGTGGCGGCAAGAAGCCGTACCGCCAGAAGGGCACCGGCCGCGCCCGCCAGGGTTCGACCCGCGCCCCGCAGTTCGCCGGCGGTGGCACCGTCCACGGCCCCACGCCGCGCGACTACACGCAGCGCACCCCGAAGAAGATGAAGGCCGCCGCCCTCCGCGGTGCCCTCTCCGACCGGGCGCGCGCCGGCCAGGTGCACGTCATCACCGAGCTGGTGTCGGGTGAGAAGCCCAACACCAAGGAGGCGAAGAAGGCCCTCGCCGCCGTGACCCAGGCCAAGCGCCTGCTGGTCGTGCTGCACCGCGAGGACGAGCAGGGCTGGCTGTCCGCCCGCAACCTGCCGAACGTGCACCTGATCAACCCCGACCAGCTCAACACTTACGACGTGCTGGTCAACGACGACGTGGTGTTCACCAAGGCCGCGTACGACGCCTTCATCGCCGGCCCGGTCAAGGGCAAGGCGGCCAAGGCTTCTGCGCCCGCCGGCGCCGGAGGCTCCAACACTGTGCGGGCCACCGATGACACAGCTGAAGGGAGTGAAGCGCAGTGAGCAGCGTTGCCATCCCGGACCCTCGTGACATCGTGCTCGCGCCGGTGATCTCCGAGAAGTCCTACGGGCTCCTCGAGGACCACAAGTACACGTTCGAGGTCCGGCCGGACGCCAACAAGACGCAGATCAAGATCGCCGTCGAGCAGATCTTCGGCGTCAAGGTGGTCAGCGTGAACACGCTGAACCGGCAGGGCAAGCGCAAGCGGACCCGCTACGGCTTCGGCAAGCGCAAGGCCGTCAAGCGCGCCGTCGTGACGCTGTCCGCCGAGAGCAAGCCGATCGAGATCTTCGGCGGACCCGCCGCGTAAGGGACGGAAGCTGTCATGGGTATTCGTAAGTACAAGCCGACCACCCCGGGCCGCCGTGGCTCGAGCGTGTCGGACTTCGCCGAGATCACCCGGTCGGAGCCGGAGAAGTCGCTGCTTCGCCCGCTGAGCAAGAGCGGTGGCCGCAACTCCTCGGGCAAGATCACCACCCGGCACAAGGGTGGCGGCCACAAGCGGGCCTACCGGGTCATCGACTTCCGGCGCAACGACAAGGACGGCATCCCGGCCAAGGTCGCGCACATCGAGTACGACCCCAACCGGTCCGCCCGCATCGCGCTGCTGCACTACGCCGACGGCGAGAAGCGCTACATCATCGCGCCGGACAAGCTGAAGCAGGGCGACAAGGTCGAGGCCGGCCCGCGCGCCGACATCAAGCCGGGCAACAACCTGCCGCTGCGCAACATCCCGGTCGGCACCGTGGTGCACGCGATCGAGCTCCGCCCCGGCGGCGGCGCGAAGATCGCCCGCTCCGCCGGCGCCCGCGTGCAGCTGGTGGCCAAGGACGGCCCGTACGCCCAGCTGCGGATGCCCTCGGGCGAAATCCGCAACGTGGACGTGCGCAACCGCGCCACCGTCGGCGAGGTCGGCAACTCCGAGCACCAGAACATCAACTGGGGCAAGGCGGGCCGCAACCGCTGGCGTGGCAAGCGCCCGACCGTCCGTGGTGTCGTCATGAACCCGGTCGACCACCCGCACGGTGGTGGTGAGGGCAAGACCTCGGGTGGTCGCCACCCGGTCAACCCGAACGGCAAGCCGGAGGGCCGCACCCGCCGTCGCAAGCCGTCCGACGCACTGATCGTCCGCCGCCGGCGTACCGGCAAGAAGCGCTGAGCAGGGAGGTAAGACAACATGCCGCGTAGCCTGAAGAAGGGCCCGTTCGTGGACGACCACCTGCTCAAGAAGGTGGACGCGCTCAACGAGTCGGGCAAGAAGACGGTGATCAAGACCTGGTCCCGCCGGTCCACGATCATCCCGGACATGCTGGGTCACACCATCGCGGTGCACGACGGCCGCAAGCACGTGCCGGTGTTCGTCAGCGAGGCCATGGTCGGCCACAAGCTGGGTGAGTTCGCTCCGACGCGGACCTTCAAGGGTCACGTCAAGGATGACCGGAAGTCGCGCCGCCGCTGAGCGGGCACACGAGAGTTAGGGAAAGCAAGCGATGACAGCCCCAGAAACCGCTCCGGCCCAGGTGGCCGTGGCGCGGGCTCGCTTCGTCCGGGACTCGCCGACGAAGGTGCGCCGGGTGATCGAGCTCATCAAGGGTCTTAGCGCCGCCGAAGCCCTCGCCGTGCTCCGGTTCTCGCCGTACGCGGCGAGCCAGCCGGTGGCGAAGGTGCTCGCCAGCGCCGTGGCCAACGCCGAGAACAACCTCAACCTGGACCCGGACACGCTGTTCGTGAAGAACGCGTACGCCGACGAGGGCCCGACCCTCAAGCGCATCCAGCCGCGCGCCCAGGGCCGTGCGTACCGGATCCGCAAGCGGACCAGCCACATCACGGTCGAGGTGGAGTCGCGTCCCGAGGCCAAGAAGAGCGGTAAGAAGAAGGCAGGTGGCCGCTAGTGGGCCAGAAGATCAACCCGCACGGCTTCCGGCTGGGAATCACCACGGACTGGAAGTCGCGCTGGTACGCCGACAAGCAGTACGCGGAGTACGTGGCCGAGGACGTCAAGATCCGCAAGCTGCTCTCCACCGGCATGGAGCGCGCCGGCATCTCCAAGGTCGAGATCGAGCGCACCCGTGACCGCGTGCGCGTCGACATCCACACCGCGCGCCCGGGCATCGTGATCGGCCGCCGCGGCGCGGAGGCCGACCGGATCCGCGGCTCGCTGGAGAAGCTGACCGGCAAGCAGGTGCAGCTGAACATCCTCGAGGTGAAGAACCCCGAGGCCGACGCCCAGCTCGTCGCGCAGGGTGTTGCCGAGCAGCTGTCCAACCGCGTGGCGTTCCGCCGCGCGATGCGCAAGGCGATCCAGACGACCATGCGTTCGTCGCAGGTCAAGGGCATCCGCGTGCAGTGCAGCGGCCGTCTCGGCGGTGCTGAGATGTCGCGGTCGGAGCACTACCGCGACGGCCGGGTCCCGCTGCACACGCTGCGCGCGGACATCGACTACGGCTTCTTCGAGGCCCGCACCACCTTCGGCCGCATCGGCGTGAAGGTGTGGATCTACAAGGGCGACCTGGTCGGCGGCCTCAAGGCCAAGGCCGAGCGGGACGCCGCGGCCGCCAACGAGCGTCCGCGCCGGGAGCGTCCGTCGCGCCCGCGCCGGTCCGGCGCCCAGGGCACGACGCCGACCTCGACCGAAGCCGGCCGCGCCGCTGCCGCCGCGAAGGCCGACACGGATGTCGCGACCAGCGAGGCGCCCGCGCAGGGCTCGCCGGACGCGGCCGAGAAGACGGAGGGCTGAGGCGTGCTCGTCCCACGCAAGGTCAAGCACCGCAAGCAGCACTCGCCGAAGCGCGCCGGTGCCGCCAAGGGCGGCACGAAGGTCACTTTCGGTGAGTACGGCATCCAGGCGCTTGAGCACCACTACGTGACCAACCGGCAGATCGAGTCCGCTCGTATCGCCATCACCCGGCACATCAAGCGTGGCGGCAAGGTGTGGATCAACATCTTCCCGGACCGCCCGCTCACCAAGAAGCCGGCCGAAACCCGCATGGGTTCCGGTAAGGGCTCGCCCGAGTGGTGGGTTGCGAACGTCAAGCCGGGCCGCGTCATGTTCGAGCTGAGCTTCCCGAACGAGGCCCAGGCTCGGGAGGCGCTGCGCCGCGCGATCCACAAGCTGCCCATGAAGTGCCGCATCGTGACCCGTGAAGGTGGTGAGTTCTGATGGCGCAGGCTGGTGTCGCCGCCGCAGAGCTGCGTGAGCTCACCAACGAGGAGCTCGTGCTGCGCCTGAAGGAGGCCAAGGAGGAGCTGTTCAACCTCCGCTTCCAGATGGCTACCGGGCAGCTGGACAACAACCGCCGCCTCCGCACCGTCCGTGCCGACATCGCTCGGATCTACACGGTCATGCGGGAGCGCGAGCTCGGTCTGTCCGTTTCCCCCGACGCCGAGAATGAAGAAGGTGCTGCCTGATGAGTGAGCAGACCCCAGAGCTCGCGGGCACGGACCAGAGCGCTGTGTTTTCCGCGACCGATCGCAACTACCGCAAGGTCCGTGAGGGCTACGTCGTCTCGGACAAGATGGACAAGACGATCGTGGTCGAGCTCGAGGACCGCAAGAAGCACCGCCGGTACGGCAAGGTCCTGCGCACCACCAGCAAGGTGAAGGCGCACGACGAGGAGAACACCGCCGGCATCGGTGACCGCGTGATCCTCATGGAGACCCGCCCGACCTCGGCCACCAAGCGGTGGCGGCTCGTGCGGATCGTGGAGAAGGCCAAGTAATCGGAGGCCCATTTCGGGCCTCCTCCGTTCCGCCAGGCTCAGTCAGCTGAGAACCGGCGCGACATACAGGAGTTGACGTGATCCAGCAGGAGTCGCGGCTGCGAGTCGCCGACAACACGGGTGCCAAGGAGATCCTCTGCATCCGCGTGCTCGGTGGCTCGGGACGGCGCTACGCGGGTATCGGCGACATCATCGTCGCCACCGTCAAGGACGCCATCCCGGCTGCCGGGGTGAAGAAGGGTGACGTGGTCAAGGCCGTCGTCGTCCGCACGACGAAGGAGCGGCGTCGCCCGGACGGCTCCTACATCAAGTTCGACGAGAACGCCGCGGTGCTCATCAAGAACGACAACGAGCCGCGTGGCACCCGCATCTTCGGCCCGGTCGGCCGCGAGCTGCGTGACCGCAAGTTCATGAAGATCATCTCGCTGGCGCCGGAGGTGCTCTGATGAAGGTGAAGAAGGGCGACACGGTCGTCGTCATCGCCGGCAAGGACAAGGGCGCCAAGGGCAAGGTCATCAAGGCCTACCCGGAGCGTCAGCGGGTGCTGGTCGAGGGCGTGAACCGGATCAAGAAGCACACCCGGATCTCGCAGACCCAGCGCGGCGCGCAGTCCGGCGGCATCGTGACCCAGGAGGCCCCGATCCACGTTTCGAACGTGATGGTCGTGGACTCCGACGGCAAGCCGACCCGCGTGGGTTACCGCATCGGCGAGGACGGCAAGAAGGTTCGCATCTCGCGCCGGACCGGTAAGGACATCTGATGACGACCGCAGAGAAGATCGTGCCGCGGTTGAAGACGCGGTACCGCGAAGAGATCAAGGGCGAGCTCCGCAGCGAGTTCGGCTACGAGAACGTCCACCAGATCCCGGGCGTGGTCAAGGTCGTCGTCAACATGGGTGTCGGCGACGCCGCGCGGGACAGCAAGCTGATCGACGGTGCGATCCGCGACCTGGCGGCCATCACCGGTCAGAAGCCCGAGGTGCGCCGGGCGCGCAAGTCCATCGCGCAGTTCAAGCTGCGTGAGGGCCAGCCGATCGGTGCGCGCGTGACCCTGCGCGGCGACCGCATGTGGGAGTTCCTGGACCGGCTGCTGACGATCGCGCTGCCGCGTATCCGTGACTTCCGCGGGCTGTCGGCCAAGCAGTTCGACGGCAACGGCAACTACACCTTCGGTCTCAACGAGCAGTCGATGTTCCACGAGATCGACCCGGACTCCATCGACCGCCCGCGCGGCATGGACGTCACCGTTGTCACCACCGCTACCACCGACGACGAGGGCCGCGCGCTGCTCCGCAAGCTCGGCTTCCCGTTCAAGGAGAACTGATGGCCAAGAAGGCTCTGATCGCCAAGGCGGCCCGCAAGCCGAAGTTCAAGGTGCGTGCCTACACGCGCTGCAACAGGTGCGGCCGGCCCCACTCGGTGTTCCGCAAGTTCGGACTGTGCCGGGTTTGCCTGCGCGAGATGGCGCACGCGGGCGAGCTGCCCGGTGTGTCCAAGTCCAGCTGGTAGGAACGACAGAAGCTCCCACTTCGCCACAGGCCCTCTGAGCAGGGGGAACCAGGCGAGAAAGGTTGAAGGTCACCATGACGATGACCGACCCCATCGCAGACTTCCTGACACGTCTGCGCAACGCCAACTCGGCGTACCACGACGAGGTCGTGGTGCCCCACTCGAAGCTCAAGGCGAACATCGCCGAGATCCTGAAGCGCGAGGGTTACATCTCGGGCTACCGGGACGAGCCGGGTGAGAAGCACAAGAACCTCATCGTGGAACTGAAGTACGGCCGCAACCGCGAGCGCAGCATCGCCGGTCTGCGCCGGGTGTCCAAGCCGGGTCTGCGGGTGTACGCCAAGTCGACCGAGCTGCCGAGCGTGCTGGGCGGGCTGGGCATCGCGATCATCTCGACGTCGGGCGGCCTTCAGACCGACCGGCAGGCCAAGCGCAACGGTGTGGGCGGGGAAGTCCTCGCCTACGTCTGGTAACGGAAGGGAGAGCAGGCATGTCGCGCATCGGTAAGCAGCCGATCACCGTCCCTTCCGGGGTCGAGGTGACCATCGACGGCCAGAACATCTCGGTGAAGGGGCCCAAGGGGACCCTTTCCCACACTGTCGCCGAGCCGATCAGGGTCGAGCGCGGTGAGGACGGTGCGCTGCTGGTGAAGCGCCCGGACGACGAGCGGGAGAGCCGTGCCCTGCACGGGCTGACCCGCACGCTGGTCAACAACCTGGTCGTGGGTGTCACCGAGGGATACGAGAAGAAGCTCGAGATCCACGGTGTCGGTTACCGCGTCCAGGCCAAGGGCAGCGACCTCGAGTTCGCCCTCGGCTACAGCCACCCCGTGCTGATCGAGGCGCCGGAAGGCATCACCTTCAAGGTCGAGACCCCGACCCGGTTCTCGGTGTCCGGTATCGACAAGCAGAAGGTCGGCCAGATCGCCGCGGTGATCCGCCGGCTTCGCCGTCCGGACCCGTACAAGGGCAAGGGGCTGCGCTACGAGGGTGAGCGCATCCGTCGCAAGGTCGGAAAGACGGGTAAGTAGTGATGAGCGAAACGCAGAGCACATTGACGGCTCAGCCGTCGACGAAGAAGCGGAAGCCGGTCGGCAAGGACATCTCGACCCGGCGCCGCGTCGCGAAGGCGCGCCGTCACTTCCGGCTTCGCAAGAAGGTCGGCGGGACCGCTGTGCGGCCCCGGCTGGTCATCCACCGGTCCTCGCGGCACATCACGGTCCAGGTGATCGACGACGTGGCCGGGCACACCCTGGCGTCGGCGTCGAGCCTCGAGGCCGACGTGCGTGCGCTCGAGGGCGACAAGAAGGCCAAGGCCGCCAAGGTCGGCGAGCTCGTGGCCGCCCGTGCGAAGGGTGCGGGCATCTCCAGCGTCGTGTTCGACCGCGGTGGCAACCGCTACCACGGCCGGATCGCCGCGCTGGCCGACGCCGCTCGCGAGGCGGGGTTGGAGTTCTGAGAACCATGCACATGCTCGCGAATGGAAGGAAAGCCTGATGCCGGGACGTACACGGCAGTCCGGTGGGCAGGGCGGTCCGGGCGGCAACGACCGCGACCGTCGTGACCGCCGCGACCGTCGCGACGGTGGCCGTGGCGGGGCCGGCCAGGAGAAGACCCCGCACCTCGAGCGCGTCGTCGCGATCAACCGCGTCGCCAAGGTCGTGAAGGGTGGTCGTCGCTTCAGCTTCACCGCCCTCGTGGTCGTGGGTGACGGCGACGGTCAGGTCGGTGTCGGCTACGGCAAGGCCAAGGAAGTTCCCGCGGCCATCGCCAAGGGCGTCGAGGAAGCGAAGAAGAACTTCTTCCGCGTGCCCCGGATCGCCGGCACCATCCCGCACCCGATCCAGGGTGAGGAGGCCGCTGGTGTGGTCCTGCTCCGCCCCGCCAGCGCCGGTACCGGTGTCATCGCCGGTGGCCCGGTGCGTGCGGTGCTGGAGTGCGCGGGCGTGCACGACGTGCTGTCGAAGTCGCTCGGCTCCGACAACGCGATCAACATCGTGCACGCGACGGTGGCGGCCCTGAAGGGTCTCCAGCGCCCGGAGGAGGTGGCGGCTCGTCGCGGTCTGCCGCTCGAGGACGTCGCTCCGGCCCGGATGCTGCGTCAGCGCGCGGGACAGGGGGTCTGACATGGCTCAGCTCAAGGTGACCCAGGTCAAGAGCAAGATCGGCACCAAGCACAACCACCGGGAGTCCCTGCGGACCCTCGGGCTGCGCAAGATCCGGCAGTCCGTGGTGCGCGAGGACACCCCGGAGGTCCGCGGTCTGATCCACACCGTCCGCCACCTCGTGACTGTTGAGGAGGTCCAGGCATGACGGCCATCAAGATCCACCACCTGCGCCCGGCCCCGGGCGCGAAGCGGGACAAGATCCGCGTCGGTCGTGGTGAGGGTTCGAAGGGCAAGACCGCCGGTCGCGGTACGAAGGGCACCAAGGCCCGGAAGAACGTGCCCGCCGGTTTCGAGGGTGGGCAGATGCCCATCCACATGCGGCTGCCGAAGCTGCGTGGGTTCAAGAACCGCTTCCGCACCGAGTACCAGCCGGTGAACGTCGGTGACATCGCCCGGGCCTTCCCGGACGGCGGCGACGTCACCAAGGAGCAGCTGGTCGCGCGCGGACTGGTCCGCAAGAACGAGCTCGTGAAGGTCCTCGGCAACGGTGACCTGAACGGCGTGAAGCTGAACGTCAGCGCCGACAAGTTCTCCTCGTCCGCGAAGGAGAAGCTCGAGGCGGCCGGCGGCTCGGCCACCGAGCTCTGACCTGTTCTACGGGCACGGCCCGCCGGTCTTCGTGACCGGCGGGCCGTTCCTTTTGGCCGGGCCGGGTGTCACCATCGGATGATGTCGGTTCCGGGGCCACCCGCGGTTCGTCCACCGGCGCCGAGCGGCCGGCAGGGCAGCCGGGTCGCCGGGGCGGTGCTGGCGCTGCTGTGCGCCGCCGCGGCCGTGACGGGTTCGTTCCTGCCGCTGTTCCAGGGCTCACTGCTGTTCCAGGGCGAGACCCAGTTGACGATCGCGGCGACCGGCTGGGGGTTGTCGGCGGAGGCGGTCCGCCCCGGAGCCCCGGCCGGCACGGTCGGCAGTCCGGTGCGCAACGGCTACCCGCTGGCCGTGGCCGGCCTGCTGCTGCTCGTCGCCGCCGTGGTGGGGCTGGCCGCGGCCGGGCGGGTGTCGCCGCCGGGCCGGAAGTTCGCTGCGGCGCTGCTGACGGCGGTGGGATCGGCGTTCCTGGTGGCCACGGCCCTGGGGATCGCCCTGCAGGGGGTCAGCCTGCACGAGAGCTTCCGGCCGACGGGCGCGGCCGCCGGGATCAGTGATTTCGGGACGGCGGACAGCTTCGGGCTCGGGTTCTGGCTCGTCGGGGGCGCTGCGGTGGCGAGCATCGTGGCGGCGGTCCTGGCTGCGCTCCAGGGCCGCCGCGCACCCCGGTACGACGTGACCACTCCGCGGTACGGCGTTCCGGCGCCGCAGGGTTACCAGCCGCCGTTCGCCGCCCCGCCCCAATGGCCCACGGTCGACCCGAACCGGCGCGGGCCGCAGCCACCCGGCGGCGGGGGCTACCAGCCCTATCAGCCGTCGCCCGGGTTCCCGCGCGGCGACCGGTAGCCGCCGGGGCGGTGTTCCCGGCCGGAACCGGCTCGCGCCGTGCTTCCACCGCCCGCGTCCGGCGGAAGCCGTGCTGCTCCGGATGGCCGGAGCGCCGGCCGCGCTACCGCATAACACGGCCTACCTCACAGGCCTGCAACGCCCGGCTGTTAGAGTCGGACGAACGCGCTGCGGGGTAATTCGTGCCCCGGAGCGCTGCTGGCTTGCCAGCGACATGGTGTTCCTGCCGGCCCTGTGCCGGCCAAGCCGATCGCCGGTGACACCCACCGGCGACGCCGAGGAGGTCCCCCGCGTGCTCAGCGCCTTTCGCTCGGCTCTCACCACGCCGGACCTGCGCAAGAAGATCCTGTTCACGCTGTTGATCGTGGCCGTTTACCGGATCGGTGCGGTCACGCCGGCGCCCGGGGTCTCCTATCCCAATGTGCAGGCTTGCCAGGCGGGTGCCGACCAGTCGGGCATCTACTCCCTGCTGAACCTGTTCAGCGGCGGGGCGCTCCTGCAACTGTCGATCTTCTCGACCGGCATCATGCCGTACATCACGGCCAGCATCATCATCCAGCTGCTCACCGTCGTCATCCCGCGGTTCGAGGAGCTGAAGAAGGAAGGCCAGTCCGGCCAGAACAAGCTGACCCAGTACACCCGGTACCTCACCATCGCGCTGGCGATCCTGCAGGCGACCGGTGTCGTGGCGCTCGCCGACCGCCGCCTGCTGTTCCCCGATTGCGCCGAGGCGATCATCCCGGACAACAGCATCTTCTCGCTGGCGCTGATCGTCGTCACGATGACGGCGGGTACCGCGATCATGATGTGGCTGGGCGAGCTCATCACCGAGCGCGGCGTCGGCAACGGCATGTCGGTGCTGATCTTCCTGAACATCGCGGCCCGGATCCCCGCCGAGGGTGGCGCCATCATCAGCGGCCAGGGCGGCATCGTGTTCGCGCTGGTGTGCGTGTTCGGCCTGGTGATCATCGCCAGCGTCATCTTCGTCGAGCAGGGCCAGCGCCGGATCCCGGTGCAGTACGCCAAGCGGATGATCGGCCGCCGGATGTACGGCGGCACGTCGACCTACCTGCCGATCAAGGTGAACCAGGCCGGCGTCATCCCGGTCATCTTCGCTTCGTCGCTGCTGTACCTGCCCGACCTGATCAGCCGGCTGTTCGGTGACCCGACGAGCGGGTCGGGGTGGCAAGCGTTCGTGAAGACCTACCTGGTCAGCCAGTCCAACTGGGTGCACATCCTGCTGTACTTCGCGCTGATCATCTTCTTCACGTACTTCTACATCACCATCACGTTCAACGTGGACGAGCGCGCGGAGGAGATGAAGAAGTTCGGCGGCTTCATCCCGGGCATCCGGCCCGGCCGGCCGACCGCCGAGTACCTGAGCTTCGTGCTCAGCCGCATCACCTTCCCCG
Source organism: Amycolatopsis viridis (assembly GCF_011758765.1). NCBI lineage: Bacteria > Bacillati > Actinomycetota > Actinomycetes > Pseudonocardiales > Pseudonocardiaceae > Amycolatopsis > Amycolatopsis viridis. The sequence goes on along the minus strand of NZ_JAANOU010000001.1, from coordinate 5,260,109 downwards.
GGTCGCTCTACCTCGGCATCATCGCGATCCTGCCGAACTTCTTCCTGTCGATCACGCAGGAGGGCAACAACCAGAACTTCCCGTTCGGCGGTACCGCCGTACTGATCATGGTCGGCGTCGGACTGGACACGGTGAAGCAGATCGAAAGCCAGCTGATGCAGCGGAATTACGAAGGGTTCTTGCGATGACGCGCCTGGTTCTTGTCGGCCCGCCCGGAGCAGGAAAGGGAACTCAGGCGGTAGCGCTGTCGCAGCGGCTCTCCATCCCGCACATCTCGACCGGTGATCTCTTCCGCGCCCACGTCGCGGAGCAGACGCCGCTGGGCGAGGAGGCGAAGCGCTACCTCGACTCCGGCGAGCTGGTCCCGGACAGTGTCACGAACGAGATGGTCCGCGAGCGCCTGGCCGACTCCGACGTCAAGGCCGGCTTCCTGCTGGACGGCTTTCCGCGCAACACCAAGCAGGCCGAGGTCCTCGGCGAGATGCTGGCGGAGTCGGGCAGCGAGCTCGACGCCGTGATCCAGCTGGACGTGCCGGAGGACGTGCTGGTCGAGCGCCTGCTCGGCCGCGGCCGCACGGACGACACCGAAGAGGTCATCCGCCGCCGGCAGCAGGTCTACCAGTCGGAGACCGCCCCGCTGCTCGACTACTACCGGGACATCCTGGTCAAGGTGGACGGTGTCGGCGAGGTCGACGAGGTGTCCTCGCGGATCGTGAACGCCCTCGACGCGCGCGCGTGAACCTGGTGCCTTCCGTGCTCCGCCGCCATCGCGGCATCGAGATCAAGACGCCGGGCGAACTCGACGCGATGCGGGCCGCCGGGATCGTCGTGGCCCGCACCCTCGCGGCGGTCGCCGAGGCCGCCAAGCCCGGTGTCAGCACGGCCGACCTCGACGAGATCGCCGAGCAGACCATCCGGGCGGCCGGGGCGGTGCCCTCGTTCAAGGGCTACCACGGGTTCCCGGCCTCCATCTGCGCCTCGGTGAACGAGCAGATCGTGCACGGCATCCCCGCCTCGTCGACGGTGCTCGCCGACGGCGACCTGCTGTCGGTCGACTGCGGCGCCATCCTCGACGGCTGGCACGGCGACTCCGCCGTGACCCTGGCCATCGGCACGATCGCACCGGCCGACCAGGCCCTCTCCGCGGCCACCCGCGCGGCGATGCTCGCCGGCATCGAGGCCGCGGTGCCCGGTGCACGGCTCACCGACATCTCGCACGCGGTGCAGACCTCGGCGGAGACGTCGGCCGCGGCCGACGGCATCGACTACGGCCAGATCGTCGAGTACGGCGGGCACGGCATCGGCACCGAGATGCACATGGAGCCGTTCCTGCCGAACGTCGGCAAGCCCGGCAAGGGGCCGCGGCTCAAGCCCGGCATGGCCCTGGCGATCGAGCCGATGCTGACCGGCGGCAGCGCCGAGACGGTCGAGCTCGAGGACGGCTGGACCGTCGTGACCGCGGACGGCTCACGTGCCGCCCACTGGGAGCACACGGTCGCGGTCACCGAGGACGGTCCGCGCGTCCTCACCCTCCCCGAAGACGCCTGACCTGCGGTTTCCCCCCGTCGGGGGCTGCGCGGGGTATCGTAGGGGTGACGTCGCCTACCACATCCCACCCCGCCTCGCGAGGTGCGACACCGGCTGCGTACACTGTCTAGTCGGCGTACTCATCACGCCGGTTCCAACGTGCTCGTAAATGCTCGGGTTCTCAGGGGTCGGTGTGGCGTGTGCGCTTACACCGAGAGAAGCCGAACGCTCTCTACCAAGTCACGAAACGCGGAGGACATGGCTAAGAAAGACGGGGCCATCGAGGTCGAGGGTCGGGTCATCGAGCCACTCCCCAACGCGATGTTCCGAGTCGAGTTGGAGAACGGTCACAAGGTCCTGGCGCACATCAGCGGCAAGATGCGGCAGCACTACATCCGCATCCTCCCGGAGGACCGGGTTGTCGTCGAGTTGTCGCCGTACGACCTGTCTCGCGGGCGCATTGTCTACCGCTACAAGTGACACGGTGAGCAACGCATAAGGAAGCAGGAGACGTGAAGGTCCAGCCGAGCGTCAAGAAGATCTGCGACAAGTGCAAGGTGATCCGCCGCCACGGCCGGATCATGGTGATCTGCGAGAACCTGCGGCACAAGCAGCGGCAGGGCTGATCACCGCCTGCACACGCAGAGCGGACGGACAGCTGAACACCCTCCCCGCACCTGCCGGGTCGCGTGAGCGAACCGGCCGACCCCCGGACTCCAGGCCGGGGCCGGGACACCGGGCACGCAAGTGCACCGGACGACGTGCGAGTCGGTCCCGGAACCGGGCGGGGAGAACACCTGGAGCGACGAACACCGACAAGGAGCATCAAGCGCCATGGCACGACTCGCCGGCGTCGACCTCCCCCGCGAGAAGCGGTTGGAGATCGCGCTGACCTACATCTACGGCATCGGTCGTACCCGCTCGAAGGAGCTCATCGCGGCGACGTCGCTGAACCCGGACACCCGGGTCCGCGACCTCACCGACGACGACCTCGTCAAGCTGCGGGACCACATCGAAGAGAACTTCAAGGTCGAGGGTGACCTCCGCCGCGAGGTGCAGGCCGACATCCGTCGCAAGATCGAGATCGGCTGCTACGAGGGCCTGCGGTGGCGCCGCGGTCTGCCCGTCCGCGGTCAGCGGACCAAGACCAACGCCCGCACCCGCAAGGGTCCGAAGAAGACGGTCGCCGGCAAGAAGAAGGCTGGCAAGAAGTGAGCGTCCAGGGCAAGAAGGTCGTGCGGATCGGCGCCGGGCAGATGCGCCGCCGCAACAATTCGTGCGTCTCGCCGAAGGCCCTGTATGCCCGCCCGATGGCGCTTCGCCAGCTCTACACCGACGCCGGTTCGCTGATCCGGCGTGGCCAGCAGGAGGCCCGCGAGGCCGCCGCGGCCGCCGCACAGACCGACAACTCGCGTTAGGCAGGAGACACCACCCACATGCCACCCAAGGCTCGCGCCGGGGCCAAGAAGGTCCGGCGGAAGGAAAAGAAGAACGTGGCCCACGGCCACGCGCACATCAAGAGCACCTTCAACAACACCATCGTGTCGATCACCGACCCGAACGGTGCGGTGATCTCGTGGGCCTCGTCCGGCCACGTCGGCTTCAAGGGCTCCCGCAAGTCCACCCCGTTCGCCGCCCAGATGGCCGCCGAGAACGCGGCCCGCAAGGCGGCCGAGCACGGGATGAAGAAGGTCGACGTGTTCGTCAAGGGCCCGGGTTCCGGCCGGGAGACGGCGATCCGTTCGCTGCAGGCCGCCGGTCTCGAGGTCGGCACCATCCAGGACGTGACCCCGCAGCCTCACAACGGCTGCCGCCCGCCCAAGCGGCGCCGGGTCTGAGGAACGGGGAGGAGTAACAACAGATGGCTCGCTACACCGGCCCCGCGACTCGCATCTCGCGGCGCCTCAAGGTTGACCTCGTCGGCGGCGACCAGGCTTTCGAGCGCCGCCCGTACCCGCCCGGCCAGCACGGCCGCGGCCGGGTCAAGGAGTCCGAGTACCTGCTCCAGCTGCAGGAGAAGCAGAAGGCTCGCTACACCTACGGTGTCCTGGAGCGGCAGTTCAGCCGCTACTACAAGGAGGCCGCACGGCGCCCCGGCAAGACCGGTGAGAACCTGCTGCAGATCCTCGAGTCGCGCCTGGACAACGTCGTGTACAGGGCCGGCCTGGCCCGGACCCGCCGTCAGGCGCGTCAGCTGGTGGCGCACGGTCACTTCACCGTCAACGGCGTGAAGGTGACCATCCCCAGCTACCAGGTCGAGAAGTTCGACATCATCGACGTGCGGCCGAAGTCGCTCCAGATGCTGCCCTTCGTGGCCGCGAAGGAGTCCTTCGGCGACCGGCCGATCCCCGGCTGGCTGCAGGTCGTGCCGTCGAACCTGCGCATCCTGGTGCACCAGCTCCCCGAGCGGGCGCAGATCGACGTTCCGGTCCAGGAACAGCTGATCGTCGAGTACTACTCGAAGTGATCGGCAGCGGCGGCGCGCACCCGCGCGCCGCCGCTTCGCCATCCCTTTCGGCGTCATATGGCGGGCGCCGGCAGGAAAGGAAGAGAAGAAAGTGCTGATTTCCCAGCGACCGGCCCTCAGCGAGGAGCCGATCAACGAGACCCGGTCCCGGTTCACCATCGAGCCGCTGGAGCCCGGGTTCGGTTACACGCTCGGCAACTCGCTGCGGCGCACGCTGCTGTCGTCCATCCCGGGCGCGGCGGTCACCAGCATCCGCATCGACGGCGTGCTGCACGAGTTCACCACGGTCCCCGGGGTGAAGGAAGACGTCACCGACATCATCCTGAACCTCAAGGAACTGGTCGTGTCCTCCGAGGAGGACGAGCCGGTCACCATGTACCTGCGCAAGCAGGGCCCCGGTGAGGTCACCGCGGCGGACATCGTCCCGCCCGCCGGTGTCACCGTGCACAACCAGGATCTGCACATCGCCTCGCTGAACGGCAAGGGCAAGCTGGAGATCGAACTGGTCGTCGAGCGCGGCCGCGGTTACGTGCCTGCTCAGCAGAACAAGCAGTCGGGTGCCGAGATCGGCCGGATCCCGGTCGACTCGATCTACTCGCCGGTGCTGAAGGTCACCTACAAGGTCGAGGCGACCCGTGTCGAGCAGCGCACCGACTTCGACAAGCTGATCCTGGACGTCGAGACCAAGCCGTCGATCACCCCGCGTGACGCCGTCGCCTCCGCCGGCAAGACGCTGGTCGAGCTGTTCGGCCTGGCCCGGGAGCTCAACGTCGACGCCGAGGGCATCGAGATCGGGCCGTCGCCGCAGGAGGCGGACACCATCGCCGCCTACGCGATGCCGATCGAGGACCTGGACCTGACCGTCCGGTCGTACAACTGCCTCAAGCGCGAGGGCATCCACACGGTCGGCGAGCTGGTCTCGCGCAGCGAGGCCGACCTGCTCGACATCCGCAACTTCGGTGCGAAGTCGATCGACGAGGTCAAGATGAAGCTCGTCGGTCTCGGCCTTTCGCTGAAGGACAGCCCGCCCGGGTTCGACCCGACCGCGGCTGCCGCGTCCTACGAGGGCGGCGAGAGCTGGTCCGCCGAGGGTGTCGGCGGTCTGTCGGACAACGGCCACGACGACGGCCAGGACTACGCAGAGACGGAGCAGCTGTAAGGACGGCGGCCCGCCCCGCTCGGTGATGCGTGCGGGGCGGGCGCCGGCCTGAAAGCGGCCGGATTTACGAGGAGAAGCAATGCCCACCCCCACGAAGGGCCCCCGTCTCGGTGGATCCGCGGCCCACGAGCGGCTGATGCTGGCGAACCTCGCCACGTCGCTGTTCGAGCACGGCAAGATCACCACGACCGAGGCCAAGGCCCGCCGGATGCGGCCGCTCGCCGAGAAGCTGATCACCAAGGCGAAGCGCGGTGACCTGCACAACCGGCGGCAGATCCAGCGCGTGATCCGCGACAAGGACGTGGTTCACAAGCTGATCGCCGAGATCGGCCCGTTCTTCGCCGACCGCGAGGGCGGTTACACCCGGATCACCAAGACGCTGCCGCGCAAGGGCGACAACGCCCCGATGGCGGTCATCGAGCTGGTGTCCGAGAAGACCGTCACCTCGGAGGCCGAGAAGGCGCGCAGGACCAAGTTCGCCAAGGACTCGGCCGAGGCGTCGCCCGCGGCTGAGGACACCAAGGCCGAGGAGACCGCCGCGGAGGTGACCGACCAGGACGCCGAGGCGCCCGTGTCGGCCACCACCGAGGCGACCGCCGAGCCGGCCGAGGGTGCCGCTGAGGAGACCCCGGCCGAGGACAAGAAGGACGAGTCCTGACGGCTGAGTTCGGTCCAGGCAACGAGCCCGCTGCTCCCTCCGGGGAGGGCGGGCTCGTTCGTCTGCGCCTGGACGTCAGCTACGACGGCACGGCGTTCTCGGGCTGGGCCCGGCAGCCTGGCCGCCGGACGGTCCAGGGCCTGCTCGAGGACGCGCTCGCGAAGCAGCCGCCCGGCGCCGCGGTGCCGAAGCCGGTGGTCGTGGCGGGGCGCACGGATGCCGGGGTGCACGCCACCGGGCAGGTCGTGCACGTGGACGTGGTGCCGCTGTCCGCGCCGTCCGGACGCCTGGCGGTGGATGCCCGCGGTATCCCGGACCTGGAGCGCATGCGGCACCGGTGGAACCGGTTCCTGCCGGGGGATGTCCGGGTGCTCGACGCCCGGGTGGCGCCGACCGGATTCGACGCCCGGTTCTCCGCGATCCGGCGGCACTACCGGTACCGGGTATCGGACGCGCCGTGGGGCGTCGACCCGCTGCACCGCTTCGACACGCTGGGGTGGGGACGGCCCCTGTCGCTGACGGCGATGAACGAGGCGTCGGAGAAGCTGCTGGGCCTGCGCGATTTCGCCGCGTTCTGCAAGCAGCGCGCGGGGGGCACGACGATCCGCGAGTTGCAGCGGTTCACCTGGCGGCGAATCGACACGCACGTCGTGGAGGCGTCGGTGTCTGCCGATGCGTTCTGCCACTCGATGGTGCGCAGCCTGGTCGGGGCCATGCTCCTGGTCGGCGACGGCCGTCGACCGGTGTCCTGGCCCGCCGAGCTGCTGAGCGGGGGGGTGCGGGACAGCGCGGTGGCCCCGGCACACGGGCTGACCCTGATCGGGGTCGACTACCCGGCTGACGAGGAGCTGGCCGCGCGAGCGGAGCAGACCCGCAACATGCGCGCGGCCTCCGAGGCTTCCTAGGGTTATCCACAATCCACAGGAGTTGTCCACAGGTTGGAGCTCGCCTGTGGAGAGCTTCTTCCACCGCCACGGGCAACGCAGCGGTCGCTGGGCGGCGGGCCCGGTGGGTCAGTCGCCGCGGCGGACGGGGCCGAGCAGCTGCTGCTCCTTCGGTGTGGTGACCAGCCGCAGCGGGCGCCACAGGTTCTGGCCCAGCGCCACCACCTGGTCGTCCTTCAGCGTGGTCAGCTGGCGCATCATCTGCGGCGGCAGTCGCCAGATGCGGGCCGCCAGCTCGGCCTGTCCGACCGGCAGCCGCTGCATCAGCACCACGTCCGCCGCGTTGGCGATCGTCGTCGCCTGGGGGTGCAGGTACGGCAGCACGTACATCGTCGTGTGCCAGGGGGAGCGCGGCGGGAACAGGTCCTGGGGCGTCGGCCCGCCGTCGGTGACCACCAGCAGGGGGGCGTCCTCGGACGGGCGCGGCAGCTCGACCGGGGACAGCCGGCGGATCGTCACCAGCGGCGACGGCTGTCCGTTCGGCTGGTTCCCGGCCGCCTTCGGCAGCACCTGCCAGGCCGCGGGCCGTCCGGTCGCGATGGTCACCCACGCTCCGACGGCGACCGCCCGCAGCGCGACCTGGCGCGCCAGGTAGAGACCGCCCACCAGCACGATCCGGGTGGGCGCGGCACGCAGAGCCGAGATCGTCAGCGGCTCGCCCTTCAGACCCGAGCCGACCACGATCCCGCCGCGATCGCCGGACGGGCTGATCGCGTCCAGCAGTGCCGGGTCGACCACGAACTCCGGCGCCACCCCGGTGTTCCGGCCCGGGTCACGAAGCCGCAGGCTCATGCGGTGCCTCCCATCGGCATGGTGGCGGCGAGACCGCCGACCTGAACTCCCCGGAGCGGGGTCAGCGACACCCCGATGCGCTCGGCGATGGCGTTCAGCCGCTCGTCGGCGGCGTCCAGTTCACGCGGGCTACGCGCGCTCAACCGCACCACACCGCGCAGCCCGATCTTGCCCTCGTCGTCCGACGGTGACATGGACAGCGCCACCGTCGAGGACAGGGTCCGCACGCTGGTCAACGCGTTCAGCGTGGCCGTGACCCGGCCCTTCGGCCAGCCGGTGATCGCGTAGCTGGCGTGCCCGATGCCGGCCGCGGTCGCGCTGGTCCAGTTCTCCTTCAGGTTGACCGCCGACCCGCCGGCGACCGCCGCCGTCAGCTCGGCGGCCGAGATCCCGGCCCGCAGCAGCTCGTCCGGGTTCAGCGGGCGCGTCGGCACCCCCTGCGACTCCAGGGCGTTGCGCACGCGGGACAACGCGCCGATCAGGGCGCGGTGGGCACCGACCACGCCGCCGCCGCGCTCCCGGATCGCCGTCGGGCAGCGCCGCGGGTCCAGCCGGATGGCGACCCACGTCGTGCGGCGCGCCGCCGCTGGGAGCGGTCCGAGGACCTCCAGGTAGGACGTGAGCGCGGGGGAGTCGGCGGGCAGCGCGGCGCTGCCCGGGTAGCAGTGCCAGATCATCTGGATGGAGTCCAGCACCACCCCCCGGTCCTCCAGGCACGGTGCCAGCGCCGACAGCGGCAGGCTCGGTGCGCCACCGGCCTGGGTGATCAGCGCGGGCGCGGGCTCCACCAGCAGCACGGCGGTCCAGGTGCCCTCGTGCCAGGCGAGCCCGACCTCCTGCAGCTCGTGGTCCTTGCCGTGGGCGACCACGAGGTCCGGCACGACGAGCCGCAGCAGGCTGACGCGCACGTCGTCGGGTCCGGTGACGGACACCTCGCCCGGGGCGGCCTCGTGGGTGTCGGGCGCGGGCGGCGTCGCCACCCGGTCGTGGCCGCGGAACGAATAACGCAGTGTCAGTCCGACCCATTGGGTGAACCACTGACCGCGCCAGCGCAGCACCGCGACGATCAGCGCGGCGGCGAGCACCCCGACGCCGACGTAGAGCAGCGACTGGTTGATGGCGACGAGGATCAGCCCGACCGCCAGGCCGATTTCGAGCACCACGAGGTTCGCCACCGGAACCGGCCCGAGCCGGGTGTTCCGGACGCGGCGGCGAACCGGGGGAGCGACCGGCGCCGGCGGCTGCGCGGGTGGTGTCCCTCCCGGTCCACCGCCCGGCCCACCGGGGCCACCGGGGCCACCCGGTCCACCGGGGCCGCGACCGCCGGGGCCGCCCGGTCCACCCGGTCCTCCAGGTCCCTGCGGGATGCGCGGTCCGGCGGGTCCGCCCGGTCTCCCCTGGTGCGGCGGCGGGCCCGGCGGTCGACCTCCCGGCGGCGGCGGACCCGGGGGCCCGCCCGGACGTGGCGGAGTGGTGACGGACATCCGCTCGTTCTTCCCCTCGTACCTACAGCGATCCCGGCAAGCCGGTCGGCCGGGAACCTGACCCTAGCCGGAGTTGGGAGAAACCCGCACCGCCCCTGTTCCCGTACCGCTATCCTGCGGAACCGTACCGCGACTCGGGGAGCAGCAGGTCGAGAATGCCGTCAACACCGACAACGAAATCCCAGGTTCACGCCTACCAGTTCGTGCTGCGCCGGATGCAGTCCGCGCTGGTCCGGCGGGACTCGGTGATGCTCCACGATCCGATGCGGACGCACGGCCGGGCGACGATCGTCGGCTTCCTCCTGGCGCTGCTCGGGATCGTCGGCTTCGTGGTCTTCGGATTGATCAGCCCGAGCCCCGCGGTGCCGGGGTCGGGCAACATCGTGATCGGTGAGGAGTCCGGCGCGATCTACGTCGTGACCGGAAACCCGAAGCAGCTCGTCCCGACCTTCAACCTGGCCTCGGCGCGCCTGCTGCTCATGGCGCAGCAGGGGCGCAACGGCGGTGCGGCGACCGCGGCGGTGCAGCCGTCGGTGGTTCCGGACGACCAGCTCAAGGACATCCCGCGCGGGCGGCTGACGGGCATTGTGGACGGTCCGCAGCTGCTGCCGACCACGTCGCAGCGGGTTTCCGACGACTGGGCGGTGTGCGACCGGCTGACCATCCGCTCCGACCTGCCCAGCCAGCTCGCGTTGCAGCAGGCTACGAACGCGACGACGGTGCTCGCCGGAGTGCCGAACCCCGGACGCGAGCTGGGCGACGACGAGGCCGTCCTCGCCGTCGGCGACAACGACAAGCCGTACCTGATCTACCGCCTGGCGCGGAACCCGAACCAGCCGAACGCGAACACCGTCCGGGCCGAGCTCGACCCGGCGCGCGCGGGCGTCTACACGGCACTCGGCCTGAACCCGCAGAACGCGCGGCGCATCTCGATCGGCCTGCTGAACGCCATCCCGCAGGTGACGCCGTTCACGCCGCCCGCGATCCCCGGCAAGGGCAGCCCGTCGCAGTTCCAGCCGCTGGGCGCGGCCGGGCTCGCGGTGGGTGACGTGTTCGTCGTCTCGTTCTCCGACGGCACCCGCACCAGCTACGTGGTGCTGCAGAACGGGATCCAGCGCGTCTCGCCCGCGGTCGCGGATCTGATCCGCTTCTCGGGCAGCTCGGCCGCGGCGCCCCGGCCGCAGGAACTGCCGCCGAACACGATCACCGCGATCCGCCAGATCCAGTCCGGTGACGCCGATGCGCTCAAGGTCGACACCATGCCGAACACGATCCCGACGGTCCTGGACCCGACGCAGACCCCGGTGACGTGCCTCGGCTGGAACGTGGTGAACCCCGGCGACCCGACGACGGAGGACCAGCACACCGCGGTGTACATGGGCACGCAGCTCCCGGTCCCCGCCGACGCGAAACTGATCCAGATCGGACAGCCGAGCCCGGACGGTCTGAAGATCGACAACTTCTACCTGCCACCGGGCCGCGGAGCCGTCATCCGCTCGGCGACGTCGAAGCAGTCCTTCGCCACGGGACCGATCTCCCTGGTGACCGACCGCGGCCTGCGCTACGGAGTGCCCGACGCGAACACCGCGAACGCCCTGGGCCTGACCGACCCGCGGCCAGCCCCGGACGCCATCGTGCGCCTGCTGCCGACCGGCGCATCCCTCAACGTGCAGGACGCGCAGCGGAGCTACGACTCGGTCCCGATCGCACCCGACGCGGGCAGCTTCCCGGCCCAGCAGCAACGAGCCGCGGGCAACTAGTCCACAATAGACAAGCCGCTCGCAGGCGCGTTCATCTCGCCAACTGCCACCCGGCAACGCAACGAGCGTGGCCGCGCGCCAGACCTGACCACGGAGCGCCGTGAGTCGCCCCGGCCCGAAGGCCGGGAAAGATCAAAAGAGTCCTCGCCGGACGGGCAGGCTCCGGGATGGCCAAGGGTGCCTAGCGTCGCCTTGGCGGGATGACCACCCAGGTCACTTCGTTGGTGGTGTGGCTTCGCGGGTGCGGCGGATCGTCCGCATCACGAACATCACCACCAGCAGCACGACGAGGCCGCCGCCGGTGCCGGCCAGCGCGACGACCATCGGCGTCCAGTTCTTCGGTGACGCGTCGGGCAGCCCGGACGGCAGCTGCCGCGGGGCGTGGGCGGCCACGTTCTCCTCGGACGGCACGATCGCGGTGAGCGCCGCCACCGGGTTCACCACGCCGTAGCCGGTGAAGTTGTCCCGTCCGTCCTGGGCACCCGGGTGCTGCGCCGTCACCCGGATCCGGTTCATGATCTGCCGCGCCGAGAGCCCGGGGTACTGCGCGGCCACCAGCGCGGCCACCCCGGCCACGTACGGCGCCGCGAAGCTGGTGCCCTGGATCGGGGTGGCCTTGTCGTTCTCGATCGTCTGGTTCGCCAGCTGGTCCGACCCCTTCGACGGGTCCAGCGAGATGATGTTGGTGCCCGGCGCGGCGACGCTCACCCACGGCCCGTGCACCGAAAACGGTGCGACCCCGCCGGTCTCGTCGATCGCCGCCACGGACAGGACGTCGTCGGAGAACCAGGGCGGTGTCACGATGGATCGCGGTCTGTTCGGGTCGGGCTGGTCGTTCTGCGGGCACGTTTCGGAGGTGTTGCCCGCCGCGGCGACCACCACCACGTTCTGGTCCACGGCGTAGCGGACCGCTGCCTGCACGGCCCGTTCGCCGTCGGTGATCGCGCCGTCCGCCGGGCGGCAGTTGTCCACCGACATGTTGATGACGTTGACGTGCAGGTTGACTGCTCGCACGATCGCCTGCGCGAGCGAGGCCGTGGTGCCCGCGCCGTTGACGTCGTTCTGCTGGCGGCCGCCGGTCTGCTGGCCGCTGGTGCCGCCCGCGGTGTTGGGCTTCGAGTAGTTCTGGCTGGACTGCCGGATCGACACGATCGTGGCGTCCGGGGCGACGCCGGTGAACCCGATCTGGTCCTGCGGGGTCTGCGCGGCGATGATCCCGGCCACCTCGGTGCCGTGGCCGTCGCAGTCGTTCAGGCCGTTGTCGCCCGCCACGACGTAATCCCCGCCGCCCTCCAGCCGGGGCAGGTACGGGTGCCGCGTCACGCCGGTGTCGATCACGGCCACCCGGATCCCGCCGCCGGCGGAACCGCTCCTCGCCCGCGCGATCTGCTGGGCCTCTTCGATCTGCAGGTACTGCTGACCCCACGGCTTCTCCCGCAGGACGACGTTCTTCTGCCCGAGGTCGCGGGTCACGCACGCGTTCTTGGGCTGGTAGTCGAAGCCGTTGCGGCCGCCGTTGTCGTTCGGCAGGTAGCCGGCGACGAACGGGGGCGGCACCGCCCAGGAACCGCCGGAGCCGGTGCCGCCCGTCTGCGCCCCGGCCGAACTGGTCCCCAGGAGGCCGATCGACGCCGCGAGCAGGACGGTGACCGTCCGCCCGGGCGCCCCGAGTCTCCGCACGCGAGTTCCCCCTCGAGTCATGCTCAGAACGAGATGTGCCGCAGCGTGGCGTACAGGTTCATGACGGCCAGCGCGAGGGGCAGCACGGTGGCGATGCAGACGGCCTCGAAGATCTCGACGGTGCGGCGCAACGGCGGCGAGAACCGCTGGTTCGGGAACACCACGCCGACCACCAGCGCACCCGCACCGACGATGACCAGCACCCCGAACACCCACAGGAGGCGGCCCGCCGGGCTCTGCGTGCCCAGCCAGCCGATCAGGATGCCCGCACCGGAGACGATGCCGGTGGTCAGCAACGCGACGGCCTGGCTGCCGTTGGCGTAGGAGCGGGCACGCAGCAGCAGCACCATCGTCGCGACGGCGGCGGTGAGGATGCCCCACACGCCCGGCGCGCTGGCGGTGATGATCGCTGCGACCGCGGTCGCGCCGCCGCAACCGATCAGCAGGCCGGTCATGTACTTGTGTGCCAGCGCCGTGCGCCGCTCGATCTCGGTGTAGTCGGGGAACGCGGTGTCCTCTTTGAGTTCCTCAGCGGTGCTGGGCACGTGCGGCAGCGGCAGCTTGGCCAGCCAGATCGTCGCGCGAGGCAGCAGGGAGATCAGCGCCAGCGCGCCGGCGGCGGTCCCCGCGGCGACGCCCGGGGCCGGGTGGGCGATCAGGGTCGCGACGGTGAACGCGACCACCCCGATCACCCCGGCCGTGGCGGCGGCGATGAACGTGGTGATGCCCGCCCCCATGATCATGATCGCGACGGCGGCCAGGATCACCACCAGACCACTGGCCAGGAGCAGGTTGGCGCGCACGGTCAGGCCGGGCACGGCGTAGAAGCCGGCGACGAACGCGAACGGCAGCCCGCCCGCGGCGGCGATCACCACGCCGGTCGCCTCGGCCTGGTACGCCTTGGCCAGGGTCGCGCCGACGGCGAGGCAGGCGATCGCGGCGACACCGGCGGTGAGCGCGGCGGCCAGGCCGTTGCCGCCGAACAGCGGCCCGCCCGTGAACAACGCCAGGGCCGCGGTGAACAGGGCCAGCCCGCCCGCGATGTGCCCGATGCGCCGTGCCGTTTCCGTTGTCCACGGCCGGAACGTGTCCGGCTGCGCGTCGGCGATCGCGTCGACCACGTCGTCGTACAGCGGCGGCGGCGGGTTGTCGCTGCGCTTGCGCAGCTGGAGCAGGTCACCGTCGACGATGCCGAGCGAGGCGAGCGTGCGGCTAGGGTCGAGCGGGGCGTCACCCAGCTTCGCCAGCGCCCAGCCGCCGTGCCGGGCGCCACCGTCGGGGGAGGTTTCCCGGGCCATCTCGAGCAGCATCGGCATGAGGTCGGCGACCGCGACGTCGGCGGGCAGCGCCACGTCGATCCTGGTGCTGGGCGCGACCACCGTCACCCTGCTGAACACCGTCGTGCCCGTTGCCACTTGCCTGCCCCCTACCCGAGAGAATGCTGCGGGCTACTTATACCGAACACCCTCGTCCGCGGCAGCCGCTGCCTGTGAATCCTGCCCGACGCGTGCCCGCGGATCGTTCCGGACTGTCGGTGGGCGGTCCTAGTATTACTGCACCTGGCTCTGCCGCGGGGGTGGATTCGGGCGATCGGTGCCGGGCTGGGCGGTCTCGGCCCTGGACAGGGCTGGTGTTCGCTACCGTGTGGGCCCTGGCGGAGCAGGCGACATCGAGTGTGAAGAGGGGACCCTTCGGTGAGCACGCTGCAGTTCAAGAGGTCACCACGGCTTGCTGCACCGCGTCCACCGGGCGGTGAGGTCCACCTCGAGCCGCCACCGGAGGTGCCCCGCACGATCCCGGGCAACATCGTCCAGAAGATGATGCCCGTGGTCATGATCGTGGCCACGCTGGGCATGGTCGTGGTCCTGTTCACCACCGGCGGGGCCGCTGCGCGCAGCCCGCTGACCCTGATGTTCCCGCTGATGATGCTCATGTCGATGGGCGGCATGTTCGCCGGCGGCGGCAAGAGCGGCGGCGCCAAGAAGGCCGAGATGAACGAGGACCGCAAGGACTACCTGCGGTACCTCGGCCAGATGCGGGAGCGCGCCCGCGAGGCGATGGCCGATCAGCGCGCCTCGCTGGAGTGGGTGCACCCGGACCCGCAGGCGCTGTGGTCGCTGGCCGCGAGCCGCCGGATGTGGGAGCGCCGTCAGAACGACCAGGACTTCCTGCACCTGCGCGTGGGCCGCAGCTCGCACCGGCTGGCCACGCGCCTGGTCCCGCCGCAGACCGGCCCGGTTGACGAGCTGGAGCCGATCGCCACCCTCGCGCTGCGCCGGTTCGTGCGCGCCCACTCGATCGTCCCGGACCTGCCCACCCAGATCACGCTGCGCGGCTTCGCGGCGGTCAGCGTGAGCGGCGACAAGGAGCTGACCCGGGGGCTGACCAGGGCGATGCTGGCCCAGCTGGTCACCTTCCACAGCTGCGACGACGTGCTGCTGGCGTTCGCCACCACCGGTCGCGCGAAGGCCGAGTGGGAATGGGCGAAGTGGTTGCCGCACGTCCAGCACCCGGAGCTGTCCGACGGCATCGGCCAGCTGCGGATGATGGCCGGCTCGCTGGCGCAGATCGAGCAGTGGCTGGACGCCGAGCTGCGCGACCGGCCGCGGTTCTCCCGCAACGCCACGCCGTCGCCGGACCAGCCGCACATCGTGATCGTGCTCGACGACGCCGAGATCACCCGCGAGGAGCAGATCATCCTCGAGGAGGGCCTCGTCGGGGTCACCCTGATCGACCTGTCGGACTCGCTGGGCAACCTCACCGCGCGCCGCGGCCTGCGCCTGGTGGTGGAGAAGGAGCGGGTCGGCGCGCGCAGCGGCGGTGGCATCGAGTGGTTCGGCAAGCCGGACAGCCTGAGCGCGGTGGAGTGCGAGGCGCTGGCCCGCAAGCTCGCGCCGTACCGCGTCGGCGGTGCGGCGCAGGAGGCCGGCGACGACGAGCCGTTGCTGTCCAACCCGACGCTGCTGGAGCTGCTCGGCATCCCGGGCGACCCGATGACGTTCGACGTGCAGCAGGCGTGGCGCCCGCGCCCGGTGCGCGACCGCTACCGGGTCCCGTTCGGGATCGGCGAGTTCGGTCAGCCCGTGGAGCTGGACATCAAGGAAGCGGCGATGGAGGGCATGGGGCCGCACGGCCTGTGCATCGGTGCCACCGGTTCCGGCAAGTCGGAGTTCCTGCGCACGCTGGTGCTCGGCCTGCTGGCCACGCACTCCAGCACGACGCTGAACATGATCCTGGTCGACTTCAAGGGCGGCGCGACGTTCCTCGGCCTGGACAAGGCGCCGCACGTCGCGGCGACCATCACCAACCTGGCCGGTGACCTGACGCTGGTCGACCGGATGAAGGACGCGATCGCCGGCGAGGTCGCGCGGCGCCAGGAAGTGCTCGCCAAGGGCAACTACAAGAACGTCTGGGACTACGAGAAGGCGCGCGAGAACGGTGCCGACCTCGACCCGATGCCGGCACTGTTCATCTGCATCGACGAGTTCTCCGAGATGCTGACGGCGAAGCCGGACTTCATCGACATCTTCCTGCAGATCGGCCGCGTCGGCCGGTCGCTGCAGATGCACATGCTGCTCGCTTCGCAGCGCCTGGAGGAGGGCAAGCTGCGTGGTCTGGACACGTTCCTGTCCTACCGGATCGGCCTGAAGACCTTTTCCGCGGCGGAGTCCCGCGCCGCGATCGGGGTGCCGGACGCGTTCGAGCTGCCGTCGATCCCGGGTTCCGGTTACCTCAAGTACGACACGAACACGATGGTCCGCTTCAAGGCGTCCTACGTGTCCGGTCCCTACCGGCCGGCGGGGATGCAGGCGGCCGGGCCGGTGGCGAACGTGGTCCGCGCGGACAAGCGGCCGCAGCTGTTCGTCCCGGACTACGTCGAACTGCCGCCGGCTCCGGAGCCCGAGGCGGCGCGCGCGGACGCCCCGAAGCAGCCGCAGCAGCAGGAGGGCAACGAGCCCACCGAGCTGGAGGTCATCGTCGACCGCCTGGTCGGCCAGGGCCCGCCGGCGCACGAGGTGTGGCTGCCGCCGCTGAACGAGTCGAACTCGCTGGACACCCTGCTGCCGAACCTGAACCCGACCGACGACCGTGGCCTGTCCCCGGTGGGCTTCTTCGGCAACGGCAAGCTGCAGGTGCCGATCGGCATCGTGGACCGGCCGTTCGAGCAGCGGCGCGACCCGTTGTGGGCGGACTTCTCCGGTGCCGCCGGGCACGGTGTCATCGTCGGTGGCCCGCAGTCGGGTAAGTCCACCCTGCTGCGCACGCTGATCATGTCGCTGTCGCTGGCCAACACCCCGGAGGAGGCGCAGTTCTACTGCATCGACCTCGGTGGTGGCACCCTCGCCGGTCTGTCCGAGCTGCCGCACGTGGGCGGCGTGGCGGTGGCCCGGCGCGAGCCGGACAAGGCCCGCCGCATCGTGGCCGAGCTCAACGCGCTCGCCAACGAGCGCGAGGGTCTGTTCGGCCAGCTGGGAATCGACTCGATGAGCGACTTCCGCAACCGCAAGCGCCGCGGCGAGATCACGCCGGAGCAGGACCCGTTCGGGGACGCGTTCCTGATCGTCGACGGCTGGCGCGCGCTGCGTGACGACTTCGAGGAGCTGGAGCCGCAGATCACCGCGCTGGCCCAGCGCGGCCTGGCCTACGGCGTGCACGTGATCGTCTCGGCGAACCGGTGGGCCGACATCCGCCCGGCGATCAAGGACATGCTGGGTACGCGGTTCGAGCTGCGCCTCGGTGATCCGAGCGAGTCGGACATCGACCGCCGGGTCGCGGTGAACGTGCCCGAGGGGCGGCCCGGCCGCGGTCTCACCCGGGACCGGCTGCACATGCTGATCGGCCTGCCGCGCATCGACGGGTCCAGCGATCCGGAGACCATCGGTGCGGGGGTGGCTGACGCGGTCGCCAAGATCCGGGCGGCCTGGCCCGGCCGGCCGGCGCCGCAGGTGCGGCTGCTGCCGGAGATGGTGTCCTACGCGGACGTGCTGTCCATGGACAAGCAGCGGCACACGCGGCTCATCCCGATCGGCATCAACGAGAACGAGCTCGCGCCGGTGTACCTGGACTTCGACGCCGACCCGCACTTCCTCGCGTTCGCCGACGGCGAGTCCGGCAAGACGAACCTGCTGCGGCAGATCACCCGCGGCATCACCGAGCGGTACACGGCCAAGGAAGCGGTCATCGTGCTGGTCGACTACCGGCGCACGATGCTCGGGTTCGTCGAGGGCGATCACCTGCTCGGTTACGCGGTTTCGTCGAACCAGCTGGAAGGCATGGTCAAGGACATCGTCGGCTCGATGACCCGCCGGCTGCCCGGGCCGGACGTGACGCAGGAGCAGCTGCGCAACCGGTCGTGGTGGAAGGGTCCGGAGCTGTTCATCGTGGTCGACGACTACGACCTGGTGGCCACGCAGACGTCCAACCCGCTCAAGCCGTTGTCGGAGTTCCTGGCCCAGGCCAAGGACGTCGGCCTGCACATGGTCGTGGTGCGGCGCACGGGTGGTGCCTCCCGGTCCTCCTACGACCCGATCATCGGCAAGCTCAAGGAGATCGTGGCTCCGGGTCTGGTCATGAACGGCAGCAAGGACGAGGGCCAGCTGCTGGGCAACGTCAAGCCGTCCGCGATGCCGCCGGGCCGTGGTGTGCTGGTGAGCCGCAAGGTCGGCAAGCAGTTGATGCAGGTGTCGTGGATCCAGCCGGAGTGATCGAAGGGGTCCGGCCCGGGCCGGACCGTCACGGGTACCAGGGCCACGGCCCGGCTCGGGTGCTCGCGCGCCGCGGGGGCGTCTCGTGACCCTGCGTGTCGCCGTGGATTTCGGGACGTCGAGCACGTGTGTGGTGGCCGCGTTGAACGGCCGGCCGCCGCAGGTGGTCGTGGTCGACGGGCAGCCGCTCATGTCGTCGGCGGTGTACGCCGCGCCGGACGGCACGGTGTTCGTCGGTCAGGAGGCGGACCGGCAGGCGGCGATGGACCCGTCGCGGTACGAGCCGAACCCGAAGCGCCGCATCGACGAGGGTGAGCTGCTGCTCGGTGATCGCGTCCTGCGGGTCACCGACGTGGTGCGCGCGGTGCTGGGCCGGGCTGTCGCCGAGGCGCGGCGGCTGGCGAGCAACGCCGAGGTCGATCTGCTCGTGCTGACGCACCCGGCGGAGTGGGGTGCGGTGCGCACCCGGCTCCTGCGTCAGGCCGCGAGCGGGCTGGCCCGCGAGGTCACGCTGGTGCCGGAACCGGTCGCGGCCGCGGTGTTCCACGCCGCCACGTTCGCGCCGGAGGAGATCAACTCCGACCGCACGGTCGAGATCAGCACCCGTCCGGGCGCGACGCTGGCCGTGCTGGACCTCGGCGGCGGCACCGTCGACGTGAGCGTGGTGAGCCGGGTCTCCGGCAACCGCGGCTTCCAGGTGCTCGCCACGCGCGGCGACCCGAGCTTCGGCGGTGCCGACGTCGACCAGTTGCTGCTCGAGCACGTGGGTGGTCTGGTGTCCTCTGTGGACCCGTCGGCGTGGCGGCAGCTCGTCGAAGGCCGGGAACTGACCGAGCGGCGCCGCCGGCGCGTGTTGCGGCAGGACGTCCGCGGCGCGAAGGAAACGCTTTCCCGGCACGCGTACACGGATGTGCCCATGCCGCCGCCCTTCGCGGACGCGCACGTCACCCGCGAGGACCTGGAGCGGCTGGTGGCCGCCCCGCTGGGCCGGGCGGTCGAGCTGACCTGCGCCGCGATCGAGGACGCCGGGCTGCGCCCGAAGCAGCTCACCGCGATCTTCCTGGTCGGCGGGTCGAGCCGGATCCCGATGATCTCGCGGTTGATCCACGAACGCACCGGGGTCGTGCCGACCACTCTGGACCAGCCGGAAACGGTGGTGGCGCGTGGTGCGCTGCTGGCTGTGCAGAAGGCGCCGGAGCGCCCGTCCGCGCCCCTGCCGCGGGTCCCGGTGCGGCAGCTCGCGGACCAGCGCACCGAGGTGGTGCGCAACCCGAACGCGCCGCGCCCCGGTTTCACGCCCCGCCCGCCGACACCGCCGGGCGGGTTCAGCGGTCCGGCCCTGTCGCGCCAGGGGCCGCAGGGTGTGCGCCGCCCGCCGCCCGGACCGCCGCGGCCGCCCCGCCCGCCGACACCGCCGGCCGGGATTCCCGCGCCGCCGTCCGCGCGGAAGCGGAAGCTGCCGTGGATCGCCGGTGGTGCGGTGGTGCTCGTCGTCGCGGCGGTGGCCGGACTGCTGCTGGTGCTGCACGCCGACGGGGACCAGCAGCCCCCGCCCGGGAAGGTCGTCGCGCAGTACCACTACCAGTTCACGGCACCGCAGGACTGGACGCAGACGGGCGGTTCTGCCGAGTGGCGGGAGACGTTGATCAAGCCGGACGACGCGCCGCAGCAGTTCGACGCGGTGTCGGTGCAGGAACATCCGCTGTCCTACGACGCGTCCGCGGATCCGGGCCGGCTCGTGTCCGAGTTGCGCGCGCAGGTTCAGCAGAATCCCGCGCAGTACTCCGGATTCGACCCGGCGGCGACCTACGCCGGCCGGAAGGTGGTCTTCTACCACCAGACCCTGCCGGACCGGAACGTGGCGATCGACTGGTATGCCCTCGCCCACGGCAATGTCCAGGTGAACGTGGGATGCGTGTACGCGAATGAACCCGCGCGTGAGCGGGTTAACGCGGCTTGTACCCAGGTGATCAGCACGCTGAACATCAGCGGATGAGAGTGGATCTTTCCCACTCGACCGGGTGAGCTTGGCATTCACTCTCGCAACTACTTCCCCGTAGCCCAGGACAAGGCGGAACCGGCCGTGGCAAGGTCATCGTCGGAGGTCCGCAGGCGGTTGGGGCCCTTGCGGACGACACCACGACGAAGGGGGTATCTCCTGATGGACGGATTCGCCGGCGACCCGGCACAGTTCGCGGATGCGCACCTGAAGATCTCCGAGACCAAGCTGGCCATGGACCAGAACCTGATGCAGCTGGCCCGCAACATCGAGGCCACCCACGCGGGCTGGACCGGGCGTGCGGCCAAGGTCTTCACCGAGGTCATGGACGCGTTCGGCGAGAAGGGGAGCAAGTTGAACAGCGTGCTCGACGATATCGCAGAGTTGTTGAAGAAGTCCGGTATCAAGTACGAGCAGCATGACGAGGAAGTTCAGCAGAAGTTGAGCCCGCTCCAGGCCGCTCTCGAGGGCATGTGATCCCGGCCTGTGCGTCGTCATTCCCGTTGAGACTTCCCTGACCAGAAAGGACAATCATGTCGGGCCCGATCAAGGTCGATTACGCCACCATCCACCAGGCGGCGGAGGACTGCAACAAGACCGGTGGTGAGCTGGAAAACCTGTTCGAGAAGCTGAAGTCGGACATCAAGCCGCTGACCGACACGTGGTGGGGTGAGGCGACCGATGCCTACCTGAGGTGCCAGCACGACTGGAACGTCGCACTGGAGGACCTGAAGGGTCTGCTGGCTCGAATCGCCACCGCGCTGCCGCAGATCGCGGACGGCTACCAGGACACGGACAAAGGTGTCACGAGGATGTTCGGCGGCTGATTTCCGCTCTGCGAAAGGGCCCCGGCTCGCGCCGGGGCCCTTCGTCGTCAGCGCGGCATGCCCACTTCGTACTGAGCCTGTTCGTTGAGGACGCGAACCGTCACCTTCTTCGGCTGCCCCGCGACGGTCACCCCGCAGTCGAAGGTGGTGCCCGTCTTCACCGGCTGGTCGTCGGGGCACTGGACGTTCGCGACATCGCCTTCGCCGAAGTCCTCGTGCAGGATCTGCGCGACCCCGTCCTGCACCGCGGCCTGGTCGAGGGTGTCACCCTGGAAGGCGCCGAGCAGCCACGCGCCGACGCCGCCCAGGGCGAGCAGAACGACGACCACCACGCCGATGAGGACCGGCTTGCGCGAGCGCTTCGGCTTCCGCTCGTCGAACGCGCCGAACCCGCTGTAGGTCGACTGCCACGGCTGCTCACCTGCCCCGGCTGGAGGCTGCTGGGCCGGGGTGGCGGGCGGCGCCCAGGGCGGCGGGCTCGCCTGGTTCCAGGGTTGCGGAAGCGGCCCGCTGCGCGGGTCGCCGACCTGGCCAGGGGCACGCCCCGCATGGCCCCAGGGCTGGGGTACGGGTCCGCTGGTGGTGCCCGGCGGGCCGGTCTGGCTCCAGGGCTGGGGTAGGGGTCCGCTGGTGGTGCCCGGCGGGCCGGTCTGGCTCCAGGGCTGGGGTAGGGGTCCGCTGGTGGTGCCCGGCGGGCCGGTCTGGCTCCAGGGCTGGGGTAGGGGTCCGCTGGTGGTGCCCGGCGGGCCGGTCTGGCTCCACGGCTGGGGCACCGGTCCGCTGCCGGAGCCGGATGCGCCGCTCGGCTGAACCGGTCGGCCCCAAGCCGCCGGCTGCCCGGCGGGCGGCGATCCGGCAGGCCCCGCCTGCCCCGGCACCGGGTAGGTGCCGGGCTGCGCGGGCGGTGTGGCCTGGCCGTGCGGCGCACCACCTTGCTGCCCGGGTGTGTTCGGCGACCCGTGGGCACCCCCGGTCTGCGGAGTCCCCGGCGTGCTCCACCTGTTTTGGTTCGGCCGCTCCGGCTGGTTCATCGAGCGTTCACCCCACTCGCCGGGAACTGCGGTTCCGGCCCGTGCCCGCCATCCCCGCCCCGTCCCACCTGCCGTTACCCGTGCGCAGGTGAGCACCCACGGGAGCCGGTCCCGGTTCGTGCGCGCTCACTTGCCCTGCTCCTGGATGTCGCCCAGGCGGTCGTAGAAGTCGTCCACCGCGGCGCTGTCCGAGAGCACGGTGACCTGCGACGGGTCGGGGATCTTGGGCAGGTCGACGTCGCTCGGGGTGCCGTCGAGCCGGTAGTGGTAGTCGATCTCCAGTTCGTGCCCGTTGCCGCTGATCTTGCCCGCCATCTGGATCTCGGTGAGCTTGCCGCCCGGGTCGAGCGCGACCCGGGTCCGCAGCGTCTGGTTGCGCATCTCGGGCGTGAGCTCGTTCGCGATCGCCGCCGGGAAGGTCACCACGTCGTTGTGGATGAACGCCGTCAGGGTGACCTCGGCGACGAGCTCGACGCTGCCGTCGGGTTTGCGGTTGGCACTCTTCGCGGCCCCTCCGGCCTGCACCGAGTCCTGCACGGCCCCCAGCATCTTGCACACCGTCTGTGCGCCGGCCCAGACGCACTCGCTGTACGCGACCTCGGGGTAGGGCAGCTGCACCCACGGCGTCGGCGCGAGGCTCGCGTACACCGGTCCCAGCAGCATGTACTCGACCGAGCTGTGGGCGGGGTGGTAGACGTCCAGGTACGAGTTCGAGTCCAGGTTCGAGTGGTTGCGGCTCAGCCGGGCCGGGGGGTGCCCCAGCTGCACCGCGGTGACCGTCGCGTTCAGCCGCTTCTGGTCGAACCGCACGACCTGGTCCAGCCGCGTCTTGCGGCTGTCGTTGGCGTCGAACTGGTCGGACAGGGCGTTCAGCGTGTCGTCGAACTTCGCGCTGACGTAGGCGGCCGCGTCCTCGCCGTTGGCGACCGGGCTGCCGGCCTGGGCGCTGCCGCACCCGGTGAGCAGGCCCACCGTGGCGAGCACGGCGATGAACCTCGGTAGGCTGGTTTTCGCACGCGCGGACACGCGGATGGTCCCCTCCAGGTGATTGCCGTGTTGTCGACGTCGTCGACTCCGCGTAACCCTAGTATGTAGGCCGGGGACACCCCGCCTACAAGGTCGCCGAACCCGGCGGGTATCTTTATATGTCGTTGTGCGTGCAGCAAGCGTCCGCGCTGGGTACGCACTCGACCCCAAACGCACCGTTGACCACGAGGTAGACCCTTGCCCACGTACAGCCCTAAGCCTGGCGATGTCACCCGTGCCTGGCATGTGATCGATGCCGAGGATGTCGTGCTCGGCCGGCTCGCGACCGAGGTCGCTACGCTGCTGCGCGGCAAGCACAAGCCCACGTATGCACCTCACGTGGACACCGGTGACTTCGTCATCATCGTGAACGCCGAGAAGGTCCGGCTGACCGGTAACAAGCGCGACCAGAAGTTCGCGTACCGGCACAGCGGTTACCCCGGCGGTCTGCGCAAGCGCTCCTTCGGCGAGCTTCTCGACACCCGGCCGGACCGGCTGCTGGAGAAGGTCGTCAAGGGGATGCTGCCGAAGAACAAGCTCGGTCGCGCTCAGGCGAAGAAGCTGAAGGTCTATGCCGGCCCGCAGCACCCGCACGCCGCGCAGCAGCCGCAGCCGTTCCAGATCACCAAGATCGCGCAGGTCGCCAAGTGAGTGAGGAAGTGTCTGTGACCAGCACCGAGACCGAGGCCCCCGCGGCCCCCGAGGCCACCGAGGCGGTCGTGACCAGCGAGACGCCGGCCGCGCCGCGGCCGTCGCGCGCTGCCGGTGGCTCCGCCCAGACCGTCGGCCGTCGCAAGGAGGCCGTCGTCCGCGTGCGGCTCGTCCCCGGCACCGGCAAGTTCAAGCTCAACGGGCGCAGCCTCGAGGAGTACTTCCCGAACAAGGTCCACCAGCAGCTCATCCGCGAGCCGCTGGTGACCGTCGAGAAGCCGGACTCGTTCGACATCTTCGGCAACCTCACCGGTGGCGGCATCTCGGGTCAGGCCGGCGCGCTGCGCCTGGCGATCGCCCGCGCCCTGGTCGAGGTCGACGCCGACGACCGTCCCGCGCTGAAGAAGGCCGGGTTCCTCACCCGGGACGCGCGGGCCACCGAGCGCAAGAAGTACGGCCTCAAGAAGGCCCGCAAGGCTCCGCAGTACAGCAAGCGCTGACCTGCGCCCAGGCCGTTTCGAAGGCGCCCATCCGTTCCGGGTGGGCGCCTTCGTCGTTCCCGCCCATGTGACAGGCGGGCGCATTATGTAACGTGCGAAAACCGCGTTCGGCCAGCGCGATGCACCCCTCCGGCGACGGTGTGGGGGAGCGCTACCGTCGACGCTCCAGGACGCTAGGTTGTCGGGGTTGCTCGGCTCGAGGAGAGGATGAGATGGCTCGCCTTTTCGGCACCGACGGGGTTCGTGGTCTGGCCAACGGGGAGCTGACGCCCGAGCTGGCGTTGTCCGTGGCGGCCAGCGCGGCCCGCGTGCTCGCCGCGCACGACCGCTCGCACCGCCCGGTCGCGGTCGTCGGCCGCGACCCCCGCGCGAGCGGCGAGATGCTGGAGGCCGCCGTGGTGGCCGGGCTCGCCTCGGCCGGCGCGGATGTGCTGCGCGTCGGGATCCAGCCGACCCCCGCCGTCGCCTACCTGGTGGGCGCGCTGGAGGCCGACCTCGGCGTGATGATCTCCGCGTCGCACAACCCCATGCCGGACAACGGGATCAAGCTGTTCGCCTCCGGCGGGCACAAGCTGCCGGACGGTATCGAGGACGAGATCGAAGCCGGACTGACCAGCGACGCGCCCCGCCCGACCGGTGCCGGCATCGGCCGGGTCAGCGACGTCCCGGATGCCGTCGACCGCTACACCGACCACCTGCTGGCCGCCACCCCGCACCCGCTGACCGGCCTGCGCATCGTCGTCGACTGCGCCAACGGTGCGGCGTCGTTCGCCGCGCCCGAGGTCTACCGCAAGGCCGGGGCCGAGGTCATCGCCGTCCACGCCGAGCCGGATGGCATCAACATCAACGACGGGTGCGGGTCCACGCACCCGGAGGTGCTGCAGGCGATGGTGGTCGAGCACGGCGCCGACCTGGGCATCGCGCACGACGGCGACGCCGACCGCTGCCTGGCGGTGGACGCCTCGGGCGAGCTGGTGGACGGCGACCAGATCATGGCGATCCTGGCACTCGCGATGGCCGAGGCCGGCGAGCTCGCGCACGACACACTGGTCGCGACGGTGATGAGCAACCTCGGCCTGCACCTGGCCATGCGGGACCACCGCGTCACGTTGCGCACGACCGCGGTCGGCGACCGGTACGTGCTGGAGGAGCTCCGCTCCGGTGGTTACGCGCTGGGCGGCGAGCAGTCCGGTCACGTCGTGTTCCCCGCGCTCGCCACCACCGGCGACGGCCTGCTCACGGCGCTGCGCGTGATGAGCCGGGTCGCCTCGACCGGCAAGCCGCTGGCCGAGCTCGCCGGGGTGATGCGCAAGCTGCCGCAGGTGCTGGTCAACGTGCGTGTCTCGGACAAGGCGACGGTCGCGAAGTCCGACGTGGTGCGCGAGGCGGTCGAGGCCGTGGAGGCCGAGCTGGGCGACGAGGGCCGCGTCCTGTTGCGGCCCTCCGGCACCGAGCAGCTGGTGCGCGTGATGGTCGAGGCACCGGCGCAGGAGATCGCGCAGGCCGCGGCCGACCGGCTGGCCGGAGTCGTGTCGTCCGTCTCCTGAACTGACTGCGAACTGTCGTACCCGCTCGGTACATTCGGTGCACGACGCCGAGCGAGGGGGAGTGGTCGTGGCCGGGTACGAGGTGGATCCGCAGCAGGTGACCGCCGCGGCGGGAACGGTCCGGGACGAGCCCGGGTCGCAGCTGAAGTACACGCTGCCCAACCTCAAGGACGTGCAGATCCGGGCCGAGGACTTCGGCCGCAAGCACCACGAGTCCTTCGCGGGCTACCAGGCGGGTGTGCAGCGCCTGGTGGCCTGTGTGGACAGCTACGTGCGCGCGTCGGGTGAGTTCGCCGACCGGCTGGCCGGCGCGGGCAAGTCCTACCACGGGGCGGACGATCAGTCCGGGTCGGACGTCCGGAAGGCGGCGAGCTGATGGCGGAGCGGCTGCCGACGATCCAGGAGGTGAGGCAGCTCGTCGACGATCCGAAGATCGACGACGACACCAAACGGACCCTCCTCGTGCGCTACTTCGACGCGATCGACAACGTCGACCCGGTGGTCTACGGGTTCCAGAACAAGAACGAGAAGCAGGAGCTGCTGAAGTCCTTTGCGGACCGGTTCGGCTTCACCGAGCGGGACCTGAAGGACGGCCCCTTCGCCTATGACGCCTACTCCGAGGCGCAGGGCCGCCACGACGCGAACATGACCGCGTTGCGCGAGGAGCAGCAGCGCGCGGTCGACGACGGCAAGGCGCGGCTCGACTCGCTCAAGGGGTCGGAAACGAGCCCGGGGGCACGGAATTCGAACGAGATCCTGGACACCGGAGTGCCTGGGCTGGACTGTTTCCGCACCTGGCTGCCGGTGTACAGCGCGGCACGGGCGGTCGCCGCGCCGGGCCTGCCCGAGTTCCGGCTCCAGGAGCTGATCGACCGGTACGACGAGCAGCGCGACATCCCGTTCGACAAGTTCACCGCCGGGGCGGGTGAGATCGTGCAGGTGCGGGAGTCGGTGGCCGACGCCGCGCCGGCGCAGAACTCGGCGGTGCAAGGCCTGTTCGGTCAGTGGGACGGCGATGGGAAGAACGCCGCGGCGGCGTCCTGGGCGAAGTTCGGGGACGGGGTCAAGGTGGTCGAGCAGGCGCTCGACCACGCGGCCGACGTGATCAACCGGACGGTCGCTGCGATCGCCGGGTCGTGCCGGGACAAGGCATCCTGGGTGTTGCAGTATTCGTTCCAGTCGTGGCCGCCGGAGCAGGGTCTCACGGCGCAGGACACCGACCGGCTCGTGCGGATCGCCCAGCTGGGCCGCAACGCGAGCGCGGACGATTTCAGGCACTTCATCCCGTTCTTGGCCGGTCAGCAGTCGCCGCTGGCCGCTCAGCTGGTCAGCTCTGCCTACTTCGGGTTGTCGGACGAGCTGCTGGACGCGGTGCAGGCCTGGGCGAAGAGCTGGCTGGCCGAATTCTGCGGCTGGTTCGCCGGGCTGGTGGGCGAGTTGCAGGCGATGTGCGAAAACACGCGCGTCGCCGTGGCGAGCCAGTGGTCGGCGCTGAACACCGAACTGCAGAAGGTGCCGGACAACCCGTTCGCGGGAGTCGGCGAGGCTGCGCCGCCCCGATCCGGCGGCGGTTCCGGCGGTGGTTCCGGGCGGGGTTCCCCCGGATCAGGACCTGGGATGGGCAACGGCGGTGGCACGGCTGGCGGGGGCGGCGGCGGTGCGGGTGCGCCGCCGGTCGCGCCGCCCACGACTCCGCCACCGGCCGTGCCGGCCGCTCCGCCACCGGTGATCCCACCGGTGACCGCTCCGGCGGCGGCGGACGAGCTGGACACGCTGACGGTTCAGCGGGGCGACAGCACGCTGGAGATGACCGAGCCGGACCGGACCGGCCGGATGAACATCAAGATCGACTCCGGTCCCGGCGTGGCGAAGGACTACCAGCTCGACTGGGGCGCGGCCGACCCGGTCCGCCCCGCCTACACGCCCGGCGCCGACGGCAAGATCCACATCGACGACGGTGCCCTGCACATCACGGCGGAACGCCCGGGAGGCGAGACCGGTCCCACGGTGGTCACCGTCGACGACGGCACGGCCACCCCCACCACGTACACCCTCGGCGAGAAGCCGGACCCCGCCGCCGGGCCGGCCGACCCGCGTGGCGGCCGCCTGACCGAGGCTGCGTACCGCGCGGGGCCGGGCGGTGTCGTCAACGGCACGGGTCAGCCGCCGCTCGGCGTCGCCGGTGCGCACGACGTCAGCACCCCTGGCGGTTTCCCGGCCGCCGACGGGGCGGCCGGGACGGTGGACGCTGGCGGGGTTACCGGCCGAGTGGGGGCCTGGGGCGCTGCTGATGGCGCAGATCCGGGCACCGGCGGCGGGTTCGACGTGCGTGGCCCAGTGGGGGCTGGGGATGCCGCTGGCGTCGCGCACCCCGTGAGTGGTGGCTCGGATGACGTGCCCGGCCGGGCAGGGGCTGCCGGCGCCGCGGATCCGGGGATTGGTGCCGCTGGTGGTGGCGGCGCGCGCGACTCGTACGAGGTGCCTGGCCTGGTCGGTGCCCGGCGCGCTGCTGGTGCCGCAGACTCCGGGGAGGGTGCCACTGGTGGTGCTGTGAGCGCCGCCGAGGCTGTGGACGTCACAGCTGCGGACGCCGGTGGCGAGGCTGCTGCAACCCGGCCGTTGCCCGGGCCCGGCGGTCCCGGACCGTCTCCCGCTGGCGGTGGTGGTCTCGGCGTTCCGCCCGATTCGGTTGCCGCGGCGGCCGTCCCGACGCCGACCGGTCACGGCTTCGGTGGCGGCCCCGATCGGACCGCCCCGGTGCACGAGCTCGGTGGTGTCACGGACGGGATCTCGACCAGCGGGGGGCTCGGGCACACCGGCTCGCTGAGCCACTCCACGGCACCTGCGGAATCCGGTGCCACTCTCGGTGCCGCGCCGGGGCTCGATCCGGTCGGCAGCGGCGTGCCGGGCGATCCGAGCGCGATGAGCATGCTCGGCGGCCTGCCCGCGGCCGGTGGCAACCAGGACAGCGACGACCACGAACGGACGTCCCGCGCCTACCGCATCGACGGTGGCATCTTCGGCACCGCCCACTCCGGTGGCCGCATCAACGGCTCCCTGGACGACGAGGAGAGCCG
The DNA here is from genome assembly GCF_011758765.1 of Amycolatopsis viridis. Lineage (NCBI taxonomy): Bacteria > Bacillati > Actinomycetota > Actinomycetes > Pseudonocardiales > Pseudonocardiaceae > Amycolatopsis > Amycolatopsis viridis. The sequence goes on along the minus strand of NZ_JAANOU010000001.1, from coordinate 5,231,275 downwards.
GAGGTGAGTGAGTTCCAGGCCAAGCTCGACGCGATCGCCGCCGAGCGGGTCGCCCGGCAGGACCTGATCAGCCGCCGCGTCGCAGCGAGCCTCGCGGACAGCCGGACCCGCACCGGCGACCTCACGGCGGCGGCCGCTGCCACCGTGCAACGCCTGGTCGAGCAGGCCGCCCGCGCCAAGACCGCCGCGGGCTGGGAACTGCGGGAGAAGCCCGATCCCAACGCCGCGCTCGGCATGGCCTTCGAAGATCCGGAGATGTCCACCGAGCCGACCAACCGGCACGCGTCCCCGCCCCGGCCACCGGCCCGCCGAGGCCGCCACGCCCGCATGGAGGACGCCGAGGACGACTACTCGACCAAGGACTGGCTCGGCTGACCCGTTCCCGCGGACCCCGCCCAGGGGGCGTGCCCTCGCGTCCGCCGCCAGCCGGGTCCGCGGTTCGCCGGGGCGCGTGGTGGGCGGCTGGCCCGGCCACGCTCGGGTGGCTGACCACGTTTCGCGGGTCGTGCCCTGGGCACGCCTGCCGCGTACCCGCGGGCACGGGCACTCCGCCCGGTACCGGGCGCAGCGCACGGTCCCACCAGCCGGGCTCACCACGGCGCAGCCGGCCACCCTGGCGGGAGCCCGGACCGGGCCACCCAGGTGCGTCACGGGCCGCCGCGCCTTCGGGCGAGCGGCCAAGCGCTCGCCACGCCTGCTCATCGAGGGGCCAGGGGCCGCCGTGACTGCGTGGCGAGCGGTCAGCGATCGCCTTGTCTAGGCGGCCACCGGCTCCGGGCCGCGCTCGAAGCCGATCGGCGCGCGTTTCACGTCCGACTCCAGCAGGGGGCGGTACTTGTCGGTCCCGGTGAGGTGCGTCAGGAAGAACGCCGTGAACAGTGCGCGGACCAGCACCTGCGTCCGGTGGTTCGGCTTGCCGTGCAGCAGCCGCTGGCTCCAGTGACTGCCCTCGGTCAGCCCGAGGTGAGTCGACTTGTCGACTTTGCGGAACTGGACCGGTCCGCCCCAGGCGTGGGCGATCGCCTCGGCGTTGCCGCCGGCGGGGGCCACCAGGTCGCCGTCGACGGCCAGGTGCAGCCCCGGTGCGGTGACCTTCACCGCTGCCGCGCTCGCCGACGGCAGGGTCTGCGCGGCGGCGAACGTCGCCACCGCCCGGACACCTCGCGAAGCGGCGGCCAGCACCGCCGCGCCGCCGCCGGTGGAGTGCCCCGCCAGCCCGAGCCGCTCGGCGTCGACGCTGAGGTCGCCCTGCCCCAGTCGCACCCCGGTGAGCACGTCGAGCGTGGTGCGCAGGTCGGCGGCCAGCAGGCGGTGCGACGGCAGCGGACCCTGCTGCGTCGCCGGTGCGGCCGCGACCACGCCCCAGCTCGCCAGGTGGCTCAGCAGCCCCCGGTACCGGCCCGGCGGCTGGAGCCACCCGTGGCCGAACGCCACCGCCGGCAGGTTCAGGCCGGTTCGTGGGGTGAACACCACACCCGGCAATCCGGCGAGCGCGAGGTTGCCGCGCAGCACCTCGTGCGGTCCCGCGTGCGACAGCTCTTCGAGCAGCTCCTTGGGCTTGCTGACCATGGTCGGCAGCTTAGGGCAGCCCGCCCCGCCCCGGCCGCGCAACATCCATCGGAAGCGCGGTTTCACCGAGGCGGAGACGAGCCGGGGGAGCGGCACGCGCATCCCTCGTTAGGCTGGTGGTGTGTGCGGAATCGTGGGATATGTCGGTCACCGGCAGGCGCTGGACGTCGTGCTCGGCGGGCTTCGCCGGATGGAGTACCGGGGCTACGACTCGGCCGGTGTGGCCGTGCTGGACGGCACGGGAGCGCTGACCGTCGAACGCAAGGCGGGCCGCCTGGCCAACCTGGAGGGCGCCCTCGCCGACACCGGTCTCGGCCGGTTCGCCGGCACCGCGGGCATGGGCCACACCCGCTGGGCCACGCACGGCGCGCCGATCGACCGCAACTCGCACCCGCACCGCGACGCCACGCAGCGCGTCGCCGTGGTGCACAACGGGATCATCGAGAACTTCGCCGCCCTGCGCGCCGAACTGGAGTCCGACGGTGTCGAGATGACCAGCGACACCGACACCGAGACCGCCGCCCACCTGGTGGCCCGTGCCTACGCCGACGGCCCCACCGCCGGTGACCTGCCGGCCAGCGTCCGCGCGGTCTGCCGCCGGTTGGAGGGTGCGTTCACGCTGGTCGTGACCCACGCCGACGAGCCGGACATGATCGTCGCGGCCCGCCGGTCGTCCCCGCTGGTCGTGGGTGTCGGCGAGCGTGAGCACTTCGTCGCCTCCGACGTGTCGGCGTTCATCGAGCACACCCGCGAGGCCGTGGAGCTGGGCCAGGACCAGGTCGTGGTCATCACGCGGGACGGCTACGACATCTCCGACTTCGCCGGTGAACCCGCCCAGGGCAAGCCGTTCACGGTCGACTGGGACCTCTCCGCCGCGGAAAAGGGCGGCCACGACTACTTCATGCTCAAGGAGATCGAGGAGCAGCCGGAGGCGCTCGCGAACACGCTGCGCGGGCACTTCGACCGCGGTCGCGTCGTGCTCGACGAGCAGCGCCTGTCCGACCAGGACCTGCGTGAGGTCGACAAGGTGTTCGTGGTGGCCTGCGGTTCGGCCTACCACTCCGGGCTGGTCGCGAAGTACGCCATCGAGCACTGGTGCCGCCTGCCGGTCGAGGTCGAGCTGGCCAGCGAGTTCCGCTACCGGGACCCGGTGCTGGACCGCGACACACTGGTCGTGGCCGTGTCGCAGTCCGGCGAGACGGCCGACACGCTGGAGGCGATCCGCCACGCCCGCGACCAGAAGGCTCGCGTGCTGGCGGTGTGCAACACCAATGGTGCCCAGATCCCGCGCGAGTCCGACGCCGTGCTCTACACGCACGCCGGCCCGGAGGTCGGTGTCGCCGCGACGAAGACGTTCCTGTCGCAGATCGCGGCGAACTACCTCGTCGGCCTCGCGCTCGCGCAGGCGCGGGGCACCAAGTACCCGGACGAGGTGGCGCGTGAGTTCGCCGAGCTGGAGGCCATGCCGGCCGCCGTGCACAAGGTGCTGTCCACTGTGGACCAGGTGCGTGCGGTGAGCCGCGGTATCGCCGACTCGAAAGCGGTGCTGTTCCTCGGCAGGCACGTCGGTTACCCGGTCGCGCTGGAGGGTGCGCTCAAGCTCAAGGAGCTGGCGTACATGCACGCCGAGGCGTTCGCCGCCGGTGAGCTCAAGCACGGCCCGATCGCGCTGATCGAGGAGGGCCTGCCGGTCGTCGTCGTCATGCCGTCGCCGAAGGGCCGCGCGGTGCTGCACGCCAAGCTGGTGTCCAACATCAGCGAGATCCAGGCCCGCGGCGCGCGCACCATCGTGATCGCCGAGGAGGGCGACGACACGGTGCGCCCGTTCGCCGACGAGCTGATCGAGGTCCCGGCGGTGCCGACACTGTTGCAGCCGCTGGTCTCGACGGTGCCGTTGCAGGTGCTGTCGGCCGAGATCGCGCGCTCCCGTGGGTACGACGTCGACAAGCCGCGGAATCTGGCGAAGTCGGTGACGGTCGAGTAGACCAACCGCACCGGAGGCGCTGCGCGCCGCTAGATTCGAGCGATGCGAGGCTTCTGGAAGACGGACCGGATCCGCGCGGCCGAGGAACGGCTGCTGGCCGTCACCCCGGACGGGACGCTGATGCGCAAGGCCGCGTTCGCGGTCTCCGTGCACGCTGCCGAGATGCTGACCGAGCACACCGGGAAGGTGTCCGGCCGCCGTGTGGCGCTTCTGGTCGGGGCGGGCAACAACGGCGGTGACGCGTTGTGGGCCGGCGCGTTCCTGCGGCGGCGCAACGTGAGCGTCACCGCGATCCTGCTCCAGCCGGGGAAGGCGCACGCCGCGGGGCTGGCCGCGCTGCGCCGCGCGCGGGGCCGGGTGGTGTCTGCCGAGGACGGTCCGGCCGTGCTGGCGTCCGCCGACCTGGTGATCGACGGCATCGTCGGCCTGTCCGCGCACGGCGGTCTGCGTCCGGACGCGGCCGAGCTGGTCGCGCGCATCGCCGCGCCGGTGCTGGCGGTCGACCTGCCCAGCGGTGTCGAGCCGGACACGGGGGCGGTGCCGGGCGAGGCGGTCACGGCCACCCGGACGGTGACGTTCGGCGCACGCAAGCCGGTGCACGTGCTCAACCCGTCCCGCTGCGGGCGGGTCGAGCTCGTCGACATCGGGCTGGAGCTCGACGACCCGGACCTGCGGCAGCTGGACGCCGTCGACGTCGGTCTCGCCTGGCCGGTGCCCGGCCCGGAGGACAACAAGTACAGCCAGGGCGTGACGGGTGTCGCCGCCGGTTCGGCAACCTACCCGGGGGCGGCGGTGCTGGCGACCGGGTCCGCGGTGCTGGCTACGTCCGGCATGGTGCGCTACGCCGGCCCGGCGGCCGACGTGGTGCGGTCCCGGTGGCCGGAGGTCATCGCCACCGGGTCGGTGACCGACGCCGGACGCGTGCAGGCGTGGGTGGTCGGGCCGGGGATCGGCACCGGTCGCGAGGGGCACGACGTGCTCACCCACGTGCTCGGCGCCGGGGTGCCGGTCTGCGCGGACGCCGACGCGACCACGCTGATGGCCCACCGGCCGGACGTGCTGGACGCCCGCGACCCCGGCACGCCGCTGGTGCTGACCCCGCACGCGGGCGAGTTCGAACGGCTGATGGGACGCCCCCCGGGCGAGGACCGCGTGGCGTCGGTGCGTGAGGCCGCGGCGAAGTTCGATGCGGTGGTGCTGCTCAAGGGCAACGTCACCATCATCGCCGACCCGGACGGGCGGGTGCTGGTGAACGTGGCGCGCGGATCGTGGCTGGCCACCGCCGGGTCCGGCGACGTGCTGTCCGGCCTGATCGGTTCGCTCCTGGCCGGCGGCCTGGATCCGTGGCTGGCCGCGGGGTGCGCCGCACACGTGCACTCGCTCGCCGGCGAGTTCGCGGCGCGCGGGGTGCCGGTGTCGGCGTCCGGCATCGTCGCCGCGCTCCCGGCCGCCATCCGGCGGGTACGGGCTCTCTAGTCACCGGATTTCGTGTTGAGTGTGCAAGTGCTGGTTGCCGCACTCCGGGAGGACGCATGACGGGCAAGCCCACACTCGTGGCCGGGATCGACTCCTCCACGCAGTCCACGAAGATCGTCGTCTGCGACGCCGGGACCGGCGCCGTGGTCCGCGCCGGCCGGGCGGCCCACCCCGACGCGACCGAGGTCGACCCGCGCGAGTGGTGGCGGGCGTTCACCGAGGCGAGCGACGGGCTGCTGGACGGGGTCGCGGCGCTCGGTGTCGGCGGTCAGCAGCACGGCATGGTGACCGTCGACGAGGACGGCGAGGTCGTGCGCCCGGCGCTGCTGTGGAACGACACGCGGTCCAGCCGGGCGGCCGGGGAGCTGGTGCGGGAGCTGGGCGGGCCGGCCGCGTGGGCGGAGGCGGTCGGGTCGGTGCCGGTCGCCAGCTTCACGGTCACCAAGCTGCGGTGGCTGGCGGAGCACGAGCCCGAGCTGGCCGACCGGGTCGCGCGCGTGCTGCTGCCGCACGACTGGCTGACCTGGCGCCTGACCGGTGGTGACGCGGTCACCGACCGCGGTGACGCGTCGGGCACCGGCTACTTCTCGCCCGCTGGCGGGGTGTACCGCCGGGACATCCTCAAGCACGCCTTCGGTGGCCGCGACCCGGAGCTGCCGCGGGTGCTGGGTCCGGCGGAGGCGGCGGGACGCACTCCCGCAGGTGCGCTGGTGTCCGCGGGCACCGGCGACAACATGGCCGCGGCACTGGCACTGGGCCTCGGTGACGGGGACGTGGTGGTGTCGCTGGGCACGAGCGGGACGGTGTTCGGTGTGAGCGGGACGGCACCGGCGGACGCGTCCGGCCTGGTCGCCGGGTTCGCGGACGCCACGGGCCGGTTCCTGCCGCTGGCGTGCACGCTGAACGCGGCGCGCGTGCTGACCGCGGCGGCCGGCATGCTGGGCACCGACCTGGCGGGCCTGGACCGGCTGGCGTTGTCCGCGCTGCCGGGGGCCGGGGGCCTGACGTTGCTGCCGTACCTGGACGGCGAACGCACCCCGGACCTGCCGTCGGCGGCCGGTTCGCTGCACGGGTTGCGGCGGAGCAACATGACGCCGGAGAACCTGGCACGCGCCGCGGTCGAGGGCATGTTGTGCGGGTTGTCGGCGGGCCTGGACGCGGTGGTGGCGCAGGGCCTGCCGGTGCGGCGCGTGCTGCTGATCGGCGGTGCGGCCCGGTCGGAAGCGGTGCGGGCCATCGCGCCCATCGTGTTCGGGGCACCAGTGGTGGTGCCGGATCCGGCGGAGCACGTGGCACTGGGCGCCGCGCGGCAGGCAGCGTGGGCCCTCGCCGGCGGCGCCGAACCGCCGACGTGGGAGCCGAAGGCGCAGGTGACCCTGGAGCGGCCCGCCTCGCCGGAGGTGGGCGAGGAGATCAGGGGGCGGCACCTGGCGGTGCGGCAGCTGGTGCACGACGTGCCGGTGCCGGAACCTGCCCTCGGGCGCCGGACCACCTGAGCAGCACCGCCCGGCGGCGGTACGGCCGGGCGGGAGGCCGGGACGACCACCCCCGTTCACCGGGGTGCCCGGCCGCTGCCGCGGGGCTGTCGCCGACGTGGGAAAATGGGGGTCGATGAGCTCTCACCTCCCCCGCGCCGAGGTCGTCGTCGACCTGACCGCCCTGCGGCACAACGTCACCCTGCTCGCGAGCCGGGCGGCAGCTTCCGGCGCCGCCACGATGGTCGTCGTCAAGGCCGATGGCTACGGTCACGGCGCCGTGCCCGTCGCGCGCGCCGCGCTCCAGGCGGGTGCGACCTGGCTCGGCGCGTGTTCCCTCGGCGAAGCGCTCACGCTGCGTGAGGCCGGCGTCACCGCGCCCATCCTGAGCTGGCTCGACCTGCCCACCACGGACTTCGCGCCGGGCGTCGCCGCCGGGGTCGATCTCGCCGCCAGCTCGCTGACCGAGCTGTCCCGCATCGCCGCCGCCGCCCGCCGCACCGGCACCCGTGCCCGGGTCCACCTGAAGATCGACACCGGCCTGTCCCGCAACGGCTGTCCCGCCGAGGACTGGCCGGCCCTGGTCAAGGAAGCCGCCGCGGAGCCGCACGTCGAGGTCGTCGCGATCTGGTCGCACCTCGCGTGCGCGGACGAGCCGGGCCACCCGTCGATCGACCGGCAGGCCGAACGCTTCCACGCCGCCTACCGGATCGCGCGCGACGCGGGTCTGGACCCGTTGCGGCACATCGCGAACTCGGCCGCCACGCTGAACCGGCCGGACCTGCACTTCGACCTCGTCCGGCCGGGCATCGCGGCGTACGGCCTCAACCCCAACCCGGAGCCCGAGGACCTGCGCCCGGTCATGACCTTCCGGTCGTCGGTCGTGCACACCAAACGGATCCGGGCCGGCGAATCCGTCTCGTATGGACACACGTGGACCGCCGAGCGGGACACCACCCTGGCGTTGGTGCCGACCGGCTACGCCGACGGCGTGCCGCGCACGTTGTCCGGCCGGATGGACGTGTGGCTGCACGGCAAGCGCCGCCCGGTCGCCGGGCGCGTGTGCATGGACCAGCTCGTCGTCGACTGCGGTGACGACGAGCCGCCGCTGGGCGCGGAGGTGGTGCTGTTCGGCAACGGTGACCGCGGTGAGCCGACCGCGCGCGAGTGGGCCGACAAGATCGGCACCATCGACTACGAGATCGTCACCGGCATGTACCGGCCGCGGATCCACCGGCGGTACGTGGGGGAGGACGCCTGATGGCGTCCCGCCGGATGCTCACCGTGCTCGGTGGCGCGGTCGCGCTCGTGACCGGCACCGCCGCGGCGACCATCGCGGTGACCGCCCAGCAGCAGCGTCAGCGCGACCAGCTCGACGCCGAACCGCTGGGCAGCCTCGACCCGGACCGCACCTCCACGGTCGCCGCCGACGACGGCACACCGCTGTCGGTGTCCGAGATCGACCCGGCGGACGGCGGTGAGCCGGAGCTGACCGTCGTGGGGGTGCACGGGTTCGCGTTGTCGCAGCTGAGCTGGCACTTCCAGCGCCGCGACCTGGCGTCGCTCACGCTGCCCCGCGTCCGGCAGGTCTACTACGACCACCGCGGGCACGGCACGTCCGGCCCGGCGAGCGAGAACGCCAGCACCATCGAACAGCTCGCCAGGGACCTGGACGCGGTGCTGCGCGCGGTCGCACCCGAGGGGCCGATCGTGCTGGTGGGCCACTCCCTGGGCGGCATGGTGATCATGGAGCTGGCCCAGCAGAACCCGGACCTGTTCGCCGACCGCATCTGCGGGGTCGCGTTCATCGCCACCGCTGCCGGCGAGGTCGGCCGCAAGGGCCTGCCGCGCGGGCTGCTCTCCAAGTACAACCCGCTCACCCGCGGGGTCGGCGAGCTCGCCGGGTGGCAGCCGGGGCTGGTCGAGTTCGTGCGCGCGGCCGGCGGGCAGCTGACCCGGCAGGCGGTGCGGCTGCTCGCGTTCGGCTCCCGCGACGTCGACCCGCGGCTGGTCGACTTCATGCTGCAGATGCTGGCGGTGACGTCGGTGAAGGAGCTGGTCGGGTTCGTCGACACGCTCGGCAGCCACAACCGGTACGCCGCGCTGGCCGGTCTCAAGCACGCGCACGTACTCGTGATCGGCGGTGACACCGACCGGTTCACGCCCTACTCGCACGCCGAGCGGATCGCGGCCGAGCTGCCCGACGCCGAGCTGGTGCGGGTGCGCGGCGCCGGGCACATGGTGCAGCTCGAACAGCCCGAGGTGGTCGACAGCCACCTCATCGACCTGGTACAGCGATGCGCGGGCGTGACCGAGGAGTCCGGCGCGCGGGGGAAGTGGCGGTGGTTGAACCCATGAGCGTCGAGCTGAAGACGGCCGAGGACACGGTGGCGTTCGGCGAATCGCTGGGCCGCACGATGCGGGCGGGTGACCTGGTCCTGCTCGCCGGTCCCCTCGGCGCGGGCAAGACCGTGCTGACGCGCGGGATCGCGGCCGGGCTCGGCGTCTCCGGGCGGGTCAGCTCGCCGACCTTCGTGCTCGCGCGCGTGCACCCGGCGGGGGAGCGCGGTGTCCCGCTGGTGCACGTGGACGCGTACCGCCTGGGCGGCGATCTGACCCAGCTCGACGACCTCGACCTGGACACCGACCTCGAGTCCGCCGCGGTGGTGGTGGAATGGGGGGAGGCTGCGGCCGGGCGGCTGTCCGCGGACCACCTGGTGGTGCGGCTGGAACGCCGGCCCGACGACGTGCGTGAGCTGACCCTGGAGCCGCACGGTTCGTGGGTCGGGCGGGTGCCCGGGCCGGCTGCCTGACCGGCTCGCGAGGTCCTGCGTCCGGCGCGGGATCAACGGCCGACGATGCCCCGCGCGACACCCAGTTCCACGAGGTCCTGCGGCCGCAACCGCAGCTGGTTCGCGGTCACCGGGACCTCTTCGGACGGTCGCTTCAGGATGGACGCGGCCGCTTCCGGTGAGGTCACCGAGAAGTAGCTGTCCGGCGTCACCCAGGTTCGCTCGGGGTGCGCGAACGCCAGCGCGCCTCCCGAACCGCCCTCGCCGATCACCAGCGTCGTCACCGGCACCCGCGCACCGGCCACCGCTGCGAACACCTCCGCGATGGCTGCACCGGCCCCGGACCGCTCGGCCGCGGGGTCGTTCGCCGCGCCGGGGGTGTCCACCAGGGTGAGCACCGGGATCCCGAGGCGGTCGGCCAGCCGGATCAGCCGCGCCGCGGTTCGGAATCCGGAGGGCAACGTCGCGGTGCCGCACTGGGCCGCGTAGGCGATCGCGACACCGGAACGCATCCCGAATCCGCACCGCACGCCGGGGTCGACGCCGCCACAACGGTCTCCGCCGAGGTCTTCCCGCCAGTCGAAGTAGGCGTCCAAATAGGACTCCGCCCGCGGTCGCGCGGGAGCGCGGGCCGCTCGCACCGCCGTCCAGCCGTCCTCGGGCAGATCCACCCGGCCCAGCGCCGCCGGGGGCGGAGCGGGCCGGCCGTCCGCACCGGTCAGCAGCGACAGCCACCGGCCGAGCCGCTCGCCCAGCTCGGCGGCCGGCACGATCTGGTCCACGTGCCCCGACGCCAGCTGGGACTCCGCCGTGTACGCCGAGGCGTCACCGGGCGGCCGCACGCGCGATCCGGCGAACCCGACCTGCGCGCCCGGCAGGGCCAGCGTCACGTCCGAACCCGCGCCGAGCGTCGCCCAGCCGCCGCCGGTGGTCGGGTCGCGCACCACCGCGATCTGCGGCAACCCGGCGTCCCGCAGCAACGCCGCCTGCCGCGCGATCCGCTGCAGCTGCGACAGCGCCACCATGCCTTCCTGCATGCGGCTGCCGCCGGTCGCGATCATCGACACGACCGGTGCGCGCAGCTCCCGCGCCCGGGTGAACGCGGCCTCGATCCGGTCACCGGTGCGCCGCCCGACGGAACCGCCGAGGAACCCGAACTCCCAGGCGATCACGACGGCCTCGGTGCCGCCGATCTGGCCGACCCCGCACACCACCGATTCCGGTTCACCGGTGCGCTCGGCCGCCCGGGCACGCGCGTCGTCGTAGCCGGGCCAGCCGATCGGGCCGTCCGTGGCGGACCCGCCCTCCGGTGGTGCGGGTAGCTCGGTGAACCCGGAGCACACCGCGCCGATCACCGCGCGGGCGCTGTCACGCATGCAGGGCCCGTTTCATGACCTTGCCCATGTCGTTGCGCGGCAGGGAATCCAGGAACCGCACCACTCGTGGCCGCTTGTGCGGCGACAGCAGCCGGGCCACGTGGTCGGCCAGTTCCTGCTCCGCGGGCGGCTCACCGGCGGGCACGATCCACGCCACGATCCGTTCGCCGAGATCCGGATCCGGCTCGCCGGTCACCGCGGCCTCGGCCACGGCCGGGTGCTCCAGCAACGCGTTCTCGATCTCCCCGGCGCCGATCTTGTATCCACCGCTCTTGATCAGGTCGGTGGCCTTGCGCCCGACGATCCGGTAGTAGCCGTCGGCGTCCCGGGTGGCCATGTCGCCGGTGCGGAACCAGCCGTCGGCGAACACCTCGGCGGTGGCGTCCGGGCGGTTGAGGTACTCGGTGAACAGGTTCGGCCCGCGCACCTGGATCTCCCCGACCGTCTCGCCGTCGCCGGCTTCGATGACCGCGCCCGACTCGTCGACCAGCCGCACCTCGACCCCGCGCAGCGGCACGCCCACCGTGCCCGGCTTGCGCTCGCCGTCGGCGCGCACGCTGGTGTTCATCAGGGTCTCGCTCATGCCGTACCGCTCGACCACGCGCTGCCCGGTGGCCGCGTGGATGCGTTCGTGGTCGTGCACCGGCAGGGCCGCCGACCCGGAGACGAGCAGCCGGGCCCCGCTGAGCGCCTGCGCCAGCTCGGGGTTGCCGCCGACCTCCTCGGCGATCCGGTGGTACATCGTGGGGACGCCGAACATCATCGTGGCCTCGGTGGCCAGCTCGCGGGCGATCACCCCGGTGGCGAACCGGCCGGTGTGGTGCACGGTGCCGCCGCGGCGCAGCGGGCCGAGGATGCCGAGGATCAGCCCGTGCACGTGGAACAGCGGCAGCGCGTGGACGAGCACGTCGTCGGCGGTCCACTGCCACGCGTCCTCCAGCGCGTCCAGGGTGCTGGAGATCGCGCGGCGCGGGAGCACCACACCCTTGGGCGGCCCGGTGGTCCCCGAGGTGTAGACGATCAGGGCGGGCGCCTCGTCGCCGGGCTCCTCGGGCAGGTCGCCGGGGCTGCCGATCAGCGGGACCTGCTGGCGCGGCAGGGCGGCGAGCCGCTCGGGCAGCTTCGCACCGGGTTCGGTGAGCACCAGCGACGGAGTGCTGTCGCTCACGATGTGGTCGAGTTCGCGTTCCCCGATCTTCGGGTTGATGGGAACCGCCGCAACCCCGGCGAGCAGCGCCGCGACCACCGCGACACTCGTGTGGATGGTCGGCGTCGCCCAGACCGCCACCCGCGTCGGTGACTGGGCGCGGATCTCCCGGGCGAGTGAACCGGCGATCACCGCCAGTTCGGCGTAGTCGAGCGAGACCTCGCCGAAGCGCAGGGCCTCCTTCTCGGGTGGCTCCGCCAGAGCCGGGAACAGCCGTTCGGTCACGTGAACTCCTCACAGATCAGCCGGGCCGGGCACGTCGCAACGAGCCGGACGACGGCGGGTACCACGCGCCCATGATCCGCCGTGGACGAACGGTGCCGGAAGGAGGAAACCCGGGGCACCGCACCGCGGGTCAACTGGCTGAGTGGCTGAACCACTTTGCGGCTCAGCCACTCGGCCTGTCAAGGGCTACGCTGCGGTTCGTGTCCGATGCGCTGAGTCCGATGGCCCGCCCGCGGCTGTACGAGCAGGTCCTGGAGCGGGTGCGGGCGTACGCCGCGGAAGCCGGGCTGCGCACCGGCGACCGGTTGCCGGCCGAGCGGGAGCTGGCCCAGCGGCTGGGCGTGAGCCGGGCGTCGGTGAAGCAGGCGATCGTGGTGCTGGAGGTGCAGGGCCTGGTCGAGACCCGGCACGGCGGCGGCACGTACCTGGTGCGGGACACCCTGGACGCGACCGAGCCGGTGGAGCGGCTGGTCGATCGCCGCCGGCGTCTGCCGGACGTGCTGGACGCGCGGGAGGCGCTGGAGACGAAGCTGGCCGAGCTGGCGGCGATGCGCCGGACGGAGGACGATCTGCGGGCCCTGGAGTCGGCGCTGGAGCTGATGGCGTCCGAACTGGCGGACGGCGGCGCCGGCGTCGAGGGCGACCGGCGGTTCCACGCCGCGGTGACGGCGGCCGCGCACAGCGCCCTGCTGGCCGAGTTCATGGACGCGATGGCCGACCAGATCACCGAAAGCCGCACCGAATCGCTGCGGCAGCCGGGCCGCCCACCGCGCTCGCTGGAGCAGCACATCGCGATCGCGGAGGCGATCCGCGACCGCAACCCGGCAACCGCTTCCGCCGCGATGCGGGAGCACCTGCGCACGGTTGCCGAGGTGCGCCTGCTGAGCTGGGATCCCGAGGACACCTGAGGCGCGCCTTCCCCGGCCCGGCGCCCCGCGGCCACCGAGCGCCGTGCGGGGGCCGCCCACGCCCGGCCAACCCGGTAACCGCAGGTCGGCGCGCACGCCGTACGCTGGAGAGCTGTGCTGGTACTGGCTCTGGACACGTCGACGCCCGCGGTGACCGCCGGGGTCGCCGAGCTCGGCGCGGGCGTCGCCGTGCTGGGTGAGCGGGTGACGCTCGACGCGCGGGCGCACGGCGAACTGATCACGCCGCACGCCCTGGAGGCCGCGCGGGACGCGGGTGCCGCGGTGACGGACGTCGCGGCGATCGTCGTCGGCGCCGGGCCCGGGCCGTTCACCGGCCTGCGCGCCGGTCTCGCTACCGCAGCCGCCCTCGGGCACGCGCTCGGTGTGCCGGTCCACCCGGTGTGCAGCCTCGACGCGATCGCCCGGCAGGTCACCGTGGACGAGCCCTTCCACGTCGTGACCGACGCGCGGCGCCGCGAGGTCTACTGGGCGGCCTACGCCGCGGACGGCACCCGCACCGACGGCCCGCACGTCCAGGCGCCGGCCGAGCTGTCCTTCTCCGTCGCCGCCGGGGACGGCGCCCGCCGCTACGCCGAGCAGCTGGGCGCGCGCGTGGTCGAGCCGTACTACCCGAGCACCGCCGGCCTGGTCGAAGCCGCCCGGGACGCCCTGCTCGGTGGGGCCGAGCCCGCCCCGCTGACGCCGCTGTACCTGCGTCGCCCGGACGCGGTCGAGCCCGGCGCGCGGAAGCGGGTGACCGCGTCGTGAAGCTCGGCAAGCTGCGCCGCAAGGACATCCCGCGCTGCGTGGAGATCGAGAAGGTGCTGTTCGCCGTCGACGACCCGTGGAGCGCCCGAGCCTTCCACAGCGAGCTGGAGTCCGGGGCCTACTACCTCGGCGCGTACAGCTCCGAGGACGTCCTGATCGGCTACGCGGGCCTGGCGGTCGTCGGCCCGCGCGGTGACTACGAGGCGAGCGTCCACACCATCGGCGTCGACCCGGGCTATCAGGGGCAGGGTGTCGGAACCGCGCTGCTGCGCGCTCTGCTGGACCGGGCCGACGAGCTGCGGGCGCCGGTGTTCCTCGAGGTCCGCACCGACAACCACCGCGCGCAGGAGCTGTACCGGCGCCACGGTTTCGAGCGGATCGGTCTGCGTAAGCGTTACTACCAACCGTCCGGGGCGGACGCGTACACGATGATGCGCCCGGGCGCGAGCGAGCAGGAGGTGGGCTGATGTCCCGCGTGATCCTCGGCATCGAGAGCTCCTGCGACGAAACCGGTGTCGGTCTCGTGCGGCTGCACGGCGACGGCACCGTCGAGCTGCTCGCGGACGAGGTGGCCTCCAGTGTCGAGCAGCACGCCCGCTTCGGCGGTGTGGTGCCGGAGGTCGCCAGCCGCGCCCACCTGGAGGCGATGGTCCCGACCGCGCAGCGCGCGTTCGCCACGGCCGGGCTCGGTTTGTCCGATGTGGACGCGATCGCGGTGACCGCCGGCCCGGGCCTGGCCGGTGCGCTGCTGGTCGGTGTCTCGGCGGCGAAGGCGTACGCGGCGGCGCTGGACGTCCCGCTCTACGGCGTCAACCACCTGGCCGGGCACATCGCGGTGGACACGCTTCAGCACGGCCCGCTGCCGGAGCCGTGCCTGGCGCTGCTGGTGTCCGGTGGCCACACGCAGCTGTTGCGAGTGGACGACATCGCCGGCGGGATCACCGAGCTGGGATCCACTGTGGACGATGCTGCCGGTGAGGCGTACGACAAGGTCGCCCGCGTGCTGGGCCTGCCCTACCCCGGCGGGCCGCCGATCGACGCGGCCGCGCGGGCGGGCAACCCGTCGGCGATCGCCTTCCCGCGTGGCATGACCGGACCGCGCGACGCGAAGTACGATTTCTCGTTCTCCGGGCTGAAGACCGCGGTGGCGCGGTGGGTGGAGAACGCCGAGCGCCGGGGCGAGGAGATCCCGGTCGACGACGTCGCGGCCTCCTTCCAGGAGGCAGTGGCCGATGTGCTGACCGCGAAGGCGGTCCGCGCGGCGCAGGAGGAGGGCATCGGCACGCTGGTGATCTCCGGCGGGGTCGCCGCGAACTCCCGGCTGTCGGCCCTGGCGCGTGAGCGGTGCGCGGCCGCGGGGATCGAACTGCGGGTGCCGAGGCCGCGCCTGTGCACCGACAACGGCGCGATGATCGCCGCGCTGGGTGCGCACGTGGTCGCCGCCGGCCGGAAGCCGTCGGCGCTGGACCTGTCGGCGAACCCGGCGCTGCCGGTGGAGATCGTTTCGATCGAGGCGTAGACCGCCCGGCCGGGGCGCGGTGGTCAGGGGCGGGTGCGTGTCACCAGCACGTCGTCCAGCTTCACGAAGGCCACCCGGTGGCCGAACTGGATCTGCACGTACTGCGTCGTCCCGCGCACCACGACGTGCTGCGCCGGGTCGAAGGTCGTCGCCCACAGGTACTCGCCCGGCACAGCCGGGCCTGCGGTGTACTTCTGGCCCGCGGGCAGCGTGTATTGCAGCGGCACGATCTCCTGCGGCGGGATGCCGGCCGGGTACGCCGCGGGCTCCGGATACGCCCGTCCGTACACCGGCACCGATTCGAGGCCCGGCCTCGGCGTCACCACCTGGCCCAGCACCGGTACCACGCCGGACGAGCGCAGCCACCCCTGCTGGCCGAGGAACCAGATGGCGGTCCAGTCGCCGCGCGTCTCGGCCACCGCGTACCGCTGGCCGGTCGAGACCCGGCTGCCCACGTCGGAGATCCCGGTGGTCGAGGGCCCGCCGTCGGGGTGCAGGCCGGGGTCGGACAGCAGTGGCGCGTCGTCGCGCGGCTCGGTGCGCAGGAACAGGGCCGACGACCCGCGTGCGGGGCACGCGGCGGCGGGCGCCGACGTGTCGCATCCCGTGTAGCCGGTGGTGTTCGACGCGAAGTCCGGCTTGATCATGACCATCCCGGTCGGCTGCCGCAGCGGCCGCCGGCTCAGCGGTGCGCCGAGCAGGTCGAAGTAGTGCGCCCAGTCCCAGTACGGCGCCGGGTCCCAGTGCATCCCCGCCACCGTCGACGGCACCGTGCCGGGCACGTTGTCGTGGCCCACGATGTGCTCGCGGTCCAGCGGGATCCGGTACTTCCCGGCCAGGTACCGCACCAGCGTGGCCGATGCCCGGTACATCGCCTCGGTGAACCAGGTGCCCTGCGCCGCGAACCCCTCGTGCTCGATGCCGATCGACTTCGCGTTGAGGTACCAGTTCCCGGCGTGCCAGGCGACGTCCTTGGTCAGCACGTGTTGCGCGACGTGCCCGTCGGTCGAGCGCAGCGTGTAGTGCCACGACACGTAGGTCGGGTCCTGCACCAGGCCGATCGCCTCGTCGTAGCTGCATTCGGTGTCGTGGATGACGATGTGCGTGATCTGCTGGGAGTTCGGCCGGTCGGCCTGGTCGTAGTTGCCGTAGTCGCCGTTGCCGAGGTCCTGGTACGGCGCCGGGATCCACTCGACGGGCAAGCCGGGCGGCGCCTCAGGCGCACCCTCGGCGATGGTGGGCAACCCGAGCGCGCGCACCTGCTCGCGGCGCGGCGACACCGGCGTCGCGGGGAGCGTGACGGCCTGTCCGTCGTCGGTGGTGCGGCTCGCGCCGGTGGTGATCGTCGCGAACACCTGGTCGGCGAAGAACGCCGCGGCCCCGGTGTCCGAGGACCCGCTGTAGCGGGCGACCGCGCCGTACCAGTCGTCCGGCCGGTCCGCACGCACACCCAGCTCGCGCTGGTAGTGGGCCAGCACCGCGGCACCACCCCGGATGTTCTGCTCCGGGTCCGTCCGCAGCGTCTCGGCGTCCACCCCGGTCAGCGACGCGGCGAGGTCGACCGTCTGCAACGCCGGCGACGTGCGGGGGGTCAGTACCCGGCGCGCGGTGTCGCCCCGCGGGTCCTCGGCGCCGTGGTCGTGGTGGCTACCGCCGGCGGCGACGGCACGCAGGTCGGTCAGGTGCAGCGGGCCGAAACCGGCACCGGTGCTCGGCGCGCCGCCGTGCGAGTCCCAGCGGGACTTCAGGTAAGACACGGCGAGCAGCACGGGCTCCGGGACGCCGAACTCCGCGGCCGCGGCGGCGAAGGCGCGCTGCCGCGCCCCGCCCGTGGCGGCCGACGCGCCGGGGATGGACGCGCCGGAGACCGCGGTGACCCCCGCGGTTCCGGCGGCGAACGCGCGCAGCGCGTGGCGGCGGGTGATCGACGTCATGCAGCCTCCCTCGTCTTGTAGCGAGGAAACTACCGACGGTCAACCCGGTTGGGAACTACCGGACCGGTCCGGGTGTCGGCCGGTTGTCGAACGCCTCCCGGGCCGCCAGGATCTCGTCCACGTGCTCCTGGGCCCAGTCGCCGAGGATGGAGAACATGTCCCCGACCTGCGCGCCCAGGTCCGTCACCGCGTATTCGACCCGCGGCGGCACGGTCGGGTAGACGGCCCGGTCGACCAGGCCGTCGCGCTCCAGGACGCGCAGCGTCTGGGTGAGCGATTTCTGCGTGATGCCCTCGAGCAGGCGGCGCAGCTCGTTGAACCGCATCGGGCCGTCGTGGCGGCGCAGTGAGCTGAGTACCAGCAGGTTCCACTTGTTGGCGAGCGTGTCGAGCACGGTGCGGGCCGGGCAAGCCTTCAGGTAGGACTGGACGGTATCCATGAGGTACCTGGATATCAGGAAGGTGCCTTCTTTACAACGGATACCGTACGAGTCGACGATCTTCGGCATGCGAGCTGTTGATGTGCGGGCCCTGGGCGGGCCCGAGGTGCTGGAGGTCGTGGACGCGCCGCGTCCGGTGCCGGGACCGGGCGAGGTACTGGTGCGGGTGCACGCGGCGGGGGTGAACCCGGCGGACTGGATGCTGCGCCGTGGACTCATCGAGCAGTGGCCGTTCGAGCCGCCGTTCCGGCTCGGGCTGGACTTCTCCGGTGTGGTCGAGGAGACGGGGGAGGAGGTGTTCGGGCTGGTGATGTCGCAGTGGGGCGCGTACGCCGAGTACGTGGCGGTGCCGTCGTCGGCGTTGGCGCCCAAGCCGGCTGAGCTGGACCACGTCGCGGCCGCCGCGTCGCCAACCGCGGTGCTGACGGCGACCCAAGCGCTTGCCGGCGTGCGGCCGGGACAACGGGTGCTGATCCACGCGGCGGCCGGCGGGGTCGGGCACGTCGCGGTGCAGGTGGCGAAGGCGCGGGGCGCGTACGTGATCGGCACGGCGCGGCCGGTGAACCACGACTTCCTGCGCGCGCTCGGGGCGGACGAACTGATCGACCACACGGCGGTGGACTTCACGACGGCGGTCGCCGGGGTGGACGTGGTGTGCGACCTGGTCGGCGGTTCCTACGGGTCACGCTCGCTCGAGGTCCTCACGCCGGACGGCGTGCTCATCGACGCGCAGGGCAACGACGCGACGGAGGACCCGCGCTACCGGCGGTTCTACGTGCAGCCCTCCGGCGCGGAGCTGGCGAGCGCGGTGGAGGGCGTCCGGGTGCACGTGTCGCAGGTGCTGCCCCTGGAGGACGCGGCGAAGGCCCACGAGCTGAGCGAGAGCGGCCGGGTGCGGGGGAAGATCGTGCTGACCGTGTAGACGGCGAGCGGCCCGGGACCACACGGTGGTTCCCGGGCCGCTCAGGTCGAGGCCGGCGCTAGCAGCTTCCGCAGCACCCGCATCCGGAGCCACTGCACGAGCTGCAACAGCTGCAACCACCCATCGGAACACCATCCCTTCCAGTCGCGTCCGGGCCGGTTCCCAAGGTAGGGAACGGCCCGGAACGCCGACACCGCTCAACGAGTGAGATGGCGACCCCGCTCCGTGATCAGGCCGGTAAAGCCGCCGGTCAGGCACCCCGGCGGGCCGGCCGTGCCGTACCGGGGGACCCTCCTTGCGCGGCTAGCACTCCCGTGGCTAGAGTGCTAATCGAAGGCACCGCACACGCCCCGGCACCCGCGACGGCGGGGGTGGTAGGCGCCGAAACCAAGTAAGTACCTGCCAACGCTTTCGACGACCCGTGGAGGTCAACCCGGTGAGCGTGAACATCAAACCGCTCGAGGACAAGATCGTTGTCCAGACGAGCGAGGCCGAGGAGACGACCGCCTCCGGCCTCGTCATCCCCGACACCGCCAAGGAGAAGCCCCAGGAGGGCAAGGTTCTGGCCGTGGGCCCGGGCCGTGTCGACGACAAGGGCAACCGCATCCCCGTCGACGTGAACGTCGGGGACGTCGTCATCTACTCGAAGTACGGCGGCACCGAGGTCAAGTACAACGGTGAGGACTACCTGATCCTGTCCGCTCGCGACGTGCTGGCTGTCGTCAACTGACATCGGCGCTGCGGTGAACGCCCCGGGCCCCGCTGGAAAGCCGGGGACGGGGCGTTCTGCTGTCTGAGAGGACTTCCATGCCCAAGCAGATCAACTTCGACGAGGACGCTCGTCGAGCGCTCGAGCGCGGCGTCAACAAGCTGGCCGACGCGGTCAAGGTCACCCTCGGCCCGCGCGGCCGGCACGTCGTGCTGGACAAGAAGTTCGGCGGCCCCACCATCACCCTCGACGGGGTCACCGTCGCGCGGGAGATCGAGCTGGAGGACCCGTTCGAGAACCTGGGTGCGCAGCTGGCCAAGAACGTGGCCACCAAGACCAACGACGTCGCCGGCGACGGCACCACCACGGCCACCGTGCTGGCGCAGTCGCTGGTGAAGGTCGGCCTTCGCAACGTGGCCGCCGGCGCCAACCCGGCCGGTCTCGGCAAGGGCATCGAGGCGGCCGCGGAGAAGGTCATCGAGGTGCTCAAGTCCAGGGCCACCCCGGTCAAGGGCCGCGACAACATCGCCCAGGTCGGCACGGTCACCTCGCGTGACGCCACCATCGGCGCCCTGCTCGGCGAGGCCGTGGAGCGGGTCGGCGAGGACGGTGTGATCACCGTGGAGGAGTCCTCCACGCTGGCCACCGAGCTCGAGATCACCGAAGGTGTGCAGTTCGACAAGGGTTACCTGTCGGCGCACTTCGCGACCGACCCGGAGGAGCAGCGGGCGATCCTGGAGAACGCCTACGTGCTGCTGCACCGGGAGAAGATCTCGGCGCTGGCCGACCTGCTGCCGGTCCTGGAGAAGGTCGCCGAGTCCAAGAAGCCGCTGCTGATCATCGCCGAGGACGTCGAGGGCGAGGCGCTGTCCACCCTGGTGGTCAACGCCCTGCGCAAGACCCTCGTCGCGGTCGCGGTGAAGGCGCCGTTCTTCGGTGACCGCCGCAAGGCGTTCCTGGACGACCTGGCCGTCGTCACCGGTGCCCAGGTCATCTCGTCCGAGGTGGGCCTGAAGCTGTCCGAGATCGGCCTCGACTCGCTGGGCACCGCCCGGCGCATCGAGATCACCAAGGACAACACGACGATCGTCGACGGTGCCGGCACCAAGGCCGACATCGAGGCCCGCATCGCGCAGATCCGCAAGGAGATCGAGACCACCGACTCCGACTGGGACCGCGAGAAGCTGCAGGAGCGGCTCGCGAAGCTGGGCGGCGGCGTGGCGGTGATCAAGGTCGGCGCGGCCACCGAGACCGAGCTGACCGAGCGCAAGCACCGCATCGAGGACGCCGTGGCTTCCACCAAGGCGGCCGTCGAGGAGGGCATCGTGCCCGGCGGTGGCTCGGCGATCGTGCACGCGGTCAAGGAACTGGAGGGCGACCTCGGCCTCTCCGGCGACGAGGCCACGGGTGTCCGCATCGTGCGGGACGCCCTGACCGCGCCGCTGAACTGGATCGCCGCGAACGCCGGCTACGAGGGCCCGGTCATCGTGTCCAAGGTGCAGGAGCAGGGCTGGGGCTACGGCTTCAACGCCGCGACCGGCGAGATCACCGACCTGCTGCAGGCCGGCATCGTCGACCCGGTCAAGGTCACCCGCTCCGCGGTCGCGAACGCGGCCTCCATCGCCCGTCTCGTCCTGACCACGGAGAGCACCGTGGTGGACAAGCCGGTCGAGGAGCCCGAGGACACCGGCCACGGTCACGGTCACGCACACTGACCACGGCAGAAGGCCCCCGCGACCAGCGGGGGCCTTCTTCTTCTGGCGGGGCGGAACCGCCGGTGCCGCTCCGGGTCAGTTGGGGCGTGTCACGCGTTCACGCCGCCGTCCACGGTGATCGTCGACCCGGTGATGAACGCCCCGGCGGGCCCCGCGACGTGGGCGACGGTCGCCGCCACGTCGTCCGGGGTCGCGTGCTGCCCGGCGGCGGACAGCGCGAGGATGCTCGCGGCGTGCGGCCCGTCGGCCGGGTTCATGTCCGTGTCCGTCGGTCCCGGGTGCACGACGACCGAAGTGATCCCGCGCGGACCCAGGTCCCGCGCGAAGGCGCGGCTCATCCCGACCACGGCCGCCTTCGACGCCGAGTACGCGCTCATGCCCGGCCCGGTCACCCGCTCGCCCAGGGTGCTGCCGATCGTGATGACCCGGCCGCCGGTCCGGAGGTGCCGTACCGCCGCCTGGGTCGCCACGAACACCGCTCGCACGTTCACCGCGAGCGCGCGGTCGAAGTCGGCCAGGCTGAGGTCTTCGACCGTGCCGATCGGGAAGACGCCGGCGTTGTTGACCAGCACGTCCAGTCCACCGAGCGCCTCGGCGGCCTGGTCGACGGCGGCGGTGAGCGCGTCCGCGTCGGCGCTGTCCGCCTGGATCGCGAGCGCCTTCCGGCCCAGCCCCTCGATCGAGGCCACCACCTCGGCGGCCCGCGACGCCGCGCGTTCGTAGGTGAGCGCGACGTCCGCCCCTTCCGCCGCCAGCTTCCGCGCGATCGCGGCGCCGATACCGCGGCTGCCCCCGGTCACGAGTGCCACCTTGCCGTCCAGCGAACCCATGCGCCTTTGCGAAGCATGTCACCACGCGGCCGTCCACGCGCCTTCGACCGGGACGCGGCACTGGACCAGGCGATGTACGTCTTCTGGGAGCGCGGTTACGAGGGCACCTCGCTGTCCGATCTGACCGCCGCGATGGGTATCGGCTCGCCGAGCCTGTACGCGGCTTTCCGCGGGAAGGAGCCCCTGTTCCGGGAGGCGGTCGAGCGGTACCGCGAGCGGTTCGCCCACCACCTGCCGGAGGGAACGGCGGTGCGCGAGGCGCTGGAGACGTGGCTGCGGGACAGCGCGCGGGAGTTTGTGGCGAGTGACCATCCACGCGGCTGCATGGTCGTGCTCGCCGCGGTCAACTGCACCGAGCAGAACCGGCCGGTGCAGGATTTCCTCGCGGAGAAGCGCCGGGGCAATCTGACTGAGCTGGAGGAGCGGCTGCGCCATGCGGTGGCCGAGGGTGACCTGCCCGGGGATGCCGACATCGCGGGGATCGTCCGGTTCTACGGAACGATTTTGCACGGCATGTCGATTCAGGCCCGCGATGGCGCGGAACTCGCGGACCTGGAGGCGGTCATCGACACCGCGATGTCGCTGTGGCCGCGATTCGCCGGAAAAAGGACGGCACCCGGCTGACACGTGTGCCCCGGGTGCCGTCCTGAGTTTTTCCGTTCCGGCTAGTGCCCGGAAAGGGTCAACTGCGGTTTTCCGGTGCGGATGATGGTCTCCCGTTCGGCCTCCGAGAGCCCGCCCCAGATCCCGTAGGGTTCGTGCACCGCGAGTGCGTGCTCCCGGCACAACCGCAGCACCGGACAGGATTGGCAGATCGCCTTCGCGCGGGCCTCCCGTCGTGCTCTCGCCGGCCCCCGCTCCCCGTCCGGGTGGAAAAACGCGCCGCTGTCCATCCCCCTGCACGACCCCCGTAGCTGCCAATCCCAGATATCGGCGTTCGGGCCCGGGAGCCTGCGCGTGTCTGCCATCGTGACCGCCCTCCGATTCGGTCCTGCCACCCCTGCTGTGTTGCCCGGCGATTACTCCGAATGGCGCAACGGCGGTAACGTTAGAAGCGCGCCAATAGTTGTTCAAGGGAATCCGGGTGATTCAGCCGTCAGGTTCCCCCGGATGCGTGAGATCAGGCCCGTAAACAGGCAAAATAACGAAACCGATTCAAGTTGCCCCGTTCGAGTGGCGCCGGGATATTGGACCGGGTGAGCCGTCCGAGGGGTGCCGGTCAGACCGAGCCGACGATGCCCGTGGCCGCCGTCGCCCGGCGGCTCGGGGTCGCGCCGTCGACGCTGCGCACCTGGGACCGCCGCTACGGGCTCGGCCCGAGCCGGCACACCGGCGGCAAGCACCGCCGCTACTGCGCCGCCGACATCGGCCGCCTCGAACTGATGCAACGCGCGCTGCTGCGCGGGGCGTCCACGGCGGAGGCCGCCCGCTACGCGCTCCAGCAGATGCCGAAGTCGTACTCCGCGGTTCCGCAGACCCCGGCGCAGCCGCTGCCGCCGCCCGCCGAGCACACGGCGGCGGCGCGCAACGGCGCCGCGGCCCGGAGGCTCCGCGCGGCCGCGGTCGCGCTCGACGGCCGGGCCGTGCAGCAGACGCTCCACGACGCGATCGGCGCCGCGGGGGTGCTCGAGGCCTG
Source organism: Amycolatopsis viridis (assembly GCF_011758765.1). NCBI lineage: Bacteria > Bacillati > Actinomycetota > Actinomycetes > Pseudonocardiales > Pseudonocardiaceae > Amycolatopsis > Amycolatopsis viridis. The sequence continues at coordinate 5,207,791 of NZ_JAANOU010000001.1, read as the reverse complement.
GGAGGGCGTGATCGCCCCGGTCCTCGACGCGTGCGGCAACGGCTGGCCCGGCACTCCGGCCGGCGTGGAGGTGCAGGCGCTGCTGACGGAGTGCGTGCTCGCCGCCGTCGTGCGGGCCACCCCGGTCCTGGACCATCCGCGCAACCAGCGCCCGGTACTGCTCGTCCGGGCGCCGGGCGAGCCGGACCCGCTGCCGCTGCACGTGCTCGGTGCCGGTCTGGCCGGGCGCCGCATCGGCACGCAGCTGTTCGGCCTCCCGCTGCCCGCGCCCGCGCTGGCCGCGGCCGTGCGGCGCAGCTCGCCCGCGGCGGTCGTGCTCTGGGCGGGCCGTTCTGCGGAGGCCGACCCCGAGCTGTTCCCCGAGGTGTCCCGGGGCGGGCTGCGCAGCCGGCTGTTCGCGGCGGGTCCGGGCTGGGCGGACGTCGAGCTGCCGGACCGGGTCGAACCGCTGCCCGGCCTGCGCACCGCCGCGGACCGCATCGAGTACGTTCTGGTGGGGAAGTGACGTGCACGAGATCGAACTGCGAAGAGCGGCCTTCGGCGACCAGCCGGCGCCGGGCCTGCTCCCGGCCGGCGGGACGCCGGTGCACCGGCTGCTGGCCGCCATCGTGCTCGGCGCACAGGCTCGCTACGCCGCCGCGGTCACCCTGCTGAACCCGCTCACGCGCGACCGCGACCCGGTGATCGCCGCACTCGCGTTGACCACCCTCGCCTCGCACCGCAGGCAGCTCGGCGGGCACGTCGCGGCGCGTGCCCTCGACGGCACCGCCCTCCGCCACGCCTGCGCGGCGAACGGACCGGGCGGCGGCAGCGACACCGATCCGGACGGCCTCGACGCGCCCGGCGCGCTCGCCGATGCGCTGCTCGGCCTGGCGGCCGATCACCTCGGCACCGGCCGGCTCACCGCCTCGCGGCGCGTGCTCCGCCGGGCGGCCGCCGCCGCGGCGAGCTGGCGCACCCGGACCCGGCTCGGCTGGGTCACCGCCGAGCTCGCGCTCGCCGCGGGTGACGGGTCGGCGGCCGTCGAGTCCGCCGAGGCGGCCCTCGCCGAGGCCGTCGCCGCCGGCTCGGTCCGGCACACCGTCAAGTCCCGGCTCGTGCTCGCTGCCGCGCTCGGCACCATCGGGCAGAAGCGAAGAGCCCGGGAGCTCGTCTCCGGCGCGCAGGCGGACGCGGACGCCTATGATTTGTCCTCGTTGTCCTGGCCCGCCGGGCTGATCGCGGCCGATCTGTGGCCCGCCGAGGCGGACCGCCACCGATCGCGAACCGCCGCGGTGTTACACGCAGTGTTACTAGGGTCCGATCCGGAGGGGAGGCGGCTCGCCCGTGAATCACCGTGGGTGCCGGTCTGATCTCCGGTGCGGCCATCAGTCGGCCATACCGACATCCGGGCGAAGAAGTTCCCAAAAAAAGCCACCGGATCGTGTCAAGGTACGGCCTCAAGCGTCCGATAGGGGATATGGAATGTCACCCGGCTGCAGGAAGGAACACCCGTGACGACGGTCTTGATCTGCGACGACCGACGCAGTGTCCGCGAAGGGCTCACCCGCGTGATGTCTGCTGTCCCCGGTGTCAGTCGCATCGACTGTGTAGCGCACGGTGACGAGTTGCTGGCCCGGTACTCGCGGCAGCCGGTCGACGTCGTGCTCGTCGGCACCCAGCGCGCGATGCCGGCCGGGGTGGAGGCGACTCGGCGGCTGGTGTCCGCCAACCCCCAGGCCAACGTGATCGTCTTCGGCGCGCCGGACGACGCCGGCAGCATCGCCGCCGCCATCGCCGGCGGCGCGCGCGGCTACCTGCGCTGGGACGCGTCCCGCCCGGAGCTGGTCGCCGCCCTCGCGCACACCCTCGCCAGCACCTCCGTGCCCGCGCCGCGCCAGCCGGCCGACCCGGGCGTCCAGCTCACCGAGCGCGAGCTGCAGGTGCTGCGCGGCATGAGCCAGGGCAAGAGCAACGGCCAGATCGGCCGTGAGCTCTACCTGTCCGAGGACACCGTCAAGACCCACGCGCGCCGGCTGTTCCGCAAGCTCGGTGTGCGTGACCGCGCGCAGGCCGTCGCCCACGGCTTCCGCCGCGGCCTGGTCTCCTGACGCGACGCGCGGATCCAGCGAAAATTTTTCGCGAATCCGCGCGTTGCTTCGCTCATGGGCACTCCGAGAGGCCGTCTTCGTGCGATACTGGGCGTCCTCGGCGTTCCGGGGCCGCGACGGGTCATAGCCGACCGCGCACACGCGGCGCCGGCGTCGGCAGGTACGGTAGGCATCACCGGCGTGAGCGATATGGGGGTTGCCGCGCCGTTGATTCTGCACGCCTACACGTAACGCTGGGACTGTTGTCTGCGATGGCCAATGTGGGGGACGGGCTGGACGAGCCAGTCGCCGCCGCTGTCGAGGGGGATCCCCAGGCAGTCGAGCGGCTCTTGGCCGCTATCCGTCCCCTGGTGGTGCGGTATTGCCGCGCCCGGGTCGGGCGACAGGAGCGGTCGTTCGCCTCGGCAGACGATGTGGCCCAGGAGGTGTGTTTAGCAGTGCTCACGGCGTTGCCTTCGTACCGTGACCAAGGGCGCCCGTTCCTGGCCTTCGTGTACGGCATCGCCCAGCACAAGGTGGCCGACGCGCACCGGGCCGCCGCGCGCAACCGGGCCGAGCCCGTCGCCGAGCTCCCCGACGAGATCGAGGGCGACATCGGGCCGGAACAGCGTGCTCTGCAGGGGGAGTTGAACGAGCGCATGGCACAACTGCTGCGGGTCCTGCCCGACAAGCAGCGCGAGATCGTGGTGCTGCGGGTGGTGGTCGGCCTGTCCGCCGAGGAGACCGCGGACGCGGTCGGCTCGACGCCGGGCGCGGTCCGCGTCGCCCAGCACCGTGCGCTGGCGCGGCTCCGCAAGGCGCTGGCGTCCGAGGAGGTGGCCTGAGTGACCGATCGCGAAGACGGTAGACGTGAGCTCGACGAGCTCGAGTTCGACTCGACCATGCTGAGTTCGTCGCAGGTGGAGTTCGAGGCGGACCTCACCGCGATCCGGGCGGACGACGCTCTGCTCGACGCGCTGGGCGGGTCCGACCCCGGGATCGCCGACGACCTGGGCGACCAGGAACTCAACGCGCTGCTGCTGTCCTGGCGACGGGACATCGACAGCGAACCGCTCGCCGAGCTCATCGACACCGACACCGCGGTCACCACGATCAGGACGGCCGCGCTGGCTCGCCGCCACGGGCAGCGGGCGCGCCGTCGCCGCCTGCTCGTGCCGGTCGCCGCGGCCGCCGCGGTCCTCGCCATCGGCTTCACCGGCACCAGCGTCGCCGCGCGCGACGCGCAGCCGGGTGACACGCTCTGGGGTCTCACGAAGGTCCTCTACGCCGACCACGCGCGGTCGGTCGAGGCCGCGTCCGCGGCCCGGATCGAGCTCCAGCAGGCCAGCATCGCCTTGTCCCAGGGCCGCATCGCCGAGGCGCAGCAGGCGCTCGCCCAGGCCGCCGCGAAGCTGAGTCAGGTGACCGAGGAGGAGAACCTCAGCCAGCTGATGGCCGAGCACCAGCAGCTCGCCTCGATGCTGCCGAGCTCCACCACGACCACGTCGGGCTCGTCGGCGTCGTTGCCCTCGTCGGCCGCGCTGCCGGCGCCGAGCTCGACCAAGCCGCCGGCCTCGTCCACCACGACCACGACGCTGCCCACCACGACGACGACCCCGTCGGAGAGCAGCACGCCTCCGACGAGCTCCACGTCGCCGAGCAGCACGACGCCGCCGGCGTCTGACGGCACCTCGGGCGGCGCGCGGTACGACCCGCCCGACACCGGGAGCGGCACCGGTCAGAAGTCCTCCGGGGTGGGTACCGGCACCGGAACCGGGACCGGCTCGAGCACCAGCTCGAACTGATCGGATCCGCGAAAACAGGCTCGTACGACGAAGGCCCGGCCGCTTCCGGCCGGGCCTTCGTCGCGTGTGGTCAGGTCAGTAGGCGCTTTCGGTGGTCGTGATGCCGTCGGCGAAGCCGCGGCAGTAGTCCCAGCTGACGTAGTCGGCCGGGTCGGGGTCGAAGGCCGGCTCGTGCGGGCGCATGCGCCCGTCGGCGAGCAGTTGCTCGAGACTCGCGCGCAACAGGTGCCAGTCGTGGTAGTGCGGCTGGTCGCACTCGCCGCAGTCGACCACGATCCCGCGCACCCCGCGCGGCTCCAGCAGTGCCTGGTAGACCGCCAGGTCGGACAGGTCCGCGAGGAGCTCCGCGCGCGCCTGCGCATCCATCGGTTCGGCCAGCTCGTCGTCCCCGAAGCCGGCGAGCTCCCGTGCGGGGTCGTCCGGGTCGTCGGCGAACGGGTCGGGGGGCAACACTTCGTGCGGCACGCGTGGCACCGTACCCGCCCGACCCGGTCGGGTGTCCAGGGCCTTTCCGTCCTCCGGGCGGGCAGCGAGTTTCCCCCGTCACGTCTGGCCCCTGCCCGGCCCTTGTCCGGGCGGCGGCCAGATACCATCGAGTGCAGGTTCACCCGCCACCACCAGGAAGGTCAGCCCCCCAGATGACGAGCGAGTTCGCCCCGGAAGACAAGTTCGCGATGCTCGGGTTGACCTTCGACGACGTGCTGCTGCTGCCGGCCGAATCGGACGTCGTGCCCAGCAGTGTCGACACGTCCACCCGGCTCTCCCGCAACATCACCCTGCGCATCCCGCTGGTCTCCGCGGCCATGGACACCGTCACCGAGGCCCGCATGGCGATCGCCATGGCGCGGCAGGGCGGCGTGGGCGTTCTGCACCGCAACCTGCCGATCGAGGAGCAGGCCGCGGCCGTCGAGGTCGTCAAGCGCTCCGAGGCCGGCATGGTCACCGACCCGGTCACCTGCTCCCCGGAGGACACGCTCGCGGAGGTCGACGCCCTGTGCGCCCGGTTCCGCATCTCCGGCCTCCCGGTCACCGACGCGTCCGGCGCGCTCGTCGGCATCATCACCAACCGCGACATGCGCTTCGAGCTGGACCACAGCCGGCCGGTCAGCGAGGTGATGACCAAGGAGAACCTGATCACCGCGCAGGTCGGCGTCACCGCGGACGCGGCGCTGGGGCTGCTGCGCCGGCACAAGATCGAGAAGCTGCCGATCGTCGACGGTGCGGGCAAGCTGCGCGGGCTGATCACCGTCAAGGACTTCGTCAAGACCGAGCAGTACCCGCACGCGACCAAGGACCCGGACGGCCGCCTCGTCGTCGGCGCGGCGGTCGGTGTCGGCGCGGCCGGTCACCAGCGCGCGATGGCGCTGGCCGACGCGGGCGTGGACGTGCTGATGGTGGACACGGCGCACGGCCACTCGCGGGCGGTCATCGACATGGTCGCCACCCTGAAGAAGGAGCTGGGCGACACGGTCGACGTCGTCGGCGGCAACGTCGCCACCAGGGCCGGGGCCCAGGCGCTGGTGGACGCGGGCGCGGATGCGGTCAAGGTGGGCGTCGGCCCGGGCTCGATCTGCACCACCCGGATCGTCGCCGGTGTCGGCGTGCCGCAGATCTCCGCGATCTACGAGGCGGACAAGGCGTGCCGCCCCGCCGGGGTACCGGTGATCGGCGACGGCGGCATCCAGTACTCCGGGGACATCGCCAAGGCCATCACCGCCGGCGCGTCCACCGTCATGCTGGGCAGCCTGCTGGCCGGCACCGCCGAGTCGCCGGGCGACCTGATCCTGGTCAACGGCAAGCAGTACAAGACCTACCGCGGCATGGGGTCGCTGGGCGCCATGCAGTCGCGCGACGGGCGCAAGTCGTACTCCAAGGACCGCTACTCGCAGGACGATGTGCTCAGCGAGGACAAGCTGGTGCCGGAGGGCATCGAGGGCCGCATCGGCTTCCGCGGGCCGCTGGCCAGCGTCGTGCACCAGCTCGTCGGCGGGCTGCGCTCGGGGATGGGGTACGCGGGTGCGGAGACGATCGAGCAGTTGCAGCGGGCGCAGCTGGTGCGGATCACCGCCGCGGGCCTGAAGGAGAGCCACCCGCACGACGTCACGATGACCGTCGAGGCGCCCAACTACACCTCGCGCTGACCCCTGGGCGCAGGTCACACTCGTGGCCTAGCGACAATGGGCCGTCAACTACTGGCGGCGAGAAGGGACCTGACGTGCGCGATCTGGTCGAGATCGGCATGGGACGCACCGCGCGACGGGCGTACGACCTCGATGACGTGGAGATCGTCCCGTCCCGGCGGACCCGGTCCTCGGCGGTCGTGTCCACTGCCTGGCAGATCGACGCCTACCGGTTCGACATCCCGATGGTCACCCATCCGACGGATGCGGTGGTGTCACCGGACACGGCGGTCGAGGTCGGCAAGCTGGGCGGCCTCGGCGTGCTCAACGCCGAGGGCCTGTGGGCGCGCCACGCGAACGCGGAGCAGGCGCTGCTCCGCCTGCTGGACGCCGCGAAGGACGAGGACCGCACCGCGCTGACCCGGACGTTGCAGGAGCTGCACTCCGCGCCGGTGCGGCCGGAGCTGCTGGCCGAGGCCATCGGCCGTGTCCGCGACTCGGGCGTGACGGTCGCGGCGCGGGTGAGCCCGCAGCGCGCGGCCGAGCTGACCCCGCACCTGATCGCCGCCGGCGTCGAGATCCTCGTCGTGCAGGGCACGATCATCTCCGCGGAGCACGTCGCGCACGACGACGCCGACCCGCTGGACCTCAAGGACTTCATCGGTGGCCTGGACGTGCCGGTGATCGCCGGTGGCGTCTCCGACTACCGCACGGCGATGCACCTGATGCGCACCGGCGCGGCCGGCGTGATCGTCGGCCACGGCTACACGCCGGGCGTCACGAGCACCGACCGCGTGCTGGGCATCGGCGTGCCGATGGCGACGGCGATCATCGACGCCGCCGCCGCACGCCGCGACTACCTGGACGAGACCGGCGGCCGGTACGTGCACGTCCTCGCCGACGGCGGGATCACCAGCTCGGGTGACATCGCGAAGGCGATCGCCTGCGGTGCGGACGCCGTGGTGCTCGGCTCGCCCCTGGCTGCGGCCACCGAGGCCCCGGGCCACGGCCTGTACTGGACGGCGGCGGCCGCGCACCCGTCGCTGCCGCGTTCGCGGGTCGCCGCGGGCCCGGACATCGAGGTGGACCTCAGGACGCTGCTGTTCGGCCCGTCGTCGGACGCCGAGGGAGCGGTGAACCTGTTCGGCGCGCTGCGCCGGGCGATGGCCAAGACCGGGTACTCCGACCTGAAGGAGTTCCAGCGCGTCGGCCTCTCGGTGCGCGGTTAGGCCACGGCTGCACCCGGGTGGTGGCGGGCGAGGCGCGCCCCCACCCGGGGTATCGGTGAAGCCGGCTCACTGCCGCCGCAGGACGCGGTCGGCGAGCGAGGGGGAACGCTCGTCAACCATCGCGCGCAGCCGTTCGTTCTGCCGGCGCAGCTCGCCGGCCTGAGCGCGCAGGTCCGCGGTCTCGGCCGTGAGCCGGTCGATCTCCTGGCGCTGCCGGTTGACGGTCTCCGCCATGGTGTCCGCGTCCTCCGCGTGCGCGACCGCCTCGAACTGGAGTTGCAGCAGGCGTGTGTAGAGCGCGATGCGGTTGTTCTCCATCGTGTACAGCAGCCGCGAGTCGCGGTACGGCGCCAGCGCGCCGAGCAGCGCCTCGTGCCGGGTCACCACCCCGACACCGAAGATCGCCGGGACCATCGCGAGGTGCCAGCCGTCGTGCGCGGCGAGCGCGTCCTCGACCGCGGTGAGCACGCCGTTGCGCTCGCCGCCGGCCTCCTGCGCGGCGGTGAACGCGCCCAGGCCGACGAACCCGGCTGGCGTCAGCTCGTCGTGCCACACCGTCGGACCGTCCGCACTGGACGGATGCCGGTCCTCCGGCGCGAGCCGGGACGGCAGGTAGTACTGGTCCCGCCGCGAGCACGGCCACAGCAGGTCGTGCAGCACGGCCACGGCGTCCGGCGCGTTCGCCAGCACCCAGTCCAGCTCGGCGCGCACGGTGGCGTAGTTGTGGTCGCCGTCGAGCACGTACAGATCGGCGACCGGCAGCTCCGGCAGCACGTCCGGGGAGTGCGCTTCGACCAGGTGCAGGGCCGGGTTCGCGCGGAGCGCGGCGCGGAGGCTGTCCGTCGGTTCCGGGTCGACGCAGTACACCGCCGTCGCACCCAGCTCCGTGTAGATGCCGCTGACCTGCCCGGATTCCACCCCGACCTCGACCACTGTCCTGATCGGACGGTGCGCGTAGACGATCTCGAAGATCTCCCGGAAACAGGACAGCGAATGCAGGAGCACGGGCCCCTGCCGGGCGGCCCGGGCCTGGGCGTGCGGGTCGGTGCGGGTGCCGTAGTTCACTTGCCGCTCCGCAACTGCCGCACCGCGATGCGGGCGGCCGAGGTGGCCAGACCGACCGTCCCGCGCGCCCGGAGCTCCTCACGCACCCGGCTGGTCACCCGCGTCATGCGCGACGCCGACGGCGGGTGCCCGCCGAGCCCGGTTCGCGACTTCGGCAGCGTCGCGAACGCCACGGTCACCTGCCCGGACGTCACCGGCGCACCCATCCGTGCGGCGACCGGGAACCAGATCGCCGACTCGTCGGCCTCGAACTCGAACAGCGTGCCGCCCAGCCAGCGGCAGGCGGCGTGGATCAGCCCGGCGAAGTCTTCGGGCTGTTCCCATCGCTCGATGCGCGCCACGCTCTGGCCGGGCACGTGCGCCCGCACCTCGACCCAGTCGATGCGCACCAGCGCCGGGCGGCCGGGGATCGCGACCGCGAGGTCGGTGACGTCGGCCGAGCGGAAGTCCAGCCGGGCGAACGACAGTCCATTGTGGTTGATCCGTACCCGGCGCCGCGGGCCGTCGTGCCATTCCCCGTCGCCGGTGCGCAGACTCAGGCGCGTCTCCGCCGGATCTTCGGACGGCTCGAACAGATCCGGATCCACCTGCCGCTCGGCCAGCGCCCGCGCGCCGGCGGCCAGGCGGGTGTCCGACGCGGCCAGCAGGGCCGGCCAGAACGCGTCGCGCATCGCCAGGTCGCCCAGGTCGGCGGGGGACAGGTAGGGGATCGCGGGCACGAGGTCCTCCGGGACGACCCGGGTGACCAGCGCGGAACCGAAGTTGTCCTCGTGCGCCCAGTTGCCGAACACCGCGGCCTCCTCGGCGTTCGGCGCCTTGAGCGCGGACACCAGGATGTTCGCCAGCCGGTGCCGGGCGGTACCGGTCAGGTCCGCCCGGCTGTCGTCGGCGTACCGGTACCACTGGACCTGGAACTCGCGGATGCCGTCCTGGACCGCGCGCCGCTGCGCGAGCTGAGCCTCGCCGTCCGAGGCCGGGCCGAGCACGGGGGAGCCGTCGTCGGCGAAGTCCAGCAGCGACCCGCAGAAGTCGTTCACCGACTGCTCCAGCACTTCCGGGCTGCGGCTGATGGTGCGCGCGATCTCCGGTGGGTGCCCGCCCTGGCTGAGGTAGCCCTCGATGCGCAGCCCCGCCCGGAACACGCGCGTGGAGCGGTCGTCGGTGGCCAGGTAGAAGCCGGCGGGCCGGATGCCGGTACCGGACACGTCGAGCACCCGGCCGAGGAAGTACTGGATCGTCCCGCCCCAGCCCAGGTCGACCAGCGCCGGTTCCCGCGCGTCCAGCATCCCGGCGCGGCGCAGCTCGGCCAGCACGCGCTCGCGGATGCGGGTCACCGTCACGGTCAGCCGGTTCCGCAGGTGGGCGGTCTCGGTGAGCGCGCCGCAGACCAGGTCGACGGCGGGGTCGTTGTCCAGGACCGCGTCGAGCATCTCCGCCAGCGGCGGCACGTCGCCCGGTCGCAGGTGCAGGGCCTGGAGCAGATGGTGGACGGTGAGGCCGTGCCGCTGCCGGATGAACTCCCGCAGCGAGACCGGGTCGGCCGGGTCGAGCGCGGCCAGCGACGTGACGTGCCGGGACAGCCAGACCGGCCGGGCCTCCACCGACCAGCCACGGGCCTGCGCGGCGTTGTTGATCAGGGTGGAGAGCATCGTGCCCTCGCGCATCGGGCACCACAGCACCGGGATGCCGGAGTCGTGGGCACGCCGCGCGACCCATTCCGCGAACCCGGTCAGCACCGGGCCGAGCACGGAGGCGCCGTAGCGCCACGCGGTGCGGATCGGCGTCTGCGCTTCCGGATCGGCGCGCAGCAGCGTCTTCGCGCGCAGGCTCGTCAGGCCGAAGTCGCCGAGGTCGAGGTCCAGGTGCTCGCCGAGCGGGTCCTCCAGGCCGAGCGGTTCGCGTTCCCGTTCCAGCACCACGTGGAACTGCTCGTCGAGCCGCTCGTAGTGCACGGTCCGGATGCCCAGCTTCCCGGGCACCTCGACGTCGGCGACCGGGTTGTCCCCGATGTGCACGACCTGCTCGGGGAGCACGCCCAGGTTGTCCAGCACGATCTTCCACAGCCCGGACGCTTTGTCGAGGCCGTGCTGGTGGGAGCGGAAGATCCGCGCGTCGCGCAGGGCACCCAGGCCGGGCCGGTCCAGCAGCTCGGCGAGGTGCTCCTCGGTGAAGTAGGTGTCGGACACCAGCACTGTCGGCACGCGGTGCTTCGCGGCCAGCTCGACCAGTTCGGCGATGTCGGCGTCGGGGACGGTGAAGTCCCGCTCGCAGGTCACCTCGGCGCGCACCAGCTCGGGCAGGCCGGCGTCGAAGATCGCCAGGGGCATGTGCTGCCAGATGTCGGACAACGACACCTCGGGCCCCAGGGCCGCGTCACTGCGCCGCGCGTCCTGTTCGGCGGTGATCCGCATGCGCCGGAACGCGGCGGGCGTGACCCACTCCGGGCAGCGGCCGTCGCGCACGAGGCGGGCGCCGAGCACGGCGAACACGTCAGTGGGACGGGGCGTACGCCGCCACAGGATGGTGTCGAAGATGTCGAGTGACAGTGCGGCGCACGAGCCGTCGCTGATCAGGCGACTGACGCGCTCGAGCGAGGGCGGTAGTGACAAATCGGGCTCCCCAGGTGTGATGTTGATGTACAACGTTAAACACTCGCCTGGGCGAGACACGTAACAAAACGCCCACAGGTTGCCCGAACCCATCGGTAACTTACTACTGGTCACATCGGTGTGGTCGTGGTTACGCTTTACCTGTGACCACGCGTAACAGCAATGCGGCTGACTATGACGTCATCGTGGTCGGATCGGGGTTCGGCGGCAGCGTCGCCGCGCTCCGGCTGACCGAGAAGGGCTACCGGGTGGCGGTCGTCGAGGCGGGCCGCCGGTTCGCCGACGACGAGTTCGCCAAGACGTCCTGGGACCTCAAGCGCTACCTGTGGGCGCCCGCACTGGGCTGCTTCGGCATCCAGCGGATCCACCTGCTGCGGGACGTGATGATCCTCGCCGGCGCCGGGGTCGGCGGCGGGTCGCTGGTCTACGCCAACACCCTGTACCGGCCGCTCAAGCCGTTCTACCAGGACAAGCAGTGGGCCCACATCACCGACTGGGAGTCCGAACTCGCGCCGTACTACGACCAGGCGAGCCGGATGCTCGGAGTGGTCACCAACCCGAGCGTGACCCCGTCGGACGAGGTCATGCAGAAGGTCGCCGCCGACATGGGAGTCGCGGACAGCTACCACCCGACACCGGTCGGCGTCTTCTTCGACAAGCCGGGCGAGCGGGTGCCGGATCCGTTCTTCGGCGGCGCCGGGCCGGAGCGGACGGGCTGCACCGAATGCGGCTCGTGCATGACCGGCTGCCGCGTCGGCGCGAAGAACACGCTGGTCAAGAACTACCTGTACCTCGCCGAGCAGGGCGGAGCGAAGGTCATCCCGCTCACCACCGTCACCGCGGTGCGCCCGCGCGGGGACGGGTCGTTCGAGGTCGACGTGCACAAGACCGGCACCCGGTCGAAGAGGTTCCGGACGACGCTCACCGCCGGACAGGTCGTGCTCGCCGCGGGCACCTGGGGCACCCAGCGGCTGCTGCACGACATGCGCGACCGCGGCGTGCTGCCCCGGCTGTCGCCCCGCCTCGGGGAGCTGACCCGCACCAACTCCGAGGCCATCATCGGCGCCGGCCGTCCCGCCGTGGACCCGGCACGCGACTTCAGCAAGGGCGTCGCGATCACCTCGTCGTTCCACCCCGACGAGTCCACCCACATCGAGCCGGTGCGCTACGGCAAGGGCAGCAACGCGATGAGCCTGCTGCAGACGATCGCCACCGACGGATCCGCGCCGGCGCCGCGGTGGCTGCAGGCCGTGCGGTTCATCGCCAAGCACCCGCTGCAGAGCGCGAAGCTGCTCAACGGGTACCGGTGGAGCGAACGGACCGTGATCCTGCTGGTGATGCAGAGCCTGGACAACTCGATCACCACGTACACCAGGCGCGGCCTGTTCGGCCGGCGCAAGTACACGTCCAAGCAGGGGCACGGCGAGCCGAACCCGACGTTCATCCCGGCCGGGCACCGGGCCAACGAGCTGACGGCGAAGCACATCGACGGCATCGCTGGTGGCACCTGGGGCGAGATCTTCGACATCCCGCTCACCGCGCACTTCATCGGCGGCGCCCCGATCGGCACCAGCGCCCAGGACGGCGTGATCGACCCCTACCACCGGGTGTTCGGTTACCCCGGACTGTCCATCGTGGACGGCACGGCGATCACCGCGAACCTCGGCGTCAACCCGTCGCTGACGATCACCGCGCAGGCCGAGCGCGCGTTCTCCTTCTGGCCGAACAAGGGCGAGCCGGACGCGCGGCCCGGCCAGTCGCAGGGCTACCGGCGGATCCAGCCGGTCCCGCCGAAGCACCCCGCGGTGCCGGCCGACGCTCCGGCCGCCCTGCGACTGCCGCTCGTGGCTACAGGTCGATCCCGGCGAACACGGTGACCTGCTCCTCGGTGAGGTCGTGCATGGCGGCGAGCACGCCTTCGCGGCCCACCCCGGAGCCCTTCACCCCGCCGTAGGGCATCTGGTCGGCCCGGTAGGACGGCACGTCGCCGATGATCACTCCGCCGACCGCGAGCTCGGCGGAGGCGCGGAAGGCGAGGCGCACGTCGCGGGTGAACACGCCGGCCTGCAGGCCGTAGGCGGAGGCGTTGACCGCGGCGAACGCCTGGTCGGCGTCGTCCACCACCGAGACGGCCAGGACGGGGCCGAAGATTTCCTCCGACCAGGCCTTCGTGTCCGCGGGGACGCTGGTGAGCAGGGTCGGTTCGACGGTCGCGCCCTGGCGGGAGCCGCCGGCGAGGAGTTTGGCGCCGGCGGCGACGGCCTCGTCGACCCAGCTGACGATCCGCTCGGCGGCGGCTTCGTCGACGACCGGGCCGACGTCCACCCCCGGGTCGTAGGGGTCGCCGGTCCGCAGCGCCGCGATCGCCTCGGCGAGCGCCGGGATGAACTCGTCGGCGACGGACCGCTCGACGATGACCCGCTGCACCGCAATGCACGACTGGCCGGCCTGGTAGTTGCCGAAGGTCGCGACGCGTTCCGCGGCACCCGCGAGGTCCGGCCAGTCGGCGAGCACCACCGCCGCTGCGTTGCCGCCCAGTTCGAGGACGACGTGCTTGCGTGGCGCGGCGTCGGCCAGCGACCAGCCGACCGGGCCGGAACCGGTGAACGACACGACCGGCAGGCGCGGGTCGGCGACGAGCTTCGCGGTGTCGTCGTTGCCGAGCGGCAGGACCGAGAACGCGCCCTCCGGGAGGTCGGTCTCGGCCAGGATCTCGCCCAGGACCAGCGCGGACAGCGGCGTGCGCGGCGCGGGCTTCACGATGATCGGTGCGCCGGCCGCGAGCGCGGGGGCGACCTTGTGGGCGACGAGGTTGAGCGGGAAGTTGAACGGCGCGATGCCCAGGACCGGGCCGCGGGGCACCCGGCGGACCAGCGCGAGGCGCCCCTCGCCCGCGGTGTCGGTGTCCAGCCGCTGCAGGTCCCCGGAGAAGCGGCGGGCCTCCTCGGCGGCGATGCGGAACACCGACACCGCGCGGCGCACCTCGGCCTCGGCCCACTTCAGGGGCTTGCCGTTCTCGGCGGTGATCAGCTCGGCGAGTTCCTCGGCGCGCTCGGCGAGCTGCCGGGACGTGTGGTCCAGCGCGGCGGCCCGCTGGTGGGCGGGCGCCGCGCGGAGCTTCGGCGCGACGGCGACGGCCGCGGCCACCGCGCGCTCGACCTGGTCCGCCCCGGGCACCGCGACGGTCGCCACCTCGCTCCCGTCGAACGGGTGATGGACGGTCAAGGTGCTCGTGCCCTGCTCCGGACGGCCGGCGATCCAGGCCGGCCGCGGTTCCGGCGTGATGGTGTCCATGCCGAACAACTTAGAACGCCTGACGGAGCGTGGTTCGGGTCTCGCCGCGTCCACCGCATCGGGTGAACGCTTGCACGGACGGAGCCGGGAACAACTCCGGTGGCAGGTCCGTTGTAGAGAGCGGTCGGTGCGGTCCGTGTCCCCCGGGCCTCACCATTTCAGCCGTCAGGGAATACCGGTTCGGCCGGAGCCCTGTTCGGACCCCTCGCCGAGAGGCGACCGCCGTGCCGGCCACCCAAGCCGCGAAGGCCCCGGACCACGCGTCCGGGGCCTTCGTCGTGCCGGCTACAGCTCGACCACGTCCCGCAGCGCGCCCAGCAGCGCACCGCCCGCTGGTAGGTGGCCGCGAACAGGCGCGATGGCGAGGAGCTCGGCGCGGCGGGTGCCGGGCGACCGCCGACAGCCGGGAACGCTTCTACGGCGCGATCTTCCCCGGCTACGGGCTGGCCTGGAGGCTGGTCCTGGCCGGGATCGAGGTCGTGCTGCCGCCGCTGTTCTTCTGGCTGGCGCGCAAGCCGCCCCGACCACGTCCCGGGGTGCACGTGACTCAGCCCACCTGGGACGATGGAAGACACACGTCGTCCTGATGGAGGTCCGGTGTCCAATCCGAGCGGTCCGGTGCTCGTCGTCGACTTCGGCGCGCAGTACGCGCAGCTGATCGCCCGCCGCGTCCGCGAGGCGCAGGTGTACTCCGAGGTGGTGCCGCACACGGCGCCGGTCGACGAGATCCTCGCGAAGAACCCGTCGGCGATCGTCCTGTCCGGCGGCCCGGCCAGCGCCTACTCGCCCGACGCACCCGGGATGGACCCGCAGCTGGCCAAGGCCGGGGTGCCGATCTTCGGCATCTGCTACGGCTTCCAGGTCCTCGCCCAGGCGCTCGGCGGCACGGTCGAGGCGACCGGCCGGCGCGAGTACGGCCGCACCGAGGTGCACGTCGCGGCCGACGGTGGCGTCCTGCACCGCGAGCTGCCCGAGCGGCACCAGGTGTGGATGAGCCACGGCGACAGCGTCACGAAGCCGCCCGCCGGGGCGCGGGTCACCGCGACCTCCGAGGGCGCCGCCGTCGCGGCGTACGAGAACGTCGAGGACCGCATCGCGGGTGTGCAGTACCACCCGGAGGTGCTGCACTCGCCGCACGGCCAGGAGGTGCTGCGCCGCTTCCTGCACGACATCGCCGGCCTCAAGCCGGAGTGGACCACGGCCTCCATCGTCGAGGAGCAGATCGCCCGCGTCCGGGAACAGATCGGCGAGGACGGTCGCGCGATCTGCGGCCTGTCCGGCGGGGTCGACTCCGCGGTGGCCGCCGCGCTGGTCCAGCGCGCCATCGGCGACCGGCTGACCTGCGTCTTCGTCGACCACGGCCTGCTGCGCACCGGTGAGCGGGCCCAAGTCGAGCGGGACTTCGTCGCGGCCACCGGGGTGAAGCTGGTGACCGTCGACGCCCGGGAACGCTTCCTGAACGCCCTCGCCGGCGTCACCGATCCCGAGGAGAAGCGCAAGATCATCGGTCGCGAGTTCATCCGCGTCTTCGAGCAGGCCGAACGCGACCTCAAGGCCGTGGGCGACTACCGGTTCCTCGTGCAGGGCACGCTGTACCCCGACGTCGTCGAATCCGGTGGCGGCACCGGCGCGGCCAACATCAAGAGCCACCACAACGTCGGCGGCCTGCCCGAGGACCTGCAGTTCGAGCTGGTCGAGCCGCTACGGCTGCTGTTCAAGGACGAGGTCCGCCGCGTCGGGCTGGAGCTGGGCCTGCCGGAGACGATCGTGCACCGCCAGCCGTTCCCCGGCCCAGGGCTGGGCATCCGGATCATCGGTGAGGTCACCGCGGACCGGCTGGAGACGCTGCGGGCGGCCGACGCCATCGCGCGCGAGGAGCTGACCGCCGCGGGCCTGGACCGGGACATCTGGCAGTGCCCCGTGGTGCTGCTCGCGGATGTCCGCAGTGTCGGCGTCCAGGGCGACGGCCGCACCTACGGCCACCCGGTCGTGCTGCGGCCGGTGTCCAGCGAGGACGCGATGACGGCCGACTGGACCCGCCTGCCCTACGACGTGCTGGAGCGCATCTCCACCCGGATCACCAACGAGGTCGCGGAGGTCAACCGGGTCGTGCTGGACGTGACCAGCAAGCCGCCGGGCACCATCGAGTGGGAGTGACCGGAAAAGGCGGGAGCCGCGGCTCCCGCCTTTTCCGTTTCTGGTCATCTGCGCCGGCCACCGCGCATCGAGGCGGCCAGCATCAGAACCCCGACGAACACCGCGCCGCCGGCCAGCACCCACTTCAGGTCGAACGAGGGCAGCCACCCCGCGCCGTCCGACAGGACGTAGGCCGAGACCAGCAACGTCGCGACGCCGAGGATCAGCGTGAACACGTTCACGCCGCGCCGCCGCTCCGGCACGGTCTCGGTGCCGTAGGAGTACGGGTTTTCCTGGTCAGCCACGACGCACCTCCGCTGTTCCCGCACCCTGGTCCACCTTCAGGGTGAGCTGCAACCCGCCCGGCCCGTCCGGGCCGTAGTCGACGCCGGTCAGCGACCTGACCCCGAGGCCGGAACTCTCGTGGCCGAAGCAGTCCACGGTTCCGGCCTGCGACTCGCACGTGTAGGTCACATCGGCCGTGGCGGGCACCCGGACCGTCGTGTCGCCCGCACCGAGGTGCACCTCGGTCGCCACCGGCACGTCCGTTGGCAGGCCGGTCAGGTCCAGGTCGATCGTCCCGGCCGTGCGCTGGTAGCTCGGCAGCACCTGCGCCGCGCTCGCGGGCCGGGCCGTCAGGTCGCCCATCCCGCCCGAGTAGCCGCTCAACGACGTCGACGTCAGCGCCACACCCACGATCGACAGCGGCACCGCCAGGAGCACCAGCTTGCGTCCGGCGCCGGCGAACGCGCCGGCCACCATCCCGACACCCAGCACACCGAGCACCAGGCCGATGACGTGCGGCGCGGAGAACCACGTGGTGCCGGTCGAGCCGAGCGCCGTTCCCGCGCCGGCCACCAGCAAGGCCAGCGCGAACGCGGCCACGCCGATCTTGCTCCGCCGACGCGGCGCGCGCGGCGGTGGCGGCGGGGCCGGCGCCGGGGTGGGATCGGGGAGATCCCAGGCCATCGGGTCGGCGGCCAGCGGATCCCAGCCGGTGTCGCTCGTCCGGGTGGCGCCCGGACCGGACATCGAGAACGCCGCCGTGGCCGAGCGGGTCACCGGCACCGGCCGGTAGAGGTGCCCGCGACCGCGGTGCAGCAGGTACAGCGCGGTGACCATCATCGCCGCCCCGATGATGCCGCCCCCGTCGAACCAGCCCCCGGCGAACGCCCAGCTGGACAGCGGGAAGAACAGGACGGCCAGCACGATCGTCAGTGCCTTGCTCATCGAGCTGCGGCCCTGGCCGAACAACGACTCGACCGGCGACACCTCGTCGCCCTCGGCCGGGAACAGCAGCCAGCACAGCAGGTAGAGCGAGGCGCCGACACCGCCGAAGACGGTCGCCGTCACGAACGCCACCCGCACGATGACCGGGTCGATGCCGTACCGGTTGCCGATGGCCGCCGCCACACCGCCGATCTTGCCGCCCCGCGCGGGACGGCGCGGTCGGCTGGCCCAGAAGTCCTTCACGGTCTCCTCGAAACCGCTCAGGCCATGCGGTTTCGGAGCCTCTGCCGTGTCGTTCATGGTGACGAGGATGGTGCAGCGGGCCGCCCGCGCACATCGGGGAACGACCCTGAGATTTCGTGGGCGGGGATCCCGGGGGAATTCCCCGATGGATCGTGTTCGCCGCCGTGCCACCATGGATCACGTGCAGGAAGAGCCCCGGACCGAGACCGCCACGCCGCTACCGCGTCCCGCGGGTGAGACGGCCGTGACGGCGGCGGCCGGGACGGAGCTGGCGGAGCCCGACGAGCGGCCCAAGCTGTACCGCCGCCGGTCGAGCCGCATCGTCGCCGGTGTGGCCTCCGGCCTCGCTGACCACCTCGGCGTGAAGGTGCTGTGGGTGCGCGCGGTCTTCGCGGTGCTGGCCGCCTTCGGCGGGGCCGGCCTGGTGGCCTACGGGTTGCTGTGGGTGTTCGTGCCGCAGCAGCGCCGCGAGGAGGCCGACGCGCCGTCCACGCCGAAGGAGAAGCAGCAAGCGATCGGCCTGCTCGTCCTGGGCATCGGCCTGCTGGTCGCCGTTGGTGCGATCACCGGCACGATCAACGGGTGGGTCGCGGTGCCGCTGGCGCTCGCCCTCGTCGGTGCCGCCGTTGTCTGGCGAGAGGCGGACGAGTCGCAGCGCCGCCGCTGGCGGGAAGGCGCGCGTTCCAGCGTCGCGGGCGTGGTCCTGGGTGGTGGCGGGTGGTCGGCCGCGATCCGCGTCCTGGCCGGCGTGGCGCTGGTGATCGCCGGCATCGCCGTCGTGGTGCTGCGCAGCGGCACGCTCGGCCAGGTGCAGTTCGCGCTGATCTCGGTGCTCGCGACCCTGGTCGGGGTGGCCGTGCTGACCGTGCCGTTCTGGCTGCGGATGGTGCGGGACCTGGGGGAGGAGCGGCGCGCCCGGATCCGCACCGAGGAGCGCGCGGAGATCGCGGCGCACCTGCACGACTCGGTGCTGCAAACCCTCGCGCTGATCCAGAAGCAGGCCGAGGCGCCGAAGGAGGTGGCCCGGCTGGCGCGCAGCCAGGAACGCGAGCTGCGCGGCTGGCTGTACGGCCCGGCCGGCTACGGCGCGCCGAAGAACGTCGGCGGCGGCCGCCTGTCGGAGGCTGTCGCGACCGCGTGCGGCGAGGTCGAGGACACCTTCGCGATCTCGGTTTCGCAGGTCGTGGTGGGTGACGCCGAGCTGGACGACCGCCTCGTCGCGCTGGTGCTGGCCGCTCGCGAGGCGATGGTCAACGCGGCCAAGCACGCGGGCGTCGACGAGGTGAGCGTGTACGCGGAGGTGGAGCCCACCGCGGTGACCGTGTTCGTGCGCGACCGGGGCAAGGGCTTCGACCCGGACAGCGTGTCGGAGGACCGGCATGGCCTGGCCGATTCGATCCGGGGCAGGATGGAGCGCAACGGCGGCACGGTACGGCTGCGCACGGCGCCGGGGGACGGGACAGAGGTGCAGCTGGAAATGCCGATCAAAGCCGAATCCGGAGGGACGCGTTGAGCGAGACACCGCAGCCGAAAGCCCCCATCAGCGTGTTCCTGGTGGACGACCACGCGCTGTTCCGGGCGGGGGTGCGCACCGAACTGGACTCGATCACCGACGAGGTGCGCGTGGTCGGTGAGGCAGGTTCGGTCGCCGAGGCGGTCGCCGGCATCGTCCGCACGAAGCCGCAGGTCGTGCTGCTCGACGTGCACATGCCCGACGGCGGCGGCGCCGAGGTGCTCCGCCGGGTGCGCAAAGAGCTGCCGGATGTCGTGTTCCTGGCGCTGTCGGTGTCCGACGCGGCCGAGGACGTCATCGCGGTCATCCGCGCCGGGGCGCGCGGGTACGTCACCAAGACGATCTCGTCGAAGGAGCTGGTCCGCGCGGTTGCCCGCGTCGCGGAAGGCGACGCGGTGTTCTCGCCGCGGCTGGCCGGGTTCGTGCTGGACGCGTTCGCCGACCGGCCGGGTTCCGCGCCGATCAGCGACCCGGAGCTGGACCTGCTGACCCCGCGCGAGCGGGACGTCCTGCGCCTGCTCGCGCGCGGCTACGCCTACAAGGAGATCGCCTCGGAGCTGTTCATCTCCGTCAAGACCGTCGAGACGCACGTCTCCAGCGTCCTGCGCAAGACCCAGCTGTCGAACCGCTACGAGCTTTCCCGCTGGGCCTCCGACCGCAGGCTGGTCTGAGTCACGACCCGCCGTCGCACGCGGGTGAGCGCGACACCGGCCAGCACGACGGCCACCCCGGTCAGCACACGCGGGTTGAGGGATTCGCCGAGGACGAGCGTGCCGAGGACCAGGGACACCACGGGCAGCAGGTAGCCGACGACGGACACCGTGACCGCGCTCTCGGTCGCCAGCAGCCGGTAGTTCAGCGCGAACGCGACCCCGGTCGAGAACACCCCGAGGACGACCACGGCGATCACCGGCCCGGGGGACAGGTGGACCGGTGCCGTGCCGCCGACCGGCATCGCGAGCACCGTGAGCCCGGTGGCGGCGCTCATCTGGGCTCCCGCGACCGCGACCGGCGACGAGCCCACGGCCGACAGGTACTTGCCCTCGTAGACGTTCACGAAACCGTAGCTCACCGCGGCGGCGACGCAGGCCAGAGCGCCCCAGCTGAGCAGGCCGGACTCCTGCCACGGCGCGAAGATCAGCACGCTGCCGGCCAGTCCGACGAGCAGCCCGGCGAGCTTCGGTGGGCCGAGCCGGCGCTCGGTGCCCACCAACAGCGCCATGACCAGCGTCCACAGCGGGACGGTCGCGTTCAGCACCCCGGTGATGCCGGAGCTGACGGTCCGCTCGCCGACCGCGATCAGCAGGAACGGCACCGCGTTGTGGAACAACGCCGCGACGAGCAGGTGCCGCCAGATCCGGCGGCCGGCCGGGAGCCGGTCGCCCGCGCCGTAGCAGAGCCCGACCAGCACCGCGCTGCCCAGCGCCGTGCGGATGAGCACGAGCTGCACCGGCGTGAACGCGGTCAGCCCGATCTTGATCCAGAGGAAGCTCGATCCCCACATCAGCGCCAGCGCACCCAGGCGCAGAAGTGTCTTCAGTTCACCCACGACTCCACCATCGCGGGCGCGACACGTAAGGACAAGCGAAAATTCCTGCACGCCAGCGTTAGCAAAACTGTAGGATCGGGTCATGCTCGACGTCCGGCGACTCCAGGTGCTGCGGGCCGTGGTGGTGGGCGGCTCGATCAGTGCCGCCGCCCGGAACCTCGGCTACACCCCGTCCGCGATCAGCCAGCAGCTGTCCACTTTGGAGCGCGAGGCGGGCGCGCTCCTGCTGGAACGGGTCGGCCGCGGTGTTCGGCCCACGCCCGCGGGCGCGTTGCTGTCCGAGCACGCCGAGGCGTTGTCCGTCCAGCTGTCCCAGGCCGAGGCGGAGCTGGCCGACCTGAAGGCGGGCCGCACCGGCCGCCTGGCAATCCGCTACTTCGCGACCGCCGGTGCGTCGCTGGTGCCCCCGGCGGTGGCGGCGCTGCGCAGCGAGTATCCCGGTGTGCAGCTGGACCTGCGGCTCCTCGAACCCGGGGAGGCGTTGTCGCAGGTGGAAAACGGTGACGCCGACGTGGCGATCGTGGTGTTCCACGGTGAGTACCGCAAGGCCGGGGTCGAGCAGTACCACCTGCTCGACGACCCGTACCGGGTGACGCTGCCGAAGACGCACCCGCTCGCCCGCAAGAAGGTGGTGGACCTCACCGACCTGGCGGACGAGCCGTGGATCAACAACGAAGTCACCCCCGGCCCCTGCCGGGACGTGCTCATGGCGGCCTGCGGAGCCGCCGGTTTCGTGCCGAACTTCGCGATGGAGTGCGAGGACTACGCCACGGCGCAGGGCTTCGTCGCGGCCGGGCTGGGAATCAGCCTGGTTCCCGTGCTCGGCCTGGGCGCGCCGCAGCCGGGCGCGGTGGTCCGCCGGATCCGCAACCCGGAACCGATCCGCCCGATCCACGCCGTCGTCGCGACCCGGTCGCGCGACCAGCCGGCCGTCCGGCACCTGATCCAGGTGCTCAAGACCCGCGGGGCCTAGAGGAACAGCAGCTGGGTGACCCCGATCCCGATCGCGGCGGCGGCCAGCACCGCCATGGTTGCCAGGATCAGCTGGCGCACCCGTGCCGGGGACAGCTTGACCACCGGCTGCCGTGGCGGCGGGGGCGGCGGCTCCTGGGCCCGGAACGCGGGCACCGTGGGCAACGCGGGCGCGGTCGGCGGGATGAAGGCTGTCTGCCGTCCCTGGGTGATGGCCTGGAACGAGGTGATGCTGTCGCGCAGCGTGGGGCGGCTCAGCGGGTCCTCGCGCAGCAGCTTCATCAGCGCCGGTGCGAGTACACCGGCCTTCTCGGGTTGCCGCAGCGGCCCGTTGCCGTGCTCGCCGTACGGCGGCACGCCCTCCACGGCGGTGTACAGCGTCGCGCCCAGGGAGAACACGTCGGTGGCCGGTGCCGCAGTCGCTCCGCGGGACAGCTCCGGCGCCCGGTAGGCCGGGTTGAACCCCGCGCCGGTGAACCCGATGTCGGTGACCTTGACGCCGCCGTCGTCGGCGAGCAGCACGTTGCCCGGTTCGAGACCGCGGTGCACGACGCCGGCCTGGTGGGCCGCGGCCAGCGCGGAGGCCAGCTGGATACCCAGGAACGCGGTCTGCTCCGGGGTCAGGGTGCCGTACTCGGTGAGGAAGTCCGCCATGTTGCGGGACGGCACGTACTCCATGACCAGCCACGGGTCCGGCCCGTCCCGCAACACGTCGTAGACGCCGATCGCGCAGTTGTGCTGGATCCGCATCGCCGCGCGGCCCTCGTCCATCGCGGTGGCGACGGCCTGCTCGCTGTGGCCCGGCGCGACGGACATCTTCTTCGCGGCGACGGTGCGGTTCAGCTGTGTGTCGTACGTCAGCCAGACAATCCCGGCCCGCCCGCGACCGATCGGCTGATCCAGCCGGTACCGGCCGCCGACGAGTGCGTCCTCAGTACCCACTACACCCTCTCGTCGTCCCGGCGTGTCGGATGGTTTCCCCCACCACCCTACTGACTGATCCGGAAGGTTTCCGGCTGTCGTTGCTACGGGTTGCTGTTCGACGGCGGCGCCGACGACTCGTCGGTCGGGGTCTTCTCCGGCTGAGTGGTCTGGACCACTGTCCTGGACGAGGTCTGCTTGGGAGGCGAGGTGGGGTGCTCCACGGCACTCTCCTCGAAGGTACTGCGACGCGAACCGGTGGCCTTCGTCGGCACGTCGTCGAACTGGGTGGGCCTGCCCGCGGTCGGCGTCCAGTTCTCCGTCTTCCCCACCGGCGAGCTCGTCAGCGGCGCCGGAATGGCCGGTGGTTTGGTCTCGGTGGTGTTCGTCGGGTTGTCGCCCGGTCCGCTGAACAGCCAGATGCCGAGGGCCACCAGACCGGCGACCACCACGGCGCCGATGGCTGCCGGCACCTTCCACTTGCCCGGCTTGTCCTCGTCGTCCGCGTCCGCGGCGGGTGCCGGCTCGTCGTCGTGGCCGGCCGGCGCCGCACGGGTCGCGCCCTGGCGGTCGTAGTCGTCCGCGGGGTAGGCCGAAGTGGGCGCGTAGTCGTCGTACTCGTCGTAGAACTGGTTGCCCGCCGCGCCCAGGGTGCCCGCCTGCGGGCCGAAGTTGTCGCCACGCATCGCTCGGGTGCTCCCGGCGGCCGCAGCCGCGCCGAGCGCTCCGGCGGCGAGTGCACCGCCGGCGAGCGCCCCGCCCGAGGGTGCGAACCGGGTCTCCGCCGCCGGACCGCCCAGCGGGGTCTCGCCGCGGGCCACCGCGGCGAGCAGCTCCTCCGCCTCCGCGGCGGTCGGGCGGTGGCGGGTCTCGGGGTGCAGCAGCACGGCCAGCACGCTCGCCAGCGGGCCGGACTGCCGCGGCGGGTTGATCTGCCCCGCGGCGACCGCGTGCAGCAGGCTCAGGGTGTTCTCGCTCAGCCCGAACGGGGGCTGGCCCTCGCACGCCGCGTACAGCGTCGAGCCGAGCGAGAAGACGTCCGCCTCCGGACCGGGGTCGCCACCGATCGCGACCTCCGGCGCCAGGTAGGCCGGGGTGCCGGCGATCATCCCGGTCTTGGTGACCGTGACGTCGTCCTTGGCCCGCGAGATACCGAAGTCGGTGATCTTCACCACACCGTTGTCGGCGAGGAGGATGTTGCCCGGCTTGATGTCGCGGTGCACGATGCCGACCGCGTGCGCCTCCTTGAGCGCGGCGGCGATCTGGGCGCCGACGCGCGCGACCTCGCGCGGCGGCAGGGTCTTCCGCTCCCGCAGCAGCTCGGCGAGGCTGGTCGACGGCAGGTACTCCATCACCAGGCACGGGTGGCCGTTGTCGTCGGTGACCACGTCGAACACGGAGATCGCGTTGGGATGGTGCAACCGCGCGGCGATCCGGCCCTCGCGCATGGTGCGCTGTTTGGCGTCCTCGGCCTCGTGCGGGTCCAGCCCCGGCTGCAGGAGCAGCTGCTTGATCGCGACCGCTCGTCCGAGCAGCTCGTCGTGCGCCTGCCACACCGTGCCCATGGCGCCGGTGCCGATTCGCCGTTCGATCCGGTACCGGCCGGCGACCAGGCGACCCTCGTCGCTCACGCGACCTCCTTCGGGGCTGTTTCAGGGCGTGACGCAGTGCCGCACGCCTGGGAGCCTCTGCACGTAGCTCGGCCCGTAGGCCGGTTTGGCCAGATCCGTTTCGGTCAAGGCTAGGGTGCTCACTCTGCGCACATGCATCCGGCACTGTCTGGCGTGGGAAGACCACGCCTGGTATAGCAGCCGCTACAGCTCCTCGGCGGCCAGCAGGACCGCCTCCGAGATGCTGCGGCCGGTCCGGTCCAGGCCGAATTGCTGCGTGACCCGCAGCCGCGTGCCGTCGTCGCGGCGCATCAGCACCACCGCGAGCACCGACCCGTCGGGCTGGACGTGCGCGTCGGTCACCTCGACCTGGCGCATGGTGCTCCACGCCCGCACGAGGTCACCGGCCTCCTCACCGGCCAGCGCCGGGCTGAGCAGGTCCAGCGCCTTCTCCGGCGCGTCGTCCACCCGCCGGTAGAACTCGCGGACCACCGCGAGCTTCTGCGCCGGCGTCGGCGCGGGTGCCGTGGTCGTCGGCGCGGCGGAGCTGCCCGGTGGGGTCAGGGCGCCGGCCGCCGGTGTCTGCGTCTGGGCCACCGGCGCCGGAGCGGCCGAGCTGGTGCTCGCCGGAGCGTGACCGGCGGCGTTACCGCCCCGCCGCGCCTGCGGCGTCCCGGTCGACGCGAACCCGCCCAGCGCGGCGACGCCGGTGATCTGCGGCGGAACGGGTGCGGCCGGTGCCGCCGACTGGTCCCGGCTGCGGCTGAGGACCGACGACGCGACGACGGCGCCGACGAGCAACGTGCCGGCCATGGTCAGCCCGGTGAGCTTGGCGAGCTTCGCGCCCCGGCTCTCCGGCTCCCGCTGCGGCTCGGTCCGGTTCCGGACGCGCGGTGGCGGCAGGTACTTCCGCGGTTCGCGGAACACCTGGGTGAGGTACTCGCGGTCGACCATCTCGTTGTCGAGGATCTCGGGGGAGATCAGCTCCTCGACGCGGAGGGCCTCCGGCGCGCGGGTCTCGCGCTGCCGTTCGTGTGCGACTCTCATGGACCTGTCGTCTGGATCTTCCGTGTCGGGGGACCGGGGTTTGTCGTGCTGTTCATCAGCGAACCCCGGTCGCGCGTTACCGGCCACCCACGATCGGTGGAGGGGCGTCACGGTACGACGAACGGCAGTGACCATCACCCACCTGGCGCAGTCGGGCTTCAGGCATCGTCGCTGGTGATCTTGTCTCCGGAGAACTCGAGCGTGCGTTCCTCGGTGACCTGCCGGCCGTCCTTGTAGACGGTCTGCACGGTGCACACCGCCTTGCCATCGTACTGGTGCACCCGGATGTGTTTGACCTCGAAGTAGGCCACCTGCGCGTACTTGCGCTGGAGGCCCTCGATGCCCTCCTGCCGCAGCCCACCGCCGGTCATCTCGTGGGCCGCCTCGGCGTTCTCGGTGACCGTGTCGAGGTAGCTCTGCGACGTGCTCGCCAGCTTCTTCGGGTCCTCCTGGGAGAACGTGAACCGGGTGGGGTCCGCGTCGTAGGGCGCGGGCGACGGCGGCGGCTTGCGCGGGACGGCCGGGGTGGTGGAAGCGGGTGCCGCGGCAGCCGGTTCGCTCGCCGGCCCCGTGGACGAGGTGGTGCTCTCGGCCGTGCTCCGGCCCGGTGCGCGTACGCCGGCGCTTCCGGTCGCCCCGGCATCCGCGGAGACCGGGTCCGTGGCCGGCGGGGTCGCTTCGTCGTGGGGCGTGCTCGCCGTCGTGTGGCTCTCGTCGCCGCCGGGGCTGGGCGGCGCGATCTGCTCCCCGGAGAGGGTGGGCACGCCGCCGCCGAGGCCGGGGATCCATCCGCCGCCGGCCTGGTCGGGCGCCGGTTTGGCGACGAACGCCGAGCCGGCGAACATCAGCGCCACGACCACGCCACCGGACGAGGCGGTGGCGAACCAGGCGGCCTTGCGCCAGCTGCGCGGCGGGGTCACCGACGCGGGCACGTTGCCGAGGTCGAACGAGCCGAGGCCGGTCGCCGGGGCGACCTCGTAGACCCGCACATCCGTGTCGTCGATGCGATCGGGGTCGTTGGCGTACCGGCAGCGCGGCGGGGTCAGCTTGACCTTGGTGCGCCGGGGCGGCTGCTCCGGCGTCCGCCGGGACGGTGCCGTGGCACCGGTGACGGGCAGCTCACCGTGTGCGGGCGGGAACACCTCGGTCGCGGGCCGGGCATCCGGGATCAGACTGGTGAGCGCCAGCGAGCCGCGGGCAGGCGGGTCGGCCGGCATGGGTGCCCGCCCGGCGCCCGGCCGGTGTGCCGGAACGACCGGGGTCCAGGTTCCGGCACCACGTCGGTGCCGGCCGGTCCCGGAACGAGAGCTGTCCGTGAATTCGGCCCCGCGTGTCATGCCGTGTGGACACCGCCCTGCGCGCACTCTGACGCCGGACCCGTGCCGATTCGACCGGATGGAGCAGCCGGTGCAAGTGCTGGTGCACGTTCGCCTGCACGCGCGCGGCGGTGCGCCGGGCGCGTGGAGGCGAATCCAGGCCGTTCCACGCCATCAAGGGTAAGAGCAGGCGTCAGTTGTCAAAGCGTGAGCCCGCAAGTTCACTCAGTCGGGGCTTTCACACTTCGTCAGCCACCGTTTCGGTAGCGCGCCTGCGTGGACTGCAGGGCCTTGGTGGCTACCGCGCCGCTGCCTGCGGCGACGATGATCGCGAGGATGTCCATCCCGGTGCCGCCCGAGGTGAACAGCCACGCGAGGAGCGACGCGGCGGTGGTGCCGCCGGCGAGCGCCCACCGGCTGCGCACGTACTGCGCCACCGGTGCACCGCCGGCCCGCTTGTTCGCCGCGTTGTTCAGCAGCGCCAGGTAGCCCACGTGGGCCAGCGAGGCGAGCACACTGGCGATCGCGATGATCACCGCGATGACGTTAATCATGTCTCCAGTGTGCCCGTCCGCCACGCTGTCCGGCCTCCGGGAAACCCCCGGATTCCGACGTTTTCAGCGGCCGAGCCGCCCACGCCCCAGGTTCAGCAGGGCCATGGCGAGCTGACGGCCGTCCGGGCCGAGTTCGCGGTAACGGGCGAGCACGTCCATTTCGCGGTTGTAGACGATGCGGGTGCCGCCCGCGGCCATCCGCGCGGCGCCGATCCGGCGGGAGACCTCGACGCGGCGCTTGACGAGCCGCAGGATCTCCGCGTCCAGCCAGTCGATCTCCTCGCGCAGCTCGGCGATCTCCTCGGCCGTCGCCACGGGTTCCCCCGAGGACTCCGGCGAGGTGTCCTTCTCATGTGTCTGTGCGTTCATCGGGCCCTCCGGTCGGTTCCGGACCGCGCGGCCCCGAAGCCGACGAAAGCCCCGGGTCCGCGGACTCCGGGGCTTGCAGTGACGGTGGTGTGGGCACCTACGCGATCACGGGAGCCGGAGTCCGGATCCCGTAGAAAAATCGGTACGCGTGGTGCTGCACGAGATCAGTATGGCACAGCTCGCCGCCGGTAGCGGATCGCCGCGTGCGCGAGCAGGCTCACACCCAGCCAGAACAACGGCACCGCCGGCCAGAAGAACGGCGCGCCCGACGCGACGAACCGGACGACGAGCAGCACCGACAACAGGGCCACGACCGCGGCGTGCACCCGCAGCGGCACGGGGAACCGCGGTGGCTTCGCTGGTTCCGCCGGCGCCGGCCGTGGCAGGTCCTGCGTGAGCTCGGCCAGTTCGTCGAGGTAGGTCGCCGCGTAGGCGGCACCCATCCGGTCTTCGGTTTCGGCGAGCGACAGCCTGCCCTCGCCGCCGGCCTGCTGCAGCCGGGCCGCCACGCGCTCCCGGTCCTGGTCCGCGGCCCGGATCCGTTTCGATGGTGTGTTCATGCCGTCGATGGTCCGCCGTGGCGGGCCGCCGCGCGTCCATCCGGTGACGACACCTCGCCGTACGTCCACCGCGGTAAACCGTCGGAGCCCCCGGGTAGCGTGGACAACCGATGAGCACCCTGTTCGACCTCCCCGCCGAGCCGCCCGCGCGTCCCGCGCCGGGCCGCCACGCCGATCTGCTCGCCGACCTCAACCCCGCGCAGCGGGAAGCGGTCACGCACACCGGTGCGCCGCTGCTGGTGGTTGCCGGCGCGGGCTCCGGCAAGACCCGGGTGCTGACCCGGCGCATCGCCTACCTGCTGGCCGAGCGCGGTGTGCACCCCGGCGAGATCATGGCGATCACGTTCACCAACAAGGCCGCGGCCGAGATGCGGGAGCGCGTCGGCGAGCTGGTGGGCAGGCGCGCGAACGCCATGTGGGTCTCCACGTTCCACTCGATGTGCGTGCGGCTGCTGCGGCGCGAGGCCAAGACGCTCGACATGTCGTCGAACTTCTCGATCTACGACGCCGACGACACGCGCCGCCTGGTCACCCTCGTCGCGCGCGACCTGGACATCGACCCCAAGCGCTACCCGGCCCGCGCGCTGGCGGTGCACATCTCCAACCACAAGAACGAGCTGACCGACCCGGAGGACGCCACGGCGAAGGCGTCCAACGACCTGGAGCGCCGGGTCGCCGAGGTCTACACCGAGTACCAGCGGCGGCTGCGGCTGGCGAACGCGTTCGACTTCGACGACCTGATCATGCGCACGGTCGAGCTGTTCCAGGCCTTCCCCGACGTGGCCGAGCACTACCGCCGCCGGTTCCGGCACGTCCTGGTCGACGAGTACCAGGACACCAACCACGCCCAGTACACCCTGGTCCGGGAGCTGGTGGGCACCACGCGGACCGAGGGCGGTGTCGAGCCGGCGGAGCTGTGCGTGGTCGGTGACGCCGACCAGTCGATCTACGCGTTCCGCGGCGCCACCATCCGCAACATCGAGGAGTTCGAGCGGGACTTCCCGGACGCCCGCACCATCCTGCTGGAGCAGAACTACCGCTCCACCCAGACGATCCTGTCCGCCGCCAACGCGGTCATCTCGCGCAACCCGAACCGGCGGGACAAGCGGCTGTGGACCGACTCCGGCGACGGCGAGAAGATCGGCGTCTACGTCGCCGACAACGAGCACGACGAGGCGGCCTTCGTCGCGGGCGAGATCGACGCACTGGTCGACCAGGGCGAGGCGAAGTACTCCGACGTGGCGGTGTTCTACCGCACCAACAACCAGTCGCGGGTGTTCGAGGAGATCTTCATCCGGCTCGGGCTGCCCTACCGCGTGGTCGGCGGCGTCCGCTTCTACGAGCGCCGCGAGGTGCGGGACGCGCTGGCCTACCTGCGGGTGCTGGCCAACCCGGAGGACACGGTCAGCCTGCGGCGCATCCTCAACGTGCCCAAGCGGGGCATCGGCGAGCGGGCCGAGGCGTGCGTGGCCACGCACGCCGAACGGGAGCGGATCTCGTTCGCGGCCGCGCTGCGGGACGCGGTGGCCGGCAAGGTGCCGCTGCTCAACCCGCGTTCGCAGAAGGCGATCGCCGGTTTCGTCGAGCTGCTCGACGGGCTGATCGCGCTGGTCGAGGAGGGCGCTGAGGTCGCCGACGTGCTCGAGGCCGTGCTGGAGCGCACGGGGTACCGGGCCGAGCTGGAGGAGTCCGACGACCCGCAGGACGCCTCCCGGGTGGACAACCTGACCGAGCTCGTCACCGTCGCGCGGGAGTTCGCCGAGCAGGCTGCCGAGATGCCGCCGCTCGCCGAGGACGACGCGGGCGTACCCGAGCCGGGCTCGCTGGCGGCGTTCCTCGAGCGGGTCTCGCTGGTGGCCGACGCGGACTCGGTGCCGACACCGGACTCCGACGGCGAGGAGGAGGACTCCGGGGTGGTCACGCTGATGACCGTGCACACCGCGAAGGGGCTGGAGTACCCGGTGGTGTTCTGCACGGGCTGGGAGGACGGCGTCTTCCCGCACCTGCGGGCCCTGGGCGAGCCCGCCGAGCTGGCCGAGGAGCGGCGGCTGGCGTACGTGGCCATCACGCGGGCGCGCAAGCGGCTGTACCTGAGCCGGGCGATCACGCGCTCGGCGTGGGGACAGCCGATGACGAACCCGGCGTCCCGGTTCTTCGACGAGGTGCCGTCCGAGCTGCTCGACTGGCGCCGGGAGGAGCCGTCGTCGGCCGCGGAGCCGTCGTTCGGTTCGCCCCGGGCGGCGACCACCTGGGGGCGGCGCTCCCGTTTCGGTGAGGACTCCGCGCAGGCCGGGATCGCGGCCCGCGGCATGCGGTCGACGCCGTTCAAGGGCTGGCAGAACACCGTGGCGCTGAAGCTCGAGGTGGGCGACCGCGTCAACCACGACAAGTACGGTCTCGGCACGGTGGTCGAAGCGTCCGGTGAGGGTCCACGTGCCACCGCCACCATCGATTTCGGCAGCGCCGGCAAGGTGAAGCTGATGCTGATCGGCAGCGTCCCGATGGTGAAGCTGTAGGTCTCGTCCCGGGCCGCCACATCCCGGCGGCGGTCCGGGCCTCGCTGCCTGCTCCGATCGGGTGATGAGCGAGCCCGGCTCACCGGCCGTCCCGGAATTGTCGGACCCCTCCGCTATACCTGTCTCGAACGCGAGTTCGAACCTGGGGAGGTCGTGGTGTGGGCAGGCAGTGGTTCCCGTACGTGCGGGCAGGCGTCCTGGAGCGGATCGAGCGCATGGTCGCGCGGGTGGTCCACGACGGGGCGTTACCGGCCGGCGAGGCCCTCGTGGTCCTCGCCGCTTGGCAGGCTCTCCTGGAGCGGCACGGCGGGCCGGACGGCCGGTGCCTGCGGTGCCGGCGTACGTCGCGACGGCTGTGCGGGGTCTGGCAGGTCGCGGTGGCCTACTTCGTGCGGCGGCCGGACCCGTGACCGGGCCAGGGAGGGGCCGTCAGAGGCTGATGCCGCGGGCGGCGAGCCAGGGCCGCGGGTCGATCTTGCGGGTGCCGTTCTGCCAGATCTCGAAGTGCAGGTGCGGCCCGGTGCTCTGGCCGCGGTTGCCGATCTCGGCGATCTGCTGCCCGCACTTGACCTTCTGACCCTCGCGCACCGAGTAGGTGTTGACGTGGCCGTAGACCTGGATGGTGCCGTCGTCCATCTGGATCCGCACCCACAGGCCGAAGCCGCTCGCCGGGCCGGCCTCGATCACCACGCCGTCGGTCGCGGCGTAGATCGGGGTGCCGATCGAGTTGGCGATGTCGACGCCGAGGTGGCTGGTGCCCCAGCGGGCGCCGAAGCCGGAGGTGAACGTGCCCTTGGCGGGCAGGCAGGTCTTGGGCCGGGCAGCCTCCTCGGCCGCGGCGCGGGCGACTTCGGCATCGTGGTTCCGCCGGGCCATCGTGACGTTCTCGCTGTCGGTGAGGCGCTGCACCTCCGCCGACGCGTCGGTGAAGTTGGCCGCGGGAAGGATCTCGGGGGCGCCGGTGGGGGCGTCACCACCGACCGCGAACGACGCGCTCGCGTCCCCGGTGTTGGCCAGGGGAGCCACGTCGGCGTCGGAAGTCTGCACGGACTGGAGGGTCTGTCCTGCGGCGGCAGCGGCGAACGCGCCGGCCGCCACGGCGGCGACCACGACCCGGCCACGCAGCGCCGAGGACGGCGCGGGGAGCCGGTGAGCGCCCCGGACCCGGACGACGGCGCCGTCCGCAGCGTCGTCGTCGAGTACCGGGGAAGGAGCTTGGCCGCCGGGGGAGCGGTATCGAGCCAAGTCGGGGCCTTCCGTTACTCAGGGGGTCAGCGGGCGGGTTCCGGGCGGGGGATCCCGGTGGGCAACCGTTCGGGGTGGCTGCCCGCCGCCCACATCGTGACCTGACCGTGATGGGGACCGGGGGACAGTAACGAAGGGATGTGGTCGGCGGCAAGGAGTGAACGCCCTCTGGGCCGAACGTGGCGCGGGAGCTCGCGGCCGATCAGTGTCGATGACACTGGGTAGACGCGATATTCCGCCATTGGTGTGATGTGCGACACGGTTTGTTAGCTCGTGGGGTTTCCGGGGCAACCTTCCCGGCTTGCTAGCGTCGGGCGCCGGTGTCGGTGGCGACGCCGCGCGGGACGTGATCACCTGGGTGAGGCGGTCCGCGCCGGGCGGCCGGTGCCAGGCACGGGTCGTGGTGTGCCCGCGGCTCTCGGCGCCGAGGCCGGCCGTCCTGACCGCTCCTCCGACCCTCGACGACGTGAGATCACATGGACACTGACAGCACCGGTGGCGTGGCTGCCGTGCAGCTCGACGCGACCTCCGACGCTGGCGACGCCGGCAGCGGGTCCCCGTCCCCGGTGGCCTACGTGGCCGGGGCGGTGTCGGCCGTGCTGCTCGCCGCGGGTGGCGCGGTGCCGGTGGCGGACGGTGTGCCACGGGGTTACGCCAGCGTCCCGCTGCTGGTGGTGCTCGCCGTGGCGCCGATGGTCGTGGTGGCCGTGCTCGCGGTGCGGGGCCGCCACCAGACGGCCGCCGGTGTGCTGGCAGCGGTGGCGGCCCTCGCCCCGGGGCGGCTGGTGCTCGACCTGATCCTGCTCACGGACCCCCTGCGCGCGGCGCGTCCGGAGCTGTTCCGCGTGCACGCGCTGGCCGAGCCCGCTACCGGTGCCGGGTTGTGGCTGCTGCTGGCAGGGCACGTGGTCGCGATCGCGGCCGGTGTGCTGGCCATGCGGGCCGTCGCCCCGAACGCGGACGCTTCCTGGCCCCCGCCGCCGTCCGCTGCCGCGGAGGCGGTCGCCGCGAAGTCCCAGTGGAGCGAGCGTCGACCCGCGACCGGCCGGTCCGCTCCCGGGGAGGCCTCGGGTGAGCCGGGTGCCAGGGCAGTGCCGTCGGGCAAGGCCCGCCGCGGTGTCACCGCGTCCCCGGCCACCGACGGTCGCTCCGTGGAGGACGGCGCCCGGAGTCGCACCGGATCCCGCATCCCGGCGGGCACCGCCGCCGGGGAGCCCGCTGACCCCGGTACCCCGGCTTGGCCCGAGGCAGCGCAGGCCGCGCGGTCCGGGCGGGCCGGGCGGTCCGGTTTGATCCTCGGCATCGCGGCGGCCATCGTGGCGGCAGTGGGGCTCATGATGGCGCCCTTCGCGTCCA
Source organism: Amycolatopsis viridis (assembly GCF_011758765.1). Taxonomy (NCBI): domain Bacteria; kingdom Bacillati; phylum Actinomycetota; class Actinomycetes; order Pseudonocardiales; family Pseudonocardiaceae; genus Amycolatopsis; species Amycolatopsis viridis. The sequence continues at coordinate 5,174,463 of NZ_JAANOU010000001.1, read as the reverse complement.
CTGATGCCTTCCTGCCTGCGGCCAGCGCGCTCGAAGGCCCCGGTCTGGTGCTCGCCGGCAGCCTCCTGCTCGCGTTCGCGTTGCCGGTCGCCACCGTGTTGCTCGCCGGGTCCGGCAGCGCGGTCGCGCGGGGCGGGTTGCTCGGCCTCGGCGTCACCGCGACCGTCGTCGGGCTGCCGAACCTCGTCTCCGGCCTCAGCCTGCCCGGGGTGCGGCTGTCGGCGGGCCCGGTTCTCGTCCTCGTCGGCGCCGCCGGGATGATCGCCGCCGCCTTCTTGCCCACCGCCGCCACCAGGGACGCCACCTCGGACGCCGCACCGGACGACGACGCCGCCGAGATCACCCTGCCCGGCATCCGCCGGCTGCGGATCGTCACCGGCGCCCTCGCCGTGCTCACCGCGGCCGCCGCCGTCGCCGGTGCGCTCACCCCGCAGGTGGTCGTCACCGGCAACCTCGACGGGCCGCCCAGCCCGTCCCGGTGGGCCCTGCTCGCCGCCGGGCTGCTCGTCGGAGTCCTCGGTCTCGTCCTGTTCACCGCGGGCCCGGCCGCCTACGTGCGCCCCGTCCTCTCCGTCGCCTGGGTCGCCGTCCCCCTCGCCGGCACCGCGGTCCTCACCATGGCCGTCACCGCCACCGAACTCGGCGCCGGCCTCACCCCCGGCCCGGGTGTGCTGTGGACGGCGCTCGCGATCGCCGGCTCGGCCATCACCGCCTGCTGCTCCGTCGTCGCGGGCATGGTCGAACGCGACGAGACCACCGACCCGGCCACCGCGCTCGGCAACGGCTCCGCCGTCCCCGGCGCGGGCCTGCTCGCCCCGCTCGCCGCGGCCGGGATCCTCGCCCTCGGTGCCTTCGGCATCCCGTCGATCCTCGCGACCGACTACGTCGAGCCCGCCCTCTGGACCAGCTTCGGCACACCCTCGTGGGGCCTGCTGGTCGCGCTCCTCACGGTCCTCGGCGCGTGCGTCCTCGCCCCGCGCTGCCGCCCCGCCAGGGCCGCCGCGCTGCTCGCCGGTGCCGCCTGCGTCGCCGGGTTGCGGGCCGCCGAACTGCCCCTCGCCCGCCACGAGATCGCCGGCGCCCACGCGGGACCCGGCTGGTGGCTCGCGCTGGCGGCTGCCCTGGCCCTCGTCGTCGCCGCCGTCCTGGCCGCGCGTGGGACGATTCACACCCCGAAAACACGCTCTGGATCCATACGGTGACCGAGTTCACCAGATGCGCCGCCCCGAGCCAAAGCGCAGGTCGCTAGGGTCGTCTCCGTCCGGCAGCATGGTTTGCAACAAGCACCCGCCTGCGGATCGCCCCTCGCGAGACGACCGGTGACTCAGGCGGTGTGTGTCGTCAGGAGACTGGAGTAGTGGACCTCTACGAATACCAGGCGAAGGACCTCTTCGCCGCCCACGGCGTGCCGGTACTGCCCGGCGCCGTAGCGAGCACCCCGGAAGAAGCCCAGGCCGCCGCCGAGAAGATCGGCGGCCAGGTCGTCGTCAAGGCCCAGGTCAAGACCGGTGGCCGCGGCAAGGCCGGCGGCGTGAAGCTCGCCAAGGACCCGGCCGAGGCCAAGGAGAAGGCCGAAGCCATCCTCGGCCTCGACATCAAGGGCCACATCACGCACCGCGTGCTGGTGACCGAGGCGTCCGACATCGCGGAGGAGTACTACTTCTCCTTCCTGCTGGACCGCGCCAATCGCACCTTCCTCGCCATGGCCTCGTCCGAGGGCGGCATGGAGATCGAGCAGCTGGCCGTGGAGCGGCCCGAGGCGCTCGCCAAGGTGCCGGTCGACCCGATCGCCGGGGTGGACAAGGCCAAGGCGCTGGAGATCCTGACCGCGGGCAACTTCCCCGAGGCCATCCGCGACCAGGCGGCCGACGTGGTCGTCAAGCTGTGGGAGACCTTCGTCGCCGAGGACGCCACGCTGGTCGAGGTCAACCCGCTGGTCCGCGACCCGCAGGACAAGATCGTCGCGCTGGACGGCAAGGTCACCCTCGACGAGAACGCCGGCTTCCGGCAGCCCAAGCAGGCGGAGCTCGTCGACAAGCAGACCGAGGACCCGCTGGAGGCCAAGGCCAAGGCCAAGGACCTCAACTACGTCAAGCTCGACGGCGAGGTCGGCATCATCGGCAACGGCGCGGGCCTGGTCATGTCCACGCTGGACGTGGTCGCCTACGCCGGTGAGAAGCACGGCGGCGTCAAGCCCGCCAACTTCCTCGACATCGGTGGCGGCGCTTCGGCCGAGGTCATGGCCGCCGGTCTGGACGTCATCCTGAACGACCCGGCCGTCAAGTCGGTGTTCGTCAACGTCTTCGGTGGCATCACCGCCTGCGACGCGGTCGCCACCGGGATCGTCGAGGCGCTGAAGATCCTGGGCGACGAGGCCACCAAGCCGCTCGTGGTCCGTCTCGACGGCAACAACGTCGAGGAAGGCCGCCGGATCCTCAACGAGGCCAACCACCCGCTCGTGACGCAGGTGGACACCATGGACAACGCAGCGGACAAGGCTGCCGAGCTGGCCGCGGCAGGAGCGTAAGAGACATGTCGATCTTCCTCGATTCCAGCAGCAAGATCATCGTTCAGGGCATCACCGGGTCCGAGGGCACCAAGCACGCGACCAAGATGCTGCAGGCCGGCTCGAACATCGTCGGTGGTGTGAACGCGCGCAAGGCCGGCCAGACGGTCACCATCGCGGGCAAGGACCTCACCGTGTTCGGCACGGTCGAGGAGGCGATGAAGGAGACCGGCGCGGACGTGTCGGTCATCTTCGTGCCGCCGAAGTTCGCCAAGGACGCCGTGATCGAGGCCATCGACGCCGAGATCCCGCTCGCCGTGGTGATCACCGAGGGCATCCCGGTGCACGACTCGGCCTACTTCTGGGCGCACAACGTCGCCAAGGGCGGCAAGACCCGCATCATCGGCCCGAACTGCCCGGGCGTCATCTCGCCGGGCAAGTCCAACGCGGGCATCATCCCGGCCAACATCACCGGCCCGGGCAAGATCGGCCTGGTGTCCAAGTCGGGCACGCTGACCTACCAGATGATGTACGAGCTGCGTGACATCGGCTTCTCGACGGCCGTCGGCATCGGTGGTGACCCGGTCATCGGCACCACCCACATCGACGCGCTCGAGGCGTTCCAGGCCGACCCGGAGACCGAGGTCATCGTCATGATCGGCGAGATCGGTGGCGACGCCGAGGAGCGGGCCGCGGCCTACATCAAGGAGAACGTGACCAAGCCGGTCGTCGGCTACGTCGCGGGCTTCACCGCCCCCGAGGGCAAGACCATGGGGCACGCGGGCGCGATCGTGTCCGGCTCGGCCGGCACCGCGCAGGCGAAGAAGGAGGCCCTCGAGGCCGCGGGCGTGAAGGTCGGCAAGACGCCGTCCGAGACTGCCGCGCTGGCCCGGGAGCTGTACGAGAACCTGCACTGACCCCGTGCGGTCCACGCACCGGCCGGGCACCGTTCGCGGTGCCCGGCCGGTGTGCGTCCCGGCCTCCGAAATCCGACGCAACCGTTTGCCGCGGTGACACGTCGGATAGCCGGATGGGGTGGCCGGGAACTCCGGAATGCGCTAAACCGTTCCCGGACCCGACGGCACCCCGGTTCGGGCGAAGACAGGAGAGCACGCGTAATGACGTTCCCCAGTGGTGGACCGGGATACCCGCAGCAGGGCGGCGGTGGCCAGCCCCCGGGGACCGGCGGGTTGCCGCAGCAGCAGCCCCCGGCGCAGTCCGGGGCGGGCCTGTCGCCGGCGAACCTGAGCATGATCCTGACGCTGTTCATCGGCCTGCTGGGCCTGGTGAACTACTTCATCGGCTTCTCCGAGGAGGCGCAGGGCGCCGACCAGCCGGTGCTCTTCCTGCTCGTCGGCGGTCTGCTGGCCGGGCTGGCGGTGCTGCCACGGGGCCCGCGCACGCTCCCGTTCGCGGTGCTGTTCAGCGTGCTCGGCGCACTCACCGCGATCCTGGTGGTCGTGCACATCCCGTCCCAGGCGGAGACGCCGGGTATCTACACGGTGATCCTGATCCTGGGCATCCTGCAGATGCTGGTCGCGATCGCGGCGCTGCTGTTCGACGCCGGTGTCCTGAAGATGCCGCAGCCACAGGCGCCGCAGTACGGCCAGCCGTACGGCGGTCAGCCGGGGCAGCAGTTCGGCCAGCCGGGCCAGCCCGGGCAACCCGGTCAACCGGGTCAGCCCGGTCACGGTGAGCCGAAGGGCGGCCCGTCGGGCACGCAGTACGGTCCGCCGGTGTCCCCGCCGCAGCAGCAGTCCACGGTCTACGCCCCGCAGCAGGGCCAGTTCTACAACCCGCCCGGGTCCGAGGGCCGGCAGGGCCAGCAGCCGGGTACCCCGCCCGGCGGCAACCCGCAGAGCTGAGTTCGCGCAGAACGCCCCTTCCCGGCCTGGGAAGGGGCGTTCTGCGTGTCCCGGGACCAGCCGCTTGTGGCTTAATCCGCATGAGGGACGACCGGCGTGGCTCACCCGGTCGGCGCAGTGTTGGTGCGAGGGTGCCAGGCATGCAGGTGCTCACCTCGTACGGCCGGTCCGGGGATGGGGTGACGGACCCGGAGCACCGGGGCGAGCGCTCTCCGGTGGTCCGGGCGCGGGTGTTCGCCGCGGCGGTCCTCGGCCCCGTCGTCACCGGTTACGTCGTGGTCGCCGCCCTGTTCGGGCTGGTCACGGCCATGGTTTCGGTGGCGCAGTTCTCGATCGGCGGTGTGCTGCGCGCGGCCGGGCCGGGCTGGCTCGCCGCCTACCAGGTGCCCGTCACGATCGCCGGGCGCCCGCTGGGCGTGCTGCCGCTGCTGGCGACGATCGGAGCTGTCGCGCTGGTCGTCCGGGCGGCGGCGAACGCCACTGCCCGTCTCGGCTATCGCGAGCCGGGTGCGGCCGTGCCGTTGGTCGCCGCCATGGCCGGTGCGCACGCCCTGGCCGGGCTGGGGATCGCGTTGTTCGACGACAGCGGGGGTGCGCGGGTCGAGCCGTTGCCGGCCTTCACGGTGCCCGCCGTCGTCGCCGGTGTGGCCGCGGCGGCGGGAGCGGCGTCGCGTTCCGGGCTGGCGGCGACCCTGCGCAACTACCTGGACCCGCTGGCGGTGCGCGGTCTGCGGGCCGGGGCGCTGGGCCTGGCCGGGTTGCTCGCGGTGGGCGCGCTCGTGCACACGGTGGCGCTGGTGCTCGCGTCGGGCACGATCCGCGAGCTGTTCGCGTCGAACGCACCCGGCTTCGGCAGTGGCGCCGGGATGCTGCTGCTGTCCCTGGGCTACCTGCCGAACGCGGTGATCGGTGGCTTGGCCTTCGCCACCGGTCCGGGCTTCTCGATCGGCTCGTTCTCGCTCGGCACGTTCTCCTTCGCTGGTGGCCCGGTGCCGGGTCTGCCGGTGCTCGCCGGTGTCCCGGAACACTTCGCGCACTGGTGGCCGGTGGTGATGCTCCTGCCGGCCGCGGTCGGCGCACTGCTCGGCTGGACACTGCGCCGCGCGGACGACAACCCGCTCGCGCGGCTGCGGATCGTCGGCATCGCGGGTGCGCTGGTCGGGTTCGGTTGCGTCGTGCTCGGCACGCTCGCCGGCGGACGGCTCGGCGGCGGCGCGTTCGATCCGGTGACGATCCCGGTCGGGCTGGTGTCGGTGGCCGCGTTCGCGTGGATCGCCGTGCCCGGTGCTCTGGTGGCGTGGTTCGCCGGGCCGCGGACCCGCCCCGCACCGGAACCGGCGGAGACCGCGGAATCCGCCGGATCCGAGGACCCCGGGGACTCTGGGGATTCAGTGGACCCAGCGGCCCCGGAGGACTCCGAGGAGTCGCTGGTGGCGGCCGAGATCGAGGCCGAGCTGGAGGACCTCGAGGCCGAACTCGAGGAGCTCGAAGCGGAGGTCCAGGTCGAAGACACCGACGAAGACACCGACGAAGACACCGACGAAGACACCGACGAGGACACCCAGGAAGACACCGGGGAGGACACCGCCGGCACCGCGAGCCCCGCGGACCCCGGGGACGAGCCGGACGAGGATCCCGCGGACGAGCCGGAAGCAGAGCCGGCGGACGCCGAGGGGCCTCCGCCCACCGACGGGAAGCCGGACGAGCCCAGCTAGCCACCCCCAGCCCGCACGGAGCCGCCCGGCGGCGCAGCATAGACTCGGTCCGACGTTGGCACGGGCGAAGGAGAGGCGTTGAACTCCAGCCGGTTGGAACTGCCCGTCCCGGTCAAGCTGGTGGTGCTCGCCTCCGGATCGGGCACGCTGCTGCAGTCGCTCCTGGACGCGACCCAGCGCATCGGCTTCCCGGCGAAGGTCGTGGCGGTGGGCACGGACCGGTCCGGGGTGGAGGCACTGGCGCGTGCCGAACGCGCGGGCGTGCCGCACTTCACCGTCCGCCTGAGCGACCACCCGGACCGCAACGCCTGGGACAAGGCGCTCACCGAGGCGGTCGCGGCCTACGAGCCCGACCTCGTGGTGTCGGCGGGTTTCCTGAAGATCCTGGGGGCGAACTTCCTCGCGCGCTTCCCGAACCGGGTGATCAACACCCACCCGGCCCTGCTGCCGTCGTTCCCGGGGATGCACTCCGTGGCCGATGCGCTGGAGCTGGGCGTCAAGGTGACCGGGTGCACCGTGCACTTCGTGGACGGCGGGGTGGACACCGGGCCGATCATCGCCCAGGAGGCGGTGCCGGTCGAACCGGACGACGACGAGGACAGGCTGCACGAGCGCATCAAGGTCGTGGAACGACGGCTGCTCGTGGACGTGGTGGAACGACTCGGCCGGGCCGGTGCCACGGTCGAGGGACGGAAGGTGAGGTTGCGGTGACGGTGGAAGGTCGGCGTCCGGTCAAGCGCGCCCTGATCGGCGTTTCGGACAAGACGGGCCTGCTGGAGCTGGGCACCGCGCTGCACGCGGCCGGTGTGGAGATCGTCTCCACCGGCGGCACGGCGAAGACATTGGCGGATGCCGGGGTGCCGGTCACGCCGGTCGAGCAGGTCACCGGCTTCCCGGAGTCGTTCGACGGCCGGGTCAAGACCCTGCACCCGCGGGTGCACGCGGGCCTGCTGGCCGACCGCGACCGCCCCGAGCACGTCGAGCAGCTGCGCGAGCTCGACATCGCGCCGTTCGACCTGCTGGTGGTCAACCTCTACCCGTTCCGGGAGACGGTCGCCTCCGGCGCGAGCCCCGAGGACTGCGTCGAGAACATCGACATCGGTGGCCCGGCGATGGTCCGCGCCGCGGCGAAGAACCACAACAACGTGGCCGTCGTGGTCGACCCGGACCGTTACGACTGGGTGCTGGAGCAGGTCCGCGCCGGTGGTTTCGACCTCGCCGACCGCAAGCGGCTCGCGGCCCAGGCGTACGCGCACACCGCGAGCTACGACATGGCGGTGGCCTCCTGGTTCGCCAGCGTCTACGCCCCGGACAGCACCGCCGCCGACTCCGGCTTCCCGGACTTCACCGGCGGTACCTGGGAACGCGGTGACGTGCTGCGCTACGGCGAGAACCCGCACCAGCGCGCGGCGGTGTACCGGCACTGGCGCGGTGGGCTGGCGCACGCCGAGCAGCTGCACGGCAAGGCCATGTCCTACAACAACTACGTCGACACCGACGCCGCGCGCCGGGCCGCCTACGACTTCGAGGCTCCCGCGGTGGCGATCATCAAACACGCCAACCCGTGCGGGATCGCGGTCGGCGCGGACATCGCCGAGGCGCACCGCAAGGCGCACGCCTGCGACCCGGTGTCGGCCTACGGCGGCGTGATCGCGGCGAACCGGCCGATCACGCGTGAGGCCGCCGAGCAGATCGCCGAGGTGTTCACCGAGGTCGTGCTCGCGCCCGGTTTCGAGGACGAGGCGCTGGACGTGCTCAAGCGCAAGAAGAACGTGCGCCTGCTGACCCTGCCCGCGCTGACCGACGCGGACCCGATCGAGTTCCGGCCGATCTCCGGCGGGATGCTCGTCCAGACGGCCGACCGGATCGACGCGCCGGGCGACTCACCGGAGAACTGGACGCTGGCGACCGGCGAGGCCGTCGACGCGGACACCCTCGCGGACCTGGTGTTCGCGTGGCGGGCGATCCGTGCCGTGAAGTCGAACGCGATCCTGCTGGCCAGCGGGCAGGCGACGGTGGGCGTCGGCATGGGCCAGGTCAACCGCGTCGACTCCGCCCGGCTGGCCGTGCAGCGCGCCGGCGATCGGGTCAAGGGCTCGGTGGCGGCGTCGGACGCGTTCTTCCCGTTCCCCGACGGGCTGCAGGTGCTGATCGACGCCGGTGTGCGGGCGGTCGTCCAGCCGGGCGGCTCGATCCGCGACCCGGAGGTCATCGCCGCGGCCGAGGAGGCCGGCGTGACGATGTACCTGACCGGGACGCGGCACTTCACGCACTGACGGTTCGGAGCGGGCGGTTCAGAGTGCGGTGGCGGTCCCGGTGATCGTCACCCGCTCGTCGTCCGGGCGGACGTCGACCAGGAGTTCGCTGCGCCGCCCCATGTCCTCGCCCTGGATGATCGTGATGCGCCGGGGTTCGTCGACTTCGCCCAGGGCCCGCAGGTAGCCGCCGAACGCCGCGGCCGCCGCGCCCGTGGCCGGGTCCTCGACCACGCCGCCGACCGGGAACGGGTCGCGGGCGTGCACGGTGGTGTCGTTCTCCGGCCGGAACAGGTGCACGGTGGTCCAGCCGTACTCGCGCATGACGTCGGCGAGCCGGTCGAAGTCGTAGTCCAGGCGCGCCAGCCGGTCCCGGGTCGCGGCCGCGAGCACCAGGTGGTCGTTGCCGGCGAAGGCGACGTGCGCCGGCCAGGCCGGGTCGAGGTCGGAGCCGGACCAGCCGAGCGCTTCGAGGGTGCGGCGCAGTTCGTCGTCGGTGGCCGGCCGGGACCGGGTGGGGACGCTGGTGAACCCGGCAGTGATCGTCTCCTGGCCACTGGTCTGGAGCGTGATGGGGCCGGCGGGTGTTTCGAAGCGCAGGTCGCCGGTGCCGGTGCGCTGGGCGAGGGCGACCGCCGTGGCGATCGTCGCGTGCCCGCAGAAGGCGACCTCGGCCAGGGGGCTGAAGTAGCGGACGCGGTAGTGGCGGTCCGCCGTGGCGGTGGCGAACGCGGTCTCGGAGTAGCCGGCCTCCGCCGCGATCTTCTGCATCTCACTGTCGGTGAGCTCGTGCGCGTCCAGGACGACGCCGGCCGGGTTGCCGCCGGCGGGGTCCTTGCTGAACGCGGTGTAGCGAAGAACCTCGGTCATCACGGTGATTCTGCCCGTTCGCGAGGCCGTTTCACAGCCGCCTTGACATCGCACAGGTGTTCGAGGCACACTGAATTTGTCGAACACGCGTTCGACAAGTCGCCGTCTTCCCCACGGTGACGTCGACAGTTCAGGCGCGTCGTGGGGAGGTGGCACGCGGTGACGGCACCGGTCGCGACACTCGCCGCCCTGCCCGGCGTGAACACGGCCAGCGGGGTGGCCGCCGCGGCGGAGCACGCACAGCTGACCGGGCGGGTGCTGCCGGTGCGGCCGGAGCTGCGCCGGCTGCTGCCCCGGGCGGGGTTGCGGCGCGGGAGCACGATCGCCGTGCGCGGATCGGTGTCGTTGCTGCTGGCGCTGCTGGCCGAGGCGACGGCGACCGGATCGTGGGCGGCGGCGGTGGGAATGCCGGACCTCGGCCTGGTGGCCGCGGCGGAGCTCGGGGTCGAGGTGAGCCGTCTCGCGCTGGTGCCGCGGCCAGGGGCGGAGTTCGTCACGGTCACCGGCGCGCTGCTGGACGGGATGGACGTGGTGGCGGTCGCCGCGCGGGGTGCGGCGCCGCCGGAGGCTCGGCGCCTGTCGGCGCGGGCACGGCATCGGGGTGCCGTGCTGCTCTCCCTCGGGCCGTGGCCCGGCGCCGAGGTGGAGCTGAGGTGTGAGGCCGGCCGGTGGACCGGCCTCGATGGCGGGCACGGGTACCTGCGTGAGCGGCGGGTCTGTGTCCAGGGTGCCGGCCGGGGCGCGGCGACGCGCCCCCGGCGGGCGGATCTGCTGCTGCCGGGGTCTGCGGGGGCCCCGGCAGCAGCACCCCCCGAGCCGGCGCTGAGCCTGGCGCGGGAGGCGGGCTGATGCGCCCGGCCCCGACGACGGCGACGACACCGGGGACAGTGGTGGCGGCCCGGTGCGGGATGCGAGGGCTGTCGGCGGCGAGCGAGGTTCCGGCGGTGGCGCGGCGCGGCGCTACCGGCGGGGCGGCTGCGGTTGGGCGTAGCTCGCCAGCCAGGTGCGGTGCCCCAGCCGCGAGCGGCAGGTGCGCCGGGATGCCCGTGCGGAAAGTGCCGGTACCGGCCTGGCACCTCCGCGGGGCCGGGCGGAAGAGCGTTCCATGTCCACAGTAGACAGCCCGGCCCGCATGCTGGTCCTCTGGTGCCCGGACTGGCCGGCGGTGGCCGCGTGCCTGGCCGAGGGCGTGCCGCTGCACCTGCCTGCCGCGGTGTTCCACGCCAACCGCGTGGTCGCCTGCACCGCGGTCGCCAGGGCGGCGGGCATCCGCCGGGGCATGCGGCGCCGCGACGCGCAGTCCCGGTGTCCCGATCTCCACGTCTCCGCCCCGGACGAGGATCGCGACGCACGCCTCTTCGAACCCGTCGCCGCCGCGGTGGAGGAGCTGGTCGTCGGGGTCGAGGTGGTCCGTCCCGGCCTCGTCGCGGTGCCCGCCGACGGCGCGTCCGGCTACTTCGGTGGCGAGTTGCGTCTCGCGGAACTGCTCGCCGAGCACGTCTCCCGGCAGGTGGAGTGCCAGATCGGCATCGCCGGTGGGCTGTTCGCCGCGACCCTGGCCGCCCACCGCTCGGCCGTCGTCGAGCGCGCCGGCACCCGCGAATTCCTCGCGCCGCTGCCGGTCACCGAACTGGACCAGCCGGGCACCGGCCGCACCGAGCTGGTGGACCTGTTGCGCCGCCTGGGACTGCGCACCCTGGGCGCGTTCGCGGAACTCGCCGAACGGGACGTCGCCGCGCGGTTCGGCCGCGCCGGTCTGATCGCCCACCGGCTCGCGCGCGGTCTGGACGAACGGCCACCGCACCGCAGGCGGCCGCCACCCGAACTCGCCGTCACCAAGACCTTCGACCCGCCGCTGGACCGGGTCGACGCCGCCGCGTTCATGGCACGCACCCTCGCCGAGCAGTTCCACGGCGGTCTCGCCCGGCACGGCCTGGCCTGCACACGCCTGGGCATCTACGCCACCACCGAGCACGGCCAGGAGCTCGGCCGGGTGTGGCGCTGCGCCGAACCGCTGACGCCGCAAGGCATCGCGGACCGGGTGCGCTGGCAGTTCGAGGGCTGGCTGCGCGCCGCGCCGGACGAGCGCCCCACCGCCGGCGTGGAGCAGCTCCGGCTGGCGCCCGAGGAAACCGTCGAAGGGCATTCGCTGCAACTGGGCCTGTGGCAGGAGGGTGCGCGCGGCCTGGCGGACGAACACGGCCCGGCCGCCGAGCGGGCCGGCCGCGCGCTGGTGCGGGTGCAGGGCCTGCTCGGCCCGGACAGCGTCGTCACCGCGGTGCTCGACGGCGGCCGTGGGCCGGCCGAACGTGTCCGGCTGGTGCCGTGGGGCGACCCGCGGACACCGCAGTACCCGGCGGACCTGCCGTGGCCGGGGCGGCTGCCCGCACCGTCCCCGGCCACGGTCTACGCCCAGCCGCTGCCCGCGCGGGTCCTCGACGCGGCGGGCCACGAGGTGCGGATCACCCGCCGACGGGAGCTGTCCGCGCCGCCGCACCGGGTCGCGGTGGGCGACGGCCCGCTGCGGGACGTCCTCGACTGGGCGGGTCCGTGGCTGGTCGACGCGCACTGGTGGACGCCGGGTGGCGACGGCGTGCGCACCCGGGTGCAGGTCGTGCTGGCCGGGGAAGGCGAAACGGCGGTCCTGCTGACGAGAGTGGGCGGATCGAGTCCGCAATGGACGGTGGAGGGAGTGTACGACTGATGGACGACGAGTACTTCCGGGACCTGCAGCACTGGCTGGCGCTGCCGCGTGAGGTGGTGGAGTCGCTGGACCCGGCCGGGGACGAGCAGATGCTGCTGCCCATCCCGGTGCCGCGCCGACCGGTGGACTGATGGGTTTCCACAACCCGCCCGTTCCGTGGCCGGAGCTGGAACGCAGGCTGTCCGGCAAACCCGCGTCGGCCGACGGCGGGGACAGCCCCGCCTGGAGCCGGAAACGGGAGGGCTACGTGCGGCCCAGCACGGTCGGCCCGCCCCGCGGGGACGACCACTCGGGCGGCCGGCTCCGCGTGCCCTACGCCGAGCTGCACTGCCACTCCAACTTCAGCTTCCTCGACGGCGCGAGCCACCCGGAGGAGCTGGTCGAGGAGGCGTCGCGGCTGGGGCTCGACGCGATCGCGCTCACCGACCACGACGGCATGTACGGGGTGGTGCGGTTCGCCGACGCGGCCCGCGAGCTCGGTGTGCGCACCGTGTTCGGCACCGAGCTGAGCTTCGGCCTGTCCGCACCGCAGAACGGCGTCGCCGACCCGGAGGGCGAGCACCTGCTGCTGCTCGCCAAGCAGCAGGACGGGTACGCAGCCCTGTGCCGGGCGATCACCGCCGGCCAGCTCGCCGGGCACGACCACGCCGTGGGCACCGACCGGGCGGAGAAGGGCCGCCCGGTCTACGACCTGGACGCCGTCGTGAACGAGGTCGCCGGCCAGGTCGTGGTGCTCACCAGCTGCCGCAAGGGCGCGGTGCGCCGGGCGCTGGCCCGCGGCGGGCCGGACGCGGCCGGGCGGGAACTGCGGCGGCTCACCGAGCGGTTCGGTGCCGGGGCGGTCTACGTCGAACTGACCGACCACGGCTACCCCGAGGATGGGGTGCACAACGACATCCTGGCCGCGCTGGCCGCCGAGCAGGGGCTGCCGACCGTCGCCACCACCGCTGCGCACTACGCCACCCCGGACCGGGGCCGGCTGGCCGGTGCGATGGCCGCGATCCGCGCCCGCCGCGGCCTCGACGACATGGCGGGCTGGCTGCCCGCGTCCGGCATGGCGTTCCTGCGTTCCGGCGAGGAGATGGCGCAGCGGTTCGCGCGGTACCCCGGCGCGGTGCAGCGGGCGGCGCTGCTCGGGCTGGAGTGCGCGTTCGACCTGAAGCTGGTTGCCCCCGAGCTGCCGCCCTACGACGTGCCGGCCGGCTACACCGAGGCGTCCTTCCTGCGCGAGGAGGTCTACCGCGGCGCCGCGCACCGCTACGACAACGATCCGGACGCGTTGCGCCAGATCGAGCACGAGCTGCGGATCATCGAGCAGCTGGGCTTCCCCGGCTACTTCCTCATCGTCTGGGACATCGTCGAGTTCTGCCGCAAGAACGACATCCTGTGCCAGGGCCGCGGTTCGGCGGCGAACTCCGCGGTCTGCTACGCGCTGGGCATCACCAAGGTCGATTCGGTGCGCTGGAAGCTGCTGTTCGAACGGTTCCTCGCCCCGGACCGCGACGGCTACCCGGACATCGACCTGGACATCGAGTCCGACCGCCGCGAGGAGGTGATCCAGTACGTCTACCGCAAGTACGGGCGGCTGCGCACCGCGCAGGTGGCGAACGTGATCACCTACCGCGCCAAGTCCGCGATCCGGGACGCCGCCCGCGCCTTCGGGTACTCACCCGGCCAGCAGGACGCGTGGAGCAAGCAGATCGACCGCTGGGGCCCGCTGAGGGAAGTGCAAGGAGACACCGACTCCGTCGTTTCTGACATCCCGGTGCCGGTGCTGCAGGTGGCCGCCGCACTGGAGGACTTCCCGCGGCACCTGGGCATCCACTCCGGCGGGATGGTGATCTGCCACCGGCCGGTGAGCGAGGTGTGCCCGATCGAGTGGGCGCGGATGGCCGAGCGCAGCGTGCTGCAGTGGGAGAAGGACGACTGCGCTTCGGTGGGGCTGGTCAAGTTCGATCTGCTCGGCCTCGGCATGCTCTCCGCGCTGCACTACATGCTGGACCTGGTGCGTGAGTTCCAGGGCATCGACGTCGATCTGTCCAGATTGGACCTCGAGGACACCGAGGTGTACGAGATGCTGCAACGCGCGGATGCGATCGGGGTGTTCCAGGTGGAGAGCCGGGCGCAGATGGCGACCCTGCCGCGGCTGAAACCGAAGACGTTCTACGACCTGGCGATCGAGGTCGCGCTGATCCGGCCCGGCCCGATCCAGGGTGGCTCCGTGCACCCCTACATCCGGCGGGCGACGAAGAAGGAGAAGTGGGCACACGACCACCCGCTGCTGGCCGGGGCGCTGGACAAGACCCTGGGTGTGCCGCTGTTCCAGGAACAGATGATGCAGATCGCCCTCGACGTCGCGGACTTCACCGCCGCCGAGGCCGACGAGCTGCGGCACGCGATGGGGTCGAAGCGGTCCACCCGGAAGATGGAGCGGCTGCGGGAACGGTTCTACGCGGGCGCCCGGCGCAACGGGCTCGACGACGAGCTGATCGGGCGGATCTTCCACAAACTCATGGCGTTCGCCAACTTCGGTTTCCCGGAGAGCCACGCGCTGAGCTTCGCCTACCTCGTGTTCGCCAGCGCGTTCTTCAAGCGCTACCACCCGGAGGCGTTCTGCGCCGCGCTGCTGCGCGCCCAGCCGATGGGGTTCTACTCGCCGCAGTCGCTGGTCGCCGATGCCCGGCGGCACGGCGTCACCGTGCACGGCCCGGACGTCAACGCGAGCCTGCCGCACGCCACGCTCGAACCCCACGGTGACGGCCTGGCGGTGCGGATCGGGCTGGCCGGGGTGCGGTTGATCGGGCAGAAGCTCGCCGAGGAGATCGTCGCGGAACGGGAGCGGGGCGGACGGTTCCGGGACATGGCGGACCTGGCGCGGCGGGTGCGGCTGACCACGCCGCAGATCGAGGCGCTCGCCACGGCCGGCGCGTTCGGCCGGTTCGCCGAGATCGCCGGAGACCGGCGCCGCGCGCTGTGGGCGGCCGGTGCGGTGGCGCAGGAACGACCGGAGAAACTCCCGGTCGCGCTGGCCGGGGCGCACGCACCGGCGCTGCCCGGGATGGACGAGATCGACGAGGCGATCGCCGACGTGTGGGCGACCGGGTTGTCGCCGGACAGCTTCCCGACCGAGTTCATCCGCGACCGCCTGGACGCGCTGGGCGTGGTGCCCGCCGGAAAACTGCCCGGCCTCGCGGACGGCGCCCGGGTGCTGATCGGGGGAGCGGTGACCCACCGGCAGCGCCCGGCGACCGCGGGCGGGGTCACGTTCCTCAACATCGAGGACGAGACCGGCATGGTCAACGTCGTGTGCTCGGCCGGGTTGTGGCGCCGCTACCACCGGGTGGCGCGGGGCAGCGCGGCGATGCTGATCCGCGGGGTGATCGAACGGGCCGACGGGGTGGTGAGCGTGCGGGCGGAGAAGTTGCAGCACCTGTCCATGCGGGTGCCGTCGAAGTCGCGGGACTTCCGGTGACCGGCGTGGCCGGCACCGGTCGCGTGCGGTGTTCGGGATGGACGACCGGGTCCGCCGGGTGTGGTTAGCTCGGCGGATGGAGATCGCCGAGGACTACCGCGATGCCGTGCTGCCCGGGACCACGTGGGAGAACCGCCAGTTCAGCGGGTGCGACTTCCGCGATGCCGACCTGCGCCGGCTGGTCACGCGGGGCTGCACGTTCGACGAGTGCGACTTCTCCGGCGCGGACCTCGGGCAGTCCCGGCACCAGGCCTCGGCGTTCCGGTCGTGCGTGTTCGAGCGGGCCGTGCTCGCGGAGAGCGCGTTCCACGGGTGCTCGCTGCTCGGCTCGTCCTTTATGGACAGTGGGCTGCGCGGGATGTTCGCGCGGGACAGCGACTTCTCGCTGGCGAACTTCAGCCGGGCTAACCTGCGGCGCCGTGCGCTGTCCGGGTTGCGGTTCCGGGAGGCCAACTTCTCGGACGCGAACCTGGCCGGGGCCGACCTGCGCGACAGTGATCTGCGCGGCGCGCGGCTGCACGGCGCGAACCTGACGGACGCCGACCTGCGCGGCGCCCAGCTCGACGCGCACGGGCTGGTGCAGGCGAACCTGCGGGGCGCCCGGGTGGACCTCGACATCGCGGTCGCCTTCGCCGCCGCGCACGGCCTGGTGGTCGGCTGACCCCAGGCCGCGCGGGTGGTCAGTCGATCGGCGGCTCGCCCGGGTCGAGTTCGATCAGGTCACCCGAGGCCAGCAGGTCCTCGATGGAGGCGGGCAGCAGGTACGCCGCGCCACCGCCGGGCTGGTTGAACCACGGGATCGCGATCCCGGCCAGCGCCTCCAGCGGCCGCTGCACCCGGTACAGGTGGTAGGGGCGGTTGACCCACTCCGGCACCAGCGACCGCTCGGCGAACGGGGTGCCGGCCGCGTAGGTTAGGTTGCCGTTCGGGCCGCCGAACCGGTCGAGCTCGCTGCCCGCCGGCAGTTCCCGCATCTCCTTGCCGCGGAACAGGGTCAGCGGCGGCTCACCGGGCAGCGGCTGGATCGGCCACTGCTGGTTGCTGCCGGACGACGCGGATGCGGCGGCCGCGGGCACCGCCGCTTCGACCCGCCGGGCGGGCGGCTCCCGGCGCGGCGGAGCGGGCGGAGGCGGCGCGACCGGGGCGGCCAGCATCGTGGGCGGGCCGGCCGGGTCGGGTTCGCCGAGGCGGTCCGAAAGGGCCCGCGGGGGCAGGTCGTGCCGCTGGGGCTCCACCGGTTCCTGCGCCGGGGTGCGCGGGATCTCGTTGACGTCCATCTCCGGGCGCGCCGGTGGCGTGGGCCGGCCGCCCTGGCCGAGCAGGAGCTTGCCCAGCATGAACGCGGCCGCGTCGTCGGCGTCGCCGAACACCGCGGGGCTGGTCAGGGTCTCGTCGTACCAGCCGACGCGCCAGCCGTCGTCGATCTTCTCCAGGCTCCAGCCGTGTTCGGCGGGCGCGCCGATGCGGTACGCGCCCTCGGGCACGCCGAGGTCCGACAGCTTCCTGCGCAGGTTGTCCAGCGCCGGCTCGGTGGGGCCGCTCGGCGGGGCCACTGGGCGGGCCAGCACGGTCGGCGGCCCCTCGGGTGCCGGCCGGCCGCTCCGCTGCTGCCCGGCGACGGCACGCGGATCCGGTCCGGCGAAGCCGCCGCGGGGTTCCGCCGGAGCGCCGCGCTCCGGGCTGCGCAGGTGCGGGGGTTCCGGCGGAGCCTCCTGACCGGCGAAGCCGCTGCCCGGGCTCTCCCAGCCGCCGCGCGGCTCCTGGCCTTCCGGCCCGGCGAAGCCACGGGGACCACGGAACTCGGGTGCGTCCGGGGCGGCGAGGCCCCGCGGATCGCGGGCCTGCGGTCCTTCCTGGCCGAAGCGTTCCGGACCGGTGCCCGCGGGGGCCTCGGGACGCTCGTGGTGGCGGGGATCCAGCGCTTGCTGCCCCGGCCCGTCCGGGGCGCGCGGAGCCAGCCCGGGCGCCTGACCCGGCGCGTGGTCCTGGACGCGCGGATCCGCTTCGCCCGGCGCGACGCCGTTCTGAGCGAACTCGGCCCGGTCCGGCACCCGTTCCCCCGGGGCTTCCTGGCCGAAAGCCGGCTGGACGCGCGGGTTCGGCCCCTGGGGGCCGCCGTGCCCTTCCGGGTGGAACGGTTCCGCACCGCGCCCCTCGGAGCCCTCGGCGCGTTCCTGGTGGCGCGGGTCACGCCCGGCGTCCGGGGTCTCCGGCACGAACTGCTCCTGGCCTCCGGCGGCGAGGCCCGCGGCACCGGCCTGGCCGGCGAAGTCGTGCTGGCCCCGGCCCTCCGCGAACTGCTCCGGCCCGGCCGCGTCGCCCTGGGCTTCCGGACGGTGCTGCCCGGGGATGCCTTCCTGTCCCTGAACGTCCGGCTCCGCGGTGCCGCGGGTCTCCGGCTCCCAGCCCTGGGCCGCCGGATCGGCGACACCACGCGGCCCCGCCGGATCCGGGCCGCGTTCCGTGCGGTCGTCCGTGCGGTCGTTCCAGGCCGCGGTGGGCTCGTCGTCCACGAACCCGGGCGGCTCCTGGCCGTGCGCCTCCGGCCCGGCCCAGGCGGCACCTTCGGTGTCGTGTCCCTCGGGCCCGGTCCAGCCGCGTGGCTCCCCGCCGTGGCCCTCCGGTCCGGCGTGTGTCGCGGCGCCGTGGCTCTCCGCGTCTTCCCAGCCGCGGGCGTCCTCCGCACCACGTGCCCCGGGCGCCGCCGGTGCGCCGCCGGTTTCGGGCTCGTTCCACTCGCGGTCGTCCGGCCCGCCGGGTGGCTCGTCGGCGAACGCCTCGCGGGCGTCCCAGGTCCGGGTCTCCTCGACGGCGGACTCGGGCTCGGGCCCACCGGCGGGCACCGACGGCACCGACGGCGCCGCTTCCCGCCCGTTGCGGGGCTCGCCGGGCACGGCGGGTGGCACGAGCATCGTCGGCGGCCCGGCGTCCGCGTTCACCGCCGGGGTCAGCGTGGTCGGCTGGTCGACGGCCGGAGCCGGCTCCGGCCGCGCCTCGAACGCGGGCTCGGCGGGCGGCGCCTGCCGCGGCGGCTGCTGCGTGCCGCGGCCCAGGTACGCCGCGGCCGCCTGCATCGTCTGCTCCGGCACCTCCGGCAGCGCGTACCCGGTCCCGGCGATGTGCGAGACCAGCTCCGCCTCCGGTGCGACGCCGTATTCCTGCAGGTAGTAGTTGATGGCCGCGGGCCAGATCCACACCCCGTCGGTGTGGAAGGCCACCGGCACGGCCGGCGTGGGCTGCTGCGCGAGCCGGTCCAGGTCGAAGCCGCGCTCGGCCCGCACGACCGGCGCGTTGTTCAGGTATTCGAGAACCCGCTGCTGCTCGTCGGCACCCAGCTCCGGCCGGTTGAGCACGGGGCGGCCGTTCGGCTCGTGGCCGTCGAAGATCCGCGCGATGCGGAACCGCGGACCGGGCTGCTCGGGGGCGAGGCCGGCCATGCGGCGCATCAGCCACTCCGGGACGTTGTCCTCGGAGCGGGGGAACATCCGCAGCTCGTCGGCGTACGCCTGCGGCGGGGGCATCAGGTCCCACCGCGGCTCGTCGCGGTCGTACTCCAGGTTGTAGCTCGACGGGTGGTCGAGCTGGTAGCGCGCGTTGAACCAGGTGCCACGGCCCTCGCGGTACATCCCGCCCCGTAGCCGGCCGAACAACGTGGCGATGTCGTGGGTGGCCATCCACTCCTGGGCCGACCCGTCCTCGAGCACGACCTCACCGGTCAGCTCGTGGTACCGGCCGACCGCCCGGTAGTGCGCGGTCACCCGCCGCCAGTCCCGCGGAGCGGCCCGCAGCAGGGCCAGTCCGATCTGTTTGACCAGGGTGTCCTGCTCGGTCGCGTTCAGCTGGGTCGTCGGTTGCGCCACCAGGCCATTTTGACTGGTCACTGATCCGATTGCACACCACCCGCACCAATAGGGGCAATGACCAGTGCGGATACATCGATCAGGGTACGAAGGGTTTCAGCGGAACTACCCATAGTGGCCTGGGGCGTCCTCGCGGGAGGCCGCGTGCATTCCTTTGCCAGAATGGGAGCCGTGACTGCGACGGTTCTCGACGGCAAAGCGACCAAGAACGCCATCTTCGACGAGCTCCAGCCGCGGGTGGCCGCCCTGGCCGAGCGGGGCGTGACGCCCGGCCTGGGAACCGTCCTGGTCGGCGACGACCCCGGCTCACACTCCTACGTGCGGATGAAGCACGCGGACAGCGCGAAGATCGGCGTCAACTCCATCCGCCGTGACCTGCCCGGCGACATCAGCCAGGCCAAGCTCGAGGCCGTCATCGACGAGCTCAACGCCGACCCGGCCTGCCACGGCTACATCGTCCAGCTCCCGCTGCCCGGGCACCTCGACGCCGGCCGGGTCCTGGAGCGCATCGCGCCGGAGAAGGACGCCGACGGCCTCGCCCCGGTCAGCCTCGGCCGCCTGGTGCTCAACGAGGCCGGGCCACTGCCCTGCACCCCGTACGGCATCCTCGAGCTGCTCCGGCGCCACGACGTGCCGATCGCGGGCGCGAACGTCACCGTCGTGGGCCGCGGCGTCACCGTGGGGCGGACGATGGGGCTGCTGCTGACGCGCCGGAGCGAGAACGCGACCGTCACGCTGTGCCACACCGGTACCCGGGACCTGGCCGCCGAGGTCCGCCGCGCGGACATCGTGATCGCCGCCGCCGGGGTGCCGCACCTGATCAAGCCGGACATGGTCAAGCCCGGCGCGGCGGTGCTCGACGTGGGGGTTTCGCACGTGGACGGCAAGCTCGCCGGTGACGTCGACCCGGCGGTCGCGGAGGTCGCCGGGTGGCTGTCGCCGAACCCGGGCGGGGTCGGCCCGATGACCCGGGCGATGCTCGTCACCAACGTTGTCGAGGCGGCCGAGCGTGCACTCGCCACGGCGTAACCGCGCGGCCGTTCTGGAGCAGGTCCCCTTCGCCCTGGTGATGCTGCTGGTGGCGATCGCCGGCCTGCGGATCTGGCAATACCACTGGCGGCAGGGCGCCGCGATCATCGGTGGCGCCCTGCTCGTGGCGGCGATCCTGCGGGGCGTCCTGCCGGGCGTGCGGGCCGGCCTGCTGGCCATCCGCGGCCGCCCGGTGGACGTCCTGAGCTACGCCGGGCTCGGCGTGCTCATCCTCTTCCTGGCGTTCACGATCACCGACGGACCGTTCGGTTCCTGACTCAGGCCTCGGCCATCGCCGGGGTCCGGGCCGTTTCGCGGCGGTCCAGCGAACCGGACACCACGGCGATCGCGAGACCCACGACGGCGAGCCCGGCGCCGACCCAGTTGGGCGCGACGAGGCCGAGCCCGCCGGCGATCACCAGGCCGCCGAGGTAGGCGCCGATCGAGTTGGCGATGTTGAACGCGGACTGCACGGCGGCCGACACCATCGACGGCGTGCCACCGGCCTTGAGCATGACGCGGGTCTGCATCATCGGGCCGATCATGAACCCGGCGACCCCGACCAGGAAGATCGTGATCGCGGCGCCGACCTTGCTGTGCGCGGTGACGGTGAACACCGCCAGCACGGCCGCGAGCGAGAGCAGCGCCACGTACAGGCTCGGCATCAGCGCCTTGTCCGCCAGCCGGCCGCCGAGCAGGTTGCCGATCGTCATGCCGACACCCGCGAGGGCGAGCAGCAGGGTCACGCTTCCCGGCTGGTAGCCGGCGACGTCGGTCATCAGCGGCGTCACGTAGGACAGGCAGGCGAACACGCCGCCGAGCCCGAACATGACGATCCCCAGTGCCAGCCACACCTGCGGGCGGCGGAACGCGCCCAGCTCACCGCGCAGCGACGGCTGCTCGGGGCGGCCCTGGTGCGGCACCAGCTTCGCGATGGCCAGGACCGCGAGCAGGCCGAACACCGCCACCACGCCGAAGGTGAAGCGCCAGCCGACCTGCTGGCCGAGCAGCGTGCCCAGCGGCACGCCGACGACGTTGGCCAGGGTCAGGCCGAGGAACATCATCGACACGGCCTTCGCGCGGTCGCCCGGCTTGACGAGGCTCGCGGCCACGACCGCGCCGGCGCCGAAGAACGCGCCGTGCGGCAGTCCGGTGAGGAAGCGGAACACGAGACCGAACCGCTGGTCCGGTGCCAGCGCGAAGAGCAGGTTGCCCGCCGTGAACAGCGCGATCATCGCCAGCAGCATGATCTTGCGCGGCAACCGGACGGCGACCGCGGTCAGCAGTGGCGCGCCGACGACCACGCCGAGCGCGTAGGCGGAGATGAGGTGACCGGCGGCCGGGATGTCCACCCCGAAGGTCGCGGCGGTCTGCGGAAGGACACCCATCATGACGAATTCCGTGGTGCCGATACCGAAGGCACCGACGGCGAGCGCGAGGAGCGCGATGGGCACGGTACTCCTTTCCAGATGGTCTGCATCGATACAGTCGAGCGGCATGAAAGAAGGACAGCCCATCGCCGTCCATGGCGGCACGAGCTGCCCTCAATCAGTGTCAACCGGCCGGGGTGCCGGTGTCATCCCGGCTGCGGGGTGACAAGCCCCACGCGCTCAAGCGTTGTTCTGCTGCCGGTCGTGGGTGACCTCGCAGTCGGACCCGGGGAAGATCAGGCCCTCGTGGCCGTCGGCGAACCGGACGAGGTAGGGCGGCCCGCCGTTCTCCCCGCGGACCTCGACGATCTCCCCGGACTGCTCGGCCGCTCCGACGGTGCGACCGTGGACGAGAATCCGGTCTCCTACGGCTGCGTGCATCAGAACCACCTCCGCGGGAACCAGGGTAATTCGGTTCCGCGCCGATTGTCACACCCACGCGAATTGATCGAGTTGCCGCGCTCGCGGGTGACGAGCACGCTTCGATTCGTCCGGGTGGGAAAGGAGAACGACGATGGCGAGCTGCGTGGTGTGCGGAAACGACTACTGGATGTCGTTCGAGGTCCGCACGGTCAGCGGGGACACCTACACGTTCGACAGCATCGAGTGCGCGGCGCAAAAAATCGCACCATCGTGCGAGCACTGCGGGTGCCGGATCCTCGGCCACGGCGTGGAGGTCGAAGGCCGGTTCTTCTGCTGCGCGCACTGCGCGCGGGCGAGCGGGTCGGGCCTCGGCAGCGAAATCCGTGACACGGCCGGCGCCCACCCCGGCTGATCAGTTCTTCGCAGCGGCCTTCGCGGCTTTCTTGAAGGCGCGGACCTCGGCGAGGGTCTCCGGGCTGACGACGTCCGCGATCGACCGGCGCGAGCCCTCCTCGCCGTAGGCGCCCGCGGCCTCGCGCCAGCCCTCGGGCTGCACGCCGCGCTGCTTGCCGAGCAGCGCGAGGAAGATCCGGGCCTTCTGGTCGCCGTAGCCGGGCAGCTCCTTGAGACGGCGCAGGACCTCCTTGCCGTCCGGGGTGCCCCGCTTCCAGATGCGGTCGGCCTTGCCGTCGTAGTGCTCGACCACGTGGTTGGCGAGGGCGTGGACACGGCGGGCCATCGACCCGCCGTAGCGGTGGATGGCCGGCGGGGTCACGCACAGCTCCACGAACTCGTCGAGGCCGGACTCCGCGATCTTCCGGACGTCGAAGCCGCCCATCCGGTCGGCGATCTTCTTCGGGCCCAGGAACGCCGTCTCCATCGCGATCTGCTGGTCCAGGAGCATCCCCGTGAGGAGGGCGAACGGGTCCTCGGACAGGAGCTTGTCCGCGTCGGCGTCACCGGTGAGACGGAGCTTCTTCGGCATGTGCTCATGGTCGCACCCGGGCCCGGTGCTCCGCACTCCCGCGCGGCCGGGGCCCGGGGCGGTGACTTCCGCCACTTCCCGTGCCTGGGAGACTGAGGTACGTCACCACTTAAGGCGTTCGTCTCCTAATAGCAGTACGCTCGTACCGCATAGACGTGCTGCACGGACACGCGCAGATCCGCGAGAGGAGCACCGCGGCTCATGGCCAAGATCAAGGTCGAGGGCACCGTCGTAGAACTCGACGGCGACGAGATGACTCGCATCATCTGGAAGTTCATCAAGGACAAGCTGATCCACCCCTATCTCGACATCAACCTCGAGTACTACGACCTCGGCATCGAGGAGCGGGACCGGACCGACGACCAGGTCACGATCGATTCCGCGAACGCCATCAAGAAGCACGGCGTCGGCGTCAAGTGCGCCACCATCACCCCGGACGAGGCCCGGGTCGAGGAGTTCGGCCTGAAGAAGATGTGGCGGAGCCCGAACGGCACCATCCGCAACATCCTCGGCGGCGTCGTCTTCCGTGAGCCGATCATCATCTCCAACATCCCGCGGCTGGTGTCGGGCTGGACCAAGCCGATCATCATCGGCCGTCACGCGCACGGCGACCAGTACAAGGCCACGGACTTCAAGGTTCCCGGCCCCGGCACGGTGACCATGACGTACGTGCCCGAGGACGGCTCCGAGCCGATGGAGTTCGAGGTCGCCCGCTACCCGGAGGGTGGCGGCGTGGCGATGGGCATGTACAACTACCGCAAGTCGATCGAGGACTTCGCGCGCGCCTCGCTGCAGTACGGCCTGGACCGCGGCATGCCGGTCTACATGTCGACGAAGAACACCATCCTGAAGGCCTACGACGGCATGTTCAAGGACACCTTCCAGGAGATCTTCGACAAGGAGTTCAAGGCCGACTTCGACGCCAAGGGCCTGACCTACGAGCACCGCCTGATCGACGACATGGTCGCCGCGTCCCTGAAGTGGGAGGGCGGCTACGTCTGGGCCTGCAAGAACTACGACGGGGACGTGCAGTCCGACACCGTCGCGCAGGGCTTCGGCTCGCTGGGCCTGATGACCTCGGTGCTGCGTACGCCGGACGGCAAGACCGTGGAGGCCGAGGCCGCACACGGCACCGTCACCCGGCACTACCGCCAGCACCAGCAGGGCAAGCCGACCTCGACCAACCCGATCGCGTCGATCTTCGCGTGGACCCGGGGTCTCGAGCACCGTGGCAAGCTGGACGGCAACTCCGAGCTGGTGGGCTTCGCCAACAAGCTCGAGCAGGTCGTCATCGAGACCGTCGAGAGCGGCAAGATGACCAAGGACCTGGCGCTGCTCGTCGGCAAGGACCAGCCGTACCAGACGACGGAGGAGTTCCTCGCGACGCTGGACGAGAACCTGGCGGCGAAGATCGCCCAGGGCTGAGTCCCCGCTTCACCGGCCACCGCGACGAGCCCGGTCACCCCAGGGTGACCGGGCTTTTCCGGACCACCGTTCGATCACCCACTGTGCTCAGGTGGTGACGCCGCTCGGGTGGTTCGCCCGCGCGGACCTGTCGAGGGGTGCTGAAGTGTGGCTACCCTTACCCGGAACCCACTGAGCTGGTGAGGAGCACCCGTGTTCCTGGGCATTCCCAAGCGGGCATTGATCATCGTCGCGATCCTGGCCGGCGTCGGCCTGATCTACGTGATGGGTACCGACAAACGACCCTCCGAGGGCGCCACCGGCGGCGGTTCGAGCGGTTGCCGCGTGACGGTGACCGCCGACGTGCTCAACGTGCGTGCCGCCCCCGATCCACGTGCGGAGATCGTGGGCAAGTTCAACCAGAACGCCGAGACCGCGGCGCAGGTCGAGGTCCAGAACGGGTTCCGCAAGATCGCCGACAACAAGTGGGCGAAAACGGAGTACCTCAAGCCGGTCAACGGAGCCACCTGCTGAGTCCTCCGGCCGCCGCGGCGGGCGGTAGCGTGCGGGACGTGTTCACCGTCTCCACGATCAACGTCAACGGGATGCGCGCGGCCGCCAAGAAGGGGTTCGTCGAGTGGCTCGCCGGCAGCGGGTCGGACGTGATCCTCTGCCAGGAGGTGCGTGCCGAGGCCGGCCAGCTCCCCCAGCACGTCGTCGCCCCGGAAGGCTGGCACGCGCACCACGCGCCGTCGGCCGTGAAGGGCCGCAACGGGGTTTCCGTGTACAGCCGGGCCGAGCCGTCGCAGGTGCGGACCGGGTTCGGCGACGCGGAGTTCGAGGACAGCGGGCGCTACCTCGAGGTGCACCTGCCGGGCGTGATCGTGGCGAGCCTGTACCTGCCGAGCGGGGACGTCGGCACGCCGCGGCAGGACGAGAAGGAACGGTTCATGGCCGCGTTCCTGCCGTACCTGGTGGAGTTGCGCGGCAAGGCCGAGGCGGCCGGGTGCGAGGTGGTCGTCGGCGGCGACTGGAACATCGCGCACGCCGAGATCGACCTGAAGAACTGGAAGGGCAACCGGAAGAACTCCGGTTTCCTGCCCGAGGAACGCGCGTGGATGAGCCGCGTCTTCGGCGAGGCCGGGTACGTGGACGTGCAGCGCAAGCTCGACCCGGAGGGGCCCGGCCCGTACACGTGGTGGTCCTACCGCGGCAAGGCGTTCGACAACGACAGCGGCTGGCGCATCGACTACGTGGTCACCACGCCGGGCCTGGCGGAGAAGTGCACGTCGGTGGTGGTCGAGCGGGCGCCGAGCTACGAGCTGCGCTGGTCCGACCACGCCCCGGTCACGGCGACCTTCGACTTCGACCCGGCCTGATTCCGAACGCCCCGCTCCCGCGCCCGCGGGCAAACACGTCGCGCCCGCGGGCAAACACGTCGCGCCCGCGGGCAAACACGTCGCGCCCGCGGGCAAACACGCCGCGCCCGCGGGCAAACACGCCGCGCCCGCGGGCAAACACGGCGCGCCCGCGGGTAAACACGCGAGTGTTTGCCGGTCGGGGCGGCGTGTTTGCCGGTCCGCGTCGGGTGGTGGCCGGGGGTGTCGCCTCGGCTTGATGCCGGGTCCGGGGTCGGTCGACAGTCCGGCCCCCGTGTCCCCGGCACGCCGATGAGCGCTAGTCTCTGGCCCGCTGGTGATCAAAACGATAGGGCTTGACACCCTCGGTAGTTTTCACGTGGCAGCGATCACCCGAGAGGGTGACAGCGCCTCGGAACGGCAGTCTCGTCTCAGGAGGCACACCCGTGCGTAACCGCACCGTGCACGTACTGCGGGCCGGTCTGGTCCTGGCGGTCGTGGCGACCACGACCACCGGCGTCGCGACGGCGGCGCCGGCCACGCAGGCCGAGCCCACCGGCGTCTCGTTCGGGCTGCTCGGCCCGGTGGGCCTCGCCGCGGTGCTGCTCGGCATCCTCGGCATGGCCCTGGGTATCGTCCGGCAGCGCCGCAAGGCCCAGGCGGAGGCGGCTGTCCCCGCCGAGGCCCCGGTCGTCGTGGAGGAGCCCACGCGTCCCGCTCTCACCCCCTACGGGCGCCCGCGCCCCTGAGCCGCCCGCACCACCCTGGTTCCCCGCGCCGCGGTCGCCCAAACCCGGGCCGCACCGCCGTCGCGGCGCCTGAGAGAATCCAGGTCGTGTCCGAAGCGCCAGAAACCACCGCCCGCCCGCGCGTGCTGTCCGGGATCCAGCCGACCGCCGACTCGTTCCACCTCGGCAACTACCTCGGTGCCCTCCGGCAGTGGGTGCGCATGCAGGACACGCACGAAACCTTCTACATGGTCGTCGACCTGCACGCGATCACGGTCGAGCAGGACCCGAAGGTGCTGCGGCAGCGCACCCGGGTCTCTGCCGCGCAGCTGCTCGCCCTGGGCGTCGACCCGGAACGCAGCGCCCTGTTCGTGCAGAGCCAGGTGCCCGAGCACGCGCAGCTGTCCTGGGTCCTGGAGTGCCTGACCGGGTTCGGCGAGGCCAGCCGGATGACCCAGTTCAAGGACAAGGCGGCCAAGCAGGGCACCGACCACGCCAGCGTCGGCCTGTTCACCTACCCGGTCCTGATGGCCGCGGACATCCTGGTCTACCAGGCCGACGCCGTGCCCGTCGGCGAGGACCAGCGCCAGCACCTGGAGCTGACCCGCAACCTCGCGCAGCGGTTCAACCAGCGCTTCGGCAAGACGTTCACGGTGCCCGAGCCGCACATCGTCCAGGGCACGGCGAAGATCTACGACCTGCAGGACCCCACGGTGAAGATGAGCAAGTCGGCGTCCTCGCCGAACGGCATCATCGAGCTGCTGGACGATCCGAAGCGCTCGGCGAAGAAGATCCGGTCCGCGGTCACCGACACCGGCCGGGAGATCGTGTTCGACCGCGAGAACAAGGCCGGCGTGTCGAACCTGCTGTCGATCTACTCGGCGCTGACCGACCGCACCGTCGCCGACCTGGAAGCCGCTTACGCGGGCAAGGGGTACGGCGACCTCAAGAAGGACCTCGCGGAGGTCCTGGTTGACTGGGTCACCCCCATCCAGCAGCGCGTGCAGTCCTATTTGGACGACGTGGCCGAGCTGGACAAGGTCCTGGCCCGCGGTGCGGAGAAGGCGCGCGCGGTGTCGGCCGGCACGCTGGAGCTGGTGTTCGACCGCGTCGGGTTCCTGCCGCCGGCCCGCTGACGTCCACAGTGGAGGCTGCCCGCCTCCGAATTGCGGCGTGGGGGCGGGGTCGTTAGCGTCTTCCCGTGGCGGAAGAGAAGGAAAAGCTGGTCCCGCGGCTGCGCCGGAAGTACCCGTGGCTCGACCACCTGGTACGGGCCAACGAGGCGTTCGGCGAGCGCTACGGCAACCACTACGCGGCGGCGATCACGTACTTCAGCGTCCTGTCGCTGTTCCCGCTGCTCATGGTGGGGTTCTCGATCGCCGGGTTCGTGCTGGCGAACAACACGGCGGCGTTGAACGAGCTGCGCAACGGGATCATCTCGTCGACCCCACCGGGGATCGGTGACTTCGTCACGAAGATCGTCGACGCCGCACTGGCCTCGCGGGGCGGCACCGGGGTCCTCGGTCTGCTGCTCGCCCTGTACTCCGGCATCGGCTGGATGAGCAACCTGCGCGACGCGCTCACCGCCCAGTGGGGGCAGGAGAAGAAGAGCCGCCCGCTGGTGTCG
Organism: Amycolatopsis viridis; assembly: GCF_011758765.1. NCBI lineage: Bacteria > Bacillati > Actinomycetota > Actinomycetes > Pseudonocardiales > Pseudonocardiaceae > Amycolatopsis > Amycolatopsis viridis. The sequence continues at coordinate 5,146,292 of NZ_JAANOU010000001.1, read as the reverse complement.
ACGACGGTGAAGGACCTGCTCGCGCTCGGCGGGCTCGGGCTGGCGCTGGTGGTGTCGTTCGGCCTGACCGCGGTCGGCGGCGGAATCGGCCGTCTGCTGCTGCGGCTGGTGGGGCTGGAGGACCAGAGCTGGGCGCTGTTCCTGCTGCGACTGGCGACGATCGTGCTGGCGCTGCTGGCGAACACGCTGGTGTTCCTGTGGGTGCTGTCGCGGCTGCCGCGGGAGAAGGTGTCCGTCCGCAGCGCCGTCAAGGGCGCGGCGATCGCGTCGATCGGGTTCGAGGTGCTGAAGCAGGTCGGATCGATCTACCTGGCCAGCGTCACGAAGTCGCCCAGCGGGGTGCTGTTCGGGCCGATCATCGGTCTGCTGGTGTTCGCGAACCTGGTGTCGCGGTTCCTGCTGTTCGTGACCGCCTGGACCGCCACCGCGAGGGAAAACCTGGTGACGACGGTCGAACCGCCCCCGCCGGCGGTCATCCGGCCCACGGTGGAGGTCCGGCGCGGCCCCGGTGCGGGAGCGGTCGCCGGTGCGTTCAGCGCGGGCGCCATGCTGGCCTGGCTGGGCCTGCGGCGCCGCTGACCGCGGGGTTGCCGCACCGGGGAACGCTCGTCAGTCCTGCGAGGGCTGCGCTTTCTTGCGGTAGTGGCCGATCACGAAACCCGCCACGATGATCAGGGCGACGACCAGGGTGAGGATCCACCCGGTCACCCCGAACGGGTCCTTCGCACCGGCGGAGCCGGCCGCGGTGACGCCGGACGTGCCACCGTTCTCCGTCTCCTCCGACACCGTCGGCGACACGAGGTGCCCGACCGGGGTGGTGTTCGTCTTCGCCAGGGTGAAGCCGTAGTCCAGCAGCGCCCTGGCCTGGTTCACCACCGGCGTGGGCCGTTGCTCGGTGCGCATCATGACCACCGCGACGCGCCGGCCGTTCTGTTCGGCGCCGCCGACGTAGGTGTGGCGCGCGTCGTCCGTGAAGCCCGTCTTCCCGCCGAGGAATCCGGGGTAGGTGCCGAGCAGCTTGTTGTCGTTGACGATCGAGAACGCCGGTTTGCCCGGTTGGTCCGGGATCTGGGTGGCCCGCGTCGCGATCGCGGCGGCGAACTCGGGCTGCTTCATCCCGTAGTTGAAGATCAGGCTCAGGTCGTAGGCCGACGCGGACATGCCCGGGCCGTCCAGGCCGGACGGCGTCGCGCTGCGGGTGTCCGACGCGCCGAGCGAGGCGGCCAGCCGGTTCATCTTCTGCACCGTCGCCGGAACTCCGCCGAGCGCCGTGGCGAACGTGTGCGCCACGTCGTTGCCCGAGTGCATCAGCAGGCCGTGCAGCAGCAGGTCCACCGTGTACCGGCCGCCGGCGACCAGCCCGACGCAGGTGCACTCCTGGTTCGCGTCCTCGGCCGTCGGGACGAGAACCTGGTCCGGTTTCAGCTCCCGGATCACCACGAGCGCCAGCAGCGTCTTGATCAGCGACGCGGGCCGCTCCCGGGCGTGCGGGTTCTTCGCGGCGAGCACCACACCGGTGTCGAGGTCCTGCAGCACCCAGGAGGCCGCGGTGGTCTCGGGCGGGACGGCGGCGCCGGACGGGTAGACCACGCCGCACTCGCCCATGCGCGCGCCGCCGACCGGGGCGGTGGGCACCGGCAGGGGAGCGGGCGCGGGCACACCGGGCGGGGGCTGTTCCGAGGTGTCGACCGGCGGGGGCGGCGCGGTTCGGTCCGGGCAGACCGCGGGAGCGGCCGTCGCGGTACCGGCGAACGGCACCAGACCGGACAGCACGACCAGAACGAGGGAGAGCAGGAGACCGCGTCGCACCAAAGCAGGCTAGAGGACGCCCACTCGGGTTCCCCGCAGCGGCGCCCTGATTCGATCGGGGGATACTCGGGCCATGTCTCGTCGTGTGGCGCTGTTCCTGCTGGCGTTCGGAGTCTGGTCGTGGATCATCTGGATCACGTTCGTGAAGAACCTGTGGGCCAGTGACAATTCGTGGGCGCCGGACGGATCGGCCACCGGTTTCTTCGTCGTGCACCTCGTCCTGGCGATCGTGAGCTTCGTCCTCGGCACCGTCATCGGGGTCATCGGCTATCGCGGCCTACGCGCGCGGCGCACCGAAAAGGTCGGCGCCTAGGGACGGTCCGCGTCCGGCGGGCTCTGGGCGAGGCCGCACGCCTACGGTCCGGGAACCCATCGGTGCGCGACCGCATCCAAACCCCATCGATCACACGGATGGGGGACCATGTTCCGGCTCTCGAAACTCCTCGCGGTGGCCGCGGCCGGTCTGCTGGTGTCCGGGCTCGCGCCGGTGGCGCAGTCCGGGCAGGCCCGACAAATCGGGCAGACCGGGCAGGCGCAGTACGCGCCGACCATGCTGGTGCTCGACGGCTCCGGTTCGATGAAGCAGGCCGACCCGGGCAGCGGCACCAAGATGGACGCCGCGAAGAACGCGCTGCGCCGGTTCATCGGGTCCGCTCCCGCGCAGGCCCAGGTGGGTCTGACCGTCTACGGCACCCGCACCGGCTCGTCCGACGCCGAGAAGGCCGCGGGCTGCCAGGACGTCCAGGTCCTCACCCCGCCGCGCACCATCGACAAACCCGCTCTCACCGCGGCCGTCGACGGCATCCAGCCCAGCGGCTACACGCCCATCGGCACGGCCCTGCGCACCGCCGCCGGCGCCCTCCCCAGCACCGGCCCGCGTGCGATCGTGCTCGTTCCGACGGGGAGGACACCTGCGCCCCGCCCGACCCGTGCGAGGTGGCCAAGGAGCTGACCGTCCAGGGCACCCAGCTCGTCGTGCACACGGTCGGCTTCGACGTCGACGAGCGGTCCCGCCGCCAGCTCACCTGCATCGCGCAGGTCACCGGCGGCACCTACAGCGATGCGCCCGACGGCAAGACCCTCGAACGGATCCTGCCGCGCGTCTCCGCGACCGCGCTGCGCACCTACGAACCCGCCGGGACCCCCATCACCGGCACCCCGGCCTGGACGAACGCGCCGGTCGTCGACCCCGGCCAGCACCTGGACACCCTCGGGGGGCACGAAACGCGCTACTACGCACTCGACGTGCCCGAAGGCGGCACCGCCCACTTCAGCGGCACCGTGTCCTTCCCACTCGTCCACGGCGTGTCCCGCACGCAGGACTTCAACACCCTCCAGTTGCGTGTCTACGGCGAGGGGGGCAAGGACTGCCACGTCTTCGAGTCCGAGCAGGCCGGCCTGTCCAGCGACGGCGTCGCCCTGACCGTCGCGCGCACCCTGGACGGCAAGGACGGCAGCTGCCGGGGCGGTGGCCGGTACTACTTCGCCCTCACCTGGGACCGCGTGTCCACCGGGGTGCCGGAGCGGCTGCCGGTCGAGCTGCTGGCCCTCGTCGAACCGCCGGTCGCCGATCCCGGGCCGGACACCGTGCTGCCCCCGGTGACCCCCGTGGAACCGTCCGGCACGCGGGAGACGACCGGTGGCGGCTCGTTCAACGTCGCCGCCACCCTGCCGGGCAGCGGCCGCTACACCGACACGCTGCAACGCGGCGAGTACGTCTTCTACCGGGTCAAGCTGGACTGGGGCCAGGGCCTGGCCTACCGCGTCCACTTCGGACAGGCCGGCGGCACCGGCGTGGACAACGTGTCCAACATCGCCACCACGCTGTACAACCCGTACCGGGCGGAGATCGGCTCCGACACCACGGTCTTCACCGGCACCCCGCACACGCTGCCCACCGGCAGGGACGCCGTCGCGACGGTTCCGGTCCGCTACCACAACCGCGACGCCGACGACTCGTCCGTGCGCGGCCAGGCCGTCGCCGGCTGGTACTACCTCGCGGTCAAGATGGGCGCCACCGCCGCGGCCGGTGACGACGTCCCGGTGCCGGTCACCCTCGACGTCACGGTCGGCGGGCAGCGCGAGGACGGCCCGTCCTACGCGGGTGCCGCCACGGCACCCGCCCCCGCCGCGCCCGCGCTCACCGCCATCGCCGGGGAGCCGGCGACCTGGCCGATCTGGGTCGGGGTGGGCGCCGCCGCCGTCGTCGTCCTGGCCGGGGTCGTGATCCTGCTCGCGCGGCGCCGCGCCTGACCGACGACGAAGGCCCCCGCACCACATCGGTGCGGGGGCCTTCGGACGCGGGCGGATCAGACGCGCTTGAACAGCAGCGCGCGCTTGACCTCCTGGATCGCCTTCGTGACCTGGATGCCACGCGGGCACGCGTCGGTGCAGTTGAAGGTCGTGCGGCAGCGCCACACGCCCTCCGCGTCGTTGAGAATGTCCAGGCGCTCCTCGGACCCCTCGTCCCGGCTGTCGAAGATGAAGCGGTGCGCGTTGACGATCGCCGCCGGGCCGAAGTACGACCCGTCGTTCCAGTACACCGGGCACGACGAGGTGCACGCCGCGCACAGGATGCACTTGGTGGTGTCGTCGAACCGCTCCCGGTCGGCCTGCGACTGGATCCGCTCACGCGTGGGCTCGTTGCCGTAGGTGATCAGGTACGGCTTCACCGCGCGGTAGGCCTCGAAGAACGGCTCCATGTCGACGTAGAGGTCCTTGAGGGTCGGCAGGCCCTTGATCGGGGCCACGGTGACCGTGGTCTCCTTGCCGTCCTTGGCGAGCAGGTCCTTGACCAGCACCTTGCACGCCAGCCGGTTGATCCCGTTGATCTGCATCGCGTCCGAACCGCAGATGCCGTGCGCGCACGACCGGCGGAACGACAACGTGCCGTCCACGTAGTTCTTGATGTTGAACAGCAGGTTCAGCACCCGGTCGGTCGGCAGCGCCGGGACCTCGTAGGACTCCCAGTGCGGCGCGTCGTCGACCTCGGGGTTGTACCGCTGGATCTTCACCGTGATGGTGACCGAGCCCTCCGGCGCGGGAATCCCGTTGACGGTCTTAGGTTCGGCTACGGCTGTCATTTCGCTTCCTCCGCGGGGACCGGAATGCCGGAAGGCTGTGCTTGTCCCATCAGTACTTACGCTCCATCGGCTCGTACCGGGTGAAGGTCACCGGCTTGTAGTCCAGCCGGATGTCGGCCATGAAGCCGCTGATGCCCAGCGGGGCGTCCGGGTCCGGCTTGTCCGGCAGGACCTTGTACGACATCGAGTGCCGCATGAAGTTGACGTCGTCCCGGTTCGGGTAGTCCTCGCGGGCGTGGCCGCCGCGGGACTCCTTGCGGGCCAGCGCCGCGTTCACCAGCGCCTCGGCCAGGTCGAGCAGGAAGCCCAGCTCGATGGCCTCCAGCAGGTCGGTGTTGTACCGCTTGCCCTTGTCCTGGATCGAGATCCGGCCGTAGCGCTCCTTGAGCCGCTGGACGTCGGTCAGCGCGGTCTTCAGCGTGTCCTCGGTGCGGTACACCGCCGCGTTGGTGTCCATCGTCTGCTGCAGCTCGGTGCGGATGTCGGCGACCCGCTCGCCGCCGTGGGCGGTGCGCAGGTGCTCGACCATGCCCTCGACCATCTTGGCCGGGTCCTCCGGCAACTCGACGAAGTCGTGGGTCGTGGCGTACTCCGCGGCGGCGATGCCGGCGCGGCGGCCGAACACGTTGATGTCCAGCAGCGAGTTGGTGCCCAGCCGGTTCGCGCCGTGCACCGACACGCACGCGACCTCACCGGCGGCGTACGCGCCGGGCAGGACGGTGTCGTTGTCGAGCAGCGCCTCACCGTGCACGTTCGTCGGGATGCCACCCATCGCGTAGTGCGCGGTCGGGTACACCGGCACCGGCTCCTTCACCGGGTCCACACCCAGGTAGGTGCGGGCGAACTCGGTGATGTCCGGCAGCTTCGTCTCTAGGACCTCGGCACCGAGGTGCGTGCAGTCCAGGAGCACGTAGTCCTTGTGCGGACCGGCGCCGCGGCCCTCGAGGACCTCCAGGACCATCGAGCGGGCGACGATGTCGCGCGGCGCGAGGTCCTTGATCGTCGGGGCGTAGCGCTCCATGAACCGCTCACCCGAGGCGTTGCGCAGGATCGCGCCCTCGCCGCGGGCACCCTCGGTGAGCAGGATGCCCAGGCCGGCCAGGCCGGTCGGGTGGAACTGGTAGAACTCGATGTCCTCCAGCGGCAGGCCCTTGCGGTAGTAGATGCCCATGCCGTCACCGGTGAGGGTGTGCGCGTTCGACGTGGTCTTGAAGACCTTGCCGAAGCCGCCGGTGGCGAAGATGACCGCCTTGGCCTGGAAGACGTGGATCTCGCCGGTCGCGAGTTCGTAGGCGACGGCGCCGGTGGCGACGGGCCCGTTCTCGGTCTCCGTGGTGATCATGTCGAGCACGTAGAACTCGTTGAAGAACTCGATCCCGTGCTTGACGCAGTTCTGGTACAGGGTCTGCAGGATCATGTGACCGGTGCGGTCGGCCGCGTAGCAGGCCCGGCGCACCGCGGCCTTGCCGTGGTCACGGGTGTGCCCGCCGAACCGGCGCTGGTCGATCTTGCCTTCCGGTGTCCGGTTGAACGGCAGGCCCATCTTCTCCAGGTCGAGCACGGCGTCGATGGCCTCCTTGGCCATGATCTCCGCCGCGTCCTGGTCGGTCAGGTAGTCGCCGCCCTTGACCGTGTCGAAGGTGTGCCACTCCCAGTTGTCCTCTTCGACGTTCGCCAGCGCGGCGCACATGCCGCCCTGGGCCGCGCCGGTGTGGGAGCGGGTCGGGTAGAGCTTGGTGAGGACCGCGGTGCGGGCGCGCTGGCCCGCCTCGATGGCGGCGCGCATCCCGGCGCCACCGGCGCCCACGATCACCACGTCGTACTTGTGGAACTGCATGTCCGCTTCTTCCTCGGGTGGTGGTGGGTCAGCTGCCGGCCATGTTCGGGTCGAAGGTGAAGATCACCAGGGTGCCCACGAACAGGATGATGACCATCGCGACGTAGAGCACCATCTTCAGCCAGAAGCGCGTGCTGTCCCGGCGGGCGTAGTCGTCGATGATCGTGCGCAGGCCGTTGCCGCCGTGCAGCTGGGCGAGCCACAGCATGAGCAGGTCCCAGATCTGCCAGAACGGCGACGACCAGCGGCCGGCCACGAATCCCCAGTTGATCCGGTGCACGCCGCCGTCGAGGATGTTCATGATGAACAGGTGGCCGAGCACCAGGACGACCAGGGCGAGGCCGGAGATCCGCATGAACAGCCAGCTGTACAGCTCGAAGTTGCTGCGGCGGGCGGCGGGGCGCCGCGGCGAGCGCGGCTTGTCGAGTGCGAGGGTCTCGGTTGCCATCTCGCTCAGCCTCCGAACATTTCCGACGCCGTGCGCCACAGCATCGAGATGGCGCCGGGGATCATCACGACCACCCAGACGACGGCGATCGTCCACAACATGTGCTTCTGGTACTTGGTGCCCTTCGACCAGAAGTCGACCAGCAGGACCCGGATGCCGTTGAGCGCGTGGAACAGCACCGCGCCGACCAGGCCGACCTCCATGAGGTTGACCAGCGGGGTCTTGTAGGTCTCGATGACCTGGTTGTAGGTGTCGGGGGACACGCGGACCAGCGCGGTGTCGAGGACGTGGACGAAGAGGAAGAAGAAGGTGAGCACGCCCGTGATCCGGTGCAGGACCCAGGACCACATGCCCGGGTCGCCCCGGTAGAAGGTCCCGCTCCGGCGTGAGGCACCCGCCCGATCGCTCGCCCCCGCCGCCGTCTGGTCGGCGGCGGTGCTCGCCGTGGTGGACATCGGTGTACGGCCTCCAACGTCGTGGTTGGACTGTGCCCGGCTGACCTGCGAATCCACCGGCCGCGCAGAGCGTCCACCTGGGACTTCGCAGGCGCCCCGGCGGGGGTGTTCAAGGCCATCGAGCTTGGATAAAGGGGATGCTAGACCTGCTCGCCATACCGCACTCAACCTGTGGTTGGTGTGTGTGATCGACCAGACACCGTACGCGTGTCGTAGCTCTCACCCCCATTAACACGTCGGGGGAACGTCACGGAGTGAGGTCGATCTCGCCCGCTCGAACCGGTGGGGGTGACTGGCTGTGATTGAACCATTCCCATGCCGGGCAGCAAGCAAACATTTAGGTTACGTGCGGTGGCTCTGGCATGGCCAACTGCTCACCGGCGGGTACGGTTCGCCCGTCGAGCCCGGCAGCTGAGCCGGGTCGTTCTCGGGTCCGCTGGTACACCAGCGGGGAGGGAGAAACAGGGTGCGTAAGACGCGTGCCACCACTCTGGCCGCCACCGCCATGGCGGCGGCGCTCGCGCTGGCGGGGTGTGCGAAGGACTCCGGCACCAGCGGGAGCAGCAGCAACAACAACGCCGCAGCCGGATCCTGCGTCACGGCACAGGCCCCCGCGGCCAGCGCCGCGTCGACCAGCTCGAGCGCCGCCGGCGCGAAGGTCGACGCCAGCGCGCTGCGGGTCGGGCTCGCGTTCGACATCGGGGGCCGGGGTGACGCGTCGTTCAACGACGCCGCCGCCGCGGGCGTGGACAAGGCCAAGAACGAGCTGGGCGTCAAGGACGTCCGGGAGAGCACCGCCTCCCCGACCGAGGACGAAGCCGCCAAGCAGCAGCGGCTGAGCCAGCTGGCCACCGATGGGTACAACCCGATCGTGGCGGTCGGCTTCGCCTACGCGGGTGCCGTGCAGGCCGTCGCGCCGAAGTTCCCGAACACCAAGTTCGCCATCGTCGACGACGACTCGGTGAACGCGCCGAACGTCACCCCGCTGGTCTTCTCCGAGGAGCAGGGCTCCTTCCTGGTGGGTGTGGCCGCCGTCTACAAGAGCAAGAACTGCCACGTGGGCTTCGTCGGCGGCGTGAACACCCCGCTGATCCAGAAGTTCGAGGCCGGGTTCATCGCGGGCGCCAAGGCAGCCTCGAACAAGGTCCAGATCACCAGCGACTACCTGACCCCGGCCGGTGACAACACCGGTTTCCAGGACCCGGCCAAGGGCAACATCAAGGCCGCCGCCGAGTTCTCCGGCGGCGCCGACGTGGTCTACCAGGCCGCCGGCGCGTCCGGCAAGGGTGTCTTCCAGGCCGCGAGCGCGGCCAAGGGCCTGGCCATCGGCGTCGACTCCGACCAGTACAACCAGGCGACCGTGGCCGAGTACAAGGACGTCATCATGACCTCCATGCTCAAGCGGGTCGACGTGGCCGTGTTCGACTACATCCAGGCGCTGGCCGGCAACACGCTGAGCTCGCTGCCGAAGCGGTTCGACCTGGCGGTCGACGGCGTCGGCTACTCCACCTCCGGTGGCAAGGTCGACGACATCAAACCGCAGCTCGACGGCTACAAGCAGGCGATCATCTCGGGCACCATCAAGGTCCCGACCACGCCGCAGAAGTAACCGATCGTCCAGCCGCGTCCGGGGCTCGGGAGGGTGACCCCCTCCCGGGCCCCGTACGCCGTTTCCGGGGGGTCTCATGACCAACTCACCACCGGCCGTCGAACTGCGCGGCATCACCAAACGCTTTCCCGGCGTGGTCGCCAACTCCGACGTCAACCTCACCGTCGCAGCCGGCGAGGTCCACGCCATCTGCGGCGAGAACGGGGCCGGCAAGTCCACCCTGATGAAGATCCTCTACGGGATGCAGCCCCCGGACGAGGGCACCATCGCGATCAACGGCGAGCAGATCCGGCTGCGCAACCCGCAGGACGCGATCCGCGCCGGGATCGGCATGGTGCACCAGCACTTCATGCTCGCCGACAACCTCACCGTGCGGGAGAACGTCCTGCTCGGCGCCGAGAACCTGCACGGCATCGGCCGCGCCGCCCGTGCGAAGCTGGCCGAGCTGGAGAAGCAGGTCGGCCTGTCCGCGCCGCTGGACGCGCTCGTCGAGACGCTGGGCGTGGCGGACCGGCAGCGCGTGGAGATCATCAAGGTGCTCTACCGCGGCGCGCGGATCGTCATCCTCGACGAGCCGACCGCGGTGCTCGTGCCGCAGGAGGTCGACGCGCTGTTCGACACCGTGCGGGCGATGAAGGCCGAGGGCTTCACGTTCATCTTCATCTCGCACAAGCTCGACGAGGTGCGCGCCATCGCCGACACGGTCACGGTGATCCGGCGCGGCACGACCGTCGGCACGGCCGATCCGAAGCAGATCTCCTCCCGGGAGCTGGCCGAGATGATGGTCGGCTCCGAGCTGCCCAGCCCGGAGACACGCGAGTCCACGGTGACCGACCGGGACGTGCTCCGCGTGACCGGACTGCGGCTGGTTGCCGGCGGTGGCAGCGACACGGCGCGGGCGGTGCTCGACGACGTCACCTTCACCGTGCACGCGGGCGAGGTGCTCGGCATCGCCGGTGTGGAGGGTAACGGGCAGACCGAGCTGGTCGAGACGATCATGGGCATGCGGAAGGCCACCGGCGGCACGATCGAGCTGGTCGGCGCCGACGGCACCGCCCGCGGGCTCACCGGGCTGGGCACGCTCGCCCGCCGCGAGGCCGGCATCGGCTACGTGCCGGAGGACCGCACCCGGCACGGCCTGCTGCTCACCCAGCCGTTGTGGGCCAACCGGATCCTCGGTTACCAGACGCGGCGGCCGGTGTCGAAGGGGCAGCTGCTCGACATCCCCGGCGCCCGCCGGGACACCGAGCGGATCGTGACCGACTACGACGTCCGCACACCCGGGATCGACGTCCCGGCGGCCGCCCTGTCCGGTGGCAACCAGCAGAAGCTGGTGGTCGGCCGTGAGCTGTCCGGCGAGCCGGTGCTGCTGATCGCCTCGCACCCGACCCGTGGGGTCGACGTCGGCGCGCAGGCGCTGATCTGGGAGCAGATCCGCCGGGCGCGGCACAACGGGCTCGCGGTGCTGCTGATCTCCGCCGACCTCGACGAGCTGATCGGCCTGTCCGACACGATCCGCGTCATGCTGCGCGGACGTCTGGTGAGCGAGGCCGACCCGGCCACGGTGACCCCCACCGAGCTGGGTTCGGCCATGACCGGAGCGGAGGAAGCCGCGTGACCTCCTGGCGCACGAAGGTGCTCCCGCCCCTGCTGGCGATCGTCTTCTCGGTGCTGATCTGCTCGATCGCGCTGCTGATCTCCGGAGCCGATCCGCTGCGGGCCTACGGCACGATGATCGGTCAGCTCGGCAAGGGCACGACCGCCGTGGACACGGTGAACCTGGCGACGGTGTACTACCTGTCCGGGCTCGCGGTCGCCATCGGCTTCCAGATGAACCTGTTCAACATCGGTGTCGAGGGCCAGTACCGCTTCGCCGGCGTCGTCGCCGCGATCGTCGGCGGGGCCGTGGTCCTGCCGCCGGTCATCCACGTCGTGTTCATCATCGCGGTCGCCCTGCTGGCCGGCGCGCTGTACGCGGCGGTGCCGGCGATCCTGAAGGTGACCCGCGGGGTCAGCGAGGTCATCTCGACGATCATGCTCAACGCGATCGTCGGCGGCATCGTCGCGTTCCTGATCAACCCCGACCAGTTCGGTGTGCTGACCGGGAACAACCTCAAGACCAAGGAGATCGCGCCATCCGGCCGGGTACCGGACATCCCGGTCGGCGGCGGCGAGCTGTTCGGGTTCGTGATCATCACCGCGGTGATCGGGTTCGGGTACTGGTTCATGCTCAACCGCACGCGGTTCGGTTTCGAGCTGCGCGCCGGCGGCGAGTCGGCCACGGCGGCGGCCGCCGGCGGGGTCAACGCGAAAAAGATGACGCTGATCGCGATGCTGCTCTCCGGCGCGGTGGCCGGCCTGGTCGCCATCCCGGAGCTGGTCGGCCGCGACTACAGCTACGCCATCACCTCGACCCAGGGTTACGGCTTCACCGGCATCGCGGTCGCGCTGCTGGGCCGCAACCACCCCGGCGGGATCGCGCTCGGCGCGCTGCTGTGGGCGTTCCTGGACAAGTCGGCGGTGTCGCTGGAGCAGGTCGACGTGCCGAAGGAGATCGCGACGATCATGCAGGGCGCGATCGTGCTGTCGGTCGTCGTGGCGTACGAAATCGTGAAGCGGGCCGACCTGGCCGCCGCGCAGCGCCGCGTCGGGCGGGCGCTGTCCGGCGGGCGGCCCGCGTCGGTGAGTGAAGGGGGTGCGGTATGAGTCTCGCGACCGAGGCCGAGGCGCCGATGACGGTGCCACCCGCACCGCGGGGTCGCCGGATTCCCGGGTGGGCGCGGGGCGTCCTGTGGGCGATCGGGATCGTCGCGGTGCTGTCCGCCGCGTCGTACTTCACCGGCGTCAACACGCTCACCTCGACCAACACCGCGCAGACCGCGTTGCGGCTCGCGTTGCCGATCCTGCTGTGCGGGCTCGGCGGCCTGTGGTCCGAACGCGGTGGCGTGGTGAACATCGGTCTCGAGGGCATGATGATCCTCGGGACCTGGGGCGCGGCGTGGGGCGCCTACCACGGCGGGCCGTGGGTCGGGCTGGGTGCGGCGATCGTGTTCGGCGCGCTGGGCGGCCTGCTGCACGCGATCGCGACGGTCACGTTCAACGTCAACCACATCGTCTCCGGTGTGGCGATCAACCTGCTCGGGCTCGGTGTCGCCAAGTACCTGGCCACGCTGATCTTCGAGCCGCTGTCCGGCAACCCGCGGCAGTCGCCGACCGTGCCGACCTTCGACACCTACTCGGCGACGTTCCTGTCGAACTGGCTCACCGGCCTGGAGAACCAGCAGCGGGTGTTCGTCTCGGACGCGGCCGGCCTGCTCAACGGGCTGGTGACCGGGGTGGCACCGCTGACGATGATCGCGATCCTGCTCGTGCCGCTGAGCTACCTGGTGCTGTGGCGGACGCGGCTCGGGCTGCGGTTGCGCTCGTGCGGCGAGAACCCGGTGGCGGCCGAATCGCTCGGCATCAACGTGTACGCGCACCGGTACCTCGGCGTGCTCGTCTCCGGTGGCCTGGCCGGCATGGGTGGCGCCGCGCTGGTGCTGCTGCAGGGCGGCGGCGGTTACCTGGAGAACCAGACCAACGGCCGCGGCTACATCGGTCTGGCCGCGATGATCTTCGGCAACTGGCGGCCGGGCGGCCTGCTCGGCGGTGCCGCGCTGTTCGGGTACGCGGACGGCCTCCAGCTCTCCGGCGGCGGCAAGGCGGTGCTGGCGCTGCTGTACGGCGTGGTGCTGCTGCTCGTGGTCATCGTCGTCGTGCAGCTGATCCGTCGGCAGTGGATCGCCGCGGCCCTGGGTGTCGCCGGGGCCGGGATCCTGTACTGGATCTACTGGTCCAACGACTCGCTGCCGAGCGAGCTGACCCCGTACACCGCGCACGTGGTGACGCTGATCGTGCTCGCGGTGGCTTCGCAACGGCTACGGCCACCGAAGGCCGCCGGTGGACGGTACCGCCGCGGGGAGGGGGACCAGTGAGCGAGATCGACTGGGAGGCGCTGCGCGCTCGGGCCGTGGTCGCGGCCAAGAGCGCGTACGCGCCCTACTCGGGCCTGCACGTCGGCGTGGCCGGGCTGGTGGACGACGGCCGGGTGGTCGTCGGCTGCAACGTGGAAAACGCTTCCTACGGCTTGGGCCTGTGCGCCGAATGCACGATGGCCGGGCAGCTGCGGCTGTCCGGCGGCGGCCGGCTGGTCGCGGTCGCGTGCCGGTCGGGCGACGGGGACCTGCTGATGCCGTGCGGCCGGTGCCGTCAGATCCTCTTCGAACTGGGCGGCGGTGCGTGCCTGGTCGACACGCCGTCCGGGATCCTGCCGATGACCTCGGTGCTGCCCGACGCGTTCGGGCCGGCGGATCTGCCGTGAAGGCGTTTTCCGCGGTCGACGTGATCCGGGCCAAGCGGGACGGCGCCGCGCTGACCGACGAGCAGATCCGCTGGGTGGTCGACGCCTACACCCGGGGCGACGTGGCCGAGGAGCAGATGGCCGCGCTCGCGATGGCCGTGTTCCTGCGCGGGATGGACGCGCGGGAAACCGCGACCTGGACCGGCGCGATGATCGACTCCGGTGCCCGGTTGTCGTTGCGGGTGGACCGCCCCACCGTGGACAAGCACTCGACCGGCGGGGTCGGCGACAAGATCACGTTGCCGCTGGCCCCGCTGGTCGCGACGTGCGGGGCGGCGGTGCCGCAGCTGTCCGGGCGCGGGCTCGGCCACACCGGCGGCACGCTGGACAAGCTGGAGTCGATCCCGGGGTGGCGGGCATCGTTGCCGGTGGACGACATCGCCCGGCAGCTCACCGACGTGGGCGCGGTGGTCTGCGCAGCGACCGAGGGGCTGGCGCCGGCGGACCGGAAGCTGTACGCGCTGCGGGACGTCACGGGCACTGTCGAGTCGATCCCGTTGATCGCGAGCTCGATCATGAGCAAGAAGATCGCGGAAGGCTCGGCCGGGCTGGTCCTGGACGTGAAGACGGGCTCCGGCGCGTTCATGAAATCGCGTGCGGACGCGCTGGAGCTGGCGCGGACGCTGGTCGACATCGGGACCGCGCACGGCGTGGCCACGACGGCGTTGCTGACGGACATGAGCACCCCGCTGGGCGCGGCGGTCGGCAACGCGATCGAGGTCGCGGAGGCGGTCGAGGTCCTGCAAGGCGGGGGACCGGCGGACGTGGTCGAGCTGACGGTGGCGCTGGCGCGGGAGATGCTGGCCCTCGCGGGCATCGCGGTGGACCCGGCCGAGGTGCTGGCCTCCGGCGAGGCGTACGAAACGTGGTGCCGGATGATCGCCGCCCAGGGTGGTGATCCGGCCGCGCCCTTGCCGAAGCCCGCGCACGTCGCGGTTGTGGAGGCGTCCGCATCGGGCTACCTGTCCCGGTTGGACGCCTACGCGGTCGGAGTCGCCGCCTGGCGCCTCGGGGCCGGCCGCGCCCGCCGCGAGGACCCGGTCCAGCACGCCGCCGGCGTCCGGTGCCTGGCGAAGCCGGGCGAGCGGGTCTCGGCCGGCCAGCCCCTGCTGGAGCTGCACACCAACACCCCGGACGCGGTCGCCGCCGCCCGCGAAGCCCTGGCCGGCGCGGTGGACATCACCACCACCCCGCCCACCCCCGGCCCGCTGATCCTGGACCGGGTCGAAGCCCCGTAGCCCCGCCGCCTGCGCCGCAACCCACCCACACGATCGGCCAACTCACCACCCGGAGCGGCCAACTCACCGCCGCGATCGGCAAACACGCCGCCGGGAGCGGCGAACACGCTGCCGGGAGCGGCGAACACGCTGCCGGGAGCGGCGAACACGCTGCCGGGAGCGGCGAACACGCTGCCGGGAGCGGCAAACACGCCGCGACCGGCGTGTTTGCTCGTCCCCGCGCCGTGTTTGCTGGTGCGCGCCGTGTTTGCTGTTGCGCGCGGCGTGTTTGCTCGTCCGGGCGCTGTGTTTGCCGTTGTGGGGTTTGCCGTTGTGGGCGGCGTGTTTGCTGGTGAGGTGGGGGTCAGCTGGACGGGGCGTGGCTCAGGTCCACCACGCAGAAGATGTTGCCCTCCGGGTCGGCCAGTACCACGAAGTCCGGGTCGGCCGGGTAACGGTCCCAGTCCACCTCGGTCGCGCCGAGCGACACCAGACGCGCGACCTCGGCCTCCTGCTCCGCGCGGCTGTCGGCGAACAGGTCCAGGTGCAGCCGGGGATGCCGCTGCACCGGTGTCTCACTGCGGATCAGGCCCAGGACCGGGCCGCGCTGGTCGCTGAGCGTGCGCCAGTTCTCGTTCTCCCACTCGCTGCTTCTGGTCAGGCCGAGCGCCGCCGACCAGAACGCGGTCGCGCGCTCCAGGTCGTCCACTCCGAGCACGGTGATCCCCAGTCGCAGCATCGCGCCCACCCTGGAACACGCGGAAGCCCCGGACACGGACCAGCGTGCCGGGGCTTTCCGGGGAAGCGGAACTCAGGCTTCGGAGTCGTCGCCCTCGGGCTTGGTCTTCACGTCCGCGTTCTTCGGCGCCCGGCCGTTGCGGGCCCGGCGCGGCTGGCGCTGCACCGGGGGCGGCGGAGCGATCTGCGGGACGGACGGGCCGCCGCCGAGCATGAGTTCCGCGAACGTCGCCATCGCCTCGTCCAGCTGACCGCCGATGCGCCGCTCGGACTCCTCGTTGCTGCGCCGTACCAGCGAACCGACCGACTCGGTGTCCGGACGGCTGGCCAGCGTGCCCTCGACCCGCGAGAAGCCGCTCTTCACGGTGCCGCCGAGGTCGCCGAACTGGGCGGCCACGCCCTCGTCGACCTTGTCGACCCGGCCGGCGAGGTCGTCCAGTCGGTCGGTGATCTGCTCCAGCCGTGCGGACAGCGCTTCCAGCCGCTCGGTCGGGTCCAGCATCTCGGCGCTTTCGTCGATCGCGCCGCGCAGCGACTGCGTGGCCGCCTCGACGCGCTCCCGGTGCTGGGTGTCCGCCTCGTCCACGCGGCCGCGCAGCGCGGACAGGCCGTTGTCGACCCGTTCCCGCAGCTCGCCGACGCCGTTCTCCACCCGCTCGCGCAGCTCGCCCAGCCCGGAGTCGACGCGGTCGCGCAGGATGGACTCGGCCATCTCGATGCGTTCCTTGACCGGGCCGTGCACGGCCTGCGGCAGGGCGTCGAGCTTCGCGTCCTGCTTGTCCAGGTGACCGTTGAGGTCGTCCAGGCGGCGGTGGATGTTCTCCAGCTTGTCCTCGAGCCCGTCCATCCGGCCGGCCACGCCCTCGAACCGGGCGGCGACGCCGTCCAGGCGACCGTCGAGCTGGGCGAACGGCTTCGCCAGCTTGTCGACGATGCTCTCCACCGCGCGCGCCAGGTCCGCCAGCGCGTTGTCCTGCGCCTCCAGGCGGGACATCGCCTCGTCGAGGCGCTCGGCGAGCACGCCGACCTCGGTGCGGTCGGGCAGCTCGGACAGGCGCTTGCGCACGGCGCCCAGCGAGTCGACCGGAGCCAGCCGCGCGTAGATGTCATCGAGCGCGTCGAAGATCTGCTGCTGCTCGCTCTCGCGGACTTCGGCCGCGCGCACCAGCATGTTGCGCATCCGGTCGAAGGACGGAGCTCCAATGTGGTTATCAGTGGTCACTTCGATGTCCTTCGTCGGCGGGGAAAGAGGGACGTGGGCGAAGCTTAACCATTGCCGAAATTCCTGAGGTATCGCCCCCGTAAAGGCGGGCGCGTCCAGCCCGGCCCGGCCGTCCCAAAACAAGCGGCCTGAAGCTTGAGTGGAGGCTGAGAGTTGGTAGCGCGCGCGGCCGGGTGGGTGGCTGCTTCCGGGGTACCGTCGGAGCATGTCCGGAAACTCCACTCCAGCGCCCCTGACCACGGAAAACATCCGCCGCGCGCCCAAGGTCCTGCTCCATGACCACCTCGACGGAGGACTCCGTCCGGGTACCGTCGCCGAGCTGGCCGACGCACTCGGGTACCGCGATCTGCCCACCACGGACGTGGCCGAGCTGAGCCGCTGGTTCCGCGACGCCGCCGACTCCGGGTCCCTGGAGTCCTACCTGGAGACCTTCGCGCACACCTGCGGCGTCATGCAGACCGAAGAAGCCCTGGTCAGGGTCGCCAGGGAGTGCGTCGAGGATCTCGCCGCGGACGGTGTCGTGTACGCCGAGGTGCGGTACGCGCCGGAGCTGTTCGTCGAGCGCGGGCTGTCGCTCGACGCGGTCGTCGAGGCGGTTCAGGCCGGGTTTGCGGAGGGTGAGCGCCGAGCCGCTCAGCAGGGAAAATTCATCCGAATGGGTACTCTGCTCTGTGCGATGCGTCAGCACGCGCGCGCGGCGGAGATCGCCGAGATCGCGGTCCGTTACCGGGACTCCGGCGTCGCCGGGTTCGACATCGCGGGACCGGAAGCGGGATTCCCGCCCACCCGCAATCTCGACGCATTCGAATATTTGCGCACCAACAATGCGCATTTCACCATTCACGCCGGTGAGGCGTTCGGGCTCGCGTCGATTTGGGAGGCGATTCAGCATTGTGGCGCGGAACGGCTCGGGCACGGGGTGCGAATCGTCGACGACATCAAGCGTGATCCGGACGGGACGGTGCACCTGGGCCGGCTCGCGAGCTACGTCCGCGACCGCCGCATCCCGCTGGAGATCTGCCCGTCATCCAACGTCCAGACGGGTGCCGCGGCGTCGATCGCCGACCATCCGATCGGGCTACTCGCGGACTTGCGCTTCCGGGTGACGGTGAACACGGACAACCGGCTCATGAGCGGCTGCACGATGTCGAGTGAGTTCGCCGCACTCGCGGAGGCGTTCGGCTACGGCTGGCCCGACTTCCAGTGGTTCACGATCAACGCGATGAAGTCGGCGTTCCTCGATTTCGATCAACGACTCGAGCTGATCAACAACGTGATCAAACCCGGCTACGCGGAGCTGCTGTGAAAGCCGCTTGTGATCGTTAGCCGCAGCAAGTAAAGTCCAAGATGTAAGAAGTTCTTCTCATATCTTGGGATGGTTGCGATGAGCCGAGCAGCAGCGCTGGACACGAGGAGTAGGCGCCGGTGGGGCATCCTCGCGCTCGGCCTCGCGGCCCAGACCGCGAGCTGCTCGTTCCTCTTCGGCATCCCGTTCCTGGTGCCCGCGATGCGGACGGCCGGCCTGACGCTCGCGCAGGCCGGCACCATCGTCGCCGCGCCCAGCTTCGGCCTGCTGTTCACGCTGATCGCGTGGGGCGCGGCGGCCGACCGCTACGGCGAGCGCCTGGTGATGGCGCTGGGCCTGGGCGCGTCGTCGGTGCTGCTGCTGGTCACCGGGCTGGTCATGCCGTCCACTGGGGTGCTGTTCGCGTTGTTCCTGCTCGCCGGGGCGCTCACCGCGTCGGTGAACGCGGCCAGCGGGCGGGCGGTCATGGGCTGGTTCGGGCCGGACGAACGCGGCACCGCGATGGGGATCCGGCAGACCGCGCAACCGCTCGGCGTCGGGATCGCGGCACTGGCGCTGCCACCGCTGGCGGAGCACTGGGGGATCCAGGCCGCGATGCTGTTCCCGGCGGTGTTCGGGTTGGTGGTGGCCGCGCTGGTCGCGTGGCTGGTGATCGACCCGCCGCGGCCGGTGAAGAAGGCGGGCGCTCCGAAACCGGCGTCCCCGTACCGGAGGCCGGCCCTGTGGCGGCTGCACGGCGCCAGCACGTTGCTGGTGGTCCCGCAGTTCGCGGTGTCCGCGTTCGCGCCGATCTACCTGGTGTCCGAGCACGGGTGGAGCGCGCTGTCCGCGGGCTGGTTCCTGGCGGTGGTGCAGGTGCTGGGCGCGGCGGGGCGGCTCGTCTCCGGTTACTGGTCCGACCGCGTGGGCAGCAGGCTGCGGCCGATGCGGCAGCTGGCGGTGGCGAGCGCGGCGGTCATGTTGCTGGTCGCCGTCGGGGACGTGAGCTGGTCGTGGGTGGTCCTGCTCGCCCTGGCGCTGGCCGCGGTGATCACGGTGGCGGACAACGGGCTGGGGTTCACCGCGTCGGCCGAGCTGGCCGGGATCGACTGGGCCGGACGCGCGATGGGCGCCCAGAACACGGCGCAGAACATCGCGGCGTCCCTCACGCCGCCCCTGCTGGGCCTGGTGATCGGCGACTCGCGCTACGCGCTGGCGTTCTGCGTGGCCGCGATCTTCCCGGTGCTGGCCATCGGCCTCACGCCCGTTCGCGCTGAGACTCGGTCGTCGTGATGGCCTGACGCAGGGCGGCCCGCGCGGCGGTGAGCTCCGCGGCGCGGGCGTCCAGCTCGGTCAGGCGGGCGCGCAGCGTGTCCAGCACCCCGGGACAGGCGTCGAGCCTGCCGTCCGGGTGGGCGCAGTCGATGATCCGCCGGATCTCCCGCGTCGGCAGGCCGGCGGCGAGCAGCTCGCGGATCTGCCGCACGCGCTCCACGGCACCCGCGTCGTACTCGCGATACCCGTTGTGCCGCCGCTGAGCGGTCAGCAGCCCGACGCGCTCGTAGTACCGCAGCAGCCGCTCGGTCGTCCCGGCGCGCCTGGCGAGTTCACCGATCAGCATCGCTTGACCTTCCCACCATGTCAGGGATCAACACTGCCGGGAGAACCATGATTCCCGGAGGAAGACCTTGATCATCGACGCCCACAGCCACGTCCACGACCCCGTCGAGGAGCACCTCGCCCTCCTCGACGAGGCTGGTGTCGACAAAGCGATCTTGTTCGCGACCCGTCCGCACCCCGAGCGCGCGACGACGCTGGACGAGCTGAAGGGGGAGATGGCCGTGCTGTCGCAGAGCCTGGCCGGCAATGGCGATGGCCGTGCCGCGGCCCTGCGGGAGCTGGACGCCGCGGTGGCCACGCAGCCGCAGCGGTTCCTCGGCTTCGGTTCAGTGGACCTGTCCGGGGCGGACGTGGCGGCCGCGGTCGAGGAGATCGGCCGGAAGTGGCACGGCATCGGCGAGCTGACCCCGCCGCCCGGCCGCGCCGATCTGCTCGAACCGGTGCTGCGCGTGGCCGGTGACCTGCCGGTGGTGGTCCACGGCGCGGCCCCGACCACCCTCGCCGACCTGGCGACCATCGCCGCGCTCGCTCGCAAGTACCCGCGGACGCCGCTGGTGATCAGCCAGCTCGGCGGCGCGCATTGGATCGACGCGATCGAGCTGGTCCGCGAGACGCCGAACCTGTGGCTGGAGCTGTCCACGGCGAGCCTGGCGTTCTCCGTGCGGCTGGCGATCGCCGAGGTGCCGGACCGGACGCTGTTCGGCTCGGACGCGCCCTACGGCGACCCGGTGCTCGCCCGCACGCTCGTCGAGCGGGTCACGCCGTCGGAAACAGTGCGCGCCGCGGTCCTCGGTGGGAACGCGGCGCGCCTGCTCGGTCTGTGACGGGTCAGTGCACCCGGAGCCGGTTCTCGAACGCCTCGACCAGCTTGCGCCACTCGCTCTGCTCGGTGTCGAACGGTGCGCTCGGCGCGAGCCGGCCCGGGTCCGGCTTCAGCACGAACGACACCAGCCAGCCCAGGCTCTCCGAAGTGGACAGTGCGGCGGCCGTCGAGTCGTCACCGGCCCAGTCCGCGGCGTCGGTGAGCAGTTCGACCGCCAGGTCCAGCTGGGTCGGGTCGATCGCGTCCGGCCCGGCGGCGAGGTCCTCGTCCAGGCCGGCCAGCACGTAGGTGTTCTCGGTGTCGACCTCGACCTCCAGCTCGCCCGCGGTCGCCCTGGACAGCACGGAGTCCCAAGTGGACACCTCGGCCAGGTCGTTGTCGGCGAAGGCGTTGCCGTCAACCAGTGCGCGGGCCAGCGCCTTCTCCGACTTGAACACGTCGATCTTGCCCGCACTGCCGAGGAAGACCGGCTCGTCGTCGAGGTAGCACCGCAGCGAGTAGTACTCGTGGCCGACGGTGATGATCTTGATCGGGTCGATGCCGACCTCGGCCCAGAAGCCGGTCGGCACGTCCTCCTCGTCCGCGTCCTCGTCGGCGTCGGTGGTCTCGACCGTGTCCAGGTCCTCGTCGGCCTGCTCGGACTCGACCTCGGCCTCCGCCGACTCCTCCAGGAACGTGGCCAGCTCCTCCGCGGTCTGCTCGAGCA
The DNA here is from genome assembly GCF_011758765.1 of Amycolatopsis viridis. Classification (NCBI taxonomy): domain Bacteria; kingdom Bacillati; phylum Actinomycetota; class Actinomycetes; order Pseudonocardiales; family Pseudonocardiaceae; genus Amycolatopsis; species Amycolatopsis viridis. The sequence goes on along the minus strand of NZ_JAANOU010000001.1, from coordinate 5,125,041 downwards.
CGCCGGCGTCCACATCGGGCACGGTGACCAGGCCGTCGATCGCGTCCAGCACGGTGTCCCACTTCTCGGACACCGCCTCGGACAGGTCGTTCCACAGCCGCTCGCCCTCGCGGCCGGTGAACGGCAACCGGCCCTGCTCCAGCAGCGAGAAGCCCTCGGTGGCGTCCAGGACCTCGTGCACCTCGTCCAGCTCGCACACGTCGGCCAGGGACCGCACGATGCCGACGATCTCGGCCAGCTCGCTGATCGTCCACGAATCCGGGTCCTCGGCCACCAGCTCCGGGACGCCGACGAGGTCGTAGGAGTGGTCGTCGTCGGGGATCAGCTCCGGCACGTTCAGCGCCGGCACCGCAGCCCAGGCCGGGTGGTCGATCAGGTCGTGCTGCTCGGCCGTCCGGACGAACGCGGCCAGGTGCGCGGCGTCGGGGAAGGCGTACAGGTCGTCCTCGTCGCCGAGGAACGCCTCCCACTCCTCACCGTCCTCCCGCCAGCGCGGGGCCCAGAGGGTCACCAGGTCCCCCTGCGGCAGCCCGAGTTCGATCGGGACGATGTCCTGTGCCATGCCAGCCCTCCGGATTACACCTGTGTGTGGGAAGCCTACGGCTTGACGGGACCGGCCGCGATGGGCCCCATCCGCTCTGCGGCCGCGAATGGCACGATGGTACCCACGATGAGCCTTTCAGACCTCCTACCTGCGGATCCCGACCCCGACACGCTGTTCGAGACGTTTTCGGCCTGGACGGCCGGACGCGGGCTCGAGCTGTACCCGGCGCAGGAAGAGGCGCTGATCGAGGTCGTCTCCGGTGCGAACGTCATCCTGTCCACCCCCACCGGATCGGGGAAGAGCCTGGTCGCGGTGGGCGCGCACTTCACCGCGCTGGCGCACGGCAAGCGCAGCTACTACACCGCGCCCATCAAGGCACTGGTCTCGGAGAAGTTCTTCCAGCTCATCGAGATCTTCGGCGCCGACAACGTCGGCATGATGACCGGGGACTCCGCGGTCAACGCGGATGCCCCGATCATCTGCTGCACCGCGGAAATCCTGGCGAACATCGCGTTGCGCTACGGTGCCGACGCGCCCGTCGGCCAGGTCGTGGCGGACGAGTTCCACTTCTACTCCGAGCCCGACCGCGGCTGGGCCTGGCAGGTGCCGCTGCTGGAGCTGCCGCACGCACAGTTCGTGCTGATGTCGGCCACGCTGGGTGACGTCACGTTCTTCGAGAAGGACCTGACCCGCCGTACCGGCCGCGCGACGGCGGTGGTCACCTCGGCGCAGCGCCCGGTGCCGCTGACCTACCGCTACGCGCTCACGCCGCTGCACGAGACGATGACCGAGCTGCTCGCCGGCGGGCAGGCCCCGGTGTACGTGGTGCACTTCTCGCAGGCCGCGGCGATCGAGCGGGCGCAGGCGCTGATGAGCATCAACGTCACCACCCGTGCCGAGAAGGACGCCCTGGCCGAGGCCATCGGTGACTTCCGGTTCTCCGCCGGGTTCGGCAAGACCCTGTCGCGGCTGGTGCGGCACGGCATCGGCGTGCACCACGCGGGCATGCTGCCCAAGTACCGGCGGCTCGTCGAGCAGCTCGCGCAGGCCGGGCTGCTGAAGGTGATTTGCGGGACCGACACGCTCGGGGTGGGGATCAACGTGCCGATCCGCACGGTGGTGTTCTCCGCGCTGACCAAGTACGACGGGGTGCGTCAGCGGCACCTCAAGGCCCGCGAGTTCCACCAGATCGCCGGCCGCGCCGGCCGGGCCGGGTACGACACCGACGGGTACGTGGTGGTGCAGGCGCCGGACCACGTGGTGGAGAACGCGAAGGCGCTGCAGAAGGCGGGCGACGACCCGAAGAAGAAGCGCAAGATCGTCCGCAAGAGCGCGCCGGAGGGGTTCGTCAACTGGACCGAGAGCACGTTCGAGCGGCTGATCTCGTCGCCGCCCGAGCCGCTGACGTCCAGTTTCCAGGTCAGCCACGCGATGCTGCTCAACGTGATCTCGCGGCCGGGTAACGCGTTCGCCCACATGCGGCACCTGCTGGAGGACAACCACGAGGACCGGCCGTCGCAGCGCAAGCACATCCGCCGCGCCATCGCGATCTACCGGGCGCTGGTCGCCGCGGGCGTCGTGGAGCGGTTGTCCGAACCGGACGACCAGGGCCGGATCGTGCGGCTGACCATGGACCTGCAGCTGGACTTCGCGTTGAACCAGCCGCTGTCGCCGTTCGCGCTGGCCGCGATCGAGCTGCTGGACAGCGAGTCGCCGGCGTACGCGCTGGACGTCGTGTCGGTAATCGAGTCCACAGTGGAGAATCCGCGGCCGGTGCTGTCGCAGCAGCAGTTCAAGGCTCGCGGCGAAGCCGTCGCGGCGCTCAAGGCCGAGGGGGTCGAGTACGAGGAGCGGATGGCGCTGCTCGACGACGTCACGTACCCGAAGCCGCTGGAGGACCTGCTGGAGGCGGCGTACGACACGTACCGGCGCGGGCACCCGTGGGTCGCGGACTACGAGCTGAAGCCGAAGTCGGTCGTCCGCGACATGTACGAGCGGGCGATGAACTTCGTCGAGTACGTGAACTTCTACTCGCTGGCGCGCTCGGAGGGCCTGGTGCTGCGGTACCTGGCCGACACCTACGACGCGCTGCGGCGGACGGTGCCGGACGAGGCGAAGACCGAGCCGCTGGAGGACCTGATCGCGTGGCTCGGTGAGATGGTGCGCCAGGTCGACTCGAGCCTGCTGGACGAGTGGGAGGCGCTGCGGCACCCGGGGGAGGAGCCGGTCGCGGCCGCTGCGTTGCCGGAGAAGCCGCCGCCGGTCACCGCCAACGAGCGTGCGTTCCGGGTGCTGGTGCGCAACCAGATGTTCCGGCGGGTCGAGCTGGCGGCCCGGCGCGCGTACGCGGAGCTGGGCGAGCTGGACGCGGCGTCCGGCTGGAACGACATCGAGTGGGAAGCCGCGCTCGAGTCCTACTACGAGCAGCACGAGTCGATCGGGATCGGCCCGGACGCGCGCGGACCGGCGATGCTGATGATCTCGAAGGAGCCGGAGGTGTGGCGCGTGCGGCAGATCTTCGACGACCCGGCGGGTGACCACGACTGGGGCATCAGCGCGGAGGTGGACCTGGCCGCCTCCGACGAGGCCGGCACCGCGGTCCTGCGCGTCACGGCGGTCGACCAGCTCTGAACGCGAAGGGCGCGGTGCGGCGGATCTCCTCGCCGCGGCGTCCCGGGGGTGCGGACGCCGCGGCGAGGAGTGCTGGTCAACGCTGGTGTCGGGGCACAGCGTCGACCGGGCCGGGGTCCGGCGCGGCGGTTTCGGGGTAGCGGGGCAGGCCCGCGAACGGGCCCGTCCCTTGCTGCTGCGGTACGGCCGGCGGCTGGTCCTGGTCGGTTTGCGGGAACGGCTCCGGGTTGCGGCGGTACAGCGCCGGCGTCGGCGCCGTCGGGGCCGTGTCCATCGGCGACCCGGCCTGCATACCGGGCGTCACGTCCGCGGCGTACGCCTGCTGGGCGCCGGACGGCCCCTCGGGCGAGGCGTAGATCCGCGACTGGGTCGGCACCTCGCCGCTGTAGGACTGGTGGCCGCCGCCGGGCAGTTCCCCTGCATAGCTCTGGCTGCCGGAAAACGTTTCCGCCACCGGGTACGGCTGCGCGCCGGAGGGCACGTTCGCCGGGTAGGGCTGGCCGTTGGACGACGGTTCCGCCGATGTGTACGACTGGCCGCCGGTGGGGGTGTCGGTGCTGTAGGTCTGCCCGACACCGGCCGGTTCCGCCACCGGGTACGGCTGCGGCCCGGTGGACGAGGCCTCCGTGCCGTAGCCGGGGATCGGCTGGCTGCCCGACGGCGTGTCCGCGGCCGTGTAGGGCCGGCCACCGGAGGACGCGTCCGCCCATGGTTGGCCGCCGGGCGGCGTCGCGTACTGGCTGCCGTACTGGCTGCTGTACTGGTTTCCGGGCGGCGTTTCCATCCCGTACGGGCTCCCGGAAGGCGCGTCGAACGAGGCGTACGACGGCATGGGCACGTCCGACGGCGTGCGCGTGACCGGGCGCCTCGGGTCGGGCATCGGCGCCGCCTCGGGGCGCATCTGGGTGGCCGCCGGGTCCGTCCCGACCGTCGGCGGGCGCTCGGCCTGCGGGTTCCGGTCGCCGCCGGACAGGAACTCCATCGGCCGTTGCCCGGGCGCGGCGTGGTGACGCCCCTGCGGGCGCGCCAGGTCGTCCTCGCCGGAGTAGCCGGCCAGCGGGTTCTTGCGGTTGCGCTTCGGCCCGCGCCGGGACACGCCCACCAACCCGAACAGGCCGAGCAGTCCCAGCAGGCCCCACAGCCCCGGGGGCAGGTGGCTGAGCTGCTCTTGCGAGAGGGCGTAGTGGTTCCCGGCGGGCGCGGCGGAGGCCACTGCGGAGCCGGATGACAGGAGGACGCCGAGCGCGGCGGCCATCCCGAGGCGGGCCTTGTCGGGCATCTGGGCACACTCCCCTTGTTGTGGTGACGCCACGATGTACCCGCCACCCTCTGGTCCAGACCGCACGCCGACCTAGTGGGTGACCAGCACCACCTGCGCGAGTGACGCGGGAACCGCCGATGGTCGCGTGTAACCTGCGGCTATGGGGCTTCGCGCGCGTGTGGTGTCGTGGGTGGGCCGGCGCTACCTGGCGAGGGCTCAGAAGAAGGGCTTCGACCTGTCGGTCCTGCCCGATTCGGCGTTGATGCCGCTGCGCCGCGACGGGCTGGACCCGGTGCCCGAGCTGGGCGCGGCCCGGCGTGCGGCGCCGGTTCGCCGGTTGCCGCTGCCGTTCGGCATCACCGCGTGGCTCGTCACCGGGTACGGCGAGGCGAAGGAAGTCCTCGCGGCCACCGACAAGTTCAGCAACGACTACACGAACCTGGTCGGCAAGGCGGGCCTGTCCGCCGAGCAGAACCCGGGCGGGCTCGGGTTCGCCGATCCGCCGGACCACACGCGGCTGCGCAAGCTGCTGACCCCGGAGTTCACGATGCGGCGGCTGAGCCGGCTCACCCCGCGCATCGACGAGATCATCGCCGCCCAGCTGGACGCGATGGACGCGGTGGATGGCCCGGTCGACCTGATGCAGTCGTTCGCGTTACCGATCCCGTCGCTGACGATCTGCGAGCTGCTCGGGGTGTCCTACGAGGACCGGGACGACTTCCAGCGGTTGAGCACGGTGCGGTTCGACCTGTTCGCCGGTGCGGGTGCCTCGTTCGGCGCCATCTCGGAGTCGTTGTCCTACCTGCTGGAGATCGTGCGGAAGCAACGCGAGTCGCCAGGGGACGGCCTGCTCGGGATGCTGGTGAAGGAACACGGCGACGACATCTCCGACCGTGAGCTCGCCGGGCTCGCCGACGGCGTGCTCACCGGTGGCCTGGAGACGACGGCGAGCATGCTGGCGCTGGGCGCGATCGTGCTGCTGCGGGACCGCGCGACGTTCGACCTGGTGCGCGAGTCCGACGACGCCGCGCACCGGTTCGTCGAGGAGCTGCTGCGGTACCTGACGGTGGTGCAGGTGGCGTTCCCCCGGTTCGCCCGGGAGGACGTCACGGTGGGCGGGCAGGAAATCGCCAAGGGCGACATCGTGTTCGTGTCGCTCAGCGGGGCCAACCGGGACGCCGCGCTGGGGTCCGAAATGGAGTCGTTCGACCCGGCCCGGCCGCCGACGCAGCACCTGGCCTTCGGCTGGGGCGTGCACCGGTGCATCGGAGCGGAGCTGGCGCGCATGGAGCTGCGTGCGGCGTACCCGGCGCTCGTGCGCCGCTTCCCGGGCCTGCGGCTGGACGTCGAGCCGGAGCGGCTGAGCTACCGCCGGACGTCGATCGTCTACGGCGTGGACAGCCTCCCGGTCCGGGTCAGGTGAGCTCGCCCAGCTGCTCGGTCGCCGTGGTGCGCAGGATCGTCAGGTCGATGGATCATCTCCGCGATCAGCAGGCGATCACGCCGCATGAAGCGGCCTCGATTCGGCGAGCACGGCATCGCGCAGCAGAGGGTTCAGGTACCGCTTCGCTACGAGGTCGACCGGGCGACCGAACAGTGCGGCCAGTTCCTCGTTCAGATCCTCGATCTCCCAGCCGAGCCGGGCGCCGGGCTGGAGCTCGTACACGATGTCGATGTCGCTCGAAGGGCGAACCCCACCACGCGCGGCGGAACCGAACACGAGCAGCTCGGCGATCCCGTAGCGCGCGCAGATGTCCCGGAGCGCGGCTTCGTCGACCGCGGTCATACCGCCTCCTCGCCAGGACGACTGTGCCGTGGAGCACGGATGTAGCCGAGCAGGCGGAGGACGTCAGGCGGTGAGGTGCGGCGGTCAGTCCCGCAGGGACAGCGCCATGGCGGGGCAGAGGTTGACCGCTTCCCGGGCGCTGTCCTCCTTGTCGCCGGTGGGGTGGTCGTCCAGGACGACCACGGTGCCGTCGTCGTCCTGGTCGAACAGCTCCGGGTCGGTCAGCACGCACTGGCCCGCGCCGATGCAGAGGTCGGTGTCGGCCGCGATGCGCATGGGTCCTCCTACCGGGTAGCCGGGAACTCGTGCCTACCGTAGACCGGCGGCGCCCTCGACCGGCAGGAGCCGGCGGCGGATCACCGTTCCGGACCTCCAAATCCGGTTTCGGGTACCGGTATGGTGCTCGCGATGGTGATGCCCCCGCCCCGTCTCGGCCCGGCGCGCGACTGCTCGTCGGTGGCTGACGGCATGGCCGGGCGGAAGGTGCGGTTGCGTGAGGTCACGCTCGCCGACCGGCGCACCCTGGCCGGGTTCGACCGGGACGCGGCCGAGACCCGCCGGGTCGGCGAGTACCGGCACTGGGCCGCTCACCGCGCCGAGGCCGACTTCCACTTCGCGATCGAAACCCTGCGTGGTGGCCTGGTCGTCGGCTCCCTGTCGGCGACCGAGGCGGACGTGCCCGACCGGTTCAGCTACGGCATCGGGATCGGGCCGCGGCACCGCCGCTGCGGTTACGCCGGGGACGCGGTGATCACCCTGCTGCGGTTCATGTTCGGCGTGCAGGGCTACCGGAAGTGCCAGGTCAGCATCTACGGCGGCAACGTCGCGTCGCTGTCGCTGCACGCCCGGCTCGGTTTCCGCGAGGAAGGCCGGGTGCGCGACACCGAACTGTCCCGCGACGGCGTCAAGTACCTGGTGCTGATGGGCATCGCGGACACCGAGTTCGCCGAGATCCACCCCGACTTCCCGGCTGAACGGCCGCGGGGCCGCCACTGGCGGCCCCGCGGGCGGCACCGGGACCGCTAGACCCCCATCGGGTGCCAGACGGTCTTCGCCTCGAGGTAGCGGCGCAGCCGCGCGATGTCCGGCGGCTGCGTCCAGTCCGGTTCCGCGGCCGGCACCGCGAGCACGCGCTTGACCGTGCCCGCTGCCGCGCGGGCCAGTTCCGCACGGATCTCCGGATCGGCGCCCGTCGGGTCGAGGGTGTTGACATCACCGTGCGAGGCCAGCCACGGCCCCAGCTCACCCGCCCGGCCGGTGAGGATGTTCGCCACCCCGCCCGGCAGGTCGGACGTCGCCAGCACCTCCGAGAGCGTGACGGCCGGCAGCGGCCGGTCCGCGCTGCTCACCACGACCGCGGTGCAGCCGGCCGCCAGCGCCGGGGCGAGCACGCTCACCAGCCCGAGCAGTGACGACTCCTGCGGCGCGAGGATGGCCGCCACGCCGGCCGGTTCCGGCACCGTGAACGAGAAGTACGGCCCGGCGACCGGGTTCGCGGCGCCGAGGACGCTCGCCACCTTGTCCGTCCAGCCCGCGTACCAGACCCAGCGGTCGATCGCCGCGTCCACCACGGTTTCCGCGCGCCGCGCCGGCAGTCCCTCGGCCGCGCCGACCTCGGCCACGAACTGGTCGCGGCGGCCCTCCAGCACCTCCGCGACCCGGTACAGCACCTGGCCGCGGTTGTAGGCCGTCGCGCCGGACCAGCCACCGAAGGCCTTGCGCGCGGCGACCACCGCGTCCCGCACGTCCTTGCGCGAGGCGTGGGCGGCGTTGGCGAGGAACTGTCCCTTGCGGTCGGTCACCGGGTACACCCGGCCGGACTCCGAGCGCGGGAACTTGCCGCCGATGAACAGCTTGTACGTCTTCGCGACGGTGACCCGCTCAGACATCCAGGTATCCCTCCAGACCCGTGCGGCCACCTTCGCGGCCGAAGCCCGACTCCTGGTAGCCGCCGAACGGCGCGGCCGGGTCGAAGCGGTTGAACGTGTTGGCCCAGACCACGCCGGCCCGCAGCCGGCTGGCCATCCACAGGATCCGCGACCCCTTTTCGGTCCAGATGCCGGCGGACAGACCGTAGGGCGTGTTGTTGGCCTTCGCGACGGCCTCGTCGGGCGTGCGGAACGTGAGCACGGACAGCACCGGGCCGAAGATCTCCTCGCGCGCGATCCGCATCGACTGGTGCACCCCGGAGAACACGGTGGGGGCGAAGAAGAACCCGCGGTCGGGCACCGGGCACGGGCTGGTCCACCGCTGCGCGCCCTCGGCCTCCCCGGAGTCGGCCAGCGCCCGGATCTTGCCCAGCTGTTCGGCCGAGTTGATGGCGCCGACGTCGGTGTTCTTGTCCAGCGGATCACCCAGCCGCAGCGTGGAGATCCGGTACCGCAGCTTGTCCAGCAGCTCGTCCACCACGGACTCCTGCGCCAGCAGCCGGGAACCGGCGCAGCACACGTGGCCCTGGTTGAAGAAGATGCCGTTGACGATGCCGTCGACCGCCTGGTCCAGCGGGGCGTCGTCGAAGACCACGTTCGCGGCCTTGCCGCCGAGCTCCAGCGTGAGCCGCTTCGGGGTGCCCGCGACCTGGCGCTGGATCAGCTTGCCGACCTCGGTCGAGCCGGTGAAGGCGATCTTGTCCACGCCCGGGTGCTCGACCAGCCGCGCGCCGGTTTCCCCCGCGCCGGGCAGGATGTTCACCACCCCCGGCGGCAGCCCGGCCTGCTGGCAGATCTCGCCGAACACCAGCGCGGTCAGCGGGGTCGTCTCGGCCGGCTTGAGCACGACCGTGTTGCCGGTGGCCAGGGCGGGCGCGATCTTCCACGCCAGCATCAGCAGCGGGAAGTTCCACGGGATGATCTGCCCGGCCACGCCCAGCGGTTTCGGATCCGGCCCGAACCCGGCGTAGCCGAGCTTGTCGGCCCAGCCCGCGTGGTAGAAGAAGTGGGCGGCGACCAGCGGCAGGTCCGAGTCGCGGGATTCCCTGATCGGTTTGCCGTTGTCCAGCGTCTCCAGCACGGCCAGCTCCCGCGACCGTTCCTGGATCAGCCGCGCGATGCGGAACAGGTACTTGGCGCGCTCGCTGCCCGGCATCGGGCCCCACGTCTTCTCGAACGCCTTGCGGGCCGCCTTCACCGCCGTGTCGATGTCCGCGGCGCTCGCGGTGCTGACTTCGGCGAGCACCTCCTCGGTGGCCGGGTTGACGGTCTTGAGCGGTTCGCCGCCGCCGTCGACGAACTCGCCGTCGATGAACGGCCGGTAGCTCGGCTTCAGGTTGGCCAGGTCGCGCGACTCGGGCGCGGGTGCGTACTCGAACGCGGGCATCAGTCCACCGCCACGTGGTCGGGGCCGCTGTAGTGGCCGTCGTGCTGGGTGCGCCGCTGCAGCAGCAGGTCGTTGAGCAGGCTGGACGCGCCGAAGCGGAACAGCTCCGGGGTGAGCCACTGCTCACCGGCGACCTCGTGCACGGCCACCAGGTACTTGATCGCGTCCTTGGTGGTGCGGATGCCCCCGGCCGGTTTGACGCCACGCAGCTCACCGGTTGCGGTGAACCAGTCACGCACGGCCTGCAGCATCACGTGCGTGACCGGCAGCGTCGCGGCAGGGGAGACCTTGCCGGTGGAGGTCTTGATGAAGTCGCCCCCGGCCAGCAGGGCCAGCCAGGACGCGCGGCGCACGTTGTCGTAGGTGACCAGCTCGCCGGTCTCCAGGATGACCTTCAGGTGCGCGTCCCCGCAGGCGGCCTTGACGGCCTGGATCTCCTCGAACACCGCGCCGTAGCGCCCTTCGAGGAAGGCGCCGCGGTCGATCACCATGTCGACCTCGGTCGCGCCGGACTCCACGGCCAGCGCCACGTCGGCCAGCTTCACCTGGCGGGACGAGCGGCCGGACGGAAAGGCGGTCGCGACGCTCGCGATGCCGATGCCGGTGCCCTTGAGCCCTTCGACGGCCGCCGCGACCAGGTCGGGGTACACGCACACCGCGGCGACCTGCGGCGTGTCCGGGCGGTCCGGGTCGGGACGCCGGGCCTTCGCGGTCAGCGCGCGGACCTTGCCGTGCGTGTCGGCGCCCTCGAGGGTGGTCAGGTCGACCATCGAGATCGCGGTGTCGATGGCCCAGAGCTTGCTGGCCTTCTTGATGCTGCGGGTGGCCAGCGCGGCGGCCCGGGCCTCGACCCCGACCTGGTCCACACCGGGCAGCCCGTGCAGGAAGCGCCGGAGGCTCGCGTCGTCGCGGGTGGCGTCGGCGAGAGCGGCCGGCAGAGTGGGTGCGCTCACCTCGTAGAGGCTAGTACCGGACCGCACCGCTGCGTGGAGACCGTGGAAGACCGTGCACCCCGCTACCGGCGCGGCTTCCGGATCACCGTCACCGCGCCCCAGAACGCCAGCCCGGTGACCTTGACCACCGGCGCGCCCGGCGGCGGGGGCTGGGTGGAGGCGCCCGCCCGGTCCTGGCTCTCGAACGCGCCCATGAAGCCGATGCCGTTGACATCGACGATGACGTCGTCGGGAACCACGATGTCGATGCCGCCCATGATGGCGACCGCGGTGATGGTGCTGTGCCGTTCGGCGAAACGGGCGGCGCGCAGGTCGAGTTCGACGCCGCCCCAGAACGCGAAGCTGTTGTGCTCGGCCGGCACGGTCCAGGCACCCTTGCGGTCGGCGCCGGACATGATGGCGACGGACATCTTCGAGCCGGGCACGCCGCCGATCCGGTCGTCCAGGGCGGGCGTCCGGGGCGTGGCGGGCTGCACGGCACCGGCGGAGACGCCGGGCAGGTCCGCGACGGGCGGTCCGAGCTCGGCGAGGGTCTTCGCGGCGTACACGGTGTCGAGCCGTTCTTCGAGCTCCTGCACGGTGATCCGGCCCTCGGCGAGCGCGGCGTGCAGGATTTGCGCGACCCGTTCCCGGTCCGCGTCGGAGGCCCGCATCGGCGGGTGCTCGGGACTGGCAGGTTGTTCCACCGCGCGAGCTTACCGGGCTCGGTCCCGGTACAGGGGCCGTTTCGCCGAGTCGATCGACTACCGTGACGCGTCATGGACGTGCATGTCGTCGATCATCCGCTGGCCAAGGCCAGGCTGTCGACCATGCGTGACGCGCGCACGGACAGCGCGGCCTTCCGGGCGGCCCTGCACGAGCTGACCGTCATGCTGATCTACGAAGCCACCCGCGAGGCGCCGGTGCGCACCGAGCGCATCCACACGCCGGTCGCCCGGACCGACGCGTTCCGGCTGGCGAACCCGCCGTTGCTGGTGCCCGTGCTGCGGGCGGGGCTGGGGATGGCCGACCAGGCGCACAAGCTGATTCCCGAGGCCCGCATGGGGTTCGTCGGCCTGGCACGCGACGAGGAGACCCTGCAGCCGACGCCGTACATGGAATCGCTGCCGGAAGACCTGTCCGATTGCCCGGTGCTGGTGCTCGACCCGATGCTCGCCACGGGCGGTTCCATGGAGTACACGATCCGGCTGCTGAGCGGCCGCGGCGCCACCGACGTCACCGCGATCTGCGCGCTCGCCGCGCCGGAGGGTCTGAAGCACCTGGCGGATTCCGGCCTGCCGGTACGGGTGGTCACCGCGAGCGTCGACGAGCGCCTCAACGACTCGGGGTTCATCGTCCCGGGCCTCGGGGACGCGGGGGACCGGCAGTACGGGGCCCGGTAGGTGTCCTATTGGAACACCAACGTCGCCCGCCACGGTGACATCCTTCGCGCCGTGCCCGCCGGATGCGGTGACGCGCTGGACGTCGGTTGCGGGGACGGGCTGCTCGCGCGGAAGCTGACCGGGCGGGCGGCGCGGGTCACCGGGATCGACAGCTCGCCGGAGATGGTCGCCCGTGCCCGTCAGCTCGGCGAGGGTGATCTCACGTTCGTCGTGGGTGACTTCCTCGCCACCGATCTTCCTGCCGGCTACGACTTCATCTGCTCGGTGTCCGCCATCCACCACATGGATTTCGAGGCGGCGCTGACCCGCATGCGGGAGCTGCTGCGGCCGGGCGGCACGCTGGTGGTGGTCGGACTGGCCCGGGAAGGGACCGTGGGCGAGTGGATCGCGCGGATCGCGGCTGCGCCGGTCGTGCGGATCGTCAAGGTCCTGCGCCGCGCGAGCGGGCCGGAGAACATGCCCGTTGCCACGCCGCGGATGACCTACCGGGAGGTGCGGGAGGCGGCGCAGCGTCTCCTGCCCGGCGTGCGCTACCGCTGGCACGTGCTCCGCCGGTACTCCCTGACCTGGCGGAAACCCTAGGCGCGCCACCCGGCCGCGTGCGCCCGCAGCGCCGCTTCGTACGAGGCGGCCACGTCGAAGTCCGGCGGCAGGTTGCCGGCCAGCTCCAGGGAGACCAGCCCGTGCACGATGCCCCATGCGCTGACCGCGATCACCTCGGGGGCCACCGGTTTGAACGCCCCGGCGGTGATCGCCGCGCGGACGGTGTCCACCAGCGGCGCCAGCGAGTCCCGGGCGACCTGGGTGGCCTCGGCGGCGGGTTCGAAACCGGGGACCGCTTTGGTGAACATGATCGAGTACAGGTGCGGATCGGCCAGCGCGCTCGTCCGGTAGGCCAGCCCGAGCCGCACGAAGTCCTCGACCGGGTCGCCGGTCCGCTCGACCCCGCGCAGCCGTGCCCCGAACCGCCGGAACCCCTCCAGGTAGACCGCGTTGACCAGCTCCGGTTTGCCGCCGAACAGCGAGTACACCGCGGTGGTCGAGGTGCCTGCGTCGGCGGCGAGCCGGCGCAGGCTGAGCGCCGCGGGCCCGTCCCGGGACAGGAGTTCACCGGCGCGGTCGAGCAGTTTCAGCCGGAGCGCTTCGTCGTGTGTGCGGGGTCTCGGCATGCTCCCAGGTTATCGCAACGCTGTTACCGATCCCGCGGGTCCGGATTTGACCTGGAGCGCACTCCAGGTCGTACTGTCGCCTCATGAGCTACTCGATAGCGGAAGCCGCACGTCGCAGCGGGCTGTCGATCGACACCCTCCGCTACTACGAGCGCATCAAGCTCGTCGCGCCGCCGGCCCGGGACGCGGCGGGCAGGCGGGTCTACTCCGACGACGACCTCGCGTGGCTGGAGTTCCTCACCAAGCTCCGCACGACCGGCATGCCGATCAGAATGATGCGGGAGTACGCGCAGCTGCGGCAGGCCGGTGACGCGGGGGTGGCCCGCCGCCGCGCGATCCTCGTCGAGCAGCGCCACTCGGTCGCCGGGCGCATCGCGGAGCTCCAGGCGTGCCTGGACGTCCTCGACTACAAGATCGACAACTACGACCGGATCTGCGCCCGCATCCCCGGTGCCGTCCGGGAGGAGATCTCCGCGTGATCGGCACGAGGAAGCTGGGCGGGCTGGAGGTCGGCGCGCAGGGCCTGGGCTGCATGGGGATGAGCCAGGCGTACGGCGTGCGCGACAACGAGGCGGAGTCGATCGCCACCATCCACCGCGCCCTGGAGCTGGGCGTGAGCCTGCTGGACACGGCCGACGTCTACGGCGACGGCGCGAACGAGGAGCTGGTCGGCCGCGCGATCGCCGGCCGGCGCGACCGGGTCGTGCTCGCCACCAAGTTCGGCATCCGCCGCGACGATGACGGGCAGCAGGTGCGCGGGGACGCGGCCTACGTGCGCCAGTGCGCCGAGCGTTCGCTGCGCCGCCTGAACGTGGACCACATCGACCTCTACTACCAGCACCGGGTCGATCCGGACGTGCCGGTCGAGGAGACGTGGGGTGCGCTGTCCGAGCTGGTCGCCCAGGGCAAGGTCCGCTACCTCGGCATTTCGGAGGCGTCCGCGGACACGATCCGCCGGGCGCACGCCGTCCACCCGGTGACCGCGCTGCAGAGTGAATGGAGCCTGTGGACCCGGGGGATCGAGGACGAGGTGGTGCCGGCCTGCCGCGAGCTGGGCATCGGGATCGTGCCGTTCTCGCCGCTCGGGCGCGGCTTCCTGACCGGCGCATCACCAAGGCGGACGAGCTGCCCGCCGACGACATGCGCCGCAACCTGCCGCGGTTCGCCGAGGGCAACCTCGACCGGAACCTGCGCATCGTCGAGGCGTTGCGGAAGCTGGCGGAGGAGAAGGGCGTGACCGCCGGGCAGCTGGCGCTCGCCTGGGTGCAGCACCAGGGTCCCGACGTGGTGCCGATCCCCGGGACGAAGCGCCGCCGGTACCTGGAGGAGAACGTCGCCGCCGCGACACTCGAACTGTCCGGCGAGGACGTCGAGCGGATCGAGGCGGCGGTCCCGGCGGACGCCGTGGCGGGGGAGCGCTACCCGGCGGCCCTGGCCCGCACCGTCGGCAGGTGAGGTCCGGTGGCCTGGGCGTCCCGCTCAGGCCACCGCCACGCCGACGGCGGTGGTGATCATCGCCGCGGCGAGCAGCACCGCGCCGCCGACCGTCACCCCGTGCGCGAGCGCCTTCCGGCCGGGCAGCAGGTGCAGGAACAACCCGCCCGACTGGCCGAGGATCCCGATCAGCAGCAGGACGGACACGATCCACTGCCCGGTGGCACCGAGCCCCCCGGCGGCGACCAGCTGCAGGGTGACCAGCGCCAGCACGAGCAGCACCCCCGCATGCGCGTGGCCGGCGCGGAAGTAGGCACGCTGCTCCGCGGTGAGCGTGCGTTTGCGGAGCAGGGCGAGCAGCGAGTACCCGCCGAACATCACGGTCGGCAGCGAGACGAGCGCGATCACGGTGAACAGCTGGGTGGGACCGGACAGGACGATCATCGCGAGTTCCTTTCGAGGAGACCTACGAGGATCGTAACACCGTTACGTAACCCTGTTATTCCATCAGGCCGGCCGCGACCGTCGCACCCAGCTCCCAGCACTTCTCGAGGTCGGCCTTCGACGGTGCACCGGTCACGGTGACGAACTCCGCCGCCTTCACCCAGCCCAGCCCCGTGGTGATCGACTCGATGCCCCGGACCGTCCCGGAGACGTCACTGCCGCCGTGCACGTAACACCCGAACGGCCGACCGCGCGTCGAGTCCAGGCACGGGTAGTAGACCTGGTCGAAGAAGTGCTTGAGCGCGCCCGCCATGTAGCCGAGGTTCGCCGTGGTCCCGAGCAGGTAGCCGTCGGCTTCGAGAACGTCGGTCGCGGTGGCCGCGAGCGCCGCCCGCCGGACGACGGTCACCCCCTCGATCTCGTCGGTCGTCGCGCCGGAGACGACGGCTTCGAACATGGCTTGCACGTTCGGCGAGGGCGTGTGGTGCACGAGCAGCAACGTGGGCACGCCTGAGGAGCGTGCCGCGGTCGGCGCGCCGGTGCAACCGCTCGGAGGTTCCGCGTACCGACGGTGCCGCGTCCTCGGCAGGCGGTTGATCAGCGCATTTACCGTTATGGGACCCCCCTGTGCGGGCCCCATTTCCGGGCATGTAATCTTCTCTTCGTCGCCAGGGAGACCGGGCCGGCGGGGAAGAAAAGCCCCAAGGGAACGGGAAACCGGGCGGGGGGTCACGAACCAAGCTCCCACCTCGGGTGGTAGAGTGGGTGGCCGCCGCTGGACGAAACCACAGTGAGTTCGAAGTCGTAGGGCTTTGTGCTTCGGGTTTGGTCGGGTGACACGACAAGACGTGTTGTTTGAGAACTCAACAGTGTATTGATGAGCTAAAGCCAGTTTGATTAGCTAGAACCCTTTGTGGGTTCCTTTGAGGCTATGAATTATAGCCGGATCGATTTTCTAGCATTGTTGGAGAGTTTGATCCTGGCTCAGGACGAACGCTGGCGGCGTGCTTAACACATGCAAGTCGAACGCTGAAGCCCAGCTTGCTGGGTGGATGAGTGGCGAACGGGTGAGTAACACGTGGGTAACCTGCCCTGTACTTTGGGATAAGCCCTGGAAACGGGGTCTAATACCGGATACGACCTGGCACCGCATGGTGGTGGGTGGAAAGTTTCGGCGGTACGGGATGGGCCCGCGGCCTATCAGCTTGTTGGTGGGGTGATGGCCTACCAAGGCGACGACGGGTAGCCGGCCTGAGAGGGTGTCCGGCCACACTGGGACTGAGACACGGCCCAGACTCCTACGGGAGGCAGCAGTGGGGAATATTGCACAATGGGCGGAAGCCTGATGCAGCGACGCCGCGTGAGGGATGACGGCCTTCGGGTTGTAAACCTCTTTCGCCAGGGACGAAGCGTAAGTGACGGTACCTGGAGAAGAAGCACCGGCTAACTACGTGCCAGCAGCCGCGGTAATACGTAGGGTGCAAGCGTTGTCCGGAATTATTGGGCGTAAAGAGCTCGTAGGCGGCTTGTTGCGTCTGCTGTGAAAATCCGGGGCTTAACTCCGGACCTGCAGTGGATACGGGCAGGCTTGAGTTCGGTAGGGGAGACTGGAATTCCTGGTGTAGCGGTGAAATGCGCAGATATCAGGAGGAACACCGGTGGCGAAGGCGGGTCTCTGGGCCGATACTGACGCTGAGGAGCGAAAGCGTGGGGAGCGAACAGGATTAGATACCCTGGTAGTCCACGCTGTAAACGTTGGGCGCTAGGTGTGGGTGACTTCCACGTTGTCCGTGCCGTAGCTAACGCATTAAGCGCCCCGCCTGGGGAGTACGGCCGCAAGGCTAAAACTCAAAGGAATTGACGGGGGCCCGCACAAGCGGCGGAGCATGTGGATTAATTCGATGCAACGCGAAGAACCTTACCTGGGCTTGACATGCACTGGAAACCGGCAGAGATGTCGGCCCCCTTGTGGCCGGTGTGCAGGTGGTGCATGGCTGTCGTCAGCTCGTGTCGTGAGATGTTGGGTTAAGTCCCGCAACGAGCGCAACCCTTGTCCTGTGTTGCCAGCGCGTAATGGCGGGGACTCGCGGGAGACTGCCGGGGTCAACTCGGAGGAAGGTGGGGATGACGTCAAGTCATCATGCCCCTTATGTCCAGGGCTTCACACATGCTACAATGGCTGGTACAGAGGGCTGCGATACCGTGAGGTGGAGCGAATCCCTTAAAGCCGGTCTCAGTTCGGATCGCAGTCTGCAACTCGACTGCGTGAAGTCGGAGTCGCTAGTAATCGCAGATCAGCAACGCTGCGGTGAATACGTTCCCGGGCCTTGTACACACCGCCCGTCACGTCATGAAAGTCGGTAACACCCGAAGCCCATGGCCCAACCCCTTGTGGGAGGGAGTGGTCGAAGGTGGGACTGGCGATTGGGACGAAGTCGTAACAAGGTAGCCGTACCGGAAGGTGCGGCTGGATCACCTCCTTTCTAAGGAGCACAACACATCCGCTCACCGGTTTCGGTGGGTGGGGTGGCTGAGTCTAGGGCCCGCGTGTGGTCCTGCTCAGACGCTCGAGGAATTGTGGACGGCTGGCTGATGCTCATCGTGATGGTGTGGTGATGGTTTAGTACTGCTTCTTTCGGGGAGTGTGGAACGGCATGGCTGGCCGGATCGGTGGGTGCTCATGGGTACGCTGTTGGGTCCTGAGGCAACACGTGTGTTGTTTCTGGGTGTGGTGTTTGAGAATTGCAGAGTGGATGCGAGCATCTTTGTGGTCAAGTTGTTAAGGGCACATGGTGGATGTCTTGGCATCAGGAGCCGATGAAGGACGTGGGAGGCTGCGATAAGCCTCGGGGAGCTGTCAACCGAGCTGTGATCCGAGGGTGTCCGAATGGGGAAACCCAGCACCTGTTATGAGGTGTTACCCGCATCTGAATATATAGGGTGCGTGGAGGGAACGCGGGGAAGTGAAACATCTCAGTACCCGTAGGAAGAGAAAACACTTAGTGATTCCGTGAGTAGTGGCGAGCGAAAGCGGAGGAGGCTAAACCGTGCGCATGTGATACCTGTCAGGGGTTGTGTGTGCGGGGTTGTGGGACCTGACTTCCAGGAGCTGACACTTCTGGCATCGTGCTGCATGGCTAGTGGAACCGCCTGGGATGGTGGACCGGAGTGGGTGAGAGTCCCGTACGCGAAAGCTGTGTTGGTGTGGTGTGTTGGTGTTCCCGAGTAGCAGCGAGCTCGTGGAATTTGCTGTGAATCTGCCGGGACCACTCGGTAAGCCTAAATACTTCCTGGTGACCGATAGCGGACGAGTACCGTGAGGGAAAGATGAAAAGTACCCCGGGAGGGGAGTGAAAGAGTACCTGAAACCGTGTGCCTACAAGCCGTCAGAGCGAACTTGTGTTTGTGATGGCGTGCCTTTTGAAGAATGAGCCTGCGAGTTAGTGCTGCGTGGCGAGGTTAACCCGTGTGGGGTAGCCGTAGCGAAAGCGAGTCTGAATAGGGCGTGGAGTCGCGTGGTCTAGACCCGAAGCGGAGTGATCTACCCATGGCCAGGCTGAAGCGAGGGTAAGACCTCGTGGAGGGCCGAACCCACCAGGGTTGAAAACCTGGGGGATGAGTTGTGGGTAGGGGTGAAAGGCCAATCAAACTCCGTGATAGCTGGTTCTCCCCGAAATGCATTTAGGTGCAGCGTCGCATGTTTCGTGGTGGGGGTAGAGCTACTGGATGGCCTAGGGGCCTTACCGGGTTACCGAAGTCAACCAAACTCCGAATACCATCACGTGAGAGTGCGGCAGTGAGACGGCGGGGGATAAGCTTCGTCGTCGAGAGGGAAACAGCCCAGAACACCGGCTAAGGCCCCTAAGTGTGTGCTTAGTGGGAAAGGATGTGGGGTCGCCGAGACAACCAGGAGGTTGGCTTAGAAGCAGCCATCCTTGAAAGAGTGCGTAATAGCTCACTGGTCAAGTGGTCCTGCGCCGATAATGTAGCGGGGCTGAAGTACACCGCCGAAGCCGTGTCAATGACACATTTACATCCACTTCGCTCTTTGTGAGTGTTGTGCAGTGGTGTTGTTGGGTAGGGGAGCGTCCTGCATCCAGGGAAGCCACCGTGGAAGCGAGTGGTGGAGGGTGTGGGAGTGAGAATGCAGGCATGAGTAGCGAATGCAGAGTGAGAACCTCTGCCGCCGGATGACCAAGGGTTCCTGGGTCAAGTTAATCTGCCCAGGGTAAGTCGGGACCTAAGGCGAGGCCGACAGGCGTAGTCGATGGACAACGGGTTGATATTCCCGTACCCGCGTATGTTCGCCCATGACGAGGTGCATGATACTAACCGCCCTGAACTGTGAGGCTCTTCGGAGTTGATCGGGGACGCGCGGGACCTGAGTGTGTAGTAGTCAAGCGATGGGGTGACGCAGGAAGGTAGCTCCGCCAGTGAGTGGTTGTACTGGTGTAAGCGTGTAGGGTGAGTGGTAGGTAAATCCGCCGCTTGTGTAGCCTGAGACGTGATGCGTAGCCGTTGAGGTGAAGTAGGGTGATCCTATGCTGCCGAGAAAAGCCTCTAGCGAGAACATGTGCGGCCCGTACCCCAAACCGACACAGGTGGTCAGGTAGAGAATACTAAGGCGGTCGGGTGAACTGTGGTTAAGGAACTCGGCAAAATGCCCCCGTAACTTCGGGAGAAGGGGGGCCAAAGCACTTGAAGCCCCGTGCGGGCTAGGGTGAGTTGGCCGCAGAGACCAGCGGAAAGCGACTGTTTACTAAAAACACAGGTCCATGCGAAGTCGTAAGACGAGGTATATGGACTGACGCCTGCCCGGTGCTGGAACGTTAAGAGGACCGGTTAGCTCTCTTTGGGGGGCGAAGCTGAGAATTTAAGCGCCAGTAAACGGCGGTGGTAACTATAACCATCCTAAGGTAGCGAAATTCCTTGTCGGGTAAGTTCCGACCTGCACGAATGGCGTAACGACTTTCCGGCTGTCTCAACCACAGGCCCGGTGAAATTGCACTACGAGTAAAGATGCTCGTTACGCGCGGCAGGACGGAAAGACCCCGGGACCTTTACTATAGCTTGGTATTGGTTTTCGGTTCGGCTTGTGTAGGATAGGTGGGAGACTGTGAAGCTTGGACGCTAGTTCGGGTGGAGTCGTTGTTGAAATACCACTCTGGTCGGATTGGGAATCTAACCTAGGACCCTGATCGGGTTCAGGGACAGTGCCTGGTGGGTAGTTTAACTGGGGCGGTTGCCTCCTAAAAGGTAACGGAGGCGCCCAAAGGTTCCCTCAGCCTGGTTGGCAATCAGGTGTTGAGTGTAAGTGCACAAGGGAGCTTGACTGTGAGACTGACGGGTCGAGCAGGTGCGAAAGCAGGGACTAGTGATCCGGCATCTCCTGGTGGAAGGGATGTCGCTCAACGGATAAAAGGTACCCCGGGGATAACAGGCTGATCTTGCCCAAGAGTCCATATCGACGGCATGGTTTGGCACCTCGATGTCGGCTCGTCGCATCCTGGGGCCGGAGTAGGTCCCAAGGGTTGGGCTGTTCGCCCATTAAAGCGGCACGCGAGCTGGGTTTAGAACGTCGTGAGACAGTTCGGTCCCTATCCGCCGCGCGCGTAGGAGACTTGAGGAAGGCTGTCCCTAGTACGAGAGGACCGGGACGGACGAACCTCTGGTATGCCAGTTGTCACGCCAGTGGCATGGCTGGTTAGCTACGTTCGGAAGGGATAACCGCTGAAGGCATCTAAGCGGGAAGCCTGTTCCTAGATGAGGTCTCCCACCCCTTTGTGGGTTAAGGCCCCCAAGAGACGATTGGGTTGATAGGCCAGACATGGACGCACAGTAATGTGTTTTTGAGTGGACTGGTACTAATAGGCCGAGGACTTGCCCACAAAGCTGCTACGCATCCGCTCTGCAACTCTGAGACACCACACCGGACTGGAAACGCTCTGGTGTTGTTTCGGAGAGTTTCGGTGGTCATGGCGGTAGGGAAACGCCCGGTCCCATTCCGAACCCGGAAGCTAAGCCTGCCAGCGCCGATGGTACTGCACCCCCGCGGGTGTGGGAGAGTAGGACACCGCCGAACACAACTTGATACTCGAGGCCCCGGTTGAGAACTGTCACGGTTCTCCCGGGGCCTCGAGCTGTCCGCGGTGCCGGCCGCGCCGCAACGCGGGCGGCACGTGATCAAGCCAGCAGAGCCTCGACGTCGCGGCGCAACGCGGTCATCGTCCCCGTCGCATCCACTCGCACTTCGGCCAGCGCGGCTGCGTCCCCGACGGGACGCGCCACCTGCAGATAACACTTCAACTTCGGCTCGGTCCCCGACGGGCGGATCACCACCCGCAGCCCACCGCCGGCGATGCGCAACGCGTCCGTCTCCGGCAGGAGGTCTTCCACTCCGACCGGCACGCCGGCCAGCTCGTCGGGCGGCGCCTTGCGCAACCGGGTCATCACCTGCCCGCGCACCGCGAGATCGGTCACCCGCAACGACACCTGATCGGTCACGTACACCCCGTGCGCGACCGCCAGCCGATCCAGCTCGTCCAGCAGCGAGCGGCCCTCCGCCTTCAGCTTCGCCGCGAGGTCACACGCCAGGGTGGCGGCGGCGATGCCGTCCTTGTCCCGCACGAAATCGGGGTTCACGCACAGCCCCAGTGCCTCCTCGTAGGCGAACACCAGGCCGTCGCCGGACCGGGTCAGCCACTTGAACCCGGTCAGGGTCTCCGCGTACCGGGCGCCGTGGGCCCGGGCGATGTCCCCCAGCATGGCGGCGGACACGATCGTCGTTGCCACCAGCGGATCCGGGTTGGTCGTCGTGGACAGGACGTACTCGCCCAGCAGCACTCCGGTCTCGTCGCCGCGGAGCATCCGCCACCGCCCGCCGGCGTCCGGCACGCCCACCGCGCACCGGTCCGCGTCGGGGTCGAGCGCGATGGCGAGGTCGGCGCCGACTTCGGCGGCCAGCGCGAGCAGCAGGTCAGTCGCACCCGGCTCCTCCGGATTGGGGAACGACACCGTCGGGAAGTCCGGATCCGGATCGGACTGCTCCGCGACCAGGTGCACATCGGTGAACCCGGCCCGGGACAGGGCCGCCCGCAGCACCTCGGCCCCCACCCCGTGCAGCGCCGTCGCGGCGACCCGCAGACCTCGCGCCGTGGACCGCGGCACCTGGGCGACGCGGTCCAGGTAGGCGTCCAGCACCTCCTCACCGAGCACGGTCGCACCGGCCTGACGCGGCACGCTCACCGCGCCCGGGGCCCCGGCGATGGCGGCCTCGATCTCTGCGTCGGCCGGCGGGACGATCTGGATGGCGCTGTCGTCGTAGAGCTTGTAGCCGTTGTCCAACGGGGGGTTGTGCGACGCGGTGATCTGAACGGCGGCGGCCGTCCCAAGGTGCTTGGCCGCGAAGGCCAGCACCGGTGTCGGCAGCGGCCGGGGCAGCACCCGCACGTCGAACCCGGCCGCGTGCAGCACCTCGGCCGTCGCGGCGGCGAACTCCGCGGAGCCGTGCCGGGCGTCCCGGCCGACGACCACGACCTGCCCCGCCTTGCCGTGCGCGGCCAGCCAGCTCGCCACGCCGGCCGTGGTGCGCACGACGACAGCCGTGTTCATGCCGTTCGGTCCCGCCCGGACCGGGCCACGCAGCCCGGCGGTGCCGAATTCGAGCGGCCCCGCCATCCGGTCGGCCAGGTCGGCCACCGCGTCGGCGGAACCACTCATCGCGGCTGCCAGCACGGTTTGCAGCTCGTGCCGGGCGGCGGGATCGACGTCATCGGCGATCCAGCGGATCGCGCGGTCCCGGAGCTCGGGTGGCAGACGAGTCATGCCCGGGCCACGAGCTCGCGCAGCAGGGTGCCCATCTTCTCGGCCGACGCCCGTCCGGCCGCCAGGACCTCCTGGTGGCTCAACGGTTCCCCGGTCATACCCGCCGCCAGGTTGGTGACCAGGGACAGCCCGAACACCTCGACACCGGCAGCCCGCGCGGCGATCGCCTCCAGGACGGTCGACATGCCGACCAGGTCCGCGCCCAGGGTGCGCAGCATGCGGATCTCGGCGGGGGTTTCGAAGTGCGGTCCGGGCAGGCCCGCGTACACACCCTCGGTCAGCCCCGGATCGATCTCGCGGGCGAGGTCGCGCAGGCGGTGCGAGTACAGGTCGACCAGGTCGACGAAGTTCGCGCCGGTGATCGGGGATGTCGCGGTCATGTTGAGGTGGTCGCAGATCAGCACGGGCTGGCCGACGCGGTACTCCTCGCGCAACCCGCCGGCGGCGTTGGTGAGCAGCACGGACTTCACGCCCGTCGCGGCCGCGGTGCGCACGTTCTGCACCACGCGGCCCACCCCCTTGCCCTCGTACAGGTGCGTGCGGCCGAGCAGCACCAGAGCGCGCTTGCCGTCCACGTCCACCGACCGCACGGTCCCCCCGTGCCCGACCGCGGTCGGGGTCTCGAACCCGGGCAGCTCACCCAGCGGGATCTCCGCCTCCGGCTCGCCGATCACGTCCGCGGCGGGACGCCACCCCGACCCGAGGACCACCGCGATGTCGTGCCTGGCGAGCCCGGTGCGCTCGGCGATGGTGGCGGCAGCAGCGGCTGCCACGTCCTGTTCCGTCATGGCGACCATCTTCCCAGCGGCGCGCATCGCCCGGGCAAGACCCGGCGATCGGCCGCCGCCGATCCGGCCGTCAGCCGGTCACCTGGAAGGTCGGCACGATGCGGTCGTACAGTGCGACCTTCGCCGTCTCCTCCTGGTCCGTCGGCACCGTCACGCCGACCACCCACAGGCTGGTGCCCTGCCGGATCACGTTCGCGTAGGTCGTGCGGCTCACGGATCCCGTCGTGGAACGGTCGATCGTCCGGTACATCATCGTCACGCCGTCCTGCTCGGCCAGCTTCGCCTCGTACACCAGCGTGAACCCGGCGTTGGACCGGCTCCGCCCGAGGGCGCTGACGTAGTCGGTGACGCTGTTCGCCGGGAAGTACTTCGGGAAGTGGTTCACCGCGAGCATCTGCGATCCGTCCGCCGACACGAACTGCACCAGGGTGGACGGCGGCAGGTCGTCCCCGGCCTGCGAACTCGTGAACCGCGTCCAGTCGACCGGCACGTCCACGGTGAACGCCCCGCCCGGGGCGCCCTTCACGTTCGACGCCTCACCCGTCCGCCGCTCGAACACCGTCGGCTGCGGGGCCGAGGGCTCGACCGTCTGCTCCTTCGACGGCGGCACCACCGGCTGCGCCCCGATCACCCGCGCCGCCACGAACCCACCGAACGCGGCGGTCAGGAACACCACGATCGACACCGCGACCAGCACCACGGTCGCCCGCACGCTGCGGCCACCCGGCCCGGAGGCGGCCACCGGCCGGGCGGGAGCGGGGTCCGCGGTCAGCGTGCCACCCGATGGTGCCGCGCCGAACGGCAACGGACCCGGGTCCGGCGCCAGCTCACCGGTGCCGGAGGGCCCGGCGAACGGCAGCGGACCGGGGTCGGCCGCCAGCTCGCCCTCCGCCAGGCCCTCGGCCAGCCGGCTCGCCGAGATCTCCCGCGTGTCGGTCGCCGCCTCGCGCTGACCACTGGCCGCGGCGAACATCTCCGGCCCGAACAGCACCCGCGGCGCCTTCTCCAGGATCGGGTACAACTCCCGCCGCACCTGCGCGAGCGGCATCCGGTCCCGCGGCTCCTTCGCCATCAACGCGCTGATCAACGGCGCCAGCGGGCCGGGCGAGGGCCGTGGCACGTCGCCCTTGACGACCCTCCCGATCGTCTCCAGCGGATCTCCGTCCGCGTCGTAGGGCGGGTGGCCCTCCACGGCGCAGAACAGCGTCGCGCCCAGCCCCCACAGGTCCGCGGCCGGTGTCACCGCCCGTCCGGAAGCCACCTCCGGGGCGATGTAGGCCGGCGAACCCAGCGTCATGCCGGTGCGGGTCATCGAGGCGTCCGAGACGTTGCGGGCGATGCCGAAGTCGGTGAGCTTGATCCGCCCGTCCTCCGCCACCAGCACGTTGCCCGGCTTGACGTCACGGTGCGTGATCCCGGCGTTGTGCGCGGCGCCCAGTGCGGCGGCGACCGCGTCGCCGACCGCGGCGGCCTGCTCGACCGACAGCGGACCGTGGTCGCGGATCAGCTCCGCCAGGCTGTGCGAGGGCAGCAGCTCCATCACCACGAACGGCTCGCCGTCCTGACGGGCGACGTCGTGCAGGGTGATCACGTTCGGGTGGGACAACACGGCGATGGCGCGCGCCTCGCGCAGCGTCCGCTCCCGCAGCTCATCGGCCTGGCCCGCGGTGACCCCGGGCGGCAGCAGGATCTCCTTCACCGCGACCGGCCGGTGCAGGAACTCGTCGTAGGCCGACCAGACGGTGCCCATCGAGCCGGAACCCAGAACGGAGCGCAACCGGTACCGCCCGGCCACCACTCTGGTCTCCTCGCTCGCCACGTCATCATTCTTGCGGATGCGCGCTGCGTGATCGCGGCTACTGCCCGGCCGCGAGCAGAGTCACAATCGTGCCCCTTGCCCGCGCCCTACCATCAGAGCTATGACTCAGGCTGGGACAACGGCGCCCACCCCGGATTCGCCGGACGAGCTCGCCCTCGCCGCCGAGTTCACGGCTCCGCGGCGGGCCGACTGGCAACGCCTCGTCGCGGGGGTGCTGACGAAGAGCGGTGTGCTGCCCGAGGACTTCGACGGCACCCCGGAAAGCCTCCTGACCAGCAAGACCTACGACGGCATCGAGATCCAGCCGCTCTACACCGCGGACGACATGGCGCCGCCTGCCGGCTTCCCCGGGCTGCCCCCGCACGTGCGGGGCGCGCGGCCGGAGGGCCACGTCGGCACCGGCTGGGACGTGCGGGTGCTGCACGGCGGCGCGGACCCGGCCGAGGCCAACAAGGCCATCCTCGCGGACCTGGAGAACGGCGCTACCTCGGTGTGGCTGCGCGTCGGTGGTGACGCTCTGCCACCGGACGCGCTCGCCGACGCGCTCAACGAGGTCTACCTGGACCTCGCGCCGATCGTCCTGGATCCCGGCGCGGACTACGAGGCCGCCGCGGACGCCCTCCTGAGCTTGTTCGCCGACAAGAACGTCCCGGACAGCGAGGTCACCGGCACGATCGGCGCGGACCCGATCGCGCTGCGCGCCCGCACCGGCCGCCCGCACGACATCGCGCCGGCCGCCGCGCTGGCCGCGCGCCTGGCCGGCAAGCACCCGAAGCTGCGCACACTCGTGGTCAACGCGCTGCCGTACCACGAGGCGGGCGGATCCGACACCCAGGAGCTCGGCGCCGCGATCGCAGCCGGGGTCGCGTACCTGCGCGCCCTCACCGATGCCGGGCTGAGCGTCGACGCGGCCGCCGACCAGCTGGAGTTCCGGTTCGCCGCGACCGCGGACCAGTTCCTCACGGTCGCCAAGCTGCGGGCCGCCCGCCGCCTCTGGGCACGGGTCTGCGAGGTGGCCGGGGCCGGTGCCGGGCGCGGCATGCGGCAGCACGCCGTCACCTCGCCCGCGATGTTCACCCGTCGCGACCCGTGGGTGAACATGCTGCGCACCACGGTCGCCTGCTTCGCGGCGGGGGTCGGTGGCGCGGACGCGGTGACCGTGCTGCCGTTCGACTTCGCGATCGGCCTGCCCGACGCGTTCTCCCGCCGGATCGCCCGCAACACCCAGTCGATCCTGCTGGAGGAGTCCAAGCTCTCCGGCGTGATCGACCCGGCGGGCGGCTCCTGGTACGTCGAGAACCTGACCGACGCGCTCGCCAACGCGGCGTGGCGCGAGTTCACCGGGATCGAGCGCGAGGGCGGCATCGAGGCGGTGCTGGACTCGGGCGCACTGGCGGCGCGGCTGGCGCAGACGTGGGAAAAGCGGCAGCAGCACTTGGCGACCCGCAAGGACCCGATCACCGGCGTCAGCGAGTTCCCGGACCTGTACGAGAAGCCCGTCGAGCGCACGCCGGCGCCGTCCGTGGTGGACGACGGCGGCCTGCCGCGCGTGCGGTACGCGCAGGCGTACGAGGCGCTGCGCGACCGCTCCGACGCCCACCTCGCGGAAACCGGGGAGCGGCCGAAGGTCTTCCTCGCCACACTCGGACCGGTCGCCGCGCACACCGCCCGCGCCACCTTCGCCGCGAACCTCCTGCAGGCCGGCGGCATCGAGCCGGTCAACCCCGGCGCGGTGGCGGACACCGAGAAGCTGGTTGCCGCGTTCCGCGACAGCGGTGCGAAAGTCGCGTGCCTGTGCGGCACCGACAAGCTCTACGCCGAACACGCCACGGACACCGCGAAGCGGCTCACCGAAGCCGGCGCCCGCCGGGTGATCCTCGCCGGCAAGCCGGAGTACCCGGGCGTCGACACGTACGTCCACGCGGGCTGCGACGCACTCGCCGCCCTGACCGGCCTCCTCGACACGCTGGGAGTGAAGTGATGGCCATCCCGGACTTCGCAGACGTCGAGCTCGGCATCCCGGACCCGGGCAGCCAGACCGACTGGGCCGAGGCGCTGCACTCGAGCACCGGCAAGGGGCCGGACGCCCTCACCTGGGAGACCCCCGAGGGCATCGGCATCAAGCCGCTCTACACCGCCGAGGACACCGCCGACCTGGACTTCCTGCACACCTACCCGGGAGTCGCGCCGTTCCTGCGCGGCCCGTACCCGACGATGTACGTGAACCAGCCGTGGACGATCCGGCAGTACGCCGGGTTCTCCACGGCCGCCGAGTCCAACGCCTTCTACCGCCGCAACCTCGCCGCCGGTCAGAAGGGCCTGTCGGTGGCTTTCGACCTGGCCACCCACCGCGGCTACGACTCCGACCACCCGCGGGTGGCGGGTGACGTGGGCATGGCGGGGGTCGCGATCGACTCGATCTACGACATGCGCCAGCTCTTCGACGGCATCCCGCTGGACAAGATGAGCGTGTCGATGACCATGAACGGCGCGGTGCTGCCCGTCATGGCGCTCTACATCGTGGCGGCCGAGGAGCAGGGTGTGCGGCCCGAGCAGCTGGCCGGGACCATCCAGAACGACATCCTCAAGGAGTTCATGGTCCGCAACACCTACATCTACCCGCCGCAGCCGTCAATGCGGATCATCTCCGACATCTTCGGCTACACCTCGCAGCGGATGCCGCGGTTCAACTCGATCTCCATCTCCGGCTACCACATGCAGGAGGCCGGGGCGACCGCCGACCTGGAGCTGGCCTACACGCTGGCCGACGGCGTCGAATACATCCGGGCCGGGCTGGACGCCGGCCTCGAGGTCGACAAGTTCGCGCCGCGCCTGTCCTTCTTCTGGGCGATCGGCATGAACTTCTTCATGGAGGTCGCCAAGATGCGGGCGGCCCGGCTGCTGTGGGCCAAGCTGGTGAAGCAGTTCTCGCCGAAATCCGAGAAATCGCTCTCGCTGCGCACCCACAGCCAGACGAGCGGCTGGTCGCTGACCGCGCAGGACGTGTTCAACAACGTCATCCGCACCTGCGTGGAGGCGATGGCCGCGACCCAGGGGCACACGCAGTCGCTGCACACCAACGCCCTCGACGAGGCGCTGGCCCTGCCCACCGACTTCTCCGCGCGCATCGCCCGCAACACCCAGCTGCTGCTGCAGCAGGAGTCCGGCACCACCCGCGTGATCGACCCGTGGGGCGGCAGCGCGTTCGTCGAGCGGCTGACCTACGACCTCGCGCGCAAGGCGTGGGGCCACATCAGCGAGGTCGAGTCGGCGGGCGGCATGGCCCGCGCGATCGACGCCGGCATCCCGAAGATGCGCATCGAGGAGGCCGCGGCCCGCACCCAGGCGCGGATCGACTCCGGCCGCCAGCCGGTGATCGGCGTCAACAAGTACCGGGTGGTCGACGACCAGCAGATCGAGGTGCTCAAGGTCGACAACGCCGGGGTGCGCGCCCAGCAGCTGGAAAAGCTCAGGAGGCTGCGCGAGGAACGCGACGAGAACGCCACGCAGGACGCGCTGCGACGGCTCACCGCCGCGGCCGGGGGCGAGGGCAACCTGCTGGAGCTGGCCGTGGACGCCGCCCGCGCGAAGGCGACCGTCGGGGAGATCTCCGACGCGCTGGAGAAGGTGTGGGGCCGCCACTCCGGGCAGATTCGTACGATCTCCGGCGTGTACCGCGACGAGGTCGGGAAATCCGAGAACGTGGACAAGGCACGCGCGCGGGTCGAGGCGTTCGCCGAGGCCGAGGGGCGCCGTCCGCGCATCCTCGTCGCCAAGATGGGCCAGGACGGGCACGACCGCGGCCAGAAGGTGATCGCCACCGCGTTCGCCGACCTCGGCTTCGATGTCGACGTCGGCCCGCTGTTCTCCACACCGGCCGAGGTCGCCCGCCAGGCGATCGAGGCGGACGTGCACGTCGTCGGGGTGTCGTCGCTGGCCGCCGGGCACCTGTCGCTGGTGCCGGCGCTGCGTGCGGAGCTGGCCCAGCTCGGCCGCGAAGACATCATGATCGTGTGCGGCGGGGTCATCCCGCCGCAGGACTACGACGAGCTGCGCGCGGCCGGCGCGTCGGCGATCTTCGGGCCGGGCACGGTCATCGCGGACGCCGCGCTGGACCTGCTCGACCAGCTCGAGCAGCGGGAGACCTGAGCCGTTGCCGCGCAAGATCGACGTCGGTGCCTACGCCAAGGGCGTGCTCGCGGGTGACCGCGGCACGTTGTCCCGGGCGATCACACTGGTCGAGTCCCACCGGCCGGACCACCGGCAACAAGCCCAGGAGCTGCTGGTCGAGCTGCTCCCGCACGCCGGTGGCGCGCGGCGGGTCGGGATCACCGGCGTGCCCGGGGTCGGCAAGTCGACCTTCATCGACCAGCTCGGCACCGACCTGACCGAGGCCGGTCACCGGGTCGCGGTGCTGGCGGTGGACCCGTCGTCGACGCGAACCGGCGGCAGCATCCTCGGCGACAAGACCCGGATGGCGAGACTGGCGAACGACCCGGCCGCGTTCATCCGGCCGTCCCCGACCTCCGGCACGCTCGGCGGCGTCGCGCGCGCGACCCGCGAGACGATCGTGCTGATGGAGGCCGCCGGGTACGACGTGGTGCTGGTCGAGACCGTCGGCGTCGGGCAGTCCGAGGTGACCGTCGCCAACATGGTCGACTGCTTCCTGTTCCTCACCCTGGCGCGCACCGGCGACCAGCTGCAGGGCATCAAGAAGGGCGTACTGGAGCTGGCCGACGTGATCGCGGTGAACAAGGCCGACGGTGACCACGAACGCGACGCCAAACGTGCCGCGCGGGAGCTCGCCGGTGCCCTGCGGATGATCTACGGACCGGACGCCGCGTGGACACCACCGGTGCTGACCTGCAGCGGGCTCAACGACATCGGACTCGACGTCGTGTGGCAGCAGATCGAGCGCCACCGGGAAGCGCTGTCCGGATCGGGGGAACTGGACCGCAAGCGCAAGCAGCAGCAGGTCGACTGGACCTGGGCGATGGTCCGTGAACAGCTCCAGGCGCGGCTCGCCGAACACCCCGGCGTGCGCGCCCTGGTCCCGCAGGTCGAAGAGGACGTCCGGGAAGGACGGCTCACCGCGACCCTGGGTGCGCAGAAGATCCTGGACGCCTTCACCTCGTGAGTCCGTGAGTCTGCTTGTTGACCGGTAACCGACCAGGCACACTGGGCTCCATGGTCAAGGTGCGTGCGCTGCTGGCGGGTCTGATGCTGTCGACGCTCGTGGTGCTCGCCGCGCCCGCCGCGCCCGCGCTGGCCGCACCGGTCACCACGCACGTCGCTGCCGCGGCGGTGGTGCCGCAACAGGCGACCGATCCGGGGCCGCGGATCGACCCGGAGCAGACCAGCAAGGCCAACCAGCAGAAGACGAAGAACAAGATCATCGTCGGCGTGCTCGCCGCGGTGCTCGCGTTGATCGTCCTCTGGGGACGCAGCGTCCGGAAGAAGAAGCGGAAGGCCGCCGGCTGAGCCGTTCGGCCGGTGTTCGGTTACGCCGTATTTCGTAGTGCCGTTCAACGCAGATCCACTACCGGCCGTCGCGCAGAGTGAGATCTGGTTCGAAGATCGCTCCAGGCATGGTGCAGGATTGCGTCAAATGGGTTACGTAGTTCTCGGTGTGCATGGAGGTGCGGCGTGACCGTGCTGGACTCCCGCCCGGAGGTTCCCGGTGATCACGGCGGTCGCCCTACCTCGTTCGAGGCGCCGGACGCGCTGATCACGTCCGACGGCGTCAGCATGGCTCCCGTGACCGATCTCGGTGCGGGGCGCGGCCCCTTCTGGCTGGACGAATGGCTCGAACGCGGCGGAACCGACCTCGTCGCGTGGCGTCGCCACATCCACGCCAATCCCGAGCTGGCGCGCCACGAGTTCGCGACCACGGAGCTGATCGTCGGCATCCTGCGCTCGGCCGGGCTGTCCCCGCAGGTCCTGCCGGGCGGCACCGGCGTGGTGTGCGACATCGGCACCGGTGACCGCTGCGTCGCCCTCCGCGCCGACATCGACGCGCTGCCGCTCACCGAGGCGACCGGCCTGCCGTACTCGTCTACCGTGGAGGGCGCTGCGCACGCGTGCGGGCACGACGCGCACACCGCGATCCTGCTCGGCGTTGCGAACGCCCTCGCGTCGGCGCCCGAACTGCCCGGCCGAGTCCGGCTGATCTTCCAGCCCGCCGAGGAGGTCATGCCCGGCGGCGCGCTCGACGTGATCGACGCCGGTGGGCTCGACGGCGTCGACCGGATCTTCGGGCTGCACTGCGACCCGCGCGTCGAGGTCGGCAAGATCGGCACCCGCAACGGCGCGCTGACCTCGGCCGCCGACCTCATCGAGCTGCGGCTGACCTCGCCCGGCGGCCACACCTCCCGGCCGCACCTGACCGCCGACCTGGTCCACGCGCTCGGCGTGGTGATCACCTCGCTGCCGTCGCTGCTGTCCCGGCGCGTCGACCCGCGGTCCGGCACCGTGCTGGTGTGGGGCGCGGTGCACGCCGGGCAGGCCGCCAACGCCGTCCCGGAGGAGGGCGTGCTGCGCGGCACCCTTCGGACGGCCGAGCACGAGGTGTGGAAGCAGCTGGAGCCGCTCGTCGCCTCGTCGGTGCAGTCGCTGCTGGCGCCCACCGGGGTCGGGTTCGAGCTGGACTACCGCCGCGGCGTGCCGCCGGTCGTCGGCGACGCGGACAGCACCGCGCTGCTGCGCGCCGGGATCGGGGCCGCGCTCGGCGACCGCGCGGTGACCGGCACCGAACAGTCGTCCGGCGGCGAGGACTTCGCGTGGTACCTGGAGCACGTGCCCGGCGCCTTCTGCCGGCTGGGCGTGTGGTCCGGCGAAGGCGAACAGCGCGACCTGCACCGCCCCACCTTCGAACTGGACGAACGCGCCCTGCACGTCGGCGTCCGGGTCCTGGTCCACACCGCACTGGCCGCCCTGGCCTAACCCGTTCCCGGCGCCGTGTTTGCCCCTCCGGACGCCGTGTTCGCCCCCCCGGGCAGCGTGTTGGCCGCCCAGCGCGCCGTGTTGGCCGCGCCGGTCGCGGACGCGCTGCCCGGAGTTATCCACATGTCGTTGAGTTGTCCACAGATTGCACGGACGGTCACTACACGTCGTTGAACGGGTGCAGCCTGTCTCCATGTTCGGGATACCTGACACGGAGCACGGCGCGGCGCGCCGTAGCGACCTGATCGCCGCTCTCGGCGAGCGCACCCTCCGCGGAGCGGTGCGGGACAAGGTGCTCATCCACCTGTGGCGCGGCGTGATCATCGATGGGCGACGCGTACTGGACCCCCTGACCCGCGCGGCCGCGGCCGTGCTGGCCGCCGGCCCCGAGGCGGTGCTCTCGCGCCACACGGCCGCGTGGCTGCACGGATGCACCGCGGCGCAGTCCAACCACACGCACGTGACCGTGCCCTATTCCGTGTGGGTGCGGTCGAAGGCGGGCTTGGTGGTGCACCACGACCGCTTCGACAGAGGCGATGTCGTCGAGCTGCACGGCTTGCCGGTGTTCGCGCTCGAGCTGGTCCTCGCGGACCTCCTCTGCGTCGAGGAAAGGTGGAAGGCGCTCGCGTGCCTCGACCAGGCATTGAACGAGCAGCCGCCGCACGAGGTCGCGGACTTCCGGAAGGAGGTCGACCGGCGACTGATGGAGCGCGACGACCGGCGGGGGATCCGGAACGCCGAGGCACTGCTCGCATTGGGAACGACGGGAGCCGAGTCACCCCAGGAGAGCCGGCTGCGGCTGATCATCATCGACGCCGGATTTCCCATCCCGGTGACGCAGCACCCAATCATCACTCTTCAGGGTGAGTTGCTCTACCGGTTGGACCTGGCCTGGCCCGAGTTGCGGATCGGGGTGGAGTACGACGGATACGAAGCGCACGAGGGCCGGGAAACCCAGGACGCCGCACGAGACGCCCGGCTGAGCAGCAGGGGCTGGTGCATCATCCGCGTCCGGAAGGGTGACCTCGCTGATCCAGCCCGGTTCCTGACCGAGTTGCGTGAGGCGTTCCGCGGCCGCGGCTACCAGGTCGAGCCGTGAACGGCGAACACGGCGCCCGGAGCGGTGAACATGCTGCCCGGAGCGGCCGACACGGTGCCGGGAGCGGCGAACGCGGCGCCGGGAGCGGCGAACGCGGCGCCCGGTGTGGTGAACACGGTGCCGGGAGCGGCCAACACGCTGCCCGGAGTGGCCAACACGGCGCCCGGTGTGGGGAACACCGCGCCCGGAGCGGCCGACACGGCGCCGGGAGCGGCGAACACGGCGCCGGGGGTGGTGAACACGGCGCCCGGAGCGGCCGACACGGCGCCCAGAGCGGCCAACACGCTGCCCGGAACGGTGAACACGGTGCCGGGAGCGGCCAACACGACCGGGGTGGGGGTCAGGATGTGATGCCGCGGCAGGGGCGGGTGCGGAGGTCGTCCACGTAGTCGGTGGGGGCGCCGGCCGCTTCAGCGGCGTCGGCAAGTACGCCCAGGTACCGCGCGGACGGCAGGCCGCCCTCGTAGGCGTCCAGGACGTACAGCCAGGCGAGCGCGGAGCCGTCCATGGTCTGGACCCGCAGCCGGATCTTGTTGTGCATGCCGAGCTCGCCGCCCTCCCAGCGGTCGAGCAGCGCCTCGTCGAGCGGCGTCACGTCGTACAGCACCACGAAAACCCGCGAGCCCGGGTCTTCGACGATGGTCGCGAGAGCGCCTTCCCAGCCGAGGTCCTCGCCCCCGAAGGTCAGCCGCCAGCCCTCCAGCCAGCCGGTGCCGGCCATGGGCGAATGCGGCGCTCGCTCCATCATCTGATTCGGATCCATGTTGGACCCGTAGGCGGCATACAACGGCACGCGCACAGCCTAGCTGCCCGTCTCTCACCCAACCGGACGCACTCCGGGTGTCGCCGCCTAAGGTTGTGGGCGAGGTGCGCGTAAGGAGGAGGAGAGCCACGTGACCAGGATCGTGATCATGGGCGGCGGACCGGCGGGTTACGAGGCGGCGCTGGTGGCCGCGCAGCACGGCGCCGACGTCACGATCGTCGAGAAGGACGGCCTCGGCGGCGCCTGCGTGCTCTACGACTGCGTCCCGTCGAAGACGTTCATCGCGTCCTCCGGTGCCCGCGCGAACATGCACGGCCTCGGTGAGCTGGGGATCATCACCGACATGGCCGACACCGCCGTCGATCTGCGGACCGTGCACGGCCGGGTCAAGGGCCTGGCGCTCGCCCAGTCCGCCGACATCCGCGCCCGCGTGCAACGCGAAGGTGTGAAGATCCTCACCGGTGCCGGCCGCTTCGACGACGACGAGCCGGGCCTGGCCACCCACAAGGTCCGCGTCACCAAGGACACCGGTGACGTCGACGTGCTCGATGCCGACGTCGTCCTCATCGCCACCGGCGCCACTCCGCGGGTGCTGCCCGGGGCGGTGCCCGACGGCGAGCGCATCCTCGACTGGCGCCAGCTGTACGACCTGCCGGAGCTGCCCGAGCACCTGGTGGTGGTCGGGTCCGGGGTCACCGGCGCCGAGTTCGCCTCCGCGTACACCGAGATGGGCGTCAAGGTCACGCTCGTCTCCAGCCGCGACCGCGTCCTGCCGCACGAGGACGCCGACGCCGCCGCCGTGCTCGAGGAGGTGTTCGCCCAGCGCGGTAACACCGTGGTCAAGCACGCGCGCGCCGAGCGCGTCGAGCGGACCGAGAAGGGTGTCGAGGTCCACCTGCAGGACGGCCGGGTGATCGAGGCCAGCCACGCGCTGATGACCGTCGGGTCGGTGCCCAACACCCAGGACATCGGCCTGGAGAAGGTCGGTATCGAGCCGGGGCCCGGCGGTTTCATCACGGTCGACCGCGTGTCCCGCACGACCGTTCCGGGGATCTACGCGGCGGGTGACTGCACGGGCGTGCTGATGCTCGCGTCGGTGGCGAGCATGCAGGGCCGCATCGCGATGTGGCACGCGCTCGGCGAGGGGGTCGCGCCGATCAAGCTCAAGACGGTCGCCGCGAACGTGTTCACCCACCCGGAGATCGCGACCGTGGGCATCAGCCAGAGCGCGATCGACTCGGGTGAGGTGCCGGCCCGCACGATCATGCTGCCGCTCGCCACGAACGCGCGGGCCAAGATGGAGGGTCTGCGGCGCGGGTTCGTGAAGCTGTTCTGCCGCCCGGCGACCGGGGTGATCGTCGGCGGCGTGGTCGTCGCGCCGACCGCGAGCGAGCTGATCCTGCCGATCGCGCTGGCGGTGCAGAACCAGCTGACGGTGGACCACCTGGCGCTCACGTTCGCGGTGTACCCGTCGCTGTCCGGCTCGATCACCGAGGCCGCCCGGCAGCTCATGCGTCACGACGACCTGGACTGACGTCCCGCCGTCCCCGGCCGGTCTGGTGTGGACGGCGTGTTTCCCTTGCGCATCAAGGGAAACACGCCGCTCGATCACTCCACCCAGTCGAAGGTCTTCGTCACCGCCTTCTTCCAGTTGTGGTACTGCGTCTCGCGGTGCTGGGCGTCCATCGAGGGCGTCCATTCCTTGTCCTGGGCCCAGTTGTTGCGGATGTCGTCCTCACTCGCCCAGAACCCGGTCGCCAGGCCGGCCGCGTACGCGGCGCCGAGCGCCGTCGTCTCGGCCACGACCGGGCGGATCACCGGCACGTCCAGGATGTCCGCCTGGAACTGCATCAGCAGCTCGTTCACGACCATCCCGCCGTCGACCTTCAGCGACTTCAACGGCACGCCCGAATCGGCGTTCATGGCCTCGATCACCTCGCGCGTCTGGAACGCCGTGGCCTCCAGCACCGCGCGGGCGATGTGTCCCTTGTTCACGTACCGCGTCAGCCCGGCGATCACGCCCCGCGCGTCCGACCGCCAGTACGGTGCGAACAGTCCGGAGAACGCCGGCACGAAATACGCCCCGCCGTTGTCCTCGACCGAGCGGGCCAGCTCCTCGATTTCGGCCGCGTTGCTGATCATGCCGAGGTTGTCGCGCAACCACTGCACCAGCGAACCGGTGACCGCGATGGCACCCTCCAGTGCGTAGACCGTGTCGTTCGACCCGATCTTGTAGCAGACCGTGGTGAGGAGGCCGTTCTCCGACATCACCTTGTCCGTGCCGGTGTTCAGCAGCACGAAGTTGCCGGTGCCGTAGGTGTTCTTCGCCTCGCCGGGGGACAGGCACGCCTGCCCGAAGGTCGCCGCCTGCTGGTCGCCGAGGATCCCGGCGATCGGCACACCGGACAGCACACCGCGCGGCCGGACCTTGCCGTACTCCTCGGACGACGAGCGGATCTCCGGCAGCATCGACATCGGGATGCCCATGTCGGCGGCGTTGTCGGCGTCCCAGCTCAACGTGTCCAGGTCCATCAGCAGGGTGCGCGAGGCGTTCGTCGGGTCGGTGATGTGCACCCCGCCCTCCGGACCGCCGGTCATGTTCCACACCACCCAGGTGTCCATGTTGCCGAACACCAGGTCGCCGGCTTCCGCCCGCTCCCGCGCGCCCTCGACGTTGTCCAGGATCCACTTGACCTTCGGACCCGAGAAGTACGTCGCCAGCGGCAGACCGGTCTTCGGGCGGTACCGCTCCTGGCCGCCGCCGAGCTCGCCCAGCTCGTCGACGATCCGGTCGGTGCGGGTGTCCTGCCAGACGATGGCGTTGTAGACCGGCTTGCCCGTCTTCCGGTCCCACACCAGCGTCGTTTCGCGCTGGTTCGTGACACCGACGGCGGCGATGTCACTCGCCTGCAGGTCGGCTTTCGCGAGCGCGCCCGCGGTGACCGCGCGCGTGTTCTCCCAGATCTCCTCGGCGTTGTGCTCGACCCACCCGGCCTGCGGGAAGATCTGTTCGTGCTCGCGCTGGTCGACGGCGACCACCCGCCCCGAGTGGTCGAAGATCATCGCCCGGGTGGACGTGGTGCCCTGGTCGATTGCGGCGACGTATGAGGGCATGGGTTTCCTCCGAGTGGGTTGCCTGCGGTGGGTGCTATTCGGATCTTTGCGCCTGGGCGGACCGCGCACGGTCCGCGTCGGACAGCGCCTCCCCCTCGGCCCTGGTGCCGTCGCCGGCCCCGTCCGCCGACCCGGGGACCCGCCCCGGTTCCGGCGTCGGCTCGGCTCCCGGTGCCGGCCGGACCGCCAGCACGGTGCCGATGAAGAAGTCGTAGATCAGCACGCCGACCACACCGCCGACGAGCGGACCGACTATCGGTATCCACCAGTACCCGCTGAACCAGTCCCCGTTCCCCGGAAACGCCTTGGACCCCCATCCGCCGGCCAGGGCCAGCAGCCGCGGCCCGAGGTCACGAGCCGGGTTGATCGCGTACCCGGCGTTCGTGCCGTAGGTCAGACCGATCGCCACCACGATGAGACCCACGACGAACGGCGCCAGGTTCGCCGCGGGCGCCTGGTTCCGCGAGTCGATGATCGCGGCGAGGATGGCGACGAGGATCGCCGTGCCCACGATCTGGTCCACCAGCGGCCCCCACACGCCGTTGCCGAAGTACTTCGCCGGGAAGGTCGCGAAGATCGAGAACGTCGCCAGCGACCCCGGACGGTCCGTCGGCGGGTTCTGCGCGGCGAGGAACGCGTCGATCGCGTTGTGGTAAACGCCCAGCACGACGGCGGCACCGGCGAACGCGCCGACGACCTGCGCGACCCAGTACGGCAGCACCTTCGCCCACGGGAACTTGCGGCGGATCGCGAAGGCCAGGGTCACCGCCGGGTTGATGTGGGCACCGCTGACCCCGCCGGCCACGTAGACGGCGAGCGTCACCGCGAGGCCCCAGCCCCAGGCGATGATGAGCCAGTTGGCGGGTCCGAAGTCGCCGGTCTGGCGGCCCGAGCCGGGCAGGCCCGCCACCGCCACGGCGACGGAGCCGCAGCCCAGGATGATGAGGATCGCGGTACCGAGGAACTCGGCGAGCAGTTCACCCGCCGTGGTCTGCCGGAGTCTCGTCCAAGGACGAGACGTGCGGTCGGCCATGACACACCTCCCTGTGCGAGACGACATTGCCTCGAAGGTCACATGGTGCGCCGGTTACGCGGACCGGACAAGCGCTTGCGGAGGGAAGACGTGCGCAAACGTGTCATGCTGGAGGCGTGGACGGACGTCGTGAGGGAGGAGCCGGAGTGACTGAGGCGAAGCTGGGGCCGGAGGCGAGGGAGGAGACCTGGCGGCGGCTCGGTGCGGAGACGTTCGACCTCGTGGTGATCGGCGGGGGCGTGGTCGGCGCCGGAACCGCCCTCGACGCGGCCACCCGCGGCCTGCGGGTCGCCCTGGTGGAGGCCCGTGACCTGGCGTCCGGCACGTCGAGCCGGTCCAGCAAGCTGTTCCACGGCGGGCTGCGGTACCTCGAACAGCTGGAGTTCGGTCTGGTCCGCGAAGCCCTGCGCGAACGCGAGCTGATGCTCACCCGCATCGCGCCCCACCTGGTGAAGCCGGTCAGCTTCCTGTACCCGCTGCGGCACCGCGTGTGGGAGCGCCCGTACACCGCGGCCGGCCTGTTCCTCTACGACACGATGGGCGGCGCGCGGTCGGTCCCGGGGCAGAAGCACCTCACCCGGGCGGGTGCGCTCCGCCTCGTTCCCGCACTCAAACGGGACGCCCTGATCGGGGGAATCCGCTACTACGACTCGCAGGCCGACGACGCCCGGCACACCATGACCGTCGCCCGCACCGCCGCCCACTACGGCGCCGTGGTGCGGACGAGCACGCAGGTCGTCGGATTCCTGCGGGAGGCCGACCGGATCTCCGGGGTGCGGGTGCGTGACGTCGAGGACGGGCGCGAGACCGAGGTCCACGCCAACGCGGTCATCAACTGCACCGGGGTGTGGACCGACGAGCTGCAGCGGCTGTCCGGCAGCCGCGGCCGGTTCCGGGTGCGCGCCAGCAAGGGTGTGCACATCGTGGTGCCGCGCGACCGCATCGTGTCCGAGTCCGGGCTGATCCTGCGGACCGAGAAGTCCGTGCTGTTCGTGATCCCCTGGCGCAACCACTGGATCGTGGGTACCACCGACACCGACTGGAACCTCGACCTCGCGCACCCGGCGGCCACGAAGAACGACATCGACTACATCCTCGAGCACGTCAACGAGGTCCTCGCGACACCGCTCACGCACGACGACATCGAGGGCGTCTACGCCGGGCTGCGCCCGTTGCTGGCCGGGGAGAGCGAGGAAACCTCGAAGCTGTCACGGGAGCACGCGGTGGCGCGGGTGGCGCCGGGCCTGGTCGCGATCGCGGGCGGCAAGTACACCACCTACCGGGTGATGGCGGCCGATGCGGTGGACGCGGCCGCGCCCGACCTGCCGGGACGGCTGCAACCCTCCATCACCGACAAGGTGCCGCTGCTCGGCGCCGACGGCTACCACGCGCTGGTCAACCAGGCCGACCACCTGGCCACCCAGCACGGCCTGCACCCGTACCGCGTCCGGCACCTGCTCGACCGGTACGGCTCGCTGGTGCACGAGGTGCTGGCGCTGGGCGACGACCGGCCCGAGCTGCTGCGCCCGATCGAGCACGCGCCGGACTACCTCGGGGTCGAGGCCGTGTATGCCGCCAGCCACGAGGGCGCGCTGCACCTGGAGGACATCCTCGCCCGGCGCACGCGCATCTCCATCGAGTACCCGCACCGCGGCGTGGACTGCGCCGAGGCGGTGGCGCGCATGGTGGCGGACACGCTGGGCTGGTCCGAGGACACGATCCGGCACGAGGTCGAGGTGTACACCGCACGGGTGGCGGCGGAGCGGGATTCGCAGTCCCAGCCCAGCGACGAGGCGGCCGACGAGCGGCGCTCCAGCGCGCCCGAGGCGCGGGCACGGCTGACGGCTCCGGTGGGCTGACCGGCTGGCGGGTGGTGGTGCCGACCGGGCGCCACCACCCGCTCGCTCAGGCTTCGCCGACGAGGTTGGCCGCCGCGAAGCTGCCGGTGCCCGCGGTGCGTTCGTGCAGCACCACGGTGTCACCGGCCAGCAGCGCCTTGCACGCCAGGCGGTTGCCGATCGGGTGAGACAGGGGCGCTATCAGCAGCACCCGCTGCGGGCCGTCGGGGTGGGGCTGCGTCGAGCGGGCCATGTCCTCGTACACGTCCCGGTAGCAGACCAGGTTCGTGCCGTCACCGGAGAACATCGTCTCGATCGCGCGCGGCAACGGGGCGTCCTCGTTCCGGCGCGGGCCGCGGGCGACGCGCGAGGTCACCGGCGGGCCCTGCGGATCCGTCGTCAGCACGTGGTCCACTTCGAGCAGCTCCACCAGATCGGTGCGCGCACCGTCCACATGCACCACCCGAGCGCCGAGCAACTGGGAAGCGAACTGCAGAAGAATTGTTTCCGGCGCATTTTCTCCGGTAATGGCGACGAGCTGCCCGGGCGCGATCCCCTCCGATTTCAGGGTCGCATGCAGCCGCCGCAATGTGTCGAAGGTCTCCCGATACGTCGTCGACCGGCTACGATGGGCAAAAGCGACCTGGTCGCCGCCATCTAACAGCACGTCGAGGATGCGGGTCAGAAAGACGCTGGACTCGCCCACGGTCCCCCCGTTCAGCGCTGAATCGGAATCTCAATCCAGATCACCACAAGGTCACCGAGGTGCGCGAGGATTTGTGTCGGCCAGCACAAGAGGACTGGGCCACACCCGCCTATTGGCGGCGCGCCACCAGCCTGAGGGCCTGGCCGCGGCTCCCGGGCGCCGGCCTTGTCCCGTGAGCGCCAACCCACCGCCTGGAGCGGCGAACACGCCGCCCGAAACGGCCAACACCCTGCCGGGAGTGGCCAACACGGCGCCCGGGGTGGCGAACACGCCGCCGGGGTGGCGAACACGCCGCCGGGGGTGGCGAACACGCCGCCGGGGGTGGCGAACACGCCGCCGGGAGCGGCCAACACGGCGCCCGGAGTGGCGAACACGCCGCCGCGAGTGGCGAACGCGGCGCCCGGTGTGGTGAACACGGCGCCGGGAGCGGCGAACGCGGCGCCCGGTGTGGTGAACACGGCGCCGGGAGTGGCGAACACGGCGCCGCGAGTGGCCAACACGCTGCCGGGGGTGGCGAACACGGCGCGGCGCTGTGTTTGCTGCTTGTGGCGCTGTGTTTGCTGCTTCGCGGGTGCCGGGGTCTTAGCGGCGCCAGGTCAGGGCCGCTCCGGCGACCACCGGGATCAGGAAGACCAGCCACATCCCCCGTGTCAGCACGAACAACGCCACGGCCGCGACGATCAGCAGCGGGAGAAGACCCATCCCGAGCTTGCGCGCGGGCGGGGGAGCCGGGACCGGCTCGACGTCGAGCACACGCGGCCGCGGCGCGGGCAGGTCGGTGAACAGCGGCACCAGGTCCGCCCGGGTCCGGGCGGCCGCCACCTTCGCCGACCGGATGCCGAACTCGTCGATGTCCAGCCGGCCGGTGCGGACGTGCTCGGACAGGGCGTCCATCGCCTCCGTCCGTTCGGCGTCGGACAGCCGCAGATCCGGCCGGTCCGTCATCGCCGGTCCCACCGGTCCCGGCGGTAGCTGCGCCGGTCGTAGGCGGCCTGCCGGTCCCGTTCCCAGTCCTTGCCCCAGAACGCGCTGCCGGCGGCGGTGAACACGAACGGCAGGGCGAACCACCACCAGCCGCCGACGACGAAGAACAACACGACCGCCGCCACCCACAGGAACGGCACGGCGGCGGCCGCCACCCGCTGCGGCAGCGGCCGGTCGGACCACTGCACTGGCTGGTCCGGCTTCGTCACGACGGGAGCGACGGGAGCCGCCGCCGACTGCACCGGGGTTTCGAACACCGGGTGCGGTTCGGGCAGGTCGGCGAACAGCCCGGCGAGGTCCCGCCGCGTGCGGGCGGCGGTGACCTTCGCCGAACGGTCGCCGTACTCGTCGAGGTCGAGACGCCCGGCGCTCAGGTGCTCGCCGAGCGCCTTCAGCGCGGACTCCCGGTCGTGGTCCCCGATGCGCAGATCGGGTGAGGGAACCTCGGTCACACCGCCAGGTTAGTCCTTGATTTCGAGCAGGGAAGCGCCTTGCGTCACGGCGGTGCCCACCTCGACGGAAAGTCCGGTGACCGTGCCCGACTTGTGGGCAGTGACCGGGTTTTCCATCTTCATCGCCTCGAGCACGACGAGCAGTTCGCCCGCCTCGACCTGCTGGCCGTCCTCGACCGCGATCTTGACGATGGTGCCCTGCATCGGCGCCGTCACGGCGTCGCCGCTGACCGCCGACTTCGTGCCGCCGCCCCGCTTGCGCGGCTTGCCCTTGGCGCCGCCGTTGCCCTTGCCGCCACCGCCACCGCTGAGCGCGAGGTCGCCCGGCAGCGAGACCTCCAGCCGGCGGCCGCCGACCTCGACGACCACCGTCTGCCGCGGCTCGGCCTCGTCCTCGGCCTCCGCCGCCGCGGTGAACGGCTCGATCTGGTTGTCGAACTCGGTTTCGATCCACCGGGTGTGCACGGAGAACCCGTCCTCGTCGCCGACGAACGCCGGGTCGCGCACGACGACGCGGTGGAACGGCAGAACCGTCGCCATGCCCTCGACGACCATCTCGTCCAGCGCGCGGCGGCTGCGCTCCAGCGCGTTCTGCCGGTCGGTGCCGGTGACGATGACCTTGGCGAGCATCGAGTCGAACTGGCCGCCGATGACGCTGCCGGTGACCACGCCGGAGTCGACCCGCACACCCGGGCCCTCGGGGAAGACCAGTTTGGTGACGGTGCCCGGCGCCGGCAGGAAGTTGCGGCCGGCGTCCTCACCGTTGATGCGGAACTCGATCGAGTGGCCGCGCGGGGTGGGGTCCTCGGTGAACCGCAGCTTCTCGCCCTGGGCGATGCGGAACATCTCGCGCACCAGGTCGACGCCCGCGGTCTCCTCCGACACCGGGTGCTCGACCTGCAGACGGGTGTTGACCTCCAGGAACGAGATGGTGCCGTCCACGCCGACCAGGTATTCGACGGTGCCGGCGCCGGAGTAGCCGGCCTCGCGGCAGATCGCCTTGGCCGACTCGTGGATGGTGCGGCGCTGCTCGTCGTTCAGGAACGGCGCGGGCGCCTCCTCGACGAGCTTCTGGTGACGGCGCTGGAGCGAGCAGTCACGGGTGCCGACGACCACCACGTTGCCGTGCAGGTCGGCCAGCACCTGGGCCTCGACGTGCCGCGGCTTGTCCAGGTAGCGCTCGACGAAGCACTCGCCCCGGCCGAACGCGGCGACCGCCTCACGGGTGGCCGACTCGAACAGCTCCGGGATCTCCTCCTTGGTGCGCGCGACCTTCAGGCCGCGGCCGCCACCGCCGAAGGCGGCCTTGATGGCGACCGGCAGGCCGTGCTCCTCGGCGAAGGCGACGATTTCGTCCGCGTTCGCCACGGGGTCCTTGGTGCCCGGGACCAGAGGGGCACCGGCCTTGAGCGCGATGTGCCGCGCCGTGACCTTGTCACCGAGGTCGCGGATGGCCTGCGGGCTCGGCCCGATCCAGGTCAGGCCCGCGTCGATGACCGCCTGCGCGAAGTCGGCGTTCTCGGAGAGGAAGCCGTAGCCGGGGTGGACGGAGTCGGCGCCGGACCGCTTCGCGACGTCGATGAGCTTGTCGATGACCAGGTAGCTCTCGGCGGCTGTGGTGCCGCCGAGGGCGAACGCCTCGTCCGCGAGCTGGACGTGCGGCGCATCCCGGTCGGGATCGGCGTAGACCGCGACACTCGCGAGCCCGGCGTCCTTGGCCGCTCTGATGACGCGGACCGCGATTTCGCCCCGGTTGGCGACGAGGATCTTCGTCACCGGTCCGCCCTGGGTCGCGCTGGCCTGCTCGGGCACGCCAATACCTCCATCTGGTCCTTCACGCAATCCCCCCGGAGCGTCGCGCGGCGCTTCCGCGGGCCTTTCCCGGAGTTTACGGCGGCGTAGTCCGGCTGCGGTGAGACCCGGCTCACGCTTACCCTGAAGGGGAAAGGGGTGGGCACGTGGGCAGGGGGAGCACGCCTCGGTCGGTCGTCGTGACCGCGGTCCTGACCGCCGTGGTGGCCTTGTCCGCCCTGGTGACCGTGCGATTGCTGCGGGCGGACGGCACCGCCGCTGCGCCGCCTGCCGCGGCCGCCGCGAGCACCGCGGTGATCGCGGGCGCGGATTGCGGTGACGGGCCGTGCCAGGTGGTGTCGCAGGCGAGCGTGCACGGTGAGCAGGTGGAGCTGCTGGCCGGCCCCGGCGGTGGCAACGTGCGGTTCCAGGCGGGCGCGAGCGTGCTCGAGGTGGCGGTCACCCAGCTGGGCGGGCGGCTGGACGCGAACTCGCTGACCTGCGTCACGGCCGCGGTGTCCGCATGCCTGGTGCAGGCGCGGCAGGAGAACGCGACGATCGCCGAGCTGGTGGTCGAGCGGGCCGGCACCTGGCGGCCGGTGGCCAAGCCGTACTACTCGAGCGCGGGCCTGGTGCGCCTGACGGACGTCGGCGGCGACGACGCGCCGGAGGTCGTGGTCGTGCAGACCGCGCCGGTGCTGGCGCGGGTGTTCGCGCTGGACGGCAGCGCACTGGGGTGCACCCAGCGCTACACCTCGGTCAGCCAGTTGCCTGGCTGGCCCGAGGTGCAGCTCGCGCCGGGTGATCTGCGGGCGTGTTCCTGACCCGGCACGCCCACCGGCCGGGCCTCAGGCCCGGGCGGGCGAGGGCTCGGTGACGGGA
Source organism: Amycolatopsis viridis (assembly GCF_011758765.1). Taxonomy (NCBI): domain Bacteria; kingdom Bacillati; phylum Actinomycetota; class Actinomycetes; order Pseudonocardiales; family Pseudonocardiaceae; genus Amycolatopsis; species Amycolatopsis viridis. The sequence goes on along the minus strand of NZ_JAANOU010000001.1, from coordinate 5,080,087 downwards.
GCGCCGAGCAGCGGCGCCGAGGTGTTGGAGTGCAGCACCTCGTCGTCGAGCAGGCCCTCGGTGCGGGCGATCCAGGTCGGGATGGCGATCTGGCCGGCCACGTTGGTGGCGGTGCGCATCATGTCCAGGATCGGGTCGATGCCGTAGATCACGGCGATGCCGGTGGCGATCACCTCGGGCGGCAGGTTCAGCGTGCTCAGCGTCAGCGTGAGCATGGTGAACCAGCCGGTCACCCCGGCCGTGGCGATCGCGCCGAACACCGCGACCACGACGATCAGCACGTAGTCGCCGAAGGACAGCGGGATGCCGAACAGGTTCGCGATGAAGATCGTGGCCACCGCCGGGTACACCGCGGCGCACCCGTCCATCTTGGTCGTCGTGCCGAGCGGCACCGCGAAGCTCGCGTAGCCCGGATCCACGCCCAGGTTGACCGCGGTCTGGCGGCTCAGCGGCAGTGTCGCACCGGAGGAGCGGGACACGAACGCGAATTGCAGCGCGGTCCACGCCTTGCGGAAGAACAGTGCCGGGCTGACCTTGCCGACGAACCGCAGCAGCAGCGGGTAGACGACGAACAGCACGAGCAGGGTGCCCACGTAGACGGCGATGATCAGCGACAGCAGCGGCCGCACGAACTGGTCGCCGTAGGTGGCGAACGCGTTGCCGATCAGGCCGAGCACACCCAGCGGCGCGAGCCGGATGATCCAGCTCAGCACCTTCTGCACGATGTCGAACACCGCGCGGTTGAGGTTCACGAACGGTTCGGCGCGGTCGCCCAGGGTGTAGACGGCCAGGCCAACCGCCAGCGACACGAGCACGACCTGCAGGATCTCGCCGTCGGCGAAGGATTCGAACAGGTTGCTGGGCACCAGGTTCTTGATCAGGTCCAGCCACGAGCCGTGGTCGCGGGAGGCGAGTTTCTGCACCGTCTCCGGCTTGGGCTTCAGCGAGACCCCGCTGCCCGGGTTGACGATCTTGCCGACGGCGATGCCGATGAGCACCGCGATCAGCGAGGTCGTGGCGAACCACAGCACGGTCTTGCCGCCCAGCCGCGCCGCGGTGCGGGCGCCGCCGAGACCGCGCAGGCTCACGATGCCCAGCACGATGGCGGTGAAGACCAGCGGCAGGACGGTGACCTGCAGCAGGTTCGTGAAGATCGTCCCGATCGTCTTCAGCGTCGTGACGAGCCAGTCCTGGCCGGTCTGCTTGGCGAGGACGCCCAGCAGGGCGCCCACGACGAGCGCGACGACCACGATCAGGCCGAAGACCTTGGGTTTGGTGTAGGACCGTAACAGGGACACTGGTTCGCTCCGGGGCGTGAAAGTCACTGGTTGTGCCGCGTGTGGTCAACACGCGCCGTCACCGGACTCTTCCCCATGACCCGTTCGTGTGGGCGACTTCTCACGATGTGGGAGACCAGAGGTCGGCGACGCTCACCCCGACCTCCGCCAGCAGCCGCCGGGTCAGCGGCAGGCTGATGCCGATCACGCTGGACGGGTCGCCCTCGATGCCCTCGACGAACCAGCCACCCAGCCCGTCGAGGGTGAACGCGCCGGCGACCTGCAGCGGCTCACCGGTCGCGACGTAGGCGTCGATCTCGGCCTGCGACGGGCTGGCGAACCGCACCCGCGTCGACTGCGTGCCAGTCGCCTGCCGGACCTTCCGCCCGTCCTCGACCAGCAGCACCGCGTGCCCGGTCAGCAGGTCGCCGGAGCCACCGGCCATCTGCGCCCACCGCTTCCGCGCGGTACCGGCGTCGCCCGGCTTGCCGAGCATCTCCCCCTGGAACGACAGCATCGAGTCGCAGCCCACGACCACCGCGTTCGCGTGCGTGCGGGCGACCTCGGCCAGCACGGCCCCGGCCTTCGCCAGCGCCAGCGCGGTGACGAGCTCCTCGCGGGACGGGTCGGTCAGCGCCGCGGCCACCGCGTCCTCGTCGACGCCGGAGACCACGACACTCGGCTCGATGCCGGCGGCGCGCAGCACCGCCAGCCGGGCGGGGGACTGGGAAGCCAGAACGAATCGCACGAGCGCGAGGGTAACGCCTTACGCGCGGGCCCCCGCCGGGTCCGGCTGGGCGGGCGCCCGCCGCGGCACCGGCCGGTGCATCGCGGCCGCCGCCACGATCCCCAGCAGCAGCACCGCGATCGGCAGGATCAGGGTTTCGCGGGCCGCGTTGGTCAGGGCCACCGGTGCGTTGCCGTGGCTGCTCGCCATGCCCGCGCTGATCCGCGCCTGCAACAGCACGCCGGTGGCCGCGCTGCCGAACACGCCGCCGACCTGCCGGGCGGTGTTGAAGATGCCCGACGCGGTGCCGGCCAGCCGCGGTTCGACCGAGCTCATCGTCGCGTTGCTCATGGGCGCGAAGACCGATCCGGTGCCCATCCCGCACAGCAGCAGCCCGGGGAAGGTGACCCACCAGGTGCTCGTCTCGCGTGCCATCAGGCGATCAGCGCCATCCCGGCGGCGAGCGCGACGATCCCGAAGATCACCAGGTACTTGGGGTTGACCCGGTCCGACAACCGCCCGATGAACGGCGCCATCACGCCGGAGAGCAGCGACATCGGGGCCGTGATCAGTCCGGCCTCGGTGGGGGAGAGCAGCAGGACGTCCTGGATGTAGATGACCAGCGGCAGGAACATCGCGGTCATCGTGAAGCCGATGGTGACCGCGGTGAGGGTCCCGGCCGAGAAGTTGCGGTTGCCGAACACGCGCAGCGGCAGCAGCGGTTCGCGGCGGTTGTAGTGCTGCCACACCACGAACGCGACCAGCAGCACCGCGCCGGCGGCGATCACCTCGAACACGGTGATCGGGCCGGCGACCGTGCCCCAGCCGTAGTGCTGCCCGTTCTGCAGGCCGAAGACCAGCAGCGACAACCCGGCGACCGACAGCAGGATGCCCGGGACGTCGAACGAGTGCGCGTTGCGCGGCTGCCAGTCGGGCACCAGCACCATCGCCAGGACCAGGCCGACCGCACCGACCGGCACGTTGACGAAGAAGATCCACTCCCAGCCCAGGTGGTCCACCAGGACACCGCCGAGCAACGGTCCGGTGATCGTCGCCAGCCCAGCGACCCCACCCCACAGGCCCATCGCCGGGCCGCGCTTGGCCGGCGGGAACAGGTGGGTGATGAACGCCAGTGTCTGGGGGGTCATCAGGGCGGCGCCCAGGCCCTGCACCGCGCGGGCCGTGATGAGCATGCCGGCGGAGCCGGACAGGCCGCACCACAGCGACGCGAGGGTGAACACCGCCAGACCGGCGACGAACAGCCGCTTCGGGCCGAAGCGGTCGCCGAGCCTGCTGGTGAACAGCATCGGGACCGCGTAGGTGAGCAGGTAGACGCTCATCACCCAGACGACCGCGTTGAGGTCGGTGTGCAGCCCGCGCACCATCGACGGGATCGCGATGGAGACGATCGTGGTGTCCAGCAGGATCATGAAGAACCCGATGCACAGCGCGCTCAGCGCTGCCCACGGGTTAACTCGCTCGATCATCGGGTCTGTCCTCGGTGGATTCGGTGGGGACCAGGGAGAGGTCGGGCTGCGGGTGCTCGTCCGAGAACGGCAGCCGTCCCGTGGTGATGTCCTGGATCAGCTCGCGCGTCCAGTCCAGTTCGAACCGCAGCCGCGCGGTGGTGTAGCACCAGTCGACCCAGTGGATTCGCGGCACGCCTTCGGTCTCCAGGCGGCGGAGGATGGCCTCGTGCTCGGCCACCTTCCCCTCGAGCCGCATCACGCGCAGCCGCAGTTGTTCCAGTGACACGTCCCGGCCGAGGTCGTCCATGGTGCTGAGGCCGCTGACGTACTGCGGGTACTCCTCGGCGACCGTGCCGAGCATCACCTGGGCGCGGTCCGTGAAGGCGTCGCGGCCCTCCTCGGTGAGCGCGTACACGGTGCGTTCCGGGCGGCGGCCCTCCCGCTGGGTTTCCACGATTGCGATGTGTCCGGCCGTGAGCAGCCGGTCGACCGTGTGGTACAGCGAGCCCGGTTTGACCGGGACCCGGTTGGTGATGTGCCGGTCCCGCATGAGCTGGGTCATCTCGTATGGGTGCATCGGTCTCTCGTGCAGCAGTTCCAGGATGGCGAGTGCGAGGGGCGTGAGCTTCACGGAGGACATCGGTGCTCCAGTTCGTTTATTCCACATGGACTATACGGGGCGGGGCAGTGCGGTACAACGCTGGTTCGGTGCTGGTTCAGTGCTGGTTCAGTGGGAGGCTTCGTCCCGCACGGCGGCGATGTGGTTGCCGATGAGGGCCTGCAGGGTCCCGGTGTCTCCGGCGGCGAGCAGGTCGCAGATCCGCGCGTGCTCCTCGATGATGATCGGCGGGCGGACGGTGTTGTCCCGCAGCGCCGTGTTGACCATCCGCAGCTGGCGATCGCGCAGTCCGGAGTAGAACTCGGCGAGCAGCGCGTTCCCGGCGGCCCGCACGAGGGTGGCGTGGAACTCGCGGTCGAGCCGGGTGAAGCGGGCGGTGTCCTCGGGTATCGACACCGCGCGCTGCTCGTCGAGGACCGTGCGCATCTCGGCGGCGACCTCGCGGTGGGTGCCGGCGGCGATGACCTTCGCGGCCGCGTGCCGCTCCAGGAAGATCCGGGCCTCGGCGATGTCGTGCACCTCGCCCGGGGACACGGGGACGATCAGCGCGCCGCGTTTCGGGTACAGCCGGAGCAGGCCCTCGGCGGCCAGTCGCAGGAACGCCTCCCGGACCGGGGTGCGGGACAGGGTCAGCGCGTCGGCGACCTCGCCCTCGCTGATCAGCCGTCCGCCCTCGAGGCGGCCGTCCAGGATGCGGTCCTTGGTCCAGTGGTAGGCCCGGTCGCCGGCCGCCTGTGAGCGGTCCCTCGTTGACATGGGCGAATCGTAGTCAGGACGCTGTTAGATACAAGATAGATGCAACAGGAGGTGGTCCGGTGACCACGGCCAGGGCTTGGTCCATGTGGGGGCTGGGCGCACTGTGCTACCTCACCGCACTGTTCCACCGGATGAGCCTGTCGGTGGCCGGGCTCACCGCGCAGGAACGCTTCGCGATCGACGCGACCGGGCTCGCCGTGTTCTCCGTGGTGCAGCTCGTGCTCTACGCCGTGCTCCAGGTGCCGGCCGGTGCGGCCGCGGACCGGTTCGGGCCGCGGAAATCGCTGGCGCTGGGGATGGCCCTGATGGCCGCCGGGTCGATCGTGTTCGCCGTTGCCACCGCGTACCCGGCGGCGATGGCCGGGCGCGCGCTGATCGGTGCCGGCGACGCGTTCCTGTTCGTCAACGTGCTGCGGCTGGCGCACAACTGGTTCCCCGGCCACCGGTACGCGCTGGTTGCCGCGCTGACCGGGATGATCGGCGGTCTGGGCCAGCTGATCGCGACCGCGCCACTGGCTGCCCTGCTGACCGGGTTCGGGTGGACCCCCGCGTTCCTCGCCGCCGGGGTGATCACGGCCGTGCTGCTGGTCGCGGCGGCCCTCGCGTTGCGTGACGGGCCTTCGGCCGCGGCGCGCACGGTGCCGGAGGAGCCGCTGCGGGTCAGCCTGCGGCACGCCTGGCGCAACCGCGGGACGCGGCACGCGATGTGGACGCACTTCACGCTGATGGGCGCGTTCGTCACGTTCACCGCGGTGCTCGGGCAGCCGTACCTGGTGCACGCGCAGGGCCGGACCCCCGCGGCTGCCGGCGCGCTGCTGACCGTCGTGGTGGCCGGGTTCGTGCTGTTCGGGACCGTCGCCGGGCAACTGGCGTCCCGGCGGCCCGGCGTGCGCGGTCCGCTGGTCGCGTCGGCGGCCGTGGTGACCGTGCTGTGCTGGGCCGTGCTGATCGTGGTGCCGGGCCCGGTGCCGACGCCGGTGCTGGGACCGGTCCTGTTCCTCGTCGGCGCCGCCGGGGCGGTGAGCATGCTGGCGTTCGACCTGGCGCGCTCGGCCAACCACGGGCACCAGGCCGGGGTCGCCAGCGGGGTCGCCAACATGGGCGGGTTCACCTTCGCCGTCGTCGCGGAGCTGGCGGCCGGGCTGCTGCTGGACGAGCTGCTCCGGCACGGCGTCGACGGGCCGCTGGCCTACCGGTTGTCGTTCCTGGTCGCGCTGGCGATGGCGCTGACCGGCACCGCGCGGCTGCTGATGCTCCACCGGCACGCCGGGGTTCGCTCACCCCACCCCGGAGGCGTGCCGGAACCAGCCGCCTGAGCCACTCCCGCTCGCGAGTGCGCAGCTCGCGGGCGGGAGCGCCGGACGCGTGACTACCGCGGCCAGGCGGAGGCCCGCCAGGCACCCGCCCCGGGCCGGGGCAGCGGCCGGCGCACCAGCGCCGCGCGGTCCGCCCAGAAGGACGTCCGCTCCGGCTTCCGCGGCGCCTCCTCGCCACCGGCGGACGCCGCCGCGGCCACGACGGCCGTCAGCGCCGCCAGTTCCGCCTCGTCCGGGTTGCCGCGCACCACGCGCAGCACCGGCCGGGCGGGGGGACTTTCCTCGGACTCGCTCATGCCGACCTCCCTCACAGCGGGATGTTGCCGTGCTTCTTGGGCGGCAGCGTTTCGCGCTTGTCGCGCAGCATCGACAGTGCGCGCGCCACGTGACCGCGCGTGTGGGAGGGCACGATCACCGCGTCGACGTAGCCGCGCTCGGCCGCCTCGTACGGGTTGAGCAACGTGTCCTCGTACTCCTGGATCAGCTCGGCCCGCAGCGCCTCGACGTCCTTGCCCTCGTCGGCGGCCTTGGCGAGCGTCTTGCGGTGCACGATGTTCGCCGCGCCCTGCGCGCCCATCACCGCGACCTGCGCGGTCGGCCACGCCAGGTTGATGTCCGCGCCGAGGTGCTTGGAACCCATGACGTCGTACGCCCCGCCGTACGCCTTCCGCGTGATCACGGTGACCAGCGGGACCGTCGCCTCGGCGTAGGCGTAGATCAGCTTCGCGCCACGCCGGATGATGCCGTTCCACTCCTGGTCGGTGCCCGGCAGGAAGCCCGGCACGTCCACGAACGTCAGCACCGGCACGTTGAACGCGTCGCAGGTCCGCACGAACCGCGCGGCCTTCTCCGAGGCGTCGATGTCGAGGCAGCCGGCGAACTGCGTCGGCTGGTTGGCGACCACACCGACCGCGTGCCCGTCCACCCGGCCGAACCCGACGATCACGTTCGGCGCGAACAGCTCCTGGATCTCCAGGAACTCGCCGTCGTCCAGCACCCGCGTCACGACCTCGTGCATGTCGTACGGCTGGTTCGGCGAGTCCGGGATCAGCGTGTCCAGCTCGAGGTCGGACTCGGTCACGCCGTCCGCGATCGAGGAGTCCACCGGCTCCGGCGGGTCGAACACCGGCGCCTCGGACAGGTTGTTCGACGGCAGGAAGGACAGCAGCTCCTTGACGTAGGAGATCGCGTCCTCCTCGTCCGAGGCGAGGTAGTGCGCGTTGCCCGACTTGGTGTTGTGGGTGCGCGCGCCGCCCAGCTCCTCGAACGTGACCTCCTCACCCGTCACGGTCTTCACCACGTCCGGGCCGGTGATGAACATGTGCGAGGTCTGGTCGACCATCACCACGAAGTCGGTGAGCGCGGGGGAGTAGACGTGCCCACCCGCGTTGGCGCCCATGATCAGCGAGATCTGCGGGACCACGCCGGACGCCTTCACGTTGCGGCTGAAGATCTCGCCGTAGAGGCCGAGGGAGACCACGCCCTCCTGGATGCGCGCGCCGCCGCCCTCGTTGATGCCGATGATCGGGCGGCCCGTCTTGACCGCCAGGTCCATGACCTTGACGATCTTCTCGCCGTAGACCTCGCCCAGCGAACCGCCGAACACGGTCACGTCCTGGCTGAACACGCACACCGGGCGGCCGTCGATGGTGCCGTACCCGGTCACCACACCGTCGCCGTAGGGGCGGTTGCGCTCCTGCCCGAAGTTCGTCGACCGGTGCCGGGCCAGCTCGTCGAGCTCGACGAACGACCCGGGGTCGAGCAGCAGGTCGATCCGCTCGCGTGCGGTCTTCTTGCCCTTCGCGTGCTGACGCTCCACCGCCCGGGCGGACCCGGCGTGCACCGCCTCGTCGTTCCGGCGGTACAGGTCGGCCAGCTTCCCGGCCGTGGTGTGGATGTCCGGCTCCTCCGCCGGAGGCGTCCCGATCGGCTCCGTCGCGCTGCTCATGACGGGAGCCTATCCATTGCGCAAGGGGCGCGTGTGTGGCGTGAACCTCACCTGGCGAACCGCGACCACGCGTCCAGCAGCCGCCGGGCCGAACCGCCGACCGGTCCGACCGCGTCGGCCAGCGTCTTCGCGTCCGGCAGGTGCGCGCCACTGATCGCCGCGACCGCCTGGCCGGGATCGGTGATGGTGGACGAGCACACCGACCGCAGGTAGTCCGGCACGGTCAGCGCCGGGTCGGTGCACCCGACGACGGGCGTGCCGACGGCGACGACCAGCGGGAACACCGTGCCGGGGATGCCGATGGCGGCCTCCGCGCGGGCGGCGGCCTGCACCGAGGGCACGGAGCTGATCTCGTAGCGGTCCCACAACGTGCGGTCCTCGCGCGGGTGCAGGCCGACCAGGATCCGCTTCCCGGCGGCGGCGAGCTTCTCCGCCGCGGCGAGGAGCAGTTCCGTGCCGGGCGCGGCGGCGCCGGTGCCGTCGGGGTGCGTGACGCTGGTGAGGACCAGGACCAGGCCCGGTTCCGGTGCCCGCCGCGGCAGGTCGTCGGTCTGCGGCGAGCCGACGATCCGGATGTGCCGTCGCCGGCCCAGGTAGGTGCCGAACGCGCGGGCCTCGGCCGGGGAGGACGAGGTGATCAGCCGCGGGTGCAGTTCCCGCGCGCGGGGAGCCTGGACCGGCTGCTGGTAGGCGAGGGAGCTGGCGACGAGCGGCAGCCGGCGGAAGCGGGCCGCGCAGTCGGCGGGCCAGTCCCCGGCGCCGGTGACGACGAGCAGGTCGGCGCTGGGCGCGTTGTCCGGCGTGGCGACCGGTACCGGGTCCCCGGGGGTGATGCGGGTCAGGTCGGGCACCAGCTGGGTGAGCCGCCAACCACGTCGCGCGGCCTCGGCGAGCAGCGGTTTGACGTGGTAGGTGCCCCACGGCTCGTTGGTCGCGATCAGCACGCGCGGGGACCGCGAGGCGGCCGCGGTACCGCCGCCGAGGGCGGCGAGGGCGAGGGCGCCGCCGAGCACGGCGCGCCGGGTCACCGGGTTCGTCATGATCGCCAACCTAGGCGCCGCGGGCGGCGCCGAGATGAACTCCGCGCGAATCCTGTCAGCCGGCCAGCCGTTGCGCGTAGCGCCGGGTCAGCTCGGCGGTGCGTTCTTCCGGCCACGGGCAGCGGATCTCGCCGAACGTGGCGGCGAAGAACAGCTCCAGCTGGGTGTGCCAGGCGGCCAGCGCCCCGGCCCGCAGGTGCGCCAGCGCGAACGGCACGGTCTGCGTCAGCTCGACCCGGGTGCCCAGCTCGCGGTCGGCCACGAATTCCCACCGCACTCGCCCCGCGGGTGAGCCGTCGTGCAGCCACTCGTACTCCAGCACGTTCGGCGCCGACGCCACCAGCACCCGGCCGGCCGGTACGTGACCGTTGGTCGCCCGCACCGGGGCGGGGTCGCCCGGCTGCACGGTCGCGTCCTCCGTCAGCAGCTGCCACACTTCCGCGGCCGGCCGCCACACCAGGTCACGGGCGAACCGCAGCTCGTACCCGTGCGCTGTCTCGTGCACCGCGCCCTCGCCGAGACCGAACTCCTCGATGTAGCGCTCCATGCCGTGCAGCCAGTCCGGCTGGGGCGGGACACCGGCCCCGTCCAGCCGGGCGGTCAGGCCGTTCAGGCAGAAGTCCCAGCCGATCGCGTTGCGGCCACCGGAGAGCCGGCCGATGTCGCCGCCGCCGATCGTCTGCGTGAACACCAGCAGGCAGCCGTCCCCGTCGGGCACCAGCTCGAACCGCAGCACGTCGAGGTTCCAGCGGAACGCGAACACCTTCGGCGGGTCGAACTCGAGGACTTCGCCGCTGCCGCCGTCGTCGACCGGCGCCGCGTCCGGGAAGACGAACCGCATCGGCGCGCCCACCCGTGCCCCGGTTTCCACGCGGGCGGGGAACCAGTGCGCCAGCTCGGCGGGGTCGGTAACGGCCTGCCAGACCTTTTCGGGCCGGTGCGCGAGCCGCCGCTCGAAGCGGAGGACGGGTTTCCCGGCGATCGTCCGCAGTTCGGTCACGGTTCCTCCATCGTGTCCAGGTGCCGTTCCAGGGCGTCCAGGCTCGCGTTCCACAGGCGACGGTAGGGCGCCAGCCACGCGTCGATCTCGGCGAGCGGCTCCGAGCGCAGCCGGTACCAGCGCCGCTGCGCGTCCTGCCGGACCTCGACCAGGCCCGCTTCGCGCAGCACCTTCAGGTGCTTGGACACCGCGGGCTGGGTCAGGGACAGGCGCTCGACGAGATCGCCGACCGGCCGCTCCGACGTGCGCAGCAGGTCGAGGATCTCCCGGCGCCGGGGCTCGGCGAGCACCTCGAAAGTAGATGCCATACGGGTAATATAACCCAACTGGCATATAGGTCAACACCGCCAGGCGCCGCGGGCACCCGATGCTGGTTCGAAAAGCTGGATGTGCCCTTGCAGCCTGCGGTGCCGTCGCAATTCGAGGCCATATCGCATGGCCATTCGCCAGCGTTCGCGAGAAGCGACACCTAAGGCAGAAATATGCGGTCGGCCGTGCGTAGCTTGATGGCCCAGGGGGCTCATCCACTTCACTTCTGCGAGGACTTACCTATGCCGCCGTCATCCGTTGCTGCCGTCGCACCCGCACGGGGGGACACGAACGCGAACCGCTGGTGGATCCTGGTGGTGATCGGCTTTGCGCAGCTCATGGTCGTGCTGGACTCCACGATCGTGAACATCGCACTGCCGTCGGCGCAACACGACCTCGCGTTTTCCGACGACGTGCGCCAATGGGTGGGCACGGCGTACGCACTCGCATTCGGCAGCCTTTTGCTGCTGGGCGGCCGGGTCGCCGACTTGTTCGGCCGCAGACCGGCCTTTCTGGTAGGGCTGGCCGGTTTTGCCCTGATGTCCGCGCTGGGCGGTGCGGCGAACGGCATCGAACTGCTGATCGTCGCCCGCGCCGGGCAGGGGGTGTTCGGCGCGTTGCTCGCGCCGGCCGCGCTCTCGCTGCTCAGCACGACGTTCACCGATCCCGCGGAACGGGGCAAGGCGTTCGGTGTCTTCGGAGCGATCGCCGGGGGCGGTGCCGCGATCGGGCTGCTGCTCGGCGGCGCGCTGACCCAGTACCTCGACTGGCGCTGGTGCATGTTCGTGAACATCGTCTTCGCCGCGGTCGCGTTCGCCGGTGCCGTGGCGATGCTGCGCCCGCTTCCCCGCACCGGGGGGCGGCCCAAACTGGACGTCCCCGGCACGCTGACCGCGTCGGCCGGTCTGTTCGCCCTCGTCCAGGGGGTCGCCCACGCGGAGGCCGAGCCGTGGTCGGCCGTCTCGGTGTGGGGTTTCCTGGCCGTCGGCGTGGCGTTGCTGACCCTGTTCGTCTACCTGCAGACCACGGTGGAGTATCCGTTGCTGCCGATGCGCGTGCTGTTCGACCGGGACCGCGGCGGCTCGTTCCTGTCGGTGTTCCTGCGGGGCATTGGGATGTTCCCGGTGTTGCTGTTCCTCACCTACTACCTGCAGCGGGACCTCGGGTTCGCGCCGATCACCAGCGGCGTCGCCTTCCTGCCCATGGTCGCCACCCTGATGGCGGGTGCCGCGGCTGCGAGCGGCGTGCTGTCGAAGTTCGGCTCGCGGGCGCTGATCAGCCTCGGCATGCTCATCGCGGCGGCGGCTCTGTGTTGGCTCAGCGCGATCGACACCGTCAGCACCTACTTCAGCGGGGTGCTGTTCCCGCTGATGGTGTTCGGTCTGGGCATCGGCGTGTCGACGGCGCCCGCGATGAGCGCGGCCACGACGGGGGTGCGGGCCGGCGACGCGGGCGTCGCGTCGGCCACGGTGCACACCGCTCAGCAGATCGGCGGCTCCATCGGCACCGCGCTGGTCAGCACCCTCGTCGCCAACGCGGTGACGACGTTCACGGGCGGCACGGCGCCGGTGCCAGGACTGGCCGCGGAAGCCGCGGTGCACGGCTACCGCGTGGCGTTCTCCTGGTCCGCCGGGTTCTTCGCCTTCGGGACGGTCGTCTGTGCCGTGCTGCTGCGCCCGCGCGCCCGTGACGCGTCAGGCCGCAATCGTCCACAGTGATCTCCGGCGGTCGGTGGGCGACCTGGCGCGTTTCCCGGCTCTGGTTAGAGGCCGAGGCCGCGGAGCAGGATGTCGAAGCCCTGCCGGAACTCCTCCGCCGGCGGGATCGACCGGGCCTGCGCCGCGGTCTCGGACAGGATCGGGAACTCCTCGGGCGGCAGACCGGCCAGTGCGGCGGTGCCCGGCCCGGACAGTGCGCCGAAGTGTTCGACCTGCAGGGCGCCGAACACGTATCCCATGATCGCGCGGAACGCGATCGCCCGGCGCGTGCCCGTGATGCCCGCGTCGGTCAGCACCGTCAGCATCGTCTCGCCCCAGCGGATCGAGCTGGGCGTGCGGTGGCGGTGGATCAGCAGCAGCGGCACGACCGCGGGGTGCCGTCCGACGGCGACGCGGACCCGGTCGGCCAGCACGCTCAGCCGCTTGCCCGCCGAGCCGCGCGGGACCGTCAGATCGATCGCCTGGAGCACCAGGTCGACCACGAGCCCTTCGAGCTGCCCGCGGTCGGACACGTACCGGTAGAGCGACATGGTGCCCATGCCGAGCTCCTGGGCGACCGCTCGCATGGAAAGCGCTTCCAGACCGTCGCGGTCCAGGACGGTCAGCGCGGCGGTCGCGATCTGCGCGGGTGTCAGGGAACGGGGGCGCGGCATGGTGTTTGACAGCGTACAGCCTACGCGCATACGGTCGTAGGCGTACACCACACGCTTACCGAGGGAGTCGTGCATGCGAGAGGTCAGTCCACGCGAACTGGTCGCGGTCACCGGCGAGCGCGTCCCCGTGCCCGACCCCGCCCGCCTGGTCCACCTGCAGTTCCGGCGCTTCGCCGGCTGCCCGATCTGCAACCTGCACCTCCGTTCGATCGTCCAGCGGCACGACGAGATCAGCGCCGCGGGCATCCGCGAGGTGGTGTTCTTCCACTCGCCTGCCGACGAGCTGCGGGAGTACGACCTGCCGTTCGCGGTCGTCGCCGATCCGGGCAAGCGGTACTACCGCGAGTTCGGCGTCGAATCGGGTGGCCGGGCGCTGCTGCACCCGCGCACGTGGGGCGCGATCCTGCGTGGTTCGGCGTTGACGCTGGTCGGCCGCTTCCGGGCACCGGCCGCGCGCCAGGAGGGCGGCCGGCTCGGGTTGCCCGCGGACTTCCTGATCGACCCGAGCGGACGGGTGCTGGCGAGCAAGCACGGTGAGCACGCCTACGACCAGTGGTCGGTCGACGAGCTGCTGGCCCACGCCCGGACGGCGGTGGCCGGGTAACGCCGGGCGGCCCCCGGGCCGAGGCGCATCAGGCCGGCCGGGTCCGGGACGATCCGGCAGCGCGGGCAGACCCGGGGCGCGGTGGTGCCGGGCGCGCCGGGATGAACCAGACGGCCGCGATCACCGGCACGCTCGCGCTACAGGGCGGTCCGATCACGGCCACCACCGGGGAACGGGCGCTGGGAACGGTCGGAGTGGGGTGACCGTGTAGCCCCGGGGATGGTCCGGGTTCCGGTGCCACGCTTCCCGCGACGGTTCGCCGAGCACGGTCACACCCGGCGGTAGCCCTTTCGCTCGGCGCGGCGGCGCAGGGCGTCGGCCGTCGCTTGGTCGGCCGGCAGGAACGCTTCGAGGCGCAGTTCGGCGAGGGTGACGTCGGTGGCGGTCGCGAACGACGTCAAGGTGGTGATCAGCCGCAGTTCCCCGTCGGCGGTGGCCAGCCGCATCGGCACGGAAAAGCCCAGGTGATCGCCGCTGACCGGAGCCTCGGGCAGGTATCCCGCGAGTTCGGCGACGAACTCGTCGAGGCGCGGGTCGGGGCTTCGCCGCGCCCGGGCGCGCAGGTTCTCCACCACATGGCGGCCCCACTGCGCCAGGTTCGCCACCCGGCGTCCCATCCCCTCCGGGTGCAGCATCAGCCGCAGCATGTTGACCTCGGGGGTGAGCAACTCCGGTGCCGCCCCTTCGGTGAACACTTCGACCGCGTCGTTGACGGCGACCACCCGGCCGTAGGGCGCGATGACCAGCGCGGGGTACGGGAGGTGGCCGTGCAGGATCTCCTCCAGCGCCTCACGCACCGGGCGCAGGGCCGCCTCGTCCAATGTGGACTCGGTGAACACCGGTGCGTACCCGGCGGCCATGAGCAGGTCGTTGCGCTCCCGCAGCGACAGGCCCAGGGACTCGGCCAGCCTGACCACGATCGCCCGCCCCGGCCGGGACCGGCCGCTCTCGATGAAGCTCAGGTGCCGCTGCGTGGTACCCGCCAGCGCGGCCAGTTCGAGCTGACTGATCCGGCGCGACCGGCGCCAGCGCCTCAGTTCCGCGCCGACCCCGGCGCTGTCCACTTCGGTGTCCACAGCTTCGTTCTACACGAGCCCGCAGGCGGACGATTCCCGCGCGGGAATTGCCGTCATACCTGGCCTTCCCCGACGATTCCGCACCGGACGACAGGAGGACAGGGAATGAAGTGCTACCGCCTCGACCCGGGACACGGGCTGGCCGGGTTGACGCTGGACGAGCGGGACGTGCCGGAACCGGGCCCGGGCCAGGTGCTGGTCCGGATCCGCGCGAACTCGCTCGGCTTCCGCGATCTCATGGTCCTGGACGGCAACTACCCGCTGCCGATCTCACCCGGCGTGGTGCCCGGGTGCGAGGGCGCCGGCGAGGTCGTGGCCGTGGGGGACGGGGTCAACCGGGTGCGGCCGGGCGACCGGGTCGCGGCCACCGTGTTCCCGCGCTGGCTGGACGGCCCGTTCATCCGGGACAACGCCGCGCAGCTTGGCACGATGATCGACGGCGTGCTCACCGAGTACGCCGTGTTCGGTGAGGACGCCGTGGTGCCCGTCCCGGCGCACCTGTCGTTCGAGGAGGCCGCCACGTTGCCGCTCGCGGCGGTGACCGCGTGGCACGCGCTCAGCGCGGGCGGCCCGCCACGCCCGGGTTCCACGGTGCTGACGCTCGGCTCCGGCGGGGTGTCGCTGTTCGTCCTGCAGTTCGCGAAGCTGGCGGGTGCGCGGGTCATCGTGACGACTTCGAGCCCGGTCAAGGCGGAGCGGCTGCGCGCGCTGGGTGCCGACGCGGTGATCGACTACCGTGAAGATCCGCAGTGGTCGCAAAAGGTTCTCGACCTGACCGGTGGCCGCGGCGCGGACCGGGTCGTGGACGCGACCGGCCCGCTGGAGCAGTCGCTGAAATCCGTCGCAGCCAGCGGGGACCTCGCCTTCGTCGGCTACTGGTTGTCCGGGGCCGAGGGCGCACGGCCCGTCGATCCCGCGGCCCTGTTCAGTGCGGGTGCGGTCCTGAATCGGATCGCCACCGGTAGCCGGGCCCATTTCACGGAGCTGACCCGCGCGGTCGAGCTGCACCGGCTTCGCCCCGTGATCGATCGGGAGTTCCCGTTCGAGAAGGTCCCGGATGCCTTCGAGTACTGCGCGTCCGGCGGCGGGTTCGGCAAGATCGTGATCAGCCACAGCTGACTACCTGGTCAACTGTACCGTCCAGACGGTACTGTTGGCGGGGTGGGTGTCAACAGCGAGCGCTCCCGGCGCCGCCACCCGCGTCCTGGGGGATGCGATGTCCGACAAGTGGGTCAAGCGCCTGATGTTCGGCACCGACGTCGGCTTCCTGCTGTACTGGCTGGCCAACGTCGTCCGGATCATCCCGCCCTACCCGGAACCGGTGCTCAACGCGTGGAACTGGTCCTTCCTGGGACTGGACGTGATCGCCGCGACCACCGGCCTGATGTCCCTGCGCTGGACGCGCCGTCGCCGGGCCGGCGCGACGGCGTTGCGGGCCGTCTCGCTCGCCCTGACCCACGCGGCCGGGTTGCTCGCGATCAGCTTCTGGGCGCTGCGCGGCGAGTTCGACCCCGCCTGGTGGCTGCCCAACCTGTGGCTCACCCTGTTCCCCCTCGCCGCGCTGGCCCTTTCGCTGCGGGAAGGCGCCGCGGCCACGCCGGCGGAAGGCACGGGAGGTGACCTGCTGACGGCCGGAACCGGAGAAGGTAATTTCGCACCATGGTGGTCGCTGCGCACGAGGTCGAGCTGTTCGAGCGGGCCAGGGCGCGGTTGGCGGCCATCGCGTACCGCCTGCTGGGATCGGCGACCGACGCGGAGGACGCGGTGCAGGACACGTTCCTGCGCTGGCAGTCCGCCGACCGGGAGCACATCGGGACACCCGAAGCGTGGCTGACCAAGGTGCTCACCAACATCTGCCTCAACCGGCTCACCTCGGCGCGGGCCAGGCGGGAGACCTACGTCGGTCAGTGGCTGCCGGAACCGGTCCTCGCCGGGGACCCGCTGCTCGGCCCGTCCGCCACCGTCGAGCAGCGGGAATCGGTGTCGATCGCGATGCTCACCCTGATGGAGCGGCTCTCGGCCCGGGAACGGGTCGTGTACGTGCTGCGCGAGGCGTTCGGGTATTCGCACGGCGAGATCGCCGAGGTGCTCGACCTCACCGAGTCGAACTGCCAGCAGATCTACCGGCGCGCCAGGCAGCACCTCGCCGAAGGACGGCGCCGGGTGGCGGTCGATGCGTCCGCGGCCCGCAAGATCGTGGCGGAGTTCCTCGCCGCCGCGCTCAGCGGCCGGACCGACTCGCTGGTGAAGATGCTGGCCGACGACGCGATCAGCGTCGGTGACGGCGGCGGCGTGGTCTTCTCGCTGCCGCGCCCGGTCACCGGTGCGCTGCGGGTGGCCCGGTTCCTGCGCACGCTGTTCCAGCCCAGTGCGGCCAAATGGGAGATGATCGGCGGCCGTCCCGTCCTGTACGCCGCGGTCGCCAACGGCGCGCCCGCGCTGGTGATGACGGTCGGCGACCGCGTCGCCGCGGTCGTGACGCTGGACGTGACCACCGACGGCGTCGCGGCCGTCCATGCGCAGGCGAACCCCGGCAAGCTCGACCGCGCGACCCGCCAGTGGGCCAGCGCCGACCACGGGGACCCGCTCGTCGACACCTGGTGACGTGGATCACCGCTCGCCGCTGTCAGGTTTCGTGCCGCTGCCCGGTTCAGGAAGCGACACCAGCCCGACAGGGAGTGAGGGAGACCATGAAGCACCGCATCGTCGTTCTCGGGGCCGGATACGCCGGAGCCAACGCCGCCGGGCGGCTGGCCAAGCGCCTGCACCCCGCCGACGCCGAGATCGTCCTCGTCAACGCCGACGCCGAATTCGTCGAGCGCGTTCGCCTGCACCAGCTCGCGACCGGCCAGGAGCTGACGCGCCGCGCGCTCACCGACGTCTTCGCCGGCACCGGCGTGCAGGTGCGGCTGGCGCGGGTCACCGCTGTGGATGCGGAACGCAAGATCGTCGAGATCAGCGACGCCGACGGCCGCAGCGAGATCACCTACGACACGCTCGTCTACGCCCTCGGCAGTGCCGCGGCCGACGGCGGTGTCCCGGGCGTCGCCGAGTACGCCCACAACCTCGCCGGCAAGCAGTCGGCGCTGCGGCTGCGTGAGCGGCTGGCCGGTCTTGCCGCGGGCGGAACCGTGCTCGTCGTGGGCGGCGGCCTCACCGGTATCGAAACCGTCACCGAGATCGCCGAAGCCCGGCCGGACCTCGCGGTCTCGCTCGCGGCCCGCGGCGGCCTCGGCGACTGGCTGAGCGAGAAGGCCCAGCGCCACCTGCGCACGGCGTTCGACCGGCTCGGCATCTCCCGGCACGAGCACACCGACATCGCGGGCGTCGAGCCCGCCGGCGTGATCACCGCCGACGGCCGCGCGATCCCGGCGGACGTGACCATCTGGACCGCCGGTTTCGCCGTCCACCCCCTCGCCGCGGCCACGACCCTGCGGGTGTCCCCGGCCGGGCAGATCGTCGTCGACGACACCATGCGGTCGGTGTCGCACCCCGACGTCTACGCCGTCGGTGATGCCGCGTTCGCGCCGGGCGCGACCGGCGCACCGTTGCGGATGTCGTGCGCCTCCGGGGTCCCCACCGCCCAGCTGGCCGCGGACGCCATCGCCGCCCGCCTCACCGGCGGCCGGATCCCCCGGAACGAGATCGGTTACACCGCCCAGTGCATCAGCCTTGGCCGCCGGGACGCCGTCGTGCAGTGGGTGACCCCGGACGACCAGCCGAAACCGTCCGCGGTCACCGGCCGGGCGGCTGCGTGGCTCAAGGAGCTGATCTGCCGGGCCGCGGCGTGGAGCATCGCCCACCCGACGTCGATGCTCCCGGTTCGCCGGCGTCACACCGTCGGGGTGGAAGAGCCGCGCGCGATCACGGTGTGACAACCGGATGCGGGTGACCACCGGGTGGGCCGCCGCCGAAGATCACAGCTCCGGCGGCGGCCCGTTCCGCCACCCGGGCAGCCGGCACCGGCGCTCAGCGCGCCGGGCGGCCGGCGCCCGCGTAGTCGTCGGTGCGGGTGCGGTACGTCGCGATCTGGATGGCCATGCCCTCGGTCGGCGCGTTGATCATCAGCCCGTTGCCCAGGTAGAGCCCGACGTGGTGGATGCGCGTGGCCGGGTTGCCGTAGAACACCAGGTCGCCCATCTTCGGTTCGGTGACCGGCGAGACCGACCGGAACTGCGTGTCCGCCGTGCGCGGCAGGTCGATGCCCGCCGCGTCGTAGGCGGCCTTCGTCAGGCCCGAGCAGTCGAACCCGGCCGCGCCCGCGTCCGGCCCGTTGCCGCCCCACACGTACGGCAGGCCGAGCTGGTCGAGGGCGAACCGGGTGGCGCGGACCGACGGCGCGGACGCCGACGCCGGGTCCAGCGACAGCTGCGCGTACAGCTGCGCGTTGCCGAGCGCCTGCTGGCGGAACAGGTCCGAATCGCGGTACCCGGCGACCGCCTTCCACCAGCCCTGGCCGGCCTGGAGATCGGTGCGGCCCGCGCACAACGTGCGGCCCGCGGCGACCGCCGCGTCGTCGATGTCCTGGAGATCACCGTGCGCCCCGGCGCGATGCCATTCGCTCTGCGTCAGCTGCATCGGACCGCTGCGCGGCTCGGTGGCGGGTTCGCCGGCGGCGCCGGTCAGCGGTACCGCGCCGAGCGCTTTCGTCATCCGCCCGTCGGCGGCCAGCGAAGCGCCGCCGAACCGGCCGTGGTTCGAGCTGGCCTTGCCGATCCCGGCGAGTGTCACCCACGACAGGTGGCAGCCCGGGTCCTCGTCGCGCAGCGTCAGCTCGCCCGTCGCGTACCCGATCAGCGCGCGCTCCGGGATGTCCAGCGGCCCGCTCAGGTTCGCCGCCCACTTCTCCAGCTCGCTGCGGCCCTGTTCCTGGGGAGCCTGCGCCTGCTCCGGCGCGTTCGGCTCCAGCACGGTGGGCGCGGCCGCGATCGCCGCGTTCCCGCCCGGCTGCTCGGCCGGCACCACGTCGGCGGCGGTCTGCACCGCCCGGCGTGGCGGCTCGACCAGCAGCCACCCGCAGGTCGCCACGGCGGCAACGAGGATCAGCGCGATCAGGGCACGCCCGGCAGCGGCCCGCCCCCACGATCGGAAACGCATGGTCACCTCGTCCACACTAAAAGACACCGCCCTCGCCCGTCACCGGGATCCAACGACCGGACCCCCGCCCGCGTGACGGCGGGCGAATAGGCTTTCCCCATGAACGCGATCAACACCGCGCGGCTGCGGGCCGAACTGCTCGCGCCGGAGGGTCCGTACGCGGCGCTGGACGTCGTCCCCAGCACCGGGTCCACGAACGCCGACCTGCGCAAGGCCGGTGTCGAGGGCGCGGCGGACCGCACCGTGCTGATCGCCGAGGAGCAGACTTCCGGGGTCGGCAGGCGGGCGCGGCTGTGGGCCTCGCCGAAGGGCAGTGGCGTGTACCTCAGCGTGCTGCTGCGCCCGGCCGGGGTGCCGTTCAGCGCGCTCGGGTCGCTCGCGGTCGCCGCGGGGCTCGCGGTGACCGACCTGGCCGTGGAACTCGGCGTCGATGCCGTGCTGAAGTGGCCCAACGACGTGCTCGCCGGACCGGACCGCGGCAAGTGCGCCGGGATCCTGTCCGAGGCGGTCGCGGGGGACGAGGTCGCCGTGGTGCTCGGCATCGGGCTCAACGTGCGCCCGCTGGGCCCGGGTGTCGAGCCGGGCGCGGGCGGGCTGATGCCGACCTCGCTGGCCGAGCAGGGCGCGCGCACCACCGACCGCACCGACATCGCTGCGCTGCTGCTGGCCGCGCTCGCCGACCGCGAGGACCGCTGGCGGGCGGCCGGTGGTGACCTGGCGCGAGCCGGGCTGCTGGCCGACTACCGGGCCCGCTGCGAGACGCTCGGTCAGGAGGTGCGGGTGCTGATGCCGGGCGACCAGACGATCACCGGCACGGCGGAGGACGTCGACGCGTCCGGCCAGCTGCAGGTGACCGGCCAGGACGGCAAGCGGCACACCGTGTTCGCCGGAGACGTCGTGCACCTGCGCCCGGTACGGTGAATCGTCGCGAGAGGAGTTCGCAGTGGCCTACCCCGACGATCTGCTCAGTGAGAACGAGCAGGTCATAGTGCACAGCCATCCGCACGCCAAGATGCTGATCGGTCCGGTGCTCGGGTTCCTCGTGACACTGGGGGTGGCCATCTGGCTCGTTGCGCTCGCCGCCGGTGCGCCCGCCCCGTGGCACGACATGGCCCGCATCGCGATCGCCGTCGTCGCGGTCGTGCTGATCATCGCGTTCTTCGTGGTGCCGTTGATCCGCTGGCGCACCACCCACTTCATCGTCACGACCGATCGCCTCATCGTCCGCGAGGGCGTGATCAAGCGGACCGGGATCGACATCCCGATGGGCCGGATCAGCAGCGTCCAGTTCGAGCACGGTCTGGTGGACCGGATCTTCGGCTGCGGCACGCTGGTGATCGAGTCCGCTTCGGACGAGCCGCTGCGGTTCGAGGACATCCCGCGCGTCGAGCGGGTGCACACGATGATCTACCGCCAGGTCAACGACAACCCGTACGACGACTTCCCCGGCGAGCAGGGTCCGCACACGCGTGGCCGCGGCGCCCGCTGACTTCACCCGATCCAGCGAATCGCCGAGTGCGCTCGGTGACACGTGCGCCGGAAACCGTTGGTACCGCGTGGATTTCTCTCCGCCCGGTCTCGATTGCGTCGCGTGCCCGACACACCTCGGCGCCCCGATGCGTATTTCCGCGCGATGAGGCAACCTGTTGTCGGAGGGGGAACCGGAGCGCGTCGGCGCGCGTCCGAGTCCGAGCCGACTGCTGTACTCGCGAGGAGGGGTGCCGTGACCGAGCATCGGGCGCAGGTGGAGGAACTGCTCGCCGACTACCGCCGCAGCCGGGAAGACCTCGCCGCCGCGCAACGCGCGCTCGCCGCCGTCACCGCCTCGGCGACCGACGCCGACGGGCTGATCACGGCGACCGTCGGCCCGCGCGGCACCCTGACCTCGCTGACCGTCGCCGAGGGCGCGTACTGGCGCTACCGGCCCAACGAGCTGGCGCAGCAGATCGTGCGGATCACCGCCGAAGCCACCGTGCGGGCGCTCGCCCGCGCGGGGGAGGTGCTGGCGCCGGTACTGCCGGCCGGGACCGATCCGCAGGCGCTGCTGCTCGGCACCGGTGACCTCGACGCCACCGAGATCGCGCCCGCGAAACCGCGACCCGTGCCTGACGACGAGAGCCTCGAGGACCACCGCTGGATGACCCGATGAGCGCCGGGTTCGAGACCGACGCCGACCGGCTCGCGGTCTCCTCCGGCGACTTCGACGGCCTGGCCCTCCGGGCGGCGGCGGTCGCGGAACGACTCGAACGCGCCCTCGACGGGGCCGAGCGCGCGTGGGGCACGGACGCCGTGGGGCAGGCGTTCGCGGCCGCACACGCGAGCCGCGCCGGCGAAACCCTCGACGTGCTGCGCAACCTCTCCGGGCGGCTGTCGCGGTTCGGGCAGACCGTCGGCGAGGCCGCCGGCCGCTTCCGCGGGTCCGAAGAGGACGCGGAGCAGGCGATCACCGACACGGCGCGGGGGTAGACATGGGTATCGAGCTGCCGCGGGAACTCGCCGATCTCGCCGCCGAGACCGGTCTGTCCTGGCCCGAAGCGGACGAGGACCGGTTACGGGAACAGGCGGTCGCCTGGCGTGACGCGCACCGGGAACTGACCGCGCTGGCCCGGGAAGCCGACGAGCACGCCGGCCGGGCGGTCGCCGCGCTGTCCGCGGACGCGGGCGAGGCCGCCGGCCACGTCTGGTCGGAGTTCGTCGACCCGGAGAAGGGTCACCTGACCGTCGCCGCCCGGGGCGCCGCCGAGGCCGCCGACCGGCTGGAGAACGCGGCCGAGCAGGTCGGCGCCGCGAAGGTGGAACTCGTGCGGCAACTCGTCGAGGCCGCGAAGAACCGGGACGCGAGCCTCGCCGCTGCCGAGAACGGGCACCCGACCGCGATCCTCGGCGTGGACACGACCCTGCGCGGCACGGCGGCGAACCTGGCCGTCGTGGCCGGCGGGCTGGCCGCGACGCTCGGGCCGGAGCCGGTCGGCTCGCTGGTCACCCCGCTCGTCGAGCCGAATCCGGGCGTCCGGACGGCGGACGGGCAGGGCGCGCTGCTCGGTGTGGTCACCGGTCTGGCCCCGGAACTGGTTGCGCCCGCGATCGTGCCGTCGCCCGCGGTGCTCGGTGCGCCGCCGGTGGTGTCCTCGTCCCTGCTGACCCCGCCGGTGATCCCGCCCGTGGTTCCCGAACCGGCCCTGGCAGACACCGACACCGGCCCGATCCGGTTGCCCGATCCGCCGACACCGCCGTCCTTGCCGCAGTACGGGGGGCTACTCGAGTCTCGCGGGTTCGACGAGGTGCCGACACCGTCCACCGGCGTCGCGAACGCCACCGTCGCCGCCGGTTTCGCCGGCGCGGTCGTGCCGCCGCCGCCGATGCCCGCCGCGCAGGGGGTCCCGGCACCGGTGGGCGGGTACGGGCCGCCTGCGCAGTTCGCGCCGCCCGCCGCGGTCGTCCCTGCGCCCGCTGCACCGGTCGCGATGCCCTACGCGCCAGGTCCGCCCCGGCCCTACTCGCCGGACCTGCGGCCCGTTCCGGAACCGGCGCCGCCGGTGGGGGCGCCCCGGCAGGAGCGGGAAGCCATCGTCGCGTTGTTCCGGGTCCACATGTTCCCGATCGGCCATCTGCCCGTCGCGACCGACAAGCCCGCGCGGCAGCTGCCGGCGCCGCCGTTCGAGTTCGATTTCGCGCCGGGACTGCGGTTCCCGCCCCACGACCACCCGCGGTCGGACCTGATCCGCACCGAGGACGCGCTGGCGAAGGTCGAGGCCGGGTACGGCCGGCTGCCGTCACCGCCCGCGCCACCCCCGGCCGAGGTGCTCGCCGGGTACGACCCGCGCGGCGGGTTGGCCGAACGCGACTGGGACCGGCGGTTCCTGGCCGGGAAGCGCCGCGAGGTGCCGGAGTACGCGTGGCCACCGGGAGAGCGTTATCCGGAGGGCGGCACCGGGGGCGGCGAGCCGGAAGTGCTGACCGCGGACACCGTGCTGGACCGGTTCGGTGATCCACGCGGCCGGGTGTTCGCGCCCGCCGGCACGCCGTTCGCGCAGCGGTCGCTGCCACCGGCGGCGCGGGACGCCGGCTACCGGCGATACCGCGTGCTGCGGGAGGTGCCGGTGTGGCGCGCGGTGTCCGCGCCGTGGTTCGGCCAGCCCGGCGGCGGCGCCCGGTACCGCGCGATCTACTCCGCCGACGAGCTCGTCACCCTGGGGTACCTGGTGGACATCACGTTCGAGGAGGGCGCTGCGCAGTGAACGTCGAGTCGATCGTGCGGTGGCTGGCGGCCATCGGGGTGCCCGGTGAGGTGATCTCGATCGGCCGGGAGGCCGACAACGCGTGGTGCCTGTTGCGGGTCGAGGAGTCCGAGGAGGGCGGCCCGGTCTGGGAGGTGTTCTGGCGCGAGCAGGGCAACCGCTACGACTGGGCGCGCTTCACCAACGAGCAGGTCGCCTGCCACTACCTGTTCGGCAGGCTGGCGTGGTCCCAGGTCGCGCGCGGAGCCGTCGGGTTGCTGCCCGCGCCGGCGTGAAGCAACGCTGATGGCATCGTTGAGCGATTCGTACTGGTGCTCGGGGGCTCGGTCGCCGATGCTCGGGGCATGATCACCCCCGACACCAAGGACTGGACCTGGGTGCTGCGCGAGCCGTGCCCGGAATGCGGGTTCGACGCCCGCACGGTCGACCCGGAGAACGTGCCCGAGCTGCTGCGGGCGAACGCCGGTGATTGGCGCGATGCGTTGGTGCGACCGGATGCGCGCGAGCGGTCCCGGCCGGACAAGTGGTCCACACTGGAGTACGCCTGCCACGTGCGGGACGTCTGCCGGGTGTTCCTCGAGCGCCTGCACCTGATCCTGCACGAGGACGACCCGGTGTTCCCGGCGTGGAACCAGGACGCGACGGCGATCGAGGACCGGTACGGCACACAGGACCCGCAGCGCGTGGCGGAGGAGCTGACCGAGGCGGCGGCCCGGCTGGCCGACGCGTTCGCCGGAGTGTCCGGCGACGAGTGGCGGAGAACCGGCACGCGCGGCGACGGTGCCCGGTTCACCACGGACACCTTCGCGCGTTACTTCATCCACGACGCGCTGCACCACCTCTGGGACGTCACCGGGCAGCGAGCCACGCCCTGAACCGAAGAGCGGAGCTGGGACGACCGCCCAGCGGCCCCTGATCAAGGCGACGCCGGGCGTGCCGGCTCGGCTCGTGTTGCCGCTCGATCGCCGCTACTGGGCTCAGCGGCGCAGGTGGGCCAGCGCTTCCTCGTGCAGGTGGCCGTTCGAGGACAACGCGGAACCGCCGTCGAAGCGGGCCGCGCCGGTCAGATCGCTGAACCGGCCACCGGCCTCGGTGAGGAGGATCTGCATCGGCGCGACGTCCCACGGGTTGACGATCGGCTCGGCCGCCAAGTCGATCGCGCCCTCCGCCACCAGGCAGTGCTGCCAGAAGTCGCCGAAGGCGCGGGTCTCCCAGCACGCGTCGACCAGCCCCAGGTACGCCTCGCGCGAGTGGTACTCGGTCCACGAGCCCAGGTCGGTGGTCGACAGGTACGCGTCGGACAGTGCCGACACCGCCGACACGGCGATCCGCCGCTCGCCGCCCGGGTCGCTCATCCACGCGCCCTCGCCCGCCGCGGCCCACCACCGGCGGCCCAGCAGCGGCGCGCTCACGATGCCCACCACCGGGCGGCCGTCCTCGACCAGTGCGATCAGCGTCGCCCACACCGGGCCGCCCCGCAGGAAGTTCTTCGTGCCGTCGATCGGGTCCAGCACCCACGCCCGACCGGACTGCCACTCCGTGCCGCCGCGCTCCTCGCCGGCCACGTTGTCGTCCGGGCGTTCCGCGGCGAGCAGTTCCCGCACGGCGTCCTCGACCGCGGTGTCCGCGTCGGTGACCGGGGTGCGGTCCGGCTTGCTGCTGACTTTCAGGTCACGGGCGCGGAACCGGGCCGTGGTGATCGAGTCCGCCGCGTCCGCGAGCTTCCCCGCGAGGATGAGATCGTCCGTGTAGCTCGCCACGCCACGATGTTTTCACGACCCCCGGTCGTAGAGTTGGCCAGGTGAGCATGGTGTTGCTGGCCGAGGACGACCCGGCGATCGCGGACCCGCTGTCGCGCGCCCTCGAACGGGAAGGCTACGACGTCGAGGTGGTCGCCGACGGCCCCGCGGTGCTCGACGTCACCCAGGCCAAACGGGTCGACCTGCTCGTGCTCGACCTGGGGCTGCCCGGCATGGACGGGCTCGAGGTGTGCCGCCGGTTGCGGGCGCACGGCAGTGAGCTGCCGGTGCTGATGCTCACCGCCCGCACCGACGAGGTGGACTTCGTGGTCGGGCTCGACGCCGGCGCCGACGACTACGTGGCCAAGCCGTTCCGCCTGGCCGAGCTGCTGGCCCGCATCCGCGCGCTGCTGCGCCGCCGGGCGCCGGAGGTGCTCGAGGCCGGTGGCGTGCGGATGGACCTGGGCGCCCGGATGGTGCTGGTGGACGGCCGCGAGGTGCAGCTGGCGAACAAGGAGTTCGAGCTGCTGCGGGTGCTGATGAGCCACGCCGGCCAGGTCGTCAGCCGCGACGAAATCCTCGCCGAGGTGTGGAACGACCTGGAGTCCAAGACCTCGAAGACGCTCGACATGCACATGTCGTGGCTGCGCCGGAAGCTGTCGGTGAGCGGCGACGGCAAGGGCTCGGTGATCCACCACGGCGACGGTGAGCGGCGGATCGCGACCGTGCGCGGCGTCGGCTTCCGGTTCAACACAGACTAGTGCGCCGCCGGATCCTGCTCGCCATCCTGCTCGCCGTCGCGGTCACCGCGGCGGCACTGGGCATCCCGCTCGGCGTCACCGCGTGGAAGCTGGTGGACAGCATCTACAACGAAGACCTCGCCGGCCGCGCCGCGCAGATCGCCGCGACCCTGGACACCGAACTGGCCGACGGCGTGCTCGACCAGAACGACCTCACCCAGGTGTCGGTGGCGATCCCGCAGGGCGGGGAACTGGTCGTGGACGTGCCGGGCCGCGGCCGCATCACCGAGGGTGCCGCACCGGGACCGGACCCGGTGACAGCGACGGTACAGCTGGCGCGGCAGGGGCACCTCGAGCTGTCCATCCCGTCCGGGCCGCTGCGGTCGCGGCAGACCACGGTGACGCTCGCCGTGCTGCTGCTGGTCGTGTTCTCGGTGACGATCGGGACGGTGGTGGCGACCGTGACGGCCCGGCGGCTCGCGAAACCGCTGCGGCACGTGGCCGACCGCGCCGCGCGTCTCGGTGGTGGCGACTTCCGCCCGGACCCCAGCCGGTACGGCATCGGTGAGCTGGACATGGTGGCCGAGGCGCTGGACACGTCGGGCACCGCTCTGGCGCAGCTCGTGCAGCGGGAGCGGCAGCTGGTCGGCGACGTGTCGCACCAGCTGCGGAGCAGGCTGACGGCACTGCAATTGCGCCTGGAGTCGCTGGCCGTCACCGGCGACCCGGACACCGCGGAGGACGCGCGGGCGGCGCAGGAACAGGCGGACCGGCTGTCGGAGGCGCTGGAGGAGCTGCTGGCCGCGGCACGCGCGGCCAGCGAGGTGGACACCGAGGCACTGGAGCTGGCCGCGGAGCTGCCCGAGGTGGCCCAGGAGTGGCGCGAGCTGCTGCGCGCGGAGGGTCGCAACCTGCGGCTGCGGATCGGTGAGGGCCTGATGGCGCGGGCCACGCCCGGCCGGCTACGGGAGGTGGTCGGCGTGCTGCTGGACAACGCGCTGCGACACGGTGCCGGGACGGTCACGCTGGCGGCGCGCCGCGGCGAGACCGAGGCCACGGTGGTGGTCGAGGTCAGCGACACCGGATCGGGCATCCCGGACGATCTCGCGCCGCACATCTTCGAGCGCGGCTTCTCCGGCGGTGGCTCCACCGGCGTCGGCCTGGCCCTCGCCCGGGCGCTGGCGGAGGCCGACGGCGGGCGGCTGGAGTTGTCGAGCCGCCGGCCCGCGGTGTTCAGCCTGTTCCTGCGCGTGCCGAACCCGGGGGACGTGCCCGAGGTGCGCTGGCCGGCGGAGCGGGTGCCGCGCTGACCGGGCTCGCGGCCGGCCGGGTCAGGCGTCGGTGCTGCTGCGGGTGACGTCCCGGCGACGCTGCCCCAGCTCGTCCGGAAAGACCCACTTCTTGAACCCCCAGAAGCGGAAGACCATCGCCAGCAGCATGCCGATGATCGACCCGCTGACGAAGTCCGCCGTTTCCTGCACGAACCGGGACACGTTCGGCACCTCCAGGTGCAGGACGTACCGGGAGGCGTACAGCGGAATCAGGTTCACCACCACGGCCAGCCCGCTGATCACGAAGAACAGCGCAGCCTCGTGGTGCCTTTCCCGGCCACCACGGGTCCGGAACGACCATTCGCGATTGAGAATGTAGGACACGATCGTCGCGATGATGACCGCGATCGCTTTCGCGGTGGTCGGTTTGTCCTCCAGCACACCCAGTTTCAGCAGGTACCAGATACCGTTGTCGACGACGAACGTGGTGCCGCCGACGATCCCGAACTTGAGCAGCTCCCGATGTTTGATCAACACCGAGCGCAATGGCTCGGGCGTGTGCGACAACACGCTTTCCACAACGGTCACTTGCGCAGTGTACGTAGCCGTCCGCTGCGGGGATCGCGTGGCGGTGGAGTTAGCCGGATTTATCCGGTTCAATTCCGCGGATAGGGGACCCACGGCAGCCACCACCACGGCCGCCCGTGGTCCTTCGACGGCGCGGAAGGTGCCGTCGCCGACGAGCCCGTGGCCTGCGGCGCCGGTGTCGTGGTCGTGGTGGTGCCGCCCGGTGTGGTCGTCGTGGTGGTCGTCGGCGCACCCGTCGTGGTGGTCGCCGAGCTCGACGACGAGGTCGCCGAGGTCGGGGTGACGGGCGGGGTCAGACCGGGCGGCGTCACGTCGCAGAACGGGAACCGGCAGTCGAAGCTGACCGTGCGCGAGGCGCTCGCGGTGCCCAGCGTCGCCGACACGGTGACGGTCCGGGACTGCTTCTCCGGCCGGTCCAGCGCGAACCACAGCCGCAGGCGCTGGCCCGGCGCGAGTGCGGTGAGGCTGGTGCAGGTGGTGGTCGGGCCGCTGGTGCACGCCGCCTGGAAGCCACCGGTGACCAGGTGCGCGTCGTCGTCGATCCACAGGCTGACCGGCTTGGTGTTCGGCCCGGTGTTGGTGACGTCGACCGAGAGCCACGCCCGACGGCCCCACAGGTGCTCGCCGGCCCAGCCCCGGGCGTCCAGGGTCAGCTGGTCCGGTGCCTCCGACACGGCCACCGGCACGCGGACCGCGATCCGGACGTCCGCGCCGGCGTTCACCGTGCCGGTCACCTGTCCCGACGTCGCCGCGCCGGTGGCCTGGAGGAGGAACGTCAGCACCGCGCTCTCGCCCGGCTGCAGCCCGCGTGGCGTGGTGCAGGTGACCGTGCCCGCCCCGGGCGGGCAGTCCACCAGGAGCGGACCGGCCGGCGCCTGCGTTCCGAACGCGCCGACGGCGCCGCCACCGCCGCCCGCCCGGCGCACCTCGATGCCGGGTGGCAGGTTCAGCGTCGCCGTCACCGGGTCGGACACCGAGCCACCGGTGTTGCGCACGGTGATCGGCAGGGCGACCGGGTCGCCGCCCGGCTGGAGTTCGAGCCCCGCGGAGGGGCCGTCCGCGGTGATGTTCGCCGGCGCGCCGGGCGGGGGTGGTGGCGCCGGAACGGGGGCGAGCGCCGGCGGTACGACCGGCGCGGGTGGCGGCTCGACCGCCGGTGCAGGTGGTGGCGCGGCGGGCGGCGCGGCCGGAACCGGCGGCGCGGCCGGGGGCTGTGCCGGCGCGACCACCGGCGGCGGTGCTGGAGCGGAGGCGGCGGCCGGGATCTCCTGGGTGCCGCCGCCGGCCGCCAGCGCGGCCGCGACGGCGGCGGCCACCGCGGTGCCGGCGACGCCGAGCCCGACGAACTGACGCGGTCCCGCGGTCGCCACCGAGGCGGCACCGCCGGCGGAACCGGCCGCCGCGCCGGCGGTGGCCGCGGTCGCGGCGGTCGCCTTGCCGACGGTGGCGAGGTAGCCCAGCGCGGCCCCGCCCAGCACGATCGGGGCGATGATCGCCCGCAGCGCACCGTTGACCTCGGCCAGCTCGGCGGCCAGGGCGCGGCAGTCCGCGCACTCGTCCAGGTGGGCTTCGACCTGGGCGCGTTCCCGTTTGGACAGGCCGTCGCGGGTCCACGCGCCCAGCCGGTCGGCACACGCGCGGCACTTCTCGGCGGACGTCTCGGCCAGGTGGACCTGCAGGTAGGCCTGCCGCAGGCCCTCACGGGCCCGGTAGGCGAGTGCGGAGACGCCGTTGGGCGTCAGGCCGAGCAGCGGCGCGACCTCGGCCGGGCTCTGCTGCTCGATCTCGGTGTGCCACAGCACCGCCTGCCACCGCTCGGGCAGCGACGCGAACGCCTTGGCCGCCATGGTGCGCTCCAGACCGGCCAGCGCGGTGTCGGAGAACGGGACCGTCAGCGCCTCGCTGCCGACTGTGGTCATGTCCTCGTTCAGGTCGACGCGCTTGTCCTTGCGGGTCTTGTCGTAGGCGGTGTGCCGCAGCGCGGTGAGCAGGTAGGCGCGGAAGGCGCTGTCCGGGCCCTTGCCGCCGCGCAGGGTGTCCAGCACCTTGGCGAACGCGTCGGACACCAGGTCGTCGGCTTCGGCGGCCGACCGGGCGAGCTGCCGCGCGAGGTTGTAGGCCGCGGCGACGTGCCGCTCGTAGAGGGTGCCGTACGCGGCCAGGGTGCCGGTGCGGACCTCGGTGATCAGCTCCGCGTCGCTCTTGCCCTCGAAATCGGCCGGTAGGGTGGACACCGCTCTCCTTATCCCAGTGTTGCGCGCGATCAGTGTGACTGACTGGCCCCCCCACGTCACGCGCCACCTCGCCCTATTGACCCGCACGGTGTAATTCCGTCACACCGCGCCGCTTCGATCGTCACTTCACCGGAACAGCGGTCGCGGGACGGAAGGACGGTTGCCAGTGGACGTGCCGGCCATGAGGTTGCGGCGCGAACCGGAGCCCGGCGGCGACGGATCGCTGCGTGCGTTGCGGACGCGCTGGCGGTCGGCGAGCCTGGCCGCGGGGTGGCGGTTCCCGGGGGACTGGGGCCTGCCCGAGGTCGACGCGGTGTGCGCGGCGCTGGTGCGCAACCGCCCGGCGGAGATCCCGGTCGCGGGGCTGGCCCGGGCGCGTGCCACGGCCGGCGCGGGGCTCGGGGAGACACTGCTCGACCTGGCGGCGCTGCACTCCGTCACCACCCCATCGGGGGAGGCCACGCCGCCGGACGTGGACGCCCTGCCGTCCCGGTTGCTGCGTGTCGCGGCCCTGGCGTGGGCCGAGGTCGCGATGGACAAGCTCGCCAGCACCGAGGTGATCGACCCGCTGACCGGCCTGCCCACCGCCGCCTACCTGCGCACGCGCCTGCGCGAGCTGTACGGCCGGTCCGGCTGCCGGACCGGCGAGGACCACACGCTGCTGGTCGTCTCGGTCGACCTGTCCGGGGTCCGCGGGTGGCCCCGGATGACCGCGATGATCCTGATCGCGGAGGCCATGCGGGTGGTGTTCGACGGCGGCGAGAGCATCGCCTCGCTCGGCCCGGCCACGGTCGCCGCCGCGGTGCCCCGGGACGGCCGGATCGCGGCGAAGGCCGTGATGCTGCGACGCGAGCTGCACGAGCGCCTGTCGGTCGACGACCAGCTGGAATCCGTCGGCCCGCCGAAGATCAGGCTCGTCCGGTTGCCCGCGACCCACGAGTCCGCGTCCCAGCTCCTCCAGCGGCTCGCGCGAACCTGACCCTTCTCGCTCCGCCGTCATGGTTTCGTGATTTCCTGGAAGGGTGACACAGTCAGTGCCCGCCGCCGGTGGCGACCCGCTCCACGAGCCGGCGCAACCGCGCCTGGCGCTGCGGACCTCGCTCGCCCGGTTGTCGGTGCGGCCGCGTTCGATCCTGCTGCTGTCACTCGTGCCGCTGCTCGCGCTCGTCGCCGGTGTCCTCGGCTGGCTGTTCGACTGGCGGCTGGGCGTGGACAGCGCGGTCTACCGCGCCGGGGCGATCACCCTGCTCGACGGCGACCCGCTCTACGACGCCAGCACGCTGGCGTCCGAGCCGTGGTGGGCGCTGCTGCCGTTCACCTACCCGCCGACCGCCGCGCTGCTGTTCGTGCCGCTGGCGGCCCTGCCGGTGCAGATCGCCTGGGGTGTGCTGACCGCGATCTCGGTGCTGGCGATGGCGCTGGTCATCCGCGTGGCGATCGGCTCGCTGCCGACGCCGCCCACCGTGCGGCGCTGGTGGTCCTCGCCCGCGCGGGCGACGCTGGTGTGCTCCGTGCTCATGCTCGGCCTCGAGCCGGTGTGGCGGACGATCTTCCTCGGTCAGATCAACCTGATCCTGATGGCGATCGTGGTGCTCGACGTGCTGGTCGTCACCACGCGCGGCAGTCGCTGGGGCGGGGTGCTGGTCGGCATCGCGTCGGCGGTGAAGCTGACGCCGCTGGTGTTCGTGGCGCACCTGTTCCTCACCGGCCGCCGGCGCGAAGCGGTCCGCGCGTTCGGTGTGTTCGCCGGCCTGCAGCTGCTGATGCTGGCGCTCATCCCGGGGGACACGATCCGCTACTGGACCAAGACCATCTCCGACACCGGGCGGATCGGCCCGGTGCACTGGGCGGGCAACCAGTCCCTCAACGGCCTGATGAACCGGGTCACCGACCTCGCGCCGTGGGCGTCGAAGGCGGCCCTGGGGATCGCCGCGGTGCTGGCCATCCCGGCCGTGTGGCTCGTGCTGCGCTTCCACCGCCGCGGACAGGCGCTGGCCGCGCTGCTGGTGACGGCGTTCTTCGGGCTGCTGGCTTCGCCGATCTCGTGGTCGCACCACTGGGTGTGGGCGGTGCCGCTGATCGTCCTGCTCGTGTCGCGGCTGCCGCAGACCACGCCGGCCGACGCGTGGAAGCGCTGGGCGGGCATCGGCGCGGTGGCCGCCGTGTTCATCAGTTGTGTGCTGCTCGCGCTGCCCAACGGGCGCAACATCGAGCTGCACTGGAAGTTCTGGCAGAGCGTGCTGGGCAACGCCTACATCCTCACGCCGGTGGTCCTGACCGTGGTGCTGGTGACGCGCTGGGCATTGCAGCGCAGGCGGGAGAAGGTGCGTGACGACGCTGCGATCACGGGTTGAGCCGGCACTGGTCGGCGCACTCGTCCTGGGGGCGTTCGCGGTAGGGGTGATCTGCTGGCTCGGGCACTGGCAGCTGGGCGCCGACAGCGCCGTCTACCGCGCGGGGGCGCTGACCTTCCTGCACGGTGACCAGGTCTACACGACGGAGCGGCTCACCGCGCTGCCGTCGTGGGTGTCGCTGCCGTTCACCTACCCGCCGGCCGCGGCACTGCTGTTCGTTCCGCTGGTGGCCATCCCGAGCGGTCTGACCTGGGGTTTCCTGATCGCGGCGTCGGTGCTGTCGCTGGCCGTGGTGATCCGGGTGAGCGGGCGGTTCCGCGGCTGGGCGCTGGCCGGGCTGACGGTCGCGGCGCTCGCGCTGGAACCGGTGTGGAAGACGATCTTCCTCGGCCAGATCAACCTGGTGCTCCTCGCGGTGATCGTGCTCGACCTGCTGGTCCTGGCCGGCACGCGCTGGTCCGGCGTGCTCGTCGGCGTCGCGGCCGCGATCAAGCTGACGCCGCTGATCTTCGTGGCGCACCTGTTCGTCACCGGGCGGTGGCGGGACGGCCTGCGGGCGGTGGGCACCTTCGCCGGGCTCCAGATCGTGATGTTCGCCTTGATGCCCGGCGATGCGGTGCGGTACTGGTCGACGGCGGTCTTCGACCCGCACCGGGTGGGGGGCGCGTCCTGGATCTTCAACCAGTCGCTTACCGGCATGATCAACCGCGTGTCGCGCGAGGCGTCCTGGTCGCCCGCGCTCGCGCTCGGCATCGGCGCGGTGCTCGCGGTGCCCGCGGTGTGGCTGGTGCGACGGCTGCACCACCGCGGCGAGACACTCGCCGCGGTGCTGGTGACGGCGTTCCTCGGACTGCTGGTCTCGCCGGTGTCGTGGTCGCACCACTGGGTGTGGGCGGTGCCGCTGATCGTGCTGCTCGCGTCGAAGGGCCGCTGGGTGTGGGCCGGTCTGGTGACCGTGTTCTTCGCCAGCTGCATCGTGATGGTGGTGCCCAACGGCGGCGTCACCGAGTTCAGCTGGGGGCCGGAGCTGTTCGTGCCCGGCAACGCGTACGTGGTGGCCGCGGCACTGGGGATCCTCGGGCTCGCCGTGCGTGAGCTGCGTCTCCCGTCGAGTCCGCCGCTCGCCGAGCACCACCCTCGACCGAAGCCCTCCGCGTTGCGGTAACTAATCTGGAGCCGTTATGGACAAGCGCACAGGGCTCCCGATCGTCGGGATGGTGGGCGGCGGCCAGCTCGCCAGGATGACGCACCAGGCCGCGATCTCACTGGGACAGTCGATGCGGATCCTCGCCGTCGACGCCAACGATTCGGCCGCGATGGTCGCCGGGGACGTCCAGCTCGGGCACCACACCGACCTGGACGCGCTGCGCGAATTCGCCCGCAGCGTCGACGTGGTCACCTTCGACCACGAGCACGTGCCGTGGGAACACCTGTTCGCCCTGGTCAACGAGGGTTTCACGGTGCGGCCGGGGCCGGATGCGCTGGCGTTCGCGCAGAACAAGCTGGTGATGCGCGACCGGCTGTCGGCGACCGGGTTCCCGTGCCCGCCGTACGCCGAGGTGTCCGAGGTGGAGGACCTGGTCAAGTTCGGCGCGGAGCACTCCTGGCCGGTCGTGCTCAAGGCCGCGACCGGCGGCTACGACGGCCGTGGCGTGTGGATGGTCGAGTCCGAGGCCGAGGCGCGCACCCTGGTGCCCGAACTGCTGGCGGCCGGCACCGAGCTGCTCGCCGAGCAGCGTGTCGCGATGAAGCGCGAGCTGTCCGCGCTGGTCGCGCGTTCGCCGTTCGGGCAGGGCGCGGCGTGGCCGGTGGTGGAGACCGTGCAGGAGAACGGCATCAACACCGAGGTGCTGGCGCCCGCGCCCGGGCTGACCTCGCGCCAGGTGCACGAGGCGCAGGAACTGGCGCTGCGGCTGGCCGACGAGCTGAACGTGGTCGGGGTGCTGGCGGTCGAGCTGTTCGAGACCGACGGCGGTCTGCTGGTCAACGAACTGGCGATGCGCCCGCACAACTCCGGCCACTGGACCATGGACGGGTCGGCGACCTCCCAGTTCGAGCAGCACGTGCGTGCCGTCCTGGACTACCCGCTGGGCGTGACCGACCTGGTCGCGCCGACCGTGATGGCCAACGTGCTGGGCGCGCCGACCACCCCGGAGATGACGACCGACGAGCGGCTGCACCACCTGTTCGCCCGTTTCCCGGACGCCCGCGTGCACCTGTACGGCAAGGGCGAACGGCCCGGCCGCAAGCTCGGGCACGTCAACTTCGTCGGCGGCGACCTGCCGAACCTGCGGACCCGCGCCAAGCTGGCCGCGCACTGGCTGTCGCACGCCGAATGGCCCGACGGCTACGACATCCACTGAGAGGAGCACGCGTGACCGACGTCGGCGTGATCATGGGCAGCGACTCGGACTGGCCCGTGCTCGAAGCGGCCGGGGCGGCGCTCGACGAGTTCGGCGTGTCCTACGAGGTCGGCGTGTACTCTGCGCACCGGACGCCGCAGCGGATGCTGGACTACGCGCGCACCGCGGCCGACCGCGGCATCAAGGTGATCATCGCCGGCGCCGGGGGCGCCGCGCACCTGCCCGGGATGGTCGCGTCGGCGACGGTGCTGCCGGTGATCGGCGTGCCGGTGCCGCTGAAGTACCTGGACGGGATGGACTCGCTGCTGTCGATCGTGCAGATGCCGGCCGGGGTTCCGGTCGCGACCGTGTCGATCGGCGGCGCCCGCAACGCCGGGCTGCTGGCCGTGCGGATCCTGGCCGCCCAGGACCCGGCACTGCGGGACAAGATGGCTGCCTTCCAGGCCGATCTCGAACAGCTCGTCCTTTACAAGGACGCGAAGCTGCGCGACAAGGTGCAGTCCTAGCCGCGCTGTCCGGAGGGCCCGACACGCGCGGGTGAACTCCCGGTCGCCGCGCGGCCGGCCGGGTAACCCGCCGATCATGGAGTTCTCGCGTCGCCGGCTGGGCCTGTTCGCCGCCTCCGCCGGGCTGGTCCGGACCGAGCCGCCCGCGACCCGCGTGCCGGTCGGGCTGGTGTTGTCGCACGAGCAGTTCCCGACGTCCCGGCTGCTGGACTTCGCGCGGCAGGCCGAGGCGGCGGGTTTCGGCTTCGTCTGGGCCAGCGACCACCTGCAGCCGTGGCAGGACAACCAGGGGCACGCGATGTTCCCGTGGCTGACGCTCGCCCTGGTGGCCGAGCGCACGCGGCGGGTCACGTTCGGTTCCGGCGTGACCTGTCCCAGCTACCGGCACCACCCGGCGGAGGTCGCGCAAGCGTTTGCTTCCCTCGAGTTGCTGGCGCCCGGGCGGACGTTCCTCGGCACCGGGACCGGCGAGGCGGTCAACGAGCAGGCGGGCACCGGACAGTACGGCCGCTACCCGGAACGGCACGACCGGCTCGTCGAGGCGATCGAGCTGATCCGGCGCCTGTGGACGGGGGAGCGGGTGACCTTCCGCGGCCGGTTCTTCGCGACCGACCAGCTCAAGCTGTACGACCTGCCGGCGAAACCGCCCCCGGTGTACGTCGCCGCGCAGGGCCCGAAGAGCGCGCGGCTGGCCGGCCGGTACGGCGACGGCTGGATCACCCAGGCCGGTGCCGCTCTCGACCCGGCGCTGCGGGACGCGTTCGCCGCGGGCGCCCGGGAGGCGGGCAAGGACCCCGGCGCGATGCCGAAGTGGGCCGAGCTGTTCGCGGTGGTCGGCGACCAGCGGGAGATCGACCAGGCCGCGCAGCGGTGGCGGTTCACCGTCCGGCCTGCCGACCTGCCCAACCCGGAGGCGATCCAGCAGGCGGCGCAGTCCACACCGCTCGCCGAGGTCGCGGGCCGGTGGGTGGTCGGCACCGACCCCGCGGTGCACGTCGAGGCGGTGCGGAAGCTGATCGACGCCGGGGTGACGCCGTTCCTGCACTTCGCGCAGGAGGACCCGGGCGCGGCCATCGAGTTCTACCGCGTCCGGGTGCTGCCCGCGCTCTAGAGCCGCTGCCGCAGCTCGCGCTTGAGGATCTTGCCCGCCGCCGAGACCGGGATCTCGTCGACGAACCTCAGCTCGCGGATCCGCTTGTAGGGCAGCACGTTGCTGTTGACCGCGGACAGGATCTCCTCCGCGGTCACGGTCTCGTCCGCGCGTACGACGAACGCCACGGGCAGCTCGCCGACCTCGTCCTGCTTGCGTCCGACCACCGCCGCCGCGGTCACGCCGGGGTGCGCGAGCAGCAACTCCTCCAGCTCGCGCGGGTACACGTTGTAACCCTTGTAGATCAGCATGTCCTTCTTGCGGTCCACAATGGACAGGTATCCGTCCTTGTCCAGCACGCCGACGTCCCCGGTGTGCAGCCACCCGTCGGCCAGCACGGTGGCGGTCTCGGCGGGCCGGTTGTGGTAGCCCGCCATCACCTGCGGGCCGCGGATGCACACCTCGCCCTGCTCGCCCTCCGGCACCGTGTCCGCACCGCCCTCCAGCGGCACGATCCTGATCTCGGTGTCGAAGACCGGCACGCCCACCGTGCCCTGCTTGCGCAACCCGGACCGGAACGCCGGGTTGATCGTGGCACCCATGGTGACCTCGGTGAGGCCGTAGCCCTCCGTGATGACCGCGTCCGGGAACCGGGCGGCCAGCGCCTTGAGCATCTCGTGCGGCATCGGTGCGGCGCCGGAGCTGATCCCGCGCACCGACGACAGGTCCCGGGTAGCCAGGTCCGGGCAGGCCAGCAGCGCGGCGAACAGGGCGGGCGCGCCGCCGATGGACGTCACCCGCAGCCGCTCGGCGTCGGCGAGGTAGGCGACCGGGTCGAACCGGTCGTGCAGCGTGGTGGAGCCGCCGCCCATGACCGGGACGTTCAGCCCGCCGATGGTGCCCATCGCGTGGAACCACGGCGTGAGGTTGATGCCCGAGCCGGTGCCCAGCCGGGTGGGCCACTCGTCCGCGCCGCCGACCTGGTCGAGCGTGAGGTCGCCGTCGTCGTCCAGGGCCGGGACCGATCCGGTGCCCCAGCAGGCGTATTGGAGCGTGTTGACCACGACGTTGCGGTGCGGCAGGCGAACGCCCTTGGACCGCCCGGTGGTGCCGCCGGTGTAGGACAGGTGGGCGAGGTGGGTGCGGGTGTCGATGTCCAGTGCGGGGCGGGTGTCCGGCTGACCGGCGAGGAACGACTGGAACTCGACCTGGTCGCCGGTGAGGTCGTCCGGAGCGACGACGACCACCAGGCGAACCGGCGTCCGGTCGCGGACGGCGGTCAGCGCCGGTGCCACCCTGCCGAGGGTGACCACCGCGACGGCGCCCGAGTCGGCGAGCTGGTGGGCGAGGTCGGCGGGCGGCAGCAGCGGGTTCGCCGGGGTGAAGGTCGCACCGGCGAGCAGAATCCCGTAATAGGCGACGGGGTAGGCGAGGCAGTTCGGCAGGTGGATGGCAACGGTCGCACCCGGCCCGATCCCTTGAGCCCGTAGCGCATTGGCGAACCGGCACGCGCCCGCGTACGTCTGCGCGTACGTCAGGGAGCGGTCCTGGTGGGTGAACGCGATTCGGTCCCGGTACCGCTTCGCGGCACCGGCGAGGATCGAGCCGGCGGGGACGTCGGGGTAGTCCAGCGATCGCGGGAGGTGGGGCGGCCATGACCCAGCAGTGATCGGCATCACTCCACCATAGGGCGGATCTGCGGCCCAGAACACAATTGGCGTTGGTGAACGACCACTAACATGGATGGCGGACTTCTTACCCGTACGAGGAAGGTGACGCAGGTGTCGGAGACCCCGGGCCTCTACCAGCTGGCCGAGGAGCACGAGGAGCTGCGTGCGGCCGTGCGGGCGCTGGCGGAGAAGGAGATCGCGCCGCACGCCGCCGAGGTGGACGAGCAGGAGCGGTACCCGGTGGAGGCGCTGGAGGCGCTGAACGCTGCGGGGTTCAATGCGGTGCACATTCCGGAGGAGTACGAGGGTCAGGGTGCGGACGCGGTGGCGGCGTGCATCGTGATCGAGGAGGTGGCGCGGGTTGATGCGTCGGCGTCGTTGATTCCGGCGGTGAACAAGCTGGGGACGCAGCCGATCCTGTTGTCGGCGTCGGAGGAGTTGAAGAAGCTGGTTCTGCCGGAGATCGCGGCGGGGGCGACGGCGTCCTACGGGTTGTCGGAGCGGGAGGCGGGGTCGGACACGGCGTCGATGCGGACCCGGGCGCGGTTGGACGGGGATCACTGGGTGCTCAACGGCACGAAGGCGTGGATCACCAATGCCGGGGAGTCGACCTGGTACACGGTGATGGCGGTGACCGATCCGGATGCGCCGAAGAAGTCGAACGGGATTTCGGCGTTCGTGGTGCACAAGGACGACCCGGGGTTCTCGGTGGGGCCGAAGGAGCGCAAGCTGGGGATCAAGGGCTCGCCGACGCGGGAGATCTATTTCGAGAACTGCACGATCCCGGCGGAGCGGATCATCGGTGAGCCGGGCACGGGGTTGAAGACGGCGTTGCGCACGCTGGATCACACCCGCCCGACGATCGGGGCGCAGGCGCTGGGTATCGCGCAGGGCGCGTTGGACGCGGCGGTGGCGTATGTGAAGGAGCGCAAGCAGTTCGGCACGGCGATCGGACAGTTCCAGGGTGTGCAGTTCATGCTCGCCGACATGGGCACGAAGATCGAGGCGGCCCGGCACCTGGTCTACGCCTCCGCTGCTGCGTCGGAGCGGGGTGACGCGCGGGCGGGGTTCATGGCCTCGGCGGCGAAGGCCTTCGCCAGCGACGTGGCGATGTCGGTGACCACCGACGCGGTGCAGCTGTTCGGCGGCGCCGGCTACACCCGCGACTTCCCGGTGGAACGCATGATGCGCGACGCCAAGATCACCCAGATCTACGAGGGCACCAACCAGATCCAGCGCATGGTCATGGCCCGCGCCCTGCTCAACAGCTGACACCCCAGGCCACGCGGCGCGGCGCCCCGGTGCGGGCGTCGCGCCTTTTGTTGCGCGCTGATCGGCTGGGCCGCGTCACCATGCGGTGTACGGTGTGCAAGCACCGGTCACACACGGGAGGGATAACGGTGAGCGAGGTTCGGGTTCACCCGCTACCAATCGCCGACGCGATCAGTAACGTGGTAGGCGGTCCTGAACAGGTTAAGTCTTTTGCCGATGACGCGAACCGCATGTTGGAGGAGGCTCAGGCAGGCCACTGGGCGGTCGACGAAGAAACCGGGACGCATCTCCGAAGTGCCATCACGACTATGCAGAACCGCCTTGATCAGCTAGCGCCGCGGGTCGGTTTTCTCCGGCAGACCCCTAGGCTCGGCCACGACGCATACGCGCGTGAAGTCGCGGAGCACATGCGCCGCGCGATGGATTCGGACAACCAGTCTCTTGTTCCTGTGTTCGAGGCGCTTCGCGCAGGTCTGGAGAAACTTCGCCAGGCCCTGGACATTGCGATGGAGAAGTACGACGCCGCCGATGAGGCGGCAACGAAGCATCTCGGGCAGTTGAAGGACTGAGGACCACGTGACGGACAGGCCGCGTTCCCTTGTTCTCCTCGCCACCACAGCCACTGCGGTTCTGGTGTTGACTTCCTGTTCTCGTACTGTCGCGGGGACTGCGTTGCCCGCTCCTCAGGTGTCGACCAAGGCAACTGCCGAGGACGAGCTGAAGTCATTCGACGCGTGTGCTGTGCTCGATCATCTGGTCGAGGGCGAGGGGTTCCAGCCGGGTGTCCGCAAGACCGCCCGCAACGAGTGCCATGCGAGCAAGACGGATTACGGGACCTACTCGATAGCGCTCGATCCAGAGCAGGGACTCGCGGAATTCGGCAGCCAGGCATCCGACATCGTTCCGTTCACGATCAATGGTCGTGAAGCTCGCCGGGGTAAGCCTGGGATCGCCGGGATGTGTGAGGTGGCCATCGAGGTCGGGGAGCACGCACGTGCCTTGGCGGCAGCAACGATGACCCGGCCGGGCGATGACGCGAAAGCCTGTCCCGATGCGCAGGCGTTGGCGGCCAGGCTGGAGCCCTTGCTGCCGAAGGCGCGGTAGGCCGGCCACCTCGGCGGCTGAGGTGCGGGCCTTGGGTGGCCGCCGCTCTCGCACTCGGGCTCCACGGCGCCCGCTGGACCACCTGCTCGCGGCCGTCGCCGGGCGCGCAAGAGCGAACGGCAGGCCGCCTAGGCGAGCAGGTCGACCGTCGTGCGCTCCGCCGCCCGGCGGTCGTCCAGCTTCGACGGATCGGGGTGCGAGATCTGCACCAGGTGGGCGCCGGCGGACAACGGGGCCAGCAGTCCGGCCAGGACACCCTCCGGCACAGTCCACTCCACAGTGGACAAAACTCGCGCGCCCGGTCCGATCTCTGCCGCCCGGGACCGGGCCTCCGCCAGCACCTCGTCCACAGTGGAACCGGCCAGTGCCGGGGTGTCCCCGGGAACCGGCGCCATCGGACGGAAGTCGTCGCCGTAGGCGCGGGCCTCGTTCAGGTAGTCCAGCGCCCCCTCGACCGGCGCCGGGAGACCGCGGCCCATCGGGTCGAGCGCCACGATCGCCGTTGCCTCGGCGCCCGCTCCGGAGCCGTCCGGCGCCACGAACGCCACGCGTGCTCCCGCGGGTGACGCCACCACCTCGGCCCCGCACCACCACGCGCCCAGGAGTACACCGGCCGTCTGCCAGTGCGCGGGCAGCACCACGGCGACCGGATCGCCCGGCTCCACGTCGAACTCCTCGACCAGCCAGTTCGCCGTCTTCGCGGCCCAGTTCGCGGTGGTCGCCACCGACAGCTCCACCCGGGTGCCCGCGGCGTCGTCGTAATGGGTGATCAGCGGTTTCCCCGGCTGCGCCAGCAGGGCGCGGAACAGCGCATCAGTCAAGGACACGGCTTGAATGTAGCCGCCGCGCGCAGCGCATCCCTCACGGGTGGCGGGCGTCGGCCTAGTTGACGCAGGAAACCCCCGCGGGCACCGCTTGTGCCACGCCGCCACCGGGCGCACCACCGCCACCCGCGCCGGCGCCCCGTCCCGCCAGTCCCGCGAAGAACTGCCGCACCGCCACCGGGTCGGCCTCGACGATGCTCTGCTGGCCGTCGGGGCTGCGGCCGTTGATCGTGACGACCGGGATCGTCGTGAAGGTGACGTCCCCGGACGCCAGGCCCTTCGCCTTCTCCGCGAACTGCAGCAGGTCGAAGCCCGGGTCGAGGACCAGCGACCGGTGCAACGCGTCGGTCAGATCGCCGAGGGTGCCCGGGTTCGCCAGCACTCCGGCCGACAGCACCTGGTGCAGCGCGGAGGACAGGAACGCCTGCTGCCGCACGATCCGGTCGAGGTCGCCGCGCGGGAGGTTCTTCCGCTGCCGCACGAACGACAGCGCCGCACCGCCGGACACCGTTTGCACCCCGGCGCGGAAGTCGGCGCCGGAGTCCTTGTCCTCGGTCGCGTGGTTCAGGCACACCCGCACACCGCCGACCGACTCGGTGATGAGGTAGAACCCGAGCAGGTTGACCTCGGCGTAGTGGTCGACACGCACCTGCGTGAAGTCCTGCACGGCCTGCACCAGCGCCTGCCGCCCGGCTTGGTCGGAGTCCCGCTCGATGCCGGCCGCGTCGCGCCGGCCCTGGCGCCGCAGCTCGTCGGCCTTCGCCTGCTTGGCCAGCCCGTACACCGAATTGATCTTGCCCTGGCCGCCGCGCGGCACGTCGATCCAGGTGTCCCGCGGGATCGACACCGCGTACGGTCTGGCGCCGTTCTTCGGCAGCCGGACGATGATGATGGTGTCGGTGTTCACGCCGCTGGTCTGCTCGGTGCGCAACGTCTTGAGCACTTGCAGCGGCAGCGCGTTGCCCTGCATGTCGGTGCGCGCGTCGGTGCCGACCAGCAGGATGTCCTCACCGCCGTCGTCCGCGGGTGGCGCCGGTTTGTCCGCGGGCTGGTCGAGGGCGTCCGTGGTGTGCACGTTGCCCTGCACCTCGTGGTAGGTCGCCCACGCGTAGCCCGTCGTGACCAGCGCGGCTACCGACACCAGCGCCAGCAACGCCCTCCCGGCCGTGCGCAACGGGCGCCACCGGGGCCGCGGCGGCTGGTCACCGGTGGGCGTCGTCCGGGGGTAGGGCGTCGGTTTCGGCGCGTCGT
Organism: Amycolatopsis viridis; assembly: GCF_011758765.1. NCBI lineage: Bacteria > Bacillati > Actinomycetota > Actinomycetes > Pseudonocardiales > Pseudonocardiaceae > Amycolatopsis > Amycolatopsis viridis. The sequence goes on along the minus strand of NZ_JAANOU010000001.1, from coordinate 5,037,234 downwards.
CCATCCCGGTGTTCCCCCTCCTGAGCCCCTCCGGTCCCAGGTTAAGGCACCACGGGCGTCAGTTCACGCACGGCACGTCGCCCGCCGTGATGGGCGGCGCGGCGGGGGAGGGTACCGGGGTGCTCGACGCGCCCGACGCCCTCGACGGCACGGGCGAGGTGCCCGGCCGCGGGCCGGAGCTGGACGATGTGCTGGACGGTGGTCGCGGGGTGGGTGTGGCGCTGGCCGACGTCCGGCTGCCCGAATCCGAGGTCAGCTGGTCGACGAACGCGTGCACGGCCTGCGGATCGACCCGCACCACGTCGGCGCCGCCGATCACCGCGTTGCCGACCACCGGGATCGTGTAGAACTCGATGTTGCCGCCGTTCAGGCCGCGCATCTGGGCGGCGAACTCGCCCAGGTCCCAGTTGTCCGACAGCACCACGGACTTCTTGACCGCGTTGATCACGTCGGAGAGCTTGCCGGGGTTGGTCAGCACGTCCCCGGACAGGATCTTGCGCGCCAGCCCGGACAGGAACGCCTGCTGGCGGCCGATGCGGTCCAGGTCCCCGTCCGGCAGGTCGTAGCGCTGCCGGACGAACGCGAGCGCCTGCACTCCTTCGACGGACTGCCGCCCGGCCGGCAGGTCGACACCCGACTTGCGTTCCCGCACCGGCGCCTTGAGGCACACCTCGATGCCGCCGAGGGCGCGGGTCACCTCGTAGAAGCTCGCCAGGTTGACCTCGGCGTAGCGGTCGATCATCCCGGGCTTGCCGATGAAGGTCTCCAGCGTGGTGATCAGGTTCTTGCGCCCGGCCACCTTGGCCTGCTTGTCGGCCTCCTTGATGTCGGTGCCCTGCTGCTGGAGCTGCTTGAACTTGTCGTTGTAGGCGTAGACGAACGCGCCGTTGAGCTTGTGCTTGCCGAACCCGCCGGCCAGCTCGACCCACGAGTCGCGGGGGAACGAGATTGCCACCGCGCGGCGGCCGTCCTGCGGGATGTGCACGAGGATCATGGTGTCGGTTTGCTTCTCGCCGTCGGCGTCCCCGGCGTGCAGCATGTCCAGCACCTCGCGGGGCAGCGGGTTGCCCTGCGCGTCGGTGCGGCTGTCCATGCCGACCAGGAGGATGTCGATCGCGCCGTCGAGCGGCACCGCGTGGAGTTGCTCGTCGTCGAACACCGGCGTGGTGGACAGGCCCGAGCTGGGGTCGCCGATGAACTGCCAGCCGTACCAGGTCACGGCCAGCACCGCGACCGACACCAGCGCGACGACGAGTTTCCCGCCGCGCCGCGCGACGACGGCGACGCCACGGCGCCGCCGCCTGGTGGACGGGACGGGCCGAGCCGGCCACGTGGTCTCGTCCGTGGCCTCCAGCCGGGTGGTAACTCCTCCGGTCACACTCGATCCCTCCCAGCCCCCGACCCGAGTGAATGCCACCAGATTACTGTTTCGGAGAGTGAAGCGGCCGTGGGCTGGTCCGTGACGATCTTGAGGAGGAGAAGGCGATGCGGGTCCTGGTGACCGGGGGCGCGGGTTTCATCGGCTCGCACTACGTCCGGCAGGCGATCTCGGGGGCTTACCCGTCCCTGGCCGACGCCGAGGTGGTGGTGCTCGACAAGCTCACCTACGCCGGCAACGAGGCGAACCTGGCGCCGGTCGCCGACTCGCCGCGGCTGCGGTTCGTGCGTGGCGACATCACCGACGCGCGGCTCGTGGCGGAGCTGATGGCGGGCGTCGACCTGGTCGTCCACTTCGCCGCCGAGTCCCATGTGGACCGTTCGATCGTCGGCCCGGCCGACTTCGTGCTGACCAACGTGCTCGGCACGCAGACCCTGTTGCAGGCGGCGCTGGACGCCGGAGTGGGCAAGTTCGTGCACGTGTCGACCGACGAGGTCTACGGCTCGATCGAGAGCGGATCGTGGTCGGAGGATCACGTGCTGGAGCCGAATTCGCCGTACTCGGCGTCGAAGGCATCTTCGGATCTCATCGCCCGCTCCTACTTCCGGACGCACGGACTGCCCGTGTGTGTGACCCGGTGCTCGAACAACTACGGTCCCTACCAGTTCCCGGAGAAGGTCGTACCGCTTTTCGTTACCAACTTGTTGGACGGTGGCACCGTTCCGCTGTACGGGGACGGGCTGAACGTCCGGGACTGGCTGCACGTGGACGACCACTGCCACGGCATCCAGCTCGTCGCCGAGGGGGGCCGTCCCGGCGAGATCTACAACATCGGCGGCGGCACCGAACTGACCAACCGGGAGCTGACCGAGCGGCTGCTGGCGGCGGTGGGTGCCGGCTGGGAGCGGGTCGAGCAGGTCCCCGACCGCAAGGGACACGACCGCCGGTACTCCGTGGACATCACCAAGATCAGCAGCGAGCTCGGATATGTGCCGAGGGTTTCCTTCGACGAGGGTCTGACGGATACGGTGCGCTGGTACGCCAACAATCGCGCGTGGTGGGAGCCGCTGAAGCGGCGCGCCACGATGGTGGGGAAGTGACGATGCTCAGTGTGCTCGTGCCCGGCGGGACGGGGCAGCTCGGCACTGCTCTGTCCGCGCTCGCCTCGCCGGAGGTCCAGGTGGTGGCGCCGTCCTCGGCCGAGCTGGACGTGACCAACGCCGGCTCGGTGATCGCCGCGGTCGGGACGCTGGCCGCCGAGGCCGCGGAGGCCGGGCGGCACCCGTTGGTGATCAACGCCGCCGCCTACACCGCGGTGGACGCCGCCGAGAGCGACGAGCACCGGGCGTTCGCCGTGAACGTGGACGGTGCCCGGGTCCTCGCCGCGGCGTGCTCGTCGCGCCGCGTGCCGCTGATCCACGTGTCCACGGACTATGTCTTCCCCGGTGACTCGTCCCGCCCGTACGAGCCGGAGGACCCGCTCGGGCCGCGCAGCGCCTATGGCCGGACCAAGGCCGCGGGTGAGGACGCCGTGCTGGGTTCGGGCGCGCGGGCGTGGGTGGTGCGGACCGCGTGGGTCTACGGCGCGGAGGGCGCGAACTTCGTGGACACCATGCGCCGCCTGGAAGGCGAACGCGACACGCTGTCCGTTGTGGACGATCAGCGGGGTTCGCCGACGTGGTCCGCAGACTTGGCGGCGGGGCTGCTGGAGCTCGGCGGGCGCATCGCGGCGGGAGGCGCACCGCAGCGACGGATCCTGCACTGCACGAACGCCGGTGAGACGACGTGGTACGGCTTCGCCCGGGCGATCTTCGAGGAGCTCGGCGCGGACCCGTCGCGGGTGAAACCCTGCACGACCGCGGAGTTCCCGCGGCCCGCACCGAGGCCGCCGTACTCGGTGCTGTCGAACGAGGCGTGGCGCCAGGCCGGGCTGACGCCGCTGCGCTCCTGGCGCGAGGCGCTGCACGACTACCTCGCCGCTTCGGGGCAGGAGAGCCACACGGCGCACTGACGACCGTCTCTGCATCCCCAGTCGACGCCCGCCAACCCAGGCCGGGTGGGCACGTCGATCCGTGGCGCTCGTGGGGCAAACACGCTGCCCGGGTTGGTGAACACGCTGCCCGGAGTGGTGAACACGGTGCCTGGAACGGCGAACACGGTGCCCGGGGTGGTGAACACGGTGCCCGGGGTGGTGAACACGCTGCCCAGAGTGGCAAACACGCTGCCTGGAGTGGCAAACACGCGGCCCGGAACGGCGAACACGCTGCCCGGGGTGGCGGCGGGGCGCTAGCGCTGGGTGGCTTGGCGGTAGGCCGCCAGTGTCGTTTCGGCGGTGCGGCGCCAGGTGAAGCCCGCGGCGTGGGCGCGGCGCTCGATCGAGCGGGACGCGAGCGGCGGCTCCGCCACCGCCTCCCGCAGCGCCGCGATCAGCGCGTCCACCTCGCCGTACGGCGCCAGGTGGGCGAAGCCGCCGGAGATCTCCCGCAGCGCGGGGATGTCCGAGCAGACCACGGGGACGTCCGAGGCCAGCGCCTCCAGCACCGGCAGCCCGAAACCCTCGTCCCGCGACGGCAGCACCAGCGCGGCCGCCCCGGCCACCACGTTGTGCAGGTCGCGTTCGGACAGGTACCCCAGCCGCCGGGTGCGTGGCGTGCCCGGCGCCGGTCCCGGGCCGGAGAACACCAGCGGTGGCAGATCGTCCGCCGCCGCGTGCGCCCGCAACAGCCAGTCCACGCCCTTGCGCGGTCCGGCGGCGCCCACGAACAACAGGTACCGCTCCGGCAGGCCCAGGCGCTCGCGCATCGCCTCGTCGGGCGGGCGTCCGGTGAACCATGCCGCGTCCACGCCCAGCGGGGTGACCACGACCTTCGCCCGGTCGACGTCCAGCCGGTCCGCGACCGCGTCGGCCACCGCTGCGGTGGGTGTGCAGATCACGTCGGCGCGGGCGGCGCCGCGGCGGACCAGCTCGGGCAGCTCCCGGTCGCTGGGCGGCAGCTCGCCCGGCGCGTCCAGGAACGCCAGGTCGTGGATGGTCAGCACGCCCGCGGCGCGGATCGCGCCGGGCAGCACGAAGTTCGTGCCGTGCACCACGTCCGCGCGCCCGGCGAACAGCTCGATCGGCGGGAACCGCGAGCGCAGCCACGCCTTGCGCAGCATCCGCGCGGCCACCGGCATGCCCCGTGCCTGGGCGCCGTGCGGCAGCACGTGCCGCAGGCGACGCCAGCCGCGCAGGGTGAACGCCACCGCCCGCATGTCCACATCGGACATCGAGGCGAGCTCTTCGGCCAGGGACGCCGTGTAGCGCCCGACGCCGGTCCGGTTCCCGAGCAGGGGAGTGCCGTCCAGCAGGACCCGAAGCGCTCGCTCAGCCACGGCGGCGCGCTACCTTCCGGACCCGGCCCGCGACGCGACGCGCCAGCTCCTTGGGGCCACCGTCGGCGAGGTATTCCTTCACCAGCGCCAGATCGCGCCGGACCGCTTCCGCGCCGCGCACCGGCGCGGACACCGTCAGATCCGCGGCGCCGACCAGCCGATCGGCCGCGGGCCGCGGGTCGCGGCAGAACTCCACCAGCGGCGCCAGCGCGGTCGGCCACGCGTACCGCTGTGCCACCACCTCGATCCGCGCGCGGCATCCCGCGGCGAACTCCTCGTCGTAGAGCACCCGCTCCAGCGCGTCGGCGAGGGCGTCCACGTCCTCGGCCGGCACCACGACACCCAGCTCCTCGTCGCGGACCAGGTCGGCGAACGCGTCGCCGTCGGTGGTCACGATCGGCAGCCCGGCCCACAGGTAGTCCAGAACGCGGGTGCGGAACGCGAACGTCGTCTCCACGTGCTCGAAGTGCGTGGTGACACCGCAGTTCGCGTCGAGCAGCCAGTTCTGCCGGTCGGCGAAGGGCACCCACTGTTCGTTGAAGTACACGTGCTTGTCGGTGAGCCCGAGGCGGTCCGCGAGCCGGATCGTGCGTGCGCCGATGTCCATCTCGGCGACCTCGGGGTTCGGGTGCTTCATGCCGAGGAACACCAGCTTCACGTCCGGCCGCCGCTGCCGCACCCGGTCGATCGCCTCGACCAGGGTCAGCGGGTCGAACCAGCTGTAGACGCCACCGGCCCACAGCACGACCCGGTCGCTGTCGTCGAGGTCCAGGGTGTCCCGCAGGCCCGGTCCGGTGCGCACCGGGGGTTCGGGAGACAGGCCGAACGGGACGACCGACAGCAGCGACTGGGTGGTCGGGTCGGCGTCGTAGAGCCGCGGCGAGAGGCGGCCGAGCGCGGCGAGGTGCCCCAGCCAGAACAGCCGCTGCCGCTCCGACGCGCACAGGAAGAAGTCGCCGCGCAGCAGCTGCGCGTCCAGCACCCGGGTCACCCCGGCGAGGTCGGCCGCGCGCCGGTCGTCGGGCGCGCTCTTGCCCTGCTCCAGCAGCTCCAGGTGCATCGGGTCGTAGAGGTCGCAGACCACGATCTTGTTCGAGTCCTGGGCCTTCAGCGCGGGCGCCATCTCCAGCACGTGACCCTGCAGGATCACGATGTCGGCCCATGCGACGGGTTCGGCCAGGTCGCGCTTGCCGGCGGCGCTGACCGGGAACGGCGCGGGCGGCGGCGCGGCCAGCGGGTTGACCGTGACCAGGCGGACGTCGTGCTCGGCGGACAGCACCGAGGCGATGTTCCACGCGCGGATCGCCGGGCCCGCCATGCGTTCGGTGATGGCGTCGCCGGTGATCACCAGGACCTTCCGGCGCTGCCCGAACACGCCCTCGATGCCGAAGACGCCGGCCAGGATGTCGTGCGCGGCCAGGTAGCGCGGCAGCGGGTAGGCCGGCTCCAGCGCCTTGCGCATCAGCGGGACCAGGTCGGCGTCGGTGCGCACGCGGGCGGCCTGCTCGGTGGCCCGTGACCCGGCCAGCGACGGCAGCAGTTCGACGAACTGGTCGATCGCCAGCACCCCGGCGAGCGTGGAGCGGGGGATCGGCACCGGTGCGGTCTCGATCGCTCCGCCGCCGGCGAGGTCCAGCTGCGTGGGATCGAGCTCGCCGCGCGCGGTCGCGCGGCGCACGGCCAGCGCCAGCGCGGCGGGCAGCACCTTCGCCAGGGTCTCGTCGGACAGGTTCTTGTAGAGAGCGGCGAGTGCGTTGCGCTCCAGCAGGAACGTCTCCCGGCCGGTCTCCGGTGCGTCCACTTCGGACATCGTGCCGTGGTGGCGGTGGTAGGCCACCGACTCCGGCACGTACCGCACGCGCCAGCCACGCAGGTTCAGCCGCCAGCCCAGGTCCACGTCCTCGTAGAACATGAAGAAGCGCTCGTCGAACCCGCCCAGCGCCCGGAACACCTCGGCCCGCACGAACATCGCCGAGCCGGTGGCGAACAGCACGTCCTTCGCCACTTCGTGCTCGCCGCGGGCGACGTCGGCCAGTGCGCCACCGGCGTGCCGCTTGTAACCCATGCCGAACCAGGTCAGGCCGGCGTCCACGAAGTCGACCCCGGTGCCGTCCCAGTCCAGGACCTTGCTGGCCACGGCCGCGACCGTGGGCTGGGCGCGCAACACGTCGACGGCGGCCGTTGCCCACGCGGGGTCCGGGCGGGCGTCGTTGTTCAGGAAGGCGAGGACGGTCCCGCGGGCGTGCTGGGCACCGAGGTTGCAGCCGCCCGCGAAGCCGGTGTTGGCGGGCGACTCGATCACCCGTGCGTCACCCGCGGCGGCGGTGATCCGCGCGACGTCGTCCCCGCCCGAGGCGTTGTCGACCACCAGCACTTCCAGGTTCGGGTAGTCGAGGTCCTCGCGCAGGGCGCGCAGGCAGGCGATCGTGTGCTCCGCACCCCGGTAGTTCACCAAGATCACCGAGACCAGCGGCAGTGGTGTGTCCCCCTGGACCAACGCCCGACCTCCGTACTCGCCGTCTGTGCGCAGAGACTATCGGGAGGTCCAGGCCGCCCAGACCGCGCCTCGGCGGACCGTCGAGCGGCGCGTGATCGACTTCCGCGCGGCGATCGTGGCCGGCAGCCGGCGAACCACCTCACCGAGGACGCGGCAGCGCAGGCCGGGGCGGAAATTGGGCGCGTCCGGCACGTTCCGGCGCAGCGGCAGCGCGGCGGTGATCGCGGCGAACCGGGCCAGCTCGCGTACCGCGACGACCGCCGGGGCGCAGCGCAGGAGGGTCAGCAGGCGGTTGCGCTCGTTCCACCGGTGGAAGGTCACCGAGCCCAGCCCGGTGCTGGCGCCGTGGCGGTGGGTGACACGAGCCGTGGGAACCGTCACGATGGTGTGGCCGGCGAGCCGCAGCCGCCAGGCGGTGTCGGTGTCCTCGTAGTAGCAGAAGAAGCTCGCCGGCACGCCGCCCACTGCGCGCAGCGCGGCGGTGCGGATCAACGCGGCGCCGCCGCAGAAGCCGAACACCGGCCCGCTCGTCACGTCCCGTCCGTGGCCGTCCGCGGTCAGGCCGACGCCGAGGGACTGGACCCGTCCGCCGGGGTGTTCGAGGCGCGCGGAGGCGGCGGCCGCGTCGCCCAGGTTGTCCTCCAGCTCGGCGAGCCAGCTGGGTGCCGGTGCGGTGTCGTCGTTGAGCCACGCCATGAATTCGGTGTCCACTTCGGACAAGGCGCGGGCCATCGCGCCGGCGTATCCGAGGTTTCGGGGCAGCCGGATCACCTCGGGCGCGCTGGGGTGGGTGGCCAGGAGCTGGGCGGTGCCGTCGTCGGAGGCGTTGTCGATCACCAGCAGCCGGTGCGGCCGGGTCTGCGCGGCGACGGCGTCCAGGCACGCGGTGATGTGGTCGTGGCCGCGCCAGGTGACCACCACGACGGTGCTGCGGATCGGCACGCGGGAAGAATACGGGCCGTGCCGGAACTCGTGGTCATCGCCGAGCAGCTGCTCGCACCCGTGCCCGGTGGGACGGGCCGCTACACCGCCGAGCTGCTGCGCGCCCTGATCTCGACCGCACCGGACGGGTGGACGGTGTCGAGCGTCACCGCGCGGCATGCGGACGGCCTGCCCGGCGCGCGGATGCTGCCGGTGCCGCCGCGGGTGCTGGCCGCCGCGTGGCAGGCGGGGTTGCCGTACTGGCCGGGCGGGGACGCGGTGCACGCGCCGACGCCGCTGGCCCCGCCGCGCGCGCCGCGCGGGCGGACGTTGTCGGTCACCGTGCACGACACCGTGCCGTGGACGCACCCGGAGACACTCACGCCGCGCGGGGTGAGCTGGCACCGGGCGATGATCGTGCGTGCGGCACGGCGGGCCGACGGCCTGGTCGTCCCGACGCGCGCGGTGGCCGGCGACCTCGCCACGCGAGTACCGGTGGCGGTGCCGGTGACGGTGGCCGGGCACGGGGTGGCGGAGGTGTTCACCCGGGAAGATCTGCCCGAAGTGGACGTACCGGACCGGTACGTCCTGGCGATCGGCACGATCGAACCGCGCAAGGGGATCGACGTGCTGATCTCCGCGATGGTGCGGGTCGGGGTGCCGCTGGTGCTGGCCGGGCAGCCGGGCTGGGGTGGTCTGGACCCCCGCGCGATGGCCGGGGACCGGGTGGACGTGCGGGTTCTGGGGCGGCTGGACGACGCCCGCCTGGCGGCGGTGCTGCGCCGGGCGTCCGTGCTGGCCGCGCCGAGCCTGGCGGAGGGATTCGGGTTGCCGGTGCTGGAGGCGATGGCGGCCGGCGTGCCGGTGGTGCACTCGGACGCTCCGGCGCTGACCGAGGTGGCCGGGGGCGCGGGCGTGCGGGTCCCGCGCGGGGATCCCGGGGCGCTGGCCACCGCGTTGCGCGACGTGCTGTCCTCCCCGCAGCGGGCGGCTGACCTGGCGGATCGGGGCCGTGCCCGGGCACGAGAGTTCTCCTGGGAACAGGCGGCGCGGGCCGTCTGGGCGGTGCACGAGCGCACCACTTCGTGAGTTCCTGATCGCCCGGTTGCCGCCCGGCCGTACCCTGCACGAGTGGGAAGAGGCGAACCCGGCGTCCTGATCGACGCCACGGCCGTACCCGCGGACCGGGGCGGGGTCGGCCGCTACGTGGACTCGCTGGTGGCGGCACTGGACGCCGACGGGGCACCCCTCACGGTGGTGTGCCAGCCGCGTGACTTCCGGCTCTTCGGCCGGCTCGCGCCGCGCTCGCGGGTCGTCCCCGCGGTCCAGTCCACCGCGACGCGCACCGGGCGGCTGATCTGGGAGCAGACCACGCTGCCGTCCCTGGCGCGACGGCTCGGTGCTGGTGTCGTCCATTCGCCGCACTACACGATGCCGCTCGCCGGGCCGTCCGCGTCGGTGGTCACCCTGCACGACGCCACCTTCTTCACCGACGAGGTGCTGCATTCGTCGGTGAAGGCGCGGTTCTTCCGCGGGTGGACACGCACCGCGTTGCAGCGCGCCACGTTGTGCGTGGTGCCGTCGCAGGCGACCGCGTCGGAGCTGGCCCGCGTGGCGCGGCCGCGGCGGCTGGAGATCATCGCGCACGGGGTGGACGTCGAGCGGTTCCACCCGCCGACCCCCGAAGAGGTGCAGGCGGCGCGGGCGGCGATCGGCCTGGAGCGAACGCCGTACGTGGCGTTCCTGGGTGCGCTGGAGCCGCGCAAGAACGTGCCGGCGCTGATCCGCGGCTTCGTCAAGGCGGTGGAGAACCGTCCCGACCCGCCCGCGCTGGTGCTGGCCGGGCAGCCGGGATGGGACACGCAGGTGGAGAAGGCGCTGGCGGCGGCGCCGTTGCGGCTGCGGGTGATCCGTGCCGGGTACCTGCCGCTCGACACGCTGGCCGGGTTCCTCGGCGGGGCGGAGCTGGTGGCCTACCCGAGCCTCGGCGAGGGCTTCGGCCTGCCCGTCCTGGAGGCGATGGCGTGCGGGGCGTGCGTGCTCACCACCCGGCGCCTGTCGCTGCCCGAGGTCGGCGGCGACGCAGTCGCCTACTGCGGGGTCGGGCCCGGCGACGTGGCCGCGGCGCTCGGCGAGCTGTTCGACGACCCGGCGCGGCGCGCGTTCCTGGCCGCGGCCGCCCAGCGGCGGGCGAAGGAGTTCTCCTGGTCCACGAGCGCCGAGAAGCACCGCGAGGCGTACGCCCGGGCGTGGCACCTGCACCAGCGGGAGCGGTAGTCGTTGGACGTTGTTCGGCCGGTGGGGGTATAGTGGCTTCTGCGAGGCCCCCGTAGGGCCGAGAAGTGAGCCCGTGGTGCGTCCGGACGGTCGTGTCACGGGCTTTGCGCTGTCTAAAGCTCGATCACGTCGTGCACGATCGGCGAGATGCGCCGTCTCCAGTCGCCCCCGGCGCCGTAGCACCAAGCGACGGCGTCCGGGATCCACAGCAACGGGCTGGCGGTGGACCCGAGGTGTTCATAGATGACGCCGGTGGTCGACGGCCGCCCGCCGAGCGCGCGATAGATCGTCATTTCGTCGTGCCGGTCCTGTTCTTCGCGGCTGTCGATGACCACACGCTGGGCGCGACGCCGCACCAGCTCGCCCACGGCTTCCGCCAAGCAGCGTTGCCGGTCCTGCTCCTCGGTCTTCCGTGTCCGCGTGGTGACGTACATCGTCACCGACGCCTCGATCCCGCCGATGCGGTCGGCGAGCAGCCTGCGCCGCGGCGGCTTCTCCTTCTTGAAGTGCAACTCGCGCTGTCCGGGCAGCAGGAGACGGGCCAGCTGTTTGCGCGCGGGCGCGAGCTGGGCCGGGTCGAGCACGGCGACGCACAGGATGTAGCGGCTGTCGCGAATCGACTCGTCGATGAAGGCGTGTACCGACACCGAGCCATTCTCCCGGCGCGTGCACGTCCGGTTGCGCGCGGTAGCGGACTGCCGCGGTTCACCGTCGAGGGGTGCCTGTTCCTGTGCGGTGCGTAGCCGGGGCACAATGGCGCCCGTGACCGAGCCGAGCCGTTATGGCGACGGGGTCGCCGTGGTTGTCGTGACGTACTTCCCCGGTGAGGACCTCGACCGCTTCCTCGACAGCCTGGAGAAGGCGACCACCCGCGACGTGCACGTGGTGGTCGCCGACAACGACTCGACCGACGACGCCCTGGACCGGGCCGAGCAGCGGACCAACACGCACGTCCTGCGCATCGGCCAGAACCTCGGCTACGGTGGCGGCGCCAATCGCGGGGTGGCCACGCTGGACGACCGCTACGGCTGGATCGTCATCGCCAACCCGGACCTGGAATGGGAACCCGGCTCGCTCGACATCCTCCTCGACGCGGCGCGGCGCTGGCCGCGCGGTGGCGCGTTCGGGCCGCTCATCCGCGACCCGGACGGCACCGTCTACCCGAGCGCCCGGCTGCTGCCGTCTTTCGGCCGCGGCATCGGTCACGCGGTGTTCGGCAAGGTGTGGCCCGCCAACCCGTGGACCCGCGCCTACCGGCAGGAACGCGGCGCGCCGGTGGAACGCACGTCCGGCTGGTTGTCCGGCTCGTGCCAGCTGATCCGGCGGGAGGCGTGGGACTCGGTCCGCGGTTTCGACACCCGCTACTTCATGTACTTCGAGGACGTCGACCTCGGCGACCGCATCGGCCGCGCCGGCTGGCACAACGTGTACGTGCCCTCGGCGGCGGTGACGCACATCGGCGGGAAGGCCACGTCCCGCGCGCCGAAGAAGATGCTCGCCGCGCACCACGAAAGCGCTTACCGGTACCTCGCGGACCGGCACCGGGGCCTGGCCTGGAAACCGGTGCTGGCCGCGGTGCGGCTCGGCCTGAAGCTGCGCCTGAAGTTCGAGACCCGCGGCGCCTAGGGCGTCGTGACCTGAGCCCGGTCCGGCGGTGTCACAGCCCGTCCAGCCTGCGCGCGAAGTCGGAGGTGCCGCTCTGCGGCTTGGTGGTCGGTACCAGGCCCTCGACTTCTTCCTCCGGCGGCACCGGCCGGAGGAAGACGCGGGTGTCCGGCTTCGCGGCGGCGAGGCTGCCCTGCACCGACTCGATCACCGACGCCGGCACGACCGCCGTCGAGTCCGGGTCCTCCTCGTCGATCTTCGCGACGACGGACCGGGGGATCTGCTGGGTGGTCGATGCGTCCATCGGCGAGGTCGCGGCGTCCGGAGTCACGACGAACGCGCCCCGGGACTGCGCTCTGGCCAGCAGAGCGTCCGCTCGATCGCGGGGGTCCATCCGCTAGGCCTCCCGACTCGACGTGGGCCCTCTCCGAACGGGACCCTCCGTGTGCTGTCTAGGGTAGGCCCTCGGGGCCGTGGCCGTCATCGTTTCCCGCGGTTTGTCGCCCGCTGGTGCGTGATAATGGGAAGGATCTTGACGTGACATCGGAACTTGATGTCGATGCCGTTGTGCTCGTGGGCGGCAAGGGGACGCGCCTGCGGCCGTTGACCCTGTCCGCTCCGAAACCGATGCTGCCCACCGCGGGCGTGCCGTTCCTGACCCACCTGTTGTCGCGCGTTCGCGCGGCCGGGATCCGGCACGTGGTGCTCGGCACGTCCTACCGCGCCGAGGTGTTCGAGGAGCACTTCGGCGACGGCGCCGCGCTGGGGCTGGAGCTGGAGTACGTGGTCGAGGACGAGCCGCTGGACACCGGCGGCGCGATCCGCAACGTCGCGGACCACCTGCGCGCCGACCACGCGGTGATCTTCAACGGCGACATCCTCTCCGGGGCCGACCTGCGGGCACTGGTCCAGACCCATCTCGACACGGACGCCGACGTGACCCTCCACCTCCAGCGCGTCGAGGACCCGAGCCGGTTCGGCTCGGTGCCCACCGACGCGGAGGGCCGGGTCACCGCGTTCCTGGAGAAGACCCCGAACCCGCCGACCGATCAGATCAACGCCGGCTGCTACGTCTTCCGGCGCCCGGTGCTGGAGTCGATCCCGGCCGGCCGTCGCGTGTCGGTCGAGCGCGAGACGTTCCCGGGCCTGCTGGCGGACGGCGCGCACCTGCACGGGTTCGTCGACGCCTCCTACTGGCTGGACGTGGGCACGCCCGAGGCGTTCCTGCGCGGCAGCGCGGACCTGGTGCGCGGGTTCGCGCCGACCTCGGCGCTGCCCGGTCCGACGGGCGAGGCCCTGGTTCTGAAGGGTGCGAACGTCGCGGCGGATGCGGCCGTCACCGGCGGGTCGACGGTCGGCAGCGGGGCGCAGGTGGCCTCCGGCGCGCGGATCGCCGGGTCGGTGCTGTTCGACCGGGTGTCCGTGGCGGAGAATGCGGTGGTGGAGAACTCCGTGCTCGGGGTGGGTGCGCGCGTCGGCAAGGGCGCGGTGCTCAAGGGCGTCGTCATCGGGGACGGCGCGGTCGTCGGCGCCGGGTGCGAGCTGCTCGACGGCGCCCGCGTGTGGCCGGACGTGACTCTGCCCGACGGTTCGATCCGGTTCTCCAGCGACGCCTGATGCGGTACCGCCCGCCGTTCCCCCTCGATCTCGATGCGGTCCTCCGGCCGCACCGGCGGGGCAAGGGCGACCCGTGCCTGCGCGCGGACGAGGCGGGCACGACGTGGCTGACCGGCAACACACCGGACGGTCCCGGCACGCTGGCGCTGCGCCGGCACGCGGACGGCGAGATCGAGGCCGCGGCCTGGGGACCGGGAGCGGACCGGCTGCTCGACGGCGTGCCGGCGCTGGTCGGCGCCGGGGACGACGACAGCGGGTTCGTCTCGCACCACGACCGGATCGCGCAGGTGCGGCGCCGGATGCCGGGGCTGCGCCTGGGGGCGAGCGGCCGGGTGTGGGACGCGTTGCTGCCCGCGGTGCTGGAGCAGAAGGTCACCGGCTACGAGGCGCGCCGGTCGTGGCGGGAGCTGTGCCGCTGGTTCGGCGAGCCCGCGCCCGGCCCCGCCCCGGCGGGCATGCGGGTGCCGCCGACCCCGGGGGCGGTCCTGTCCATTCCGGACTGGACCTGGCATCGCGCCGGGGTGGACCTGGCGCGGCGCAAGGCGCTGGTCTTCGCCGCGCAGGTGGCGCACCGGCTGGAGCGTGCCGCGACGCTGCGGGGCGCGGAGGGCCGGGCGTGGCTGCGCAAGGTGCCGGGCATCGGGGTGTGGACCGCGGCCGAGGTAGCGCAGCGCGCGTGGGGCGACCCGGACGCGGTCAGCTTCGGCGACTTCCACATCCCGGCGGTGGTCGGCTACGCGCTGCTCGGTGAGCCGCTGGACGACGAGGGCATGGCCGAAGTCCTGGCGCCCTACGCGCCGCAGCGTCAGCGCGCCGTGCGGTACCTGGAGGCGGCGGGCTTCTCCCGCCCGCGCTTCGGGCCGCGGTTCTCGCCGCGGGACTACCGCGCGATCTGACGCCCGGGCGCGGTCAGCGGGTGTGGTTCAGCGCAGCGCGGGCGATCTTCAGCGCTTCGTCCGGGGACAGGCCGAGCGCGCGGGTCACGGCGGCGTAGCTCTCCGCCGCTTCGCGGGCGCGGGCGCGTGACTCGTCCCCGGCGGCGGCCACGAAGGAACCGGCCCGGCCGCGGGTCTCGATCAGGCCCGCCTCCTCCAGCTCCCGGTACGCGCGCGCGATCGTGTTCGGCGCGATGCCCAGTTCCTCGGCCAGCCCCCGCACCGTCGGCAGCTTCGTGCCCACCGCCAGCGTCCCGTCGTTGATCCGCCGCGCCAGTCCGGACCGGACCTGCTCGAACGGCGGCACCCCGGACGACGGGTCGACCGGCACGATCATGCGCACGCCGCCGCGACCAGCTCCGTCAGGTCCGCCTCCGACCCGGGCGGCAGCGCGGTCAGCGGCCACCAGCGCAGGTCGTCCGACTCCGCGCTGCGCACCGGTTCCGCACCGTCCGGTGCGGTGACCACGTACCGCACGTCGAAATGCCGCGTCGGCACGCCGAGCGAGCACGTCACCGGGTGCACGTCGAGGTGCACGGGCTCCGCGGAGATGGTCAGCCCGCTCATCCCGGATTCCTCCGTCGCCTCGCGCAGAGCGGCCGCCGACAGCGACGCATCCGATTCCTCGCAGTGCCCGCCCAGCTGCACCCACCGCCCGACGCGCGGGTGCAGAGTCAGCAGCACGTGCGTCCGCGACTGGTCGAGCACCACCGCCGACGCCGTGATGTGCCCGGCCGCGCACGCCCGGCGGCACGCGTCCTCCCGCGCGGCGAGGAAACCGAGGAACGCGTGCCGCAGCGCCTCCTGCCCGGTGGTGCCCGCCGGCCACTTCGTCAGCGTCGCCACGGCGTCCGCGTGCAGGCTCACAGTTCCACCAGCCCGTCCGTCCTCGGCTCCCGCGGTTCGGCGGGGGAATCCGGGTGCCCGATGGCCACCGCGCCGAGCGGCTGCCACGACGGCTCCAGCCCCAGCACCTCGCGCACCACGTCTGCGGCGAAGATCGTCGACCCGATCCAGCAGGATCCCAGGTCCTCGGCCGCCAGCGCCACGAGCAGCCCCTGCACCGCGGCACCCCCGGCGACGGTGAACATCGTCCGCTCACAGGCGTTGCGCCGCTCGTCCGGGTACGTGTGCATGCCGTCGGGCACCAGGAACGGGATCACCACCTCCGGCGCGTCGAACAGGATGTCGCCGCGCGCGGTCCGCTTCGCGATCTGTTCCTCGGTGAACGCGTCGCGGGACAGGTCGGCCCGCCATGCGGCGCGCATGGCCTCCAGCAGCTTCGTGCGCAGCCCGCGGTCGCGCAGCCAGACGAACCGCACCGGCCGCGTGTGGTGCGGCGCGGGCGCGGTCAGCCCGGCGCCGATCGCGCGGCGCACCGCCTCCGGGTCGACCGGCTCGCCGGTGAACGAGCGGACCGAGCGGCGCACCAGCACCGCCTCGCGCCGGCCCTGCGCGATCGCCTCCCGCGTGCCGAGCGAGAACATGTCCTCTTCGGACGGCCGCACCAGCTTCCGCGCGGTGGACCCGTCGTCGGTCAGCTCCAGCCCGCGTACCACCGCGACCGGGGTGGCGGTCAGCTTGCCCTTCACCAGGTCCGCGGCCGCGGCGATCTCGTCGGCCACCGCGATCTCGGTGACCTGCAGCTCGTTGCCCTGGGCGTCGACCTCGCCCTCGTAGGAGTGCAGCACCCGGATGCCGCTGGCGCCGATGGCGTTGTCGGTCTGCCCGACCCGCCACGCCCGGCCCATCGTGTCGGTGATCACCACCGCGATCTCCACGCCGAGCCGCTCGCGCAGCCCGTTGCGCAGAGCCAGCGCGGAGGCGTCCGGATCGGCAGGCAGCAGCGCGATCTCGTCACCCTCCACATTGGACGCGTCCACTCCGGACGCGGCCTGGACGATGCCGATGCGGTTCTGCGTGATCAGCGTCCGGTTGAACCGCGCGAGCACCCGCACCGCCTCGCGCTCGACCAGCTCGCGCCGGGCCGCGTCGCGCGCCTCCGGGTCGGCGGGCACGCGCACCAGCTGCCCCTCGATCTTGGACACGACCTTGCTGGTCACCACGACGACGTCCCCGGAGCGCAGCCACGGCGCGGCGGACGCGATCGCGCCCGTCAGGTCGTCACCGGGACGGAACTCCGGCAGCCCTTCCACCGGCAGGATCTCCAGCCGGCGGGTGGAGTGGTCAGTCAAGGTCGACCCCCGCGAGTTCCAGTGCCGCCGCGGCCATGGCGGCGGTGGCGTCCACATCGGACATCAGCAGTGGCACGGCGCGCACCGCGACGCCCGGCACGTGCACGGTTTCGCCCTCCGCGACGAGCCAGCCGTCGAGCAGCCCGTCCTCCGAGGTCTGCCGCGATCCGTAGTGGATGCCGACGGCCTCCGCCGAGGTCTCCACCCCGATCGCGGTCAGGCACGCGTCGGCCATGCCCCGCACCGGCTTGCCGCTGATGATCGGGGACACGCCGACGACGCCGGCGTCGGTCTTGCGCAGCGCCTCCTTGACGCCGGGAACGGCCAGCACCGTCCCGACCGAGACGACCGGATTGGACGGTGCGAACAGGACCGCGTCGGCCTCGGCGAACGCGTCCAGCACGCCCGGTGCCGGCTTGGCCTCCTCGACACCGACCGGCACGATCGAGTGCGCCGGGGGTTCCGCGCGGTAGCGCACCCACCATTCCTGGAAGTGGATCGCCTTGCGGTTGCCGGGGTCGTCCGGGTCGTCGATGACGACGTGGGTCTCCACCCGGTCGTCGGTCATCGGCAGCAGCCGCACGCCCGGCTGCCACCGGTCGCACAGCGCCTCGGTGACGGCGGACAACGGGTAGCCGGCGCGCAGCATGCGGCTGCGGATCAGGTGGGTGGCGATGTCCTTGTCGCCGAGGCCGAACCAGGTCGGCTCGGCGCCGTAGGCCGCCAGCTCCTCCTTCACCACCCAGGTCTCGCCCTGGTGACCCCAGCCACGCTCCGTGTCGATGCCACCGCCGAGCGTGTACATGCAGGTGTCCAGGTCCGGGCTGATGCGCAGACCGTGCATCCACACGTCGTCACCGGTGTTCACCACCGCGGTGATCTCGTGCGGGGACTCGCCGGGACCGATCGGGGGCAGGCCCAGCGCGGCTTTGACTCCGAGCAGGAAGCGGGCGCCGCCCACCCCGCCGACAACTACGACAACCTTCACAGCGAGCGATCCTCGCACGCCTGGGGGCGGGGGACCCAGTACCGGTACTCGTGGTGCCCGGTGAACCCGAGCCGCCGGTACAACGCGAGCGCCGCGTGGTTGCCGGCCGCGACCTGGAGCACCGTCCGCCGCGCGCCGCGGCGTGCCGCCCACGCCCCGCACGCGGCCATCAGCGCCGAGCCGAGGCCACGGCGGCGGTGACCGGGCCGGACCTCGAGCCGGGCGATGTGCAGGACGTCGCCGGCGACGGCCGCCCTCACCGCGCCCGCGGTGACGCCCGTCACTTCCGCGACCCCGTACCCGACTTCGCCGGTGGTCAGCACGTGACGCTCGGCCGCGGTCGGCTCGCGCCGTCCGACGGTCAGCTCCCACCACCCGGCGGACGGGGACGCGAGCACGGCGGCGGCCCCAGCGGCCCCAGCGCCCCCAGTGCCCTCGGTGCCCTCGGTGCCCGTGCTGAGCGGACCGGTGAGCACCGACACCCGGTGCCCGGTCACGTGCCCGGTGTTCGGCACCCAGCCCGCCGCCTCGATCGCACGCTCGTTCGCGCTGCCCACAACCGCGTGCACGACCGGCGGGATGCCATGGGCGTGGGCGAAGTCACACACCTCCCGCAGGGCGGTCGCGATCGGCATCCCGGGGTCGCCGACCGCCAGCGCGCTGTTGGCCCGGCCGGTGAACCCGCCCGCGGCGCGAAGCCGCCAGTCACCGATCTTGTCCGCGGTCACCGCGGGCCAGGCGTCGGCACAGCGCAGCTCGAGCTCCTCGAAGGCGTCCACGGCCCCCATTGTGCTCGCCGGCTGCCGGATTAAGGGTGGCCTCACTGTGGAAGGCCACCACGTCTGCGCGTAATGTCCAGCATCAGTAGTGGATCCTTTGACCTAGCAGGAGACCGCAGTGACGTACGTGATCGCCGAGCCCTGCGTCGACGTGCTCGACAAGGCGTGCATCGACGAGTGCCCTGTCGACTGCATCTACGAGGGCGACCGCATGCTCTACATCCACCCCGACGAGTGCGTGGACTGCGGCGCCTGCGAGCCGGTGTGCCCGGTCGAGGCGATCTACTACGAGGACGACGTGCCGGACGAGTGGGCCGAGTACACCAAGGCGAACGTCGACTTCTTCGACAGCCTGGGCTCGCCCGGGGGCGCCTCCAAGGTCGGCAAGACCAGCAACGATCCGCAGTGGATCAAGGACCTGCCTCCGCAGGGCGAATGAACCGCGGCGGTACCGGTCTGCCCGACTTCCCCTGGGACTCGCTCGCCGAGCCCACGGCGCGGGCGAAGTCCCACCCCGGTGGCGTGGTCGACCTGTCGATCGGCACACCGGTCGATCCAGTGCCGGAGTCGATCCGGGCGGCGCTGGCGTCGGTCTCCGAGATCCCGGGCTACCCGACCACGCACGGCACACCCGAGCTGCGCGCCGCGGCCGTCGAGGCGCTGCGCCGGCGGCACGGCGTGACGGGCGTGGACCCGGCGGCGGTGCTGCCCACGATCGGCTCCAAGGAGCTCGTCGCGTGGCTGCCGCGGCTGCTCGGCGCCGAGCCGGGGGACACCGTGGTGATCCCGGAACTGGCGTACCCGACGTATGAGGTGGGTGCGCTGCTGGCCGGTGCCGGCGTGCTGCGCAGCGACGATCCGCGCGAGCTCACCGAGCCGCCCGCGATGCTCTGGTTGAACTCGCCGTCCAACCCGACCGGCCGCGTGCTCAGCGCCGGAACGCTCCGCGGCATCGTGGAGTGGGCGCGTGAGCGGGACGTGATCGTGGTCTCCGACGAGTGCTACCTCGCGCTCGGCTGGGAGGCCGATCCGGTGTCGATCCTGCACCCCTCGGTGTGCGGCGGCCGCCACGACAACCTGCTGGCCGTGCACTCGCTGTCCAAGTCCGCGAACCTGGCGAGCTACCGCGCCGGGTTCGTCACCGGTGACCCGGAGCTGGTCGCCGGGCTGCTGGCGGTGCGCAAGCACGCCGGCATGATCGTGCCGCGTCCGGTGCAGGAGGCGATGACCGCCGCGCTGGCCGACGACAACGCGCTGGAGACCCAGCGCGAACGCTACGCGCGCCGCCGCGTGGTGCTGCACAAGGCGTTGCAGGACAACGGATTCGACATCGACCACTCCGAGGCCGGGCTGTACCTGTGGGCCACCCGCGGGGAGGACGCCTGGCAGACCGTGCAGTGGCTGTCCGAGCGCGGGATCCTCGTCGCGCCGGGCACCTTCTACGGTCCCGCGGGCGGCCGGCACGTCCGGATCGCGCTGACCGCGACCGACGAGCGCATCGAGGCCGCAGCCGAGCGGCTCCAGTAGCACCCCGTGCGGCATCGGCCGCGGCACTGCCGCCGGCCAGGCGCCGGTGAGGCCGGCGCCTGGCCGCGGGACGAACTCAGTTCGCGTGCAGCATCTCGTTCAGCTCGATGCCGGCCCCGGTGCGCGGCACGGCCTCCACCGCGCCGGTCCCGGAGTTGCGCCGGAACAACGCGCCGGAGATGCCGGACAGCTCACGCGCCTTGACGGTCTTGCCGTCGACCACGACCTTCGTGCCCGCCGTGACGTACAGCCCGGCCTCGACCACCGAGTCGTCACCCAGCGAGATGCCCACCCCGCCGTTGGCGCCGATGAGGCAGCGCTCACCGAGCGAGATGATCTCCTTGCCGCCGCCGGACAGCGTGCCCATGATCGACGCGCCGCCGCCGACGTCGGTGCCGTCACCGACGACCACCCCGGCCGAGATGCGGCCCTCGACCATCGAGGCGCCGAGCGTGCCGGCGTTGAAGTTCACGAAACCTTCGTGCATGACCGTGGTGCCACCGGCCAGGTGCGCGCCGAGCCGCACGCGGTCGGCGTCCCCGATCCGGACACCAGCCGGCACCACGTAGTCGACCATCCGCGGGAACTTGTCGACGCTGTAGACGGTGACCGGGCCGCGTGCGCGCAGCCGCAGGCGGGTCCGCTCGAAGCCCTCGACCTGGCACGGGCCGTGGTTGGTCCACACGACGTTGGCCAGCAGGCCGAAGATGCCGTCGAGGTTCTGCCCGTGCGGCTGCACCAGGCGGTGCGACAGCAGGTGCAGGCGCAGGTACACGTCGTGCGCGTCGGCCGGGGCCTGCGCCAGGGTGCCGATGGTGGTGCGGACCGCGACCACCTCGACGCCGCGGGCGTCGTCCGGCCCGAGCAGCGCGGCGGCCTCCGCCCCGAGGAGCTCGGCGGCCTGGTCGCGGGTCAGCCGCTCGGTCCCGCTGGTGCCGGGCTCGCTCAGCTTGGGCTGGGGGAACCAGGTGTCCAGCACGGTCCCGTCGGTGGTGACGGTGGCCAGGCCGACGCCGTGCGCACCGGTGGTCTCGGGGTTCGGGGTCTGCTCGCTCACGGCCGTAACCGTAACTCAGTGGTTCGTCAGCTGGGTGTCCACCAGTTGCTTCGCCGACCGCAGGCTGTCCGCGATCGCGGTGAGCGCCGTGGTGCACGCGCCACCGGGCTGGGGGACGGTGTCGCAGTGGTTGTCGCGGTAGGCGCCGATGCCCTTGTCCAGGTCGTTCGCCGCGGCGACCAGGTCCGGGTGCTTGGTGCCGGCCTGCTCGCGCGCCAGGCCGGGGACGCTGCCCAGCTCGGTGACGTACTTGGCGCAGCCCCGCGGGGTCGATCCGGCCGGCTCGCGGAAGCACCCGTCGGTGGTGATGGCGTCGAGCTTGACCGACAGCGCGTACGGACTGGTCGCCTGGCCGACACTGCCCTTCGGGGTCGGCCCGGCCTCGTTGGAGCAGCCCGCCAGCACCAGTGCCACCGCGCCGAGGGCGATCAGGGGCTTCCACGTGCGCACGTGTTCACCGTACGGCACCCCTTAGAGTCGGGGCATGACCACTCTCGACCTGCACGCCGACCCGGTCGACCTGACCGCCGCGCTGGTGGACGTCCACAGCGTCTCCGGTCAGGAGGCCGCGCTCGCCGACGCGGTGCTGTCCGCGCTCCGCGCGCAGGCCGGGCACCTGGAGGTGGTGCGCAACGGGGACGCCGTGCTCGCCAGGACCCACCTGGGCCGCCCGTCACGCGTGGTGCTCGCCGGGCACCTGGACACCGTGCCGGTCAACGAGAACCTCCCGGTGCGCCGCGAGGGCTCCGGCGACGACGAGGTGCTGCACGGGCTCGGCACGGTCGACATGAAGGGTGGCGACGCGGTGTTCCTGCACCTCGCGGCCACCGTCACCGAGCCGCGGCACGACGTCACGTTCGTCTTCTACGACAACGAGGAGGTCGAGGCCGTGCGCAACGGTCTCGGCCGCATCGAGCGGGAGCTGCCGGACTGGCTGGCCGGTGACCTGGCGATCGTCGGCGAACCGTCGAACGCGGTCGTCGAGGCCGGCTGCCAGGGCACCATGCGGGTCGAGCTGCGGTTGCCCGGCAGGCGCGCCCACACCGCGCGGGCGTGGATGGGTGTGAACGCGATCCACGCGCTCGGCGAACCGCTGCGGCGGCTGGAGGCGTACCAGGCGCGGACCGTGGACATCGACGGCCTCACCTACCGGGAGGGCCTGCAGGCGGTGCGGGTGTCCGGCGGCGTGGCCGGCAACGTCGTGCCGGACGAGGCGGTGCTCGCGGTGAACTTCCGGTTCGCCCCGGACCGCAGCGCGGAACAGGCGGAAAAGCACCTGCGTGAGGTGTTCGACGGCTACGAACTGTCCGTTGTGGACTTGTCACCGGGCGCGCTGCCCGGGCTGACCGCGCCCGCGACGGCCGAGCTGGTCGAGGCGGCGGGCGGGCGGGTCGCGGCGAAACTGGGCTGGACCGACGTGGCCCGGTTCGCCGCGCGGGGCATGCCGGCGGTGAACTTCGGCCCGGGTGACCCGACGCTCGCGCACACCCGCGAGGAGCACGTCGCGGCCCGGGAGATCCGGCAGGTCACGCGGGTGCTGCGGGACTTCCTGGCCCAGTAAGCTCGGCGAGGTGACAGGGCCAGAGGTGGACGGAACGTCCGAGTATCCCGAGCACCCGCGGGAGAAGCAGCGGGGACCGGTCGTGCTGCGCCGCGACCGGCGCATCGAGTCGACCACGACCGACCAGCGCCTGCTCGACTCGCGCGGGCCCAGCGACTGGGTGCACACCGACCCGTGGCGGGTCATGCGCATCCAGGCCGAGTTCGTGGAGGGCTTCGGCGCGCTGGCCGAGGTGCCGCGCGCGGTCACCGTGTTCGGTTCGGCCCGCACGCCGCGCGACCACCCCGAGTACGAGCTGGGCCGCAAGATCGGTGCCGGGCTGGCCGGCGCCGGGTTCGCCGTGATCACCGGCGGCGGCCCGGGCGCGATGGAGGCGGTCAACCGCGGCGCGTCGGAGGCCGGCGGCCTGTCCGTCGGGCTGGGCATCGAGCTGCCGTTCGAGCAGGGCCTGAACCCGTGGGTCGATCTCGGGGTGAACTTCCGGTATTTCTTCACCCGCAAGACGATGTTCATCAAGTACGCGCAGGCGTTCATCTGCCTGCCCGGCGGGTTCGGCACACTGGACGAGTTGTTCGAGGCGCTCACGCTGGTCCAGACCAAGAAGGTGACGAAGTTCCCGGTGGTCCTGTTCGGACGGTCGTACTGGGGTGGGCTCTACGACTGGGTGCGCGACTCGGTGCACGCCCAGGGCAAGATCAGCGATTCGGACCTCGCGCTGCTGCACCTCACCGACGACGTGGACGAGGCGGTCGCGATGGTCGAGGACGCCTACAAGGCATGGGAGGACACGCACTAGGTGAAGCGGATCTGTGTTTTCTGCGGCTCGTCCGGCGGCGGAGACCCGGTGTACGCCGACGCGGCCACCGGGCTGGGCAAGCTGCTCGCCGAGCGCGGCATCGGACTGGTGTACGGCGGCGCGAGCGTCGGCCTGATGGGTGCGGTCGCCGGTGGCGCGCTGGCCGCGGGCGGCGAGGTGATCGGCGTGATCCCGGAGCACCTCAAGCGCGTGGAGATCGCCCACGACCGCCTGTCGGAGCTGGTGGTGACCGCCGACATGCACGAGCGCAAGGCGAAGATGGCCGAGTACGCCGACGCCTTCCTGGCCCTGCCCGGCGGCGCCGGCACGCTCGAGGAGCTGGCCGAGGTCTGGACCTGGGCGCAGCTGGGATTGCACGGCAAGCCGATCGGGCTGGTCGACGTGGCCGGGTACTACCGGCCGTTCCGCGATTTCATCGACCACATGGTCGCGGAGAAGTTCCTGCGCCCGGAGCACCGGGACCTGGTCTTCGTGGACGAGGACCCCGCCGCGCTGCTGGACGCGTTCGCGGCCTACCGGGCGCCCGACGTGGCGAAGTGGCAGTAGCGGCCGAGCACCCCGCCCACCGCGCGAACCGGTCCGCCTTTCGCACCCGATCCCACCGGTGAGTTCCCCCGGGCGGGAGGTCCCGTGGTGGGGACTCCCGCCCGGGGGCGCGGGCTCACAGGCCGGAGCCGCCGGTCGCGTCGACCACCTTGCCGGTGACCCAGCGCGCGTCGTCCGAGGCGAGGAACGCCACGATGTCGGCCACGTCCTCCGGGCGGCCCACGCGGCCCAGCGCGGCGAGGGAAGCCGCGTGTGCTTCGGCCTCCGGGTTGCCCCGCAGCCACCCCGCGTTGACGTCGGTGTCGATGATCCCGGGTGCGACCGAGTTCGCGGTGATGCCCCGGGGGCCCAGCTCCTTGGCGAGGTTGCGGGTGAAGTTGTCCAGGGCGCTCTTGGTGGCGCCGTAGGCGATGGCTTCCGGCATGGCGAGGTGGGCCGCGCCGCTGGAGATGTTGATGATCCGGCCGGCGTCGCGCAGTCGCTTCAGTCCCTCTTGCACGATGAAGAACGGTGCTCGCACGTTCACGGCGAAGACCTCGTCGAAACCGTCCTCGGTCAGTGATGTCAGGTCCGCACTGCGTCCGATCCCGGCGTTGTTGACGATGATGTCGACGGCCGGCTCGGGTGTGTGGCGGTGAATCTCGGCGTCGAAGCCCGACCACAGGGCGGCCGCGTCGCCGTGGTGGCCCAGCGGCGCGTGGAGGGCGAAGGCCCGGCCGCCGCCCTGGCGGATGCGCTCCACGGTGTCGTGCGCCGCGTCTTCGTCGCGGGCGTAGGTCAGTGCGACGAGGGCACCGTCCCGGGCGAGCCGCTCCGCGACGGCGCGCCCGATGCCCCTGCTGCCTCCGGTGACGAGCGCGATCTTGCCCTCGAGCCGCTGCGTACCCATGATCCTTGGCCACCTTCCATTTGTTGAGTGATCGACCAAGAAAGACCGTAGCACGGTTTGTTGGTCGAGCGTTCTAGAATGTGACGTATGACCGAGACAGCGAAGCGCGGACGCCCGCGCACCTTCGACCGCGCAGCCGCGCTCACCG
This sequence comes from Amycolatopsis viridis, assembly GCF_011758765.1. NCBI lineage: Bacteria > Bacillati > Actinomycetota > Actinomycetes > Pseudonocardiales > Pseudonocardiaceae > Amycolatopsis > Amycolatopsis viridis. Next base: position 5,012,125 of record NZ_JAANOU010000001.1, on the reverse strand, counting down.
CGGCCACGCGCCTGTTCTGGGAGCGCGGCTACGAAGGTGTTTCCATCGGCGAGCTGACCGAGGCGATGGGTATCCGCTCAGGAAGCCTGTACGCGGCCTTCGGGGACAAGAAGTCGCTGTTCGAGGAGGTCGTCGAGGCCTACGGCCGGTCAGCTGTCGGCGGCTTCGCGGGTGCCGCGCTGCGCGAGGAGCCCACCGCGTACCGGGCGTTCGCGCGCATCCTCCGCGAGGCCGCGGTCATCTACCCGGACCCCGCGCACCCGGCCGGCTGCCTGGCCATGAGCGCGGCGATCAACGTCTCCCCGCAGGACACCGAAGTGCGCGCGTTCCTCCGCGATCTGCGCAACCGGAACGTCGCCGGGTTCGAGGCCCGGCTGCGGGAGGCGCAGCGGGCGGGCGAACTGCCCGCCGAGGCCGGCCCGCGGGCCCTGGCCGAGTACTTCGCCACCGTCCTACAGGGACTCTCGCAACGAGCCCAGGACGGCGCCACCGCCGCCGAGCTGACCGAGGTGGCCGAACTGGCGCTGGCTGCCTGGCCGGGAGCGCGACGCTGATCAGGCCACCGCTCCGGCCGGCGAGAGCACGATCTCCAGCCGGAGTGCTAAGCAGCTTCCCCCGGCCGCTTGTGGTACTTGTCCACGTACTCCTGCCCGGACAGCTCGGCGATCGCGTACATCACCTCGTCGGTGACCGCGCGCCGGATCGCCGGTGACGCGTCCAGCCCGTCGTAGCGCGAGAAGTCCAGCGGCTCGCCGAACTCCACGACGACCTTCGCGAACCGCGGGAACAGCTTGCCGTTCGGCAGCAGCTTCTCCGTCCCGATCAGCGCCACCGGCACCACCTTCGCGCCGGTCGCCAGCGCGAGCGACCCGACGCCGGTGTGCCCGCGGTGCAGCCGGCCGTCCAGCGACCGGGTGCCCTCCGGGTAGATGCCGAACACGCCGCCCTCGTCGAGCACCTTGCGACCGGACTCCAGCGCGGCCAGCCCGGCCTTCGCGTTGCCGCGTTCGACCGGCACGAACCCCACCGCGTCCAGGAACGCGGCCATCAACCGGCCCTTCAGCCCCTTGCCGGTGAAGTACTCCGCCTTACCGAGGAACCGCACCCGCCGCGGGCTGACCAGCGCGAGCAGCGTCGTGTCGACGGCCGCCCGGTGGTTCGGCGCGAGGATCACCGGCCCGTGCCCGGGAACCCGGTCCGCGCCCCGCACCTCCGGCCGGTAGATCAATTTGACCACCGGTACCGCCAGGACGCGGATGAGCTGGTAAAGCACGGTTCCTCCCGTTCGTCGTCGATCCAGCATGGCACGATCGGCGGTCATGGACACCGGCTGGTTCGCGCGGCGCACGTGGCAGGAGCCCGATTTCGACCCGGCTGACCTGGTTCGGGCGAAAGCGGGCCGCACCGTGTCGGTGGTGCTGCCCGCGCTCGACGAGGAGGAGACGGTCGGTGACGTGGTGGCCTCGGTGCGGCCACTGGCCGGCACCCTCGTCGACGAGCTCGTGGTGGTGGACTCCGGTTCCACGGACGCGACGATCGAGGTCGCCGCGGCGGCCGGCGCGCGGGTGGTGCGCCGCGAGGACGTGCTGCCGCACCTCGAACCGCTGCCCGGCAAGGGCGAGGTGCTGTGGCGGTCGCTCGCGGCGACCACCGGGGACCTCGTCGTGTTCCTCGACTCCGACCTGGTCGACCCCGACCCCGGGTTCGTGCCCGCCCTGCTCGGCCCCCTGCTGCTCGCCGAGGACGTGCACCTGGTGAAGGGGTTCTACCGGCGGCCGCTGCGGCTGGAGACGGCCGAGGCCGGCACCGGCGGTGGGCGGGTCACCGAGCTGCTCGCCCGGCCGGTGCTGTCCGCGTTGCGGCCCGCGCTGGCGTCCGTGGTCCAGCCACTGGGCGGCGAGTACGCGGCGACCCGCGAGTTCCTCGAGTCGGTTCCGTTCGCCGCCGGGTACGGCGTGGAGATCGGGCTGCTGCTCGACGCCGAGGCCCGGTACGGCATGGACGGGCTCGCGCAGGTCAACCTCGGGGTGCGCAAGCACCGCAACCGGTCGTTGCTGCAGCTGGGCGTCATGGCCCGGCAGATCCTCGGCACGGCGCTGGCGCGCTGCGGGATCGACGCGGGGGCCTCCGGTGCGCTGACCCAGTTCGTGCCCGCCGACGGGACGTGGGTGCCGCAGGTCACCGACGTCCTGGTCGCCGACCGGCCGCCGATGCGGCAGGTGCGCTCGCGGGACGAACCGCGGCCCGGTGTGACACGATTTCCAGCGTGACGACCGCCCTGATCTACCTCGTGATCATGCTGCTCGTGGCGGCGGTGGTGTTCCTGCTGGCCGCCGTCGTGTTCGGCCGCGGCGAGGAGCTCGCGCCGCTGCCGCCGGGCAGCTCGCCGACGCGGCTGCCGGTTCGCGACATCACCGGGGAGGACGTGCGGAAGGTGCGCTTCCAGCTCGTCCTGCGCGGGTACAAGATGTCCGAAGTGGACTGGGTGATGCGGCGCCTCGGCGGCGAGATCGACACGCTCCGGCACCGGGTCGCCCAGCTCGAGGCGGAACGGCAGACGTCGGGATGATCGATCTGGTCCTGTCGGTGGACGTGCGGGCGGACGCCGGCACCACGTGGCTCGCGCTGACCGACTGGGAGCGGCAGCACGAGTGGATGCTGGGCACCTCCGTCGAGGTGGCCGAGGGCGACGGCCGCAGCGTCGGGTCGAAGCTGACGGCGTTCACCGGGGTGCGCGGGGTGGGGCTCACCGACCCGATGGAGATCACCAGCTGGGAGCCGCCGGTGCGCTGCACGGTCCGTCACCTGGGCAGCGTCGTCAAGGGCACCGGTGCGTTCCACGTGCACGCGAAGGGGCCGCACCGGTCCACGTTCGTCTGGGCGGAGAGCCTCGTGCCGCCGCTCGGGCCCGCGGGGCAGCTGGGCTGGCCGGTCGTCAAGCCCGCGTTCGTGCTCGGGCTGCGGTACTCGTTGAAACGGTTCGCCAGGTTCGCGGAGGGTTACACGGTGGGGCAGGCATGACGGCGACGGTCGGCGCCGACGGGGTGGCGCGGTGCCCGTGGGGGAACTCGGCCCCGGACTACGCCGAGTACCACGACACCGAGTGGGGCGTGCCGGTGCACGGGCAGGACGCGCTGTACGAGCGGCTGTGCCTGGAGGCGTTCCAGTCGGGGCTGTCCTGGATCACCATCCTGCGCAAGCGCGCCGGGTTCCGGGCCGCGTTCGCCGGGTTCGTGCCGGAGAAGGTGGCCCTGTTCGGCGACGACGACGTCGAGCGCCTGATGGCCGACGCCGCCATCGTGCGGAACCGGGCGAAGATCCTCGCCGCGATCACCAACGCCCGCGCCGTCGCCGCGCTGGACCAGCCGCTCGACGAGCTGCTGTGGTCGTTCGCGCCGGCGGGGGAGCGGCCGCGCCCGCGCTCCATGGCCGACATCCCGGCGATCACACCCGAGTCCACGGCCATGGCGAAGGCACTGAAGAAGCGCGGGTTCGCCTTCGTCGGTCCGACCACGTGCTACGCGCTGATGCAGGCCACCGGCATGGTCGACGACCACCTGGCGACCTGCTTCCGCGCGACCTCGTGACCCAGCGCCGGCCGTCGCTCCGCCAACCGCGACCCGCCCTACTTGCCCTGGAAGTGCGGCTTGCGCTTGGCGACGAACGCCTCCACCGCCTCACGGTGGTCGGCGGTCGAGCCGAGCACCGTCTGGGCGGCGTCCTCGGCGGCGAGCGCGTCCTCCAGCGAGCCCTCCGCGGCGACCGTGAGCACCTGCTTGATCTTGGCGTAGCTCACCGTCGGCCCGGCGGCCAGCTTCGCCGCGACCGCCTGGGCCCGGCCGGCCAGCTCCTCGTCCCCGACAACCTCGGTGACCAGTCCCAGGGAGAGCGCTTCCCCGGCGTCGACGGTGCGGGCGAGCAGCATCAGCTCGGCCGCCCGCCCGTACCCGACGAGCCGCTGCAGCGTCCACGACGCGCCCGAGTCCGGACCCAGCCCGACGTTCGCGAAGGCCATCAGGAAGTTGGCCGAGGACGCCGCGATGCGCAGGTCGGCGGCGTAGGCGAAGGCCGCCCCAGCGCCCGCGGCGGGCCCGTTGACCGCCGCGATCACCGGTTTCGGCATGCCGACGATCTCCCGGACGATGGGGTTGTAGTGGTCCTGGACCGTGCGCAGCGGCGCCGGGTCACCCGCCTGGAGCAGCCCGACGTGCTCCTTGAGGTCCTGGCCCGCGCAGAACGCCTTGCCGGCGCCGGTCAGCACCACCGCGCGGACTGCCGGGTCCCCGGCTGCTTCGCGCAGCGCGGCCAGCAGGCGCTCCTTGAGTTCCACGGTGAGCGAGTTGTACGCGGCGGGGCGGTTCAACGTCACGGTGCGGACGCCGTCGGCGTCGGCGGTGAGCAGCACGTCCTCTGAGGTCACCGGAGGTCCTCCTGATACATCGGCTACGGGGGATACCAAAGACCCAAGCAAACACGAAAAGATCGGTCCGCGTTCGCGCGCCCATCCTGATGAGGGAGAATGGGCCTGACCCGGTTGGCTTGAAGAGCGCGACCCGGGCGCGCCGGTTGATACGGAGGGAGCACGCTATGGCGGCCATGAAGCCCCGGACCGGAGATGGTCCCCTCGAGGTGACTAAGGAGGGGCGGGGCCTCGTGATGCGCGTTCCGCTCGAGGGCGGTGGGCGACTTGTCGTCGAGCTGTCGGCCGAAGAGGCCAAGGACCTGGGGGTCGCCCTGCAGGAGGCCACCAGCTGAGCTGTTCCCGTCCCGTCGTCACCGGCTGACGTCACGCGCGGCCGCAGTCCCCGAGTCCCAGGAGGTCGCCAGATGGCGCGCTTTCCCCTGCCGTCCGTTCCCAGCCGGCTGATCGACGTCGAGGTCGCCGGCGAGCGCCGTCGCGGCGCCGAGCGGGTCGTCCTGGTTCCGGCGGGCCCGGCCGGTGGTGCGGAGCATTCGGGCACGGCCGGTGAGGTCCGGCGCATGCCCGGTCCGGACGCCCGCTGGCTGGTCGGGATCGGCGACGGTGAGCCCGCGCGGTGGCGCACCGCGGGCGCCGCGCTCGCCCGGGAGGCCGCCGACGCCGCCCCGGCGGTCCAGGTCGAGCTGCCCGCGGACACCACCGGCGAGCAGGTGGCGGAGCTGACGCTGGGTGCCCTGCTCGGCGGGTACCGCTTCCGGGTCAGTGCGGACGCCCGCCCGGGTGCGCTGCGCACCCTGCGGCTGATCACGCAGGACGCCGGGCACCAGCGGGTCGTGGCGCGCGTGCGGGCGCTGGCGGAGGCGACGGCGCTGGCCCGCGACCTCGCGAACACCCCGTCGAACATCAAGAACCCGGAGTGGCTGGCGGACACGGCCGCGCGTCTGGCCGGCGAGGTGCCCGGCCTGTCCGCCACCGTCCGGGACGAGCAGTGGCTGGCCGCGCAGGGCTTCGGCGGGGTGCTCGCGGTCGGCGGCGGCTCGGCGAGCCCGCCGCGGCTGATCGAGCTGACCTACCGGCCGCGCGGCGCGCTCCGGCACCTGCTGCTGGTCGGCAAGGGCATCACGTTCGACACCGGCGGCCTGTCCGTGAAGCCGGCCGACGGGATGCACCTGATGCGCACCGACATGGCCGGCGGTGGCGCGGTCATCGCCGCGGCGCGGGCGATCGCCGCGCTGCGCCTGCCGGTGCGGGTGACGGCGCTGGTACCGGCGGCGGAGAACCACGTGTCCGGGTCGTCGTACCGGCCGGGCGACGTGGTGCGGCACTACGGCGGGCGGACCACCGAGGTGTCCAACACCGACGCCGAGGGCCGGATGGTGCTGGCCGACGCGCTGGTGTACGGCATCCGCCGGTTCAGCCCGGACGCGGTGGTCGACGTGGCGACCCTGACCGGCGCGATGAAGGTCGCGCTGGGCCTGCGGACCGGCGGGTTGTTCGCAACGGACGACAAGCTGGCCGACGAGATCCGCGAGGCCGGCGCGAGCGTCGGGGAGGCGTGGTGGCGGATGCCGCTGCTGGACGCCCACGCCGACGCGGTGCGCGGCGAGCTGGGCGATGTCAAGCAGGCGCCCGGTGGTCCCGGCGGCATCACGGCGGCGCTGTTCCTGCGCGAGTTCACCGAGGGCCTGCCGTGGGCCCACCTGGACATCGCGGGTCCTGCCCGCGCCGAGAAGCCCTACGCGGAAGTGGTCCCCGGCGCGACCGGTTTCGCGGCCCGGACGCTGGTGGCGTTCGCGGAGGCGTTCGGGTCGGACCAGGCCTAGACCGGGCGCATCAGGCGTAGCGCGTGCCGTGCGCGCGGACGTAGTCGCGGAAGGCGCGCACCGCCGGGGTCAGGTGCTCGCCCGCCCGCCATGCCGCCCCGATCGTGCGGCTGACCCGAGGGGACAGCGGCACCTCCACCACTCCGGCCGGTGCGGCGCCCGCGAAGTGCGGCAGCAGCGCGACCCCGAGTCCCGCCGCCACCAGTCCCCGGGCGGTGTCCGATTCCTGGCTCTCGAACGCGATCTTCGGCTCGAACCCGGCTGCCGCGCACAGGTCGTCCACGATCTGCCGCAGCCCGTAGCCGTGCTCGAGCGTCACGAACGGCTCGTCGGCCAGCTCGGCGACCCGGATCCGGCGGCGCCGCGCCAGCGGGTGCGCCTCCGGAACCGACAGCAGCAGCTCCTGCTCCGACAGCGCCAAACTGTCCAGCGCCGGGTCGTCGGGCAGCGGCGCCACCAGGGCGAGGTCCAGTTCGCCGCCGGCCAGACGGTCCAGCACGTGCTGCCGCGACCCCTGGACCAGCGAGAACCGCACGCCCGGGTGGCCGGCCCGGAAGTCGTGCAGCAACGAGGGGACCAGCCACCGGCCGAGCAGGTGCAGGAAACCCAGCACCACGTGCCCGCTGTCCGGTGAAATCTCCTCCCGGGTCTGCCGCACGCCGGTTTCGACCGCGGTGAGTGCCCGGACGGCGCTCGCGGCGAGGATTTCGCCCGCCCGGGTCAGGCGCACCCCGCGCCCGTCCGGCTGGGTCAGCGGCGCCCCGACGACCTCGGACAGCGCGGCGAGCCGGCGGCTCACCGTTGGCTGCGGGACGCCGAGCCGTTCCGCCGCACGGGTGATGTTGCCGGTGTCCCGGACGGCCGCCAGCAGAGCCAGGCTGGGCGCCAGTCGCGCGGCCAGCCGCTGGTCGGACGCTTCCCCGGCACTCTCATACGACACAGTATGGATGATGCCACTTCATCGTATTGGACGTATTGATTAGCGAGGCTTACTTTCGAGGTCGTGTCAGTCGATGTGCCCGCCCCTCCGGACACCCGCCGGGTGAAGCTCGCGGTCGCCGCCGCGGGCATCTCCTCGTTCGCGCTGCTCTACGCCCCGCAGCCGGTCCTGCCGCAGCTCGCCGCGCAGTTCCACCTCGACCCCGGTTCGGCCTCGCTCGCGGTGTCGGTGGCGACCGGGGCGCTGGCGATCGCGGTACTGCCGATCGCGGCGTTGTCGGAGATCGTCGGCAGGCGGCCGATCATCATCGCGTCGGTGACGCTGTCGGTTGTGCTGGGCCTGGTGATGCCGCTCGCGCCGTCGTACCCGGTGCTGCTCGTGCTGCGGGCGCTGCAGGGGGTGGCGATCGCCGGCTTCCCGGGCGTCGCCTCGGCGTACCTGGTGGAGCAGCTCGGCAGGACCGGGGTGGCCGCGGCGGTCGGGGCGATGATCGCGGGCAACACGGTCGGCGGCATGCTCGGCCGGCTGTCCGCCGGGTTCAGCGCCGGGGCGCTGGGCTGGCACGGCGCACTGGCTGTCGTCGCGGGGGTGGCGCTGGTCTTCAGCGCGATGACGATCCTGGCGCTGCCCGGCGCCGCACGGACCGCGCCGGGGGAGCGGTCCCCGAACGTGCTGAGCGGATTGGGCCTGGCGCTGCGGCGGCCGGTGCTGCTGGTGCAGTACGGCGTGGCGATGCTCGCGATGGGCGCCTTCGTCGCGATGTACAACGCGGCCGGTTTCCGGTTGACCGGTGCGCCGCTCAACCTGTCGCCGGCGGTCGCGTCGCTGGTGTTCCTGGCCTACGCGGTGGGCTCGGTGTCGTCCTCGAACGCGGGACGGCTGGTCGCCCGGTTCGGCCGGCGGCGGGCGGTGCTCGGCGGGCTGACCGTGATGGCGACCGGGATCCTGCTCACCCTGCCCGACTCGCTGTCGCTGGTGGTGGCCGGATTCGTGGTGCTCACCGGCGGGTTCTTCGCCGCCCACGCGGTGGCGAACGGGTGGGCCGCGGCCGAGGCCCCCGAGGGTGCGCGCGGTCAGGCGTCCGGCGCCTACACCCTCGCCTACTACCTGGGCAGCAGCGTCGGCGGCACGCTCGGCAGCGTGGTGTTCGGCCACTTCGGCTGGAGCTGGCTCGTCGGGGTGGCCGTGCTGTGGCTGGCGCTGGCCGGGCTGGCGGTGGCGCGCCTGACCGGCCGGGCCCGCTCGCGCGCGGCGGTGCCGGCCTGACCTCGCATCACCGGTGCCTCCGCCGGTCCTGGGCACCGGCCGAGGCGAGAGCGGGCAGCGCGATCAGGACCGGCGTCGACCAGTCCTCGCCGACGTCGAGGTGCACGTCCCGCTGGTGGACCGGGGCCTGGGCCGACACGTGGACCGTCCGGGAGGACGCCCCCACCACGCTGCGCCCCGGCAGGAGCTGCGCTGCCGCGCCGGCCCGGCCCGGCAGTGCCGAGGACAGCACCCAGTAGGTGCCCGGCGGGACGCCGCCGAGCAGGAAATCACCCGGCTGCGCCAGCAGCGTGCCGCTGACCGGGAACCCGCGCGCCACGCGCTTCGGGAACAGGCCGACGTACACCGCGGGGTCCGGGCCGAGCGCGAGCGCCGCCGCCGGGCTCAGCCGGACCGTGCCCATGACCGTGCCGCCGGCGCGATCACGGCCCGGGAGGACGACCGGGCGCGGCGGCGAGCCGGCGAGGACCTCCGGCAGCCGCCGGAACCCGGCCGGCGTGGCGCCCACCGCCGCGGTGAACCGCGTGGTGAACGTGCCCGGCGCGGAGAACCCGACCGCGTTGCAGACGTCGATGATCCGCTCGTCGCTGCGCAACAACAGCTGTTTGGCCCTCTCGAACCGCCGCGCGGTGAGGTACTGGCCGGGCGGCAGGCCCAGCTCCTGCTCGAACACGCGCGCCAGGTGGAACGGGCTGTAGCCGACGTGGTCCGCGACGTCCCCCAGCCCGATGGGTTCCGCCACGCGGGTGCTGATGAACCGCGCGGCGCTGACGACTGCCTCACGCATGTGCCGACCCCTCGCCGATCCGGACAGTTCCAGATGAGCAGATCGTGCCCCAGGGGTACGACAATTTCGAGCGGCGTCACTCCCGGTCCGCGTGCCGACACGGACCAGCGTCACTGCACCGCGGCGACCAGCATCCCCCCGCCGACCGGCAGCAGCGCCGGCACCAGCCGCTCGTCCTCGCGGATCGCCCGCGCCAGCTCGCGCGCCGCCAGCAGCGCCGGATCCCGCCGCTCGCCGCGGGCCGCGTCCGTCACGCCGTGGAACGCGATCACCCCGCCCTGCCGCAGCAGCTGCACCCCGTGCTCGTAGTAGCGCGGGTACTCCGCCCGCGCGGCGTCCACGAACACCAGGTCGTACCCGCCGCTGGTCAGCCGCGGCAGGACGTCCAGCGCCCGGCCCATGATCAACCGCGTCCGGCCCGGCGGGTACCCCGCCTCGCGGAGCGTGCGACGCGCCGCCTGGTGGTGCTCCGGTTCGATGTCGATCGAGGTCAGTACGCCGTCCGGGGCCATGCCCCGCAGCAGGTAGAGTCCGCTGACCCCGACGCCGGTGCCGATCTCGACCACCGCGCGGGCGCGCAGGCTGGTCGCGAGGAAGCACAGCGCCGCCCCGGCGTCCGGCTCCAGCACCGCGCAGCCCAGCTCCTCCGCCCGCACGCGCGCGGTGAGCAGCGCGGCGTCGGCGGGGTGGCCGGGCAGGTAGCCCTCGGCGTGGTCGCCGCCACTCGCCGCGAGCGTCTCGGAGGTCACGCGGGCAAGGTTAGCGCCGGCCGCCGTCAAACCCGTGCAGGACGTGCACAGTTCTCTCAGGTGACTCTCAGTCTCGTCTCACCACCTCCATAAGGAGAGCGGTCATGCTGGGAACACAGAGCCGATGGCCCGCGTTGGAGAGATCAGTTGGGAGAACAGCCTGATGGAGGTGCCGTCCCCCACGATGCAGAACAGCCTGAAGAACGAGCAGGCCGAGGGCCAGCCGGTCACGGTGGACGAGTCCGCGTGGACTCCGCCGTCGTGGGACGAGGTCGTCCGCGAGCACGGCGACCGGGTGTACCGGCTCGCCTACCGCTTGACGGGCAACAGCCACGACGCCGAGGACCTCACCCAGGAGACGTTCATCCGGGTGTTCCGCTCGCTGGCCTCCTACAAGCCCGGCACCTTCGAAGGCTGGCTCCACCGCATCACCACGAACCTGTTCCTGGATATGGCGCGCCGCCGTTCCCGGGTGCGCATGGAGGGGCTGCCCGAGGACACCGACCGCATCGTCGGTGACGACCCGAGCCCCGAGCAGGTCTACAGCGACACCCACCTGGATCCGGACCTGCAGGCCGCGCTCGACGAGCTGCCGCCGGAGTTCCGCGCCGCCGTGGTGCTGTGCGACGTCGAAGGACTGTCCTACGAGGAGATCGGTGCGACGCTCGGCGTGAAGCTGGGCACCGTGCGCAGCCGGATCCACCGCGGCCGGCAGGCGCTGCGTGCCTCGCTCGAACGGCGCCGGGCGGCGAAGGAGGAGTCCGTGGGGGTTTCCGCATGAGCGAACCGCGAGGCTGGGGCCTGCCCGAGTCTCACCTGCTTCCCGACGCCGTCGTCGCCTTCGTGGACGGCGAGATGAGCCTGGGCGCCCGTGAGCGCGCCGCGTCGCACGTCGCGCGGTGCCCGATCTGCGCTGCCGAGGTCACCTCACAACGCCAGGTGCGCGCGGCCGTGCGGCACGCGCAGGCGCCGTCGATGCCCGCCGGCCTGATGGCGGTGCTGCGCAACATCCCGCAGGACACCGACCTGCCGACCAGCCCGGACAACCTCGCGATGACCGAGGACGGGCAGCTGGTGGCGATCCAGCGACCCGACCGGGTGGCCGGTCTCCAATCGTCCCCTTTCGGATCTTCGGCGCCGCTCGGGTCGAGCGCGCCACTCGGTAGCGGTTCCGCAGTACTGGGCGCGCAGCGCCAGCCGTCCGTGCGGCGCCGCGTCGCGCAGGGGGCGGGAGTGGCCGTGTCCGGTCTCGTCCTGAGCGCGCTGGCGCTCGTCGCGACCTCGGCGACCAGCGCCGACCCCACGCCGTCCAACCCGGAGCCGGGTCCGGCGCCCGCACCGGGTGTGCTGCGGGCCCAGCTCGGTGGCGAGCCCGCCACCCCGGCGACCGCCACGACGACCACGACGGCTCCCACGCCCGTGGCCGGGCGCTGACGCGCCCTTCACCGTCCGCCCGGGACAATCGGTGGCGTAGGGTCGCGCCGACAGCACGACGAGCCAGCCACCCGGGGAACGATGAGCCAGCCGAATCCGCCACAGGACAGCGCGCCGCAGGCCGAACCGCGGCTGGCGCCGCGGCCCCTGGCTCGGCCGCCGGTGGATCCGGCCGAGGCGGGTGTGTTCGGCCGCCCGCGCGGCGTGGACGGCGCGTTCGACAAGCTCTACACCCCCGGCACGCGCAACGGCGACAAGGTGGTCTCGGCTCCGCCCGCGCCCGAGTCGCTCGCCGAGGCGTTCGGCCGCCCGCCCGGCGCCGAGGACGTTCAGCTCCAGCGCCCCGCCGGGGACAACGGCAGGCGGCCCGGTGGCGATCCGGAGCCGCCGCTGTGGTCGCGCGTCACCGATCCGTGGCGTGATCCGGGGTCCGCCGCCGTGCTCGGCCGGCCCGCCCTGGAGCCCGGTGACGAGGACGACGCGGACGCCACCCGCCCGCGCAGCGCGCAGCTGTCCCTGCCCGAGCTGCTGTTCGGCCGCCGGGTCAAGCCGGTCGCGCTCGGCCTGCTCGGGGTGGTCTGCCTGCTCATCGGCGCGGTCGGCGGTCTGATCGGCTGGTGGCTCGGCGGCGCGGGCGATGCGCTGACCGGGTCGGCGACGATCTCCGAGGCCGAGGCGGGCAAGGAGCGCGCGCCCGGGTCGATCGCGGACATCGCGCAACGGGTCGCGCCCGCGGTGCTCTCCATCGAGGTCAAGTCCGGCCAGTCCGGCAGTGTCGGCTCGGGGGTCGTGATCGACCCGCAGGGCTACGCGATCACGAACAACCACGTCGTCTCGCTGGCCACGAGCGACCCGCAGGCCAAGATCACCGCGGTGTTCACCGACGGCACCCGCACCGAGGCGCGCATCGTCGGGACGGACCCGAAGACCGACCTCGCGGTGATCAAGGTGGCGGTGCGCAACCCGGTCGTGCTGCAGATCGGCGATCCGGCCAAGCTCGAACCGGGTGATTCGGTGATCGCCGTCGGCTCGCCGCTGGGTCTGGAGAACACCGTGACCTCAGGCATCGTGAGTGCGCTGCACCGGCCGGTCACCGCGGCGGGGGACAACGGTGAGCCACCGGTCACCTACGACGCCATCCAGACCGACGCGCCCATCAACCGCGGCAACTCCGGCGGGGCGCTGGTCGACTCGACGGGCGCGCTGGTCGGCATCAACTCGTCGATCCGCACCGACGGCGGTGCGGACGGTTCCGGCGGCAGCATCGGCATCGGGTTCGCGATCCCCGCCGACGACGCCATCAAGATCGCGCGCACGCTCATCAGCAGTGGCCAGGTCAAACACTCCGACATCGGGGTCAACGCGGCGTCGGTCGCGGCGGAGACGTCGGAGGGCGCGCAGGTGCTCAACGTCGCCGACGGCGGTCCGGCCGCCCGGGCCGGCATCGCGGAGGGCGATGTCATCACCAAGCTCGGCGGCCGGCTGGTCCGCAACGCGGCCGAGCTGACGGTGGCGGTGCGGCAGCACGGGATCGGCGAAACGGTGCCGGTGCAGCTGGTGCGCCAGGGTCGCACGCTGGTCGTGGATGTGACGCTGGGCTCGGACTGACTGCCAGGTGGACGCAGTGTGAACTCCTCTCGGCGGGTCCGGACGGGCCGGATGACGGGGTAATCTGAGGAAGCTACGGCCGGGTGAGGCGGAGGTTCGCGAATGTTCGACAGCGTTGGCTGGGGCGAGATCCTCGTCCTCATCGTCGCGGGCTTGTTCATCCTCGGGCCGGAGCGTCTGCCCGAGGCCGCCGCCTGGCTGGGCCGCAATGTGCGGAAGGTGCGCGAGTTCGCGAACGGGGCACGGCAGCAGCTCAAGGAGGAGATGGGCTCGGACTTCGAGCAGTTCCAGAAACCGCTCGAGGATCTGCGGCAGCTGCGCAACTTCGACCCCCGCCGCGCGGTGACGCAGCACCTGTTCGACGGCGACCCGGACCCGCTCGGGATCAACGGCCTGTCCGGCGGCAGCACGAAGCCCAACGGTTACCCCGCAGCCACCGGCCCGGCGGCGAAGGCGGAGCCGGAGACCCTCAAGCCCGGCGAGAAGCCCCCGGTCGACCCGGACGCCACCTGAGCCGAGGCTCGCCTGCGGCGACGCGCCGGTTTTGGCGTGGACAACGGGTCGCGTTCGACCCGTCCGCCGCCGCGAATGCACGGCACGAGCCCCAGTTCACCGATCGCCGTCAGCGCGAGCGGCGCCCGAACCCGAACCGGCTGAAGCACACGGGCCAATTCGCTGCCCTGAGTAGCAAACACGGCGCCGGGAGCGGCGAACACGGCGCCGGGAGCGGCGGACACGGCGCGCCGACGGGTCAACACGGTGACCGGGAGCGGTGTGGGGCTCCTGGTCAGCGGCCGCTGGGGCTGAGGTTCAGCATCTTGCCGGCCAGGCCGCGGGCCCGTACGGACAGCTTCTTCGCCACGTCGCGCAGCACCTCCGACGCCGGGGCGTCCGGTTCGGCCAGCACGAGAGGCGTTCCGGCGTCCCCTTGCTCGCGCAGCCGCGGATCGAGCGGGACCTGGCCCAGCAGCGGCACCTCGGTACCCACCGACTTGCTCAGCGACTCCGCCACCGTGCGGCCGCCACCCGAACCGAAGATCTCCATCCGCTCCCCGGACGGGGTCTCCAGCCACGACATGTTCTCGATGACGCCGGCCAGCCGCTGCCGCGTCTGCATCGCAATCGCACCCGCGCGCTCGGCCACCTCGGCGGCCGCCTGCTGCGGGGTTGTCACGACCAGGATCTCCGCGTTCGGGATCAGCTGCGCCACCGAGATCGCGATGTCACCGGTGCCCGGCGGCAGGTCGAGCAGCAGGATGTCCAGGTCGCCCCAGAACACGTCGGCGAGGAACTGCTGCAACGCCCGGTGCAGCATCGGGCCACGCCACACCACCGGGGTGTTGCCCGGGGTGAACATGCCGATCGAGATGACCTTCACGCCGTGCGCCTGCGGCGGCATGATCATCTGCTCGACCTTGGTCGGCTTCTCGCGCGCGCCCAGCATGCGCGGCACCGAGTGCCCGTAGATGTCGGCGTCGACGACCCCGACCGACAGCCCGCGCTGCGCCATCGCCACCGCGAGGTTGACCGTCACGCTGGACTTGCCGACCCCGCCCTTGCCGGAGGCCACGCAGTACACCCGGGTCATCGAGCCGGGCTGGGCGAACGGGATGACCGGCTCCGCCGCGTCCCCACGCAGCTGTTTCCGCAGCGCGGTGCGCTGCTCGTCGCTCATCACGTCGAGCTCGACCCGCACCTCCCGCACCCCGTCGAGCTTGCCGACCGCGGCCTGGGTGTCCTTGGTGATCGTGTCCTTCAGCGGACAACCGGCCACCGTCAGGTACACCGAGACCGTCACGACACCGGCAGTGTCTCCCGAGCCGACCGTGACGTCCTTGACCATGCCGAGTTCCGTGATGGGCTTGCGGATCTCGGGGTCGTGAACGTCCTTCAGCGCCGCGCGGACGTCCTCGACGCTGGGGATCTGCTGCGTACTGGTCACCCCACCATGCTACGGACCGGTAATGGTCTCCGCCTGGGCCCTATTGCTTTTGCCACGCCGGGGCTTGGTGTTGAGGTCCTCGCGCAGCTTGTCCAGCTCCCCGCGCAGGTAGTCGCGGGTGGCGACCTCGCCGACGGCCAGGCGCAGCGCCGCCAGTTCGCGCGCCAGGAACTCGGTGTCGGCCTTCGTCTGCGCCGCCCGGTGCCGGTCCTCTTCCAGCGACACCCGGTCGCGGTCGTCCTGCCGGTTCTGCGCCAGCAGGATCAGCGGTGCGGCGTACGCGGCCTGGGTGGAGAACGCCAGGTTGAGCAGGATGAACGGGTACGGGTCCCAGCGCAGCGTGGCCGCGCCGAGGTTGATCGCGATCCAGACGACGACGATCAGGGTCTGCCAGAAGAGGTACTTCCCGGTTCCGAGGAAGCGGGCCAGCCGTTCGGACACCCGGCCGAAACTGTCCGGGTCGATACTGACCAGCAGACCCCGCCCGGCGCGGGGCTGGTCGAGACGGCGTCGCGTGGTCAGCTCAGGCACTGTCGATCTCCTGTCCTTCGGTGATGTCGTGCAGCCCGGTCTCCCGCCAGCGGTCCGGCAGCAGGTGGTCGAGCAGGTCGTCGACGGTGACGGCGCCCAGGAGGTGGTCCTGGTCGTCCACGACCGGTCCGCACGCGAGGTTGTAGGCCGCGAAGTAGCGCGTGATTTCCGGCAGCGTGGCGTCGGGGCCGAGCGCGGGCAGGTCGGTGTCCACGGCGGTGGCGACCAGTTCCGCCGGCGCTTCCCGCAGCAGGCGCTGGAAGTGCACGCAGCCGACGTACCGCCCGGTGGGGGTCTCGGTGGGCGGGCGGCACACGAACACCAGGCTGGCCAGCGCGGCGGGCAGGTCCGGGTTGCGGATGTGGGCCAGTGCCTCGGCGATCGTGGCGTCCGGGGTGAGGATGACCGGTTCCGGCGTCATCAGGCCGCCCGCGGTGTCCGAGGAGTAGGTGAGCAGGCGTTTCAGCGGTTCGGACTCGTCCGGGTGCATCAGCTCGAGCAGCCTGCTCTGGTCGGCCGGTGCGAGTTCGGCGAGCAGGTCGGCGGCGTCGTCCGGGTTCATCGCTTCGAGGATGTCGGCGGCGCGTTCCTCGGCCAGGTGGGCGAGCAGTTCCTTCTGGTCCTCCTCGGGCAGCTCCTCCAGCACGTCCGCGAGCCGCTCGTCGTCCATCGAGTCGACCACCTCATGCCGCCGTTTGGTCGGCAGGTCCCGCATGGTCGCCGCGATGTCCACCGCGCGCATCGTGTCGAACAGCATCAGCAGCTGCCCGGCGCCCTGCGGCTGGCCGGTGAGATCGGTCAGGCCGAGGCCACGCACGTCGGACCACGGCAGGACCTGCAGCGACGACCGCCGGCGGCCCAGCCCGAGCCGGCTGGAGCGTTCCCGCACGGCGAGCTTCGCCAGCACCCAGTCCCGGCTGCGCAGCGGTTCCATGGCCGCGTCGGCGACGGTGACCCGCGCACCGGTGGACGCCAGGTGCGCCTGGGCGTCGATGAGCTGCCCGAGCACGAGCACCTCGTTGGGCCGCCGGTGGAACCGGCGCATGTTGACCGTTCCGGTGGCGAGCGTGACGGCGTTGGGTTCGATCCCGGTGACCCGGAGCATCGGGACGAAGACGCGGCGCCGGGTGGCGAGCTCGACGACGAGCCCCAGCACCCGCGGCGGCTGCTGGTCGAGCCGGAGGCCGGCGACCAGGTCACGCGCCTTGCCGATCGACTCGCCGTCCGGCCCGAACACCGGCAGGCCGGCCAGCTGGGCGGCGAAGACCCTGTTCACTCCCGCCATGCCGTCACACTATTCGAGCGCGGCGTGCTCGGCGATCGCAGCGCGTGCCCGCGCGTGCGCACTGTCCTGGGGCGCGGCCCGCCGCTCGGCCGCGCTTCCACTGTGGACCGGGTGGACCGGTGCCACCGCAGGAATCGGGGCCGGGTGGCGGGGGGCCGGAACGACCGGACCCGTCCCAGGTGGACAGTTCCGCCGGTAGGTCCCCGGTGCTCGGGCCCGTCCGGGCAGCGGGGGACGAACGGGGCCGCATCCGCGGGCCGCCAGGGTCTCTGATCAGGCACTTCCCATCCGCTGTGACCGGGGTAACATCGCGTCAAGGGACACGCACCCCCGGGAGCCGCCATGCTGGCCGAAATCGTCTCCATCGTCGCCGCAGTGGGAGTCACCGGGCTCGCCACCAGCGTCCGGGTCATCCGGCAGTACGAGCGCGGGCTGGTCTACCGGTTCGGCCGGGTCCGGTCCGCCGTCCGCGAGCCCGGCCTGACCCTGCTGGTGCCGGGCGCCGACCGGCTGCAGAAGGTGAACATGCAGATCGTCACCCTGCCGGTGCCCGCGCAGGAGGGCATCACGCGGGACAACGTCACCGTCCGCGTGGACGCGGTCGTGTACTTCAAGGTCATCGACCCGGTGGTCGCCGCGATCAACGTGCAGGACTACCGGTTCGCCGTCGGGCAGGTGGCGCAGACGTCGCTGCGCTCGATCATCGGCAAGAGCGACCTGGACGACCTGTTGTCCAACCGGGAGCGCCTCAACCAGGGGCTCGAGCTGATGATCGACAGCCCGGCCCTGGACTGGGGCGTGCACATCGACCGGGTGGAGATCAAGGATGTCGCCCTGCCCGAGTCGATGAAGCGCTCGATGTCGCGCCAGGCCGAAGCCGAGCGGGAGCGCCGGGCACGGGTGATTTCCGCAGACGGTGAGCTGCAGGCGTCGCACAAGCTCTCCGAGGCGGCGGGCGTCATGGCCGACACCCCGTCGGCGCTGCAGCTGCGGCTGCTGGAAACGGTGGTGCAGGTGGCGGCGGAGAAGAACTCGACGCTGGTGCTGCCGTTCCCGGTGGAGCTGCTGCGCTTTCTCGAACGACAGACCGCCCAGCCCGACAAGCCGGCCGCCGAGCAGCCGGTGAACGGCCACGCCACGATTCCCCGCCAGCAGGAGGACCGAGCCGCTGGGTGAGACGCGCCATATGCGGGCGGGTCCCCCGGCGGCCATACTCGCCGGTAACACGTCCCGCAGACGACAGGAGTCGCCCCATGGCCCGTCTGGCCCAGACCGCCGGCCTCACCGAGGTGCAGTCGGAGATCCTGTCCACGGTCCGGTCGTTCGTGGACAAGGAGATCATCCCGCACGCCCAGGAACTGGAGCACGCGGACGCGTACCCGGCCGACATCGTCGCGGGCATGAAGGAGATGGGGCTGTTCGGGATCACGATTCCCGAGGAGTACGGGGGGCTGGGCGAGTCGCTGCTGACCTACGCCCTGGTGGTGGAGGAGATCGCGCGGGGCTGGATGAGCGTGTCGGGCGTGATCAACACGCACTTCATCGTGGCGCACATGATCTCCCGGCACGGGACGGACGAGCAGAAGCGGAAGTACCTGCCGCGGATGGCGGCCGGCGAGATCCGCGGCTCGTTCTCCATGTCGGAGCCGGACCTCGGCTCCGACGTCGCCGCCATCAGGACCCGGGCGCGGCGCGACGGGGACAGCTACGTCATCGACGGGTCGAAGATGTGGCTGACCAACGGCGGCTCGTCGAACCTGATCGCGCTGCTGGTGCGCACCGACGAAAATGCCGGCAAGCCGCACCAGAACCTGACGACGTTCCTGGTGGAGAAGCCGGAGGGCTTCGGCGAGGTCGCGCCGGGCCTGACCATCCCGGGCAAGATCGACAAGATGGGCTACAAGGGCGTCGACACGACCGAGGCGGTGTTCGACGGCTTCCGGATCCCGGCGTCGCAGGTGCTGGGTGAGGCGCCGGGCCGCGGGTTCTCGTTCATGATGGACGGTATCGAGGTCGGCCGGGTGAACGTCGCGGCGCGCGCGTGCGGCATCGCGATCCGGGCCTTCGAGCTGGCGATCGAGTACGCGCAGCAGCGCCGGACGTTCGGCAAGCCGATCGCGCAGCACCAGGCGATCGCGTTCAAGCTGGCCGAGATGGCCACCAAGGTCGAGGCGGCGCACCTGATGATGGTCAACGCGGCCCGGCTGAAGGACACCGGCGAACGCAACGACGTCGCCGCCGGCATGGCCAAGCTGATCGCCTCGGAGTACTGCGCCGAGGTCACGCAGGACGCGTTCCGCATCCACGGCGGCTACGGCTACTCCAAGGAGTACGAGATCGAACGGCTCATGCGCGAGGCGCCGTTCCTGCTCATCGGCGAGGGCACCAGCGAGATCCAGAAAACCATCATCAGCCGCGGCCTCCTGCGCGACTACCAGTCCCGCTCCTGACCGGAGCCCCTGGAGTGTCGGGTTCGCGTGGTTCCATGGGGGTTGGCAGGATGAAGTCACTCGATCACTACGACAGCACAGGTGATGACCGTGACCAGCCCGTTCAGCTCCGGCGGCCGCCCCGCACAGGGTCTGCCGCGCTTGCCGACACCGCCCACCGGATGGCCGATCGGGTCGTACGCCACCTACCAGGAGGCGCAGCGGGCCGTCGACTACCTCGCCGACAACCAGTTCGCGGTTGAGGACGTGACCATCGTCGGCGTCGACCTGATGCTCGTGGAACGGGTGCTGGGCCGGCTGTCGTGGGGCCGCGTCCTGATGACGGGCGCGATGTCCGGAGCCTGGTTCGGCCTGTTCGTGGGCTTCCTGCTGGCGATGTTCGCCTCCGGCGCGACGGTCACCTACCAGCCGATCCTGGTCGGTCTGGCCTCCGGTGTGCTGTTCGGGCTGGTGTTCGCCGCCATCAGCTACGCCTCCTCGCGCGGTCGCCGGGACTTCGCGTCGGCGAGCCAGCTCGTGGCCGGCCGGTACGACGTGCTGTGCCAGCCGCGGAACGCCGAGCAGGGCCGCAACCTGCTCGCGAAGCTCGCGATGCGGCCATCCGGGTCAACCGGCTGAATCGTGACCTCCAGCGGTTGCGGCCCGTGATCGCTGGGAATAGTTTGACTTCCCACCGATCGTGCGACTCGGGTTGACAGCCTCGGGTTGCTTGATTGCATGCACGACGGCGTGTGGGGTGGGTCTCCCGCCGGCCGCGTGCCGAGGAGGAGGCCTCATGGGGAACGGAACGGGGCGGGGCAGGCCGCCCGGCAGGATGGCGGCGGTGGTCGGCGCGGGCATGCTGACCGCTGGTCTCGTCACCGCTTGCGGATCCGATCAGGGGATCACGCTCAACCTGTACTACGCGCCGGAGGACACGTTCCAGAAGGTCGTGGACAACTGCAACGCGCAGGCGGCCGGGCGTTACAGGATCGTCTACAACAAGCTCCAGCGCGGTGCCGACGACCAGCGGCTGCAAATGGCGCGCCGGCTCGCCGCCGGTGACAAGGGCCTGGACATCCTGGGCCTGGACGTCACCTGGGTGCCGGAGTTCGCCGAGGCCGGCTGGGCCGAGGAGTGGACGGGCGCGAACAAGGCGCAGGCCGAGGCGGGCGTGCTGCCCGGCCCGCTGGCCACGGCGACCTGGAACGACAAGCTCTACGCGGCCACGAAGAACACCAACGTCCAGCTGCTCTGGTACGACGACCGGATCACGCCGCAGGCACCGGCCACCTGGGACCAGATGGTCGGTGAGTCCGAGCAGCTCAAGGCCGCGGGCAAGCCGCACAACATCCTGTTCACCGGCGCCCAGTACGAGGGCCTGGTGGTCATCTACAACACCCTGGTCGCCTCCGCGGGCGGGCACATCCTGTCCGAGGACGGCAAGTCGGTCGTCATGGACCAGGGTGCGGTGCAGGCGCTGGAGATCCTCAAACGGGTCACCTCCAGCGGCATCACCGACCCGTCCCTGACGAACCAGAAGGAGGACGACGTCCGGCAGGCGTTCCAGCGCGGCAACGGCGCGTTCGAGCTGAACTGGCCGTTCGTCTACGCGTCCTACGCCGACGAGCAGCCGAAGGACCTGGCGCACTTCAAGTGGTCCACCTACCCGTCCGTCCAGCCCGGCGTCCCGGCGAAGACCACGATCGGTGGCTACGACCTGGCGGTCAGCACCACCTCGCAGCACAAGCCGGAAGCGTTCGAGGCGGCGCTGTGCCTGCGCAACCGGGACAACCAGAAGTTCTCCGCGGTCAAGGACGGCGTCCCGCCGAGCCTGGAGTCCCTCTACACCGACAACACCCCGCTCGACCCGGCCAAACCGGTCGACGCGGACAACAACCCGAGCATGGCCACCGCGTACCCGATGCGGGACACCATCCTCGCCGCGCTCAAGGACGCCGCGGTGCGCCCGCTGACCCCGGCGTACCAGAGCCTGTCGACGGTCATCTCCAAGGTG
The DNA here is from genome assembly GCF_011758765.1 of Amycolatopsis viridis. Classification (NCBI taxonomy): domain Bacteria; kingdom Bacillati; phylum Actinomycetota; class Actinomycetes; order Pseudonocardiales; family Pseudonocardiaceae; genus Amycolatopsis; species Amycolatopsis viridis. The sequence goes on along the minus strand of NZ_JAANOU010000001.1, from coordinate 4,990,894 downwards.
CTGTCGCCGCCGTCCAAGATCGACCCGCAGAAGACGGCCGACGAGCTGCGCAGCAAGCTGACCGACGCGCTGAACTCGAAAGGGGTGATTCCGTGAGCACGGTCGAGGACGTTTCGGCGACACCGCGGCAGACCACGGCAAGATCCGGCAAACCGGCGCTGAGCGAAGGGAAGCGGGCGGAGCGGCGGCTGGGGTGGCTGCTCTGCGCACCCGCGGCGATCGTGATGGTCGCGGTCACCGCCTATCCGATCGTCTACTCGGTCTGGTTGTCGTTGCAGCGGTACGACCTGCGGTTCCCGCAGGACACCGAGTTCGTGGGGCTCGCGAACTACGCGGCCGTGCTGTCCGACTCCTACTGGTGGACCGCGTTCGCCACCACGATGGTCATCACAGTGATCTCGGTGGCCGTCGAGCTGGTGCTCGGCATGCTGCTGGCGCTGATCATGCACCGCACGCTCGTCGGGCGCGGCCTGGTGCGCACCGTCTCGCTGATCCCGTACGGCATCGTGACCGTGGTCGCGGCGTTCTCGTGGTACTACGCGTGGACGCCGGACACCGGCTACCTGGCGAACACCCTCGCCGGGAACTCGGCTCCGCTGACGCAGTACATCCCGTCGCTGGCGATCATCATCCTCGCCGAGGTGTGGAAGACGACGCCGTTCATGGCGCTGCTGCTGATGGCCGGTCTCGCGCTGGTGCCGGACGACCTGCTCAAGGCGGCGGCGATGGACGGCGCGAACGCGTGGCAGCGGTTCATCAAGGTGATGGTTCCGGTGATGAAGCCGGCGATCCTGGTGGCGCTGCTGTTCCGGACGCTGGACGCGTTCCGCATCTTCGACAACATCTACGTGCTCACCAGCGGGCAGAACAACACGTCGTCGGTGTCCATGCAGACCTACAACAACCTGATCAAGGGTCTGAACCTGGGGATCGGGTCCACGATGTCGGTGCTGATCTTCATCACGGTCGCGATCATCGCGTTCATCTTCATCAAGCTGTTCGGCACTGCGGCGCCGGGCAGTGACCAGGGAGGGAAGCGCTGATGGTGATGGGTGGAGCGGTCACCACCGCCCGCAAGACCCGGTGGACGCTGATCGACATCGTCGTGGTGGTCTACGCGCTGGTCCCGGTGCTGTGGATCCTGTCGTTGTCGCTGAAGACCAAGGACACGATCGACGACGGGAAGTTCATCCCGCGCTCGTGGACGCTGCAGAACTACGGGGACATCTTCCAGACCCTGGACTTCGTGCGGGCGCTGATCAACTCGATCGGCATCGCGCTCATCGCGACGCTGATCGCGGTGGTCCTGGGGACGATGGCGGCGTACGCGATCGCGCGGCTGGACTTCCCCGGCAAGCAGCTGCTGGTCGGCGTCTCGCTGCTGATCGCGATGTTCCCGCAGGTGTCGCTGGTGAGCCCGCTGTTCAACATCGAGCGCACGCTCGGGCTGTTCGACACCTGGCCGGGGCTGATCCTGCCCTACATCACCTTCGCCCTGCCACTGGCGATCTACACGCTGTCGGCGTTCTTCCGCGAGATCCCCTGGGAGCTGGAGAAGGCCGCCAAGATGGACGGCGCCACGCCGGGGCAGGCGTTCCGGCGGGTGATCGCGCCGCTGGCCGCGCCGGGGGTGTTCACCACGGCCATCCTGGTGTTCATCTTCTGCTGGAACGACTTCCTGTTCGCCATCTCGCTGACCTCGACCAACGCGTCGCGGACGGTGCCGGCGGCGTTGTCGTTCTTCACCGGGGCCTCCCAGTTCGAGGACCCGACCGGGACGATCTGCGCCGCGGCCGTGGTGATCACCGTCCCGATCATCCTGTTCGTGTTGTTCTTCCAGCGCCGCATCGTCGCGGGGCTGACCTCCGGTGCGGTGAAGGGGTAGCGCCATGGCTGAGATCGTGCTGGACAAGGTGAGCAAGCGGTACCCGGACGGCGCGCTCGCTGTGTCCGAAGTGGACCTGCAGATCGCCGACGGTGAGTTCATCATCCTGGTCGGCCCGTCCGGTTGCGGGAAGTCGACCACGCTGAACATGGTGGCCGGGCTGGAGGACATCTCCTCCGGTGAGCTGCGCATCGACGGTGAGCGGATGAACGAGCGGGCGCCGAAGGACCGGGACATCGCGATGGTGTTCCAGTCCTACGCGCTGTACCCGCACATGAGCGTGCGGGAGAACATGGCTTTCCCGCTGCGGCTGGCCAAGGTCGACGACGCGACCGTCAAGGCGAAGGTCGAGGAGGCGGCGGAGATCCTGGATCTGACCCAGCACCTGGACCGCAAACCGTCCAACCTCTCCGGCGGGCAGCGGCAGCGGGTGGCGATGGGCCGGGCGATCGTGCGCAGCCCCAAGGCGTTCCTGATGGACGAGCCGCTGTCCAACCTGGACGCGAAGCTGCGTGGCCAGATGCGCACGTCGGTGTCGAAGTTGCAGCGCCAGCTCGGCACCACCACGTTGTACGTCACGCACGACCAGACCGAGGCGATGACGCTGGGCGACCGGGTGGTCGTGCTGCGGGCCGGGTACGTGCAGCAGATCGGCTCGCCGCAGTTCCTCTACGACCACCCGAAGAACCTTTTCGTGGCCGGGTTCATCGGGTCGCCGTCGATGAACTTCGTCCCGGCGACGCTCGAGGACGGCAGTCTGAAGAGCGCACTGGGCACGGTCCAGTTGCCGGACCGGCTGCGCCGGCTGGCGGAGGAGGCGAACGCGCCGCGTGAGCTGATCGCCGGTATCCGGCCGGAGCACTTCGAGGACGCCGGCCTGCTCGACGAGGCGGCCGTGGGCCGGGGCTGTGTGTTCAGCGCGCACGTGGACGTGCTGGAGTCGATGGGCTCGGAGAAGTACGCCTACTTCACCGTCGAGGGCGGCGAGGTGGCCACCACGTCGGAGCTGGCCGAGCTGGCGGCGGACGCCGGGGCGGACGACGTGCCCGGCGCCGGTGCCTCCATCACGGCCCGGTTGTCGCCGTCGTCGGCGGCGCGGGAGGGCGGGTCGCTCGACGTCTGGTTCGACGTGCAGAAGGTCCAGCTGTTCGACCCGGCTTCGGGACGGAACCTCACGTACGAGGAGTGACCGCACCGCGGTGTGCGACGAGGGCCGCTCCTCCTGCTGGGGGAGTGGCCCTCCGTCGTTACCAAAGCGAAGTGTGAATTGGCCCACGAGGGTGACGGGTTGTTCGGTAATGTCGAAATACCGTTGGTATTGCGGAAGGGGATTCCGATGACATTGCCGGTCGACGAGGTGCTCACCACCACTCGTGCCGTTCGCCGGAGACTGCTGCTCGACGTGCCCGTCGAGGAGCAGGTGATCGAAGAGTGCCTGGAGGTCGCCTTGCAGGCGCCCAACGGCGGCAACCGCCAGCCGTGGCGGTGGATCGTCGTGCGGGACGAGGTGCAGCGGGCCAGGATCGCCGAGGTGTACCGGCGGTGCTTCGCCGAGTACGTCGCCGAGCTGGGCAACCCGGGACCGTCCCGGGACCTGGACAGCGCCCGGTTCCTGGCCGACAACCTGCACCGCGTGCCCGTGCTCGTGCTGCCGTGCCTCGTCGCGCCGCGGCTGCCCGAGGGCAGCCAGGCCGGTTCGTGGGGGTCGCTGCTGCCGGCCGCCTGGAGCTACATGCTCGCCGCGCGCACCCGCGGGCTCGGCACCGCCTGGACCACCTGCCACCTGCGCCGGGAGGCCGAGATCGCGGACATCCTCGGCCTGCCGCCCGGGATCCGGCAGGGTGTGCTGATCCCCACCGCCTACCACGACGGCGGGTCGTTCCGCCCCGCCCGGCGCGCGCCGCTCGCCGACGTGCTCGTGGTCGACCGGTGGCCGCGGCCCGAGCGGCGGACCCGTGAGCTCATGGCCGATCTCGACGACCCGTTCTTCTTCGACCACGAACTCGACCACCTGCCCGGCATGATGCTCCTGAGCGCCGCGCTCGACCTCGTCCGCCCGGCCGGCGCGGACCCCGCCGTCGCCCTGACGCTCGACTTCCGCGGCATGGGGGAGCTGGACGGGCCGGTCCGGCTGTCCGCCGACTCACCGGACTCCACCGGCCGGCTGTGGCAGGTCCACGCCGACCAGGACGGCAGAACGATCATGACCGGCACGATCGAGCAGGGCGACCCGGCCGAGACCTCGCCGGGGTCGCCCTCCTGGCCCGTGCAGCCCGTCGACCAGCGGCTGGTGCACCGCAGGCGCGCGGAGAACGTGTTCGTCGGTGACCTCGTGGAGAGCGAGCACGACTGGCGCGTGACCGTGCTGCCGCCGCCCCCCGGGCACCACCTCGACGGCGGGCGGACCGCGGAACGGCTCATCGAGGCGGCGCGGCAGTTCGTGACCCTCCTGGAGTACGCGGACAACCAGCGGCAGGAGGGCACCCGCTTCGTGCTCACCCGGCTCGCCGCCACGGTGCCCGCCGGTCCGTCCGCCGGGGCGGTCCTGACCTGGACCAAGGCGGGCGAGCGTGGCAACCGGCCGCGCTACGACGTGCAGATCCTCGACGCCGACGGGCGGGCCGTGGGCTCGGTGACGGTGTGCGGCCGGGCCCTCAGCGAAGCCGCGTTCCGCAGGCTCCGCGGCCGGCCGGCGCCGCTGGCCACCGCGGCCCCCGGGAACGCGGAGCGCGGCTGATCCGGGGCTCAGCGCTGGCGGGAGCGCAGGGCCTCGATGACCTCGTCGTCCCAGCGGTGCGTCCGGATCAGGCGGTAGCGTTCACCCGCGACCCACATGTACGCCTCCGCCTCGGTCCGGTCGCCGATCAGGTCGGCCTGGCGCAGCATCTCCACCACCGGCTGGTACTCCTCCTCGTACCAGCGCTTCGCCACCGTCGGCCGGTCCAGGAACCGTCCCTCGTCCTGCATGAGGCGGAACCCCCACGCCTCCACGTGCTCGCCGAGGTGCGCGTAGTTCCACGGGTCGGTCACCACCACCGACGCGCGGGCCTCGCCCGGCAGCGGCACCCGGGCGAGGAACAACCGCCGGTAGTCCTTGACGATCAGGTCGCCCCGGTACCGGATGCCCTGCGGGTTCAGCTTCGTCCGCACCTCGGTGACCATCGCGTCGATGGTCGTCAGCCCCAGGGCGTAGGCGACCGAAACGCGGTGGTGCCCGTCGATCACGAAGTGCAGGTCGCCGACCCGGTACACCTCGATCGGCGGGATGCTCTCGCCGCGGCGGGCCGCCAGCGCGAGCCGTTCCCAGCGTTCCCGCACCCGCCCGGACGTGGGGCGGAACCGGCGGTCGAAGTCGCGGCCGCGGTCGACGCTGCCGACGATCGAGCTCAGCGGGATCACCCGCAGCCCGATCCGCCGCTCGCTCAGGTAACCGAGCGCGTCCACCACCTCGTCGAACGGCAGCATGATGTTGACGTCGTCGGGTTCCCGGCGCAGCCAGTTCGCCAGCCGGGACAGCACCTGGCGGCGCCGTGCGCGCAGGAAGTCGTGCTCGGCGTCCGCGCGGGGGAAACCGGTGTCGCGCGCGGCGTTCATGCCCGCACCCCGTGCGGGGTGAACTCGATGACGTGCTTGCCGACGACGTTGCGGACGCGCGTGCCGCCCATCCGGTGCTCCCGGGGATGCTCGCCGTAGGGGTGGATGTGGCCGTGCAGCAACCAGTCCGGCCGCATCTTCGCAACCGTCCCGTGCAGGCAGCCGAACCCGTGGTGCGGCGGGTCCTCGCGGTCGCCGACGCCGCGCGGCGGGGCGTGGGTGAGCAGCACGTCGACGCCGCGGCCGTCGCGGCGGTTCCGGCGCGCGGCCAGCCGGACCAGTCGCCGGGCCCGCCGCGCCTGCTGCGCCTGCGTCCACTGGTTGGGGCCGTCGTTGTAGCGGACCGAACCGCCCAGGCCGGCGATGCGCAGGCCGCACACGTCGACGACCCGGCCGTCGGCGTTGATGCCGCCGGCCGGGCCCGGCCACGCCTGCGGGAAACCGGCGCGCAGGAACAGGCCGCCGTGACGGGTGAACCCGGACAGGTCCGGGTCGTGGTTGCCGGGCACGAACACGCACGGCACCCCGCCCAGCGAGTCGGTCAGGAACTCCAGGTAGTCGAACGGCAGGTCACCGGCGGCCAGCACGAGATCGACCTCGCCGCCCGGGCCGAGACCGGCCCACAGCTGTTCGTCGACCTCGTCGGCGACCACCAGTGCACGCATGACTCCACGATAGGGACTCGTCAGCGGGCCTGCGCGAGTTCCGGGTGGTCGGCGATCAGGACCGCCACCACCGCGATCCACGCGACGGTGAGCGTGAGGGCCCAGAACTTCAGGCTCGTGAGCAGTCTGGTCATCGCTCAACTCCTTCCAGCGAACAGTTCAGGAAACGGGACTCACAGCCAGTTGTTCTTCCTGAATATTCGGTAGAGAAGCAGGCAGATCCCGAGAATCAGCACGAGCACCACCGGATATCCGAAGCGCCAGTGCAACTCGGGCATGAAATCGAAGTTCATGCCGTAAATGCCCGCGATCATCGTCGGCACCGTGATCATCGCGGCCCACGAGGTGATCTTGCGCATGTCGGTGTTCTGCTGGAGCGTGATCTTCGCGACCGTCGCGTCGACCAGCGTGGTCAGCAGCTCGTCGAAGTTGTTCACCCGTTCCGACACGGTGGCCAGGTGGTCGTCGACGTCCCGGAAGTAGGACCGGACCTCCTCCGGCACCAGGCGGGTGAACCCCTCGGCGAGCCGGCGCACCGGCGTGACCAGCGGCAGCACCGCGCGGCGCAGCTCCAGCACCTCGCGTTTCATCAGGTAGATCTGCTCGGCGCTGACGGTCGAGCGGGGCGCGAACACGCGCGTCTCCATCTCGTCGATGTCGTCCTCGATCGAGGCGGTGACGTCGAGGTACTGGTCGACGATCAGGTCGGTGATGGCGTGCAGCACCGCGGCCGGGCCGCCGGCCAGGCGCTCCGGGTCCTGGTCGAGGTCCCGGCGCAGCCGGGCGAGGCCGGAATGCGCGCCGTGCCGCACCGTGATGATGAAATCCAGCCCGAGGAACGCCATGAGCTCGCCGGTCTCCACGATCTCGTTGGCCGTGGTCGGCGACTCGTGCTCGACGTAGCGGACCGTCTTGAGCACCATGAACAGGGTGTCGTCGTAGCGCTCCAGCTTGGGCCGCTGGTGTGCCTGGACCGCGTCCTCGACGGCCAGCTCGTGCAGGCCGTAGACGTCCGCGATGCCCTGGATCTGCTGCTGGTCCGGCTCGTGCAGGCCGATCCAGACGAACCCGTCCCGCCTGCGCCGGACCTCCTTGATGGCCTCGGCGTGCGTCCAGCGCCCGGGCAGCCGGGCACCGTCGACGTACACGGCGCAGTCGACGATGTAGGCCGAGACCGGCACGGGCACGGGTGGCTCGACGCGGGTGGTGCGGCCGTTGCCCCGGCCGCGCAGGCCACCGAGGGAGGGAATCGCAGGCATGGGATCTCCTGGCTTTCGCAGTGCGTACCACGACCGCCGGGCGGCACAGCTGTCCGCCCGGCACTACCAGCGTTTCCCGGAGAATTGCGCCTAACGGCGGAAAGAGGATCCAGCCGTCCGGAGGGAAACGCTGGGTTCACTAGGGAGCGGACTATCGCCACTACTCATCGCGCGTTCCTCACCTCCTCCAGCCGGACCGGCAACGTGGCGGCTGTCGCGTTGACGCACTGCCACCATTGGTCGAGGGTACTCCTCAACATCAGCTGACGTCGCCCCAGGTCGGTGTGGCGTTACCCGCAGGGAGGTCCAGCAGTGCAGTTCGGGCGGTACTTCGAGGAGTTCGAGGTGGGCGCGGTGTACAAGCACTGGCCCGGCAAGACGGTCACCGAATACGACGACCACCTGTTCTGCCTGCTCACCATGAACCACCACCCGCTGCACCTGGACGCCCACTACGCCGGCGAGACCACCGATTTCGGCAAGAACGTGGTGGTGGGCAACTACATCTACTCGCTGCTGCTGGGCATGTCGGTGCCGGACGTGTCGGGCAAGGCGATCGCGAACCTGGAGATCGAATCGCTGCGGCACGTCAAGCCCACGTTCCACGGGGACACCATCTACGGTGAGACCGAGGTGCTGGAGAAGACGCCGTCGAAGTCCAAGGACGACCGCGGCGTGGTGTACGTGGAGACCCGGGGCTACAAGCAGGACGGCACGGTAGTGTGCGTTTTCCGGCGTAAGGTTCTGGTGCCGAAGCAGAACTACGGTGAGGCGCGCGGGGGCGAGCAGCCGGGCCGTCCCGTTCCGCACGAGTGAGGGAGGGCCGGTGGCGATCGGGCTGACCGGGGCCAAGCGGCAGCTGGCGGAGTTCGCGGGGGGCGCAGCGGACGAGTCGCCGCTCTACGAATACCTCGCGTCCCGGGCGGCCGAGGACGACGAGGTGGCCGGCCTGCTGGCCGCCGCGCCGGACAGCGCCAGTCCCGCGCTGCTGTTCGCGGTCGCGCACCGGCTCATCCAGGCCGACCCGATCCACCCGCTGTCGCGCTACTACCCGTCGCTGGGCGGGTTCGACGGCGTCGACGACGGGACCTGGGCGGTGTTCCGGGAGTTCCTGCTCGCCAACGCCGATGCCGCGGCGGAGATGCTCGCGTCCCGGTCGCTGGCGAACAACGAGGTGCGCCGGGCCGCGTGCGCGTTCCCGGCGGTCGCGATGGCCGCCAAGCAGGCCGGCGGCAAGATCGCGCTGCTCGAGGTGGGCACCGCGGGCGGCCTGCTGCTCGGCATGGACAAGTTCGCCTACCGCTACCAGTGCGACGGCGGTGAGCAGCTGGTGGCCGGCCCGGCCAAGGCGGCGGTCGGCCTGCACTGCGCGCTGGACCTGGCGCCCGGCGCGACGCTGCCGAAGCTGCCGAAGAAGCTCACGGTCGCGGCCCGCGCGGGTCTCGACCCGCAGCCGCTCGATCTGTCCGATGAGGACGAGCTGGCGTGGCTGGAGGCGTGCGTCTGGGCCGACCAGCCGGACCGGGTGCGGTTGCTGCGGGCGGCCGCGCTCGCTCAGCGCAAGTCGCCGCCGGAGATCATCGCCGGGGACGCGGTCGGCGGGTTCGACGAGGCCGTGTCCCGGCTCCCCGCCGAGCTGCCGCTGGTGGTGCTCACCAGCCGGACGATGGGGCACGTACCGGACGACGACCGCGGCGAGTTCCTGTCCAAGCTGGCGGCGCTGGGGGAGACCCGTCCACTGTGGTGGGTCATGGACGAGACCTACGAGCACGGGTTGTCCGCGGTGCTGCCGGGCCGGGACGAGCTGGCCTTCGCCGCCGACGGGCTGACCACGCTGGGCCTCGCGCGGCCGGCCGCCGGCGGCTGGGACGCGGTCGCGCTCGCTCGCACCACCCGCTACGGCGCCCGGATGACCTGGCTGGCCGCCTAGCTGTTGTGTGATGGCCGCCACTGCGGTGAGGATGTCGTCATGGCTGAGGACACGTGGTTCGCCCCGCTCACCCCGCTGGCCTTCCTGGAGCGATCCGCCGAGGTTTTCGGGGACAAGGAGGCGATCGTCCACGGCGAGCGCCGGGTGAGCTACCGCGAGTTCGCCGCGGAGGCCACGCGGGTGGCGCACGCGCTGCGGGCGAGCGGCGTGGCGCCCGGTGACCGGGTCGCCTACCTGCTGCCGAACATCCCGGAGATGCTGGTCGCCCACTTCGCCGTGCCGCTCGCCGGTGCGGTGCTGGTGGCGATCAACACCCGGCTCGCGGCGGCCGAGATCCGCTACATCCTTGAGCACTCCGGCGCGAAGGTGCTGGTCGTCGACGCCGCACTGCACTCCTCGGTGCCGCGCGACGCCGCGGTGGACATCGTGACGGTCGTCGAGGGCGCTGTTCCCGACCCGGCCGTCGGCGGCATCACCTACGACGAGCTGCTCGCGCGGGGCAGCGACAAGCCACTGCCGTGGCGGGTCGCGGACGAGCGGTCCACGATCTCGATCAACTACACGTCCGGCACCACCGGGCGGCCCAAGGGCGTCCAATACCACCACCGCGGGGCCTACCTGAACTCGCTCGCGGAGATCATCCATTCGGGGCACTCGCCGGAGTCGCGGTACCTGTGGACGCTCCCCATGTTCCACTGCAACGGCTGGTGCACCACGTGGGCGGTCACCGCGATCGGCGGCACGCACGTGTGCCTGCGGGCGGTCGACGCGGCGGAGATCTGGCGCCTGCTGGACACCGAGGGGATCACGCACCTCAACGGCGCGCCGACGGTGCTGAACACGATCGCCGGCTACTCCGGCGCGCACCCGCTCGCGCGCGAGGTGGTGGTGACCACGGCCGGCGCACCGCCGTCGCCGACGGTGATCCGCCGGATGACCGACCTCGGCGCACGGCTGGTGCACGTGTACGGGCTGACTGAGACGTACGGCCCGTACACCGTGTGCGAGCCGCAGGAGGGGTGGCTCGGGCTGGACATCGCCCAGCGCAGCGCGCTGATGGCGCGGCAGGGCGTCGGCATGGTGGTCACCGACGGGATCCGCGTGGTCGACGAGCAGATGCGCGACGTACCCCGCGACGGGGCCACGATGGGCGAGGTCGTGATGCGCGGGAACAACGTGATGTCCGGCTACTTCGCCGACCCGGAGGCGACGGAGAAGGCGTTCCGCGGCGGCTGGTTCCACTCCGGCGACCTGGGCGTGTGGCACCCCGACGGCTACATCCAGCTGCGCGACCGCGCCAAGGACATCATCGTCTCCGGGGGCGAGAACATCTCGACGATCGAGGTCGAGGCGGCGCTGGACTCGCACGAGGCCGTGGCGGAGGTCGCGGTCGTCGGCGTGCCCGACGAGAAGTGGGGCGAGCGGCCGAAGGCGTACGTCGTGCTGCGGCCGGGGGCTTCGGTGTCGGCGGACGAGCTGCGGGCGCACGTGCGCAGCCAGATCGCGCGCTTCAAGGTGCCGGACCAGGTCGAGTTCCTGGACGCGCTGCCGAAGACCTCGACCGGCAAGATCCAGAAGTTCCAGCTGCGGGAACGCGAGTGGGGCGGCGCGGAGGCCCGTATCCAGGGCTGAGCACCCAACACGCCGCCACCAGCGCCCAACACCCCGCCGCGGGCGGCAAACACGCCGCCGCCAGCGGCAAACACGCCGCCGGTAGCGGCGAACACGCCGCCGGGAGGGGCAAACACGCCGCGGGGAGGGGCGAACACGCCGCCGGGAGCGGCAAACACGGCGCCGGGAGCGGCGAACACGGCGCGGGGAGGCGCAAACACGGCGGGTGGGTGGCGTGTTTGCTGGTGCGGGCAGCGTGTTGGTCGTTCGGGGTGGCGTGTTTGCTGTAGCGGGCGGTGTGTTGGCTCGGTGGGTGGCGCTGGGCGGTGCGGTCGGCGGGGAAGTGCACGCCGCGGGGAAAGCGCGCTCAGCAGCGCGGGAGCATCGCCCAGCCGCGGAGCGTGTCGGCCAGCCCGTCGGTCAAGGCGAGTGCCGCGAAGGCCGCCGCGTCGACCCAGCGCGCGTCCGCCGCGTCGTCCCCGGCCCGCAGCGCACCGCCCTCGACGTGGCAGACGTAGTCGTAGATCTCGTAGCGGCCGCGGACCACGTGGCCGGCCAGCTCGTCCGGGCGCACCCGCAGACCGGTCTCCTCGCGCATCTCCCGGACCAGGGCCGCGACGTCGGTTTCCCCCGGCTCCACCCGTCCGCCGGGGATCGACCACAGGCCGCGCCCGGGCTCGTTCGCGCGCTGGATCAGCAGCAGCCGGCCCGCCGGATCGTGCACGATCCCGCCCACGCACCGCACCCCGGCCCGGCTGCTCGCGCTCATGACAGCAGCCTAGCCCGGCAGGGTGGAAGCGGAGAGTAACCGACCGATGAGATCACACCCGGACACTGACCCAAGCGCGGGACTTACCTCCCGTAACACTGCGGAGTGCGGTACAACGTTACTGGTGACCTTGCCAGTCCGACGCCGGAGTAAGAGACGGGATTGATCGTTGTGAACGCGAAGAAGATTGCCGGGCTCGTGGGTATCGCGTTGGTGCTGTTCTTCGTGATCGCCCAACCGGGCAACGCGGCCCACCTGGTCGGCAACATCGTCGGCTTCCTGCGTGAATCGGCCGAAGCCGTCATCACCTTCGTCAGCAACGTGTTCACTTCGTAGTCGGCCGGTAGGCTGGCTTGATGTTCGCCCCACGGGACCCCGACGAGTACCTGCTCGACACCGAGCGGCGCGTCGTCCGGGTTCGCAGGCACTGGGCGTACCTCGCCTGGGACACGTTCGAGGCGATCGCCCTGCTCGCGATCTGCGTCATGGTGTCCTACCTGTTGCCGCCGTCGCTGTGGGTGGTCCAGAACATCCTGTGGTACGCGGCGCTGCTCGTGGTCCTCGTCTACGCGTTCAAGGTCATCGAGTGGTGGGTCGAACGCCTGGTGGTCACCGACAAGCGGTTCGTGCTCACCACCGGTGTCTTCACCACGAAGGTCGCCATGATGCCGATCTCCAAGGTCACCGACCTGACCTACGAGCGCACGTGGTGGGGCCGGATGTTCGGCTACGGCACGGTCGTGGTCGAGTCGGCGGGCCAGATCCAGGCACTGAACCGCATCGAGTTCCTGCCGAGCCCGGAGGACTTCTACGACACCATCTCCGAGCTCGTGTTCGGCGACAAGCACAAGCAGAGCGAGCGCTTCTCGATGATCAAGGCGCAGCGTCTCGCGCGCGGCAAGAAGATCGTCGGCTGACCCGTCGTCGTGCCTGGTCGCCCGCTTGCCGGCCGGGTAGGCGACAATGTACGGCGATGCGCATCGACCTGCACACCCACTCCACCGTGTCGGACGGCACGGACACTCCCGCCGAACTCGTGGCCGCGGCCGCCGCGGCCGGGCTCGACGTGGTCGCGCTGACCGATCACGACACCACCGCCGGCTGGGCCGAAGCGGCCGCCGCGCTCCCGCCGGGCCTCACGCTCGTGCCGGGAGCCGAACTGTCCTGCGTGAGCAGTCTGGGCATCAGCATCCACCTGCTGGCCTACCTGTTCGACCCGACCGCACCGGCGATCGTGGCCGAGCAGACCCGGCTGCGCCAGGAACGCCGCACACGGCTGCGTGCGATGGCGGTGCGGATGGCGGCCGACGGGCTGCCGATCGACCCCGACGAGCTGCTCGGCTCCCTCGGACCGGACTCGCCGGCCGGGCGGCCGCACCTCGCGCAGGCACTGGTGCGGGCCGGGCTGGTGACCAGTGTGGACCAGGCGTTCGCCGAGTACCTCGGCGGCGGCCGCGGTTATTACCTGCCGCGGCAGGACACGCCGGTGGAGGTGGCGATCGAGATGATCGCCGAGGCCGGCGGGGTGACGGTGTTCGCGCACCCGTTCGCGCGCAGCCGCGGCCGGATCGTCTCGCCGCAGGTGATCGCCGATCTGGCGGAGATCGGGCTGACCGGGCTCGAGGTCGACCACCCCAACCACGACGAGGAGACGCGCGCCGAGCTGCGCGGGCTGGCCGCTGAGCTGGGGCTGGTCCGGACCGGGTCGAGCGACTACCACGGAACCAACAAGACGATTCCCATCGGTGCCGAGAACACCGATCCGGAGCAGTTCGAGGCGCTGATCGACAAGGCGTCGGGCGCCCAGATCGCGGTGGGCTGACCTTGGCCATTGCCGACTTCTTCGACGTGAAGCTGTTTCTGGCGTCGTCCATCACGCTCGTCGTGATCATGGACCCGCCGGGGACGGTGCCGGTGTTCCTGAGCCTGGTCGGCCGCAAGCCGCCGGCGGTGCGGGCGCGCGCGGCCCGGCAGGCGGCGCTGGTGTCGCTGCTGGTGATCTCGTTGTTCGCGATCGCGGGGCAGGCCATCCTCGCCTACCTCGGTATCGGCGTGCCGGCGCTGCAGGGCGCGGGCGGCCTGCTGTTGCTGCTGATCGCGCTGGACCTGCTGACCGGGCGCGGTGCGACGAGCGAGCCCAACGTGGTCGAGGACGTCAACGTCGCCTTGGTGCCACTGGGCACTCCGCTGCTCGCCGGGCCGGGCGCCATCGCCGCGACGATCGTCTTCGTCCGGCAGGCGGCCGGGCATGTCGGTGCCTACGTCGCGCTGGCGTGCGCGATCGTCGCGGTGCACGTCGTGATCTACGCCGCCATGCGCTTCTCCGGTGTGGTGATCCGGGTCATCCGGGAAAGCGGTATCACCCTGCTCGCGAAGATCGCGGGTCTTCTCCTGGCCGCGATCGCCGTGGAGCTGGTGGCGAACTCGGTGCGCGGCTTCATCGCGGGCGGCTGATCCCCGGTATCACCCGCCGATCACGGGCGGGGTGATGCGGTTGCCGTACTCGTCCGTGGCACCGTCGAGGCCGAAGATGCTGTCCGGGTCGTCCTCGAGCAGGTACGCGGCCCGCTCGTGGTCCTTGTCCTCGTCCTGCTTCTTGCCGCCTGCCGGGCCCATGCCCGGGGCCCCGGACGTGCCCGCCTTCCCGGCGGCTCCAGTGCGGCCGCTGCCTGCGCTTTCCGCCGCGGCCCGCGCGCCCGGCTCGCCGATCCCGGCCCTGCGGCCCGGAACCCGTTCCGCGCCGGCGGCACCGCCGAGACGGCCGCCCGCACCGCCCCCGGGGGCGCGGCCACCGCCGCCCCCGCCGCCGCCCCCGTACGGGGACGATCCCGCCCGGCCCGCACCCGAGCCCGGCCGCGGTGACGTGCGGTTCTGCTCGGCCTGGCCCGGGGGCACCGGCACCATCCCCGCACCGGCCGATGCCGCGGCGCCGCCGGGCACGGTCGGCGCGGGGGAACGACCCCAGCCGCCGCCGGCGTCGGCCCACCCGCCGGCCGGCCCGGCACCGGTGGCCAGTCCGGCGCCGGCGGGCAGGGGCACGCTGGGCGGCGCGATGCCGGCCGTGGTCCGCGCGGTTCCCGCCGGCCCGCCCATCGGGCCGACGCCGCCCGCGTGGGCCGCGACGGTGTGGTCGCCGGCGGCGAACTGCGGGGCGGTGCGCTCGCCGGTGTCGGCCGGCGCGGTCGGCGTCGCGTAGACCGGCTGGGTGGAGCCGCCCGAGTGGAGCATGACGTCCCGCTGCGCCAGGACCGCCGCCGCTTGCTGCTGCGCCTCGTGCTGGAGCGCGGCCTGGTTCTGCATGTCGTTCATGGTGGCGCTGGCGGCCTCCCAGTTACCGCTGAGCAGCTGTTGCCGAGCGGCGGCGACCGACTCCTCAACGGTCCGGCCCGCTGGTTCCGGCATCTTGTTGCGTGCGTCGACCAGCGCCGCGGAGGTCTGCGAATACCGGTTGGCCGACAGGAACGCCGCGTCGCGCGAGGTGTCCGCCCAGCCCGCCAGGGTGGTGAAGTACCCGAACGCCGACGACGCGCCGTTGCCCTGCCAGCCGGCCTGCTCCTTGGCGACACCCTGCCGGAGCGTGGTCGCCATCTCCCCGAACGCGTTGCCGAGGTCGTTGACGATGACGCCCTGCTCGTCGACCTCCTCGGGCGAGGCGGCTTTGACCATCTCGGCCAGCTGCTGGTGCGGTATCGACTCGTACTGGATGTCCGACGGAGCCAGGCCGTCGCGGTAGCCGCCGCCCTCGGCCTGCAGCTTGGTCGTGTAGATCTCGGCCGACTTGTTCGAGTACTTGCCCGCGACCGCCGCGGGGTCCGTGTGGAAGAACTTCCCGGCCGACTTGCCTGCGGTCTCGGCGTAGACCTCGGCCTCGTACCTGCGGCGGGAATACCCGCTGTCCGGCTGTGTCATGGTCGTTCGTCCTCCCCTGGCTCCCGGTTGCTCACGGTAGCGTGTCCGGACCCATCGTGTTACCGGTTCGCCTCGGACAGGAGCCGGTTGACGTGGTCGCGCACCCACTGCCCGATGCGCGCCCGGTCGGCCGGGGTGAACGTGTGCCGCTGGGCGCCGTCGGGCAGGGTCTCGACCGTGGTGAAGAAGCGGCCGTCCGGGGTGTCGAACCAGGTCAGCCGACCGGCGTCGGCGCCCCGCACGGAGCACGAGATCACCCCGGCGCGCTGCGGTGGCACCGTGAAGTACCGGTCCGCGAGCCGCTTTTCGCGCGGCGGCTCCGCGCCGTCGAACGGACCGGCGTCATCGGGGCCGTGCGACACGTAGCTCGCCGGCGTGATCCGTGCCGGCGGCACCTCCGGCAGGGGGCCGAGGAGCTGCGGGAGCACCTGGCCCGCACGCAGCTCGGTGAACCTGACCCGGTCACCGGTCTGACGGCTCAGCACGCCGCGCTCACCGGTCCACCCGCCGCGGGACAGGACGGTGACGTCCGCCGACAGCTCGGCGAGGACCTGGGTGACGAGGACCTCGGGGCGCGCCCACAACCGAAGCAGGTCCTCGAACTCGCCGCGCAGCCGGTCCCGCGACATGCGCCCGAGGCGCTGCCAGTGTTCGAACACGCGCTGCCGCTGCTCGGCGCGTTCGCTGTGGGTTCCGCTGACGAACGGGATCCGGTGCGGGTAGACGAACCTCCCGAGCCCCAGTTCCTCGTCGAGTACGTCCAGTTCGGCAGGCGCGGTTTCGAACGTCAACACCCATTTCCCCCCGGATTCGCAAGCAACCGCCCAGATCATAGGGGGCGCGGAAGGCGGGCGGAGCCGAAAGTGCCGGTGGTGGTGCGTACCGTAGTGGACGTGGAGCAACTGGGGTTCGAGTTCGCGGTCCAGCCGCGGCGGTTGACGAAGGTGAGTCCGGCGCGCCTGGCGACCTTCGCGGACTGCCCGCGCCGGTACCGCATGACCTACCTCGACCGGCCGACCCCGCAGCGCGCGGGGCCGTGGGCGCACAGCACCCTCGGCGCGGTCGTCCACAACGCGCTGCGTGCGCTGTTCGACCTGCCGCCGGAGCGCCGCACCCCGGAGCGCGCGGCGGCGTTGTTGTCCGAACACTGGCAGGACGCGGGTTTCGCCGACCGGGAGCAAGCCGCGGTGTACCGGGCCCGTGCGAAGGAGTGGGTCGCCGGGTACGCCGAGCACCACGACGTGAGCAGCGACCCGGTGGGGCTGGAGCGGTGGGTGTCCGCGCCGGTGAACCCCGACCCGGGGCAACCCGCTTCGATGATCATCGAGGGCCGGGCCGACCGCATCGACCAGCGTGGCGGCGAGCTGGTGATCGTGGACTACAAGACCGGCCGCCGCGCGCCGGACGAGGTCGAGGCGCGGAGTTCGCAGCCGCTGGCGATGTACGCGGTGGCGGCCGAACGCACGCTGCGGCGGCCGTGCCGGAAGGTCGAACTGCACCACCTGCCGAGCGGCACGGTCGCCGAGGCGACGCACACGCCGGAAAGCCTGACCCGGCACCTCCGCCGCGCGCAGGAGACCGCGGAGGACGTCCGGCTGGCCACGGACAGCCTCGACGCGGGCGGCGACGCCGACAAGCTGTTTCCCGCCCGCCCCGACCGGCGCTGCGCCTGGTGCGACTTCCGCCCCAGCTGCGCGGCGGGCCGGGAAGCCGGTCCCGCCGCGAAGCCCTGGGAGCTGCTGTCCCCGTAGGGCTTCGCGGCTAGCTGCGATCCGGCAGCCCGGGTGCTGGGGCGCGGACGAGGGGCCGCCGCCGGCCGGGCTCGTGGCCGGATGCATCTCCCGGTGCCGGGGTTCGCGGATGTGCTGAGCCGTCGGGTCGGGGCGCGCCGGGGGGAACAGTGGCTGGGCGGAACGGTTCGTGATGCGTTCGGGCGGGCCGGAGGAGAGGCCGGGAGCGCTGGGCTGCGCCGAGGTCGGCGGGGCAGGGCCGAGGGCGGCCCGGCGACGCCGGATCGCTGGTGGCGTCGGTGGGGTCTCCGCCGGGCCTGGCGGCTGCGGAACGGGCGCCCGCACGAGGCCCGGACCCGGGTGGTCCTGTTCCCTTGGACGGGGGCATGGTGGAATTTCCGACGGCGGCTCGGTGGGGAGGAATCCGGTGGAACTGGTGAGCGACGACACGACGGAAACCGAGGAGCTGGATCGGCCCCCGGACGGCGGTCGGCCGTGGGTGTCCCGCTGGTGGCGCGGGTTCACCGGCTCGCTCGCCGCGGGTCTCGTCGCGCTCGCCGTCGTGGTGCTGGGCGCGGGTCTGCTGTGCACCTTCCTCGGCGTGCCCGGTCCCGGCGCCGTTCCGATGATCGCCCACCCCGTCGCCGCCGTGCTCGCCCTTCTCGCGCAACGTCCCGCCGACCGGCGGGACGGTCCGGTGGCCGGCGTCGCGGGAGTCGCGGTCCTCGCCATCGTCGCCGTGGCGCTGTGGACCTTCTGGTGGGCCTAGACCCGGCTCCCGGCTCACCCTAACGGGCGATCTTCGCGCACTGGACTCCGCCGGTTCCGCGGCCGCCCTATCGTTCCCGCCGAGAACGCAGTTCAAGGGAAAGGTACTGGGGTGATCGTGGCGATCGTGGTCGTGGTCGTCGTGCTGGTGCTCGCCATCGGGACGACCGGGATCTACAACGGGCTGGTCAAGCGACGCAACGCGTACCGCAACGCGTTCGCGCAGATCGACGTGCAGCTGACCCGCCGGCACGACCTGATCCCGAACCTGGTGGAGATCGCCCGGGGCTACCTCCAGCACGAGCGGCAGGCACTCGAAGCGGTCGTCGCGGCCCGGGGTGGCGCGGTCCACGCCCAGGCGGCCGCACGCGGAAACCCGGGCGATCCCGGCGCCATGCGGCAGCTCGCCGGCGCGGAGCACGCCCTCACCCGGTCCCTGGGCCGCCTGTTCGCGCTCGCCGAGTCCTATCCGGACCTCAAGGGTGACCGGACCATGGTGCAGCTGTCCGAGGAACTGACCTCCACCGAGAACCGCGTGGCCTTCGCGCGGCAGGGCTACAACGACTCGGTGATGGCCTACAACACCAAGCGCGAGGTGTTCCCCGGCAACCTGGTCGCGAGCGTGTCCGGGTTCGCCCCGGCCGCGCTGCTGGAGATCGAGTCGCCCGGACAGCGCGAGGCGCCACGGATCTCCTTCTGACCCATGAACTTCTTCGAACGACAACTGGAAGTGCGCCGTGCCTCCGCGCGGCTGGTGTGGCTGTTCGCGCTCGCCGTCGCCCTGATCGTCGCCTTCGTGGACCTGGCTGTCTGGGTGGCTTTCCGGCTGGGGCACCGGCCCACCGGCGTTGCCGTGCGCGTGCTGGTCGCGGCCGGTCTGCTCACCGTGCTCGTCATCGGTCTCACCTCGTGGATCCGCACCCTGCTGCTGCGCCGCGGCGGCGGCGGCAAGGTCGCCGTGGCCCTGGGCGGGGTGGTGGTCCCGCCGGACACCGCGGCTCCGGGCTTGCGCCGCCTGCGGAACGTGGTCGAGGAGATCGCGATCGCCTCCGGCATGCCGGTGCCGCAGCTGTACGTGCTGCCGCACGAGCCGGGCATCAACGCCTTCGCGGCCGGGTGGACACCTGGCAACGCGGCGATCGTCGTCACCGGCGGCGCCCTCGCCCGCCTCAACCGCGACGAGCTCCAGGGCGTGGTCGCCCACGAGTTCAGCCACATCGTCAACGGCGACATGCGGCTCAACATCCGGCTGATGGGCGTGCTCACCGGCATCGTCGGCCTCGCTGTCCTCGGCCGGATGCTGCTGTCCGGGCGCGGCAGCAGGCGCCAGGCCGGCCCACTGGTTCTCCCGGCGCTGGTCGCGGTGGCTGCCGGGTACACCGGTGTCCTCATCGGACGGCTCATCAAGGCGGGCGTGTCCCGTCAGCGGGAGTTCCTCGCCGACGCCTCGGCCGTGCAGTTCACCCGGCAGACCGCCGGGCTCGCGGGTGCGCTGAAGAAGATCGGCGGACTGCCCGCCGGCTCCCGGTTGCACGCGGCGAAAGCCGAGGACGTGAGCCACATGCTGTTCGGGGAAGGCCGGAAATCCCTGTCCCTGTTCGCCACCCACCCGCCGCTGGAGCGCCGCATCCAGCTGCTCGACCCGGCCTTCGACGTGCGCGAGCTGGACCAGCTGGGCACGCGGTGGGCGGCCCTGCCACCGTCCGGCACGGACGAAGACCGGGCGCTCGGCCTGGCCGGTCGCGCGGCGCCGGTGGCCGTTCCGGCCTCGGTGGCCGCACCACCCGCCACGGTGGTCGCGTCGATCGGCAACCCCGCGAGCGGCTCCTTCGGTCACGCCGGCGGCTTGCTGCGCGGCATCCCGGAGGACGTGCAGGCGCAGGCGCGGCGGGCGGAAACCGTCGTGCCGCTGGTCCTCGGCCTGCTGTTGTCGGCGCAACCGCACACCCGCACGGCGCAGTACCGGCTGCTCGCGGCCCGGCTGGGCGCCCCGCTCGCCGACGCCGTGTGGCGCGAGGGCGAGCGGCTCCGGGCGCTCGATCCCGCGCTGCGGCTGCCGCTCACCGAACTGGCCTTCCCCGCGTTGAGCGGGCGGCCCGCGCAGGAGCTGCACGCGGTCCAGGCGGTGCTGTACGAAGTGGTCCGTCTCGACGGCAACGTGGACACCTTCGAGTACTGTCTGTCCACTTTGCTCGCTCGCGACCTGCACGAGGCCGTGCACCACCGGCCGCCGTGGCCGGTGCGGCGGATCGCGCTGCCGCAGGCCGCACCGGCGATCACCGCGCTGTTCGCCGTGGTCGCCGCGGCCGGGCACCGGGAGCAGGCGGCGGCTGCGGCCGCGTTCCGCGCCGGGCTGTCGCGGGTCGTGCTCGTGGCGACGGTCCCGTTCCAGCCGCCCGCTCAGGCGTGGCAGGCGCTGGACGGGGTGTGGCCCGTCCTCGACGGCCTCGCCGGGCCGGACAAGGCACTGGTGGTGGAAGGGCTGACCACGGTCATCGGCAACGACGGCGTGGTGGGCGTGGCCGAGAGCGAGTTGTTGCGCACCGTCTGCGGGATGCTGCACTGCCCGCTGCCGCCGCTGATGACCGTGGCCGTCTCACACCAGCCACTGCCGCCACGCGCGTAGCAGCACACGCACCAGCGCGGCAGGGTTCTCGGTGTTCGGGGAGTGCGCGGCGCCCGGGATGAGCTCGAACGGGGCGCCGAGCCGCGCGGCCATCTCGCGCTGGGACGGCACGCTCCACGCATCGTCGCGCTCGCCGGCCACCACCAGGGTCGGCACGCCGGTCGCGGCGAGCTCGTCGACCCGGTCCGGTTCCGTGCGCAACCCGGCGGCCATCCCCAGCAGTCCGGCCGGGCTGGACGCCAGGAACCGTTCCCGCAGGAAGTCCTTCAGATCGGGTGGCAGCGCGACCCACAGCGGTGACCGTGCGCTCACCTGCTCGCGCACCCGGTAGACGGCGTCCAGGCCGGATGCCCGCAACACCGGCTCACCGGCGCCGAGCGCCTGCCGCCGCGCGCCGTCGGGCAGCTCGGCCGGGCCGCTGTCCAGCAGGGTCAGCCCCGCCACCGGCGCGCCCGCCAGCACCGCGGCGCGCGCGACCAGGCCACCGTAGGAGTGCCCGAGCAGCACCACCGGCGCCTCGGCCGCGACGTCTTCGACGAGCCCGGCCACCACGGCCCCCAGCGGTGCGGGCAGGTAGGCGGTCTCGTCCGCCGGACCGGGCGACTCGAACTGGCCCGGCAGGTCGATGGCGAGAGCGCGGAAGCCGCCGGCCGCCAATCCGTCCAGCAGCGGCGCGAAGTCCTCTTTGGACCCGGTGTAGCCGGGGACCAGCACGGCCGTCGCCTTCGCGGGAGCCGGGGTCCGCAGCGCCGCCAGCCCGCGCACCCGGACCTTTTCCGCCCCGTGCGGCGCCAACTGCGCGATCACGACAACGCGGCCAGCGTGTCGCCGCGCTGTTCGAGCAGCACCGGCCCCAGCGCGGCCAGGCGCACCGGGCCGGAGTAGCCGTGCCGGTCCACCGCGATCGTGCGGATCGTCGAGCCGTCCGACTCGTTCAGCACCGCCAGCCCGCCCGGGATCGGCACGACCAGCTGGTGCGCGAAGGTGATTCCCGGGCCGAGCGCGCCGTTGACTGTCCACAGTGGAGTGAGGCTGTCCCGGGACAGTGCCAGCACCTTCGACCCGGTGTACCAGTACACGTTCGCGGCGGTGGACTCCGTCGCGGCCACCCGGCCGGGCGGGTCCTGCGCCAGGTCCGGCGCCGGCAGGTCCAGCGGGTACGCCGCCGTCTGCTCGCCGTCCGCGTCGTAGCGGACCAGCAGCCGCTGGTCGGGCAGCGCCACCGCGGTGTAGTCGCCGGACATCGCGACCAGTTGCCCGTGGTGACCGGCCACGATCGTGCTGAACGAGACCTGCGGCTGGTCCGCCTCCTTCGGCACGGCCTTCATCACGGTCAGCCGGTCGCCCGGGTCGCCCGCACAGCGTTCGATCACGCCGACCCGGCCGGAAGCCATCGCGACGGAGCCGTACGTGCACCCGGTGCGCGGCTGCTTGTCCGGGTTGACCAGCGCGGGAACCCGGCCGTACTCGTTGGTCTCCACGAGGTCGTCCCGCCACGTCACGAGCAGGTCCGGGCCGGTCGCGGTGACCTGGCTGCCGTCGGTCACCAGCCCGGTACCCAGCTCGGCGCTGCCGGTGCGCTGGGCCTTGCGCTCGCCGGTGTCGATACCGAGCCCGACCACCTCCGAGCAGCCGGACCGGCCGTCCAGGCCGGTCTTGCGGTAGACCGCCAGCACCCGGCCCCACGCCTCGGCCGCGGTGCACAACGGGAGGTCGCGGGCGTAGCGCCAGCGGACCTGGCCGGTGAACGGGTCCCGGCCGGTGATCTCGCCGCCGTTCGCGGTGGCGACGGCCGTGCCCTCGGCGATCGGCACCGGGGCCGCGCCGCTGGGCGCCTGCCACAGCTCACGCAGGGTCGCCGGCACCGCGTCGGGCCCGAGCGGCACCGGAGCACCGGGCGCGGAGGTCTGCTGGACCGTGGCCCGGCTCTCGCTACCGGCCCAGAGGGCGATGCCGGTGGCGACGGCGGCGACGGCGAGCACGACCGCGATCACCCGGTCGCGCGGGCGGTTCCACGGCGACGGGCGGCTCCGGCGGGGCTTCGTACCGCGAGCCGCCCCGGGACCGCCGGCCAGCACGTCCTCCGTGCCGATCAGCCCGGTGGTCTCGCCGCCCTCGGGACGGCGATGACGTCCCCCTTCCACGGGCTCGCTCACGTTCCTGCTCCCGGTGTTCGACGGCGCCGACGGCGCCGGTCGGCCTCAGTCTGCCGAACCCGGTGTATCAGACGTGTTCGCCGCGGCGCCCGCCGAGCCCGGACGGCGACGGCGGCGACGGCGGGCAGGACGGTCGGCGGATTCGCCGGCCTCGCGCTCGGCCGGACCCTTCTCCGCCGGTCCGGAGGTCTCCCCGGTCACCTTGCCACCGCGGGTGCGCCGCCGACGGCGCTCCTCACCAGCGGTTTCGGTGGTCTCGGCCGTTTCGCCCTCGGTCTTCTTCGCGCCCCGGGTGCGGCGGCGGGCGCGGCTCGGTGCAGCGGCGCGGCGACGGCCGCCCATCTGCTCCTCCGGCTCGGCCGCCAGGCCTGCGCGGGTGCGCTGGGACAGCGGCAGCCGCCCGGTGGCGTCGGCCGGGATGTCCAGGTCGCTGAACAGGTGCTTCGACGTCGAGTACGTCTCCACCGGCTCGGGCATGCCGAGCTTGAGCGCGTCATTGATGCTCTGCCAGCGGTGCAGGTCGTCCCAGTCGACCAGGGTGATCGCGACGCCGGTCTTGCCCGCGCGGCCGGTGCGGCCGATGCGGTGCACGTACGTGCTCTCGTCCTCGGGCGTCTGGTAGTTGATCACGTGCGTCACGTCGGTGACGTCGATCCCGCGCGCGGCCACGTCGGTGGCCACCAGCACGTCGACCTTGCCCGAGCGGAACGCGCGCAACGCCTGCTCGCGGGCGCCCTGGCCCAGGTCACCGTGCACCGCGGCCGCCGCGAACCCGCGCTCGGCGAGGTCGTCGGCCACCTTCTGCGCGGTGCGCTTGGTGCGGGTGAAGATCATGGTCAGGCCACGGTCCTTGGCCTGCAGGACGCGGGCGATGAGCTCCGGCTTGTCCAGCGAGTGCGCCCGGTAGGCGAACTGGGTGGTGCGCTCGTGCACCGCGCTCGAGTCGTTCTCCTCGGCCCGCACGTGAGTGGGGCGGTCGAGGAAGGTGCGGGCCAGCTTGATGATCGGGTCCGGCATCGTGGCCGAGAACAGCATCGTCTGGCGCTGGTCGGGCACCATGCCCAGGATGCGCTCGATGTCCGGGAGGAAGCCCAGGTCGAGCATCTCGTCGGCCTCGTCCAGCACCAGGGCGCGGACCTTGCCCAGCACCAGTGCCTTCTGCTCGGCCAGGTCCAGCAGGCGGCCGGGGGTGCCGACGACCACGTCGACCCCCTTGCGCAGGGCGCTGATCTGCTGCTCGTACGGGCGGCCGCCGTAGATCGCCAGGGTGCGCACGTCCAGGTGCTTGCCGGCGTCGGTGAGGTCGCGCGTGACCTGCAGGCACAGCTCGCGGGTCGGCACGACGACCAGGGCCTGCGGGGTGCCGTCACCGGGCGTGACCACGCGCTGGAGCAGCGGCACACCGAACCCGAGGGTCTTGCCCATGCCGGTGCGGGCCTGGCCGATGAGGTCGTCGCCGGCGAGGGCCAGCGGCAGGGTCAGCGCCTGGATCGCGAAGGTGCGTTCGATGCCGGCTTCGGCGAGCGCCCGCACGATCTCGGGGCGGACGCCCAGCTCGGCGAAGGTCGGCGTGGCCGGTTCGAGGTGGTCGGCCTGCAACGGGTGGGAGGTGTCGGTGTCGGGGACCCCGGTCTCGCTGTGCTCCAGGGCCACCGGGTCGATCTGGTTCTGGTCGGATTCGGTCGCGGTCAGTGTGATCGCCTCTCTCTACCAGCGCGCACGGCCTGGTCGAGACTGGGCACTCAACCGGCGGGAAGGTCCACCGGGATTGCCTGGACGGCGTGCACGCGCATTACCTGCCGCTCACAGTGGCGCCCGGGGTCTGCTCGTCCTCCGGCGAGTCGAGGCGGGGGTGCCTCGGATGGGGCGCGCTACTGCGGATGCGGTAGCTTTCCCGTCCAATTGTAACCGGTACCGGCCGGGTCCCGGTATTTCGGCCCGGTGTGTCCACGTAAGATTCGTCTCTTCGTCACGGCGGTACGCTCACGCCCGTGACACGAGAGATCAGCGAAGGCGTCGTCGACCTGCTCGGGGTCATCGCCTACGGCGAATTGTCCGCGTTCGACCGGATGGCGGAGGACGCGCGCAAGGCTCCCACCCTGGCCGGGCGTGCCGCGTTGTCGTCGATGGCGGCCGCCGAGATCGGGCACTACGAGATGCTCGCGAAGTTCCTCGCCGACCACGGTCGGCGGGTCGAGGACGCGATGGCGCCGTTCGTGGCCCGGTTCGACGCCTGGCACGCCTCCACCGCACCCAGGTCGTGGCTGGAATCGCTGGTCAAGGCGTACGTCGGGGACGGGCTGGCGGCGGACCTCTACCGGGAGGTCGGCAGCTGGCTGGACCCGGAGACCAAGGACCTCGTGCTCACCGTGCTGGCCGACACCGGGCACTCGGCCTTCGCCGAGCGCGAGGTCGCGGCCGGCATCCAGGCCGATCCGAAGACGCGGGACAAGCTGGCCCTGTGGGGGCGGCGGCTGCTCGGCGAGGCGCTCACCCAGGCGCAGTACGTGGTGGCCGAGCGGGACCCGCTGGCCGAGCTGATCGTGTCCTCCTCGGGCGACCTGTCGGGAATCGCGGGGCTGTTCCGCCGGTTGCAGCAGGGGCACACCAAACGGATGCAGGTGCTCGGGCTGGGCTAGCCTGGGCGGTGCAGAACGTGGCAGAACCAGTCGGAGGTAGCAGGTGGAGGTCAAGATCGGCATCAAGGACACCCCGCGTGAGCTGGTGGTGTCCAGTGGCCAGTCCGCCGAGGAGGTCGAGAAGCTGGTCGCCGACGCGCTGAAGACCGCGGACGGCCTGTTCAGCCTCACCGACGACAAGGGCCGGAAGTTCCTGGTCCCGTCGGACCGGATCGCTTACGTCGAGATCGCACCCTCGGACGTGCGCCGGGTGGGGTTCGCGGTCGGTTCCTGAGTCTTCCCGGAAAAAGGGGCGCCCGCCGAATTCGGCGGGCGCCCCTTTTTCACTGATCAGCCAGCTGGGCGAGGGTTTTCGGCACCGTGAACGGTGGCGTGCTCGTGCCGAGGATGCGGTAGCGGCCCCACGGGTCGGGATCCGACAGCTCGCCGGTCGCGGCGCCGTCCGGGGTGCGGATCTCGCCCTTCTTCTTCCGGCCGCCGCACACCGCGTCCAGCGAGGTGTTCGGCGCGATCCGGCCGTACCAACGGTAGTAGCCGTCGATGGGCTGGAAGTGGCCGCGCAGCTCCACCTCGACGTCGATTTCGGTGCCGTCGACCACCACGGTCGCCGGGCCGGTGTAGCCGTCAGCGTCCTCAGTGCCCTCAGCGTGGTCAGCCGACATCCGTCTCCTCCTTCGGGTGCACCCGTCCGAGCTGGACGATCTTGTTCTCCTCCAGCGGCTTGTTCGGGTCGATCGTGACCCCGTGCTGACGGGCGAGCCCGTCGATGGCGGCCCAGATGATCTGCGTCAGGTACTCCACGACGCTGTCCCGGCTCATCGACCGGCGGTCCAGCCACCACTCGCCGGTGTTCTGCACCATCCCGACGATCCCGTAGGCCCACGGCTCGGCCGCACCGGAGTCCATGTTGAACATTCGCATGTAGTCGCCGAGCAGGGCGGTCAGCGCGGTGGCGATCAGTTCCTTGTCCTCGGCCACCACGTCGGCGTCGGCCGGCTTGCCCGCGAACGACCCGCGCACCAGCAGCCGGTACAGGTTCGGGTGCTCCTCGATGACGGTGAAGAACGCGTCCAGCGCCATGCGGATCCGCGGCACCGGCGCCAGCTCGGCGTTGATCGCCGGCACCAGGCGCGAGAACAGCAGCTCGGTGCCGCGCTGCCCGAGCGCGTCGTACAGGTCGGCCTTGTCCGCGAAGTGCCGGTACAGCACCGGTTTGGTCACGCCGGCCGCGACGGCGACGTCGTCCATCGCCAGGTCCGGCCCGTGCTCGGCGAGGGCCGTCAGCGCGGCCTCGACGAACTCGGCGCGCCGCTCCACCCGGTGCTTGCGCCACCGGTCCCGCCGCGCGTCACCGGTCGCCGGTTCGCCGGCCGTCGGGTGCTTGCCGCCGCGCTTGACATGATCCGTCACACACCCCATGCTACCAGAGGTAACTGTTACCACGGGTTACAGAATCAGTGGGGAGCACGCGATGACGCGCACGCTGGACGACCACGGCCGTGAGAAGACCGCCGACCGATTGCTCAAGTCCTCCGCCGGCAAGTTCTACGACCCGGAGGTGGACATCGACTGGTCCGCCCCGCTGGCCGAAGGCAAACCCTTCCAGCTGGAGCACCGCAGCTCGCTGTACGGCACGCAGCTGTGGGACCGGCTCAGCGACGAGCAGCGGCTCGAGCTGGGCAGGCACGAGCTCGCCAGCATCGCCAGCAACGGCATCTTCTTCGAGGTGCTGCTGATGCAGCTGCTGCTCAAGGAGGTCTACAACTCCGACCCCACCCGCAAGCACGTGCAGTACGCGCTCACCGAGATCGCCGACGAGTGCCGCCACTCCACGATGTTCGCGCGCTCGGTGGAAACCGTCGGCGCCCCCGCCTACGGGCCGGTGAAGATCGTGCACCGGCTGGGCAAGCTGCTGCCGTTCATCGGCTACGGCCCCGCGCTGTACGGCTCGATCCTGGTCGCCGAGGAGATCCTGGACCGCATCCAGCGGGAGAGCATGGCGGACGAGAACATCCAGCCGCTGGTGCGCATGGTCAACCGCATCCACGTGCTGGAAGAGGCGCGGCACGTCACGTTCGCCCGCGAGGAGGTCACCCGCGGGATGGCCGGTCTCGGCAAGGCCGAGCTGTTCTACCAGCGCTGGCTCATCGCCGTGGTCAGCTTCGCGATCACCCGCAGCCTGATCAACCCGCGTGTCTACCGCGCCATCGGGCTCGACGCGCGCGAGGCGTGGCAGACCGCGATGGCCAACCCGCACTGGCACGAGACGCTGCGCTGGTCCGGCGAGCGCATCATGGCGTTCCTGGACGACGCCGGGCTGGTCGGTCAGCCCGGGACCTACTGGTGGCGCAAGTCCTTCCTGCTGGGGGCGCGATGACGGCGACGGTCCGGCCGCGGGGGACGGACCGTCGCTTCACCACCAGCGACGGCACCGCACTCCACGTCGAGCTGTCCGGGCCGCGCGACGCCGCGGCCACCCTGGTCCTGGTGCACGCCTGGACCCAGGACCACCGCGAATGGGAGCCGGTGCTGCCGCTGCTGCCGTCCGGTGTCCAGGTGCTGCGCTACGACCACCGCGGGCACGGGCTGAGCGAGCCGGCGCGGCCCGGAACGGCCACCGTGGCGCAGCTGGCCGACGACCTCGCCGAGCTGATCGGCGAGCTGGCGCCGGCGGGCAGGCTCGTCCTGGCCGGGCACTCGATGGGCGGGATGACCGTGATGGCACTGGCCGAACGGCACCCGGACCTGGTCGCCGCGCGGGCCGGCGGCGTCGCGTTCATCGCGACCTCGTGCTGCGACATGGACCGGCTCACCCTGGGCCTGAACGGCGCTGCGGGCCGGATCGCGATGCGGGTCGACAAGTCCTTCGGCCGGATGCTGACCAGGTACGGCAAGGATCACCTGCCGATCCCGGCGCCGCTGGCCCGGCCGTCGGTGAAGTGGCTGGCGTTCGGCAAGAAGGCCCGCCGCGCGGACGTGCGGGCGATGACGGACCAGTTCCTGCGGGCGCACCCGCGCAGCGTGGGCGGGTTCCGCGACTCGATGTCCGACCACGACCGGCGCGTCGCACTGAAGAACCTGCGCGGCACCCCGACCGTGGTGATGGTCGGCGACCGGGACCGGATCACGCCGGTGCACCACGCGCGGGTCATCGCCGAGGAGCTGCCCGAGGCGGAGTTCGTGCTGCTCCCCGGCGCCGGCCACGAGCTGACCTACGAGCGGACCCGCGAGGTCGCCGCGCGCCTGAACCGCCTGCTCGGGTCCTAGCTCACGCCTCGCCCGGTGCGTGCTGGAGGGGGAAACCACCGCCGATGCCGCGCCAGGCGAGCGTCGCGGTCAGCGACACCGCCTCCTCGCGGCTCATGGTGCTGTGGTGCGCCAGCCAGAACCGGGCGCTGACCTGGCTGAGCCCGACCAGGCCGACCGCGAGCAGGCGCGCCCGGCCCTCGTCCAGGCCGGCGTCGGACGTGATGGTGTCGGTGATCGCGTTGATGCACTCGGTGGTGGCGCGGTCGACCGCCTCCTGCACGACCGGCTCGCCCCGCAGGTCGGATTCGAAGATCATCCGGAAGGCGCCGGTCTCGTTGGCGACGAAGTCGAAGAACGCGCCGACGGCGGCCTGCACGCGCAGCTTGTTGTCGGTGGTCGAGGCGAGCGCCGCGCCGACACGCGCGACCAGCTCGTCGACGTGGTTCTCCAGCAGCGCGGTGTAGAGGTCGAGCTTGCCGGGGAAGTGCTGGTACAGCACAGGCTTGCTGACGCCGGCCTGCTCGGCGATCTCGTCCATCGCCGCCGCGTGGTAGCCGTTGGCCGCGAAGACCCGTTGTGCCGCAGCCAGAAGCTGCGCCCGCCGTTCCGTACGGGGCAGTCGTACGCCCCGCTGTTGCGCCGCCGCAGTCTCCGTCATCGCTTCCCTCCCAAAGAGCCCATTCGAGATTACTCGCCGGTATCGCCGGCTCGCCAAGCGACGGGTGGCTAGGCCATCCTGGACACATGACCGGCACCGTCCCGGCTTCCCGGCCCGCCCCGGACTCCGGAGCGGGCCGCGAGCCACTCACCCGGGTACCGCTGTCCACTCGGGAGCTGCCCGAACTGGACCCGCGACTGCCACCGTGGCCGGGCGTCACCGAGCAGGTCGGCGGGGTTTCCCTGCACGTGCGCCGCACGCCCGGCGCGCCGGACGAGACCGCCGTCTACGTGCACGGGCTCGGCGGGTCGTCGACGAACTGGACCGACCTGGCCGCGCTGCTCGCGCCGGTGGCCGGGGGAGTGGCGATCGACCTGCCCGGGTTCGGGTTCTCGGAGCCGGAACGCGCCTTCGACTTCAGCCTCGACGCGCACGCCGAGGTGCTCGCCAGGTTCGTGCGGGGCCTGGGCACCGGGCCGGTGCACCTGCTGGGCAACTCGATGGGCGGCGCGGTGGCGCTGCTGGTGGCGGCCCGGCACCCGGACCTGGTGCGGACGCTCACCCTGGTCTCGCCGGCCATGCCGGACCGGCGGCCGGATCCGCGCCGGCTGTCCGATCCGCTGATGGCGCTGGCCTACCTGCCGCTGCTGGGACGGCGAGCGCGCCGCAAGCTCGCCGCCTACACCGCGTACGAGCGGGCGAAGATGGTCATCAAGCTGTGCTTCGCCGACCCGGACGCGTTCCCCGAGCACCGGATGGCCGAGCTGGTCGAGGAGCACACCGCGCGGGCCGAGCAGGCGTGGGCGAACGCCGCGATGTCGCGCAGCACGTTCGGCATCTTCCGGACCTGGTTCGCGCGTGGCGCGGCGTCGTTGTGGCGGGTCGCGCCGAACGTGCGGGTGCCGACGCTCGTGGTGTGGGGCACGGAGGACAAGGTGATCTCGGTGCGCCGGGCCGCCCGGACCGCGAAGGTGATCCCGCGGGCCCGGCTGCTCGTGCTGCCGCGGACCGGTCACGTGGCACAAATGGAACGCCCGGTTGTCGTAGCGAAGGCTGTTCTGGGTATGTGGGAAGCGGTCGCCGCCGGATCGTGGTAGCCCATTCGGGTTATTTCGAGCCCGCTCCGTGACGACTCGGTCGCGCGTTGCGTAACTCTGCGCATGTGGCAATCTGGGTGCCGTGAACCGGGCGAGCGAGCGTGGCGATGAACGGCGAACGCAGTACCCGCCTCGGTCGGATCGATCGTCGGTTCGCCTGAGTGAAGACCGGTACCGGCCGCGGGCCCGCCGGGTGCAGGCCGAGCCGCTCGCGGCGCAGTGGCGGCCGCCCCAGGCGCAGCTCGAACAGGACCCGGAGGAAGCGCGCAAGGCGCGGCGCCGCCAGGGCCGGGTGGGCCGTCTCGTCGGCGCCTACGGCTGGCGGGTCTACGCGCTCCCGGTCCTCCTCGTGATCACCGTCCTGGTGGCGTTCAACACCGCCACCGCACCCGCCCCGACGGAGACGGGCGCGTCGCAGAACGGTGGGGCCGGCCAGGGCGGTGACGGCACCCTGGCGGAACAGCCCGCCGCGCCGCGTGACCTGAACATCCCCACGGCCGAGCTGCCGACCGGTGGTGATTTCACGCGGAGCGCCGCCATGGCCTACCACGTCGTCCCGGTGCCGAACGACGGCGTCAGCGGCAAGGAGGCGGGCAGCGGCGGGACGGTCTACCACTACACGATCGAGGTGGAAAACGGCATCGACCCGTCCAGCTACGCCGGGGACGACGCCTTCGCCAGCGCGGTCGAGCGGACGCTGTCCGACGTGCGCAGCTGGATCGGCACCGGCAAGGTCAAGCTGCAACGGGTGGGGGCGGACTACGGGGACATCGATTTCCGCGTGAGCCTCACCACTCCCGAGACGGCGAAGCGGCCGGATGTGTGCGGGTTCAGCATCCCGTTCCCGACCTCGTGCTACTCCCGCACGTTCGGCCACCGGGTGGTGATCAACCTCGCCCGGTGGGTCCGCGGTGCGCTCGCGTTCACCGACCTCGGCCTGTACCGGCAGTACGCGATCAACCACGAGGTCGGCCACGCGCTGGGCAAATCGCACGTCGGCTGCCAGCAGAACGGCGCGCTGGCACCGGTGATGATGCAGCAGACCTTCGGCGTGTCGAACAACTACGTGGCCCAGCTGAACGCGGTCGACCAGTACAACTCCAAGGCCGTGCCGGCCGACGGCAAAACCTGCGTGCCGAACGCCTGGCCCGTCCTCCAATTCGGCGACACCGCCCCCGCCGGCTAGGCACCGTCCCGCAGGGTGGGAGGCGGGAAGGGTCCGGTCGCGCCGCGTGTTGTGGATACTGGGGGAAGCGACAACGACAGCCGCGCGATTTGGAGGACCGATGGCAGGGACGCTGCCGCCGCTCGTGGAGCCGGCGGCCGAACTCACCAAGGAAGAGGTGGCCCGCTACAGTCGGCACCTGATCATCCCGGATGTCGGGATGGACGGGCAGAAGCGGCTGAAGAACGCGAAGGTCCTGGTGATCGGCGCGGGCGGTCTCGGCAGCCCGGCGCTGCTCTACCTCGCCGCCGCCGGTGTCGGCACGCTCGGGGTCATCGACTTCGACGTCGTCGACGAGTCCAACCTGCAGCGCCAGGTCATCCACGGCCAGTCCGACATCGGCAAGCCCAAGGCCGTCTCGGCCAAGGAGTCGATCGCCGAGATCAACCCGTTCGTCGACGTCATCCTGCACACCGAGCAGCTGACCACGGCGAACGCCCTGGACGTCTTCCGCGGGTACGACCTGATCCTGGACGGCACGGACAACTTCGCGACGCGCTACCTGGTCAACGACGCCGCGGTGCTGCTCGGCAAGCCGTACGTGTGGGGCTCGATCTTCCGGTTCGAGGGCCAGGTCAGCGTGTTCTGGGAGGACGCGCCCAACGGCCAGGGCCTCAACTACCGCGACCTCTACCCGGAGCCGCCGCCTCCCGGCATGGTCCCGTCGTGCGCCGAGGGTGGCGTCCTGGGCGTGCTGTGCGCCTCGATCGGCTCGATCATGGTGACCGAGGCGATCAAGCTGATCACCGGTATCGGTGAGCCGCTGCTCGGCCGCCTGATCAGCTACGACGCGCTGGAGATGCGCTACCGCGAGGTCAAGATCCGCAAGGACCCGGAGACGCCGAAGATCACCGAGCTGATCGACTACGAGGCGTTCTGCGGTGTCGTGTCGGACGAGGCGCAGCAGGCGGCGTCGGGGAGCACCATCACCCCGGCCGAGCTGAAGGCCAAGTTCGACGCGGGCGAGGACTTCGAGCTGATCGACGTCCGCGAGCCGCACGAGTACGAGATCGTGAACATCAAGGGCGCCAAGCTGATCCCGAAGGACCGCATCCTGTCCGGTGAGGCGCTGGCCGAGCTGCCGCAGGACAAGCCGATCGTGCTGCACTGCAAGTCCGGTGCCCGGTCGGCGGAGGCGCTGGCGGCCCTGCACCGGGCCGGGTTCAAGGACGCCACCCACCTCGGTGGCGGCGTGCTGGCCTGGGCCGCGCAGATCGACAAGAGCCTGCCGACGTACTGACGCTCCCACCGGAAGGGGCCCGTCGCGGTTTCGCCGCGGCGGGCCCTTTTCCGTCGGCCGTGACGGGCCGCGCCGGGAGCCCGGAAATGTCGTCCCGGCGCGGTAATCTCGGGCGGTGCGTGCCGGTCCGAGAGCAGCCCAGGCGCCGCCGGCGGCTGTGCTCCTGGCGTTCGGGCTCCAGCACACCACCCCGCAACCGTTGCCGGGCGGCCGGGCGTACCGCTGCGGCGAGGCGGTGCTGACCCTGGTGCAGGACCGGCCGAGGACGGCGTGGCTGGCGGACACCCTGCACCAGCTGGACGTGCCGGACCTGCGCATCGCCCGCCCGCTGCGCTCCCGGGACGGGCGCTGGATCGTCGCCGGGTGGTCGGCCCGGCACTACCTGCCCGGCACGCCGGAGCACCGGCACGACGAGACCATGCTCGCCGCGCTCAAGCTCGCCCACGCGCTGCACGGCCTGCCCCGCCCGAAACACCTCGCGGCCAGGACCGATCCGGACGCGCTGGCCGACCGCATCGCCTGGGGCGAGGCCACCGTGCCGGTCGACGAGGCCAAGGGTGGCCGCTGGTTCGAGGTGCTCGCGGTGGCGCGAAGACCCGTGCGGCTGCCGGACCAGGTCGTGCCGGGCGACCTGTTCGGCGCCGTCCTCTTCGACGAAGACGCCCCGCCCGGCATCGTCGACTTCGACCCGTTCCACCGGCCCGCGGAGTGGGGTGCCGCGGTGGTCGCCGTGGACGCGGTCGCCTGGGGCGGCGCGGCGCCCGGCTTCCTCGAGCGCTGGTCGCACCTGCCGGAATGGCCCCAGCTCCTGTTGCGCGCCGTGCTGTTCCGCCTGGCCGGCAATGCGCTCAGCCCGCGCGCCACCGCCGCCTCCCTGGACGGTCTGCGCGCCGCCGCGGCCGCGGTCAGCGAAATCCTGTAACCGGTGTCACTTCTCACCGGGTGTCCCGCGAACTCCCGCAGCAATGTCAACCGCCGGAAACATTCCGGCGCTCGCAGGTAACACGGCCTTCCTACCGTCGGTCCCGAACGGCGGAAGGAGGTGCGCGTGACGCTCACCGCGGAACACCTGGTCCCCACCCACTGCCCCTACTGCGCGCTGCAGTGCGGGATGAGCCTGTCCGGCACGACCGTCGCACCACGCGAGTTCCCCGCCAACGGCGGCGGCCTGTGCCAGAAGGGCTGGACCGCGGGCAGCCTGCTCACCACCCCGCAACGGCTGACCACGCCGCTGGTGCGGTCCGGTGCGGAGCTGGTGCCCGCGACCTGGGACGAGGCGCTCGACCTCGTTGCCCGCCGGATCACCGAGATCCAGGCCGGGCACGGCCGCGACGCGATCGCCGTGTTCGGCGGCGGTGGGCTGACCAACGAGAAGAGCTACCTGCTGGGCAAGTTCGCGCGGGTCGCGCTCGGCACCTCGCAGGTCGACTACAACGGCCGGTTCTGCATGTCGTCCGCGGCGGCGGCCGGCACCAAGGCGTTCGGCCTCGATCGCGGCCTGCCGTTCCCGTTGACCGACATCGGTGACGCCGACGCCGTCCTGCTGATCGGGTCGAACCCGGCCGAGACGATGCCGCCGTTCATGCAGCACCTGCGCAAGGCGATCGACGCCGGCGGGCTGGTCGTGGTCGACCCGCGCCGCACGCCCACCGCGGAGCAGGCGAGCCTGCACCTGGCGCCCGCGCCGGGCACCGATCTCGCGCTGGCGCTGGGCATCCTGCACGCGCTCGTCGCCGAGAACCTGGTCGACCGCGACTACGTGGCGCGGCGCACCCGCGGTTTCGAGGCGGTGTGGCGGATCGCGGTGCGCTGGTGGCCGGAGCGCGTCGAGCGGATCACCGGGGTCGCCGCCGCCGACCAGCGTCGCGTCGCCTCGCTGCTGGCCACCGCCCGCAACGCCTACGTCCTCACCGCGCGCGGCACCGAGCAGCACGCGAGCGGGTCGGACACCGTCAGCGCGTGGATCAACCTGGCGCTCGCGCTCGGCCTGCCCGGCCGCGCGGGCTCCGGCTACGGCTGCCTCACCGGGCAGGGCAACGGCCAGGGCGGGCGCGAGCACGGGCAGAAGGCCGACCAGCTGCCCGGGTACCGCAGGATCGACGACCCGGCGGCCCGCGAGCACGTGGCGCGGGTGTGGGGTGTCGATCCCGCGTCGCTGCCCGGACCGGGGCGTTCGGCCTACGAACTCCTCGACGCGCTGGGCACCGCAACCGGCCCGAAGGCGATGCTCGTCTTCGGCAGCAACGTCGTGGTCTCGGCCCCGCGGTCGGCGCACGTCGTGCAGCGGCTGCGCAGCCTGGACCTCCTCGTCGTCGCTGACTTCGTGCTGTCCGAGACCGCCGCGATGGCCGACGTCGTGCTGCCGGTCACCCAGTGGGCCGAGGAGAGCGGCACGATGACCAACCTGGAGGGCCGCGTTCTCCTGCGGCAGAAGGCGATCGACCCGCCGGACGGGGTGCGCACCGACCTGGAAGTCCTCAGTGGACTGGCGCGGCGGCTCGGCCAGCCCGCGCAGCGGTTCCCGGTCCGGGCCGAAGCCGTGTTCGCCGAGCTGCGCGAGGCGTCGCGGGGCGGGCTCGCGGACTACTCCGGCGTCACCTACGACCGCCTGCGCGACGGCGAGGCCCTGCACTGGCCGGTGCCGGGCACCGATCACCCCGGCACGCCGCGGATGTTCCTGGACTCCTTCGCCCACCCGGACGGCCGCGCCCGGTTCGTCCCCGTCGAGCACCGCGGCCCGGCCGAGCCCGTCGACGACGAGTTCCCGCTGATCGCGACCACTGGCCGGGTCCTGCAGCACTACCAGTCCGGCGCCCAGACGCGGCGGATCGCGGAGCTGAGCGAGGCCGTGCCGGAGGTCTACGTGGAGGTGCACCCGGACACCGCGGCGCGGTCCGGGCTGGCCGACGGTGACTGGGCCCGCGTGATCTCCCGGCGCGGCGAGACCGCCGCGCGGGTGCGCCGCGTCGCCTCGATGCGACCGGACACCGTGTTCCTGCCGTTCCACTTCCCCGGCGCGCAGCGGGCGAACCTGTTGACCAACCCGGCCCTGGACCCGGCGAGCCGCATGCCCGAGTTCAAGGTGTGCGCGGTCCGCCTGTCGCCGAAGGACGGTGCGGCATGACCCGCAAGGTGGTGGTGCTGGGCTACGGCATGGCCGGGGCCCGGCTCGCCGACGAGATCCGGGGCCGCGACCCCGAAGGCACGCGCGTCACGCTGACCGTGGTCGGCGCGGAGCCGCACGCGGCGTACAACCGCGTCCTGCTCTCGGCCGTGGTCGCCGGCACGATGCGACCGGAGCTGGTCCGCCTGCACGACGCGGACTGGGCCGCCCAGCGCGGCATCGATCTGCGCACCGGGGTCACGGCCGAGCACCTCGACCGCGCCGCCCGCCGGGTCCGGCTCAGCGACGGGTCCACTGTGGACTACGACGCGCTGGTGCTGGCCACCGGCAGCAGGCCGTGGCTGCCCCCGGTCGAAGGCCTGACCCTCGACGACGGGACCCCCGCCCCGGGCGTGGTCACCTTCCGCACCCTGGACGACTGCGACCGCATCCTGGCCGCGGCCCGGGCCGGCGCGCCGGTCGCGGTGCTCGGCGGCGGCCTGCTCGGCCTGGAGGCCGCCCGCGGCCTGGCCGGGCGCGGCAACCTGGTCACCGTCGTGCACCCGGCGGCGCACGTGATGGAACGCCAGCTGGACGCCGGCGCCGGACGGGTGCTCGCCCGTGCGCTGGGCGAGCTGGGCATCGGCTTCCGGATCGGCGCGGGTGCGGCCCGGTACCTGCCCGGCGACGGGCTCAAGCTCGACGACGGCACCCAGGTGCCCGCCGATCTGGTCGTGGTCAGCACCGGCGTGCGACCCGAGACCGGACTGGCCGCCGCAGCCGGGCTGGCGGTCGACCGGGGTGTCGTGGTCGACGACGCGTTGCGCACCAGCGACGGCCGCATCCACGCGATCGGCGACTGCGCGCAGCACCCCGGTGCGGTGTCCGGCCTGGTCGAACCGGCGTGGCAGCAGGCGGAGGTACTGGCCGGCCTGCTCACCGGCACCGACGTCGCGGCGCGCTACCGCGGTACCCGCGTCGTCACCAAGCTCAAGGCCCGCGGCATAGACCTCACCGCCCTCGGCGACGTGCACACCGACGCGGCGGACCCGGACGCCGAGGTCGTGTGCCTCACCGATCCCGTCCGTGGCCGGTACGCGAAGCTGGTCGTGCGCGCGGAACGCGTCGCCGGGGCGATCCTGCTGGGCGCGCCGGACGCGGCCGCGACCATCACGCACCTGTTCGACCGGGGTGTCCCGGTTCCCGAAGACCGGCTCGCCGTCCTGCTCGGACGTGCGCTGCCGGGCGGGGCGACCGTCGCGTCGAGCCCCGCCGACCTCCCGGCGGCCGCTGTCGTCTGCCGGTGCAACTCGGTGACCAAGGGCCGCCTGGTCGAGGCGTTCCGCGCCGGGGCCACCGACGTCGGCGAACTCGCCTCCGTCACCAGAGCGACCACCGGATGCGGCAGCTGCCGCGACGCCGTCCGCGGCATCGCGGACTGGCTGGCCACCACCGCCTAGGAGGGTGCACATGACGACAACCAAGCCGCGCAAGCACTGGATCGACCACTGGGAGCCGGAGAACGCGGCGTTCTGGGCGGCCACCGGCAAGCGGATCGCCCACCGCAACCTCTGGTTCTCGGTATTCGCCGAGCACATCGGCTTCTCCGTCTGGACACTGTGGTCGGTCATGGTCCTGTTCATGGACCCGCGCTACGGGTTCTCCGCGGCCGACAAGTTCCTGCTGACCTCGACGCCGACCCTGATCGGCGCGATCGCACGGCTGCCCTACAGCTGGGCGGTGGCGCGGTTCGGCGGTCGCAACTGGACGATCATCAGTGCGCTGTTGCTGCTGATCCCGAGCATCGGTGCGGCGATCGTGATGGAGCCGGGCACCCCGCTGTGGGCGTTCCTGCTCGTCGCGGCCCTCGGCGGGGTCGGCGGCGGCAACTTCGCGTCCTCGATGACCAACATCAACGCCTTCTTCCCGGAGCGGGCCAAGGGCATGGCGCTGGGCCTGAACGCCGGCGGCGGCAACCTGGGCGTGGCCGTGATCCAGCTGCTCGGACTGCTGGTCATCGCCACGGCCGGCACCGGTGCGCCGCGGATCGTCCTCGCCGTCTACGTCCCGTTGATCGTGCTGGCCGCGTTGTGCTCGGCGCTGTTCATGGACAACATCGCGTCGGTCCGCAACGACAAGAAAGCGATGCGGGAGATCATCGGTGACGCCCACACCTGGGTGATGTCGTTCCTCTACATCGGCACGTTCGGCTCGTTCATCGGCTACAGCTTCGCCTTCGGCCTGGTGCTGCAGAACCAGTTCGGCCGCACTCCGCTGCAGGCCGCGGCGGTCACGTTCCTCGGCCCGCTGCTCGGGTCGGTCGCCCGCCCGGCCGGCGGCAGGCTGGCCGACCGGGTGGGCGGCATGCGGGTCACCTTCGCCACGTTCGCCGGTATGGCGGTGCTGACCGTGATCCTCATCGTCGCGTCGAACACCGGATCACTGGCGCTGTTCACCACCGCGTTCATCGTGTTGTTCGTGCTGGCGGGGGTCGGCAACGGTTCGACCTACAAGAGCATCCCGGCGATCTTCCGCACCAAGGCCGAGGCGGCCATCGCGGCCGGCGCCGACGAGGCCACCGAGATGCGCACGGCCCGCAAGCGCTCCGGTGCGCTGATCGGGCTGGCCGGCGCGATCGGCGCGCTCGGCGGCTTGTTCATCAACCTGGCGTTCCGCCAGTCGTTCCTGGACACCGGGAGCGGGGTGCCGGCGTTCGCCGGGTTCCTCGCCTTCTACGGGATCTGCTTCCTGCTCACCTGGGCGGTCTACCTGCGCAAATCGGACGCCCCGGTGAGCGAGCGCGGGCTGGCACTGGCCGGCGCGCGGGTCTGACGAGCGAGCAGGAGGTTTCGGTGATGCGCACACTCGTCGTCGTCGGCAACGGCATGGTGAGCCACCGCCTGGTGGCGGCTCTGCGGGACGCGGACACCGCGGGCACCTGGCGGGTGGTTGTGCTCGCCGAGGAGCCGCGCCCGGCCTACGACCGGGTCGCCCTGACCTCCTACGTGGACGGTTGGGACGCCCAGGCGATCACCCTGCCCGGGTCGGACTACGCGGGCGACGACCTGGTCGGGCTGCGGCTCGGTGACCCGGTGACCGTGGTGGACCGCGCCGCGAAGCAGGTCACCACGGCTGCCGGGCACGTGCAGCCCTACGACGCGCTGGTGCTGGCCACCGGGTCGCGTCCGTTCGTGCCGCCGGTGCCCGGGCACGACCTGCCGGGCTGCTTCGCCTACCGCACGATCGAGGACCTGGACGCGATCCGCGCCGCGGTGGAGCGGGCGAAGGCGACCCGGCGCGGCCGCGCGGCCGCGATGGTGGTCGGCGGCGGCCTGCTCGGGCTGGAGGCGGCCAAGGCGCTGCGGGACATGGGCCTGTCCCCGCACGTGGTCGAGATGGCGCCGCGGCTCATGCCGATCCAGGTCGACGACGGCGGCGGACGGCTGCTGCGCAAGCTGGTCACCGACCTCGACCTGACGGTCCACACCGGAACGTCGGCGGAGCGGATCGAGCCGGACGGCGACCGGCTCGTCACCACCCTCACCAACGGCACCGAGCTGGACCTGGACCTGGTGGTGTTCTCCGCCGGTGTCCGGCCCCGCGACGAGCTGGCCCGCTCGGCCGGCCTCGAGGTCGGCGAGCGCGGCGGGATCGTCACGGACTCCTCGTGCCGCACCAGCGATCCGGACATCTGGGCGGTCGGCGAGTGCGCCGCGGTCGGGGGCCGGTGCTACGGTCTCGTCGCCCCCGGCTACACGATGGCCGAGATCGTCGCCGCGCAGCTGCTCGGCCGGTCCGGCGAATTCCCCGGCGCGGACCTGTCCACCAAGCTCAAGCTGATGGGCGTGGATGTGGCCAGCTTCGGCGACGCCCACGGCGCCACCGAGAACTCGGCCGAGGTTGTGCTCTCCGACGCGGTCGGCGGCTACTACAAGAAGCTGGTCGTGTCCGAAGCGGACTCGGATGGCAAGCGCCTGCTGCTGGGCGGTGTCCTGGTCGGTGACGCGAGCGCCTACACCCTGCTCCGCCCGCTGGTCGGCAGCCCGCTGCCGGCGGACCCGGCGGCGATGCTCGCCCCCGAGGGCGCCTCGGGCGCGGTGGGTGTGGAGGCGCTGCCCGAGGAGGCGCAGGTCTGCTCGTGCAACGCGGTGAGCAAGGGCGCGATCACCGACGCGATCGTGCACCAGGGCTGTGACAGCGTCGCGAAGATCAAGGGCTGCACCAAGGCCGGCACCACCTGCGGGTCGTGCGTGCCGATGCTGACGAAGCTGCTGGACGTCTGCGGGGTCGAGCAGTCGACGGCGCTGTGCGAGCACTTCACCCACTCCCGGCAGGAGCTGTTCCAGATCGTCCGCGCCACCCGGATCACCACGTTCGGCGAGCTGATCGCCCGGCACGGCACCGGCGCCGGCTGCGAGATCTGCAAACCGGCCGTCGCCTCGATCCTCGCCACGCTCGACACGACCGACCGCACGGGCGGCCACGTGCTGGCCGGCGAGCAGGCCGCGCTGCAGGACACCAACGACCACTTCCTGGCGAACCTCCAGCGCAACGGCACCTACTCGGTCGTGCCGCGCATCCCCGGCGGCGAGATCACCCCGGTGAAGCTGAAGGTGATCGCCGAGGTCGCCGAGGAATTCGGGCTCTACACCAAGATCACCGGCGGGCAGCGCATCGACCTGTTCGGCGCGACGGTGGACCAGCTGCCGCTCATCTGGAAGCGGCTGGTGGACGCGGGGATGGAGTCCGGGCACGCCTACGGCAAGTCGCTGCGCACCGTGAAATCGTGTGTCGGGTCCACCTGGTGCCGTTACGGCGTGCAGGACAGCGTCGGCCTGGCGATCGAACTGGAGCTGCGTTACCGGGGCCTGCGCTCACCGCACAAGCTCAAGGCCGGCG
Organism: Amycolatopsis viridis; assembly: GCF_011758765.1. Classification (NCBI taxonomy): domain Bacteria; kingdom Bacillati; phylum Actinomycetota; class Actinomycetes; order Pseudonocardiales; family Pseudonocardiaceae; genus Amycolatopsis; species Amycolatopsis viridis. The sequence goes on along the minus strand of NZ_JAANOU010000001.1, from coordinate 4,949,882 downwards.
TCTCCGGTTGTGCCCGGGAGTGCGCCGAGGCCCGCGGCAAGGACTTCGGCGTGATCGCCACCGAGAAGGGGTGGAACCTCTACGTCGGCGGCAACGGCGGCGCGCTGCCCCGGCACGCCGGGCTGCTGGCGTCCGACCTGGACAAGGACACGCTGATCAGCTACCTCGACCGGTTCCTGATGTTCTACGTCCGCACCGCCGACCGGTTGCAGCGCACCGCGCCGTGGATCGAGGAGATGGACGGCGGGCTGGACCACCTGCGGGCGGTCGTCGTCGACGATGCGCTCGGCATCTGCGACGAGCTGGACGCCGCGATGGCCAAGCACGTGGCGAACTACGCCGACGAGTGGCGCGGCGTGCTGGAGGACCCGGAGAAGCTCGCCCGGTTCACCTCGTTCGTCAACGCGCCGGGCGTGCCCGACCCGACGATCTCGTTCCGCGCGGAACGCGAGCAGAAAGTGCCCGTCCTGCTGGGTGTCCCGGAGGTGGTGCCGCGATGACCGCGGTGGAGGAGAAGCACGCGACGGGCGTCGTGGAGATCTGCCCGGTCGACCGGCTCGTTCCCGGCCGCGGCGTGGCCGCCCTGCTGCCCGGCGGCAGGCAGGTGGCGATCTTCCGCACGGCGACCGGCGAGGTACACGCCCTGTCCAATATGGATCCGTTCACCAGGGCTGCCGTGCTGTCGCGGGGGATCGTCGGTGACGTCCGCGGCGTGCCGCACGTCGCGTCGCCCATGCTGAAGCACCGGTTCGAGCTGGCCACCGGGTACTGCCTGGACGACGAGACGGTGGCCGTGCGCACCTACCCGGTGCGGGTGGTCGAGGGCGTGGTGTACCTCCAAGCATGATCGAGGCTTCCGGAACCCTGCCGCTCACCGGGTTCGCGGTCGGCATCACCGCGGCCCGCCGCGCGGACGAGCTCGGCGCGCTGCTGGTGCGCAAGGGTGCGACGGTGCGGTACGGGCCGGCCATCCGGATCGTGCCGCTCGCCGACGACACCGAGCTGCGCGCCGCGACCGAACGGCTGCTGGCGGAACCGGTGGACGTGGTCGTGGCGACCACCGGGATCGGGTTCCGCGGCTGGGTCGAGGCGGCCGAGGGATGGGGGCTGGGCGAGGAGCTCGTCGACCGGCTCGGCACGGCGGCACTGCTGGCCCGCGGCCCGAAGGCCCGGGGCGCGATCCGGGCGGCCGGCCTGTCGGAGAGCTACGCGCCGGCGTCGGAGAGCAGCGCCGAGCTGCTCCAGCACCTGCTGGAGTCCGGCGTGGCGGGCCGGCGGATCGCGGTGCAGCTGCACGGCGAGCCGCTGCCGTACTTCGCCGAGGCCCTGCGGGAGGCCGGGGCCGAGGTCATCCAGGTGCCGGTCTACCGCTGGGTCGGGCCGGCCGATCCGGGCCCGCTGGACCGGTTGATCGACGCGGTGCTGGACGGTGCGGTCGATGCGCTGCCGTTCACCAGCGCACCGGCGGCGGCGAGCACGCTGGCGGTGGCCAGGCGCACCGGGCGGCTGGCCGGGCTGGTCGACGCGCTGACGCACCGGGTGCTGGTGGCGTGCGTCGGCCCGGTCACGGCCGCACCGCTGGCCGCGGCCGGGATCCCGGCGGTCCAGCCCGAGCGGGCCCGCATCGGGGCGCTCGCGCGGGTGGTGGCGCAGGCCCTGGCCGAGCGGTCGCCGAAACTGCGCGCCGCCGGCCGGTGCCTCGAGCTGCGCGGGCAGGCGGCCATTGTGGACGGTCAGCTGTGCGAGGTGGCACCCGCGCCGATGGCGGTGCTGCGGGCGCTGGCCCGCGAACCGGGGCGGGTGGTGTCGCGCCGGGAGCTGGCCTCGGCGCTGCCCGGGGGCGGCGCGGAACACGCGGTGGAGACCGCGATCGGGCGGCTGCGCACCTCGCTCGGCGAAGGGAGGCTCGTGCAGACCGTGGTGAAGCGCGGATACCGGCTGGCGGTGGAACGATGATCGTGCTGGCGGCCCACGGCACCCGCGACCCGCGGGGGGCGCGGGTGATCGAGCAACTGGCGGACCGGGTGCGGGCCGCGGCACCGGTGCCGGTGCGGGTGGCCTATGCCGACGTCCGGCAGCCCGACGTAACGACCGTGCTGGACTCGGTGCGCGGCTGCCAGGCGGTCGTCGTCCCGGCGTTCCTCGCGTCCGGCTACCACGTGCGCACGGACATTCCGGCGCAGATCGCGGCGAGCCGGCACCGCCACGCCGTCGTGGCCGAACCGTTCGGCCCGGCGCCGGAACTGATCGGGGTGCTGCGGGACCGGCTCGAGCAGGCGGGTTACCGCGCAGGTGACGCCGTCGTGCTGGCCGCGGCCGGATCCAGCGACCCGGGTGCGCTGGCCGAGGTGCGCTTCGCCGCGGACACGCTGGGCGCGCTGCTCGGCGTCTCCGTGCAGGTCGGTTACGCGGCCACGGCTCGGCCGGCGATCGCCGACGTCGTCGCGCGGGCCCGCGGACGTCGGGTGGCGGTGGCGTCGTGGCTGCTGGCGCCGGGCCTGTTCCAGCGCAGGGTGGCCGACGCCGGTGCGGACGTGGTCGCGGACCCGCTGGGCGTGCACCCGGATGTGGTGGGCCTGGTGCTGGCCCGCTACCGGCGGGCGCGGCGGCAGTTCACTCTCACCGGGGACGCGCCGGGTTGACAGGCAAGCGACGACTTGCCTATCGTGACGCCGTGGGTGACGTCTTCAAGGCCTTGGCCGATCCCACCCGGCGGACGATCCTCGACGAACTGACCGTCCGGGATGGACAGACGCTCTTCGAGATCTGCGGCCGGCTGGCGACCAACCACGGCCTCACGTCGTCGCGGCAGGCGGTCTCGCCTGATCTCCACCAGTCCGGCGGCCTCCAGCACGTCGAGGTGCTGCGAGACCGCCTGGGTTTCGTGAAGAAGCACGACGTGCCCGCGGGCGGGGCGCGGTGGCTCACCGTGGTGTCACCCGACAACCCGGAAGGTACCGAACTGCTCCTCGAACCGAGCGGTCATCCGGCGGCGAAGCCGTTCCGGGACGCGCTCGTCGCCGACGGGATCCCGTTCACGATGTTCACGGTCGACGACGTGCGCGCCGAGTACGAGCGGCTGCGCTCCCTGGGCGTCCGGTTCACCCAGGAGCCGACCGAGATGGGCCCGGTGACCACCGCCGTCTTCGACGACACCTGCGGCAACCTCATCCAAATCGCCACCCCGGCCTAGGACCAGGTGATCCGCAGGTCCGCGAAACCACGAGCCGCCGCGACGCGCTCGGCTTCCGCTTCCGCCGCCGCGCGTGCCGGGGGCGGCAGCGGATCGAACGCGGTGATCGTGAAGTCCAGCCGCTTCCGGCCGCTGCCCTTGGTCCGCCACACGCCGGCCACCTCGCCGCCGGCGAGCAGCGCACCCGGGTTGCCGAGGATCCGCCAGACCTCCTTCTGCCGCGCCCGGTCCGGCACCAGCAGGGCCCGGTCCCGCGACTGGAGGAACGGGTCCCACGGTGGCAGCAACCGCACCAGGTCCGGCTCCGGCGGGTCCGCCAGCGCGTCCACATCGGACTCGGGGAGGTACGCGGTGCGGCCCGCCACACGCACCTCCGCCAGATCGTCCGGCCACATCCGCCGCGCCACCGCCACCTTCGTGCCGACGAAGTCGGCGGCCTCGGACGGCGTGGCCGGGCCGTGCAGCCGCAGGTAGTCGCGGACGACCGCGGTCGCGGCCGCCGGGTCCGGCGTGGTGCGCATCCGCGGACGGCCGGTCAGCGGCGCCAGCGTCGCGGGCTGGGCGGCGGCCTCCAGCCGCGCGCCGCCGTGGATCGCCGCGAGCCGCATGAGCTGCTCCAGGATGTGGGTGGCCTGGCAGCCGCGGCACCAGTAGGACAACCCGTCCGGGATGATCCTGGTGACCGCCTCGCTCACCGCGCCCTTGGTCATCGTGCGCGTGACGACCTTGCGGATCGCCTTCGCCGCGGTGAACAGGCTGTCGGTGGCGCTCATCCCGGCCGCCTCGACCTGCTTGCGCTGCCAGCCCATCCGCGCCATCGCGTCGTCCTCGCCGAGCGGGACCAGCGCGGCGGTGACCTGCCCGATCTCGGTGGCGCGGTGGAAGTGCGGCGCTCCGCGGTGCGTCCAGGCCAGCACGAACCGCGGATCGTCGGCGAAGGACTCCTCGGTGACCGGGCCGGGCAGGCGCGCCGCGAGCGAGATCGCCGCGGTGTCGCGCTGCGTGCTCTGCAGGCCGAGGTCGAACACGGCCAGCGCGGCCGCGTCCGCCTCCTCGCGGTGCAGTCCCTGCGCCGCGATCCGGTGGGCGAGCACCTGCTCGCGATCGACCTCCAGCATCACAACCGGTGGTCGAAGGTGTAGGACACGGTTTCGCTCGCCCCGCCGATCGTGCCGCTGCCGGTGATCCCGGCCAGCTCGCCGGTGCCCGAGCCCTCGACCACGGTGAACGTGCCCTGGATGCCCTCGGCGCCGTAGGCCACCTCGTGCCGGATCACGAAGCTGCCCTTCCGGCCGTCCACGGTGCCCTCGATCCGTTCGAACCCCGGCGCGGTCTGCGTGCTGCCGGTGTAGCCCTCGCCCGGGTAGTACAGCAGGTAGTCGCACGCCGACTCGCCCTCGATGACACCCGAGTAGGTGAAGGTGGCGTGCGCGTGGGCGTACCGCGGGCCGTCCCCCGGGCCGCTCACGACCTTCTCGTCCCAGCTGCGCATGGTGAAAGTGTTCGTCATGTCCCCACTGTGCGACCTCGAACTGACATCTTCTGTCAGGTATTCGCGGAATACTGGACCCATGCGTGCGAGCAGGTTGCTGTCGGTGCTGCTGCTGTTGCAGAGCCGCGGCCGGATGACCGCCGACGAGCTGGCCGCGGAGCTCGAGGTGTCGGTGCGGACCGTGTACCGCGACATCGAGTCGCTGTCGGCCGCCGGTGTGCCGGTCTACGCCGAGCGCGGCCGGGCCGGTGGCTACCGGCTGCTCGACGGCTACCGCACCCGCCTGACCGGCCTGACCGGGGAGGAGGCCCAGTCGCTCCCGCTGGCCGGGCTGCCGGACGCGGCCGCCGAGCTGGGCCTGGGCACGGTGCTGACCGCCGCGCAGCTCAAGCTGTACGCCGCGCTGCCGGAGGAACTGCGCAGCCGCGCGGGGAAGGTCGCCGAGCGGTTCGTGCTCGACGTGCCCGGCTGGTTCCGCGGCATCGAAAGCCTGCCGCTGCTGGCCGGGGTGGCGCAGGCGGTGTGGGATTCGCGGCGGGTGTCCGTGCGCTACCAGCGGTGGGACCACAGCGAGACGAACCGCGTGCTGGAGCCGCTCGGGCTGATCCTCAAGGCCGGGAACTGGTACCTCGCCGCCCGCTGCGAGGGGGCGATCCGCACCTACCGGGTGTCCCGCATCCTCTCGGTGGAACCCGGAGCGGTGTTCGAGCGCCCGGCGGACTTCGACCTCACCGGGTACTGGCGGGAGTGGTCCGAGCAGTTCGAGCGGCGGATGTACCCGCGCGTCGCCGTGGTGCGGCTGTCCCCGCTGGGCCGCGACCTCGTACCGTTCTACCTCGGGGCGGTCGGCGCCCGCGCCCTGCGCGAGTGCCGCGGAACCCCGGACGAGGACGGGTGGTTGCGCGTGGAGTTGCCGGTCGAACCGGGCGCGCCCGCGCTCGGCGAGCTGCTGCGGTTCGGGCCCGAGCTGCAGGTGCTGGAGCCGGCGGACCTGCGCGACCAGGTGGCGGCGGCCGTCGGCCGGATGGGTGCGATCTATGGGTGAGCTGAGTGGCGTCACGATCGGGGTGACCGCGGAGCGGCGGGCCGGCGAGTTCATCGGGGCGCTGGAACGGCACGGCGCGACCGTGCGGCACGCGCCGTTGATCCACATCGTGCCGCTGTCCGGCGATGACCGGCTGCGCGCGGCCACCCAGGAGGTCCTGGCCGAGCCGCTGGACCTCCTGGCGGTCACCACCGGCGCCGGGTTCCGCGGCTGGATCGAGGCCGCCGAGGGCTGGGGGCTGCGCGACGAGCTGCTCGCCTCGCTGGGCCGGGCCCGGATCTTCGTCCGCGGACCGAAAGGCGCGGGTGCGGTGCGCGGGATGGGCCTGACCGAGGAGTGGGCCGCGCCGGGCGAGAGCAACCGCGAGCTGTTCCGGCACATCCTGGCCGCCGGGGTGACCGGCGCGCGGCTGGCGGTCCAGCTGCACGGCTCGCCGCTGCCGGAACACACCGAGCCGTTGCGCGGCGCCGGGGCGCGGGTGACCGAGGTGCAGCCGTACCGGTGGGAGTGGCCCGCCGACCTGCGCCCGGCACACGAACTGCTCGACGGGGTGCTCGGCGGCGCGGTGCGGGCACTGGCGTTCACCAGCGCCCCGGCCAGCGCGAACCTGCTGCGGCTGGCCCGCGAGCGCGGCAGCTACGACGAGCTGGTGCGCGCACTGCGCGGGGACGTGGTGTGCGCATGCGTCGGCCCGGTGACCGCGGCACCATTCACCGAGGCGGGCATCCCGACGCGGCAACCCGAGCGGCAGCGGCTCGGTGCGCTGGTCAAGCTGCTGGTGGCGGAACTGGGCACCCGGTGACCCAGGGGCCGGGCCGGCGGCTCTACGGCCGCCAGCGGTAGGTGCGCAGGTCCACCTTCTGCCCGTCCGCCAGCACGCCCTCGGCCCGCAGCAGCTCCAGCTGCCGGTGCACGAGGTGCGGCGCGGGCGTGCCGTTGGCGCGCAGGATCCGGTGCCACGGCAGGTCGGCGCCGTCCTCGGACAGGACGCGGCCGATCATCCGCGGCGACGGGGCTCCGGCGACGGCCGCGATGTCGCCGTAGGTGGCGACCTTCCCCGGCGGCACGGTGGCGATCACCTCGCGCACCCGCTCGTGCAGCTCCTCGTCCACGTGACCAAACTACCGCCAGGGTGTGCCGGTGCGTGGTTCTGTCGGTCCGTCGTGATTCCATGCCAGACGTGAGCGGAGAGGGCACCCGGTCCCGGGCGGGCGCGCGGCTGGTTCGGCCGCCCGTCGCCGAGCCGCGCCCGGAGCTCTGGGACGGTGATGCGCGGGCGGTGCTGGCGGCGCCGCGCGGGTTCGTCCGGGTCCTCGGCGGCCCGGGCACCGGCAAGACCACCCTGATCACCAGCGCGGCCGCGGCCCGCATCCAGGGTGGTGCCGATCCGGAGAGCCTGCTGGTGCTCACCGCGTCCCGCCGCGCCGCCGGCGCCCTGCGCGCCGAGATCACGCGGCGCGTCACGGCCCGCGAGAGCGGTGGGTTGCCGCGCACGATCCGGGAGCCGATCGTGCGGACGGTCCACTCGTACGCGTTCTCGCTGCTGCGCCTGCAGGCCGGGCTGCAGGACGTGCCGGCGCCGCGGCTGTTGTCCAGCCCGGAGCAGGACGTGGTGGTCCGCGATCTGCTGGCCGGCGACCTCGCGCAGGGCGCGGAGAACTGGCCCGAGCAGCTGCGTCCCGCGCTGGCCGTACCGGGGTTCGCCGAGGAACTGCGGGACCTGCTGCTGCGTGCCGCCGAGCGCGGCCTTGGCCCGGAGGACCTGGTCAAGCTCGGCCGCCGCAAGGACCGTCCGGAGTGGGTCGCCGCCGGCCTCTTCTGGCGCCAGTACGAAGAGGTCACCGTGTTGCAGGGCGCGGGCGGCAACGCGCTGGGCGCGCCCGGTTCACCGGCCCTGGACGCCGCCGAGCTGGTCGCGAGCGCGCTCGTCGAGCTGGAAGGCGATCCGGACCTGCTGGCGCGGGAGCAGGCGCGGATCCGGCACGTGTTCGTCGACGACGCCCAGCACCTGGACCACCTGCAGTTCCGGCTGCTGCGGCTGCTCGGCACGGCGGCCGAGGACTTCGTCGTGGCCGGCGACCCGGATCAGGCGATTTTTTCCTTCCGCGGCGCCGATCCGAACCTGCTGACCCGCGCCGACGCCGACGGCGCGCGCACCGTGACACTGACCCGCACGCACCGGATGAGCCTGGCCGTGCACGAGGCGGTGCGGAAGCTCGGCGCCACCCTGCCGGGCGCCAACCGGCACCGCGCGATCAGCGTCGATCCCGGGTCCGAGCCGGGTGAAGTCAAGGTGCGGTTGCTGCCGACGCCGTCCGCGGAGGCGAGCTGGGTCGCCGACCAGTTGCGCCGCGCGCACCTGATCGACGGGGTGCCGTGGTCGGACATGGCGGTGCTGGTGCGTTCGCCGGCCCGGTCGCTGCCCGTGTTGCAGCGTGCGATGCGCGCTGCCGGGGTGCCGATCGCGTCCGCCGCGGAGGAGCTGCCGCTGGCCCGCCAGCCCGCCGTCCGGCCGCTGCTCGCGGTGCTGCGGGTGGCCGGTGATCCGGACCTGCTGGACGCCGACACCGCCGAGATGCTGCTGGCGTCGCCGCTCGGCGGCGCGGATCCGCTGGCGCTGCGGCGGATGCGCCGCGGTCTGCGCCGGCTGGAACTGGCCGGCGGTGGCGAGCGGTCCAGCGACGAGCTGCTCGTGGAAGTGTTGCGGGACAACGACAAGCTCGGCGGCCTCGCGGAGGGCGAGGCGGCACCGATCCGCCGGGTGGGTGGGCTGATCGCCGCCGCCCGCGCGGCCATCGAGCGCGGCGCCGGTGTCGAGCAGGTGCTGTGGGACGTGTGGCGGGACAGCGGGCTGCAGAAGCGGTGGGTCCGGCTGTCCGCGCGTGGCGGCACGCTCGGTGCGCAGGCCGACCGCGATCTGGACGCGGTGGTGGCCCTGTTCCACGCCGCCGGCACCTACGTCGACCGGCTGCCGAGGGCGAGCGTGGCGGCCTTTGCCGATTACCTGTCCGCGCAGAACATCGCCGGTGACAGCCTGGCGCCGGTGGCGATGCGCGGTGCGGGCGTTTCGCTGCTGAGCGCGCACGGGGCCGCGGGTCGCGAGTGGACGGTGGTGGCCGTCGCGAACGTGCAGGAGGGCAGCTGGCCGGACCTGCGGCTGCGGGGGTCGCTGCTCGGGGTCGAGCGGCTGGTGGACCTGCTGTCCGGGCTGGAGGAGGAGACCGTCTCGGCCACCGCGCCGATCCTCGCCGAGGAGCGGCGGCTGTTCTACCTCGCTGCCGCCCGGGCGAAGCGGACGTTGCTGGTCAGCGCGGTGATCGGGGAGGACGAGCAGCCCTCCCGGTTCGTCGACGACCTGGAGGCGAACACCGCCGACGAGTCCGGGCTGGACTCCCGGGTCAAGCCGCCGGGGCGGTCGCTGGTGCTGGCCGAGCTGGTCGGTGACCTGCGGCGGGCGGTGTGCGATCCGGAGGTGGAGCCGGAGCGCCGGGCCAGGGCGGCGCGGCAGCTGGCGCGGCTGGCGCGGGCCGGGGTACCGGGCGCGCACCCGGATTCGTGGTACGGCACGGTCGAGCCGTCGACGCACGCGCCGCTCTACGCCACCGGCGACGTCGTCCGGATTTCCCCGTCCACTGTGGAGACTCTGAAGAAGTGCCCGCTGCGGTGGCTGATCGAGCGGCACGGCGGCAGCGACCCGGCCCAGCTCGCGGCGATCACCGGCACGCTGGTGCACGAGCTGGCGCAGGCCGCGGCGGGCGGCATGGACGAGGAAGGGCTGCGCCGGGCGCTGGACGAGGCGTGGGCGAGGGTCGACGCGGGCGCGCCGTGGTTCTCGCGGCGGGAACGGAACCGGGTCGAGCAGATGGTGCGGAACTTCCTGGCGTGGCTGGAGACGTCCCGGCACGAGTTGCGGCAGATGGGCATCGAGCAGGACATCGAGGTCGAACTGCCGGTGGGGTCGGACGGGTTGCTGGTCAAGTTGCGTGGCCGGGTCGACCGGCTCGAGCACGACCGCGACGGCCGCCCGGTGATCGTCGACCTGAAGACCGGGAAGACCGTGGTCAGCGCCGCGGACGCGGAGCTCAACCCGCAGCTGGCGGCCTACCAGCTGTCGGTGTTGCTGGGAGCGTTCGGCGATGCGCGGCGCCCGGGGGGCGCGAAGCTGGTCTACCTGGCGAAGTCCCACAACCGGACGGGCGCGGCGGTGCGGGAACAGCCCGCGCTGGACGAGGAGAGCGGCCGCGAGTGGCTCGAGCTCGTGCGGAAGGTCGCGGCGTCCGCCACCGGGCCGGAGTACGACGCCACGGAAAACCCGGACTGCGACCGGTGCCCGGCGAAGGGCACCTGCCCGTTGCGGCCGGAGGGCAGGCAGGTGACGGGGCCGTGACCGGTGCCATCGGGAGCGCGCGGCCCGCGGCACGAGCCGGGGGAGAAACCCGATGACGCAACTGGCCAGCCCGGCCGAAGTCGCGCACGCGCTGGGCCTGCACCCGCCGACCCCGGAACAGGCGGCGGTCATCGCGGCGCCGATCGAGCCCGCGCTCGTCGTCGCCGGGGCGGGCGCCGGCAAGACCGAAACCATGGCCGCGCGGGTGGTGTGGCTCGTCGCCAACGGGTTCGTCACCCCGGATCGCGTCCTGGGCCTCACGTTCACCCGCAAGGCCGCCCGCCAGCTCGCCGACCGGGTCCGCGCCCGCCTGCGCCGCCTCGCCGGGTCCGGCCTGCTCGACCGCCTCGACCCCGGCGGCGCGCGCCGGGCCGCGGTGCTCGCCGGGGAGCCGACCGTGCTCACCTACCACGCCTACGCCGGCCGCCTGCTGGCCGAACACGGCCTCCGCCTCCCGGTGCAGCCCGGCGTCCGCCTGCTGTCCGAGACCAGTTCCTGGCAGCTCGCCCACCGGGTGGTGTCCACCTGGGACGCGGACCTGGACACCGACCGCGTGCCGGCCTCGGTCACGGCCCAGCTGCTGGCCCTCACCGGCGAACTCGGCGAGCACCTGGTCACCGAGGAGCAGCTCGCGAGCTACACGCGCTGGTTGTGCGACCTCATCGAACGCGCCCCGCGAGCCAAGGGCCAGCGCGCGGCCATGCCGAAGAGCCTCACCGACATCATCGCGGCGCAGACCTTCCGCCTCTCCCTCATCCCGCTCATCGAGGAGTACCAGCGCCGCAAACGCGCGGAGGGCGCGCTCGACTTCGCCGACCAGATGTCGCTCGCCGCGACGCTGGCGAGCGGTCACCCGCAGGTCGCCGAGGGCGAACGCGCCCGCTACGGCGCCGTCCTGCTCGACGAGTACCAGGACACCGGCCACGCCCAGCGCATCCTGCTGCGCTCGCTGTTCGGCGGCACCGGGAACGAGCCGATGCCGGTCACCGCGGTCGGCGACCCCGCCCAGGCCATTTACGGCTGGCGCGGCGCCAGCGCGGCCAACCTGCCCCGCTTCACCACCGACTTCCCGCGTACCGGTCTCCGGCCCGCTCACGAGTACGGCCTGCTCACCAGCTTCCGCAACCCCGCCGAGGTCCTGGTGCTCGCCAACGGCATCGCCGAACCACTGCGTGCCCGCGGCCTCGGCGTGGAACGGTTGCGGGCCCGGGACGACGCGCCCGCGGCCGACATCGAGGTCGCCCTGCTGCCGGACATCCGCACCGAACGCGAGTGGGTCGCCGGTGCGCTCGCCCAGCGCTGGTTCGGCCACCAGGCCGAACACGGCGCCCCGCCCACCGCGGCGGTTCTCGTCCGGCGCCGCGCCGACATGGCCCCGATCGCCGCCGAGCTGCGGGCCCGCGGCCTGCCGGTGGAGGTCGTCGGCCTCGGCGGGCTGCTGGACGAGCCCGAGGTGGCCGACCTCGTCGCCACCCTGCGCGTGCTCGCCGACCCGCTGGCCGGCACCGCCGCGGCACGTCTGCTCACCGGCGCCCGCTGGCGCCTGGCGGCCGCCGACCTCGCCGCGTTGTGGCGGCGCGCCAACGAGATCTCCGCGCCGCCACCCACCGAAGAGTCCGGAATGGACGGTCTGTTCGCCGAGCGTGCCGAGCAGACCGGCCTGATCGATGCCATCGACGACCCGGGTGACCCGAGGCGTTACTCGCCGGAGGGCTACCGCCGGATCCGCGAGCTGGGCCACGAGCTGGCCGCGTTGCGCCGCCGCCTCGACCAGTCGCTGCCGGAGCTGGTCGCCGACGTCGAGCGCACGCTGCTGCTCGACGTCGAGGCCCAGGCCCGCCCCGGCAGTGCCCGCCGGGCGCACCTGGACGCCTTCGCCGACGTGGTCACCGACTTCGCCGAGACCTCGCCGAACGCCACACTGATGTCCTTTGTGGACTACCTGGCTACGGCGGCGCACGCCGAGGACGGCCTCACCCCCGGTGAGGTCGAGGTCCTGCCGGACCGGGTGCAGGTGCTCACGGTCCACTCCGCGAAGGGGCTGGAGTGGGAGGTCGTCGCAGTGCCGCACCTGGCCCGCGAGGTGTTCCCCAACAAACGCCGGTCCTCGTCCTGGCTGCGCACCGTCACCTCGCTGCCGGCGGCGCTGCGCGGCGACTCGGCGGACCTGCCGAAGCTGCGCGTGTCCGACGGCATGGACCGCAAGGAGATCACCGAGGCGTTCGAGATCCACGAGCAGGACTTCGCCGAGCGCGAGGCGGACGAGGAACGCCGCCTCTGCTACGTCGCGCTCACCCGGTCCGAGCGCGCCCTCCTCGTCTCCGGGCACTGGTGGAACGAGACGAGCACCCGTCCCAAGGGGCCTTCGGACTTCCTGCTGGAGGTCGGCGAGCTCGCCCGCGAGGGAATCGGCAAGATCGCCACGTGGGCCGCGGAACCGCCCGCGGACGAGGAGAACCCGCTGGTCAGCCAGGCCCGGTCGGCGCAGTGGCCGTCCGATCCGCTGACCGGGCGGCGCGACGCGGTGGCCGAGGGCGCCGACCTGGTGCGCACCGCACTGGCCGAGGGCGAGGAGACCGACGACGGAGACGAAAGTGACGACGGTGGCCACAGCGACGACCCGGACGGCTGGATCGCTGACACCGACGTCCTGCTGGCCGAGTACGCCAGCCGCGCCGGTACGCAGGAGCAGGTCACGCTGCCCGACCACCTGTCGGTGAGCCAGCTCGTCGAGCTCGCCGCCGACCCGGCCGCGCTGGCCCGCCGCCTGCGCCGGCCGCTGCCGGTTCCGCCGAACACCTTCGCGCGCCGTGGCACCGCGTTCCACGGCTGGCTGGAACGCCGGTTCGCCGGCGACCGGCTGTTCGACCTCGACGAGCTGCCCGGCGCCGCCGACCCGGACGAGGCCGGCGACGACGAGCTGGATGCGCTGCGGGACGCCTTCGACCGCGGCGACTGGGCGCTGCGCACCCCGCACGAGGTCGAGGTGCCGTTCTCCACCGAGGTGGACGGGGTGACCGTGCGCGGGCGGATGGACGCGGTGTTCGCCGATCCGGACGGCGGGTGGACCGTCGTGGACTGGAAGACCGGCGCGGTGCCGGAGGAGGGCCGGATGGCGGCGCTCGCCGTGCAGCTCGCGGCCTACCGGCTGGCGTGGGCGTCGTTGTCCGGCACCCCGCTGGAGAAGGTGCGGGCAGCCTTCCACTACGTGCGCGAGAACCGCACCGTGCGCCCGGTGGACCTGCTGGACGGCGACGGCCTGCGGGACCTGCTCCGCGGCGTTCCGGAGCCCTGGCGGGGGGAACGTTGATCGTTTACGATCCGCGGGTGCGTGTCGCGGACGAACCGGACCCGTCGCCCGTCGGCGTCGTCCGGATGCCCGAGCCGTCGGTCAGCCCCATCCGATCCATCGGCAGACGGGTTCTGTGGGCGCTGGTCGCACTGGTGGCCGCCGTGTTCCTGGTCTACCTGGGCCGGGACGGTTACCGCGACGTCAACGACGACGGACTGTCGCTGCTGGACTGCTTCTACTACGCGACCGTCTCGCTCTCGACCACCGGCTACGGCGACATCACGCCGGTGACCAGCACCGCCCGGCTGATCAACGTCCTGGTGATCACGCCGCTGCGGGTGCTGTTCCTCATCGTCCTGGTCGGCACCACGCTCGAGGTGCTGACCGAACGGTCACGGCAGGCGTTCCGGATTCAGAAGTGGAGGTCCAGGGTGCGGGACCACGTGGTGGTCGTCGGGTTCGGGACGAAGGGCCGGTCCGCTGTCAAGACGCTGCTCGGCGACGAGGCCGTCGAGCCGAACAAGATCGTCGTGGTGGACACCGACCAGCAGGCGCTGGACGCGGCCGCCGCGATGGGCCTGGTCACGGTGCACGGCTCGGCCACCCGCTCGGACGTGCTGCGGGTGGCGGCGGTGCAGCGGGCGCGCGCGGTCGTCGTCGCCGCGGATCGGGACGATTCCGCGGTGCTGGCCACGCTCACCGCGCGTGAGCTGGCGCCGGACGCGCACATCGTGGTGTCGGTGCGCGAAGCGGAGAACGTCCACCTGCTCAAGCAGTCCGGCGCCAACCAGGTGGTGGTCTCCAGCGAGACCGCGGGACGGCTGCTCGGCATGGCCACGTCCACGCCGGTGGTCGTCGACATGTTCGAGGACCTGCTGACCCCGGAGTCCGGCCTGGCGATCGCCGAGCGGCCCGCGGAGAAGTCCGAGGAGGGCGGCTCGCCCCGGCACCTGCCGGACATCGTGCTCGGCGTGGTGCGTGGCGGGCAGCTGCACCGGGTGGACTCGCCGGCGGTGGACGCCATCGAGCCGGGCGACCGGCTGCTGTATGTGCGGAAAGTGACCCCTGCAGAACAGGTCGAGTGAGAGATCCGGCCCACCCGCGGGCGGGTGGGCATCCCACCGGCCGTCTGGGAGCATGGGAGCCGTGCTGCGCTGGAACACCGTCGCCGTCGCCGTGGTCGTCGGCATCGCCATCGTGACCGCCGTGTGGTGGGCGGGCCCGGGCGTGCTGGGCACCGCGTCCGCCGCGCAGGGCACGGTCGCGCAGGCCACCGTCACGAAGGGCGCGGAGTGCTCGGCGGCCGACCCGCAGGAGACGGTGGAGATCACCCTGGACGGCCGGAAGCGCACCGGCACGCTGGACGCGTGCGGGCACGACCCGAACGACCGCGTCGACGTCACCGTGCCGGCCTCCGCCGGGGACGGTGACACCCAGGACATCCAGGTCCACCTGGCCGACGTGGTGACCGGTCACGACGGTGTGCGCCGCCCGGTCGGGCTCGCGCTGCTCGCGCTGAGCTGCCTCGGCGGGGGAACCTACGCGTTCCTGGTGCGCCGCGGCCCACGCCGGGACGCGGCGGCCGGCGTCAGCTGACCGCGGAGGCGGGCGCGGCGAAGGTGTTGCACTTCGCGATGCGGTTGAACTGGGCGCCGGTTCGCCACCACTGGGCGTAGTGCGCGTTGGTGCCGTGGTCGTTGCTGCCCGAGGTGTTGTCGCCGCGGCTGTCCTGGTCCCGCCACGCCTTCGCGTACATGTCCCGGGTCACCGAACCGCCCTGGCCGACCACGGCGCCGAGGAACATCCCGGAGAAGCACTGGGCCTGGAGCTCCTTGCGCCGGGACAGCTCCAGCCCGGCCGGCGTGTTCTGCCCCACGGCGTAGATCTGCTGCCACACCGCGTCCATGATCCCGGCCACCTCCTGCACGTGGTGGCCGTACTCGTGCGCGAACAGCGCCAGGTACACGCCCGGGTTGTCGCCGTACTGGTCGGTTTGCAGGCCGCGGAAGGGGACGTAGAGGTTGTCGTCGCAGTAGTAGGCCGCGGTCGCCACGCTGACCGCGATCGTGCCGCACGCGGTGGTGAAGTGGGTGCCGGTGGGGAAGTGCAGGGCAGGCGGGGTGAACGGCAGGTGGTGCTGCCGGAGGAAGTCGCCCCACGCCTGGTTGAGGCACTCGTCGGCGGCGGTGAAGAAGGCCTCGGCCGAGGACTGGTCGCTGTGCCAGCCGGGCAGCTCACAGGCCAGGTTCCGGAGCCCGTCGTCCGGGTTCTGCAGGATCGGGTGGTCCGCGAGCGCGAGGATCTTCTCGCCGTCCGGGGCACTGGTGGCCGCGCCCGCCGCGTTGCCGCCGCTGACCGCGGTCGCCGGTGGTGCGGCGGTGGTGGTGGGCGAGCCCGAACCGGCGCGGACCGCGACGAAGACCACCAGACCCGCGAGCAGCACCGCCACGGCGCTCAGCGCGAAGGCGGTGACCGGCCGCGTGGAACGCCGACGTGCCCGGTGCCGCGGCGCCGAGGAGGGCGGCGGCAACGGTTCCCGGGGGCGCTGCGGCGGAGGCGTCATCGGGCGCCAGCATAGCCAGCGCCCGGACCGGTCCGGGAGATCACGACTCGGCGGCGGCCGCGTGCCACCCGTGGCCGGTACCGGACGGCTCTGCGAGAGTGGGCGGCGAACCGATCCGCAGTGAGTGGAGAAGACCCGATGAGCGACACCGGCGGCTGGGCCGGACCCGATCCGAAGGACCGGCCCGACGACGCCACGCCTCCCGCCGGAGGCCCGATCCCGCCCGCCCCGCCGCCGCCGGGAGCGCCCCACCAGCAGTACGGCTGGGGTCCGCCGCCCGGCTACGGCAAGCCGGGGGTGATCCCGCTGCGCCCGTTGTCGGTCAGCGAGATCCTGGACGGGGCGATCGCCACCATGCGCCGCCACCCCGGGCTGGTGTTCGGCTCCTCGGCTGTCGTCGCGGTCGTCGCCGCGGTGCTGCAGCTGCTGGCCAGCCGGTACCTGTTGCCGGACGTGTCGGCGTTGCAGAACCTCGGCCCCGCAGCCACCGACCAGCAGGTCCAGAACGCCGCGCTCAAGGCGCTCGGCGACACCGGGCTGGTGACCGGGATCGCGTTGATCATCACGGTGCTCACGCAGACCTTCCTGTCCGGGTTCCTGACCGTGGTGATCGGCAAGTCCGTGCTGGGCAGGCCGGTGACCTTCGCCGAGGCGATGGCCGAGGCGCGTCCGCGGTTCCTCCCGCTGCTCGGCGCGACGATCGTGTACTCGCTGGCGGTCGGCTTCGGATCGGTGCTGTGCCTGATTCCCGGCATCTGGCTGTTCACGCTGCTCGGCCTGACCACGCCCGCGCTCGTGCTGGAGCGCGGACGGGTCGGCGAGTCGTTGAGCCGCTCGCGGCAGCTGGTGTCCGGTTCGTGGTGGCGCTGCTTCGGCATCCTGCTGCTGGCCGGCCTGATCGCGACGGTGCTCCAGTACCTGATCGACATCCCGTTCCGGCTGCTGGCGGGCGGCACGATCACCGGTGAGGTCCCGGCCGGCTGGGGCGGCCTGCTGGTCGTCGCGCTGGGACAGGTGATCGCGCTGACGATCGTGCAGCCGTTCGCGGCGAACACGACCGCCCTGCTCTACATCGATCAGCGGATGCGCAAGGAGGGCATGGACCTCCAGCTGGCGCGGGCGGCGGGCACGGCTTGATCGCCGCGTGGCTCGCCGACGTCCCGGTCGTCATCGACGCCGACGACGCGCGCCGCGCCGCGCGGGCCGAGCTGTCCGACCCGGTCTACGCGCAGGCGCAGCCGAACTGGTTCGACCGGGCGATGGGCTGGCTGGTGCAGCGCATCGCGGACCTGTTCGGCGCGCTGGGAAGCGTGCCCGGCGGCGGGTTCGGTGTGCTCGTCCTGCTCGCCGTCGTGGTGCTGGTGGTCGTCGTGGTGCGGCTGCGGGTCGGTCCGCTCGCCCGCCCGGCCCGCCGGCCCGGTGCGGTGTTCGCGGAATCCCCGCGCACGGCCCAGGACTACCGGGACGCAGCGGAGCGGGCGTTCGCCGCCGGGGAGCTCGGCGCCGCCGTGCGTGACCGGTTCCGTGCGGTGGTCCGGGTGCTGGAGGAACGCGGCGTGCTGGACGAGCGGGCCGGGCGCACCGCGGACGAGGCCGCGCGTGCTGCCGGTGACCGGATGCCGTCCGCGCGGGACGCGCTGCGGCAGGGCGCGGAGCTCTTCGACGCCGTGCACTACGGCGGCCGGCAGGCCACCCCCGGGGAGTACCGCGACCTCGCCGACCTCGACGACCAGGTCCGCCGGGCGCGTCCCGAGGTGCCGGCGTGACCAGTGTGTCCCCGGACGCGTGCCGCATCTGGCGGGCCGCGCGGGCACCGGTGGTGATCGCGGTGATCGTGGTCCTCGGCGCGCTCGTCGTGCTGCTCGGCTCCGCGGGGCAGCAGCACGGGTCGCTCGACCCCGGCTCGGCCGACCCGGGTGGCTCGCGCGCGCTGGCGCGGCTGCTCGACCGGGCGGGCGTGCGGATCGTCACCGCCCGCACCTACGCCGACGCGGAAGCCGCCTTGCGCGACGGAGCGACGCTGCTGGTGACCGCTCCCGACCTCGTCGACCCGGGGAAGCTCGCGGCGCTACGGGCGCGCGCGGCGGACGCGGTGCTCATCGGCCCCGGTGACCGCGTGCTGAGCGTCCTGACGCCCGGGGTGGCCGGCACCGGCGAGCCCGGGACTGGGGTACGCGAACCCGCGTGCACCGTCGCGGCCGCCGTCGCCGCCGGGAACGCGGTCCTCGGCGGCCACGCCTACGCCGCGCACGGCCGCGCCCGCTCCTGTTACGACGGGACGCTGCTCCAGCTGCCCGGTGACCGCGGCACCACCACGATCCTCGGGGACGGCACCCCGATGACCAACGACCGCCTGGCCGACGAGGGTGACGCGGCGCTCGCGCTGCGCCTGCTCGGCCGCAGCGCGACGCTCGTCTGGTACCTGCCGTCGCCGTCGGACACCGGGAACGGGCTCGGGGCGCGCGCGTTCACCGACCTCGTCCCGGGGCCCTGGTTGTTCGGCACGATCCAGCTCGGTGCCGCCGTGGTCCTGTTCGCGCTGTGGCGGGCCCGCCGCCTCGGGCCGGTGGTGACCGAACGGCTACCGGTCGCCGTCCGCGCCGCCGAGACCACCGAAGGCCGCGCCCGGCTCTACCGGCGCGCGGGTGCCGCCGGCCACGCCGCGGATACGCTGCGGCAGGCGGCCCTGAACCGGATGCGGCCGCTGCTCGGGCTCGGCCCGGTGGCGGAAGCGCAGGCGGTGGTCGCCGCGGTCGCGGCCCGCACCGGACGGCCCGGCCCGGCCATCGAGGAGCTGCTGTACGGCCCGGCGCCCGGTGACGACGCCGGACTGGTCCGCCTCGCCGACGAGCTGGACCGCATCGAGAGGGAGATCAGTTGACCAGCACGGACACCAGCACCGACGCCCGGAACGCGTTGGTGGCGTTGCGCGCCGAAGTCGGCAAGGCGGTGGTCGGCAACGACGCCGCGGTCACCGGGCTCATCATCGCGCTGCTGTGCCGCGGGCACGTCCTCGTCGAGGGCGTGCCCGGCGTGGCGAAGACCCTGCTGGTGCGGGCGCTGGCGACCGCGCTCGACCTGGACACCACGCGCATCCAGTTCACCCCGGACCTGATGCCCGGTGACGTCACCGGCTCGATCGTCTACGACTCGCGCGCCGGCGAGTTCTCCTTCCGCGCCGGCCCGGTGTTCACGAACCTGCTGCTCGCCGACGAGATCAACCGCACCCCGCCGAAGACCCAGAGCGCGTTGCTGGAGGCGATGGAGGAGCGGCAGGTCTCCGTCGACGGCCGTCCGCGGCCGCTGCCCGACCCGTTCATCGTGATCGCCACCCAGAACCCGGTCGAGTACGAGGGCACCTACCCGCTGCCCGAGGCGCAGCTGGACCGGTTCCTGCTCAAGCTCACCGTGCCGCTGCCGGCCCGGGACGACGAGATCGGCGTGCTGGCCCGGCACGCGCAGGGTTTCGACCCGCGTGACCTGGCCGCCGCCGGGGTGCGCCCGGTCGCGGGGGCGGAGCAGCTCGCCGCCGCGCGGGCCGCGGTGGCCGGGGTGACGGTCGCGCCGGAGCTGCTCGGCTACATCGTCGATCTGTGCCGCGCGACACGGGCGATGCCGTCCGTGCGGATCGGGGTGTCCCCGCGCGGCGCGACGGCGTTGCTGGCGGCGACCCGGGCGTGGGCCTGGCTGTCCGGACGCGGGTTCGCCACACCGGACGACGTGAAAGCGCTTGCGCGGCCCGCGTTGCGGCACCGGCTGGACCTGCGCCCGGAGGCCGAGCTGGAGGGCGCGACCGCGGACGGCGTGATCGAGCGCGTGCTCGCCACCGTCCCCGTCCCGCGCTGACATGGCGATCACCGGCAAGGTCGGGCTACTGGCGCTCGTCGGCGTCGTCCCGGTGGCGATGGGGCTGCCGTCGTGGACGGGCGTGCTCGTGGTGCTCGGTGCGCTCGCCGCCGCGGTGGCGGTGGACGTGCTGCTCGCGGCCCCGGTGCGGGGGCTGACCTTCGCGCGGTCCGGGCCGGCGGTCGTCCGCCTCGGCGAGACGGCCGAGGTGACGTTGTGGGTGACCAACCCGGGAAGGCGGCCGCTGCGGGGGGTGCTGCGGGACGCGTGGCCGCCGAGCGCCGGGCTGGAACGGGACCGGTTCCGCATCACGGTACCGCCGGGGGAGCGGCGGCCGGTCGTGGTCCGGCTGCGGCCGGTGCGCCGCGGGGACCGCACGGCGCACCGCGTGACGGTGCGCGCGCTCGGACCGCTCGGGCTGGCCGGGCGCCAGGGATCGCACCGCGTGCCGGGGACCCTGCGGGTGCTGCCGCCGTTCAGCAGCCGCAAGCACCTGCCGTCGCGGCTGACCCGGCTGCAACAGCTGGACGGCAGGCAGGCGGCGCTGGTGCGTGGCGAGGGCACCGAGTTCGACTCGCTGCGCGAGTACGTCATCGGCGACGACGTGCGGTCCATCGACTGGCGCGCCACGGCGCGCGCCGCGGACGTGATGGTGCGGACGTGGCGGCCGGAGCGGGACCGGCGGGTGCTCGTGGTGCTGGACACCGGCCGGACGGCGGCGGCCCGGGTGGGCGACGTGCCGCGGCTGGACGCGGCGCTGGATGCCGCACTGCTGCTCGCGGTGCTGGCGTCCCGGGCGGGTGACCGGGTCGACTTCCTGGCCTACGACCGGCGGGTGCGGGCGGACGTCCGCGGGCTCGCGGCCGGTGAGCTGCTGCCGGGGCTGGTGACCGCGATGGCGCCGCTCGAGGCGAGCCTGGTGGAGACCGACGCGCGGGGCATGGTGGCCGAGGTGCTCCGCCGCGCCCGCCGCCGGTCGCTGGTGGTGCTGCTGACCGGGCTGGACGCGGCGCCGCTGGAGGAGGGCCTGCTGCCCGTGCTGCCGTCCGTGGTGGCCCGGCACCAGCTGGTGGTGGCCGGTGTGGCGGACCCCGGCGTCACCGCGATGGCCCGCGCCCGCGGCGACGCGGAAGCCGTCTACGACGCGGCCGCCGCCGAACGGACGCTGGCGGAGCGCCGGCGTGTCACGAGCCTGCTCGCGCAGCGCGGGGTGACGGTGGTGGACGCGGTGCCCGACCGGCTGGCGCCCGCGCTCGCCGACAGCTACCTGGCCCTGAAGGCCGCCGGCCGCCTGTAGCGCACGGGCCGCGGTCAGTCCGTGGCGATCACCATGAACAACCGGGTGCTCAGGCGCTGCATCAGCTCCTCCGGCACCTCGCCGAGCTGACGCGTCAGCGACTCCTTGGGCACGTGGTCCAGCCACGTGTAACGCACCCACCCGCCACTGCCGGTGGCCACGCTGAGCGGCACGGGGTGCTCGATGACCTCCATGGTCACGACGTGCTCGTCGTCGATGTCGTTGAGCATGTTGCCGGAGAAGACCAGCACCCGTCGCGATCCGGGGGAGACGGCCCAGATCTCGCCCCTACGCGGCCGAGGAGCCACGGGCACGCCAGTCGTCCGCGGCGGCCCGCACCTGTTCGGGGTGCTCGGCGTTCCACCGCGCCTGCTGCTCGCACAGTTGCCGGTAGGCCTCCCGCCCGACGGCGGCCCGCACCCAGTCGCCCACGGACTGGCCCGACTGCTCGGCGAGGGCCGTCACCAGCGCGTACGTGTCATCGGAAAGCTCCAGCCGCATGCCCTCCACCCTAGGTCGTGGCACCGGCGATTCCGGGCAACGGCGTGTCAGCCGGCCTCGGGCAGCAGGTCACCGGCGTGCCGCGACGCCACGTCCCCGGTGACCCCGGCCCGCACGGCCCGCCGCCCCAGCACGAACACGTACAGCAGGAACAGCACCTCCGCGACCAGCCCGATCGCGATCCGCCCCCACGTCGGCAGGCCGGACGGCGTCACGAACGCCTCGATGACACCGGACACGAGCAGCACGCACGCCAGCCCGAGCGCCATGCCCGCGGCTGCCCGGCCTTCCTGCGCCAGCGCCGCCGCCCGGGACCGCCCACCCGGGGCGAGGACCGTCCACCCGAGACGGAGGCCCGTGCCGGCGGCGACGAACACCGCGGTCAGTTCCAGCAGCCCGTGCGGGGTGATCAGCCCGAAGAACACGTCCAGCCGCCCGGCGGCGGCCATGAACCCGGCGGACAGGCCGACGTTGAGCACGTTCTGCCACAACGCGATGAGCACCGGGACGCCCAGCAGCACCCCGAAGAACAAGCACATGGCCGCGACCCACGCGTTGTTCGTCCACACCTGCGCGGCGAACGAGGCGGCCGGGTTGGCCGAGTAGTAGGTCTCGAACTGCCCGCCCGGCTCGGTGAGCGCGCGGACGTCCTCCGGCGCGGCGAGGCTCGCCCGCACCTGCGGGTCGCCCGCGATCCACGCGCCGATCAGGCCGCCCAGCAGGATCGACACCACCGCGGCCGGCAACCACCACCGGACGCTCGTGTAGACGGCGGCGGGGAACCGCTGCGCGAAGAACAGCCCGGCCTCGCGCCAGGCCGGGCTGTGCGCGCCGGTGACGGCCGAGCGGGCGCGCGCGACCAGCGCCGACAGCCACGACAGCAGCGCCGGGTCCGGGGCGGCGGAGCGCACCACCGACAGGTGGGTCGCCGCGCGCTGGTAGAGCGTGACCAGCTCGTCGGCCTCCGGGCCGGTCAGCCTGCGCGCGGCGAGCAGCGTGTCCAGCCGGGCCCATTCGGCGCGGTGGGCCGCGACGAACAGGTCCACGTCCATGGGGGCAGATTACAGTGACCGGGTGACAGAACCCGGCTTGGTGACCGGCGAGGCCGTCGTGCTGGAGCTGCCGATCGCGCAGCTCGCCAGCAGGGCCGCGGCGTTCGCGGTCGACGTGGCGATCCAGGCCGCCGCGCTCCTGCTCTTCACCCTCGTCCTCCTCCTGGCGGGCATGCACGACGAGGCGTTGCTGGGCGCGCTGGCGCTGG
Source organism: Amycolatopsis viridis (assembly GCF_011758765.1). NCBI lineage: Bacteria > Bacillati > Actinomycetota > Actinomycetes > Pseudonocardiales > Pseudonocardiaceae > Amycolatopsis > Amycolatopsis viridis. Next base: position 4,927,005 of record NZ_JAANOU010000001.1, on the reverse strand, counting down.
GGTTCTTCGTGCTGGTGCGGATCGGGTACCCGGTGCTGTTCGAAACGCTCAGCCGTGGCCGCACCCTCGGCAAGATGGCGATGGGGCTGCGCGTGGTGCGGGACGACGGCGGCCCGGTCCGCTTCCGCCACACCCTGACCCGCGCCCTGGCGGGCGCGATCGTCGACTTCGGGCCGGTGCTGCTGTGGAGCGCGGTGGCGTTGTTCGTGTCGCTGTTCTCGCCGCGGTCCAAGCGGGTGGGCGACTACCTGGCGGGCACGGTCGTCATCCGGCAGCGCGCCGCGCAGCCGGTGGCGCCGGCCATCGAGATGCCACCGGCGCTGGCCGGGTGGGCCGCGCAGCTGGACCTGACCGCGCTCACCGACGACCTGGCGCTGGCCGCCCGGCAGTACCTCGCGCGGTACGGCGAGCTGAGCGACCGGGCGCGGGACCCCCTGGGGCACCAGCTGGTGCACGACGTCGCGACGCGCATCGGCGCGCCGCTGCCCCGGGGCGTGCCGCCGTGGGCCTACCTGCAGGCGGTGCTCGCGGAACGGCGCCGCCGCGCGGGCGACCAGGCCGGGGTGGGCCGGCCGCCCGCCCCGCCACCGGCGCCGGTTGCCGTGCCGCCGGCCGAAGCGGGTGAGGCCGGGCCGCCGCGCGGCTTCACCCCGCCCAGCTGACATCCGGTCCGGTGTCCCGCAGCGGTCGTCCCTCCTGCCGAGCGGGGTGGCGTTCGCGCTCGGTGAACACCGCGTCGCCGCCCGGGACCGCCGCCGGGCCGGGCCGCGCGATGGCCGTAAGGTGGAGCCCATGGCGGAGACTTCCCGGACCTCCCGGTTCACCCTGGACAACGGCTTGCGCGTGGTGCTCGCGCCGGATCCGACCGCTCCGGTGGTCGGCGTCGCCGTGCACTACGACGTCGGCTTCCGCTCCGAGCCGGAAGGGCGCACCGGGTTCGCCCACCTCTTCGAGCACCTGATGTTCCAGGGCAGCGAGAGCCTGGAGAAGCTCGCGCACTTCAAGATCGTGCAGTCCAGCGGGGGCACCTTCAACGGGTCGACCCACCCGGACTACACCGACTACTACGAGGTTCTGCCCTCGGCGGCGCTGGAGCGTGCGCTGTTCCTCGAGGCCGACCGCATGCGCGCGCCCAAGCTGACGCGGGAGAACCTGGCCAACCAGATCGACGTGGTCAAGGAGGAGATCCGCCTCAACGTGCTGAACCGGCCCTACGGCGGGTTCCCGTGGATCCTCCTGCCCCCGGTGCTCTACTCGACGTTCCCCAACGCGCACAACGGCTACGGCGACTTCACCGACCTGGAGCAGGCGAGCCTGGACGACTGCGCCGCGTTCTTCGACACCTACTACTCGCCGGCCAACGCCGTGCTCACCGTCGCCGGCGACTTCGACCCGGACCGGGCGCGCGAGCTGATCGGCAAGCACTTCGGCGACGTGCCGCACCGCCCGGCGCCGCCCAAGCGCTCGTTCGCCGAGCCGCCGCCGTCCGGCGAGGTCCGCGGTCACCACACCGATCCGCACGCGCCGCTGCCCGCGCTGGCCGTCGGCTACCGGATGCCGGACCCGGTCCGCGAGCTGGACGCCTACCTCGCCAACCTGGTCCTGGCCGGTGTGCTGACCGACGGCGACGGCTCCCGCCTCCAGCAGCGGCTGGTGCACCGCGAGCCGCTGGTCACCGACATCGGCGCGGGCGCCGGCCTGTTCGGGCCGTTCGAGGCGCGCGACCCGGACACGTTCTCGATCACCGCCATCCACTCGCCGGACGTGACGGCCGAGCGCGTGCTGACCGCGATCGACGAGGAACTGGAGAAGCTGGCGGCCACGCCGCCGGACGCGCAGGAACTGGCCAAGGTGACCGCGCGGTGGAGCGCGAGCCTGCACGCCGAGCACGACCGGCTGATGTCCCGGACGCTGTCGATCGGCGCGTTCGAACTGCTCTACGGGGACCCGTCCCTGGTGCACCAGCTGCCGGACCGGATGGCCGCGGTCACCGGTGCCGATGTGGCCGCCGCGGCCAAGGCGCTGCGGCCCGACTCGCGGGCGGTCCTGCTCGTCGAGCCCGAAGGGGGAGCGAAGTGACGACCGTCGGACACCGCAGCGCCGAGGAGATCGGCCGCACGGCCAGTGGCCCGCGCCCGGTCCCGGAACTCGGTGCGCAGATCGCCGCCGCGGACCTGGCCCACGTGGACACCGTGCTGCCCAGCGGGTTGCGCCTGCTCGCGGTGCGCAAGCCGACCGTGCCGCTGGTCGAGCTGCGCCTGCGGATCCCGTTCGGCGGTACCGAGCCGCTGCACGCGGCCACCGCCGAGGTGCTCGCCGAGACCATGCTCACCGGCACCGCCCGGCGGGACCGCGTCGAGATCGACACCGAACTGGCGTTGATCGGCGGCGAGCTGGACACCGTGGTCGATCCGGAGCGGCTCACCATCTCCGGCAACGGCCTGGCGACCGGCCTGCCGACGCTGCTGGACGTGCTCGCCGACGCACTCACCGGTGCGTCCTATGTGGACGAGGAGGTGGCGCGGGAGTCGGCCCGGCTGGTCGAGCGGCTGGCGGTGTCCCGCACCCAGCCGCGGGTGATCGCGCGCGAGGCGCTGCTCCGGCACGTCTACGGCGACCACCCGGCGACCCGCGAGATGCCGCAGGCGTCCGACGTCGAGCAGGTGACGCCGGAGGCCGTGCGCGCGCTGCACGCCGCGTCCGTGCTGCCGCGCGGTTCCGTGCTCGTCATCGTCGGCGACGTCGACCCGGAGCAGATCGCCGGGGACGTCGAGCGCGCGTTGTCCGGCTGGGCGTCGGACCGCCCGGCGGTCGCGATGCCCGGGCTGCCCGAGGTGACCGGTGGTGACCTGCTGCTGGTGCCCCGGGCCGGGGCGGTGCAGTCGCAGATCCGGCTCATCGCGCAGTCGCTGCCCCGCACCGATCCGCGTTACCCCGCGCTCCAGCTGGCGAACCTGACCTACGGCGGCTACTTCTCGTCCCGGCTGGTGGAGAACATCCGCGAGGACAAGGGCTACACCTACAGCGCCCACTCCGGGTTCGAGTTCACCGGCACCACCGCGACCGTGGGCGTGGACGCGGACACGGCGAACGAGGTCACCGCGGCCGCGCTGCTGGAGACCCGCTACGAGCTGGGCCGCCTCGCGGTCGTGCCGCCGACGGCCGAGGAGGTGGAGTCGGTGCGCCAGTACGCGATCGGCTCGCTGCTGACCGCGACCTCGTCGCAGGCCGGGCTGGCGAGCCAGCTCGCCGCGCTGACCGCGGCGGGCCTGGGTGCGGAGTGGCTGGCCGAGCACCCGCGGCGGGTCGCCGAGGTCACGGTCGAGGAGGTCGCGCAGGCCGCGCTCGACTTCTTCGCCCCGGCCCGCTTCACCGGGGTCGTGGTGGGTGACGCCGACACGCTCGCGCCGCAGCTGACCGCGCTGGGCGGGGTCGCGGTGGGGGAGCCCGGCCAGTGACCGTCGCACCGTTCAGGCTGGGCCGCCTCCCGACCCTCTCCCGGTCCACAGTGGACCGTCAGGAGATGTTGCGGACCAACCCCGAGCGCCTGCGCGCCCGCTGGCGGGACGCGCAGGTGATGCTGCTGGACAAGCAGTTGCGCACGCCGGTGCGCGAGGGGGAGCCCGTCCTGGCCACCCGCAAGGCGCTGACCTTCGGGGAGGAACCGCCGGCTGACGCGGTGTTCCTCGGCGAATGGCAGGGCGTCGACCACTGGTCGCTGCCCGGTGAGCCGGAGGGCGAACCGGAGATCGTGCAGCAGCCGGGCAGCTGGGGCGTGCCCGAGGAGGTGCCCCGCGTCGACGGCGAGCTGTGGGTGACGCTGCGGGCGCACGGTGACCAGCTCGACGACACCGCGGCGGGGCTGTTCACCACGGCACAGGCGCTGCGCTTGTGGCACCGGCAGGCGCGGTTCTGCGTGCGCGACGGTAGCCCGACGCACCTGGTGCAGTTCGGCTGGGCGTCGAAGTGCGAGTCGTGCGGCCGCGAGGAGTACCCGCGCACCGACCCGGCGATCATCTGCCTGGTGCACGACGAGGAGGGCGTCAACGGCGAGCACGTGCTGCTGGCGCGGCAGCCGGTGTGGCCGCCGGGGCGGTTCTCCGTGCTGGCCGGGTTCGTCGAGGCCGGCGAGTCGCTCGAAGGCTGCTGCGTGCGGGAGATCCGCGAGGAGGTCGGCGCCGACGTCCACGACGTGCGGTACCTGGGCAGCCAGCCGTGGCCGTTCCCGCGGTCGATCATGCTCGGGTTCACCGCCAAGGCCGACCCGGCGCGCCCGCTGGTTCCCGCGGACGGCGAGATCGAGACCGCGATGTGGGTGCCGCGCGCCGACGTGCGAGCGGCCTTCGAAGCCGGCGGCCGCCCGGTGCCGATCCTGGACGGGGCGGGCGAACTGATCCTGCCGGGTAACGCCTCGATCGCCCGCGTGATGCTGGAAGCCTGGGCCTACGCCGACCGGGGTTGACGCGGTCCGGGCCGCCGGCACGCGCCGGAGGCCTGGGCGCGGTGGGCGGCATCGTTGATTACCAGGCCGGACACCAGCCCGGCTGCGGACACCGTTGCCGGCACCCGCGTCCACCAGGATCTGCTTGAACCCGCCGCTCGCGGCGCCGATCAGGACGATCCCGGCGATCGGGCCGAGCCGCCCGCTGACCGCCGGCGACAGCCGGTCGCGGGTGAACCCGGCGGCCCGGCCCAGCGTGGCCACGCCCAGCAGCACGGCTGCGAGCAATGGAATCAGCGGGTCGCCGGCGGAGTCGAGCATCCCGGCCGGCGCAGCTCCTCCTCGCTGCCGCTGCGCGCCGGCACCAGGTGTTCCGGCGCCGCCGCAGCGGGCACCCACCGGGCGGCGAGGGTGCTCACGGCACTTCCTGGGCCAGCTCGGTGAGCGCCCGGTCCACGATCGCCGCGGGGGATTCCCGGACGTCGGCGACCATCCCGCGCTCGTCCGTTCCGAGGGGTTCGAGGTCGGCGAGCTGGGAGTCCAGCAGCGACACCGGCATGAAGTGCCCGTTGCGCCCGCGCATCCGCTCCGCCAGCACGTCCCGCGGGCCGTCCAGGTGCAGGAACCACAGGTCCCCGCCGGTCCGCAGCACGTCCCGGTAACCACGCTTGAGCGCGGACGACGACACCACACCGCCGGACCGCTGGTGCGCGGTGATCCACGCCGCGATCGCCCGCAACCACGGCCACCGGTCGTCGTCGGTGAGCGGATGGCCGGACGACATCTTCTGGATGTTCGCCGGCGAGTGGAACGTGTCCGCTTCGGCGTACTCGACACCCAGGCGCTCGGCCAGCATCGCCCCGACCGTCGTCTTGCCCGACCCGGCTACCCCCATTACGACGATGACCGTCATCTCGCTGACCTCCCTGTGATCGCTGCATCGCAAAGGTACTACTTATTCGGTCACAAGTACTACTTGATCGTGTCAGGGTCTACCGTCACCGTCGTGGCCGAGGGAATGCACGAGCGCATGCTCGACGCGGTGGGCACCGCGATCGCCTGCGGGCAGCTGCCGCCGGGCTCGGTGCTGCGGCTGGAGGAGCTCCAGCAGAGCCACGGTGCCTCCCGCACCGTCGCCCGGGAGGTGGTGCGCGCGCTGGAGGCGATGCGCCTGACCACCAGCAAGCGCCGCGTCGGCATCACCGTGCGGGACTGCGCCGACTGGAACCACTACGACCCCCGGCTGATCCGCTGGCAACTCGACAGCGAGCACCGGCCGGTGGCGCTGCGCAACCTCATGGAGCTGCGCTGGGCGGTCGAACCGAGCGCCGCGCGATTCGCCGCGCTCCGGGCGAGCCCCGAGGACCGCGGACGGCTGCGCGCCCTGGGCGCCCGGCTGGAAGCCACCGCGCACGCGCGGGACCTGACCACCTTCCTCCGGCACGACATCGCCTTCCACCACCTGGTGCTCGCCGCGTCCGGGAACCCGATGTTCGGGCAGCTGTCCGCGGTCGTCGCGGAGGTGCTCACCGGGCGGACCGAGCACGGCCTGATGCCGCTGGAACCGCAGCCGGAGGCCGTCGCCCTGCACCTGGAGGTCGCGCACGCGGTCGACCGCGGCGACGCGGAGCGGGCCGAGCAGGCGATGCGCGGCATCATGCTCCAGGCGCGGGATGAGGTCGCTGAGCAGTTCCAGTAGTCTGCCCGCGAACATCGACCTCGGGGGAGCGACGACGTGAGTGCCGCACGGGCGATCGGCCTGCTGCTGGGGGCGGTGGCGGACGGGGTGATCGGCGAGCCGAAGCGCGGACGGCCGGTCACCACCTTCACCCGCGCCGTCCGCGACCTCGGCACCCGGCTGCCCCCGCACCGCACCGCCGGGATCGTCTACACCGGCGGGCTGGCCGGTTCGGCCGTGCTGGCCGGGCTGCTCGCCGAGCGGTCGGTGCGGGGCCGCCCGGCCCTGCAGGCACTGGGCACCGCGGTCGTGACCTGGGCGGTCCTCGGTGGCGCCGGGCTCGCCGCGGACGGCACCGAACTGGCCCGCGACCTCGAAGAAGGGCGGCTGGACGCGGCCCGGGACAAACTCGCCGAACTGGACAGCAGGCAGACCGGCGGGCTGAACGTGGTGGGGCTGTCCCGGGCGGCGGTGGAGTCGGTCGCCCAGCACACCGCGGACGCGGTCGTCGGGCCGCTGTTCTGGGGCGCGGTGGCCGGGATGCCCGGCCTGCTCGCCGCGCGCACCGCCTCGGTACTGCGGACGGTGAGCGACCCGACGCAGCCGGCCGGGCGGTCGGCCCGGCGTCTGGACGACCTGGTCAACCTGCTGCCGGCCCGGTTCGCGGCGGCGTTGACGGTGGCCGGTGCACCGGTGGTGGGTGGTTCGGCGGCCGGGGCGTGGCGTGCGTGGCGGCGCGACACGGCGGCTCACCCGAGCCCCACCACGGGCCGCATGGCGGCCGCGTTCGCCGGTGCGCTGGAGATCCGCCTCGGCGGTCGCACGGTCTACCCGCACGGCGTCGAGGAACTGCCGGTGCTGGGCGACGGCCGGAACCCCGATGCCGGCCACGTGACCCGCGCGGTCGAACTGTCCCGCGTGGCCGGGTGGCTGGCCGGGGTCAGTTCCGCTGTGCTGGCTGCTCTTGCCGGTCTGCGTCTTCCCGGTCTGCGCCTTCCCGGTCTGGGCCGCCGGCCGCGTGCTCCCCGGCTTCGTCCTCGGCCAGGATCTCCGCGACCGACTTCCGCTTCCGCTTCCCGGCCATCTCGTTGAGCACCCCGCCGGGCTTCATCTCCCGGACGGTGAAGTACACCAGGCCGGCGATGGCCATGATCCCGAACGCGATCCACTGCAGCGCGTAGGAGAAGAACGGTCCGGCGTCGGTCTGCGGCAGCGGCAGCGGGTTGAGCACGCCGGGCTGGTCCGAGTCGAGCTGGAAGTACCCGCCGCGGATGTCCAGACCACTCGCCCGGGCCACCACGCGGCTGTCCACGACGTAGCTCTGCAGCTTGCCGCGGGTGGACGCGTCGGCGAAGGCGTCCCGGTTCTTCGGGTCGGTCTCGTCCTGCCGGATGCGTGCCACGACCGTCACCGGACCGGCCGGCGGCGCGGCGTACGGCGGCACCTCGGTGCGGGAGTCGGGCGGCAGGTAGCCCCGGTCGACGAGCACGACCTGCCCGTCGGTGGTGCGGAAGGGGGTGAGCACCTCGAAGGCGGGCTGGCCCTGCACGGTCCGCAACCGCGCGACGACCTCGTGCTCGGGCAGGTACGTGCCGGTGATCGACACGCGGGTCCACTCGGTGCGGCTGTCCGGGGTGGCGCCGGGCGGCAGGACGTCGTTCAGCGGGCGCGGGTCGGCGGTGAGCGAGGCTTCGATGGCCTTGTTCTGCGCCTCGCGCTGCTCGTTGCGGGAGAACTGCCACGGCGAGAGCAGCGTGAAGCAGGCGAACGCGAACGCGAGCACACCCACCACGAGGGCGAGCCAGCTCGGCCTGAGGAGGAACTTCAGCCGCACACCCCTACGGTAGGCGGTCGGCGGTGGGGACGGTGTGGGAGGTGCGGCCAGACCCGGCCCGGCTCCGGCGTGTGCCGCAGGTCACGGCGGCGACCCCGGGTCGCGTCAGCCGAGGGCCGCCCGCGCCGCGCGCAGGGCCTGCCGCGCGTAGCCGGCGCCGAACACGGCGGCGTGCATCAGCAGCGGGAACAGCTGGTGCAGCTCCACCCGCTCCCGCCACCCCTCGGCGAGCGGGGCGTCCAGGTCCTTCGCCGCCTCCTCGTACGCGCCGAGGATGTGACCCAGCAGCGGCGTCCCGAACAGCTGGAGCATCGCCAGGTCCGCCTCGCGGTGCCCGCCGTGCGCCGCCGGGTCGATCAGCCACACCGCGCCCTGCGCCCAGTGCACGTTGCCGCTCCACGCGTCGCCGTGGATGCGGGACGGCGGCTCCGGCGGCCCGCCCAGCTCCGGCAACCGTGCGCACAGCCGCTCGAACACCGCGGCCTGCTCGGTGTCGTACAGGCCCTGGTCCACGCACATCCGCACGTAGGGCAGCACCCGCTGCGCGGCGTAGAACGACGCCCAGTCCTCGCCCGGCTCGTTGCGCATCGGCGCCAGGCCCATCCACGCGTCGGCGGGCCCGCCCGGCGGCGGCGACCCGTAGGCCGGTGCGCCCCGCAGGTGCAGCCGCGCCAGGCCGCGCCCGAACTCCTCCGCCGCCGCGGCCTCCGGGTAGGTCGGCGGGACGTAGGCCATCACGATCCACTCGCCGTCGTGCGCGTGGACCTCGGGGACCGGGACGTCGCCGTACTCGCCGAGCCACCGCAGCCCCGCGGCCTCGGCCTCGGTCGCGCCCGGTCCGGCACCTTCCTTGGCGACCAGCACACCGCGTCCGGCAGCGGTGACCAGGCACACGGCCCCGCCGCTGCGGCGCACCCCGGTGACCTCGACTCCCAGCAGCCGTTCCACGGCTTCCCGCGCGCTCATGGCTGTCGCTGTACCCGCGTCGGCATGTCCGACACGGTATCCGGGTGCGGCGGGCGGTGCACGGACGCGGTCACCGCCGGGCCTTCACCCAGTCGAGCAGCCCCGGCACGGTGCGCTCGATCATCGCCAGCACCTCGGGGAACCCGTCGTCGCCGCCGTAGTAGGGGTCCGGGATCTCCGCCCCGTCCGGGGCGGACGGGTCGAACGAGCGCAGCAGGCGCACGCGGTCCGGGTCGTCCACCATCCGCCGCAGCGTGCGCAGGTGGCCCTGGTCGGCGGCGAGCAGGAGGTCGGCGGCGAGGTGGTCACCATCCACCTGCGCGGCCACGTGCTTGGCGGAGTAGCCGTTCGCGCGCAGCGTGTCCCGGGCGCGCGGGTCGGCCGGTTCGCCGACGTGCCACGGCCCGGTGCCCGCGCTGGTCACCCGCACGCGGTCGGCCAGCCCGGCGCGCCGGAGGTGCTCCCGGACCACGATCGCCGCCATCGGGGAGCGGCAGATGTTGCCGGAACAGACGAAGCAGATGTGCAGGCTCGGCTCGGTCACACCCCGCAGTCTGCCCCACCGCACGTGCGAAGATCCCCCCATGCCCGTGCTCGCCGAAGTGATCGCCGCCCTGGAGGACGCCTACCCGCCCGCGCTCGCGGAGAGCTGGGACGCCGTCGGCCTGGTCTGCGGGGACCCGGCCGAGCCGGTCACGGACGTGCTGGTCTGCGTCGACCCGGTGGCGGCGACCGTCGACGAGGCGATCGACACCGGTGTCCAGCTGGTCGTCGCGCACCACCCGCTGCTGCTGCGCGGGGTGCACGGCGTGCCCGCCGACACGCCGAAGGGCCGCTTGGTGCACCGCCTCATCCGCGCCGGTGTCGCCCTGTACTGCGCGCACACCAACGCCGACTCGGCGAACCCCGGCGTCTCCGACGCGCTCGCCGAGGCGATCGGCCTGCGGGTGCTCCGCCCGCTCGACCCGCACCCGGACGGCACCACCGGCCTGGGCCGGATCGGTGAGCTGCCCGGGCCGGAGCCGTTCGCGGCGTTCGTGCACCGGGTCGCCGCCGCCCTGCCGCGGACCGAACCGGGCGTGCTCGGCGCCGGCGACCCGGATCGTCCGATTAGGACGGTGGCGGTGTCGGGCGGGGCCGGTGACGGTTTCCTCGCCGCCGCCACCGAAGCCGGCGTGGACGCCTACGTCACCGCCGACCTGCGCCACCACCCGGCCGGTGAGCACCTGGAGACCGGCCCCGGCGCGCCCGCGCTGGTCGGCCTGACCCACTGGGCGAGCGAGTGGCCGTGGTGCGGTCAAGCCTCGGCCGTCCTGCGCGCCGCGTTTGCGGGTAACGTCAACGTTCACGTGTCCACGCGCCGAACCGATCCGTGGACCATCCGTGGGTGAACCGAGGGAGTACCAGTGAAGGCAGAGCCGGCCGTCCAGCGTCAGCTGCTCGAGCTCGCGAAAGTGGATGCCGAGCTGTCCCGGGTCGAGCACCGCCGCCGCACCATGCCCGAGACCGCCGAGATCGAGGGCATCGAGAAGACCCTCCGCGAGCTGCGGGACACCGCGGTCCGCCACGAGACCGCGGCCTCGGACCTGGACCGCGAGATCGCGCGCCAGGAGAAGGAGATCGAGTCGGTGCGCGCCCGCGAGGAGCGCGACCGCAAGCTGATCGACGGCGGCACCGTCAACGCCAAGCAGGTCACCGACCTGCAGCACGAGCTGGAGACCCTGGCCCGCCGCCAGAGCGCGCTCGAGGACGACCTGCTGGAGCTGATGGAGCGCCGCGAGGCCCTGACCCTGGACGTGCAGCGCACCGGCGCCGAGGTGGACAAGACCGAGCAGGCACTGGCCGACGTGCGGAGCCGCCGCGACGAGACGCTCGCCGACCTGGACACCACGAAGGCCCGCCGCGAGGAGGACCGCGCCAAGCTGGTGCCGCGGTTCCCGGAGGGCCTGCTGAAGCTGTACGAGCGGGTCCGCGCGCACAAGGGCATCGGCGCCGCGCTGGTCCGGCAGCGCCGCTGCCTGGCGTGCAACATGGAGTTCGACCGCAACACGGTGGCCGAGATCAAGGCCGCGGCCGAGGACGAGGTCGTGCAGTGCGAGAACTGCGGCGCGATCCTGGTGCGCACCGTGGAGTCGGGCCTGTGAAGGTCGTCGTCGAGGCCGACGGCGGCTCGCGCGGCAACCCCGGCCCGGCCGGGTACGGCGCGGTGGTCCGCGACGCGGCCACCGGCGAGGTGCTGGCCGAGCGGCGGGAGGGCCTGGGCGTGGCGACGAACAACGTCGCCGAGTACTCCGGCCTGATCGCCGGACTGCGGGCCGCGGCCGGGCTCGGTGCCACCGAGGTGGCCGTGCGGATGGATTCCAAGCTGGTGGTCGAGCAGATGTCCGGCCGTTGGAAGATCAAGCACGAGGCGCTGCGCCCGCTCGCCGGCCAGGCTCGTGAGCTGGCCGCCGGGTTCGCGGGCGTGACCTACGAGTGGATCCCGCGCGCGCAGAACGCGCACGCCGACCGGCTCGCGAACGAGGCCATGGACACCCAGGCCGGACGGAGCACGGCCACCGAGCGCACCACCCCGCAGAAGTGGACCGGCGCACAGGGCACCCCCACGCGGATGATGTTGCTGCGGCACGGGCAGACCGCGATGTCGGTGGACCGCCGCTACTCCGGCCGTGGCGACGTGCCGCTCACCGAACAGGGCCTGCAGCAGGCGGCAGCCGCCGCGAAACGCCTCGCGGCGATGCCGGATCTCGGTGCGGACACCGCGGTGGTGGCCTCCCCGCTGACCCGCACCCGGCAGACCGCCCAGGCCGTCGCCGACGCGCTCGGTGCACGCGTGGCAACCGATCCCGGTCTGCTGGAGACCGACTTCGGCGAGTGGGAGGGCCTGACGTTCGCCGAGGCCGCTGAGCGCGACCCCGAGCTGCACGGCCGGTGGCTGCGCGACCCGTCCGTGCCGGCGCCGGGCGGGGAGAGCTTCGACGAGGTGCACCGGCGGGTGCGCCGCGCGCGGGACGAGCTGGTCGAGACCCACAGCGGGCGGACGATCGTGGTGGTCAGCCACGTCACGCCGATCAAGTCGCTGCTGCGGCTCGGGCTGGACGCCGGTCCGTCGCTGCTGTTCCGGCTGCACCTGGACCTCGCGTCGCTGTCGATCGTCGAGTTCTACCCGGACGGCAACGCGTCGGTCCGGCTGGTCAACGACATCTCCCACCTGGGCTAGAGCACCAGCCACAGCGCGACGGTCGCCGCCGCCAGACCGGCCGGGACCGTCGCCAGGCCGAGCCGGGTGAACTCGCCCAGGCCGGGCGCGTCCCGGCCGAGGACCCGTCGCCACAGCAGCGTCGCCAGCGAACCGACGTAGGTGGCGTTCGGGCCGATGTTCACCCCGAGCAGGACGGCGAGCAGCACCCCGGGCGCCGGGTGCGGGCCGATCGCGGACAGCAGGATCAGCGTGGCGGGCAGGTTGTTGACGAGGTTCGCCAGCGCTGCCGCGACGAACGCGGTGAGCAGCAGTTCGGGCAGTCCGGTGGTGGCCGGCAGCAGCGCCCGCAGCGGGCCGCCGAGCACGTGGTCCGACACCGCCTGCACCACGACCGCGAGCCCCGCCACGAACAGCACGAGTGGCGGATTCGCCGCGGCCACCAGCTGCCGCGGGCCGGTTTCCCGGCGCAGCAGCGCGCGCACGGCCAGGACGGCGGCGGCGATCGCGGCGACCCAGCCGGGTGCCAGTCCGATCAGCGGCCCGGCGCCGAACCCGGCGAGCGTCAGCGCGAGGACGACGAGCGCGAACACCGGCGTCGGCAGGCCGGTCTCCGGGGCGCGGGAGTGCCCGGTGAGGTCGCGCCGGAAGAACCACAGGAAGACCGCCAGCTCGACGGCGAGGGTGACCAGCCACGGCAGCGCCATCAGCGCGGCGAACCCGGTGAAGGTGAGCCCGGAGGCGGCGAAGGCCAGCAGGTTCGTCAGGTTGGAGACGGGCAGCAGCGTGGACGCCGAGTTGGCGAGGTGGGCGCACGCGTACAGGTGCGGTTTCGGCGGCAGGCCCAGTGTCTGCGCGGTCGCGAGGACCACCGGGGTCAGCAGCACGACCGTCGCGTCGAGGCTGAGGATCGCCGTGGTGCCGGCCGCCGCGGCGAACGTCAGGGCGAGCAGCAGGCGCGACCGGCCGCGGCAGGCGGTGGCCAGCCGGACACCGAGCCAGCGGAAGACACCCTCGCGGTTGGCCAGGTCGGCGAGGACCAGGATCGCCGCGAGGAACCCGAGCGTGGGCGCCAAGGTCGCGATCCGGGCGCCCGCCTCCCGGGGCGGCACCAGGCCGAGGGCGAGGACGAGCAGTGCGGCCGGGACCGCGGCGACCGCTTCCGGCCAGCCGCGCGGCCGGGCCATGGCGAACCCGAGAACGGCCCCGAGCGCACCCAGGCTCCCGACCGCCGCGACCATGTCTCCACGTTAGCGACCGTCCCGGTGTGCCCGCTCCGGACGGCGAACCGGCGACCGGCCACACCCCGCGACGGTGCGGGCCACCCCCGCGCCCTGACCGGCGGCGAGGGTGGCCCGCGGGCAACCGTTGGCTAGGTGTACCAGGTCGGCTCCGGGTGGCGGCCGTTCACGGCGTAGTCCCCGACCTCCCGCTTCTTGTAGGGCAACGGGTCGTGCAGGGAGTGGGTCCGCAGGTTCCGCCAGAACCGGTCCAGCCCGTACTTCGATGCGCTCGCCCGCGCTCCGGTGAGCTCGAAGATCCGCGTGCCGATCTCCAGGCCGGTCTCGACGATCCGCTGCTTGGCCGCGGCGATCAGCACCGCTACCTCGCCGCGGGCCTGCGGCGTGACCTCCTCCCGCGGCGCGTGCAGGATCGGCGAGATCGCCGCACCCGCCCGATCGACCAGGGCCTCCGCCGCCCACAGCTTGGCCTGCAGGTCGCCGTAACCCTCGAGCACGTACCACTCGTCGGTCGCGGACTCCTTGTCGTCGCCACCGTAGGGCCAGGCCCGGGTCCGTTCCCGCGTGTAGGCCAGCGCCGATTCCAGCGCGCCCTGCGCGATGCCGAGGTAAAAATTGGTGAACACCAGCTGGATGGCCGGCACGTTCAGCGTGTTGTAGACCAGGGGCCGGAATTTCCGGTCCACGTATCCCGCGGCGTCCGGCCACGGCACGCGCACGCCAGAAATGGTCACGCTGCCCGATTCGGTGAGCCGCTGCCCGATGTTGTCCCAGTCGTCGTGGAACACGATTCCCGGTTGCTTCGACGGCACGATCGCGAAGATGTGCTCGCCGGTGCCGTCGAGCACCCCCTCCAGCACGGTCAGGTCCGACACCCGGCTGCCGGTGGAGAACGACTTGTGCCCGTCGAAGACCAGCTCGTCGCCGTCCTCGGTGATCCGCAGGTCGGAGTCGCGCGGGTTGACCGCGCCGCCGAAGAACAGGTTGCCGCGCGTGTACAGCTCTTCGACGGCGGCGATCTGCGCTTCGGTGCCGACCAGCCGCACCGCCCACGCCCACAGGTAGTGGTAGCCGAGCAGCTGGCCGATGGAGCCGTCCGCCTTCGCGATCTCGCGGATCACCCGGTAGGCGGTCTCCCAGGTCTGCCCGCCGCCGCCGTGCTCGACCGGGCCGAGCAGGGTGACCAGGCCGTTGTCCTTGAGCAGCTGGACCTCGGCGGCCGGGGTGCGGCCCTCCTGGTCCCGCTGGACGGCGTCGACCGCCAGCTGCGCGGCGACCTCGCGCGCCCGCACGAGCCAGTCGGTTTCGGTGGTGGTCATGCGGGGCTCCCCACGGGTTCGGCGGTGGCGGCGCTGGCGTCGAGCTCCTGCTCGAGCTCGCGGACGATGGGCAGGACGTGACGGCCGAAGTACTCCACGTCCTCGTGGTAGTGCAGGAAACCGAGCAGCAGCAGGTTCGCCCCGCGCCGCTTGTACTCGATCGCCCGCCGGGCGATCTGCTCGGGCGTGCCGATCAGGCCGGTGCGGAAGCCGTCGTTGTACTGGACCAGGTCGGCGAACTCCGAGTCCGACCACATGCCCTTGCCGTCCGATGTGGACTTGCCCGCTTGCTGGACGGCAGAGGAGAACCCCTCCACCGCCGCTACGTCGGCCTTGTCCACGATCTCCCGCAGCACCTCGCGCGCCTCGGCCTCGGTGTCGCGGGCGATGACGAACCCGTTGAGCCCGAAGCGGACGTGGTGGTCGTTCTCCGCCGCGTACCCGCGGACCTCCGCGACCTGCTCGCTGAACCCGTCGAAGTCCTTGCCGTTGCTGAAATACCAGTCCGACACGCGCCCGGCGAGCTTGCGGGCCGCGGTCGAGTTGCCGCCCTGGAACACCTCCGGGTGCGGGCGATCCGCGCCGGCCACCGGTTTCGGCTTGATGTCGAAGTCGTGGATGCGGTAGAAGTCGCCGCGGAACTCGGCCGAGTCGGTCGTCCACAGTTCTTTGAGGACGCGGATGAACTCCTCGGACCGGCGGTACCGCTCGTCGTGTTCGAGCCAGGGTTCACCGAGGCCGGTGAACTCGTCCTTGAACCAGCCGCTGACCACGTTGACCGCGGCGCGGCCGCCGGACAGCACGTCGGCGCTCGCCACGAACTTCGCCAGCACACCCGGGTGCCACAGTCCGGGGTGGACCGCCGCGATCACCTTCAGCCGTTGGGTCGCCAGCAGCAGCGCCAGGCTGAACCCGGTGGACTCGTGCTGGTAGGCGGCGCCGTAACTGGCGGTGTAGCGGACCTGGGTCAGCGCGTAGTCGAAGCCGTTGTTCTCCGCGAGCACAGCGAGCTCGCGGTTGTAGTCGTAACCCCAGTCGGTGCGTTGCTCGATCCGGCTCGTGACGAGCCCGCCGCTGACGTTCGGCACCCAATAGGCGAATTTCAGCGGTTCGCGCGGATCGGGCGCGGGAAATGAGGGCATGAACGCTCCACGGAAATGGTGTCGGGAATTGTGCGTCGACGGTCGCGCGATCGGATTCCGAGTAAAGCGGTGGGCCGGGGGAGGGGCAACCGACGTCCACGGCGTGGGAACGGTTACCCTGGATGGGCGGACGAGTTGGCCGGGCGGCCGCGAGGGTCACTCCCTCGAGGAAAGTCCGGACTCCGCAGGGCAGGGTGGTTGCTAACCGCAACCCGGGGCGACCCGCGGGACAGTGCCACAGAAAACAGACCGCCCCGGTCCGGCAGGACCGGGGTAAGGGTGAAACGGTGGTGTAAGAGACCACCAGCACCCCGGGTGACCGGGGTGGCTCGGTAAACCCCACCCGGAGCAAGGCCAAGAGGGCGCCGCGAGGTGCCTGCGCAGGCGATCGAGGGCGGCCCGTCCGATGCCTGCGGGTAGGCCGCTCGAGCCCGCCGGCGACGGCGGGCCTAGATGGATGGCCGCCACCGCGGCTCCGGCCGCGGGACAGGATCCGGCTTACAGGTCAACTCGTCCGCCCCTGTCCCCCGATGCCCCGGTGCCCCAGTACCCCAGTCCCCGGCTCTGCGGTCCGCTGCCACGCTGCGGGTGATCGCGGAGGTGATCGCGGAGGTGATCGCGGCCGGCTTCGGCTCCCGGACTCGTCGCCAGCCACTTCCCGTGCGCGGGCGCCCGCGGAGCCGCGGCGCTCTGAGGACCGGCGTCGGCGGCTGCTGGGGAGGGGAGCATCTCGTCCCGGCCGTGCGGCGGCGACCGGGCCGCCGGGCCCGCCCGTCCGCGCGAAAGCGTTTGCGTCCCCGCCGAGGCCGACTCGCGCAGCACGGACTGGTCGGGCGAGCGCTTACACCCGAGTTCATCCGAAAGTGCTTACCGATCACGCTTCGTGATCACCTGGTGGGGTCGCCCGGGCGCT
Organism: Amycolatopsis viridis; assembly: GCF_011758765.1. Classification (NCBI taxonomy): domain Bacteria; kingdom Bacillati; phylum Actinomycetota; class Actinomycetes; order Pseudonocardiales; family Pseudonocardiaceae; genus Amycolatopsis; species Amycolatopsis viridis. The sequence goes on along the minus strand of NZ_JAANOU010000001.1, from coordinate 4,910,272 downwards.
CCGTGATCACGTTCGCCGGATCGGATGATCGACTCGCCCGGACAAGCCGTCACGCCCGGGTACGTGCGATGCGGCCGAACGGGTCATGCCACACTGTTCCCCGCGCCGTCGAACAGCGATACCGCACACCCAGAGTGAACCGAGATTGCGCCTGTGAGTGAGTCCCTGCCCACACTAGGAAATCCGGGTGCAGGGGGTTAACCCTGAGCGGTCTTGCCACGATGATGGAGGGCGACGAGTTCAGTGGAAGTGGCCGTACTGTGCCTGGTGTGAATGGACTGCCGTTCGACAGTGAGCGCTTTGACCGTCACAGCTCGTGACGCCATGATGGGCTAGACAGACCGGACGAACTTTCCGACCTCGTGGGCCCGCCCCGCGCTGACCCACCCGACACCCACACTCCTCGCACCTGGGAGTACGCGATGACCATGATGACAGTTGTGCAGCACCTGGCGCAGCAGGAGATCAAGACCCGAGGGGTTCAGCAGTGGCTGCTGGACAACGTCATCCCCCTGGTCCTGCTCGCCGTTGCGTTGCTGCTGCTCTGGCTCGGTGGCGGCAAAGGCGACAACGCCGGCGTCATGCGCCGCCTCGCCGGTGTGGTGATCGCGCTCGCGATCGTCGGCCTCGCCGTGAGCGGGCTCGGCGTCAACGTCGGCGAGTGGATCGCCGGCTTGTTCACCAGCTGACGGCGCGGGGTAACGCGCGTGCGGATTCGAACCGATGACGAGGTCTACCGGGTCGACGCGGTCTGGCTCGGGCCGCCGAAGGCGACGTTCCCCTGGCGGGCCCGCTACGTGGCCTGGGGCGTCGGCATCCCGGTGTTCCTCCTCGTCCTCGCGGTGGAGCGGCAGCTCGGGTTCGGGTTCGGGTTCTTCTCCACCGCGTGGGCCTTCGTCCTGACGATCTTGATCACCCGGATGATCACGGCCAAGATCAGTCATGAGCGTCCGCTCGGTGCCGTTCTGACCATGTGGCTGCGTGAGCTGCAAACGCCCCGCGAGCAGACCTCCGGGACGGGCGGTGCGGTCACGGCCACGAAGATCCGCGTGCGGAACCAGCGGCCGCTGCCCAAGCACAAACGGCACCCCGCCGTGGCGGGTGCCCATCCTCACCACCAGACAGCACGACCGCGTGGCGCCCGCCCTCCGGCGCCACGGTAGGAGGTAGAGGTTGTTCGGAAGCGGCGGACGCCGGAAGGCCGGGAAGCCGGGCCCGGGCGGGGCCACCCAGTGGTCGCCGCAGCCGGGTCGCGCGCCCGGTAAGCAGGGCCGCCGGCTGCCCGGTGAGCAGGCGATACCGAGCTACACCCCGTCCATCGCCCTGCGCACGATCGACGGGCACCTGGTGCGCACCGGGAACGAGGTGTACGCCTGGTACCGGCTGGCGCCGCAGCGCTGGTCGTTCCGCTCCGACTCGCAGCGGCGTGACCTGATCGCCGCGATCGCGGGACAGTACGCCGAGCTGCAGGGCCGGTGGCTGCACCTGCGCGTCACCACCCGGCCGTACCCGATCCGGATGTGGGCCGAGGCGCACGTCCACAACGCCGTCCGCCGCCCACCGGACGTGCCCGGCGCGCTGTCCTTCGACGACTACCTGATCGGCGAGCAGCAACAGCTGCTCGGCCGGTCGATGGCGGAGAAGGAGGTCTACATCGGCGTCCAGGTGCAGACCCGGCGGGCGGTCGACCGGGCGGTCGAGCGGGCCGCCCCGTTGCTGCGCCGCATCCTGCCCGAAGCGGTCGACGCCGAGCTGGCCGCACTGGACTCCGAGGTCGAGCACCTGGACCAGGTGATCGGCTCCTCCGGCCTGGAGGGCCGCCCGGTGCACGCCGAGGAGATGTCCTGGCTGATGCACCGCTCGTGCTCGCTGGGCCTGCCCGCGCCCCGGCACCTGCCCGCCGTGCCCGGTGCGGCGTGGGAGCCGGAGGACCTGGCCAGCTTCACCGACGCGGCGGACTTCCACGCCGAGCCGTACGCGCCGACGCTCACCGTGCGGGGGCGCACCGGCTCCAACGCCGGCGTGCAGCGTCACCTCGCGGTGCTCACCGTCGGCCAGATGCACGGCCTGCAGATCCCCGAGGTCGACGACCCGTGGGTGCAGCACGCCGACCGGTTGCCCGCCTCGGTGGAGTGGTCGGCGCGCATCTACGTGCGCCGCCCCGAGGAGGTGGCGGGCGAGCTGCAGCGCCAGATGAACAAGGTGCGCTCGCAGGTCAAGCACTACACCGACGAGCACGAGCTGGAGCCGCCGCAGTCGCTGGCGCGCCAGGCGGGCCGGGTGCTGGAGATCGACGACGAGATGACGTCGGGCTTCACCGCGCTGGCGACGCGGGTGCGGTCGTGGTGGCGGCTGGCGGTGTCCGGCGACAGCGAGCGCGAGGCGCTGCGGCTGGCCCAGCAGCTGCTGGACCTGTACAAGCCGAAGATCGCGATCGAGCACCCGGAGGCGCAGTACGCGCTGGCGCGGGAGTTCATCCCGGGCGAGCCGCTGTCCTCGGCGGCCTACATGCGCCGCGGGTCGGTGGTGTGGGCCGCGGCCGCGGTGCCCACGGCGACCGCGGAGGTCGGTGACCGGCGCGGCATCCTGCTCGGCGAGACCTGCACCGCCACGCGGCGCCCGGTGGCGTGGGACCCGTGGATGGCGCAGGAGATCCGCGACGGATCCGGTCTGACCGCGATGGTCGCAGGGCTCGGTGGCGGCAAGTCGTTCCTCGGCGGCGGCATCGTCTACAAGACGTTGCGCGCCGGCGCGCACTGGACCCTGCTCGACCCGTCCGGTCCGCTGTCCCGGTTGTGCGACCTGCCCGAGATCCGGCCCTACGCGCGGCCGATCAACCTGCTGAACGCGCAGCCCGGCATCCTCAACCCGTACCGGGTGGTGGCCGAACCGCTGCTCGAGCACTTCATGGACGAGGACGACCCGGAACGGGCCTGGCGGCGCGAGCGTGCGCTGGCCGGCGCGACCCGGCGGCGACTGGTGCTCGACGTGCTCACCGGTGTGCTGCCCTACGAGGTCGCGCGCATGCCGCAGAGCCGCATCGTGCTGCTGCGGGCGGTGCGCGCGGTCGGCGGCCGGTACGACGCCGACCCCGGCCAGGTGATCGACGCGCTGCGGCGGGACTCCAGCGAGCACCACGAGCACGCGGTGGTGGTCGCGGACTTCCTCGACGAGATGCGTGAGCGCATGTCGCTGCTGATCCCGGAGAGCGACGCCGACCCGTACTCGGAGACGCGCGACGACCGGCTGACGGTGCTCACGATGGCCGGCCTGACGCTGCCGAAGGACGGCGTCGGCCGCGAGCACTGGACCGACGCCGAGGCGCTCGGCGTGGAAATGCTGAACCTGGCCGCGTGGCTGACGCAGCGGTCGGTGTACGAGAAGCCGAAGGACCTGCGCAAGGGCGTGTGGATCGACGAGGCGTTCTTCCTGTCCGAGGTGCCGACCGGGCGCGTGCTGATGAACCGGTTCGCGCGTGACTCGCGGAAGTGGAACGTCCGCGTGCTGCTGTCCTCGCAGATCCCGGCGGACTTCCTGAAGATCCAGGGGTTCGTCGCACTGCTCGACTCGGTGTTCGTCGGGCGCCTCGACGACGACGAGGCGCAGGCCGACGCGCTGCGGCTGCTGAAGGTGCCGGTCGGCGTCGGGTACGAGCAGGTGGTCGCCTCGCTGGGCCGGCGGCCCGGCGCGCAACGCGGCCTGGAGCGCGACCGCGAACCACGGCAGTTCATCTTCGGCGACGGCGCGGGCGGTGTGGAGCGCATCCGCGTGGACTTCTCCGGCCCGCACCTGGCCCACCTGCGCGCCGCCCTGGACACGACGCCCGGTTCCAAGGACGCCCTGCCGGCCGACTCGCGCGCCCGCGAGTCCGAGCCCGCCGTCGAGGAACAGCACGTCGCGGCGCCGCCACCCGAGGACGAGCTGGAGCCGGACCTCGAGCTCGCCGCCGAGCGCGAGGTGGGGCTCACCGAGGAGCAGATCCTCGCCGAGGAGGTGCCCGGCGCCGGCGAACGGGCGGGCGCCGGAAACCGCGGCGGCTGGGACGCCGCATGACGCTCGTGACGGTCCTGAGCGTGCTCGCCCTGGCCGGGTGCTGGCACGCGCTCCGCAGGGGTCTGACGAACCGCGGCAGCCGCCGCAAGAGACCACCCCGCTGGACGGCCGTGCTGGGCGTCGCCCTGGTGCTGGCCGTCCAGACCACCGTCCTGGCGCCCTCCGCGTCAGCCGCCGCCTGCGGCGACGCCCCGAATCCGGAGCGGCCCGGTTCCGGGCTGGTGGGCGCACTGGATCCGCCGGCGCGTCACGGCGAGAACGGCAGTGGTTACCTCGACTACAGCTATGCGGGCACCGTCTGGTACGTCTACCAGACCGACTGCGGCCCGTTGTCCGGGATTACCAGCCCGAACACGACCATCGACACCTGGGCCGGCAACCAGCTGTTCAACATCGGCAAGAACATCGTCGGAGCGACCAACTCGCTGCACTACACCGTGATGGAAGGCGGCCTCCTCAACCCCATCTACAACGCCGTCAAGTCGGGCGCGGAAAAGGTTTACAACAACATCTACGCCCAGCTGTTCGGCCTGTTCGCGCTGGTGCTCGCCATCATGATGTTCCGCAACATCTGGCGGGGTGATCTGTCGGCCGTGAGCAAACGCGGGCTCTACGCCCTGGGGGCCGTCTGGCTCGCGGCCTCGTCTATGGCCATGCTGCAGTACTTCGATCCCATCGACCGAGCCATCGTGCAGACCAGCACGAACATCCAAGCCGGATTCGTGGACAACTCCGGCGACCGTATCGTGCGTGAGATGCTGCCGACCGACCTGTACAACCAGGTGATCTACAGCAACTGGTTGCGAGGCGAATTCGGCGCCCCGGACTCCTCGCAGGCGCAGCAGTTCGGCCGCCCGCTGCTCGACGCGCAAGCCTTCACCTGGGACCAGATCCGCAACGGCGATGACGCGAACCAGGGGGTCGTGGACGGGAAAAAGGCGGCCTACAAGAACATCTCCACTCAGCTCGGTCCTGCCACCCAGTACTTCACGGGTGAAGGTGGTAGCCGGACGGGTTCGGGATTCCTGGCGCTCGGCCAGAGCCTGGTCTACGCGTTGTTCCAGTTGCTGGCCAAGGCTTCCGTGCTCCTGGCCCAGGTGCTGATCCGGCTCTTCGTGCTGACCGCTCCGCTGATCGGTCTGGTGGCCCTGATCCACCACGACATCCTGCGCCGGGTCGCCCGGTTGATCGGTGCGGTCGGGTTCAACTTGCTCGTCCTGTCGGTGCTCGCCGGCGTGCACGCGCTGCTGCTGCAGGCGATCTTCGCCGCGGGGAATTCGCTGTCGATCCTCACCCAGATGGTCATGGCGGGTCTGGTGACCGTGCTGCTCTTCCTCGTCGGGCGGCCGGTGCGCCGCCTGTGGCAGATGGTCGAGATGTCGGTCGGCATGGTCGGGTCGTCCATTCCGGCGCCGAGTGGGGGGCTGTTCAGCCGGTTCCGCAAGAAGCAGGGGCCGACGCCGCAGGACGAGTTCTGGGACAGCGTGCGCGAGGGCGAGGAGAGCGAGGTGGCCAGCCCGACCGGGTCGGCCGGTCGCGGGCGTCCCGAAGCGACCGTGTTCGCCACCGCGCAGCGGCTCGACGGTGCTGGTGCGATGGCCGCCCGTCCCGCGGCTGCCTGGTCCGGTGCGCCGTGGCCGGGTGGTGGGCCCGCGCTGCCCGCCCGGACCCGCCGTGGGCTGCCCTCCGGCGGTGGCAACCAGCCCGCCTACGCCGGCTACGTCCCGCAGGGCGCCGATCCGGACGCGTTCGTCTACTCGGCGCCGCCGGGCACCACGCGCCGCGCCGACGGGTGGATGCCGCCGGTCGCGCAGCCGCCGAGCCGCCGCGTGGACACCTCGCCGGTCTACGACCGGGGCTGGGACGAACCCGATCCGGTGGTCATCCCGTCGCGCATTTCGCGTCCGGGTGTGTCCGCGACCCCCGTGCAGCGGCCGGAACCGCGCCGCGCCGGGCGGGAACTCGTCGCCGGCAAGCCGGTTCACGTGCTGTACCGGCCTTCGCGCGGGCTCGAGGTGCGCGAGGATCTCCGGGACACCGACCGGATCGTGGGGTGAGGTAGATGCCGATCCGGACCAACCGCGGCCGCGCCGCCGTCTACCGCCGCATCTGGGGTTTCCCGCTGCGCTCGCCCGCCCACCTCGTCGGCAGCGCCGTCGCGGTCATCGTGCTGATCGTCGCGATCGGCATCGTCGTGCCGCACCTGCTGGGCAACCCCAACCGTTCCGGGCCGGCCCCGGTCCGCGTGCAGGGCGCCGACGGCACCACGACACCGCTGCCGAGCAGCGCCACAACGACACCCCTGCCGACCCGGCTCACCGCGCCCCTGGTGCAGCCGACGTCCGCCGCACCGGACCCGGCGGCGCTGCAGGTCGCCAGGCAGTGGGCCACCGCGTGGGCCACCCACCCGGCCGGGATCACCAACGCCCAGTGGCTGGACGGCCTCCGTCCACTCACGACTGCCGAGTACCTGCCGGAGATGTCCACTGTGGACCCGGCGAACATCCCGGCCACCCGGGTGACCGGCGAGCCCACGGTCACCAAGTCCTACACCAGTTCCGTCGAGGTGCTCGTCCCCACCGACGGGCCGAAGCTGTCGATCACCGTCGCGAAGACCACGGCCGGCTGGCTCGTGACCGGCTTCGACCAGGCGAGCTGACCCATGCGGATCGGTGTCCTCGCCGGCGGCCTGGCCGCCGTCCTGTTCGCCGGCGTGGCGACCGTCGGGGTGCTCAGCAAGGTCGTGACCGACCAGCAGCAGGCCCAGATGCAGGCCGCCTACCGCAACGTCAGCTGTGATGCCGCGATCGGGCCGAGCGTGCCGGGCGGCGACCAGGGCGCGGCGCAGGCCGCGCGGCTCACCGGCGACCAGCAGTTCATCGTCGGGCAGATCATCGAGATCGGCAAGCAGCGTGGCCTGTCCCCACGGGCGTGGCAGATCGCGATCCAGGCCGGGATGACCGAGTCGGGCATGCACAACCTGAACTACGGCGATCGTGATTCGCTGGGCATCTTCCAGATGCGGCCGTCGATGGGCTGGGGCACGGTCGCGCAGTTGCAGGACATCCCGTACCAGATCAACAAGTTCTACGACGTGCTGCTCGCCGTGCCGGACTGGGACAAGCAGCGCCCCGGCGCCTCGGCGCAGGACGTCGAGCGGTCGGCCTTCCCGGACCGGTACCACAAGTGGGAGCAGATGGCCGCCCACCTGGTGGAGAACCTCGGGCAGGTCGCGGACATGGTCGGCTGCGGGCAGAGCGCGGGCCTGGTGCTGCCGCCGAACAACGCCGCCGCGGCGGCCATCCAGTTCGCGTTGGGGGAGCAGGGCAAACCCTACGTGTGGGGGGCGACCGGCCCGAACTCCTACGACTGCTCGGGTCTGATGCTGCGGGCGTACGAGGCGGCGGGTATCACGCTCAGCCGGGTGTCGCGGGACCAGTACCACAACGGCGCGATGCTTCCGGTGCGCGACGCCCAGCCCGGTGACCTGCTGTTCTGGGCGTACGACGCCTCGAACCCGGCGACCATCCACCACGTCGCGATGTACCTTGGCGACGGGAAGATCGTGGAGGCGCAGCAGGACGGTGTGCCGGTGCACGTCCGGAAGGTTTCCTGGACCGAAGACGAACTCGTGCCGCAGGCAGTCCGGCCCGGTGTGTAGGAGGTGATTCCCGGTGGCGAAGAAGTTCGGTAAGCGCAAGAAGCCGGCGCAGCTGGGCGATCTGTTCGGTGCCCCGCCGCCCCCGCCGCGTTCGGGGCCGCCCGCGTCCAGCACTCCGCTGGCCGACTACCTGTCGCAGACGCTGCCCGGCGTGGACGAGGGTTACGTCGTGCTGCCGCGGTCGCTGGCCGAGTCGATGTCGTTGCCGTGGCAGCAGCAGATGGCCGGTCTGCTGTCGCAGTTCCACCAGCAGCACCGGTCGTTGTCGTGGCCGGTGTACCGGACCGTGCCGTCGCGCTACGAGAAGCTCGTCAACCTGGACGAGGAGCAACTCGCGGAGGTCGGCTACCTGGTCGAGATCGACGGCGACGGCGACATGATCTACCGCGAGCGCAGCGGGCGGAAGGTCGAGGAGCCGGAGAACACCACGGTTCTGGTGCCGTGCCTGGACCCGATCCCGGCGCGCGGGCAGACCCGCCGTGAACCGCAGGCCGCCGCCCCGGCCCCGGAAGCGCCCCGGGCCGCGCCGATGATCATTCCGCCGGCCCCGGTGTGGCGGACCACGCCGACCACGCCGTCGCCCGAGGTGCCGCCGCTGCCGGAGCCGCCGAAGAAGCTCGCGGCACCGCGAACACCGCCCGAGACGAGCGCCGGGCCGGTGCCGGCGCGGGAGAGCGGCTGGGCGCCGGTGTCCGAACCGGGCGCGCGCGCCGTTCCCGGGGCCGGCGCGGCGCTGCCCGCGCAGCCGGAGACGCGGCCGGTCACCGACCCGCAGGCGTGGCGCACGATGGAACCGGCGGATGAGCGGCCGCGGTTCACGGAGCCGTTGCCGCCGCAGCCCCAGCCCACCCCGGCATCCGGTATTCCCCTCGGCGGCCGCACGGCCGATGCGGAGCCGGCGGCGCCTGCGAGGGCGAACCGGGACTGGTTCGAGGAGGACCAGCCGGAGCACGACTTCGGCCCGACCGGTCAGCCGACGGAGCTGCCGTACCGTTACCGCCCCTGACCGCTGGCGCGGGTCCGCGCCGGGTGCGAAGCTCGGGGCATGGCGAAATCCACGGACCCGAACCCGGACCAGGGCTGGTACTACAACACCCGCACCGGCGAGGTGGAGCACCTCGAGCGGTCGCGGTCCATCGACCTCCTCGGCCCCTATCCCGACGAGGCGACGGCGAAGCGCGCGCTCGAGATCGCGCGGGAGCGGACCCGCAAGGCCGATGAGGAAGACGCCAGGTGGAAATGAGCAGAGCCCCGGACCGGGTCTGGTCCGGGGCTCCTCGACCCGCTCAGCAGTCGCGCAGCTCGGGGCTCTGGTTGCGGAGCTGACCGGCCGGTGAGATGAACTCCCGGTAGTCGTCGCTGTCCACGGCCGCCGGCCGGAACGCCGCGACGCGGTGGCAGTTCTGGAAGGCCAGTTTCATCCCGAAGTGCCGTTCCAGGCCGCCCCGGATGGCGTCGGATGCCAGCGCCCGCAGCAGCTGGCCGCGCTCCTGCTCGCTGGGCGGCGGGGTCGCGTGGTCGGCGAAGCCGGCGGTCCCGGCGGCGAGGTCGGTGGCCACCTGGCTGATGACCTGCCACGCGTAGGGCAGCGAGTCGCGCACGCAGGCGACGAACTCGGCGTCGGTCACGGCACCCGATTCGGCGCGGGCGAGCAGGTCGGCGGGTACATCGAGGGACATCGTGCTCCTTCCGGTTTCCAACTAGGCCCCGGCCAGCGCGGGCGGGCCGGGCACGAATTCGGGGTCCACCTGTGCGGCCAGGTCCTCGCCCGTGCGCTCGTTGCCCCACGACCGGGCGTTGCGCAGGTGGAACTCGACCGCCTGGCGGTGGAACTTCGCCCAGTCCCGCTGCGTGGAATCCACAGTGGACCGCAGCGTGGCGAGTGCGTCCAGATTGTGCGGCTCCAGCGCCGTGATCGGCCGGGCCCGGCCGCGTTCGGCGGCCCGCACGTGCGCCGACCCGGTCAGCCAGCACAGCAGATCGGTGCCCAGCTCCGCACGCAGGAATTCGACGTCCTCGTCGTCGGTGACCTTGTTCCCGACGGCGGCGAGCCGCACCCCGAAGTCGCGGGCGTACTCGGCGTACTGCCGGTACACGCCGATGCTGCGCCGGGTCGGCTCGCACACCAGGAACGTCACGTCGAACCGGGTGAACAGCCCGGAGGCGAACGCGTCGGCGCCGGCCGTCATGTCCATCACGACGTATTCGCCGGCGTCGTCGACCAGGTGGTTCAGCAGCAGCTCGGCCGCGCCGACCTTGGAGTGGTAGCAGGCGACGCCCAGGTCGTCCTCGGCGAACTGGCCGGTGACGCCCAGCCGGACTCCGGCGACGTCCCGGAAGCAGGCCGCGAAGACCGGGTTGTCCTCGAACGGCCGCACCAGTCGTGAGCCCCGGCCGGGCGGAGTCGTCTTGATCATCGCGCCGGCGCCGGTGATCCGCGGGTTGTCGCCGCGCAGCCAGTCCTTGATCAGGGTGAGGTGCTCGCCGAGCGCCGGCAGCGCGGCCGCCTCCTCGGCGGACGCACCCAGTGCCACGGCCAGGTGCTGGTTGATGTCGGCGTCGATGGCCAGGACCGGGCAGCCGGAACCGGCAAGGTACGCGGCGAACAGCGAGGTCAGCGTGGTCTTCCCGCTGCCGCCCTTGCCGACGAAGGCGACTTTCACAGTGTGCGCACCCTTCCCATTGATGAAAACGATATCGGTTTTCGACAGTGTGCGGGAAAGATACACCCGTCCGGCGCAAGCACGATCGGGCGACCGATCCGCGGGTGCCGGGTTAGGGTTGGGGGGTGTCCCACGTCGTGACCGGCACGAACTCGGCGGACGGCGGCTTCGCCCGGCTGCGCGCCGAGTTCGAGCTGCCGGAGGACTTCGACCCGGCCGTGCTCGCCGAGGCCGAGCGCATGGTGATGGACCCGTCCGAGTTCGCCGCCGGTCGCGCCGACGCGACGGACCTGCCCCTGGTCACGCTGGATCCGCCGGGCGCGAAGGACCTTGACCAGGCGATCCTGATCGAGCGGCGCGCGGGTGGCTTCCGGGTGCACTACGCGATCGCCGACCTGGCCGCGTTCGTGACGCCGGACGGCCCGATCGACCGCGAGGCGCGTCGCCGCGGGCAGACCCTCTACCTCCCGGACGGCACCGTGCCGTTGCACCCGCCCGTGCTGTCCGAAGGTGCCGCGAGCCTGCTGCCCGGCGAGTCCCGTCCCGCCGTGTTGTGGACCCTGGACCTCGACCGGGACGGCGAGCTGACGCAGGCGAACGTGCGCCGCGCGCTGGTCCGCTCCACCGAGCAGCTCGACTACGCGACCGAGGACCCGGCCGCCCCGCACCCGTCGATCGCCGCCCTGCCCGAGCTGGGCACGCTGCGCCGCGAGCTGGCGGTCCGCCGGGGCGCGGTGGAACCGCAGCTGCCGGACCGGGTCATCGGTGCCAACGGCGGCGAGTGGGTGCTGGGTATGCGCCCCCGCACCAGGCTGGAAGCCTGGAACGCAGAGATCTCCCTGCTCACCGGCATGGCCGCGGCGCGGATGATGATCGACGCCCGGATCGGCCTGCTGCGCACCCTGCCGGATCCGGACGCGGAGACCCTGCTCTGGCTGCGTGGCTCGGCCCGCGCGCTCGGCATCGACTGGCCCGCCGGCACGAGCGTGGCGGAACTGCTGGCCGGGCTCGACCCGGCGCAACCGGAGTCGATGGCCTTGTACACCGACACCACCCGCCTGCTGCGCGGCGCCGGGTACACGGCCTTCGACGGCGATCTGCCCGAGACGGTCGCACACGCCGGCATCGGCGCCCCGTACGCGCACGTCACCGCCCCGATCCGGCGACTGGCCGACCGGTTCGCCGCCGAAATCTGCCTGGCGGTATCCGCCGGGGAGCCGGTTCCGGCGTGGGCGCGCGAGGCGCTGCCCGCCCTGCCGGGACTGATGAACGCGTCGGACCTGCTCGCGGCTCGCGTGGAAAAGGCGTGCCTGGACCAGGTCGAAGCCTGGATGCTCGCCGGCCGTGCCGGGGACACCTTCGAAGCCGTCGTGCTGCGGGCGGAGGACAACCGCGCGGAGATCATGCTCGCCGACCCGCCGGTGATGGCGCGGTGCGCGGGGGAGAACCTGCCGGAGGGGCGGCGCATCACGGTCCGGCTCACCGCGGTGGACGCCGACAAGCGGAAGGTGTCGTTCGAGCGCGCATGACCGACGAGTGGACCGACGAGGAACGCGAACTGGCCCGGCGCGTCCGGGACGGGCACGCGGTGCTCGTGAACGTCCGCAAGTCGGGGCCGCACCGGCACCTCGTGCCGTGGCTGGTCGAGCACGACCTGATCACCTACATCGGACACCGCGGCAACCGGCATCCGTGGCCGGAGTCCGACTTCGCGAACCCGTTCGTCAAGGAGGCCAGGCACGACCGGGAGGCGATGGTGCGGCACTACCGCGAATACCTGGCCGGGCAGCCGGACCTGCTGGCGCGCCTGCCCGAGCTGGCCGGCCGGGCGCTGGGCTGCTGGTGCGCGCCGCTGCCCTGCCACGGCGACGTCCTGCTGGACCACCTCGAAGGAAAGCGATGACCCTGTTCGACGATCTCGGCGCGGACGTGCCGGTGCGTGGTGTGCCGCGCCGCGTGGTCTCCCTGGTGCCCGCGCTGACCGAGGCGGTCGAGGTGAGTGCGCCCGGCCGGATCGCCGGCGCCACCGACTACTGCACGCATCCGGAGTCGCTCGAGGTGTCCCGCGTCGGCGGCTCGAAGTACCCCAAGGTGGACGAGGTCCTCGCGTTGCGCCCGGATCTCGTGCTGGCCAACTCCGAGGAGAACCGGCCGGAGGACGTGGAACGGTTGCGCGCCAACGGGGTCCCGGTGTGGGTGATGGCGGCTCCGGAGACCGTCCCGCAGGCCCTGGCCTCCCTGCGCCGCCTGCTGACCCAGGGGCTGGAGGTGTCCGAACCGGACTGGCTGGTGACCGCCGAAAGCCTGTGGCGGGACACGCGGCCCGAGCGCGTCCGCGCGATCGTGCCGGTCTGGCGCAAACCGTGGGTCGTGCTCGGGAGGGACACCTTCGGCGGGGACGTGCTGCGCCGGCTGGGTGTCGGAAACGTCTACGCCGGCCACGAGGACCGGTACCCGCGGCCGAAGATCGACGAGTTGCGGTCGCGGTTCGCCGAGGGCGCGGCCGATCTGCTGGTGCTGCCCGACGAGCCGTACCTGTTCACCGACAACGACGGCCCGGAGGCGTTCCCGGAGGTGCCGTTCGTGCTGGTCTCCGGTCGCTACCTGACGTGGTACGGACCGTCGCTGGTGGACGCCCACCGCGCTCTGGACGCGGCGTTCAGCGCCTGGTGACGAGCAGGGCGATCGGCGCGTCCCCGCAGCGCAGCAGCAGGGTGCCGGCGTCGCGCACCGGTTGCGCCCCGGCGTTCCACCAGGACGCGATGTCGGGATCGCGCACCAGCGAACCGGTCGCCTGGCGGGCGGTGTTCGCCGCGATGACCCGGCCCTGCGCGTTGATGACCGCCGCGCGGCCGTCGACGCGGCGCAGCTTGGGCAGCAGCAGCCGCTCGAACTCGTGCACGAACACGTCCGCGCCGACCACCCCGGCGAACGTGCCGTTCCGCAGGACCGGGACGGTGAAGGTCAGCGTGTACTCGTCGGTGCAGAGGTAGTCGACGTAGGGGCCGGTGATGTGCCGGCGGCCCGAGTCGCGCGGCACCGTGAACCAGGACTGCCGGGTGTAGTCGAGGAAGTGGTCGCTGCCCGGGTCGAGGCTGATGAACAGCTGGGCGGGCGGGCCGCCGGGCGTGCAGGTCCACCACTCGAAGCCGAAGCGCTGGTCGGCGAGCGTGTCCGGGGCCGCGATGAAGCCGGCGCCGACGATCCGCCCGCCCAGGGCCGCCTGCACGTCCGGGCGCAGCGCGTCCAGGTCGGCCGCGCGGACCGGGCCGGTCCGGCCGAGGATCGCGGTGGCCGCGGCGACGACGGGGGCGAGCCGCGCGAAAACGTCCTCGACGATGCCGGACACCTCTTCGGCGATGCCCTCGCCGGCCAGCGTGTCGTTCACGGTGCCGTCCCTGAAGTAGTCGAGGTGTCGAAGCTTAGGACCCGAGTAGGTCAAGATGCACCTCACCCAATCGGTCGATGGTGTCCAGGATGTGCTGCTCGGTCAATATGCGGGCCCGGTCGCCGTCGGCCTGCGCGATCGCGAGCGCGATGGCCCGGTGCTCGGTGCACGCCGTCACCGGATCGTGGTGGCCGAGCGGCAGCCACAGCAGAGCGCCCTGTTCGCTCTGCAACCGGATCTCCTGGTGGGTGAGCCGGGGGGACTGGGACGCGGCGGCGACCTCCAGGTGGAACTGCCGCTCGGCGCGGGCAGCCGCGGTACCGACCGCGCCGTCGAGGTCCTCGGCTGCGAGCTGGAGGCGGGCGATGTCCTCGGCCGAGCTGCGTTCCGCGGCCAGCCGGGCGGCCGCGCCGGCGATGGCCACGTAGTCGTCGCCGATGTCGCGCAGCTCGCTCAGCGAGACCTCGCGCAGCCGCGCGCGCCAGGTCTCGTCGTTCTCCTCGGGGGGTGCGCAGACGAAACTGCCGCCGCCGCGACCCCGCTTGGTCTGCACGAGACCCTGCTGCCGCAGCGCCACCAGTGCCTCCCGCACGGTCACGGTCGACACCCCGAACTGCTCGGCCAGCTCCGCCTCGCTCGGGAGTTGCTCCTGGTCGGCGAGGACACCCAGCGTGATCGCGTCCACCAGGCGCCGGGCGACGAGCTCGGCCCGCCCGGTCTGGTCCAGGGGCGCGAACAGCACTGATCGCGCGCTGGGGGATGTCAACGGCCTGCGCATCGGCCTCCTTCTTTCGGGTAGCGCCGCAACAATCCTGCCTGAAGACCTTGTCCTATGAAATATGGTCTTATATGTTTTCCGGCCATCGGGGTACCAACCCGCACCGCCCCCCGCCGAGCCAGGAGCCTGCCCGTGCACCAGCTGAAGCACTTCATCGACGGCGAACCCGCGGATTCCGCTGACGGAGCCGTCGCCGAGATCATCGATCCGGTCACCGGACGGCCGTACTGCACCGCCCCGGTCGGCAGCGCCCAGGACGTGGACCGCGCACTGCGTGCCGCGGCCCGGGCGTTCGAGGACTGGCGGGAGACCACCCCCGGCACGCGCCAGGTCGCGCTGCTCAAGATCGCCGACGCGGTCGAGCGGCGGGCCGACGAGATCGTGCGCGTCGAGTCGGCCAACACCGGCAAGCCGCTCGCCGTCACCACGACCGAAGAGATCCCGGCGATCGTCGACCAGCTCCGGTTCTTCGCCGGGGCCGCCCGCGCACTGGAGGGCCGGTCCGCGGGCGAGTACCTGACCGGCCACACCTCCTACGTCCGGCGCGAACCGATCGGCGTCTGCGCGCAGGTGACGCCGTGGAACTACCCGCTGCTGATGGCGATCTGGAAGATCGCGCCCGCACTCGCGGCGGGCAATACGGTGGTGCTCAAGCCGTCCGACACCACCCCGGCGTCCACGGTGCTGCTCGCCGAGATCGCCGCGGAGTTCCTGCCGCCCGGCGTGCTCAACGTGGTCTGCGGGGACCGGAACACCGGCCGGGCGCTGGTCGAGCACGAGATCCCGGCGATGGTGTCGATCACCGGCTCGGTCCGCGCCGGCATCGAGGTGGCCGGCGCCGCTGCCACCGACCTCAAGCGGGTGCACCTGGAACTCGGCGGCAAGGCCCCGGTGCTCGTCTTCGACGACGCCGACCTCGAGAACGCGGCCGAAACCATCGCCATGGCCGGGTTCTTCAACGCCGGCCAGGACTGCACCGCCGCCACCCGCGTCCTGGTGCACGACGACGTCCACGACGAGTTCGTCGCCGCGCTGACCCGGCACGCCGAGGCGACCAGGACCGGCCTGCCCGACGACCCCGACGTGCTCTACGGCCCGCTCAACAGCGCCGGCCACCTCGCCAAGGTCGCCGGGTTCATCGAGCGGCTGCCCGCGCACGCGACCGTCCACACCGGAGGGAAACCGGCCCGCGACGAAGGCTACTTCTTCGAGCCGACGGTGATCTCCGGCGTCCGGCAGGACGACGAGATCTCGCAGAACGAGGTGTTCGGCCCGGTCATCACGGTGCAGCGGTTCGGCGGCGAGGACGAGGCGCTGGCCGCCGCCAACGGCGTCGAGTACGGGCTCGCGTCGTCGCTGTGGACCGCCGACCACCGGCGCGCGATGCGCCTGTCCGCGAAGCTCGACTTCGGCTGCGTCTGGATCAACACCCACATCCCGCTGGTGGCCGAGATGCCGCACGGCGGGTTCAAGAAGTCCGGTTACGGCAAGGACCTCTCGCTGTACGGGCTCGAGGACTACACCCGGATCAAGCACGTCATGACGGCGTGGTGAGGACTATGTCGCCCAACCAAGCACCTTCCCTGACCGCCGAGAAGACCGCCGTCCGCACGACGGCCACCAGCGCGATCCGCCTGCGCGGCCTGCGCAAGGAGTTCGGCTCCGTGGTGGCCGTGGAAGGCGTCGACCTGGACATCGCGCAGGGCGAGTTCTTCTCGATGCTCGGACCGTCCGGTTCCGGCAAGACCACCGTGCTGCGCATGATCGCCGGGTTCGAACTGCCCACGTCCGGCACGGTCGAACTGGCCGGCCGCGACGTCACACGGCTGGCCCCGTTCGCGCGCGACGTGAACACGGTGTTCCAGGACTACGCGCTGTTCCCGCACATGACCGTGCAGCAGAACGTGGAATACGGCCTGCGGGTCAAGAAGGTGCCGCGCGCGCAGCGCCGCGAACGCGCCCTCGAGGCACTGCGGACCGTTCACCTGGAAGGGTTCGAAAGCCGCAAACCCACGCAACTGTCCGGCGGTCAGCGACAGCGCGTCGCGCTGGCCCGCGCTCTGGTCAACCGGCCCAAGGTGCTGCTGCTCGACGAACCGCTCGGCGCACTGGACCTGAAGCTGCGGCACGCCATGCAGAGCGAGCTGAAGCAGATCCAGCGCGAGGTCGGCATCACGTTCATCTTCGTCACCCACGACCAGGACGAGGCGCTGACGATGAGCGACCGGATCGCGGTGTTCAACACCGGCGGCATCGAACAGGTCGGCACGCCCAGCGAGGTGTACGAGAAGCCGGCCACCGCGTTCGTCGCCGGGTTCGTCGGCACGTCGAACCTGCTCTCCGGCGACGGCGCCGAAGCCGTGCTCGGCACCCGTGGCGTGTTCAGCATCCGGCCGGAGAAGATCCGCATCGGCACCGACCTGTCCCAGCCCGCCGCGCCCGGCGAGGTCAGCGCGACCGGCACGGTCACCAGCACCTCCTACGCCGGCGCCACCGTCCGCTACGTCGTCGCGCTCGACGTCGGCGGGCAGCTCTCGGTGGTCCGGCAGAACGCCGGCGCACCACTCGACCTCGCCGACAACCGGGTCCGCCTGTCCTGGCGGCAGGAACACAACTTCCGCATCAACGACCAGTGAGCAAGCGGCCCACGGCCGCGCGACTTCCGTTCCACCGCTCAGAAACAATCCGAAGGAGCCAATCCATGCGCAACAGCCGGACCCTGCGCCTGATCGCGGGGGTGATGTGCGCGGGCACCGCCCTGGCGGCCTGCGGGACGTCGAGCACCAGCTCGTCCAGTGCGGGCGGCGGGGCGTTCACCCCGCCCAAGCTCGAAGCCCTGTCCCAGCTCGGCCAGCCCGAGGGCGCGCTGAACATCCTGGCGTGGCCCGGTTACGCGGAAAACGGGTCCAACGACCCGAACGTCGACTGGGTCACCCCGTTCGAACAGGCCACCGGGTGCAAGGTCAACGTCAAGACCTTCGGCACGTCCGACGAGGCGGTCAGCCTCATGAAGACCGGCCAGTACGACGTGATCTCCGCCTCCGGTGACGCGTCGCTGCGGCTCATCGCGGGCGGCGACGTCGAGCCGGTGAACACCAGCCTGGTGCCGAACTACGCCGACATCTACGACTTCCTCAAGAACAAGCCGTGGAACAGCGTCAACAACGTCTCCTACGGCGTGCCGCACGGCTGGGGCGCCAACGTCCTGACCTACCGCACCGACAAGGTCAGCCCCGCGCCGAACTCGTGGTCCACCATGTTCGACCCGAACTCGCCGTACAAGGGCAAGGTCATCGCGTACGACTCACCGATCTACATCGCCGACGCCGCGCTGTACCTGATGAAGACCAAGCCGGAACTGGGCATCAAGAACCCCTACGCGCTGGACGACAAGCAGTTCCAGGCCGCGGTCGACCTGCTCAAGCAGCAGCGCCCGCTCGTGTCGGAGTACTGGTCGGACTACCTCAAGGAGAGCCAGGCGCTCAAGAACGGCGACGCCGTCATCGGCACCGCCTGGCAGGTGACGGTCAACCTCACCCAGTCCGAGGGCGCGCCGGTGCAGTCCACCCTGCCCACCGAGGGGGCGACCGGCTGGTCGGACACCTGGATGGTCTCGGCGAAGTCGCCGCACAAGACCTGCGCCTACAAGTGGCTCGACCACATCGTCAGCCCGCAGGCCAACGCGAAGGTCGCCGAGTACTTCGGCGAGGCGCCGGCCAACCCGAAGGCGTGCTCGATGACCGCGGACGCCAAGCACTGCGAGACCTACCACGCCGGTGACGCGGCCTACGCGAGCCAGATCTGGTACTGGACCACGCCGATCACGCAGTGCATCGACGGCCGCACCGACGTCAAGTGCAAGGACTACGGCGAGTGGACTCGCGCGTGGACGGAGATCAAGGGCTGACATGAGCATCGCCGCCAGTGTGTCGGGATTCCTCTACCGCAAACCCAGGTTGCGACTGGGCATGCTGCTCAGCGCGCCGCTGCTCTGGCTGGGCCTGGCCTACCTCGGCGCACTGGCGGCGTTGTTCGTCACCGCCTTCTGGCACACCGACACGTTCACCGGCCAGGTCGTGACGGAGTGGTCGCTGGACAACTTCGCCACCTTGTTCCGCGACGAGGTCTACCGCACGATCACGGTCCGCACGCTCGGCATCGCGGTCGCGGTCACCGTGATCGACGCCGTGATCGCGTTCCCGATGGCCTTCTACATGGCCAAGTTCGCGTCCCCGCGTGCGCAGCGGGTGCTGGTGATCGCGGTGATGACCCCGCTGTGGGCCAGCTACCTGGTGAAGGCGTATTCGTGGCGGGTCATGCTGTCGGGCAACGGGCTGGTCGGGTGGCTCTTCGGCGCCACCCCCGGCTACGGCCTGGCGGCCACCGTCATCACGCTGTCCTACCTGTGGCTGCCGTACATGATCCTGCCGATCTACGCGGGACTGGACCGGCTGCCGAACTCGCTCGTCGAGGCGTCCGGCGACCTCGGCGGGCGCCCGTGGCGGACGTTCCGGTCCGTGGTGCTGCCGCTGACGTTCCCCGCGATCGTGGCCGGCTCGATCTTCACGTTCTCGCTCACCCTCGGCGACTACATCACGGTCAAGATCGTCGGCGGCGCCAACCAGATGCTCGGCAACGTCGTCTACGACAACATCGGCGCGGCGAACAACCTCCCCTTCGCGGCGACGGTCGCCACCGTGCCGGTCGTGATCATGCTCGTCTACCTCGCCGCGGTGCGCCGCACCGGTGCGCTGGACAACCTGTAGGCGGTCGAAGATGATGCTCTCGAAGAAGACCAAGTACGTGCTGCTCGCCGGGCTGGTGCTCGGGCTCGCCGTGATCTACGTGCCGCTGGTGGTGGTCCTGCTCAACTCGGTCAACTCCGACACCACGTTCGGCTGGCCGCCGTCCGGCTTCACCCTCGAATGGTGGGGACGCGCGGCGCAGAACGAGGGCGTGCTCCGGGCGCTGGTGACCAGCCTGGAAGCCGGACTCGCCGCCACCGCGATCGCGCTGGTGCTCGGCATGATGGCGGCGTTCGCGCTGCAACGGTACCGGTTCTTCGGCAAGGACAGCGTGTCGCTGCTGATCATCCTGCCGATCGCGCTGCCCGGCATCGTCACCGGCATCGCGCTGAACAACGCGTTCCGCACGATCCTCGGCGTCGACCTCGGGTTGTTCACCGCGATCGTGGCGCACGCGACCTTCTGCATCGTGGTGGTGTTCAACAACGTCGTCGCGCGGCTGCGCCGGATGGGCGGCAACCTCGAGGAAGCGTCGATGGATCTCGGTGCCGACGGCATCACCACGTTCCGGCTCGTCACGTTCCCGATGCTGCGGTCGGCGCTGCTCGCCGGCGGGTTGCTGGCGTTCGCGCTGTCCTTCGACGAGATCATCGTCACCACGTTCACCCTGGGCGCCGGGATGCAGACGCTGCCGATCTGGATCCTCGACAACCTGTTCCGGCCCAACCAGGCGCCGGTGGTCAACGTGGTCGCCGCGGTGCTGATCGTGGTGTCGACGGTGCCGGTGTACCTCGCGCAGCGGTTGTCCGGTGACACGGCCAGCGGCGGGCGGCTGTAGGGCCTCAGGTATTTTGGCGGACGCTTCTGGCGGTCGGAAAAGAGGTCCGCGATGTCCGCTGTGACGTATTTCGAGTCAATTGTCGTCGGCGCTCTGCAAGGTGTGTCGGAATTGTTTCCGGTGTCCAGCCTGGGACACAGCATCCTGATCCCGGCCTGGGTGGGCGGATCCTGGGCGCGTGACCTGAGCATGGGCAAGGATTCGCCGTACCTGGCGGTGCTCGTCGCGATGCACGTGGCGACCGCGCTCGCGCTCGTGGTGTTCTACCGGCGGGACTGGGTGCGCATCGTGCGTGGCTTGTGGACCTCGGTGCGCGACCGGGAGGTGGTCGACGCCGACCAGCGGCTCGCCTGGCTGCTGGTGCTCGCCACCATCCCGGTCGGGATCGCCGGTCTGCTGCTGGAGAGCGCGCTGCGCGACTTCCTCGGCAAACCGGTGCCCACTGCGATCTTCCTGGCGCTCAACGGCGTCGTGCTGCTGGCGGTGGAACGGTTCGCCCGCGCCGGGCGGCGGCCGGTGCCGGCCGCGCCGGTGCCCGAGGCGTCGGAGATCACCCGCGACTTCTCCGCGGAGACCACGATGCCGCTGCGGATCGTGCGGGCCGAGGTGGCCGCCGACCGGCGCCTGGCCCGGCTCGGTGTGGGGGAGGCGGTGCTGATCGGCGCGGCGCAGATCCTCGCGCTGTTCCCGGGCATCAGCCGGTCCGGCATCACGATGGTCGCCGGGCTGCGGCGCGGACTGTCCCACGAGGACGCCGCGCGGTTCGCGTTCCTGCTGGCCACGCCGGTGATCCTGGCGGCGGGCGTGCTGAAGATGCCGTCGCTGTTCACGGCGGAGAACCACGCGTCGCTCGGCCCGGCGCTGGTCGGCAGCCTGGTGGCCGGGGTGGCGGCGTACCTGGCCCTGCGGTTCCTGACGCGTTATTTTGAAACCCGAACGCTGACCCCGTTCGCGATTTACTGTGTGGTCGCCGGAATTGGGAGCCTGGTGTATTTCGCGGCATGAGTCCGCTCTCCGGGGAACGGATCATCAGCGCGTGGACGGCCGACGTCCCGGCGCTGGTGTTCGTGGTGGTGCTCGCCGCCGGTTACCTGTGGGCGGCGCGACGGGCGCGTCCGTGGCCCCGCTCCCGGACGGTGGCGTTCCTGGCCGGGCTCGCCACCGTGGTGCTGGTGACGTGCTCGTCCCTCGGCGTCTACGACGACGTGCTGTTCTGGCCGCGCGCGGTGCAGGTCGTGGTGCTGCTGATGATCACGCCGCTGCTGCTCGCGCTGGGAGCACCGGTCACGCTGCTGCTCGCAGTGGTGCCGAGCCGCCGGCTGCGGCGGTGGGGGCGCGGGCGGGTGGCGCGGGCGCTGACCTTCCCGCTGGTGATCTCGGTGCTGCTGATCGTCCCGCCGCTGGTGATCTACCTGTCGCCGCTGTACGAGCTGACGCTGCGGCACGCGGCGGTCGACGAGCTGGTGCGGCTGGTGCTGCTCGGGTGCGGGTTCGTCTACTTCTGGACGCGGCTGCGGGTCGACCCGACCCCGCGGGAGGACCACCACCTGGTGTCGTTCGCCATCAGCTTCACCGAGGTCATCGTCGACGCGGCGCTCGGGCTGGTGCTGTGGCTGGGCCCGTTGCGGGCGGCCGGGTACTACGAGGCGCTGGGCCGCACCTGGGGCCCGGACGCGCGCACCGACCAGATCATCGGCGCCGGGATCCTGTGGATCGGCGGCGATCTGGCGGGGCTGCCGTTCGTCGTGGCGCTGCTGCTGCGCTGGCTGCGCGCGGACGAACGACAGGCGGAGATCGACGACGAACAGCCGGCGCCGGAGGGCCTCTGGTGGGAGAACGACCCGGTGCTGGCCGAACGGTTCAAGCGGGAACGGTGACCGTGCGCCCGGGGCGCGGCCTCGTCTGCTGCCGCGCCCCGGGCGCCGTCAGTGCCGTCAGTGTTGTCAGCGCTGTCAGTGGAACGCGTGTTCCGGTGCCGGGAACTCGCCCCGGCGGACTTCGTCGGCGAACGCGGTCGCGGCGCCGGACAGGACACCGGCGAGGTCGGCGTACCGCTTCACGAAGCGGGGCGCCTTGCCGCGGCGCAGGCCGGCCATGTCCTGCCACACCAGCACCTGGGCGTCGCAGTCCGGGCCGGCGCCGATACCGATCGTCGGGATCGTCAGCTCGGACGTGACCTGCTTGGCCACCTCCGCAGGCACCATCTCCATCACGACGGCGAACGCCCCGGCCTCCTGCAGGGCGAGCGCGTCGGCGATGAGCCCCGCACCGGACTCGCCGCGGCCCTGGACGCGGTAGCCGCCGAGGTTGTGCTCGCTCTGCGGGGTGAAGCCGATGTGGCCCATGACCGGCACGCCCGCGCCGGTGAGGGCCTCGACGTGCGGCGCGAAGCGGCGGCCGCCTTCGAGCTTGACCGCGTGCGCGCGGCCTTCCTTCATGAACCGCACGGCCGTGGCGAGCGCCTGTTCGGGGGACAGCTGGTAGGAGCCGAACGGCAGGTCCGCGACGACGAGTGCCCGTTTGGCGGCGCGCGTGACGGCGCGGACCAGCGGCAGCAGTTCGTCGACGGTCACCGGGAGCGAGGTGTCGTAGCCGAACACGTTGTTCGCCGCCGAGTCACCGACGAGGAGCACCGGGATGCCCGCCTCGTCGAACAGCTCGGCCGTGTACATGTCGTAGGTGGTGAGCATCGGCCACGGCTCGCCACGGCGCTTGAGTTCCTGCAGGTGGGGGATGCGGACCCGCTTGCCGGTGGCGCCGGGAGCCGGGCCGGAGCCGTACGGAGCCGCGGTCTCGCCGCTGGTGGTGGACATCGTCGTCGACCGTCCTTCCCTCGAGGCCCTCGTCGGGTCCCCGGGTCGTGGATCTGGGAGCCCCAGGGTGACACCACCGGCGGAGTGCTCCCAAGGGCCTGCGATGAGCTTCACACCGCCGTGGTCGTCCCGGCGCGGAGCAGGCGCCGCAGATGTGCCGGCGGGTGACCGGCGTACCGGTGAACCGTGCGCGTGAGGTGGGCCTGGTCAGCGAACCCGAGCTCGGCGGCGAGAGCCGCGAGGTCCGCCTCACCGGCTTCGAGACGTGCCAGCACGCGGCTGACGCGCACGCGGTTGCGATAGTGGGTGAGCGACACGCCCACCTCGCGGCTGAAGGCGCGGCTCAACCGGAACGGCGACACCTCGAGCGCCCCGGCCAGCGACAGCAGGCTGCGCGCGGCCGGATCGCCCGCCACGATGGCGAGCCGCGCCTCGCCGGCGAGGTCCCGATCACGAGCGCCGGCGGGACGGCGGCCACCGGCCGCGGGTTCCGGTTGACCGGAGGCGCCCCCGGGAGTGGCCCGCGGTCGGCCGGCCGCGGATGGGTAGCCGGTGCCACCCGTGGCGGCGGCGGGTTGCGCGGGGGTCCCGCCGGGGTCCCGGTGGGCGGCGGTTGCGGTGGGGCGCGGTGGCTGGGGAGCGGGCGGCTCGCCGGGATTTTCGGCTGCGGCGGTGGGCGTTCCGTGGATTGTGGGGTTGGGGTGCGCAGGCTGGGGAGTCGGTGGGGTGTCGGGGCTCGTGGCTGCGGCGGCGGATTCCTGGAGTGCGGTGCGGACCAGCTCGAGCAGGTGCTCGGACAGCCCGTAGTCCACGTCGGGCTGCCGGGTCGCCGCCACGAACCTGCGGTGGGCGAGTTCGAGTGCGGCGCCGACGTACACGGTCGAGCCCGCCGCGGGCCGTCCGTCGAACAGCTGGTCCCACAGCTGCGGCGTGAACCGGATCGCGGTGCACACGTCGCCGCCCGCCGGGTGCGCGAAGGTCTCCTCGTCACCCGGCAGACTGAGGTACCCGAGGGTCGGGTCCGCATCGACGATCCCGGCTGGGGTACGGCGGCGGAACCATCCCCCGCGAACCAGCACCAGCTCCGGCCCGCTGCGCTCCTCGGGCTCCGACCATCCGCGATGCTCGCCCCGGCATTCGACGACACGCACCACGAACCCCGGCTGCGCGGCGATCAACGACACGGCCACCATCCGCCGAAGCTATCGCGGCGGTACGACAATTCCGGGTCACGCGCGCCGGAGCGGCCCTGTCCAGCGGCCACACGCATCCCGGACAGTGCGTGGCACGCCCGTCGTCGGCCCGCACCACCTGGTCCGGGGCACGTCAGCTCCGCACTTCGACGCTCGAAACGGCGTCAGCTCGCGAGCAACCGTTGACCGGGACCGGTTGCCTTCGCACCTGCCGCGCGCAGCAGCGCCCACATCGTGGCCTGGTTGGCGGTGATCACCGGCTTGCCCAGCTCCGACTCGAGCGGGGTGATCGCGTCGTAGGTCGGCAACCCGGTGCAGCTGACGAACACCGCGTCGGCGGTGGGGGTGTCGCCTTCGCGGATCAGGTCGGCCACCTCGTCGGGCTGGACGGCGGGCACCTCGTCGGCCGTCAAGGCGAAACCCGTGATCCTGGTGATCTGGAAGCCCTGCTCGGTCAGGTAGGTGTGCAGGCGCCGGCCGACCGAGGGTGCATAGGGGTGCACGACGGCCACCCGCCGCGCACCGACGCTCCGCAGCGCGTCCACCGCCGCACCCGAGGTCGTCAGTGCGCGACGCGCGCCCCACGACGTCATGGCCGCCCGCAGCGCGCGTTCGCCCGCGGCGCCCCGGACGAAGCTGCACGCCGTGCAGGCATAGGCGACCGCCGCCGGGTCACCCGCGCAGAGGGACCGGACCGGCGCGGCGAGGTGCGCCGGTCCGGCCAGGGCGGACACCATCGCCAGGTTGTCGTCCGCCGGCACCGCCGCGGTCCAGCGCACGTCCAGCTCAATGCCGTCCGGTACCCAGCGCCGGATCTCGTCGTCCCGGGTGAAGTCGAACGACGCGACCACGCCGACCCGCAGATCGTCCATGGCCCCGGATACCCGCGGGGAACCGCAAGAATCTTCAAGACTCCGCGCTTGCGACGCGCCACGCTGGCCGCATGGCTTCGATTCGTACGGAAACCCTGATCCACACTCCTCTCGATTCGGCCTGGGCGGCGCTGCGGGACTGGGGCGCACTCCACGAACGCCTCGCGCCCGGGTTCGTCACGGACACCCGCCTGGACGGGACCGACCGCATCGTCACCTTCTTCGACGGCACCGTCGTCCGTGAGGTGCTGGTCGACCTCGACAACCACGCGCACCGTCTCGTCTGGTCGGTCACCGGCGGCCCCTACCGGCACCACAACGGCGCCGCGCAGGTGCTCGCCGAGGGACCGGGCCGGACGCGGTTCGTCTGGGTGGCCGATTTCCTCCCGGACACCCTCGCCGAGCGCACCGGTGCTTTCATGGAACAGGGCACCGCCGCCATCAAGAAGACGCTCGAGGCCACGCGGCCTGAGGGGACACCATGACGACACTCGGTTACACGCTCTTCGGCACCGCGATCGGCCACTGCGGCCTCGCCTGGGGCGAGCACGGGGTGACGGCGGTCCACCTGCCCGACGGTGCTCCCGCCACCATGCGGGCGCGCCTGCGGGCCGCGTTCCCCGAGGCTGCCGAGTCGGCGCCGCCGGCGGAGGTCCAGGCGGCGATCGACGACATCGTCGCCCTCCTGAACGGCGAGCGTCGCGACCTCCTCGGCATCACCGTCGACTACCAGGGCGTGCCGGAGTTCAACCGCCGGGTGTACGAGATCGCGCGCACCATCCCGCCCGGACGAACCCTCACCTACGGCGACATCGCTCACCGGCTCGGCATGCCCGGCTCGGCCCAGGCGGTGGGCCAGGCACTGGGGCACAACCCGTTCCCGATCGTCGTGCCCTGCCACCGGGTGCTCGCCGCCGGCCGCCGCATGGGTGGGTTCTCCGCGCGCGGCGGCGTCGAGACCAAACGCCAGATGCTGATCATCGAAGGTGCGGACGTCCAGCCGACCCTCTTCTGACCGCGCCCGGCCGTCGGAGCACCGAGCCGGGTGAACCGGTGGCGCGGGAACGCCGCGCCGCGAAGCGACGTCAACCGCCGGGGCGCCAGGGTTGCAGCCACGGTGT
Organism: Amycolatopsis viridis; assembly: GCF_011758765.1. Taxonomy (NCBI): domain Bacteria; kingdom Bacillati; phylum Actinomycetota; class Actinomycetes; order Pseudonocardiales; family Pseudonocardiaceae; genus Amycolatopsis; species Amycolatopsis viridis. Next base: position 4,884,147 of record NZ_JAANOU010000001.1, on the reverse strand, counting down.
GACCGGCCACCGTTCCGCCGCGGACATCAACGGCAGAGCCGTCGCACCGTCGATGTGTTCCCGGACGATGTCCGCGTGCCCGGTGTGCCGTGCCGTTTCCTGGATCAGGTGCAGCAGCACCCAGCGCACCGAGCACGCGTCGCGCTCGTCCGGGAACCACGGCGCCTCCCGCGGCACGGGCACCGCCTGACCCAGATCCGCGACACCCGCGACGATCTCCTCCGTCGACCGGGCCGCGTCGTCGTACGCGGCCAGCACGTCACCCAGCGTCTCGCCGTCACCGAGGCGGAAATCCGTGCACCACAAGGTGGTTGGCGCCTCCGGTGGTTTCTCCCGGTGGAGCACGGCCGCCATCCAGCTCCGTTCGGTGCTCGTGACGTGCTTGATCAAGCCACCGACGCTCAGCGCACTTCGCGTCGGCACCAGCCGGGCCTGCTCGTCCGTGAGACCGTGCGCGGTCAGGCGCAGGACGTACCGCTGCTGGGCGAGGAAGGCGAGCAGGCCGTCGCGCTCGTCGGCGACAGGACGGACTTTTCCAGGCATGACAACGAATCCTCTCCACGGGAAGCCGGAGGAGTTCCGGCACCTGCAGGGATCGTCCCATCCGGGTCCGACAATTTCCGGCGCCGGAACTCCCGCGGGGGATTCGTCCGCCGGTTCAGTTCTTCTTGCGCCGCAAGAGGCTGCGCACCTGCCGCAGCGTCTCCTCGAAGCCGGCGTCGAAGGGCGCGTCGTGCACCAGGTACGTCCACGTCGAACTGGGCCGGCGCACTCCCGACGCCCCCAGGTCGATCCCGTCCTCGCCGATCTCCGCGTCCGCGAGCGTCTCGGCCGACCGCTCGCGGATCGCCGGCACGATCTTGCGGAACTCGGGGATCGCGATGCGGTGGAACTCGTCCAGCGGGGTCTCCCGGGCTAGTGCCCGCAGGTGGATGCTCTCCCGCACATCGGTCAGGAACGCCAGGTGGTCCGACCACAGCTGGTCCAGGTGGAACAGCATGATCTCACGGCAGATCTGTTTCGCCTGCTCCTCGCCGGCCTTCTCGACCAGTTCGGCGTAGTGCTTCTCGCCCGACAGTTCCTCCGCGGCGATGTCGGTGCGCAGCAGCTTGTCGCGGTGGTCCAGCAGCTCGCGCCGCTGGTGCTCGATGAGGCGGGTGTAGCGCCAGGTGTTGCGGTGGATCTCCAGGTCGACACCCTCGGCAACCCGCTGCGCGTGGTCGATGTGCCGCTTGGCCGCCGGGTCGGTGATCTCGCCCGTCTCGTCGTCGGCGGTGATGCCCTCCGGCACGTCGGGCGCGTTGGAGACGACCAGCTCGTCGTTGAGGCTCGCGAAGAACACGGCGCTGCCCGGGTCGCCCTGGCGGCCCGACCGGCCCCGGAGCTGTCCGTCCAGCCGGCTCGACGGGTACCGCGCGGTGCCGATGACGTGCAGGCCACCCAGTTCGGCGACGCGTTCCCGGTCCTGGCCGTCGGCTCCGCCCAGCCGGATGTCGGTGCCGCGCCCGGCCATCTGCGTGGACACCGTGATCGCCTGGTACTTGCCGGCGTCGGCGATGATCGCGGCTTCCTCGGCGTCGTTGCGCGCGTTCAGCACGACGCACGGCAGCCCCGCCTTCGCGAGCTTGTCGGCGAGCTCCTCGGACTCGGCGACGTCCTGCGTGCCGACGAGGATCGGCCGCCCGGTCTCGTGCACCTCCCGGATCTCGTCGACGATGGCGCGCAGCTTCTGCGACGGCGACGCGAAGATCCGGTCGTCGAGGTCCGCACGGACGTTCGGCTTGTTCGGCGGGATGACCGCGACCTCGAGCTGGTAGAACTCGCGCAGTTGCTCGGCGACCGCGACCGCGGTGCCGGTCATGCCGGCGACCTGCGGGTAGCGCGCGATGAGCGCCTGCACGGTGATCGAGTCGAGGATCTCGCCGCGCTCGGTGGGCGCGACCTGCTCCTTCGCCTCGACGGCGGCTTGCAGCCCGTCCGGCCACCGCTGCAACTCGGCCACCCGTCCGCGGGAGGCGTTGATCAGTTCGACCTTGCCGTCGCGCACCAGGTAGTCGACGTCGCGGGTGAGCAGCGCGTGCGCGTGCAGGGCGACGTTGACCGCGGCCAGCCGGTCGGAGCCGGACTCGCTGTAGAGGTCGACACCACCGAGCGCCTTCTCCACGACCGAGGCGCCGGCGGTGGTCAGCCACGCGTTGCGGCCGTCGGTGTCGGTCTCGTAGTGCAGGCCCAGCCGCAGCCGCCGTACCACGTTGGCCACCTCGGTGTCGGCGACGGCCTGGTCGACCGAACCGGCCATCACCAGCGGGACGCGCGCCTCGTCGACGAGCACCGAGTCGGCCTCGTCGACGATCGCGACCTCCGGCGCGGGCTGGACGATGTCGCCGGCGCGCGTGACGAGCCGGTCGCGCAGCATGTCGAACCCGATTTCGCTGACCGCGCCGTAGGTGACCTCGGCGTCGTAGGCCGCGCGCCGCTCCTCGCGGGTGAGGCTGCCGTCGACCCAGCCGACGGACACGCCGAGCAGGTCGTACACCGGCTTCATCCACTCGCCGTCGCGGCGGGCCAGGTAGTCGTTGACGGAGATGACGTGCACCCGCTTGCCCTGCAACGCGTAGCCCGCCGCGGCGAGCGCGCCGGCCAACGTCTTGCCCTCACCGGTCTGCATCTGCACGACGTGGCCGGACAGCAGGCCCATCGTGCCGAGCAGCTGCACGTCGAACGCGCGCTCGTCCAGGGCGCGGCGCGCGGCCTCGCGCCCGAGGGCGCACAGTTCGACCAGCTGCGTGTCGCCGAGCTCGGCCTCCAGGCGGAGCTTGCCGGCGCGCTCGGTCAGCTCGGCGTCGCTCAGCTTCTCCAGCTCCGGTTCGAGTGCCCCGATGTCCGGCAGCAGTGCCTCGTAGCCGGTCAGCTCGACGCTGCCCGGCCGCTCGATGAGCCGGCGAAGCCGCTTGCCCATTCGGCTGATCAGTGCTGGCACCCGTGGTCTCCTGTCCTTGTCGCGCGCTACCCGCCGGCCAACGAGGTGGCGGTGCACCTGTGTTCCCACTCAGGATGGCACGATCAGCAAGTGCCCCTCCTGCAGCGAGCCACGTCCTGGTCCGTCCGCGCCGCCGTCCTCGGCGCCTGCCTGCTGGTGCCGCTGGCTGCGTGCACCTCGCCGCAGCAGGCGCCGCCCGCGGCGCCGTCGGTGACGACGGAGTCGGCGGGGCCGGCCGGACCGGTGCCCGCGGGGCTGGACCGGTTCTACGCCCAGCCGTTGACCTGGGGCGCCTGCGCACCTTACGCGACTTCGGACGACGTCAGGTCCGCTTTCGGCAGGACCGACCTGCAGTGCGCGCGGCTGACCGTGCCGCTGGACTACGGCAAGCCGCAGGGTGACACGATCACGATCGGCGTGCTGCGGCACAAGGCCTCCGACAGCGCGCACCGCGTCGGTGCGCTCGTGCTCAACCCGGGCGGTCCCGGCGCGTCCGGCATGTCCGCGGCCGCCGGGATCTCGTCCCAGGTCGCCGGCACCGACCTCGGCAAGCGGTTCGACCTGGTCGGTTTCGACCCGCGCGGCATCGGCGCCAGCGAGCCGGAGGTGACCTGTCTGACCGACACCGAGCGCGACCAGGAACGCAGCGAGGATCTGGACACCGACGGATCGCCCGCCGGCGTGGCCCGTCAGGAGGCCGAGTCGAAGGAGTTCGCGGCCAAGTGCGCCCAGCGGACGAAGTACGGCACGGGGATGCTGGCGAACCTGGGCACCCGCGACGTCGTCCGGGACATGGACGTGCTGCGGTCGGCGCTGGGTGAGCAGAAGCTGACCTACCTGGGCTATTCCTACGGCACGCGTCTCGGCTCCACCTACGCCGAGGCGTTTCCGCAGAACGTGCGTGCCATGGTGCTCGACGGCGCGGTGGACCCGAACGAGGACGAGGTTTCGTCGCTGGTCGCGCAGGGCCGGGGCTTCGGCGTCGCGTTCAACGACTTCACGAAGTGGTGCGCGGCGCGCCAGGACTGCGCGCTCGGCGCCGACCCCTCCGCCGCCACCCGCGCCTTCCAGGACCTGGTGCGGCCGCTGATCGACCACCCGGTCCGGCTGCGCGACGGCCGGGAACTCACCTTCGACGACGCCACGCTGGGCACGATCCAGGCTCTGTACTCGCAGCAGCTGTGGTCGCCGTTGAACGCCGGGCTCAACGAGCTGAAGGAGGGTCAGGGCACGACGCTGATGGCGCTGGCCGACCAGTACAACGAGCGCGACAGCAGCGGGCACTACACCAACACGCAGGACGCGTTCACCGCCATCCGCTGCGTGGACGATCCGCCGGTCACCGACCGGGCGGAGATCTTGACCGCGGAGAACCGGTACGACCAGGCGGCGCCGTTCCTCGACGACGGCAGGCCGAACGGTGCGGCGCTGGACCCGTGCGCGTTCTGGCCGGTGCCCAACACGTCGCAGCCGCACGAGCCGAACGTGTCGGGCGTGCCGCCGGTCTTGGTGATCTCCACCACGAACGACCCGGCCACGCCCTACCAAGCGGGGGTGAACCTCGCGAAGGCGATGAAGGGTGCGCTGCTGACCTTCGAGGGCACCCAGCACACCGTCTTCCTGCAGGGAATCTCGTGCGTGGACCGGATCGGCAGCGATTACCTGATCAACGGGACGCTGCCGCCCGAGGGTGCGCGCTGTACCGCTCAGTGACCGGGCTGGCACGATGTGGGAGATGCGCTTCTCCCGCCTACGGACGCTGATCGCCGCCGGCCTGCTGGCCGTTGCGTCGACCGCGTGCACCACGCAGGTCACCGCGCCGCCGCCGTCCCCGTCCCCCGTCGCGGACACCCACGCGCTCGACCGCTTCTACGAGCAGCAGCTGGCGTGGGGCGATTGCGCGCCGTACGCGACGGGGCAGCAGAGCCAGGACGTGTTCCGCGCGGCGGGGTTGGAATGTGCGCGGCTGACGGTGCCGCTGGACTACGCGAACCCGCGCGGCGCGACGATCACCCTGGGCGTGCTGCGGCACCGGGCGCTCGACCCGGCCAACCGGATCGGGTCGCTGGTGATGAACCCGGGCGGGCCGGGCGGTTCCGGGATGGAGGCGGCCGCGCGGCTGGTACCCACGGTCGTGAACAACGCGATCGGCCTGCGGTTCGACTTCGTCGGCTTCGACCCGCGCGGTGTCGGCGCGAGCCGGCCGCGCGTGCAGTGCCTGACCGACGCCGAGCGCGACGCGGTGCGGGACAGCAACCCGGGCACCTCCGACGCGGCCTGGACCGGCCAGGCGGCGGACTACGCCGGCAAGTGCGTCCAGCGCACCGAACACGGGGCGGCGATGCTGGCCAACATGGGCACGCGGGACGTGGTCCGGGACCTGGACGTGCTGCGGGCCGCGCTGGGTGACGCGAAGCTGAGCTACCTGGGCTATTCCTACGGCACCCAGGTCGGGTACAGCTACGCCGAGGCGTTCCCGGACCGGGTGCGTGCCCTGCTGCTGGACGGGGCCATCGATCCGGCCGAGAACGATCCGGATTCGCTGGTCGCGCAGGGCACCGGCTTTTCCCGTGCGTTCGGCCAGTTCGCGACGGAGTGCGCGCGGCACGACGGTTGCGCGCTGGGCCGCGACCCGGCCAAGGCGACGACCGAGTTCCAGAGCCTGGTCCAGCCGTTGATGACGGCGCCGGCGAGGACCGGTGACAGCAGGCACCTGTCGTACCGGGACGCGATCACCGGGGTGGTCGAGGCGATGTACTCGAGCCAGTCGTGGTCGTTCCTCAACACCGGGCTGGGGTTGCTGCGGGCCGGGGACGGCTCGATCCTCCTCCGGCTCGCGGACAGCTACTACGAGCGCGCCGCGGACGGCAGGTACTCGTCGCTGCAGGACGCCTACTACGCGGTGCGGTGCGTGGACAACGCGCCGGTGCCGGATCCCGCCGCGGTGCGGCAGCGGATGATCGACGCCGCGCCGTTCCTCGGCTGGGGCCGCCCCGACCAGGGCGAGCTGGACGTGTGCGCGCACTGGCCGGTGCCGAGCACGTCCCAGCCGCACCAGCCGATGACCGTGCCGGCGGCACCGCCGCTGGTCATCTCGACCACCGGCGACCCGGTCACCCCGTACCAGGCCGGGGTCAACCTCGCGAACGTGTTCCACGGCGGGCTGTTGACGGTGGCGGGCACGCAGCACACCGCGTTCCTGCACGGTGATATGTGCGTGGACGTCGCCGGCCTCGACTACCTGGTCGACGGCACCCAGCCGGCACCCGGCACGCGCTGCCCGGCCTAACGACCGGGTGCGGTCCCGACCGGCACGTTCTGATCGGACAGCGCGAGCTCCAGCTGCGTCGCGCCCTCGTTCGGCTGCCGCGGCGGCACCTGGATCCACACCCGGACCAGGTTGCGCGGCTCGGACTGCGTGACCCAGAACTTGACGTCGACATCGGCCAGGATGCCGGGGACGACGCTGGAGATGACGTCCTTGGCGAGCTTCCCGGTGACCCGGTACGCCTCGACGCCGAGGACGTCCTCCTTGGTCTCGGTCTTCAGCCCGGTCGCCTCGGTGAGCAGTTTCGGCAGTCCGCGGGCGGGATCGAGGAGCGTCGCCGGGTTGTAGCCGGCGGGCACCGGAACCTGCGACTGCACGCCCTTCCGGTCGGTGAGGAACAGCGTCTCGCCGGCCAGTACGTAGTCCAGCTCGAACCGGTCGGCCGACGCCTGCACGTCCGCCTGCCCGATCGCGGTGCCGTGCGGCCCGCCGTCCTTGCTGGCCAGTCCCTTGACCTCACGGATGTCCAGGCCGGGGACGGTGGAGCTGGCGCTGAAGTCGAACCGGACGCTGCGGACCCCGTCGAGGCTCGCGCCGGCGGCGTCCACGAGCGCTCGCCCGTCGGGCAGCGGCTCCTGGGGCGCCGTCGAGCAGGCGGTGGACAGCGCCAGGACCAGGGCTAGAACACCGGCGGTGCGTCGGCGGAGCATGTGGTCCACGGTAGCGATCAGCCGCGGGCGAAGGTCCGGCGGTATGCCAGCGGTGCCACCCCGATCGACGCGTTGAGGTGCTGGCGCAGCGACGCCGCCGTCCCCAGGCCGGACTCGGCGGCGACCCGGTCGACCGGCAGGTCCGTGGTCTCCAGCAGGTGCCGGGCGTGCAGCACGCGCTGCTGGATGAGCCAGGCACGCGGCGACTGCCCGGTCTCGGCGCGGAACCGCCGGCTGAAGGTGCGCACGCTCATGCCCGCGTGGCGCGCGAGCGTGGCCAGGTCGAGGGGGTCGCCGAGCCGTTCCAGCACCCAGGCGCGGGTGGCCGCGGTGCTGCCGTCTCCGTCAGGCAGCGGCTGTTCGATGTACTGGGACTGCCCGCCGTCCCGCCACGGCGGCACCACGCAGTACCGGGCCACCTGGTTGGCGACCGCGCTGCCGTGGTCGGAGCGCACGAGGTGCAGGCAGAGGTCCGCGCCGGCGGCGAGCCCGGCGGAGGTGAGCACGTCGCCGTCGTCCACGAACAGCACGTTCTCGTCGAGGTCCACCTGCGGGTAGAGCCGCCGGAAGTCGGCCGCGTGCGCCCAGTGCGTGGTCGCCCGGCGCCCGTCGAGCACCCCGGCCGCGGCCAGGACGAACGCGCCGGTGCAGATCGAGACCAGCCGGGCCGACGGTGGGATGCGGGCCATGGCCGCCGCCAGGTCGGGGGGCAGGACGCCCTCGTGGCGCGGCCCGGTCACGCGGGTGCCGGGGATGACGACGGTGTCGGCGTCGTCCAGCGCTTCCGGGCCGTGGTCGAGGTGCGCGTCGTAACCGTGGCTGACCCGCACCGGCCGGCCGTCCGGGCTGCACACGCGCACGTCGTAGAGCTGGGCACCGTCCTTGATCGCCCTGCCGAAGACGAGCGGGGCGATGTTCAGGTCGTACCCCACGACCTCGGAAACCGCGAGAACCACCACACGGTGCATGGCCAGATTCTTGCACAGATTGGCGCTCCGGCCACTCGTCTGCGGTGCGTTGATCGGTGAAGCTGGTCCGGTGACCTCAACGCAGACCCGTGCGCGCATACACCCGGCCTGGTTCGTCGCCTTCGCGGCCTTCGTCGCGCTCGTCGGTGCCGCCGGGTTCCGCGCCGTCCCCGGCGTGCTGATCGACCCCCTGCACGAAGAGTTCGGCTGGTCGACCTCCACGATCTCGTCCGCGGTGTCGATCAACCTGGTGCTGTACGGCGTGACCGCGCCGTTCGCCGCCGCGCTGATGGAGCGGCTCGGCATGCGCCGGGTGGTCGTCGGCGCGCTGGTCCTGGTCGCGGCGGGCAGCGGGCTGACGGTGTTCATGACCGCGAGCTGGCAGCTCCTGCTGTGCTGGGGCGTGCTGGTCGGGCTGGGCACCGGGTCGATGGCGCTGGCGTTCGTCGCGACGGTCACCTCCCGCTGGTTCGTCCGCCATCGCGGCCTGGTCAGCGGCATCCTCACCGCGGCGAGCGCGGCCGGGCAGCTGGTGTTCCTGCCGTTGCTCGCCGCGCTGGCGACGCACCAGGGCTGGCGCACCGCGTCGCTGGTGGTCGCCTTCGCCGCGCTCGCGGTCGTGCCGATCACGCTGATCTTCCTGCGTGACCACCCGAGCGACCTCGGCCTCACCGCGTACGGCGCGACCGAGGTCGAGGAGGTGCCGCACTCGTCCGGAGCGGCCCGGCGCGCGCTCCAGGTGCTGGGACAGGCTGCCAAGACCCGCACGTTCTGGCTGCTCGCGGGCGGGTTCGCGGTCTGCGGGGCGTCCACCAACGGCCTGGTCCAGACCCACTTCGTGCCGGCCGCGCACGAGCACGGCATGCCGCCCACCACCGCGGCCTCGCTCCTCGCGGTCGTCGGCCTCTTCGACGTGGCCGGCACGATCGCGTCCGGCTGGTTCACCGACCGGTTCGACCCGCGGATCCTGCTCGGCGTGTACTACTTCCTGCGCGGTGGGTCGCTGATCCTGCTGCCGCACCTGTTCGCTCCGACGACGCAGCCGCCGATGTGGGCGTTCATCATCTTCTACGGCCTGGACTGGGTGGCCACCGTGCCGCCGACGGTGGCGCTGGCCCGCGAGCGCTTCGGCGTGAGCGGCCCGATCGTGTTCGGCTGGGTGTTCGCGTCCCACCAGATCGGCGCGGCGATCGCCGCGACCGGCGCCGGGATCATCCACGACCGCTCCGGCAGCTACGACCTCGCGTGGTACATCTCGGGCGGCCTCTGCGCCCTGGCCACGGTGATGTCGCTGCTGATTCCCTCGGCCAGGGCAATGCGGGAACCGCGAAACATGCCGTTAACACGCCATGCGTAGGGTGCGGCCATGGATCGCCAGCAGGAGTTCGTGCTGCGCACGCTGGAAGAACGTGACATCCGGTTCGTCCGTCTGTGGTTCACCGACGTCTTGGGTTTCCTGAAGTCGGTGGCCGTCGCTCCCGCCGAGCTGGAGGGTGCGTTCAGCGACGGGATCGGGTTCGACGGATCGGCCATCGAGGGCTTCGCGCGCGTCTACGAATCGGACATGGTCGCGAAGCCCGACCCGTCGACGTTCCAGGTGCTGCCCTGGGAGACCCCGGAGGGCGGGCACTACTCGGCGCGGATGTTCTGCGACATCGCGATGCCCGACGGGTCGCCGTCGTGGGCCGACCCGCGGCACGTGCTCCGGCGCCAGCTGTCCAAGGCCGGCGAGGCCGGGTTCACCTGCTACGTGCACCCGGAGATCGAGTTCTTCCTGCTGTCGAGCCTGCCCTCGGACGGCAGCGAACCCGAGCCCGCCGACAACGGCGGGTACTTCGACCAGACCAGTCACGCGACGGCGACCCACTTCCGCCGCAACGCCATCGAGGCGCTCGAGGCGATGGGCATCTCCGTCGAGTTCAGCCACCACGAGGGCGCCCCGGGGCAGCAGGAGATCGACCTGCGCTACGCCGACGCGCTGACCATGGCCGACAACGTGATGACGTTCCGGTACGTGGTGAAGGAGGTCGCGCTGACCCAGGGGGTGCGCGCGACGTTCATGCCCAAGCCGTTCACCGAGCAGCCTGGGTCGGGCATGCACACGCACGTGTCGCTGTTCGAGGGCGACCGCAACGCGTTCCACAACCCGGAGGACCCGTACGAGCTGTCCGAGACGGGCAAGGCGTTCGTGGCCGGGCTGATGCACCACGCGCGGGAGATCTCCGCGGTGACCAACCAGTGGGTGAACTCGTACAAACGGCTGATCAGCGGGGGAGAGGCGCCCACCACGGTCTCCTGGGGCCGGGCGAACCGGTCCGCGCTGGTGCGGGTGCCGAACTACTCACCCGGCAAGGCGTCCTCGCGCCGGGTGGAGATCCGCACGATCGACTCGGCGTGCAACCCCTACCTGGCCTATTCGGTCGTGATCGCCGCCGGGCTGAAGGGCATCGAGAAGGGGTACGAGCTGCCGCCGGCGGCCGAGGACGACATCTGGTCGATGAGCGACGCGGAGCGCCGCGCGGCCGGGTACGACCAGTTGCCGCAGAACCTCGGCGAGGCGCTCGCCGAGATGGAGAAGTCCGAGCTGTTGCCCGACGCGCTGGGCGAGCACGTCTACGACTTCTTCCTCCGGAACAAGCGCGCCGAGTGGGACGCCTACCGCCGGTCGGTCACGCCGTACGAGCTCAGGACCCTGTTGCCGGTGCTCTGATCAGCGGAAATGTCATTAAGGGACCCCCCTGTTCGAGGGGGTTCCGGGGCGTGTAATCTTCTCTTCGTCGCCAGGGAGACCGGGACGACGGGGCCGAGCGCCCCGGCGGACGGGCCAGGGTCGGGCGGTTGACACCGCGAACCGAACCGGGTAAAATTCTTGGTCGGCCCGCGGGTGGGTCGCCAACCACTACTACTAAACGAGTAGGGTTGCTGACGCCCTCCGCGACAACCAACAAAAGCTTTGAAGAAGCAGCAGCTTCGTGTTGTTTGAGAACTCAACAGTGTATTGATGAGCTAAAGCCAGTTTGATTAGCTAGAACCCTTTGTGGGTTCCTTTGAGGCTATGAATTATAGCCGGATCGATTTTCTAGCATTGTTGGAGAGTTTGATCCTGGCTCAGGACGAACGCTGGCGGCGTGCTTAACACATGCAAGTCGAACGCTGAAGCCCAGCTTGCTGGGTGGATGAGTGGCGAACGGGTGAGTAACACGTGGGTAACCTGCCCTGTACTTTGGGATAAGCCCTGGAAACGGGGTCTAATACCGGATACGACCTGGCACCGCATGGTGGTGGGTGGAAAGTTTCGGCGGTACGGGATGGGCCCGCGGCCTATCAGCTTGTTGGTGGGGTGATGGCCTACCAAGGCGACGACGGGTAGCCGGCCTGAGAGGGTGTCCGGCCACACTGGGACTGAGACACGGCCCAGACTCCTACGGGAGGCAGCAGTGGGGAATATTGCACAATGGGCGGAAGCCTGATGCAGCGACGCCGCGTGAGGGATGACGGCCTTCGGGTTGTAAACCTCTTTCGCCAGGGACGAAGCGTAAGTGACGGTACCTGGAGAAGAAGCACCGGCTAACTACGTGCCAGCAGCCGCGGTAATACGTAGGGTGCAAGCGTTGTCCGGAATTATTGGGCGTAAAGAGCTCGTAGGCGGCTTGTTGCGTCTGCTGTGAAAATCCGGGGCTTAACTCCGGACCTGCAGTGGATACGGGCAGGCTTGAGTTCGGTAGGGGAGACTGGAATTCCTGGTGTAGCGGTGAAATGCGCAGATATCAGGAGGAACACCGGTGGCGAAGGCGGGTCTCTGGGCCGATACTGACGCTGAGGAGCGAAAGCGTGGGGAGCGAACAGGATTAGATACCCTGGTAGTCCACGCTGTAAACGTTGGGCGCTAGGTGTGGGTGACTTCCACGTTGTCCGTGCCGTAGCTAACGCATTAAGCGCCCCGCCTGGGGAGTACGGCCGCAAGGCTAAAACTCAAAGGAATTGACGGGGGCCCGCACAAGCGGCGGAGCATGTGGATTAATTCGATGCAACGCGAAGAACCTTACCTGGGCTTGACATGCACTGGAAACCGGCAGAGATGTCGGCCCCCTTGTGGCCGGTGTGCAGGTGGTGCATGGCTGTCGTCAGCTCGTGTCGTGAGATGTTGGGTTAAGTCCCGCAACGAGCGCAACCCTTGTCCTGTGTTGCCAGCGCGTAATGGCGGGGACTCGCGGGAGACTGCCGGGGTCAACTCGGAGGAAGGTGGGGATGACGTCAAGTCATCATGCCCCTTATGTCCAGGGCTTCACACATGCTACAATGGCTGGTACAGAGGGCTGCGATACCGTGAGGTGGAGCGAATCCCTTAAAGCCGGTCTCAGTTCGGATCGCAGTCTGCAACTCGACTGCGTGAAGTCGGAGTCGCTAGTAATCGCAGATCAGCAACGCTGCGGTGAATACGTTCCCGGGCCTTGTACACACCGCCCGTCACGTCATGAAAGTCGGTAACACCCGAAGCCCATGGCCCAACCCCTTGTGGGAGGGAGTGGTCGAAGGTGGGACTGGCGATTGGGACGAAGTCGTAACAAGGTAGCCGTACCGGAAGGTGCGGCTGGATCACCTCCTTTCTAAGGAGCACAACACATCCACGCCTGCTTCGGTGGGTCGTGGAGTGGCCAGGCTCAGTGTCCGTGTGTGGCGCTGTCTGGTTGCTCGAGGAATTGTGGACGGCTGGCTGATGCTTATCGTGATGGTGTGGTGATGGTTTAGTACTGCTTCTTTCGGGGAGTGTGGAACGGCATGGCTGGCCGGATCGGTGGGTGCTCATGGGTACGCTGTTGGGTCCTGAGGCAACACGTGTGTTGTTTCTGGGTGTGGTGTTTGAGAATTGCAGAGTGGATGCGAGCATCTTTGTGGTCAAGTTGTTAAGGGCACATGGTGGATGTCTTGGCATCAGGAGCCGATGAAGGACGTGGGAGGCTGCGATAAGCCTCGGGGAGCTGTCAACCGAGCTGTGATCCGAGGGTGTCCGAATGGGGAAACCCAGCACCTGTTATGAGGTGTTACCCGCATCTGAATATATAGGGTGCGTGGAGGGAACGCGGGGAAGTGAAACATCTCAGTACCCGTAGGAAGAGAAAACACTTAGTGATTCCGTGAGTAGTGGCGAGCGAAAGCGGAGGAGGCTAAACCGTGCGCATGTGATACCTGTCAGGGGTTGTGTGTGCGGGGTTGTGGGACCTGACTTCCAGGAGCTGACACTTCTGGCATCGTGCTGCATGGCTAGTGGAACCGCCTGGGATGGTGGACCGGAGTGGGTGAGAGTCCCGTACGCGAAAGCTGTGTTGGTGTGGTGTGTTGGTGTTCCCGAGTAGCAGCGAGCTCGTGGAATTTGCTGTGAATCTGCCGGGACCACTCGGTAAGCCTAAATACTTCCTGGTGACCGATAGCGGACGAGTACCGTGAGGGAAAGATGAAAAGTACCCCGGGAGGGGAGTGAAAGAGTACCTGAAACCGTGTGCCTACAAGCCGTCAGAGCGAACTTGTGTTTGTGATGGCGTGCCTTTTGAAGAATGAGCCTGCGAGTTAGTGCTGCGTGGCGAGGTTAACCCGTGTGGGGTAGCCGTAGCGAAAGCGAGTCTGAATAGGGCGTGGAGTCGCGTGGTCTAGACCCGAAGCGGAGTGATCTACCCATGGCCAGGCTGAAGCGAGGGTAAGACCTCGTGGAGGGCCGAACCCACCAGGGTTGAAAACCTGGGGGATGAGTTGTGGGTAGGGGTGAAAGGCCAATCAAACTCCGTGATAGCTGGTTCTCCCCGAAATGCATTTAGGTGCAGCGTCGCATGTTTCGTGGTGGGGGTAGAGCTACTGGATGGCCTAGGGGCCTTACCGGGTTACCGAAGTCAACCAAACTCCGAATACCATCACGTGAGAGTGCGGCAGTGAGACGGCGGGGGATAAGCTTCGTCGTCGAGAGGGAAACAGCCCAGAACACCGGCTAAGGCCCCTAAGTGTGTGCTTAGTGGGAAAGGATGTGGGGTCGCCGAGACAACCAGGAGGTTGGCTTAGAAGCAGCCATCCTTGAAAGAGTGCGTAATAGCTCACTGGTCAAGTGGTCCTGCGCCGATAATGTAGCGGGGCTGAAGTACACCGCCGAAGCCGTGTCAATGACACATTTACATCCACTTCGCTCTTTGTGAGTGTTGTGCAGTGGTGTTGTTGGGTAGGGGAGCGTCCTGCATCCAGGGAAGCCACCGTGGAAGCGAGTGGTGGAGGGTGTGGGAGTGAGAATGCAGGCATGAGTAGCGAATGCAGAGTGAGAACCTCTGCCGCCGGATGACCAAGGGTTCCTGGGTCAAGTTAATCTGCCCAGGGTAAGTCGGGACCTAAGGCGAGGCCGACAGGCGTAGTCGATGGACAACGGGTTGATATTCCCGTACCCGCGTATGTTCGCCCATGACGAGGTGCATGATACTAACCGCCCTGAACTGTGAGGCTCTTCGGAGTTGATCGGGGACGCGCGGGACCTGAGTGTGTAGTAGTCAAGCGATGGGGTGACGCAGGAAGGTAGCTCCGCCAGTGAGTGGTTGTACTGGTGTAAGCGTGTAGGGTGAGTGGTAGGTAAATCCGCCGCTTGTGTAGCCTGAGACGTGATGCGTAGCCGTTGAGGTGAAGTAGGGTGATCCTATGCTGCCGAGAAAAGCCTCTAGCGAGAACATGTGCGGCCCGTACCCCAAACCGACACAGGTGGTCAGGTAGAGAATACTAAGGCGGTCGGGTGAACTGTGGTTAAGGAACTCGGCAAAATGCCCCCGTAACTTCGGGAGAAGGGGGGCCAAAGCACTTGAAGCCCCGTGCGGGCTAGGGTGAGTTGGCCGCAGAGACCAGCGGAAAGCGACTGTTTACTAAAAACACAGGTCCATGCGAAGTCGTAAGACGAGGTATATGGACTGACGCCTGCCCGGTGCTGGAACGTTAAGAGGACCGGTTAGCTCTCTTTGGGGGGCGAAGCTGAGAATTTAAGCGCCAGTAAACGGCGGTGGTAACTATAACCATCCTAAGGTAGCGAAATTCCTTGTCGGGTAAGTTCCGACCTGCACGAATGGCGTAACGACTTTCCGGCTGTCTCAACCACAGGCCCGGTGAAATTGCACTACGAGTAAAGATGCTCGTTACGCGCGGCAGGACGGAAAGACCCCGGGACCTTTACTATAGCTTGGTATTGGTTTTCGGTTCGGCTTGTGTAGGATAGGTGGGAGACTGTGAAGCTTGGACGCTAGTTCGGGTGGAGTCGTTGTTGAAATACCACTCTGGTCGGATTGGGAATCTAACCTAGGACCCTGATCGGGTTCAGGGACAGTGCCTGGTGGGTAGTTTAACTGGGGCGGTTGCCTCCTAAAAGGTAACGGAGGCGCCCAAAGGTTCCCTCAGCCTGGTTGGCAATCAGGTGTTGAGTGTAAGTGCACAAGGGAGCTTGACTGTGAGACTGACGGGTCGAGCAGGTGCGAAAGCAGGGACTAGTGATCCGGCATCTCCTGGTGGAAGGGATGTCGCTCAACGGATAAAAGGTACCCCGGGGATAACAGGCTGATCTTGCCCAAGAGTCCATATCGACGGCATGGTTTGGCACCTCGATGTCGGCTCGTCGCATCCTGGGGCCGGAGTAGGTCCCAAGGGTTGGGCTGTTCGCCCATTAAAGCGGCACGCGAGCTGGGTTTAGAACGTCGTGAGACAGTTCGGTCCCTATCCGCCGCGCGCGTAGGAGACTTGAGGAAGGCTGTCCCTAGTACGAGAGGACCGGGACGGACGAACCTCTGGTATGCCAGTTGTCACGCCAGTGGCATGGCTGGTTAGCTACGTTCGGAAGGGATAACCGCTGAAGGCATCTAAGCGGGAAGCCTGTTCCTAGATGAGGTCTCCCACCCCTTTGTGGGTTAAGGCCCCCAAGAGACGATTGGGTTGATAGGCCAGACATGGACGCACAGTAATGTGTTTTTGAGTGGACTGGTACTAATAGGCCGAGGACTTGCCCACAAAGCTGCTACGCATCCGCTCTGCAACTCTGAGACACCACACCGGACTGGAAACGCTCTGGTGTTGTTTCGGAGAGTTTCGGTGGTCATGGCGGTAGGGAAACGCCCGGTCCCATTCCGAACCCGGAAGCTAAGCCTGCCAGCGCCGATGGTACTGCACCCCCGCGGGTGTGGGAGAGTAGGACACCGCCGAACACAACTTCACAAAAGCCCAGGGGCTCGGTCGAGAACTTCACGTTCTCCCGGGCCCCTGGGTCTTTTTGTGCCCTTATGCTGGCGGACATGACGACGGCGCGCCTCCTGGTCCTGCAACCCGATCCCTCGGACCCGGTGGGAGCCCTCGGCGACTGGCTCACCGCGGCCGGCGCGGAACTGGACATCCGGAGCTTGCCGCAGGACTCCCTCCCCACCACCCTCGACGATCACCAGGGCGTCGTGTGCCTCGGCGGCGGGATGAGCGCCGAGGACGACACCCAGCACCCGTGGCTCGCCGACGTCCGCACCCTCCTCGCCGACGCTGCGCGCACGAACGTGCCCACCCTCGCGATCTGCCTGGGAGCCCAGCTCCTCGCGGTCGCCGCCGGTGGCCGGGTCGAAGTGGGCGAATCCGGACCCGAGGTCGGTCCGTCGCTCGTCGCGAAGAAGGACGCCGCCTGGAGCGACCCCCTCTTCGCCGACCTCCCGCTGATGCAGGACGTCATGCACTTCCACGAGGACGTCATCACCCGGCTGCCCCGCGGCGCCGTCCTCCTCGCATCCGCTCCGCGATACCCCAACCAGGCGTTCCGGCTCCACCGGAGCGCCTACGGCCTCCAATTCCACATCGAAACCACCACCGCGGCCGTCCGGGCCTGGGCACAGGACGCACCGCGGATGGCGGCGACCCGGCCGGCCGGGGTGTTCGACATCGAGACGCTCGACCGCAACCACGCCGACATCGCCGAGACCTGGCAGCCCTTCGCGGCCCGGTTCGTCCAGCTCGCTCGAGGCGCACTGGAGACCGCCCCACCCGCGTCTCTCCCGTTCGCGTGAGCACCGGTTCCCCCCGCTACCCGGCTACGGTGGACGATGATGGCAGAGCAGTCACGAGGGGCCGGATCCCCTGCGCGCTACGGCTTCACCGACGATCGAGCCGAGGAACACCTCCGCGCTGCCGGATGGTGGACCGACGCCGGGCCGGCCCGGGAAGCCGTGGACATCCTGGTCGCGCTGTCCCGCAGCGCCGACCCCGACCTCGCCCTGCGCAGCCTCGACCGCATCCGGGAAACCGACGAGCGGAACTGGTCGGAGCTCGCCGAGGCGCTGCGGGACAACCGCACCGTGCGCGGCCGGCTGGTCGCCGTACTCGGCACGTCCAGTGCCCTCGGCGACTTCCTCGTCGGCCACCCGGACGAGTGGACCCGCCTCGCCGCCGACAAGTGCACCGAAGCCGACTGCTACGCCGACGTCCTGCTCGACGCGGTCCGCGAGGGCGGTGAGATCCGCACCGGCACGCCAGCCGAGACCGCCCTCCGTGCCGCTTACCGCGGCCTGCTCCTCGAAATCGCCGGAACCGACCTCGGACACCTGGTCGAAGCCGCTCTCGACCGGCCCGCGTACGCCGAGGTCGCGCAGCAGCTCACGCTCCTCGCCGAGGCCGCGCTCGCCACCGGCCTGGAGATCGCGCAGGCCGAGCAGGCCCCGCAGGGCCTCGGGGACACCAGGCTGGCCGTCATCGCCATGGGCAAGTGCGGCGGCCGCGAGCTCAACTACGTCAGCGACGTCGACGTGATCTTCGTCGGCGACGGCGATCTGCAGCTGGCCACGCGGCTGGCCAGCACGATGATGCGGGTCGTCGGCAAGGCGTGTTTCGAGGTCGACGCCGCGCTCCGGCCCGAGGGCAAGCAAGGGGCGCTCGTCCGCACGATCGAGGGCCACACCGCCTACTACGAGAAGTGGGCCCGGACCTGGGAGTTCCAGGCGCTGCTCAAGGCCCGCCCGATCGCCGGGGACGCGGACCTCGGTAACCAGTACGCCGAGATGGTCACCTCGATGGTGTGGGCGGCCGCCGAACGGGAGAACTTCGTCGCCGACGTCCAGCAGATGCGCCGCCGTGTCGAGGGGCACGTGCCGTCCGAACTGGCCGAGCGCGAGCTGAAACTGGGGCGCGGCGGGCTGCGGGACGTCGAGTTCGCGGTCCAGCTGCTCCAGCTGGTCCACGGCCGAGCCGACCCCAGCCTTCGGTCGCCGTCGACCGTCGAGGCGCTCACCGCACTCGGGGCCGGCGGGTACGTCGGCCGCAGCGACGCCGCCGAGCTGGAGATGTCCTACGAGTTCCTGCGGACCGTCGAACACCGGTTGCAGCTGCGCCGCCTCCGCCGCACCCACCTGTTCCCCGATTTCAACGACGCCGCGGAACTGCGTGTGCTCGGCCGCGCGATCGGCGTCCGTCCCGAGATGGGCCGTGGCGAGGGTGAAATCCTCCTCGTCGAGTTCCGCCGCCACGTGCAGCGCATCCGCCGCCTGCACGAGAAGCTGTTCTACCGCCCGCTGCTGCAATCCGTGGCGAACGTGTCCACTGAGGACCTGCGGCTGACCACCAAACAGGCCGCGCAGCGCCTGGCCGCGCTCGGGTACGCGGCGCCGGACGGCGCGTTGCAGCACATCCGTGCCCTCACCGCCGGGGTGTCGCGGCGCGCGTCGATCCAGCGTGCGCTGCTGCCCGTCCTGCTCGACCTGCTCGCCGACACCCCCGACCCGGACGGCGGTCTGCTCGCCTACCGCAAGGTGTCCGAGGCGCTGGAGGACACGCCGTGGTACCTGCGGGTGCTGCGCGACGAGGGAGCTGTCGTCGAGCGGCTGGCGTCCCTGCTCGGCACGTCGAAGCTGGTGCCCGACCTGCTCGTCCGCGCGCCCGAGGTGCTGCAGCTGCTCGGCGATCCGGCGCGGCTGACCGGTCGCGCCCCCGCCGAGGTGGCGAAGTCGCTGCGGGCGACCGTGCGCAGGCAACCCGGGCTGAAGGCGGCGGTCGCCGCGGCCCGTTCGTTGCGGCGCCACGAGGTCCTCCGGGTGGCGGCGGCCGACCTGCTGGGGCTGCTGGACGTGCGGGAGGTGTGCGAGGCGCTGTCCTCGGTGTGGGTCGCGGTCCTGCAGAGCGCGTTGTCCGCGGCCATCCGGAAACGCCGCGCGGAGCTCGACGGCGAGGCCGCCACGCTGGCGGTCATCGGCATGGGCCGGCTGGGCGGCGCCGAGCTGGGTTACGGCTCGGACGCCGACGTCCTGTTCGTGTGCCAGCCGGCTGAGGGCGTGTCCGACGGTGACGCCGTCCGGTACGCGTCCTCGGTCGCCGAGACCGTGCGCAAGATGCTCGGTGCCCCGAGCGCCGACCCGCCGTTGCAGGTGGACGCCGACCTGCGGCCGGAGGGACGCGGCGGGCCGCTGGTGCGCACCCTCGACTCGTACCGCGCCTACTACGCCCGTTGGGGCGAGGTGTGGGAGACGCAGGCGCTGCTCCGCGCCCGGTTCGTCGCCGGTGACGAGGAGCTGGGGGAGCGGTTCATCTCGATGATCGACCCGATCCGCTACCCGGACGGCGGGCTCGACGCGTCCCGGGCTCGCGAGGTCCGGCGGATGAAGGCCCGGGTGGACACCGAACGGATGCCGCGCGGAGCCGACCCGACGCTGCACACCAAACTGGGTCGCGGCGGCCTGGCGGACGTGGAGTGGACCGTGCAGCTGTTCCAGCTCCGGCACGCGTTCGACGTCCCGGAGTTGCGCACCACCTCCACGCCCGGGGCGTTGTCGGCAATGGCCGAGGCCGGGCTGGCCGATCCGGAGGACACCGCGTCGCTCACCGAGGCGTGGCTGCTCGCCACCCGGGTGCGCAACGCGGCGATGCTGGTGCGCGGCAAGGCCGTCGACCAGGTGCCGAGCTCGGGACGGGACCTGGCCGCCGTCGCCCGCATCCTCGGCTACACCGCCGACGACGACCCCGGCGAATTCCTCGACTCCTACCGGCGCACCACCCGGCGGGCGCACGCCGTCGTCGAGCGGCTCTTCTACCAGGCGTGACGTGGCGAACGTCCCAGGACCGCTGACCGCCGGGTGACAGCGATTTAGAGTGGGCTGGTGACTCAGCGCGAACCGTTCCGGGTGGAGATCAAGGTCCGGCACTACGAGCTGGACACGCTCGGCCACCTCAACCACGCCGTTTACCACTCCTACGGCGAGGTCGCCCGCACGGAGGCGCTCGATCAGGCCGGGGGCGCGGCGCTGCGGGAACAGCACCTGGCGCCGGTGCTGCTGGAGTCGCACATCGTGTTCCGCCGGGAGATCCGCGCCGGCGAAACCGTGTACGTCGGCTGCGTGGCGAAGTTCGGCACCGGCAAGACGTTCCACATGACCAACGACCTCCACAAGACGGACGGCACCCTCGCCGCCGAGATCACCTGCACACTGGGACTGATGGACCTGCGGCGGCGCAAGCTGGTCGACGATCCGCGTGGACACCTCGAACGGGCCGGTGTGGACCTCTCGGTCTTCACCGCCGACTGACCTGTCGGGCACGGCCGGTGGAAGGGCCACCGGCCGGGCCCGTGATCAGCCGTAGAGCGCGTCGTTGACGTGCAGCGTGTCGCAGTACTCGCGGATCGCGGCGATCTTGCCGTCGGTCAGGTGGAAGAACAGGGCGTATTCGTTGTCGTAGAGGTTTCCCCTGGCGCTGCGCCCGGTGGCGTGCCATTCGATGGCAACGGTGGGACCGTCCGACACGATGCTGGTGAGTTCGATCTTCAGGCTGCCGGGTTCGTAGAGCCCGAGCCCCTGGCTGAGGAAGTCGTTGAGGACCGCGTCACGTCCCTCGTAGTGACCCGCGACGGGCAGGGTTCCGTGCAGGTGCCAGCTCGCCTCGTCGGCGAGGATGTCGGCGATCGTGGTGAGGTCGCCGTCGTTGAGAGCGTCGACGAACTGGCGAACGACCATTTCGTTGTCGGGATTGCTCATGCGATGTCGCCTTCCTGGTAGCGCTCAATTGGTGTGGTGCGAATCGAGGTAGTTCCGGGCACTGGCCGGGTCCGCCGAGGAGAACGTGGGTGATGGGGTGTGGTGGTAGAAGTCGCCGGCCGGCCGGCCGTGTGCTCTCGCGATGGCGGCTTGCACCGCTTGGTAACCCATGTCGAACGGGGATTGACCGGTGGTCCACTTCACGTCGGTCGCGGGCTGGGTGATCAGGAGCGCCACTTGCGGGTCGATGTCGATGCCGAAGATCGCCACTTTCCCGGTCAGTCCGCGTGCTTTGACGGCGGTGGCCGCGGCGAGGATGGCGTCCTCGTTCTCGGCGATGATCACCTGGGCGTCGGGGTGTGCGGCCAGCATGGAGTTGGCGATCGGGGTGGCCTTGTCGACCTGGTAGCCCTCCTGCTCGGCGAGCAGGTCGACATGGACCGCGGCGAGTTCCGCGTCGAGCCCGGTGCGCCGTTGTTTGCAGACGTCGAACTCTTCGCAGGTGAGCATGATGGCCTTGGCGCTCCCGCTCAGCTCGTCCCTGATGTAGGTGGCCGCCTGGCGGCCGGTTGTCGCGCCGAGGCCCCGGTTGTCGCTGGTGACGAAGGCGTCGACGAGTTGCTGGTCGTCCGGTGGGTTGACGCAGGTGTCGTAGCAGACGACGGGCACATGGGCCGCCTTGATGCGGTGGAGGGTGGCCAGGGAACCCGTCGGCGACACCGCGGACAGCACGATCGCATCGACCTTCTGGGTGAGGTAGGTGGTGACGAAGCCGGCTTCCTTGGCCGAGTCCGCGTTCGCGTTGTTGATGACCAGGTCGGCATCGCCTTCCGCGGCGGCCTTCTCCATTCCGGCTCGGGCTTCGGCGAAAAAGGGGTTGGAGAACAGTTCCACCACACCGATCTTCAGCCGGGAATGGTCTGCCGTGCCGGGTGCGCAGGCGGTGGTGATCGCGGTGAGTGTGAGTAGGGTGGCGGCGAGCGTGTGGGCGGTTCGGGACATCGTCGTCTCCGTCGGGCCGGGTCGGGTCGGATTCGGGCAGCGGAACGTGGCCCAGGGGTTTGCTGCCCAGAGGTGTTCGCTCTGCCTGGCCGGTTCCGGGAGGGGCAGAGCCGAGGGAGATCGAGGCCGGTCGATATTTCGGCCGGGAACGCGGTATTGTGAACAAGATACATTCGTGGATGTCGGTGTCAAGTGCTCGCGCGGACGGGCATGGGGAGGTTGGTGTGGCCGAGGCGAGCGGGGGAGAGCGGGGGCCGGTTGCCGACCTCGCTTCGCGGGTGCCTGCCGTCAGCCGCGCGATGGCGGTGCTCGACGACATCGCCCGCAACGGCCCGGCGACGCTCGCGAACCTGGCCCGGCGCCTGGCGTTGCCGAAAAGCAGCCTGCTCGGGATCTGCCAGGCTCTGGTGGAAGAGCGGCTGCTCGCGCAGGACCTGGGCGGCCGGTACACGCTCGGCCTCGCGGTCGCGGAGCTCGCCGCCGCCCAGGCGGCCCGTCCGCCGCTGCTCGGCACGCTCGGCGTCACCGTCCCGAACAGCCTGAACCCGTTCTACGCGGTGGAGATCGCGGGAATCCGGCAGGCGGCGGGTGAGCTCGGTGCCGAGGTGGTCGCGGTCGACGCGGAGCAGGACGCGCAAGCCCAGGTCCGGCAGATCGAGGAGTTCGTGGAGGCGGGGGTCGACGCGATCGTGCTGGACGCGGTCCACTCGACCACCGTCGGCGAGGTCGTGGCGAAGGCGCAGGCTGCCGGTGTCCCCGTGGTCGCGGTCAACGTCGGCGCGGAAGGCGCGCGGGCGACCGTGACCACGGACAACGTGCAGGCCGGGCACCTGGTGGGCAGCTATCTGGCCGGTCTGCTGGGCGGACGGGGAAACGTCGCGATCGTGGACGGTCAGCCGGTGACCGCGGTCGCGGACCGGATCGTCGGGTTCCTCGGGGCGCTGCGCGACCACCCGGACATCACGGTCGTCGCCCGTCAGCGAGGCGATCACTCCGTGGCCTCCGGCGAGCACATCGCGCGCCGGCTGCTGACCCGCCATCCCGGTCTGAGCGCGATCTTCGCGATCAACGATCCGATGGCCGCCGGCGCTCTGGCCGCGATGACGGACCTCGGTGTCGCCGTTCCGCTGGTGAGCATCGACGGCGCCGCGGTCGCGGTCGAAGCGATCGGGAGTGGCGGGCCGTGGCAGGCGACCGCGGCGCAGGATCCCGCGCGCCTCGGCCGGCTGGCCGTCCAGTACGCCGCCCAGGCGCACGCCGGCGACGCGCTCGCCGACGGGAAGCGAAGGCTCCTGCCGACGACGTTGATCACCAGGGACACTCTCGCCGACTACCAGCCGTGGGGATGACGATGGCGCAAGCAGAGGGCCGGAGCGGTTCGCCCGCCGTGCGTCGCGCGGCCCGTGTCCTGCGGGAACTCGCCGCGCAGGACGAAACGGTGAGCGTGGCGGAACTCAGCCGCCGGCTGGACGCCCCCAAGAGTTCGCTGGCCGACATCTGCGGGGTCCTGCTGGACCTGGGCATGCTGACCCGCGATCTCGACGGTGGCGTGCAGGTCGGCCCGGCGATCGGCCGGATCGCCCGCGGGCTGGTCGGCGGGAGCCGGCTGCTGGAGGTGTTTCCGCGCGCGTGCGCCCAGGCGCCGGGCCTGCGCGGCCGTACCGTCGTGCTGGCTGTGCTCGCGGATCTCGACGTGGCCTACCTGGCTGTCCGGCCCGGTGTGCGTCCGTTGGCGCTGACCTTGAAGCCCGGCATGCGCATGCCGGCCTGGTCCACCGGCACCGGGCGCGCGTTGCTGTCCGCGTTGCCGGTCGACGTGGTCGAACGGATGCACCGCGGCCGGGTGCCCGAATCGCCGAGCGGCCACCCGTTCCGGCTCGCCGAGCTGACGGCCGCGGTCACGCTGGCCCAGCAGCGCGGGTACGCCTCCAACGCGGAGCTCGGCGAGATGCAGCTGGCCGGTACCGCGGCCGTCGTCGGTGGCCTGACCGGCTGTGTGGCGGCCGTCGGCTCGGTCGTCGATCTCGACCAGGTCCACGACCCCGACGAGGACGCCGAGCCGGTGCGCGGGCTCGCTCGCCGGCTCGCCGAGCTGATCCAGGACTGAGGTTCCCGGGCTTCTCCTGGGCTGCTACTCCGCTCCGCCCCTTGACAGAACCTGCCCAGCCCATTTCACTGTTCAGTAATTCGGACGATGCGACGAAATTTTGAACGGGACGCCGAGTCGCCCGCGACGTGGCGGGATGAGCTGGAAGGAGCAGGGCATGAAGCCCTCCGTGGATGACCCGTCTGGGTCGGTCTGCCGAGCGGACGCAGCGGGCGGCAGCCCCGTGCGCCTGGCCGTGCGGGGACTGGTGAAGAACTACCCGGGTGTCCGCGCCCTGGACGGTGTGGACTTCCACCTGGCGGCCGGTGAGGTTCGGGCCCTCCTGGGCAAGAACGGGGCCGGGAAGTCCACCCTCGTCAAGATCCTCTCGGGTGCGCTGCGTGCCGACGCTGGGCGTATCGAGCTGGACGGGCAGGTGGTGCAGCCGGCCGGGCCCGCCGAGGCACGGGCGGCGGGCATCGCCACCGTCCACCAGGAACTGAGCCTGGTGCCCGAGCTGACCGTCGCCGAGAACCTGCTGCTGGGGCGCTGGCGCGAGGCCGGCACCCGGGGGCCCCTGATCAGCCCGGCCGCGATGGCTGCGTACGCGCAGCGGCATCTCGGTGTCCTGGGCGTCGCCATCGACCCGAAGGCCAAGGTCGGCGCACTCAGCGTCGCGCAGCAGCAGATGGTCGAGATAGCCAGGGCGTTGTCCTACGGCGGCAAGGTCCTGATCCTGGACGAGCCCACCAGTTCGCTGGCCACGGCCGAGGTCGCGGCCCTGCTCGAGCTGGTGCGCCGGCTGGCCGCCGACGGGCTGTCCGTGGTGTACGTGTCGCACCGCATGGACGAGATTCCCCGGGTCGCGGACTCGGTGACGGTACTGCGCGACGGGCAGCACGTCGCCACCCGGCCGATCAGCGAGGCGAACACCGCGCAGATCGTCGACATGATGACCGGAGGCGCGATCCACTCCCACCGCCCGCGAACGACCGCCGCAGCCGGGCGCACCGTGCTCTCGGTGAGCGGACTGTCCACAGCGGACAAAGTGCGCGACGTTACGTTCGAACTGCGGGAAGGCGAAGTCGTCGGCATCGCGGGGCTTCTCGGGTCCGGGCGCACCGAGCTGCTCCGCTGCCTGTCCGGCCTCACGACGCCGGCCAGCGGGTCGATGCGGCTCGACGGGCAGCCGTTCCGGCCGCGCAACCCCCGGCAGGCGATACGCGCCGGAGTGGGGCTCGCTCCGGAAGACCGCAAGCGGGAGGGACTGGCACTGGGGATGAGCGTCTCGGCCAATCTCGTGATGGCGTCCCTGCCCGCCGTGCGGTCGCGCGGCCTGCTCTCCGCCGGGCGCGAACGCCGGACTGCGACCGCCAGCTGCACGCGCCTTTCGGTGAAGACACCGTCGCTGCGCACCGCGGTCGGCACTCTCTCCGGCGGCAACCAGCAGAAGGTCGTCCTCGGCAAGCTCCTGAACGCCGGTACCCGCGTGCTCCTGCTCGACGAGCCGACCCGCGGGGTCGACGTGGAGGCCAAGGACCAGATCTACCAGCTCATCCGGGATCTGGCGGCAACCGGAGCCGCGGTCCTGATGGTCTCCTCCGAACTGGAGGAGCTGTTCGAAGTGTGCGATCGGCTGCTCGTCCTGCGCGACGGCCACGTGGTGGCGCAACCGAAGGTCGCGGACACCGCGCTGCCCTCGGTGATGGCCCTGGCGATGGGAGGACAGCAGTGACCACCCCGGTACCCACCGCAACCCGGCCCGCCTCCGAGTCCGCTCCACCGCGAGGTGCACTGGCGCGGATGACCGGTCGCGTCGGCGGCGATCACCTCGGCCTGCTCGGTGCACTGGTCGCGCTGGTCGTGGTGCTGTCGTTCGCCGCCCCCAACTTCCTCAGCGGCAGCAATCTGTTGGACGTGGCGCGGCAGCTCTCGTTCACCGGAACCATCGCCTTCGGCATGACGCTGGTGATCGTGGCCGCGGAGATCGACATCAGCGTCGGCTCGGCGATCGCGTTCAACTCGTCGTTGTTCGGTGTCCTCGTGGTGCACCAGCACTGGCCGATGTGGCTGGCCGCGGTCACCGTCTGCGTGCTCGGCGCGCTGATCGGCGCTGGTGCCGGGCTCGTGCGCGCCGTGCTGAACATGCCGTCGTTCATCGTGACCCTCGCGCTCTTCTCGGCGCTGAGCGGCCTGGCGCTGCTGATCACCGACGCGGTCCCGTTGCCGATCACCGATCCGGGCTTCGCCACCTGGGGCAACGGATCCGTGCTCGGCGTGCCCGTCCCCGCGGTGATCTTCCTGGCGCTGTTCCTGATCTTCTGGCTGATCGCCAAGCGGACCACGTTCGGCCGCAGCGTCTACGCGATCGGCAGCAACGCCGAAGCCGCGCGCCTGTCCGGGATCCCGGTGCGCGCCGTGCGGACGACCCTGTTCGCCACCACCGGACTGCTCGCGGCGGTGTCCGGGCTGCTGCAGACGTCCCAGCTGGGCGCGGGCAACCCCACCATCGGCACGGGTGTCGAGTTCGAGGTCATCACGGCCGTGATCGTCGGCGGCGCGAACCTCTACGGCGGTCGCGGCTCGATGGTCGGGACGCTGCTCGGCGTGGTGTTCATCGGCGTGCTCAACAACGGCATGGTGCTGCTGGGTGTCAACAGCTACGCGCAGAACGTCGCCAACGGCGCCATCGTGCTGCTCGCCGTGCTCGTCAGCGCCATCAAGCCGTCGTCGCGGCCCCGGCGGCTCATCGGTACCGGCCGGAACTAGCCGGGTGAGAAAGGACTTCCCATCATGAAACGCCGATTCACCGCGGCACGGCGGACAGCCGCGATCGCGCTCGCCGCCGGCCTCCTCGTGCTCGCCGGGTGCACGTCGGCCCCCGTCGGCGGCAACCGCTTCACCGCGTGTGTCACCACGTTGTTCCCGACCGGCACGTTCGCCGAGTTCACCACCGCTCTGCAGAACCAGGGCGCCCAGCACGGCATGACGTTCGACGTCCAGGACGTCAACAACGACTCGGCCAAGGAGAACCAGGTCCTCACCGCGTGCGGGACACGCAAGGTGGACATGGTCATCGCCAGTGTCGTCTCACCCACCGGATCACTGGCCGCGCTGCGCCGCCTGAACTCCAGCGGTGTTCCGGTGATCTGCTACAACACCTGCCTCAACGCGCCGGACGACCAGCAGCTCACCCGGGCCTTCGTCACCAACGACCAGCGCAAGCTCGGTGCCACCACCGCCGCCGCGGCCGCCGACTACATCAGGACCAAGCTCGGCGGCAAGGCCACCATCGCCTACCTGACGTGCGAGACCTACGACGTGTGCAAGCAACGGCGCGAGGGGCTCGACCAGGGGCTGGCCGGCCTGGACATCGACGTCGCAGCCGCCCAGGAAGGATTCGTCGTGGACAAGGCGACACCGGTGGCCACCTCGATCCTCGCCGCGCATCCCGACGTCGACGTCTTCCTCGCCGAGAACGAAGACGGTGTGGTCGCCGCCGCGAACGCCATCAGGGCACGCGGCCTCACCGGCAAGGCGGTCGTCTTCGGCATCGGCATCAACCCGACCGTCGGACAGCTCCTGCTCGACCCGGCCGGCACCGTCGTCGAAACCACCGGCCAGGATGCCGCGTCCTGGGCGGGCGAGGTGATCAAGATCGCCGAGCAGATCCACAGCGGACAGAACACCGGACCGTACGAGCACTACACGCCCGGCCCCGCCTTCACCCACGACAACCCCGCCCCCGTCCAGGAATACCTGGCGACCCACGCGGGCTGACGACGCAGTTTCGGAGAAACCATGCGGAAGTTCATCAACAAACCGGACGCGGTGGCGAGGGAGACCCTCGACGGGTTCCTCGCCGTCCACGGCCGGGACTTCGAGGCGGTACCCGGCGCGCTCGCCATCCGCCGGCGCTCGCGAACCGGGAAGGTCGCGATCGTCTCGGGCGGTGGCAGCGGGCACGAGCCGGTCTGGCTGGAATACCTCGGTCCGGGTTTCGCGGACGCGGTCTGCCAGGGCGACGTCTTCGCCGCTCCCGACCCGCACAGCATCGTGACCACGGCGAAGTCCGTCGACAGTGGACACGGCGTGCTTTTCCTGTACGGCAACTACTCCGGTGACCGGCTCAACTTCGACCTCGCGGCGGATCTGTTGCGCGAGGACGGGCACCAGGTCGAGACGGTCCGGATCGCCGACGACGTCGCCGCGGCCGGGCCCGACCGGATGGCCGACCGGCGGGGCATCGCGGGCGGGTTCTTCGCTGCCAAGATCGCCGGCGCCGCCGCCGAAGCCGGGCTGCCGCTGGAGAGCGTTCGTGCGCTCACCCAGCAAGCGGCCGACTGCACCCGCAGCATCGGTGTGGCCAGCGGTGCGGGCATCGTCCCCGGTACCGGCCAGCCGACCTTCGAGCTGCCGGACGGGAAGATGGAAATCGGGATGGGGATGCACGGCGAAGTCGGGGTGCGCCGCGCGGACCTGATGACCGCCGACGACACCGTGGACGCGATGCTCGACCTGGTCCTCGCCGACCGTCCGGTCCCCGCCGGAGACCCGGTGTGCCTGCTGGTCAACGGACTCGGCGCGACGACCCGCGCCGAACTGTTCATCGCGGCACGGCGGGCGGTGGAGAACCTGACCGAGCGCGGAGTCGCGATCCACGACACCCAGGTCGGAGAGTTCGCCACCAGCCAGGAAATGCACGGCTTCTCGCTCAGCGTGTTCGCCATGCCCCCCGAACTGCGGCCGCACTACGACGCGCCCGCCCGCACCTCGTTCTTCCACGGGGTGAACGGATCATGACGACCGAACTCACCGCCGGCCAGCTGCGGGACATGCTGGTGAACGTGGCCGACCGGGTCATCGCCGCCGAGCCCGAGCTGAGCAAGGCGGACCGCGAGGTCGGGGACGGCGACCACGGCCTCGGCATGACCCGCGGCTTCACCGCCGCGCGCGCCGCGCTCGCCGGCGCCACCTTCGACGACGTGCACGCGGTGTTCACCACGGCGGGGAACGCTCTCCTCCGCAGCATGGGTGGTGCATCCGGGGTCATCTTCGGGCTCCTGTTCCGCGCCGGGGCAGCCGACCGCGCGGCGGCCCGCCACCTCGACGTCGCGGGGCTCGCCGACCACTTCGCCCGGTCCCTGGCCCAGATCACCGAGCGCGGTGGTGCGGCACCGGGGGACAAGACCATGGTGGACGCGCTCGAACCCGCGACCCGCGCGCTCGCCGAAAGCGCCGCGGCCGGCCACGACCTCCGCACCGCGGTGCACCGTGCGGCGGATGCCGCTGCCGACGGCGCGGACCGCACCAGGAACTACCTCGCCCGGTTCGGCAAAGCCGTCAGCCTGAAGGACCGATCCCTCGGCCACCCCGACCCGGGCGCCCTGTCCACCGCGCTGATCTTCACGGCCATGGCGGACTGGGCCGACGACCACCTCACGTCGTCCACCTCTCGACACGGAAGGCAACCGATGAACAACGCCGAACTCACCGAACTCAACAAGCGCCGCAAGATCTACCAGATCGCCTTCATCACCCGCGATCTCGAAAAGAGCATGCAGTCCTGGGTGGAGAACCTGGGCATCGGTCCGTGGACCGTCCTCACGTTCACCGAAGAGACCATGAAGTACCTCAAGGTCGCCGATCAGAAGGTCACCGAACCCTTCAAGTTCCTGATCGCGATCTCCTGGATCGGCGACATGCAGCTGGAGATCATCCAGCCGGTGTACGGGCCGACGATCTACGAGGACCACCTGGCGCGCAAGGGCGAGGGACTGCACCACATCAAGGAACAGATCCCCGACGAGGACATCGACCGCGTCCTCGCCGGATTCCGCGACAAGGGAATCGGTGTGCTGCAGACCGGGCAGTTCGAGACCGACGTCCACTACTACCTGGGCACCGAACCCAAGCTCGACTTCATCTACGAACTCGGCAACTGCCCGCTGCTCGACCTGCCGCCGGACATGGTTTCGGTCTACCCGCCGGAGGACGCGCGCTGACATGGTCACCCCACGACTGGACCGCATGTTCAACGCCAGCGGCCGTTGCCTCGACGTCGCCATCGACCACGGCATGGTCGACGAACCCAGTTTCCTCGGTGGCATCGAGAACATGCGCACGACCGTGCACACCCTCGCCGAGGCCGAACCGGACGTCATCCAGCTGACCCCGGGCATGGTGCGCCACCTCGACGGGCTGCGCGGGCGCCGCCGTCCCGCACTGGCGCTGCGCACCGACGTGTCCAATGTGTACGGTTCGACGTTGCCGCGGCACCCGTTCTCGACGCTGGTGGACGAGGTCGTGGACATCGCGGTGGCCGCGGACGCGGTCTGCGTGGTCGTCAACCTGATGCAGCTGCCGGACCAGCCCGAACTGCACCACCAGTGCATTCGCAACATATCCCGGCTCAAGCGCGCGACCGAGCGGGCAGGCATGCCGTTGATGATCGAGCCGCTGGTGATGGCCCCCAACTCGCGGGGCGGTTACCAGGTCGACGGCGACCTGGTGAAGATCATGGCGCTGGTCCGCCAGGCCGCCGAGCTCGGCGCCGACGTCATCAAGGCCGATCCGTGCACCGATCCGGAAGAGTTCCACCGGGTGGTCGAGGTCGCCACGTCGGTGCCGGTCCTCGTGCGCGGGGGTGGCCGGGCTCCCGACGACGAGCTGCTGGAACGAACGGCGCAGATCATGCGGCAGGGCGCGGCGGGCATCGTGTACGGCCGCAACATCATCCACCATCCCCATCCGCGGCGGATGGTTCGAGCGCTCATGACACTGGTGCACGAACCGGACACGCCGCTGCAGACCGCGCGAGACATCCTGTCCGGCACCGAGCCGGACAGCCGACACTGACACGAGGGGCAACACGTTCATGCGCATCTTCCTCACCGGAGCGACCGGCTACCTCGGCGGCTCGCTCGCCGTGCAACTGGTGGAAGCCGGGCACCACGTTCGTGGCCTGACGCGCTCGGAGAACACGGTCGCCGCCCTCCGCGCGCGGGGCGTCGATCCGGTTCTCGGCGACCTCGACCGGCCCGACGTCCTCGCCGAGGAGGCACGAGCCGCCGACGCGGTGATCAACGCGGCGGACAGCGACCACGCGGGCGCTGTCACCGCACTGGTCACCGCACTGGCGGGCTCCGGCAAACCCCTGCTGCACACCAGCGGTTCGAGCATCGTCGGTGAGGCCACGGCCGGCGAACCGCAGGAGGAGGTCTACACCGAGGCCGACGTGGCCGAAGGTGCGGGGTGGCAGCCGGCACCGGACAAGGCGGCCCGGGTGGCGATCGACCGCGCGGTCCTCGCCGCCGCGGACCGCGGCGTGCGGTCGGTCGTCCTGTGCAACTCCATGATCTACGGGACCGGCCTGGGACTGAGCGCCGACAGCGTCCAGATCCCGCGTCTGGTCGCCACGAGCCGCCGGACGGGCGTCGTCCGCCACATCGGCCCCGGCGCGAACATCTGGTCCAACGTGCACCTGGCCGATGTTTGCGACCTCTACCTCCGCGCGCTGGACGGCGCGACTCCCGGCTCGTTCTACTTCGTGGAGAACGGGGAGGCCAGCTTCCGCGAGATCACCGAAACCATCGCCGGTGCCCTCGGACTCCCCGGGCCCGAGCCCCTCGACATCGAGTCGGCCATCGCGGAATGGGGCTACGAGCCCGCCGTCTACGCGCTCGGATCCAACAGCCGGGTCCGCGGGGTGGCGCCCCGCGAGGAGCTCGACTGGCGGCCACGGCACACGTCGGTCACCGACTGGATCGCGGAGTCGCTGGCCTGACACGCCGCTGCCACGTTTCGCCGGACACCCCCGCGGCCGGAGCGGGGGTGGCCGCGGACGATCCGGGGGCAGGCGGTTTCTTCCGCAACGGAAGTAGACCGCCATGAGCATCCCCGCGACCATGCGCCCTGCAGCGGACCTCTGGTCACGGTCCGCGGCACATGCGTCTGATCACCGACGCACCCGTGCCTGTTCCCGGCCAGGGCGAAGTCCTGGTCCGGGTCGCGGGTATGTGGCTGGTTCCGAGGCCGTCGGCGAGATCGTGCCAGTGGGCGCGGGGTGGCCCGTGCGCGTGCTCGGGTCCGAACGCACCATGGCCCGCCGGCGCGGTGCCGGCGGGCCAGGTGGACTGGACGCCCGCGGAGGGGCGCTGACGGCGTTCCCGCCGTCAGCGCCCCTCCGCCAGGCGGATCACACGTCGTAGTACAGCGCGAACTCGTACGGGTGCGGGCGCAGCCGCAGCGGGTCGATCTCGGTCTCCCGCTTGAGCGAGATCCACGTCTCGATCAGGTCCGGAGTGAACACGCCGCCCTCGGTCAGGAAGTCGTGGTCGGCCTCCAGGTTGTTCAGCACCTCGTCGAGGCTGGCCGGGACCTGCTTGACGTCCTTGGCCTCCTCCGGCGGCAGCTCGTAGAGGTCCTTGTCGATCGGCTCCGGCGGCTCGATCTTGTTCTTGATGCCGTCCAGGCCGGCCATCATCATCGCGGCGAACGCGAGGTACGGGTTGCCGGACGAGTCCGGGCACCGGAACTCGATGCGCTTGGCCTTGGCGTTGGAACCGGTGATCGGGATCCGGACGCAGGCCGAGCGGTTGCGCTGCGAGTACACCAGGCTCACCGGCGCCTCGTAGCCCGGCACCAGACGGTGGTAGGAGTTCACCGTCGGGTTGGTGAACGCCAGCAGCGACGGGGCGTGGGCCAGGATGCCGCCGATGTAGTGGCGGGCCATGTCCGACAGGCCGGCGTAACCGGACTCGTCGTAGAACAGCGGCTGGCCGTCCTTCCACAGCGACTGGTGGCAGTGCATGCCCGAACCGTTATCACCGAACAGCGGCTTCGGCATGAAGGTCGCGGTCTTGCCGGCGTTCCACGCGGTGTTCTTCACGATGTACTTGAACAGCTGCAGGTCGTCGGCGGCGTGCAGCAGGGTGTTGAACCGGTAGTTGATCTCGGCCTGGCCCGCGGTGCCCACCTCGTGGTGCGCGCGCTCCAGCTCGAAACCGGAGTTGATCAGCCGCTGGCTGATCTCGTCACGCAGGTCGGCGAAGTGGTCGACCGGCGGGACCGGGAAGTAGCCACCCTTGAAGGGGGTCTTGTACCCGCGGTTGCCGCCCTCTTCCTCGCGGCCGGTGTTCCACCAGCCCTCGACGGAGTCGATCTCGTGGAACGAGGCGTTCTCCGAGGACGAGAAGCGAATGGAGTCGAAGACGTAGAACTCGGCCTCCGGGCCGAAGTACACGGTGTCCGCCACGCCCGACTCGGCGATGTACTGCTCGGCCTTGCGCGCGATGTTGCGCGGGTCCCGGCTGTACGCCTCCCGGGTGAACGGGTCGTGCACGAAGAAGTTGAGGGAGAGGGTCTTCTCCTTGCGGAACGGGTCGATCCGCGCCGTCTCCGGGTCGGGCAGCAGCAGCATGTCGGACTCGTGGATCGACTGGAAGCCGCGCACCGAGGAACCGTCGAAGGCCAGGCCCTCTTCGAACGCGTCGGCGTCGAAAGCCTTCGCGGGGACGGTGAAGTGCTGCATCACACCCGGCAGATCACAGAACCTGACGTCTACGAACTGCACGTTCTCATCGGCGATGAGACGCTGGATATCGTCTGGAGTAGTGGTCACCCTCTGTAACTCCTTCATACGCATTGCCGGGGGCAGTACTCTCTTCGGCTCACGCTAGGAGAACGGTGTTGCCCGACCGTCACCCGTATGTTTCGCGGATGTTAACGGTGACCCGGCGGACCGGGCGGCAGTGGCGCACGCCACCGGCCTACCCTGGTCGAGTGGCGAGATGGACCGGTGAGTGGCTGTCCGGACCCCGGCCGGGCGCGGACGCCGGGGACCCCCCGCGCTGGCGCGGGGAACGGCTCGGGCTCCCCGAGCAGGGGATCGGTTCGGTCGCCGGCGGCGGTTCCCGCCTGCTCGGGCTGGTGATCGACCTGGTCGTCGCGTCCCTGCTGACGTCGCTGTTCATCCGGCCCGACCTGCAGGACACGGCCACGATGCAGTCCTACAACCTGTGGTCGATCGGGGTGTGGGCGGTCGTCACGGTCGTGCCGGCGTCGTTCTTCGGCTTCACCCCGGGCATGTTCGCGACCGGGATCCGCGTCGCCCGGCTGGACGGCGCGCAGATGGTCGGCGTGCCCCGGGCGATCGTCCGCGCGGCCCTCACCTTCGTGATCATCCCCGCCGCGATCCGCAACGCCGACGGCCGCAGCTGGCTCGACCGGCTCACCGGAACCGTGGTCGTCCGGATGCGCTGACACGACGAAGGCCCCGGCCGGCGGGCCGGGGCCTTCCTCGTGGGTTGGCGGTCAGCGGCGCTTGATGACACGCTGCACGCTGCGCATCTTCGCGCCCTGCGGGATCGGGCCCTTCGGCATCGCCGCGCCACCGCGGTTGCCGAGCGCGGCGAGCTTGGCCTCCAGCGCGTCCACCTGGGGGGGACGCAGGTTGCGCGGCAGCTTCATCATGTGCGCGGACAGGCGCCGCAGCGGGACCTGGCCCTCGTCGTTGCCGACCACGACCTCGTAGATCGGGGTGTCGCCGACGAGCCGGGCCACGCGCTTCTTCTCCTGCGCGAGCAGGTTCCGCACGCGGTGCGGGGCGCCCTCGCCGACGAGCACCACGCCCGGCCCGCCGAGCACGCGGTGCACGGCGTCGAGCTGGGTGGTGGCGGCGACCGTCTGCGTGACCTTCCAGCGGCCGCGCAGGTTGTCCAGTGCCCAGCCGGCGGCTCCGGGCTGGCCCTCGGCCTTCCCGAAGACGGTGCGCTGGACCCGGCGGCCGAAGATGATCATCGCGGCGATCACGCCGAGGACGATGCCCAGCGGCAGCAGGACCCACAGCATGTCCAGGAGCAGCCCGACCACGACGAACACGGCCACCACGACCAGGAACGCGCCGAGCAACCAGGGGATCAGCGCCTTGTCCTCCCGGCGCTGCATCTTGAACGCTTCCCAGATCTGGCCACGCTTGGCCTTGCTCTCGGCGCGCCGTTCCGCCTTGGCCTGCTTGGCAGCCTCTTTGTCCTGCTTTCCCGCCATATGAAGCAGGATACGGCTGGGCGGGGCGGCGCGATCCTGTCGGTCCCCTCTGCGAGGATGCCGGGGTGGGTAGCGCACGCGTGACCAAGTCCCCGACGGGCCTGTTGGACGGGCTGGACCCCGAGCAGCGTGCCGCCGCCGCAGCCCCCCGCGGACCGGTCTGCGTCCTGGCCGGCGCCGGCACCGGCAAGACCCGCACCATCACCCACCGCATCGCGCACCTGATCGCGGCCGGGCACGTCGCCGCGAGTCAGGTGCTCGCGGTCACCTTCACCGCGCGCGCGGCGGGGGAGATGCGGACCCGGCTGCGCGCGCTGGGGGTCGACGGCGCGCAGGCCCTGACGTTCCACGCGGCCGCCCGGCGCCAACTGCGGTACTTCTGGCCGCGGGTGGTGGGCGACCGGATGTGGGACCTGCTCGACGGCAAGCTGCGGCTGGTCGCGCAGGCGGCGCAGCGCTCGCGGATCAGCAGCGACACCGAGGTCCTGCGGGACCTCGCGAACGAGATCGAGTGGGCGAAGGCGTCGCTGATCGGCCCGGACGACTACCCCGCGCAGGCCGCCCGCCTGCAGCGGGACACCCCCCTGCAGGCCGCGCAGGTCGCCGAGGTCTACCGCAAGTACGAAGAGGTCAAGAACGCGGCCCGCATGCTCGACTTCGACGACCTCCTGCTGCACACCACGGCCGCGCTGGAGGAGAACGCCGACGTCGCGCGCGAGTTCCGCGACCGGTACCGGTGCTTCGTCGTGGACGAGTACCAGGACGTCACGCCGCTGCAGCAGCGGCTGCTCGACGCGTGGCTCGGCGGCCGTGACGACATCACGGTCGTCGGCGACGCGAACCAGACCATCTACTCCTTCGGCGGCGCCTCGCCACGGCCGCTGCTCGACTTCACCCGCCGGTTCCCGGAGGCGACGGTGGTCCGCCTGGAGCGGGACTACCGGTCCACACCGCAGGTCGTCGCACTCGCCAACAAGGTGATCGGTGCCGCGCGCGGCCGCCCGGCGGGCTCCCGGCTGAAGCTGATCGGGCAACGGCCGGACGGTCCGGAGCCGCGGTTCGCGGAGTTCGACGATGAGCCGACGGAGGCCGGTGCGGTCGCCGGTCGGGTCCGGCAGCTGCTCGACTCGGGGGTGCCGGCGAGCGAGATCGCGATCCTGTACCGGGTGAACGCGCAGTCGGAGGTCTACGAGCAGGCGCTGACGGACCTGCGGATCCCGTACCTGGTCCGGGGCGGGGAGCGGTTCTTCGAGCGCCGCGAGGTCCGGCAGGCGATGGTCGCGTTGCGCACGGCCGCGGGCGACCCGCCGCCGGGGGAGCTGGTGCCGGCGGTGCGTGCGGTGCTGGCGCGGGTCGGGCTCACCGAGCAGCCGCCGGCGGGCGGCGCGGCGAAGGAGCGGTGGGACGCGCTGCTCGCGCTGGTCGAACTGGCGGAGGAGCTGGTGTCCACCGCCGAGGACGTGTCGCTGGGCCGCTACGTGGCGGAGCTGGAGCAGCGCGCGGCGGCGCAGCACCCGCCGACCGTCGAGGGGGTCACGCTCGCGTCGCTGCACGCGGCGAAGGGCCTGGAGTGGGATGCGGTGTTCCTGGTCGGGCTGGCCGAGGGCACGGTGCCGATCCAGCGCGCGGACGGCGACGAAGCGGCGATCGAGGAGGAGCGGCGGCTGTTCTACGTCGGGGTGACACGGGCGCGGGAGCACCTGTGGTTGTCGTGGTCGTTGTCGCGGCACCCGGGCGGGCGCCGGCACCGGCGGCGCAGCCGGTTCCTGTACGGGCTGGTGCCCGACGAACACCCCGCCGCACGGGTGCTGCGTAGGCAACCGGCCACCCGGACGAAGCCGAGCTGCCGAATGTGCGGTGAGCAGCTGGCGAACACGCTGGAGGTCAAGCTCGGCCGCTGCGCGCGGTGCCCGTCCGACCTGGACGAGGGCCTGCTCGACCGGTTGAAGGAGTGGCGGGCGGAGCGGGCGCGGGAGCTGAAGGTGCCCCCGTTCGTCGTCTTCACGGACGCCACGCTGGTCGCGATCGCCGAACAACGCCCCGACGACCCACGCGGATTGGTTTCGATCTCCGGCATCGGCCCCACCAAGGTCCAACGCTTCGGCGACGAGGTGCTGTCCCTGCTTCGCCGGCAGCGCTCCTGACCCTTCCCGGGGTGCGGAGTGGGGTAAGCGCACAGTTCGCGATGGGGCGCGAGACGTGTTCCGGGCAGTGGGTACGCTCGTCGCCACCCGGCGAGTGCTGCGCGGCACGGTTGGGGTGGTGTGCGGGGCCACCTTGCTGGGATGTGCTCACCGACACAGGCTGCTTGCTTGGTGGGTCGCCGGGGCCGCGGGCGGTTTTGCCTACTCGGGATCGCGGCGGGCGCACGGTTGACCGCGTCCAAGGGCTGCTTCGTGCGGCAGAACCGCTGCTCAACGACGATCTTCGTCGCTGGGGAAAGTTCTGCGGAAAATCAGTTGCCCCAGATCGGGCAGGGGCAATAGCCTGCATGAGCGGGTGAGGAGTGCCCGCGAAGCGACCGCCCGTTGCCCGCCGGCGATGAGCGAAGGACGAGAGGAGGTGCTGGGACGTGAAGATCTCTACCACGGTCACGAACCCTGGCGCCGCTCTGCCCTTTGCCCGCTCGGTGATGGCGTGCGGGAACGGCTGGGGCGCTGGCAAGGCCGGCGTCGAAGTGCCGGTTCTCGCCCGGCTGCGTGACCGTTTCGACGGGACTGGTGTGTCCGCCGTCAAGCCGGCGTACGTCCCGACCAACAAGCAGAACCGACTCCACGTTCCGCTGGCTCCGCCGGAGCTCAGACTCTGACCCCCCGTCAGGGAGACAGGCTCACGAGGGCCGCGGAACCGAGTATCGGATCCGCGGCCCTCGTGTTTTTGTACCAACTCAAAACCGTTACTACACAAAGGAGAACGGGATGTCATCGGCAATCGCCTTCGCGTCAGAGAAGGCGTTAACCGACGAACTCACCCTTCCGGGATCCGGGATCGGTGAGCTTTTCGACGCCGTGGCCTCACCTGATGCGGACCTGCCCTGCCGGTCGGGTGACGCCGACCTGTGGTTCGCGGAGTCACCGGCGGATCTGGAGCTGGCCAAAAGCCGGTGCGCCGACTGCCCGATCCGGAATGCGTGCCTGTCCGGTGCGCTCGCCCGGCGGGAGCCCTGGGGGGTTTGGGGAGGCGAGATCTTCGAGCGCGGTGTCGTGGTCGCCCGTAAGCGGCCGCGGGGTCGTCCTCGTAAGAACCCGGTGGAAACGCCCGTTGCGGGGAAGCGCGTCGAGCGCGTCAACCGCACTGACCAGCAGAGCGCAGCCGCATGAGTACTGAAGCCCCAATCGTCCTCACGAGCTGGACGAAGCATCCGAGCACGCCCCGCCCCCGCGCCGGGGTCGCACGCATGACCAAGGAGATGACCCGAATGTTGCTCAACGAAGAATTGGCGAGAGCACGAATACAGGACCTGCACGACGACGTCCGCCGGCGGCCGATGCGCAGCAACCCACGCGCTGCACGCCGCTGGGACCGAGTAGCCCGCTGGGCCTCCCGGCGCGCAGGACGGTACCGCGCCTAGCGATTCCTGGCCCGGCAGTATGCGGAGATTCTGTTACCTCCGCATGCTGCTGGGCTCGGCCGTTCCGGTCTTCGGTCTCGGTCGGGACAGGGGAGGCGATGCCGTCGGCAACCGCTGTGAGTCATGTGGGTGCGGCGCTGGTCGCGCTGCTTTTCGCCCGATCATGTTCACCCGGTCGCGCGATGGAGTTCGCGGCGCGCGCA
Organism: Amycolatopsis viridis; assembly: GCF_011758765.1. Taxonomy (NCBI): domain Bacteria; kingdom Bacillati; phylum Actinomycetota; class Actinomycetes; order Pseudonocardiales; family Pseudonocardiaceae; genus Amycolatopsis; species Amycolatopsis viridis. Next base: position 4,845,321 of record NZ_JAANOU010000001.1, on the reverse strand, counting down.
CGACGTCGTGGCAAACTCGCCCGCTGCCCGCTGCCCGCTGCCCGCTGCCCGCTGCCCGCTGCCCGCTGCCCGCTGCCCGCTGCCCGCCGCCCGCCGCGGGCCACGCGTCCACCTGAGGCCGGGCGCAACTCTCCGGCAGGGAACGCGAGGCCAGCTCCGCGAAGCCATCCGGCATGGGAGCTCTCGTTTTCGGCGGCGGGACCGACTGCGCGGGAGTCACGGCGAGGTACCCGCGGTAGGTGTTGAATGGCCGGTATGGGCGCACACACGCACGACGACATCGATTGGGCCGAGCGAATTCCGGCCTTACGCCGTGCCGATGACCTCCATGCACCGGTGTACGCGGAGGTCGCCGCCCGCCTGATCGGGCAGCTCGGTGATCAGCCGGTCGTCGTCGATGCCGGCAGCGGAGCCGGCGGGATGAGTGCGGCGTTCGCCGCCGAGCTCACCCGCCGCGGTGGCGGAACGCTCGTTCTTGTCGACGCAGTACCCGCTTTGCTCGACGTCGCCGAGACCGTCGCCGAGGCGGCCGTCGAACGTGTCCGAGCGAATCTGGATTTGTCGACGTCGTCGAACAACTCGCCAGGGACATCCCCAGACGGTCGGGCCAGGACTGTTCCGGACGTAGCCGGCCGGGAACGAGCTGAGACCGAGCAAGCACGAGCAGAGCTTGACGGCGCCGCCGTGGCGGCGACTGTCGGGCGTGCTCACCCCGGGGTCGACGCTGTCTCCGCTGCCGCGCTCACCGGGCAGGTTCGGATCGAGCGCGTGCACGCGGATGTCGCGTCCACCGGCCTCGGTCAGCTCGTCCCGGCCGCGGATCTGGTCTGGGCCGCCGCTATGGTGCATCACCTCCCTGATCAACAAGCCGGGGTGTCCGGCCTCGTCACCGGGCTCAAACCGGGTGGCATGCTCGCCCTCGCCGAGGGCAGCCCACCCACCTACTGCCTGCCCTGGGATCTCGGGATCGGAGAACCGGGGCTCGAGCGTCGCCTGTTGGCGGCTCATGATCGCTGGTTCGGGCAAATGCGTGCCGGCATGCCGGGTGCGGTCGGAATGCCGTATGGCTGGAACATCGCCCTGGCCAAGGCGGGGCTGGAACGTGTCGGCTCGTTCAGCCACCTCATCGACCGGCCGGCGCCGCCGGACGAGAATGTCCGGGAGTACGTGCTCGAACACATCGAAGGGCTCGGTTCGGGCGGCGACGAACTCGTGACACAGGAAGATCGGGACACCCTGCGTCGTCTGTTGGACCGCGCCGGCCCGCATTACCTGGGCAAGCGGGACGATCTCTACGTGCTCGGTACGCAGACGGTCCATTTCGGATTCCGGCCATGAGCGAATCCGTGATCTGCTCGCGATGCGGCGTTCCACGCAACGCCGATGTGGACCCCCTCGATGCCCTCGCCTGGGTCAGTGACCGGGACGGAGGTGCCCTGCGCTGGCTTTGCCCGCGTTGCGCACGTGAGCACGTGCGGGACATCGAGGGAAAGCTGCCGTCGGAGTACTGGTGATCGTCGCTCACACCGCCACCTCCCGCAGTGCCTGGACCCGCGGCCTCCGGCGGTGAGCCGCCGCTCCGAAGGCGCTCGTGAGCTCACGGGCCACCGCCGTCGCATCTCCGCGTAGCCGATGGGCAGGGGTGCGGACAAGAACCACGCCTGCCCCGGTGAGCGGCAGGTGGCTCGCGACGGACTGGTCCGAACGAGGCGCGGCCTGATCGAGGAGCCAGCCCATCGCAACTTCGTCCCACCACGCGTCGACCACGCCCAACCGTCCTCCCGACGAGTCGCACACAGTCACGTTCCAGATCGGTGGTGGCAGCGGTACGCCACCGAGCAGTTCCCGTGCCACACCTTGCTGATAGGTGTCGCGGAGGGAGCCGAGGGTGTGCAGTGTCCGGCGTACGGCTGACGATCCTCGTTGGTTGCCGGCGTCGAGCTCGTTGCGCAACTGCTCCGCGGTGCACAGGCCGTAGTAGACCGGCAGGGTGAGCAGGCGCCGCAACCTGTCCGGATCCGTTTCGTGACGAGCCAGGTCGATGGTGGCCCGGGCGGGCGGCGCGAACGGAATGCCGTCCACGACGACCGGGTCGGGCACGCGTGAAGTGCGGTCGAGCCAGGTGAACTCGTGTGAGGTGAGGCGCCTCCCGATCGGGATCAGCACGTGGACGCGCCGGGACGGTGACAGCGGAATTCCCTGTGCCTGCAAGGCGTCCGTGCCGCTGACGACAGCATCCGGACCGGCGTGGTAGACGGCTGCGCGCAACTGTTGATCCCGGCTCGGCTCTCGATTGCTGAGCAGGATCACTCCCGGCAGAAGACGCCGCCAGGGACCGCCGGGCCGGCACCGGGACGAGATGGCATGTTGGCTCAGCCCCGCCCGGCGCAGGTGGGTGCTGGTGGTGACTCCATCCCGGTGCGCCGGTTCTCCCGGTGCGGGAGCACTGATGGTTTCGGTCATGACCACAGCCTGACGCGGGGCGGTACTCCCCGGAAGTCACCGCGTAAATCTGTGGACAACTTGGTGGTGTGATTGGCGGTCTCGTGCGGTTTTTGCCGAAATTGTGGACAACTACCCGCGTGCAGCCCAGCTTTGATTGCGTCGTCCAATCTTTCCGGCATGCTTGCAGTTGGCGGTGACGGCAAGTGCGGGCGTGAACAGCCGGACGGCGGAATCGAAAGGAGGAGCGACTTCTGGCGAAGCTGCGCGATGTGTGAGCGGGTGGCAGCGGTGGGGTAGCGAGTGATAAGGAGGTGCTCATGAGGTAGAAAGCGCCGGTCTGGCTGGCCGGATGGTGTGGCGGCGCACGGGCAAGGCGGCGGACAAGGAACGACAGGGCTTGCGACCGTGCGGAGACCCCGATGCCGGTGACCGGCGGAGTGGATGGGTTGCCGGCCTAATCGGCGAACCCCGGTTGCCACCGTTCCACGATCCCGCGGGCAGGAATCTCGGCGTCGAGCTGGCAGAGGATTCCCGTTGAACCGGCGGTCACGCGGTGGATCAGGAGATACTCCGGCGGCAGGTTCAACGACCGGCCGGTGCGGAAATCGCGGCCCCGGGTGTCGCCGACGCGCATCGCTTGGCGTTGCATCCAGCGACGCGTGAAGTGGAAGCGTTCGGTCGCGAGTGGCTCGGTGAACGGTGCCAGGTAGGAGAGCACGTCGTCGGCGTCGAGTTCGGTGCCGGGACGGATGAAGCCGGACGAGCGCAGCAGCTGCATGAGGTCGTCCGAGCGGTGGTCGAGAGCGAGGCGGGTCATCTCGCCCAGCTGACGGGGGATGCCGTGCGGCAGGCGGGCCACGGCTCCGAAGTCGATCACGGCCAGGCGGCCGTCGTCGAGCAGCATGAAGTTGCCGGGGTGCGGGTCCGAGTGCAGGAGCTTCGCCCGCGCCGGTGAGGAGAAGTGGAACTCGGCCAGCAGCGTGCCGACCTGGTTGCGGGTTTCGGTGTCGGCCCCGGCGATGATCTTGGCGAGGGGCGTGCCGTCGATCCACTCGGTGACGAGCACCTTCGGGGCGCTGGCGACGACCTTCGGCACCAGGACGTTCTCGTCGCCGTCGAAGGCCTTCGCGAACTCGCGCTGGCTGTCGGCCTCGCCGCGGTAGTCGAGTTCCTCGTCCATGCGCGCGGACAGCTCGGCCAGCAGTGGCTTGACCTCCGTTCCCGGCAGCAACGCCTGGAACAGCCTGCTGAACCGCTGCAACTGCCGCAGGTCACTGCGCAGCGCCTCGTCGGCGCCGGGGTACTGCACCTTCACCGCGACGACGCGCCCGTCATGCCACACCGCGCGGTGCACCTGGCCGATGCTGGCCGCAGCGGCGGGTACCTCGTCGAACTCCCGGAACCGCGTCTCCCACGACCGGCCCAGCTGCTCGGCCAGCACTCGTCGCGTCTGGCGTGCGGGCATCGGTGGCGCGGCCGCCTGGAGCCGGGTCAGCGCGTCCCGGTACGGGGCGGCGAACTCGTCCGGCACTGCCGCCTCGAACACGCTCAACGTCTGGCCGAACTTCATCGCGCCACCCTTGAGCGTGCCCAGGACCTCGAACAGCTGCTCCGCCGCCTTCGCGGACAGGTTCGCGTTGACTTCCTCCGCGCTCTGACCGGTCAGCCGGCGTCCCCAGCCGCCCACCGCCCGGCCCGCGATGCCCAGGGGCAGACTCGCGAGCTTGGCAGCGCGGGCGGCGGTGCGGCGGGGGATCCCGGGATCGGCACGGTCGTCGGTCGCTTCGGGGAAGTCGGTCACTCCTTCGATTCTGCCTTGTCGACCATGTTCTCCGCAGCCATCGGCGTGGCAGCGGCACTGACCTGCGGCTCCGGGCGGGCACCGCAGGTGCACACCGGGTTCGGCGACCACGGGCGGTGATAGATCGTGTTCTCGTAGGGGTCGACTTCCATGGTCGTGTTCCAGCCCGGCGGCACCCCGTCGGCCGGCCCCAGCGCCCGCAGCACCTGGCCGGTCGCCAGAGCCGCCGTGGCCTGGACGGTCACCAGGTCCGCCGGCTGGGTCCGGCCGGCCAGCTGGCCGGCGACGACCGGCCAGCGATCGTCCATCGACCGGCGGACCAGGTCCGCGCAGCCCAGGCAACTGCTCCTGCCCGGATGGACGAGCGGCCCGACGATCCCGATGCCCTCGCGGACCCGGACGGCCAGGTGCGGCACCTTCTCGTGCATCAGCTGGCGGACCACTTCGGGCGCGGGGACCACGGCATCGGCGAGCACCGCCAGCTCCGGCAACCGGCCGTCGCGCAGGCGCCGGGTGACGGTCGCCGGGTTCGCCCGCCGGATCGCGTCGGCGGCAGCCGCGGCCCGGGTCCGGCCGATGTCGGAGTCCGTGTAGCCGCTGCCGGTGTCGTGCTCGGTCACGGTGCCGTCGGCCTCGACGCGGACCTGTCCGACCCCCGCCGACGCCAGCAGCACCGCCATCGCGACGGTGAGCCTCCCGGAGCCGAACAGGACGACGGCGCTGTGCCGGCGTCGCGCCACTGTCTCGCCGTGCCCCTGCCGCGCGGACAGCGACCACAACCCCGCTTCGTTGACGGTGCGGCTGTAGGCGGACGGCGGCCACGCCTCCTCGACCAGCCCGAGCCGCGTCAGCCGGGTCAGCAGGTCGCGGAGCAGCTCGACGTGATCGCTGTCGACGAGCGCGAGCAGGCTCTCCAGCCGGAGGTTGCCGTCCAGGTGGTGCAGCGCGCGCACCACGTCCGGTGGCAGGCCCTTGCCGAGCACCGCATGGCGCGGGTCGAGCCCGATCTGCAGCTCGCCCGGACCGCGGTCGAAGACCTCGAGACCAGGCCGCAACCAGGGGCGTTCGGGCAGGAAGACCGGGCGTTGACTGTTCATGGTGTCCGTCATGGAGCACAGGGTGAGGGACCGTCGCTAAGTTTTCGCTAAGTGAGTCCCCGAGTTATCCACAGGCGAGCCGAGTTGTGGATAACTCGGGCCTCCGGGAAGCTGACCCTCCCAGGTTGTCGGTCCCTGGCTTTACCGTGGACGAGTGGCGAACGCACGGGTGCCTTCTCTGAGGAACCGGGACAACACCGGGCAGTCATCAAACCCGCAGCTCAAGGTGGAAGTACGACGGAGTGCACGACGACGGCGAACGGTCAGCGCCTACCGGGACGGGGACACCCTCGTGGTGCTCATCCCGGCGAGCATGAGCCGAGCCGAGGAGAAACACTGGGTGGCCGAGATGGAGCGCAAGCTCCAGCGCACGGAGACCCGGCGCGCGTCACCGGCGCGCGAATCGGACGCGGCGTTGCTCGCGCGCTGTGCGCAGCTGTCGGCGCGGTACCTCGACCGGCAGGCACTGCCGGCGAGTGTCCGCTGGGTGCCGCCGATGCGCACCCGGTGGGCGTCCTGCACCCCTGCGGACCGGACCGTCCGGGTGAGCGATCGGCTGCAGAACGTGCCTGCGTGGGTGCTGGACTACGTGCTGGTGCACGAGTTGGCACACCTGCGGGTGGCGGCCCACAACGCGGAGTTCTGGGAGCTGGTGCGGCGGTACCCGAAGACCGAGCGGGCCATCGGCTACCTCGAGGGGCTCTCCGCGGCGGCGGGATGGGGGATCAGCGAACTGGACGAGGAGTGAGCAGGTCAGGCGGGCCGGATGGGCACTCCGGGAGGCGCGGCGCGCGTGGGGTGGTTGTGCGGTGGGGGCGGCGGCGTTCTCGGAGCGGTGGGGCGGGCGTCCGGGAGCCGTCCGCAGGTGAGGCGGGCGGGGGAGTCTTCCCCGCAGCTGGGGCGGGCCGGAGGAGTTCTCCGAGCCGGTGCGGCGGGCCTGGGTAGATGTGCGGGTGGGCGCGGTAGCGCCTCGGAGCGGTGGTGCGGGCCTCGGGGGCCGGTGCGGGTGGGGCGGCCCGGGGAGCCGTCCACAGGTGAGGGGGCGCGGGGCCGTTTCCGCGGACCTGGAGTGGGCTGGAGGAGTTCGCGCGAAGCGTGCCCGCGGGCGCCCGGCGGTTGGGGGGCGAATGCCGAGGTGAGTGGCGCGATACCGGCCTGGGGAGCCCGGGCTGCTCCGCCGGCCGGAGAGCGGCTGGTGAACGTCCGGGCCCGTGCTGGTTGGTCGGTGCCCGGCCGGTGCTGCACCGCCCGCTGCACAGCCTGCGCGGACCGCTGTACTGGATGTGCGGTAGCCGCGGCGAGGGGCGGGGTAGCGGTAGCTGCGGAAGGGCTCCGCGGAGGCTGCGGGACGGGTTTCGAGGAGGAGCCGCGCGAAGGGTTCACCGTCGGCCTGGTGGCGGCGCGCCTGGCCCGGGGCTGGTGGGCGTCGAGACGGGCGGGCGGACGCCCACCGCTGAGCAGACGGGCGCAGCGGACCGGTGGTTAAGCCGGCGGGCAGTCCCGCACGTCAGGGCCTGAGGCCAGGGACATCGATGGCCTCGGCGAGAAGACCTGGCAGGCGGGAAGACCTGGCAGGCGGGAAGACCTGGCAGGCGGGAAGACCTGGCAGGCGGGAAGACCTGGCAGCCGAAAGACCTGGCAGCCGAAAAGACCTGGCAGGCGGGAAGACCTGGCAGGCGGGAAGACCTGGCAGGCCACCACCGTCCACACGAGCGCGCTCATGTGGACGGTGGAGCCGCGGCGGCGTCAGTGGCCGGAGTCGTCGTCCTCGGGGCCGTCGTCCTTGGCGGCGTCCGGCTTGGTCTCCGGTGTCGTCTCCGGCTCGGCCTTGGCCTCCGGCTTGGTGCGTTCCAGCTCCGCCATCGGGTCCATGTCGTCCAGCTCGCCGGGCTGTCCGAGGCGCTCGGAGAACTCCATGGGATCGTCGAGGTCCTCGGCGTTCGGCATCAGGTCCGGGTGCGACCACAGGCCGTCCCGCTTGTCGACGCCGTGCTGGTCGCCCACGAGCTTCCACAGCGCCGACGCCGCACGCATCCGCCGCGGGCGCAGCTCCAGCCCCACCAGCGTCGCGAACGTCTGCTCGGCCGGGCCGCCCGTCGCGCGGCGCCGGCGCAGCGTCTCGCGAAGCGCGCCGGCTCCCGGGAGACGGTCCCCGACCGCCTCGGCGACCACCACGTCCACCCAGCCCTCCACCAGGGCGAGCAGCGTCTCCAACCGGTTCAGCGCCGCCTGCTGCTCGGGCGTCGTCTGCGGCTCGAGCAGCCCCGACGACAGGGCCTCCTCGATGCTCGCCGGGTTGGACGGGTCCACCTGGCCCGCCAGCTGCTCCAGCGCCGACGTGTCCACCTTGATGCCGCGCGCGAACTCCTCCACCGTCGCCAGCAGCCGCTGCCGCAGCCACGGCACGTGCGAGAACAGACGCTGGTGCGCGGCCTCCCGCGCGGCCAGGAACACGAGCACCTCGCTGCTCGGCAGCTCCAGGCCCTCGGTGAACTTCTCGATGTTCGCGGGCAGCAGCGCCGACGTCCCCTCCGGACCCAGCGGCAGCCCCACCTCCGTCGAAGTCAGCACGTCCGCGGCGAGCTGCGCCAGCGCGTTGCCCAGCTGCGAGCCGAAGGCCATGCCACCCATCTGACCGACCATCGACAGCAGCGGCCCGGCCGCCTGCTTCGCCTCGTCGGGAAGCGCCTCGACCCACGCGCCGGACACCTGCTGGGCCACCGGGTCGCACAGGCGCTGCCACGTCGGCAGCGTCTTGTGCACCCAGTCGCGCGGCGACCACGCCGTGGTCGCCGACGCGCCGGCCGGCAGGATCGTCGCCGCGTCGAGCCACAGCTCCGCGAGGTGACCGGCGTCGCGCACGGCGCTGTCGGCGTCGCCGCTCGAGGCGAAACCCATCGTGCCGCCCGCGCTCCCGCTCAGCTTCTGGAGCGCGATCTGCTTGGCGAGGTCGTAGTTCACCGGACCCGACGAACTGCCTGCCTGGCTCAGCATCTGCCCGAGCTGGCTCAACATCTGGCCGAGCTGGTTGAACGCGTCGGCACCGGACTGCTGGCCGCCCTCCGACGGCCCGTTGTCACCGGGCTTGTCGGGATCCGGGGGCCCGAAGCCGAACGGGAGGTTGCTCATACCCCCACCGTACGCGGCCGGAGCAGCCCCGACCGCGTCAGTGGTGTCCGATTTCGCTCCCCGCGATCATGGCCTGGTGATCGGGCGTCCGGGCCGCTCACCGTACGCTGTGGGCCGTGAGCGAGTCCCGCGACGAAAGCACTGCTCCCGGTGCCGCAACCGGCACCAAACCCGGCGACGGCGACCAGGCCCGCGACGCGCACCGCGCCACGCGGCCGCGTGACCGCGCCGGCCTGACCAGACGTGGCTGGACCGTGGTGGCCAGCGGTGCGCTCATCGTGGTGTTCGGACTCATCGGCGCGTTCGTCCAGGTGCCCTACGTGGCGATCGGCCCCGGCCCCACCTACGACACGCTCGGTCAGGTCAAGGGCGCGCCGGTGGTGGAGATCGACGGGCAGCAGACCTACCCGACCGCGGGCGAGCTGCGCATGACCACGGTGTCGCTCAACGACGAGATCAGCCTCTTCGGCGCCCTCGGGCTGTGGGTCAGCGGCCGGTACGCCCTCGCGCCCCGCGAGGAGTACTTCCGGCCCGGCGAGAGCAACGAGCAGGTCCAGCAGGAAAACGTCCAGCAGTTCCAGGACTCGCAGAGCAACGCCGAGGTCGCCGCGCTGCGCCACCTCGGCTACCCGATCAAGGTGCTCGCCCAGAACATCGTGGAGAACACCCCGGTCAGCCGGGTCCTCGCGCCCGGCGACCGCCTGCTGTCGGTGAACGGCCGGACCATCACCACCGAGGACGACGTCACCGCCGCGGTCGCCGACACCGCTCCCGGCCAGACCGTGCCCATCACGTTCCAGCACGGCACCGAGCCGCCGCGGACCGAGCAGATCACGCTGGCCGCCAACCCGGACCCGAGCAAGAAGCAGGGCTTCATGGGCCTGCAGCCCATCGACCGGGCCGACGTGCCGTTCCAGGTGAAGATCTCGCTGCAGGACGTCGGCGGCCCCTCGGCCGGCCTGATGTTCGCGCTGGCGATCGTCGACCGGCTCACGCCGGGCGACATGGTGGCCGGTGAGCACGTGGCGGGCACCGGCGAGATCAGCGAGAAGGGTGCCGTCCGGCCGATCGGCGGGATCACCTTCAAGCTGGTCGCCGCGCGTGAGGCCGGTGCGACCGTGTTCCTCACGCCCGAGGCCAACTGCGCCGAGGCGGCCGCCGCCGACCCGGACGGGCTCAAGCTGGTCAAGGTGACCAGTCTGGACAGCGCGCTCGCCGCGCTGGACGCGCTCAAGGCCGGGCAGCCGACCCCGTCCTGCTGACCCGCGCCGGAACTGCTCCGGGACCGGGCGTGGCCCGTGGACGGGGCTTCGTCCCGTGACGGGAGCAGCGCTCCTCAGGGGGCCAGCGTGGCGCGGAGCGCGTCCAGGAGGTTCGGCGCCAGGTCCGGGTGCTCGATGACCTGGTCGGCCGGCTCGGCGTCCTCGGTCTTCGCGTAGCCGCGCAGGCGCATGACGCACGCACCGGGTCCGTCCCGCAGCACCGCGGCCACCAGCCGCGCCTCCGTCCTGTCCGGATGGTCCGCCGCGGCCTGGCGCAGCCGGTCCAGGTCGCCGGTGCCGGACAGTTCCGACTCGACGCTCGGCGGCAGCACGACGATCTCCTGGGCCAGCGCGCAGCCCGTCACGGCCTCCGGCCAGGCGATCCGGCCCAGCGCCTCCGCCAGGTCGCCTTCCGGCAGCGGCTCCTGCGCCACCGGCGTCAGCGCGCTCGACGGGTCGAGCTGCCCGGCCAGCTCCGGCTGCTCGCGCAGCAGCGCTGCGGTCGGGACCAACGCGAACAGCTGCGGCGCCTGGTCCCACCCGGCGGCGGCCACGAACTCCTCGACCTCACGTGCGAGCGCGGCGACCGCCGGGCGCGCGGCGGGGTTGCTCTCCGATCCCATCTGCTCATGGTGGCAGGTGACCGCCGGAGGTGTCCGATTCGGGCCGGTCGGGGAACCCGGAGCGGGCCTCCTAGAGTTAGGGGTTCAGGGGTGTCGTGCGTGACCGGTGCCCCGCCAGCGGACCACGACAACAGGAGCGTGCGCAGTGGCCAGTCGGCCCCCAGTGAGCCTGCCGAAGCTGTCCCGTCGCAGCCGGGTACTGCTGATCGTCGCCGCGGTGATCGTTCTGGCGCTGCTACTGGGCGCGCGTCTGCTCGACACCTATGTCGACTGGCTGTGGTTCGGCGAGGTGGGCGCCCGTCAGGTGTTCAACACCGTGGTCGTCACCCGGATCGTGTTGTTCTTCGCGATCGGGCTGCTCGTCGGCGGGTCGCTCGCGCTCAGCCTGTGGATCGCCTACCGCACCCGCCCGGTGTTCGTCCCGGTCTCCGGCGCCGACGACCCGCTGTCGCGCTACCGCTCGGCCGTGGTCGGCCGCATCCGGCTGTTCGGCATCGGCATCCCGCTGGTGACCGGTCTGATCGCGGGGGCGACCGGTGAGGGCGACTGGCAGCGCATCCAGCTGTTCCTGCACGGCACGAGCTTCGGCCAGACCGACCCCGAGTTCGGCAACGACATCGGCTTCTACGCCTTCACACTGCCGTTCTACCAGTGGCTGCTCGGCTGGCTGTTCGTCGCGGTGACCATCTCGTTCGTCGGCGCGCTCATCGCGCAGTACCTCTTCGGCGGGATCCGGCTCGCCGGCCGTGGCGGCCAGCTCGCCGGCTCGGCCCGGGTGCAGCTCGCGGTCACCGCCGGGATTTTCGTGCTGCTGAAGGCGGTCGAATACTTCTTCGACCGGTACAACCTGCTGTTCTCCGACCGCAACGCCCCACTGTTCTACGGCGCCACCTACACCGACCTGAACGCGGTGCTGCCGGCGAAGCTGATCCTGTTGTGCATCTCCGCGATCTGCGCGCTCGCGTTCTTCGCCGGCGCCTTCCTGCGCAACATCCAGCTGCCCGCGATCGCGCTGGTGCTGCTGATCCTGTCCGGCGTCCTGGTCGGGGTCGCCTGGCCGGCGATCCTCGAGCAGTTCTCGGTCAAGCCGAACGCCAACCAGAAGGAAGCGCTTTCCATCAGCCGCAACATGGCGGCGACGAAGACGGCGTTCGGGCTGAACAACGTGCAGTACGAGGACTACCCGGGCACCGGGCAGGCGACCGCCGCGGACATCAGCGCGGACACCACCACCGTGCCCAACATCCGCCTGCTCGACCCCAACGTGCTGTCCCCGACCTTCACCCAGCGCGTGGGCCGTGAGAACTTCTACGGTTTTCCGGCGAAGCTGGACATGGACCGCTACTCGATCGACGGCAAGACCCAGGACTACGTGGTCGCCGCCCGCGAGATCAACACCGCGAACCTCACCGGGAACCAGACCAACTGGATCAACAAGCACATGGTCTACACCCACGGCAACGGCTTCGTGGCGGCTCCGGCCAACACGATCGACCGTGCGGTGAGCGGCGCGAACAGCGACGGCGGCTACCCGATCGCGGTCACCAGCGACACCCAGAACCCGACGGGCGCCGGCATCGACCCGGCCAAACCCACCGCACCCGGCATCGCGGTGCAGCAGCCGCGGATCTACTACGGGGAGTTGACCAACGACTACGCGATCGTCGGCGGCCAGGAGGGCAAGGCTCCCGGCGAGTACGACAGCGCCAGCAGCAGCAACTACCGCTACGACGGCAGCGGTGGCGTCAACCTCGGCAACTGGTTCAACCGGCTGGCCTTCGCGGCGAAGTACGGCGAGCGCAACATCCTCTTCTCCGACGCGATCAGCGACGGCTCGAAGATCATGTACAACCGCGACCCGCGGGACCGCGTCAGCAAGGTCGCACCGTGGCTGACCGTGGACGGCGACCCGTACCCGGCGGTCGTGGACGGCAAGATCGTCTGGATCGTCGACGGCTACACCACTTTGAACAACTACCCCTACTCGGAGCAGACGCAGCTGGGCGCGGCGACGCAGGACACCCTCGCGGGTGTCGCCCGGCAGGCCAACAACAACATCAACTACATCCGGAACTCGGTGAAGGCGACCGTCGACGCGTTCAACGGCTCCGTCACCCTGTATTCGGTGGACGACAAGGACCCGGTCCTCAAGGCGTGGGAGCAGGTCTTCCCCGGTGTGGTCCAGCCGAGCAGCGACATCACGCCGGACCTGCGTGCGCACTTCCGGTACCCCGAGGACCTCTTCAAGGTCCAGCGGGAGCTCCTGACGAAGTACCACGTGACGGATCCGCAGGAGTTCTACACGACCAACACCTTCTGGAACGTGCCGCAGGACCCGACCCAGGAGGGCGGCACCAACGTGGGCGCCTCCGGCCTGGCCAACCAGCCCGGCTACTACGTCCTCGCCCAGGCGCCCGGCCAGGGCGGCACCACGTTCCAGCTGACCAGTCCGCTCACCGCCCTCCAGGTGCAGTACCTGGCCGCCTGGATGACGGTGTCGTCCGATCCGAAGGACTACGGCGCCATCAAGGTGCTCCGGCTGCCGACGACGGCGTCCGGCAACAGTCAGGTCGACGGCCCCGTCCAGGTGCAGAACAGGTTCCAGAGCGACTCGCGGTTCGCCGAGCAGCGCACCCTGTTCAGCAACCAGAGCGTCACGGTGATCTTCGGCAACCTGATCACCCTGCCGGTGGGCGGCGGGTTCCTCTACGTGGAACCCGTCTACATCCAGCAACGCAACCAGAACAGCTATCCGCAGCTGGCGCGTGTGCTCGTGTCCTACGGCTCCAAGGTCGGGTTCGCCCCCACCATCGGTGAGGCGCTCAAGCAGGTGTTCGGCGACCAGGCCGGTCAGGCGGCGACCGCGCCGACCCAGCAGACCCCGACCACCACCCCGTCGCCGAGCACGGCCCCGTCGACGTCGACACCGCCGCCTGCCGCCGGTGGCGCGAGCAGCAACCCGGCCCTGGACCAGGCCGTCGCCGACATCCAGTCGGCCCTCACCCGGCTGCACCAGGCCCAGCAGAACGGCGACTTCGCCGCCCAGGGGCAGGCGCTCGCCGCTCTCGACGCAGCGGCGCGCGCCTACGAGAACGCCAAGGCCGGCCAGACCAGCTCGGCGCCGCCCCAACCGGGTGGCTGACGCGGCCGACCGGGTGCCGGAGCCGCTTCCGGCACCCGGTGTGCACGCCCCCGGCACCACCGCGTAAACTGGTTCTCACAACGCGGGGTGGAGCAGCTCGGTAGCTCGCTGGGCTCATAACCCAGAGGTCGCAGGTTCAAATCCTGTCCCCGCTACCACGTTCAGGCGCGGATCCCGGATCGGGATCCGCGCCTGATGTATTTGTGCGAGTGCCTGCGCGGCGAACAACGAGGACCCCAGCGTCCGGTCCGGCGGGTGGCACCGGATCCCGTTGGCCGAGCTCCGGTGCCGGGGTCAGGCGGTGAGTGGCGCCGTCGAGCGGCGGACGACGAGTTCCGGCGGCAGGCGCACCGTCGAGGTGTCGACCGGCTCCTCGGACAGTTGCTCCAGCGCGAGGCGCGCCACGCGCCTGCCCAGCTCCGCCGCCGGGAGCCTGATGGTCGTCAGCGGGGGATCGATGTGGTCCGCGAGCGGCGCGTCGTTGTACCCCACGATGGAAATGTCCCGCGGACAGCTCAGGCCGGCCTCGCGCAGGGCGTCCATCGCGCCCACGGCCATCTGGTCGTTGTGGGCGAAGATCGCGGTCGGCCGGTCGCCCGGGGCTGCCAGCAACTCCGCGGTCAGCCGGCGTCCCTCCTCGACGGTCGGGCTGGCGGCCACCAGGCCGGAACCGACCTCGCGGGCGGTCGTCTCGGCGAGCACCGAGTAGAAGCCCGCCGACCGGCCGCTGAACGACGACACGTCCTCCGGTCCGCGGAGCTGGGCCACGTCCTGGTGGCCCAGTTCGACGAGGTGCTGGGTCGCGAGCCTCCCGCCGAGCCGGTCGTCGTGCGTCACCGTCGGGAACTTGCCGCCGTCCACACTGCGCACGGCGAGGACGACCGGGGTGCTCGCGGCGGCCGCGCGGACGACTTCGAGATCCCCCTGGTGAGCGGCGCTGAGGATGATCGCGTCGACGCGCCGGCGCGCGAAGTGCCCCAGGATCTCCTGCATCGTGCGCGAGTCGTCGTGGGTTTCGGCGATGAGGAGCATCAAGCCTTCGTGGCGGATCACGTGCTCGATGGCGCGCAGGATCGGCGGCAGGAACGGGTTGGACACGTCCGCCACCACCATGCCGATCAGGCCGCTGGAACCGGTGCGCAGACTGCGCGCCATCGCGTTCACCTGATAGCCGAGCTCGGCGGAGATCTGCAGGATCCGCTGCCGCGTTTCCTCGCTGACCAGATGGCTCTTCGCCGGGTCGAGGGCGCGTGAGGCGGTCGTCGGATGGACACCGGCCAGTGCGGCCACGTCCTTCAGCGTCGGACCCGCGTCCCGCGATTTCATCGCCGCCCCCGCCTGTCGTGCGTCGCGCCGCCGGCCGGCGGCGTCAACCATTCGGTCCACCCATGTTCGCAAACGATAGCAGCGAGCCATCGGTTGCGGTACACGTCGGCGGGGCGCCGGGCGAAGGCCGCGCTGGAGCCGCATTGCGCGGGTATCCGCATGCCGTCGGCCCGGCGCGGTACTCGTCGTCGAGCGGCAATCGTTAGCAACGCATGGTCAGGGCTCTGCTGGTCCCGTGGTGCCCCCGCCGGTATCGCGGAAACGCGCGTAGTGCAGCCAGTTCCGGAGCTGTCCACCTGTGACCCTTGACACCGGCGCCCGGTTCGACCTACCGTCCCTGCTATCGATTGCAGCGAGCGAACGAGAGGTTGGCAGCCACCAGCGCCCGCACCTGGTTCCCTCGGTTTCCGAGACACAACTCCACACCAGGCGCCGATCGAGTACCGCATGTCGAGCTGGCCGCCACGGCTCTTTTCTGATTGAAGTTGCAAACGATTGCAAGGGCGCAGTCGCAAGGCACGGGAGAAGCAAGTGATCAAGAACAGCCGCACCCTCGGGTTGACCCTCGCACTGGCAGTGGCCGGTGCGACGCTCGCCGCCTGTGGCGACGCGGGCACCGCCAGCAGTGGCGACCACACGCGCAGCGTCGTCGTCTTCATGCCCCCGGGCTCGGACAACTACCTCGCCGAGTGGCAGCGAGGAGCCCGGGCCGAGGCGCAGAAGCTCGGCATCGACATCAAGATCCTGGAAAACCAGTTCAGCCAGCCCGAGCAGGACACCCAGGTGCAGCAGCAACTGGGCAGCGGGTCCAAGCCCGACGCCTACATCTGGTGGCCGGTCGACAACGCCGCAGGGCTCGCGTCGCTGAAGAAGCTGCACGACAGCAAGGTCCCGACCTTCCAGACCAACCAGAACCCGGACAGCCGCGGACTCGAATACATCGTGGCTTACGCCGGTGTGGACGACACCCAGAACGGCGACGTGTCGGGCCAGCTGGCCGTGCAGGCCCGCGACAAGCTCAAGGAAAGCGGCGCCCCGCTGCACTCCGCCGGTGGCAACGCCATCGCGATCACGTTCCCCGCGGGCTACGGCGCAACCCAGGACCGCATGACGGGCTTCAAGAAGCGCATCGACGGAACCGGCATCCAGGTCATCGCCGAGGCTCCGGCCGGCTTCGACCAGACGACGGGCTACAAGATCGGCGCCCAGCTGATCGCGGCGAACAAGGCGAAGGGCATCGACATCGTCTACGCCGAGAACGACGCCCTCGCCGACGGCGCCATCCAGGCGCTGGAGGAGGCCGGTTACCAGCCCGGCAAGAACGTCGCGGTGGTCGGCGGCAACTGCCACGGTGACTTCAGCAACCTGCAGGCCGGCAAGCAGTTCGGCACCGGTCTCCAGGCCGCGAGCCTGGAGGGGCAGTACACGGTCGACGTGGTGAACACCTACCTGAAGACCAAGCAGGTCAAGGACGGCGAGGCTCGTCCGGAAGCTTCCCCGGACAAGGCTCCGACGGTCGACTCCGTCTCGCGGTACAACTTCATCCCGAACCCGATGGTCCACTCCAACGAAGTGCAGTCCACCAGTCTGTGGGGTCACAAGATGACCGACCTCTGCACGTACTGAGGCCGAACCGGATCGATGCCGTGGCGGTGGCCCCGTCCCGCCGACGGGCCACCGCCTCCCGGCGCCACCCCAACGTTCCACACGAGATGCGAGGAATCCGGTGTCTACAGAGCCCTATCTGCGGATGACAGACATCACCAAGAGTTTCGGCGCGGTACACGCGCTGAAGGGCGTGCACTTCGAGCTCCGCGCCGGCGAGGTCATGGCTCTGGCCGGCGAGAACGGCGCCGGCAAGAGCACCCTGGTGAAGATGCTGTCCGGCATCCACCGCCCGGACAGCGGCGAGATCCGCATCAACGGCGAGCAGGTCGACATCCACTCGTCCCGCCGCTCCGCCGAGGTCGGCGTCGCGGTCGTCCAGCAGGAACTCAGCGTCGTCCCCACGATGACCGTCGCCGAGAACGTGTTCCTCGGCAACGCGAGCAGCGGGCAAAACTGGAGCGGGCGACGGCTCGCCGCCCGTGCCAGGGAGCACCTGAAGACGGTCGGCCTGGACTACGTCGACCCGCAGACCCCGGCCGGCACGCTCTCCGTCGCCGAGCAGCAGCTGGTCGAGGTGGCCCGCATGATCGCTCGTGACGCCCGCATCCTGATCCTCGACGAGCCCACGGCAGCGTTGTCCGACACCGAAATCGAGCGGGTCAAGGCGGTGGTGAAGGGCGTGGCCGCCGAAGGCCGCTCGGTCATCTACGTGACCCACCGGCTCGGCGAGATCTTCGAGCTGGCGAACCGGGTCACCGTGTTCCGCAACGGTGAGAGCAGTGAACCGCTCGAGACGGCCGAGCTCAACGTCGAGGGCCTGATCACGAAAATGCTGGGGCGTCGCCTGGAGAACATGTTCCCGGAGCGAGTTCCAGGGCGCACGTTCGGCGAGACCGTCCTCTCCGTGTCGCGGATCGCCGCGGCAGGGCTGGCCGAGCCGATCAGCCTCGAGGTTCGTGCGGGGGAGATCGTCGGTCTCGCCGGTCAGGTGGGCAGCGGCGCCACTCCGCTCCTCGAGGCGATCGCGGGCGCGCGGCACAGCGACAGCGGGAGCGTGACGCTGGTCGGCAAGCGCGTGAAGACCGGCAACCAGCACACCGCCATCCGCGAGGGCATCGCCTACTGCTCCGGTGACCGCAAGCGCGACGGCATGTTCGGCATTCGTCCCGTCTCGGAGAACCTCACCTCGGCCTCGCTCGCCAGGGTCACGCCTGGTGGATGGCTCAACCGGGCTCGGGAGCGCCGGATGGGCACCGAGATCGCCCAGGCGTTCAGCTTCGACACCAAGCGGCTCAAGGCACTCGCCTCGACGCTCAGCGGTGGCAACCAGCAGAAGATCGTCCTGGGCAAGTGGCTCGGTATCGAGCCGCGGGTGCTGCTCATCGACGAGCCGACCCGGGGAGTGGACGTCGGCGCCCGTGCCGAGATCTACCGGCACCTGCGCAAGCTGGCCGACGAGGGCCTGGCCATCCTCTTCGCCTCCTCCGACGCGCAGGAGGTGCTCGGCCTCGCCGACCGGATCGGCTCGCTGTACCGCGGGCGCCTGGTCGCCTTCCGCGATGCCGAGGACGTCGACTACGCCCAGCTCACTGCAGACATCACGCACCCCGCGGGTGCGCGCGAGGAGGTCGCGTCATGACCGTTCCACACGGCAATCTGGCCGAGCCGGACACCGAGCCGGCGCCGGCGACTCCGGGCCCGGCAGGGGTGCGGTCCGCCCGCGCCGCCGGAACCGGTGGCACCAAGGCGCCGCGCTGGGTGCCGAACAAGCGCAACCTGCCGGTCGTGGTCATCGTCGTCATCGCGGTCGCCGTCCTCGTGGCCGGTGCTCTGGCGACTCCCGCCTTCCTCACCACCGAGAACATCCTGAACATCGTGCGGGCGGCATCGGTCGTCGGCATCGCCGCCCTCGGCATGACCTTCATCACGATGTCCGGTAACTACTTCTCGATGTCGGTCGAGCAGACCGCCGCGTTCACCGCGGTCAGCTTCGCGATGCTGATGAACACGGGCATGGGCTGGCTCCTCAGCGTGGTGTGCGCCCTGCTCCTGGCTGCCGTCGTCGGCATCGCACAGGGACTGGTGGTGGCCGCGGGAGCCAACCCGATCATCACCACCCTCGGCGCCGGCGCCGCGCTGTTCGGTCTGGCGTCGGTGATGACCGACCAGAAGCAGGTCAACATCCAGGACAACACGGCCCTGTTCATCGGTACCGGACGGCCGCTCGGCGTCCCCGTCCAGACCTGGGCGTTGGTCCTCCTCACCGTCGTGTTCTCGGTCGTGCTGATCCGGACCCGTACCGGCCGTCAAATGACCCTCGTCGGCGCGAACCGGCACGCCGCGAAGGCCAGCGGCCTCAACGTCAAGCTCGCGTCACTGACCGCGTTCACGATCTCCGGCGTCGCCGCCGGGCTCGCGGGCGTGTTCGCGGCCGCGCAGACCAGCCGCGGGATCGTCAACCAGTTCCCCGACTTCAACACCGAGGTGATCGCGGCGGTGCTGGTGGGCGGGACGCTGGTGCAAGGCGGTCGCGGTTCGATGTGGCAGACCTGCCTGGGCGCGATCTTCATCGCCATGGTGTCCAACCTGCTCGCGCTGCGCGGTTACAGCTTCGGCGTGCGCATCACCGTCGAAGGCGTCGCCGTCGCCATCGCCGTCAGCACCTACGCACTCGCACGGAGGCGATCGGCATGAACTTCCTCCCCAAGAAGATCGACAGCGACCTCGTCGTCCGTCTCGGCATCGCAGTCGTCCTGTTCGCCTACTTCGCGATCACGCTCCCGGTGTTCACCTCGACCGGCAACATGTACACCGTCATGGAGGGTTTCGCCTTCCTCGGTCTCATCGCGCTCGGCGTCGGCCTGACGATCATGGCGGGCGAGCTGGACCTGTCGATCGCGTCGGTCGCCGCACTCGGCGGCGTCATCGCCGTCAAGCAGGCCGAGCACGGCATCGTCATCGCCGTCCTGTCCGCCCTGGCCGTGGGCCTCGTCCTCGGCGTGGCGCAAGGCATCGCCATCTTCTGGCTGAAGATCAACTCGTTGGTCTTCACCATCGGCACCCTCGTCGCGTTCCGCGGCGTGGCCTACCTGCTGTCCGACTCGAAGACGATCATCGTGCCCGACCTGGACATCGCCGACCTGGTGTCGAAGCAGCTGTACATCTTCTCCCCGTTCAGCATCCTCACGATCGTCGTGCTGGTCTTGACCGGCCTCTTCCTCTCCTACACGAGGTGGGGCAAGGAGATCGGTGCCGTCGGTGGCGGGCGGGTCGAGGCGCTCGCGGCCGGAATCCCGTTGTGGCGCCCCCTCGTGATCGCGTTCGGCATGTCCGGGGCGATGGGCGCGCTCGTCGGCGCCATGCTCAGCCTCAAGTCCGGCTCGGCCTCACCGACCGAGTTCGCCGATCTGCTGCTCCCCGGGGTGACCGCCGCGCTCATCGGCGGCGTCAGCCTCCGCGGTGGCCGCGGCACCGTCGTCGGCATCGCGGCCGGCACGCTCACCCTGCGCTTCATCGTCAGCGGGCTGAGCATCGAAGGCAGCGCCGTGTACGTCGCGAACTTCGCGATCGGCGTGCTCGTCCTGGTCGTCCTCGCGGTGGAGCTGATCAAGGACTCCGACGCCACCAAGCGCTGGTTCGCGCGAACGTTCAGGCGCACCGGCGCTTCCCCGCTGACCCGAGCCAGTTGATCCGTCCGCTCAACCCATGACAACGAAAGTGCGAGGACAACGACAGTGAGCGATTTCCGAAGCGTCGCAGGCAAGAACGCGATCGTCACCGGGTCATCGCGGGGGATCGGAGAGGGTATCGCCGAGACCCTCGCGGCGGAGGGGGTGAACGTCCTCCTCGCCGACGTGCGGGAGGAGGTGCACGCCACCGCCGAGCGCATCGCCGAGGAACACCCGGACGTCAAGGTCGCGTCCCGTGTCGTCGACGTCTCGGTCGAGGAACAGGTCGAGGCCGTCGTCGCCGCCGCCGTCGCCGAGTTCGGCCGGCTCGACATCATGGCCAACAACGCCGGCATCCACGTCACCCCGGCCGACGTCGTGGACACCGCGATGAGTGACGTCGACAAGCTGCTCGCCGTCAACTACAAGGGCATCTTCCACGGCTGCAAGCACGCCGGACGGCAGATGATCGCGCAGGGGCAGGGCGGCAGCATCGTCAACACCGGGTCCTTCTTCGGCAAGGTCGGCCACCCGGGCTCCGCCGCGTACGGCGCCAGCAAGAACGCGGTGCACACCCTCACCATGTCGCTCTCCCTCGAACTGGCCAAGCACGGCATCAACGTGAACGCGCTGTGCCCCGGCCTCGCGGCCACGGAGATGCACTGGGCGTTCGTCGAGTCCGACGCGAAGGAACGCGGCATCACCTTCGACGAGATGAAGCAGATCGAGCTCGACACGATCCCGCTCGGCCGCTACGGCTACGGCTCCGACATGGCCGGCGCCATCATGTGGCTGGCCTCGAAGTCCGGTTCCTACGTCACCGGCCAGTGCATCAACGTCAACGGTGGCCTCGACTTCACGTGACCGCCCTGGCCAGTCCCCGCCTCACCCCGAGCACCCCGCCAGCCCCGCTCTGACCCCGAACCGGAGGAATCGATGTCCCGCCTCACCCGAAAGCACGCACTGGTCACCGGCGGCGCACGCGGCATCGGCCGGGCCATCGCCGAACGGTTCATCGCCGAAGGCGCGATCGTCACCATCGCCGACATCCGTGAACCCGAGGGCCGGAGCGCCGCGGAAGCCCTCGGGACCGGCGTGCACTTCACCCGGATGGACGTCACCGACGCCGACGCCTGGGAGGGCGCCGTCGCGCAGGCGTGGGAGCGTCAGCCGATCGACGTCCTCGTGAACAACGCCGGCGCGGTGATCAGCTTCGATCCCCTGGAGAAGACCTCGGTGGACCTGTTCCGCCGCGTCGTCGACCTCAACCTCACCAGCTGCTTCCTGGGCATGCGCACCGTCATCCCCCGGATGCTCGAGGCGGGGACCGGTTCGGTCATCAACATCTCGTCCATCTCCGGCGTGGTCGGCCACGACGTCGCGCCGGCCTACCAGGCGGCCAAGGGCGGCGTCCGCACCCTGACGAAGAACGCCGCCGTCACCTTCGCCACGCGCGGTGTCCGGGTCAACTCCATCCACCCCGGCATCATCGCCACGCCGATGGTGGCCGAGCAGCCCGCCTGGGCGACCGAGGCGTTCGTCGCCGCCACTCCGATGGGTGCTCCCGGCGAGCCCGACGACATCGCCCACGCCGCGGTCTACCTCGCCAGCGAGGAGTCCCGGTTCGTCACCGGCGCCGAGATGTACGTCGATGGAGGTTTCGTCGCCCAGTGACCACCGTTCGCCGCTGACCGCGGCACCCGCCACCCACCGCAGCCACCACCGCCCGGCCGCCTTGACCCGGCCCGTGCGTGCAAACGATTGCAGGAGTACATCGACATGAGAGCCGCCGTCTTCCACGACCGGGACGACATCCGCATCGAGGACGTCCCCGAACCGACCTGCGGACCGCACGACCTGGTGCTGGAGGTGCGGGCGGTCGGCATCTGCGGAACCGACGCGCACGAATACCACAGCGGGCCGCACATGTTCCCCGTCCACGACCAGCACCCGGTCTCCGGCCACGTCGGCCCGATGATCCCCGGCCACGAGTTCTCCGGCGTGGTCCGCGAGGTGGGCCCGGACGTCACCGGCTTCGCGGTCGGTGACCTCGTCGTCTCCGGCGCCGGCATCGCCTGTGGCGAGTGCGTCCAATGCCGCCGCGTACGCACCAACCTCTGCGAGCGGTACACGACCGTCGGCCTGCAGCGCCACGGCGCACTGGCCGAATACGTGGCCACCCCGGCGGCGAACTGCCTGCAGGTCGCTCCCTACGGCCTCACCCCGGACGCCGCCGCACTGGCCCAGCCCATGTCGATCGCCGTGCACGCGATGCGCCGGGGTCGGCTCACCGCCGCGGACCACGCCGTGATCGTCGGCGCCGGCGGCATCGGCGCTTTCCTGACCTTCGCGGCGAAGTCGGTCACCGACCACCTCCTGGTGATCGACATCGACGAGCAGCGGCTCAAGATCGCCGACGCGCTCGGCGCCCCGCACGTCCTGCGCACCGGGGATCCGGACGAGGCGCGTGCCGCCGTCGGTGACCTCGGCCTCGACCCGACGGTGGTCTACGAGGTGTCCGGGACCCCGGCCGGGCTGCGGACCGCGCTGTCGATCCTGCCCCGCGGCGGCCGTCTCGTCCTGGTGGGCCTGCAGGGCCGGCCGGTCGAGTGGGACGTCCGGACGCTGAGCCTGATCGAGCACGAGCTCATCGGCACCAACGCGCACGTCTTCGCCACCGACATGCCCACCGCGCTGGAGCTGCTGGCGTCCCGGCCCGACCCGTGGACCGACCTCGCCCCGATCGCCCTCTCGCTCGACCAGCTCGTCACGGAAGGCCTGCAACCGCTGGTGGAGCGCCGCAGCACCCGCATCAAGACCCTCATCGACCCGCAGGCCACGATGACCCGCGAGACCCGGATGGTGGCCGGAGCATGAGCACCGTCGCGTTCCTCGGCCTCGGCCGGATGGGGCTGCCGATGGCAGCGAACCTGGCGAAGGCCGGTCACCAGTTGCGCGTGTGGAACCGGACCGCGGCCAAGGCCGCCGACTTCGCCCGCGAGAACAACGCGACCGCCGCGGACACGCCCCGCGCCGCGGCCGCCGGCGCCGACTTCGTGATCACCATGCTCGCCGACGACGCCGCCCTTCTCGACGCGCACCGCGGCCCGGACGGCATCCTCGCGGGCATCCGGCCCGGCGCCGTCGCGATCGACATGAGCACCGTCTCGCCCCGCACGGTGCTCGCGCTGCGCGACGAGGTGGCCGGAGCCGGCGCCCACTTCGTGGATGCTCCCGTCTCCGGCAGCACCGCCGCGGCGACCGCGGCCTCGCTCACGATCATGGCCGCAGGCGACGAGAACGTCGTCGACCGGGCGCGCCCGATCCTGACCGGCATGGGCCGGCTGGTCGTCTACCTGGGGGAGAGCAGCCGGGGCGCCGTCATGAAGCTCGCGGTCAACTCCATCGTGCACAGCCTCAACGGTGCGGTCTCGGAGGCGCTCGTCCTCGCCGAGAAGTCCGGCATCCCGCGAACCCAGGCGTACCAGGTCTTCCTCAACAGCGCCATCGCGGCCCCGTTCGTGCAGTACCGGCAAGCCGCCTACGAACGCCCGGACGAGACACCGGTCGCGTTCCGGCTGGCCCTGGCCGAGAAGGACCTCCGGCTGGCGCTCGAGGTCGCGGATCACGCCGGTGCGCCGATGCCGCAGGCCGAGACCAACCGGCGGCTGCTGCAGGAGGCCGTGGACGCCGGCTACGCCGACCTGGACGAGTCCGGCCTGGCGGAGTACTTCCGCGGCACACCCCCGCACACCGCCTGATGCAGGGAAAGGGAAACCGATGAAGTCGCTCGTCTACACCGCCCCCGGCGTCGCCGAGGTCCTCGACCGCGACCGACCGGCACCGGGCCCGTCGGAGGTGCTGGTGCAGATGGTCACCGTCGGCATCTGCCACTCCGACTTCGACCTGCTCGCGGGCAACTACGTGCTGCCGCTGGAGTTCCCGCTCGTCCCTGGCCACGAATGGCACGGGCGCGTGGCCGAGATCGGCTCGGCCGTGACCACCTTCGCGGTCGGTGACCGGGTCGTCGGCGAGTGCTCGGTGGCGGCCGACGAGCACTTCGGGTTCACGCACGACGGCGCGCTCGCGGAGTACTTCACCGTGCCGGCCGCCTGGCTGCACCGCATCCCGGACACGATCGACGACACGGTCGCCGCGCTGATCGAGCCGTTCATCGTCGCCTACGGCGCCACCCGGGAGTTCGACGGCGGCGACGTCGTGGCGATCCTGGGTGCCGGCCCGATCGGCCTGCTGGCCACGGCGTCGGCGTCCGCGAAGGGCGCCCGGACCATCGTCGTCGAACCCGACGCCGGGCGGCGCGAGCTGGCCGGGAAGCTGGGTGCCGAGGACGTCGTCGACCCGCTGGCCGGCGACGCCACCGAGCAGGTGCTCGAGCTGACCGGCGGCCGGGGCGCCACCGGTGTCGTGGAGTGTTCCGGCAACACGGCGGCGCAGGCGAGCGCGCTGACCATGGCCGCCTACCACGCGCAGCTCAACTACGTCGGCATCAACGTGGGCGGGATCGCGCAGGCCGAGCTCGGGCTGATCATGGGAAAGGAACTGCGCATCCGCGGCTGCATGGGTTCCTTCGGCACCTCCTGGGACGCCACCATCCGCTTCGTCGAGCGCCTTCCCGTGGACCTCTCCGCGCTGGTGTCGAAGCGGTTCGCGCTCACCGACTCGCTGGCCGCGCTCGAGGCCGCCAAGGACCGCAACAACATCAAGGTCCACATCCACAACCCCGCCCTCTGAAGGATCTCCAGTGACCACGCAAGCACCCCAGCCCCTGCCGGCGCCCGGGCACATGGGCGTCGACTACGAGGAGCGCGTCGACTTCGACCGGCTCCGCCGCTACCGCCTGGACCGCGCGAAAGCCGCGCTGGAGAGCAGCGAATGCGGTGCGTTCCTGCTCTTCGACTTCTACAACATCCGGTACACCACCCAGACCTGGATCGGTGGCGCCCTGGGCGACAAGATGATCCGGTACGCGTTGCTGGCCCGCGACAAGGACCCGGTCCTGTGGGATTTCGGGTCGGCGGTCAAGCACCACAAGAAGTACTCCCGGTGGGTTCCCGAGGAGAACTACCGCGCCGGGTTCCTCGGCTTCCGGGGCGCCGTCGCACCCTCGGTCGGCCTGATGGCCGAGGCGGTCGCCGAGATCAAGTCCATGCTGGTCGAGGCCGGGGTCGCGGACATGCCGGTGGGTGTGGACATCGTCGAGCCGCCGTTCCTGTTCGAGATGGAGCGGCAGGGCCTGCGCGTGGTCGACGCCCAGCAGCTGATGCTGGACGCCCGGTGCATCAAGTCGGCCGACGAGATCATGCTCCTCAACCAGGCCGCCGCGATGGTCGACGGTGTCTACCAGGACATCGTCGAGATGCTCAAGCCCGGCGTGCGGGAGAACCAGATCGTCGCCCACGCGAACAAGCGGCTCTACGAGATGGGATCCGATCAGGTCGAGGCCGTCAACGCGATCTCCGGTGAGCGGTGCAACCCGCACCCGCACAACTTCACCGACCGGCTCATCCGGCCCGGCGACCAGGCGTTCTTCGACATCATCCACTCCTACAACGGCTACCGGACCTGCTACTACCGCACCTTCGCGGTCGGCAGCTCGACCCCCGCGCAGCGCGACGCGTACAAGAAGGCCCGGGAGTGGATGGACCGGGGCATCGCGGGCATCCGGGCCGGTGTGGGTACCGACGAGGTCGCGGCCCTGCTGCCCGCCGCCGAGGAGTTCGGTTTCGGCAGCGAAATGGAGGCGTTCGGCCTGCAGTTCGCCCACGGCCTCGGCCTCGGCCTGCACGAGCGGCCCATCATCTCCCGCCTCAACTCGATGAAGGAGCCGGTGGAGCTCCAGGTCGGCATGGTCTTCGCGCTCGAGACCTACTGCCCGGCCGCCGACGGCTTCTCCGCCGCCCGGATCGAGGAGGAGATCGTCATCACCGAGGACGGCCCGCAGGTCCTGACCCTGTTCCCCGCCCAGGACCTCGTCGTCACCAACCCGTACTAGGAAGCCCCCGGCCGCCTGATCACTCCCGCGCAACACCACAGAAGAGGACAGCTGTGAACGATCTCGACGACATCATCAAGGTGCTCGGACCCATCCCACTGGGGCCCGTCATCGGTGGCAAGCCGGCCGATGGCGACGGCGTCATCGAAGTCACCAACCCCGCCACCGAAGACGTGATCGCCGAGGTGGTGAACGGTACGGTCGCCGACGCCGTTGCGGCCGTGGACGTCGCGCAGGAGGCGATGGGCCGCTGGACGGCCACCAGCCCGCGGTTCCGCAGCGACGTGCTCCGGCGTGCCTTCGACCTGATGACCGAGCGCGCCGAGGCGCTGGCCCGCCTGATCGTGCTGGAGAACGGCAAGTCCCTCCCGGACGCCCGGGCCGAGGTCGCCTACGCCGCCGAGTTCTTCCGCTGGTACTCCGAGGAGGCGGTCCGCCTCTCCGGCGTGGTCGAGCACGCTCCGGCCGGCACCAACAAGATCGTCGTGCTGCGCCAGCCGATCGGGGTGTCGCTGCTGATCACGCCGTGGAACTTCCCCGCTGCCATGGCGACCCGCAAGATCGGCCCGGCCCTCGCCGCCGGCTGCTCGGTCATCCTCAAGCCGGCGTCCGAGACGCCGCTGACCGCGCTCGCGATCGTCGCCATCCTCGCCGAGGCCGGCGTCCCCGACGGCGTCGTCAACATCGTGCCGTCGACGCGGTCCAACGACGTGAGCTCGACGCTGCTGGATCACGACCTGGTCCGCAAGGTCTCCTTCACCGGCTCCACCGAGGTGGGCCGCGTCCTGCTCGGCCACGCGTCGCGGACGGTCGTTTCCGCGTCCATGGAGCTCGGCGGCAACGCACCGTTCCTGGTGCTGCCCGACGCCGACCTCGACGAAGCCGTCGCCGGTGCGCTGGTCGCCAAGCTGCGCAACGGGGGCTCGGCCTGTACCGCCGCGAACCGGTTCATCGTCCACTCCGCCGTCGCCGAGGAGTTCACCCAGCGGTTCGCGGCCGCGGTCGAGCCGCTCGAGGTCGGTCCCGGGCTGGTCGAGAGCACCAAGGTCGGCCCGCTGGTCAACGCGAAGACCCGGGACAAGGTCGCCGAGCTCGTCCAGTCCGCGCTCGACGCCGGGGCGGTACCCGTCGCGGGCGGGTCCGCGCCGGACCGGGTCGGCTACTACTACACGCCGACCGTTCTCGGCGGGGTGCCGCAGGACGCCCACATCCTGTCCCAGGAGATCTTCGGCCCGGTCGCACCCGTGGTCGCCTACGACGACCTCGACGAGGCCGTGGCACTGGCCAACCGCACGGAGTTCGGTCTCGTGTCCTACGTCTACACCCGCGACCTGCGCACCGGGATGCAGGTCGCCGAGCGCCTCGACTCCGGCATGGTCGGGCTGAACCGTCCGGTGGTCTCCGACCCCGCCGCACCGTTCGGTGGTACGAAGCAGTCGGGTCTCGGTCGCGAGGGCGGCCACGAGGGCATGCTCGAGTTCACCGAGAGCAAGTACGTGGCGGTGGACTGGTGACCACGACCGCGCACACATCGGGTCCGCAGCCGGCGATGATCGCGACCTGCTGGACGAGCGCCGGGAACGTCGCGCCCATGGACGCCGACGAGCGCAGCCCGCTGGCGATCGAAGAGCGCGTCCGGGCGGTCGCCGCGGCCGGCTGGGACGGCATCGGCATCGCCCAGGACGATCTGCGCGCAGTGCGGGACACCATCGGGTTCCCCTCGCTGCGTGAGTTGATCGCCGAGGCGGGCATCGCCCAGACCGAGGTCGAGCTCCTGACCGACTGGTGGACCACGGACACCCGCCGGGCCCGCTCCGACGAGACCCGGCAGCTGCTCCTCGACGCCGCCGAAGAGCTCGGTGCCAACCACATCAAGGTCGCGACCACCTACGGTGATCCGGCCGAGGACCTGACGCCGTTCGTGCAGCCGTTGCGCGAGCTGTCCGCGCAGGCGGTCGACCGCGGCACCCGCATCGCCATCGAAGGCATGCCGTTCTCGCTGATCGGCAGCGTCCCGGCCGCGGCCGAGCTGGCCCGCGCGGTCGGGCATCCCGGTTGTGGCGTGATCGTGGACAGCTGGCACGTGTTCCGGGCGGGCACCACCCTGGAAGAGCTCGAAGCCGCACTGACCCCCGACATCCTCTTCGGTGCCGAACTGGACGACGCGGACGCCACGGTGCGGGGCACGCTGTTCGAGGACACCATCCACCACCGCCGGCTGTGCGGCGAAGGGGTCTTCGACCTCGTCGGGCTGGTCGAGACGCTCACCCGTGCCGGCTGGACCGGCGGGTGGGGCGTGGAGATCATCTCGCGCGAGCACCGCGCCCTCCCGATCGACGAAGCCCTTACCCGTGCCATCAGCACGGCCCGCCCGATCGTGCAGGCCGGGATCGCCGCCGCACGAGCAGACACCGAGGAGAACCGATGACGTACAACCTCGACGGCAAGGTCGCGTTCGTCACCGGCGGCGGCCGGGGACAGGGCCGGTCGCACGCGCTCGCCTTCGCCCGCGCCGGGGCGAAGGTCGCCTTCTGCGACTTCACCGGATCCTTCGACCACACCGCCTACGCGATCAACCGCCCCGGCGACATCGCCGAGACCGAGAAGCTCGTCAAGGCCGCGGGCGGCGAGTGCCTCGCGATCGAGGCCGACGTCCGGTCGCTGCCGGAGATGGAGCGGGCCGTCGGCGAGATCGTCGAGCGGTGGGGTCGTCTCGACATCGCCGTCGCCAACGCCGGTATCGACTCCTACACACCCGTGCAGGCCATGACGGCGCAGCAGTGGCAGGACACCATCGACGTCAACCTCACCGGCGTCTTCAACACCATCCGGGCGGTGTCCCCGCGGATGGTGGAGCAGCGCAGCGGGTCCATCGTCGGGATCTCCTCCAGCGTCGGCAAGGTGGGCACCGCCAACAACCCGGCCTACATCGCGTCGAAGTGGGGTGTCATCGGGCTCGTCAAGGCGGCCGCGGTCGACCTCGGCCCGCACTTCGTGCGGGTGAACGCCGTCTGCCCCGGCTACATCAGCACCGAGATGATCAACAACGGCACCCTGCCGCCGATGTTCTTCCCGGACAACCCGGACGCGACCGAGGACGACGTCACGTCGTACGTGAACTGGGCCGTGCACACCATCCCGGCCGGACGGCTCGACAGCGAAGAGGTGTCCAACGCCGTCCTCTTCCTGTCCTCGGACCAGTCGCGTTACATCAGCGGCTCGACGATCGACGTCAACGCCGGGTGGAGCGCCCGCTTCACCGCCTGACCGGCCCAACGACGGCATCCCGCGGAGTTCGCGCCGAACGTGGGTGCGGTTGCGGTGACCCGCTCCCGCAACCGCACCCAGACCAGCAGCCGTTCACCCGGTCCCGGGCCTCAGGACTGCGCCGGGCCGGTCCCGTGCCCGATCGACGCCAGGAACTCGGGGTTGCGTGCCAGCTCCACCCGGGTGCGCTGGATGTGCAGCGCGAGCACGTTCGAGGCGCTGGCGGTGTCGCCGCTCGCGATCGCCTCGATCAGCAGCCGGTGCTCGGTGTTGACCGCCCAGGTGCCGCGATCGCCCATCTGGCGGGCGAACTCGCGCCGGTAGTGCTGGGTGGTGTCCCACAGCCGCTCGACCATGGTCGCCAGGTAGGGAGTCCGGTTGCCGGCGTAGGTCGCCCAGTGCAGTTCGCGGTCGAGCGCCATGAACCGTTCGAGGTCGTCGTTCGCCTCGATCTCCGCCTGGATTTCGCGCATCCGCGCGACCACGGCCGGATCCAGCCGCGGCACGCTGTCCATCAGTAGCAGCGGCTCGATCCGTTCCCGGATCTGGTAGGTGATGGTCAGGTTGTGCAGGTCCATCTGCGTGACCCACGCGCCGGAGTTGGCGCGAACCTCGACCAGGCCGCGCGACTCGAGGATGCGCAGCGCCTCGCGGACCGGGATCCGGCTGGCGGAGAGCTCCTCGGCCAGCTCGTCCTGTTTGATCCGGGTCCCGGGCGGGAGCTGCCCGGCGAGGATGCGCTCGCGCAGGACCTCGGCGATGCGCTGGCTCGCGACCCGTGCGGCCCCTGTCGCTGTCACGAACACTCCTTCCGGTCAGTCGAAGGCGGAAGGGTTGCGGTCGAAGGCCTTGCCGCCGGGGTAGGAGACCAGCTCGAACTGCATCCCCCACGGGCTGAGAAAGTACACCCAGCGCTGTCCTTCGCTCGCGTTCTTGCTCGCGGTGGGCTCGCCCATGACCGTCAGCCCGTTCGCGTGCAGGGCCGCCACGGCGGCGTCGAGGTCCTCGACGTAGATCGCGACGTGGTGGCCGCCGATGTCGCTGTTGCGGGGCGGTTCGGTCCGCTGATCGGGTGCCTCGTACTGGAACACCTCGAAGATCGCCTGCCCGCCGAGCCGGTAGAAGTGCAGCCGTCGCATCACCGCCTTGTCGTCCACGCCCAGGTGCACGCTCATCCAGTCGTCGTCGTGCTGGTACGGCCCGAGCCGGTACAGGTACTCGCAGCCCAGGACCTCGGTGAAGAAGGTGTGCGCCTGGTCGAGGTCGGGGACGGTGACGCCGAAGTGGTCGACGCCCCGGACGCCGGGGATCCGCGTGGTGGTCATCGCAGCCCTTCCTTGCAATGGATACATTCCACCGCTTAGGGTAGGGATATTCCGCGGTAGAAGCCAGCGTCAGATCCAGTAATGGATCCATTTACAGATCGGGAGAGGCACCATGACGACGCACACGGACCTGGTCCCCGGCGCACCCTGGGTGGAGCTGTCCACCAGCGCGCGGGACTGGTCGGACGCCGATCCGGACGTGCTTCTGCAGCTGCTCGGGCGCGCGCAGTGGATCCGCTCGTTCGAGGAGTACGTGCTCGAACTCGCCGGGCAGGGCCTCATCCACGGCCCGGCCCACTCCAGCGTGGGTCAGGAGGGCGGCGCCGTCGGCTCGATCCTCCCGCTGCGCTCGGACGACTTCGTCAACGGATCCCACCGTGGCCACCACCAGTTCATCGCCAAGGCGGTCGGCCACGTTCTCCAGCCGAAGCCCGGTGCGCTCCCGGAGATCACGCCCGAGGTGCACGAGGTGTTCCGCCGCACGCTCGCCGAGATCTGCGGTCTCGCCGACGGCTTCTGCCGCGGGCGCGGCGGGTCGATGCACCTCCAGTGGCGCGAGGCGGGCGCGATGGGCACCAACGCCATCGTCGGCGGCGGCGTCCCGCAGGCCGCCGGTTTCGCCTGGAACATGAAGCACGCCGGCACGGACGCCGTCTCGGTCACCTACTTCGGCGACGGGGCGGTCAACATCGGTTCCGTCCTGGAGACGTTCAACCTCGCGGCCGCCTGGAAGCTGCCGATCTGCTTCTTCATCGAGAACAACCAGTACGCCGTCTCGACGCCGGTGGCCAAGGCCACCGCGGAGACCCGGCTGTCGGCCCGCGGCCCCGGTTTCGGCATCCCGAGCTGGCGCGTCGACGGCATGGACGCCCTCGCCGTGTACACCGCGATGACCGAAGCGGTCGAGCACATGCGGGCCGGCCACGGGCCGACGATCATCGAGGCCGACCTCTACCGGTACTTCCACCAGAACGGCGCGTTCCCCGGTTCCGCCTTCGGCTACCGCTCCAAGGCCGAGGAGAAGGCGTGGCGGCAGCGCGACGCGATCGACCAGCTGCGTGCCGCCGTCGTCGAGCGCGGCCTGCTCACCGCCGACGCGGTCGACGCGGCGAAAGCCGAGGTGGACGCGGTCATGGCGGGTATCGGTGACACGCTGCTGGAGCCGGTCGCCGGGGGCAAGCCGGGGCAGCGCCGCATCCGGCCGGAGCTGTGGCCCGACACCAGCTTCGTCGACGTCGGCGTGCGCGGGGACCTCGCCGAGCTGGAGGGACTCCGGTTCGAGGACCAGGACGACTTCACCGGCGAGCTCGGCGAGCGGCGGTTCATCGACGTGGTGAGCGACGTGATGGGCCGGCGGATGGAGACCGACGACCGCATCGTCGTGATGGGCGAGGACGTCGACGGCCTCAAGGGCGGCACCAACGGTGCCACGAAGCGCGCCCTCGAACTGTTCCCCGACCGGGTCCTCGGCACCCCGATCAGTGAAAACGCTTTCGCCGGGCTCGGCGGGGGGATGGCCCTCGACGGCAGGTTCCGGCCGGTCGTGGAGTTCATGTACGCCGACTTCATGTGGGTCGCTGCCGACCAGCTGTTCAACCAGGTCGCCAAGGCGCGCCACATGTTCGGCGGCGAGAGCGCCGTCCCGTTCGTGCTGCGCAGCAAGCTCGCCGCCGGAACCGGTTACGGCTCGCAGCATTCGATGGACCCGGCCGGCATCCTGACCACCGCGCCCGGGCTGCGGGTGGTCGCCCCGTCCACGCCGTTCGACTACGTCGGGCTGATGAACACCGCGCTCGCCTGTGACGACCCGGTGGTCGTGCTCGAGCACGTCGACCTCTACACCACGACGGGTGTCGGCCCGGTCGACGACCTCGACTACCACCTGCCGGTCGGCAAGGCGGCCGTGCGCCGGGAGGGCACCGGCCTCACGGTCATCTCCTACCTCTCCATGGTGGGGCACTGCCTGGAGGCGCTGGACGAGGTCCCCGAGGTCTCCGCCGATCTGATCGACCTGCGCTGGCTGGACCGCGCTTCCCTGGACTGGGCCACGATCGAGGAGAGCGTGCGGAAGACCAACCGGGTCCTCATCGTCGAGCAGGGCGCGATCGGCACCTCCTACGGCGGCTGGCTGGCGGACGAGATCCAGCGCCGCCTCTTCGACTGGCTGGACGCCCCCGTCGAGCGGGTCACCGGCGGCGAGGCGTCGCCGAGCATCAGCAAGGTGCTCGAGCGCGCCGCGATCGCGAAGACCGACGAGGTCGTCACCGCCCTGCGGCGCATCGCCGCCGAGTGAGCCCGCACCAACCGCTACCGATCCAGAGACGAGGACAATTCCATGGCTGAGCTGTTGCCGGTGCCGGAGGTGGCTGCCGGCGCGACCGAGGTGGTCGTCGCCGAGTGGCTCGTCAAAGTGGGGGACGAGTTCGCGGCGGGCGACCTCATCGCCGTCATCGAGACCGAGAAGGCCGTGGTCGAGATGGAGGCGGAGAAGGGCGCGACCCTGCTGCGCGCGCTCGTGGCGCCCGGCTCGACCGTCGACGTCGGAGCGCCCATGGCGCTGCTCGGTAGCGCCGACGAGCTCACCGAGGACCTCGACGCCGTACTCGCCGAGCTGGGTGTGACCGGAGCGGGCACCGCCGAGCCGGTCGCCGCCGTGCCCGCCACCGCGTCCGCCACCGAGGCGGCGTCGCAGGGCCCGTCGGCCGGAACCACCGATGCGGCGCCGGGGTCGCGAACCTTCATCAGCCCGATCGCGCGCAAGCTGCTGCGGGAGGCGGGGCTCAGCCCCGACGGCGTCACCGGGACCGGCCCCCACGGTCGCATCCGGCGGCGCGACGTCGAGCACCTCGTCGCCGCCGCAGCGAGCCAGGCACCAGCCGCACCGGCTACACCCGCCGCACCCACTGCGCCGTCCGTGCCATCTGTGCCATCTGTGCCGTCTACCCCGACTGCACCGAGCGCACCGGCTGCCGCGGCGGTGACCGGCTGGACCGACGTCGAGCACACGCGGCTGCGGCGCGCCATCGCCCGGCGGCTCACGCAGAGCAAGCAGGAGATCCCGCACTTCTACGTCAAGCGCACCGCGGTGCTCGACGAGCTGCTCGCGCTGCGTGCCCGGCTCAACGACGCCGCACCCACTAAGATCTCGGTCAACGACTTCCTCATCCGGGCGGTCGCCGTGGCGCACACCCGGGTGCCGGACGCGAACGTGATCTGGACCGACGACGCCCTGCGCCACTTCGACGGCGTGGACATCTCGGTGGCCATCGCCTCCGCCCGGGGCCTGGTGACCCCGGTGCTGCGCGGGGTCGAGAAATCCTCGCTCTCGGCGATCTCCGCCCAGGTCAAGACCTACGTCGAGCAGGCCGACGCCGGCCGGCTCCAGCAGCAGGACCTCGAGGGCGGCTCGATCAGCATCTC
The DNA here is from genome assembly GCF_011758765.1 of Amycolatopsis viridis. Taxonomy (NCBI): domain Bacteria; kingdom Bacillati; phylum Actinomycetota; class Actinomycetes; order Pseudonocardiales; family Pseudonocardiaceae; genus Amycolatopsis; species Amycolatopsis viridis. The sequence goes on along the minus strand of NZ_JAANOU010000001.1, from coordinate 4,811,195 downwards.
GAATCTCGGCATGTACGGCGTCGAGGAGTTCTCGGCCATCATCAACCCGCCGCAGTCGGCGATCCTCGCCGTCGGTGCCGGCCGCCCTACGCCGGTCGTGGTGGGGGACGAGGTGACGGTCCGCACGGCCGTCCAGCTCGTGCTGTCGGTCGACCACCGCGCCATCGACGGCGCCCTCGCGGCGCAGTGGATGGACGCCCTCGTCACCGCGATCGAGAACCCGCTGAGCCTGGTCGTCTGACCCGGCCGCGACCCACGACCCCGACAGGCCAGGAGAGATCATGACCCACGACTTCGACGTCGTCGTCCTCGGCGGTGGCAGCGGTGGCTACGCGACCGCGCTGCGCGCCGCCCAGCTCGGCCGGTCGGTCGCGCTCATCGAGCGGGACCGGCTCGGCGGCACCTGCCTGCACCGCGGCTGCGTGCCGACCAAGGCGCTGCTGCACGCGGCCGAGCTCGCCGACGCCGCGCGCGCCGGTTCCGCGCACGGCGTCCGGACGTCCTTCGAGGGCATCGACATGGCCGGTGTCAACGCGTTCCAGGACGGGGTCGTCGCCCGCCTGTACCAGGGCCTGCAGGGGCTGGTGAAGGCGGGCGGGATCACCCTGGTCCCGGGTGCGGGGACGCTGGCCGGGCCGACCACCGTGGACGTGGGCGGGGAACGCTACACCGGCACCGACCTCGTCCTCGCGACCGGCTCCACCGCGCGCACCCTGCCCGGTCTGGAGATCGGTGGCCGCGTCATCACCAGCGACGACGCGCTCCGGCTCACCGAGGTCCCGGCCAGCGTCGTCATCATCGGCGGCAGCGTCATCGGCGTCGAGTTCGCGTCCGTGTGGCGGTCCTTCGGCGCCGAGGTCACGATCATCGAGGCACTTCCGTCGCTGGTCCCGCTGGAGGACCCGGCCATCGGCAGGCAGCTCCAGCGCGCGTTCCGCAAGCGTGGCATCGGTTTCCGCACCGGCACCCGCTTCAGCAGCGTCCAGCAGACCGGCGACGGCGTGCTGGTGAGCCTGGAAAACGGCGACACGATCCCCGCCGATCTCGTCCTCGTCGCGGTGGGCCGCGGGCCGGTGTCGGCCGGGCTGGGGTACGAGGAGAACGGCATCGAACTGGACCGCGGCTGGGTGGCGACCGACGAGCGGCTGCGCACCTCGGTGCCGCACGTGTACGCGGTCGGCGATCTGGTCGCCGGCCTCCAGCTGGCGCACCGCGGCTTCGCGCACGGCATCTTCGTGGCCGAGGAGATCGCCGGACTGAACCCGCCGCCGGTCGAGGACCACACCATCCCGCGCGTCACCTACTGCGAGCCCGAAATCGCCTCCGTCGGTCTCACCGAGTCCCAGGCGCGCGAGCAGTTCGGCGAGGTCGAAACCCTCGAGTACGGCTTGGCCGGCAACGGCAAGAGCCAGATGCTCGGCACCAGCGGGTTCGTGAAGCTGGTGCGCGAGCCGGACGGCCCGATCGTCGGCGTGCACATGATCGGCGCGCGGATGAGCGAGCAGGTCGGCGAGGCGGCGCTGGTGGTCAACTGGGAAGCCCTCCCCGGCGACGTCGCCCGCTTCGTGCACGCGCACCCCACCCAGAACGAAGCGCTCGGCGAAGCCGCCCTCGCGCTGTCCGGGAAACCCCTGCACGCCCATGGTTGAGGTCACCGGGCCGGCCCCCGGCCCGGTGCGTGTCCTGGCCCTGATCATCTGGTAGGCAGGGTCGTATGCGGTTGCACGCCGGCAGGGCCGGTGCTTCGGAGGCCGCGGAGCTCGCGGTCACGTCCGCCCTGCTGCGGCAGGCCGCTGCCGGTGAGGTCCCGGAGACGCTCCGCATCTACCGCCCCGCCGGCCCGGCGGTCGTGTTCGGCCGGCGCGACACGCACCGCCCCGGGTTCCGGGCCGCGGTCGAGTCGGCCGCCGCGGCGGGGTTCGAGACGAGCGTGCGCGGTGTCGGTGGCCGGGCCGTGGCCTACACCGGCAACGCCCTCGTGGTCGACCACGTGTGCCGGCAGGTGCCTGCCGCGGCGGGTCTGAACGACCGGTTCGCGCGCTTCGGTGACCGCTACGCCACCGCCCTGCGCGAGCTGGGTGTCGATGCCCGGGTCGGTCCCGTCCCCGGTGAGTACTGCGCGGGGGAGCACAGCGTCAACGCCCGTTCGGTCGTGAAGCTCGTCGGCACGGCGCAGCGCGTCGTGCGCAACGGGTGGCTGTTCAGCGCGCTGATCGTCATCGACGACGCCGAGCCCCTCCGGCGTGTGCTGACCGACGTCTACGCCGCTCTCGACCTGCCGTTCGATCCGCGTACCGTCGGCTCGGTCGCGGACGAGGTTCCCGGCTGCGGAGTGGCCGAGGTCGAGCGCCGGATCCGGGTCGCGCACGGCGTGGACTCCCGGCCGGCCACCCCGTTCGAGAGCAGCACCCTCGCAGCCGCGGAAGACCTGGTGCCGCGCCACCTCGTGTGACCCCGCAACCGCGCACACGGTTGTGGGCCGCCGGGCGCTTCGCCGACGGCCCACAACCGCAGTGGTGACCTACTACTTGAGGCCGATCTGGTCGGCGGTGTAGAAGCCCCGGTCGACCAGGACCGGCTTCACGTCGTCCTTGCGCACCAGGCTCAGGTCGAAGAGCTTGGCCGGGACCTTCGTGGTGCCGTTGTCGTACTCGGTGTCGGCCTTCGGGAAGCCCTTGCCTTCGAGCTTGTCGGCGACGAGGTCGGCGGTGCCCTTGGCCAGTGCCTTGTAGTCCAGGTACACGGTCGAGTACTGCTGTCCGGCGAGGATCGCCTTGACCGAGTCCACCTCGGCGTCGCCACCGGTGAGCAGCGGCCAGCGGTCGCTGCCCGGGCTGAAGCCGGAGCCGGTGAGGGCCGAGATGACACCCCGGGTCAGGCCGTCGTAGGGCACCCAGACGGCGTCGAGCTTGGCGCCGCCGGAGTAGGTCTTGGTGACGATGTTCTCCATGCGTTTCTGGGCGGTTTCCGGGTTCCAGTTCAGCGTGGCGGACTGGTCGAAGGTGGTCTGCCCGGAGAGGACGCGCAGGGTGCCGTTGTCGACGTAGGGCTGGATGGTCGCCCGGTACCCCTCCCACATGTCGTAGGCCACCGAGTCGGTCGGGCTGCCGTTGACGATCTCGATGTTGAACGGGCCCTTGTTGCCGGTGTCCTTGCCGTCCTTGTCCTGGATGCCCAGGCGCTGGAGGATGGCGGTGCCGCTCAGCGCGCCGTACTTCTTGTAGTCGAACGTCGTGTAGAAGTCGGCGGCGTCGGTCTTCTGCAGGAGCCGGGTGTAGGCGACCACCGGGATGTTGCTCGCCTTGGCGTCGGCGAGCGGGCCGCCGAGGGCCTTGCCGTCGACCGCCACCACGATGAGGGCCTTGACACCCTTGGTGACCATGTCCTCGAGCTGGGACACCTGGGTCGGCGCGTCGTCGTTGGCGAACTGGACCGACGTGTCGTAACCGCGCTCCTTGAGGGTGGCGCTCATCTGGTTGGCTTCGATCTGCCAGCGGGCGTTGGTGGTGCTGGGCATCAGGATGCCGATGGTTCCGCTGCCACCGGAGCCGGATGCGCCCCCGCCACACGCGGCGAGCGCTGCGGTGAGCGCCAGGCCGAGGACGGCCAGAAGGATCTTTTTCACGGACCTTGTACCTTTCAGTCGTTTGCAGCGAGGGCTGCGCGCCGCCCCCGAACGGCAGCGGGTGGAGGCGGGCTCAGACGCTCTGGCGACCGCGTCGCTTCTTGTTCCAGAAGTCGAAGGCGACGACGACGAGCAGAACCAGCCCGAGGACGGCCTGCTGCCACTGGGCACCGAGGCCCATGATCGACATGCCGTTGTTGATCACACCGATGGTGAGGCCGCCGATGATGGCTCCGCTGATGGTGCCGATGCCACCCTGGACGGCGGCGCCGCCGACGAAGGCCGCGGCGATGGCCTCGAGTTCGAACCCGGAGCCGCCCGCGGAGGACGCCAGGTTCAGCCGGGCGGTGAACGCGAGGCCGGCCAGCGCGGCCAGCAGGCCCATGTTCACGAAGAGGAAGAAGACGATCCGCTTCGCGTTGATCCCGCTCAGCTCGGCCGCGCGGCGGTTGCCGCCGACGGCGTAGATGTACCGGCCCAGCGAGGTCCGCTTGGCGATGAGGGTGTACGCCGCGGCCAGCACGAGGAGGATGACCAGGACCATCGGGGTGCCGCGGTAGCTCGCCAGCGCCCAGCCGAGCGCGAAGACGGCCGCGCTGAGCGCGATCAGGCCGAGGACGAACGGGATCGGGGAACCGACGGGCTCGCCGTGCGACTTCTTCCCGAGGCGCCCGCGGACGCGGGTCACGACGATGGCGGCCACGAGGAGCACGGTGAGGATGACGGTCAGGACGTCGACGCCCTTGCCCGGGTGCGGGTTGCCCAGGTAGCCGGAGCCGAACTTCGTGAAGCCCTCCGGGAACGACCCGATGTTCGTCGGGCCGATGACCATGAGCGTCAGGCCGCGGAAGGTGAGCATCCCGGCCAGGGTGACGATGAAGGACGGGACGCCCACGTAGGCGATCCAGAACCCCTGGAACGCTCCGGCGGCCGCGCCGATGACCAGGGACAGGACGACCGCCAGTCCCCAGTGCACGTGGTGGTTCACCATCAGTACTGCGGACACCGAGCCGACGAACCCGGCCAGTGATCCGACGGACAGGTCGATGTGCCCGCCGACGATCACCATCACCATGCCGATGGCGAGGATGAGGATGTAGCCGTTCTGGACGATGACGTTGGAGACGTTCTGGTTCCGCACGATGACACCGTCAGTCGTGAGGGTGAACACCACGATCACCGCGGCCAGGGCCACGAACATGCTGTTGCGTGACAGGGCGGCGACGAGCGGGTTCACGCGCCGGCGCTCCTCGATGCCCACCAGGGGCGCCGGCGTGCTCTGCTCGTCTTTGGACAGGGTCGCGCTCATCGTGCTTTCTCCAGGGTCATGAGCCGCATCAGGCTTTCCGGGTTTGCGCTTTCGACAGGGAGGTCGCCGGTGATGCGGCCTTCACATACGGCCATGATTCGGTCTGCGATTCCGAGAAGCTCCGGGAGTTCGGAGGAGACGACGAGGATCGCCTTACCGTTGCGGGCCAGCTCGTGGATGATGTTGTAGATCTCGTACTTGGCGCCGACGTCGATCCCGCGGGTCGGCTCGTCGAGGATGAGGACGTCGGGATCGGCGAAGATCCACTTGCTGAGGACGACCTTCTGCTGGTTGCCGCCGCTGAGGTGGCCGGCTTCCGCGAACACCGAGGGGGCCTTGATGTTCATGGAGTCCCGGAAGCCCTTGGCCACCCCGATTTCCTTGCGCTCGTCGAGGAGTCCGCGTGTGGTAACCTTGTTCAAGGACGCGAGGGTGATGTTGCGGCGGATGTCGTCGATCATGTTGAGGCCGAGCGCCTTGCGGTCCTCGGTCGCGTAGGCCAGGCCGTGGTCGATGGCCTGGCGAACGGTCTTCATCGTGACCTCGCGGCCGTTGACCCAGGTTCTGCCGGTGATGTTGCTGCCGAACGCGTGACCGAACAGGCTCATGGCGAGCTCGGTGCGCCCGGACCCGACCAGGCCGCAGACGCCGAGGATCTCGCCGGCCCGGACCTCGAAGCTGGCCGAGTCGATGACCTTCCGGGTGGGGTCCACGCTGTCGTACACCGTCCAGTCCTCGACGCGCAGCACGGACGGCCCGAGTTGCTTGGCGGGGCGCTCCGGATAACGGTGCTCCATGTCGCGCCCCACCATCCCGACGATGATGCGGTCCTCGGTGACGTCCGTGGCGTCGAGGGTCTCGACGACCCGGCCGTCCCGGATGACGGTCACCCGATCGGCGATCTGTTCGATCTCGTTCAGCTTGTGGCTGATGATGACCGACGCGATGCCGTGCTTCTTCAGCTCGACGACCAGGTTCAGCAGGTGCTGGGAGTCCTCGTCGTTCAGGGCTGCGGTCGGCTCGTCGAGGATGAGGAGCCTGACCTCCTTCGACAGCGCCTTGGCGATCTCGACCAGCTGCTGCTTGCCGACGCCGAGTCCGGAGACGGGGGCGCTGACGTCCTCGCGCAGACCCACCCGGTCGAGGAGGGCCGCGGCTTCGCGTTTGGTCCTGTTCCAGTCGATCAGGCCGAACCGCCCGCGCCGCTCGTTGCCGAGGAAGATGTTCTCGGCGATCGACATGTGCGGGCTCAGCGCCAGCTCCTGGTGGATGATGACGATGCCGTGGCGCTCGCTGTCGCGCAGGTCCTTGAGCTGGAGGAGCTCGCCCTCGAACCAGATCTCGCCGTCGTAGGTCCCGTGCGGGTAAACCCCGCTCAGGACCTTCATCAGGGTGGACTTGCCGGCGCCGTTCTCGCCGCAGAGCGCGTGCACTTCGCCGGGCAGCACGTCGAAGGACACGCCGCCGAGCGCGAGGGCGCTGCCGAACGCTTTGGTGATGCCCCGCATCTCGAGCACGGGCTGTGGTGAGGTCGTCATGGACTGTCCGTTTCCGAAGGCGAGAAGTGGGGCCGGACGTCCTCGTCAGACGAGGATCATGCCGCCGTCGATGGGAATGATCTGGCCGGTGATGTAGTCCGAGTCCGGGCCGGCGAGGAAGATGGCGGTCGGGGCGATGTCGGCGGGCTGGCTCGGCCGGCCGAGGAGGATGTCGGCGGCCATGCCCGCGAACTTGAGCTCCGGCTTGCCGATGTTGTCCAGGGCCTTGTCCAGCTCGACCCACAACGGGGTGTCGACGACGCCGGGGGCGAACCCGTTCACGGTGATGTTGTGCGGGGCCAGCGCGCGGGCCGCGGACTGGGTCAGGGAGATCACCGCGGCCTTCGACGCGCAGTAGGGGCCGATGGCGGCGTAGCCCTGGCGGCCGGCGATGGAGGCGGTGTTGATGATCTTGCCGGGGCTGCCCTGCGCGATGAACTGCTTCGCGGCCTCCTGGGTTCCGACGACGACACCCCAGCCGTTGATGCCGGTGATGAAGTCCCAGTTGTCCTTGTCGATGTCGAGCCAGTTGCGCGGGTCGTTGACGCCGGCGTTGTTGAACATGGCGTCGAGCCGGCCGAACTCCGACACGGCGAGGTCGATCGCGGCGCGCACCTGCTCGCGGTTGGTGACGTCGGCGGCGATGGAGACCGCCTTCCCGCCGTCCTTGACGATGCGCTCGGCGGTCTCCGCGGCCTCCTCGGCCAGGAGGTCCACCACGACGATGTTCGCGCCCTCGGCCGCCATCGCGTGCGCGATACCGGCGCCGATGCCACGGGCGGCGCCGGTCACCACGATGGTGCGATCCGTCAGACGAGCAGTCACTGCGGTCTCCTTGTGTTTCGTCGGTGTTGCTTGCAATCGGTTGCAGAACCATAAGCGGGCGTCCGATGGTGCGTCAAGCGTCACAAGAGCCCGTCAACTCAGCGCGCTTGTGCCACTGCGGGAGGTGTGCGGCGGTGTTTGCCGAGCCCGAGCTGCAATCGGTTGCAGAGTCGCTGCCCACGTCCCGGATCGGGTGCGGGCCGGTGCCGCCGGCGCGCCGCCGGACGGGTGAGCCGGCGGGACTGCGGGTGGTGGGGGAGTGGGCACGGGGCGTGCCCGGGGGCGTCCACTCGGGATGGTCGGGGGTGGGGCGGAGGAGCTGCCCGGGGTGTGTATAGTGGTGTCCACGACGCGGGGTGGAGCAGCTCGGTAGCTCGCTGGGCTCATAACCCAGAGGTCGCAGGTTCAAATCCTGTCCCCGCTACCAGTGGAAAACGGCCCGGTTCATCAGAACCGGGCCGTTTTCGTGCGCCTGGTCCACCGCCGGTTGCGCCGGACGGGGGAAGGTAATGGCCTTTGTGGACATTGTCCTTGACCACAGTGGACAGATCCGCGGAAAAGTGGCACCGTGGAGGGGTGTCTGAACTCAATGCAACAGCAGCGGCACTGCTCGGCCTGCTCCAGGACGGTCCGGCCACCGGGGGGCAGCTGGTTGCGGCGGCGGAGGAGCGGTTCGGGGCGTTCTTCAGCGTCACCCGCAGCCAGGTCTACCGTGAGCTGCCCGCCCTCGCTCAGGAAGGGCTCGTCCGGCTCGGCAAGCAGGGACCGCGCTCCAGCCAGCAGTACGTGATCACGGCCGCCGGGAAAAAGGCGTTCAAGGCGTGGCTGGCCTCCGAGGCCGGTCCCGACCACTTCCGCAGCCCGCTGATCCTGCGCCTCGTCCACGCCGGCTCGCTCACCGCCAAGCAGCGCGGCGCCCTGATCGACACGGCGCGGGCCGCCTACCAGGCGGAACTCGACGAGGCCAAGGCCGCGGTCAAGGCCGCCGACGACCCCCTCAGCAAGGCGACCGCCGAGTACCGCCAGCAGTGCGTCCGCGGGGCGCTGAAGCTGGTCGACGCGGTCAACGCCCTCTGACCGGCGGCCACGAGGCACCAAGCGGCCGGTTCCCGTAACCGGCCGCGCCTCGTGCCGTAACCTTGAAGGTTGTGAGTGGTGACTTCGCAGCCGACCTGAAGGACCTCGCCGGCAAGCTGACGCAGGTCGAGTCCGTCATGGACCTCGACGGCCTGCGCGCCCAGGTGGCTGACCTGGAACAGCAGGCGTCCAACCCCAACCTGTGGGACGACCCGGAGGCCGCGCAGAAGGTCACCAGCCAGCTGTCCCACCGGCAGGCCGAGCTGCGCCGGGTCACCGACCTGCGCCAGCGCCTGGACGACCTCGAGGTGCTCCACGAGCTCGCCGAGGCCGAGGGTGACAACGCCAGCAAGGCCGAGGCCGAGTCCGAGCTGACCCGCCTCGCGCGCGAAGTGGACGCCCTCGAGGTCCGCACGCTGCTCTCCGGCGAGTACGACGACCGCAACGCGGTGGTCACCATCCGCGCGGAGGCCGGCGGGGTCGACGCCGCCGACTGGGCCGAGATGCTGCTGCGGATGTACCTGCGGTGGGCCGAACGCCACGGCTACCCGACCGATGTCTACGACATCTCCTACGCGGAAGAGGCCGGCATCAAGTCGGCCACCTTCAAGGTCGCGGCCCCCTACATCTACGGCACCCTCTCCGTCGAACAGGGCACCCACCGGCTCGTCCGCATCTCGCCGTTCGACAACCAGGGCCGCCGCCAGACGTCGTTCGCGCACGTCGAGGTGCTGCCCGAGGTCGAGGAGGTCGACCACGTCGAGATCCCGGAGAAGGACATCCGGGTCGACGTGTTCCGCTCCTCCGGCCCCGGCGGGCAGAGCGTCAACACCACCGACTCGGCCGTGCGCATCACGCACCTGCCCACCGGCATCGTCGTGTCCTGCCAGAACGAGAAGTCGCAGCTGCAGAACAAGGCCGCCGCGCTCAAGGTCCTCCAGGCCAAGCTGCTGCTGAAGAAGAAGGAGGAGGAGCGCGCCGAGCTCGACGCCCTCAAGGACTCCGGCTCCAGCTGGGGCAACCAGATGCGCAACTACGTTCTGCACCCGTACCAGATGGTGAAGGACCTGCGCACCGAGCACGAGGTCGGAAACCCCAGCTCCGTGCTGGACGGCGAGATCGACGACTTCCTCGAGGCCGGGATCCGCTGGCGCAAGCAGGTCAACGCTGCGTGATCGCCGCGCCGTGGCAATAGGCCAACCGGGGCTTGACGGGGCCGATGGGTAGGATGGCGCACCGTGATTCGGCTCGACAGTGTCTCCAAGGTCTACAAGACATCGACACGTCCCGCGCTCGAGAACGTGTCGGTCGACGTGGACAAGGGCGAGTTCGTCTTCCTGATCGGGCCCTCCGGGTCCGGCAAGTCGACGTTCCTGCGCCTGCTGCTGCGCGAGGAGGTCCCCACCAAGGGCCGGGTCTTCGTGTCCAACTTCGACGTGGCCAAGATGGCCCGCCGCCGCGTCCCCCGGCTGCGGCAGACCATCGGCTGCGTCTTCCAGGACTTCCGGCTGCTCGGGAACAAGACCGTCGCGGAGAACGTCGCGTTCGCGCTCGAGGTCATCGGCAAGCCGAAGCACACCATCAAGAAGGTGGTACCGGAGGTCCTCGAACTGGTCGGGCTGGAGGGGAAGGCCGACCGGATGCCGCACGAGCTCTCCGGCGGTGAGCAGCAGCGCGTGGCGATCGCCCGCGCGTTCGTCAACCGGCCGCTCGTGCTGCTGGCCGACGAGCCCACCGGGAACCTCGACCCCGACACCAGCCAGGACATCATGCTGTTGCTGGAGCGCATCAACCGCACCGGCACCACCGTCCTGATGGCCACGCACGACCACTCCATCGTGGACTCCATGCGACGCCGGGTCGTCGAGCTCCAGCTCGGCAAGGTGATCCGTGACGACGCCCGGGGCGTGTACGGCGTCGGCCGCTAGTCGCCCCCACCCCCGCCTGCCCCCGACCTGAGGAACCAACCCCCCGATGCGTGCCAGTTTCGTGTTCAGCGAGGTCTTCACCGGCCTGCGCCGCAACATCACGATGACCATCGCGATGATCATCACTACGGCCATCTCGCTCGGCATGCTCGGCGGCGGGTTGCTGATCGTGCGGACCATCGACAAGATGCAGGTCAACTACATGGCCGACGTCGAGGTGTCGCTCTACCTGACGCAGGACGTCAGCGCCAACGACAAGACCTGCACCCAGGATCCCTGCCGTGGACTGCGGGCCGACCTGAACAGCAACCCGGCCGTCGAGTCCGTCGTGTTCGAGAACCGCGACCAGGCCTACGAGCGGTTCAAGCGGCTGTTCCAGGACAACCCGATCCTGGTGCAGTCGGCCCGCCCCGAGGCGCTGCCGGCCTCGTTGCAGGTCAAGCTGAAGGACCCGGGCCGCAGCGACGTCATCACCCAGGAGTACGGCGCCCGCCCCGGGGTGTCCAGGGTGGACGACCAGAAGCAGTTCCTGGACCGCTTCTTCGGCGTCCTCGGCGGTGTCCGCGACGGGGTGTTCGTCGTCGCCCTGATCCAGGCCCTCGCGGCGTTGCTGCTGATCTCCAACACGGTGCAGATCTCGGCGTTCACGCGCCGCAAGGAGGTCGGCATCATGCGGCTGGTCGGCGCCACGCGCTGGTACACCCAGCTGCCGTTCCTGCTGGAGGCGGTCGTCACCGGGGTGGTCGGCTGGGCGATCGCGGTGGGCGGCCTGATCGGGGCCAAGTTCGCCTTCGTCGACCGGATCCTGTCGGTGACCGGTGGCATCATCCCGAACGTCCAGGTGCTCGACGTGATCGTGGTGGCGCCGTGGCTGCTCCTCGCGTCGATCATCATCTCGGCCACCACCGGTTACGTCACGCTGCGGCTCTACGTCCGGCATTAACGCCGTGCCCGGGCCGGGACGTGTGGGATAACCTGGACCTATGCCCAAGGAACGAGGCTCCAAGGTGATCGCGTCGAACCGCCGCGCGCGGCACGACTACGCGGTGCTGGACACCTATGAGGCCGGGATCGCGCTGGTGGGCACCGAGGTGAAGAGCCTGCGCGCGGGCCGCGCCTCGCTCGTCGACGCGTTCGCCACCGTCGACGACGGTGAGGTGTGGCTGCGCAACGTCCACATCCCCGAGTACGAGCACGGCACGTGGACCAACCACGAGTCGCGGCGCAAGCGGAAGCTGCTGCTGCACCGCGGCGAGATCGAGAAGCTGATCGGCAAGACCAAGGAGGGCGGGCTGTCGCTCGTTCCGCTGTCGATGTACTTCAAGGACGGCAAGGTCAAGGTCGAGCTCGCCCTCGCCAAGGGCAAGAAGGCCTACGACAAGCGCCAGGACCTGGCCAAGCGGGATGCCCAGCGGGAGATCAGCCGGGCCGTGGGCCGCGCCTTGAAGGGCCGCCGCTAGGTGGGGCCGGAGCGCGACGAGGACATCGCGGCCTGGGTGCGCGGCCTCGGCCTGGACGGGCTCGTCGACCTGCACCTGCATTTCCTGCCCGAGCGGATGCTGGTCAAGGTCTGGGCGTACTTCGACACGATGCGGGAGCGCGCCGGCTACGACTGGCCCATTCAGTACCGGGTGTCCGAGGACGAGCGCGTCGCGCTGCTGGAGTCGTTCGGTGTCCTGCGGTACGCACCGCTGGCCTACCCGCACAAGCCGGGCATGGCGGAATGGCTCAACGGGTGGCTGCGCGAGTTCGCCGAGCGCGTGCCGGCTGCCGTGCCCACCGCGACGTTCTACCCCGAGCCTTCGGCCGCCACCTACGTCGCCGAGGCGCTGCGGGCCGGCGTCCGCTGCTTCAAGGCGCACGTCCAGGTGGGTGCCTACGACCCGCGGGACGAGCTGCTGGACCCGGCGTGGGGCCTGCTCGCCGAGGCCGGGGTGCCGGTCGTCGTGCACGCCGGCCACGGTCCCCACCGCGGCCCGCACACCGGGCTCGACGTGTTCGGCGAGGTGCTGGCGAAGCACCCGCGGCTGACCGCGGTGCTCGCGCACGCCGGGATGCCCGAGTACGACGAGGCGCTCGCGCTGGTCGAGCGGTACCCGCGCGTCCACCTGGACACCACCATGGTCGGCGTCCCGTTCACCGAGTCGCTGATGCCGCTGCCGCCGCACTGGACGGACCGGCTGGTGGACGTCGCCGACCGGGTCGTGCTCGGCACGGACTTCCCGAACATCCCGTACTCCTATGCCACCCAGCTGCGGGCGGTCGCCGGCTGGGCTGCCGACGACCGCCTCGGGGACGACTTCCTGCGGGCCGTCCTGCACGACACCCCCGCGAAACTGCTCAACCTCTGACGGCCACCCGCACCGGCTTGCTCACCAGCAGCAGCGCGGCCAGCACCAGCGCGACCCAGGGCAGCGGCCCGGAGAGCGAGCCGCCGTGGGCGGGCGCGGTGAACCCGTGGGCGGCCAGGCCGAGCAGCCCGCCGGAGGCCAGCACGGTTGCGGCGGCGAGCTGTCCGGTCGCGACCGCACCGCCCGGGGACGGCCGGGTTTCGAAGCGGCCGAACGCCTTCAGCAACCCGGCGAGCACCACCGCAGCGGCGACCACCCACACCGGGGCGACGGCGAACCAGTCGGCGCTGCCCGGCTCCGGCGTGGTGTAGCCGAAGCCCAGCACTGCGACACCCGCGACGACGACCAGCGCCGGCATGTGCCACAGGTACAGGCTCATGAACCGCGGGCCGCTCCAGCGCAGCACGGCGGCCACCGCCGGGCGCTCGGCGAGCGTGGTCAGGGTCGGCTTGAGCGCGAGCCAGAACCCGATCTGCCCGGCGGCGAGGCTCATCAGCACCGCCGTCGGCGGGCTCATGTTCGACACCGGCGCCCCCGGCATGCCGATCATGCTGCCCGGATACGGGCCGAACGCGACGGCCAGCGCAGTCACGCCGAACCCGGCGACAGCCAGCCCCGCCGCACCGCGCCGGCTCAACGTCGCGAGACGGCCCTCGACGTAGTGGAAGCCGAGCTGGTGCACGGCGAGCCACACGAACACGGCGTTGGCGTACCCGAGCGGGCCGAACACCTCGAACCGTCCGATGTCGACGATCACCGCGAGCCCCGTCAGCGCCAGCGGGACACCCAGGCCCCAGCGCCGGTGCGCGGCGAGCATGAGCGGTGTCGCGGCGACGGTGATCAGGTAGACGGCCAGGAACCACAGCAGCTGCCCGGCGATCGCACCGGCGATCTGCACCGGCTGCTCCGGTGCGCCGAGATCACGCAACAGGTCCGGGGCGAGCAGCCACACCGCGAACAACGGCAGGACCGGGATCAGCAGCCGCTTCAGCCGCGTGGACAGCCAGTCCCGGGTCGACGCCGCGCGGCGCAGGGACAACAGGTTCGCCGCACCGCCGGCGAAGAACACCATCGGCATCACCTGCGAGAGCCAGGTCAGCGCCCACCAGCCCGGGGTGGTCAGGGCGTTGCCGGTGGCCAGGGTGCCGTGGTCGTAGCTGAGCACCGGCATGAGCCAGTGCTGTCCGATGACCGCGAGGATCGCGGTCGCGCGGACCACGTCGAGGAAGGTGTCGCGGGCTCCGGCTGGGGCTTGCCGCAGGCTTTGTCGCATGGGTAGAGCCTGGTCGGCGCGGCTTTCCGGCACAGCCGGGCAGACCGCCGTCTTCTTCCGGGGGTCAGGTGCAGGATCGTGGTGGGGCAGGCCCCACCTACCGCTCGCGGGCCTCGCCGACCTCGGTGGCGGGCAGACCGCACAGCCGGTACTCCCAACCGGACTCCGGGGTGAAGCCGAGCTGGTAGAAGGTCTCGATCTTGGGGCCCTCGTGCAGGTGGACGTGCCGCACGATCGTGCCGCTCACCGGGTCGTCCAGCGTCTGCACCCGGCCGTCGAGGGGGCCGCCGAAGAACCGGACGTTCTCTTCGGTCATGGAGCCCTCCTCGTAGGGGAACGACGGCGACGTCCGCCCATGGTAGGTGAGGGTGCCCGCCCGGCGCCGCCGTCAGAACGGGTGAGGAGCGGTTCACCACACCGGGCGGACGGTGACGCTCCGATGCCGCGCCATCTCCGTCGCGAACGCGGACAACCCCTGGTGCAGCCGGGCGAACGCGTCGGCGCCGATCAGGTCCGCCCACCGCGCTTCGGCGGCCTGTGACAGCGCCACCACCCGATCGACACACTGCCGGCCCCGGGGAGCGAGGACGACCAGGCGGCTGCGCCGGTCGGTCGGGTGCGGGCGGCGCTCGACGTACCCGCGGGCGGCGAGCTCGTCGACCAGCTGGACGGCGGCCTGCTTGGTGATACCGAGGTGCTCGCCCAGCTCGACGGCGGTGGCGGGGCGGTGGGACAGGAAGTGGAAAGCGAACCCGTGTGCGGGCCGGACGTCGGCGAATCCCTCCTCGGCGAGGTGCGTGTGGATCTCGTCCATCAGCGCGCGGAACGTGAGCGCGAGCAGCCCCGGCATGTCCCCGGCGGTCAATGGTCAACCTCCTTGACTGTATGGTCAAGCTGCTTTACCGTACGACTGGTAAAGCTACTTGACTACTTGGAGGTCGTGATGCCTGTTGCCACGTTGGCGGAAGCGCCCCGGTTCGAGCGCGCGGGCGCGGTGTTCCGCCCGCTAGCCGTGCCCAGCCGCGGAGCCGTCGAGCTGGCCGTCTGGTCGCTGGAGCTCGCCCCGGGCGTTACCGGCGAGGAGCATTCGGTGAGCCGCGAGGAGGTCTTCGTACTCGACTCCGGCGCGCTGGAGGTGGTCCTCGGCGGCGAGACGCACCGGCTCACGCCGGGGGACGCGATGATCGTGCCCCCGGACACCCTGTTCCGCCTGGGCAACCCGGGCGCGGAACCGGCGCGCGCCACCGTGTGCACGTCGGCGGGAATGGTCGGCCGGGTCGGCGGCACCACGGTCGTGCCGCCGTGGGCGAGCTGAGTGGTCAGGCCCGGCCGAGGTAGGTGAGGACCGCGCGGACCCGGCGGTGCTCCTCGGCGCTGGCTTCCAGCCCGAGCTTGGCGAAGATGTTGCCGATGTGCTTCTCCACGGCGCCGTGCGAGACGACCAGCCGGGCGGCGATCGCCGAGTTCGACAGGCCCTGCGCCATCAGCCCGAGCACCTCGGACTCCCGCGCGGTCAGCGCGTCCAGCGGGTTCTTCCGCCCTCTGGCCATGACCTGCGCGATCACCTCCGGATCGATGGCCGTGCCGCCCCGCGCGACCCGGCGAACCGCGTCGAGGAAGTCGGCCACGTCGGCCACGCGTTCCTTCAGCAGGTAGCCGACCCCGCCGGCCCCGCCGGAGAGCAGTTCGACCGCGTAGCTCTCCTCGACGTACTGCGACAGCACCAGCACCGGCAGGCCCGGCACCGTCTCGCGGGCGGCCAGCGCGGCCCGCAGGCCCTCGTCGGTGAACGTCGGCGGCATCCGGACGTCGACGATCGCCAGGTCCGGCTTGTGCTCGGTGACCGCCCCGACCAGCGCGTCCCCCGTCTCCACCGCGGCGACCGTCTCGATGCCCTCGTCGGCGAGCAGCCGCTCGACCCCGGCACGCAACAGGACCGCGTCCTCCGCGATCACCACCCGCATCCGCAACCCCCGGTTCGTGAGTGAATCCGCCCTATTCACTCACGAACGGGGTCACCAGGTGCACGGCAGGTCGGCTCGCACCACGGTCGGCCCGCCCTGGGGGCTGACCACCGTCATCACACCGTCGATCGTCGCGGCCCGGTCGGCCAGCCCGGCCAGCCCGCCACCGGGCCGGACCTCCGCCCCGCCGTGCCCGTTGTCGGTGATCTCGACGACCACCTTGTCGTCCGTCCGCCACGCCTTGACCTGCGCTTCTGTCGCGCCGGAGTGCTTGGCGACGTTGGTCAGCGTCTCGCCCGCGATGAAGTAGGCGGTGGTTTCCACCGCCGCCGGGGGGCGCGGTTCGATGTCCACCGTCACCTCCACCGGGATCGGCGTCTTCGCCGCCAGTGCGGACAGGGCCGCGTCCAGGCCGCGATCGCCGAGCACCGCCGGGTAGATGCCGCGCGCGAGGTCCCGCAGCTCCGACACCGCGAGCTTGGCATCGGTGTGGGCCTCGTCGATCAGCGCGCGCGCCGCCTCCGGATCCCGGTCCAGCTTGTTCTTCACCCGGCCCAGGTTCAGCGCCACCGCGACCAGCCGCTGCTGCGCGCCGTCGTGCAGGTCCCGCTCGATGCGGCGGCGTTCGGCCTCTGCCGCGTCCACCCCGCGGGCCCGCGACGCCTGCAGCTGCTGCGCCTTGACCTGCAGCCGTTCCGCGCGGTTCGGGCCGAGCAGCGCGATCGCGAGCGAGCCGTGCATCCAGCCGATCCACGGCGCGACCCAGATCGCCATCGGCACCAGGATGATCGACACCAGGCCGACCGCGAACTCCACGACGCTGAGCGGGAACGCCACCAACAGGTACGCCAGGTCGCGCCACGTGGTGCCGTCCACCAGACGGCCCCGCCAGCGGCCCAGCAGATTGCCCTCGGCCGGCGCGCGGTCCGCGGGCGGCAGGGGAGTGCCCAGCACCTTCCGCACCCAGCGGCGCTCCAGGTCGCCGAAACCGCGGACCATGCTCGTGGTCCACAGCAGGATCGGGATGCCCACCCAGACCACCGTGGTCGCGATGCCGACCAGCGAGAGCGTCACCACCAGCACGAACTGGACCAGCCGCAGCGGGAAGGAGGCGACCATGTAGCCGATCGACCTCGCCGCTCCCGGGCGTGATTGCTCGATCGGCTGACTCCCCACGTCGCTCATCATGCCACCGGGGCCGGCGAGCCGATGTCCGATCCGGCGAGGCGACGGGCCCGCGGCCCCGGGCCGAGCACACCGCGGGCGAAGTGGGCGTGGGCCGTGCCGAGACCGCGGGTGACCACGGCTGCCAGCGCCAGGACGACCAGGCCCAGCGCGGCCCACGGCAGCGCCGCCACCGGCGAATCGACGACGATCCAGCGCAAGTCGAAGGACGGGAAGAAGTAGGCCCCGCCGGGCAGGCGCGTGCAGTAGAACGGCAGCGCGGCGAGCGCGAGCCCGATCGACCAGACGGTCACCACGACGACGAACTCGGCGATCCCCAGCGGCAGCAACACCACCAGGTAGAGCACTTCCCGCCAGGTCGCGCCGTCGCTGAGCCGCGCCAGCCACCGGGCCTTGACACCGGCCGCCGGCAACGGCTTGTACGGCGTCGCGATGTAGGTGCCGAGCATCCGGTGCACCCGGACGCGCTCGAGCTGCCCGGCACCCCGGGCGATCAGCACCGCGGCCGCGAGGACCGGCAGGCCCACCCACACCACGGCGGTGCCCAGGCCCGCGGTGAACAGCACCGCCATCACGCTGAACCCGGCGACGCCGAGCGGCAGGTTGCTCAGCAGGTACCCCAGCGAACCCAGCACCGCGGGACGCGGCCGGGTGCCGTCGGAATTGGTCACCGTCATGGTCCGTTCCTCTCTGTGGAGCACGTGACCAGCATCGCGAGGTTTCCGCTGGTGAACCATGGGGTGCGCGGGCATCCCCGGAGTAGGGACAACCCCACCCCGCCGGAACAAACCCGGTTGCCCGGGGCGTTATGCTGGTTGCGAAACACCATCAAGGGGGTGAACGGTTTCGACTCTGGACGTTGAGTCAAGGGAAGCGTGCCGGTGCAGGCGAGAGACCACCGTTAAGCGTCGTCGTAACCAAATAAGCGCCAAGACTAATAGTCAGCGCGACTTCGCCCTCGCTGCCTGAGCGAGTGCGAGTCTGTCGGCCCGGGAGCGCCTCCGTCCCGGTAGCCGGCATCAGCTAGGAGGCTCACCATCCGGACCCGGCCGCGGGGACCGGATGGGAAAACCACAGCGGCTGGGCCCGTCACACCGGCTTGTTCGCGTGACCGGTGGGGCCGAGTAGAGGCAGAGCGAACTGCGCACGGAGAAGCCTAGGCAAGGCGCCAGAGGACCCGGGTTCAATTCCCGGCACCTCCACTCGGCCGAAGGCCGGGACCTGCTCGCGGGGGACGCTCGCGGCGGTCTCGGCCTTCGTTGTGTTGTCGGGGGGTCGGACCCCCGGGCCCCCGCCAGGGGGCTTCGCCCCCTGGACCCCCATCCGGTGGTTACGTGGGGGAGGTGGGAAGGCCACGAACTCCTCCTGGGCGGCGGTCACCCGCGCCTCCATCTCGTCCAGCCCCGCGTACCGCCCGTAGTCGGTGAATTCGACGGCGTCCCTCCAGACGGCCGTGTAGCGGCTGGTCAGAGCGCGGAGATCGGTCACGACGGCGCGTAGGCGACCTTTCCTGCCATCTTCGGTCAGCGGAGTTGGCCCGGGTTCCGGCCGCCCACGCGGCGTGTCAGCGTGTCCGCCGTCGTCCGCACCTCGTGCGCCAGCTCGGGCCACGTCTCGGCGCAGCCGGCTGGGCAGACGTGGCGGAACGTCACCGCGACCGAGGCGAGGGGGCTGCCGTTGTGGTCGAACACCGCGTGCGCGACCGACGCGAAATCGGGTGTCACGTGGCCGTCCTCCACCGCCCAGCCGCGGGACCGGACCGCCGCCAGCGAACGCCGGAGCGCGGCCAGGGTCGCCGGGCCGCGGCCGGTGCGGCTCACGAACGCGGCGGCGCGCGGGTAGAGCGCCCGGACGTGGGTGTGCGGCAGGTGCGCCAGCAGTGCCTGACCGCTGGCCGGCAGGTGAGCCGGTAACCGCACCCCGACGTCGGTCACCAACGTCTCCGGCGCAGGCGGCCGCTCCTTCACCAGGTACAGCAGTTCGTTCCCGTGCAGCACGCCCAGCTGCGCCGGGTGCCCCACCCGGTCGGCGAGCTTGTGCAGCAGCGGCGTGGCCAGCCGTTCCAGCGGATCGTGCCGCAGGTAGGCCGAGCCCAGCTCGAAGGCCGCGATTCCCAGCCCGTACCGGCGTTCGGCCGGCAGGTGCACGACGAAACCGGCCGCCGCCAGCTCCGCGAGCAGGTGATAGGTCGTGGAGCGCGGCAGCCCCAGCTCGCGGGCGATCGCCCCCGCGGAGATCGGCCCCGGCCGGGTCGCCAGAACCCGCAGCACCGCCAGGCCGCGGCGGAGCGCGGGGACATCCGTCATCTGTCTGGGATACCAGACACAACCACCCGGTGGCGACCTCCGCCCGTCCTCGGGTGGAGGTGCAATGGGCCGATGAGCACAGTGCGGTTGGACTCCGGGCCCCTCGACCGGCAGCAGGTCGTCGCGGTGGCGCGCGGCGGTGCCCGGGTGGAGCTGACGGACGAGGTCCGCAAGACGCTCGGCGAGACCCGCCGCCACATCGACGCGCTCGCCGGCGCGGACCAGCCGACCTACGGCATTTCCACCGGATTCGGCGCCCTCGCGATCCGGCACATCCCCGCCGAGCGGCGCACCGCACTGCAGCGCTCGCTGATCCGGTCCCACGCGGCCGGCACCGGTCCCGCGGTCGAGCCGGAGGTGGTCCGCGCACTGATGCTGTTGCGGCTGCGCACCCTCGCGTCCGGCCACACCGGTGTCCGTCCGGAGACCGCGGAAACGCTGGCCGCGATGCTCAACGCCGGCATCGTCCCGGTCGTCCACGAGTACGGTTCGCTCGGCTGCTCCGGCGACCTCGCGCCGCTCGCGGCCGTGGCCCTCGCGCTGATGGGCGAGGGTGAGGTGCTCGACGGCCGCCCGGCGGCCGAAGCCCTCGCCGAGGCCGGGATCGAGCCGGTGACGCTCGCCGAGAAGGAGGGCCTCGCGCTCACCAACGGCACCGACGGGATGCTCGGCATGCTCGTCCTCGCCCTCGACGACCTGCGCCGCCTGCTCGACACCGCCGACCTGACCGCGGCGATGAGCGTGGAGGCGCTGCTCGGGACCGACCGGGCGTTCGCCGCGGACCTGCAGGCCCTGCGCCCGCACCCCGGGCAGGCGGTGTCCGCGCGCCGGATGTTCGCCGCCCTCGCGGACTCCGCGATCGTCGCGAGTCACCGCGGTCCGGAATGCACCCGCGGGCAGGACGCCTACTCGCTGCGGTGCGCGCCGCAGGTGCACGGCGCGGCGCGGGACACCGTCGCGCACGCCGAACTGGTCGCCGACCGGGAACTGGCCGCCGCGATCGACAACCCCGTCGTCCTCGCCGACGGGCGGGTCGAATCGAACGGCAACTTCCACGGTGCGCCACTCGCCTACGTGCTGGACTTCCTGGCGATCCCGCTCGCCGACGTCGCGAGCATCGCCGAGCGCCGCACGGACCGGATGCTCGACGTGTCCCGCTCGCACGGTCTGCCCGCGTTCCTCGCCGACGACCCCGGCGTCGACTCCGGGCACATGATCGCCCAGTACACGCAGGCCGCGATCGTCAGCGAGCTGAAACGGCTGGCCGTGCCGGCGTCGGTCGACTCCATTCCGAGCAGCGCCATGCAGGAGGACCACGTGTCGATGGGCTGGTCCGCGGCTCGCAAGCTGCGCCGCGCCGTCGACGGGCTGACCTCGGTGCTGGCGATCGAGCTGCTCACCGCCGCTCGTGCGCTGGACTTCCGGGCTCCGCTGCGGCCCGCACCGGTCACCGCCGCCGTTCGCGACCTGCTGCGGGAACGCGTCGCCGGGCCGGGGCCGGACCGCCACCTCGGGCCGGAGATCGCCGCCGCCGAAGAACTCGTCCGTTCGGGAGCCGTCCTGACCGCACTGGAGGAAGCATGAGCCGCACCGTCCGGGCCGCGCGCGGAACCACGCTGACGGCGAAGAACTGGCAGACCGAAGCCGCGCTGCGGATGCTGCACAACAACCTCGACCCCGAGGTCGCCGAGCGTCCGCAGGACCTGGTGGTCTACGGCGGCACCGGCAAGGCCGCCCGCGACTGGGCCAGCTTCGACGCCATCACCCGGTGCCTCACCGAGCTGGCGGAGGACGAAACCCTGCTGGTGCAGTCCGGCAAACCGGTGGGCGTGTTCCGCACGCACGAGTGGGCGCCCCGCGTGCTGATCGCGAACTCCAACCTCGTCGGCGACTGGGCGACCTGGCCCGAGTTCCGCCGGCTGGAGCAGCTCGGCCTGACGATGTACGGGCAGATGACTGCCGGCTCGTGGATCTACATCGGCACCCAGGGCATCCTGCAGGGCACCTACGAGACGTTCGCGGCCGTGGCGGCGAAACGGTTCGGCGGCACGCTCAAGGGGACGCTGACGGTCACCGCCGGGCTGGGCGGCATGGGTGGTGCGCAACCCCTCGCGATCACCATGAACGGTGGTACCGCGCTCGTGGTGGAATGCGATCCGGCGCGGGCCCGCCGCCGCCTGGACACCCGGTACCTCGACGAGCTGGCGTCCGATGTGGACTCCGCCGTGCGCAGGGTGACCGCTGCCAAACGGGCCGGTGAGGCGGTGTCCGTCGGCGTGATCGGCAACGCCGCCGAACTGCTGCCGGACCTGTTGCGGCGCGGGCTCGAGGCGGACGTCGTCACCGACCAGACCTCGGCGCACGACCCGCTCGCCTATCTGCCGATCGGTGTGGACGTCGCCGACTGGCACGACTACGCGACCGCGAAACCGGACGAGTTCACCGACCGCTCGCGCGAGTCGATGGCCGAGCACGCCGGGGCCATGGTCGGATTCCTGGATGCCGGTGCGGAAGTGTTCGACTACGGCAACTCCTTACGTGGTGAGGCGAAGCTCGGTGGTTGTGCGCGGGCGTTCGACTACCCCGGTTTCGTGCCCGCCTACATCCGGCCGTTGTTCTGCGAGGGCAAGGGCCCGTTCCGCTGGGCCGCCCTCTCCGGTGAACCGGCGGACATCGCCGCGACCGACCGCGCCATCCTCGACCTGTTCGGGGACGACCACTCCCTCGCCCGATGGATCCGGATGGCCGGCGAACGCGTGGCGTACCAGGGGCTTCCGGCGCGCATCTGCTGGCTGGGTTACGGCGAACGGCACCTGGCCGGCCTGCGGTTCAACGAGATGGTCGCGAGCGGTGAGCTGAGCGCACCGGTCGTGATCGGCCGTGACCACCTGGACGCGGGCAGCGTGGCATCGCCGTACCGGGAGACCGAGGCGATGGCCGACGGCTCGGACGCGATCGCCGACTGGCCGCTGTTGAACGCCCTGGTCAACACCGCGTCCGGCGCGAGCTGGGTGTCGCTGCACCACGGCGGCGGTGTCGGTATCGGGCGCTCCATCCACGCCGGTCAGGTGTGCGTGGCGGACGGCACGCCGCTCGCGGCGCGGAAGATCGAGCGGGTGCTGACCAACGACCCGGGGATGGGCGTGATCCGGCACGTGGATGCCGGGTACGAGCGCGCCGCCGAGGTGGCGGCGGAGCGCGGGGTGCGCGTGCCGATGCGGGAGGAGGCGTGAGCCTGCTCGACGACCTCGCCGCAGTGGGCCGCGCTCCCGGTGGTGGGTACGCCCGGCACGTGTTCGACCGCGCGGACACCGAGCTGCGGGAGTGGTTCCGGGAGCAGGCCGGGCGCCGCGGGCTGGATGTCGAGACCGATCGCAACGGCAACCTCTGGGCGTGGTGGGGCGAGCCGGGACCGGACGCGCTGGTCACCGGCAGCCACCTCGATTCGGTGCCCGGCGGGGGCGCGTTCGACGGCCCGCTCGGCGTGGTGAGTGCGCTGGAGGCGGTGTCGCGGCTGCCGGCGCGCCCGGCGCGGCCCTTCGCCGTCGTCGTGTTCGCCGAGGAGGAGGGTGGCCGTTTCGGCGTGCCGTGCCTGGGGTCGCGGCTGCTGACCGGCGCCCTCGATCCGGACCGCGCGCGGGCGCTGCGCGATCCGGACGGCGTGACGCTCGCCGAGGCTGCGGCGCGCGCCGGGGTGGATCCGGCGCGGTTGGGCCGCGACGACGAGGCTCTCGGCCGCATCGGAACGTTCGTCGAGCTGCACGTCGAGCAGGGGCGGGCGCTGGACGTGCCGGTGGGCGTCGGGAGCACGGTACTGGAGCACGGGCGGTGGCGGTTCTCGTTCACCGGTCAAGGGAACCACGCGGGTACGACAATTCTGGCCGACCGGCGCGATCCCATGCTGCCCGCGGCCGAAGTGGTGCTCGCCGCCCGCCGCCTCGCGTCCACAGTGGATGGACGAGCGACCGTGGGGCGGCTCGTGCCGCGACCGGGCGGGACGAACGTCATCGCCTCCACTGTGGACCTGTGGTTGGACGCCCGCGGGCGCAGCCGCGAGGTCGTGGCGGAGCTGACCGATGCGGCCCGGGCGGCCGCGGCGGCCGAAGGCTGCACGGTCACGGTCACCGAGGAATCCTACGGTGGCACCGTCACCTTCGACCCCGCGCTGTGTGACCGGCTCACCGGTCTGCTGGGCGCGCCCGAACTGCCCACCGGGGCCGGGCACGACGCCGCGATCCTCGCCGCGCACACGGCCACCGCGATGCTGTACGTGCGCAACCCGACCGGCATCAGCCACGCGCCGGAGGAGTTCGCCGAGGACGCCGACGTGGAAGCGGGCGTGGTCGCGCTCACCCGGGTCCTGGAGGACTTGTCGACATGACGATCTTGTGGGCCGAGTACGCGTGGTTGCCGGACGGCGTCGCGTCCGGGGTCCGGATCGAGATCGCCGACGGCCGGTTCACCACGATCACCCCGGATGCGCCGCGGTCGGGGACGGTGCTCACCGGCCTGGCGATGCCCGGTTTCGCCAATGGGCACTCGCACGCCTTCCACCGCGCGCTGCGCGGCCGCACGCACCACGACCGCGGCACGTTCTGGACCTGGCGGGAGCGGATGTACGCGCTGGCCGGACGGCTCGACCCGGACTCCTACCACCGGCTCGCGCGCGGCGTCTACGCCGAGATGGCGCTCGCCGGGTACACGGCGGTCGGGGAGTTCCACTACCTGCACCACGCGCCGGGCGGGCGGCGCTACGCCGACCCGAACGCCATGGGTCACGCGCTGATCCAGGCCGCCGAGGACGCCGGCATCCGGCTCACCCTGCTCGACACCTGCTACCTCACCGGCGGGTTCGGGCGCGAGCTGTCCGGTGTGCAGCTCCGCTTCGGCGACGGGGACGTGGACGGCTGGGCAGCGCGCGTCGGCGCGATCAAGCCCGGCGCCGCGCGGGTGGGCGCGGCCGTGCACTCCGTCCGCGCCGTGCCCGCCGACCAGTTGCCGTCCTTCGCCCGCACCGGATCCGGTCCGCTGCACGTCCACCTGTCCGAGCAGCGGGCCGAGAACGACGACTGCCGCGCGCACCACGGGTGCACCCCCGCGGAGCTGCTGGACCGCGCGGGCGTCCTCGGGCCGGGCACCGTCGCCGTGCACGCGACGCACCTGACGGACTCCGACGTCGGCCTGCTGTCCCGGTCGGGGACCGGCGTGTGCTTCTGCCCGACCACCGAACGCGACCTCGGCGACGGGATCGGTCCGGCGAGACCCCTGGCGGACGCGGGCGTGCCGCTGTCCCTGGGCAGCGACAGTCAGGCCGTGATCGACCCGTTCGACGAACTGCGGTCGCTCGAGCTGCACGAACGGCTCGCCGCCGGGGAACGCGGGCGGTTCGGCGTCGCGGAGCTGGTCGACGCGGCGACCCGGCACGCGGCGATCGGGTGGGACGCCGGCCGGGTGGCCGCCGGGGCGCCGGCCGATCTGGTCGTGGTGGCACTGGACTCGGTGCGCACCGCGGGAACCGAACCCGCGGGCGTGCCGTTCGCCGCCTCGGCCGCGGACGTGACCGACGTCCTGGTCGATGGGCGCTGGGTCGTGCGCGACCGGGTGCACCGGCTGGTCGACCGCCCCTCGGCGGCGCTGGCGGACGAGGTGGAGGCGTTGTGGCGGTCCTGATCACCGGTATCGGCGAGCTCACCACGAACGACGACGAACTCGGCACGATCCACCACGGCGCGATCGTGTTCGACGGTCCTGCGATCGCCTGGGTCGGTCCGGCCGCGGCGGCACCCGACGCGGACGAACGCGTCGACGTCGAGGGCCGCGCCGCGCTGCCCGGGTGGGTCGACAGCCACACGCACCTGGTCTTCGCCGGCGACCGGACCGCCGAGTTCGAAGCGCGGATGGCCGGGCAGCCGTACGCGGCGGGTGGCATCGCGGTCACCACGGCGGCGACGCGGAAGGCCACCGACGCCGAGCTGACCGCGAACCTGCGCCGCCACGTGGCCGAGGCGGCGCGGCAGGGCACCACCTGCCTGGAGACCAAGACCGGCTACGGCCTGACGGTCGGCGACGAGGCCCGGTCCGCCCGGATCGCGGCCGCGGTCGCCGACGAGGTGACCTTCCTCGGCGCCCACCTCGTGCCACCCGGGTCGGACGCGGAATCCTATGTGGATCTCGTGTGCGGGGAGATGCTCGACGCGGTGGCCGGATCGGTGCGCTGGGCCGACGTGTTCTGCGAGACCGGGGCGTTCGACGAGGCGCAGTCGGAACGGGTCCTGCGTGCCGCCGCCCGGCACGGCCTCGGCCTGCGGGTGCACGGGAACCAGCTCGGCCCCGGGCCGGGGGTGCAGCTCGCGGTGCGGCTCGGCGCCGCCAGCGTGGACCATTGCTCCCATTTGTCCGATCAGGACGTGGCGGCGCTCGCGTCGTCGGAGACGGTGGCGACCCTGCTGCCCGCGTGCGACCTGTCCACCCGCCAGCCGCTCGCACCGGCTCGCAGGCTGCTCGACGCCGGAGCGACCGTGGCGCTCGCCACGAACGCCAACCCCGGCAGCTCGTACACCACGTCGATGGCCTTCTGCGTGGCGACGGCCGTGCTGCAGATGGGCCTGTCCGTCGACGAGGCGGTGCGCGCCGCCACCCTCGGCGGGGCGCGTGCGCTCCGCCGGACCGACGTGGGCGTGCTCCGCCCGGGTGCCCGGGCCGACCTGCACGTACTCGACGCGCCCGCGCGCACGCACCTCGCCTACCGCCCCGGGGTGCCGCTCACCTGGCGCGTCTGGCGGAAGGGTTCCGCTGTGGCGTAAGGCAAATCACTCCGGCGGCCAGTTCACCGGAAGTTCATCGACCACCGGCGGGGGGCCATCACCCGAACGGTACCGTGGTGGGTGTGGACCTCTCGCTGATCGTCCTCGTGGTCATCGTCGCCGCACTGGCGTTCGACTTCACCAACGGCTTCCACGACACCGCCAACGCCATGGCGACCTCCATCGCGACCGGCGCCTTGAGACCCAAGGTCGCGGTCACCATCTCCGCCGTGCTCAACCTCGTCGGCGCGTTCCTGTCGGTCGAGGTCGCCAAGACCATCTCGGGCGGCATCGTCGACGACACCAAGGTCACCCCCGTGGTCGTCTTCGCCGGACTGGTCGGCGCGATCCTGTGGAACCTGGTGACCTGGCTGGTCGGGTTGCCCTCCAGCTCCTCCCACGCGTTGTTCGGCGGGCTGATCGGCGCGGTCTGGGTCGCCTCGGGCGCCGACGCGGTCCACTTCGCCAAGGTCGTGCAGAAGGTCCTGATCCCGGCCGTGGCCTCGCCCCTGGTGGCGGGTCTGATCGCGGTCGTCGGCACCTACCTCGTCTACCGGATCACCGCACAGGTGCGGCAGGACGTGGTGAGCAAGTCGTTCAAGCGCGCGCAGGTGCTGTCGGCGTCGCTGGTCTCGCTCGCGCACGGCACTAACGACGCGCAGAAGACCATGGGTGTCATCACCCTGACGCTGATCTCGTCGGGTGCGCTGGCCGCCGGATCCGGTCCGCCGCTGTGGGTGGTGCTCAGCGCCGGGCTCGCAATCGCGCTCGGCACCTACGTGGGCGGCTGGCGGATCATCCACACCATGGGCCGCAAGATCACCGACGTGCAGACGCCCCAGGGGTTCGCCGCGGAGACCAGCGCGGCCGCCACGATCCTGGCCTCCTCGCACCTCGGGTTCGCGCTGTCCACCACGCACGTCTGCTCCGGCGGCATCATCGGCTCGGGTGTCGGTCGGCGCCTCGCCGAGGTGCGCTGGAGCGTCGCCGGCCGGATGGCGCTGGCCTGGCTGCTGACGCTGCCGGCCGCGGCCGCCGTCGGCGCGGTGTCCGCCGAGGTCGCGACGATGGGCACCGTGGGCACGGTCGTGGTCGGCCTCGTGCTGGTGGCCGCGGCGCTGGGCATCTGGCTGTGGTCGCGGCGCAACCCGGTGACGCCGGAGTCGATGGCTGCCGAGCAGCCGGTTCCCGTGGCGGCCTGAGGAGGCGTTCGTGCACATCGACTGGGCTGCGCTGGGCAGCGTGTTCGTGACCGCCCTGGCGGCGGTGGCCGTGGTCACCGGGTTGTTCGCGGCGGGCGTGCGGGGAGTCGCCGCCCGCACCGACGACCGGGAGAGCGGCGGAACCGGTGCGGCGGGCACGCTGACGGCGGGCGTGTGCTTCGCCGCGTGCGCGGCCGTCGTGCTGTACGGGATCTACCTCATCGTGGCGGCCTGACCGGTAGGTGGGCGAGCACGTTGACCACCGTGCCGCCCGGGTCCTCGACGAAGAACCGCCGCACCCCCCACGGCTCGTCGGTGAGGGGGTAGACGATCCGCCGCCCGGCGCGCCGCGCCGCGTCGTGGATGGCGTCGACGGCCGCGGGGTCGCCGACGTCGACACCGAACGACGGCGCGGGAGTGTCCCCGTCCGGCAGGACGATGACCTGCGCGGCCGGGTTGTCCGGGGAGCGCAGGGTCAGCACCGGGTCGGTCATGGCCTCCTCGAGCCCGAGGAGGCGGACGTAGAAATCCCTGGCCGCGGCCGGTTCGGTCGCGCCCGCGTAGGCGATGATGCGGTTGATCACCCGTCCATCGTGCCGCGCGCCCGCCCGCGCCGGCTTGGCGAAATGGGAACCCGGTGACTCAGCGGAGGTGCTCCGGCAGCGCCGCGACCCGTTCCGGCGGCAGGAGCTCCCGCACCTTCGCGATCTTCGACGGGTCGTCCAGCAGGGCGGCGACCTCGGGCAGCGCCGCGTCCGGGATGAACCGGAGGCTCGCCGCGATCGTCGCGTCGGGCAGGTGGTCCACGAACGACGCGATGGTGATCCAGTCCTGTCGCCCGGTCAGCTCGCGCGCCACCGCCACGACCACGCCGGCCGGCAGCTTCGCGATGATGCCCCGCGCTCGCCGCGGGTCCAGCTCGGCGGCCACGTCTGCCAGGAACGACGGCGACAGGCGCCCCGCGATCTCCGCCCCGCGGGACGCTTCGACCAGGCCGGCGATGCGTGCCGCGAGCAGCGGCCCGAACACCCGCTCGGCCATCTTCGCCAGCACCGGCGTGGGCAGCAGCTTGCTCGCACCGGCCATCCGCTCCAGCACCCCCAGGTGCGCGTCGAACAACACGGTCGTGGCGCGTTCCCGCAGCTCGCGCAGGTCCGCCACGGGCACCTCGGCGAGGTAGCCGAGCCGTTCGGCGCCGACGCCCAGCACCCGCGCGAGCTTGCGGATCTCCGCTTCCTGAGGAGTCACAGGCCGACCGCCTTCCGCACCGCGGGCCGCAGCAGGGCGGGCACGAACTTCAGCGCGTCGTTGCCCGCCTTGGCCAGCGCCGCCGCCTGCCGCCGCCGGGCGCTGCGCAGCGCGTCCGCCAGGTCCCGCTGGTGCGCCGGGTCCAGCGCGGCGACGCCCGGGGGCGGTTCGGCGCCGAGCTGTTCGGTCAGGGTGCGTTCGGCCATGGCGATCATCATGCCTAATGTCACGGCATGAAACAGGACATCGAAAGGTCACGACTCGTCGTCAACGGCCTCGGCGCCTACCTCGCGCGGCCCGCCGGGGGCAGCGAGTCGGGGATGCTGCTGCTGCCGATGGTGACCGGCATCGGCGAGCAGGTCCGGGACTGGGCGCACGAGCTCGCGGCCACCGGCGTCACCGCGCTGGTGTGGGACCCGTTCCACGGCCCGAGCAGCGACGACACGTCGATGCCGGACCTGCTGGCGAAGATGCCCGAGCTCGACGACGCGGTGGCGCTGGACGAGCAGGCGCAGCTGCTGGACCACCTGCTCGGCGAGCTCGGCTGCGCTTCGGCCGGCGTGATCGGGTGGTGCCTCGGCGGGCGGTTCGCGCTGATCCTCGGTGGCCGGGATCACCGGGTGGCCAACGTGGTCGCCTACCACCCGACGGTTCCCGGCGAGACGCCGCCCAACCACACGATGGACGCGGTCGCGCACGCCGGTCTGATCAAGGCGCCGGTGATGATGCTGTACCCGACGGCGGACGAGCTCGTGCCGCGCGCGCGGTTCGACGAGCTGCAGGCCGCGTTGCAGGGGCGGGTCACCGGAGCGAGCTTGATCCACGTCTACCCGGGCGCCGAGCACGGCTTCGCCAGCCGGACGCGGCACGGTGAGCCGGTCAACGCCGGGGCGTTCGCGATCTCCTGGCCGCAGGTGCTGGATTTCATCCGGGTGACGACGAAAATCTGACTTTCGACAGATACCGCGGCTCCACTTCGGTGGGTAGCGTCCCGGACGTGGGGAGATTCTGGGGTCGCGCAGCCGAGGTGCTGGCCGGGGTGCCGGCCGCCGCCGTGCTGCTCTACGAGAGCCGGCACAACGCCGAGCCGTGGGAGCTGGTCGCCGGGCTGGTCGCGGTCGTCCTCGCGATCGCCACCGCCCGGCGCAGCCCCTGGCTGTCGCTGACCGTCGCGGTGGCCTCCAGCGCCGCGATGCTGTTCAACTTCGCCGGCCGCGTCCCGGCGTGGCCGGTGCTGCTGATGGTGCCGTTCGGGTACCTGGCCGGGCGCCGGATGGAGTCGGCGCGGCCCGCGCTGGCGACGTTCGTCGCGATCAGCGTCATCAGCCTTCCGTTGTCGCTGGGGGCCGGCCGGGCCGAGTTGGGCGACTGGGGACCGATGTTCGGGGTCCTGTTGTTCGCCGTGCTGCCGTGGCAGCTCGGGCGGTACATGCGCACGAGGGACGAACTGGTGCGGTCCGGGTGGCAGCGCGCGGAGGAGCTGGAGCTGCGGCAGCGGATCGTCGCGGAGGAGGCCCGGCTTCGTGAGCGGGCCCGGATCGCCAGCGACATGCACGATTCGCTGGGCCACGAGCTGAGCCTGATCGCCCTGCGGGCCGCGGCGCTGGAGATGTCCGGTAGTGCGGAAGCCAAGGCGCTGCGGGAAAGCGCGGCCGCGGCCACGGAACGGCTGCGCGAGATCATCGGCGTGCTCCGTGAGGACGCCGCGCCGGTCGAGCCCGTGGACGACGGTGTCGCGTCACTGGTGGAGCGGGCGCGGGAATCCGGGATGGACATCGTCCTGCGTGAGGACGAGGTGTCCGGAGTGGACGACGAAGCCGGCGGCCGATCGGCTGCGCCGATGGTCGAACGCGCGGCCTATCGCGTGGTCCAGGAAGCCCTCACCAATGTCACCAAACACGCCCCGGGCGCGGGCGTGACCGTGTCCGTGTCGCGAGCACCGGCGGAGACGGTCGTCCGGGTGTGCAACAGTCCGCCGCCGGCCGGGCCGCTGCCCGGCACCGTTTCCGGACGGCGGGGCCTGGTGGGCCTGGGGGAGCGGGTGCGGCTGCTCGGCGGCACACTCAGCGCCGGCCCCCGCGACGGCGGCTTCGAAGTGGTGGCGCGGCTGCCGCACGCCTCGGCACCCGCGCCCGTCGAGCCGGTGCAGTCCGAGTCGGCGCGGCAGCTCGGTCAGGTGCGGCGGACGGTGCGGCGCAGGCTGGTCGCCGCCTTGGTCGTGCCGCCGTCGATCCTGGCCGGTCTGCTCGGGGTGGTGGGGGCCACCTACCAGTACCAGTGGCAGACGTCCGTGCTGGACCCCGCCGGCTACGAGCAGCTGCGACCCGGCCAGAGCCGGGCCGAGGTCGCCGCCGTCTTGCCGCACCGGCAACGCGGGCCACACGTCGCGGCGCCCGAGCCGCCCGGGCTGAGGTGCGAGTACTACGGCACCGGGCGCAGCATCGTCGAGCTCCGGCTGGACGCCTACCGCCTCTGTTTCGACGGCGAGCGGCTCGCGAGCAAGGAACTGCTGACCGACGTGCGCGAGGGCGCGTGATCCGGGAGGAAACCGAAGTGATCCGTGTACTGCTGGCCGACGACGAGGCCATGATCCGGGCCGGTGTGGCAGCGATCCTGTCCGCCGACGACGGCATCGAGGTCGTCGCCGAGGCGGGAGACGGCCGCGAGGCGGTCGAGCAGGCCCGGCGCACCCGTCCGGACGTCGCGCTCCTCGACATCCGCATGCCGCGCCTCGACGGCCTCGCCGCGGCCGAGGAGATCCGCACGCTGGTGCCCGGCACCGGTGTCGTCATGCTGACCACCTTCGGTGAGGACGCTTACATCGAGCGCGCGCTCACCTGTGGTGCCAGCGGGTTCCTGCTGAAGTCCGGCGACCCCCGCGAACTGCTTGCCGGAGTGCGCGCGGTCGCCGACGGGGCGGCGTTCCTGTCCCCGCGAGTTGCGCAACGGGTGATCGCCCAGTTGTCGGGTGACCGGGTCTCCCGGGCCGCCGCGGCCCGGGAGCGCATCACCGTCCTCACCGATCGCGAACGCGAGGTGCTCACCCTCGTCGGCGCCGGACTGTCCAATGCGGACATCGCCGAGCGGCTGTTCGTGGTGGAAGGGACCGTCAAGGCCTACGTCAGCACGATCTTCGGCCGGCTCGACGTCCGCAACCGGGTCCAGGCTGCGATCATCGCCCACGAGGCCGGGCTGGTGACATGAGGTCACGCATCCCGGCGGCGCAGCACCTCGTGCCCCACCGCCAGCGCGACCGCCGTCCACACGGCGAGGATCACCAGCCCGGCCCACGACGGATACGACGCCACGGCGCCGGAGACGGGGTTGGGCTGTCCCGACGGCACGAAGGCGGTGACCCCGGCGATGCCCGGCATGTAATCCGCGACGCCCAGTCCGAGCGAACCGGCCACCATCGCGCTCATCACCATCACCAGGAACGACACGGTGGCGCTCCCGGCGACACTGCGCAACGCCGTGCCGATCCCGAGGCTCAGCAGTCCGGTGAGGGCGAAGTAGGTGCCGTTCGCGACACACGCCTGGATGATTTCGCCGGTGGACGCCGCGCGGCCGAAGCCGTCCATCAACGGCGTCGCCACCGCGATCGCCCCTGCCGCGGCCACCACTCCCAGCACGAACAACACCGGTGCCAGCACTGCGGCCTTGGCGGTCAGCACGCGGGCGCGGACGGGCACCCACTGCAAGGTGGAACGGATGCTGCCGGTCGCGTACTCCCCGGCCACGAACAGGCTCGCCAGGGCGATCACCGCGAATTCCGCCAGGTAGAAGTTGCCGCCGGCCACCAGGTCGGGTGCCGAGCCCGCCCGGATGCGGTTGGCGGCGAGCGACATCGCCGACGGCAGGACGAACACCAGCATCAGCACGATGGCGCCGGCCAGTCCCCAGAACGTGGACCGGACCGACCAGAACTTCGTCCACTCGGACCGGATCGCCGCCGTGGTCGTCATCGCACACCAGCCTTCCGCGCGGAGTCCGCGCCGTACTCGACCGCGTCCGCGGTCAGCTCCATATACGCCTGCTCCAGCGAGGCCTGTTCCTCGCTCAAGCCGTGCAGCCGGATGCCCAGCTCGAACGCCAGGTCGCCGATGGACTCGACCGATGCGTCGACCACCAGCACCGAATCGCCCTCGACGCGGGCGCCGGGCAGGTGGGCCGCCAGCCGCGCGCAGTCGCCGCGATCCGCGCAGCGCACCCGCACCACCGCCCCGCTTGCGAGCAGCTCGGTCAACGGCGCATCCGCCAGCAGGCGGCCCTTCCCGATCACGAGGAGGTGGTCCGCGGTCAGCTGCATCTCACTCATCAGGTGGCTGGAGACCAGGATGGTCCGGCCCTCCGCGGCCAGCGACCGGATCAGCTGCCGCACCCATCGCACGCCGTCCGGATCGAGCCCGTTCACCGGTTCGTCGAACAGGAGCACGGCAGGGTCGCCGAGCAGGGCACCGGCGATACCGAGCCGCTGTGCCATGCCCAGCGAGAACTGCCCGGCCCGCTTGCCCGCCACGTCGGACAGGCCGACGGTCGCCAGCACCTCGTCGACGCGGCGGTCCGGGATGTCGTTGCTGCGGGCCATCGCCAGCAGGTGCTTGGCCGCCGAACGTCCCGGGTGCACCGCCTTGGCGTCCAGCAGCGCGCCCACGGTGCGCAGCGGCCACCGCAGCTCGGCGTACCGCTTCCCGTCGAGGAGCGCCGTGCCCGACGTGGGACGGTCGAGCCCGAGCAGCATGCGCATGGTGGTCGACTTACCGGCGCCGTTCGGACCGAGGAAGCCGGTCACCGTGCCCGGTGGCACGGTGAAGGTGAGCTGGTCGACGGCGATCTTCTCGCCGAAGCGCTTCGTCAGCGCTCGTACTGTGATCATGCCGCCGACCCTAGGAACCGGGCGCGCCCGGGCGCATCGGCCGAAGGGCATCCGTTCCCCGGCACCTTCGGCAGGGCAGAATGCGGCGCATGATTGCTCGGCGCAGGGTGAGCGCCCTCGACGTGGCCATGCTGACACTGGCCGTCGTTTCCGTCGGCCTGGTCGTCTACGTGACGTTCTTCCCGCACACACCCGAAACGGCGCACCACATCTTCGTCATCGACACCTCCATCTGCGGCGTGTTCCTGGCGGAGTTCCTGTGGCGGTGGTCGCGCGTTGGCTGGGACAAGCGGTTTCCGCTGCGCAACTGGTACGAGATCCTCGGCATGATCCCGATCGCACACCCCGCTCTGCGCAGCTTCCGGCTGTTGCGGATCGTCATGGTGATCGTGCGGCTGGCGCGCACCGCGGACCGGGCGTTCGGCGAACTGTTCACCCAGCGGCTGGTCGAGCGGATGTCCCGGCCCATCGTGCTGGCGATCAAGAAACCGATCACCGTCGCGGTGCTCGACGAGGTGGTCAAGGTCATCGAAACGGGCAACTACCCGGAGAACCTAGCCCGTTCGCTGGGCGAAAACCGCGAGACGTTGCGGGCCATCATCACGGAAAAGATCAAGACGGACCCGCAGGCAGGGCGGCTGTCCCGGCTGCCGTTCCACGACGAGGTCCTCCAGTCCCTTGTGGACACCACGATGCGCGTCATCCTCGAGGTGCTGACCGACCCGCGCACCGAAGAGTTCTTCGCGCACGTCGTCCGGGAGAACCGCGAGCAGATCCGGCGGGCGGTCGTGCTCGGCCTGCACGAGGAGGAGGACGAAGAACTCGAGCGCGACCTGCCCGCTCGCCCACAGCGCTCCTACAGCAGCTGACGATGCGCTCGCCAGGCAGGGATCAGCCGCGGAGTTACTGCTGGAGATTCTCGTAGAAGGCGCGCACCCGGGCCGCGTGGCCGTCCTGGTCGAGCTCGACGACGTCGAGCGCGCGGTTGCCGTTCTCGCGCCGGTAGAGCAGTGCGTAGCCGCCCGGGCTGGTCAGCAGTGCTTCCTCGGTGAAGGTCAGGCCCGGGGCCAGTTCCAACCCGAGTTCGAAATGCCGGCGAAGTTCGGACTTGCCATGCAGCCGGCCATCGGACCTGCCCCACCGACGTATCACCGTGGGGGCGGCGAAGTCCACATCATCGGCGTAGCAAGCCATGATGGCATCGAGGTCGCGCGCCTTCCACGCGTCCAGCCAAGCGTCGGCGTGGGCTCGGGCGTTCATACCCAGAGTATGTCCGGTTGTCTTGGCGGCCGGCAACCTCATTCCCGCCTGCTGGACCGTGGTCGATGCGGCCTGGCACGCCTCACGCGGACACGACGACCGCAATATCCGGCTGTACCGGCGGCGTGGTCGCCGCCACCACGCTCAGGTCGTACCAAGCGGGCGATCTCATGGCACCTGTGGATCCGCGGGCCAGGCGTGCTTGGGATACCGGCCGCGCAGTTCGGCCCGCACCGCGGGATAACCGTTCACCCAGAAGGATTCCAGGTCACTGGTGACCGCCGCCGGCCGGCCGGCCGGGGAGAGCAGGTGCAGCAGAACCGGAACACGACCCCCGGCGACCTTCGGGGTCTCCCGCCACCCGAAGGCGAGCTGTAGCTTCACCGCGAGCACCGGGCGTCCGGTCGAGTAGTCCACCCGGAACCGGCCACCCGAGGGAACTTCGATCCGGTCCGGTGCCAGCTCGTCCAGCCGTCCCGCCTCCGGCCACGGCAGCAGCCGACGCAATGCGGCTGCCGTGTCCACGCGAGCGAGGTCGGCGCGGCGGCGAGCGCGAGACAACTCGGGCTCCAGCCATTCGTCGACTCTCGACCACAGCGCCTCGTCGTCCACCGCGGGCCAGGGGCCGCCGAGGACTCCGTGCAGGAAGGCGAGCCGGGCGCGCAACCGGTCCGCCTCCGCGGTCCAGGTGAGCACATCTCCGGTCCGGAGCCCGGTCAGCAACGCCTCGCGAACCCGCGCCGGGTCCGGGTCCCGCAACGGCCGGTCCCGCAGGACGATCGCGCCCAGCCGCCGCACCCGCCGGGCGACCACGTCCCCGTTCCAGGACACGTCGTCGTGCTCGGAGACCAGGTTCGGTGCCGCCCGCACGGCCAGCTCCTCGTCCGCCCGCGCGGCGAGCCGGATGACGCCGTGGGCCCGGCCGGGGTCACGGGTGGCTTCGGCCACCGCCAGCCACTCTGCGTCGCCGAGACCGCTGCCGGCCGGCAGCTCCGCGGCGGTGCCACCCGCCATCAGGTAGACCGGCGAGTCCGGCGCCCGTCGCCGGGCCAGCCGCTCGGGATGAGCCAGCGCGACCACCAGCGCCGGATCGGGCGCATCCGGCCCGCCCGGCACCAGCCGCGCCAACCGGCGGACCTCGGCATGCCAGCGCGCGCCACGGTCGTCGCGGAGGCGGCGCAGCTCGGTCTCCACATCCGTGGCCGTGCCACCGGCGTCCATCAGGGCCACTACTTCGGCTGCGTGCCGGGCTCCGACCTCGGCGGCCCCGTCGAGCAACGCGCGCGCGAGGCGGGGGTGCAGGCCGAGCTCGGCCATGCGGCGCCCGCGGGAGGTCACGGTGCCGCCGTCCAGCGCGCCCAGCGTGCGGAGCAGCGCCTGGCCCGCGGCGAGCGGTCCCTCCGGCGGCGGGTCCCACCAGGACAGGCCCGCGCCGTCCGGCGTCGACCAGCAGGCCAGCTCCAGTGCGAGCCGCGCCAGCTCGGCGGTGCGGATCTCCGGCTCCGGATAGGCGGGCAGGCTCGCCTGCTCGTGCTGCGACCAGCAGCGGTACGCCCGCCCCGGCGCCTCACGGCCGGCCCGGCCGGCGCGTTGCTCGGCCACGGCGGCCGAAACCCGCACGGTCGCCAGGCCCGGCAACCCGCGGCGGTGGTCCACGCGCGGCACCCGGGCCTGTCCCGAATCGACGACCGCCCGGACGCCGGGAACGGTCAGGCTCGACTCGGCCACCGCGGTCGCGAGCACCACCCGGCGGCGCTGCCCCGGGCGCAGCGCCGCGTCCTGCTTCCCGGGTGCAAGGCGGCCGTGCAACGGCAGGACGTCCACCTCGGGGAGGTCGAGCATGGCGCCGACGCGGGCGATCTCGCCGGCACCGGGCAGGAAGGCGAGGACGTCCCCGTCCCCGTCGGCCAGAGCCCGGTGGATCGCCCGCGCCACGCACGCCTCGATCCGTTCGCCGCGGGCGGGCGGGACGTGGATCGTGTCGACCGGGAACGTCCGGGCCTGCGCGGTCACTACGGGAGCACCGCCGAGCAGGTCCGCGAGCCGGCCCGACGCCACCGTGGCCGAGGTGGCCAGCAAGCGCAGGTCGTCGCGGAGCCCACCGCGCACGTCGAGCAGGAGCGCGAGCAGCAGGTCGGCGTCCAGGTGCCGTTCGTGGCACTCGTCGAGCAGCACGGCCGCGACGCCGGGCAGCTCCGGATCGTTCTGCACGCGGCGGACCAGCAGGCCCGAGGTGACCACTTCGACGCGCGTGCGCTGCGACACCTTCCGGTCGCCCCGCACGGAGTAGCCGACGGTCTCGCCGACCGGTTCCCCGAGCAGCGCCGCCATGCGCACGGCCGCGGCCCGCGCGGCGAGGCGCCGCGGCTCGGCCACGACGACCCGGCCCTCGGTGCGTGACATCAGGTCCAGCGGGACGAGGGTCGTCTTGCCGGTCCCGGGCGGCGCGACCAGCACCGCGGTGCCGTGCGCGGCCAGGGCACCGGCGACGTCGTCGAGGACGGCGCGCACGGGGAGGTCGGGCAGGTTCATGGCGAGAGTCACGGTAGACGACCGCGGCGCCGGTCACCCGGACGTATGGCATCGGCCGGGCACGGCCGGAACTCACAGGTTTCTCAGGGCGGGCCGCTAGCCTGGGCCCGTGTCCCGCCCGTCCCCCCCAGTGCTCGACATCGTCGGCACGCTCGTGCGACTCGGTCTGGCCGCCGTGTGGCTCGTCTCCGGGGTCGCCAAGATCAGCGACTCCGGCCAGACGTACCTGGCGGTCAAGGCGTACGAGGTGCTGCCCGACGCGTTGCTGCACCCGGTCGCGACGGGGCTGCCGCTACTGGAGCTGGCGCTGGGCGCCTTCCTGCTGCTCGGGCTGCTCACCCGCTGGGTGGGCGTCGTCTCGGCCCTGCTGCTGCTGGTGTTCATCGCCGGGGTCGCGCAGTCCTGGGCGCGGGGGCTGACCATCGACTGCGGTTGCTTCGGCGGTGGCGGTCAGGTCGAGGCGGGACACACCCGGTACCCCGAGGAGATCGCGCGTGACGTGGGCTTTCTGGTCCTGGCCTGCTGGCTGATCGTGCGCCCGGCCACCCGGGTTGCGCTGGATCGCTGGCTGCGCGGCGGGGAGCCGCGGGCCGAGACGGAGAAAGAGAGGATTTGAAGAACGTGGGTGGAGCGGAACGGTCCGCGCGCAAGCGCCGCCAGCAGCAGTCCCCGGCGGCCAGGGCGGTGACCCAGGCCCGCGGTGGTGGCCCCAGCCGGAAGACGATCGTGTCGGTGGTCGCCGTGGTGGTGCTCGCCGCCGTGGTAATCGGCGGTGTGATCTGGACGAACAAGTCGAAGAACGCCACCGAGGGCACGACCATCGCGCCGCAGACCGCGTCGGCCGCGCTGGACAGCCCGGGTGAACGTCAGGGCGCCACGGTGGTCTCGGGCAAGCCCGAGGCCAAGGTGAAGCTCGACATCTGGGCCGATTTCCTGTGCCCCTACTGCGCGCGGTTGCAGCAGCAGTACGGCAAGCAGATCGAGGACCAGATCCAGGCGGGGAACGTGCAGGTCACGTACCACATGATCCCGCTGCTGAACAACCGGTCGGACCCGCCGGGCTACTCGCTGGCGTCGGCCAACGCCGCCCTGTGCGCGGCCGACCAGGGCAAGTTCACCCCGTACCACGACAGCCTGTTCGCTTCCCAGCCCGCCGAGGGCAAGCGCGGCTACGACAACGCGCAGCTGATCAAACTCGGCCAGGACCTGGGCGTCACCGCGCCCGGGTTCGCGGGGTGCGTGAACGCCGGTACGTACAACCAGCAGCTCCAGGACGCCCTCACCGAGGTCTCCAAGAACCCGGCCTTCCAGGGCACGCCGACGGTCATGCACAACGGCACGGTCGTCAACTGGACCCAGAACGACTGGCTGACGAACCTGATCAACCAGGCCGGCTGACGCGCGCCGCGGGGGGCCGGCCGTCACACCGACCCCCCGCGCAACGGCCGCAGCGGGGTCATGTACAGTAGTCGCAGACGAGATGCGGAGTTCACCTTCGCTCCGGGGCTATGGCGCAGCTGGTAGCGCACCACACTGGCAGTGTGGGGGTCAGGGGTTCGAGTCCCCTTAGCTCCACAGAACACTTTTGGACACGCGAAGCCGAATTGGATCGGTTTCGTTGTGTAGTGCAATTCTTTCGTGCCTGACCGGGGTTGTTGTCAACGGCGAGGGCCAGGTCAACTGTCCGGACTGTGCTGCGACGCCAGTCGATGCGCCGGGTGCGGCACGGCTCATCGGAGCGGTCCCCTCTCGGTCAGACGGTCGCGAGCGGGTGTACTTGGCGAGGCCGGATGCTCTTGGCGGACAGGTAGCGGCGGCGATCGGTGATCAGGATCGAGGCGATGGTGCCCGACCACCAGCCACGCGGCGAGCTGGGCGACCCCGTCGTGAGGCCGGTGCCGTCGGCGGCCGCCGCACGCAGCGCCAAGACGGCACCGTGGGTCGAAGGTGGTCCGCGAGGGCGTACAGCGGGCCGGAAAGCGTCGAGACGACGCCCGTCGCGCCCGTCAGGACCAGCACGGCCAGCGAGGCTATCCGGCCGGCGTGGCCGAAGTTCGCCGTGGCGGCCTGGTTGGGCGCGACGAACGCCGACGCGGCCAGCAGCGCGATCAGCACGGCCCGGGTGACGATGTAGGTGGCCAGGGCCAGCGCCCAGAGGGCGAGCGCGGCGAACAGCGTGAGGGCAAAAGTGCCGGTCGGCGTGCCGTCGGTCGTGGCGGCACTGGGATCCGCGGCGACGGTCTTGAGGTGCGCTCGTTCGGCATCGGTGTAGCTGGGCACCTGGTCACGGCCCTTGCCCAGCTGGGAGGCGAGTTCCCGGCGCCGTCGTCAACTTTCTTGGCACCGTCCTTCAACTGTCCGGAACAGTCCTCCGCTAAGGGAGGAAAGCGTGATGGTGACGTGGGATGACATCGACGGTCATCCCGCGTTTCGCGCGGCCTGGCTGCGGATGGCCGCGATGATCGGGCAGAACGGGCAAGACCGTTGAGTGGACCGAGTGGCTGCGCGCAGGCGCGGCGGCCATGACCACGCCGGTGACTCTGCTCGACACCACTGGAATCCCGGTCGGAGAGGTCGCCGACCGGGTCCGAGAGTGGATCCTGCTCCACCTCCGCTGACGCTACGAGCCTGTGCTCGCGCGCTGAGCGAGTGCCCGGTTCATCGCCTCGAACTGCGGAAGGGTGTTCGCTCGCAGGGTTCCTGCCATGAACGGGACCAGCGCGCCGGTGAATCGCTCGTGCTGCACCAGCCGGGTGCGGCCGGGACCGAGCGGCTGCAGTTCGAAACTGTGCTCGCCGTCGAAGATCAGGCCGGGCGGGACCTTGCCGATCCAACGCAGTTCCTTGCCGGGTACGGCGGCAAGCACGGTGGGGTTGAACGTGGTGTCGCCGCTCGCGTCCCGCAGGACAATGCGCAGCTCGGCATCCTTGGCGAGCCCGCCAGGCGAGGTCACCTCCGCCGACACGATGAACGGGTTCCACTCTGGATAGGCGCCGAAGTCGGTGAGCACCTGCCACACCCGATCCGCGCTCGCCGGGATTTCCACCGAGGTGGTGAGCGTGTCTCGACGCAGGTTGCTCCAGGTGAGGTAGCCGGCGATGATCACCAGCACGGTGCCCGCGATGATCGCGATACGGCGCCCTTTCCGCTTACGTGGGGCGGTTTCGATGCTGTCGATGACGGTCATGACTTTCTCCTGTTCGCTGCGGGGGTAGCGCTGAGTGCGGTGGTGACAAGGCGTTGTACATACGCGGGGCCGATGGGGCTTCCGGTGATCAGCACGCGGTAGTAGAGCGCGCCGGCGAGTTGTTCGAACAGCACTTCGGGGTCGACGTCTTCTGGCAGGTCGCCGCGCTCCCTCGCTCTGGCCAGCAGGCCGATCGGAACCTTGTTGCGCAGGGCGAACATCTGACGCACCACCGCGCCGATGTCCGCGTGCCGTGCCGCGGCCGCGGCGATCTCGGCGATCAGCCCTGCGGACTGGTCGCCGGCCAGTTGCGGGCGACCGGCCTTGCGCATCCGATTCAGCCCGGCGGCGATCTCGTCGAGATAGCGGGTCAGGTCGCGGGGGAGGTCTCCGGTGTCAGTCACCTCGACCTCGTTCTGCATCCTGGTGACCACGGCGAGGATCAGGTGATCCTTGGTAGGCCAGCGTCGGTACAGCGTGGTCTTGGCGACCCCGGCCTTCGCCGCGACACCGTCGGGTGAGAACCGGTCATAGCCCTCGGCCAGCACCAGTTCCAGGGCGGCGTCCAGAATTCGGCCGTCCACCTGCTCGTCCCTCGGCCGTCCGCGACGCTTCTCCTCGACCACGTCACCCCCCTTTCCGCTACTGCTGTTTCGTAATGCCCGAAGGTTAGCTCGCTCGGCGCTAATTACGCAACAGCCGTATCGAAATGGAACCGGCCTCGCGGCCGGGGTGCAAGCGCTTCGCTTGCAATAGCTAGCACGCGCGCATGCCGTCGATGGTGTCGAGAGGAGGTGAGCGGATGGCCGGACCGGCGCCCGACGCGAACTAACCACAGGTCAAGGATCGATCGCCGCGTCGCCGATCTCGGAAGGGCATCGGCGCCCATATCAAGCAGCAGGGGAGTACCGCCAAGATCTCGCTGCAGCAGTTGTCTGTCCGGAAGCCGAGCGCGGAGATTCTTCAGCAGATCGCCAAGGGATTGCGGATTTCCGCCGAGGAGCTGTACGTCCAGGCGGGCCTTCGGCGCCCCATCGGGCTGGACCGCCCGCCCGCCAACAGACACCCGCTGCTCGCACGGACCCGGTGGTAGAGCGGTCAGACCAGACGGGTGAGGCGCCCGATGTCGGCCAGCAGCTGGCGACGCAACAGCGGCGTGAGAACGGGTTCGAACAGGCGCAGGATGCCCGGTGGTCGGACCTGGGCGTGCAGCGTCAGGCGGGTTCGTCGGTCGTCGAGCGGTTCGAGGATGCGCCCGCCCGAGGCCCGCAGGCCCGAGGTGGTGCGCCAGGAGAACTCCCGGCCCGGGTCGACCGAGGTCACCAGCCCGCCGCTGCGGTAGGTGCGGCCACCGAACCGGAGCACCTCTTCGGTCGTGGTGCCCGGCGTCACGATCCCCGGCGGCTGTGGGTTCATCGTGGTCACCCCGGCCCGCCAGCGCGGGTCCTGGCCGTAGTCGGCCACCAGTGCCCAGGCCCGTTCGGCCGAGCACGCCAGTTCACCGGACACCCGCAACGCGATCACGCATCCATCATGCTCCGACCTGCGCGAATCGGTTCGGCCGGGGTTTTCGGGGTCGGTGTCGATCGGCGGCCACCCGCTTCGACGTGCAGGTGGAATCATCGCGAGCCGGTTGCCCACTGATCAACAGGGACACTCGCAACCCTGACCAGCCGAGATCGCCAAACTGCGGCTGCCGTACTAGGAGCGTCCTGAATTAAGGGGTTTGGGGGCGGGAAGCGCGCGGCGGCTGCGGTCGAGCCGCGCTACCGGACGCAAGCGCCCACCCTCCCCGAGTACGCCCCTGGCGTCTGATCAGTTGAGGAGGGCGCCACTGGAACCGATCACAGAGAACCACAGTCCGTCGACTTCTTCCCTGACCGGACGGGCAGCGGAGCCGGGGCACCTCCTGTCGCAGCGACATCGCGCGGTGTTCTCGGCACCGAAGCCTTCTCATGCCGTGGCCAGGTCGACCAGATGCTCGTGGGGTTATGGGAATGGTTGTACTTGGCGAGGGCGACGTCGACGGAAGTCGCGACGATGCCATCCCGCTTCAGGTCGGCGGTGTCGATCATGTCGCTTGTGGCTCGGAATTCAACTCGCTACTACCGGGTGGGGTATCGCCCGGTCAGCGCCCTGCCACCAGGTGGATCAGCCCGGCATCAGTGGTGCGGAAGCCGCACGCGTCGAAGTAGAAGCGTCGCAGTTCCGGCTCGAAGTCGACGTGCAGCCACTCACAGCCCGCCGCACGTGCCTGCGCCGCCGCCAGCCGGACGACCGCCGTTCCGATCCCGCGGTGCTGGTGCGAGCCGCGGGTCTTCGTGTCGATCAGGAACGCGTGGTCGCCACCGTCCCAGGCCACGTTCACGAAGCCGACCAGGAGCCCTTCGCCATCACGGGCGCCCACCCAGCCCAGGCTGTGCTGCTGGATCCGGCTCCACCAGCCGGCCACGGCGTTGCCGCCGTGCGATCGGACGAGATCGACCATTTCGTCGTCGGTGATGGGGTCCCGCCAGGCGTAGGAGATCGCTTCGCTCACCGGGCCAGCATCGCAGACCGGCCCCGTCGCGCAATCCTTTTTGATCGGCCATTTCCCGGACGACGCGTTGTGCCGCTCACGGTTGTTCATGAGCTGCTCGCTTCAGTTGGTGCGCGGAAGAACGCCAGCTCGTGCTCGGCGGAGGTGCGGAACACAGCCGGCATCGCTGCGCGCCGGGCTTCGGTGGCTGCGGTGGCGTGTGTGGTGGCGATTTCGATCGCGCGTTCCGTCATCCGTTCCACCGCGGTCGGCTCGCCCAGAGTGAGTCGCGCGCGAAGCTGCTGAGCTGCAAGGTGGTGGCTATGTCACCGGATAGCCGTGTTCCGTTGTCATCGATGTGGAACGGCGTACTCGGCTTACGATTGGGGTACCGATCTTCTTCAACCCCGGAGCTCGGCGAACCGATCGGTGGCGGGCACATGATCAACGCGTGGACGGGCACAGGCCGTCCATCAGAACGGTGAGGTAGGCGCCGGCCAGATCGCCGTCGAAGCGCGCGATCGCGAACGCCGTCTGTCCGATGAGATCGGTCAGCACGTCCGGCTCCAGGTCCGTGCGGATCACCCCGGCGCGCTGCGCCCTGGCGACCATCGCGCGCACCACGCCTTCCAGCTCCGCGCGCAGCGCCGTTGTCGCGGGCACGTTCAGGCCGCGCAGCTCGGTGCTGATCCCGTGGTACGCCGACTGGAAGTCCATCAGCTCGGCTAAGAACGTCCGCAACGCGCGATCGGGTTGAGACGCGCCGGACAGGTCCTTGGCCCGCTGCACCACGGGCCGCAGCAGCTCCGCGACGGCAGCGTCGAGCAGGGCGTCCTTTCCGCCGAAGGCGCGCACGACCGTGGCCGCGCCGAGTCCAGCGCGTTTGGCGATGGCCTCGACCGTCAGCGCCGTTCCGGGTTCGCCGAGTAACGCGGTGGCCGCATCGAGGGCGATCTGCCGGTTGCGGACGGCGTCCGCTCGGCGTCCATGAGCAGGCACATTTGACATCTGGAACGCTTCTTCCACATCATTATCTGGAACGTGCACTTCAGTTAAGATACAGGAAGGGACCCATCATGAACGCGCAGATCCTCATCGCCGGGGCCGGCATCGGCGGCCTGACTACCGCGTACTGGCTGGC
Organism: Amycolatopsis viridis; assembly: GCF_011758765.1. NCBI lineage: Bacteria > Bacillati > Actinomycetota > Actinomycetes > Pseudonocardiales > Pseudonocardiaceae > Amycolatopsis > Amycolatopsis viridis. The sequence continues at coordinate 4,767,047 of NZ_JAANOU010000001.1, read as the reverse complement.
GCGGCACGGTTTCCGGCCGACGGTCGTCGAACGCGCGCCCGGCCCGCGGCCCGGCGGCAACGGCGTGGACGTCCGGGAACAGGCGATCGACGTCGTGGACCGGATGGGCATCCTGACGCGGATCCGTGCGGCCGCCGCAGACGTGCGCAGCATGAAGTTCGTCGACGCCCGCAACCGCGCCGTCGCACGGCTGGATGTCGCGGGCGCGACCGAGCCCGAGATCATGCGAGGCGATCTTGTCGCGCTGCTGCGCGATGTCACCGAAGGCGTCGAGTATGTCTTCGGCGACGGTGTGCGGGATCTGACGCAGGACGCCGACGGCGTGACCGTCGCCTTCGAGCACGGGCCCGACCGGCGGTTCGACCTGGTGATCGGAGCGGACGGCCTGCACTCCACGGTGCGGCGACTGGCGTTCGGCCCGGAGGCCGACCACGTCACGCACGGCGGCCACTACTTCGCGTTCGCGAACGCCGACGCGTCGCTGGGTGAGGACCGGTGCGTCACCATGTTCAACCGGCCGGGCCACATGGCGGGCCTCTACCGCTCGGGCAACCACCTCCAGGCCAAGGCATACTTCATCTTCCGTTCCGCGCCCATCGCCTACGACCACCGCGACGTAGCCGCGCACAAGCGGCTGGTCCACGCCGCGTTCGCGCACGAGACCGGCTGGCGTGTCCAGGAACTGCTCGCGGCGGCGCTCGGCGATCCCGACTTCTACTTCGACGCCGTCAGTCAAGTGCGCATGGACTCCTGGTCGGCCGGGCGAGTGACCCTCGTCGGCGACGCCGCGTGGTGTGCCTCCCCCGCCTCCGGAGCCGGCGCCGAACTGGCCCTCGTCGGGGCGTACCGGCTCGCCGGGGAACTGGTCGCCGCGTCCGGCGACCATCGGATCGCCTTCCCGCGCTATCAGGACAGCCATCGCGCACTAGTCCTGAAGCGGCAACAGATCGGGCCGAACGTGCGCCTCATGGTGCCCGGAACGCGGACTGGCATCGCCGTGCGCAACGCGGTCGCCCGGCTGCCGCTGCTGCGCGCGGCGGCTGCGGTCGAGCGGCGCTACCGGACGCAGGCGCCCACCCTCCCCGAGTACACCCCTGGCGTCTGATCATTCGAGGAGGGTGCCACTGGAACCGGTCACGGAGAACCACAGTCCGTCGACTTCTTCCCGGACCGGACGGGCAGCGGAGCCGGGGCACCTCCTGCCCAGCGACACCGCGCGGTGAGACAGATCCCTTCGGACACCTTGACAGCCCTCGTTCTCGGCGCCGGCGTCGGGGCCATGCTAACCAGGGTGACGGGCGGTGAGTAGCGGGCAGTACCGGGGGGACGGGCTGCTGAGGACTGCACCACCCTGACCCCTGCCTCCGTCGTACACTGCGCCCGTCCCGGACGTCTGACGGAGGAGACGCCCCCATGAGATCTGGTGCCCCGAACAGCTCCTACGGCTCTCCGGGGACTCGTCGGGCGTGGATATGCCCGGACTGATGAGGGGGGTGCGGGTACTTCTGTTCGTCATGGGTGGCATGCAGCTCACCGTCGGTGTGCTCGTCGCTGGTCTTTTGGCCGGCATCATTGCGAACGACGGCGGCAGCATCGCCGATGCCGTCGCGATCGTCAGTGTGCTGCTGGGCCTGGGTGCGCTGTCGATCGTCCTGGGGACGAAGTTCGCCACTCGCGGCGGAGGTGTCCGGGTCACCACGATCGTGTACGCCTCGCTGATGATCGTGGCCTGCCTGGGCAGCCTGGGCCTCGGGGACGGCTTCGGCCCCATCTTCACGGGCGGGCCGGTCATCGGGCTCGCCTGTGGCGGCGTCATCCTGGCATTGATGGTCACCACACAGGCCAGCGCCTGGTTCAACCGCCCACGGTAGGTGCTGAGCAGCGCGGCACCCACATCCGCGCGAGGGTCCCGACCACGGCAATGGGTCAGGTTGCGGGGAAGCCAGTCTGATCCACTGTAGACGACCATGACAGGGGTCCGCCCGGAGTGTGGCACGGGCCCACCCGCGGTGCGATCCAGCGAGCTGGTTGGGGTTCTGGGCGAGCAGACGACGCGACGTCCGCCTCCGTGTCACCCAAGACCTCACCCGCGAGGTTCCGGTGTTGCCCTGGAGCGCGCACCAGCAACTAGCGTCTGCGGCATGACGAAGGCAGAGACCAGGCAGGACCGGTTCGAGCGCGGTATGCAGGTGCTGGACGAGGTGGATGGCGAGGCAGGCCAACGGGTTATCGACTCACTCGCCGCGATTTCGCCGGAGCTGGGCCATCACGTGGTGGCGTGGGGCTTCGGGGAAGTCTATTCGCGACAGGAACTGTCGCCGCGGGACCGCCAGTTGGTCACGCTGGGCATGCTGACCGCGCTCGGCGGGTGTGAGGCGCAGTTGGACGTGCACATCAACGCCGCGCTGAACGTGGGGCTGACGCCGGTGGAGATCGTGGAGGCGCTGCTGCACTCGTCGGTGTACTGCGGATTCCCGAAGGCGGTGAACGCGACCTTCGTGGCGAAGAAGGTGTTCGGCGAACGCGGCCTGCTGCCGGTGTACGGCGACGAGAGGTGAGGCCGCGGACTGGACCACCCGTGCACTCGCGGATCAGGCCATCTCACCCGCACGGGCAACGGCTGTCCACCGCACGTCAGTGCGACACCGGGCCGGTCGTGCGTTCCGTCGCCGCTCGTCGTCGTGGTTCCCTGGCCGTGCAGGCCCCGCTGGGCCGGAACGATTCGGCGAGATGGGCGAGGTAGCCGGTGGGGTAGTGGGGTTTGGCGGCCATGCCGAGATCAGCCCTGCCGGACCGCCGAGCATCTCGTGCGGCGCGCCGGACGGGATGACCGCCACCTGGCCCTCCCGTTCGGCGCCGGACTTGTCGCGCAACCACACTGTCCCCGCCGTGGCGATCACCAGCTGCACCGCGGCATGCCGGTGCTGGTGCGCGGCACCCAGCTGACCGGCATAAACCAGCCGGCCGGGCTGGAGAACCACCGTGCCCTGCCACATCGTCAACTCCCGTGTCGGCGGTCGGCGCGGAAGCGGGGCAGGAACCGGCCGTTGCCGGAGACACCCAGGGCGCAGGTGACGCCCGGGCACGGCGCGCTTGCACCACGTTTTCCTGTCAACCGTACGACAACGCCGGGCTGGGGGCTGCGACCCGTACCCGATCACCGGCTGAGCGCACTTCGCCGTGGCAACCGGTTGTCCCGCCGGCGTCACCCGATGGCGATCCGCTGCAGGTCGGTGCCGACCGCGACCGGGCCGGTGTAGCCGTTCTGCGCCCAGCGCCGCCACCGGGGCACGTCGATCGAATCGTGCGCGAAGTCGACCAGGTGGCTGAGGACCAGCCGTTTGGCGTGCGCGGCCTCGGCGATGGAGCCCACCGACTGGACCTCGACGTGCGACTCCAGCATGTGGTTCCGCAGCGCGGGCGGGAGCTGGGCGCCCTCCAGGTTGATCGCTTCGTGCACGAGCAGGTCGGTGTTCTCGGCGAGGGCGAGGAGGTTGGGGCTGCGGGTGGTGTCGCCGGAGAACGTCACCGATCCGTAGGCGGTGTCGAAGCGGAACGCGAACGAGGGGAACACCGGACCGTGTGGCACGAGGATGGCGGTCACTTTGACCTTGTCGTCGCTCATCACCGGGAACGGCCGCATCGCCGGGGCGGTGTTGGTGAAGCTCGCTCCCACGTCGGGCAGCGCGATCTCGTGGACGTCGAGCAGGGTGGTCGGATCGGTGATGCCGGAGTCGCGGATGAACAGGTTGCTGGAGTAGGCGACAGCGTTCGTCCACTGCTGGGTCAGCGCGCGGGTGCCCGGAACCGGATCCGGCGGTGACACCACCGGCGCGGTACCGCCGCCGAATTTGGGCGGCAGCCCGCCCGCGGAACCGGGCCCGTACACGCCGACCGGCCCGGTGCTGCCGAGCCCGCCGCTGACCGGCGCGCCGCCCAGCGCGACGTAGTTGTAGTAGTCGGCGATGTGGTCGATGTGCAGGTGGGTCAGGAAGATCGACCGGATCGCGGTGAGGTCGAGGCCGGCCCGCATGAACTGGGTCAGCGAGGACCGCCCGCAGTCGATCAGGTAGATGCTCCCGTCCACCAGCAAGGCGGTGGATATGCCGGCCCGGTCCGGTTTCGGCGGTGGTCCGGCCTGGGTCCCGAGCAGCACCACCTCGAGGTGCGCTTTTCGCGGGGCCGGACCCGGCGGCGCGGCGGCCGCGAGCGGTCCGCCGCTCGCGGCCGCCAGCCCCAGGGCCAGGCCCGCGCCGCCCAGCGCCGTCAGCAGCCCGCGCCGGCCGAGCGTGCCGCGTTCACCTGCGTCCTCGCCGGCGTGACCCGACATGCACATGTGATCCTCCTCGATCGACAGCGGCCGGCCCAGCCGGGCGCGCTGGTGTCAGTGGTGCAGAACGAAATCCGTCACCAGGCGGTTGAATTCGTCCGCGTGTTCCAGCTGGGCCCAGTGCCCGCACCGGTTGATCAGGACCGCCCGCGAGTCCGGGATGTTCGCCGCCAGGAACAGCGTCGATTCGAACGACACCACACGGTCGTCGCGGCCGTGGATCAGCAGCGACGGCGCGGTGATCCGGGAGACCGCCGCGAGATCGAGCCAGATCGGGATCGGCGCCTTCGGCACGGCGGCGGCGACGGCACGCAGGTGCTCGGGCCGTGCGAGTGCCGCGTCCGAACGCTCCTGGCACAGCTCGGGCGTCGCAAACCGGGCCTTGTCGTAGACCATGATTTCGACCAGCCGGCGCATGCCCTCCGGCGATGCGTCGGAGTACGTCTCGAACATGATCTTCAGGCCCTCGGTCGGCCCGCCGCCCGCGCCGAACAGGAACGGCTTCATCTGGATCGGCGGCCCCATCGTGATGAGGTGCGAGACCCGCTCGGGACGCTCGACGGCAAGGCGCAACGAGGTGTGCCCGCCCATCGAGTTGCCGACGAACGCGGCCTTGCCGATGCCGAGTGCGTCCAGGAGCTGGCAGGCGGCCTCGACGTGATCGAGCGTGCCGAAGTCCGCGCCGTCGGAGTCGCCCCAGCCCGGCATGTCCGGGGCGATCACCCGGAAACGCCGCGACAGCGCATCGATGTTCGGCGCGTAGTTGCTCCAGCCGGTCGCACCGGGGCCGCCACCGTGCAGCAGGACGAGCGGGTGCCCCTCGCCGGCTTCGTGGTAGTGGATCTTCCAGTCACGCGTCTGCACGTACCGGGAAGCCATCAGCGCTCACCCCCGGGAACGACGGCCGCGCCGAGCAGCTCCGAAACCACCTCCGGGGCGCGGTGGCCCCACCAGTGCAGCTGGTCGAGCGTGCGCACCTCCCAGGTCTCGTCGTCGATCAGCAGACCGCCCCAGCCGTATTCCACGGAGAAGCCGGACGGCGTGCGGACGTAGAAGCTGAACATGTGGTCGTTCGGGTGCATCCCGAGGGTCATCTCGAACGGCTGCTTCGCATCGAGGCACCGGTCGTAGGCCAGGCCGACGTCGCGGATGTCGGTGACCTCGATCATGAAGTGGTGCGTCCGCTTCGGGTGCGGCATGTCCCCGAACGCGACCGTGTGATGCCGGGGATTGCAGTGCAGGAAGGCCAGATCGGCGACGATGCCGGGCGCGAGCTCCTCGACGATGATGTCGCTGAGCTTGAAACCGAGCAGCCCCTGGTAGAAGGCCAGGTAAGTCTCGCGCGGGACGCCCTTGGACAGCAGCACCTGGTGTCCCGCGCCGCCGGCTCCGGTGACGAAACCGCCGAGCAGCACATCGCTGTGGAACGGTGTCGCGGCGTCGGCCAGGCCGGTGACCAGTTCGAGTTCGTTGCCCAGCGGGTCGGTGACGAGCACGATCCGCTCGACCTTCCGCGCCGCGGCCAGCTCGGCGCCGCCTTCCACGGTCTCGATCCCCGCGTCGCGCAGCCGCGCGACCAGGGCGTCGAGCTCCGCGGCCGACGTCACCTCGTAGCCGCTGCGGACCAGGTCGTCCGCGGGCCCTTCGGTGAGGATCCAGCGGTGCGCCTTGTCGTCGGTGCGCAGGGTGAGGCCGTCGGCGGTCTTCTCGCCCAGCTGCATGCCGAGCAGGGACACCGCGAAGCGTTCCCATTCGGCGAGGTCGCGGACCTCGTAGACGACGTAGGCGAGCTCCTTCACTCCGGTCATCGGATTTCTTCCTTTCGGTGCGGCGCAGCCGCTTGGTGGGATGCGGTGGCAGAGGGGCGGCCCGGCACGGCGAGGCCGGTCTTGTCGGCCGCCGCGACGAACTTGTCGGGGCGTACGGCGATCGCCTGGACGCCGTACCGGTCGAGCCACGGCAGCAACGCGTCCTCGAGGTCCACGAGGTCGGTGGCTGCGCGGGTGTAGGCGGTTCGCGGGCGGACGGCGACGTAGGACGCGCCGAGCGCGTCCCAGCCCGCCTTTTCCTCGGGGGTCAGCAGGGTGGCCGGGTCGACGTCGTTGCCGAGGAGGAGGAAACCGCCGGGCAGCAAGGCATCCAGCCGGTCCATCCGGCCAACGGCGTCGCAGGCGAGCGGCTGCGGGAGGTACCGGCCGACGACAGACGCGTCCCCCGTCTCGCCGCGCAGCCAGCCGGCGGTGAGCGTCGGCGGTGCGTTCAGCGGCGGTTCCCAGGGGGTGACCAGGTTCGGCGGGACGGCGTTCATCGCTTCGATCTCCGCCGGGGTCGCCTCCTGCTTGATCACCCGCCCCAGCGCGACCGCGATCCGGGTGTAGAACTCGGCCGACGGACGGCGCTCCGGTTCGTAGGTGTCGAGCCACTCCTCGCCGAGCTCGCCGCGGACGATGCCGGCGATCTTCCAGCCGAGGTCGTACGCGTCGCGCATCCCGGTCTGCATGCCGGCGCCCGCCCACGGCGGCATCAGGTGCGCGGCGTCGCCGGCGAGGAAAACCCTGCCCTGCCGGTAGGTTTCGGCCATCCGCACGTGGTGCCGGTAGAACGCGTACTGATGGATCTCGACGTCGTCCCCGGTCACGCCCAGCGCGCGCAGCAGCGGCCACACCTCGGCGTCGGTCGGGAAGTCCGCCTCGGTCTCGGTGGGCTTGAGCGGGATTTCCCAGCGGTGGTTGCCCGCTGACAGTGCGATGTCGACGACCGGGCGTTCCCGGTCGGTCCAGAACGTGAGGAAATCGCGATCCGGCCACCAGCGCTTGACCCGGCAGTCGATGACGATCCACAGCGTGTTGCCCGTGTCGCCGTGCATCGGGATTCCGCACAGCTTGCGCACCGGCGACGAGCCGCCGTCGGCCGCGATCGCGTACCGGGTGCGGACGGTGGTCTCCTCCCCGGTGACGCGATCGCGCGCGGTGACGGTCACGCCGTCGGCGTCCTGATCGACGGCGACGACCTCGGCTCCGAAGCGCACGGTGAGGTTGTCCCGCTCGTCGGCGCAGCGGCGCAGCTCGGCCTCCAGAGCCGGCTGGTAGATGTTGTAGAACCGCGGCTTGCTCCCGCGGGTGCCGAGCGTGCTCGGCGGATGCTCGACCCGCATCACCTCGTGGCCGTCGTAGGTCACCCAGCGCAGTGCTCGCTGCGGCTCGACCACGCGCTCGACGCGGTCGTCGACGCCGAGGTCCTGGAGGATCCGCATCGTCCAGTCGTTGATCGTGACCGCCCGCGCCCGCGGATAGATGTCCGGGTCCCGCTCGAACGCGACGACCCGCGCGCCCTTGCCGGCCAGGGTCAGCGCCGCGGTCAGGCCCGTCGGGCCGTAGCCGACGAGAGCGACGTCGGCGTCGTAGTGCTCAGTCATCGCAGGCTCCGCACAGTTTTGTACCGGTCGTTCGGTTCATTAGTGGTTACGATCACATTCACCTCGGGATCCGTCAAGCGCCTCGCCGAAGATTCCGGTGCGCAGAAAACGCGCGGCCCTATGCTGCTCGCTGTGGACACAGCGCGGGCCGGGAACCGGCGGGGACGGCGTTCCCGGGAGGAGATCCTCGACGCGGCGTCGCGGATCATGGCCGAACGCGGCTACTCCGCCACGACCATGTCGGTGCTGAGCGCCGAGACCGGCCTGCCGAAGAGCGCGATCTACCACCACTTCCGCTCCAAGGGCGGCCTGTTGTCGGCCGTCATGGAGCGCGGCGCGTACGAGTTCTTCCGGCACCTGCGCGAGGCGCAGGCCGATCCACCCGCGGACCTGCCGCCGGCCGAACTGCTCGGGTGGTTCCTCCAGCGCACCGGCGAGGTCTTCGTCGCGAAGCCCGACTTCCTGCGGCTGCACCTGATCCTGCTGATGAGCGCCGAGGCGGTTGAGGACATCGAGGTGAAGGACATCATCGAGCGCGTCCGCACCGACGGCCGCCGGCACATGCGGCGGATGATCCGCCAGTCGTGGGCCGGCCTGGGACCGGAGGTCGCCGACGCGGTGGGCGAGGCGCTGGACTACTTCGGCATCGCCGGGTTCGACGGCGCGTTCGTCGCCTGGCAGGCAGAGCCGAACCGGTCCATGCGCGACCAGATGGCACTGCTCACCGAAGCCATGGTCGCCATCGCCGAGCGCGTCATCGCCGCGCGTTAGCCGCGCAGGTCCGCCTCCAGCGCAACCGCGGTGGTGCGCAGCGTCGCCACCAGCACCGGCAGCTGATCCTTCCGGTACCGCACGCTCGGCATCGACACCGACAGCCCCGCGACGACCGCGCCGTCGGCCCCGTGCACCGGGACTCCGACGGCGACCACTCCCCGTTCGGACCGGCCCTGGTTGAGCGCGAAGCCGCTGCGGCGCACGCGCGCCAGGTCCGCCCGCAGTTCGGCCAGGTCGGGCCGGTCGCCGGGCTCGTTCACCGCGTACAGTTCCTCGACCTGCTCGGGTGGCAGTTCGGCGAGCAGCAGCAGGCCGCCCGTCGTCTCGTGGACCGGGAAAACCATCCCTTCGCGAGAGCCCACGCGCAACGCCTGCGAACACTCCACGCTCGCGATGAAGCGCGCCTTGACCCCGGTGCGGACGGTCAGGTTCGCGGACTCGTCGAGCAGGTCGACCAGGCGGCGCAGATGCGGGAGCGCGGCCGCGCGCAGCCGCGAGGCCGCGGACTGCGAATGGGCGGCCAGCTCCAGCACCGGACCGACCCGGTAGGCCCGGTTGGCGTCCTGAACCGCGAAATCGCGGTACACGAGCATCGCGAGCAGCCGGTGCGCGGTCGAGGCCGCGACGCCGATCCGTTCGGCGACCTCGGTGACCGTCAGCGGGCCTTCGAGCTGCAACATCGCCGCGATCCGCAGGGCGTTGTCCACGCTGGCGACAGCGTACGGCGGCGGCGCCTTGAACGGTTTGTCCATCCGGGCCCACCTTTCCGCACCAGAAGCCCGTTCCGCGGAACGGGACCAGCACACCATAACCCGGTGACCAGCACTCCAGCCCGGACTCCCGTGGTCGGCGCTCAGCCTCGGCGAGCAGGCGGGCGACCTCACGCGGGGGTATCGGCGGGTTCCCGTGGGTCAGCTCGGAGTGCCCAGTTCCTCTTCCAGTCAAGTTCTACGGGCGTGCGCGCTGGCCCCTTTCCGGAGACTTGTGTCTCGGTTAAGCTCGGGCGGCTGTCGTTACCAGGGGGAGTCGACCGCACTGCAACCTCCCGATGGTCGTATCGGGTGTGAGCCCACGGGGGGTGGGGCGTTGATGTCTGAGGCTTACCGACCTCTGTCCACCGCGGAACGGGCGAGGTTCTTCTTCGCCCGCTACCGGGGACGGACCCGGCCGACCGACGGCAAGGCTTTCAACCAGCGCAACTGCGCGGAGTTCGTCCAGCAGCACGCCGGTCAGTGGACCGAGGCGCAGGTCAGCAAGCTGCTCAAAGGAGAGATCGACAACCCCGGGAGCCGGGGCATCGGCGCCATGGCGTTGTACTTCGGCATCGGTGACCACTTGCTCAACCAGCTGCGCCCGTGGCCGGGCGACGAGGTGGTCGCACGCATCGTCGAGCTGACGTTGGAGATCAACGAGCCGGCCGGCTTCGACGAGCTGGTCACCCGCCTCAACTTCGTCGTCCGCCTGTTCGCCGACAAGGAGCGGCCCAGCGGCGGTGGCTACACCGTGCCGGAGCTGGCCGGCCACCTCAGTCACAAGACCGGCGAACAGTGGACCGCCTCCGAAGTGGCGGACCTCCTCCAGGGAAGACGGCACCCGATTCGCCTGATCAGTGCGGAGGCGTTCGACGCCATCGCGCAGTTCTTCCACGCGACGCTCAAGCTGTTCCGTCGCGAGACCGAGTACGACGAGGCGGAGATCAGTCATTTCCTGGAGCTGCGCTGGCGCCTCGATGGCGTGCCGGTGGCGGCCAGGCAAGCCGAGCACATGGATCTGGCGGGGCTCCTTCAAGTGGTCAAGGAGCTGGAGCGGGCGCGAGCCGCGTCATCGCTGCCCCCGGCAGCAGGACCGGAGTTTCTCGCGCCCCGCTACGAGGGGGGTGAATGACGAGTGTCCGGCAACCGCGCCTCTGCAGGCAGCGCTCGGCTGGTGTCTTCGGACCCTTTTCTCCGCCGGGTGGATCCCGGGGTGCTCGAGGCCGCCAAGGTGGCCGCGATGGCAGTGATCGAGATGCACGAGCAGCGGTTCGACGGGCCGCTGCGGCCCCAGGACTTGTTCTGGCTGGAGTCGCAACGTCGCGGCCGCACCATCTACTTCGCTCGGGGCCCCATCGGCAGTGTCACGTGCGGGTTCACCGTGCAGTACGAGGAGTGCGACTTGGTCGTGGTCGGTGACCGGGTGCCCGGGCGCGGTGGCCCCGACGTCGGCCGGCGGGTGTGGTGGCACGAGTACTTCCACTACCGTGAAATCGGTACCCACGCAGCGGCCGGCCCAGCCACGCCGGGGGATCCCGGTGGGGATGCCGGGCATGCGCACGCCGACGAAGAAGCTGATGCGGAGCGGCGCACGTTCTGGCAGCGGGTGGCGCCAGGCTTGGTGGACGAGGACAAGGAACTCCTCGCCATCGTGCGCGGGGAACAACCCATCGCCATCCTGGGCCGGGACGTCTACGACACGGCGACCGAACAGCAGGCCGAAGCGTCGGCGCGCCTGCTGGAGCACTACACGACCGATGTCGCTCACGCGATGAGACGGTGGAAACCCCGTACCGCCCTTGAGTCGCTGCTCGGGAGCACCAGCCGGCGCGGCCGGCGAGGATGAACATGCGGAGCTGGTGTCGCCGCGGTGTCGGCGTGGCAGTCTTGCTGGCGGTCGCCGCTGTGCTGGTAGTGGGAGTGCGGTCGGGTAGTTGGTACGGCACCGGCGCCGCCGCGGGAGCGGTGCTGGCAGTCGTCGCTCTGCAGGCACGCGGACTGAGATCCGGTGATCCGGGTTTCGGTTTTTTCTGCGCGGTCTTCATCGCCGGCGGCCTTACCGCGCTCTTCTGGGACCCGGCCACCAACCACACGATCGTGCAAGCCGGCCTGCCGCCAACGGTCGTCTACCTCCTCGGCTGCGTCCTGTCCAACATCGCCACCTTTTCGGTGCTGTCGATGCTGGCCAGCACACTCGAGGAGAACGGTTCCAGCGGTCGGCGGCGCACCATCCGGCGGGTGCTGACGCTCCTGGGCAGCATCATCGCCATGACCGTGCTGGCGATCGGCCTGCACAACCCGCCGAACGTCGCTACTTTCCCAGCCCACGGTGGGGAGCCCCGCCTCGACTGGATCCGGGCGATCTACGCCCTGTACATCGCCGTCGGCGTCACCGAGTTCCTCGTCATCTGCAGCAGGTATCTCCGCCGGGAGGAACCTCCGCGGCGGGTCGTGATCAGCGTCTGGCTGGAGATCAGCGGAGGCGTACTCGCTTTCGTCCTGGCCGGGCGGCAGATCGCGGGTGCGTGGGCAGACCAGTACGGCGGCAACGCCGTGCTGGACAACACCACGATCAGCGAGATCCTCTCGGCGGCCACCTTCGCGCCCATGGTCCTCGGAGCGACATGGCTGGTGTGGGCGCCCGCGGTGATGGAGCGGCTTCTGCTCGGATGGGCCTGGTGGGCCGTCCACGCCATGGCCCCCCTGCACAATGCACTGCCCGCGGATCTCCTGCTCGACTGCGACGACGACGACCTCGGCGTCCAGCGCACCTGGATCACCGGAGAGATCCAGGACGTTCGCATTGCGCTGGAGCCATACGTACATCCCGGCATCGCGGAACGGGTGCGAGCCGCCCCGATGAGGCGGTCCCGGGCAAAGACCGAGGCACTGGTCAAAGCGGCGGAACTCGCGTCGGCGCTCGACGCCTTCGACGACGAATGCCGGACGGACACGGCCGCCCAGCGCGCCAACCGGGTACGTCAGCTCCTCGCGCACGCCACCGACATCGCACCACACACAGCGACGATCTTCGTGAAGATCACCCCGGCGGGCATCGAGACATACGAAGACATGCCGGACATCGCGGCGGAGCCGGTTTCCCTGAAAGCCCAGATCGCCCAGGACCTGCCGCTCATCCGGCTCGCCAGGGCTTTCCGGCATGCGGAAGTGACCCGGCTACGTGAATGGGCGCGCCACGACCGGGCCTCCGCGAGCGCACCTCTGGCGGTGTGAGCCGTTACCCCCAGCCCGGACCGCGGCGCGCCACATCCGCCGAGGCCACCACACATGTTCCTGCACGCGTACCGTCCAACGTGGACCGAGGCCTGGGTTCGGACGAGACTGGCCGCATTGGTCACTGGTGTCACCACGAGTGCTGCTCGCCCTGGCCGCAAACGTGTTGCTGTTGGTTCCGGCCGGGACTTAACTGCGTAGCAAGCAAACGGGGATGAGCATGGCCGTGGCAATGGCTTGAGTTGACCTCTATGGAGTAAATACTTGCGGTTGAGTTGACTTGGATACCGTCGGCTCGGTAATACTTAACTTGCAGCAAGTTGCTGCGCTTGATCCGAGCTCCGGCGCGCAGCGGAACAACACCGTGAACCGCCGGGGCGGCGGCCCGCGCCGGTCAAGTCAGTGCGACCAGCGACGACCAGCGATGTGACAGCGCAGGAACCACGGACGGCCCCGCCCCCACGGCGGCGGCGTGGAGGATCACGTGAACATGTCAACGACCGTTCCGGTATCCGGCGTCCTGCGCGTCGAGTCGGAGGTGCCGATGCGTCACCTGAGGTATCGGCCTGGGCCGGGACCGCGGGCGGTTCGGGCGCCGGCGGCGGGGAGGGATCTCCGGCCGGAGGACATGCCTGCCGTCGACCAAGCCGGGGTGATGCTCATCGAGCTGACCCGAGAGTTCACCGTGGTCGACAGGCCTCAGACCGCCCGTTCCTAGCCGGGACCGCTTCTTCTGGTCTGGCATGACACCACGTGAAGGGCGACGGTCATGGTCCCTGCTCTCCCGGCGAACCCGCTCTCGATCGAGCTGACGCTGACCCACCGACGGTTCTGGTGGCGGATCGACGACGAGGACGAGGAACCGGAGCAGTGGGACGCCTCCGCCGACATTTCCCACCTGGAGCGCTGCCGGGACGACCTCCGGCACGTGGGGGACATCGTGTTCGCGGTCGCCGACCTCACCAGGAAACGGAACCTGCTGGACTCCGTCGTGCTCGGCGAGTGGGCGTTGGAGTTCATCGCCGAGACCGTCATCGACCCGGACCGCGGCGGCCTGCACCCCGAGCTGGACAGCATGATCAGCGATGGCCCGCCTCGCCTGATCGTCCTCCGCTCGATCGGTATCGAGGAGCCCTGGCGCGGCCACGGGCTCGGCGCGGCGCTCACCGCGAGTGCGCTACGCATCATGGCCCCGCACGCCCGGCTGGCCGTGTGCCGGGTATCCCCGCAGGAATTCCGCGGTGGCGGCGCCTCCCGCGAGGCCGCCGAAACGACCGCCCTCCGGGCCGCCGCGAAGCTGGAGAGAGCTGGTTTCCGGCGTTGGCGCGGTGTGCACATCGTCGACCTCGGTAGCCCCGGCTCGGTGCACCCGCGCGCGGACGTTCTCGATCAGTGGTGGCACTGGCACGGGGAGGATTGACGGTGTGACACATCGGGTCTCGAGCTCCGAAACGGAGGACCGGGACTGTTCCGGTGGGAAGCCGTGCTTGTCTCCCCGTCCTGGCAAGCCACGGCGGTCGAAGGGAATCACCGAAGACGCGATCATCACGGCCGCCGTCGAGCTGACGCGCGACAAGGGCCTGGATGACTGGAGCATGCGGGACCTCGCGAAAGTCCTCGGTGTCTACCCCGCGGTGATCCACCACCACATGGGCAACCGCGCGACGGTGGCCACCGCAGTCGTCGACCGCGTCCTCGCGGAGTACCAGCAGCTCCCCGAAGAAGACCTGCCGTGGCAGGACTGGTGGCGGGGATTCCTCACCAACCTGCGTGCAGTCTTCGTCCAGTTCCCCGGCACGGCGCGGCACGTCGCAACCCACGGGCCATCGCGTGCGTTTGCGGATTCTATTGTGGACTGTGCGATGCGGACGCTCCTGGCGGCCGGATTCGAACGGGACGAGGCCGCGATGGTGTGCCGCATCCTGGTGAGTCAAGCTTGCCTGTTCACCACGCTGCAGGACGACCAGCGCCGCGCGAGCAAGGCGACGGACCACCGCGCCGACGCGGGCGTAACGGACCGGCCCACGAGCCCGGAGGAGAATCCCGGTTACTTCCGCGCGCTGTTCGACTACGCCATCGACCGCATGCTCGACGGTGTCGAGGCGCGTCGCACAGCAACCAGCGGCGCCTGACCGGCACCCGAACGCCCGGTTCACCGCAAGCCGGTGCTGGGCGCGGTGGGAACGCCCGTTCGTGTCGGCAGAAGACAGCAGAGGCCATCGCCCGCCACTAGCATCGCTGGGATGACCCTGTTGACCGCCGGCCCCGGCCGCCCGCGCACGACAGCGGTGCGGGGTGGCTCCCGGGCATGACCTCGTGGCGGGTTCGTGTGCCCGCCGCGGCTGGGGCCGCGGTGCTCCTCCTCCTCGCCTCGTGCACGTCACCCACACCGGCGCCGCAGCCGCCGTCGCCCCAGGTCACGGCCGGTGTGGTCGGGGTGGCGAGCCAGGCGCAGCCGCGCGTGGTCAAGATCCTCACACCGGGCGGCAACGGCAGCGGGGTCGTCTACACCGCCGACGGTCTCATTCTCACCAACGAGCATGTGGTGCGCGGAGCGTCCGCCGTGCAGGTCGCCTTCGCCGACGGCCAGCGGCTCGGCGGAACCGTCCGCGCCGCCGACGCCGTGACCGATCTGGCTCTCGTCGCGGTGTCCCGCACCGGGCTGCCACCGGCCCGGTTCCAGGCCGCACTGCCGCAGACGGGTGAACTCCTCATCGTGATCGGCAGCCCGCTCGGGTTCGAAAACAGTGTCACCGCCGGTGTGGTTTCGGGCCTGCACCGGGAGATCCCGGGCAGTGCGGTCGAGACCCAGGCGCTGGTCGACCTCATCCAGACCGACGCGCCGATCAGCCCGGGCAGCAGTGGCGGCGGCGTGTTCAACGCCGGCGGCGAGGTCGTCGGCATCAGCGAGGCCTACATCCCGCCCCAGGCAGGCGCGGTGTCGCTGGGGTTCGCCATCCCGGCCGCCACCGCGGTCGACGTCGCCGAACAGCTGCGGACCACCGGCCGCGCCCGGCACGCCTTCGCCGGGCTCGAACCCGCCCAGCTCACCCCGCAGATCGCCGCGCAGCTGCGGCTGTCCCGGTCCGACGGGGTGATCGCGGCGGCGATCGTCCCGGGCGGTCCGGCGGCCACCGCCGGGCTGCGTCCGGGTGACGTGATCACCCGCGTCGACGACGCCGTGGTCGCCACGCCCGAGGAGTTCCTGGTCCAGTTGCGACGGCGGGACCCGGGCCAGGTGATCACGTTGACCTTCCACGGACCCGACGGGCGGGACGTGAGTGCCTCGCTGACGCTGACCGATCGGCCGGGCCTCAGCAGCTGAGCCGGGCCTCCCTGACCTCCCGCCCGTCCGGTGTCCGGTCGGGCGGGAGGTCAGGGGTGCCCCGGCCGGGCGCGGATGGCCGGGGCACCAGGCGGTCGCCATGACGCGAGCCGGGCTCACTCCCGGCGGCCGTGCTCGGCACCGGTGTCGGTGTCGATGTGTTCCTTGCGGACCTCGCCGCGGACGGTTTCGGTGTCCTGCACCTGGTGCTTGGCCAGCCGGACCCGTTCCACGGGCACGGCTTCGGTGGCCACCACGGGCCGTTCCTCGTGCAGGGTGACCTCGTGTTCCTCTTCGGAGATCCCCGGTCCCGACATCGCCTGCTCGCGGTTGGCGTCGGTGATCGGTTCCCGCTCGACCCGCACTTCCTCCCGGGTGACCGGCACCTCGACCTGCTCGGTCTCGGTGACGACGTACTTGCGCAGCCGGGCACGCCCGCGCTCGCGCCGTTCGGTGCCCACCCGCAACCGCTCCTCCGAGCGCGTCATCGCCTCGTCGGTCGTGGGTCCCGAGACGTCGTGGCCTTCCGCGCCCGCGGGCCGGCCGCCGCCGTGCCCGGCCTGCGCACCGTGCTCGCCGGCGAGCTGGTAGTGGCGGTAGAGCTGCTGTTCCTCGGTCACGTCGAGGTGCTGCCCGCGCTCGGTGGGAGCCGGTTCCACCTGTGGTGCGTCCTTGATCAGCTCCTTCGGGTAGCGGGTCTCCAGGTTGCCGTCGTCGCGTTCCTGCACGCCCTGCACCGGGACGAACGACTCGCGGGTGCCGAACATGCCGGTCCGCGTCGTCAGCCAGGTCGGGTGTCCGTCCGCGTCGTCGGCCCACAACTGGCCGATCTGGCCGACCTTGGCGCCGCTGCTGTCGTACAGCGTGCGTCCGCTCCAGTGGGCGTAGTGCTGGTTGGTTTGCGTCATCGGTTGTCATCCCTTCGGGCCGCGGCCCCGGGGCGGGACCGCACTCATCCCAGCTACCCGAACGAGTGAACTGCGAAACGATGCAAAATCGATGCAGTTTGTGCGTTGAGACCGGGCCCGCCGGGTATCGCTCTCGGCATCACCAATTCCGTGAAGGAGAAAGCGCATGTCCCGTTCCGTCACCAGCGCCCAGTCGCGCACCGCGGCGCAAGTCGTCGCCGCCGCGGTGGGCGTCGTGTTCCTGCTCGTCGGCATCGCCGGCTTCATCCCCGGCCTGACCACCCACTACGACACGCTCAGCTTCGCCGGGCACCACTCCGGCGCGATGCTGCTCGGCGTGTTCGCCGTGTCGATCCTGCACAACCTGGTCCACCTGGCCTTCGGCGTCGCCGGCCTGGCGCTGGCCCGCACCGCTTCCGGCGCGCGCACGTTCCTCATCGCCGGCGGCGCGATCTACCTGGTCCTGTGGATCTACGGGCTGATCGTCGACCACGACTCCGCGGGCAACTTCGTCCCCGTCAACACCGCGGACAACTGGCTCCACCTCGGTCTCGCCGTGGGCATGATCGCCCTCGGCCTCGCCACCGGCAGGCGCACCACGCCGGCCCGATGACCACCGCGGCCGGCTCGCCGTCGAGGCGGTGATCCGGCTCCGGCGGGCCGGGCGTCAGGAGCGGGTCTGCGTGCTTTCCCGGGGTGCCGGGTGGCCGGGGGCGCCGTTGAGGCGGTGCCGCTCGTGGATGTAGACCGCGTGGCCGATGGCGCCCACCATCATCCCGAACGAGCCGACGATGAACAGCCAGATCGCGATGCGCTCGGCCGCGTGCCAGAGGAACAACACGCTGCCCACGAAGAAGATGATGTTCCCGGTCACGCCGATGGTGAGGTGGATCGTCGGGAACTCGCGGACGAAGACCTTGGGGCGCACGGCGGTTCCTCCTTGCACGACGTACCCGCGGCTCGGGCTGACCCGGTGCGTTCCCGTCGGCCAGCGGGGGCAAACACGTCCCGGCATCGGAAGAATCCGGTTGCTCGTCGGACCGGCTAGCTCCCGCGGCGCCCGGCGGACGCCGGCGACGTC
Organism: Amycolatopsis viridis; assembly: GCF_011758765.1. Classification (NCBI taxonomy): domain Bacteria; kingdom Bacillati; phylum Actinomycetota; class Actinomycetes; order Pseudonocardiales; family Pseudonocardiaceae; genus Amycolatopsis; species Amycolatopsis viridis. Next base: position 4,749,228 of record NZ_JAANOU010000001.1, on the reverse strand, counting down.
CTCGACGGTGCCGGAGGAGCCGTCGGTGACCGCGGTGCCGCGAGTGCGGGTGCCGCCCCCTGCGTGCGGCGCGTGAGCTGCTGCCAGGCGTGCGTAGCCCGCTCCGCCAGGTCGGCCGGCGTGGTGCCGAACGGCAACCGCACCAGGGTGCGCGCTGCCCGCCGACTACCGTCCACATCGGACACGATCAGGTCCTCCGGCCCGGGCAGCATCTCCTCCAGGACCAGCCCCGGCACGGCCGGATCGGCGAGCATCCGGTCGAAGACCCGCAGCGTGGCGATGTTGTCCAGGTCCACCGGCCGGGAGTCCCGCCCCCGCCGGGCGATCACCCAGCGCGGCACGCCGGTCGCCAGCCGCAGGTTCGCCAGCGCCCGCACCCGGGCGAACCGGTCCCCGCCCGGCTCCGGCAACAGGTCCCGGCCGGCGAACACGGTGGCCGGGGCGATCACCAGGTCCCGGTCCAGCAGCAGGCGCGGTGTGCGGGTCCGGCCGGGGAACGCGGCCCGGGGATCGCCGAACGCGCACGGCGTGCTGAGCCGCCAGGCCGGGGAGGCCGCGGTGAGCAGCGAAACCACCAGGTCCCACGGCGGCGGTGGGCGCCGGGCACCGTGGTAGAGGGGCCACAGCTCGCGGCCGGACCGGTCCTCGGCGATCACCCGGCGCGCCTCACGGCGCAGGGTGATCTCCGTCAGCGGCAGATAGCGGTGCAGGCCCGCGGGATCGTCCACAGTGGAAGCCGGATCGGCGGCGCCGGTCCAGGTCCGCGTGTAGCGCGGGCCGCGGGCCGGGGTGGCGTCGCCACCCGCAGGCGGCGGGAGGATCTCGACGAGCTCCGCGCCGCACCGGGCCGCGGTTTCGACGAGGAACGCGCGATACGCGCTCACCGGGGGCAGCTCGCCGGGCCGGCTTTCCAGCGGCGCCGCGAACCACGCGTCCATCGTCCCGGCCGGCGTGACGGCCTCCAGCACGGCCCGGCCCTCGGGCAGCGGGCGCAGCAGGCAGTCCACCGGCCACCGCGACGGCTTCGCCGGCGGCGCGCCCAGGTAGTCGAGCACCGCCGGTCCCAGCTCGATCTCGCGGTCGTCGGCGTGCCGCGCCAGCCACTCGCACAGCCGCTGGTAGGGCGTGCGGGGCCGCGGCTCCGGCCATGCCGGTGCGGGCAGCGGGTCCGCGGCGTCCACGGTGTGCGCGACGATCTCCATGACCGGCCGTGGTTCGGGGCCGATCAGGCCGAGCCCCGGCGGCGTCCGGCGGCCGGTCAGCACCGCGGCCAGCCGTCCCGCGTGATCCACCAGCTCGGGCAGCCGCGCCGGCACCACGACCGCGCCGGGCTCGGCGGAGACCGGTGGGCGGTGCCGCTGCCCGGATGGCGCGGACGACACCTGCACGAGCCCCGCCTGCGCAAGGTGCTGCAACGACTCCCGCACCAGCGGCTTGCGCCGCGCGTCCGGTGCGAGCAGGTCGACCACCTCGCGGGTCCGCATCGACCGGGAGCCCAGCACCCGGCACAGCGCGTCCACCTCCGCCGTGCGCTGGACCTCGCCCCGGCGCGGCGCCCCCAGGTGGCCGCGGCTGGACTCCCAGCAGAGCCGGTCGTCCTCGGTCCACCGCAGCGGGGTCAGGCTCAGCCACCCGTCGGGCCGCGCACCGGCGGTGCCCGGTCGGCGGTCGTCGTGGCCGGTGCCGGGCCGGTGGACCGCCTCGCCACCGACAGGGGCGGCAGGTGCGAGCCGGCCTCGCGGGCCGGTGCCGAAGGTGATGCGGAACAACAGGCGCAGCAGGTGGTCACCGCGCTTGCGCAGGTGCCTGCTCGTCCACGGTTCACCCGCGGCCAGGCGGGCGCGGACATCGGCGAGGACATCCGGTGCGGCCGCGTCGAGCACGCGCACCGCCTCCGGATCGTGGCGGATCGCCGCCCACATCCGGTCGTGCCGCGTCCGATCGGCGTCCGCCACGGCTTCCTGCAGCGCGGCGGTCTCCGCGGCCAGCCTGCCGCCCCACGCCACGATCCGGGACAGCGGCGGGAAGTCCAGGTCGCCCGGCCGGACCACCTCGCCGCGGTGCAGACGCCGCCGCACGTCGAGGGCCTGCCACCGCAGGGTCCGCGGCAGCACCGGGACCAGCTCGTCGCCCATCCGGCGGGCCACCTCCGCCGCGCACGCCCGGTACGCCGTCTCGGCGCGGATCAGGTGACGCATCCGTTCGGTCAGGTCCGGGGTGCCCAGGGCGGCGGCCAGCGCCGGGGACAGCGCGGCCACCCGCACCAGCGCGGCCTCAGGCATGGGGCCCTCCGGGAGGGAGTCCGGAACCAGTTTCCGTCAGGCGGAATTGCGCTGTTCAGTCTGTACCGGGCGTGGCCGTTCCGGAAGGGGGTTCCCCGGGTCGAACGACCCCTGACCGAGGGGTCTCACCGGTTGCGCCACACCGGTTTCCGCTTCTGCGCGAACGCGGCGGGCCCTTCGAACGCGTCGTGGGTGACGAGCAGCTCGTCGAGGGCGGGCGACGGGTGCCGGACGGCCGCGGTGGTGTCCGCGACGGCATCCGCCTCCGCCATCATCCGCAGCGACGTGCGCACCGAGGTCGGGGAGCCCGCCAGGATCGCCGCCGCCACCTCCCGCGCGACCGCGAGCGCCTGGCCCGCCGGGGCGACCCGGCTGACCAGGCCGTACGACTCGGCCTCCGCCGCGGACAGCCGCCGGCCGGTGAGGATCACGTCGGCCGCCACCTTCGGCGGCACCGCACGCGGCAGCCGCACCAGCCCGCCCGCCGCGGCGACCAGCCCGACCCGCACCTCCGGCAGCCCGAACTGCGCGGTCTCGTCGGCGACCACGAGGTGGCAGGCGAGGGCGATCTCACAACCGCCGCCCAGCGCGAACCCGTTGACCGCCGCGATCACCGGCTTGGGCAGCGATTCGCGACTCGTCAGCCCGGCCAGTCCGGACTTGGGCACCCACATCGGCCGGCCGCTCGCCGCGTAGACCAGGTCGTTGCCCGCGGAGAACGCCTTGTCCCCGGCACCGGTGATGATCGCGACCCACAGGTCCGGGTCGGCGAAGTAGGCGTCGAAGATCTCGGCCAGCTCCTCGTTCGCGGGCGGGTGCAGGCTGTTGCGGGAATCCGGCCGGTTGATCGTGACCTCCAGCAGGTGCCCGTCCCGGCGCACGAGCACGTGCTCGTAGTGGTCCCGGAACCCCGGCGCGCGGGGCGGGAACAGCTCGTCCATCCGCTCCGGGGTCGCCGTGACGCGGTTGCCGAACCCGAACGAGCGCACGTGGACCCTGCTGCCGATCGGCTCGCCCTCGAGCAGCCGGCCGACCATGTCCGCATCGTCGCTGGAGGCGATGAACCGGCGGCCGTCGTCGAGCCGTCCGATCACCACCGCGGTGCGGGTCGCGTGCTGGACCGTGTAGGTCTCCACCGTGGCCCAGCCGTCCGGGTGGGTCGCGGTCGGCACGCGGGGACGGGCGTCCAGCGTGGTCTGGAGCTCGCCGCTGCGGTCCGGCCGCCACGGCGCGGGCGTGGTCGAGTAGACGCCGGCGGAGTACTTGCTGAGCATGCCGCCGTTCGCGCCGACCAGTCCGAAGGCACCCGGCTGGTCGCGCAGGCGCACGACGGTCTCGGCGATCGCGTGCGTCGAGTAGTTGTTGCCAGGGCCACCGAAGAAGGGCAGGCCGCCGGTGACGGTGAGGCCGCGCGGGTCGTCCGGCGCCAGCCCGAGCCCGTCGCACACCGCGAAGACCGCGATCGGGAAGCAGCTGTAGAGGTCGAGCGTGGCCAGGTCGCCGATGCCGATTCCGGCCACCTCGAGCGCGTGCCGCACCGCGAACACCGCGGCGGGCGCGGCGCTGAGGTCCTCGCGTTCCAGCAGCGGTTGTTCCACCAGATCGGCGTGACCGTGCAGGAAGACCCACTTGTCCTCGGGCACCCCCAGCCGCCGCGCGGCGCCCACCGACATCATCAGCACCGCGGCGCCCTGGTTGACCTGTTCGCGGGCGACGAGGAACCGCGGGTACGGATCGACGATGGGCCGGTTGCGCTCGGTCGGGGTCACCAGTTCCGGCGCGCTGCGCACCACCGGGGCGGCGGCGTGCGGGTTCGCGGCGGCGACCTTCGTGAACGGGGCGAACAGCTCACCCATCGCGAGCGCGTAGTCCGCGCGCGACAGACCGAGCCGGGCGCGGCGGGCGTTGTCGAACAGCGCGTACTGGCTCACCGGCTCGACCAGGCCGTGCGCGAGCATCTGCCGGCTGGCCAGACCGGCCAGCCCGAACCCGCGGTCCTCCAGGTCGCCGCCGACGTGCTCGGTGAAATCCGGCCTGTCCGCGGCCTGACGCAGGTGGCGGACCGTGGAGATCGCTTCCGCGCCGACGACGAGCGCGACCTCGGCGCCGCCGGCGGCGATCGTCCCGGCGAGCTCGGTGACCAGGTGCTGTGGCGACTGCCCGCCGGTGACGTCCAGGACGGCACGCGCGGGCGTGGCGCCCAGGCGGCGGGCGACCGAGCGGGGGAAGTTGTCCGACCGGCCCAGCGGGGACTGCGAGACGGGCGTGGAGATCTCGAACTGACGCACCCCGGCGACGGTGTCCAGGGCGGACGCGATCGCCGGTGCGTCGGCGCCGGTGTCCACGAGGGCCGCCCGGGCCGCCGCGGCCGCGAGCTCGACCGGGGACAGCCCGCGGTACCGAGGATCATCGATGCGCTCGGACGCCTGGCCGACGCCGACGAGGACCGGCGTCCGGTGGTCGAGAGAGGTCATACCGCACGGTAACCCGGCGGCGCCCCGTTTTTCGATCTTCAGCTCTGACCGATGTTGACCATCCACGAAATGCCGAACCGGTCCAGGCAGGCGCCGAACTCGTCACCCCACATCTGCTTCTCCAGCGGCACGGTGACGGTGCCGCCGCCGGACAGCTTCTCCCAGTAGCCGCGCAGCTCGCCCGCGTCGTCGCCACTGAGGCTGATGGCGATGTTGTTGCCCGCCGTGCGTTCCATGCCGGGCGCGGTGTCCGACGCCATCAGGGTGAAACCGCGCTCGGTCTCGAGCATCGCGTGCATGATCTTGTCGGCGTTCTCGCCCGCCATGCCGCCGAGGTCGCCGAACGTGTTGATGTTCAGCTCGCCGCCGAACACCTGCTGGTAGAACTCCATCGCCTGCCGGGCATCGCCGTCGAAGGTGATGTAGGGGTTGAGCCGCGAAGCCATTTCCGGTCTCCCTCCACCGCGGACCATCCATCGTCGCAGACCCCTCTGCCTGGGACAACACCCTGCGGGGCGGGAAAAAGCCCGGCAGAATCGGATCGTGGCGGGGCCGGTCTGGTATGTCGGGTACGGGTCCAACCTGCACGCCGGGCGGCTGCGGTACTACCTGGAAGGTGGTACCCCGCCGGGCGGGCAGCGGTCGTGCCCGGGCTGCCGTGACTCCAGCCCGCCGCTGAAGATCGAGCCGCACTGCCTGCGCGGCGGCGTGTACTTCGCGACGGAATCGGCCACCTGGGGCGGCGGGCGCGCGTTCTACGACGCGTCGCTGCCGGGGACGGCCGCGGCCCGCGCGTACCTGCTGACCCGCGGACAGTTCTCCGACCTGGCGGCGCAGGAGATGTACCGGCCACCCGACCGGGACCTCGACCTGACGACGGTGCTGTCGACCGGGCGGGACGTGCTGGGCCCAGGTCGGTACGAAACGTTGCTGTACGTGGGGGACCGCGAGGGATTCCCGGTCCTGACGTTCACCGCTCCGTGGTCGGCCCGCGAGGTGGCGTGGAACCCGCCGTCCGCGGTGTACCTGCGGATGCTGGGCGAGGGGTTGCGGGAGGCCCACGGGTGGCCGGTCCCGCGGGTGGCCCGGTACCTGTGCGGGCTGCGCGGCGTGGCGGGGCACTGGACGGTGGACGTGGTGACGGGATTGCTTCAGCAGTGAACCTCGGCTGCGTGCGCCGGAACACGCCTAGCCGTGGTGCCCGAGGAGCTCGGCGAGGCGGTCGGGGTCGGAGATGATGTCGATCGCCGCGATGAGGTCGTCCACCACGGTGAACGCGAAGAGCGCCTGCGGACGGCCGTCGCGCAGGATGAGAGTTCCCGCGGCGCCGTTGACGAGCGTCGGGACCGGTCGGCCGCCCGCGCCGGCCTGCCGGAAGGTGAGGGCCTGACCCGCCACCGCCTCCGCGCCGCGCACCAGCCGTGCCGTACCGGCCGGCATCTCGCGGGATTCGGCCCGCAGCACCACGTCCGGATCCAGCACGCTCACCAGTGCGGCGAAATCGCCGTCCCGCGCGGCGGCGAAGAACGCGTCCACCACCGCGCGCTGGCGGTGCAGATCCGTGTTCGGCGCCGTCGGCGTCCCCTGGACCCGCCGCCGCGCCCGGCTGGCCAGCTGACGGGCCGCCGCGGGGGTGCGGTCGACGATCGGCGCGATCTCGTCGAACGGCAGGCCGAACATGTCGTGCAGCACGAACGCCAGCCGTTCCGCCGGGTCGAGCGTGTCCAGCACCACGAGCAGCGCCAGCCCGACCGAGTCCGCGATGAGCGCCTGGTGCTCGGGGTGCGTGCCGTCCTCCCGGTCGACGACCGGGTCGGGCAGGTGCCCGGAGTAGTCCTCCCGCCGGGAGGTCCGCGACCGCAGCATGTCCAGGCACACCCGGCCCACCACGGTCGTCAGCCAGCCACCCAGGTTCCGGACCTCACCGCTGTCGGCGCGGCTCAGCTTCAGCCACGTCTCCTGCACCGCGTCCTCGGCCTCGGCCAGCGAACCCAGCATCCGGTACGCCACCGCACGCAGGTGCCCCCGGTGCGCTTCGAACTGCTCGGCCAGCCACTCGTTCTCGGTCATACCGCTCTGACGGATCCCCTCCCGCCGATGTGACCGGCTCTGCGCCGTGAATGGTAGCCGCGGTCCCGGCGTCAGGGCAGTGGCGCCGCCGCGCCCAGGCCCCGCTCCGCGGCGGCGGCCCGCACCGCGTCGATCACCAGTTGCAGGGACGGTCGCGTCGAGGCCGTCCGGTGGGCGATGGACACCGTGCGCATCGGCGGTTCGGTCAGCGCCACGACGTCGAGGCCGGGCGGCCGCAGCGACAGCCCCAGATCGGACACCAGCGTGACGCCCAGCCCGGCGGCCACCATCGCGAGTGCCGTCGCCTGCTCGCCGACCTCGTGGGTGATCTTCGGCTCGAACCCGTGCCGCTGGCACGCCAGCCGCACCGCGCGGCCGAAGTGCGAGCGCGGTCCGGCCAGGATCCACGGGTGCTCGGCCAGGTCGGGCAGGCCCACGGTGCTGGCTGGGACGGCACCGCGCGGCACCGCCGCGTGCAGCCGTTCCACCGCGATCACCACGCGGGTCAGCGCGGGGTCCCACGGCATCGGGTAGTCGGAGTAGTCGATCACGAAGGAGAAGTCGAGCGCGCCGTCGCGCACCGCGCCCGCGGTCTCCTCCGGCGCCAGCTCCTTCGTGCGCACCTCGATGCCGGGGTGCTCCTTCGCCAGTGCGGACAGCGCGAACGGCAGCAGCCCGGACGCCACCGAAGCCCACACACCCGCGGTCAGCCGCGCGGTGACCCCGTCCTGCGCCTCCGCTACGGCCGCCGTCGCCCGTTCGACCGACTTGAGGATCTCCTCGGCGTGTTCGGCCAGCACCACGCCCAGCTCGGTGAGCTGCACCCGCCTGCCGAGCCGTTCGAACAGCTTGCCCCCGACGTCCCGTTCCAGTTGCGCGAGCTGCTGCGAGACGGCCGAGGCCGTGTAGTGCAGGGCAGCCGCGGCCGCGGTGACGGTGCCCCGGCGATGCAGCTCCCGAAGCATCCGCAAGCGGTGCAGCGAAAGCTCCATGAGGTCAGGGTAGGTAAGGATCTTCCGCTGTGCAGGGAACGTGAACGGAACCGTGCATGATCCCTAACTGGACGTTCGCGGCGGCCCTGCCGCACCCTGGTGGCAGCGGGAGCGGATCTTCCGAATCCACACAACCGGTCACCGAAGCCACGTCCCGTGGCGGAGGCGGGCCGCGCTGTGCCCGGAACCAGGCTTGGAGGGGACAGTTGACCACGATGCACGACCCGCGCGGGGCCACCGGCGAGGGGACCCGGCCGCGCACGCAGGAGCCGATGCTGCGGCTGACCTGGACCGACCCGGTCACCGGCACGCACGGCTACCTCGTGGTGCACACGCTGGTGTCCGGTCTGGCCACCGGCGGCACCCGGATGCGGGCCGGCTGCACGCTGTCCGAGGTGGCGGACCTGGCCCGCGGGATGGCCGCCAAGACCGCGGCGTTCGACCTGCCGGTGGGCGGGGCGAAGGGCGGCATCGACTTCGACCCGAAGGACCCGGGCGCGGTCGGGGTGCTGGAGCGGTTCTGCCAGGCGATGCGCCCGTGGCTGGACGCGCACTGGGTGACCGCGGAGGACCTCGGGGTTCCGCAGCACCTCATCGACGACGTCTTCGCGCGGCTCGGCCTCGAGCAGTCCTACCACGCGGCGATCCGCCGGTCGCCCGATCCGGAGCGGACGCTGCGGCGGGTGCAGGCCGGGCTGAACGCCCCGGTGCCGGGCGGGTTGCTGCTGGGCGACGTGGTCGGCGGGTACGGCGTGGCGCAGGCGTGCCTGGGCGCGGTGAGTGCGTGGGGCTGGGAGCCGGCCGCGACGACGGTCGCGATCCAGGGCATCGGCACCATGGGCGGGGGCGCGGCGTGGTACCTGCACGAGGCGGGCCTGCGGGTGGTCGCGGTGGCCGATGCGGCCGGGACGCTGTACGACCCGGCGGGCTTGGACGTGCCGGCGCTGCTGGAGCTGCGGGACGGCTACGGCGAGGTGGACCGGTCACGGCTGCCCGCGAGGGTCCGGCGGCTGCCCCGGGAGGCGGTGCTCGGCGTGGCGGCGGACGTCTTCGTGCCGGCCGCGATCTCCTACGCGCTGACGCCGGACAACGTCGCGGACGTGGCCGCGAAGGTGGTCGTGGAGGCGGCGAACGCGGCGACGACGCCCGCGGCGGAGGCGATGCTGGCGGCCCGGGGGGTGCCGGTGATCCCGGACTTCGTGGCGAACGCCGGTGCCGCGGCGTGGGCGTGGTGGCTGCTGCTGGGCCAGGTGGGCGCCGACCCGGTCGACTCGTTCCACCGGCTGCGGACCGAGATGCGGGCCAAGGTGGCGCTGCTGCTGTCCGCGTGGCTGGCCGACGGTGTTCCACCGCGGGTGACGGCCGAGGACCTCGCGGAGACCAACCGCGCGGCGCGGCTGGTGGCCGGTGCCGCCGAGGCGGTCATCCCCTGACGGCCCGCAGCCGAACGCTGAACGCTCAACGAGTACGCATGTCCAGAGATGTTTCGAGAGATGCCGCGCAAACCCGGTGAACCGCAAGAGAGAGGGAGGTGCCTCGCGAGTAGTTGTGGTTACCCGAGCCAGGTCGCGTTTTCAATCGTCGGCGAGAAGGTGCCGGAGGTAGCGTTCCGGTGCGGTGAGGAAGTCACGCGTCAGTCGCACCGGCAACGCTTGCTCGTAGGGCACGGGGACGATGTCACCCGTCTCGGCGATCTCGTAGATCGTGGCGCCGGGCAGCGCGAGCAGCACCGGGGAGTGGGTGGCCACGACGATCTGGCTGTGTTGCTTCGCGAGTTCGGCGAGGCGTGCCAGCACGGCCATGCAGCTACGTACCGAGAGCGCTGCTTCCGGCTCGTCCAGGATGTACAGGCCCCGTGGCCCGAACCGGTGCGTGATGAGGTCCACGAAGGATTCCCCGTGGGACCGCTCGTGCGGGGACACGCCGCCGTAGGCCGGTAGGAGTGGCGGTCCCGGCTCACGGGCCAGGCGCTCGATCTCCGAGGCGACGTTGTAGTACGACTCGGCACGCAGGAAGAACCCGGTGCGCGGCTTCGCCACACCCCACGTCAGGATCAGCTGGTCGCCCAGGGAGGACTCGGTGGCGCGGGTGGCGAATCGGAAGTTCTGGCTGCCGCCCTCCGGGTTGAACCCGGCGGCGACCGCGAGCGCCTCGACGAGGGTGGACTTGCCGGTGCCGTTCTCGCCGACCAGGAACGTCACGCCGGGGTTGAGCCGCAACCCGCCCGAGCGAACCAGGTGTTCCACTGCGGGCAGCGTGAAGGGATAGCGCCCGGTGCCGGCGTTCGGAGCCACCGCGACACGCTGGATGAACCCGTTCCCGGCGTGGACACCCTCAGCGGCGGGATCTCCGATGGCCACCCCGACACGCTAGCAATCGTCGCCGCCCCGCTCGGCCGGGACAGTGCGGTCGAGGGCCGGAGGTCGTCTCCGGCATGTCAGGATCGGGGCGTGCTCCCCGACGCCTTGCACGCGCTCACCGCGATCCGGGCGACCCGCGTGTTCGCCGACCGGCCGGTGCCGCGGGACCTCGTCGCCGCGCTCGCCGACACCGCGCGCTGGACCGGATCGGCGCGGAACCGGCAGCCGTGGCGGTTCGTCCCGGTCACCGACCCGGACCGGCGCCGCGCGCTCGCCCGGCTCGGCCAGTACGCGCTGCCGCTGGCCGCCGCGCCGGTCGCGCTCGTCCTGCTCTCCGACGCCGAGGCCGGCCACGACACCGAGTTCGACCTGGGCCGGGTGTGCCAGACGCTCGTGGTCGCCGCGCACTTCGCCGGGCTCGGCAGCTGCCCGGTGTCGTTGTACCCCGAGGCCAACGCCGTCGAGGCCGCCGCGCTCGTCGGCCAAGCGCACCCGTGGCGGGCGCACCACGCGCTCGCCCTGGGCTGGCCGGGTCAGCGGCCGCGCGGGCGGTCGGCCATTCCCACCGGCCGCAAGGACCTGTCCGAGGTGTTCGTCGAGCGGTAGCCGGCGGCCACCTCCCGCGCCGCCCGCACCAGGGCCGCGACCGCGGGGGAGGGGCTGCCCTGTGGCCATGCGAGCAGCAGCCGGGCCGGCGCGGCGTCCACGACCGGGACGGTGACCAGGTTGTGCTCCAGCGTGTCCAGCACCGACTTCGGCAGTACCGCGACGGCCCGGCCGCGTGCCGTCACCCGCAGCAGCTTCGCCAGGTCGGTGATCTCCACGCCACCGTCGTCCGGATAGCCGCCCCAGCGCCCGACCGGTTCGCCACGGAGGTCGGCCAGCTGCAGGATCGCCCGCCGCGCGAGGTGGTGCTGCGGCGGCAGCAGGGCCGACCGCGGTTCGGCCCGCAGTTCCTCGGTCGCCAGCCCGGCGGCGTCGTCGAAGGGCGTGTGCAGCAGCGCCACGTCCGCCCGGCCGTCGTGCAGCATCGGCACCCGGTCCTCGTGGGCGGGCACCAGTTCGACGGGCACCGCGGACGGATCGGTTTCGTAGCGGTGCAGGACGCGGGCCAGCAGGCCGGCGTCGCCGCCGGGCTTGGCGGCGAGGGCGAGGTAGGGCACGCCGCGCCCGGCTCGCTGGGCACGCCGGGCCGCCGCGGCGACCGCCGCGAGCGCTTTGCGGGCCTCGCCGAGCAGCACCTCACCGGCGGGGGTGAGCTCGACCCGCCTGCTGGTGCGCTCGAACAACGTCACGTCCAGCCGCCGTTCCAGCGACCGCACAGCCTTCGACAGCGCCGGCTGGGCCAGTCCCAGTCCCTCCGCGGCGCGGCCGAAGTGCAGCGCCTCCGCGACGGCCACGAAGTAGGCGAGTTCGCGTGTTTCGACCCGATCCATTCCCCGACGTTATCGGATCTCCCTTTTCGTCGGACGTCTGAGGACTTGGTACGGTGCCGCCATGACGCCGGTGCTGCAGGTGAGCGATGTCGATCTCGTCCGGGACGGCCGGTACCTGCTCCGGTCGATCTCCCTCACCGTGCGCGAAGGTGAACACTGGGCGCTGCTCGGCGCGAACGGGGCCGGCAAGAGCACGCTGCTCGGCCTGCTCGGGGCGGTCACGCATCCGACGCGCGGAACGGTCGACGTGCTGGGGCACCGGCTGGGCAGGGTGGACCTGCGCAAGCTGCGGTCCTTCCTCGGGCACGTCAACCCCCGCCACCCGCTGCGCTCGCCGCTGACCGTGTTCGAGGTCGTGCTGACCGGGCTGACGAACACGACCGAGCTGGTGCCGCGCTGGCAGCCGGCGGCGGTGGAGCGGGACCGCGCCGAGGGCCTGATCGGCATGCTCGGCCTGACGGCCCAGCGCGACGCCCGCTGGCCGACGCTGTCCCAGGGCGAGCGGGGCCGGGCGCTGATCGCCCGCGCGCTGATGCCCGCGCCGCGCCTGCTGCTGCTGGACGAGCCGGCCACCGGCCTGGACGTCGCCGCGCGCGAGCAGCTGTTGTCCAGTGTGGACGCACTGCGCCGGGAACACCCGGAACTGGCGACGGTCCTGGTGACCCACCACCTCGAGGAGCTGCCGGCGAGCACCACGCACGCGCTGCTGCTGCGGGAGGGCCAGTGCCTGGCCGCCGGTTCCGCCGACGAGGTGGTGACGACGGACCACATCAGCAAGTGCTTCGACCACCCGGTCCGCATCACCCGCACCGACGGCCGGTGGGCCGCGCGCGCGGAGCCGGTGGTCTGACCGGCCGCGTCAGGGAATCCGCCCCACGCCACCGAGGAGGACGGCGCTCGCCTGGTCGTCCGGGCCGGGCCGGTAACCCCGGGGCGGGTGCCAGTGCGTGGCGAGCACGAGACCGGGCGGGACGAGCTCGGTGCCGGCGAACAGGTCCGCGATCTCGTCCGGGTCGCGCATGTGCACGTTCTGCTGCACCTTCGCGTTGTACGTCTGTTCCACGTCCGCCTGCCGCCGGCGGATCCGCTCGTCGTCGGCCGGCGTGAGGTGCGTGAGCGCCAGGTAGCTGCCCGGCGCGAGCCGGGCGAGGTAGCGGCGCACCAGCGGGCCCACGTCCCCGGGCACGAACGGCAGCACCGACACCAGGAGCAGCCCCACCGGCTGTGCGAAGTCCAGCAGCTCCGCCCGGCCGAGGATGTCATCCGGATCGCGCACGTCGCCCTGCAGGCAGGTCGCGTCCGGGGTGCCCGTGAGCAGCCGGTTGCTGACCTCGACGGTGTCCGGGTCGAGGTCGGCGTAGACCACCCGGGTACCCGGCGCGTACCGCTGCGCGATCTCGTGCACGTTGCCGGCCGTCGGGTAACCCGAGCCGATGTCCAGGAACTGGCGGATGCCGTGCTCGGTCATCCAGCGGACGGCCCGTTGCAGGAAGTCGCGGTTGTAGCGGGCGGTCTGCCCGGCGAGGGGGAACGCCTGCTGCGCGGCGATCGCCGCCTCCGCGTCGCAGGGCAGGTGGTGATGCCCGTTGAGGTACCAGTCGTAGACGCCGGCGGCCGTCGCGGTGGTGCGTTCGCGCGGTGCCTTCGGGGTCATCGGTGATCACCAGCCTCCGGTCACGGGTTCTCGCCAGTGTGGCACAAGGTCACCGCCGGGAGCGTCGGCCGAACGACGTCATTTCGGTGACCCGCCGTTCGGCTTCCCCAGCCGCCTTCTCCGCCGCCGTGACCGCCTTGCGCGCGGCCGTCACTTCCTTGCGCACCGCGCGTTCGGCCCGGACGGCTTCGTCCAAACGGGTGCGCAGGCCAGCAACCGTGTCGGCAGCTTTCGCCGCGCGGGCGGTGGTTTCGTCGAGGTTCTGCTGGGCCTCGTCGCGGGCGGCGGCTGCGGCGGCGGCGTTCGCGCGCGCCTCGGCCAGTGCCGCCTCCCGGCGTTCGGCTTCGGGGTCGCGTGGCCGCTTCTGCTTCGCCCGGGCCGGGGGAGGTGGTTGCGGCGCGGCCTTGCGGGCCGGCGACGCGGCGAGCGCGGCGGCGAGCCAGTCCTCCGAAGAGGACGGTGTCAACGCGGTGGACAACCGCCCCGCCCGCACTTCCGCCGCGGAGTCCGGATTGGACACGGCCGCTTCGAACGTGTCCTCGACCTGCCGTTCGGCGGCGTCGCCGTAGGCCACGCCCGCGGTGGCGGCGATGGCGCTCGCCAGGCCGCTCAACCGGCGGATCAGCTCGTTGCGCTGCCGGGACAGCGTGCGCAGCTCGTCGCCCGCGAGTTTCTGGTGCGCGGCCCGCAACCGCGACCCCAGATCGTCCAGCTGCTCGATCTCCCGCGGGTGCTGCCGCGCCACCTGGTTGACCAGCCACGCGGCGACCGTCGGCTTGCGCAGGCCGCTGATGCGCTTCGCGAGGTCCGGTTGCCGGGCCTTCGCCGCCTTGGCCCGTTCCGTGCGGGCGGCGGTGAACTCGTCCCGGGGCAGGGCGTACAGCTCGTCGGCGACCGTCTCGAACTTCATCGGCGCCCGCCCCGGGAGGTCATGGCACCATCATCGGCCCGCCGGCGATCAGCGGCAAACGCTCACTCGGCCTGCTGCTTCGCGATCTCCGCGCGCACCTGGTCCATGTCGACCTCGCGCAGCTTGCCGATCAGCTCCTCCAGGCTCGCCTCGGGCAGCGCGCCGGGCTGCGCGTAGAGCACGACGCCGTCCCGCACCGCCATCAGGGTCGGGATCGACTGGATGCCGAACGCCTGGGCCAGTTCGGTCTGGTCCTCGGTGTCGACCTTGCCGAACACGATGTCGTCGTGCCGGCCGGCCGCCCCCTCGAACACGGGTGCGAACATCCGGCAGGGCCCGCACCAGGCCGCCCAGAAGTCGACGAGCACCATGCCGTCGGAGTTGACGACCTCTTCGAAGTTGTCCTTGGTCAGGGTGACCGTCGCCATTCGTGAACCTCCTCGCAGATCCCTTCCCAACCGCAACAACCCTGGCCGGTGACCTATTCCGGCGAGCGCCGTCACGAAGTGGATGCGCGAGTCGCGCCACCGAAGCCGCGCAGGAGCCGGGCACGGACAGTAGTTGACGGACCCATGGTTGTCCGCGAAGTTGTGGTGGACAGACACATAGGCGTACCGCGGCCGGGCGCTTACCTTCGGTCGCCATGAGCGAGTACTGGGACGGGCGGGTCGCGCTGGTCACCGGCGCAGGCAGCGGGATCGGGCGGGCGTGTGCGGTCGCGCTGTCCGCGGCCGGGGCGAAGGTGCACGCCGTGGACATCGACTCCGGCGCCGCCGAGCGGGTCGCCGCCGAGACCGGCGGCTGGGCGCACACCGCCGACCTGGCCGACCCGGCGGCCGCCGCCGGGCTGCCCGCCGACGTCGACATCCTCGTCAACAACGCCGGCTTCCAGCACGTCGCGCCGCTGACCGAGTTCCCGCCCGAGGTGTTCACCCGCATGCACGCGGTCATGGTCACCGCGCCGTTCCTGCTGATCCGCCACGTGCTGCCGCACATGTACGCGCAGAACTGGGGTCGCATCGTGAACGTCTCCAGTGTGCACGGCCTGCGCGCGAGCGCCTTCAAATCCGCGTACGTCTCCGCGAAGCACGCGCTCGAAGGACTGTCCAAAGTGGCCGCTCTGGAAGGCGCGCCGCACGGGGTGACCAGCAACTGCGTCAGCCCGGGTTACGTCGACACGCCCCTGGTCCGCGGCCAGCTCGCCGACCAGGCCGCTGCGCACGGCCGTCCCGAGGACGAGATCGTCGGCGAGGTCCTGCTGCGGCGCGCCGCGATCAAGCGGCTCGTCGACCCGGCCGAGGTCGCCGACGCGGTGCGCTGGCTGTGCGGCCCGTCCGCCGGCCACATCACCGGCGTTTCCCTCCCCCTCGACGGCGGCTGGACCGCCGCCTGACGTTCCCGCCACGGCACAAAGGAGTGTTGCCCATGCCCCGCACCGAGAAGCACTCGATCGCGAAAGTCGTCGGCGCGAGCCTCGTCGGCACGACGATCGAGTGGTACGACTTCTTCCTCTACGGATCGGCCGCGGCCCTGGTCTTCAACAAGCTGTTCTTCCCCGGCAGCGATCCGCTGACCGGCACCCTGCTGTCCTTCGCGACCTACGCGATCGGCTTCCTCGCCCGGCCGCTGGGCGGTCTGGTGTTCGGCCACTTCGGCGACCGGGTGGGCCGCAAGAAGCTGCTGGTCTTCAGCCTGCTGCTGATGGGCGCGTCCACCTGCGCGATGGGCCTGCTGCCGACCTACGCCACGGTGGGCGTCGCCGCTCCGCTGCTGCTCACCGCGTTGCGGCTGATCCAGGGCTTCGCGCTCGGTGGCGAGTGGGGCGGCGCGGTGCTCATCGTGTCCGAGCACGGCGACGACCGCCGCCGCGGCTTCTGGGCCTCCTGGCCGCAGTGCGGCGCCCCGGGTGGCAACCTGCTGGCCACCGCGGTGCTCGCCGTGCTGGCCGCGGTGCAGTCCGACGCCGCATTCATCTCCTGGGGGTGGCGGATCCCGTTCCTGCTCTCCGGTGTGCTGGTGATGATCGGCCTGTGGATCCGGCTCACCGTCACCGAATCGCCGGTCTTCCTGGCCGCGCAGGAGAAGGCGCGGCAGCGCGGCGAACAGCACGGCGCCCCGGCGGTGGAGGTCTTCCGCACCGCCTGGCGACGGGTGCTCATCACCATCGGCGCCCGGATGGCGGAGAACGTGTCCTACTACGTCCTCACCGCGTTCATCCTGGTCTACGTCACCGGACCGCTCGGGCTGAGCAAGTCCACCGGGCTCAACGCGGTGCTCATCGGCTCGGCGATCCACTTCGTGACGATCCCGCTGTGGGGTGCCCTGTCCGACCGGGTCGGGCGCCGTCCGGTGTACCTGTTCGGCACCGTGGCGATGGCCGGCTGGGCGTTCGCGTTCTTCGCGCTGATGGACACCCGCTCGCCCGCGATGATCGTGCTCGCCGCGACCGTCGGCCTGGTGCTGCACGGCGCGATGTACGGGCCGCAGGCGGCGTTCTTCGCCGAGCAGTTCCCGACCCGTGTCCGCTACACCGGCCTGTCCATCGGCGGGCAGCTGTCCTCGATCGCGGCCGGCGCGCTGGCTCCGATCCTCGCGGTCGCGCTGTTCAAGGAGTTCGGCGGCACGCTCGCGGTCTCCTTGTACGTGGTGGCGATGTGCGTGCTCACCCTGATCGCGGTGACCAGCGCCAAGGAGACCGCGCGGACCTCGCTGCACGACGAGGCCGCCGCGCCCACCGGGAGCACCGCGGAACCCGTCGCCCGGTGAGACGATGACCGGCGTGGACCACGACGTGCGCCGGCTGCTCGACCTGCTCGCCGGCGGGGCGAGCAGCGAGCAGCTGGCGCACGCCGGCGCCGCCGACCCCAAGGCCACCGAGCTGGCGCTGCGCATCCACGCCACCCTGACCGCGCACCGCCGGCGCGAAGCCGAGCTGACCGCGTTGTTCGACACGGCCAGCGACCTGGCCCGCCTGCGTGACCCGGACGCCGTGCTCCGCTCGATCGTGCGCCGGGCCCGGACGCTGCTCGGCGCCGACGTCTCCTACCTCAGCCTCAACGACGAAACCGCCGGGCGCACCTACATGCGCGTCACCGACGGGTGCGTGTCGCCGCTGTTCAAGGAAGTCATCCTGGGCATGGGCGAGGGGCTCGGCGGCCTGGTGGCGCAGAGCGCGCGCCCCTACGCGACCCCGGACTACTTCCGGGACGAGCGGTTCCGGCACACCAGCCCGATCGACGAGGCGGTGCGCGACGAGGGGCTGGCCGCGATCCTCGGCGTTCCGCTGTCGCTGGGCGGGACGGTGATCGGCGTGCTGTACGCGTCCGACCGCACACCGCGCGACTTCACGCCGGACGAGGTCGCGTTGCTGTCGTCGCTGGCCGACCACGCCGTCATCGCGCTCGACAACGCCCGCCTGCTGGACGAGATCAGCTCGCACTCGGCGGCGATGCACCGCGCGGAGGAGGCGCACGACCGGCTGATGGACCTGGTGCTGCGCGGCGGTGACGTGCCTGAGGTGGCCGCCGCGCTGGCCGGCGTCCTGCACGGCTCGATCGGGTTGTTCGACGCGGCGGGCGAGGAACTGGCACACGCCGGAACCGCCCCGCCCGCGCCCGATCCGGAGGTGGTCGCGGCGTCGCGCAGCACCGGCCGCTCGGTGGCCGGGGACGACTCGCTGGTGTGCGCGGTGCAGGCCGGTCCGGAACTGCTCGGCAGCATGGTGCTGGCCGGGCGGGACGCGCTGCTCGACGCCGACCGGCGGCTGTTCGAGCGGGCCGCCGTCGTGACCGCGCTGCTGCTCCTGCTCCGCCGGTCGGTGGCGAAGGCCGAGGAGGAGGTCCGCGGCGAGCTGCTCACCGACCTGCTGACCGCGCCGGACCGCAACCCGGGCGCCCTGCTCACCCGGGCCGGACGGCTGGGTGTCGACCTGACCGAAGCGCACGCGGTGCTGGTCGCGCACGCCGAGTCGGTGTCCCGGGCCCGGCTCGCGGTGGCCGCCGCGCGGCACGCCACGCTGGCCGGTATCCACGCCGAGGAGGTGGTGCTGCTGGTGCGCGGCGACGATCCGGACGCGGTGGCGGCACGCACCGCCGAAGCGCTGACGGCCGCCGTGGACACCCCGGTGACGGTGGGCGCGGCCGGCCCGGCCCGTGGTCCGGTGGCGATCGCCGGTGCCCACGCGGAAGCCGTCCGGTGCCTGCGTGCGCTGCTGGCGCTGGGCCGTTCCGGTGACGGCGCGTCGGCCGCCGGGCTGGGGTTCCTCGGCGTGCTGCTCGGCGATCGCGGGGACCTGACCGGGTTCGTGCGGCGCACGCTCGGCCCGGTGCTGGACTACGACGAGCGGCGCGGCACCGATCTGATCGGCACCTTGCAGGCCTACTTCGCGGCGGGCGGCAACTCCACGCGCGCGAAGGAGGCGCTGCACGTCCACGTGAACACGGTGGTGCAGCGGCTGGACCGCGTCGCGACCCTCCTCGGTGACGACTGGCAGGAGCCCGGCCGGGCGCTGGAGATCCAGCTCGCGCTGCGGGTGCACGCCCTGCACGCGTGACTACCGCACCGAGCGGGTAACCGGCGCGCGGCGAAGGGAGACCCGATGAAGGTGACCGCGGCGGATCTGAAGGCGCTGCTGGAGGCCGGCGACGGAGCGCGGCTCGTGCTGCAGGAGGGCCGGCTCGAGGTGCTGCCGGCCGGTGACGCGCCGGGCGGCGCGCTGACCGTCATCGAGCGTGACGCGCTGCGGCAGCGGGCCGGGGACCAGCCCGGCGAGCACGAACTCGACGAGCAGGCGGCGATCCTCTCCACCGAGATCGACACCCTCGGCGCCTAGCGGCCGCGGCAAGCGAACCTCGGCGATGGACGCGTTCGTGATCCGCGCCGCCCGCGTGTTCGACGGCGAGCGGGCGCATGACGACCTGCCGGTCGTCGTGCGGGACGGGCGGATCGACGCGGTCGGCGGCCCGGTGCCGGCCGGGCTGCCGGTGGTCGGCTCGCCCGGCACGCTGCTGCCCGGGTTGTTCGACATGCACACCCACCTCTGCGGGGATGGTGCGCCCGGCGCGCTCGACCGGCTCGCCGGCTACTCCGCCGACGAGCTGGACCAGGTGATCGAGCGTGCGCTGCGGGCCCAGCTCGCCGCCGGGGTCACCACGGTGCGGGACCTGGGCGACCGCCGCTACGCGACCCTGCGCTGGCGCGGCCGGCCCGGAGTGCCCACGATCCTCGCCGCCGGGCCGCCGATCACCAGCGTCGGCGGGCACTGCTGGAACATGGGCGGCGAGGCCGACGGCCCGGACGCGCTGCGGGCGGCCGTGGCCGAGCGGGCCGAGCGCGGCGTGGACGTCGTGAAGGTGATGGCCAGCGGCGGCGGCATGACGCCGGGCACCGACATCATGGCCTGCCAGTTCACGCTCGCCGAGCTGCGGCTGATCGTCGAGGAGGCGCACGCGGCCGGTCTGCCGGTGACCGCGCACGCGCACGGCACCCCGGCCGTCGAGCAGGCGGTGGCGGCCCGGGTGGACGGGATCGAGCACTGCAGTTGCTTCACGCCGGACGGCATCCGGATGAGCGACGAGCTGGCCGCCACGATCGCCGGACAGGACATCACGGTGTGCCCCACGCTCGGGGCGGTCGGCGCGATGACGCCGCCACCGGCCCTGCAGGAATTCCTGGTTCGCACGGGCTCGACGATCCGCGACCGGATCGGCCAGGTGGCCCGGCTGGCGGCCGCCGGCGTGCGGATCGTGTCCGGCGGCGATTCGGGCATCTCCCCGGGCAAACCACACGGGATGGTCGCCAGCTCGGTGGAATGGCTGGTGGACGGCGGTGTCGACACCGCGGCGGCCCTCGCCTCGGCGACCTCGGTGGCCGCGGACGTGGCCGGTCTGGGTGGCCGCAAGGGCCGTATCCGTCCCGGTTTCGACGCCGACCTGGTGCTGGTGGACGGCGATCCGCTGACCGACATCACGGCCCTGGCGCGGCCCGAGCGGGTGTGGCTGGCCGGGGTGTCCTAGCCGGCTGCGCACGACCACCGGCGTGGCGCGGTCACCACCCCAGCGAGCGGACCAGGTGCCGCAGCTCGGACTCGTAGAGCTTTTCCACGTCGGTGACCTGCGGACCGAGGTGCCCGTAGACCTCGAGCGAGATGAGGCCGTGCATCCGGCCCCACGTCCGCAGCGACAGCGCCAGCACGGCGGGCGGCAGGCCGGGGAACTCCTCGTGCATGTGCCGCACCAGCTCCGGGCCGAAGTCCGCCCAGGTGAACTCGTCCGGCGGCGCTCCCATCGACGGCCACGCGGCGGCGACCAGCCCGGTCAGTCCCGCGCACGCGCGGAGCCCGGCGTCGGCCGCTGCGCCACCGTCCGGCGGGCGGTAGCCGGGCACCGGGTCGCCGTAGACGAGGCGGAACCCCTCCGGGTTGTCCAGCGACCACCGCCGCAGCGCCCGGCCCCAGGCCAGGATCCGCCCGCCCGGATCGTCGGCGGGCACCGCGTCCCGCGCCCGCTCCACGGTGTCCAGGAGCGAGGTGTAGACGTCCGAGATCAGCGTCGTGATCAGGTCGTCCCGGGTGGGGTAGTAGCCGTAGATCGCGCCGGCGGTCATGCCCATCTCCCGCGCGATGGCGCGCAGGGAGATGGCGTCCGGCCCGCCCTTGGCCATCAGCTCCAGCGCGATCGTCTTGATCTCGCGCGCCGTCTCCGCCCGCAGTCGTTCCCGGCGGCTCGTCCGCACTTCGCCCACCTTGACACTGTACGGCGTTGGTCTACTATCGCCCGTGCAGTCACTACACGGCGTGTAGTAAATGAACGATGATGAGGAGCAGTCGTGGCGAGAGCGGTGGTGTTCGACCAGCTGGGCGGACCCGAGGTGTTGCGGGTCGAGGACCGGCCGGTCCCCGAACCGGGACCGGGGGAGGTGCGCATCCGCGTGGACGCGATCGGCCTCAACCGGGCCGAGGCGATGTTCCGCGCCGGCACCTATTTCGAGCAGCCGGTGCTGCCCGGCTCGGGTATGGGCTACGAGGCGGCCGGCGTGGTGGAAACCGCCGTCGAGGGCTTCCCCGAGGGCACCGAGATCAGCACGATGGCCTCGTTCTCCATGCGGGAGTACGGCGTGTACGGCGACCGCGTCGTCGTACCGGCGTCCAGCCTGGTCCGCCGCACCGTCGACGAGGTCACCGGCGCCGCGGTCTGGCTCACCTACCAGACCGCGTACGGAGCGCTGGTCGAACGGGGCGGCCTGCGCCCCGGCGACCCCGTGCTGCTCACCGCCGCCTCCAGCGGGGTCGGCCTGGCCGCGATCCAGATCGCCAACCACTTCGGAGCGGTGCCGATCGCGGTCACCCGCACCAGCGCCAAGCGCGACCAGCTGCTCGCCGCCGGCGCTGCGCACGTCGTCACCCTGGACTCGCAGGACCTGGTCGAGGAGGTGCGCGCATTCACCGGCGGCGAGGGTGCCCGGCTGACGTTCGACTCCGTGGGCGGCCCGGGCGTGGTGGACCTGGTGGAAGCCACCGCCGTCGGCGGCCTGCTCATCGAGTACGGCTGGGTGGCCGGGAAGCCGCCGCTGCCGATGAACTGGAACCGGCAGGTCACCGTCTTCGGCTACGGCAACGTCAGCTACCTCCAGCGCGATCCCGCACGGCGCCGGCGGTCGGAGCACTTCATCAACGCCGGACTGCGCCTCGGCACGCTGCGCCCCGCCGTGGACCGGGTGTTCGACGACCTGTCCGACATCGTCGAGGCCCACCGGCACCTCGAGTCCAACGCCCAGGTGGGCAAGGTCGTGGTCCGCGTCCGGCACTGAGCGAGTGAACCGCCGCCGATCCGGGTAGCCCCCCGGCGAAGCGAAGGAGGACATCGTGCCGACGGACAACAAGGACGTCATCGCGTTGCTGGAGGACCAGCACCAGGAGATCCGCCGACTGTTCGGCGAGGTCGAACGGGCCAAGGGCGACGAACGCCGGGACGCGTTCCGCGAGCTCGTGCGCCTGCTGTCGGTGCACGAAACAGCCGAGGAAGAACTGGTCCACCCCGAGGTGCGCCGCCAGGAGGGTGGCGAGCAGATCGTGGAGGCACGGCTCGGCGAGGAGCACCGCGCCAAGGAACTGCTGTCCACATTGGACGATATGGGGCCGGACGCGGAGGGCTTCGACACGCTGCTCATCCAGCTCCGGGACGACGTGCTGGCCCACGCCGAACACGAGGAGCGGGCCGAGTTCCCCCTGCTGCGCCGGCACTGCGACGCCTCGCGGCTCGCGGCGATGGCCGACACCGTGCGGGCGGCCGAGGCGGTGGCCCCCACCCGCCCGCACCCCGGTGCGGAAAGCGCCGCGAAGAACATGCTGCTCGGCCCGCCCGCCGCGCTCATGGACCGGGCGCGCGACGCCATCCGGAGCATTCTGAAGCGGTGACACCCGGGCCGGCCGCCCCCACTGCAACGGGCGGCCGGCCCGGCTCACCGCCGGTCGGGAGCGGCCGGCCGCGGTCGGAGGAAGACCCGCAACCGCTGCGTCGGGACTTCGACGACCAGCCAGGACAGCAGCCCGCAGGCGTACGCGAGCGGCAACGCCAGCGCCATCAGCAGGAACGGGTCGCGCACACCGGCGAACACGATCAGTTGCTGCACCGGCATCGCCCAGATGTACATGCCGTAGCTGCCGTAGACCCACTTGTCGTACCGCGCCAGCCGGCGCGGCCAGTGGTGCGCCCACACGATCGCGCCGTACCCCGCGGCGAACGGCAGGACGGTCCGCGCGCACGGGTGCAGCACCGGCACGAAGTTGACCACCAGGTACAGGGCGACGCCCGCGTACGCGGCGCCGCGGGACAACGGGATCGTGCCGGCGAAGCGGTGCAGCACCATCCCGGTCACGAACGCCACCCCGAACGCGACCGTCGCACCGACCGGCATCGACAGGAACGAGCCACCGCGGCCCTGGAAGGCATAGGTGGCACCGAGGAAACCGTCGAGCACCACGATGCCGGCGAGCACCGCGAACAGGCCCGCGCGGGCGCGGGCGAGCAGCCCGGCCAGTCCCGCGACGAGGACCAGGGCGTACCCGGTGGTCTCCATCGGCAGTGTCCACAGTGAGCCGTTCGCCGACCAGGGGTACGGGTTGTTCGCGAACACGCCGGGCAGCAGGTGCTGCAGCGGGTACATCGCCGCGTTGTGCACCACGTAGCCCCAGGTCGCCGGGTCCCGCCAGTACTCCGCCTGATCCACCAGCGTGACCAGCGGGCCGATCACGAACGCGGTGACCATGACGACCACCAGCAGCGGCGGCCAGATGCGCAGCACCCGCTTGACGGCGTAGCGCCACCACGACGCGTCCCGCGTCCAGCTGTCGGTGATCTGGAACCCGCTCATCGCGAAGAAGCCCATGAGCGCGAAGTAGCCGGGCGAGATCTGCCAGCTCTGCGGCAGCATCCACAGCCGCTCCGGGTTCACCAGCGGGAACGAGTGCTCGATCACCACCATGCTCGCACCGATGAGCCGCAGCGAGGCGAACCCGGTCTCCGCCTTGGCGTAGCGGGCGGGCCGGATCTCCTGGGTGCGCTCCGCCGCGTTGCCGACCGCGACCACGGCTCAGCCCAGCAGCCCGGTCAGCGTGGCACGGGCGGCTTCGGGGCCGAACTGCGCGGCCACCGCGTCCTGACCGGCGCGGGACAACCGCAGCCACAGCTCGTCGTCGGTGAGCAGCGACAAGATTCCCGCGGCGATCTCCTCGGCCTTGTCGCCCACCAGCACCTCGGCCGCGTGCCGCAACCGCATGCCCTCGAACGCCAGCGTCGTGCCGACCACCGGCACCCCGGCGGCGAGGCTCTCGCCGACCTTGCCCTTCACACCGGCGCCGAACCGCAACGGCGCCACCGACAACCGCGCCGTCCCGTAGAGCGCGGCGAGATCGGGCACCCACCCCCGGAACCGGACGCCGTGCCCGTCGAGCGCGCGCAGCTCGTCCGTCGGATCGTGCCCGACGACGTCCAGCACCGCGTCCGGCCGTTCGCGGCGGACCAGCGGCCAGATCTCCCCGGCCAGCCAGTGGGCCGCGTCCCGGTTGGGCGCGTGCTCGAAGCTGCCCACGAACAGCACACCCGGCCGCCCCGCCGGGCTCGCCGGTGGCCCTGGACTGTGCACATTGGACAGCACTTCGACCGGCGCGCCGGGCGCCAGCTCGGCCAGCAGGTCCCGTTCCGCCTCCGACACCACGAGCGTGCGGTCGCAGGCCCGCACCAGCGCCAGCTCCAGCTCGCGGTACAGCCGGGCGCGGTGGTGCAGCATCGCCGAGGTCTCCGGCGCGCCGCCGAGCCGCTCCACCAGCTCGGCCTCCCGCGCCAGCCGCACGAAGTGCAGGTCGACGGTGTCGAACACGATCCGCGCCCGGGGTGCGCAGATCCGCAGCCGGTCCGCCAGGTGCCACGCCACGGTGGGCCGGGACAGCAGCGCCAGCCGGATCCGGCCGCCTGCCTCGTGCAGGAACTGTTCCCGGGTGGCCGGATCGGGCAGGACGGTGACCCCCGCGCGCCGCAGCTGGTCGAGGTAGGGCTGCCGGGGCGCGTCGTGCATCGGGCAGAACACCACCCGGTGCCCGAGCGCGACCAGTTCGTCCAGCAGGGCGCGCATGCGCACCGAGCCCGAGTCGCGGTCCGGCGCCGGCACCACGACGTCGGCGACCAGGACGAACTCGGCCTCCCGCGGCGGACGGCCCGGCGTCCGCTGGCGCGCCACCCACAGCGTGGTGCCCGGGTCGGTCTGCTCGGCGAGGGCGGCCGCCCACTTCTCCGCGAACACCGTACGGTTGATCTCCTGGAACCGCTTGGTGCCCCGGGTGATGTCGGTTCCGTGCGAAACACCCTCGTGGTGGACGACGACCGCGTCCGGAACCACCACGACGCGGTAGCCCGCGTCCCGGACCGCGAACGCGAGGTCGGTATCTTCGTAGTAGGCGGGGGAGTAGCGCTCGTCGAACCCGCCGAGCCGCTCCCACAGGTCGCGCCGCACCGCGATGGCCGCGCCGGAGCAGTAGTCGACGTCGCGAACGCCCTGGTAGCGCGGGTCGTCCGGGTCGTCACCGTGCCCGTAGTTCGCCGCGCTGCCGTCGGCGAACACGATGCCGCCGCACTCCTGCAACCGGCCATCCGGGTACACCAGTTTCGCCCCGGCGAGGCCGACCGACTCGTCGCCGCGGACCACGCCGGTGAGCGCGTCCAGCCACCCGGGCCGGACCTCGGTGTCGTTGTTGAGCAGCACCAGCAGCTCGCCGCGGGCCTGCGCGGCACCGAGGTTGACGGCCCCGCCGAACCCGGTGTTCTCCGGGGTGCGCACCAGCCGCACGCCCGGGCTCGCCGCGAGCTGCGCGGCCGAGTCGTCGGGCGAGGCGTCGTCGACCACCACGACCTCGAACGGCACCTGCGCACCGCTGTCCTCGATCGACCGGAGGCAGCGGCGCGTGTAGCTCCACTGGCCGTGCACCGGGATCACGATGGTGACCAGCGGTTCGTCGCTCGTGCTCACCGCGACCGGGCCTTCGGGGGCGCGGCGGCGCGGCCGGTACCGCTCGATCAGCCGCCGTGCCGGCGGCCCACCGGCGCGGCCCGAGGTCAGCCGCTCGATCTCGGTGCGCAAGGGCTCCGCGGCGCCCTCGGCGGCGGCCGCGAGCAGCGTTTCGTCCGGGTCGAGCAGGGTGGCCGCCGCCGGCGGCTCCACCGGCTCGTCGGAGGCGATCCCGACCAGGTGGGTGTGCGGCGCGCCGGGACCGGCCGACCAGGTGCCCGCGTGGCGCAGCTGCTGCGACAGCACCGGTCCGTGCTCGCGATCGCCGGTCAGCACCGAGCCGACCGCGACGTGCTGCCGCAGGACCGTCACGTGCCGGAACGAGCCGCCGAGCAGCGCGCGGAACGCGGGCTCGGTGAGCCCGCCGCCGGAACGCGGTGTCCCGGTGGCCAACGTGTCGGGCGTGGCGGCGAAGAAGAGGCCGCCGGGGGCGAGCCGCTCGCGCACCACGCGGACCAGCTCGTCCGGCTCCGCGTCCTGCCCGGCCAGGTCGAAGCAGGTGATGACACCGAACTGCCCGGCACCGAACTCCCCGGTGCGGGGGCCGGGCCGCACCAGCTCGGCGGCGCTGGCCGCCAGCAGCGCACTGCCCTGCCCGGCGCCGCCGGTGAGGTCGAGCACGCGGCGCCCGAACGCGTAGCGGGCGGCGAGGGCGTAGCGGTGGTACTGCTCGTAGATCACCCGGACCTCGCCGGACACGCTCCCCGGGGAACCCATGGGCCGGAAGGCTACCGGTACCGCAGGTGGTCCGGTGACCGATGCCCGGTAATCTCCGGCGGGGAGGGAATAACCGACGGTGTCCACTTTCGCCCGCCGCCAGCGCCGGGAGCTCAACCTCGGGATCGCGATCGTCGTGGTTCTGGCGCTGGGACTCGCCGTGTCCGCCGCCGGTTACCTCCGCACGAGCAACGCCGGCCTGCCCGACCCGCCGGACGCCAAGCCGGCGCCCGCGGACAGCGCGGGAGCGCTCGTCGAACCGCCCGGCGCACCCGGCCCGGGCGGGCCGTTCCAGCTCGCCGCGTTGCGCAGCACCGTGTTCCTGCCGCAGCCGCTGGTCGACGTGCTCACCACGGCCGGCCTGCCCGACGCGGTACGCCGGACCGGTGTGCGGGCGGATGCGACGACCACGCTCTTCGCCCTGGTCACCACCGATGCGCCGGCCGCGGTCGCTGCCTACGGCCAGGGGATGGCGGACCAGGGCCTGACCACCGACCGAGAGCTGTCGCTGCGGGGCGTCATCGTCCACCGGACCCCGATGGGTACCGCACCGGCCCGGTTCGGCACGGCGTACGTGCTCTACGACCGGGTGGTGGTCGTCGAAACGACCGGCTCGGGAGAGACCGCGCGGGACGTCTTCCGCGCGACGCTGGACCGGCAGATCGCGCTGGCACCGCCGGCCGGCGGGTCGTGACTCCGGAGTGGACGGTCCTAGCCGCCGGCCCAGTCCGCGTAGGAGTCCCACGCGCCCAGCCGGCGCGCGCTTTCGAAGCGCAGCTCGCGGCCCGTCCGCGGATCGGTGAACGCGAGCACCTTCGCCAGCAGCTGGAGCGGCCGGGAGAAGTCACCGGGCAGCACCTCCCGGACCACCGGGTAGAGCGGATCGCCGAGGATCGGGATCCCCAGCGAGTTCAGGTGCACGCGCAGCTGGTGCGTGCGGCCGGTTCCGGGCACCAGCCGGTACCGGCCCAGCCCGTCGCGGTGCTCCAGCAGCTCCACGTACGTCGACGCGTTCGCCGGCCCGGGCAGCTCACGCGCCGTCAGCACCCCGCGCTTCTTCACGATCCGGCTGGTCACCGTCCGCGGCAGCGCCAGGTCCGGCGCGTACGGTGCGATCGCCTCGTATTCCTTGTGCACCAGCCGGTCCCGGAACAGGTTCTGGTAGGTGCTGCGGTGCTCCGCGGTCTTGACGAACATCAGCACGCCCGCGGTGAGCCGGTCCAGCCGGTGCGCCGGGGAGAGGCCGGGCAGGTCGCGCGCGTGCCGCAACCGCACCAGCGCGGTCTCCCGCACGTGCCCGCCCCGCGGCGTGGTCGCCAGGAAGTGCGGCTTGTCGGCCACCAGCAGCGCGTCGTCCTCGTGCAGCACGGTGAGTTCGAACGGCACCGGCACCTCGTCCTGGCGGTCCCGGTGGAACCACAGGAACGTGCCGGGCGTGAACGGGGTGTCCGTGCCGATCGGCCCGTCCACCCCGACGACCGCGCCCTCGGCGAGCATGGCGTCGATCGTCTCCGGCGGCAGCTTGGTCAGCTTCCGCACCAGGTAGTCGCGGATCGTGGCCCACGGGCCCGCCGGCGGGGTCCGGATGCGCGCCGCGTTGACCCCGTCGCGCGGCGGCAACGGGGACGGGGGCGGCTTGCGTCTCATCGACCAGCACTGTAGCCGCCACGTCCGCGCAGCTCGGACCGGAGCCGGACGGCCGGGGCCGGGGGCGCCTACACTGGAGGCGCTCCCTCCGCCCCAGGTGGCCGGCCGGTCCGCGCAGCGAGGCGGCGGGCCGCAATCCCCGGGGTTGTCGGTGCCCTCGGTTACCCTGCACTCTCGTGGGGCCACGGGCGCCACATCACCCCAATCGCTACTGGGAGAGAAGAACCTGTGACTGCTTCGGCTGAGCCTCTCTACGGGGCCGACGACCTTACCCACCTGGAAGGCCTGGAAGCGGTCCGCAAGCGCCCCGGCATGTACATCGGGTCGACCGACAGCCGCGGCGTCAACCACCTGTTCAGCGAGATCGTCGACAACTCGACGGACGAGGGTGTCGGGGGCCACGCGACCCGGGTGGTGGTGACGCTGCACGCGGACGGCAGCGTCCAGGTCGACGACGACGGGCGCGGTATCCCGACCGGCGTGCACGCCAAGTCCGGTCTGTCCGGTGTCGAGCTGGTGCTGACCCGGCTGCACGCGGGCGGCAAGTTCGGTGGGTCCGGCTACAAGACCTCCGGCGGTCTGCACGGCGTCGGTGCCTCGGCGGTGAACGCGTTGTCCCACCGGTTCGACGTCACGGTCAAGCAGGGCGGCAAGGTGCACGAGATGTCGTTCGCGCACGGCACGCCCGGTGTGTTCGACGGGCCCGGCCCGAAGGCGAAGTTCACGCCGCAGCCGGGTCTGCGCGTCGCCGGGAAGATGAAGCGCGGCGAGCGCACCGGCACCTCGATCCGCTACTGGCACGACGCGCGTTACTTCGAAAAGGGCGCGGAGCTCGACGTCGAGCAGGTGCGCACCAAGCTGCGCAACACCGCGTTCCTCGTGCCCGGCGTGGAGTACGTGCTGCGCACCGCCACCGAGGGGTCGATCAGCGAGGAGACGTTCCACTTCCCGCACGGCCTGTCCGACATGGTGGAGTACCTCGCGCCGTCGGACGAGAAGCCGGTGTCCGGCACGCTGATCATCCGCGGGGAGGGCACGTACAAGGAGAACGCGGCCGACGCCAACGGGGTCATGCGGTCCAATGTGGAGCGTCAGGCCGAGGTGGAGATCGCGCTGCGCTGGGGCACCGGCTACGAGCGCACCGTCGAGTCCTTCACCAACACGATCCGCAACGTGCACGGCGGCACGCACCGCCGCGGCTTCGACCGCGGGGTCACCAAGGCGGTGCAGGAAGCGATTTCCCGCACCCGCGGCCTGCTCAAGGCCAAGGAGGACCTGCCCACGCTCGACGACGTGCTCGAGGGCATGACGGCGGTCATCCACGTGCGCATCCCGGAGCCGCAGTTCACCTCGCAGACCAAGGACGAGCTGTCCACCACCGGCATCACGCGCGTGGTGCAGGGCGTCGTCGAGCGGCACCTCAGGGAGTGGACGGAGCACCGCCGGACCAAGGCCGAGGCCAAGGTGGTGCTGCAGAAGGTCGTCGACGCCGCGCGCGTGCGGCTGACGCAGAAGCAGCAGAAGGACGCCGCGCGCCGCAAGACCGCGCTGGAGGGCGCGGCGATGCCGCCGAAGCTCGTCGACTGCCGCACCACCGGCATCTCGCGCAGCGAGCTGTTCCTCGTGGAGGGTGACAGCGCGCTCGGCTCGGCCCGCATGGCGCGGGTGTCGGAGTACCAGGCGCTGCTGCCGCTGCGCGGCAAGATCCTCAACGTGCAGAAGGCGTCGCTGGGCGACACGCTGAAGAACGCCGAGATCGCCTCGATCGTGCAGGTGCTCGGCGCGGGCACCGGGCGCACGTTCGACCTGTCCGCGATGCGGTACGGCCGGGTCATCCTGATGGCCGACGCGGACGTGGACGGCTCGCACATCCGGACACTGCTGATCACGTTGTTCGCCAAGTACATGCGGCCGGTGATCGAGGACGGCCGCCTGTTCGCCGCGATGCCGCCGCTGCACAAGATCGTGACGAAGGGCCGCAACCCGGAGACGATCTTCACCTTCACGCAGCGCGAGATGGAGCAGAAGGTCGCCGAGCTGGAGGCCGCCGGCAAGCAGATCGTCAAGCCGGTCCCGCGGTTCAAGGGCCTGGGCGAGATGGACGCCGACGAGCTGTGGGAGACCACGATGAACCCGGCCACCCGGTCGGTCCGCCGCATCACCCTGGACGACGCCGAGGCCGCCGAAGCGGCGCTGGAACTGCTGATGGGGGAGAAGGTCGAACCCCGGCGCAACTGGCTCGTCGAATCCGCCGCCCGGGTGGACCGCGAAGCGATCGACGTCTGAGCTTTTCCTAGGAGACAACAGCAATGGCACGCCGATCCAAGACCACCGTCACCCGCGTCGATCCGGCCGCGTTCGACCAGGCGGGCGCGCAGGTCTTCGAGAACCCGGTCAAGACCGAGATCGAGGACTCCTACCTGGAGTACGCGTACTCGGTCATCCACTCCCGCGCCCTGCCCGACGCGCGCGACGGCCTCAAGCCGGTGCACCGCCGGATCCTGTTCGCGATGAACGAGGCGGGCTACCGGCCCAGTCACGCGTACGTGAAGTCCTCGCGCGTGGTTGGCGACGTGATGGGCCGTTACCACCCGCACGGCGACACGGCGATCTACGACGCGATGGTGCGCCTCGCGCAGGACTTCTCGATGAACGCGCCGCTCATCGACGGGCACGGCAACTTCGGCAGCCCGGACGACGGCCCGGCGGCGAGCCGGTACACCGAGGCACGCATGTCGCCCGAGGCGATGCTGCTCGTGGGCGAGCTGGGCGAGGAGACGGTCGAGTTCCGGCCCAACTACGACGGATCCCTGCTGGAGCCGTCGGTGCTGCCGGCCGCCTACCCGAACCTGCTGGTCAACGGCACCTCGGGCATCGCGGTCGGCATGGCCACCAACATGATCCCGCACAACATGGGCGAGGTCATCGCGGCCGCCCGGTGGCTGATCAACCACCCGGGCGCCACGCTGGACAAGCTGATGGAGTTCGTCCCGGGCCCGGACCTGCCGACCGGCGGTCTGCTGCTCGGCCTGGACGAGGTGCGCAAGGCGTACGAGACGGGCCGCGGCGTGGTCCGCATGCGCGCCAAGGTCGAGATCGGCCCGCTCCCCGGCAGCCGCGGCCGCCAGGCCATCACCGTCACCGAGCTGCCCTACGGCGTCGGGCCGGAGAAGGTGATCGAGAAGATCACCGAGGAGGTCAACAAGTCCAAGCGGCTCACCGGGATCGCCGACGTCAAGGACCTCACCGACCGGGAGAACGGCACCCGCCTGGTCATCGAGTGCAAGGTCGGCGTCAACCCGCAGCCGCTGCTGGCCGACCTCTACCGGCTCACGCCGCTGGAGCAGTCGTTCGGCATCAACAACCTCGTGCTGGTCGACGGGCAGCCGCAGACCCTCGGGCTCAAGCAGCTGCTCGAGGTGTTCCTGGACCACCGCTACGACGTGGTGACCCGGCGCACCCGCTACCGGCGCCGCAAGCGCGAGGAGCGGCTGCACCTGGTCGAGGGCCTGCTCGTCGCGCTGCTGGACATCGACAAGGTGATCCGGCTGATCCGCAACAGCGACAACGCCGCGGAGGCCAAGGACGGCCTGATGAAGCGGTTCAAGCTGTCCGAGATCCAGGCGGCCTACATCCTCGACACGCCGCTGCGGCGGCTCACCAAGTACGACAAGCTCGAACTCGAGGACGAGCAGGAGCGGCTGCGCGCCGAGATCGCCGAGCTGACCAGGATCCTCGACGACGACCGGGAACTGAAGAAGGTCGTCTCCGCCGAGCTGGCGAAGATCGCGAAGGACTTCCCGACCGAGCGGCGCACCGCGCTGATCGACGGTGACCTCAAGGAGGTGCTGGCCGCGTCCAAGCCGGCCGGGCCGCTGGAGGTCGCCGACGACCCGTGCCAGGTGATCCTGTCGGCCACCGGCCTGGTCGCGCGCACGGCGGCGGAGTCGGAGGAGGCGCCGGAGGGCCGCCGCCGCCACGGGCGCGTGAAGCACGACGCGGTCGCGGCGATGGTGCACTCCACCGCGCGCGGGCAGATCCTGCTCGTCACCAGCCGCGGACGCGCGTTCAAGACGGATGTGCTGCCCCTGCCGGTGCTGCCCGAGCGGGCCGGCACGGTGTCGCTGCGGGGCGGGATGGCGGCGCGCGAGCTGGTGCCGCTGGACAAGGGCGAGAAGGTGGTCGGTCTCGCGCCGCTCGGCGAGCAGGCCGCCGGGTCACCGGGCCTCGCGCTCGGCACCCGGCAGGGTGTGGTGAAGGTGGTGGCACCGGACTGGCCGGTGCGCTCCGACGAGTTCGACGTCATCGGCCTCAAGGACGGGGACGAGGTGGTCGGCGCGGTGTGGCTCGCCGGCGGCGAGGAGACGCTGGCGTTCCTGTCCTCGGATGCGTCGTTGTTGCGGTTCCCGGCGTCGCTGGTGCGGCCGCAGGGTCTCAAGGGCGGCGGCATGGCGGGCATCAAGCTGGCCGGGGACGCCGAGGTGGTGTTCTTCGGCGCCGTCCGCACCGACGACGCCGGGCACGGCGAGCCGATGGTCGTGACGGCCACCGGGCAGAGCGTGAAGATGACGCCGTTCGCGGAGTACCCGGCGAAGGGCCGGGCGACCGGCGGCGTGCGTGCGCACCGGTTCCTGAAGGGCGAGACGCGGCTGACGGTCGGCTGGGTGGGCCCACGGCCGGCCGGTGCCGCGAAGAACGGCGACCCGGTGGAGCTGCCGGAACCGACCACCCGCCGCGACGCGTCCGGTGCGCCGCACCCGGGCCCGGACGTCGTCGGGCACCTCATCGAGCGTGGCTGAGGGGCGGCCGATGATCACCCGGGAAGGTCATCTCGGTCCGCGTGGCGGGCGCCGTGGTCCCGGCGCGGATCGTGGTGCACGTCGCGCCCGGAACGGGCTGGCCTGCGGCGTTGTCGCACCGCTCGGGCGGCCTACCGGTGCACAACCGTGGCGGAACCGCTCCGACCAGCTGAAAACCACAGGTTTCTCCGTCCAGGGCAGGGGCTAGTCTCGCATCATGTCCACATCGGCCAGCACGCGCCTGCAAGCCGAGCAGAAGTTGCAGCGCATCGGTCTCGTGAGCGACAGCGCGCTGGCCCACCTGGCCGCCGAGGACCTGCTGACCGAGCTGTTGGACCGGGTGCGCCAGGTCCTGCACACCGACACCGCGGCCGTGCTGCTGCTCGAACCGGGCGGGCGGGAGCTCCTCGCCGTCGCCGCGCGCGGCATCGAGACCGAGGTGGCGCAGGGCGTGCGGGTCCCGGTCGGCAAGGGTTTCGCGGGACAGGTCGTCGCGCGCCGTGAGCCGGTGCAGCTGCGGCGGGTCGACTCCACGACGGTGGTCAACCGGTTGCTGTGGGAGAAGGGCATCCAGACGCTGCTGGGCGTTCCGCTGTTGGTGGGCGGTGAGCCGCTGGGTGTGCTGCACGTCGGGACGCTGAGCAAGCGCGAGTTCACCCCGGAGGACGTCGAGCTGCTCCAGCTGGCCGCCGACCGGATCGCGCTGGCCGCGCACGCCCAGCGGTCGCAGGCCGAGCGGGCCGCGGCGGCCGAGCTGCAGCGCAGCCTGCTGCCGAGCAAGCTGCCGGTCGTCCCGGGGCTCGAGCTCGCCGCCCGCTACGTGCCCGGCGACCAGGGTGCGATCGCCGGTGACTGGTACGACGTGTTCCTGTTGCCGAACAACTGGCTCGGCGTGGTGATCGGTGACGTCGTCGGGCACGGCCTGCCGGCCGCGATCGTGATGGGCCGGATGCGCAGTGCGCTGCGGGCGTTCGCGCTGGAAGGCGGCGACCCGGCCGAGGTGCTCGTCAACCTCGACCGCAAGATGCAGCACTTCGAGCCGGGCATGATGGCGACCGTGCTCTACGCGGTGGTGGAGCCGAACTTCGAGCGGCTGCACGTGTCGTCGGCCGGTCACCTGGTGCCGGTCCAGGGCCGGGTCGGGGAACCGGCCCGGCTGCTGGACGTCGCCGTCGACCCGCCGATCGGGGCGTTGCGGGACGTGCGGCGCCGGGTGAGCGTGGTGGACATCCCGCCCGGCTCGGTCGTCTGCTTCTACACCGACGGCCTCGTCGAACGACGCGGTGTCCCGCTCGACGAGGGGCTCGACCGCCTGTGCGCGGCCGTGCGCCCGGTACCGGTCACCGATGTCTGCGCCGACGTGATGGGCGCGATGATCGGCGAGGACAACCCGGACGACGACGTCGCGCTGCTCGCCGTGCGCCGCCAGGACGGCAGCGAGGTCGGCCCGCTGGACCTCGCCGTGCCCGCGGTACCCGAGTCGCTGAAGGAGGTCCGCTCCGCGATGCGGCGGTGG
The DNA here is from genome assembly GCF_011758765.1 of Amycolatopsis viridis. Lineage (NCBI taxonomy): Bacteria > Bacillati > Actinomycetota > Actinomycetes > Pseudonocardiales > Pseudonocardiaceae > Amycolatopsis > Amycolatopsis viridis. The sequence continues at coordinate 4,714,815 of NZ_JAANOU010000001.1, read as the reverse complement.
CTGAACCTCATCGGGGCGAGCCCGGACGCCACGTCCGACCTGCTGGTCGCGGTCGGCGAGGCCACCTCGAACGCGGTCGAGCACGCCTACGGGCCGGCCGGCGGCGTGGTCCGCGTCCGGCTCGAACTGCACGGGTCCGATGTGATCGCTAGGGTGTGCGACGAGGGCCGCTGGCGGCCCCCGCGGGGCGAGAACCGCGGCCGGGGAACACTGTTGATGCACCGCTGTGGGGACGAGGTCCGCATCGACCATCGGCCCCAGGGGACGGAGGTCATGATTCGCCGGACGATCGTGGACGGGCAAGCGCAATGACCACGGCGACCATCGACGCGGAGAACGACGGCGGGCACGTGCTGCTGACGGTCCGCGGCGAGATCGACCTCGCCAACGCCGACCTCGTTCAGGAACAGGTTTTCTCCGCCATCGGCAACGACGCGTCCCACGTCTCGATCGACCTCACCGAGGTGACCTATCTGGACAGTTCCGGTCTGCGGGTGCTGTTCACGCTCGCCGGGCGGCTGAAGGTGCTGCAGATGGGTCTGGACCTGATCGTGGCACCCGAATCACCCGTGCGCCGGGTCCTGATGATGTCCGGCTTCGAGCCGTTGGCGAAGGTGCGTGAGCGGTGAGCGGTGTGGGTAGTCCCGGCACATGGTGAGTGTCGGCTATTTCCTGTCCAGCGAGGAGCACGGGCCCCGCGAGCTGGTGGAGCAGGCGAAGAAGGCGGAGCAGGCCGGGTTCGAGCGGTTGTGGATCTCCGACCACTTCCACCCGTGGACCGGCGAGCAGGGCAACAGCCCGTTCGTCTGGTCGGTGGTCGGTGCCCTGTCCCAGGCCGTGTCGCTGCCCATCACGACCGCGGTCACGTGCCCGACGGTGCGGATCCACCCGGCGATCATCGCGCAGGCCGCGGCGACGGCGGCCGTGCAGTGCGAGGGCCGGTTCGTCCTCGGTGTCGGTTCCGGGGAGGCGCTCAACGAGCACATCTTCGGCGACCCGTGGCCGCCCGGGTCGCGGCGGCTGGAGATGCTGGAGGAGGCCGTCGAGGTGATCCGCAAGCTGCACACCGGCGAGGAGATCACCCACTACGGCAAGCACTACACCGTCGAGCAGGCCCGCATCTACACGCTGCCGGAGCAGCCGGTGCCGATCTACGTGTCGGCGTTCGGGCCCAAGATCGCGCGCCGGATCGCGAAGATCGCGGACGGCTTCGCCACGGTGATGCCGGACGGCGAGCTGGTGCACTCCTACCGGGAGGCCGGTGGCCGCGGGCCGGTCCAGGGCGGGTTCAAGGTGTGCTGGGCCGACTCGGCCGACCAAGCCCGCGAGACGGCGCACCGGTTGTGGGCGAGCGACCTGCTGCCCGGCAGCCTCGGCCGGATCCTGCCCACCCCGCGCGACTTCGAGCAGGCCGTCCCGGTGGTCACGGAGGAGCAGGTCGCGGGCCAGATCCCGTGCGGCCCGGACGCCGACGCGCACGCGCAGGCGGTGCGCCAGTTCGCCGACGCCGGGTTCGACGAGGTGTACGTGTCGCAGATCGGGCCGGAGCAGGACAAGTTCTTCGACGCCTGGTCGTCGAAGGTGCTGCCTCAGCTCAAGGGCTGAGGGGCGGGCGGGCCGACGTAGCGCGCCGCCGGGCGGATGATCTTTCGACCCGGCGGCCTGTTCCAGCACGTTGGCGCACCAGCCGACGACCCGGCTGACCGCGAACGTCGGGGTGAACAGGGCGCGCGGCAGGCCGCACAGCGCCATTACGACCCCGGCGTAGAACTCGACGTTCGCGTACAGTTCGCGGCCCGGTTTCAGCTCGGCCAGGATCTCCACCACCCGCCGCTCGACGGTGGTGGCGAAGTCGACGAGGTCGCCGCCGAGGCCGAGCGCGATGTCCCGCAGCAGCACCGCACGCGGGTCCTGCGTCCGGTAAACGGCGTGCCCGAAGCCCATGATGCGGTCACCGGCGGCGATGCGGGCACGCACCCAGTCGTCGATGCGGTCCGGGGTGCCGATCTCGTCGAGGCTCGCCAGGGCGCGGTCGGGTGCGCCGCCGTGCAGCGGCCCGCTGAACGCGCCGAGCGCGGCGGCGACGGCCGACACCAGGTCCGCGCCGCAGGAGGCCACCACGCGTGCGGTGAAGGTCGAGGCGTTGAACCCGTGGTCCACGGTGGCGATCAGGTACTGCTCGATGGCCCGCGCGTGCTCGGCCGCCGGTTCCGCACCGGTCACGAGGTACAGCCAGTTGGCTGCCGCCCCGAGGTCGGCGCGCGGCTCGAGCGGATCCTGCCCGGAGCGGAGGCGGTGCAGCGCGGCCAGGATCGTCGGCGTCACCGCGCAGACGAGCATCGCGTCAGCCTTGCGGCGCTCCGGATCGGCGTCCCACAGCGGTGGCAGGTTCCGCGCCGCGGCGAGCACGGACAGGGCGGTGCGCAGCCCGGCCAGGGGGTGATCGCCGGCGCGGGCGACCAGCGGCAGGAGTTCGCGCACTTCCGCCGGCAGGATGCGCAGCGGTGCCAGTTCCTTGGCGAAGCGGGTGCGTTCCTCGGGTTCGGGGAGACGGCCCTCCAGGAACAGGAACCAGACGTCCTCGGAGGTCTTGGCCCGGGCCAGGTCGATGGCCGAGTACTGCCGGTAGTGGTAAAAGCCTTCGCGCCCGCGCACGTCTCCCAGCTCGGTGGTGGTGACGACGACGTTCCGCAGTCCGGCGGGCACGTCGATGAGTTCGGTCATAGCCTTACTGTCCTTATGTGGACGGAGTATTGTCAATATTGATTGAATCAATGTGAATCGGAGCAGAGTGAGCGACGAGGGCTTTCTGACCACGGCGGAGGTCGCGCGGCGCCTGGGCGTCAAGCCGGAGACCGTGTACGCATACGCGAGCCGAGGGCTGCTGACGAGTGTGAAACAGCCCGGGCGGCGCGGCAGCCTCTTCGCGGCCGCGGAAGTGGACCGGCTGGCCGGGCGTGGGCGCGAGCCGGGAGTCGTGGAGGGCGTCCGCACGCAGCTGACCCGGTTCGACGGTGACGAGGTGTACTACCGCGGGAAGCGGGTCGCCGAACTGGCGCCGCAGTGGTCGTTCGAGTCGGTCACGCACTTCCTGTGGACGGGTGAGCCGGGCGACCGCCCGCCGTTCCCGGAATCGCCGGAACTGGTCGGCCTGGTGCGGTCGGCCACCGGCGCGCTGCCCGCAACCGCGCGCCTGACCGATCACCTGCGGGTCGCGGTGGCCGTGCTGGGTGCGGCGGATCCGCTGCGGTTCGACCTCGCGCCAGGGGCGGTGCGCGCGGCGGGGGAGCGGCTGATCGGGGTACTGGCCGACGCGTTGCCGGGCCGCACGGGACGGGGAACGCTGGGGGCGCGGCTGTGGCCCAAGCTCACCGCGCGCCGGGCGCAGCCGGATCTCCTCGACGCCGCACTGGTCCTGCTCGCCGACCACGGGCTGGCGGTGTCCACAGTGGCCGCCCGGGTGGCGGCGAGCGCGCGAGCCAACGTGTACGCGGTGGTGTCGGCCGGGCTGGGCGCGCTGGACGGGCACTACCACGGTGGGGCGAGCACACTGGCGTACCGGTTCCTGGCGCAGGCGCGGGAGGACCCGGTGGGTGCGTTGTCCGAGCGGCTGCGGACCGCCGGCGGCGTCCCCGGGTTCGGGCACCGGATCTACCAGCGGCGCGACCCGCGGGCGGAGGCGCTACTGGCGCTGCTGCCGCCGGACCCCGTGGTGGCCGAGCTGGTGGAGCGGCTGTCCGGGCGCGCGGAGATGTTCTGCAACATCGACCTCGCGCTCGCCGCGATGATGCACGCGTTCGACATGCGCGCGGACGCCGGGGAGACGATCTTCGCGGTGGCCCGCACCGCGGGCTGGATCGCGCACGCGCTGGAGGAGTACGCCGAGCCGGGGCTGCGCTTCCGGGTGCCGGGCTGAGGCCCGGTCACCAGCCGGCGCCAGGCCCGCGGCGGCCAACCCGCGCACAGGAGCGGCGAACACGCCAGCGGGAGCGGCGAACACGCGCGCGGGAGCGGCGAACACGCCCGCGCGAACGGCAAACACGCCAGCGGGAGCGGCGAACACGCCGGTGTTCTCGCGTGTTTGCCGCTCGTGGCGGCGTGTTTGCTGGGCGGGGCGGTGTGTTGGCGGTTCCGGGGCGGTCGGGCGGGGGCGGCGGCTCAGTCGCCGAGGGTGATGGCGCGTGAGGCGAGGTGCAGGGCGAGACGGTCGTCCGGGCGGGACAGGTCCACCCCGAGGAGCTGTTCGATGCGGGCGATCCGTGCCGCGACCGTGTTGCGGTGCACGCCGAGCACGGCGGCGGTTTCGGCGATCGACGATTCCGCGTCCAGATAGGTGGCGAGGGTGCGCACCAGGTCACCGGGCGCACCGCGCAACGGTGCGACGAGGGCCCGTGCCGCCGGCTCGAACGTGTCCGTGCGTGTCCACTCCAGCAGCAGCTGCGCCATCCCGAGCTGGTCCACGTGCAGGAAGTGCCCCGATTCGGGCCGGGTCGCGGCCAGCCGGGCGGCGTCGGTGGCCTCGGCGACCGTCGCGGCGAGGCCGTCCGGCTGGGGATGCGGCCGGCCGACCCCGAGGTGTGAGCCGAGGGTGCGGCGCAGCGCCTTGTGCGCTGCGCGCAGCCGGGCCGCCAGCGTGCGGACGCGCTCGGCCGTCGGCTCCTGGTCGAACGTCACCCACCCGGTCCACCCGTCGCCGTGCTCGACGACCACGGCCTCGATCTGTTCCGCGCGCAGTGCGCGCACCACCTCGGTCGTCCGCGCCACGGTGTCCACACCGGACGGCACGCCGATGCGCAGTCCCACGTGCCAGCCGCCCAGCCGCCACCCGGCGTCGGCCGCGCGCCGCCGCAGGTCCGCGCCGGGCTCCGCGTCCAGCCGGAGCAGATCACCGAGCAGCGCCGTCCGCGACCGCGCGTCCCGCTCCAGCTCCAGCCGGTTCGCCAGCAGCCAGCGCTGCACCGCGCCGGCCGCGACCGCCAGCGCGGGCGGCACGACGTCCGCGCGCGCCGCGTGCGCCCCGGTCAGCTCGGCCGCCACCCACAGCACCGGACCGGCGAGCAGCGCGGGATGCGCGAGCAGGACACCGTCGTCGAGCTCGACGCGTTGCGGCACCGGTTCGGCCACCCGGAGCCGCCCGGCCGACGGCAGCTCCCCGGCCACCGGCTCGCCCCGGTCGTCCAGCAACGCCACCGGTGACCGCAGCAGCCCGCGCAGCGCCGTCACGACCTCCTCCGGCGACCGGGGCCGCTCGCCGAGCGCGCGATGCGTCGCCAGCACCAGGTTCGCCCGGTCCAGGTCGGGCGCGGCGAGCATGAGCCGGGCGTCGACCAGCAGGTCCAGTGGCCGGGCGGTGGTCACCAGCAGCGGCATCGCCAGCCGGTCGGCCAGCAGCCGGGTCGCGGTCTGCGGTTCGACCTCCGGCAGGAGCAGGCCGGCTGCGCCGCTGTCGGCGCCGCGCCGCAGCAGGGCGTCGATCTGCCAGTCCGTGCCGCGCAGTTCGCGGGCCAGCACCAGCAGCTCGCCGGGGCCCGGGCTGTCCGCGGCGTCCAGGGTCGCCCGGACCGTCTTGAGAGGACTGTCCAGCCCGGACTGTCCGGCGACGACCCGGACGTCGGCGGCCCACGACGGCAGGGCCAGCAGGCGGCGCAGGATCATGGTGCGAGCACCGGATCGCAGTCGATGCCGTAGGCGCGCGGCTCCAGCACCGGCAGCCGCCGCGGATCGGTCCAGAACGGCGCCGCGGCGAGCCGCAGCACGTCGACCTCGATCCCGGCGCGGATCGTGTCGCAGGACACCGGGACCCCGGTGCGGTGGTCGACGACGGCGAGCACGTCCGGCGTGGAGGCCACCGGCTGCCCGTCGCGCAGCGCGAGGAGGTACTCGTTCTCCATCTCCAGCCGCAGCAGCGCGCCGGTGCGGTGGTCGGTCAGCGTGGCGCTGCCGCGGCCGAACCCGGCGCTGCCGTGCCGCCCGGGGCCGATGTGCCGGGACACCTCCAGCACCCGGCCCATCGCCAGCACCTGCCCACCGGAGGCCGCGGCGAGCCGGTCCGGGTCCGGGCTCTCCCCGGCCGCGAGCACGCGCCGGCCGAGCTCCAGCGCCGCGCGCACACTGCCCATGACGGCGCACCCGGGCAGTTCACCGGCGGGCACCGGGGCGAACGCCATCGCCGCCCAGCCACCGGAACCGGCCACGAACGTGCGGGCGCCGCGTTCGATCGCCTCGTCCGATCCGGCCGCCAGCAGCAGCACCTGGCCGCCGGGCTCGGCGAGCGCGGCCGGGGCGAGACCGCGGCCGGTCGCGGCGATGGCGAGCTGGTTCAGCCGCGGCAGGCCGCGTCCGGACAGGTCGGCGTCGGCGCACGGCAGGCCCAGCTCGACGGCGGCCACCAGCGGCATCAGCCCGTTGAGGCCGCCGATCTCGATCGACATCAGGGCGCCGGCGCGGGCGCCGGTCCAGCGTTCGAGGGCCGCCACCGCGGTCGCGAACTCCGACCCGCTCGGCAGTTTTTCGGTGAACGCCGCGGTCGAGCCGGCGATGCCGACCGGCATGACCGGGGTCGCCGGGTCGAGTGCGGCGGGAACCTCGGGTTCGCGTCCGTGGATCACGTGCTGGCGCAACAGCGCCGCCGCCGTCATCGTGTCGCCGCCCCCGCCGGAGCCGAGCAGCGCGACACCCCGTTCGAGTGCGGGAACGTCCGCCGCGGTGATGCGCATGCCGGCCTTCGTGTGCTGAGCTGGAGGGCATGACCAGGGTAGACGATCCGGCGACCACTTCCCCGGAGCAGGCGCGCGCGGCGTTCCGCGCCGGGACCGTGGCGCCGACGTCGGGATGGGCTCCCGGCTTCACGCAGACCAACCTGATCGCCGTGCCGCGCGACTGGGCCTACGACGTGCTGCTGTTCTGCCAGCGCAACCCACGGCCGTGCCCGGTGCTCGACGTGACCGACCCGGGGGACACCTCGACGGTGCTCGCGCCGGGCGCCGACCTGAGCCGGGACCTGCCCCGGTACCGGGTGTGGCGGCACGGCGAGCTGGCCGAGGAGGTGGAGGACGTGCGCGGCCTGTGGCAGGAGAACCTGGTCGCGTTCTCGATCGGGTGCAGCTTCACGTTCGAGACCGGGCTGCGTGCCGCCGGCGTCCCGCTGCGGCACCTGGAGCAGGGCCGCAACGTGCCGATGTACGTGACGAACCGGCGGTGCCGCCCGGCCGGACGGCTGCACGGCCCGCTGGTCGTGTCGATGCGCCCGATCCCGGCCGGTTTGGTCGGCGAGGCCGTCGCGATCAGCGGCGCGATGCCGGCGGTGCACGGCGCACCGGTGCACGTCGGCGACCCCGGGGAGCTCGGGATCGTCGACCTGGGCCGCCCCGACTTCGGTGAACCGGTCGAGGCGGACCCCGGTGACGTGCCGGTGTTCTGGGCGTGCGGGGTCACGCCACAGGCGGCGCTGATGGCGTCGAAACCACCGTTCGCGATCACCCACTCGCCCGGCCACATGTTCATCACCGACCGCGCCGACAGCGAGTACCGCGTCCCGGTTCAGCGGAACGAGTAGCCGCCGTCCGGGTAGAGCGTCGAACCCGTGGTGAAGGTGGCGCCGAACAGGTAGAGCACCGCGTCGGCCACTTCGGACTCCAGGCCGACGCGGTGCAGCACCGTGTCCGACCGGTACTGCGCGAAGCTCGCCTCACGCACCTCGGCGGGCCGCTGCGACCACAGGTTCCCGTCGATCGTGCCCGGCGCGACGACGTTGACGCGCACCGGCGCCAGCTCCACCGCCAGCCCGCGGCCGAGCCCCTCGATCGCCGCGTTGCACGCGATGTACGCGGGCGCCGGGCCGGGTGGCCGGACGCTCGCCGCACCGGACATCAGCACCACCGACCCGTCCGGGGACAGTTTCGGCGCGGCGTGCTTCACGGCGTGGTACTGGCCCCAGAACTTCGTGACGAACGGGCTCGCCGCGTCCTCGTCGGACAGTTCGCGCATCGGCCCGGTGCGGTAGGACGCGCCGGGGGTGAACAGGTGGTCCACGCGCGGTACCGCGCCGAAGAACTCGGCGAGCGAGTCCTGGTCGGTGTTGTCGACCACGTGCCACTGCGCGCCGATCTTCTCGGCCGCGGCCGCCAGTGTCGACTCGGTGCGGCCGCCGAGGAACACGTGGGCGCCGGCGTCCGCCGCGCGGCGCGCCACCTCGAACCCGATCCCCGATCCGCCGCCGATGATCACCACGGTGCGCTCGGTCAGACTCACTGCAGTTCCTCCACGGGAGTGAATTCGTAGGACAGGCCGAACGCGGCCGGCCCGAAGGTGGCCAGCGCCTCGGGGGTGCGCATCAGCTGCGGGGTGGAGATCCCGGCCACCACGATCCGCTGGCCGTAGCGCAGCGTCTCCGTGGTGATCGGCTCGCCCGACTCCGACTCGAGCACGCAGATCAGGTCCGGTACCAGGCACCGCACCTCGCCGTCGACCAGTGCCAGCAGGTTCTCGTTCTGGAACAGCAGCTCCAGCTTGTGGTCGCCGTCGAACGAGGTCGCCTGCGCGCGACCGCGCGCGAAGCCCGCCTCGGTCCGGCGTTCCACGTCGGACACCTTGCCGCGGAAGAGGACGCGCAGGTGGCCGTACAGCGTCTCGCCCAGCGCCGTGCCCAGTTCCGCCACCGGGTCGAGGTTGCGTTCCCGCGCCTCCCGGATCGTGCGTCCCACGGTCAGCGCCAGCGACAACGTGCGCGGTACCGCGGTGCGCTTGACCTCGGCGCCGCTCATCGCGTACTCGGCGATGTGCGCCACCCCGCCGAGCCGGATCGTGATGCCGCGGGCCAGCCACTCCATCCGCCGGTTGTCGGTGCCGGTGTCGATCACCGTGGTTTCGCCGCGCTCCCCGCCGATGGCCATCGGCGACCCGGCCACGCCGTAGACGCCGAACGTCTCCATCTGGAGTTCCGGGAACGCGCGGCCCATCCCGTCCGCGTCGACCACCGGCAGGCCCAGCCGCGCGCCGACGACCAGCGGGATCATCGAGTTGATCCCGCCGCATTCGATCGGCATGGTCGCGATCGCCCGCCTGCCGAGGTGCTTCTCCAGGGTGCGCAGCGCCAGCACCGGTTCCGCGCCGCTGGGCAGCTTCTCGTGCACCACGGTCGGCGCGCCCATTTGCGCGGTCGGCACGACCAGGTCCTCGTCGCCGACCTCGGACGGGTCGAGGACGGTGACCGGCCCGTGCTCGCGGATCGCCTGCCGCACCAGCAGCCGCCCGACGTACGGGTCGCCGCCGCCACCGGTGCCGAGCACGGCTGCACCGCGCGCGAGGTCTTCGAGGTGGTCCTCGGTCAGCGTCCAGCTCACGCGAACACCCCGACGGGGTCGATGTCGTAGCCGAAGTAGCGCGGCCCGGCGAGTTCGATCCCGCCCGGCGTGTGCCAGCGCGGGTCGGCGGGCGCGGCGATCACCGTGACGCGCTGGCCGTAGCGCAGGCCCTCGGTGGTGACGGCCTCCCCGGATTCGCGGTCCAGGCAGCAGATCAGGTCCGGCACCGACGCCTCCGGGACGCCGTCGCGCTCGGCCACCAGGTGCTCGTTCTGGAACTTGAGCACCATTTCGCTGCCCGTGTCACCGTCCATTCCGGACAGCTTCGCCTCGCCGCGGGCGAACCCGGTCACCGTGCGCCGGGCGACGTCGACGACCTTGCCGCTGAACAGCGTCCGGCCGCCCAGCCGCTCGACCACGCGGGCGACCGGGTCGGCGTGCTCGGCCCGCGCCTGCCGCACCTGCGCGCCCAGCTCGGCGCACAGGCTCAGGGTGCCCGGCACCAGCGACTCGCGCGCCTGCGCACCGGACATCGCGTAGTTGCTGATCATCGCCGAGCAGCCCATGTCGACCGTCGCGGAGCGGGCCAGCCGCTCGGCCCAGTGGTTGTCCACGGTGTCCAGGACACCGCGGTTGCCCTTCTCGTCGGCGATGGACATCGGGGTCGCGCGGACGCCGTACAGCGTGGGCAGCACCATCTGCAGCTCGGGGAACGCGCGGCCCATCCCGTCCGCGTCCACCAGGGGCAGGCCCAGCTGCGCCGCCGCGACCACCGGGATGAGCGAGTTGACCCCGCCTGCCTCGGCGCACGCGATGTGCGTCAGTTCCTTGCCAAGGTAGGTGGCCAGGGTCCGGGCGGCGACCCCGACCTGCTCGGCCGAGGGCAGCTTTTCCACCATCACGGTGGGCGCGCCCATCATCGCGACGGGCAGGACCACCGCGTCGTCGCCGATCTCGTCCAGCGGCACCAGCGGCACCGGGCCGTGGTCGCGCACCGCGGCGGCGGCCAGCAGCCGGCCGATGTAGGGGTCGCCCCCGCCGCCGGTGCCGAGGATGGCCGCGCCGCGGGCGATGTCGTCCAGGTGGTCGATCGTGATCTCGTGCATCGTCACGCTCCCAGCTGCAGGTCGCCGACGGCCTTGACCCGGATGCGGGTGGCGTTGCCGGGCAGGTAGGGGATGGGCACCTCGTCGAAGTCGACGATCCCGACCGAGGCCGGGCTGGCCCCGGCGGCGACCGCGCGGTCCACGGCCTCCTGCTTGGCCTCCTCGACCACCGCTTCGCGGCGTCCCGGCTCGATCGCGTACACCCGGTCGACCTCGCCGCCGATCTGCGCGATGGCGGCCCCGATCGCGTTGGCCACCGCGTAGTTCTCCGGCCGGTGCACCGTTCCGGCGCCGGCCAGCTCGTCCGGCAGCAGCACCGAACCACCGCCCACCGCGACCACCGGCAGCGGCTCGGCCGAGGTGCGCATCCGCTCGACCACGTCGGCCACGTCCGCGGCGATCTTGTCCAGCGCGGCCCGCACCAGGTCGCGATCGAGGTGGGCGACCAGGCCCGGGTCCCCGATCTCGGCGCGGCCCGCGGCCACCGCGATGTCGGTCGCGGTGAGCGTGTCACCGCCGAAGACCAATGCCTTCGAGGTCAGCTCGTAGCCGACCGAGTCCGGGCCGACCGTGAGGTCACCCGCGCCGCCGCGGACCCGGCTGCCACCGCCGATGCCGATGGACAGCACGTCCGGCATGCGGAAGTTGGTGCGGATCCCGGCGACGCTGACGTCCGTGGTCGCCTCGCGCGGGAAACCCTGCCGCAGCACGCCGACGTCGCTGGTGGTGCCGCCGACGTCGACCACGGCGCAGGTGTCCAGACCGGACAGCACGGCGGCGCCGCGCATCGAGTTGGTCGGGCCGGACGCGAAGGTCGCCACCGGGTAGCGGCGGGCGAAGTCGACGTCCATCAGCGTGCCGTCGTTCTGGCTCAGGTACAGCGGAGCGGTGATGCCGGCACCGGACACGGACGCCGCGAGGCCGTCCACGATGTGCGCGGCCAGCTCACGCAGCGCCGCGTTGATGACCGTCGCGTTCTCCCGCTCCAGCAGGCCGATCCGCCCGATCTCGTGGGACAGCGAGATGGCCACGTCCGGCAGCTCGGCCGCGATGATCTCCGCGGCGCGGGCCTCGAACTCGGCGTTGACGGGGGAGAAGACCGAGGTGATCGCCACGCTGCGCACCCCGGCCTGCCCCATGTCCTCGGCCGCCTTGCGCAGCTCGCCCTCGTCGAGCTCGGCGATGTGGCGGCCGTCGAACTCGTGCCCGCCGTGCACCAGGTAGCTGCGCCCGGACACCGCGTCGACCAGCCGCTGCGGCCAGTCCACCATCGGCGGCAGCGACGCCCCGGCGGGCAGGCTGAGCCGCACCGCGGCGGTCGGCGCCAGGCGGTGCGCCTCCACCAGCGCGTTGATGAAGTGCGTGGTGCCGATCATCACGGCCTGCACCGCGGCCGGGTCGAACGCCCGCTGCTGCTGCAGGCCGTTGATCGCGGCGACGATGCCGGAGGTGACGTCCTCGGTGGTGCTGGTCTTGATCGAGGCGAGCACCTGGCGCCCGTCGAGCAGGACCGCGTCGGTGTTGGTGCCGCCGACGTCGATGCCGATGCGCACGAGAGGTTCCTTTCCTGGTTGTGCTAGGGAGCGGGGATGGGGTCGGCGTCGGCGGTGCGGCTGCGGCCGACACCGCGGATCAGCCCGAGCTTGCCGGCGACCACGTACAGCACGAACGCCACGACCAGCGAGTTGATGCTGGGCAGGCCCCAGTCGGCGAACTCGCCGATGAGCGCGGCGGCGACCCAGACCACGATCGTGGCGGGCACCCACAGCGGTGCGTCCTCGGGCACGGTGTCCTTGGCGCGCGCCGCTTCCAGGTCGCCGCGCCACTTCTTGACCACGAAGTACTCGGCCACCATGATCCCGGCGATCGGCGGGAACGCGACGCCGAGCACGGTGAGGAAGTCGGTGAACTTGCTCAGGATCCCGGCCGCCGCGAGGACACTGCCGGCCAGGCCGAGGAGTGCGGTGGCCAGGCCGCGGTGGGCCTTGCGCCCGGAGACGGTGCCGATGAAGTTCACGACCCCGAGCCCGGACGAGTACAGGTTCCAGTCGTTGATCTTGATGGTGCCGGCGATCACGATGAGCAACCCGACCCAGCCGACCGACGACGTGACGATCGTGGTGATCTCCGCGGAGGACACCGCGTGGGCCAGCAGGACACCGGCCATGCCGATGACGTACTCGCCGAGCGTGACGCCGACGAGGGTCTGCTTGACCACGTCGCCGGTGGTGCGGTTGAACCGGGTCATGTCCGGCGTGATCACCGCGCCCACGATGAACCCGCCGGCGACCAGGGTGGTGCCCTGCAGCAGGCTCAGCTGCGGCCCGGGCGGCGCCGACGCCACCAGCGCGCCGACGTCGTGCCTGGACAGCTCGGAGATGATCGACCAGCCGACCAGGATCAGGAACGCCGGCACGGTGAGGTAGGCCGTCCACGTCATCGAGTGGAAGCCGCGCACCACGATCGCGGTCACGACCAGGCCGAACACCAGCGCCCAGCCCCATTCCGGCAGGCCGCCGATCAGCGAGACCAGACCCTGCGCCGACACGGCGGACTGGATGCCGAACCAGCCGATGAGGCTGATCCCGATCGCGAGCCCGATCAGCGCCGAGCCGCCGCGGCCGAAACCGGTCCAGCGGGCGATCATCGACGTGGACAGGCCCTCGCGCATGCCGATCACGCCGACCAGGATCGTGATCAGTTCGAGGATGACCGCGCCCAGTGTGAACGCGAGGAACGCCTGCCAGAACCCCATGCCGAAGCCGATGGTGGCGCCGAGCAGGAACTGGGACAGTGCGGAGACCTGACCGAACCGTTGGACCGCGACCGACCACCAGGCGTAGCGGGCGCTGTCCGGGACCCTGGTCAGGGCGTAGTCGTCGACACCGACTGACGAGGCCATGCGACCTCCTTTATCCGGAGAAGATGCGGTTCACAGCACCGTAAACAGCGCCAACGCCCCGGTCACTGTGCGAGGTGCACAGTCTTGCCGCCTCACCTGTGCACCTCGGCCGGTCAGAGCTCGCGGACCGCATCCAGAAGTCGATCGACCTCGCCGGCCGTCGTGTACGGCGCGATCCCGGCGCGCACCGCACCGGTGTCGCCCAGCCCCAGGTGGCGGGAGCATTCCAAGGCGTAGAAGCTGCTCGCGGGCGCGTTCACGCCGCGCGCGGCGAGCCGCTCGTACACCACCTGCGAGGGCACGCCCGCGACCGAGAACAGCACGGTCGGGGTGCGGTGCCGGCCGGGAGAGCCGTACCGGGTCACGCCCGGGATCCGCGCGAGCCCGCTGTCGAGCCGGTCGAGCAGGGCCTGTTCGTGCTCCTCCAGCTCGGTCAGCGACCGCAGCAGCCGCTCCCGGCGAGTGCCCTCGCCGGGGACGAGGTTCGCCAGGAACTCGATCGCGGCGGTGGTTCCGGCGAGCAGCTCGTAGGGCAGGGTGCCCAGCTCGAACCGCTCGGGCACCGCGTTCGTCGACGGCGCCAGCTTGTCCGGGTGCAGGGTTGCCAGCAGCTCGGGCGAAGCGGCGACCAGGCCGAGGTGCGGGCCGCAGAACTTGTACGGGGAGCAGCCGTAGAAGTCCGCGCCGAGGGCGGTGACGTCCACCGGCGCGTGCGGGGTCAGGTGCACACCGTCGACGTAGAGCAGCGCGTCCGCCTCGTGCACCGCGGCGGCGATCGCCGGGATGTCCGGGCGGGTACCGAGCAGGTTCGACGCGGCGGTGACCGCGACCAGCCGCGTGCGGTCCGACAGCAGGCCGCGGACCGCCTCGACGGCGAGTTCACCGGACGCCGGGTCGAAGTCCGCCCACCGCACGGTCACCCCACGGCTCTGGGCGGCCTGGACCCACGGCCGGATGTTCGCGTCGTGGTCGAGGCGGGTCACCACCACCTCGTCGCCGGCCCGCCACGTCTTCGCCAGCGTGCGCGAGAAGTCGTAGGTCAGCTGCGTCATGCTGCGCCCGAAGACGATGCCGCCCGGCTGCGCGCCGAGCAGGTCGGCGGCGGCCTGGCGCGCCTCGGCGACGATGCGGTCGGCGCGGCGTTCGGCGGCGGTGATCGAGCCGCGGTTGGCGATCGCCGCGCACAGGGTCGCCGCGACCGCTTCGCCGACCACGTCGGGCACCTGGGTTCCACCCGGGCCGTCGAAGTGCGCGGCGCCCTCGTCGAGCGCGGGGAAGTGTGTGCGGACGGAGGTCACGTCGTAGGTCACGTGGCCCAGCATGCCTCAGGAAGCGGCGAAGGTGCGGCGGTAATCGTGCGGGGACACCCCGACCACCCGGTGGAAGTGGTGCCGGAGCAGGGCTCCCGTGCCGAACCCGCACTCGCGGGCGATCTCCTCGATGCCCAGCCGGCTGGTTTCCAGCAGGGTGCGGGCGTGCAGGACGCGCTGCGTGGTCAGCCATTTGACCGGTGTGGTGCCGGTCGCCGCCGCGAACCGGCGCGCGAACGTGCGCTCGGACATCTGCGCGCGCCGGGCCAGCTCCGGCACGCTGTGCTCGTCGGCGAGGTGCTCGATCATCCACGCCAGCACCGGTTCCAGACTGTCCGCTGTGGACTCCGGGATCGGCAGGTCGATGAACTGGCGCTGGCCGCCGTCCCGCTGCGGCGGCACCACCATGCGGCGGGCGATCGCGGTGGCCGGCGCGGAGCCGAGTTCCCGGCGGACGAGGTGCAGGCAGGCGTCGATGCCCGCGGCCGTGCCGGCGCTGGTGATGATGTCGCCGTCGTCGACGAACAGCACGTCCGGGTCGAGGTACGCCTCGGGGAAGCGTTGCTTGAAGTCGTCGATGTGCTTCCAGTGCGTGGTGCACGGCCGGCCGTCGAGCAGGCCGGTGGCGCCGAGCAGGAACGCCCCGCTGCACACGGTCAGGATGGTGGCGCCGTTCGCGTGCGCCTTCCGGATCGCGTCGAGCACCACCTCCGGGTACTCGTCGCGGACGATGGCCGCCGGGATGGCGACCAGGTCGGCGCCGTCGAGCGCGTCCAGTCCGTGTTCGGGGATCAGCTGGACGCCGACGCTGGCCTGGATCGGCTCACCGGCGCGTTCGCCGCACACGCGGAACTCGAACGGTGGCACGCCATCGTCGGTCCGGTCGATGCCGAACACTTCGCAGACGACGCCGAACTCGAAGACGGCGGAACGGTCCACCAGCACGCTGGCCACGGTGCGGAGCATGCCTCAGGGTAGCTGGCGGGATTTTGTCGAACAAGGGCTGTTCTGCCACTTCTGGCAGTTTCTTCGGCAGCGAATAATTCTTGCCATGACCGCTTTGCTGATGTTCGTCCTGCTCATCGCCCTCGTCGTGGCCGGTCTCAACCGCACGCACCGCCGCCAGGGGTCGCCGCGGATGTCCGGCAGCTTCGACGTCGAGGACCGCGACGCGCCGCGGATCCACGCCGAAGCGACGGCCTGGCGCCACGAGGTCCGGCCCGCGCCGCAGACCTTGACCGGCCCGCGTCCCAGCCCCCGCCTCCACCGCACGTAGCCGGCCCGGTCGTCGTCCACTGTGGAAGAAGCGGGTGACGGTCTCCCCGATCGGGTGAACCCCTTGGCGGTCGGCCTGTCTTTTTGTCGGTGCCGGGCGGCATAGTCGATCGCACAGCGACCCGATTCCGAGGGGGAGACGATGGGCGGACTGTGCGACCGGCGGGGTGGTCACCTGCGCCACGTGTGCGAGATCATCGGCGTGCACGGCTGGGCGGTGATGTCGTTCGAGGGCAACGGTTCGCGGCCGCCGTGGGCCTACACGGTGGGGCTGACGGCACGGGGCAGACCGGAGCTGGTCGTCACCGCGATGGCGCCGCTGCCGGCGCGTGACGTGCTGAACGACGTGGCCGCGCACCTGCTGCGCACCGGCGAGCCGGACCTCTCGCCGGGGGAGCGCCTGCCCGGCCCGGGCAACCTGCTGCTGGAGGCGGTCGCGGTGGCGGTGCCGCCGGTCCACCTGCGCACCGCGGCCGACCTGTTCGGACTGGAGATCCGCGCGACACAACTCGTCCACGCCGATGCACGGGGCCGATGGCCGTGGTGCCCCGGCTGGCACGGCCCGGGCGGGCGTCAGCCGGTCCTCGGCCCGCGCGCCGGTGCGGTGGTGGCGGAGGCCGTGGTCCCACCGTGGCCCTAGCCCGGCGGCCCGATCGCGCCAGGCGGGATCACGAGGGCGGACATCCGTCACCGATCGTGGCCCGCGGTCACGTGTGAAGTCCGCGCGGCCGGGACACCATGTGGTGGACACGGGCCGCGACGACGGGAGGACACCGATGGCCACCATGCTGGCCGGCCGGCTGGAGATCGGTTCGCGCACGTTCGGCGTGACGGAGGTGCCGGTACCCGAACCGGGCCCCGGGCAAGTCCGGATCAAGGTCCGTGCGGCCGGGGTGTGCCTGTCGGACGTGCACCTGATCGACGGCAGCCTCACCCCGCTCTTCCTCGACGCTCCCGAGGTGACCCTCGGCCACGAGGTGGCGGGCGAGATCGACGCGATCGGGCCGGACGTGCCGAGCCGATGGCAGGAGGGGCAGCGCGTGGCGATCGAGGCGGGCGAGCGGTGCGGCCAGTGCCCGAACTGCGTCCGGTTCCGCGACCCGTGCCTCCAGGTGCGGACGCGGGGCGTGGACTACGACGGCGGGTGGGCCGAATACGCCCTCGCGAGCCAGCACACCCTGATCCCGATCCCGGACGACCTGCCGTTCGTGCAGGCGGCGATCGTGCCGGACGCGGTGTCCACGCCGTGGGGTGCGATCACCGGCACCGGGCAGGCCCAGCCCGCGCGGCCGGCGGGCGTCTGGGGCGCCGGCGGGCTCGGGGCGCACGCGGTCCAGCTGCTCAGGCTGGTCGGCGCGGCGCCGATCGTGGCGGTCGATCCGCTGGAGGCGGCGCGGAAGCGGGCGCTGGAGTTCGGTGCCGACCTGGTCCTGGACCCGG
Source organism: Amycolatopsis viridis (assembly GCF_011758765.1). Taxonomy (NCBI): domain Bacteria; kingdom Bacillati; phylum Actinomycetota; class Actinomycetes; order Pseudonocardiales; family Pseudonocardiaceae; genus Amycolatopsis; species Amycolatopsis viridis. The sequence goes on along the minus strand of NZ_JAANOU010000001.1, from coordinate 4,697,480 downwards.
AGGAGCCGACGCTTCGCGAGCAGGTCCTCGCCGTCACGGGGGGAGCCGGGCTGGACGTGGCCTTCGACATGGCCGGGGTGCCGTCCGTGCGCGAGCAGGCGGTGAGCTGCCTCGGTCTCGGCGGGCGTCTGGTGCTCGTCGGGCTGACCGCGAAACCGCTGACCATCACCGACGGCGTCGGGTTCAGCTACCGCGGTCAGCGCCTGCTCGGCCACTACGGGTCCCAGCCCGGCGCGGTCGAGCAGCTCATCGAGCTGGCCCGCTACCACCGCGTCGAGTGGAGCCGCTCGATCAGTGGCACCTTCCCGCTCGCCGACGCCGTCACGGCGGTGGAGCACCTGGAACGGAAGGAGGGCAACCCGATCCGCCTGGTCCTGGTGCCCTGAGCCGGCGGGCAGCGCGCCGCCGTGCACGGCGGGTGGTGCTGGGGCACGCTGGGGGACATGGCCGAGGACAGGGTGACGGTGCAGGTCGACGGGCGCCGGCTGGTGTTGTCCAATTTGGACAAGGTCCTCTATCCGGAGGCCGGTTTCACGAAGGGGCAGGTGATCGACTACTACGCGCGGATCGCTCCGGTGATCCTGCCGCACCTGCGGGATCGCGCGCTGACCTTCCGCCGCTGGCCCAATGGCGTCCAGGCAGACCCGTTCTACGAAAAGGACGCCGGACGGCACGCGCCCAGCTGGGGCCGGACCGCGAAGATCGCCGGCGGCGGCCGCGGGCAGAGTGCGGACGTCAACGCCTACCCTCTGGTCAACGACGTGCCGACGTTGATCTGGGCGGCGAACCTCGCCGCGCTGGAGCTGCACGTGCCGCAGTGGACGGTGGGTCCGCGAGGCGCGCGCCGCAACCCGGACCTGCTGGTGTTCGATCTCGACCCGGGGGAGCCGGCGACGATCGTCGACTGCTGCCGGGTCGCCGAGCGGCTGCGTGACCTGCTGGCCGCGGACGGGCTGCGGTTGTACCCGAAGACCAGCGGGTCGAAGGGCATGCAGCTGTACGCGGCGGTGCGCACCGCGACGCCGGAGGACACGTCGGCCTTCGCCAGGGAGGCGGCGAAGAAACTCGCCGCCGAGACCCCGGACCGGGTCACCGCCGCGATGACCAGGAGCCTGCGACCGGGAAAGGTGTTCATCGACTGGAGCCAGAACAACCCGCACAAGACGACGGTCGCGCCGTACTCGCTGCGCGGCCGCGCGGAGCCGACGGTGTCGACGCCGCTCACCTGGGACGAGGTCGAGGCCTGCCGCCGGCCCGCCCAGCTCACGTTCCGCAGCGACGACGTCCTGGACCGCACCGCGGAACTGGGCGACCTGTTCGCCACCCTCCACGGCGAACCGGTCCAGCTGCCCCGCGCACGGTGACCCGCTCTCCCGGCGCCGGCCGTCGAGATCCTCCCGGCCGCAGCGTGCCGGGACACCCCCGCCGGTCCCGACCTGGCCGAACAGTAACGTGAGCCGCATGAGCCCACGGTGGTACGAAGAGGGGGAGGAGCCCGACTACCGGTTCACGCTGGCCAACGAGCGCACGTTCCTCGCCTGGTTGCGGACCGCGCTCGCGCTCGTCGCCGGGTCCGTGGCGCTCATGCAGTTCGTACCGCAGTTCTCCGTCGCCGGGCTGCGGGCCGCCCTCGCCGCGTTGCTCGCCGTCACCGGCACCCTCCTCGCCGGGTTCGGCTACCGCCGCTGGGCGCGGGTGCAGCGGGCGATGCGGCACAAGCGGCCCCTGCCGATGACGTGGCTGCCGTTCATCGTCGGGTGGGCCGCGGCGGCCACCGGGGCCGTCGTCCTCGTAGTCGTGCTGGCCAGTGTGCGATGAGCGATCCGGGGCTCCAGCCGGAGCGCACCGAGCTGGCCTGGCAGCGCACCGCGCTCGCCGCCGCCGTGGCGGCCGTGTTGCTGCTGCGCAGCGGGTTGACCCGGGACGCTCCGCTGGACTTCGCCGCCGCGGGGTGCGCAGTCGTCGTCGTGGTGCTGTGGTTCGTCGCGGTGCGGCGCCCGCCCCGGACCGGCAGTTCCCGCCGTGTCCTCGCCGCGGCCTCGATCGCCGTCGCGGGCGCGGGTGTGCTCACCGCCCTGCAGGTCGTGCTGCTGCCCTGACCGCCTGGCGCAGCGGCGGCCGCGCTGTTCCTGCTCACCGGTGCCGCCGATCACCCGGTGGGCGTCCGGAAATCGCGCTGCGGAATGGTCTTCCGGCCCTAGGCCCGCCCCCTGCGGGGTTCCTAGCATCGGATCCAGACGTTCAACGGCGAACGAGGAATCGAGGCGGCAGAAGTCATGGCGGGCAACAAGGCGGTCACCTACATGGGGCCGGGCAAGGTCGAGGTCGAGACGATCGACTACCCGACCTTCTCGCTCAAGGACGGCCCGGGCGTGCACCAGGCCAACGTGGGACGCGAGGTCAACCACGGTGTCATCCTGAAGAACGTCGCGACCAACATCTGCGGCAGCGACCAGCACATGGTCCGCGGCCGCACCACCGCGCCGGAAGGGCTCGTGCTGGGACACGAGATCACCGGGGAGGTGGTCGAGACGGGCCGGGACGTGGAGTTCATCAAGGAGGGCGACCTGGTTTCGGTGCCGTTCAACATCGCCTGCGGACGGTGCCGGAACTGCAAGGAGGGCAAGACCGGGATCTGCCTCAACGTCAACCCGGACCGGCCGGGTTCGGCGTACGGCTACGTCGACATGGGTGGCTGGGTCGGCGGCCAGGCGGAGTACGTGATGGTGCCCTACGCCGACTGGAACCTGCTGAAGTTCCCGGACCGCGACCAGGCGATGGAGAAGATCCTCGATCTGACCATGCTGTCCGACATCTTCCCGACCGGGTTCCACGGCTGCGTCACGTCGGGCGTGGGTGTCGGGTCGACGGTGTACATCGCGGGCGCGGGTCCGGTCGGTCTCGCCGCGGCGGCGTCTGCGCAGTTGCTGGGCGCGGCCGTGGTCATCGTCGGCGACCTCAATGAGGAGCGGCTGGCGCAGGCCCGCAGTTTCGGCTGCGAGACGGTGGACGTGTCGCAGGGCGACCCGAAGGACCAGATCGAGCAGATCCTCGGCGTGCCCGAGGTGGACTGCGGTGTCGACGCCGTCGGGTTCGAGGCGCGCGGGCACGGCAAGGAGGCGGCGACCGAGCACCCGGCGACGGTGCTGAACTCGCTGATGGACATCACCCGCGCCGGCGGTGCCCTGGGCATCCCCGGCCTGTACGTGACGGGTGACCCGGGCGCTGCCGAGGAGGCGGCGCGTCAGGGTTCGTTGTCCATCCGGATCGGCCTGGGCTGGGCGAAGTCGCACGCGTTCACCACCGGCCAGTGCCCGGTGATGCGTTACCACCGGCGGCTGATGATGGCGATCCTGCACGACCGGGTGCAGATCGCCAAGGCGGTCAACGCGACGCCGATCCCGCTGGCCGAGGCTCCGCGCGGCTACCAGGAGTTCGACAAGGGTGCGGCGCGCAAGTACGTGCTCGACCCGCACGGGATGCTGACCAACGCTTGACCGGTGCTGGTGCCGGGGGCCGGCCGGCCCCCGGCACGGCCGGTCAGACGGGCACCGGCGCCGGGGAGTCCCACTCGATGTGGGACGGCGTGTATCCGCTGTTCCTGGTCAAGGAGGACTACCGGCTGGCGGTGCTGGACGCGGAGATCGCGTTCGTCGACCTGTTCCTAGAGCGGATCGGCGACTGGCGGGACACGTGGGCGAAGGTCCAAGGCTGCTGGGCCGGTCGCGCGCGTCCTGCGCGACCTGCTGATGGCGGTCGCGATGCGGTTCGCCAAGCCGGAGAAGTTCATGTGGCAGTTCGAGCAGCCTTTCGCCGACTCGATCAGCTCGGTGATCTCGGCGCGTTGCTCGCCGAGGTGGCGGTTGCGGTTGTGCAGCAGCGTCACCACGTCGTCGGGCGGCAACGCCCCGATCAGCGACAGCGCGACGACGAAGTGCGGGTGCTCGTGCCGGGGTTCTTCGACCAGTTCCCGCAGCCAGTCCCGCAGTTCCGCGCGGCCTTCCGGGGTGAGGGCGTAGGTGGTGCGCTCGGGCCGGAGGCCCTCGCGCCGGGTTTCCTGCGCGGCGATGAAGCCGGCCTTGACCAGCTGCTGCACGACCATGTAGAGCGAGCCGTGCGCGAACTTGATGCTGCGGGCGTCGCCGTTGGTGCGGAGGGTGCGGCTGAGCTGGTACGGAGCATCGGTTCGCGGGTGAGGTTTGCCGGCCCACGGTCACTGGCACGGTGGCGAGCAGTTACCGCGCGGAATACCCGCTCCGGCCCGCCTCGTTGCCTGGACCATGAAAGCCATCGCGTTGCAGAAGTACGGTTCGGCGGACGACCTCCAGCTGATCGACCTGCCGGACCCCAAGGTCGGCCCGGCCGAGGTGCTCATCCGGGTGAAGGCGGCCGCGGTCAACCCGGTCGACTGGAAGCTCGCCGCCGGCGGGCTGGACGCCCTGATGGAGGTCCGGTTCCCGCTCGTGCCCGGTTGGGACGTCGCGGGCGTGGTCGAGAAGGTGGGGTTGGACGCGGGCGAGTTCGCCGTCGGTGACGAGGTCTTCGGGTACATCCGCAAGGACTGGGTGCAGCAGGGCGCGTACGCGGAGCTGGCGTCGGCGAACGTCCGGATGCTCGCGAAGAAGCCGCGTTCTCTCGACTGGGCGCAGGCCGCAGGCGTGCCGCTCGCGGGGCAGACGGCGTACCGCACGCTCAAGCGGGTGGGTGTCCGGGCCGACGACACGGTGCTGATCCACGCGGCCGCAGGTGGTGTCGGGTCCTTCGCCACGCAGATCGCGGTGGCGCTGGGTGCCCGCGTGATCGGCACGGCGAGCGAGCGCAACCACGACTACCTGCGGTCGCTGGGCGCCGAGCCGGTCACCTACGGCGAGGGCCTGGCCGAGCGGCTGCGCACGGCCGGTGGGATCGACGCGGCCGTGGACTTCGTCGGTGGTGATGCGGTCGAGGTGTCCCTGGAGTTCGTGCGCCCGGATCGGGTGGCGTCGGTCGCCAATCCCGAAGCCGAGGCCCGCGGCGGCCACTACGTGTGGGTCCGCCCGGACGGCGCCGAGCTGGCCGAGCTGGCCCGTCTCGCCGACGAGGGCAAGCTGACCGTGCACGTCGACAAGGCGCTGCCTCTCGCCGAGGCGGCTGAGGCGTGGCGGCTCAGCCAGTCGGGCCGGACCCGGGGCAAGATCGTCCTGACCGTGTAGGTCGCGGTGCACGTCGTGCGGGGCCGGTGTCAGAGCCGTGTCAGGGCCGTGTCAGGGGGGCCGATGATCGTGGTGGCACAACCGCCACGAAAGGACACCCGATGACCCACCCGGTTCCGGTCCCGCACGGCCTTCCGACGGAGCGCGACGCCGGTCCCTTCGACCCGCCCGCCGCGATCACCCGGCTTCGGGACGCCCGCCCGGTCAGTCCGTTGATCTTCCCGGACGGTCACGAGGGCTGGCTGGTCACCGGCTACGAAGAGGTCCGCCGGATGATGACCGACACGCGGTTCAGCTCGAGGCAGGACATCGGTGTCCTCCACGTGCCGTACGGGGTGCCCGGTATGCCCGTCCAGACCGAGCCGTCCCCGCCGATCCCGGGCGTGTTCATCGCCATGGACCCGCCGGAGCACACCCGGCTGCGGCGCCGGCTGACCGGCGCGTTCACGGTCAAGCGCATGAAGGCGCTCGAGGAGCACATCGCCGGAATCGTCGAGCGGCAGCTGGACCACCTGGCGTCCTTGACCGCGCCGGCCGACCTGGTCCGGGAGTTCGCCCTGCCGGTGCCGTCGCTGGTGATCTGCGAGATGCTCGGCGTGCCCTACGCCGACCGGGACACCTTCCAGGTCAACTCCGCGCGGTTCCTGGTCCGGGACCAGCCGCTGGAGGAGAAGATGGCCGCCTACGGTGCGATGATGACGTACCTGTCCGAACTGGTCACCGCCAAGCGCGCCGCCCCGGGCGAGGACATCCTGTCCGACCTGGCCCGCCACGACGACCTGACGATCGAGGAGCTGACCGGCGCCGCCTTCCTGCTGCTGCTCGCGGGCCACGAGACCACCGCCAACATGCTCGGGCTGGGCGCGTTCGCGCTCCTGGAACACCCGGAACAACTGGCCGAACTGCGTGCCGACCCGGACCTGATGCCCGGCGCGGTGGAGGAACTGCTGCGCTACCTGTCCGTCGCCGACATCTTTTACCGCTACGCCACCGAGGACGTCGAGCTCGGGGGTGAACTGATCCCGGAGGGATCGACCGTCGTCGTCTCGTTGCTCGCCGCCAACCGCGACCCGCGGCGCTTCGAGAACCCGGATGTGCTGGACGTGCACCGCACGGCGCGCGGGCACCTGTCGTTCGGCCACGGTGTCCACCAGTGCCTCGGCCAGCAACTGGCCCGGATCGAGATGCGCGCCGGTTTCCACGGGCTGCTCCGCCGGTTCCCCGGCCTCGCGCTCGCCGTGCCCGCCGGTGACGTGAAGCTGCGCACCGACATGAACATCTACGGCGTGCACGAACTCCCGGTCACCTGGTAGCGGCCGGCGACGGCGGCACGAAGAGGCAGAACGGATGGCCGGCCGGGTCGGCGTACACGCGCAGCGGCTCCACGGGGTCGTCGCTCTGGTCGCGCAGCAGCCGTCCGCCCAGGCGCAGGACCCGCTCGTGCTGGGCGTCCAGGTCGTGCTTCGAAGGCACCGTGATGTCGAGGTGCAGCTGCTGCGGGACCGGGCCGTCCGGCCACGTCGCCTCCGGCAGGGAGCCGACCTGCTGGAACGCCAGCTGGGGCACGCCGTCCGGGGTCCGCAGCACCAGCCAGTCGAGATCGCCGTCCTCGTCGCCCGCCCGGTACACCAGCCCGAGCAGTTCGCGGTAGAACTCGGCGAGGCGGCGGGGTTCGGTGCAGTCGAGGACGACCTGGCTCAGGGTCGGTAGCGTCATGTCGATCATTGTGTCGCGACCTCGCGTGTTCCGCCGGGCTGCGCGACACGTGCCTGCCCCGCGAGCGTGCAGCGGCCCCGGCGAGCCCTCAGGCGTGTGGCCGGTACGCCTGCGTCGCCGCGCGCAGGATGGAGGCCTGCAAGCCGCTCGCGTACCGGCTCATCGTGCTCGGCGGCCGGTATACCTGCGGGGGTGGCCGGTAGGCCTGGGCGGCCGCGCGCAAGATCGAGGTCTGTAGGCCGGCGGCGTGTTGTGCCATGGGGCTGGGCGGGGGTGGGCGGTAGGCCTGGGCGGCCGCGCGCAGGATCGAGGTCTGTAGGCCGGCGGCGTGTTGTGCCATGGGGCTGGGCGGGGGTGGCCGGTAGGCCTGGGCGGCGGCACGCAAGATCGACGTTTGCAGGCCGGCGGCGTGCTGGGCCAGGGCCGTCGTCCCGGACCGGGACACGGCGAAGTTGAGGTTGCTGCGCTGCTGGTGCGCGAACTGGACGTGCAGGTGGTCGTGCCCGTCCGAAGCCAGCCAGCCCAGCTGGCCGTGGACGTCGTCCTTGCGCACCTGCGCCAGGGCGGCACCGCCGGGGGTCAGGGCCTGACCCGGGCCGCGCCGCATGGCCTCGATGGCCGCTTCGGGCTTCTGGTTGAACCGCTCCGGGGAAAGCACCGGCTCGTCATTGCCGAAGAAGACCGCCTCACGTTGGTATTCCCGTTTCAGCTCGGGGGAGAACCGCGACGACTGCCGTTGCTTGTCGTGGATCCACTGTCCGTCGTAGTACCGCTTCTTGTCGGGGTGTTTCGGATCGAAGTAGTCCTTCTCGGCACCGGTGGGATCGCTTTTCAGGTTCCGGGTGAGACCGAAGGAGAAGCGGGCGTCGGTTTCCGGGCGTACCTGGACTCCGTTCTCCCGGCCGATGAGATCGCGGTACGCCTGCGCGGTTCCCTCGGCCTGGTCCCGCGCGCTGCTGGTGAATCGCAGGTCGCGGCCGGCGTAGCGGGTCAGGTCGACGGAGCTGCCGTTCCCGTGGATCCGGCCGGCAAGGACGAAGTCCCAGTCCGGATTCTTCCCGGTGGCCCGCCCCGGCCGGTTCGCCCGGCGATCCACCGCCGCGTCGACCCACCGGTTGAGGCCCTGCGCCAGCGCATCGCTGAGCACCGAGGGATCACCGGGGCGGGGGCGGCCGTTGGCGGCGGGCACGCGGCCCGCGGCCTGCTGGAGCTGGCGGCGCACGTCGGGGCTCAGCCCGACCAGGCCCGCCGCGTGCTGGTCGAGCACCCGTTCCGCCGTCCACATCCGGGCGATCTCGTGCACCTTCGACCGCATCCCCTCGATGAACGAGGACGGATGGGTGGCCGGTGGGGTCCACGTCCCGCCCCAGGTCCTCGGCGGCGGCCCGCTCATGCTCCGGCCTCCGCGCCGGCCGTGGCGCGGGCGGTGTTCCGCACGCGGATCAGGTCGTCGACGACGGCCACGTTGAGATCGATGTCGTCGGCCGTGTCCTGCAGCTCGCCGACGCTGATACCGCGCTCGTCGCAGAACTCCCGGACGTGCCGGTCGTTGACCGACAGCGGCAGCGCCAGGGCGTTCTGCAACCAGTGCGTCACCGCACCGCGCACCTCGTCGGCCGACTCCTCGGGCGCATCCAGGAGATCGACCAGATCGTCGCGCAGCTCTTCGGCCTTGGCCCGGAGGTAGCGTTGCAGCTTCCCGTCGAACTGGCGGGTGAAGGTGCGGCCCAGCTGCCCGAGGACGGCGATCACACGCTGCCCCTCGGCCTCGTCGAAACCGTAGTGGGTCAGGACGTGCCGGAGCACGAGGTGTTCGTCGTTAGACCGTTTCCGGGCGCGGTTCAGCGCGGCCGGCTCCACCATCCCGATTCCGGCGAGTGCGGTGACGATTTCCCGGGCGAGCCCGGCATCGCCGTCCGCGTATGCGTTCAGGACGCAGAAAACCAGCTCGGCCCAGCGCGCCGACTCGAGCGGCCATTGGCCCTCCTCGAGGTCGTCGGCGTGAGCGATGAGCAGTGAACGAAGCTCGTCTTCGAGTTCCATCCGGACCTCCGTCCGATTCGGCCGCCGCACCACCGGAAGAACGCAGTACAAGCGGTGACGAAGGTATACCGCTGGGTGCACGTGCTCCAACAATTGATGCACGAATGACGCGAAATCGCTGTTCGAGCGGACCCGGGAGCGGTCAGTGCGTTCACCGATTGGCGGCCAACACCGCCGCGAGGCCCTCTTGCAGATCCTTGACGAAGTACTCGGGAACCTCCAGCGACGGGAAATGCCCTCCGGTTTCGGGGGACCGCCATCGGACGATCTGGCGGTACCGCTCCCGTGCCCAGGGGCGCGGGTACTTCTCGATGTTGCGGGGATAAGTGGTGATCGCCGATGGGACGTCGACCCGGAGGTCGGGGTCGAGCGAGTTGTGGCTTTCGTAGTAGATGCGCGCCGCCGATGCGCCGGTCCGCGTCTGCCAGTACAGGGTCACGTCGTCGAGAACCCGGTCCCGGGAGATCGTCTCGAACGGGCTGTCCTCGGTGTCCGACCATTCGGCGAACTTGTCCAGGATCCAGGCGAGAAGCCCGACCGGTGAGTCGACGAGCGAGTAGCCGACGGTCTGCGGCCGGGTCGCCTGCTGCTTCGCGTACGCGGCGCGGTGGTGCCAGAAATCGCGGGTGTGCTCGACCCACTCGCGTTCGAGCGCCGTCAGTCCGTCCGTGGTGAACCCGGGCGGTCCCGCCGCGAACGTCGTGTGGATGCCGAGAACGTGCTCCGGGAACCGGCCGCCGAGCAGCGTGGTGATGACACCGCCCCAGTCGCCGCCGTGAGCGAGGAACTTGTCGTAGCCGAGCCGTCCCATCAGTTCCACCCAGGCGGCCGCGATCTTCTCGGTTCCCCATCCGGTGGTGGCCGGCTTGTCGCTGTAGCCGAAGCCCGGTAGCGACGGAACCACGACGTGGAACGCCGGTGCGTCCGCGTTTTCCGGGTCTGCCAGCTCGTCCACGACGTCGACGAACTCGGCGACGCTGCCCGGCCACCCGTGCGTCAAGATCAGCGGAGTGGCGTCTGCGCGCGCGGATCGGCGGTGCAGGAAGTGGATTCCCAGATCATCGATGGTCGTGCGGAACTGCCCGATGCGGTCGAGTCGCTTTTCGAACGAGCGCCAGTCGTACCCGGTGCGCCAGTAGTTCACGACATCGGCGAGGTCGGCGAGCGGCACGCCCTGGTCCCATCGGGCCGGGCCGGGCGCGGCGCCGTGGACCGTCTCGGCTTCCGGTAGCCGCGCCGCGGCGAGTCGCGCACGCAGATCGTCGAGGTCAGCGTCAGTGGCACGGGCTTCAAACGCGTGTACGTCGGTGGGCATGAGACCTCCTGTCCGTCGCGGAACCGGCTGAGAACCGGCTAAGACGGTTCTAACACGCCGTCCCGTCCGCGGGCAACCTGCTAAGGTGGTTCCATGCCCGCCGAGTTCCCCGACTTCCGCCTCGGTAGCGTGCTGGCGACGAGCTTCACGGGGACTTTGTCGGAGCGTTACGGCAACCCGGTGGAGCGCATTCCCACCCCGCAGCGGCTCGTCGACTGGCTGGCGGTGAACGGCCTCGCCGTGGCGTCCTGCACCAGTGCGCAGCTCGAACTCGCCCGGGAACTGCGGGAGTCGATCCACGCCGCCGCGACGGCGGCCGCGATGCAGGAGGCTCTTCCTGCCTCTCCGGTCCGGGTCATCAACGACCGCAGCGCTCAGGGCCGGGCCGCGGCTGTCCTGACGCCCGACGGCAGCCGGCGATGGCAGCTCAGCTCGCCTTCCTCGGTGGAGGATGCCCTCGGCGTGATCGCCGCGGACGCGATCAGCATCATCGCGGGCGAACGAGACGGTCGACTGGCCCTGTGCGCCTCGCCGACCTGCCGGGCCGCCTTCTTCGACACCAGCCAGAGCCGCACCCGCAAGTGGTGCGACATGAACACGTGCGGGAATCGGCAGAAGAAAGCGCGTTTCATCGCCAAGCAGCGCACGAACCCCGAACCGGCGAAGTGATCGTCACCGGACGGACGAGAACGACCGGGCGGAGACGCCCTGACATGTGGACGAGCGCGCGATGCTGACCGGCTCCGGCGCCGTGCCGGCCCTTTCGCTCCTCGGCCTGATCCGCCACCTGACCGGTGTCCAGCGCGCATGGTTCACGGCGTTGTGCGGTGCGGACCTCGCCGTCGACGGCGCCGATCCCTGAGGCGTTCGACCCGCTCCGCGAACGCATCGACGGCAGGACCGCCGGTCACACCCGCTCTCGTGGCGGGGAACGCAGCACGGAGGCGAGACGGTTCATCGTGGCGGGCACTGCCCAGTAGTAAACCCAGGTGCCGCGCCGCTCGCCGTCGATGAGGCCGGCCTGGCGCAACAGTTTCAGGTGATGCGAGATGGTCGGCTGGGACAGTTCGAACGCCGGGGTCAGCTCGCACACGCACATCTCGCCGCCTTCCCGGGAGGCGATCATCGACAGCAGCCGCAGCCGCACCGGATCGCCCAGCGCCTTGAACACCCGGGCCAGCTCGACGGCGTCCCCAGCGCCCAACGGTGCGGACGCCAGTCCGGCACAGCACGCAACGGACTGGTCGGCCAGCTCCACTTCCTGCATCGACACCTTTCTATCTTGACGTTTTTCGATCCAAGGCACAAGCTTGCATCCACGAACACCAATACAGCCTGCTGGTATCGGCGGTGTGGGCGAGGAGTGTGTGATGGGTGAGCAGACCACTGACCTGCGGGAGACCGTGCGGGAGCGCTACGCCGCGGCGGCCGTGCAGGTCGCTGAAGGCGGAGTCGCGTGCTGCGGCCCGGAGCCGGTCGAGGTGAACGAGAACTTCGGCTCGACGCTCTACGCCGCCGATGAGCGCGACGCCCTGCCCGCCGAGGCCGTGGCCGCCTCCCTCGGCTGCGGCAACCCGACCGCGGTAGCCGATCTGCACCCCGGAGAGCGAGTACTGGACCTGGGTTCCGGCGGAGGCATCGACGTGCTGTTGTCCGCCCGCCGCGTCGGCCCCACGGGGAAGGCCTACGGCCTGGACATGACCGAAGAGATGCTCGCCCTGGCCCTCGCGAACGCCGCGAAGGCCGGAGCCACGAACGTCGAGTTCCTCAAGGGCACGATCGAGGCGATCCCGCTGCCCGCCAGCACGATCGATGTCGTGATCTCCAACTGCGTGATCAACCTGTCCACCGACAAGCCCGCCGTGTTCGCCGAGACCTTCCGCGTCCTCAAGCCCGGCGGCCGCATCGGAATCTCCGACGTCGTCGCCGACGATGCCCTCTCCCCGGCACAGCGTGCCGAACGCGGCGACCACGTCGGCTGCATCGCCGGCGCGCTGTCCTTCACCGAGTACCGCCAGGGCCTGCAAGCAGCCGGGTTCACGGGCATCGAGATCACCCCGACCCATGCCGTGGCCGACGGGATGCACTCGGCCATCGTCCGCGCCGCCAAGCCGCTCTCCGCTGAGGACGCGGCGATCACGTCGGCCACGGACTCCGGTGGTGGCGTGACCTCCTGCTGCACCCCCGGCGAGCGCGCGGCCGACCCGTCGACCACCGCCGCGCAGGCGAAGGCCGCCGCGGGCTGCGGCTGCCGGCATTGACGTTCCGCCCGGTGTTCCGGCTGCGCGGAGGCCGCTTATGGCCGGGACCATCGACCTCGGGGGCTCAAGGCTTGCCAAGAGGGTGACGTGCGCCCTTCTTGTGTATCGGCCGCCTGTGGCATGGAGACGCGCCTCGGCGGAATGCGCGGAACTTTGCCCGGCTCGCGACAGTTGCATCCGCTGTGACGATTGTGACCGAACAGCTCGGCGTCGCCGTGGGGGGCGAATGGCTCTTCAAGAGCCTGGACCTGTCGGTGAATCCCGGTGAGTGCCTCGCGGTCACCGGCACGAACGGGTCCGGCAAGTCCACTCTGCTCGGCTGCCTCTACGGGACGCGGATGCCATCGGAAGGCTCGGTGACCGTGGGCGGTAAGCAACCCGACGAGCACTCGCCCGCGTTTCGGCGCCGCGTTTCGGTGCTGCTTGAGGACTCGGCGCTGTTCGATGAGCTGAGCCCGCGCCAGCACCTCCATCTGTTGCGCACCTTCCCCGGTGCCCGACCCGAACCCGATGACCTGCTTGCGTGGGCAGGTCTGGATCACCGCGCCGACGTGCCTGCCGGGCAGCTATCTGCCGGCCAGCGGCGTCGTTTGCTCCTGCTGGGCTGCATCGCCCGGCCACACGAGGTCCTGCTGCTGGACGAACCTGAACGCGCTCTCGACGCAGCGGGGCGCGAGTGGCTCACGGAGCTCGTGCGCGGCAGCCTTGCCGCGGGTGCCGCTGTCGTCGTGGTGAGCCATCACGACCCGCTGGTTGACGCGGTCGCCGCAGCGGTGGTGCGGCTCTCGTGATCGACGACCGGGTGACCGTGTGGTTGTGCGCGCTGCTGGGCGTGGGTTTTCTCAGTGTGCCGGTGACCCACGTGCAGGAACTTCGTGCCCAATTCCTCGGCGCGGGTGCGCCGCCGCATTGGGCGGGGGCCGCGGTGCTCGCGGTGAGCGTGCTGCTCGCTGGTTGGTCGTTGGTCCGCAAACGGTTCGCGTGGGCCGACCCGGCATGGTTGACCTGGTCGGACTTCGACGGGTCTCGCACGCGGGTCCTGTATCACCGGCTTCTGCGCGTCTGGGCAGCGCGGTTCGCCGTCGTCGCCTACCTGACCGTGGTCGTCGGGCTGCTGCTCGGCATGTCCTGGCCGGTCGCTCAGGCTTCGGTGTTCGTGCTGGCGGCGGGCGCAGCGCTCGTCGTCGCCTGGCCCGGTGTCCATTCCGGGCGCGCCGATCTGGTGCGCCGCTTTCGCGAGCGGATGGTGCGGCGGACGGCATGGGCGTTCCTGGATCCGTGGGCGCTGCTGCCGTCCGGTCGAGCAGTGGCGTGGCGCGCCGTGCTGAGCGGACGCCTGCTCGTCGTGCGGTTCGTGGTCGCCGGGATGCTCGCGCGAGGCCGGTCACTGCCCGTGGCCCTGGCGCTGGTGGCCGTCGCGGCACTTGCGCACGTGCTGTTCCCGGCGGTCGATCCGGCGTGGTGGTTGGGCTTGGGTGCCTACGGTGCAGGGATGCCGTTCGCGGGCGGGCTCGCCGCACTGACCCGCTCGCGCGGGCTGAGGCGGTGGGTCGGCCACAGCGACCGGGAGATCCGCGTGACCGCGGCCGTCGTGCTGATGCTGTTCATGGCCGCCTGGGCAGGCTTGGCCGTGGCGCTGGGTGTCTCACTGACCGGCCACGGCGCACTTGCCCTCGTCGTGGCGGCGGCCGCCGTCGTCCGCACGGTCACCAGATCCGGTATGGACTTCGGCAATCTTGGCGTCACATCGGTCGCGGGCATCCTGATGCCGGTAGGTCTGCTGGTCCAAACGCTGCACGGGCCGGACCTACTGGTGATCTGCCTGCTCTTGCTCGGCACAGGTGCTCTGCTCGCCGTCCCCGTCTCTCTCGCACTGTCGGCCGCGGCGACGATCGGGTTCCGCACGCCACGGCCTGGGTAGCGGTGCAGCCGTCGCCTGATGGCGTCTCGATCACGCCGTGCCGGGGGCGGCAACGCTCGTCCGATCCGCCGGCGGGCCTGGGTCTCGGGGCGGACCAAGGACCCGGGGCTTACGCCGAACCCCGGCCGCCGCTTCCGGACCACCGCTCCCTGAGTCGCGCACAGGTTGCCGCTCTGTCTGACGCCTGCAGCTCCTACGGCGTGATCGTCCGGTCGAGCGAGCGCTCAGTGGAGGCCTATGGACGTGCACACACGCATTGCACGCCGATCCCCGGGTTTGATCGCGGCCGGCCGTGTTGCCCGGGAAGCACATGAATCGGCCCCTACCGCGTTTTCGCTGGCAGGGGCCGGTTTTTACAGGTGGAGAAGGGGTGCCCTCGGCAGGATTCGAACCTGCGACACCTGCCTCCGGAGGGCAGTGCTCTATCCCCTGAGCTACGAGGGCTTCATCGCTGTGCGACGTGGTACAGCCTAGCGCACCCGGGTTTCCGCCTGGCGAGCGGCTACCCCTAATCCCGGCAGCGATGATTAAGCTGTGGAGCAAGGTAAGCCTCACCTGCCATTGCACACATGCGCATATCACTATATATTCCGGGTGCGGGCGAAGGAGGTACGAGCGCAACATGGGACACGGCCACGGACACGGGCACCAGCTGCCTGCCAGCGCGTCGGGCCGCCATCAGTCACGGCTGGCCGCGGCGCTCGGGATCGGGGTCGCGTTCCTGGTCCTCGAGGTCGTCGTCGGGGTGGCCACCGGGTCGCTCGCGCTGATCTCCGACGCCGGTCACATGCTGACCGACGTCCTCGGCCTCGGCATGGCGCTCACGGCGATCGTCCTGGCGCGCCGGTCGGGGCCGACGTACCGGCGCACGTTCGGGCTGTACCGCGCCGAGGTGCTCGCCGCCCTGGCCAACGCCCTCCTGCTCTTCGCGGTCGCCGGTTACGTGGTCTTCGAAGCCGTCCAGCGGATCGCGGAGCCACCCGAGGTGCCCGGGCTCCCGGTGCTGCTCGTGGCCGCCGGCGGGCTGGCCGCGAACGTCGTCGCGTTCGCGCTGCTGCGCGAGGGCGCCACGGAAAGCCTCAACCTCCGCGGCGCGTACCTGGAGGTGCTCGCCGACCTGATCGGCTCGATCGGTGTGCTGATCAGCGGCGCGATCACGCTCACCACGGGCTGGCGTTACGCCGACCCCATCGTGGGTGTGGCGATCGGACTGTTCGTGCTGCCGCGGACCGTCGCGCTGGCCCGGCGGGCACTGCGCATCCTGTTCCAGCACGCCCCCGCGGACCTCGACGTCGAGCGCATCAGCGCGGACCTCGCCGCCCTTGCCGGGGTGTGCGACGTGCACGACCTGCACGTGTGGACGCTCACGTCGGGCATGGAGGTCGCCTCGGCGCACCTCACCTTGGAACGCGCCGCGCAGCCGGCCGAGGTGCTCGCCGCCGCGCAGACCCTCCTGGCGGACGAGTACTCCATCAAACACGCCACGCTCCAGTGCGAACCGCGCGAATCGGCGGCGCGCTGCAACGAACTCCGCTGGTGACGGGCCGGCGCGTCAGGGGTAGGGGAGCGGCTGCGCGCCACGCGCGGTGAGCATCGTCCGCATCTGCGTCATCTCCGCGCCCTGGGAGGTGAGGATGCTCTGGGTCAGCGCCTTGACCGCCGCCACCGTGGTGTGGTCGTGCGCGTACTGCGCCATCTCCGTGCCGCCCTGGTGGTGCCGCAGCATCAGCTGCAGGAAGTACACGTCCAGCTCACGACCGGACAGCGACCGCAGCTTGGCCAGCTCCGTGTTGGTGGCCATCCCGGGCATCACCGCCCCGTCGGACCCGCCCGCGGCGGCCGTCGTCGGCGCCATCGCCATGTGGCCGTGCCCCGCGTCGGAGGTCATCCAGGACATCGGCGCGCCGGTGGCCTGCTCCGGCTGGCCCCACAGCATGAGCCAGCCCTTCATCCGGCCGACCTGTTCGCGCTGCGTGGACTCGATGTCGAATGCGAGCTGCTTGAGTTCCGGGTCGGTGGTGTGGTCCCGCTCCCAGCTCGCCATCGTCACCGCCTGCAGGTGGTGCACCGACATGTCCTGCGCGAACCCGGCCTCCACCGACCCGGCGGCCGGTGTCGCCGACGAGTCCGGCCGCAGGGCGAGCTGCGTCAGGAACATCCCCAGCACCGCACCGACCAGCAGCACCACGACCACCGTCGCGCCGATGACGACCGGCCGGGGACCCGGGCGGTCCGCCGCCGGGGACTCGTCTTCGCCGGCCATCACGATCAGGACGTCGGCGCCGGGGCCGGCGGCATGCCCGAGTCCTGCTGCGTGCCCGTCGAGCCCTGGTAGTTCATCGGCTTGGCGTCCGGTCCCGGCGGGGCCGGGTCGAACGGCGGCGGGTTGTCCGGGTCGAACGCGCCCGGGCCGAGCGCGTCGCACGAGGCACCGACCTCCGGATAGGTGTTCTGGTTGGTTCGCAGGGCCGCGATGAACTCGTCGATGCGCTGGTCGCCGGCCGAGTCGACCTTGAGCTGGTGCCCCCACGACTGGAGCGACACCGGCTTGTCCAGCCCCGGGTAGGGCGACATCATCGTGTACGGCTTGCCCTCGACCTTGCCCTTGAGCGTGTTCAGCGCGTCACCGGTGACCTGGTCCGGGTTGTAGGCGATCCACACCGCGCCGTGCTCGAGCGAGTGCACCATGTTCTCGGTGCGCACCGCCTTCGGGTAGACGATGCCGTTGCACGCCGCCCAGTAGCCGTCGTGCGGGCCGCCGAAGGGCGGCGAGTGGTCGTAGGCCACCCGCTCGGTCGGCAGGACGTGCACGCTGCCCTGGTACTGCGCGGTGACGATGCCGGAGATCTTCAGCGACGGGTCCGGGTTGTCCGCGGTCGGCGCCCAGCTCGCCAGCGCGCGCTTGGGCGCCGACTGGACCAGGTAGTAGGTGACCACCACGGCGGCCAGCGCGACGACCGCGACCACCGAGATGATCGTGCCCCAGGGCACGCCCTTCTTGGACACCACCGAACCGCGGGCAGCCGTCACGCTGCCCTTCTTCGGTGCGCCCTTCTTCTTCGTGCCGCTGGCCATGGCTCCCGCGTCTCCTGTCAACTGGATATACCGGGGTAGAGTTTAGGGACCCCGTGTTCGGTCCCTGTCAACGCCCGAGGTCGTGGCCCTTACACTCGGCTGGTGACTCCCGAGGCCCTAGCTGACCTGGTCCGTACGTCCGCCGAGCGGGTGCTCTCCACCCGCGGCGCCGACACCGCCCTGCTCCCCGCCGCGGTGACGGTCGAGCGCCCGCGCAACCCGGAGCACGGAGACTACGCCACCAACGTCGCGCTGCAGGTGGCGAAGAAGGCCGGCCTCGCCCCCCGCGAGTTCGCCCAGGAGCTCGCGGACGCGCTCGCGGAAGCGACCGGCATCGCCTCGGCCGAGATCGCCGGCCCGGGTTTCGTGAACCTCCGGCTGGCCGCCGACGCGCAGGGCGAGCAGATCCGCCAGGTGCTCACCCTCGGCGATACCTACGGCCGAGGCACCGCGCTGGCCGGCCGCCGGATCAACCTCGAGTTCGTCTCGGCCAACCCGACCGGCCCCGTCCACCTGGGCGGTACGCGCTGGGCCGCGGTGGGCGACGCGCTCGGCCGCGTCCTCACCGCGCAGGGCGCCGAGGTCACCCGCGAGTACTACTTCAACGACGCCGGCGCGCAGATCGACCGGTTCGTGCGGTCGCTGATCGCCGCCGCGAAGGGCGAGCCCGCGCCGGAGGACGGCTACGCCGGTGGCTACATCTCCGACATCGCCGCCGAGGTCCTGCGCCAGGAGCCCAGCGCGCTGTCGCTGCCGGAGGACGAGCGGAACGAGACGTTCCGCCGGGTCGGCGTCGAGCTGATGTTCGCCGAGATCAAGAACAGCCTGCACCAGTTCGGCACCGACTTCGACGTCTACTTCCACGAGGACTCGCTGCACAGCAGTGGCGCGGTGGAGAAGGCCGTGGCGAGCCTGAAGGAGAACGGCAGCCTCTACGAGGCCGACGGCGCCTGGTGGTTGCGCTCCACCGAATTCGGCGACGACAAGGACCGCGTGGTCATCAAGAGCGACGGCGCCCCCGCCTACATCGCCGGTGACATCGCCTACCTGCAGGACAAGATCAACCGCGGGTTCGACCTGTGCATCTACATGCTCGGCGCGGACCACCACGGCTACATCGCCCGGCTCAAGGCCGCCGCGTCGGCGATGGGCCACGACCCGGACGTGGTCGAGGTGCTGATCGGCCAGCTGGTGAACCTGGTCAGCGACGGCAAGCCGGTCCGGATGAGCAAGCGCGCCGGCACGGTGATCACGATGGAGGACCTGGTCGAGGCCGTCGGCGTGGACGCCGCGCGGTACGAGCTGACCCGCTACTCGGTGGACTCCTCTTTGGACATCGACCTCGACCTGCTGCGCAAGAGCAGCGACGAGAACCCGGTGTACTACGTGCAGTACGCGCACGCCCGGCTCGCCTCGCTGCAGCGCAACGCCGCGGAACTCGGACTGGAGTACCGCGACGACGCCGACTTCGGGCTGCTCACCCTCGACCGCGAGGGTGACCTGATCCGCACGATCGGGGAGTTCCCCACGGTCGTGCAGCGCGCCGCCGAGTTGCGGGAACCGCACCGGGTCGCGCGTTACCTGGAAAGCCTGGCCGGCGCGTTCCACAAGTTCTACGCCGTCGCGCAGGTCCTCCCCAAGGGCGACGAACAGGCCACGCCGCTCACCTTCGCGCGGCTCGCCCTGTGCGAGGCGGCGCGCCAGGTGTTCGCCAACGGTCTCGCCCTGCTCGGTGTCTCCGCTCCGGAACGGATGTAACTTCTGATGGCTCACCCCGCCGGCCCGCGGCACGCGGAGGTCTACCCGCACGCCGACGCCTCCGGTTTCCCACCCTCCAGTTCCGAGGAGCTCGACCGGCTCTACCCGAAGGTCTGGCCCCGCAACACCTACCGCGCCCCGGACGGTGTCGTGCGCATCGCCGGTGTCGACGTCCGGCAGCTGGCCGAGACGTACGGCACACCGCTGTTCGTCGTGGACGAGGCGGACTTCAAGTCCCGCTGCGCCGAGTACGCGGAGGCGTTCGACGACCCGTCGCTGGTGCACTACGCGGCCAAGGCGTTCCTGTGCACCGAGGTGGCCCGCTGGGTCGCGGCGCAGGGGCTGAGCATGGACGTCGCCAGCGGCGGTGAGCTGGCGGTCGCACTGCGGGCCGGGTTCCCGCCGGAGCGGATCACCTTCCACGGCAACAACAAGTCGGTCGCCGAGCTGGAGACCGCGGTCGGCGCCGGGGTCGGCACGGTCGTGCTCGACTCCTACTACGAGATCGCGCGGCTGGCCGATGTGGCCGCGCGGCTCGATGTCGAGCAGAAGGTGCTCATCCGCGTCACGGTCGGCGTGGAGGCGCACACCCACGAGTTCATCGCCACCGCGCACGAGGACCAGAAGTTCGGGTTCTCGCTCGCGGCCGGCGACGCGGCCGAGGCGGTGCGCCGCGTGCTCAACGCGCCGTCGCTGCGGCTGGTCGGCCTGCACAGCCACATCGGCTCGCAGATCTTCGACGCCGACGGCTTCGAGGTCGCCGCGCGCCGGGTGATCGGGCTGATGGCCGAGCTGGTCAAGGAGCACGGCGAGGGGCTGCTGGAGCAGCTGTCGCTGGTGGACCTCGGCGGTGGCTTCGGGATCGCCTACACCGACAAGGACAACCCGCCACCGCCGGCGCAGATGATCACGCAGATCCGCGAGATCGTGCGCAAGGAGTGCGAGTTCGCGGGCCTGCCGGTGCCGCGCATCGCGGGCGAGCCGGGTCGCGCCATCGCCGGCCCGGGCACCGTCACGCTCTACGAGGTCGGCACCATCAAGGACGTGTCGCTCGGGGACACCGAGTCGCGGCGGTACGTCAGCGTCGACGGCGGGATGAGCGACAACATCCGCACGCCGCTCTACGACGCCGTGTACGACGTCCGCCTGGTCTCGCGGGCGAGCGACGACGGGACGAACGAGCAGGTCGGCGCGGCGTTGAGCCGGGTGGTGGGCAAGCACTGCGAGTCCGGTGACATCGTGGTGCGCGACTGCTGGCTGCCCGACACCCTCGCCCCGGGCGACCTGCTCGCGGTCGCCGCGACCGGCGCCTACTGCTACTCCATGGCCAGCAACTACAACCGGCAGCCGCGCCCGGCGGTCGTCGCGGTCCGCAACGGCAGCGCGCGGCTGCTGCTGCGCCGCGAGACGATCGACGACATGCTGCAGCTGGAGGTGTCGTGACTGCAATGTCCACTGTAGACGGCAAAACGGTACGGGTGGCGCTGCTGGGCTGCGGCACGGTGGGTACCGAGGTGGCCCGCCTGCTCACCGAGCACGCCGACGAGCTGGCCGCCCGCGCCGGCGCCCCGGTCGAGCTGGCCGGCATCGCGGTGCGCCGCCCGGACAAGCACCCCGAGCTGCCGCAGCACCTGCTGACCCACGACGCGGCCGCGCTCGTCGAGTCCGATGTGGACGTCGTGGTCGAGCTGATCGGTGGCGTCGACCCGGTGCGCGAGTGGCTGCTCACCGCCCTGCGCAAGGGGAAGTCCGTCGTCACCGCGAACAAGGCGCTGCTGGCCGAGCACTCCGCGGAGCTGTTCGAGGCCGCTGACTCCGCCGGTGCCGACCTCTACTTCGAGGCCGCGGTGGCCGGGGCGATCCCGCTGCTGCGCCCGCTGCGCGAGTCGCTGGCCGGTGACCGCATCACCAAGGTGATGGGCATCGTCAACGGCACCACGAACTTCATCCTCTCCGCGATGGATTCCACCGGTGCCGGCTACGCCGAGACCCTGGACGAGGCCAGCCGGCTGGGTTACGCCGAGGCGGACCCGACCGCGGACGTGGACGGCTACGACGCGGCGTCGAAGGCGGCCATCCTCGCCTCGCTCGCCTTCCACACCCGCGTCACCGCTTCCGACGTGCACCGCGAGGGCATCGCGAACGTCTCCGCCTCGGACATCGCGGCGGCGAAGGCGCTGGGCCGCACGGTGAAGCTGCTGTCCATCTGCGAGCGCGTGGCGAGCGCGGACGGCACCGAGTCGGTCTCCGCGCGGGTGCACCCGGTGATGATCCCGCGCAGCCACCCGCTGGCGAGCGTCGGCGGCGCGTTCAACGCGGTGTTCGTCGAGGCCGACGCGGCCGGCCAGCTGATGTTCTACGGCCAGGGCGCCGGCGGGGCGCCCACCGCCAGCGCGGTGCTCGGCGACCTGGTGGCGGTGGCGCGCAACCGGGTGATCGGCGGACGCGGCCCGCGCGAGTCCGCGCACGCCGCGCTGCCGGTGCGGCCGATGGGGCAGACCCCGACCCGCTACCACGTCAGCCTCGACGTCGCCGACAAGCCGGGTGTGCTCGCCCAGGTCGCGCACGTGTTCGCGGACCACGAGGTGAGCATCGCGGCGGTCCGGCAGCGGGACCGGAACGACACGGCGAGCCTGGTCATCGTGACGCACCTCGCACCGGACGCGGCACTGCAAGCCACCGTCGAGGCCATCGGGACAATGGACGTCGTCAACGAGGTCGTCAGCGTGATGCGGGTGGAAGGCGAGGATTCATGACTGCGAAGGCCGGCTGGCCCGGGATCATCGAGGCGTACGCCGACCGGGTGCCGGTTCCGGCCGGGGCGGAGGTCGTGACCCTCGGTGAGGGCAACACGCCGCTGATGCCCGCACCGCACCTGTCCGAGCTGACCGGCTCGACGGTCTACCTGAAGGTCGAAGGGGCCAACCCGACCGGCTCGTTCAAGGACCGCGGCATGACGGTCGCGATCACCCACGCGAAGGCCAGCGGGCTGCAGGCGGTCATTTGCGCCTCCACCGGCAACACCTCGGCCTCGGCCGCCGCCTACGCCGCGCGCGCCGGGCTCACCTGCGCGGTCCTCATCCCGCAGGGCAAGATCGCGATGGGCAAGCTCGCGCAGGCCATCCTGCACGGTGCCCGCATCCTGCAGATCGACGGCAACTTCGACGACTGCCTCGAGCTGGCCCGCAAGACCGCGATCGACCACCCGGTGACGCTGGTCAACTCCGTCAACCCGGTGCGCCTGATCGGCCAGAAGACCGCCGCGTGGGAGATCTGCGACGTCCTCGGCGAGGCGCCGGACATCCACTGCCTGCCGGTCGGCAACGCCGGCAACATCACCGCCTACTGGGCCGGGTACTCCGAGTACGCCGCGGATGGTGTGGTGAAGAACACGCCGCGCATGTTCGGCTTCCAGGCCGCCGGAGCCGCACCGCTGGTGCGGGGCGAGCCGGTGGCCGAGCCGGAGACGATCGCGACCGCGATCCGCGTCGGCAGCCCGGCCTCCTGGGAGGGCGCGGTCAAGGCGAAGAACGGCTCCGGTGGCCTGTTCGAGGCGGTGACCGACGAGAAGATCCTCGCCGCGTACCGGCTGCTGGCCAGCAAGGAGGGCGTGTTCGTCGAGCCGGCGTCGGCGACCAGCGTCGCGGGCCTGCTCGCCACCGCCGCCGACGGCCGCATCCCGAAGGGCTCGACGGTGGTGTGCACGGTCACCGGCCATGGCCTGAAGGACCCGGGCACCGCGCTGGAGGGCAACGTCGAGGTCGAGCCGCTGGCGGTGGACCCGCGCGCCGTGGCCTCCGCGCTGGAGCTGGCGTGACCGCTCTGCGCGTCACCGTCCCGGCGTCGAGCGCGAACCTCGGCCCGGGTTTCGACGCGCTCGGGCTGGCGCTCGGGCTGCACGACGTCGTCGAGGTGCAGGTGACCGACGCCGGTCTCAAGGTCGAGGTGTTCGACTCCGGGGCCGGCGGGGTCGAGGACGTCCCCACGGACGAGACCCACCTGGTCGTGCGCGCGCTGCGGCGCGCGTGCCAGTACCTCGGCGTCACCCCGCCGGGTCTGCACCTGCGGTGCTTCAACAAGATCCCGCACGCGCGCGGGCTGGGCTCCTCGGCCGCGGCGGTGGTGTCCGGCATCGCGGCCGGCTACGCCCTCGCCGGCCGCACCCTCGACGGGGACGCGGTGCAGCTGGCCGCGGAGTTCGAGGGCCACGCGGACAACGCGGCTGCCAGCCTGCTGGGTGGTTTCGTGCTGGCCTGGTGCGACCACGGCCGCTTCCACGCGGAACGGCTCACGCCGCACCCGGAGATCCGGCCGGTCGTGGCGGTGCCGCCGGTGAAGTCGTCGACCGAGGCCACGCGCGGCCTGTTGCCCGCCGAGGTGCCGCACGCCGACGCCGCGTTCTCCGCGGGCCGCGCGGCGCTCGCGGTGCACGCGCTGACGACCGACCCGTCGCTGCTGCTGCCGGCCACCGAGGACCGCCTGCACCAGCACTACCGCGAGCCCGCGTATCCGGCGACCGGCCGCCTGGTGCGGGACCTGCGTGCCGCGGGCGTCGCGGCCACCGTGTCCGGTGCGGGGCCGACCGTGCTGGCGCTGACGATCGACGGAATAATCCCGCCGGTGGCGGGCGTTGAGGGTTTCGAAGTCATCGAGCTGCCGGTCGATCAGGCCGGGGTCCGGGTCACGAGCCGGTAGATTCCGTGCGGAGATTCGCGGCGCGCCGGGGGGGTGGTTGTTGCACCACGTGCCGCGTCGGTCTACCCTCGGGGGCGTTCGATCACCGCGGGCAATCCGCACCCGGTGTCGGTCCCGGGGGCTCCATCCCGGATCGCATTCTCTCGTCGAGTCGATAATTCCGCATAGCTGGTGCAGGGATTGACCTAGGCGGGTTTCCGGTAGCTACGGTGACACGAATTCGGCGCGTTCCACCTGGAACACGCGAGAACCCCGTGTGGCGGCTCGGCCGCTGTGACCCGCGTGTCCCGGCCGGGGAAGCCACACCGGGCAGGAGCAGACCGTTCCGCGATCGGACGCGGGCGGTAGTCCGCTGATCCACCTGGAGGCGTGGATCGGTCAGGAAGGACATGTGTGAGCAACACCGATCTTTTGAGCGGCGACGTGGCGACCGCCCCGTCGAACGCTGAGCCAGGGGAGCAGAACGGTACGGCCGCGCCGAAGCGCCGCAGTGGCGGCCTGTCCGGCATGGTGATCGCCGACCTGCGGGAACTCGCCGCCCAGCTGGGCATCGGCGACACCAAGGGGATGCGCAAGGGCGACCTGATCGCCGCCATCCGCGAGCGTCAGGGCAAGGCCCCGCGCAAGCGCGCCGCCGACGAGACCCTGCCCCTCGACGGCATCGCCGCGAAGGTGGAGGCTCCGGCGCCGAGCAAGCCCGTCGAGAAGGCGCCCCGGCAGGAGGAGGCGCCGGCCGGTCAGACCGCCCCCGCGGCGGAGAAGGCCGACAAGCCGGCGCAGGCCGAGAAGCCCGTGAACGGTGCCGAGGCGCCCCAGCAGCACGAGGACGGCCCCCGGCGGGAGGGCGGCGCCCGCCGTCGCCGCGGCTCCAACCGCGCGGGGGGCAGCCCGGACAACCGCGGCAACGACCAGCAGCGCGGTGACCAGCGCGACCAGCGCGACCAGCGTGACCAGCGCGGTGGCGACCAGTCCCAGCAGGGCGGTGGCGACCAGCGCAAGCAGAACAACCAGCGCGACAACGCCGGTGGTGGCCAGCCCAAGCAGAACCAGGGCGGCGGCCAGAACTCCGGCGGCGGGGACGACGACGAGGGCGGCCGCCGCGGCCGCCGGTTCCGGGACCGCCGCCGCCGCGGCAACCGCGGTGAGGGCGGCACGGACACCGAGATCCGCGAGGACGACGTCCTGCTGCCGGTCGCCGGCATCCTGGACGTCCTGGACAACTACGCGTTCGTGCGCACCTCGGGCTACCTGCCCGGGCCGAACGACGTGTACGTGTCGCTGTCCCTGGTCCGCAAGCACGGCCTGCGCCGCGGTGACGCGATCACCGGTGTGGTCAAGCAGCCGCGCGACGGCGAGCAGCAGCGCCAGAAGTTCAACCCGCTGGTGCGCGTCGACAGCGTGAACGGCCTGGACCCGGACGAGGCGAAGCGCCGTCCCGAGTTCACCAAGCTGACCCCGCTCTACCCGAACGAGCGGCTGCGCCTGGAGACCGAACCGCACAAGCTGACCACCCGCGTGATCGACCTGGTCATGCCGGTCGGCAAGGGGCAGCGTGCCCTGATCGTGTCGCCGCCGAAGGCCGGCAAGACCACGATCATGCAGGACATCGCGAACGCGATCACCACGAACAACCCCGAGTGCCACCTGATGGTCGTCCTCGTCGACGAGCGTCCGGAAGAGGTCACCGACATGCAGCGCTCGGTGAAGGGCGAGGTCATCGCCTCGACCTTCGACCGGCCGCCGTCGGACCACACCTCGGTCGCCGAGCTGTCCATCGAGCGGGCCAAGCGCCTGGTCGAGATGGGCATGGACGTGGTGGTCCTGCTCGACTCGATCACCCGCCTCGGCCGCGCCTACAACCTGGCGGCCCCGGCGTCCGGCCGGATCCTGTCCGGTGGTGTCGACTCGACCGCGCTGTTCCCGCCGAAGCGGTTCCTCGGCGCGGCGCGCAACATCGAGAACGGCGGCTCGCTGACGATCTTCGCCACGGCGATGGTCGAGACCGGATCCACCGGTGACACGGTGATCTTCGAGGAGTTCAAGGGCACCGGCAACGCCGAGCTCAAGCTCGACCGCAAGATCGCCGAGCGGCGCGTCTTCCCCGCGGTGGACGTCAACCCGTCCGGTACCCGCAAGGAGGAGCTGCTGCTCTCGCCGGACGAGCTGGCGGTGACGCACAAGCTGCACCGGGTCCTGCACGCGCTGGACTCCCAGCAGGCCATCGACCTGCTGCTGTCCCGCCTGCGCAAGACCAAGACCAACATCGAGTTCCTGATGCAGGTCTCCAAGACGGCGCTGGCGTCGGACGACGACTGAGCCTGGTGACGGACGAAAACGGCCACCCTCCGCGCGGAGGGTGGCCGTTTTCGCGTCACTACTTGCTGGGCACCGCCGCGGGCGTCCAGCCGCGGTAGCTGCCGAAGTAGCCGTAGCCGCCCATGGCCTTGGTCACGTGCCCGATCTTGTTGTTGACGCTGGTCGACCAGAAGCCGCCGGCACCGTCGGAGATGCCGACGTGCCCGTAGCCCCCGCCGATCGCCCAGTACACGAACGCGCCGCGCGGTGGGTTGCGGTCGCCGGCGTGCCGGCTGCTCGCCCCGTTCCAGTGCGCGTTGGCCGACGACCACACCCCGGTGGTGCCGTAGGCGTTCTCCACGGCTTTCTCGCACATGCCCTCGTAGGCGCTGCTGCCGTTGCGGTTCTGGAACCACTCGATCGCGCCGGAGACGGTGCCGTCACCGGCGCTGAGAACCGACAGGTCGCTGGTCGCGGCCTCGGTGGTGGTGGCGGCCTCGCTCGTGAGCGGGACCAGCGTGAGCGCCGCGGCCGCGAGCGCGGCGACTGCCAGGGACTTGACGGTGCGGGACATCGGCTCCTCCTTACCCGGCGGGTCCGGGTCTGGTGAGCAGGCTCCCGCGCTCCCGTACAAAACCCGTACACTCCCGGTATCCGGAATATGCGCGGTGCGGGGTGCGTTGACCTGCACGTCAGTGCGTCTGGCAGAATCAACCCGCTAACGTCCGGCTCCGGTTCACCCCACGTGTTGACAGATCGGCGCGGGGACCCGGCGGCCACGATGAGAGGACTCCATGAAGAGCGGTATCCACCCCGAGTACGTGCCCACCACGGTCACCTGTGGTTGCGGCAACACCTTCACGACCCGCAGCACCAAGACCTCCGGCGCCATCACGGTCGAAATCTGCTCGAACTGCCACCCCTTCTACACCGGCAAGCAGAAGATCATGGACACCGGTGGCCGGGTCGCGCGGTTCGAGGCGCGTTACGGCAAGCGCCAGAAGCAGGCCGACGCCAAGTAGCTCCACCGACGGCGCCCGCTCCCGAGCATCGGGGGTGGGCGCCGCTTTTGTGTTCCGGCGACGAGAGGAAGGGACGGTCGTGGACTCGTCTTCCCTGCACGGGCTGCTCGACGAGTACGCCGAGCTGGAGAAGCAGCTGGCGGACCCGGCCGTGCACGCCGACCAGGGCCGGGCGCGCAAGCTCGGCCGCCGGTACGCCGAGCTCAGCCCGATCGTGAAGGTCATCACCGAGCTCGACAGCGCGCGTGACGACCTGACCACGGCCCGGGAGCTGGCCGGCGAGGACCCGGGGTTCGCCGACGAGGCCGACGAGATCGCCGCCCGCATCCCGCAGCTGGAGTCGCGGCTGACCGAGCTGCTGCTGCCGCGCGACCCCTACGACGGCTCCGACGTCGTCATGGAGATCAAGTCCGGTGAGGGCGGTGAGGAGTCGGCCCTGTTCGCCGGCGACCTGCTGCGCATGTACCTGCGGTACGCGGAGCGGCACGGCTGGAAGGCCGAGGTGCTCGACGCCGTGCACTCCGACCTGGGCGGCTACAAGGACGTCACGGTGGCCGTGAAGAGCAGGGCCGGCGATGCCGACGGCGTCTGGGCGCGGCTGAAGTTCGAAGGTGGCGTGCACCGCGTGCAGCGCGTGCCGGCCACCGAGTCGCAGGGCCGGATCCACACGTCCGCGGCCGGTGTCCTGATCTACCCGGAACCGGAGGAGGTCGAGGTCGAGATCGACCCCAACGACCTGCGCATCGACGTGTTCCGGTCGTCCGGGCCCGGCGGCCAGAGCGTGAACACCACCGACTCCGCGGTGCGGGTCACCCACCTGCCCACCGGCATCGTGGTGTCCTGCCAGAACGAGAAGTCGCAGATCCAGAACCGTGCGCGGGCCATCCAGGTGCTGCAGGCCCGCCTGCAGGCCATGGCGGAGGAGGAGGCCGCCGCCAAGGCCGCCGACGCGCGCAAGTCGCAGGTCCGGACCGTGGACCGCTCGGAGCGGGTGCGGACGTACAACTTCCCCGAGAACCGCATCTCCGACCACCGGGTCAACTACAAGGCGTACAACCTGGACCAGGTCCTCGACGGCGATCTGGACGCCGTGCTGGATGCGCTGGCCGCCGCCGACCGCGAGGAGCGCCTGGCCGCCGCCGGCCAGTGACGGCGGCGGCACGGGTCAGCTCACCGGCGGGTTCAGGACGGGTCGCGCTCCAGGAACTTCCGGATGTGCGCGAGCCAGTCGTCGCGGGCCTCGATCTGCATCAGGTGCCCCGACTCGATCTCCACGTACTCCGCGCCGGGAATGCCGGCCGCCAGTTCGCGCTGCAGGTCGAGCGGCGCCAGCAGGTCCTGCCGGGTACCGATCACCAGCGTTGGCGCGGTGACCAGGGCCAGGTCGGCACGGGTGTCGACGGCGGCCACCAGATCCACCTGGTCCGGTGTGCCGGGCGGTACGACCAGCCCGGCCAGTGCGGCGTCGACTTCCGGGCGGGACAGCGCGTTGAGGAAGTCCCGGCCGGTCGCCACGAAGGTCATGTACTTCGCGAGCAGCTCCGGGTTCCCAGCTTCGAGCAGCTCCCGCCACACGCCGACGGCCAGCCGCATCTGGTTCGACAGGCGCGCGAACCCGGCGGTCAGCACCAGGCCGGTGACCCGGTCCGGGTGCCGCGTCGCCGCCCGCACCGCCACCGCGGTGCCGAGCGAGTAGCCGAGGACGGTGAACCGGTCCACCCCGGCGTCCACGGCGGTGGCCACGAGCGAATCGGCCATCTCGTCCAGGTCCAGCGGACGCCGGCTGCGCGGGGTCGCCCCGGTGCCGGGGTAGTCCGGGCCGACGACGGTGTGCGTGCGGGCGAGGTCGTCCAGGATCGGGCCGAAGTTGGCCTCGACACTGCCGCCCGCGCCGTGCGCGAGCAGCAGGCCGGGGCCGGACCCGCGGACGAGATGCGAGAAACGTTCGGTCATGCCGCGAACGTAAGCGTTCATACCGGTGTGAAGGTCAAGCCCGCGGACGCGCGGACCGCTCGCGGCACACGTCCCCACCACCGGGCGGGCGCTGTGGAAAAGTTGGGTACGTGAAGCGGCAACCGTTGCGACTGGCGATCCTCGAGGCGATGCGCATCCTGGAGGATGCGGGCGTGGCGTCCCCGCGCGCGGACGCCGAGCTGATCGCCGCGCACGTGCTGGGTGTCGAGCGCGGCCGCCTGCCGCTGGTGCCGCTCGTCGACCCGCCGGTGGTGGAGGCCATCGGCAAGCTCGTCGCGCAGCGGGCCAAGCGCGTGCCGCTGCAGCACCTGACCGGGTGGGCCGGGTTCGCCGGCATCACCCTCGACGTCGGTCCCGGCGTGTTCATCCCCCGGCCGGAGACGGAACTGCTGGTCGAGTGGGGTCTGCGGCACATCCACGGCCGCCAGTACCCGGTCGTGGTCGATTTGTGCACCGGATCCGGGGCGCTGGCGCTGGCGATCGCGCACGAGCGGCCGGACGCGGTGGTCTACGCCGTGGACGTCGACCCGAACGCGCTGGCCTGGGCGCGCCACAACGCCGACAAGCAGGCTGCGGCGGGGGACACCCCGATCCGCCTGTACTCCGGCGACGTCGGGGACAACACGATCTTCGCCGAGCTGGACGGCCTGGTCGACCTGGTGGTGTGCAACCCGCCGTACGTCCCGCCGGGCGGGGACCTGCCGCCCGAGGTGGTCGACTTCGACCCGCCGCAGGCGGTCTTCGCCCCGGACGGCGGGCTGGCGGTGGTCCGGCAGGCCGTCGCGACCGCCTGCCGGCTGCTCAAGCCCGGCGGCGGGGTGGCCGTGGAACACGACGACACGCACGGTTCGGCCGCGCCGGCGCTGCTGGCGTCCCGCAAGGTGCTGACGGACGTCCAGGACCACCGCGACCTCGCCGGACGCCCCCGTTTCGTGACCGCCCTCCGCGGCTGACTCCTCACCACCCGCGTCCCGCAGCAGCCAACCCACCACCCGCAGCAGCCAACTCACCACCCGGAGCGGCCAACACGCCGCCCGCAGCAGCCAACACGCCGCGTCCGCGTGTTTGCTGCTCGTCGCGCCGTGTTCGCCGCTCGTGGCGGTGTGTTGGCCGGATGGGGCGGTGTGTCGGCCGGTCGCGGCGGTGTGTTGGCCGAAGCGTGACCGCGACCCGCAACCAAGTCGTTACGCGCTCCGGAATAGTCTTCACCCCATGAGCGCGGTGTACGACTGCAACCGTCCGGAAACGCGGGCGGAAGGGCTGGCCGCGGCGGCGAGCGCGGTGCGTTCGGGGCGCCTGGTCGTGCTGCCCACGGACACGGTGTACGGCATCGGCGCGGACGCCTTCGACTCGTCCGCCGTCGGCGCGCTGCTGCGGGCGAAGCACCGCGGACCGGACCTGCCCGTCGGCGTCCTGGTCGGCTCCTGGTCCACAGTAGACGGTCTGGTGCTCGGCGTGCCGCCGCAGGCGCGGGCGCTGATCGAGGCGTTCTGGCCCGGGGATCTGTCCATTGTGCTCCCGCATGCGCCGAGCCTGCGCTGGGACCTGGGCAGCACCCGCGGCACCGTCACGCTGCGGATGCCGCTGCACCCGGTCGCGCTGGAGCTGCTGCGCGACGTCGGCCCGATGGCCGTCTCCAGTGCCAACGTCGCCGGTCGTCCCGCGCCGACCAGCGTGCCGGAGGCGCAGGACCAGGTGGGGGAGTCGGTTGCGGTCTACCTCGACGGCGGGCCCAGCGGTGAGCCGGTGCCCTCGTCGGTCATCGACCTGACCGGGGCCGAGCCCGTCCTGCTCCGGGCGGGCGCGGTCGGCGCCGAGGCGATCTCGGAGGTGCTCGGCGCGCCGGTGAAGACCGCGGCCTGATGACCCCCGTAACGACCGCCGGCCTCCCGATCCGGGAGTACATCCTGGTCGGCCTCATCGCCGCGACCCTGACCTTCCTGCTCACGGGCGTCATCCGCCGCCTGGCGATCCGCCTCGGTGCGATCGCCAACCCGCGCGCCCGCGACGTGCACGTCATCCCGATCCCGCGAATGGGCGGCGTCGGCATGTACCTGGGCGTTGTCGGCGGGATGGCGATGGCGCACCAGCTGCCCGTGCTGCGCCGCGCGTTCGACTTCTCGCTCGACCCGGTCGGTGTTCTGATCGGCGGTGGCGTGATCGTCCTGATCGGCGCCCTGGACGACCGGTTCGAGATCGACGCCTGGACCAAGCTCGCCGGACAGGTCATGTGCGCCGGGATCCTGGTCATCTTCGGTGTCCAGTGGAACGTCTTCTGGGTGCCGTGGGGCGGCAACGGCGACGCGCTCGGTTCCGTGGTCACCCTGGACAACAACCAGGGCGGCCTGCTGATGGTGCTGCTGGTCGTGCTGCTGGTCAACGCGCTGAACTTCGTCGACGGACTGGACGGGCTCGCCGCGGGGCTGGGGTTCATCGCAGCGGCCGCGACCTGCGCGTTCTCGCTCGGCCTGCTCCGCTCGCAGGGCGGGGACGTCGGCGTGTACCCGCCGGCGCTGATCGCCGCGACGCTGGCCGGCGCGTGCCTGGGCTTCCTGCCGCACAACTTCCAGCCGGCGAAGATCTTCATGGGTGACTCCGGCTCGATGATGATCGGCCTGATGCTGGCCGGTGCCACCACCTCCGCCTCCGGGAAGATCAACTACACCCGGTTCGGCGGCTCGGACGCGCTGGCTCTGCTGTCGCCGCTGCTGGTCGTCGTCGCGGTGCTGTTCCTGCCGGTGCTCGACCTGCTGATGGCGGTGGTGCGGCGCACCCGGCGCGGCGAGAGCCCGTTCGCGGCGGACAAGATGCACCTGCACCACCGCCTGCTGGAGATCGGGCACTCGCAGCGCCGGGCGGTGCTGCTGATCTACCTGTGGGCCGGCCTGCTCGGCTTCGGCGCGGTCTCGGTGACGCTGTTCGACACCACGGCGGTACTCTGGATTGTCGGCGCGGGCCTCGTCCTCGCCGGAATCGTGTCCGTCATTCCGCGTCTGAGATCGCGGAACCAGGGAGTGTCATGACCGACAAGACCGAGAACCCGCACGCGCAGTCGGTGCTCAAGCTGGCCGACGCGATGCTGCGTTTCGCGCTCTGGCCCGCGGTGGCCACGGTGGTGGTCGGCGTGGTCGTCTCCACGGTGCTCAGCGGTGTCCCCGGCCTGCTCGGCTCGCTCGTCGGCGGGGCCATCGCCTTCGCGTCTTCGCTGGTCACGCTGTTCATGATGCGCAAGTCCGCGGCGCTGGACCCGTTCATGGTGATGGCGGTGGCCGTCGGGGGCTACATCCTCAAGGTGCTCGTGCTGTTCGGGGTGATGACCGCGCTCAAGGGCGTGGATGCGTTCAACCGCTACGCCCTGGCGCTCACCACGCTCGCGGTCATCCTGGTGTGGGCGGCCGCGGAATTCCTCGCCTTCCGCAAGACCAAGATCCCGACGATCATCCCCGGCTGATCGGCGCAGGTCGGGGCGGTTTTTTCCAGATCGGAAACGGAGTGCGGAGCCGTTAAGGAGTACGCCCGTACGGTGTCGTTTTACCAGCTGGTATCGTCCGCATTGTGGAGGTGGGCCCCCCGGGCCGCGCTCCCGATGCGGAACCCCGACCGGCAACGTGGCGATCGAGACGGATGGCCCCTGAACCGGAAGGGCCGATTCTGCCGTCGGTGATCGTAGTACCGAAACCCCCAAGTGGCTGACCGTACACCTGGTGTTCACTCAGGGGATCCGCCTCCAACTACCCGAAACGTATCGGGTACGTTAAGTCCAGATCGTGACGATTCCCCCGGCGGAGTGAACGCCGGCCGGGAGAACCGGAAGGAGCCCAGTTGGGCGCGCTGGTATTGGCCGCGGGCGACACGTTCACGCCCCCGGGTGCCGGAGATTTCGAGCTGCCGTCGATCTTCCTCGGCGTCACCAAGCCGATGATCCTCATCGTGCTGTCGGTGGTCATCATCGCGGCCTTCTTCCTGCTGGCGACCCGCAAGCTGAAGGTCGTCCCGGGCAAGGGGCAGTTCGTCGCCGAGTACGTCTACGACTTCGCGCGCAACGGCATCGCCCGTGAGCAGATCGGGTCGAAGGACTTCAAGCCGTTCATCCCGCTGGTGCTGACGTTGTTCAGCTTCGTGCTGGTGAACAACGTGTTCGGGATCATCCCGATCTTCCAGTTCCCCACCTTCGCGCACATCGGCTTCCCGCTCGCGCTGTCGCTGTTCGTCGTGTACCCGGTCTACCACTACGTGGGGTTCAAGCGGCACGGTTTCGTCGGCTACCTCAAGCACGCGACCGTCCCGCCGGGCGCGCCGGCGCTGATCTACCTGCTGCTGACGCCGATCGAGTTCCTGCAGAAGTTCGTCCTCAACCCGCTCACCCTGGCGGTCCGGGTGTTCGCCGCGATGTTCGCCGGCCACCTGATCCTGCTGGTGTTCACGGTCGCGGGTGAGTTCCTGCTTCTCCACGCCGGAGGCGTGTTCAAGCCGATCTCGGTGGTCTCGTGGGCGTTCGCGATCCTGATGACCTTCGTGGAAGCGCTGATCCAGGTGATCCAGGCGTACGTGTTCGCCGTGCTGTCGGCGAACTACATCGGCGCCGCGCTCGCCGAAGACCACTAGAAGAAACCGAAGCCCCCGATCCGCGTGGTAGCGGACCGACTGAAAGGGAAACGCAAGTGAGCAACATCGTTCTCGCCGAGGCCGCCAGCAGCATCAACCCCGGTCTCGCCGCCATCGGCTACGGCCTCGGCGCGATCGGGCCGGGCATCGGTGTGGGTCTGATCTGGGCCGCGGTCATCAACGGCACCGCCCGTCAGCCGGAGGCCCAGGGCAAGCTCATGGGTATCGCCTGGACCACCTTCGTGCTTACCGAGGTGCTCGCCCTGATCGGTCTGGTCGTCTACTTCATCGCCTCCGCCGCCTGAGTTAACCGCTCACCGCTGAAGGAGTCGTTGTGGTGAAGACCCAGATCGTGCTGGCCGCTGAGGAAGCGCCGAACCCGGTGCTGCCGCACGTCAGCGAGATCATCCTCGGCCTGGTCGCCTTCCTGATCCTGCTGTGGCTGCTCAAGAAGTTCGCCGTGCCGCGCTTCGAGAAGATGTACGAAGAGCGCACCGCGGCCATCGAGGGTGGCATCGCCAAGGCGGAGAAGGCGCAGGCCGAAGCCGAAGAGGCGCTCGCGAAGTACCAGGCGCAGCTCAAGGACGCCTATTCCGAGGCCGCCAAGATCCGTGACGACGCCCGTCTCGAGGCGGAGCGGATCAAGGAGGAGCTGCGGGCCGAGGCCCAGGACGAGGCCGCCCGGATCATCGCGCAGGGTCACGCCGCGCTGCAGGCGCAGAAGGCACAGATCGTCACGGAGCTGCGCAACGAGCTGGGCCGGAACTCGATCGAGCTGGCGAGCCGGATCGTCGGGGAGCACCTCGAGGACGAGGTCCGCCGCCGGGGCACGGTCGACCGGTTCCTCGCCGAGCTCGGCAGCAGCGCCGGTAACGGAGCGGGGAAGTAGTCCAGATGACGCTGACGCTGCACGCCGCGAGCCGCGAGGCGCTCGCCTCGGCCGAGACCCGGCTCGCCGAGGTCACCGGCGGGGCCGGCACCGACCCGGCCGCCCTCGGCAACGAGCTGCTGGCCGTGGTCGACCTGCTCGGCAGGGAGATCGGGCTGCGCCGCGCGGTCGCCGACGCCTCGTCCGACCCGCGGGCCCGCACGCGGCTGGTTCGCGCGGTGCTGACCGGGAAGGTGTCCGAGCAGACCTTGCGCGTGCTCGACGCCGTGGTCGAGGCCCGCTGGTCCAGCCCGCGGGAACTGGTTGACGGAGTGGAGTCGCTCGGCCGCAACGCGTTGCTCACCGCCGCGGAGCGGGCCGGAAAACTGGACGCCGTCGAGGACCAGTTGTTCCGCATCGCCCGTATCGTGGTGAGCAACCCGGAGCTGGAGCAGACGCTGTCCGACCAGACGGCATCCGGCGACGCGAAGCGCAGGCTGCTGCGCGAGCTGCTGCAGGGCAAGGTGGACGACGTGACCCTCGCCCTCGTGGAGCAGGTCGTCGGCCGGTCGGCGGGCCGCAGCGTCGGGTACAACCTGGACGAGCTGGTCAAGCTCGCCGCGCAGCGCCGTGAGCGCTCGGTCGCGTACGTCACGAGCGCGAGCGAGCTGTCCGCGGAGCAGCGGGAGCGGCTGGCCGAGCAGCTGCACCGGATCTACGGGCGGCCGATCGGGCTGCACGTCGAGGTCGACCGCCGCCTCGGTGGCGGGCTCGTCGTCCGCGTGGGCGACGAGGTCATCGACGGCAGCGCTGCGGGCCGGATCGCCGAGCTGCGCCGGCAGCTGGCCTGACACCACAACAAGACTTTGCACACCTGCAGGAACGAGAGAGCGGGAACGACATGGCGGAGCTGACGATCTCCTCGGACGAGATCCGTAGCGCGATCGAGAACTACGTCTCGAGTTACTCACCCGAAGTCAACCGGGAAGAGGTCGGCGTCGTCGTGGACACCGGCGACGGCGTGGCCCACGTCGAGGGTCTGCCCTCGACGATGGCCAACGAGCTGCTGGAGTTCCCCGGCGGCATCCTGGGTGTGGCCCAGAACCTGGAGCCACGCCGGATCGGTGTCGTCATCCTCGGTAACTACGAGTCGATCGAGGAGGGCCAGGAGGTCAAGCGCACCGGCCAGATCCTCTCGATCCCGGTCGGTGAGGGCTTCCTGGGCCGGGTCATCGACCCGCTCGGCAAGCCGATCGACGGCCTCGGTGACATCGTGGCGGAGGACCGCCGCGCCCTCGAGCTGCAGGCCGCCTCGGTCGTGCAGCGCCAGCCGGTGTCCGAGCCGCTGCAGACCGGCATCACCGCCATCGACGCGATGACCCCGATCGGCCGCGGCCAGCGCCAGCTGATCATCGGCGACCGCAAGACCGGCAAGACCGCGGTCTGCGTCGACACGATCATCAACCAGAAGGCCAACTGGGCGACCGGTGACCCGAGCAAGCAGGTCCGCTGCATCTACGTCGCGGTCGGCCAGAAGGGTTCCACCATCGCCGGTGTCCGCAAGTCCCTGGAGGACGCGGGCGCGCTGGAGTACACCACGATCGTCGCGGCCCCCGCGTCGGACTCCGCCGGCTTCAAGTGGCTCGCCCCCTACACCGGGTCTGCGCTCGGCCAGCACTGGATGTACCAGGGCAAGCACGTCCTGATCGTGTTCGACGACCTGACCAAGCAGGCCGACGCCTACCGCGCCATCTCGCTGCTGCTGCGCCGCCCGCCGGGCCGCGAGGCGTTCCCCGGCGACGTCTTCTACTTGCACTCGCGGCTGCTCGAGCGGTGCGCGAAGCTGTCGGACGAGCTGGGCGGGGGTTCGCTGACCGGTCTGCCGGTCATCGAGACCAAGGCCAACGACATCTCGGCCTACATCCCCACCAACGTCATCTCGATCACCGACGGGCAGTGCTTCTTCCAGTCCGACCTGTTCAACTCGGGTCAGCGCCCCGCGGTCGACGTGACCACCTCGGTCTCCCGGGTGGGCGGTGACGCGCAGATCAAGGCGATGAAGACGGTGTCCGGTTCGCTGCGGATCGACCTGTCGCAGTACCAGGAGCTGCAGGCGTTCGCCGCCTTCGCCTCCGACCTGGACCCGACCTCGCGCGCCCAGCTGGACCGCGGTGCCCGCCTCTACGAGGTGCTCAAGCAGCCGCAGTACTCGCCGATCCCGGTGGAGCAGCAGGTCGTCACGGTGTTCCTCGGCACCAAGGGCCAGTTCGACGACGTGCCGGTGGAGGACGTGGCCCGGTTCAACACCGAGCTGCTGGAGAACATCCGCCACAAGCACGACGACATCCTCGCCGAGATCCGCGACAAGGGTAAGTGGACCGACGAGCTCGCCGAGCGCGTCATCGCCGCGACCACCGAGTTCAAGAAGGGCTTCACCACCTCCTCCGGTGAGCAGCTCGTGAACGAGGCCGAGGCCGAGGCGATGGACGCCGACAAGGTGGGGCAGGAGACCGTCAAGGTCAACAAGCCCGCCCCGACGAAGTGACCGGATAGCTGATGGCGCAACTTCGCGAGCTCCGGGCAAAGATCCGGGCGACGAAATCGATCGGCAAGATCACCAAGGCGATGGAGCTGATCGCCACCTCGCGGATCGGCCGTGCGCAGGCACGGGTCGAGGCTTCGCGCCCGTACGCCACGGAGATCACCAAGGTGCTCTCCGCCCTGGCGGGCGGGGCCGCGAGCCTCGACGACCCGTTCCTCGTGCAGCGGCCGAACCCGAAGCGGGCGGCCGTGCTGGTGGTGACCAGTGACAAGGGCCTGTGCGGTGGTTACAACACCAACGTGCTGCGGGCGACCGAGGAGCTGCTTTCGCTGCTGCGGTCCGAGGGCAAGGAACCGCTGGTCTACGTGATCGGCGGCAAGGGCCTGAACTACTACCGGTTCCGGGGCCGCGAGGTGGCCGGCAGCTGGACGGGCTTCTCGGACCAGCCGCACTACGAGAACGCCGCGGCGGCGGGGGACACCCTGACCAAGGCGTTCCTCGCCGGTGCGGACGACACCGGGACCGGTACGGGCGAGGACGGCGTGCTCGGCGTGGACGAGGTGCACATCGTGTACACCGAGTTCAAGTCGATGCTGACCCAGACCCCGGTCGCGAAGCGGATGGCACCGCTGGAGATCGAGTACGCCGAGGAAGGTGCCGAACCCGCTCCGGGCGACATCCTCCCCGCGTACGAGTTCGAGCCCAGCGCGGACCGGCTGCTGTCGGCCCTGCTGCCGAAGTACATCAACACGCGGATCTTTTCGGCACTGCTGGAGTCGGCCGCTTCCGAGCTGGCCGCCCGCCGCACCGCCATGAAGTCGGCGTCGGACAACGCCAAGGACCTCGTGGACACCTACACCCGGCTGGCCAACCAGGCCCGGCAGGCCCAGATCACGCAGGAGATCAGCGAAATCGTCGGTGGGGCCGATGCGCTCGCCGCTGTAGGAAGTGATGAGTAGATGACCACCACTGAAACCCGGACCAAGGGCCGGATCGTCTCGGTGACCGGCCCGGTCGTCGACGTGGAGTTCCCGCGCGGCGCTGTGCCCGAGCTGTTCAACGCGCTCAAGGTCGAGGTCGAGTTCGAGCAGCTGCGCAAGACCGTCACCCTCGAGGTGGCGCAGCACCTCGGCGACAACCTCGTCCGCACGATCTCGCTGGCTCCCCAGGACGGTCTCGTCCGCGGCGCCGAGGTGATCGACACCGGCGCCCCGATCTCGGTGCCGGTCGGCGACGAGGTCAAGGGCCACGTCTACAACGCGCTGGGCGACTGCCTCGACCAGCCGGGGTACGGCGCTGACCTGGAGCGCTGGAGCATCCACCGCAAGCCGCCCGCGTTCGACCAGCTCGAGGGCAAGACCGAGATGCTGGAGACCGGCCTCAAGGTCATCGACCTGCTCACCCCGTACGTGCAGGGTGGCAAGATCGGCCTGTTCGGCGGTGCCGGCGTGGGCAAGACGGTGCTGATCAAGGAGATGATCACCCGTGTCGCCCGCAACTTCGGTGGCACCTCGGTGTTCGCCGGTGTCGGCGAGCGCACCCGTGAGGGCACCGACCTGTTCCTGGAGATGAGCGAGGACGGCGTCATCAACGACACCGCGCTCGTGTTCGGCCAGATGGACGAGCCGCCGGGCACCCGTATGCGGGTCGCGCTGTCCGCGCTGACGATGGCGGAGTACTTCCGCGACGTCAAGAACCAGGACGTGCTGCTGTTCATCGACAACATCTTCCGGTTCACCCAGGCCGGTTCCGAGGTGTCGACCCTGCTGGGCCGCATGCCGTCGGCCGTGGGTTACCAGCCCACGCTGGCCGACGAGATGGGTGAGCTGCAGGAGCGGATCACCTCGACCAAGGGCCGGTCGATCACCTCGATGCAGGCGATCTACGTGCCGGCGGACGACTACACCGACCCGGCCCCGGCCACCACGTTCGCCCACCTGGACGCCACCACCGAGCTGTCGCGGTCGGTGTTCCAGAAGGGCATCTTCCCGGCCGTGGACCCGCTGGCCTCCACCTCGACGATCCTCGACCCCGCGATCGTCGGTGAGGACCACTACCGGGTGGCGTCCGAGGTCATCCGGATCCTGCAGAAGTACAAGGAGCTGCAGGACATCATCGCGATCCTCGGTATGGACGAGCTGTCCGAAGAGGACAAGCTGACCGTGCAGCGGGCCCGCCGCATCGAGCGGTTCCTGTCGCAGAACATGCTCGTCGCCGAGCAGTTCACCGGCCAGCCGGGCTCGACCGTGCCGCGCGCGGAGACCGTCGAGGCGTTCGACAAGATCGCCAAGGGCGAGTTCGACCACTACCCGGAGCAGGCGTTCCTGGGCATCGGTGGCCTCGACGACCTCGAGAAGAAGTACAAGGAACTCACCGGCAAGTGATGTCGGGACGACGGCGGGGCGGGGGTCCTTTGTGGACTCCCACCCCGCCGTTGTCGTAACCGGTCGCGAACCTATTAGACTGCGCTCATCGCGCGGGAACGAAGGAGAACCACGTGGCTGAGATGACCGTCGAGCTTGTCGCCGTCGAACGCCGTCTCTGGTCCGGTCAGGCGACGTTCGTGGTCGCGCAGACCACCGAGGGTGAGATCGGCTTGATGCCGGGCCACGAGCCGGTACTCGGTCAGCTCGTCGAGGGTGGCGTCGTCAAGGTGACGACCACGGACGGTGAGACCGTGCGTGCCGCGGTCCACGGTGGGTTCCTCTCCGTGACCGCCGAGCGGGTGAGCATTCTCGCCGAGTCGGCCGAGCTGGCCGAGGAGATCGACGTCGAGGCCGCCCGCTCCGCGCTGGGCGCCGAGGACGAGGCCGAGCGCGCCAGAGCGACCGCTCGGCTCCGCGCGGCCGGTCAGTCGGTCTGATCGGGCGACGAGCGGGAGCCGGCCGTGGAAATCGCCCTCGTTGTCCTGGTCGTCCTGCTCGGTCTTGCCGTTCTCGCCTTCTGGTACAGCCTGCGGTGGGTCCGGATGCGCCGCAACGGCGGTGTGAGCGTCGCGTTGCGATGGGACCCGGACAACACGCGCGCCGGCTGGCACCTGGGCATGGGTCGTTACGAGGGTGAAGTGTTCGCCTGGTACCGGGTGTGGGGCTTGCGCAGCGGCCCGGACCGGGTGTTCGAACGCGAAATGCTGATGATCGCCGACCGGCGCGACCCGGTCGGTACCGAGGCGTACGCGGTGCCCTCGGACGCCACGGTCCTGCGCTGCGAGTCCGCAGGCCAGAAGCCCATCGAGATCGCGATGGGCCCGGACGCGCTCACCGGGTTCCTGTCCTGGCTGGAGTCCGCGCCGCCGGGCCGCCAGGTGCCGCGAGCTTCCTGATCTAGCCCGGAGCGAACCGGCGCACCCACCGGCGTTGCCCCGGCGTTTCGACCGCCCGGGGGTGGTGGTGCCGCCGCGCCCAGGCGACGGCCTCAGCGGGGTCGACGCCGCTCAGCACGGCGAGGCAGGCGATGACCGTGCCGGTCCGCCCGACCCCGCCGCCGCAGGCGACCTCGACCGCTTCGCCCGCGCGCGCCCGCTCGTGCAGGGCGCGGATCTCCCGGACGGCGGCGTCCTGGTCCCGGGGCAGCCGGAAGTCCGGCCAGTCCAGCCAGGTGTGCGGCCACTCCAGGCGGGCGTCGTGCTCGCGGCGCAGCCGCGCAGAGCCCAGGTAGAGGCCGAATCGGGGCGCCGGGCCAGTGGGTTGTGGGTGGCGCAGGCCGCGCCCGCGGACCCAGGATCCGTCCGGCAGCCGGATGCTTCCCGGCAGCGTCGCATCGTCGATCACGGCACCAACCTAGAACGCCGCGCCGACGGCGGGTATGAGGGTGTGTTGCTGAGGGGCGGCGCCGTCAGTCCTCGCCGCCGGGCTTCCACAGCACGTCGCCCTCGGGGTTGGCCAACCGGGCCAGGATGAAGAGCAGGTCGGACAGCCGGTTGAGGTACTTCACGGCCAGCGCGTTCGTCCGGTCCGGATCGGCCTCGACGAGCGCCCAGCCGGCCCGCTCGGCCCGGCGGCTCACCGTGCGGGCCTGGTGCAGGAACGCCGCGCCGGGCGTGCCGCCCGGCAGGATGAACGACGTCAGCTTGGGCAGGCGCTCGTTGAACCGGTCGCACCAGCCTTCCAGCCGTTCGATGTAGGCCCCGGTGATCCGCAGCGGCGGGAACTCCGGATCGGGCACCACCGGCGAGCACAGGTCGGCGCCGACGTCGAACAGGTCGTTCTGCACGTGCCGCAGGACCGCGGCGATCTCCTCGTCCAGACCGCCCATCGCGAGCGCCAGCCCGACCACCGAGTTCGTCTCGTCGACGTCGGCGTAGGCCGCCAGCCGCGGGTCGGTCTTGGGCACGCGCGACCCGTCGCCGAGCGCCGTCGTTCCGTTGTCGCCGACCCTGGTGTACACGCGGTTGATCCGTACCGGCATGGGCAGAACTCTACGACTGTTCGAACATCCGCATGGCCTCCGGCACGTCGAAACACACCGCCGGATCGAGCCGGGCCCGCAGTTCCCGCACCAGCGCCCGGCCACCGCGCCAGTCGCCGGGCCGCACGCTGATCGCCCCGCCGTGGCGCCCGAACAGGTGCAGGATCGGCAACTGCCCGTCGGTGTGCTCGATCCCGGCGCCGGCCAGGTCGTCGAACCGCACGACGGCCGCCGGCACGGTGTTCGGGCCGTAGTAGGTGGCCAGGCCGTCCTCACCCACCACGAGCCGGTAGCCGCGTGGCGTCGTGGCACCGACCAGCGCGCGTTTCATCTCGCGTCCGGGCGGCGCGGGCAGCGGGCTGCCGGGCAGCTCCGGCAGGTCGCGCGGGACGTGCGACTCCGGGACGCACAGCACCAGCCGCCCGGCCAGGTCACGGGCCGCCGCCGCGACCGCGGCCGGGTCCAGGCCGGCCAGCACGCGACGCTGGTGCTCGGCGGCCGAGGGCCACCCCGTCAGCTCACTCATCGCCGCGTCGAACGCCCGGGACACCGCGAACTCGCGGTCCGCGATCTCCTCGGCGAGCCCGGCCCGGTCCACGGCCAGCTCCTCCTCCGTCGGCCCGCCGCGGCCCAGCTCGGCCAGCTCGGTGCGGATCGCCTCGGCCACCCGCGCGACGTGCCGGTCCGGCACGTCGGCGCCGAACCCGAGCGCCGCCCGGCGCGGGCCGACCATCTGGTGGTCGAACGCGATGTCGTAGACCAGGCCCTCGAGGTGCCGCAGCCGGTCGGTGAGGCGGTGGATGAGCACCCCGGCCGCGCACGCCGTCTCCGCGGTCCAGTCGACCAGCGCGCAGCCCACCACGCCGTTGGGGACGGTCGTGTAGGCGGGCGTGGGCAGGTCGAACGGCGGGACATCGACCGGCTGCCGTGGCGGCCCGTCGGGCAGGGGGAGTGTCAGATCCGCCGGGGGCGGCCCGGACAGCACGAGCGCGGCGTTGCCGCGGTGGAACCAGCGCGCGCACCACTCACGCACCTGCTGCGGGCCGGCGGTGACGGCCGCCAGCTGGACGTTGCCGGCCAGCCCGAACGCCCGGTTGCCGAACCACAGCGCGGACGGCAGCCACGCGGTCACCCCGGGACCGTCGGTGCCGCGCTCCTCGGCCAGCAGCACTCCCCGCTCCAGCCGCAACGGGCCGGTGTCCAGCTCGGCCAGCGACTCGCACACGCGCCGCAGGTGCCCGCTGACGGTCTCCGGCGCGCTGCTGACGTCGAAGCTGGTGCAGAGGACCCCGGTGGTGGCGTTGTTCTCGTAGCGGCTGGTGCGCACGCGCCGCATCGCCAGGTGCTCGACGAGGTGCGTGACGCCGGTCTCGAGGAACGACTCGTGCGCGAGGCCGACCCCGAACAGCAGGCTCGCGCTGAGCCTGCCGGGCTGGCCGGTCCAGAAGACCGGGACCCCGTCGATCTCGGTGCGGTGCACCTCGGGCAGCGACGGAGACGCCGGTGGGGTCAACATTTCGCTCAAGGGTCCCCCAGTCGGGTGCGAAGCCGGGCACATGATCGCCGGAAAAGAGCACGGTGTGAGACACGATAGTGCGAACCCCGTCGCCCTCCGTTATGTCCCGCCCCTCCGTTCGAGTGCCCGAACCGGCAGGCATGATGGCGGCCATGAGCGAGCACTTCGACGTGCACGGTGGTGCGCGGCTGGTGGGCGAGGTCGAGGTCGTCGGGGCCAAGAACAGCGTTCTCAAGCTGATGGCGGCCGCCCTCCTCGCCGAGGGCACCACGACGATCACCAACTGCCCGCAGATCCTCGACGTCCCCCTGATGGCGGACGTGCTGCGCAGCGTCGGGTGCGAGGTGGTCCTGGACGGCGACACCGCGAAGATCACGACCCCGCCCGAGCTGTCGCACCGGGCCGATTCGCCCGCGATGGGCAAGCTGCGTGCTTCCGTCTGCGTGCTCGGGCCGCTGGTGGGGCGCCTCAAGCGGGCCGTCGTCGCGCTGCCCGGTGGCGACGCGATCGGGTCGCGTCCGCTGGACATGCACCAGAACGGGCTGCGTGCGCTCGGCGCGACCAGCACCATCGAGCACGGCTGTGTGGTGGCCAAGGCCGACGAGCTCAAGGGCGCGCAGATCTGGCTGGACTTCCCGAGCGTCGGGGCGACCGAGAACATCCTGATGGCCGCGGTGCTGGCCGAGGGCACCACGGTGATCGACAACGCCGCGCGGGAACCGGAGATCGTCGACATCTGCGTGATGCTCAACCAAATGGGCGCGCGGATCGAGGGTGCCGGCACTTCCACGCTGACCGTGCAGGGCGTGTCCGAGCTGCACCCGACCGAGCACCGGGTGATCGGCGACCGGATCGTGGGCGCGACGTGGGCGTTCGCCGCGGCGATGACCCGGGGCGACGTGACCGTCAAGGGCGTCAACCCGCACCACCTGGACCTGGTGCTGGAGAAGCTGCGGATGGCCGGCGCCGACGTGACCACGTTCGACGACAGCGGGTTCCGGGTCGTGCAGAACGACCGGCCCAAGTCGGTCGACTTCGTCACGCTGCCCTACCCGGGGTTCGCCACCGACCTGCAGCCGTTCGCCGTCGCGCTCTCCGCGGTGTCCGAGGGCACGTCGATGATCACGGAGAACGTGTACGAGGCGCGGTTCCGGTTCATCGAGGAGATGGTCCGCCTGGGCGCCGACGCCCGCACCGACGGCCACCA
This sequence comes from Amycolatopsis viridis, assembly GCF_011758765.1. Classification (NCBI taxonomy): domain Bacteria; kingdom Bacillati; phylum Actinomycetota; class Actinomycetes; order Pseudonocardiales; family Pseudonocardiaceae; genus Amycolatopsis; species Amycolatopsis viridis. The sequence goes on along the minus strand of NZ_JAANOU010000001.1, from coordinate 4,653,068 downwards.
CGCCGTGGTGCGCGGGGTCGACAAGCTGTCCAGCGCGCCGGTCTGGGCCTCAGACATCCGCGCCGGCGCGGGCCTGGTCCTGGCCGGGCTGTGCGCCGACGGGATCACCGAGATCTGGGACGTGTTCCACATCGACCGCGGATACCCGTACTTCGTCGAGAACCTGAACCGGCTGGGCGCCCGCGTGGAGCGGGTGATCGGCGCGGCGGAGCGCTGCTGAGCACGATGCCGGCCTGGCTGGCGCTGCCGCCGGAGGGACTGTCGCGCGCGGGATACGAGGCGCTGCCGGAGGAGGTGCGCCGGTGTCTCGAAGTCGTCGACGGCGCGGTCGTCGTCCGGCCGGCGCCGCCCTCCGAGCACGAGCGGGTTCTCGGCCGCCTGGCGACTGTGCTGACGGAGGTCTGCGGACCCGATTGGGAGGTCGCCATCCGCGTCGACCTCCGGCTCCGGGAGCGACCGCTGCTCAACCGCAGGCCGGATCTCGTCGTGCACCGTTCGTCGCGCGGGGGTGCGCCGGCGCCTGAGCGGTGCATCCTGATCACCGAGGTGGTGTCCCGCGATTCCGCGACCGTGGACCGGAGGGGCAAGCCGGTGCAGTATGCGGCGGCGGGTGTTCCGCCCTACTGGCGTGTCGAGGGCGTGGACCGGGGTGAGGTTTCCCTGTTCCGCTACCGCCTCGACCCGACCACGCGGGTCTACGCCCCGGCGGGTGTGGACACCGGCAAGGCGACCGTTGCCGAGCCGTTCGCGGTCACGCTCGACCTGGCCGCCCTGCTCTGACTCACTCCACGGCCAGCCCGATCCCGAAGCCGATCAACGCGGTGCCGGTGAGCCCGTCCAGGGTGCGGCGGACGCGTCGCCGGCTGAGCCAGCCGCTCACCCGGCGCACCACGGCCAGCAGCATCAGCTGCCACACGGTGCCCACCACCAGCACGGTGTAGGCCAGCAGCAGCGCCTCGCCGGCCCCGGTCGTCGCCGGGTCGAGGAACTGCGGCAGCACGGACAGGTAGAACGCGATCACCTTCGGGTTGGTGATGTTCGACAGGAAACCCTCGCGGAACCGGCGCAGGCCGCTCGCCCGGCGGCGTTCCAGCGCGTCGAGCGTCTCGTAGTCGCCGCGCCGCGCCCCGCGCAGGGCCTGGAACCCGAGCCAGCACAGGTACGCCACACCGGCCCAGCGCACGCCCTCGAACAGCGGCCGCACCTGCACGATCAGCGTGCCCAGCCCGAGCCCGACGGCGGTGGCCTGCACGAAGTTGCCCAGCGCGATGCCCGCGCACGTGAACAGCCCGCCCCGCGCACCGCCGGACAGGGCGTTCTTCAGCACCACCATCGTGTCCGGACCCGGCAGCGCCGCGATGATCAGCGCGAACACCAGGTAGCTCAGGTACAGACTCCACGTCACGTCTGCCAGGCTAACTCCAGCACCCCGGGCGACGTCAGGTCATTTTGCACCAGTGACGTGCGTCCTTGCGGGGCTGCACGCGAAGTTACCGCCCAGTACGCTCTGGGTGTCGTTCCGCAGGAGGTGCACCAATGCCCTACCCCACCGACCGTGACCGGGACCGGCCCTGGGTCATGCGCACCTACGCCGGGCATTCGTCGGCCGCAGCCTCCAACGAGCTCTACCGCCGCAACCTCGCCAAGGGGCAGACCGGCCTGTCGGTGGCCTTCGACCTGCCCACCCAGACCGGCTACGACCCGGACCACCCGCTCGCCCGGGGCGAGGTCGGCAAGGTCGGGGTGCCCGTCGCGCACCTGGGCGACATGCGCCGCCTGTTCGACGGCATCCCGCTGGCCGAGGCGAACACCTCGATGACGATCAACGCGCCGGCGATGTGGCTGCTCGCGCTCTACGTCACCGTCGCGCGGGAGCAGGCCGACGCGGCGGGCCGCGACCGGGACGAGGTGCTCGCCCAGCTCACCGGCACCACCCAGAACGACATCATCAAGGAGTACCTGTCCCGCGGCACCCACATCTTCCCGCCCGCGCCGAGCCTGCGGCTGATCACCGACGTGATCGCCTGGACGGTGCACCACGTCCCGAAGTGGAACCCGATCAACATCTGCAGCTACCACCTGCAGGAGGCGGGCGCGACCCCGACGCAGGAGGTCGCCTACGCGTTGTCCACCGCGATCGCCGTGCTGGACGCGGTGCGCGACTCCGGTCAGATCGAGCCGGCCGACATGGCCAGGGTGGTCGGCCGGATCTCGTTCTTCGTCAACGCCGGTGCCCGGTTCGTCGAAGAGATGTGCAAGATGCGCGCGTTCGCCCGGTTGTGGGACGAGATCACGCGCGACCGGTACGGCGTCACGGACCCGAAGGCGCGCCGGCTCCGCTATGGCGTCCAGGTCAACTCGCTCGGGCTGACCGAGGCGCAACCGGAGAACAACGTGCAGCGGATCGTGCTGGAGATGCTCGGTGTGGCGCTGTCCCGCGACGCGCGGGCCCGCGCGATCCAGTTGCCGGCGTGGAACGAGGCGCTCGGCCTGCCGCGCCCGTGGGACCAGCAGTGGGCGCTGCGCATGCAGCAGGTGCTCGCCTACGAGACGGATCTGCTGGAGTACGAGGACATCTTCGCCGGATCGCACGTCGTCGAGTCCAAAGTAGACGAGATCGTCGCGGGTGCGCGCGCCGAGATTGAGCAGGTGCAGGATCTCGGTGGTGCGGTGGCCGCGGTGGAGAGCGGATACCTGAAGTCCCAGCTGGTCTCCTCCCTTGCCGAGTACCGGCGCGAGGTGGAGTCCGGTGAGCGGGTCATCGTCGGGGTCAACCGGTTCGCCACCACCGAGCCGAGCCCGCTGCAGGCCGAGGGCGCCGAGGCGATCGAGACCGTCGACCCGGTGGTGGAGGAGCAGGCCGTCGCGGCGCTGGCCCGCTGGCGTGCCGAGCGTGACCAGGCCGTGGTCGACGCGTCGCTGACGCGCCTGCGGGAGGTCGCGAAGACCTCCGCGAACCTGTTCGAGGCCACCCTCGCCTGCGCGGCGGCCGGCGTGACCACCGGGGAGTGGGCGGGGGCGCTGCGCGAGGTGTTCGGCGAGTACCGGGCACCCACCGGCGTGTCCGCGGCAGCGATGTCCGGGGACGCGGGCGAGCTGTCCCGGGTGCGCGACCGGGTGCGGGCGACCGGCGAAGAGCTGGGTGAGAAGCTGCGGATCCTCGTCGGCAAGCCCGGGCTGGACGGCCACTCCAACGGTGCCGAGCAGGTCGCGGTGCGCGCCCGGGACGCCGGGTTCGAGGTGATCTACCAGGGCATCCGGCTCACCCCGGAGCAGATCGTGGCGGCCGCGGTGCAGGAGGACGTGCACGTCGTCGGTCTGTCGGTGCTGTCCGGTTCGCACCTCGAGGTGGTGCCGCAGGTGGCCGACGGGCTCCGCGCCGCCGGCGCCGGGGACATCCCGGTGATCGTCGGCGGCATCATCCCGCCCGGGGACGCCCGGCTGCTCCGCGAACGCGGCGTCGCCCGCGTCTTCACGCCGAAGGACTACGAGCTGACCGGGATCATGGACGAAATCGTCACGGTGATCCGGGAACGCCACGAATTGCCCCAGGACTGAGCCACTTCTGTCACGGTCCGTACCTCTTGTCCACACCCAACGTTGATCTCTATCCGATAACAGCACGTGGCGATCTCATTGCTTCTTTTGACCGTTCCGATCGGAGCACCTACGTTCGGTGAACCGGCCGAACCGAACAAGGGGTGCGACGAAGATGACGCACGGTCAGTGGACGCGACGGGACTTCTTCCGGCGATCGGCGGTTCTGGGCGCCGCCGCGGTCGCGGGGCCGACCTTGTTGGCGGCCTGTCAGAGCACGGGGAGCGGTGACACGCTCCAATCGGCGAAGAACGCGAAAACGATCCGCATCGGCATTGCCAACGAGGCGCCGTACGGTTTCGCCGACACCTCCGGAAACACCACGGGTGAGGCGCCGGAAGTGGCGCGCGCGGTGTTCAAGGGCATTGGGATCGACACGGTGCAGGCCAACGTCGTACCGTTCGACCAGCTGATCCCGGCGCTCAACGCCAAACAGTTCGACGTGGTGGCCGCCGGCATGAACATCACGCCGGCGCGCTGCAACGCGGCGTTGTTCTCCGATCCCGACTACTCGGCGCTCACCGCGCTGCTGGTGCCCAAGGGAAACCCGCAGGGCATCAGCACGCTCGCCGACGTCGCCGCCAAGAAGGTCAAGCTCGCGGTGCTCTCGGCTGCGGTGGAGAAGGGCTTCGCCACCGCAGCCGGGGTGACCGACGACCAGATCGAAACCCTGGACACGCAGGACAACATGTTGCGCGCGGTGACCACCGGGCGCGTTTACTGCGCAGCGCTGACCGACATCTCACTGAAGTGGCTGGTGAAGCAGAACCCGAACGCCGGGGTCGAGGTGACCCCGGGCTTCCAGCCCACGCAGAACGGGCAGCCGGTGCAGACCGCGGGTGGTTTCGTGTTCCGCAAGGACGACACCTCACTGCGGGACGCGTTCAACGCGCAACTGCGAACGCTGCACGACAACGGGGAATGGCTCCGCATCGCGTCGCCGTTCGGGTTCGACCAGAGCAACCTGCCCAAGGCCGGGCTGACCACCGACAAACTCTGCTCGGCCTGACGCTCGAGAGCGGGGACGCGTCGTGTCCGGCTCGACTGGCAACATCATCAGCACCATCCTCAGTGGACTCGGCGCGACCGTGGCCGCGGCGGCCGGTGGTATCGCGCTGACCATCGTGCTGTCCTTCCTCGCCGGGCTCGCGATGCTCTCGCGGTCGCGCGCGGTGCGGTTCGTCAGCCGGGTGTACGTGGAGGGCTTCCGCGGCACGTCCGAGGTGGTGCAGCTGTTCTGGCTGTACTTCGTGCTGCCGGCCCTGGTCGGGTTCAAGCTGGTCCCGTTGTTCGCCGGCATCATCGTGCTGGGGCTGAACCACGGCGCCTACGGTGCAGAGGTCGTCCGTGGCGCGGTGCAGTCCGTGCCGCCCGCGCAGCGGGAAGGCGCGGTCGCGCTGTCGTTCAGCCCGGCGCAGCGGATGGTCCGGGTGATCCTGCCGCAGGCCGTCGTGGAGATGCTGCCGCCGTTCAACAACCTCTTCATCCAGCTGATGAAGAGCACGGCGCTGCTGTACTTCATCTCGGCCGGGGAGATCACCGAGAAGGGCGAGCTGCTGCGGCCGGTGTACGGCAGCCAGCTGGTGCTGATCTACGGCGTCGAGCTGATCTGCTACCTGGTGATCGCCGTCGTGATCACCGTGGTCATGCGCCTGACCGAACGCGTGCTCGCCGGACGGCTCGGGCGGGAGCCGCCCAAGCGGGACAAGGCGTTCGCCAAGGTGGGGGTGACCACCTGATGACCTGGCACTGGGACTACGTCTCCGAATCGATCCCGCTGCTGCTGATGGGACTGCTGGTCACCGTCGAGCTGACCGTGCTCGGCTCGCTGGTCGCCTACGTGCTGGGGCTGGTGCTCGCCCTGCTCCGGCGCGCGCGGATCCCGGTGCTGAGCCAGCTGGTGTACCTGTTCATCGAGGTGGTGCGGTCGACTCCGCTGCTGATCCAGGTGTTCTTCATCTTCTACCTGCTCTGGCCGGCGCTCGGCGTGACGCCGTCGGCGTTCCTCACCGGCGTGATCGCGCTCGGCATCCACTACGCGACCTACACCGCGGAGGTGTACCGGGCCGGCATCGACGCGGTCCCGAAAGGACAGTGGGAGGCCGCGACCGCGCTGAGCATCCCGCGCGCCCGGGTGTGGACCGGGATCGTGCTGCCGCAGGCCGTGCCGCGCGTGCTGCCCGCGCTGGGCAACTACATGATCTCGATGTTCAAGGAGACCCCGCTGCTGCTCAGCATCGGCGTGCTCGAGGTGCTCAACCGCGCCAAGGAACAGGGCGCGCAAACCTTCCAGGTGCTCGAGCCGTACACGCTGGCCGGCATCCTGTTCCTGCTGATCAGCTACCCGTCGTCGATCCTGGTGCGAAGGTTGGAACGCCGTGTCGGACAGCTCTGAGATGATCCGGTTCGAGGGGGTCGTCAAGAAGTTCGGCGACCAGGTGGTGTTGCGGGAGCTGAACTTCACGGTGCGCCCGGGCGAGTTCGTGACGCTGATCGGGCCCAGCGGGTCGGGCAAGACCACGATCCTGCGGTTGCTGATGACGCTGGAGCAGGTGAACGCCGGCCGCATCTACGTCGGCGGGGAATGCCTGTCGCACGTGGAGAAGAACGGCCGGTTCGTGCCGGCGGGGGAGAAGCACCAGCGCCGGATGCGCCGGCGGATCGGGATGGTCTTCCAGCAGTTCAACCTGTTCCCGAACATGAAGGTGCTGCAGAACGTGACCGAGGCGCCGATCCGGGCGCTCGGGCTGCCGCGCGTGGACGCCGAGCAGCGCGGCCGGGAGCTGCTGGAGATGGTCGGGCTGAGCGACAAGGCGGACGCCCACCCGTCCCAGCTCTCCGGCGGGCAGCAGCAACGCGTGGCGATCGCCCGGGCGCTCGCGATGCGGCCCGAGGTGCTGCTGCTGGACGAGGTGACCTCCGCCCTGGACCCCGAGCTGGTGGCGGGGGTCCTCAAGGTGCTCAAGGAGATCGCCTCGACCACGGACATCACGTTCCTCTGCGTCACCCACGAGATGCAGTTCGCGCGGGACGTGTCCGACCGCGTGCTGATGTTCGACCACGGGCAGATCATCGAGGACGCGCCGCCGGAGAAGCTGTTCACCGACCCGGACCACGAGCGGACCCGGGAATTCCTGCACGCGGTGCTGGACCGGGGCTGAGCGGCACCGCCCGTCCGCCGCCAGGGGGAAGCGCGACGCCGGCGCGCGGGGTAGCGTCGGACCATGGCCGAGTACGAGCACATCCTGGTCAAGCGCGACGACGCCACGGTCACGATCACGATGAACCGGGCTGCCCGGCGCAACTCCCTGTCGGAGGCCCACCTGGCCGAGCTGCTGGCCGCGTTCGAGGAGACCGCCGCCACCGACGCGACGGGCATCGTCCTCGCCGGGGCGGGGCCGGTGTTCTCGGCGGGGCACGACTTCGGTGACGTGGCCGCCCGCGACCACGACGGCGTGCGGCGGCTGCTGACGCTGTGCACGCGCCTGATGCGGACGATGGAGTCGGTGCCGCAGGTCGTCATCGCGCGGGTGCACGGGCTGGCGACCGCGGCCGGCTGCCAGCTGGTCGCCTCGTGCGACCTCGCCGTCGCGGCGGAGTCGGCGGGTTTCGCGTTGCCCGGCGGCAAGGGCGGCTGGTTCTGCCACACGCCGGCGGTGCCGGTGGCGCGGGCGATCGGGCGCAAGCGGCTGATGGAGCTCGCGCTCACCGGAGACGTCGTGGACGCGGCGACGGCGCTGGAGTGGGGCCTGGTGAACCGCGTGGTGCCGGACGCCGAGCTGGACTCGGCGGTGACCGACCTGCTCGCCCGCGCGACGCGCGGCAGCCGGGCCAGCAAGGCGCTCGGCAAGCAGACCCTCTACGCCCAGCTGGACCGCCCGGAGGCGGACGCGTACGCGATCGCGGTCGAGGTCATGGCCGCGGCCTCCCAGACCCCTGCGGCCCGCGAGGGGATGGCGGCGTTCCTGGAGAAGCGCAAGCCGGAGTGGCCCGCCTGACAGCGCACCTCCCCCCGCCCCCGCCGTCGTGTTCGCCGGTCCGGGCGTCGTGTTGGCCGGTCCGGGCGTCGTGTTGGCCGTTCCGGTCGGCGTGTTGGCCGTTCCGGTCGGCGTGTTCGCCGCTCCGGTCGGCGTGTTGGCCGCTCCGGGCGTCGTGTTGGCCCGCGAGCGTCAGGCGTGGGTGTCCCCACCCGGGACAGTCCGCGGGTGGGGACAGTCTGCCCGGGGGCGCGGTTCCGCGCTGTGGGATCGAATCCACGCGATCGGATGACCGGCACCTCGCTGCGTTGACCTCGCCGAGTTGCCGCCATAAGCACGACGGGTGATCTTCCGACGGCGTGGGGCGCAGCTGGCTGTCATCGCCGTCGTGCAGGTTCTCGCGATGAGCCTGTGGTTCTCCGCCTCCACCGTCGTGCCGGCGTTGCGGGTCGACTGGAGCCTGTCCCGGGAGGCGGGGATCCTGCTGTCGGTCACCGTGCAGCTCGGGTTCGCCGCCGGGGCCGTCGTGTCCGCCGCGTTCAACCTCGCCGACCGCATCGAGCCGCAGCGGCTCCTCGCCGGCGGCGCGGCCCTGGGCGCGTCCGCGACGGCCGCCTTCCCGCTGGCCGGTCCGGCCGCCGCCGCTCCACTGCGCTTCCTGACCGGCTTCGCGCTCGCCGCCGTCTACCCGGTCGGCATGAAGATCGTGGTGTCCTGGTTCCGCCTCGCCCGTGGTCTCGCGCTCGGCGTACTGGTCGGCGCGCTGACCGTGGGCTCGGCGTTGCCCGGCCTGCTCACCGGTATCGGCAGCTGGCGGGCCGTCCTGGACGTCGCCGCGGCGCTCGCGCTCCTCGCCGCCCTCGTCGCCGTCGTCTGCGTGCGGCCCGGCCCGGACTGGCAGCCGGCCCCGCCCTGGGAACCGCGTTACCTGCTGCGCATGGTCCGCGCCCGGTCGCAGCGGCTCGTCTGCCTCGGCTACTTCGGACACATGTGGGAGCTGTACGCGCTGTGGGCGTGGCTGCCCGTCTACCTCGCGGCCGCCGGGACCGGCAGCGCGTTCGCCGTCATCGGTCTCGCGGGCGCGGCCGGTTCGCTGCTCGGCGGACTGCTGTCCGACCGCGCCGGACGCACCGCGGTCACCATCGGCGCCATGCTGCTCAGCGCCGGATGCGGCGTGCTGTCCGTCGCGGCCTGGGGCACCCCGCTGCTGGTCCCGCTGCTGTTCCTCTGGGGCGCGGCCGTGATCGCCGACTCCGCCCAGTTCTCCGCGGCGCTGTCCGAAGTGGCCGATCCCCGTTACGTCGGCACCGCCCTCACCGCGATGACCGCCGCCGGGTTCGTCGTCAGCGCGGTCACCATCCAGCTGCTCCCGCCGCTCGCCGACGTCACGGGCTGGCGCGACGCGGTGGCCCTGCTGTCGATCGGCCCGGTGCTCGGTGCTCTGGCGATGAGCGGCGTTCGTGCAGCAGCAGGAGCCCGTACGCCGCGATCGACTGCGCGTCAGTGACCTCCCCGCGCTCGATCATCTTCTCGAACTCGGCGCGGCTGAACCAGGCGGTCCGCATGTCCTGTTCCTCGTGCTCGCGCTCGTGCGGTCCCTCGATCAGGCCGGTGGCGAGGTAGACCCGGCCGCGCTGGCTGGACATGCCGGGCGCGACGTCGAGCCGGCCGAGATCGATCAGCGATCCGGCGACCAGTCCGGTCTCCTCCCGCAGCTCCCGGGCGGCCAGTTGGAGCGTGTCCAGCTCCGCCAGGTCCGGCGCGGTGCCCTGCGGGAACTCCCATCGCCGCAGGCCCAGCGGGTACCGGTACTGCTCCACCAGGTGCAGCCGGTCGCCGTCGAGCGGGACCACGAGCGCGTAGTCGGGCTTGTCCACCACGCCGTAGATGCCGTGCGAGCCGTCCGGGCGGCGGATGTCGTCCTCGCGCACGGTCATCCAGTTGTTGCGGTACACCTCGCGGGAGCCGAGCCGTTCGATGGGATCCACGCGACCAGTCTGCCGAAGCATCTTCTACCCTCGCCGGGTGCGTCTCGTGATCGCTCGATGCCAAGTGGACTACGCCGGCCGGCTGACGGCCCACCTCCCCATGGCCACCCGGTTGCTGCTCATCAAGGCGGACGGCTCGGTGTCGGTGCACTCCGACGATCGCGCCTACAAGCCCCTGAACTGGATGAGCCCGCCGTGCTGGCTGATCGAGGACGGTGACATCTGGACCGTGCAGAACAAGGCCGGTGAGAAGCTCGTCATCACGATCGCGGAACGGATCGACGAGATCAGCCACGACCTCGGCGCCGAGCCGGGGTTGCAGAAGGACGGTGTCGAGGCGCACCTGCAGGAGCTGCTGGCCGAGCACATCACCACCCTCGGCGAGGGCTACACCCTGGTCCGCCGGGAGTACCCGACGGCGATCGGGCCGGTGGACATCCTCGCCCGGGACGCCGACGGCGGTTCGGTGGCGGTGGAGATCAAGCGGCGTGGCGAGATCGACGGTGTGGAACAGCTCACCCGGTACCTGGAGCTGCTCAACCGCGACCCGCTGCTCGCCCCCGTGCAGGGCGTGTTCGCCGCGCAGCTGATCAAGCCGCAGGCCCGCACGCTCGCCGAGGACCGCGGCATCCGCTGCCTCACGCTGGACTACGACGCCCTGCGTGGCACCGAGTCCGACGACCTCCGGCTGTTCTGACCCGGCTCCCGGCGGCCCCCGCCCGGCGCACCCGCGCCGCGCGGGGGCCGTCGTGCGTCCGGGGGTTCCGAGTTGCGGCTGGTAACGCTGCGGGGTTGGGTGATCACGAATTTGATTTCGACACGGTCAAGTCGCGCCTGTTGATGTGCACAGCCGGGCTACCGCGTAGTAATGTGCGTTTGTCACTCGATCGTGGTGATTTTTGTTCGGAGATGTTGGACTTCCCGGAGGTGCATCGGTGCATGTCCTAGCCGCAGCGAACCTGCGACTTGATGCGCACGCGATCGACTACGTGTTGCTCGCGTTCTACTTCGTGCTGGTGCTCGGCATCGGCTACCTGGCCCGCAAACAGGTGTCGAGCAGCATCGACTTCTTCCTTTCCGGACGGTCGCTGCCGGCGTGGGTCACCGGGCTCGCCTTCATCTCCGCCAACCTCGGCGCCATCGAAGTGATGGGGATGTCGGCCAACGGTGCGCAGTACGGCCTGCCGACCGCCCACTACTTCTGGATCGGCGCGATCCCCGCGATGCTGTTCCTCGGCATCGTGATGATGCCGTTCTACTACGGCTCCAAGGTCCGCAGCGTGCCGGAGTTCATGCGCCGCCGCTTCGGCACCGGCGCCCACCTGACCAACGGCATCAGCTTCGCCCTGGCGCAGATCCTCATCGCAGGGGCGAACCTGTACCTGCTGGCCAGCGTGGTGAACCTGCTGCTCGGCTGGCCGATCTGGCTCTCGATCGTCATCGCCGCGGTCATCGTGCTCGCCTACACCGCGCTCGGCGGCCTGTCCGCGGCGATCTACAACGAGGTGCTCCAGTTCTTCGTCATCGTCGCCGCCCTGGTGCCGCTGACCATCGTCGGCCTCTACAAGGTCGGCGGCTGGAGCGGCCTGGTCGACAAGGTGACGAACAGCCCCGGCGGCGCCGAGCAGCTGACCTCCTGGCCGGGTAACCAGCTGACCGGGTTCAGCAGCAACTTCCTGTCGGTCCTCGGCCTGGTGTTCGGACTCGGGTTCGTGCTGTCGTTCGGCTACTGGACCACGAACTTCGTCGAGGTCCAGCGCGCGATGGCGTCGAAGAGCATGTCGGCCGCGCGCCGCACCCCGATCATCGGTGCCTTCCCGAAGATGCTGATCCCGTTCATCGTGATCATCCCGGGCATGATCGCCGCGGTCACGGTCACCGAGCTGCAGGGCGCCAACAAGCAGGCTCTGCTCGGCGGCGGTTCCGCACCCAGCGGCGCGACCTTCAACAACGCGCTGCTGCTGCTCATGCGTGACCTGCTGCCCAACGGGGTGCTGGGCGTCGCGATCGCCGGCCTGCTCGCCTCGTTCATGGCCGGCATGGCGGCGAACCTGAGCTCGTTCAACACCGTGTTCACCTACGACCTCTGGCAGACCTACATCAAGAAGGACAAGCCGGACTCGTACTACCTGAACATGGGACGCTGGGTGACCGCGGGCGCGACGGTCCTGGCCATCGGCACGGCCGCCATCGCCTCCCAGTACTCCAACCTGATGGACTACCTGCAGCAGCTGTTCTCGTTCTTCAACGCGCCGCTGTTCGCCACGTTCATCCTGGGCATGTTCTGGAAGCGGATGACGCCGAAGGCCGCGTGGATCGGTCTGCTGGCCGGCACCGCGTCGGCCATCGTGGTGTTCCTGCTCGCCGAGACCGGCGTGTGGGACCTGCCCGGCCAGGGCGCGAGCTTCATCGGTGCCGGTGCCGCCTTCGTGGTCGACATCGTCGTCAGCGTCGCCATCACCGCGGTGACGCAGCCGCGCCCGGACGCTGAACTCGTCGGCCTGGTCTACTCGCTGACCCCGAAGGAGTCGCGCCGGCACGCCACCACCGGTGCGGACGCGGGCTGGTACCGCAACCCGGGCCTGCTCGCGGGCATCGTCCTGGTCGTCACGATCGCGCTGAACATCGCCTTCTAGGAGGTTGGCAGACATGGCTAGCGAAACCCGCGTGCGCACGCGCCGGGCCGGCGCGTTCGACATCCGGCTGATCATCGCGTTGCTGACCGGCGTGTACGGCGTGGTCCTCACCGTCATGGGCATCGCGTTCACCGACGACGCGGACCTGCGCAAGGCGGCGGGTGTGAACATCAACCTGTGGGCCGGCATCGGCCTGCTGGTGTTCACCGCCCTGATGGCGCTCTGGGCTCTCACGCGGCCGATCCGGGTCCCGGTGACGGAAGGGGACGAGACCGGGGCGGAATAGGCAGGTTCCCCACGAGCCGGCGGGGCCGGGCGGCTACGGTGCATCGCGTGTTCCGTGTCGCCCGGCCCCGCCGTTTCGTGCTGCTGGTCCTGCTCGCCCTGACCGTGTCCGCGTGCGGCCCCGACCTGGCCAAGCAGAACTTCCCCCGCACCACGGTCACCGAGAGCAGCGTGGCCCCGGCGCCGGTGGACGACCCGGCGGTGCGGCTGGACGCGCTGCGCACCGTCGACCCGTGCCAGATCTTGCAGGGCGACACGGTCACCGGCGTCGGCGCACCGGTAGCCGAAAGCCTCTATCCCCGGGGCCTGGACGGGTGCGGCATCCACGTGACCGACGCCGGCGGGAAGGAAGCCCGGCTGTCCCTCACCATGGGCGAGCTCATCGACTCGACGTCCCAGCAGGCCGGCGCGGTCGACGGTCTGCCCGTCGTCGAAAATGACCTGGACGACCCGGACACGCCGGAGAACGAGGGGTGCATCGTCTCGGTGCTCACGGACAGCGTGGCCGGGCTGGGCATCGCCGTCCAGGTCACCTACGTCGGCGGCGACGCCTGCGGTGCGGGGCTGACGGTGCTGCGCGAAGTTGTCCGCAAGGTGCACGCCGGGCCGCCCCAGCAGCGGCGCCCGGCGAACTCCGCGGTGTCCCTCGACCCGTGCGCGCTCGCCGACACCGCCGTGGTGACCGAGGTCCTCGGCCGCGCCACCGCCAAGCCCGTCGGCCTGCACGACTGCAACTGGACCGGCGGCACCGCCGACGGCTGGCTGCGGATCTCGCAGACCGTCAAGCCGTCCGAGGACGAGAACGGTTCCCGCATCACCCTCGCTGGTGGCATCACGGCGTACCAGAAGAAGGAGACCAGGTCTGGCAGCAGGTGCACCATTGCCTGGACCCATCTGGAGACCGGCGACGAGGGTGAGGTCGTCAAATTCGAGTACGACAATTACCACGATGACGCCGCCGGGGACGATTCGTGTGGCAAAGCCCGGCGAATTGTCGACACGATCCTGCCCAAGCTGCCCAGGGCCTGATAGGAAGAGTGCGACGACGGAGTCAGGAGGCGGGCATGAAGAAGATCATTAACGATCCGGCGGACGTGGTCACCGAATCGCTGCGCGGGATGGCCGCCGCGCACGCGGACATCCTGCGGGTCCAGGAGGACCCGAACGTGGTGGTCCGCGCCGACGCGCCCGTGGCGGGAAAGGTCGCGGTCATCTCCGGCGGCGGATCCGGGCACGAGCCGCTGCACGGCGGGTTCGTCGGTGCCGGCATGCTCGACGCGGCCGTACCGGGCGCGGTGTTCACCTCGCCCACCCCCGACGCCGTGCAGGCCGCGATCTCGGCGACCACCGGCGAGGCGGGCGCATTGCTGATCGTCAAGAACTACACCGGGGACGTGCTGAACTTCGAGACCGCGGGTGAGCTGTCCGCGGCCGAGGACCTGGACGTGCGCAGCGTGGTGATCGACGACGACGTGGCGGTGGCGGACTCGACGTACACGGCCGGGCGCCGCGGTGTCGGCGGCACCGTGCTGCTGGAGAAACTCGCGGGCGCGGCGGCCGAACGCGGCGACTCGCTGGACGCGGTCGAGGCGCTGGCCCGCAAGATCGTCGGCCAGGTCCGCTCGATCGGGGTCGCGCTCACCGCTCCCGTCGTGCCGCACGTCGGTGAGCCGAGCTTCGACCTCGGTGCCGACGAGATCGAGTTCGGCATCGGCATCCACGGCGAGCCGGGCCGGGAGCGCATCCCCGCCGAGCCCGCCGACGCCCTGGTGGGGCGGATGGTCGGCGCGATCGTCGACGACCTGCCGTTCGAGCGCGGCGACCGGGTGCTGCTGTTCACCAACTCGATGGGCGGCACCCCGCTGGTCGAGCTGTACCTCGCGCACGGGATCGCCGAGCGGCTGCTGGCCGATCGGGGCATCATGGTCGAGCGCCGGCTGGTGGGGCCGTACATCACCAGCCTGGAGATGCAGGGCATCAGCCTGACCCTGCTCAGACTCGACGACGAGCTGACGGAACTGTGGGACGCGCCGGTGAACACCGCCGCACTGCGCTGGAAGGCATGAAGACATGGGATGCACGCCCGACGGCGTCGTGAACGCCCTGCGGGACGCGGCGGCCACGATCGCCGAGCACCGCGCCGAGCTGATCGCCCTCGATCGCGCGATCGGGGACGGGGACCACGGCGAGAACATGAACCGTGGGTTCCAGGCGGTGGTCGCCGCGCTGGATGGCGGGGCGCCCGAGACCCCGGGCGCGGTGCTCAAGCTCGTGGCCACCACGTTGATCTCGAAGGTGGGCGGCGCCGCCGGACCGTTGTACGGCACGGCTTTCCTGCGTGCGGCCACGGTGGTGTCGAGCCAGCCGGAGCTGGGCGCGGCGGAGATCGTCGCCGCGCTGCGGGCCGGGCTGGAGGGCGTCCAGGCGCGGGGCAAGGCGGTCGAGGGCGACAAGACGATGGTGGACGCCCTGCTGCCCGCGGTCGCGGCCGCGGAGAAGGCGGCCGGTGGCGATGTCGCGGCGGTCCTGGCCGCGGCTGCCGAGGGCGCCGCGGCCGGTGCCGAGTCCACTGTGGATCTGGTCGCCCGGAAGGGGCGTGCGTCCTACCTCGGCGAGCGCAGCGCGGGACACCTCGACCCGGGCGCCCGTTCGACGGCGTTGCTGCTCGAGGCGTTCGCGAAGGCGGCCCGATGAGCGTCGGCCTGGTTCTGGTGTCGCACAGCGCCAAGCTCGCCGAAGGGGTTGCCGAGGTCGCCGAGCAGATGGCGCCGGACGTGACGATCGTCCCGGCGGGCGGCATGCCCGGTGGTGGCATCGGCACGGACTACGACTCGGTCGTCGCCGCCGTCCAGCGCGCGGATTCCGGGTCCGGGGTCGTGCTGCTCTACGACCTGGGCAGCGCGCAGATGACGGCGGAGCTCGCGGTCGAGTCGCTGGCCGACCCGGAGGCCGTGGTGGTCGCGGACGCCCCGCTGGTGGAGGGCACGGTCGCCGCCGCGGTGGCGGCGCAGAACGGGGCCGACCGCGCCGGCGTGCTGGAGGCCGCGTCCGCGGCCGGGGCACCACCGGAACTCGCGTCCGCCGCGCCGGAACCGTCCGGGGACAGCGTGGAGCTGACGCTGAGCAACGAGGTGGGCCTGCACGCCCGGCCGGCGGCGGTCCTGGCCCGCGGCCTGGCCGGCATCGAGGCCGACGTGACCGTCCGGCTGGGCGATCAGGAGGCCGACGCGCACAGCGTGCTGGCGCTGATGTCGCTGGGCGCGCGGAAGGGCGACCGGATCCAGGTCCGCGCCGCCGGCCCTCAGGCCGCCGAAGCGCTGCGCGTCGTGCAGGAGATGGTGGCGGACAACTTCGGCGAACCCGCCTGACCGTCCCACGTGCACCTGGGCGCACGGTCCAGCGCCGCCCGGGCGGGCGGCCTCGGCCTACCGGCTCAGTGGCCGCACCCGCAGGCGCCGCCGCAGCACCCGCCGCCGGACGGTGCGCCGGTGGCCGAGCCGGTCAGCGCGACGGTCGTGAGCAGCTTGACGGTGTCCGTGTGCCCCTCCGGGCAGCGGGCCGGATCGCTCGATTCGCTCATCGGCCGGTTCACCTCGAAGGTGCCCGTGCATTCGCGGCAGCGGTAGGCGTAGGTCGGCATGCCGTCATTATCGGGCAGCGCGTGCGCGGGCAGCCACCTTCCTGCCAAGCT
Source organism: Amycolatopsis viridis (assembly GCF_011758765.1). NCBI lineage: Bacteria > Bacillati > Actinomycetota > Actinomycetes > Pseudonocardiales > Pseudonocardiaceae > Amycolatopsis > Amycolatopsis viridis. The sequence goes on along the minus strand of NZ_JAANOU010000001.1, from coordinate 4,636,894 downwards.
GACCCCGTGGACCTGCCAACCGTGTCCGGCCGGCGGCACCTCGCCGAGGTGGTGCCCTCCGTTCTCGCCACTCTCGGCGTCCCCGGGTACGCGAACACGCTCGCCCTGCCCGAGGCCGCCGGCGCGTGCGTGCTCCTCATCGACGGCCTCGGCGCGGAACTGCTGCGGACCCACGCCGAGTACGCGCCGGTGCTGGCCGGGCTGACGCGGGCCACGCTCACCGTCGGGTGCCCGTCGACCACGGTCGCCGGGCTGGCCGCGATCGGCACGGGCCTGGCGCCGGGGGAGCACGGCATGGCGGGCTACACGTTCGAGGTCCCGGGGTGCGGCGTGCTCAACGCCCTGCGCTGGCGGCGTCATCCCGGCGGCGGTGAGCTGGACCTGGTGCCGGAGGAGGTGCAGCCGCTGCCCACGACGTTCGAGCGCGCGGTCGCGGCCGGTGTCGGGGCGGTGGTGGTCGCCGAGGCGAAGTTCGCGAAGTCGCCGCTCACCCGTGCGGTCCAGCGCGGCGGGGACTACCGCGGCGTGTACGCGATCGGCGACCTCGCCGCGGAGACCCTGCGTGCCCTGCGCGAACCAGCGGGGTTCTGCTACGCCTACCACGGACAGCTCGACGAGCTGGGTCACCGCTACGGGCCGGGTTCGCCGGCGTGGCTGATGCAGCTGCGGCAGGTCGACCGCCTGGTGGAGTCGCTGGTGGACGGTCTGCCGCCCGGCCGTCTGCTGGCGGTGGTGGCCGACCACGGGATGGTTGCCCTGGACGACGTCATCGACCTCGACCGGGCGCCCGCGCTGTCCGCGGGCGTGCGCGAGCTGGGCGGGGACCCGCGGATCCGGCACGTCTACGCCGCGCCCGGCGCGGCGGAGGACGTGCTGGCCGCCTGGCGGGAGACGCTGGGCAGCCGGGCGTGGGTGGTCTCCCGCGCCGAGGCGATCGCCGCCGGGTGGTTCGGGCCACGGGTGACCGACCGGGTGCGCCCCCGGTTCGGCAACGTCATCGCGGCCGCCCGGGACCAGTTCGGGATGGTGCGCCGCACCGCCGAGCCGCTGGAGTCCGCGCTGATCGGGCAGCACGGTTCGCTGACCCCGGCCGAACAACTGGTTCCGCTGGCGATCGCGCGCTCCTGAGGCGGCTCAGGCCGGCTGCGGCTTGAGGCCGTCCAGCATCACGCTCAGCAGGCGGCCGGCCAGCTCCTCGTCCTCGTCGGCGGCCACGCACACCCCGTGCCCGAGCAGCAGCAGGTCGCGTGGCTGCACGTCCGCCCGCACGGCACCGGCCTCCTGCGCGTGCCGCAGCACCTCCTCGGCGGCGTCGTTCATCAGTGAGCGGCAGTAGGCGAACGTTTCCGAATCCCGGTCCATCGCGGCCTTGAGGGTGTGGGCGACCCCGCGCTTCTGCAGCACGAACGCCAGCCGGTCGCGCATCCACAGCTCCAGCGCCTTGCCCGGTTCGTGCTCGGCGAGCAGTTGGTGCGCGCCTGCGCAGAGGCGTTCGATGTCGTCGCGGTAGACGGCTTCGATCAGCGCCTCGCGGTTGGGGAAGTGCCGGTAGAGGGTGCCGGCGCCGACACCGGCCCGGCGGGCGATGTCGTCGAGGGGTGCGTCCGGGCCGTGCTCGCGGAACGCCTCGCGCGCGGTGGCCAGGAGCCGCTCGTAGTTGCGCCGCGCATCGGCGCGCATCGGCCGCGGTGCCATCATGCGCCTCACCTCAAAACCGGACACATTCTCCGGATACTCTTGCGCAACCGGAGACCTTCTCCATATGCTAACCCCAGTGAAGCGGAGAGTCTGTCCGCTTATTTCCCGTCCGTCCACTGGAGTCTTCTCTTGTCCGAGACAACGCTGCCCGCGTCCCGCACGGCAGGCGCTGCGACCGCCGCGCGGCCACGCACCGGCGTGGCGCTGGCAATCCTGCTCACCTGCCAAGTCATGTTCGTCCTCGACATCACGGTCATGAACGTCGCGCTGCCCCGGATCCAGGCCGACCTGGGGTTCACCCCGGCGTCCCTGAGCTGGGTCATGTCGAGCTACACCCTGGTCTTCGGCGGCCTGCTGCTGCTCGGCGGGCGCGCCGGCGACCTGTTCGGCCGCAAGCGGCTGTTCATCGGCGGTGTGCTGCTGTTCACCGTCGCCTCGTTCGCCGGCGGGCTGGCCGGGTCGGCCGCCCTGCTGATCGCCGCCCGGATCGTGCAGGGCCTCGGCGCCGCCGCCGCGGGGCCGAGCACGCTCGCCCTGCTCACCACCACGATCACCGAACCCCGGGCCCGGCTGCGCGCGCTGGCCCTGTTCGCCGGCATGTCCAGCGCCGGGTTCGCGGTCGGCCTCATCCTCGGCGGGCTGCTCACCGAATGGCTGTCGTGGCGTGCCGTGCTGTTCATCAACGTGCCGTTCGGGCTGGTGGTGGCCGTGCTGGCCACCCGGTTCGTGGCGGAACCGCCGCGGCACCCGGCCCGGCTCGACCTGCCCGGGGCCGTGACGGGGACGCTCGGGGTCGCGGCGCTGGTCTACGGATTCATCCGGGCCGCCGAAGTGGGCTGGACGAACGGGCTCACGGTGGCCGCGCTCGCCGCCGGTGCGGTGCTGATCGGGGCGTTCCTCGCCGTCGAGGCGCGGACCGCGCAGCCGTTGCTGCCGCTGCGCCTGTTCCGCGACCGCAACCGCGCTGCCGCCTACGCCAACTTCTTCTTCGGGCCGATGATCGGCATGTCGATGTTCTTCTTCCTCACGCAGTACCTGCAGGACGTGCGGGGGATGAGCGCGCTGGGCACGGGGTTCGCGTTCCTGCCGATGGCGGTGCTGGTCTTCGTGCTGAGCCGGATCATCCCGCGGTTGCTGCCCCGGTTCGGGCCCCAGCCGATCGCGATCGCGGGCACCCTGTCGATGATCGCCGGGCTGGCGTGGGCGACGCAGCTGGAGGCCGGCTCGACCTACGCCGGCGGCGTGCTCGGCCCCATGATCCTCATGGGACTCGGCATGGGGCTCGCGTTCGCCCCGCTCAGCGTGATCATCATGAGCAACGTGCCGGGGCCCGACGCGGGGGCCGCCGGCGGCGTGATGCAGACGCTGCAGCAGACCGGCTCCACGCTCGGCCTGGCCATCCTGGTCACGATCTTCGGCACGGCCGGCCGCGCCGCGACCGGCGGACCGCACGAGGTGATGGTCAGCGGGATGACGGCCGCGTTCACCGGATCGATCGTCATCGCGTGCCTCACCTTCGTGGTGGCACTCACCTTCCGGCGCGAGCCCGAGCGCACCGCGTAGGCGATACCGTGGCCGGGTGCCGCGCCGCCACCGACCACACCGTGGCCGCCCCGACGCCGACCGCGCCGGGGCGGCTTCCGGGTGGGCGCGTGCGGAGTCCGGCCCGGACGGCGACTGGCTGGTGCGCAGCGTGCCGGGCAGCCAGGCGACCAAGGTGTACCGCTGCCCTGGCTGCGACCACGAGATCCAGCCCGGCGTGCCGCACGTGGTCGCCTGGCCGGCCGACGAACTCGGGTCCGTCGCCGACCGCCGCCACTGGCACCGCGCTTGCTGGCAGGCCCGCACCCGCCGCGGTCCCACCCGGAAGCGGTTCTGATACTCAGCGCGGTTTGCGGAAGTGCTGGGAAGTGGTGCCGTCGGAAAAGCTCTCGGCGCAGACGGTGAAGCCGAGCCGTTCCGCGACCCGCAGTGACGGTTCGTTGGTGGTGTGCACGCTGATCTGCACCGGGAGCCCAGGCAGGTCCCGCTCGGCCCACTCGACGACGGCCGAGGCCAGTTCCGTCGCGTAGCCGCGCCCCCAGGCGGTGGGCCGCAGGCGGTAGTAGAGGTTCAGCAGCGGCAGGCCGTCGAACTGCGTGTGCTGCAGCCCGCCGACCCCGATCAGCTCGGCCGAGCCGAGCGGCAGCACCGCGAGGTAGCCGAAGCCGTGCGCGTTCCAGTGCTCCAGCCAGGCCGTGAACTTGACGTCGGCCTCTCCGCGGGTGGGCGCGGCCGGGTCGTGGCAGTGGGTGCGCGGGTCGGTCTGGATCGCGACCACGTCGTCCCGGTCGTCCGGGCGCAGCGGCCGCAGCAGCAGCCGCTCCGTGCGGATGTCCCGCCACTGGACGCTCACGAGGCGACGGTACCCGCGTTCGTCCAGCACAATCGCGGTCATGGCTGATCTTCCCCTGGTTCTCCTGCACGCGTTCCCGGTGGACGCCCGCATGTGGCGGCCGCTGCGTGACGGCCTCACCACGCGCCACCGCCTGATCACGCCCGACCAGCGCGGCCTCGGCCGGACACCGCTGCCGGAGACCGGCCGCGCGCCGAGCCTCGACGACGCCGCGCGGGACGTGCTCGCGCTGCTGGACAAGCTCGGCCTCGAGCAGGTCGTGCTCGGCGGCTGCTCGATGGGCGGCTACGTCACGATGGCGGTGTTGCGCGCCGCGCCCGAGCGGGTCGCCGGGCTGGTCCTCATCGACACCAAGGCCTCGGCCGACACCCCGGAGGCGGCCGAGGCCCGCCGTGGGATCGCCGGGCGTGCGGAGTCCGACGGGGTGTCCGGCTGGCTCGCCGAGTCGATGGTGCCGAACCTGCTCAGCGCCGAGACCCGCCAGACACGGCCGGAAGTGGTGGAGTCGGTGCGGGACCTGATCGAGAGCCAGCCGGGGGCGGGCGTGGCGTGGGCCGCCCGTGCGATGGCCGACCGTCCCGATTCGACGGACCTGCTCGCCGCGACCGGAGTTCCCGCGCTGGTCGTCGTGGGTGAGCAGGACACCCTCACGCCGCCCGGCGCCGCGCAGGAGATGGCCGAGTCGCTGCCCCGCGGCGAGCTGGTGGTGGTGCCGCAGGCCGGGCACCTCACGCCGGTCGAGGCACCGGCGATGGTCACCGAGGCGATCCTCGGGTGGTGGCCCTTCGGCTAGCCGGGCGGGACCGCGTCGCCGGGGCTAGCGGGGGCCACGGGCGGCCTGGAACCGCCGGAGCCCGGCGTGCGCGTCCGGGAGCCGGCCGGGGAACCGGCGCGCGACCACGAACCGCCAGCACACTGCGAACAGCTCGCGCAGGCGCACCCATGGGGCCAGCTCATCCGGATCGGGGCCGTGCGGGTAGGCGTCCGCCGCGGCCCGGCCGTCCGGCTGCGGCGCTGCCACGAGGCACGCCAGATCCCAGGCCACCGGACCGCGCCAGGTGTCCTCGAAGTCGATCCACCGCGGCCCGCTCGCGGTCGCCAGCAGGTTGCCGGGGTGCGCGTCGCCGTGCAGGGGCCGGCCGGACGTGGCCGGCAGGGCCGCCTCGGCCGCCGCCAGCTCGTCCGCGAGCTCCGCGGGCAGGGCGAGCCGCTCGACCCAGCTCCGGGCTTCGACCAGCGGCCCGGGCGCGTCCAGCTCGTCCGGGAACTCCCGCAGCGCCGCGTGCAGCTCGGCGAGCGACCAGGCCACTTCGGCGGGGGAGAAGACGTGATCCGGATCGTGACGTGTGAAACGCCACAGTGTGACGGGGAGGTCCCGCGCGAGGTGTGGCCCCGGGCTCTCGAAGGGCGGTACGACCGGAGCGTCCCGTCTCTGGAGGAACGACGAAAGTGCCACTTCGCGGACCAGCGACCGCTGCACCTCCGGCCGTGCGACCAGCGTCGTCGCCGGTACCCTGGCCACGATCGCACCCAGTCTCACCAGCACGTTCGACCGCGTGGCCAGCACTTCCGGGAACTCGGTCGGCAGGTGGAACCGGTTCCCGACCTCGACCGCCGCGGCCACCGCCGCGGTGACGAACGGGTCTCCCATGGCGTGATCTTCCCAGCCGGTGCGCAACAGTGTCGGAGCCGAGGGATACCATCCGGACTGGTCGCCCCGCCGCGGCCGCTGACACACCAAAGCAGAACTTGGAGGCAGGAGTGACAGCCGTAGCCCCGCAGCCGATTGTCACGCGTCCCTACCCGGCGCGACAGGAGGCCAAGGGTTCGTTGCTGCTGCGGTTGTTCCGCACGACGGACCACAAGCAGATCGGCATCATGTACCTGGTCACGTCGTTCGCCTTCTTCATGGTGGGCGGCGCGATGGCGATGCTGATCCGCACCGAGCTGGCGCGCCCGGGACAGCAGTTCCTGTCGCAGGAGCAGTACAACCAGCTGTTCACCATGCACGGCACGATCATGCTGCTGCTGTACGCGACCCCGATCCTGTTCGGCTTCGCGAACTTCGTCATGCCGCTGCAGATCGGCTCGCCGGACGTGGCGTTCCCGCGGTTGAACGCCTTCTCGTACTGGCTGTACCTGTTCGGCGGCCTGATCACCGTCTCCGGCTTCCTCACGCCCGGCGGTGCGGCGGACTTCGGCTGGTTCGCCTACACCCCGCTGTCGGACGCCATCCACTCGCCGGGCATCGGCGCCGACATGTGGATCGCCGGCCTCGCGGTCTCCGGTCTGGGCACCATCCTGGGTGCGGTCAACATGGTGACGACGATCGTGTGCCTGCGCGCGCCCGGCATGACCATGTTCCGGATGCCGATCTTCACCTGGAACATCCTGGTCACCAGCATCCTGGTGCTGCTCGCGTTCCCGATCCTCACCGCCGCGCTGATGGGCCTGATGGCTGACCGGCACATCGGGGCGCACGTGTTCGACCCCGCCAACGGCGGCGTGATCCTCTGGCAGCACCTGTTCTGGTTCTTCGGGCACCCCGAGGTGTACATCGTCGCGCTGCCGTTCTTCGGCATCGTCTCCGAGATCATCCCGGTGTTCTCCCGCAAGCCGATCTTCGGGTACAAGGGCCTGGTCTTCGCGACGCTGGGCATCGCGGCGCTGTCGGTCGCGGTGTGGGCGCACCACATGTACGCCACCGGCGCGGTGCTGCTGCCCTTCTTCTCCTTCATGACCTTCCTGATCGCGGTCCCGACCGGGGTGAAGTTCTTCAACTGGATCGGCACCATGTGGAAGGGGCAGCTGAGCTTCGAGACGCCGATGATCTTCTCGGTCGGCTTCCTCGTGACCTTCCTCTTCGGTGGTCTGACCGGCATCCTGCTGGCCGCGCCCGCGATCGACTTCCACGTGTCGGACAGCTACTTCGTGGTGGCGCACTTCCACTACGTGCTCTACGGCACGATCGTGTTCGCGACCTTCGCCGGCATCTACTTCTGGTTCCCGAAGATCACCGGCCGGATGCTCGACGAGAAGCTCGGCAAGCTGCACTTCTGGACCACGTTCCTCGGCTTCCACGGCACCTTCCTGGTCCAGCACTGGCTGGGCGCCGAGGGCATGCCGCGCCGCTACGCCGACTACCTGGCCAGCGACGGCTTCACCACGCTGAACACCATCTCGACCATCGGGGCCTACATCCTCGGCGCGTCGACCCTGCCGTTCATCTACAACGTGTTCAAGAGCTACCGGTACGGCGAGCTCGTCACGGTGGACGACCCGTGGGGCTATGGCAACTCGCTGGAGTGGGCCACCTCGTGCCCGCCGCCGCGGCACAACTTCACCGAGCTGCCCCGGATCCGCTCCGAGCGGCCGGCGTTCGAGATGCACTACCCGCACATGGTCGAGCGGATGCACCACGAGGGTGAGATCGGCTTCTTCGGCAAGCCGAAGGTCCACGCCGGGGTCAAGGCCCCGTCGCAGGCCCTCACCGACGCGGTCATCCCGGGTGACCACGACAAGGACAACGCGAGCGAGCAGTGACCAACGGCGTCCGGGCAGGTAGCAGATCATGACGCCGGTCCTGATCACGACCACCGGGCCGGACAAGCCCGGCGTCACGTCCGTCCTCTTCGCCGCCCTCACGCGGCACGGCGTCGAAATGCTCGACGTCGAACAGGTCGTCATCCGCGGCCGGCTCACCCTCGGTGTGCTGGTCGCGGTGGCCGAGGACCCGGAGGGCCTCCAGGAGTCCGTCGAGCAGGCGATGGCCAGCGTCGCCATGCACGTCGACGTCCGGATCGGGGACGAGATCGGGGAGGACCCGTTCGCCCCCGCCCGGCAGGGCTCGACGCACGTAGCTGTGATCCTCGGGCGGCCGCTGACCGCCCGGGCGTTCACCGACTTCGCCGGCCGGCTGGCCTCGCTCGGTGCCAACATCGACGCGATCCGGCGCATCGCCGACTACCCGGTCACCGGGCTCGAGGTGCACCTCTCGGTCGCCGACGACACCGAGCAGGCGGACACCGAGCTGCGGGCCGCGGTCGCGGACGTCGCGTCCAGCGGCGGGGTGGACATCGCGATCGAGCGCGGCGGGCTCGCCCGGCGGGCCAAGCGGCTCATCGTGTTCGACGTCGACTCGACCCTGATCCAGGGCGAGGTCATCGAGATGCTGGCCGCGCACGCCGGGGTCGAGCCGAGGGTCCGCGAGATCACCGAGGCCGCCATGCGCGGCGAGCTGAACTTCACCGAGTCGCTCGAACGCCGGGTCGGCCTGCTGGCCGGGTTGCCCGAGTCGGTGCTCGACGAGGTGGGCGAGGCCATCCAGCTCACCCCGGGTGCACGCACCACGGTCCGCACGCTCAAGCGGCTCGGGTTCCGCTGTGGCGTCGTCTCCGGCGGGTTCAGCCGGATCATCCGGCCGATCGCCGACGAGCTCGGTCTCGACTTCGTCGCGGCCAACGAGCTGGAGGTCGTGGGCGGGAAGCTCACCGGGCGGGTGGTCGGCGAGATCATCGATCGCGCCGGCAAGGCGACGGCGCTGCGCCGGTTCGCCGACCACTACGGCATCCCCCTGGTGCAGTGCGTCGCCGTTGGTGACGGCGCCAACGACATCGACATGCTCAAGGCGGCCGGGATGGGTGTCGCGTTCAACGCGAAGCCCGCCCTGCGTGAGGTCGCGGACACCGCGCTGTCCCACCCCTACCTCGACGCCGTGCTGTTCGTCCTCGGGGTCAGCCGTGCGGAGGTCGAAGCGGCCGACGCGGCTGACGGTCTCTCCCTCGCCCGGCCATGAGCGTTCTCGATCCGCTCGCCGCCCGCTACGCGTCGTGGCTCGGGCTGCCCGCCGAGGAGACGGCGCTGCCGGAGGCCGCGCCCGGCGAGGTCCGGGCGATGCCGGTGATCCTGCGGCTGGAGAAGGCCGAACCGCCCGCGCGCACCCCGTTGCTGGAGGCCGCTGCCACCGCGGCCCTGGGGGTCTGCCTGGATCAGCGTGCCCAGCCCGGCGGGGAGTGGCACGAGCCGGTGCACGACTGGGTGTCCGGGCACATCCGCAAGGTCGCCCGCCGGGCGCGCGGCGCGCATTGGGCCGCGGCGCAGGACTTCCCGGGGATCACCGTGACGGCCGGTGGGGCGGAGGTCCGGGCCCTCGTGCCGGGACGGGTCGTCGACGTGCCCAAGGAGATCAGCCGCTTGCAGATCTCGGGCAGCGACCTGCCACCGGACGAGCCGGGTCCCGCGCCGGACGACCTGCCGTTGTTGCTGCTCAACCCGGAGGTCGCGATGACCGTCGGCAAGGCGGCTGCCCAGGTCGGGCACGGCACCATGATCCTCGCGTCGCTGCTCGGCGCCGCCGAGCTCGCCTCGTGGGCGGAGCGCGGCTACGCCTGCGCGGTGCGCACCGCCACCATCGACCAGTGGAAGCAACTGCACCCGGGCGGCGACCCCGCCGGTGCCTGGCGTGAGCGGCGCGTGGTCGCCGTGCGGGACGCCGGGTTCACCGAGGTCGAGCCCGGGACTGTCACGGTCCTCGCCCAGTGGCGCTGACCCCGATCGAGGAGTGCTGGTGAACCTGGACGTCCGCCGCGAAGGCGAGCACGAGTTCGTGGGACGCAATGAGCGTGGCGCGACGGTGCGGATCGGCCGCAAAGGTGCGGCGGGGGCGTTCTCCCCGGCCGAGCTGTTGCAGATCGCCGCGGCCGGGTGCGCAGCGGTGACGGCCGAGGAGCTGATCACCCGGCGGACCGACGCGCCGTTGCGGGTGGCGGTGAGCGCCGACCGCCGGGAGGGTGCCTCCGAGCTGGATGCGGTGCACGTGCTCTTCGACGTCGACCTGTCCGCCCTCGGCGCCGAGGAGCGCGAGAAGCTGGTGACGTCGGTCGACCGGGCGATCGAGCGGTTGTGCACGGTGTCCCGGACCCTCAAGAAGGGCATTCCGGTGACCGAGGAGTTCGCCGGCTAGACCCGCGCGCGCTTCACCGCAGGCGTGCCTGCGGCCGGCCCGAAGCGGGGCACGGAGCCGGCTCGGGCGGCGGTCAGCCGGCGGCCGCGTCGAGGCGCTGGAGCGCCGCTCTGGCCACCTCCGGGTCGTAGGTGGGCCACAGGGGCGGGAGCGAGGAGCGCAGGAAGCCGCCGTAGCGGGCCGTCGCCAGGCGGGAGTCCAGCACCGCCACCACACCCCGGTCGCCCACCGACCGGTGCAGCCGCCCGGTGCCCTGCGCCAGCAGCAGCGCCGCGTGGGTGGCCGCCACCTGCAGGAAACCGTTGCCGCCGCGGGCTTCGACCGCGCGCTGGCGCGCGGAGGACACCGGGTCGTCCGGGCGCGGGAACGGGATGCGGTCCACGATCACCAGTTGCAGCGACGGCCCGGGCACGTCCACGCCCTGCCACAGCGACAGCGTGCCGAACAGGCAGGTCCGCGGGTCCTCGGCGAACTTCGTCACCAGCAGCGACGTCGCGTCCTCACCCTGGCACAGGATCGGGAACCCGATCCGGTCCCGCAGCTCCTCGGTCGCCTGCTTCGCCGCCCGCATCGACGAGAACAGTCCCAGGGTGCGGCCGCCGGCGGCCTCGATCAGCGCGGCGATCTCGTCCAGCGTCTTCTCGCCCAGGCCGTCCCGCCCCGGCGGCGGCAGGTGCTTGGCCACGTACAGGATCCCGTTGCGCCGGTGGTCGAACGGCGACCCGACGTCCAATCCGGACCACTTCAGCTCGTCGTCGTCCGCCGGCGGCGCCTTCTCCGACGCCGTGCCCTCGGCCTTGACCACCCGCGCCTGCGACGGCGGCAGCCCCCACTGCCGCGCCAGCGTGTCGAACGCACCGCCCAGCGCCAGTGTCGCCGACGTCAGCACCGTGGTCTTCTGCGCGAACACCCGCTCCCGCAGCAGCCCGGCCACCGACAGCGGCGCCACGTGCAGCGTCGGTGGCCGGTTGCCGAACGAGAACTTGTCGTTGGACAACCACACCACGTCCCGCTGGTGCGCCGCGTCCTCGCCGAACGCGTCGAGCAGCCGCACCGCGGTGTCGTGCACCTCCTCCAGCTGCGACCGCGCGAGCTTGCGGGCGGTGGCCTCCTCGACGTCCTCCTTGCGGTCCGACCCGAGCGCGGACAGGCAGGCGTGCGCCCCGTCCCGCACCGCGGCGACCGCTCCGCCCAGCGCCTTCGGCAGGGTGTCCATCCGCCCGGCCGGCAGATCCTCCAGGATCAGCGCCAGGCCCTCGCTCGCCTCCTGCAGCCGGTCGGCCGTGCCCGCGTCGATCAGCTTCCCGCAGCGCCGCACCGCGACCGCGACCGCCGACGACGTCAGCTCACCGGTGGCCACGGACGTCACCCGGTCGACCAGCTCGTGCGCCTCGTCGATGATCACCAGGTCGTGCTCCGGCAGCACCTGGTAGCCCTGCAACGCGTCGATCGCCAGCAGGGCGTGGTTCGTGACCACCACGTCGGCCCTGCCCGCCTCACCGCGCGCCCGCTCGGCGAAGCAGTCCTGCCCGATCGGGCAGCGCGCCACCCCCAGGCACTCCTTCGCGGTGACCGACACCTGCCGCCACGCCTGCTCGGACACCCCCGGCACCAGCTCGTCCCGGTCGCCGGTCTCGGTGTCGGACGCCCACTCCCGCAGCCGCGTGACCTCCTTGCCCAGCCGCGACACGGCGAACGGGTCGAAGAGCGCCGGGTCCTCCGGCTCCTCCGGGGCGCCCGAATCCAGCCGGTGCAGGCACAGGTAGTTGCGGCGGCCCTTGAGGATGGCGAACGTCGGGGTGCGGCCCAGCGGTTTCTTCAACGCCTTCGCCAGCCGCGGCAGGTCGCGGTCCACGAGCTGGCGCTGGAGCGCGATCGTGGCCGTCGACACGACCACCGTGGTGTCCTTCTCGACCGCGTGCCGGATGGCCGGCACCAGGTAGGCCAGCGACTTCCCGGTGCCGGTGCCCGCCTGCACGGCCAGGTGCTCGCCGGTGCGGATGGCCCGCCCGACCGCTTCGGCCATGGTGACCTGGCCGGCGCGCTCCGCACCGCCGAGCGCCTCGACAGCGGTCGAGAGGAGCTCGTTGACACCGGGGAACGCAGTTCGGACGGCCACCAGGACACGGTACCGGGGACCACTGTCAGAACCGGGTCGCCGTCCCGCTGCCGGTCACGGGGAGATCCACCCGTCCGGGTGGCATCCGGCCGGGTGGGTCAGGCGGGCCCGGCGTGCTGCCGATTGACGAGGAGGATTTCCCAGGCGAAAGGAGCGGCTCATGAGGCGGGCCAGGCGGATCGTGACGGCAGCGGTGCTCTGCGGGGGCCTGGTGGCGGCCCCGGGGAGTGCGCAGGCGCAGCCCGGCGCGACCGGCGCCGGTTCGGTGGGCGCGGCCGACATCGCCGTGAACGGCACCCCGGCGCACGCCGACCCGATCGCGCCGTGCGTCGTGGACGCCACGCCGGCGGGCCGCACCGATCCGGTCACCGTCGGCACCCGCACGAAATACGGCCTGGGCAGCAGCACGTGCACCCGCAACGCGGACGGCACCGCGAGCGTCAAGGTGACCGGTCAGCGGTTCGAAACCAGCGTGCTGCAGCAGTTCGGCGGCCCGGTGATCAAGGTGCGGACGTTCGGCGCCGGCTGCACCACCACCGCCAACGGCAGCAACGGCACCATGGAGCTGGGCAACGTCACCGGCATCACCGTTCCGCAGAACATCCCGCCGAACCACACGATCACCGTGCCGGGCACCACGCCCGGCGCGCCGCCGATGGCCGAGGTCGTCCTGAACGAGCTGATCGTGCCCGTGCCCGCGGACGGCAGCCTGACCACGAACGCCATGCACATCAAGCTGTTCCCGCAGGGTGGCCCGGCCTCCGGCGACATCCTGGTCGGCTCGGCCCGCTGCTCGCCGTTCGGGTTCTGACGGCTCAGGCGTAGCGGCCGGCGGCCGCCGCCACCCGGGTGGCCCGCTCGGCCAGCTCGTCGAGGCGGCCACCTTCGGTCGCGTCGCCGAGCAGGGCCGGGCCGACCGCGACCGCGAGCGCACCCGCGTCCAGGTAGTCGTCCACATCGGACAACGACACCCCGCCGGCCGGCACCAGCGGCACCTCCGGCAGGGTGGACTGGACCTCCTCCAGGTACCGCGCGCCACCGGCGGTGGTGACCGGGAATACTTGCACGGCGGCCGGTCCGTGGCTCCACGCCGCGTCGATCTCGGTCGGCGTCAGTGCGCCGCACACGATCGGCAACGCGTACTCCTGCGCCCGCCACAGCACCTCGGGCGAGAACGTGGGTGTCGCGACGAAGTCGGCCCCGGCCGCCACGCACCGGTCCACGGCGGACGCCGTACGAACCCCGCCCGCGCCGATCAGCGCGTCCGGCCCCAGCTCCGCCTGCAGCACCGCGATCGCGTCCAGCGCGCCCGGCGTCGCCAGGTCCGCCTCGATCACCCGCAGGCCCGCGTCGTACAGGACGAGGCCGGCGTCGGCGAACCAAGCTGGCGAGTCCGCGCGCAGCAGCGCCATGACGCGGCCGGCGGCGAGGCGCTCCCGGAAGCGGTTGTTGTGCTTGCGCAGCACCGTCCGCATCAGCCGACCCGCGGGGTGCCCACGAGTTCCACCCCGGCCGCCCGCAACCGGTCCAGCGCCGCGTCCACGGTCTCCTGCGCGACTCCGGCGGTCAGGTCCAGCAGGACCCGCACCGTGAACCCGGCCGCCGCGGCGTCCAGCGCGCTGGCCCGCACGCAGTGGTCGGTCGCGATGCCGACGAGGTCGACGTCGGTGATCTCCCGGTCCCGCAACCAGTCCACGAGTTTCTCGCCGGCATCGGTGTGCCCTTCGAAGCCGGAGTAGCCGTCGCTGTACTGGCCCTTGGAGAACACCGCGGTGATCGGGCCGACGTCGAGCGCCGGGTGGAACGACGCGCCCGGCGTCCCGGCCACGCAGTGCCGCGGCCAGGACCGCACGTAATCCGGGTCGTCGCTGAAATGCGCGCCGGGGTCGATGTGGTAGTCGCGGGTCGCGGCCACCGCCGGGTAGCCGCCGCGCGCGAGGTGCTCGCTGATCTTCGTCGCCACCTCGGCGCCACCGGCGACCGCGAGCGCACCGCCCTCGCAGAAGTCGTTCTGCACGTCCACGACGATCAGTGCCCGGCTCATCACGCCTCCTGGGGGAACACAGTGGGGATCGCGGGTTCGCCGCTGGAGAGCTTCAGCCCCTCCCACGGCAGGCTGACCAGGCCGTCGCGCAGCCGCTGACGGCTGTCGTCGAGCGAGGGCAGGCCGTCGACCGGCTTGCCGCCGCGCATCAGCGGAATCGGCAGTTCACGGTCGTTCTCGCCGGGCTCGGGACGCCGGCCGGCCACGTACACGACCTCCTCCAGCGCCGTCCCGGTCGGCTTGTGGCGGCGCAGCGCCGACTTCTCGCCGCCGCGCGACGCCTTGTTCTCGCTGCGCTTGGCGACCGGGCGGCCGTCGACCTCGACCAGCTTGTAGACCATGCCCGCGGTCGGCGCGCCCGAACCGGTGACCACGGACGTGCCCACACCGTAGGCGTCCACCGGTTCGGCGCGCAGGGCCGCGATGGCGTGCTCGTCGAGGTCGCCGGACACCACGATGCGGGTGTCCCTGGCGCCCAGGGAGTCCAGCTGTTCGCGCGCCTTGCGGGCCAGCACGCCCACGTCACCCGAGTCGATGCGGATCGCGCCCAGCTCGGGTCCGGCCACGCGCACCGCGGTGTCGATGCCGCGCGTGATGTCGTAGGTGTCGACCAGGAGGGTGGTGTCGGTGCCCATCTTCGCGACCTGGGCGCGGAAGGCGTCCTCTTCGCTGTCGTGCAACAGCATGAACGCGTGCGCCACCGTGCCGCGGGTGGGAATGCCGTAGCGGCGGCCGGCCTCCAGGTTGGAGGTGGTGGCGAACCCGCCGATGTAGGCGGCGCGCGCCGCGGCGACCGCGGCCATCTCGTGCGTGCGGCGGCCGCCCATCTCGATGATCGGCCTGCCGTGCGCGGCCGAGGACATGCGTGCGGCCGCGGAGGCGATCGCGCTGTCGTGGTTGAGGATGGACAACGCCAGGGTCTCCAGCAGGACCGCTTCGGCGAAGGTTCCCCGGACGGTGAGGACCGGCGAGCCCGGGAAGTACAGCTCCCCTTCGGGATAGCCGTCGATGTCGCCGCTGAACCGGTAGTTCGCGAGCCACGACAGGGTGTCGTCGTCGACCACCGCGGTCGTGGCGAGCAGGTCGAGCTCGGCGTCGGCGAACCGGAAGTCGGCGATCGCCTCCAGCAGCCGCCCGGTGCCCGCGACCACGCCGTACCGCCGCCCGGCGGGCAGCCGGCGGGCGAACACCTCGAACACGCACTGGCGGTCGCCGGTGCCGTCGGTCAGGGCACTGCCCAGCATGGTGAGCTCGTAGTGGTCGGTGAGCAGGGCCGTGCTGCCGTGCGTCTCGGGAAAACCCATGGGATCAGACTATGAGGTACTTGCGCGTTCGGCTGAATCACCCGAACAGAGCCACCACCGGTCCCCGGCATGTGGGTTCCGTGACACCATGGATCGCATGACCACGCCTGTCGCATCCGAACAGACGCAGGTTGAACCCATCGGCACCGAGGCCGGTGCCGAGGACGAGCCGTGGCAGACGATCGTCTGGAACGACCCGGTGAACCTGATGTCGTACGTGACGTACGTCTTCCAGAAGCTGTTCGGCTACAGCCGGGACCACGCCACCAAGCTGATGCTCGACGTGCACCACAGAGGGCGTGCGGTGGTGTCCTCGGGGACGAAGGAGAAGGTCGAGGCGGACGTGACCAGACTGCACGCCGCGGGGCTGTGGGCGACGATGGAGCACACTTCGTGAGGGGCTGGCAGCGAACGGGCGGCCGTGTGCACGCCGGGTTCGAGCAGCAGGAGGCCGCGGTGCTGCGCGGGCTGGTGAGCCAGCTCGAGGACATGCTGCGGGCGCGGGCCGAGGAGGCGCCGCAGGACCCGCTGGCCGAGCTGACCGGCATCCGCACCGGATCGCCCGAGTCACCGGACGACCCGGTGCTGTCCCGGTTGCTGCCGGACTACCACAAGATCGACCCGGACACGCCGAGCCAGGAGGTCCTGGACTCGGCGAGCGCCCTGCGGTCGCTGCACGAACCCGAACTGGTCGACGCGAAGGTCGGCGTGGCCACGGTGGTCATGGAGACGCTGCCGCGCGACGGCGGCGACGTGCAGCTCACCTACGAGCAGGCGGACGCGTGGCTGGCCGCGATCAACGACGTCCGGCTGGCACTGGGCACGGCGCTCGACGTCACCGAGGACATGCCCGACGAGCTGCCCGAGGACGATCCGCGGGCGCCGCACCTGGGCGTCTACCACTGGCTGACGTGGGTGCAGGAAAGCCTCGTCCAGGCGCTGACCGGGTGATCCGGGCGTGATCACGGACGTGCCGGGGGTGCTCGTCGGGCATCACCACCGGATCGGTGCGGGCTGGGCCACCGGGACCACGGTGGTGCTCGCACCGCCGGGCACCACGGGGGCGGTCGACCAGCGCGGTGGCGCGCCCGGTACCCGGGAGACGAACCTGCTGGAGCCGGAGAACCTGGTCCGGCACGTCGACGCGATCTGCCTGTCCGGTGGCAGCGCCTACGGCCTCGCCGCCGCCGACGGCGTGATGCGCTGGCTCGCGGAGCGGGATCGCGGGTTCGCCGTCGGCGCGGAGCCGCACGAGGTGGTGCCGATCGTGCCCGCCGCGGTGATCTTCGACCTGCCGCGCGGGGACTGGGGCAACCGGCCGGACTCGTCGTTCGGGTACGCCGCGTGCGAGGCCGCGGGGGTCGCCGTCGGACAGGGTTCGGTCGGTGCCGGGGCGGGGGCGGCCGTGGGGTCGCTCAAGGGCGGCATCGGCACGGCGAGCGAGCGCGTGGGTGAGTTCGTGGTCGGTGCGCTGGCGGTCGTCAACGCGCGGGGTGAGGCGGTGTCGTTCGAGAACGGGCGGCCGTTCGCGGCGGATCACGAGGTCGCGGGCGAGTTCGGCGTGCGGTGGCCGGAGCGCGCCGCCTCGGTGCCCCGGCGGGAGACGGACCTGAACACCACGATCGGCGTGGTCGCGGTCGACGCGGACGTGTCGAAGGCCGAGGCCCGCAGGCTGGCGGTGGCGGCGCAGGACGGCCTGGCGCGGGCGGTGCGGCCGGCGCACTCGATGTTCGACGGCGACACCGTGTTCGCGCTGGCCACCGGCGCCCGGGAGCTGCCCGCGGCCGCGGGGCCGTTCGGGGTGACGACCCGGGCGGCAGCGCTGGACGAACTGTGCACCGCCGCGGCGCGGGTCTTCGCGCGGGCCTGTGTGCACGGGTTGGTGCGTGCGGAGGGGGTGGCCGGGGTACCGGCGTACCGGGACGTGTGGCCGGAGGCGTTCGCGTAACGGCGGCGGCCGGGCCGCGATCATGAGCCCGTGAAGGGTGTGCGGGCGTGGCTGGTGGTCGTCCACAACGACCACGTGAACTCCTACCAGACAGTGGTCTGCGCGGTGCACGCCGTGCTCGGGCTCTCCGCGGCGAGGGCTCTGGAGTTCGCCCACGTGGTGGACCACCGGGGCGCCGCGGAGCTCACCCGGTTCGCCTCTCGCGAGCAGGCCGAGGCGCTGGTCGCCGAGCTGCAGGTGCTCGGGTTGCACGCCACGTTGCAGGGCGGGTGACGTGGACTTCCTGGACGCGCACCCGCTGCCGGACCGGCGGGTCCTGGTCGAGATGTCGCCGAACGTCGGGGAGTGCCTCCACGCGATCGCCGGTGAACTGCTGACCGCCCTGGAGACCGGCCGGCACGGCCGCCGCCCGTTGCGGGACGAGGATCTGTTCCCCGACGCTCACCTGCTGATCCGCGAGGCCCGGGAGTTCCGGGAGCGGCACGGTGCGGCGATGCGGCAGAGCGTGACGGCCGCGGTCCGGGCGGTGGTGCGCGGATGGACGGGTGCGACGGCGGTCACCCTCGATCCGGCCTGGCAGCGGGCCTGGATGATCACCTTCGGCCACGCCCAGACGCTCTACCTGCGCAAACCCCGGTGGCGGGACGGGCGCGCCTGGGCACGCTTCCCGCTCAGCGCCAGGGACGTCACGCTCGAGTGGCTGTCGCACGCGCAGGACGCCGTGGCGCTGGCGTGCGCACTCTCACTCTGTGAACCCCTGGAGTCCGGCACGTAAGATGACCGGCGTGCTTCGGATCCGCCGTGAACTCGTCGACGAGATCGTCGCGCACGCCCGCCGGGACCACCCGGACGAAGCGTGCGGGGTGATCGCCGGTCCCGTCGGCTCCGACCGCCCCGAGCGGTTCATCCCGATGCTCAACGCGGCGCGTTCGCCGACGTTCTACGAGTTCGACTCCGGCGACCTGCTCAAGCTCTACCGCGAGATGGACGCGAACGACGAGGTCCCGGTCGTCATCTACCACTCGCACACCGCGACCGAGGCCTACCCGTCACGCACCGACGTGTCCTACGCCTCCGAGCCCGACGCGCACTACGTGCTGGTCTCGACCCGCGACCCGGAGACCCACGAGTTCCGGTCGTACCGCATCGTGGACGGTGTCGTCACCGAGGAGCCGGTGGAGATCGCCGATCTCACGGAATAACGCCGGGCAGCCGGACGTCAGAGCTGGAAGAAACCCAAGCGGAGGTAGTTACCCATGGCCGTGACCGTGTCCATCCCCACCATCCTGCGTACGCACACGGGTGGTCAGAAGTCGGTCGAGGCGTCCGGCAAGACCGTCGCCGAGGTCATCGACGACATCGAGGCCCGGCACAGCGGCATCAAGGGCCGTCTGGTCAAGGAGGACAAGCTGCACCGCTTCGTGAACGTCTACGTCAACGACGAGGACGTGCGCTTCGCCGGCGGCCTGGACGCCGAAGTCAAGGACGGCGACACCGTGACCATCCTGCCCGCGGTCGCCGGCGGCGCCCGCTAGGCATGGCCCGGTACGAATCGCTGCTGGAAGCCCTCGGCGGCACGCCGCTGGTGGGGTTGCCGAGGCTGTCCCCGACGCACGACGTGCGGCTGTGGGCCAAGCTGGAGGACCGCAACCCGACCGGCTCGATCAAGGACCGCCCCGCGCTGGCGATGATCGAGGCCGCCGAGCGCGACGGCAGGCTGCGCCGGGGATCGACGATCCTCGAGCCGACCTCGGGCAACACCGGCATTTCGCTGGCCATGGCGGCGAAGCTCAAGGGTTACGGCCTGGTGTGCGTGATGCCGGAGAACACCTCCGCCGAACGCAAGCAGCTGTTGCAGGCCTACGGCGCCCGGATCGTGTTCTCACCCGCCGCGGGCGGGTCCAACGAGGCCGTGCGGCGCGCCAAGGAGCTGGCGGAGAAGAACCCGGACTGGGTGATGCTCTACCAGTACGGCAACCCGGCCAACCCGGACGCGCACTACCGGACGACCGGCCCGGAGCTGCTCAAGGACCTGCCGACCATCACGCACTTCGTCGGCGGCCTGGGCACCACGGGCACGCTGGTCGGCGTGGGCCGGTACCTGCACGAGCAGAAGCCGCACGTGCAGATCATCGCCGCCGAGCCCCGCTACGGGGAACTGGTGTACGGGCTGCGCAACCTGGACGAGGGATTCGTGCCGGAGCTGTACGACCCGGACGTGCTCAACGGCCGCTACTCGGTGGGCGCCTACGACGCGCTGCGCCGCACGCGGGAGCTGCTGGAGCACGAAGGCATCTTCGCCGGGATCTCCACCGGCGCGGTCCTGCACGCCGCGCTCGGCGTGGCCGAGAAGGCGGCGGCGAAGGGCGAGAAGGCCGACATCGCGTTCATCGTCGCCGACGCCGGGTGGAAGTACCTGTCCACCGGCGCCTACAGCGGCACCCTGGACGAGGCTGCCGAGCGGCTCGACGGCCAGCTCTGGGCCTGACCGGATCTGGACGGCGCCCCTCTCCCCGGTGCGGGAGCGGGGCGCCGTCGTGTTCCAGGGGGTTGTGCCCGCGGGGCGCCGGCCCGGCGCGCAGTGCATCCGCACCCGGCGGCTCAGGGTTTTCTCCCGATCCCACCGGGCCGTGCCGCTCGTACCGTGGAGGGCATGAGCACGTTGCCCGCGCCCCGGAACGACCAGGCGAACCGCGTCCTGCCCGCGAAGCCGAAGACCGCCGCGCTCGTCGTGCTGGTGTTCACCGCGCTGCTGTACCTGGCCGAGGCCGTGGACACGATCGTGCACCACCGGCTCGACGCCGAGGGCATCGTGCCGCGCACGCTGGGCGGGCTCGACGGTGTGGTGTGGGCGCCGCTGCTGCACGCCGGCTGGCCGCACCTGCTGGCGAACACGGTGCCGGTGGTCGTGTTCGCGTTCCTCGCGATGGCGGCCGGCCTCGTCCGCTGGGTGCTGGTGACCGCGACGATCTGGCTGGTCAGCGGGCTGGGGGTGTGGCTGACCGCGGAGCCGGGCACGGTCACCATCGGCGCGTCCGGACTGGCCTTCGGGTGGCTGGCGTACCTGCTGGTCCGCGGCCTGTTCAACCGGGCGTTCGCGCAGATCGTGGTGGCCGCAGTGCTGCTGATCGGCTGGGGCGGGATGCTGTGGGGCGTGCTGCCCGGGCATCCGGGCGTGTCCTGGCAGGCGCACGCCTTCGGTGCGCTCGGCGGCATCCTCGCCGCCTGGTTCGGCGCCCGGGCGGGACGGCGGCGGACGGTACCCTCGAACCCGTGAGCAATCGCGAGGCCCCGATCGGTGTGTTCGATTCCGGCGTCGGGGGCCTCACGGTCGCCCGCGCGATCCTCGACCAGCTGCCGTCCGAGCAGCTGCGCTACGTGGGTGACACGGCGCACAACCCGTACGGCCCGCTGCCCATCGCGCGGGCGCGCGAACTCGCGCTGAAAGCGCTGGACGATCTCGTCGATGGCGGGGTGAAGGCCCTCGTCATCGCCTGCAACACGGCCTCGGCGGCGTGCCTGCGGGATGCACGCGAGCGCTACGACGTGCCGGTCGTCGAGGTCGTGCTGCCGGCCGTGCGGCGGGCGGTCGCCGCCACCCACACCGGCCGGATCGGCGTGATCGGCACGCTGGGCACCATCCGGTCGCGCGCCTACGAGGACGCCTTCGCGGCGGCCCGCGACATGTCCATCACCACCGTCGCCTGCCCGCGGTTCGTCGACTTCGTCGAGCGGGGCGTCACCTCCGGGCGCCAGGTGCTCGGGCTCGCGCAGGGCTACCTCGAACCGCTGCTGCGCGCCGAGGTGGACACGCTGGTGCTGGGCTGCACGCACTACCCGCTGCTGACGGGAGTCCTGCAGATCGTGATGGGCCCGGAGGTCACGCTCGTCTCCAGCGCCGAGGAGACCGCCAAGGACGTCGTCCGCCTGCTCACCGAGCAGGACATGCTCGCCGAACGGGACACCCCGCCGCGGCACGAGTTCATCGCCACCGGCTCTCCAGAACCGTTCGTCCGGCTCGCGCAGCGGTTCATGGGCTTCGCGCCCGGAGTGCTCTCGCCCATCAGCGCCTGAGCTGGCAGGGTGTCATCTCGTGCGACTGACGATCCTCGGCTGTTCGGGCAGTGTGCCCGGCCCGGGCGAGCCCGCGTCCGGGTACCTGCTCGAAGCGGACGGTTTCCTGCTGGGTGTCGAGTTCGGCAACGGCGTGTTCGCCGAGCTGCAGACGCGGCACGACCCCTTTGACCTCGGCGCGCTCGTGTTGTCGCACCTGCACCCGGACCACTGCGCCGACTTCACCGCGCTGACTGTGCTGCGCCGCTACCACCCGGCACCGCCGTACGACCCGGCCGCGCGCCGTCTGCCGGTGCACGCTCCCGCGAACGCGCCGGTGCGGCTGGCGATGGCCTACGCACCGAACGAGACGGAACTGGCCGAGACCGACCTGTCCGACGTCTACGAGTTCCACGCGTTGACCACCGATCCGGTGAAGATCGGCCCCTTCGAGGTCACCGCGGTTCCGGTGTCCCACCCGACCGAGGCGTTCGGGCTGCGGGTGCGGCACGCCGGCCGGACGCTGGCCTACACCGGCGACACCGGACCGTGCGACGCCCTCACCGAGCTGGTCCGCAACGCCGACGTGCTGCTCGCCGAGGCGTCCTGGACCGACGCGGCGGACCGGCCGCCGGGCGTGCACCTGTCCGGGAAGCAGGCCGGCGAGCTGGCGCGCGACGCCGGCGTGTCGCGGCTGCTGATCACGCACGTCGCGCCGTGGAGCGACCGGGACGCCATCCGCGCCGAGGCCACCGCGGCGTTCCCGGGCGCGGCGCTCGTCGAGCGCGGCGCGGTCTACGACATCTGAGACAGCGCGATTCCCCGTTCGGCGCCCTCCAGGATGCGCGCATCCACATAGGACAGCGAGCTGCCGGGCGCACCGGGTCCGCGGTCGGCGAAGAACTCCAGCACGCCCACGGTGTCCGCGGCGGTGCAGGTCAGGGTGCTCGCGCAGGTGGTTGTGCTCGCGGCGGTCAGGCGCAGCAGGCAGGCGGGCAAGGTCACGAAGGCAGCGCGCATGAGCAGCCACCGCAGCGGGGTTCTACGCTGCACGCGTGGTGCGAAAAGACGGCAGGAACGACGACCAGCTCCGCGACGTGCAGATCACGCGGGGATTCCAGCAGTGGCCCGCCGGCTCGGTGCTCATCGAGTTCGGCAACACGAAGGTGCTCTGCGCGGCCAGCGTCAGCGAGGGCGTGCCCCGGTGGCGCGCCGGATCGGGCCTGGGCTGGGTGACGGCCGAGTACGCGATGCTCCCCTCGGCCACGCACGACCGCAGCGACCGTGAATCGGTGAAGGGCCGCGTCGGCGGCCGGACCCACGAGATCAGCCGGCTCATCGGCCGCGCACTGCGGGCCTGCATCGATTTGTCGGCGCTCGGCGAGAACACGATCCAGCTCGACTGCGACGTGATCCAGGCCGACGGCGGCACCCGGACGGCCGCGATCACCGGTGGGTACGTGGCGCTGGCCGACGCGGTCACCTGGCTCGCCGCGGCCGGGCGGCTGGCCGATCCGCAACCGCTGTCGGCGATGGTGTCCGCGGTCAGCGTCGGCGTGGTGGACGGGCGCGTGCGCCTGGACCTGCCGTACGAGGAGGACTCGCGGGCCGAGGTCGACATGAACGTGGTCTGCACCGACGCCGGCACCCTCATCGAGGTGCAGGGCACCGGCGAGGGCGCCACCTTCACCCGCTCCACTTTGGACAAGATGCTGGACCTGGCGCAGGCCGGCTGCGCGGAGCTCACCCGGTTGCAGCAGGCCGCGCTGGCGCAGCCCTACCCGCACGAGCTGCCCGAGCCGGCCACCGGCAAGAAGAAGGGCGCGAAGTGAGCCGCGTCCTGCTGGCCACGCGCAACGCCAAGAAGCTCGGCGAACTGCGGCGGATCCTGGCGGCCGAGGGCATCGGCGGGCTCGAGGTCGTGGGCCTGTCGGACGTGCCGGAGTTCCCCGAGGCGCCGGAGACCGGCGCGACGTTCGAGGAGAACGCGCTGGCCAAGGCGCGGGACGCGGTGGCCGCCACGTCGTTGCCCGCGGTGGCGGACGACTCGGGTCTGACGGTCGACGCGCTGAACGGCATGCCCGGTGTGCTCTCCGCCCGCTGGTCCGGACGGCACGGCGACGACCAGGCCAACCTCGACCTGGTGCTGGCGCAGCTCACCGACACGCCGGACGAGCGGCGCGGCGCGGCTTTCGTGTGCGCGGCCGCACTGGTGCTGCCGGACGGTACCGAGACGGTCGTGCGCGGTGAGTGGCGTGGCGCCCTGCTCCGGGAAGCCCGCGGCAGCAACGGGTTCGGCTACGACCCGATCTTCCGGCCGGAGGGGGAGAACCGCACGTCGGCGGAGATGGCACCGGCCGAAAAGGACGCTGCCTCGCACCGCGGACGGGCGCTGCGGGCGCTGCTGCCCGCGCTGCGGGAGCTGGCCGGACACTGAGAAGTGGAGACCCGGGAGCCGCCCGTGCGGACGGCTCCCGGGAGTTTCAGGCCGCCGCCGGGAGAGCGGCGGACACGAGCCGGAACGAGACGGTCTGCCCGGGCCGCGCCTGGGCCATCACCGGCAGGTCGTCGGTCAGCACGACGCCGATCACCGGATAGCCACCGGTCACCGGGTGGTCGGCGAGGAACACCAGCGGCAGCCCCGACGGCGGCACCTGGATCGCGCCCGGCACCATGCCCTCGCTGAGCAGCTCGCCCTCCCGCGCGCGCTCCAGCACCGGACCGGTCAGCCGCACGCCGACGCGGTTGCTCTCCGAGGTGACCTCGTAGGTCGCGGTGGCGAAGGTCCGCAGCGCCTCCGCGGTGAACCAGTCGTCCCGCGGACCGGGCATCACGCGCACCGTCAGCCCGAACCCGGCCGGATCGGGCACCGGCGCGACCTCCACCGACGGCAGCGGACCGCATTCGTCGCGGCCGATCGGCAGGACGTCGCCCTCGCTCAGCGCGGCCGGCCCCAGCCCGGCCAACAGGTCGGTCGACCGGGACTCCAGCACCTTGTCCACCCCGATCCCCCCGCGCACCGCCAGGTAGGTGCGCAGGCCGGAGGTCGGCGCACCGAGCACCAGCTCCTCGCCCGGCCACACGGTGAACGGCGCGTTCATCGCCTCGCCGCGGCGGCCCCGGCGCACCGGGCAGGGTGCGCCGGTCACCACGACCCGCGCCACCTGCCGGAACCGCAGCACCAGACCGCCGAACGTGGTCTCCAGGACGGCGGCGTCGTCCAAGTTGCCCACGAGCCGGTTCGCCAGCGCCGCCGACCGCCGGTCCGCGGCCCCGGACCGGCCGACCCCCAGGGCGGCCAGTCCGGGACGTCCCAGGTCCTGCACCGTGGTCAACGGCCCGGGCCGCACCACCTCGATCATCGAACCTCCCGGAAGCGAATGCGGGTACCCGGCCGCAGCAGGGCCGGCGGACGACGGGCCGGGTCCCACAGCGGGATCTCGGTCCGGCCGACCAGCTGCCAGCCGCCCGGGGAGGACCGCGGGTAGATGCCGGTGAACTCACCGGCGATGGCGACCGCACCCGCGGGCACGTGCGTCCGCGGCGTGGCCCGCCGCGGCAGGTGCAGCTTCGGGTGCAACCCGGTCAGGTACCCGAACCCGGGAGCGAAGCCGCCGAACGCCACTGTGTACTCGGCGGCGGTGTGCATCTCGACGACACCGTCCGGGCCGAGGCCGGTGTGTTCGCCGACCTCGGCCAGGTCCGCGCCGTCGTAGTGCACCGGGATCTCCACCAGCTCGCCGCGCATCGCCTGGGCGGGCACCGGTTCGGTGCCCGCCAGCAGCTCCGCCAGCTCACCGGCCCCGATGATCGCCGGGTCGAAGCGCACCAGCAGGGTGCGCGCCGCCGGCACCAGTTCCGTCACGCCGTCGGGCCGGGGGTCGGACAGCGCGGAGTACAGCCCGAGCACCGCATCGATCCCGCCGTCGCCGACGTCCACGAGCAGCGCCTGGTCCCCGCATCGCCGGATGTTCATGCGAAACTCCGCACCTCGACCCCGGCCGACACCAGCGCGGTACGGGCCGCGGTGGCCAGCGCCACCGCGCCCGGGGTGTCGCTGTGCACGCACAGCGAACCCGCCTGGAGGGGGATGACCGTGCCGTCCACGGCCACCACCTCGCCGTCCCGCACCAGCCGGACGCACCGCCGCGCGACCTCGTCCGGGTCGGTCAGCACCGCCCCCGGCTCGCGCCGGGGGAGGAGCCGCCCGTCGGGCGAGTACCCGCGGTCGGCGAACGCCTCGGCGATCGTGGTCAGCCCGATCTCGGCAGCCCGCGCCAGCCACCGGGATCCGGGCTGCCCGAGCACCGGCAGCGTCGGGTCGTACTGCCACACCGCCTCGGCCACCGCGCCCGCCTGCTTCTCGTGCGTGGCGATGGCGTTGTACAGCGCGCCGTGCGGCTTGACGTAGGCGATCTCGCCGCCCGACGCGCCGGCCAGTGCGTCGAGCGCACCCAGCTGGTAGAGGATCTCGTCGATGAGTTCGACGGGGTCCACGTCGAGGAACCGGCGGCCGAACCCGGCCAGGTCCCGGTACCCGACGTGGGCGCCGATGGTGACCCCGCGCTGCACCGCCGCCTCGCACACGTGCCGCATGGTCGAGGGGTCACCGGCGTGGAAGCCACAGGCCACGTTGGCGCCGGTCACGACGTCCAGCAGGGCCTCGTCGTCGGCGATCCGCCAGGCGCCGAACCCTTCGCCCACGTCGCAGTTCAGATCGATGGTGGCGGTGGTCGCGGGGGCGCTCATCGTGCGACTTCCGCCGTCGGAGCCGGAACCGCGACAGTCTCCACGGGCGTCTTCCGGGCGAGCGTGACACCGATGCCGGTCAGCACCGCGGTCACCACGACGTAGAGCGCCACCGCGACCCAGGAGTGGTAGCTGGCGATCAGCGCGGTGAAGATCAGCGGGGCGACCGCACCGCCGACCACACTGGCCAGGGTGTAGGCCAGCGAGCTGCCGGTGTAGCGCAGGCGCTCGGAGAACTGCTCGGTGATCAGCGCGGCCTGCGGGCCGTAGAGCAGGGCGTGGATCGCGAGCGCCACGACCATGCCGACGGCGATGGCCAGGTAGGACTTGGTGCCGGCCAGCGGGAAGAACAGGAACGGCCAGACCGCCGCGGCGATCGTGCCCACCATGTACATCGTGCGGCGGTTGAACCGGTCGGACAGCGCGCCGGCGGCCGGCATCAGGAACAGCTGGAACGCCGAACCGATCATCACCGCGGTCAGGCCCTGGCTGCGGGTCATGTGCAGCTCGCTGGTCATGTAGGTGAGGACGAAGACCGTGAACAGCGAGTACAGCACGTCCGGGCAGATGCGGACCAGGATGCCGGCGATGAGTGCCCGCGGCTCCTGCGTGAAGACCTCCCTGAGCGGGGCCTTCGGCTTCTCGCCGCTCTCGGCGATCTTCTTGAAGACCGGGGTCTCCTCGAGCTTCATCCGCAGCCACAGGCCGAACAGCACCAGGACACCGGACAGCAGGAACGCGACGCGCCAGCCCCAGGACTCGAAGGCGGCGGTGCTCAGCAGCGCGGTCAGCAGCGCGATCACACCGTTGGCCAGCAGGTTGCCTGCCGGCGGGCCGATCTGCGCGGCCGAGGCCCAGAAGCCGCGCTTCTTCGGGTCGCCGAACTCACTGGAGAGCAGCACGGCGCCACCCCATTCACCACCGACACCGACACCCTGCGCGAAGCGCAGCAGCACCAGCAGCACGGCGGCCCAGCCGCCGACCGAGGCGTGGGTGGGCAGGACACCGATCAGGAACGTGGCGATACCGGTCAGCAGCAGGGTGAACACGAGCACCTGCTTGCGGCCCAGCTTGTCGCCGAGCCGCCCGAAGACGAACCCGCCGAGCGGGCGGGCCAGGTAGCCGACCGCGTACGTGGAGAACGCCGCCATGGTGCCGGCGAGCGCGTCCCCGGAGGGGAAGAACAGCTTGCCGAACAGCGTCGCGGCCGCCACCGAGTAGGCCGCGAAGTCGTAGTACTCGAGGGTGGTGCCGGACAAGCTCGCCACGAACGCGCGGCGCAGGGAGCGCTTGTCCGTGGTCTCAGTTGAAGCGGTCATCACGATGTCCATCCATCGAAGGGAGTGAGGTAGGTCATGAAGTTAGGGATTGTTGAACGATCCGTCAATACTTTCGAGGAGCAAGCACCGGGCTTCGAAGCATCCGGATAGACTTTTCGTAGAACAAGTCGCAGGTTGGACCGTCCTTCGAGGGATGGTTAAGTTTCCGTTACGCGGTCCGACCCTGAGAAACCGGAGGCCTCGAGTGACCACCGACGCCGAGTCCATGGGCTCGATGCTCAGCACCGGGCTCGAAGCGGACCGCCTGCTGCTCGGGCGCACGAGCACCGCCGAACGCCTGGCGGACATCCTGCGTGCACGCATCACGGAGGGCTACTTCGAGCCTGGCAGCCGGCTGTCCGAGGAGGCGATAGGCGGGGCGCTGGGCGTCTCCCGCAACACCCTGCGGGAGGCGTTCCGGCTGCTCACCCACGAGAAGCTGCTGGTCCACGAGCTGAACCGGGGCGTGTTCGTGCGCCGCCTCTCGGTCGAGGACGTGATCGACCTGTACAAGGTGCGCAAGCTCGTCGAGTGCGCGGTGCTGCGGGAGATCGACAGCCCGCCGGGGGACAAGCTGCGGGCGGTGGAGGCCGCGGTGGCCGACGGTGAGGACGCGAAGAAGCGCCAGGCCTGGCGTGAGCTGGGCACCGCCAACATCCACTTCCACCAGGCGCTGATCACGCTCGCCGGCAGTCCCCGGGTTGACGAGCTGGTGCGCGGGCTGCTCGCCGAGCTGCGGCTGGTCTTCCACGTGATGGCCGACCCGCAGCCGTTCCACGAGCCGTACCTGGAGCGCAACCGGGAGATCCTGGACCGGCTCCGTACTGGTGACGGCGCCGCCGCGGAGCGCCTGCTGGCCGCCTACCTCGACGACGCGGAGAACCAGCTGGTCACCGCCTACCGGACCGGCATGTAGCGACGGCCAACCCACCACCCCCGCCAGCAAACACGGCGCCCCCGGCGGCAAACACGCCGCTGGTCGGCGTGTTTGCTGCTCCGGGCAGTGTGTTTGCCGCTCCGGGTGGTGTGTTGGCTGGTTCCGGGTGGTGTGTTGGCCGATGTGGCTCAGGCGGCGATCTGCAGGTCCTTGAGCAGCTTCGCCACGTGGCCGGTCGCGCGGACGTTGTACATCGCCTTGACGATCGTGCCCTCGGGGTCGATCACGAAGGTCGACCGGATGACGCCCTGGACGACGCGGCCGTAGTTCTTCTTCTCGCCGAAGGCGCCCCACTCGGTGAGCACGGTCTTGTCCGGATCGGACAGCAGCGGGAACGTCAGCCCCTCGGCGTCGGCGAACTTCGCGAGCTTCTCCGGCTTGTCCGGCGAGATGCCGAGCACCTGGTAACCGGCGCCGTCGAGCTCGGCGAGGTTGTCCCGGAAGTCGCACGCCTGCTTGGTGCACCCGGGCGTGCCGGCCGCGGGGTAGAAGTAGACGACGACGTGGCTGCCGCGGAAGTCGGACAGCGACACCTGCTTGCCCGTGCTGTCGGGGAGGGTGAAGTCGGGGGCCTTCTCGCCGGGGGCGAGCCGCTGCGGGTCAGTCATGGCCCGAGCGTACTCAGGCGCGCCCGCAGTACACCGCGATGACCGGGCTGGTCGCGGTGGGCCGCAGGGTCAGCTTCATCTCGGCCGTCTGCGGTGGCGCGGCGAACGCCAGGTTCACCCGCACGTCGCGCCCGGGCTGCACGTCCTTGCCCGCCTCCACGATCCCGCTGTAGCCCTGGGTGGAGTCCACGACCTGTTTGGACGCGACGTCGCCGACGGTCGCGGACACGCTCAAGCCGGACAGCCGGTACGGCTGAGCGCCCTCGTTGCGGATGATGATCTCGAACGCCACCGCGCGATCGCTGTGCGGGTACGCGCTGTCGCTGGGCTTGAACGGCTTGGGCGCGGACACCGACACGGCGATCCCGTCGGCGAACCGGAACTGGCCGCCGAAATCGAGCGTGCGCAGCGCAGGCAGCGCCTGCTGGGCCGCGATGTCCCCACCGGTGCTCGTCGACCCGCTCCCGACCTGCGCGGGTGCACCGCACGCGGTCACCGCCACCAGGACGAGAGCGGCCATCGCGTGCCTCGGGGTGCGCACAGGGGCCACTTCCTCACGTCTTCAACTGCCGCCCGACTGGTCCGAACGGGGTAGGTATTTCCGCCGGGCGCGCTCCACTTTGTCGGTCTTCCCGTGCGCGTGCGAGTCACCGCACGGGGTTGACGCGGACCTGGTGTCGGCCTGTGGCCGATCCGTGATCGGAGCGGCACGGATCGTGATCGGGCTCTCACGCCCCGGATCAGACCGCGAGAGCGAGGAAGAGGATGAACGTGCCGCATCCGACCAGCCAGGCCACGATCAACCAGCCGAAATCGCGCCACGGGTCAACCGTGTGGTTGTCCTCGCCGGGGACGTAGACGCCGCGCTGCTCGAACCAGTCGGCCACGCGGCTCACCCACGAAAGAGGGTTGCGGCCCGCCACGCTCGTCACCTCCGCCATCCCGCGATCGGGCTCACAGTAACGGGTCGGTTCCGCGATCGGCCTGTCACGGTCCGTACGACATTTGGCCTACTGGTTGTGACCTCGGACACGATAGAAGGCAACGAACTGATAACAACCGTCATTATGTCGCGGGCAGTAGCGGAAGCGGAGAGGTTCAGCGTGACGAGCGACGACAAAGACACTCGACCGAGTGCCACGACACGGCAGATCAGTGTCGCGGAGTTGCTGCGCCGGGAAGGCGTCACGCAGGAGTTCACCGCCGTCAAGCTGCCGAAGGATCCCGAGCCGCAGGCGGACGACCCCGGCATCACCGCGGAGGTGGCCGAGGCGCCGACCGTGCGCATCCCCGCGGCGAGCATCCTGCGGCGCGAGAGCGAACCGGGCAGCCGGTGGGACAAGCGCAAGGCGGGCCGGATCGGCGCACTCGCCGCCGGTGTGGCGGCGCTGGCCGGCGTCGCGGTGACCACGCTGACCACCGGACAGCTGCACGACGCGGCCGCGCCGGGCGGCGTGGGCGGCGGCGGCTTGGACACCAGCACCGGAAACGCGCCGGCGAGCACCAGCACCAGCACGAGCACCATCGCGGCGCCGCAGCAGCAGCTGCTGGCCAGTAGTACTCCGATGCCGGTGAGCCCGGACCTGCCACCGGCCGGCAGTGCGTCGTCCCAGTCCGCGGCCACTCAGCCCGGTGGGACCAGCAGCACGAGCAGCGGCGCGCGGACGGGCCAGTCGTCCACCAGCAGCGGCTCGGTGGCCGCGCCGGTTTCGACGCAGCCCGGGGCTCCCGCGGCGCGCAGCACGACCGGCACGAGCAGCCACCCGGCGGCGACGACCACGACCACGACCACCACGGCGCAGGACACGACGACCCAGCCGAGTTCTCAGCCGCCGTCCAGTTCGTCCTCCCGGCCCACGGCGACCACCAAGAAGAACGACGGCGGCCTGCTGGGGGTCGTCGGCGGCCTGGTGGGCGGGCTCCTCGGCGGCTGACCCCGGACCTCGTGCCGACGGCCACCCGCGTTCGCCGCGAGGTGGC
This sequence comes from Amycolatopsis viridis, assembly GCF_011758765.1. NCBI lineage: Bacteria > Bacillati > Actinomycetota > Actinomycetes > Pseudonocardiales > Pseudonocardiaceae > Amycolatopsis > Amycolatopsis viridis. Next base: position 4,605,778 of record NZ_JAANOU010000001.1, on the reverse strand, counting down.
CGTCGCCGTTCGATCAGCGGGGGAGGCGCCGCCAGACCGGCCGCGGCAGCAGCCGCATCAGGAAGAACACCGGGCGCAACACAGGCGGTACCCACACTTCGCCACGCCCGCGGTGCAGGGCACGGACCGTGGCCGTGGCCACCTGCTCCGGTGTGCTGGCGAACGGGGCCGCCGACATGCCCTCGGTCATCCGGCCGATGACGAAACCGGGCCGCACCAGCAGCAGCCGCACGCCGCTGCCGTGCAGCGCGTCGGCGAGGCCGCTCGCGAAGCCGTCCAGCCCGGCCTTCGCCGAGCCGTACACGTAGTTCGCCCGCCGCACCCGCACGCCGGCCACCGAGGAGAACACCACGAGCCGGCCGTGGCCCTGCGCCCGCAACAGGTTCGCCAGCTCGGTCAGGATGCTCACGTGCGCCACGTAGTCGGTGTGGATCACGGCCATCGCGTGCGCCGCGTCGCGTTCGGCCCGCTCCTGGTCGCCCAGGACGCCGAACGCGACCACGACGGTCGCCAGTGGACCGTGTTCGGCGACGACCGCGTCCAGCACCCCGCGGTGCCGGGCCACGTCGTCGGCGTCGAACTCGACCCGCGCCACCTCCGACGCGCCGGCCCGGCGCAGCGACGTCTCCTCGTCGTCGAGGTCGCCGCAGCGCCGGGCCGCGAGCACGAACTTTCCTCCGCCACCCGCGAGTTTCCGCGCGACGGCGAGGCCGATCTCACTGCGCCCGCCGAGCACCAGCACTGTTTCGCTCACGCCCGGCAGTCTGCCCGACGATCAGTGCGTGGTGTGTCCCGGCCGGTGCGCCCGCCAGCGCGAGGTGCGGTGCCGGCCGGGTTCGTCCGCGCCGGTCTGCTGCGGCACCGGGCGGGTCGGGACGTCCGCGTTGCCCGGCACGTCGTTCCCGGTCACCACCGGCTGCTGCATCCCGCCGCCCGTGGCGGCGGTGGTACCGGTGTCCGTGGACTCCATCTGCGCCCTCTTGCGTGCCGGCATGATCGCGATGATCAGACCCAGGACGGCGGTCACCAGGTGCAGCCAGTTGTCGGCCGAGTTCAGGTTGAGCGGGTTGCCGAGGCCGGACACGGGGTTCGACGAGATCACCCCGGTGACCATCAGGCCCCAGATGCCGATCAGCCCGTACCCGATGAACAGGATCCAGCCGAAGGTGCGTGCCGAGGGTGAGCTCGCGGCGAACACCAGGCCGAGCACACCGATCACCGTGTGGACCAGGTTGTGCAAGGGGTTGATCATGAAGCCCAGGAGCATCTGGTGCTGGTTGCCGGTGAAGCTGCCGAGCCCGGTCCGCACGAACCCGACGATGCCCACGGCGAGGTAGACCAGGCCGACGAGCGCGGCGAGTCCCTGGACCGGCTGGAAGCCGGCAGCCCGGACGCGGGCGTGTTCGGTACGAGACATGGCGCCTGTCCCCTTCGTCCGACGTCACCACGGTTGCGTGATGTGCTTGGTGGGCTACCCCCGGCGTTGAGTGGGCAAACTCACCGCACGAGCCGTCCGAGCAGGGCGGATGCGACCGCGATGGCGACCGCGGCGGACCCGGCGAGCACCGCGAAGTCCACCCAGAGGTGGTGGACGGTGCCGATGAGCAGGCCGCGCAGGGCGTCCACCTCGTAACTGAGCGGGTTCACGCGGCTGAGCACGCGCAGCCAATGCGGCATCAGGTCCACCGGATAGAGTGCATTGGAGGCGAAGAACAACGGCATAGTGATCGCCTGCCCGATGCCCATCAGCCGTTCGCGGGACAGCACCAGTCCGGCGATGACGATCGACAGGCAGCAGAAGAACGCCGAACCGAGCACCACGGCGAGCGCGGCGCCGATCAGCTTCAGCGGGTTGGCGGTCAGGCCGACACCCAGGATCGCGGCGAGGACGAGCACGATCACCGCCTGCACGAACGCCCGTACCCCGGCCGCGAACGCCTTGCCGGTGACCAGCGCGGCGCGCGGTGTCGGCGTGACCAGCAGCTTGCCCAGCACGCCCGCGTCGCGTTCCCAGATGATCTGGATGCCGTAGAAGATCGCGATGAACAACGCGGACTGCGCGAGGATCCCGGGCGCGAGGAAGTCCAGGTAGGGCGTGTCCCCGGTCGGGATGGCGCGCAGCCGGGTGAAGGTCTCGCCGAAGATCAGCAGCCACAGCGCCGGCTGGATCGCGCGGGTGACGAGTTCGGAGCGATCGCGGCGCAGCTTCTGCAGCTCCACCAGGCACATCGTGCCCACGCGGGACAGCAGGCGGCGGACCGGATCGGGTTCAGCCCAGGCGGCGGGCGGTGCGTCGAGCGGCGCGGACACCTCGCATCCCTCCCTTGTCGGTGTCGTCGAACGCGTCACCGGTGACCGCCCGGAAGACGTCGTCCAAAGTGGACCCCGGACCCAGCTGCGCCCGCAGGTCCGCGGGGCTGCCCAGGGCGCGGACGCGGCCGCGGTGCATGAGCGCGACCTGCTCGCAGTACTGCTCGGCCTCCTCCATGTAGTGCGTGGTGACCAGGACCGTCATCCCGGTCTCGGCGCGAACCTGCCCGATGCGCTCCCAGACACCGCTGCGGGCCACCGGGTCGAGCCCGATGGTCGGCTCGTCCAGGATGAGCAGCCGCGGCGAGCTGACCAGCGCCTGCGCGAGTTCGAGGCGGCGGATCATGCCACCGGAGTACGTCGCGGCCGTGCGGTCGGCGTCGTCGAGCAGGCCCACGGCGCCGAGCGCGATGCGGACCTGTTCCGCGCGCTCACGCCGGGGGACGTCGAACAGGCGCGCGAACAACGACACGTTCTCCCGGCCGCTGAGCGAGCCGTCGGCGGAGAGTTGTTGCGGGACGTAGCCGATCAACCGCCGCACCGCCATCTTCCGGCGGGTGACGTCGAGCCCGAAGACCTCGACCGTGCCGGTCCGGACCGGCAGCAGGGTGGTGATCATCCGGATCGTCGTGGTCTTGCCGGCCCCGTTGGGGCCGAGCAGCCCGAACACCTGACCGGCCGGGATCTCCAGGTCGACGCCGTCGACGGCGACGGTATCGCCGAAGGCGTGCCGGAGGCCGGCGCAGCGCACCGCGGGTGTGGTCATTTCTCCTCCTGGAGTGCGTCGATCAGCCGGCCGAGTGCGGGGAGCGCGGCCTCGATCGCGTCGCGGTCCGCGGACGACAGGGTGGCGACCGCCGACGCGACGAACCCGGTGCGCGTGCGGCGCCAGCTCGCCAGCCTCGTCCGGGCTGCGCCGGTGAGCTCGAGGCGGGCCGCGCGCCGGTCGGCGGGGTCGGCGCGCCGCTCCAGCAGGCCGGCGTCGACGAGCTGGTTGACCAGCGTGCTCACCGAGTTGCCGGCCAGGTGCAACGCTCGCGCGGCCGCGGCGACGCCGATACCGGGGTGGCTCTCGACCACGCGGAGCAATTCGACCTGACCGGCGCGCAGGGGAGCGTGCGGCAGGGTTTCCCGCACCCGGCGCCGCACCACCCGCCGCAGTCCGGCGGTGGTCGTCATGAGGTTCTCGGCCAGGTCCCGCACGCTTTCACGATAGCTCTGTCTAGGAGCTATTAGCAATGCTCATCATATTACCGGCCGGAAGTGGCCGGACGGCCGCGAAGTCGTCGGCGCGTGATCGGAAACCTTGGTAAGCATGAACGGTGGCGAAGAGCGCAGAGGAGAAGAAGCGGGCGGCGGACGCGTTCCACCGGCTGATCAACCCGGTGACCAGGCGCATGCCCGGGCAGGTGGTGCTCGAGACGATCGGGCGCCGCAGCGGCGTGCCCCATCAGACCCCGGTCGGTGGGAAGGTTGCCGGGGACTCGTTCTGGTTCGTGGCGGGCGACGGCCGGCACGCGGCCTACGTCCGCAACATCGAGGCGAACCCCAAGGTGCGGGTGCGGCTGGGCCGGACCTGGCGCGCCGGCACGGCTCACCTGCTGCCGGACGACAACCCGGACGAGCGGTTGAAGACACTGCCGTCGTTCAACAGCTGGGTCGTGCGCCGCCTGGGGATCGCGCCGCTGACCGTGCGGGTCGACCTGGACTAGCGTGCGTGGGCGGAGCCGCGCCGCCCAAGATCGACTTGTCGACATCGCTCGGGCTACTGTGGATGGAAAGCACCCGTCCGGGTCCGGCGGCGCGCTCGCTAAAGTCCTGCGGGTGAGTACCGGAATCTCCACCTTGGCCAGTCAGTGCCGCGCACTCTCCCGCACCAGGGCGCTGGCGAGCTGGGTCGGCGATGGGAGACCCGTTACGCCCAAAGGAGTTCTGCGCCCCGCCGACGTGCCCTCGGTCGCCGGGGTGCTGGGCGTCGAGGTGGGCGAGAAGGTGCGGTCGGCAGCGGACGTCGTCACGATCCACCGCCCGTGGGTGGCCGCGGAAGGCGCCGGGCTGATCGAAGTCGGCGTCGAGGAGGCGGTCGCCCGGCCCGCGCACGACGACCCGGCGCAGTTGTGGCTCAAGGGCCTGGACGCGGTGCTGCGCGCGGAATCGGCCGACCCGCGGCGCCGGGGGGCGTTCGCGTTGTGCCGCGCGGTGCTCACGGCACTGGCCAACGGGCCGCTGCTCGACGATCTGGTGTTCTCGGTGCACCGGCTGCTCAAGGGCAGCGAGGACGCCCACGCCGTCGCGGCGAGTTTCGGCGGCACCCAGCCGTTCCCGCTGGACGCGGCGCTCGACGTGCTCACCGAGTTCGGCGCCCTCGACGGGGACCGGAAGGTCACGCCGCTGGGCCAGTGGGCGCTGGACGAGTGGGCCGCGCGGGAACCGCGCCCGGTCACACCCGATCTACCGGCCGGGCACCTGCTGAACCGTCTCGCGCCGCTGCCCGCCGACGAGGCGTGGCACCAGGCGCTGCGCTGGTTCGAGGGCCGGCGGCCGGTGGACGGCGCGGCGCAACTGCTGCACGCCGCCGAGTTCGCCTCGCCCGTCGAACGCGTCGCGGCCGTCGAGGTGACCGCCGGCTTCGGTGACGAGGTGCTGCCGGCGTGGCACAGCGCCCTGAGCTACCGCAACGTCCGGCCGCACGCCGCCGCGATGCTGGCGATGTTTGACGAGGGTCCTGGGCTGACCGGAGCGGAGCGCCGGCGCATGGTCACCGAGTACGCGTTGTCCGCGCGGGAGCGCAGCGGGGTCGAGGAGGCGTACCACTACGTCCGCGACCGGGGCGGGCTGGACGCGCTGGAGCCGGAAGCCACGGCGTTGCGGCGCGAGCTCGCCGCCTTCGCCGCCTCGGTGCGGCTCAGCGTGTACCAGCTGAAGATCACGGTGACGGGCCGCAAGCCACCGCGGTGGTGGCGGTTGCTGATCCCGGCGAGCGTGACGCTCGGCGTGCTGGCCGAAGCGCTCGACGCGGCCGGCGAGGAGCACCTGTTCGAAGCCGACGGTGTGCGGTACGCGGACCCGTTCTTCGGCCTCGGCGAGGACCGGGACTCCCACGACGTCCGGCTGTCCCACGTGCTGGTGCGGCCGGGCACGAGCCTGCAGTTCGTCCTCGGCGGCGCCGAGCACGTGGTGACGTGCGAGAAGATCCTCGACCCGGATCCGAACGCGGACTACCCGCGTTGCACGAGCGTGTCCAAGAGCGGGGAAAGCGTTTCCTCGCGCAACCGCCGTCTCGCCGCGATCCGGATCCCGCACCCCGCCCAGCCCTGACGGCGACTCGCCGTCCGGCCGCCGGGAACTCAGCTCCGGGCCAGTCGCTCCAGGATGAACGCGCGCAGGCCGTCCAGGTCGGTGTCCACCGCGATCTCGACCCGGCCCGGCACCACGTCGCCCTCCGCGTCCGCGCGCAGCGCCTGCCGCCGCCGGTCGACCAGTGTCGCGCCGCGCGCCGGACCCAGCGAGCACTCGACCTCCACCGGATACCGCTCGGTGCGCAGGATGCCGGGCCGGATCGCCTCGGCGACCGCGACTGCGTCGTGCAGCACGATCCCGTCCCAGCCGAGAGCTGTGCGGTAGTGCGCCCGGTAGTCCGGGGTCAGGGCCGCCAGCGCGGCACCGACCGGGCCGGACGCGGCGAGCTCGCCCAGCCACGCGCTGTCCACCGCGCACCGGTACGTCAGGTCCATCGGCACCAGCACGCACGGCACGGTCTCCTCGACCAGCACCCGCCGCGCCGCCTCCGGGTCGCTCCAGATGTTGAACTCCGCCGCGCCGGTCGAGTTGCCACCGGCCAGGCCGCCACCCATGATCACGATCCGGCCGATCTTCTCCCGCACCTGCGGGTGCGCGGCCAGCAGCAGCGCGATGTTCGTCAACGGGCCGATCGGCGCGATCGTCACCGGCTCCTCGGCCGCCTCGAGCAGCGACACCAGCAGGCGCACCGCGCCGCCCGGCTCCACCGCCCGGTGCGGCTCGGGCAGCGTCGCCGAACGCCCGGACAGCCCGTCCGGGCCGTGCACGTGACTGGCCCGCCGCAGCTGGGCGTGCACCAGCGGGCGCGCGGCACCGGCGGCCACCGGCACGTCGGCACGCCCGCACAACGCCAGTACCCGGCGGGCGTTGAGCGTGGTCGCCTCGAGCGGGACGTTGCCGAACACCGTGGTGATCCCGAGCAGATCCACGTCCTCGCTCAGCGCCGCCACGGCGATCGCGAAGGCGTCGTCCACGCCCGGGTCCGTATCGATGATCAACGGGAGCGGCATACTGTCAACCTATGACATCGATGTGGGGATCGCCGGTGCTGTCCCGGGTGCAGGCGTGGCGCCGCGCCCGGCGCGACCCGCGGCAGGCGAGGTTCCTGACCGCCGAGTCCCTGCGCTGGGTTCTCCGCAACCGGGCCTACACGCCCTGGTACCTCGTGCGGTACTGGCGGCTGTTCAAGTTCCGGCTCGCCAACCCGCACATCATCCTGCGCGGCATGGTCTTCCTCGGCAAGGACGTGGAGATCCACTGCCGGCCCGGGTACGGCCGCCTGGAGATCGGCCGCTGGGTGCACATCGGCGACGGCAACGCCATCCGCTGCCACGAAGGTTCGCTGCGGATCGGCGACAAGGCGGTCTTCGGGCGCCAGAACGTCATCAACTGCTACCTCGACATCGAGCTCGGCGCGGCGACCCTGGTGGCCGACTGGGTCTACATCTGTGACTTCGACCACGTCACGGCGGACATCAACCTGCCGATCAAGGACCAGGGCATCGTGAAGACCCCGGTCCGGATCGGACCGGACACCTGGATCGGCACCAAGGTGTCGGTCCTCCGCGGGACCCGCGTCGGCCGCGGCTGCGTGCTCGGCGCCCACGCGGTCGTGCGCGGTGACATCCCGGACTACGCCATCGCGGTCGGCTCCCCGGCCCGCGTGGTGCGGGACCGGCGGGCCGACTACGAAGCCGACGCCGCCCGTCGCGAGGCCGTCGCGGACATGGCCCGCAAGGCGAGCAAGGCGCTCCAGAAAACGCTCGAACAGCACTAGCGCCCACCGCCGCAGCCGGCAAACACGCCCGCCGCAGCCGGCCAACATGCCGGCCGGAGCGGCAAACACGCCGGCAGGTGCGCGTGTTTGCCGCTCGTGGCGCCGTGTTCGCTGTTGCGGGCGCCGTATTGGCCGGTTCAGGTGGTTGCCAGCGCGATGAGTGCTGCTCGCACCTGGTCGCGCACGGCATCGTCGTGGATGAGCCCGTCCGCGCCGACCGCGTCCCGTCGCACGGGGATGTGCACGCACGCGTCTTCGACGATCCGCGTTCCCAGGTAGCCGAGCACAGTGCGCAGCGACGCGTGCGCCCCGGCGGCGCCGGTGATCGAGGACGACACGTTGATCCACGCCACCGGCTTGGCGTCCATCGCCGCCGAGCCGACCGCCCAGTCGAGGAGGTTCTTGAAGGACCCGGGCAGCGCGCCCGCGTACTCCGGGGTGCACAACAGCACCGCGTCCGCTTCCGTCAGCCGCCCGCGCAGGTCGGCGACGGCCGCCGGCAACGGATCCCGGTCGTCATCCGGATCGAAGTGCGGCAGTGACCGCAGTCCCTCGTAGATGTCCACCACCGCGCCGTCGGGTGCGACGGCCCGCGCGGTCGCGAGCATCGCGGAGTTGGCCGAGCCCGCCCGCGTGCTCCCGCTGACCGCCAGGATCCGGAAGATCTTCGTCATGTTGCCACGCTAGCCCTTGGGCACCGCCGGGTACGGGACGAAGGTGCTGGTGTTCTCGTCGACCGTGAGCTGTTTGCCGATCGTCGGGAACGCGCGCTGCGGGCAGGCCGGGCGCTCGCACACCTTGCAGCCCATGCCGATCGGCGTGGCAGCCGCCCTGGCGTCCAGGTCCAGGCCCGTCGAGTAGATCAGCCGGCCGGCGTGGCGGAGTTCGCAGCCGAGCCCGACGCTGAACATCTTGCCCGGGCTGCCGTACCCGCCGATGTTGCGCGACACCGTCCGCGCGATCCAGAAGTAGCTCTTGCCGTCCGGCAGCGTCGCGATCTGGGTGAGGATCTTGCCGGGCGAGCTGAACGCCTCGTAGACGTTCCACAGCGGGCACGAACCGCCGACGCGGGAGAAGTGGAAGCCGGCCGCCGACTGCCGCTTCGACATGTTGCCCGCGCGGTCCACCCGCACGAAGGAGAACGGCACGCCGCGCCGCTTCGGCCGCTGGAGGGTGGACAGGCGGTGGCACACCGTCTCGAAGCCGACTCCGAAGTGGTCGCACAGCCGCTCGATGTCGTAGCGGAAGCTCTCCGCCGTCGACAGGAACGGCCCGTACGGCAGGATCAGCGCCCCGGCGAAGTAGTTGGCCAGCCCCACCCGGGCCAGCGACCGGGCCGCCGGGCCGGAGAACGCCCACGAGTCGGCGAGCTCGGTGATCAGGTCGTCGTACTCGAGCAGCGCGATCTGCGAAGCCATCCGGAACGCCCGCTGGCCGACGCGCAGGCTCGGCGCGAGCCGCAGGATCTTCGCGTCCGGGGAGTAGCGGTGCTGCTGCCCGGCGGCCTCGTCGATGCCCTCACTGGTCACCTGCACGCCGTAGTGGTTGGCGAGCCGCTCCTGCAGGGTGTTGTGCACGGCTCCGCGCCGCAGGCCGATGTCCTCGGCCATGCGTTCGGCGCGTTCGTCCAGCTCGGCGACGTAGTTCTCCCGCTCGTAGAAGAAGTCGCGGACCTCCTCGTGCGGCAGGGGGGCGGCGGCGCTGCCGTGCGGCCCCAGGCCGTTCTCGGTGACCAGCGCGGCCGTGCTCTCCACCGCCGCCCGGTAGCTGCGGTGCAGCCGGACCAGGGCCTGCGCGATCGTGGGCAGGTTCTTCGCCAGCTCGTTGAGCTCGCTGGTCGTCGCGTCGATGCCGATCGCCTCGTCGAGCAGGGCTTCGCGCACGTCGGCGACCAGGCGGCTGGTGTCGTTGTTGGCGAAGAACTCGGTGTCGACGCCGAACGCCTCGGTGATCCGCAGCAGCACCGGAACGGTCAAGGGACGCGAGTTGTGCTCGATCTGGTTGAGGTAGCTGGGGCTGATTTCGAGCAACCTGGCCAGGTCCGCCTGGCTCATCGACCGGCTCTCCCGCAGGTGGCGCAGCTTCGCGCCGGCGAAAGTCTTCTCCACGACAGGCCCTTTCCGAAGAGCTTTTCCAGACCGCACCGATCACGTGACCGATTCAGTCGCCGGACTTTGCGGCGGCTGCGAAACGTCGTTTCGCAACCTTCACAACATGCTACGCCAAAATTCGCAGAAATTGGCAAATTGGAGCGCTGGCGGTGTTTGCGCAGCGCATGTCATGGTCGAGACAAGCAAGCGAGTCATCGCAACGTTCGCAAAGGTGGAGAACTCCCATGGCAGAGCAGCCCAACGAGTTGCAGCAGGAAGCCGCGAAGCTGGAGCAGGAGTGGGCGACCAACCCGCGGTGGAAGGGCGTCAAGCGCTCCTACAGCGCGGCCGACGTGGTGAAGCTGCGCGGCAGCGTCGTCGAGGAGCACACGCTCGCCCGCCGCGGCGCGGAGAAGCTCTGGAACCTGCTGCACAGCGAGGACTACATCCACGCGCTCGGCGCCCTGACCGGTAACCAGGCGGTTCAGCAGGTGCGGGCCGGCCTCAAGGCCATCTACCTGTCCGGCTGGCAGGTCGCGGCGGACGCGAACCTCGCCGGGCAGACCTACCCGGACCAGAGCCTGTACCCGGCCAACTCGGTTCCCGCCGTCGTCCGCCGCATCAACAACGCGCTCGGCCGCGCCGACCAGATCAACTGGGCCGAGGGCAACACCGATATCGACTGGTACGCGCCGATCGTCGCCGACGCGGAGGCCGGCTTCGGTGGCCCGCTGAACGCGTTCGAGCTGATGAAGGGCATGATCGCCGCCGGCGCCGCGGGCGTGCACTGGGAGGACCAGCTCGCGTCCGAGAAGAAGTGCGGCCACCTCGGCGGCAAGGTGCTCATCCCGACCAAGCAGCACGAGCGCACCCTGAACGCGGCTCGCCTGGCCGCGGACGTGCTGAACGTGCCGACCCTGGTCGTGGCCCGCACCGACGCGCAGGCCGCCACGCTGATCACCAGCGACGTCGACGAGCGCGACCAGAAGTACATCACCGGTGAGCGCACCTCCGAGGGCTTCTACAAGGTCCGCAACGGCATCGAGCCGTGCATCGACCGCGGCCTGGCTTACGCCGAGTACGCCGACCTGCTGTGGATGGAGACCTCCACGCCGGACCTCGAGGTCGCCCGCCAGTACGCCGAGGCGATCAAGGCGAAGTACCCGGACCAGATGCTCGCCTACAACTGCTCGCCGTCGTTCAACTGGCGCAAGCACCTGGACGACGCGACCATCGCGAAGTTCCAGCGGGAGCTGGGCCACATGGGCTACAAGTTCCAGTTCATCACGCTGGCCGGCTTCCACGCCCTGAACTACTCGATGTTCGACCTGGCGCACGGCTACGCCCGGGAGGGCATGACCGCCTACGTCGACCTGCAGGAGCGCGAGTTCGCTTCGGAGGAGCGCGGCTACACCGCCACGAAGCACCAGCGCGAGGTCGGCACCGGCTGGTTCGACCTGGTCAGCACTGCGCTGAACCCGGAGAGCTCGACCACCGCGCTCACCGGTTCCACCGAAGAAGCCCAGTTCTAGAAAGAGTCGCGAGCGGCCGGGGTGCGCTCGCCCTGGCCGCTCGCGGCCCCTCCAGGAAGGCTTGCCATGTCTCACAGGTTCACCTCGCAGATCGAGGTCGCCGGCCCGGCCGGCGAGCGGTACGACGAGATCCTCACCCCGGCGGCGCTGGCCTTCATCGCGCAGCTGGACAACGAGTTCGCCGGACGGCGGTGCGAACTGCTCGACGAGCGGCGGCTGCGGCGGGAGAAGCTCGCCAGCGGCGAGGAGCCCCTCGACTTCCGCCCGGAGACCCGGTGGATCCGCAACGACGACTCCTGGCACGTGGCGCCCGCGGCACCCGGCCTGGAGGACCGCCGCGTGGAGATCACCGGCCCGACCGACCGCAAGATGACCGTGAACGCGCTGAACTCCGGCGCGAAGGTGTGGCTGGCCGACTTCGAGGACGCGACCTCGCCGACCTGGCCGAATGTCATCGGCGGGCAGCTGAACCTGTACGACGCCATCCGGCGCAACATCGACTTCACCACCGAGTCGGGCAAGCGGTACACGATCGGCGACAACCCGGCGACCATCGTGGTCCGGCCGCGGGGCTGGCACCTGGTCGAGAAGCACCTGCGCATCGACGGCCGGCCGGTCTCGGCCAGCCTGGTGGACTTCGGGCTCTACCTGTTCCACAACGCGCGCCAGCTGCTGGCGCGGGGCAGCGGGCCGTACTTCTACCTGCCCAAGCTGGAGAACCACCTGGAGGCGCGGCTGTGGAACGACGTGTTCCGCTTCGCGCAGCAGGAACTGGGCATCCCGCAGGGCACGATCAGGGCGACCGTCCTGATCGAGACGATCACCGCGGCCTTCGAGATGGACGAGATCCTCTACGAGCTGCGGGAGCACGCGGCCGGCCTGAACGCCGGGCGCTGGGACTACATCTTCAGCATCATCAAGAACTTCGGGGACGCGGGCGCGGACTTCGTCCTGCCTGACCGCGCCCAGGTGACGATGACCGCGCCGTTCATGCGCGCGTACACCGAGCTGCTGGTCCAGACCTGCCACAAGCGCGGTGCGCACGCCATCGGCGGCATGGCGGCCTTCATCCCGAGCAAGGACCCGGAGGCGAACGCGCTGGCGTTCGAGCAGGTCCGGCAGGACAAGGAGCGCGAGGCGCACGACGGGTTCGACGGCTCGTGGGTCGCGCACCCCGGTCTGGTGCCGGTCTGCCGCGAGGTCTTCGACGAGGAGCTGGGCGGGTGGCCGAACCAGCTCGGCCGGCTGCGCGAGGACGTCTCGGTGACCGCCGCGGATCTGCTGAACGTCGCCAGTGCGGGTGGCGAAGTCACCGAGAAGGGTCTGCGGTCCAACATCAACATCGCTCTGCGCTATGTGGACTCGTGGCTGCGGGGGACGGGCGCTGCGGCGATCTTCAACCTGATGGAGGACGCGGCGACCGCGGAGATCGCCCGGGCGCAGGTGTGGCAGTGGATCCGCAACGGCACGAAGCTCGACGACGGCACCGCGATCACCCCGGAACTGGTCCGGTCCATGCTGGACGAGGAGCTCGCGGGGATCCGCGCCGACCTGGGTGCGGAGGCCAAACTGGACGACGCGCGGGAGATCTTCGTCGAGACGGCTCTCGGCGAGAAGCTGCCGAACTTCCTCACCACCGGTGCGTACGCGCGTTATCTGACCGATCTGGTGTAGAGGGACTCCGGTTTTCCCTCTCCTGACGGGGAAAGCCGGCTCGCGCTGGCTGTGGCCGGACAGCGCGGACACTCGGGCCCGGTAGGTATGCTCCGCCTACCGGGCCCGACTCGTGCCACGAAATTTCTGTCTTTCGGTAGATGTGTAGAACCGGCTCGAAGCGCAATCCTGGAGTGCAGCAATGTTGATCCAGGGGTGCCGAAGGAGCTGGTCATGATCCCTGTAGTCCGCCGTTTCACCCGTTCGATGGCCGCGCTGGCAGCCGTGATCGCCGCGTGTGCCGTCGCGCCGGCCGCACAGGCGGAGCCGGGGGTCGTGGGTGGCGTACCCGCGAACATCGCCGACTACCCGTTCACCGTGGCGCTGACCGATCCCTCCGGCCTCCAGTTCTGCGGTGGCACGCTGGTCGCGCCGGACAAGGTGCTGACGGCGGCGCACTGCGCACAGGGGGAGAGCCCGTCCGCGCTGCGGGTCGTGAGCGGTCGGACGCGCCTGAGCGGACGCGACGGCACAGTGTCCACTGTGTCCCACGTCTGGGTGCACCCGAAGTTCAAGGACGCCACGAAGGGCTACGACGTGGCCGTGCTGTCCCTGACGCAACCGGTGTCCGGGCAGCCGCTGCCACTGGCCACGAAGGACGATCCCGGTTACCAGGCGGGTACGGAGGCGACGATCCTGGGGTGGGGCAACACGGCGCCGATGGGCGACTCGTCGGACGTCCTGCTGAAGGCCACGGTCCCCATCACGAGCGACGACTATTGTGCGAAGGCCTACTCGCAGTACATCCCCACGGCGATGGTGTGCGCGGGTTACCCGCAGGGCGGGGTGGACACCTGCCAGGGTGACTCCGGAGGTCCCCTGGTGGCCGGCGGGCACCTTATCGGCGTCGTCTCCTGGGGCGAGGGCTGTGCCGAACCGGGGAAGCCCGGCGTCTATGCCCGCGTGGGCTCCTACCACGACGAACTGCAAGCGCAACTGACCCCGCCGGAGGTGCTGCCTTAACCTGCGGCGCTGCCGGTCTGGACCCTGCGCGCATCCACGCCAGAGCTGCCCGTGGCTTCCTGGCCACTTCGGGACTTGCGGCTGCCCACGGTCTCGGGGTTCTTGCGGGGCTGGGGAGCGCGCGGACTCGTGGTGTCTTGCGGGGTGCGGCGCGCGGTCTCCTGGGCACTTCCCGGTCTTCGTTGCGGCGGCGCGGGGAGCAGCCTGCGCTGGGCCGGTTCCGGCGGTGTGGTCGGCTGGTCCGGCGGCCAGGTGGCCAATGGGGGTGGCGCCGTCGGCGGCGCGGCCAGCTCGCCTCGCCTCGTTTGTGGTCGGCCTGGCCCGGCTGGCGTGGGTAGTCCGCCTGGCCGGGCAGGCTTGGGGTCACTGGTGAACTGAACGGGACTGCTGTGGAGGATGGCCGTCTCGGCCGGGCTTGCCTGGGTCGGTGGCCAACTCGGCGGGCTGCTTCGGTCGGTGGGAGAGCCGGCTGGCTGGCGCTGACCCGCGCACTCCCTCGGCTGGCAGTCCGGGTGGTCGGCCGAACGCTCGGGTGGGACTTGGCGTCGGCTGGTGGGCAGCTCGATCGGCCGGCTGTCCCCGATTCGATGCAGCTCCTTCGGTGGCGCACCGGCGCGGGGTCCGGCTAGCGCTGCGCTAGGAAGCCGTCCGCAGCAGGGTCTCCGCCGCCGTCTTGCTGCTGTCGGCCGCGGCCGGGTCGCCGGTGATTCCCGCGATCACCGTCGCGCCCTCCACCAGCGCGAAGATCTGGTCGCCGAGCGCGGCGGAACCAGCAAGGGATCGCAGGTAGTCCCGCAGCAGATCCTTGTGCTCCCGCACCACCGCCACGACACCGGGCGCTGCATCGCCCAGCTCACCGAAGGAGTTGATGAACCCGCACCCCCGGAACCCGTCCTCGCTGAACCACCGCCGCAGCCAGTCGAACACCGCCGGCACCCGCTCGTCCGGTGGCCGGGTCTCGACGTACTCCGCCAGCGACTTCCGCCACCGCTCGTCCCGGCGGCGCAGGTACGCCTCGACCAGGTCGCCCTTCGCCGGAAAACACTGGTACAGCCGCTTCAGCGACACACCCGACGCCGCACGGATCGCGTCCATACCCACCGCCTGGATTCCGCGCGCGTAGAACAACGCTTCCGCCGCGTCGAGCAGTTTGGTCCGTGCCTCGTCGTGATCCATCACACCGGTCCTTGCGTGGAGAACGTTCGTTCTCTACTGTATCGCATCAACGGAGAACGATCGTTCTTCACCTTCCCCGAGGAGCCGTTATGTCCGACCGCCCGCCGTTCCCGCCGTTCGACGAGGACACCGCCGCCCAGAAGGTCCAAGCCGCCGAGGACGCGTGGAACACCAGGGACCCGGAGAAGGTCGCGCTCGCCTACACGCCCGATTCGGTCTGGCGGAACCGTGATCAGCACGTCGTCGGCCGCGACGCCATCGTCGAGTTCCTGCGCCGGAAGTGGGAACGCGAGCTCGACTACGCGCTGCGCAAGGAACTGTGGGGCTTCCGCGGCAACCGGATCGCCGTGCGCTTCCAGTACGAATGCCACGACGCCGCCGGGCAGTGGTGGCGGAGTTACGGCAACGAACTGTGGGAGTTCACCGACAACGGCCTGATGCGCCGCCGCGAGGCCAGCATCAACGACCTGCCCATCGCTGAGTCCGAGCGCCGCATCTTCGGTCCCCGCCCGGAGTCCGAACGGGGCCGCTCACTACCGGTGTTCTGAGCGGCGGGTGATCGGTGCGGACGGGTGAGGCCGGACCGCGGCAGCCGGCGGCCGGGTGATCCGGGCGCCGGCCGCGGTGGGACGGGGGGATGGTCAGCGCACGGACTTGCGTGCCCCCGCTGATGTTCCGTGCGGCACGCGCTTCCGCGGCGTCGGCGTGTTCCGCGCTGCCGGGGTGTTCCGGGGCGCGGGGGCTTGCGGCGGTTCCGGGTTGAGCACGTTGCCCGTCGGGATCTTGGGGCGGCCGAGCTCACCGTGATCGCGGACCCGCGCCCGGCGATAAACCTCCACGGTCGTCGCGGCGATCCGGGCCCAGTCGAAGTCGTCGGCGAGGCGGGCCTGCGCGGTGCGGGCCCGCCTCGCCGCGGCGTCGCGATCGCGGAGCACCGAATTCACCGCCGTCGTCAGTGCAGCCACGTCCCCGGGGGAGAACGACAACCCGGTGACACCGTCGACGACGACCTCGCCCAGTCCGCCTGCCGTCGAAGCCACCAGCGGTGCCCGCGCGGCCGCCGCTTCGAGCGCGACGATCCCGAACGGCTCGTACCGGCTGGGCAGCACCACCGCGTCCGCCGCCGCCAGCACCGCACGCAACTCGCGGTCCCGCAGATGGCCGGCGAACTCCACCGCGTGCTGCATCCGCATCCGCCGCACCTGCTTGACCAGCTCGTCCAGATGCCGTCCCCGCCCGGCGACGACCAGCCGCGTCCCGCGATGCGCACGCCGGATCTTCGGCAGCGCCGCGATCAGGTCCTGGACCCCCTTCTCCCACTCCAGGCGCCCGAAGAACAACAACAACGGCTCACCGCCCGGCACGTACTTCTCCCGCGCCCGCGAGATCTCGTCCGCCGCGACCTGCCAGCCCCGTTCCTCGATGCCGTTGTGGATGACCGTGATCTCGTCCGCGGAGACGTCGAACAGCTTCGCGACCTCGGCGCGCATCGCCTGGGAGCAGGTGATCAGCGCGTCCGACCGGTTCGCCAGCCACCACTCCACCGAGTGCACCTGCTGGTTGAGCGGTTGCGACAACCACCCGGAATGACGGCCGGCTTCCGTGGCGTGGACCGTCCCCACCAGCGGTCGGCGCAGGGTGCCCGCCAAGCTGATCGCCGGGTGCGCCACCAGCCAGTCGTGGGCGTGCACGACGTCCGGCTGCCACGTCCGCGCCAGCTCGAGCCCGGCGCGGACCATGGCGTGACCCATCGCCAGCGTCCACGCCACCAGGTCGCGCTCGAACGTCACGTGCATCGGGTCCTCGGCCACCCGGATCACCCGCACGCCCTCGACCACGAGGTCGGTCGTGGGATGCGTGTGGGCGTCGGTGCCGGCCGGGTGGCGGGAGAGCACCACGACCTCGTGCCCGTCCCCGGCGAGGTGCCGGGCCAGCGCGTGCACATGGCGAGCGAGCCCGCCGACCACGACGGGCGGGTACTCCCAGGACAGCATCAGCACGCGCATGCCAGGAGGTTACTCACTGGTCAACTAAGAACAGAACCGCCTGAACGACCCGCGTGGGCGAGCGTGATGTCGATCACAAGTCATGGCTGGCGTCCGGCTTCTGGTGACCGAGGGGCGCCGGGAGCTGCACCAGGGTGGTGCGGCAGCCGGGAGCCGCGGCGGACCGGTGGGAGCGGCGGTGGGACCGGTGGGAGCGGCGGTGGGACCGGTGGGAGCGGCGAGGGATGGCCGGCGAGGGATGGCCGGGGTGGCAAACACGCCGGCCCGGCCGGCAAACACTCCAGCCGGAGCTGCAAACACGCCGGCCGGGGTGGCGAACACTCCAGCCGGAGCGGCAAACGCGCCGGCCGGGGTGGCAAACACGCTGGCCGGAGTGGGGAACACGCTGGCCGGAGTGGCGAACACGCCGGCCGGAGCGGCGAACACGCCGGCCGGGGTGGCAAACACGCCGGCCGGAGCGGTGAACAACACGCCGGCCGGAGCGGTGAACACGCTGGCCGGGGTGGCGAACACGCTGCGGTGGGCGGCAAACAGTCGGCCGCGGCGGCGAAACCCGACCAGCTCGGCCGAGGCCACGATCGGTGGCCGGTTCCGCGGTTTCCGTCAGAGCAGTCGTGCGTCCAGTTGGCCGAAGGGGTTGTCCTGACGTGCCCAGCGCTCCACGGCGGCCGGCAGGGGGCCGCGGCCGATCCACCCGGCCAGCTCGTCGAAGCGGGACGTGTGCACGGCGGCGCGGCGGCGGGCGTAGTCCGCTGCGCTGTCCTTCGTCACCATGAACGCCCAGTCGCTCGACAGGGCCATCATCGCCTCGCCGACGGCCCAGTCCGCCACCCGGTCGCGCGCGTCCAGACGGGGCAGCGCCAGCAGCCGCTGCTGCAACGCGGCGTTGTCGGCCACCATGTCGGCCACCTGTTCGCCGTCCCAGACGCGCCAGTCCTTGCCCGACCCCCACGACGACGCGGGCAGCTCCACCGGCGCTCCGACGAGCCCGGCCTCCACCGCGCCCCGCAGGGTGGTCACCCGCACCCCTGCCTCCGGCAGCGCCCGCAGCACGCCCTCCAGCCACGCCGGGCCCTCGTGCCACCAGTGGCCGAACAACTCGGTGTCGTACGCCGCCACCACCATCGCTTCCCGGCCGTGCGCCGAGCGCAACGCGCGCAGCCTCGACACCACGGTTTCGACGAAGTCCTTCACGTGGGTGCGCACCGTGTCCGCCGCCAGCGCCGGGTCGTACGGTGCCTTGTCCGCCGGCTCCACCTGTTTGCCCGTCACCCGCGCCGGTTTCAACCCCACCTCGTGCGCCCACGTGTGGAAATCCCGGTAGTGCGCGTGCCCCGGATAGCCCGCGCGCGGCGACCACACCCGGTAGGTGACGTCGAGGTCCCGCCCGAAGCACAGCACGTCCGACGAACCCACCGGCCGCGCGAACGCGGTGTCCCCGTGCAGCGCCGGACCGTCCACCAGGAACCACCGCACCCCGGCCGCCGCGTAGCCGTCCTCCATACCGGGCGCGTAACCACACTCCGGCGCCCAGATCCCGGCCGGCCGGTGCCCGGTGCGAAGCGCTGTGTCCGCGAGGCCGCCCCGCAGGAAGAACGACCGGATCCGCGGTTCCAGCAACGGCTGGAACGGGTGCGCGTACGGGCCGCCCAGCAGCTCGATCACGTCGGAGTCCACAAGCGACCGGAGCAACGGGGAAAAGCCGTGCCGCCACCGGGTTTCGAAGTCCGCCAACGCGCGCGTCGCCGTGCGGTACTCCACCGCGGCAAGCTCACTCAGCAACGGGTCGGCACGCCACAACGTCCCCGCCTGCACCGTCCGCAGCTGCCAGTGCCCGAGCCACTCGTGGAACGCCCGCAACGCGTACGGATCGTCCAGCTGCGCCGCCAGCACCGGCGTCACACCCAGCGTCAGCACGTCCCGCCTGCCCTTGGCCGCGAACCGGTGCAACAGGTCCGCCACCGGCAGGTACGAGTGGGCCCACGCCTGGTACAGCCACTCCTCGCCGACCGGCCACGACCCGTGGTGCGGCAGCCACGGCAGATGGCTGTGCAGGACCAGGCAGAACGTCCCCTCGCCGGTCACGGCCGCACCGCCACCGCGACCAGGTCCAGGCTCTCGTCCAGACGCTGATCGTGGATCTCGAAATCCGCCGCCCGGATCGACGCGATGTCGGCGAGCAGCTCCGGCGGCCACGGAGCCTGTCCGGGCAGGTGGCCCATCACGACCTCCAGTTGCGCGTCGATGACCGATCCGCCGTAGCGGGTGTCCAGTGCCCGCACACCCGGGCCGTGGTGCAGCCCGTGCATCGACTCGACCGCGAAACCCGCCTCGCGCAACAGCGAATGCAACTCGGCCGGCGCGAGTTCCCTGGTGTGGAACGGGTTCAGCGGCGTGTCGCTGTCCGGGGTGAAGGTGAGCCGGTTCGGCGTGGTCACCAGCAGCCGGCCGCCCGGCCGCAGCACCCGCCGGCATTCGGCGAGGAACGCGCCCTGGTCCCACAGGTGCTCGATGACCTGGAAGTTCGCGACCACGTCGACGGACGCCTCGCGCACCGGCAGGTGCACGAGGTTTCCCCGCGCCGTCCACACCTGGGGGTAGCGCCGGGCGACGTGCTCGATCGTCGGCTGGTCGTAGTCGAGCGCGAGCACGGTGCGCGCCGTGGTGGCGATCAGGCCGGCGCCGTAGCCCTCACCGCACCCGGCCTCCAGGACGACCGCGTCCGCGCACCACGGCAGCAGCGCGTGGTAGGCCGCCTCGTGCCGCCGGAACCAGTAGTTCTCCTCGGCGACGCCGGGAACGGTGCGTTCCCCGGTCAGGTGCAGTGCTTCGGCGCGTGACGTGCTCACCCAGGCGACCCTACTGGGTGGTAATGCCGGGGAGGGTCAGTGCGGCCGGGGACCACGTCCGTTCACCCGGGCCTTGAGCTTGTCGAACGCGGACTTCGCCTGCGCGCGGCGCCGCGGGTCGTTCGCGAACTCCTTCGCCTGCTGGATGGCGCGCCGGCCCTGCGGCGAGCCGGCGAAGCGGGCGATCTTGCCGAACAGTGAAGCCATGGAGTCCTCCGGGGCGATTTGCCGGTTTCGTCACCGGGTCAACGAACCGGTTACCCCGCCGGTTCCGCGGCTACCCCGCGGAGACCGTGATGCTCAGCGCACCCGGGCCGACATGCGCGCCGATCACGGTGCTGGCCTCGACGATGCTCAGCTCCTTGAGATTGCGGACCCGTTCCCGCAGCTGCTGCACCAGCGCCAGCTCCCGCTCGCTGGGGCGGAAGCACGAGATCGCCAGGTCGGCGGGGCGGTTCCCGGCCCGCTCGGCAGCCAGGTCGACCAGCTTCGCGAGCGCCCGCCTGCTGCCGACCGCCCGGGTCAGCGGGGCCACTTCGCCGTCGCGCACGGTGAGCAGCGGCTTGATCGACAGCGCGGTCCCCAGCAGCGCCGCCGCGCCCCCGATACGGCCGCCGCGGCGCAGGTACTCCAGCGTGTCGACGTAGACCAGCTCGCTGCTGGTGGAAAACCGGCGTTGTGCCGCCTCGAGCACCCGCTCGACCCGCCCGCCCGCGGCCGCGGCCCTGGCCGCCGACAGCACCGCGAACCCCAGGCTCATCCCGGTCGTGCCGCTGTCCACCGGGTAGACCGGGATCTGCGCCTGCCGGGCCGCCTCCTGCGCGGCCTGCAGGGTCCCGGACATGCGCTGCGAGATGTGCAGGCTGACCACGGCGCTCGCCCCGGCGCTCGCGGCCTGCTGGTAGGCCCAGAAGAACGCCCCGGGATCCGGGGGATTGGTGCTGATCCGCCGGCCGGCCCGCAAGGCGGCCGCGAGATCGCCGCGGTCGAAGCGGTTCTCCGCGTCGGCGTGGTCCCCGACCTGCAGCTGGAGCTGGATCACAGTGATGTCCCACTGCCTGCGGAGCTGCTCCGGGATGGATGCGGTCGAATCGGTGACGATGGCGACGTGGGACACGGGATGTGAGGTTAGACGGAAAGCGCCATGCGGGTAACCCGTCCGCGCCGGCCGGCACCCGGGTAGCCTGAGGGGGTCGGAGATAAAGCTGAACGATCGTCCCGGTAAGTCGGGATTCCGGGTGAATGCCGTCACCTCGGGGCGTCAGGACAGCGAAATCTCCCTACGCTACCGACCAGTAAGGCTGGTTCAGGGAGGTCGAAGGGGACCAATGACGAACATCGTTGTCCTGGTCAAGCAGGTACCGGACACCTATTCGGAACGCAAGCTCTCCGACGGTGACCACACGCTTGACCGCGAATCCGCGGACGCCGTGCTCGACGAGATCAACGAGAAGGCCGTCGAGGAGGCGCTGAAGATCAAGGAAGCCGGCGAGGGCGAGGTCACCGTGATCTCGGTCGGCCCGGACCGCGCCACCGACGCCATCCGCAAGGCCCTGTCCATGGGTGCGGACAAGGCGATCCACGTCTCCGACGAGGCACTGCACGGCTCCGACGCCGTGGCCACCGCCAAGGTGCTCGCTGCCGCCGTCGGCAAGGTCGAGGGCTTCGACCTGGTCATCGCCGGCAACGAGGCCTCCGACGGCCGCGCCGGTGCGATCCCCGCGATGCTGGCCGAACTCCTCGGCCTGCCGCAGCTGACCCAGGTGCGGTCGCTGACCGTCGAGGGCGGCACGGTCAAGGCGGACCGGGAGACCGACGACGGCCTGACCCACCTCGAGGCGAGCCTGCCGGCGGTGGTCAGCGTCACCGAGAAGATCAACGAACCGCGGTACCCGTCCTTCAAGGGCATCATGGCCGCGAAGAAGAAGCCGGTCGAGACCCTGACGATCGCCGACCTCGGCGTGGACGCGGGTGCGGTCGGCCTGGGCAGCGCGCTGTCCACTGTGGTCGAAGCGGCGCCGAAGCCCCCGCGCACCGCGGGTGAGCGCGTCGAGGACGAGGGCGACGGCGGCGTCAAGATCGCCGAGTACCTGGTCGGCCAGAAGATCATCTGAGGCAGGAGCAACGGAGCAATGGCTGAAGTTCTGGTTCTCGTCGACCACCTGAACGGCGAGCTGAAGAAGACCACGCTGGAAGCGCTGACCGCCGCCCGTGAGCTGGGCGAGCCGTCGGCCGTCGTCGTCGGTGCCCCGGGCACCGCCGGCAAGTTCAAGGAGCAGCTGGGCGCCTACGGCGCGCAGAAGGTGTACGTGGCCGAGTCCGAGGACGCGGCGAACTACCTGGTGACCCCGAAGGTCGACGCGCTGGCCAAGCTGGTCGAGCAGACCTCCCCGGCGGCGGTGCTCGTCACGGCGTCCGCCGAGGGCAAGGAGGTCTCCGGGCGCCTGGCGATCCGCGTCGGCGGTGGCCTGGTCTACGACGCGGTCGGCGTGAACTCCGACGGCACCGTGGAGCAGTCCATCTTCGGTGGCGCGTACTCGGTGAAGTCGAAGGCCCAGGGGCTGCCGATCATCTCGGTGCGGCCCGGTGCGGTCGAGGCCGCGCAGGCCGAGGGCGCGGCGGCGGAGGAGACCGTCGAGCTGCCCGCGGTGGACGCCGCCAAGTCCGCGAAGATCACCGGTGTCGAGCCGGTCGTCGGCGGTGACCGGCCTGAGCTGACCGAGGCGACCATCGTGGTCTCGGGTGGCCGCGGTGTCGGTTCGGCCGAGAAGTTCGAGGTCGTGGAAAAGCTGGCCGACTCGCTCGGCGCCGCGGTCGGTGCCTCGCGCGCCGCGGTCGACTCCGGCTACTACCCGGCGCAGTTCCAGGTCGGCCAGACCGGCAAGACGGTTTCGCCGCAGCTGTACGTCGCGCTGGGCATCTCCGGCGCGATCCAGCACCGGGCCGGCATGCAGACCTCGAAGACGATCGTCGCGGTCAACAAGGACCCGGAGGCGCCGATCTTCGAGATCGCCGACTTCGGGGTCGTGGGCGACCTGTTCAACGTCGCGCCGCAGCTGACCGAAGAGGTCACCAAGCGCAAGAGCTGACGTCTCGCGCACTGCCCGAGGGCCATCGCCGGCATCCGGCGGTGGCCCTCCGGCGTTCGCCGGGCCACTACCGACACGTGGACACTGTGGACGGTTGGTCGCCCGCGTGCCCGCGTGCGGGGCGTCAGGACTTCCCCGGCCCGTTGAACGCGTGCTCGCGCACCACGCCGTCGACGCTGTCGCCGAACACCCGGGCGTCGTGGCCGGGCGGCTGCTCCTCCACCCGGTGGGCCAGAGTGCCCGGCACCTGCTCGGCGCGCAGCCGCGGCACCGCGTAGGGGTGCTTGCCGCGGACCCAGTGCACCAGCCGTTCCCGCACCAGGCACCGCAGATCCCACAGGGTCGGCGCGTCCACCGCGCTCACCAGCGCACGCACCCGCACCAGCGTGTGCGTCGCGTCGGTCACCTGCAACACGCTCACCCGGCCGTCCCACAGGTCGGTCGACTCCACGATCCGGCGCAGCTCCGCACGCATCTGGTCGACCGGCATGGTCCAGTCCACGTCCAGCTCCACCGTGCCGAGCAGCGCGGCGTCACGACGGGTCCAGTTCTCGAACGGCTGCGACATGAACTGGGCGGTCGGGATCACCAGGCGCCGGTCGTCCCACAGGTGCACCACCAGGTAGGTCAGCGTGATGTCCTCGACGCGGCCCCACTCCTTCTCCACGATCACCACGTCGTCCAGCCGGATCGCGTCGCTGAACGCGATCTGCAGCCCGGCGAACACGTTGCCCAGCAAGGATTGCGCGGCCAGCGCCGCGATCGCGCCGATGACCCCGGCGGAGGCGAGCAGGCTGGTGCCCGCCGTGCGCAGCCCGGGGAAGGTCATCAGCATCGCGCCCAGCGCGAGCACCGCGATCGCGGCCACGATCACGCGCCGCACGAGCCGGATCTGGGTCTGCATGCGGCGCGCGTGCCGGTTGTCGGCGACGTCGACGCGCCAGCGGTTGAGCATCGTCTGCTCGATCGCGGTCAGCACCCCGGCGAGTAGCCACGCCCCGGTCCCGATCAGGGCCAGAGTCAGCAGGTGCGAGGTGACGTCGCGCCACGAGCCGGTGGGCAGGGCGACGAGCACGGTGATGCGCAGGACCACCATCGCCCCGAACCAGCGCAGCGGCCGGTGGATGTGCACGGCGAGCTCGCCGAGCACGACCGCGCGCCGGCCGAGCCGGCGCAGGGCCCGCCGCAGCACGTACTCCACGGCCAGGAACAGGCCGAACACCACCGTCGCCGCTCCCAGCGCCACCACGATCCGCAACCAGCTGCCGGCCATCCCTCTCACTTCCGGTAGGCATCACGTCCCGAGCCGACGTACCCCGATCGAGTGGATCTCATGACTTGAGCAAGATCACGCGGGGTTTCTGAGAGAAGCCTGAGAACCGGTGGTTCACCGAACGTGCACGAGGTGGACACGCGATGACCCTCCTGACGGTTTCCTTCCCGCCGGTACACCTACAGGTATGACGCGGTCCCAGTTGCTCGTCAGCACCGACAGCCAGGACGGCCAGTCGCCCGAGGGCGCTGCCCGCTACTCCCTCCTCGTCGCCTACGACAACGACGAGGTCGTCGCCGCCCAGCGGCTCCGCTACCGGGTCTTCGCCGAGGAAATGGGGGCGCGGCTGCATTCCGCGCCCGGGCTGGACGCCGACGAGTTCGACGAGTTCTGCGACCACCTGGTGGTCCGCGACGACAACACCGGCGAAATCGTGGGCACCTACCGGATGCTCCCGCCGGACCGCGCGCGGCAGGCCGGGCGCCTCTACGCCGAGACCGAGTTCGACCTGTCCAGCCTCGCCGGCATCCGCGGTTCCCTGGTCGAGACCGGCCGGTCGTGCGTGCACCCCGACCACCGCTCGGGTGCGGTGGTGAGCCTGGTGTGGGCCGGGATCGGGCGCTACATGCTGTTGTCCGGGCACCGCTACCTCGGCGGCTGCGCGTCGGTGCCGCTCACCGACGGCGGTTCCTACGCCGCCGGGGTGTGGGACGTCCTGCGCGCCAAGCACTACGCGCCCGGCTCGCAGCGCGTGACGCCGCTGAACCCGTGGCAGGACGCGGGCATCCCGCGGCCGTCCCGGTCGGTGCTGCCGCCGCTGATCAAGGGCTACACCCGGCTCGGCGCGAAGGTGTGCGGGCCGGCCGCCCACGACCCGGACTTCGGTGTGGCCGACTTCTTCACGCTGCTCGACCTGCAGCAGCTCGACGAGCGCTACCTCAAGTTCTTCCTCGGGAACCAGGCATGAGCCACGCCTGGATGCCGGCTTCGCCGTGCGGTGCCGGGTGCCTGACGCCGGGCGCACCGGCGGTCGGCGGGCCGCGCCGGGTGCTGCGCTTCGCCGCCGCGATCTCCGTGGTGCTGCTGGCGTTCGCGGCACTGCCGGTGCTGTTCGTGCCGCGGTTGCGCGAGCCGGTGGCGCGCCTGGTGTTCCGCGGGGTGCTCTGGGCGTTCGGCGTGCGGCTGGTCGTCCGCGGGGAGCGGCTCGACGGCAGCGGGCGCGGTGCGCTCGTGGTGAACAACCACATCTCGTGGCTGGACGTCGTCGCGATCGGCGCCGTGCGGCCGATGCGCGCGCTGGCGAAGCAGGAGATCGCGGGCTGGCCGGTGCTCGGCACGCTCGTCGCGCGCGGCGGCAGCATCTTCCTGGACCGGGAACGGCTGTCCACGTTGCCGGCGACCGTCGCCGAGCTGGCGTCGGCGTTGCGCGGCGGCTCGCTGGTGAACGTCACACCGGAAGGCACCACCTGGTGCGGCCGGGCCTCCGGCCGGTTCCGCCCGGCGGCCTTCCAGGCCGCACTCGACGCCGGTGTCCCGGTGCGCCCGCTCGCGCTGCGCTACCGCCTCGCCGACGGGCGGGAGACGACCCAGCCGGCGTTCATCGGGCCGGAGTCGCTGATCGACTCGCTGAAGCGGGTCGCCGCGTTGCGGGGGCTGGTGCTGGAAGTGACCGTGTGCGGGGAGATCGCGCCCGGGCGGGCGGGCGACCGGCGGGAACTGGCCGCGCTGGCGGAGGCGTCCGTGCAAGCGGCGCTGGGCAACGTCACCGTCCCGGCCCAGACGCGACGGCGGCTGCCCGCGCCGCGCTACGCGCGCGTCTGAACCTTCGCGGGCCAGGGCTGGTCCTTGACCTCCACCGCGCTGGAAGTGTTTGTCTGGGCGCATGATCGCCGA
Source organism: Amycolatopsis viridis (assembly GCF_011758765.1). Classification (NCBI taxonomy): domain Bacteria; kingdom Bacillati; phylum Actinomycetota; class Actinomycetes; order Pseudonocardiales; family Pseudonocardiaceae; genus Amycolatopsis; species Amycolatopsis viridis. The sequence goes on along the minus strand of NZ_JAANOU010000001.1, from coordinate 4,579,807 downwards.
AACCCGGCGGCCGGGGGTGCTGTGGACGGCCGAACACCGGACGACCACCGTGGCCAGCCTGCTGGTCGTCACCCTGATCGCCTTCGAGAGCATGGGTGTCGCGACCGCGATGCCCACCATGGTGGCCGACCTGGACGGGCAGCGCCTCTACGCCTGGCCGTTCACCGCGTTCCTGGTCGCGAGCGTGGTGGCGACCGTGTTGTCCGGGCGGTTCTGCGACCGGCGCGGGCCCGCGATCCCGATGCTCGCCGGGCCCGCGCTGTTCCTCGCGGGCCTGGTCGTCGCCGGCACGGCACCGCACATGGCGCTCCTGCTCGCCGGGCGGGTCCTGCAGGGCCTCGGTTCGGGCACCGTCCTCGTCGCCGTCGCGTTGCTCATCGCGCTCGTCTACACCGACCGCGAACGGCCGGTGATGTACGCGGCCAATGCGGCGGCCTGGGTGCTCCCGGCTGTCGTCGGCCCGACCGTCGCCGGGCTGGTCACCGAGCACCTCGGCTGGCGCTGGGTGTTCCTCGGTCTCGCCCCGCTCGCCGTGCTCGGGCTCGCCATGCTGGTCCCGGTCGCCCGCAGGCTCACCCACGTCGCCGCGCCGGAACAGCGCCGGGCGGGCTTCGTCGTGGCCCTCGGTGCCGCAGCCGGGGTGGCGGCGCTGACCTGGGCCGCCCAGCACCCCAGCCCGGGCGCGCTGGGCTACGGCGCCGCCGGTCTGGTCGTGCTCGCCCTCGCGGTGCGCCGTCTCGTCCCGCCGGGGACGGTCACCGCGCGCCCCGGCCTGCCCACGGTGGTCGCCTCCCGCGCCCTGCTCGGCGGGGCGTTCGCCGGGATGGAGGCGTACCTGCCGCTGGCGATGGCCAGGGTGCACGGCTACAGCCCGGCGCTGGCCGGGCTCCCGCTGACCGCGAGCGCGCTGAGCTGGTCGGCGGCCTCGGCGGTGCAGGGCCGTCGCCCCGACTGGTCGCGCGAGACGCTGCTGCGCACCGGGTTCGGCATGGTGGCGGCCGGTGTCGCATTGTTCGGGTTCGCCGCGCAGCCGTGGTTCCCGGGCTGGCTCGCGTTCGTCGCCTGCCTGATCACCGGGGCCGGCATGGGCATCGCCTACCCGTCGATCACGGTGCTGTTGATGCGGTTCTCGCCGGAGCACGAGCGCGGGTTCAACACGTCGGCGATGCAGCTGGGCGACTGGGTCACCTCGGCGTTGACCGTCGGTTTCGGCGGTGTCCTGCTCGGTCTGCTCGCCTCGGCCGGCCACCCCGCACCGGCGCTCGGTGTGCTGGCGCTCACGCTCGCCGCGCTCGCGCTGCTCGGCGTCGTGGTCACCCGGCGGTGGCCCCGGCAGGGGTGACGCGTCACGGTCTACCCTGGTGGAGCGATGACCTACCTCGACCACGCGGCGACCACACCGATGTCGCCGTCCGCCATCACGGCGATGAGCGAGGCGCTGTCCACCGTGGGCAACGCCTCCTCGCTGCATTCCTCCGGCCGCCGCGCCCGGCGCGCCGTCGAGGAGGCGCGGGAGGTCATCGGCGAGGCGCTCGGTGCCCGCCCGTCCGAGGTCATCTTCACCGCGGGTGGCACGGAAAGCGACAACCTCGCGGTCAAGGGCATCTTCTGGGCACGCCAGGGCGCCGACCCGAACCGCCGCCGGGTGCTGGCCAGCAGCGTGGAGCACCACGCCGTGCTCGACGCGGTGCAGTGGCTGGCCGACCACGCCAGGGCCGAGGTGACCTGGCTCGACGTGGACGAGCACGGCCGTGTGCTGCCGGAGACGCTGCGCAAGGCCATCGAGGCCGATCCGGACGACGTGGCACTGGTCACCATCATGTGGGCGAACAACGAGGTGGGCACGGTCAACCCGATGGCCGACCTCGCCGCGATCTGCGCCGAGCACGACATCCCGCTGCACACCGACGCCGTGCAGGCCGTGGGCGCCGTGCCCGTGCACTTCGCCGGCAGCGGCGTGTCCGCGCTGACCCTCACCGGGCACAAGCTCGGCGGCCCGTACGGCGTCGGCGCGCTCGTGCTGTCCCGCGAGGTCGCGTGTGTGCCGCTGTTGCACGGCGGCGGGCAGGAGCGCGACGTCCGCTCGGGCACGCTCGACGTGCCGGCCATCCGCGCGTTCGCCACGGCCGTCGAGGAGGCGGTGCGTGAGCAGCCGCGCTACGCCGAACGGGTCGGCGGCCTGCGGGACGCGTTGATCGAGGCCGTCCGGCGCGAGGTGCCCGATGCCGTGCTCAACGGCGTGCCCACCGGCGAAGGCCGGCTGCCCGGCATCGCGCACTTCACGTTCCCCGGGTGCGCCGGCGACAGCCTGCTGATGCTGCTGGACGCCAAGGGCATCGAGTGCTCGACCGGGTCGGCGTGCACCGCCGGGGTCGCGGAGCCCAGCCACGTGCTGCTCGCGATGGGTGCCGACGCGGCGTCGGCCCGCGGCTCGCTGCGGTTCTCGCTCGGCCACACGTCCACGCCGGACGACGTGGCGGCGGTGGCGCGGGAGATCGGCGCGGTGGTCGCGCGGGCGCGGCAAGCCGGCCTGTCCGGGCTGCGCAAGAACAAGCAGGAGGTGTGATGCGGGTACTGGCCGCGATGAGCGGGGGAGTGGACTCGGCCGTGGCGGCGGCCCGCGCCGTGGAGGCCGGTCACGACGTGGTCGGCGTGCACCTGGCGCTGTCGGCCAAGCCCGGCACGCTGCGCACCGGTTCGCGCGGGTGCTGCACGATCGAGGACTCGCACGACGCGCGCCGCGCCGCGGACATCCTCGGCATCCCGTTCTACGTGTGGGACTTCGCCGAGCGGTTCACCGAGGAGGTCATCGAGACCTTCGTCGGCGAGTACGCCGCCGGCCGCACGCCCAACCCGTGCGTCACCTGCAACGAGAAGATCAAGTTCGAGGCGCTGCTGGACAAGGCGGTGGCGCTGGGCTTCGACGCGGTCGCCACCGGCCACTACGCCCGCCTGTCCATTGTGGACGGCAAACCGGAGCTGCGCCGGGCGGTGGACGAGGACAAGGACCAGTCCTACGTGCTGGCCTCGCTGACCCCCGAGCAGCTGCGGCACTCGATGTTCCCGGTCGGCGACACCCGCAAGCCGGACATCCGGGCGGAGGCCGAACGCCGTGGCCTCGCCGTGGCGCGCAAGCCGGACAGCCACGACATCTGCTTCATCCCCGACGGCGACACCAAGAAGTTCCTGGAGAAGCGCCTGGGACAGCGGCCGGGCGACCTGGTGGACGCCGAGACCGGCGCCGTGCTCGGCCGCCACACCGGCGTGCACGGCTTCACCGTCGGGCAGCGCAAGGGGCTGGGCATCGACCGGTCGGTGCTGGACGGCAAGCCGCGGTACGTGCTGGCGCTGGAGCCGGTGTCCGGCACGGTCAAGGTCGGCTCGGCCGACGCGCTCACGGTCCGCGAGATCCGCGCCGATCGCCCGGTCTGGCCGGCCCGTCCGCTGGACGGCCCCACCGAGTGCGTGGTCCAGGTCCGCGCCCACGGTGGTCTCGCCGGGGCCGTTGCCGATCTCGACGGCGACCAGGTGAGCATCCAGCTGCGCGAGCCGCTCACCGGGGTCGCGCCCGGGCAGGTCGCGGTGCTGTACCGGCCGGACGCCGCCGGTGATCTCGTCCTGGGTAGCGCGAAGATCGTGGCGACCGCTCGCTGACCCACGTTCCGGTGAACGCGTGGCTGCACGCGGGAGCGGATGACGTTAGCATCGTGGTCCGGTTCCGGCCGGTGACACGACCACGTGCCGAGGGGGCGAACCTGGTGTCCGACGAGCCGTGCACGCCGATCACCGAGCGGCTGCTGGAGCTCGCCGTCGAGCACCGCCCGGAGGTATCGGTGGTGCACGCGGCCGGCGAGATCGACCTGTGCACCGCGCCCCGGCTGGCCGAGACGCTCGCCGGGCAGCCCGGTCCGGTCGTGCTCGACCTGAGCCGGGTCGGGTTCCTCAGCGCGGCCGGCGTGCAGGTGGTGCTCGACGTGTGCGCGCGGGGATGTCAGTTGTGCCTGGTCGCGCCGCGGGGCACCCAGGTGTGCCGGGTGCTCGACCTCACCGGCGTGACGGCGGTGGTCTCCCGGTTCGAGGAGCTGGCCGACGCGCTCGGCGCCTGATCCGGCTAGCGCACCCGGAACGGCGCGAGGTGGCGCGGGCCGACCCGCAGCACCGCCCAGACGATCTTCCCGCCGGGCGCCGGTGCGCAGCCCCAGGTGTCGGACAGCGCGGCGATCACCTGCAGGCCGTAACCGGACAGCGCGCCGCCCGGCTGCTGGCGCAGCACCGCGGGCCGCGGATCCTCGTCGCGGACGGCGATGGTCAGGCGACCGTCGCGGAGCTCCAGCCGGAGCTCCAGCGGGCTGCCGGCGTGGGTGACCGCGTTCTCGACCAGCTCGGTGGCGACGCCGAGCGCGTCCTCCTGCCGGTGCCCGATGTTCCACCCGCGGCAGGTCTCCCGCGTGAACCGGCGGGCGGCGTGTGAACTGGCGGCGACCGGCGGGAACCCGGTGCTCCGCCGCCGCCGCGACGGTGGTTCCGCGACCGCGCCGACCGCCGCTTCGACACACGAGTGCAGAGGAACGAAACGGTGGACCGCGCTCGCGGTGATCATGGCGCGCCGCTCGCGATCGCGGGCGACGAGCAGGACCGGCACACCGGGCCAGGAGTTCGTGCGGGTGCGGACCGCCGAGAACACGGTCAGCGCGGGCTCGCTGGTGATTTCCAGACCGTCGACCTCGGCGATCAGGGCCCGCGGCTGGTCCAGGGTCAGCCGGATGAGGCCGTCCCGCAGCTCACCGTAGCTCCGGCCGTCGAGCCGCCCGGTCAGGCCGGCGATGGTGCAGCCGCCGGCCTGCCGTGGCCGGATCGAGACCTCCCCAGCGGTGTTCATGACCCCGACACCGCCTCCGCCACTTCTCGTTTTGGTCGCCGTCTGTGCCCGCATACCCCGGCGGCGGGCCGGACATTCCTCCCGCCGGACTATCCGCGCGCCAATCCGCGCAACAACGGCAGGAAGACCTCGTCGATGATCTCGGTGATCACCTGCTCGCCGACGTCGTGGTGGTGGAAGATCGATTCCGCGCGGAGCAGGTCGAGGGGAACCTCCGCGACCCGGGGCGTGAGCTCCACCGGCGGGATCTCGCCCCGCTCGACCGCCCGGCGGACCAGGATCTCGAGGGTGGGGCGCTGCCGGGAGGCGGCGATCTGCCTGAGCAGCAGGCCGTACACCTCCGGATCGCGGAAGGTCTCGGTCATCAGTCCGACGAGGATGTCGCGCGGGGTGTCGTCGAACCGGTGCACCAGCCGGTGCATCAGCGCGAGCAGGTCGGACCGGAGTTCGCCGGTGTCGGGCAGGTCGCCCTCGTTCGGCACGCGTCGCTGCCAGGCGGCGAGGACGAGTTCGGCCCGGCCGGGCCACCTCCGGTAGATGACCGGTTTGCTGGTGCCGGCGCGGGCTGCCACGCCCTCGATGGTGAGCTTCGCGTAGCCGGTTTCGACGAGTTCGGCCCAGGTCGCGTCCAGAATCGCCGACTCCAGCTCCGCCCCGTGACGCCTCGACTTCGGCTCCGGCACCCGCCCTCCAAAATACGTTGCGTTTCTTATGGGGGTAGTCTACACAGGAGATACCGACCGTTTCTCAAGGGGGGATCGTGCTCAACCGCGTGTTGCGGACCTTCCTGCGTCCGTACTGGCGCGCGCTGGCGGGCGTGGTGGTGCTCCAGCTCGTCGGCACCATCGCGTCGCTGTACCTGCCGAGCCTCAACGCCGACATCATCGACAAGGGGGTGGCGACCGGGAACACCGGCTACATCTTCTCCACCGGTGGCTGGATGCTCGCCGTGACGCTGCTGCAGATCGCCTGCTCCATCGGCGCGGTCTACTTCGGCGCCCGCAGCGCGGCCGGGTTCGGGCGGGACGTGCGCGCCGCGGTCTTCCACCGCGTGGGCGGCTTCTCCGCGCGCGAGGTCGCGCAGTTCGGCGCGCCGTCGCTGATCACGCGCACCACCAACGACGTGCAGCAGGTGCAGATGATCGTGGTGATGGGCTGCACCATCCTGATCATGGCCCCGATCATGTGCATCGGTGGCATCGTGCTGGCGCTCCAGCAGGACGTCGGGCTGTCCTGGCTGCTGCTGGTCGCGATCCCGGTGCTGCTCGCCGCGATCCTGCTGATCGTGTCGCGCATGGTGCCGCAGTTCCGGCTCATGCAGACCCGCATCGACCGGGTCAACCAGGTGCTGCGGGAGCAGCTGTCCGGGATCCGCGTGGTGCGGGCGTTCGTCCGCGAACGCGACGAGGCGCGGCGCTTCGCCGGCGCCAACGACGCGCTCACGGTCACCGCGCTGCGCGTGGGCCGCCTGCAGGCGCTGATCTTCCCCACGGTCATGCTGGTGCTCAACGCCTCCAGCGTCGCGGTGCTGTGGTTCGGCGCGCACCGCGTGGCGAGCGGGGCGATGCAGATCGGCGCGCTGACGGCGTTCCTGACCTACCTGATCCAGATCCTGATGTCGGTCACGATGGCGACCATGATCGCGACGATGATCCCGCGCGCGGCCGTGTGCGCCGAGCGGATCGCCGAGGTGCTGGACACCGAACCGTCGGTGCGCCCGCCGCTGCGGCCGGTCCGCGAGGTGCCCGAGCACGGTGCGGTCGAGTTCCAGGGGGTGGAGTTCCGCTACCCGGGTGCGGACGCGCCGGTGCTGCGGGACATCAGCTTCCGCGCGGCGGCCGGCCGGACCACCGCCATCATCGGCAGCACCGGCGCCGGCAAGACCACGCTGCTGTCGCTGGTGCCCCGGCTCGTGGACGCGACGGCCGGACGGGTGCTCGTCGACGGCGTGGACGTCCGCGAACTCGACCCCGACCTGCTGTGGGGCCGCATCGGGCTGGTGCCGCAGCGGCCGTACCTGTTCACCGGCTCGGTGGCGAGCAACCTGCGGTACGGCAACCCGGACGCCACCGACGAGGAACTGTGGGAGGCGCTGGAGATCGCGCAGGCCCGGGAGTTCGTGTCGGAGATGCCCGGCGGGCTGGACGCCCCGATCGCCCAGGGCGGCACGAACGTCTCCGGTGGACAGCGGCAGCGGCTCGCGATCGCGCGGGCACTGGTCCGCAAACCGGAGGTCTACCTGTTCGACGACTCGTTCTCGGCCCTCGACCTGGCGACCGACGCGCGGTTGCGGGCCGCGCTCGCACCGCACACCGCGAACGCCGCGGTGCTCGTGGTGGCGCAGCGGGTGTCCACCATCGTCAACGCCGACCAGATCGTCGTGCTGGAGAACGGCGAAATCGTCGGCCTCGGCACGCACGACGAGCTGCTGCGTGACTGCCCCACCTACCTCGAGATCGTGGAGTCCCAGCTCACCGCGGAGGAAGCGGCGTGACCAGACCAGGTTTTCCCGGAGCCGCGGCCGGTGCGCCCGGCCAGAAGCCGAAGAGCTTCGCCGACGGGGCGCGGCGGTTGCTGGGGCGGCTGCGCCCCGAACGCCTGACGATCTCGTCCGTCGTCGCCCTCGGCGTGATCAGCGTCGCGTTGTCCGTCGTGGGACCGAAGATCCTCGGCCACGCCACCGACATCATCTTCGGCGGCTTCATCTCCAGCCGCCTGCCCGCGGGCACGACCACCGAGCAGGCGGTCGCCGCGGCCAGGGCGGCGGGCAACGACAACCTCGCCGACATGCTCGCCCGCATGGACCTGGTGCCCGGGCAGGGCATCGACTTCGGCGCGCTGGGCACCGTGCTGGCGTGGGTGCTGGCGTTGTACGTCGCCGCGTCGGTGTTCGGCTGGTTGCAGGGGTACCTGCTCAACGGGGCCGTGCAGCGGGTGGTGTTCCGGCTGCGCGAGGACGTCGAGGCGAAGCTGCACCGGCTGCCGTTGCGGTACTTCGACGGGCAGCCGCGCGGTGAACTGCTGTCCCGCGTCACCAACGACATCGACAACATCTCCCAGACGCTGCAACAGACCCTGAGCCAGCTGCTCAGCTCGCTGCTGATGCTGGTCGGCGTGCTGGTGATGATGTTCGTCGTCTCGCCGCTGCTCGCGGTGATCGCGTTGCTGGTGGTACCGGTGTCGATCCTGCTGACGCGGGCGATCGGGAAGCGCTCGCAGAAGCTGTTCGTGGCGCAGTGGAAGCACACCGGCTCGCTCAACGCGCACATCGAGGAGGCGTTCACCGGCCACGAACTGGTCACCGTGTTCGGCCGCCGTCGCGAGGTCGAGGCCGAGTTCGGACGCCGCAACGGAAACCTCTACCAGGCCGGGATGGGCGCGCAGTTCGTCTCCGGGATCATCATGCCGGCGATGATGTTCCTGTCCAACCTCAGCTACGTCGTGCTGGCGGTCGTCGGCGGGCTGCGCGTGGCGACGGGCACGATGACCCTCGGCGACGTGCAGGCGTTCCTGCAGTACTCGCGCCAGTTCACCCAGCCGCTGACGCAGGCCGCGTCGATGGCGAACCTGTTGCAGTCCGGCGTCGCCTCCGCGGAGCGCGTGTTCGAGCTGCTCGACGCGCCGGAGCAGGAGCCCGACACCGCCTCGCCCACGGTGCCCCAGCGGCGCTGCGGCCGCGTCGAGTTCGAGCACGTGGACTTCTCCTACGACCGCGAGCGGCCGCTGATCGAAGACCTGTCGCTGGTGGCCGAGCCGGGCCAGACGGTGGCGATCGTGGGCCCGACCGGGGCCGGCAAGACCACGCTGGTGAACCTCATCATGCGGTTCTACGAGCTGGACGCGGGCCGGATCACGCTGGACGGCGTCGACATCACCGAGATGTCCCGGGACGAGCTGCGCGGCCAGACCGGCATGGTGCTGCAGGACACCTGGCTGTTCCACGGCACGATCCGGGACAACATCGCCTACGGCAACCCGGGCGCGACCGGCGAGGAGATCGAGGCGGCCGCCAGGGCCACCTTCGTCGACCGGTTCGTGCGCAGCCTGCCCGGCGGCTACGACACGGTCATCGACGACGAGGGCACCAACCTCAGCGCGGGCGAGAAACAACTGGTCACCATCGCCCGCGCGTTCCTGGCCGACCCGTCGCTGCTGATCCTGGACGAGGCCACCAGCTCGGTCGACACCCGCACTGAGGCGCTGCTGCAGCAGGCCATGGCGGCGCTGCGGACGGACCGGACGAGCTTCGTCATCGCACACCGCCTGTCCACGATCCGCGACGCCGACCTCATCCTGGTCATGGAGTCGGGGCGGATCGTGGAACAGGGCACGCACGAGGAGCTGCTGGCCGCGGGCGGCGCCTACTACGGGCTGTACTCCGCGCAGTTCGGCAGCCCGGTGGAGGCGGCGGGCTGACCGTGCGGGCGGTCCCGTCGCGCCGCGACGGGACCGCCCGCCACCGCGGCGGCCATCACGACGATCCCGAACGCCGTGGTCGCGGCGGCCAGACGATGGCATCGCTGGGGAATCCCGCGGCCAGCGGGAGGATCGCGGCCGGCGGGTAGCCGCCGACGTTCTGCGCGGCGGTCGCCTCCGCCAGCCGGTTCGCCGGCACGGCCGCGTTGATCGACGTGAGGCCGCCGAACTGGCCCATGCCCTGGCCGGTGCCGGCGAGCACCGTCGTGGGTGCCGGACCTGGTGCGGAACTGGGAGCCTTCGGCCTGAGCCGCCCTGGCAGGTGTACGACGCGGAGGCGCTCACCCGGCTACCGGGGAACGACTCCGCGTCCGCGATCAGACCGATTTCCAGGCGCTGCAATCGCGTGGGCTGGAGTTCTCGCAAATCTTGATCTTGCTGATCCGGTAGCCCCCGTCGGCCTCGACGGGATTCTTGCCGCGACCGGTCGTGGCGGACGCGGTCCGCCACTCCTTGAGGACGGGATGCCAGTACTGCGCGTATCCGGTTACCGAATGTCCGTCGCGCTCGGAGTCGAAAATGATCAAAGTGTTCGGATGGTTCCCTATGACATAAGCGTGGTCATCGCCGTGCCGGACCTCCACGTAGCTGCTCGCGGCGGCGGTGGACAGCGTGGCTGCGGCCGTGAGGGCCACGCCCGCGCCGATGACGGCCACCCGTTGGATCATCTTCATCCGGCGCACGGTAGACGAACTACCTGACAAATCGCTGACCCGTGATCGATGCCGGGCAGTACCTCTCCCGTACCGGATCGCTAGAGCATCATCTTGAAGCCCACGTGGCTGGCCTGGAAGCCGAGCCGTTCATAGAAGCGGTGCGCGTCCACGCGTGCGGCGTCCGAGGTGAGCTGCACCAGCGCGCAGCCGCGGCGCCGGGCCTCGTCGACGGCCCACGTCAGCAGCGTGGCCCCCAGCCCGCCGCCCCGCCGGACCGAGCGCACCCGCACCGCCTCGACCAGTGCCCGCGTGGCGCCGCGGCGGGACAGGCCCGGGATGATCGTGAGCTGCAGCGTGCCCACCACATCCCCGTCCTGCTCGGCCACCACCAGCAGCTGGTTCGGGTCGGCGTCGATCGCGTCGAACGCCCGCAGGTAGGCCGGGTCGCCGGGCGTCTCCCGTCCCGCCCCGAGGTGGTCGTCGGCGAGCATCGCGACGATCACCTCGACATCGGAGCGCCGGGCACGTCTAATGTGGATCTCACTCACGACAGTCGAGTATGGCACCGGCGCCGAAGGAGGAGTTCCCCTTGACCACGCTCCGCTCCAGCACCGTCGCAGACATCCTCCGCCGCAGCGCGGCCCGCTGGCCCGCCCGCATCGCCCTGCGGTTCGCCGGCCGGCAGTGGACCTACGCCGAACTCGACGCGGCCGTGACCCGCGCCGCGGCGCACCTGCTCGGCCTCGGGCTCGTCAAGGGCGACCGGGTCGCCGCCTACGGCAAGAACTCCGACGCCTACCTGATCGGCTTCCTCGCCTGCGCCCGCGCCGGGCTGGTGCACGTCCCGGTCAACTACAACCTCACCGGCGGCGAACTCGCCTACCTGGTCGAGCAGTCCGGCAGCCGGGTGGCGCTCGCGGATCCGGCACTGGCCGGGAACCTGCCGCCCGTCGACCGGATCGTGCCGCTGCGCGACGCCGACGGCTCGCTCGTCGCGCTGTCCGGCGAGGTGCCCGAGCTGGACGTCGAGGTCGGCGACGGCGACCTGGTCCAGCTGCTCTACACCTCGGGCACGACCTCGCGGCCGAAGGGCGCGATGATGACGCACCGGGCACTGGTCCACGAGTACCTGTCGTGCATCGCCGGCCTCGACCTCACCGCCGACGACGCGCCGCTGCACGTCATGCCGCTGTACCACTCCGCGCAGATGCACGTGTTCCTCGTGCCGTGGCTAGCCGTCGGCGCGACGAACACCCTCGTCGAGACCCCGGACCCGGCCGACATCCTGCGCCGCCTGGCCGAGGACCGGCACGGCGCGTTCTTCGCCGCGCCCACGCTGTGGGTTGCGCTGGCCAACCACCCGGACTTCGGGGCGCGGGACCTCAGCGCCCTGCGCAAGGCGTACTACGGCGCCTCGATCATGCCCGGCCCGGTGCTGGACCGCCTCCGCCAGGCCATGCCCGGCCTCGGGTTCTACAACTGCTTCGGGCAGTCGGAAATCGGCCCGCTGGCCACGATCCTGCGGCCGGAGGACCACGCGGAACGCCCCGACTCGGCCGGCCGGCCCGCGCTGTTCGTTGAGCTGCGTGTGGTGGACGCCGACGGCAACGACGTCGCGCCCGGCGAGTCCGGGGAGTGCGTCTACCGCAGCCCGCAGCTGTGCGAGGGCTACTGGGACAAGCCGGAGGAGACCGCCGAGGCGTTCCGGGACGGCTGGTTCCACTCCGGGGATCTGGTGCGGATCGACGAGGAGGGCTACATCTACGTCGTCGACCGCATCAAGGACGTGATCAACACCGGCGGCGTGCTCGTGGCGTCCCGGGAGGTGGAGGACGCGCTCTACACCCACCCGGCGGTGGCCGAGGCCGCGGTGATCGGGGTGCCGGACGAGAAGTGGATCGAGGCCATCACCGCGGTCGTCGTGTCCAAAGAGGACGTCACGCCGGACGAGCTGATCGCCCACGTGCGCGGCAGGCTGTCCGCCTTCAAGGTGCCGAAGGCGGTCCGGTTCGTCCCGGACCTGCCGCGCAACGCGTCCGGCAAGATCCTCAAGCGCGAGCTGCGCGACCGGTTCGCCTAGGCGTTCCGGTCCGCTGCGCGGGAGGCTGGAAACGGACCTCCCGCGCGTCGGCAGTCTCGCCGGGCGCGGTCACCGGTTCCGGCGTGTCGGGGTGGCTGAACAGGGCGGTCTGCGCACGCGGCGCGGGGTGGTGCTGGGTCATGCGACTCCTCGGCAGACGGGCGGCAACCGGCGTGAACCGCAATCGGGCCTGCCCGTACCCCCCACCCTACGCTACGGAGTAGTGGCGCACCCCGTCCTGGACGGCGAGCCCGAGCTTGCCCTGGTGCACCAGCAGGTCGAGGTGCGCGGCGGTCTCCAGTACCGCGAGCATCTGGTTGAAGATGTCCAGCTCGCCCAGCTTGCGCTGCCGCCGCGTCCAGCCCATCCGCAACGCGGCCTCGTACGCGGTGCCCGCACCGTCCACAATGGTCGTCGCGATGACGTCCAGCCGCTGGGCGTGGTGGTCCAGCAGCTCGTCGACCCGGGCGTGCACGCTGTCGGTCACCGGGCCGTGCGCCGGCAGCATCCGGCGGTCCGGCATGCCGCGCACGAGCCGCAGCGAATCGAGGAAGTCCCGCAGCGGCATCTCCGCCACCACGGGCTGGAACCCGATCGACGGCGTGATGTGCGGCAGCACGTGGTCACCGGTGAACATCAGCCCGGCGGCGCCGTCGTCGAACACCACGTGGCCGGCCGTGTGCCCGGGGGTGGGCACCACGTCGAGGGCGCGGCCGGGCAGGACGGTGCGCCGCCCGGCCGTGAGCCACTCGTCGGGCAGCTCCCAGGTGCCGGCCTCGGTGTTGCGGCCGTGGATCTCGAACACCCGGACCAGCTCGTCGGCCACTGGACCCGCGCCGCTCGCCCGCAGCGCGCGGATCTGGCCGATCAGCGGCAGGACGTCCGGGTCGGCGCTCAGGCGCAGCGACGGTTCCTCCAGCTCGCCCAGCGCGATGCGCCCGCCGAACTCGCGCCGCAGCGCCACGGCCTGCGTGTAGTGGTCGCGGTGCACGTGGGTGACCAGGAACTGGCTCACGTCACCGAGCTCGGCGCCCAGGCCCTTGAGCGCGGCGGCCAGTTGCTCGCGGGCCTCGGCCAGTGCCCAGCCGGAGTCGATGAGCACCAGGTCGGAGCCCTCGGTCAGGGCGTAGACGTTGACGGCCCGCAACCCGTCGTTCGGCAGCGGCAACGGAATCCGGTGCACGCCCGGCGCCACGGCGTACAGGCCCGGCTCGCTCCACTCGGCGCTGCCTTCGGGGATCGGTTCCACGAGACCTCATCGTCCTTTCCAACCCGGGATATTTCACTTTGGAACTTCCCGGGCGGGATGTCCACCTCGTGGCGTTGAGACCCGCGTCACCCGTGGCGCAACACCGGGTCCAGGGTCAGCGCGGCGGCGATCACCAGGCTCGCCATCGGGTCGGTGAGCTGTGCCAGCACCTCCACGACGTGCTCACCGGCGCCCGGGACGGATCCGTCGAGCTCCCCGGGCCGACGGCCCTTCGACGTCCGCGCCACCTCGGTACCGTCCGCGCCGGTGATGGCGAAGTCCGGCCCGCCGGGGCTCTCCAGGGTGCCGACGCTGCGGCCCTGCGCGGACAGGGCGAACCAGTCCCGCCCGCGCCGGGTGATGTCACCGATCGGGGTGCCGTCCGCGCGCGTCACCAGGAATCGCGAGTCGTGCGAGCGCACTTTGAGCACGACACTTCCGCCCGAGTCACGCACTTCGAAACAACGCGGGCGGAACCGGGCGGAATTCGTCAGGGCCCGCAGCAGTTTACGCAGCGGGCCGGCTCCGGTGGCCACGACGGTGCCCAGCGGCCGCCCGTACCGGTCCCGGACCCCGAAGCCGCCGTCTGCCCCCGCCGGCCGGCCGACCAGCAGGTAGGGCTCGGTGAACAGCGTTCCACCGCCCGCGTGCCGCGAACCGCTCGTCATGCACACCAAGGTTAGCCAGGGAAAATCCCGAACGGGAGGCGGCCGGTGAATTACGCGGAAATGTCCTGGTTAACCGGATTCGTGGCGCCGGCGCCTTTCCGGCTAATCGGGCCGGTGCCATTTCCCGCCGCGCCCGCGGGGCTGCGGCGCGCGCGGGTGCGCGGCCTTGCAGAATCAGGGGCGTGAGCGAACACGTCTGGCCCCCCGGCGCGGCCACCGCGGTGGGATCGATGCCCGGTACCGACCCGGCCGAGGCGGCCGCGGTCGTCTTCGGCGAACTGCCCGCCTTCCCGCACCTGCCGGAGCTCCCGGCCCGCGGGGCCGGCGCGGACCTGATCGGACGGACCGCCGCGATGCTGGTCGACCTGGCGATCGAGGTCGTGCCGAGCGGGTACCGGGTCGCCGCGCGGCCCGGGCGCGACCACCGGCGCGCCGTGGACCTGCTGCGCTGGGACCTCGACGCGGTCACCGAGGCGGGCGGCGCCCCGGTGATCAAGACGCAGCTGGCCGGGCCGTGGACGCTGGCCGCCGGGATCGAGCTGCCCCGCGGCCACCGCGTGCTCACCGACCGCGGCGCCGTGCGCGAGTTCACCGAATCGGCGCTGGAGGGCCTGGCCGCGCACGTCGCGGAGCTCACGGCCCGCACCGGGGCCGAAGTGGTCGTCCAGTTCGACGAGCCGATGCTCCCCGCCGTGCTCGCCGGGAGCCTGCCCACCCCCTCGGGTTACGGCACGGTGCCTGCCGTGCCCGAGCCGGAGGCACGTGAACTGCTGAGCCGCGTCGTCGAGCGCGCGGGCGAGCTCACCGGCCAGCCGGTCGTCGTGCACTGCTGCGCCGCGCGGCCGCCGGTCGGCCTGCTGCACGCGGCGGGCGCGGGCGCACTCGCGATCGACGCGACCCTGCTGGCCGGGGCGCCGTCGACGCTGCTGGACGAGCTGGGGGAGGCGTGGGACAGCGGCACCGTGCTCTTCCTGGGGCTGGTGCCGGCGCTGGAACCGGAGCGCCGGCCGGCTCTGCGCGAGCTCGCGCAGCCCGCTCTGGCGCTGGCGGACCGGCTCGGGTTCGGCCGGTCGACCCTGGCCGACCGCGTGGTGCCGACACCCACCTGCGGATTCGCCGGTGCCACAACCGCCTGGGTGCGCCGCGCGTTGAAGCTGACCACGGATCTGGGCAAGGCGTTCGTGGAGCCACCGGAGGGCTGGTAGGAGTCCGGCCATGCGGTGGTTCCGACGCTCCAACCGGGAGGACGCCCTGCCCGATCCGCGCACGGCGTGGCCCGAACAGGCGGTCCCGGACGATCCGGCAGCCGCGGCCGAGCGGTTCTGGCGCCGCTGGTCGGAGATGCTGCCGGAGATCAGCGCCGCGCTCGGCGACCGCGCACCGCAGCGGGCCGAGGCGGTTCTGGCCGGCGCGGTCGCGGAGCTGCACCCGGACCTGCACGTGTCACTGGAACGCGGGCAACGCGCGATCTACGCCCTCGTGGTGAGCGGGCAGGAGGACCCGGCGCTGCGGCCGTTCACCGACGCGTGGCGGGCGGCGGCCCCGCCGGAGGACGCGATCTGGGAGTTCCACGACTCGGTGCCGCCGGTGCCCGACCCGTCCGGGGTGACCGTGAACCTGGGCTCGCGCTCGTTCGCGCTGGCCGATGTCCGCGTCGCGGCGCAGGTCGACGAGGCCGAAGGGGTGGTCGACGTCGCGGTCCACCACCCGCTGCTGGGTGAACTCGACGCAGCCGCCCGCGAGGCCATGACGTTCCTGCCGCTGGACGCGACGCTCGGTGAACGGCTGGCCGCGCGGCGGTTGCGCCGCGTGGAGACGGCCGAGAGCGAACCGGCGGGTGCCCTCACCCTCCGGCAACTGCGTGACCTGGTCCGCGGCCTGGACCGCGAACGCCCGGAAAGTGTCGGGGGTGCTGACTAAGCTGACCGACTGTGAGTGAGACTCCCGCCGCACAGGACGTCACCGAGGTTCCCGCCGAGGTCCGCGAGCGCCACGGCGCGCTCGCCGACGAGGTGCGCGGGCACCAGTTCCGGTACTACGTGCTGGACTCGCCGGTCATCACCGACGGCGAGTTCGACGAGCTGCTCAAGGAGCTCGAGCGGCTGGAGGCGGAGTACCCGGGGCTGGCCACACCGGACTCGCCCACGCAGAACGTCGGCGGCACGTTCTCCACCGACTTCGTCGCGGCCGACCACCTCGAGCGGATGATGAGCCTGGACAACGTCTTCGCCGAGGACGAGCTGCTGGCGTGGGTCGAGCGGGTGGAGCGCGAGGTCGGCGGGTCCACGCAGTACCTGTGCGAGCTCAAGATCGACGGGCTGGCCATCAACCTGCTCTACGAGAAGGGGCGGCTGGTGCGGGGGCTCACCCGCGGCGACGGGCGCACGGGTGAGGACGTCACGCTCAACGTCCGCACGCTGGAGCAGGTGCCGGAGACGCTGACCGGCACCGCCGAGTACCCGGTGCCCGACCTGGTCGAGGTGCGCGGCGAGGTGTTCTTCCGGGTCGAGGACTTCGCCGAGCTGAACGCGCGGCTGGTGGAGGCGGGCAAGCCGCCGTTCGCCAACCCGCGCAACACCGCGGCCGGTTCGCTGCGGCAGAAGGACCCGAAGGTCACCCGAAGCCGCAAGCTGCGGCTGATCTGCCACGGGCTCGGCAAGCGCGAGGGCTTCGAGCCGGTGCGCCAGTCGCAGGCGTACGAGGCGCTGGCCGCCTGGGGGCTGCCGGTGTCCGGCCACACGAAGGTGGTCGACGAGGCCGCGGAGCTGCTGGAGCACATCCGGTACTGGGGTGAGCACCGGCACGACGCCGAGCACGAGATCGACGGCATCGTGGTGAAGGTCGACCAGGTGTCGCTGCAACGGCGGCTGGGCAGCACGTCCCGCGCGCCGCGGTGGGCGATCGCCTACAAGTACCCGCCGGAGGAGGCCACCACGCGGCTGCTCGACATCCAGGTCAACGTGGGGCGGACGGGCCGGGTCACACCGTTCGCGGTGATGGAGCCGGTGAAGGTCGCCGGGTCGACCGTCGCGATGGCGACGCTGCACAACGCGCAGGAGGTGGAGCGCAAGGGCGTGCTGATCGGCGACCGGGTGGTGATCCGCAAGGCGGGCGACGTGATTCCCGAGGTGCTCGGACCGGTGGTGGACGTGCGCACCGGGGACGAGCGCCAGTTCGTGATGCCGACGTTCTGCCCGGAGTGCGGCACGAAGCTCGCCCACCAGAAGGAGGGCGACGTCGACATCCGCTGCCCCAACGCCCGGTCCTGTCCGGCGCAGCTGCGGGAGCGGCTGTTCCACCTGGCCGGACGCGGCGCGTTCGACATCGAGATGCTCGGCTACGAGGCGGCGACTGCCCTGCTGGAGTCCGGTGTGGTCGTCGACGAGGGCGACATCTTCGACCTGGACGAGGAGAAGCTGAAACGGGTCGAGCTGTTCCGCACCAAGGCGGGCGAGCTGTCGGCGAACGGGCGCAAGCTGCTGGCCAACCTGGACAGTGCGAAGGACCGTCCACTGTGGCGCGTGCTGGTCGCGCTGTCGATCCGGCACGTGGGGCCGACGGCGGCGCAGGCGCTGGCGCGGGAGTTCGGTTCGCTGGAGGCGATCGAGCAGGCCGATGAGGCCGCGATGGCCGATGTGGACGGGGTGGGCCCGACCATCGCGAACGCCCTGCGCGAGTGGTTCGCTGTGGACTGGCACCGCGAGGTGGTGGAGAAGTGGCGCCGCGCCGGGGTGCGCATGGCGGAGGAACGCGACGAGTCGGTGCCGCGCACGCTGGAGGGCCTGTCGATCGTGGTGACCGGCTCGTTGTCGACGTACTCGCGGGACGAGGCCAAGGAGGCGATCATGTCGCGCGGCGGCAAGGCCGCCGGTTCGGTGTCGAAGAAGACGGCGTTCGTCGTGGTCGGTGACGCGCCGGGGTCCAAGTACGACAAGGCGGTCCAGCTCAAGGTCCCCGTCCTGGACGAGAACGGGTTCCAGGTCCTGCTGGATCGCGGCCCCGAGGCCGCGGCCGAGGTGGCGCTTCCGGCGGGGGAGGAAGCCGGTGAGTGAGTTCACCGTCAGACCGGCGTGGCCGGCGGAGTACCCGGCCGTGGGCGCGCTGACCGCGGCGGCGTACGTGGCCGACGGCCTGATCGGCCAGGACGACGACTACGCCCGCGAGCTGGCCGATGCCGCCCGCCGCGCC
Organism: Amycolatopsis viridis; assembly: GCF_011758765.1. NCBI lineage: Bacteria > Bacillati > Actinomycetota > Actinomycetes > Pseudonocardiales > Pseudonocardiaceae > Amycolatopsis > Amycolatopsis viridis. The sequence continues at coordinate 4,561,611 of NZ_JAANOU010000001.1, read as the reverse complement.
GAGCACGCGGAGCTGCTGGTTGCCGCGGACGCGAACGGCCTGCTCGGTTCGGTGACGATCGTGCAGCCGGGTTCGCGCTACTCGGAGATCGCCCGGGAGGGCGAGCTGGAGTTCCGCATGCTGGCCACCGCGCCCGCGGCCCGCGGCCGGGGCGTCGGCGAGGCGCTCGTGCGGGCGGTGCTGGACCGGGCGCGCACGACCGGCGCCGAGGCGGTTGTGCTGTGCAGTCTGGACGCGATGCGCAGCGCGCACCGGCTCTACGCGCGCCTCGGGTTCACACGCCGGCCGGAGCGCGACTGGGAACCGCGGCCGGGCCTGTGGTTGCGGGCCTTCCGGCTGGTCTGCTGATCGGGACCCGCCGCGGATCGCGGGGTGCGTACGGAGCCAGGCGGGTCGCGATGGTCAGGACGGGCCGCGCCGGGGATCGCGGGGTGCGTGTGGAGCCGGGCGGGTCGCGATGATCGGGACGGGCCGCGCCGGGGATCGCGGGGTGCGTGTGGAGCCGGGCGGGTGGCGATGGTCGAACTGCGGCGCGGGCGGGTCTGAGCGCGGGCGGCGGATTCGCCGCTGAGTGCGGCGTCGCCGGTCTCGCTCAGCGGTCAGGCGGCGTCGGTGCGCTGTTCGATGGCGCGCACCACCGCCGCCATGTCTTCGGCGCCGTGGCCCAGGTCCAGCGTCTCCCCGTAGAGGGCGTGGCAGACGTCCAGCAGCGGCGACGCCAGCCGCGCCGAGCGGGCCGCCTCGGCGATCAGCTGGTTGTTCTTCAGCACGTCCGCGATGGACGCCTGCACCGTGAAATCGCCCGCCAGGAGTTTCGCCGCCTTGATCCGGGACACGCTGCTGGCCATCGGGCCGGCGTCCAGCACCTCCACGAACCGGGCCAGGTCCAGGCCTTGCCGCTCGGCGAAGTGCACCGCTTCGGCCAGGCCGGTCACCATGGTGATCAGGTACAGGTTCACCGCGAGCTTCATCAGCAACGCACCCGGCGCCGGTCCGCACTCCACCACCTGGTGGCACATCGGCCGCAGCAAGGGCCGCACCGCGGCGACCGCCGACGGTTCGCCCGCGAGCATCGCCACGAGCTGTCCCGCTTCGGCCGGTTTGCGCGACCCGGACACCGGTGCCTCGACGTACCGGCCCCCGGCCGCGGAGACATCCGCCCCCAGCGCACGTGAATACTCCGGTGACGTCGTGCCCATGTGCACCACGATCCGCCCGGCGACGTTCGCCGCGAACTCGTTCGTGCCGCGGCCCAGCACCGCGTCCACCGCGGCGCCGTCGGCGAGCATGAGGAACACGACGTCCACCCGCCCGCACACCTCGGCCGCGCTGTCGGCGACCTCCGCGCCCGCGGCCGCCAGTACCGCGGCCTTCGCCGGCGTCCGGTTCCACACCACGAGCGGCGTGCCCGCCCGCGCCAGGTTGAGCGCCATCGGCGTGCCCATCACGCCCAGCCCCAGGAAGCCCGCCTTCATGGACAGCACCCTAGCGCGGAGTTATGACAGTTGTCATGACCCTTCGCCGAGTTGCCCGATGAGCTCGATGAGCCGCCGCCGGACGGCCGCGTCGTGCCCGAGCGCGCCGATCACCGGGGAGTCGTCCCGCGCGATCTGCTCCGCCACCGCCAGCACGCTCTCGCCCGCCGGGATCAGCCGGGCCAGCGAGCGGCGCCCGTCGCGCGGGTCGGGGATCCGCGTCAGGTAGGCCGACCTGGACAGCCGCTCGAACGTCCGGCTCATCGTCTGGACCGTGACCTGGTACCCGCCGCGCCAGTTCCCGCTGCGACAGCGGCCCGCCGCGCGATCAACCGCGCGTGCGACAGCCCGAGCACCGCCAGGCGCGCGGTCCACCGCGGTTCCACGAGCCGCGCCGCGGCCGAGAGCAACCGGCCGGTCGGCCACGACGCCATCGTCTCCTCCGCGGACCAGCCGGTGCTCCGGTTCGCCGGATCGTGCTCTGCGGGCAACCGCGCCTCCCGGTAACGTTCAGCCTGCTGAACAGTTCCCCGACCCCAGGGCTGCAGTAGCCGATGAGGATCGCACGCTGGCTCGTCCCCGCTCTGCTCGTGATCGCCTGGCTCGCGGTCGGCGCGTTCGGCGGGCCGTACGCCGGCAAGCTGAGCGAGGTCTCGACCAACGACAACTCCGCCTTCCTGCCCGCCTCGGCCGAGTCCACCCGTGCCCTCGCGGAACAACGGGCCTTCGCCGCCGACCAGACCCTCCCGGCGATCGTCGTCGCCGAGCGGACCTCCGGCATCCCGCCCGCGGACACCGCCTTCCTCACCGCGGCCGCCCAGCGTCTGAAAGCCGTCCCCGGCGTCACCGGCGCGACCGGACCGCAGCTGTCCCAGCCCGACGGTCAGGCTCTCGAACTGACCGTTCCCGTCCGGATCGGTGGCAAGCCCGGCGGGATCGTCGGACGGATCCGCGCCGAGGTGGCGCAACCCCCGGCGGGCCTGACCGTCCTCGTCGCCGGCCCCGCCGCGCAGATCGCCGACCTGGTCACCGCCTTCGGCGGCATCGACGGCCTCCTGCTGCTGGTCGCCGGCCTGGTCGTGGCGCTCATCCTGGTGGTCGTCTACCGCAGCCCGCTGCTGCCACTGGTCGTGCTGCTCTGCGCGGTGTTCGCGCTCGGCCTGGCCAGCCTGGCCGTCTACGTCCTCGCCGACCACGACGTGCTGACCCTCAACGGCCAGAGCCAGGGCATCCTGTTCATCCTCGTCTTCGGCGCCGCCACCGACTACGCGCTGCTGCAAGTCTCGCGGTTCCGGGAACAACTTCGCGACACCGAAAGCCGCTTCGAGGCGATCCGCCGGGCCTGGCGCGCGACCCTGCCCCCGATCGCCGCGTCCGCGGGCACCGTCGTGCTCGGTGTGCTCTGCCTGCTGTTCTCCGACCTGCAGTCCAACCGCGGGCTCGGCCCGGTCGCCGCGATCGGCATCGCCTGCGCGTTCCTCGCCTCGGTCACGTTCCTGCCCGCCGCGCTGGCCCTGCTCGGCCGGGCCGCGTTCTGGCCGATCCGGCCGAAGTTCGGCTCACCGCACCCGGAGTCCCGCGGGATCTGGGGCCGCATCGCCACGGCCGTCGGGGCCAGGCCGCGGGCGATCTGGATCGGCACCACGGTGCTGCTGCTCGCGGGCGCCGCGTTCGTCCCGCAGCTCAAGGCCGGCGGGGTCGCGCAGACCGACCTGTTCCTCACCCCGGTCGACTCGGTCGCCGGGCAGGAGGTCCTGGTCCGGCACTTCCCCGGCGGTTCCGGTTCCCCGACGGTGATCATCGCCAACGCGAGTGCCGCCCCGGCGGTCGCCCAGGCAGCCCGGGTGGACGGCGTTGCGCAGGTCGCCGTGGCGCCGAAGGAGGTCGGCGGCCGGGTGCAGATCCTCGCGACCCTGACCGACGCGGCCGATTCCCAGCCGGCCGTGGACACGGTCGGCCGCGTGCGCACCGCGGTGCACGCCGTGCCCGGAGCGGACGCGGTCGTGGGCGGCACCACCGCCACGCAGCTCGACACGCAGCGGACCTCCGAACGGGACCGCGCGGTGATCATTCCGATCGTCCTGGTGGTGATCTTCGCGGTGCTCGCGCTCCTGCTGCGGGCGCTGCTGGCGCCGCTGCTGCTGATCGCGACGGTCGTGCTGTCCTTCGCCGCCACCATGGGCGTGTCCGCGCTGGTGTTCAACCACCTGCTGGGTTTCCCGGGTGCCGATCCGGCGGTGCCGCTGTTCGGGTTCGTGTTCCTGGTGGCGCTCGGGATCGACTACAACATCTTCCTGATGACCCGGGTGCGGGAGGAGGCCGTCCGAGCGGGCACCCGGGACGGCACGCTCCGCGGGCTCACGCTCACCGGCGGCGTCATCACCTCCGCCGGGGTGGTGCTCGCGGCGACCTTCGCCAGCCTGGCGGTGATCCCGATCCTGTTCCTGGCGCAGATCGCGTTCATCGTCGCCTTCGGCGTCCTGCTCGACACGCTGATCGTGCGGTCGCTGCTGGTGCCCGCGCTGACCCTGGACGTCGGCCGCCGCATCTGGTGGCCGTCGAAACTGCGGTGATCAGCCGTCCAGCACGACGGCGACGATCCCGGCCAGGTGGGCCAGCCGGGCGACCTCGGCGGCGCGGAACATGGGCCCACCGGGGCGTCCCACCAGCAGGGCCTTGTCCGGCTTGCCCAACGGGGTGGCGGCGAGCTCGGTGCCCAGTTCCTGCCACGTCTCCGGGACCCAGGTGTCCTCGGCGTCGAGGATCGTGGCCCGCTCCAGCGGCAACCACGGCAGGTGGGTGATCGGCACCTCGGGCGCCGCGCTGGACGAGGCCAGCCGCTGCACACCGCCGGCGCCGACCGACACCACGATCGCCCATCCCGCGCGGATGATCCGCGGCACGCCTTCGACCAGCACCGCCAGCCCGGACGCCGGCCGGTCGGCGATCTCCTCGACCAGTTCCAGCTCGCGGTGGGTGTCCAGCACTCCCGCGTAGGGGCGCACCGCGTCGACCTCGACGCCCTCCACGCTCTCCGCGGCGGTGATCACCGCGTCCGGCAGCCGGCCCGACGGCAGCTCGACGACCATGTCGTCGATCGCCACCCCTCCGCCGCGCTCGACCACGTCCACCGAGAGGATGTCCGCCCCGATCGTGCCGAGAGCCGTCGCGACCGCTCCGAGGGTTCCTGGCGTGTCCGGGAGCTGCACCCGGATCAGGAAGGACACGTGAACCCCTCTCGGGTCCGGCGCTCCCGCCTCGCCGGGGAGCGCAACCGGCCGCTGATTGTGACAGACGAAGCCCGTCACGGGGAGCCATCGTCTGCCTACCGAGACCGGATTGCGCGCGCTCCGTTCACAACCCGGTCGAGGTCGCAAGCCCCGCCGCCATAGACTTGTGTCTCACCGAAACACCGATCCGCACACCCCGGGAGTCACCCGCGTGCCCAACATTTCCCGCGACGAGGTCGCGCACCTGGCCAAGCTCGCCAGGCTCGCCGTCACCGACGAGGAGCTGAACGTCTTCGCAGGTCAGCTCGACCAGATTCTGGACGCGGTGGCCAAGGTCAGCGAGGTCGCCGACGGCGACGTGCCGCCGACCTCGCACGCCGTGCCGCTCACGAACGTCTTCCGCGAGGACGTGGTCCGGCCCGGGCTGACCCAGCAGCAGGCCCTGGCCGGTGCGCCGGCCGCCGAAGAAGGCCGCTTCCGGGTGCCGCGGATCCTGGGGGAGGAACAGTGACCGACCTAACACGCCTGTCCGCGGCCGAGCTGGCCGGGAAGATCCACGCGCGCGAGGTGACCTCGGAGGAGGTCACGCGGGCGCACCTGGACCGCATCGGCGAGGTCGACGAGGCCGTGCACGCGTTCCTCACCGTCGACGCCGAGGGCGCCCTGGCGGCGGCGCGGGCGGTGGACTCCGCGCTGGCGCAGGGCGAGGCCCCGGCCTCGCCGATCGCCGGCGTCCCGCTCGCCCTCAAGGACGTGCTGACCACCGCGGGCCTGCCCACCACCTGCGGGTCGAAGACCCTGGAGCACTGGATCCCGCCGTACGACGCGACGGTCACGCGCAAGCTGCGCGAGGCGGGCGTGCCGATCCTGGGCAAGACGAACATGGACGAGTTCGCGATGGGTTCCTCCACCGAGAACTCGGCGTTCGGTCCCACGCGCAACCCGTGGGACCACGCCCGCATCCCGGGTGGTTCCGGCGGCGGCTCGGCCGCGTCGCTGGCCGCCTTCGAGGCGCCGCTGGCGATCGGCACCGACACCGGCGGCTCGATCCGCCAGCCGGGGGCGGTCACCGGCACCGTCGGCGTGAAGCCGACCTACGGCGGCGTGTCCCGGTACGGGCTGGTGGCGTTCTCCTCCTCGCTCGACCAGGCCGGGCCGTGCGCCCGGACGGTGCTGGACGCGGCGCTGCTGCACGAGGTCATCGCCGGGCACGACCCGCTCGACTCGACCTCGATCGACGCGCCCGTGCCGCCGGTGGTCGCCGCGGCCCGCGAGGGCCTGCGGGGTGACCTCACCGGTGTCCGGGTCGGCGTGGTCAAGGAGTTCAGCGGCGAGGGCTACCAGGCCGGCGTGCAGCGTTCCTTCGAGGCGGCGGTCGCGCAGCTGACGGCGCTGGGCGCCGAGGTCGTCGAGGTGTCCTGCCCGAACTTCGTCTACGCGCTGCCGGCGTACTACCTGATCGCGCCGAGCGAGGCGTCGTCGAACCTGGCCCGCTTCGACGCGATGCGCTACGGCCTGCGGGTCGCCGACGACGGCACGCACAGCGCCGAAGAGGTCATGTCGGCCACGCGGGAGGCCGGTTTCGGCGCCGAGGTCAAGCGCCGGATCATGCTCGGCACGTATGCGTTGTCGTCCGGCTACTACGACGCCTACTACGGCTCGGCCCAGAAGGTGCGGACGCTGATCGCCCGGGACTTCGAGGCCGCGTTCGCCAAGGTCGACGTGCTGGTCTCGCCGACCACCCCGACCACCGCGTTCAAGATCGGCGAGCGGGTCGACGACCCGATGGCGATGTACCTCGCGGACCTGTGCACGATCCCGGCGAACCTGGCGGGCAACGCCGCCATGAGCGTGCCCAGTGGACTGTCCGATGAGGACGGGCTGCCGGTCGGGCTGCAGATCATGGCTCCGGCGCTGGCCGACGACCGGCTCTACCGGGTCGGCGCCGCCTACGAGGTCGCGCGCGGCCCGATCATCGACCGGGTTCCGGAGCTGAAGGGAGTCTCGGCGTGACCGCCGTTGCCGAAGTCATGGACTACGCCGAGGTCGTCGAGCGGTTCGACCCGGTGCTCGGGCTCGAGGTCCACGTCGAGCTGAACACGAAGACCAAGATGTTCTGCGGCTGCCCCAGCGAGTTCGGCGGCGAGCCCAACACCCACGTGTGCCCGACCTGCCTCGGCCTGCCCGGCGCGCTGCCGGTGCTCAACGGCAAGGGTGTCGAGGGCGCGATCCGCATCGGCCTGGCGCTCAACTGCGAGATCGCCGAGTGGTGCCGGTTCGCCCGGAAGAACTACTTCTACCCGGACATGCCGAAGAACTTCCAGACCTCGCAGTACGACGAGCCGATCGCGGTGAACGGCTACCTGGACGTCACCCTGGACGACGGCGAGGTCGTGCGCGTGGAGATCGAGCGCGCGCACATGGAGGAGGACACCGGCAAGTCGCTGCACGTCGGCGGCGCGACCGGGCGGATTCACGGTGCGGAGCACTCGCTGCTCGACTACAACCGGGCCGGTGTACCGCTGATCGAGATCGTCACCAAGCCGATCGTCGGCATGGGCGAGCGGGCCCCCGAGGTCGCGCGTGCGTACGTGACCGCGCTGCGGGACCTGCTGCGTGCGCTGGACGTGTCGGACGTGCGGATGGACCAGGGCTCGCTGCGCTGCGACGCCAACGTGTCGCTGATGCCGAAGGGGGCGAGCGAGTTCGGCACCCGCACCGAGACGAAGAACGTCAACTCCTTCCGCAGTGTCGAGCGGGCCGTGCGCTACGAGATGACACGGCAGGCCGCGGTGCTCGTCGCCGGTGGCACGGTCACCCAGGAGACCCGGCACTTCCAGGAGGCCGACGGCACCACCTCGCCCGGCCGCACCAAGGAGACCGCCGAGGACTACCGGTACTTCCCCGAGCCCGACCTGGTGCCGATCGCCCCGTCGCGGGAATGGGTGGCGGAGCTGCGCGGGACGCTGCCGGAGATGCCGGCCGCCCGCCGGAAGCGCATCCAGACCGAGTGGAACCTCTCCGCCGAGGAACTGCGGGACCTGTTCAACTCCGGCGCGGTCGAGCTGGTCGAGGCGACGGTCGCCGCGGGTGCGAAGCCGAACGACGCGCGCAGCTGGTGGGTCAACTTCCTGGCGCAGGAGGCCAACTCCCGCGAGGTCGAGATCGCCGCGCTGCCGATCACCCCGGCGCAGGTCGCCCGCGTCGCCGCGCTGGTCGACTCCGGCGAGCTGACCAACAAGCTCGCGCGCGAGGTGGTCAAGGGTGTGCTGGCCGGTGAGGGCGAGCCGGACGAGGTCGTCGAGAAGCGGGGCCTCAAGGTCGTGTCGGACGACTCGGCGCTGCTCGCCGCGGTCGACGAGGCGCTGGCCGCGCAGCCGGACATCGCCGACAAGATCCGCGGCGGCAAGGTCCAGGCCGCGGGCGCGATCGTCGGTGCCGTCATGAAGGCGACCAAGGGCCAGGCCGACGCCAAGCGCGTGCGTGAGCTGATCATCGAGCGGGTGGGCGCCTGAGGATGCCGCCGAAGGTGTCCGCGGAGCCGGCGCGGTTTTCGTTCGCGCGCGTCAGCTGGCGCGAATGGACGGGGTTCGGGGCGGGCGTGCTGGCCGCGCTCGCCCTGTTCCTGCCGTGGACGAACCTGTCGGCGCAGGACCAGGTCGTCGAGGAGGCGTTGCGGGACCTGCCGTCCTCGGACGTGGCGCGGGACGCGTGGACCGGCGGGTTCCTGGCCTGGTGCGGGCCGCTGTTGCTGCTCGTCGCCGGGGTCGCCGTGGTGGCGTGCGGGCAGTTCCGCAAGGTGCGGACGGCTGGGCTGCCGCACCTGTGGCTGATCTGTGCGGCGGTGGCGCTGGTGTTGATGCTGCTCGCGTGGTTCGCGATGGGCCGGCAGTTCGACGAGGACACCCGCGCGCTGCTCGGCCAGGGCGGCATCGTGTGGTACGCGGGGATCGGGCGGTACCTGGGCATGCTCGGCGGTGTCGCTTCGGTGGCCGCCGCGGTGCTGGACGTGCGGGCGCTGCGGCGCCGCTGATGGGGGTGGTCATGGCAGTCGACGCCGACGTGGCGGTGGTCGGGCTGGGCACCATGGGGTCGATGACCGCGTGGCAGCTCGCCTGCGCCGGGGCGGACGTCCTCGGGTTCGAGCAGTTCGGCATCGGGCACGACCGGTCCGCCGCCGGTGGCGAGTCGCGGATCTTCCGCACCGCCTACCAGGAAGGGCCCGAGTACGTGCCGCTCCTGCGGGAGGCGCACCGGCTGTGGCGGGAGCTCGAGGTGGAATCGGGCAGCCGGCTGCTGACCGCGACCGGCGGGCTCACCATCGGCGCCGAGGGCACCGAGGCGATGGCCAACGTGCTGGCCTCGATCGAACGCTTCGGGCTGCCCGCGGAGGTGCTCGACGCCGCGGCGATGGCGTGGCGGTACCCGCAGCACCGGCTGGCCGACGGCGAGATGGCGGTGCTCGACCACACCGCCGGGGTGCTGCGGCCGGAGTTCGCGGTGATCGCGGCCGTGACCCGGGCGGTTTCGCTGGGCGCCCGCGTGCACCGCGGGACGGCCGTCACCGCGATCGAGCCGTTCGACGACCACGTCGTGGTGGTGGCCGGGGAGCGGCGCTTCACCGTGCGGCAGGTGGTGGTCGCCGGTGGGCCGTGGACCGCCCGGCTGGTCCCGGCGCTGGCGGACGCGGTGCACGTGCGGCGGATCGTCATGACGTGGTTCGCGACCACCGACCCGGCGCGGTACGGCCCGGAGCGGTTCCCGGTCTTCATCCGGCAGAGCGGGGAGCGGCACGTCTTCGGCATTCCCACCTTCGACGGGGGCTCGGTGAAGGTGGCGCTGGTCGCGGAGGATCCGGTTGCCGATCCGGACGCGCTCGACCGGGACGTGCGGCCGTCCGCGCTGTCGGCGATCAGCTCACTGGTGGAGGACTGCCTGCCGGAGCTGCATCCCTATCCGCACCGGGTGTCCGTGCACATGGACGGCTACACCGCCGATGGGCATCCGCTGGTGGGGGCCGTGCCGGGCGTGCCGAACGTGGTGGTGCTGGGCGGGTTCTCCGGGCACGGGTTCAAGATGGCGCCCGCCATCGGCCGGGTGGCCGCGGATCTCGTGCTGCGTGGCGAGGGATCCGTGGGGTTCCTGGATCCGGGGCGTCACGCGCGAATCTGAACGCCCGGCGGTCGGTGTGCCGGCGCTAGTCCTTGCCGCTGCCGCCGCTGGGGGTGGCCTGCAGTGAGATCAGCACCACCCGGTCGTCGCTGGACACCGGCTGGCCGCCGTCCTTGTTGACGGTTCCCACCAGGGCGAACTGGCTGTCGATCTGGTCCAGGCCGCCGTAGCGGCCGTAGGCGGTCCCGTTCTTGCCGTCCATCAGCGGTTTCGGTTTGCCGCCGACCGAGCCGTCCAGCGTGATGGGCAGTTCCTGCAGGTTGGCGCCCACCGAGGAGGCGATGACGATCGACGCGCCGCTGTCCGCGCAGCCCGCCAGCGCCGGCTTCTCCGGCCACGTCCAGGTCGGCACGGCGAGCGACGCGCCGGGGGTGACGGCGTACAGCGCGTCCACGTCGGCGCCGCGGTCGGTGATCCAGGTGCGGGAGCCGTCCGTCGCCTGGCACAGACCGCCGGGGGAGTGCACCCCGCTGGCGTAGACCCGCGACCCGGGCGCCGGGTTGCCCTCGGCCGCGTTGCCGGTCGTGTCGATACGCAGCACCTTTCCGGCCAGCGATCGCGGGTCGGCCGCGGCGGACGGGTTGCCGGCGTCGCCGGTCGCGACGAGCAGCGCGCCCTTCCCGTCGGTCATGATCGCGCCGCGGTTGCCCGTCGCGCCCTTCGGGATGCCCGTCAGCACCGGCTTCGGCTGCTGGCCGCGCGTGAACCGGACCACCCGGTTGTCCGTCGCCGTCGTGACGTAGGCGAACACCAGCTGGTCCTCGGGGTAGGTGGGGGACAGGGCGAGCCCGGTGAGACCGCCGTCGCCCGTCGCCTGCACGTCCAGGCGCGTCACCTCGGTGGCCGGGCCGCCCGCCGTGACCTGCACGACCCGGCCGGTCTTCCGCTCGGCGGCCAGCGCGCCCGGCGCCGCCCCGGTGTTCGGCAGGGCCGCGACGGCGGACACGGTGTCCAGGCAGGTCGCGATGACCGACTGGTCGTAATCGGTGCAGCCCTGGGGCGGCGGGATCGACGTCTGCGGGGTGCTCGGCCGCGAGGGGTCGGCACCGCCGCCGGCCTCGGGTACCTGGGGCTGGGGACCGGCCGGCGCGGTGAGCTCGGGCGCCGGTTCGAACGTCTGGTTCGCGGCCCGGTCGTCGAACTGGGCGCAGCCGCTCAGCAGCAGCCCGCAGGCCGCGAGCAGCCACCACGGCCGCCGCGGCGCCTTCCCCATCCCGACGCGCACCCGCCCAGCCTAGGTGCCGCCTGGTGAACGACGGGTAAGTACCGTGGCGATCATGCCCGTCACCGTGCTGGTTCCCGACGAAGACGGCGTGCGCGCGCTGCGTGAGCTCGCCGGGGTGCGACCCGTCCGCTACAGCTGGCGCGAGCCGCTGCCGGCCGGGGCCGCCGAGGCGGAGGTCCTCGTGCCCGGTGCGCACCGGCCCGAGGAGCGCGCCGCCGTGCTCGGCGCGCTGCCCAACCTGAAGCTGATCCAGCTGCTGTCGGCCGGCGCGGAGAACTGGATCGGCACGGTGCCGGACGGGGTCCTGCTGTCCACCTGCCGGGGCGCGCACGGTGGCAGCACAGCCGAATGGGTCGTGGCCGTGCTGCTGTCGATCTACCGTGAGCTGCCGGGCTTCGCCGCCGGTCAGGCCGCGCACCGGTGGGACCCGCACGCCACCGGCACCCTGCAGGACAAGCGGGTGCTCGTGATCGGCGCCGGCGACCTGGGGCGGCAGCTCGAGCGCCGGCTGGTGGCCTTCGACGCGCGCGTCACGATGGTCGGCGTGACCGGGCGGGACGGCGTGCACGCGGTGGACGAGCTGCCCGCGCTGCTGCCCGGGCACGACGTCGCCGTCCTGGTGGTGCCGCTGACCTCCCGCACCCGGGGGATGGCCGGCGCGGAGTTCCTCGCCGCCATGCCGGACGGCGCGATCCTCGTCAACGCCGCCCGCGGGCCGGTGGTCGACACCGCCGCGCTGCTCGCCGAGCTGCGGGCCGGCCGGTTGCGCGCCGCGCTCGACGTGACCGACCCGGAACCGCTGCCCCCGGACCATCCACTGTGGACGGCGCCGAACGTGGTGCTGACCCCGCACGTGGCCGGCTCGGTGACGGGCAGCCAGCGCCGCTCGTACGCGGTGGTGGCGGCGGAAATCGCCCGCTACGCCGGCGGGGAGCTGCCGAACAACCTGGTGCGCGGGGAATACTAGGCCGAGCGAGGTGCCTGGCCTGCTGTTCATCCGCGTGCCGGAGGGCAAGGCCGCGAAGAACCGCGTCCACCTCGACTGGATGCCGGACGGCCGGACGCGGGACGAGGAGGTGGCGCGGCTACCCGCCCTCGGCGCGGAACCGCACGAGGACCACCGCACCGCCGACGGGCTCGGCTGGGTCACCCTGCGCGACCCCGAGGGCAACGAGTTCTGCGTCGAGCGCGGCACGGGTGAGCGTCAAGTGTCCTGACCGGACCCGTCGCCGGAGCCGGTCTGCTCCGGGCCGCGGGCCGCGGCCCTCCGGGCGCGGTGGTTGGCGACGTTGGTGCGGTTGCCGCACAGGCCCGGCATGCAGTAGCGGCGACGGCCCGGCCGGGTGGTGTCGATGAAGGCTCCCCGGCAGGTCGGTGCGCCGCATTGGCGGAACCGCGGCGCGCCGAGGACGTGCACGACCCCGAGGATGCCGACGCCGCAGATCACCGAGAGCGCGTCGGCGACGGTGCCGTCGGCGCGGAGGCGGGTGGCCCACTGCGTGCCGCTGCCGGGTGCGGGAGCGGGAACGAGGGTGACGCCCTGGGCGGGGGCGGTGAGCGCGGTGGCGCCGGCGACGAGGCGATCCCGTTCGGGGTGATCGATGAGGTCGCGCACGGTCGTCCGCAGTGCGTGGACGGCCTGGAGGTCGGTTTCGCGTGCGCGGCGGGCGAGTTCGGACAGCGCGCGGGAGCCGCCGCCGTTCCCCGGGCCGTGCCGGTCGGCGAACGCGACGAGGGCGGCCAGATCGGGCAGGTGGTCGTCGCCGCGCCAGACCTCGGCGGTCGTGTTGACCAGCTCGGTCGCCACTCCCGCCGCCCAGGCGTACTCGTCCAGCACAACTTGCATCCGTGGCGAGCCTCCCCTACGTTCTCGGTTAATCGTAACTTTAACCCTTACAGGAGACCGTGGCCCATGCCCCAGCTGGAGATCGACGCGATCGTGTTCGACGTGCTCGGCACGCTCGTCGACGAACCCGCGGGTATCCGCGCCGGTATCCGGGCGCTCGACCCGGCGCTCGACGAGCCCCGCATCGAGCAGCTGCTGTCGATGTGGCAGCAGCACATCGAGGGCGAGCAGCGTCGCGTTCTCGACGGTGACCGGCCCTACCTCACCACCGAAGACCTGGACCGGGAGGCCGCCCAGCTGGTCGCCACCGCCGCCGGGGTCGACGACCCGGCCGCCGTGGCGGAGCTGGCCCGCTCGGCTCGCCGGCTCCCGCCGTGGCCGGACACCGTGGCGGGGCTCGCCCGGCTCGCCGACCGGTTCCCGCTGATCGGGCTGTCCAACGCGAGCCGGACGGCGCTGCTCGAACTCAACGCCCACGCCGGACTGCGCTGGCACCAGGCGCTGTCCGCCGAGGATGCCCGGACGTACAAACCGGATCCGGCGGTCTACCAGCTGGCCGTCGCCGTGTCCGGGCGACCGCCGGAGCGGCTGCTGATGGTCGCCGCGCACGCCTGGGACCTGCGCGGTGCGCAGGCGCTGGGCCTGCGCACCGCCTACGTCGCCCGCCCGGTCGGTGATCCGCCCGCCCCCGCGGACCGGTTCGACCTGCACGCCGGCGACCTGGCGGACCTGGCCGGCCGGCTCGGCGAGAGCCGGGAACCGTCCGCCTGAGCTACCCTGCGCGGGGTGACCAGCCCGCAGGACGATCCACCGGCCCGCAACCCGTTCACCGAGTCCGGGTACTACCCTGCACCGGACGCCGATAGCACCAGCGTGCTCTCCGGTGTCGAGGACCGGCCGTCGCCGCCGGTGAACCGCTACCACGGCGGTTTCGATTTCGCGCTGCTCGTGCTGCGGGTCCTGCTCGCGGCGATCATGGGTGCGCACGGGTTGCAGAAGGTGTTCGGCCTGTTCCAGGGCCCGGGCATCGACGGCACGGCCCGCATGCTGGAATCGCTGGGCTACACCGCCCAGCCGACGCTGCTGGCGTGGATCACCGGTCTCAGCGAGCTCGTCGGCGCCCTGCTGGTGGTGCTGGGCCTGTTCACCCAGGCCGGTGCCGCCGCGCTGCTCGGCGTCACCGCGAACGCCGTCTACGCGCAGTGGCGCGGCGGGTTCTTCGAGCCGCGCGGTTTCGAGTTCGAGCTGCTGCTCGCGGGTGTCGCGTTCGCGCTGCTGTTCACCGGATCCGGCCGCCTCGCGCTGGACCTGAACACGCCCTGGCGCCGCCGTCCGGTGCCGTTCGGCTTGTTCTTCCTGCTGGTCGCCGCCGCCGCGGCCGTCGTGGTGATCGTGCTGGCCCGCTAGTCCCGTTTCAGCGCGTTGGTGACGCCCGCGATCAGCGCCGCGGCCAGGATCCAGCCGCCGACCAGCAGCACCCAGCTCGTGGTCACCGCGAGGCCCTGCGGGAACCACCCGGTCTGCTGACCGAGGTCCACCGGCAGGACCACGTCCAGCGCGTAGGCGAAGGCGTTGAACCGCGGCACGTCCACGCCCTTCGCGACGAAACCGCCGGGGTAGGTCAGGCCGAACACCACCGCGCCGACGGCCAGCAGGGCGCCGAGCCACACCCCGGCGAGCCACGGCCGGTACCCATAACCCACCGTCACCTGCAGCAGGGCGTTCCACACCTTGCCCGGCCGGTGCAGCTCGCGCCGCCGCCGTCGCTGTTTGGCGTACGCGACGCGGCGCGCGTCCTCGAGGCGACCGGACTCGCGGTAGCACGCGGCGAGCCGGTCGTAAGTGCCCGGCGCGAACCGGCCCTCGTTGCGGTCCAGCCAGTCCAGGCGCTGGGCGACCGGCACGTCGTCGTTGGCCAGCCAGCGGTAGGTGAACCCGTTGAGCCGCAGGTACCGCGGCCAGGTGCGCGGCTCGTCGTCGAGGACCTCGGCGCTCGCGTTGCCCAGATCGACGGCGCCCTCCGGTGCCCGCCGCAACCGCAGTGACAACCGGCCGATCCGCGCCCGGTCGAGCGCCAGGCTCCGGGGGCTCCCGGCGAGTTCGGCGCCGGTCAGGTCCAGCACACCCAGCCGGGCGTCCGGCAACTCCACGGCGCCGCGCGCGATCAGGTCGTCGGCCTTGAGGTCGTCGTGGACCGTGAGCCCCCGCGCCACCACCGCGGCACCCCCCGGGTTCGACAGCCGCGCGCCGGTGAGCTGCATCTCCTGGATCGACGAGCCGGTCAGCACGATCTTGCCCCGGACGGTGAACCGGTTCAGGCCGAACAGGCAGCGATCGATCCGGAGGGTGTCGGCGGACAGCGCGGAGCCGCCCGGGTTGAGCAGGCGCGCTCCGCTGAGGTCCACAGTGGCCACCTGCGCGTTGCGCAGCAGGACCTCGCCCCGGAAAGTGGACTTGTCGCCGTGCAGCTCGCCCGGCACGGTCACGCGGTTCGCGTTCAGCGCGATGCCACCGGGGTTGGTGAACCGCGCCCCGCCGAGGTCCAGCGAGCCGCCGACCCGGGTGCCCCGCAGGTTGACCACGCCCGTGGCGTGAAAGCCGTCGGCGCAGAACACCGACCGGCCGACGACGAGGTGCTGCGCGGCGAGCGCCGTGCCGCCGCGCTGCTTGACGCGGGCACCGCGCAGGTCGAGGTTGCCGTCGATGCGCGCGTCCGTGAGCTCCACGCCACCGCGCACGACCGGGTTACCGCGCACGTCCTGGCCGACCGCCAGCCGCGGCGCGTAGAGCGCGGACCAGCCGAAGCAGGTGATCCGGGCGCCGGTCAGCAACAGCGAACCGCTGATCCGCGCGTCCTGCAAGCTGATCGCGCCGTCGATTTCGGCGTTCTCGAACACCGCTTCCCCGGTGAGGGAGGCCCGCTCGGCCAGGAGCGCGTACTGCCGCGGCGAGCTCAGGCGCGCACCGGACAGGTCCAGGCCCCACCCGCTGGACGCGTTCGACAGGTCCACCAGGCCCTCGGCGGAAAACGCTTGCGACTCACGGTCGTCGAGCAGATCGGTGCCGAGGAAGATGCCCTGCACCGCGGTCACCCCGTTCGCGCGCAGCGCCGGGCCACGCGAGTTGCGCAGGTGGGCGCCGCTGAGGATCAGCTGACCGTCGATGTGCGCGCCGAGCAGGTCGATCACCGCGTCGGAGGTGCGGCTGCGGCGCAGGTTGAGCGAACCGTCGATGCGCGCCCGCTGTGCGTTCAGCCCGCCGAGGTGGGATTCGATCAGGGCGATGCGCGACGTGCGCGCGTCGATGAGCTCGATCGTCTCGTCCACGTGGCACTGCGCCAGGATCAGCACGCGGCTCAGGGTGGCGGAGGTGAGGTTGAGCGAGCCGACCACGCGCACGCCCATCAGCATGACCACCCGGCCCCGCTGCACCGGGCGCGCGCCGGTGAGCAACTCCGCGAGGAGTTCGGCCCGGATCTGCCGCGACGCGGGCCAATCCGCACCATTGGCCGGGTCGTCGGCCGCGGGATCACCGGTCTTCGCGTACAGCTGCGCCTGATCGTCCTTGTCCATCGCCAGGACGAGCTCGCGCTCGAGGTCGGTCAGATCTACGTCGCGGAGCACCGCACCCCCATCTCGCGTACCGATCCGGGTCATTCTGGCACCCACCGGCGTGCCGGCGACCGGGAACGACGAAGGGTCCCGGCGGAAACCGCCGGGACCCTCCACCACACCGCTTTACCGGTTCGGGTCGCGGACCGCACCCGTGTCGGCCGAGGTGGCCATCCGCGCGTAGGCGCGCAGCGCCGCCGTGACCGGACGCTGCCGGTCCACCGGCTGCCACGGCCGTTCGGACGCCTCCATCTTCGCCCGGCGCTCGGCCAGCACGTCGTCGTCCACCAGCAGCTCCAGCTTGCGCTCGCGCACGTCGATCAGGATCTGATCACCGTCGGCGACCAGGCCGATCGTGCCGCCGGCCGCCGCCTCCGGCGAGATGTGCCCGACCGAGATGCCCGACGAGCCACCGGAGAACCGGCCGTCGGTGATCAGCGCGCACTTCTTGCCCAGCCCGGCGCCCTTCAGGAACGCCGTCGGGTGCAGCATTTCCTGCATGCCCGGGCCGCCCGCGGGACCCTCGTAGCGCACCACGAGCACCTCACCCGGCTGGACCTTCTTGCCCAGGATGACCGAGACGGCCTCCTCCTGGCTCTCCACCACGCGCGCCGGGCCCTGGAACCGCCACAGCTCCTCCTCGATGCCCGCGGACTTGATCACCGCGCCGTTCTCGGCCAGGTTGCCGCGCAGCACCGCCAGGCCGCCGTCGGCGGTGTAGGCGTGCTCGATGTCCCGGATGCAGCCGTTCGCCGCGTCCGTGTCCAGCTCGGTCCACCGGTTCGACGTCGAGAACGCCTCCGTGGTGCGGACCCCGCCGGGCGCGGCGTGGAACAGCTCGATCGCTTCCGCCGAGGCCGAACCGCCGCGGATGTCCCAGGTGGACAGCCACTGCTCGAGGGAAGGGGAGTGCACGGAAGTGACGTCCTCGTTGAGCAGTCCGGCGCGGTACAGCTCGCCGAGGATCGCCGGGATGCCGCCGGCGCGGTGCACGTCCTCCATGTGGTAGTCGGAGTTCGGCGCGACCTTCGACAGGCACGGCACGCGGCGGCCGATCGCGTCGATGTCGGAGATCGTGAAGTCGACCTCGCCCTCCTGCGCCGCGGCCAGGATGTGCAGCACCGTGTTGGTCGAGCCGCCCATCGCCATGTCCAGCGCCATCGCGTTCTCGAACGCCTTGCGGTTGGCGATCGAGCGCGGCAGCGCGCTGTCGTCGTCTTCGCCGTACCAGCGCTTGCACAGCTCCATGACGGTGCGGCCGGCGTCCTCGAACAGCTTGCGCCGCGCGGCGTGCGTGGCCAGTGTCGAGCCGTTGCCCGGCAGCGACAGGCCCAGCGCCTCGGTGAGGCAGTTCATCGAGTTCGCGGTGAACATGCCCGAGCACGACCCGCACGTCGGGCACGCGGACCGCTCCACGATGGACAGCCCGTCCTCGTCGACGGCGGGGTTGGCCGAGGCGGAGATGCTGGTGATCAGGTCGGTCGGCGCGTGGGCGACACCGTCGACGACGACCGCCTTGCCGGCCTCCATCGGGCCGCCGGAGACGAACACGGTCGGGATGTTCAGCCGCATCGCGGCGTTGAGCATGCCCGGCGTGATCTTGTCGCAGTTGGAGATGCAGACCAGCGCGTCGGCCTGGTGCGCGTTGACCATGTACTCGACCGAGTCGGCGATGATCTCGCGCGAGGGCAGCGAGTAGAGCATGCCGCTGTGCCCCATGGCGATGCCGTCGTCCACCGCGATCGTGTGGAACTCGCGCGCCACCCCGCCGGCCTCGCGGATCGCCCCGGCCACGATGTCGCCGAGGTCCTTGAGGTGTACGTGCCCGGGCACGAACTGGGTGTAGGAGTTGGCGATCGCGACGATCGGCTTGCCGAAGTCGCTGTCGGTCAGCCCGGTGGCCCGCCACAGGGACCGGGCGCCCGCGGCGTTGCGGCCGTGGGTGGTTGTTCGGGAGCGCAGAGCAGGCATGTCCGTCAGGTTACGCCCGCCGTGATCAGTCCTGAGCGGTGTCCTCGCCCACGTCGGTGCCGCCGGTGCCGCCCGGATCGGCGCCGTCGGCGTCGAAGTCGTCGGTGAGCCCGGTCGGGTCCTTCATCCGGCCCTCGCTGACCAGCGAGATCACCGGCAGGTGACGGGTGCGCACGGACGGCAGCGGGATCTCGCTGCCGTCGGTCAGCACGGCCCGCACCTTCGCCTTGTCGCTGATCGCGAGTCCCTTGAGCGCGGACCACGGCAGCTCGCGGTGGCCGAACACGGTCCGCACGCTCAGGCCCCGCGTGGACGCGACGGTGCGGGTGCGCACGATGAACACGGCCAGCGCGACCGGCACGACGTACATGACCCACAGCCCGGGCACGTCGGCGAACGCGGCGGGGATCATGCACACCGCCAGGAACACCACGGCGAGCAACGCGATCAGCGGGATGCGGAAAACGGCCTTCCGGTCCCGGTGCTGGTTTTCGGCCACGTGGCCTATGGTGCCTTTCGCGGACCGGGACCGTTCCCCCGGGTGTGCCCAGTATCCGGGATCACCATCCCGCAGAGTTGACACCGTGCGCGACGACCGGTTACCGTCAGCGCTGTGACACCGCAGATTGGCCTCGTACTTCTCCCGCGCGTCGACGCGTAGGGACCGATCGAGCCCACCTGCGTCGACGCGCGACCCTCGTGCGACCTTCCCGGTCGGCGGGGGTTTTTTGTTGCCCAGGCAGTGCCCCGCAGCCCAGACAGCCCCGAGACCACCAGACCACTGACGAGAAGCCCCACGAGACCCACGAGGCAGAACTGATGACAAGCGCCACGTCGCGATCGGAACCGAAAGCCGGAGGAACTCCGTCGGCCGCGTCGCCCGCCCAGCTGGGCAGCCGCCCCAAGCCCGCTCCCCCTGCCGGCACCCCGGTCCGGGTGACCGGAGCGCAGTCGCTGGTGCGGTCGCTCGAGGCGATGGGCGTGGAGGTGGTCTTCGGGATTCCGGGCGGCACGATCCTGCCGGCGTACGACCCGCTTCTGGACTCGACCAAGGTGCGGCACGTCCTCGTGCGCCACGAGCAGGGCGCGGGCCACGCGGCCACCGGCTACGCGCAGGCCACCGGCAAGGTCGGGGTCTGCATGGCGACCTCCGGTCCGGGCGCGACCAACCTGGTCACCCCGCTGGCCGACGCGAACATGGACTCGGTGCCCGTCGTGGCGATCACCGGCCAGCAGAGCCGTCCACTGATCGGGACCGACGCCTTCCAGGAAGCCGACATCTGCGGCATCACCATGCCGGTCACCAAGCACAACTTCCTGGTGACCGACCCGGTCGACATCCCGCGCGTGATCGCGGAGGCGTTCCACCTGGCCTCGACCGGCCGTCCCGGCCCGGTGCTGGTGGACATCCCCAAGGACGTCCTGCAGGAGACCACGTCGTTCTCCTGGCCGCCGGAGATGCACCTGCCCGGCTACCGGCCGACGCTGCGCCCGCACGGCAAGCAGGTCCGCGAGGCGGCGCGGCTCATCGCGCAGGCCCGCCGCCCGGTGCTCTACGTCGGCGGCGGTGTGATCAAGGCCCAGGCGTCGGCGCAGCTGAAGCGGCTGGCCGAGCTGACCGGCATCCCGGTGGTGACCACGCTGATGGCGCGCGGCGCGTTCCCCGACTCGCACCGCCAGCACCTGGGCATGCCCGGCATGCACGGGTCGGTCGCCGCGGTCGCCGCGATGCAGCGCGCCGACCTGCTGGTCGCGCTGGGCGCCCGCTTCGACGACCGGGTGACCGGTCAGCTGGAGTCGTTCGCGCCGGAGGCCAAGGTCGTGCACGCCGACATCGACCCGGCCGA
The DNA here is from genome assembly GCF_011758765.1 of Amycolatopsis viridis. NCBI lineage: Bacteria > Bacillati > Actinomycetota > Actinomycetes > Pseudonocardiales > Pseudonocardiaceae > Amycolatopsis > Amycolatopsis viridis. The sequence goes on along the minus strand of NZ_JAANOU010000001.1, from coordinate 4,541,234 downwards.
GATCTCCAAGAACCGCAAGGCCGACGTGCCGATCGTGGGTGACTGCGCGGAGATCATCACGGAGCTGATCGACGCGGTGCAGGCCGAGACCGAGCGGTCCGGCGCGCCGGACCTGGCCCCGTGGTGGACCCAGATCGACTCGTGGCGCGACACGTTCCCGGCCGGCTACGAGTGGCCCGCGGACGGCACGTTGTCGCCGCAGTACGTCATCGAGCGGATCGGCCAGATCGTCGGCCCGGACGCGGTCTACGCCGCCGGTGTCGGCCAGCACCAGATGTGGGCCGCGCAGTTCATCAAGTACGAGAACCCGCGAACCTGGCTCAACTCGGGCGGGCTGGGCACCATGGGCTACGCCGTGCCGGCCGCGATGGGCGCCAAGTTCGGCGTGCCGGACAAGCAGGTGTGGGCCATCGACGGTGACGGCTGCTTCCAGATGACCAACCAGGAGCTGGCCACCTGCGCCATCGAGGGCGCCCCGATCAAGGTCGCCGTCATCAACAACGGCAACCTCGGCATGGTCCGCCAGTGGCAGAACCTGTTCTACGCCGAGCGGTACTCCAACACCGATCTCGGTACGCACAAGCACCGGATCCCGGACTTCACCCTGCTCGCCGAGGCACTGGGCTGCGCCGGGCTGCGGTGCGAGACCCAGGACGAGGTCGACGACGTCATCCGCCGGGCGATGGAGATCAACGACCGCCCGGTCGTGATCGACTTCGTGGTCGGCAAGGACGCCCAGGTGTGGCCGATGGTGGCGGCGGGCACCGGGAACGACGAGATCATGGCCGCGCGTGGCATCCGCCCGCTGTTCGACGACGACGAGGTTTCGCAGTGACCAGGCATACCCTGAGCGTGTTGGTGGAGAATGTCCCCGGGGTGCTCGCGAGAGTCGCCGGGTTGTTCTCCCGCCGCGGTTTCAACATCGAGTCCCTCGCCGTCGGGCCCACGGAGAACCCCGAGGTGTCCCGGATGACGATCGTGGTCGCCGTTGAGGAGCTACCGCTCGAACAGGTGACCAAACAGCTCAACAAGCTGGTCAACGTCATCAAGATCGTGGAGCTCGAGCCCGCCGTGTCGGTGCAGCGTGAACTGCTGCTCGTCAAGGTCCGGGCCGATGCCACGGTGCGCAGCCAGGTGCTGGAGACCGTCCAGCTGTTCCGTGCGAAGGTGGTCGACGTCTCGCCCGAGGCGCTCACGATCGAGGCCACCGGCACCGGCGACAAGCTCAGTGCCCTGTTGCGCATGCTCGAGCCGTACGGCGTGCGTGAGATCGTGCAGTCCGGCATGGTCGCGGTGGGCCGGGGTCCCCGGTCCATCACCGCCTCCGCGCCCCGCTGAAGTTTTAGAACCCGAAAGGAATTCAGTCCCCTCATGTCAGTCGAAATCTTCTACGACGACGACGCCGATCTCAGCATCATCCAGGGTCGCAAGGTCGCGGTGATCGGCTACGGCAGCCAGGGCCACGCGCACGCGCTGAGCCTGCGTGACTCCGGGGTCGATGTGCGCATCGGTCTTCCGGAGGGGTCGAAGTCGCGCGCGAAGGCCGAGGAGGAGGGCCTGCGGGTGCTCACCCCGGCGGAGGCGTCCGCCGAGGCCGACCTGATCATGATCCTCGCGCCGGACACCAAGCAGCGCTTCATCTACGCCGAGGACATCGAGCCCAACCTCAAGGACGGCGACGCGCTGTTCTTCGGCCACGGCTTCAACATCCGCTACGAGCTGATCAAGCCGCCGGCCAATGTGGACGTGGCGATGGTCGCGCCGAAGGGCCCGGGCCACCTGGTCCGCCGCCAGTTCGTCGACGGCAAGGGTGTGCCGTGCCTGATCGCGGTCGAGCAGGACCCGTCCGGCAACGCGCAGGCGCTCGCGCTGGCCTACGCCGCCGCCATCGGTGGTGCCCGCGCCGGTGTCATCAAGACCACCTTCAAGGAGGAGACCGAGACCGACCTGTTCGGTGAGCAGGCCGTCCTCTGCGGTGGTGCGTCCGCGCTGGTGCAGACCGGGTTCGAGGTGCTGACCGAGGCCGGGTACGCGCCCGAGATCGCCTACTTCGAGGTGCTGCACGAGCTCAAGCTCATCGTCGACCTCATGTACGAGGGCGGCATTGCCCGGATGCGCTACTCGATCTCCGACACCGCCGAGTACGGCGACCTCACCCGCGGCCCGCGGGTCATCACCCCCGCGGTGAAGGAGGAGATGCGCAAGATCCTGGGCGAGATCCAGGACGGCACCTTCGCCCGCGAGTGGGTGTCCGAGGACGAGCAGGGCCGGCCGAACTTCCGCAAGCTGCAGGAGGCCGGTGAGCAGCACCCGATCGAGGAGACCGGGAAGAAGCTGCGCGGCCTGATGTCGTGGGTGGACCGGCCGATCACCGAGACGGCCTGAGTCCGGCCGGACGCACAGGGACCTCCCCGGGGCGCGCCCCGGGGAGGTCCCTGCGTTCGTGCGGAGTTACCGTGGCCCGGTGGAGGACGACGCGGCCAACGCGGCCAACAAGGCCCGGGTGCGCACCGCACTTGATCTCACCGGGGCGCGGTGGCAGGCCACCGGCGGCGAACTGGAGTTCGCCCACGTCGGGCACACCGACGGGCTCGTCTACACCGTGCTGCGCAAGGCCACCGATCCGGACGGTCCGCTCCTGGTGTTCACACCGTCCGAGTGGGACGCGTTCGTCGCCGGCGCCCGCGACGGCGAGTTCCACGACCTGGCCGGGCTGACCGCGGACTGAGCGGCCGGCCTCAGCGCACCAGTCCGGACAGTTGCCGCCAGCCCGCCAGCGGCAGTCCGGGCTCGCCGGTGATCACCTGCACGCACACGTGGTCCGCGCCGGCGTCGAGGTGCGCCTGGATCCGGTCGGCGGCCGTCTGCTCGCCGATGGCGATGACCGCCTCCACGAGACGCGTGCTGCCGCCGCCGGCGAGGTCGTCGTCGGTGAAGCCGAGGCGCTTGAGGTTGACGCGGTGGTGTGCGGCCATCCCCAGGTACGTGCCGACCTCGGCGCGGGCGATCTCCAGGCCGCGCGAGCCGTCGAGCACCACACCCTGCTCGACCGCGAGGTAGGCGTCCGGGCCGAGGATTTCCCGCGCCAGCGCGGTGTGCTCGGGTGGCACGAAGTACGGGTGGGCGCCGTCGGCGCGTTCGGCGGCGAGCCGCAGCATCCGCGGGCCCAGGGCGGCGAGCAAGCGTCGCGGTGGCGGAACCGGCTCGGGGCTGGTGAACTCCGTCGCGTCCATCTCGTCCAGGTAGTTCCGGATCGTCTCCACCGGCTTCCCGCCTCTGGCGTGGCCGCCGAGAGCGAGCACGAACCGTCCCGGGTAGGCCTCCGCCAGGGTGCGCGCGCCGCCCGCGACGCCGGCCGGGCTGCGCCGGTCGAAGCGGGCGACTCCGGTGGCGACGGTGATCCGCGAGGTGGCGCCCAGCAGCAGCGCTGCCTGGGTCAGCGCTTCGCGCCCCGGGTATTCGCCGAACCACAGCGCGTCGAACCCCAGTTCCTCGATCTCGGCGGCGGCCTCGCGAACCTGGCCGATCGGCGCGCCGTCGAAGGCGAACGTCCAGATGCCGACACTCATGCCGACACCTCCGGCAGCGCCGTCAGCGCCGTCTGCGCGGTCAGCGCCGGCGCCAGCCGGGCCAGCTGGTCCGCCGCGCCGGGCAGATCCACGCCGGTGGGGGAGATGAGGACCTGGTCCGCACCCGCGTCGAGCTGCTCCCGCACCCGGCGCGCGATCGTCTCCTCGTCGCCCCAGGCGACGAGTGCGTCCGCCAGCCGGTCGGTCACCTCGTCGCCGTAGCCGAAGTCACGCCACGCCTTGGCGTACGCCTTGACCTGCAGGATCTGGCGGGCCATCTCGCGGGCCTTCGCGCGAGCCTGCGCCGGGTCGGTGGACAGCAGCACCGCCTGGTGCGGGATCAGCAGCTTCCCCGGTCCGAGGATCTTCCGCGCGAAGGCGGTGTGCTCCACGGGCATGGCGAACGGATGGGCGCCGTCGGCCGCGTCCCGGGACAGCTCCAGCATCTTCGGCCCGATCGCGGCCAGCACCCGGGAGAACGGCGCCGCGGGCGGGTTGGCGGCCGCCTCGTCGTCCATTCGCGACAGGTACTCCCGCATCGCGGTGAGCGGTTTCGCGTACGACTGCCCGGTGCTCTCGGCCTGGTAGGGGTGCCCGATGCCGAGGCCGAGCACGAACCGCCCGGGGTGGGCGTCGGCGACGCTGCGCGCCGCTGCCTGTGCGGTCGGCGCGGGCCGCGCCCACACGTTCGCGATCCCCGTCCCGACCGCGATCCGGCTGGTCGCGCCGAGGAAGACCGCGGACCGGACGAACGCGTCCCGCCCGCCGATGGTCTCGCCCATCCACACCGACGCGTAGCCGAGCGCGTCGATGCGGGCGAGCTGCTCCCGCTCGACGTCGACGGTGGCGGGGTAGCCACCGTAGAGCCACACACCTACTGATTTCATCTACCGGTCCTTTCGGAGGGGTCCTCCGGTTCACTATACGGAGGGTGCCTCCGGTTTGTCACGCCTAAAGTGGATCGTGATGAGCAGCACCCGACCCCTGCGCGCCGACGCCCGCCGCAACTACGAGCGCCTGCTGGCCGAGGCGCGCGCCGTGTTCGGCGAGTCCGGCATCGACGCGTCCCTGGAGGAGATCGCGCGGCGCGCAGGAGTCGGCATCGGCACGCTCTACCGGCACTTCCCGAGCCGCGAGGTGCTGCTGGAAGCTCTGCTCGGGGCGAGGTTCGACGCGCAGGCCGAAGCCGCGGAGGCGCTGCTCGGCGAGGACGACCCGCTCGCCGCCCTGCGCACCTTCGCGCGGGGCATGCTCGGCACCGCCACCACGTTCCGCGGCCTGTCCGCCGCGACCGCCGACGCGCTCAACGACGAGACCTCCGACCTCTACCGCGCCTGCCGCGGGATGCGCTCGGCCGCCGCCCGGCTCGTCGCCCGCGCCCAGGAATCCGGCCAGCTGCGCGCGGACCTGGCGCCGGACGAGGTGCTGCTGATGGTGCACGCGGCCGGCTGGGCCAGCGAGCACGCCGGCGACCCGGAGCGGCTGCTCGATCTCGTCTTCGCCGGGTTGTGCTCCCGTTGACGGCCCCGGTGAGCTGCGCGACTAGACTCGCGGGCGTCGTTTGACCCCAGCTGCGTCCACGGGAGCCTGATCGTGACCAACCCCAGCAAGCCGGTCGTCCTCATCGCCGAAAAGCTCGCCCCGTCCACGCTGGCCGTGTTCGGTGACGAGGTCGAGGTCCGGCACGTGGACGGCACCGACCGCCCGGCGCTGCTGGAGGCGGTGAAGGCCGCCGACGCGCTGCTGGTCCGCTCCGCGACCAAGGTGGACGCCGAGGTGCTGGGTGCTTCGACGCGGCTGAAGGTCGTCGCCAGGGCCGGTGTCGGACTGGACAACGTCGAGGTGCCGGCGGCGACCGCGCGCGGTGTGCTCGTGGTGAACGCGCCGACCTCGAACATCGTCTCGGCCGCCGAGCACGCCGTCGCGCTGCTGCTCGCCGTCGCCCGCCGGGTCCCGGCCGCGAACCAGAGCCTCCAGGCCGGCGAGTGGAAGCGCTCGTCGTACAGCGGTGTCGAGATCAACGGCAAGACCATCGGCGTGGTCGGCTTCGGCAAGATCGGCCAGCTGTTCGCGGCCCGGCTGGCGGCGTTCGACACCAAGATCGTCGCCTACGACCCGTACGTCTCGGCCGCCCGCGCTGCCCAGCTCGGCGTCGAGCTGGTGAGCCTGGACGAGCTGCTCCAGCGCGCCGACGCCATCTCGATCCACCTGCCCAAGACCCCGGAGACCAAGGGCCTCATCGACGCCGAGGCGCTCAAGAAGACCAAGCCCGGCGTGATCATCGTCAACGCCGCGCGCGGTGGCCTGGTCGACGAGGAGGCGCTCGCCGAGGCGATCCGCAGCGGTCACGTCGGCGGCGCCGGCATCGACGTGTTCCTCACCGAGCCGACCACCGCGAGCCCGCTGTTCGGCCTGCCCAACGTCGTCGTCACCCCGCACCTCGGCGCCTCGACCGCCGAAGCGCAGGACCGTGCGGGCACCGACGTGGCCCGGTCGGTGCTGCTGGCGTTGCGCGGCGACTTCGTGCCGGACGCGGTGAACGTCGCCAGCGGTGGCGTGGTGGGCGAGGAGGTCCGCCCGTACCTGCCGCTGACCCAGAAGCTGGGCACCGTGCTGGCCGCGCTGAGCCAGAAGGCGCCGTCGGCGGTCACCGTCGAGGTCCGCGGCGAGCTGTCCTCGGAGGACGTCGGCGTGCTGTCGCTGGCCGCGCTGCGGGGCGTGTTCTCCGGGGTGGTCGAGGACCAGGTCACGTTCGTCAACGCGCCGCGCCTGGCCGAGGAGTTCGGCGTGCGCACCGAGATCGTCACCGAGCCGGAGAGCCCGAACTGGCGCAGCCTGGTCACCGTCCGCGCGGTGCACGAGGACGGCAGTGTGCTGTCGGTGTCGGGTTCGGTCACCGGCAACAACCAGGTGGAGAAGCTGGTCGAGGTCAACGGCCGCCACTTCGACCTGCGGGCCGAGGGCCACATGCTGCTCCTGGAGTACCCGGACCGCCCGGGCATCATGGGCCGCGTGGGCACCCTGCTGGGCGAGGCGTCGGTCAACATCGAGGCGGCGCAGATCAGCCAGACCACGGACGGTTCGGACGCGGTGATGATCCTCCGCGTCGACCGGGAGGTGGATTCCCACCTGCTGGAGCCGATCGCGGCGACGGTCGGGGCGCGCACGATCCGTGCCGTCACGTTCGCCTGACGCGGGATACCTCCCAAAGTCTGATTACTCCGATCCGCTCTAGTCGCGTCCGCGGCGCACCGGCTAAGTTCGCACCCTCGCGTTGATCGGAGTGAGGGTGCGAACAAGCATGAGAATCGGGACCCGGCGGTCGCTCGCGGCCGTCTTCGCCGCCGCGCTGGCCGCCACCGGTTTCGCGACGGGCAGCGCGGCGGCTCAGGACGAGCCGCTCGCGCCCGGCGTGCCCGCGGCCAAGGTGGCCGGGACCGGTCTGCCGGGCAAGCTGCCACCCCGGCTCGCTGCGGCACAGGGCCGCACGACCGCTTTCGTCGAGCTCACCCAGCAGCCCGCGGTGGACGCCTTCAACGCCGAGCGCGGCGCGGGCAAGGACCGCGCGAAGCAGGCGGCGAACAACGCGAAGGCCGGGGTGGCCGGGGCGGTGAACTCGGTGCTGGGCCAGCTGCGCTCACTGGACGCGAGCACCCAGGTCCGGTACTCGACCGCCAACGCCGTGTCCGGCGTGGTGGTGACCGCCGACGCCGCCAAGATCCGCGAACTGGCCGCGCGGCCGGACGTCGCGTCGATCCGCCCGGTCGTGCCCAAGACCCGCAGCAACTCCAGCACCGCGCAGCTGACCGGCACGCTGACCGCGTGGCAGCAGACCGGCCGTTTCGGCGACGGCGTCCGGGTCGGCGTCATCGACGACGGCATCGACTACACCCACGCGGACTTCGGCGGCCCGGGCACCAAGGCGGCCTACGACGCCGTGGACCGGGCCGCCCCGAACCCGCTGTTCCCCAACGCCAAGGTGGTCGGCGGCACCGACCTGGTCGGCGACGACTACGACGCGGCTACTGCCGGCGCGGACACCCCGAAGCCGGACCCGAACCCGCTCGCCTGCGGTGAGCACGGTACCCATGTGGCCGGCACGATCGCCGGGTACGGCGTCAACGCCGACGGCAGCACCTTCACCGGCGACTACGGCAGGCTCACCGCCGACTCGCTGACCGCGCTGAAGATCGGCCCGGGCATGGCGCCGAAGGCGTCGCTGTACGCGATCAAGGTGTTCGGCTGCCACGGTTCCACGAACGCCACCTCGCAGGCCCTGGACTGGGCGCTGGACCCGAACGGCGACGGTGACTTCGACGACCACCTCGACATCGTCAACCTCTCGCTGGGCAGCGACTTCGGTGCACCGGACGACCCGGACTCGCTGTTCGTGCGCAAGCTCGCCGCGAACAACGTGCTGCCGGTGATCGCCGAGGGCAACGGTGGCGACCTCTACGACGTGGGCGGCTCGCCGGGCAACACGCCGGAGGCGCTCACCGTCGCGTCCAGCCGGGACGCCTCGGTGCTGCGGGACGCGGCGGACGTGACCGCGCCCGCCGGGGTCGCCGGCCCGAAGGGCGGCCAGTACAGCCAGAACTTCACCGGCTACGACACGCTCGATGTGACCGCGCCGGTGGTGAAGCTGTCCGCGGCCGACGCGGACGGCTGCGCGCCCTACTCCGACGCCGACAAGGCCGCGGTGGCGGGCAAGTTCGCGTGGCTGGAGTGGGACGACAACGACGCCACCCGCGCCTGCGGTTCGGCCGCTCGCGCCGGCAACGCGCAGGCCGCGGGCGCCAAGGGGGTGCTGCTGTCCTCGGGTGTCGAGCACTTCGGCGCCGGCATCGCGGGCAACGAGGCGATCCCGATGTTCCAGTTCACCGCCTCGGCGACGAACCAGATCCGCCCGGCGCTGGACGCGGGCACGCTGACCGTCCGCCTCTCCGGTGCGGGCCGGACGAGCCTGCCGACGTCCGATCCGTCGATTGTGGACACCCCGAGCTCGTTCACCTCGCGCGGGGTGCGCGGCCCGGCCGTCAAGCCGGACGTGTCGGCGCCCGGTGACACGATTTCGTCGGCCCTGCGCGGCAGCGGCAACAATCGCACCGTCCTGTCCGGCACGTCGATGGCCACCCCGCTGACCGCCGGCGTCACCGCGCTGCTGCGGCAGGCCCACCCCGGCTGGTCCGTCGAGGAGATCAAGGCCCTGGTGATGAACACCGCCGGGCACGACATCGTGGCCGGCGGCAAGACCTACGCACCGCAGCGCGCCGGTGCCGGCCGGGTGGACACGCAGGCCGCGCTGACCGACCAGGTGCTGGCCTACTCGCGGGACGACCGGGGCGCGGTGAGCGTCACCTTCGGCACCGTCGAGGCCGACCGTGCCACCACTCTCACCAAGACGATCCAGGTGGTGAACAAGGGCGACCAGCCGGCCCGCTACTCGGTGGCCTACGAGGGCATCACCACCCTGCCCGGCGTGCAGTACCAGCTGTCGGACAAGTCCGTGCAGCTGCGTCCGCACGGCACCGCGAGCGTCCGCGTCACGCTGCGGATCACCGATCCGGCGGCCCTGCGCAAGGTGATCGATCCGACGGTCGCGACCGAGCAGCGCGGGATGGCCCGGCAGTTCGTCGCCGACGCCTCCGGACGGGTCGTGCTGACCCCGGCCGGCGGCGCCGGTCCCGCGCTGCGGGTACCGGTGTACTCGGCGCCGAAGCCGGTGTCCGCGATCGACACCCCGCGATCGCTGAACTTCCGCGGCGACAGCGCGCGGTTCACCCTCCGCGGCCGCGGGATCGACCAGGGCACCGGCAGTCAGCGGTACGAGTCGCTGATCAGCGTCCTGGAGCTGCAGGGCCAGTCGCCGCGGCTGCCGGAGTGCCGCGGGCGGATCACCGGCGGCTGCACGATCAACGACACCGCCAAGGGCGGCGATCTGCAGTACGCCGGTGTGGCGTCGAACATCGTGCAGGCCCGGCAGGAGGGCCACCCGGATCAGGCGCTGCTCGCCTTCGGAATCTCGACCTGGGGCAACTGGGCGAACCTGGGCAGCAACACGATCCCGTTCGTCGACATCGACACCACCGGTGACGGCAAGCCCGACTTCGAGTCCTACGTGACGAAGCCGAGCGGCACCGACGTGTGGCTGGTCAAGACCGTGGACCTCAACGCCGAGGGCTATCCGGCCGTGGACGTCCAAGCGGTCAACGGCCAGCTCGGCGACGTGGACACCAACGTGTTCGACACCAACGTCGTGCTGTTGCCGGTCAGCATCGCCGCGCTGGGCATCGACCCGAACGCCGCCTCGCACCGGATCGGCTACGCGGTCGGCACCACCGGCTTCTACGTGGCTCCCAGCAGTGAGAACAGGCTCATCGACTCGATCGAGACGCCGATGACGTTCGACGCGCTGGCCCCGGGCTACTCGGTGTCCGGCACCGGCGGTGCCGCGCTGAGCTATGCGGCGGAGCCGGGCACGTCGCTGGCCGTCACCCGCAACCCGGTGTCCGCGCAGCAGGATGCGGTGCTCGGGCTGCTGGCGCTGAAACACCACGACGGCAACGGCAACCGGGTGAGCGTGATCCGGGTCGACGGAGGTCCGTTGGGCTGACGGTGGCCCCCGGCCGGCGGGTGACTCCGCCGTCCGGGTGTCTCACTTATCGGGAGATTCCGTCATAAGGGTGGTGCCACTTCGGTCCGTTGGCGACAGCCGGTAACCTGCCGTCGCTGGAGTATGTGGGCAAACGGGCGCGAACGAGCGCCGTGGCCCTGATCGACGGAGGTGTCTGATGCGGCTGGCGGTGATCCCAGGTGATGGGATCGGACCCGAAGTGATCACCGAGGCCCTGAAGGTACTCGGCGAGGTCGCTCCGACAGTGGAGTACACGAACTACGACCTCGGCGCGGCCCGCTGGCACGCCACCGGTGAGCTGCTCCCCGAGTCGGTCCTGGGCGAGCTCCGGCAGCACGACGCGATCCTGCTCGGCGCGGTCGGTGACCCGACCGTGCCCAGCGGCATCCTGGAGCGGGGCCTGCTGCTGCGCCTGCGGTTCGAGCTGGACCACCACGTGAACCTGCGCCCGGCCAAGCTCTACCCGGGGGTGCGTGGCCCGCTGGCCGACCCGAACGCCGAGATCGACATGGTGGTGGTGCGCGAGGGCACCGAGGGTCCGTACGCCGGCAACGGTGGCCTGCTGCGCAAGGACACCGAGCACGAGATCGCCACCGAGGTGAGCGTCAACACCGCGTTCGGCATCCGGCGCGTGGTCTCCGACGCGTTCAAGCGGGCCGAGGAGCGGCCGCGCAAGCACCTCACGCTGGTGCACAAGACCAACGTGCTGCTGCACGCCGGGTCGCTGTGGTCGCGGATCGTCGAGGAGGTGTCGCTCGAGCACCCGGACGTCACGGTTTCCTACTCGCACGTCGACGCCGCGACCATCCACATGGTGACCGACCCGAGCCGCTTCGACGTGATCGTCACCGACAACCTCTTCGGCGACATCATCACCGACCTCGCGGCCGCGGTCACCGGCGGCATCGGCCTGGCGGCCAGCGGCAACCTGGACATCACGCGCCGCAACCCGAGCATGTTCGAGCCGGTGCACGGCAGCGCGCCGGACATCGCCGGGCAGGGCATCGCCGACCCGACCGCCGCCGTGCTGTCGGTGTCGCTGCTGCTGGACCACCTGGGCCAGCGCGAGGCGGCCCGCCGGATCGAGGCGTCCGTCGCCTTCGACCTGGCGACCCGCGACCAGGCCAACCCCGGCACCACCCAGGCGATCGGCGACCGGCTGGCGGCCCTGGTCTCGTCGAACACGCGGCCCGTCGCCTGACCGTTCCCGCCACGTGGAGGCCATCCCCGGGTCCCGGGGGTGGCCTCCACCGCTTTTTGCCTCCGACCGCGTGGATGTGGCATGATGCCGGTATGGCTTCTTCCGCCGTGATCATTATCGGCAGGCGCGCCGGGTAGTGTCCGCATCGGACACCTGGCGCGCAGACCTCTCGCATCCGCGGGAGGTTTTTTTGTTGCCCGAGAAGCCGACCACTACCGCAAGGAGATGACCGTGACCCGCACGGAGCCTGCCGGACTGCCGCTCGGTGACGACTTCCACCTGTACGACACGACGTTGCGGGACGGTGCTCAGCGTGAGGGCATCTCCTACTCGGTGGCCGACAAGCTGGCGGTCGCGGGGTTGCTCGACGAGCTCGGTGTCGGGTTCATCGAGGGTGGCTGGCCCGGCGCGCTGCCCAAGGACACCGAGTTCTTCGCGCGTGCCGCGGACGGCGAGCTGGTGCTCAAGCACGCGGTGCTCGTCGCGTTCGGATCGACGCGCAAGGCCGGCACGACCGCGGCGCGGGACGGCCAGGTGCGGGCGTTGCTCGACTCGCGGGCCCCGGTGGTGACGCTGGTCGCGAAGGCCGACCGCCGCCACATCGAGCGCGCGCTGCGCGTCGACGTCGACGAGGCGTGCGCGATGGTGGCCGACACCGTGTCCTTCCTCGTAGGGGAAGGACGCCGCGTTTTCCTCGACGCCGAGCACTTCTTCGACGGATACGCGTTCGACCCGGACACCGCGCTGCGCGTCCTCGACGCCGGGTACACCGCCGGCGCGGACGTCGTCGTGCTGTGCGACACCAACGGCGGGCAGCTGCCGCTGGGGGTCGCCGACACCGTGCGGGAGGTGGCCGCGCGCACCGGCTTCCGGCTCGGCATCCACTGCCAGGACGACACGTCCTGCGCGGTGGCCAACAGCATCGCGGCGGTCCAGGCCGGCGCGACGCACGTGCAGTGCACCGCCAACGGCTACGGGGAACGGGCCGGCAACGCCGACCTGTTCGCCGTGACGGGGAACCTCGTGGCCAAGCTCGGCATGCCCGTGCTCCCGACCGGAGCCGAGGCCGAGCTGACCCGCGTCTCCCATGCTCTTGCCGAAATCGCGAACATCGCCCCCGACACCCACCAGGCCTACGTCGGGGCGTCGGCCTTCGCCCACAAGGCGGGGCTGCACGCGAGCGCGATCAAGGTGGATCCGTTGTTGTACAACCACATCGATCCAGCTTCCGTCGGCAACGACATGCGGGTCCTGGTCACCGAGATGGCCGGCAGGGCCAGCCTGGAGCTCAAGGGACGTGAGCTCGGGGTGGACCTTGCCGGCCGGCCGGACGCGGTCACCAGCGTGGTGACGAAGGTGAAGCGGATGGAGGCGGAGGGCTGGTCGTTCGAAGCCGCCGACGCGTCGCTGGAACTGTTGCTGCGCAACGAGGTCGACGGCCCGGTCGAGCCCCCGTTCACCCTGGAGTCCTACCGCGTCGTGCTCGACCACCGCGGTGACGGCGAGGTCGTCTCCGAGGCGACGGTGAAGGTGCACGTCGGTGGTGAGCGGGTGATCGCCACGGCCGAGGGCAACGGACCGGTGCACGCGCTGGACGTCGCGCTGCGCAAGGCGCTGTCGCCGTCGCTGCCCTGGCTGGACAGCGTGGAGCTGGCCGACTACAAGGTGCGGATCCTGCTCAGCGACCCGGGCACCGACGCGGTCACCCGGGTGCTGCTGAAGTCCGGCGACGGCGACCAGGAATGGACGACGGTCGGCGTGCACGGCAGCATCGTGGAGGCGAGCTGGCTCGCGATGTGCGACGCGCTGGTGCACAAGAGCCTGCGGGTCTGAGGGACGCGGTCCTCAGTCGAACCGGACGAACGCGCGCAGCGTGCCCTCGCCGAAGTCGCGGATCTCGGCGTAGCCGAGGCTTTCGTAGAAGGCGCGCTGCGCGGGTTCGTCATCGGTGAGCAGCACCTTCTGGCGCACCGCGGCGTAGCGGTCCAGCACCGCCCGCACGAGCGCGCGGCCGATACCGCGCCGTTGTTCGTCCGGGTGCACGAGCACGTCCTGCAGGTAGCAGATCGTCGCGTCGTCGGAGAGCGCGCGGGCCAGGCCGGCCAGGCGCCCGGCCCGCCGCGCGGTGACCACATAGGACGAGCCCGCGATCGCGGTGCGCAGCTGTTCGGGGCGGCGGGTGTAGGCCGACCAGCCGACGGACTCGTACAGCGGCAGCAGCTCGTCCGTGGTCAGGTCCGGTTCCGCGGCGACGACGAGATGATCCATCCGCCGATACTGGCACTCGCCGGTCCGGGGTGGCCACCACCCCGGTGGCGGGGGAGCGGTGCTGGTTAGGCTGGGTGTGTGCGTCTAGCTCGAGTTGCTCATGCCGGTGGGGTCGCCTTCGTGTCCGTCGACGGCGACGAGCTCCTGGAAATCGCCGACCACCCGTTCGGACAGCCGAACTACACGGGTAAGCGGTTCGCGCTGGCCGACGTGCGGCTCCTCGCGCCGATCCTGCCCTCGAAGGTCATCGCGATCGGGCGGAACTACGCCGAGCACGCGGCGGAGCTCGGCAACGAGGTGCCCGAGTCGCCGATGATGTTCCTCAAGCCGTCGACGAGCGTCATCGGCCCGAACGCCGCCATCAAGCTGCCGGCCGCGTCCCAGCGGGTCGACTTCGAGGGCGAGCTGGCCGTGGTGATCGGCCAGCCGGTGCGCAACGTGAAAGCCGCGCAGGCGCCGGCGGTGATCCTGGGCTACACGATCGCCAACGACGTCAGCGCGCGGGACCTGCAGAAGAGCGACGGCCAGTGGGGCCGAGCGAAGGGGTTCGACACGTTCTGCCCGCTGGGCCCGTGGATCGAGACCGCGGTGGACCCGTCCGACCTGGCGATCCGCACCGAGGTCGACGGCGAGGTCAAGCAGGACTCACGCACCTCGCTGCTGATCCACAAGATCCCGGAGCTGGTCGAGTTCGTGTCCGGCGTGATGACGCTGCTGCCCGGGGACGTCATCCTGACCGGCACCCCGGCCGGCGTCGGCCAGATCACCGACGGCCAGGCCGTCTCGATCACGATCGAGGGCATCGGCACCCTGACCAACCCGGTCCAGAACGCCTAGCGGGCAACCCCACCCCAGCGACCACCCCGCCAAGTCCGGCGAGGACGATCTCTTGATCTTTTCGCCGGCCGTTGGCTGGGGCGCCGCACGGCTTGGTTCGGGTTGCCGGATGGCGGTTGGGGAGGTCTGGGTGCCGCCGTTCCGTTTTCGTTGCCAGGGGGCGGCGCGGGCTGGAGATCGGGGCGGCAGAGGTCCGGTGCGTGGCCGGTGCCGTCTTGCTGCGGGTGGCGGCTGCTGAGCCGGCGCCCCATGTCCCGGTGGTTCAGCGTCGCGCCCAGTCCGGTGCGTGCTCCGGCAGCAAGCCCACCCCGGCCAGGTAGGCGGGAACGAACCGCGCGGCCGGTACCGCGTTCATCATCGCCACCAGCGCGCGCGGCGGCCCGTTCCGGCGGCCCTCGATCACCGGGCGGATCACCACCCGGTGCATGGCGCGCTGGATGGCCTGCACCAGCATCGTCGGCACCACCCGGCGGCGCTGGACGCGCGCGAGGTCCCGTCCGCTCACCCGTCCGCGCCGCAGCGGGCCGGCCAGCAACCGGGCCGTGGCCACGGCGTCCTGTACCGCCAGGTTGATCCCGAACCCGCCCACGGGCGACATCGCGTGCGCGGCGTCGCCGATGCACAGCACGCCCGCACTGTGCCACCGGGGCACCAGGTTCAGCCGTACATCCAGGTGTTTCACGTCGTCCATGGCGGTGATCGCGTCCACCCGGTCCGCCAGCTGCGGCAGCACCGTGCGGATCCGGTTGCGGAACGCCGCCACCCCGTCCGCCCGCAACTGCGCGTCCAGCCCCTTCGCCGCCAGGTAGGCGACCTGGAAGTAGCCGTCCCGCGGGATGACGACCGCGAAATGACCGTGGTGCATCGAGGGTGTCAGCCGGGCCTCGTCGTGGTCGTACCGCGGCAGCCGGAACCACCACGTGTCCACCGGCACCGGGAACTCGCGCGGCCGTAGTCCGGCGTCCTGCCGGACCACCGACCAGCGTCCGTCGCAGCCGATGGTGACCTCCGCGCGGATCTCGCCGGTCGTCCCGTCCGCCGTCCGGTACCGCACCCCGGCCACCCGGCCGGCCTCCCGGATCAGCGAGACCACCTCGGTGTTCATCCGCAGGTGGAACGCCGGCTCGGCCCGTCCCGCGTCGGCCAGCAGGTCCAGCAGGTCCCACTGCGGCACCATCGCCACGTAGGGGTGCGCCACCTTGAGCTTGCGGAAGTCGGCGATCGTCAGCGCGGGCGGCCCCGGCAGCGACACGGTGTCCAGCCTGCTCTGCGGCAGCTTGCCGAACTTCTCGCCAAGGCCCAGCTCGTCCAGCAGCTGGAGTGTCGACGGGTGCACCGTGTCGCCGCGGAAGTCACGCAGGAAATCGGCGTGCTTTTCCAGGACCGTCACCTCGACCCCGGCCCGCGCGAGCAGCAGCCCCAGCACCATTCCGGCCGGTCCGCCACCGGCGATGAGACAGGTCGTGCGCTCTTCCATCCCGGACAACCCCTTAATTCATCTGATGTTGAATAACACCAGCATGGCGCTCTCCGGATGACTGGTCAAGCGGGATAGGCTGAACGGGTTATGACTGAGACAGTCCGCGCCCGCTTCTGCCCGTCGCCCACCGGAACCCCGCACGTGGGGCTCATCCGCACGGCGCTGTTCAACTGGGCCTTCGCCCGGCACCACGGCGGCAGCCTGGTGTTCCGCATCGAGGACACCGACGCCGCCCGGGACAGCGAGGAGTCGTACCAGCAGCTGCTCGAGGCGCTGCGCTGGCTCGGTCTGGACTGGGACGAGGGCCCGGACGCCGGCGGCGAGTACGGCCCGTACCGGCAGAGCGAGCGCCGCGACATCTACGCCGACGTCGCGCGCCGGCTGCTCGAGGCCGGTGAGCTGTACGAGGCGTTCTCGACCAACGAGGAGGTCGAGGAGCGCCGCAAGGCCGCGGGTCAGGACCCGAAGCTGGGCTACGACAACTTCGACCGCGACCTCACCGACGAGCAGCGCGCGGCCTACCGCGCCGAGGGTCGCGCGCCGGTGCTGCGCCTGCGGATGCCTGAGGAGGACCTGGCCTGGCACGACCTGGTGCGCGGGGACATCAGCTTCCCGGCCGGATCGATTCCGGACCCGGTCCTGGTGCGGGCGAACGGCGATCCGCTGTACACGCTGACCAACCCGGTCGACGACGCCCTGATGCGCATCACGCACGTGCTGCGCGGGGAGGACCTGCTCCCGTCCACGCCCCGGCAGATCGCGTTGTACCGGGCGCTGGAGCGGATCGGTGTCGCCGCGTTCACCCCGCAGTTCGGTCACCTGCCGTACGTCATGGGCGAGGGCAACCGAAAACTGTCCAAACGGGACCCGCAGTCCAACCTGTTCAACTACCGCGATCGCGGCTTCATCCGCGAGGGCCTGCTGAACTACCTGGCGCTGCTCGGCTGGTCGATCGCCGACGACCGCGACACGTTCACCGTGGACGAGCTGGTGCATGCGTTCGAGATCTCCAAGGTGAGCGCCAACCCGGCCCGGTTCGACGTGAAGAAGGCGGAGGCGATCAACGGCGTGCACGTCCGCGCGCTGGATGCCGAGGACTTCGTGCAGCGCGTGGTGCCCTACCTCCAGGCCGCCGGTGTGCTGCCCGCCGAGCCGTCCGCGGAGCAGATGACCAAGTGGCGCACCATCGCGCCGCTGGTGCAGGAGCGCGTGACGGTGCTCGGCGACGCTGCGCCGCTGGTGCGGTTCCTGTTCGTGCCGGAGGAGGAGTTCGCGCCCGAGGAGGACGCGGCGGCCAAGAACCTCAAGCCGGACGCCGAGCCGGTGCTGCGCGCGTCGATCGCGGCGCTGGAGGCACTGCCGTCGTGGGAGACCGCGGCGATCGAGCAGGCGCTCAAGGACGCCCTGGTGGACGGTCTCGGACTCAAGCCGCGCAAGGCTTTCGCCCCGGTTCGCGTCGCGATCACCGGTCGCACCGTGTCGCCGCCGTTGTATGAATCGATGGAGCTGCTCGGGCGCGAAGTTTCACTCGGACGACTGCGTAACGCTCTGCCCGTCAACGCAGAGTAGAAGCAGCGGCCGTGGAATCGACACGCTGAATCACCTTGTCGGCCGAACCGCTCAGCGTAGTTCTCGCCTAGCCTCGCTGGGTGGATTTCGCGCGTCCCGGCACACCTACCCGCGTCCGTGTCCCCGAGCCTGGTCTGGGGGACCCGGCGGATCCGTGGAGACCGTCCCGGCTGCGGCTGGTGTGCCTGGACATCGACGACACGCTGATCGACTTCACGTCGGCCGGCAAGCGGGCGCTGTCGTTGCTCCTCGGCCGCGATGACATGTGGCCGCTGTGGGAGCGGATCACCGACTGGCACGTCGCCCAGGTCGTCGCGGGTGAGATCGACTACGCCTGCATGCACCACCGGCGCACCCAGTACTTCCTCGCCGAGATCGGCATCGTGGTGGAACCGGAGGACGTGACCCGGTTCGAGTGCCGTCGCAAGGAGGTGCTGCGCCGGTCGTGGCGGCTGTTCGACGACGTCCTGCCGTGCCTGGAGTGGCTGCGCGCCGCGGACGTCCTCATCGCCGCGGTGACCAACGCCTCGGGCGCGCACCAGCGGGCCAAGCTGGCCGATCTCGGGCTGACCCGGTTCTTCGACCACCTGGCCATCGCGGGGGAGGTGGGTGCCGCCAAGCCGGATCCGGTGATGTTCCACTCGGTCTGCGCGGTGCTCGACTGCGACCCGGGTGAGGCCGCCCACGTCGGTGACAAGCTGCACACCGACGCCGTCGGTGCCCGGGACGCCGGGCTCGAGGGCATCTGGCTCGACCGCAGTGGCGGCGAGCCGGAGGTGCCGGACGGCGTGCACGTCATCGGCGGCCTCGACGAGCTCCCGCAGCTGCTGGTCAGCGAGTTCGCCATGATCGGGGTGCCCGCGCAGCGCTGAACCCCACCCCCCGGTTACGCACCGCTGACGGGCCTGGGCTATATTTCTTCCCAGCGGAGCTGCTCCGAGTCGCGAATCGGAGGGGCGAACCGTTGGGGTATGGTGTAATTGGCAGCACGACAGATTCTGGCTCTGTTAGTCTAGGTTCGAGTCCTGGTACCCCAGCTGCAAGAGGGAAAAACCGCTCTGGTAAGATCTCTCTCGCAACACGGAAGACCTAGCCCCCGTCGTCTAGCGGCCTAGGACGCCGGCCTCTCACGCCGGTAGCGTGGGTTCGAATCCCATCGGGGGTACATCGAAAAGGTCCGCCAGCCATGCGGCTGGCGGACCTTTTTCCATTGCGCCGCAAGGGAGTTCGCTCGTCCACGATGGACAATCGTGGTGAGCGACCCCACCGTCCCGATTGGTGTCCGGAAGATGTCCGAGCTCCTCGTCGCCCACACCGCCGATCTCGGTGCCGCGGTTCTCCGCCAGGTCCGGGCGCTGCTGTCCGACGTCTTCGAGGGCGACCTGTCCGAGCACGACTGGGAGCACGCCCTGGGCGGTGTGCACGCGGTGCTCTGGGAAGGCGGTGAGCTGGTGGCCCACGCGTCCGTCGTGCAGCGCAGGCTGGTGCACCAGGGGCGCGCGTGGCGCGCCGGGTACGTGGAGGCGGTCGGCGTGCGCGCGGACCGCCGGCGGCGCGGCCACGGGGGCGCGGTGATGGCGCCGCTGGAGCGGGTGATTCGCGAGGCGTACGAGGTGGGTGCGCTCGGTGCGGCGGACGAGGCGATCCCGTTCTACCGCGCGCGCGGCTGGTCGTGCTGGCGCGGGCCGCTGTCCGCGCTCACGCCGTCCGGGACCACGCCGACCCCCGAGGAAGCGGGTGGCGTTTTCGTGCTCCCGGTCTCCGCACCGCTCGACCTCGATGGCGAGCTGACGTGCGACTGGCGCGACGGGGACGTCTGGTGAGCCGGTGGTGCCGCGCGGGCGGCGGCACCACCGGAGGTCACGCCAGGTTCGCGTAGACGACGATGTTGTCGACGTAGCTGTGCTCGGCGTGGTCGAACACGCCGCCGCACGTGATGAGCCGCAGCTGCGGCCGGTCGGTGTTGCCGTAGACCGCGTCCTGCGGGAACCGGTCCTTGGGCACCTGCGTGGTGTGGTCGACCACGAACTTCAGCTGCTGTCCGTCGCTGCGCTCGACGAAGATCTCGTCGCCCGGCCGGACGTCCTTGAGCTTGGCGAAGACACCGGGCTGGTGGTTGCCGTCGACGTGGCCCAGGATGATCGCCGGGCCGAGGTCCCCGGGCACGGGGGACAGGCGGTACCAGGCGGCCTGCATCGGCTTGTCCACCGACGGCACCGCGATCTGGCCGTCCTTGTTGACCGCGACCGAGATGAGCGAGGACTCGGCGCCGATCTTCGGGATCCGGACCTGGGTGGGCCGCAGCTTGTCGTAGGGCTTGGTCACCGGGACCGACGTGGCGGGCGGTGCCGCCTGCGCCGGTGCGGGATCGGAACCGCAGCCGGTGAGGGCGAGGGCGAGCAGGACCGCCGGGGCGGCCGCGAGAACGCGGCCGCCCCGGCCGGCGAACGGGTTGCGCATGGCGTCAGAACCGCGCCGTGCCGCCGAAGCCGGTCTCGACACCGTCCTTGGGTGCGAACGAGACCTGCGCGTGGCCGCCGTTGCTCTGCTGCCAGTCACCGGCGCCGCCGGAGCCCGGGACGGGGGTCACGCCGCCGCCGGAGGCGCCGCCGCCCTGCGGGACGCCCGCGCACGTCCAGTCCGCCCGGACGCCGCCGGCGGCGAAGGACTTGCCCTCGTGCAGCTGGACCAGGTAGTCCCAGTACCGGCCGTCTTGCTCCTCCTGGTACGGGCCGTCGACGACGTCGAAGTCCGGGGACCGCACGCCGGCCGGCTCGCCGGCGGCGCACGCGATGATCAGCACACCGGTGCCGTCGCCCAGGTCGATGCCGTAGGCGGTGTCGTCGGCGTAGGGCGGCTCCGCGGGCGTGCTGCCGGACGAGGTCGATCCGTGCGACTGCGTCGTGCCCGGGGTCGTCGAGCTCGACGAGGTGGCCGGGCTGCTGGTCAGCGAAGGCCGGGTCGTCGTCGTGGTGGTGGCGGCCGAGGACGTCGTGGTCGTGGCGGCGGAGCTGGTCGTCGTGGTGGTCTCCGGCGCGGTGACCGTGGTCGTGGTGGTGGTCGCCGGGGTCGTGCTCTCTTCGGCGAGCGCGGCCGGCGCCACGGTGAGGGTGATCAGCGCACCGCTGATCACGGCCGCCGCGAGGCGGCCCAAGGGCTGACGCAAAGTGACTCCAGTGGTGTTCTCGAGACGCGCGGTGACCCCGACTGCCCCCGGCACGCGCGTCATCACTCGTTCGGTGGAGGCTCACGCGTGATCCTGCCCGATTTCGATCACCTGGAGAAACGAAAAACGTGTGACGAAAAGTGTTGCGCAATTGTGTAACGCGGGCGCGCATTCTGCGATCGTGGAATCACCGCGTCACATCAACCGGACGATAACAGGGGCGACGGCGGGGTGGCCAGGGGTCGCCGGTGCGCAATCCGCTGCCTGATCGTCCGGAGGCGCCGATCGCCAGGTGGATGCGGTCACGCAGCGTGGCACTGGTGTGGCGCGGAAAGCCCTTTCGGTCGATGCCGTCAAGCGTTGTCCGGTGCCAGCATGGATACATCCCGATCTCGTTCCGCTGTGAGCGGCGACTCACAGCGGTGTTGGTCTCGTTTCGGTGCCAATTCGGGTACGGGCGCGGCACAGTAGGTATTGCGTTTGTGCTTGCCGAGGTAGCTGAGGAAGGGGGATCTGACCGTGACCGGACCACTCGGGCGTTTCTGGCGGCGCCTGCACATCGGTCGCAACCCGTTGGCCAGAACGTCCGACCGGGTCGAAGCCGCGTTGCTGTTGGTCGTGGTGCTGGGGCTCCTGGTCGCGATTCCGCTGGCGGTGTTCACCGGTTCCCGGACGTACGGGGGCCAGCTGGCGGTGTCCGAGCAGCAGCACGCTTCTCGTCACCTGGTGACCGCGACGGTCGTCGAGGACGCGGCGGCGCCGGTGCCGGCCACCGAGGGCGCGTTTTCGACGAGCACCTCGGCCGGGGTGCGCGCGGCGTGGACCTACAACGGCGGGGAGCCGAAGACGGGCATCGTGCCGGCGGACCCGGGCGCGACCGCGGGGGCGCGGATCCCGGTGTGGATCGACGAGGCCGGAAACCCGACGCCCGCGCCGATCACCGAGACGGACGCGACCACGACCGGTGTGCTGGCCGGACTCTTCGCCTGGCTCGTCGCCGCTCTCGCGTTGAGCGCCGCGTACTGGATCACGCGCCTGGTGCTGGACCGCCGTCGTGCGGCGCGGTGGGAAACCGAATGGGCCACGCTCGGCGACCGCTGGGCGCGCTACTGACATCCCTGCCGGGATGATGCCGACACGTCGCTGAGGGCATCCGAAGCTGTATGCCCCCGCCGACGGACCTGCCCGCCACGCGCGGGCCGCACTGGGGGAGAAGCTGCTGTCTTTCCCGGGACTTGTTCCCGGTCGTCCTCCTCCTCGGCCGACCTCACCGGAGCCCCGGCGGTCAGCGCACCCCGCGGGGCCGGAACTGGATGCTGATCCGCGGGCCCACCGGTTTGCTGGTCTTCGGGATCGCGTGCTCCCACGTCCGCTGGCACGAACCCCCCATCACGATCAGGTCGCCGGGGCCGAGCAGCTGCCGCACGGCCGGGCCGCCGCCGCGGGAGCGCAGCAGCATGCTCCGCGGCGCGCCCACCGACACGATGGCCACCATGGTGTCCTCCCGCGAACCGCGGCCGATCGTGTCGCCGTGCCAGGCCACACTGTCCCGGCCGTCGCGGTAGAAGCACAGCCCGGCGGTGCGGAACGGCTCGCCGAGCTCCTCGGCGTAGTGCCGGCTCAGCGCCTCCCGGGCCGCGTCCAGCACCGGGTCCGGCAGCCTGTCCTCCTCGCCGTAGAAGCACAGCAGCCGGGGCACGTCGACCACCCGCTCGTACATCCGGCGCCGCTCCCCGTGCCAGGGCACCTCCGCCGCCAGGCGCTCGAACAGGACGTCCGCACCCGTCAGCCACCCCGGCCGCAGATCGATCCACGCGCCGTCGCCCAGTTCCGTGCGCCGCGTCGTGGTCAGGGACCCGAGCGAGCATTCCTCGGCCTGACCGAACAGCGACCCCTGCAGCCCTGCGGTCATACCACGACGCTACACCGAATCGAACGGATGTGCGAACAGTTCGGCGCTACAGCCGTTCCTGCAACGCCTCCGCCGCCGCGAGCAGATCCGCGGCCCAGCGCGCCCCCGGCTTGCGCCCGATCCGTTCCACCGGACCGGAAACCGACACGGCCGCGATGACGTTGCCCGCGGAATCCCGTACCGGTGCGGAAACGCTCGCCACGCCCGGCTCGCGCTCGGCCACGCTCTGCGCCCAGCCGCGGCGCCGGACCTCGAGCAGGGTCCGCTCCCCGAACACCGCGTCGGCCAGGACCGTCCGTTGCGTGTGCGGATCCGACCACGCGGCGAGGACCTTCGCGCCGGAACCGGCCGTCATGGGCAGCCGTGTGCCGATGGGCACGGTGTCGCGCAGGCCGCTCATCGGTTCCGCGCTCGCCACGCACACCCGCTGGACCCCGTCGCGCCGGTACAGCTGCACGCTCTCGCCGGTGAGGTCCCGCAACTTCGGCAGGACCGAGCTCGCCGCGTCCAGCAGCGGATCCGCGGTGCCGCCGGCCAGTTCGGCGAGCGCGGAGCCGGGGCGCCAGCGCCCGTCCGGGCCGCGGCGCAGGAGGCGGTGCACCTCCAGCCCGACGGCGAGCCGGTGCGCAGTCGCGCGCGGCAGGCCCGTCCGGCTGCACAGTTCCGCCAGCCCGCACGGATCTTCCGCGACGGCCTGGAGCACGGCGACGGCCTTGTCCAGCACACCGATACCGCTCTGCTGGTCAGTAGAGCTATGCTGTCCCACGACGCGATACTAGCTTCCCGGGATTTGGGAAGTCCAGAATCTGGGAAAATCGAACCGGAGATCCGGACGCCGCCCGGCGGCGCCGCTCAGGTTCCTTTGCTCCCAATCAACCTCGTGGGAGGAGCGACAGATGACCACCACGCGGCCGCGCACTCTGGCCGAGAAGGTGTGGGAGGCGCACACGGTGCGCCGCGGTGAAGGAGCGGAGCCCGACCTGCTCTACATCGACCTGCACCTCGTGCACGAAGTCACCAGCCCGCAGGCGTTCGACGGTCTCCGCCTGGCCGGCCGCCAGGTCCGGCGTCCCGACCTGACCATCGCGACCGAGGACCACAACGTCCCGACCGTCGACATCGAACTCCCGATCGCCGACCCGGTGTCGCGCACCCAGGTCGAGACGCTTCGGAAGAACTGCAAGGAGTTCGGCGTCCGCCTGCACCCGATGGGCGACGCCGAGCAGGGCATCGTGCACGTCATCGGCCCGCAGCTGGGCCTGACCCAGCCGGGGATGACGGTCGTCTGCGGCGACAGCCACACCTCCACCCACGGCGCCTTCGGTGCGATGGCGTTCGGCATCGGCACCTCCGAGGTGGAGCACGTGCTGGCGACCCAGACCCTGCCGCTGAGGCCGTTCAAGACGATGGCGATCAACGTGACCGGCAAGCTCCGTCCCGGCGTCACGGCGAAGGACATCATCCTCGCCGTCATCGCCAAGATCGGCACCGGCGGTGGGCAGGGCTACGTCCTGGAGTACCGGGGCAGCGCCATCGAGGCGCTGTCCATGGAGGCCCGGATGACGATCTGCAACATGTCGATCGAGGCGGGCGCCCGCGCCGGCATGATCGCCCCGGACGAGACCACCTTCGCCTACCTGGAGGGCCGCCCGCACGCCCCCAAGGGCGCCGACTGGGACGCCGCGGTCGAGTACTGGAAGTCGCTGCGCACCGACGAGGGCGCGCGGTTCGACGCCGAGGTCGACCTCGACGCCGACACCCTGACCCCGTTCGTGACCTGGGGCACCAACCCCGGCCAGGGCCTGCCGCTGGCGGAGTCGGTGCCGGACCCGGCCGCGATCGCCGACGAGACCGCGCGCATCGCCGCGGAGAAGGCCCTGTCCTATATGGACCTCGAGCCGGGCACCCCGCTGCGGGAGATCAAGGTCGACACCGTCTTCCTCGGCTCGTGCACCAACGGCCGGATCGAGGACCTGCGGGCCGCCGCGGAGGTGCTCCAGGGGCGCAAGGTGGCGCAGGGGGTCCGGATGCTCGTGGTGCCCGGCTCGATGCGGGTGCGCCAGGCCGCCGAGGCCGAGGGACTGGACAAGGTCTTCCTCGACGCCGGTGCCGAGTGGCGCCAGGCCGGCTGCTCGATGTGCCTGGGGATGAACCCGGACCAGCTCGCCCCCGGCGAACGCAGCGCCTCCACCTCCAACCGCAACTTCGAGGGCCGGCAGGGCAAGGGGGGCCGCACCCACCTCGTCTCGCCGCTCGTCGCGGCCGCCACCGCGGTCCGCGGCACGCTGTCCTCGCCCGAAGACCTGAACTGAAGGAGCCAGCCACCATGGAGCCGTTCAAGACGCACACCGGTATCGGAGTGCCCCTGCGCAGGTCCAACGTGGACACTGACCAGATCATCCCGGCCGTCTACCTCAAGCGGGTCAGCCGCACCGGTTTCGAGGACGGCCTGTTCGCCGCCTGGCGGGCCGACGAGAACTTCATCCTCAACCAGGAGCCGTTCTCCTCGGGCAGCGTCCTCGTCGCCGGGCCCGACTTCGGCACCGGGTCCTCGCGCGAACACGCTGTCTGGGCATTGATGAACTACGGCTTCCGGGTCGTCATCTCCTCCCGCTTCGCCGACATCTTCCGCGGCAACTCCGGCAAGCAGGGGCTCGTGGCCGCCGAGTGCGCGCAGTCGGACGTCGAGCAGCTGTGGAAGATCCTCGAGAACGACCCCGGCGCGGAGGTCACGGTCGACCTCGAGTCGAAGACCGTGCGGGCCAAGGACTTCCAGACGACCTTCTCGATCGACGACTACACCCGCTGGCGGCTGCTGGAGGGGCTCGACGACATCGCCCTCACCCTCCGACACGCCGAGGACATCGACCGGTTCGAGGAGCAGCGTCCCAGCTGGAAGCCGGTGACCACCCCGGCGGCCGCCGGATAACACGAATTCCCTGATCAGCAAGGGATTCGCACCCGGCCACCGGCCGGGCACACCACGCCGAACGGCGCGCGGAAGACCCGCACCGGGTCGCTCAGGAGGCGGAAACCACGCCCCGCCTGCCGAAAAATTCCGCGCGCCGTTTGGAATTTTGGGCGAGTTGGTAATACCGTGTGCGTGAAGTCGGCCGATGTGGCCGTGTGACACGTAGTTCTTCATGGAGGACTGGAATGGCCAACAAGGCCCAGCTGATCGAGGCGCTCTCCGAGCGTCTGGGCGACAAGAAGGTTGCTTCCCAGGCAGTCGACAACCTGGTGGACATCATCATTCGCACCGTGCAGAAGGGCGAGAAGGTCAACATCACCGGTTTCGGGGTGTTCGAGAAGCGCGCCCGCGCGGCCCGCACCGCCCGCAACCCGCGTACCGGTGAGACGGTCAAGGTGAAGAAGACCAACGTTCCGGCCTTCCGCGCCGGCACGACCTTCAAGGACGTCATCAGCGGTGCCAAGAAGCTGCCGAAGGCCACGGCGGCGAAGCGCACGACGACTTCGACCCGTAGCTCCGCGGCCTCGACCCGCAGCACCGGTACCACCGCCTCGCGCGCCACCTCCTCGCGGTCCACCACCGCGAAGGCGACGGCGACCCGTCCCACCGCGACCCGCAGCACCAGCACGCGCACCCGTGCCGCGGCCGCCACCAAGACGGCTGCCGCCCCGAAGGCGACGGCGTCGAAGAGCACCGCGGCGAAGTCGGCCACGGCGAAGAAGACCACGGCCGCGAAGGCCGCCCCGAAGGCGACGGCGTCGAAGACCACGGCCGCGAAGAAGGCCACCACGACCCGGAAGAAGAAGTAGGCCGTCAGCGCATTGCTTCTCGGCAGGGCCCCCGCGATCCGTCTCGCGGGGGCCCTGCCGCGTTCCGGGCGGTTTCCGGCGCCGGCCGGTCGTGGCGCGACGGTGCCGGACCGCGCGCCGGCTACATCCGGAAAAGTCCCCGCCCCTCACGTCCGCGGTGTTGGCCCGGAGACAGCGATGTCTGGAGACAGCGATGTCTTTAGCGGCGCGAAGCGCCTGGCGCCGAACCGCGTGAGCCGATCCGGGGGCGCTGTCCGGGGTGCACGGAACCGCGTGCCCGATCGGGCACCGTTGCGGACGGACTCGGGCGCGGACGGACTCAGGCGTGGCTCGCCGCGGGCACCGGGAGTGCGGTGGGCAGGTAGTCGGCCGCGACGAGCTGCGGACCGCCGTTACCGGGAGCGGCGCGGAAGGACAGGACCCACACCGAGCCCTTCTTACTCGGCACCTTCTCGCCCTCGTCGACCGGCAGGCGGACGCCACCGCGGTTGGCGACGTGTGCCACCAGGTCCGGGATGACCCCGCCCTGGCTGCACAGGACCGGCGTGCCGCCCGCCGACACGATCGCCAGCAGCCGGGCCAGTCCCGCCTGCCGGTCCTCCCAGTACTTCTCCTCGGTCATCAGGTCCTCGTGCTCCACCGGCAGCCCGAGATCGTCCGCCAGGCCCCGCACGGTCTGCTCGCAACGCAACCGCGGAGCCGCCAGCACCCGGTCCGGACCGAACAGCGGCAGCAGCACCCGCAGCGCCCCCGCCTGCCGGACCCCGCTCGGCGACAACGGCCGTAGATCGTCGTCGCCGCTCCAGTCGTCCCGCTTGCCCGCCTTGGCGTGCCGCACGAGCAACAAGGTCGTGAGCCCCGCGGGCAGCGCCGTGAACTCCGCCAGCACCGACCGGTCGCTGTCGTAGGACAGCAGCCCGGCGGCGTCGGCCGGTGCCAGCCAGCGCAGCTCGTCGACCTCCTCGTTGGGCTCGAACGCCCCCGAGACGACCGCCGCGCTGAAGTAGTCGACGCTCTTCGGCCCGGACGCCACCGGGTACCGCACCGTCAGCAGGTGCCGCCCCAGCTTCGCCCGGAACCCGGTCTCCTCCGCGATCTCCCGCACCGCCGCGGCGGGAACGGTCTCCCCGTCGTCGAGCTTCCCCTTCGGCAGCGACCAGTCGTCGTAGCGCGGCCGGTGCGCCACCGCCACCTCGGCGCCGTGCGGACCCCTGCGCCACAGCACCGCACCCGCGGCGCGGACACGAACAGAACTCACCCGTTGGCCCCGTGCTTCCTCAACAACTCGGTCTGGTGGTCGCGGACCTGCGAGGTGTCCGCGGGCGACGGATCCCACTCGCCGTTCTCGGTCAGCACCCAGCAGCGGGTGACCGGGTCCAGTGCGGAGTCCATGATGTCGTCCAGTTGCCTGGTCAGCCGCACGTCCTTGACCTGCACCATCGCCTCGATCCGGCGGTCGAGGTTGCGGTGCATCATGTCGGCGCTGCCGATCCAGTAGGTGCCGCCGCCGAGGAAGTGGAAGATGCGGGAATGCTCCAGGAACCGCCCGAGAATGGAGCGGACGGAAATGTTTTCGGACAGTCCCGGCACCCCGGGTTTCAGGGCACAGATGCCCCGCACGACGATTTCCACCGGAACACCTTCCCGGGACGCCCGGTACAGCGCGTCGATGATCTGCTCGTCGACGAGCGAGTTGCACTTGATCCGGATCCCGGTCTCCGCGCCGGCGTGCTTGTGCTCGATCTCCTCGTCGATGAGCCGCAGGATGCCCCGCCGGATCCCGGCCGGCGAGGTGAGGATGTTGCGGTAGGTGTCCTGCCGTGAGTACCCGGTCAGCACGTTGAACAGGTCGGTGATGTCCGCACCGATGTCCGGGTCGGCGGTCAGCAGGCCGACGTCCTCGTACAGCCGGGCCGTCTTCGGGTTGTAGTTGCCGGTGCCGAGGTGGCAGTAGCGCCGGATCGTGGATCCCTCCTGGCGCACCACCATCGCGACCTTGCAGTGCGTCTTCAGCCCGACCAGCCCGTAGACCACGTGCACCCCGGCCCGCTCCAGCGTGCGGGCCCAGGTGATGTTGGCCTCCTCGTCGAACCGGGCCTTGATCTCCACCAGCGCCACGACCTGCTTGCCGGCCTCGGCGGCGTCGATCAGCGCGTTCACGATGGGGGAGTCACCGGACGTGCGGTACAGGGTCTGCTTGATGGCCAGCACCTTGCTGTCCCCGGCGGCCTGCTCGATGAACCGCTGCACGCTCGTGGAGAACGAGTCGTACGGGTGGTGCACCAGCACGTCGCCCTCGCGCAGGGTGGCGAAGACGCTCTTCGGCGTCTCGTGCTCACCGAACGCCGGGTGCGTGGCCGGGACGAAAGGGCGGTCCTTCAGTTCCTTGCGGTCCAAACTGGAGAGCTGCTGCAGGCAGGTCAGGTCCAGCAGACCGGGCACCTCGACCACGTCGTGCGGGTCCACCTCCAGCTCGCGCAGCAGCAGGTCGAGCACGTGCTCGCTCATGTCGCTGGCGACCTCGAGCCGCACCGGCGGGCCGAACCGGCGCTGCGCCAGCTCCCGCTCCAGCGCCTGCAGCAGGTCCTCGTCGCGGTCCTCGTCGACGTCCACGTCGGCGTTGCGGGTCACCCGGAACACGTGGTGCTCGGTCACCTCCATGCCGGTGAACAGCTCGCCGAGGTGCGCGGCGATCAGTTCCTCCAGCGGGAGGAAGGTCGCCACCCGGCTCTCCCGGTGCTGCTCGACGCGGATCAGGCGCGGCACGTTGTTGGGCACCTTCACGCGGGCGAACCGTTCGGTGCCCAGCTCCGGGTCGCGCACCGTGACCGCCAGGTTCAGCGACAGGCCCGAGATGTAGGGGAAGGGGTGCGCCGGGTCGACCGCCAGCGGGGTGAGCACCGGGAAGATCTGCTCGGTGAAGTAGTCCGACAACCGCGCCTGGTCGGATGCCTCCAAATCGGCCCAGGACACGATCTGGATGTCGTGCTTGGCCAGTTCCGGGCGCACGTGCTCCTCGAACGCGGCCGTGTGCCGCTCGACCAGGTCCTGGTTGCGCTTGGCGATGTAGGCCAGCTGCTCGCGCGGGGTCAGCCCGTCGGCACTGCGCACCGGCAGGCCCGTCTCGTCGCGGCGCTTGAGGCCGGCCACCCGGACCATGTAGAACTCGTCCAAATTGGACGCGAAGATGGCGAGGAACTTGGCCCGCTCCAGCAGCGGCTGGGAGGCGTCCTCGGCCAGGGCGAGCACCCGGGCGTTGAAGTCCTGCCACGACAGCTCCCGGTTGAAGTACCGGTCGTCGGGCAGGGAGGCGGGCGGGACGTCGGCGGACGGGGTCACCGCCGGCGGTGCGGAGGGGATCGCGCGGAACCTCGTGGGCGCGGCGGTCTCGCCGGACGCCGGTGGGGTCGTTGGCGGGGTGCTGTTCTCGTCGCTGCTCACTCTGGCATTGTTCCTCACTTCGGGCCTGCCCGCCGACACACCGAGTGAGAGGTTGAGCAGTTCACCCGTGCTCCGCAGGACCACCCGGAGCAGTTCGCCCAGCGGCCGGGTGATGTTCACGCCACCTCCCGTGCACGCAGCACCGCCCGGGTGCGCTCACCCACGCCGAGTTCCCCCGCCTGTGCGAGGTCGGCCGGGGTGTCCACGTCGCGGCGCAGGCTGGGTGCCGCCAGCTCCAGCGCCACCGCACCGGACGCCGCGTGCGCCGCCGCCGAACCGGGACCGAAGCGCGGATCCAGCGGGCCGCCGGCGGCGGAGAGCAACAGGGTCGTGCCGGTGCCCTCGGCGTCCGCGGTGAACGCGCGGCGCCCGGCCGCTTCGGCGAACGCGGCGGCCAGCTCCGCGGGACGCAGCGCGGGCAGATCGGCCTGCACCGCCCCGACGACGGCCGCGGGGTCCCGCTCGCGCAGCAGCGCCTCGCCCTGCCGCAGCGCCGAGTTCAGATCGCCGGGACCGGCTTCGCCGACGATCTCCACGCCGGGACGGCGCAGACCGGCCACCGCGGCCGGGTCGGCGGCCACCACGAGCACCCGCCGCACCCCCGCCGCCGTCGCCGCGGCCAGGGTGTCCCAGGCCAGGGCCAGCACCAGCGCCGCGTGGTCGCGCTCGTCGACGGCGCCGCGCAGGCGGGACTTGCCCACGCTGGGCTGCTTCATGGGCAAGATCAGGCCGGAGATTTCGACGGGTACGGGCACACCCCCATCTTTCCGCAATCATGCACCTAGGATCAGCTCGCAGCAGCACACACCACAGCAGGAGGAGTCTTGGCCGGTCGCGAGAAGGGCGGGTTCTGGGTCGGAGCCGCCGCCGTGCTGTTCTACCCGGTGAGCTGGATCGGCAGGCGCGTCTACCTCGGCGCCGAACGGATCCCGCGGGAGGGGCCCGCGCTGGTGGTGATGAACCACGTCTCGCACATGGACCCCGCCGTCGACGCCGTGTTCATCCACCGCCAGAAGCGCGTGCCGCGGTTCCTGGCCAAGGACAGCCTCGCCCGCGCCCCGATCTTCGGCAAGATCCTGGTGGGCGCCGGCAGCATCCCCGTCTACCGCGGTTCCGTCCAAGCCGGCGACAGCCTCCGCGCCGCGCACCAGGCGCTGTCCGAGGGCAAGGTCGTCGTCATCTACCCCGAGGGCACCATCACCAAGGACCCGGAGGGCTGGCCGAAGCGCTCGCACACCGGGGTGGCGCGGCTCGCGCTGGACAACGACGTGCCGGTGATCCCGGTGGCGCGCTGGGGCACCCAGCAGATCCTCGACTTCTACCACAAGAAGGTGCGGCTGCTGCCGCGCACGACCGTGACCCACAAGGTCGGTGAGCCGGTCGACCTGTCCGCCTACCGCGGCAAGCCGCAGACCGGGGCGCTGCTGCGGGAGGTGACGGAACTGCTCATGGAACGGGTCACCGGGCTGCTGACCGACATCCGGGGCGAACAGCCCCCGGCACGCAAGCCCGAGGTGGCGGACTGACGATGGTGCAGCGCATCACCGTGCTCGGTGCGGGGTCCTGGGGCACCGCGTTCGCGAAGGTGCTCGCCGACGCCGGCCGGGACGTGACCATGTGGGCCCGGCGCGCCGAGGTCGCCGGGGAGATCCGCGACAAGCACACCAACAGCGGCTACCTGCCGGACATCACGTTGCCCGGCAGTCTCACCGCGACACCCGATCCGGCCGAGGCGCTGGCCGGCGCGGAGGCGGTCGTGCTGGCCGTGCCGAGCCAGAGCCTGCGCAGGAACCTGTCGGGCTGGCGGGAGCTGTTGCCGCGCGGCGCGATCCTGGTCAGCCTCGCCAAGGGCGTCGAACTCGGCACCCTGAAGCGGATGAGCGAGGTGATCGCGGAGATCACCGCGGTGTCCGGGGACGAGATCGTCGTGGTGTCCGGGGACGAGATCGTCGTGGTGTCCGGGCCGAACCTGGCGCGCGAGATCGCGCAGGGGCAGCCGGCGGCGGCCGTGCTCGCGTGCAGTGACCACGACCGCGCGGTGGCGATCCAGCAGGCGAGCTTCAACTCCTACTTCCGGCCCTACACCAACACCGACGTGGTGGGCTGCGAGGTCGGCGGCGCCGCCAAGAACGTCATCGCGCTGAGCTGCGGCATGGCCGTCGGCATGGGACTGGGTGCCAACACGACAGCCACCCTCATCACCCGCGGGCTGGCGGAGATGGCCCGGCTGGGCACGAAACTGGGGGCCGATCCGCTGACGTTCGCCGGGCTCGCCGGTGTCGGCGACCTGGTGGCGACCTGTTCGTCGCCGTTGTCGCGCAACCGCACCTTCGGCGAACGGCTCGGCCGGGGCGAGACGCTGGAACAGGCGCAGCGGGCCACCGGCGGTCAGGTCGCCGAGGGCGTGATGTCGTGCACCTCGATCCGGGAACTGGCCCGCAAGCACGGTGTCGACATGCCGATCACGGACGCGATGCACCGCGTGTGCCACGAGGGTGCGGACCCGCGCCGGGTCGGCGCCGAGCTGCTCGGCCGCCGTCAGAAACACGAGTGGTCCTAGCAAGTGGAACGAGGTTGACGCCCACCCGGCCCGCTGGTTGGGTGGGCGCCATGACGACGCGTGGCCTGATGACCCGGCGGGAGCTCCGCCGTGGCGCCGCGCTGTGTCCTTGTTGTTGTCGCTGACCCAGCCCAGCCAGTCCGACAACCACCTTTTCCCAGAGGACACCTTTTTCATGTTCGCCGTTCCGGACAACACCGTTGCCCTGGCCGAGAAGCCCGTCCTGCGCCACCCGGTGCGGGTCGCGCTCGAATTCGCCGCCGACCGCGACCGCTGGCGCCGGCTGCTGCGCTACGACCCGGACAAGCGGTTCTCCGCGCTCGTCGAGGCGCGCGACGACGAAGAGATCTGGCTGATGGGCTGGCTGCCCGGCCAGCAGACCGACCTGCACGACCACGGCGGTTCGACGGGTGCGTTCACCGTCGTCACCGGCCGGTTGTCCGAGACCGTCGCGCGGCGCGGGGTCACCGAGGTGCACCGGCTGTCGGCCGGGCAGTCCCGCGTGTTCGGGCCCGGCTACGTGCACCAGGTGCGCAACGACGGCCCGGACCCGGCGATCAGCGTGCACGTCTACCGCACCGGCGGGCGGGTCATGCGGCCCTACCACCTGGACCCGATCGACGGTCCGGTCCGCGACTGACCCCTGCGGGGTCCCACCGGAGGTACCCGGTGGACGGCTACCGGCGGCGGGACCGCACGTGCGGCGGAACCGGCGCCCCGGCGGGCGTGTACCCGGCCGGGACCGGCTCGCCGAAGGTGGTCCGGACCGGAACCACGCCGGCCCAGATCTGGTGGCTGTCCATGTCTTCCGGGTCGTCGACCGGCTCGCCCGCGCGGATCTTCACCGAGGCCTCCGTGAGGTCCAGCGCCAGCACCGCCACCGACGCGAGTTCCTTCGCGTTCACCGCGCGCGCGTGGTCCCACGAGCCCGGCGTCAGGTGTTCGGTCACCGCTCGCAACCCGTGCACCTTCTCCTCGCCGGTCACCGCGCGCGCCCTGCCGTGCACCACCGCGCTGCGGTAGTTCATCGAGTGGTTGTTGAGCGAGCGCGCGTAGACGAGGCCGTCGAGGAGCGTGATGCTGACGCACACGTCGATGCCGACCGCCGCGGCCCGCACGTTCCCGGAGCCGGTCGAACCGTGGAAGTACAGCGTGTCGCCGTCGCGGCCGTACCCGGTCGGCAGCACGACGGGGGAGCCGTCGAGCACGAGCCCGAGGTGGCAGATGAGTCCCTCGTCGAGCACCTCGTACAGGCGCTCGCGATCGGTGGCTGCCCGATCCTTCTTCCGGGTCAGCGTGCTGCGCGGAGTCGGCGAGAGAACGGTCATGCCGGTCAGCCTGCCGCGTATAGTGGACTTTCGAAAGATCCACCAGGAGAGCAAACCGAAAGGCCACTTCTGTCGTGTCCCAGCCCGCGGCCCTGCCCGTCACCCTCGACCGCGCGGCCGTGACCCCGCTGGCCGTGCAACTCGCGGACGCGCTGCGCGACGCCGCCGCGGCCGGTCACCTGCGCGGCGGTGACCGGCTGCCGTCCACCCGGGCACTGGCCGCGCGGCTGGGCGTCAGCCGCACGGTGACCTCGGCGGCGTACGAACAGCTGCACGCCGAAGGCTGGATCACCGGCCGCCACGGGTCCGGCACCTACGTCACCACCTCACCACCCGGCGACCGTCCCGCCCACCCCGTGGTGCCGGGCGAGGCGGCGGAGCCGGACGAGCTGCTCGACCTCACCCCGGGTGCGCCGTGGGCGGCGGGCATCGACCGCGCCGCGTGGCGGCGGGCCTGGCGGGCGGCCGCGGACAGCCCGCCGCTGACCCACGCGCACCGCGCCGGTCTGCCGGAGTACCGGGCGGCGATCGCCGAGCACCTGCTGCGGCACCGCGGGCTGGCCGTCGGCACCGACTCGGTACTGGCCACCGGCGGCACCACCGCCGCGGTGTTCGAGCTGGCCGGCGCGGTGTTCCGGGCGGGCGACACGGTCGCCGTGGAGGAACCGGGCTACCAGCGCGCGGTGGAGGCGTTCCTGAGCGCGGGACTGAAGGTCGTCGGCGTCCCGGTGGACGGCGAGGGCCTGCGCACCGACGCGATCCCGGCCGGCGTGCGCGGGGTCTACTGCTCGCCCGCGCACCAGTACCCGATGGGCTCGCGGCTCAACGCGGCCCGCCGGGTCGAGCTCGTCGAGCGCGCCCGCGCCGAGAACATGCTCATCATCGAGGACGACTACGACGGCGAGCTGCGCTTCGACGTCGCCCCGCTGCCGCTGCTCGCCGCGCTCGCCCCGGATGTCGTGGTGCATCTGGGAACCACGAGCAAGATCCTCACCCCCACGCTCGGCGCCGGCTGGATGGTCGCGCCCGGAGCCGTTGCCTCGTCCGTGCTGGGGCACCGCGACCGCACCGGGACGCGGCCCTCCCCGGCCGGTCAGCGGGTGCTCGTCGAGCTCGCGCGGCACGGCGATCTGGGGCGGCACCTGCGGAAACTGCGCCGCGAGCTGTCCGAGCGACGGGTGATGCTGGTCTCGGCGCTGCGCCGAAATGGCGTTCCGGTGCTGGGGGACGACGCGGGCGCGCACCTGGTCGTGCCGTTCGCCTCGGCCCGGATGGAGCGGGAGTGCCTGGCGGCCGGGCGGGCGCGGGGGATCCGCCTGGACGGGCTGGCCCGGCACTTCGCGGGCACGCCGACGGCCTTCGGGCTGGCGATCGGGTACGCCGGGTGTTCCCGCGCGGCGCTCGGCGGTGCGCTGGACACGCTAATGGGTTTACTGCGGCGATCGGACGACGCAAGAGCCCGGTAGGGTGACCGGCCATGAGGAAGACGCGGGTGGCCGTGGTGTTCGGCGGCCGGAGCACCGAGCACACGATCTCGTGCGTGTCGGCCGGCAGCGTGCTGGCGCACCTGGACCGCGACCGGTTCGAGGCCGTGCCCATCGGCATCACCCGCGAGGGCCGCTGGGTGCTCGGCACCGCCGACCCGGAGACCCTGACCATCCAGGACCGCCGGCTGCCCTCGGTGGACGGTGGCCGGTCGCTCGTCCTGGCCGGGGACCCGACGCTGCGCGAGCTGGTCGTGACCGAGCCCGGAGCCGACGCGCTCGGCGGGGTCGACGTCGTGTTCCCCGTGCTGCACGGTGCGTTCGGCGAGGACGGCACGCTGCAGGGCCTGCTGGAGCTGGCCGGGATCCCGTACGTGGGGCCCGGCGTGCTGGCCAGCGCGGTGGCGATGGACAAGGGCTACGCGAAGAAGCTGCTCGCCGCCGAAGGGCTGCCGGTCGGCCGGTACGTCGAGCTGCGCCGCGACCAGTCCACTCTGGACGACGCGGACCGGGAACGGCTGGGCCTGCCGGTGTTCGTCAAGCCGTCGCGGGCCGGGTCCTCGATCGGCATCAGCAAGGTGACCGACTGGGCGGACCTGGACGCCGCGATCGCACTGGCGCGGGAGACCGACCCGAAGGTGCTGGTCGAGGCGGCGGTGCCGGGGCGCGAGGTCGAGTGCGGGGTGCTGGAGTTCCCGGACGGCCGGGTGGAGGCGTCGCTGCCGGCCGAGGTGCGCGTGCTCTCCGACGACGAGTCCGCCTGGTACGACTTCGAGACGAAGTACCTCGGCGAGGACGCCGAGCTGGACATCCCCGCCAAGCTGGACGACTCGGTCACCGAAAAGCTGCGCGCGCAGGCGGTGAAGGCGTTCCGGGCGCTGGACTGCCAGGGCCTGGCGCGGGTGGACTTCTTCGTGGGCGCGGGTGGTGACCTGACGGTCAACGAGGTCAACACGATGCCCGGGTTCACCGCGACCTCGGCCTACCCGAAGATGTGGCAGGTCACCGGCGTGGACTACCGCACGCTGCTGACGACCCTGATCGACACGGCGCTGGCGCGCGGCACCGGGCTGCGTTAGAACCGCAGCGGCACCGGCGGCAGCGTCGCCGCGATGGTGTCGGAGATTTCCTGCAGCGGTCCGGTGCCCGCGGAGTCCGGCACGGTCAGCGCGATGTACACCGCGCGGTCGACCACGTACCAGGTGGAGGACCCGGGGCCCTCGACCGGCAGCCACTGCACGCCGCTGACCAGCCGCAGCTGGCTCGTCTGGGTCAGCTCCGGCGGTTTGCCCAGACCGCAGCGCAGGACGATGGCGTCCGGCGCACCCCACGCCACTGTGGCCGGCGGGGCGGGCTCCGCGATCGTCCGGCGGGTCAGCGCGGTGCCCTTCGAGTCCAGCTGGGCGGGCAGCGCCGGGATCAGCTGCGCGCACTCGGGCGCTGCGGCCTGCGGTGCG
Organism: Amycolatopsis viridis; assembly: GCF_011758765.1. Lineage (NCBI taxonomy): Bacteria > Bacillati > Actinomycetota > Actinomycetes > Pseudonocardiales > Pseudonocardiaceae > Amycolatopsis > Amycolatopsis viridis. Next base: position 4,504,548 of record NZ_JAANOU010000001.1, on the reverse strand, counting down.
TCCACCGGCACGAGCGCCAGCGCACCGTTCTCGTCGCGGCCGGAGCGCATCACCAGCCCAGCGACCGCCACCCCGGCCGCGAGGACGAGGACCAGCACGGCCGCGAGCACGAGCAGTGTCCGCGGCGGTGCCCCGGTCTCGGTTTCCGGCATCGCTTACAGATGCACCACGGGACAGGTCAGCGTGCGGGTGATGCCCTCGACACCCTGCACCTTCGCGACGACCAGCTGCCCGAGCTGGTCGACGTTGTCGGCCTCGGCGCGCACGATGACGTCGTAGGGGCCGGTCACATCCTCGGAACTGGTGACACCGGGGATGCCGGCGATCTCCGCCGCGACCGCGGCCGCCTTGCCGACTTCGGTCTGGATGAGGATGTATGCGTGGACCACGGCGCGCGCCCCTTCGTCTCCGGCGTTGAACTCAAGGTAGGAACGTGGTCAGAACCTACCGCACCGAGCACGAATCTAGGTCATCCGACTATCGAGCGACCGACGTGATGCAGGTCAACCACCCGGAGACGGGCGGGTCCGGCCCGATCCGGGAGCCGGCGGCAGGCTGGTCCCGCCCTTCTCAGCGCTGCGGCAACAGCGCCTCCACGCGCACGGCCAGGTCGTGCGCCAGCGGGCACGCCTCCGCGTTGCGTTCCGGCATCGACATGGCCATCTGGGCGAGAACACGGGCGTGTTCGCTCACCTCGAACGCGATGGTGCAATCGAGTGGGTTCTGTACCTGTAGTGCCCGGCGACCGCTCACGTTGGTGTCGATCGCCTGCGGGTCGGTTCTGCGGAATTCGGCGAGCCCTTGCACTGGATCAAGGGCCAGTCCGTTACTGCCGAGACCAGGTTTTGTCGCGGTGCACTCGTTGCGATGGCTGATGTTGTCGCCGGGATTGAAGCCCTGACTGGCATTGAGCTGGTCCAACACTTGACAGGCGACCATTCCGCCGAACGGATCGTCGGTGTGTGCTGAGGTTGATTTCCCGCTTGTCGCCGGGGATGGCATGCCAGACACGGTGGTGGTGCACCCGGCCGTGGAAATTACCGCGCAGGTGAGCGCGATTATCGCCATTCTTCTGGTCACTGCTCCGCATCCCTGAATGTGCCGAGGTATTGCGTGGCTACCTGGTTCGATGCGTCGTAGTTTTTCGTCGCTACGTCCAGTGCTTCACGAATGGTCCCGAGATTTTCCAGCATTGTTTCAAGAACGGGTATCAGCGACTGCTGGTCGGAGTCCATCGCGGCCTGAAAGTGAGCAGCTGCCTGTTGGGCGTAGTCGTCGTGGCCGAAATTTGGTTTACGGCGCAACCGGTTGATGTTGATCGCGATCCGCGAGAACCGGTCCTCGGCCTGGGCGATCGCGTTGCGGAGATGGGTGCCGGTTTCTTCGTCCACGGCCCAGCCACCGGACTTGGCTTCGGCCAGCAAGTGCCGAGCTTGATCGCCCATTTCTCTGAGCTGTTCCCGGTCGCCGAATACTTCCGTCAAGCCGGTGTCCGTCCAGTCGGCCATGCCGTGGCGCTCCCTCCCCATGGCGCTCAGCTGCGCGCTCGACACCTTAGCAGGCAGTAGATGTGGCCCGTATCACCATTCGCGGGTGCCTCTTGCGCCCGGCGCAACGTCAAAAGGCGCAGTGTCCCGTTTCCCGCGTTATCCGCGGCTCCGGCCACGGCTCACGGCGGGTGTCCGGCGCGTCCTGCCCGGGCGGCGCGGTGGGCCGATTAACCTGCGTGTGCGTGGTCAGAACGCGCCGCATCATCCGACCGTCGAGCGACCGAGGTGACGCATGTCAGGCAACCAGGCATCCGGCTCCGGGACCGTCGCCGGGATGGGTGAGTTCGGCCTGATCCGGGCGGTGACCGGGAACCGGAGGCAGCCCGGGTCCACCCTGCTCGGCCCGGGGGACGACGCCGCGGTCGTGGCCGCGGTGGACGGGCGCGTCGTCGCCACGACGGACGTCCTCGTGCAGGGCGTGCACTTCCGGCTGGACTGGTCCTCGCCGGAGCAGGTCGGGCGCAAGGCGGTCGCGGAGAACTTCGCCGACGTGGCCGCGATGGGCGCGGTGCCCACCGCCGTCCTCGTCGGGCTCGCCTGCCCGCCGGACACCCCGGCGAACGTCGTCCAGGAGCTCAGCGACGGGCTGTGGGCGGAAGCTCAGCGCGCCGGCGCCGGGGTGGTGGGTGGCGACATGGTGCGCGCCGACCAGCTGGTGGTCAGCATCACGGCGCTCGGCGACCTGGAGGGCCGCGAGCCGGTCACGCGGTCCGGTGCGCGGCCCGGTGACATCGTCGCGGTGTCCGGACGGCTCGGCTGGGCGGCGGCGGGCCTCGCCACGCTCGGCCGCGGGTTCCGTTCGCCGGTCGCGGTGGTCAACGCGCAGCGCGCGCCCGAGCCCGACTACGCGGCCGGCCCCGCGGCCGCGGTGGCCGGGGCGACGGCGATGATCGACGTCTCCGACGGGCTGCTCGCCGACCTCGGTCACATCGCCGAGGCGTCCGGTGTGGGCATCGACGTGCTCACCGAGCACCTGGAGGTCGACCAGAAGCTGGTGGACGTGGGCACCGCGCTGGGTGCCGACCCGATGACGTGGGTGCTGACCGGCGGTGAGGACCATGCGCTGGTGGCGACGTTCCCGTCGTTCGCGGACCTGCCGGGCGGGTGGCGCCGGATCGGCTCGGTCACCATGCCGGATTCCGGCGTGACCGTGGACGGTGAGCAGTACCACGGCGAAAGCGGCTGGGAGCATTGGCGTTAGCTCTCTAGATTGGCCGTCGTGGAACTCCGGGTGGTGGCCTACGACGAGCCGGACGCGGTCAAGCTGATCGACGCCGTGCAGCAGGAGTACGTGGTGCGGTACGGCGACACCGACGCGACCCCGGTCGATCCGGCCGAGTTCGCACCGCCGCACGGGTTGTTCCTGGTCGGTTACGTGGACGGGGAACCGGTGGCGTGCGGTGGCTGGCGGGTCCGCGGCGAGGACGAGGCCGAGCTGAAACGGATGTACGTGGTGGATTCCGCGCGGGGCAGGGGTTTCGCCCGGGCGGTGCTCGCCGAACTGGAGCGGACGGCGCGCGTGGCCGGGCGCAGGCGGCTGGTGCTGGAGACCGGGCGCAAGCAGCCGGAGGCGATCGCGCTGTACCGGTCCGCCGGCTACACCGGCATCCCGAAGTTCGGCATCTACCGGGACGATCCGCTCTCGGTGTGCCTGGGCAAAGACCTGGAGGACGATCGTGGCGATCTACGCACTCGGTGAGCTGACCCCGTCGATCCACCCGTCCGCGTTCGTGCATCCGGACGCGACGGTGATCGGTGACGTCCGGATCGGGCCGGACGCGTCGGTGTGGCCGCAGGCGGTGCTGCGCGGCGACCACGGGTTCATCGAGATCGGCGCGCGGTCCAACGTGCAGGACGGATCCGTGCTGCATTGCACGGCCAAGGACCCGACGATCCTGGGCCCGTCGTCGGCGATCGGGCACGCGGTGCACGTCGAGGGCGCGCGGATCGGCAGCGGATGCCTGATCGCGTCCGGTTCGGTGGTGCTCAACGGCAGCGTGCTCGACGACGGCGCGATGGTCGGCGCCGGTGCGGTGCTGTCGTACGGCTCACACGTGCCGGGCGGGCACATCGCGCTCGGTGTGCCGGCGAAGGTGCGGGAGAACAAGTCCTTCGGGGCGGACAAGATCAAGCAGGTGGTGGACGGCTACGTCGAGCGGGCGCAGTGGTTCCGCGGCGCCCTGCGGCGGCTGGATTAGGGGAGCTTCCAGTCCACCGGCTCGGCGCCCTGCCGTTGCAACAGCTCGTTCGCCCGGCTGAACGGGCGGGAGCCGAAGAAGCCGTTGTGCGCGGACAGCGGGCTCGGGTGCACCGACTCGAGGCACGGCACGCCACCGAGGAGCGGCTTCAGGCTGCGCGCGTTGCTGCCCCACAGGATCGCCACCATCGGCTTGCCGCGGGCGGCCAGCGCGCGGATCGCCTGCTCGGTGACCTCTTCCCAGCCCTTGCCCTTGTGCGAGTTGGGGGAGCCCGGCCGCACGGTCAGCGACCGGTTGAGCAGCAGCACCCCCTGCTCCGCCCACGGCGTCAGGTCACCGTTGGACGGCGCCGGGTGGCCCAGGTCGTCGCAGTACTCCCGGTAGATGTTGATCAGGCTCTTCGGCAGCGGCCGCACGTCCGGCGCCACCGCGAAGGACAGCCCGATCGGGTGCCCGGGCGTGGGGTACGGGTCCTGTCCGACGATCAGCACCCGGACGTCGTCGAACGGCTGCTGGAACGCCCGCAGCACGTGCTCGCCCGCCGGGAGGTACTTGCGTCCGGCGGCGATCTCCGCCCGCAGGAACTCGCCCATCGCGGCGATGCGGTCCGCCACCGGATCCAGTGCTTTCGCCCAGCCGGCCTCGACGATTTCGTGCAACGGTTTCCCAGCCACGGCGGCGTACTCTAGCGCCACCCCGGGCACGCGAAAACGGCGGATGCCTCAGGGCACCCGCCGTTTCGTGAAGTCTGCAGAAACTAGCCGCGAACGACCTTGCCGGCCTTCAGGCACGACGTGCAGACGTTCAGCCGCTTGCGCTGCGACACGCCGATCCTGGCGTGCACGGTCTGGATGTTCGGGTTCCAGCGGCGGTTGGTACGCCGGTGGGAGTGCGAGACGGACTTGCCGAAGCCCGGTCCCTTGCCACAGACGTCGCACACGGCAGCCACGTCGAACTCCTTTGACGATCAGGGAAGACAAAACACGCCCGGCGCGGGCCGGACACTGGTGACCATAGTAAACGACGGTGCTTCGCCGCCCCGCGCCCGGGTCGCTACCCTGGCCTGACCAGGGAGGAGGGCGACGGTGCGGGCTCTGGACGAGCATGCCATCACAGCGTGGGCGGCGGCCTGCGTGCACAGCCTGGAGGTGCTGTGCCCGGCGATCAACGGCATCAACGTCTACCCGGTCGCCGACTCCGACACCGGCTCCAACCTGCTGCACACCATGTCCGGTGCGCACGCCCGGCTGGCCGCCGAGCCGGTCACGAGCGCTGCGCACGCGTTGTCCGTCCTCGCCCGTGGGGCCGTCGCCGCCGCGCGCGGCAACTCGGGCGTCATCCTCTCGCAGGTCCTGCGCGGTCTCGCCGAAAGCACCGGCAGCACCAGCAGCGCCGGTGAACTGGACGGCCCGGCCCTGGCGAAGGCGCTGGCCAGCGCGCACCGCGCCGCCACCGACGCCGTCGCCCGGCCGGTCCAGGGCACGATGCTCAGCGTCCTGCAGGCCGTCGCCCAGGCGGTCGCCGTGCAGCCCGGGGAGCTGCCGGACGTCGTGGCCGTCGCCGCGAAGGCCGCCTCCGAAGCGCTCGAACAGACCCCGCACCAGCTGCCCGTCCTCGCCTCGGCCGGGGTGGTCGACGCCGGTGCGCGCGGGCTGGTCGCCGTCTTCGACGCGCTCGCCGGCGTGGTCACCGGCAGCGAGACCGAGGTCCCGCACTCGTGCGAAGCGCACAGCGGCGGCGAACCGGACACCGGCCCGGCCCCCTACGCGTGGGAGGTCATGTACCTGCTGGACGGCGTCGCGGACGCGGAGGTGCCGGTGCTGCGCCGCGCGCTGTCCGAGCTCGGTGACAGCGTCACGGTGGCCGGCGACGGCGCCGGGGGACACGCGGTCCACGTGCACTGCGCGGACATCGGCGCCGCCATCGAGGCCGGGTTGCGGGCCGGCCGTCCGAGCGGGATCCGCGTCGAACCGCTCATCACCCCGACGCCGATCGAGCCGCCGTCCGGCCCGGACCGCGCCGTGGTCGCCGTGGTGCACGGCGAGGAGCTGGCCGCGCTGCTGCGTGACGAGGGTTTCGCGGTGCTCGCGGTACCGGACCACGCCACCCCCAGCGTCGAGGAGATGCTCGGCCTGATCACCGAACGGGCGGCCGGGCACGTCACCGTCCTGGCCGGCGGCGCCGGGCTGACCAGGGCCGCCGACGACGCCGCGGGACACCCGATGATCGGCGACCGGGACGTCGTGGTCATCCCGTGCGCCTCCCCGGTCCAGGTGCTCGCCGCGCTGGCGGTGCACGACCTGCAGCGCCGCGCGAACGACGACGTGGTGGCCATGGCGGAGGCGGCCGCGGCGACCCGGCGTGGCGAGCTCGTGGTGGCCGCGGAGGAGTCGATAACCTGGGTGGGGCGGGCCCACGCGGGTGACCTGATCGGGTTCGTCGACGGCGAGGTCGTGCTCGTCGAACCGGAAGGGTCCTCCCCGGCGGACGCCGCGATGGGTGTGCTGGAGCGGATGCTGGCCGTCGGTGGCGAGCTGGTCACGGTGCTGACCGGGACGGCGGCGCCCGCGGGCCTGACCGGCGAGCTGCGGGAGCGGCTGCGCGCGCGGCGACCGGAGGTGGAGTTCGTGGATTACCCCGGCGGGCAGGCGGACGCCGTGCTGCTGATCGGTGTGGAGTGAACGCGCGTGACCGGACTGCGTGACAAGCTGACCCCGCTGCTGGGCGCCAAGACCGCGAAGGCGCTCGCCGAGTCGCTGGACATCCACACCGTCGCCGACCTGCTGCGCCACTACCCGCGCCGCTACGCCGAGCGCGGCGAGCTGACCGACATCGCGGGGCTGGAGATCGGCGAGCACGCCACCGTGATGGCCCGGGTGGAGAAGGTCACCATGCGCCGCATGCGCAACAAGCCGGGTCACATCCTGGAGCTGGTCATCACCGACGGCCACCGCCGGTTGTCCTGCGCGTTCTTCGGCCGCCCGCACCAGCACGAGCGGCAGCTGCGGCTGGGCCGCACCGGGTTGTTCGCGGGCAAGGTGACCGCGTTCCGCAACACGTTGCAGCTGGCCAATCCCGAGTACCAGATGGTCGACGGCGACGACGACAGCGCGCTCGACGACTTCCTCGGCGCGATCATCCCGGTCTACCCGGCGGCATCCGGCATCCCGTCCTGGTCCATCGCCCGCTGTGTGCGGCAGGTGCTGGACACCCTGGAGCGGGAGGAGGACCCGGTGCCGCGTGCGCTGCGCGAGCGCTACCACCTGATGGACCTGTTCGACGCGCTGCAGAACATCCACCGCCCCAAGGACCACGCCGCCCGCGAAGCCGCGGAGAAGCGGCTCAAGTGGGACGAGGCGATGGCGGTGCAGCTGATCTTCGCGCAGCGCCGGTTCTCCGCGGTGTCGCGGCCGGCGCCGGCCTGCGCGCGCACCACCGGCGGTCTGCTCGATGCGTTCGACCGGCGGCTTCCGTTCGAACTGACCGAGGGTCAGCGCGCGGTGGGCGAGGACATCGCGGCCGATCTGTCGGGAGAGCACCCGATGAACCGGTTGCTGCAGGGCGAGGTGGGCAGCGGCAAGACGGTGGTGGCACTGCGGGCGATGCTCCAGGTGGTCGACGCCGGGCGGCAGTCGGCGATGCTCGCGCCCACCGAGGTGCTCGCCGCGCAGCACGCCCGGTCGCTGCGGGAGATGCTCGGCGACCTGGGCCAGGCGGGGGAGCTGGGTGCGGCGGAGAACGCGACGAAGGTGACGCTGCTGACCGGGTCGATGCCGGCGAAGGAACGCAAGCAGGCGTTGCTGGACGCCGCCAGTGGTGCCGCGGGGATCGTCGTCGGCACGCACGCGCTCATCCAGGACACCGTGTCCTTCGCCGACCTGGGGCTCGTGGTGGTGGACGAGCAGCACCGGTTCGGCGTCGAGCAGCGGGACGCGCTGCGCTCGCGCGCGGCGAACGGCGGCAGCCCGCACGTGCTGGTGATGACGGCGACGCCGATCCCGCGGACGGTCGCCATGACGGTGTACGGCGACCTGGAGACCTCGGCGCTGCGGCACATGCCGGTCGGCCGCTCGCCGATCAAGACCAGCGTGGTGCCGGTGGCGGAGAAGCCGGCGTGGCTGGACCGCGCGTGGCAGCGGCTGATCGAGGAGGTCCGCAAGGGTCACCAGGCGTACGTGGTGTGCCCGCGGATCGGCGACGAACCGGCGTCGAACGCGAACGGCGGTGACCGGCGGCCGCCGCTGGCGGTGCTCGACGTCGCCGCGGAACTGGCGAACGGCCCGCTGTCGCAGCTGCGGATCGGCATCCTGCACGGCCGCATGCCGCCGGACGAGAAGGACGCGGTGATGCGGGCGTTCGCCGCGGGAGACCTGGACGTGCTGGTCGCGACCACGGTGATCGAGGTCGGCGTGAACGTGCCGAACGCGACCATGATGGTGATCATGGACGCCGACCGGTTCGGTGTCAGCCAGCTGCACCAGCTGCGTGGCCGGGTGGGCCGGGGCAGCGTGCCGGGCTTGTGCCTGCTGGTCACCGAAACGCTGGACGGCACCGCGACACGGGAGCGGCTGGCCGCGGTGGAGTCCACAACGGACGGCTTCGAACTGTCCCGGTTGGACCTGGAGCTGCGGCGGGAGGGCGACATCCTCGGTGCGGCCCAGTCCGGTAAGCGGTCCGGGCTCAAGCTGCTGTCCCTGCTGCGCGACGAGGAGGTCATCGCGCGGGCGCGGGAACGGGCGCAGGAGATCGTGAGCGGCGACCCGGCCCTGGAGCGGCATCCCGGCCTGGCGCTGATGGTCTCGGACCTGGTCGACTCCGATCGCGCGGAGTACCTCGAGAAGTCCTGACGCACGATCGGGCGACGGTCCGAGTTGTGCATGATCGACAGCGGCGCAACGCTGGGGCGTGCTGTTTTCAGGATTGCGCGCGGTCGCCGGTTCGGTACTCCTCGTCCTCGCCGCCGCGGCACCCGCCGCTGCGGCCCCGGGTGCGCAGCAGGACCCGCCCAGCTGGGCGCTGGACCGGATCGACCAGCGGGACAAGGCCGCCGACCACGTCTACCACTACGACAGCACCGGCGAGGGCGTGACGGTCTACGTGATCGACACCGGGGTCGACGCGGCGCTGCCGGACCTGTCCGGGCGGGTGGGCCCGGGCCGCAACCTGGTGGACGGCACGGACAACGCGGCCGACGGCAACGGCGACGGCACCCGGATGGCCGGGCTCGTCGCCGGCACCCGGTACGGGGTCGCCAAGGCCGCGCGGATCGTGCCGGTCAAGGTGCTCGACAACGCGGGCAACGGGCGGCTCAACAACATCATCTCGGGGGTCGACTGGGTGTCGCAGAACGCGAAGCAGCCCGCGGTCGCGGTCATCGGGTTCGGCGGCCCGGCCAGCGACGCCCTGGACAACGCGGTGCGCCGGCTCGCCGGGACGATGCCGGTGGTCGCCGCGGCCGGCTGGTCGGGCGTGGACTCGTCGTTCTCCTCCCCGGCGCGGATCCCCGAGGTCCTGACCGTCGGCGCGGTGGACCAGGCGGACGCCTTCGCCCCGAAGTCCAACTCCGGGCAGGGGGTCGACCTGCTGGCGCCGGGGGTGGACGTGCCGTCCACCGCGTCCGGCAGCACGCCGGCGTCGCCGTTCTCCGGAACCTCGATGTCGGCGGCGCTCGCCGCGGGCGCCGCGGCACTCTACCGCGCCCAGCACCCGGAGGCGACGCCCCAGCAGGTCACCGACGCCCTGATCCGCAACGCGACGCCGGACGTGCTGACCGGCGTACCGCAGGGCACCCCGAACCGGCTGCTCTACACCCGGTCCGGCACCCCGGCGGCGGCAGGCTGAGTTCCCCGCACAGGCGTGCGGTATACGCATGCGCGCGAATGAGGTCCATCACCCGGGACTGAACTCCCGAAAAGCGGGATCGGCAGGGTAACGTCACAGCACCACCGATCCGTGAACAGGGAAGGACCGGGCATGTTTCGCAAGGTGCTGGTCGCCAACCGCGGGGAGATCGCCATCCGGGCGTTCCGCGCGGGCTACGAGCTGGGCGCGGGCACAGTGGCGGTGTTCCCCTACGAGGACCGCAACTCGCTGCACCGTCTGAAGGCCGACGAAGCCTACGAGATCGGCGAGCCGGGACACCCGGTCCGCGCCTACCTCGACGTCGACGAAATCGTCCGCGCCGCGCGCAAGGCCGGCGCGGACGCGGTTTACCCCGGCTACGGATTCCTGTCCGAAAACCCCGATCTCGCGCGCGCGTGCGAGGACGCCGGCATCACGTTCGTCGGCCCGAGCGCGGAAATCCTGGAACTGACCGGGAACAAGGCACGCGCCGTCGCCGCCGCCCGTGAGGCCGGCGTGCCGGTCCTCGGCTCGTCGCAGCCGTCGACCAACCTCGACGAGCTGACCGCGGCCGCCGAGGAGATCGGGTTCCCGGTGTTCGTCAAGGCCGTCGCCGGCGGTGGCGGCCGCGGGATGCGCCGCGTCAACGACCCCGCGAACCTGCGCGAGTCGATCGAGGCCGCGATGCGCGAAGCGGAATCCGCTTTCGGCGATCCCACGGTGTTCCTGGAGAAGGCCGTCGTCGACCCGCGGCACATCGAGGTGCAGATTCTTGCCGACGGGGAAGGCAACGTCATCCACCTCTTCGAGCGCGACTGCTCGGTCCAGCGGCGGCACCAGAAGGTGATCGAGCTGGCACCGGCGCCCAACCTCGACCCCGAGCTGCGTGAGCGCATCTGCAACGACGCCGTCGCCTTCGCCCGCCGGATCGGCTACCGCAACGCCGGCACCGTGGAGTTCCTGCTCGACAAGGACGGCAACCACGTCTTCATCGAGATGAACCCGCGCATCCAGGTCGAGCACACGGTGACCGAGGAGGTCACCGACGTCGACCTGGTGCAGTCGCAGCTGCGCATCGCCGCCGGTGAGACGCTCGCCGACCTCGGCCTGTCGCAGGACAAGGTCTACCTGCGCGGCGCCGCGATGCAATGCCGCATCACCACCGAGGACCCGGCCAACGGGTTCCGCCCGGACACCGGCATGATCAGCGCCTACCGTTCGCCCGGCGGGTCCGGCATCCGCCTCGACGGCGGCACCGCGTTCGCCGGCACCGAGATCAGCGCGCACTTCGACTCGATGCTGGTGAAGCTCACCTGCCGCGGCCGCGACTTCAAGACCGCGGTGGGCCGCGCCCGGCGCGCCCTGGCCGAGTTCCGCATCCGCGGCGTGTCCACGAACATCCCGTTCCTGCAGGCCGTGCTCGACGACCCGGACTTCGCCGCCGGCCGCGTCACCACCTCGTTCATCGAGGAGCGGCCGCACCTGCTGACCGCGCGGCACTCGGCCGACCGCGGCACCCGGCTGCTGACCTACCTCGCCGACGTCACGGTCAACAAGCCGCACGGCGAACGGCCGCGGCTGATCGACCCGGCCACGAAGCTGCCGTCGCTGCCCGCGGGCGAGCCGGCGGCGGGGTCGAAGCAGAAGCTGACCGAGCTGGGCCCGGAGGGCTTCGCGCGGTGGCTGCGCGAATCGCCGACGCTCGGCGTGACCGACACGACCTTCCGGGACGCGCACCAGTCGCTGCTCGCGACCCGGGTGCGCACCAAGGACCTGCTGGCCGTCGCCCCGGTCGTGGCGCACACACTGCCCCAGCTGCTGTCCCTGGAGTGCTGGGGCGGCGCGACCTACGACGTGGCGCTGCGGTTCCTCGCCGAGGACCCGTGGGAGCGGCTGGCGCAGCTGCGCGAGGCCGTGCCGAACATCTGCCTGCAGATGCTGCTGCGCGGGCGGAACACCGTCGGCTACACGCCGTACCCGGCCGAGGTGACCAACGCCTTCGTCGAGGAGGCCACCAGCACCGGTATCGACATCTTCCGCATCTTCGACGCCCTCAACGACGTCGAGCAGATGCGCCCGGCGATCGACGCGGTCCGCGAGACCGGCAAGGCCGTCGCCGAGGTGGCGCTGTGCTACACCTCGGACCTGTCCGACCCGGGCGAGAAGCTGTACACGCTGGACTACTACCTCAAGCTGGCCGAGCAGATCGTCGGTGCCGGCGCGCACGTCCTGGCGATCAAGGACATGGCCGGCCTGCTGCGCGCACCCGCCGCCGAGAAGCTGGTCTCCGCGTTGCGCAAGGAGTTCGACCTCCCGGTGCACATCCACACCCACGACACCGCGGGTGGTCAGCTGGGAACCTACCTGGCGGCGATCAACGCCGGTGCGGACGCGGTGGACGGCGCGGTCGCGTCGATGGCGGGCACGACCTCCCAGCCGTCGCTGTCGGCGATCGTCGCGGCGACCGACCACTCGCCGCGGCCCTCCGGACTGAGCCTGCGGGCGGTCGGTGACCTCGAGCCGTACTGGGAGATCGTGCGCAAGATCTACGCGCCGTTCGAGGCGGGCCTCGCCGCGCCGACCGGGCGCGTGTACGACCACGAGATCCCCGGCGGGCAACTGTCGAACCTGCGCACGCAGGCGAAGGCGCTGGGCCTGGGCGACCGCTTCGAGGAGATCGAGGCGATGTACGCCGCCGCCGACCGCATCCTCGGTCACCTGGTCAAGGTCACGCCCTCGTCGAAGGTCGTCGGCGACCTCGCGCTGCACCTCGTCGGTGCCGGCGTGGAGCCGGAGAAGTTCGAGGCCGAGCCGAACCGCTACGACATCCCGGACTCGGTGATCGGGTTCCTGCGCGGCGAGCTGGGTGACCCGCCCGGCGGCTGGCCGGAGCCGTTCCGCACCAAGGCGCTGGAGGGCCGTGCCGAGCCGAAGCGGGAGACCGAGCTGTCCGCGGAGGACCGCGAGGGCCTGGCGAAGGACCGCCGCGCGACGCTGAACCGGCTGCTGTTCCCCGGCCCCACCAAGGAGTTCGAGGAGCACCGCCGCGCCTACGGCGACACCAGCGTGCTGCCCAGCAAGGACTTCTTCTACGGTCTGCGCCCGGGCGAGGAGTACGCGGTCGACCTGGAGCCGGGTGTGCGGCTGCTGTTCGAGCTGGAGGCCGTCGGTGAGGCCGACGAGCGGGGCATGCGGACCGTGATGGCCACGCTGAATGGCCAGCTGCGCCCGATCCAGGTCCGCGACCGGTCGGTGGCCGCGGACCTGCCGGCGGCGGAGAAGGCCGACAAGGCCAACCCCAAGCACGTCGCCGCGCCGTTCGCCGGGGTGGTCACGCTGCAGGTCGCCGAGGGCGACGAGGTGTCCGCGGGCGCGACGGTCGCGACCATCGAGGCGATGAAGATGGAGGCGGCGATCACCGCGGCCGAGTCGGGCCGGGTGGCGCGTCTGGCGATCAACTCGGTCCAGCAGGTCGAGGGTGGCGATTTGCTGATCGTGCTCGAGTAAACCGACCGCGTGGCGCCGCCGGCGCGCCGCTGGCTAGAGTCGGCGCCGTGCTGATCCAGGCGGTACCGCAGTGGCAAGGGGCCCGGACACCCCGGGCGGGCGATCTGCCCGCGGGGTGCCGGGCCCTGTCCGCGTGGGCGGGTGACGTGCTGGGTGTGCCGGTGCGGGAGGTGCCGCTGGCGCCCGGTGGCACGCCCGTGGTGGACGGGATCGCGAACCGGGACGCGTTGCTGGACAACCGGAAGCGGCACACCGGCGCGCTCGCCGACGGTCCGGTGCTCACGATCGGCGGCGACTGCGCCGCCGATCTGGTGCCGGTCGCGGCTGCTCGCGCGAAGCACGGTGAACGTTTCGGCGTGGTGTGGTTCGACGCGCACGCCGACCTCAACACGCCGGGCAGCTCGCCGTCGGGCGGCTTCCACGGGATGGTTCTGCGGTCGCTGCTGGGGGACGGGGACCCCGCTTTCGCGGCCGTGCCGACGATCGCGCCCGGCCGCGCGGTGCTCGTCGGCACCCGGTCGGTCGACCCGGCCGAGCGGGCCGCGATCGAGGCGGGGCTGGTCCGTTCGGTGGACGGGGAACCGTCGCGGATCGTCGCCGAGCTGCGGGCCGCCGGAATCGAACGGCTGTACGTGCACCTCGATCTCGACGTGCTGGATCCCACTGTGTTCGCCGGCATGGATTATCCGGAACCCGGCGGGATGCGTATCGACCAGCTCGTCGCGGCGCTGTCCGCACTCGCGGAGTTCGAGGTCGTGGGCGCGGCGATCACCGAATGCGTTTCCGGCAAACCGGATGAACTGGCGGTCCTGGCTCCGGTGATGCACTGCATTGGTGAACTACTTCGCTGATACAAGCTATTTCCCGCGACGCGTGCTTGAATGAGCCTCGTGGGTAGCGCAGGCGGAGTCGCCGGCGCCGTAGGAAAGCTTTTGCACACGGCGCTGGGCCAGAATGTCCCGATTCGGATTCGTTGCTGGGACGGCACGGAGACCGGTCCGCCGGACGCTCCGCTGCTGCACATCAAACACCGGCGCGCGTTGCGGCGCCTGCTGTTCGAGCCCAACGAGCTGGGCGTGTCGCGGGCGTACGTCGCGGGGGAGATCGACCTCGAGGGCCCGTTCGTCGAAGGGCTGGAACGGCTCGACGCCCTGGTGCACCAGGGCAGTTTCGACCTCGACCTGACCTGGGCCGTGCGCCGGGAGCTCGCCCGCACGGCGCTGAAGCTGGGGGTGGTGGGTTTTCCGCCGAAGCCGCCGCCGGAGGAGATCCGGCTCGGCGGGCGGATGCACTCGCGCAAGCGGGACGCGGCGGCGATCTCGCACCACTACGACGTGGGCAACGACTTCTACTCGCTCGTGCTCGGGCCGACCATGACCTACTCGTGCGCGGTGTGGGCCGAGCCGGAGACGACGCTGGAGCAGGCGCAGATCGCCAAGGTCGACCTGGTGGCGCGCAAACTCGGGTTGCGCGAGGGCATGCGGGTGCTCGACGTCGGCTGTGGCTGGGGCACGTTCGTCCTCCACGCGGCCAAGGAGTACGGCGTGCACGCGGTCGGCGTCACGCTGTCGCAGGCGCAGGCGGACTTCGCGCGCAAGCGGGTCGCGGAGGAGGGCCTCTCGGATCTCGTGGAGATCCGGGTGCAGGACTACCGCGAGGTGTCCGACGGGCCGTTCGACGCGATCTCCAGCATCGGGATGGCCGAGCACGTGGGCGCCTCGATGCTGCCGGTGTACGCGAAGTCGCTGTTCGAGCTGCTGCGCCCGGAGGGGCGGCTGCTCAACCACGCCATCTCGCGGCACCCGTCCGCGCCGGCCCGTGACCAGCGGACGTCGTTCATCGACCGGTACGTGTTCCCGGACGGCGAGCTGGAACCGGTCAGCGTGATGGCCGGGGCGCTCGAGGACGCTGGCTTCGAGGTGCGGGACGTCGAGGCGCTGCGTGAGCACTACGGGCGCACGCTGCGCGCGTGGGTGGCGAACCTGGAGGCGAACTGGGACGAGGCGGTGCGCCTCAGCAGCCCCGGACGCGCCCGCGTGTGGCGGCTGTACATGGCCGCGTCGGCGCTGAGCTTCGAACGCGGCGCCATCGGGGTGAACCAGATCCTCGCGGTGAAGCCGACGGTGCGCGGCGGCAGCGGGATGCCGCCGGTGCGTACCGCCTGGCTGTCCTGACCGGGGAGCCAGGCCGGCCGGGCGCCGGCCTGGCTCCCTCGCCTCTGCGCGGTGAAACCCGAGTGACGCCCGTCCTCGGTGTCACCCCCGCGTCAGCTCCGCGACCAGCTCGTACGACCGGTGCCGATCGGCCACGCCGTGCACCATCGTGGTGATCATGATCTCGTCGGCGCCGGTGTCGCCGGCGAGCGTCTCCAGGCCCTTGCGCACCGTCGACGGCGAGCCGTGGATCGTGGTGCCCAGGCGTTCGTCCACCAGGAGCCGGTCGAGGTCCGAATACGCGTACCCGGCGGCTTCCTCGGGGGTGGGCAGCGGGATCGGGTTGCCGCGGCGCAGGCTGAGGAACTGCAGTCCGCTCGGACCGGCCAGCCACCGTGCCCGCTCGTCGGTCTCGGCGCAGATCACCGCCGCGCCGAGCATCACGTACGGCTCGGACAGCGCCGCGGACGGCCGGAACGACTCGCGGTACAGCTCCACGGCCGGGATCGTGTTGCGGGCGCTGAAGTGGTGCGCGAACGCGAACGGCAGCCCGAGCTCCCCGGCCAGGCGGGCGCTGAACCCGCTCGATCCGAGCAGCCAGATCGGCGGCTGGTACCTCGGCACCGCGCGCACCGCGCCCTCGCCGTCGAAGTAAGCCATCAGCTCGGTCAGCTGCTGTGGGAAGTCGTCGGCGCCCAGCGCCTGCGCGGACCGGCGCAGCGCGATCGCCGTGCGATGGTCGGTGCCGGGCGCCCGGCCGATGCCGAGGTCGATGCGGCCCGGGTGGAACGCCTCCAGCATGCCGAACTGCTCGGCCACCACCAGCGGCGCGTGGTTGGGCAGCATGATGCCGCCGGACCCGACGCGGATGGTCTCCGTCGCGGTGGCGACGTGGCTCATCAGGACGGTCGTGGCCGAGCTCGCGATGCCCGGCATGTTGTGGTGCTCGGCGACCCAGAACCGGCGGTAACCGAGTCGCTCGGTGTGCCGGGCCAGCTCGACGGTGTTGCGGAGCGCGGTGCGCGCGTCCGCGCCGCTCGGGATGGGGGACAGGTCCAGCACGGACAGCGCGACCTCGGACAGGGAACTCACGGCAACCTCCAACGCCCGGCACGCCGCGCCTCTTCCCCGCGGAGGAGAACCCCGCGCCGGGATGTCCCGAGCCGGGCGACAAGGGGCGATGTGACCGGGCGTCCGCCTACCTTTCCGCAGGCAGCCAGTCGTCGTCGGACGCCACGACGGTCAGTTGCTGCGTGGCGCGGGTCAGCGCGACGTAGAGCACGCGGCGGCCGGTCAGCGACTCGGTGATCAGTTCGGTCGGCTCCACCAGCACGACCGCGTCGTACTCCAGGCCCTTGGCGTCGAGGCTGCCGACGACCTTGAGCCGTTCGTCCGCCTGGCCGCGCACCCACGCGGCGACCTCGGCGACCCGGTCCATGGCGCAGATCACGCCCACCGTGCCCTCGACCGCGTCCAGCAGCTCCTTCGCCGCGGCCGGCACCGCGCTCTCCACGCCGCCGGGTTCGACCACGCGCACGTCGGGCTCGATCCCGGTGGTGCGGACCGCGCGTGGCAGCTCACCCTCCGCGGCGTGCCCGGCGACCACCTTCGCCGCCAGGTCGAAGATCTCCGCGGAGTTCCGGTAGTTGGTGCGCAGCGTGTAGCGGCGGACCGGGGTCCGCGCGCCGAACACCTGGGTCCGCGCCAGCGCGGCCTCCTCCGGATCCGGCCACGAGCTCTGCACCGGGTCACCGACGACCGTCCAGCTCGCGTACTTGCCGCGGCGGCCGACCATGCGCCACTGCATCGGCGAGAGGTCCTGCGACTCGTCGACCACGATGTGCGAGTACTCGTCGTAGTGCTCCGGCCGGTGCGGCTTGCCCTGGAACCCGCGCTCCGGCGGTGCCGCGTCCAGCTCGACCTGTTGCGCCCGGCGGCGCCGCTTGGGCGGCGGCCCAGCCAGCACGCGCAACTCGTCGAGCAGGGCGACGTCGGCGACCGTCCACTCGCGCTCGCGATCCGCGAACGACGCAGCCAGCAGGTCGACCTCGTCCGGGGTCAGCACGCCGCGCGCGGCCTTGGCCAGCCGCTTCGGATCGCCCAGCCACCGCAGGATCTCGCCCGGGTACAGCACCGGCCACCACACCACGAGGAAGCGGTGGAAGTCGATCCGTTCGCCGAGATCGTGGATCAGCTCGTCGCGGTCGACCGTGCGGCCGTCGGTGCGCGCGTTCTCCTCGGCACGGTCGGCCAGGGCCGCCAGCAGCGCCTCGGCCGCGCGCACCCGCGAGCGGTTCGGCGGCCCGCCGTGCCCGTGCACCTTGCGGCGGACCTTCTCCAGCTCCTTGCGGCCCAGCTTGAGGACGTCGCCCTTGTAGAGGATCCGCATCTCGCCCGGCACGTCCGGCGGCGTGTCCCGCATCGCCTTGAGCAGGACCTTGCGCATGCGCAGCGACCCCTTGATGGCGGCCAGCGGCGCCGGGTCCTGCCGGTCGGTCTCGATGCCGTCGAGCACCGCGCCGAGCGCACGCAGCTCCACGTTCGTCTCGCCCATCGAGGGCAGCACCCGGGAGATGTAGTTCGTGAACACGCCGGACGGCCCGACGACCAGGACACCGGCCCCGCCGAGCTGCCGCCGGTGCCGGTACAGCAGGTACGCCGCGCGGTGCAGCGCGACCGCGGTCTTGCCGGTGCCCGGCCCGCCGGTGATCTCGGTGACCCCGCGCCACGGTGCGCGGATCACCTCGTCCTGCTCCTTCTGGATCGTGGCGACGATGTCGCGCATCCGGTCGCCGCGCGACCGGCCCAGCGCGGCCATCAGCGCACCCTCGCCGACCACCTGCATGTCGTCGCCGACGGCGTCCGGGATCAGCACGTCGTCGTCCACGTCGAGCACCGTCTGCCCGGAGCAGCGGATGACGCGGCGGCGCACCACGTCCATCGGTTCCTCGGCGGTGGCCTGGTAGAAGGCGGCGGCCGCGGGGGCACGCCAGTCGGTCACGAGGTTGTCGAACTCGGCGTCGCGGATGCCCAGGCGGCCGACGTAGATCTTCTCGCCGGTGGTGTGGTCGAGGCGGCCGAACACCAGGCCCTCGTACTCGGCGTCGAGGGTCTGCAGCGTCTGGGTCGCGTGGTGGACCATCATGTCCCGCTCGAACAGCATCGACGCCTGCTCGAAAACAGCTTCGCGCTGGGCGCCGTGGCCGATCTCGTAACCCTTGGCCCGCATGGCCTCCGCCTGCACCCGGAGTTCGGCGAGCCGGGTGTAGACGCGGTCCACGTGGTGTTGTTCGATGGCGATCTCGGCCCGTCTGACCCGAGGTTCCGACACGCAGCGCTCCTACAGCTCACTCGCCGGCAACAGGAAGATTGACTCTACGCGTGCCGCGCGCACCGTTCACCGGGTCCTGGGCAAAACACCGCGCAGAACACAGCGCGATGATGGGGGTGTGACGAGGATCGTGGCCGGGGCGGCGAGCGGACGGCGGCTCAAGGTGCCGGCGCAGGGCACCCGGCCGACGTCCGAACGCGTGCGGGAGGCGTTGTTCAACGCGCTGGAGGCGGCGGGGGAGCTGACCGGCGCGCGGGTGCTGGACCTCTACGCCGGTTCCGGTGCGCTGGGCCTGGAGGCGTTGTCCCGCGGCGCGGCGGAGGCGGTGTTCGTCGAGTCCGACCGGCGGGCCACGCAGGTGCTCAAGGCCAACGTGGCCGCGCTGGGGCTGGGCGGGTCGGTGCGCTCCGGTCCGGTGGAGACCGTGCTGGCGCAGCCGGCGGACGAACCCTTCCAGCTGGTGCTGGCCGATCCGCCCTACTCGGTCGACGCGGCGAAGATC
The DNA here is from genome assembly GCF_011758765.1 of Amycolatopsis viridis. Lineage (NCBI taxonomy): Bacteria > Bacillati > Actinomycetota > Actinomycetes > Pseudonocardiales > Pseudonocardiaceae > Amycolatopsis > Amycolatopsis viridis. The sequence continues at coordinate 4,485,466 of NZ_JAANOU010000001.1, read as the reverse complement.
GGGGCCGTGCTGGCCACGCTCGCCGCCAACGGCTGGATCGCCGAGGACGGTCTGCTGATCGTCGAACGCGCGCTGCGCGACGGCGAACCGGACTGGCCGTCCGGGTTCCACCCCATGCGCACCTCGCGCTACGGCGACACGGCGTTGTACTGGGCGGAGTACGTCACTTCACCGCGCCAGGGCGGGTAGAGCTTGATAGCGTCCGCGCCATGCGGCGTGCGGTGTGTCCAGGCTCCTACGACCCGGTGACCAACGGCCACCTCGACATCATCGAGCGGGCGGCCAAGCTGTTCGACGAGGTCGTGGTCGCGGTCATGATCAACAAGTCCAAGCAGGGCCTGTTCTCCATCGACGAGCGGATGGAAATGCTGCGGGAGATCACCGCGCACCTGCCGAACGTGCGCGTGGACTCCTGGCACGGCCTGCTCGTCGAGTACTGCCGGCGCAACGAGATCGTGGCCATCGCGAAGGGCCTGCGCTCGGTCAGCGACTTCGACTACGAGCTGCAGATGGCGCAGATGAACCGCGAGCTCTCCGGCGTCGAGACACTGCTGATGTCGAACAATCCCGCCTACGGCTTCGTGTCCAGCTCGCTGGTCAAGGAGGTCGCCACCTACGGCGGGGACGTGAAGAACCTGGTCCCGGACGTCGTGTTCGCGAAGCTGACGGCGAAGCTGGCCGGACGCGCCTGACCGGACGACGGCTCCCGGGGGCCGTCGGTCCCGTTCCCGGCCACCGCGGCGGCACCACTCGGACACGCCCGGTATCGCGCCTCCCGCCCTTTGCGCCGCGAACCGGGCAGACTTGGGGCAAGCCGGATGGGGACAGGCCACCTAGGGAGTTGCTGTGTACCGGGTGTTCGAGGCGCTGGACGAGCTCGTCACGATCGTGGAAGAGGCACGCGGTGTGCCGATGACCTCCAGCTGCGTGGTCCCGCGCGGGGACGTGCTCGAACTGCTCGACGACGTGCGGGACGCGCTGCCCCGCGAGGTCGACGACGCCCAGGACGTCCTCGACCAGCGGGACGACCTGCTCGAAAAGGCACGCACGCAGGCCGAGACCACGGTGACCGACGCCAACGCCGAGGCCGACCGCGTCACCTCCGAGGCGGCCGCCGAGGCCGAGCGCATGGTCGCCGACGCGCACGCGCGCGCCGAGCAGATCATGGCCGACGCCCGCGCCGAAGCCGAGCGGATGATCTCCGCGGGCCAAGCCGAGTACCACAACCTGACCGAGCGGGCCCGCGCCGAGGCCGAGCGCATGATGCAGGCCGGTCGCGACGCCTACGAGCGCGCCGTCGAGGACGGCCGCCACGAGCAGGCCCGCCTGGTGTCCCAGACCGAGGTCGTGCAGGCCGCGCACGCCGAGTCCGCCCGGATCGTGGACGAGGCCCACACCGAGGCCGACCGCCAGCGCGCCGACTGCGACGCCTACGTCGACGGCAAGCTCGCCGAGTTCTCCGAACTGCTGTCCACGACCCTGCGCACGGTCGACTCCGGCCGCAACCACCTGCGCGCCCCGTCCGGCCTCGGCGGCCAGCGGCCCACGCCCCTGTACGACTTCCAGCCCTGACCGGGGGAGGGCGTAGAGTGGTGAGGTTGCCCGCAGCCCTCTGCACACCCTCTACCCAACGGACCGATGTCTCAGCAGAATGTCTCCCCCGACGCCCGCGACCCGTGGGTCGTCGACACCCGTGAGCTGGGCCGGCGCGCCGGCCTGAGCCGCACCATCCAGCGCACCGCGCCGACCGGCGTCGAGCTGGGCGTGCCCGACGTGATCGTGGTGCCGCAGGGCGCCGAGGTCGAGTTGGACCTGCTGCTCGAGTCGGTCGTGGAGGGTGTGCTGGTCACCGGCACCGCCGCGGTGCGGACGACCGGGGCCTGTTCGCGCTGCCTCGACCCGATCGACGACGAGGTCGAGGTCGAGCTGACCGAGCTGTTCGCCTACCCGGACTCCACCACCGACGAGACGACCGACGAAGACGAGGTCATGCGCCTGGTCGACGACCGGATCGACCTCCAGCCGCTGGTTCGCGACGCGGTCGTGCTCGCCCTGCCGCAGGTCCCGCTGTGCCGCGAGGACTGCCCCGGGCTGTGCCCCGAATGCGGTGGGAAGTGGGCCGATCTCGGCCCCGGACACGGGCATGAGACGATAGACCCTCGGTGGGCCGCGCTGGTCGAGCGCTTCGGCGACTCGTCCGCGGGTGGGCCCGGCCGGCAAGCCTGAACGGGCAGCAGCTCGTAAGCAGTGAGTAAGCACGCTCGCGCCCGCGTGAGCGAACCGTGGATGAGGAGATTCAGTCGTGGCCGTCCCGAAGCGGAAGATGTCGCGCTCCAACACGCGCCACCGTCGTGCGCAGTGGAAGGCGACGCCCGTGCAGCTGGTGCCCTGCTCGAACCGGGCCTGCCGGCAGCCGAAGCCGCAGCACGTGGCCTGCCCGACCTGCGGCCAGTACGACGGTCGTCAGGTCGTCGAGCCCGCCTGAGGTCGCTGACCAGGATGGGGGGCAGGTCGAGATCGGGAGGGCCGGCCGCCGACCCGAAACCGTTGCTCGAAGCGCTCGGCGTCGAACTCGACGCCGAGCTGCTCACGCTGGCGCTCACCCACCGCTCGTACGCGTACGAGAACGGTGGGTTGCCGCCGAACGAGCGGCTCGAGTTCCTCGGTGACGCCGTGCTCGGGCTGGTCGTCACCGACCACCTGTACCGCACGCACCCCGAGCTGCCGGAAGGCCAGCTCGCGAAGCTGCGGGCCAGCGTGGTCAACATGCATGCACTGGCCGGGGTCGCGCGCGGGCTCGGCCCGGGCGGGCTCGGTGCGCACCTGCTGCTGGGTAAGGGCGAGGAGCTCACCGGCGGGCGCGACAAGGCGAGCATTCTGGCCGACGGGCTCGAGGCCGTCATCGGCGCGGTCTACCTGGCGGACGGCATCGACGCGGCCCGCGCGCTCGTGCACCGGCTCTTCGACGACCTGCTGGCCGAGGCCCCGCTGCGCGGCGCCGGGCTGGACTGGAAGACGAGCCTGCAGGAGCTGACCGCGTCGGCCGGGCTGGGCGTGCCGGAGTACAAGGTCGAGGACACCGGGCCCGACCACCGCAAGGAGTTCAGCGCCACGGTTCTGGTGGCCGGGCGCGATTTCGGCAACGGCTCCGGCACCACCAAGAAGGAAGCCGAGCAGAAGGCCGCCGAGACGGCCTGGCGCGCGCTCTCCGAGGAGCTCAAGCCCGAGGGCTCGGAGTAGTTCCCGAGGCTCGGAGTAGTTTTCGTTCCCGCGAAGCCGGGTCGCCGCCACGCGCGGCGGCCCGGCTTCGCCGTTTCCCAGCCAACCCACCGCCGGGAGCGGCCAACCCACCGCCGGGAGCGGCAAACACGCCGCCGGGAGCGGCAAACACGCCGCCGGGAGGGGCGAACACGCCGTCGGGAGGGGCGAACACGCCGCCGGGAGCGGTGAACACGCCGCCGGGGGCGGCGAACACGCCGCCGGGGGCGTGTTTGCCGGTGGGGTCGGCGTGTTCACCCGTGCGGGCAGCGTGTTTGCCGTTGGTGACGCTGTGTTTGCTGGTGCGGGTGGTGAGTTGGCTGGTGCGGGAGGGCCGTCACCGTCTGTTGTGACGCGGCGACCCGGTCGGATCTCGGGAACTGTCGTTGGTGGCGGTTAGGGTGATGGGGTGCCTGAGCTTCCCGAAGTCGAGGTGGTGCGCCGCGGGCTGGAGGCCCACGTGGCGGGCCGCGGGATCGCGCGCGTCGAGGTGCTGCACCCGCGCGCGATCCGCCGTCACGAGCTGGGTCCGGAGGACTTCACCGGCCGTCTCGCCGGGGCTCGCGTGGAGGCGGCGCGCCGCCGCGGCAAGTACCTGTGGCTGGAGCTCTCCGACAAGGAGGCGATCCTCGCGCACCTGGGCATGAGCGGCCAGATGCTCGTCCAGCCCGAGGGCGCCCCCGACGAGAAGCACCTGCGGGTGCGCATCCGCTTCGACGACGGCGGTCCGGAGCTGCGGTTCGTCGACCAGCGCACGTTCGGCGGGCTCGCGCTGGCGGATCTGGTGACCTCGGACGGCACGCTGCTGCCTGCGCCGATCGCGCACATCGCACGCGACCCGATGGACCCGGAGTTCGATCCGGCCGCGGCGGTCACGGCGCTGCGTTCCCGGCGCACCGAGATCAAGCGCGCGCTGCTCGACCAGACGCTGGTGTCCGGGGTGGGCAACATCTACGCCGACGAGTCGTTGTGGCGGGCGCGGCTGCACTGGGCCCGCCCCACGGAGAAGCTGACGCGCGCGCAGGGCGCGGCGGTGCTGGAAGCGGCCGCCGAGGTGATGAACGAGGCGCTGCGGGCGGGCGGCACGTCGTTCGACGCGTTGTACGTCAACGTCAACGGCCAGTCCGGCTACTTCGACCGTTCGCTCAACGTGTACGGCCAGGGCGATCGCCCGTGCCGCCGCTGTGGCACGCCGATCCGCCGGGAGCCGTTCATGAACCGGTCGTCCTACTTCTGCCCGCGTTGCCAGCCCCGGCCGCGGCGCACCCATTGACCCCACGGAAGGCGGGACACGTGCCCCAGGAAGAACTCGTGGTGTTGCTCGACGAACGCTTCGCGCCGGTGGGCACCGCGCCCAAGAGCACGGTGCACGACGCGCACACGCCGCTGCACCTGGCGTTCTCCTGCTACGTCTTCGACCGCTCCGGCCGGGTGCTGATGACCCGGCGCGCGATCGGCAAGAAGACGTGGCCGGGGGTGTGGACCAACTCGTTCTGCGGGCACCCCGGGCCGGGCGAGGACATGGCGGAGGCCATCGTCCGCCGGGCGCAGCAGGAGCTCGGGCTGGCGGTCGGCGGGCTGCGCACGGTGCTGCCGGACTTCCGCTACACCGCGACCGACGCCGGCGGGGTGGTGGAGAACGAGTTCTGCCCGGTGTGGATCGCGCAGGCCGAGTCCGACCCGCTGCCGGCGCCTGACGAGGTGTGCGAATGGCGCTGGGCCGGGTGGGCCGATCTGGTGGAGAGCATGAGCCGCACGCCGTTCGTGTTCAGCCCGTGGTCACAGCTCCAGGTGCCGCGGCTCGCCGAAGCCCTCGCGGCAGGTGCCGCACCCCGATGAACCCCGGGCGCGGAAGAGCCCCGGGCCGGAAACCGGCCCGGGGCTCGCCATGAGCTCGACCGGTCAGTTGAACACGTGCGCCCGCGCGGCGAGGTTTGCCAGCAGCTCGCGGCCCTTCTCGGCGTTGCGCGGCTGGCTCAGCACGTCGTAGCGGCGCGCCACCAGCTGGGTCTGCGACACGAAGTCGCGGCGACCGCGCGTGGCGCCGTAGCTGATGGCGGCGAACACCATGCTGAACGCCACACCCGCGACGAGCCCGAACAGGATCGGCAGCAGCCCGGCGCCCGGGGTGAACATCGTCAGCAGCAGGCCGACGAAGATACCGAACCAGGCACCCGACATCGCCGCGCTGCTGAGGACCCGGCCCCAGCTGAGCTTGCCGGCGACGCGCTCGACCAGCATCGGCTCCACCCCGACGATCGTGACGTCAGCCACCGGGAAGTCGTTGTCGGCGAGGTGGTCGACCGCCCGCTGGGCCTCTTCGTAGGACTCGTAGGACCCGATCGGCCAGCCGGTGGGCAGGGTCGGGAGCCGCGTGCTCGTGCGCGCGCTGGTGAACGCGGTCTGCGTGAATGCTTGGGTCATCTGTCTCACCTCTCCTGACCTGTCCAACGCCGCCGTACACCCACTTGTGCCCGATGTCCGGATTTCACAGCGAATCCTCAGATTCGCAGCTCCGGGCGGCGGAGGTCGAGCCAGTGGTGCAGGTCCAGCAGCCGATCCAGGCCGTGGCGCGTCCGCGACGGCATCGTCGCCGGGTCCTGTCCCACCGCGCCGGTCACCCAGGCCCGGTCCACCAGCGCGAACACCGGGTCGTCGGGCGAAGCCAGCACCTCCTTCGCCTGCTGCTGCAACGCCGCGGCGTACCCCGGGTCCTGTGTGGACGGGTACGGGCTCTTCACCCGGTCCACAACGGACTGCGGCAGCACGTGCCTGGTGGCGTGCCGCAGCAGGCTCTTCTCGCGGCCGTCGAACGTCTTCAGCGACCACGGCGTGTTGTAGACGTACTCGACGAGCCGGTGGTCGCAGAACGGCACCCGCACCTCCAGCCCCACTGCCATCGACGCCCGGTCCTTGCGGTCCAGCAGTGCCCGCACCATGCGGGTCAGGTGCAGGTGGCACACCTCGCGCATCCGCCGCTCCAGCGCGCTCGCGCCGTCCAGGTGCTCGACCTGAGCCAGCGCCGTGCGGTACTGGTCGGCGATGTAGCCCTCCAGGTCGAGCCGGGACTGCACGTCCCGGGGCAGCAGACCGCCCCGGTCGTGGGCGCCGGTGCGGAACGCCAGCCACGGGAAGGTGTCGGCGGTACGGGCGGTGCCGTCGTGGAACCACCGGTACCCGCCGAACACCTCGTCGGCCGACTCGCCGGACAGCGCCACCGTCGACTCCGCGCGGATCGCCTTGAACAGCAGGTACAGCGAGGTGTCCATGTCGCCGAGGCCGACCGGGATGTCCCGGGCCGCGAGGACGGCGCGCCGCACGGCCGGATCGGTCAGTGCGGCGGGATCGAGGACGACGTCCTGGTGCGCCGAGCCGACCAGCTTCGCCACGTCCCGGATGAACGGGGCGTCCGGGGTGTCGCGCATCTCGTCGGGCTTGAAGTTCTCCTCCTGCCCGACGAAGTCGACCGAGAAGGTGCGCAACTGCTCGCCCTCCTCGCGCAGCCGCGCGGCGGCCAGACCGGTGATCGCGCTGGAGTCCAGGCCGCCGGATAGGAGCACGCAGCGCGGGACGTCCGCGACCAGCTGCCGGTGCACGATGTCGGTCATCAGCTCACGCACCCGCGCGACCGTCGTGTCCCGGTCGTCGGTGTGCTCGCGCGCCTCGAGCTTCCAGTAGGTGCGGGTGCGCAGGCCGTCGCGGCCGACCCGGACGATCGTGCCCGGCTCCACTTCGGACATGCCGTGCCACAGCGACCAGCCGGGCTGCTTGGTGAACGAGAACAGCTCACGCAGCCCGTCGGCGTCGACGATCCGCTTCGCCACGGGGTTGGCCAGGATCGCCTTCGGCTCGGAGCCGAAGAGCACCCCGTCGCGGGTGGGGTAGTAGTAGAACGGCTTGATGCCCATCCGGTCGCGGATCATGACGAGCTCGTCGTCGCGCGCGTCCCAGATCGCGAAGGCGTACATGCCGTTGAGGTGCTCGGCGACGGGCTCGCCCCACTCCAGGTAGCCGTGCAGCACGACCTCGGTGTCGCTGTCCGTGCGGAAGGTGTGGCCCTTGCTCTCGAGCTCGCGGCGCAGCTCGGCGAAGTTGTACGCCTCACCGCTGTAGACCATGGCGACCTCGCCCGCCGGTGTGGCCACCGACATCGGCTGGCGGCCGCCGGGCAGGTCGATGATGGCCAGCCGCCGGTGCCCGAGGGCGGCGTGCGGGGCGAGCCACGTCCCGGAATCGTCCGGGCCGCGGCAGGCCATCGTCTCGGTCATGGCGTCGAGCACCTCGCGCCGCTGGGTGAGGTCGGTCTCGAAGGAAACCCAGCCCGTGATGCCGCACATACGTGCTCCCCTCCAGATACTGAGCAACTACAACTATGTGTAACACCGTCGTAACACAACTCTTCGGTAGCTGTCTGCGCGATTGGTCCGCTCTGACCGGATGCGTTGCACGGACTGTGGTCGGTTGCACACGCACCTCAATGACTCGTAAACGCGCGCCGGACCGGTATCAAGGTGCCGTCAGGCAGGCCGGGAACGAGCCCGCCCGAGTGCAGGCTGTCACCGGAACGGTCACCGATCGAGTGACCCACGAGTGACCCTGTCGGAAGGTGTGAAGTGGCGGATCTGCTGTACGCGGTGCTGCTGATCGCGGTGTTCGCGGTGCTGGTGCTGACGTTGCGCGGACTGGAGCGGCTGTGAACGGCGCCGGGGTGGTGGCCAACGTGGCCGGCGGGGTGCTGGCGCTGGGCCTGATCGTCTACCTGTTCGTCGCGCTGTTGCGGCCGGAGCGGTTCTGATGTCCGACCTAGCCTCCGGCCTGGTCACCGCCGGCATCCTGCTCGCGGCGCTCGCGCTCGTGCACCGGCCGCTGGGCGACTACATGGCGCGCGTGTTCACCAGCGAGAGGCACCTGCGGTTCGAGCGCGGCCTGTACCGCGTGTGCCGGGTGGACCCGTCCGCCGAGCAGCGCTGGCCCACCTACGCGCTCGGCGTGCTCGGGTTCTCGCTGGTGTCCGTCGTTGTCCTGTACCTGTTGCAGCGCCTCCAGTCGTCGCTGCCGCTGAGCCTCGGCCGCGGCCCGGTCGGGCCGGGCACCGCGTTCAACACCGCGGTCAGTTTCGTCACCAACACCAACTGGCAGTCCTACGTGCCCGAGACGACCATGGGACACCTCGTCGCCATGGCCGGGCTGACCGTGCAGAACTTCCTGTCCGCGGCGGTCGGCCTGTCGGTCGCGATGGCCCTGGTCCGCGGGATCACGCGGGCGAAGACCGACCGGCTGGGCAACTTCTGGGTCGATCTGACGCGCGGCACCGTGCGGATCCTGCTGCCGATCGCGGCCGTCTTCGCGGTCGTGCTGGTCGCGCTGGGTGTCACGCAGAGCCTGCGCGCCGGTGTGGCCGTCACCGGGCCGGACGGCGCGCGCAACACCATCGCGCTGGCGCCGGCGGCGAGTCAGGAGGTCGTCAAGGAACTGGGCACCAACGGCGGCGGCATCTTCAACGCCAACTCGGCGCACCCGTTCGAGAACCCGAACACCTGGACCGACCTCGTCGAGATCTTCCTGATCCTGGTGATCCCGGTGTCGCTGACCCGCACGTTCGGCCGGCTGGTGGGCAATCCGCGGCAGGGGTACGTGCTGCTGTCGGTGATGGGTCTGTTGTGGACGTTCGTGCTGGCGGTGACCTGGTGGGCCGAGGCGCATCCGAACGGTCCCGCAGCGCTGCTGGCCGGGGCGGGCCTGGAGGGCAAGGAACAGCGGTTCGGCATCGGCTCGTCCGCGTTGTTCGCCACCAGCACGACCGGCACCTCGACCGGCGCGGTCAACGCCATGCACGACAGTTTCAGCGGTCTGGGCGGCGGGATGCCGCTGCTGCACATGCTGTTCGGCGAGCTCTCGCCCGGCGGGGTCGGCACCGGCCTGTACAGCATCCTGGTGATGGCGATCATCGCGATGTTCCTGGCCGGCCTGATGGTCGGGCGCACCCCGGAGTACCTGGGCAAGAAGCTCGGCAAGCGCGAGGTCACCGCCTCGGCGATCGCGATGCTGGCGATGCCGGCGGTCGTCCTGCTCGGGACCGGCGCCGCCCTGCTCGTGCCGGGCACGGTGCCGGCGATGGGCAACAGCGGTCCGCATGGACTGTCCGAAGTGCTCTACGCCTACACCTCGGCCGGTAACAACAACGGCAGCGCGTTCGGCGGGCTCACCGCCACCAGCGGGTGGTTCCAGTCGTCGCTGTCGGTGGCGATGCTGGTCGGCCGGTTCGTGCCGATCATCGCGGTGCTGTGCCTGGCCGGGTCGCTCGCGGCCCAGCAGAAGGTGCCGCGGACCGCGGGCACCCTGCCCACGACCGGGCCGCTGTTCGGCTCGGTGCTCACCGGCACCATCGTTCTCGTCGCGGCGCTGACGTTCGTCCCCGCGCTCGCGCTCGGTCCCGTCGCGGAGGCCCTGGCATGACCCTCACCGAAGAGAAACCCGTCGCCACACCGGCGGAACCGGAACGCGTGGGGGCGGGGGTGTTCAGCGGGCGGCAGCTGCTGACCGCGCTGCCCGAGGCGCTGCGCAAGCTCGGCCCGCGGCATCAGGTCCGCAACCCGGTCATGTTCGTAGTGTGGGCCGGATCGCTGCTGACCACGGTGTTCGCGGTGGCCGAGCCGAACGTGTTCACCATCCTGATCGCGGTCTGGCTGTGGTTCACGGTCGTGTTCGCCAACCTGGCGGAGGCGGTCGCCGAGGGCCGGGGCAAGGCGCAGGCGGAGTCGTTGCGCCGCACCAAGAAGGAGACGATCGCGCGGCGCATCACCCCGGCCGGCGAGGAACGCGTGCCCGGCGCCGGGCTGCGGCCCGGTGATCTGGTGGTCGTCGAGGCCGGGGAGATCGTGCCGGGTGACGGCGACGTGGTGGAGGGCATCGCCACGGTCGACGAGTCCGCCATCACCGGTGAGTCCGCGCCGGTGATCCGCGAGTCCGGTGGCGACCGGTCGGCCGTCACCGGCGGTACCACCGTGCTGAGCGACCGGATCGTCGTGCGGATCACCAGCAAGCCGGGGGAGTCCTTCGTGGACCGGATGATCGCCCTGGTCGAGGGCGCCTCGCGGCAGAAGACGCCGAACGAGATCGCCCTGACGATCCTGCTGTCCACGCTGACGATCATCTTCCTGCTCGCGGTCGTCGCGGTGCAGCCGATGGCCGCCTACTCCGGCCGCGAGCAGCCGGTGATCGTGCTGACCGCGCTGCTGGTGTGCCTGATCCCGACCACGATCGGGGCGCTGCTGTCGGCGATCGGCATCGCCGGCATGGACCGGCTGGTGCAGCGCAACGTGCTCGCCACGTCGGGGCGTGCGGTGGAGGCCGCCGGGGACGTGTCGACGCTGCTGCTGGACAAGACCGGCACCATCACCTTCGGCAACCGGCGGGCGACCGAGCTGATCCCGGTCGGCTCGACGACCCCGGAGCAGCTGGCCGAGGCTGCCCGGCTGTCCAGCATGGCCGACGGCACACCGGAGGGCCGCAGCGTCGTCGAACTGACCGAGGGGACGCCGGTCCCCGACGGCGGCGAGTTCGTCCCGTTCACCGCGCAGACGCGGATGAGCGGTGCCGACCTGCCCGGCCGCCAGGTCCGCAAGGGCGCGGTCAGCGCCGTGCGCGCCTGGGTCACCGAGCACGGCGGCGAGTTCCCGGCCGAGACCGAGCGCGTCGCCGGCGAGATCGGCGAGCAGGGCGGCACCCCGCTGGTGGTCGCCGAGCTGACCGGCAGCCGGGCGGTGGTGCGGGGCGTGATCCGGCTGTCCGACGTGGTCAAGCCCGGCATGCGGGAGCGCTTCGACAAGCTGCGCCGGATGGGCATCCGGACGGTGATGATCACCGGGGACAACCCGCTGACGGCGAAGGCCATCGCGGCCGACGCCGGTGTCGACGACTACCTCGCCGAGGCCAGGCCCGAGGACAAGATGGCGCTGATCCACCGGGAGCAGGAGGGCGGCCGCCTGGTGGCGATGACCGGGGACGGCACGAACGACGCCCCCGCGCTGGCGGCTTCCGACGTCGGGGTCGCGATGAACACCGGCACGTCGGCCGCGAAGGAGGCCGGCAACATGGTCGACCTGGACTCCGACCCGACGAAGCTGATCGAGATCGTGGAGATCGGCAAGCAGCTGCTGATCACCCGCGGCGCGCTCACCACGTTCAGCATCGCCAACGACCTCGCGAAGTACTTCGCGATCCTGCCTGCCATGTTCGTGGCGATCTTCCCGCAGCTGGCCGCGCTGAACATCCTGCACCTGGCGACGCCGCGCTCGGCGATCCTGTCCGCGGTGATCTTCAACGCGCTGGTCATCGTCGCGTTGATCCCGCTCGCGCTGCGGGGTGTGCGGTACCGGCCGTCGAGCGCGTCCGCGCTGCTGCGGCGCAATCTGCTGATCTACGGGGCCGGCGGGATCGTGACGCCGTTCCTCGGCATCTGGCTCGTGGACCTCCTGGTCCGCCTCATCCCTGGAATCGGGTAGCCGACATGGTGAAATCACTGCTCAACCAGGCCGGTGCCGGCCTGCGCGTCCTGCTGGTGTTCACGGTGCTGCTGGGGGTGGTCTACCCCCTCGGCGTGTGGGCGGTGTCCCGCCTGCCCGGCCTGCACGACCAGGCCGAAGGGTCGCTGGTGACGGTGGACGGCCGGGTCGCGGGATCCGCGCTGATCGGGATCGACCCCGTGCCGGCCGACCCGGTGCACGACCCGTACTTCCACACCCGGCCGTCTGCGGCCGGTGACCCGGCGGTCTCCGGTGGGTCGAACAAGGGTGGCTTCGACCCCGCGCTGGTCGCCGCGATCGAGCAGCGCAGGGCGGCTGTCGCGCAGCGCGAGGGTGTCGCGCCGGATGCGGTACCGGCCGACGCGGTCACCGCCTCGGGCTCCGGCCTGGACCCGTCGATCAGCACGGCCTACGCGCAGCTGCAGGTGCCGCGCGTCGCGCGCAACACCGGCCTGAGCGAGGAGCGGGTCCGGCGGCTGGTCGAGGACAACACCACTGGTCACGGCATCGGCATTCCCGGGGTGAACGTGCTCGCACTCAACCTCGCGGTCCAGCGGGCAGGAGCACACTGAACGCGTGGACGTCGAGAAGGACCCGCCGCGCCGGGGGGAGCTGCGCATCTACCTCGGCGCGGCGCCCGGGGTGGGCAAGACCTACGCCATGCTGGGCGAGGCGCGGCGCCGCCGGGAGCGCGGCACGGACGTGGTCGTCGGCCTGGTCGAGACGCACGGGCGGGTCAAGACCGCGGCGCTGCTCGACGGGATCGAGACGGTGCCGCGGCGGCGGATCCGCCACCGCGGCCGCGAGTTCGGCGAGCTCGACGTGGACGCGGTGCTCGCCCGCGCCCCCGAGGTGGCCGTCGTGGACGAGCTCGCGCACACCAACGTGCCCGGCTCACGCAACGAGAAGCGCTGGCAGGACATCGAGGAGCTGCTCGCGGCCGGCATCGATGTGCTGTCCACGGTGAACGTGCAGCACCTGGAGAGCCTCGGCGACGTGGTCGAGCGCATCACCGGCGTCGCGCAGCAGGAGACCGTGCCCGACGAGGTGGTGCGCCGGGCCGAGCAGGTCGAGCTGATCGACATCACGCCGGAGGCGCTGCTGCGGCGGCTCGCGCACGGCAACGTCTACCCGGCCGAGCGGATCGACGCCGCGCTCGGCAACTACTTCCGCACCGGCAACCTCACCGCCCTGCGCGAGCTGGCGTTGCTGTGGGTGGCCGACCAGGTCGACGTGGCGCTCCAGCGGTACCGGGCCGAGCAGCGGATCACCGACACCTGGGAGACCCGTGAGCGGGTGGTCGTCGCCATCACCGGCGGTCCGGAGAGCGAGACGCTCGTCCGGCGCGGCAGCCGCATCGCCACCCGCGCCGGGGCGGACCTGCTGGTGCTGCACGTCCTGCGTGGCGACGGGCTGTCCCCGCTCGGGCACGTCGAGACCGGCCGGTACCGCAAGCTCGCCGAGCAGCTGGGCGGCACGTTCCACACCGTCGTCGGCGACGACGTCCCGAGCGCCCTGCTGGACTTCGCCCGCGGCGTCAACGCGACCCAGCTCGTACTGGGCACGTCCCGGCGCTCGCGGGTAGCGCGGCTGTTCGACGAGGGCATCGGCGCCAGCGTGGTGCAGCGGTCCGGGCAGATCGACGTGCACATGGTCACCCACGCCGAGGCCGGCGGGCGGCTCCGGTCGTGGCTCGGGCGGCGCAGTCCGCTGGCGCCGTCGCGGCTGCTGATCGGCTGGGTGCTCGCGTTCCTCGCACCGGCCCTGGCCACCGTGACCGGGATGGCGCTGCGCCGCGACCTGGACTTCTCCACCGACGTGGTCGACTACTTCCTCGCCGCGGTCGTGGTCGCGCTGGTCGGCGGGCTGGGACCGGCTCTGGTCGCGGCGCTGCTGTCGGCCGGGTTGCTCAACTTCTTCTTCACCGAGCCGCTCTACACCCTGACGGTGCACGCGCAGAGCAACGTGATCACGCTGGTTGCGATGGTGCTGGTCGGGGTGCTGGTCGCGCTGGTCGTGGACCGGGCCGCACGGCGGGCCACCCAGGCGGCGCAGGCGCGGACCGAGGCGTCGCTGCTGGCGTCGTACGCGCGCACGGTGCTGACCCACGCCGAGCCGCTCCCGCGGCTGCTGGACAAGGTGCGTGAGAACTTCGGCATGGAGTGCGTGGTGCTGCTGGAGAAGCGGGACGGCCGGTGGCAGGTGGTCGAGCACGCCGGGGTCAACCCGTGCGGCAAGCCGGACGAGGCCGATGTGGACATCCCGGTGACCGCGGACGTGCACCTGACGCTGCGGGGCCGTGCGTTGCCGGCGGCGGACCGGCGGGCGCTGGAGGCGGCGGCCGGGCAGGCGCTGCTCGCGTTGCGGCAGCAGCGGATGGCCGCGGCGCAGGCCGAGGCGGAGCGGCAGGCCGAGGCGACGCAACTGCGCACTGCGTTGCTGTCCGCGCTCGGGCACGACCTGCGCACCCCGCTGACGTCGATCAAGGCGGCGATCGGGAGCCTGCGGGCGCGTGACATCGACCTGTCGCCGGAGGACACCGAGGAGCTGCTGGAGGCCGCGGAGGAGTCCACCGACCGGCTGGCGCGGCTGGTGAACAACCTGCTCGACTCGTCCCGGCTGGCGGCGGGTGCGGTGCGCACCCACCTGCGACCCGTGGGGTACGACGAGGTGGTGGCGCACGCGCTGTCGAATGTGGACGGTTCGGAGGCGGTGGCCGTCGAGGTGGACGAGCGACTGCCCGCGGTACTGGCCGATCCCGGTCTGCTGGAACGGGTGATCGCGAACGTGCTGGACAACGCGTTGCGGCACGGTGCGGGGCCGGTGGCGGTGCGCGGCTCGGCCTACGGGGAGTGGGTCGAGCTGCGGATCGTCGACCACGGGCGGGGCCTGGGCAAGGGCGCGGCGGACGCGGCGTTCGCCCCGTTCCAGCGGCTCGGCGACCGGGACGCCACGCCGGGGGTCGGGCTCGGGTTGTCCGTCGCGAAAGGATTCACCGAGGCGATGGGCGGCGCCGTCCGCGCCGAGGACACCCCCGGTGGTGGACTGACGGTGGTCGTGGCGCTCAAGGCGTGCCAGGCTCCGGACGTGGTGCCGGTGACGCTGAAGGAGGTGGCTCCGTGACCGAGCAGACCGGCACGGTCCTGGTCGTCGACGACGAGCCGCAGATCGTGCGCGCGCTGCGGATCAACCTGACCGCGCGCGGGTACCAGGTGGTGACGGCGCACGACGGCGCGGCAGCGCTGCGGGCGGTGGCCGAGACGAAGCCGGACGTGGTGGTGCTGGACCTGGGGTTGCCGGACATCGACGGCACCGACGTGATCAGCGGCCTGCGCGGCTGGACCACGGTGCCGATCATCGTGCTGTCCGCGCGCGGCGAGTCGCCGGACAAGGTGAAGGCGCTGGACCTCGGTGCGGACGACTACGTGACGAAACCGTTCGGGATGGACGAGCTGCTGGCCCGGCTGCGGGCCGCGTTGCGACGGTCGGCGGTGCCGGCGTCCGAGGGCGAGGCGGTGGTCGAGACCGGGTCGTTCACGCTCGACCTGCTGGCGAAGAAGGTGCACCGGGACGGCGTCGAGGTGCACCTGACGAAGACGGAGTGGGGCGTGCTGGAGCTGCTGGTGCGCAACCGCGGCCGGCTGGTGGCGCAGCAGCAGCTGCTGCGCGAGGTGTGGGGGCCGGGGTACGAGAACGAATCGCACTATCTGCGCGTGTACCTGGCGCAGCTGCGGCGCAAACTCGAGCGCGAACCGTCGCGACCGCGGCACCTGATCACCGAACCGGGCATGGGCTACCGCTTCGAAGCCTGACCGTCCGCGGCGGTCGGTGGATCACCCGGCGGACGGGTTGCTGCCGCCTTCGCTGGACGAGGCCGGCGGAGCGCTGCTCGACGCCGTCTCGCTCGGGCTGCTGCTCGTCGACGACGGCGGCGGGGAGCTGCTGCTGCTCGGGGTCGACGACGGCGCCGTGCTCGCGCTCGACGGGGGGTTGCTCGGCTTGGTCGAGGACGACCCGCCGGGCTCGTCGCTGCGCGGGGGCGGCGGGGTGCCCGGCGGCAACACGATCGGGGCCTCGTTCGATCCGGCCGGCGGGAGCAGCGTCACGACCTGCGTGCCGTCCGGGTTGGTGCTGACCACGGCCGTGCGGTTTCCCGCGGGCAGCGCCACGCCGTTCACCGTCATCGGTGTCTGGCCGGGGGCCGCGACGCCGGGAACCAGCTGCGCTCCCGAGCTCGAGTTGACGCCACCCGGGCCCGCGAGCTTCGGTGCCGCATCCGGCGCGATGATCGTGGCCAGCCCGCCGAAGGCGGTGGCCAGCACGGCGCCGCTCACCGCGAGCAGCACGTACCCGCTGCGCTGGCTGCGCGTGGCGGAGTCGCGCGGCGGTGAGACCTGCGAGATCTCGGTCCGACGACCCGATCGTGACCCCACATGGGCCATTGTCGCTCCTTGACTGGGCGGGGAAAGCGGCTTGAGCACACCCGGGCGAGTGAGCCCGAATGGTGGCGCCTGCCCGTGAGATTAGCACCAAGAGTGAGGACCGACTCGCCAGGAGCGCCGAAATGATCACTGTCCGCAGTCGGAAAGCTTCCGGCAGGATGGGGACCGTGGAAGGTGAAAAGGATGCCGCCCGGCTCACGGCATGGGTCGCCGGGCGGGTGCAGGGAGTGGGTTTCCGCTGGTGGACCCGGTGCCGGGCGCTCGAGCTCGGATTGGTGGGCAGCGCGCGCAACCTCGACGACGGCCGTGTTCGGGTGGTAGCCGAGGGTGCACGGAGCCACTGTGAGCAGCTGCTCGACCTCCTCCGGTCCTCGTCGTCACCCGGTCGTGTGGATCATGTCGTCGAACACTGGTCACCGGCGGCGGGCGGGCTGGACGGTTTCGTGGAGGAGTGACTGCTATGCCGGGAGTGACAGCAGGGGCGGCTGGGGACAACACGCCCACGGTCAAGACCGGGACGCGGGCCGGCCACCGATAGACTCGGCGGATCACCCAGGCGTTGAAGGGTCCCGCCACGTGCATCTCAAGAGCTTGACGCTGAAGGGCTTCAAGTCCTTCGCCTCGGCTACCACCCTGCGGTTCGAGCCGGGCATCACCTGTGTCGTCGGCCCGAACGGGTCGGGGAAGTCGAACGTGCTCGACGCGCTGCGCTGGGTGATGGGCACGCAGGGTGCGAAGGACCTGCGCGGCGGCAAGATGGAGGACGTCATCTTCGCCGGCACCTCCGGTCGCGCCCCGCTCGGCCGCGCCGAGGTCACGCTGACCATCGACAACGCCGACGGCGCCCTGCCGATCGAGTACAGCGAGGTCTCGATCACCCGCCGGATGTTCCGCGACGGCGCCAGTGAGTACGAGATCAACGGCAGCTCGTGCCGGCTGCTGGACATCCAGGAGCTGCTGTCGGACTCCGGCATCGGCCGGGAGATGCACGTCATCGTCGGGCAGGGCCAGCTGTCGCAGATCCTCGAGTCGAAGCCGGAGGAGCGCCGCGCCTTCATCGAGGAGGCCGCGGGTGTCCTCAAGCACCGCAAGCGCAAGGAAAAGGCGCTGCGCAAGCTCACCGCGATGCAGGCGAACCTGGACCGGCTCAACGACCTGACCGCCGAACTGCGGCGTCAGCTCAAGCCGCTGGGCAAGCAGGCCGAGATCGCCCGCAAGGCGCAGGCCGTGCAGGCCGAGCTGCGGGACGCGCGGCTGCGCCTGCTGGCCGACGACCTGGTCACCCAGCGCGCGGCGATCGCGCGGGAGGAAGCGGACGAGAACGCCGCCCGCGCCCGCCGCGCCGAGGTCGAACAGGCGCTGGAGCTCGCCGGCGCCGAGGAGGCCCAGCTCGAGGCCATGGTCGCGGAGGATGCCCCGCGCCTGAACGCCGCCCAGGACACCTGGTTCAAGCTGTCCGCGCTGGCGGAGCGTTTGCGCGGCACCGTGCGGCTGGCCGTCGAGCGGCAGCGGCACCTGTCCGCCGACGTCGACTCCTCGACCGGCGGCCGCGATCCGGAAGAACTGCTGGCCGAGGCCGAGCAGGTCGCCGAACGCGAGGCGGAGCTCAACGAGGCCGTCATGATGGCCCGCGAGACCCTCGCCGAGGCCGTGCTGCGCCGGGAGGAGCTGGAGCACGAGGTCCAGGCCGCGGAGAAAGCCCACATGGCGGCGGTCCGCGCGATCGCCGACCGGCGGGAGGGCCTGGCGAAGCTGACCGGCCAGGTCGAGGCGTTGCGCAGCAAGAACAGCGCCACCTCCGACGAGATCGACCGCCTGACCGCAGCCATTGACGAGGCCGCCGCCCGCGCCGAGATCGCCGTCGAGGAGCTGGAGGAAGCCCGGGCCGAGGGCGGGGCCGAGGAGTCCGACGACGCCGGCCTGCAGGACCGCCACGACCGCGCGGTGCAGGCCAACCAGGCCGCGAAGGCCCGGGTGGAGGAGCTCGTCAAGGCGGAGCGGCAGGCCGAGCGCGAGATCGCGTCGGAAAAGGCGCGGGTGGACGCACTGTCGATGGGCCTGCGGCGCAAGGACGGCGCGGGCGAGCTGCTCGGCGCCGGTGACCGGCTGCCGGGGCTGCTCGGCTCGGTCGCGGCGCTGCTGTCCGTCGAGCCGGGTTACGAGGTGGCGCTCGCCGCGGCGCTCGGACCGGTCGCCGACGCGGTCGCCGTCCAGGGCGGCGAGGAGGCCATCGCCGCGCTGAAGTTCTTGAAGGACAACGAGTCCGGCCGCGCGGGCGTGCTGCTCGGCGGCGCGCCGCACCCGGCGGGCACCGCGTCCTGGCCGTCGCTGCCCGACGGTGCGCGCTGGGCGCGTGACGTCGTCACCGCGCCCGAGGTGCTGCGCCCGGCCGTGGCGCGCGCGCTCGACCGGATCGCCGTGGTCGATACCCTCGACGCCGCGCGGCGGCTGGTCGCGGCGCACCCCGAGGTGAGCGCGGTGACCGCCGAGGGCGATGTGTTCGGCTCGCACTGGGCCGTCGGTGGTTCGGGCCGCAGCGAAAGCGTCATCGAGGTGCAGGCCGCGGTCGACGAGGCGCGGGAGCGGCTGGCGGCCGCGGAACGGCGCCTGGAACAGACCGCCGCGGAGCTGGAGGGCGCCCGCGCCGAGCAGCAGGCCCGCCGCGACGAGGTGGGCCAGGCCAAGGAAGCGCTGTCCGAGGCGAAGGTCCGCCAGGCCCGGTCGTCGGAACGGCTCAACCGGCTGCAGCAGGCGGCCCGGTCGGCCGAGGCCGAGGTGACCCGGTTGCGGGACCAGCGCGCGAAGGTCGAGGCCAGTCGCGAGCAGGCGCTGGCCAGCCTGGCCGAACTGGAGGAGCGGCTGGCGGCGGTGGCCGAACAGCCGGTGGACGAGGACCCGGACACCAGCGCCCGCGACGAGGCCGCCGAAC
Source organism: Amycolatopsis viridis (assembly GCF_011758765.1). NCBI lineage: Bacteria > Bacillati > Actinomycetota > Actinomycetes > Pseudonocardiales > Pseudonocardiaceae > Amycolatopsis > Amycolatopsis viridis. The sequence continues at coordinate 4,466,312 of NZ_JAANOU010000001.1, read as the reverse complement.
GGCTCGCCGCGGTGCGGCAGGAGGAGGTCGAGTCGCGGCTGGCACTGCGCACGTCCGAAGAGCGGGCGCGCAGCATCGCCGGCCGCGCCGAATCGCTGCGCCGGGCCGCGCACGCCGAGCGGGCGGCGCGGGAGCGGGCGGAGAAGGCCCGCGCGGCCCGGGCACGCGGTGCGGCGATCGCCGCCGCCGTGGTCGACGCCGGTGAGCTGGCCCTGGAGCGGATCGAGTTGTCCGTGCAGCGGGCCGCGGCCGAGCGCGACGAGGCCCAGGTGGTGCGGCAGCAGCGCGAGGCGGCGCTCACCCAGGTTCGCAACCGGGTCCGCGAGCTGACCCACGAGCTGGAGAAGCTGACCGACGCGGTGCACCGGGACGAGGTGCTGCGCGCCGAGCAGCGGCTGCGCCTGGAGCAGCTGGAGACGAAGATCGCCGACGACTTCGGCATCGGCCTGGACGACCTGGTCGCCGAGTACGGCCCGGACGTGCCGGTGCCGCCGAGCGCGCAGGAGATGGCCGAGTACGAGGAGGCCAAGGCGCTCGGCGAGCAGGTCAGCGCGCCGCCGTCGATCCCCTACGACCGGAGCACGCAGGAGCGGCGCGCGAAGCGGGCCGAGCGGGACCTGTCCCTGCTGGGCAAGGTGAACCCGCTGGCACTGGAGGAGTTCGCCGCGCTGGAGGAACGGTACAAGTTCCTGTCCACCCAGCTGGAGGACCTGAAGGCGACGCGCAAGGACCTGCTGACGGTCATCAAGGAGGTGGACGACAAGATCCTCGAGGTCTTCGCGTCCGCCTACCACGATGTGGCGCGCGAGTTCGAGACGGTGTTCTCGGTGCTGTTCCCCGGCGGCGAGGGCCGGATGGTGCTGACCGAACCGGACGACATGCTGGCCACCGGTGTCGACGTCGAAGCCCGCCCGCCGGGCAAGAAGGTCAAGCGCCTGTCGCTGCTCTCCGGTGGCGAGAAGTCCCTGGTGGCGGTGGCGATGCTGGTCGCGATCTTCCGCGCCCGCCCGTCGCCGTTCTACGTGATGGACGAGGTCGAGGCCGCGCTGGACGACACCAACATGCGCCGGCTCATCGGCCTGCTGGAGCAGCTGCGCGAGTCCTCGCAGCTGATCATCATCACGCACCAGAAGCCGACGATGGAGATCGCGGACGCGCTCTACGGCGTGAGCATGCAGGGCGACGGCATCACGAAGGTGATCAGCCAGCGCCTGCGCCAGGAGGCGTAGGAAACCCCTGCCGCCCACCGTCGGCGTACCCGCGGATTTTCACATAGGCCAAAAGCGAGTTCACCGGGATGCACCGGACGAGGCCGGTGGCGCAGAGTTTGCGGGGCCGCCGCCCGCCGCTACCGCGGGGCCGGGCTCGGCCTGCACCACCGGCATCGTCGCCTCCGGCGGCGCCGTGCCTTGGTCGCCACCGCGAACCTCGGGGCGACCGGGAAGTACCTGCGCGGCGAGTCGCCGCGGGTGACCGAAGAGCCTGGTCACGGCGTTTTCGCGCGCCGGAGACCTGGCCCAGCTCCCGTCCGGGAGGACTCGATGACCACAACCGAAGTTTCCGAAAACTGGGCCGAAAACCGCGAGGACTACGCGCTGCGCCCGGTGCCCTCGAGCTACCAGCGGTGGAGCGTGCCGTCCCTGTTCGGCGTCATGTTCGGCATCACCACTGCGATGTTCTTCTTCTCCTGGGGCGGCACGCTCGTGCACGCCTACGGCACCGTCAACCTCGTCGTCGGGCTGCTCGTCGCGACCGTGATCGTCGGCGCGCTGGCCTACCTGTGGACCAGCGCGGCTTCCCGCAGCGGTCTCGGCTCCGACCTGCTGACCCGCGGCGCCGGGTTCGGTTTCCTCGGATCTACGGTGACGTCGCTGATCTTCGCCGTGAACTCGCTGCTGTTCTTCGCGTTCGAGGGCTCGATCATGGCGAACGCGGTGATGGCGCAGTGGCCGTCGGTGCCGCGGTGGCTGGTCTACGCCGGTGCGGGTGCCGTGTTCATCCCGCTGACCTGGTACGGCCTGCGCCTGGTGAACATCCTGATGTGGGTGACGCTTCCCGTGTTCGCGGTGTTCATGGCCCTGACCATCTGGCATGCCGCGCACACGCCCGTCGACGTCGGCTTCTGGTCCTACCGGCCGGCCGCCGGTGCCGGTCCGGATGCCGGGCCACCGGTGCTGCAGCTGCTCGCCGCGGCCTTCGGTGTCGCCGGGACCATCCCCGTCGCGGCGGACTTCGGCCGGTTCATCCCGGCCCGGCGCCGGCGGCTCGGGTCGTTCGTGGTGGGCCCGGTCTTCGCCGCGGTGACGTTCCTCGGCCCGACGCTGCTCGGTGCGTGGCTGTCGCTGCGGTTCGGTGAGACCGACCCCGGCAAGTACCTGCCCGGCGTGTTCGGGGTGTGGGGTGTGCTGTTCGTCGTCACCACCCAGCTGCGGATCAACCTCAGCAACGCCTACTCCGGGTCGCTGCAGTTCGCCGGGTTCTTCTGCCGCGTGTTCGGGGTGACGCCCGGCCGGCACTGGTTCGTCGTGCTGACCGTGGTCCTCGGTGGCGCGCTGATGTTCGGTGACCTCTACAGCAGGCTCAACGCGGTTCTCACGTTCGGTGGCGTCTTCATGCTGGCGTGGATCGCGTGCGTGGTCGCGGACATGACGATCAACAAGCGGCTGCTGCGTCTTTCCCCGCCGCAGTTCGAGTACCGCCGGTCGCGGCTGCCCGCGCTCAACCCGGTTGGGCTGGGCGCCATCGCGGGCGCGCTCGTCGTGTCGGTTCCCCCGGCGTTCGGACTGTTCGGGCCGCTGGGCATGACGTTGGCTCCGTTCGTGGCGGCAGCCGCGGCGTTCGTCCTCGTGCCGGCGATCGCCCTGGCCACCAAGGGCCGGTACTACACCGTCGCCTCCACCGCCGAGGAGGTCGTTCCCGGTGACGATCTCGTGCGCTGCGTCGTGTGTTCCGAACGGCACGCGCCCGCCGACTTCGTCTCCTGCCCGTTCCACCGCGGCGCGATCTGCTCGGTCTGCTGCGCCGCCGAACGCTCCTGCCGTTCCCTGTGCAAGAACACCACCGCCGAACTCGAAAGGACACCCGCATGAACGACCTGCTCGCCCGCCTGCAGCGGCTGGAAGACCTGGAAGCGATCCGGCAGCTCAAGAGCGACTACGCCCGGACCTGCGACCTCGGCGCCGACCCCGATGCGCTGATGGCGCTCTTCGCGCCGGACGGCGACGTCGTGTGGCGCAGCAACGTCTTCGGTGAGCACCACGGGCACGACGCCATCCACCAGTGGTTCTCCGGGGTGGCCGGGATGATGCCGTGGGCCGCGCACTTCATGGTCAACCCGGTGATCGAGGTCGCGGCCTCCGGCGACACCGCGACGGGGCGCTGGGACCTGCTCGAATTCGCGACGATGGCCCGCGCGGACGGCTCGGGCGAGTTCGAACCCGTCCTCATGACGGGCTGGTACAACGACGAGTTCCGCAAGATCGACGGCCGCTGGTACTTCACTGCCATCAACATCGACATGCAGCAGATGTCGAGCTGGGACAAGGGCTGGGTGCGCGAGCCCCACCGCGGCGGCGACCCGATGGCGGTGGCTGCCGGGCGGGCGCTGCGATGAGCTCGCCGTTGTCCGGCGCCGACGCCCTCCGGCAGGCCGACCGCCTCGGCCTGCCGGTCGGCGCGGCCGAACTGCCCGCGGTGCGGGAACTGGTCACCGAAATCCTGGACACCATCGGCGCGCTGCCGGCGCCGGAACCCGGCCCGGCGAGTGGTCGTCCCACCCGCTCACCGACGACCGCGGACGACCCGCTCAACGCGGTCACCCTGTGGACGGACGCCGAACCGACCGGATCCGGTCCGCTGGACGGGGTCCGCGTGGCGGTGAAGGACTGCATCGCGGTGTCCGGCGTGCCCATGACGGCGGGTTCGGCGCTGCTCGCCGGGTTCCGGCCGGATGCGGACAGCACCGTCGTCGCCCGGTTGCGCGCGGCGGGCGCCCGCATCGTGGCCACCACGCGGATGGACGAGCTCGGGCTGGCCGCGGGTGGCGATTCCGGGCTCGGCGGGCCGGTGCGCAACCCGTTCGACCACGCCCGCACCGCGGGTGGCTCGTCCTCCGGGTGCGCGGCCGCGCTCCACTACGACGCGGTCGACGTCGCCGTCGGCGCCGACCAGGGTGGTTCGGTCCGGGTGCCGGCCGCGTGGTGCGGGGTGTTCGGCCTGAAACCCACCCACGGGCTGGTGCCCGCGACGGGTTCGCTGGGCATCGACCACACGGTCGACCACCTCGGACCGATGGCCCGCACCACGGCAGACCTGGCCCGGGTGCTCGACGTGCTCGCCGGGCCCGACGGAGCGGATCCCCGGCAGCGGGACCTCCCCCCGCCGTCCGGCTACTCGCGGGCGGTGGCGGATGCACCCGCCGATCTGGCCGGGGTGCGGTTCGGTGTCGTGCGGGAGTGCGTGGCCGGTGCCGAGCCGGACGTGCGGGCTGCCTTCGAGGACGTGCTGACCGGGCTGACGAAACTCGGAGCGACGGTCGTCATCGTGGATCTGCCCGAACTCGCCGCCGCGGGCGCGCTCTGCTTCGGCACCACCGTGGAAGGCACGGCGGCGCTCCTGGCCGCGGGCGGCAACGGCTACCAGTGGCGCGGGCGTTACTGGCCGGAGCTGGCGCAGGGGATCGCCCAGGGCTGGCGGGACGGTGCCGGGCAGCTCGGCACCGCAGCCAAGGCGGTGGTGCTCGCCGGGGCCTACCTGCAGGAGGCGTACCGCGGCGAGTGGTACGCGAGGGCGCAAAACGCGCGGGCACGGCTCGAACAGGGGTACGTCCGCGCGCTCACCGGGGTCGACGCGCTCCTGTCGCCGACCACGCCCGGGTTGCCGCACACCGTCTCGGCACCGTCCGACGCGGCGCGCGTGCGGCGGGGCTGGGCCGTGCTGACCAACACCGCGCCCGCGAACGTCACCGGTCTCCCGGCGTTGTCGATGCCGCTCGCGCAGTCCGGCGGACTGCCGGTCGGGGTGATGCTGACCGGCCGGCACTTCGACGAGGGCCGGCTGCTTGCCATCTCGGCGGTGTGCGAGCGGGAGATCGGGGTCCGGCCGGGCTCTTCCCCGCCCCGCCCGTAACAGCCCACGCTCCGGTCGACCAGCCTGGTTTTCGCACTTCCGTCCGGAGTTCCGATCGCGGCATCCGCTCGCTCTTCGGGCGGGTTCCGGGAGGATGGGGAAGTCCCTCGGGCTGCTCGGGCCGGTTGGTCCTGGGCGGAGGCCCTCCCGTGGACGCGGCGGATCGTGCTCGCGGGCCGCTCAGTGGTCGTTGCTGAAACTGCGTATGGTGTCTGCCTCCGTTTCTGCACCGTGGAAATAGAGCTTGGTCTCGACTTCGTCAAGATCGTAGGGGTCGCCCTCCGATGCCCGGTGCATCACGCAGGTTCCGTTCCCCTTCGCTGTCCACCAGGCTTTACGCCAGCCGTGCTGGAACACCAGCACCTGTGCCGAGTTCCCGTTCGCCTTCGTGTCGCACAGCTTGATCACGTCGCCGTGCTCCTCGACGTAGACCGTCGCGCTGTGATCAGGCGTCGACCAGGTGTGGTCCCAGCCCCCGGGCGGGGTATAGGTGGTGGCCGCGGCGGCGCCCGTGGTGGCCAAGACAGCGGTGGCGGTCGCGGTGATGGCGCCTGCGGCGAGCAGAGTTCCGCGGAGTTTCATCGTGCCGCCTTTCCAGTCGGGAGCGGATCCGGAAAGTAGCACACTGATCTCTGATCCTTCAAGAGGATCGTTCAACAATCAACGGCGGGCGCCGCTTGACGGATGCCGACCGAACCCTTCCCTCGAAAGTGTCCGAGCGCGGTAGGACACGCCCGTGGCGGCTTGCACTATGTTCAGGGAACCGGTTTCTCGCGGGGATCGCGCGAATGGTCCAGTCCAGGCTGGGGGGTCTTCACTGTGTCCGGACGTTTCTTCGTCGTGCGCAAAAAAGGGTCTCTCCTGGCGGTCGCCGCGCTCGTGCTCGCCTTCACCGCGGGAGTTCCCGCCCAGGCCGCACCCGCCCCGGCCGCCACGGGCAAGGGACCGGTGGGCTGGGACATCTACCGATCGCTCGACGGGCTGGCCCGGTTGCGGCCCGGCGAGCAGGTGAAGCAGTTCTCCAGTTTCGACCGCACCGGGCACAACGACGACGGCTTCGACGGCACGTACTCGTGCCTGCGTCACGAAGCCGACGGCGACTGCGTCCTGGCCGACGCCCGCGGCGCCGGTGAGATCTCGTCGATCTGGTTCACCTACGCACCCACCTCGGTCGCGGACATCGGCCGGATCACCATCGAGCTGGACGGCCGGGTCGTGCTCCAGCGTTCGCTGCAGGACGTCGTGAACGGCGCCCAGGGCGCGCCGTTCGTGTGGCCGCTGGTCGGCAACTCGGCCGACACCATGGGCGGCTCGGTGATCAAGGTGCCGATGCCCTACACCAGCTCGATGCGGATCACCACCGAGCACAACCCGCACTTCTACCACGTCACCTACCGCCAGTTCGCCGATGCGGCGGGCGTGCGCACGTTCAACCCGGCCGACCGCGCCGCCGACGTCATCCAGCGGCTGCGCGCCTTCGGGGTGCGCGACCCGAAAGCGGCCGCGCCGGGCGCGCGCACCCAGGGCACCTCGTTCGACGTCCCGGCGGGCACCGCCGCCTCGATCCCGCTGCCGTCCGGCGCGCAGCGCATCACCCAGCTCCGCCTCCGGTTGCCACAGGTCATCGCCGCGCCCGGACTGTCCGACGACGGTCGCGCGTACGGCCCCGGCGGCAGTTCGTTCACGGCGAGCGTCGCGCCGGACAACGACGGCGTGCGCATCACCCGCCGCATCGACGCCGGCATCGGCGAGCAGCGCGCCGACCTCGTCGTCGGCGGCCAGACCGTCGGACAGTTCTCCAGCGGACCGGCACGGGCGGGTGGCGGCTGGCTGGACCAGACCATCGAGGTGCCCGCCGGCCTCACCCGCGGCCGGTCCCAGCTGCCGGTCGCGACCCGGTTCGTCTCTTCCAGCAAGGACGTCAACGAGTTCCGCTACGAGGTGCACAGCCTGGTGGGCGGTCAATGGGTGCGCACCGACGTGCTCGACATCGGTCCCAACCACCCCGGCGAGGAGGCCGCACACGAGTACACAGTGGACGGCCAGGAGTGGGCGGGCCTGCGGCACTTCCGCTACGCGGCCGATCCGGGACAGGTCGCGGCTTCCGATGCGGTGCTGGAGGGTCTGCGGTTGCGGTTGACCTTCGACGGGCGGACCACGGTGGACGCCCCGGTCGGCGAGTTCTTCGGTTCCGGCCTGGGCAAGTACGCGTCGCGGACCCTGCTGCACAGCATCGACACCACGGACAACGGCGCGTACACCGCGTGGTGGCCGATGCCGTACGCGCGCAGCGCGGTGGCGGAGCTGGTCAACACCTCGGGTGTGACGGTCACCGGCGGCAGCGTCGAGGTGACCACCGCGCCGGACGCCGGGGTGGCCGCCGGACTGCGGGACGGCTCGGTCGGCTACTTCCACGCCACCCAGCACCGCGCGCACACCGTGCCCGGGCAGGACTGGAACTTCCTCACCAGCCAGGGCCGGGGCGTGTTCTACGGGGTCACGACCACCATGCGCGGAGACATCCCGCCGGGGCAGAACCAGCTGAACTTCCTCGAGGGCGACGAGCGGATGTACCCGGACGGCTCGGCGAGCCCGGCGATGCACGGCACCGGGTCGGAGGACTTCTACGAGTCCGGCTGGTACTTCCTGGACGGCCGCGACGGCAACGTGGAGGGCGTGCCGTACGCCATGCCGCAGGCCGGGCTGGTCAGCCGCGAGGACGCCGCCGACGGCTGCCGGTACGTGTGCGTCAACGCCTACCGGCTGATGCTCGGCGACGGGGCCCCGTTCGGCAACGGCATCGAGTTCGACATCGAGCACGGCGACCGCTCGTCCATGCCGGCCGAGTACAGCTCGACGTCCTACTGGTACGGGCAGGACACGCCATCGCTGAGCCAGACCGACGTGGTGGAGACCGGCGACGACGCGAGCCGGGTGGCGCACGGGTATTCCGCCCCGGGTGAGACCCGGGCCTCGCTGACGTCGACCTTCGAGGGCAAGGGCGACACCACCCCGGTCACCGCCACCACGACGTCGACCACCCAGCCGGTGACGTTCACGGCGCGCGTGGATCAGGCGAACGGCGGCCTGCGGTTGCACCGCGTGTCCGACCAGGCGCAGGCGTTCCAGGACGCGCGGGTGTTCGTCAACGACCGGCTCGTCGGGGAGTGGTACCAGCCGCTGGGCAACACGTACTCGCGGTGGCTGGAGGACAGCTTCGACATCCCGGCCCCGGCCACGGCCGGTCAGACCTCGGTGCAGGTGCGGCTGGAACCGGTTTCCGGCGCCCCCGCTTGGTCGGCGTCGCGCTACACGGTCTTCTCGCAGGCGGCCCCGTCACCGGCTCAGGACTAGCTGATCGGGGCGCTGCCGTCCCATTCGGACAGCGGCGCGCAGTGCCAGCGCCACTTCTGCAGCCTCGGATGGCCCGGCAGTGACGCCCGCCCGTTGGCCCACAACAGGGTGGGCCACGGGTCGGTGTCCATCGGCGTCCACGGGAACAGCCGGTACAACGCGGCGGCCGCGAGGCGGGCCGGCGGCTCGAACTCGACGCCGAGACCGCGTGCGGCGTCGAAGGTGTGCACCAGCAGCTCGTCGCCCGCCATCGCCGCGAAACCGGCCGGGTCGGCGATGCCCCACGGGTGGAAACCGCGCGCCTCCGGCGAGCTGGTCGCCACCACCGCGGCGAGCACCTTCGCTGTCGTGCCGAGCGTCACCAGCAGCTCCGCCGGCGGTGAGCCCGCCCGTACGTGGAACTCCATCGTCGACAGCTCGACCGGTCCCGCGGTCAGGTCGTAGGCGTACCAGTGCAGGGAGTCGCTGATGTGCGCGACCACCCCGGCGACGGTCAGGTCCATCTCCGGAACCGGGACGGACCAGTCCCGTTCGAGGTGTGCGGACAGGAACTCCGTACAGGTCTGCGCGGTGGAGAGCAGGACGTTGGCGTCCATCTAAACCGGCTCCGGTTCCTTCCGGGCCGTGGTCTCCGCGGTGCGGTGCCGCAGGGACAGCGCGCCGCCCACGACGAGCGTGATCAGTACGCCGAGCAGGGTATACCACGGGAACGCGAGCACCACCGGCTTCGCGCCGGGAGCGGGCGGGATCTTCACCGCGAGCACCACGACCGCCATCACCGCCACCGTCACCACGAACGCGATGATCGCGTCCAGCTGGCGGGCCCGCTTGACCCACATGCCGAGGAAGAACGCGCCGAGCATCGCGCCGTAGGTGTAGCCGGTGATCGACAGGCCCTGCTCGATCACTGGGTTGTTCCGGCTGCTGAACAGCGACCCGAACACCGCGAACACCACCGCCCACACCAGCGTCCAGATCCGGCCGTGCCGCAGCAGCTTCGAATCCTCCGGCGGGCGCTTGGTGAACCGCTGGTAGAGGTCGGCCACCGTGGAGTTGGACAGCGCGTTCAGCGCCGACGCCAGCGCGCCCATCGTGGACGCCAGGATCGCCGCGATCAGCAGCCCGGCGACGCCGACCGGCAGCTCGCTGGTGATGAAGTTGGTGAACACGTCGTCGCCCTTGATGCCCAGCTGGGGCAGCGTGCGGAACCCGTTGTGCGCCCACAGCATCGCGCCGACCAGCAGGAACAGCGCGAACTGGATGGTCACCGCGATCCCGCTGCCGATCAGCGCCTTGCGCCCGTCGGCGATGCTGCGGCAGGCGAGGAACCGCTGCACGATCAGCTGGTCGGTGCCGTGCGAGGCCATCGTGAAGATCGCACCGCCGACCACCGCCGTCAGGAACGCGTACTGGCTGGTCAGCAGGTGCAGGATGTCGAAGTTGAAGTCGAACAGCCGGAAGATCCCGGCGTCGGCGGCGCGGGAGGTCCAGTCCGACGGCAGCTTGCCCGCCAGGACGATCATCGCGATGATCGCGCCGCCGATGTAGACCGACAGCTGGATCACGTCCACCCACACGACTGCCTTGATGCCGCCGACCAGCGCGTAGATCACGGTCAGCGCCGTCAGGACCACCACGATCTGCCAGTAGGACGTGTGCAGCCCGAAGTGCTTGAGGATGACCTGGATCGGGATCGCGCCGGCGAACAGCCGCACGCCTTCGGCCAGCAGGCGCGTCACGATGAACGCCACCGACGCCACGCCCTGCATGGTCGAGCCGAACCGCTGCCCGAGGAAGGCGTACGCGGTGGTCTGCTGGCCCTTGAAGTAGCGCGGCAGCAGCACGAACGACACCAGCGTCCGGCCGATGATGTAACCGAACGGCAGCTGCAGGTACGTCAGCCCGTTGTAGCTGCCGGACGCCGCCCAGATCAGACCGGGCGTGCTGATCACCGTGAGCGTCGAGGTCTCGGTCGCGACGATCGAGAAGCACACCGCCCACCACGGCAGGCTGCGTTCGCCGATGAAGTAGTCCTGCGCCGAGCGCTGGCGGCGCCCCACGAGCACGCCGATCGCGGGCATCGCGGCCAGGTAGACCACGATGATCGCCAGGTCAACTGGGTGCATCTGGCACTCCTATCGGTTGGGCCGGGGCAGCCGCTACCCGCAGACGGGTGACGGTCGCCGGATGGGGAGCGGGCATCGAGAGCGGGTGTGCGCCGGGGGTGATGCTGCCGAGCAGGCGCGGCCCGCGGGCGCCGGTCGCGGCCGGCAGGTTCGCCGGGATGCCGTGCCAGGTGAGCCAGCCGAGCAGCGCGGTCAGGTACGCCTCCTTCGCCGAGCGCGGCAGGCCGAACTCGTCGCTGGTCGCCAGCCGGGTGCCGGGCAGGTGGCGGGCGAGTGCGCGCATCAGCGACGGGTTGTCCGTGCCGCCGCCGGAGGCGATCACCGTGGTGGCCCCGGCGCAGGCGCGCGCGACGGTGACGGCGGTCAGCTCGGTGAGGGTGGCGAGCAGGTCCTCGTCCGCCACGTCGAGGCCGGCGGTCGCGGCGCGCAGGTAACCGGCGTGGAACAGCTCCTTGCCGGTCGACTTCGGTGGCGGCGCCGCGTAGTAGGGCTCGGCGAGCAGGCGGTCCAGCAGCTCGGGGTGGACCCGGCCACGGGCGGCGATCGCACCGTCGAGGTCGCTGCTCCGGGCGCCGCCGGTGACGTCGTGCGCCGCCAGGTCCAGCAGCGCGTTGGCCGGGCCGGTGTCGAAGGCCAGCACCCCGTCCGGTCGCACCACGGTGACGTTGGCGATGCCACCGAGGTTCAGCGCGACCGCCGGCGCCAGGTCCCGCAGCCACAGCGCGTCCAGGGTGCTCGCCAGCGGAGCGCCGTGCCCGCCCGCGGCGACGTCGCGGACACGCAGGTCGGCGACCACCGGCAGCCCGGTGCGCTCGGCGATCCAGGCCGGCTGTCCCAGTTGCAGGGAGCCGCGAGCGCGACCGTCTTCTACCCAGTGGAACACGGTCTGGCCGAGCGAGGCGACCAGGTCGGCTCCGGCGGACATCGTGGCGGCGGCCTCGGCGAACGCCTGCCCGACCCGGGTGTCCAGCCGGGTCACCTGCTCCACCGTGGCCGCGGCCGGCGGCAGCGCGGCGAGCAGGTCGCGCCGCAGGTCGTCCGGGTAGGGGAGCGAGGAGTGCCCGAGCGGGACGAGCACGACCTCGTCGCCGGTCACGTCCAGCTCGGCGACCGCCACGTCGATCCCGTCGACCGACGTGCCGGAGATCAGCCCGACGACGCGCATGACCGAGTGGTCTAGTCCACTTTTGACGGGAACGCAAGACATCCGGTGATTTCTTGTCCCAGCCGAGTCTGTGAGGGGTGCCCTGCCCGGCCGGTCGCCGGATGCGAGGATGACGACGTGGCGGAAAACCTCTGGTTCTGGATCATTCTGGTGGTCGTCGTCCTGCTGGCGATCCTCCTCATCAGCGGTCTGGTCGTCGCCCGCCGGCGGAAGATCAGCCTGACCGAGGCCGAGGCCGAGCGCGAGACGAAGCCGCCGAGAGGCGGGGGCTACCAGGCCGGTGGCGGTATTGCCCTGGCGCCTGGCGGGCAGCAGACGGAGACGGTCGAACCACCCGAGCACCCCGCGGGCGAGCGCACCGAGGTCGACGGGCAGCCCGGTGTCGGCGACGACGCGTCCGTGCCCCGTGACGCGCCCCGCCGCGGCATCGTCGACGTGGGCCTGCCGGAGGCCGAAGCCGCACCGCCGGACATCGAAGTCCCGTCGGTGCCGCCCGCGCCCGAGACCCCGGCTGCGCCGCCGGTCACCGAGGCGCCGCAGGTCCCGGCCGCCCGGGAACCCGAGCCGTCGGCCGTCGCGGTCGAGGAGCCGGAGCCGGTCGGCGGGCGGATCGAGCGGCTGCGCGGCCGGTTGTCGAAGTCGCGGTCGATGTTCGGGCAGAGCCTGCTCGGCCTGCTCGGCGCCGGTGACCTCGACGAGGACTCGTGGCAGGACGTCGAGGACACGCTGCTGATGGCGGACCTCGGAGCGGCCACCACCACCGAGATCGTGGAGAAGCTGCGCACCGAGCTGACCGCGCGTGCCGTGCGGACCTCGGCGGAGGCGCGGACCGTGCTCAAGACGGTGCTGACCGATGCGCTGCACCCGGGCTGGGACCGCTCGGTGCGCGCGCTGGCGCACACCGTGGACGGCGCCAAGCAGCCGGCGGTCGTCCTGGTCGCGGGTGTGAACGGCACCGGCAAGACCACCACCACCGGCAAGCTCGCGCGAGTGCTGGTCGCGCAGGGCAGTGAGGTCCTGCTCGGCGCGGCGGACACCTTCCGCGCCGCGGCCGCCGACCAGTTGCAGACCTGGTCGGAGCGGGTCGGGGCCGAGGTGGTGCGCGGCAAGGAGGGCGCCGACCCGGCATCGGTGGCGTTCGACGCGGTCAAGCGCGGCGTGACCGCCGGGGTCGACGCGGTGCTGATCGACACGGCCGGGCGGCTGCACACCAAGACCGGCCTGATGGACGAGCTCGGCAAGGTCAAGCGGGTGGTGGAGAAGCAGGCCAAGGTGGACGAGGTGCTGCTCGTCCTGGACGCGACGACCGGTCAGAACGGCCTGATGCAGGCCCGGGTGTTCCGCGAGGTCGTGGACGTCACCGGCATCGTGCTGACCAAGCTCGACGGGACCGCCAAGGGCGGCATCGTGTTCCAGGTCCAGCGCGAGCTCGGCGTGCCCGTCAAGCTCGTCGGACTGGGCGAAGGGCCGGACGACCTGGCGCCCTTCGAGCCGGCCGCCTTCGTCGACGCCTTGCTGGGATGAGCACCGTCACTCGTTCGGGTGACGACGTCGGATAACGCTGTACAAGCCGGCCCCGGGCGCGCCAGAGTGAAAAAGGCGCGCCGCAGGGGAGGACGGCGCGCTTCTTTTTGCCCCCACCCGGACCGGCCAACTCACCGCCCGGACTGACCAACTCACCGCCCGGAGCGGCAAACACGCTGCCCGAAGCGGCAAACACGCCGCGCCCCGGTGTGTTGGCTGGTCCGGGCGCCGTGTTCGCCGCTGGTGGCGGCGTGTTGGCCGGTGGGGGCGGTGTGTTGGCCGCTGGGGGCGGCGTGTTGGCGGTTCACCGGCGGGTGGCGGTTCAGGCGCTCTCCTCCAGGTAGGTCGACAACGTTGCCGCGGTGGCTTGCACCAGCGGGGCGATCCGCGAGACCGCATCCAGCGTCAACCGGCCGGACGGGCCGGACACCGAGACCGCCGCCGGGGCCGGGGTGCCGGTCAGCGGAACGGCGACACACCGCACCCCCAGCTCCTGCTCGCTCTCGTCGACGGCGTAACCCTGCGCCGCCACCTGCGCCAGGTGGGCTAGCAGCGCATCCGGATCGGTGAAGGTGTGGTCGGTGTAGGCGGGCATCCCGGTGCGGCTCAGCAGCGCCCGCACCTCCTCGGTGGGCAGCTGCGACAGGATCGCCTTCCCGACCCCGGTGCCGTGCGGCAGGACGCGCCGCCCGACCTCGGTGAACATCCGCATCGAGTGCTTCGACGGCACCTGCGACACGTACACCACCTCGTCGCGCTCCAGGACCGCCAGGTTGGCCGTCTCGCCGGTCACTTCGACCAGTTCGGCCAGCAGCGGGCGCGCCCAGGCGCCGAACTGCATGCTCGCGTTCTCACCCAGGCGGATGAGCCGGGCGCCGAGCGCGTACCTCCGGTTGGTGTTCTGCCGCACGTAGCCGAGCTGCACGAGCGTGCGGATCAGGCGGTGGATCGTCGGCATCGGCAGGCCGGAGCTGGCCGCGAGCTCGGACAGGCTGGCCTCGCCGCCGGTGTCGGCCAGCCGCTCGAGCAGTTCGAACGCGCGGCGCAGCGACTGGACCCCACCGACCCCGCCGTCTCGTCCCACCTTCTCTTCGGCCACCGCGTCTCCTCACATTGAGCTTCCGCTATGCAGAAACTATAGTCCGGGATGTAAAAACCAAACCGCAAGTCCTTCTGGGAGTGTTCCGCATGGCTGACGTCCAGGTGCTCGGCGGCGCCGTCGAGCGAGGCGACGAGATCCTGACCCGGGAAGCGCTGGACTTCCTGGCCGGGCTGCACACGAACTTCGCGGCCCGCCGCGACGAGCTGCTCGCCGCGCGCGCGAAGCGACGTGAGGAGGCCAAGCGCACCGGGCGCCTGGACTTCCTCCCCGAGACCAAGGAGATCCGCGAGGGCGACTGGAAGGTCGCCGAGGCGCCTCCCGCCCTGCGCGACCGGCGCGTGGAGATCACCGGTCCGACCGAGCGCAAGATGACGATCAACGCCCTCAACTCGGGCGCGAAGGTGTGGCTGGCCGACTTCGAGGACGCCAACACCCCGCACTGGCACAACGTCGTCGGCGGGCAGGTCAACCTGTCCGACGCGATCCGCGGCACCATCGAGCTCGACTCGAACGGCAAGCACTACGAGCTGCGCAAGGACGCCCCGCTGGCGACGATCTTGGTCCGCCCGCGCGGCTGGCACCTCGACGAGCACAACCTGACCTTCGACGGCCGCAAGGGCGTCGGCGCGCTCGTCGACTTCGGCCTGTACTTCTTCCACAACGTCCGCGCCCTGCTGGCCAACGACAAGGGCCCGTACTTCTACCTGCCCAAGATGGAAAGCCACCTCGAGGCCCGCCTGTGGAACGACGTGTTCTCCTGGGCCGAGAAGGAGCTGGGCATCGAGCACGGCACCATCCGCGCCACCGTGCTGATCGAGACCATCCCGGCCGCGTTCGAGATGGAGGAGATCCTCTACGAGCTGCGCGAGCACGCCTCCGGCCTCAACGCAGGCCGCTGGGACTACCTGTTCAGCGTCATCAAGTACTTCCGGGACGCCGGCGAGAAGTTCGTGCTGCCCGACCGCAACAGCGTCACCATGACGGCGCCGTTCATGCGGGCCTACACCGAGCTGCTGGTGCGCACCTGCCACAAGCGTGGTGCGTTCGCGATCGGCGGCATGGCGGCGTTCATCCCGAGCAAGGACCCCGAGGTCAACGAGAACGCCTCCAAGAAGGTGCACGCCGACAAGGCGCGCGAGGCGAACGACGGGTTCGACGGCTCGTGGGTCGCACACCCGGGCATGGTCGAGCTGTGCAAGGAGGAGTTCGACAAGGTCCTCGGCGACAAGCCGAACCAGCTCGACCGGCTGCGTGAGGACGTGTCGGTCACCGCTGACCAGCTGCTCGACGTGGCGAGCACCGAGGGCAGCGCCACCGAGGCCGGCCTGCGCGGTGCGGTCGACGTCGGCGTCCGCTACATCGCCTCGTGGCTGGGCGGCAACGGCGCGGCGGGCATCCACAACCTGATGGAGGACGCCGCCACCGCGGAGATCTCGCGGTCGCAGATCTGGCAGTGGGTGCAGAACGGCACGGAGCTGGACAACGGCCAGAAGGTCACCCGCGAGCTGGTCAGGTCGGTGCTCGACGACGTCCGCAAGGAGCTCGACGGGCAGATCCCGGCCGACCTGCTGACCCCGGCGATCGAGGTGTTCGAGGAGGTCGCGCTCGCCGACGAGTTCGTCGACTTCCTGACCCTGCCCGCCTACGAGCGGATCAAGTAGCCCCGGCCGGGAGCGTGGGACTCGCGGCGATCGCGAGTCCCACGCTCACGCCCGGTCAGGCGGGGAGGAAGTCCAGCAGGGTGGCGGTGAGGGCGGCCGGCGCGTCCTCCTGCACCAGGTGACCCGCGCCCGGCAGCAGCCGGAGCTGTGCGCCCGGGATGCGGGACGCGAGGTCCTTGCCCCGCTCGACGGGCAGCCACTCGTCCGCCTCGCCCCAGCACACCAGCACCGGCAGGTCCAGTGAACCCAGCAGGGGCTCGATCTCGTCGGTGTAGCGCTGGTCCGCCTGCGCCATCTGCCGGTAGAACGCGGCCTGGCCGTCATCGCCGAGCCACGGCTCCGCCAGCCGGTCCAGCACCTCCGCACGCAGGCCCGGCCGGGACGCCGTCGCCGTCTGGGTGCGCACGATCGCTTCGTGCAGGTGTGCCGGCAGGCGCTCGAAGACAGCGGCGTTCTCGCGCACCAGCCGGAAGAACGACGTGCCCCAGGGTGCGATCGCCACCGCGTCCACCAGCGCGAGCCGGCGGTACCGCGCGCCGTGCAGCAGGTGGGCGCGCAGCGACACCACGCCGCCGAAGTCGTGCGCCACCACCGCCGGTTCGTCCAGGCCCCAGTGCTCCAGCAGCGATGTGAAGATCTTCGCCTGCGTGCCCAGCGACACGTCCTGACCGGCCCGTTTCTCGGACTGCCCGTACCCCAGCATGTCCCAGGCGAACACTTCGTGCCGGTCTGCCAGTGCCGCCGCGACATCACGCCAGACGTACGAGGAGAACGGCGTGCCGTGCATCAGCACCACGGGCGAGCCCGCACCGGACCGTGTCCAGCGCACCGTGCCGTCCGGCGTCTCGAATCGCTCCATCGCGCGGACGTTACCAGTTGATGTGTCTAGACGGTAACTTGCAGTGCGAGGTAGACGTCCACCTGCGTGAC
This sequence comes from Amycolatopsis viridis, assembly GCF_011758765.1. NCBI lineage: Bacteria > Bacillati > Actinomycetota > Actinomycetes > Pseudonocardiales > Pseudonocardiaceae > Amycolatopsis > Amycolatopsis viridis. Next base: position 4,449,323 of record NZ_JAANOU010000001.1, on the reverse strand, counting down.
GAAGTCGTTGAGGTCCACGCCGAGCAGCTCCGAGGCCCGGGTGATGCGGTACCGCAGGGTGTTGACGTGGACGTGCAGCGCCCGCGCCGCCGCCGTCGGCGACGAAGAGCACTCCAGGTAGACCCGCACGCTGTGCACCAGGTCCGTGCCCTGCGCCGCGTCGTAGGCGAGCAGCGGCCCGAGCACCCGCTCCCGCACCGAGCGGCGCAGCTCGTCCGGCGCACCGGCGGCCAGTAGCTGGTGCACCGCGAGGTCCTCGCCCGCCACCAGCTCGATCCGCCCACCGCGGCGGGCCGCCAGTTCGACCGCGTGCCGCGCTTCCTGCATCGCGCCGTGCAGACCGTCCACCCCCGCGGGGCCGCCGGAACCCAGGCGGAAGCCTGACCACGACATCAGCCGGTCCGCCCGGGCCAGGCCCTCGGCCGCCACGCGCATCCAGTTGCCCGGGCCCGCGATCAGGGCGCAGGCGTCCTCGCCGACCACGCCGACCACCGGCCGGGCCTCCGCGAGCAGCTCGGCCAGCACCTCCGCCGCCAGGTCCGGGCCGTCGTCGGGAGCCCGCGCGAGCAGCACCCGGATCTCGCTGTCCTCCGGCAACCCGGCGGCGGCGACGGCGTCGGTGACCGGCCCACCGTCCGCCAGCGCGTGCAGCAACGGTTCGGCCGGGCGGGCCGCCATGCGCCGCACCTGGTCCGTCCGCGCCCGGGCCAGCCGCACCAGATCGGCGAGCTCCCCGGCCAGCTCCCCCGGTTCCGGGTGGCCGACCGCCAGCAGCCACGGCACCGCGAAGCTGCCGCCGACGGGAATCAGCGCGCACCCGTCGTGGACGGTCAGGTCGCGGCCGGGCACGACGTGCTCGACCTGCCCGGCGAGGTCATCGGGTGGATCCGCCGGTCCCGCGACGACTCGTCCCGTGGCCGACAGGACCCAGCACGGCGCGCCCAGTTCGACCGCGCCCTGCCGCATCAGTGCCGGCAGCGAGATGTCCTCGGTCGCGGCGGCCAGCAAGCGCTTGCGGGCCGCGCTCGGCTCCCGGCCCCGCGCCGCGGCCAGCTCCAGCACCACCCGCTCGGTGATCACCGCGAACGACAGATCGGCCGGCACCTCCAGCAGCGGGATGCGGTGCCGCGTGCACGCCTGCACGACGTCCGGCGGGATGCCGCCGGTGTCCGCGCCGGAGGCGGCCAGCGCGGCGACTCCGGCCCGGTCGAGCGCGGCGACGAACGGTTCCGCATCGCCCGGTTCGCGCCACCACAGCAACCCGGTCAGGACGACTTCGCCCGCCGAGACGTACCGGCTCGGGTCGGGCAGCTCGGTCACGTAGATCCGGCTGACCGCGCAGCCGAGCCGCCCGGCGCCGGTGCGCAGCCGCAGCCGCAGCTCCGGGATCTCCAGCAGTGCCCGCACGGTGGTCATCAGATTTGTAGGAAAGCACAACCGGACGGCGTCCCGCCGCTGTCGGTTCGTACCGAGCCGCCGTTGCCGGTGCGCGTGTCCCGGGCGTCTACTGCTGTGATGGACTTCCTGCGACCGGCGACGCTCGCCGAGGCGCTCGCCGCGAAGGCGGAGCGCCCGGAGGCCGTGCCCCTTGCGGGCGGCACGGACGTCATGGTCGAGCTCAACTTCGACCACCGCCGCCCGGAGGCGTTGCTCGACCTGACCCGGGTCGCGGAGCTGGCCGCGTGGACCACACGCGACGGCACGGTCCGGCTGGGCGCCGGAGTTCCGTACACCCGCGTCATCACTGAACTGGGTGATGAGCTGCCCGGCCTGGCGATGGCCGCGCGGACGGTCGGCTCGCCGCAGATCCGCAACCGCGGCACGGTCGGCGGCAACCTGGGTGCGGCCTCACCCGCGGGCGACACGCACCCCGTGCTGCTGGCCACCGGTGCGCGGGTCGAGGTCGCGTCCGTGCGCGGCACCCGCATGATCCCGGCCGACGAGTTCTACGTCGGCGTGAAGAAGCACGCGCTGGCGCCGGACGAGCTGATCGTCGCCGTGCACCTGCCGGTCGCGACCGGGCCGCAGCAGTTCGCCAAGGTCGGCACGCGCAACGCGATGGTGATCGCGGTCTGCTCGTTCGCCGTCGCGCTGGACCCGCGGCGGCGCCGGGCCGGTGCCGCGATCGGGTCGGCGGGGCCGACGCCGCGCCGGGCGCACGACGCCGAGGAGTTCCTCACCGGCGAGCTGCCGTGGGACGCGCCGGCACCGCTCGGGGATCCGGTCCAGCGCCGCTTCGGCGAACTGGTCGCCGGAGCGGCGGCGCCGATCGACGACGTGCGCGGCACCGCGGAGTACCGCAGGCACGCGCTGGCGGTGCTCGCCCGCCGGACGCTCGGCTGGGCCTGGCAGGACTACCTGGGAGGGCAACGGACGTGCGCGTGAACGTGACGGTCAACGGCGAGGAGCGGCAGGCCGACGACGTGTGGGAGGGCGAGAGCCTGCTGTACGTGCTGCGCGAGCGGCTCGGCCTGCCCGGCTCGAAGAACGCGTGTGAACAGGGCGAATGCGGCTCGTGCACGGTCTACCTGGACGGCACGCCGGTGTGCGCGTGCCTGGTCGCGGCGGGGCAGGCCGAGGGCCGCGAGGTCCGCACCGTGGAGGGACTCGCCGAGGGGGACCGGCTGGACCCGGTGCAGCAGTCCTTTGTGGACGCCGGCGCGGTGCAGTGCGGCTTCTGCACGCCCGGTCTGGTGATCGCCGCGCACGACCTGCTGAACCGGGTGCCGGACCCGGGCGACGAGGAGATCCGGGAGGCGCTGGCCGGGAACCTGTGCCGCTGCACCGGGTACGAGAAGATCCTGGAGGCCGTGCGGGCGGTGAGGCGATGAGGCTGATCCTGGAGCACGCCGCCATCGCGACCGTCGATGCCGGTGGCACCGAGTACCGCGATGGGCACGTCGTGCTCGACGACGCCACCATCACCGCCGTCGGACCCGGACGGGCCGCGGCGGAGGGGCCGCGGATCGACGTCTCCGGCTGCCTGATCACGCCCGGCCTGGTCAACACCCACCACCACCTGTACCAGTGGGCCACCCGCGGGCTCGCCGCCGACGCCACGCTCTTCGAGTGGCTGGTCCAGCTGTACCCGATCTGGACGCGGCTCGACGCGGACGTCACCCACGCCGCCGCGGCCGCCGGGATGGCGCGCCTCGCGCTGACCGGCTGCACCACCGTCGCCGACCACCACTACGTCTTCCCCCGCGACGCTCCGGACCAGATCGAGGCGCTCGTTGCCGCGGCGGACCGGATCGGGGTGCGGGCGCACCTCGTGCGCGGCTCGATGGACCGCGGCGAATCCGACGGCGGCCTGCCGCCGGACAGCCTGGTCGAGACCACCGACGCCGCGTTGCTCGGCACGGAAGCGGCCATCGCGGCCCACCACGATCCGGCGCCGGATGCGCGCATCCGGATCGCGGCCGGGCCGTGCTCGCCGTTCACGGTCAGCGAGACGCTGATGCGCGAGGCCGCGGAACTCGCGCGGCGCACGGGAGTGCGGCTGCACACGCACCTCGCCGAGACCCTCGACGAGGAGGAGCAGTGCATCGCCGAGAACGGCTGCACGCCCGCGGAATACGCCGACAAACTCGGCTGGCTCGGCGACGACGTGTGGCTCGCGCACACCGTGCACCTCGACCGCGCCGCGGTCGGCCGCCTCGGCGCGACCCGCACCGGGTCGGCGCACTGCCCGACGTCCAACGGACGGCTGGGCACCGGCATCGCCCCGGTGCGCGACCTGCTCGACGCCGGTGCCCCGGTGGGGCTCGGTGCCGACGGCGCGGCCTCCAACGAGTCCGGCGGGCTCGGCGAGGAGCTGCACCAGGCGTTGCTGCAGGCGCGGCAGCGTGGTGGGCCCACCGCGTTGTCGGTGCGCGAGGCGCTGTGGATGGGCACCATGGGTGGCGCGCGGTGCCTGGGCCGGCACGGCGAACTCGGCTCGATCGAGCCCGGCAAGCTCGCCGACCTCGCGGTGTGGGACCTGACCGGCCTGCCCCACGCCGGGATCGACGATCCGGTGGCCGCGTTCGTGCTCGGTGCCACCCCGCCGCTGAAGCTGCTGCTCGTCGGCGGCCGGACGGTGGTTGCCGACGGCGAACTGCGCACCGGCGACGAGGCCGCGATCGCCCGTGACCTGGTCGCGGCGAGCAGGAGGTTGCGATGACCACGGCCGAGCGGACGACGACGACGCAGGGGATCGGCAGCAGCCCGCGCCGCCCGGACGGGGTCGTCAAGGTGCGCGGCGAGTTCGCCTACTCCTCCGACCTGTGGCACGAGGACATGGTGTGGGGCGTGACGCTGCGCAGCCCGCACCCCGCCGCGCGCATCCGCGGCATCGACATCACCGGCGCGCTCACGGTGCCGGGCGTGGAGGCGGTGCTGACGCACGAGGACGTGCCGGGCGTGAACCGGTACGGCCTGGAACACCCCGACCAGCCGGTGCTGGCCGTCGACGTGGTGCGCTACCAGGGCGAACCGGTGGCGCTCGTGGCGGCCGACCACCCGGAGACCGCGCGGCGGGCGGCTGCGCGCATCCGCGTCGACTACGAGGTGCTGGACCCGGTCACCGACGCGGAGCAGGCGGTGCGCGGCGACGGCCCGAAGGTCCATCCCAACGGCAACGTCGTGCGGCACGTGCCGATCCGCCGTGGCGACCCCTCGGCGACCGCCGAGGTGGTGGTGTCGGGCGTGTACGAGGTGGGCATGCAGGACCAGGCGTTCCTCGGGCCGGAGTCCGGACTGGCCGTCCCGGCCGAGGACGGCGGCGTCGACCTCTACGTCGCCACACAATGGCTGCACGTCGACCAGCGGCAGATCGTGGCCGCGCTCGGGCTGCCGGAGGACAAGGTGCGGCTCACACTCGGCGGGGTCGGCGGCGCGTTCGGCGGCCGCGAGGACCTGTCCATCCAGATCCACGCGTGCCTGCTCGCGCTGCACACCGGCAAGCCGGTGAAGATGGTCTACAACCGCGAGGAGTCGTTTTACGGCCACGTGCACCGGCATCCGGCGAAGCTGTACTACGAGCACGGCGCCGACCGCGACGGGAAGCTGGTCTACGTCCGGGCGCGGATCTTCCTCGACGGCGGTGCGTACGCCTCGTCCACGAGCGCGGTCGTCGCCAACGCCGCCACCCTCGGCGTCGGGCCCTACGAGGTGCACAACGTCGTGGTGGACTGCTGGGGCGCGTACACGAACAACCCGCCGTGCGGCGCGATGCGCGGTTTCGGGGCGGTGCAGGCGGCGTTCGCGTACGAGTCCCAAATGGACAAGGTGGCGGCGGCCTGCGGACTGGACCCGGTCGAGGTCCGGGTCCGCAACGCGATGAGCGAGGGTTCCCGGATGCCGACCGGGCAGATCGTGGACTCGCCCGCACCGGTCGCCGAGCTGGTGCGGCGGGTGGCCGCGAAACCGCTGCCGCCGGAGCCGTCCGGTGAGCGGGACCTGCGGACACTGCCCGGCGGCGTCTCGAACACCACGCACGGCGAGGGTGTCGTGCGTGGCGTCGGCTACGCGGTCGGCATCAAGAACATCTGCTTCTCCGAGGGCTTCGACGACTACTCGACCGCCCGCGTGCAGCTGCGCGTGGTGGGCGGCGAGGCGGCGGCCACGGTCCAGACCGCGGCGTGCGAGGTCGGTCAGGGCCTGGTGACGGTGCTGCAGCAGATCGTGCGCACCGAGCTCGGCGTGGAGCAGGTGGCGATCCTGCCCGCCGACACCTCGATCGGCAACGCGGGTTCCACGTCGGCGTCCCGGCAGACCTACGTCACCGGGGGAGCGGTGCGGGCCGCGTGCCTGGCCGTGCACGCGGCGCTGGTCAAGCGGCTCGGGGTGGGCGGGGAGGTGGACCTGGTCGGCGGGAAGGTCGTGTCCACGCGGGACGGTGTGGTCGCCGACCTGGTGGACGTCCTCGGCGACGACGTGATCGACGAGACCGTGGAGTGGCGGCACCGGCCGACCGACGTGCTCGACCCGGAGACCGGTGCGGGGAACGCGCACGTGCAGTACGGGTTCGCCGCGCACCGGGCGGTCGTGGACGTGGACACCGAACTGGGCCTGGTCAAGGTCGTCGCGCTCGACTGCGCCCAGGACGTCGGCCGCGCGCTGAACCCGCAGGCCGTGCTGGGCCAGATCCAGGGCGGCTCGGCGCAGGGGCTCGGGCTGGCGGTGATGGAGGAGATCCAGACGCACGAGGGGAAGATCCGCAACCCGTCGTTCACCGACTACCTGATCCCCACCGTCCTCGACATGCCGCCGATGGACGTCGACGTGCTGGAGCTGGCCGACCCGAACGCGCCGTACGGCCTCCGCGGCGTCGGCGAGCCGCCGACCATCTCCTCCACCCCGGCGATCGTGGCGGCCATCCGCGCCGCGACCGGCAAGGAACTGCCGCGGGTGCCGGTGCGCCCGGAGCACATCGTCAGCTGACGCGCACCAGGACCCGGCCGGTGTACCGGCCGGCCAGGAGATCGGCGAACGCCTGCGGTGCCCGGTCGAGGCCGTCGACGACCGTTTCCCGATAGCGGATCTTCCCCGCGCGCAGCCACTCCCCGAAGACGGGGGTGAACTCGGCGGCGCGGTCCAGGTGCTCGTTGACGGTGAACCCGCGCAGGGTGAGCCGTTTCGCGATGGCCTGCAGCAGGTTCGACGGTCCCGGTGGCACCTCGTCGCTGCCCTGCCGGGACATCGCACCGCACAGGACGACCCGGCCGTGCGGGTTCATCACCTCGAGCGCGGCCTCGAGGTGCGGACCGCCCACGTTGTCGAAATACACGTCGACACCGCCCCGTGCGGCGGCGAGGAGCTGCTCGGCGAGCCGACCGTCGTGGTAGTCGAACGCCGCGTCGAACCCGAGTTCGCCGACGAGGTACCGCACCTTCGCCGCGCTGCCCGCGCTTCCGATGACGCGCCCGGCGCCGAGCAGCCGGGCCATCTGACCGGCGAGGCTGCCCACCGTGCCCGCCGCGCTGGAGACGAACACCGTGTCGCCGGGCCGCATCCGGCCGATTTCGGTGAGCCCGACGTAGCTGGTGAGCCCGCCCGCGAGGTGGGCGGTGAGCGAGGGCAGGGCATCCGGATCGACCCGGGTGAGCCCGCCGGTCCCGGCCAGCGAGTACTCGCGCCAGCCGAGCACGTGGGTGACCGTGTCCCCGGGTCGGAAATCCGGTGAGCCCGAGGCGAACACCTCGCCGATCGTGTGCGCCCGCAATCCGTCCACGTCGAACCCGGGTACGCCCGCGCTCAGGGCTTCCATCGCGAGGCGGGCCCCGGGTTCGAGTACGAAGAACCGGTTCCGCACGACGACCTCACCGGGACCCGGTTCCGGCACGGTCACCTCGGCGACCTCGAAGTTCGCCGGCTTCGGCAGGCCGTCCAGCGGGGTGACCAGCCGGACTTCGCGTCCACGTACCATCAGGCAACCTTTCTTGAGCAATCGATCCATAATCTGAGCGGGAGGAATCAGCCGAGGCACCGCAGGGCGGTCTCCACGGTCGCGGACAGGCTCGCCCGATCCGAGCCCAGCAGCGCCATCACGCGGAGTCCCTGCAGCGTGGTGACGAGGAAGTGCGCGGCCGCGGCTGCATCCAGGTCCTGCGGGAGTTCACCGCGACGCCGGCCATCCGTGAGGATCTCGGCGAAGGCGGCCTCCACCGCCCGGGACGCGTCGCGGAGCATGCGGTCGAGTTCCGGGTTGGCTCCCGCGCGCTCGGTCGCGGCGCGCAGGAGGAGGCAGCCCGGCCCCCAGTGCGCCGGATCGCTGCCGGTGAACGCCAGCTGCAGCAGCCCGCGCACCACCGTCCGCGCAGACCGCTTCGAAGCGAGCGCCTGCTGCGTCGTGTGGGCGAGGTGCTCGCAGTGGCGCCGCAACGCGGCCAGGTACAGCCCCTCCTTGTTGTGGAACGCCGCGTAGAGCGAACCCGGCCCGATGCCGATGGCGCCGGTCAGATCCCGGGTGGACGCTCCTTCGTAGCCCTTCTCGCGGAACACCTCCATCGCGCGTTCGAGCGCGGCGTCGGTGTCGAACTCACGCGTGCGGGCCATGTGATCAGTAAACACTATCTGGATCGGTCGCTCAACAATTTTCGTGCGGACGCGACCACGGCCTCACCGGCGACCGCCAGGCGGCGCGCGTCGTACCGTGACAGGCCGAACCCCGTGCACGCCCGGGTACCGGTTTCGATCCACGCGCCGTATCCGAGAACCAGCCGGAGGTGCTCACGAACCTGCTGGGGGAATTCGTTCCGGTCGCGAGCCGGAGCCGGGGTTGGGCACCACCGCCGCGCGGCGGCTCGCGTGCCCGGCTCGCCTGCGGATCAGGGCTCCCGGTTGAGGTAGTTGTAGACCGTGAAGCGGGTGACGCCGAGCGCCTCGGCCACCGTGGGCGCGGCGCGCCGGAGCGCGAAGGCGCCCCGTTCCTCCAGCAGGCGCACGGCGCGTTGCTTGCCGGCCCGGTCCAGATCGGCCAGGCGCGCCCCGAGCTCCCGCTCGACCTCGATGATGAGCCGGTCCAGCGAGGTGGGTGCGCCGCCGGCCGGTTCGCGTGCGGCGGCCGGGGTGGACAGCTGCAGGGTGAGGCGGTCCGCACCGCCGGTCAGCGCGGCCCTGGCGATCGCCGGGAGCGCCTCGATCAGGGTGTCCGCCTCGCCGCGGACGGTGGTGCCGAGCGGGCCGAAGTCCACGGCCAGGCCGGCCGCCTCGGCGGCCTCGCGGGCGCGGACGGCGTGCTCGGGTGGTTCGCCCTCGCCGCGGAACGGCTCGGTGGTGAAATCGGCTTCCAGTTGCACGTCGGCACCGTAACCGCCCGTCCGCGGAAACCGGAAGCAGGCGGACGTGCCCCGGGTCAGGCGATCACCACGCTCTCACCCGGCTCCAGCACGTGCAGCCGGTCACTCAACCCGGCGCCCGCGAACGCCTTGCGCACCTCGTCGGGACCCTCGCTGAAGTGCGCCCACCCGCGCGTGTGCACGGGCACGATGGCGCGCGCCCGCAGGATGTGCGCGGCCTCCGCGGCGTCCTCGCTGGTCAGGGTGAGGGGAGCGCCGTCGAAGAGGGACGTCCGGGCCGCGCCGGCGAACAGCACCGCGAGGTCCAGCTTGCGCAGCCGCCGGGAGATGTCGCGCACCACGTCGAGCGAGGCGTTGTCGCCGCTCACGTACACCGTCGGCAGGTCCTGGCCGGTCAGCACGAACCCGGTGACCTCACCGGTGACCTCCTCGCTGCCCTTCGGCCCGTGCAGAGCGGGCACGGCGGTCACCGCGACCCGCCCGATGTGCAGCTGGTGCCACGGCGCCAGTCCCTGCGCGGTCCCGCCCAGCCGCCGCGCACCGGCGGGGGTGGTCAGCGTGAGCAGGGATTCCGCGACGTACTGCCGCCCGGCCGGGTCGAGGTTGTCGGCGTGCTGGTCGTGGGACAGCAGCACCGTGTCGACCGGCCCGATCTGCGCCGCGGTCAGCGCGGGGTCCTCGGTCTTGGTCAGCGGCCGCCCCGGCGTCGTCTCGTGCACGCCAGCGGGGCTGAACGTCGGATCGACCAGGAACCGCTTGCCGCCCAGCTCCAGCAGCACCGTCGGACCGCCGACGAACGTCACCTTCACACCGTCTGCCATGACCAGCACAACCCACCTTCGCCCGGCGAACTTCCCGTCACACCACCGAGTCTGACACGCGCGGCCGTCCCAGGCGGACCATCTCCGGCGGAAAAACGCCGTCCGGCGGGCAGATTCACGGCCGCAGGCGCCGCCGCGAGCTGATCACCCCGGTGTTGAACCCGGCCAGGTGCAGGCCACCCGCGAACCGCGCGTGCTCGATCTTCACACACCGGTTCATCACCACGTCCAGCCCGGCGCCGGTGGCCCGCTGCGCCACCGGTTCGTGCCACAGTCCCAGCTGGAGCCACAGCGTCCGGGCTCCCGCCCGGATGGCCTCCTCGGCCACACCGGGCAGGTCGGCGTGCTTGCGGAACACGCTGACCAGGTCCAGCTCGCCCGGAACGTCGGCCAGTGCCGGGTACACCGGCCTCCCCAGCAGCGACAACAGCCGCGGGTTGACGAAGTTCACCTGGTAGTCGGTGGAGGACAGCAGGTAGGTGGCGACGAAGTAGCTCGGCCGCGCCGGGTTGTCCGACGCGCCGACGATCGTGACCGACTTCGTGCGGGACAGCAGCGCGAGCCGCTCCCGCGCCGACGGCGCTGTCCAGGACAGCGGCGATGCCGACCGGACGGCTCCGGCGGGCACGGTGTTCTCGGTGGTCTCCGTGGTCTCCGTGCTCATGCGGCTTTCACCGCCGCGGTGAGCGCCTGGTCGATGTCCCACAGGATGTCCTCGGCGTCCTCCAGGCCGATCGACAGCCGGATCAGGTCCGGCCCCACCCCGCCGGCCGTCAGCTGCTCGTCGGAGAGCTGCTGGTGGGTGGTGGAGGCGGGGTGGATGACCAGGCTCCGCGCGTCGCCGACGTTGGCCAGGTGCGACAACAGTTCCACCGACTCGACGAACTTCTCCCCGGCCGCGCGGCCGCCCCGCACCCCGAACGAGAACACCGCACCCGGGCCGAGCGGCAGGTACTTCTTCGCCAGGTCGTGGTGCCGGTGACCGGGCAGCCCCGCGTAGCTCACCCACGCCACCCGGTCGTCGGCGTCGAGGAACTCGGCGACGGCCCGGGCGTTCGCCAGGTGGGCGTCCATCCGCTGCGGCAGCGTTTCCACGCCCTGGAGCAGCAGGAATGCCGAATGCGGCGAGAGCGCCGCGCCGATGTCGCGCAGCTGCTCGGCCCGCAGCCGCGTGCAGAACGCGTACTCGCCGAAGTTCTCCCAGTACTTCAGGCCGCCGTAGCTGGGCACGACCTCGGTCATCCGCGGGAACTTGCCGTTGCCCCAGTCGAACTTCCCGGACTCCACGACGATGCCGCCGAGCGTGGTGCCGTGCCCGCCGAGGAACTTCGTCGCCGAGTGCAGCACGATGTCGGCGCCGTGCTCGATCGGGCGGCACAGGTACGGGGTCGCCAGGGTCGCGTCCACGACCAGCGGGATGCCGTGGCTGTGCGCGAGGTCGGCGAGCCCGGCCAGATCCGCGATGTCACCACTCGGGTTGCCGATCACCTCGGTGAAGATCAGCCGGGTGCGCCCGGTGATCGCGGCGGCGTAGTCGTCGAGGTCGTCCCCGGCGACGAAAGTCGTTTCCACGCCGAACCGGCCGAGCGTGCCGGAGAGCTGGGTGACCGTGCCGCCGTAGAGCCCGCCGGCGGCGACGATGTGGTCGCCGGCCTCGGCCAGCGCCGCGAACGTGAGGAACTCGGCGGCCTGGCCGCTGCCGGTGGCCACGCCGCCGATGCCGCCCTCCAGGCTGGCGATGCGTTCCTCGAACGCCGCCACGGTCGGGTTGCCGATCCGGCTGTAGATGTTGCCGTACTTCTGCAACGCGAACAGGTTCGCCGCGTCGGCGGCATCCTCGAAGACGAAACTGGTGGTCTGGTAGATCGGCACCGCACGCGCCCCGGTGACCGGATCGGGCGTCCCACCGGCGTGCAGGGCACGCGTGCGGAAGCCCCAGCTGCGCTCACTCACCGGGCCGACGCTACCTGCCCGCCCGCGGACCGGGCCAGCTCTCCCGAGGCGCGGACGGTGCGGCATCCGGGTGCAGGTGGAACCGGCGGGCGCCGCGTACCGTGACCGCATGATCGACGAGGATCGCGGCGTGCCGACCGCGCTCGGCACCCTCCGGGTGCACCTGCGGGGTTCCGGGGACCCGATCGTGATGTGGCCGAGCCTGCTCATGGACCACACGCTGTGGCAGGCGCAGGTCGAGCACCTGTCGGACCGGTTCACCACGGTGGCCGTGGACCCGCCGGGCCACGGCGCGAGCAGCGCCCTGCGCAGGACCTTCACGCTCGACGAGTGCGCCGGTGCGGTCATCGACCTGCTGGACGCGCTCGGGTTCGGCCGGACGCACTTCCTCGGCAACTCGTGGGGCGCGATGGTCGGTGCCACGTTCGCCGCGCGTCATCCCGATCGGGTGCTCACCAGCACCCTGATGAACGGCACCGCGTCGGCGGCCCCACGGCGGCAGAAGGCCGAGTTCGCCGCGCTCCTCGCGATGGCGAAGCTCCTGCGCGGCATCCGTCCGCCGCTCACCCGGTCCGTCGGCAAGGCGTTCCTCGGGCCCACCTCACTGCGCACGCGCCCGGACGTGGTGGCCCGCGTGATCGAGCTGGCGCGGCGCAACGACGTGCGGTCCCTGACGTTCGCGGTCACCAGCGTGGTCTCCCGGCGGCCCGACCAGCGGGCGTTGCTCGCCTCGGTCCGCACCCCGGTACTGGTCATCGGCGGCCGCGAGGACGCGACCTTCCCGCCGCGGGAACTCGAGGAGGTGGCCGCCGCCATTCCCGGTGCCGAACTGGTCTTTCTCGAGGACGCGGCCCACCTCGCGGCCCTCGAGGTGCCGGACGCGGTCAACAAGCTGCTCGACGGCTTCCTGACCCGTTAACCGAACGTCATCCGCAACCGCTGCGCCCGTTCCGCGGGTGTCTGCCGGGGGCAGCTGACGCACTTGCCCGCCCCGCCGGTGCGGTAGATCAGGCAGCACGACGCCCGCCGCACCACCGGTGTCCCGCCGACGTCCACGAACCGCGGCCGCGGCAGGTGGTCGCCCACCGCGGCGACCACCTGGCCGGCCAGCGCCACCCCGCGCGCGGCATCACCGGAGGTCTTCGCGGCCCACACCAGGACGTTCGCGATCGCATCGGTCGCGATCGCGCACAGCGCGCGGGTTCCGGCGCCGCTGGCCTCCGCCACGGCGGCGATCCCGGTGTCCAGCGCGCCGCCCAGTGCCTTGCCGATTTCGTCCACATCGGACCCGAGTGGCCGCGACGAGCGGGCGTCGAGCACCCGGCCGTCCGGCACCACCTCCAGTGTCACCGCGTCCAGCGCCGGGTCCATCGCCCGGCCGGTCGCGACCAGCGGGTCGAGCGCGGGCGTCACCAGCATCGCCGATACCGAGTACCACCAGACCGTGCCGGTCACGACCGGGCCGCCGTCGCCGTAGAGGGCCGCGGTGCGGCGCAGCTGCTCGGCCAGCCAGTCCGGGTCGGTGATCGCCGTCGCGGGCACGGCCGTCATGTTTTCCTCCGGTACACCGACAGCGAGAACGCGAGGGTCACCTCGGCCGGTTCGGTCACGTCCGCGAGCGCCGTGAGCCGCTCCGGGTGGTGCCCGGTCGGGCCCATCCGCACCGCGTCCCGGATCTCCTGCGGTTTCAGCGTCACCCGCTCCCGCAGTCCCTCCCGGGAGGCCAGTGCGAAGTGCGCCGACAACGCCGCGTCGAGGCGTTCTTCCTTCCGCTCGTCCACATCCAGGACCGGCGCCAGCGACGCGAGTTCGGCCAGGTGCCCCCGTTCCGGCGAGACCACGAGCAGCGTCCCGTCCGGCCGTAGCACCCGGTGGAACTCCGGGCCGTTGCGCGGCGCGAACACGTTCAGCACCACCGCGGCCGCCCCGGACGCCACCGGCCACGGCTCCCACAGGTTCCACACCGCGGCTCCCAGCCGCGGGTGGGCCTTCGCCGCCCGGCGCAGCGCGAGCGCCGACACGTCGAGCGCCAGCCCGGTCGCCTCCGGCAGCCTGTCGAGCACCCCGGCGAGGTAGTACCCGGTGCCCGCACCGGCGTCCACGACCAGCCCGTCACCGGCCGCCTCCGCGGTGATCCCGGCGATCAGGTCGCGCAGCCGGGCGTAGTGCCCGGCGCCCAGGAACGCCATCCGGGCGGCGACCATTTCCGCGGTGTCCGCCGTGCCCGCCGGGACACCGGCGTGCAGGAGGTTGACGTACCCCTGCTTGGCGAGGTCGAACGAGTGCCGCGACGGACAGCGGAGCGCGCGGCCGTCGAGCGTGCAGGGCCGGCCGCACAGCGGGCACCGCAACGCCGCGAGGACGGCGTCCGGCAGCGGTGCGGGCCTCGTCATACCCTCATCTCATCACATCCGCGACCGGCGGCCGCCCGGCGTCCCGGCGGCGCGAAACGTGCTCGTAACACGAGCGGCCCCACAGTTCACCCGCGGGAAACGCCGGGTGCGGCCCGGTGAAACACGGGACTCCAAAACTCGCCGTCACCACCTCGGGTACGGGAGGACGATGTGCTGAACGCGGGAGACACCGCATGGGTGCTGGCCAGCGCCGCGCTGGTCATGCTCATGACACCAGGTCTGGCGTTCTTCTACGGCGGCATGGTCCGCGTGAAGAGCGTGCTGAACATGTTGATGATGAACTTCATCTGCCTGGCGATCGTCGCCGTGCTGTGGACGCTCTACGGGTTCACGATGGCGTTCGGCAACGATTCGTTCGGCGGCCTGCTGGGCAGCTTCGACCACGCGGGACTGGCCGGTACGTGGGGCAAGCTGGTCGGCTTCGCCACCGCCGCGACGGACACCTCACCCGCGGTCGCCTGGCCGGGCGGCGACGCGATCCCGATGCTCGTGTTCGTCATGTTCCAGCTGATGTTCGCCATCATCACCCCGGCGCTGATCTCCGGTGCGATCGCCGACCGCGCGAAGTTCTGGGGCTGGGCGCTGTTCGTCGTCGTCTGGGTGACGATCGTGTACTTCCCGGTCGCCCACTGGGTGTTCTCGTTCAACGGCTTCCTCGGTCCGGACGCGGCCGGCGGGTGGATCGCCAACAAGCTCAAGGCGCTCGACTTCGCCGGTGGCACCGCGGTGCACATCAACGCCGGTGCCGCCGGCCTGGCGCTCGCGATCGTGCTCGGCAAGCGCCGCGGCTGGCCGCGCGACACCGGCCGCCCGCACAACGTGCCGTTCGTCCTGCTCGGTGCCGGGCTGCTGTGGTTCGGCTGGTACGGCTTCAACGCCGGGTCCGCGCTGAGCGCCGGCGACCTCGCCGGTGTCGCGTTCACCAACACCACCGTCGCCACCGGCGCCGCGGTGCTCGGCTGGCTGCTCGTCGAGCAGCTGCGGTTCGGCAAGCCGACCACCCTCGGGGCCGCCTCCGGCGCGGTCGCCGGTCTCGTCGCGATCACCCCGGCCTGCGGTTTCGTGACCCCGCTCGGCGCCATCGCGCTCGGTGTCGTGGCCGGTGCGCTCTGCGCGCTGGCGGTGAGCCTCAAGTACCGGCTCGGGCTGGACGATTCACTCGACGTGGTCGGCGTGCACCTCGTCGGTGGTCTCGTCGGCACTCTGCTGATCGGGTTCTTCGCCACCACCAGCGTGAACCCCCTCGGCGCGGACGGGCTGTTCTACGGCGGCGGCTGGAGCCAGCTCGGCAAGCAGGCCGCGGCGGCCTTCGCGGTCCTCGGCTACTCGTTCGTCCTGACGCTGATCATCGGCGGGATCATCAAGGTGGCCGGCGGTTTCCGGGTGAGCAAGGAGGACGAGGCCAGCGGCATCGACGAGGCGCAGCACGCGGAGAGCGCGTACGACTTCGCCGGTGGCGGAATCGGCGGCCACAGTGGATCGAACCCCGCTTCGCTCCCGTCGAAGGACAGGGCGGCCCTGGAAGGAAGCAAGGCATGAAGCTGATCACCGCGATCGTCAAGCCGTTCACCCTGGACGACATCCGCGCCGCGCTGGAGCAGCTCGGTTCGCTCGGCATGACCGTCAGCGAGGTCCAGGGTTACGGCCGCCAGAAGGGGCACACCGAGGTCTACCGCGGTGCCGAATACGCCGTGGACTTCGTGGCCAAGCTGCGGGTCGAGGTGCTCACCGACGACGCCAACGTGGAGAAGGTGATCGACGCGATCGTCAACGCCGCGCACACCGGCAAGATCGGTGACGGGAAGGTCTGGGTGACCCCGGTGGAGACCGTGGTCCGGGTCCGTACCGGCGAACGCGGTACGGACGCGATCTAGGACGAACCGGATGGCCGGGGGCGAGCTCGCCGAGGCGGTGAACCGGTTGCTGGCAGGCCGGGTGGGCGCGTCCGCGCTGCGTGCCGCGCTGGTCGACCTGTACGAGTTCCGGCTCGGCAAGGCCGCCGCGGCGGCGGGCGTGGGCGCCGGACCGGGTGTCGCGCTGGTCGCCGTGGGCGGCCTCGGCCGGCGCGAGCTCGTGCCGTTCTCGGACCTGGACCTGGTCCTGGTGCACGACCAGCACCCGGACATCGCCACCATCGCGGACGCGCTGTGGTACCCGCTGTGGGACGCGCGCATCGGCCTGGACCACTCGGTCCGCACGCCGGGGGAGGCGCTCCAGGTCGCTTCCGCGGACCTGCGCACCGCGATGGGGCTGCTCGACGCCCGGCACCTCGCCGGGGACGCCGAGCTCACCGGCCGGCTCGCCGCGGCCGCGCGCGACCAGTGGCGGCGAACCGCGCGCACCCGCCTACCGGAACTGGCGGAGTCGACCCGGCGGCGCTGGGAGCGCAGCGGGGAGATCGCCCAGTCCGCCGAGCCCGACCTCAAGTACGGCCGGGGCGGTCTGCGCGACCTCGGAGTGCTGCGGGCGCTGGCCGCCGCCCAGCTCACCGACCGTCCGGGGGAGGAACTGCGCCAGGCCCGGGAACTGCTGCTGGACGTGCGCACCGAGTTGCGGCGTGAACTGCGGCGGGACCGGGACGTGCTGTCCGGTGTGGACGCCGGACCGGTGGCCGCCGAGCTCGGGTTCGGCGACCGGTTCGCGCTCGCGCGCAAGCTGTCCGGTGCCGGCCGGGCGGTCGGCTATGCCGTCGACGTGGCGTTGCGCGCCACCGCCGAACCCCCGCGCGGCCGCTTCGGGCGGCGGCCGAGCCGGACCCCGCTGGACGACGGCGTCGTGCTGCACGGCAACGAGGTGGCTCTGGCCCGGGATGCGGTGCCGGCCAAGGACCCCGCGCTGCTGCTGCGGGTCGCGGCCGCTGCCGCCCGCACCCGCGCGCCGATCTCGCACGGCACCCTCCGCACCCTTGCCGAGTCGGCCCCGGAACTGCGCACGCCGTGGCCGCCGGCAGCGCGTGACTCGCTCACCGAACTGCTCGGTGCGGGGGAGGGCCTGCTCGACGCGGTGGAAGCGCTGGACCGCACCGGCTTGTGGGCCCGGCTGTTCCCGGAATGGGGCGCTGTGCGGGACCTGCCCCCGCGTGAGCCGGTGCACTCGTGGACGGTCGACCGGCACCTGGTGCGGACCGCGGTCGAGGCCGCGAAGCTCACCACCACGGTGTCCCGGCCTGACCTGCTGCTGCTGGCCGCGTTGCTGCACGACATCGGCAAGGGCCGCGACGCCGACCACTCCGAGCTGGGCGCCGCGATCTCCGCCGAGGTCGCCCGGCGAATCGGCCTGTCCGGTCCGGACGTCGCGCTCGTCTCGGGCGCGGTGCGGCACCACCTGCTGCTGGCGCATACCGCGACCCGGCGCGACATCGAGGAACCGGGCACGATCGCGCGGGTGGCCGCGACCGTCGGCAACGACGTGGTCCTGCTGGAGCTGCTGCAGGCGCTGACGCAGGCCGACTCGCTCGCCACCGGCCCGGGCATGTGGACCGACTGGAAGGCCGGCCTGGTCGCGGGCCTGGTCCACCGGTGCCGCCAGGTCGTGCAGGGCCACGGGTTCCGGCCGCCGGAGCCGCTGGACGCCCGCCGGCGCGAGCTGGTCGCGGCCGCCGTCGCGTCCGGCCGCGGCGAGGTGCTGATCACCTCCGACGGCAAGGTGGTGACCGTCGTGGTCGCCGCGCCGGCACACACGGACCTGCTGGCGCCCGCGGCCGGGGTCCTCGCGCTGCACTCGCTGGAAGTGCACACCGCGGTGCTGCGCGGCCACGACGGCGGACGGGCCGGCATCTTCACCGCGTCGCCGAAGTTCGGATCGCCGCCCGATCCGGCGTTGCTGCGTGAACAGCTCGCGCGGGCCGTTTCCGGCGCGCTCCCGCTGGAGGCGAAGATCGCCGCGAAGGAACGGGACTACCGGTCCGCCCACGTGGCGGCCGCGCCGAAGGTGCTGTGGTTCGACGAGGAGACCGGCGGATCGAGCACGGTCGTGCTCGAACTGCGGGCCACGGACCGGATCGGGCTGCTCTACCGGGTCGCCGGGGCGCTGCGGTCCTGCGACGCCGAGGTGAAGTGGGCCAAGGTCGCCACGCTCGGCGCCGCGGTCGTGGACTCCTTCGCCGTCTCGCCGCGCACCGGCCGGCTGGACCCGGGGTGGCGGCAGCGGGTCGAACGGGCGGTGCTTGCCGCGGCGGCGTGATCACCCGTTCGACGCTGTTGAACAATGTTCTACTCGCGCTAGCGTGGCTGGATGCGAACGGTCGCGGACCGCGGCGCGGAATTTTTCCCGGGAACCGCGTCATGCCCTCGGTGGAGACGGGTCACACCACCGCGCGGCGAGCACGGCCGGCCGGACCCCTGAGTAGATCTACCTAGCGCCACTTGGGGGTTCTCACGCTGCCCTGCCGCCCCCGGAACCGGCAGTCTGAGGACGTCGCACCACGGACGGCCGATGGTTCTCGCTGGTACTGGGGGTGGGCGAGCACCGGAGACCGGCGGCGCGGCGTCTGCCGGTGGGCCGGCGAGGGGGCGGGCCACCGGGGTAGGAAGGAGTGCGGGTGACCCGTCGAGGGGGCGGGCCACCCGCACTTCGTTCCCCGCGACGCGGCGGGCCCACTCGGCCGTGGCCGAGCGCGGCGGGCCTGACAGGCCACCCGCACCCAGCGGCTACCCTGGAGAGACGCCGCAGGCGGACAACCACGACCAGCTGGAGCGTGCACACCCGTGTTCGACACCCTCTCCGACCGGCTCACCTCGGTCCTGCAGAACCTGCGGGGCAAGGGGAAGCTGACCGACGCCGACATCGACGCCACCGCGCGCGAGATCCGCATCGCGCTGCTGGAGGCCGACGTCGCGCTGCCCGTCGTCCGGGAGTTCATCGCGCACGTCAAGGAGCGCGCGAAGGGCGCCGAGGTCTCCGAGGCCCTCAACCCGGCGCAGCAGGTCATCAAGATCGTCAACGAGGAGCTCATCGGCATCCTCGGTGGCGAGACCCGCCGTCTGAGCCTGGCGAAGAACCCGCCGACCGTGATCATGCTCGCCGGTCTGCAGGGTTCCGGTAAGACGACGCTGGCCGGCAAGCTCGCGCTGTTCCTCAAGAAGCAGGGGCACGCGCCGCTGCTGGTCGCCTGTGACCTGCAGCGCCCCAACGCCGTCACCCAGCTGCAGGTGGTCGGTGAGCGCGCCGGCGTGCCGACCTTCGCGCCCGAGCCCGGTAACGGCGTCGGCGACCCGGTCGACGTGGCCCGCCGCGGCGTCGAGGAGGCCAGGCACGCGCAGCACGACATCGTCATCGTCGACACCGCCGGACGGCTGGGTGTCGACGAGGAGCTGATGAAGCAGGCCGCCGACATCCGGGACGCGGTCGAACCCGACGAGGTCCTGTTCGTCGTCGACGCGATGATCGGTCAGGACGCGGTCACCACGGCCGAGGCGTTCCGCGACGGTGTCGGCTTCACCGGTGTGGTCCTCACCAAGCTCGACGGCGACGCCCGCGGTGGTGCGGCGCTGTCCGTGCGCCAGGTCACCGGCCAGCCGATCCTGTTCGCCTCCAACGGTGAGAAGCTCGAGGACTTCGACACCTTCCACCCGGACCGGATGGCGAGCCGGATCCTCGGCATGGGCGACCTGCTCACCCTGATCGAGCAGGCCGAGCAGGCGTTCGACCAGGAGCAGGCCGAGAAGGCCGCGGCGAAGCTGGGCACCGGTCAGCTCACGCTGGAGGACTTCCTGGAGCAGATGCTCGCGGTCCGCAAGATGGGCCCGATCGGCAACCTGCTGGGCATGCTGCCCGGCGCGGGGCAGATGAAGGAGCAGCTCGCCCAGGTCGACGACAAGCACCTGGACCGGCTGCAGGCGATCATCCGCGGCATGACCCCGGCCGAGCGGGCCGATCCGAAGATCATCAACGGTTCGCGGCGCCAGCGCATCGCGGTCGGCTCCGGTGTCACCGTGCGCGAGGTCAACGACCTGGTCAACCGGTTCTTCGAAGCCCGCAAGATGATGCAGCAGATGGCCGGCCGCTTCGGCTTCGGCGGCGGCAGCGCCACCAAGCGCAAGAAGGGCAAGAAGGGGAAGAAGGGCAAGGGCCCCACCCAGCCGAAGGTGCGTGGCGGGTTCCCCGGCGGCATGCCGATGCTCCCGCCCGCCGGTGGCGGCATGCCCGACCTGTCCCAGCTGGGCGGCGGCATGAACGACGTCCCGGGCTTCGACCCGGCCAAGTTCAAGCTGCCGAAGAACAAGTAGATGCACCTGCGCGCGGTGGTGCTGCCGGACGGCGTGCGGCGCGATGTCTGGATCAGCGACGGCACGATCACGTTCACGCCCGTCGAGGGCGCGGCGACGCTCGTCCAGGACGGGTTCCTGGTGCCGGGACTGGTCGACGCGCACTGCCACCCGGCGATCGGGCCGGACGGGCCGACCGGCCTCGACGGCGCGGCGGCCAACGCGCTCGCCGACCGGGACGCCGGCACGCTGCTGATCCGCGACTGCGGCCAGCCGATCGACACCCGGCCGTTGCAGGCACGCCACGACCTGCCGCGGATCATCCGGTCCGGGCGGCACCTCGCGCTGCCCAAGCGCTACATCCCGGGCCTGGGCCTCGACCTCGCGCACCCGGACGAGCTGCCCGCCGCGGTCGCCGAGCAGGCGGCCGACGGCGACGGCTGGGTCAAGCTGGTCGGTGACTGGATCGACCGCTCGGTGGGTGATCTGGCTCCGTTGTGGCCGGACGACGTCCTCACCGAGGCGATCAAGGTCGCCCACGAAGCCGGTGCCCGCGTCACGGCGCACGTGTTCGGCGAGGACGCGCTGCCCGGGCTGATCGGCGCCGGCATCGACTGCCTGGAGCACGGCACCGGCCTGGACCCCGCGCTGCTGGCCGAGATGGCGCGCCGCGGCACGGCGCTGGTGCCGACATTGATCAACATCGAGAACTTCCCGGGTATCGCCGACCAGGCCGGCAAGTACCCGCGGTACGCGGCGCACATGCGCGCCCTGCACGCCCGGGTCGGCGAGCTGGTCGGCAACGCGCTCGACGCGGGCGTTCCGGTGTACGCGGGCAGCGATGCCGGCGGCATGATCGCGCACGGCCGCCTGGTGGACGAGCTGACGGCGCTGCGGCGCGCCGGGATGACCGCGGAGCAGGCGCTGGCTGCGGGCTCCTGGGCAGCACGGGACTGGCTCGGTCACCCGGGCATCGCCGAGGGCGCGCCCGCCGATTTCCTGGTCCTGGACCACGATCCCCGCGAGGACCTGTCCGCGCTCCGGTCACCGCGGCACATCGTCCTGCGTGGTGCACTCATCCGCTGAGCGCTCACGGCCCGGGGTCGAACGATCGCGCCCAGCCACCTAGCCTGAAGTCCATGAGCGGGTCGAGGTTGAGCCAGGACGTCGGGGAGGATGTGCGCAGCCGGCTGGTTCTGGGCGCGCACTGGGGATTTCTCGCGTTCTTCGCCGGTCTCGGTGCGTACCACCTCGTCACGGTCGTGATGACCGTGATGCGGTCCGGGCACGCCAGCGTGGACCCGCTGGAACTGCTCGACGTCGGACCGGTCCTGCTGCTGGCGTTCGTGCCCAGCCTGCTGCTCGGCCTCGCGCCGCTGGTCGCCTCGAAACGGTGGGGCAGTGGGCCGCACGCCGACTTCGGGTGGCTGCCGACCCTGCGCGACGTGAAGGTGGGCCTGGCCTGCGGCGTGCTCGCGCTGCTGGCCGGTTACCTGGTGAACTTGGTGCTGCTCGGCGTCTACGGCACCGACCGGGTCTCCGACAGCCCGCTCACCGACCTCGCCGAGAGCGGCGGCAGCGACGAACTGGTGTGGCTGGCCCTGGCCGCCGTCGTGGTGGTGATCGCCACGCCGATGGCCGAGGAACTGCTGGTGCGGGGATCGCTGTGGGGGGCGCTCGAGCACCACCGCCTGCCGCAATGGGTGATCGTGGTGCTCACCGCGGTCGTCTTCGCCTACCTGCACGGCGAACCGACCCGGACGCTGGCGCTGCTCGTCCAGGGGCTCGCGATCGGCGTGGCCCGGTGGCGGACCGGCCGGGTGGGGGCGAGTTTCGTCGCGCACGCGGCGAACAACCTGGTGCCGGCGTTGCTGCTGTTCACCGGGTCCTGAGTGCGCCGACCATGGCGACTAGGCTCGGGAGGTGCTGGGCGAGGATCAGAGGGAGGCAGGCCGTGACGGCACATCCGGGCGAGCTCGACCGGCCCGATCTGCCCGCCGCCGAGGCCGCGCCGGCGCACCGCTGGGGCTTCGGCGCCTTCCTGGTGGTCGAGGCCGTGCTGCTGGCCTCCGCCGCGTTCGTCAGCGTCCTGTTTGGCCCGGCCCCGCCGGGGGAGCCGCTGCCGGCGCGGGACGTGCTGATCGGGACGATGGCCCCGACGGTCCTCGCCGCGCTGGTCGCGATCCTGATCACGCGGCTGCGTGGCAACGGGCCGGCGATCGACCTGCGGCTGTCCTGGCACTGGGCGGACGTGAAGCTCGGGCTCAAGCTCGGCGCCTTCGGGCTGGTCCTGACCACGGTGAGCGCGTTCATCTGGACCCAGGCGGTCGGTGAGGCCAACGCCGGGTCGGCGATCAGCGCGCTGGTCGAGGAGCAGCCCATGTCGGTGAGCGCGGCGATCGTGATGTTCGCCTACCTGTGGCTGCTCGGGCCGATCTGCGAGGAGATCATCTACCGGGGCCTGCTGTGGGGCGCGGTCGAGCGGCTGCACTGGGGGCAGGAGAAGTGGGCGCGGCTGGCGGCGTTCCTGCTGTCCACGGCGGTCTTCGCGGCCAGCCACCTGGAACCGCTGCGCACCACGTTGCTGCTGGTGATCGCCATCCCGATCGGGCTGGCCCGGTTGTTCACCGGCCGCCTGCTCGGCAGCATCGTCGCCCACCAGATGAACAACTTCCTGCCCGCCGTGGCGATGCTGCTCACCGCACTCGGCGTGATGGCCATCTAGACGCCCGGTGCGGGGCCCGCCACCGCGTCTGGCACAATTGTCGCTTGCCTGCTGCGGCCGGGCCCTCTCACCGTGCCGTGGCGACCGAAAGCTTCGGGTACTCGTCCGGTGTCCCCACACGGATCGTGACCCGACACCCGCGAGCACGCAGAGAACCAAGGAGTACCCACACACCGTGGCCGTCAAGATCAAGCTCCAGCGCCTCGGCAAGATCCGTGCGCCGTACTACCGCATCATCGTCGCCGACGCGCGCACTCGCCGGGACGGCAAGGCCATCGAGACGATCGGCAAGTACCACCCGAAGTCGGAGCCGAGCTTCATCGAGGTCGACTCCGAGCGCGCCCAGTACTGGCTGGGTGTCGGTGCGCAGCCGACCGAGCCGGTGCAGCGCATCCTGGAGATCACCGGTGACTGGCAGAAGTTCAAGGGCCTGCCGGGCGCCGAGGGCACGCTGAAGGTCGCCGCGCCGAAGGCGACCAAGGAAGAGCTGTTCAACCAGGCCCTCGCGGCCGCCGGCGACGAGCCCTCGAACGAGGCCACCACGCCGAAGAAGAAGCCGGCCCGCAAGGCCGACGACGAGGCGGCGAAGGACGAGGCGTGAGTTTCCTCGCGGACTCCCTCGAACACCTGGTGCGCGGGATCGTGGACAACCCGGACGACGTCCGGGTCGACCTGATCACCACGCGCCGCGGCCGCACCCTCGAGGTTCACGTCCACCCGGACGACCTCGGCAAGGTGATCGGCCGTGGCGGGCGGACGGCGACCGCGCTGCGCACCGTCATGGGCGGCATCGGTGGCCGCGGCGTCCGCGTGGACGTCGTCGACACCGACCGCTGACCCCTCCGTGGACGTCGTCGTCGGGCGGGTCGCCAAGGCCCACGGTGTGCGCGGCGAACTCGCCGTGGACATCCGGACCGACTCGCCCGAGGAACGCTTCCGCGAGGGCGCTCCGGTGACCGCGCGTTTCCGCGACGGCACCACGCGCCCGCTGACCATCGCAGCCGCCCGCCCGCACAGCGGGCGGCTGCTGGTCACCTTCGAGCAGGTCGTCACGCGTGAGGCCGCAGAGGCCCTGCGTGGCGCCCTGCTCCTCGCCGACACCGCCGATCTGCCACCCACGGACGACCCGGACGAGTTCTACGACCACGAGCTCGAGGGTCTGCGTGCCGAGCTGAGCGACGGCCAGGTCGTCGGCACCGTCACCGAAGTCGTGCACGCGCCGCACGGCGAGTTGCTCGCGCTCGACCGCGAGGGGCGCACCGTTCTCGTGCCGTTCGTGCAGGCCATCGTGCCCGTGGTGGACGTCGCGGGCGGTCGCGTCGTCATCGAGCCGCCCGAGGGCCTGCTCGACGACGCCGGCTGAGCGGCTGGTTACGCTCGCGCCGTGCGGATCGACGTCGTCACCATCTTCCCCGAGTACCTGGACCCGTTGCGGGCCGCGTTGCTGGGCCGCGCCATCGAGCGGGGCCTGATCGAGGTCGGGGTGCACGACCTGCGGGACTGGACCCACGACGTGCACCGCGCGGTCGACGACGCGCCTTACGGCGGCGGCCCCGGCATGGTCATGAAGCCCCAGGTCTGGGGCGATGCGCTGGACGCGGTCTGCGGGCCGGACACCCGGCTGGTGGTGCCCACGCCGGCGGGCCGGCCGTTCACCCAGGAGACGGCGCGCGCTTACGCCCGCGAGCAGCACCTGGTGTTCGCGTGCGGCCGGTACGAGGGCATCGACCAGCGGGTCATCGAGGACGCCGCGCGCCGGATGCCGGTCGACGAGGTGTCCATCGGCGACTACGTGCTGGTCGGCGGCGAGGCCGCGGTGCTGGTGATGGTCGAGGCCACCGTCCGCCTGCTGCCCGGCGTGCTGGGGAACCCGGTCTCCGCCGAGCAGGACTCGTTCTCCGACGGCCTGCTCGAAGGCCCCAGCTACACGCGCCCGGAGGTGTGGCGCGACCTGGCCGTGCCGGAGGTGCTGCGCTCGGGCAACCACGCGCTGATCGACCGGTGGCGGCGCGACCAGGCGCTGGAGCGGACCCTGCTGCGCCGCCCCGATCTCCTCGACCGGTTGCCGGACGGTACGCTGGACCAGCGCGATCTCGCCGTGCTCGACCGTGTCCGGTCGCAGCGGCGGCAGGCCGGGTGATCCGGCCGCAGACGCGTCTGCCATACTTGACAGGTTGGCCGTACCGGTGGTGCGCGCCTGCCACAAGCCCCCGGGTCGCCTGCCCCTTGGTGAGCGTGCGCGTGCTCGGATGACTGCCAGACAGACGAAGGACGAGGACGGACTCCCGATGAACACCCTGGACGCCCTGGACGCTCAGTCGTTGCGTTCCGACATCCCGAACTTCCGCCCGGGTGACACGCTGAAGGTGCACGTTCGCGTTATCGAGGGAAACCGTGAGCGTGTCCAGGTTTTCCAGGGCGTCGTGATCCGCCGCCAGGGTGGCGGTATTCGCGAGACCTTCACCGTGCGCAAGGTGTCGTTCGGTGTGGGCGTGGAGCGCACTTTCCCGGTGCACAGCCCGAACATCTCCAAGATCGAGGTGCACAAGCGCGGTGACGTGCGGCGCGCCAAGCTCTACTACCTGCGTGAGCTGCGCGGCAAGGCCGCCAAGATCAAGGAGCGCCGCGAGGCTCCGACCGCGTCCTGAGCGCTCGGACGCTCTCCGATAGCCTGGCGAAGTGGTCGAACCTGTGCCCTCCAGCGCTGCTGAGGACGAGCCCGAACGCCCCGATCCGGACGAGCACGGCGATGCCGGTGCAAATCGGAAAAGGCGGCGCCGCAAACCCAAGAAACAGCGCTCGTTCTGGGTAGAGCTGCCGATTCTGGTGGTTGTGGCGCTGGTGCTCGCATTCGTGTTCCAGCAATTCCTGGCGCGGGTCTACACGATTCCGTCGGGATCGATGGAAACCACGCTGCACGGGTGCACCGGGTGCTACGGCGACAAGGTTCTGGTCGACAAGATCACCTACGACTTCACCGACCCGGAACCGGGTGATGTCGTGGTGTTCAAGGGCCCCGAGCCGTGGGTGGAGAACGAAACCGACAGCGAGCGGTCGTCCAACCCGGTGGTGCGCTTCTTCCAGAACATCGGATCGGTGTTCGGCCTGGCGCCGCCGGACGAGCGGGACTTCGTCAAGCGGATCATCGCGACCGGCGGCCAGACCGTGCAGTGCTGCGACGCGCAGAACCGGGTCGTGGTCAACGGCAAGGCACTGGACGAGCCGTACATCCACTGGGAGGATCCGGACCACCAGCGCCAAGAGTCGTTCGATCCGGTGACGGTGCCGCAGGGCTACGTTTGGGTGATGGGCGACAACCGCAACAACTCGTGTGACTCGCGCTGCCAGGGCGGCGGCGGGGTCCGCGGGGCCGTGCCGGTGGACAACATCATCGGCAAGGCCAGGATCATCGTGTTGCCGCCCGGCCGGTGGGGCGGGGTCAGCGACCACGACCCGCAGGCGTCCGCGCAACCGGTGGCGCTCGGGATGAGCGCGCCGGCGTGGCAGGAGGGCGTCCCGCTCGGGTTCGGGGCCGTCGCCGCATGGCCCGTGCTGTGGGGCGGCCGGCGACTGGGCGCCAAGGTGCGCGAGGCGGTCGAGCGAAAGCGGTAACCAGGTTGGGTAGGTCTTCGGCCACGCTGGTCTCGGCCTCGTTCCGTCCGCCGAGGGCGATCGTGCGGGGCGAGACCGCGTGGGGTCTGCAATCGGCGCTGGATCGGCGGGGCCTCGGCCCGGTGGCGGGGGTCGACGAGGCGGGCCGCGGGGCGTGTGCCGGTCCGCTGGTGGTGGCGTCGTGCGTGCTCCGGCCGGGGGACGCGGCCCGGCTGGCGGAGCTGAACGACTCGAAGCTGCTCACCGCGCCGGCCCGCGAGCGGGTGTACGAGCGGATCGTGGCCCGCGCCCTGGACTACTGCATCGTCGTCATCTCCCCCGAAGAGGTGGACCAGCTCGGTATCCACGTCACCAACATCGAGGGCATGCGCCGGGCTGTGGCCGGGTTGCGGGAGTGCCCCGGGTACGTGCTGACGGACGGGTTCAAGGTGCCCGGGTTGCCGGCACCGAGCGTGCCGGTGATCAAGGGGGACCGGGCGGTCGCCTGCGTGGCGGCGGCGTCGGTGCTCGCCAAGGTGACGCGGGACCGGATCATGGCCGAGACGCACGGGCGGTACCCGGTGTACGGATTCGATGTGCACAAGGGGTACACGACCCTGGACCACGGCGCGGCGCTCGTCGAACACGGGCCGTGTGAGGTACACCGGTGGTCGTACACCAATGTGGCGGCCGCGGCGGCCGCGCACGGCATGCGTCCGCCGCGGAAGGTGATGCTCACCGCCGCCGCCTTGGGGCAGTCCGATGCTCCGGTACGTGCTCTGGAGGGCGCCGTGGTTCAGAATGGGAGTTCCGCCGCCGAAGACCGGTTGAACTCGCGAGGAGGGGCGCGGATTTCATGAGCGCAGAGGATCTCGAGAAGTACGAGACCGAGATGGAGCTGTCGCTGTACCGCGAGTACCGCGACATCGTCAGCCAGTTCTCGTACGTGGTGGAGACCGAGCGGCGGTTCTACCTGGCCAATGCGGTGGACGTGCAGGTCAGGGACAGCGGGGGAGACGTCTACTTCGAGGTGCGGATGTCCGACGCGTGGGTGTGGGACATGTACCGCCCGGCCAGGTTCGTGAAGAACGTTCGCGTGATCACGTTCAAGGATGTGAACGTGGAGGAGCTGGAAAAGCCCGAGCTGCGGCTCCCCGAGGAGGGGCCCTTCTCCGGCTGAGCCGGTCCGGCGTTGCGCGGGGACGTCCTCCAGGCGGGGACGTCCCCGCTGCTGTCTGCCCCGGTGACGCGAGCTTCCGGCCCGCCGCGCGGATACCAGACGGGTCCGACAATTCCGCCGTCCCAGGCCGCGGTCCACCGCGGTTGTCCACAACACCCCACTTGTCCACAGGTCCGGCAACGGCATCTGTCGGCGAAACCCCTGGTCCTGGCACCGTCGGAGGCAGTGAACGACCACCGACCCTGGGGGACCTGCCATGACCACCGCGGCCAGACCCGCTCGCCATCTCGTACTCGGCCGCAGGGGCGAGGACATCGCCGTCCGCCACCTGCAGAAGCTCGGCTTCGTCGTGCTGTCCCGGAACTGGCGGTGCCGCCAGGGCGAGCTCGACCTCGTCGCCACCGACGGCCGCACCCTGGTCATCTGCGAGGTGAAGACCCGCGCCCAGGAGAGCTTCGGCGACCCCGCCGAGGCCGTCACGGCGGACAAGATCGCCCGTATCCGGCGCCTGACCGGGCAGTGGCTCAGCATCCACCGCGTCGGCTGGTGCCGGGTCCGGTTCGACGTCATCGCCGTCTACGCCGAGCCGGGCGGCGAGCCCCGCGTCCGGCACATCCCCGGGGCGTTCTGATGCCCATCGGACGCGCCTGGTCGGTGGCGCTCGTGGGGCTGGACGGCCGCCTGGTCGAGGTGGAGGCCGATCTGGGCGGCGGCCTGCCCGGCATCAAACTGGTCGGCCTGCCCGACGCGGGTCTGCGCGAAGCCAAGGACCGGGTCCGCTCGGCCATCCGCAACTCCGGCCAGCACTGGCCCGAGGACAAGCTCACCCTCGGCCTGTTCCCGGCGAACCTGCCCAAGCTCGGATCGGGCTACGACCTCGCGATCGCGGTGGCCGTCCTCGCGTCGGCGGGGAAGGTCCCGGCCACCCGCCTCCTCGGCACCGTGCTGCTGGGGGAGCTGGCGCTCGACGGGCGGGTCCGGGAGATCCGCGGTGTCCTGCCCGGCCTGCTCGCCGCGCGCAAGGCGGGCGTCAAGCGGGCGATCGTCCCGTCGCACTCGCTGGTCGAAGCGGCACTCGTGGACGGAGTGGAGGTCTACGGCGCGGCCCGGCTCCGCGACGTCGTGGCCTGGCTGGAGGGCGAGAACGCCCTCGCCCGGCCGGACCCACCGGCCGAGGCCGCGCCACCCGGGGTGCCGGACCTGGCCGACGTCATCGGACAACCCGAAGCCCGCTGGGCGCTGGAAGTGGCGGCCGCGGGCGGGCACCACCTGCTGCTCACCGGCCCGCCCGGTGTGGGTAAGACGATGCTGGCCAGGCGCCTGCCCGGGCTTCTGCCGATGCTCACGGCGGAGGAGTCGCTGGAGGTCACGGCCGTGCACTCGGTGTACGGGCAGTTGTCGCCGACCGCGCCGCTGATCAAGGTCCCGCCGTTCATCGCCCCGCACCACTCGGTGTCCGAAGCCGCGTTGATCGGGGGCGGCGCCGGGATCGCCGCGCCGGGCCTGGTCAGCCAGGCCCATCGCGGGGTGTTGTTCCTGGACGAAGCGGCGGAGTTCGGGGCGCAACGCCTGGACTCGCTGCGCACCGCGCTGGAGGAGGGCGAGGTGCGCATCGCCCGGGCACGCGGCTCGGTCCGCTATCCGGCCCGGTTCCAGCTGATCATGGCCACCAACCCGTGCCCGTGCGCCCCGCCCCGGGAGACCGACTGCTCGTGCTCCCCGACCGAACGCCGCCGCTACCTGAGCAGGCTGTCCGGCCCCCTGCTCGACCGCGTCGACCTGCGGGTCCGGCTGCGCCCGCTGACCGCCATGAGCCGCCACGACGGCCGCGAACCGGAGTCGACGGAGGTGGTCCGCAAACGGGTCCTGGCGGCTCGTGACCGGGCTGCCGCTCGCTGGAGCGCGCACGGGTGGAGGACCAACGCGGAGGTGCCGGGTCCGGCCCTCCACCGGGAGTTCGCCCTGCCGTCCGGGGCTACCGCTCTGCTGGACCGAAGCCTCGAACGCGGGGCGATCACCGCCCGCGGCGCGGACAGGTGCCTGCGCATCGCGTGGACGCTGGCCGACCTCGCCGAAACCGGCGAGCCGGACGCCGACCACGTGGCCGCCGCCCTGGAATTCCGGGACCGGAGGGCGGCATGAGCACCACCCGGGTTCCGCCGCCCGAACCACCCGGCCCCCTCGACTCCGCCGGCGCCGCCGACTCCGCTGCCGTGCGCCTCGCCCGTGCCTATCTCCTCCGCGTCGCCGAACCGCCGGCACCGGCTGTCGTCGAGTTCGTCGCCCAGCACGGTCCGGTCGCGGCGGCTGAAGCGATCCGCACGGGCGAGTGCCCGAGCCGGGTGCGTGACGAGACCGAAGCCCGCCGGAAGCACGACCAGGCCCAGCGCGACCTCGACGAGGGCGAACGTCTCGGGATGCGGCTGCTGACGCCGGAGGACGACGCGTGGCCGGGCTGGCCCTTGCTGTCCCTCGAACTCGCCGCCGCGCGCGGTGTGCCGGGCGTCGCCCCGCCACTCGCGTTGTGGGTGCGCGGCCGTACCCGGCTGGACGAGGCCACCGAACAGGCCGTGGCGATCGTGGGTTCCCGCGCGGCCTCCGACTACGGCGACCACGTGGCCGGGGAGCTGGCCTACTCGCTGGCGGGCCGGGGAGTGCCGATCATCTCCGGTGCGGCGTACGGCGTGGACGGCGCCGCGCACCGCGGAGCGCTGGCCGCGGGCGGCACCACGGTCGCGCTGCTGGGCTGCGGCCTCGATGCGGGCTATCCGGCCGGCCACCTCGTCCTGCTCGACAAGATCGCGGAGCTCGGCGGCCTGGTGGTCAGCGAGTACCCGCCGGGAACGCCGCCGGCCCGTCACCGCTTCCTGGTCCGCAACCGCCTGATCGCAGCGCTGAGCGAGGGCACCGTAGTCGTCGAAGCCGGCCGCCGCAGCGGGGCCCGCAACACCGCGACGACGGCCCGGGCGCTCGGGAAGGTCGTGATGGCGGTCCCGGGGTCCATCGCTTCCGCGATGTCGGTCGGGTGCCACGAGCTGATCCGTGATGCCGGCGCGGCGCTGGTGGCCTCGGTCGAGGACGTCATCGAGACCGTCGGACGGCTCGGCACGCCCCGGCCGGAGAAGGTGCGTGCGAAGCGGCCCACGGACGGTCTCGGTCCCGATGCCCTGCGTGTCCACGAGGCGCTGCACAAACGCGAGGGCAAATCCGCCGAGCAGATCGCCACGGAATCCGGGGTGCCGGTCGCCCGGGTCCGGGCACTGCTGCCCGCTCTCGAACTCGACGAGCTCGCCGAGCGCTGCGACAGCGGGTGGCGCGGCAGGACGAGGAGGTGATGCGATCGTCATCGGCCGCCGGTGTGGCGATGCTTGACCGGACGCGACCCTTCGCGCAGCGTGAACAACCATGTCCGCACGGGAATCTCGGAGCCGGAAGGTGGCTGTGCACGCCCTCCGGGACACCCTGCCGCGCTCCGCCGCGGGTCTGGTCGACGACTACGAGCGGCACCTCCGGCTCGAGCGGGGGCTGTCGCCGCACACGGTGCGTGCTTACGTCGGGGATGTGGTGTCGCTGCTCGCGTTCCTGCACGGGGAGGAGCCGCAACCGGACGTCCCGGCCCTCCACGGGCTGGACATCGGCGCACTCCGGTCCTGGCTCGCCGACCAGCGCAGCACCGGTGCAGGGCGGACCACGCTCGCCCGGCGGGCCGCCGCGGCCCGGACCTTCACCGCGTGGGCACGCCGGCAAGGCGCGCTGCATCAGGACCCGGGGGCGAAGCTGGTGGCGCCGCGGGTGCACCGGACCCTGCCGTCGGTGCTCCGGCCGGACGAGGCGGAGCGGGTCCTCACCGCCGCCGGAAGTGGTGCCGCCGAGCAGGAGCCGGTCGCCCTGCGGGACCACGCCGTCCTCGAACTCCTGTACGCGACCGGCGTCCGGGTCTCGGAGCTGTGCGGGCTCGACATCGACGACGTGGACTTCGGACGCCGGCTGATCCGCGTGCTCGGCAAGGGCGGCAAGGAGCGGATGGTGCCCTTCGGCGCGCCCGCGGACCGTGCCCTGCGCACCTGGCTCGATCACGGCCGCCCGGCGGTGTCAAGTGCGGTGGCGAAGCCGCATCCGTCCGCGCTGTTCCTCGGCGTGCGCGGGGGCCGCCTGGATCCGCGGACGGTCCGGCGGGTGGTGCACGAAGCCCTCGAGGCGGTGCCCGCGGCGGCGGACATGGGCCCGCACGGGCTGCGGCACACCGCGGCAACGCACCTGCTCGAGGGCGGTGCGGACCTTCGCAGCGTTCAGGAGCTGCTCGGTCACGCTACGCTTGCCACGACACAGCTCTACACCCACGTGACCGTCGAGCGGTTGAAGGCGATCCATGACCAAGCCCACCCCCGATCCCGATGACCTCGGAGGACGGCAGGCAGGATCGTCGGCGCCGCTCACCCCGTACGAGCCCGGAGAACGACCTGAGCCCGCTGCCGAGAACGGTTTCCGCGTGACGGCCGAGTTGCGAGCGACTACCGCCCGCCCTGCCTGCGACCAGGCGGGGCGCCCGACGCTGCCGACATCGCGCGCGGACGACAACGTCCCCGCCGAGCCGACGGAGCCTGCCGCGGATCGGGGTGCCCGCCCGGCTGGAGCGCCGGGCGACGACGCAGCGGCGGCCACGGCTGGTGCCGCGAGCACCACGGCGGTGACGGGCGATGGTGCGCAGCCGAGTGCTCCTCCCGCCCGCGGCCCGGGTGACGGCGACTCCGCGATCCAGGCGGTGTGGCGCGAGTTCCGCGCATGTCCCGAGCAGCGGCTGCGGGAACGGCTGGTGCTGCACTACGCGCCGCTGGTGAAGTACGTCGCCGGCCGGGTCGGCACAGGGTTGCCGACGCACGTCGACGTCGGTGATCTCATCCAGTCCGGCATTTTCGGCCTCATCGATGCCATCGAGAAGTTCGAGCCAGAGCGTGGCCTCCGGTTCGAGACGTACGCGATGCAGCGGATCCGCGGCGCGATCCTGGACGACCTCCGGTCCCAGGACTGGGTGCCCCGCGTGGTGCGCAGCCGTGCCCGGGAGGTGGAGCGGGCGCTGGAGCGGCTCGGTGGACGGCTGCGCCGCACCCCGACCGACAACGAAGTCGCCGAGGAACTCGGCATCACCCTCGACGAGCTCCGCGACCTCTACAGCCAGCTCCAGCTGACCAGCGTCGTGGCGCTCGAGGACCTGGTGGCGGCCGGCCGGGAGAGCGGTTCGCTGGTGGACACCCTTCCCGACGACGACGCCATCGACCCGGTGGCCGTCCTCGTCGACCGGGACAACCGGCGCCAGCTCGCCGAGGCCATCGCCCAGCTGACCGAACGCGACCGCATCGTGGTCAGCCTGTACTACTTCGAACGGCTGACGCTCGCCGAGATCGGCCGGGTCCTCGGGGTCACCGAGTCGCGCGTGAGCCAGCTGCACACCCGGGCGGTCCTCCGGCTGCGGGCGCGTCTGACCGAGCAGGCGGGCGTCTGAGCCGGGCCGTCCGGGCCGCGCCTAGCCATCCCAGGGCTTCAACCGGATCCGCGCGTTGTTCTGGACCAGGGTCAGCGGGTTCAGATACTCCTCGCCGCGGCGCACTCCCCAGTGCAGGCACGCCTCGACCGGGCAGCCCGGATGTCCCGCTTCGACGACACCGATCGGCTGCCCCTGCCACACCTGCGTCCCGACCGGAACCGTGGGCGTGACCGGCTCGTAGGTCGTGCGCAGTCCGCCGTCGTGGTCCACCGCGACCACCGGGCGCCCGGCGACCATCCCCGCGAACACCACCACACCCGGCCCGGCGGCGAGCACCTGCTGGCCAGGCGCGGCGGCGAGGTCGACCCCGCGGTGGCCCGGCCCGTAGGGATCGGCGGGCGCCTGGAACGGCCGCACCACGGCCGGTGGCGGCGACAACGGCCACCCGAAGCGCGGCTCGAGCCGATCGGCCATCACCTCGGTAGCCGGCACCCACCCGTCCACGGCCGGCGGCACCAGCGGGCGGGCGTACGCGGCCGACACCGCCCACCCGTCCGCCGCCCAGCCGTCCGCCGCTGACGCCGGCAGCAGCGGGCCGGCAGCTGCGGCGGGCGATGCCGGCCCGCCGGCCGCCTCGGCCGGGGACGCCGAGCCGTCCGCGGCGAGCTCGGTCCGCAACGACCGCCCACCCGCGCCGGCCGCGAACGTCGCCCCGGTGTCCGGCGGGGCAGCCACGGACCCTGGTGGCGGCCCCGCGGCAGCAGCCACCCCGATCAGCGCACCGGCGCTGACCAGCAGCGCTCCCAGTAGGGCCCCCAGCAATCGGCGAATCACCACGATCATCACGCCAGCCTGGCCCACGATCGGCTCCCGCAGCGGGCACCACCGAAATCTGTGGACAACTCGGCCGCCTGTGGACAACCAGGCCCCGTCCGGGCCCGGGACAGCCCGGACCACCCGACCGGGGGCGGCATCCTTGCCCCTGGTGAACCGCACGCCGCCAGGGCGTACACTGTTCGCGCGGCCTGTCACGACAGGTCGACTTCGCGTGCACGTGCAGGTTCCGTCCGCGGAACCCACGACGCCCGGCGGTCCCCGAGGAGTGATCCACGGGGTCCGGGCATCGGCACGGCACCAGGGTCGCCGGCCACCCGGCCGACGGCGACGCAAACCGGCCAGCGCGCCCACGGGCGCGCGCTACACAGAAGAGGTGCGAATCCGGCCATGGCCGTCGTCACCATGAAGCAGCTGCTCGATTCCGGCGTGCACTTCGGGCACCAGACCCGCCGCTGGAACCCGAAGATGAAGCGCTACATCCTCACCGAGCGCAACGGCATCTACATCATCGACCTGCAGCAGACGCTGAGCTACATCGACCGTGCGTACGAGTTCATCAAGGAGACCGTCGCGCACGGCGGCACGATCATGTTCGTCGGCACGAAGAAGCAGGCCCAGGAGGCGATCGCCCGCGAGGCGCAGCGCGTGGGCATGCCCTTCGTCAACCAGCGCTGGCTCGGCGGCATGCTGACCAACTTCCAGACGGTCCACAAGCGGCTGCTGCGCCTGAAGGAGCTCGAGGCGCAGGAGCAGACCGGTGGCTTCCAGGGTCTGACCAAGCGCGAGATCCTGACGCTGACCCGCGAGAAGGAGAAGCTGGAGCGCACCCTCGGCGGTATCCGCGACATGCAGAAGGTGCCGAGCGCCGTCTGGATCGTGGACACCAAGAAGGAGCACATCGCCGTCGGCGAGGCGCGCAAGCTGAACATCCCGGTCGTCGCGGTCCTGGACACCAACTGCGACCCGGACGAGGTCGACTACCCGATCCCGGGCAACGACGACGCGATCCGCTCCGCCGCGCTGCTCACCAAGGTGGTCGCGGAGGCCGCCGCCGCCGGCCTGATGGCCCGTTCCAGTCGCAACGGCTCCGCCCCGGCCGCCGAGGGCCAGGACAAGCCCGAGCCGGGCGTGTCCGACGAGCCGCTGGCCGAGTGGGAGCAGGACCTGCTCAAGGGCAGCGAGGCCCCGGCCGAGCAGACCACCGCCTCCTGAATCTTTCCGGCACGGCCGCGCCGCGCAGGCGCGGCCCCCACACTTTCCGAGAGGAACGGACACCGCACGATGGCGAACTACACCGCGGCGGACGTCAAGCGTCTCCGCGAGCTCACCGGCTCCGGCATGATGGACTGCAAGAAGGCGCTCGAGGAGAGCGGCGGCGACTTCGACAAGGCCGTTGAGTTCCTGCGCATCAAGGGTGCCAAGGACGTCGGCAAGCGCGCCGAGCGCGCCACCGCCGAGGGCCTCGTCGCCGGCGACGGCGGCGTGCTGGTCGAGATCAACTCCGAGACCGACTTCGTCGCCAAGAACGAGCAGTTCCAGGAGCTCGCCAACAAGATCGTCAAGGTCGCGCAGACGCTGCAGACCGACAACGTCGAGAAGCTGGCCGCTGCCGAGCTCGAGGGCGGCAAGTCGGTCGGCGACGCCGTGCAGGAGCTGGCCGCCAAGATCGGCGAGAAGCTCGTGCTGCGCCGCGTGGTGGCCTTCGACGGCCAGGTAGCGACGTACCTGCACCGCCGCGGTACCGACCTGCCCCCGGCGGTCGGCGTGCTGGTCGAGTACACCGGCGGTGGCGACGGCGCGGCCGAGGCGGCCCGCAACGCGGCGCTGCAGATCGCGGCCCTCAAGCCGAAGTACCTGACCCGCGAGGACGTGCCGGCCGACCTGGTCGACAACGAGCGTCGCATCGCCGAGGAGACCGCCCGCGCCGAGGGCAAGCCCGAGCAGGCGCTGCCCAAGATCATCGAGGGCAAGGTCAACGCGTTCTACAAGGACACCGTGCTGCTCGAGCAGCCGTCGGTGATCGACAACAAGAAGACCGTCAAGGCGCTGCTCGACGCGGCCGGCGTGACCGTCACCCGGTTCGCCCGGTTCGAGGTCGGCCAGCCGTAACGCGACGGCAGTGACGTGAGGTGCCCCGTCTCCGTGAACACGGGGACGGGGCACACTCGCGAAGGCAGGCACCACAGGGCGGCACCGATCGGGCGGAGGCGGACATGGGTGAGGCGAAACGAGCCGACGGCGGTTACCGGCGGGTGCTGCTGAAACTGGGTGGCGAGATGTTCGGCGGGGGAGCGCTCGGCCTCGACCCCGATGTCGTGCACTCCGTGGCGGTGCAGATCGCGGACGTCGTCCGCACCGGGGTCCAGATGGCCGTGGTGATCGGTGGTGGCAACTACTTCCGCGGCGCCGAGTTGTCCCAGCGCGGCATGGACCGCGACCGGGCCGACTACATGGCCATGCTCGGCACCGTGATGAACTCCCTGGCGCTGCAGGACTTCCTGGAGAAAGAAGGCGTGCCCACGCGCGTGCAGACCGCCATCACCATGGGCCAGGTCGCCGAGCCCTACATCCCGCGGCGCGCCGAGCGGCACCTCGAGAAGGGCCGTGTCGTGATCTTCGGCGCCGGCACCGGGATGCCCTACTTCTCCACCGACACCGCGGCTGCCCAGCGTTCGCTGGAGATCGGCTGCGACGCGGTGCTCATGGCGAAAGCCGTGGACGGCGTCTTCACCGCCGACCCGAAGAGCGACCCGAGCGCGAAGATGTTCGACGAGATCAGCCACCGCGAGGTGCTGGAGCGCGGGCTGAAGGTCGCCGACGCCACCGCTTTCAGCCTCTGCATGGACAACAACATGCCCATCATCGTGTTCAACCTTCTCACCGAGGGGAACATCGCCAGGGCGGTGCGTGGTGAGAGGATCGGCACGTTGGTGAGCAGCCCCGTGGCCGGGCCGAGCGCCTGACAGCCGCGGACCGGGAACAACAGCACAGACAACGGGAGTAGCCGTGATCGACGAGACCCTCCTCGATGCCGAGGAGAAGATGGAAAAAGCGGTGTCCTTCGCCAAGGAGGATCTGTCGTCGGTGCGGACCGGCCGGGCCAATGCGGGCATGTTCGCCCGCATCATGGTCGAGGCCTACGGCTCGATGATGCCGCTGAACCAGGTGGCCGGTGTCAACATCCCCGAGGCCCGCATGGTGATCGTCAAGCCCTACGACCAGGGGCAGCTCGGCGCGATCGAGAAGGCCATCCGCGAGTCGGACCTGGGGGTCAACCCGAGCAACGACGGCCAGATCATCCGCATCACCATCCCGCAGCTGACCGAGGAGCGCCGTCGCGAGATGGTGAAGATGGTCAAGGCCAAGGGTGAGGACGCGAAGGTCACCATCCGCGGTGTGCGCCGCAAGTCCAAGGAGGAGCTCGACCGCATCGCCAAGGACGGCGAGGCCGGTGAGGACGAGGTCGCGCGCGCGGAGAAGGAACTGCAGCACCTGACCGACAACTACGTGGCGAAGGTCGAGGAGCTCGTCAAACACAAGGAAGCCGAGCTGCTCGAGGTCTGATGCCCCAGGTGAGCGAAGAACGCGAGAAGGCCCCCGTGGCTTCTCCGGAGCCGGCTGAACCGGCCAAGAAAACGTCCCGGGCCGGCCGGAACCTGCCCGCGGCGATCGGCGTCGGGCTGCTGCTGGGCGCGGCGATCCTCGTGTCGCTGCTCACCGTGCGGTACCTGTTCATCGGGATCATCGCGGCGGCGATCGCCGTCGGCACCTACGAGTTCGCGCAGGCGCTCGGCCGGGCCGCGAAGATCCGCCTCGCGCTGGTCCCGTTGCTGGTGGGTGGCCAGGCGATGATCTGGCTCGCCTGGCCGTTCGGCTACCGGGGGGCGCTGATCGCGTTCGCGGTCACCGTCCTGGCGTGCCTGCTGTGGCGGCTGCCCGGCGGTGCGGAGGGCTACCTGCGGGACATCAGCGCGTCCGTGTTCACCGCCGCGTACCTGCCGTTGTTCGGTGCGTTCGCGGCGATGCTCATCCCGCCCGCCGACGGGGTGGGCCGGGTGCTGGCGTTCCTGATCGGGGTCGTCGCGTCGGACACCGGCGGGTACATCGCCGGTGTCCTCAAGGGCAAGCACCCGATGGCTCCGTCGATCAGCCCGAAGAAAACGTGGGAGGGGTTCACCGGATCGCTGGTCGCGGGTGTCGTCGCGGGCTCGCTGACCCTGACGCTGCTGCTGGACGGGCACGTGTGGCAGGGCGTGGTGTTCGGTGTCGCGATCGTGCTCACCGCCACCTTGGGCGACCTGGTGGAGTCGCTGATGAAGCGGGACCTGGGGATCAAGGACATGGGCACGTTGCTGCCCGGGCACGGTGGCCTGATGGACCGGCTGGACTCGCTCCTGCCGTCGGCCGTGGTGTCGTTCCTGCTGCTGTCGGCGTTCCTGCCCTAGCCCGGTTGGGGGCCGGGGAAGACGAGTTCGGCGTCGGCGCCGTCGGGCAGCAGGAAGTACCCGAGGAACGTGACGCCGTCCTCCTGCGCGTCGAACCGGGCGATCCGCACGCCTTCCGGCTCGTAGAACACGTCGCCCGGCCGGAGCACGGTCTCCGGTCCGCCCTCGATCTGGTAGATCGCCGAGCCCGTCTCGATGCTGCCGAACACCGGGCCGTTGTGGATGTGCAGCCCAGCCGCGTAGCCGGGTGCGATGGTGATCCGCCGGATCTCCACCCGACGCACCGGCAACGGTTCCGGCAGCAGCTGGTCCAGCACCACCACCCGGTGCAGCGGGGAGGACCCGGAGTTCCGCATCTCCCGATTGTACCTACTGGTAGGTACAGCGCTAGTCGTCGTACGGGTCGTCCACCTCGGCACGGCCCCAGCCCTCACCGACCTGCGCGTGGTCGATGATCGAGAACACCGCGCCGGCCGGGTCGGCCAGGATCGCGATGCGGCCCCAAGGCGTGTCGTAGGGCTCGACCAGCACGGTGCCGCCGAGCATCAGCGCGTGCCCGGCGGTGGCGTCCGCGCCGCGCGCCGGGTCGACCGCGAAGTACACCATCCAGTGCGGCGGGGTCTGCGGCGGGTACTCCGGGCCCATCACGTACCGGTAGAGCACCGGTTCCTGCTCCAGCCGCCATTCCGCGTAGTCGATGCCGCGGCTGTCGCCCACCTGCAGGCTCGTGTACTGGAAGAGCCGGCAGAAGAAGTGGTCCGCGGCGCCGCCGTCGCGGGTGTTGAGGTCGGCGCCGTCGAAGGTGTTCGGATGGCCGGTCGCGAACGCCCAGTCCGGCGGTGGCTGCCACAGCACGAACGGTGCCCCCGAGGGTTCGATCGCGTGCACGATGCAGCCGCGGTGGGGCAGCACGGTCGGCTCCAGGGTGACGGTCCCGCCGAGCCGCTGCACCCAGCTCGCCGCCGCGTGGGCGTTGTGCACCGAGATGTTGATCATCCACGCGCTCGACTGCCCCGGCGCGGCCTGGTACAGCCCGCCGACGGGCACGCCGCCGAGCGTGCCGATCAGGTACCGGCCGGTGCGCGTCGCGGGATCGCGGCTGAGCAGGTACGTCCAGCCGAAGAGCCCTTCGTAGAACCGGTGCGACGCCGCCTCGTCCACGGTGGCGAGTTCGACCCAGCAGGGCACACCGGACGGGAGTGGCGACGGGGCCGAGGATCCGAGGGACATACCGCCTCCGATCGGTGGGGAAGCAGCAGTCTAAGCGGAAGACGAAGCGCTTTCCGGAAACCCGCTGGATTATCCTTGTGGTGTGTGGAAGATCGCCCGGCGTGGGCAGCGGACCACGTCCCGGGCGGACGTCCTGCCCAGCCCCAACATCTGGTACTACCCGGACACCTACGAGCTGGAGAACCGCGCCCAGGACGTGGGCGGCGACATCTGGCGGGTGCTGGCCGCGGAATGCGACTGGGCCGGCAAGGACGTGCTCGACGTCGGCTGCGGGGATGGTTTCCACCTGCCGCACTTCGCCGCGACGGCACGGTCGGTGATCGGCGTGGAACCACACGAACCGTTGGTGGCCCGGGCCGAACGCCGCGTCGCGGAGCTCTCCGGAGTGCGGGTGCTGCGGGGTTCCGCGCAGCTGCTCCCGGTGCCGGACGCCAGTGCCGACGTGGTGCACGCCCGCACCGCGTACTTCTTCGGGCCCGGCTGCGAACCGGGTCTGCGCGAGGCGGACCGGGTGCTGCGGCCCGGGGGAACGCTCGCGATCGTGGATCTGGACGGCTCCAGTGAGCCGTACGGGAGGTGGATGCGGGCCGATCTGCCCGACTACGACCCGGCCGCGGTGGACGACTTCTTCGCGGCCCAGGGTTTCCGGTGCCGGCGGGTGACGGCCCGGTGGTGGTTCGCCGACGCGGAGAGCCTGTCGGCGGTGCTGCGCATCGAGTTCAGCCCCGGAGTGGCCGACCGCGCCATCGACGAAGTCCTACGGGACAACGGATCGCGGGGCCGGCACTCCCCGGCGGCCGGGTTCACGGTGCCGGTGGGCTATCGCGTGCTCGTCCGCGTCAAGCCCACCGGCCTCGTGCTGCCCGGTCACTCGGTGTCGTCCGTGCCGTCGGCGTCGTCGGTGTCGATCTCGCCGAGCACGGCGTAGATCGAGCGGCGGGCTTCGTTGAGGATCTCCGCCGCACGCCGCTTCTGACCGGAGGTCCCGGCCTGGGAGACCTGGACCGCCGCGGCGGCCAGCATCCCGCCGGCCTTGCGCAGATCGACCTCGGTGGGGTCGACGTCGTGGGCGATCTGCTCCCACGGCGGCTTCCCGTCCTGGCCTTCTGCGGCCGCACGGCCGGCGTCGGTCAGCTCGAACAGGCGCTTGCCGCCCTCTTCGCGAGCCACGACCAGACCTTCGTCGGCCAGCAGCTGGAGCGTCGGGTAGACCGAGCCCGGGCTCGGCCGCCAGAAGCCACCGCTGCGTTCGGCGATCTCACTGATGATCTCGTAGCCGTGCCGGGGCTGTTCGGCGAGCAGGGCGAGGATCGCGGCGCGCACGTCGCCCCGGCGTCCTCGCCGCCCGCGGTGCGGGCCATGTGGACCGCCGCGTCCCCGGAACTCGCCGCGCGGTCCACCCGGGCCCCAGCCCGGGGGGAAATCTCCGAAACCGCCGCGGGCGAAGGGGCCGAAGGCCGGGCGCTCACGGTGCGGGGGGAATGGGTGGTGTCTCATGTCGGTTCTCCTTCCGTACTGTTCCGACATGTTCACGATATATCGGAAACTATCGGAGTGCAAGCGGGGGAAAACCGTTCGCCACCTCCCACGGTGATCGTTACGCTGCGTGGCGTGGCAGACGCGGACTACCTCACGACCAACCGGGCGCTCTGGGACGATCGGGTCCCGGTCCACCTGGACAGCGACTTCTACGATCTGGCGGGCTTCCGGGCGGGCGGCCAGACGCTGCGGGAGTTCGAGACGGCCGAGGTCGGCGAGGTCGACGGCCGCAGCCTCGTGCACCTCCAATGCCACTTCGGGCTGGACACCCTGTCCTGGGCCCGTCGCGGCGCCCGCGTGACCGGTCTGGACTTCTCCGGCAAGGCGATCGACGCGGCCCGGGAGGTCGCGCAGGAGGCCGGACTGCCGGCGCGGTTCGTCGCGGCCGACGTGTACGACGCCGTGTCCGTGCTGGGTGAGACCTACGACATCGTCTACACGGGACTGGGTTCGCTGTGCTGGCTGCCCGATGTCGGCCGCTGGGCCCGCACGGTCGCCGAACTGCTGCGCCCGGGCGGGTTCCTCTACCTGGCGGAGTTCCACCCGTTCGCCGACGTCCTCGATGAGGACGAAGGCCGCACGGTCACCTACGACTACTTCGCCGAGGGGCCACAGGTCTGGGAGGACAACGACAGCACCTACGCCGACCGGGAGGCGCGCGTCCAGCACGCCCGGTCGGTGGAGTTCGCCCACGGCCTGGGCGAGGTGGTCACGGCGCTGCTCGACGCCGGCCTGCGCCTGGACTTCCTGCACGAGCACGACTTCACGCTCTGGCAGCGGTTCGCCGTCCTGGAACGGCACGGTGTCGCCTACCGGCTCCCGGCCGGGCGCCCCCGGGTTCCGCTGCTGTACTCGTTGCGGGCCACCCGGCCGCAGTAGGGGGCGGCGCCCGGCCGGGCCGCGGGGCCGGGACGCGGGAGGGCGTGGGACAATGTGTGGTTGTGTCGACATTGCCGCTGCTCTTCGAGGCTCCCCGGCGTGGGATGCCGCCTCGCCACCTCGCCGACCTGACCGCCGCCGAACGCGCGGCGGCCGTCAGCGACCTCGGCGAGAAGCCGTTCCGCGCCAAGCAGCTGTCGAACCACTACTTCGCCCGGCTGACCGCCGATCCGGCCGCGATGACCGACATCCCCGCCGCCGCGCGCGAGCGGCTGGTGTCCGAGCTGATGCCGCCGCTGCTCACCGAGGTGCGCGCGGTGGCCTGCGACGACGGTGCCACCCGCAAGACGCTGTGGCGCGCGCACGACGGCACGCTGCTGGAAAGCGTGCTGATGCGCTACCCCGACCGGGCCACGCTGTGCATCTCCAGTCAGGCCGGCTGCGGTATGGCGTGCCCGTTCTGCGCGACCGGTCAGGCCGGGCTGACCCGCAACCTGTCCACGGCCGAGATCGTCGACCAGGTCCGCTCGGCCGCCGCGGTCATGCGGGACGGGCTGATGCCCGGCGGTCCGGGGCGGCTGTCGAACATCGTGTTCATGGGCATGGGCGAGCCGCTCGCGAACTACAAGCGGGTGATCGCCGCGGTCCGGCGCATCACCGATCCGGCCCCGAACGGCCTGGGCATCTCCCAGCGCTCCGTGACCGTGTCGACGGTCGGCCTGGCCCCGGCGATCCGCCGGCTGGCGGACGAGAAGATGCAGGTCCGGCTGGCGGTGTCGCTGCACACCCCGGATGACGAGCTGCGCGACACCCTGGTGCCGGTGAACAACCGCTGGCCGATCGACGAGGTCCTGGAGGCGGCGCGGTACTACGCCGACACCACGGGCCGCCGCGTGTCGATCGAGTACGCGCTGATCCGCGACGTGAACGACCAGCCGTGGCGCGCCGACCTGCTCGCGAAGCGGTTGCGCCGGCACCTGGGCCGGCTGGTGCACGTCAACCTGATCCCGCTGAACCCGACGCCGGGCTCGGAGTGGGACGCTTCGCCGAAGCCGGTGGAACGTGAGTTCGTGCGGCGCGTCAACGAGGGCGGCGTGGCCTGCACCGTGCGGGACACGCGCGGGCAGGAGATCGCCGCCGCGTGCGGGCAGCTGGCCGCCGAGGGCTGATCACCCGGGGCTGCGCAGACCGGCCGCCTCTAATCTGGGCCTCGTGCCGATTCCACGTGCGTCCCGGCAGGTCCTGACCGACGGGGCTGTCGCCGTGCTGTGCGTGGCGGTGTTCTGGCTTCCGCTCCCACCGGGACCGGTCGTCGTGCTCGTGCCGCTCTTCGTCGCCGGGGTCCTGATGCGGTCGCGGTGGCCGGCGGTGGCGTTCGGCGTCGTCGCGACGGTGACTCTCGCGGGCGCGCTGCTCGGCCTCACGCCCGATCCGTTCGTCGCGGCGGCGTGGACGCTGTACCCGCTGGTGGTCCGGGCCGGCGGCGCACGCTCCTCCCGGGTCGCGCCGGTGACGCTCGTCGTGGTCGTGGCCGTCCTGCTCACGGCCGGATCGACGGCGTGGGACGACGTCCTGCGGTACGTCATGGTGAGCCTGCTGGTGCTGGCGGGCGCGTTCCGGCTCGGCGAATCGATCCGGCGGGAGCGGGAGGAAGCCGCGCGCCGTGCGGTGCTCGAAGAGCGATTGCGGGTGGCGCGGGAGGTGCACGACGTCGTGTCGCATTCGCTGGGCACGATCGCGGTCACCGCCGGGGTCGCGGCCCACGTCGGCTCGGACGACGCCGCGAAGCTGACGAGCCGGTTGACCCGTATCGAGCGGACGGCCAAGGACGCCCTGACCGATCTCCGGTCGGTGCTCGGCGCGGTCCGGGACAGCGCTCGCCCCGCCGAACGCGCGCCTCAGCCGGGGATCGCCGACCTCGAAGCCGTGGCCGAACGGGTGCGCGGCACCGGCATCGACGTGACCCTCGCTGTGCGGAACGCGGACGGCCTGCCCCCGAGCACGGGGCTGGCGGTGTACCGGATCGTGCAGGAAGGGCTGACGAACGCGGCCACGCACGCGCCGGGCTGCCGGTGCGCGGTGTCCGTCGTGGTGCTCGACCGCGAGGTCGTCGTGGAGGTGACCAACAGCGGTGGAACCATGGGCGGCGGACGTCACGCCGGGGGAGGGTTCGGTCTGATCGGGTTGCGGGAGCGGGTGGAGTCGCTCGGCGGCGAACTGACGGCCGGCTCGACCGCGGACGGCGGTTTCGCACTGTGCGCGGTGCTGCCGGAGCCCCGCGGGTGAGCGGGCGGATCCGCGTTCTCGTCGCCGAGGACGACGACCTCCTGCGCGGCTCGCTGTGCGAACTGGTCACCGCCGACGCGGGTCTGGTGCTCGTGGGCGAGGCGCGGG
Organism: Amycolatopsis viridis; assembly: GCF_011758765.1. NCBI lineage: Bacteria > Bacillati > Actinomycetota > Actinomycetes > Pseudonocardiales > Pseudonocardiaceae > Amycolatopsis > Amycolatopsis viridis. The sequence goes on along the minus strand of NZ_JAANOU010000001.1, from coordinate 4,404,847 downwards.
ACGGCGCCGCCGCGGTCGCCGCGGCGCGCCGGCTGCGTCCGGACGTGGTGCTGATGGACATCCGGATGCCGGTGCTGGACGGGCTGGCGGCCACCCGCGAGGTGTGCGCGTCCTCCGCGGCCCGGGTGCTGATCCTGACGACCTTCGACCTCGACGAGTACGTGTACGAGGCGCTGCGCGCGGGAGCCTCCGGGTTCCTGCTGAAGAACGCCGGCCCGCCGGAGATCCTCCGCGCGGTGCGGACGGTCCACGACGGGCACGCGATGCTGGCGCCCGAGGTGACGGGCCGGGTGATCGCGGAGTTCGGCCGGCGCCGCGACCAGCCGGAACGCGCCCGGTTCGACGAGCTGACGGAACGCGAACGGGACGTCGTCGCGGCGATCGCCGAAGGCATGTCGAACGACGAGATCGCCGCCGCGTTGTTCCTCAGCCGCGCGACGGTGAAGACGTACCTCAGCCGGTTGTTCGACAAGCTCGGCGTCCGGGACCGGACACAACTCGTCGTCCTCGCCTATGAAACCGGGTTCGTCGACTCGCTGCGCCGTTGAGTGTCAACCTTTGGCCGATGCCGCCCGGCCCCGCCAGGCCACAGGCTGGCGGCATGATCGAAATATCGGGTCTGGTCAAGCGGCACGGCGCGAAGGTCGTGGTGCGCGAGGTCAGCTTCACCGCGAAGGCCGGTCAGGTCACCGGGTTGCTCGGCCCCAACGGGGCGGGCAAGTCGTCCACGCTGCGCATCCTCCTCGGCCTCGACTCGGCCGACGCGGGCGCCGCGCTGATCGGCGGGAAGCCGTACCGGTCGCTGCGGAATCCGTTGCGGACCGTGGGCTCGCTGCTGGAGGGCAGCGGGGCGCACCGCTCGCGAACCGCGCGCGGCCACCTGGCATGGGTAGCCGCCAGCAACGGCATCCCGCGGCGGCGGATCGCCGCGGTGCTCGACCTCGTCGGGCTCGGTGACGCGGGGCGCAAGCGGGTCGGCGCGTTCTCCCTCGGCATGAACCAGCGGCTCGGGCTCGCCGCGGCGCTGCTCGGGGAACCGGACGTGCTGGTGCTGGACGAGCCGGTGAACGGCCTCGATCCGCACGGTATCCGGTGGCTGCGGGAGTTCCTGCGGGCCTACGCGGGAGAGGGCCGGACGGTGCTGCTGTCCAGTCACCTGATGAGCGAGCTGGCCAGCACGGCCGACCACCTCGTGGTGCTCAACCGCGGCACGGTCGTCCACAGTGGATCCGTGGCCGAGGTCACCGCCGGGCACGCATCGCTGGAGGACGCCTTCTTCGCGCTGACCGGGGAGAGCCGATGACGTACCTGGGCGCCGAGTTCCGCAAGCTGGTGTCGTTGTGGCCGGCCCGGATCGCGGCCGGGATCTGCCTCGTCGCCGCTCCGGCGATCACCGGTCTGAACGCGAACACCATCCGCTCGCGGCTCGCCGAGGGCCATCCGCTCGGCGACCGGAACCTCACCGAACTGAGCATCGAGACCGGTGCCGTCGGCGCCGCCGCCGGGGTGCTGCTCGGTGTCGTCGCCATCAGCAGCGAGTACACCGCCGGCGCGGCCGACGCCGGTGGCGGGCGGCAGATCACGCCGAGCCTGACCAGCCAGCCACGCCGCGTCCGGCTGTTCACGGCGAAAGCGGTGGTCGTGGCGCTGGTGACGGCCGCGCTGACCGCCGCGTCGGTCGTGCTGGGGGTCGTCGTGGGACAGCCGTTGCTGGGTCCCCACGGCGTGTCGCCCGCGCAGGCGCTCGACGCGCTCGGCTGGCGGATCGGCGGGGTCTCCCTCTACTGCACCTGCATGTCGCTGATCGCGCTCGCCGTCGCCACCGTGACGCGCGGCGGGGTGGTGCCGCTGGTCGTGCTCATCGCCAACACCACGGTGGTCTCGGTGTCGTTGCTGCTGGCCAAGGTCTTCCCGCCGGCGAAGTTCCTGCCCGACGCGGCAGGGGCGCAACTGTTCGTGCGGAACAGCCCCCTGACGGCGCCGCTGTCACCCACCGCGGGCGGTCTCGTGCTGGCCGGGTGGACCGTGCTCGCGCTCGGGATCGGCGTGGTGGTCTTCCACCGGCGGGACGCCTGACGTGCCGGGCAGCAACGCGCTCCGCCACGTCGTCCTCGCCGAGCTGATCAAGTTGGCGACCCTGCGCGTGGTGCCGGGGACGGTAGCCCTCACCGTGGTCGTCGCGCCCCCGCTGGGCCACCGCGCGGTCGAGTTCGGTCAGGCGGGATTCCTGCTGCTCGGGGTCCTGGCCGCGGCCACCGAGTACGCCGGGGGGCAGATCCGCACCAGCCTGGCCGCTGTGCCGGACCGGCTCGTGCTGCTCACCGGGAAGGTGCTCGCCTACCTCGCCGTCGCCACCCCGGCCGCCGCGCTGACCGGCGCGCTGTCGTCCGGCGTGCCGGTGGCGGGAGCCGCCGCGTACCTGGTCCTGATCGGCCTGCTCGCGCTCGCCGTCGGCCTCGCGGTGCGCAGTCTCGTCGGGGCGCTGGCGACGGTGGTGACGCTGGTGTACGTGGTGTCCCCGCTGCTGCCCGCCGCCTACCTGCCCGACCGGGCCGGGGCGGCGCTCTACCGGCCGGGCCCCCTGCCACCCGCGCTGGGTGGCCTGGTGCTGGCCGGGTGGCTCGTCGCCGCGCTCGCCGTCACCGGCTTCCTCTTCGCCCGGCGGGACGCCTGAGCAGCAAAAAGGGGCCCCTCGCCGAGGGGCCCCTCATCGTGTCCGGTGCGTCAGCGGCGCCAGGCCGTGCGCTTCTTCCGGAGGTCCAGCAGCAGTCCGATCACGATGGCGATCGCGATGCCGACCAGCCACACGTTCTCGGTGTTGTTCTCGTGGTTGTTGTAGATCATCGCCAGCAGCACGACGACGGAGATCCAGCCCGCGATGCGTCCGCCCTTCGGGAACCTGCCGTGCCAGCCCCACTCGGCCGACGGCTCGTCCCGCGGGTCCACCTTCGCCGGAGCGGCCTGCTGCCGCTTCTCGACCGCCTTGCTCGCCACGATCACTCCTCCAGGCCCTGCACGAACGTCCAACTGGATGATTCCACACCCCGACGCGCCCCGCGCCGATGACCCGCTCGGACGCGTTCGCGACAATGGCCTCGATGAACGCACCCCGCACCGTGCTCGTGCTCGGCTCGACCGGCTCGATCGGCACCCAGGCCCTGGACGTCGCCGCCCGCAACCAGCACCTCTTCCGCATCGCGGGTATCGCCGCGGGCGGGTCCGATCCGGCGCTGCTCGCCGCGCAGGCGCTGGCGCACCGGGTCGACGCCGTGGCAGTGACAAGGCCCACGGTGGTCGAGGACCTGCAGCTCGCGCTGTACGCGGAGGCGCAGAAGCGCGGCTACTCGCGGGGCGAGTTCAAGCTGCCGCGCATCTTCGCCGGCCGCGACGCCGTCGGCGAGCTGATCGGCGCGGTGCGGGTCGACGTCGTCCTCAACGGCATGCCCGGCTCCCAGGGCCTGGCACCGACGCTCCAGGCGCTGGAGACCGGCGCGACCCTGGCACTGGCGAACAAGGAGTCGCTCATCGCCGGCGGGCCGCTGGTGCTCGAGAAGGCCCGGCCCGGCCAGCTCGTCCCGGTCGACTCCGAGCATTCGGCGATGGCGCAGGCGCTGCGCGGCGGCCGTGCCGAGGAGGTCGACCGGTTCGTGCTCACCGCCTCGGGCGGCCCGTTCCGCGGCCGCAAGCGCGCCGACCTGGTGGACGTGACGGTCGCGGACGCGCTGGCGCACCCCACCTGGTCGATGGGACCGCTCGTCACCATCAACTCGGCCACGCTGGTCAACAAGGGCCTGGAACTGATCGAGGCCAGCCTGCTCTTCGGCGTGCCGTGCGACCGGATCGACGTGGTCGTGCACCCGCAGTCGGTCGTGCACTCGATGATCACCTTCACCGACGGCTCGACGCTGGCCCAGGCCAGCCCGCCGGACATGCGCCTGCCCATCGCGCTGGCGCTGAACTGGCCGGACCGGGTGCCCGGCGCCGCCCCGGCCTGCCGGTGGGACCAGGCCGCGCAGTGGACCTTCGAACCGCTGGACAACGAGGCGTTCCCGGCGGTGGAACTGGCCCGGCACGCCGGCACCGTCGGCGGCTGCCTGCCCGCGGTGTACAACGCGGCGAACGAGCAGGTGGTGGCCGCCTTCCTGGCGCAGAACGCCGGCTTCACGGCGATTGTGGACACTGTTACCCAGGTGGTGGAGGCCGCCGACGAGTGGCGTCGTGCGCCGAGCGACGTCGCGGAGGTACTGGCGGCCGAGGAGTGGGCGCGAGCCCGGGCCGCGGAGATCCTGACCGGAGGGAAGTAGCGGAGTGCTCGCCTACATTTTCGGGGTCGTGCTGTTCGCGCTGGGCATCTGCGTGTCCGTCGCGCTGCACGAGGCGGGGCACATGGTGACCGCCAAGGCGTTCGGCATGAAGGTCCGCCGTTACTTCGTCGGGTTCGGCCCGAAGGTGTTCTCCTTCCGGCGGGGCGAGACGGAGTACGGCCTGAAGTGGATCCCGCTCGGCGGGTTCTGCGACATCGCGGGCATGACCGCCTTGGACGAGGTGACGCCGGACGAGGCGCCACGCGCGATGTGGCGGTTCAAGACGTGGAAGCGCACGGTCGTGATGTCGGCCGGGTCGGTCACCCACTTCATCCTGGGCTTCGTCGTCCTGTACCTGATGGCCGCGACGATGGGCCTGCCCAACGCCGTCGTGGGCAAGCCGCAGATCGCCACGGTCTCCGAGTGCGTGCGCAGCGCGACCACCGACCAGGAGTTCGCCAACCCGGTGTGCCGTCCGGGCGACGCGGCCCCCGCCAAGACCGGCGGTATCCAGCCGGGCGACGAGATCGTGTCGGTCAACGGCACGCCCACCAAGACCTACGCCGAGGTCACCGCGCTGATCCAGCAGTTGTCCGGCCCGGCCCGCTTCGAAGTGCAGCGCGACGGGCGGATCGTGCCGCTGACGGTCGACGTGGTGCGGGTCGACCGCCCGGTCCCGGACCCGGCCAACCCCAAGGGGCCGGAGAAGGTCGTCTCCGTCGGCTCGATCGGCGTCACCTTCCCCGGCACGCTGCACTACAACGCGGTCACCGCGCTCGGCGGCGCCGCCACGTTCACCGGTGACATGTTCGTGCAGACCTGGCAGCGCCTGGTCGAGTTCCCCCAGCGCATCCCGGCCGTGGTGTCCTCGATCTTCGGCGGTGAGCGCGACCCGAACACGCCGGTCAGCGTGGTCGGGGCGAGCCGCATCGGTGGCGAGGCGGTCGAGGCCGGGCTGTGGTCGCTGTTCCTGCTGCTGCTGGCGAGCCTGAACTTCTTCGTCGGCGTGTTCAACCTGCTGCCGCTGCTGCCGCTGGACGGCGGGCACATCGCGATCGTCTGGTACGAACGCGTGCGCGACTGGATCCGCAAGCTGCGCGGCAAGGCCGCCGGTGGTCCCGTCGACTACTCGAAGCTGTCCGCGGTCACCGTCGTCCTGGTGCTGATCGGTGGCGCGGTAACCCTGCTCACCGTCACCGCGGACATCGTCAACCCCATCAAGTTGCAGTAGCGCCGCGTTCGCGCAGGTCAGGTCCCAGTCGCCGAAGCAGCCGTCCCGGCCGGTCCGCACCGGGCGGGGCACGGCCTGTGAGTAAGCTGGACATCGTCAGCAGCCCGTCTCAGGCCGCAGAGGATTCGATGAGCGTCGAGCTTGGTATGCCCGCCCTCCCGCCCCCCGTGCTCGCCGAGCGGCGCCGGACGCGCCAGCTCATGGTGGGCTCCGTCGGCGTCGGCAGCGATCACCCCATCTCGGTGCAGTCCATGACCACGACGCTCACCGCCGACGTGAACGCGACGCTGCAGCAGATCGCGCAGCTCACCGCCGCCGGATGCGACATCGTGCGGGTGGCCTGCCCGTCCGCGGACGACGCGGAGGCGCTGCCGGCGATCGCGAAGAAGTCGCAGATCCCGGTGATCGCCGACATCCACTTCCAGCCGAAGTACGTGTTCGCCGCGATCGAGGCCGGTTGCGCCGCGGTGCGGGTCAACCCGGGCAACATCAAGAAGTTCGACGACAAGGTCAAGGAGATCGCCCAGGCGGCGAAGGACCACGGCACGCCGATCCGGATCGGCGTCAACGCCGGTTCCCTGGACCCGCGGCTGATGAAGAAGTACGGCAAGGCGACGCCGGAGGCGCTGGCCGAGTCGGCGCTGTGGGAGGCGTCGCTGTTCGCCGAGCACGACTTCCACGACATCAAGATCTCCGTCAAGCACAACGACCCGGTGGTCATGATCCGGGCCTACGAGATCCTCGCCGAGCAGTGCGACTACCCGCTGCACCTCGGCGTCACCGAGGCCGGCCCGGCGTTCCAGGGCACGATCAAGTCGGCGGTGGCGTTCGGCGCGCTGCTGCGGCAGGGCATCGGCGACACGATCCGGGTGTCGCTGTCCGCGCCGCCGGTCGAGGAGGTCAAGGTCGGCATCCAGATCTTGCAGTCGCTGAACCTGCGGCCGCGGAAGCTGGAGATCGTGTCGTGCCCGTCGTGCGGCCGCGCGCAGGTGGACGTCTACAAGCTGGCCGACGAGGTGACCGCGGGCCTGGAGGGTATGGAGGTCCCGCTGCGCGTCGCCGTGATGGGCTGCGTGGTGAACGGTCCCGGTGAGGCGCGCGAGGCCGACCTGGGCGTCGCGAGCGGCAACGGCAAGGGCCAGATCTTCGTCAAGGGCCAGGTCATCAAGACCGTGCCGGAGCACCAGATCGTCGAGACGCTGATCGAAGAGGCGATGCGGATCGCCGAGGAGTCGGGTGACGCGGAAGGTAGCGGTCAGCCGGTCGTGACGGTCAGCTAATCTCCGTCGCAGAGGGCACAGTCCGGGCCCTCCGGCCGCTATCCTTGGGGGACGCGCGCGTGGACGGCAGGAACGGGGTGGGTCGATGAGCACCGCTTTCGCGGGTTCGGCGATGGCCTGGGAACGGCTGCTGGACACCTGGCGTGAACTCCAGGTGCCGGAGGGCTGGCGCCCGGAGCTCACTGCCGAGGGGATTCAGATGACGCCGCCGCCTGGGGGAAAGCACAACCTGATCGCGGATCTGGTGGACGATGCACTACGCCGGGTTCGCCCTGCGGGGTGCGGGATCTTCCAGACTCTGGGTGTCGGTATCCACGCGACTGGAAGCATTTACGTGCCGGACCTCTGCGTCGTTCCGCGGGATGCCGTCCCGGACGACTCCGATCCCGTCCTGGCCGAGCACGTGCTCCTGGCCGTCGAGATCACCTCACCCAGCAACGGCGAACACGACCGGAAGAAAAAGAAGTGGGCCTACGCCCACGGTGGCATCCCGCAGTACCTGTTGATCGACGCCTTCGACGAGGACGGTCCGGCCGTCTCGCTGTTCACCGAGCCGGTCCAGGGTGTCTACAGCCGCACCGTGCGGGTCCCGTTCGGGCAGCCCGCCGAGATCGGTGAGCCGTTCGGAATCCGCTTGGAGACCGCCGGGTTCTGAGGCCATGACCGGCGCGGAGTGGGCCGTCCGCCGGCCGCATCCCGAGTTGCGGCCGCTGATCACCCGCTACATCGGTTACACCCAGGCCGGCGGGACACTCCGGACGCACCGCGCGTTGCCCTCGCGGCACGTCACGCTCGTCGTCAGCCTCGCCGAGCCGCTGCACTTCACCGGACTGCCCCGGCCCGGGCAGCGACCCATCCGGGTCAGCGCCGCGCTCGGGGGCCTGCACATCGCGCCCGCGGTGATCGCGCAGCAGGGGTTCCAGTCCGGCGTGCAGGTCGAGATCGATCCCCTCGCGCTGCCCGCCCTGTTCCGGGTTCCGGCCGCCGAGCTCAGCAACCAGGTCGTCGACCTCGCCGAGCTGGGGCCGGCACACCTCCCCGAACGACTCGCGGCAGCACCGGACTGGGAGCACCGCTTCCGGATCCTCGACGACGTGTTCCGCCGGGCCCGGGCGGACCGCGAACCGGCCGGACCGTCCGCGGAGGTCGCCTGGGCCTGGCGCCACCTGGCCGCGGCCGGCGGCCTGATCCGCGTCGCGGACCTCGCCGCGGAGATCGGCTGGAGCCGCCGCCACTTCACCGAACGCTTCCGCCGCGAGCTGGGCGTGCCGCCCAAACAGGCTGCCCGCGTGCTCCGCTTCGAACGCGCCGCGGCGAGACTCCGGCGCGGTCCCGCCGACCTCGCCACGCTCGCCGCCGAGTGCGGGTTCTACGACCAGGCCCATCTGTCCAACGAGTGGCGCGCTCTTGCCGGCTGCTCGCCCCGCACCTGGATCACCGAGGAGTTCCCATTCCTTCCGGACCCCGGGGCCACGCCGGACGCAGACACAGGAGCATGACCGGAAACCCGCCCATAGTCCGGCCTGCGTTCCGGTACGACGGGACCCGCTCGGCGCTGGAGTTCGTCACCGCGGTGCTCGGCTTCCGCTGACGGCAGCACCAGGCGCACCGGCGGTGTGCACGCCGACGTGACCTGTGGACCTTCGGCACCTACCGCGGCGCACCGTGATCGTCCACGATTTCCCGTTCCACCACTCCGTCTGGCAATCTGGTGGATGTGTTGCGGCTCGCCGGTGCACGGCTGCTCAGTGAACGGGATCAGGCCGTCGTCCGCGCCGTGCTCGCGGCGGACCCGGTGGCCAGTTGCATGGTCAGCGCTCGCGTCGAGGTGGCGGGCCTGGACCCGTGGCGGCTCGGCGGTGAGCTGTGGGCCGCCGACTACCGGGGCACGCGCGGCGGCCGGCTGCCGGGGTTGTGCTTCTCCGGTCCCAACCTGATTCCCCTGCGCGGTAACGCCGCGGCCCTGCGCTCCTTCGCCGACCGAGCTCTGCGCAAGCAACGCGTCTGTTCGTCGCTGGTCGGCCCGGCCGAGCAGGTGCTCGGGCTGTGGGACGAGCTGGCGGCGGAGTGGGGCCCGGCCCGCGAGGTCCGCGACGATCAGCCGCTGATGGCGATGGACACCGAGCCCGTCGTGAAGCCCGACCCGATGGTGCGGCCGGTGCGGCCGGACGAGCTCGACCGGTACCTGCCGGCGGCGATCGCCATGTTCATCGAGGAGGTCGGCGTCGACCCGCGCGACGGCGACGGCGGGGCGAGCTACCGCGCCCGCGTCGCCGAGCTGATCGCCGGCGGCCGCGCGTTCGCCCGGTTCGAGAACGGTGAGGTCGTGTTCAAGGCCGAGATCGGCGCGCTGTCCCGCAGTGTCGGACAGATCCAGGGCGTGTGGGTGCGCCCGGACCGGCGCGGGCGCGGGCTCGGTGCCGCGGGGACGGCGGCCGTGGTGAGCCGCCTCGTGAACGGTCTCGGCCGCACCGCGAGCCTCTACGTGAACAGCTTCAACAGCCCCGCGCTGGCCGCGTACCGGCGGATCGGGTTCAGTCAGGTCGGCAGGTACGCGACCGTCCTGTTCTGACCGGGCTCACGGCCGCCTCCGGCGCGGTGGTCGTAGGGTGGAGCCATGTCCCAGCGTGCTCCGTTGACCCCCGGCGTCCAGACGCCGCGCCGCCCCGTTCCCGCCAGCATTCCGCGTCCCGAATACGTGGACAAGCCGGCGCCGAAGCGGGACACCGGCAACGGTGTGCGCACGCCCGAGGTCATCGAGGCGATGCGCGTGGCGAGCAGGATCGCCGCGCAGGCGTTGGAGGAGGGCGGCAAGGCCGTCAAGCCGGGCAACACCACCGACGACGTCGACAAGGTGGTGCACGAGTTCCTGCTCGATCACCACGCCTACCCGTCCACCCTGGGCTACCGCGGCTTCCCGAAGTCCTGCTGCACGTCGCTGAACGAGGTGATCTGCCACGGCATCCCGGACTCGACGGTGATCGAGGACGGAGACATCTGCAACATCGACGTCACCGCCTACATCGGCGGTGTGCACGGCGACACGAACGCGACGTTCTGCGCCGGTGACGTGTCCGAGGAGGTGCGCCTGCTGGTCGAGCGCACCCACGAGGCGACGATGCGGGCGATCAAGGCCGTGCGCCCGGGCCGCCAGCTCAACGTCATCGGACGCGTGATCGAGTCCTACGCGAAGCGGTTCGGCTACGGCGTGGTGCGCGACTTCACCGGCCACGGCGTCGGCCCGGCCTTCCACACCGCGCCGACCGTGCTGCACTACGAGGACCCGTCGGTGAGCACGGTCATCGAGGAGGGCATGACGTTCACGATCGAGCCGATGATCACACTCGGCTCGATCGACTACGACATCTGGGACGACGACTGGACGGTCACGACGAAGGACAAGAGCTGGACCGCCCAGTTCGAGCACACCCTCGTGGTGACCGCGGACGGCGCGGAGATCCTCACGCTTCCCTGATCAGTTCGTCCAGGAAGCCGGCGGCCTCGGCCATCGCGCGGTCGGCGTCGCCGGCCGCGATGGCCGCCAGCAGGCCACGGTGGCCGATCGCCTCGGTCTCCGGCAGGTGCGGCCTGGTGGTGGCCGCGACGCTCGCCGTGACCGCCTCCAGGATTCCGCGGTACAGCTCGGTGAGCAGTTCGTTGTGGCCGGCGCGCACCACCGCGAGGTGGAACTCGGTGTCGGCGCGCACGTAGGTTTCGATGTCCTCCGCGCGGTAGGCCTCGTCGCGCTGGTCGAGCAGCGCGCGGATGATCGCCAGCTCGTCGTCGGTGCGGACGGTCGCGGCGAGCCGCGCGGCCTCGACCTCCAGCGCCCGCCGCACGCCCAGCACCTCCCGCAGCTCCGAGCCGCACAACCGGCGGATCGCGCCGGACACCTCACTCGTCGCCCGCACGTAGGTGCCGTCGCCCTGACGCACCTCGAGCAGCCCGCTGTGCGCGAGCGCGCGGACGGCTTCGCGCACCGTGTTGCGGCCGACGCCGAGGCTTTCGGCGAGTGCCGGTTCAGTGGGGATCCGCTGCCCGATCGGCCATTCGCCCTGCGCGATGGCATCCCTGAGCTGCCCGATCACCTGGTCGACCAGGCCGGTCCGGCGGGTAGTGGCGAGTGGCACTGGGATAGTCCCTTCACCCGATCATCCTATGTTTGTCATACTAGCGCCATGACGGTCCACGATGAAGCCTCGGTGCAGGAGCACAGATCCGTCCCCGCGCACCGGGTGCTCATCGGCACCGGCCTGCTGGCGGTGGCCGTCCTGCTGGCGGCGCTGAACCTGCGCCCCGCGGTGACCAGTGTCGGCTCGGTGCTCGACGAGATGCGCGACACGCTGGGCGCTTCCTCGACCTGGGCGGGCGCGCTGACGACGGTGCCCGGACTGTGCTTCGCGTTCGCCGGGCTGACCGCGCCCGTGGTCGCGCGGCGCCTGGGCATCGCGACCGCGGTGACGCTCGCGCTCGCGTTGCTGGCGGGCGGCCTGGTGCTGCGGGTGCTCGACGGACCGCTGGTCGTACTGGGCGGCACCCTGATCGGCACCGCCGGCATCGCGCTGGCGAACGTGCTGATCCCGGTCGTGGTGAAGGAGTCCTTCGCGACCCGGATCGGCCTGATGACCGGCCTCTACACGGGTGCGCTGCAGGCCGGCGGTGCGCTCGGCTCGGCGCTGACCCCGCCGATGGACAGCGCGTTCGGCGGCTGGCGGCCCGGGCTCGGCAGCTGGGCGGCACTGGCGGCCGCGGCGCTCGTGCTGTGGCTGGCGGCCGCGCGCACCCGGCCGGGCGGACCGGCGTCCGGCGAGAGCGCGGCGAGCGCCCGTTCGCTGTTCCGCAGCCCGCTCGCGTGGATCGTGACGATCTTCTTCGGCATGCAGTCGTGCCTGGCCTACATCGTGATGGGCTGGCTGCCGCAGGTGCTGATGGACGCCGGGGTCAGCCGCGGGGACGCCGGGCTGATGCTGGGCCTGGTGTCGCTCCTCGGCCTGCCGATCAGCCTGGTCGTGCCGCCGCTGGCGGCCAGGCGGGGCAGCCAGAGCGGGTGGATCGTGCTGCTCGGGCTGTTCGGCGTCGTGGGCGTGGCCGGCCTGATGATCGCCCCGGCCGCCGCGCCGCTGGTGTGGTCGATCTTCCTCGGTATCGGCATGGCGGTGTTCTCGCTGGCGCTGACCACGATCGCGCTGCGAGCCCGCACGGGCGCCGAGACGGCCAAGCTGTCCGCGATGGCGCAGGGGATCGGCTATCTGCTGGCCGCCGTGGGTCCGTTCCTGTTCGGCCTCCTGCACGACGTGACGCACGGGTGGACCGTGTCGTTCGCGATGCTGCTGGCCGTCGTGGCGATGGTGATGGTCTTCGGCTTCTTCGCGGGCCGCCCGCGCTACGTCTGAGCACCGGCGGCCCCGCGGCCGCTACCTGACTAGAGCGGCAGGTTCAGCAGCGCGTTCTCGATCAGCTCGGGCATCGCCGGGTGGATCCAGTACTGGCCGCGTGCCATGGACTTGGCGTCGAGGCCGAAGCTCATCGCCTGGATCAGCGGCTGGATCACCGTTGGCGCCTGCGGGCCGATGATGTGCGCGCCGATCAGCTGCCCGGTGTCCGGGTCGGCGAGCAGTTTCGCGAACCCGCTCAGATCCTCCATCGCCCACCCGTAGGCGATGCCCGCGTAGTCCTGAGTGGACGTCACGTACCGCACGCCCCGCGCTTGCGCCTGCTGCTCGGTCAGGCCGACCGACGCGATCTGCGGCGAGGTGAACACCGCGTGCGGCACGAACCGGTGGTCGGCCGTCATCGGCTCGTCCGGGTGCAGCAGGTTGTGCTGCACCACCCGCGCCTCGTGGTTGGCGACGTGCTTGAGCTCGTAGGGCGAGGAGATGTCACCCAGCGCGTAGATCCCCTCCACCACGGTCTGCTGGTGGTCGTCGACCACCACGTGCCCGTCCTCGGTCGTGGTGACCCCGGTCGCGGCCACGTCCAGCAGGTCGGTGTTCGGCCGGCGCCCGATCGCGATCAGCAGCTCGTCCGCCGTCACGGTTTCCGCGCCGTCCGGGCCTTCCAGGTCCAGCGCCACCCCGGTGCCGGAGGGGCGGACCCGCACGGTCTTGCGGTCCAGCCGGACGTCGTACCGCTGCGCGGCCAGCTCGGTGAAGCGCTTGCTGATGTCGGAGTCCTCGCTGCGCAGCAAGGCGCCGGACCGGGCGATCACCGTCACCTCGACGCCGAACGAGCGGAACACGTGCGCGAACTCGGCGGCGACGAACCCGCTGCCGAGGATGACCATCCGCGCGGGCAGGGTGTCGAGCCGCATCACCGTGTCGGAGGTGTGGTAGCGGACGTCCTCGAGCCCGGGCAGGTCCGGCACCACCGCGCGCCCGCCCGCGGCGAGCACGAACCGGTCCGCGGTCACCACCTCGTCCGGCCGCCCGTCCGCGAACGACACGGTCAGCTCCTTGCGGCCGGTGAAGCGCCCCTGCCCCTCGTACACGGTGACGTTGGCGTTGTCCTCGTGGTTGCGCCGGTACTCGCGCCCGCCCGCGGCGATCGGGTCGATGCGGCCGAAGATCCGGTCGCGGACGTCGGTCCAGCGCACCTTGTCCAGCGTCTCGTCCACACCGAAGCGGCTCGACACCGCCGGCGTCGCGGCCAGGTCCGCGGTGTGCACGAACATCTTGGTCGGGATGCACCCGACGTTCAGGCACGTGCCCCCGAACACGCCCTTCTCGACGATCGCCGTCCGCCAGCCGGCGAACCGGGAATCGAGGATCGAGTTCCCGGAGCCGGTCCCGACGATCACCAGGTCGTAATGCGGCACGTGTCCAACCTCCCAAAGCGGTTCGATCCGGTACAACCGGTGCGGACCCGGAATCTGTTCCCGTCGCTACCCGCCGGTGGCCGTGAAGTGCATCCGGTCCGTCGGCTCCCGCCAGGCGCCACCCCAGCTCCACCCGATCGCGGCGAAGGCCCGCACGGTCGCGTCGCCCGGTTCGACCATGCCCGGCCGTACCCACGACCGGTCCAGGTACGCCGAGGACAGCTCCGGCAGCACCAGATCGCCCTTGGTGTACGGGTTGCAGAACGGGTCCAGGTCGATCGCCAGGCCGTAGGCGTGCGCGGACCAGTTCGTCTGGCCCCGGACCGGGCGGCACACGAAGGCGCTGGTGTTGTTGCCGTCCCCGGTCGGGGGCGCGTCCAGCTCGGCCGGGGAGGTCACCCGCATCTCCTCGATGGCGAACCGCGCCTGGAACAGCTGCCCGAACACCCGCGTCACGTCTCCCGCCACGGAGGCGTTGACCAGCATCTCGCCGGTGTGCGCCCGCCCGTCGAAGCCCCAGAACGACATCGTCAGGTACCGCAGCGCGGATGCGGGAACCGGGCACGCGGACTGCCACGTGCTGCGGGCCAGCACGTCCGGCGGGACCGGAGCGATCGTGGACGCGTAGCGGCCGCCGGCGGGCGGCGGGAGGAAGTCCTGGCTGGGCAGGCGGCGGTCGCGCAGCGCGGCCGGCGTCGGGCGGATCTCGCCGAAGCCGTCCGGCCTGCGGGGCAGCGGGGTGGCGCCCACTTGCCAGGACGGGGGAGCGGCGGAAGTGGTGGTGCCGGAGGCCGGCGGTGCGGTGGTGGTCGTGGTCACCGGGGGCGACGGCGCGGGCGGCGGAGGCGGCGGCCCGGGCGGGGCGCCGCACGCCACGAGCCCGAGCGCCAGCAGCAGCGCCACGATTCCTCGCACCCGTCCAGCTTCCCAGACGGAGGACCACCCGATCCGGTGACATGCGTCCGGGCGCTTGTCCATTACTGTATGTGCGGCAATCTCACGGCCCGGAGTCGGCCGGCGACGAGATGTTGCCACCCGGGGGACCACCAGCCTTCTCGAAGGGAGCGCGCATGGCGAAGCACCGTCGACGCGACCGCAAGTTCCGCCTGGCGCTGACCGCGGCCATCGCCGCCGCCGCCTTCCTGCCGGTGGCCGCGGTGGCCATGCCGAGCAGCGGCGCCCGCCCGAACATCGTGGGCGGCACCGAGGCGTCCATCGGCAGTTACCCGTACGCGGTGTACCTGACCGACAAGAACGGCAACCAGTTCTGCGGCGGTGTCCTCGTCAGCTCCACGGCGGTCGCGACGGCGGCCCACTGCGCCAAGGCTGTGCAGCGGTCGGACCTGCGGGTCGTGGCCGGCCGGCAGGACAAGCGCACGAACGACGGCAAGGTCGTGCCGGTGCGTGAGGTGTGGGTGCCGGACTCCTTCTCCGATCCGGGCAAGGGCGACGACGTCGCGGTCCTGAAACTGGCCCAGAGCCTGCCCTACCGGCCGGTGAACCTGCCCGCGGACGACTCGCCCTACGCCGAGGGCACGCAGGCGACCGTGCTGGGCTGGGGCCGCACCGCCGACGGCGGCGCCCGTTCCGACTACCTGCGCAAGGCCGACGTGCCGGTGGTCAGCGACGCCGGCTGCGGGGCCAGCTACTCCAACTACGACTCCCGCTCGATGGTGTGCGCCGGATACCCGCAGGGCCAGGTGGACGCGTGCCAGGGCGACTCGGGCGGCCCGCTGGTCGTCGGCGACACGCTGATCGGGCTGGTGTCGTGGGGCGACGGCTGCGCGCGGCCGGGCAAGCCGGGCGTCTACACGCGGGTGCTGACCTACGCCGGCGAGATTCGCAGCGAAGCCGAATCGTCGCGGCTCGTGTTCTGGTAATCAGGAGTTCGTGAACCCCGACAGCGGTGTCCGCGGACCGGACCTCACCACGCAGCAGCTGTACGACATCCTCCGGCTCCGGGTGGATGTGTTCGTCGTGGAGCAGGACTGCCCGTATCCGGAGCTGGACGGCAGGGATCTGCTCCCGACGACCCGGCACTTCTGGATCGAGGGGCCCGACGGCGTCGAGTCCTACCTCCGCGTTCTCGACGAATGCGACGGGGTCCAGCGCATCGGCCGGGTCGTCACCGCGCAGCGCGCGCGGGGGCGGGGGCTGGCCGCCCGGCTCATGACGGCGGCGCTGATCTCGGTCGGCGACGCGGACAGCGTGCTCGACGCCCAGACCTACGCGCGCGGCTTCTACGAGAAGTTCGGCTACGTCGCCGAGGGGGACGAGTTCGACGAGGACGGCATTCCGCACATCAGGATGCGGCGCCGGCTGGTGCCGACTCGCTGATCACCTTGACCGCGGTGTCCACATCGGACTCGGCGAGGTCGGCCCTGGCGGTCAGGCGCAGTCGGGACACCCCGTCGGGGACCGACGGCGGCTGGAAGCAGCCGACCAGCACGCCCTGCTCGGCGCAGCGGGCCCCCCACTCGGCGGCCGCCTCGGCGGAGGGCGCCTGCACCGAGACGATCGCGGCTTCCGGGCTGCTCACCCGGAACCCGGCCGCGCGGAGCCCGTTCGCCAGCGTCATCGCGTGGGTGAGGACTTTCTCCGGCAGGCCGGGCTCGGACTTGAGCACCCCGAGCGCGGCCAGCGCCGCCGCCGCGCCGGCCGGGGCGAGGCCGGTGCCGGAGACGAAGCTGCGGGCCGTTTCGGCGAGGTGGCGGATCACCCGGCGCGGCCCGAGGACGGCGCCGCCCTGCGCGCCGAGCGAGTGGGACAACGTGATGGTGGTGACCACGTCCGGCTCGCCGGCCAGCCCGGCCGCGTGCACCGCGCCGCGGCCGCCGTCACCGAGCACCCCGAACCCGTGCGCGTCGTCCACCAGCAGCGCCGCGCCGTGCTTGCGGCACACCTGGGACAGCTCGCGCAGCGGCGCGAGATCCCCCTCGATCGAGAACACCGAATCGGTGACCACCAGCGCGCGTGGCTTGCGGCGCGTCGCGAGCGCGTGCTCGACCGCCGCCGGATCGACGTGGTTGATCGCCGCGACATCCGTGCGGGACAGCCGGCAGCCCTCGATCAACGAGGCGTGGATGTGCTTGTCGCTGACGATCGCCGATTCGGTGCCGGACAGCGCGGTCACGGCGCCCAGGTTGGCCGTGAACCCGGAGGGGAACACCAGCGCGGCCTGCGCGCCGCAGAACCGGGCCAGCTCGTACTCCAGCTCCGTGTGCAGCTCCGTCGACCCGGTCGTCAGCCGGGAACCCGTCGCGCCCGCACCCCAGCGCAGCGCGGCCGCGGCGGCCGCACCGGCCACGCGCTTGTCACGGGCCAGGCCCAGGTAGTCGTTCCCGGCGAGATCCAGCTCCCGTGAGGCAGCTGTGCGCGGCCGCAACCGGCGGGACAGTCCGGCAGCAGCGCGCTTCTCCGCCGCGACGTCGAGCCAGTCGAAAACCTGCGCTGGGGAGGGTGCCGGTACGTTCACGTGACGCAGTGTCGCACCGCACCCGGGCCGGACAGTGGAGGGGCCATGACCGAGACCAGACCGGCCGCGATGCCGGAGGACTGGAACCGGGCGCTCGCGGTGGTCGCCCACCCCGACGATCTCGAGTACGGCACCGCCGGGGCGATCGCGCGGTGGACGCGCCAGGGGAAGTCCGTGGTGTACCTGCTCGCCTCGCACGGGGAGGCCGGGATCGACAGCATGCCACCCGAGGAGGCCGGGCCGCTGCGCACGCGGGAGCAACGGGCCGCGGCCCGGGTCGTCGGCGTCGAGGAGGTCGAGTTCCTGGACCACCCGGACGGCCTCATCGAAAACGGCATCCCGCTGCGGCGCGACATCGCCGCGGCCATCCGGCGGCACCGCCCGGAGCTGGTCCTGACGATCAACCACCGCGACACGTTCGACGGGGGCGGGTTCAACATGGCCGACCACCGCCACGTCGGCGCGGCGACCCTGGACGCGGTCCGGGACGCGGCCAACCGCTGGCTGTTCCGCGATCTGGGGCTCGACCCGTGGGGCGGCGTGCGGTGGATCGCGGTGAGCGGTTCGCCCTCGCCGACGCACGCCGTGGACATCACCGGCACGTTCGACCTGGCCGTCGCGTCCCTGCGCGAGCACAAGGCGTACCTGGCCGCGCTGGGCGGCGGCGAGATGGCCGAACCGGAGCCGTTCCTGCGGCGGTTCGCGGCCGCCGCGGGTGAGTCGGCCGGGGTGCCGCTCGCCTGCACCTTCGAACTGTTCGAGGTCTAGCGCCGGATGCGGTAGGTCACGTGGATGGCGCGCGCCCCGGTGCGGGACGAGGTGCCCTCCATGTCCAGACCGCGCAGGCCCGCGAAGAGCCGTTCGCCCTCGCCCAGGACGATCGGGGCGATGTGCAGGCGCAGCTCATCGAGCAACCCCGCGGCCAGGAACTGGTTCACCGTGGACGCGCCGCCGGCGATCGAGATGTCCCGGTCCCCGGCCGCGGCGCGGGCCTGCGCCAGCGCGGACTCGATGCCGTCGGTGACGAAGTGGAACGTGGTGCCGCCCGCCATGACCACCGGCTCACGCGGGAAGTGGGTCAGCACGAACACCGGGCCGTGGTACGGCGGCTCCTCGCCCCACCAGCCGCGCCAGTCCTCGTCCCACTCGCCGCGGACCGGGCCGAACATGTTGCGCCCCATGATGAAGGCGCCGGCGTCCACGATCGCGTCGGTTTCGGCCCGGTTGTCCGCCGCCCGCTCCAGGTGCCACTCGTGCAGGGCCAGACCGCCTTCGCCGAGCGGGTTCTCCCGGCTCTGCCGCGGCCCCGCCAGGAACCCGTCCGCCGACACGCTCAGATTGCTGTACACCGTGCTCATCACGCCTCCCTTACTGATTGCGGATTGCAACCGGTTTTGGGAACTGTAAGGCACGAAGAACCGGTTGTAAACTGCAAGCGGAAGGGGGTGCCGGGTGTGACGGACGAACGCCGGTCGGGCTGCCCGATCAACCTCTCGGTCGAGGTGCTCGGCGACAAGTGGTCGCTGGTGGTCATCCGGGACATGATGTTCGGCAACCGGCGTCATTTCCGCGAGCTGCTGCACAACTCGGAGGAGCGGATCGCGTCGAACATCCTCGCGTCGCGACTGCAGCGGCTCACCCGGCTGGGGCTGGTGACGCGTGCCCCGGACCCGGCGCACAAGCAGAAGGTGATCTACAGCCTGACCGAGCCGGCGATCCAGCTCGTACCGATCATGGCCCACCTCGGCGCGTGGGGCTGCCGGCACCTGCCGGTCACGCGGGAGCTGGCCGTCCGGGCCGAGCTGCTGGAGCGCGGCGGCCCGGCGCTGTGGGACGACTTCATGGACGAACTGCGCGAGCAGCACCTGGGGATCCCCCGCCCGGCAGGACGCGAGTCGGTGTTCGCCCAGCTGCGTGCCGCCTACGACGCCGCACTCGCAGAACAGCCCGCCTGAGGGTGGTTCGAACCTGGGTCCGGCACCTGGAACGAAAAACCGCCGCGACCCGGATCGGGTCGCGGCGGTTCTCAACGCCCCGGGTCAGCCGGCGGACGACGTGCTGCGGCGGGGGCCGCGGCCCGGACGCCCCTGCCGGTACCCGCCGCCGTGCCCGCGGTCGCGGTCACCGTAGCCACTGCGGCGCGGGCGCTGCGGCCCGCCGAACCCGCGCGAGCCACCCCGCCGCGGCGCGGTGTCACGCGGACGGTCGACCACCGGAACACCGCTGGGCTCGCGGGCTCCGGTGATGTCGGACAGCTTCGCGTCACCGGGACGGACCACCAGCTGGTCGGCGCGGACGCCGGCCTGGTCGGTCATCCGGCGCACGGTGCGCCGCTGGTCCGGGGTGATCAGCGTGACGACCGTGCCGGACGCCCCGGCGCGCGCGGTGCGGCCGGCGCGGTGCAGGTAGTCCTTGTGGTCGGCGGCCGGGTCGACGTGCAGCACCAGGCTGACGTCGTCGACGTGGATGCCGCGAGCGGCGACGTCCGTGGCGACCAGCACCGTGGTGTGGCCGTCGCGGAAGTCCTGCAGCACCCGGTTGCGCTGGCCCTGCGACTTGCCGCCGTGCAGCGCACCGGCCCGCACCCCGCGCTCACGCAACCGGTCGGTCAACCGGTCGACGTGGTGCTTGGTGCGCACGAACATGATCGTGCGGCCCTCACGGGCACCGATCTCGGTGATCACGGACTGCTTCTCCTGGCGGGAGACCTGGAACACGTAGTGGTCCATCGTGTCGACGCTGGCCGTGGCCGGCGCGACCGAGTGCTCCACCGGGTCGTGCAGGTAGCGGTTGACCAGCTGCCCGACGTCACCGTCCAGCGTCGCGGAGAACAGCAGCCGCTGCCCGTCCGCCGGGGTCAGGTCCAGGATCTCCCGGACCTGGGGCAGGAAGCCCATGTCGGCCATCTGGTCGGCCTCGTCGATGGCGACGAACTGGACCTCGCTGAGGTCCGCGGTGCCCTGCCGGACGTGGTCCGACAGACGGCCCGGCGTGGCGATCAGCAGGTCGACGCCGCGGTGCAGCGCGTCGGCCTGCCGGGGGAAAGCCATCCCGCCGACGGCGGTCCGGCACCACAGGCCCAGCGCGCGGGCCAGCGGGGTGAGCGCGTCGCTGACCTGGAGGGCCAGCTCGCGGGTGGGCACGAGGACCAGGCCGCGGGGCTTCCGCGACCGGGCCTTGCCGCCGTCGAGGCGGGCCAGCAGGGCCAGCCCGAAGGCGAGGGTCTTCCCGGACCCGGTCTGCGCCCGGCCGAGCACGTCGCGCCCGGCGAGCGCGTCCGGCAGGGTCGCCGACTGGATCGGGAAGGGTGCGTCGATGCCGGCCTTGCGCAACGCGCCGAGCAGCGGCTCGGGCAGGTTCAGGTCGGCAAACGACTGCACGGTGGAAGTGGACTCAAGGGTGATGCTCACGCACTGCCTCTCGGACGTGGTGGTACGTCGCAAGGGAGGCCCGGTGTGCCTGCGCGCAGGCAGGCGGAAGAACAAGTTCGGCGGGCTTTCACATGGACGAACCCGGCGCGGCTGCGCCATCGGTGGTGTGTCCGCGTCCCAGGAAGGGGGCGACCCGAATTCACGTCGCCCGATTGCGGACTGTGATCAGGCTACCTGAAGACCGGAGTGGCCTTCACGTCAGCCCCGCCCGCTCCCGCAGGCCGGCGGCCGTCTCCTCGGTCTCCACCTGCAATCCTCGTGCCGCGAACCACCCGGCGATGTTGCGGACGTCACGATCGAGGAACTCGGTTCCCCGCGGATTCGCCACTACGTCGACGACCTGTGGCAGATCGATCAGCACGATCCGGCCGTCGCGGACGAGGATGTTGTAGGCCGACAGGTCGCCGTGCGCGAGCCCGTCCGACGCCAGGACGTCGAGCGCCCCGAGTGTCTGGAACCACAGGACGCGTAGTTCGTCCGGCCCGGGCCGCAGCTGTGCCAGGCGCGGCGCCGCGGTGCCGTCGGCGTCACCGACGAACTCCAGCAGCAGTTCCGTGCCGTCCCGCTGCACCGGGTACGGCACCGGCGCGCCGATCGTCCACAACCGACTGAGCGCGGCGAACTCGGCGGCCGCCCACTGCTCGGCGATGAGGTTGCGGCCGAACGAGGTTCGCTGCGCCATGGCCCGGGTCTCCCGGGACCGGCGCATGCGCCGGCCTTCGAGGTAGCCCGAGTCGCGGTGGAACTGGCGGTGCTCGCTGGAGCGGTAACGCTTCGCGGCGAGCAGGCAGTCCGTGCCGCCGCCGGGCAGGCCCCGGCGCAGCAGGTGCACGTCGGCTTCCTTGCCGGTCTTGAGGACACCGAGCTCGGTGTCGACGGCGGCCAGGTCGGTGACCACCCACACCGGGTGCGGGCGTGGTCCGTGCTCGGCGCTGTCCCAGGTGGAGTAGCGGTCGGCGCCGCCCGGGATCTCGGGCTCGGCGTAGGCGTCCTCGCGCAGGCGGGCGAGCCGCTCCCGTTCGCCCTCGGTGAGGCGGCCGCGGCGGACGGGGTTGATCTCGTCGTCGAACCGGGAACGTCGGCGACGGGGCGTGAAGTCTTCGAAATCGTGCTGGCGCACTGGTGGGTCTCCTGGATGAGGTGCCCCACCGGCGCCGGGATCAGGCGGGTGGGGCGGGACGGGCGGTGAGGACAGTGCAGGCGGTGACGGCACAGCCCAGGACAACGACGGACACGACGCACCTCCTCCGCTCACCACCGGGCCCAGCGCACCGGCGTGGGCATGATCCTGCCCGCGGCGCAACCGCGGCCGCAACCGATTTTGTCGGGCACACTGACGGACGTGCGTGTCATCGTGATCGGCTCCGGGATCGCCGGGTCGAGTACCGCCCACCAGCTCGCCCGTCGCGGCGCCGAGGTGGTCGTGGTCGACGCCGGCCGCGAGAGGGTGGCGACGTCCGCCGGTGCGGGGATCGTGTGCCCGTGGGCCAGCCGCCGGGGCGACGACGAGTACCGGCTCGCCGCGTCCGCGGCGGCGTACTACCCGGAACTGCTCGGCCAGCTGGCCGAGGACGGCGCGGAGGACACCTCGTTCGAGGTCGTCGGCGGCATGGTGGTGTCGGCCGACGAGGCCGAACTGGACGAGGCGTACCGCCGGGTCGGCGAGCGTGCCGCCGGCCAGCCGGCCGCGGGCGAGGTCACCCGGCTCGATCCCGCGCAGGCGAGCGAGCTCTTCCCGGTCCTGGCGCCCGAGCTGGCCGCCGTGCACGTCTCCGGCGGCGGCCGCGTGGACGGGCGGCGCCTCCGGCAGGCACTGCTCGGCGCCGCGGTGAGGCGGGGCGCGCGGATCGTCGCGGGAGCGGCCGAGCTGACGCCACGCGGCGTGCGGGTCGCCGGTGAGGAACTGGCCGCGGACCGGGTCGTCGTGGCGGCGGGCGCGTGGACCAGCGAGCTGGTGCCGTCGGTGCCGGTGGCGCCGCAGCGCGGCCAGATCAGCCACTTCGAGCTGCCCGGGGTGGACACCGCGCGCTGGCCGGTGGTGCTGCCGGTGTCCAGCCACTATCTGCTGGCCTTCCCCGGTTCCCGCGTCGTGGCGGGCGCCACCCGCGAGACCGGTTCCGGGTTCGACCACCGGATCACCGCGGCGGGCCAGCGGGAGGTGCTCGACCACGCGCTGACCGTCGCGCCCGGGCTGGCGGAGGCAACGCTGCTGGAAACGCGGATCGGGTTCCGGCCGGCCTCGCCGGACGGCCTGCCGCTGCTCGGCCCGCTCGAGGATCGCCCGGACGTGCTGCTCGCCACCGGCTTCGGTCCCGGTGGGCTCACCGTGGGACCGTTCGCCGGACGGCTCGTCGCCGGCCTCGCGCTGGGCGAGGAGGTGCCGGTGGACCTGGCGCCCTACCGGCCGGAGCGGTTCACCGGTCGGTGATCAGCTCCAGTTCCTGCTCGCCGACCCGGTCCAGGGTGATGCCGGCGCGCTCGGCGGTGCCGATCAGCCCTTCCACCGTGGCGGGTTCGCGCCCGGCGGTCGCCAGCGCGGCGGCGAGCTTTCCCTTGTACGCCTTGTTGAAGTGGCTGATGGTCTGACCGCTGGCCGAGACCACGCGGACGGTGATCGCGTGCGGGACGCGAGCCAGCGCGGCGTACGCGCCGGAACGCAGATCCACGACCAGACCGTCCACTTCGGCCAGTGCGGGTTCGAGCACCGGGCGCCACAGCGACCGCAGGCTGCCCAGCGCGGGCAGTGCGGTGCCGCCGGAGAGCCGGTAGGCCGGGATGCGGTCGGTGCCGCGGACGACACCGAACAACGCCGAGGCGACGGCGAGCCGGCGATCCGCCTTCGCCCGGGCGGCCGACCGCAGCGAGCCGTACCCGAGTGCGTCGTAGAGCACCCCGGTGTACCGCTCGAGCGCGGGCAGGGTGGGCGCGGCCCACAGCTCGGCGTTGCGCGCCACCTCGTCCACCTGCCTCGCTGACAAACCGAGCACCTTCCGGCTTTCCGGAACGCTCCCCGCCAGGTCCGTCAGCGCGTCGGCCAGCTTGCGGCGCAGCGGGTTCAGGTCGGGAAACGACAGCGCGCCGAGATCCAGCGGCGGCCCGTCCCCACCGGCGGCCTTGGTCTCCGACGGAGGCAGCAGCACCAGCACGGCAGCAGGGTAACGCGCGGCGGGTCACCCGGTCAGCGGACGGTCAGCCGACGGTCAGTGCACCCGGCGAAGCTCACCTCATCCGAGACGACGAGGAGAGCGACCATGAGCAAGACCGTGCTGATCTCCGGTGCCGGCATCGCCGGGCCGTCCGTGGCCTTCTGGCTGAACCGCCTTGGCTACTCGACCACCGTGGTGGAACGGGCACCCGCGCTGCGCGAGGGCGGGCAGGCCGTGGACTTCCGCGGTGAGCAGATGGAGATCCTGCGCCGCATGGGGTTGCTGGAGGAGGTCCGGGCGCGGCGGACGTCGATGGGGGAGCAGCACATCCTCGACGCGTCCGGGAACCGCATCGCGAGCCTGCCGGCAGCGATGATCAGCGGTGAGGTCGAGATCCAGCGCGGCGACCTGGGCCGCGTGCTGTACGAGGCGACCCGTGCCGACACGGAGTACGTCTTCGGCGACTGGATCACGGCGCTGACCGACACCGGATCCGCGGTCGAGGTGGCTTTTGCGCACGGCGCGCCGCGCACCGTGGACCTGGTCGTCGGTGCCGACGGCCTGCATTCGGCGGTGCGGGCACTGACGTTCGGGCCGGAGTCACGGTTCCGGACGGACATGGGTTACGTCTACGCCGGGTGCAGCGCGCCGAACCACCTGCGCCTCGACCACACCGGGCTGATCTACAACGTGCCCGGCCGGGGCGTGACGTACGCGGCGCAGGACCCGGACGGCCCCGCGAGCGTCGGTTTCGTGTTCGCCGTGAACGGGCCGAGCTACGACCGCAAGGACGAGGCCCAGCTGAAGCGGCTCATCACCGAGGTCTACGCCGGGGTCGGCTGGGAGGTGCCGCGGCTGCTGGCCGCCCTCCGCGAGGCGGACGACCTGTACTTCGACGAGCTCGCGCACATCCGTCTGCCTGCGTACACGAGCGGCCGGGTCGCTCTGGTCGGTGACGCGGGCTGGGGCGTCGGACCGGGCGGCAGCGGCACCGGCCTGGCGATGATGGCCGCGCACGTGCTCGCCGGGGAGCTGGCGGCGGCGGGCGGGGACCACACCGTCGCGTTCCCGCGGTACGAGTCGGAGGTGCGCCCGGCCGCCGAGGCGGGCGCCAAGCAGGCCAAGGGCACCGGTCCGTTCCTCGCACCCCGGACGGCGCGGGGGCTGTGGGTGCGGAACCAGTCGCACCGCCTGCTGACCACCCGGTTGTTCTCCGGGGTCTTCGACAAGATGACCGTGAAGGCGGCCAACACCCTCCGGCTGAAGGACTACGGCCTCTGAGGCCACGGCCGCGCGGGAGCGGGGAGGATCACCGCGCTTCGTGCGGCGTGCGGTCCGCGGCAGCGGTCAGCCGGGCGAGGACTTCGTCGTACGGCATCTCCGCGCCGCGCTCGTAGGCGGCGGCGAATGCGTCCGTACCGAGCAGCTGCTGGCACCGCGCCGCCACCGCCGCCACGTCCTGGTCGCCCCGCCGGGCCGCGCCACGCAGTGCGACAGCCATCCCCAGCTGCTCGGCAGCCGCGTCCGGATCCCCGTCGAGCAACGTGGTCCCCGCGAGCCCTTCCAGCGCGTCGGCGATGTTCGACCGGAAGTGCTGCGCCAGGGCGATCCCGAGCGCCCGCCGGTGCCGCGCCCGGGCATCGGTCAGGTCGCCCGTGGCCTCGGCGAGACGGCCGAGCGCGGTCAGCGTCTGGGCGCTGGCCGCGCCGCTCTGCCAGTCCGCGCCCAGCCCGCGCAGCGCGCGTTCGTACCGCGCCTGCGCCGGCGCGAAGTCGCCGCGGCGGCGCGCCAGATCGCCGAACCCGCGCTCGGCCAGCGCGAGCAGCGTCGAGGCACCGGCCCGCCGCGCCAGCTCCGCGCCGCTCTGGTAGCCGGCTTCCGCGTCACTCAGGTCGCCGGCGCGCAGCAGGCGGTCGGCTCGCCGCAGCGTCAGCTCGGCCAGCTCCTCCGTCGCGTTGAGTTCGCCGAGCAGGCCGATCGCCTCGTCCACCAGCGCCAGCGCCCGGTCCCGGTCCCCGCGCAGGTCCGCGAGCTCGCCGAGCCCGTCGAGCACTTGCGCCGCACCCCACCGGTCGCCGACCGTGCGGAACGACTCCAGCGCCTGGTGGAAGGTCTGCTCGGCGCCCGCGATGTCCCCGTTGAACAGCTGGAGGTAGCTGAGGGAGAAGTCCCGCAGCGCGCCGAACCAGGGATCGGCATCGCCCGACATCGCCAGCTCCAGCTCGGTCGGCTGGCGCGCGGGCGCCGGTGGCCCGGCGAACAACGCCCAGTAGACCAGCAGGTACGGCTGTCGCACCGGCCAGCGCAGCGAGCTCATGATCGAATCCGCCCGGCGCAGGTGCTCGTCCAGCCCGGGCGGCTCCGCGGGCGCCGCGTTGAGCACGGCCAGTGTGTATTCCTCCGTGAGCTCCCCGGCCTCCGTGAGCGGCTCGGGGCCGAGGTTGGCGAGCAGGCGCACCGCCAGCGGAGCGATCTCCGTCCGTACACCCTGCAGGCGCCAGTACGACGACAGTGCCCCGACCAGCTGCAGTGCCAGCGTCGTGTCCGCCTCGACCGCCCAGCGCAGAGCGGCGTTCAGGTTCGCCCGCTCCGCGGTCAGCCGCGCGAGCCACTCGACCTGCTCGCTGCGGCGCAGGTGCGGGTCGGCGGTCCGGGCTAGCGCGAGGAAGTACCCCGCGTGCGCGCGGGCGAGCTCTTCGCGTTCGCCCGATTCGTCCAGAAGCTCCGTACTGAACGCCCGGATCGTCTCCAGCATCCGGTACCGGTCCCCGGAGAACTCCACGAGAGACTTGTCGACAAGGCTGTCGAGAAGGTCCTCGGCGTCCGCTTCGGACAGTCCACAAACGCCCGCGACGGCATCCGCGGTCGCGCCGCCCGCGAAGACAGCGAACCGCCGTGCCAGGTCCCGTTCGTCCGGTTCGAGGAGGTCCCAGCTCCAGCCGACCACCGCGCGCAACGTCTGGTGCCGCGGTGCGGCGGTGCGGCTGCCCTTCGACAACAGGCGGAACCGGTCGCCGAGCCGGGACTCGAGCTGGTCCAGCGGCAGGGTCCGCAGGCGGGCCGCGGCCAGCTCGATCGCCAGCGGCAACCCGTCGAGCGCGGCGCAGATCCGCAGCACCTGTGGTGCGGTCTGGTCGTCGAGCCGGAACCCGGGCCGCACTGCCGCTGCGCGCTCGGCGAACAGCCGCACCGACTCGTAGCCGAGAGCCTCGTCCGCGGCCGTGCCCGGCGGCGGCGACGCCAGCGGCGGCACCGGGCACAACGCCTCACCGGTGATGCCCAGCGGTTCCCGGCTGGTGGCGAGCACCCGCAGCCCGGGGCCGGCCGCGAGCAGCCGGTGGACGAGCTTGGCGGCGCCGGTGATGACGTGCTCGCAGTTGTCGAAGATCAGCAGTACGCGACGGTCGGCCAGGGCCACCTCCGCGCGCTCGACCGGATCCGGCGCGGCCGCGGCGGGGAACATCCCGGTCTCCCGCAGGCCGAGCGCGGTGAGGACGGCCTGGGCGACCTCGGTGCCGCTCGCGACGGGCGCCAGGTCCACGAAGCACACGTCGCCGTCGGCGTGGCTGCCGGCCTCGACGGCCAGCCGCGTCTTCCCCGCGCCACCGGGACCGGTGAGCGTGACCAGGCGGTTGTCCGCCAGCAGAGCGGCGATCCGAGCCAGTTCCGGTTCCCGGCCGACGAAGCTGGTGAGCTGGGCGGGGAGTTTCCGTGGTTCCGGCACCGGTTCGGCGCGCAGCACCGCGAGGTGGGCGGCGGCGAGTTCCGGCGACGGGTCGGCGCCCAGCTCCTCGGCGAGCGCGCGGCGTGCGTCCGCGAAGACGGTGAGCGCCTCGGCCTGGCGCCCGTCGGCCGCGAGCGCGCGGATGAGCAGGACCCGCGGGCGCTCGCGGAGGGGGTGGGCGGCGCACAGCGCGGTCAGCTCGTCGATCACGCCGCGGGACTCGCCGAGGGCCAGGTCGGCTTCCGCACGGTCCTCGATCGCCGCGGTGCGCAGCTCGTCCAGCCGGACGGCCTGCGCTCCGGCGAAGGGCGCGTCGCGGACGTCGGCCAGCGCCGGGCCGCGCCACAGTGCGAGGGCCTCATCCAGGAGCCGCGCGGCACGGGTGTGGTCGCCGGCGGCGAGGGCTTTCCGGCCCGCCACGGCGAGCTGGGTGAAGCGGTGGACGTCGACGCGGTCCGGGTCGACCGCGAGCCGGTAGCCGGCCGGGTGGGACTCGATGCGCGCTTCGTCGCCGAGCTTGCGGCGCAGCCGGGACACCTGTGCCTGGAGCGCGTTGGCCGCGTCGCGCGGCGGGTCGTCGCCGTAGAGGCCCTCGACGAGCCGCCCGGTGCCGACGACGCGACCCGCGTCGAGCAGCAGGAGCGCGAGGAGGGACCGGGGTCGTGGCCCGCCGAGGGCCACCGGGTTTCCGGCCGCGGAGCGCACCTCGACCGGACCCAGGACGGCGAACCACACCCCGTGATTGTGGCCCATGGCGCCTCGGACGGGGTGAGGCTGTGCCGGGCTTCGCGGGCCGCTGCTTTACTTCACGTATGGAACCTGGGCCGCTGACGATTTCCTACGCCGTGGCTTCCGACGTCGGGCAGCGACGCGAAGCGAACGAGGACTCGGTCTACACCAGTCCGCGTCTGCTGGCGGTCGCCGACGGGATGGGCGGCCACGTCGCCGGTGAGGTCGCGAGTTCGGGCGCGGTCGCCGCGATCGCCGCCCTGGACGAGCGCGTGGCGGCCGAGTCGGCGAAGGTCGACCTGGAGGCGCTGGCCGGTGCGGTGTCCGATGCGGGGCGCCGGTTGCGGGCGCTCGTCGAGGAGGACAGCCGGCTGCAGGGCATGGGGACCACGCTGACGGTCCTGGCGTGGAACGGTGATTCGTTCGCCGTGGCGCACGTGGGTGATTCCCGCGCGTACCGGCTGCGCGAGGGCGAGCTGGTGCAGGTGACGCGGGACCACACGGTGGTGCAGGAGCTGGTGGACCAGGGGCGGATCTCGCCGGAACTGGCGATGAACCACCCGCAGCGGTCGGTGCTGACGCGGGCCCTGCAGGGCGCCGGGGAGCCGGAGCCGGATCTGTTCGTGCTGGACGCCCGGGCCGGCGACCGGTACCTGATCTGTTCGGACGGCCTGTCGGACGTCGCGTCACCCGACCAGCTCAGCGAGGTCCTGAGCACCGTGCCCGAACCCGACGAAGCGGTGCGGCGGCTGGTGGAGCTCGCCAACGCGGGCGGCGGACCGGACAACATCAGCTGCGTCGTCGCCGACGTCCGGGACTGACACCACGCGGCCGGCGGCCGCGTCGCGGGTGCCGGCGGATCTCCCTGCCCGGCGGCGTACCGGCCCGGTGCGCCTGGCGGTTTGGCGCTCGGTGCGGACACTGCCGTCGCTGGAGTGCCGGCCCGCAGATCTGCGGGTGACCGTGGTGCCGACCCGTCCAGCTGAGCGCGGGAGCGACGGGTCGCCGGCTCGGTGGGCGGGGGACGACAACGTTGATCTGGATGCTGAGCGGCGGTCGGCGGCGAGTGCGGTCGATGCAGCACCCCCGGCCGGGCCCCTGGCGGCCGGAGTGTGCGCCCGGCGTCCGGCCGTGTCGGTTGTGCGCTGCCTGGCGGGCGCCTCCCCGGTGGGGCTGCCGGTGCGCGGAGTGATCAGGAAAACGGGTTCACCGGCGGGGCGATCGGGCGGTACGGTCGGGGTCATGGCCTCACCGGAAGCGCTGGTTTCCGCGCTGGCGGATCCCGAACGCCTGATGCTCTTCGCCAGGATCTGCACGGAGCCCGACGGCCTGCCCGGCGACGACCGGCGCACGGCGAAGCTCGCGAACCGGCTCGTCTCAGCTGGGCTCGTCACCCTTGCCGAGGGTCGCTACCGGCCCGTCCCCGAAGCCTTCCGCGATGCGCTGGCGAGGCGACCGGCCGATCCGCTCGATGCGCTGTTCCGCCGCGGACGGCTCACGGCGATCCCACGGCCGGGCAAGCTGCGTCGAGCCCTGCTCACGGAACTCGCCGGAAAGTTCGAGCCGGGCCGGATCTACACGGAGCGCGAGGTTCGCGAGAAGCTCGCGCCCATCCACGACGACCACGCCGCGCTCCGCCGTTTCCTCGTTGACGAAGGTTTGCTCCAGCGCAGCAACGACGGCCGCGCCTACGGACGCCCTGCCGAGGCACGCCCGGCAGCCGACGGGTCGTTCGCCGGGGCGTGAGGCGGCGGCCGGTCCGCTGGGGTGTGAGCATGGGCTCGGTTGGTTTGCCGGCGCGTGGCCGTGGGGCGGGCTGGTTCGCTGAGGGTGATTGCAGATCGGGCTCGTTCGTCGGGAGTGGCCGTGGGGCGGTGCGGCCTGCCGGGTGTGGCTCGAGGATGGGCTGGTGGGTGTGGTTCCCGGTTGCGCTGGTTCGCCCGGGGGATTCCAGAGTGGGCTGGTTCGCCGGGGCGTGGTCCGAGGTGCGCCGGTCCGTTCGGGCGTGACCTGGGCGGGCTGGTTCGAAGCCCCTCCCTCGGTCGCCGGATCCTTCGCACGCGGCCGGCGGACCGGAGCGCGGTGTTCACCAGCTCAGGGCGCCATGCTCGATCCTCCTTCCTGTCGTAGGGTTCTCGCCATGATCGTCGCCGACCCGGACCGCCTGTGCCCCCGACCGCAACTCGTCCGGTCCGAGTGGTTCGAACTGGACGGCACCTGGGGCTTCGCGTTCGACGATGACGACCGCGGCCTCGCCGACCGGTGGTTCGCCGAGCCGGAACCGTTCGACCGGACGATCACCGTGCCGTACCCGCCGGAATCGGAGCTCTCCGGCGTGCGTGCGACCGAACCGCACGCCGTCGTCTGGTACCGGCGCGAGTTCGACGCGCCGTCGATCCCGCACGGACACCGCCTGGTCCTGCACTTCGCCGCGGTCGACTACGCGGCATCCGTGTGGATCAACGGAAATCCGGTCGGCGGCCACGAAGGTGGGCAGACACCGTTCTCCTTCGACATCACTCCGGCGTTGCGGGCGGACGGTCCGCAGGTCGTCGTCCTGCGGGCGGAGGACCGGCCGGACGAAGGCACTCAGCCCAGGGGCAAGCAGGACTGGCATCCCGAGCCGCACGACATCTGGTACCACCGCACCACCGGAATCTGGCAGCCGGTGTGGGCGGAAGTGGTGCCCGACCTGCATTTGCGTGAACTGCACTGGACGCCCGAGATCAGCCGGGCATCCGTCGTCTGCGAGGGCGAGCTCTCCGTGGCACCCGCGGAAGCCGTCACGATTCGCGTGGCGTTGCGGCTCGGCGACGAAATCCTGGCCGAACAGGCCGTGCGGGTCGACCGGCGGCGGTTCCGGTTCGATGTCGCCGTACCCGCGCTGCGGCACGGACAGGATCGGCACCGGCTGCTGTGGTCTCCGGAGAACCCCGTGCTGGTGGACGCCGCAGTCGAACTGCACGTCGCCGAAGCGCCCACCGATACGGTGTCGAGCTATCTCGGTCTGCGTGATGTCGGTGCGGCTGATGGTCGTTTCCTCCTCAATCACCTCCCGTACTACCCGCGGATGGTTCTGGAACAGGGCTACTGGCCCCAGTCGCACCTCGCCGCGCCGGACGCGGTCGCGGTGCGCCGGGAGGTCGAGCTCGTCAAGGAGCTGGGCTTCACCGGTGTCCGGGTGCACCAGAAGGCCGAGGACCCCCGGTTCCTCTACTGGTGCGACCGGCTCGGATTGCTGGTCTGGGGTGAGACCGCGAACGCCTACGAGTTCGCTCCGGAAGCCGTCGAGCGGTTCACCCGGGAATGGCTGGAGATCCTGCGCCGCGACCGCAGCCATCCCTGCATCGTCACCTGGGTACCGGTCAACGAGAGCTGGGGCGTCCCGGACATCGCCATGGACCGGGCCCAAGCTCACTTCGCGCGATCCCTCTACCACCTCACCAAGAGCGTCGATCCGAGCCGGCCGGTGATCGGCAACGACGGCTGGGAGATCCCCGAAGCCGACATCGTCGGTGTGCACGACTACGCCCCCGCGGGCGCCTCACTGTCCACTCGCTACGGTGATCCCGACGCCGTGCACGACACCGTGACCAACGGACGGCCCGGCGGTCGTCGCCTCCTGCTCGACGCCGCCGCACCCGGCCGCCCGGTCATGCTGACCGAGTTCGGTGGCCTGTCCTACGTGCCCGCCGAGGACGAGAAGTGGTTCGGCTACGCCACCGTGACGGATGACGAAGACCTGGTCGCCCGCCTGGAGCAGCTCGTCACCACCGTCCTCGCCTCGCCCGCGCTCGCCGGCTTCTGCTACACCCAGCTGACCGACACCGAGCAGGAACGCAACGGTCTGCTCACCGCGGACCGGACGCCGAAGGTCGATCCGGCCCGGATCCGGGCGATCCTCACCCGCCCCGCGGCGGCCATCCCGCCCGAGGAGCTCAACCCCTTCCGTGAGCGCACTTGACCAGCGAGGCGACCACGGCAGCGGTTGACGCGGGGCCGGCCTCTTCCCAGCCGCCGTCACCGGCCGGCACGCCGTGCCCGCGCCGCCAGGGCGACACTCCACGCGGCGCAGGCCCTCGCGGCTCCGCGGAGCACCTGGGCCGGCGCGGGGGTGCCCTGCCGCGGACAGCACCCCTGCGG
This sequence comes from Amycolatopsis viridis, assembly GCF_011758765.1. NCBI lineage: Bacteria > Bacillati > Actinomycetota > Actinomycetes > Pseudonocardiales > Pseudonocardiaceae > Amycolatopsis > Amycolatopsis viridis. Next base: position 4,372,570 of record NZ_JAANOU010000001.1, on the reverse strand, counting down.
GCGCCAGGTCGGCTCTATCACCCGCCGGCGCCGATGAGCGCGTTGTCCGAGGTCGAGTGCTGCGGATCCGGGCTGTGGTCCCTGCCCCTCGCAACCGAAGCGACCCGCGTTCCCGCCGGTGCCCCCGGCTTCCTCGGCCAGTTCCTCGAACGTGCACGCTCGCACCTTCACAGGCAGCGAGGCCAGGACGACGACCGTTGACCGGCCGCGAGAGCGGCAACGAGCTGCCCGAACACGCGTGAGGATCCGCGGGCGCGACGTGTGCCCGCGCCGCGCCCGCGGACGGGAACCGCGGATGCGGATCCCGGACCGGTCGCCGCTCGGACTCACGTCCCCAGGAGCGAGCGGACAACTGGTCTCGTCTGCGGGACTCCGGGCTAGTAGTCCCAGATCTGGATGGCGCGCACCACGAACGGTGCCTGCGGTACGAACGTCCCGTGGCCCGGGTACGTGCTGAAGTCGCCCTCTGTGGAGCAGTCCTCGCCCTGGTACACGGTCACTTCGCGGTCCAGCCGGTTGACGAACGAGCGCGTGGCCCCGCCGAGCGGGATGCATTCGCCGGGATTGGCCGTGCGGAGGTCGAGGAACTGCACCGTGCCGGCGTAGAGCCCTCCGGACCAGGCGCAGAATTCGCCCTGCTCGCAGCCGTTGGGAATGGCCGGAGCGGTTTCCGCTTCGGCGATTCCTCCGGTGGTCAGCAATCCGAGCGCGGCCAGAACGAGCGCCTTGGGCAGGTACGCGCGAACTTTCCCAAACATTTCTCATCTCCCCTGTGAGGTGCCTGTGGTTGCCGCCCTTGGCGGTTCCGGGTTCCACAGTGGCGTGTCCCGGCGATCTTGTCAGCGGGCATTTCTACTTCTGTGGATAAGTAGTTCCCGTTAACTCGATCGGGGCCCCGGGACGCACTTGTCCACAGGTGCGGAAACTGGTTCTTGCCGAAGGGAAGATTTCTCTGCTATTTGGCGGGCCCCGTGGAACCGCGCACCACCAGCTCGACGTCCAATGTGGTCGCCGCCGGCGCGCGATGGCCCGCGAGCAGGCGCAGGGCCAGCTCCCCGGCCAGTTGCCCCTTGCGCACCAGGTCCTGCCGCACGGTCGTCAACGGCGGATCCGACCAGGCGGCCGGTGGGGTGTCGTCGAACCCGACGACGGACAGGTCCCGGGGCACCCGCAGGCCGCGTCGCCGCGCGACGGCGAGCGCGGCCAGTGCCAGTTCGTCGGACATGCACAGCATCGCGGTCGGCTCGTCGTCGAGCAGGCGGGCCGCGCCAGGCATCGCCGCGTCGCGGGACACCCCGGACACCTCCCAGATCGGCACTGCACCCGGGTCGATGCCGGCCGCCCCCAGCGCCTCCAGGTAACCGGCGAGCCGCTCCCGGTTGTCCCGGAACCGGCTCCGCGCGGCTTCGGCGGCCGTCAGGGGACCGCCCCGGGGTTCGGACAGGCACTGCGCGGACAGGATCGCGAACCGCCGGTGTCCCAGTTCCAGCAGGTGCCGGGCTGCGGCCGTCGCGCCGCCACGATCGTCGGTCGACACCCGCGCGGCACCGGGCACGATCGGCTGGTCGATCACCACCAGCGGCAGCCCGCGTTGCTTGACCGCTCGCAGCGCCGGTGCGTTGTCCGCCAGGGAGTAGGCCACCGCGAGATCCGCCTGGGCTGCGAGCACCCGGTCGGCGCGCGGCCCGCCATCGTGCCCGCCGGGCAGGAGGAGGAGCGCGTGACCTTCCCGGTCGACCCGGCTCGCCAGCGCGTCGAGGGTGATCGACAGCGCCGGATCGGAGAAGGCCGCCGACAACCCGGTGTCGAGCATGAACGCGATCGCGCCGGTGCGCTGGGTCGCCAGGCTCCGCGCGACGGGGTTGGGACCCGCGTAGCCGAGGCGCTTCGCGACCCGCAGTACCTCGTTGCGCAGGTCGGCGGAGAGCTGGTCGGGCCGGTTGTACGCGTTGGACACGGTCGCCCGCGAGACACCCACGGCGGTGGCGACGTCGTCCAGCGTCGGGCGCCGCCGACGGGTACCGGTCATGCGCGGGAGTGTAGACGGACCCGGAACCCGGTTGACCTTCTGAAGCGCTTAAGTCATTGTGGGAGAGGTGATCGGGATCAGCGACCGGGTAGCGGTGTTCGTCGTGTTCGCGCTCAACGGCGCGGTCTACGGATCGTGGGCACCGCGGGTGCCCGCGCTCGCCGACCAGGCCGGCGCCGGCCCCGGCACGCTGGGGCTGGCGCTGCTCGGCGGCACCGCCGGGCTTCTGCTGGCGGCCCCGTTGTCCGGGCGCTGGTCGGAGCGGTTCGGGGCACGCCGCGTGATGATCGCCTCGACGCTGCTGAGCTGCGCCGTGCTGGCGGTGACCGGGCTCGTCGGGTCGGTCGCGTGGCTCGCGATCGCCCTGTTCGGGCTCGGCTTCGCGAGCGGCGCGCTGGACGTGGCGATGAACGTCGGCGGGGTCGCCGTGGAGCGGCGCCGCGGCACGGCGATCATGCCGGTGTTCCACGCGGGATTCAGCTTCGGCGGCCTGGTCGCGTCGGCCGCCGCCGGGCTCGCCGCGGCCCGCCACTGGTCAACCGACCGGCACTTCCTCGTAGCCGCGGTCGTGGCCGCGCTCGTGCTGGTCCTCGTCCACCGCGGTCTGCCCCGATCGGCTCCTCGTGTGGAGCGGCGGGTGGGCCAGCCCCGCACGGCCCCGGCCCGCCGTCCGGTGCTGTGGTTGCTCGCCGCGGTCCCGCTGTGTTCCGCCGTCGCCGAGGGGGCCAGCTCGGACTGGTCGGCGTTGCTGCTGGTGACCGAGCACGGCACGGGGCAGGGTGCGGCCGCGCTGGCCTTCACCGCGTTCTCCCTCGCCATGGCGGTGACCCGTCTGGGCAGCGCGTGGATGCAGCGCCGCTTCGGCGCCACCCGCACCCTGGTGGCCGGCGCCGTCGTGGCCGGGGCGGGGTTGCTGACCTCGGCCGTCGTGCCGGCCGCGGGTCCGGCCTTCGCCGGGTTCGTCCTGGCCGGCACCGGGCTCGCCGCGGCGTTCCCGGTCGCGCTGAGCCTCGCCGGTGCGGCCGGTAAGCGGGCCGACGGCAGCGGCGGGGAACGCGAGATCGCGTTCGTCACCACCGTCGCGTACACCGGTTTCCTGGCCGGCCCGCCGCTGATCGGCGGACTCGCTCAGGTGACCTCGTTGTCCGCTTCGTTTGTGCTGGTCGCGGTTCTGGCGGCGTTGATCGCTCCGGCCGCGGCGGGGGCGAGTCGCGCACGTCACCGCGAACGGGCGGCTGCTGAGCTGCCCGTGTGAGGCGGGCCTACCCTCGACACGTGCCCTCCGAAGTTTCCGAGCCCGCGACCTCCCGCCGGGCGAGTGTTCTCCCGCTGCTGCTGGTGTGCGGGTTGCTGGCGGCGGTGGTGGCCGTCGCGCTGCTCGCGTTGTCGGGCGGCGCCACGTACCAGATCGTGGGCCTGCCCGACCCCGGCCTCGTGACGCAGTACGGCGTCGGCGTGGTGCGGGTGCTCGCCGACGCCGCCTCGGTGGTGTGCGTGGGGTCGCTGCTGCTGGCGACGTTCCTGGTGCCGCCGCAGAAGTCCGGAATCCTGGACCGGGACGGGTACGCCGCCCTGCGCACCGCCGGGGCCGCGGCGTGGGTGTGGTTCTTCGCGGCGCTCGCCTCGGTCCTGTTCACCGCAGCGGACGCGGCGGGCAAGCCGGTCACCGAGCTGTTCTCGCCGCAGGTCCTGCTCGACCTCGTCGACGCGATCGAACAGCCCAAGGCCTGGCTGTGGACCGCGGGTATCGCGCTGCTGCTGGTGCTCGGCTGCCGCCTCGCCCTGTCCTGGGGATGGACCGCGGTGCTGTTCGGGGTGTCCCTCGCCGGGCTCGTCCCGGTCGCGGTGACCGGGCACTCCGCGAGCGGTGGCTCCCACGACCTCGCCACGAACAGCCTGCTCTACCACCTGGTGGCCGCGTCGCTGTGGGTCGGCGGCCTGGTCGCGCTGCTCGCCCTCGGCTGGCGGCGCGGCGATCACCTGGCGCTCGCCGCGCGCCGGTTCTCGTGGCTCGCCCTGGTGTGCTGGATCGTGATGGCGGTGTCCGGCGTGATCAACGCGCTGGTCCGGCTGCCGCTGTCCGATTTGTTCACCACCGAGTACGGCCTGCTCGTCGTGGCCAAGGTCGTTGCCCTGCTCGTGCTCGGGGTGTTCGGCCAGCAACAACGTTCCCGCGGTGTGCGGGCGGTGGTCGAGGGCCAGGGCGGTGGGCAGCTGCTGCGCCTGGCCGCGATCGAGGTGCTGATCATGTTCGTCACGATCGGCATCGCCACCGCGCTGGGCCGCACCCCGCCGCCGCAGGAAGCCGTGCAGCCCTCGACGACGGAACTGCTCATCGGCTACAACCTGCCGGGCCCGCCCACCGTGCTGCGGCTGCTGTTCGACTGGCGGTTCGACCTGGTCTTCGGCACCGCGGCGATCGTGCTGGCGGTGTCGTACCTGGCGGGCGTGCGGCGGCTGCGGCGCAAGGGGGTCGCATGGCCCGCGGGCCGGACGGCCGCGTGGCTCGGCGGGTGCTTCGTGTTGCTGATCGCCACGTCGTCCGGCATCGGGCGCTACTCGCCGGCGATGTTCAGCGTGCACATGGGCAGTCACATGCTCCTGTCGATGGTCGCGCCGGTGCTGTTCGTGCTGGGCGGCCCGGTGACCCTCGCGCTGCGGGCGCTGCCGGTGGCCGGCCGGGACGCCCCGCCGGGTCCGCGGGAATGGCTGCTCGCCGCAGTGCATTCGCCGATCTCGCGCGTGCTCACCCATCCGGTCGTCGCGCTGGTTCTGTTCGTCGGCTCGTTCTACGTTCTGTACTTCTCCGGCCTGTTCGGCGCGGCGCTGAACTACCACTGGGCGCACCTTCTGATGAACGTCCACTTCCTCCTCACCGGGTACGTCTTCTACTGGCCGGTGATCGGGGTGGACCAGGCGCCGCGGCGGCTGCCGCACCTCGGACGGCTCGGCATGATGTTCGCCGCCATGCCCTTCCACGCCTTCTTCGGCGTGATCCTGATGTCGAAGCAGACCGTCATCGGCGACAACTTCTACCGGGCGCTGCACCTGCCGTGGGTGTCCGATCTGCTGGCCGACCAGCGGCTGGGCGGCGGGATCGCGTGGGCGTCGGGCGAGGTGCCCGCGCTGCTGGTGCTGATCGCGCTGCTGCTGCAGTGGGCACGCGCCGACGCGCGGGAGGCGAAGCGGAAGGACCGCCGGGAGGAGGCCAGCGGGGAGCAGGAGCTGGCGGCCTACAACGCGATGCTCAAGCAGATGGCGGACCAGGGCAAGCCGCGCTCGTAGCACGACGCTGCGACAGTTTCGCCGACGTCGCCGGTTTTCCCGGCGAGTTGTCCACATCGCTCGAAATCATCCACAGATTTCCATCGATTTTGCGCGCTTCCTTCCGATCGTGCGTTTCCGGGGCACCCTGGTGAGAGGCCGGGAACGACGAGGAAGGGAGCACGGCGATGGCGATCGGGGAGATGACGGTGACCGTGGTGGGCACGATGACCAGCGACGTCACGGTCGAGCGGGTGGGACGGGACGGGCACGACCTGGCGATCTTCCGGGCGCGCAGCGACGAGCGCCGGTTCGACCGGCACAGACCGGAATGGGGGCCGGGCAGGCGGTTCTCGGTGCGGGTCGTCTGCCGGCGGGGCCCGGCGTCTTCGGTGGCAAGCGCGCTGCGCCGGGGCGATCCGGTCGTGGTCCACGGCCGGCTGCGCGGCGGCGATGCGGAGACCGGCGCGGCTCGTGCTCAACTCGAACTCGAGGCTTTCGCGATCGGACCCAAGCTCGCCCACTGCGACGTCTCCCTGCGGCGGCCGCCACGACCCGAACCCGTTGTGCCGTCCGGGATCCCGTCGTGGGACCCTTCCGGCGCCACCGTCGACGCCCTGGCGAACGGGTCGGTACGTGCGCCGCGGCCGGCTCTCGCCGCGCCGGGCGGAGGCCTGGGCCCGTGACGCCTCCGGTGCTTGACGGTGACCGAGGGTTGACTCTGCGTCGCGGGATGGTGACCGGCGTTCGGTCGTGGCCGGCGCGGCTCTACGATCGTGGGCATGGCCGAGTTCATCTACACCATGAAAAAGGTGCGCAAGACCGTCGGGGACAAGGTCATCCTCGACGATGTCAGCACCGCGTTCTACCCGGGCGCCAAGATCGGCGTCGTGGGTCCGAACGGTGCCGGCAAGTCCACCGTGCTGAAGATCATGGCGGGACTCGATCAGCCGAGCAACGGAGAGGCGTTCCTCCAGCCGGGTGCGACCGTCGGGATCCTCCAGCAGGAACCGCCCCTCAACGAGGACAAGACGGTGCGCGGCAACGTCGAGGAGGGGCTCGGCGAGATCAAGGTGAAGCTCGACCGCTTCAACGAGATCGCCGAGCTGCTGGCCACTGACTACAGCGACGAGCTGATGGAGGAGATGGGCCGGCTCCAGGAGGATCTCGACCACGCCGACGCGTGGGAGCTGGACTCGCAGCTCGAGCAGGCGATGGACGCGTTGCGGTGCCCGCCGCCGGACGAGCCGGTGACGCACCTGTCCGGTGGTGAGCGCCGCCGGGTGGCGCTGTGCAAGCTGCTGCTGTCCAAGCCGGATCTGCTGCTGCTCGACGAGCCCACCAACCACCTGGACGCGGAGAGCGTGCTGTGGCTGGAGCAGTTCCTGGCCACCTACCCCGGCGCCGTCCTCGCGGTCACCCACGACCGGTACTTCCTGGACAACGTCGCGCAATGGATCATGGAGCTCGACCGTGGCCGCGTCGTCGGCTACGAGGGCAACTACTCCACGTACCTGGAGAAGAAGCGGGAACGCCTCGAGGTCCAGGGCAAGAAGGACGCCAAGCTCGCCAAGCGCCTGAAGAACGAGCTGGAGTGGGTGCGGTCGAACGCCAAGGCGCGCCAGACCAAGTCGCGGGCCCGTCTCGACCGCTACGAGGAGATGGCCGCGGAGGCCGAGCGCACCCGCAAGCTGGACTTCGAGGAGATCCAGATCCCGCCGGGACCCCGGCTGGGCAGTGTGGTCGTCGAGGTCTCGCACCTGAAGAAGGGCTTCGAGGATCGCGTCCTGATCGACGACCTGTCCTTCACGCTGCCGCGCAACGGCATCGTCGGTGTGATCGGGCCGAACGGTGTCGGCAAGACGACCCTGTTCAAGACGATCGTCGGGCTGGAGAAGCCGGACGACGGCGAGGTCAAGATCGGCGAGACCGTCAAGCTGTCCTATGTGGACCAGAACCGTGCCGGGATCGACCCGGCCAAGACGGTGTGGGAGGTGGTGTCCGACGGGCTCGACTACATCAACGTCGGGCAGACCGAAATGCCGTCGCGGGCGTACGTCAGCGCGTTCGGGTTCAAGGGCCCGGACCAGCAGAAGCCCTCGGGTGTGCTCTCCGGTGGCGAGCGCAACCGGCTGAACCTGGCCCTGACCCTCAAGCAGGGCGGGAACCTGATCCTGCTGGACGAGCCGACGAACGACCTGGACGTGGAGACCCTGGGCTCGCTGGAGAACGCGCTGGAGCAGTTCCCCGGCTGTGCCGTGGTCATCTCGCACGACCGGTGGTTCCTGGACCGCGTCGCGACCCACATCCTCGCGTGGGAGGGCACGGACGAGAACCCGGCCAAGTGGTTCTGGTTCGAGGGCAACTTCGAAGGCTACGAGAAGAACAAGGTGGAGCGGCTGGGGCCGGACGCGGCCCGGCCGCACCGGGTGACGCACCGCAAGCTGACACGCGACTGAGCGGGTGAGCCCGTGCTAGCACGCTCGAGCCGACACGGAAGCGGAGTCCTCTTGGCAGCCACCCACCACAGCCGGCCGCGCCTCCAGGGCGGTGGCCGGAGCACGGAGATCGCGGCGGTCGAGCACCTGCTCGACCAGGCCGCCGACTTCGAGGTGCGTGCACCCGAACTGACGCTCGTGCTCGGTGAGCGGGCCGCGGCTCTGGCCGAGACTGCCGGGACGGAGGAGCTGTGGGTCCGGGGTGAGGGGCTCGCGGTGTCCGCCCGGGTGCGGCTCGGTCTCCGGGCACCGACGGTGGGCCGGGCCGTGGCCGCTCTGCGTGCTGCGGAGGAGACGGGGCAGACGACCCTGGCCGCGCAGCTGCGCACCGACCTCGCGATCTGCGCCCGCAGCGTCGGCGCACCCTTGACGGGGCTCGCCGCGTTGCGACCGGTGCTGGACGCGCCGGAGTTCGGTGGTGTCCGCAAGGCGGCGGCGTTGAGCCAGCTGGTCGGCTGCCTGTCGCAGTTCGGGCGCAAACCCGAACTGGACCGGACACTGGCGGAGGCCGACCGGTTGTGCGGCGTCGACGAAGACCTGGACGGCGACGGCCGCCTGCTGGCGCGCTCGTTGCTGCGGGTTGCGGTGGCGGCGCACCGTCGCCGGCACGGGGACGTCATCGGTGCCGCCGACGCGGCGCGGACCGGGCTCGGTTTCCTCGATCAGCTCGAGGATGCGCAGCACGACGGTGGGGTGGTGCGGATCCGGTTGGTGTTGCAGCTCGTGTGCGCACTACTGGATCGCGGTGACGGCGCGAACGCGCTGGAGATCGCGCAGCCGTTGCTCGACGAGCCGGCGCGGGCGGCGTCCGTCGCTCCGGCGGGGTGGCTGCGGATGGCGGTCGCCACCCGCGTGCTGCTGCCCGCCGGGAGTGTGGAGGCAGCCGCGCGGATGCTGCGTGACGCCGTGCACGCCACCGAGCGGCACGAGCTGTACGCGCTGACGGCGCGGCTGTGGACGGAGCTGGCGCACGTGGAGGAGCGTCTCGGCCGCTACGCCGAGGCGATCGAGTGCCTCCAACTGGCACGGGCCGCCGAGCACGTGCACGCGCGGGCCCGGCGTCAAGCGGTGGGCCTGCTGGCGGGCGAGTTCGGTGGCGGCGGGCACGCCGAGGTCGACCTGGACCTCGTGCTGGGTTCGGCGTCCGGGAGTGCGACGGCTTCGGTCTCGGTCGCGCCGCTCTCCGTGCCCGAGCCGAAGGTCGTGGCGAGCCGGGAACCGGGTGCCGAGGTGGAAGCAGCGGCGTCCGGGCCCCAGGAGGCGGTGGAGACCGCGGCAGGCGGACGGTCCCGGTGGGCCCTGGCACCCGAGCCCGCTGACGAGCGTGCGGCGCAGGAGCCATCGACGGAGGCCGTGCACCCGGCGCGCCCGGCCGAGAGCGCGGTGGTCGAGCAGGCCCGGCGGATGGACGTACCCGGGACAGCGCGCGCGGGCGAGGCGCGGCGTCACCGGTCGGACGTCGTCGCGGAGGTCCCCCGGCCCGGGATACCGGCCGCACGAGCAGAGCACGCCGCGGAAGCCGTGCCGTCGGCACCGGGCGGCCGCCGGCGAGCGGACGAGCGGCAGCAATCCGCGGAATCGGTCGCCTCGGCCGACGCAGACCCGGGATCCGGCGCACGGGTGCCCCGGAAGACCCGGCACGATGCGGAGCACGGGTCCGTCGCGGCGCGGAGTGTGCTGGACCGGCTCGGCGTCAGCGGCGGCGCGGGCGGGGGCCGCCGCCGGGCAGCCGGTTCCGGAGAGCCGGAGCGGCCGGAATCCCGTGGCCGCCGCCGTGCCGAGGACGACGGCCAGGAAGCCGCGGCGCGCACCGAAAGCGCCCGGTCCGCTGCCCACGACGAGCTGAGCCGTGGTCTGACCGCCCCGGCGAGCGACGAGACCACCGGCCGTGACGGGCCGGGCGCGGCGGTCCCAGTGCGGGAGGAGGCGTCGTTCGGGCCTGCCGGGCATGATGAGGCCGACCTCGGAGCCGCCCGGCGGGAAGCAGCCGATGGGGAGTCGAGCCGGCTTGGTGCTGAGGCGCATCCGGGTTCCGAGGGGCGTGCGGCGACGGGCGCCGCGGACAGCGCTGAGCCGCGCAGGCACCTCGCCGCGGCGCAGGCGAACTGGGAGCCGACGGGACGGGTCGAATCCATTCTGGACTTCCTCGGGCGCGGACAGGCCGCGCGGGAAGCCGGCGATGCGCGTGCCTCGCACGGGCGGGGCAGCCCCTCGGCCGTCGAGTCCTGGTTGAGTGCGGACGCCGAGCCGGTCGGCCGCGCCGAGGTGTCTCCGCTGCGCAAGGACGAGCCGGAGGGGAAGACCCGCGGCACGACCGAGCCCGCGCCGGGCATGCCGGTCATCGACAACTGGTTGCCGCGGCTGCGGCTGCCACCGTCGCTGGCACCGTGGGACGAGTCCGGGGATTCGGACACCGGAACGACCACCGGCGCGTCCGGCACCCCGTTCACGAGCGCACCCGTGCTCCGGGACGACGATCTCGGCGAACCGTTCGGCCGTGAGCTGTCCGGGGTGCCCGACGACGACCTGCCCGAGGACGCGGGCCTCGCCGACCTGCTTGCCCGCGCCCTCGCGGAACACCAGGCCGGCACGGCCAGTGCGGCGGCACTCGTGAAGCGACTCGGTAACCAATCGGTGTCCGAGCCGCGGCCCGTCAACGGTTACGGGCGCAACGGAGCGGAGCCCGGGAACGGCCGCCACCGCGGCGACCGCTGACCCGCGCCGCTACCCGGCTTGCGGTGCTGCTGGGGCGGCCGCGAAGCCGGATCGGTGGTGGCGGCGCGGCGCCGAGCCGGTGGCACCGGGACGCCCGCGCTTCGGTCCGGGCGGTTGCGCCGCGCCGGTGGGCCGTGCGCCACCCGGAGATCGCTGCGGCCGGGAACACGCGGGGCCAAGTGGCCGGGTGCGGGGCGTCAGATGTGCTGAGGCGCGAGCCGTTGGGACGGCCGGTTGTGGCTCTGGCCACGTCGTCGGCCGCGCCGTGGATGCGGCCGGGTGACGCTCTGCACACCTACCCGAGCACGAGGCGGGTGGGGCGGGGGCACGTACTTCGTGGCGCAATAACGAGCCGTCGGGCGTGAGCAGGCAGCGGTTCACCCGGGAGCCGAGCGACGGCCGACCCGGGTACGGGCACGGCAGAAGTACCCCGCATCGGTGCCTCGATTGTGCATCGATTCAACGATCCGATGGTCCGGCGTGAGCACGATTTACGATCTGGTTATGGTGGTGTTCGTTCAGCGTCACGCGCGCGATCAGACTCGGTGGAGAGTTGCCTGAGATGAGCTCGTCAAGAGTGTCCGTCCGCCCCGGAGCCACGTCCGGAACAGCCCCCGACAACCGCCAGCGACCCGCCAGCCCGGAGCAGATCCGGGACGAGCTGATCGAAGCCGCCGCCCGGCACGCGCCGGACATCGCCGACCTCATCCACCTTTACTACCGCCACATCCCCGCCGACGAGATCCTGGGCGACGACCCGGTCGACCTCGTCGGCGCGGTGCGTTCGCACCAGGAGTTCGCCCGCAAGCGCATGCCGGGACGGCCCGCGGTGCGGCTGCTCAACCCCACGACCGCCGAGGACGGCTGGACCCGCGACGCCACCGTGGTGCAGATCGTCACCGACGACATGCCCTACCTGGTCGACTCGATCACCGCCAAGCTCGCCCGCGACGGCGTCCAGGTGCAGCGTCTCGTGCACCCCATCGTCGCCGTCACCCGGGACATCACCGGCGAGCTGATCAAGGTCCACCCGGCGGCCGACGTCGCGGACCCGCCGGACGGGGCGATGCTCGAGTCCTGGATGTACGTCGAGATCGACCTCATCACCGACCACAACCGCGCTCGCGAGCTGGACACCCACCTCGCGTCCGTGCTCGGCGACGTCCGCGAGGTCGTCGAGGACACCGACAAGATGATCCAGGCCGCGGAGGGCCTCGCCGCCGAACTCGACGCCACGCCACCGCCGCTGCCCGCCGACGAGGTGGGCGAGGGTGCCGCCCTGCTGCGGTGGCTCGCCCGCGGCCACTTCATGTTCCTCGGCTACCGCCGCTACGAACTGGTCGAGGACCCCGACCCGGGCACCGACGAGCCGGCCCTGCGGGCCGTCCTCGCCTCCGGCCTCGGCGTCCTCCGCCAGGACAGCCTCGCTGCGCGCAGCCTGACCGCCGGCCCGGACAGCGCCGCCACCGCCCTCGCGCCGCACCTGCTCGTCCTCACCCAGGCCAGCGCGCCGTCCACGGTGAACCGCCCGGTCTACCCCTACTACGTGGGCGTGAAGACGTTCGACGACCGCGGCAACGTGACCGGCGAGCACCGGTTCCTCGGCATGTTCACCACCTCGGCGCTGCACGAGGACGTCCTCGACGTGCCCGTGGTGACCGGCAAGGTGCGTGAGGTCATCCACCGCGCCGGCTTCCCGATGGAGTCCTACTCCGGTCAGCGCATGCTGGAGGTCCTGCAGAACTGGCCGCGCGCGGACCTGTTCTCCGCCGACCTCGACTCGCTCTACTCGACCGCGGTCGGCGCGATCACCCTGTCCGACCGCCGTCGGCTGCGGCTGTTCCTGCGCCGGGACACGTTCGGCCGCTTCTACTCGTGCCTGGTGTTCCTCCCGCGCGACCGCTACACCACCCGCTCCCGCCTGGCGATGCAGGAGGTCCTGCTCGCCGAGCTCGAGGGCACCCACCTCGAGTACGGCACACGCGTCGGCGAGACCGCGCTCGCGCAGGTGCACTTCATCGTGCACACCGACCCGGCCAGCCGCGTCGAGCCGGACGTGCTGCGCATCCAGGAGCGGCTCAACGCCGCGGTGCGCAACTGGGACGACCTGATGGTCGAGGCGATCCTCGCGGAACGGCGCGAGCGGGCCGGCGAGGCCGGCCGCACCACCGCCACCCTGGGCGAGGAGTCGGCCACCGAGCTGGGCCAGCGCTACTCCGGCATCTTCCCGGAGGCGTACAAGGAGGACTTCACCGCGGTCGAGGCGCTGGCGGACCTGCGCAAGCTGGAGGGCCTGTCCGGCCCGGACGACCTGGCGATGTCGTTCTACACACCGGAGGGTGCCGAGCCGGGGGAGCGGCGGTTCAAGCTCTACCTGCTCGGTGAGGGGGTCACGCTGTCGGCCGTGCTGCCCGTGCTGCAGCGGATGGGCCTGGAGGTCGTCGACGAGCGGCCCTACGAGCTGCGCCGCTGGGACGGCACCCGATCCTGGGTGTACGACTTCGGGTTGCGGATCGGCCTGACCGATCTCGGCGACGCCGAGCACGACCTTCGGGAACGGTTCCAGGACGCGTTCGCCGCTGCCTGGCGGGGCGACTGCGAGGTCGACGACTTCAACGCCCTCGTGCTGCGCGCCGGGCTGACCTGGCGTCAGGCGGCGGTGCTGCGGGCCTACTCCCGGTACCTGCGCCAGGCCGGCACGCCGTATTCGCAGGAGTACATCCAGCGCGCCGTTCTCGCCCACACCGACATCGCCACCGAGCTGGTGCGGCTGTTCGAGCACCGGTTCGACCTGGCCACCGACCCGGCCGAGGACTCGCAGACCGACGCGCTCGTCGACGAGATCTCGACGATGATCGACGGCGTCACCAGCCTGGACGAGGACCGCATCCTGCGGCGCCTGCTGTCGGTGATCTGCGCGACGCTGCGCACCAACTACCGGGTCACCGGCGGCGACGGTCGTCCCCGCCCGTACCTGGCGCTCAAGCTGGACCCGCAGCGCGTTCCGGACCTGCCCGAGCCGCGGCCGCGGTTCGAGATCTTCGTGTACTCGCCGCGCGTGGAGGGCGTGCACCTGCGGTTCGGTTCGGTCGCCCGCGGTGGCCTGCGCTGGTCGGACCGCCGGGAAGACTTCCGCACCGAGATCCTGGGCCTGGTCAAGGCGCAGGCGGTGAAGAACGCGGTCATCGTGCCGGTCGGCGCGAAGGGCGGGTTCGTGGTGAAGCGGCCGCCGGTGCCCACCGGTGACCCGGGGGTGGATCGCGACGCGCACCTGGCCGAGGGCATCGCCTGCTACCGCATGTTCATCTCCGGCCTGCTCGACCTCACCGACAACCTCGTCGAGGGCCGCACGGTACCGGCGAAGGAGGTGGTCCGGTACGACGGTGACGACAACTACCTGGTGGTCGCCGCGGACAAGGGCACCGCGACGTTCTCCGACATCGCCAACGAGGTGTCCGCGCAGTACGGTTTCTGGCTGGGCGACGCGTTCGCCTCGGGCGGGTCGATCGGCTACGACCACAAGGCGATGGGCATCACTGCGCGTGGCGCCTGGGAGAGCGTGAAGCGGCACTTCCGCGAGCTGGGTGTGGACACCCAGAGCGAGGACTTCACGGTCGTCGGCATCGGCGACATGGCGGGGGACGTGTTCGGCAACGGCATGTTGCTGTCCGAGCACATCCGCCTGGTGGCCGCCTTCAACCACCTGCACATCTTCCTCGACCCGAACCCGGATGCGGCGTCGTCGTTCCGGGAGCGCAAGCGGCTGTTCGAGCTGCCGCGGTCGTCGTGGGAGGACTACGACCGTTCCCTCATCAGCGAGGGTGGCGGGGTGTTCTCCCGCAGTGCCAAGACGATCCCGGTGTCGCCGCAGGTGCGTCAGGCGCTCGGCCTGGCCGACGACGTCACGCAGCTCGCGCCGGCCGACCTGATCCGCGCGATCCTGCTGGCGCCGGTGGATCTGCTGTGGAACGGCGGCATCGGCACGTACGTCAAGGCAGAGACGGAAAGCCACGCCGACGCCGGTGACAAGGCCAACGACGCGGTGCGCGTGAACGGCAACGAGCTGCGCGTCAAGGTGGTCGGTGAGGGCGGCAACCTGGGCCTGACGCAGCGGGGGCGCATCGAGTTCGCCCGCACCGGCGGCAAGATCAACACGGACGCGCTGGACAACTCGGCCGGCGTGGACTGCTCCGACCACGAGGTCAACATCAAGATCCTGCTCGACCACCTGGTGAGCAGCGGTGCGCTGGACCGCGAGCAGCGCAACGCCCTGCTGCACGAGATGACCGACGAGGTCGGCCGTCTGGTGCTGGCGGACAACTACCACCAGAACGGGGTGCTCGGCGTCAGCCGGGCGCACGCGGTGCCGATGCTGCCGGTGCACGCGCGGCTGGTCGCGAGCCTGGAGCAGGCCGGGGCCTTGGACCGCAAGCTGGAGGCGCTGCCCAGCAAGCAGCAGTTCCAGGCGCTGGAGAAGGCCGGTCAGGGCCTCACCTCGCCGGAGCTGGCGACGCTGCTGGCGCACGTGAAGCTGGAGCTGAAGGACGAGCTGCTGGCCAGCGACCTGCCGGACGCCGAGGTGTTCGCGCGGCGCCTGCCGGAGTACTTCCCGCAACCGCTGCGGGAACGGTTCGGCGACCGCATCGGTGAGCACCCGCTGCGCCGGCAGATCATCACCACGCTGCTGGTGAACGAAGTGGTCGACGGTGCGGGCGTGTCCTACGCGTACCGTCTGGCCGAGGAGATGAACGCGACCGCTACCGACGCGGTGCGCGCGTACACGATCGTCACGCGCGTGTTCAACCTCAACGAGCTGTGGAACGACATCCACGCCCTGGACAACGCGGTGCCCACCGAGGTCCAGGACGCGATGATGCTGGAGTCGCGGCGCTTGCTGGACCGCGCCGCGCGCTGGTTCCTCGCCAACCGCCCGCAACCGCTGGCCGTCGGCGCGGAGATCTCGCGGTTCGGGCCGGTCGTCGCCGCGCTGGCGCCGAAGGCCGATACGTTGCTGCGTGGCCGCGAGGCCGATGCGGTGCGCGAGCAGGCCGACCGGTACGCGGAGGCCGGGGTGCCGCGTGAGCTGGCGCTGCGGGTGGGCGCGCTGCTCGACGCCTACGGCCTGCTCGACGTCGTCGAGGTGGCCGAGCTGGCCGTCCGGGAGGCCGGGGTGGACGCGGAGAGCAGTCCGGAGGACGCGGCGCGGCTGTACTACGCGCTGTCCGCGCACCTGGACGTCGACCGGCTGCTCACGTCGATCAGCGCGCTGGAGCGGGGCAACCGCTGGCACGCGCTGGCGCGGTTGTCGCTGCGGGACGACGTGTACTCCTCGCTGCGGGCGATCACGCTGGACGCGTTGCGGCACAGCGATCCGGAGGACGACACCGACAGCAAGATCGCGCAGTGGGAGAAGACGAACGCGTCCCGGCTGGCCCGGGCGCGGGTCGCGCTCGACGAGATCAACCAGTCGGGCCGTCTCGACCTCGCGACGCTGTCCGTCGCCGCCCGCCAGCTGCGGAGCACGGTGAGGTAGGAATATCGGGGTGTACGTAGCGAAGGTGCGGCCCCGCTGGTCGGACATGGACGTGTTCGGGCACGTCAACCACGCGAACATGGTGACGTTGCTCGAAGAGGCACGGGTGCCGTTGTTGTTCGACGAAGCGGGGCGCGCCGGGCTCGCGGAGTTCGCGAAGGGCATGGTCGTCGTCCGGCTGGCCGTGCACTACCGAGCCCCGATCGTGGTGGACGGGCAGGAGATCCGGGTGGAGATCTCGTTGAAGGACCTGAAGTTCGCGTCGCTGACCCTGGACTACCGGGTGCACGACGGTCCGGACGCCGGGGCCCCGGTCGCGGTCACCGCCGAGACCGTCCTCGCGCCCTACGACGTCACCACCGGCCGGCCGCGCCGCCTGACCCTGGAGGAACGCGAGTTCCTGCAGACCCGGCTGACGGAGGCGGGCGCGTGACCGACCTGCGCATCCCCGACCGGGGCGACCGCGAGACGCTCGGGGCCTTCGTGGCCCGGGCGGTGCGGCTGGACGGCCAGGCTGCGGTGCGGTTGCGCAACCGCGGCACCGGCGTCGTGGAGGCCTGGGTGTCCACACCGTTCGACTGCCTGGCGACGCGTGCCGTGCACGGCGAGGTCGAGCCGGGCGACGTAACGGTGTCCGGTAACGAGCTGCTGGCGGCGCTGACCGTCGCCGGCGGCGAGCGGATGGACCCGGGGCCGCCGCGGGATCTGTTGTGGCACGGGGAACTTCCGGCCGGTGCCGGGTGGCAGCTGGTCGACGAGCTGCCCACGACGGTGATCAGCGACCTCACCGATCGCGGGGTGGCGCTCGCCAGGGAGAACGCCGGCCCGCACGGCACGCCGCCGGCGTCGCTGATGGATCAGGCCGTGCTGACGGTCAGCGCCGGTGACCTCGAGGTCAAGGTCCAGATGCGCTGCCTGTTTGCGCTGTCCGGCATGGGGTTCTTCGACTCGTCCATTCCGGACGACGTCGTCCGGGTGACGGCGACGACTTCGTGGATGCGGCTGGACGCCCGCTACGGCGCCGTCGTGCGGCGGCGGCACGCGCTGCTGCCGCTGCTTTTCTGACTTGCGCTGGAGCTGCTCCAGGTCATTAGGGTCGGGTCATGCGCTTCGCATTCAAGACCTCACCCCAGAACACCGAGTGGCCGGACATGCTCGCCGTGTGGCGGGCGGCCGACGACATCGAGATCTTCGAGTCCGGCTGGACCTTCGACCACTTCTACCCGATCTTCTCCGACCCGGCCGGCCCGTGCCTGGAGGGCTGGGTGACGCTGACCGCGCTCGCGCAGGCCACGCGGCGGCTGCGCCTCGGCACCCTGGTCAGCGGTATCCACTACCGGCACCCGGCGCTGCTGGCGAACATGGCCGCCACGCTCGACATCGTCTCCGGCGGGCGGCTGGAGATCGGCATCGGCGCCGGCTGGAACGAGGAGGAGTCCGGCGCCTACGGCATGGAGCTGGGCACCGTCAAGCAGCGCAGCGACCGGTTCGAGGAGGCGTGCGAGGTGCTCGTCGGCCTGCTGACGCAGGAGACGACGACCGTCAAGGGCGAGTACTACCAGCTCACCGACGCCCGGTGTGAGCCGAAGCCGATCCAGCGCCCGCACCCGCCGATCTGCATCGGCGGCAGCGGCGAGAAGCGCACCCTGCGCACCGCGGCCCGGTTCGCGCAGCACTGGAACTTCGTCGGCGGTACCCCGGAGGAGTTCGCCCGCAAGCGCGATGTGCTGCACGCCCACTGCGCGGACGTCGGCCGCGACCCGAAGGAGATCATGCTGTCCAGCCACGTGCGGCTGGACACGGACCTCGACTACGCCAAGGTTGCGGACGAGGCTGCCGCGCTCGGTGAGCAGGGACTGGACCTCGCGATCATCTACCTGCCGCCGCCGCACACGCCCGAGGTGCTGGAGCCGCTGGCGAACGAGCTGGCGAAGCTGGGCTGACGCCGGACCTCCCGTGCCCGTCCCGGACGGGCACGGGAGCCGGTCAGACCCAGGAGTTCATCATGCTGTGCGCGGCCATCTCGAGGTAGTTCCACAGCTGGGTCTCCAGCGGTTCCGGCAGAGCCGCCTCGTCGACGGCGACGCGCATCGCGCGCAACCACGCGTCCCGTTCGATCGGACCGATCTTGAACGGCGCGTGCCGCATCCGCAGGCGGGGATGTCCGCGCTGGTCGGAGTAGGTGTGCGGGCCGCCCCAGTACTGCATCAGGAACAGCCGCAACCGGTCCTCGGCCGGCCCCAGGTCCTCCTCCGGGTACATCGGCCGCAGCACCTCGTCCTTCGCCACCTCGGCGTAGAACCGGGCGACGATCTTGCGGAACGTCGGTTCGCCACCGACGGCGTCGTAGAAGGACTGGGGCTCGCTCATACCGGTCACCCCCTCATTGTGCCGTGGCCGTGGCGGACAGGACGCCGGATTCCTCCAGCGCCGTGAGGCACGCCGCGCGCAACTGGCGCTGGACGGCCCACTGGCGGCCCGGCCGCACCTTGACCGTCAGCCGGAGTTCGATGGTCTCCGGCGTCACCTTCTCCACGCCGAGCACCTCCGGCTCCTCGAGCAGGTCGACCGCCAGTGACTCGGTGGCGGCGGCCGCGCGGGCGGCCTCGGTCAGCACGGCTGTGGCGCGTTCCACATCGGCGCTGTAGCTCAGCGGCACGTCGACCAGGGCGATCGCGTAGCCCTGGCTGGAGTTGCCGACCCGGGTGACCTCGCCGTTGCGCACGTACCACACGGTGCCCTTGACGTCCCGGATCGTGGTGATGCGCAGGCCGACCGACTCCACCGTGCCGGTGGCCGGCCCGATGTCCACGACGTCGCCGACGCCGTACTGGTCCTCCAGCATCATGAACATGCCGGACAGGAAGTCCTTGACCAGGTTCTGCGCGCCGAAGGCCAGTGCGATACCGACCACACCGGCCGAGGCGAGCAGCGGGCCGAGGTTGATGCCCAGCTCGCCGAGGATGTAGATGGCTGCGAGACCGAGCACCACGAACGAGGTCAGCGACTTCAGCACCGACCCGATCGTCTTGGCGCGCTGGCGGCGCCGTTCGGCCACGACCGGGCCGAGGATGTCGGGGGCCCGTTCGCGCAGGGGGCGCAGGATCGTGGGCAGTTTGCCGCCGTTGCTCCGCGGCATCGTGGTGATCCGGTCGATCAGCTTGTGCAGCGCGAAGCGGATGAGGAGGGCGACCAGGAGAATCAGGATGATCGTCAGCGGCTTGGCGATCAGCCAGTTGGCGGAGGCCGCCAGCCACTCGTTGTGGGTGATCTGGAACACTTGATAGCACCAGGTACCGGTCTGGTTGATGCACTCGGGTGCTTGGTCGAGCAGCGGCGTCACGGGGTTCGGGGATCCCTTTCTGGCCGTTTCCGCCCGTCGTCACGCGGACGTCGAACGAATTTCACAGGACACGTCTTCTAACACAGGTGCGCATCGGGTGTGATCTGTGGTCGACTATGGCTGCACCGGTGGAGGTGGTCGAGTGCCAGACCGACAACCGATCCCCCTCGGCGCCCCCGACCAGACGGTGGGCGGGCAGGCGCCGGAGGTAGCCCTGTGCGCTCATCAGGGTCAGGGGCCGCCCGGCGGCGGACCTCAGCCCAGTGGGCCACCCCCCCGAGGCGGCCGCGTGAGCCGACCCTCGGGTCAGCGTAGAGGGCGGGATCCGGCCGGTTCCGGCACCCCCGGGGCGTTCGCCATGGGCCGGCGGCGCGTGCTGCTGCTCAACGCCACGTTCGAACCGCTGACCGCGCTCCCGCTGCGGCGGGCCGTGGTGCTGGTCATGTGCGGGAAGGCGGAGGTCGTGCACGGCGATCCGGCCGGGCTGACGCTGCACGCGGCGACGTTGTCGCTGCCCGTGCCGTCGGTGATCCGGTTGTCGACGTACGTGCGGGTGCCCTACCGGGCGCAGGTGCCGCTGACGCGGGCCGGGCTCATGCACCGGGACCGCTACAAGTGCGCCTACTGCGGCGCCCGGGCCGAGACGATCGACCACGTGCTGCCCCGCAGCCGGGGCGGCCCGCACAGCTGGCAGAACTGCGTCGCGTGCTGCGCGAAGTGCAATCACCGCAAGGCCGACCGGCTCCTGGAGGAGCTGGGCTGGCGGCTCCGGGTCGTGCCGACCGCGCCGCGCGGCCCGCACTGGCGGCTGCTGGTGCACTCGGGCGACGCGGATCCGTTGTGGCAGCCCTACCTGGGTGTCGCCGCCTGATTCCGGGACACCCCGGTGCCCCGGCTGTCGTGAGCCGGGGCGTTCCGACGTGGTGCGTCTCGGTGGTGGTCCGGGCCGTCAGGCGGCGGTGACGCGCGTACCGCTGGTGACGCGCGTACCCCTGGTGACCCGGGTGCCGCGGGTCACTCGGGTACCCGCGGTGACGCGCGTGCCCCGGGTGACTCTCGTCCCTCGCGTGACGCGGGTGCCGGCGGTCACCCGGGTGCCACGCGTGACCCTGGTTCCACGGGTGACTCGCGTACCGGCGGTGACGCGCGTGCCACGGGTCACACGCGTGCCCCGGGTGGTGCAGGCGCTGAACGCGTCGATCAGTGACTGAGCGTGCTCGTCGTTGGTCTGAGCGAGGGTACGGAGCAGATTCATGATGTGTCCTCCCGGGACCTGTGCGGTTACTCATGGGGAAGGGGAGCGGGGCGCAAGGCCCGTACAGGTGAAAAAGCTACGAGGAACTGTCGCGGCGAACAAGGCAATGGCGCCGGGTACCGCCGGCTGTACGTGGAGTTGCAACCTTTCGTTGGACCGCTGTTCAGCCCATCGCGCCAACGCCGGCACGACGCTCGGCGGACGGCGTCCCGGAGGCGACGAGCGGTCGTGACCGGCTGCGGCGTGTCCGGGCCGGCCGGGCTACCCTGCTGACGTGAACATCGGAGAGACGATCCTGATCTTCGCGCTGATCCCGGCCGCGATCTACGGGGTGATCGCCCTGCTCACCCTGCGGTCGAAGCTGACCGGCACACCGCGCTACCGGCCCGGGCAGGCCTGGGAGCACCCGCCGATGTGGTGGAGCGGCAACCCGGACGGTATCGGGACGGTGCACGACACGCACTCCGGCGCACCGGTGGAGGACAAGGACGCGAGCGGGAACGTGAGCGTGACGGCGGCAGGAGGAGCCCGTGGCAGCTGGTGAGCTGACCCGACAGCGAGGATCGGACGAGGAGCAGGAGGTCGGGGTCGCCATTACGGCGACCGGCCGCCGCTCGGTGGCGCGGATGTACGAGCCCGCTGCTCCATCCAGCCCATTCACCACCGTTCAGCTGGCCCGTCTCGACGAGGCCCTGACGCTCGCGAGCCGCGAGACCGGGATCGACTTCAGCGTCTACCTGGGCGAGCTGGGCGCCGAGAGCCGCGCCCGCGCCGAGGAGCTGCACTCGACGATCCAGCCCAGCTCCGCGGACGCGGTGCTGATCGCGGTGTCGCCGGGCGAGCGGGTCGTGGAGATCGTGACCGGTTCCGAGGCGGTGCGGCGCCTCCCGGACCGCGGCGCGAAGCTGGCCGTGATGAGCATGGTCGCGTCCTTCAAGGAGGGCGACCTCATCGGCGGTCTGGTCTCCGGCCTGCGCATGCTGGCCGACCAGGCCGGATCCCGGCGGTAGGAGCAGAAGCAGTAGCAGAGGGGCGGTCGCGTGCGCGGCCGCCCCTCTGCTACTGCGCCGGGGGCGCCGGCTGTGTTGCCGGCGCCCCCGTCTTCGTACTGGGTCTTTCCTACCGGGCCATTTCCTACTGGGCCTCGTCGAACTCCCGCGCGGCCAGGGCACGCACGATGCCGGCCCGGCCCTCGGAAACGAGCCGCCGGAGGGCAGCGGGGTGCTCGCCGGCCAGCCACTCGTCGGCCGCCTCGACCGTCGAGTGCTCGACCGCCCAGGCCGGGAACAGGCCGACCACCGTGGGCTGCGCCCGCTCGCTCGACCGGCGGGACCAGACCTCGTCGATCGCGCCGAAGTAGGTGCTCACGTAGCCGGTGAGCAGGCCCTTCTGCCCGGGGTGCGAGAAGCCACCGATGATGGCGTTGCTCATCGCGTTCGGCAGGTCGTCGTCGTAGACCGCGCGCTGCCAGGCGTCCGCCTTCGCCTCGGCGGTGGGCCGCAGGGCGCGGGCGTGCTCGGCGTGGCGGCGGCCCGTCGCCGTGTCGTCGCGCGCCAGCTCCGCGTCGATCTCCGCGTCGCCCGCCCGGCCGTGCGCCACCAGCGCGTTCAGCAACCGCCAGCGCAGGTCCGCGTCCACGACCAGGCCCTCCAGCGGGTTCGACCCGTCCAGCCAGCCGGCCAGCACGTCGAGCGTCGCCTCGTCGAGGACCGAACCGGTGAGCGAGTTGACGAACGCCAGCTGGTGGTCCGAGCCCGGCTCGGCGCCCCGGGCCAGCTCCAGCACCGTGCTGGTGAACTGCGGCCAGCCCTGCGCCGCCGCCCACGACGGCTGCGCGTAGGAGTTCAACGCGGTCTGCGCCTGCAGCAGCAGCCGCTGCACGACACCGACCTCGGTCTCCGCGTGGATGCCGTGCAGCACGATCTGCACGAAGTCGCGCGCCTTCAGCTCGGCCTCGCGGGTCATCTCCCACGCCGCCGACCAGCACAGGGTGCGCGGCAGCGGCTCGGTGATGTCGGCGATCCGGTCCACCAGCGTGGTGAGCGAACCGGTGTCCAGGCGCATCGTGCAGTAGGTCAGGTCGTCGTCGTTGACCAGCACCAGCTTGCCCGCCGGCCGGCCGATCAGCTCCGGCACCTCGGTGCGCTCGCCCTCGACGTCCAGTTCCACCCGCTGCTTGCGGACCAGCTTGCCGCCCTCGTCGTCGTACACGCCGACCGCGATGCGGTGGGTGCGCAGCTCACCCGCACCCGGTTTGGCCCCGGTCTGCAGCACGGCGAAGGACGTGAACCGGCCCTCGTCGTCGGTGTCGAACTTCGGCCGCAGCGAGTTCAGGCCGGTGGTCTCCAGCCACTGCGCGCTCCAGCCGGACAGGTCGCGGCCGGACGCCTCCTCCAGCGCGCTGAGCAGGTCGGCCAGCGTGGCATTGCCCCACGCGTGCTTGCCGAAGTACACCCGCAGCCCGGCCATGAAGTGCTCCAGCCCGACGTAGGCGACCAGCTGCTTGAGCACGCTGGCGCCCTTGGCGTAGGTGATGCCGTCGAAGTTCACCTCGACCGCCTGCAGGTCCACGATGTCGGCCGCGATCGGGTGCGTCGAGGGCAGCTGGTCCTGCCGGTAGGCCCAGGACTTCTCGATGTTGGCGAAGCTGGTCCAGGCGTGCTCGTACTCGGTGGCCTCGGCCTGCGCCAGCACGCTCGCGAACGTCGCGAACGACTCGTTCAGCCACAGGTCGTCCCACCAGCGCATGGTGACCAGGTCACCGAACCACATGTGCGCCATCTCGTGCAGCAGCGTCTCGGCACGCCGCTCGTAGGCGTAGCGGGTGACGCGGCTGCGGAAGACGTAGTCCTCCAGGAACGTCACCGCGCCCGCGTTCTCCATCGCGCCCGCGTTGAACTCCGGCACGAACAGCTGGTCGTACTTGCGGAACGGGTACGGCGTGGCGAACGCCTCGTGGTAGAAACCGAAACCCTGCTTGGTTTCGGTGAACAGCCGCTCGGCGTCCATGTGCTCGGCGAGCGAGGCGCGGCAGTAGATGCCCAGCGGGATGGTGCCGTGCTCGTCGGTGTACTGGTCGTGCCATTCCGCGTACGGGCCGGCGATCAGCGCGACCAGGTAGGTGGAGATGCGCTCGGACACCGCGAACACCGTCCGAGTGGCGCCCTCGGCGGTCTTCTCGGTGCTCTCCACCGGCGCGTTGGACACCACCTTCCAGTCACTCGGTGCGGTGACCGTCAGCCGGTAGGTGGCCTTGAGGTCGGGCTGGTCGAAGCAGGCGAACATGCGCTTGGCGTCGGCCGTCTCGAACTGCGTGTACAGGTAGACCGCGTCGTCGACCGGGTCGACGAACCGGTGCAGGCCCTCGCCGGTGTTCATGTAGCGGCAGTCGGCCTCGACGACCAGCTCGTTGGTCTCGGCGAGGCCGGGCAGCGTGATCCCGTCGTCCTCGACGTAGCCGGAGACGTCGAGCGCCTGGCCGTTCAGCGTGGCCGAGCGGACGGAACCGGCCACGATGTCGACGAACGTGCTCGCGCCCGGTCTCGTGGCGGCGAACCGGATCGTGGTCTTCGACTCGAAGCTTCTCTCGCCCGGGCCGCCGTTACCGTCCGTGAGGTCGAGGGCGATGTCGTAGGACTCGACCTCGAGCAGCTCGGCACGCTCTTTGGCTTGGTCACGGGTCAGATTAGGGGCGGGCACAGGCACCTCGGAAACGCTCGCGGTTGTCATTCTCGGTGATCCCGCTATCCAATCATGCCCGCGCAGGGGAACAAGCGCCGTGCGCTCGGTGTTGGGCCGGTGGAGAGCCAGCCCCACTTCCCACAGGGAGAACATCGATGACCGAGCGCACGCGCGTGGACTTCTACTTCGACCCGGTGTGCCCGTTCGCCTGGATCAGCTCGCGCTGGATCCTCGAGGTCGAGAAGCAGCGCGACCTCGATCTCAACTTCCGCGTGATGAGCCTCGCCGTCCTCAACGAGGGCCGCGACCTGCCGGCGGACTACCGGGAGCTGCTGGAGAAGGCGTGGGGTCCGGTGCGCGTGGCGACCGCGCTCGCCCAGGAGAAGGGCGAGGCGATCCTGCGGGACTTCTACACCGAGTTCGGCACGCGTTACCACAAGCAGGGCGACAAGGACATCCCGTCGGTCACCAAGCAGGCGCTGGAGGCTGTTGGCGCGTCCGCCGACCTGGCCGCGGCGGCCGGGTCGACCGAGTACGACGAGGCCCTGAAGAAGAGCCACCACGAGGGCATGGACCCGGTCGGCATGGACGTCGGCACCCCGACCATCCACATCGACGGGGTGGCGTTCTTCGGCCCGGTGCTGAGCTCGATCCCGCGCGGCGAGGACGCCGTCAAGGTGTTCGACGGCGCCCGCCTGCTGGCCGGTTACTCCGACTTCTACGAGCTCAAGCGCACCCGCAGCGGCGAGCTCAACTTCGACTGAGTTCGTCCCGCTGGGCCGCGACGAACTCGCGTCCCACCGGGTCCCCGTGCCCCGGCACGACCGTGCCGGGGCCCAGGGCGAGCAGGAGGTCCAGCGCGGCGGGCCAGCTCCGCGGATGGGCGTCCGGCCCGATCGAGGGCGGCGCGCCCTGCTCGACGAGGTCACCGGCGAAGAGCACCCCGGCATCCGGCACGTGCACGGCAACGTCGTGGTTGGTGTGCGCCGGGCCGGGGTGGACCAGCTCGACCGTCCGGCCACCGAGGTCGAGTTCGGCACGATCGGTGAGCAGGTGGTCCGGCAGGACCAGGCGCGCGACGGCCAGCCGTGCGGCGCGTTCCGGCTGGCCTTCGTCGTGGAAGCGGCGTGTCCACGCCTCCCGGTCGGCCTCACCTTCGCGCGCCAGGGCGTCCCGGCAACGCTCGTGCGCCCAGATCGGGCAGGGCAGGAAGGCCGCGGTGCCGAAGTGGTGGTCGAAGTGGGCGTGGGTGATCACGACGGTCCACGGCAGGGGAGTGATCCGCCGGACCTCCGCCGCGAATTCCGCGCCCTGCACCTCGTCGCCCCCGGTGTCGATCACCAGGCACCGCTCGTCGCCGACGACCAGGCCGAGCGTCTGGTCGAGGTGCTCGTAGCGGCGGGCGTGCACCCCGTCGGCGAGTTCGAGCCAGGTCATGCCGCCTCCAGCAGATCGCCGACGAGTACCGGGGCCGTCGCGCACGTGGCGGTGGGCGATCAGTTCGCGGCCCGCCGAGCATTCTCGCAGTGCCGCCCGTCCGTGCCACGGCCCCACTCCCGCCTCAGCTCGTGCCCGGCTCGGGCGAAGGTGTCCACACCCCCGGCATGCCGGGGTCCGGCCCGGATGCGAGACTCCAACCCGTGCGCGTCTACTTGGGATCAGACCACGCCGGTTTCGAGCTGAAGAACCACTTGGTCGAGTACTTGAAGGGCCAGGGCCACGAGGTCACCGACATCGGCCCGGCCGTCTACGACGCCGCCGACGACTACCCGGCCTTCTGCATCGAGACCGCCCGCCGCGTGGTGGCCGACGAGGGCAGCCTGGGCATCGTCATCGGCGGTTCGGGCAACGGTGAGCAGATCGCCGCGAACAAGGTGGCGGGCGCCCGGGCGGCGCTGGCCTGGAAGCCGGAGATCGCCGAGCTGGCCCGCCAGCACAACCACGCGCAGCTCATCGGCATCGGCGCCCGCATGCACACCGTCGACGAGGCCACCGCGATCGTCGACGCGTTCCTGTCGACCCCGCCGTCCGAGGACGAGCGGCACGTCCGCCGGATCCAGCAGATGCTCGACTACGAGCGCACCGGCACCCCGCCGCCGCTGCCCCACTGATGCCCGAAGGGCACACCCTCCACCGGCTCGCCCGCCTGCACCAGCGGCGCTACGCGGGCGCACCGGTCGGCGTATCGAGTCCGCAGGGCCGCTTCGCGCGCGAAGCGGCCCTTCTGGACGGTCAGGTCATGCTCCGCGCCGAGGCGTACGGCAAGCACCTGTTCCACGACTTCGGCGCGATCGGGTCCGTGCACGTCCACTTGGGACTGTACGGCACGTTCACCGAGGCGGAGCTGCCGGAAACGCCGCCGGTCGGACAGGTCCGGCTGCGGTTCTCCGGCCGGACACATTGGACGGACCTGCGCGGCCCCACCCGCTGCGAACTGCTGACCCCGGGTGAGGTGGACGCCATCACGGCGCGGCTCGGGCCCGACCCGCTGCGCCGCGACGCCCGCCCGGACGAGGCGTGGCAACGGATCTCCGCGTCCCGCACGTCGATCGCCGCGCTGCTGATGAACCAGTCGGTGATCTCCGGGGTGGGCAACGTGTACCGCGCGGAGGTCTTGTTCCGGCACCGGATCAACCCGATGGTGCCCGGCCGTGCGGTGGATTCCGTGCAGTGGAAGGAGATGTGGGCGGATCTCGTCGCGCTGATGCGCAAGGGCGTGCGGATCGGCCGCATCGACACCGTCGACGACGAGCACCTGCCCGAGGTCACTGGCCGTGCACCGCGGCAGGACCGGCACGGCGGTGAGGTCTACGTCTACCGGCGCACCGGACAGCCCTGCCTGGTGTGCGGCACGCCGATCGCCCACAGCGAGCTGGCCGGACGGAACCTCTACTGGTGCCCGGTCTGCCAGGCGGCGTGACGCAGCGGGCCGGACGTGGTGCCTGGCCCGCTGTTCGCTGATGCGTCAGATGTCGAAGCCGCCGCCGAAGTCCCCGCCGCCGTCGAACCCGCCGAAGTCCCCGCCGCCGTCGAAGCCGCCGCCGTCATACCCGGCGAAGTCCCCGCCGCCGTCGGAGCCCGGGTCACCCGGGTCACCGCCGTCGCCGAAGTCGCCGCCCGCGTCGGCCATCGCGTCCTCCTGGCCGGCGTCGTAACCGGACTCCCAGGCCGCAGCGCTCGCGATACCCGACATGCCGCTGAACATCGCGCTGAACAGCAGCGCCGAGCCCAGCCCCCAGGCGCCCGCGACGAGCGCCGGCTTCCACCACGGCTCGCTGTACCACCCCTGTGGCACCGGACGGCCGGCCACGCGTCCGCCCGGGTAGTAGTACGGCGTCTCGTCACCCGGCTGGGGCGAGGCGTGCAGGCGGCGCCCCTCGACGTCGACGCTGCGTTCCTCGGTGACCTTGCCGGCGCGCTCGCGCTCGACCTCCTCGGGCAGCTTGGGTCCCGGGTCCATGCCCATCGCCTCACGCGCCGCGCGCACGTAGTAGAGGCCCTCCAGCGCGGTCTCCTTGACCAGCTTGGCCTGCTCGGCCGTCTGCGCCTGCTCCAGCTGTGAGCCCGCCGCGTTGTACCGCTCGGACGCGTCCGCCAGCGCCTGCTTCGCCGGCTCGTTCGACCCCACGAGGTTGAGCACCTGGCCGCCCAGGCGCTCCACGAGACGCCGGGCGTCGGCCTTGGCGTCGTCGAGCTGACGCTGCCGCGTCTTGGCCTGGCCCTTGGCGAAGTAGGCGATGCCGCCGACGACGAGGACGAGGAGCACGATCACGGTGATCGCGGTGCCCATGGCTCACTCCAGGTAGTTCGGTGTCTTGAACCGGACAACGCGGACGCCGCCGCAATGGTTCCCGGGCCGCACGGCCACTCGTTCGGGGCCGGTCACCGCGGTTCCGCCGGCAGTGAACACCGGCCCGGGCGCGCTCGATGATCAGTACCGTCGGGACTCATGACGATTGCCACGCGCACGGTCGAGTACCCGGCCGACGGCCTGACGATGATCGGGCACCTCGCGCTTCCGGCTGGTACCGGTCGCAGGCCCGCGGTCCTGGTCGGGCCGGAGGGGCCGGGGCTCAGCGACGTCGAGCGCCGCCACGCCGACGCGCTCGCCGAGCTGGGATACGTGGCACTCGCCTTCGACATCCACGGCGGGCGCTACCTGGCCGACCCGGAGGAGATGCTGGCCCGGTGCATGCCGCTGCTCGCCGACCCGGAGCGGATGCGCGACATCGGTCATGCGGCGCTGAAGGTGCTGAGCGCCGAACCGCGCACCGACCCCGGCCGGGTCGCCGCCATCGGCTACGGCACCGGCGGCGCCATCGGGCTGGAACTCGGGCGCGACGGCGTCGACCTGCGGGCGATCGCGACGGTCAACGCGACAACCACGGGGCGGCCGGGTGAGGCGGCGCGCATCCGCTGCCCGGTGTGGGCCGGGGTCGGCTCGGAAGACCCGATCATGGCACCCGCGCAGCGCGAGGCGTTCGCCGCCGAAATGCAGGACGCGGGCGTCGACTGGCGTCTGGTCGTCTACGGCGGTGCCCTGCACGCCTTCCACCACCCGCCCGTCGACCAGCCGGTGGTTCCCGGCGTCGGCTACCACCCGCGGCACGCGCAGCGAGCCTGGCGTGACGTCGTGGGCGTGCTCGCCGAGTGCCTGCCCGTCACGGAGCGGTCCGCGGAACTCGACGAAAACTAGAACACGTTATAGTCTCGGGGGATGAAGTTCACGCTCTCGGTCGCGATGAACCCCCTCGACCAGTTCACCGAGCTCGCGCGCACCGCGGAGGAATGCGGCTTCTCCGCGATCGCGCTGCCGGACTCGTTGTTCTACTCCGAACACGTGTCCGCGGAGTACCCCTACACCCCGGACGGCAGCCGGTTCTGGACTGCGGACACGCCGTGGGCGGACCCGCTCGTCGCGGTCGCGACGATGGCCGCGGTGACCGAGCGGATCGAGTTCTACACCTCGGTGCTCAAGCTCGGGTCCCGCAACCCGGTGCTGCTCGCGCGGCAGGTCGGGTCGGTCGCGGTGCTGTCCGGTGACCGGTTCGGGCTCGGGCTGGGTGTCGGCTGGTCACCCGAGGAGTTCGAATGGTGCGGTGCGCCGTACGCGAACCGGGGCAAGCGGGTGGACGAGGCGATCGAGGTGCTGCGGCTCATCCTCGGCGGCGGGATGGTCGAATACCACGGGAAGTTCTTCGACTTCGACAAGCTGCAGATGAGCCCAGCGCCGTCGAAACGCGTCCCGTTCTACATCGGCGGCCACACCGAGGTGGCGTTGAAACGTGCGGCGCGCGCGGGCGACGGCTGGTCCTCGGCGATGATGAAGTTCGACGACCTGCGCACCACGATCGCGCGGCTGTCGGAGTTGCGCGCGGAGTACGGGCGGGAGCGGGAGCCGTTCGAGATCCAGGCGGTGTGCATCGACAGGTTCGGGCTGGACGGCTACCGCGAGCAGGGCGAGATCGGGGTCACCGACATCGTCACGCAGCCGTGGGTGTTCGAGGGCATCGGGTTCGGCGATCCGGTCGGGCCGAAGAAGGACGCCATCCGCAGGTTCGCCGACGAGATCATTTCCCGGTTCTGAGGGGGTTCGCGATCATGGGTGTTTCGGTCTGCTGGGACGTCGCGGCGGAGCAGCCCCCGGCACGGGCCGCGTCGTGGCGATCGATGAACGCGACCTGCCGCGGCGCGAAGGACGAGTGGCTGGCGCTGTTCGCCGAAGACGCGGTGGTCGAGGACCCGGTGGGGCCGTCGATGTTCGACGAGGAGGGCCGCGGGCACCACGGGCACGCGGGGATCTCGGCGTTCTGGGACCTGGCGATCGCGAAGGTCGAGCGGTTCGAGTTCGTGATCAAGGATTCGTTCGCGGCGGGCGACGAGGTGGCGAACGTCGGCACGATCACGACGTACCTGCCCGGCGGGTACCGCGTCGACGCCGACGGCGTGTTCGTGTACCGGGTGAACGCCGATGGGCTGGTGATGTCGATGCGCGCGTTCTGGGAGACCGACCGCGCCATGGCAACGGCGCGGCAAGTGGGCGGGTAGCCGTCAGGCGAGGTGGCGCAGCAGGGCTTGGTAGGTCCGCTCCACGTGGCCGTCTTCGACGTGCACGATCCGTGCCCCGGGCCGCGCCGGTATCACCGCCATCAGCCGGTCGTACATCGCCGGCACGTCGTCGAATCCGCGCCCGATCATCTCCTGGGCTTCGACGTGCAGCGGATCGGCCGCGGCACGGGCGCGGTCGGCGAAGCGCCGCACCGTGTTCTCCTTGCTGTCGAGCAGCACCACCTCGTGGAAGGTGGCGCCCACCTCGCGCGCGAGCGACTCGAGTTGTTCGATGAACGGCGGGCGGCCGAGGAACTGCGGGATCACCACGTCGTGCCCGGACGCCAGGTGCGCACGCGCGGCGGCGAGAGCGATTTCGCGCGCGAGCCGGCCTGCGGTGTGCGGATCATCGCGCCACCGCCCGATCAGGCTCCGCACCAGGTCGATGTCCAGGTTCAGCGCCAGCGGATGATCGGTGGCGTACCGCCGGGCGAGCGTCGACTTGCCGCACGCGGGCGGGCCGTTGAGCAGGATCAACGCCGGCACGTCACCGACCGTACCAACGCTGCGCGGTGCCGGGCGGGCCCCGACACGCGGGGCACAAGCCGCTTCGACCCGCACCGGCGGTGCGAACTGGTCGGGATGACAGGATTTGAACCTGCGACCCTCCGCTCCCAAAGCGGATGCGCTACCAAGCTGCGCCACATCCCGGTCGCCCCAGAGGCCGGGGCGGTGCGATCACTCTAGCGCGAGCCGCTAGACTCGCAGACGCGCCCGTGCGATGCGGGTGCATGCGGGCGTAGCTCAATGGTAGAGCCCCAGTCTTCCAAACTGGTGGTGCGGGTTCGATTCCCGTCGCCCGCTCTCTTGCGCACCGGCCCGGGTGTCTGGCACCCGATGATCGGGCTGCCCGCGCACCGGCCTCAGCCGCCGTGCTCGCGGCGTGCCCGGGCTCTCCGTTTGCCCTCGTGCATGGCCTGGACGCGCGCGATCGGAATCGTGCGGCCGTGCTCGATCAGGTCCGCGGGCAGCTCCTGCGGCGCGGGCAGCGACGCGGCCCACGGGTCCTGCCCGTCCAGCAGCCGCAACGCCTCGCGCAGCACGAAATCGGCCGGGGTGACGTTCGTCAGGTCGCTCCACGGCACCGGGAACGACACCGGCAGGCCCGGCCGCACCCGCGGGCTGTACACCGCGACGACCGTCGCCCCGCCGGCGCGCGTCGAGTCGAGGAACACCTTCCCGCCGCGGTCCTCCCGGATGAACGCCGTCGTCGCCAGGTCCGGGTCCAGCTTCTCGGCCCGCGCCGCCAGCGCCCGGGTCGACGCCGCGGCCTGCTCCGCGTCCGCACCGCGCACCGGTACCACGACGTGCACCCCTTTCGCGCCGCTGGTCTTCACCGCACCCGCCAGACCGCAGTCGGCCAGCGCCTGGCGGACCAGCAACGCCGCACGCACGGCCAGGCCGAACGCCGCCGAACCCTCGGGCGGGTCGAGGTCCAGGACCAGGTGCGTGGGCCGGTCCAGCTGCCCCGCGACGGCCAGCGTCGGGTGGTACTCGATCGCCCGCTGGTTGGCGAACCACAGCAGTGTGCGGCGGTCGTTGCACAACCCGTAGGTGACCTGCCGGTGCGAACTCTCCGCCCACAGGCCAACCCGCGGCACCCACTCCGGCGTGTACTTCGGCAGGTTCTTCTGCATGAACGCGTCCTGCCCGCGCAGCAGCCGGATCACCGACAGCGGCCGGTCCCGCAGCGCCGGGAGGATCCGGTCGGCGACCGCGTCCAGGTAGTCGACCAGGTCGCGTTTCGTGGCACCCGCATCGGCGAACAGTGACTGGTCGAGGTTGGTCAACGACACCCCGTCGCGCACCTCAGTGCTGCTCATGGAAACCACTCTCGCGGAAGCGCAGCGCTGGGGCCACTCCTGGGTTTGCCGGAACCCGCGCCGGGGTAGCGCTCCGATGTGGAGACGGGCGAGCGGTACCGGCTGGAGGAGCGGATCGGTGGCGGAGGCAGTGCCGATGTGCACCGCGCCTGGGACAGCGTGGCCGGACGCGAGGTCGCGATCAAGATCTTCCCCGCCGGCGCCACCCGCACGCAGCAGCGGCGGCAGGCGCAGGAGTTCCGCATCCTGGACCGGCTGCGGCACCCCGCTCTGGTGCCGTTGTACGACTCCGGCGTGCGGGACGGGCGCCCGTTCTTCGTGATGCGGCTCGTCGACGGCCCGACCCTCGCGGAACGGATCGCCGAGGGACCCCTCACCGTGGACGAGACGATCGAGCTGGGGGCGCGCCTGGCGGACGCGCTGGCCTACGTGCACCGGGCGGGCATCACGCACCGGGACGTCAAGCCCGCCAACGTGCTGCTCTCCCCGGACGGCGCGGTGCTCGGCGACTTCGGCATCGCGCAGGGCCACGACAGCACACGCTTCACCACGACCGGAACGGTGGTGGGTACCGCCGCGTACATGGCGCCCGAGCAGGTCCGCGGTGACCAGGTCGGTCCTGCTGCGGACGTGTACTCACTCGCGCTGGTCCTGCTCGAATGCCTGTCCGGGCGGCGCGAGTACCCGGGATCGCTGACCGAATCGGCGGTGGCGCGGCTGCTGCGGCCACCGGTCGTGCCGGACGGGCTGCCCGCGCACGTCGCGGATCTGCTGCGCAGGATGGGAGACCGGGATCCGCAGGCGCGACCGCCGGCGCACGAGGTCGCGGCCGTGCTGAGCGGGGTGACGCGCCCGCTGCCCCGTACCCGGCCCCGGCGGCGCCTGCGGGTGGCGGCCGGGTTCGCGTCGACGGCCGCCGCGGCCGCGTGCTCGCTGGTCCTCCTCGGCGGCGCCACCGCCGAAGCCCCGGCCTCCGCCCCGGCCCCGGCCGTGGCCGCGCCGGTGGTCGCTCCGCCGATGACGAGCGACGCCCCGGCGCCGGTCGTGGACACCGCCCCGGCGCGCACCGAGGCGGCGCCCGTGGCGCCGCAGGACTCCCACGTCAAGGGCAACCCGGGCAACGGCAACGGAAACGGCAAGGCCAAGGGGCAGCACAAGAAGCCGCACAAGGGCAGGTGAGCGGCTCACACCGCCTTGCTCATGTGCACCAGAGCCCCGTCGTGGAACGGCTCCTCGCGGTCCACCCGGTAGCCCAGCCGCCGGTAGAAGCGGATGTTCTCGGTGAACAGGGCGTTGGTGTAGAGCTGCACGCCGGGCAGGCCCATCGTCTGCGCCACCAGGTCGGCGTGCCGCATCAGCAGCCGCCCGTAGCCCGCACCCTGAGCCGACGGCCGCACCGCCACGTTCTCGATCAGCAGGTGGTCCACCGCGGGGATCATTTCGATCAACGCGACCAGTTCGTCGTCGTCGTAGAGCAGGTCGATCTGGTGGGCGGTCACGGCCTGCCGGTAGTCGGCCTGCATCGGGAGGGGTTCCCGCCGGATCAGGTCCACCCACTTGGCGTAGGCGGCGTGGACCAGCTCGCGGATCGCGGCGGCGTCATCGGGCGTCGCGCGGCGGAAGAGGTACTTGTGGTGCGGCATTTCTCCTCCTTCGCGGCCTGGCGGTTGCCCGTGGACCTCGGGGGGTACCCGGTGCTCGCACGAACAGCCGAGCATCAGGAGAGCGTATGGCGCAGCACGCCGGAATCCGGGACCTCGCCGCCGCGGGCCGTGCCGAGGCGGACACCTACCGCGGGTCCAACGATCGTCCGCTGGGCGGCTACCTGGTCGTCATGCTCGTCTACACCTCGCTCGTTGCGGCGGCGGCGGTCGCGGCGGCCGTCACCGGCCGGAGACTCCCGCGGGACCTGCGTGTTTCCGATATCGTCCTGACCGCGATGGCTACCCACAAGCTGGCCCGCACCCTCAGCAAGGACGCCGTCACCAGCCCACTGCGCGCCCCGTTCACCCGATACGCTGACACCGGCGGTCCGGCCGAGGTGATGGAAGAAGTGCGCAAGCCCTCCGGGCTCCGGCACAGCATCGGTGAACTGCTCACCTGCCCGTTCTGCCTGGACATGTGGGTGGTGACCGCGTTCACGATCGGCCACGTCTTCGCGCCCCGGCTCACCCGGCTGGTCACGGCCGCGCTGTCCGCCCTGACCGGTGCCGACTTCCTGCAGCTGGCGTACGCGAAGGCGCAGCAGATCGCGGAGGGCTGAGTCCCGGGTGTCGCAGCGGAGCAGCAGGGGTACTCGCACCGCGGACAGGAGGTGCGATGACTGAGCTGATGACCCGTGAGGACGTCCCGGGCACCCTCGAGGTGCACGACCCGGCCAGTGGCGAGCTGGTGGGACGTGTCACCGCCGCCACCGAGCAGGAGGTCGCCGGTGCGGTGCGCGCCGCGCGTGCGGCGTTCGCGGTGTGGGCGCGCACGCCGGCGGGCGAGCGCGCGGAGGCGCTCAAGGCCGCGGCGAAGGAGCTGCGCGAGCGAGCGGACGAGCTGGCGGAGATGAACACGCGGGAGACCGGCAAACTGCCGGACGACGCGCGCGGTGGGGTGCTCGCCGGTGCCGGCACGCTGGAGCAGTACGCGGAGCTCGGACCGGCGCACCGAGGGCGCAGCTTGCAGGGGGGCTGGGACGCGACGGACCTGATGGTCCCCGGACCCCGCGGCGTGGTGGTGGCGCTGACCCCGTGGAACGATCCGGTCGCGGTCGCCTGCGGGCTGCTGGGTGCGGCGCTGGCGACCGGGAACGTCGTCGTGCACAAGCCGAGCGAGCGGTGCCCGCACGTCGGGCGGATGCTCAGCGAGCTGATCGCCCGTCACCTGCCGCTGGACGTCTTGCAGTGCCTGGACGGCGACGGTTCCGTGGGTGCGTGGCTCGCGGAGTGCGACGGCGTGGATGTGATCGCGCACGTGGGCAGCACCGCGACCGGGCGGTCGGTGGCCGCCGCGGCGGCGCGGACCGGGGCGAAGGTGCTGCTGGAGAACGGCGGGAACGACGCGTTGATCGTGGACGCCGACGTCGATCCGCGGTTGGCGGCGTCGCAGGCCGCGGTGGGTGCGTTCGCCAACGCCGGGCAGATCTGCGTGTCCGTGGAGCGGATCTACGTGCACCGCGACCTCGCGCGCGAGTTCCTGGATGCCCTGGCCGAGGAGGCCCGCAAGCGGCCCACCGAGGTCCCGATGGGCCCGCTGGTGGACGAGCGTCAGCGCGCGCACGTGCACGACCAGGTCCGCGATGCCGTCGAGCGGGGCGCGCAGGTGCTGGCCGGCGGCACGCTGCCGGACGGACCGGGCGCGTACTACCCGGCAACGGTGCTGGCCGGGTGCACCCGGTCGATGCGGGTGATGACGGAGGAGACGTTCGGGCCGGTCGCGCCGGTGCAGGTGGTCGGCGACTTCGACGAGGCGCTGGCGGAGGCGGCCGACGACCGGTACGGCCTGACCGCGACCGTGCTGACGAATTCGATGGCGCACGCCCAGCGCGCGTGGCGCGAGCTGCCGGTCGGGACGGTGAAGGTGAACGACGTCTTCGGTGGCGCGCCCGCCGGAGCGGCCCATCCGCGCAATGCCAGCGGTGAGGGTTTCGGGTACGGACCGGAACTGCTGGACGAGATGACCGTGACGAAGGTCGTCCACATCGGACTGGCCGGCGGATGAACCCGGCGCGCGGGGAGCCGTCGCGCTCCCCGCGCGCCTACGCCGACTCGCGGCGGGTCAGCGACACCGGGAGCACCTGGCGGCGCGGCCGCAGCGTCTCCCCGGCCAGCAGTGCCGTCAGCGTCGCCACCATGCGGCGCACCTGGGCTGCCGGGTCCTGGTGGACCGTGGTCAGCGGCGGGTTCATCGCCGCGGCCAGCGCCGGGTGGTCGTCGAACCCCACCACGGCCACGTCCGCGGGAACGCGCCGCCCGGCTGCGCTCAGCGACCGCAGCACCCCGGCCGCCATCACGTCGCTCGCCACGAACACCGCGTCGAGGCCGGGCTGCCGGGCCAGCAGCCGGTCCATCGCCTCCCGGCCGCCGTCGAGCGTGAAGTCCGCCTCCTCGGCCAGGCCGGTCGTGTCCAGGCCGGCGTCGGCGAGCGTCCGGCGCCAGCCGGCCAGCCGGTGCACCGCCGCGGTCTGGTCCTGCGGCCCGGCGACCGTCGCGATCCGGCGGCGGCCCAGGCTCACCAGGTGCTCCACCGCCAGCCGGGCGCCGGACTCGTTGTCGAAGTCGATCACGTGCACCCCGCGCGCCACTCCGCCGGCGGGACCGCCGAACACCACCGGCAGCCGCAGCAACCGCAGCGCGCGGGGGAGCGGGTCCGACTGGTGCGGGGCGAACACCAGCGCGCCGTCCACGTGGCCGCCCTCCAGGAACCGCAACGTCCGCGTCAGGTCGTCGCGCCCGTCGCAGAACATCAGCACCATCTGGATGCCCGACGCGGCCAGTTCGCGGTACCCGGCGCGCATGACCGCCGTCCGGTACGGGTCGCCGAGCAGGGCCTCTTCCGGCTCCGACAGCACCACCGCCACCGCGCCGGTGCGGCGCGTCACCAGTGACCGCGCCGCCTGGTTCGGCGAGTAGCCCAGGTCGCGGACCGCCGCACGCACCGCCTCGCGCGCGCGGGCGCTGACGTTCGGGTCGTCGTTGAGCACCCGCGAGGCCGTGGATCGGGACACCCCGGCGAAGGCGGCCACGTCCTCCAGCGTCGGACGGCCGTCGTGGTTGCCGTGTGCGGTCACCGGGTCACCTTCCGCCAAGCCTGGGAGCGCTTCCAAGAATAGCGCACCTTGACACGGCTCGTGACTGGGGACACACTCAAGCTCGTTCTGGGAGCGCTCCCAAAATCCTTCTCCCTCGAACCCCACGAGCAAGGGAATCGACGTGCGACACCTTCACAAGGGCGTGAGCCTCGCGATCGGACTCGCGGTGCTGGGCGCGAGCCTGGCCGCCTGCGGTGGCGGCGGGACCGCCGGGTCCGCCGGCAACGGCCCGATCGAGCTGTCCATCGGCACCTTCACCGAGTTCGGCTACGAGAACCTGATCCCGGAGTACGAACGCCTCCACCCCGGCATCAAGATCACCCACCACAAGACCGGCGAGGGCGGGCCCTACCACCAGAACCTGATCACCAAGCTGGCCGCGGGCAACGGGCTGGAGGACGTGGTCGCGGTCGAGGAGGGCCACTTCTCCGACATCATCGACAAGTCGTCCAAGTTCAACGACCTCACCGCGATCGGGCCCGCGGACGCGACCCCGGACCGGTGGCTGACCTGGAAGTACGAGGCCGGCAAGGACCGCGACGGCCGGCTCATCGGCTACGGCACCGACATCGGCCCGCTCGCCCTGTGCTACCGCACGGACCTGCTGCAGGCAGCCGGGCTGCCGTCGGACCCCGAGGGCGTCAAGACGCTGTTCGCCAGCTGGGACTCCTACTTCGCCGCGGGCGATGAGTACGTGGCGCGCACCGGCGGCAAGGCGTGGTTCGACGCGTCCTCGCAGCTGTACAACTCCATGGTCAACCAGCTCGACACGGGATACCTCGACCGCTCCGACAAGCTGACCATCGAGACCAACCCGGGCATCAAGGCGGCCTGGGACCGCATCACCGGCGCCATCCGGCACGGGCAGTCCGCGAAGCTCATCGCGTTCGGCAACGAGTGGAAAACCGGTTTCCAGCAGGGCACCTTCGCCACCACCGTCTGTCCATCGTGGATGCTCGGGGTGGTCGAGGAGAACGCCGGACCGGGCAACGCCGGCAAGTGGGCGGTCACCGACGCCTTCCCCAACGGCGGCGGCAACTGGGGCGGTTCGTACCTGACCGTGCCCAAGCAGAGCAAGCACCCGAAGGAGGCGGCGGAGCTGGCGGCGTGGCTTACCGCGCCGGAGCAGCAACTCAAGGCGTTCCAGGCACGCGGCAACTTCCCCAGCCAGGTGCAGGCGCTGACCTCACCGCAACTGCTGCAGCAGACCGAGCCCTACTTCGGCGACGCCAAGGTCGGCCAGCTCTACGCCGATCAGGCCAGGAAGGTGACGCGGGCGCAGTACAAGGGCCCCGGGGACGGTCAGATCCAGGAGAACGTCACCAGCCCGGCGTTGCAGGCGGTCGAGCAGGGGACGCCGCCGGACCAGGCGTGGCAGCAGGTGGTCGACGGCGCCAAGAAGATCGTGAAGTGAGCCGAGGGGGAGCGGGCCGATGACCACCGTGGCCGAACAGCTCCCGCGGCAGGATTCGCCGCGGGAACCGGCGAAACCGTCGCTGCGGCACCGGTTGTCGCGCTGGGACGTGAAGTTCTCGCCGTACCTCTACATCGCACCGTTCTTCGTGGTGTTCGGCCTCACCGGCCTGTTCCCCCTGCTCTACACCGGCTACGTGTCGTTGTTCGACTGGGAGGTCGGCGACGACGACCCGAAGTTCATCGGGCTGGCGAACTTCACGGCCCTGCTCGGCGACCCGCAGTTCTGGAACGCCGTCGGCAACACGATCTCGATATTCCTGCTCTCCAGCGTGCCGCAGGTGATCATCGCGGTCCTGCTGGCGGCACTGCTGTCGCTGCGCCTGCGGTTCCCGGCCGGCTGGCGGGTCGGGATCCTGCTGCCGTACTCGGCCAGCCTGGTCGCGCTCGGCATCATCTTCGCCAACCTGTTCGGCCCCCGCTACGGGCTGGTGAACGCGATGCTGGAGGCGGTGGGGCTGGACCGGGTGGAGTGGCAGGCCAACCGGTTCGCCAGCCACCTGGCCATCGCCACGATGGTGAACTGGCGCTGGACCGGTTACAACGCCCTGATCGTGCTCGCGGCGATGCAGGCGCTGCCGCGGGACGTGTACGAGGCGGCGGTGGTCGACGGCGCGGGCGCGGTCCGCCGGTTCTTCTCGATCACCCTGCCCATGCTGCGGCCCACGTTGATCTTCGTGGTGGTCACCTCGACGATCGGCGGGCTGCAGATCTTCACCGAGCCCAAGCTGTTCGACGCGATGCCGGGGTCGAACAACGGCGGTTCGCAGCACCAGTTCCAGACGCTGACGCTGTACCTGTACCAGTCCGCGTTCGAGGGCTTCGACCTCGGGTACGCGTCGGCGATCGCGTGGCTGCTGTTCCTGCTGATCGTGCTCATCGCGCTGGTCAACTTCCTGATCACCCGGCGGCTCGCCACGACGACGGGACCGAAACGATGACCGCACTGGGACTGCGCTCGCGCCGCGGCAGCTCGCGCTTCTTCGTCTACGCCACGCTGGTCGCGTTCGTCCTCGGCTCGCTGTTCCCGTTCTACTGGTCGTTCCTGGTGGCCAGCCGCGACACCGGGATGCTGTCCGACCACCTGCCGCCGGTGCTGCCGGGCGGGAACTTCTGGTCCAACGCCGGCCGGGTGTTCGACTCGGTGCCGTTCTGGAGAGCGCTGGGCAACAGCGTCATCGTCTCCGGCACGGTCACGGTGACGACGGTGCTGTTCTCGGCACTGGCCGGGTTCGCCTTCGCCAAGATGCGTTTCCGCGGCTCGAACGGGTTGTTCGCGTTCATCGTCGTCACGCTCGCGGTGCCCACGCAGCTCGGCGTGATCCCGCTGTTCATCATGATGTCCGAGCTGGGCTGGGCCGGGCACGTGCAGGCGGTGATCGTGCCGAACCTCGTCACCGCGTTCGGCGTGTTCTGGATGCGCCAGTACATAGTGGACGCCGTGCCCTACGAGCTGATCGAGGCGGCGCGGGTGGACGGGTGCAGCGTGTTCGGCACCTTCGTGCACGTCTGCCTGCCCGCGATCCGCCCGGCAGCCGCGGTGCTCGCGATGTTCACGTTCATGATGTCGTGGAACGACTTCCTGTGGCCGCTGATCGTGCTCGACGCCGGCAACCCCACCGTGCAGGTGGCGCTGGAGAAGCTGCAGAGCGGCCACTACGTCGACTATTCGCTGGTGCTGGCCGGGACCACGCTGGCGACCATTCCGGTTCTGATCGTCTTCCTGCTGCTCGGCCGCCAGATCGTGGCCGGGATCATGCAGGGCGCGGTGAAAGGGTGAGCATGTCGGTTGTGGGCGAAGAGGTCACCGCGGGGCTGGAGTTCCCGCCCGGGTTCGCGTGGGGAGTCAGCACGGCGGCCTTCCAGATCGAGGGCGCGACCACTGTGGACGGTCGCACCGAGTCGATCTGGGACGCGTTCTGCCGCCGTCCGGGCGCGGTGGCGGGAGGCGACACCGGGGAACCGGCGGCCGACCACTACCACCGGTTCCCCGAGGACGTGGCGCTGATGGCCGAGCTGGGCGTCGGGGTGTACCGGTTCTCGCTGGCCTGGTCCCGGGTCCGGCCGGACGGGGGCGCACCGAACCCGGAGGGGCTGGACTTCTACGAGCGGCTGGTGGATTCGTTGCTGGAGCGGGGAATCACCCCGTGGGCGACGCTGTACCACTTCGACCTGCCGCAGGCGCTGGAGGAGCGCGGCGGCTGGGCGTCGCGGGACACCGCGTACCGGTTCGCCGAGTTCGCGGCCACCGCCGCCGACCGGCTCGGCGACCGGGTGCCGTTCTGGTCGACGCTGAACGAACCGTGGTGCTCGGCCTTTCTCGGGTACGCCCGTGGTCTGCACGCGCCCGGACGGCGGGAACCGCGGGCGGCGGTCGCGGCGGCGCACCACCTGCTGCTCGCGCACGGCCTCGGGCTGGCCGAGATCCGGCGCGCCGCGGACGTCCAGGCCGGGATCACCCTGAACCTGTACCCGGTGCGGGCGGCTTCCGGCTCGGCCGCGGACACCGACGCCGCGCGCCGCGTGGACGGGCTGCAGAACCGGCTGTTCCTGGACCCGGTGCTGCGCGGGCGGTACCCGGACGACCTGCTGGCGGACCTGGAGCCGTTCGGCCTGGGCTCCCACGTCCGCGACGGCGACCTGGCGCTGATCGGTGCGCCCATCGACCAGATGGGCATCAACTACTACCGCGGCTACGAGGTCACCGCCTCGCTGCGGCCGGGGGTGGAGCCGGGCGGGCTGGAGTGGGTCGGCGCGGACGGCGTCGGGTTCGTGCCCGACGCCGCGGCCTCGGTGACCCACTCGGGATGGTCCGTGCAGCCGGACGGGCTGACCGAGACGCTCGTGCGGGTGCACCGGGAGTACCCGGCGGTTCCGTTGTACGTCACGGAGAACGGCGCGGCATACGACGATGCGGTGCGGCCGGACGGGTGGATCGACGACACCGACCGGGTCGAGTTCCTGGCCGCCCACCTGCGTGCCGCGCACGCAGCGCTCGCGCAGGGCGTGGACCTGCGCGGGTTCTCGTACTGGTCGCTGCTGGACAACTTCGAATGGGCCGAGGGCTACTCGAAACGGTTCGGGCTGGTGCACGTCGACTACCGCACGCAGGTCCGCACCCCGAAGCGGAGCGCGCACTTCTACGCGCAGGTGATCCGGGACAACGCGGTGCCGCCGGTGCGGGGGTGACGGTGCTACGTCTCGTCGGCCAGCAGGCGGTGCTGTTCGACGAGCCACCCGTCGAACGCGACGGACGCGCGGATCCAGGTCGCGGTGCTGGTGGCGAAGTGCTCGAGGGTGACGCCGGCGCCGATCAGCATCACCGCCTCACCGACCAGCGTGACCGCGCCGTCGTCGCCGGTGTAGCTGTAGACCTTCGGCCACAGACTCCGGCGGTTCCAGTCGTCGACGAGTTCCAGCAGGTGCGGCTTGGCCTCGATCGCGTGGCGGCGGTCGTAGAAGGTGCGGACGGCGAACGAATGTCCCTCGTCCGGACCGCGGAGCATGAAGTACATCCGGAAGTGCTCGAACGGGACGCCGAGATCACCGTCTTCGTCGAGGACGTACTCCAGCTCCAGGTTGTTCAGCAGCTTCTCGACGAGGGCCTGATCGGGGACGACGATCTCCGTGGTCATTCCGCAGATTCTGTCAGGCCGGGGTGACCGTGGGCAGCTTGGTGGTCGCCGCCCCGGGCAGGCGCGGCGCCAAATCGGCCATCAGGGCGGTCGCGTTGTCCCGGCCTCCCGCGGCCAGCGCGGCGGTCACGAGGTCGTGCGCACCGTTCGACGGCAGGCGCAGCAGCTCGGCCATCGCGGCGCGGGTCAGGGTCTTGTGCACGCCGTCGCTGGTCAGCAGCAGGCCGGCGGGGACGGGCGCCTCCGCGGCACCGAACTCGGCCGGGCGTGCCGTCCGCACGGTGGTGGTGACCAGGTGCTCCATCCTGGGGGTGGGCACCTGGCCGCGCTCGCGGAAGTACTGCGCCAGCGTGTGGTCCCGGGTGAGCTGCCGCAGCGAGTCGCCGTCCCAGGCGTAGGCCCGCACGT
This sequence comes from Amycolatopsis viridis, assembly GCF_011758765.1. NCBI lineage: Bacteria > Bacillati > Actinomycetota > Actinomycetes > Pseudonocardiales > Pseudonocardiaceae > Amycolatopsis > Amycolatopsis viridis. The sequence goes on along the minus strand of NZ_JAANOU010000001.1, from coordinate 4,330,007 downwards.
CCCCGACCCAGCCGAGCCGGTAACCACCGTCGGCCGGCATCGCGACCACCAGCGCGCAGTCACCACCCGGCTCGGTCCGGACCGCCCGTTGCGCGGCCGCCAGCGCGGCAGCGGGCCCCTGCGACGCGGGCACCCGGACAGCGGCCGCCGCGGCGATGCGGGCGGCCCGGGCCGCTGTTCTCTCGTCGCCGACGCCGTCGGCCAGCGCGAACACGACCTCGCCGGTGGTGGGGTCGGTGTACGCGGCAGTGGCGTCGGCGTTCACCGAGCGGGGTCCGCGGGCGGTGGCGGCGCCCCACCGGGGGCCGGTGGCGAGGCGGTGCATGGCGGCCTCCTTCCTGCTGTCCTGCTTCCACTGTCCGCGCCGCGCCTGTGGGCGGCCTGAGACAGCCGTGATGCCCGCCTGTGAATGCCCCTACGACCCCTGGGCGGTGAGGCCGTACACCCTGGCACTGCGCACGGTGCTCGCCGGACAGCCGGCGGCGTTGTGCGGTCGCTGCGCACGGCTCCGGCCCGGGCTGACACGGTCCGCATCGGACTTTCGCCCGCGCCGCCCGGAGGTGCGCCGGCTCAGGGGCGCGCGGTGCGGAGATGGATGCGTTCACCCTGTTTGCCGAACAGGCTGAGCACCTCGACCGCGCCGCGGCCCGCCGCGCCGAACCAGTGCGGGATCTGGCAGTCGAACTCGGCGGCCTCACCCGCGCCCATCACGAAGTCGTGCTCGCCGAGCCGGACGCGCAGCCGCCCGCGCAGCACGTAGACCCACTCGTACCCGGCGTGGGTCCGCAGGTGTGGTTCCTCGTCGTGCGCGGGGATGATCAGCTTGTACGCACGCGGCTCGCCCTGGTGCCGGGACAGCGGGACCACCACCCGCCCGTCCTTCCGCGTCGGCTCCTGCGGTACGCGGGGGTCGACGATGCGCGGCGCGGCCACGATCTCGTCGAGCGGGATGCCCAGCGCGGCCGTGATCGGCAGCAGCAGTTCCAGGCCCGGTTTCCGCTGACCCGATTCCAGCCGCGACAACGTGCTGGTCGAAATGCCGGTGCGGCGCGCCAGGTCGGCCAGGCTGACGCTCTTCCGTTCCCGTGCGCGCCGCAGCCGGGGGCCGATCTGCTCGAGCACGGCACCCACCGTCGGTTCTGCGTCCACACCACACAGGAAAGCAATCCGTCCCGGTTTCGGCAAGATTGTTTGTCATAACCGTGCCGCCGCGCGGATGGTGCGGGTATGGAGACAACACTGTGGGACAGCGTGATCGTGGGTGGTGGAGCCGCCGGCCTGTCGGCGGGCGTGGCGCTCGCCCGGGCGCGGTTCGCCACCCTCCTGGTGGACTCGGGCGAGCCGCGCAACGGGCCGGCCGCGCACATGCACGGGTACCTCACGCGGGACGGCATGGCGCCCAAGGAGTTCCTCGCGACCGGGCAGGAGGAGTTCACCCGCTACGGCGGCATCCTCGAGCACGCCCCGGTGGCGGGAGCGCACCGGGCCGCGGACGGCACGTTCGAGCTCCGCCTCGGCGACGGCCGGGTGCTGCGTGCCCGGTCGGTGCTGGTCGCCACCGGGCTGACCGACGAGCTGCCGGAGATTCCGGGACTGGCGCAGCGGTGGGCGCGCGATGTGCACCACTGCCCGCACTGCCACGGCTACGAGGTGCGCGACCAGGCCATCGTGGTGATCGGCAACGCCCACCTCGCCGCGTTGCTGCGCCGTCAGAGCCCCTCGGTGACGCTGTGCGGCGCCGAGCTCAGCGATGCCGAGCGGCAGCGGCTCACCGCGTACGGCGTGCGCGTGATCGACGCCCGCGTCACGCGCGCCACCGGGGACGTCGAACTCGACAACGGCGAAACCATCCCGTGCGACGCGATCTTCGTGGCGCCCACCCCGGTGCCGCGGGACGCGATCCTGACCGCACTGGGCGCCACCCGCGACCCGGGTACCGGGCTCGTCGCCGTCGACGCCCGCGGGGCCACGTCCGTCCCCGGGCTCTGGGCGGCCGGGAACGTCGTCAGCCCGCGCGCCCAGGTCGTTGCCGCGGCGGGTGCGGGCTGCACCGCCGGGATCGGCCTGTGCGCGTGGCTGCTGGAGCGCGAGCTGGCCGGAGCCGGCAACTGAGGGCCGGCGGCACGGGCTGCCCGCCCGGGCCCACGTTCCAGCCCGCGCACCAGCACGCGGCTAAGCCGGCCGGTGGAAGTGCTGGACGTGGACGACGGCGGCGGGCACGCCGTGCGCGGCCAGCGCCTCGCACACCGGTCCGGAGACCGTGGGCGGCGCGCACACCAGCCACTCGTCCACCTTCGCCGGGTGCAACCGGGCCTCCAGCAGGTCCCGGATGCGCCCGGCGTCCAGCCCGCCCGGTACGTACCGCTCGTAGGAGATGGCCAGCGCCTTGCCGATGCTTTCGAACGGGCGGTCGCCACGGGAGTGCCGCAGCCACGGGTCGCGCTCGTCGGTGCGGTAGTGCGTCACCCGCAGCCGCCCCTCGAAGCGGCGCGCGTACTCCGACAGCTCCGCCGCGAAGAGGGTGTCGTCCCCCGATCGGTTCACGTACAGCAACGTCACCCGGCTGCGTGGCGAGGTGCCGAGCAGGTGCACCACGACCGGCAGCACCGGCGCGATGCCCGACCCGGCGGCGACGGCCACCACGTGCCGCGGCGTGGCCCGCATGGTGAACGTTCCTGACGGCGGCCGGGCCAGGATAGTCTCTCCGGGCCGCAACCCCATCGCGTGCTCGGAGAACCGGCCGCCGGGCACCCGCTTGATCGCCACCCGCAGCTCCGGTTCGGCGGGGCCGGCGCAGATCGCGTAACGGCGGTCCACCGGTGCACCGTCGATCTGGGCTCGCAGCACCAGGTGCTGTCCGGGCGTGAACCGGAACACCTCGCGCAGCCCGGGCGGCACCGCGAGCGTCACCGCGACCGCCTCGCCGGTGAGCCATCGCACCCCGGTGACGGTCAGCGGGTGGAACTGCGCCGGCGCGGGCGCTCCCGGCTCGGGTGCACGGGGCGACGGGATCGTGGGGGCGTGGTGGAACAACGGCCGGCCGGGCCGCTCCGCGTGCACCCGCTGGTAGCCGCTCGGCCGCCGCCGGGGGCGCCAGTCGTGGCACCACGAAGCGAGCGCGAGCGCGAGCCGCTGCGGCACCAGGTACACCACGGCCAGTTCCTGCCCGTGCCCGGTGCCGACCACCGCGGCGAGCACGCACGGCAGGAACACCAGCATGCCGAGCATCTCGGCGCTCTCCGCGGTCGGCCGCCGCGGTGTGCCGAGGTAGCGCCACACGTGCCAGAGGTCGACGGTCGCCCAGCGCAGCGGCAGCGTCCACGCCGGTCCGCGCGTGTTCCACGGCGTGAGGTGCGCTGGCGAGCCGGAGCGGTGCTGGGTCAGGTGCACGTAGCGGGCCGCGGGGAAGCCGCCGAAGGGCGACACGAACGGCAGCGCCACCCGCCCCAGCGCCCCGTTCACCCAGGTCAGGCTGCCCGCCGCGTGGTGCGCGGCCTCGTGCAGGACGGTGAACAGCGCGAGCACCGCCACCGTGTGCAGGGGGATCGTCACCGCGGCCGGTGCGTGCCGGACCAGCGCCAGCCAGAGCGCGCACGCCCACACACCGAGGCCGCCCACCAGCAGGGCGACGGTCGGCACGACGACCGCCGGCAGCCGCGTGGGGGTCTCCGCCAGTTCCGGGGAACGACCCTGGACCTGGGCATCGGCTGTCACGGACCGGCGCTCCTGGGGATGGCGGGACTGCGGGACTGCGGATCACGACGGTAGACAATGCGTGGGAGAATGTAAACGGAGAGTCCCCGCCGCGGCCGCGCCGCGTGGCAAGCAGGGCCGGGCCGGTGCTGTCAAGTCGCTGGCCTAGACTCGGCCTTTGGGCACCGCCGTGCCCGCTTGTCGGCTACCACCCGAAAACCAGGTTTTCACGGCTCGAGGAGAACACGTTGAAGAGCACCGTCGAGCAGCTCAGCCCGACGCGAGTCAAGATCAATGTCGAGGTGCCGTTCGACGAACTCAAACCGAACTTCGACCGCGCCTACTCCAAGATCGCCCAGCAGGTGCGCATCCCGGGCTTCCGCCCCGGCAAGGTGCCCGCTCGCGTCCTGGAGAGCCGGATCGGCCGCGCGCCGGTGCTCGATGAGGTCGTCAACGAGGCCATCCCGGCGAAGTACCTGGAGGCCGTCCGCGCCGGCGAGGTGCGCACCCTCGGCCAGCCCGACTTCGAGGTAACCAAGCTCGAGGACCGCGAGGTGCTGGAGTTCACCGCGGAGGTCGACATCCGCCCGGAGATCACCCTGCCGGACTTCGACGGGCTGTCGGTCAGCGTCGACGACGTCGAGGTGACCGACGAGGAGGTGGACGCCGAGCTGGACAACCTGCGCGCCCGCTTCGGCACCCTCAAGGGCGTCGAGCGTCCCGCCCAGGACGGCGACTTCGTGTCGATCGACCTGTCCGCCACGGTCGACGGCGAGGAGGTCGAGGAGGCCGCCACCACCGGCCTGTCCTACGAGATCGGCTCGGGCCAGCTGGTGGACGGCATCGACGAGGCCATCATCGGCGCCGGCGAGGGCGAGACGAAGACCTTCACCACCAAGCTGGTGGCCGGTGAGCACGCGGGCCGCGACGCCGAGGTGTCGGTGACGGTGCAGAGCGTCAAGGAGCGCGAGCTCCCCGAGGCCGACGACGAGTTCGCCCAGCTGGCGAGCGAGTTCGACACCATCGACGAGCTCAAGGCCGACCTGCGCGAGCGCCTGGCCAAGATGAAGAAGGTCCAGCAGGGTGTGCAGGCCCGGGACAAGATCCTGGACGAGCTGCTGGAGTCGGTCGAGGTCCCGCTGCCGGAGAAGGTCCTCGAGGCCGAGGTCGAGAACCGCAAGCACGACGCGATCCACGACCTGGACCACAGCGAGGAGAACCTCGCGAAGGTGCTGGAGACCCAGGGCAAGACCCTCGAGGAGTTCCACGCCGAGCTGCGGACCGAGGCCGAGAAGGCGGTGCGCACCCAGCTGCTGCTGGACAGCGTCGCCGACGCCGAGCAGGTCCAGGTGGGTGACGCCGAGCTGACCGAGCGGATCATCTACCAGGCCCAGCGCTTCGGCATCAGCCCGGACGAGTACGTGCAGCGGGCCCAGCAGTCCGGCCAGCTGTCCGCGATCTTCGCCGACGTGCGCCGCGGCAAGGCGCTGGCCTCGATCGTGCGCCGGGCGACGGTCACCGACGCCTCCGGCGCCGAGCTCGACCTGGGCGACCTCTTCGGCGAGGAGGAGGAGGCCACCGAGGCCGCCACTGAGACCGAGGTCACCGAGGAACCCGCGGCTGCTTCCGAGAAATAAAGCTGTCAGCGAACTTGGGCGGTACCGGGCATGCCGGGCCGCCCGAGTTCGTTAGGGTCGGTTACAAGATCTCAGCATCTTCGACAGTGCACAGTGGATCTCCTGGCGGAGAGCCACAGCGGTGAAAAGGCAGGCAGACGTGACGCAGCACAAGGCAGAGGCACGCAGCTCGACCGCGGGCCTCAATCTGACCGACTCGGTGTACGAGCGGCTGCTCCAGGAGCGCATCGTCGTCCTCGGCTCCGAGGTCAACGACGAGGTGGCGAACCGGATCACCGCGCAGCTCCTGCTGCTGTCCGCGGAGGACTCCGAGTCCGACATCCGCTTCTACATCAACTCGCCCGGCGGCTCGGTGACGGCCGGCTTCGCCATCTACGACACGATGCAGCTCATCGAGCCGGACGTGGCGACCTACGCGATGGGCCTGGCCGCCTCGATGGGGCAGTTCCTGCTGTCCTCGGGTGCCCCCGGCAAGCGCTACTCGCTCCCGCACGCGCGCATCCTGATGCACCAGCCGTCGGCCGGCGTCGGCGGCACCGCGTCCGACATCGCGATCCAGGCCGAGGTCTTCGGCAAGTGGAAGCAGGAGCTGGCGCGGATCACCGCCGAGCAGACCGGCCAGACGGTCGAGCAGATCATCGCCGACGGCGACCGGGACCGCTGGTTCACCGCCGAGGAGGCGCGGGAGTACGGCTTCGTCGACCACGTCCTCACCCGGGAGAACCAGCTCCCGTCCAGCAACGGCAGCCGCTGACCGGGCCTGACGAGGAGAAAGCTCTCATGAACAACTTCCAGCTTCCGCAGTCCCGGTACATCCTGCCGTCGTACGTGGAGCGCACCAGCTACGGCGTCAAGGAGTCCAACCCGTACAACAAGCTGTACGAGGAGCGGGTCATCTTCCTCGGCGTGCAGGTGGACGACGCGTCGGCCAACGACGTGATGGCCCAGCTGCTGCACCTCGAGCACGAGGACCCGGACCGCGACATCACGATCTACATCAACTCGCCGGGTGGCTCGTTCACCTCGCTGATGGCGATCTACGACACGATGCAGTTCGTGCGGCCGGACATCCAGACCGTCGCGCTGGGTCAGGCCGCCTCGGCGGCTGCGGTCCTGCTGGCGGCCGGCACGAAGGGCAAGCGGCTCGCGCTGCCCAACGCCCGCGTGCTGATCCACCAGCCGGCCACCGAGGGCACCTACGGGCAGGTCTCGGACCTGGAGATCCAGGCCAACGAGATCCAGCGGGTCCGCCGTCTGATGGAGACCACGCTGGCCAAGCACACGAACAAGAGCGCCGAAGAGGTCCGTGCGGACATCGAGCGCGACAAGATCCTGACCGCCGAGCAGGCCAAGGAGTACGGCATTATCGACGAGGTGCTGCCGTACCGCAAGGCGTCGCAGATCGGCTGAGTCCTCGCCGCGGGGCCGGTGCGTGTCCTACCCGGTGCGCCCCGGCCCCCGGTTTAGGGTCTCGGGGCGCCCGGCGCCCGCAGGTCCTCCCGCGCGGCGCTCCGGGCGGGTACCGTCTAGGGGCAGCGGCCACGTTTTTCCCGCTGGCTCGGCGGCGAGGGCAGGAACACGATCAGGTGTGCCGGGCAGGCGCACCGGAGGGGAACAGGTCAACGGTCATGGCACGGATCGGCGACGGCGGGGACCTGCTGAAGTGTTCTTTCTGCGGGAAGAGCCAGAAACAGGTGAAGAAGCTCATCGCCGGACCTGGCGTCTACATCTGCGATGAGTGCATCGACCTGTGCAACGAGATCATCGAGGAGGAGCTGGCCGAGGCCGGCGACGTCAAGCTCGACGAGCTGCCGAAGCCGCTCGACATCCACGAGTTCCTCGACCAGTACATCATCGGCCAGAGCGACGCGAAGCGCACGCTCGCCGTGGCGGTGTACAACCACTACAAGCGCATCCAGTCCGAGGACAAGTCCGGCCCGAAGGACGCCAAGGACGAGCCGGTCGAGCTCGCCAAGTCGAACATCCTGCTGCTCGGGCCCACCGGGTGCGGCAAGACCTACCTGGCGCAGACCCTGGCGAAGATGCTGAACGTGCCGTTCGCGATCGCGGACGCCACGGCGCTCACCGAGGCCGGGTACGTCGGCGAGGACGTCGAGAACATCCTGCTCAAGCTGATCCAGGCGGCCGACTACGACGTCAAGCGCGCCGAGACGGGCATCATCTACATCGACGAGGTCGACAAGATCGCCCGCAAGTCGGAGAACCCGTCGATCACGCGGGACGTGTCCGGTGAGGGTGTGCAGCAGGCGCTGCTGAAGATCCTGGAGGGCACGACGGCCTCGGTGCCGCCGCAGGGCGGGCGCAAGCACCCGCACCAGGAGTTCATCCAGATCGACACCACGAACGTGTTGTTCATCGTGGCAGGTGCGTTCGCGGGCCTGGAGAAGATCATCAACGAGCGGGTCGGCAAGCGCGGGCTGGGTTTCGGCGCCGAGATCCGCACGAAGTCCGAAATCGAGGAGAGCGACGTCTTCTCCGAGACCATGCCCGAGGACCTGATCAAGTTCGGGCTGATCCCGGAGTTCATCGGCCGTCTGCCGGTGGTCGCGAACGTGACGCACCTGGACAAGCACTCGCTGGTGCGGATCCTGACCGAGCCGCGCAATGCCCTGGTGAAGCAGTACAAGAAGTTGTTCGAGATGGACAACGTCGAGCTCGAGTTCACCAAGACCGCGCTCGAGGCGATCGCCGACCAGGCGGTGCTGCGGGGCACCGGTGCACGTGGTTTGCGCGCGATCATGGAAGAGGTGCTGCAGCCGGTGATGTACGACATCCCGAGCCGCACCGACGTCGCCAAGGTCGTGATCACCGAACAGACGGTGCGGGAGAACGTCAATCCCACGATCGTGTCGCGTCAGCCGTCCCGTCGTCGCAGCAGCGAGCGCGGCGAGAAGACTGCCTGATCTCTGTGCAACGGTCCGCTCCGCGCTCGCTAAGCTAGCCGAATGAGCGTGGAGGGGGCTGGCCGTTCGGGTGCCGGTGAAGGCACCGCTCCGGTCGTGACGGCCGGGGACAACGTCGTTCCGGAGGGGCGGGACGACGTGCGCGGCATCACTGACCTCACCTTCCGGATCATCGCGCCGTACCTCAGCAGTGTGGTGCTGCACCGCGTCATGCTCGGTCTGCTGAGCCTGATGGCGCTGGCGTGCGTGGTCGCCGCCCCCGTGCGGTTGTCGGTGCTGCCCGCGATCCCGCTCCCGGTGCTCGGCTTCGGGTTCTACGCGTTGACCCGGGTGCGCCGGGCGGGCACCGAGTTCCGTCCCCTGCTGACCTGGACGAGCCTGCTCTTCACGGCGACGCTCCTCGGACTGTGGCTGATCTCGGCGCTGGGCCGCTCAGTCCGCTGACGACCGCCACGGCGCGACGCGAGCCGCGTGGCGGTGGCCCGGTTCGTCATGCCGTGGGGCGGTGCCTGCCCAGGAAGCTGATCAGGCTGGGTACCACGGTGCGGTTGAACGAGTCGCCGTGTTTGCCCTTCGCCGTGTAGCCGATCTCCGGCTTCAGCGCGGTGATGAAGCGCCGGGCGCCGGCGACGAACGCGTCTTCCGTACCGCACCACACGGCGGTCGGGGTGCCGGCCGTCGCGTCGAGGTGTTTCAGCGGGTCCATCGACGCCCAGTCCGCCTCGTCGTGGAAGGCGTTCCGCTTGCTCATCTCCGGCCACGACAGGATGAGCGCCGGCGCCATCAACGCCAGCGCCCCGGCCGGCTCCCGGCGCTCGGCGCGCCGGCGCGCGTACAGCAGTGCGCCGAAACCGCCCATCGACATGCCGGTGCAGGCGAACGGCAGACCGTCGGTGCCGCCCAGGCCGCGTTCCCGGAGCCACTGCGGGACCTCTTCGAGCAGCATCCCCATCGGGTCGTCGCCCGGGACGTTCTCGTGCCAGTAGCTGTCGCCGCCGTCCACCGCGACGAACCCGTACGGCGGAATCCGCTTGCGCGCGACCTGGCTGGCCAGCTCGGCGAGCGTCCCGGTCGGCGCCGCCGTCCGCGCCCGCCCGTGCAGGCCGTGCAGCAGCAGCGACATCGGCAGGTTCGGCGGTGGCGACTTCGACGGCAGCAACATCACCAGGTCGACCATCCGGTTGCGGTAGCGCGACCACACCCGTTCGACCTTCGCCACGCCGATCTGCGTGGCGGGCGAGGACGACGTCACCCCCAGCACCCGCTGCACGGCCTCGCTCACCGGTAGCACCCCGGTGGCGGTACCGGCGGCGAACGCGGCGATACCCAGGCCCGAAGCCCCTGCGATCAGCACCGAACGGCGGCTGGGCCGCCTGCGCGGCTCGGTCGCTTCGTCCTCGGTCACCTGGGCCTCCCGGGCCATTCAACATCAGTCTCGACTCTCTTGTCGCGCGAAATCCCCACGGTGATACACCCGGTACCGCTAGTGTCGTCGTCATGCGGTTCGCGATTTCCATTCCGCAGTTCGTCGCCGACGGCACGTTCGACCCCGGCGCCTTCCGCGCCTATGTCTGCCGGGCGGAGGAACTGGGGTTCGACAGCGGCTGGACCCAGGAGCAGACGCTCGGCCGGTTCCCGCACCTCGCGCCCAGTGAGACGATGGCCTACGCGTTCGCCTGCACGGAGCGGCTGCGCCTGGGCTGCGCCGTCTACGTCACCCCGCTGCACAGCCCGGTGCACCTGGCCAAGAGCCTCGCGACGCTGGACCAGCTCAGCCGCGGCCGCCTGGAGGTCGGTGTCGGCAGCGGCGGCCGCAACCGGCCCTTCGGGGCGTTCGGCATCGACGGCGACGCCCACGTCGCCCGGTTCACCGAGGGCATCCGCCTGGTCAAAGCCCTGTGGGCGGAGGACACGGTCGACTTCGGCGGGCGCTTCTGGCAGCTGGAGGGCGCGGCGATGGAACCCAAACCGTTCCAGAAACCCGGGCCGCCGTTGTGGTTCGGCGGCAGCCACCCCAATGCCCTCAAGCGTGCCGTCCGGTTCGGTCACGGCTTCTTCGGTGCGGGCTCCGCGACCACGACGGCGTTCGCCGGTCAGGTCCGGACGGTGCGCGAGCTGCTCGCCGAGGCCGGGCGCGACGACTTCCGGGTCGCCAAGCGGGTCTACATCGCGATCGACGACGACGGCGACGCCGCGCGCCGCCACGCGGCCGACGGTCTCGCCGCCATCTACGGCAAGCGCGGGCTGGAGGCGGTCGCGGTCGCCGGCACGCCGGAGGAGTGCGTGGCCGGGGTGCGCGAGGTGGCCGAGGCGGGTGCCGAGCTGATCCTGTTCACCCCGTTCGCCGACCAGTTCGAGCAGATGGAACGTCTCGCCGCCGAGGTCATGCCCCGGATCTGACCGTCACGCCCGTGCCGGCTCCAGCACGCGCTGGTCGCCGGTGTAGAGGTTCATGCTCGTCCCGCGCAGGAACCCGACCAGGGTCATGCCGTTCTCCTCGGCCAGTTCGACCGCCAGCGAGGACGGCGCGGACACCGCGGCGAGGAACGGGATGCCCGCCATCGCGGCCTTCTGCACCAGTTCGAACGACGCCCGCCCGGACACGAGCAGCCCGCAGTCCGACAGCGGTACCCGGCCCTCCAGCAACGCCCAGCCGAGCACCTTGTCGACCGCGTTGTGCCGCCCCACGTCCTCCCGCACGGCCAGCAGCGACCCGTCGGCGCGGAACAACCCGGCGGCGTGCAGACCGCCCGTGCTGGCGAAAACGCGCTGCTGGGCCCGCAGCGCGTCCGGCAACCCGGCGAGCACCTCGGTCGTGACGGCGAACGCCGACTGCCCGGGCGGGAACCGGGTCTTGAGTTTCACCGCGTCGAGTGCCGCCTTGCCGCACACCCCGCACGAGGACGTGGTGTAGAAGTTCCGTTCCACGCCGGTCTCCGGCGGTGCGACACCGTCGGCCAGGGTCAGGTCGAGCACGTTGTAGGTGTTGCGTCCCTGGTCGTCCACGCCGTCGCAGTAGCGGGCGGCGAACACGTCGTCGCGCGCGCCGATGACGCCCTCGGACAGCAGGAACCCGTGCGCGAGCTCCACGTCGTGCCCGGGGGTGCGCATGGTGACGGCCAGCGCCGCGCCGCCGACCCGCAGCTCCAGCGGCTCCTCGGCCGCCAGCAGATCGGCCCGGCGGTGCTGCCCGTCGCCGGTCAGCTTCCGCACCGGACGTCGCACCGTCACGCGGCCCATGGCGACCCCTCGTTCCCCGTCTCGGCGACCACGGCTGGGTAGTGCCGCCGCGAGGACCAGCCTAGGCGAGCGGGCCGGGGCCGTCAGGCCTGGAGGCTGTCGAGCAGTCCGCGGCACGCCGATTGCACGTGCTCCTCCGCCAGGTCGCCGAGCCCCTCGACGCGCCCGGCACGCAGCAGGGCCGCCAGTTCCCGGTGCTCGCCGACCACGCGGGTCCGGTAGTGCTCGTGCGACAGCCGCACCCGGTGGGCCTGGAAGAGGTGCACCTGCGACCGCACGGCCTCCCACGCGCTGGTCAGCCGGCCGTTGCCGGCCATCGCGTACACGCAGTCGTGGAACTCGATGTCCAGCGCCACCAGCCGTCCGCCGTCGGCGGCGCCCCGGGTCTCCCGCTCCATCGTCGCGACCAGCTGGTCCAGCTCGTCGAACTGCTCCGGCCGTCCGCGCCGGGCCGCGGTCAGCGTCGCGAGCCGGTCCAGCGCGGCGCGGACCGCGTACACCTCGATGATGTCGGTCTCGGTCAGCCCGATGATCCGCGTGCCCCGGTGCCACTCGCTGTGCACCAGGCCTTCCCGCTCCAGGATCGCCAGGCCCTCCCGCACCGACCCGCGGCTGACCCGCAGGGACGCGGCCAGCTCGACCTCCCGCAGGGCACTGCCGGGCGCGAACCGGCCGGCGAGGATCTCGTCGCGGATGCGGTCGGCGGCCTCCTCGGCCAGGCCGCGCCGCCGGGCGGGCTGCATGTTCGAATGTTGACATTGCTGCCCCGGCTCGGTCAAGCTGGGCCCACCGACGACAAGGAGGACCGCTCGATGACTCGTCCCGCATTCCACCTCGCGATCCCGGTCGACGACCTCCGCCGAGCCCGGGAGTTCTACGGCGGGGTGCTCGGCCTGCCCGAGGGGCGCTCCGACGCGAAGTGGGTCGACTGGAACTTCCACGGCCACCAGGTGGTCACCCACGTCGTCGAGGGGGCGCGGGCGGAGGCCGGGCGCAACCCGGTGGACGGCCACGACGTCCCGGTGCCGCACTTCGGGCTGGTGCTGACCGTGGACGCGTTCCACGAGCTGGCCGACCGGCTCCGGGCCGCAGGGACGCGGTTCGTCATCGAGCCCTACCAGCGGTTCGCGGGCGAGAAGGGGGAGCAGTGGACGATGTTCCTGCACGATCCGGCCGGCAACGCCCTGGAGTTCAAGGCGTTCCGCGACGAGTCCCAGTTGTTCGCCCGATGAGCCGCGGAGTCCTCGTCACCGGTGCCTCGGCCGGCCTGGGCCGCGCGATCGCGACGGCGTTCGCCGAGCGCGGTGACCGGGTCGCGGTGCACTTCAACGCCAACCGGGTGGCCGCGGAAGCCACGCTCGCCGCCCTGCCCGGCGACGGCCACGCGCTCGTGCAGGGCGACATCCGGGACGCGCGGGTCATCGCCGACACCGCCGAGGAGGCGCTCGGCGGTGTCGACGTGCTGGTCAACAACGCCGCCGTGGTGACCACCACCGAGACGGCGCACCCGCTGGCGGAGACCACGTTCGAGCACTGGCGCGCGGTGTGGCGGCAGTCGGTCGAGGTCAACCTGCTCGGCGCGGCTGACCTCACGTTCTGCGTCGCCCGGCACATGATCGCCCGTGGCGCCCGCGGTCGGGTGGTCAACGTCGGTTCGCGTGGCGCCTTCCGCGGCGAACCGGACCACCCGGCGTACGGGGCGACCAAGGCCGCGTTGCACTCGCTGGGCCAGTCGCTCGCCGTGCACCTCGCGCCGCACGGCATCGCGGTCAGCGCCGTCGCGCCGGGGTTCATCGCCACCGAGCGGGTCGCGGACTGGCTGACGGGGGAGCGGGGCGCGGCGTTGCGGGCGCAGTCGCCGTTCGGCCGGGTCGCCGAACCGGGTGAGATCGCCGCCGCGGTCGTCTACCTCGCCTCGGCCGGGGCCGAATGGGCCGCCGGTGCCATCCTCGACGTCAACGGCGCCTCCTACTTGCGGTCCTGAGCCCAGTCCTCCGGGCGGACCGCGGCGAGGATCCGCTCGGAGATCGCCCGCAGGGCGTCCACCTGATCCGGGGTCAGGACGTCGAACACCAGCTCGCGCACGGTCTCCACGTGGTGCGGCGCGGCCTGCTCGATCGCCTCCCGGCCTTCGGGTGTCACTGCGATGTAGGCGCCGCGCGCGTCGTCCGGGCACTCCTCGCGCGCCACCAGTCCGCGCTTCTGCATGCGGCGCAGGTGGTGGGACAGCCGGCTCTTCTCCCAGTCCAGCGCCCGGGCCAGCTCGAACACCCGAACCCGTCCCTCCCGGGTCTCGGTGAGCTGCACCAGGACCTCGAAATCGGGCAGCGACAGCTTCGAGTCGGCCTGCATCCGGCGGCCCAGTGCGGCGTTCAGGTGGCTCTGCATGGTCACGTACGCGCGCCACGCCTGCTGTTCGGACTCGTCGAGCCATCGGGTCATGCTCCCGAGTATAGCGGGAATAGTTGACGTGTCACCCAAGTTGTGCCACGGTGAGGATGACACATCAACCAGTGGAGGAACCCGAATGACCGCCCAGACCAGCTACCCGACCCTGACCGGCGAGTACACCCTGGACCCGACCCACACCCGCATCGGTTTCGTCGCCCGCCACGCGATGGTGACCAAGGTGCGCGGTTCGTTCAACGAGTTCAGCGGCACCGCGCGGATCGACGGCGAGAACCCGGCGAAATCGTCGGTGACGGTCGCCATCAAGGCCGACAGCATCGACACCCGCAACGCCGACCGCGACGCGCACCTGCGCAGCAACGACTTCCTGTCGATGGACGAGCACCCGGAGATCACCTTCGTCTCCACCGCCATCGAGCAGACCGGTGAGACGAGCTTCGACGTGACCGGGGACCTGACGATCCGGGGCATCACGAAGCCGGTCACGATCCCGTTCGAGTTCGAGGGCGCCGCGCAGGACCCGTTCGGCAACGCCCGGATCGGCTTCGAGGGCTCGACCACCATCAACCGCAAGGACTTCGGCGTCACCTGGAACGCCGCCCTGGAGACCGGCGGTGTCCTGGTCAGCGACAAGGTCACCCTGGAGTTCGAGGTCTCCGCGATCAAAGCCGCCTGACGCGGATGCCGGTGGTGCCCGGCGGGTAAGCCGGGCACACCACCTCCGCACCGGAGAAAGGAACGCCATGAGCTCCGTCGACCTCGACGCGGTGCGCGCGGAGCGCGACCGCATCCGCGACGCCCACCTCCAGCCCGCCGGGCAACGGCCGGCCTCCTCCGCCCGTGGCCTGCACCACACGGCGCTGATCAGCAGCGACGTCGAGCGGACCATCCGCTTCTACCAGGACGTGCTGGAGTTCCCGCTCACCGAGCTGATCGAGAACCGCGACTACCCCGGCTCGTCGCACTTCTTCTTCGACATCGGCAACGGCAACCTGCTGGCCTTCTTCGACTTCCCCGGCCTGGACGTCGGCCCCTACGCCGAGGTGCTCGGCGGGCTGCACCACGTCGCCATCTCGGTCGACCCGCAGCGGTGGCAGCGGCTGGCGGGCAAGCTGGCCGACGCCGGCGTCGAGCACGCCGTGCACAGCGACGTCTCGGTCTACTTCCGCGATCCGGACGGCGCCCGCATCGAGCTCATCGCCGACCCCTTGGGTGAGATGTACGGCCACCAGGTGCTCTAGAAGCCGGCGGTCACGGCCGGTGCCCGGGTGCGCCGGCCCCGGTACCGGCGTTCCGCAGGGCCCGGTCGGCGGCCGTCACGATGAACAGCACCACGCCGATCACGATGAGCGCGACGGCCAGCCCGTGCAGGCCGCCCGAGCTGGCCCGGTCGCCGAAGCACAACGCGATCAGCGTCGACGCCGCGATCGCGCCGAGGTACTGCGCGGTGCGGAACAGGCCGCTCGCGGTGCCGATCACCTCCGGCGGCGCCTGTCCATACAGGACGGTCTGGTTGGTGACGCTCGTCAGCCCCTGGCCCAGCCCGAAGATCGCGGCCAGCACCACCAGCGCGCCGAGCCACGTCCCGTCGCCCACGAACAGCAGCAGCACCGCCCCGGCGAGCAGGGCCGTCGAGTTGACGATCAGTCGGCCCTTGAGCCGGGTCGGTTTGCCGGCCCAGGCCGCAGCCACCACGGCGGCGACCGACATCGGCATCAGCAGCGCGCCGGCCGCCGACTCGGACAGCTCGCGCGCCGACTCCAGCCACTGGACGTACCCGAACATGACCGCGTAGACGATGAGGAACGCCAGTGCCTGGCGCAGGTAGGTGCGCAGCAGCGGGCCGTTCCCCGCGAGCATGCGCAGGTCGAGGAACGGCCGGCGGGAACGCAGCTCGACGCGGATGAACAGCGCGGCCAGCAGCACCGCGACGCCGAGCAGGTACAGGTCGGACACCGCGGGCGCCATCACGTAGAGGAGCACCGCGAGCAGGGTCGCCGAGAACAACGCGATGCCGGCGACGTCGATCGGCTCCCGGGGGCCGCTGGGCGCCGGGTCCTTGGGCACCCAGAGGAGGGCGAGCACGATCGCGACGGCGGCCAGCGGGATGTTGACCGCGAAGATCGCCGGCCACCCCGCCAGACCGATCAGCGCACCGCCGAGCGTCGGCCCGATCACCATGACGGTCTGCGCCGACATCGCGAGGACCGACAGGATCCGGCTCGGTACGCCACCGCCGGTGGTGTCCGCGCGCCGGCGCAGCACCGCCATCGCGGCCGGGAACCCGGCGCACGTGCCGACCCCGAGCACGACCCGCACGGCGACGAGCCAGCCCAGCGAGAACGCGAGCAGCCCGCCGATGCCCGCGAGCATCACGGTCACCGCGCCGGCCAGCAGCACGCGCCGCGCGCCGAACCGGTCGACGAACAGCCCGACCACCGGCTGCCCCACGGCCGTGGCCAGGTACAGCGAGGTGATCAGCCACGCGGTCTGCTCCGGCCCGGCGCCGAACGCCCGGCCGATCGGCACCAGCGCGACGGCGATCAGGGTGGAGTTGATGGGGTTGAGGACCGCGCTGGCCACCAGCGGGAGGACCAGGCGCGGGGGATAGGCGGTGGAGGATCGCGTCGTCGTGGGCTGAGCCGTCGTCACCACTCCCTCATCGTTGCGCCAGTCGCCGCAGCAGCGGCAGCGCGTCCTCGATCGTGCGGCGTTCGTCCGGGGTGAGCTCGTCGACCAGGGCGCGGGCCAGCCACTCCTCGCGGTGCTGGTGGACGCCCCGCACGGTCTTCTCGCCCAGGTCCGACAGGCTGATCACGATGCGGCGGCCGTCCCGCGGGTCGGGCGTCCGGGTGAGGTAGCCGAGCTCGTCCAGCACGGCGAGCGTGGCCGCCATGGACTGCTGCCGGACGTGCTCGGCCGCCGCGAGCTGCGCCTGGGTCGCCGGACCGTCCCGGTCCAGCCGGGCGAGCACCGCCGACTGGGACGGCGTGAGCACCCCGGCGTTGTCGACCTGCCGCAACCGGC
This sequence comes from Amycolatopsis viridis, assembly GCF_011758765.1. Lineage (NCBI taxonomy): Bacteria > Bacillati > Actinomycetota > Actinomycetes > Pseudonocardiales > Pseudonocardiaceae > Amycolatopsis > Amycolatopsis viridis. The sequence goes on along the minus strand of NZ_JAANOU010000001.1, from coordinate 4,313,077 downwards.
GGTGCAGCTGCCCGACCACGGCCCGCACGGATCCCGCCAGTCGCGCGACGTCGTTCGGTACCCGGGGCATATCCACAGTCTAGACTGATGAGTCCAGCCTGTCGAACTGGTCGGCGGCAGCCGCCGGTGAACTCGGGCAGCGGCTTGGTGACGTCGTTCGTCGCGGTCCCGTCGAAGCCGGACGTCGAGCTGCCCGTCCACTTCGGACCTGCCCCGCGCCGGACGCGGCGCGCGGAGATCGTCACCGGTCACGGAGCCGATGCGGATGCAGCGCGGATTACCCGGTTCGTACACTTACCGGTTGTGACGGAGAACGCCCCTGACCAGCAGCCCGCCCTCCCGGCCGCGTGGAACCCGGCCGATGAAGAAGCCGCCCTCTACCAGCGGTGGGTAGACGCGGGCTACTTCACGGCCGACGCCGGGTCGGACAAGCCTCCGTTCACCATCGTGCTGCCGCCGCCGAACGTGACCGGCAGCCTGCACATGGGGCACGCGCTCAACCACACGCTGATGGACTTGATGACGCGCCGCCGCCGCATGCAGGGCTACGAGGTCCTCTGGCTGCCGGGCATGGACCACGCCGGCATCGCCACCCAGAACGCGGTCGAGCGCGAGCTGGCGGAGCAGGGCAAGTCCCGCCACGACCTGGGCCGCGAGAAGTTCGTCGAGCGGGTCTGGGAGTGGAAGGCCGAGTACGGGGGCAAGATCCTCGACCAGATGCGGCGCCTCGGTGACGGCGTCGACTGGTCGCGCGAGCGGTTCACCATGGACAAGGGCCTGTCCCGCGCCGTCCAGACGATCTTCAAGCGGCTGTTCGACGACGGCCTGATCTACCGCGCCGAGCGCATCATCAACTGGTGCCCGCGGTGCCTCACCGCGCTGTCGGACATCGAGGTGGAGCACTCCGAGGACGAGGGCGAGCTCGTCTCGATCCGCTACGGCGACGGTGACCACGCGATCGTCGTGGCCACCACCCGCGCCGAGACCATGCTGGGCGACACCGCGGTGGCCGTGCACCCGGACGACGAGCGGTACCGGCACCTGGTCGGCACCGAGGTGGAGCTGCCGCTGACCGGCCGCCGCATCCCGGTCATCGCCGACGAGCACGTCGACCCGGAGTTCGGCACCGGCGCCGTCAAGGTCACCCCCGCGCACGACCCGAACGACTTCGAGATCGGCCGCCGGCACGACCTGCCGATGCCGACGATCATGGATGAGCGCGCCACGATCACCGTCGCCGGCCCGTTCCAGGGGCTCGACCGGTTCGAGGCCCGCCCGGCGATCGTCGCCGCGCTGCGCGAGCAGGGCCGGATCGTGGCCGAGAAGCGGCCGTACCTGCACGCGGTCGGCCACTGCTCGCGGTGCGACACCGTGGTCGAGCCGCGGCTGTCGTTGCAGTGGTGGGTCAACGTGGAGCCGCTGGCCCGCGCCGCCGGGGACGCGGTGCGCGACGGGCGCACCAAGGTCCACCCGCCGGAGCTGGCGAAGCGCTACTTCGACTGGGTCGACAACATGCACGACTGGACGATCTCGCGCCAGCTGTGGTGGGGCCACCGCATCCCGGTCTGGTACGGGCCGGACGGCGAGACGGTGTGCGTCGGGCCGGACGAGCAGCCGCCGTCGGGTGACGGGTGGACCCAGGATCCGGACGTGCTGGACACCTGGTTCTCCTCGGGCCTGTGGCCGCTGTCCACGCTGGGCTGGCCGGAACAGACCGCGGACCTGGCGAAGTTCTACCCGACCACCGTGCTGTCCACCGGCTACGACATCCTGTTCTTCTGGGTCGCCCGGATGATGATGTTCGGTCTCTACGCCGGTGACGGCGTCCAGCCGTTCGACCACGTCTACCTGCACGGGCTGATCCGGGACCAGTTCGGCAAGAAGATGTCGAAGTCCCGCGGCAACGGCATCGACCCGCTGGACTGGATGGACAGCTACGGCGCCGACGCCACCCGCTTCACCCTCGCCCGCGGCGCCAACCCGGGCGCGGACATGGCGGTGGCGGAGGAGTGGGCGGCCGGTTCCCGCAACTTCTGCACGAAGCTGTGGAACGCCACGAAGTTCGCGCTGATGAACGGCGCCACCGTGGCGAAGCCGCTGCCCGCCGCGGCGGACCTGACCGAGGCCGACCGCTGGATCCTCGGCAGGCTCGCCACCACGGTGTCCGAAGTGGACAGCCTGCTGGAGGACTTCCAGTTCGCCAAGGCCGTCGACCGGCTCTACCACTTCACCTGGGACGAGCTGTGCGACTGGTACCTGGAGCTGGCGAAGGTCCAGATCGCCGGTGCGCACGCCGACGGCACCCGCGCGGTGCTGGGCCACGTGTTCGACACGGTGCTGCGGCTGCTGCACCCGGTGATCCCGTTCATCACCGAGAAGCTGTGGCAGGCGCTGACCGGCGGTGAGTCGATCGTGATCGCCCCCTGGCCCACGGCCGACGACTCCTACACGGATGCCGCGGCCGAGGCGCGGATCGCCGACGTGCAGAAGCTGATCACCGAGATCCGCCGGTTCCGCTCCGACCAGGGCCTCAAGCCGGGGCAGCGCGTCGCGGCGCGGGTCGACGGTGCGGGCTTCGCAGACCTCGGCCGGCACGAGGAAGCGGTCCGGGCGCTGGCGCGCCTGACCGCACCGGAGGACGGGTTCACCGCCTCGGCCTCGGTCGAGGTGAGCCTGTCCGGCGGGAACGTGCACGTCGAGCTGGACCTGTCCGGCGCGGTGGACGTGGCGGCCGAGCGGAAGCGGCTGGAGAAGGATCTGGCGGCGGCTCAGAAGGAGCTGAAGCAGACCGAGGGCAAGCTCGGGAACCAGGCGTTCCTGGACAAGGCGCCGGCTGAGGTGGTCGACAAGATCAAGGTGCGGCGCGATGCGGCGGCGGCGGACATCGAGCGCCTGACGGCGCGGCTGGGTTCCCTGCCCACGGCGTGAGCCGGGGGGCCGTTCGCGGGTTTCCCGCGGACGGCCCCCGTTCCCGGCAGGCGGAGGGGTCAGCGGCCGGTGGAGCCGTCGATCTGCTCGCGCAGGATGTCGGCGTGACCGGCGTGCCGGGCGGTTTTCTCGATCATGTGGACGAGCAGCCAGCGCATCGACGGCGGGCAGGAGTCCGTTTCCCGCAGCGATCGCGCCCCGGGGCGGTCCAGATCGGGGCACTCGGCGATGATCTCGTTGCACCGCCGCACGGTCTCGCGGTATTCGGCGATCAGCGTGTCCGCGGTGTCGGCGTCAGCGGGAAGGGCGTCGTCGTCCACGCGCGGCTCCTCGCCCCGGTAGGCCCAGGCGAACCAGTTGTGCTCGACCGCGATCAGGTGCTTGAGCAGCCACAGCAGGCTGGTGCCGGACGGCACTCCCGCGGCGCGCCCGGCGGCGTCCGGGACACCGGCGACCTTCGCGACGATCGCCTCCCTGAGGTAGTCGAGGAAGGTCACCAGCGTGGTCTTCTCGTCCTCGTTTCCGCTGGGCGGACGCACGTCACCGCGGTTCGTCATGCCGCCACCCTATGCGGTCGCGGGCTGGCACCGGTCAGGGATGCATCCGGAGTGCCTGGAGGGCCGCCGACAGTTCCGCGACGGCCCGCGGGTCCGTCAGCTTCCGGCCGGTCAGTTCCTCGACCCGCCGCAGCCGGTACCGCACGGTGTTGGGATGGCAGAACAGCCGCTGTGCCGCTTCGGCCGCCGAACCGCCCGCGTCGAACCAGCACTCCAGCGTGTCCAGCAAGCGTGCCCGGTCCGCCAGCGCCAGAACGGGCCCGAGCACGCGGGCGGCGACCTGCCCCGCCTCGGCGGGCGCCGCGGCCATCAGCACCGCGAGCGGGGTGTCGGCGAACTGCGCGACCTCGCCGTCCCCGAGGCCACGCAGCGCCAGCCGGGCGAACTGGAGCGCCTGCGGCGTCTCCCGCAGCGTGCGGTACACCGGGCTGACGCCGGCGCGCGCGTTCGCCCGTCGCAGCACCGTGAGCACACCGTCCACAGTGGCCGGTGCGGGCAGGGCCAGCACCCCGACCTGCTGGTGGGGCTGCAACCGCCACGCCGACCGGATGTCGGACGCGGCGAGGCGGGAGGCGATCCCCGGCAGCGCCTCCCCGCCGGGCTCCGGGGTCGCCGCGGCCACGACGACGAAGCGGCCCTCGACCGGCAGCCGCAGCGCGTGCGCCGTCTCCCACAGCGACTGCTGGTCGATCTCCCCGGACAGCAGCGCCTCGACGAGCACCGAGCGTCGGTGTTCGTCGCGCAGCATCATCTCCGCGACGGCGTCCCGGTAGGCCGCGGTCATCGCGTCCGCCACGTCCCCGGCCAGCTGCCACACGCCGGCCACCATGTCCACCAGGGCGGCGTCGTCGATGGCTCCCGTCGCACGGGCCTCGGCGGCGATCGCGGCCCACAGGCCGCCGAAGCCGATCCGGAACGCCGCCAGCACCTCCGGCAGCGGTGCGGACTGGACGGCCCGTTCCCGCCCGGTGGCGTGCGCGGCGGCCAGGTCCGGCGGGTCGCCGGCGATCAGGGCGTGCAGGATCAGACGCAGGTTGTCCCGCACCGACTCCGCCAGCGAAGCGTCCGGCACGTCGTCGCTGACGACGTAGAAACCGATCTCGGCGCGGATCCGGGCGGTCAGTTCGGCGGCGAGCGGATCCAGCCGGGCCAGCAGCGTCGCCGCCACGGCCGGCAACCCGGGAGCGGTGCGCGACACGACCGTCATTGTTCCCCATGACAACAGACACCGGTTGACGGTTGTCCGTGTGAACATGGGCCGCCGCGGCCGCCGACCCGCACCATGATGCGGACGAGCCGGCGGAGGGCATTCAATGACGAATCTCGCGCACATCCTGACCAGCACCGCCCGGCGGCAGCCGGAGGCACCCGCGCTGCGCCTGGGCGACGCCGTGCTGAGCTACGCCGCCCTGGACGAGGCCAGTGGCCGCGTGGCCGGCCGGTTGCACGCCGAGGGGCTGCAGGCCGGCGACCGCGTGTGCGTGATGCTGCCGAACGTCCTGCCGTTCGCCGTCCTCTACTACGGCGTCCTGCGTGCCGGCGGCGTGGTCGTGCCGATGAACCCGATGCTCAAGGCCCGCGAGGTGGAGCATTACCTGACCGACTCCGGCGCCACCCGGCTGTTCGTCCTCGGCGGGGTCGCCGACGAGGCGGGCAAGGCCGCCGCCGCGGCCGGCATGCCCTGCACGGTCGTCGACCCGGCCACGTTCCTGACCGGTCTCACCGGGCCGGTGGAGCACGACGTCGCGGCCCGTGACGACGGCGACCCGGCGGTCATCCTCTACACCTCGGGCACCACCGGGCGGCCCAAGGGCGCCGTCCTCACCCACGCCAACGTGCGCAGCAACGTCGCCACCGTGGCCGGGCGGATGCTGGACCTGCGGCCCTCCGATGTCGTCCTGGGTTGCCTGCCCCTGTTCCACACGTTCGGGCAGGCGTGCGCGCTCAACGCGTCGGTCCACCGCGGCGCCTGCCTGGTCCTGGTGCCGCGGTTCGAGCCGGAGGCCGTGCTGGACGCGATCGAACGGTTCGGGGTCACCGTCTTCGAGGGGGTGCCCACCATGTACGGGGCCCTGTTGCAGCACCCCCGCGCCGCCGGGATCGACGCGAGCACCCTGCGCATGTGCGTCTCCGGTGGCGCGGCCCTGCCCGTCGAGGTCCTGCGCGGGTTCGAGGACACCTTCGGCTGCGCGGTCCTCGAAGGCTACGGCCTGTCCGAGACCTCGCCGGTCGTCACCTTCAACCACCCGGACCGGCCGCGCAAGGCCGGCTCGATCGGCACGCCGATCGAGGGGGTCGAGGTGCGCCTGCTCGATCCCGACGGCGCCGAGGTCGAGCCCGGCGAGGTCGGGGAGATCGCGGTGCGCGGGCCGAACGTGATGCGCGGCTACTGGAACCTGCCGGAGGCCACGGCCGAGGCGATCCCGGACGGCTGGCTGCGCACCGGCGACCTCGCCCGGCAGGACGAGGACGGCTACTACTTCATCGTCGACCGGAAGAAGGACCTGATCATCCGTGGTGGCTACAACGTGTACCCGCGGGAGGTCGAGGAGGTCCTCTACGAGCACCCGGACGTGGCCGAGGCCGCGGTGATCGGCGTGCCGCACCCCACGCACGGGCAGGAGGTCGCGGCCGCGGTCGCGCTCAAGCCCGGCGCCACCACCACCGCGGACGACCTGCGTGACTACGTCAAGGAACGCGTCGCCGCGTACAAGTACCCGCGGCAGGTGTGGCTGGTGCCGGAGCTGCCGAAGGGGCCGACCGGCAAGATCCTCAAGCGGGAGATCGCCGCACGGGCGTAGGAGGGGTCGAAGGACCCTTCAGCCCGCCCACCGCGGGTGTGACCATGGTTGGACCACCTGTCCGTGCTCGAACGGGGGCCGCCGATGGACACGACGCCCAGTCCATCAGGGTGCACCGAAACCAGCCTGCACTGCCGCTGGCCCGCCTCGCCGTGGAACGTCACCGCCCTGCGGGACGAGCTGGTGCGGTGGGCGCAGGACCTCGACCTCCCGGGTCACCTCGCGCACGCGATCGGCCTCGCCGGCTACGAGGCGCTGACGAACTCCGCCACCCACGCCTACCCCGAAGGCACGGACGGCCCGGTCGAGCTGCACGCCAGCCGCGACCACGACCTGATCGCGGTCACCGTCCTCGACCGCGGCCGCTGGCGGCCGCCCCCGCCGGGCCGCTCGATGTTCGACGGGCACGGCCTGCGGCTCATCCGCGGGCTGGCCGGGCACGTCGAGGTCATGGCGACCGAGGAGGGCACCACCGTGTCGATGACCTGGCAGCTGCCGCACGACCGCGGGGACGCGCGATCAATCGCGTAGGTGCGCGTACGTCACCGCGGCGACGCCCTGCATCCCGGTGAAGAACGGGTGGTAGTTCGCCGCCCACGGCTTGAGGTCCTTGCCGTTGATCCACGCCCGCCCCGGCGGGGCGCACGCGTCGTGACCGAGCGACGGGGTGAAGGTGTCCACGTAGGACGCGTGCCCGTCGTCGGCGGCCGCCTTCGCCAGCGCCGCGTTCAGCTCCTCCTCGACGCTGTTGAGCCACGCGTAGTCGCCGTCGGCGAAGGGCAGGACGGCCGGGCAGGTGCCCGACGGCGGCGCGATGCGCGGGTACCCGATCACCAGCACGTCGGCATCCGGCGCCCGGTCGTGGATCTCGCCGAGCACCGCGGTGACGTTCGCCTGCGTCCGCGGCAGCCGGGCCTTGATGGTGTCCACGCCGTCCACCGTGAAGTGCCGCTCGCACGGGTTGCCGGCCGGGTCCGAGTCCCGCAGGCCGGGGCAGGTGCCGACGATCGTGCCGAACACGCTGTAGTCGTTGCCGCCGATGCCGAGCGTGACCAGGTCGGTGTCCGGCCGCAGGGCGTCCAGCTGGGGCGGGTTCGGGCCGAGGACCACGTCCTGCGGGGCGACCATGTCGTGGGTGTCCGCGCCGCTGCACGACACGTCCGTGAACGAGCCGACGCGCAACGCGATCGCCAGCAGCGACGGGTAGTTGCTGGTGGAGCGCAGGCAGCCGACCGGGTCCAGGCGCTGCAACGGGATCAGCGGACCGGCCGTGTAGGAGTCGCCGAGGGCTGTGTAGTGCTGGTAGTGCCGGTGATGCCGGACCTGGGGCGCGGCGGAGGCGGTGACCGTGGTGGCGAGCAGCGTGCAGGCGGCGACCACGAGGACGAGCAGGGTGCGGCGCATGACTTCTTCTTAACCGCTGCGGCCCGCCCCTGCCGCCGCCATTCGGGTGGGGCGGCCCGTTTGTGACCGGTCGGGTGGCGGGCACACCGGCGCCCGCCACCCGACCGGGTCAGCGGTAGGCGCTCTGCCCGGTCAGCAGCTGGCCGAGCACCAGCGTGTGGATCTCTTCGGTGCCCTCGTAGGTCAGCACGCTCTCCAGGTTGTTGGCGTGCCGCAGCACCGGGTACTCGAGGCTGATCCCGTTCGCCGCGAGGATCGTGCGCGCGGTGCGGGCGATGTCGATCGCGGTGCGGACGTTGTTCAGCTTGCCGAAGCTGACCAGCTCGGGCGGGAGGTCGCCGCCGTCCTTGCGCCGGCCCAGGTGCACCGCGAGCAGCAGGCCCTTGTTCAGCTCCAGCGCCATCCCGACGAGCTTCTGCTGGGTGAGCTGGAACCCGCCGATCGGGCGCCCGAACTGCTCCCGCGTCGCCGCGTAGTCGAGCGCGCTCTCATAACAGGCCCGGGCCGCGCCCAGCGCACCGAACAGGATCCCGAACCGCGCCTCGGACAGGCAGGACAGCGGCCCCTTCAACCCCGTCACGCCGGGCAGCACGGCGTCGCCGGGCAGCCGCAGGTCGTCGAAGGACAGCTCGGCGGTGGCCGACATCCGCAGGGACAGCTTGTGCTTGATCTCCCGCGCGGTGAAGCCCGGCGTGTCCGTGGGCACCACGAACCCGCGCACGCCCTCGTCCGTGCGCGCCCACACCACCGCGACGTCGGCGAGCGTGCCGTTGGTGATCCACATCTTGGCGCCGTTGAGGATCCAGTCGCCGCCGTCCCGCTTGGCGAAGGTGCGCATGTCGCCCGGGTCGGAGCCGCGGTCGGGCTCGGTGAGGCCGAAGCAGCCGATGGCCTCGCCGCGCGCCATCGCCGGCAGCCAGCGGTCCTTCTGCTCGTCCGAGCCGTACTTCCAGATCGGGAACATCGCCAGCGATCCCTGCACCGACACGAAGCTGCGCAGCCCGCTGTCACCGGCCTCCAGCTCCAGGCAGGCCAGGCCGTAGGCGGTGGCGCTGGTGCCGGCGCAGCCGTAGCCGGTCAGGTGCATGCCGAGCAGCCCCATCTCGCCGAGCTGGGGGACCAGGTGCTTCGGGAAGGTGGCGTCCTCGAACCACTGGCCGGCGTGGTCGGTGACCTCCTTGCGCACGAAGGTCCGCACCGTGTCCGCGATCTCGCGTTCCTCGTCGGTCAGCAGGTCGCGGATGCCGAGCAGGTCGCGGGGGTCGGGCTTCGTCATGGGCGCGTTCTTCCTGTGCGGGCCCGGGCCAGGGCACGGGCGGGTGGACCGGCTTCGATCACTCCGCCGAGCAGGCAGAGCAGGGCCTCCCGCCGTCGTGGCCCGACGAGCTGGGCGCCGACCGGGAGACCGGCTTCGGTCAGCCCCGCCGGAACCGTCAGTGCGGGATGCCCGCTCACCGAGGCTAGTGCGGTGAGCCGGTAGTAGGCGTTTTCGAGTGGTTCTTCCCGCCCGCCAACCTCGACCGTCTCGGTGTCCGCGGGTGCGGCGGTGACCGGCAGGGTGGGCATCAGCAGGGCGTCCACCTCGGTGAAGGCCGCGTCCACCTCGGCGGCGATCTCCCGGGCGCGGGCGCGGGCGGCGTCGTAGTCCTCCTGCGTGACCTCCGTGCCGGCCTTGAGCTGCCCGATCGCCCGTCCGCGCAGGCCGGACGGGTCCTCGGTGTAGGCCCGCCACCACTGCCGCGCGGACTCGAACAGCATGGTCGTGAACCCGGCGGTGCGGGCGTACCGGTGGCCCAGCGGCAGCTCGACCGGCACGATCTCGGCGCCGGCCGCGCGCAGCGTGCCCGCCGCCGACTCGATGATCCGCAGCACCTCGGGATCGATCTTGGTGCCCCACAGGTGCTCCGGCCACCCGAGCCGCAGCCCCGCCACGGTGTCCGGCGCGGGTTCCGCGGTCCCGGCCAGGATGCGGTGCACCGCCAGGCAGTCCGCGGCGGTGGCGGCGATCGGCCCGACGGTGTCCATCGACGGCGTCAGTGGCGTCACCCCGCGCATCGGCACGGTGCCGTGCGTCGGCCGTAGCCCGGCGACCCCGCAGAGCGCGGCCGGGATGCGGATCGAGCCACCGGTGTCGGTGCCCAGCGCGACCGGCACGTCCCCGAGGGCGACCGCGACGGCCGACCCGCCGCTGGACCCGCCGGCGTCGCGGTCGGGGGCCCACGGGTTGCGGCACCCCGGCGTCCGCGACGACCAGGCCAGCTCGGGCACGGTGGTCCGCGCGACGGGCACGTAACCCGCCGCACGCAGCCGGGCGACGGCGTCGGAGTCCTCGACCGCGACGTGGTGACCCAGACCGGGCGTGCCGTTGCGCGTCGTCTGGCCGGCCACGTCGAGGAAGTCCTTGACAGCCAAGGGCGTTCCGGTCTCCGGATGGGGGAAGCGCTCGACGTAGGCGCCGAAGTCGGAAGTCAGCGCGTACACCTCCTCGTGCACGGGGGCAGCTTGCCCGATCAGTGTGACCCCGCCGGGGGCGGGGCACGCGTAGTCTTCCGCACATGTGCCGAAACATCACGGTGCTCCGGGGCCTGGAACCGTCGGCGACGGCCGAGGAGATCGAGGCCGCCGCGCGCCAGTACGTCCGCAAGGTGAGCGGTGTGCAGACCCTCTCCGAGGCGACGCGCGGCCCGTTCGAGCAAGCGGTGGCCGAGGTCGCCGCGACCACCACCCGGCTGCTCGCGGAGCTCCCCCCGCGCCGGCAGCCCCCGGCGACCGTCCCGCCGCTGCGCCGCCCGGAGGTCCAGGCTCGGATCGCGGCGCGTCAGGCCCGGTAGAGCAGCAGGTAGCGGAAGAACAACAACGGCTGCACGGTGCTCCCGGGCAGCAGTCGCGCGGACTCGCGCCGCACCTGGGTCATCGTCGTGTCCCAGCCCTGCACCGGGGCGGCCGCCACCGGGTCCGGGCCGCCGTTGAGCTGGTCTCCGGCCGCCACGACGAGCCGGGCCGCGAGGTTGACCGGCGGCGCCAGCAGGCCCCACTTCACCCAGTCCGCGATCGAGCGCGGCTTCGCCAGTCCCAGCACCGCCAGCACCCCGCCCGGGTTGAGCGCCGCGCGCAGCTTCGTCACCGTCTCGAACGGCACGTGGTGCAGCGACGCCAGGCACGAGATGAAGTCGTACCGGCCCAGCTCGGCGGTGGTGACGTCCCCGTGCCGGTAGGTGATCGTGGCCGGCCCGAGCGCCTGCGCGATCCCGATCATCTCCCCGGACGGGTCGAGACCGTCCACCTCCAGGCCGGCCGCGGCGAGGCGGCGGGCGAACCGCCCGGCGCCGCAGCCGACGTCCAGCGCGGTGCGGGCCCCGGCGGGCACCTGTCGCAGCAGCAGCCGGTGGTAGGCGTGGTTGTGGTCGAACGGCATGCGGTCAACCTGCCAGTGCCCGCGAAAGTAGACTCGGCGGGGTAGCCAGGCCGGGCCGAGTAGGGAGAACGCGTGACATCGGGCGAGGACGAGGAGTACCCGGCGGAGCTGTCCAGCGGGGGCAACTTCGTGGCCGGTCCGCTCCCCGATGACCCGGCCGAGGCCGACCCGGTCGACCTCGAGGAGATCGAGCGCCAGGCCCGCCGCGAGCTGCTGCGCGTGGAGGCCGAGCTGAACCAGCGGTGGCCGGAGACGAAGATCGAGCCGTCGCTGGACCGGATCGCCGCGCTGATGACCGTGCTGGGTGATCCGCAGAAGACCTACCCGGTGCTGCACGTGGCCGGCACCAACGGCAAGGGCTCCGTCACCCGCATGATCGACGCGTTGCTGTCCCGGCTCGGGCTGCGGGTGGGCCGCTACACGAGCCCGCACCTGCAACTGGTCACCGAGCGCATCGCCGTGGACGGTGCCCCGATTCCCGCGTCGAAGTACGTCGACATCTACCGCGACATCGAGCCCTACATCGGCATGGTGGACGGCGCCGGCGGTCCGAGGATGAGCAAGTTCGAGGTGCTCACCGGCATGGCGTTCGCCGCGTTCGCGGACGCCCCGGTCGACGCGGCGGTGATCGAGACGGGCATGGGCGGGACCTGGGACGCCACGAACGTCGCCGACGGTCAGGTCGCGGTCGTCACCCCGGTCGGGCTCGACCACACGGAGTACCTGGGCAGCGAGCTCGGCCAGATCGCGGGGGAGAAGGCCGGGATCATCAAGCCGGGCAGCGTCGCGATCCTCGCCGAGCAGGAGCCCGAGGCGCAGCGCGTGCTGCTGGAGCGGACGGTCGAGGTGGATGCCACCGTCGCCCGCGCGGGCAGCGAGTTCGGCGTGCTGCGGCGGGAGATCGCGGTCGGCGGGCAGATGCTGACCCTGCAGGGTCTCGGCGGGGTCTACGACGAGATCTTCCTTCCCCTGCACGGCGCGCACCAGGCGAACAACGCGTTGCTGGCGCTGGCCGCGGTCGAGGCGTTCTTCGGCGCGGGCAAGGACCGCAGGCTCGACATCGACGCGGTGCGCGAGGCGTTCGCCGCGGTGGAGCTCCCGGGCCGCCTGGAGCGCGTGCGCGCCGCGCCGACCGTGCTGCTCGACGCGGCGCACAACCCGCACGGTGCGCGGGCGTTGGCCGCCGCGATCGAGGAGGAGTTCGCGTTCCGCAAGCTCACCGCGGTGATCGGGGTGCTGGCGGACAAGGACGTGCGTGGTGTCCTGGAGGCGCTCGAGCCGGTGGTCTCCGACGTCGTGGTCACCAAGAACAGCTCGCCGCGGGCGATGCCGCTGGACGAGCTGAACGAGCTGGCGCTGGCGGTCTTCGGCGAGGACCGCGTGGTCGCCGAGTCCAGTTTGGACGCGGCGGTGGAGACCGCGGTGACCCTGGTCGAGGAGAGCGACGACCCGGGCGAGCCGCTCGCCGGTGGTGGTGTGCTGATCACGGGTTCGGTGGTCACGGTGGGGGACGCGCGGACGTTGTTCGGGAAGGAGCCGGCGTGAGCGAGGAGAAGACGGTGCGGCCGCCGGCGAAGGACCCGATGAAGTCCTTCCGCGGCGTGATGGCCGGCACGCTGATCTGCGAGGCGATCACGGTCGGCCTCGCGTTGCCGGTGATCGCGAACCTGGGCGGCGGGATCGGCACCCTCGCCGGCTGGGGGATCATCGTGATCGCCGTGCTGCACGTGCTCCTGTGCGGCGTCCTCAAGCGGCGCTGGGCGGTGCCGGCGATCCTGGTGCTGCAGGTCGCGCTGGTCGTGTACTTCGTCGAGCAGGTCGCGATCGGCATCATCGGCCTGTTGTTCCTGGCGTTCTGGCTGTGGGCGCTGTGGCTGCGCAACGACGTCGCCCGGCGCATGGCCGAGGGACGGCTGCCCAGCCAGCAGCAGTAGCGGCGATCCACAACGAGAGCAGTGCTCTTGACAAGGGCGCTCTCCGGGGTCATGCTTGTCTTGTGAGAGCACCGCTCTCGAAGTGGACAACTGATCTCTGAGGAGTGTGCCCGTGACACGCATCGCCTGGGCCCTGGCCGCCGCCGTCCTGCTCGCGTTCGCCGTGTTCGAGGTGGTCCAGCACGGCGGGTGGGCCCTTGGCGCCCTGCTGCTCGGGCTCATCGGGCCGGACCTGACGTTCCTCATCGGGATCGGCGCCCCGGTCGTCGAGCGCGGAGCCCTGCCACGGCCGGTCGTGCCGTTCTACAACGCGGCCCACCACTGGGCCGGGCCGGCGGTCCTGCTCGTGGTCTTCAGCCTCGTCACGAGCCCGGCCGCGTTCACCCTCGGTCTCGCCTGGCTCGCGCACATCGCGGTGGACCGCGTCTTCGGCTACGGTCTGCGCACGGCCGAGGGCCGTCAGCGGACGGCCGCGTGATTTCACCGCCCGGACAGCCGGAGTTGGCCCGGCCGCCCCCGAGCCCGCATAGAACTCCGGCATGACCGAACAGACCCGCCGTTCCGCCCTCAGAACCGGCCTCGTCGGTGCCGGTGTCCTCGCCGCCGGTGCCCTCGGCAGCCCCGCCGCGGGCGCCGCCCTCGTCCGCCCGGACCGCCCGGTGCTCACCCACGGCATCCAGTCCGGCGACGTGACCACGAACTCGGCGCTGGTGTGGACGCGCGCCGACCGCCCGTCCCGGATGGTCGTCGAGGTCTCGCGCGACCCGTCGTTCCGGCACGTGCGCACCCTCCGGGGCCCGCTGCTCACCCCGGACACCGGCGGCACCGGCAAGCTGCGGATCCCCGCGCTCGCGCCGGGCACCGAGGTGCACTACCGCGTCACCGCCGAATCGCTCGACGGCCGCACCACCAGCGAGCCGCTCACCGGCACCTTCAAGACCGCCCCCGCCGGCCGCAGCGACGTGCGGCTGACCTGGTCCGGCGACGTCGCCGGGCAGGGCTGGGGCATCAACCCCGACATCGGCGGGATGACCGCCTACGCCGCGATGCTCGCCCGCCGCCCCGACCTGTTCCTGCACAGCGGGGACACCGTCTACGCCGACGGCCCGCTCAGCGAGAAGGTGACGCTGCCCGACGGGCGGGTGTGGCGCAACGTCGTCACCCCGGAGAAGAGCAAGGTCGCCGAGACCCTCGACGAGTACCGCGGGCAGTTCGCCTACAACATGCTCGACGCCAACGTCCGTGCCTTCACCGCCGCCGTCCCCAGCTACGTGCAGTGGGACGACCACGAGGTGACCAACAACTGGTACCCCGGCGAGATCCTGGACCTGCCGCAGTACACCGAGAAGCGCGTCGACGTCCTCGCCGCCCGGGCGTTCCAGGCGTTCCACGAGTGGCAGCCGATCGACCCGCGGCGCGCGGTCGACGGCCGGGTGTACCGCAGCTTCCCCTACGGCTCGCGGCTCGAGGTGTTCGTCCTCGACATGCGCAGCTACAAGGACGCCAACACCGCCGACCAGAGCAAGCCCGGGCACATCCTGGGCGAGAAGCAGGCGCAGTGGCTGGTGGACGGGCTCAGCCGCAGCCGCGCCACCTGGAAGATCGTGCAGGCCGACTTGCCGATCGGCCTCGCGGTGCTCGACGGCTCCGGCATCGAGGGCGTGGCGAACAACCGGCCCGGCACCCCGGCCGGCCGGGAGAGCGAAATCGCGTGGGTGCTGCGGGAACTGGCGAAGCGTAAGGTGCGCAACGTGGTGTGGCTGACCGCGGACGTGCACTACACCGCGGCGCACCACTATTCGCCCGACCGGGCCGCGGTAGGCGATTTCGACCCGTTCTGGGAATTCGTTTCCGGCCCGCTGCACGCCGGCGCGTTCGGCCCGAACACCCTCGATCCGACGTTCGGCCCGGAGGCGGTCTTCGTGCACGCCCCGCCCGCGGCGAACGCGTCGCCGATGGCCGGTTTCCAGCATTTCGGCGAAATCAACATCAACGGGCGCACCGGTGAACTGCGGGTCGATCTCCGCGACGGCGCGGGTGCCGCGCTCTGGTCGACGACCCTGGAACCGCAGCGCTCACCAGGCCAGTAGGCTTCCGGTCATTCCATGCACGTGTTCTGAAGGAGAAACGCAGTCGTGAGTGAACGCACGCTGGTCCTGGTCAAGCCCGACGGCGTACAGCGCGGCCTCGTCGGCGAGGTCATCTCGCGCATCGAGCGCAAGGGGCTGAAGCTGGCCGCGCTCGAGCTGCGCACCGTCGAGCGTTCGGTCGCCGAGGAGCACTACGCCGAGCACAAGGACAAGCCGTTCTTCGGCGACCTGCTGGAGTTCATCACCTCCGGCCCGGTCGTGGCGATCGCGGTCGAGGGCGTGCGGGCGATCGCGGCCTTCCGGCAGCTCGCCGGCGGCACCGACCCGGTGGAGAAGGCCACCCCCGGCACCCTGCGCGGGGACTACGGACTGGAGACCCAGTTCAACCTGGTGCACGGCTCGGACTCGCCCGAGTCGGCCGAGCGCGAGCTGAAGCTCTGGTTCCCCGACCTGTGACGTGAGACCGAGCGAGGGGGCTTTCCGGGACCACGGGGAGCCCCCTCGCTCGTGTTCGTGAACCGATCGAAAACTGTCGGTGGCCGGTCGTAGTGTGCTCGGTGTGGACGAACCGAGCATGGTGCGGGCCAAGGCGCTGGTGAAGCGCTTCGGCGACTTCGAGGCGGTGCGGGGGATCGACGTCGAGGTCCGGCGCGGCGAGGCGTTCGGGTTCCTCGGGCCCAACGGCGCGGGCAAGTCGTCCACCATGCGGATGATCGCCTCGGTGTCGCCACGCACCGACGGCGACCTGACGGTCCTCGGCATGGACCCGGACGTCGACGGCCCGCGCATCCGCGCCCGCCTCGGCGTGGTGCCGCAGCAGGACAACCTCGACAACGAGCTGACCGTGCGGCAGAACCTGCACGTCTACGGGCGGTACTTCGGGCTGTCCCGGGCGCACGTGCGGCGCAAGGCGGTCGAGCTGATGGAGTTCGCGCAGCTGTCCGACCGCGCCGAGGACGAGGTCGAGCCGTTGTCCGGCGGTATGAAGCGGCGGTTGACCATCGCCAGGGCGCTGGTCAACGATCCGGAGCTGCTGCTGCTCGACGAGCCGACCACGGGCCTGGACCCGCAGGCGCGGCACCTGTTGTGGGACCGGCTGTTCCGGCTCAAGGCGCAGGGCGTCACGCTCATCGTCACCACGCACTACATGGACGAGGCGGAGCAGTTGTGTGACCGGCTCGTCGTGATGGACGGCGGCCGCATCGTCGCCGAGGGGTCACCGGCCGAGCTGATCCTGCGCTACTCCACGCGCGAGGTGGTGGAGCTGCGGTTCGCGCCGGGGGAGGAGGTCCCCGCCGGCCGCGTCGCCGACCTCGCCGAGCGGGTCGAGGTGCTGCCCGACCGCCTGCTGCTCTACACGGCCAACGGTGAGGCGGCGCTGGAGCAGGTGCACGAGCGGGGTGTGCGGCCGCTGTCGTCACTGGTGCGGCGCGGTTCGCTGGAGGACGTGTTCCTCCGCCTGACCGGTCGGACACTGGTGGACTGATGGTCGCCGGGTCGACGGGCCGGGTCGTGCCGGCGTGGCGGGGCGCGTGGTTGCGTGTCGAGGGGTACTGGGCGTGGTACCGGCGGTATTGGCGGTCCAATGTGTACTCCACCGGTCTGCAGCCGCTGTTGTTCCTGCTCGCGATGGGGCTGGGGTTCGGGTCGCAGGTGCAGGCCGGGCCTGCCACCGGTGGACTGTCCTATGTGCACTACATCGCTCCTGCGCTGCTGGTGTCGGCGGCGTTGCAGAACGCGGTGGGCGAGTCGACGTACCCGGTGCTGTCCGGGTTCAAGTGGCAGAAGGACTACCTCGCCGTCACGGCCACCCCGGTCACCCCGGGGCAGGTGCTGGGCGGGCACCTGATCTGGGTGGCGCTGCGGCTGCTGCTGTCCGGCTCGGTGTACGCGCTGGTCGCGATACCGTTCGGGGCTTGGCTGAACGCCGGGGCCGTGCTGGTGGTGCTGGTCGGCACCGTCACCGGGCTGGCGTGCGCCGCGCCGGTCACCGCGCTGGCCGCGACCACGTACGACGAGGGCGTCCGGTTCAACGCCGTGTTCCGGTTCGTAGTGATGCCGATGACCCTGTTCGCGGGCACGTTCTTCCCGATCGGCCAGATCCCGCTCGCGGTGCGCTGGCTGGCCTGGATCTCGCCGCTGTGGCACGGCAACGAACTCGCCCGGGGGGTCACCCTCGGCGGGTTGAGCCCGGCCGCGGCGCTCGGCCACCTGGCCTTCCTGGCGGCCCTGTTCGCGATCGGCGCCGTTCTCGCCCGCCGCTACTTCTACCGGCGGCTGGTGGTCTGACGATGACAGCCCTGACCCGCACCCCGCGCCGCGGACTGCTCCTGCGCGTCCTGCCGCCGGGCCTGTACGCCGGGCGCGCGAGCAAGCTGGTCGAGCGGTCGGTCCTGGCCTACTCGCGGATGTGGCTGGTGTTCGCCTCCGGGGTGCTCGAGCCGCTGTTCTACCTGGTGGCGTTCCAGATCGGCTTCGGCAGGCTGGTCGGGGACGCGACCGGCCCGGACGGCGCGCCGATGAGCTACGTGGCGTTCGTCGCGCCCGCGCTGCTGGCCTCGTCGGCGATGAACGGCGCGATCTTCGACAGCACGTTCAACGTGTTCTTCAAGGTCCGCTACGCCAAGACCTACGACGCGATGCTGGCCACCCCGATCGGCCCGCTGGACATCGCGGTCGGCGAGATCGCGTGGGCCGTGCTGCGCGGCGGGCTGTACTCGGCGGCGTTCTTCGCCGTCATGGCGGTGATGGGCCTGGTCAGCTCGCCGTGGGCGGTGCTGATGATCCCGGTCGCGCTGCTGATCGCGTTCGCGTTCGCCGCCGTCGGCATGACCTGCGCGACGTTCCTGCGGTCGACCTCGCAGTTCGACTACATCCAGCTCGCCGTGGTCCCGATGTTCCTGTTCTCCACGACGTTCTACCCGCTGACGGTCTACCCGGAGGCCCTGAGAATCGTGGTGCAGTGCTCGCCGCTGTACCACGGCATCCAGCTGATGCGCGAACTCGCCGCAGGCGCGCTGCACCCCGCCATGATCGGTCACATCGCCTACCTGGTGGCGCTCGCGGTTCTCGGTGTCTGGGGCGCGGCCCGCCGGCTGAGCGGGCTGCTCCTCCGCTGACCGTCCGATCAACCCGCCCCGGTCTGCACCAGCCCGTGCCCGTAGAAGCTGTTGTACCGGGTGTACCCGGCGCAGACCGCCGCCGGCCGGCCGTCGCCGGCGGGGTCGTACTCCGCCGGGCACGGCACCGGCCGCGCACGCTCTTCCAGCGCCTGCTTCAGGTCCGCGGACGTCGCTCCCGGCCGCGCCGCGGCGAGCACCGCCGCGGCTCCGGCCACGTGCGGTGCGGCCATCGACGTGCCGCACAGCTTCCCGTAGCCGCCCGGCACGGTCGAGAGCACGCAGTCGTCGCCGTCGCCACCCGGCGCGGTCAGGTCCACCATGCCGAGTCCGTAGGAGCTGTAGCGCGTCTTCGCCCCGTCCCGCCCCACCGCGGACACCGCCAGCACGTCCCGCGCGGTCGCGGGCAGCGCCGCGCACGCGCCGGCGGGCCGGCTCAGGTCGGTGGCTTCGTTCGTCGCGGCGGCCACGTTCAGCGTGCCCCGCGCGGCCGAGTAGGCCGCGGCCCGCCCGATGGCTTCGCGGACCACCTCGCGCCCCGGCGACCAGGTGCAGAACGCGCCCCACGTGTTGATCGCGACGCTGCTGTTGGTCACCGCCATCCGGTGCTCGGCCGCCCACATCAGCCCGCACACCACGGCCTCGGGTGTGACGATCCCGCGGTCGTCGACGACCTTCACCGACGCCACGCGGGTCCCGGGCGCGACACCGGTGGTGCCGCGGCCGTCGTCGGCTGCGGCGATGATGCCGGCCACGTGGGTGCCGTGCCCGGAGGTGGTGGCCCGCCACGCGTCCTCGGCGGGATCGGCGATCCCGCCGACGCAGCTCGCCGAGTCGTCGCGGTCCAGCGCCGCGGCCAGGTCGGGGTGGTCGGGATCGATGCCGGAGTCCAGCACGCCGACCACGACCTCCGGGCTGCCCGCGCCGGGTCCACCCACCGTGGTGAGGTTCCACTGCTCGGCGGACCGGTCGGCCGAGGACACCTCCGCCGGGACGGTCGCCCCGACCGCGTGCCGCATCGGCCGCTGCGCGGCCCGTCGTTCGTTCAGCGCGCTGTACGCGCGGCCCGCTCCCAGACGGGGCGCGAAGCCGGTGTCGGCGTCCGCGACGCCCACGCCGATCTGCGGGTAGTACCCGGTCAGTTCCCCGCACGCGTCCCGCACCTGGTCCCGGGCCGCCGCCCGTGGTGTGTCGCCGTCGAAGACCACCAGGTAGGGCACGGTCGGCCCGCCGTCATGGCACGTTCGCTCCGGTTCCGCCGCCGTGGCGCGGGCCGGCGTGATCACCAGGGTGGCGCACGCCACCGCGACGAGTGATCGTCCGAAGGCGCGCACCGGGGACCTCCAACAGGGCGAACAGCGGCGGAAGCCGAGATCGTTCTGCCGCACGCTAAGCCACCCCGTGCGGTAGCGACAAGCGCGACGCGCAAGTTCGCCCGGCCGTGGTCACGCCACTGTCGGCACCGACTACACCGCACCGGACGCACCGTGTGGGATACTCGGCTTGGCTGCTTCCGCCGACACGACCGCGACCTGCGGTCCGTCCGGGGGTAGCGGCCCGGAGACAGGCTGGAAGAGCGCCAGGTCGTCGCCGCCAGGACCCACCTGGGTGGCTCGACGAGCGGCAGGCGGACGGGAACCGCCGGCTTGGACGGCTCGTCACCGAGCGGACCTGCCATCGGCGGGAGCCGGACCCCGGCGCCGTCGGGGTGAGACGAGGCACAGGATTCCCGCCGGCGGTGACCACCCCGGCGGACCAGACAGGAAGGGCCCCTGTGCGGCCGCGTCCGCCAGCCCGAGCGGCTGGGACGCGCCCGGGGGCGGAGGAGATGTATGTCGAACGCGGACACACCCGCCGAGAACACCGGCGGGAACACCGCCGTACCCGCAACCGGCCCGTTGGGCGAACTGCCGCCCCGCGTCCGGGTGCACGCCCTGGCGAAGCTGCTCGGCTCCAGCAGCCGGGTCGTGCTGGCGAAGCTCAGCGAACTGGGGGAGACCGCACGCAGCGCCCAGTCGAGCGTGCCGCGGGAGGTCGCGGTGCGGGTCGCCGAGGCGCTCGCCCCGGCCGACGAGCAGGCCACCGAGGAGGCGGCCGCACCCGAGGCGGTCGTCCCCGCCGAGAACACGGCGGCCGCGCCCGACCCGGTTGCGGAGAGCGCACCGGAGCCGGTCGCCGAGACGCCTGCCACGGAGCCGGCCACCCAGGCCGCCCAGGCCGGGACCGCGCCGGAAACCACTCGCCAGCCCGAGACCGCTCGCCGGCCCGAGACCACTCCCGAGGTCGCGGCCGAGCGGGAGCCCACCCCGGAGCCGAAGCCCGCGCGGGAGCCGAAGCGCCCGCCGCACATGCCGGTGTTCGCCGCGCCGTCGCCGGTGTTCCTCCCGCCGGAGGCCACCGCCGCCGAGACGCCCGCCGCCCGGCCGGCCCCGGTCGAGGAGGCCGGTCCGGACGAGGACGGCGACGACGGTGAGGACGGCGCCGGCCGCCGTCGCCGCCGTCGCGGCCGCCGTGGCCGTGGCCGCGGCAAGGGCGGGGACGAGAACGCCACCGAGAGCACCGACACCGGTGAGGCTGCGGACGCGGAGTCCCGGGCGTCCGGCGAGACCCGGCCGGCCGAGGACGCCGGCAAGACCGACGACGAGGACACCGCCGACGAGGGCGAGTCCACGGACGACACGGACGAGGCCGACGGCTCGAGCCGTCGCCGCCGCCGTCGTCGCCGCCGCAAGGGCTCCGACTCCGACACCGCCGAGTCCACCGGCGACGACCCGCCGAACACCGTCGTCCACGTCCGGGAGACCAAGGCCGAGGACAAGAGCACCAGCAGCTCGGACGGCGTGCGCAGCGTGCGCGGCTCGACCCGCCTGGAGGCCAAGCGGCAGCGCCGCCGGGACGGCCGTGAGGCCGGCCGCCGCCGCGCGCCGATCCTCTCCGAGGCCGAGTTCCTCGCCCGCCGCGAGTCGGTGGAGCGCACCATGGTGGTCGCCGAGCGCGGCGAGCACACCCAGATCGCGGTGCTCGAGGACGGTGTCCTGGTCGAGCACTTCGTGACGTCGCAGGGCAGCGGCTCGATCGTCGGCAACGTCTACCTCGGGCGCGTGCAGAACGTGCTGCCGTCGATGGAGGCCGCGTTCGTCGACATCGGCCGCGGCCGCAACGCCGTGCTCTACGCCGGCGAGGTCGACTGGGACGCCGCCGGCCTGGAGGGCAAGTCGCGCAAGATCGAGCAGGCCCTGTCGACCGGCGACAACGTGCTGGTCCAGGTCACCAAGGACCCGGTCGGGCACAAGGGCGCCCGGCTGACCACCCAGATCTCGCTGCCCGGCCGCTTCCTGGTCTACATGCCCTCCGGCGGGGCCACCGGCATCTCCCGCAAGCTGCCGGAGAACGAGCGGCGGCGGCTCAAGGACATCCTCAAGCGGATCGTCCCCGAGGACGCCGGCGTGATCATCCGCACCGCCTCGGAGGGCATCAGCGAGGAGGAGCTGGAACGTGACGTCCGCCGGCTGAAGGCGCAGTGGGAGGTCGTCAAGGAGAAGGCCGACGCGGCGTCCGGCAGCAAGAAGTCGTCCGCCCCGGTCATGCTCTACGAGGAGCCGGACCTGCTGGTCAAGGTCGTTCGCGACCTGTTCACCGAGGACTTCGTCTCGCTCGAGGTCCAGGGCGACACGGCCTGGGAGACCATCCGCGCCTACGTCGACCACGTCGCCCCCGACCTCACGTCGCGGGTCAAGCGCTACGTGGGCACCGGTGACGTCTTCGCCGACCACCGCATCGACGAGCAGCTGACCAAGGCACTGGACCGCAAGGTCTGGCTGCCCTCCGGCGGGTACCTCGTCATCGACCGCACCGAGGCGATGACGGTGATCGACGTCAACACCGGCAAGTTCACCGGGTCGGGCGGCAACCTCGAGGAGACGGTCACCCGCAACAACCTGGAGTCGGCCGAGGAGATCGTGCGCCAGCTGCGGCTGCGCGACATCGGCGGCATCATCGTGATCGACTTCATCGACATGGTGCTGGAGTCCAACCGCGAGCTGGTGCTCAAGCGGCTGACGGAGTGCCTCGGCCGGGACCGCACCCGGCACCAGGTCGCCGAGGTGACCTCGCTGGGCCTGGTGCAGATGACCCGCAAGAAGATCGGCACCGGTCTGCTCGAGGCCTTCTCCACCACGTGTGAGCACTGCAAGGGCCGCGGGGTCGTCGTGTCGACCGAACCGGTCAAGTCGGGCAACGGCGGCAACGGCGGGCACCAGCACGGCGGCGGTGGCGGCGGTGGTGGTTCGCGCCGGTCCCGCGGCCGGGGCAAGGCCGAGGAGCCGCAGGTGGAGCCGAAGAGCCCGGAGCCCTCGCCGGTGCAGCGCGAGAGCACGTTGTCGGCGGTCGAGGCGATGGCGAAGGCCGCGAAGATCGCCTCGACGAAGACCGAGGGTGACAAGCCGGCCGACGGCGGTGCCTCGAACGGCGCGGAGCGCGGGGAGCGCTCCGGCCGGACCCGGGGCGGGTCGAAGGCCGGTGAGCGGTCCGATGCCCGGCGCGGCGGGGCTGGGACGGCCTCGGCCGGTCCGGACGAGGCGGGAGCCGAGGACGCGGCCGACCACTCCGGGACGGCGAGGTTCGTGGACGCCCCGGCCCAGGACGAGAAGGTCACCGAAGCTCCGGCGTCCGGTCACCGCGCCGTCTCCGCCGATGCCCCCGTGCGGTCCGGCGCGGCGGTCGAGGCCGCCACCGGCGAGGCCGAGCCGGCTTCCGCGGACGCCGCCGGTCCGTCCGGAGCGCCGGGGGAGACCCCCGCCACGACCCGCGCCACGGTGCAGGCTGAGCCGGAGCAGGCCGCGCCGCAGCGTGCGGAGCGCCCGGCGAGCTCCCGGACCCGCCGCGTGGCTCGCAGGCCGGCCGCGCCGCCGGAGCCCAGCGAGCCCTCGCCGGCCCCGCAGGCGCCCGTGACGGCCGGTCCGGCCGGCCAGGCGGACGTCCCGCAGAAGCCGGTGACGAACGGCGCCACGGAAGCCGTGGAGACCCCCGAAGATGCGGCCCAGGAGCAGCCCGCTCCGGACGTCAGCGTGCCGACGCCGGCCACCCGGACGGCCCGCCGGCGCCCGCGCCGGGCGGCGTCGCGCCCGGCCGGTCCGCCGGTGCACGCCTCGGAGCAGAGCTGATCCACCTTCGTGAGCCCCGGTGTCGGCAGGCGCCGGGGCGTCACGTAACCTGTAAGACGGCCCGTCCCCGGACGGGCTATGGCGCGATCACTGGACCGCACCCCGCGGGACGTGGCGCAAGCCCTCACCCATTGTCGAGTTAGCAGGAGACTTCCGTGTCGGCGTACGCGATCGTCAAGACCGGCGGCAAGCAGTACAAGGTGGCCGTCGGCGACGTCGTCGAGGTCGAGAAGCTCGAGGGCAAGCCGGGCACCGAGCACTCTTTCCCCGCCGTGCTGTACGTCGACGGCAGCGATGTCACGGCGGATGCCGAAGCACTCGCGAAGATCTCGGTCACCGGCAAGGTCGTCGAGCAGACCAAGGGTCCCAAGATCCGCATCCACAAGTTCAAGAACAAGACCGGGTACCACAAGCGGCAGGGTCACCGTCAGCAGCTGACCCGCGTCGAGGTCACCGGAATCACGAAGTAAGGAGCTGCAGGAGCCATGGCACACAAGAAGGGTGCGTCCAGCTCCCGCAACGGGCGCGACTCCAACCCCCAGTACCTCGGCGTCAAGCGCTACGGTGGTCAGCTCGTGAACGCGGGTGAGATCCTGGTCCGCCAGCGCGGCACCAAGTTCCACCCCGGCCTGAACGTCGGCCGCGGCGGCGACGACACGCTGTTCGCCCTGTCGGCGGGCACCGTGGAGTTCGGCTCGAAGCGTGGCCGCAAGACGGTCAACATCGTCCCGGCCGAGGCCTGAGGGTCCGGCTAGACAACCCAGCACCTTCAGCGAGGGGCGGGCCCGGAACAGATCCGGTCCCGCCCCTTGTTGCTGAGGGTGGCTGAACATCCCTTTCGAAGAACGAGAAGAGGCTTCACGATGGCGTCCCGGTTCGTTGACCGCGCGGTGATCCACGTTGCCGCGGGCGACGGCGGGCACGGCTGTGCCTCGATCCACCGCGAGAAGTTCAAGCCGCTCGGCGGTCCCGACGGGGGCAACGGCGGCAACGGCGGCGATGTGCTCCTGGTCGTCGACCCGAACGTGCACACGCTGCTCGACTTCCACTTCCACCCGCACGCCAAGGCCACCAACGGCCGCCAGGGCCAGGGCAGCAACCGCGCCGGCGCGGCGGGCGAGACCCTGGAGCTGAAGGTGCCCGACGGCACCGTTGTGCTGTCCGAGGACGGCGAGGTCCTGGCGGACCTGGTCGGCCCGGGCACGACCTTCGTCGCCGCACAGGGCGGGCGCGGGGGCCTTGGCAACGCGGCGCTGGCGTCCAAGGCCCGCAAGGCGCCCGGGTTCGCACTGCTCGGCGAGCCCGGTGAGCAGCGCAGCCTGGTGCTGGAGCTGCGTTCAGTCGCCGATGCGGGCCTGCTCGGGTTCCCGTCGGCCGGCAAGTCGTCGCTGATCTCGGTGCTGTCCGCGGCGAAGCCGAAGATCGCCGACTACCCCTTCACGACGCTGGTGCCGAACCTCGGCGTCGTCAACGCGGGCGACACCGTGTTCACGATGGCCGACGTGCCCGGCCTGATCCCGGGCGCCAGCGAGGGCAAGGGGCTCGGCCTGGACTTCCTCCGCCACATCGAGCGTTGCGCGGTGCTGGTGCACGTCGTCGACTGCGCCACCTTCGAGCCGGGCCGCGACCCGGTGTCCGACGTGGACGCCCTCGAGTCCGAGCTCGCCCGCTACACCCCCGCGCTCGGTGGTGACCTGGACGAACGGCCGCGGGTGGTGGTGCTGAACAAGACCGACGTGCCGGACGCGGCCGAGCTGGCCGAAATGGTGCGGCCCGAGTTCGAGGCGCGCGGCCTGCCGGTGTTCGAGGTGTCCACGGTGACGCGCCAGGGTCTGCGGGAGCTGACCTACGCGCTGGCCCGGGAGGTCGAGAAGTACCGCGCGGCGCAGCCCGAGGCGGAGCCGACGCGGATCGTGCTGCGCCCGGTCGCGGTCGACGATTCGGGCTTCACCATCGAGGAGGACCCCGAGGAGCCGGGTGGCTTCATCGTGCGGGGCGCCCGTCCCGAGCGGTGGATCCGGCAGACCGACTTCGGCAACGACGAGGCCGTGGGCTACCTCGCCGACCGGCTCAACCGGCTCGGTGTGGAGGATGCGCTGGCCAAGCGTGGTGCCGAGCCCGGCTGCCCGGTGACCATCGGCGACATCACGTTCGAGTGGGAGCCGTCGACGCCCGGTGTGGCGGCGCACCTGACCGGCCGGGGCACCGACGCGCGGCTGGAGAAGAACAACCGCGTCTCGGCCGCGGAGCGCAAGGAGGCCCGGCGCATCCGGCGCGACGGCCCGGACGAGCCCGAGGACCCGGCAGGACGATGAGCGTGGCCCGCGAAGCCGTCGCGGCGGCGGATCGACTGGTCGTCAAGGTCGGTTCCTCGGCACTGACCACCGCCGGCGACGGGCTCGATGTGACGCGGCTGAACGCGCTGGTCGACGCCATTGCGTCGCGGATCGCGCGGGGCAGCCAGATCGTGCTGGTTTCCTCGGGCGCGATCGGCGCCGGGCTGGCGCCGCTGGCCCTGGGCAAGCGGCCACGCGACCTCGCGACCCAGCAGGCGGCGGCGAGCGTCGGTCAGCTGCAGCTCGCGCACGCCTACGCCGAGTCGTTCGGGCGGTATTCGCTGACCGTCGGCCAGGTGCTGCTGACCTCCGACGACGTGGTGCGGCGCGCGCATTACCGCAACGCGCAGCGGACGTTCTCCCGGCTGCTCACGCTGGGCGCGGTGCCGGTGGTCAACGAGAACGACACGGTGGCCACGGAGGAGATCAAGTTCGGCGACAACGACCGGCTGGCGGCGCTGGTGGCGCACCTGATCGGTGCGGATGCGCTGGTTCTGTTGTCCGATGTGGATGGCCTGTACGACGGGGATCCGCGCTCGGGGTCGACGCGGCGGATCGCCGAGGTGACGGGGCCCGCGGACGTCGAGGGCATTGCGGTGGGTATGTCCAGCTCCGGGCTCGGTACCGGCGGCATGGTGTCCAAACTGGCGGCCGCGCGCACTGCCGCCTCGGCGGGGATCCCGGTGCTGCTGGCTGCCGCGTCCGAGGCTGCCCGTGCGTTGTCCACAGCGGAGGTGGGTACCGCCTTCCACGCCGCCGAGTCCCGCCTGTCCGCGCGCCGGTTCTGGCTCGGTTACGCGGCCGGCACGCGGGGGCGGCTGCACCTGGACGACGGTGCGGTGGCCGCGGTGGTGCGGCGCCGCCGGTCCCTGCTGGCGGCCGGGATCACGGGTGTGGACGGTGATTTCGAGGCCGGCGACGTCGTCGAGCTGGTCGACGCGGCACAGCGGGTGGTGGCGCGCGGGGTGGTGGCGTTCGACGCGGGGGAGTTGCCGGAGCTGATCGGCCGGTCCAGCCACGAGTTGCCGGAGGAGCACCGCCGGGAGGTCGTGCACGCCGACGATCTGGTGCCGTTCCGCCGTTAGCGCAGCTCGCTGCCCTTGGTTTCGGGCAGGGTGAGCAGCACCAGGAACGCGATGACCGCGCCGGCGGCGACGTACCAGAAGAACAGAATCGACGCGCCGGCTGCGGACAGCGCGCTGATGACGAGCGGTGCGGTGCCGCCGAACAGGGCGACGGTGAGGTTGTACCAGGCGCCGATGCCCAGCCCGCGCAGTTCGGTGGGGAACAGCTCGCTCATGATCGCGGGGGCGAGGCTGGACAGGGCCGCGTAGAGCCCGAGGCCGACGCAGAAGACGAGGATCAGGTTGCCCAGTCCGGGTTTGACGAGCGTGGACAGTGGCACGATGAGGATCGCGGTGGCCGCGGACCAGGCGAACAGCTGGGGTTTGCGGCCGATGCGGTCGGAGAGCGCCCCGTAGGGGTATTGCAGCGCGACGAACAGCGCGGTGCCGATGGACAGGGCGAGGAAGACGTCGACGTCGTTCGCGTGGCGGGTCTTGACCGCGAACGGCGTGAGGGCGCTGAAGAACGTGTAGTAGCACAGCGTCGAGAGCATGGTGATGCCGACGAGCTGGACGACGGCCTTCGGGTGCTCGCGCAGGGTCGTCAGCAGCGGGCGGCGCACGCGCTGGGCGCGGTTCTTGTTCTGCTCGAACTGCTCGGTCTCGGAGAGGCTGCGCCGCAGCCACAGCCCGATCATGCCGAGCACGCCGCCGAGCAGGAACGGGATGCGCCAGCCGTAGGAGCTCAGGTCGGGCTTGTCCATGGTGCGGGCGAGCACGAACCCGAGCACCGAGGCGAGCAGGACCGCGGACCCGGTGGAGATGTAGAAGAACGAGGAGTAGCGGCCGCGCCACCTCGGCGGGGCGATCTCACCGAGGTAGGCGGAGGCGTTGGACACCTCGCCGCCGAGGGACAGCCCCTGGGCGACACGGGCGAGGAGCAGCAGGATCGGCGCGAGCCAGCCGACTTGGTGGAAGGTCGGCAGGATGGCGATCACCACGGAGCCGCCTGCCATCAGGCTGATGGTGAGGAGCATGGCGGGTTTGCGGCCGCGGACGTCGGCGAACCGCCCGAGGAGCAGCCCGCCGAGGGGCCGGAAGAAGAAGGCGAGCGCGTAGGTTGCGAACGTGTTGATCTGGGCCAGCAGGTCGTTGCCGGCGGGGAAGAACGCCGTGGCGAAGTAGATGCTGAACGTGGCGTAGATCGTCCAGTCGAACCACTCCAGCGCGTTGCCGACGCTGGCTGCGAACAACTTCCGGACCGGCAGCCGATGCCGAACCGCGCCACCGATCTGCGACTCCACCATGCACGCCTCCACATTCACCCGATGGTGGGACAATGCCATACGGCGGCGGGAACGGAAAGGTCACTTTCTGCCTGAACCCTGGCGCACCCAGCCTTCTTCCTCGGCTCCCCGGTTGCTGCCCGGAACTCCCCGTGGATCTTGCGCCGCCGGTTCCGGCGCGTCCGCCCCGGTGGGCGCCCCGGAGTGCCTCGTCCTCGCCAGAAAGTGCTGTTCGCGCCCGCGTCGGGACCGACGTGGTTCCCGCGGTGGGCGGTGCTGCCGCGGCAAGATCACGCGAATGGCGGCCCCTCAGACAGGTGATCCACTCCGTTCCCGCGGCAATGCTCGGTTCCGAGGCGCTGGCCGGTCGGCCCCCGCGTCCGCCGTCGAAGTGGGGCACCGCCGGGCGGTGACCGTGAGCGCGGGTGACATCGGGAGCGGGTGACATCGGGAGCGGGTGACAGCGAGCGCGGGTGCCATCGAGACCGGTGGCCGCGACGATCGCGATGATCCGCTCCCGCCACGGGACTGCCGTGGCGGAGATTTGCGCCTGCTGCTGTGCCTGAGCCGAGTATCCGTGGTGGTCATGCGTGGGGCTGTCGCGCGGCGGGGCGTGGGCGCTCGCTGCCGCCATCACCGCCATTGAGGTGCACGCCTCGCTACTCGCGGTCCATCACCCCGCTCCCGGCAACCTTGTTCAGTACCGCCACCAACCGATCAACCCCCTCAATTCGTACTCGCCAGGGCGAAGGGCAGCACCGCTGGTGCCCCGGCTTGACGCAGGAGCCGGGCAGCCAGGGTCATGGTCCAGCCCGTGTCCACGAGATCGTCCACAAGCAACACCGGACCGTCCACGCCGGACAGCGTTGCGGCGAGATCACCCGGTACCGCAAGCGATTGCCACAGGTCGGCCACCCGCTGGGGCGCTGTTCGCGCGACGGGGCCGCCCGCCACGGCTCTCCATCGCCCCGAGGAGGTGCAGCCGCCCGACCCGGGCCAGCCTGGTGGCGAGGTCGTGCACCAGCCGCGGCCGTGTCGCCGACGGCAGTGCCACCACGGCCGTCGGCCGCTGCTGCCAGTCCCATGCCGCCAGGACCTGCACGCACGCCTGGAAGACCGCCTCGGGTACCGCACCGTCGGCGGCGCGCTCGCCGACCAGCTCGCGCAGCCGTCCGCCCCACCCGACGTCGGTCAGCCGCCCGAGGGTGCGGCCCGGCTCGGCGAGCTCGCCCTTCCCGATCCGCCCGGACAGCGGCACGTCGAGCGAGGCCATGCCGGTCGGCCACTGCCGGCGCGGACTCACCTCGACCCCTGGCCGCCGGAGTCGCTCGTCGGTCTTCTCGACCGCTTCCGCCGACACCGTGACGTCCTGGTGGACACCGGTGCAGTTGTCACATCGGCCGCACGGCTCCGCGTAGGGGTCGTCAAGCTGACGGCGCAGGAACTCCATGCGGCACGAGGTGGTCGACTGGTACTCCAGCATCGCCCGCTGTTCGGCCTGCCGTGCTTGGGCGACACGCTCGTACCGCTCGCGATCGTAGTTCCAGTCCTGCCCGGTCGCCTCCCAGCCGCCCTTGACGCGGCGCACCGCACCGTCCACATCCAGCACCTTCAGCACCATCTCCAGCCGCGACCGGGACAGCTCGACCATCGGCTCGAGCGCCGCTGTCGACAGTGGACGGTCGGCGTAGGCGAGGGCGTTGAGCACCTGCGTGACGCGCTGCTCGTCGGGGAAGGCCAGCGATCCGAAGTACCGCCAGATCTCGGCGTCCTCCGCGCCGGGTAGGAGGATCACCTCCGCCCTGCGCACACCGCGGCCGGCACGTCCGACCTGCTGGTAGTAGGCGATCGGCGAGGACGGCGCACCGACGTGCACGACGAACCCCAGGTCGGGCTTGTCGAACCCCATGCCCAGGGCCGAGGTCGCCACCAGCGCCTTGACCCGGTTGGCGAGCAGATCGTCTTCGGCCGCCTCCCGCTCGGCCGGCTCCGTCTTGCCCGTGTACGCCGTGACCGGGAACCCGCGCTCCCGCAGCATCTCCGCGATGTCGTGCGCCGCGGCGACGGTCAACGTGTAGATGATGCCGGACCCGGGCAGCTCGCCGAGACGGTCCGCGAGCCAGGCGAGCCGGGCCTGCGGCGTGGGCAGTTCGGCCACCGACAGGTGCAGGCTCTCCCGGTCCAGCGGCCCGCGCAGGACCAGCGTGTCGCCGCCCCGGCCGAGTCCGAGCTGCTCGGCGACGTCGGTGACCACCCGGTCGTTGGCCGTCGCCGTGGTCGCCAGCACCGGGACACCTTCGGGCAACCCGGTGAGCAGTGTCCGCAGGCGCCGGTAGTCCGGCCGGAAGTCGTGGCCCCAGTCGGAGATGCAGTGGGCCTCGTCGACCACCAGCAGCCCGGCCGTGGCGGTCAGCTTGGGCAGCACGCTGTCGCGGAAGTCCGGGTTGTTCAGCCGCTCCGGGCTGACCAGCAGCACGTCGATCTCACCGGCCGTGATGCGTGCCTGCACGTCGTCCCACTCCTGCGGGTTCGCCGAGTTCATCGTCGCCGCGTGGATGCCGGCGCGCCCGGCCGCCGCGATCTGGTTGCGCATCAGCGCCAGCAGCGGCGAGATGATGACCGTCGGGCCGGCTCCGCGCTCGCGCAGCAGTGCGGTGGCGAGGAAGTACACGGCTGACTTGCCCCACCCGGTGCGCTGCACGACGAGAGCGCGCCTGTGGTGGGCGACCAGCGCCTCGATCGCGGTCCACTGGTCGTCGCGCAGGGTCGCGCCGCTGCCGGCCAGTGCCTGGAGCAGCGTTTCGGCTCGTTCGCGCAGGAGGTGAAGGTCCACGGGTCCACGTCTACCCGATGGCGCCGACGAAACCGAGCCGAGCGCCGCACGAGTGGACCAGTCGTCGAGTAATGTGGTGCAGGACACATCGACTGGTTGCATCAGGAGGGCTCGACGCCGAGGTCTCCTCCGCGTCGGGTTCACTTGCGGGTTCGCCGGCGCCTCCGGAGGTTCCCCTCGAACCCCCGGCGGAGCGAAGCGCGCGGGTGCTGTTACCGGGGAGCGGGGCAGTACCCGCGCACTCGCGCTTCTACGATCCAGTCATGTCACCACGCCGAATCGGGGTCATGGGCGGCACTTTCGACCCCGTCCACCACGGCCACCTCGTCGCGGCCAGTGAGGTGCAGTCCCGGTTCGACCTCGACGAAGTGATCTTCGTGCCGACGGGCCAGCCGTGGCAGAAGTCCAGCAGGGAAGTCACCCGTGCCGAGGACCGCTACCTCATGACGGTCATCGCCACCGCCTCCAACCCGGTCTTCTCGGTGAGCAGGGTGGACATCGACCGCGGCGGCGAGACCTACACCGTCGACACCCTGCGCGACCTGAAAGCCGAGTACCCCGAGGACGAGCTCTTCTTCATCACCGGCGCGGACGCCCTGGAACAGATCCTGACCTGGCACAACGCCGACGAGCTGTTCACCCTGGCCCACTTCATCGGCGTCACCCGCCCCGGCTACCGGCTCAACGACCACCACCTCCCCAGCGGGAAGGTGAGCCTCGTGGAGGTGACCGCGATGGCCATCTCGTCGACGACCTGCCGGGAGCGGGTCGAGCGCGACGAACCCATCTGGTACCTGGTGCCCGACGGCGTGGTCCGGTACATCGACAAGCGCGGGCTGTACCGCAAGCCCGCCTGAGACACCGGGCCGTCGGTGGCGGCAGGTACCCTCGGTGAACCGACTGGTCACAGGATGAGGGAGCACAGGAGTGGCAGCGACGTCCCAGGCACGAGACATCGCGACCGTGGCGGCCTACGCCGCCGCGGACAAGAAGGCCACCGACGTGGTGGTGCTGGACGTCTCCGAACAGCTGGTCATCACCGACGTGTTCGTCATCGCCTCGGCGCCCAACGAACGCCAGGTGGGCGCCATCGTCGACAACGTCGAGGAGAAGCTGCGCGAGGCGGGGTACAAGCCGGTCCGCCGGGAGGGCGCCCGCGAGGGCCGCTGGGTGCTGCTCGACTTCGTGGACGTCGTGGTGCACGTCCAGCACGACGAGGAGCGCTCCTTCTACGGCATCGAGCGGCTCTGGAAGGACTGCCCGCGGATCGAGATCGACGGGCTGGCCGAGGCCGTCGAGGCGGGGGACGCCAAGTGAGTTTGCGTCGCCTCGTGCTGTGGCGCCACGGGGAGACCGACTACAACGCGGCGGGCCGCATGCAGGGCCACCTGGACTCGGCGCTGACCGAGGTGGGCTGGAACCAGGCCCGGTTCGCCGCGCCCGCGCTGGCGCGGTTCGAGCCCGACCTCGTCATCTCGTCGGACCTGCACCGCGCGATGGACACCGCGACCGTGCTCACCGAGGCCATCGGGGTGCCGTTGCGGATCGACAAGCGACTGCGGGAGACCCACCTGGGTGACTGGCAGGGGCTGACCGGCGACGAGGTCGACCAGGGGTGGCCCGGGGACCGCGCGCTCTGGCGCCTCGACGCGACCTGGGCCCCGCCCGGTGGGGAGTCCCGGGTGGACGTGGCGGAGCGCGCGGCGGAGGTGGTCGGCGATCTGCTGGCTGACGCGGACGCGGGTGAGACAGTGCTGCTGGCCGCGCACGGCGGGCTGATCACGGCCCTGACCGGCAAGCTGCTGGAACTGCCGGTCGAGGCGTGGTCCCAGCTGGGTGGCATCGGCAACTGCCACTGGGTCGAGCTGGGCCTGCGTGACGGGCGCTGGCGGCTGTACGCCTACAACGCCGGAATGCTCGGCTGAGATGCCGAGACTGCTGGTCTTCGGGGACTCGCTGAGTTTCCAGGGCCCGGAGAGTCCGTGCGCCGCCGACGAGCCGCGGTTGTGGCCGAACATCGCTGCCGCGGCGCTCGGCGGCACGGCGGACCTCGTCGCGTCCGCGGGCTGGACCGCGCGCGACGCGTGGTGGGCGATGATCGGCGACCCGCGGGTGTGGGCCGACCTGAAGCAGGCCGACGTCGTGGTGCTGGCCGTCGGGAGCATGGACACGCTGCCGTCGCCGCTGCCGACCTATCTGCGCGGCGGGCTGCGGTACCTGCGGCCGGCCGGTCTCCGTCGCGCGGTCCGGAGCGCGTATCTGGCGGCCCAGCCGCGGCTGGCGGTCGCGTTGCGCGGACGGCCGCGGGTACTACCGGCGAAGCTGACCGTGCACTACCTCGATCGGGCGGTGTACGCGTTGCGGATCCTGCGACCGGAACTGCCGATCGTCGCCGTTCTGCCGAGCGTGCACCGGGCGTCGTCCTACGGCAACGTGCACACCGGGCGCGCGGAGACCGCTGCCGCCATCGCGTCCTGGTCACGGCGGGTGGACGTGCCGGTGCTGAACCTCGCCGAAGTGGTGGGGGAGCACGTCCTGAGCGGTCGCGGGAACCCGGACGGCATGCACTGGGGTTGGGAGGGTCACGCGCTGGTGGGCAAGGCGATGGCCGCGCTGGTCGCACCGCTGCTGGCTCCCGTCGAACCGCCGGCCGGCACGTAGGCTGACGGTCGTGCCGGTCGCCGTCATCACGGATTCCACCGCCCATCTGCCCGAGGGCTTCGCCGACCGCTACGCGCTGCGCGTCGTTCCGCTGCACGTGCTGATCGACGGTGTCGCGGCCCTGGACGGCGTGGAGGTGGGGCCGGCGGCGCTCGCGGAGGCGCTCAGCCAGCGCCGGATCGTCACGACGTCCCGGCCGACACCGAGCGCGTTCGCCGCGGTGTTCCGGGAAGCGCTGGAGGCGGGCGCGGACTCGGTTGTGTCGATCCACCTGTCGAGCGAAATCTCGGGAACCTGGGAATCGGCTGTCCTGGCAGCGCAGGAGGTGGGGCCGGACCTGGTCCGCGTGGTTGATTCCCGCGGGACGGCGATGGGCCTGGGGTTCGCGGCGCTGCACGCGGCGCGTGCGGCGTCGGCCGGGGCGTCGGCAGCGGAGGTCGAAGCGGCGGCGACGGCGGCGGTGCACTGCTCGGAGACGCTCTTCGTGGTCGAGACGCTGGAGTACCTGCGTCGCGGGGGGCGCATCGGCGCCGCGGCAGCCCTGCTGGGTACCGCGCTGGCCATGAAACCGGTGCTGCACCTGGACGACGGGCGGATCAAGCCGCTGGAGAAGGTGCGGACGATGAACCGCGCCATGGCGCGCCTGGTGGAACTGGCCGAACAGGCGGCCAGCGGGGAGCCGGTGGAGGTGGCTGTGCACCACCTCGCGTCCCCGCAGCGCGCGGTGGAACTGGCCAACCGCCTGGAGGAACGGCTGAACGTCGTCGACGGCTGCGTGGTGTCCGAACTCGGCGCGGTCGTCGGTGCGCACACCGGCCCTGGTGTCCTCGGTGTCGTGGTGCAACGGAACCCGCTCGGCCGCTGAATTCCCTGGCAGTACGGGTTTCGCGCAGCCGCACCCAAACCGTCCACCCTGCCACAGCGCACCGACAGAATCCGGTGCCGTCGCGGCAGAACGCGGCACTTGTCCACAGACCCCCACTTGTCCACAGCCCCCGCGATTCCCGCTTCTCCCGCCTCCCCGCTCCCCCTAGCGTCGAATGCGTGTTCGAACGATCAGGCCCGGAATCGCCGGGCGTTCCCGTCAACCGCCGGCTCAAGCAGCTCGCCGGTCAGGCCGCCGCGGCCGACCATGACACCGGGCCGCCAGGCGCGGTCGGGCGGCTGGTCGAACGCTGGGCGCCGGCCGCGCTGACCGGAAGCCCGCATCGCCGTCGCGTCACCACGATCCTCCTGGCCGTGGTCGGTGTCCTCGTCCTCGTCGGCACCTCGATCGTGTTCCTCGGCGGTAGCCCGCCTGTCGAACGCGCGCCGGTGTTGCCCGCGGCGCCGGACCGGCCCGCACCCGTCTCGGCGTCTGCCAGCCGGGTGGCCGACAGCTCGTTGGTGATCAGTGTGGTCGGCAAGGTGCGCACTCCCGGTCTGGTCACCGTGCCCGGCGGTGCACGCGTCGCGGACGCCGTCCGGGCCGCCGGGGGTGCGATCGACGGTGCCGACGTCTCGGCGCTGAACCTCGCCCGCAAACTCGCCGACGGCGAGCAGATCTACGTCGGAGTCCCGCCGCCGCCCGGTGCGCAGCAGCCGGCCGCGGCGGGAGGCCCGCCGGCTCTCGTCGACCTGAACACGGCGACCGCGGAGCAACTCGACGCACTGCCCGGCGTCGGCGAGGTCACCGCGCAGCGCATCATCGATTGGCGCACCAAGCACGGGGCGTTCCGGTCCGTGGACCAGTTGCGTGAAGTCGAAGGCATCGGCGAGACACGGCTGTCCCGCTTGCGGGACCAGGTGACGGTCTCGTGATCGACGAATCCGCGGTCCGGCACGACTTCCGGCTGGTACCGGCGGCGGTGGCGCTGTGGCTCGGAGCGTTGCTCGGGCTGTTGTGGACGTGGTGGGCAGCCCTCGGGTGCGGTGCCGCGGCCGTGCTGGTCTCCGGGGTGCTCCTGGCCAAGCTGCGCCCGGCCGCCTCCTCCTGGTGGTCGGGCGGCGCGGCGTTGCTCGTAGCCGGTCTCCTGCTGGTGGGGCCGCTGAGCCTGCGCCTGAACCGGGCGGAGCACGATCCGTTGCGCGGCCTCGCGGAGCACGGGACCCAGGTGACCCTGCGGGTGCTGATCAGAGAACGTCCCGCACCGATCCGCTCGGCCGGGTACGCCGACCAGCAGGCGGGACCACGATCAGCGGTCGTCGCGGCCGAAGTTCTGTCCGCGGAACGCGGTGCTGAACCGGTGGTGTCGTCGGGCCGGGTGGCGCTTCTCGCGCCGTTCGACTCCTGGCGTCAGGTCCTCCCCGGCCAGGAGATCACCGCCCGTGGGGAACTCGCCCCGCCGCTCGGCACAGACCTGACGGTCGCCGCGGTCTACGTCCGCGGACCGCCGTCCGGCCCGACGGAGGCACCGTGGTGGCAGCGGGGGGCGGAGGCGATGCGGGAAGCTCTCCGGCGAGCCTGCCACGTGCTGCCGGAGGAGCAGGCGGGGTTGGTGCCGGGTCTGGTCGTCGGCGACACGAGCGGGTTGTCCGAACGACTCGACCGGGAGTTCACCGACGCCGGGCTCACCCACCTGATGGCGGTCAGCGGGTCGAATGTCGCGATCGTCTGTGGCGCTGTCCTGCTGCTGTTGCGGCTGCTGCGGGCCGGGCCACGGCTCTCGGCCGGATTGGCCGGAGTGGCTCTTGCGGGGTTCGTCGTCCTGGCGGGTGGGGAG
The DNA here is from genome assembly GCF_011758765.1 of Amycolatopsis viridis. Classification (NCBI taxonomy): domain Bacteria; kingdom Bacillati; phylum Actinomycetota; class Actinomycetes; order Pseudonocardiales; family Pseudonocardiaceae; genus Amycolatopsis; species Amycolatopsis viridis. The sequence continues at coordinate 4,276,785 of NZ_JAANOU010000001.1, read as the reverse complement.
CCGAGCGTCCTGCGAGCCGCGGTGATGGGCGCGATCGCACTCCTGGCGCTGGCGCTGGGGCGGGAGCGATCGGTCGTGCCGGGGCTGGCCGCGGCCACGGGGGTGCTCGTGGCCTGGGATCCGGCGATGGCCGTGGTCTACGGGTTCCAGCCCGCTCGAAGCGGTTTTGACCTGCATTCCGACCCTTCGCGGTCCTTGCCACGGGAGGCTCCGTTCCGTCTATGTTCCGCCAGCAACCAGGCGCGGCCGGAACATCCTCCGGTCGACTGCCTCGCGAGCCCGATCATGGGAGTCGGGCAGCATGTGGGCGTACTGCTTGAGCGTGAAGCTCGGGTCGTGGTGCCCGAGGTACTCGGCCAGCTCCTTGATGTTCACGCCGTCCGCGAGCGTCACCGAAGCGTAGTAGTGCCGCAGCTGGTGCGGGCCCTCCTTGCCGGTCGTGTTGTAGCGAAGCTGCCCGCGCTGCTTGGGCACCGGCGGCCCGATGATGCCGGCGGCGTGCGCTGCTGGCTTCCACACCTCCTCAGAGAAGTTGCGGTCCTTCACGAACCCGCCGTCATGCCACCGGAAGAGGATGTTGTGCGCCCGCAGCGGGCCGTCCGGCTTCTCCCAGGGCAGCGAGCAGGGCCGCGGCCGGTACTTCTCGACGTGCAGGCGGATGTTCTCTGCCGTCCAGTTGGCCAGCGGCACATCGCGCTCCTGGTCGTTCTTGGGCAGCGCGAACACGTGGTGCTTGCCGATGCGCTTGAGCTGCCGGCGGACGTGGATCACCTGGTCCTCGAAGTCGATGTCTTCGAGGGCGAGCCCGAACAGCTCGCCGGCGCGCAGCCCGCACGTCGCCGCGATGATCGGGAACAGCCGGTACTCGTCGGGGTGGGCATCGATCAGGGCGAACACGCGCTCGTCGCTCCACGCCTCAACCTTCTCGAACGTCGGCTTGACCCGCTGGATCACCTTTGACTTCGCTACGTTCTTCTTGACCAGGTTGTCCGCCTCGGCCAGGTCGAGCACGCCCTGCAGGATCCCGAGGGCCTTCGCCCTGGTGGCCCACTCGTGGGTCTCGCTGAGCTTGGCCAGGAACGTGTTGATCTCCGAGGGTTGGATCGCCTTGAGCTGCCGCTTACCGAAGGTCGGCAGGACGTGCAGGCGCAGCACCTGCTCGGTGCGGATCCGAGTCGCGGGATCCACGGCGAGAGCCTCGAACCATGCCTGCGCGAGGTCGCCGAACAGCTTCCGGCCGGCCTTCGGATCGTGGTACTCGCCACGGTCACGTGCGGACTCCATGTCCCGCCAGTACTTGTCCGCCGGTGTCTTCGTGGCGAACGCCTTCGTGCGCTCGTTCCCGTCCGGGTCCAGCCAGCACGCCAACCACCGCTTGCCCTTGCCCCAGCGCGCGTTCGGCACCCGCTTGACCTTGCCGTCGGGCTGCTCCTCCGGGCGCGTCCACAGATCTTTTGTGTAACCCACGTCTATACCTGTGCCTGCTTTACTTTGTCCACGTGAAGGAATAGCTGATAAGCGTACGATTCGACGGCCGAGAGGAACTGTCGGAATAATTCTCGAAATGCGTCTGACGCATCGGGGAAGGCTGGATCATTGTCGGAAATCTTGGCGATCTCAAGCTTAATTTCCAGAAAGTTCTTTGACGTGGCGATCAGCCGCTTCTGGAGCGCGTCCAGATTCGGAATGTCCAGCCGAGGGACGTTCATTGACGACGCATGACTTGCAATCTTCGAAGCGATGTTCTTGTCGATGTTGCGGCGTCGACGGTATGCGCTGGCTGGGAGTCGTAGCACTGCACGACGGCGGAGTTCCGCCGCGCCGAGGTCGATGTGCGTTCCGACGCGACCGCTGTAGTGCACCTCGATCCAGAATGGATCCTTTATTAGGCCGTCGGCCACCTCGGTAAGCGTCTTTTTCAGAACATTCTTCATTGGAATTGTGATCGAGTTTCCGCTGCGAAGATTCCCTACGGGAATGTTGAGGCCAGTTGCCCGGTCTACGTAAATCTCGCCCGGCAGTTCAGGAATCTTTTCACCAGGCTGCAATTTCGCCGATAGGCTTTCAAGTTCCAGAACCTTCCGGTGCCACTCCAGGCGCCTTTCGTGAGCAGATTGCTCTTGGTCGATCGCCGACCTCCAGGAGGCTCGAGCGTGGGCCAGTTCAGCCTCGATCATTGCTCGCCTCAGCTCGGGCGACTTCGTTTCTTGCAGCATTTCGTCGAGACGCACCCCGAGTGCCTGCGCGATGACAGTGGCTTCCCCGAGCCGGACCCGGCGGCCCTTCAGGGGGTCCTCCTCGTTCTTCTCGATGCGCAGGATTGCCAGATCGTCAAGCTGTAGCCCGTGCTCCTGCAGCTGCTTCGCGAGGGCGGCCTGCGAGAGGTCACGTTCTGCTCGAAGTTCCCGGAGGCGCTGCGCGAAGATCCGCTCTACCCGCTCCACTGGCGTTGGCTCGCGTTGGTCCTTCACGACACGAAGGTACCTGCTTGACTTGAAGGGGGCAACGCCTATGGTGAATCCCAACGCTGTAACTTCACTTTCAACAGCGTCCTGATGGAGATGAAGGATGACCCAACAGCATGGGGCTCGCGGGCAGCAGGCCGAGTACCTCGTCACCGCCGAGCTGGCGGAGCGGTACCGGACCGCTGAGTCGACCGTGCGCTATTGGCGCATGATCGGCTACGGGCCCAAGGGTGTGAAGGTGGGCCGCAAGGTCCTCTACCCACTCGCCGAGGTCGAGCGTTTCGACCAGGAGCTTGCCGCCCAGAACGGCGCCGCATGAACGACACGATCACCATCAACACGTCGACGAACGACCCGATCCACAGCTTGCCGGCACAGGTCGGGCCGTCCGTCGCTGCGAACACCCGGAAGGAAATCCAGATGCCCGAACGCACGTTAACACCTGCCGTGACCTGCTCACACCCCGCGTGGTGTGACGACGCCAGCCGTCACGCGCCTACTGATCAAGGCGTGTGGCACTCCCGCCAGCTGGGGATCATTCCGGTGCTGGCGAACGACCTGATCGACGAGGACCCGCGCCCGGACGCGCCGTTGGTGCTCGAGGTGTCCGCGACGGACCCGGAGCCGACGACCCACGCGGTGTTGGCCATCGAGGGCTGGGCCGAGGTCGTCGAACTCGACCTCGACGGCATCCGCAAGGCCCGCGACCTGTTCGCCGAGGCCGCCCGGTTGATGGGCGACGACGACGGTTTCGCCGCCGCCGCGGCTGAGGCATGCGCGCTTGTTGGCGGTGCCCGGTGAACCTGACCGCTTTGATCCTCGCGATCACCGCGCTCGCGCTGGCGATGTTCGCGCTCGGCGGGTTCGCTGGCGCGCTGCTGGAGCGCGCTGTGGACCGTCGCCGTGCGCGTGCTCGCGCCGAGTACTGGTTGAAGGTCGCCGAGGGCGCCGAGGCTGGCCGGCGATCCGGGGGTGAGGTGCGATGACGGAGCCGTTCGACTTCTTCGCCGCCGCCGACGAGCCGCCGTTCGAGCCGACCGGCGCACTCGGCCGGGTCGGGCACTTCGCCGAGCAGGCCCACCAGGGGCGCCTTGATGCGCTGGAGGCGCTGCGCCGCGCCGAGGCCGAGGTGAGCGAGTACCTGCGCCGCCAGGCCATCGCTCGCGACGGCGAGGTGCGCGCCGCCACCGAGGGCAAGGTGCACGCTGATGCGCCGGCCACGTCCGCCCGCACCGCGCGCAACATCGCGCCCCGGACCGGCACCCAGCGGGCCCGCGTGCTCACCGACATCGTCGAGCACGCCGGGGCGACCGACTTCGAGATCTGCGAGCGGGTCGGCCTGCTCGACAACTCCGTGCGCCCTCGCCGCGCCGAACTCGTCGAGGGCGGGTACGTGCGGGACTCCGGCCGGATCCGAGAGCACCGCGGCTCGCAGTGGGTGATCTGGGAGCCCACGCCCGCCGGGATCGACTGGTACCGCGACCACTCCGCCGACGCCGCCTGACTACTGGGAGACCGACCATGAGCGTCACCTTCGCCCCCACCAACCGCTTCTACGCCCGCGTAATGTGGGAAGACCCGGAATCCGCTCCCGGAATGCCGTCGATCGACGCGGCCGACCACCTCGAACAGCTCGAGCGGATCGCCGAGTTCCTGCCGGTCGTCGCCTTCACCGGCGGTGGCAAGCCGCTGTTCCTGTCCGGAACGAATGGGCTGGTCACCATCGAGAAGCTGGCCGCTGAGATGGACGACCCCGTCGCCACCGAAGGCCCGCACCAGGTCCTGGTCTACGACCGCTTCGACAGCCACCTGGGGCCGATGACCGAGGCGCGCAAGCAGTTCCTGCACAGCCACGCCCAGTTCGCCCTCTGATCGTCGGCCAGCGCCTGCCCTTCGCCGTGCGGCGGGCGCTGGCCCTGAGGCTCCGCAGCCGCGGAGGCGAAGGAAACACCGCATGAGCTGGCAGGCCGTGGAGTGGGCGCTGAACCAGGCACCGATGCTGCAGACGCCCGCCGGGAAGCACGACACCACCGCCCGGCTTGTCCTGGTCGCCCTCGCTGAGGCCGCGCGAGGGACGCCGCCGCAGGCGTTCCTCGCGCTGGCCACCATCCGCTACAAGACCGGCCTGGACCGGAGGGTGATCCAGCGCGTCCTCGACCGGCTCGCCGCAGCCCGGGTGATCACCGCCGTCGGCACGCGCGGCGACGTGACCATCTACCGGCTCAACACCGCGCTGCGGCGGCCGGACAGCGATCGGGAGGCCATCGATCGCGAGGTCGAGGAGTCCCGCGCGAAGGCAGCCGAGCGGCAACGCAAGTCCAGGGCGTCACGCACTCAAAATCCGCACGAGGACACCATGTCACGCACTCAAAATCCCGAGTCACGCACTTTAAGTGCCAACGTCACGCACTCAGAACCGCCGAGAACCGGTAAGGGAACCGGTAATGAACCGGTACCTCTGGAGAGGGCAGGCGCCGAGGCGCCTGCGCCGGACAGCCCCGGGGTCGAACTCGCCGTCGTGAAGCCCCTGCCCGCCACCAAGCGCGGCGGCAAGGACCCGGCCAAGGACAAGGCCGCCAACGACCTCGCCACGCGCTACTACGAGGCCATGCGCAAGCAGGTCAAGTTCATGGCCGTCCGCGAGGTGGTCCGGCACGCGCTCAACACCTTCACCGAGCAGCAGGTGTTCGACGCGCTCCGGCACATGGCCACCCACCAGCGCAACAAGCCGCTCACCCGCCAGACCCTGCTCAACGCCATCGAGCAGCTCGAAGGCCATGCATCGGCCGGCGACCGGCCGTCCACAACAGATCAGCGCGTCGCCGCCGCTCAGGCGCTCAAGGCCCGGCTCGCCAGCAACGGCGCGAACGTGCTGCAGCTCCCGACAGGAGACCTCAGATGACCCCGGACGAGACCATCGACCTGCTCACCCTCATCGCCGCCTACGACCAGCGCACCGTCGGCGAGGCCGACGTGGTCGCCTGGCGCACGGTCGCCGTCGAGGAGGGCTGGACCTTCCCGCTCGCCCGCCGCGCCGTGATCGAGTACCACAAGCGCGGTGGCGACCGGCCCCGGATCAAGCCCGCGCACATCACCGACACCCTCGAACAGCTCCGGCGCGAGATCTCGTCCAAGCTGTTCAGCGTCGACCTCGTCCCGCCACGCGAACTGGGCGACGACCCGCGCGCGGAGATTGAATGGCGCCGCACCCACATTCGCGAAGCTACGGACCGCGCCCTCGAGGCGTGGGCCGGCGGCAAGCGACTACCCGAACTGGAAGGAGCAGCATGAACCCCGAGCTGCGTAAGGCTGCGCGCGATCTCGTGGCGACCTGGCCGCCACCCAGGCCCGGCTCCGACACGATGGTGACGGACTGCGGCCCGCCAGGGGTACGGATAGTCTCCGTCCCCTTCTCGTCGTCGTAGAGGCTCTGCTGCGGCCCTCGCTCCCGAACCGAGCGGCACAGGGCTCTCGTTGGGCGACGAGGACACCTCAGTAGTACAACTTGACGGGCCAGTCAATGTCGACGACCTGGAAGTCAATGATGACGCCTGAACAACGCGCCCTCCGCGCCCGCCTCGCCGCACACAGTCGATGGGCCAAGACCGATGATCGGACAGCTGCAACGGAACCTGGCCGACGTGGTCTGCAGACCAAGTTCGAACGCGAAGTCGACCCCGACGGCACCCTGGATCCGCGCGAACGAGCCATCCGGGCTGAGCACGCACGGAAGGCCCACTTCCTGCGCATGGCTATGCGGTCGGCTCAAGTCCGCGCCCGCAAGAAAGAAGGAAACCACGTGAACCGCCGAAAAGCCTGAAGCGCTTGCTCGCTCGCACGGGGCGGCCCCCGGCTAAACTCGTGACACTTGCGGAGGTGCTGCCATGACGAGATCCCGCCGGTACCCATCCTGCCCACCCGGGCGGGGACGAGTTCCGGGAGCAAGTCATGCACTACGAGATCCAGGTGGCGGCCACCTTCCGCGACGGTGATCGCCTCACGAAGCTCGTCATCCTGCGGGAGCCCTGGTGGACCGCGGCCATCTGCCAGCTAGCCGACCGCCTCTGCTCTGTCACGAGACACCGTCTCGGATGCAGCCGTATCGTCGGGCCTGCGGTGAGGCTCGCTGAACGCCACGGCGATCGGTTCGAATTGGTTCTTGCCGCCGGGACCGCGGAGGAGTTCCTTCGTTGGGATCGCCGCGAGATCTGGTGGGAGAGCGACGACTAATGGACCGGCGGTACGGCACCACCAGCAGCCAGGGCTACGGCTCCGCGCACCAGCGCCTGCGCAGGGCGTGGGCCGAGCGGGTGGCTGCTGGTGGTGTCGACTGCGCACGGTGCGGCCACACCATCCAACCGGGCCAACCGTGGGACCTCGGACACGTGGACGGCAGCGGCAAGGCTGAGTACCAGGGGCCCGAGCACAGGTCCTGCAACAGGGCAGCAGGGGTGCAGGCCAGGCAGGCAGCAGACCCGCGACCACGCCCACGCCGACGACGAGCAAGGCCAGTGCAGTGATCACGCAACGCAAGACCTTGACCTGAGCAAACGCTGCGCCACAGTGGACGGTGCCTCTGACCTGCGCTTTTTAGGTGGTCGGGGCGCGCCGGTGATCCATGCCCTTGTCTTCCTCTCTCCCCGGGAGTGCGTGGGGCGTGCCGGGCGCGGCGTGTGAGCAGCGGATGGGCGGGTTCTGTCGGTGGCGTGCGGTATTCTTGTAACCGGTATTTCTATACCGGTCGGAGGTGGCGGGTGGCGAGTGAGTCGGCGGGGCTTCGGTCCGCGGATCGGCTGCTTCTGCCCGCGATCACGGCGTCTCTGGGGAAACTGGAGCTGTCCGAGGAGGATCAGGCGCTTTCGCGGCTGGCCGAGACCTACGCCCGGCAGATCGACCAGGCGGCCGGCGCCGCGGCGCACGCTGACCGCGTGCTGCGCGCCGTCGACCAGGCCGAGGACCCGGACCTGTACGAGCAGGTCGCCGCGCTGAAGGCGAAGCTGGCCGAGCGGACGGCGGTGTCCGACCTGGGGCCGAAGCTGCTGGCCGCGCTCGACGCGTTGGGCGCCTCGCCGAAGGCGCGTGCTGCTGCCGCGAAGGGTGGTGGGGTACGTGGCCAGCGCGGCGGCAAGCTCGCGGCGATCCGGGAAAGCCGCGCCGTGTAAGAAGCTCCTCGGCCGCACCGAGCCGCGGCTATGGACGCCGCCGCTGCGCCCGCTGACCCGCAAGACGACCCGCGGGTACGAGGTCATCGACTTCGCCCGCGAGGTGCTCGGTGAGCCGCTGCTGCCGTGGCAGGAGTTCGCGGTGATCCACGGCCTGGAGCTGCTGCCGGAGGGCACCTTCCGCTTCCGGACGGTGCTGGCGATCGTGGCGCGGCAGAACGGCAAGACCCACCTGTCGAAGGTGCTGGCGCTCTGGCGCCTGTTCATTGACGGCGCGCGCCTGGTGCTCGGCGCCGCGCAGGACCTCGGCATCGCGCGCGAGGTGCTGGACAAGGCGAACGAGTCGGTCGACGAGGTGCCCGAGCTGGCCGACGAGAAGCTGAGCTACCTCACCGCGAACGGCAAGGAGTCGCTGAACCTCGACGGCGGCCGCCGCTACCTGATCAAGGCGTCGAACCGGTCGGCCGGCCGCGGGCTGTCGGTGGATCACCTCACGCTGGACGAGGTGCGCGAGCAGCGTGACTGGGCGGCCTGGTCGTCGCTGTCGAAGACCATCATGGCCCGGGCGAACGGGCAGATCTGGGCGCTGAGCAACGCCGGTGACGATCAGTCGGTGGTCCTCAACCACCTGCGGGCCGCAGCCGGCGTCGGCGACGGCGGCGACGGGGTGGCCGTCATGGGCGATGCGCGCGACGAGTCGATCGCCCTGTTCGAGTGGTCGGCCCCGGAGGGGTGCGAGCTGGACGACGAGCAGGCGTGGGCGCAGGCGAACCCGGCGCTGGGCCGCACGCTCTCCCACACCGCGATCCGGTCGGCACTGGCGACCGACCCGCCCGAGGTGTTCCGCACCGAGGTGCTGTCCCAGAAGGTCGACCAGCTCGACGGCGCGGTAGACCTCGCCGCCTGGAAAGCGTGCCGGGACGCGAGCATGACCCTCGACGCCGTGCAGGACCGGATCGTGCTGTGCCTGGACGTGGCCCCGGATGGCAAACACGTCGCGCTGCTCGCCGCGGGCGAGGTCGCCGGGGTGGTGCGCGTCGAGGTCGTCGAGGCGTGGGACTCCACCGAGGCCGCGCGCGCCGAGCTGCCCGCGCTGCGCGAGGAGTACCAGCCCAAGGCCGGCGCCTGGTTCCCGTCCGGCCCTGCGGCCGCGCTGGCGCCGCTGCTGCGGTCCTGGCCGGAGTGGGTCGAGATCAAGGGCGCCGCGGTGGCCGAGGCCTGCCAGGGCCTAGCCGACCTCGTCCGCGCCCGCCGGGTGATCCACCCCGGCGACCCGCTGCTGGACGCCCACATCGCCGGGGCGTCGAAGTACTACCAGGGCGACGGGTGGCGCTTCGTCCGTCGTGGTGCCGGCCACGTGGACGCCGCCTACGCCGCCGCGGGCGCGGTGCACACCGTCCTGACCCTGCCCGAGGAGCAACCCGCGCCGTGGTTCGGCGTGGTGTGAACGGAGATGAGATGACCGACACGAGGACCACGACCAGCGCCCGGGGCGTGCTGCTGTCCGTCGCGCAGGCCACCGGCGGGATCGCGGCCGGGGCTGGGTTGTTCATGGTGGCCGGGCTCGCCTGGGGACTGCTCGTCATCGGCGTGCTGGTTTTCGCCGTCGCGGTGCTGGCCGAGATCGTCAGGGGTGCCTGATGGGACTCGGACGCCTGTTCACCCGCGCCACCGGGCCGCTGCAGCACTCCCGCACGATCGTGTCGGATGGCTGGCGCATCGGCCCGTCCGCCCTCATCACCGGCGACACCGGGTGGGGTGGCGGCGGGTACGTGCGGGCGCTGGGCATCCCCGGCGTGGATCGGGCCGTGATGCTGATCGCCGACGTGCTGGGTGGGCTCCCGTGGGACGCCTACACCGACCGCGGCCGCAACTACGCGGAGAAGATCACCCCGCGGCCGATCCTGCTCGAGCAGCCCAACCCAGAGGAAGCGCGCATCGCGACCATGTCGGCGTGGGCGGCTGACCTCGTGCTCAACGGCAACGCCGTCGGCGTGATCGCCGACCGGAACGCCGCCGGCCTGCCGACCGCGGTCGTCCCGGTCCCGGCGCGCAACGTCGGCGTGCGGCGGGCGGTCGGCACCACGTACTCCGCCGTGCCGACCGGGGCGATCGAGTACAGCATCGGCGGTTCGTCTTTCGCCGCCGACGAGGTGATCCACGTGAAAGGCCCATGTGAGCCGGGCGCACTGCGCGGCGTCGGTGTGCTGGAGAAGCACCTCAATGGCAGCGGGTCGCTCGACCTCGCTGAGGAGCTGGCGCGGCAGGCGCGCAACCTGGGTAACACCGGCATCCCCACCGGCGTGCTGAAAGCGATCTCGCCCGATGTGACGCGCGATCAGCTGTCCGATGCCAAGGCCGCGTGGCTGGTTGCGCAGCGAGACCGCACGGTGGCCGCGCTGGGACCGGGAACCGAGTTCGAGGCGCTGGCCTGGAACCCCGAGGAGTTGCAGTTGATCGAGGCGCGCAAGCTGTCGCTGCTCGAGGTCGCCAACATCTTCGGCCTGCCGCCACGGTTCCTCGGCGCCCCGTCGGGCGGGTCGATGGACTACACCAACGCCGAGGCCGAGAGCATCGACCTGTTGAAGTTCTCCCTTGGCGGGCACGTGGGCCGCTTCGAGCAGACTCTGTCGCTGCACTTCCCCCGCGGCACCTGGGTCCAGGCGAACCTCGACGCCGTGCTGCGCGCCGACACCCTCACCCGCTACCAGGCGCACGAGATCGCCGTGCGCAACGGCTGGCTGCTCAAGTCCGAGGTGCGCGAGATCGAGGACCTGCCGCCCGTGCCCGGCATCGACGACGATCCCGAACCGGAGCAGCAGCCCGCGCCCGCGGTGCCGCTGCCCAACCAGAACCCGGAACCGCAGGGAGCGACCGCATGACCAGCAAGCCACGCAAACCGGCCGGCAAGCCCAGGACCGTGCACGCGGAGTGCATCGTGGACGGGTGCACAGAACGTGAACTGGAGGATCTTGGCGTGTGCCAGGTCCACCACGAGGCAGGGTGGCGGTACGTGAAGGAGCCCGACCATGACTGAGACCTTCACCCGCCAGTGGCTGCCAGAACTCGAGGTCCGCTCGGCGGGCGATGGCCGGACCGTGGAGGGCATCGCCGTGCCCTACGGAAAGCCTCAGGTCATCGACAGCCGACTGACCGAGCAGTTCGCCCGCGGTGCCTTCAGCGCGCAGATCCGCGCCGCGCACCGAGTCCCGTTCTTCCGTGACCACTTCGGCCGCAACGGCGAGATGGGCGGCACGCTGATCGGCCGCGCGATCGAGCTGCGCGACGACGCGGCCGGCCTGTTCACCCGGTTCCGGGTTTCCCGGACCGAGAAGGGCGACGAAACCCTAGAGCTGATCAAGGACGGCGCACTGTCGGAGCTGTCGATCGGGTTCCGGGAGGGCCAAAACCGGAAGCTCCCCGGCGGCGTGGTCGAGCGGCGCTCGGCCACCCTGACCGAGGTCGCGATCGTCATGGCCGGCGCCTACGGCGAAGCAGCCACCGTTACCGCCGTCCGCAGCACGGCCACCGTCGACCGGCGAACACAGCTGGACCAGATCGTGGCGACGCTGCCGGTGCTGTCCGCCGACGCCGAGGCGCTGACCCGCGCGAGCGCGCACGGCGGCTCGAACCTCAAGTACGGGCCCGGCTCGCCCCTCTGGGAGTACTGGACAGGACCGGAAGGGCTTGCCCGCTACGCCACGTCCCCCCACCCCTGGACCGCGCTGCGCGACGCGCTGATCTCCGAGGGTGTGCCGACGAGCATGGCCGACGGGCTGGCCACCAACATCATGCAGGCGACCCCGGCCGGGCGGGCGCTGTTCGCCAAGCACCACGGCGGACACGCGGCCTAACCGGCTAACCGCTGTCATCGGTTACACTGGACACGAGCAGTAACGCAGGACGCCGACACCCTCGCCGCTCACAGAAGCGAGCACCCCGGCCAATCGGTGCGAATGACCCCATTCGTTTCGACACCGGGAGGACGGCGCCATGCCGAACCCGTACCTGGTCCGGTTGCGTGAGCAGCATGACGCGCTGCGGTCCTCGATCGAGGGCCTGCAGACGCGCGCCGCCGAGGGCAACCGCGACCTCACCGAAGACGAGCTGCGCAGCGTCACTGAGCAGGCGACCCAGCTGCGCACCCTGTCCGAGCAGATCGAGCAGCTAGCCGAGGTCGAGACCCGCAGCCGCCGCGTCGGCGAGCTCGCGGCCTCGCTGGACGGTGACGCCGGCGAGCAGCAGAACCTCGGCGGTGACCAGCATCGCGGGCGCGCCACCACTCGTGACCGCGACCCGGGTCACTACCGGTCGGAGAAGGAGGGCGGCCAGCACTCGTTCTTCGCCGACCACTACCGGGCGAAGGCGCTGCGGGATCCCGAGGCGCAGCGGCGGCTTGACGAGCACATGCGCGCTGTCACTCAGGCAACCGGCGGCACCGGCATCATTCCGCCGAAGTGGCTGACCGACGAGTACGACGCTCTGGCCCGCCAGAACCGTGTCGTCGCCGACGCTGTCCGGCACCTGCCGCTGGGCCGTGATCCGCGCCCGTTGGTCTTGCCGAAGCAGACCGCCGGCGCTGACGCGAACATCCTCACGCAGGCCGCCGAGGGCACGAACACCGCGGGCTGGGGCACCGACCGGTACACCAGCAACACTGACACCCTGACCCCGGTCATGAAGGCCGCCTACCAGGATGTCTCGCGGCAGCTCCTCGATGCCTCCACCCCGGCGGTGGACAGCCTCATTATGGGCGATCTGCGTTCCGCGTGGGACACCGTTGTCGAGGGCCTGGTGTGCTCGGCGATCCTCGCTGGCGGCACCGCGGCGGGCACCACGTTCGCCACCGAGGCCGCGTTCTCGACCAACGCCGCTGCGATCGACGCGGTGATCGACGCGCAGACCGCGGTTGCTGGTGACCAGCGTGGCCCGGCCGATCTGGCGGTCATGAACTTCCGCCGGTTCGGTGCGTTCCGCAAGCTCAAGGACGGCAACAACCGGCCGCTCATGCCGGTGTCTCGCTACGGCCCGCAGAACGCCCGCGGCGCCCTGGGCAACGTCCTGGTCGGTGATATCGAAGGCGTGGACGTGCTGGCCTCTGCTGGCTTGCCCACCGCCTACGCCGAGAAGTTCGCGGTCCTCCGCAGGAACGCGGTGATCCTGGCCGAGTCCGATGTCCAGGACTTCAGCTACGACCAGGTCGGTGGCCCCTCGTTTGTCCGCATGGGCATCTGGGGTTACGTCGGCACTCTGGTTCGCCACCCGAACTCGGTGGCGGTCCTGACGGTCACGGCTGCGAGCTGATGATGTCCTGGCCGCCCACGCTCGTGGAGCTGAAGCTCGACAAGAAGCTCGAGCCGACCGACGACCGCGACGACGAGCTCTTGCAGACGCAGCTCGACGCCGCGGTGGCGTTCGTCGAGCGTGTGCGGTCGGACATCGACTACACCGAGGACGTGCTGGACCCGCGGCCCAAGCCGGGGCCCGACCTCGTGCTGGGCACGATCCGGCTGGCCGAGCGGTGGTACACCCGCCGCCGGTCGCCGGACGCGCTCGTCACGATGGGGCCCGAGCTCGGTTCCGCCCGGGTGCCTTCGTTCGATCCGGACATCGAGCGGCTGCTGGGCATCGGCAAGTACCGGGGACCGGTGTTCGCATGAGGACCGTGTCCGAGGCCGCGCAGCAGATCGAGACGGCACTCAAGACCGTCGACAAGCTGCGCGTCTACCCGCTCGGCGACGACATCGACCCGCCTGGGCTGTTGATCGGTGCGCCGCAGCTGACCTGGGACGGATACGGGTCCGCGCCCACCACAGCGACCTTCCCAGTGTTCCTGATCGTCGCGATGGACGAGCGGGCCCTGGAACTGCTGTGGCAGCTCGTCACCCCGGTCACGGCCGCACTTGACACAGTGCAGGACGCGGTCGTGCAGAGCGCCGACCCCGGCACGTTCCCCGCCGGCAGCCAGAACCTTCCCTGCTACTCGTTTTCCGTGGAGGTGAGTCTCTGATGGCGATCCATCAGCGGCGACTCAAGATCATCAACTTCACCATCGATGGCCAGGCGTTCGAATGCCAGATCCAGACGTGGAACCTGGACCCCGGGGTGCAGGACGGGGACCGGCAGTACACGTTCTGCAGCAGCGGCGCGAACAGCTTCGTCGAGGAGACCGACGACGAGCCCACGCTCGAGCTCACCTTCTTCTCAGACTGGCGCTCGAACGGGCTGTCGGACTACCTGTGGGCGCACGCCAACCAGGTCGCCGACTTCGTGCTGGACCACCACCCGGACATCGCCGGCGAGCACGTCCGGTGGGCCGGGCAGGTGCTGCTCAAGCCGCCGCCGGTCGGTGGGGACGCGCGCGCGACCGAGACGAGCGAGGTCACGCTGCAGATCATCGGCACCCTCGGTGACGGCCTGACCTACGAGAGGGTGGCCTGACATGGCGCGCACTTCGCTGACGACGCAGCAGATCGTCAAGGAGGGCATCACCCCGGCCCTGACCGGGCCGCCGAACAGCGACGGCGACGTGATCGACACCGGCCGGGTGTTCCTCGTCGTCGACAACGCCTCCGGCGCGTCGCTGACGGTGTCTGTGCAGACGCCGGTCACCGTGGACGGTTTGGACCTGGAGGAGCTGGCCGTCACGATCCCGTCCGGGACGAGGCGCTACATCGGGCCGTTGAAGCCGTCGACGTTCGGTCGGCTGGTCGGCACCCCGGACGCGGGCCGTGCGTATGTGGACTACACCGGAACGCTCGCCGGTGTGACGAGGGGAGTGTTTGCGCTGTGATCGACTTCAAGATCGCACCTGACGGTGGCGGAAAGTTCGAGGTCACCGCCACCACGCGGGACATTCTGAACTGGGAGCGCACCACGAGGGGCGCGTCGCTGAAGAAGCTGATGGACGAGTTGCACACTGCGGACCTGTACAAGGTCGCGCACTTCGCGGCCCGCCGCACCCAGCAGTTCACCGGCACCCTGCAGGAGTTCGAGGCCAGCTGTGACCTCGAGTTCGAGCTGGAGGAGACGGTGAAGGAGCCGGACCCTACCCAGTAGGCAGCCTGCGCCGGACCCTGGTCGCCCTCGCGATCGAGACCGGGATCCCGCCCAGCGTCTGGGTTGCCGAGGACGACCAGCACCAGGCGACCGTCGTCACCGCACTGGCCATCTTGGAGGAGCGCGAGAAAGCCGCCTCACGGGGCAAGGGCACAACCGCCCACCGTGAGCCCGGGGCCGGGGGCCCGCAGTACTCAGGCTGACCGGCCGTCCCCGGAGGTGATTCTCGTGGCCAAGACCTCGCTCACGGTGAAGATGAGCATCGTTGGTCTGCGCCCGACGCTGCGCGCGTTCGCGGATCTGCCCAAGGACGCGACCACGCGGCTCAAGGACGCCACGCTGGAGCTGTCCCGCGCCCTGGCCGAGAAGGTCAAGGCCGACGGCATGAGCGACGAGGCGCCGCAGTCCCCGCTCGTCGCGTCAACGGTGAAGGCGGTGCGGGACCGGGTCCCGGCGATCCAGGCCGGCGGCACGAAGCGGTTGGGGCGCAACCGGGCGCCGGCCTACAAGCTGCTGTTCGGCTCGGTGTTCGGCTCGAACTTCTACAGCCAGTTCGGCCGCCCACACCGGGGGCGTGACGCCTACTGGTTCTTCCCCGTGGTGGAGAACAGCCAGGCCGAGATCGCTGCGAAGTGGTCGGCGGCGGCTGACGCGATCATCGCCGAGTTCAGCGAGGACGGCTGATGGCGGCCACGGGCACGCGCACGATCAGGATCAAGTTCGACGGCTCCGCGAAGGGGCTCGTCGCGGCGACCGGTGTTGCGATGGCCGAGCTGCGCGCGCTGGAGAAGCAGACGGAGACCAACCGGAAGAACCTCGGCAAGTTCACCTCGGCGGTCGGGGCGGCGTGGGCCGCGGCCGGCCGCGGCGCGCTGGTGCTCTCGCAGCTGTCGGGCGGTATCGGCGTGGTGCTGGCGCTGGCGTCGGCGTTCGTCGCGATGTCGGGCGCGGCCGGGCTGGTACCCGCGGTGATGCTGGGCGCGGCCGCCGCCATGGTCGCGGTGAAGCTCGGCGCGGACGGGATCAAGCGCGCGTTCGACCAGCTGACGCCGACCCTGGACACGCTGAAGTCCAAGGTGTCGGCGTCGTTCGAGAAGTCGCTGGCGCCGGCGGTGAACAACCTGCGCGTGACGCTGCCGCAGCTGACCTCGGGTTTCCAGCAGATCGCGACCGCGATGGGCGGGGTGCTCACCAAGGTCACCGCGTGGTTGAAGACGCCGGCCGCGGTCGGGCAGGTGAACACGATCCTGTCCGCCACGGCGCGGCTGATCCAGAACATCGGCGCGTTCCTGGCGCCGGTGGTCGCCGGGTTCTCGCGCGTGGGCGCGGTGGCGGCGCCGATCCTGGTCGAGCTGACTGCCGGGCTGGGCGCCGCGGGCGAGCGGTTCAACGCCTGGGTGCAGCGGATGGCCGACACCGGCAACATCGAGCAGTGGATCCGGACCGCCATCGAGGCGTTCCGTGAGCTGTTCGCGATCCTCGGCGACATCGGCGGCATCGTCGGCGCGGTGTTCGACGCGCTGTCCGACGCCGGTGTGGGGCTGGGTGGGGTGCTCGGCCCGCTCGCCAAGCAGGTGCGCGCCTTCCTGGAGTCCGCACAGGGGCACGACGCGATCGTCGCCCTGGCCCAGGCGGTCGCCGCCGTGGGGCATGCGGTGTCGGGCGTGCTGGGTGCGGCGCTGACGGCGATCGCCCCGGCGCTGCCGGCGTTGCTCGATGCCTTCGCGCAGCTGGCTACGCAGGTTGCGTCCTTCCTCGTGCCGGCGATCCAGCTGCTGGGGCCGCTGCTGCAGGGGCTGGCGACGTTCCTGGCGCAGAACATGACCTGGATCGGCCCACTGGCCATCGCCGTCGGCGGGCTCGCGCTGGGGATCCAGGCGGTCACCGCTGCGGTGAATCTGTGGAAGGCCGCGGTCGCCGCCTACACCGTCGTGCAGTGGGCGCTCAACGCCGCCATGGCCGCCAGCCCCATCGGGCTGATCATCGCCGGCATCGCGGCGCTGATCGCGATCATCGTGCTGATCGTTCAGAACCTGGACTTCTTCCGCGGCGTGTGGGCCGCCGTGTGGAAGTTCGTCTCCGACGTGATCACCGCGGTGGTGAACTGGTTCCGCGGGGTGTGGGCCGCGGTCTTCTCGTGGATCCAGGGCGCGATCAGCGGCGTCGGCTCGTTCTTCGGCAGCGTGTTCAACGGCATTCGCGGCGCGGTGTCGAGCGTGGCGGACTTCTTCCGCAACGCCTGGAACAACTCGGTCAACGCGGTGCGCGGGTTCTTCTCCGGGCTGGCCGACTTCGCCGGGTCGGTGTGGTCCGGAATCTCCGGCGCGGCCAAGTCGGCGATCAACGCCGTGATCCGCGTGGTCAACGGCGCGATCAGCGGGGTCAACGCGGTGACCGGAGTCGTCGGGATCCCGGCGATCCCGCACATTCCGATGCTGGCCAAGGGCGGCACCGCCCGGGCCGGCCAGTCCTATCTCGTCGGTGAGCGCGGGCCGGAGCTGTTCACGCCGGGCCGGACCGGGCGGGTGACGAACGCGAACACCACCGCCGAGGCGATCGGCGGCGGCGCCGAGGCGCAGGTGATCAAGCTGCACCTGGACCTCAGCGAGGGCATCACCGAGGTGTTCCGGATCAAGACCGACCGGGACAACCGGCAGATGCGCCGAGCGCTGACGGCCGGAGTGGGAGCCGCAAGATGACCCTGACCGCGACCTACGCCGACGACCTGTCCCGCGTCCGGCTCGCCATCACCGGCGCCCCGGCGCAGGCCGACTACGCGCTCATCGAGCGCAGCACCGACCAGATCACCTGGGCCACGGTCCGCGGCGGCGACACGGTGCCGCTGTCCAGCGGCGCCGGCCAGCTGGATGACTACGAGTTTGCGGCCGGCGTGCCGAACTACTACCGCGCCTCCTACGTGGACAGCGGGGCGGTCACGTCCGTCGGGCTCACCCCGGGCGGCCCGGTCACCGGGAACAACACGGCCCTGACGCCCGCGCTGCCGAGCGGCATCACCGCCGGCGATCTGCTGCTGGCCTTCGCCACGATCCGCAACACCGCGGCGGCGCCGGTCGCTCCGGCCGGCTGGACCGCGGTGCACACCACCGGCAGCACGGCCGTGTTCGGCCGCCGCTACCTGCCCGGCGACGCGGCGCCGACGGTCACGTTCACCGGCGGCGCTGCCGGCGACTCGACTACCGCGGTGGTGTGGGCGCTGCGCAACGCGGAGCTGCTGCCGGCGGTGTCGGTGTGGCAGAACAACGCCTCGGCGCAGAACGTCGCCTATCCGGCCATCACCGCGGGCGGCAGCAACGATCGGCTGACCGTGCTGTTCGCCTGGAAGCAGGCGCAACACACCGGATGGGGCACCCCCGCCGGGTTCGTCGACGTGACCCGGGTCAGCAACGCGCAGGGCTCCGGCGACAGCACGTTCGTGTTCCTGGCCGCCTACCCCACCTCGGTCCCCGCCGGAAACGTCATCGTCACCGGCGGCGCAGCCGCGGTGTCCAAGGCCACGCTGCTGACCTTCCAGAAAGCTGCCTACGTCACCCGCGACACGGCCAGCACCACCCCGAACATTCAGGTGGCGTGGATCAAAAACCTGCAGCGGCCCTACCTGAACCGGGCGGTCACGGTCACCGACTGGTCGGCGATCACGCGCCCGGCCCGCGCCGGGGTCATCGACGTGATCTCCCGCTCGCTCCCGGTCGCCGTGACAGACCTGCGCGGGTCGCGGCGATACACACTCACCATCACCGCCGTGGACCTCGATGCGGCCGCGGATCTGGACCTGTGCCTCTCCACCGGGGAACCGGTGCTGCTGCACGTCCCGGCCGGCGCCCCGTTCCCGGGCGGCTACTACGTTATCGGCGACATCACGATGGACCGGCACTCCAAGCGCACCAAGCGCCGGTTCTTCGACCTGCCCCTGACCGAGGTCGCCGCGCCGGCCGGAACGATCGTCGGCCAGACCGTGCTCTACGCCGACCTGCTCACTGCGTTCACCAGCTACACCGCGCTGATCGCGGCCGAGCCGACCTACGCCGACGTGCTCGACCGGATCGCCGACCCCACGGACGTGATCGTGCCATGAGGCCCGTGTCCGATCGCTTCCTCGCCACCGTCCGCGGCTCGCACGCGATGGCCTCCCGCGCCCGCGTGTGCGCGCCCGGACAGACCGGCGTCGACCCCGTCGGGGTGGAGATCCCGATCGTGGCCGGGGACGTGAAGCTCGACGCCACCGCCGAGATCCGCGCGACCCTTGACCTCACCACGGAGTGGGAGTTCCCCACCAGCGCGAGCGGGCTGCTCACGCCCTACGGCAACGAGCTGTTCGTGGAGCGCGGCATCGTGTACGGCGACGGCGGCACCGAGTGGGTCTCGCAGGGCTACTTCCGCATGTACGAGACTGACCAGCCCAACGCGCCAGACGGGCAAATCCAGCTCGACGGGCGCGACCGGATGTCCGGGATTATCGACGCCCGCCCCCTGGCGCCGATGGAGTTCGGCGCCGGCACATCCGTCGCGGCGATCTTCAACTTCCTTGTCGGCGAGGTCTACCCCGGCGCGATCATCCTGTTCGACTTCGACGCCGGCGCCACCACGTTCCCGTCCAGCCACGTGCTGGAGGACGACCGGTACAGCTTCCTCAAGGACATCGCCGACAGCCTCGGCAAGGTCATGTACTGGGACTACGCCGGGCGCTTGCGGGTGGAGACCGCGCCGGACCCGACCGTGCCGGTGTTCACCGTCAACCACGGCCGCGACGGGGTCGTCGCCAGCGTCGCGCGCCGGCTGAAGCGGGACGGGGTCTACAACGCGGTCGTCGCTACCGGCGAGCAGGCTGGGGAAACCCCGCCCGTGCGGGCTGTGGCCTACGACCTCAACCCGAACAGCCCGACCTACTGGAACGGCCCGTTCGGCAAGGTCCCGAAGTTCTACAGCTCGACGTTCATCACCACCACCGAGCAGGCCCAGGCCGCAGCCGACGCGATGCTCGCGCGGCAGCTCGGTCTCCCGTACAACGTCGACTTCTCGATGGTGCCCAACGTCGCGCTCGAGCCGCTCGACCCCATCGAGCTGTCCTACGCGAACCGGCTCACCGCCGAGCGGCACGTGATCCAGACGCTGACCGTGCCACTCGATGCCGGCGGAGTCATGCAGGCCACTACCCGCGAACAGATCCTCGGAGGTGCGTTGTGAGAGCCGATGAGATCGCGGCTTTGATGGTTGCGGGAATGCAGCAACAGGCCAACGGTAACAGCAACATCGGTTGGCACACGGGTGTTATCGAATCCTGGGACGATCTCACCGGGCTCAACTCGGTGCGGATCAACGGCAACATCTTCTCGAACCTGCCGTTGCTCGCGTCGAACAACACGGTGCGGATCGAAGAAGGCGAAGTGGTCGGCATCATCCGTGTCGGCACCCAGTATTTCGTGCTCGGCGCCGTCCGCGCGGCCGGGCGGGGCGCCGGGCTTCGCCTAGCCACGGCCCGCGTCGGCACTAGCGAGAGCACCTCGTCGACTTCGTGGACCGACCTGGCCACTGTGGGGCCGGACGTGACGACCTACTGCAACGGCCGCGTCCAGATGACGTACGGCGGAATGATCTTGTGCGACGCCAGCGGCGCGCAGTCGAAAACCGGGGGAATCAGCGTCGAGGTCACCGGCCCCACCAGCGTCGGCCCGACCGCGTTCGACCCGGCACAGCTAGCAGCGGTGAACGTCTACTCGGCAGCGTCGGTGATGGTTACCGACACGATCGAACTTCCGCCCGGTCAATACCGGTTCCGGTTGAAGTACATCAGCGCCAACGGCAACAACATTCAGTTTCAGTCCCGGCGACTCACGGTCATGCCGTACTAGGGGAGGAAAATTTTGCCCAGCACACCGCAATTCGCCCTCCCATACCCGGCGCTCACTGATCCGCCGAACGTTCCGGCGGACATGCAGGCGCTCGCCGAGGGTGTCGAAAACCAGTTCCTTCGGACGCTGCGCGTGGTGCCCTCGTTGCCCGCCTCCGGCGCAACCAACCAGCTACTTGTGTCCTCTTTGGACTGGCGAACCTACCGGTGGACGGGCAGCGCCTGGGTGCCGCTCAACCCCGGCATGCCCGCCTGCGTGCTCTATAACGACACGGCCCGTGGCATCACCACCGGCACCCCGCAGACCGTTCCCATGACCGGGTCCGAGCAGAACGACAGCGTCGGCGGCAACCCGATGTGGTCTCTTGCCGGAGACCCCTACTCGATCGTGATCCGCGAAAATGGCCTGTACGACATCGGCGTGCGCGGGCAGTGGTCGGCCGACACCACCGGCTACCGGGTCCTGGGCATCACGAAGAACAAGGCATCAGGCGGGTTCGCCTACGCCAACACGGTCGCCTTCAACCTCATGCCCAGCTCCACCAACGCCCCGGAGGGCAACGGCCAGGAAGCCACGAACCGGCGCCGGTTCGTGGTGGGCGACGTGCTTCGCGTGAACGCTGGCCAGACCTCCGGCGCCACCAGGTGGTTGGAAGGCGGCACGACCGGCAACAACGGCGGCGGCCTGACCACCTTCTGGGCGATCAAGATCAGGGACTGAGGGGAGGAGTCATGGCTCAGCCCGGCGACGTGGTGATCACCACGAAGGAGATGTACGACGAGGTGCGCGCCACGCACGACGCCGTGAAGGAGATTCGCGGCGAGATGAAGACCCTGCGCGAAGAGGTCAAGGCGCAGAGCGCGGACCACGAGACCCGCATCCGCGCCCTGGAGCGCCGCGTGTGGGTCGCCACCGGGGGCGGTGGCGCGCTCGGCGCGATCGCCGGCGCCCTGATCACCGCGTTCACAGGAGGGTGACATGGCGAAGTCGCAGAACGGCTACACCGCCAACGACATCAGCTTGACCAAGGTCTACACCGTTCCCGGCACGACGCGGACCATCCGGCTCCGCAAGGGGCCGGCCGGGGAGCTGCTGGTGTGGGTGCTCGCCCAGTTTCACGCTCGGGTCGAGGATCTCGACGACGGGCAGCTGGACGACTGGGGCTATGCGGAACGCACCATCCGCGGCAGCAGCACCACGCTGTCCAACCACGCCAGCGGCACAGCGGCGGACGCCAACGCCACCCGGCACCCGCTCGGCACCGACCCGGCTGCGAACTTCAGCGCGGCGCAGATCCGCACCATCCGCGAGATCGTCGCCGCGACACGTGGCGCGGTGCGGTGGGGCGGGGACTACACGGGCCGCAAGGACGGCATGCATTTCGAGATCGTCGAGGGCGAGGCGTTCTGCGCCGCCGTCCTCGCAGCCCTGACCACCGGCACCGAGGAGGACGACTTGACCCCCGACCAGAGCGCCAAGCTCGACGCCATCTACAACCAGCTCACCGGCTCGTTCAAGAACGGCGAGTACCCCGGCTGGCCCACCGCGGCCGGCAGCAAGACCCTCGTCGACATGGTCCGCACCCTGCTCGACGCGGTGCTGGCCAACAAGCCGTCCCGCATCGACGGGGACAAGAACCGGACCAACCTGGCCGACATTGTGTTTGACTCCGCGAAGTGGACCTTCGAGGACCGGGCAGCGCTCACCGAGCTGCGAAACAAGGTCGACCAGGTGCTGGCGAAGCTGGGTGATGCGGCGTGAACCTCGGCAACGCCGCGAAGGCGATCGTCGCCGCGGTCGGCGGCCTGTGCACCGCACTCGCCCCGATCGTCGCCGACAACGTCATCGGTGCCGGCGAACTCCCGGCCGCCCTGTCCGCGCTCGTCGCCGCCGGCGCCACGATCTACGGCGTCTGGCGCGTGCCGAACAAGCACATCGAATAGGCGGAACCCCCGGCCCGAGACATGGGAGGTGTACGGGGACCGGGGGTTCCTCAGTGCGCCTGGACTGTCCCTGATCAGGAACGGCGCACGTCTTCGGCGGCGGAGCCCTCGCCCGGCTCCGGCGGCAGGGTCTCGCCGGTGTTCAGCAGCGTGATCGTGCCGTCATGTGCTTCGAAGTACGACGTGCGGCGTGCGCGGTTCACGTCCTTGACCAGCGGATCGCGCTGGAATTCCGTGTACGAGAGGTTCATGGTGTCCTCGCACTGGCGTTGACTCCGGCGGCGCGGTGGGCGAACGATCCAGCTCGGGATTGGCTGATCGTCCAGCCGGTCTATGCGGCCGGACGCCGAGATGTTCACGCTCACCGTCGTCGCTCCGGCCGGTAGCAGTTGCACCGGTGGGCCAGGTGGTCATAGACCGAGCAGACCAATGGCGGCCCGTACTGCGGCGTGGGCCTCGGCTGGGGCACGGTCTCGTCCTCGTTGACACGAGGCTTTTGCTGCGAGTGCTGTCCCACGTCGAAGACCATGCGGAAATGATCACTCCGCGTAGCCGGGTGGAACACAGCATCAAGAGCGGTATTCGCGCTGGTCGGCCGCCGATCTATGCCTCTCGCGCCTAGATCAGGCGCCCGGATGCGGTCACCCGGTAGCCTCGGCGCGTGGACCTGGTGCCCTTCGACGAGTACGTGCGCTCCCTGAACCGCAAGCGGATGTCGGCCGGGGTCCTGTTCTACGACCGCGAAGACCGGGTGCTGCTCGTCCAGCCGTCCTACAAGCCGCACTGGGACATTCCCGGCGGCGCGGTCGACGCCGACGAAGCACCCTGGACCACAGCCGCACGAGAGGTCCGGGAGGAGATTGGCCTGACCCGACCGATTGGCCGACCACTCGTCATCGACTACCTGCGCGACGACGGCCGGTTCCCCGAGGGCCTGGCCTTCATCTTCGACGGCGGGCTGATAAGCGAGCCTCAAGTGGCCGACCTGGAGCTGACCGATCCGGAGGTCCTGTTCGCCGGGCTCTACTCGCTGGATGAGGCGACGGTGATGCTGAAGCCATCGCTGCTGGCCCGGCTCGCCGTCGCACTGGAAGCCGTCCATTCGGGTGGTCTCGCGCTGTGCGAGGGCGGCAAGCCCGTCAACGGCCTAGGCTGATCAGCCGACATCGCGCCGCTTGGGGAGGCCGACCATGACCGGGCACGCTCTGCCGGAGAACCTGGCCCGCTACCGCAAGGCCCGCGACCTGTCCCAGGAACGGCTCGCCGAAGCCGCCGGGGTCAGCGTCGACACCGTGTCCCGTATCGAGCAGGGCAGTCGCACCACCACGCGCCCGGACACCCTGCGCAAGCTCGCGCACGCCCTGGGCGTCACCGTCGCCGACCTGCTCGGCACCGCGCCCGCACACCGGGCCGCCGACCTCGCTGTGACCCCGCTGCGGCACGCGATCACCGCAATCGACGACCTGCCCGGCCTGGACTTCGCCGAGGCGCAGGACGTGGTCCCGCTCGACGAGCTCGTGAAGACCACCCACGGCACCTGGCGGGCCTACGTCGATGGACGGCATGTCGAGCTGCTGCACGCACTGCCCACGGTGCTGGTCGACGCCCGCCGCCTGGCCCGCACCGCACACGGCGACGAGAAAGCTGGGGCGCACCGCGTGCTTTCCACCGCCTACCGACTCGGCGCGGGGATGGCCGGACGGATGGGCTTCGACGACCTGGCATGGTCCTCGGCCGAGCGCGCACTGGACGCGGCCCGGCACTCCGATGCGCCCCACGTGGAAACGGCGATTTCCATGCGGTACCTCGTGTGGACCCTGGTCCGGCAGGGGCGGCTCGACGACGCCGAGCGGGTCGCGGTCAAGGCCGCGGAACAGATCCAACCCACAATGCTCGACCGGGACGCTACACGCGCCGGGATCTTCGGCAACCTGCTATTCAACGCGGCCACCGCCGCCGTCACCGCCGGACGGGCCGAGCGCGCGGACGACCTGTTGGCCGAGGCGCAGGCAGCCGCAGTGCGAGCGCGCAGCGACAGTGCTAGTGAAGCCGCGATCTTCGGGCCCCGCGTCGCCGCGCTCCAGCTCGTCGACAGCACCGCACGGGCGGGGGACCCAGAGAAGGCACTCCAGCTGGCCCTGTCCGTGCCCGAGGCGCGCGGCGAGGTCCCCGCGTTCTGGGAGGCCGGCCACCGGCTCCGGCTGGCCGCCGCCTCACTCCAGCTACGGCAGGACAGGCAGGCGCTGCGCTACCTAGCCGAAGCTCGCGACCTCGCCCCCGACTGGGCCCGCTCCCAGCCGCTGGGCGAGGCCGTCATGCGCCGCTTGCTGGAGCGGGCACCACGCCGCCTCGGGCCGGAGTTCGCGAGACTCGCCGCGCACTTCGGGGTCGTCTCATCTGACCGTTAGGGCTGGCCACTCGCACTCCACCACGGTCGTTCGGGCGTGGCCGGGATTTACACACCGCTCGTGGGCCGGATCCGGGAACGAGGCCGGCCAGCATGGGAGGTACAGGACCCGCGACGGGGTGATCGCGGGCTGGGTCCGTTCCGTCTCTGTTCCGTTCGACAGTCGAAAGCGTTCAACTCCGACCAACGTCAGTAAACGTCGAATGCCCTGTTCAGGGCCGTGATCGACCCTATTCGCGCAGGTAGGCGAACCTTTCCCCGGCGATGGCCGTGAGCTTCGGGTTCGCGTTGTCGGTGATCGCGACCGCTGGGCTGGTGCTGCTGGCGCCGCGGTGGGCGGAAGTCCTCCAGCACCGGGGAGTTCCGGCGGGTGTCGCCGAAGGGCTCGCGGTCCCGGCGGCGGCGTTCGTGGTGACCGCGCCGGTGGTGGCCGGCATGGCCGGGCAGCTGAGCGTGGTCAGTGTGGCGGCGAACGTGCTCGCCGCGCCCGTGGTCGCTTCCGCGACGGTGTTCGGGGTGCTCGCGACGCTCGTCGCCGTCGTGTGGCCGTCGGGTGGTGAGGTGGTTGCGCGTCTGGCTGGTCCGGAGGCGGGGTGGCTGATCGTCGTCGCTCGACGGGCGTCGGCGGTGCCCGGAGCGGTGCTGCCGTGGCCCGGCGGCTGGTGGGGCGGCTTCCTCGCCTTGGTGGTCGCGACCGCCGTGGTGCTGGCCCTGCGGAGGCGGGGCCTGCGGGTGCTGCTGGCGCTGATCCTGGTCGGCGGGCTGCTGATCGTCGTGCCGGGCAAGGTCATCGCGCCCGGGTGGCCGCCGGCGCGCTGGACGGTCGTGGCGTGCGACGTCGGTCAGGGGGACGCCCTCGCGCTGGCCACCGGGGAACCGGGACGAGCGATCGTGGTGGACACCGGCCCGGAGCCGGGCCCGGTGGACCGGTGCCTGGACCGGCTCGGGGTCGAGCGGGTGCCGCTGGTGGTGTTGAGCCACCTGCACGCCGACCACATCGGCGGGTTGGCCTCGGTGTTCGAGGGTCGGACGGTCGGGGCGGTCGCGGTCGGGCCCGGCCGGCAGCCGGACTGGGCCTGGCGGCAAGTCGGCCAGATCGCGGCGCGCCACGGTGTCCCCCTGCTCGAACTGGAACCGGGACGGCGGCTCGAGTGGCCCGCGCTGACCCTGGAGGTGCTGGGCCCCGGATACGTGTCCGAAGAGGAGGACGACGACGGAACACAGATCAACAACGGCTCGGTCGTGCTGCGCGCGGCTACACCGGCGGGCCGTGTGCTGCTGACCGGTGATGTGGAGCTGGCCGCACAGGCCGACCTGCTCGCCTCGGGCGCAGACGTGCGCGCCGACGTCATCAAGGTCCCGCACCACGGCAGCAGGTTCTCACTGCCACAGTTCCTCGCCGCGGTGTCCGCACGGCTGGCGCTGGTCAGCGTCGGTTCGGGCAACCGCTACGGTCACCCGAACCGCACGACACTCGACACCCTGACCGCGGACGGTGCGCTCGTCGCCCGCACGGACACCGACGGCGACACCGCGGTGATCCCCGATCAGTCCGGCCCCGCCGTGGTGCGCCGGGGAAAGTGAGCTGCAGCGTGATCAGAGACCGAGAGCCTCGTGCACGGCTGCCGCCGACGGCGGGACCGTCGCCTTCGGCCCGACCTCGTTCTCGATCGCATCCAGGGTCTTCAGGCCGTCGCCGGTGATCAGCAGGACGGTCTCGGCGTCCGGGTCGATCTTGCCGGCCTCGATGAGCTTCTTCGCCGTCGCGACGGTGACCCCGCCGGCGGTCTCGGTGAAGATGCCCTCGGTGCGGGCCAGCAGGCGAATGCCCTCGACGACCTCCGCGTCGGTCACGTCCTCGATCGCGCCACCGGTGCGGCGGACCGTGTCGAGCACGTAGGGGCCGTCGGCCGGATTGCCGATCGCCAGAGAGCGGGCGATGGTGTCCGGCTTGACCGGCTGGACCACGTCGTGACCGTTGCGGAAGGCCGTGGAGACCGGCGAGCAGCCGGCCGCCTGGGCGCCGAAAACCTTGTACGGGGTGTCCTCGACCAGGCCGAGCTTGGCGAACTCACGGAAGCCCTTGTCCACCTTGGTCAGCTGCGAGCCCGAGGCGATCGGCACGACGATCTGCTGCGGGATCCGCCAGCCGAGCTGCTCGGCGACCTCGTAGGCCAGCGTCTTCGAGCCCTCGGAGTAGTAGGGGCGCACGTTGACGTTCACGAACGCCCAGTTCTCGTGCTCGGCGGCCAGCTCGGTGGCCAGGCGGTTGACGTCGTCGTAGTTGCCGTCGACCGCGACGAGGTTGCCGTCGTAGACCGCGGTGGTCAGGACCTTCGCGCGCTCGAGCGACGACGGGATCAGCACGACGGACTGCCAGCCGGCGCGGGCCGCCGCCGCGGCGACAGCGTTGGCCAGGTTGCCGGTGGACGGGCAGGCCAGGGTGTCGAACCCGAACTCGCGGGCGGCGGCGAGGGCGACGGCGACGACGCGGTCCTTGAACGAGTGGGTGGGGTTGCCGGTGTCGTCCTTGACCCAGAGGCTCTTCACGCCGAGAGCCTTCGCGAGCCGATCGGCCTTCACCAGCCTGGTACAGCCCGGTTCGGTGTTCGGGATCTCCTCGACGTTCGAGGGCACCGGGAGCAGCTTCTTGTAGCGCCAGATGTTGCGCGGGCCGGCCTGGATGTCCTCGCGGCGCACCCGGCCGAAGTCGTAGGCGACCTCGAGCGGTGAGAAGTCCTCGGCGGAGACGAACTCCGGAGCGAGCGGCTGGCGGTGGCCCTCTTCCTTGGAGACCAGTTCCACGGCCGGTCCGAGGTCGACGGTGCGGCGGGTGGTGGTCGAATCGAGGGCTGCGGTCATCGCGAGGTTCCTTCCTCATCTGTCCCGCTGACGCGGGCCGGAATTGGCACCGTGATCGCCAGCTACCTCGCGGACTCGAGATGACAGGCTGACGCCGGTTGCCGGGGCTTCGTCGGGCCGTTCCCTCTGCCCCTCTGGATGAGCGGTATTCGGTTGTGGTGGTGATCGCCCTCGGGCGATGCCTGTGTGACAACATACGGCACACCGCTCGGGCCACGCCATGCCCCTGCGGGTTTCATCACGCTCCGGAGCTGTCGGTGGCTCGTGGCAGGATTCGGGACGTGACCGCGTCGGCAACCACGTCCACCCCCTTGCAGCTCGTGCTCGGCGAAGAGGAGTTGCTCGTCGAGCGCGCCGTCCGGAACGCTCTGGAGCAGGCCCGCCGGGACGACCCGACGGCCGAGCTCACGAAGGTCCGCGTGCCCGACCTCACGCCACCGGCCCTGGCCGAGCTGGTCAGCCCGTCCCTGTTCAGCGAAGGCCGGGTGATCGTCCTCGACGGTGCGCAGGACATCGGGCAGGAACTGGCCGACGCGGTGCTCGCGTACGCGAAGATGCCGGCCGAGGGGGTCGTCCTCGTCGTCGTCCACACCGGCGGCGGCCGCAGCAAGGCCGCCAAGGCCCTGCCGGCGGCCCTGCGCAAGGCGGGAGCCGGGGTCACCGAGTGCCCGAAGATCACCCGACCGGCGGAGCGGGAGTCGTTCGTCCGCAACGAGGTCCGGCAGGCCGGCGGCAAGATCGACCCCGCGGGTGTCGCGGCCCTGATCGATGCCGTCGGGTCGGACCTGCGCGAGCTGGCCGCGGCCGCGTCGCAGCTGGTGGCCGATTCCGGGGGCCGGGTCGACGAGGAGGCGGTGCGCCGGTACCACCGGGGCCGGGCGGACGTGACCGGCTTCGCCGTCGCCGAGAAAGCCGTTGCGGGGGAGCGCGGCGCGGCGCTGGAAGCGATGCGGTGGGCGCTGCAGATCGGCGTCGCGCACGTCCTGATCGCCGACGCCCTCGCCGACGCGGTGCGCACCATCGCGCGAGTATCGGCGGCAGGCCGCGGCAACCCGAACCAGATGGCGGGCGAGCTGGGCATGCCGCCGTGGAAGATCCGCAAGGCCCAGGGGCAGTCCCGCGGCTGGACGCAGGCCGGCCTCGCCGAGGCGATGGCCGTGGTGGCCCGGGTCAACGCCGAGGTCAAGGGCCAGGCCGCGGACCCCTCGTACGCCCTCGAACGGGCCGTCCTGGAACTCGCCTCGGCCCGCGACAAGCGCTGACCGGACGATCAGTGGCGCCTGGGGCCGGCCGTGCTTGCGGCGTCCGCTGCGGCGTGCGCTGGGGTGGGCCTCACGCGGCGGCGCTTGCGCCTGGCGCTGTCGTGCGGCCGTGGGGCTCCGCGCTGGTGACCTGCGAGGTTGGCGCTGCGATGCGTCCTGAGCGCCGGCGCTTGCGGCGGGCACTGTGGCTGGCCGTGGCGGGAGCCGCTCGGGTCGTGCTGGGGCGGGTATTTGGGGCGGGCCTCGTGCGGAGCTGCTCGTGCCGTACGCCCGGGGTAGGTCTTGCGGGCATCCGCTCGCGACGTGCGCCGGGGGTGGCGCTGTGGTGCGTCTCGGCGGGCGGCGCTTGCGCCGTGAGGCGGCCCCGGGCGCGCTGCACACGCGGTGATCTGGAGGTTTACCGGCAGCCTCGCGGGAGAGCCGCTCCGGACCGGCGCCGGTGGTCGCTGTGATTGGTCCTGGCGGCCGCCCGGGATGGCGTTGGAGCTGGGCGGGGCGCCGGCTGATGCAGGGCACGTCGCGCAGGCCGGCGGATGGCCCCGGGCGAGGCGTGGGACGCCGGCTCCGGGAACTGGGCGGCGGGGTGCCGGTGCGAGGGGAAACGTGAGCGGGGCGGGCACCCTGCCGGATGCACGCCGCGTTACACGAAGATCAAGCTCAGAGCTGGTTGACGCGCTTGGCCATGGCCGACTTCTTGTTCGCGGCCTGGTTCGCGTGGATGACGCCCTTGCCGGCGGCCTTGTCCAGGGCGCGAGCCGCGACCTGCTGCAGCTCGATGGCCTTGGCCTTGTCGCCCGACTCGGCGGCCTCGCGGAACTTGCGGATCGCGGTCTTCACCGAGGACTTGACCGACTGGTTGCGCTGGCGCGCCTTCTCATTGGTCTTGATGCGCTTGATCTGGGACTTGATGTTGGCCATGAAGGCGCTCCTTCGATCTGTCGGTGGGTGTCGCTGCCGCGCTGTACCGGCCCCGGCGTGCGGGTTTCCTCCCTGGCGGAATGCCACACGGCAACGACCGTCAAGGTTAGCAGGGCGTTAGGGTGGCATTCGCACCGGCCGGGAGGGAGGCGCGTGAACGGCACCGCGCTGGGGTTCGTCCTCACCGCCGCCGTCGTGCACGCCGGGTGGAACCTCGCGGCCAAGCGGGTCGATGCCGGCGCCCCGTTCGTCTTCCTCTACTACACGGTCTCCGCGGTCGTGTGCGCCCCACTCGCCATCCTCGCGCTCCTGGTGGGCGGCGAACGTCCACATTGGACATGGTTGCCGGCTGCGCTGCTCACCGCGATCTTCCACATCGCCTACGGCGTCGTGCTGCAGCGCGGTTACCGCGTGGGTGACCTGTCCGTCGTCTACCCGCTGGCCCGGGGGAGCGGACCGCTGCTGTCGGTGCTCTCCGCCGTCATCCTGCTCGGGGAGCGGCCGGGGTGGCTCGGGCTCGCCGGGGCGTTCCTGGTCGTGGCCGGGGTGCTGGTGATCGGGCTGGGGTCACGTTCGGCGGCCGATGCGCGGGCCCGGCGCGCGGGCGTCCTCTACGGGCTGCTCACCGGCGTCACCATCGCCGCCTACACGCTCTGGGACGACCACGCCGTGACCGCCCTCGCCGTCCCGCCGCTGATCTACTTCGCGTCCGGCGCGGTGCTGCAGAGCGTGCTGCTCACGCCCACCGCCCTGCGTTCCCGCGGCGAGACCGGCGTGCTGTGGCGGTCGCACCGGCGGGAGGTCGTGCTCGTCGGGGTGCTGTCGCCGGTCGCCTACGTGCTCGTGCTCTACGCCATGCGCATGGCCCCGGTCAGCCTGGTCGCGCCGGCCCGGGAGGTCAGCATCGTCCTGGGCGGCCTCGCCGGGTGGCTCGTGCTGCGCGAGCCGCACCCGGCGCGCCGGCTGATCGGCTCCGTGGTCGTCCTGGCCGGGATCGCCGCGATTGCGGCGTCCTGAGCGGCTGGGGTAGGCAGGAGACATGGACGTGCTGAGCAGCCGGGTGCTGATCCACCCCCGCGACCCGGAGAAGACCACGGCGTTCTACCGGGATGTGCTCGGCCTGGCGATCTACCGCACGTTCCCCGGAGGCACCGTCTTCTTCACCGGTCAGGGGTACCTGGAGGTCGTCGGCCGCGGCGAGAAGGGCGCCAGTCCCGACGTCGAGCTGTGGTTCCAGGTTCGCGACCTCGAAGCCACGCTGGCCGAGCTGGCCGAGCGGGGCGTGCGGCCCGACCGGGAAGCTCGCCGCGAGCCGTGGGGCCTGGACGAGGCCCACATCTCCGACCCGGACGGGACGACGATCGTGCTGGTGGAGATCCCGCCGGACCATCCACTACGGACGGACATCCGTGCGCAGTGACCCGCTCCGCCGCACCTGAGGCGGCACTCCTGAAGGCGCTGAGCGTGGTGTGCGGCGGTGACCGCGGGGTCAAGGGCGGCAGGACGTGAGCGGTGGGGCCGTGGTTGTCGCGCTGGGGGCCGCTGGGCGTGGGTCCGCGGCGGCGGAGTGCGGCGCCGGCGCTATTCCGGGCGGCGGGCGCGGAACTGCGCGGCCAGTGGCGCGGTGAGGCCGGGGGGCTGCCACACCCAGGTTTGCAGGTCCGTGAAGCCCGCCTCGGTGAGTTCCGCCGCGAGCGCGTGCCGCGGCACGGGCAGCCACTTCTCGTGCGCGGAGAGCACCAGCCGGCCACCGGGGCGCAGCACCCGCAGCAGCTCGGCGAACCCCTCGGCGCGGTCGGGCCACAACTCGACGTTGTTCACGCTCAGCACGACGTCCACCGCGGCCGGGGCCAGGCCGGTCCGCCCCGCCGACCCGGCCGCCAGCCGCACGCGCCCCGCGGACACCTCGGCCGCGCAGCGGGCCTCGGCGAGCGCTCGCATCTCCGGCGACGGGTCCACCCCGATCGCGCTGCGGGCACGCTGTCCGGCCAGCTGCAGCCCGACCCCCGGCCCCGGCCCCACCACCAGCACCGTCTCCGCCGGCGTGAGCCTGGCCACATCCACCACGTGGCGTTCCGTCGCGCCGTTGCCGTACGCCATCACGATCCCGCCCAGGCGGCCCAGCAGCCCCCGCGGGTGGCCGAAGGCCCGGTCGCGGATCTCCTCGATCGTTGTGCTCATACCTCCAGGTCAGCACTCGGCACCGCTCACCGGCATCGGGGATGACCCGGAAATCGGGCATGGGAACATGGAGGCGTACCCCACGACGAGCCGAGGACCCGAGTGAGCACGTTCGCCGACCAGACCTTCACGCCGCCGGAGCAGATCCGGAACTTCTGCATCATCGCGCACATCGACCACGGCAAGTCCACCCTGGCCGACCGGATGCTGCAGCTCACCGGCGTGGTCGAGGAGCGGGCCATGCGCGCGCAGTACCTCGACCGGATGGACATCGAGCGCGAGCGCGGCATCACGATCAAGGCCCAGAACGTGCGGCTGCCGTGGCGCCTCGACGGCCGCGACCACGTCCTGCACCTCATCGACACGCCCGGGCACGTGGACTTCACCTACGAGGTCTCCCGGGCCCTGGAGGCGTGCGAGGGCGCGATCCTGCTGGTCGACGCGGCCCAGGGCATCGAGGCCCAGACCCTGGCCAACCTGTACCTGGCGCTCGAGAAGGACCTGCACATCATCCCGGTCCTGAACAAGATCGACCTGCCCGCGGCCGACCCCGACAAGTACGCCGCCGAGCTGGCGCACATCATCGGCTGCGACCCGTCGGAGGTGCTGCGCGTCTCCGCGAAGACGGGCGCCGGCGTGACGGAGCTGCTCGACGAAGTGGTCCGCCAGGTGCCGCCGCCGGTGGGTGACGCGGACGCCCCGGCCCGCGCGATGATCTTCGACTCGGTGTACGACACCTACCGCGGTGTCGTCACCTACATCCGCGTCGTGGACGGCCGGATCACCCCGCGCGAGCGGATCCGGATGATGTCCACCGGCGCGACGCACGAGCTGCTCGAGGTCGGCATCATCTCGCCCGAGCCCAAGCCGAGCGCCGGCCTCGGCGTGGGCGAGGTGGGCTACCTGATCACCGGCGTGAAGGACGTCCGCCAGTCGAGGGTCGGGGACACCGTCACCTCCGAGCGCAAGGGCGCCACCGAGCCGCTGGCCGGGTACCGCGACCCGAAGCCGATGGTCTTCTCCGGCCTCTACCCGGTCGACGGCTCGGACTACCCCGAGCTGCGTGAGGCCCTGGAAAAGTTGCAGCTCAACGACGCCGCGCTGACCTTCGAGCCGGAGACGTCGGTCGCGCTCGGCTTCGGGTTCCGCTGCGGCTTCCTCGGCCTGCTGCACCTGGAGATCACCCGCGACCGGCTCGAGCGCGAGTTCGGCCTGGACCTGATCGCGACCGCGCCGAACGTGGAGTACCGGGTGGTGCAGGACGACGGCACCGACGTGCACGTCACCAACCCGTCCGACTGGCCGACCGGCGTGAAGATCGCCGAGGTGCACGAGCCGCTGTCGAAGGTCACGGTGATCGCGCCGTCGGAGTTCATCGGCGCGATCATGGAGCTGTGCCAGAGCAAGCGGGGCAACCTGCTCGGCATGGACTACCTGTCCGAGGAGCGCGTCGAGCTGCGCTACCACATCCCGCTCGCCGAGATCATCTTCGACTTCTTCGACTCGCTGAAGTCCCGCACCCGCGGCTACGCCTCGCTGGACTACGAGGAGGCCGGCACGCAGGTCGCCGACCTGGTCAAGGTCGACATCCTCCTGCAGGGCGAGCCGGTGGACGCCTTCTCCGCGATCGTGCACAAGGACGCGGCCTACACCTACGGCAACAAGATGGCCGGGCGGCTGCGTGAGCTGATCCCGCGGCAGCAGTTCGAGGTGCCCATCCAGGCGGCCGTCGGCTCGCGGATCATCGCCCGCGAAACGATCCGGGCGATGCGCAAGGACGTGCTGTCCAAGTGCTACGGCGGGGACATCTCGCGCAAGCGGAAACTGCTGGAGAAGCAGAAGGAAGGCAAGAAGCGGATGAAGAACATCGGCCGGGTCGAGGTTCCGCAGGAAGCCTTCGTGGCCGCGTTGTCCACCGACGAGCCGTCGGGTGACAAGGGCAAGAAGAAGTAGCGGCGCTCAGGCGCTGCCGGTGATCCGCTTCGCCTCGACGAGCACCGCGCACCGCCGCTCCTGCGCCATCACGCGGTCGTAGGTGTCCCAGTCGTTGTGGGTGCCGCCGGCCGCGGTGAAGATGTCGCGCAGCAGCTTCGGCAGCCCGGCCGGATCGAAGTCCGGGTCCGCATCGTCCGGGCCGAGGAGCCGGACCGGGCCCTGCACCGCCGCCCAGCTCCAGCCGCGCCGGAACAGCACGGTCGCGGTGCCGCGGGCACGCAGCAGCTCCAGCTTCTTCGTCCCGCCCGGGGTCACGAAGGCGACGGCGGGACGCCCGGACACCGGATCGTCGAGGAAGCCGGCGTTGACCACCGAGGCGTGCACCGTCCCGTCCGGGCGGGCGACCGCCACCGTGGCCAGGCCGGTCTCCTGGGCGGCGAGCGAGCGGGCGGCGTCGAGGTTCGTCATGGGGCCAACCTAGCTGCCCTCCAGGTCACGCGCCGCCGGAAAACCTAGAGTGGGGTCATGTTCGAAGAGCTGCGTGTCCCCGTCCTCGTGGCGCCGATGGCCGGTGGCCCCACCACGCCCGAACTCGTCGCCGCGGTGGCCGATGCCGGCGGATCCGGCTTCCTCGCCGCCGGGTACCTGAGCGCGCAGGCGCTCGGCGACCGGATCGCGAAGACCCGGGAGCTGACCGGCCGGCCGTTCGGGGTCAACCTGTTCGTGCCGGGGCGGCAGTCCGAGGCGGATCTCGCGCCCTACGTGCGGCGGATCGAGGAGGAGGCCCGGCACTACGAGTCCGAGCCGGGTGAGCCGCGCTGGGAGGACGACGACTACCCGGCGAAGGTCGAGTTGGTGGCGCAGCAGGACATCCCGTTCGTGTCGTTCACCTTCGGACTGCCGTCCACAGCGGACATCCGGCGGCTGCACGACGCCGGGTCACGGGTGATCGCCACCGTCACCACCCCGGAGGAGGCGGTGCGGGCGGCCGAGATCGGCGCCGACGCCCTGTGCGTGCAGGGCTTCGAGGCGGGCGCGCACCGGGGTCTGTTCCTGGACGACCCGGGGAACCCGGCCGGGGGAGAGGTGTACGGCCTGCTGGCGCTGCTGCGGCTGGTGGGGTCCGCGGTGGACCTGCCGTTGATCGCGGCCGGCGGGATCGTGCACGGGGCGGACGTGGCCGCGGTGCTGGCCGCCGGCGCCGACGCGGCGCAGCTGGGCACCGCGTTCCTGCGCGCCGACGAAGCCGGCACGCAGCCCGCGCACCGCCGCGCCCTGGCTGAGGGCGGGCGCGTCACGGCGATCACCCGCGCCTTCAGCGGCCGCCCCGCGCGGGGCCTGGTCAACCGGTTCCTCACCGAGCATTCGCCGTATGCGCCGTCGGCCTACCCGGAGGTGCACCACCTGACCAAACCGGTGCGGGCGGCCGCGCACCGGGCCGGCGACCCCGAGGGCGTGAACCTGTGGGGCGGGCAGACGTACTCGGTCGCCACGGCCGGCCCGGCGGCCGAGATAGTGGCCCGGCTCGCCATGGAGGCGAAGGCCGCGCACGACCGCGTGCACCGGCGGCTGGGGTAGGTGCACATCGCGCGGACGGCATCCGCTAGGATTCTGGTTACACCGGGCGATTAGCTCAGGGGGAGAGCGCTTCGTTCACACCGAAGAGGTCACTGGTTCGATCCCAGTATCGCCCACCGGTTGTTTTCGCTGTTCAGACGGCCTGTCGACGACCATCGTCGGCGGGCCGTCGGCGTTTGCGACCAGGTGGGGAGCACCGCGTCCTGACCTCTTCGCGAATCCGAAGAGGTCACGCCGCATCCTGCTCCTGACCTGGGGTTTCGTCCCAGTTGCATCCGCCGTCCTGCTCCCAGCGTCGCTGCAGAGCGGTCAGCATCGACTCGACCATGACGTCAGTCACGTCGGAGTAGAGGTCGTCGGTGTCCCTGCGCCTGTGTCCCGGGCGTACCAGCCGGAGGATGCGCGGGACGCCGTCCTCGATCAACCACGTCTCATGCGTGTATGTAGGTCATGGAAGTGCATGCCCTGATTGAGTGGTGCCCAGCCGCGGCTCTTGTCGCCAGCCAGGGCGGGTGGCCAGACGTGTCGGCGGAATCGCGCGCACGCTGTTGCGCGTCGCCCGGCGGCTTCCTCGTGGTGTCCCGAGGCCTCTGCGCCCTATCTGCTGCTCGGTGCCGCCGTGACGATCCTCTGCGGTCTCGCCCCGTAAGCGAATGGGAATAATTCCGTGTTGGCAACGTGTACGCGTTCCTTTCGGGACCCGTGGTGTTATTCCGCTGATTCTCCACTGCCTATTCGCGATTGAAGTGGTTCGACCGGGCTTACCGGTCTCGCCAGGCGAGGGGTGACACGGAGACCGCTGCTTCGGCGACGAGCCGGGCGGATTCGGTAGACAGGCCCTTGAGCGCTGTCGATCCAGCCCTGAACTCGCTGGACGCCGATCTTGCGGTACTCGATGGCCTGCAGGAGCATCTCGAGCTTGTAAGGCTCAGGTTGTCAAGGAGGCAGGACTGCGGGGAAGCTGCACTGATGTCGAAGTCATCTTCACCAGATACGAGTGGCGTGGACGAGGCATTCGCTGAGGCCGGGCGACTAGTCGTAGCCGGCGGTTCACTCACCGAACTGACCTCGTACATGAGGTCGGCGCCGTTCGCGGCTACACCCTTCAATCTTCTCAGGGTGCTTACTCAGGAGGTCGGTATTCCGCTTGCGCGTGCCAGAGAAGTGCTGACTCTCATCAATCAGGACCTCGGGTTTGCGGAGGGACACGACGTCGAGCGGGAGTGGAATGCCATCGCTGGACAGTATCGGACTGGCCAGGTCCGGTAACCCGGTGGTCGCTAACCGGTGTGCCCTAGGGTCCAGTTCGCCAATTATCGCTGGAATTGGCCGCGACGGAGCTTCCATGTACTGGTCACCCGGTTCCGGCGCACACGAAATCCAGGGTGGCATCCGCACCAAGTGGGTCGAGCTGGGCTGGGAAACCGGCGCCGGATACCCCACCACCGACGAATCCACCCCACCCGATGGCATCGGGCGCTACAACCACTTCACCAACCACACCTCCATCTACTGGAGCCCCGCGACCGGCCCGCACGCAGTCGTCGGAACAATTCGCGACACTTGGGCGTCCCTCGGCTGGGAAAAAAGCCGCCTCGGCTACCCGTCCAGTGACGAGTACAGCATCCCCGGCGGCCGCCGCAGCGACTTCCAACACGGCTACATCACCTGGACCAGCGCCAACAACACCACCCAGGTCACGTATACTTGAGCACCCGGTGAAGCGCCATTACGCCGTCGGGGAGCAGCGTGGGGAGCAAGCTGCGAGCAGGGCTACGGGCTGGATGGGCCACAACAAGGCTCAACAGTCCTAATCGACCAGCGCTGAGCTGCAAGAGTCATATTCCTACAGGTCAGCGCGGTATCACGCACGTAGTTCAGCCCGAAGAGATCACTGGTTCGATCCCAGTATCGCCCACCGGTTTTTTTTCGCTGTTCAGACGGCCTGCCGGCGATCTTCGCCGGCAGGCCGTCGGCGTGTGCGGGACCATTGCTCATAGCGGCCCCACAGAGCGGGCGGCTGGTTGGGCCCGCGTAGCGAAGACCCCTGAATCGCCGGGCGACTCAAGGGGTCTTGTTCATCGGCATCCGATGTCAGTTGTTCGAGAAGGAGCACTTGTAGTCGGTGTGCAGGTTGGTGTAGCTCACCAGCGCGCCGACGTGCACTTCTTTCTTGGGGCCTTCCGGCCAGTTGAACGTGCAGACGGCCCAGGTTCCGTTGCCGTGATTGTTGCGGCAGAAACGGATCGGTGGGTCGCCGGCGGCGTAGGACCGGATGGCTGCCAGTGCGGCGCGGCTGTCTGCCTTCCGGTCTTTCACGTAGACCTCCGCCTCGGCACACTTGTCGGTGTGGCCCGGTTCGGAAACGTGCTTCCCCGTCTGGCAGTGGTAATCGTGGATGCGGAAGGGGGCGATCAGGGCGGCGAACGCCAGGCCGATGGTGGCGATCACCGCCCTGGTCCGGTGCCTTCGGCTGGAGGATGTGCGGATGAGCAGTCAACGTTCCTCGGGTGAGTTCTCCCCGGGTGGCGGGCGGAAGTGCTCAGGCTGGCACAACGTGCTGGCGAGGAGTGTGCATTGATGAGCCCGCCCGATCAGGAGGTGATGCCCGGCCGTGCGCACGGGCGCGGGCATCACCGGTCCGCTCAGCTGACGCGGTCGAGGTCGACGGCCTTCGTTTCCCGGCTGGTCACCAGGGCGATCACCGTGATCGCCATCGTGATCACGAGGTAGCCCACCACCGCGCCGACGCCGAAGCTGTCGATGAGCCACACCGCGATGAGCGGCGCGGGCGCGCCGGCGATGATCGACGAACCCTGGAACACCAGGGACGAGCCCGCGTAGCGGTAGCGGGTGGGGAACAGCTCGGTGATCCAGGCCGCTTCCGGACCGGCGAGCATGCCGTGGAAGAACGCGCCCAGACAGACGCCGAGCCACAGCATCGGCACGCTGGAGGTGCCCACCATCCAGAAGAAGACCGGCGCCCAGATCACGAGCGCGACGGCGGGTACGAGCATCGCGATCTTGCGGCCGACGCGGTCGGACCAGGCGCCGCCGCCGATCATCCCGGCGAACTGGCACACCGACGCGAACGTCACGGCCAGCACCACGTCCCCGCGCGCGTAGCCGAAGTACCTCGTGGCGTAGGCGATGACGAAAACGGTGTAGATGTAGAACGCGATGTTCTCGCCGAGCCGCATGCCCAGGCCCTGCAGGACCGCACGGGGCCGGGCCAACGCTTCGAGCACGCTCGACTTCTTCTTCCCGGCGGCCTTCTGCTCCGCGCCGGCCTTGGCGGCCTGGAACACCGGCGACTCCTCGACGCTGCGCCGGATCCAGAACCCGATGATCAGCAGCGGGATCGCGACGAGGAACGCCACCCGCCAGCCCCAGGTGTCGAAGGCGTCACCCGGGAAGACCAGCCCGATGATGGTGACCACGACGGTCGCCAGCACCGTGCCCAGCGGCGCACCGGCCTGCGGCCAGGAGGCCCAGAAGCCGCGCCGCTTCGGTTCGCCGTACTCGCTCACCATCAGCACGGCCGCACCGAACTCGCCGCCCAGCGCGAAACCCTGCGTCATGCGCAGCACCACCAGCAGCACGGTCGCCCAGAGCCCGGCCTGGTGGTAGGTCGGCAGCACGCCGATCGCCGCGGTCGAGGTGCCGAGCAGGAGGAACGTCACCACCAGCATGGGTTTGCGGCCGAACTTGTCGCCCAGGTGCCCGAACACCACGCCGCCGAGGGGGCGGGCGACGAACCCCAGACCCTGGGTGGCCAGGGCGAGGAGCAGCTGGACGACCCCGCTCTTGCCGGGGAAGAACAGCGGGCCGAGCACCGTCGCGGCGAGCACGCCGTAGATGGCGAAGTCGTACCACTCCAGCACCGACCCGGCCATGCCGCCGGCGAGCACGCGCCGGAAGCTGGTGGCGGACCGGACTCGGTGATCCACCGTCGACGTCATTGTCAGTTCCTTTCGAATGTCCACACGGGAGAGTTGAGTCAGAGCCGGAGGCTGATCCGGTCGCCGCGGGCGCGCGAGCAGCAGGTCATCATCTTGTTGTTCGCCGCCCGCTCGGTCCTGGTCAGCACCACGTCGCGGTGGTCGACCTCGCCGTCGAGGACCGCGGCCTCGCACGTGCCGCACAGGCCTTCCTCGCAGTCGCTGGGGACGTCGATACCCGCGGCGCGCAACGCGGCGAGCACCGTCTGGTCTGCGGCGACGCGCACGGTGAGGCCGGAGTCGGCGAGGTCGACGTCGAAGGGGTGCTCGACGGCGGGATCGAGGGCCTGCTGCGTGGTGGTGAAGTGCTCGACGTGCAGCGTGTCCTCCGGCCAGTGCGCGCTCGCCCCGGCCAGGGCGTCGAGCAGCCGTTCCGGGCCGCAGGCGTAGATCTGGGTGCCCTCGGCCGGGTTCGCGAGCAGCGCCGCGAGGTCGAGCCGGGTCCCGGCCGCGGTGCAGTGGATGTGCAGCCGGTCGCCGTGGTCGCGCCGGCACCGGTCCAGCAGGGCCATCGCCGAGGTGGCGCGGCCGCAGTAGTGCAGTTCGTAGCTGCCGCCGGACGCCTTGACGTGGTCGGCCATCGCGATGATCGGCGTGATGCCGATCCCGCCGGCCACGAACACGTAGTGGCGGGCGGCGGGATCGAGCCGGAAGTGGTTGCGCGGGCCACGCAGCCGCAGGGTGCTGCCGGGCCGCAGGTTCTCGTGCACGTACCGGGAACCGCCGCGGCTGGCCGGGTCCTTGAGCACCGCGATGCGGTAGGTGCTCAAGTCGGCCGGGTCGCCGCACAGCGAGTACTGCCGGGACACGTCGCCGAGTTCGACGTCCACGTGCGCGCCCGGTGTCCACTTCGGCAGGGGCTTGCCGTTGGCCGCGGCCAGCGTCACCTCGACGACCTCGTCGGCGGCGCGCTCGACCGACACGACGGTCACGTTCCGGCCGGCGCCCCGCTTCGACGGCTCGCCGATGCGCACCGGCCGCTGCGCCTCGCGGATCGAGGGGTCGGCCCGCTCCGGGTTGGCGGCCGGATCCCATTGCACCCACAGGTGTTCCGGGCCGCGGAAGGAGGTGTTGGGGACGTAGGTGAACTCCTGGTCGGGCACCAGGTCCAGGTGGGGGAGCCGGCGGGTCAGCTCTTCGAGGAACACCTGGAGTTCCATGCGCGCCAGGTTCTTGCCCATGCACTGGTGGCTGCCGTAGCCGAAGGTCAGGTGGTCGGTGGCGTTGTCCCGGCGGACATCGACCTCGTCGGCGTTGTCGAAGTGCCGCTCGTCGCGGTTCGCCGACGAGTTCACGATGAGCAGCTTCGCGCCGCGCGGGACCGGCACCCCGCCGATCACGGTGTCCCGGGTGACCAGCCTGCGCCACGCGGCGACCGAACCCGAGTGCCGCAGGCATTCCTCGACGGCGTTGGGGATCAGGCTCGGGTCGGCGCAGATTTCCTCCCACACCTCGCGGTTCTCCAGGAGGAGCTTGATGGCGTTGGCGGCGGCGTTGGCCGTCGTCTCGTGGGCGGCGACGATGCCGGCCATCATGATCGAGTGCAGGTAGGAGTCGGTGATGACGTCGGGGTGCTCGCGCTGGGCGCGGATGCTGTACGGGATCCAGCCGTGCCCGGAGGGGTCCTTGCGCAGCTTGTCCAGCACCGTGCCGGCGTACTGCCAGAACTTGCCGACGTTCTCCGCGACGGCGACCTGTTCCTCGGGTGAGGGCCTGCCCCAGGTGTTGACGGTGTGCGCGATGGAGTACTTGCGCAGGGTCGCCATGTCCTCCTCGGGGACGCCGAGGAAGTGCAGCGCCACGGTGAGCGGGACCTCCCACAGCATCTCGTCGACGAGGTCGGCCTTGCCGGCGTCGATGAAGCGGTCGACGTACTCCCGCGTGAGGCGCCGGACCATCGGCTCGTGGTGGACGAGCTGCTCCGGGGTGAACGGATCCATGAGGACCCGGCGGCGCGGCATGTGCTCGGGCTCGTCCTCGTTCACCAGCGTCCGGTTCATGGCGTAGCCGTACTTCGCGAGGGTGGCGGTGGCCTCCGCGGAGACGGGCGTGATCTTTTCGAGCGCGATCGAGGGCGAGAACGTGATGTTGTCGCGGAAGACGGCCTTGACGTCGTCGTACCGGGTGACGACCCAGTAGCCCAGGGACGGGCTGAAGAACACCGGCTCCTCGTCCCGGGACCAGCGCACCGCGGCCGGCGGGTCGGCCTGGTACTCGGCGCCGAACGGGTCGAAGGCGCTCGCCCGGGGCGAGACCGGGCACCGTCCGGCCGCCGAGGCTCCGTGGTCGATCGGGCACGCCCCTGTGCTCATGCTGTTCTGCCTCCCGGTGACCGGCTCTTTTACTGATAACGCACAATGTGTAGCGTTGAGCGAACCGGAGTGAGCGTAAGTGGGGGAGCGGGGACCGTCAAGGCCCGTCGGTAGAGTCGGGGTCCGGCCGAGATCGAGAGGCGGAGGAGCGGCATGAGCACCTTGCAGACGCTCGACCGCGGTCTGCGGGCGTTGGAAGTGGTCGCGGAATCGCCCGCCGGGATCTCGGTCGCCGACCTGGCGCGCGAACTCGACGTGCACCGGGCCATCTGCTACCGCATCGTGGCCACCCTGGAGAGCCATCGGCTCGTGGCGCGCACCGGCGACGGCCGGGTCCGGCTGGCCTCCGGGCTGGCGAACCTCGCGTCGAAGTTCGAGCCGCACTTCAACCAGGACGTGCTGCCGTTGCTGCAGGACCTGGCCAACCGCACCAGCGCAACGGCCTACCTGTCGGCGGTGGAAGGCAACGAGTGCGTGGTGGCGATGGTTGCCGAACCCGAAGGCACCGTGCTGACGGTCGGCTACCGGGTCGGCAGCAGGCACCCGCTGACGCGGGGCGCGGCCGGGATCGCGATCCTGGCCGCGCGGCCGGAAGTACCCGGTGAGCCGGAGGCGGTGCGGCAGGCGCGTCGGGACGGCTACAGCCTGACCCGGGGACAACTGGAGCGCGGCGCGGTCGGTCTCGCCTCCGGGATCCGGGCGGGCACCCTGGAGCGCAGCATCGGCGTGGTCGCCATCGACGGCCTGGACACCGGCCTGGCGGCCGCCGAGGTGATGGCCGCCGCGCGCCGGATCGAGCACCTGCTCACGGCTTGACGGGCTGGGGTCAGGGGGCCTCGGCGGACGGCCATTGCTGACCCCGCGTCCAGGAGTCGAGCACGATCAGCGTCTTCGTGTTGGTGATCCGGTGACTGCGGCGGAGCTCGTCGACCGTGCGCTGCAGGTGCTGCAGGTCGCGCACCCGCAACCAGACCAGGGCGTCCGGGTCGCCGGCGATGGTGAACACCGCCTGCGCCTCGGGCATCCGGGTGGTGCTCTGGACGATCTCGTCGACGTTGGTGGTGCCGAAGAACCGCAACTGCGCGAACGCTTCGACGCCCCAGCCGAGCTTGGCGTGGTCGATCTGCACGGTGAACCCGGTGATGATCCCGGCCTCCTGCAGCCGGTCGATGCGCCGTTTCACCGCGGCGGTGGACAGGGTGACCCGGCCGGCGATGTCGGACAGCGTCCGGCGCGCGTCCTCGCGCAACAGGGCCAGGATCTCGTGGTCGGTCGCGTCGAGCGGCTCCGCGGTCATGGCACCGGATCCTACGCAACAGATCTCAGGGAAAGCGGCTGTCCGCTTCTGATCTTTGCGCAATCAGCGGCAGTTGTCCCGGCATTGTTGTGTGCGCCCGCCGCCGTCGGTTGAAGTGGTCCACGTCTCACCGAGGCGGTGCAGTGACGCAGTGATGCAGTGACGCAGGAAGGGTCGACGATGACCACTTTCACCCTGGACGAGCGGTACGTGCGCGAAGCGGGAACGGTCTACCTCACGGGTGTGCAGGCCCTGGTCCGCGTGGTGCTGGACCGCGTCCGGCACGACCGCCGCGGCGGCAGCGACACCGCCGCCTTCGTGTCCGGTTACGAGGGTTCGCCACTGGGCGGGTTCGACCTCGAGCTGGCGCGGCGCGCGGCGCTGCTGGACGAGCACGCGGTGGTGCACCGGCCGGGCCTGAACGAGGAGCTCGCCGCGACCTCGGTGATGGGCAGTCAGCTGGCCGCGGGCGTGGGCTCGTTGCGCGGGGACGGGGTCACCGGCTGGTGGTACGGCAAGGCGCCGGGCCTGGACCGGGCCACCGACGCGCTGCGGCACGCCAACCTGACCGGCACGCATCCCCGCGGCGGTGCGGTCGCGCTGGTCGGGGACGACCCGAACGCCAAGTCGTCGACCGTGCCGTGCGCCTCGGAGCACGCGCTGGCCGATCTGGCGATGCCGGTGTTCTTCCCGGCGGACTCCCAGGACATCCTGGAGCACGGGCGGCACGCGGTGGAGCTGTCGCGGGCGAGCGGGCTGTGGACGGCGCTGAAGATCGTCGCCAACGTCGCCGACGCGGCCGGTACCGCCGTGGTCGAGCCGTCGTGGGCCGCGCCGGTGCTGTCCGAAGGCGCCTACGGCCACCGGCCGAACAGCCGCCTCGTGGGCGCGGAGCTGGTCGCCATGGAGCACAGCCTGCACCGGGTGCGGATGCCGCTCGCGCTGGAGTACCTGCGGGTCAGCGGGGTCAACCGGATCGTGCAATCCGGCCCGGCCGACCGGATCGGGATCATCACCGCCGGAAAGTCCTACCTGGACCTGCGGCAGGCGCTGCGGACGCTCGGGCTCGACGAGGCCGCGCTCGCCCGCTACGGCATCCGCATCCTCAAACTGGGCGTGATCCACCCCGTCGAACCGTCGATCGTCACCGAGTTCGCCGACGGGCTCGACGAGATCGTGGTGGTCGAGGAGAAG
Organism: Amycolatopsis viridis; assembly: GCF_011758765.1. Lineage (NCBI taxonomy): Bacteria > Bacillati > Actinomycetota > Actinomycetes > Pseudonocardiales > Pseudonocardiaceae > Amycolatopsis > Amycolatopsis viridis. Next base: position 4,232,342 of record NZ_JAANOU010000001.1, on the reverse strand, counting down.
CGGGCGCTCGTGGAACCGGCGGTGAAGGAAATCCTCTACGGCCGCACCGCCGCGCCGCGGGTGCACGGCAAGACCGGCCCGGACGGCCGGGTGCTGTTCACCGAACTGGGCGAGCTCGATCCGGACGTCATCGCCAGGGGTCTTGCCGGGCGGCTCGGGGACCTCGAACCGGTGCAGGCGTGGCGGGGACGGCGACGCCGGGAACGGATCGCGGTGCCGCTGCTGGCCCGCACGCCCTACTTCTGTTCGGGCTGCCCGCACAACTCCTCCACCAAGGTGGCCGACGGCACGCTGGTGGGCGCCGGGATCGGCTGCCACACGATGGCGTTGTTCATGGAACCCGATCAGGTCGGGGACGTCATCGGCATCACGCAGATGGGCGGCGAGGGTGCCCAGTGGATCGGGATGGCCCCGTTCGTCGAATCCCGGCACCTGGTGCAGAACATCGGCGACGGCACCTTCACCCACTCCGGCAGCCTCGCCGTGCGGGCCGCGGTCGCGGCGGGCGTGAACATCACCTACAAGCTGCTGCACAACTCGGCGGTGGCGATGACCGGCGGTCAGGACGCCGTCGGTGCGCTCCGGGTGGACAAGCTCGCCGCGCTGCTGCTCACCGAGGGAGCCGCCAAGGTCGTGGTCACCTCCGACCAGCCGCGCCGGCTGCGCCGCCTGCGGTTCCCCCGCGGCGTCGCGGTCCGCTCGCGCGACGACCTGCTGCGGGTGCAGGAGGAGCTGGCCGCGGTCCCGGGGGTCACCGTGATCATCCACGACCAGGAGTGCGCCGCCGAGAAGCGCCGCAAGCGGCGGCGCGGCAAGCTGGAGACCCCGGCCACCAAGGTGTTCATCAACGAACGGGTCTGCGAAGGCTGCGGCGACTGCGGGGTGAAGTCCAACTGCCTGTCCGTGCAGCCGGTGGAGACCGAGTTCGGCCGCAAGACCCGCATCCACCAGGCGTCGTGCAATGTGGACTACTCGTGCCTGAAGGGCGACTGCCCGTCCTTCCTCACCGTGGTGCCCGGCAAAGCCAAGCAGCGCAAGGGCGTTCCGCCGCTGGCGGCGACCGCGCTGCCGGAGCCGGCGGTGGCGGCCGGGGACGTCGCCGTGCGGATCACCGGCATCGGCGGAACCGGCGTGGTGACCGTGGCGCAGATCCTCGCCACCGCCGCCGTGCTCGACGGGCGTCACGTGCGCACCCTCGACCAGATCGGGCTCGCCCAGAAGGGCGGCGCCGTGGTCTCCGACGTCAAGATCACCCGTGCACCGGTGGAGCAGGCGGCCAAGCTCGCCGCGGGGGAGTGCGATCTGTACCTGGCCTGCGACCCGCTGGTGGCGGCCGATCCGGTGCACCTGGGCGTGGCCGACGCGGACCGCACGGTCGCCGTGGTGTCCACTTCGGAGGTTCCCACCGGCCGGATGATCGTCGACACCGCCGTGTCCTTCCCCGACGAGACGAGCATCCGGTCCGTCCTGGACGGTGCGACCGCCCGCGGCCACTACCTGGACGCGCGGGCCGCGGCCGAGGCGCTGTTCGGCGACGACCAGTTCGCCAACATCCTCCAGCTCGGCGCCGCCTGCCAGACCGGCGCGCTGAACGTGAGCGCGACTGCGATCGAGCGGGCCATCGAGGTCAACGGCACCGCCGTGCCGGCGAACCTGCAGGCGTTCCGCCGGGGCCGCCAGCTCGTCGCCGATCCGGACGCACTGGCCGCCGAGCTCGCCCCGCCCCGCCCGGCGCCCGGACCCGTCACCGATCCGGAGGCGGTCCGCCGGGTGCGGTCCCTGGTGCGCACCGAGGGTGGTGAGCTGGCGCGGCTGCTCGACGTGCGGGTGCCCGACCTCGTCGCCTACCAGGACGAGGACTACGCACGCACCTACGCCGAGTTCGTCGAGCAGGTGCGGGCGCGGGCCGGGGACGGTCCGGTCACCCAGGCCGTCGCCCGCAACCTGTACAAGCTGATGGCCTACAAGGACGAGTACGAGGTCGCCCGGCTGTCCCTCGACCCCGCGCTCCAGGCGGACATCGAGGCCCAGTTCGGTGCCGGCGCGCGTTACGCCCACCAGTTGCACCCGCCCGTGCTGCGCGCGCTCGGCCTCGACCGCAAGATCGCGCTCGGCCGGTGGGCCCGGCCCGCGCTGCGGCTGCTTCGGGCGGGGCGACGACTGCGGGGCACCCGCTGGGACGTCTTCGGCTACGCCGGGGTGCGGCGCGTCGAGCGGCAGTTGATCGGCGAGTACCGCGAGGCGATCACGAGCGCGCTGGCGGACGGGATGGACGAGGCGGCGTTGCTCGAACTCGCCGGGCTGCCCGACATGGTGCGCGGCTACGAGGACATCAAGCTCGCCGCCGTCGCGGGCTACCGGCGGCGGCAGGCCGAGCTCACCGCGCCGCTCACCCGGACGGGGACCGGCCGCATTCGGCAACCCAGCGCCTGACGCGATCCGCCGGGCCGGCCGCGCGTGCCCGCGCGGCGGGTCACCGGCGACGGCCGGCGTCGCGGCGCGCCGCGGCGAGGCGGCGGACCAGCTCGTCGAGCACGGGCTCCGGCGAGCCGAACGTGAGGCGGACGTGCGTGCCGGGCGCCTGCAGGTCGCCGCCGCGGATGCTCGTGATGCCGTGCCGCAGGAGCACGCGGTCGATGTCGTCCGGGGTGTCACCGAGGCTCGCGCAGTCGACGAGGAGGAACGCGCCCGCCGCCGGCCGCACGGGTTCGGGGAGGCCGCTCGCGGCGATGCCGTCGCACACGCGGTCGCGCTTGGCCTGGTAGGTGGACAGCGCCTGGTCGAGCCAGTCGCGCGGTCCGGTGAGGGTGGCGATCGCGGCGTGCTGCGGGACCGCGCCGCAACAGACCGCCTCCCACTGGAACCGGCGCTCGATCGCCTCGATGACCGGCGGTGGCGCCAGGACGTAGCCGACCCGCCAGCTCGCGAGCGCGTAGTACTTGCTGAAGCTGGTGACGGTGACCAGGTGCGGCCAGCGGGCGGCGAACGCCTCGACCGGCTGGTAGCGGCGGCCGTCGAAGGTGAAGTGCTGCCACGAGTCGTCGGAGACGACGAGGAGCCCGTGGCGGGCGGCGAGGTCGGCGACCGCCGCGACGGTGGTGGCATCGGGGAGGTAGCCCGTCGGGTTGTTCGGGTTGCACAGCAGCAGAACGCGGCTGCGGGGTGTCACGGCGGCTTCCAGCGCTTCGAGGTCGAGCGCCCAGCCGTCGCGCTCGTGCGCGGGGACGTGCACGGCGGTCGCACCGGCCTCACGGATCGGGCCGTCGAAGAAGAAGGTGGGGGTCGGCACGATCACCTCCTCGCCCGGGGCGAGCACCGTGCGCAGCACGAGGGACAGGCCCTGCATCGCCCCGTGCGTGATCAGCAGGCGGCGCTCGGGATCGACGTGCAGACCGTGCTCGCGCGCGAGTTCGGCGGCGATCGCGGCGCGGAGCTCGGGCAGGCCGCGGGTGTCGCGCGGGTCGGGCTGGTCCATCGCCTGCCGGACCGCTTGCCGCACGTGCTCCGGCATCGGCAGGACCGGGGCGCCCACGAGCGGGAGGACCGCCACCCCGTCGCGCGCGGCACGGGCTGCCCGGTCGCGCGTGGCCATCGCCCCCATCGTGGGGAGAAGCGTCGCGGCGGGGAGGGACCAGGACTCCGAGGCGGAACGCAGCATGGGATCACCCTACCATCGTGAGATATCAAAATTAAGGGGAAATATCTTGCTTTGAGCTGGTGATACACTGACCGGGTGGCTGACATCCATTCCGTGATCACGGGAACGCCCCACATCCCCGCTCTGCTGCTGGTCGGCAGGGCGGACGCCGGACTCGATCGCACCAGCCAGGCGTACCGGGCGATCAGGCGCCAGATCATCGACCTCACGCTGCCGCCCGGCAGCAGCTTCACCGAGGCCTCGCTGGCGCAGCAGTGGGGCATCAGCAAGACGCCGGTGCGCGAGGCGCTCGCGCGGCTGCGGCGCGACGGGCTGGTGACGGCGCTGCCGCGCGCGGGGTACGTCGTCAGCCCGATCACGCTCCAGGACACCGACGACCTCTGCGCCTTGCGGACACTGCTGTCCGGCGAGGCCGCCGCCCAGGCCGCGCGCCGCGGGGTGCCCGCGCCGGCGCTCGCGCGGCTGGAAGCGCTGTCCGAAGTCCACTTCGCACTCGCGGCGGGTGAGGTGGAACAGGAGGAGGCGCTGCGGGCCGCGGTCGAGTTCGAGGCCGTCATCGCCAACAGTGCCGGCAACAACCGCCTCGCCAAGGCGATCGTCGACGTGGTCGACGAGCTGGAACGGGTCCTGCGGATGGCGGCGTTGATCGCGCCCGGCGCCGCGAGCCCGCCCGGCGAGCTGAAAGCCATCTTCGAGCGGCTGCGGGAACGCGACGCGGACGGCGCCGAGACGGCGATGCGCAACCGGTGCGAGCGTGTGCGGCACGACGTCATCCAGGTCCTCGCCGGGAGCGCCTCCGTGAGCAGGGCGCACATCGAGATGCCGGCCCCCGCGCTCCCGCCGGCCTAGCCGGCGGGAGCGACGGGCTCCGCTCAGACCGCGGTCGGGAAGTGCAGGTCGCTGCGCTGGTGCGCACCGTCCTCCGGCCAGCGGCTGGTGACGGCCTTCGCGCGGGTGTAGAACGCCACCCCCTCGGGCCCGTGCATGTGGTGGGCGCCGAACAGCGACTGCTTCCACCCGCCGAAGGAGTAGAACGCCATCGGCACCGGGATCGGGACGTTGATCCCGATCATCCCGACCTGCACCGAACGCTGGAAGGTGCGCGCCGCCTGGCCGCTGGTGGTGAAGATGGCCGTGCCGTTGGCCCAGTCGCTGGCGTTGACGAGGTCGATGGCCTCGGCCAGCGAGTCGGCGCGCACGACGACGAGCACCGGGCCGAAGATCTCCTCGCGGTAGACGTCCATCTCCGGTGTGACGCGGTCGAACAACGTGGGGCCGACGAAGAACCCGCCGCCGTGGACGTCGAGCTCGCGCCCGTCGAGCACGAGCTCGGCGCCCGCGTCGACCCCGGACTTGATAGCGCCGGTAACCCGTGAAAGCGCTTCCCGTGACACGACCGGGCCCATTTCGGACCCGGCCGCCAGCCCCGGCCCGACCTTGATCGCCTGTGCCTTCTTCCGCAGCAGATCGACGAGCGGTCCGGCCACGTCGCCGACCGCGACGGCGACCGAGATCGCCATGCAGCGCTGGCCCGCCGACCCGTACGCCGCCGACACCAGGTGGTCGGCGGCCTGGTCGAGGTCGGCGTCGGGCAGCACCACGGCGTGGTTCTTGGCCCCGCCGAGCGCCTGCACGCGTTTGCCCTTCGAGCTCGCGCGGTCGTGCACGTACTGCGCGATCGGTGTCGAGCCGACGAACGACACCGCGGCGACGTCCGGGTGGTCCAGGATCGCGTCGACCGCGACCTTGTCGCCGTGCACGACGTTGAACACGCCACCGGGCAGCCCGGCGTCGGCGTACAGCCCGGCGACGAAGTTCGACACCGACGGGTCGCGCTCGGAGGGCTTGAGCACGAACGTGTTGCCGGTCGCGATCGCGATCGGGTGCATCCACATCGGAACCATGGCGGGGAAGTTGAACGGCGAGATCCCCGCGCACACGCCGAGCGGCTGGCGGAACGAGAAGAGGTCGACGCCGGTCGAAACCTGGTCGGAGTAGTCGCCCTTGAGCAGCTGCGGGATCCCACAGGCGAAGTCGATCACCTCCAGGCCGCGCACGACCTCGCCCCTGGCGTCGTCGAGGACCTTGCCGTGCTCGGTGGACACCAGCCGGGCGATCTCGTCCAGGTGCTTCTCGACGAGGTTGCGGAAGGCGAACATCAGCCGTGACCGGCGCATCACGGACGTGTCGGCCCAGCCGGGCAGTGCGGCGCGCGCGGCCCGCACGGCGGCGTCGACGTCGGCGGCTTCGGCCAGGAGCACGTCGGCCTGGTGCTCGCCCGACGCGGGGTCCCAGACCCGGGCGGTGCGGCTCGACGCGCCCGCGGTCTCCCGGCCGTCGATGTGGTGGAGGATCGTCCGGACTGTCATGGTGCTCGCTTTCTGGTGGGGTCGTCCGCGCGCGGTCGCGTCGGACGGCGTCAGATGATGAGGTCGCCGCCGTTGATGTCCACGGCCGCGCCGGTGATGTAGGCCGCCCGGTCGGAGGCGAGGAACGCCACGAGTTCCGCGACTTCCCACGCCTGCCCGACGCGGGGCACCGGGAACGACCGGGTGACGCGCTCCAGCGTCTCGTCGGGCAGCAGGCCGCGGGCCATCGGCGTGTCGATGAGGCCGGGGCAGACGGCGTTCACGGTGACGCCGTCGGGTCCGCAGGTCTTCGCCAGGTGCCGGGTCAGGCCGAGGACCCCGTGCTTGGCCGTGGTGTAGTGCGCGCCGCCCGCGGTGCTGATCGTCTTGCCCGCGGTGGAGGAGAAGTTGACGATCCGCCCCCACCGGCCGGCGCGCATCGCCGGCAGCGCTTGCCGGCAGCACAGGAACGTGCCGTGCACGTTCACCGCGAGCACCCGGTTCCACTCGTTCTCGGTGATGTCGTCGAACGGGGTCGGCGGCGCGACCCCCGCGGCGTTGACGAGGATGTCGAGCCGCGAGTAGCCGGCCAGCAGCGCGTCGAACGCGTGGCGGACCGCGTCGGCGTCGGTGATGTCCACGGCGGTCGAGCAGACCCGGTCGGCCGTCACCTCCAGCGTCGCCGCCAGGTCGGCGCGGCCGGGTGCGGCGAGGTCGAACACGGCGACGGTCGCTCCGCGGCGGGCGAGGGCGTGCGCGGTGGCCAGTCCCATGCCGCTCGCGCCGCCGGTGACGACCGCGACCCGGCCGGCGAGTTCGCTGCTGTCGGCGCTGGTGGGGGCGCCGAGCCCCGGTGCGGTGCTCATGCGGCCGCCAGGACGGCACGTGCGCGGGCGAAGGCGGCGGCCGCGAGTTCGAGCTGGGCCGGCGTGTGCGCCGCCGAGACCTGCACCCGGATCCGTTCCGCACCGGCCGGGACGACCGGGTGGGCCAGCGCGAAGGCGAGGACACCGTCGCGCCGCAGCGCCGCCGACACGTCACGGGCCAGCGAGCCGCCCCGCAGCATGACCGGGATGATCGGGTGCTCGCCCGGCAGCACCTCGTACCCGAGGTCGCGCAACGCCCCGCGCAGCCACGCGGTGTTGGCGGCCAGCCGCTCCCGCAGATCGGGCCGCCGCCGCGCGATGCCGATCGCGGTCAGCGCCGCGACGGCCAGTGCCGGAGCCATCGCGTTGGTGAAGACGTAGGGACGCGACACCTGGCGCACCGTCGAAACGACCGCACGGGAACCGGCGACGAAACCGCCGGCGCCGCCGCCCAGCGCCTTGCCCAGCGTCCCGGTCAGCACGTCGACGCGACCGGCGAGCCCGAAGTGCTCGGCGGTGCCGGCGCCGGTCGCGCCCAGCACGCCCGTGGCGTGCGAGTCGTCGACCACGAGCACCGCGTCGTAGCGCCGCGCCAGCTCGCACAGTCCTGGCAGCGGGGCGATGTCGCCGTCCATGCTGAACACGCCGTCGGTGACGACGACCCGGTGGCGCGCGTCCGCGGCCCCGGCGAGGCCGCGTTCGAGCTCGTCGAGGTCGGCGTGCGGGAACACGCGCCGCCGGGCCGGTGCCAGCCGGATGCCGTCGATCAGGCTGGCGTGGTTGAGCGCGTCGCTGAAGACGACGTCGTCCGGGCCGAGCAGGGCGTCGAACACGCCGAGGTTCGCGTCGAAGCACGAACCGTGGAGCGCGGCGTCTTCGGCGCCGACCAGCTCGGCGATGGCGGCCTCGAGCCGGCCGTGGACCTCCCGCGTGCCGCACAGCACCCGTCCCGCGGTGACCCCGAGTCCCAGCTCCCGCAGCGCCTGCTGGGCCGCGTCGAGGACCTCGGGGTCCGCGGCGAGCCCGAGGTAGTCGTTGGCGGCGAAGTTCACCAACGTCTCGCCGTCCACGCCGAGCACCGGCCCCTGCGGACCGGAGACCACCAGGTCGCGTCGCAACCCGGTCCTCGCCCGGCGATCGTCCAGCTCCGTCCGGAGCCGCTGCAGCAATGCGGCGTTCACGCGTCCCGTCCCGGGGTCCAGCCCGCGCAGGGCACCACGCCGAATCCCCGGCTGGGGAAGACGGCGTCCATGAAGAAGTCGTGCATCGCCGGGTCCCCGTCGGCGCACCCGTCCCGCAGCACGGTCACCCCGTAGCCGCGGTCGGCGGCGTCGTAGCAGGTCGCGGCCACCATCGCGCTCGTGGCAACCCCGGCGACCGCGAGCGTGCGGACACCGCGGGCGCGCAGCACGAGGTCGAGGTCGGTGCCGGCGAAGGCGCTGGCGCGGCGTTTGAGCACGACCACGTCCTCGCCGGTCACCGGCAGCGCGATCGCGGTGCCATCCGAACCCTCGTGGAAGGCGTCCCCGGCGTCGAAGAACGTCCGGAACATCGCGTTGTCCGGCGGCACGTCGGCCCCGTTGGCGCGGAATCCGAAGTGGACGAACACCACGAGGACACCGGCCGCGCGGGCGCTGGGGAGCAGTTCGGTCAGCGGGGGCACGACCTGTCTGGCGAACGGGTAGCCGTCGGTGATGCCCCGCTGGATGTCGCCGATGATCAGTGCGGTGGTCACGACAGGCTCCCGTCCAGCCGCTCCATCCGGCGGCCCACGCTGAGCAGGACGGCCAGCCCGGCGGTCATGATGATCGCGATGGCCAGCAGTGCCCAGGTGAAGCTGCCGGTCGCGGACGCGATGGCCCCGGTGAAGTAGGGGCCGACGAACCCGCTGACGTTGCTGACCGAGTTGATCAGTGCGATCCCGGACGCGGCCGCCGCGCCGGTCAGGCCGATCGCCGGGATCCGCCAGAACTGCGGCATCGCGGTCATGATCCCGGCGACGCTCACGCAGACCGCGACCACGAACAGGGTGCCGCTGCTGGTGAAGGTGGCCAGCAGCAGGCCGGCCACCCCGACCGTCATCGGGACGGCCGTCGCGGCGACCGCCGTCCGGCGCGCGGCGAAGCGGGCCCAGAGGAGCAGGGCGATCACGGCCACCGCGTACGGGATGGCGGACAGCAGCACGCTGCTGACATCGCCGGACTTGCCGATGCTGTGCGTGATGGACCGGATCATCGTGGGCAGGAAGAACTGGAGCGGGTACAGCCCGAACGCGATCGCGAACCACGTCACGGCCATCAGCCAGACCCGGCCGCTGGTCAGCGCCTGGCGCAGCCCGGTGAGCGCCCCGCGGGCGCGGTGCTCGTCGGCTTCGGCGGCCAGCGTGGCCTCGATGGCGGCCTTCTCCCGGTCGTCGAGCCAGCGCGCGTTCGCCGGGCGGTCCGGCAGGAAGGCGAGGATCAGGATGCTGACCACGATCGTCAGGACGCCTTCGACGAGGAACAGCGACCGCCAGCCCGCGATGCCGAACACGTTCTGACCCCACGCCAGCAGCGCGGCGGCCAGCGGGGAGCCGATGACCGAGGACACCGGGGTCATCAGGAAGAACGCGGACAACGCCCAGGAGCGCTGGCGGCGCGGGAACCACAACGTCAGGTAGAGCAGGATGCCGGCGGCCAGGCCGGCTTCGGCGAGCCCGAGCAGCAACCGCGCGAGGTACAGCGTCGCCGGCGAGTTCACCGCCGCGGTCGCCGCGGTGACCAGACCCCAGGTGATCATGATCCGGGCGATCCACTTCCGCGCGCCGAACCGCCTGAGCATCATGTTGCTCGGCACTTCCACGAGGATGTAGCCGATGAAGAACAGACCCGCGGCGAGCCCGATCTGGCCGCTCGTCAGGTGCAGGTCCCGGGACATGGGCGCGGCGATGTAGCCGACGTTGGCGCGGTCGATGTAACTCGCCACGTAGGCCAGGCCGACCAGCGGGATGATCCGGAAGCCGACCTTGCGCCACGTGCGTGGCGCGACGACGTCCTGGGTGGTAGCGGCGGTGGAGTCCATCGGGAGGTCCAATCGGTGAGAAGGGCTGGTGTCTCCGTGGTGTTGGTGGACATGGGTTTCAGCGCTGCCCGCGCAACCGGGCGGTGGCGTCCGCGTCGATCGCACCGTCCGCGGTGATCACGACGCCGTAGTCCCGCTCGGCTCCCTCCCGGGTCACTTTGCCGTCCAGGACGTCGTCGAGGACCCGTTCCGGCGCGCGTTCGAAGGGGTGGCCGTGGCCGCCGCCGCCGGCGGTGACGTGGCGGTGGCGGGTGCCCGCGGTCATGACGAAGTGCGGTTTGGACTCCAGTACCCGTTCGCCGGGGCCACCGGGGTCGAGCACGTTGAGCGAGGGTGTTCCCGGCGCGCCGCCGGCCAGTCCGTAGGGCAGGAACTTCCGCCGGTCGGACCTGATCTGTACGGCGGCCTCGGGCGCCAGGAGCGTCATGTCGCGGAAGGTCGCGAGACCACCGCGCCACCGGCCCGCGCCACCGCTGTCCGGCAGGTAGCCGTACCCGTCGATGCGGAGCTGACCGGAGCGTTCCAGTTCCTCGACCGGGGTGTTGGTCAGGTTGGCGCCCAGCGAGCTGATCCCGTCCACCCCGTCCCGGTCCGGCCGGGCGCCCCACGCGCCGGCCAGCGGATCCCACAGCACGGCGGATTCGCCGTCCGCGCCGACCACCCCGATCGCGATCCCGTCGGGTCCGCCGTCCCCGGCCGCGGGCACCCGGGCGGGGAACACCGGGGCGAGCGCGCCGAGCACCGCGTCGATGATCCGGAAACCCACCAGACCACGGGCACCGCGCGCGGCGGGGCGTTGCCCGTTGAGGATCGACGCCTCCGGGATGACGAAGGTGAACGGCCGGTAGAAGCCGCTGTTGGCCGGGATGTCGGCGGCGAGGACACCCTGCAGGGCCGCGTAGGAGGCGGAGCGGGTGAACGACGCGGTCGCGTTGAGCGCGGAGCCGACCTGCGGCGCCGAACCGGTGAAGTCGAGCTCGATCCCGGACCCGGACAGCGTCGCCTTCACCGCGATCGGGATCGGCCCGGACCCGAGCCCGTCGTCGTCGATGTGGTCGGTGAACTCGTAGGTCCCCGGCACCGCTTCGGCGAGCGCGGCGCGCAGCAGGGTTTCGGAGTAGTCGAGCAGTTCGCCGTTGAGGGCGGCGAGCCGTTCGACACCGTGCCGCGCCGCGAGGGCACGCAGTCCCTCGGCGCCCGTGTGGCAGGCCGCCAGCTGGGACTCGAGGTCCCCGCGCAGCAGGTCGGGTTCGCGGACGTTGCGCAGGATGAGCTGCAGGAACGTCTCGTTCGTGGTGCCGGCCTCGATCAGCCGCGACGGCGGGATCTGGATGCCTTCGGCGAAGATGCTCGTCGACTGGACGGCCATCGAACCGGCGGCCCAGCCGCCCACGTCGGTGTGGTTGACGACGGTGACCGCGAACCCCAGCAGCGCGGCGCCGGCGAACACCGGGGCGACCGCGAAGATGTCGGGCAGGTGCATGCCGCCGCGGGACGGGTCGTTGAGCAGGTAGACGTCCCCGGGCTGGATCCGGTCGCCGAACTCGGCGAAGATCTCCTCCATCGCGTCCGGGATGGACCCCAGGTGCACCGGCAGGGTGTTGGCCTGGGCGATGACGCGGCCGTGGGCGTCGCACAGCGCGGCGGAGAAGTCCATGCTGGACGCCACGAGCTGCGAGTGCGCCGTGCGCAGGATCGTGATCGCCATTTCGTCGGCGATCCCGGTGACGGCGTTGCGGAAGACCTCGAAGGTCACGGCGTCGCGGATCATGCGGCACTCCAGGTGATCACGATGTTGTTGAACCGGTCGCGGTGCACCCGGGCACCGGGCGGGACGAGGGTGGTGGCGTCCATGTCCTCGATGACCACCGGTCCCGCCACCGGTTCGGTGCCGAGGGCGGACCGTCCCACGACCGGGGTCGGCACGGTTTCGGCGAACCGGCAGTCGCGGGTGGTGGGTTCGCGGTCGGCGGCAGCGGGCAGGCTCAGCACGTCGGCGATGGACACCGGGGTGGGCACGCGGCCGCGGACCCGGAGGTTGACCAGCTCCACCAGCTCGTCCGTGCCGGCCCGGCCGTAGGTGCGCTTGTGCTCGGCGTGGAACCGCGACCGCACCTCGGCGAGCAGGTCGCCGGTGAGCTCACCGTCGGGCACCCGGATGCGCAGTTCGAACCGCTGCCCGCGGTAGCGCATGTCCAGCAGCCGGTCCACCACGGCGTCCGGCCCCAGCTCGCCGGTCACCTTCGCGGCGAGGCGGCCGAACTCCGCGGCGAGCGCGCTGGTCTGCGCGAACTCGTCGCGGTACGGGGTCAGCTCGTGCCGTTCGGTGTCGGCGACGAGCAGGCCCAGGCTGCTGAACAGGCCCGGGTACAGGGGCACGATCACGGTGGAGATGCCCAGTTCGCGGGCCAGCGCGGCGGCGTAGAGCGGGCCGGCGCCGCCGAAGGCGACCAGGGTGGCCTCGCGCGGGTCGCGGCCGCGTTCGCTGGTCACCGCCTTGACCGCGGTCGTCATGCTCGACACCGCCACCTGGTAGGCGCCCCGCGCGGTGCCCGCCACGTCGTCGCCGAGCTGCTCGGCGACCGGGCTCAGCGCCTTCACGGCCAGGTCGGGGTGGACCGGCACGCGGCCACCGGCCAGGGCGTGCGGGCTGAGGTACCCGAGCGTCACGTTGGCGTCGGTTAGGGTCGGCAGCTCACCGCCCTGCCCGTAGCAGGCCGGGCCGGGCCGGGATCCGGCGCTGGCGGGGCCCACGTGCAGCGCGCCGGCCGGGTCGACGGAGATGATGCTGCCGCCGCCGGAGCCGACCTCGGCGATGTCGATCGAGGGGGCGCGCACCGGGTACCCGGCGCCGGAGCTGAGGCCGCGGGCGACGTTCATCCCGCCACCGACCTCGTAGTCGGCGGAGACGAATGGTTCGCCGTCCTCGATCAGGGAGGCCTTCGCCGTGGTGCCGCCCATGTCGAAGGCGACCACTGTGGACAGTCCGATCAGCTGGGCCAGCTTCTGCACCGCGGTCACGCCCGCCGCCGGACCGGATTCGATGATCTGCACCGGACGTTGTGCGACGGAAGCCGCGTCCAGCAGCCCGCCGCTGGACTGCATGACCAGCAGCGGTGCGGTCACCTCGGCCGCCCGCAGCCCGGCTTCCAGCCGGGTGAGGTACCCGTGCACGGCGGGGCCGACGTAGGCGTTGACCGTCGCGGTGCTCGTGCGCTCGAACTCGTGCGGCTGCGGCGACACGTCGACCGACGCGGTGACGTAGACGCCGGGCAGCTCGGCCCGCAGCAGGTCGGCGACCCGGCGTTCCTCGTCGGGCCGGACGTAGGAGTTGATCAGGCAGACGGCCACCGCCCGGATCTCGTCCGCCCGCAGCCGGGCGGCCAGGGCGCGGACCTCGTCTTCGCCGGCCGGGGGATCGAGCTGCCCGTCGGCGGTGATGCGCTGGTCGAGTTCGTACCGGTGCCGGCGCCGGGCGAGGGGCGCGGGCTTGGACCAGGACAGGTCGTAGAGCACCGGCCGCCGCAGCCGGCCGAGCTCCAGCACGTCGCGGAAGCCGCGGGTGGTGACGACGGCGGTGCGGACACCGGTCATCTCCAGGATCGCGTTGGTCGCCACGGTGGTGCCGTGCAGCATCGCGGTGACGGCTTCCGGTCGCGCCCCGGCCGTGGCCAGCACACCGGTGGTCGCCGACACCACCCCCGCGCCGTAGTCCGGCGGGGTGGAGGGGACCTTCATCGGGACGACCTCGCCGGCCGGACCCAGCGCGATGACGTCGGTGAAGGTACCGCCGATGTCGGCGCCGACTCGCCAGCCGGCCGGTCGGGGATCGGGACGGGAAGCCACGGGATCTCCTTCGCTGAACGAGTAAGTGGGATCACAGTAAACTCGGGTTGAGATATCAGCAAGAGTCAGTTGGCGTTTTTGATGCGCCGTGCCGGCCTCTTGACCGGCATGGACCGGTCCCGTTAGGTTCGGCATCCGTCAAACTGCATATCGCGCCGTTCGAACCGGAGCGGGAGAGCTCCCGCCGCGGGCGGGACGCCGAAGGAGCAACACTCCCCAGAATCTCTCAGGCACCCCCACCGCTCCGGCGAGGCGAACTCTGGAAAGCCAGGACCCGGTCCTGCGCCCACGGTGCAAACCGCTCCGGCGGTGAAGCTCTCAGGTATCGATGACAGAGCGGGGAGGCCCACCTAGCCGTGGTGCCGCGTCGGTGCGGTGCCGGACACCGGGAGCCTCCTGCCGTGAACTCCGTTTCCGCGTCCCGTGCCGGGACGCCCGCGCGATCCGCCGGCCCGTCCGGCCCGCTCACCACACGGTCCACTCCGGACCCGATGCCGCACGCCGCCGTGCCGGCCCGATCACCCGAGGAGATGCCCGTGTCCGTTCCGGCCGAGCTGAAGTACACCGCCGAGCACGAGTGGCTCGACCTCGACGGGGACACCGCCACCGTCGGGATCACCGCCTTCGCCGCGGACGCCCTCGGCGATGTGGTGTACCTCGACCTGCCCGCCGCCGGCAGCACCGTCGCGGCAGGGCAGCCGTGCGGTGAGATCGAGTCCACCAAGTCGGTCAGCGAGCTCTACGCGCCGGTGGACGGCGAGGTCGTCGAGGTCAACGCGAAGGTCACCGACGACCCCGGACTGCTCAACACCGACCCGTTCGGCGAGGGCTGGCTGTTCCGGATGAAGGTCACCGGGGCGGGCGACCTGCTCGACGCGGCCGCTTACCTGGCCCGGACCGGAGGTGCCTGATGGGCACGCACGACCTCCCGCTGTCCGAAGTAGACCCCGAAGTGCACGCCGCGCTGACGTCCGAACTGGACCGTCAGCGGAACACCCTGGAGCTGATCGCCAGCGAGAACTTCGCGCCGGTGGCGGTGCTGCAGGCGCAGGGCTCGGTCCTGACCAACAAGTACGCCGAGGGTTATCCCGGTCGCCGCTACTACGGCGGCTGCGAGCACGTCGACACCGTGGAACGCCTCGCCATCGACCGGGTGCGGCGGCTGTTCGGATCCCGTTTCGCCAACGTCCAGCCGCATTCCGGGGCGCAGGCCAACGCTGCGGCCATGTTCGCGATGCTCGAACCCGGTGACACCGTGCTCGGCCTCGACCTGGCGCACGGCGGGCACCTGACGCACGGGATGCGGGCGAACTTCAGCGGCCGGCTCTACCGCGTCGTGCCCTACCACGTGCGGGACACCGATTTCCGGCTGGACCTGGCCGAGGTCGAGCGGCTGGCGGCCGAGCACCGCCCGAAGCTCATCGTGGCCGGCTGGTCGGCCTACCCGCTGCACCTGGACTTCGCCGCGTTCCGCCGCATCGCCGATGGCGTCGGTGCGCGCCTGATGGTGGACATGGCGCACTTCGCCGGGCTGGTGGCGGCCGGCCTGCACCCCAGCCCGGTGCCCCACGCCGACGTCGTCACCACCACGACCCACAAGACCCTCGGCGGCCCGCGCGGCGGTGTGATCCTCACCGACGACGCAGCGCTGGCCAAACGCATCGACTCGGCGGTCTTCCCCGGGCAGCAGGGCGGTCCGCTGGAGCACGTGATCGCGGCGAAGGCGGTGGCGTTCAACCTGGCCGCCACCGAGGAGTTCCGGGACCGGCAGCGCCGCACCCTCGAGGGTGCCCGCGTCATCGCCCGCCGGCTGCTCGCCGACGACGTCCGGCAGGCGGGGATCTCGGTCCTCACCGGCGGCACGCAGGTCCACCTCGTCGTGGTGGACCTGCGGCACTCGTCGCTCGACGGGCGCCAGGCCGAGGACCGGCTGCACGCGGCGGGCATCACCGTGAACCGCAACGCGGTGCCCTTCGACCCGCGCCCGCCGATGGTGTCGTCGGGAGTGCGGATCGGCACGCCCGCGCTCGCCACGCGCGGTTTCGGCGCGCCGGAGTTCGCCGAGGTCGCCGACATCATCGCGACGGCGCTCGTCACTACCACCCCGGACGATGTGCTGCCCGGGTTGCGTGCCCGCGTGGCGGCGCTGGCAGCGAAGTTCCCGCTCTACCCGGAGATGTGAGGGCCCTGCAGTGGCGCTGAGCGCGTTCGACCTCTACACCGTCGGAATCGGCCCGTCCTCCTCGCACACGGTGGGACCGATGCGGGCGGCCAAGCGGTTCGCCGACGGTCTGACGGGGGAGGGGCTGCGGCCCGAGCTGGTGCGGGTCGAACTGTTCGGGTCGCTGGGCGCGACCGGGCACGGCCACGGGTCGGAGAAGGCGGTCCTGCTCGGTCTGCTGGGCGAAGATCCCGCCACTGTGGACACCCGCACCGCCGAAGCCCGGGCCGCGCGGGTGCGGGAGCGGGGCGCCCTGACGCTCAACGGGGTGCACGAGACCGGTGTCGAGGTGGTGCTGCACCGCCGGAAGTCCCTGTCCGTCCACCCCAACGGCATGACCTTCACCGCCCGCGGAGCCGGCGGCGAGGTGCTGCGGGAGCGCACCTACTACTCGGTGGGTGGCGGTTTCGTGGTGGACGAGCAGGCGGCCGGGGCGGATCGCATCGTGGCCGACACCACGCCGGTGCGGTACCCGTTCGCCACGGCCGCCGACCTGCTCCGGATCTGCGCCGAGCGCGGCCTCCGGATCAGCGACGTCATGCTCGCCAACGAACTGGCGTGGCGAACCGAACGCGAGGTGCGGGACGGGCTGCTGCACATCTGGCGGGTCATGGCCGGCTGCGTCCGGGCCGGCTGCCACGGGGAAGGGGTGCTGCCGGGAGGTCTGCGGGTGCCGCGCCGCGCACCCGGCCTGTTCCGCGAACTCACGTCCGCACAAGCCGCGCGGGATCCGCTGGACGTGATGGACTGGGTCACCCTGTTCGCCCTCGCCGTCAACGAGGAGAACGCCGCGGGCGGCCGCGTCGTCACGGCGCCGACGAACGGTGCGGCGGGCATCATCCCCGCCGTCCTGCACTACTACACGCGGTTCGTGGCCGGTGCCGGTGACGACGGGATCGTGCGGTTCCTGCTCACCGCGGCAGCGGTCGGCATCCTGGTCAAGCAGAACGCGTCGATCTCCGGCGCGGAGGTCGGGTGCCAGGGCGAGGTCGGGTCCGCGTGCTCGATGGCCGCGGCGGGCCTGTGTGAAGTCCTCGGCGGCAGCCCCCGGCAGGTGGAGAACGCGGCCGAGATCGGCATCGAGCACAACCTGGGCCTCACCTGCGATCCGGTGGGCGGCCTGGTGCAGATCCCGTGCATCGAACGGAACGCGATCGCCTCGGTGAAGGCGATCAACGCGGCCCGGATCGCGCTGCGCGGCACCGGCAGCCACGTGGTGAGCCTGGACAAGGCGATCAAGACCATGCGGGACACCGGGCGCGACATGCACGTCAAGTACAAGGAAACCGCGCGGGGCGGACTTGCGGTGAACGTGATCGAGTGCTGACCGGACCGGCGGCCTGCCGGCGGAACTCGCCGACAGGCCGCCGTGCCCTGTTCCGGGCCGCCGGAGCTACCCGGCGGCCTTCTTCAGCAGGGCGTCGGTCCAGTCCGAGTCGTGGGCGTCCACGACCGGGAACCCGGACGCCCACGGGCCTTCCCAGTGCACCGCGATGCCCGGGTTGTGCACGTCGGTGCCGTCCGCCGTGAACAGGTGCGGACTGCCGTTCACCTCGTCGGTCTGCGCGACCGCGTAGTCCGCCATCACGTCCGCGCGGTGCCGGCCCGTGTCGAGCGCCTCGGTCAGCGCGCCGACGTCGACCGTGCCGGTCTCGGCGGCGATCTCCAGGATGACGGTGCGGTGACCGATCGTGCGGTTGTCCACCCAGAACGCCCGGCGCAGCGCGTGGTCGAGGTCCTCGGCCGGGCCCAGGCCCTGCGCCTTGGCCGCGGCCACCGCCTCGTTGGCGAGCAGCACGGTGTTCGGGTACAGCCAGTCCGCCGCGGTCCACAGGCGGAACCCGGCCGCCGGTTCGATCGCGCCGAGGCCGACGGCCTCGCTGTCGGTACCCGGCCGCGGGTGCGGGCCGTTGAACAGCTCCAGCGGGAACGCGTGGTGGTCGATCCGGACCTGGTCCTGCAGGCCCAGCCGCTCGCGGGCCACCCGGAGCCGGTGCAGCGCGACGTGCGCGAACGGGCAGAGCAGGTCCGACCAGACCTGGATGGTGCCCGGGGCAGCCGCGGGACGGTGGACGGTGGACGGTGCGTTGGTCATGCCGGTTCCTTGTGTTCGGTGCCAGGTGGGTTGGTGGTGAAGCGCTCCGGCCGCAGGAGCACCGCGGTGCGGCGGTCCTCGGCCATCGCCCGGTCGTATTCGTCCAGGTCCGGGTGCACACCGCCGGCGGCGGCGTAGATGTCGCGGAGCAGGGTGCGCAGGTCCGGCAGGCCGGTCAGGTCGTCGTCGGGACCGGCCAGCTCCACCGGCCCGGACACCGACACCCACTCCCAGCCGGACCGGAACACGAGTGTCGCGTGTGGACGTTCGCGCAGGTTGGTGAGCTTCGCGGTGCGGCCGCGCGAGACGAACGCGACCACGGTCTCGCCGGTCACCGGGTGGGGGAGGATTCCCGCGTTCACGACGGACACGGCAGGCCGGCCGCCGGACCCGGCGGTAACCAGCACGGCGAGCCACCGCTCCGGAGCGGCGAGGTCGGCCACCATCCGGAGGCCGTCAGCAGTGGTGATCACGCCAGGCTCGCCGCCTTCTCCAGTAGCGTCCGGTAGATGTCCGGCTCGTCCGAGTCGATCACCGGGAAGCCGATGCCGAAGTCACCGTTGACCCAGCGCGCCGCGATACCGGGATTGGCTGCATTGGTGCCGTCGGCCAGGAACAGGTGGGGGCTGCAGATGACCCGGTCGTCGCGTGCCGACTCGAACTGCTGGAGCACCGCCGCGCGGGCCTCGCCGCGGTCGAGCCGCCGGGCGAGGTCGGTCACGTCCACCACACCGATCTCGGCCGCCACGTCCAGGATCACGTTGCGCAGCGAGATGCAGCGGCTCTGCGCCCAGAACGCCTTCCGCAGCGCGCGGTCGAGCTGTTCCGCAACGGGCAGGCCCTGGTGCTTGGCGGCCTGCACGGCCTCCAGCGCCGGGAGCATGGTCACCGGGTACCGCCAGTCCTTCTCCTGCCACAGCTGCCATCCGGCGTCCGGCTCCAGCGCGCCGAGTACGGCGATCTCGGAGTCGACCCCGGGCCGCTCGTTGACGCCGAGGTTGAACAGTTCGAGCGGGAAGGCGCGGTGGTCGAAGTGCACCTCGCCGGTCAGCCCGAGCCGTTCCCGCGTCTCGTGCAGCCGGTGCACGGCGACGTGGGCGAACGAGCAGTTGAGGTCCGAATAGACCACGATCACGTTCGGCGCCGCGGGTAGCCGGGGATCACCCGGGGCGACGTCGACCGACTGGATCATCAGCTTTTCCTTCCGTTGCGCCGCAGGGAATCCGGTGTGGCGATCACGTTCCCGTGCGCCTCCCGGACCCGCTGCAGGGCGGCTGCCATGACGTTCTTCTCCTCGTCGGTGAGGTATTGCGAGAAGTGCTGCTCGATGCCGCGCAGGTACTGCGGGGCGGTGGTGCGGAAGGCGCGCACGCCTTCGTCGGTCATGGCCGCCCACACCACCCGGCGGTCCGTCTCGTCGCGGACCTTGGTCACGAGCCCGGCCATGACCATCTCGTCCACCAGCCGGCTCACCCGGGTCCGGCTGAGCACGACCCGGTCGGCCAGGTCGTTCATCCGCAGCCGTCGATCCGGGCCGGCGTTGAGCTCGAGCAACACGTCGTACCAGGTGAGCGGGATGGTGCCGCTCCTGGTCAGGTCCGCGTCGATGGCGCGCAGCGCGGCGTTGGACGCCAGCAGCATGGCGCGCCAGGCTTGCAGGCCGTTGTCCTCGTACGTGCCCATGACCGGAAGCATACCGCATTGCGTGCGTGCGCACGCACATATATGGTTGGGGAGTACGAGACACCCAGAAAGGGGCGAGTTCCCAATGACCGAATCAGTGATCCCCACCCGTGTCCTGGAGGGCGTGGAGCTGCCGGCCGCCGGCACGTGGCGGATCGACCCGGGTCACGCCGAGGTCGCCTTCATCGGCCGGCACTTCATGCTCACCAAGGTCCGCGGGCGCTTCACCGCCGTGGACGGCGCAGTGGAGGTCGCGGAGAACCCCGCGGACAGCAGAGTCTCCGTGACCATCGAGATGGCGTCGGTGAACAGCGGTGACCAGGCCCGGGACGACCACCTGCGCTCGGCCGACTTCTTCGACGTGGAGAGCAACCCCGTCGCCACCTTCGTGTCCACCGGCGTCCGCTGGGAGGGCAACGGCGGCTCGATGACCGGCGACCTGACGATCAAGGGCGTGACGAAGCCGGTCACCCTGACGGTCGACTACCTCGGCTACGCACAGGACCCGTGGGACAACCACCGCGCGGTGTTCTCCGCCCGCGGCCGGATCAACCGCGAAGACTGGGGGCTGACCTGGAACATGCCGCTGGCCAAGGGCGGCCTCCTCGTGTCGCGGGAGATCGACCTGGAGCTCGAGGTCGAGCTGATCCACGCCGGCTGACCGGCGGCCGGGGAAGCCCGCCGGTCCCGGCCGGCGGGCTCACCCCATCGGCTGAAAGAAGTGCGCGAGTCCGCCGGACGGCGCACCCTTTCGAGCATGGTGTTGGGAAAGGCCGTGGCCCTCGCGGCTGTCCTGATCACGGCCACCGCCCCGGTGACCGGGGCCGAACCCGCCCACGGGGACCGGGCCTTCACCACCCGCGGCACCTTCACCGCGCCCGAGGGCGTTACCTCGGTGTTCATCGCCCTGTGGGGCGCGGGCGGCGGGGGCGGGGTGACGGTCCCGCCGGCCGCCGCACCCAAACCCCCGGAAACCCCGGCGCAACAGCCGCCCAACGCGCCCGGCACCACCGGTGGTGGCGGGGGCGCCGCCTGGTGCTCGGTCGCGGTCACGCCGGCCACCGAGTACGTCGTCACCGTCGGCACGGGTGGCGCCGCCGGGGCACCGGGCGGTGACTCGAGCCTGGGCGTCACCGGCAGCCCGCCACTCGTGGTGGCCCACGGCGGGCAAGCCGGAACGTCCGGGGCGTCCGGGCACGGTGGCACCGCGGACTGCGGGACCTCGCCCGGACTGGTGTCCGCCGGCAGCGACGGCACGGCCGATCAGCCCGGGACAGCGGGAGTGATCCCGAGCGAGCCGCCCGGCGGGATCGGTTCCGGCGGCACAGCCGGCGCACCCGGCGCACCCGGGTACGTCTACCTCTGGTGGTGACGCGCCAGCAGCGAATGCCGTCGCCCGTAAGCGAAGTACACCACCATCCCGATCACGAACCAGATCACGAACCGCAGCCACGTCTCCGGCTTGAGGAACGTGATCAGCCACAGCGAGAACGCGACCCCGATCGCGGGCACCACCGGCACCCCGGGGCAGCGGAACGTGCGCGGCAGGTCCGGCCGGCGGTACCGCAGCACCACGACGGCGACGCACACCACCACGAAGGCCAGCAGGATCCCGATGTTGGTCAGCTCGGCGGCCTCGCCGATCGGCAGCAACCCGGCGATCACCGCCGCCGCCACGCCCAGGATCCACGTCATCCGGCTGGGCACCTTCCGCACCGGGTGCGTGCCGGAGAACCACTTGGGCAGCAGGCCGTCGCGGCTCATCGCGTACCCGACGCGCGTCGCGCCGAGCAGGAAGGTGAACAACACCGTCAGGATGCCGATGATGGCGCCGACCGCGATGACCGCGCCGAGCCAGCGCATCCCGACGGAGGCGAAGGCGCTGGAGAAAGCCGCTTCCGGGTTGATGTCGGTGAAGGGCACCATGCCGGTCAGCACGAGGCAGGCGAGCACGTACAGCACCATGGAGATCCCGAGCGAGTACAGGATCGCCTTCGGCATGTGTTTCTGCGAATCGGTCGACTCCTCGGCGGCGGTGGACATCGCGTCGTAGCCGAACACCGCGAAGAACACCGTCGCCGCGCCGGTGAACGCCCCGCTGATCCCGAACGGGAAGAAGTTCGACCAGTTGCCGGTCTTGACGTGGAACGCGCCGACCACGATCACCAGGACCACGAGCGCGACCTTGAGGTACACCAGCAGCGTCTCGAACCGCGCGGCCGACCGCATGCCCTGGTTGAGGATGAACGCGATCAGCAGGCACAGCAGTGCGGCGAACAGGTTCACCTTGTACGAACCCGAGGCCACGCCCGCCGGTTCGGTGCCCGGCGCGCCGGACATCCACAGCGGCAGGTGGATGTGCAGGAAACCCAGCAGATCGTTGAAGTAGCCCGAGATGCCGATCGCCACCACGGCGACGATCGCGGTGTACTCCAGCAGCAGGTCCCAGCCGATGAACCAGCCGACCAGCTCGCCGAGCACCGCGTATCCGTAGGTGTAGGCGGAGCCGGCCCGCGGGATCAGGCCGGCGAACTCGGCGTAGGAGAAGGCGGCGGCGGCACTGGCGACGCCGGCCACGAGGAAGGAGATGAGCACCGCGGGTCCCGCGGTCTCGTTCGCCACCGCGCCGGCGAGCGAGAAGATGCCCGCCCCGATGATCCCGCCCACGCCGATCGCGGTCAGCTGCCACAGGCCCAGGGTTCGCTGGAGCCCGCCGCCGTCCTCGGCCTCGATCTGCTCGACGGGTTTGCGCCGGAACAGCTCGCGTACGGCCACTGATTGTCCCCAATCACTCGTCCGGGTAAAGACCGGACTACGTTACTAGGGACGGTGGCGCTCCGGGACCGTTTGACGGTCCCGGAGCTCGCCCGGTCAGCCGAACTGGCCCGGCTGGTAGTCCCCGGCCGGGTTACGGGTGATCACGTTCAGGCGGTTCCACGTGTTGATGAGCGCGATGGCGCCCACCAGGGCGGCGAGCTGGTCCTCGTCGTAGTGCTTGGCCGCGTTGGCCCAGACCTCGTCGCTGACCCCGCCGGCCGCGTCGGCGATCCGGGTGCCCTCCTCGGTCAGCTCCAGGGCCGCGCGCTCGGCCTCGGTGAACACGGTCGCCTCGCGCCACGCCGCGACCAGGTTGAGCCGCAGCGGGTCCTCGCCGGCCGCCAGCGCGTCCTTGAAGTGCATGTCCGTGCAGTAGCCGCAGCCGTTGATCTGGCTGGCGCGCAACGTCACCAGCGCCTGTGTGGTCATCGGCAGCGTCGAGTTCTCGAGCACCTTCCCGGCCGACAGGATGTACTTCACGAACTTTGCCGCGGTCGGGCTGGCGAAGAGGTTCAGACGAGCGTCCACGATGAACTCCTGTTCCGTTGGGGTTACACCTCCCTGACGGAACAGCGCGGCCGGATGTGACGGGATCAGCCGGCCGCTTTCTGGGCGACGCCGGGTGCCCGCCGCCGCGGCTTCTTGTGCAGGGCACCGGCCCGGAAGTAGCTCAGCAGCTCGGCGATCGCGACCGGGTCGTCCAGCTGCGGGCAGTGGCCCCACTCCTCGCGCAGCATCAGCTGGCTGTGCGGCACCAGGGTGTGCAGGCGCTGACCGGCGGCCGCGGTCACCAGGCGGTCCTTGCCGCACGCGACGACCAGCAGCGGGACCTTGATCGACTCCAGCCCGTCGTAGGCGTCGGCGAGCTCGGCGACCAGCCGCCGCGCCTGGTCCAGGCGAGTGGTGGTCGACCGGAAGTCGGGGAACAGCCCGGTGAACCGGGAGACGTGCGCGATGTCGGCGGCCGAGCGGTCGGCGTAGAGCAGCCACGGCACCACGAGACCGGCGATGGTCCGCACGACGAACCCGGGCACCGGCAACGGCAGCGACGCGGCCAGCCGCAGCGGCAGCGGGTACTTCCCGACGGTCCGGACCAGCCAGGAGTCCACGAACCCGGGAGCGGCGATCGACACCACACCGGCGATCGGCAGCTGCTCGCGGCAGGCCGCGCGCAGGCTCATCGTGCCGCCGAGGGAGTTGCCGCCCAGCACGACCTTGCCGCGGTCGGCGTAGCAGCGGGTGACCTCGGCGACGAACGCGTCGAGCTGGGCGAGGATCGCGCCCGGTCGCAGGGGATCGGCCTCACCGAAGCCGGGCAGGTCGACCGCGACCGCGGGGATGCCGGCGGCGGCCAGTTCGGCCAGCGCCGGGCGCCAGGTGTCGGCGCTGTCGCAGTAGCCGTGCAGCAGGACGAGTCTTCCGGTGCCCCGCTTCGGCTTCGGACCGACCTCGAGCACCCTGGTGCGCACGCCGGCGAAACTCCGGTGGCCGGCCCAGATGTCCTCCGGGCCGGCGATCCGGGAGCCCGGCGCCGCCTCGATTTCCCGCTGCACTGCGGTCATGTACCCAGATTAGCGAGGAAATCTCGGGTTCGGCTCAGAAAAGGTTGATCACAAACTCGTGTCGGCGCGATGTCAACAAAGCGTCTGCGCAGCTCAGCGCGCTTCCGCGGTGAACACGATCTTGCCCGCGGTCGCACCTTCCTGCATCAGCCGGAAGCCCTCGGCGGCCTCCGACAGCGGCAGCTCCTTGCCGATCTGCGGCCGGATACCGGTGAGGTCGAGGTAACGCAGCATGTCCTCCAGCTCGTCGCGGGTGCCCATGGTGGAGCCCACCACGCGCAGCTGCAGGAAGAACACCCGCTGCAGGTCCGCGCTCGGGTCCGGACCGCTGGTCGAGCCGGAGACCACGAGCACACCGCCGGGCTTGAGCGACTTGAGCGAGTGCGCCCAGGTCGCCTTCCCGACGGTCTCGAACACGCCGTCCACCCGCTCCGGCAGCCGCGCGCCGGTCTCGAACGTCTGGTGCGCGCCCAGATGCTCGGCCAGCGCGCGCTTCTCCTCCGACCGGCCGGTCACCCAGACCCGCAGGCCCGCGGCGCGGCCGAGCTGGACCAGCGCGGTGGAGACGCCACCGGAGGCGCCCTGCACCAGCATCGTCTGCCCGGGGCGCAGCCCGGACTTGACGAACAGCATCCGGTACGCGGTCAGCCACGCGGTGCCCATCGTCGCGGCCTCGGCGAAGGACAGTCCAGCCGGCTTCGGCACCGCGTTGCGGGCCGGCACGACCACGTAGTCGGCGAACGTGCCCTGGTACTTCTCGGTGAGCAGGGTGCGCTTCGGGTCGAGGGTGTCGTCACCCTGCCAGCCCGGGGCGTTGATCACCGAGTGCAGCACGACCTCCGTGCCGTCCTCCAGCACACCGGCCCCGTCGCAGCCGAGGATCATCGGGAACTGGTCCGGCTTGATCCCGACCCCGCGCAGGGTCCAAATGTCGTGCATGTTCAGACTGGCGGCCTTGACGGCGACCTTCACCCAGCCGGATGGCACCTCCGGGTCCGGCCGCTCGCCGGCGGTGAGCGCGTCGAGCGGGTTTTCGGGGTTCGGTTCTCGGGCGTAGACGGCGAACATGCCTGCAACGTACCGCCCCGCGGCCGCTGGCGTACCCTGGTCAGGTGTTCGACGGCCTGGCCACCTGGTGGGACAACGCGGAACTGTGGCTCGCACAGCGATGGTTCCCGTTGCAGTTCCTGCTGGTCATCGTGGTGCTGGCGCCCCTGTGCGTCGGTGCGGCGTGGCTGATCGACCGGATCGTCGACCGGGTGGCCGCGTGGTTGCGACCGGGCCGCGGCGAGGACGTTTCGAGCCGGTCCTAAGGTGTCGCTGGTGTCAAGCAGGAGGCGGATCACCGTCGCGCTGGTCGGGCTCATCGTGCTCGTGTTCGGTGGGTGGATCGTGCGCGAGACCACCACGTCGACGGACCCGGCGCCCGGACTGACGGCGCTGTCCAGCCTGCCCCCGGAAGCTGCCCAGACCTGGCGCCTCATCCAGGCGGGCGGTCCGTTCCCGTACCGCAGCGACGGAACGGTGTTCGACAACCGGGAGAAGCGGCTCCCCGTCAAGGCGAGCGGTTACTACCACGAGTACACCGTCCCCACGCCCGGAAGCCCGGACCGCGGGGCCCGCCGGCTGATCACCGGATCGCCGGCGGAGCTGTACTACACCGGCGATCACTACGCTTCCTTCGTCCAGGTCGACCCGTCGAAGTAATGAGAACTCCCATGTCCCAGACGTCTTCGCAGAAGATCGTCGAGCAGGCCCGCGCACGCGGTGCCTACTCGCACCTCATCGGCAGCCGGCCCACCGACAAGATGTCCGCGCTCGACGCGATCGCGTCCGCCCTGTCCTTTCCGGACTGGTTCGGCCGCAACCTGGACGCGCTCTACGACTGCCTCACCGACCTGTCGTGGCTGCCCTACGGCGAACACGTGCTCGTGTGGGAGGGGTCGGACCTGCTGAAGCAGGCCGACCCGAAGGCGTACCTGGCGATCCGCAGCGTGCTCTCGGACGCCGAGCGGGCCCTCGCGCCGGGCGGCGACCGCGCCGACAGCCGCCGGCTCACGGTCGCCCTCACCGACGGCTAGTCCTGCGGGACCCAGTTCGGCTTGCGCTTCTCGGCGAACGCGCGGATGCCCTCCTGGCCCTCCTCACTCGCGAAGAACCGCGCGGACAGCTCGAGCATCTCCGGGAACCCGTCCGCCGGGGTGGCCGGGCGCGGGCTCGCCAGCAGTTCCTTCGTCGCGGCCAGCGCGGCCGGGCCGCCGAGCGCGAGGGACTTGACGTAGCGCTCGGTTTCGGCGTCCAGCCGGTCCGCGTCGACGGCCTTGGTGATCAGCCCGATCTCGGCGGCCCGCTCGGCGTCGAACACCTCGCCGGTGAGGAACAGCTCCTGAGCGGCGCGCGGGTGGACGCGCGGCAGCACGGTCAGCGAGATCACCGCCGGCACGACGCCGATGCGGACCTCGGAGAACGCGAAGGTGACCGCGGTGGTGGCGACCACGATGTCCGCGGCGGCGATCATGCCCACCCCACCGGCCCGCGCGACCCCCGACAGCTTCGCGACGACCGGTTTGGGGCTGGTCCAGATCTGCTCGAGGATCCGCGGAAACTCGTTGACGCCCTGGTCCCCGGCCCCGGCGCCGCGTGCCTCCTTCAGATCCATGCCGGCGCAGAACACCGTGCCGGTGTGGGTGAGCACGATCACGCGGACGGCGTCGTCGTCCTTGGCCTGGGCGAGCGCGCCGGACAACTCGCGGCGCAGCTGAGCGGACAGGGCGTTCCGGTTGTGCGGCGAGTCCAGGGTGATCGTCGCGACACCACTCCGCACCGAGTAATGCACCAGTTCATCAGTCACGGCCTCACCATAGTTGGGCCGGCCCGCCCCGGGTGGTGCGTGGTGAGCGGCTGCGCACCGGGATGAGTTGGTGACACTGGGTCAGGCTCGCGATACGGTGCAGGCCGGAGGGGGTGGACTGTGACCGAGGACAGTGGGACGGCCGCCGGTCGGATCGCGGCCGTGTTCGGCGGTGAGGACAACCTGAACACGATGAACGCGGACGCGAAGCGGATGCTCGCGGACGCGAAGGCGGGCCACTGGGCGGTGGACGAGGAGACGGGATCACACCTGCGGCGCGCGGTCACGCAGATGCAGGACCGCCTAAGGGAGGTCAACCTGCGGATAGGTCGGTTGCGGGAGGCGCCCAAGTTCGGCAATGACGAGTATGCCCGGAAGGCGGCCGCGCATTTCCTTGCCGCGATGGACTCGGATGATCAATCTCTGGTTCGAGTCTTCTACGCGGCCCAGGACATGCTCGCTAGCCTTCGTCAGGCCATCGAGATCGCCATCAGCAAGTACGACGCCTCAGAAGAGGCGGCGACGCAGGCTCTCAACACGTTCAAGAACCAGGATTCAAGGTGACCCTCATGGTTTGCCTCGCTCGCGTCACCACAGGCATTGCGTGTCTGGCCTTGGCCGCAACTGCGTGCACCAGCACGGTGGCTGGCACGGCATCACCGGCACCGGCCTCGGCCGGCACCGCGAACGCTGACGTGTTCGCCGGCCTCAATGCGTGTGTGGTTCTGGATCAGCTCGTCCAGGGCGAAGGGTTTAGTCCCGGGGAGAACAAGAGCCGACGCAACGAGTGCGGTGCCACGAAACCTGGAGTCTCGACCTACGGTCTCGCGCTGGATCCAGTGCAGGGGCTTCGCGAGTTCACCGAGACGAACGACAGTGTTGTGAGAACTTCTGTGAACGGGCGTGACGCATTGCAGGCACCGATCCGCTTGGGCGGGTGTGCGATCGTGGTCGAGGTGGGCGAGCACGCTCGCGCCATGGTCCAGGTGGCGCTCGCGACAGGTCCCCGCGACCCGCAGGCGTGCGTGGACGCGCATGCTCTTGCCGAGAAGCTCGAGCCACTGCTGCCGAAGCCGCAGTAAGTCGGTTGTCGGCGGTGTTCGCGTCTTTGTCCATAGGTATGAGGATCAGGATTTAGGTGACCATCAACAGCCGAGTTCGTCAGGCTGTCGCTGTCAATGCCATCGTGTTCGCCACGGCCGCTTGCACTGCCACAGTGGCGGGGACGCCATTGCCAGCGTCTGGTGCGAGTGCTACTCCGACCGCGAACTTGTTCGCGACCTTGAATGCTTGTCAGGTTTTGGACCGGCTCAACGCCGGTCAGGGTTACGCTCCAGGGGAGAACAAGACCAGGCGGAACGAATGCACGGCGACGAAACCGGGTGCCGCTACCGACAGTCTGGCCCTTGATCCTGTTCAGGGACTCAATGAGTTCGCGCAACGGAACGCGGCGGCTGTGCAGACCTCGATCAACGGACGTCCCGCCATGCAGGCTGACATGCCGCTGGGCGGCTGTGCGGTTGCGGTCGAGGTGGGTGAGCATGCGCGCGCCCTCGTGCTGATGACACTCGCCACCGGTCCGGACGATCCGCAGGCGTGCGTGGACGCCAAGGCGCTGGCGGAGCGGCTCGAGCCGCTGCTGCCGTAGGTGCAGGTAGGTGTCGGTTCTGCCGGGCAGTGGTTCCTGGGCGAAGCCGTCCATGAGCCTTGAACGACGATCCCGGCTCCGGGGGATCACAAGCTTCGTCAGGCAGTGTCGAGGCGAGGCTGGTGAGCGGGTCAGCTCGTGGTGACCATGTCGGCCGGCCCACCGCGGGTGGCGCGGTGATCGGCTGCGCACCGGGGCGAGTTGGTGACAGTGGGTCAGGGTCGCGATACGGTGCAGGCCGGAGGGGGTGGGCTGTGACCGAGGACAGTGGGACGGCCGCCGGTCGGATCGCGGCCGTGTTCGGTGGTGAGGACAACCTGAACACGATGAACGCGGACGCGAAGCGGATGCTGGCGGACGCGAAGGCGGGCCACTGGGCGGTGGACGAGGAGACGGGGATCACACCTGCTGCGCGCCGTGACGCAGATGCAGGAGCGAATGTCCGCTCTGAGTCAGAGGATCTATCTGCTCCAGCAGGTGCCGAAGTTCGGTACCGATGAATATGCAAAGAGAGCAGCGGTACATTTCCTCGTGGCTATGGACTCGGATGATCGCTCTCTCGTCCGCGTGTTCTATGCGACTCAGGAGATGCTCGCCAGCCTCAGACAGGCTATCAAGATCGCGATCAGCAAGTACGACGCCTCCGAAGAGGCTTCCACCCGAGCTCTCACCATCTTCAAGGACCAGGAATTTCGTTGAGAATCAAGTTGCGGATTGCGCCCATCATAAGTTGCGCGTGCCTGGTGTTGGCCGGTGCGGCCTGTACCACCACGGTGCCGGGCACGGCATCGCCGGCACCAACTTCAGGTGTGGTTGATTCCGATGTGTTCGCCGGTCTGAATGCGTGTCAGATACTCGATCAGCTTGTCGCGGGGCAAGGGTTCGATCCCGGGGAGAACAAGAGCCACCGCAACCAGTGCGGTGCGACCAAGCACGACTTCGGAACCCTCGGTGTGGCGCTGGATCCCATGCAGGGCCTGAGTGAGTTCGCCCAGGCGAACACGGCCGTGAGGAGCACCTCGGTCAACGGGCGCGACGCGCTGCGGGCCGACATCCCCACCGGTGGGTGCGCGATCGCAGTAGAGGTGGGTGAGCACGCTCGTGCGCTGGTACTGGCTACCCTGATTACCGGCCCCCGTGATCCGCAGGCGTGCTTAGACGCTCACGCCCTTGCCGAGAAGCTTGAGCCGCTGCTGCCCAAGGTGCAGTGATACAGCTAAGCAGTCAAGGGGGCCGGGAATTCAGGTGACCATCAACAGTAGAGTCCGCGAGGCTGTTGCTCTTACTGCCATCGTCTTCGCTGCGGCTGCGTGTACCGCCACGGTGGCGGGAACAGCCTCACCGGCGCCCGAAACGAGTTCGCAGCAGCGCCCTGATGTGTTCGCCGGTCTCAACGCGTGTCGAGTGCTGGATCAGCTCAACGCGGGGCAGGGGTACCAACCGGGGGAGAACAAGACCCGGCGCAACGAGTGCGATGCAACGAAGCCGGGTGTCAAGGGGAACGCACTGGCTTTGGATCCGGTGCAAGGGCTAGACGAGTTCGCGGCGAGGAACAAGGGTGTCGTGGACCTGACGATCAACGGACGTCGCGCCATGCAGGCCGACATCCCCACCGGCGGGTGCGCGATCGCGGTCGAAGTGGGTGAGCATGCGCGCGCCCTCGTGCTGATGACACTCGCCACCGGTCCGGACGATCCGCAGGCGTGCGTGGACGCCAAGGCGCTGGCGGAGCGGCTCGAGCCGCTGCTGCCGAAGGTTCGGTAGGCGTCAGTTCTGCCGGGGCAGCAGTTCCTCGGCGAAGCGGTCCAGGAATTCCGCGAACGACCCGCCCCGGTGGTAGATCACGAACTTCGTCA
Source organism: Amycolatopsis viridis (assembly GCF_011758765.1). Lineage (NCBI taxonomy): Bacteria > Bacillati > Actinomycetota > Actinomycetes > Pseudonocardiales > Pseudonocardiaceae > Amycolatopsis > Amycolatopsis viridis. The sequence continues at coordinate 4,201,831 of NZ_JAANOU010000001.1, read as the reverse complement.
GGCCGGCTTCGACGTGGGCGTCGAGGAGACGGTGGAGCGCGGGCCAGCTCGTGGCGATCACGTCGGCCGGGTCGGTGTCCGGCCGGCGCTGCCGCGCCGCGGCGGCCAGCTCGGGTGGGATGCCGTCCTCGCTGAGCAACAGGCTCATCCCGTAGTGGTCCGGTTCGATCTCGCGGCCCGCCGCGGCCGCGGCGGCCTCGATCTCCGCGCGGCCCCGCCGTGCTTCGGCGGGGGAGAGGAAACTGCCCAGCCATCCGTCGGCGTACCGGCCGATCCGGCGGAACGCCGCGGGCGCGGTGCCGCCGAGCCAGATGTCCACGGGCCGGGACGGCAGCGGGCCGACGGAAATCCCCTCCAGCTTCCAGAACTCACCGGCGAAGTCCCCGCCACCGGACAGCACCGTGCGCAGCAACCGCAGCGATTCGTCGAACACGGCGGCGCGCGAACCGGCCGGAACGTCGAACAGGTCCCACTCGCCGCGTCGCGCCGGGCGCAGGCCGAACACCGGCAGCACCCGCTTCGGCGCCAGCGCCGCCAGCGCGGCGATCTGCTTGGCCACCAGCACCGGGTGGCGCCCGGGCAGGACCGCCACCGACGTGCCCGCCTTCAGCCGTGACGTCCGCGCAAGCGCATGCGCCATCCCGATGAACGGGTCGACCGCGTCGGAGTACACCTGCTCGGAGAACCACACCGAGTCCACCCCGGCGGCCTCCAGACGGTCCACGAGTCCCGGGAGCTCCGCGGGCGGCGTCTCCGCGCCCAGGCCCACCCCGATCCGGATCTTCACGCCTCCCACCGTACGGCTCAGGCCGACCGTCGCGCAGCGGCCAAGGCGGTGGTGTACCGCGCGAGCACCAGCTCTGCCACGCGCGGATCGTCCGCCAGCGGGCCGGCGAGCACGACGGACGGGTCGGCCGCCCGGGCCTGCTCCGCGATCCGGTCGGGCAGCAACCCGGGCGCGAGGAACCAGGACGCGACGGCGATCCGACGCGCACCGCGGGCGCGCAACTTCGCGATCGCCGCCGGGACGTCCGGCTTCGCGGCGCTGGCGAACGCCGCCACCGCGCGGAAACCGTGCCGCGACTGCCACCGGCGAGCCAGCGCGGCGACCGCCTCGTTCGCAGCCGGCCGGGACGATCCGACCGCCGCCAGCACCACACCCAGCCCCGGATCGGACACGTCCGCCACCGCGGCGAGCCGGTCGAACGCGACCCCCTCCAGGTCCGCGCCCAGCACGTCGGCGATCGTCACGCGCAGCTCGGGCACCTCGGCCACCAGCGCGGGCAGGTCGACCCGCGCGTGGAAGGCGCTGCCCAGCAGCAACGGCACCACCACGGCTTCCCGGTGCCCCGCACGCACGAGGTCCCGCAGCACGTCGGTCACCAGCGGCGCGGACAGGTCCAGGAACGACACCCGCACGTCGAGCCCGGGCGCCGCGATCCGGCGCACCAGCGCCCGCACGGTCGCCGCCGACCGTGGATCCCGGCTGCCGTGCGCGACGGCGACGAGCGGGATCACAACGACCCGTTCAGTCCGCGGGCCCGCAGCACGGACCGCTCCAGCGGCCGGAAGACCAGCAGCTCGATGCCGACACCGACGAGCAGGATCAGCACGATCGCCGCGATCACTGTCGACATGTCGTTGAGGAACCGGCCGTCGTCGAGGTAGGCGCCCAGGCCCTTGCCCAGCAGCGGGGACGTCGCGATGATCTCCGCCGCCATCAGCGACCGCCACGAGAACGCCCACCCCTGCTTCAGCCCGGCCAGGTAGCCCGGCAGGGCCGCGGGCAGCAGGATGTGCCGCGCCGACGCCAGCCGTCCCGCGCCGAGCACCTTGCCCACCCGCGGCAGGATCGGCGGGATCTGGTCGATGCCGGCCACCAGGCCGTTCGCGATCGAGGGCACGCTGCCCAGCAGCAGCACGACGTACATGGCGGCCGGCTCGACCCCGAACCACAGCACCGCGGCCGGAACCCACGCCACCGACGGCAGGCTCTGCAGGCCGGACAGGAACGGGCCGATTCCGGCGCGCACCAGCCGCACCTTCGCGACCAGCAGCCCGAGCGGGGTGGCGATCACGATCGCGATGAGGAACCCGAGCACCGCCCGGTGCACCGAGGTCCACACGAACCCGAACGCCCGTGCGCTGGTGAACTGCGACCACAACTCGTCCCACACCGCGAGCGGTGCGGGCAGCTGGTACTCCGGCCAGAACGCGGCGGCCCACAACGCCTGCCAGACCACGATCACCAGCACCAGGAACGCCACCGGCGGCAGCACCGACCGGGCGAACCGGCGCCAGCCACCCGCCTTCTCCACCGGACGGGCCGGCGTGTCCAGCGCGTCGAGGCCGGCTTCGACCGCCGCGGCGTCCGGTTCCGCGGCCGGACCCTCAAGCGGCGGCATGGCTGCTGATCACCTCACGCAGGCGCCGGTTGATCACGTCCACGGCGGTGACCTCGTCCTGCCCGGTCAGCCCGTCGACCCGCCACTGCTGCACGACCTTGCCCGGCCGCGACGACAGCAGCACGACCCGCTGACCCAGCCGGACCGCCTCGCGCACGTCGTGCGTCACGAACACCACCGCGGTGCCGGTCGCCTCCCAGATGCGCACCAGCTCGGCCTGCAGCACGTCCCGGGTGATGGCGTCGAGCGCGGAGAACGGTTCGTCCATCAGCAGCAGCGACGGGCGCTGCTCACCGTCGTCGGTGTGGGTGGCCGAGGCCAGCGCGCGCGCCAGCGCCACCCGCTGCCGCATGCCGCCGGACAGCTCGTGCGGGCGCTTGCCGCCGACGCCGGACAACCGCACCAGTTCCAGCAGCTCGCCGGTGCGGGTCCGGCGCTCGGCGCGACCCACCCCGGCCAGCTTCAGCGGCAGCTCGACGTTCGCCGCGGCGGTCAGCCACGGCATGAGCGCCGCCTCCTGGAACATGACCGCAGGCCGGGACGTGGTCAGCTCGATCTCACCGGCGGTCGGCCGGTCGAGGTTCGCGATCAGGTTCAGCAGGGTGGTCTTGCCGCAACCGGACGCGCCGAGCAGGCAGACGAACTCACCCGGCGCCACGTCGAGGTCGACGCCGGCGAGCGCGGTCACCGCGTCGCGTCCCTGCCCGAAGCTCTTGTGCACCCCGGACAGCCGCACGGCGTGCCCGGTGGCGGGTTCCACCGGCGGACGCCCCAGCGTGGCGGTCATGAGCAACCTCCTACTTCTTGTCCAGGCCGGCAGCGCTGACGGGCGGCTTGCCGGCCTGGGCGAGCACGGTGTTGAGCAGGGTCAGGTCGGCGAACCCGCCGAGTTCCGGCGCCTTGTTCTTCACCCCGGCGGTCACCTGGTCCTGGGACAGCTGCGGGAACTGCGCCGCCAGCGGGTCGGTGGTGAGCTGGATGCCCTGCCAGGCGCGGTCGAGCACCGGTGCGGTGAGGGACTTGCCGGTGAGCTGCTGCAACTGGGTGTTCACCGCGGCCTTCGCCTTCGCCGGATCGGTCCCTGCCAGCGTGTTCGCGTCCAGCAGGCCCTGCAGGATCGCGGTGACGGTGGCGGGGTGCTGCTGCAGGAACTGGGTGCGCACGATCAGCACGGTGGTGGGGAACTGCCCGCCCGGCCACAGGCTCTTCTCGTCGACCAGTACCTTCGCGCCGGCCTCGAGCACCAGGCGGGACGCCCACGGCTCGGGCAGCCACGCGCCCTGGATGGCTCCGGACTTGAACTGGTCCAGCGTCAGCGCGTTGTCGATGTTCTGCACGTTCACGCCGGTCAGTTTCTGGTCGGCGATCCACTTCTTGAGCGAGACGTCCTGCGTGTTGCCCAGCTGCGGCGACGCCACGGTCTTGCCCTGCAGGTCCTGCGGGGTGCCGATCTCCGGTTTCACCACCAGCTGCGCGCCGCCGGAGGTGGCGCCCGCGACGAGCCGCACCGCCTCGCCGCCGGACTGCGCGTAGGCGTTGATCGCCGGGCCGGAGCCGATGAAGCCGATGTCCAGCGAGCCGCCGAGCAGCGCGTTCACCTCTTCCGGGCCGGCGTTGAACTTGGTCGGCACCAGCTTGGTGTTCCCGAGGTGCTGGGCGAACAGGTTCTGGTCCAGCCCGATCAGCGCGGAGGCGTGGGTGACGTTGGGGAAGTACCCCAGCCGGACCTCACCGGCCGGGCCCTGATCGGCCGCGGCCGCGGTCCCCTCCGAACGGTCCGCCCGCGAACATCCGGTGACCACGGCCAACGCGGACAACGCTGCTGCTGCCAGAGCCACGACACGAATGCTGCGTCGCATGGTTTTCACGGGCGGACCTTTCGGTTGGGGGATGGGGAGTTACGGGCCGGGGGAAACCACGTCCCGGTCGCTGCGCAGCACGGGAAGCGGCGCACCGACCATCCCGGCCGCCAGCGTGGTGCCGTCGGCCGGGTCGATCACCAGGAAGGCGCCGGTGCGCCGGCTCACCTCGTACTCGTCGACCGGCAGCGGCTCCGCGAGGCGGACCCTGGCGCGGCCGATCTCGTTGAGCTGCAACGTCTCCGGCGACTCCAGAGTGGACAACTTCTGCTCGTCGAAGCGGGAGGACAACTCCTCCACGAACGCCTGCACCGTGCGCGCACCGTGCTTGACCAGCACGCGCGCGCCCGGGCGCAGCGGCTTCTCCGACAGCCAGGCGAGCGTCGCGTCCAGCTCGTCGGTGGGCACCGGGGCCGAACCCGCCACCGCGATCACGTCACCACGCGCGATGTCCAGGTCGTCGGCCAGCACCAGCGTCACCGACCGGCCGGCGCCGGCCTCGGCCAGCTCACCGTCCGCTGTGTCGATCCGCTGGACCGTCGTGCGCAGGCCCGCCGGCAGCACAACCACCTCGTCCCCGGGCCGCACGGTGCCCGCCGCGACCTGACCGGCGTAGCCGCGGTAGTCCGGGTGCTCCGGCGTGCGCGGCCGGATCACGTACTGCACCGGGAAGCGGAACGGCGCGTCGTGCGGGTCCGGCGCGACCGGCACGGTCTCCAGGTGTTCCAGCAGCGTCGGGCCGGAGTACCACGGGGTCCGCGCCGAGCGCTCGACCACGTTGTCCCCCGCCAGGGCGGACACCGGGATCGTCAGCACCGATCCGTCGGCGTAACCCAGTGACGTCGCGTGGTCGGTGAACTCCTTCGCGATGACCCGGAAGGTCTCCTCGTCGTAGTCGACCAGGTCGATCTTGTTCACCGCCAGTACCAGGCGCGGCACGCCGAGCAACGCGAGCACCGCGGCGTGGCGGCGGGTCTGCTCGATCACGCCCTTGCGCGCGTCGACCAGCAGCACCGCCAGCTGCGCCGTGGAGGCCCCGGTGACCGTGTTGCGGGTGTACTGCACGTGCCCGGGCGTGTCGGCGAGCACGAACGAGCGCTTCGGGGTGGCGAAGTAGCGGTAGGCGACGTCGATCGTGATGCCCTGCTCGCGTTCCGAGCGCAGGCCGTCGACGAGCAGCGAGAGGTCCGGAGTGGACAGACCACGGTCGACGCTGGCGCGGGTGACCGCGTCCAGCTGGTCGGCCAGGACCGACTTGGTGTCGTAGAGCAGACGGCCGACCAGAGTGGACTTGCCGTCGTCCACGCTCCCGGCCGTGGCCAGGCGCAGCAACGAGCTCATCAGAAGTAACCCTCCCGCTTGCGGTCCTCCATGGCAGCCTCCGACAGGCGGTCGTCGGCCCGGGTGGCGCCGCGCTCGGTGAGCCGGCTCGCCAGCACCTCGGCGATCACTTCCTCGACCGTCGACGCTGTGGATTCCACGGCGCCGGTGCAGGAGCCGTCACCGACCGTGCGGTAGCGCACCGTCAGCTCCGTCACCTCCTCGCCATCGCGCGGACCGCCCCACGGCCCTTCGGTCAGCCACATGCCGTCGCGCTTGAAGACCTTGCGCCGGTGCGCGTAGTAGATCGAGGGCAGCTCCACCTGTTCACGCGCGATGTAGTTCCACACATCGGCTTCGGTCCAGTTGGAGAGCGGGAACACCCGCACATGTTCCCCCGGACGGTGCCTGCCGTTGTAGAGGTTCCACAATTCGGGACGCTGGCGGCGCGGGTCCCACTGCCCGAACGCGTTGCGCAGGCTGAAGATCCGTTCCTTGGCCCGCGCCCGCTCCTCGTCGCGGCGCCCGCCGCCGAACACCGCGTCGAACCTGTGCTCCGCGATGGTGTCCAGCAACGGCTGCGTCTGCAACGGGTTCCGGGTGCCGTCGGGCCGTTCCGCCAGGCGCCCGTCGTCGATCCAGTCCTGGACCTTCGCGACGATCAGTCGCAGGCCGTGCTTTTCCACGACGTGGTCGCGGAACGCGATGACCTCGTCGAAGTTGTGCCCGGTGTCGACGTGCAGCAGCGGGAACGGCACCGGCGCCGGCCAGAACGCCTTGATCGCCAGGTGCAGCAACAACGTCGAGTCCTTGCCGCCGGAGAACAGGATCACCGGCCGGTCGAACTCACCCGCCACTTCACGGAAGATGTGGATGGCTTCGGATTCCAGCGCGGCCAGGTTGTCCAGGTCGGGCACCGCCGCCGAGTTCACGTGCGCCGTGGTCGTCAATTCCCTCTCCCTACGCGTGCAGGCCGCACTCGGTCTTGGACTTGCCGGCCCACCGGCCGCTGCGGGGATCGGCCCCCGGGGCCACCTTCGCCGTGCACGGTGCGCACCCGATCGACAGGTATCCCTCGCCCACCAGCGGGTTCTGCAGGATGCCGTGCTCGGCGATGTAGGCGTTGAACTCTTCGTCGGTCCAGGGCGCGATCGGGTTCACCTTGACCAGGCCGTTGCGCTCGTCCCAGGTCACGATCGGGGTGTTCGCCCGGGTCGGCGCGTCCACCCGGCGCACCCCGGTGACCCACGCCGAGTAGTTCGCCAGGGTCTTCCGCAGCGGCACCACCTTGCGCAGGTGGCAGCACAGGTTCGGGTCGCGCTCGTGCAGCCTCGGGCCGTGCTCGGCGTCCTGCTGCGCCACGGTCTGCTCGGCGGCGGCGTTGACGATCCGCACGTCCGGGTAGACGGTCGCCACCGCGTCCCGGGTGCCGATCGTCTCGGCGAAGTGGTAGCCGGTCTCCAGGAACAGGATGTCCACATCGGACTTCACCTGGGTGGCGAGGTCGATGAGCACCGCGTCCTGCATGTTGGAGGCGACGATGAAGTCGTCGCCGAAGGTGTCCGCGGTCCAGCGCAGGGCCTCCAGCGCGGTCGCGTCGGCCAGCTCGGCGGACGCCTTCTCCGCCAGTGCCTTCAGTTCCTCGGTCCTCGTCGCGGTGGTCACTTGCTCGCTCCTTCCGGAAAGCGCAGCCCGATGAACTTGACGGTGAAGACGCGGCGGCACGCGCCGCACAGCCACGCCCCGCCCTCGTCGGGGCGGAGGTCCTCGTCGCCGCAGTAGGGGCAGTGGAACGGCGTCGCCCGTTCGGACGGTGCCGTCATCGCAGATCGGCCTCGTCGGCACGGGCCACCCACTGCGGGAAGCGCTCGCCCTCGTCGCGCTGGCTCAGGTAGTTGCGCACGACCCGCTCGACGTAGTCGATCAGCTCGTCGCCGGTCACCTTGTGGCCGCGCAGCTTCCGGCCGAACCCGGCGTCCAGCCCGAGCCCGCCGCCCAGGTGCACCTGGAAGCCCTCGACCTGGTTGCCGTCGTCGTCGGTCACGATCTGGCCCTTGAGGCCGATGTCCGCGGTCTGGATCCGCGCGCACGAGTTCGGGCAGCCGTTGATGTGCACGCTGACCGGGTTGTCCACCTGGTCCTGGATGCCGGCCAGGCGCTCCTCGAGCGCGGCCACCAGCTCCTTGGCGCGGACCTTGGTCTCCACGATCGCGAGCTTGCAGAACTCGATGCCGGTGCAGGCCATCACGCCGCGCCGCCACGGGCTCGCGTCGGTCGGCAGGCCCAGCTCGGCGAGCTCGGACCGCAGGCCCGCGACGTCCTCGGCGGCGACGTCGAGGACGAGCAGTTTCTGCAGCGGCGTCAGCCGCACCCGGTTCGACCCGGCGCGCTCGGCCGCCTTCGCGACGTTGATCAGGGTCGAGCCGGACACCCGGCCGGCGATGGGGGCGGCGCCGACGTAGAACTTGCCGTCCTTCTGCTTGTGCACGCCGACGTGGTCGCGTTGCACGGCGGGCACCTCGGGCGCCGGGCCGTCGATCATCTTCCGCTTGAGGTACTCGGATTCGAGAACCTCGCGGAACTTCTCCGCACCCCAGTCCTTGACCAGGAACTTCAACCGGGCGCGGGACCGCAGGCGGCGGTAGCCGTAGTCGCGGAAGATGCCGATGACGCCTTCCCACACCTCGGGCACCTCGTCGAGCGGTACCCACGCGCCGAGCCGCTGGCCGATCATCGGGTTGGTGGACAGGCCGCCGCCGACCCACACGTCGAAGCCGGGGCCGTGCTCGGGGTGGTGCACGCCGACGAACGCGACGTCGTGGATCTCGTGGGCCACGTCGGGCTGGCCGGACACCGCGGTCTTGAACTTGCGCGGCAGGTTCGCGTATTCGGGTTTGCCCAGGTAGCGGCGCTTGATCTCGTCCAGTGCCGGGGTGCCGTCGATGATCTCGTCCTCGGCGATCCCGGCCACCGGGGAGCCGAGCATGACGCGCGGGCTGTCGCCGCAGGCGGTCATCGTGGTGAGGCCGACGCCCTCGAGCTTCTCCCAGATCGTGGGCATGTCCTCGATCCGGATCCAGTGGTACTGGATGTTCTGCCGGTCGGTGATGTCGGCCGTGTCCCGGGCGTAGGTCTGCGAGATCTCGCCGATCACCGCGAGCTGCTCGGTGGTCAGGGCACCGCCGTCGATGCGGACGCGGAGCATGAAGTACTCGTCGTCCAGCTCCTCCGGCTCCAGCGTCGCGGTGCGGCCACCGTCGATCCCGGGCTTGCGCTGGGTGTAGAGGCCGTACCAGCGGAAGCGGCCACGCAGGTCGCCCGGGTCGATCGAGCCGAAGCCGCCGTTGGCGTAGATGTTTTCGATCCGCGATCGAACGTTGAGCGGATGGTCGTCCTTCTTGGAGCGCTCGTTCGGGTTCAGCGGTTCGCGGTAGCCGAGGGCCCACTGGCCCTCACCACGCCGCTGCCGGGCTCGCGGGGTCCGGGCGGCGGCCGGGTTGTCGCGCGTCGGCGAAGCCATGTTCGAGTCCTTCCGGGGCTCTCGCGAAGGCGCCGTGCGCACGGAAAAGCCCTGGTCGAACCCGTGGTGGGGAGTCGCAGTCCGCGGCGTGACGGCGCCCGCTCGTCCTAGCTGGGGTGGCGGGTGGCGGCGTCAGTTCGTCTCGCGGCACAGGGCGCTCGCGACACGCCGGAAGTCGACGTGGCGACGCACCACGAGGAGCACTCCGGCATAAGTCACCGCCTCAGCGTGCCACGCTGCTCAGGATGTGGTCCAGCCCGCACCGCATGCTGGGATACGCGTCACGCTGAAAAAATCTCCGCCAAGCCGGGCAGCGCACTGGATCAGGGACACTGGACGACGTGAGTGAGACTTCCGCGCCGGTGGCGTTCACGCTGCCGGAGCACGCGCTGGCCGGCCTGGGGACGCGGCCCTTCGGCGTGTACGTGCACGTGCCCTTCTGCGCGACCCGCTGCGGGTACTGCGACTTCAACACCTACACCGCGGGCGAGCTGGGCACGAGCGCCTCGCCCGGGTCGTGGCTGGAGGGACTGCGCCGCGAGCTGGCCCTGGGTGCGCGGGCACTGGGCAGTGCCCCGGCCGCCGAGACGGTGTTCGTCGGCGGCGGCACCCCATCGCTGCTGGGCGCGCACGGGCTGGTGGCCGTGCTCGACGCGGTGCGGGACGCGTTCGGCCTGGCACCGGGCGCCGAGGTGACGACCGAGTCGAACCCGGAGTCGACCTCGCCGGAGTTCTTCGCGGCGATCCGCGCGGCCGGGTACACCCGCGTCTCGCTGGGCATGCAGTCGGCCGCGCCGCACGTGCTGCGGGTCCTCGACCGCACGCACACGCCCGGCCGGGCGGTCGCCGCGGCGAAGGAGGCCGGGGCGGCCGGGTTTGAGCACGTGAACCTCGACCTGATCTACGGGACGCCGGGGGAGCGGCCTTCGGACCTGCGTGCCTCGCTCGACGCGGTGCTCGAGGCCGGGGTCGACCACGTGTCGGCGTACTCGCTGATCGTGGAGGACGGCACCGCGCTGGCCCGGCGGGTCCGGCGGGGCGAGCTGCCCGCGCCGGACGAGGACGTGCTCGCGGCGGACTACGAGCTGATCGACTCCGTGCTGTCCGGAGCCGGGCTGACCTGGTACGAGGTGTCGAACTGGGCGGCGTCGGAGGCTGCCGCCTGCCGGCACAACCTGGGCTACTGGCGGGGCGGCGACTGGTGGGGCGCGGGGCCGGGCGCGCACAGCCACGTCGGCGGCGTGCGCTGGTGGAACGTGAAGCACCCGGCGCGGTACGCGTCCGTGCTGGCGAACGGTGAGGCGCCCGAGGCCGACCGTGAGGTGCTGACCGCCGGGGAACGGGCGTTCGAGCGGATCATGCTGGAGCTGCGGCTCGCCGAGGGGTTGCCGGTGTCGGCGCTGGACGCGCCCGGGGTGCGCGAGGCCGAGGCGGCCGTGGCAGAAGGTCTGCTGGACGCCGCCGCGTTCGCGGAGAACGGACGGTGTGTGCTGACCTTCCGCGGGCGCCTGCTGGCCGACGGCCTGGTGCGCCGGCTGGCGGCCTGATCATTTCGCTGGCGCGGCCGGTGCGGTCCTGCTACTTTGCCGGACGAACCTGGTGATTTCGGGAGGTCGAGGAATATGGCTGTCAACGGCCGTCTTTCGCCTGCCCGTTTTCTCTCACCAGGAGTTTCTCTTGTCTTTCCGTACTGATCGTCTTCTGCTGCGTCCGTGGACCGAGGCGGAGGCTGCCACCGTCCGTGCCGGTGAGCGCCACCAGGACTGGGCGACCGATTTCCCCGCCGAGGGCGACGTCGTGATCGCCGGGTTGCTCGCCGAGCGACCGGACTGGCTCGCCGAACTCGGGCACCACCTGGTGGTCGAGCGGGCCACCGGTGAAGTGGTCGGCTCGATCGGCCTGTTCTGGCCGCCCGAGGACGGGGTCGTGGAGATCGGCTACGGCATCGTGCCGAGCCGCCGCGGCCGCCGCTACGCCGCCGAGGCCACCGTCGCCCTGACCCGGTTCGCGCTCAGCTCGCCGCAAGTGCGCAGCGTGTCCGCGCAGGTCGAGCGGAGCAACCCGGCGTCGGTGCGGGTGCTCGAAGCGGCCGGCTTCACGTGCGTCGCCGACGACGGCGATGTGCTGCGTTTCAGCAGTCCCGCGTAACCGAGCCCGTTGTGGACCGCCCGGCCGGGCCGGATGGAGTGATCTAGGTCTCATCTCGACCGGAATGTGCGGCCGGCTGCAACCAGCGGCCGGGGTGTCGGCATCTGCTGAGCGTGCACTTCGACGACTTCGCCCGCGAGCAGCTGCCGGGGCTGGTGCGGTTCGCGGCGGTCCTGACCGGCGACCGGGAGCTGGCCCAGGACCTGGTACAGGAGGCGCTGGTGCGGGCCCACAGCCGGTGGACCCGGGTCGCCGGGGCCGATCGCCCGGACCTGTACCTGCGGAAGATGGTCGTCAACGGGCACCTGTCGTGGCGGCGCCGCTGGTACCAGCGGGCCGTGCGGCCGGTGGCGGACCCAACCTGGTTTCGGGAACCGCACACCGCCGACCCGGCCGGGCGGATCGCCGACGGTGCGCAGTTGAAGGAGCTGCTGGCCGGACTGAGCCGTGCCCAGCAGGCCGCCATCGTGCTGCGGTTCTACGAGGACCGGGACGATCACGAGATCGCCTCGGTCCTCGGCTGCGCGGTGGGCACCGTGCGCAGTCACATCTCCCGCGGCCTGTCCGTGCTGCGGGTTCGCCTCGGCGCCGAGATGGAGGTGGCCTGATCATGTCCGAACCCCAGAGACTGCGGGAAGCGCTGCGGACGCGGGAAGCGCTCGCGCCCGACCCCGACGCGATGCTGGCCGGGGCACGCGGCCGGATCCGGCGGCGCCGCGCACGGCGGCGCGTCGCCGGTGTGGTGGCCGCGGTGGCGGTGGTGATCGCCGGCGTCGGGACCGGGATGACCGTGCTGCGTCCCGGCGGTCAGCCGGAGTCGATCGAGGCCGCGGCCGGGGCGGCCGACGTGCCGATCCCGGCGCCGGCGCTGCCGTTCACCGTCGGCGACGTGCCACCGGGGTTCACGTTGGCCAATTGGTCTGTTTTTGGTACCTGGGCGACCGCGTATTACGAGTGGCGCGCTGGACCGCGGCTGGAGCAGCTGTCCGTCACGGTGATGACCACGGAACCGGGCACTCAGGAGGCACCGCCCCTGCCGCCCAGCCGTCTGCCGGTGGGGGATGATGGCTCGGGTGAGGTGCTGCGGGCGCCCGAGTCCGGCCGCGTGATCCGCGTGTCGAGCACGAGGGCGGTACTGCCCGAGGAGAGGCAGGCGATAGCCGACTCCGTCCGGCTGGTGCCGTCGCCCGTGCCGTCGCCGCTGCGTGCCCTCCGCGCACCAGCGGGGCTGACCGTCCGGAACCGGTCCGGAAGCATTCGCATGGACTCACTGACGTTGTGCCCGGCGGAGGTTCCCGATCAGTCGTCGACCCGGGACGGCCGGTGCTACTTCGTGATGGCAGCTGAAACGGTGGGCACTCCGGCGACGACGTTCACGTCGCTGCCTGCAGTGCCGGTCAAATCGGCGCGCCGCCAGCTGGACCAGGACACGGAGCTCACCGTGCAGACGGAAAGCGGCAGCCAGGCGGTGGTGGACGCGATCGCCGCCTCCGCCGCCGCGCGTTAGCGGGCGCCCGGGTTTCCCTCGTCCGGATTAGGGTAGCCTAACTACCCAGATCCCCAAGACGAGTGAGGAGCGCGGTATGGCAGGCAAGTCCCGGCCGGCGGTCCGGCTGCAGGTGCTGCGCACCCAGTGGCTGACACCGCACATGATCCGCATCGTCGCCGGGGGGCCGGGACTGGCCGGCTTCCAGCCCAACGAGTTCGCCGACGCGTACGTCAAGGTGCTGTTCCCGCGGCCGGGCGTGGCGTACCCGGAACCGTTCGACCTCGAGGCCGTCCGCGCCGAAATGCCGCGCGAGCAGTGGCCGGTGATGCGGACCTACACCGTGCGTTACTTCGACCCCGGTGCCGGTGAGCTGGCGCTCGACTTCGTGCACCACGGCGACCAGGGGCTGGGCGGACCGTGGGCCGCGGCCGCGCGGCCCGGCGACGAGTTGCTGCTGACCGGTCCGGGCGGGGCATACGCGCCGGGCGACGAGGCGGACTGGCACCTGCTGGTCGGCGACGAGAGCGCCCTGCCGGCGATCGCGGTCGCGCTGGAGATGATGCCGGCCGGCGTTCCGGTCCGGGTGTTCGTCGAGGTGGCCGATGCGGCCGAGGAGCAGCCGCTGGCCACCAAGGGTGACGCGCAGATCCGGTGGCTGCACCGCTGCGCCGGTGACGACCTGGTGGCCGCGGTGCGCGCCCTGGACTTTCCCGCGGGCACGGTGCAGGCGTTCGTCCACGGCGAGGCCGGGTTCGTACGGGAGCTGCGCCGGTACCTGCTCAACGAGCGCGGGGTGCGCAAGGACCTGCTGTCGATCTCGGGCTACTGGCGCCGCGGCCGGACCGACGAGGAGTGGCGTGCGGAGAAGGCGGCGGAACGGGCGGCCGAGGACGCCGCGGGGCCCCGCCTGCGGTCCGAGGCGTAGGGGTGGCCCGGCACCGGGTGCGGTCCCCCCGGACGGTCGGCGGCTAACAGGTCACAACGCCGTCGAAGCGGCCCGGGTAGGACCAGTAGTAGAGCCTGCCGGTGTTCGGCTCGTAGCTGTCGCACGGCTTGTCGGTCGCGAATGCGAGGACGACCTTGAGCCGCAACCGGTACGGGCAATAGTTGGTAACCCACACGTAGTCATCGAGGCGGCCGTCCGTCAGGTCGACGTCCACGCAGTTCGGGGCCGCTCCCGACGGCATCGCCGACGCGGGGTCGGCGTGCGCGGTGGTGGCGCCGGCCGCGACGGCCGCCGCGACCGAAGCCATGGCGAAGAAGGTCCTGACGGTTCTGCCCATGAGCACTCCACGCCTTTCGTCGTATTCCGACGATTTCGCCGGTGTGTCTCATCCCTACCGCATTGCCGGGGTGGCGGCGGCTCGCCCGGAGGACAGTTCCTTCGATCGTGCAATCCCGCGCCACATCGCGGTGCGCCCGCGCTGACCGGCCGATCACACCGGGTGGTTGCGCGGGCCGTCCCGGGCATCGGCTATTGTCTTGTCCGGCGGGTTCCGGCCCGCACGCGGACGTAGCGCAGCTGGTAGCGCATCACCTTGCCAAGGTGAGGGTCGCGGGTTCGAATCCCGTCGTCCGCTCCACGCGCGATTAGCTCAGCGGGAGAGCGCTACCTTGACACGGTAGAGGTCACTGGTTCAATCCCAGTATCGCGCACCAGAATCACGCATGGGGCGGAAGGAAAATCGGTCCCGGGGCAGCCGCCGGCACCACCCCGAAGTGACCGGGACCGCCACGGCGAGCAGTCACGGTGCTCCGCCGCCGGCCGTCCCGATCGACAGGTGAGCCGGAGACGGCGGTTGTGGCCGGGCCGCGGACGGCAGCACCGAGCAAGCCACGGAGCTGCGCACACCCCTGCCCGGCAGTCGGGTCCTGGACCGCCCGGTGCACCGGGAATTCTGTCGCAAGTGGATGAACGGGCCGCGGTCGGACGAGACGGTGCAATCGTGTCCCGGCGTCAGGATGTCCGACCGTCACCCGTTGGGGATCGGGACGCCACCGTCAACGACGATCCGACCGGACCAGCGCTCGCCACGCGGTGGCGGCGGCGCGCTCGGCCGGCTGCACCTCCGGGCCGAGTAGCCAGTGCCTCAGCAGGCCGATGAACGCGCCTGCGGAGCAGTCGGCCTGCATCTGTACCTCGGGGTTGTCCGGCGTGCGGGTCCCGGTTTCAGTCAGCTGCTGCACCGCCGCCTCGGCGACGAGGCGGTGCAGCCGGTCGATGAAGCGGGCGGAGCCGCAGGGGCCGAGCATTCGCTGGTACAGCACGAGGTTCGCCTCCACGTGCTGGAAGACGCCGACCATCGCCTGCGGCATCTCGTCCGGCATCGTCGTGAGCGGGCAGCGCGCGACGACGGCGGTCAGGGCGGTCAATTCCCCTTCCATCGCCTCGAGAAACAGCTCGTCGCGGTCCCGGTAGTGCTGGTACACCGTTGCCCGGTTGATGGTCGCCCGTTCCGCGACGTGCGCGATGGTGATCTTGTCCAGGTCGCGCTCTGCCGCGAGTTCGAGCGCGGCCGTCTGCAACAGCACCCGGGTCCGCGCCACCCGTGGGTCCACCCGGTCCGCCTTGTTCACGTTCTGGATTCTACGTCGGTTAGGCGACACGTGTCGCAAAAACCCGGTCGGGTCCTGCTGTCTCGCGGGTCCGGCACCTTCCGCTCCTCCACGAGTAAACGACAAGTGTTGCTCAAACGACGGATGTCGTGTAATCATACTGCTGTCGCGTTGTCGGACGAAGGGACCACGAGCCGTGAGGGCAGAGCAGGACGAGCGGATGACGCCGGAGCTGTGGTGGCTGGGCGCGATCATGGCGTTCGGCGGGTTCGCCAGCCTGCTCGACGCGACCATCATCAATGTCGCGATCGGCCCGCTGGCGACGGTGTTCGACGCCGGCATCGCGACCGTGCAGTGGACCGTGACCGGCTACCTGCTGGCGATCACGGCGACGCTCCCGCTCAGCGCCTGGGCCACGGCGCGGTTCGGCGCGAAGCAGACCATCCTGTTCTCCCAGGTAGCTTTCCTGATCGGGTCCCTGCTGTGCGGGCTGGCGTGGTCGGTGTCCAGCCTGATCGTGTTCCGGGTGATCCAGGGCATCGGTGGCGGGCTCGCCGTGCCGGTCGGGCAGGCGCTGCTCGCCCAGGCAGCCGGGCCGAAACGGCTCGGCAAGCTGATGTCGGTGGTCACCATGCCGGCCCTGTTCGCCCCGCTCATCGGCCCGTCACTGGGCGGGGTCCTGGTCGATCACCTGAGCTGGCGCTGGATCTTCTTCATCAACATCCCGTTCTGCGTGGTGACGATCCTGCTGGTGGTGGTCAAGGTCCAGAACATCGTCGCGCCGTCCGCGACCGCCGAGCTCGACCTGCTCGGCCTGGTGCTGCTGATCCCCGGCCTGAGCGCGTTGATCTACGGTCTGACCGAGGTGGGCTCCGGGACCGGTGTCCGCGGCGTGGCCGTGACCACCCTGGCGATCGGCGTCCTGCTGTTGGCGGCTTTCGTGTTGCGTGCGATGCGCAACAGGGACGGCTCGTTGCTGGACCTGCGGTTGTTCGGGGTGCCCGCGTTCCGGGCCGGCACGGTGGCCAACTTTCTGCTGAGCATGGCGATGTACGGCGTGCTGATCCCGTTGCCGCTGTACTTCCAGCTCGTCCGGGGGACGAGCGTGCTGGAGTCGGCGTTGGCGCTGCTGCCGCAGAGCATCGGATACCTCGTGGCGATCACGCTGCTGAACCGGCTCACCGCGGTGCTGGGCACCCGCAACCTGACCCTCCTCGGCGGGCTGCTGGTGATCGCCGGCAGTGTTCCGTTCGCGCTGATCACCGCCGAACCGAACCAGGTCCTGATCAGCGCGGCCCTGGTCGTGCGCGGGATGGGACTCGGTGCCGCGATGATGCCGACCATGACGGTCGCGTTCGCGAGCGTGGGCAAGGAAAGGGCGCCGGGCGCTACCGGCGCGTTCAACGTGTTCCAGCGGATCGGGGCGTCGCTCGGCACCGCCGTGCTCGCCATCGTCCTGCAGAACCAGGTCTCCGGCCGGCTGCCCGCGGGCACCCCGAACCTCGGCGAGGTCGCACCGGGCGGCGATGTCGCGCACAGCATGGCCACGGCGTTCGGTGCACCCTTCTGGTGGGCGATCGCGTTCACCGTGCTGGCGCTGGTACTGGCCTTCCTGCTGCCCGGTCGCCGACCACCGGCTCGGGCCGTGCCGGCGGACAAGGAGCCGGCGCTGCAGCCGGAATGACCTCCGTGAGGTCTCATCGGGCCGGGCGCTGACCACCGACGCCAATGCCCAGGCGGTCGTGGACTGACCGGGCGCCGCGGCCGCGGCGCCCGGTCAGCGGGTGAGCTCGCCGATGATGTCCGCGCCGTAGGCGTGCAGGGTCCGTTCCCGCTGGTCGTGCATCAGGTACACGGCGAACTGGTCGACCCCCAGCGCGGCCAGTTCCTGCAACCGGGCGACGTGCGCCCCGGCCGGCCCGGTCAGGCAGAACCGGTCGACGATCTCGTCCGGGACGAACTCCGTCGACGGGTTGCCCGCCTTGCCGTGGTGCGCGTAGTCGTAGCCCTGCCGCTCGCGGATGTAGTCGGTCAGCTCGTGCGGCACCGGTCCGGACTCGCCGTAGCGCGCCACCAGGTCGGCGACGTGGTTGCCGACCATCCCGCCGAACCACCGCAGCTGGTCGCGCTGGTGCGGCAGGTCGTCGCCGACGTAGGCGGGTGCGGCGACGCAGATCGTGATGCCCGCGGGGTCCCGCCCGGCCGCCCGCGCCGCCTCCCGCACCGACCCGATGGTCCACTCGGCGATCGCCGGGTCGGCACACTGCAGGATGAACCCGTCGGCGTGCTCACCGGCCAGCTGCAGTGCCTTCGGCCCGTAGCCCGCCATCCACATCTCCAGCCGCCCGCCCCGCACCCACGGGATGCGCACCGGTGCGTCGCCGAGCACGACCTCCCGGCCCTCGGCCAGTTCCTTGACCACGTGCATCGCGTGGCGCACGGTGGCCAAAGTGGACGGACGTTTGCCGATCACCCGGTGCGCCGAGTCGCCGCGCCCGATCCCGCACACCGTGCGGTTGCCGAACATGTCGTTGAGCGTGGCGAACAGCGACGCGAGCACCGACCAGTCCCGCGTGCCGGGACTGGTGACCATCGGCCCGACCGTCATCGCCGAGGTGGCGGCCAGGATCTGCGAGTAGATGACGAACGGCTCCTGCCACAGCACGACCGAGTCGAAGGTCCAGCCGTAGCCGAAGCCGCAGTCCTCCGCGGCCTTCATCAGCCGGACCACCTCCCGCGCGGGCGGGTCGGTCTGCAGCACCACACCGAAGTCCATCACGCGCTCCCTAGTTCAGGTACTGGCACAGATCGCGCGACAGGAACTTCCCGTGCCCGGCGCTGCCGCTGAACCCGGACGGCGACACGACCACCCTGCCGCGCGAGAGCACCGTCTCCACCTTGCCGGTGATTTCGAACCCCTCGTACGCCGAGTAGTCCACGTTCATGTGGTGCGTCCGCGCCGAGAGGGTCTGCTTCGCCGCCGGGTCGTAGACCACGATGTCGGCGTCCGAACCCGGGGCGATCACACCCTTGCGGGGGTACAGCCCGAACATGCGCGCCGGCGTCGTGGCGCACGCCTCGACCCAGCGGCCGAGCGAGATCTCGCCCGCCACCACGCCCTGGTGCAACAGGTCCATCCGGTGCTCGACACCCGGCATGCCGTTGGGAATCTTGCTGAAGTCCCCGCGCCCGAGCTCCTTCTGGTCCTTGAAGCAGAACGGGCAGTGGTCGGTCGACACCACCGACAGATCGTTGGTGCGCAGCCCGCGCCACAGGTCGCCCTGGTGCCACTTCTCCCGCAACGGCGGGGACGCGACGTACTTCGCGCCCTCGAAGCCCGGCTTCGCCAGGTCCTCGATGGACAGGTACAGGTACTGCGGGCACGTCTCGGCGAACACGTTCTGCCCGCTGTCGCGCGCCTGGGCGACCGCCGCCAGCGCCTGCGACGCCGACAGGTGCACGATGTACAGCGGCGCACCGGTTACCTGCGCGAGCCGGATCGCCCGCGAGGTCGCCTCGCCCTCCAGCTCCGGCGGCCGGGTCAGCCCGTGCTGCACCGGATCGCCCTTGCCCGCGGCCAGCGCCTGCGCCACCAGCTGGTCGATCGCGATGCCGTTCTCCGCGTGCATCATGATCGTGGCGCCGGTCTGCCTCGCCTGCTGCATCGCGCGCAGGATCTCGCCGTCGGTGGAGTAGAACACGCCGGGATAGGCCATGAACATCTTGAAGCTGGACACCCCGGCGTCGATGCAGGCCTGCATCTCCTTCAGGGTCGTGTCGTTGACGTCGGACAGGATCATGTGGAACCCGTAGTCCACGGCGCAGTTGCCGTCGGCCTTCTCGTGCCACTTGTCCAGCGTCGGTTGCAGCGTCGACCCCTTGGGCTGCACCGCGAAATCGATGATCGTGGTGGTGCCGCCCCACGCCGCGGCGACCGTCCCGGTCTCGAACGTGTCGTTGGAGAACGTGCCGCCGAACGGCATCTCCATGTGCGTGTGGGCGTCGATCCCGCCGGGCAGCACGTACTTCCCGGTCGCGTCGATCACCTCGTCGGCGGTGCCGAACAGCCCGGGCGCGGCGACCGCGGCGATCGTCTCGCCCTCGACGAGCACGTCCGCGCGGCTCGCCCCGGTGGTGGACAGCACGGTGCCGCCCTGGATCAGCGTGCGCATCGATCCCCCTTACGGTGCCACGATCGGGTCGTAGGAGTCCGGCCGGCGGTCGCGGTAGAACTGCCAGAGGTCGCGCACCGCGCTCAGCTTGTCCATGTCCAGGTCGCGCACGACGACCTCGTCCTTGTCGTCCGCGGCCGCGTCCCCGACCAGTTCGCCCCGCGGGTCGGCGAAGTAGCTCTGGCCGTAGAAGTCGTTGTCGCCCAACGGCTCCACCCCGACGCGGTTGATCGCGCCGACGTAGTACTCGTTCGCCACGGCCGCCGCCGGCTGCTCCAGCCGCCACAGGTACTGCGACAGGCCACGGCTGGTCGCCGACGGGTTGAACACGATCTTCGCCCCGGCCAGGCCGAGCGCGCGCCAGCCCTCCGGGAAGTGCCGGTCGTAGCAGATGTAGACACCGATGCGGCCCACCGCGGTGTCGAACACCGGGTAGCCGGTGTTGCCGGGCCGGAAGTAGAACTTCTCCCAGAACCCCTTGACCTGCGGGATGTGGTTCTTCCGGTACTTGCCCAGGTACCGGCCGTCGGCGTCGATCACCGCGGCGGTGTTGTAGTAGACACCGGCCTGCTCCTCCTCGTACATCGGCGCGACGATCACGATGCCGTGCCGCTCGGCGACCTCCTGCAGCAGCTTCGTCGTCGGGCCGTCCGGGATGCCCTCGGTGTAGGAGTAGTAGTCGGCGTCCTGCACCTGGCAGAAGTACGGGCCGTAGAACAGCTCCTGCAGGCACACCACCTGCGCGCCCTGCGAGGCCGCCGACGCGATCGCCTCGACGGCGGCCGCGGTCATCGAGTCCTTGTCACCCGTCCACCGCTGCTGTACCAACGCGGCTCGGACCAGATTGCTCACGGATTTCCTCCTTCGGTTGACGCTGCGCCCACGACAGCGCGGTGTAGACGACGAAAGCACCGGCCAGGCCGGCCACCCAGCTGTAGTCGTAGAGGGGCTTGAGCACGGGGATCAGCCCGTCGGCGGGGAACGGGCCCTGCGAACCCGGTGCGGTGTAGGCACCGCCGACCGCCAGCAGCCCGCCGGCGACGCTGGCCACCAGCGCCCGCCAGTTCCAGCCCGCGCGGAACCAGTACCGCCCGCGTTCGGTGTAGAGCGCGGCCAGGTCCAGCCTGGTGCGCTTGATCGCCCAGTAGCCCGCCGCCAGCACCCCGGCGACCGCGCCGAGGATGCCGCCGTAGAAGCCGAGCCAGGCGAAGATGTAGATGCTCGGGTCGGAGTACAGCTTCCACGGCATGATCACCACGCCGATCACGCCGGTGAGCAGCCCGCCGATGGCGAAGGTGATGCGCTTGGGGAAGGCGTTGGAGAAGTCGTAGGACGGGCTCACCACGTTCGCCGCCAGGTTCGCCGAAATGGTCGCGAGCACCAGTGCGACCAGCGCCACCACGACCAGCGCCGGGCTGGAGAACCGGTCGGCGAGCCTCGCCGGGTCCCAGATCGCCTCGCCGTAGAGCACCTGCCCGCCCGAGGTGGTCAGGATCGCCACGATCGCGATGAACGTCATCGTCGTCGGCAGGCCGAGCAGCTGGCCGCGGGCCTGTTTGCGCTGGCTGCCGCCGAACCGGGTGAAGTCCGGCATGTTCAGCGACAGCGTCGACCAGAACGCGATCATCGCCATCAGCGATGGCGCGAAGATCTTCCAGAACCCGCTGCCCCAGCCCAGTTTCGCCGGCTCGGCGAGGATCGGGCCCAGCCCGCCCGCCTTGATCAGCACGTAGGCGAGCAGGATCAGGAACCCGGCCGACACCAGCGGCGCGGTCCAGTTCTCGAACCGCCGCACCGCCTCCATCCCGCGCCAGATGATCAGCATCTGGACCACCCAGAACACGCCGAACGACAGCCACAGCGTCCACGGCTGGCCGCCCACCTCGGCAGCGTGCCGCCAGCCGCCGCCGGCCAGCTTGCCCACCAGGATGTAGATCGCCTCGCCGCCGACCCAGGTCTGGATGCCGAACCACCCACATGCGATGAACGCCCGCAGCAGTGCCGCCAGGTTGGCGCCCCGGATGCCGTAGAACGCCCGGGCGAACACCGGGAACGGGATTCCGTACTTGGTGCCGGCGTGGCTGTTGAGCAGCATCGGTACCAGCACGATCAGGTTGCCCAGGGTGATCGTGATCAGCGCCTGGATCCAGTTCATCCCCAGCGCGATCAACGACGCGGCCAGCGCGTAGCTGGGAATGTTGTGCGCCATTCCCATCCACAGGGCGAAATAGTTGTAGGTGCTCCAGGTGCGCTTTTCCACCGGCACCGGAGCCAGTTCGTCGTTGAAGAACCGGCTGCCCCGGATCGGCGCGGTGTCGCGGAGATCCACCCGGCCGTCGGGCCGCGTGATCTGCGAGGTGGGTTCCATTGCGGAATCGTGCGCGCCCCGGGTGCGGCAGAGGCACTGTCAGAGTGTTCACCGTTGCCCGCGTCGAAACGCAGTGTGTCGATTGCGCCCGGCGCGGGCCGGTGCATCAGGGACCCGGGCAATCCGCCGGTGACCGCGGGTCAATATCGTGGAAACACGGTATCAGAATTGGAAGACCCCACCGGATCGGGCGCCCGCCGCGCACTTGTTGTCGTAGGTGCGGGCGTAGAGCACCGGCTTGCCGCGCCAGTGGCCGGCGGCACGGGCGGAAACCGGGCTGTAGATCATCGGGCACACGGTCCCCGCGTCCGGGATGCGGTCGAAGTCGCCGTCCACAGTGGTCAGGGCGGCGCACGCCCTGGCCCGGTCCGGGTGGTCCCCGCCGTCCGGGTGGCACTCGAGGTGGACGGTACTGACCCGGCCCGCGGCGTCGGTGAGGGAAAGCACCAAGCCGGCGGCGGGCGGGTGCGCCGGCGGCGCGGCCAGTGCCAGGACCGACACCGCCACCGGGACCAGAGCGGACAGGGGCATACCGGGGATATCGGCCGGGCGGCACCGGAGCTGTGCTACCGGTCCGGGTGATCCTCGGCGAGATCGTGGGCCAGCAGCGCGACGTAGAGCGACAGCATCGATTCAGGATCCTCCAGGGGCACCCCGAGGACTCCTTCGATGCGGGCCAGCTGCTGGTAGTAGGCGGTGCGCGAGGTGTGCGCCGCCGCGGCGGCCGCCGATTTGTTGCCCCCGTGCTCGCAGTAGTGCCGCAGGGCCTGGAGCAGGCGGGTGCCCGACGCCGCGTCGCGGGACAACAACGGGCCCAGTTCGCGCTCGGCGAAGGCCCGGATCCGTTCGTCGTCGGCGAGCAGGTGCAGCAGCCCGCGCAGGCGCACGTCCCGCAGGTGGTGCACCTCCCGGTCCGCGCCCGACCGCAGCGCCGCCGCGGCGACGTGTGCGGCCTCGACCAGGCTGCGGCGTGCCTCGGCCGCGCTCTCCACGACCGTGCCGGCCGCCAGCACGACCGGCACCGACGTGGGCCGCGCCCGCAGCTCGGCGGACAAGCGGTGCAGCACGGCGTCCACGTTCGCCTGCCGCGACAGCGACAGCAGCGCCCGCACGCTCACGTCGTCGACGACCGCCACCAGCGCGGACACCTTGGCCCGGCGGGTGGCCAGGGAGACGGTGTCCGCCAGGTCGCGCAGCACGACCGGCGTGGAGGCGGCCTGCCGCGGCGACGCGGTCATCCGCGGCCGCACGGCGACGCCGATCAGCCGCCCGGACAACGCCCCGCCCAGGGCGGCGGCCCTGGCCAGCAGTTCCCGCGACGGCGCGGGTGAGGTCAGCAGCTCGGCGAGCACCGCGCGGTGGGCCTGCCGCTCCAGGCTGTCGGCCTCCCGGGCCACCAGGCGGTGCACCGCCAGCGCCGACGCGGCCCGCTCGGCGACCACGACGTGCCGGTCCGGCGGCGGCTCGTCGCACACGATCACCAGGCGCCCCCAGTCGTGCCCGCGCGCCCCGACCACCGTGACCAGCCAGCCGGCCTCGGCGTGGTAGCCGGTGCGCTCGCCGAGGTGCACGGTGCGGGAGCGGGCCGGCCAGCCGGTGAGCAGTTCGGCCGGGTCGGTGCCGGCGGCGTCGTAGGCGAGCACCTCGTGCGCCAGGGTCTCCAGCACGACCGGCTGCTCGGTCATGCGCGCGACCTCGCGCAGCACCTCCGCCGGTTCCGCACCGGCGACGGTGAGCCGGGTGAACACCTGGTGCACGTGCTCGGCCGCCCGGAGCTCGGCGACCTGGGCGTCCACGATCAGGCCGTTCACCGCCTCGGTGACCGCGACGTAGCGCGTCTCCCGGGACAGGGTGATCAGCGGCAGTTCGTGCCGCGCCGCGGCGTCCACCAGCGCCTGCGGCAGCACGTCGTTCCAGTGCCGGACCAGCTCCACCACCAGCCCGGCGATCCCGGCCGCGGCGAGCCCGTCCACGTACTTCGACAGCTGCTCGGCGTCGTCCGGTAGTGCGATCCCGGTGGTCAGGACCAGTTCGCCGCCCTTGAGCAGGTGCCCGATGTCGGCGAGCTCGGCGACGTGCACCCACCGCACCCGGGCATCCAGCCCGCTCCCGCCGGCGACCACCTTCGGCCGGCCGTGCCGCAGCACCGGCAGGGCCAGGACGTCCGCGACCGTCGGGTACAAGCGCCACCACCTCCCGCAGAAAGCAGACTGTACGGCCGATCCGGCCATTGGGTACATGTTGTGTGTGGTGGGCGGGGGAGACGGGCACCGAGACTGGCGGGCATGAGCGAATCGGAGCTGCTGGCCCGGCACCGGGCGGTCCTGCCGAACTGGCTGGCCCTCTACTACGACGAACCGATCGAGATCGTGCGGGCGCAGGGGAGACGGGTCACCGATTCCGCCGGCACCACCTACCTGGACTTCTTCGCCGGCATCCTCACCAACGCCATCGGCTACGACATCGCCGAGATCTCCGACGCGATCCGCGCCCAGGTCGACTCCGGGGTGCTGCACACCTCGACGTTGTACCTGATCCGCAAGCAGGTCGAGCTGGCCGAGCAGATCGCCGAGCTGTCCGGGATCCCCGGCGCCAAGGTGTTCTTCACCAACTCGGGCACCGAGGCCAACGAGACCGCGCTGATGCTCGCGACCCAGTACCGCCGGTCCAACCAGGTGCTCGCGCTGCGCAACAGCTACCACGGCCGGGCGTTCGCCACCGTCGGCATCACCGGCAACCGCGGCTGGTCGGCCAGCTCGCTGTCCCCGGTCAAGGTCAGCTACGTCCACGGCGGCTACCGCTACCGGGACGCGTTCCGGGGCCTGTCGGACGCGGACTACGTCAAGGCGTGCACCGACGACCTCCGCGACGTCCTGGAGACGACCACCTCCGGGGACGTCGCCGCGCTGATCGCCGAGCCGATCCAGGGGGTGGGCGGGTTCAACGTGCCGCCGGACGGGTTGTTCGCCGCGTTCCAGGAGGTCCTCGAGGAGTACGGGATCCTGCTGATCTCGGACGAGGTGCAGACCGGCTGGGGCCGTACCGGCGAGCACTTCTGGGGCATCCAGGCGCACGGCGTGACGCCGGACGCGATGACGTTCGCCAAGGGCCTGGGCAACGGCCTGGCCATCGGCGGTGTCGTGGCGCGCGGTGATCTGATGGACTCGATCACGGCCAACTCGATCTCGACCTTCGGCGGCAACCCGGTGTCCACCGCGGGCGCCAAGGCGACGCTGGACTACCTGCTCAGCCACGACCTGCAGGGCAACGCGGCGAAGCAGGGCGCCCGGCTGCTGACCGGGCTGCGCGACATCGCCGAGCACCACGACGTTGTCGGCGACGTGCGCGGCAAGGGCCTGATGATCGGTGTCGAACTGGTCGGGCCGGGCGGAGAGCCCAGCCCGGACGCCGCGCGGCGGGTGCTGGAGGAGACGCGCGCCCGCGGCCTGCTCGTCGGCAAGGGCGGGCTGCACGGCAACGTCATCCGGCTCGCGCCGCCGTTGACTCTCACGGACGACGAGACCGGTGAGGCGCTGGAGATCCTGCGCGCATCGGTCGCCGCGGCACAGGAGGCCCGGGCATGACACAGCGGATCAGCCACTGGATCGACGGCAAGACGTGGGCCGGGGTGCCGGAGCGGACCGGGGAGGTGTTCGACCCCGCCACCGGCGAAGTCCGCGCCCACGTGGACTTCGCCGGTGACGGGCAGGTGGACGAGGCCGTTGCGGCGGCCGCACGCGCCTTCCCCGGCTGGCGGGACACCTCCCTCGCGGCGCGGTCGCGGGTGCTGTTCCGCTTCCGCGACCTGCTGGCCCAGCGCAAGGACGAGCTGGCCGCGATCATCACCGCCGAGCACGGCAAGGTGCTCTCCGACGCGGCTGGCGAGATCGCGCGCGCCATCGAGAACGTCGAGTACGCCTGCGGCGCGCCGCAGATGCTCAAGGGCGGGTTCTCCGAGAACGCCTCCACCAACGTGGACGTGTACTCGATCGCCCAGCCGCTGGGTGTGGTCGGCGTGATCTCGCCGTTCAACTTCCCGGCCATGGTGCCGCTGTGGTTCGTGCCCAACGCGCTCGCCTGCGGCAACACGGTCGTGCTCAAGCCGAGCGAGAAGGACCCGTCGGCGTCGCTGTTCATCGCCGAGCTGTTCGCCGAGGCCGGGCTGCCCGACGGCGCGCTGAACGTGCTGCACGGGGACAAGGTCGCGGTCGACGGGTTGCTCGCGCACCCGGTGGTCAAGGCGATCTCGTTCGTCGGGTCCACGCCCATCGCGCGGTACGTGTACGAGACGGGCACCGCGCACGGCAAGCGCGTGCAGGCGCTCGGCGGGGCGAAGAACCACATGGTCGTGCTGCCCGACGCAGACCTCGACCTGGCCGCCGACGCCGCGGTGTCCGCCGGGTTCGGGTCGGCGGGGGAGCGGTGCATGGCGGTGTCCGTGGTGGTCGCCGTCGACCCCATCGGCGACGAGCTGGTGGACAAGATCGCCGCCCGGATGGGCGGCCTCCGGGTCGGCGACGGGCGCTCCCCGGACTCCGAGATGGGCCCGCTGGTCACCGCCGCCCACCGCGATCGGGTGCGGTCCTATGTGGAGGACGGCGTGTCCGCCGGGGCGTCGCTGGTGGTGGACGGCCGGTCGCTGGAGGTGGACGGCGGCGGGTTCTGGCTCGGACCGACGCTGTTCGACCACGTCCGCGCCGACATGTCGATCTACACCGACGAGATCTTCGGCCCGGTGCTGTCCGTGGTCCGGGCGGGCAGCTACGACGACGCGCTCGCGCTGGTGAACGCGAGCCCGTACGGCAACGGCACGGCCCTGTTCACCAACGACGGCCGGGCGGCCCGGCGGTTCCAGAACGAGGTCGAGGTCGGGATGGTCGGGCTCAACGTGCCCATCCCGGTGCCCGTCGGGTACTACTCGTTCGGCGGCTGGAAGGACTCGCTGTTCGGCGACAGCCACGCCTACGGTCCGGAGGGCTTCCACTTCTTCACCCGGACCAAGGTCGTCACCTCGCGGTGGCCCGACCCCTCCCAGGGCGGGGTCAACCTGGGCTTCCCGCGCAACTCCTGAACCCCCTGCTCGTGACCGGGCCGTCACCGCCGACGGCCCGGTCACAGGCCAGGGCGCCGCACGTTGGCTTTCCGTAAACTCGGGGTGAGATACCCGGAGGAGTTCGGAGGTGAGGCGTGCCCAGCTCGGAGGAGCGTCGCTTCGAGGTCCTGCGCGCCATCGTCGCGGACTACGTGTCGACCCACGAACCCGTCGGCTCCAAGGCCCTCGTGGACCGGCACAGTCTCGGCGTGTCCAGCGCGACGGTGCGCAACGACATGGCCGTGCTGGAGGAGGAGGGGTACATCACCCAGCCGCACACCAGCGCCGGCCGCATCCCGACGGACAAGGGGTACCGGCTCTTCGTCGACAAGTTGTCCGAGGTCAAACCGCTGAGCGCGGCCGAGCGGCGGGCCATCACCAGTTTCCTCGACGGGGCGCTCGACCTGGACGACGTGCTGCGCCGCTCGGTGCGGCTGCTCGCCCAGCTGACCCGCCAGGTCGCGGTCATCCAGTACCCGACGATGTCGAACTCGACGCTGCGGCACCTGGAAGTGGTTCCGCTCACACCGGCGCGCCTGATGCTGGTGATCATCACCGATGCCGGCCGGGTCGACCAGCGCACCGTCGACCTCGGCGACGTGATGACCGAGGAGAACGTCGCCCGCATCCGCGACATGCTCAACGCCGCGCTGGCCGGCCGCCGCCTCACCGACGCCGCCTCCCGGGTCACCGAGCTGCCCGACCAGGCGCCCGGCGAGCTGCGCGACGCGCTCGTGCGGATCTGCACGATGCTGGTCGAGCACCTGGTCGAACACCCCGAGGAACGCCTGGTCCTGGGCGGCACCGCCAACCTCACGCGCAGCGTCGCGGACTTCCCCGGATCGCTGCGCCAGGTGCTGGAGGCGCTCGAGGAGCAGGTCGTGGTGCTCAAGCTGCTCGCCGCGGCGCGCAACCCCGGTGCGGTCACCGTTCGCATCGGTGAAGAGAATGAGGACGAGCAGATGCGCAGCACCTCGGTGGTGTCGATCGGCTACGGCCGCAACGACATGCTGCTGGGCGGCATGGGGGTGGTCGGCCCGACCCGGATGGACTACCCCGGCACGATCGCCGCGGTGCGCGCGGTGGCCAACTACGTGGGGCAGATCCTGGCCGGCGGCTAGCCAGGACGATGCTTGTCTAGGAGGACGGTTCAGAAGGTGGCCAGGGACTACTACGGCATCCTCGGGGTGCCCAAGAACGCGAGTGATCAGGAGATCAAGCGCGCCTACCGCAAGCTCGCCCGCGAGCTGCACCCCGACGTCAACCCGTCCGAGGACGCCCAGCACAAGTTCAGCGAGGTCACCACGGCCTACGAGGTTCTGTCGGACCCGCAGAAGCGCAAGATCGTGGACCTCGGCGGCGACCCGCTGGACAACGGCGCCCGCGGTGCCGGTGCCGGCGACCCGTTCGGCGGCTTCGGTGGTCTCGGCGACATCATGGACGCCTTCTTCGGGGCGGCCACCGGCGGTGGCCGCGGGCGCGGCCCGCGCAGCCGCGTCCAGCCGGGCTCGGACGCGCTGATCCGCATCAGCCTGAGCCTGGAGGAGTGCGCGACCGGGGTCGACAAGGAGATCACGGTCGACACCGCGGTGCTGTGCGACCAGTGCCACGGCAACGGCACCGCGCCCGGCGGCACGGTCAAGACCTGCGACACCTGCGGTGGGCAGGGCGAGATCCAGTCGGTGCAGCGGTCGTTCCTCGGTCAGGTCGTCACGTCCCGGCCGTGCCCGGTGTGCCGTGGCTTCGGCGAGGTCATCACCGACCCGTGCCGGCAGTGCGGTGGCGACGGCCGCGTGCGTGCCCGGCGTGCCGTGACGGCCAAGATCCCGTCCGGCGTCGGCGACGGGATGCGGATCCGGCTGTCCGCGCAGGGTGAGGTCGGTCCCGGCGGCGGCCCGGCCGGCGACCTCTACATCGAGGTCGACGAGGAACCGCACGAGGTGTTCGTCCGCGAGGGCCACGACCTGCACTGCAACCTGCGCATCCCGATGACGGCGGCCGCGCTCGGCGCCACGGTGCCGCTGGAGACGCTGGTCGACGGCGAGTACGAGCTGACCGTCGACCCGGGCACGCAGGCGGGCACCGAACTGGTGCTGGCCGGGATGGGCATGCCGCGGCTGCGGTCGTCCGGGCGCGTCGACGGGCGGGGTGACCTGCACGTCCACGTGGACGTCACGGTGCCCACGAAGCTGGACGAGGCCCAGCGGGAGCTGCTGCAGCAGCTGGCTCAGCTGCGCGGCGAGGAGTCCGGTGTGACGGCGAACGGACGGCACCAGGGCGGGCTGTTCTCGAAGCTGCGTGCCAAGAGCCACAAGTAATGCCGGCCACCACCCCGCCGGTTTTCCTCGTCGAGGCGCTGCCCGATGCGGATGGTCTGGTGCTGGACGGCGAGGAGGCCCGGCACGCGGCGACCGTGCGGCGCATGCGCGCGGGGGAGCGGCTGGTCGTCTCGGACGGGCGCGGCTCGGCCGCGGAGTGTGTGATCACGCAGGTCCGGCCTGGCCGGGATCCGGTGCTGGAGCTGACGGTGGCGCGCCGCTGGACCGAGGAGGCGCCCGCGCTGCGCGTCGTAGTGGCGCAGGCGCTGGCCAAGGGCGACCGCGGCGAGCTGGCGGTCGAACTGGCGACGGAGGCCGGCGCCGACGAGATCGTGCCGTGGCGGGCCGAGCGCAGTGTGGTGCGCTGGGAGGAGGGTCCGCGCGGGGCGAAGGCGCTGGCCCGGTGGCAGAGCACCGTGCGGGCGGCGGCCAAGCAGGCCCGCCGCGCGTGGGTGCCGCCGGTGCGGGAACCGGTGACCACGAAGCAGCTCGCAGATCTCGCCACCCGGGCGGCGTGTGCGCTCGTGCTGGAGGGCAGTGCGGGTTCCCGGCTGACCGATCTGCGGCTGCCGGCGTCTGGTGACCTGCTGCTGGTGGTGGGCCCGGAGGGCGGTATCACCGACGGCGAGCTGAGCGCCCTGTCCGACGCGGGCGCCACGGGAGTCCGGCTGGGCACCACGGTGCTGCGCACCTCGACCGCGGCGGCGGTCGCGCTGGGCGCGCTGGGCGCACTGACATCCCGCTGGACCTGACCCCCCGCCCGCCCGGCGTGTTCGCTGCTCCGGTCGCCGTGTTCGCCGTCACGGGCGGCGTGTTGGCCGTCGCGGGCATCGAGTTGACGATTCCGGGACGGGACCCGGCCGCCGCCGGTGGTTCCGTCACGCGCTGTCGTCGCCGCACCGGCCGGAACCGGTCGGCGGAAGCACATCCGAAACGGAATCGCAAGCAGCCGACCGGACCATTCGCATACCGATCGTCTTCGAAACTGGAAAAAATTGCGTGTCGGCTGTGGCGCGCGCGGCGGCCCAGCCATTACCCTGACCACCACACCACCTGGGGTCGTCCCCGGGTGCCCCGAAGCCCCGCCGGACACCTCCCCCTCGGTCCGGCGGAGCCGCGGAGGCGGTGGAGCGACCCCCAGGCTC
This sequence comes from Amycolatopsis viridis, assembly GCF_011758765.1. NCBI lineage: Bacteria > Bacillati > Actinomycetota > Actinomycetes > Pseudonocardiales > Pseudonocardiaceae > Amycolatopsis > Amycolatopsis viridis. The sequence goes on along the minus strand of NZ_JAANOU010000001.1, from coordinate 4,171,439 downwards.
CACCGCCCCGCGGCGTCTCCCCGCGAATCATTGGTTCCGTTGTGGCGCCGGGTATCCCGCCGCGCGATAGGGTTCGCCGCATGACTGATGCCGAGACGTTGTTCGAGCGGATCATCGCGGGTGAGATTCCGAGCGAGAAGGTGTACGAAACTGAAACGACTTTCGCGTTTCGCGATATCCACCCGCAGGCTCGCGTGCACGTTCTCGTGGTTCCGAAGAAGCGCCACCGCAATGTCGCCGAGCTGGCTGCGGCCGATCCGCAACTGCTCGCCGACATGCTGACCACGGCCGCCAAGGTGGCGGAACTGGAGGGCATCGCGGAGTCCGGCTACCGCGTGGTCTTCAACACGGACAGTGACGCCGGCCAGACCGTCTTCCACGTGCACGCGCACGTCCTGGGCGGGGAACAGCTGGGGTTCTTCGGGCGACTCGCGAAGTAACCGCCTGCGCCTGCGGTGCCCGGCCCGCTAGCATCGACGGGGTAGGCAGGAAGCGAGCAGCGGAAACGCAGAAGGCAGGCCCGAGGACACTTGGCCGGAACCGCACAGGGTGGAGCCGCCCGATCGGACGTCCCCGACACCGGGGGCGTCGCTGAGACCACCGGAACCGCACGAACCACGCGCAGCGCGCAGTCGAGGTTCCCCATCCCGGACGGCGCCGTGCTGACGCTGCTCGGATCCCGCGACGAGAACCTGCGGGTCGCCGAGGAACTGCTGGCGGCAGACGTGCACGTCCGGGGCAACGAGGTCACCCTCACCGGGGAGCCCGCGGACGTCGCGTTCGGCGAGCGCGTGTTCGCCGAACTGGTCGCCCTGGCCGGGCGCGGCCAGCAGGTCGGACCGGACACCGTGCGCCGCACCGTCGGCATGCTCTCGGCGGGCGGCGCGGAGTCGCCGGCCGAGGTGCTGAGCATGGACATCCTGTCCCGGCGCGGCCGCACCATCCGACCCAAGACGCTGAACCAGAAGCGCTACGTCGACGCCATCGACAAGCACACGATCGTCTTCGGTGTCGGCCCGGCCGGCACCGGCAAGACGTACCTGGCGATGGCGAAGGCCGTGCAGGCGCTGCAGGCCAAGCAGATCACCCGGATCATCCTCACCCGCCCCGCGGTCGAGGCGGGGGAGCGGCTGGGGTTCCTGCCGGGCACGTTGTCCGAGAAGATCGACCCGTATCTGCGGCCGCTCTACGACGCGCTGCACGACATGGTCGACCCGGACTCGATCCCGCGCCTGATCCAGGCGGGCACGATCGAGATCGCGCCGCTGGCCTACATGCGCGGCCGCACCCTCAACGACGCGTTCATCATCCTCGACGAGGCCCAGAACACCACACCCGAGCAGATGAAGATGTTCCTCACCCGGCTCGGCTTCGGCTCGAAGATCGTGGTGACCGGGGACATCACGCAGGTGGACCTGCCGAGCGGGCAGAAGTCCGGCTTGCGGGTGGTGCGTGAGATCCTGGAAGGCGTGGAAGATTTGCACTTCGCCACGCTGACCAGCTCCGACGTGGTCCGCCACCGGCTAGTCGGGGACATCGTGGACGCCTACGAGCGGTGGCAGGCCGAGCAGGACGCGGAACGAGGCCCGGGCGGTGTCAGTTCGGGCTGGCGGGGCCGTCACTGAGCATGACCATCGAAATCGCGAACGAGTCCGGTGTCGCGGTGGACGAGACGTCGATCGTCTCCGCCGCCCGCTTCGCACTGGACCGCATGGAGGTCAGCCCGCTCGCCGAGCTGTCGGTGGTGCTGGTGACCCTGGATGTCATGTCGGACCTGCACGAACGGTGGATGGACCTGCCCGGTCCCACCGACGTCATGGCCTTCCCGATGGACGAGCTGGACGCCGCCCGCCGCCCCGACGCGGGCGACCCGTCGCCGGCGCTGCTCGGCGACATCGTGCTGTGCCCGGCGTTCGCCCGGGACCAGGCCCGCACGGCCGGTCACTCGCTGCTCGACGAACTGCACCTGCTGACCGTGCACGGCGTGCTGCACCTGCTCGGCTACGACCACGCCGAACCCGCCGAGGAGCGCGAGATGTTCGGCCTGCAGAAGCGGATCCTCGCCGACTTCAAGGCCGCGGTCGCCGAGGCGAAGCGGCAGGACGCGCAGCGCACGGCCGACGACCGGCTGCTGGGTGCCGCGGGCCTGGACGGCCCGGCCGACGCCGAGAGCTGAGGCCGCCGGAGATGGCGAGTTCGGCCGCTCTGCTGGTGATCGCCGTGGCGCTCGTCCTGCTGGGCGGTGTGCTCGCGGCCGCCGACGCGGCGGTCAGCAGCGTGTCCAAGGCCCGCGCCGACGGGCTGGTCCGGCTGGGCCGGCCGGGCGCGCGCCAGCTGGCCGCGGTGATCGACGAGCGGCGGCGGCACATCAACCTGCTGGTGCTGCTGCGGCTGGGGTGTGAGCTGACCGCGACGGTGCTGGTCACGGTCGTTTTCCTGCGCTGGATCCGCCCCGAGGGGCTCGCGCTGCTGGTGGCGGCGCTGGTGATGCTGCTGGTCAGCTACGTCCTCATCGGTGTCGGCCCGCGCACCATCGGCCGGCAGCACCCGTACCGGGTGGGCACGGTCGTGGCCTGGCCGGTCCGCGTGCTCGGGTCGGTCCTGGGGCCGCTGTCCCGGCTGCTGATCATCATCGGTAACGCGATCACCCCCGGCCAGGGCTTCCGGGAAGGCCCGTTCACCACCGAAATCGAACTGCGCGAGCTGGTCGACCTGGCCGAGGAGCGCGGGGTGGTGGAGCCCGGCGAGCGGGAGATGATCCACTCGGTGTTCGAGCTGGGCGACACGGTCGCGCGGGAGGTGATGGTGCCGCGCACCGAGATCATCTGGATCGAGCAGACCAAGAGCGTCCGCCAGGCGCTGGCCCTGTCGCTGCGCACCGGCTACACCCGGCTGCCGGCGATCGGCGAGTCCGTGGACGACGTCGTCGGCGTGGTGAACATCAAGGACCTGGTGCGCGCGCAGCTCGACGGCGGCGAGGCCCGGCCGGTGTCGGAGCTGATGTACCCGGCGAGCTTCGTGCCGGACTCCAAGCGGCTGGACGACCTGCTGCGCGAGATGCAGGTGTCGCACAACCACCTGGCGATCGCCGTCGACGAGTACGGCGGCACCGCGGGCCTGCTGACCATCGAGGACATCCTCGAGGAGATCGTCGGCGAGATCACCGACGAGTCCGATCTGGAGGAACGGCCGCCGGTCGAGCACGTGGACGAGCGCACGGTGCGGGTGTCCGCCCGGCTGGGCGTCGGTGACCTGGGCGAGCTGTTCGGCCTGGACCTGACCGGCCACGACGTGGAGACGGTCGGCGGCCTGCTCGCGCAGCGGCTCGGCCGCGTGCCGCTGCCCGGTGCGGAGGCCGAGGTGGACGGCCTGCGGCTGCACGCCGAGGGCGGCAAGGACCGCCGCGGCCGGATGCGCATCACGACCGTGGTGGTGCAGGCGGAGAGCGACGAGCTGGCCGGACGTAGGGTGCGTACCGGAAACGGTGACCACGACGAGGCCGACAGGAGTGTGGACCATGCCTGAGCTGGACCCGGAGGACGAGAAGATTGTCATCCTCGCCCGAACCGCACGGGCGCGCACCCAGGCGGCCGAGGGCGCCGCGGTGCGCGACACCGACGGCCGCACCTACGCGGCCACCACGGTCGACCTGCCCTCGTTCCAGATCACCGCGTTGCAGGCGGCCATCGCCGCCGCGGTCTCCAGTGGTGCGGAGGGGCTGGAGGCGGCCGCGGTCGTCACCGCCGAACCGTTCGTCCCCGAGGCGTCCGTGCAGGCCGTGCGGGACCTGGCGGAGACGGCGCCGATCCTGCGGGCCGACCCGTCCGGCACGGTCCAGGAAGTCCTGTGAGCCACCGGTCCGGTTTCGCCTGCTTCGTCGGCCGTCCCAACGCCGGCAAGTCCACCCTGACCAACTCGCTGGTCGGCACCAAGGTCGCGATCACCTCGAGCAAGCCGCAGACCACCCGGCACGCCATCCGCGGCATCGTGCACCGCGACGACGCGCAGCTGGTCATCGTGGACACCCCCGGCGTGCACAAGCCGCGCACGCTGCTCGGGCAGCGGCTCAACGACGTGGTGCGCGAGACGTGGTCCGAAGTGGACGTCGTCGGGTTCTGCGTGCCGGCGAACGAGAAGGTCGGCCCCGGCGACCGCTACATCGCCAGCGAGCTGCGCAAGGTCGCGCAGCGCACCCCGGTGATCGGCATCGTGACCAAGACCGACCTGGCCAAGCCGGAGCAGATCGCCGAGCAGTTGGTGGCGCTGCAGGACGTGCTGGACTTCGAGGAGCTGATCCCGGTCTCCGCCGTGGACGGTTTCCAGGTCAAGCAGCTGGAAGACCTGCTGGTCGCGCGGCTGCCGGAGGGACCGCAGCTCTACCCGGACGGTGACCTGACCGACGAGCCCGAGCAGACGCTGGTGGCAGAGCTGATCCGGGAGGCGGCGCTGGAGGGCGTGCGCGACGAGCTGCCGCACTCGATCGCGGTCACGGTCGAGGAGATGCTGCCCCGCGAGGACAAGCGCGATCTGCTGGACATCTACGCGACGGTCTACGTGGAGCGGCCCAGCCAGAAGGGGATCATCCTGGGGCACCAGGGTGAGCGGATGAAGGCCGTCGGCGCGCAGGCGCGGCAGCAGATCCAGAAGCTGCTGGGCACCAAGGTGTACCTGAGCCTGCACGTGAAGGTCGCCAAGGACTGGCAGCGCGACCCGAAGCAGTTGCGCCGTCTCGGTTTCTAGGCTCCGCGCGCCCCTGCCGGGACCACCGGATACGCTGCCGCCCGACGATGATCCATCGGAGGGGGAGTTCAGTGACCAATCCCTACGGCCAGCAGCCGGGTCAGCAGCCCTACGGTCAGGTCCCGTACGGACAGCCGGGGCAGTACGGCCAACCTCACGGGCAGCCGTCCGGCGGGTTCCCCGCGCAGCAGCCGTACGGCCAGCCCGGGTACCCGCAGAGCCCGGGGTACGGGGTGCCGCAGGGCTACCCGGGGCAGCCGGGGTACGGCGGTGGCCCGGGCTTCCGCCCGCCCATGCCGGGACAGGCGCACATCGTGGTGCCCGGCTCGCAGATCCAGTTCGCGCACACCCCGCCGCTGGTGCTGGCCACGATGGGCAGCCGGTTCCTGGCCCGGATCGTGGACGGGCTCATCATCGGCGTGCCGCTGGGGATCCTGTTCGTGATCCTGCAGGTCGCGGTGGTCGCGGGCGATCCGGACTCGTGGTGGCTGCTCTTCCTGATCATGCCGCTCGCGTCGATCTCGATGCTGGTCTACGAAGGCACGATGCTCGCCACCCGGGGCGCGACGGTCGGCAAGGACGTCGCGGGTGTCCGGCTGGTCACCGAGCAGTCGGCGGGTCAGCCGGGAGCCGGGATCGGTGGCGGCCCCGCGTTCACCCGCCTGGCCACGATGGTGCTGCCCGGCCTGATCCCGTGCATCGGCGGCCTGGTCGAGCTGCTGGTCGTCCTCTCGCCGTTCTTCGACGAGCAGGCACGGCAGGGCTGGCACGACAAGGCCGCGAAGACTTACGCGATTTCCACGAAGGCGCTGTACTGAACCCGTGACGACGCCGGCTGAGCGATCCTGGCGGAGCGTGCGGGTGACGCCCGCCGTGGCCGCCGGCGTGCTCGGCGCGGGCGCGGCACTGGCTACCGGCACGCTCCGCATCCCGTGCTGGTTCCACGCGCTGACCGGCCTGGACTGCCCGTTCTGCGGCGGTAGCCGGATGCTGGGCGCGCTCCTGCACGGCGATGTGCCCGCCGCACTGTCGGACAACGCGTTCGCGCTGGTGGTGCTGCTGCCGCTCACGGCGGTGACCCTGGTCGCGGCGGTGCGCTGGGAGGCCGGCCGGGCGCGCCGGTGGTGGCCCGCGGGCGCCGGGGGGACCCGGCTCACGCTGGCCCTCGCCGGGCTCGCGATCATCTGGTGGCTGGTCCGCAACCTGCCGTTCGCGCCGTTCACGGACCTGTCCGCGTACGCGTGAGACGATGGGGACGTGAGTCTTTATCGCGACACCGGCGTGGTGCTGCGGGTCCACAAGCTGGGTGAGGCGGACCGCATCATCACGTTCCTGACGCGGCGGTACGGCAAGGTCCGGGCCGTCGCGAAGGGCGTGCGCCGCACGACGTCGCGGTTCGGGGCGCGGCTGGAGCCGTTCGGGCACGTCGACGTGCAGTTCTACACCGGACGCTCGCTGGACGTGATCACCCAGGTCCAGACGGTCGACGCGTTCGCGCTGCCCCTGGTGGGTGACTACCAGCGGTACACCGCGGCCAGCGCGATCGCCGAGACCGCCGACCGGCTCACCGCCGAGGAGGGCGAGCCGGCCATGCGGCTGTACCTGCTGGTGGTCGGGGCGCTGCGGGCGCTGGCCGACGGTCAGCGGGACGCCTCCCTGGTGCTGGACGCGTTCCTGCTACGGGCGATGGCGTTCGCCGGCTGGGCGCCGGCGATCACCGAGTGCGCGCGGTGCGGCCTGCCCGGTCCGCACGCGGCGTTCAACGTGCAGGCCGGTGGTTCGCTGTGCGGCGACTGCCGGGCGCCCGGTTCGGTGCATCCCGCGCCCGAGGTACTGGTGCTGCTGGAGTCGCTGCTGCACGGTGACTGGGACGTGGCGGAGGCCTCGGTACCACCGATCCGCCGGGACGCGAGCGGGATCGTCGCAGCCCACCTGCAGTGGCACCTCGAGCGGCAGCTGAAGTCGCTGCCGCTCGTCGAGAGGCGTGCCAGGGAGCTCCAGGCGGGCAAGTAGGGTCGGAAGCCGCAACCCGAAGCAGTGGGAGGATCTGGTGCGGCTCAAGGCACGTGCGGCGCGGTCGGCGGCGGTGGAACTGCGGGCACCGGACCCGCACCCCTCCGGCGCGCGCCCGCCGGTGATCCCCGCCGAACTGGTGCCGAAGCACGTCGCCCTGGTGATGGACGGCAACGGCCGCTGGGCGAACCAGCGCGGCCTGCCGCGGATCGAGGGGCACAAGCGCGGTGAGGCCGTGATGATCGACGTTGCGAGCGGCGCGGTCGAGCTGGGCGTCAAGTGGCTCTCGGTGTACGCGTTCTCCACCGAGAACTGGAAGCGCAGCCCGGACGAGGTGCGGTTCCTGATGGGGTTCAACCGCGACACCATCCGGCGGCAGGTCGACTACCTGGGCTCGATCGGTGTGCGGATCCGGTGGGCCGGGCGCGCGCCGCGGCTGTGGCGCAGCGTGATCAAGGAGCTGCAGGCCGCGGAGGAGAAGACCCGGCACAACACGCTGCTGAACATGACGATGTGCGTGAACTACGGCGGTCGCGCGGAGATCGCCGACGCCGCCCGCCGCGTGGCGCAGCTGGCCGCCGAGGGCAAGATCAACCCGGACAAGGTGGACGAGCGGATGCTCGCGAAGTACCTGTACCAGCCGGAGATGCCGGACGTGGACCTGTTCCTGCGCCCGTCCGGGGAGCTGCGCACGTCGAACTTCCTGCTCTGGCAGTCGGCCTACGCGGAGTTCGTCTTCCAGGACACGCTGTTCCCGGACTTCGACCGGCGTCAGCTGTGGGCGGCGTGCGAGGAGTACGCGCGCCGGGATCGCCGGTTCGGTGCCGCGGTGGACGCGGCGAAGGGGGCATCGTGAACACCGAGGCGGCCGACACGGCGGAGCTGCTGAACCGGGCCCGGTCGGCGCTGGAGACCTACCTCGAGGTCCACGTGGACGACGACGGTGCGCTCACGTTCTCGCACAACGGCGTGCCGTGCGTGGTGCAGTCGACGCAGCTCGCGGAGGGGCTGACGGTGCTCAGCCTGACCTGCGTGGTGGGGTGGGACCTGCCCGACGACCCGGCCTTCGCGGCGAAGGCGGCCGAGCGGGCGGGACAGGGCCTGTTCGGGACGCTCGGGGTGCAGCACGCGGAGCGCGGGCTGGACCTGACGCTGCGCTACGCGTTCCCGGCGCAGGGGCTGGAGATCTCCGCGCTGGGGACCCTGTTGATGCTCGTGGTGTCGACGGCGTCGCAACTGCGGTCGGAGCTGACGTAGGGCGCTGGCCCGCCCCGGCTTGCTGCGGGTCCGCGCGAGTTTGCCTCCGTCGTGCCGCTGGCCGGCGCACGAGATGGTCATTTCGTGCCGGAAAGTGCACGAGGGGTCCACTCGTGGGCCCGTTCCGCGACTCCGGTCGGTCCTGCCTGGCAGTATCGGCCCGGTGAGCGAAGTACTGGACCGGACCGAGCCCGGGAGCACGCGGCGGCGTGGGCGGATCACCTCCCTCGAGGTGCTCTGCGCGCTGCTGATCGTCGCCGTGCTCGGGCAGGGCTGGTTGCGTGACGTGCTCGGCGTGCCGGCCCTGCGCACCGGCTCCACGGTGTTCGTCGCGGTGTGCGTGCAGGCCCTGCCGTTCCTGGTGCTCGGCGTGCTGATCAGCGGTGCGATCGCGGCGTTCGTCCCGGCGCGGGCGCTGCGTCGCGTGATCCCGCGCAACCGGGTGGGCGCGGTGGGCGTCGCGGGGCTCGCCGGGGTCGCCCTGCCGGGCTGCGAATGCGCGTCGGTGCCGGTGGCGCGGCGGCTGATCGGGCAGGGGGTGGCGCCGGCCGCGGCGCTGACCTTCCTGCTGGCGGCGCCGGCGGTGAACCCGGTGGTGCTGGTCGCCACCGCGGTCGCGTTCCCGGGGCGGCCCGAGATGGTGCTCGCCCGGTTCCTCGGCTCCTTCGCCACCGCTGTGGTGATGGGCCTGCTCTGGGCGAGGTGGGGCAAGCTCGACTGGATCGTGCGGCGCGCGCTGGAGCGGCTGCCCGAGGGCGACGGCCGGTGGCGCACCTTCACCGAGACCGCGCGCGCCGACCTGGTCGAGTCGGCCGGGTTCCTGGTGCTCGGCGCGCTCATCGCCGCCGTGATGAACGTGCTTGTGCCGGCCGCCTGGTTCGAGGTCCTCGGTCACCAGGTCGTGCTCGGTGTCGCGGTCATGGCCGTGCTGGCGGTCGTGCTGGCCCTGTGCAGCGAGGCCGACGCGTTCGTGGCCGCCTCCCTCACCGGCCTCCCGCTCCTGCCGCGGCTCGTGTTCCTGGTGGTCGGCCCGGCCATCGACGTCAAGCTGTTCGCCCTCCAGGCCGGCACCTTCGGCCGGTCGTTCGCGCTGCGGTTCGCGCCGGTGACGTTCGTCGTCGCCACCGCGTGTGCGGTGATCAGCGGGATCCTCGTCCTCGGCGGTGCGGGATGAGCGTGCAGCAGCCGCGGGCTGGGCTGGCCGTGTCGTCGGCAGCGCTGGGTGCCGTCGCGGTCGTGATGGCCGTGTCGGCGTGGGTGACCTGGGCGTTCGTGCGCCCGCGGGCCGGGGACGCGCTGCCGTCACCGGTGGCCGTGGTGCTGACGCTGGTGCTCGGCGCGCTGTGGGTGCTGATCCTGGTGATGGCGGTGCTGGCCGTGCTGTTCGGCGTCCTCGGCCGGCACGCCGCGGTGGGGCCGGCCCGGGCCGGCGCGACGTTCGGCGCGGTCGCCGCGTTGCTCGCGCTGGCCGGAGCCGTCGCGTTCGTGGTCACGGCCACCGACTGGCTCGTCGTCGTGCCAGGGCAACGGTAGGGGAGCTCGATGCGGCGCGAAACGCAGAACGTCCTGCTGGTGCTCCTGGGCGGGGCGCTGCTCAAGATCGGGATCAACGGCGACTACCTGCGCTACGTCAAGCCGGCGCAGCACCCGTGGGTGATCGCGGGGGGAGCGGTGATCCTGCTGCTCGGTGTGGTGGCGATCGTGCGGGACGTGCTCGCCGCGCGCCAGACCCGCGCGGCCGTCCCGGCCGCGCACGGTCATCACCACGCGGGGCGCTCCGCGTGGCTGCTGGCCGTGCCCGTGCTCGCGGTGTTCCTCGTCGCCCCGCCCGCGCTCGGCTCCGACTCGGTCCTGCGGGCCCCGGCCACGCCCCGCGCCGCCACGCAGGACGCGGCCGCCTTCCCGCCGCTGCCGGGCGGGGACGTGGTGCCACTGACTCTGACCGAGTTCGTCACCCGCGCGGGCTGGGACGCGCGCGGCTCACTCACCGGCCGCACGGTCGAGCTGACCGGCTTCGTCGTGCACGGCAAGGACGGTGTACTGCTGGCCCGGATGGTGATCCGCTGCTGCGCGGCCGACGCCGCACCGGTGACCGTCCGCCTCACCGGTCCCGCCGCGGCCCGCTTCCGCGACGACAGCTGGCTCGAGGTCACCGGCCAGGTCGTGCCCGGCACTGCCGTCGCCGGGAACGGCTACACGCCCGACCTCACGGTCGGCTCACTGCGGCCGATCCCCGCGCCCCACGATCCGTACGAGTACTAGGTGCCGTTCCCCGGGCGAGGGCGTCACCAGCACACCGACCGGTCCCGCCGCGGAAGCCAGGACGGGTACCCGCTCGCCTTCGGCGCGCACACCGAAAGGCACAAGCCCGGCCGTGGGTCGCTGCTCAACCCCACGCCGCCCGCGACGGGAGGTGTCAGGACAGCCGGTTCGCCAGGCGCTGCGTGCAGTCGGCGCAGGTGCCGACGATCTCCACGGTGTGGCGGATCTCGGAGAACCCGTTTCCGGTCGCCACCTTCTCGGCCCAGCGCTCCACCGCCGGGCCCTCGACCTCGACGGTGAACCCGCAGTGCCGGCACACGAGGTGGTGATGGTGATGCGTCGAGCAGCGGCGGTAAACCGCCTCGCCGGACTCCGTGCGCAACACGTCGATCTCGCCGGCCTCGGACAGCGATTGCAGCGTCCGGTACACGGTGGTCAGCCCGATGCCGTCACCGCGCTTGCGCAGCTCGTCGTGCAGCTCCTGCGCGGACCGGAAGTCGTCGACCTCGGCCAGCAGGTCGACCACGGCCGCCCGCTGCTTGGTGGACCGGCGACCGGGCACCGGCGCCCGGCGGACCTCGCTACTCGTCATGAACCCTCCTGGACGTGGGCCACCGCGTCCATCACGATGTGCGCAAGATGATCGTCCACGAGCCGGTACACCACTTCGCGGCCCCGGCGCTCACCCCGCACCACCCCGGCCGCCTTGAGCACCCGCAGGTGCTGGCTGATCAACGGCTGCGCCACGTCCAGCGCATCCACCAGTTCGTGCACGCACCGGTCGGCGTCGCGCAGCTGGAGCACGATCGCGATGCGCACCGGCGCCGACAAGGCCCGCAGCAGCTCACCGGCCTCGGACAGCGTCGCGGCCGGCTGGGGCGGCGTGCGCGGGTTCAGCTCGTCGGCGGCGTGCACCTGCTCGGCCTCGTCGGGCAATCCGGGCAACGCGGCGTCCGGGCGAACCATCGGCATAGCCATCTCCAGCCTCGGGTCGGTCGGTGTCCCCCCATCCTAGTGTTCTTCCGGTAGTGGTTGCCGTTATCGCCTCACCCGGACCGTGTCAAGCCCCGCGCCGGGCGCCGGCAGCACCGCCGGATACGCTTGTCAACAACTGTTAACCGTCCCCGCATCTGATGGAGAGCGTGGAGTGCCCGCCAACATTGAGACCGTCGTCAGCCTGTGCAAGCGTCGTGGCTTCGTCTTCCCGAGCGGGGAGATCTACGGCGGAACCCGGTCGGCGTGGGACTACGGACCGCTCGGCGTCGAGCTCAAGGAGAACATCAAGCGCCAGTGGTGGCGCACGATGGTGCAGAGCCGCGACGACGTCGTCGGCCTCGACTCCTCCGTGATCCTGCCGCGTCAGGTGTGGGTGGCCTCCGGTCACGTCAACGCCTTCAACGACCCGCTGGTCGAGTGCACCTCCTGCCACCGCCGCTTCCGGTCCGACCAGCTGGCCGAGGAGTACAGCGCGCGCACCGGCAAGGAGACCTCGGAGGACGACCTGTCCGACGTCCCCTGCCCGAACTGCGGCACGCGGGGGCAGTACACGGCGCCGCGCGAGTTCAACATGATGCTCAAAACGCACCTCGGCCCGGTGGAGACCGAGGAAGGGCTGCACTACCTGCGCCCGGAGACCGCGCAGGGCATCTTCGTGAACTTCCTCAACGTGCTCACCACGTCGCGGAAGAAGCCGCCGTTCGGCATCGGCCAGATCGGCAAGTCGTTCCGCAACGAGATCACCCCGGGCAACTTCATCTTCCGCACCCGCGAGTTCGAGCAGATGGAGATGGAGTTCTTCGTCGAGCCGGGTGAGGACGAGCGCTGGCACCAGTACTGGATCGACCTGCGCACCGACTGGTACACCGACCTCGGCATCGACCGCGAGAACCTGCGGCACTACGAGCACCCGAAGGAGAAGCTGTCGCACTACTCGAAGCGCACCGTCGACATCGAGTACCGCTTCGGTTTCTCCGCCGGCCAGGAGTGGGGTGAGCTCGAGGGCATCGCGAACCGCACCGACTTCGACCTCACCACGCACTCCAACCACTCCGGGGTGGACCTGGCCTACTTCGACCAGACCACGAAGCAGCGCTACCGGCCGTTCGTCATCGAGCCGGCAGCCGGTGTCGGGCGCCCGATGATGGCGTTCCTGCTGGACGCCTACACCGAGGACGAGGTGCCCAACGCCAAGGGCGGGGTGGACAAGCGCGTCGTGCTCAAGCTCGACCCGCGGCTGGCACCGTTCAAGGCCGCGGTGCTGCCGCTGTCGCGCAACGCCGACCTGACGCCGAAGGCGAAGGACCTCGCGGCCCAGCTGCGCCGCAACTGGAACGTCGACTTCGACGACGCCGGCTCGATCGGCAAGCGCTACCGCCGCCAGGAAGAGGTCGGCACCCCGTTCTGCGTCACGGTCGACTTCGACACGCTCGAAGACCAGGCCGTGACGGTGCGGGAGCGCGACAGCATGCAGCAGGAGCGCGTCGCGATCGACAAGGTGGAGTCCTACCTCGCCGCCCGCCTGCCCGGCTGCTGATCCGACACTCGAGGCGCCCTGGTCACCCCGCTGTGACCACGGCGTTCTTGTAGAAGAACGTCGTCGGCTTCAGCGTGCCGCCCGGATCGGCGGCGTAACCCGGCACGGTTCCGGCCTCGGTCCAGCCCGCCGACCGGTACAGGCGTTCGGCCGGGCTGCCGGTTTCGGTGTCGAGCACCAGCAGCGTGATGCCCGCCGCGCGAGCCGCACGTTCGGCCTCCGCGAGCAGCGCACGACCCAGCCCGCGGCCCCGCGCGTCCCGGTGGACCAGGAGTTTCGCCAGTTCGGCCCGGTGCGGTGCGTTGGGCAGCCGCGCGGGCCGGAGCTGGACCGTTCCGACCAGCCGGGGGCCGTCCCAGGCCGCCCACACCAGCACCCGGCCCTCGGCGACGTCGCCGGCCAGCTCCGCCCACCAGGCGGTGGACTCGGCCGTGCCGAGCGGCGCCAGGAAGCCCACGGACGCGCCGCCATTCGTGCAGTCGGCGAGCACCTCGCCCAGGGCGGGCACCGCGGCCGTGAACCCGGCCGCGGACAGTCGCGTGATCACGGCATCACCAGGACCAGCAGGTACCGCGCCGCCGCCGGCCCCGGGCAGCGGAACCGCGTCGGTCCCCACAGCCGGAACCGCAGGCAGTCGCCCTGCCCGAGCGGGTGGGTCGCGCCGTCGGCCGTCACCTCGACGCTGCCCGCCAGCACCCACACGTGCTGCTCGAGCCCGGGCACCGACGGTGCGTCGTAGCGGATGTCGGCGCCCGGCCGGAGCGTGCCCTCGACGACCTCCGCCCGGAATGCCGGGTGCGGTGGCGACACCGACCGCCGGGTGAACCCGCTGTCGTCGTCCGTCCACACGGTCTGCTCCGGCGCGCGGACCAGCTGCGGCCCCTCCGCTTCGACCTCGGTCAGCAGCCGGGACATCGGCCGTTCGTAGGCGGTGCACAGCTTGCCCAGCAGTGACGCGGTGGGGCTGATCTCGCCGCGTTCCACTCGCGACAGCGTCGACCGGCTCACGCCGGACCGGTCCGCGAGGTCGTCCAGCGACCAGCCCCGGTCCGCCCGCAGCTGCGCGAGGCGGGCCGCCAGGCGCTCCTCGATGGCTCTCATATCAGCGAGACTATCTCATATTCGGGACAGCTGACCCTGACACTTGTCATGGTCAGGTCGTGACGCTCGGCCTGTGGCCGGTGGCGCCCGCGGCGGCACGCTGAAGGCATGGCGGGAACAGAGACGATGACCCGGGCCGCGGTGCGGCTGACCGGGTTGCGCAAACACTACGGCGACGTGCGCGCTGTCGACGGCGTCGACCTCGCGATCGCGCCCGGCGAGGTGGTCGCGCTGCTCGGCCCCAACGGTGCGGGCAAGTCCACCACGGTGGACATGATGCTCGGTCTGACCAGGCCCGATTCCGGTGAGGTATCGATCTTCGGTGCGACGCCGGCCGAGGCTGTGGCGCGGGGTGCGATCGGTGCGATGCTCCAGGGCGCGGCGCTGCTGGACGACGCGACCGTCGGGGAGATGGTCGGCATGGTCGCCTCGCTGCACCGCAACCCGATGCCGGTCACCGCGGCCCTGCGGCGCGCAGGCATCGAGGACCTGGCGAACCGGCGGGGCACCAAGCTCTCCGGCGGCCAGAAGCAGCGGGTGCGGTTCGCGATCGCCCTGGTGAGCGACCCGGACCTGCTCGTGCTCGACGAGCCCACGGCCGCGATGGACGTCGGCAGCCGCCGCGAGTTCTGGAAGTCGATGCACGCCTTCACCAACACCGGCCGCACCGTGCTGTTCGCGACGCACTACCTGGAGGAGGCCGAGGAGTTCGCCGACCGGGTCGTGCTGATGCGCGCCGGGCGGATCGTCGCGGACGGCTCCGTCGCCCAGGTCCGGGCGCTGGCCAGCGGCCGCACCCTGCGCGCCGCGGTCCCGGGCGCCACCGTCGCGGCCGTCGCCGAGCTGCCCGGCGTCACCGAGTACGAGGTGCGCGGCGGCCGGATCGCGGTGTCCAGTTCGGACTCCGACGCGACGCTGCGCGCGCTGCTGTCCCGGTTCCCGGACGCGCACGACATCGAAATCACCGCAATCGGGCTGGAAGGTGCCTTCCTGACCCTCACCGCCGACGAGGAGCACGACCGATGAGCCTGAAGTACGTGGTGCTGGAGATCCGCCGGGTGCTGCGCTCGCCGCGGTTCCTGATCTTCACCGTGGCCTTCCCGGTGCTGCTGTTCCTGCTGTACGTGGGGATTTTCGCCAAGGGGGACAACGGCGCGGTCGCCGCGCTCATGGTCAGCATGACGTCGTTCGGGGCGATGGCGTCGGCGTTGTTCGTCGGGGCGCGGGTGGCGATGGACCGGAAAGCCGGCTGGCAGCGCCAGCTGCGCCTGACCCCGCTCTCCGGCGCCGGTTACCTCACCGCGAAAGCCGCGACGGGACTGACGCTCGCGCTGGCACCGGTGGTCCTCGTGCCGCTGGTCGGCGCGGTCGCCGAGGGCGTGTCCCTCGGCGCGGGGAGCTGGCTGCGGGTCACGCTGGGGGTGTGGCTCGCCGCCGTCCCGTTCGCCCTGATCGGGTTGCTCATCGGCCAGGTCGCCACGGCCGACTCGGTGCAGCCGATGACGCAGCTGGTGATGCTGCCGATGGCCCTGCTCGGGGGCATCTTCATCCCCATCGACGCGATGCCGCACTGGCTGCTGCAGGTGTCGCACGTGCTGCCCAGCTTCTGGATGGCGCAGGTCGGGCGTGGTGCGGTGACCGCCGACCTGAGCGCCGGCCTGGGGCAGGACGTGCTGTGGCTCGCGGTGTGGACAGTCGCGGTCGGGTCCGTGGTGATCCGCCGTTACCGTAAGGACTCCGCACGGGTGTGATGGGGAGCAGCACGGTGGCCGACGCCGACGACAGGGCGCAGTGGTGGGACGAGCACGCGGCCGGGCGGCCCCGCCCGGCGTTCGTGCTGCGCTGGCCGTTCTTCGGGGCGATCTTCTACCTCGTCACCGCGGTGCCGGTCGGCCGGCACCCGGACCCGCTGCTCGTGGTGCTGCTCGTCGCCTACGGCCTGTGCTACGTGACCTTCCCGTTCTTCCTGCTCTCGCACCGACGGATGCGGGTCCGCCTGCCGTTCGCGGTGGTGATGCTGGTGCTCGGCTGGGCGGTACTGCTGCAGGGCACCTCCATCTACATGCTCCTCTACGCCACGATCGCGATCGCGATGAGCCTGCCGCCCGGCTGGGTGCTGGTGCTCGACGGCATCGCGACGGCCGGGTGCGGTGTGCTGCTGCTCGTCCACAACGACGTGCACGGGAACACCTCGGACATCGGCACGGTCGTCGGCATCACCACCGCGATGTTCTTCATGGGCCGGCTCGCCCAGACGGTGCGGCGGCTCCGCCGGGCGAACGAGGAGATCGCCGCGCTCGCGGTGAGCGCCGAACGTGAGCGGCTGGCGCGGGACCTGCACGACATCCTCGGCCACAGCCTCACCACCATCACTGTCAAGGCCGGGCTGGCGCGGCGCCTGATCGAGACCGCCGCGGACCCGGACCGGGCGATCGCCGAGATCCGCGAGGTGGAGGGCCTGGCGCGCAGCGCGCTGACCGACGTGCGGGCCACGGTGTCGGAGTACCGCGAGGTGTCGCTGTCGGCGGAGCTGGCGGGGGCGCGGGCGGCGCTGCGGGCCGCGGAGATCGACGCGGACCTGCCGAGCGCGGTCGACAACGTGCGGCCCGAGCTGCAGAGCGCCTTCGGGTACGTGCTGCGGGAGGCGGTGACGAACGTGCTGCGGCACTCCGGGGCGACCCGGGTCAAGGTGCGGCTCGGGCGCAACTGGATGGAGATCTCCGACAACGGCCGGGGGACAGAACCGGGCCGGGCGGGCAACGGGTTGCGCGGGCTGCGGGAGCGGCTGGCCGAGCTCGGTGGGACGTTGCAGGTCCGGGCGCGGCCCGGGGAGGGGTTCGGGTTGCGGGCCGAAGTGTCCGTGCGCGAGCAGGTGGAGGTGCCGTGATCCGGGTGTTCCTGGCCGACGACCAGGCGATGGTGCGGGGGGCACTGGCGACCGTGCTCGGACTGGAGCCGGACATCGAGGTGGTCGGCCAGGTCGGGTCGGGGGACGAGGTACTGGGCGCGGCCACGCGGAGTGCGCCGGACGTGGCGCTGCTCGACGTGCAGATGCCCGGCAAGGACGGTCTGACCGCGGCGGCCGAGCTGCACGCGGCGCTGCCGTCGTGCCGGATCATCGTGTGCACGACCTTCGGCAGGCCCGGGTACCTGGCGCGGGCGATGGCGGCGGGTGCCGCCGGGTTCGTGGTGAAGGACTCGCCACCGGAACAGCTGGTCGACGCCGTGCGGCGGGTCCACAGCGGACTGCGGGTGGTCGATCCGGCGCTGGCGGCCGAGTCGCTGGCGACGGGCGCGAGCCCGCTGACGCCCCGTGAGCACGAGGTGCTGCGCGCGGCCAGCGACGGCGGCACGGTGTCCGACGTGGCGCGGCGGCTCCAGCTGTCCGAGGGGACCGTGCGCAACCACCTGTCGGCCGCGATCGGCAAGACGGGTGCCCGCACCCGGGCCGAGGCGATCCGGTTGGCGGAGGAGCGCGGCTGGCTGTGAGGCCCGTCTGGGAGGATGACCGGGATGGGTGATCGCGTGAGGTGGGTGCGCCGGGCCGTGCTCGGCACGGTGCTGGTGCTGTCCATGGTGATGGGCGGGACGGCGTTCCGGGTGTGGCAGGTAGCGCGGGACGACGATCGCAGCCGCGCCGACGCGATCGTGGTCCTCGGCGCGGCGCAGTACAACGGCAAGCCGTCGCCGATCTTCCAGGCCCGGCTCAGGCACGCGATCCAGTTGTTCAAGGCCGGGGTGGCCGACCGGATCGTCACCGCGGGGGGCAACAAGGCGGGCGACGCCTACACCGAGGCGTCGGCCGGGGCGAACTGGCTGATCGAGAACGGTGTGCCGCGCACGGCGACGCTGGCGGTCGGCGAGGGCAGCGACACGCTCGGCAGCCTGCGCGCGGTGGCGGCCGCCCTCACGTCGCGGGGGTTGCGGACGGCGGTGCTGGTGAGCGACCCGTGGCACTCGCTGCGGGCGCGCACGATGGCCGACGACGCGGGCCTGAGCACCTGGACGTCGCCGACCCACAGCGGTCCCATCGTGATGACCCGGCAGACCCAGTTCGCCTACATCTACCGCGAGACGGGCGCGTTGTTGTTCTACCGGCTGACCAAGACGCCGGCCGACAACATCGGCGGCACCGGGCTCGGCTGACCCTCGCCCGGCGGCTGCGCAGCTGGAAGGTCTTCAGCGCCTCGGCGCAGTCGCCGTAGGAGTAGACGGCGCCGGGCCAGGCGGGGGCCGCAACGGGCACCGGGGCCGGGGCGTGGCCGCCGCCGATGTAGGCGCTCTCGGCGCAGGTGGGCACCCGTTTGCTCTCGTTCCCGGCGTGCCACGGCGCGCCCGCTTCGCCGCCGCCGTACCCGCACGAGCGGGCATCTCGTGCGATCCGGGCGTGCGTGCACCGGAACTGTCGGTTCCCGCCCGTAGAGTTGCGGGGTGTACAGCGAGCACGATCGACAACGGTGGCTCGGCGAGGCGCCGAAGCGGGCGGCGCTTCCCGGGTCGCGGCCGGACGGCCGGAGCGCCTTCGCGCGGGACCGCGCCCGCGTGCTGCACTCCGCCGCGCTGCGCCGGCTGGCGGGCAAGACCCAGGTGGTCGGGCCGGGGGAGGGTACCGAGATCAGCGGGGTGCCCCGCACGCGGTTGACGCATTCGCTCGAGGTCGCGCAGATCGGGCGCGGCATCGCCGAGGAGCTGGGGGCCGATCCGGACCTGGCGGACACGGCGGGGCTGGCGCACGACATCGGCCACCCGCCGTTCGGCCACAACGGTGAGCGGGCGCTCGACGAGGCGGGGCAGGCGTGTGGCGGGTTCGAGGCCAACGCGCAGACGCTGCGCATCCTGACCCGGCTCGAGCCGAAGGTCGAGCACGCGGGGTTGAACCTGACCCGCGCGTGCCTGGACGCGGCCACGAAGTACCCGTGGCCGCGGCGGGCCGGCACGGTGAAGTTCGGGGTGTACGACGACGACCGGGAGGTGTTCGACTGGATGCGGGCGGGTGCGCCGGAGGATCGCACCTGCCTCGAGGCGCAGATCATGGACTGGGCCGACGACGTGGCGTACTCGGTGCACGACGTGGAGGACGGCGTGCTGGCCGGCCGGTTGTCGCTGGCCGTGCTCGCCGATCCGGGTGAGCGCGCCGCGGTGGCGGAGCTGGCGGCGAAGCACTTCTCGCACCTGTCGGTGTCCGCGCTGGAGGGCGCCGCCCGTGACCTGCTCGACCTGCCGGTCGTCGCCGGTCTGGCGCGTGGCGGCTTCGACTGGACGCCGCGGGCGCAGATCGCGGTGAAACGGATGACGAGCGAGCTGGTCGGCCGGTTCGCCGCCGCGGCGGTCACCGGCACGCGCGCCGAGTACGGCGACGGCCCGCTCACGCGCTACGACGCGGCCCTGGTGGTGCCGGATCGCGTGGCGGCCGAGGTCGCGCTGCTCAAGGCGCTGGCGCTGCGTTACGTGATGAGCGACCCGCAGCGGCTGGCCGTGCTGGAGGGCCAGCGGGAGTTGCTGGCCGAGCTGGTCACGGTCCTGGCCGACCGCGCACCGGACCCGCTGGAGGCGGCCTTCCACCCGGCGTGGCAGGCCGCCCCGGATGACGCCGCGCGGTTGCGGGTGGTGATCGACCAGGTCGCCTCGCTCACGGATGCCCAGGCGCACGCATGGCACCGCTGGCACACCGGGCGCCCCTGATCGGCGGCCGCGGGCGGCACCGCGCCCGTTCGCGTAGCCACGCCCGGGCTGTGGGTGCCTGGTGACCCCCGGTGCGGCACCACGCGTGCCTCGTTGTGCGGGGCCGGCTGTGACGCGGAGAGGTTCGGGTTCGACCCGGCGGCTGGTGCCGGGTGGTGGCGGCGTGGTGGTGCCGCCGGTCCAGTGGCGGCGGTGCGGCCACGTGCCGGCGCCGTCGCGCTCCGGGGCTCCAGCACGCCTGCCTGATGTGCCGGGCGAGCTGTGGACCGGCAAGAGCCTGCCCGGACCGGATCCGGTTCAGCTGCCCCACGTGGACGGTCCACAGCAGACGGTGCCGCAGGGTGCCGGCGGGGCGCAACCGGCAGCACCGGCTGCCCGGGCACGTCGTGGTTCCGGCGCGAGCGCTGCCGCTGGTGCCACTTCCGCCCGCCCCCCACACGGTGGGGCCGGGCGGCGCTTCCCCGGAAAGCTCGCCACCCGGCGGGTAGCGTCGGGAACGTGACCACGCCGGAACGTGAGCATCTGCGCTTCAGCCTCGCGGTGCACCGGGCCGTCGCCGGAGGCGGGCGCGACTCGGTCGTCTCGCCCTACTCGATCGCCAGCGCACTGGGGCTGGCCACGCAAGCCGCCGGGGGACCGGCCGCCGACGAGCTGCTCCAGCTGCTCACCGGCGGCGACCCGGACATCGCCAAGCAGGCCGACCTGCTCCGCGCCGCCGCCATCCTCCACAACCGCACACGCCAGGAGGACCCGCTCCTCGCCGTCGCGAACACGCTCTGGGTCTGGGACCGGCTGCCCGTCCACGACGGCTTCCGCACCGACCTCGCCGGGTGGCCGGGGGCGGCCACCCGCACCGCGCCGTTCGTCGCCGACCCCGACGCCGCCCGCCGCGCCATCAACGCCGACGTCGCCGAGACCACTCGGAATCTCATCCCGGAGCTGCTGCCCCCGGGATCGGTCGACGCGGACACCGTCGCCAGCCTGGTCAACGCCCTCTACCTCAAGGTCGCCTGGCAGCACCCGTTCCGCGCCGCGAACACCCGCGACGAGCAGTTCCACAGCCCGGGCGGCCCTCGCCGGGTACGCATGATGCGCCAGTCCGAGCGCCTCGGCTACGCGCACCGGGACGGCTGGCAGGTCGTCGAGCTGCCCGGCGCCGGCGGCGTCACCGCCACCGTCCTGCTGCCCGACGGTGACCTCGCGGATCAGGAGCCCGACCTGGGCCCCGACCAGCTCACCACCCTGCTCGCCGCGCTCCGGCCGGTCCAGGTCGACCTGCGCCTGCCGAAGATCGACCTGAACCGCCCGGCGGACCTCACCGGAGCGCTCCGGCAGCTCGGCGTGCGCACGCTCTTCGCAGCGGGATCAGCCCCGCTGAGCCGTCTCACCGCGGACCCGCGCGCGCACGTCTCGGCCGTGCAGCACCAGTCCGTGCTCAGGCTCGACGAGCAGGGCCTCGAGGGCGCCGCGGCCACCGCGGTCATGATCCGCACCCTGTCGCTGGTGAAACCGGCCGACCCGGTCGAGGTACGGGTGGACCGGCCTTTCCTGCTCCTCGTACGGCATGCGGCGACCGGTGTTTTCTACTTTTTCACCCGCGTTGTCGAACCTTGAGGGTTGACGGTGGCGCCCGAAAACGTGCCCGAGGCCGGAGGAGGACGCCGCCGGTTCACCCGCGCGGATGCGCTGGTGATGGGCTGCTACGCCGTCGCCGCGTTCGTGATCTACGCGGGTTTGTGGACCAACCTTGGCCGCGGCGGCTACATGACCAACAGCATGCAGGACCAGAACATGTGGGAGTGGTTCTTCGCGGTCACCGCGCACGCCGTCTTCCACTGGGAGAACCCGCTCTTCAGCGACCTGCAGAACTTCCCGGCCGGCGTCAACATGATGGCCAACACGGCGATGCTCGGCCTGGGCATCCCGCTCTCGCCGATCACCCAGCTGTTCGGTCCGACCGCCACCTGGGCGATCGCGCTCACCGGTGGCCTCGCCGGCACCGCGATCGCCTGGTACTGGGTGTTCTCCCGGCACCTGGTCGGTTCCCGCACGGCCGCCGCGATCGGTGCCGCCTTCTGCGGGTTCGCGCCGGCGATGGTCTCGCACGGCAACGCGCACCCGAACTTCGTGGTGCTGTTCCTGATCCCGTTCATCGTGCTGCGGCTGATCCGCCTCGCGCAGGGCCGCCGTCCGGTGCGCGACGGCATCGTCCTCGGCCTGATGCTCGGCTACCAGGTGTTCCTGGGCGCGGAACCGTTGCTGATCATGATGATGGCGTTCGTGCTGTTCGCCGCCGGGTACGCGGTGTCGCGGCCCCGCGCGGCGCTGCGGATGGTCAAACCGATGGCCGGCGGGCTGGCCATCGCCGCGGTCATCGCCGTGGTGATCACGATTTACCCGCTGTGGTGGCAGTTCTTCGGGCCGCAGAGCTACGACAGGATCGAGCACGGCCGGGTCGGCAACGACACCGCCGCTCTCACCCGCTTCGCGACGGAGTCGATCGCGGGCGCGCCGCAGGCGGCCGCGGACGTGTCGATGAACCGGACCGAGGAGAACGCGTTCTTCGGCTGGCCGCTCATCATCCTGATGGTGGTGCTGACCGTCTGGTTGTGGCGTAACGTCCTGGCGCGCGCCATCGCGATCTCGATGTTCCTGATGGCCTGGCTGTCACTGGGTATCCAGATCGTCGTCAACCACCGGGAGACCGGAATCCCCGGCCCGTGGAAGTTGCTGTTCAACCAGCCGCTGTTCAACTCGCTGATCGAGTCACGGCTGGCGATCGGCTGCATCCCGGCCATCGCCGCACTGCTGGCGATCGCCACCGAACGCGTCTTCCGGGCGGCGCCGAGCTTGCGCGACCGGGATCTGCTGGTGCGGTTCCTGTGGCTGGTAGCCCTCGCTGCGGTGCTGATCCCGGTCGCGCCGACGCCGCTGAAGACCACTCTCCGCCCGGACACGCCGGCGTTCTTCACGAACGGGGCGTGGCGGCCCCATGTCGGGACCGGTTCGGTGGTGGTGGTGCCGCTGCCCAACGATGCTGACGCCCGCGGGCTGCACTGGCAGGTGAGGGCCGGGCTCGGCTTCCCGTTGGCCGGCGGGTACTTCGTCGGCCCGACCGGACCGGACGACAGGCGCGGCCGGTACGGCGCGGTGAAACGGCCCACCGAGGAACTGCTGGTCCGGGTCCGGAACAGCGGCGAGGTTCCGGAGGTGACGAGTGCGCAGCGCGCCCAGGCGATCAAGGATCTGAAGTACTGGCAGGCCGATGCGGTGGTGCTGGCTCCGGTCGCCAACGGCACCGCGCTGCGCCAGACGGTGGAGCAGCTCATCGGCGCCCCGGCCCGCTTCGTCGACGGCGTCTGGGTTTGGGATGTCCGCGCCCTGCGCCGCTAGCTTGCCGCGTTCTTGAAGACTTCGTACACCGCCAGGTAGCTCTTGCCGCCGTGTCCGTCCGCGATCGCCCGTGCCGCGATCTCCCGCATCAGGCGCGGCTGATCGGTGTGCACGCCCCGCTCCTCGGCGGTGCGGGCGATGTGCTCCAGCGCGTTCAGGTTCATCTCCAAGGTGCCGAGATCCCCCGGGTAGTCGCCCTCGTCCAGGACGGGGGCCTCCGCGGCGAGCATCGGGCCCAGCGCCGCGGGCAGGAACCAGCCGATGGCCAGTTCGGCGAACTCCACCGCCGACACCCCGGCCGAGCCGACCAACGCGGTGGCGTGCAGGTACCCGTTGATGGTGGCGTACATCATCTCCAGCAGCGCGGTGTTGTACAGCACGCCCAGGCCGGGATCGGCGCCGAGGTACCGGGGATCGCCCATGCTCGCCAGCGTGGCGCGGTGCTCGTCGAACACCTCCCGCGAACCGCTGTAGAGGAAGACGGATCCGGGCTGCCCCACCATCGGTGGCGGCACCATGATCGCACCGTCCAGATACGACACGCCGCGCTCGGCCGCCCATCCGGCTGCCGCGTGCGCCTCCTTCGGGGTACCGGAGTTGAGGTTCACCAAGACCCGCCCACGCAGCGCGTCGCCGGCGGAGTCGAAGACCTCGAACATGGTGTCGTAGTCCTTGAGGCACGTGATCGTGACCGGACTCGCAGTCACCGCCTCGGCGACGGTCGCCGCGGGGCGGACGCCCTTGGACGCGAGGTGATCGGCCTTTCCGGGGGTGCGGTTCCAGACGGTCGTGCGGTGGCCGTGGTCCAGCAGCGTGCCGGCGAGGGCGAGGCCCATGGGACCCAGGCCGACGACGGTGACGGGCGCCTGTCGCGCGCTTGCTGATTGGTCGTTCGTCATGCGAATAGACTGCGGTCTCACACCGATGAGAGAGTCAACGGAACGTGGTGGTCGTCATATGCGCATGGGAGAGTTCTCCCGCCGGACGGGGGTCAGCCAGCGGCTCCTGCGTTACTACGAGGAGCAGGGGCTGCTCACGCCGTCGCGGCGGCCGAGCGGCTACCGCGAGTTCACCGAAGCGGACGTCGCCACGGTCCGGGGCATCCGCATGCTCCTCGCGGCCGGCCTCAGCACCGCCACCATCGCGGAACTGCTGCCCTGCATGATCGACGACGGCCAGATCCTGGCGCCCGGGTGCTCCGGTCTGCTGCCCGACCTGAACCGGGAGCGCGAACGGATCGACGAGGCGGTGGCGGGCCTGCTGGCCGCACGCGGCAAGCTGGACGCCATCATCGCCGCCACCGCGCCGGCCGTGACCGACGACCCGGAGGTTTGCTACGCGAGCGGGGCCGCCTGATCCGGCGCGGCAGGGGCGACGTGTCACGTCTCGCCACGCCGTCTCGTCCTTTCGGTAGGACCACGAAGGAGGACGAGATGCCCCGCATTCCCGCGGTGTCCGCGAAGGACGCCGGCCCCCTGACCAAGCTCCTGTACCGCTACGCGAAGAAGCGGTTCGGCGCCGTGCCCGAGCCGTTCGCCGTCTCGGCGCACCAGCCGGCCCTGATGCGCGCGAGCGGGATCCACGAACTGCTCGTCGACCGGGCGGTCAAGCACCTGCCGGTGAGCGTGCGCGAGCTCGCCCAGTACCGGACGGCCGTGCGGCTGGGCTGCTCGTGGTGCGTCGACTTCGGCACCATGCTGCAGAAGCACGAGGGCCTGGACATCGAGCGCCTGAAGCACATCGACGACTACGCCACCTCGGAGCTCTACACCCGTCCGGAACGCCTCGCCCTGGCCTACGCGGACGCGATGTCGGAGACCCCGGTCGCGGTCACCGACGAGCAGGTCGCCGAGCTGGAACGCGAGTTCGGCCGGGCGGGGCTGGTCGAGCTCACCTACCTGATCGCCCTGGAGAACCAGCGCGGCCGCACCAACAGCGCGCTCGGCATCACCGACCAGGGGTTCACGTCCGGGGAGGCGTGCCGGGTTCCGCTACCCGGGTGAGCTTGTCCGGGTTGGCCTGGTCGTAGATCGCGGCGATCCGCCCGTCCCGCACGGTGAAGGTTTGCAGGCGCGCCTGCAGCGGCCGGTAGCCGTCGCCGCCGGGATCGGGCGGGGTGTACGCCCCCAGGTCGCCGTTGACCAGCACCGGACGGCCCGCGGTGAGCGCGCTCGGGCGGTAGAGCCGCAGCAGCCCGAGGAAGAAGCGGGCGACCTTGTCCGCGCCGGTGACGATCTGCACGGCGGTCTTGGCCTTGCCGCCGCTGTCGCCGATGAGCACCACGTCGGGGTGCAGCACCTCCGCCACCGCCCGCACGTCCCCGGCGGCGAGTGCCCGCATGAACCGGTCGAGCACCTCCTGCTGCTCGGCCAGGTCCGCCCGGGGCGGCGGTTGCGCCTCGTCCAGCGCGCGGCGCCCCCGGGAGGCGTGCTGACGCGCCGTCGCGGTGGTGACGCCCAGGATGTCCGCGATCTCGTCGAACGGCACCGCGAAGGCGTCGTGCAGCACGAACGCCACCCGCTGCTCCGGCGTGAGCCGGTCCAGCACGACCATCGCCGCCATCCGCACCCCTTCGTCCCGCACGGCGGCCTCCAGCGGGTCGTCCCCGGCCGGCGCGCTCAGCGGGGTGACGATCGGCTCGGGCAGCCATTGCCCGACGTACTTCTCGCGCCGCACCGCGGCCGACCGCAGCCGGTCGAGGCAGATCCGCCCGACGACCGTCGTCAGCCAGGCACCCAGGTCCACGATCCGCGCGCGCTTCGGCTCGTCCAGCGCGGACAGTCGAAGCCACGACTCCTGGACCGCGTCCTCGGCGTCGCTCACCGATCCGGTCAGCCGGTACGCCACGGCCGTCAGGTGGGGGCGCAGCGCCGCGAACTCCTCGGCCACCC
Source organism: Amycolatopsis viridis (assembly GCF_011758765.1). Classification (NCBI taxonomy): domain Bacteria; kingdom Bacillati; phylum Actinomycetota; class Actinomycetes; order Pseudonocardiales; family Pseudonocardiaceae; genus Amycolatopsis; species Amycolatopsis viridis. Next base: position 4,145,567 of record NZ_JAANOU010000001.1, on the reverse strand, counting down.
CGTCGAGCGTGCTCACGGATCGAGTGTGCCGCACGAGGCGCGGCCCGTGGTCACTAGACTGGTCGTCGTGGCAGGCCGGATCCGGGAAAGTGACATCGCGGAGGTTCGCCAGCGCAACCGGATCGACGAGGTCGTGGGCGACTACGTGGCCCTGCGCAACGCCGGCGGGGGAGCGCTCAAGGGGTTGTGCCCGTTCCACGACGAGAAGACCCCGTCGTTCAACGTCCGCCCCACGCACGGCACCTTCCACTGCTTCGGCTGCGGCGAGGGCGGCGACGTCATCAAGTTCGTGATGAAGATCGACCACCTCGGTTTCGTCGAGTCGGTCGAGCGGCTGGCCGACCGCGTCGGGTTCCGCCTCACCTACGAAGGCGGCGGGGGCAGCGTCCAGCGCGACCGCGGCACCCGCACCCGCATGGTCGAGGCGCACAAGGCGGCCGCCGAGTTCTACGCCGAGCAGCTGCGCACGCCGGAGGCGCAGAAGGCTCGCGAGTTCCTCGCCGAGCGCGGCTTCGACGAGACCGCCGCCCGCACGTTCAGCTGCGGCTACGCCCCGGCCGGCTGGGACAAGCTGACGAAGTACCTGCTCAACCGCGGTTTCGAGCTCACCGAGCTGCTCAAGGCCCAGCTGGTCAAGGAGGGCCGCCAGGGCCCCATCGACCGGTTCCACCGGCGGCTGGTGTGGCCGATTCGCGACCTCGGCGGCGACGTCGTCGGGTTCGGTGCGCGGCGGCTGTTCGACGACGACCCGATCCAGGCCAAGTACCTCAACACCAGCGAGAGCCCGATCTACAAGAAGTCCCAGGTGCTGTTCGGGCTCGACCTGGCCAAGCGGGAGATCGCCAAGCGGCACCAGGTCGTCGTCGTCGAGGGCTACACCGACGTGATGGCCATGCACGCCTCCGGGGTGCCCACGGCGGTCGCCTCCTGCGGCACGGCGTTCGGCGAGGAGCACATGAAGGTGCTGCGCCGGCTGCTGATGGACGACGACGCGTTCCGCGGCGAGATCATCTTCACGTTCGACGGCGACGAGGCGGGTCAGAAGGCGGCGCTGAAGGCGTTCGAGGGGGAGCAGACCTTCGCCGGGCAGACCTACATCGCGGTCGCCCCGGACGGCATGGACCCGTGCGACCTGCGGCTCGCGAAGGGCGAGGCGTCGGTGCGGGACCTGGTGGCCCGCCGGACGCCGCTGTTCGAGTTCGCGATCCGCAGCATCCTCAAGGAGTACGACCTGGACTCCGTCGACGGTCAGGTCGCCGCGTTGCAGCGCACCGTGCCGCTGGTCGCGCAGATCAAGGACCGCGCGAAGCGGGACGGCTACGCCACCAAGCTGTCGTGGTGGGTCGGCTGGCAGGACGAGGCCATGGTGGTGCGCCGGGTGCGCGAGAGCGCGGGCGGGGCGGTGCGCGGCAACGGGCGCAGGCCGGCGCAGCGGGTCAACGGCACCGCAGTCGCGGACGTGCCACGGCCGGACCCGAACGACCCGCGGCTGATGGCGCAGCGCGAGGTGCTCAAGGCGGCGCTGCAGGAACCGGCGTACGCGGGCCCGGAGTACGACGCGCTGCCCGAGGAGGCGTTCACCCATCCGGCGTATGTGGCCGTGCACCGGGCGGTGCTCAAGGCGGGGGGCACGAGCAGCGGGCTGGCCGGACCGGGCCTGATCGACGCGGCGAGCCCGTACACGCCGGAGGGCCCGGTGCGGTCGCTGCTGTCGGAGCTGGCGGTGGAACCGTTGCGCGCCAAGGGCGAGGCCGACGGGCGCTACATCGGCAGCATGATCGCCGCGGTGCAGGAGAACCTGGTGGGACGGCAGATCGCGGAGATCAAGTCGCGGCTGCAGCGGCTGTCGCCGATCGAGGCCGCTGACGACTACCGGGCCCTGTTCGGGGACCTCGTCGCGCTGGAGGAGTACCGCAAGGCGCTCAAGGTCCAGGCGATCGGCGGGATGGACTAGCGCGTGCGGTGGCTGCGGCGGCTCATCGGCGACCCGCTGCCGGAGGACTTCCCCGGCCGGCTGGCGGAGTCGGAGAACGCGATCGGTTCGGCGCCGGTGCGCGGCGGCGGGTATCTCGTCGTCACCGAGCTGGGGTTGTGGGTCCCGGACGGGGCGGGCGCGCGGCGGATCGGCTGGCACCTGATCAGCAAGGCGACCTGGGGCGACGGGACGCTGGCGGTCACCGAAGCCGACGAGACCGGCACCGCGGGGCCGGCCGTGGTGCTGCGCGACCGGGCGGCGGTGCGGTTCGAGCTGCCGCGGCCGGGCAAGGTGCCGTGGCTGGTCCGGCAGCGCGTGGACGGGTCGATCCGGGCGCGGCACCGCGCGGAGCTGGCCAGCGGCGGGGTGTGGTTCGTCCAGCGGAAGCTGCCTGGGCGGGACGGGGTGGTGCTGCAGGCGCGGCCGGATCCCGGGGTGGATCCCGAGGTCGTCGCCGCGATCGCGCGGGAGGCCGCGGAGAAGCTGGCGCCACCCCCGGCATAGCAGTACGCTCGTACTGTGTGGGATCCGGCGAAGTACCTCGACTACGCGGACCTGCGGGGCCGCCCCTTCTACGACCTGATCGGGCGAATCGACGCCGTCGCGCCGCGCCGCGTGGTCGATCTGGGTTGCGGGCCCGGCAACCTCACCGTGTCGCTGGCGAAGCGGTGGCCTGACGCGGTGGTGGAGGCGCTGGACAGCTCGCCCGAGATGGTGGCGCAGGCCCGCGCGGCCGGGGTCGACGCGCGGGTGGCGGACGTGCGTGACTGGATGCCGGCTCCGGACAGCGATGTCGTGGTGACGAACGCCGTGCTGCAGTGGGTGCCGGAGCACCGGGCTCTGCTGCGCCGGTGGGTGGCGGCGTTGCCGCCCGGCGCGTGGTTCGCGATGCAGGTGCCGGGCAACATGGGCTCGCCGTCGCACGTGCTCACCCGTCAACTGGCGTCCCGTCCGGAGTGGCCGGCGTTGCACGGGGTGCTGCGCGGCGAGGACGCGGTCTCCTCGCCCGCCGAGTACGCGGACCTGCTCGCCGACGCCAGGTGTGCGGTGGATGTCTGGGAGACGACGTACGTCCAGCGGCTGAGCGGGCCGGACGCCGTGCTGGAGTGGATCACCGGGACGGCGTTGCGCCCGGTGCGGGCCGTGCTCGACGACGACGAGTGGCAGCGGTTCCGGGCGCAGCTGGCGCCGATGCTGACCGAGGCGTACCCGCCGCGTGCGGACGGGACGACGTGGTTCCCGTTCCGGCGGGTGTTCGCGGTGGCGCGGGTGTGAGCCCTTACCCTCTGCGGGTGGCCTCCTACGACGATCTTGACCTGTTCGAGCACCTGGACCCGTCGGCGCTGCCGGAGCGGCAGCAGCGCATCCTCGTCGCGATCCGCGATTGGGTGAACCGCTACGGGTACGCGCCGAACACGCGGGAGATCGGGGAGGCGGTCGGGCTGCGGTCCTCGTCGTCGGTGTCGAAGCACCTGGCGGCCTTGGAGGAAAAGGGTTTCCTGCGCCGCAGCGCGACGATGTCCCGCCCGATCGACGTGCGGGCCTTCCTGGCGTCGCCAGGAGGTTCCGCGGCGGAGGATTCGGTGCCGGTGCCCGTGGTGGGCGACATCGCGGCCGGCACGCCGATCTCGGCGATCGAGCACATGGACGACACCCTGACCCTGCCGCGCGAACTGACCGGCCGCGGCACGGTGTTCGGCCTGCGGGTGCGCGGCGACTCGATGATCGACGCCGCGATCTGCGACGGCGACATCGTGGTGGTGCGCCAGCAGTCGGAGGCCCACTCGGGCCAGATCGTCGCCGCGATGATCGACGACGAGGCCACCGTGAAGGTCTACCGGCGCCGCAACGGGCACGTCTACCTCGAACCCCGCAACCCGGCGTACGAGGTGATCGACGGGGACCGGGCCGTGATCCTCGGCGCCGTGGTGTCGGTGCTGCGCAGCGTGTGAGCCCGGCGGGTCGACGGCGCCGGGCGCTCCTTCGCCGTGCAGGCGACCGGACTGCATTCACACTGCGTGGATGGGAAGCCCGTCTCGGCTGACCCGTGAAAGTTCCCAAGGTTCTCGATCCCGTCGATGCGCAGCACGGGTGTCCAGCTCGTCCAGGCGGCCCGTTGGGCTGTGTTCGCCGAGTGAAAGTGGCGGGTTTCTGACGGGTCAGGGGTACAGAGTTCCTGACAACACAAAACCCCAGGTCGTCGACCTGGGGTGGAAGCTCCCCCGGTTGGACTCGAACCAACAACCCTTCGGTTAACAGCCGAATGCTCTGCCAATTGAGCTACAGGGGAATGCTCTGCCGCGCCCGGATCGCTCCGGGCTGACGGGACAGAACTTTAGCTGATGGGCGATCGCCCTCTGCAAGCACCCCCCGGCACCGGCCCGGGGATTGGGGGACAATGGTGATCGAGGCGGAGACACCAGGAGGCGCGCATGAAGACTTTCCTGCTCGGCGCGGGCGTCGGGTACGTGCTCGGCGCTCGGGCCGGTCGTGCGCGGTACGAGCAGATCGTGCGGACCTACCGCGCGGTCGCCGACCACCCGGCCGTCCAGGGTGCGGCCGGGTTCGTCCGCGCCAAGGTCGGCGAGAAGGTGGGCGGACGTCTGCCGTTCACGCGCTCGCACAGCGGGCCGGACGGGTACCGGGCTCGCGAACCGAAGGTGACCCAGGCGTAGCGGACCCGGGGGGAGGCCACCGGTGGGCCTTCCTTGGCCCGGTCACCGCGCCCGCCGGCGCTGCGTGACCTCCTCGATCGCGGCCACGGCGGCCCGCGGATCGGCGGCGTAGAACTTGATCACCCGGGCCTCGCCGGTGCGGCCGAGCGGGCGGGTGACGGTAACCGGGTGCCGCAGTTCGAGGACGACGTTCGTCTGCCAGGACTGCGCCACGGTGAACGTGCCGTCCTCGAGAGTGAGTGCCCGCTTCCCGGAGTGGTCCTCGCTGCGGGCGCGGACCGCGGCGATGGCCGTCACCGGGACCGGTACGTCGAGGTGCGCGCCGTGCCGCACGCGCACCTCGCGCGGGGACACGGAGTGCGGGTACACCGTCGCCGAGCACAGCAGGCCGAGCACCAGTAGCAGCGAGTACACCTCGAGGACCGCGAGCACGACGTGCACCGCCGGCCCGAACTCCACGAGCGCGAACAGCAGCCCCTCGACCACCGTGACCACCGCGAACACGACCAGGAACGAGCGCTGCGCGCCGGAGTACGGCAGGGCGACGGCGTCGCCGGTGAGCGCTTTCCGGCCCCGCAGGGCTAGTCCGATCGCGGCGAACGTGCGGCGCTCGTTCCGAAAGTAGTGCCGCGCTCCCATGGCTTCCCCCCCAGATCGCCGGGCTCGCCGTCAGGTTACCGGTCCTCCCCGTCGCCCACCTCGAGCCGCGGCGCCCGTTCGACGAAGGTGACCGTTTCCGCCAGGGGAGCCCGGCCCACCTGCGCACCGCCTGCGGCGGCGTAGCCGATCGACAAGCCGCAGAACAGGACCTGCTCCTCCGGCGGCGCGACGATCTCCGCGACTGTGGCGTGGTAGACCGACCAGGCCATCTGCGGGCAGCTGTGCAGACCTTCGGCGCGCAACAGGAGCATGACGGTCTGCAGGTACATGCCGAGATCGGCCCACTGCGCAGGCCCCATGTCGCGGTCGAGGTAGCAGAACAACGCGGCGGGCGCGCCGAAGCAGTCCCAGTTGCGGGCCACGGCGCGGCGGCGTGCCTCCCGGTCCCCGCGCTCCACGCCGAGTGCGGCGTAGCGCTGCGCGGCAGCGGCGTCGCGGCGCTCCCGGTAGGGTGACCGCAATCGCGGCGGGTACATCGGGTACTGCCGTTCGTCGCCCTCGTCACCGGCGGCCGCACGCGCTCCGGTCCGTGCCTTCAGCTCGGCCAGCGCGGCGGCGGTGACGACGTAGACGTGCCACGGTTGCAGGTTGCCGCCCGACGGTGCCCGCGAAGCCGCGGCGAGCACCCGTTCGAGCACCTCCCGCTCCACCGGCTCGTTGCTGAAGCGGCGCACCGCCCGCCTGCTCGCGACTGCCTGGTACACATCCACCCGTCCCGGCCTCCTACACTGTCCGCGGCCCCGCCGCCCGGTCGATCACCGTCCCTACTGTGTCGACGACGGGTGACGGGGAAAGGTGACCGGTGAACGAGGGTTTCGAGGCACACCGCGAACGGTTGCGGGCGGTCGCGTACCGGATGCTGGGCTCACACAGCGACGCCGAGGACGTGGTGCAGGAGGCGTGGCTGCGGCTCGCTCGTGTGGACGCCGGGCGCATCGACAACCTGGGTGCGTGGCTGACGACCGTGGTGTCGCGGTTGTGCCTGGACACGTTGCGCGCCCGGGAGAACCGGCGCGAGGAGCCGGCCGGGCACGACCTGCCCGTCGCCGCGCACGGCGGCGAGCCCGCGGAGGAGGCCGTGCTGGCCGATTCGGCGGGTCGTGCGCTGCTGGTGGTGCTGGACCGGCTCAGCCCGGCCGAACGGGTCGCGTTCGTGTTGCACGACCTGTTCGCCGTGCCGTTCGAGGAGGTGGCCCCGGTCGTCGGCCGGACCACGGCGACTACCAAGAAGCTCGCCAGCCGCGCCCGGCAGAAGGTGCGCGGGCGGCCCGCCGCGCCGGGTGCCGACCTCGACCGGCAACGGCGCGTCGTGGCCGCTTTCCTCGCCGCCGTGCGAGCCGGCGACGTCGAGGCCGTGCTGCGGGTGCTGGACCCCGACGTGGTGCGCAGCGCCGACGGGCGCGCGCTCGCCCCGGGCCGTCCCGCTGAGGTGCGGGGCGCGTCCCGCGTGGCCGAGGAGATCGCGGTGTTCGGTCGCAGTGCGCGGTGGGCCGACCTGGCCCTGGTCGACGGTGCGGTCGGCATCGTCATCGCCCCGCGCGGGCGGCTGCGCCTCGTCCTCACGTTCACCATCGGCGGGGAACGGATCACCGGCTACCGGCTGATCGCGGATCCCGGCCGGCTCGCCCAGCTGGAGCTGGCCCTCGCTGGGTGAGTCCGCGACCCCCGCCGAACGTTGTGGTCCGAACGGAGTCACTTCTTCCTGCGCGCGGCGTTCTAGTGGCCAATTCGCGACAAACATCTTCCTACCGTGCGCAGAAGTGGTTAGTTTCCCAGTGCATCAATCGCCCGCTGCTGGGAGGGCAGAGATCAATGCTGATCCGATCCCGAATCACGCTGCCGGCCGGCCTTCGGGCAGGCGGGAAGTGACCGCCACGCTCGACCAACCCCTCAGAGCACCCGATCTCGCGGCCGAGGAACTCGCGGTGCTCGCCCTGCTCGCCGACGGCCTGCCGATCGACGCGGTCGCCCGGCGGCTCAACCTGTCCAACCGCACGGTGCAGCGCCGGATCCGGCGGATCTGCGACCGGCTGGCCGTGCACGCCCCGATCCAGGCCGTGGTCTGGGCCGCGCGGCGCAGGCTCATCTGACCCGAGCGGGAGAACCCCGCGAGCCCAGGAAACACCGAACTCCAGGCGAGGGATGGTATGCGGCACAGACGTCAACCGAACCGATCCAGAACTTCGAGACTCCGGCGGGCACTGGCCCAGTTGTGCGGGCTGGTCCTGCTGACCGCCGTGCCGGTGGCGCCCGCGCTCGCCGCTCCGGCGCCCGGGCCCGCCCCGCAACCGGCCGCGCAGGCCGTGAAACCGGTGCGGGTCCTGGTGTTCCACGGCCCCTCCGACCGGCAGGCCGACCCGGTGAACACGGCCGCCGCGGCGATCCAGGACCTCGGCCGCACCGGCGGGTTCCAGGCCGACGTGTCGGCGGACCCGGCCGCGTTCACCGCCGCCAACCTGGCCCGCTACCGGGGCGTGGTGTTCCTCTCCGCCGACTCGGTGACGCTCAGCGCCGCGCAGGAGGACGCGCTCAAGGCGTTCGTCGCCGCGGGCAACGGTTTCGTCGGCGTCCACGACGCGGCCCGCGCACAGTCCACATCGGACTGGTTCACCGGGCTGATCGGCACCCGGCCGGCCGCCGGCCCGGACACCGTCCAGCAGGCCGTGGTCGACGTGACCGACCGGCAGCATCCCGCCAGCGCCGGGCTGCCGCTGAACTGGACCCGCTCCGACCAGTGGCTGAACTGGAGCCCGAACCCGGTCGGCCAGGTGCACACGATCGCGCAGGTGGAGGAGTGGAAGTACCAGGCGGGACAGGGCGCCAACGGCGCCTTCCACCCGGTGTCGTGGTGCCGGGACTACTCCGGCGGCCGCTCCTTCTACACCGGGATGGGCCGCACCACCGAGAGCTACACCACCGACCAGCTCTTCCGCGGCCACCTGCTCGGCGCGATCCGCTGGACCACCGGCATGGTGCGCGGCGACTGCAAGGCCACGATCGCCTCGAACTACACCGTGGAACGGCTCACCGGGAAGAACCAGCCCGGGCAGCTGGACCAGATCGGCGAGCCGCACGGCCTGACCATCGCCCCCGACGGCACGGTGTTCTACATCGGCAAGGCCGCCTGCCCGTCCGGACCGGTCGTGGACTGGACCGATCCGAACGTGGGTCTGGGCTGCGGCACGATCCACCGGTGGGACCCGAAGACCAAGCAGGTCAAGCTCCTCACCACGCTGGCCGTGATGGGCAACCGCGGCAGCGGTGACGAGCTGGTCAAGAACGAGGAGGGCCTGGTCGGGATCACGCTCGACCCGGACTTCGCCCGCACCGGCTGGATCTACGTCTACTGGATGCCGCACGACTCCATCGACCGGGCGAAGCGGATCGGCCAGCGCACGGTGTCCCGGTTCACCTACGACGCCGCGCGGCAGACCATCGACCAGTCCACCCGCAAGGATCTGCTGCACTGGGACGCCCAGATCCACAGCTGCTGCCACGCCGGTGGCGGCATGGCGTTCGACCGGGCCGGGAACCTCTACGTCGGCGTCGGTGACAACAACTCCTCCGGCGGTTCCGGTGGCTACTCCGGCAACAACTGGACGGCCGAGTACCAGGGCACCTCGTTCCAGGACGCGCGCCGCACGTCGGGCAACACCAACGACCTCAACGGCAAGATCCTGCGCATCCACCCGGAGCCGGACGGCACGTACACGATCCCGCCGGGCAACCTGTTCACCGGAGCCGAGCAGGGCGGCGGCAAGACCCGGCCGGAGATCTACGTGATGGGCGTGCGCAACATCGCCCGGCTGGCCATCGACAAGCAGCACGACTGGCTGACCGCGGGCTGGGTCGGCCCGGACGCCGGCGCCCCCAGCCCCGATCTGGGACCCGCGAAGTACGAGACGGCCACGGTCATCACGTCGGCGGGCAACCAGGGCTGGCCCTACTGCATGGGCAACCGGCAGCCCTACCGCGACCGCAGCGACACCGACGCGAGCGTCCTCACCGGCTGGTACGACTGCGGCGACCTGAAGAACACCTCGCCGCGCAACACCGGCCTGGTGGACATCCCGCCGGCGCGGGACAACGCGATCTGGTACTCGCCGCAGGGCGGTGGCCCGGTCTACCCGGCGCGCGCCGACGGCAGCGGCGTGCCGACCTACGTCCAGTCCGACGCGACCTACACCGAGCCCTACCTCAAGGGTGGCGGCCAGGCCGTGATGTCCGGCCCGACCTTCCACCGCGCCGAGGTGAACACCGGCAGCGGGGTCGCGTGGCCGGCGTACTGGGAGGACAAGTGGTTCATCGGTGACGAGTCCAACGGCAACAACCGGATCGCGGTGACGCTGGACCCGGCCCGGGTGCCCGCGCAGGGCGCGCCGGCGTTCGCCGAGGACCTGCGGCAGATCATCAAGGGCGGCGGTGGCGACACCGGCCTGCAGAGCTGGATGGACGCCAAGTTCGGCCCGGACGGCGCGCTGTACCTGCTGGACTATGCGGGTGGGTTCTTCAGCCTCGACCCGAACCAGAAGCTGCTGCGCATCACCTACCACGGCGGGGCGGCCACCCCGGCGCCGGACGCGGCGACGGTGGGGACCACCACGCAGGCCGGTCCGATGACCATGGCGTTCAGCGGTGCCAGGGCCGGCGGTGTCGCGTGGCGATGGGACTTCGGTGACGGTGCCACCTCCACCGAGGCCAACCCGAAGCACACCTACCTGCGCGGCGGCACCTACGACGCCACGCTGGAGGTCACCTACGCCGACGGTGCGAAGGCCACCGCGCGCCTGCCGGTGACCGTGAGCTGCCCGGCTCCGGACGCCCGGCAGCGGGTGTGGATCCTGGACGGCGAGACCGCGGTGCCCAACCGCAACCTCGGACTCGGCTGCACGATCAACGACCTGCTCGACGACGAGCGGCCCTGGCCGGGTCACGACGCGTTCACCGCCTACGTGTCCGGGCTGGCCACGCAGCTGCGCGGTGTCAACCTGTTGTCGGACAAGGAGGTCGACCAGCTGAACCGGGCGGCGTCGTCGTCGGCGGTGGGCAAGGCCGGCGCGACGGGCTACGAGTGGCTCTTCGACGGCACCTCCACGGCGGGCTGGAGCCAGGCGCCGGCCGGCCGGTTCGACCTGCAACCCGACGGCACGCTGCACAGCGCCGGCGGCATGGGAATGCTGTGGTACTCCGGCAGGGCGTTCGGCGACTTCTCGGTGCGGCTCCAGTTCCGGGACGTCGCACCGGCCGGTGACCGCGCGAACAGCGGGGTGTTCACCCGGTTCCCCGATCCGCGCACGCCACTGGAGCAGCGTCCGCCGGGCAGTTGCGGCACGGTCGGCTCCGCGCGGACCTCGCAGGCGTGGGTCGCGGTCTACTGTGGACAGGAGATCCAGATCAACGACAACCCGGCGGGCGACGCGCAGAAGACCGGCTCGGTCTACAACTTCTCCCAGCTGGGCCTGGACCGGGCGATGCCGACGCCGAAGGGCGTGTGGAACGACTACGAGGTGCGGGTGACCGGCCAGCACTACACGATCATCCGCAACGGCGTGGTGATCAACGAGTTCGACAACACGCCCGGCAAGCAGTCCTCGCGCGCCGGTGACCCGCCGACGGACCTGCGGCAGTTCTTCAGCGGGTTCATCGGGTTGCAGAACCACAGCGACCGGGACGTGATCGAGTTCCGCAACATCCGGGTGCGGCAGCTGTAGCCACTCCCGTTCCCCGGTGGCGCCGCCACGGCGGCGCCACCGGATCCCACCCTTGCGAGGAGAAGGAAACCAATGCGTGTCTCCCCACGCCGCCTGCTCGTGACCGGGATCGCGGGACTGTCCCTGCTCACCGGTGCCACGGCGACCACGGCGACCACCGCGATCGCCTCCCCGGCGCCCGTCACGGCGGGCGACGTCACCCCCACCGCCGAACAGGTCCTCACCTGGACCGCGAACGACAGCATGACCGCCTACGCCTCGGCGCCGGCGAGTGCCGTCGCGGGCGCGGCGACCATCGTGTTCGAAAACAGCACCGCCACCGGCAACACGACCGGCATGACCCACACACTGACCTTCGACACGTCCACCCCCGGCTACAACCACGACGTCGCCGTCAACATCACCGCGAGCCCGCTGGACGCCGAACACGGACTGCACCAGGTGCCGGTCACCCTGACCCCGGGCAGGTACCGCTACTACTGCGCGATGCCCGGGCACACGATGAGCGGCGAGCTGGTCGTCACCACCGGTGGCGGCCAGCAGGACACGACCCCGCCCGAGGTGACCGCGGCCGTCGCGGGCAGGACCGACGGCAACGGCAACTACGTCGGCAGCGCCACCGTTACCCTGACCGCGACCGACGACCGTTCCGGCGTCGCCACGGTCGAGTACACACTCGACGACGACACCTACCGCCCCTACACCACGCCGGTCACCATCACCACCCCCGGCGCGCACACCGTGCACTACCGGGCCACGGACGGGGCGGGCAACGCGAGCGAGCCGAAGACCGTGGTGATCAATGTCGTGCCGCCCGCGGAGGACACCACGCCGCCCCAGGTGACCGCGAGCGTCGCGGGTCAGCGCAACGACGCCGGGAACTACGCCGGCAGTGCCACGGTGACCCTCACCGCCACCGACACCGGATCCGGCGTGGCGGGGGTAGAGTACACTGTGGACGGTGGGGCGTACCTCACCTACCGCCAGCCGATCGTCCTGCAGGCCGGCACGCACACGCTGACCTACCGGGCTGCCGACAAGGCGGGCAACACCAGCGAGCCGAAGACGCTGACGGTCCGGGTGGACCCGCTCGGCGACGTGGTCGCGCCCTTCGTCACCGCCCGGCTGGACGGCGAGCAGAACACCCAGGGCGGCTACCTCGGCACGGCGACTCTCGTGCTGACGGCCACCGACACCGAATCGGGCATCGCGTCGGTCGAGTACGACCTCGACGGCGCCGGATATGTCCGCTACGGCCAGCCGGTGACCATCACCGCTGTCGACACGCACACGGTGCACTACCGGGCGACCGACCGGGCCGGCAACACCAGCGCGGCGCAAACGGCCTCGTTCACGATCGCCGCCGCCGGTGACGTCACCCCACCGGTCGTCACCGCGCAGTTGGCCGGTGCGCAGAACTGGTCGTGGGACTACCTCGGTCCGGTGACAGTCACCCTGATCGCGACCGACGAGGCGTCCGGAGTGGCCCGTGTCCAGTACTCTGTGGACGGTTCCGCGTTCACCCGGTACCGCAAACCGTTCGTCATCGACCACCTCGGCACCCACACCGTCCGCTACCGGGCCACCGACCAGGCCGGCAACACCAGCGCGACCGGCACCGTCACCTTCACCGTCGTGTCCTCCACCGGTCCGTCCCGGCAGGAGCAGCAGCCGGCTGACCGGCGCATGGCGTGACTTCCTCCGGCGAAAGGATTCTTCATGTTTCCCAAGTCTCGCGGTTTGTCCCGCCGCGCCGTGCTCGGCACCGCAGCCGCCGGACTGGCCGTGTCGGTGCCCGGCGTGGCGACCGCCGCGCCGCCACGTCCGCAGGGTGAGACCCGGCGCCTGACGGTGTACGCCGAGAAGATCTCCGATCAGCTGTACGGCTACGGGCTGGCACCGGGCGCGGCGACCGTGCCCGGTCCGGTGCTGGAGATGTGGGAGGGCGACACCCTCGAGATCGACCTGGTCAACACCACCGACCGGGTGCTGTCGCTGCACCCGCACGGCGTCGACTACGACGTCCGCTCGGACGGCACGCTGATGAACGACTCCGCGGTGATGCCGGGACAGACGCGCCGCTACACCTGGCGCAGCCACACCTCCTACCGGCGGGCGGACGGGTCGTGGGCCGAGGGCAGCGCCGGGTACTGGCACTACCACGACCACGCGATGGGCACCGAGCACGGCACCGAGGGAATCCTCAAAGGACTCTACGGTGCACTGGTGGTGCGGCGGCGCGGCGATCTGCTGCCCAGGCGCCAGTTCGTCGTGGTGTTCAACGACATGACGATCAACAACCGGGCACGCAACGACGTGCCGACGTTCGAGGCGAACCTCGGCGAGCGGGTGGAGTGGATCGCGATCGGGCACGGCAACAACTTCCACACCTTCCACCTGCACGGGCACCGCTGGCTGGACAACCGCACCGGTACCCGGCTCTCCGAGTACGACAACAGCCCGCTGATCGACATCAAGGACCTCAACCCGGGCCTGTCGTTCGGGTTCCAGGTCATCGCCGGGGAGGGCGTCGGCCCCGGCATGTGGATGTACCACTGCCACGTCCAGAACCACTCGGACATGGGCATGGCCGGAATGTTCCTGGTCCGCAACGCCGACGGCACCCTGCCGGACGGCGTGCACGAGCACTGAGCCGGAGGAGGAGCGAGATGTGTGGTGGTGCGCCCGTCGTCGTGGATCGGCGGCGGTTCCTGCGCGGGGTGGCGGCGACGGCGGCGGGGGTCGCCGCGGCCGGGATCGGGACCGGGTCCGCGGCCGCCGCGGGTGGCGGTCGCATCCCGAACACCAAGATCGGGCTGCAGATGTACTCGGTGCGGGACGCGTTCATGTCCCAGCCGGAGGCGGTGCTGCGCGCGCTGGCCCGTGCCGGGTACCGCAACCTGGAGTTCGCCGGTTTCCCCGGCGGCACGGACCCCGCGCACGCGCGGCAGATCCGGCCCCTGCTGGACAGATACGGCCTGCGCGCGGTGTCCAGCCACCACGGGTACGCCGAGTTCACCGACCCGGAGCGGCTGGACCAGCTGATCGAGATGGGGCGGATCCTCGGGCAGCGCTACCTCGTGTGCCCCGGCGGCGTGCCGGACACCGCGGAGGGGTTCGCCGCGGCCGGGCCGGCGTTCAACCGCGCCGGGGAGAAGATCCGGCGCGCAGGCATGAAGCTGGGGTACCACAACCACACCAGCGAGTTCCTCGGCCACGGCCCGGACGGCCGCACGTTCTACCAGATCCTCCTCGACGGTTCCGACCCGTCGCTGCTGTACCTGGAGCTGGACATGGGCTGGTCGTCCGCCGCGGGCCTGAGCGCGCAGGACAACGTCGACCTGATGCGGGCCAACCGGGGCCGGATGCTGCTGGCGCACGTGAAGGACCTGGACGCGAACGGCAACCTCGCCGACCTCGGTACCGGCGTGGTCGACTACCGCACCATCCTGGGCGCGGCGACGCGGCTGGGCATGCGGGAGTTCATCATCGAGAACGACGACCAGAGCAACCCGCTGAGCGATTCCCGGGCCGGCCGGATGCACGACTACCTGGCGGCGCTCCGGCTGGGGTGAGGGACGGGTCCGGCCCGGCGGGCACGCCGGGCCGGACCCCCACGCGGCTTCGCGCCCGTCACCCCCGTCCGAGCCGGTCCGCCAGCCGGGCCACCCCGCCGCGGATCATCCGCCCGTAGTCGTCGTCGGCGAGGGCGCCCAGCGCCGCCTGAGCCGCGGCCAGGTGCTCGCGAGCGCGGGGAAGATCGCCCAGCCTGCGGTACACGTCACCGAGGTTGAGGTGCAGCGACGGGAAGAACCCGCGCACCTCCGCCGGTTCCGCGGCCCGTGCCGCCCCCAGCGCGCGCAGATCCCACCTCAGCTCCTCCTGCGCGGAGTCCTGCCGGTCGGCGAGCCAGTGCGCCGCCGCGCACCGGTCGACCGGTGAACCCGTCTCCCACACCCGCACCAGGATCCGTCGTGCCTCCGCCGGTTCCGCCTGCAACGCCCGGGTCAGTTCCTCTCGGCTCATGACCCCAGCCTGGGGTCTCGACCTGCTCGAAGGTCAACACCCGTTCCGCCCTTGACCGGCCGCGGCCCCGACGATCACGATTTCGTTGTGGGAGACGAGCCGGAGGCGATCGAGCTGCCACGCAGCGACCTGCTCCTGCTGCGCCTGCTGGCCGAGGGGCTGTCGCCCGACGAGGTGGCCTGCCGGATGGGGTTGTCCGGGCGCACGGTGCGGCGCCGCGTGCGGGGGATCTGCGACCGCCTCGGCGTGGCGACTCCCATCCAGGCCGTGGTGTGGGCCGTCCGGCAGGAGATGATCTAGCCCGGTCGGGGCAGGGTCCGCGTAGCCCGCCGAGGCCGTCGGTTCCGCCACCCGTCCGGCGCGGCTGCGCCGCCGTACCCCGTCCGGGATCGTCCATAGTGGATCAGGCGAAGCCGGACCGCCGCCGTCCCGGCGGGTCTCACCGCACGCCCGGCCCGGGGCGCGGTGAGCGGTCCGGCACAATCGGGGTATGACCGAGGCCACCACCGGCAGCACGCGAGCCCAGATCACGCGGGCCGCGCTGCTCGACGCCGCCCGCGAGGTGTTCGTCGCCTCCGGTTACGAGGACGCCAAGCTCGTCGACATCGCCGAGCGGGCGGGCGCGAGCATCGGCAGCCTCTACCACCACTTCACCGCCAAGGCGGACCTGTGGATCACGCTGTACGACGAGTACACGCGGCGGCAGCAGCACCGGTCGGCGCGGGCGTTCCGGACCGCGCTGGCCGCGGGGGAGGAGGACGCGCTGCGGCTGTTCATCGCCGGCACCCGGGCCTATCTGAACGGGTGCTGGGAGGAGCGGCAACTGGCGCGGATCTTCCTGTCCGGCAGCGGGCCGGCCGGGTTCGGGCTGCTCACGCGGCAGCGGTTCCGGGAATGGCTGCACGCCAACTCGACGCTGGTCAACGGCCACACGCGCCCGCTGAGCGACATGCTGGTGCTGAGCCTGACGGCGATGGCCACCGAAGCCGGCCGTGAAGTGGCGGCGGCGCCGTCGAAGGCGAAGGCCCGCAAGATGATCGACGAGGTGCTGGAGCTGATGGGGCGCCTCTACCCGGCCTCGTGATCGCTCTCGCGGAGACCGGGCCCGGTTCCGCCCGCACCTGCGCCCACCTCTGGCTTGATTTGGTCGTTTTGCCCTGTTGAGCAGCGAGCGCTACAGTGCGCCGTCGCTCTCGACAGGAAAGGAAATCCGAATGAAATTTCACAGGGGCGTGCGCGCCGCAGTGGCGTTGTCGTCCGCTGTTCTGGGGGTCCTGGCTCTGCACGGCACGGCCTCGGCGAGGCCGCTGCCGCCGGACGGCGGCAGCTGGGACTACGTCTGGACGGGCAAGGCGGGCGACTTCAAGGTCTACGTGAAGGTGTACGAGGACATCATCTCGATCTGCGACACCAAGGCCGACGGTTTCAAGCCGCACCTGCGGGTGTTCACCGAGGACTCGAAGATCCAGAGGTACGAGTTCTGGGCGAAGGACGGCAAGGGCACCTGCGATTCCAGGTCTGCTTTGCAGGGTGGAAAATGGGACCTTCCCGAGGGGCAGACGATCACGATCGACGCGTGTGCCAACATGAAATGCGGTCGCTGGGAGTTCAAGAACAATCGCTGATTGACGGGCTCGCAGTTCCGGCTCGACCGGGCCGGACTGCGAGCTCGGGTCTCGCCGCCGGCCCGGCGCGCACGGTGACAGCGGGACCGTGAGCTGCCGGCCGGTTCCGGCATCCTGCGTGCTGGTCCGTGCGCCGCTGGCGCTCGCCGGACGAGTCCGGCCCTCACCTCAGGGGGAGCGGATCGTCCGGCGGGCGCAGCGGGCCAGATGAACAGGCCATTGGCCGTGCACCCACATCGCCTCGCGTGAGCGGGCCAGGACCGGCACCGTCGCGCTCGCCGCGCACTCCGGCGAATCCGCCACCTCGCACCGCGGCCTGGTTGACCTGGACACCCTGCTCACCCGCGGTGCCGACACGGCTCAGGTGAAGGGGTGATCGACCCGGCCGAAGCATGTGCTGGCGCAATACCGCCCTCCAGCTCCGGTACGTTCACGTGAGCAGATCGTTGAACGATCCTCTTGTTGGCTTGATCACCAGACGCTACAGTATGCCATCGCTTCCGACCGGAGAGGAAAACCGATGAAGTCTCGCAAGGGCGTGCGTGCCGCAGTGACCTTGGCAGCTGCTGCACTTGGAGCTCTGGCCTTCGACGGCACCGCCTCGGCCGCGCCGCTGCCGCCGGGTGGGGGCAGCTGGGACCACGTCTGGAAGGGGTCGTCCGGTGACTTCACCATCTACGTGAAGGAATACGGCGATGTCGTCTCGATCTGCGACACGAAAGCGGACGGTAAGACCCCGACAGTCTGGGTCGGCCCCGGAAACGGGCACACCACGCAGTACTGGTTCACGGCGCCAGGCGGAAAGGGTGCTTGTAACACGAAGAGCTCCTCGGATGGCGCCAAATACAGGCTGAAGCGGGGGCAGAAGTACACGGTCACGGGTTGCGCCTGGGGCTGCAATACCTGGGATTTCCGGGACCGTCACTGATCTGCGCGCTCCGAGCTTCAGCCCGACCCGGCGAAGAATCCAGGTGCATCCTCAGCCTGACACAGATTGTCAGGGGTCGGCTCTAGGGTGTGGAGCATGGACATCGTGCTCATCGCCGGCCTGTGGCTCGATGGATCGGCCTGGGACGAGGTCGCGTCCGAGCTCCGGTCGCTCGGCCATCGTCCGGTGCCGGTGACCCTGCCCGGTCAGGGCGACGGATCCTCTTCCGCCACGCTCGACGACCAGGTCGCGGCTGTGCTCGCCGCGGTGGACTCCGCCGCGGGCAAGCCGTTGGTGGTCGGGCACTCGGCCGCGTGCACCCTCGCGTGGCTGGCTGCCGACGCCCGGCCGGAGGCGATTTCCGGCATTGTCCTCGTCGGGGGCTTCCCGGCCGCCGACGGACAGCCCTACGCGAGCTTCTTCGAGGTGCGGGACGGCGTCCTGCCGTTCCCCGGCTGGGGCGCGTTCGAGGAGCCGGACTCGGTGGACCTGGACGAGGAGGCCAGGCGCGCCTTCGCCGCCGCCGCGATTCCCGTTCCCGAG
The DNA here is from genome assembly GCF_011758765.1 of Amycolatopsis viridis. NCBI lineage: Bacteria > Bacillati > Actinomycetota > Actinomycetes > Pseudonocardiales > Pseudonocardiaceae > Amycolatopsis > Amycolatopsis viridis. Next base: position 4,127,424 of record NZ_JAANOU010000001.1, on the reverse strand, counting down.
GGGGTCGCCACGGGCGTGGTGCGGCTGACCGACGAGGGGCGCTTCGACGTGCCGGTCGTGGTCGTGTGCCCCGAGTTCACCCCGGCCCAGGCGCGGAAGTGGATCGACGCCGGTGAGGTGGCCGAGCTCGCGAACGTCAAGCACCTCGACTTCGCCGACATCGACTCCGGCCACTGGCCCATGCACACCAAGCCGGCCGAACTCGCCAGGCTCCTCGCGGCGGTGGCCGATGCGGCCTGACCAGGCCGCGGGGGTTCGCGCACGCCAGGTGCGGAATGGCGACGGGCCGGCCCTGCCGGTAAGGCGGGGCCGGCCCGTGCGACGACCGGGTGGGATCGTGCGTCACTGCGGCGGCGGTTGCGGCGGTTGCTCCTGCCCCTGTCCGCGCACGTAGTCCTTGGCCTTCTCCGACGCCTGGTCGATCTGGTCCCCGTGCTCGCCGAACCGGCCCTTCGCGGCCTCGGCGGCCTTGTCGATGCCCTGGTCGGCCTTGTCCGGGTTCTTGCTCAGTGCGTCCTTGGCCTTGTCGAACATGTTCATGGCGCTTACCTCCTCACCGTTTCGCGTACCCGGGACGCCCGGGCGGAAACGGCGGGTCCCCCGGACGCGGGACCCCGCGCGTCCGGGGTGCCGGCACGGCTACACCGCCGCGGTCCGCCGCGCGTCCAGCCGGCGTTCCGCGGCCTCCAGGTAACCGTGCAGGGTCTGGCGGGCGCGCAACAGCGCGCTGATGTACCCGTCGAGCCCGTCGAGCCGTCCGCGCAGCACGGTCACCAGCTCGTCGCACGGCTCCAGCTCCGGTTCCGCTCCGCTGGCGCACGGCAGCAGCACCGCGATCTCCTCGGTGGACAGGCCCGCATCGAGCAGGTGCCGGATCTGGGTGACGGTCATCACCGCGTCCTCGTCGTACTCGCGGTAACCGTTGCCGCCCCGGGTGGGTTTCAGCAGGCCCTGGGCCTCGTAGTAGCGCAGCTGGTGGGTGTTGACACCCGTCCGCCTGCCGAGTTCGCCGATCAGCACCCTGGTTCCTCCCTTGACCTTCACACCGGTCTGAACGTCCACCATCGTGCCATGACCAAACACGCCGTGACCGTTCTCGGTCTGGGACTCATGGGCCAGGCCCTCGCCGGTGCGCTGCTGCGCGCCGGGCACACCACCACCGTGTGGAACCGTTCACCTGGCAAGGCGGACGCGCTCCCCGGGGCAGTCGTGGCCGGATCTGTGGCGGAGGCGGTTGCGGCGAGCCCGGTCGTGATCGTGTGCGTCACCGGCTCCGCGGCTGTGCGGGAGGTCCTCGACGCCGCCGGGGACCTGGACGGCCGGGTCGTGGTGAACCTGAGCTCGGGTGCTTCCCGGGAGGCGCGGGAGACGGCCGCGCGCCACGGCCGCTACCTGGACGGCGCCATCATGGCGGCCCCGTCCGATATCGGCACCCCCGCATCCGCGATCGTCTACAGTGGAAACCGCGCGGCCTTCGACGAGCACGAGCACCTCCTGCGCGACCTCGGCGCCGCGACCTTCCTCGGCGACGACCCCGGCCTGGCCGCACTGCACGAGACCGCCGTGCTGGGCCTGATGTACGGCATCCTGAACGGGTTCCTGCACAGCGCCGCCCTGCTGCGGGCCGCGGGGGTGCCGGCGGAGTCGTTCGTCCCGTTCGCCGGTGCGGGAATCGAGACGGTCGCCGCATGGTTGCCCGGATATGCGCGCCAGATCGACGAGGGCCGGTACCCGCCCGTCGACGCCACCCTCGACACCCACCTGGCCGCCATCGACCAGGTCGTCCAGGAGAGCGTGGCCGCCGGGGTTGATTCCGGGCCGCCGGCGTTCGCCCGTGAGCTGGCGCGGCGCGCGGTGGCGGCGGGACACGGCGGCGACAGCTACGTTTCGGTGATCGAGCAGTTCCAGGCACCCGACAAGGAGCGATCATGACCACGTCCTTCGACCCGCACCAGTTGCTCGCCGAGAGCAGGATCGCCGTCCTCGCCACGATCAAGGCGAACGGCCTGCCCCACCTCTCGCCGGTCACGCCCTACTACGACCGCGAGGCCGGGGTGGTGCTGGTGTCGATGACCGAGGGCCGGGCCAAGACGCGCAACCTGCGCCGCGACCCGCGGGCCGCGCTGGAGGTCACCAGCTCCGACGGGTGGGCGTGGGCGACCGCCGAGGGCACGGTGACGCTCACCGGACCGGGCACCGATCCGCACGGCCCGGAGGTCGGCGCGCTGGTCGACTACTACCGCCGCGCCGCGGGCGAGCACCCGGACTGGGACGAGTACCGGCAGGTGATGGTCGCCGACCGCCGGGTGCTGATGACGCTGAAGGTCGACCGCGTCTACGGCGAAAAGATCCGCTGATCCCGCGGGCGTGCGCGGGTACCGCACGATGCGCGCTTCGTGCGGTACCCGCGCGGCGCGGCCGGCCGGCCCAGCCGCGGTCTTGACCTTGTCACCGTGTCAGGGTTCTACCGTCGGTGGCATGAGTGGAGCAGTGATCATCGGAGCGGGACCGGGCATCGGACAGGCTGTGGCACGGCGATTCGTGCGGGAAGGGCTGCCGGTGGTGACCATCGCGCGATCGGAGCGGGCCGTGCCGGGCGCCCGTGCGCTGGTCGCCGACGCGACGGACGAGGACGCGCTGCGGGGTGCGCTGGACGTCGCGGCCGGCGAGCTCGGCACGCCCGACGTGCTGGTGTACAACGCGGCGATCATCCAGCCGGACGGGCCGGGTGACCTGTCCGCCCGGGGGCACCTGGACGCGTGGGCGGTGAACGTGGTGGGCGCGCTGACCGCGGCGGCGCACGTCGCTCCGGCCATGGCGGAGCGGGGGAGCGGCACGATCCTGATCACCGGTGGCATGCCGGAGCCGGACCCGCGCTACGTCAGCCTCTCGCTGGGCAAGGCCGGCGTGCGCACGCTCGTGTCGCTCCTGGACGCGCAGTACGGTCCCTCCGGGGTGCACGTCGCGTCGGTGACGGTGGACGGCCCGGTCGCGCCCGGCACCCCCTTCGATCCCGACGACATCGCCGAGCACTACTGGACCCTGCACGCGCAGGAGCGCCCCTGGTCGGCCGAGATCGTCCACACCGGACGGTAGCGCCGGCTCAGGCCGGGGCTGCGGCCACCTTGCGCACGAACGTGTCGCCGGCGCTGATGGGCTGACCGGCCGCGTTCGTGACCTGGAGTTCAACGGGACGCCCGGTCTCGACGTCCAGCAGCGCCGAGTGCGGCTCGTCCTCGTCGAACAGGTGCGCCTCGCCCCACTTGCGGAGGGCCACGATGACGGCGAACAGCTCGCGGCCCCGGTCGGTCAGCGCGTACTCGTGGTAGGCGGACCCGTCGGCCGCCGGGACGATCTCCAGGATGCCCTGGGCCACGAGTTCGCGCAGGCGGGTCGCGAGGATGTTCTTGGCGAGCCCGAGGTTCCGCTGCAGCTCGCTGAACCGGCGGATGCCGTCGAAGGCGTCGCGGATGATGAGCAGCGACCACCGGTCGCCGATCACGTCCACGGTCCTGGCGACCGGGCATTCCGCCTGCCGGTGGCTCACGCCCCGCGCTCCCATCGGTGTCCCCCTTGTTCGTCGTGCGCCGGAAAACTGCCCCGAACTGGTTGCAAGTTTAAACCACGGTGCTCTAGGGTTGCCACTCATGGTTTCAAAGTGAAACCACTTTGGGCAGCCGAGGAGACGCCATGACGGAACAGACGCAGGCCGGCCAGGACACCCGGGTCAGCCCGGTCCGGGTCGCGGTCGCACAGTTCGAGCCCCGCGTGGGCGTGGAGAACCTGAAGGCCAACGCGGCGGCGGTCGAGGATCGGCTGATCGCCGCCGCGGACGGCGGCGCCGACCTCATCGTCCTGCCCGAGCTGGCCACCACCGGTTACGTCTTCGAGACCCGCGAGGAGGCCTTCGCGCACGCCGAGGCGGTCCCGGACGGTCCGAGCGTGCAGTCGTTCGCCCGCATCGCGGCCGAGCGGGACGTGTACATCGTGGGGTGCGTGGTCGAGCAGGACGGTCAGCAGCTGTTCGACACCGCGGTCCTGGTCGGCCCCGACGGGTACCTCGGGCGCTACCGCAAGACCCACCTGTGGAACACCGAGAAGCTGTGGTTCACCCCCGGCAACGAAGGCTTCCAGGTGTTCGATACCCGCATCGGCCGGATCGGGCTGCTGGTGTGCTGGGACATCTGGTTCCCGGAGACGGCCCGGATCGTGTCGCAGATGGGCGCCGACATCATCTGCATCCCCACCGGCTGGGTCTGGACGCCACCGCCGCTGTACGACGCGAGCGGCGTGTGCATGGCCGCCTACCTCACCATGACGGCCGCGCACGCGAACAACGTCTTCATCGCCACCGCCGACCGCATCGGCCAGGAACGCGGCGCCGGATTCATGGGCAACTCGCTCATCGCGGGCACGAACGGCTGGCCCATCGACCGCATCGCCGGACCGGACGAGGACACCATCATCTACGCCGACGTCGACCTCACAGCCGCCCGCACCGCCCCGATCTGGAACCAGCTGAACGACCTGCCCCGCGATCGCCGCACCGATCTCTACGACCAGATGCTCGGCTACCGCGGCAGCGCGCCGCTGCCCCGGTGACGACATGACGGCCTCGAACGCCAACGGGGGCGTTCCCGTCTCGCGCATCGCCGCGCGCGTCACCGCTGCGGCCGGTTGTGCCATTTTCGTGGTCTTCGTGGTCGTGGTGGCCGCCACGACCAGTCGCTCCGACGGCCAGGACTGGGCCGGCGACTACACCGACCTCCGGGGTCTGGCCTCCTGGCTGGTCACCGCGATGAGCGAACCACAGTTCTACGCCGTGGCCGCCGCCGGCCTCGGGTTGTTCCTCGGCGGTCTGGTCGCGCACCTCGCGCAGCGGGCCTCGCGGCGGTGGGCTGGTTTCGTGCAGGCCTGCGGCACCGGGATCTGGCCCCCGGTGGTCGGCACCGCGGTGGTCAGCCTGGCCCTGGGGATCCTGGCTTGGGGGTGGACGCTGCGACCGGGACTGTGGCAGCCGCTGTTCGTGCCGCTGGTCGCCACCGCGCCGGCCATGGTCGTCCTCTACGGGCCCGCGCTCCGGGTCTGCGTGACGGCCGCCGTGTCCGGGGCGCTGGTGACCCCGCCGGCGTCGATCCTCGTGGTCGAGTACGTCTGCGGGCCGGCGCACCTGCCGCCGGTCGTCGGGGCCACGGCGGGGATGTGGATCGGGGCCCTCGTGGCGTTCGGGGCGTGCCGGTTCCTGCCCTGGATGCCGCCGCCCGGCGAGTGGCGGTCCGTGCCGGCGGCAGCCCCGCCCACGCCGGCGACGTCACCGTGGTGGGTTCTGCGCCGGGCGCTCGCCGACTTCAGCGAGGCGCAGTTCTTCGGCAACGAGTGGGCCAGCGGCGCCATGCTGGCCGCGGCCGTCCTCGCCTACCTGGTCAGCCCGTCGGCGCTCGCCTACGGCACCGGTCTGTTCCTGGCCGTGCTGGCGAGCCAGGCCCTCACCGCGCTCGCCGGTGTCCTGATGTGGCGGAAGCAGTGGCGGGCGCTGGGTTTCTACCCGACCTTCGTGCCCGTGGTGTCCGTGGCGCCGGCGACCGTGCTGGCCTTGGGCGGCACCGTCGGGTCCGTCATCGCGGGCGCCCTCGCGGGGGCGCTCGTCGGGCCCCCGCTCGCGGCGGCGATCTCGCGCCGCTTGCCGGGCAGCTTCCACCCGTTCATCGGGAACGTGGCCTCGATGAGCTTCTCCACCGCGGCGATCGTGCCGCTCCTCAACCTCGTACCAGGGATGTCCGCATGACACAGACGCCGGGAACCTCCATCACCGAGCTCGGGCGGGCGCTGCGGCGCCGGGAGATCTCCGCCGCCCAGCTGGCCGCCGACGCGGTGCGGGCGGTGCGGGACCGCAACGCAGCCCTCAACGCGTTCGTCCTGGTCGACGAGGCCGGGGCCGCGGAGGCCGCGCGGCGGGCCGATCAGGAACTGGCGTCGGGTCTCGATCGCGGCCCGCTGCACGGGATCCCGGTCGCCGTCAAGGACCTCATCGACATGGCCGGGCTGCCCACCACCTGCGGTTCGGCGACGTCGTCCGGCGCTCCGGCGGCCCGTGACGCGGCGGTCGTGACCCGGCTGCGGGAGCGGGGTGCGGTCATCGTCGGGAAGACCACCCTGCACGAGTTCGCCTACGGCGCGACCGGCGACCGCTCCGTGCACGGCCCCGCGCGCAACCCCCGCGATCCGGGCCGGATGTCGGGTGGCAGCAGCGGAGGCAGTGCGGTGGCCGTGGCCGCGGGCATGGTTCCCCTGTCGCTGGGCACCGACACCGCTGGCTCGGTGCGGGTGCCGGCCGCGCTGTGCGGGACCGTCGGGTTCAAGCCGGCCTACGACGCCATTCCCAGCACGGGCGTGCACCCGCTGGCACCCAGCCTCGATCACGTCGGCCTGTTCACCGGGTCCGTCGGCGACGCCCTGCTCGGCTACCAGGCCCTCACCGACCAGCCCGTGCGGCCCCTGCCCGGCGACGCGCGGTCGATCACGGTCGGCTGGATCCGGGCCGGTGACATCGCCCGGTGCGACCCGCGCATCGAGGAACTGACCCACGAGCTGGTGACGCGTGCCGGACTGGCCTGCGAGAAGGTCCCCGGCTTCCCCGGCTGGGACCGCGCCGACGACCTGTTCGACGTGTTCACCACGCTCCAGAGCCGCGAAGCCTTCGAGGTGCACCAGCACCACCTGGACTCCGATCGCGACCGGATCGACGCCGAGGTCTTCGCGCGGCTCGACCGGGGCAGGCACGTCTCGGCCGCGGACTACGAACGCGCGGACGCGGCACGCCGGGAACTGGGCAGCCTCGTGCAGGAGCTGCTGGCGACCCACGACCTCCTCGCGCTCCCCACCGTCCCGTTCGTGGCGCCCCCGATCGGAGCCCGCAGCGTGCCCGTCGACGGAACCGAACTCGAAGTCCGCTCGGCCCTGCTGTCCCTGACCAGCCCGTGGAACCTGACCGGCACGCCGGCGATCAGCGTTCCGGCGGGGTGGCACGACGGACTCCCGGCCGCCGTGCAGCTCGTCGCCGCCCCGGGCCACGAGCACCTCCTCTTCGCTGCCGCGCAGGCGGTGGAGGCGGCCGCGCGGGACGGCCGTTGACGCGACCGCCGCACCCATCCACGCAGAAAGGGACAACCCGTGCCATCAATCCAGATCGATCTGCCCCTGAGCACCCCGGTCGCCGCCAAGCAAGCGCTCGCGCAACGCTTCGGCGAAATCTACGGGGAGATCATGCAAGTCGGCAAGGACCTCCTCACCGTGTCCGTGCACGACCTCGGTGACGGCGGCGTGTGGCGGTGCCACGACGACGGCCCCCCGACCCCGTCGGCGCTCATCATGTGCGACATCCGCAGTGGCCGTCCCGTGCAAACCCGGGCTCGTCTCGCCCAGGCGCTGATCGACGCCTGCGTGGAGATGTTCGGCCTGGACGCGTTGTGGGTGAAGGTGGAATTCACCCAGCACTCCGGCGACGAGATGTACCACCCGCACCTGGCCGGCTTCAACACCGACTGGACCGGGGACGAACGCGGCGCCACCGCGCACCGGGCCTGATTCCGGGGTCGCGTCCGGGATGTTCCCGGATGTCGCGGCAGGCAGGCTGGGGCAGCCTGATCACCATGATGCGGAGATCGTTCCTGCTCGCCCTCACGGCCGGCCTGCTCGCCGCGACGGCCGTCCCGGCTTCGGCCGCACCGGCTCCGGCCGTACCGGGGCTCGCGCTGCCCGCGCTCACGGGTCCGCACCGGGTCGGGGAGACCGAGCTGCACCTGGTCGACCCGTCCCGGCCGGACCCGTGGCGGGGCGGCGTGCGGGAGCTGATGGTGAGTGTGCACTACCCGGCACTGCCCGGCCCCGGAGCGCCCGCGCCGTACATGCTGCCCGGCGCGGCGGCGCACTTCGACGCGGTCACCGCCAACGGGTTACTCGGGCTCGGCGTGCCGGGGGGCACGGACTGGGCGGGCGTGACAACGCGGTCCCGTCGCGACGCGGTGCCGATGCCGGGGCGGTGGCCGGTGATCGTGTACTCGCCCGGTCTGGGCGAGCCCCGCACGTGGGGGACCGCGACGACCGAGGACCTGGCGAGCCGCGGGTACGTCGTGGTGAGCATCGACCACACCTGGGAGGCGCCGGAGGTGCAGTTCCCGGACGGCTCGGTCCGGACCATGGTCGGCCCGGGTGACCCGGATCCGTTCCTGCGCAAGGCACTCGACGTGCGGGTGGCGGACACGCGGTTCGTGCTGGACGCGCTCGCGTCCCGGCTGGACGTGCGGCGGGTCGGGATGATCGGCCACTCCCTGGGCGGTACAGCGGCGGCGATGACGATGGCCGCCGACCCGCGCGTGGTCGCCGGGATCAACCTGGACGGGAACCTGACCTGGTTCGACGGCAGCCTGACGCCACCCGCGGCCCACGGTCTGGACCGGCCGTTCCTGCTGGTCGGCGAGGACGGGGAGACCGACACCGGCCCCGGCTGGGACGCCTTCCTCACCGCGACCCGGGGCTGGGCGCGGCAGCTGAGGCTGGCCGGCTCCGAGCACGCCACCTTCACCGACGCGGCCACACTGCTGCCCCAGCTGGGCGTGCCGCTGGGCACGATCGAGCCGGCAACCGCGGTGCGCACACAACGGGCGTACATCGCGTCGTTCTTCGACCGCTGGCTGCGCGGCCGGGACGACCACCTGCTCGACGGCCCGTCGCCCCGGTACCCGCAGATGGTGTTCGTCCACTGAGGCACCGCGCCACACCGGGGTTCACCTTCCGCGGGATGCGGTGACCAGACCGGACTCGTAGGCGATGATCACCAGCTGGGCCCGGTCGCGGGCCCCCAGCTTGGTGAGCAGCCGCCCGATGTAGGTCTTCACCGTCGCCGGGGACAGGTGCAGGCGGCCGGCCAGTTCGGTGTTCGACAGGCCGTGCGCAATGAGCGTCAGCACCTCGGCCTCGCGTGGTGTGAGGACGTCCAGTTCCCGGCCGAGCGGCGGCCGGGGCTCGGCCGTCCGGGCGAACTCGGCGATCAGCCGGCGCGTGACGGCCGGGGCCAGCAGCGCCTCCCCGTTCGCGACCACCCGGATGGCCGTGCACAGGTCGGCCGGGCGGGTGTCCTTGAGCAGGAAACCCGCCGCGCCGGCGCGGAGCGCGCCGAACACGTGCGAGTCCAGGTCGAACATCGTGAGGATCAGCACGCGCGACGAGGGTGCCCGCTCGGTGATCAGCCGGGTCGCCTCGATGCCGTCCATCGTGGGCATCCGCACGTCCATCAGCACGACGTCGGGGCGGGTGGCCTGGACCACTTCGACCGCTTCCGCCCCGGTCGCGGCCTCGCCGACCACCGTCATGTCCGCTTCGTTGTCCACCAGCATCCGGAAACTGCCCCGCAGCAGGGCCTGGTCGTCGGCGATCACCAGGCGCAGCGGCTCAGCCAAGGGGAACCTCCGCCGGTGCGTACCGCAGCAGCGCGCGAACCCGGAAACCGCCCTCCGGCAACCGTTCCGCGGTCAGCTCGCCGTCGTACAGGGCGGCCCGCTCGGTCATGCCGACGATCCCGTGCCCGGGCTGGACCGGACTGTCCGCACGGCCCGAGCGGCGGCCGTCGTCGGTCACCTCGACCCGGATCGTGCCCGCCTCGTCGCGCACCACGACCCGGCACCGCGCGGGAGCGGCGTGTTTGATCACGTTCGTGACCGCTTCCTGCACGATGCGGTAGACCGCGAGACCGACCGGCCGCGGCAGGTCCCCGGCCGCCACCGCCAGCTCCACGGTGACACCCGCCGCGGCCGCCCGCGTCACCAGCCCCGGCAGATCGGAGAGCCCGGCCGGGGCCTCCGCGTCGTCGCGCAACGCGGTGAGCAGCCGCCGCATGTCGCCGAGCGCCTCGCGACTGGTCTCCTCGATCACCCGGAGCGCGTCGCGCGCCTCCTCCGGCCGGGACGCGGCCACGTGGTTGGCCACTCCCGCCTTCACGGCGATCAACCCCATCCCGTGCGTGACGACGTCGTGCAGTTCCCGTGCGATGCGCAGCCGCTCGTCCGTGCGGATCTGGTGCTGCCGTTGCCGGTCCAGCTGCTCGGCCTGCGCCCGGTGCGCGCGAAGGGCGCGCCCGGCCGCCCACGCCGCGGCCAGCAGCGGCACCCCGAGGGCGAACCACCAGGCAGCGAGTCCGCCGAGGGCGGCCACGGCAGCCGCCGCGGCGAGGTGCGCGGCGGAGCGTTCCCGCGTGAGCGCGACCAGGTACAGCACCAGCGCGGCGCCGGCGAACGGGTCCCACAGGACGCCGAGGAACGCCGCGGCCAGTGACACGGCCAGCACGCACGCCAGCGCCGGAACTGGCCACCGCCGCCGGGCCAGGACCAGCAGCCCGATCACCAGCGTGACGGCCAGCGACACCGGCAACCGCCACCCGGGGTCCTCGTGCAACAGGTTGCCGGCCACCGCGACATCGGCGACGACCAGCAGCCCGGGCAGCAGCACGTCGGCCGCACGGGCACGCCACTCGCTCATCACCGCACGATATCCGGCATCCCCGCGGCACCGCGTCCGACCACGGCGGTCATACCCAGGTCTGATGCCGGGTGCGCGCAGTGTCGGCTGCGGTCCGATTCGCCGCGGCGGCCGCGCTGGGAGGTTCTTCCCATGACTCGAGAAACCCGTTGGATCGGCGGCACGACGATGATCGCCGCGCCGCTGCTGCTGCTCGCCGGCCTCCTGCTGCGCGTGCCGTTCCCCTTCTTCTTCCCGCACCAGCTCGCCGCGGCCGTCGACCACCCCGGGCTGCTGACCGCGGCCTACACCTTGGTGTCCGCCGGCACCGTCCTGTTGTGCCCGGCGGTGCTCGCGGTCGCCGGGCAGGTCCGCCGGACGCGGCCGGGATGGGCCGTGGGCGGCGCGGTCCTGGTCGTCGCCGGCTTGTTCGAGCGGACCTTCCACGCCGGGTTCGACCAGGCCGCCCTCGCCCTCGCCCGGCACCGCGGAGCCGGGTTCGCCACCGGGTTCGTCGCCGACGCCTACGGCGACCTGCACCTGTTCAGCTTCCTGTCCTTCACCATCCTGCTCGGGTGGCCGGTGCTCGCCTTCGGTGCCTGGCGCGCCGGCGTGCTGCACCCCGTGCGGGCGCTGGGGCTGGCGGCGACCTCGGCGCTGCCGCTCGGGGTGCTGAAGGGGACGACCGTCCTGTCGATCGTGGCCGTCACCGGGTTGTGCGTGGCACTGGTGCCCTCCGGGGTGCGGCTGCTGCGGTCGGCGCCGCGACCGGACCTCCGGCTCGTGCTGGCGGCCGTGCCCGCGGTGGGGCTGCTCGGCTATGTGAGCACGCTCGGCTGACCGGTTTCCCGGGCGAGCGGCGTGGGCACCCCGTCCGGCATGGCCAAGGTTCTCGTGCTCGATGTGGACGGCACGCTGGTGGACACGAACTACCACCACGCGCTCGCCTGGTTCCGCGCGTTCCGCAGCTACGGCGTCACCGTGCCGGTGTGGCGGATCCACCGCGCCATCGGGATGGGCGGCGACCAGCTCGTGCCCGAGGTCGCCGGCCAGGAGGTCGAGGACTCCAGCGGCGACGACATCCGCGCCAAGTGGAAGGAACTGGCCGACGGCATGCTGCCCGAGGTGTGCGCCCTCGACGGCGCGCACGAGCTGCTGCGGGCGGCCCGCGACGCCGGGTACCGGGTGGTGCTGGCCAGCTCCGGCAAACCCGACCACGTCGACCACTACCTCGACCTCATCGACGGCCGCGAGCTGGCGGGGGACTGGACCAGCTCGAAGGACGTCGAGGCCACCAAGCCGGAACCGGACCTGCTGGAGGTCGCGCTGAAGAAGGTGCGCGGCGAACAGGCGGTGGTCATCGGCGACTCGGTGTGGGACTGCGTCGCCGCGGGCCGCATCGGGCTGCCCTCGGTCGGGCTGCTGACCGGCGGGTTCGGCGCCGCCGAGCTGACGGACAACGGCGCCACCCGCACCTTCGCCGACCTGCACGAACTCCGCGCGAACCTGGACGAGCTGCCGTTCGGCGAGACCTAAGCGCGGTGACCGGGGGTTACCGGCGCAGGTGGGCGGGCACCTGGTCGACCGGCACCCGGGTCTGCTCGCCGGAGGCCATGTCCCGCACCGTGACCTCGCCGGCCTCCTGCTCGGCCGGGCCGTAGATCAGCACCGTGCGGGCGTGCTGGTCGTTCGCCCACTTCAGCTGGCGCGCCAGCTTGCCGGAGGTGCCCAGGTAGACGCCGGTGCGCAGGCCCTCGGCCCGCAACCGTCCCGCCAGCCGCAGCACCTCGTCCTCCGCACCGAGCACCGTCAGCGCCACGTCCAGCCCACCGGCCTGTTCGGCGCCGGCCGCTTGACCCGCCAGGATGCGCTCCAGGCCGATCGACCCGCCGCACGCCGGCATGTCCGGTCCGCCCAGCTTCGCCACCAGCCCGTCGTAGCGGCCGCCGGAGGAGATCGAACCCGGGTAGCCGGCCGCGGTGACCTCGAAGATCGGGCCGGTGTAGTAGTCCAGGCCGCGCACCATCCGCGGGGTGAACACGACCCGCCCGGACGGCAGCCCGGCGGTCAGCTCCACCAGCCTGTCCACCTCGGCGAGGCCGGCACGGCCGCGCTCGGTGGTGTCCAGCTGCTTGCGGATGCGGTCGGTGTCGGTGGCCACCACGTCGCCGACCAGGCTCTCCGCCGTCGCCGCGGGCACGCCGCGGTCCGCCAGCTCGGCGATCACCGCGTCCGGGGTGGCCTTGTCCAGCTTGTCCAGGCTGCCCAGCACCTTCGCGCCCGAGTCCTCGGGAATGCCGTACGCCTCCAGCAGGCCGTGCAGGGCCTGCCGGCTGTTGACCAGGAACCGGAAGTCCCCGACACCCAGCTCGGTGAGCGCGTCGTTGATCGCCCACAGCGTCTCGGCGTCGGCCAGTGGCGACGCGGAGCCGACCGTGTCCAGGTCGCACTGCACGAACTCGCGGAACCGGCCCTGCGCGGGCCGGTCGGCGCGCCACACCGGGCCGATCGCGTACCGCTTGTACGGCGAGGGAAGCTTGCTGCCGTAGGTGCCCATCACCCGCGCGAGCGGCACGGTGTGGTCGTAGCGCAGCGCCAGGTCGGCCTCGCCGGTGGCCTCGTGCACCCCGCGCTTGAGGATCTTGAAGATCAGGGCCGACGCGTCCTCACCGAGCTTGCCGGCGAACACCTCGAGGCGTTCGAACGCCGGGGTCTCCAGGGGGTCGAAGCCGTAGCGCTCGAAGACGGCGCTGACGGTGTCGAACGCGGCCTTCCGGCGGCGCACGTCGTCGGCCAGGAAGTCGCGGGTCCCGGAAGGTGGCTCGGCGGCCTTCGCCATGAAACGGTCCTTTGCGCTCGGGTACCCCGCCATTGTCCCGCCCGCGCCGCCGACGGTGAGCGGGACCCCTGGACAGCCGGAGGCCCCGGCCCGCCGAGAGGGACCGGGACCTCCTGCTGCACCCAGCGGCACCCCTGCGCGACACCGGATTGCGACTCCCGCGGCGCTGTCTACCCCGGGCGTCGCGCGGGTAAACCACCGATGCGGGAAAAAGATCACCGGCGCGGCCGGCGCGGTCACGGCAGCGCGGGCAGCACCTTGTCCAGCGTGATCGGCAGGTCGCGGATGCGCGCGCCGGTCGCGTGGAACACCGCGTTGGCCACCGCGGCCGCTGTGCCGACGATCCCGATCTCGCCGATTCCCTTGACGCCCAGGGCGTTGACGTGCGGGTCCTCCTCGTCCAGCCAGTGCGCCTGCACGTCCGGCGCGTCCGCGTTCACCGCGATGTGGTACTCGGCGAGGTCGTGGTTCACCACGTGCCCGAACCGCGGGTCCAGCACGCTGTCCTCGTGCAGCGCCATCGACAGGCCCATCGTCATCCCGCCGAGGAACTGCGACCGGGCGGTCCGCGGGTTGACGATCCGCCCGGCGGCGAACACACCGAGCAGCCGCGGCACCCGGATCTCGCCGGTGTCGGCGTGCACCCGCGCCTCGGCGAACTGCGCGCCGAACGCGTACATCGCGTACTTCTCGCGCGCCGGGTTGTCGCCCGTCGTCGCGTCGGCCTCGTCACCGTCGTCCGGGTCGCGGCCGAACTTGTCCCGGAACGCGCGCGCCGCCTCCACGATCGCCGAACCCCAGGTCGCCGTGCCCATCGAGCCGCCGGCCACCGCCGCCACCGGGTACGCGGTGTCGCCCAGTGCCACGTCGACCTCCTCGACCGGCACGTCCAGGGCGTCCGCGGCGATCTGCGGCAGCACCGTCCACGCCCCGGTGCCCAGGTCCGCCGCGCCGATCTCCACGGCGTACCGGCCGCCGGAGAAGCGCACCAGTGCGGTCGTCCCGGCCCGTGACGACGACGGGTACACCGACGCCGCCACCCCGGTGCCGGTCAGCCAGCCGTCCTCCCGCCGCACCCCGGGGCGCGGATCGCGCCCGTCCCAGCCGAACCGCCGCGCGCCCTCCCGCAGGCACTCGACGAGGTGACGGCTGGAGAACGGCCGCCCGGACTCCGGGTCCACCCCGGGCTCGTTGCGCACACGCAGCTCGATCGGGTCGAGGCCCAGCTCGTACGCCAGTTCGTCCATCGCGACCTCCGGCCCGAACATGCCCGGGCACTCGCCGGGGGCGCGCATCCACGACGGCACCGGCACGTCCAGCGCGGCCAGCCGGTGCGTGGTGCGGCGGTTCGGCGCGGCGTACATCATGCGGGCCGGTACTGCCGTCTGCTCGGCGAACTCCTTGATCCGCGACGTCTGCTCCACCACGTCCAGTGCGAGCGCGGTCAGGCTGCCGTCGCGGGTCGCGCCCAGCCGCATCCGCTGGATCGTCGGTGTCCGGTACCCGGCGAGGGCGAACATCTGCTGCCGGGTGAGCGCGAGCTTCACCGGACGGCCCGGGTGCGCCCGCGCGGCCATCGCGGCCAGCACGACGTTGACGTGCGGCAGGCCCTTCGACCCGAACCCGCCGCCCACGTACGGGCACACCACCCGCACCCGCTCCGCGGGCAGGCCGAACACCTTCGCGATGGTCTTGCGGGACGGGTGCACGCCCTGCGTGGAGTCCCACAACGTCAGGGAGTCGTTGTCCCACAACGCGGTCGTCGCGTGCGGTTCCAGGGGGTTGTTGTGGTACATCGCGGTGCGGTAGGTCCGCTCGACCGCAACCTCCGCGGATGCCATCGCGGCGTCGACGTCCCCGGTCCCGGTGTCGGTGGGGAACGCCGGGTTCACCTTCTCCGGTGCGTACAGGTCGTCGCGATCGGCGGAGAGCTCGGTGTCGTGCGCGGACTCGGCGTAGGTCGCGAACACCAGTTCCGCGCCGTGCCGGGCGATTTCCGAGGTCCGGGCGATCACCAGGCCGACCACCTGTCCGCGGAAGGCCACCTCGCGGTCCTGCAGCACCGCCAGCTCGCGGTCCTCGGTGGAGGCCAGCCGTTCGGCCGTGCGGAAGGTGATGACGTCCAGCACGCCGTCGAGCACCTCGGCGTCGGCGGTGTGGATCGCGGTGATCCGGCCGCGGGCCACGGTGGCCTGCACGGGGTGGCAGAACAGCGGTGCGCCGACCGGTGTCTCGTAGGCGTAGGTGGCGGCGCCGGTGACCTTGCGCGTGCCGTCGCGCCGCACCAGTGGTTTCCCGATCGCGGTCACGACAGCTCCCGCAGCACGGACACCAGGGTGCGGGTCAGCAGGGGGACCTTGAACTCGTTGCCCGGCAACGGCCGTGCCTGCGCCAGCTCCGCCCCGGCGGCGGCGCGGAACGTCGCGTCGGTCGCGGGTGCGCCGCGCAGCACGTCCTCGGCCTGCCACGCGCGCCACGGCTTGTGCGCGACCCCGCCGAACGCGATCCGCGCGTCGCGGACGGTCCCGTTCGCGACGTCGAGCAGCGCGGCAACCGACACCAGCGCGAACGCGTAGGACGCCCGGTCGCGGACCTTGCGGTACCGCTGCCGCCCGGCGGGCGGTTCGGGCAGGTCGATCGCGGTGATCAGCTCGCCGTGCTCCAGCACGGTGTCCCGCTGCGGGGTGTCACCGGGCAGCCGGTGCAGCTCGGTGAACGGGATCGTGCGCTCGCCCTGCGGCCCGAGCACCCGCACCGAGGCGTCCAGCGCGGCCAGCGCGACCGCCAGGTCGGACGGGTGCGTCGCCACGCAGTGCTCGGACGCGCCGAGGATCGCGTGGTAGCGGGTGTAGCCGCCGATCGCCGAGCACCCGGAGCCGGGTGTCCGCTTGTTGCACGGTGTCGTGACGTCCTGGAAGTACACGCACCGCGTGCGCTGCAACGGGTTCCCGCCGGTGGTCGCCATGTTCCGCAACGGCCCGGACGCACCGGCCAGCAGCGCCTCGGCCAGCGCCGGGTACCGCGACCGCACGCGCGGATCGGCCGCCAGGTCGCTGTTGGGCACGCCCGCACCGATCGACAGCCCGCCGTCACGCTCGGTGATCTCGGTGGACGTCAGGTTCGTGACGTCGACCAGGCGAGCCGGGCGGGCGATGCCGAGCTTGAGGTGGTCCAGCAGGTTCGTGCCACCGGCCAGGAACGCGGCGGACGGGTCGGCGGCGACGGTGCGGACGGCAGTCGCCACGTCGGCGGGTGCGTCGTAGCTGAACGGCTTCACCCGGCCGCCTCCTCGATCGCGTCGACGATGCCGGCGTAGGCGGCGCAGCGGCACAGGTTGCCGCTCATCCGCTCGGCGATCTCCGCCCGGGTCAGCGCGGGGTGCGCGGTCAGATCCGGGCTCACCTGGCTCGGCCAGCCCCGGCCCGCCTCGTCCAGCATGCCCACGGCGGAGCAGATCTGGCCGGGCGTGCAGTACCCGCACTGGAACCCGTCGTGCTCGAGGAACGCGCGCTGCACGGGGTGCAGCTCACCGTCCGGGGCGAGCCCGGCGGCGGTGGTCACCTCGGACCCGTTCCGCGCGACGGCGAGGGTCAGGCAGGACAGCACCCGGCGGCCGTCGGCCAGCACCGTGCAGGCACCGCACTGGCCGTGGTCGCAGCCCTTCTTCGCGCTGGTGACGCCGAGCCGTTCGCGGAGCGCGTCCAGCAGCGTGGTGCGGCAGTCGACCGTCAGGCGGTGGGCGGTGCCGTCGACCCGCAAGGTGATCTCCGCGTCCATGACCCGGGGCGTACCCGGCGCCTGGGGCGTGAAACCGCCGCCGCCGTGGGAAACTTCTGCGATGCGGCAGATCGGGAACGACGCCAACCTCGCCGGCAAGATCGTCGACGAGCTCCGGACCGCCATCGTGAACGGGGAGCTCGTCGCGGGACGGCTGTATTCGGTGCACGACCTCGCCGAGCGCCTCGGCGTGTCGCGGACGCCGGTGCGCGAAGCGCTGATCCAGCTGGCCGAGCGCGGCATGGTGCGCTTCGAGCGCAACCGCGGCGTGCGGATCCTCCAGACGTCCCTGCACGACCTGGAGGAGGTCTTCGCGATCCGGCTGCTGCTGGAGGTGCCGGCGACCTACCGCGCGGTCACGCAGCGCACGCCGGCGTGGGTGAAGGAGCTGGGCGCCGAGCTCAAGGCGATGCGGGCGGCGGCGCAGGTGCACGACGAGGCGAGGTTCATGGTCGCCGACCGGCGCTTCCACGAGCTGATCAACTCCGCCTCCGGCAACGTCCGGCTGGCGCGGTACGTCGACTCGCTGCGCGACATGGTGCTGTTGCGCGGCACCTCGACCGTGGACACCTCACGCAGCCTGGCCGACATCCTCGCCGAGCACGAGGCGATCTTCGCGCTCATCGAGTCCGGCAAGGCCGGGGAAGCGGCCGAGTGCATGCGTGCGCACCTGCTCAACACGGCCCGCCTGCTGATCGGGCAGGAGGCCGCGGCGAGCGGTGACCCGGTGCCGCCGGTCTCGATGGAGTGGACCGGGTACCCCGCCATTGACTGAGTAGCATGCTACATGCCACTGTGTGCCCCGGCTGGTTCGTTCGAGGCGCAAGGAGGCACCGATGACGGCACCGAGCAAGGTCCACCTGCTCCGGACCGGGACGATGGAATGCGACCAGACCTGGCTGCTGCTCAAGCCGGGCACGACGATCACCGACCGGACGAACACCCGCAAGGAAGCGGTGTGGACGACCTGCCCGACCCACGCGGTGCTCATCGAGCACCCGGACGGGCGCATCCTGTGGGACACCGGCGTGCCGCGCGACTGGGAGACCCGCTGGGCGCCGACCGGCCTGCAGGAGTACTTCCCGGTCCAGGAGGGCACCACCTACCTGGAGGACTCGCTGGCGGCACTGGAGCTGACACCGGACGACATCGACGTGCTGGTGCTGTCCCACCTGCACTTCGACCACGCCGCGAACGCCAAGCTCTTCGCCGGCGGCAAGACCCGCATCGTCGTCAACTCCGAGGAGCACGAGGGCGCACTCGGCATCGACGGCCCGTTCAAGGGCGCCCACCTCAAGGCCGACTACGAGGGCATCGACTACGAACTCGTCTCCGGTGACGCCGAGATCGCGCCGGGCGTCAGCGTCATCGCGACACCGGGCCACACCTGGGGGACGATGTCCCTGCGGGTGGACCTGCCGGAGACCGGCACCAAGATCTTCACCTCCGACGCCGTCTACCTCGGCGAGAGCTGGGGCCCGCCGGCCATCGGCGCCGCGATCGTGTGGGACAGCGTGCGCTGGCTGGAGTCGGTGGAAAAGCTGCGCCGCATCGCCGAGGAGACCAACGCCGAGGTGATCTTCGGGCACGACCCCGGACAGGCCGCTGCCCTCCCGTTCGCACCCGACGGGTACTTCGCCTGAAAGGGAACTGCCATGACCGAATACCTCACCGAGACCGTGTTCACCTGGGGTGCCACCCCGCTGAAGTTCGGCGCGGGCGCCGTCGACGAGATCGGCTGGGACCTGGCCCAGATGGGCGCCGAGCGGGTCCTCATCGTCACCGACCCGGGCGTCGCCGCGACCGGGGTGCCGGAACGGGTGGCCGCCGCCGCGAAGGCCGGCGGGCTGACCGTGGAAACCTACGACCAGGTGCACGTCGAACCGACGGACGTGAGCATCCAGGCCGCGGTCGACTTCGCCAGTCAGTCCGAATGGGACGGTTTCATCGCCGTCGGTGGCGGCTCGTCGATCGACACCGCCAAGGCCATCAACCTGATGACCACCTACCCCGCGGACCTCTACGCCTACGTCAACAAGCCGATCGGCCAGGGCAAGGCGCCGGCCGGGCCGCTCAAGCCGCTGGTCGCGGTGCCCACCACGGCCGGCACCGGCTCGGAGACCACGCCGGTGTGCATCATGGACTTCCTCGACCTGAAGGTGAAGTCCGGCATCAGCCATCCCCGGCTGCGGCCGTCGATGGCGGTGGTCGACCCGCTGCTGACGCTGAGCATGCCGCCGGAGGTGACCGCGGCGAGCGGAATGGACGTGCTGTGCCACGCGCTGGAGTCCTACACGGCCAAGCCGTTCGACTCCTTCCCGCGGCACCGCGCGGAGACCCGGGTCGCCTACTGCGGGGCCAACCCGATCTCCGACGCCTGGACCGAACAGGCGCTGACGCTGCTGGCGCGGTCGTTCCGCAAGGCGGTGCTCAACGGGGGCGACCTCGCCGCGCGCACGGACATGATGCTGGCCGCGACGTTCGCCGGGATGGGGTTCGGCAACGCCGGCGTGCACATCCCGCACGCCTGCGCGTACCCGATCGCCGGCCGCGTGAAGGAGTACCGGCCGAAGAACTACCCGCAGGACGAGGCCATGGTCCCGCACGGCGAGTCGGTGTCGCTGACCGCGCCCGCCGCCTTCCGGTTCACCTTCCCGACCAACCCGGACAAGCACCTGCGGGCGGCGCAGATCCTCGGCCCGGGCGCGCCGGAGCAGCGCGACCCGGTGGACCAGCTGCCGTTCGTGCTCTCCTCGCTGATGCGCGACATCGGCATCCCCAACGGGATCGGCGGGGTGGGCTACGACGAGGGCGACATCCCCGGCCTGGTCGAGGGCACGCTCAAGCAGGAGCGGCTGCTGACCATCTCGCCCCGCCCGGTGCGCGACGAGGACCTCGCGGCGATCTTCGCCCAGTCGATCGAGAACTGGTGACACGATGCCCATCTACGACTACTCGTGCGAGTGCGGGAACCGGTTCGAGGCGCTCGTGCCCTCGTCCGCCAGCCCGGCTCCGTCCTGCCCGTGCGGCTCGGTGCCGCACCGGCTGCCGCCCGCCGTGCGGCTGGGCGGGGTCGCCTCCGCCGGGCCCAGCCGGGACGACGCGCCGAAGAGCTGGCGCGCCACCGGCAACGGCGACCGGGAGACGGTACGGCACTGGCACCGGCAGATGACCCAGCGGGAGAAGCTGGAACAGAAGTACCCGGAGCTGGCCGGCGACCGCCGCCCGGTGCTCGCCCACGAAGGCCGGTTCGCCGCCGCGCCGCTGCGGGCCGGCGATCCGCTGCCGGGGGGTCCCGCTTCATGACCGCGGTGGCAGAGGAGCGGGTGGGCCAGTTCCTGGCGGAGCTGGCCGCCGCGCTCGACGGTGAGGTGGAATCCGGCACCACGGCGCGCGCCGTCTACAGCATGGACGCGTCGAACTACCGGCACGTGCCGGTGGCCGTGGTGTTCCCGTCCACTGTGGAGGACCTGGTGGCGACCGTCCGGCTGTGCCGGGAGTTCGGCGTCCCCGTCACCGCGCGCGGTGCGGGCACCGGCATCGGCGGGCAGGCGCTCGGCGAGGGCGTGGTGATCGACTA
Organism: Amycolatopsis viridis; assembly: GCF_011758765.1. NCBI lineage: Bacteria > Bacillati > Actinomycetota > Actinomycetes > Pseudonocardiales > Pseudonocardiaceae > Amycolatopsis > Amycolatopsis viridis. The sequence continues at coordinate 4,106,719 of NZ_JAANOU010000001.1, read as the reverse complement.
CAGCCGGCACCTGAACCGGGTGCTGGAGATCGACCCGGAGGCGCGGACCGCGCGCGTGCAACCCGGTGTGGTGCTGGACGCGTTGCGGGCGGCGGCCGCGCCGCACGGCCTGACCTTCGGGCCGGACCCGTCCACCCACAGCCGGTGCACGATCGGGGGCATGGTCGGCAACGACGCGTGCGGCTCGCATTCGGTGGCGTGGGGCCGGACCGCGGACAACGTCGTCGCGCTGGACGTGCTCACCGCGGACGGGACCCGGCTCGCGGTCGGGCCGTCGCTGCCCGACGATCCGCGCGTCGCCGCGTCGAAGCAGCTCGCGCTGGACAACCTGGCGCTGCTGCGCACGGCGTTCCCACCGTTGCCGCGACGGGTGTCCGGGTACGCGCTGGACCAGCTGCTGCCGGAGAACGGGACGAACCTGGTCCGCGCGCTGGTCGGTACCGAGGGCACCTGCGTGCTGCTGACCGAGATCACCGTGCGGCTCGTGCCCGCGCCCGCGGCACGCGCGCTGGTCGTCGCCGGCTACGCCGACGACATCGCGGCCGCCGACGCCGTCCCGTCGGTGCTGCCGCTGGGGCCGCTGACGGTCGAGGGTATGGGCCGTGACCTGATCGACTCACTGCTGGTGCGGCGCCCGCACCCGGCGGTCGACCTGCTGCCGGAGGGGCGCGGCTGGTTGTTCGTCGAGGTCGGCGGAGCGGACCCGGAACAGGCGGCGGAACGGGCGGCCGAGGTCGCCGCCGTGCTGGCGCGCGACACCGGCGCGGCGACCGTGGTGGAGACCCGGCCGGCCGACCAGCGGCTGCTGTGGTCGGTGCGGGAGGCCGCCGCCGGGATCGTGACCCGGATGCCGGACGGATCCGAGGCGTGGCCGGGGTGGGAGGACTCCGCGGTGCCGCCCGAGAACCTGGGCGCCTACCTGCGCGACTTCCGTGCCCTGCTGACGAAGTACGGGCTGCGCGGCGTCCCCTATGGACACTTCGGCGAGGGCTGTGTGCACGTGCGCATCGACTTCGCCCTCACCACCGGCGAGGGGCGGCGGCAGTTCCGGGCGTTCCTGGAGGACGCGGCGGACCTGGTGGTGGCGCACGGCGGCTCGTTGTCCGGTGAGCACGGCGACGGCCAGGCACGCGCGGAACTGCTGTCGCGGATGTACCCGCCGGAGATCCTCGCGCTGTTCGAGCGGTTCAAGGGGATCTGGGACCCGGACGACCTGCTCAACCCCGGGAACCTGGTGCGGCCCCGCCGCCTGGACGCGGACCTGCGGTTCGACGGGCCGGTCCGGTCGCTGCCGATCACGCTGAAGTACCCGCACGACGGCGGCAGCCTCGCGACGGCGACCCGGCGGTGCGTCGGCGTCGGGGCCTGCGTGGACACCTCGTCCGGCGTGATGTGCCCGAGCTACATGGTCACCGGCCGCGAGGAGCACTCGACGCGCGGCCGTTCGCACCTGCTGTTCGAGATGATGCGCGGCGAGACGGTCACCGACGGGTGGCGGTCCACCGAGGTGCTCGAGGCGCTCGACCTGTGCCTGGCGTGCAAGGGGTGCCTGTCCGACTGCCCGGTCAACGTGGACATGGCCTCGTACAAGGCCGAGTTCCTGCACCAGCACTACGCCGGGCGGCTGCGCCCGGCCAGCCACTACACCCTCGGGTTCCTGCCGCTGCTGGCGCGGCTGGCGTCCGGCACGCCGCGGCTGGTGAACCGGGTGCTCGGCGGGCGGCTGGCCGGGGTGGTGAAGAAGGCCGGCGGGATCACCCCGGAGCGGTCGCTGCCGCGGTTCGCGCCGCGGACGTTCCGGCGCGGGTTCGCCGCCCGCGACCGGGGCCGGCCGAAGGTGGTGTTGTGGCCGGACACGTTCACCAACTTCCTGTCGCCCGAGGTGGGCCACGACGCGGTGCGGGTGCTGGAGCACGCCGGGTTCGACGTGGTACTGCCGTCGTCGTCGGTGTGCTGCGGGCTGACCTGGATCTCCACCGGCCAGCTGGGTGTGGCGCGGCGGGTACTGCGGCGCACGCTGCGGGTGCTGCGGCCGCACCTGGAGGCGGGCACGCCGGTCGTGGGGCTGGAGCCCAGCTGTCTGGCGGTGTTCCGGCACGACGCGCGCGAGCTGTTCGACGAGGCGGAGCTGCACGGGCTGCCGGGCCAGGCGTTCACGCTGGCCGAGTTCCTGGAGCGCTACGCGCCGGACGTGTCGTTCCCGGAGGTGGAGGCGTCGGCGATCACGCAGCAGCACTGCCACCAGCACGCCGTGATGGGCAACGCGGCGGACGAACGGCTGTTGCGGAAGGTCGGCGTGACCAACCGGACGCTGGACTCCGGCTGTTGCGGGCTGGCCGGGAACTTCGGGGTCGAGAAGGGGCACTACGAGGTGTCGGTCGCGGCGGCGAACCGGGTGCTGGTGCCCGAGGTGACGGCCGCGTCACCGGACACCCTGGTGCTCGCGGACGGGTTCAGCTGCCGCACCCAGATCGACGACCTCACCGGACGGCAGGCGCTGCACCTGGCGCAGGTGCTCGCCCGCGGCCTGCCCGGCGGGTCCCGGACCTGAGGAGGCGCGGCGCCTGCGGTGACCTCGCGAGGACCTATCCTCTCGTGATCATGTTTGACGCTGCGGACATCGAGCCGGCACTCCGGGACACCGGTGAATCCCTCCGGCAGTACTGGGAGGCAACCGAGCACGACACGCTGGAGGAACTGGACGAGGAGCACGAGGACGAGATCCGGGACGCCTACGCGGCGATCCAGGCCTCCGTCCCGGACGACTCCACGTGCGCCATCGGGCTGACGGTCCTGGCGCTGGGCAAGCTGCGGGCACACCTCAACGGCGAGAGCGGGGGCGTCGAAGATCCCTTCGACGCCCCCTGGCATCCGCCAGCCGGTCTGGACGCGGACGACGAGCTCGGCCGGGAGCTCGCCGCGGAGGTGGTGCGGGCCGCGCGGCGCACACTCGAACTCCAGCCCGCCGACAACCTCGCGGCGTTCTCGCTCGCCTGCGCGCTGCACTGGCTGGGCGACGATGCCGCGGCCGCGGCAGCCTACGGCGTGGCGCTGCGCCTCGACCCGCAGGACGACGTCGCCAGGGCGCGCGTCGAGGCGCCGGAAGCCGTCACGCCTTCCGGGCCGTCGCCGACGGCTTCGTCCTACCCGTATGGATTTCACCTGCTGGAGATGACCCACGTGGTCGGCCACAGCGGGAGCCGCAGGGGCCGGGTCTGGTTACTGAACGACGCCGCTGCGGTCCGGGCCGCGGCTGACGACCACCTCGATGCGTGGCTGGCGAACCGGGCGCAGAGCCTGAGCGAGGATTTCGGGGTGTGGACCCATCTTCCCGATGCCCCCGGTGCGGGATCGGAATTGGCCCCGGTACTCCAGGAGGGAGCTGGCGGCCGTCAGACCATCGACTGGTCGAAGGCCACGCTGCCCAGTCTGGGAGCAGATCGGCTGCCGCCGGGCCGGCCGATCCGCTGGCACGGCCAGCTGCATTTCTTCGGTTGCACCGAGCTGGACGACTAGCCGGGCGAGTCCCCCGTTCAGGGCCGTGAACGTGGGACTCGCGGCCCTCATCGATGCTCGACCGGGCAGACGGCGGGCTCGCGTGCCGGTGCGGGGGTGATCGTGCGGCGCCCCGGCCAGTGGATGAGACGCCAGGAGATCACGGCCCCGGCCAGGTAGGCGGCGCCGACGAGCAGGAGCGCGACCGTCGCGCCGCTGTCCCAGCCGGGCGTGAGGCCGAGGACGGCGCCCACCGAGGCGATGCCCAGGAGCGCGCCGATCTGCCGGTTGGCGTTGAGGACGGAGCCGGCCGTGTTCGCGTGCCCGGGTCCCGCGGCGTTGACCAGCGCCGCCGTCATGGCGGGGGAGATGAGGCCGCTGGCGATGCTGGTCACCGCGAGGGCGACGGCCGGCAGCCAGTACGGCGCGGCCGGCAACAGCGCGACCAGGGCCAGGGTGGCGATCCCCGCGGCCAGGAACGCGACGGCCAGCAGCGGGCCGGTCGGGACGCGCGCGGACAGCCGGGCGAAGGCGATGTTGCTGGGCGGGATGAAGACCGTGAGCGGCAGGAGCTGCAGTCCGGCCTGCAGCGGGCTCGCGCCGCGCGCGTGCTGCAGGTACAGGCCGATCAGGAACAGCGAGCCGTAGAAGGCGGCGTTGAACAGGAACCCGGCGGCGTTCGCGCCGCTGAACCGGGCGTCCCGGAACAGCGTCCACGGCATCACCGGGTGGCCGGTCCGCCGCTCACGGGCGATGAGCAGGACGGCGGCCAGCACGGCCGCGCCGGCGGCGGCGATCACCGGGGGCGCCGTCCAGCCGAGCTGTGGTCCTTCGATGAGTGCGAAGCTGAGCCCGGTCAGCGCGACGATCACCGCGCCGTGGCCGGAGATCGCGAGCGGCCGGCCGTCCCCGTCGGCGGCCGGGATGTGCCGCCGGGTGAGGAGCACGCCCGCGATGCCGACCGGCACGTTGATCAGGAAGATGCTCGGCCAGCCGAACGCGCCGACCAGCAGCCCGCCGACGGTCGGGCCTATCGCCACCGACGAGGACACGATCGCCGACCACAGGCCCAGCACCCTGGTGCGTTCCCGGGGGTCGGGGAAGGACCGCACCAGCAGGGCCAGCGAACTGGGCATGAACAGCGCCGCTCCGGCCCCCTGGAGGAGCCGCGCCGCGATCAGCACCCCGATGTCCGGGGCGAGCGCGCAGGCCAGCGACGCGGCACCGAACAGGACCATGCCCCACAGGTAGACGCGCCGCGCGCCCACCCGGTTCGCCAGGCCGCCGGCGAGCATCAGCAGCGCGGCGAAGGTGAGCACGTAGCCGTCGACGGCCCAGGTGAGCTGGGCGAGCGAGGCGTGCAGGCGGTCCTGGACGGTGGCTCCGGCGACCTGCATCACCGTGGTGTCCAGGCTCGCCATGACGAACCCGGCGGCCAGCGCCGTGATCTTCCCGGCAGCCGGCGGAGTCTTGGGCATGGGGATCCACCCCTCGTGTTGTCCGGAAGCTAACTGGACTCCATGCGTCCGGATCCGGACGCTAGTACAATCGGACTTAACTTGTCCACTTAATCCGGACGCGATCGGTCCGGTTGGTAGACTGCCGGCATGACGGCAGCAGTGGACCGCCTGCTCGACGACGGCTCGGGCCGCCGGCCGCGGGCGGATGCCCGGCGCAACGTGGAACGGCTCGTCGCCGCGGCGCGCGAGGCCGCGGCCGAGGGTGGCGAGGTCACCGCGCACGAGATCGCGCGGCGCGCGGGTGTCGGCATCGGCACGTTCTACCGCCGGGTCAACTCGCTGGAGGTGCTGCTCGAAGCGGTGCTCAACGAGGTGCTGGGGGAGATCATCGCCAAGGGTGACGAGGCGATGGCCGATCCGGACCCGTGGGCCGGGTTCACCTCGTTCGCCTTCGCCTACATCCGGCTGCGCAACGAGCTGTGCGACGTCAACAAGCGCCTGGGCAACATCCTGGACCACTCCCGGGCCGAGCTGCGCGACCGCATCCGGAACCTGGTCGGGCGCGCCCGGTCGGCCGGGGTGATGCGGCCCGAGGTCACCTGGGAGGACGTCGCGTTCCTGATGGTGGCGGCCTCCTCCACCGGGCCGCACACGCTGGGCATCCAGGCGGGTGAGCGGCAGTGGGAGCGCAACCTGCAGGTCGTGCTGGACGGGCTGCGCGTCCCCGGTCCCCTCCCCGGTGAGCCGCCGGTGGTGGACACTGGACGGCGGCGTTAGTGAGCGTTAACGTAGGGGCGTGGTGACTGTGCGGGAGCTGGGCCTGCCCCAGCGCGAGGCGTCGCGGGACGACCTGCCGGGCCGGGTGACGATCTGGGAGGTCGGGCCGCGCGACGGGCTGCAGAACGAGCAGGCGATCGTCGGGCTGGACACCAAGCTGGAGTTCCTCGGCCGGCTGGCCGACGCCGGGCTGCGCACGCTGGAGGCCACCAGCTTCGTGCACCCGAAATGGGTGCCGCAGCTCGCCGACGCCGACGACCTGCTGGCCGGGCTCGACCGGCGCGAGGGCGTCCGGTACCCGGTGCTGGTGCCCAACGAGCGCGGGCTGGACCGGGCGCTCGCGCTCGGCGTGGAGACGATCGCCATCTTCGGCAGCGCCACCGAGACCTTCGCGCGCAAGAACCTGAACCGCTCGTTCGACGAGCAGTTCGCGATGTTCGAACCGGTGGTGCGCCGCGCCCGGCACGAGGGCCTCCAGGTGCGGGCGTACCTGTCGATGTGCTTCGGCGACCCGTGGGAAGGTGCGGTGCCGGTCGAGCAGGTGGTGGCCGCGGGCCGGCGGCTGCTCGACATGGGCTGCTTCCAGCTGTCCCTGGGCGACACGATCGGCGTGGCGACGCCCGGTCACGTGGAAGCGGTGCTCGCGGCCTTCGGCGACGTGCACGCGCTGGCCGTGCACTTCCACGACACCTACGGCCAGGCGCTGTCCAACACCCTGGCCGCGCTGCGGTCCGGAGTGACCACAGTGGACTCCTCCGCGGGCGGCCTCGGCGGCTGCCCGTACGCGAAGGCGGCGACCGGCAACCTGGCGACCGAGGACCTGGTGTGGATGCTCGACGGCCTGGGCATCGAGCACGGCGTGGACCTGGACGCGCTGGTGCGCACGAGCGCCTGGATGGCCGAGCGGCTGGGCCGTCCCAGTCCGTCCCGCGTGGTCAAGGCGCTGACCGGCGGTTAGGCCAGGTTTCCCGCGCCCACCGGGGCGGGGTCGATGGGGAGCTTTCCCGCCGCGCGGTCGGCTCGCAGCTGGGTTTTCAGCACCTTCCCGCTCGGGTTGCGGGGCAGCGCGGTGACCACCGCGACGTGCCGTGGCTGCTTGTAGCGCGCCAGCCGGTCGGCGCACCACTCGCCGAGCTCGGCGGCGGTCGGCGCGTCGCCGGCCGCGCGGGGCGCGATCACCGCCAGCGGCGTCTCGCCCCACCGCTCGTCCGGCATGCCGATCAACGCCACCTCGCCGATCTTCGGGTGCGCCGCCAGGACGTTCTCCACCTCGGCGCAGTAGATGTTCTCCCCGCCGGAGATGATCATGTCCTTCTTGCGGTCCACCACGTAGTAGTAGCCGTCCTCGTCCTGCCGCACCAGATCGCCGGAGTGGAACCAGCCGCCGCGGAACGCCTCCGCCGTTTCGGCCGGTTTGTTCCAGTACTCCTTCATCACCATCGGGCTGCGGTAGACGATCTCGCCGACCTCGCCGCGCGGCACGTCGCGCAGGTCGTCGTCGACCACCCGCACCTCGACGTTGAGCATCGGCTTGCCCACCGACCCGATCTTGCGGATCGAGTCCTCGCCGCGCAGCAGCGTGGTCACCGGGCTGCACTCGGTCTGCCCGAACGCCGTCGTCACCTCTGCCTGCGGGAACGTGTCGATCATCGTGCGCAACAGGGTCGTCGACGCGGGGGCGGCGCCCCACGAGATCTTCGCCAGCGCCGACAGGTCCCGCGACGCGAGCTCCGGCACCGACACGATGGCCTGCCACTGCGCCGGCACCAGGAACACCGAGGTCACCCGCTCGCGTTCCATCAGGTCCACTACGGCCACCGGATCGAACCGGCCGCTGGGCAGCAGCACGGTCCGGCCGCCGAGCAGCAGGTTCGGCAGCATCCCGGACAGCCCGGCGATGTGGAACAACGGCGCCGCGGCCAGCCAGACCTTGTCGTCGGGGCCGGTACCCAGCGTCGCCATGTTGCTGAACGCGTGCATCAGCAGGTTGTGGTGCGTCAGCACCGCGCCCTTCGGCCGTCCCGTGGTGCCCGAGGTGTACATGATGAACGCCGGGTCCTGCTCGTCCACCGTGATCTCGGCGAACTCCGCCGGTGCCGTGGCGAGTGCCTCCTCGTAGTCCGCCATGCCGTCCACGGCGCCGCCGAACACCAGGCACGGCCCGGGCTCGTCGATCCGTTCCCGCGCCTTCGCCAGCGCGGGGGCGAGCGGGGCGTGCACCACGCTCGCACGCGCCCCGCTGTCGGCGAGGACGTAGGCGATCTCCTCGGCTGCGAGCCGGAAGTTCACCGGCACGCAAATCGCGCCGAGCCGCGTGGACGCGAAGTAGGTTTCCAGCACTTCCAGGGCGTTCAGCCCGAGCACGGCCACTCGGTCGCCGTACCCGGCGCCGCGCTCGCGCAACGCGTTCGCCAGCCGGTTCACCCGCGCGTCGAACTGCCGGTAGGTGCGGGTCGTGCCCTCGAACGAGAACGCGGGCTGGTCGCCGTGCGTGCGCGCGTGGCGGGCGAGCTGATCGCCCATCGTCATCCCCCGGCCCAGCAGGCGGGGCACTTCGGCGGCTCCGGGCATCGGCATCACGCGTTTCTACCGCGCGGCGCCGGAAACGGTCAACACTGACCGTCTGCGAAGAGCAGGTGGCGGGCCAGCGACTTCCACAGGGCGACGTGCGGATCGCGCGCCGGCCACCGCTTCTTCTCGAAGGCGTAGGGCAGTGCCGCACCACGCATGCTGGTGAACAGCAGCTCCCGCAGCTCCGGATAACGCGGGTGGGCGCACACGGCCGGTCCCCAGATCCGGTCGCCGACACGGCGGATCGCGTCGCGTAGGGCGCGTTCCTGCGGGCGCAGGGCCTCGGCCAGCGCGGGGTTGGTGCGCGCCGCGGTCCACAGCTCGACGGCCGCCCAGAACGCCGGTTCGTGGAAGGTCATCCACAGCAGCTCGATGCACCGCTCGACCCGGCGCGGCCCCTCCGGCTCACCGGCGAGCTGTTCGGCCAGGCGCTCCTCGGTCTGCCGCAACCGCCTCGCCGCCAGGTGCTGCGAAGCCGCGACCAGCAGCTCGTCCCGGGACGGGAAGTGGTGCAGCAGGCGGCCCCGGGACACCCCGGCCTTCGCCTGGATCGCCAGCGTGGAGGCGCCCGCGTAGCCCAGCTCGACCAGGCACGCGACCGCCGCGTCCAGGATCAGGGTGCGGGTGCCGGCCGCGCGGTCTCGCCGGGTCCGGGTTTCGGTCACCACGGGCATCACCCTAACCCGGTAACAGTCGGTGTTGACTGTTCCGCCGAATGCTTGCACTCTCGCAGGGGAGCCGAGGCGTTCGAGGAGGAGCCGCATGTACCCGGGTACCCACGCCGACGCCGACCCCGGACGGCCCGCCGTGATCATGGCGGGCTCGGGCGAGCAGCTGACCTACGGCGAGCTCGACGAGCGGTCCACGCGCCTCGCCGACGCCCTGACCGGCGCCGGGGTGGGCCGCGGCGACACCGTCGCGCTGCTCAGCGACAACTCGGTCCGCGCCTACGAGGTCTACTGGGCCGCGATGCGCTCCGGCCGCTACATCGCCGCGGTGAACAGCCACCTGGCCCCGGCCGAAGCCGCCTACATCGTCAGCGATTCCGGGGCCCGCGCGCTCGTGGTCTCCGCCGCGCTCGGCCCGCTGGCCCGCGCGGTCGCCGAACTGCTCCCGGACGTGCCGGTCAAGCTGGTCTACGGCGGCGAGGCCGACGGGTACGCCGGTTACGACGCCTTCCTCGCGTCCGGTTCCCCGTGCCGTCGGGCGGACCAGCCGTGCGGTGCGGACCTGCTGTACTCCTCCGGCACCACGGGCCGGCCGAAGGGCATCCAGGTCGACCTGCCCGGCCGGCAGGTGGACGAGCCGGGTGACGCGCTCACCCCGGTCCTGCGGGCCCGGTGCGGCTTCGGGCCGGACACGGTCTACCTGTCCCCGGCGCCGGTCTACCACGCCGCGCCGCTGCGGTTCGGCGCGGCCGTGCACCGGCTCGGCGGGACGGTGGTGATGATGCAGCGCTTCGACGCCGAGGCCGCGCTGCGGGCCATCGAGACCCACGGCGTCACGCACAGCCAGTGGGTGCCGACGATGTTCGTGCGCATGCTCAAGCTGCCGGACGAAGTGCGGTCCCGCTACGACCTGTCCAGCCACCGGGTCGCCGTGCACGCCGCGGCGCCCTGCCCGGTCGAGGCCAAGCGCGCGATGATCGACTGGTGGGGGCCGGTCCTCGTCGAGTACTACGCCTCCACCGAGGGCGCCGGGATGACGTTCATCGACAGCGAGCAGTGGCTCACCCGGCCCGGATCAGTCGGCCGCGCGGTGGTCGGCGTCACCCGCATCTGCGACGACGAGGGCACGGTGCTGCCGCCCGGCGAGATCGGGACCGTCTACTTCGAACGCGACGAGGTCCCGTTCACCTACCGCGGTGACGAGGCCGGGACGCGCGCGGCGCAGCACCCCGAGCACGAAACCTGGACCACCACCGGCGACGTCGGCTACCTCGACGACGACGGCTACCTCTACCTCACCGGCCGCGCGGCCTTCACGATCATCTCCGGCGGGGTGAACATCTACCCGCAGGAGATCGAGGACGCGCTCGCCCTGCACCCCGCCGTGTTCGACGTCGGCGTGATCGGGCTGCCGGACGAGGAGATGGGGGAGGCGGTCAAGGCCGTCGTCCAGCCCGCGCCCGGCGCCACCCCCGGACCGGAGCTGGAAGCCGAGCTGCTGACCTACCTGCGGGAGCGGATCGCGCACTACAAGGTGCCGCGCAGCGTGGATTTCACCGCCGAACTGCCCCGCACCCCGACCGGCAAGCTGGTGAAGCGCCGCCTCAAGGAGCGCTACCTGGTGGAGGAGAAGGAGGAGCCGTGCGAGATGCGGTGATCGTGGAGGCGCTGCGCACCCCGGTGGGCAAGCGCGACGGCGGCCTGTCCGGGGTGCACCCGGTGGACCTGTCCGCGCACGTGCTGCGCGGCCTCGCCGAGCGGACCGGCCTGGACCCGGGCCGGATCGACGACGTGGTGTGGGGGTGCGTGGGCCAGGCCGGTGAGCAGACCGGCGACATCGCCCGCAACGCCGTGCTGGCCGCGGGCTGGCCGGAGAGCGTGACCGGCGTGACCGTGGACCGGCAGTGCGGCTCGTCCCAGCAGAGCGTGCACTTCGCCGCCGCCGGCCTGATCGCCGGGCACTACGACGTGGTGGTGGCCGGCGGGGTCGAGTCGATGAGCCGGGTGCCGATGGGCTTCTCCGCGCAGGGCGCGAACCCGCTCGGCGACCAGGTGCTGGCCCGTTACGGCGGGGTGCGGCCCAACCAGGGCACCGGCGCCGAGATGATCGTCGAACGGTGGGGGTTCAGCCGGACCCAGGTCGACGAGTTCTCCCTGGCCTCGCACGAAAAAGCGGCCGCCGCGCAGGATTCCGGTGCGTTCGACGAGCAGCTGCTCCCGCTCGGCGCGGTGACCGCTGACGAGGGTGTGCGCCGCGGCGGCTCGCTGGAGAAGCTCGCGAAGCTCAAGCCCGCCTTCGCGGAGGACGGCGTGATCACCGCGGGCAACAGCTCGCAGATCAGCGACGGTGCGGCCGCGCTGCTGATGACCACCAGCGAGAAGGCGGCCGAGCTGGGCCTGCGGCCCCTCGCCCGCGTGCACACCGCCGTGCTCGCGGGTGACGATCCGGTGATCATGCTGACCGCACCCATCCCGGCGACGCGCAAGGCTCTGCAGCGCAGTGGCCTGTCCCTGGGCGACATCGGGGTGTTCGAGGTGAACGAGGCGTTCGCGCCGGTGCCGATGGCGTGGCTGGCGGAGACCGGCGCCGACCCCAAGACCCTCAACCCGCACGGCGGGGCGATCGCGCTCGGCCACCCGCTCGGCGCGAGCGGCGCGCGCCTGATGACCACGCTGGTGCACCACATGCGTGCCACCGGTGCCCGCTACGGGCTGCAGACGATGTGCGAGGGCGGCGGGCAGGCCAACGCGACCATCCTGGAGCTGATCGCGTGACCGGGTTCCGCGAGAAGGTCCGCGCGTGGCTGGCCGCCAACGTCCCCGGGGACGAGGAGCTGGCGACCGCCAAGCGGTTCCAGGCCGCGCTGCACGACGCCGGGCTGGCCGGCATCACCTGGCCCAAGGAGTACGGCGGGCAGGGGCTCACCGCCGCCGAGCAGCAGATCTTCGACCAGGAGGCGGCCAACTACGACCTGCCGACCTCGGTGTTCCGCATCGGCATGGGCATGTGCGGGCCGACGATCCTCGACCTGGGCACGGCCGCGCAGAAGGCGCGCCACATCCCGCCGCTGCTGCGCGGCGAGGAGATCTGGTGCCAGCTGTTCTCCGAGCCCGGTGCCGGGTCCGACGTCGCGAGCCTGCAGACCCGCGCGGTCCGGGACGGGGACTCGTGGGTGGTCAACGGGCAGAAGGTGTGGACGACGGTCGCGCACCTGGCCGATTTCGGTGCGCTGCTCGCCCGCACCGACCCGGACGTGCCCAAACACCAGGGACTGACCATGTTCCTCATCGACATGCACGCGCCCGGCGTGACCGTGCGGCCGCTGACGGACATGACCGGGAGGGCGCCGTTCAACGAGGTGTACTTCGCCGACCTGCGACTGCCGGCCGACGCGGTCCTCGGGCAGGTCGGCGGGGGCTGGGCGGCCGCGGTGACCATGCTCGGCCACGAACGCGTGTCCATCGGCGGGTTCGTCCGCAAGCGGCACGACCCGCTGGCGCACGCGAACCTCGCCGAGTCCGCGCGCCGGTACGGCCGCGACCGCGATCCGGTGGTGCGGGTGGAACTGGCGAAGCTGTACGCGGCCGAGCGGGCGCTGACGTTGTTCAACGCGCGGTTGCGGCAGGAGGCCGAGGCCGGTTCCCCGCCGGGCGCCCGCGGCTCGGTGGCCAAGCTCGCCGGCGCCCAGCTGCAGCAGCAGGCCGTCGCGGTCGCCGGGCTGATCGCCGGACCGCACGCGACCGCCTGGGACCCGGACGACGCGGCCGGGGACGAGCTGGCACTGGCGATCAACCAGACCCCGTCGTCGAGCATCGCCGGTGGCACCGACCAGATCCAGCGCACGATCATCGGCGACCGGATCCTCGGGCTGCCGCGCGAACCCGTCGCCGACCGCGACGTGCCCTTCCGCGAGCTGCGGGTGGGCACGCAGCGACCCGCCTGAGAGGAGAAGCCGTGCAGCTGGTGCTCGACGACGAACAGCGGCAACTGCGGTCCGCGGTGCGCGAACTGCTGGCCGACCACAGCGACGTCCGGTCCGTTGTGGACGGTGGCGCCCGGTACGATCGCGGGTTGTGGCGGCGGATGGCCGACCTGGGCCTGACCGGGCTCGTGGTTCCGGAGGAGCTCGGCGGTGCGGGCGCGGGGCACGCCGACCGGTGCGTGGTGCTCGAGGAACTGGGCCGCGCACTGGCGGCGGTACCGTTCCTCGCCTCCGCGGTGCTGGCGGCCGACGTCCTGACCGCGCTGGGCGACACCGAGGTCCTGCCCGCGCTGGCGGCCGGGGAGAAGATCGGTGCGGTGGCGCTGTCCGGGGTGACCGCGACCGAGCGCGACGGCGGCTGGGTGCTCGACGGGTGCGCGCCGTTCGTCCTCTCCGGTGACGTGGCCGAGGTTTTCGTGGTGCACACGCCCGCCGGGTGGTTCGTCACCGCCGAGGGCCGCCGGAGGGCGCTGACCACCCTGGACCCGACGCGCGGCCAGGCGAAGCTGGAGTTCTCCGCGACGCCCGCCCGCCGGCTCGAGCACGCCGACCCGGGCGCGGTGCTGGAGCGGGTGCGCGACCTGGCGGCGGTGGCGCTGGCCGCGGAACAGGCCGGCGGGATCGCGCAGGTGCTGGACACCATCGTCGGTTACGCCAAGGTGCGGGTGCAGTTCGGCCGCGCCATCGGCTCCTACCAGGCGGTCAAACACGCCTGCGCGGAGTTGTACAGCACGAGCGAACGGGCCGGGTCGCTGCTGCGGTACGCGGCGTGGGCCGCCGACCACGACCCGGACGCGCTGCCGCTCGCCGCGGCGACCGCGCAGGCGTTCACCGGCCCCGCGTACTTCCAGGCGGCGGCCACCGGGCTCCAGCTGCACGGCGGCATCGGCTACACCTGGGAGCACGACGCGCACCTGTACTACAAGCGGGCCAAGAGCAGCGAGCTGCTGTTCGGTACTCCCGGGGAGCAGTGGGCGCGCCTCGCCGACCGGCTGGATCGGGTGCCGTGACGGCCCGGCCGGTGCTGCCCGACCGTGCCGTCGCCGGGCTGCCACCCGCGCTCCGGCTCGTCCGGTACCCACGACGATGGGCGGTGCGGTGAGTTTCGACGAGATCACCTACGAGGTCGACGGCGGGATCGCCACGATCACCCTGAACCGGCCGGCGCGGCTGAACGCGTTCACGCTGGAGATGGCGCACGAGCTGATCGCCGCGTTCGACGTGGCGGACGCCGACGACGCGGTGCGCGTGGTCGTGGTGACCGGCGCCGGGCGCGGGTTCTGCGCGGGCGCGGACCTCGACCGCGGCGCCGGCACGTTCGACCGCGACGCGATCGGTGACGTGCGGGGTTTCGGCGAGATCGACGGTGTCCCGCGCGACGCCGGTGGCGCGGTGGCGTTGCGGATCGCGGCGAGCAAGAAGGTCGTGATCGGGGCCGTCAACGGACCCGCGGTCGGGATCGGGGTGACGATGACACTGCCGATGGACATCCGGATCGCCGGCGAGAACGCCCGGTTCGGGTTCGTGTTCGCCCGGCGCGGCATCGTGCTGGAGGCCGCGTCCTCGTGGTTCCTGCCCCGGATCGTCGGCATCTCGCAGGCCATGGAGTGGGTCGCGACCGGGCGGGTGTTCGACGCGGCCGAGGCGCGTGCCGGGGGACTGGTGTCCCGTGTGGTGCCACCGGACGAGTTGATCCCGGTGGCGCACGGGATCGCGCGGGAGATCGCGGACAACACCTCGGCGGTGTCGGTGGCCGTGTCGCGGCAACTGCTGTGGGGCATGCTCGGCTCGCCGACGCCGTGGGACGCCCACCGCGCCGACTCCCGCGCCCTGCTGGAGCTCGGCGCCGGCGAGGACGTGCGGGAAGGCGTCCTGGCGTTCCTGGAGAAGCGGTCACCGAGCTTCCCCGGCCGGGTCACCGCCGACTACCCGGGCCACGTGCCGCCGTTTCCCGGCGCACCGTGACCCGGCGGGATCAGAAGCTGAGGTAGCCGCCGTCGACGGTGATCGTGTCGGCGGTGTGGAACGCACTGGCCGGGCTCGCCAGGTACACCGCGAGCGCGCCGAAATCGTCCGGGCGGCCCCACCGGCCCACCGGCATCCGCGGCAGCACCCGGCGCTGGAACCCCTCGGAGTCCAGTGCCGGGGCGGCCAGCGGGGTGTGCACCCACCCGGGCAGGACCGCGTTGGCGCGGATGCCGTGCCGGGCCAGCTCGACCGCGATCGACTTGATCATCGCGGTCAGCCCCGCCTTGCTCGCGGCGTACGCCTGCCCGCGTGGCTGCCCCTGCACCGCGGCCACGCTGGACGTGCCGACCAGGCTTCCGCCCGTGCCCTGCGCGAGCATCACGCGGGCCGCGGCCCGCAACGTCAGGAACGCACCGTCCAGATCGACCCGGGTGACCCGGCGGAATTCGTCCAGCGACGTCTCGGTGAAGCGGCTGCCCGCCCCGGCGACGCCCGCGTTCACGAAGCAGGAATCCAGGCGCCCCAGCGTGCCCACCGTCCGTGCCATCGCGTGCTCGACGTCGTCCTCGTCGCCGACGTCGCACCGGACGGCGAGAACCTGCCTGCCGTGCCGGGCGAGATCGGCCGCGGTCTCCTCGTTGCGCGCGGTGCTGGTGCCCCAGATGGCGACGTCGGCTCCCGCGGCGGCGAGCGCGTCCGCCATCGCACGGCCGATCCCCGAGTTGCCGCCGGTGACCACCGGCGCGTGCCCGGTGAGGTCGAACGGGTTGGTCATCCTCGGATCGTGCCCCGGTCCGCGATCTCGCCGCAAGGTTCACCGTCGCGTTCGGACGGACTGCTCAGTGCCCCTTGGTGAGCCGGTCCAGCTGGCTCTGCAGCTCGTCCAGGCGGGCGTGCAGCAGCGCGACCTCGGCGGACAGCAGGGGCACCAGCTCCGGGTTGGCGGCCGCCCCGGCGGTGAACGCCACGGCCTGGTCGTCCCGGTGCACCGGCACGCCCGCGAGGCGGCTGAAGTGGTCCAGCGTCAGCGGCGGCCGGTTCCCGGCGCAGGTCGAGCACACCGGCAGCAGCTTGCGCCAGCCGACGACGCCCGTGCCGGTCGCCACGAACACCTGGGCGGGCCACCCGCATGCGCACAACCCTGCGTGCACGGACCGGACGGTTTGTTTCGAGTAGCGCACGCCCCGCTCGTACAGGAAGTACCGGCCGGCGGCGTCCACCTCCAGCAGCACGCTCTGCTGGTACTGCGGGTCGCACGCCAGCGCGCGGGCGTCGGCGAGGTCGTGGAAGCAGTAGAAGCCGCAGTCGCACAGGCGGGACGGGCTCTGGTGGCGGCTGCTCTGCGCGCACCGCGCCTCGGCCTGCACCCCGTAGGCGTGCGTGCGGCCGAGCGATACGCCCGTGAAACCGGCCTCCGTGCCGTCGGCCGACAGCATCGGGTAGGCGAGCTTGTACCCGCGCCACGGGACGTCGCGCCGTTCCTGGGGCGTGCGGCGCAACGACAGCCGGCCCGCCATGGCTCAGCGGTCGGCGGTGACGGGGGCGGGACGCTCCGGCTCGGGGGTTTCCACGGTGTCGCGGGGCTCCTCGACCGGCGCGACCTCTTCGGCCCTGGATTCTTCGACGACGACGCCCACGGCAAGTTTGCGGCCCAGTCTCATCGCCAGCCTCCTCGCGGATCACGGTGCGTTTTTCCAGCGTGACCCGCCACGGCGGCGATGTCCAGAGTTATTCGAAACGGGCCGGGTCCCCGGCACCCTTTCGGACGATTTCCGGCTCGCCACCGGAGAAGTCGATCACCGTCGTGGGCTCGGTGCCGCAGCCGCCGGAGTCGACGACCGCGTCGACCGCGTGGTCGAGTTCGTCCTTGATCTCCCAGCCCTGCGTCAGCGGCTCCTCGTGGTTGGGCAGCAGCAGGGTGCTGGACACCAGCGGCTCACCCAGCTCGTCGAGCAGTGCCCGCGCGACGACGTGGTCGGGGATCCGCACACCCACGGTCTTCTTCTTCGCGTGCAGCAACCGCCGGGGTACCTCTTTGGTGGCGGGCAGGATGAAGGTGTAGCTGCCCGGGGTGGCCGCCTTGATCGCGCGGAAGACGGTGTTGTCGACGTGCACGAACTGCCCGAGCTGGGCGAAGTCGCGGCACACCAGGGTGAAGTGGTGGCGGTCGTCGAGGTGCCGGATGGCGCGGATGCGGTCCAGCCCGTCGCGGTTGCCGAGCTGGCAGCCGAGCGCGAAGCACGAGTCGGTCGGGTAGACGATCAGTCCGTCGCGCCGCAGCAGGTCGACGATCTGAGCGATCGACCGGCGCTGGGGGTTGTCCGGGTGCACGTCGAAGTACTTCGCCATGGGGAGAGCTTAGGATCACGGGTCCGGGCCGGCCGCCAGAGGCGAACGGCCCGGGTGGCCCCGAGGCTGCCGGCCGGTTTCCGGGAAATTCGAACACCCTTCGTGTTGTCAACAGAGCGTAATGAAGTGTGATGCGCATCACTATCCATCGGGCTAATGACCTGCGCTTTCCGGCCTATATCCCAGGCATGTTGGTTACTCCTCGTCACTCGCTGGGCCGGGACCGGGTCGTGGTCCTGATCCCCGCGCATGACGAAGCCGCGAGCATCGGCGCCACGCTGGACTCGGTCCGGGCGCAGACGGTCGCCCCGGACGCGATTTTCGTCGTCGCGGACAACTGCGCCGACGACACCGCAGCGGTGGCGGCGGCGCACGGCGCCCGCGTGCTGGAGACCGTCGCCAACACGGACAAGAAGGCCGGTGCGCTGAACCAGGCACTGGCGGTCGTGCTGCCCCAGCTCGACCGCGACGACCGCGTCCTGGTGATGGACGCCGATTCGATCCTCGCCCCGGAGTGGATCGAAACCGCGCTCGCGGCGATGGAGCGGTCCGCGGCCGTCGGCGCCGTGGGCGGGATCTTCTACGGCGAGGGCCGCCGGGGGCTGATCGAACAGCTGCAGCGCAACGAGTACGTCCGCTACGCCCGGGACATCCTGCGGCGCGGTAAGGGGGTGTGGGTGCTGACCGGCACCTCGACGCTGTTCCGGGTGTCGGTGCTGCACGAGATCGCTGCGGCGCGGGGCGGCGCGCTGCCGGGCCGGACGGGGGAGTACTACGACCGGCGGGCGCTGACCGAGGACATGGAGATCACGCTGGCGTGCCTGCGGCTGGGCTACCGGTGCGTGTCCCCGGCCCGGTGCGCGACGACGACCGAGCTGATGCCGACGTGGCGGGACCTGTGGCGGCAGCGGGTGCGGTGGCAGCGCGGCGCGATCGACAACCTGCGGTCGCACGGCGTCAACCGGGTCACGCTGCCGTACCTGGGGCAGCAGTTGTGGGCGGTGCTGGGCTTCCTGGTCATCGTGGGATACCCGTTGCTGATGGGCCTGTCGCTCGCGGCGGGGATGCCGGTGGTGCTGCACCCGTTCTGGCTCGCGGTCGGTGCGGTGTGCGTGCTCGACCGGGTGGTGACCGTGCGCAAGGCGGGATGGCGCGGCATCGTGCTGACGCTGCTGTTCCTGCCCGAGATCTACTACGACTTCTTCCGGCTCGGGGTGTACCTGGCCGGGTGGCGGGACGCGGTGCTGCGGCGGGCCGCCGGCTGGCACCACCTGACGGCCGGGGGGAGGTGAAAGCGATGTACGGAAAGGGTTTCACCGCCGCGGGGTCCGGGTCGGCCGCGCTGGCCTACACCGGGTTCGGCACCGCCTGGACGGTGCTGGCGGGGCTGATGCTGCTGCTGGCCGGCGTGGCACTGGTCAAGCTGGTGCCGCGCAAGGGCCAGCGCTGACCGGCGCCCGTCGTCACCGCAACAGGGAACTCAGCCGCTCGGCCGCCTCGACCACGGTGCGGCCCAGCGCCTCCTCGTCCGGGGCGGAGAACAGCGACAGGCCGATGCTGACCTCCCGTCCCGGCACCATCGCCGAAATGCCGATCACCGACGGGGCGATCTCGCCGTAGGACACCGCGAAGCCCCGCTTGCGCGCGAGCGTCACCTCCTCCCGCTCGCCCGCTGCCGGCGGCCCCGCGGCCAGCATCGCCAGCCCGGCCGAGCCGCGGTCGATCGGGTCGACCTGACCGGGGCGGAAGCTCACGTGCATCCGCGCCTGGCGCGGCTCGACGATCATGAGCATCCGCACCTCGCCGGCGTTCTCCCGCACCACCAGGTGCGCCGTGGCCTGCGTGAGGTCCGTGAGCTCCTCCAGCACCGGCCGCGCCAGCGTCCGCAGGTCCTGTTCCACCGGCTCGGCCAGCCGCACCAGGCCGGTGCCCAGCGAGATCCGCTTGAACCGGTCTCGCCGGCACAACCGGTGCGCCTCCAGCGTCCGCACGAGCCGGTGCGCCACCGTCCGGTGCACCCCGACGCCCTCCGCGATCTCGGTCAGCGTCATCCCCTGCGGGTGCGCGACGAGCAGTTCCAGGATCTGCAACCCGTTGTGCAGCGTTTTCGACATTCCCGAGTCGACTTCGGACACGGCGGCACCCCCTTGACGGCCGGCGGGCACCGGCCTACTGTTTCCGTAGTTCGCACGCTGCGTGCGATAATAGCACGTTTAGTCGGGCGTGCAACCCCCCGAGGAGGTCACCGTGGACGTGGCGACGCTCGCGCTCGTGCACCAGCTCTACGGCGCGCAAAGTCACTTCATCGACAACGGCGACGCCGCGGCCTGGGCGGACACCTTCACCCCGGACGGCGAGTTCCGCTCACCGAGCTATCCGGCGCCGGTCACCGGCACCGCGGACCTGCGGAAGTTCGCCGAGGACTTCGCGCGGCAGGACGGCATCACCCGTCACGTGATCACCAACGTGCACGTCGTGCCCGCCGACGGTGCCGACGGTATGGACGGTGTCGGCGCCGTCGGCGCTGTCGGCGCTGTCGGCGCGGTCACTGTGCACGCCTACCTGCAGATCGTGCGCACCCTGCCGGGCGGCCCGCCCGAACTCCTCCGCCTCACCACCCTCACCGATGAGCTGGTCCGGTACGCGGGCACCTGGCGCATCCGCCGCCGCACCGTGCGCCGCGATGACCAGCCGCACAACCCGCAGCAGAAGGAGCACCGATGAGCGACACCCGTGCCCAGCACGAGCCGATGACGGCCCTCTACCCGGAACTGGCGGGCAAGGTCGCGGTCGTGACCGGCGCGGCCCGCGGAATGGGGGCGCGGTTCACGGCGGCCCTGGCGGCGCGCGGCGTGCACGTCGTCGGTGCCGACATCGACGAAGCGGGCATGCTCGCCACGGCACGCGAACTGGCCGCCGAACTCGCCGGGGCCGACAAGGCCGGTGAAATCGCCGGCACCCGCATCGACGTCACCCGGCCCGCGGACCACGAAACCGTGGCACAGCTGGCGCTGGAGCGGTTCGGCCGCCTCGACTTCTGGGTCAACAACGCCGGCATCTTCCCGTACGCGACCGTTGGTGAGATCACCCCGGAGCAGATCAGCGCGACCCTCGCGGTCAACGTCGAGGGGGTCCTCTACGGCGCCCAGACCGCCGCGCGGCACATGGAGCCGGGCAGCGCGATCGTGAACATGTCGTCGGTGTCGGCCGTCCGCATCCGCCGCGGCCGTGGCGCCTACTGCACCTCGAAGGCCGCCGTCGCGCACCTCACCGAATCGCTCGCGGTCGAGCTCGGCGACCGGGGCATCCGCGTCAACGCCATCGCGCCCGGCTACATCGACACCGAGATGACCCGGTGGGTCAAGGAGGATCCGGCCGCGTTGCAGCACGCGCTCGACGTCGTGCCGCTGCACCGGCTCGGCTCACCGGAGGAGGTCGTCGGACCGCTGCTGTTCCTGCTCTCCGACAGCGCCCGCTACATCACCGGGCACAGCATCGCCGTCGACGGCGGGTCGCGGCATGTCTGAGTACCCGGACACGGTGCTCGTCACCGGCGCGGCCGGCGGCATGGGCGCTCACCACGCCCGCGCGCTCGCGCGGCACGGCACGCACGTGTGCCTGGCGGACATCGCCGACCCCGGTGCGGTGGTGGCGGAGATCGAAGCCGGCGGCGGGTCGGCGTCGGCGCACGAACTGGACGTCACCGACCCGGCCGCCTGGGCCCGGGTCGTCGCGGAGATCCGCGCCACCCGCGGCCGTCTCACCGGCCTGGTCAACAACGCCGGGATCTCCCGGCGCCTGGAGTTCCTGGACACCACCGACGAGGTCTGGGAACAGGTCCTGCGCGTCAACCTGTCCGGCCCGTTCCACGGCATGAAGGCCGTGGCGGAGCTGATGCGGGACTCGGGTGGCGGGTCGATCGTGAACATCTCCTCGATCGCCGGGCAGATCGGCTACTTCTCGCCCGCCTACAGCTCCAGCAAGTGGGGCCTGACCGGGCTGTCCAAATCGGCCGCCGGCAACTTCGCGCGGTGGGGGATCCGGGTCAACTCGGTGCACCCCGGGCTCGTGGACACCGGGCTGCTCGACGGGGCGGACGCGTTCGTCGCCTCGGCCGTCGCGAGCATCCCGGCCGGGCGCACGGCGCGGCCGGCGGAGATCACCGAGGCGGTGCTGTTCCTGCTGTCCGGGCGCTCCAGCTACCTGACCGGCAGTGAGATCACAGTGGACGGTGGCCTGGTGTCGAACGGGCTCTACCACCGCATCATCGCCGACGTGGGAGGGGAACTGTCGTGACCGACGACTGGGACGTCGTGGTCGTCGGCGGCGGTGGCGCCGGCCTCGCCGCCGCCGTGTCCGCCGCCGAGCAGGGCGCTTCGGTGCTGCTGTTCGAGTCCGAACGGGAGCTCGGCGGCTCGACCCAGCTGTCCGCGGGCCTGTTCACCGCTGCCGGCACGAGCGTGCAGGCCGCGCTGGGGGTCGAGGACTCCGCGGAACGGTTCTTCCAGCACTACATGGACCTCAACGCCTGGCAGCTGAACCCGGGGCTGATCGCCGCGTTCTGCGCGCAGTCCGGGCCGACGCTGGACTGGCTGATCGGCCTGGGCGTGGAGATCCCGGCGAAGGTGTCCGGCGACGCGCACACGCCGGGCCTGTGCCAGGCCGGGGTCGAGGACGTGTGGCGCGGTCACGTGCCCAGGGACCAGGGCTACGGGGTGGTCCAGGTGCTCGCCAGGGCGGCACGCACGCGGCAGGTCGAGATCGTCCTCGGCACCCGGGTCGAGCGGCTGGTCGAGGAGCACGGCCGGGTCGCCGGGGTGGTCGCGGACGGTATCGAGGTGCGGGCGCGGGCGGTGGTGGTGGCCAGCGGGGGGTTCGCCCGCGACCCGGGTCTGCTGGCGCGCTACTACCCGGCGGCGCTGCGGGCGGGCGAGGACCTGTTCGTCGTCGCCGCGGACGGCAGCCGCGGCGACCACCTGCGCTTCGGCGCGCAGGTCGGCGCGGCGGTCGCCGGGGACGGCTGGGGGCTGCTGCTGCCCACCGCCTACTTCCAGCGCCTGCACCACTGGCAGTCCGGGTTCCCGCCGAAATCGCGCATCCACGTGGACGCCCGCGGGCGCCGGTTCATGGACGAGGACGCCTCCTACGCGGTGTCCGGCGGCATCATCGAACGGCACGGCGGCACCGCGTGGATGATCTTCGACGAACGCGCCCGCCGGACCCTCCCGCCCGGATACGCGCACTGGACGGCCGAGCACGTCCTCGCCGAGGCCGAGGCCGGGCGCACGCTGCGCGCGGCGAGCCTGGAGGAGCTGGCCGGCAAGGCCGGGATCCCCGCCGGTGCGCTGGTCGCGACGGTTCGCCGGTGGAACGAGCAGCTGCCCGCCGGTCACGACCCGGAGTTCCTGCGGCACCGCACGCTGGCCAACAAGGCTGTGACGGGCAACCCGGACCCGATCGCCGAGCCCCCGTTCTACGCGGCGCGCCTGCTGCCCGCCGAGCTGGTGTGCACGCACGCCGGGCTGGAGATCGACGCCCGCGCGGCCGTCCGCGACGAACGCGGCGAGGTCATCGGCGGCCTCTTCGCCGCGGGCGAGGCCGGTGCCGGTGTGCTCGGCCGGCGCTACGTCGGCGGCGGCAACGCTGTCGCCAACGCCCTCACCATGGGCCGCCTCGCCGGCCGCAACGCCGCGGTCACGACCTCGTGAAGTGGCTCGCGCCGCGGCCCGGGAGCGGAACCCGAGGCGGTCCCTCGCTCCAGAACTGGTGTACTCAACGAGGAGAGACATGAGCGAAACCACCGCTGCCGGCGATGTCGGCAGCCGCACGATCCGCAAGGTCAGCCGCAGAGTCCTGCCGCTGGTCGCGCTGCTGTACGTGTTCAACTACATGGACCGGTCGAACATCAGCTACGCCCAGCTCGGCATGCAGCACGAACTGGCGATCACCACGGCGGTGTTCGGCACCGCGTCGGCAATCTTCTTCCTCGCCTACGTGGTGTTCGAGGTCCCCAGCAACATGATCATGAAGAAGGTGGGCGCGCGGATCTGGCTCGCCCGGATCGCGATCAGCTGGGGCATCGTCACCGCGGTCACCGGGTTCGTGCAGAACATCCCGCAGCTCTACCTCGCCCGGATCGTGCTCGGCATCGCCGAGGCCGGCCTGTACCCGGGCCTGCTGCTGTACCTGACGCTGTGGTTCCGCCCGAAGGAGCGCGGCCGGGCCATCGCGACGCTGGCGATCGCCCAGCCGATCGCGATGATCCTCGGCAGTCTCACCGGCGGACTGATCCTGGACCACGTCCACTGGTTCGGCATGTCGTCCTGGCGCTGGGTGTTCCTCCTGCAGGGCCTGCCCGCGGTACTGGTCGGCGTGATCGTGCTGGCCTGGCTGCCGAACAAGCCCAGCCAGGCGAGCTTCCTCACCGCCGAGGAGAAGGACTGGCTGGAGAACGAGATCAACTCCGACTACGCGCCCGAGCAGAAGGAGACCTTCCTCGGCCAGCTGCGGGTCGTCAAGGACCGCAAGGTGCTCTACCTGGCCTTCGCGAACCTGTTCGCCGCGTGCGGGCTGTACGGGTTCACCTTCTTCCTGCCGCAGATCGTGAAGCAGATGGACCGGTCCTACTCGGCGACCAACATCGGCTTCCTCGGCGTGATCCCGTGGATCGTCGGCGCGATCGGCATGCTGCTGGTGGCCCGCAACTCCGACCGCACCGGCGAGCGGCGCGGGCACGTGGTGGCGATGATGCTGCTGGCCGCGATCGGCCTGTTCGGCACGATCCAGTTCCGGCACACCCCGGTGGCCGCGCTGATCTGCCTGTCGCTGGTCGCCATCGGCGTGCTCGGCTACCTCGCGCCGTACTGGGCACTGGCCGCGCGCGTGCTGTCGAAGGAGCACACCGCGGTGGGGCTGGCCGCGATCAACTCGATCGCCGCGCTCGGCGGGTTCTTCGGGCCGTACGTGATCGGCAAGAACGCCACCGCCGACGACGTCTCGGTGGGCCTGTACTTCCCGATCGCCTGCCTGGTCCTGTGCGCGGTGATGCTGTCCGTGCTCAAGGTGGCGAAGGAACGGCGTGGCGTGGCGGCCACGCACGAGGTAGTTTAGGTATTAACTAGTTCGGCGAAGCGTTAAGGTGCGGTCATGGCTGATGGCGAGCTCGACTTCTGGTCCTTCGTCGAGCTCGCCAACCGCCGGCTCGCCGACGAGTTCGGCTTCCGGCACCAGCTCGCCACCGAGGTGCTGCTGACGTTGAACCGCGCCTCCAACATCGTCACCTACGACCTGGAGGCGAGCGTCCACCGGCCGCGTGGCCACTCCTGGTCGGCGTTCCGGCTGCTGTTCGTCACGTGGCTGGCCGGCCCGCTGGAGGCCAAGAAGGCCGCCGAGCTGACCGGGATGAGCCGCGCTGCGGTGTCAAACCTGGCGAAAACCCTGGTCGCCGACGGTCTGCTGGAGCGCACGCCCGGCGAGCACGACGGTCGTTCGGTGCTGCTGTCACTGTCCGGGCGCGGCCGGTCGGAGATGACCGAGGTGTTCCGCGAGCACAACGAGCGCGAGCACGAGTGGACCAGTGTGCTCACCGAGGCCGAGCAGCGGATCCTGGTGATGCTGCTGGACAAGCTGATCACCAATCGCGACCAGTTCGACGTGCGCGGCCGCAACTGACCCTTGCGCCCCGGCAAGGTAGTACATACATTTACTACATCGGACCGGCAAGGAGGCGAAGTCATGGCGTACTACCGGCAGGTCGGTGCGGTTCCCCCCAAGCGGCACACCCAGCACCGCACGCCCGAGGGCGGCCTGTACTACGAGGAGCTGATGGGGGAGGAGGGCTTCTCCAGCGACTCCTCGCTGCTCTACCACCGCAACATCCCGTCGGCGCTCGTCGATTCGTCGGTCTGGCAGCTGCCGGACCTGACGACCGAGGCCAACCACCCGCTCAAGCCGCGGCACCTCAAGCTGCACGAGCTGTTCCCCGGCGAGGAGTGGAAATCCCGCGACGTCGTCACCGGGCGGCGGCTCGTCCTGGGCAACGGTGACGTGCGCATCTCCTACGTCGCGGCGGGCGAGGCGTCGCCGCTGTACCGCAACTCGATCGGTGACGAGTGCGTCTACATCGAATCCGGCCAAGGCGTGGTCGAGACGGTGTTCGGCGTGCTGTCGTTCCGCCAGGGCGACTACGTGATCCTGCCCCGCGCGACGACCCACCGGTGGGTGCCCGACGGCATGGTCCGCGCCTACGCCATCGAGGCGAACTCGCACATCACGCCGCCGAAGCGGTACCTGTCCAAGTACGGCCAGCTGCTGGAGCACGCGCCCTACTGCGAGCGCGACCTGCACGGCCCGGCCGAGCCGCTGCTGGCCGACGGCACCGACGTCGAGGTGCTGGTCAAGCACCGCGGTAGCAGCGGGATTGTCGGTACCCGGTTCGTCTACCCGCAGCACCCGTTCGACGTGGTGGGCTGGGACGGCTGCCTGTACCCGTACACCTTCAACGTCGCCGACTTCGAACCGATCACCGGCCGCGTGCACCAGCCACCGCCGGTGCACCAGGTGTTCGAGGGCGCCAATTTCGTCATCTGCAACTTCGTGCCGCGCAAGGTGGACTACCACCCGCTGTCCATCCCCGTGCCGTACTACCATTCCAATGTGGACTCCGACGAGGTGATGTTCTACTGCGGCGGCGACTACGAGGCGCGCAAGGGCTCGGGCATCGGGCAGGGCTCGATCTCGCTGCACCCGGGCGGCCACTCGCACGGTCCGCAGCCCGGCGCCTACGAGCGCAGCATCGGCGTGGAGTTCTTCGACGAGCTCGCCGTCATGGTCGACACGTTCCGCCCGCTGGAGCTGGGTGAGGGCGGCCGCGCGGCTGAGGACCCGGGCTACGCCTGGACCTGGGCCGGCCGGGGGCCGCAGTGAACCCGGGGAGTCCGGCAGGCCTGTTCGACGGGTTCCTCGACGACGCGGCGGTGTTCCCGCCGGGGCTGAAGCCGTTGGCGCAGGCGGTGCCGGACCACGCGGTGCACCTGGCGTCGGGCTACGGCGGGCTGGTCGGCCCGCTGGTGCTGGCGGCGCCCGCGCTCGCCGACCTCGGCGCGGTCGTGGAGCAGCCACTGGACCTGGCGGTGACCGCGCCGGGCGGCCCGGCCCAGCTGCCGGACGCTCGTGCCCGGGCCGCCGACCTGCCGGTGCGGCTGGCCGGGTTCGAGGTCGCGATGCCCGCCGGCCTCGGCGTGACCGAGTTCTTCACCGGGCTGGAGGCCGCCGGGGACGTCCCGGTGTTCGTGGAGGTGCCGCGGGACGACCGCCGCGCCGAGGTGATCGCGACCTGCGCGAAGACCGGGCACCACGCGAAGTTCCGCACCGGCGGGGTCACGGCCGAGCTGTACCCGGACGAGGCCGAGCTGGCTGCCGCGGTCGTCGCCGTGGTGCGGGCCGGGGTCCCGTTCAAGGCGACCGCGGGGCTGCACCACGCGCTGCGCAACACCGACCCGGAGACCGGGTTGGAGCAGCACGGGTTCCTGAACCTGCTGCTCGCCGCGGGAGCCGCCGCCCGCGGCGCGGGGCAGGACGAGCTGATCGCGTTGCTGGCGGAGCGGGACGGTGCGCGGGTCGCCGCACTGGTGTCCGAAGTGGACGCCGAGGCGCGGGCGTGGTTCCGCTCGTTCGGCACGTGCAGCATCATCGAACCGGTGACCGAGCTGGCGGACCTCGGACTGGTCCCGGCCGCGGCGCTGAACGGAGGAGTGACGGCGTGACCACGATCGACATCCCGGAGGGCTCGCTGTACGGGCTCGGCAACCTGCCCTACGGCGTGTTCGCCACGCCCGGTACCGCCCCGCGCGTCGGGGTGCGGGTCGGCGACTCGGTGGTCGACCTGGCGGTGGCGCTCGGCGACGACGTGTTCGCGCGGCCGTCGCTGAACGCGTTCATGGCGCAGGGCTACGACCGCTGGGTCGAGGTGCGCTCCCGCATCGGTGACCTGGTGCGCGGCGACGTGCCGGACGCGGCGGTCTTCGCAGTGGGCGAGGTGGAGCTGCACCTGCCGTTCGAGGTGGCCGACTACGTCGACTTCTACGCCTCCGAGCACCACGCGTCCAACCTCGGGCGGCTGTTCCGGCCCGGTGCCGAGCCGCTGATGCCGAACTGGAAGCACCTGCCGGTCGGCTACCACGGGCGTGCCGGCACGGTCGTCGTGTCCGGCACCGACATCGTGCGGCCGTGCGGGCAGCGCAAGGCCCCGGACGAGGACGCGCCCACGTTCGGCGAGTCGCGGCGGCTGGACATCGAGGCGGAGCTGGGTTTCGTCGTCGGCACCGGGACGCCGCTGGGCTCGCCGCTGTCCACAGCGGACTTCCCGCGGCACGTGTTCGGCGCGGTGCTGGTGAACGACTGGTCCGCCCGCGACATCCAGGCGTGGGAGTACGTGCCGCTGGGCCCGCACCTGGGCAAGAGCTTCGCCACGTCGATCTCACCGTGGGTGGTGCCGCTGCTCGCGCTGGAGGCCGCCCGCGTGCCGACGCCGCCGCAGGAGCCGCAGGTCCTGCCCTACCTGCGGGAGAGCGAGCCGTGGGGCCTGGACGTCGAGTTCGCGGTTTCGTGGAACGGGCAGGAGGTCAGCCGCCCGCCCTACCGGGAGATGTACTGGTCCCCGGCGCAGATGCTGGCGCACATGACCGTCAACGGGGCGTCCGCGCGCACCGGTGACCTGTACGCGTCCGGCACGATCTCCGGCGCGGCGAAGGACCAGCGCGGCGCGTTCATCGAGCTGACCTGGGGTGGCCAGGAGCCGGTCACGGTCAACGGCGAGCCGCGCACGTTCCTCCTCGACGGCGACGAGGTGACCATCACGGCCACCGCGCCCGGCGCGGCGGGCCGCATCGGTTTCGGCGAGGTGCGGGGGAGGATCCTGCCGGCCACCGAAGCCAAGCGCTGAGGGCGGCCGTGCACCGGCCGCCCTCAGCGGCCGGTGCACGGGGCGGTTTCCGGTCCGCGGGTCAGGAGCAGGGCTGCGGGACCGGCGCCGGTGCCGGTCGTGCAACCCGGCCGCGCACCAGCTCGGGCAGCACGGTGAGCAGGCCGAGCGCCGCCAGCCCGGCACCCAGCCACAGCGGCGCGCGCAGGCCGGACATCGAGATGGCCAGCCCGCCGAGCGCGGACCCGAGGATCACGCCGAGCGTGATGAACGACGAGTGCACGGTGTTGACCAGCGGGCGGGCGTTCCCGGCGCGCTGCACCCGGGTCACCATCGCCGGGTTCAGCGTGACCCCGGCCAGCCCGATGCCGAGCATCGCCACCACCGCCGGCCCGGGCAGGTCCGCGAGCAGCGCGAACGTGACGAGGAAGACGAGGTTCAGGGCCAGCCCGGCGGCCAGCACGGGCATCGTGTGCCGGTCGGCCAGGCGTCCCACCACGAAGTTGCCTGCCACGGTGGCCGCGCCGTAGGCGACGAGCAGCAGCGGCACGGTGCCGCCGTCGAACCCGGTCACCTGGGTGAGGATCGGGGTGAAGTAGCTGAACGCGGAGAACGTGGCGCCGATGATGAGCGTGCTGCTCGACAGCGCCAGCCACAGCCGCGGCGCGCGGAACGCGCCGAGTTCGGCGCGGAACGAGCCACCCTCGGCGGACGGGGCCACCGCGGGCACACCGGCCACGGTGGTCAGCGCGGCGACGACGGTCAGTGCGCCGATCGCCCAGAACGCGGCCCGCCAGCCGAAGTGCTCGCCGACGACCGTGGCGAGCGGCAGGCCGAGCAGTGTGCCGAGCATCAGGCCGTTCATCACCGCCGCGATCGCGCGGCCACGGACCTCGGGCCGGGTCAGCTGCGCGCTCAGGGACACCCCGATCCCGAAGAACGCCTGCGACGCGACACCGGTGACGATGCGGGCGGCCATCATCGTGGCGTAGCCGGTCGCCGTCGCGGCGAGCACGTTGCCGGCCAGGAAGATCACGAACAGCAGCAGCAGCGCGGACTTCGGGTTCAGCCGCAGCAGCGCGACGGTGAGGACCGGGCCACCGGCGGCCATCGCGACGGCGAACGCGGTGATGAGGTAGCCGATCTGCGGAACCGTCACCCCCAGCCCGTCCGCGAGCTGGGGCATCAGGCCGGCGACGACGAATTCGCTGGTGACCATCGCGAACACGCCGAGGCTCAGCACGTAGATTGCGCGCGGCATGCGCACCCCTTTCATAAACAACTGATCGTTCCGGAATTTGGGTATGCCACGGGGGCGGTCAGGCCAGCAGCGACAACGCCTGGTCGACGGCCTCGTCGACCCGGCGCACGTCGTCGGTCTTGCCCACGACCCGCAGGCCCTGCACGAAGGTGACCAGGAACCGGGCCAGTGCGCGCGGATCCTTGCCCGGGGCGAGATCGCCCTCGTGCTGTGCCCGGGTCAGGGCGCCGGCCAGGGCGGCTTCCAGTTCGCCGAACGCGATCTCCACGCGCCGCGCCGCTTTGGCGTCGCGCGGCAGGAGCTCGGTCGCCGTGTTGGTGACCAGGCATCCCTTGTGGTCGGGGTCCTCGCGGACCTCGGTCAGGTAGCCGCGGATGAAGTCGCGGACCGCGGCCAGCGCCGGCCCGCGCCGGTTCAGCACCGTCATCGTCTGGATCCCGCGCAGCTCGCAGTAGCGGTCCAGGGCGTGCAGGTAGAGGTCGTGCTTGCTGCCGTAGGTGGCGTACAGGCTGGCGCGGTTCACGCCGAGGTGCTCGACCAGGTCCTGCATCGAGGTGGCCTCGTAGCCCTGTCGCCAGAACAGCTCCAGCGCGGCCTGCAACGTGGCGTCGGGGTCGAACTCCTTGGTCCTCGCCATCACCGCAGCCTAGCGCATATCCAACCGATCGTTCCAATAGCCCCGTGATGCCCCGGTGGTCAGTGAGTTCTCCCGCAACCGTGCGACCCGGAAATGTTGCACAATCGAAGGATGAATCCGCCGGGAGGCGGTCACCCGCACAGCACCAGGAGGCGCGAGCCGATGACCCGCACGGGGCAGGCCGCACGAGACGCGGTACCGCCCGAAGCGGTGCTGACCCCCGCCGCGGTCGCCGGCCGCCTCGGCGTCGCCGTCGCGACCCTGCGCAGCTGGGACCGCAGGCACGGACTCGGGCCCAGTTCCCGCGAGCCGGGGCGGCACCGCCGCTACACGGTGGGCGACCTGCGGCGCCTGGAGCGCGTGGTGCAGCTGGTGCGCCAGGGTGTGCCGGTGGCGAGTGCCGCCGCGACGGTCAGCGCGGGCGCGGTGCCGCGGATCGCCCCGGCCGGCGACGTGCCCGACCGGGTGGCGAGCCGGCGCCGGCGGTCGCTGCGCGGAGCCGCCGAAAAACTCGACCCCGACGCCTTCCGTCGCATCGTGGTGGGTTTTCTCGACCGGCACGGCACCGTGGACACGTGGCAGAAACTGCTCGTGCCGTTCCTGCAGGAGCTGGGCGAGCGGTGTGCCGAGCCGGGCGGGCCGGTGGAGGTCGAGCACCTCGCGACCGACGGCATCATCGCCGCGCTGCACGCCATCCCGTCCGGGCACACCTCGGCGGGTTCGGTGCTGCTGGCGTGCGCGCCGGAGGAACAGCATTCGCTGCCGCTGGAGGTGCTGCGGCACGCGCTCGCCGAACGGGGGCGCGGCACGATCGCGCTCGGCGCCCGGGTTCCGCCGCAGTCCCTGCTCGCCGCCGTCACGGCACGCAACCCGCCGGCCACCGTGGTGTGGGCGCATTCGGCGGAGCTGGCGCGCCTGGTCCCGGCGGCCGAGCTGACCGGCACCCGCCTGTACGTGGCCGGCCCCGGCTGGGACGGCGTCCCGCTCCCCGAGGGCGCCCGGCACCTGCGCTCCCTGCCCGACGCGCTGGACGCCCTGACCGGACCGACCTGATCGGCCGCGGGCCTACTCCGCCGAGCGGAGCTCCACGCAGCACTCCCCGGCTCGCGGTTCCAGCGCCGCCTCCACGGTGGTGGCGCCCAGCCCGTCCAGCAGCCCGGTCAGGAACGACTGGTTCAGCCCGCACACGACCGCCGGTTGCTTCGCCGCCAGCGGGTGGAACGGGCAGTTGCGCAGCCGCAGGCACGCCGGGGACTCGCGGCTCGGCTCGAAGCCGTGCTGTTCCACGACGTCCGCGGCCAACGTCAGCGCGCGCTCGGCACCCAGCCGTCCCGGTCGCGCCCGCTCCCGCTCGGCGCTCCCGACCGCGTGTCCGCGTTCCCGGGCGATCCGCAGCGCGGCCTCGTGCGCGGTTTCACCGGCAACCTCCCCGACGACCGCGTCGAGCAGGATGTCCGCCAGCAGGTCGGGCCGCCGCGGCGGGATGCTGACGCGGAGGTCCAGTCCGGACGGCTCGTAGACCTTCGGGGTGCGGCCCGCGCCGCGCCGCTCACCGACGAACTCGTACCGCGCGCGGAGCAGGCCGGCCGCGACCAGCTTGTCCAGGTGGAACGCGGCGAGCTTGCGTGAGATGCCGACCGAACCGGCGGCCTCGTCCCGGGTGACCGGGCGCCGGGCCTGGCGGATGTAGGCGTACATGCGGCGCCGCAGCTCGTCGTCGAGCGCGGCCAGTGCCCGGATCGGCCCCTCCGTCATCGTCCCACGGTATCACCGAACGTCCTTTGCCCAATGCCATGGAGAAGTCTTGACTTGAGCGGGATTAAAAGACCAAACTTTGTTGGTGAAAAGTCCCCGGCCCGCCCGCTGATCCCCTCCCCACCGAAAGGCAATGCCGTGCAGCCCGAACCCGCCCTGCGCGTCGTCCACGACCAGAGCGACAGCGCCGACCTGGCCGCCGCCGAGCTCCACGCCGCCCAGTTCCTCGAAGCGCTGGGGATCTCCCTGGACTCGGAGAGCCTGCGCGGAACACCCGGCCGGATGGCGCGCGCCTACGCCGAGCTGTTCTCGCCGCGGCCGTTCGACCTGACCACGTTCCCCAACGACGAGGGCTATGACGAGCTCGTGCTGGCGCGGGGCATCCCGGTGCGGTCGGTGTGCGAGCACCACCTGCTGCCGTTCGTCGGGGTCGCGCACGTCGGCTACCTGCCCGGCGAGCGCATCCTCGGACTGTCCAAACTGGCCCGTGTCGTCGAGCACTTCGCGCGGCGGCCGCAGGTGCAGGAGCGGCTGACCAAGCAGGTCGCGGACTGGCTTTCCGAGCGCGTGCACCCCAAGGGTGTCGGTGTGGTCATCGAGGCGGAGCACACGTGCATGACGTTGCGGGGCGTGCAGGCGGTCGGGTCGAGCACCGTGACCTCCACCCTCCTCGGCACGTTGCGCGAGGACGCCCGGTCGCGCCAGGAGTTCTTCGCCCTCACCGGCGTCAACCCCTGACCCGTCTCCCGATAACAGACACTGACAAACACGGCACCCCTGTGACAGCGTGACGGCATGACCGAGTCTGGGGTCCGGGTCGAGCGCGACGGCCCGGTGCACACCGTGATCCTGTCCCGTCCGCACGCCCGCAACGCCGTCGACGGGCCGGCCGCGCAGGCCCTGCTGGCGGCGTTCGAGGAGTTCGACGCCGACGACTCGGCGGCGGTCGCGGTGCTGTGGGGCGAGGGCGGCACGTTCTGCGCGGGCGCCGACCTGAAGGCGATCGGCACGGACCGCGGCAACCGGCTGGGCGAGGACGGTCCCGGGCCGATGGGGCCGACCCGGCTGCGGCTGGGCAAGCCGGTGATCGCCGCGATCGCCGGGCACGCCGTGGCGGGTGGTCTGGAGCTGGCGCTGTGGTGCGACCTGCGGGTGGCGGCCGATGACGCGGTGTTCGGGGTGTTCTGCCGCCGCTGGGGCGTGCCCCTGATCGACGGGGGCACTGTGCGGCTGCCCCGGCTGATCGGGGCGAGCCAGGCGATGGACCTGGTGCTCACCGGACGGCCGGTGCCGGCCGACGAGGCGCTGCGGATGGGCCTCGCGAACCGGGTGGTGCCGCGCGGCACCGAGCGGGCCGCGGCGGAGGACCTGGCCGCGGCGATCGCCCGGTTCCCGCAGACCTGTCTGCGGCAGGACCGGTTGTCGCTGCTCGAGCAGGACGGTCTGGATGAACGCGCCGCGATGGCGAACGAGTGGCGGCACGGGCTGGTCTCGCTGGCCGCCGACGCTGCCGACGGTGCCCGACGCTTCGCCGCGGGCGCGGGCCGCGGCGGCTCGTTCGAGCTGGGCTGACGGCGGGACCCGGCCGGTTGCGGCGGCCCGCGTCTGGCTTGCCTGCCCACACCCCGGTGTTTCCTTGCCGCGGTCAACAGCTGAGCGAATCGAGGTGCGCGACCGGTCCGGCCCGGCGGAGTGATCCCGCCCCCGGCCGGCACGGGGCGTCAGGGGCGCAGCCGGGCGATCCGGCCGATCTCCAGGGCCGCGCAGACCGAGCCGTCCGAGGTGACGGTGAGCCCGTGGGGTTCGGAGCCCGGGGTGGGGAGCGCGAAGTGCGTGAACTCACCGTCGGCGGTCACGTGCCCGACCCGGCCGGCGCCCCATTCGGTGAACCAGCACCCGCCGTCGCCGTCGGTGGCGACCGCGTGCGGGCGGGCTTCGCGGTCGGGCAGCGGGAATTCGATGATCTCGCCGCCGGTGGTGATGCGGCCGATCTGCCCGGCGCCGATCTCGGCGAACCACACCGCGTGCGCGTCGGCGGCGATGCCGACCGGTGCGGCGTTCTCGGGGGGGAGCGGGAAGCGGGTCACCTCGCCCGCGGTGGTGACGCGCGCGAGGGCGTGTGCCTGGTTCAGCGTCACCCAGAGCGCGCCGTCGCCACCGGTGACCATGGTGGACGGGAACGCCCCGTCGAGGCCCAGC
This sequence comes from Amycolatopsis viridis, assembly GCF_011758765.1. Taxonomy (NCBI): domain Bacteria; kingdom Bacillati; phylum Actinomycetota; class Actinomycetes; order Pseudonocardiales; family Pseudonocardiaceae; genus Amycolatopsis; species Amycolatopsis viridis. The sequence continues at coordinate 4,072,675 of NZ_JAANOU010000001.1, read as the reverse complement.
GGCATCTCGTCGACGTCGCCCTCCGGCGTGATCCGGCCGATCCGGCCGGTGTTCATCTGGGTGAACCAGATCGCGCCGTCCGGACCCGCGGCAACCCCGTACGGGCCGCAGTCCGCGGCCAGCTGGAACGAGGTGGCGGTGCCCGCGGTGGTGATCCGGCCGATGCGGTGGTCGTGCAGACGGCTGAACCACAGCGCGCCGTCCGCGCCGGGGGTGATCACCGCAGGACCGCAGCCGGGGTCGAGGTCGAACACCGTGGTGTCGACGGTGCCGGTCGGGTCCTCGGCGATCCGGGCGATCTGGGCACTGTGGACGAGCGTGACCCACAGGGCGCGGTCCGGGCCTTCGGTGATCCCGTAGGGACCCTTGCCCGGCACGTCGATTTCGTCGATTCGCACTCCGCCTCCTTAACGCGACGACCGTCGCAGTAGAATACTGGCATGAGCGAGTCGGCAGGCACAACCGGGTTGCGCCGTCCCGGCGGCCGCACCGCCCGGACCCGCGCGCGGGTACTCGAGGCAGTCACGTCATTGCTCGTGGAGACCGGGTTCGACGGGCTGGGCATCGACGCGGTCGCGGAACGCTCCGGTGTGCACCGGGCCACGGTGTACCGGCGGTGGCGGGACGTGGGCGGCCTGCTGGCGGACGTGTTCGACGCCGCGGCGGACGACGACTGGGCACCGGCGGACACGGGTTCGCTGCTGGGCGACCTGATCGCGCTGAACCGGGAGGTGTTCGCATCGCTGCGCGACGCCACGTCGGTGACGCGGGCGTTGATCGCGGCGTCGTTCCGGTCCGCCCCGGCGGCGGCCGCGTTGCGCGCGTTCTGGCGTGACCGGTACCGGCGGTGCGCGGTGGTGGTGTCGCGGGCTCAGGCGCGCGGGGAACTCCCGGACGGAGTGGACGCGCACCGGGTCCTGGTGATGGCCACGGCGCCGCTGTACCACCGGCTGATCCTGATGGGCGAGCCACCGGATCCGGTGATGGCCGAGGACGCCGCCCGCGACGCGGTTTCGGCGGTGACAGCCGGATGACGCGCGGCGCGCGACCGGCCCGCCGGGCGCCGGGATTGCCTTGACCGACCGGGTGTGGGACGGTGCGGGTCACGAGCGGCCCGGTCGGCTCGGATCTCCGATGGGCTCGTCCGGTTCCGGCCGGGCCTCGTCGCTCAGTCCACTGAGGACCGGTGGCTCCGCCCGGCCCGGAGCTCGCTCGGACCGCTGCCTCCTGGACGCTGCCTGTCCTGGTCCGCGCCCGCGTGGAGCGGCTGGGCGCAGCGGGGCGGACGCGGTTCACCGTGCCGGACATTGAGACCCGGCCGAGCCCGCGGCGAGCGGCCGGTGCGGCACACGCCCTACGAACCGGCCTCGATCGCCGTATTGGTGCCCGTCACCAGCCAGTGCGCGACGTCGTACAGCTTGCGGTTCGAGTTCTGCGACGCACGCACCAGCAGGTCGAACGCCTGGTCGTCGGTGACGCGGTGCCGCTCCATCAGGATGCCCTTGGCCATGGAGATCACGTCGCGCGATTTGAGGGCGTCCCGGAGCTGCGCCTGGCCGCGCGCACCGGCCAGGGCGACCGCCGCGTGCGCGGCGAAGAGGCTGCCCACGTGCACGGCGGACTCGTCGAACGCATCCGGTTCCGAAGAGAACAAGTTGAGCGCCCCGAGCAGGGCCTTACCGGTGAACAGGCGGATCGCGAGCATCGAGCTGATCCCCAGCTCAGCGGCGGCCGCACCGAACTTCGGCCAGCGCTCGTCCGCCCGGATGTCGCCGGTGCGGTAAACGGTGCCGGCGAACACCGCGTCCACGCACGGCCCTTCGCCCAGTTCGTGCTGCAGCTCGTCGAGCCGCGCCACCCGCTCGCTCGACGGCGCAACGGTCTTCAACACGCCCGAGTCGAGCAGCGAGACCCCGGCGTCCTCGGTGCCCGGCACGGTCGTCGCGACGGCCGCCACGATGTTGCCGACAGTCCGTCCGACGTCCGGCTCCGGCTCGAGCGTCCGCACGACGGCGCTGAGCGCGTCGGCGAGTTCGAGATCGGCGGGTCTGATGAGTTCGTCCGTCACCAGCCACAGTCTCGTCCACGCGGGCGGGCGGCGACAGGGTCCGGCCCGTCTTTCCGGCCCGGATCCCTCAGCTGGAGGGCGTGGCGCTCGCCCGGGTTCCGCGGCGCGCTGGACGGCCGCGGGACCCGGGGTGCGTCAGGAGTGGGCCCTGATCAACTTGGTCCCCTCCAGAACCTTGTCGCCGTCCTCGAGATAGACGCTGAAGTATACGTCCCTGCCCTCGATTGCGTCCTTGCTGCAGGTGACCTTCGTGTTGTAGCCCTTGTGGTTCTCGCACGAGTAGGAGCCGTGGGGGTAGCTCACGGGCGCGAAGACGTGGACGCGGCCGTGGATCCAGTAGCCGTCCTTGCGGAGGTCGAAGACCTCGATCTTGTCGCCGTTGGAGTGGTAGCAGGCTTTGCCGCGGTCGTGGCCCTGGTACTTCACGACGGCGCACGTGACGTCGTCGGGTGCGGCGGAGGCTTGTGCGGCGCCGCCGATCACGCAGGTTGCGGCGATGCCGGCGACGGCGGCAGCGGCCTTGAGCTTGTTCATGGAACGAACCTCGTTTCGATCCGGGGTGCACCGCCGGACCCTCGGCGATGTGGATCACACGCTAGCGGTTCGTTGAACAATCAGACAAGAGGTTGCTGAGAATTGCTCAACAATGCGGTAGCCCGCTAGCCGCAGTGTTTGAGCACCGGCAGGATCGCGCGGTCGGTGCGGGCCGCGGGGTCGGGTTCCACACAGGCCGCGAGCCGTGCGCGCAGGTCGTCGGCGTCGAGGCCGGTCCCGATCAGCACGAGCCGCGTACCGGGCGTCTCGTCACCCCACGGGGAGCGGTGGAACCGCAGGTACGGCCCGACGGTCTGGAGCAGGAACCGGTCGTCGTGACCGGGCACGCCGAAGTGCACCGGCCCTTTCATCCGGTACAGCCCGGCCGGCCGTTCGGTCAGGAAAGCCAGCAACCGGCGCGGGTGGAGCGGGGTGTCCGTGCTGAACTCGACGCTGCGATAGGCCTCGTGCAGGTGCGTGTGGTGGTGGCCGTCCGCGTGCCGCAGGTCGTCGAACGACAGCTGCCGCGCGACCGGTTCCGGCCGGCCCGGATCGAACAGCAGACCCGGGTCGATCGCGCCGAACGACGCCCGCACCACCGGGCGCCCGCCGCTGACCTTGCGCACCAGTTCGCGCAGGTCGTCGTCGTCCCGCTGGTCGGCCTTGTTCAGCACCACCAGGTCGGCGAAGCGCAGGTGCTCGTCCAGCTCGGGGTGACGCAGCCGGTTGGCCTCGAACTCGACCGCGTCCATGACCTCCACCAGCCCGCCGTAGGCGATCCGCGGATTGTCGCCGGCCAGCAGCATGCGCACCAGGTCGCGCGGCTCGGCGAGGCCGCTGGCTTCGATGACGATCGCGTCGATGCCCAGTTCCGGCTCGGTCAGCCGCTCCAGCATCCGGCCCAGGCCGGCGGAGTCAACCGCGCAGCACAGGCAGCCGTTGCCCATCGGCAGCATCGCGTCGACCTGACCGGCGACCGCGAGCGCGTCGATGTTGATGCGGCCGAAGTCGTTGACGACCACCCCGATGCGGTGGTCGCGCGCATGGATGAGGAGGTGGTTGACCAGGGTCGTCTTGCCCGAGCCCAGGTAGCCGGCGACCAGGACCACGGGGATCGGCTGCGTGTTCACCGACGGCACCCTATCGCGACCCGGCCGCACCGCCGCGCGTTCCCGGCCGCTTCGCTCCACTCTGGACAGCGTGCGCATGGCCGGTGGAACCTCAGGCACGAAGCCGGCCGATCTCGGGCGCCGCGCAAACCGAGCCGTCTGTCGCGACGGTGAGCCCGTGTGGTTCGGAATTCGGGGTGGGCAGCCTGAAATGCCTGAGGGAATGGGGTGGAAGCGCACCGGGTCCTGGTGATGGCGACGGCGCCGCTGTACCACCGGCTGGTCCTGATGGGCGAGCCACCGGATCCGTTGGTGGTCGAGTACGCCGTCCGCGACGCGGTTTCGGCGGTGACTCCCGGATGACGCCGCGGGGTACCGGGTTAAGTCGCCCGATACCCCGCGGCGGGGATCACCAAGCCCGGCCGACGGTGTAGGAACTGGTCCAGATCGTCTGCAACCGGACCAAGTCGCCCGATTCCGGAGCGGCCCAGATCTTGTTGTTCCCGGCGTAGATCCCCACGTGGTAGACCTTGCTGCCGCTGGCGAAGAACACCAGGTCGCCGGGCCGTTTATCCGTTTTGGACACGCTGCGCGCCGTCGCCCGCTGGGCACTGGCGGTGCGTGGCAGGGTGATGCCGACCTGCCTGTGCGCGTACTGCGCCAGGCCGGAGCAGTCGAACCCGCCCGGGCCCGTGCCGCCGGAACGGTAGGGCTTGCCGGCCTGAGCGGCCGCGGCGTTCACGATGCGGTCCCCTGTGGACAGGTGAGCCGCGCTCGCGGGTGCGGTGAACCCCAGCACCACGACGGCTGCGACGGCACACCCGATCGGCAGGGTGATCATTCTTTGTATTCGAGTGGGCACGGTCGGAACCCTCCTTCACACTCGAAGGTATTTCGGTTCATTTCCCGGAACCAGACCCCGTTTTCCCCGCTGCCCGATCACGAAACGATATACACCCGCATTAGTGAACGAGAACACAGTCGTGAATAGTGCTCACCCTCGTGTTCTCCGGGGTAAACCGTCGGGTAGCGCACGCGGCGCATCGTGTGTCCGGAGTGCAGTGACAGGTGACCCGCAACCGCCGGGTGTGCTGGGTGGCCACTGCCTAGGTTTGCGCCTCGGCGAGGGTGAACCGCATCCGCATTCCCGGGCGTGCCTGGGCCGCGGTGTCGACGTCCTCGGTCACCACCACCGCGATCACCGGATAGGCCCCGGTCACCGGGTGGTCGGCGAGGAACAGTGTCGGTTTCCCGGACGGCGGCACCTGCAACGCTCCGGTCACCATGCCTTCGCTGACCAGATCCCCGTCCCGTGCGCGGGACAGCGCCGGGCCGTCCAGCCGGATGCCGATGCGGTTGCTCTCCGACGTCACGACGTACGACTCGGCCAGCAGCGTCCGCATCGCCGACTCGGTGAACCAGTCGTCGCGCGGACCGGGGATCACCCGCAGCGTCAGTTCGTCGGGCGGGGGGACGGCCAAGGGGCTGCAGCGTGGCGTCCACGGCCGTGCGGCCGCCGCGCCGAGCGGCAGAACCATCCCGCAGCGCAACGGATCCGGCCCCAGGGCGGACAGCAGATCGGTCGCGCGTGACCCGAGTACCGGCTCGACCGCGATCCCGCCGTGCACCGCCACGTAAGCGCGCAGCCCGCTCACCGGCCAGCCCAGTCTGAACTCCGTGCCGGCCGGCACCTGCACCGGTGCACCGAACGGCGCGTTCTGCCGGTCCACGTGGACCGGGCACGGCGCGCCGGTGACGGCGATCGTGATGTCCGCGCTCGCCCGCGCCGCGAAGCCACCGAACGTCACCTCGATGGCTGCGGCGCCGTCACTGTTGCCGACCAAGCGGTTCGCCAGCCGCAGCGAGGCGCGATCGGCTGCGCCGGACTCGGTCACGCCGATCTCGGCGTACCCCGGCCGGCCCAGATCCTGCACGGTCGACAACAGCCCGCTGTGGACGACCTCGAGCACCGCGGCCATGGCAACTCCGATCCCTCCGGGTGCCCTGACCGTACAGAATTGTTGAACAATAAGGCAAGAGTTGCCTGTGGCGAACGAGGGCCGACCCGTCAGAACTCCGCGAACGCGTCGTCCCGGCTCCGCGGTGCCGGCCGGCACCGCGGGCACGGCTCCTCCCGCGAGGTGATCAACCCGGTCGCCGCATCGACGTCGGTCTCCAGGACCCATCCGCCGGAATCCCCGCACGTCCGGCAGAGGGACTGCGTCTCCGTCATCTCAGCCTGCCCGTCTTCCCCCTCGATCGTCCTGACGGCGTTCAGTGTGCCCGCTCGCGCTGGCAGAACGGGCGCCGCGAGCTGACCGGCGGAGTGCGCGAAAACCGCTGGTCCGGAGGATGGGTACGGCCACGGCACTGCGGTACTGCGGGTATCTGGTCCGGAGTCAGGACACGTACGCCTGCAGCCGTGCGGCGCGCGACTCCTCACGCAGCTTGTCCAGCGTGCGCCGCTCGATCTGGCGGATCCGCTCGCGGGTGACGCCGAGCTCGCGGCCGACCTCCTCGAGCGTGCGCTGGCGGCCGTCGTCCAGACCACACCGCAGCCGGATCACCTGCTGCTCCCGCGGGTTCAGCGCGGAGAGCAGCTCGTCGATCTCCCGCCGCAGCACGTGGTACGACGCCGGCACGCCCGGACGACCGGGGTGGCTCAGCAGGTCCGCGAGCACGCTACTGCCGTCCGTACCGACGGTCTGGTCCAGGCTGATCGGCTCCTCGTTGTAGGACAACAGCTCGATCACCTGGAACGGCGTCAGGCTCAGTTCGGCGGCGATGTCGTCGTGGCCCGGCTCGCGGCCCAGGCGGGTGGCCAGCTCCCGCTGCGCCGCCAGCACGCGGTTGACCTGCTCGGCCAGGTGCACCGGGATGCGGATGGTGCGGGACTGGTCGGCCAGCGCGCGGCTGATCGCCTGCCGGATCCACCAGGTGGCGTAGGTGGAGAACTTGAACCCGGGCGTGTAGTCGTACTTCTCCACCGCGCGGATCAGCCCCAGGTTGCCCTCCTGGATGAGGTCCAGCAGCGACATGCCGCGGCCGGTGTACCGCTTGGCGATGCTCACCACCAGCCGCAGGTTCGCCTCCAGCAGGTGGTTTTTCGCCTCCCGGCCCTCCTCGGCGATGGTGCGCAAGTCCTCGGCCATCGCCGGATCGAGCGCCGGGGTGGTGGTCAGGAGATGCTGGGCGTAGAGCCCGGCTTCGATCCGTTTGGCGAGCGTGACCTCGTCCTCGAGTGTCAGGAGCTCGGCCCGGCTGATGCCGTTGAGGTACGCCCGGACCGGATCGGCCGGCTCGAAGAGCGGTGGGGTCACCTGCCGTTGCCTCCGACAAGCCAAGGGGACTCTGCTACCGCTCCCAGAGTGGCCGAACGGCCTGGCACGGAACCGACAGCCCGGCCTCGCGCGTCGAACGGGAAAAGGGCAGGTCATCGGGATTCCCGCCGTGCAGCTGTGCGGTACGGTGCGGGTCGGCTACGGGTCCGGCGCAGGCACCGCGGGGTCTCGTGCGGTGATCTTGCCGGTGTCCGGCGATATCGTGGGTTGGTGGAAGGGGCTCCGCAGGTGATCACGACTGGCCAGCAGCCGCAGGCCGGGCAGTTCGACGCGCGCGGTGGCGGCTCCGCCGAGCTACGCACCCGGACCAGCGGACAGACGTGGTTCCCGCACGTCCGCAACCGCGGGCGGCTGGGAGTGCTGAGCCTGGCCCGCTTGCTGGCGTTCGAGATCGTGCTCGTGGCCGTCGCGGCCGTCGGCGTGCAGCGGCTGTGGGCGCTGATCGCCGCCGGTGTGCTCGGCCTGGCCGTGATCATCATGATGTTCGGCCGCTCGAACGGCCGGTGGTGGACCGAGAGCCTGGTGTTGTGGCTGGGCTTCCGGTCCCGCCGCGGCACGTCCGGCGAGCGGCGGGACGACCCGCGGCTGGCGGCGTTGTGCGAGCTGGTGCCCGACCTGGTGGTCGAGGACGTCGATGGCCCGGGGGACGCGCAGCTCGGCATGGGCAGTGACGAGGCCGGCTGGTTCGCCGTGCTGGAGGTCGCCGGCGGGGCGGACGTGGTCAGCCCGCCGGTGCCGCTCGCCGCGCTGGCCCGCACCGCCGCCGAGGCCGAGCAGGCCGGCGTGGTCATGCAGGTCGTGATGCACTCGACGCCGGGCCACGAACCCCGCACGCGGGATCGCACGCTCTGGGTCGCGGTGCGGCTGGACGCGCAGGCCGTCGCCGAGTCGATGATCGACGCGCCGGGCGACCGGCTGGACGTGCCCGCCGTGCTGGCCGAGATCACCCGCCGCGCCGAGCGCGTGCTGCGGCGGCGCGGACTGCGGGCGCGGATGCTGGCGGCCGACGAGGTCGTGGACGCGCTGGCCCGCTCCTGCGACCTGCTGCCCGGCGGCGGTCCGTCGCAGGTGCACGAAGCCTGGGAGTCGTGGCACTCCACGCGACTGACCCACGGCTGCTTCTGGATCCACTCCTGGCCGGAGCCCGACCGCGGCACCGGGCTGCTCGCCGCGCTGGCCGAGCTGCCCGCGGACCTGGTCAGCATCGCGCTGCTGCTCGAACCGTCCTTCGACGGCACCACGTTGCGGTGCCTCGTCCGGGTCGCCGCGACCGTCCAGCGGTACGCGCAGGTGTGCGACCTGGTGCGCACCCTGGCCGAGCGCCACGGCGGGCGGGTGTCTCGTTTGGACGGACAGCACGGGCCGGCCGTGTATGCTTCGGCGCCGAGCGGTGGAGGTGCACGATGAACGCCGGACAGTACCCGCCGTCGCGGCCGCAGCCGCCCGCGCAGGCGATGCCGGGGCCCATGCCGCCCGCTCAGGCCCAGCCCGGCCCGCCGCCGCAGCAGCAGCCCGCCGCGGTCCCACCTGGCCAGACCGTGCTCGGCGGACAGGCGTTGCCGCAGGCGCCCGCCGTGGTCGCCGTGGCAGGCCCGGCGCAGACCCGGCAGCAGGGTTCGGCCGAAGCCGTTGCCACCGCGACGACTGTGGAGGTCGCGCAGCCCGCCCTGGCGATCGGGGTGCCCACACCCATGCCGCCCCAGCCACCGGGGGCCGGTCCGGTCGGGCCGGCACCCGGCGCGCCCCGGGAACAACGGGACTGGCGCACCCGGCGGTACCGCTCGATCCCGCGGCTGCGGATCGGCGCGCACCTCGCCGCGGACACGGCCCTGGACCTGTTGCAGGTGTCCGCGTCCGCGGTCGGCCTGCCGCTGGGCCGGGACCAGAACGGGTTCCCGGTGGCGCTGACGTTGTTCCGGCCCGAGCCGGTTTCGGTGAGCCTCATCGGCGGCGCCTGGGCGGCGCGGCTGATGGCGTTCCGGGCGTTGCGGGCCGGTGCGCGGCTCCTGGTGTTCTCACAGCAGCCGGCCGACTGGGTCCAGCTCGGACAGTCGGCCACCGGCCGGACCGACCGGGTCGCCGTGCTGGCACCGGGATCACCCACCGCGGTGAGTGCCAGCGCGGACGCGCCGGTGCTGTGCTTGCACGACGCGCCGCAGCCGCCGAGCAAGCCGGAGGCGTGGCAGACGCGCGTGCTGCTGCACCGTCGGCTCACGCCCGAACGGGTCGGCGCGGTGCCGGGTTCGGACCTGGTGCTGATGCAACGGCTCACCCCCAGCGAGGCGTCGCTGGTCGCCCCGGCGCTGCGGCTGGCCCCGCCGACCGCGCAACAGCTGCAGATGCTGCGGGACGACATGCTGGCCGTGCTCGCGGGCGAGACCAACCACTACGTGTGGGTCGACCCAGCACCAGCCGAACAGCGCCTGGGACGTCCGGGCCGCTACTGAATCTAGGCGGGAAAGACGTAACTCCGCCTGCCCTTCTTTCCCGCCAGGTCCCGCTGACTTTCGGCACTCCCGCCGGGCCTGGCGTCTCCGCCGTCCGTGCCGGTTAGGTGCATCGTTGGTCACGGCTTCCGGGTGCCGGGCCCGCAGTCGGCTTTCCCGCTGCAGGCCCGGCACGCCGGGGTCGTGATCAGTTCCGTCCGTCCAGCGCGGCCGGCCCGGCCGGCCGGTACCGCTTCTCCGGCTCCCCGTTCGCCACGACCGGACCACCGGGCGTCTCGACTTCGAAGGCCGACTGATCGGTGACGGGTGCCTTCTCGGCCGGCCTGGCCATCCGCGTGGCCCGGTCGGCCTGCACGACCGGTTTCGCATGCCGGTCCGGTGTGGACACGACGGGTGCGGGCGCCTGCAGCACCGAGGGAACCTCCCCGGCCGAGCTCGCCACGTACTCCGTCGCGGAGATCCGCCCGTCGAACACCGATGCGGTGCCGGTCGGCAGGTTCGCGGTGAACTCGGAGCGGTGTGCCCCGCTGGGTTGCGCCCGTTGCCGCTTGCGTTCGGCCATCCACTCGCTGAACGTTTTCGCCGGAGCCCTCCGGTGCGGATTGGACAGCACCGCCGGCGCACCGATCCCGGGTGCTAACCCTTCCTGCGCACCTGCCGGAGCTTCCTGTGCGCTGCCGCCCCGGCGGGTGCGCTGCTGGTCGTTGGTGAGTACCGCCGGGGTGGTGCTCGGCGGCAGGCGGAACGCCGGCGCTTGCTCGGCGACGCCACCCGTCGGCGGCGCACCGGATTTGCGAGCCGGCTGTCCCAAGCCGCCGCCCATCGGCGCCTGGCTGCCAGGCGGCAGCGCCGGGGCCGACTGTGCATCCTGGTGGTACGCGGCTTTTGCCTCCAGGTCGAGGTGATCGTCAAACGGCAGAGACGTGCTGAACGTCGGCGCTCCTGTCCGGTTGCCCAGCTCCTTGCCCGGCGGCTGCTGTGGCAGCTGGCCGCTCGGCGGCGGTGTGATCGTGCCCGGTGGGTACAGGCTGTTCTGCGCGAACGAGGGCGGCGCGGCGGAGAACCCGGCCAGTGCGGGCGTCCCCGAGCCCGCGCTGAGACCCAGTGTGGGCGGCACCCCGGCGGGAGCTTTTCCGCCCGAAAACAGGTTCGGTCCGCCGCCGTGGGCGCCGAGCGCCGGTGCAGTGGGTGGCTTGGCGCGGAAGGGGTTCGGTGCCAGCCCCGCACCCCCTGCGGGAAGACCGGTCAGCGCCGGCGGCGCTACCGGCGGGTTGCCCGGCGGCGCTACCGGCGGGCGGGCCGGAGGTGCTGCCGGTGGGCGGGCGGCGAACCTGTTCGGGGGCGCGGGCGCAGGACCTGGCGACGGTGCCGGCGCGCGGGGTGGAGCCGGTGGCGGCGCACCCGGAGGCGGCATTGGCGCGCCTCCGGGCGGCGCTGTCGGCGCATCGCCCGGCGGTGGTGCCGGTGCGGTCGGGCCGCCGCCGGGGGCACCGGGTGGCGCGCCGCCGGGACCGCCGGGTGGCGCCCCCGGTGGTGAGAACGCGGGAGGCCTCGGCGCGGCAGTGGGGTCCAGGTCCGGATGCACGATCGCATTCAGGACTTCGAGTTTCGGCGCGCGTGCGGCCTGGATCTTGGCGATGTAGGGCGCGTACTCGCCGGCGATCTTCTCCGCGAGCTCCCGTGCTTTCTGGTCGTACTTCGACTCGACCTCGAGCGCCGCTTTCGCCTTGTCCTGGTCGTTACCCTCCTTCGGGCCGTTCTTGGCCAGGTAGAAGGTGCCCATGTCGTGGGTGGCGCCGTCGATGGCCTCGGCTCTCGTCGCCCGGTACTCCTGGTACAGGTGTTCCATCTCGGCCTGCGCCTCGTACATGACGTTCGACAAACCCCACAGTGCGGTGCCGTTCGCGACGGCGGCGTCCTGCCACTGCCGCATGTGGGCCAAGGTCATGCCGACCTTGCTCAGGAACACCTTCTTGGCGGCCGGCGACTTCCAGTGATCGGCCAGGGCCTTGGTTTGCTCGTACAGGTCGTCAGCGGCGACCTGGAGCATCATCGCCACGTTGAGCCACTGCTGTCCGCGGTCGGCGGTGGTGCCGGGCTGCTCGCCCTTCACGATCTGCTGGTACAGGGCCTCGATCGGAAGGTCGGCAAAGCCGTAGTCCCGCTGGGTGTCCTGCCTATTGGTGTAGTACGCATCCGCGGCTCCGGCGCTGACCGGTTTCAGGCGGTAGCCGAAGTAGGGGTCGTCCTCGCTCGCCATGGTCGTCACGCCCCCCCGAGGTGCCGCGCCTGGTTGAGACGTTCGCGGTATGCGTCGTCGCTGAGCTGCGGATCGGCCTGGGGTCCGACCTTGCGTTCGTTCGTCCGCCCGGCGATCATCTCCTTTTTGTCGCCATTGTGGTTGACGTCGGTCGTATCCTGCTTCCGCGTCTCGGTGTAGTACTCCCGGCTGTGGGTGCCGTCGGAGTGCCGGTACGTCACGACGTGATCGGGCAGCCGCTGCTCATCGGTCTTGCGCGGCCGGCCGTCCTTGTCCAGTTGCTCGACGGTGGTGAACTGGTCGTCCGTGTTCTTGTCGAGGTGCTTGGTCCTCGTCACACGGCGCTCCTGACCCGAGCGCGCGTCGTTCTCGTAGTGCGTCGTGATGGTTTCCAGCACCTCCTCCTTGTTCTTCCCCTCGCCCTCGGTCTTCTTGATCGTCTTGATCTCGTACAGGCGCTTGCCGTCCTTGCCGATGGCGTATTCGGTGGTGGTGGCGCCCTTCGACAGGACGGTACGTACGCCGCCGCCGTGGGTCTGGTACGTCGTGATCGTCGTGCCGTCCACGACGACGGTGCTGATCAGCTTGTCACCCGCGGTGTTGACCGCGCTGGTGGATTCCGCCCGCATCGCGAGCGTATCGGCGACGGTCTTCTTCGTGTCGATCCAGGACGGGAGCCCGGCCGGCTTCTTGGCGCCGGGCATCCGGAACGCGAACTGGACCGCGTTCAGCATCGCGGCGTTGTCGCCGTCCATGGAACCGAAGATGTCGCCCAGCAGCAGACCGCCCGAGGCGATCGAGGATACGTTCGTGGGGAGCGCGAGCAGGAACATCCCGAGCTCTTCGGCGTTGCCGAAGGCGGAGTCCTGCATTTCCTGACCCGGTCCGAATGACGTGCTCATCAGCATGTCCTTCGGACCGGGCCCGCGCAGCGCCATGTTGGCCGACACCGTGTCGGTACTGATGTCGTTGCTGATCTTCGCGACGTTCCGCCCGTAGTTGCGGAAGCTGGTCGGGTCGAGCTCGATGGCGGCCCCGTCGGTCGCCCATGCGGGAGCCGGGACGGCGTCCTTCGACGGCGGCTCTGGTGCCACGATGTCCCTCCCAAACGTCGTGAAAAGCCGGTGGGTCGCGGGGGTCCGCCGGGGGTAGGGGTCGGCAGACCCCCGCGCATCCCAGCAAACCACCGGGTGTCAACCCCTGTGGGTTCTCTTCTCAGGTCTGTGGCGGCAGGTCCGCCAGCTGGACCAGCTGGGCCCCGGCTCCGCGGGTGATCAGCCAGGCGCGGCCCGGGGGCAGCTTCTCCGGCCGGATGTTGCCCAGCAGGGGACCCTCCTCACGGTTGCCTGACATCAGGATTCCCGGCGAGGCCAGGTCCCGGATCCGGGCGATGACCGGGTCGAACATCGCCCGTGCTGCGCCGCCGCTGCGTCGGGTGACCACCAGATGCAGGCCGATGTCGCGGCCCTGTGTCATGTACTCGAGCAGGGGTGTGAGCGGGTTGTCGTGCGGGCTCGGCACGACCAGGTCGTAGTCGTCGACCAGCATGAACAGTTCCGGTCCGCTCCACCAGCTGCGGGAGCGGAGCTGTTCCGGTGTGATGTCACCTCCCGGCAGTCGCTTCTGCATCGCGTCAACGGTCAGACGCACCATCTCCTGAACGGTTCCGCTGGAGGTCGCGTATCCGATCAGGTACTCGTCGGGGACGAGGCCGAGCATGCTCCGCCGGAAGTCGACCAGGGCGATCTGCGCCTGGCCCGGCGTGTACCGGGCCATGATGCTCGTGGCCAGGGCGCGCAGGAAGGTGGTCTTGCCGCTCTCCACGTCACCGAAGAGGACCAGGTGGGGTTCGCTGGTGAAGTCCAGCCCGACCGGTTGCAGGTCCGCCTCCGATATCCCGATCGGGATGCCGTGTTCGCCCGGCGCGGGCAGCGCCGCGTAGGGCAGCACCGGTGGCAGCAGCCGCACCCGCGGCGCCGGCTTGCCGGGCCAGGCGGAGTTGACCGCATCGACGAAGTGCCCGATACCGGCGGACAGGTCGTCCGCGGTCTCCCGGCCGTCCACCCTGGGCACCGCCGCCAGGAAGTGCATGCCGTCCGGCGCGAGGCCGCGGCCGGGCGCCTGCTCCGGCACGCCCGCGGCCTGGCGTCGCCCGATCACCGAATCCACCGGGTCGCCCAGGCGCAGTTCCAGCCTGCTGCCGAACATGTCGCGCAGGTTCATCCGCAGGTCCATCCAGCGGTTGGCGGCAGCGATGACGTGCACGCCGAAGGCCAGGCCACGGTTGACCACCTCGGCCACGTCGGTCTCCAGGTCCTCGAACTCCGCGCGCAGCGTGCCCCAGCCGTCCACCACCACGAACAGATCGCCGAACGGGTCCTCCGGGAACCGGCCCTCGCGCCGCAGTCTGCGATAGGTCGACATGCTGTCGATGCCGTGCTCGGCGAAGCGCTGCTCGCGCTCGGCGATCAGCGTCCGCGCCTCGGCGATGGTGCGCCGGACGCGGTCCACCTCGCGCCGGGTCGCCACACCGCCGACGTGGGCCAGGTCGCGCACCGCGGCCAGGCCGCCACCACCGAAGTCGAGGCAGAAGAACTGCACCTCGGACGGCGTGTGGGTGAGGGCGAGGCTCGCGACGATCGAGCGCACCGCGGTGCTCTTGCCGCTGTGCGGACCGCCCACGACCGCCACGTTGCCGCCCGCGCCGGACAGGTCCAGCCAGCACACGTCGCGGCGCTGGTCGGCGGGCCGGTCGATGATCCCGGCCGCAGCGCGCAACGCCCCCCGGTGCTCGCGAATTCCGGTCGTCAGGCCGCGCTCGGGATCACGCACCAGCGGTTCCAGCAGCTTGTCCAGCGTCGGTGGCTCCTTCAGCGGCGGCAGCCACACCTGGTGCGCCGGCGCGCCCTGTCCCTCCAGCCGGTCCACCAGCACGTCCATCAGCGTCTCGCCGAGGTCGTCGGACTCGCGCTGCGCCGGCTGCAGCGGCTGCTCCGCCAGCCGCGGCCGCAGGTAGGCGGTGGAGTAGTCCTGCACCGGATCGATCTGGCGGCCTTCGTCGTCGGTGCGCTGCACCGTGCCGCGCTGGTGCACGCCGGACACGTACGCCGCCTTGAACCGGGTCAGCTCGTCCACGCCGGTCTTGAGGAACCCGTTGCCGGGGGAGCGGGGGAGCTGGAAGGCGTCCGGGGTGCCGAGCACGACCCGGCTCTCCATGGCCGAGAAGGTGCGCAGCGCGATGCGGTAGGACAGGTGCGAGTCCAGCCCGCGCAGCCGTCCCTCCTCCAGCCGCTGCGAAGCGAGCAGCAGGTGCACCCCGAGCGACCGCCCGACGCGTCCGATCTGGACGAACATGTCGATGAAGTCCGGCCGCGCGGTGAGCAGCTCGGAGAACTCGTCCACCACGATCAGCAGCGCGGGCAGCGGATCCAGCGGGGCGCCGGCGGTGCGGGCCTTTTCGTAGTCGCGCTGCGAACCGTAGTTGCCCGCCTTGCGCAGCAGCTCCTGCCTGCGCACCAGCTCGCCGCCGATGGCGTCGAGCATGCGGTCCACCAGGTGCAGCTCGTCGGCCAGGTTGGTGATCACCGCGCTGGTGTGCGGCAGCCGGTCCAGCTTGGTGAAGGTGGCGCCACCCTTGAAGTCCACCAGCACGAAGTTGAGGATTTCCGAGTCGTGGGTGACGGCCAGCGCCAGCACCAGGGTCCGCAGCAGCTCGGACTTGCCGGAACCGGTGGCACCGACGAGCAGGCCGTGCGGGCCCATGCCGTCCTGTGCGGACTCCTTGAGGTCCAGTTCCATCGGCCTGCCGTCGGCGGTGATGCCGATCGGCACCCGCAGCCGGTCCCGGTTGGACCTCGCCTCCCAGCTCTTGGCGAGGTCGAACTCGTACGGGTCGCCCAGGCCGAGCAGGTCGGTGAGCTCCAGCGACCCGGACAGCGGCTGCTCGCTCGCGGTCAGCGCGGACAGCCGCAGCGGCGCCAGGGTGCGCACCAGGCCGCGCATCTCCTCGATGCCCAGGGCGTCGGCGGTGCCGATGTCACCGGCGCCGTCCATGGTGCGGCTCGTCAGGTGCCCGTCCGGGGCGATGTCCAGGACCAGCGTGGCCGCGTCGAGCAGGCGCGGCGGCTCGCCGGAGAGGTCGATGACGGTGACGCCCTCGACCCCGCCCTCGATCATCAGGTGCTCCGAGCCGCCGGTGTCACCGCCGTCGACGACCACCACCACGTGCGTCGAGCCCTCGATCGGCTGGGTGCCCGGGTTGAACCGCGGCCGGCTGGCCACCACGTCGTCGAGCATCGCCTCCAGTGCGGTGACGCTGGGGGCGACCAGCCGGATCTGGCCGACGGCGTCGGTCTTGGCCGGGTGCAGCGCGTGCGGCAGCCACTTGGCCCAGTCCCACAGCTCGCGGTCGCGCACGCAGAACGCCGTCAGCACGTCGCTCGGTGCGTGGAACGTGCCCAGCTGCGCGACCAGCGCGCGGGCCAGCGCGCGCTTGCGGTCGTCGTCGCCGGTCAGGTGGATCCGCGCGAACCCGCGCAGCGCGACCGCCACCGGCAGGTCCGGCACGGTGGAGTAGGTGGTGACGAACTTCCGCAGCGCCATCGCGGACAGCGGCTCCAGCTCGTCGATCGGCTTGGTCTCCGGCGGGACCAGCGGGGTGGCCAGTTCCTGCGCACCCAGCCCGATCCGGATCACGGTGAAGTCCCAGTCGCCCGGCCGCCGCTCCCACAGCCGCGCGCTCTGCGCCGTCGACCACAGCCGAGCCGGGTCCGGGTGGCGGTAGAACATCGCGCGGCGCTGCTGGTCGATCGTGTCCCGCACCTGCGCGCGCAGCTGCGACAGCCGCCGCATGTACCGGCGCCGGTTGGCGATCATCTCCTGCTTGCTCGCACCCTGCCCGCCCTGGCTGATGATCTGGAACAGGATCATGCCCAGCACCGCGATGCCGTACATGGCGCCGGCGACGTACATCAGCGGGCCGGACCGGCCGGCGCCGATCAGCAGCGCCATGCCGCCGGTGCCGGCGAGCATCGGCAGGATCATCAGCACCCGCGTCCAGCTCTTGCCGCTGGGCGGCGGGTTCTCCGGCGGGGGATCGAGCACCACGTCGCCCGAGGGCAGGTCAGGCGCGGGCCGCCGGAGTGGCCGCTTGACTATGATCGTTCCCAAGACCGAAAACCTCCCGAGCGCCCGGGTGCGCCAGCATAGAGCTTTCCGCCAGCCTAGTGTCGCGATTTAATGGACACTCTCCCAGCCGGACTCGGGGTCCAATTTGGAGGTAGCGGCAGTATGACGTCGGCGATGGGCACGAGCCTCGCGAAGGTGAGCATCACCACGCCCACGCGCGGGATCGACGTCGCGCTCCCCGAGAACGTGCCGGTGGCCGAACTGCTGCCGTACATCCTGCGCCACGCGGGCGAGGACGCGCCGGACACCGGGGAGCAGCACGGCGGCTGGTCGCTGCGGCGCCCCACCGGTGAACGCCTGGACGGCCGGCAGACGCTGGCCGCGCAGGAGGTGCGCGACGGCGAGATCCTGCACCTGGTCCCCGGCCCGGTCGACTGGCCCGAGATCGAGTACGACGACCTGGTCGAGGCCATCGCCAGCGGGGCGCGCCGGTACGGGCGCAGCTGGGGACGCGCCGCCACCCGGCGGGCCGGGCTGGTCATCGCCGCCGTGCTGCTGTGCGGGGGCAGCCTGGTGTCCTTGTTGTTCGAACCACCGTGGCTCGACGCCGGCCTGATCACGCTGGCCGCCGCGGTGGTCCTGACCGCGCTGGGCATCGTGGTGGCCCGCGCGGTGCCGGACGCCCACGCGGGCGCGGTGTTCGCCGGTTCGGCACTGCCGTACGCGTTCCTCGGCGGCTACCTGCCGACCGCGCCGGACCACCTGCGGCTGTTCGGGTTCGGTGCACCGCAGCTGCTGCTCGGCATGATCGCGCTGCTGGTCTTCGGCATCGTCGGTTACCTGGGCGTCGGCGCGGCGAGCCGGGTGTTCGTCGCGGCGATCGCCACCGGGTTCTTCGGCGCGCTGGGAGCGTTGTTCGGCTACTGGATGGCCCCGGACGCAGCCGGTGCGCTGGTCCTGACCATCGCGATCGGCCTGCTGCCCGGGTATCCGTGGCTGTCGCTGCGGCTGGGCCGCGTCCCGCTGCCCGCGCTCCCGCAGCGGCCGGCCGACCTGCTCAACGACGACCCGCAGCCGGCCGCGCCCGCGGTGTTCGACGCGGCCGCCCGCGCCGACGAGCTGCTCACCGGCCTGCTCTCCGGTGCGGCCCTGATCAGCGCGCTCGCCGCGGTCTTCCTCGCCGGGCACGGTGGCGGCTCCCGGTTGCTGATGTCGCTGCTCGCCTGCGCGGCGCTGCTGCTACGCGCCCGGCTGTTCCCGGTGCCGCGGCAGCGGATCCCGCTGCTGGTGGCCGGGTTGTGGGCGTTCGCGTTGCTCACCCGCTGGTGCTTCGGCACCCCCTCCGGGAACGGGGGGCGGGGGCTGGTCCTGCTGGCGCTGGTGGTGATCGCGTTGCTCGTCGCGGCGGCCGGCGTGGTGTACAGCCGCAAGAACCCCTCGCCCTGGATCGGCCGGATCGCCGACATCGTGGACGTCACCGCTATCGTGGCCCTGATCCCGTTCGCGGGCTTCATCACCGGATTCTTCGCATACGTCCAGGGCCTGATGGCCTCGATCGGCTGAGGGAGCTGAGGGAGAGGCGTGCCCACTCGTCGCGACCAGCTGCAGGCCTACCAGTTCATGATGCAGCGGGTCACCTCCGCGCTCATCGTGCACGAGACCGATCCGGAGCTGACGCCGTTGCGGCGCGGGGTGGGCGCGGTGTTCGCCGGGATCATGATCACGGTGCTGGTCGCGGCGGGTTTCGGCGTGTACGGCGTGTTCACCGGGGTCGGCGGCACGTCCTGGAAGACCGACGGCGCGGTGGTCATCGAGCGCGAGACGGGCGCGACGTTCGTCTACCGGGCCGGCGAGCTGCAGCCGACGCTGAACTACGCCTCCGCCCGCCTGCTGACCAGCCCCGACAAGGCCGGTCCGTACCGCGTGGCCGGTGCGGACCTGGCGGGGCTGGCCCGCAAGCCTGCGGTCGGCATCCCCGGGGCGCCGGCCTCGCTGCCGCCTGCCGGCCGCGCCGCGGCAACGCCGTGGACGATGTGCTCGGTGCCGGGCCGCAACCTCGCCGGCGGGCCGACGACCACCACGACGCTGGTGGTGGGGCAGGCGATGCCCGGCGGCACCCCGCTGGGCCAGCGTGCGATCCTGGCCCGCGACGCCACCGACGGCACCGTTCACCTGGTGTGGAACAACCACCGCTACCGGATCACCGACGCGTCCGTGATCCGGTCCCTGTTCGGTGCCAGGGCCGCCGCGGTGGAGGCGGGCACGGCGTGGCTCAACGGCCTGCCCGTGGGGCAGGACATCGGCCGGATCGACGTGCCCGGGCAGGGCACGCCGTCCACAGTGCTCAGTGGGTTCAGCGTGGGGGACATCGTGTACTACCCGCTGTCCCGCGGCGTGCAGTACTACCTGGTCCGGGGCGACGGACTGGCCCCGCTGACCGAGCTGCAGGTGCGCATCCTGTCCGGTCAGTACACGGTGACGCCCAGGGAGATCCCCGCCGCGGCCGCGAACGTCGCGCCGATCAGCACGGCACTGGCCCCGGCGCAGGGCGAGGCTGCACCGCCGTCGCTGCCCCCGGAGCTGGTTACCGTGCCGGACGGGAACGGCGCGACGTTGTGCTCGCAGACGCACGACGCCCGCACCGACCCGGTCATTTCCGTCGGCGGTGACCCGAGCGCCCTGAACGCGGCGATCACCACCAGACTGGAGAGCAGCACCGGCACCAAACTGGCCGACCGCGTGCTGGTTCCACCTGGGAGCGTCGCGGTGGTGCGCGTGCTGCCCTCGGCGACCGCCACCGCCGGGGCGTACACGCTCGTGACCGACACCGGCCTGCGATACCCGGTGCCGGACGACAACGTGCTGGCCCAATTGGGGTATTCGGCGGCGTCGGCGGTGGACATGCCGGCCGCGCTGGTGCAGCGCATCCCGGAGGGCCCGACGTTGAGCCCGGCTGCCGCTGCGGTACCCGCGGTCCCGTAGCAAGACCGCACTCCTGATATTCTTGAACGTTTGACAACAAGCCTCTACCTGCGGCTGCGCTTCTCGCCTGCGCGTCACGGCGCGACGGAGCGATGTCAGGGACGCCACTTACGCTGCTGTCACAACGTCCCAAGAGGTGGGGGTGAGAGACATGTCTCCAGCTTCAAATGGTGTGCATCTTGTCGCGGATCAGGTCACGAGACTGCGGCAACTGCTCGACGACACCAAGCTCCGCGGCGCCCAGCTGTGCCAGAGCATGCACGGCGACCTCGAGAACGTGATCGGGAGTGACTGGATCGGGGCGGCGTCGAACGCGGGCCAGATCACCTCGGCCGACATGCTCGCGTTCTGGAGGTCGAAGCTCGAGCCGATCCTCGACAAGCTCGTCAACGGCATCACCGGAACGCAGAACGTGATGACCGCCGGAGACGACGAGTCGCGCTCCTCGATCGAGGCGGCCGGTTCGACCATGCACTTCCACAGCCGGATGAGCCACGCCTGATCCTCGGGGAAGGAACTCACATGGACAACGATCTCAAGTACACGCACCTGGTGGGTGACGCCGGTTCGGGGAACGTCCAGAAAGCGCAGGATCTGGAGACCCTGTTCGACGATTTCGCGACGCAGGCCAAGGGCATCCTCGGCAACGACTGGCAGGGTTTCGCCGCCCACGCGTTCCAGGAGGCGCATCACGACTGGAACAAGAACTTGGTGGAATACGCGACGGGGCGTGCACACTTCGGCAAGAAGGTGATCGAGGCCATGGAAAGGGCCTTCGAGAGCGACAACCGGGCGGCGGGCTTTTTCAGCTGACTCACCACTCCACACCAGCCGGTCCCGGAGCCCACGCTCCGGGACCGGTCCTTATCCCACTCGAGTAGAGCCCGCTGGGGAGGAATTCGTTGTGCGACAAGAGATCAGGACCGTTCCGGCCGGTCGCTGAACAGTTCCAAGGGCGGTTCGGGGCGTTCGTCCTCGGGCCGGTCCTGCGGGACCGGGGCCAGTCCGGCGCGCCAGCGTCGACGACGGCCGCGCGGTCCGAACACGACGATCGCGGTCACCAGCACCACGAGCGCGAATCCGCCGGCGGCGAGGCCGAGGGCCCAGCCGTTGCTGCGTTCCTCGGCGGCCTGCCGTGCGGCGACATCCGGCGGGACCGTGGCCGGTACCAGCGGCGGCAGTGCCACGGGATGGCCGGCCACCACGTCGTCGGACACCGCCTGGTACGGGTTGACCACGCCGTAGCCGTAGAACGGGCTTCCCGTTCCCTCAGGGGCGGGCGTTGCGGTGGCGAACAGCCGCTGGGCGACATCCTGGTTGGACAGCTGGGGCAGGTGGGCACGGACCAGTGCGGCCGTGCCGGCCACGAAAGCGGTGGCGAACTCGGTGCCGGACGCGGTGCCGAGCCCGGCGTTCGGGTAGGTCGTGACGATGTTCCCGCCGGGTGCCACCAGGTCGACGGACGTGGGACGGGAATCCGGCGCGATCTCCCCGTTCTCGCCGACCGAGCCGACGCCGATCACGCCGTCGTAGCCGGCCGGGTAGGGGACCAGGCCGGGTGGCTCGCTCGTCGCGCGCTGGCCGACGGCGGCCACGACGACGATGTTGCGGGACAACGCGCGCTGCACAGCGCCGCGCAGGGCCGGGTTGTCTTCGTATGTGATCGTGGGAACGGCGATGACACTGGCGTTGCGGTCGACAGCCCAGTTGATCCCCGCGGCGAGCGTGTTGGGTGCGACGGTGCCCGAGGGCTGCTGGCCCGGCGCGTACTGGTCGCCGACGACCTTCGCGGACAGGATCTGCGTATCGGGTGCCACACCGTGGAATCCCACCACGGAACTGGGCTGCGCGGCGATGATGCCGCTCACTCCGGTACCGGTGCCGACGCAGTCGGGGCTGCCACTGGACTGGCCGGTGTCCGGCGGACCGAAGGTGGCTCGTTCGGCAATGCGACCCGTCAGCTGCGGGTTGTCCGCCACGCCGGAGCTGACCACGGCCACGCGCTGACCGGCGCCGGTGCTCAACGGCCACACCCGGTCGGGCGCCAGCAGTTTCTGGGACCACGGAACGGGAACCAACGGCGACCCGGAAACGACACAGTTCTGCTGAGCCTGCGCGGCGGGCTGGGACACCGTGAGGACGGCGAGCCCGGTGGCGGCGGTGGCCAGTGCCGCGATCAGGCGCTTGGAGTTCACGGCGGCGATGCTAGCGGAGTGGCTGGCGGGCGTGGCAACGTTGCTGCGCCGGATGGACGGAGGTACACATGGATTTCCCTTCGGACCGGATGAATCCGGCACTGATCAGCATGCTCGAGCAGATCAAGAAAGCGACCGAGGAACTGCCCAAAACCGGTGAGCGCATGATGAAGCTCACCGGGGTCGGCTGGTCGCCGGACCGGATGGTGAAGGTCGTCGTGGGCCCGCGTGGACAGCTGGCCGACCTGGACATCGACCCGCGCGTGTTCCGCAAACCCGATGCCGCGGCACTGAAGGCGGCGATCATGGCCGCGTCTCGGGAAGCCGTGATCGACGTCAACACACAGCGCCAGGAGATCATGGCGGGCCAGTTCCCGTCGGATGCCAACCAGTTGCAGCACGAGCTGCGCGCGAACGAAAGTGACACCGTCGGCAAGCTGATGAGCCGGCTGGACGCCGACATCTACGCGGAACGGGAGGACGGACGATGAGCTACCTCGAAATCAGCACCAGTGTGGCGGAGATCCGGTCGCTGTTCGATCGGGTGGCGTCCACCGGAACGGACCTGACAAACCTGCTCACCAGCGCCGCTTCCACCCACAGTTCCGTGGTGGGCGGCGACACCGAGATGTCCGCGTTCGGCGACGACGAGCTCGGCGAGCGGTTCAAGCCGAGCTACCGGGACCTGGAGGAGGGCGCCGCCACCGGCTCGACGAACCTGTGCAGTGTCTTCTCACCAACGAAGGCCGGGCAGTTCTTCCAGGCGATGGCTGAGCTGGGTGACGAGCTGAGCAAACTCGGCGGTGGCGGTCGCGCGGCCATCGACGAGCAGATGAGTGCCGAACTCGACAACGTCGCCGCGCTCGGCAAGACCTACCACGCCTGAACCGTTTCCGTCCGTCTGAGGGGTACGCATGGGACTGCATCGAAACATCGATGACGGTTTCGCGTACTACGCGCAGCTCCTGGCGGACTTCGGCAATGCGGCGGACGACTTCCTCAACCTGGTCAACAGCTGGATCGGGTTCACGCTGCTTCCACCGGTCGTCGGGGACGCCATCGACGGCTGGCTCGGCGAGTACCCCGACGCCCATCCCGATGACGTCGTCCCGGTCGCCGAATTCTGGAACCAGCAGCAGGCCGACCTGGGCGACGTCCAGGAGAAGCTGAACCAGCTCACCGAACTGGTCATGGCGACCTACCAGGGCGCCGCGCCGGCCGCGTTCGGCGCGGCGTCCTCCCAGGTCAACCTGGTAATCCTGAACGGGATCGAGAACGCCCTGCAGATGGGGATGGGCGTCGAGCAGTACATCACGAGCCTCTTC
Source organism: Amycolatopsis viridis (assembly GCF_011758765.1). Taxonomy (NCBI): domain Bacteria; kingdom Bacillati; phylum Actinomycetota; class Actinomycetes; order Pseudonocardiales; family Pseudonocardiaceae; genus Amycolatopsis; species Amycolatopsis viridis. The sequence continues at coordinate 4,049,287 of NZ_JAANOU010000001.1, read as the reverse complement.
CTGGCGAAGAACGGCTACGAGGTCATGCTGACCATGACCGTGGTCGAGATCGCCGTGTCCCTGGCCGCGCTGGTGCCGACCATCGGTGAGAGCGCGGCGGAGATCCTGGCGTCGATCCTCAAGACCACCGTCGGTTTGCGAACGTTGATGCGGAAGGTGGCCGCCGAGGTCGAGAACATCTCCATCAAGCAGGCTTTCAAGCAGATCAATATCAAGGGCGCCGGAGCGGCGCTGCGGCGGGGGCTGGAGATCTCCATCGCGCAGATCGCGGGGCGGATCGGGGCGAAGGAGCTCGAAAAGGCCCTCGCGCGGATCTTTCCGCAGCTCAAGGACCCCGCGATCCGCAAGGAGATCGCGCAGCAGCTCGCGCACCAGTACGGCGGCCGGGTCACGAGCGAACGGATCACCGCGCGGGCGGCACAGCACGGCATGACGCCGGAGATGCAGCGGCGGATCGCGCAGGCGGTCGCCGAACACGCCGTGCAAAACCCCGCACGCAAAGTCATCGGCGGGCGGCTTGTCGGGTATGGCTTCCGCAGCGGTGCGATTTACGGTGGCGGTGGCGACGTTACCAGCCAGCTCGCCACCACGGTCGATACGCTCACTACTGCGCATACGGGGGGCGTCTACATCCCCAACCCGACCAACACCGTGTCCGCGTTCATCGGCGCCTCGCTCGGTGGTGGTCCGCTGGCCTTCGCATCCGGGTTGCCGGGACACCTCGTCCTGGGGGCGGCTGGTGGCGTCCTGGGCCAGATCGGTGCGGTGGGCTACACGTCGCTCGTCGACGCGATCGCGCAACAGGCCGGCAGCGATTTGGCCAATGCGCCGCACGATACCGTCGCCCGTGGTGCCCGCGGTGGCCAGCAGGCGGGGGAGAACCCGCTCAGCTGGAACAACCTCAAGAAGGCCGCGCTGGGCGGAGCGGTCGGCGGTGCGCAGGAGCTGTACGCGGGTGGCACGTCGATTCGTGAGTTCCACGACCACTTCACGACCAACCTGGCGGACGCACGGTTGATGCGCCGGTTCCGCCTCCAGACCGACTTCGCGAACTTCATCGCCCCACAGCCGGGTCTCACGCCCGCCGGAAGCCCGGTCGTCACGCCCGCTGCGGGGCACTTCAGCGGCGGTGGAGTCCAGACCACCAGCGCGCCGGCCCACGCCGGTGCGGGCGGCTCCGCGGGGAGTTCCGCCGGTGCTGCGCAGAACGGCGCACCGGCGCGCTCGGGCACCGCGGAGGGCGCCAGCGGTGGCGGTCGCGCGAGTGATCGGGGGAGCTCGTCGAACGGGTCGGCCCAAAGCGGCCCGGCCAACCGCACCGGTGACTCCACCTCCGCCGGTGAATCCCGCCGGACGGCAACGTCGGACGGGCGGGATGCGAACACCGCGTCACGGCGCGCCGAGCCCGGTGAGAACTCTGATACCGCACCGGCGCAACGGCAACAGGTCGTGGCCGCGGGCGGGGCGGACGCTGGTGAGCACAGCACCAACGGACAGGGTGCCACCGATGAGTCCGGAAGGGACGGTGGCGCGACCGCCCAGACCCGGGACAGCGCACGGGCCGGCCAGGACGAGGGGCACCACAGCGCCGGCCGGGACCGCCACGCGGCTGGCGAGGCGAGCTCCAGGGACGATCGGGACGCGGACGCCACCCGCGATCCCGGTTCCCGGGATGAGCCCCGCACCAGCGGCACCAGGGAGTACCACCGGCGATTCACCCCGGACACCGCGACCGGAGACATCGAGAACGGCCCCGAGACTGCGAAGGCCGCCACCGCGCGCACACTCGATGCCCTGAAGCAGGCCGGCTTCACCGTCGAGGTGGACCGGAGCACCGGTGTCTTCACCGTCACCTCGCCACACCAGCAGACCGCCGAGTTCCGCGTCGCACTGGACGACAGCTTGCCGGCGGGAACGGCGGAGGTGCACGGGAACGAGCTGCGCATCTCCAGCAACATCTCCTCGAACACCCACGTCGCCCTGCAGAACAACCACGAAGTGGTCAGCAAGGCGCTGCAGGACATGTTGGTGCGCGCGCCGCTCCCCGACGACGTGCGGCCTGCGCTCGTCCACACGTACGCGGGACAGCCGACCGACGGCGTGACGCCGCAAGCGGAGGGCACGATCTGGCACGCGCTGCCCCGCACGGTCCACGTCGACGCCGGTGCCGCCGTCACGGTGCCCGATGAGCAGGACCTGGTGGACGTGATCGCGGCTCGTCAGCGGTCCGGCCCGGACCCCAGCCTCGCCGACTTCGTAGCAGCACTGCACGGTGATCCGGAGCACGGTCTGCTGCTCGCCGAATACCGGAACGGCACCCGGATCGCGGTCGACGTGCAGCTGGACGACCGGGTGCCGGACCACTCCGTGCACGTCGACCCGGGCACGTGGGAGGTGGGGTCCGGCGGGACGGCGCGGCAGACCGGTGAAGCGACGATCCGCATCGGGAGTGGTGACCTGGCGTCCCTGCTGGAGACGGGCCTGCGCGTCGTCGCCGACGGTGTGCCCGGGCGGGACCAGCCCCACCACGCGGTCAACCACGGCGACCTGGCCCGGGTGCCGTCGGAACCGGTCCGCGGCTCGGTTCCGGTGACGCAGGCCACCACGTCGCAGCGCGCGGAGATCCTTCGCGAGGTTGAGGCGTTCCTCCGCAGTCTTGGCGGTCCGGCCGCGCTGACCGCGGTCTCGACGCCGTCGGCTCCCGCACTCGGCGACGCTTTCCCGCTGCGCCGGCCGGGAACGGACGTACTGCCAAACCGGGTGGAGTTCGGCAACGGCCTCGCGAGGCTGTTCTACGACCAGGTCACGGTCGACGCGGAAATCACACTCGCCCCGGAGCTCGACGCGGGCCAGTACGAGATCGTCTTCCCCCAGTTCACCGCCGACGGGGCCCAGGTCAGCCCGTTGGAGCTCCGCCTCTCGGACCAGGGCGTGCCCGATGCCTTCGCGCTGAAGATCTCGCAGCGGATCCTGCTGCGGCAGGCGCTCTCCGAGGCGGGACAGGTGCTCGACGGCCTCGGCAACCTTGCGGATGGCACGCTCTCGCTGTATTGGGACCCGGAGGTCGGCCGGCTGGCCCGGACCGTGATCGGAGCCGTCGCGGGCGCCCGACTGGTGACCGATCCGATGGCACCGGAGACCGGTGCCGGTGAACCGGCGCAGTACGCCATCCGGATGCCCGATCCGCTGGCGTTCGTGCACGACACGTGGGCGATGGTGCAGGCGCTCACCGAGTCCGGTCTGCGTCTGGAGACCACCGAGCTGAGCTGGGACAGCACCGAATCCGTGGTGGTCACCGAATGGACCGATCCGGACACCGGCCGGTCGATCGTGCTGCGGTTCGGCACGCCCGATTCGATCAGCGCGCGGGCGCAGGCGGCCCAGCTGGACCCGGACGGGCCGAACGCCCAGCGGCGCGCGGAGATCCTGGCCGGTGTGATCAGCCCCGGTGACTTCAGCGTGATCGACCCGCCCTCCGCGGAGCGGCCGAACGCCTGGGACGCCGACGGCGTCGCCACCTACGAGAAGCGGCCCGCCCTGGGCGACATCGAGCTGGACGGCGACGTGCTCGACCGGATCGTGCGACGCCACGGCCCGGCCGCGACCGACCCCGGCGAGCTCCGGATCGCGGCGCGCTGGTTCGGCGACGGGGACCCGCGCTCCGCGCTCGGCGAGCTCGTCCGCACCGTGGCACGCCGGCCGGATCGGGTGGAGTTCGACGCGGAGCAGGGCGTCTGGCAGGTCCACGGGGACCACGACGGGATCGCGGTCACGGTCGATGTCACCCCCGAGGGACGGATCCTGGAAGCACGCCCCCTGCCGGGTCCCCACATCGAACCCGGCCGTCCCGCGCCCGCCGAGTCCGGCCGATGGCTCTCCCCGCTGCTCGACGCCGTCCACACCATCGACGGCGCCGTCCTGATGCCGGACACCCCAACCTCCCTGGCGGAACTCGCCACCGGCGCCGCGCCCCGGTACGTCGTGGCTCTGCCCGATGCGGGCAGTGAAACACCGCTGCTGCGGGAACTCGGCCAGCAGGGTTTCGACCGGGCCGGCCGGACCGAGGACGGCACACACCTGCTGCGCCACCGGGATTCCGGCCAGGAGGTCCGCCTGGGACTGCGGTTCCCGCGCACCGCCGAACCGGAGGTGCCGGCCGTGCACGACGCTGTCCGCACCGTCCCGGGCGCGGACCTCACAACCGGCGAGCCGCTGCGATACACCGTCACCGTCGCCCACGACGCGTTCGTCGTGAACGCGCAGGCGGTCCTCGACGAGCTGGTTCGCCGGGGCCTGACCCCGGAGTCGCAGGACATCGCGTGGGGAGCGCCCGGCGATCACGGCTGGCGCGCCACCTTCACCGGCCCGGACGGCCGGACCGTCACGGTCCACCTCACCACCGCCGAAGCCGTTGCCCACGCCGCGCGTCTGTCCGAAGTGCAGCGCCGGCTCGCGCAGACCCGCCGGGACCAGGCCCTGCAACGGCGATGGCTCAACGCCGAGCGGCTCCGGCTCATCGCCGCCACTCCGGTGCCACTGGGCGCCGACACGATGCGGGTGCCGCGGCCGGCCTTCACCGTTGCGCATCTGCCGGGGCTCGGGGTCCAGACGGTCGTTCACGGCGACCCACGGCTGACAACCGGTGAACTCGCCGCACAGGTCGCCGATCGCGTGCGTGCGGAAGGGGGGGCGGACGAGGACGTGCTCGTCCAGGTCGGCCCTCGGCTCGGGGCGGATCCGCGGGCGTTCGGCCGCGCACTCGCGGCGGAACTCGGCATTCCCATCGCCGAAAGCGGCGCACCGGACGACGGACCCCGCGTTCACGGGCTCACCCCGGAGGGGTGGACCCCGCCGGAGTACTCGATGGACACGGTCACGGTGCCCGATGCCGTGGTGTCCGAACTCGCCCGGGTGCACGGCCCGGACGTGACCACCCCAGGCAGCCGCACGCTCGACCGCTCCTGGTTCGGCGGAGCGGCCGTCGCCGACCGTCTGCGCGCGGCGGTGACGGACGTCGTCGCTGACCCGGACGCGATCGTGAGCAGAGCGGACGGTCTATTCGACGCGTGGGAGGTCCGGGGCGTTTTCGACGGGGTGACCCTGACCGCAGTCGTCCGGCGGGACGGGGTCGTGGAGTCCGCCCGGATCGTCGACGGGCAGCAGCGAACGGTACCGGTGTCGACTCCGGGGCGGCCGACCCACCGCCCGCACACCGGCCGGGGGATCGCCGACCAGGCACAGGACTACCGGTTCGACCCGGAGACCGGGGGCGAGCACGGCGCGCCCGGTGATGTCCCGCCTGCCGTGGCGGCCGCCCTGACCTGGTCGGCCCGGTTGGACGGGCACGACCTGCGTGCACGCGCACTGCTCGACGTGGTGCGAAAGCTGCCTACGGACCAGCAGGCCGATGCCGTGGCCGGGATCACCGGCGAGCAGCTGTTCGAGACCGGCCACTACCAGCGTCAGGCGCGGGCAGATGGCTGGTCCCACACGGAGGAGGAGCTGCGGCGGCTCGCCGAGCGTGACGCACAGCTGCTGCGGTTGCGCCGGGTCGGCGCGGCGCTCCCGGGGATGGACGGCCTCGTCCAGCCGAAGACGGGCCGAAAACTGGGCTCGCACGAGGGGCGCCGGTTCGAGGGTCCGGAGGGCGCGGAGTACGTCAAGGCGGCCAATTCGATCCAGCCGGAAGACCAGCTGCGCGAGGCGGAGGTGGAGGTCCTCGCCGGGCGCCTGTACCGGGCGGTGGCCGACGCGGTCGCGGTGCAGACCGGTATCACGGCCCCGGTGCCGGAAACGCGGGTGGTCCGGCTCGATGGGCATCTGGGAAGTAGCCGCTTCTTCGGTGTTGCCAGCAAATGGATCGACAACACGGGTAGCGCGATTTTAAGGTTCGACTCGCTCCCCGATGAGCACAAGAAGGTGTTCTGGGCTCTGTTCGGCGCTGACGTTTGGCTCGGGCACACCGATCTGGGGAACAACGTCGTCAAGACCCCGAATGGCGCGGTGCGCATCGAGTTCGGCGGAACCCTGGTGCACAGGCCGCAGGGAATCTGGAATCCCGACTTCGGTCCCACCGTCGCGGCGGAGGACGTTCTCGGCAGCCGGGAACGTCGGGCCGCCACATTGTTCACGGGCATGCCCGCCGATCTCGCCCAGGCATCGATCCGCGCGGTCGCCTCGCTGAGCGACGACCTCATCCGGCAGATCGTGAAGTCCACGATCAGCGATCCGGCGCTCGCCCAGGAGCTCACCGGGACGCTGATTTCTCGCCGGGACAACCTCGCTATCGGTTACCTACCGGACGCGCAGATCACCCGACGTCCGGCATCCATTCCCGCGCCAGTCCTGGACAGGCTGATCGCCGCGGAGCACTCGCCGGAGCTCCCCCCGGCGGTGCGGGCGTTTGCCGAAGCAACGGCTGCACAGTTCATTGCGCATCAGCTGGGTCTGCCGCCTTGGGTGACCTTGACCAGGGTCGCGGGGGAGTACACCGGTGACCTCCCCGCGCACTACGTGCTCACCTCCTCGGACGGCCGGGAGATCGCCGTGGTGCGCATGCACGACGACGCGAATGCACTACGGAGCGGAGTCGATGCCCTGGACCCCGCCGTGCGGGTCGTCCTCGTCGCCGAGTCCGGATCGGGCGCCATGGCTGTGTTGCCGCTGGCGGACCGGACTGTGGCCGAGACGGTGGCCGCCTTCGGCGACGACACACCGTACGTGCCGGTGGTGTCGGCGGGACTTGCGTGGTCGTCCGGGTTCACCGGACACGATCTGCGCGCACGCGCGCTGTTCGACGTGCTGCGTGGTCTGCCCGTGGAGCAGCAGACGGAGATACTCGACGGCCGTATCACCGGGGAGCAGCTGTTCGACACGGGTCGCTACGAACGGCATGCGCGAGCCCGCGGCCTGTTCTACGACGAGGCCGTTGTGCGTGCCCTGGCCGAGCGCGATGCGCAGTTGCTCCGCCTGCGGTCCGCCGCCGCGGCACTGCCTGGCCTGGACGGTCTGACCCAGATTGGCCCAGCGCTGGGGACGCGTCTCGGCGGCAGGTTCGAAGGTTCAGACGGCATCGAATACGTCAAGGCCCCTTACGCGACCCAGCCCGAGGACCAGCTGCGCGAGGTGGAGCTGGAGGTCCTTGGCGGGCGTCTGTACCGAGCGGTCGCCGACGTGGTCGCGGCACGGACCGGGATCACCGTCCCGGTTCCGGAGACCAGGGTGGTCCAGCTGGACGGGCGGCTGGGACAGGACTACTTCTTCGGAGTCGCCAGCAAATGGGTAGACAACGACGGCGACCTGGGATGGAGTATCGACTCCGTCAGCGCCGACCAGAAGAACACGTTCTGGGCCTTGTTCGGCGCCGATGCATGGCTCGGCCACAGCGATCTCCCGGACAACATTGTGCGAACCGCGCGGGGACCGGTCCGCGCCGGGTTCGGCGGAACCCTGGTCCCTACGGAGGGCAAGCCCAAGATGCCCTTCGGGCAAAGCGTCGTCGAGGACGATGTACTCCGGACCGGGGGACGTGATCCGCGGACGGCTGCTTTGTTCGAAGGCATGCCGGACGACCTCGCCCTGGCCTCGGTGCACGCGGTCGCCTCGCTCAGCGATGGCGGGATCCGGGAGATCGTCGAGTCGATCATCAGTGATGCCGCGTTTGCACAGGAGCTGATCGACATCCTGATTGCGCGGCGGGACGACCTCGCCGCGCGCTACAGCGAGGGTGTGCCAGCCCTCAGGCCGCCGGGATTTGCGGAGACCATCCCCGCGCCAGTCCTGGACAGTCTGATCGCCGCGGAGCGTGATCCGGAAGCGAGCCAGGACGCTCGTGAAGCCGCCGCCGACCAGGTCGGCGAGTTCATCGCGCGCCGTCTCGGGATACCTCCGGAGACGGCGCTCATCCGGGTCGACGAGGAGAGCTGGGGTGATCTGCCAGCGGAGTTCGTGCTGGTGCACGCCGAGTTCGGCGAAGTCGCCGTCGTGCGGGTGCACGAGAACGCGGACGCGCTGCGTGCCGAGCTGGATGTGCTTGACCCCGCGCTGCAGGTGGCCTTGGTCGGGGAGTCCGGTACCGCCGCGATGGCAGTTTTGCCGCTGATCGAGAGCACGGTGGCGGAGACGGTGGAGGCGTTCAGGACTGCTGGAAGTGCCTCGGCGCTAAACATCGTCACGTCACTGGACGACTCCCACGCCGGAATCGGGGCCTTCGCCAAGCGGGGGGCGGGGGTGGTCGCCGAGGCGCTCGGCCTGACCGTGGACGAGGTCGAGCGCCGGATCGATGAGAAGCTCGCCGAGGTCTTCCAACTCAGTCCACATGGGATCGTCCGGGCTTTCGGTGATGACCAGGCGGCGTTCGACCGGCTGTTGCCCTACGTGTCCGCAACCGCTGTCTACGACTGGGCGTCGGGCCGGGTTGGCCTGCGGCCGGGTCAGCCGTTGGACGTCCTCGCGACCGGTTTGGTGAAGGAGGTGGTTACTTCATTCCGGCAGTCGCCTGCGGAGGCGGCGCGCACGGCGACCGGTTCGCTGGCGGACTTGTTGCTGGAGCGTGAGATCGCCGACCACCAGGTGGTGCTCGCGTGGGTGAAGTCGCTGGATGGACGGTTGTCGCCGGAACTGGCCGAGGTGCGCACGTGGGCCCCTGAGCTGCTGACCGAGGTGCTGCAGTGGCGGTATCCGTCCAGTGTGGACCATGTGGACCGGTTCACCACCGCGCTGCGCCGGGGCGACCCGCTGGTGGAGCCGAGCCTCGGGCGTGAGGACGACCTGTGGCTGCTGCGCGAGGCCGAAGATGCACTGCGCGGCGGTCCGGGCGGGCACCCGCTGCACGTGACCGCGCGGATGGGCGAGCCCGGGCGGGTGGCGCTGCAGTTCACCTACCGCGGCGGGCGCACGGCCACGGTCCTGCTGCAGCCGTCCCGTTCGGCGGACGCGATTGCGCACCAGGTCCGGCTGATCGAGCAGCGATTCGGCGCCGAGCTCTCCGCAGATTCCGTCGTGACCACCGGCGAAGTGGACGCCGTGCTCGGTGAACTCGGGGTCCGGGACCGGGCGCAGGTCACGCTCGCGGGCCACAGCGACGGCGTGACGATGACCGTGGTGGACGGCGAGGGCCGGACAAGGCGGATCGAGTTCCGGGCCGGCGACGGCTTGGAGGTGCATCCGGCGGTGCCGGGCGACGACGTGGTCCGCGTCGTGGTCCCGGTGCAGGCCGACTCGCGGGTCCGGCTCGCCGGACTGGCGGCCGCGCTGCAGGTCGCCCTGCCGACGGCTCCGGATCAGACCGCAGCCCCGGACCAGGCCACAGCCCCGGCCCAGGTCGCACCGCCGGGCCCGGAAGACGGGGACGAGCGCCCAGCGACAGTCCAGGCCGAGCCGGGCGAGACCGGCCCGGAAGCGCCCGCCGAGCCGGCGACTTTGGCAACCTTGCGGGACGAGGTCGGCGCCGCCATCGCCGATGCCGGGTTGCGTGACCACGGCGGTCAGGTCGCCATCCGGATTCGGGAGGACCACGTCGAGGTTCTGGTGCTCGACCGCTCCGGTCGGCAGCATCGTGCCGCGATCAATCTCACCGACAACCAGTTCATCGAGCCGGGCGGATGGCACGCCGGTGTCGACTGGTTCGCCGTTCCGGCGCAGGCCACCAGTGCAGCCCGGACGCAGATGATCGCGGGAGAGCTACGCGTCCTCGCGGAGCAGTGGCGGTTGGCCACTGCCGATCCGCTGAAGCCGGGACCGCAGGAGGTGGCGGCGCCGGAGCGGCCGAAGCTCGTCCTGCGCCCCGTTCCCAAGGTCAAACCGCCGGAACCGGTCTGGAGCCGCCAGGGCGACGGCAGCGACGGTCCGATGCGGACACTCGCCGAGACAGTTGTGGCGACGATGCCGGAGCACCCGGTGCGGGTTACCGCGACCCGGGCCGGCGCCGGCGAGGTCCACGTCGTCGTCACTTACGCCGACCAGCGGCCGTTCACGGTCGTGGTGCGGGAGGGCACCGAGGTCTGGCCGCACTTCCAGGACCTGCGCGACGGCGTGCCGCCGCGGGACGACACTTTCGGACTGCAGGCCGGCAACACCTACCACCTCCAGCTGCCGGTCACGGCGCTGGGCGACACGCTGCCGACCGTGGTGGCCGATGCGGTCCTGCAGATCACCTTGTCCCGGTTCCGCTCCCAGCTCAACACCCCGGCCGCGACCCGGTTTTCGCGCGTTCCGGGGGAGGCCATTCCGGTTGACGTGGCTGAGCGGGGCATCACGCGTGCGGCTCTCGGGGACTCGGTCCGCGCCGGGCTCGTGACGGCGGGACCGGAGCCCGGCACGGTGACCGTCCGGGCTGCCGACGCCGACGGCCGACCCTTCCGCGTCGAGTTCCGGACAGTCCAGGGCCTCGACGCGCCGCGGCTGCGCATCGCGGTGGGGGACGACGTCCCGTACGTGGTCGAGGTGCCACCCGGCGGGACGGAAGCCGGCCAGGTCCGGATGGTCGCCGACGGGCTGCGTGGCGTCGTCGGGTTCCGGCATGCCGCGCTCGGGCTCGGGGACGCGCCGGCGCCTCGGGCCGCGGACACGTCCGCAACCTCCCCCGTGGCGGGTCAGACGCCGGTGCGGCTCGGCGTCCGCTCGACGATCCTGGCCGCGCTGCACCCCGGCGTGGCACCGCTGCGTACGACAGGGGAAGAGATCGCCGGCGGCGTCCGGGATGCGCGCGTCAAACTGGACCGTGCCCAGGAGAAGTACCTGAAGGCGCTGGACGCGATCGAGCACGACGAGGCGTACCTGCCGTGGGTCGCGCAGGAGTTGTCCGAACGGCTGAGGGTGGCCATCAACGACGCCCAGGTGCTGGAGGCCCTGGAGGTGGCCTACGACCTGCCGCGCCCGGAAATCGAGGCGCGCATCGTCGATCCGGCGAAGGTGCTGGACGGAGCGCAGATCATTGAACCGCCCCCCGCGGTCGCGCGGCAGATCATCGGCCGGACGGCGGAGGAGATGCTCCGCCTGATCACCAACAACCGGGATCGCCTGCTGGTCGCCGCCGAGAACGCCGGGAACCGGATGATCGAGGCCGAACGGCGGTGGAACCAGGCGCGGGACCAGGGTGCCCGGGCGATCGAACGGGCCCGCCAGGACGCGATCGACGACGGCCTGCCGGAGCGGATCGCACAGGCCGCGACCTCCGCGGCCCTGGCGCAGATCCTCGACGAGGGCAGGCGACCCGAGTTCAGACCCCGCGAGTTCGCGGACAAACGCGACAAAATCAAGTTCGGTGTCCGCGCGTACACCGTCCGCGATCTGGCCGGCACTCGCCGCGAACTCGCCCGCGCGGTCCGCGAACACGAGCCGGCCCGGCGCGCGGCGGAGAAGCGGTATCGCGCGGCGGCGGCGGACCTGCGGGACGCGCGCCGAGCGCGGAACGAATCGCGCGGGTGGGCGCCCGGCCTCCTGCGGGCGGTGGGTGCGGACGCCAACGGTGTCGAGGCCGTGGTGAACGCACTGAACCTGCCGGTGCGTTACGTCACGGCGAGCCGTGCCGCCGAGGCCAGGCTGCCGTTCGAGGGGAACCGGACGGAAATCCTGCGTCGGGCGGCCGCGGCGGCCGGCGCCCGGCAAACCCAGCTGGAACGGGCCATCGAGGCATACGTGGCGGCGGAGCGCGCCCGCGACGAAGCACACCGGACCTACGTGGACAGCCTGCGCGCGGCGGCGAACGCCGCCGCCGACGACGGTGTCACTCTCGTCGAGATCGCCCGTCGCACGGGCCTGACGGAAAGCGAAGTCAGTGAGATCACCAAGAGGGTGGTGGGATCGGGCCGTGCGGAGACCGAATCCGCGTTCCGCCTGCCCTATGTCGACCGCTACCTGAACACGCGCTGGCTGCTGGCCAAGTTCGCCCGCCGCTACCTCGGCATCAAGGCGCTGATCGACATCGACGGCCTCATCGCCAAACTGGAGGCGATCGACCCGGATGCGCCGGACGCGCTGCAGCAGCTGCTCGAGCTGGGCGTGTCGGTGGACGTCGCACTCCTGTTGTTCGTCAACCGGCTGTCCACCCGCTACGTCAGCGACGGGCACGCTCACCTGATCGGCTACGGGGTGGAAAGGCACTTCCTGGGGAAGGACGCCGCAGAGGTCAAGACCGGGCTGAGGTTGATGCTGGAGTGGCTGAAGGCGGAGCCGAAGGCGAGCCTCGCCGAGCGGCAGCTGCGTTACAAGGCCGCGCGCGGTGACCTCGGCCGGATCCTGTACTCGCCGATCCGCGAGCGTGCCTTCGGGCTCGCGGCGGCCAGTGGCGCTGTCTACTACGGCCTGATCCCCATGCTCCGGGCGGGCCTGATCGACCGGAAGAACATCCTGGAGCTGCAGGGCAAGCTCGTCGACGTGTTGATGCTCAAGATGTACCGCGAGCTGCCGGATGAACTGAAGTGGCGGGCTGATAAAGGCCAGTCGTCCACCCGCTGGGACATCCCGGGCGCCGAGGGCTTCAACATGGCTATGGCGGTGGTGCTGGGCATCGCGAAGGGTCTGGAGGAAACCGGCGACAAGGAGGCCATCACCAAGCTGCTCGGCGATCAGGCCAACACCACGTACAACTCGGCGTGGATCAAGCAGGTCAAGCTGACCGTCGCCGCTGCCGTCCAGGTCAAGAAAGACCTCGCCGCGGGAAGGCTCACCGGAACCGCGGCCGAGGAAGCGCGGGCGCTGCTCGGGGACGCCGAGGCCCTGGACTCGCCCGTCGAAAAGGTCGACTACCTCGAAAAGCTGGTCGACAGCGGCGGCACGCTGCGCTACCTGCTGCGCTCGGCCGGGCATCCGGAGCTGGCAGCGAGCCTGCCGGCGGAGGTGCCGGACAGGTTCAACCCGCACCTGCTGGCGAAACTGCGTGCGAACCGGACCACCGGGCAGACCTTCCTGCTGCACAACGACAACGGGTTCGCGAGACTGGACCTGAATGGACTGTTCCGCGCCGGTGACCCGGACGAGCGCGGTCTGATGCCGATGATGGCCCTGATGAAGGAGCACCCGGAGTTCCGGCACAACCGGCTGATCTGGGCGCACATGGGGGTGGGCAACTGGACAAACCTCACGGTCGAGCACTTCGACATGCTCGACCGGATGATGGAACTGATGCCCGGCCTGCACTACGACTTCTCGTGGACGCCACTGGGTCAGTACATGCGCGACAACCCGGCGGTGTTCGAGCGAGCCATCAAATTCGCGGTGGAGCACCAGGACCGTGTGCTCGCCGGAACCGACGGCATCGCCATGATGCCCAGCGCGCACCTCGACCGTCATTCGAATGAGATGGAGCCGTTCTACCGGGCGATCATCGAGCGGTACGCCGACGGCGAGAAGATCGTCGCGAAGTTGCGTTACGGCAACTACGACCGTCTGATGGGCGAGGCGGATGACGCCGTGAACCAGCGGATCGTCGACGAGTACTTCTCGCGCCACCACAATTCGTGGGTCGAAGTCGCCTCGGCGATGGCGGGTCCGCACGTCCTGCCCGAGTTCCATGCCAGAGCGCGGGATCTGCTGGAGCAGGGGTACGTGCCGCGCCCCGACCAGGCCGTTGGACCGGGTGTCGGGATGGGTGACGGGTCGGAACTCCGGTCGGCCGAGACACCCGACGATCGCAGCCAGCGGTTCGTCGACGAGTACTTCTCCGTTCACCAAGAGGCGTGGCTCGAGACCATGGCCGATGCGCCGGAGGAGGTGCGGGAGGCGTTCCACGAGCGTGCCCAGGAGCTGTGGGACGCGGGTTTCCGCCCGCGCGAGGGACGGGCCGTGGGCCCGTCCGGCACGCCGGACGGGAACTGGCGCGAAAACCCGCAAATCCGGTCGCTGATCACCGCGCACCAGATCGTCTACGGCAGGTTCCACCGCACGGAAGCCGTCAAGCAGGTCGTGCGTGACAACAAGGAACAGATCCGCAAAACGGCCCGGGAGCGTGCCGCGCAGCTCCGCAACGACAAGGGCCTCCAGCCGGTGGAAACGGACGAACTGGGGCTCGGCGCTCCTTTGGAGGCGCTGATCGCGGCGCAGTACGCTCTGCAAGCGGCCGAGGGGCTGAGCCCGGAGGAGCGGCAGAAGTTCGTCGGCACCGTGCTCAAGGACGTCACGGAAACGGAGGACCTGCGTCTCGCCAGTGAAAAGAAGGCGAAGGAGCTGCGCAGGTACTGGCGCAAGCGCGGCCTGATCGGGTGGACCACCACCGCGGCGATATCCGGGACCGGCGCGACGGCGGTCGTGATGGGTGCCATGCCCGGCGCCGTCATCGCCGCCACCCCTAGTATCGCCGGAAGCGCCTTCATCGCGCGGTCCTTGGTGTCGAGTCTCAAGGTCGCGCACACCCAGGACATCCGGGTCACCACCGACTCGATGATGGAGCGCCAGCGGGGCGACGCCGAAGCGGTGCACCGGCTGGTGAAGATGACCCGTCAGCTGATGGTCAACGAGATCAGCCCGGGCGGAAAGAAGTTCCGCGAGGACTTCGCCCACATCGTCAAGAGAGTTGTCAAAGAGTTCGATCAGAAGGTCACGCAAATGCTGATCGACTACCTCGCGACGTATCACTTCAGACTTCCGGAGGGCGTGAACGCCGAGGCGCGCCGCAGTCTGGGGACCATGATCTTTTCCCGGTTGAAGGACTACATGAACCGGATCATCGGTGGCACCGCGGATTCCATCAACCGGATGAACCCCAATGCGGGTGTTCCCGGCCGGAGCTCGCACGTGCTCACCGCCGGCAGCTGGCTGGTGAGCGGTCTGACCCAGTTGTCCAACGCGCTGACCGGCACGGGGCTGGCTGCCTGGGTCTCGGTTGCGTATCTGCCCTCCAGCTTGTTGTTCGGCCTGGCCTCAAAGCCCGGAATCTGGAGCAAGTACGACCGGGCGTCCAGCCCGGGCCTGCGCAAGATCCAGAACGTCCTGGCGTTCCCGCTGCTGACCGTGGCGAACGCCGCGCTCACCGTGCAGAGCATCAAGGAAGCTGCGTGGTTCAAGACGGCCGCTTCGACGACTCTCACGGCGGCCACGGCCAAGCTCTCCCAGATCGGCTTCCAGATCGAGCGCAAGGAGGGCCGGGTCGGGACGAAGATCGGCCCGGGCGCGATGTTCTTCGCCCAGAGCGCCGTCGGCGCCATCGGAACGGCGATGATCACCACCAACCCGGTGGCTCTCACCGCGGCCGGCGTGTTCGCGCTCACGGGTCCCTCGATCTACCTGGCCCGCGGCGCGTGGGCACGGTTCCGTGCGATCGAGCGGTTCAAACCGGCTCTGCACACCCGCTACGAGGGCGGTGCGCCCGAGCGCGCCCAGCGCCCGGAAATCAGGGCGACTTCGTTCGGGGACGGCACGCAGCTGGGGTGGGGCCGGGTGCGTCGGGGTCTCGACGCGGTCCGCAGCCTCGCTCACCACCCGGACCCGGCCGCGCCGGCCGAGCGGGTCGCGCTCAGCACAAAGGTTGCCGAAAACCTGCGCGAGGGCGACGCGGCGAAGCTGGCCGAGCACACGCGGCGGACGTCCCGCGGCCCGGGTTCGCGCCGCAACCCCGTGCAGCCCTCGACCCGGCCGGGCCGCATCGTGCGGGGTGGGAATGATCCGTTCGGCACCGGCCGGGTCGACCGCGACAGTGCGCCGCCGGCCGCCCCGCGCACCGGCCGAGACCCTGGTGGCCTCGCCGGTGGGGCGTTCGCCTACCACTCCGCGCCCGGAGACGCTCCGCTGCCGGATGGTGGCAACGTCTCCGGTGAGCACCGCGTGCCAGGACCGGGTCGAGTTGATGAAACGGACTTCGACGGGGCGCTGCGGGCCTGGGTAGCGGACTTTGGGGGGGAGCAGGGCCGCGACGGGCAGTGGCAGTTCACCCCGGAGGGCCACACATTCCGCTTGCGGGTGATCGCCACCCCGGACGTTCCGCAGCCGGAGCTGGTCTTGCCCGCCGGGGGCGGCGTCGCCGAGGTGAAGCTGCCGTTCGCCGGTTCGCCGATCGCCGCACTGGCAGACGTCATCCGCGCCGTCCCCCAAGGCGGGCGTCTGGTGATGACCACCGGGGACGAAATCGTTGCGCATTTCGCGGGCCTGGTCTCCCAGTCGATTGCGCTGGGTGCGATCTCTGTGCAGATCAAGGCGCTCTGGCAGGGCAAGGTTGCCGTTGAGATCGTCAAGGGTGCGTACGCGGGAGCGGTGGCCGATCGTGCGGTAGGAGTGCGGGTGGACCGCGTGCCCACCGATCACCTCAACCCCAGCATGCTTCGCCTGCTGGGGGCGGCATTGCCCCAGGGCGCCACGGTGGAGATCGTCCCCGGTGCAGCGGCCGATCCCCGTCAGATCGAGGCCGCGCTCGTCGAGTCCGGGGTGCGTATCGACCAGTCGTCGGCTGCCCTCATCCGCGGCGTCAAGGACACCGACCCACCGCCCGGATCGGTGTCCACACCGGACGCACCACGGCCTGTGCCGCCGGGCCCCACCGGTTCGGACCACAGCGGTGATCCGGGCAGCACGGAGCACGGCACCGAGGCACCGGAGACGTCCGATGCCGACCCGGCACCGGAGGCGGAGCCGCCCGCCACCGAGGTGGCCGACAGCGCCGGCGACCTCATGGCCGCGGTGCGGCTGCTCGGTGATGCGCTGCCCCGGGTGACGCGTTCGGAGGTCTTCGGCAGGGAGGTCCGGTTCCGTACCGGTGGCACCGAGGTGACGATCTTCCTGAGCTCCAGCCCAGCGCTGGACACGGCGGAGACCGGCCCGTCGATCGTCGCGCGATCGAAGCTGTTCCCGGAGGACGGCGATCGCATCCAGATCGAGCTCGCGGCCGGACTCACCCAGCTCCAGGCCACCCGGGAGATCGCCTACCACCTCGGCCGCACCCTGCACGAGCTGCGGCAGGTGCAGCAGGGCCGGCGCCTCTTCAGTGGTCTTCTCGGCCGCCGGAGGCCGCTCCTGACCGCGGATCTCGCCGGCAAGCTGATGATCCTCGAGGCGATGGCGCGGGAGGTGGATCCCGGTGCGGCGCGGACCGATGCGCTGGCCGGGATGCGGAAGTTCGCGGGGCGGATCGCGAAGGACCTGCCGCCCGGCCTGAACCTCACCGACCACCTCAGCGACCGGGCCGGCACGATGCTGGCCGAACCACCGGCACCGTCGCCCGCGACCGGCCCCAACCCGGTCGAGCCGCGTAGCCGTCGCGGCGATGAGGATCCGTTCGTCATCAACTACCTGGACCCGGCGTGGCGAGGCCTGCCCACTCCATTCACCGCCGCGCGGCCCACCCCGTCCGTCCCGGCCGACGCGCTGCACGCGGCCGTGGCCTGGGAGGACAACGCCTACCTCCTGCTCACCCACCAGGTCGATCTGCCCGCCCTGCACGAGCGGATCGGCAAGTACCTGCCCCAGGCGGTGCAGGTCGCGGCGGTCCACGGCACCACCTACCTCGAGGGGCTCGCCGAACGCTGGGACGGCGATCTGGGGCAGGGCTTGCAAGCTGCGCTGGCAGCGCCTTCGTACATCCCCGCCCCGCGGTCGCTGTCCGACGCCGCGCCGTGGTTCGGGTTCGGTCCTGGCGAGGTGGACGCGTTCACCTCGTGGCTGGAGCGCGCAGGAATCGGAACTGATCTGTCCACTTCGGACCTGCTGCGGCTGCGCGAGGTCGCCGCGCTCCTCGTGCTCGGCGACCACCTGGTGACCGGGCCGCAACGCCGTGAGTTCGCCGAAGCCGAGCCGGTGGTGCTCGGCGACGCCTTCCACAGCCTGCCGGACGGCGTGCGGGCGGCCGCGCTGCTGCCCGGTTCCGACAGCGACTTCACCCGGCCGGTACACGCCGAGATCCAGCGGCTGCCGCAGGCCGACCAGGTCCGGCTCCGCCGGTCCGTCCAGCACCTGCTCGACCGGTTCTTCCACGGCGGCGACGCGGTCCGGGACGTCCCGGCGGGCGCCACCGAACGGCTCGCCGCTGCGCTGCACGCCTACGGTCCTGCGTTCGCGGCGTGGCTCGCCGGGCAGATTCCCGGCGCCGCGGTCACCGACGGATTCGCCCAGCTCGACATCGCCGCCGAGCTGGCCGCGCTGGACAACCCGCAGCACGCTCCGGACACCGCGGACCAGGTGCCGGAAGCCGATTTCAGCGGCGACCGCCACGTTCATGCGAAGGTTCGCGAACTGGCCAAGCTCGCCGACGCCTACCAGCGCGGCTGGGCCGCCCTGGCCGGGATCGAGGGCAGCCCGGACGACCCGGCGACCATCGCCCGGGCCGCGGAACTGGCCGAGCCGCTGACCGGCATGCTCCAGGCGATCGGCCCGCGGGCCGAGGAACTGGCCCAGCTGGTGACCGAAGCGATCGAGCGGCACGAAACCGGGGAAAGCCAGGTCGAAGTGGCGCTGACACACCGCTACCGGAGGCTCGCCGGGACGCTCGAGCTGGTCGCGGCTCGCTGGGCGGACCACCAGACCCGGCTGGCCGAGGTGAACTTCCAGCTGACCCGGCTCGCGCTCTGGACCGAGACGGCGGAACAGGCCCACGCCGCCGAAGCTGAGGCGCGCGCCAACGGCACCACGCCGATCCTGCCGGACGTGGGCGGCGATCCCACTACGTCGGCCACCGCCGAGCAGTACCTCGACAGCACTCGGCGGGATCTCGTGCGGGCCGTGGGCCGTGCGGAGGAACTACGCCGGCCACTGGAGGTGGCGCTGGCCGAGCTGACGCGCGAAGCCACCTCCCTGAACGAGGTCCACGCGCAGTTCCAGCGGCTCGCGGCGCCGGCGGAGGGCATCGACCCAGCCACCGACGGCTCACGTGTGTTCCGGGCGAACCCGCTGCGGAAGGGTGGCCTCGCGCTGTCGGACCTGACCCAGCGCGACCTCGCGAACGTCGAGCAGGTGGTGGGTCTGCTCGAGGCGCGCGAGCGGCTCCTCGAGGTCTTGCGTGAAGCGGGGTATAGGGGACGACGCGCGAAGGACTTCGCCCACCTGCTCGGCTCACCCGAACCGGCCGTGCGACAGGCGGCCGCCGAGTTGGCCGGGGTCGAGAACGCCCTGCGGACACTGTTCAGCGGTGACGCCGAGGCCACACACCACGGTCTTGGGCTGAGCAAGATCATCACAGGCAGCGACGAGCCGGCGCGGTTGCTCGAGAACGCCATACTGACGCACGAGAACTTCGCCGGGAGAGTCCGCGATCCGGAGAGTCTCATGCTGCTCGCCGAGCTGCGCACGGCGGAGGAGCACCCGGCGCCCGGGTTCGCCTACTTCCTCGAAGAAGACGACGAAGGCGGATTCGGGGACAAGTCCCGCAAGGGCGTGCTGGACGACCGCCTCTACTACATCAAGATCCGGCAGTCGACCGAGTTCCCGATCACGGCGCTGACCACGCCGATCGAGAAGCAGGAACCGCCGGACGCGGTCGCCGCGGCCGAACCGTCGTTCTACAACATTCTCAAGGTCACCTGGGTGTCCGGAACGGACCGCATCCCCGGTGGCCGGGTGTTCCGGGCCGGGTTCACCCTGCAGGGCCGGGTGGGGCCGTCGCTGGCGCAGATCGAGTCGGGCGACCACCCGCTGGCGGCGGAGTTCCGCCTGCGCGCCAAGGCCGCCTGGATCAAGGAGCACCACGGGGTGCGGATCGGGACCCAGGCGGATCTGGACGCGTTCATCGCCAAGCACGGTTCCGACCCGACCGAGGGCGTGGCGCTGACGATGCCGGCCGTGGTGCCGACGGAGTGGGTCGACGGCGGACAGCTGGTCGTGGTGGTGCGACCGGACGGCGAGCGCACCGAGGTGCACAAGGACCGGAAGAAGCTGCTGAGGGATCAGGTGGCCGGGTACCGCTCGCAGCTGCCCACGCTCGGGGTGGAGGCCCGCACCACACTGCTGGTGCAGGCGTTGAGCGCGGCCGGCGCCACGCTCGGCACCCTCACCTCAATGGGCGTCGGCCTGGGGGTGAGCACCAGCTACGCCGCCGCCCGCGGGACCTACTACGCCTGGACCGGGATGGTCGCGCCGTCCGCTTTCTACGTCTCGCTGGGCAAGCAGATCGAGGCGGCCAACGAGATGCGCCGCCTCCGGGCGTTCATCATGCGGAACGGTATGGGCCACACCGCCGACACGCTGAAGCAGGGTCGGCACGACAGCGCCCAGGCGTTGCGGCCGCCGGCCGCGCTCACGCACACCGAGGTGCTGCACACCGCACCGCCGGAGCCGGTTGCCACGCTCACCGGCGAGCAGTTGAACGAGCTGCAGCAGCAGATCCAGCGGATCGGTGCCGAGGTGGCCGATGAGCTGGTTGCGGGCACCTTCCCCGAGGAGCTGATCCACAACGCCACGTTGCGCACCACGTTGCAGGGGCTGACGGAGGTGTCGTGGTCGGACGAGCAGATCGCCGCGCACGACGCGGGTGACGAGGTGGTGCGTGATTCCGGAACCCTCCACTTCAGGCTGCCCACCGGGGAGAACCTCAAGGTGTCCCTGGTGACGTCGGAAGGGCGGTCGTACCAGCAGCTCACCGGCGGTCGCGTGCCCGCCAACGAGCAGCGGTACTGGATCGGCGTGTCACCGAACGCCTTCCTCGCCGGGGAGGACGCCGTCCGCGCGACGATCCGGAAGCAACTCGTGGATGTGGTCATCAAGGGCACGCAGTTGTGGATCCAACCGACGCTGAAGGCGCTGGCGACCGAAAACTTCATCACGCTGCCGCTCGAGGCCACCGCCACGGTGGCGTTCAACATGAGTGCCGGCAGCCTGGAGTTGATCGCCCCGCTCGTGATGAGCAGTGCTGGGTCGCGGCTGGGGTTCACGACGTCGCGCTACGTGAACTTCAAGTACAACGTGCTGGCCCGGCGGCTGTGGGAGGACGCGGTCCGCAAACGCCAGGGCTTCCAGGCGCTGATCGGCGCGACGGACCGGATCGCGATGGCGCGGACGTCGCTGAGCTTGCTGAGCGCCGCGGACGGGGTGAGCCAGGGGATCGCCGCGGAGATCGCGCGGCACCTGCCCGCGCAGCCGGCTCCGGAGACCGTGCCCGGCGATCCCGCCCAGCTGGTGACCCAGGCGGCCGACGAGATGCTGGCCCGGGCCGTGACCAGGCCGGGAATCGCTTCGGCACGGTTGCTCACCGCGGAAGAGGTCGTCGCGGCAGGGGCGAAGGCCGAGCACGAGGCCGCGCGCAAGGCGGTGGTGGCGGCCGAGGCCAAGGCCGGGAAGGCGGCCGCGGAGCTCGAGCAGGCCCGGTCCGACGGTGCGTCCGAGGAGGAGATCGCCGCGAAGACCGCCGCGGCCGACCAGGCGGCCGCGGCGCTGCGCGAGGCCCGGGAGCGGGTGCCCGTCGCGAAGCGGAAAGCCGACGAAGCCGAAGCCGCCGCGAAACCGGTGGCGCAACGCAAGGACGACGGCGAAGCGTTCACCCCCGAGGAGATCACCCGCGCCCTGGAAGCGGGTAACGGGCTGACCGTGCGGATCACGGCCGAGCCGCAGCTGCGTACCCCCAAGGTGCCGGCCGAGCTGCGGATCCGGATCGGGGTCAGCGACCTTCCGGGCGCCGGCGCGCCGATGTCCACCCGCCTCGGGGTGCACCGGCGTGGTAACACCGACGTCCGTGAGTTCGTCACGCTGCTGCCGGAGCACTGGGCCGGTCAGGAAAGCCGGCTGCCCGCCGCCGACCTCCGGATGTGGGTGCACCGGCACGTCGACGATCTGATCGAGCGCGAGCAGTTCCTGCACGGCCGGGAGGTCCGCCAGCTGGCCGCGGCCGCGTTCGGCAGAGCGGTCGGCAGCGGGGCGGTGAACGCGGCGGTCAGCGTTCAGCAGGGCAACATCGTCGCGGCCGGCCAGTCCGTGACGGAGGCGAGCCAGCAGACGCTCGACGGCTCCATGCGGATCATCACGGTGCAGAACAACGTCCAGCGGATCTCGGCGCGGATCCAGAAGGAGCTCAGCCCCACCGCGGCCACCGCACGGGCGATGGACGACCAGGCACTGGTCGTGGCCACCCGGATCCACCACGCGGAGCGGAACCTGCGGGAGATGCTGTCCCGGTACGCCGACCACCCGGTGCTGGGTGAGAAGGCCCGGGAAATCCTCGCTCGCCGGGGACCTGAGCTCCCGCGGCCCGGAACGCTTTTCGAAAACATGGAGCGCATGCGGGAGAGCGGGGAGCTGGTGCAGCGCGTCAAGCACCTGGCGAAGGTGCTGCGGTACGGCAACGGCGAGTACGTGCTGCACATCGACAAGGTCCGCAAGGCGGGTTGGAAGGAATGGCGAGCCAAGATCCGGGGTGCACACCGGCAGCACCTGATCATCCGGTTCGTCACCGGGATCCCGGGTGAGCCCACCCGGGTCGTGGCCAATGTGATCGACTCGCACTTCCTCGTCATCGGAGAGAACGCCGAGGAGGCGCTGGACCGCATCGCCCGTATCGTGGCGGTGTACCACCACGGGCCGACCGGCGTGCCCGGGGCGCTGAACCTCCTGCTCGACGAGCTCGGCCCGGGCAACGGCGGCAGTTTCGTGAGCCGGACCACGCCCGAGCTGATCAGCTCGGATCCGGACTTGGTTGCCATCGGCGAACAAGGAGGCTCGGGCGTGTTGTCGACCATCTTCAACACGATCCTGAACAGCTGGTTCCGCCGCGGCGAGTTCCTCCAGGGCGAGCAGTTCCGGTGGCGCTACGCCTACGACGGCGCCGTCATGTCCGAGGACCGCAACGCGGTGGCGCAGTACATCGCGCTGAAGACCGCCAAGTACAGCCGCCGCCAGATGCTCGACCTGATCGAGTTCGCCGAGGTGGCCCAGTGGTACGCGCCCAAGACGGTCGAGGTCCTGCGGGACGTCCTCGCCGGTGACGCGCAGTCGCCTGCCGAGGTGTTCGTGCGCCACGGCATCCGCACCGACCGGCTTCCCGCGGAGTGGACCTGGGCCGACCTCGACCGGTACGTGCGGGACGCCGAGGTGCCGGCGCTCTCCCGCGCCGAGGCCGCCGACGTGCTGGCGCAGCTGGAAGCGAAGATGGATGCGCAGGGGGTCCACCCTGCGCGCCGCGACCCCGAACACCAGGAGTCGCGCGAGCGGTGGACCAAGACGGTGATCGCGCTGGCACGTCACCAGGCGGGCACCGAGAGCCACTACTACCGCGACGTGCACGTGGACACCCGCTTCGGGCGGGTCGGCGTCCGCCTTCCGGTCGAGGGCGCGTCCTACCAGGACATCCGGATCTGGCACGAGGCGGACCTGCTCGCCCGCCTCCGTCCCGGCCAGTTCGCGCCGTCCAAGCTCGCGAACGTCCCGTTGGTGTGGCAGTCGGTGGGCAACCACCAGGTGCACAGCGCCGAGGACGGCCGGCCCCTCGCCGAGCACGAGCCCGTGCCGGACCACGTGCTCGACGACATCGTGCAGCTGTTCGCCGAGACGTCCCGGATCACCGAGGACGACCTGCCGCCGCTGCCGGGGGGCTGGGCCGAGTCCGGTGACACCGCGCGTTTCGCGCACCAGTTGTCGGACCGGGCGGACCAGGTGCACGAGCATGTCCGAGCGGAACGCGGTGACCTGATGCAGGCGTTCCGGATACCCGAGGATCCCTTCACGGCCGCGCGGTCAAGCTGGCCCGGGCTCACCCGGCGCCCGTTCGGCTTGCTGCACATGAAGCTCGACCGCGGCAGCATCCTGGTCCGCGAGGGCGGTGCCCGGTTCCGGAACTGGGAACACGCGCTCTTCGGCGACCCCGTCGCAAGTCTGGCCGCGCACCTGGAGCTCATGGACTACAACGCGGATGACGAGGCCCGGCTCCTCCAGCGCTGGGAGGAGGTGATGACCCGCACCAACCCGGAGGCTATCGCGGGGTGGCAGACCGACCTGCCGCGGTACCGCGCGTACTTGCGGATCACGACCGCCATCGAGGAATCCGATCGGGCTGCCCAGGAGTTCGACGACCCGGCCCGGATCTTCGAGGACGACACCGCCAGGGCCGCGGACCTGGCTGGCAAGCTCAACCGTGCGCACGCGGTATGGCGCACCGGGCTGACCTTCACCGCATCGGAGGTGCGCGACGCGCTGGAGGCGCACCTCCGCCGCCGGTCCGCCCCGGCTCCGGTTGCGCCGGTCCTGCCGACCGGGCCGCTCGACGCCTCGGAGGCCACCGCGCGCCATGTAGCGGTCCTGGCCGGACTGGACGTCACCGGCATCCGGATCAAGGTGGTCACTGACGCCGAGGTTCTCGCGATGATGCGCAGTGAGGACGCGCTCGGACTGACACCGACGTTCACCGAGGACGAGATCTGGCTGGCTCCCGAGGCGTTCGAGTCGGCGGACACGCTGGCCCGCGTGCTCGGGCACCAGGTGGCCTACGTTGGTCAGCTGCGCGTGGGCGTGCGGCCGACGGAGAACCTCCTGCCTCTGCTCGAGGGCAACGCGGAGGCCAACGCTGATGCGGCGGTGGACCGCCTGCACGGCGGCCGGTCCCGTCCCCCGGTGGTGGAGCCGGAGCAGCTGCCGGCACCTGAGGGCGACGCCGTACCGTTCCTGCCTCTGCTCGAGGGCAACGCGGAGGCCAACGCTGATGCGGCGGTGGACCGCCTGCACGGCGGCCGGTCCCGTCCCCCGGTGGTGGAGCCGGAGCAGCTGCCGGCACCTGAGGGCGACGCCGTACCGTTCCTGCCTCTGCTCGAGGGCAACGCGGAGGCCAACGCTGATGCGGCGGTGGACCGCCTGCACGGCGGCCGGTCCCGTCCCCCGGTGGTGGAGCCGGAGCAGCTGCCGGCACCCGAAGGCGACGCCGTCTCGTTCCCGTTCCACGGGGAAGGACACGCTCACGACGCAGTTCCAGGTGACGAAGATGGACGACCTGACGACGTTCCGGAGGATCCGGGTGATGAGGCGGGAACGGGAGTAGCCGATCGAACCGGGGACGACGTTGACCGACTCCGTGACTTCGCCGGCCGCCTGGACGGTGCTGTCGATCGAGTTTCCGACACCACTGGCCCGCAGGAACCGCTGGACGATCGTGCCGCTGGAGCGGACGACACAGCCCCCGCTGAGAGTGGGGACGGTGCTGATCAACAGCTCCTGACCGACCGGAAGGAGCTGTTGGCGGCGTTCGACACACTGCGGCGTGTGGTGCCGGAGTTGACCGTTGAAGACGACCAGGTCAAGCTAAACCGCACTCCGGTGGCGGTGGACTACACCGACGCCGGGACGCGGAGCGGACCTGCGCTGATGGCGCCACGGTCGAAGAAGACGGCCGTCCGCCTCCACCTCGACGCCGGCACGTCCCGCGACGAGGCTGCTCGCGTGCTGGCGGAGCAGATCGGCCGGATCCGGCACGAGCGGAATCAACAACAGAACGTCCTGCAACGGCTGTGGTCGGGAAAGTTGCCCGGCCCAGACCCGGCGATGGTCGACGCTCGGACAGCCGCCCGGCTGCTCGTCCTCGACCTGCTGGCGGTGCAGGAGGCTGACGCCCGGGCCGCGGGCCAGACCGCTCGCATCGGAGAACTGGCCGAGCAGGCCCTGGACATCGCGATCGACGTCAAGGACTTCGACGCGGTCGCCCGAGCGCACCTGCGGCCGTTGACGCTGGCATTGATATCGGAGCCGGATGATGCTCTCGACATCGTCGCCCGAGAGCAGTTGCGCGACCTGCCCGTGCCGCTGTCCCCGGAGGAACAGCGCAGTCTTCCGGAGCCGGTGTGGCAGGTACACAACGTCGTACCGCAGCAGACCGAGCCGGTGCCGGTGCCGTGGCGGTGGTCAGGCAAATACGAGCAGATGTTCCCGCCGGCGCGCGCGAGCCGGGTGTACGGGGAGCGCGGCACTCTGGTGCCGCCCACGCAAGCGCAACGGGCTGTCGCCCGCGAGGTCCTGCCGTACACCTTGTCACCCACTACGGCGGACCTGGAGCGCGCCGTGCGGGTGCTCGCGCCGTGGAGCGGCGATCCCGCCGGGGCACTCGCCGAGACCGACGCGGCGATGGTCGTCCACGACTACTGGCTGGGCTACGGCGCCGACGTGGCGGCGCGTCGCACGTTCGACGGGTTCGCCGACGGGGATCCGGACAAGCCGACCGGCCGCGAGAGCGTGGCCCGGCTGGAGGACCGGGGCGGGCGGGCCCAGCGGCTGGTCGACCTCCGCGATGACCCGGACGCAACGGAGGAGGAAAAGGCCAGGGCGATCGACGCTGCCTACCAGCGGATTCCGGAAATCCTCAACAACCGGGACTACGGCTTCGCTTACGTTGTGCTGCACGGGGTCGCCGAAGAGCCGGTGGTGACCGGTGTGGCCATCCAGCCGAACGTGGAACCCTTGTTCATCCACCTCGGACGGAGCGCCTCCCGGCCGCTGTACGGCTACACCGACGGCGTGTACGCGATCGACGTCCTCCTGCACGAATCCTATGGAAAACCCGTGCCGATCAAGGGAGCCCCGCTGTCCGAGATCAGCACCCGGCCGCCCACCAAGGCGTATCTCGACGCCCTGCCGCTCTCCGTGACTGACGCGCCGACCGCCTCGGCGGAGGGTGCACCACGCCCCCGGACAAGGGCGGACTGGCAACGGCTCGCCGAGCGCATCATGGCGGCGGAGCTGGCGAACGAGGAGGTGTCGCACTTCCCGTCGGAGGTTGCGTCCCTGTACTACTCGCTCACC
This sequence comes from Amycolatopsis viridis, assembly GCF_011758765.1. NCBI lineage: Bacteria > Bacillati > Actinomycetota > Actinomycetes > Pseudonocardiales > Pseudonocardiaceae > Amycolatopsis > Amycolatopsis viridis. The sequence continues at coordinate 4,022,668 of NZ_JAANOU010000001.1, read as the reverse complement.
AAGGATCGTGCGGCACGCCTCGAGCTGCGGGCGCTGGCCGAAACCACCCGGGGCCCGGACGCGTTCGCCGCAGCGGTGCGACGGCTGGAGCACACCGCCGCCTGGCTGGGCCAGCTGCCCAGCACGTTGCTGGCCGAGCAGTGGCGTGCCGAACTGGGCAGCCTGGTGCCCGCATCCGAAGCTGCGCTGCCGACCCACTACCCCGCCGACAGCGTGTCGGATCAGGAGCGGATTCAGCATGTCCTGAAGCGGATCGACGGCGAGCGGCTCACGCCCGACCAGTTGCTCAACCTCCGCGACAGCCGTCCGGAGCTGGCGGCGTTGCTCGACTCCACCCGCGGTGAGACTGACACCAGCGCCGAGGTCGGGGCGCATTACGACAAGCCGGATGGTCTGGTTGCGCCGGACCACCGGGAGGTAGCCCCTCTGGCGGAGATGATCGTCGCAGGAAAGGATCTGAAGAAGTACGTGCACTTGCTGGATCGGCCGGGCGTCGAGCCGTTTGAGGTGTTCCTGGCGCTCCGCTCGATCATCCACGACGGCGTGCCCAAGCTTCCGGCAAGGCCGGCTACCAAGGGCATCCGCGACGGCAAGCCGTTCGGCGCCGAGCTGGGCGCAGCGGGCCGGGTCGAGCAGATCACCGGCGCTCGGTTCCGCAAGGTTGACGGTGTTTCGCGCGTTCGCGTGGAAATCGTCAAGGATGCCGTCCGCAAATCCCCGGGTGCGATGGGAATGATGCTCCGGGACACCGGGAATGCGGGGCCCGCGGCGGTTGTCGTGGTGAATTACCAGGGCACCGTCTACTGGATCTCTCACGAAGTGAGCGGCGACCCTGAACATTCCAGCAACCTAGGACTGGATCGGCTAAAACTGAGTACTCGCCCGCCAGAATATGCAGGCAGCATCGTCTTGATCACAGACGGTGAGAGGAAACCGGTCGTTCCCGAGAAGTCGAAACCGAGCAGGATCAGCCAGCTTCCGCCGACGGCGGCCTACGTTCTTGCTGGGGATGACCGCGAGCTGGAGCAGTGGGTGCACCAAGCCGTCCTCCTGGCCACAACCGAACCGGACCCTGTCCGGTTCGGCGACCTGGCTGACGCCTACCACGCCCTGGCCGATCCCCGGGCACGCCGTCAGTTCACTGCGTGGTACCAGCACGTGGATGGTGATCTCGCCCTGTTCCGGCGCGGGTTCGAGACGTTCCAGGCCCGCGCGGTGCACGCGCACCCGGATCTGCCCGCGGAGCTGGCCGTCGACCAGGCGCTGGCGCGGGAGTGGGACCGCGGCCCGGGTGCGCTGGTGCCCGCCGACCTGGCGCCCGGGGCCGACAGGCACGCCGACATCAGGTACGTCACGTCGGTGGGTACGCCGATCGCCTTCTCCGACGAGGCACTGCACGCGTTCGCCCGGCAGACTCCGGTACTCGCCGCACTCGTGCGCAAGCGCGAGGTGCGCCTCAGCGAGGACTATGCTGCGGCCGATCTGACCTCCTTCCAGCCATCCGCCGTGGAACACAAGGTCCCGAAGATCGAGCTGAGCGCGGCCACGAATCCCGCGACCAGGTTCGCCGAGGACCGGGCCGTGGTGCGAGCCGAATTCATCCGCGTCCACCAGGACAAGCCCCAGTTGCTGGCCCTGCTGGAGGATCACGAGTTCTTCTACTCCGCAGGCAAGACACGCATGGTGCTCGTGCATCGCGCGTTCGGTGACCTGATGGATTCCGCGTTCTCCCGGCGGGACGCGCGCCACCCGGCCAACCCGTGGCCGCGGGTGCGCCGCCCCGTCATGGATGGGGTCGACACCGCCGGATGGTCGTGGCGCCCCGACGACCGGCCGTTCATGGAGACTCTCGATCCGCACCGGCTCGAACCCGGGGGCACCCGGACCGGCGTGACCTACCAGGTTCTGCGTGCCCTGGCCGCCACTCGACCGCAGATCATCCGGGACGAGCTCGTCACCGAGCTGCCGGAGTCCGGGGATCACCTGGTCCGGCTGCACGTGGGGGGACGAGTCCAGGAGGTCGCGGTGCCGAACGAGTTCCTGTTGCCGTCCGAAGTCACCGCCCCGCGGTGGATGCTGGCGGTGGAGAACGCGCTCATCAACCGCGACTTGATGTCCGCGGATCGCCGCGGCGACGCCGACCACGTCCAGCGGGTCCTGGCCGCGGTGTCCGGACTGCCGGTCGAGCAGTTCACGATCCCGGAGCCCGACCGCGTTGTCGCAGCACTGGAGCGGCTACTGCCGGCAGTCGCCGACGCGCGGATGCCGATGTTGGCCTCGATGCCGTCAGTCCAGGACGGTGTTTTCGTCCCGGCGACCCCGGTCCGGGAGAACGGCGAGGTCCGGCTGGACATCCCGGGGTGGCCGACCAAACCGACCATCGCGGAGTTCGCAGAGCTGCTCTCCCCCGACGATCCCCTGGTGTTGGGCGTCCCCCGAGAACTCGCGAAGGGGGTTGCGGTGGATTCCCAGTGACCGTTACGCCGGCTGCCTCCGGGGAGTTCGGCAGACGCGTCACCACGACCCGGCCGCCGGCCCGGTCACACCCCGGTTACCGTGGAACCCGACGAGGTCACACGACGGAGCGACGAGCAGAAGGAAGTGTCTGGAGTGGACTTGCAGTGGCGCCCGGCCAACGAGGTCGAGACCGGCATGCTGGCCGCGCTGGAGGAGGGCGACAGCCGGCGCTACGCCCAGCTGCTGCGCGAGGCCCCGCTGTACGTGCCGGCCGCGCCGGAGCCCGGCGGCCCGTGGCCGCAGAGCCTGCCCTTGCCTGAGGGCAACCACGTTCTCGTCTTCACCTCCGAGGAGTCGCTGGACTGGGCTCTCGGCGGGGTGGTGGACAGCTGGCGGGAGACCGGCATCGCTGCCCTGCAGGAGGTCCATCCCGGCGATGCCCAGCTCGTGGTGAACCCGGGCGCGCCGATCGGCGTGTACCTGGTGCTCGGGGAGGTCGAGGACCTGGCCGAGGGTCGGCAGGAACTGCTCCCGGTCGAGGAGGTCCAGAACGCGATGGTCGACGAGGTGCTGTCCGAGGTTCGCCGGCTGGCGCTGGCGGATCTGGGCGGCGATGCGGAGGCCGTCGCCGCGCTCCAGCCGGCCAACGAGCTGGAGGAGCGGCTGCGCGAGGCGGTGACCGAGCTGGACTTCGACGCGTTCCTGCTCGCCCTGATCGGATCGGATGTGGTGCTGCCCGTCACCGAACCGGTCGGCGACCCCTCGCTGATCGAGGACGACGGCTTCCCCTGGCGGACTGTCGGCGACGACGAAATACCCGTGGTGCCGTTGTTCAGCTCCGAGCGGGTGCTGGACACCGTCGCCCCCGGCGACGGTCCCCGTGTCACCGTGTCCTTTCTGGACGTTCTGCTGAACTGGCCGACCGAGGACCACGTGCTGTGCTTCAACCCGGGCACGAGCATCGAGCTGACCCTGCCTGGCAGCAGTGTGCCGGAACTGGTGACGGCGATCGCCGAAGCCTCGGCCGCCGGTGGTCTCATCAGCGGGCAGACCGGCGACAGCAACGCGCCGGAGGCCTGACGCCGCACACGGGACGCCGGCCGTGGGCCCAGCCCTGAGGTCGCGCCCACGGCCGACAGTTCTCCGCGGGCGATCGAGGCGGCCTGCGCGGTGCACCTGGAATGCAGGTGCACCGGCCCGGTGATGCCGGTGGCGCACGTAGCCGCATCCGGCATGACGGCTCAGCCGGTGCCGCGCACGGCCTCCAGCAGGTCGTCCAGTGTCAGCGTGCGCAGGTCGTCCCGCGAGGGCCGGTGACCCAGCGACCGCAGCCGCGTGGACTGGGCCTTGCGCATCCGCTCCAGCAGCTTGCGAGCCTCGCGCGCGTTGCCGAAGTTCTGGTCGCGCTCCATCTGCGTGAACCACTCCAGCAGCGCCAGGTCGAGGTCCTCGCCGAGGAGGTAGTCGTCGTTGCGCGTCATGTGCAGGCTGATCGAGACGAGCTCTTCGGGGCTGTAGTTCTCGAACTCCAGCGTCTTGCCGAACCGTGATGCGAGACCGGGGTTGGCGTCGAGGAACTTCCCCATCTCGTCGGTGTAGCCGGCGACGATCACCGCGACCTCGTCACGGTGGTCCTCCATCAGTTTCACCAGCGTGTCGATGGCTTCCTGACCGAAGTCGGCGCCGCTGCCGCTGGAGCGGGACAGGGTGTACGCCTCGTCGATGAAGAGGACGCCACCGCGCGCCTCCTCGAACACCGATGCGGCCTTTTCCGCGGTGTGCCCGATGTACTGGCCGACCAGGTCGCGCCGGGACACCTCCTTGAACCGGCCGTTCGGCAGGATCCCCAGCGCCTTGAGGAGCTGACCGTAGATCCGCGCCACCGTCGTCTTACCGGTACCGGGCGCGCCCGCGAACACCAGGTGGTTGCTGACCGTGCCGACGGACAGGCCCTCACTGCGGCGCCATTCGTTTACCTGGATCTCGTCGATCAGGCCGCGCACCTCGGATTTGACACCGCGCAGCCCGATCATCCGGTCCAGCTCGCCGAGCAGCTTGTCGACGCTGTCCAGGTCCTGGTGGTTGCCGCTGGTCGCGACCGCACCCACCGGCACCTGGGCACGGGACGGGTCGCCCTCGCGGACCTCGGTGCGGGCACCGTCGGCGAGGTGGATGCCCGGCACGGCGGTGTTCTCCACCCGGCAGTCCTCGATCACGCCGCCGCACCCGCGGCCGACGCTGATCCCCACGCCCTGCGTGTCGTGCACCCAGCAGGTGCTGATGGTGGGTGAGCTCTGGTCGGCCACGGCGATCCCGGCGTCGCCGGTCTGGGAGATGTCGCACCGGTCGAGCGTGGAATCGCCGGCCTGGTACATGTACACGCCGCGGAACCCGCACCCGGCGATGGTGCAGTGCCGCACCTTCACCCGGGAACCGAGCCGGACGATCAGGCCGTCGTCCGCGATCTCGCGGATCTCGCACCGGTCGATGACGCCGTCGGACTCCTCGACGACGATCCCGTACTGCCCACCGGTGACGTGGGTGTTGCGCACCTCGATCTGCTGTGCGCCCGCGACGTCGATCCCCGGTGCGAACCGGGCCGTCGCCGTGCACTCCACGATCTTCACCTGACCGCCGCGCACGCGGACGGCAGCGCGCTCCTCGGCGGTGAAGGTGAGCCCGATCAGCTCGACGCGGGCGTCGGTGACGGACACGACCGGCTGGTCCGGGAACGGCGAGCTGATCGTGACGGTGCCGGCTTCGCGGGCGGACAGCGTCACGTGCTGCCGTGTGATCGTGATCGGCTCGGGGTAGTCACCCGGGGCGATCGAGATGACCGAACCCTCGTCGGCGGCTTCGAGCGCGTCGCGGATGGTGGGCAGGGCGCCGCGCTGATCGGGGGCGACGAAGAGGGTGCGTGGCATGGCTTCCGTGGTTCGGACGACTAGGGTCTGCTGGACAAAAGGTACCGCAGAAAGGCAAGGGCGCGTGGAACCTTCGTGGCAGCCGAGCAATGACTTGGAGCACGCACTGCAGGCGGCGATCGACGCGGGTGACACGCGGCGGTACGCCCAACTGGTTCTGGACGGGTCTTTCTACGTCCCGGTCCTGCCCGCTCCCGGGACGGCCGAACACGAGCAGGTGACGCGTCCACTCGGGCTGGGTGAGCGGGACCTGATGGTCTTCACCTCCGCCGAGGCACTCGGCCGGTTCCTCGGGCCGTACGCGCGCGGGCACACCCGGGCCGCGTTCGCCGACCTGGACGCCGACCGGCTCCTCATCAACCCGGGTCTGCCGATCGGCGCGGACCTGCCGGTTCCGGCGGTCAGGGAACTGGCCGGGGGTGAACTGACCAGCGTGCCGTCGTCTGTGTTCCAGGAGGCGGTGCAGGACGAGCTGCGCACGCTGGTCCCGCTGCTGGTGCTCGACGAATTCGCGGGGGAGCGGGAACCGCGGACGGATCTGCCGCCGTCCAACACGCTGGAGAACGCACTCGCGGAGGCTGTCGCCACCGCTGACGACAAGGCATTTCTGGAGGCTCTGGTGCCCGCTGAGGTGGTGGTCCCGACGACGGGACCGGTGCCGGTCAACGACCGGCCTGGAATCCCGCCGCTGCCGTGGCGGCTCGCCGGTACCGACGAGCTCCCGGTGATCACCGCGTTCTCGTCGGTGGCGATGTGCGAGGAGGTCATGGGCAAGGACCACCATCACACCACCGATCTGATGTTCAACCTGTTCATCCGCTGGCCGGACGAACGGCACGTCCTCTGCTTCAACCCGGGGGCGGCCACCGAGGTGGTCCTGACCGGCCGTGCGGTGCTCGAGCTGGTCGATCTGATCGTGGCGGACCTGTCATCCGATGGGGGGACTCCCTAGCGCGCCCGGCCAGATTTCTGGTTGTTTCTCCAGCCGTGGCGCGGCGATGACCGTGCGGTGTGAAAGGTGATGACGAGCGTGTCCGAGACCTCGCCCCGCCTGGTGCGGTACCGGCTGCTGGGCCCGATCGAGGTGTCGGGTCCGGATGGGCCGGTGCGGCTCGGCGGGCCGAAGCAGCGGTCCGTGCTCGCGGTGCTGCTGCTCAACGCCGGGCGCGTGGTTCCGGACGAGCAGCTGGTCGCTCAGGTGTGGGGTGCCGCGCCGCCCGCGACCGTCCGCGGTCAGGTGCAGGTTTACATTTCCGAGCTGCGCAAGCTGATCGGCGCCCCGGTGATCACCCGGCGTTCGCCGGGTTACGTGATCGAGGTCGGGCCGGGTGAGCTGGACCTGCACGAGTTCGACGAGGCCGTGGGCCGGGCGCGCGACGACCTCGACGCGGGCCGGGTCGAGGACGCGGCACGGCGGCTGCGGGCGGCGCTGGACCTGTGGCAGGGTCCGGTGCTGGGCGGGGTCGCCCAGTCGTTGCTGGAGCGGGAAGGCCCGGCGCTCGCCGAGAAGCGGCTGAGCGCGCTGGAGGACTACTTCGACGCCGAGCTCGCTGCCGGGCGGCACCGGTCGGTGGTCACCGCGCTGCGGCAGGAGGCCGAGGACAACCCGTTCCGGGAACGCCTGCAGGCGCTGCTGATGCGGGCGCTGCACCGCTGCGGCCGGACACCGGAGGCGCTGGAGGTCTACACCGCGGTCCGGTCCCGGCTCGTCGAGGAACTCGGCGTGGAGCCCGGACCGTTGTTGCGTGAGACGCAGGTGCGGCTGTTGCGGGACGAGCCCGCGGACGGGCCGGTGCCGCGTCAGCTGCCGGGTGACGTGCCGCAGTTCGCCGGGCGGATGCGGGACCTCGCGCGGCTGGACGCCCTGCTGCCGCTGGGCGGTGGTGGTGGCCGGCCGTCGGCGTCGGTGGCGGTGGTCAGCGGCGGTGCCGGTGTCGGCAAGTCGGCCTTCGCGGTCCACTGGGCGCACCGGGTGCGGGACCGGTTCCCGGACGGGCAGTTGTACGTCAACCTGCGTGGCTTCGATCCGGGCGGGTGTGCGATGAGCGCGGCCGAGGCGGTGCGGAGGTTCCTGGACGCGCTTTCGGTTCCCGCGCAACGGATTCCGGTGAGCGTGGAGGCGCAGGTCAGCCTCTATCGCAGCCTGCTGGCCGACAAGCGGGTGCTCGTGGTGCTGGACAATGCCCGCGACGCCGACCAGGTGCGGCCGCTGCTGCCCGGCGCGCCCGGCAGCTTCACGGTGGTGACCAGCCGGAACCAGCTCGCGAGCCTGGTCGCGGTCGAGGGTGCCGCGCCGGTGAGCCTGGATCTGCTGTCCGGCGCGGAGGCCCGCGATCTCCTCGCGCGGCGGCTCGGCGGGGACCGGGTCGCGGCGGAGCCGGAGGCCGTCGCGCAGATCAACGCGTTGTGCGCGCGGTTGCCGCTGGCGCTGGCGATCGTCGCGGCACGGGCGGCGACCAACCCGGGGTTCACACTGGGGGAGGTGGCTGCCGAGTTGTCCGCGGCGCGCGGCGGGCTCGACGCGTTCGAAGGCGACGACGCGTCCTCGGACGTGCGTGCCGTGTTCTCCTGGTCGTACCACGCGATCAGCGACGACGCGGCGCGGCTGTTCCGGTTCCTGGGATTGCATCCGGGGCCGCACGTGACGGTCGAGGCGGCGGCCAGCCTGCTCGGGGTGCCGCGGGTGAAGCCGCTGCTGGCCGAGCTGATCCGCGCCCACCTGGTCACCGAGCGGGCGCCGGGTTGCTACGCCTTCCACGACCTGCTGCGCGCGTACGCCATCGAGCTGACGCAAGAGGAGGATCCGGAGCCGGAGCGGATCGCGGCGGTGCGGCGGATGCTCGATCATTACGTGCACACCGCGCACCTCGCGGTCGGGGCGCTGAGCCCGCAGCGCGATCCGCTCGCCCTGGAGCCGGTTTCCCCCGGGGTCACGGCCGAGGCGCCCACGGACGCGGCGGCGTGGTTCGCCGCCGAGCACCCGGTTCTGGTGGCGGTGATCGACCAGGCAGCCGCGACGGGGTTCGACACGCAGGCCTGGCAGCTGGCATGTGCCCTGAGTCACACGTTGATCCGGCAGGGCCGGCATTGGCTGGGCGAGCCACGGACGTACGAGGTGGCGCTGGAAGCGGCCACGCGGCTGGGGGATCCGGTTGCGCTGGCGCACAGTCACCGCGGCCTGGCGGTCATCCTGACGGCGCTCGGGCGGGACGCGGAGGCCCGGACGCAGCTGGACCGTGCGCTGCGGTTGTTCGAGGAGCTCGGGGATCTCGGCAACCAGGCGGATGTGCGGCAGGGGCTGACCTGGGTGTGTGACCGGCTCGGCGACTACGCGGAGACGTACCAGCACGCGTGGCGGGCACTGGAGTTGTTCCAGGCGGCCGGGAACCGGTTCGGTGAAGCCCTCGCGTTGAACAACCTGGGGTGGAGCTGCGTGCGGCTGGGTGATCACGAACAGGCCCTGGCGTACTGCAAGGAGTCCATCGCGCGGCAGGCGGAGCTGGGGAACCTGGTCGGCGAGGCGAACGCCTGGGACAGCGTGGGGTATGCGCAGCAGTCGCTGGGCAACCTCGACGAGGCGGCGCACTGTTATGACAAGGCCGTGGGGATGTACCGCAGGCACGGCAGCCGCTACTACGAGAGCCGATCGCTGAACCGCCTTGGCGATGTGGAGCGGGCGCGCGGCGACGTGGCGGCGGCGCGGCGCGCGTGGCGGGCCGCGGTGGAATTGCTGGAGGAGCTCGGGTCCCCCGACGCCGGCGAGATCCGCGCGAAGCTGGATGGCGTGGTGCCGGAGCGGCGTTCGTAGGCGGCCGCCCGAGACCGGTCGAGGGCACGATGCCTGCCGGCCCGTCGGCGGAGCTGGGTCCGCCGGTGGGCCTGTCCTGGATCCGGTGACCGCCAGGTGCCCGTCCTGTCCGCGGGGCCGTGATCACGTGGTTGTGCGGTGGCGCCCTGCACCTTGTGCGCGAGCGGTTCTCTCATCTGCCGATGACTGGACCACTGGTGCTGAGCCGCACGACCGGCCCCTCCACGGCAGGAGACCACTGGCTTGGACCACGGTGCGCAATCCGTTCAGCGCCACGTCACCGGCACTCTCGCGATCGCACCACGGCCCGCCGGCGGTGCACCATTGGCCCACCGGTGAACGCGCCGCCGGCCCGCCCGCGTGCGGTCCGCACGGCACCGCCGCGCCATCAGCTCCGCGGTGCGGCCACCAGGGCCGCCATCTCCCGGTAACCTCGCAGTGGACCACTGCCCCCGCAAGCACTCAGGGTAATCGCTCGTCACCCAGTGCGTGGAGTGATCGCCTTCTCCTGGAACTGATTCCGGCCAGCGGCGCAGCGACCCCGCTCCTTCGAAGCGTTTTCAAAGCGAAGTCTGTAACTCTGTCGAGGTACCGCGGGAACGGCTGGGCGCGTCGGTGCGTCCTAGCTGCGAACGACGAGATCGGGGCGGTGAACGGATGAGCGACGGTTCGCGGAGCCGCTTGGGGGTGCTGGTTCAGGGTTTCCGGCGACGTGCGGGTCTCACTCAGCGCGAGGTTGCCGACCTGGCGGGGTTGAGCGTGGCCGGCTTGCGTGACGTCGAGCAGGGACGTGTCACACGGCCGCGTGCGTCCACGTTGCGAAAACTGGGCGAGGTGCTCGGTCTCTCCCGGGTGGAACTCGGGAATTTGCTCGGCGCCGCCGGCAGCGAGAATCCGGCCGCCGCCGGCCTGCGGGTCGAGGTGCTCGGGCCGCTGCGCGTCCTGGCCGAGGGGGACCTCGTCGACCCGGGTTCGGAGACCCAGCGCACCCTCCTCGCGCTCCTGGCGCTGTCCCCGAACGTGCCCGTCGGCCGGGATACGCTCGTTGAGGCCGTCTGGGGCGACCAGTCCGAGCACGGCACGGTCGACCTCCTCCAGTCCCGGATCTCGCGCCTGCGCCGGCGCCTGCACGGAGATTCCGAAAACGGTTTCATCATCTCCACCCGCGGCGGCTACCAGCTCAAGGTCGCCGACGGGCAGCACGACCTGCTCCTCTTCCGTCAGCTCGTCGCGCGCGCCCGGAGCGCCCGCGAGGAGGGCGAACTCGCCGAGTCGTGCGGGCTGTTCGCGGAAGCGGTGGGCCTGTGGCGGGGCGAACCGCTGGAGGGCCTGAGCGCGCTGGAGTCGCATCCGATCGTCGTCGCGCTCGTGCGGGAGTACCGCGCGGTCGTCGTCGAGTACGCCGGTGCCGCCAGTGATCTCGGGCGCTACCAGGAGGTTCTGCCACTCCTCCAGCGCGTTGCCGAAGCCGACCCGCTGCACGAAGCCGTGCACGCGCGGCTCATGATCGCCCTCGCCGGCAGCGGGCAGCAGGCCGCCGCGCTCGACGTGTTCGATACCCTGCGCCGCCGGCTGGCCGCCGAACTCGGCGCCGACCCAGGGCCCGAGCTCGCCACGGCTTACCAGCGTGTGCTGCGCCAGGAGGTCGCGCGCCCCGAGTTCGCACCGGTCAGCGCCCACCGCCAGCTCCCGCTCGACACCGCCGACTTCAGCGGCCGCGAGCGTGAACTGGCCACGTTGCGCGACGGCCTGCGCGCGATCGACGGCGGCACCGCGGTCGGCATCGCGCTGATCGAGGGTATGGCGGGTGTCGGCAAGACCCGGCTCGCCGTGCACGTCGCGCACCGGCTGCTCGCGGAGGGGCGGTATGGCGACTGCCAGCTCTACGTCGACCTGCGCGGGCACTCCGACCAGCCGCCGGCCGATCCGGCCGCGGTGCTCGCGTCGTTCCTGCGCCTGCTCGGTGTGCCGGGCGACCAGGTCCCGCCGAGCCTGGACGAGCGCGCCTCGCTCTACCGCGACCGCGTCTACGGGCGGAACGTGCTGGTACTGCTGGACAACGCGGCCAGCGAGGACCAGATCCTGCCTCTGCTGCCGGCCGGCCCGACGAACCTCGTTCTCGTCACCAGCCGCCGTGCGCTCGCCCTCGATGGTGCCCGCACGCTGCCGTTGGACGTGTTCACCCCGGCCGAGGCACGGGAACTGCTGGTGCGCGTCGTCGGCGCGAAGCGGGTGGAGTGCGAACCGGAGGCCGCGTACCGGGTCGGCGAGTTGTGCGGCTGGCTGCCGATGGCGGTTGCGCTCGCGGCCCGCCGCCTGCAGTCCCGTCCCATGTGGACACTCAGTGATCTCGCCGCGCGGCTGGCCGAAGCCGGTGACCGCATTGACGAGCTGGCCGCGGGCAGCCGCCGGCTGGGGGCGGTGTTCGAACTGTCCTACCAGGCCCTCGCGCCGGAGGCGCAGCGCCTGTTCCGGTTGCTGGGCCTGCATCCCGGCGCGGACTTCACCCCTGAATCGGTCGGTGCGCTCGCCGGGATGACCCCGCCGCGGGCGCGCTGGCTGCTCGACCGGCTCGTCGACGAGAACCTCGTCACCGTCGTCACCCGCGACCGGTACGGGCTGCACAACCTGCTTGCGGAGTACGCACGGGGCTTGGCCCGTGATCACGAGCCGGAGGCGGGCCGTCGTGCCGCGATCACCCGCGTCCTCGACTTCTACCTGCACACCGCCGCCCGCGCGACGCAGCTGATCTACCCGGTCAAGGGCCTCCGGCTCGCCGGCGTCGCCCCGGCGCACGGCCCCGCGCTGCCCGACCGCGAGTCCGCGAAGCGCTGGCTGGAAGCCGAGCGGCCGTGCCTCATCGCGGCGGTGAGCCTGGCCGCCGAGCAGGGCTGGCCCACCCACGCGTGGCAGCTGACCCGGTGCCTGCGCGCATACCTGTGCCTGTACGGCTACAGCCACGACCACGACTGGGTCCACACGCACGAGGCCGCGCTGGCCGCCGCGAGCGCCGCGCAGGACAAGTTCGGCGAGGCGCACACCCGCTCCGACCTCGCGCGCGCCTACCTGCACCACGGCCGCGCGGCCGACGCGCGTGAGCAGTTCCTGCGCGCGATCGACCTGCACCGCCGGAACGGCGAACGCGAATTGGAAGCCACGTCCCTGTCCGAGCTGGGTGTGCTGTACCACCGCCTTGGCGAATTCTCCGAAGCGCTGCGGCTGTTCCGCACGGCCCACCCGCTCTGCGCGGGGGACCAGAGGCTGGAAGGCGCCCTCGCGGCCAATCTCGGCGCCACGCTGACCACCCTCGGCCGGCTCGATGAGGCCGTCGATCAGCACCGGCGCGCGCTGGTGCTGTCCCGCCAGGCCGGCGATCCGGACGCGGAGATCGGCGCGCTGGCCGACCTCGGCGACATCTGGCGGCGGCTGGGCCGGCATCGTGAGGCGCTCGAGCACATCCGGGACGCCGTCAGCCTGGCCGAGGCGCACGGACTGGTGCCGCGCGTCGCCTACGCCCGCCACCGGCTCGGCAACATCTACCGGCAGACCGGGCGGTTCGACGACGCGCTGAGCAACCTCAACGAGGCGTTGTGCCTCGTCCGCGCCGTCAGCGGGCCGGCCACCGAGAGCGAGGTGCTCGTCGACTTCGGCGGGGTGCACCGCGACATCGGTGACCTGCTCACCGCCGCCGACCTCGCCGAGGCGGGACTGCGGGCGGCGATCAACCGCGGCGAGCGGTACCAGCAGGCGCGGGCGCTCAACGAACTGGCCGAACTGCACCGCTGCGCCGCGCGCGCGGCCCTCGCCCAGGACTACTGGCGCCGCGCCTACGCGCTGTTCGCCGAGCTGGGTACGCCGGAGGCGGCCGAGTTGCGCGACGTCACCGGTGACCGCGGCCGGGCTGTCCACGTCGCCTAGCGGCGCGCGGCGGCCTTCCTCCTGGTGTCGGTGGCAGGTCGATCCGGCGGCGCCGGTGCACCGCGCGGGATTCAGCGGTAAACCACCAGCGCGCCCCGGCGTTTGCGCAGCGTGATGTCCGGCGGAACGCTCCGCAGCTCACCGTCCAGCGCGAGGTGGAGCCGGCCGGCGGGGGCGCGGACGGTCAGCTGGGGCGCGGCGGGCCGGTCCTGGTAGGGCGTGCACCAGCGCAGGGTGCCGGTGAGCGCGGCGAGGACGACCCGCGTGCGGGCCCACGGACGCTCCGCGTCGACGGTGCGGATGTCGAGCAGGCCGTCGTCCAGGCTGCGGCGGTAGGTCGGGGCGAACCCGCGCGGACGGTACGCCCCGTTGCCCGCGAAGATCATCCACACGCTGCGTGGTTCGCCGTTCACCACGAGGTCCTGGGGGTTCGCGCGGCGCAGCACGTGCACCAGGCCGACCAGCATCGCGGGCCACTTGCCGATCCGCTTCTCCCACTTCTCGCGGTACCGCACGAGGTCGGTGTAGAGCCCGGTGCTGCAGGTGTTGACGAAGACCTCGCCGTCGACGCTGCCGAGGTCGATGCGCACCGCGCTGCCCCGGCGCACGGCCGTGATCGCGTCGTCCGGCGTCTCCACGCCGAGGTCGCGGGCGAAGTGGTTGAGGGTGCCCGCCGGGAGGACGAGGAGCGGGACGTCGTGGTCGGCGGCGGTGCGCGCGGCGACGTTGATGGTGCCGTCGCCGCCGGCGACACCCAGGACACGGCAGGTGCGGGCCGCTTCGGTGAGCGCGTCGGCCAGGTCCTCGCCGTCGCCGAGTTCCACGATCTTCGCCTGCGGGAGTTCGGCCCGGACGCGGTCGAGAACGGCGGCGTTGGCGCTTCCCGCGGACGGGTTGACGACCAGGACGAGGCCGTCGCCGGTGGGCAGCGCGGGTGCCGGATGCGCTTCGGCCCGCGCGGGGCCGGCGGGGGTGCGCGGCCACCAGGACAGCGTGACCGCGGCCGCGGTCAGCCCGAGGCCCAGGCCGCCGAGCACGTCGGACGGGTAGTGGGCGCCGGTGACGACGCGCGAGGCCGCTACTCCGGCGGCCAGGGCGCCCACCGGTGCGGCGAGAGCGGGCCACTCGAGCGCGACGCCCGTGGCGAACGCCGCGGCGGAGGCGGAATGCCCGGACGGGAAAGACGTGGTCCACGGCGCCCGCCGCAGTTGCCGGATCGGCGGGATGGACCCGGTCGACGGGCGGGTGCGGCGAACGACACGTTTGCTCAGCCCGTTGGCGGTCGCACTGGCGATGCCCAGCGCGAGCATCCCGCGCAGCGCGGCGCGCCGCGCCCGGCGGTTCCGCGTCGCGGCGAGGGTGCCGCTGACCGCCCACCACAGCCCGCCGTAGTTGGCTGCCCGGCCCAGGCGCGGCAGCACCCGGTCCAGGAGAACGGAATCGGTCGCCGCTACGCGGGCGAACAGTCGTCGGTCCGCACGGGACACCCATCGGCGCATGGGCGCCAGTCTAAGCGGAGCGTGGGTAGCGGGCAGGGAATCGCCGCGATCGCCCAGCTCATCCTGGCGCAGCCCTTGCCTGCGGCGCCGTGGCGGAGTACACCGGGACTATGACAACCGTCATAACCCTCCGGGAGCTGGACGGCACCGCCGCCGAAGACGTGCGGAGCGTGGTCCTCGCCTGCTCGCCGGGTACCTTGCGGCGCCGGTTCTTCCTGCCGGGCCGGCCGGATCCGGCGGACGTGCTCGGGCGGTACCGGCGCTATCTCCTCGCCGGGCCGCCGGACGGCGTGGCACTCGCCGCGATCGACGGCCGGACGACGGTGGGACTGCTGAACCTGGTGGCCGGTGAAGCGCGCGTCGCGGAGCTCGGCATCATGGTGGCCGACCCGTGGCAGCGGCAGGGCATCGCGACGGGGCTGGCCGGATGGCTGCGTGCCTCCGGGCGCTGGGCGGGGTGGACGGTGCGGGCGGTGACGCAAGTGGACAATGCGGCGGCCAGGGCGTTGTTGCGGCGGCAGGGTTTCCGTGTCCGGCACGGCCCGCAGCACGGTGAGTACGAATACGAACTGACGATGCCGGGGCCGGAGGTGGCATGAAGGCCAACCCGCGTGATCGCATGGTGTACAGCGCGGCACAGCTCATCCGTACCCAGGGGGTGAGCGGGACCGGGATGCGGGAGGTCGTCGAGCACGCGTCGGCGCCGCGGGGTTCCCTCCAGCACTACTTCCCCGGCGGCAAGGACCAGCTCGTCCGGGAAGCGCTTGCCTGGTCCGGCCAGTTCGCGGCGTCGCGGGTGAAACGGTACGCCGCGGCCGCGCCCACGCCGGGCGGCCTCTTCGCGGGGATGGTGGCGCAGTGGCGCGACCAGTTCCGCGACGAAGGCTACGCGGCAGGCTGCCCGCTGGTCGCGACGACGGCCGACGTGGTGGCGGGCAACGAGGATCTGCGCCGCGCGGTGCGGGAGGGGTTCGAGACCTGGTTGCGGCCGGTCGAGGAGAGCCTGCGGGACATGGGGGTGCCGCCGGAGCGCTCCCGGTCGCTGGCGGTGGTGATGATCAGCGCACTCGAGGGTGCGATCGTGATGGCCCGGGTGCAGGAGGACCCCGCCCCGCTGGACGCCGTGGTGGCCGAACTCGGGCCGGTTCTGGACGCCGCCCGCGCCTGACCGCGGCCGAGCCCGCTGGGAACCCGCAACGTGGGGAATCCCGGTACCGGAGCTCAGCCGGGATCAGCCATTGTGGACGAACCCCGGCACTGACGGGTGAAAAGCGGGTCGCGGGGATTGGCGCGAGCCGGGTAGGGGAACCACCATGGCGAGTATCCCGGGAGGAGGCTCACCGTGACTGAACGGGTGCGGGTACCCGAGGCGCGCGACGAACCGGGCGGGCCGGGTGGAGCGTTCCTGCTCGCGCGACCGCGATCGGGCCTCGTGGGGGAGACCCACCGCGTTGCGCACGTCTTCCCCTTGCCGGCCGGGCAGCAGCCCGGGCTGCTGGTGGCCTACTGCGGGTACTCCGGGCGGCCCGGGGAGCTGGATCTGCTGGATCGCCCGGCGGGCATGCCCTGCGAGCGCTGTCTGGTGATCGCGGCCCGCCGGGCCGGCGCCGAATCGATTCCGCACCCGCGCCGCGGCTGATCGCCCATAACGCGGTCGCGCGAGATCCGGCAGCGATGGTTCAGACCACTAGTGCAGCCGATCCGCCAGCACCCATCGTCGCGAGACGAGGTGCCGTGGCAGTCCACAATGTATCTGACCGTCAGATCTCAGTCCATTTCGGACGCTCTGTGCGAGGGTGACCTCGCCGCGCAGTGGCGCGCCGGTTCAGGTCTGGGCGGCGGCGAAGGCGAGCTTGTCCGGGTTGGCGATTGTGCGCACCGCGGCCAGCCCGTCCGCACCCGGCTCGGGCACCAGCACCGCGAACAGCGTCCCGCCCAGGTACACCGCCAGGCCCGGCTCACCGTTGATCCAGCGCAGCGCGAACTCGGCGCCCGCCGCCCGCGGGTCGCGGGCCAGACCGGCGAAGTAACGCGCGACCCGGTTGCGGCCGGTCACCGGGCGGCGGGCCGTGCCGACCTTGCCGCCACCGTCGGCCCAGGCCACCACGTCCTCGGCGAGCAGACGCTCCAGTCCGGCCACGTCGCCGGCCACGATCGCCGCGAGGAACTGCTCCACGAGGGCCCGGCGCTGCTCGGCGGTGGCGGTGAAGCGTGCGCGGCCCTCGGTGACGCGCTGCCGCGCCCGGCGGTAGAGCTGGCGGACGTGGGCCTCGTCCAGGTCGAGCACCTCGCCGATCTCGCGGTGGCTGTGGCCGAACGCCTCCCGCAGCACGAAGGCCGCCCGCTCCGGCGGGGTCAGGCGTTCCAGCAGCACGAGCAGCCCCAGCGACAGCGAATCCCGCTGTTCGGCGATCTCCAGCGGGCCGCGGTCGGTGAACACCGGCTCGGGCAGCCACGGGCCGGGGTAGACCTCCCGCCGGGCACGCGCGGACGTCAGCCGGTTCAAGCACAGGTTCGTGACGACCTTGGTCAGCCACGCCTCCGGCACCTCGACACCACTGGCCGCGTCCCACCTGAGGTAAGCCTCCTGGACGACGTCCTCGGCCTCGGTGGCCTCGCCGAGCAGGCGGTAGGCCAGCCCGAGCAGGCGCGGGCGGTTGGCTTCGAACCGGGTGAGCGGATCCACGCCCCCAGGGTGCCGGTTACTCGCCCTGCTGCGGGTCGAAATCGTCGTGCTCGTCCCCGGAGGAGGTGCCCTGTTCACCCCGGAGGAGCTGCTGTTCCTCCTGCGACGAGTCCCCGGCGCTGGGCAGCTCGTCGCGAGCGTCCTCGTCCTGCCCGCTCTTGCGTTCCATGGCCCGGGGCTACCCGGCGCCGGCACGCCGAAACGGATCAGGCCGGTGGTTCGGTGGTGCGGTAGATCGCACTCAGCCACACGTCGAGCAGCACGCCGACCACCTCCGGTTCGGGCACGGCCGGGCCGTCGCCGCCGAAGGTCGCGTACAGGACCCGCTCGTTCATCGAGTTCAGCGCGATCGCCAGGTCGCGCGCCGGCCGTCCGGGTGGGGCGGCGCCGCGGGCTCGCTCGGCCTCGATCGCGTCCGCGGTCCGGCTGACCCAGGTCTCCATCATGCCCGCCCACAGCTGCCGCACCTCGGCGTTGGTGTGGCGGGCCTCGGCGGCGGCGAGCGCGACGGCGCGGTGGGCGCGGAACGTGCTGAAGATGGCGTCCAGGCACTGCCGCCACCGCTGTGCCGCGGTGGGCGCGGGGCGGTCGAACACCACCGCGGACGCCCGCTCGGCCTCTTCGGTGACCCGGTCGAGCAGCGTGAGCAGCACCGCGTCCTTGGAGCGGAAGTAGAAGTAGAACGTCGGCCGGGAGATGCCGGCACCCCGGGCCAGGTCATCGGTGGAGATCTCGCTCAGCGGGCGCTCCGCCAGCAGCCGCTCGGCGGTGGCGAGGATCGCCAGCTCCCGCTCGTCCCCGCTGGGCCGCGGCGCGCGGCGGCCGCGGGCCGGGCGGCTGCGGACGGCGGGATCGGTGGCCATGGCCCCACCGTATCAGGCGGTCAACGCGGTGTCGGCGCTCTCGACAGGGTGTTGACCCGTTCGACACCCCGTTGGTACGTTGCGGTCGAGACGACGGGAGAAACGGGGAAGCGATGACGCGCGATCACGTCGACGTCCTGATCGTCGGTGCCGGCCTGTCCGGGATCGGCGCCGCCGCCCACCTGCGGGCGCAGTGCCCGGGGAAGACGTACGCGATCCTCGAGGCGCGCGGGGCCATCGGTGGCACCTGGGACCTCTTCCGCTACCCGGGCGTCCGCTCGGACTCGGACATGTTCACCCTCGGCTATTCGTTCGAGCCGTGGACCGACGCCAAGGCGATCGCCGACGGCGAGTCGATCCGCGAGTACGTGCGGACCACCGCGCGCGCACGGGGAATCGACCGCCACATCCGGTTCCACCACCGGGTGGTGCGGGCGGAGTGGTCGTCTGAGGAGGCGCGGTGGACGGTCGAGGCGGACCGCACCGACACGGGGGAACGCGTCCGGATCACGTGCGGCTTCCTCTTCGTCAACTCCGGCTACTACCGCTACGACCAGGGTTACGCGCCGGAGTTCCCCGGGCAGGACGAGTTCACCGGCACGGTCGTGCACCCGCAGCACTGGCCGGAGGACCTGGACTACTCCGGCCAACGTGTGGTCGTGATCGGCAGCGGGGCCACGGCGGTGACGCTGGTGCCCGCGATGACCGGCGACGCGGCGCACGTGACGATGGTGCAGCGCTCGCCGAGTTACGTGCTGTCGCTCTCGGCCACCGATCCGGTGGCGGACCGGCTGCGCGGGGTGCTGCCGGCCAAGGTCGCCTACCCGATCGTGCGGTGGAAGAACGTGCTGGCCGCGCTGTTGTTCTTCCAGCTCAGCCGCCGCAGCCCGCGCCTGGTGCGCAAGTTGCTGCGCAAGGGTGTGACCGCGCAACTGCCGCCGGACTTCGACGTCGACCGGCACTTCACCCCCCGCTACGACCCGTGGGACCAGCGGGTGTGCTTCGTGCCCGACGGCGACCTGTTCCGGGCGCTGCGCAGCGGCAAGGCGGACATCGTCACCGACACGATCGAGACGTTCACCGCGCGCGGCATCCGGCTGTCCTCGGGGCGGGAGCTCGCCGCCGACGTCATCGTCACCGCGACCGGACTGAACCTGCTGCCGCTCGGCGGCATCGACCTCGTGGTCGACGGCGAGCCGGTGGACGTCGGGCAGCGCCTGGCGTACAAGGGCATGATGCTCTCCGGTGTGCCGAACTACGCGTTCACCATCGGCTACACCAACGCGTCCTGGACGCTGAAGGCCGATCTCGTCGCGGGGTACGTGTGCCGGCTGCTCGGCCACCTCGACGCGCACGGCTACACCACCTGCACACCCGTGCCGCCGCCGTCGGTGACACCCGCCGAGCCGCTGATCGACCTCAAGTCCGGGTATGTGCTGCGCAGCATCGCGAAGCTGCCGAAGCAGGGCGCGGCCGCGCCGTGGCGGTTGTTCCAGAACTACCCGCGCGACGTGCTGCTGATGCGGCGCGGGTCCCTGGACGACGAGGCCATGCGGTTCTCCCGGGCGCCCCGGACGTCCGCGGAACGGGTGGCCTGATGCGCGACTACACCTTCGCCGGCGGGACCGCGGTCCTCACCGGGGCGGCGAGCGGGATCGGCGAAGCGCTGGCGCACGCGCTGGCCGCCCGCGGCTCGAACCTGGTGCTGCTGGACCGCGACGCCGAGCGGCTCACGGCGGTCGCCAGCGCGGTTGAGTCCACAGTGGATACCTCGGTGCACGTGGTGGACCTCGCCTCGGCGGCGGAGACCGCCGCGGCGGCCGAGCGCGTGCTGGCGGACCACCCACGGCCGACGCTGCTGATCAACAACGCCGGGGTCGCGCTGGGCGGCCGCTTCGACCAGCTGACGCTGGCGGAGTTCGGCTGGGTCCTCGACGTCAACTTCCGCGCCCCGGTGCAGCTGACGCACGCGCTGCTGCCCGCGCTCAAGGCCACGCCCGGCTCGCACATCGCCAACGTGTCCAGCGTGTTCGGCCTCATCGCGCCGCCCGGGCAGTCCGCGTACTCGGCGAGCAAGTTCGCGCTGCGCGGGTTCACCGAGTCGATCCGGCACGAACTGGCCGGGCAGGTCGGCGTGACCTCGGTGCACCCGGGTGGCATCCGGACCCGCATCGCGGAGTCGGCACGGGTGGGCAGCGGCGTACCGGGCGGGATGGACACCCGGCAGTGGGAGCGGGTGCTGCGGATCGCCCCGGCGAAGGCAGCGGCGGCCATCGTGGACGCGATCGAGCACCGCAGGCCGCGCGTGCTGATCGGGGCGAGCGCGAAGATCCCCGACCTGCTGGCGCGGCTGTTGCCCGGCGCGCAGAGCCGGATCCTGGGCCGGATGGGCTGACGTGGCCGCGCACCTGGGCGAGACGGACTACACGGACGTGCGCGGACGGCGGGCCCGCTACCGGGTGGCCGGCGACGGGCCGCCGGTCCTGCTGCTGCACGGCATCGGCCGCAGCCTGCACGACTGGGCCGAGCAGCAGGACCTGCTGGCCGGCGAGTACCGCACCTACAGCGTCGACCTGGCTGGTTCCGGGATGTCCGAGCCGTTGCCGGGCCGGCACACGCTCGAGGCGCTGGCGCGGTTCGCCGCGGATTTTCTCGACGCGGTGGGGGAGTCCCGGCCGGTGCACGTCGCCGGGAACTCGCTCGGCGGGGCCGTCGCGATGCGGCTGTCGCTCGACTTCCCGGAGCGGGTGCGCAGCCTGGTGCTGGTGAACAGCGCGGGATTCGGCCGCGAGGTGACGATCGCGCTGCGGCTGCTGGCGTTGCGGCCGCTGGGAAAGCTCCTGCTGCGCCCGAGCCGGGCCGGGGCGCTGCGTGCGGAACGCGCGTTGTTCGCCGACCACGCGCTGGCGACCGCGGACCGGGTGGAGTACGCGCTGGACCTCGCGCGGCAGCCGCACGCGGCGCGGGTGATGCTGGAGACCGCGCGCGGTCTGGGCGGGTTCCGGGGCGTGGCAGAGGAGTGGCGCCGCCCGCTGCTGGAGGCGGTGGCCGCCCGGCGGCTCCCCGCACTCGTCGTCTGGGGTGACCGCGATCTGATCCTGCCCGCCACCCACCTGGCCGCCGCCCGGCAGGCCCTGCCGCACGCGCAGACCCGGCTGTTCACCGGCACCGGGCACATGCCGCAGATCGAACGGGCCGAGGAGTTCCACGACCTGGTGACGGAATTCTGGGCGTCCTCGGCCGCGTAGCCGCTACGACCACGGGGTGACCGGCCGCGGTACTCGCTCCCCGTCGACCGTGACGTCCACGTGCTCGTCGAAGAAGGCCACGTATCCGGCGAGCTGCGCCGCGTCCGGCAACGGGTCCTCGTACGCCCAGGCGAGGTCCGGGTACGTCGTTCCAGCGGCTTCGGCCGAGAAGTACCGCGCCCGGCCCTTGTAGGCGCAGGCCGTTTGGCGGGTGGACACCCGCAGCCGGGAGAAGTCCACATCGGACGGCGGCAGGTACGACCGCGGCGGCAGCGACGTCTCGAACACCAGCAGTGGTGACCCGGTTTCGGCCAGCGTGACCCCGCCGACCTCGACCAGCACGTGCCGTGAACTGCGCCGCACGTCGACGCGGTGGAACGGGTCGCGTGGATGGGCCACGATCGGCTCGTCCTCCTCGCGCCACTGGTCGAACGCAGCGAAGTCGACGATGACGTAACCCGCGAGGTCCGGATCGTCCGGGCGGAACCCGGCGCCCTCGAGGGCCACGCCGCCCAGGGTCAGCGTCAGTGACGTGCCCGCGGCGGTGTGCGCGCCGAACCCGGTGCCCGGGGTCAGCACGTTCGTGCCGGCCCCGAGCGACACCGGGTGCCACGCGGCCTCGCCGGGCTCGGCGGGCGTCAGCGCGGCACGGATGTCCGGCTCCGGGAAGGCGTACTGCGGCACCACTCGCCGCGGCTCCCACACCAGGGCCGCGTGCCGGGAGTCGGCGAACACCGTCCCGCCCGCGAACGCCCGGACCCGCTTGTGCGTCGGTTCGAACCGCAGCTCGGACAGCTCCCGAGCCTGACGCAGGCTCAGTTGCAGCGCCATCCGCCCACTGTCCGCCCTGTCCGGCGCCGCGTCAACGGCCTGGACCTCAACGACGCAGCGCCTTGCGCGCCAGCCAGTTGCCGAGGAACTGCGCGCCCTGCACCAGCACGATGATCGTGATCACCGCGAGCCAGGTCACCGCCCAGTTGAAACGGTGGTAGCCGTAGGTGATGGCGAAGTCGCCGAGCCCGCCACCGCCGACCGCGCCCGCCACGGCCGTCATGTCGACGATCGCGACGAACACGAAGGTGTAGCCCAGCACCAGCGGCCCGAGCGCCTCGGGCACCAGCAGCGTCAGGATGATCCGCATCGGGCTCGCGCCCATCGCCCGCGCCGCCTCGATCACGCCCGGGTCGATCGTGACCAGGTTCTGCTCCACGATCCGGGAGATCCCGAACGTGGCCGCGAACACCAGCGCGAACGTCGCCGCCACGGTGCCCAGCTGGGTGCCCACCGCGAGGATCGTCACCGGGCCGATCGCCGTGATGAAGATGATGAACGGGATCGGCCGGATGATGTTGACCAGCACGTTGAGCACGGTGAACACGAACCGGTTCGCCAGCAGCCCGCCCGCGCGGGTGGTGTAGAGCAGGATGCCCAGCACCAGCCCGAGCGCGCCGCCGACCAGCAGCGTGACCACGGCCATGCCCAGCGTCTGCGCGATCGCGTCCCAGAACACCGGGCCGAGCGTCTCCCAGTCGAGGCTCATGCCGGGATCTCCTCGATCTCGGTGGTCGTGCGCAGATCGTCGATGAGCGCGTCCACGTCGTCGTCGGCGCCGAGCAGCTCCAGCGTCAGCCCGCCGAACGAGCGCCCGGACAACGCGGTGATACCGCCGTAGACGATTTCGAACCGCACGTTGTGCTTGCCCACCGCGTCCGACAGCACCGCGCCCAGCCGGCCCGCGTCGTGGATGCGCGCCGACACCAGCCGTCCGCCGTGCCGGGAACGGATGCGCTCCAGGTCCGCGCCGCCCGGCGTGTCCCGCACCACCGAGCCGACGAACCGCTTCGCCGTCCCGGTCTTCGGCGCGGAGAACACGTCGAACACGCTGCCCTGCTCGATGACCCGGCCCGAGTCGAGGACCGCGACCCGGTCGGCGATCTCGCGCACCACCTCCATCTCGTGCGTGATCACCACGATCGTCACGCCCAGCTCGGTGTTGACCCGCTTGAGCAGCCGCAGCACCTCGCCGGTGGTCTCCGGGTCGAGCGCACTGGTGGACTCGTCGGCGAGCAGGATCTTCGGGTTCGTCGCCAGCGCGCGGGCGATGCCCACGCGCTGCTTCTGGCCGCCGGAGAGCTGGTCCGGGTAGTGCCACGCCTTGTCCGTGATCCCCACGAACTTCAGCAGCTCGGCCACCCGTTCCCGGCGCCGCGCCTTGTCCCAGCCCGCCACCTTCAGCGGATAGGCGACGTTGCCGAACACCGTGCGCGACCGGAACAGGTTGAACTGCTGGAAGATCATGCCGATCCCGGCCCGCACCGACCGCAGTTCGCGCTCACCCAGCGCGGTCAGGTCCACGCCGTCGACGAGCACCCGGC
Organism: Amycolatopsis viridis; assembly: GCF_011758765.1. Lineage (NCBI taxonomy): Bacteria > Bacillati > Actinomycetota > Actinomycetes > Pseudonocardiales > Pseudonocardiaceae > Amycolatopsis > Amycolatopsis viridis. The sequence goes on along the minus strand of NZ_JAANOU010000001.1, from coordinate 3,998,890 downwards.
CGGAGGTGACCGGTTCGAGCGCGTTGATCAGCCGGACCAGCGTGCTCTTGCCGGCGCCGGAGTAGCCGATGATCCCGAACACCTCGCCGGCGGCGATGGTCAGGTCGACGTCCGCCAGCGCCGTGACGTCACCGAACCGCTTGGTGACGCCCTGGAATTCGATCAGTGCGCTCACTTCTTCGCGGCCCGCACGGTCTGCTCGAGGCGGGCCAGGATGGCCTGCAGGTCGCTGTTGGGACGCTCCACCAGCACGGCGGTGTTCTTCGACTCGGCCTTCACCTCACCGGCCACCCGCGGGTCCCGGTAGAGCTGGGCCAGCTTCAGGTAGGTCGGGTTGTCCTTGTCCTGCGCACGGGTGACGAAGGTGTTGATGTAGGGCTCGGCGGACGGGTTCGCCGGGTCGTCGTTGAACAGCGCCTTCGACGGGTCCAGGTTCGCGTCCAGGGCGAAGTTGTTGTTGACGACGGCACCGTCGACCGACGGCAGCGCGGCCACGGTCTGCGACGCGTCGACCGGGGTGACGGTGACCTTCGACGCGGCCTGGTCGATCTCGGCCGGGGTGGACAGCACGGTCCCGCCGCCGCGCAGCGTGATCAGCCCGGCCGACTGGAGCACCAGCAGGGCGCGTGCCTGGTTCGTCGGGTCGTTCGGGATCGCGACGCGGCCGCCCTGCGGGATCTCGGCGAGGGCCGCGTGCTTGCGCGAATACAGGCTCAGCGGCACCACGTAGGTCGAGCCGATCGGGGTGAGGTTCTGGTTCGCCGACACGTTGTAGTTGGCGAGGAACAGCAGGTGCTGGAACAGGTTGAGATCCAGCTGGCCCTGGGCGAGCGCCGGGTTGGCCTGCGTGTAGTCGGAGAAGTTCACCAGCTCCAGGTCGATGCCGTTGTCGGCGGCGATCTGCCGGAAGTTCTTCCAGTAGTCGGCGCTCGCGTCGGTGACCCCGATCTTCACGGTGGTGCGGCCGGCGGCCGTGCCGGAGTCCGAGGTCGCGTTCACGACGATCAGGACCACGGCGACGAGGACGACGACCACGGCGAGGGTGACGCCGATCAGCGGACCGCGCCGGCGGCGCGGCTTGTGCGGGAGGAGGGCGTCGTCGGAGGTGTTGTCGGACATGGCGACATCCTGCCGCCAGTCACCGGAATGGAGGACGACTGTCTCACATGGTGACCGGATGTGGTATGGATTTGCCTTCGATCCTCCGGATGTGCTAGCCGTGCGCCGTCGAATCGTCCGCGGAAGCTGTCCGGTGCCTGCGCGCCGTGATCGGTCCTGACTCCGGTGGCACCGCTTCGCGGGTGATTCCGCGTCTCCGTGGTGCGGCCCCGCGCGCCGAGGAGGATCGTGGAGGGCATGGCGGATCCGAACGTGTCGGGATGGGCCGCGGCCGGCGGCGTGCTCGTCCTGGCCATCATCGCGTCCGCCGCCCTGGGTGACGCATGGTACTTCCTGGCCGGCGTGATGGCGGGGCTGGGCCTGCTGGCCGGAATGCGGCCGGGCACACCGACGCACTGACCGCCCCTGCGGCGCGCGTGCCGGGAAACCCGCCGGGGGTTGCCCACCCGGCTATGGTGATCATCATGCGGCTCGCGGCGGCGGTCATGGCGGTGGTTCTGGCTCTCGGCGCGGCCACTGGGACCACCGCGGCCACCGCGACCCCAACGGCCACTGCGACCACTGAGGCCGCTGCGGCCACTGCGGCACGGCCGGGAATCACGGTCGCCACCTACAACATCCACGCCGGCGCGGGCGAGGACGGCGTGTTCGACCTCGGCCGCACCGCGGCGGCGATCCGGGACCTGCACGCGGACGTCGTCGGGTTGCAGGAGGTCGACGTCCACTGGGACGTCCGCAGCGGTTACCGCGACGAGGCCGCCGAGCTGGCCCGTGCCCTGCGGATGCACGTGTTCTTCGCGCCGATCTACGACCTCGATCCGCCCGCGCCCGGTGCGCCGCGCCGCCGGTTCGGCGTCGCGGTGCTGAGCCGTTACCCGGTCATCGCCGCGCGCAACCTCGAGATCACCCGGTTGTCCACGGTCACCCCGGGCGCTCCGCCGGCGCCCGCGCCCGGTTTCGCCGAGGTGACCGTCGCCGCGCCCGGCGGCCCGCTGCGGGTCTACACCACGCACCTCGACTACCGGGCCGACCCGGCCGTGCGCCGGGCCCAGATCGCCGACATGCTCGCCGTCCTCGATGCCCGGCCCGGACCGGAAATCCTCACCGGCGACTTCAACGCCGAACCCGCCGCGCCCGAGCTCGCTCCACTGTGGACAAGGCTGGCGGACGCCGATCCGCACGGCGGCACCTACCCGGCCGCGGAACCGTTGAAACGCATCGATTTCGTGACCGCCTCCCAGCCGCTGACCGTCCGGGACGCCCGCACGATCGCGAGCACGGCGTCCGACCACCGCCCGGTGATCGCCCGGTTCACCCGGTAGCGCGCAATTCGGATCGGCCGCGTTCACCAAGGGTTCAGTCGATCTTCATTCGGCCGTAGCATGAGCCGGGTCGCTGGGGGCAGGGAGGAGCGCCATGACCAGCAGCACGCCCGGGCAGGAGAACGAACCCAAACCTCGCACGGCCACGGTCAACCTGCCCTTCGTCAAGGCCGAGTTCCGCGCACCGGACCTGCGCCTGCCGAAACCGCGAGTGCCGGACCGCGACGAGGTGACCGCCGCCCTCGGCGCCGCCCGGTCGTTCCTGCCGCCGCCCCGGCAGCTCGCGTACTGGGGCGGGCTCGGAGTGCTCGCCGCGGTCGAGCTGATCGAGTGGCCGGTGGCCGTCGCGATCGGCGTCGGCACGGCCGTCGCGAGCCGCGCCCGCGGTGCGGAGCCGCGGCCGCCCGCGGCGCAGCCGGCGGGCGAGCCCGGGCAGGCGCAGCAGGGCGGCGAGTCCGGGCCGACCTCGCCCGCGGCCCAGGCGGCGCAGACCAAGCCCGCCCGGGCGCGCTCCGGGACGCAGAAGCGGAGTGGCGGCGCGGACACCTAGCCCATGCGCCTGCCCTCCCCGGCCGGCGTCGTGCGCGCCCTCACCGGGCGCCGCTGCTGGACCTCCGGGCACCGCACCCACCTGGAGGTCCGTGGGCTGCACGAAACCGGCACCGCGAGCGCGGCCGGCGACCTCGAACGGCGCCTGACCGATCTCGACGGCGTGCACGCCGCCGCGGTGAACGCCGCACTCGGCCGGGTCGCGGTGCACCACGATCCGGACGTGCCGGGCAGCGCCCTGGAGGGGGTCGTCAGCCAGGCCGAACGCGACTGGAACCTCACCGGCACCGCGCCCGCGAGCGAGATCCACCCGGCCAACCCCGCACCGGCCGTGCGTGAACTGGTCGCCCTGGGCACGCACCTCGCCGGGCTCACCTACACCGCGCTCGGCCGCGTCCTGCCCGCGCCCCCGGTGCCCGCCGTCGTACCCACACTGGTGTCCCTGGTGGACTCCACGCCCGGCCTGCGCGGCGGGCTGGAACGGGTTCTCGGCCGTCCCGCCACCGAGGCCGTCCTCGCCCTCGGCGGGGCGGTCAGCCAGTCGCTCGCGCAACGACCGGTCGGACTGGTCACCGACGCCGCCTACCGCTGGTGCGTGCGGCGCGAGATCACCGCGCGACGGCAGGCGTGGGAGCACTGGGAACGCCGCACAAGCGACCGGATCGACCGGCACCGGGCCGAACCGCTGCCCGCGCCGCAGCGCCCGCGGCCCCGCCCGGACGGGCCGGTCGAACGGGTCGCGCACGCCACCGCCGGTCTCGGCGTCGCGGGCGCGCTCGGCACGCTCCTCGCCACGCGCGACGGCCGGCGCGCCGGCGGCATCCTGCCGGCCGCGGTGCCGCGCCCGGCGAAGGCCGGCCGCGAGGCGTTCGCCGCGCAGGTGGTCCGGGATCTCGCCGCGGCCGGCACGCTGGTCCTGGAACCGGCGGCGATCCGCCGCCTGGATCGCGTCGGCCACGTCGTCGTGGACGCGGAGCTGTTGCGCACCGGGCGCCGGGTGCCCGGGCAGGTCGTGGTCACGGGCGACGCGGATCCGGACGACGTGGTCGGTGCCGTCCTCGAGTGGGACGGCACGCAGACCCGCTGGGGGGACTGGTCGGTGCGGCGCCGCGGGGACACGATCGAGGTGTCGCACCGGGACGTGGTGGTCGGGCTCGCCGCGATGGAGGACGAGCCGCACCCGCTCGCCGAGGCGGTGCTAGCCGCGGCGCGGCGCGCGGGCACCGTGGTCCGCGCCGAACCGGCCGGGCTGCCCGGCCGGGTCCGCGAACTCCAGGCCGGCGGGCACATGGTCGCGGTGATCTCACCGGACCCGCTCGCCACCGCCGTCGCCGACGTCGGCATCGGCGTACCGGGCCGCGACGGGGACCTGCCGTGGCACGCCGATGTCCTCTGCCCCGGCCTGGAGCAGGCGTGCGGGGTGCTGGAAGCCGTCGAACCCGCGCGCCGCGCCAGCCGCTACGCCGCCGGGCTGTCGGCGGCCGGATCCACGCTCGGCGCGGTGTTCGGCGGCTTCGGCCCCGCCGGGACCGCGGGGTCCCGTGCCGGGTTCCCGGTCAGCTTCGCCACCCTGCTCGCCCTGGGCACCGGGTTGTGGACCGGGTCGGAGGCCGGGCGCAAGCCGGTGCCGATCCCGCTGGACCGCACGCCCTGGCACGCGATGTCCCCGGACGCCGTGCTGGCCCGGCTGGAGAGCCGCCACACCGGGCTGGCCGCCGAGGAGTCCGCGGAACGCCGCCGCGCCGAGTACCGCGAGCCGGAGGCGATGACGCTCGCGCGCGCGTCGGCCGAGGAACTCGGCGGGCCGCTCACCCCGGCGCTCGCCGCGGGGGCCGGGGTGAGCGCGAGCCTGGGATCGATCACCGACGCCGTGCTCATCATCGGGGTCCTCGGGCTGAACGCGCTGATCGGCGGCCTGCAACGGCTGGGCGCCGACCGCGAACTGCACCACCTGCTCGACACCAGCGCGCTGCAGGTGCGGCTGCGCCGGGTCGGCACCGCGCTGACCGCGCGGGCGGAGGTGCTCGTGCCCGGGGACGTGATCGAACTGCGCGCCGGGGACGCCGTGCCGGCCGACTGCCGTGTGCTGGAGGCGTTCGGCCTCGAGGTGGACGAGTCGAGCCTGACCGGCGAGTCGCAGCTGGTGACCAAGAGCGAGCCACCGACCGCCGCGGCCGCCGTCGCCGACCGGTCGTCGATGCTCTACCGCGGCACCGTCGTCGCCGCCGGGCGCGGCACCGGCGTGGTCGTCGCCACCGGCGAGCGCACCGAGGCCGGCCGCACCGCCCGGCTGGACGGGGAGGCGCCCCCGGTGACCGGCGTGGCGGCGCGGCTGGCCGAGCTGACCCGCCTCACGCTGCCGGTGACGCTCGGCGCCGGCGTGGCCCTGCTGCTCGCGGACCTGGCCCGGGGCAACGGGATCAGCCAGGCGCTCGGCCGCGCCGTCGGGTTGTCGGTGGCTGCGGTACCGGAGGGGCTGCCGTTCGTCGCCACGGTCGCCGAGCTGGCGTCCGCCCGGCGGCTGGCGCGGCGCGGGGTGCTGGCGCGCAGCCCGTCCACCATCGAGGCGCTGGGCCGCGTCGACGTGCTGTGCTTCGACAAGACCGGCACCCTCACCGAGGGCCGGATCCGGTTGCAGGAGGTGTCCGACGGGCACCGCACGCGGCCGGTCGGCGAACTGACCCCGGAGCTGGCCGGGGTGCTGGCCGCCGCGGTGCGGGCGAGCCCGTGGCACCTGACCGGGGAGACGCTGCCGCACCCGACCGACCGCGCGGTGCTCGACGCGGCCGCGGCGCACGGCATTGGCCCCGGGGACGTGACCTGGTTGTCGGAGCTGGGGTTCGAGCCGTCCCGCGGCTACCACGCGGTGCTCGCCGACACCCCGGACGGCCCGCTGCTCAGCGTCAAGGGCGCACCGGAGGCGGTGCTCGCGCGCTGCGACGGGCCGGACCGGCTGCCCGCCGCCGACCGGCTGGCGCGGCAGGGGTTCCGGATGCTCGCGGTCGCCGAACGCCGGGCGTCCGGGCGCGGCGACCTGGCGGAGAGCCGCATTCGCGGCCTGACGTTCCGCGGCCTGCTCGCGCTGGCCGATCCGGTCCGGCCCACTGCCGCGGGCGCGGTGGCGGACCTGCGGCGCGCGGGGGTGCGGGTCGTGATGATCACCGGTGACCACCCGGGCACCGCCGCCGCCATCGCCGCCGACCTCGGTCTGGACACCGGGCCGGCCGTGATGACCGGAGCCGAGATCGACGCCGCGAGCGACGACGAGCTGGCCGCGCGGGCGCCGGACGTGTCGGTGTTCGCCCGGGTCAGCCCGGCGCAGAAGGCGCGGATCGTGCGGCAGCTCAACCGTGCCGGACGGGTGGTGGCGATGACCGGCGACGGCGCCAACGACGTGCCCGCCATCCGTCTCGCGCACGTCGGTATCGCGCTCGGTGCGACGGCGACCCCGGCCACCCGGGAGGCCGCCGACCTGGTCGTCACCGACGACCGCATCGAGACGATCACCGACGCGATCGTCGAGGGCCGCGCGATGTGGGCGTCGGTGCGCGACGCCTTGTCGATCCTGCTCGGCGGGAACCTGGGCGAGGTCGCGTTCACCGTTGGCGCCGGGGTGCTCAGCAACCGGGCCGCGCTGAACGCGCGGCAGCTGCTGCTGGTCAACCTGCTGACCGACGTGCTGCCCGCGATGGCCGTCGCGGTGCGCCCGCCGCCGGACGCCGATCCCGCGCACCTGCTGTCCGAGGGGCCGGAGACGTCGCTGGGCGCCGTCCTGACGCGCGACCTGATCGCCCGCGCGGCGACCACCGCGGGCGCGGCGCTCGGTGGGTGGATGCTCGCCCGCCCGGTCGGCACGCCGTCGCAGGCGAGCACGGCCGGCCTGGTCGCGCTGGTGGCCGCCCAGCTCGGGCAGACGATGGCGGTGCGCGGGCGGACACCGCTGGTGGTGGCCGCCGGGGCCGGCTCGCTGCTCGCGCTGGCGGCCATCGTGCAGATCCCCGGGGTGAGCGGGTTCTTCGGCTGCAGCCCGCTGCTGCCGCACCAGTGGGGCATCGCGCTGGGTGCGGCGGCCGTGGCGACGGTGGCGCAGCTCGCGGTGCAGCGGCTGCGCACCGGGCACTGAACGCGCGTACCCGGCACGGGGTGTTCCGGACGGGTTCACCCGCGCGACACGCGCCCGCCGCCGTGGCCTCATCCGCGCGAGCGACGGTGCCGGGGTAGACCCGAAGACGAGGAGTTCCCGATGGCCGAGTTTGTCGCCACCGTGCTTGCCAAGATCGGTGCGAACCTGCTCGAATCGTTGATCCTGCGGCTCGCGCAGTCGCTGTTCGCGTCGTCGTTCGCGCCGGCGAACGCCTGAGCGTCAGGCGCCGTACCGGGTGGACGCCCGGACCACCAGCTCCGGCGTGAACACCACCTGCTGGTGCCGGTGCCGCGGATCCGCCGTCTCCTGCAGGAGCAGTTCCGCGGCCGTGCGGCCCAGTTGCCGCCGCGGCTGCCGCACCGAGGTCAGCGGCACGGCGGCGGCCGCCGCGAAGTCGATGTCGTCGTAACCGACGATCGCGAGGTCGCCGGGCACCTGCAGCCGCAGGCTCACGCACGTCTGCAGCAGGCCGAGCGCCAGCAGGTCGTTGGCGCAGAACGCGGCGGTCGGCCGTGTCGAGGCCGGCAGCCCGGCCAGCCGCTGCCCAGCGGTCCGTCCCTCCGCGACGGTCAGCGCGGACGTCGTCAGGTCGACCAGGTTCTCCGGCCCCCGCCCGGCCTCCTGCAACGCCCGCACCGCGCCCTCGCGCCGGTCGCGCACCTGGCCGAGGGTGTCCGGGCCGCCGATGAACGCCACCCGCTCGTGCCCGAGCTCCAGCAGGTGCTGCACCGCGAGGTGCCCGCCCAGCACGTCGTCCACCGCGACCGAGCAGTGGTCGCCGGACTGTCCGGTGCGGTCCACGATCACCACCGGGATGCCGTGCGCCGCGGTCTCCGCCAGCACCGGTGAGTCCGGATCGACCGGGGTGATCAGGATCCCCTGCACCCGCTGCTGTTCCAGGCGGCTGAGGTAGTCACGCTCGCGCTCGGCGCGGTTGGCGCTGTTGCACAGGAACAACGACAGGTCCGCCTCGTCGGCCGCGTCCTCCACCCCTGCGGCCACGTCGGCGAAGAACGGGTTGCTGCCGTCGAGCATCACGTAGGCCAGGATCCGGCTGCGCCCGGCACGCAATTGCCGGGCGGTCTCGTTGCGCACGAACTTCAGTTCGGCCATCGCCGCTTCGACCTTCGCGCGGGTGCGCGGGCTGACCCGGTCCGGCCGGTTGAGGACGTTCGACACGGTCCCCAGTGACACGCCGGCCGCCGCCGCGACGTCCTTGATCCCCGCGGCGCGGGGCTCGGGAACCGCGGTCCCGCCCGTGCTGGTGCGCGTCACGTGAGCCTCCCCTTGAAACGTCTAACAAGCGTCGATGTTATCGGATCGCGACGGTAGAACCGCAGCTGAACTGCACAAAAAACTTGTCGTTGACTTCGTGATGAAGCGCATAGTAGCGTCAGCGCGCCAGGTTTGTGAAACCTTTCATTTCGGAGGTCGCGATGGTGCGACAGGACCCGGGCGCCGTGCCCTTGCTGGAGGTCCGCGGCGTCACGAAGTCGTTCGGCGCGGTGGCCGCCGTGCAGGGGGTGTCCTTCCCGCTCCACGCCGGCGAGGCGCACGCGCTCGTGGGGGAGAACGGCGCGGGCAAGTCGACCATCGTCAAGATGCTCGCCGGGGTCCACCGCCCCGACACCGGTTCGCTGCTGGTCGATGGGCAGCCCGTCGAGTTCTCGTCCCCGGCCGACGCCAAGGCCGCCGGGATCGCGGTGATCTACCAGGAACCCACGCTGTTCCCCGACCTCACGGTCGAGGAGAACATCGTGATGGGCCGGCACCCGCGCAAGCGGCTGGGCATGATCGACCGGGGCTCGATCCGGGCCGAGGCGGAGAAGCTGTTCGCCCGCCTGGGCGTGCGGATCGACCCGGGCCGCCCGGCGCGCGGCCTGTCGATCGCCGACCAGCAGATCGTCGAGATCGCCAAGGCGCTCTCCGCCGACGCGCGGGTGCTGATCATGGACGAGCCGACCGCGGCGCTGTCGCTGGTCGAGGTCGAGCGCCTGTTCTCGGTCGCGCGCACCCTGCGCGACGAGGGCGCGGCCATCATGTTCATCTCACACCGCTTCGAGGAGATCACCGAGCTGTGCCAGCGCGTGACGATCATGCGGGACGGCCGGCACGTCTCCACCGATCCACTGGACCAGCTGACCGTCGACGAGATGGTCCGCCGCATGGTCGGCCGCGAGCTGGACGCGTTGTTCCCCAAGCAGGACGTCGAACCGGGCGAGGTGGTGCTCGAAGTGGACGGCCTCACCCGCGAGGGCGTCTTCCGGGACATCTCGTTCTCGGTGCGGGCCGGGGAGATCGTGGCCTTCGCCGGGCTGGTCGGCAGTGGACGGTCCGAAGTGGTCCAGGCCGTGTTCGGCGTCGACGAGCGCGACGCGGGAACCGTGAAGCTGCACGGGCGCAAGCTCAAACCGGGCTCGCCCCGGGCCGCCATGGCCGCGGGCATGGCACTCGTGCCCGAGGACCGCCGGCAGCAGGGGCTGGTGATGGACCTGTCGATCGAGCGGAACGTGACCCTGCCCCGCTCGGGCGCGCTGGCGAAGCTGGGGTTCCTGTTCGGCGGCGGCGAACGCCGCGAAGCACTGCGCTGGACCGAGCGCCTGCAGACCAAGTACGGCCGCCTCACCGACCTCGTCGGCACGCTGTCCGGCGGCAACCAGCAGAAGGTCGTGCTGGCCAAGTGGCTGTCGATGGCGCCGAGCGTGCTGATCGTCGACGAGCCGACGCGGGGCATCGACGTCGGCACGAAGGCCGAGGTGCACCGGCTGATGTCGTCCCTGGCAGCCGACGGGGTCGCGGTGATCATGGTGTCGTCCGAGCTGCCCGAGGTGCTCGGCATGGCCGACCGCGTGCTGGTGATGCGGGAGGGCCGGATCGTCGCGGAGATCCCGGGCGCACAGGCCAGTGAGGACTCTGTGATGTTCGCGGCGATGGGCCAGGGAGCGGTGGCATGAGGACTGCGGGCAGGTCCGGATCATCGAGCACCACGCTCGCCGACGTGATGATGCTGTCGCGCCTCGGCGCGTCCGGAAAGGAGGCGGCGTGAACGCGACGAAAGCGGTAGCACCCAAGATGAACCCGGGGCGGACCGCGGCAGGTGGCCGGTTCCGGCTCGGCGGGTTGTTCCGGGCGCGTGAGGCGGGCATCGTGCTCGCCCTGGTCGTGCTGGTCGCGTTCACCGCGACGCAGAACGCGCGGTTCCTGTCCGCGCAGAGCGTCCGCGACATCCTGCTGAACACCGCGATCCTTGCGGTGCTCGCGGTCGGGCAGGCGACCGTGATGATCACCCGCAACATCGACCTGTCGGTCGGCTCGGTGCTCGGCCTGTCCGCGTTCGCGACCGGCTCGCTGCTGCAGGCCAACCAGGGCCTGCCGGTGATCGTGGCGCTGATCACCGGCGTCGCGGTCGGCGCGGCGTGCGGGGCGCTCAACGGTGCCGTGGTCCGGTTCGGCAAGGTGCCCGCGCTGGTGGTCACCCTCGGCACGCTCTACGCCTTCCGCGGCGCGGCCTACTTCTGGGCCGGCGGCGAGCAGATCAACGCCGACGAGCTGCCCGGGCACTTCCTGCGCTTCGGCAATTCCGCCATCCTGGGCATCCCGTGGCTGGTGCTGATCGCCGCGATCGTGCTGGTGGTCGCGGGGATCGTGCTGCGCAGCTACCGCGCCGGCCGCGAGCTGTACGCGATGGGGTCCAGCCCGCAGGCCGCGGAGCTGGCCGGGATCAAGGTCGGCCGCAACACCATCGCCGCCTTCGTGGTCTCCGGTGCGCTCGCCGGGGTCGCCGGGGTGCTGTTCGCCGCGCGCTTCGGCACGATCGACGCCGCCGCCGGCAACGGCTACGAGCTGAACGTGGTCGCCGCCGCGGTGGTCGGCGGGGTCGCGGTGTTCGGCGGCAGCGGCACCGTGTGGGGCGCGGGCCTGGGTGCGCTGCTGCTCACCGTCATCGGCAGCTCGCTGGCCGTCCTCGACATCAACCAGTTCTGGCAGCAGGCCATCGTCGGCGCGCTGATCCTGCTCGCGATCGGGGCGGACCGGCTGGTCGCCGTGCGGGTCGCCAAGTCACTGAAGAAGAGGGATTCCCATGTCTGACAAGGGGACGCGGCCGGCGTGGCTGTCCCGCCTGGCGAGCTGGGACGCGGCGGTCATCGTGATCACGGTGCTGGTGCTGGTGATCGCGTCCGGCGCGGTCGAGAACTTCGGCAGCAGCCGCAACTTCACCTTCCTGCTGCTGGACCTGCTGCCGATCGCGCTGATCGCGCTGCCGATGACGTTCGTGATCGTGACCGGCGAGATCGATCTGTCGGTGGCGAGCACGCTCGGCCTCACCTCGGCGGTGATGGGTGATCTGTGGAACCGCGGCCTGCCCATCGAGACGATCATCCCGCTGTGCCTGGTGCTCGGGGCGGTGCTGGGCGCGCTGAACGGGTTCTTCGTGACCGTGCTGAAACTGCCGTCGCTGGCCGTCACCATCGGCACCCTGGCGCTGTACCGCGGGCTGGCGTTCGTGGTGCTGGGCGACTCCGCGGTGGCCGACTTCCCACGCGACTACACCTCCTGGGTGACCGGCACGATCGGCGGCGGTGCGATCCCGAACGTGCTGATCCCGCTCGTCGTGCTGGCGCTGGTGTTCGGCCTGGTGCTGCACGCGACCCCGATCGGGCGGTCGGTGTTCGCGGCCGGCGCGAGCGAGCAGGCCGCCCGGTTCGCGGGCATCCGCGTGGCGCCGCTGAAGTTCTGGCTGTACGTGGTCAGCGGGCTGGTCGCCGGTCTCGCCGGGGTGCTGTGGACGCTGCGCTACTCCAGCGCCCGTGCCGACAACGGCCTGGGCATGGAGCTGGCCGTGGTGGCGGCGGTCCTGCTCGGCGGTGTGTCCATCTTCGGCGGCAAGGGCACCCTGCCGGGCGTGCTCGCCGGGGTCGTCCTGCTGGCCACGCTGCAGAACGCCCTGCGCCTGCAGGACGTGTCGAACGAAGCGCTCAACGTCGTCACCGGGGTGCTGCTGATCATCTCGGTGCTCCTGCCCAACATCGTCATCAGGTTCCGGGCTGCGCTGCGGCGCCGGGCGACCACGTAGAAAGGCGAAACGCCCATGAAGAGACGACTCCTCGCCGGTGCGGTGTCGGCAGCCCTCGTGCTGACGGTCGCCGCGTGCGGTGGCACCACCAAGAACGACAGCAGCTCCGCCGGCGGCGGGGCGCAGTCCACCGCGCAGGCGAACCCGAACGCGGCCACCAAGGAAGACGTCAAGATGGCCTTCCTGCCCAAGCAGCTCAACAACCCGTACTCGGACATCGAGGTGGGCGGCGGCAAGACCGCGCTGGACGAGCTCAAGGGCCGGTACAAGCTGGTCGGTCCGAACGACGCCAGCGCCTCCTCGCAGGTCAGCTACATCAACACGCTGATCCAGCAGCAGCAGGACGTCATCGGCATCGCCGCGAACGACCCGAACGCGGTGTGCCCGTCGCTCAACCAGGCCCGCGGGTCCGGCATGAAGGTCGTGGCGTTCGACTCCGACGCGGCCAAGGACTGCCGCGACGTGTTCATCAACCAGGCCACCACCGAGGGCATCGGCGAGCAGCTGGCGAAGATGGCCGGCGAGCTGGCCGGCGGATCCGGCGAGATCGCGATCCTGTCGGCGACCCCGAACGCCACGAACCAGAACGCCTGGATCGAGGTGTTCAAGCAGCAGCTGGCCAAGCCCGAGTACGCGAACCTGAAGCTGGTGAAGGTCGCCTACGGCAACGACGACGACCAGAAGTCGTTCCAGGAGGCGCAGGGCCTGCTCCAGTCGTACCCGAATCTGAAGGCGATCGTCGCGCCCACCACCGTCGGCATCGCCGCGGCCGCCCGCTACATCAGCTCCTCGGCCTACAAGGGCAAGGTCGCGGTGACCGGCCTGGGCACGCCGAACCAGATGCGTGAGTACGTCAAGGACGGCACGGTCACCAAGTTCGCGCTGTGGAACCCGGCCGACATCGGCTACCTGGCCGCCTACGCCGGTGTCGCGCTGGCTTCCGGCCAGATCACCGGTGCCGAGGGCCAGAAGTTCAAGGCGGGCAAGCTCGGTGAGTACACCATCGGCAAGGACGGCGAGATCGTCCTCGGCCCGCCGACGGTGTTCGACGCGAGCAACATCGACCAGTACAACTTCTGATGCTCCCCGGCCGGGCCGCGCCGGCGGCCCGGCCGGGTTTCCACCGAGGGACGAACCCATGGCCCGATACTGCTTCTGCCTGCAGGTCAAACCCGAGCGGACGGCCGAGTACACCGAGCGGCACCGCGCGGTGTGGCCGGAGATGCGGCAGGCGCTGACCGACAGCGGGTGGCGCAACTATTCGCTGTTCCTGCGCGACGACGGCCTGCTGATCGGCTACGTCGAGGCCGATGATCTCGAAGCCGCGCAGGCGGCGATGGCGCGCACCGACGTCAACGCCCGCTGGCAGGCCGAGATGGCCGAGTTCTTCACCGGCCTCGGCGGCCGCGGTCCCGACGAGGGGTTCCAGCTGCTCACCGAGGTCTTCCACCTGGAAGGAAAGTGATCCCGTTGTCCGACCTGACCGCCGTGAAAGAAGCCCTGCGGGCACAGCGGATCGAGACGCCGTCGTGGGCCTTCGCCAACTCCGGCACCCGGTTCAAGGTGTTCCCGCAGCCCGGCGTCCCCCGCACCCCGGAGGAGAAGATCGCCGACGCGGCGAAGGTGCACGAGCTGACCGGTATCGCGCCCACCGTGGCCCTGCACATCCCGTGGGACCGGGTCGGCGACTTCGGGGCGCTGTCCCGCTACGCCAACGATCTCGGCATCGCCATCGGGGCGATCAACACCAACGTCTTCCAGGACGAGGACTACAAGCTCGGCTCGGTCACCAACCCGGACCCGGCGATCCGCCGCAAGGCCACCGATCACCTGCTCGAGGCGATCGACATCATGGACGTCACGGGCTCGCGGGACCTGAAGCTGTGGTTCTCCGACGGCATCAACTACCCCGGCCAGGACGACCTGCGCAGCCGCCAGGACCGGCTCGCCGCGGCGCTGCGCGAAGCCTACGACCGGCTCGGCGCGGACCAGCGGATCCTGCTGGAGTACAAGCTGTTCGAACCGGCCTTCTACGCCACCGACATCCCGGACTGGGGCACCTCCTACGCGCACTGCGTCGAGCTCGGCCCGAAGGCCACGGTCTGCATCGACACCGGCCACCACGCGCCCGGCACCAACATCGAGTTCATCGTGGCGTTCCTGCTGCGGCAGGGCAAGCTCGGTGCGTTCGACTTCAACTCGCGCTTCTACGCCGATGACGACCTGATGGCCGGCGCCGCCGACCCGTTCCAGCTGTTCCGCATCATGTGGGAGATCGTGCGTGCGGACGCGCTCGACCCGTCCGCCGGTATCAACTTCATGCTCGACCAGTGCCACAACATCGAGGCGAAGATCCCCGCCATCATCCGCTCGGTGCTCAACGTGCAGGAGGCCACCGCGAAGGCCCTGCTGGTCGACCGGGACGCCCTGTTCGCCGCCCAGCAGGCGGGTGACGTGCTCGGCGCCAACGCGGTGCTGATGGACGCCTACAACACCGACGTGCGGCCGCTGCTGGCCGAGCTGCGGGAGGAGTCCGGGCTGGACCCGGACCCGATCGCGGCCTACCACCGCAGCGGGTACCAGGACAAGATCGTCGCCGAACGAGCCGACGGCCGGCAGGCCGGCTGGGGGGCCTGAACCACCATGACGAACAATCCCGCCGCCGAACTCATCCGGCGCAGCAACGCCCTGGGTGCGGACCCGCGCAACACCAACTACGCCGGGGGCAACACCTCCGCCAAGGGCAGCGAGACCGACCCGGTCACCGGGCAGCCCACGGAACTGCTGTGGGTCAAGGGATCCGGGGGTGATCTGGGCACGCTGACCGAGGCCGGGCTGGCCGTGCTGCGGCTGGACCGCCTGCGCGCGCTGGCCGGCGTCTACCCCGGTGTCGAGCGCGAGGACGAGATGGTCGCCGCGTTCGACTACTGCCTGCACGGCCGCGGTGGCGCCGCGCCGTCGATCGACACGGCGATGCACGGCCTGGTCGACGCCACGCACGTGGACCACCTGCACCCGGACTCGGGTATCGCGCTGGCCACCGCCGCCGACGGTCCGGCGCTGACCAAGGAGTGCTTCGGCGACCGCGTGGTGTGGGTCGACTGGCGCCGCCCCGGGTTCCAGCTCGGCCTGGACATCGCGGCCGTCAAGAAGGCCAACCCGCAGGCGATCGGCGTGATCCTCGGTGGCCACGGCATCACCGCGTGGGGCTCCACCTCGGAAGAGTGCCGGCAGAATTCCCTGGAGATCATCCGCACCGCCGAGGAGTTCCTCGCCGAGCGGGGCAGGGCCGAGCCGTTCGGCCCGGTGGTGCCGGGCTTCGAGCCGTTGCCGGCGGAGGAGCGCCGTGCGCGGGCCGCCGCGCTCGCGCCGGTGATCCGCGGCCTCGCCTCGACCGACCAGCGCCAGGTCGGGCACTACACCGACAGCGACGTGGTGCTGGACTTCCTGTCCCGGGAGAAGCTGCAACCGCTCGCCGCGCTGGGCACCTCGTGCCCGGACCACTTCCTGCGCACCAAGGTCCGCCCGCTGGTGGTCGACCTGCCGGGCACCGCGCCGCTGGCGGACGTCGTCGCACGGCTGACCGAGCTGCACGCCGCCTACCGCGCCGACTACCGCGCCTACTACGAGCGGCACGCCACGCCGGACAGTCCCGCGATGCGCGGTGCCGACCCGGCGATCGTGCTCGTGCCCGGCGTGGGCATGTTCTCCTTCGGCAAGGACAAGCAGACCGCGCGCGTCGCGGGCGAGTTCTACGTCAACGCGATCAACGTGATGCGCGGCGCCGAGGCGGTGTCCCGCTACGCGCCGATCCCGGAGAGCGAGAAGTTCCGCATCGAGTACTGGGCGCTGGAGGAGGCCAAGCTCCAGCGGATGCCCAAGCCGAAGCCGCTCGCGGGCCGGGTCGCGCTGGTCACCGGCGCGGGCTCGGGCATCGGCCGCGCCATCGCCGAACGGCTCGCCGCCGAGGGCGCGTGCGTCGCGATCGCCGACCTCAACGGCGACGCGGCCGAGGAGGTCGCGCGGAGCATCGGCGGCACCGACCGGGCGGTCTCCGTGGTTGCGAACGTGACCGACGCCGACGCGGTGTCCGCCGCGGTCGACGCGACCGTGCTCGCGTTCGGCGGTATCGACCTGGTGGTCAACAACGCCGGTCTGTCCATTTCGAAGCCGCTGCTGGAGACCACCGAGAAGGACTGGGACTTCCAGCACGACGTGATGGCCAAGGGCTCGTTCCTGGTGTCGCGGGCCGCGGCGAAGGCGATGATCGCGCAGGGTCTCGGCGGCGACATCGTCTACATCTCGTCGAAGAACTCGGTGTTCGCCGGCCCGAACAACGTCGCCTACGGCGCGGCCAAGGCCGACCAGGCGCACCAGGTGCGGCTGCTGGCGGCCGAGCTGGGCGAGCACGGCATCCGCGTCAACGGCGTCAACCCCGACGGGGTGGTGCGCGGCTCCGGGATCTTCGCCGGGGGCTGGGGCGCGCAGCGGGCCGCCGTCTACGGTGTGCCGGAGGAGGACCTGGGCAAGTTCTACGCCCAGCGCACCATCCTCAAGCGCGAGGTGCTGCCCGAGCACGTCGCTGCGGCGGTGTTCGCGCTCACCGGCGGCGACCTGACCCACACCACCGGCCTGCACGTGCCCGTCGACGCGGGTGTCGCGGCCGCGTTCCTCCGCTGACGCGGGAAAGGACTGGGACACATGACCCTGGAGCGGATCACGCCGCGGCGCACCCGCGTCGGCCTCGTCGCCGGTGGCCTCGGCGCGTACTGGCCGCAGTTCCCCCAGCTGTTGCCGCAGTTGCAGGCGTCGGCACGGCGCGTGGCCGAGCGTCTGTCCGGTTTGGACTGCGAGGTGGTGGACGCCGGATTCGTGTCGGACGCTCGGGAGGGCGCGGCCGCGGCGGAGGAGCTGCGGGTCGCCGACTGCGACGTGATCATCGGCTTCCTCACCACGTACCTCACGTCCAGCATTCTGGTGCCGGTCGCGCAGCGCAGCGGCGCACCCGTGCTGCTGCTCAACCTGCAGCCGACCGAGGCGATGGACCACGCGACCTTCGACACCGGCGCGTGGCTGGCCTACTGCGGCGCCTGCCCGCTGCCGGAGATGGCCAACGCCTTCCGCCGCGCCGGCGTCGAGTTCCGGTCGGTGTCCGGGTACCTGGAGGACGAGCGGGCGTGGACCCGCATCGAGCGGTGGATCGCCGCGGCCGGGGTGCGTGCGGCGCTGCGGCACGGGCGGCACGGCCTGCTCGGCCACCTCTACCCGGGCATGATGGACGTCGCCACCGACCCGACCCTGGTGTCCGCGCAGCTCGGCGGGCACGTGGAGATCCTGGAGATCGACGACCTGCGGGTGCGGGTGGAGCAGGTCACCGACGCCGAAACCCGCGCGCGGATGGACCTGGCGCGGGAGATCTTCGACGTGGACGACTCGGTCGTCGAGGACGACTTCGCCTGGGGCGCGAAGGTGTCGGTGGCGCTGGACCGGCTCGTCGAGGACTTCGCGCTGGACTCCCTGGCCTACTACCACCGCGGGCTGGACGGCGAGACCCACGAGCGCGTCGGCGCCGGGTTCATCCTCGGCGCGTCGCTGCTCACCGCGCGCGGCATCCCGGCGGCGGGCGAGTACGAGCTGCGCAACTCCCTGGCGATGCTGATCATGGACCGGCTCGGTGCGGGTGGCTCGTTCACCGAGCTGCAGGCGCTCAACTTCCGGGACAACGTGGTCGAAATGGGTCACGACGGCCCGGCGCACCTGGCGATCAGCGCCCGCAAGCCGTTGCTGCGCGGCCTGGGCGTCTACCACGGCAAGCGCGGCTGGGGCGTGTCGGTCGAGTTCGACGTCCGGCACGGCCCGGTCACCCTGCTCGGCCTCGGGCAGGACCGGGACGGCACGTTCTCGCTGGTCGCGTCCGAGGGTGCGGTCGTGCCCGGCCCGCTGCTGGAGATCGGCAACACCACCTCCCGGGTGGACTTCGGGTGCGACCCGGGGGAGTGGACCGACGCCTGGTCGGGCACCGGCGTCGACCACCACTGGGCGCTGGGCGTCGGGCACCGGGTGCCGGAGCTGACGGCGGTGGCCGACCTGCTCGGCCTCGAGCTGCGCGTGGTGCGGGTGTGATGCGGCTGGCGGCTGCCGACCTGGGGGCCTCCAGCGGGCGGGTCATGGCCGGCACGGTCGGCCCCGGGGTGCTGTCGGTGGCGGAGGTGCACCGGTTTCCCAACGGCGGCGTCCGGGTCGCTCGCGCCGGGGGCTCGACCCTGCACTGGGACGTCCTCGGCCTGTACCGGGAGGTGCTGACCGGCATCCGGGCCGCGCATCGGGACGGTGAACTGGCCGGTATCGGCATAGACTCCTGGGCTGTGGACTACGGGTTGCTCGACGCCTCGGGCGCGCTGCTGGGCAACCCCGTGAACTACCGCGACTCCCGTACCGCGGGCATTCCCGAGCGGGTGCTGGAGACCGTCCCGGCACGCGAGCTGTTCGGCATCACCGGTTTGCAGCAGCTGCCGTTCAACACGCTGTACCAGCTGCTGGCCGAGCACGACCTGCGATCCGCCGAGACGATGCTGCTGATCCCGGACCTGCTGAACTACTGGCTGACCGGGGCGCGCGGGGCCGAGCGCACCAACGCCTCCACCACCCAGCTCTACGACGTGCGGTCGCGGGACTGGGCGACCGGGCTGGCCGAGCGGCTCGGCATCCCGCACCGGTTGCTGCCGCCGCTGCACGACCCCGGCACCGTGGTCGGCACGCTGCGGCCCGACCTGGCCGCCGAACTGGCGCTGCCGGAGCTGCCGGTGGTCGCGGTCGGCTCGCACGACACGGCGTCGGCCGTGGTGGGGGTGCCGGCCGAGCCGGGCACGAACTTCGCCTACATCTCCTCCGGCACCTGGTCGCTGGTCGGCCTGGAGCTGGAGGCCCCCGAGCTGGGCGATGCGGCGCGGGCCGCGAACTTCACCAACGAGGCCGGAGTCGACGGCACGATCCGGTTCCTGCGCAACGTGACGGGCCTGTGGGTGCTGTCGGAGTCGTTGCGCACGTGGCAGGCGCGGGGCACACCGGTGCCGCTGTCGGAGGTGCTGGCGCAGGCCGCCGGGGTGCCGGCGTTGTCCGCGGTCGTGGACATCGACGCGCCGGTGTTCTTACCGCCCGGGGACATGCCCGCGCGGATCCGGCAGGTGTGCGCGGACACCGGTCAGCGCGTGCCGGAGACGCCGGGGGAGATCGCCCGGTGCGTGCTCGACAGCCTCGCGCTCGCCTATCGCCGGACCGTGCGCCAGGCGTCCGAGCTGACCGGGCGGCCGGTCGACGTCGTGCACGTCGTCGGCGGCGGCGCACGTAACGAGCTGCTGTGCCAGCTGACCGCCGACGCCTGTGGCGTGCCGGTGCTGGCCGGGCCGGTCGAGGCCGCCGCGCTGGGCAACGTGCTCGTCCAGGCCCGGGCACTGGGCGCGGACCTGCCGGACCTGGCGGCGATGCGGGCCCTGATCCGGGCGACGCACGAACTGCGCCGCTACGAACCGGCCGGCGACGCGGCGGACTGGGCCGGGGCGGCGGCACGGATCGATCCGGGGGTGGTGGCATGAGGGTCGCCGTGCAGGTCACCTGCATCAACGACGCGATGTTCCCGGACACCGGCGAAGCGGTGTTCACGCTGTTGCGGCGGCTCGGGGTGGCGGCGGACTTCCCGGCGGCGCAGACCTGCTGCGCGCAGCCGATGGTCAACACCGGTTACCTCGACGAGGCCGTGCCGGTGGTCCGCAACTTCGTCGACGCCTTCGCCGGGTACGACGCGATCGTCACCCCGTCCGGTTCGTGCGCCGGGTCGGTGCGGCACCAGCACGCGATGGTCGCGCGGCGCAGCGGGGACGACCGGCTGGCCGAGGCGGTGGCGCAAACGTCGCCGAAGGTGTACGAGCTGACCGAGTTCCTGGTCGACGTGCTCGGTGTGACCGACGTGGGCGCCTACTTCCCGCACCGCGTCACCTACCACCCGACCTGCCACTCGCTGCGGATGCTCGGGGTCGGCGACCGGCCGCTGCGGCTGTTGCGCGCGGTGCGCGGGATCGACCTGGTGGAGCTGCCCGCCGCGAACGAGTGCTGCGGGTTCGGCGGCACGTTCGCGGTGAAGAACGCGGAAACCTCGACCGCGATGGGCGCGGACAAGGCGCGGCACGTGCTCGGCACCGGCGCCGAGGTGCTGGTCGCCGGGGACAACTCGTGCCTGCTGCACATCGGCGGGCTGCTGTCGCGGCAGCGCACCGGGGTGCGCGTGATGCACCTGGCCGAGGTTCTGGCCCGGACGGAGGACGCATGAGCGGGACTTTCGTGGGGATGCCGGCCTTCCCGGCCGCGGCGCGGGAGGCGTTGTCGGACGCCCAGCTGCGCCGCAACCTCGCGCACGCCACCAGCACGATCCGCGCGAAGCGGGCCGCGGTGGTCGGCGAGGTGGACGAGTGGGAGGAGCTGCGCCTGGCGGGCGCGGCGATCAAGGACAACGTGCTGCACCACCTCGACGAGCACCTGCTGCGGCTGGAGAGGTCGCTGACCGAGCGGGGCGCCACGGTGCACTGGGCGCGCGACGCGGCCGAGGCGTGCGAGATCGTCGCCTCGATCGCCCGGCAGCACGACGCCGACGAGGTCGTCAAGGTCAAGTCGATGGCGACGCAGGAGATCGGGCTCAACGAGGCACTCGCCGCGCACGGCATCACCGCGTGGGAGACCGACCTGGCCGAGCTGATCGTGCAGCTCGGCGACGACCTGCCGTCGCACATCCTGGTGCCGGCGATCCACCGCAACCGCGCGGAGATCCGGGAGATCTTCCGCGAGCGGATGGCCGCGGCCGGGCGTCCGGCGCCGGAGAACCTGTCCGACGTGCCGCGGGAACTGGCCGCGGCGGCGCGGCTGCACCTGCGGGAGAAGTTCCTCCGCGCGAAGGTGGCGGTGTCCGGGGCGAACTTCGCGATCGCCGAGACCGGGACGCTCGTCGTGGTCGAGTCCGAGGGCAACGGGCGGATGTGCCTGACGCTGCCCGAGGTGCTGGTGTCGGTGGTCGGGATCGAGAAGATCCTGCCTGCCTGGTCCGATCTGGACGTGTTCCTGCAACTGCTGCCGCGGTCGAGCACCGGGGAGCGGATGAACCCCTACACCTCGATGTGGTCGGGCGGCACCGAAGGCCAG
The DNA here is from genome assembly GCF_011758765.1 of Amycolatopsis viridis. Classification (NCBI taxonomy): domain Bacteria; kingdom Bacillati; phylum Actinomycetota; class Actinomycetes; order Pseudonocardiales; family Pseudonocardiaceae; genus Amycolatopsis; species Amycolatopsis viridis. Next base: position 3,977,496 of record NZ_JAANOU010000001.1, on the reverse strand, counting down.
GAGGCGCACGTGGTGCTGCTGGACAACGGCCGCACCCGCGCCCTGGCCGACGAGGTGGGGCGGCAGGCGCTGCGCTGCATCCGGTGCTCGGCCTGCCTGAACGTGTGCCCGGTCTACGAGCGCACCGGCGGGCACGCCTACGGCTCGGTGTACCCGGGCCCGATCGGGGCGATCCTGAACCCGCTGCTGCGCGGGGTCGGCGTGGACGAGCAGACCGACTCGCTGCCCTACGCCTCCAGCCTGTGCGGCGCGTGTTTCGAAGTGTGCCCGGTGCGCATCGACATCCCGGAGGTGCTCGTGCACCTGCGGTCCCAAGTGGTCGATGCGCACCGCGCGGGCCCGCCGAAGGGTGAGGCGGTCGCGATGAAGTCGGCGGCCTGGGTGCTGTCCGGCGCGCGTCGCCTGAGCTGGGCCGAGCGCGGTATGGGCGTGGCCGGGCGGGTGCTGAACCGCCTGGGCCGCAAGGTGATGCCGGGTGGGCGCCGTGCCCTGGGCCGGCTGCCGTGGCCGGGTTCGCTGTGGAGCAACGCGCGGGACGTGCCGGCGCCACCGGCGGAGTCGTTCCGCGCCCGGTGGCGGCGGGAGGGCCGGCGATGAGCGCGCGCGAGGAGATCCTCGGCCGGGTGCGGTCCGCGCTGGCTTCGGCCGACCGCACCGAATCGCCGGTTCCCCGGGACTACCGCACCGCGGTGCCGCCCGGGGACATCGTGGCGCTGTTCGCCGAGCGGCTGGTGGACTACCGGGCCGAGCTGACCCGCTGCACCCCGGACTCGGTGCCGGCGGCCCTGGCGGCCGCGCTGGGCCCGGCGTCGGCGGTGCTGGTGCCGGACGGGTTCCCGTGGCAGGTGCCGGGTGCGGTGGCCGACACCGGGCAGACACCGGTCGAGCTGGACCGGCTGGACGCCGTGGTGACGCTGGCGGCACTGGCGATCGCCACCACCGGCACGATCGTGCTGGACCACGGGCCCGGCCAGGGGCGGCGGGCGGTGAGCCTGGTGCCCGACCTGCACGTGTGCGTGCTGCGCACCGACCAGATCGTGCCCGGCGTGCCGCAGGCCGTGGCCGCGTTGTCGCCGGACCGCCCGCAGACCTGGATCAGCGGCCCCAGCGCGACGAGCGACATCGAGCTGGACCGCGTCGAGGGCGTGCACGGGCCGCGGACGCTGCACGTGCTGCTGGTGTCGCCCTGACGCCGGCGCGGCGGCCCGCCGCGGTGCCGCGAACCCCGGCCTGCTGGAACTGCGCGCCGGCGTAACGGCGCCGGACGACCCCGGGCGCCGCGCTCGACCCGCCGGGTCGGACACGTCACCCGGTGCGGTGAACACGCCGCCCGGGCGGCCAACCCACTGCACGCGACGGTGAACACGCTGCCCCCAGCGGTGAACACACGGCCGGGGGCGGCGAACACGACGACCGGAGCGGCGAACACGGCGACGGGAGTGGTGAACACGGCGACGGGAGTGGCGAACACGCTGCCCCGAGCGGTGAACACGGCGACCGGAGTGGTGAACACGGCGTACCGGGGTGAGCGGATCCGCCGGCTCGGCGGGCCGGATGCGTGCCCGACTGGGCGGCGGTGACCCTGCGACGCTGCGCGAGCGCCCCTACCATCGCGGAGGTAGGGGGTGACCGATGCAGCTCGACCTCACCGGGAAAACGGCCCTGGTCACCGGTTCCACGCAGGGGATCGGTGCGGCGATCGCGCTCGGGCTGGCGCGGGCGGGGGCGCGGGTCGCCGTCAACGGCCGCCGCGCCGACACGGTGGCGAAGGCCGTCGAGCAGCTCACGGCCGAGGTGCCGGATGCGCAGGTGGTGCCGGTGGTCGCGGACATCGTGAGCGAGCAGGGCGGGCGCGAAGTGGTGGAGCAGCTGCCGCGCACCGACATCCTGGTCAACAACCTGGGGGTGTTCGGCGCCGCGGACCCGTTGGAGATCAGCGACGACGAGTGGCGCCGGTACTTCGAAGTGAACGTGCTCGCCGCGGTCCGGCTGACGCGCGCCTACCTGCCGCGCATGACCGAGCAGGGCTGGGGCCGCATCCAGTACATCGCGAGCGATTCGGCGATCGTCATCCCCGCCGAGATGATCCACTACGGCATGTCGAAAACGGCTCTGCTGGGCGTCTCCCGCGGGTTCGCCAAGGCCGCGGCAGGCACCGGCGTGACCGTGAACGCGGTGATCGCCGGGCCCACGCACACCGGCGGCGTCGAGGACTTCGTCTACGAACTGGTCGACCGCGGCCTGCCCTGGGACGAGGCGCAGCGGGAGTTCATGCGCACGCACCGGCCGCAGTCGCTGCTGCAGCGCCTGATCGAGCCGGAGGAGATCGCGAACATGGTCGTCTACCTCAGCTCGCCGCAGGCGTCGGCGACCACGGGCGCCGCGGTGCGGGTGGACGGCGGATACGTGGATTCGATCGTGCCCTGACCCCGGGGAGGCGTCATGTCCGAACGCACCCGCATCGTGATCGTCGGCGGCGGGTTCGCCGGGTTCTCCGCGGCCCGGGCGCTGCTCAAGACGCTCCCGCCGGACTCCGGCGCGGAGATCGTGCTGGTCAACCGGACCGACTACTTCCTGTACCTGCCGCTGCTGCCCGAGGTGTCTGCCGCGGTGATCGACCCGCGGCGTGTCACGGTATCGCTGCCCGCGGCGCTGCCCGGGGTCCGTCTCGCCCTCGGCGAGGTGACCGCGCTGATGCTGGACGAACGCAAGCTGACGTACGTGGACCCCGAGGGCACCTCCCGGGCGCTCGACTACGACCGGCTGATCGTCGCGGTCGGCAGCGTCAACAAGCTGCTGCCCATCCCGGGCATCGCGGAGCACGCGCACGGGTTCCGCAGCGTGCCGGAGGCGCTGTACCTGCGCGATCACGTGATCCGCCAGGTCGAGCTGGCGGCGGCCGCGGACGACCCGGTCGAGCGGGACGCGCGCTGCACCTTCGTCGTGGTCGGCGCCGGGTACACCGGCACCGAGGTGGCTGCGCAGGGCCCGCTGTTCACCGCCGCGATCGCCCGGCACCACCGGGAGCTGGCGGGACAGCGCATGCGCTGGTTGTTGCTCGACCTGGCGCCGAAGGTGCTGCCCGAACTCGACCGGCGGCTGTCGCGCGCCGCTGACCGCGTGCTCCGGCGCCGCGGTGTCGAGATCATGACCGGGACGTCGGTCAAGGAGGCGGCGACCGGGGGTGTGCTGCTGACGACCGGTGAGTTCGTGCCGTCCCGGACCCTGGTGTGGTGCGTCGGCGTGCGTCCCGACCCGCTGGTGGAGTCCGCGGGGGTGGCCACCCAGCGCGGGCGGCTGTGCGTCGAGCCCACCCTGGTCGTGCCGGGCCACTCCGAGGTGTTCGCCTGCGGGGACGCCGCGGCCGTGCCGGACCTGACCCGGCCCGGCGAGGTGACGGCGATGACGGCCCAGCACGCCACGCGCCAGGGCACGCTGGCCGGGCACAACCTGGCGGCCACGCTCGGGCACGGTGAGATGCGCGAGTACCGGCACCACGATCTGGGGTTCGTGGTCGACCTCGGCGGCGCGCAGGCCGCGGCCAATCCGTTGCACATCCCGATGTCGGGCCTGCCGGCGAAGGCCGTGACCCGGGGGTACCACCTGATGGCGATGCCGGGGAACCGGGTGCGCACGGCGGTGGACTGGGCCCTGGACGCGACGCTCGGTCGCCAGACGGTGCAGCTGGGCCTGGTGCGCTCGGCCGCGGTGCCGCTGGAAACGGCGCCCCGACAGTCCTAAGCGGACCCGTGTTCGCCGCTCCGGGCGTCGTGTTCGCCGCTCCGCGCGCTGTGTTCGCCGCCCCGCGCGTCGTGTTCGCCGCTCCGGATGGCGTGTTCGCCGCTCCGCGCGTCGTGTTTGCCGCCCCGCGCGTCGTGTTTGCCGCTCCGGGCGTCGTGTTTGCCACCCCCGGACCGCGGTAGCGCATCCTCGTTGCGCCGCTCGCTCGTCGATGCCTAGACTGGGCCCGTGATCACCGGGACGGCCGCGCGCCACACACGGGAAGGCGACCCGGTGGCGGGCTGATCGCGACGCGTGGACCGCCGGGAGCGGAGTGCTCCCAGCCCCCCGTCCACACCATCGTCCGCGAGGAAATCCATGACCGTCACCTTCAACCACACCATCATCGCCAGCAAGGACCGGCACGCGTCGGCGCGCTTCTTCCGGGAGCTGTTCGAACTCCCGGAGGCCCCGTCGTGGGGGCCGTTCGTCAACGTCCTGCTCGACGAAGGCGTGATCCTCCAGTTCGCCGAACCGCCGGTGGACATCCAGATGCAGCACTACGCCTTCCTGGTCGACGACGACCTGTTCGACCGCGCCTACGGCCGCCTCGTCGAGCAGGGCATCGAGCACTGGGCCGACCCGCAGATGCGGCGGCCCGGTGAGACCAACACCGAACACGGCGGGCGGGGCGTCTACTTCAAGGACCCCGCCGGGCACGCGATCGAGATCATCACCCGGCCCTACCTGTAGCGCGACGGGCGGGCGCCGAGCCGGTCCACCAGTGCCGTGAGCGCCCGCCCCAGCGGCAGGTCGACACGGACGGCGGCGTACTTGTCGCCGCGGGTCGGCCCCTGGTTCACGATCGCGACGGGTGTGCCGGCTTCGGCGGCGCGGCGGACGAACCGCAGGCCCGACATGACGGTCAGGGACGAGCCGAGCACCAGCAGCGCGGACGCCGTGTCCACCAGGCGGTAGCAACGGTCCACACGGGACGGTTCGACGTTCTCCCCGAAGAACACCACGTCCGGCTTCAGCACGCCCCCGCACCGCAGGCACGGCACCACCCGGAAACCGTGCACGGCCGTCTCCGGCAGCTCGACGTCCCCGTCCGGGTTGATCCGGCCGGCGGTCGCGGTGAAATCCGGGTTCGCCTCGTGCAGGCGGCGGTCCAGCTCCTCCCGGGGCGACCGCGCGCCGCAGGACAGGCACACCACGCGGTCGAGGCTGCCGTGCAGCTCGACCACGTCCGGAGTTCCGCCCGCCTGGTGCAGGCCGTCCACGTTCTGCGTGATCACGCCCGCGACCAGCCCCGCGGCCTGCAGCGCCGCCACCGCGCGGTGCCCCTCGTTGGGGCGTGCCCGCGCGATGGTGCGCCAGCCGAGGTGGCTGCGCGCCCAGTACCGGCGCCGGGCGTGCTCGGCGGCGACGAACTCCTGGTAGGTCATCGGCGTGTGCCGGCGCAGACTGCCGGTCGCGCCGCGGTAATCCGGGATCCCCGATTCGGTGGACAACCCGGCGCCGCTGAGCACGACGACCCCGCCCGCCCCGGTGAGGCGGACCACGTCGTCCAGGCTGGTGGTGCGTGGCAGTGGCTCGCCCGCCGGCGTCCAGCTCAGGGTCGGTCGTGTCCGCACCCCCGCGAGTGTACGTGCGGAAAATCCCGTTGGCGGCCCGCGCGTCCACCGGCATGATCGGCCGGGTGTCCCTCCTGCGCTGGCAATTCGACCTCACCTGGTCGCTCGCCGACCTGCACCTGAACCTGCTCACGCCCGAGGACTTCCGCTGGGAGCCCGGCCCGCTGACCTGGCACGTGCGGCGGGCCGGGGACACCTGGACCATCGACTGGGCGGACACCGAACCCGACCCGGTGCCGGTGCCGACCATGGCGTGGCTCACCTGGCACGTCGGCTGGTGGTGGACCGCCGTCCTGGACCACGCGCACGGCCGGCCACCCCGCGAGCGTGAGGCGGTCGGCTGGCCCGGCGACGAGCACGCCGGGGCCTGGTTGCGCGAGCTCGCCGCCGAGTGGGCGGGCGTCCTCGGCGCACTGTCCGATCCGGACGCTCCAGCCGCGTACCCGTGGCCCGCGGACGCCGGGCTCACGGTGGCCCACCAGGCCGCCTGGGTCAACGCGGAACTGATGAAGAACGCCGCCGAGATCGGGCAGTTGCGCCTGTTGCGCGCCGCTCAGGCCACGTCCGGCTGAGCGCCCTGGCGCACGATGTCGAGGTATTCGGCGATCGCATCCCGGTTGCGGGTCAGGCAGTCGATCCGCCGGGTCATCCGGTCGAGCTCGCACTCCAGCGTCGCCAGCATCTCCGGCGTGGCGTCCGGGAAGTAGATCGTGCGGGGCTTGTTCAGGCACGGCAGGATCTGTTTGATGATGCGGGTGGGCAGGCCCGCGTCGAGGAGGCCGCGGATCTGCAGGACCCGGTCGACGTTGTACTCCTCGTAGTCGCGGTAGCCGTTCGGCAACCGGCGGGAGACGATCAGGCCCTGCTCCTCGTAGTAGCGCAGCAGGCGCCGGGGCGTCTCGGTGCGCTCCGACAACTCACCGATGCGCATGTGCTCCTCCTCACTGCCGGTTGACCTTCACATCGATGTGACGGTTTGAGCATAGCTGGCGTGATCGAAGTACCGACGCGGAACTCTCTTCCGCTGCTCCCGTTGCTGGCCCTGACCACGGCCGCCTTCATCACCGTCCTCACCGAGGCCCTGCCCGCGGGTGTGCTGCCCGCGATGAGCGCCGACCTGGGTGTCGGCGAATCGGCGATGGGACAGGCGGTCACCATCTACGCGATCGGCACCGCGCTCGCGGCGATCCCGCTCTCGGCGGCGACCGCGGGCTGGCGCCGCAAACGCCTGCTGCTCGCCGGCGTCGCCGGGTTCGCCGTCGCCAACACCATCACCGCCGTCTCCGGCGTGTACGCGCTGACCATGGTCGGCCGGTTCGCCGCCGGCGTGGCCGCGGGCGTCGTGTGGGCGCTGCTGGCCGGATACGCGCGCCGGATGGCGCCCGAGACGCTGCAGGGCAAGGCGATCGCGGTCGTCATGGCCGGCATCCCGCTCGCGCTGTCGCTGGGCGTGCCGGCGGGCACCTTCCTCGGCGAGCTGGCCGGGTGGCGGGTGACCTTCGGCGTGATGTCCGCGATCGCCGTCGTGCTCATCGCCTGGATCGTCGCGACCGTGCCCGACCACCCGGGGCAGCGTGACGGCGGCCGGATCCCGGTGCGCCGCGCGGTGACCGTTCCCGGTGTGGCCGCGGTCCTGGCCGTCACGCTGCTGTTCGTGCTGGCTCACAACATCCTCTACACCTACCTGGCCACGTTCCTGCAGCGCGCCGGGCTGGGTGCCCGGGTCGACGCGGTGCTGCTCGTGTTCGGGATCGCGTCCGTGCTGAGCATCGTGTTCATCGGGGCCCGGATCGACCGGGAGCTGCGGGCGCTGACCCTCGGCGCGACGGTGCTGGTCGGCGTGGCCGCGGCGATCCTCGCGGTGCAGGCCGGCAACGCGCTGCTGGTCTACGTCGCGGTGGCGTTGTGGGGGCTGGGCTGGGGCGGGGTGCCGACGCTGCTGCAGACCGCCGCCGGCAACGCGGGCGGCGAGGCGGCCGACACCGCCCAGGCCGCGCTGGTGACGTTGTGGAACGCCGCGATGGCCGGCGGTGGTGTGGTGGGCGGCGTCCTGCTCGACGCGTTCGGGCCGGGCGTGTTCCCGTGGAGCGTCCTGGTGCTCCTCGTGCCGGTGCTGGTCATCGTGGCCGGCGCGCGGCGGCACGGCTTCCCGGCCGGGTCGTGAACCCCTCGCCGACAGTGACCGGGACGGCGGCACGGTAGCCGCGGCCCCGGTCCTGCCGGTCAGCTCCACACCGCGCCGTCCGGCCCGCCCCGTGCGGAGCGCACCACACCGAGCAGGAGCGTCTCCGCCGGGCGTACCCGGCCCGGGACGCAGCGACCGCCCGGCCATGCAGGCTGGAAACCCCGGCGGCGGGCACGGCCCTGCGCGGCCCGCCGCCGGAGTGGCTCAGCTCCCCGGCACGCCGAGGGCGCGTTCGAAGCCCGGGGGGATCACGACGTCGTCGCGGGTGAGGTCGTGGATCGACGCCTTGCCCAGCCCCAGCAGGGCCGAGTCGATGCCGCCGCGCAGGATGTCCAGCACGTTCTCCACCCCGGCCTGACCGTTCGCGGCCAGCCCCCACAGGTACGCGCGCCCGATCAGCACGGCCTTCGCGCCCAGGGCGAGCGCCTTCACGACGTCACTGCCGCGGCGGATGCCACCGTCGAGCAGCACCTCGATGTCGCTGCCGACCGCCTCGGCGATCGCCGGCAGTGCGCGGATCGGGGCCGGTGTGCCGTCGAGGTTGTTGCCGCCGTGGTTGGAGACCGAGATCGCCGTGACCCCGGCGTCGGCGGCGCGTTTGGCGTCGTCCACCCGCATGACGCCCTTGAGCAGGAACGGCCCGTCCCACTGCTCGCGCAGCCACGCGACGTCCTCCCAGGTGGGCAGGGCGGTCTGCATCCACTCGCCGTAGGCGCCGAAGAACGTGGGGGCGGTGCCGCCGGGCGGCGCGAGGTTCGGGGTGGTCAGGTCGGGCAGCCGGCGCGTCCTGGCGAACTCCCACAACCACTTCGGCCGGGTGATGCCCTCCGGGGCGAACCGCACCATCGCCTTGAGGTCCAGTTTCTCCGGGATGACCGGGCTGCCCCAGTCGCGGCCGTGGGAGAACGACCAGTCCAGCGTCATGATCAGCCCGACCGCCCCGGCGGCGCGGGCGCGCTCCATGCGCTGCACCAGCACGTCGCGGCTGCCCACCCAGTACATCTGGAAGAAGGTCTGCGGGTTGGCCGCCGCCACCTCCTCGATCGGCTTGCTGGCGAACGAGCTCAGGCTCATCGCGGTGCCGCGTGCGGCGGCCGCCCTGGCCACCGCCACCTCGCCCTCGGGGTGCACGGCCTGCACCCCGGTGGGGGAGATGATCACCGGCAGCGCGATCGGCTGGCCCAGCACGGTGGTGCTCAGCTCGCGCTTGTCGGACAGGCCCGCGACGTGCGGGGCGAAGCCGAGTTCGGCGAAGGCCGCGACGTTGTCGTCGAGCGTGATCCCGCGCTCGGACCCGGCGATCAGCGCGCCGTAGACCGACTTCGGCAGGCGTTTCCTGGCCCGCCGCTGCGCCTCGGCCACCGTCTCGAACCAACCGTTGGACATCGTCGTCTCTCCTGGGTCGCTCCGCCTCGCCGGCGAGGCACGCCATTTTGGCACTTGATGCCATATTAGGCCACAGTGCGTCGCGGGGCGCAAGAGCGGATCCCCGGCCGGTGGGCTTTCCGCCCGTAGCCCGGCCACGGTTAGATCTGGTGGTGCCGTCCTTCGAGCCGAACGAGCCGGTCGCCCAGGTGGACGTGGCGGTGGAGCACCTTCCGGCGGCGACGGTGGTGCGGGTCGCCGGCGAGCTGGACCATCTGACCGCGCCGGCGTTCGAGGCCGCCGCCCTGCCCGCCGCACGTCAGTGCGCCGGCCGGCTGGTGATCGACCTCAGCGCCGTGAGTTTCCTGGCGTCGGCCGGGATCGCGGTCGTGCTGGCGGCGGGAGCCGCGGCGCCGGGGCGGGTGCGTGTGGTGGTCGGCTCCGGCTTCACCCGGCGTCCGCTGGAACTCACCGGAGCCGGGGAGATCGTCCACCTGTGCACCACCCGGGAGGAGGCACTGGCCGCGGACTGACTCCCGCCGGCCCGCCCTCCCCGCCCTCGCCGGCCCCTGACCCGCCAACACGCTGCCCGGAGTGGCGGACACGCGGACGGGAGCGGCCAACACGCGGACGGGAGTGGCGAACACGGTGCCCGGAGTGGCGAACACGCGGTCGGGAGTGGCCAACACGGTGCCTGGAGTGGCCAACACGGTGCCCGGAGTGGCCAACACGCGGACCGGGGCGGCGAACACGGTGCCCGGAGCGGCCAACACGCGGACCGGAGTGGCCAACATGGTGCCCGGGGCGGCGAACACGCGCGGGTGGGCCGGGTTGCTCCTCCGGGCGGGTGCGGCGCGGGTGCGGATTAGCCTGCTCGGCCCTCGCCGCGTGCGACACATTCGGGTGAACTGGACCGAGGAGGGAAACACGTGGAGGAGGGGGCCCGTGCCGCTGCCGGACTGGCTGCTCGAGGAAGTCGACGGGGTGGGGGACCGCGCCGCGTTCGCGGGTGTCGATGAACTGCACCGCGGCCTGCGTGCGCTCGCCGACCGGTATGCGGAGATCACCGCGCTGACCCGCGTCGGCACGTCCCGGCACGGCGAGCCGCTGCTGTGCCTCACGATCGACGGCGCACCGGGCGAGCCGGCCGCGCTGGTCTTCGGGCTGCCACACCCGAACGAACCGATCGGCGGGCTGACCGCCCTGCACCTGGCGGCCCGGCTGTGCGCCGACCCGGGGTTGCGCGCCCGCCTGCGGCACCGGTGGCGGATCATCGCCTGCATCGACCCGGACGGGTTGCGGCTCAACGAGGGCTGGCTCGCCGGGCCGATCACCCGCGAGCACTACGCGCGCCACTTCTACCGTCCCGCCGGTCCGGACCAGGTGGAGTGGACCTTTCCGCTCGACTACAAGGACGCCTACTTCGACGCGGTCCTGCCCGAGACGCAGGCGCTGATGCGGCTGATCGACGCCGACCGCCCGGACCTCGTGTGTTCCCTGCACAACAGCGAGTCCGGGGGCGTCTACTACTACCTCAGCCGCGCCGAGCCCGCGCTGCACGCGACCTTGCAGGCGCTGCCCGGCCATGTCGGCCTGCCGCTGGACCGCGGCGAGCCGGAGGTGCCTTACCTCGTGCGGGTCGACGACGCGATCTTCGACGGCCCGTCGATCTGCCGGGCCTACGACTACCTGACCGATCGTGGTGAGCCGTGGACGAACGCCGGCGGGGACAGCACCAGTTCCTACGCCGGCCGGTACGGCGCGCTCACACTGGTCACCGAGCTGCCGTACTGGACCTCCCCGGCAGCCGGCGACGAGAGCCCGTCCGGAACCGGCTACGGGGCGGCGCTCGCCGCGCACGGCCGGGCGCTGACGGAACTGTCCGCGGTGCTGGCGGACACCCTCGCCGCCGTTGCCGGCGATCTGATGGTGCCGGACTCGCCGTTCTGGCGGGCGAGCCGGTCGTTCGCGGTGATGATGGCGGCGGGTGCGCGCAGCGCCTGCTCCCGCAGCACCGCGCCGGAGGCCGAGCGGGTCGCGACGGTCGCCGAGGTGGCGTCCCTGACCGAGGCGACCCAGTGTTTTCGCCTGCGGTACGGCGGAATCCTGCTGCGGGCACTGGACGGGGAACTGGCGGTGGGCAACACCCGGCCGTCCGTGCGGGCCGCCCGGGCGCGGGTCGCGGCCCGGCACGCCGAGTGGCTCGCGGCCGATGCGGAGATCGGCGACCACCGCTCGGTCCCGATCCGGGACCTGGTGGCCACCCAGTACGGGGCGGTGCTCGCGGCTGCCGAGCACCTGGCGGTGCGCTGACTGGAGGGCGCCCGGGAGCGGGTGCGTGGTGGCGATCGAGCGTGCGGCGGCGGTCGGGACGCTGGACGACGCGGCAGCCCGGGTCCCCCGAGCTGGACGAGCACGCCACCCTGATCGACGTCGAGACCGTGGTCAGCGTCCGCGGCACCGCGAAGGTGGGCCGCTGGCTCTGGCAGGTGCTGCTCCACGCCTGGCTGGAGACCACGGAGCTTTACCGGATCCGGCGCGTCGGGCTGCTACTGGCCCGCCACGGCGTGCTGATTACCTGGCCCGTTGACGAGCAGACCGAGCCGCTGCTGGGCCGCCGCGACGCTGGGGACCGCGACAAGGACCAGGCCGCTGGTGGCCCGGGTCATCACCGGCCACGGCCTGCACTTCCCCGTCGTCTGGCCCGTTTGCGCTGGTCAGGAGCTCTGGCGAGGTGAGTAGTTTCACGCGTTGGATCCGGTGGCAAAGCCCTCTGCCATGATCGCCTGATCGGGCAGTATGGAGGCATGTCATGGGGGATCGTCCGTGGAGCCAGCAGGTCCAGGACGCACTGAGTCCGGGCCCAGCTGGGCGGAAGGTGCGGTGGCGGGCACTGGTGGGCGCGTTCGTGCTGGCGTGGCTGTCGTTGTGGTGGTCGGACTGGCACTGGTGGCCGGCCACCTGGTGGTTCCTGGCACCGCTGGTCGTGGTGGTGATCCTGCCGGGCATCCGGCGCCGGGTGGACAAGACGTGGGGCCTGGTCGCCGGGTTCCTGCTGGCCGCGCTGGTGCTCATGCCCGAGGTGCCCGGCGCCCTGATCCAGCTGGCCTGGGGGCTGGCGATCGCCGCGACCGGCGTTGTGTCCTTCCGCCGGCCTCGGTCCGGCTCGGGCGCGTGGGTGCCGATCATGGCCCTGGTGGTCGGGGGTGTCCTGATCGCCGGCGGACTGGTCTGGTGGGGTAACGAGTCCGACCGGAAGGCGGCCGCCGCAGCCGAGTATCGGCTCTACCGACTGTCCCTGCTGTACCCAAAATTCCCACACAGGGTCGTGTGGCAGCTGATCGAGGGCATGCGGACCCCGGCGAAACGCTACCTGGTCTGCTTCATGTTCAGCCCGGCCGCTGAGCAGCAGTTCGCGCGAGCGCACGGCGCGGCCGACTGCGAGGGCGCGCTGGCGAACCTGCAGCCCCAGATCACCAACTTCAACGGGTCCGCTGGGAACGTGGAGATCCCGGACCATCAGACCGACTACCGCCTCGGTCGTGCGCGGCTTGACGCCTGCCATCTGAAGCTCCCCACCCCGGGTACCGACCGGTACGACAATGCCGGCCCGCAGCTCGGGATGTTCGAGCTCGAGGAGCAGTACGACAACGGCTGGATGGTCACCAACTACGAACCCTGCCGGTGAAGCTGATCTCTCCCGCAACGTGACCACTACGAAGCCTGTCGCCACCGGGGTCGGAGCAAGGTCGCCCTGCCCACCACGAACACGGCCGACTCACGGGCACGTCACTGATACGCCTCGGAAGGTAGGGAATGTGAACAAGGTCTGGCCCGGATCGATGTTGGCGGTCGCAGTGCTGGCTACAGCCTGCAGCGGGCCCGGGAGCGTCAAACACAGCATCGAGGAAGTCGGTTGGGAGCTGGTCACCGACGCTCACGCGGTGGTAATGGAAGAAGAAACTCCCGACCTGCAGATCGAGCTGAAGGGCGACATCGACATCCCGTGTTCGGATGGTGCGGAGCCCGAAACGTTCAAGCGTGTCTTCCGAGCCACCTGGAACGACACCAGAACCATCACCTCAAAGACTGTTTACTACGACTCGGGACCCTGGTTCGGGACATTCCATAAGATTGGTTATGACGCTCGCGAAGACGTCGATTCCGAAACCCGCATTGAACAGGGCAGCGAGGAGGTGGCGATCGAGTACCTGATGACCAGGAAAAGACTGGGCATCACGGTCACCCTGCGCGTACAGATCGCCGCCCCAAACGTCTCGATCGATATGAGCACCCCGTGCCTCGGCAAGGCATCCAGCGACAGCTGAGCGCGAATGGCCGGTCTCTTCGTCAAGAACGAAGCGGACGATATCCAGCAGTTCGGCTGCTTCCGTTGATCGAGTTGATCCCACAGGATTTCATGTGAGATCAACTCGCCGCACTCGCCCATCCCGTCGGGAGGATCCGTTGAACCTTCGCCGCGCAGCGACCCTGATCGCCGCCGCTGTCTGCGCCGCGGTCACCGCCACAGCATGCGCGACCACCGTCACCGGCGCGGCCCGGCCCGCCTCGGGTCTGCGCCCCGGTACTGACGTCTTCGTCGGGATGGACGCCTGCCGTGTGCTCGACCAGCTCCTCGCCGGACAAGGGTTCAGCCCCGGCGAGAAGGAACGCTCCACCAACGGATGCACCGCCAGCAAATACGGATTCGGCAGCTACGCACTCGTCCTCGATCCGGTGCAAGGTCTCGAGGTCTTCCGCACCAGGTACCCCGGCACCAGCGAGATCAGCATCAACGATCGCCGCGGTCTCTACTTCTACGACCCCCGCTTCCAATTCTGCGCCCTCGCCCTCGAAGTCACCGAACAATCCCGGGTACTGGTCCTCGCCTCGGCTTTCAAATCGGGCCAGGACCAGGCCTGTCAGAACGCCCAGGGCGTGGCCCGCCGCCTCGAACCGCTACTGCCCACCCCGCCGTGACGAGAAGAGACCTTCAGCTACGCCGTCGAGGTCGCCTGGCCGCTGTGCCGGCGTTCTTCCCGAACCGCCGATCGGTGCGCAGCCGGTGTACTTTCCATCGGCCGGTCGAACTGCAACAACGCTTCCAGCGGATCGAAGCGGTGATCACCTCTGTGCCGCGTCGATCCGGACCTCGATCACGCCGGGCACGCCGGCGCGGATCCCGGAAGCGTGGCGGGTGCCAAGCAGGGGCGGTAGCCGCGCAGCACGATGTCCGGCGTTCGTGCAGGGCGGAGTCCGCCCCGCACGAACCGCCGGTGTGGATCATCTCGATCCGCTGCGAGCCCGGGCCTATGCCGGATCAGGGTATGCGCACGGTCAGCGGTCGAACACCGTCAGCGGTCGAACACGTCCTTCGCCGCGTCCTTGATCTTCTCGCCGGCCTGCTTGACGTTGGCCTTGCCCTGGTCACCCTTGCCTTCGGCTTCCCACTGCTCGTTGCCGGTGGCCTTGCCGAGCCCTTCCTTGGCCTTGCCCTTGAGCTCTTCCGCCTTGTTCTGGGTCTTGTCGTCGCCGCTCATCTGCGGGTCCTTCCGGTCGGTGAGCACCCGGGGTACCCGGTCAGGCGATCGTTATTCCCGCCAGGTGCTCACTCCAGGCCGTCGCGGTCGGCCCAGGCCAGCAGCGTCTCCAGCGAGTAGGCGGTGTCGTCGATACCGGCGTGCAGGTCACCGAGCCGGGCGAACCGGGCGGGCACCGTCGCGATCGTGCAGTCGCCCGGTTCCACGTCGTCCACCTCGTCCCACCTGATCGGCGCCGACACCGTCGCGTCGGGGACACCGCGCACCGAGTAGGCGCTGGCGATCGTGTGGTCGCGGGCGTTCTGGTTGTAGTCGACGAACACCAGCGCCGGGTCGCGGTCCTTGCGCCACCAGGTCGTCGTGGCGTCGTCCGGCGCGCGGCGTTCCACCTCGCGGGCGAACGCCAGCGCCGCCCGGCGCACCTCGGCGAACCCCCACCGCGGCTCGATCCGCACGTAGATGTGCAGCCCGCTGCCGCCGGACGTCTTCGGCCAGCCGGTCGCGCCCAGCTCGTCCAGGACCTCGTGCGCGACGTGCGCCACCCGCCGCACCCGGGAGAACGGCGCCGCCGGACCGGGGTCGAGGTCGATGCGCCACTCGTCGGGTTTCTCGGTGTCGGCCCGCCGCGAGTTCCACGGGTGAAACTCCACAGTGGACATCTGCACCGCCCAGATGACGTGCGCCAGCTCGGTCACGCACAGCTCGTCGGCGTGCCGGTCGTACCGCGGGAAGTGCACCCGCACGGTCTCCAGCCACGGCGGCGCCCCGGCCGGCACGCGCTTCTGGTGCACCTTGTCGCCGCTCACGCCGGACGGGAACCGGTGCAGCATGCACGGCCGCTCCCGCAGCGCGCGCACGATCCCGTCGCCCACGGACAGGTAGTACCGCGCGAGGTCGAGCTTCGTCTCGCCGCGGGCCGGGAAGTAGACCCGGTCCGGATGCGAGATCCGCACCGTGTGGTCCCCGACCGCCAGCTCCACCGCCGAGTCCTTGGCCATGGCCCCGAACCTAGCCGCTGCGCGCGGTCACAGCGCGGCGGAATCGAGGAAACGCACCACCTCGTCCCAGCTGCCGGCGCCGCCGGGCAGCGACAGCCACGACTCGTGCAGGCCCGCGGTGAGCACCGGCAGAGCGGGCAGATCGGGCCACGGACCTGACCGCGGTGCGATCCCGGCGGCGACGGGCAGTGCGTGTCCGGCCGCGGCCCACGCGGCGAGGTGCGCGCCCTGGCCGAGCCCGGCGACGGCGGTGGCACCGGCCGGCACGCCCACGCGGCGGTGCAGGTGGTCGAGCGCCCCGGCGATGTCGGCGGCCAGGTCCGCGGTGCGCAGCGCGTCGAAGCGCCCGTCGGGGAAGACCCGGCCACCGGTGTCGTAGTAGAGCAACGGCGCGACGGCGAGGTAGCCGCACCGGGCCAGCGCCCGGCACCCGGCTTCCGCGGCGTCGGTGAGCCCGTGCTCGTCGTGCAGGACGATCACCGCCGAGCGGACGGGGCCGTCCGGGAACCGCACCAGCAGTGGCGCGGCGGTCTCGAGCACGCGGCGCCGCCGGTTCGCCGGGGCGTGACCGTGGTGGTGGCTGGTGGTGGGCGTGGTCATCAGCGGTCCTGCCGGGCCGGGACCGGGACCGGGGGCACGAACGGGCGCGGCGCGGGATCCAGCGCGGTCACGTCCACCTCGATCACCGCGGGGCCGTGCTGCGCGACGGCCTTGCCCAGGGCCTCGGCGAACGCCTCCGGCCTGCCGACGAGCTGGTAGGGCAGGTCGAGCGCCTGGGCGAGCCGGGAGAAGTCCGGGGTGTAGAGATCGACCCCGGCGCGGGAGCCGCCGTGGTGGTCCTGCATGTTGCGGAGCACGCCGTAGCCGCCGTCGTTGAACACGACCAGCACCAGCCAGGGCTTCTCCTGGGCGAGCGTGCCCAGCTCGCCCAGGTGCACCGCGAGCCCGCCGTCGCCCGCCATGACCAGCGTCGGTGCGTCCGGCTTCGCGATCGCCGCGCCGATGCCGGTCGCCAGGCCCTGCCCGATGCCGCCGCCGACCGGGAACAGGTTGGTGCGCGGGTGGTGGATGTCCAGCAGCCGGTTGCCCCACTGACTGGACGGGATGGTGACGTCCCGCGCGATCACCGAGTCCGGGGGCAGGCCCGCGCGCATCGCATCGCAGATTTTCCGGTACGGGCCGATCGCCTCGCGCAGCTGCTCACGCACGGCCGCCCGGGTCGCGACGGCCCGCGCCCGCCACGCCGGATCGCCCGCCGGCACGGGCAGCTGCCGCAGCACGGTGGCCGCGTCCCCGGCGATGCCGGCCGTCGCCGGGTGGACGCGGCCCAGCGCGGCGGGGTCGACGTCGATCTGCACGTGCGCCGCGGGCAGCGCCAAGTGGTAGTGCCTGGTCTCGTTGGACCGGAAGTGGGTGCCGATCGAGATGAGCAGATCAGCCTCGGCGAGCAGGTCCGCGGCGGCCGGGTGGGTGGCGAAGTTGCCCACCACCAGTTCGTGGTCCTCGGGCAGCGTGCCCCGCCCGGAGTTGCTGGTGAACACCGGTGCGTGCAGCCGCTCGGCCAGTGCCCGCACCTCGGCGCGGGCGCCCACCGCACCGCCGCCGGCCCAGATCACCGGGCGCCGCGCGGTTGCGATCAGCTCCGCCGCCCGGGCCAGCGCACCCGGGTCCGGCTCCGGGACCGGTTCCGGCGCCTCCGGCCCGCTGGCGGTGACCTGGTGCCGCGCGTACTGCAGGTCGATCGGCCACTCCACACTCGACGGTCCACACGGGAGGGAAAGGGCGTACCGGACCGCGCGCCGCAGCACCGGCTCGGCGTCCGCCACCGAGGAGATGGACGCGGCGTGCTTGGACACCGCGGTGAGCATGCCCAGCTGGTCGCGGGTCTCGTGGATGACGCCCCGCCCCTGCCCGAGGTAGGGCGAGTCGATCTGCCCGGTCACGTGCAGCACGCGGCTGCCCGCGGTGAGCGCCTCCACCAGCGAGCCTGCGGCGTTGCCCGCGCCGGTGCCGGTGCTGGTGATCGCCACGCCCAGGCCACCGCGGGCGCGGGCGTATCCGTCGGCCGCGTTGACCGCGGCGGCCTCGTGCCGCACCGGGACGAACCGCAGCCGCGCCGCGACCGCCTCCACCAGCGGCAGGTTGTGGACGCTGACGATGCCGAAGGCGGTGTCCACGCCGTTGTCGATCAGGACCTGGGCGAGCAGGTCGCCGCCGTTGCCGTGTGCCACAGTTTTCTCCTTGCGCCGGGGCGGCTCGCGCCGCCGCGGGGTCTGATGTTCCGCTACCGCACCACTGGGTGAACTTCGCTAGACGTAGCGGGCGACGCCGCCGCCGACGTCGAGGGCGGAGCCGGTGATGTAGGAGGCGCGGGGGGACAGCAGCGCCACGATCGGGAACGCGACCTCCTCGGCGGTGCCGAGGCGGCCGAGCGGGATGCCGCGGTCGCCGGCGAGCGCGGCGGTCCACTCGTCCCAGGACTGGGTGGTGCCGGACTGCTCGTACCGGCGCCGCCACTGGCCGGTGTCGACCAGGCCGAGGCAGACGGAGTTGACCCGCACGTCCGGTGCCAGTTCGGTGGCCAGTGTCTTGGACAGGTTGAGCAGGGCCGCGCGCGCCGCGGAGGTCGCGGCGAGTCGCGGCTCGGGCTGGCGGGACAGGATCGCGTTGACGTTGACCACGGCCGCGCCCGGCCGCAACCAGGGCTGCGCGGCGCGGACGACGTGCAGCACCGAGAAGATCTTCAGGTGCAGCTCGTCACGCCATTGGTCGTCGCCGGTGTCGGCGAGCCGCGCCATCAGCGAGCGACCGGCGTTGTTGACCACGCCGTCCAGCCCGCCGAACTCCTCGCCGGCGCCGGTGACGAACCGGCGCACGTCGTCGGCGTCCAGGACGTCGCAGGCCGCGGTGCAGAGCCGGGCACCGTGCGCGCGGGGCAGGTCGGCCAGCGCCTTCTCCAGCCGCACGCCGTCGCGGGCGCAGGCGGCGACGTGCGCGCCCTCCGCGAGGAGCAGCGCGGCGGTCGCCAGCCCGACGCCGGAACTGGCGCCCGTGACGACGACGGCCCGCCCGGTGAGTCCGAGGTCCATGACAACTCCTAGTGGCAGACGAATCCGCCGTCGACGACCAGTGTTTGCCCGGTGATGTAGGCGGCCGCGTCGGAAAGCAGGAACTCCACCGCGCCGGTTACGTCCGCGGGTTGCTGCGGCCGGGTCAGCGCCCGGTTGTCCGCGTAGAGGCGGTGCCGTTCGCGGGGGACCCCTTCGGTGGCCTCGACCTCGGTCAGGCCGGGTGCGACCGCGTTCACCGTCACCCCGTCCGGCCCGGCGTCGCGCGCCATCGCGCGGGTCATCGCGATCACCGCGCCCTTCGACGACACGTAGTGCACCAGCCGGGGCGGCCCGAACAACGCGACGTCGGAGGCGATGTTCACGATCCGCCCGCCGGTCGCCGCGAGCTGCGGGTACAGGGCGCGGGCGACCAGCCACGGGCCGCGCGCGTTGACGGCCATCAGCCGGTCCCACGCCTCGACCTCCAGGTCGGCGAAGTGCTTGCCGCCCACCCCGTCGGCCATCGCCGCGTTGTTGACCAGCCCGTGCAGCGGCCCGATCTCGGCGACCCGCTTCGCGAGGTGCGCCACCGACTCGGGATCGGCGACGTCGGTGTCGATGCGGTGCACGGTCCGGCCACGTTCTTCCAGCAGCTCGACACCGCGGGCGGCCCGCTCCGGATCGCGCTCGGCCACCACCACCTGCGCGCCGGATGCGCCCAGGGCGTCGGCGATCGCCCAGCCGAGCCCGCGCCCAGCCCCGGTCACCACGATCAGGCGCATCGCGCGGCCTCCACTTCGGACAGGAAGCCGAGCAGGACGTCGTTGAACTCCTCCGGGCGTTCCTGGTTGGCCGCGTGCCCGCCGCCGATCACCCGCAGCCGCGCACCGGGGATCTCGCGTGCCAGCAAGCGGCTCTCCTCGACGCCGGTCACGCGGTCGTCGGCGCCCACGACCACCAGGGTCGGCACCGCGATCCGGCCGAGCACCGGACCGTGGTCGGTGGCCGCCATCGACTCCGCGGCCGCGCGGTAGCCGGGCAGCCGGACCCGGGCCATGGTCGCTTCGACCTTCACCAGCGTCGCCGGGTCGGTGGTGAGCCGGGGTGCACGGCGCCGGGCGAACTCCTGGGCGCCCACCTGGGCCAGCTCGTCCACCCGCGCCCGCATCCGCCGCGCCGAGTCGGCCGACGTGCCCGATCCGCGGGTGGAGTCGGCGAGCGTCAGCGACAGCACCGGGTGCTCCAGCGCGAGCCGGGTCGCGATGACCCCGCCCCAGGACACCCCTACGACGTGCGCGGGTTCGTCGAAGACCCGCGCCGCGACCTCGGCGAACCAGCCGAGATCGGCCCGCGCCGGGTCGGCCGAGCCGCCGTAACCGGGCGCGTCCCAGGCGAACACCCGGTGCCGCCGGGCCAGCACGTCCACCTGCGACTCGAAGGAGGCGCTCGATCCGCCGATCCCGTGCAGCAACAGCACCGGGCTGCCGCTCGCACCGGCCCGCACGCCGTTCACCGGAACACCACCCGTGGCTGCGCCAGCGCCGCGATCGCGCCGAGCACCGCGTGCGGCACGACCGCGCTGCTGGTCGGCGTGACGGGCGAGGGCTGGTTGCGGATCTCGAACCGGTACGACCCGGCGGTGCCTTGGGCGGTGATGACGTGCGAGGTCAGCTCGGCGCCGGGATCGGCCACGACCACCGCCTCCACGGCGTCCCAGTCGCCCACCGCCAGCGCCACCGAGGCCGCGACGTTCGCCGACTTCGGGAATGCCGCCGTCACCTTCCGGGCCGGGCCGCGCATCAGCTCGACCGGCGCGCTCGCCGTCCGCAGCCGCTCGGCCTCCGCCGCGGACATCCAGGGCTGCACGAGGTTGGCGGCGCGCTTGGTGGTCTCGATCGTCACCCGCGACAGCGGCGCCATCCGGGCCGCGGCGCGCAACAGGTCGAGCCCGCCGATCGCCCCGGTGGACAGGTGCAGCTCGCCGGGGCCGGCGGCCAGCAACTCCTCCAGCAGGGCGTCGTCGGCCAGTGCGCCGACCGACACCACCAGGAGGTCGCGCCCCGCGGCCAGCACCCGCGGCCCCAGTTCGGCCAGCGCCCGCTGCCCGGCCGCTTCGACGACGAGGTCCGAAGTGGACAGCAGCTCGTCCAGCGTCAGCACCGGCAGGTCCGGCGGGCCGGCCGGGTCCAGGACGCCGGACAGCACCGCGTCCGGGACTGACCCGTCACGCAGCGCCCGGGCGACCACGCCACCGATCGAGCCGGCGCCGATCACGCCCGCCCTCATCCCTGCCACCACGCGCTGTAGCCGGGGTCGGGCACGCCGGCCATGTGCGTGCGCACGTCCTTCGACGGCGGCCCGGCGGTGCCCCACAGGTCGGACAGCTCCGGCGTGCGCCGCCACACCCGGCACAGCCAGGCGTCCTCGACGACCTGCTCCACCTCGGAGGTGTATTCGCACACCAGCCCGGCCGGGTCGGCGAAGTAGCCGAAGGTGTTGCTGCCCGGCCCGTGCCGGCCCGGGCCCCACAGCGGGGTGATCCCGTTGTGCCGGAGCCGGCCGATCCCGCGCATGAAGTGGTCGATCGAGGTCATCTCGTAGGCGACGTGGTTGACCGACGCGAACGGCGCCTGGTTGAACGCGATCACGTGGTGGTCGGCGTTGCAGCGCAGGAACGCCATCTGGTGCTCGGACCAGTCGGAGATCCGCATGCCCAGCACCCGGGTGTAGAACTCGCAGGCCGCGTCGATGTCGGCGGTGTTGAGCACGACGTGCGCCAGCTTCCGCGGCACCGCGGGCAGCCCGTCCGGATCGTCCGGGGTCACCGCGAACACGTCCGCGGACAGCTCGATCAGCCGTCCTTCCGGGTCGGCGAACCGCAGCCCGTAGCCGCCGCCGACCTGGTCGAGCTTGCCCGGTTCGGTGACGAGCGGGATGCCCTGGGCCGCCAGGCGGGTGGCGGCCTCGTCGATCTCCCGCGGTGTCGCGACGGCGAAGGTGACCTTGCCGAGCGCGTTCTGCTCGGCCTGCTGCAGCTGCAGCACGTGGTGCTCGCTGCTGGTGCCGCGCAGCCACACCGCGCCGGTGTCCTGCTCGACCTGGCGCAGCCCCCACACTTCGCGGTAGAACTCGCCCGCTTCGGCGCACCGGGTGGAGCGCAGGGTGACCGACCGCAGCGCACGCAGCCGGACGACGGGTTCGGACATGGTGTCCTCCAAGGGTGTTCAGGCGACCGGGACCGGCGCGGGTGCGGCGGGTTCGGTCAGGCGGGCGGCCTGTTTGGCGGCTTCGGCGCGCAGCAGGCGGCGCATCCGGACCAGGGCGATGTCGTGCTGGTAGAGGTTCTCCCGGTCCCACGCGTCGGCGGGCATCGCCTCGGCCATTTCCCGGTCCTGTTCCAGCACGGCGAAGTGCCGGGCCTCCAGCCGGTTGCGGTAGAGGAAGCGCCAGCTGTCGCGCTGCCAGCCGGAGACCTTGCGGCACCGCCAGAAGAACCCGGCGTGCCGGTGCTCCGAAATGGCCGACAGCGCCGCGACGATCGTGAACGGGCCGCCCGGCCCGGCGGTGTCCGGGTACGGGATGTCCAGCGTGACCCACTGGGCGCCGCCCTCGGTCAGCTCGACCCAGTCGAAGTTGACACCGCGCTGGTCGGTCTTCTCGAACACGAAACCCTTGTCGGTGGCGCGGATCTGGAACACCGCCTCCCGCTTGCCGGCGAACATGGTGTGGCTGTTGCGGTGCAGGAACGCGCCGTGCATCGGGTCGAGCAGGTTGTCCAGCGAGTAGCGGTAGGGCGCGTCCCACTCGACGTAGCACAGGAAGTGCGCCCACTCTTCCCCGGCGATCGGCTCGGGCACCTCCAGCGGGGCCGGCGGGGCGGACTCGTCGAGGCCGAACCAGGCGAACACGGCGCCGCCGTGTTCCCGCGCCGGGAAGGTCCGCAGCACGCGGCGCCCCTCCAGCGCGCAACCCGGGCTGCCCGGCACCGACACCACGGTGCCCTCGGCATCGACCTGCACCCCGTGGTAGTTGCAGGCGACGCGGTCGCCCATGTGCACGCCGTGCGACAGGCGGGCCGCGCGGTGCGGGCAGCGGTCCTCCTGAACGTGCACGACGCCCGCGGCGTCGCGCCACAGCAGCAGTTCCTCGCCCGCGCGATCCAGGCGCGTCAGCTGGCCGGGGCGGACGTGCTCCGACGGGCACAGCGGGTACCAGCGGTCCCGCAGCCCGAACTGCAGCAGGCCCTCGGTGGTGTGCAGGGGGTTCACGGCTTCAGTTCTCCGTTCCGCTCAGGCGGGCCAGTTCCGCGGTGAACGACGACTCGGTCCAGTCCGCGCCGTTCGCCGGGCGGACGCCGGAGGCGTTGAGGGCGGCCACGATGCCGGGCAGGTCGTGCACCCCGCGGCCGTAGACGGCCTCGAGCTCGTCGCCGAAGGCGTTCTCGTAGCTGGCAGGCATCGGTCAGTCCTCCACGTCCAGGACGAGCTCGGCCGACCGGCTGCGCGACACGCAGATCAGCATCGTGCCCCCGGCCGTTTTCTCGTCGTCGCTCAGCAGGAAGTCGCGGTGCTCGGGTTCGCCGGCGAGCACCTTGGTTTCGCAGGTGCCGCACACTCCTTCGCGGCACGAGCTGGGCACGGCCACCCCGGCGCCGGCGAGGGCGTCCAGGATGGACACGCCGGCCGGGACGGGCACCCGCCGCCCGGAGCCGCCACACACCACGTCGAACCCTGCGTCGGCCGTGGCGGGAGCGACGGCCGGGGCGCGGAACCGCTCCACCCGCAGCATCCCGGTGTCCGGCAGTGCGGCCTCGACCGCGGCGATGAGCGGTTCCGGTCCGCAGCAGTAGACGAGCGTGCCCGGCTCCAGGTGCGCCAGCTCCGCGGCCAGGTCCGGCGGGCCGCCCCGCTCGTCGTCGGCGTGCACGCGCACCCGGTCCGCCGGCAGGTCACCGAGGAAGGCCATGCTCGACCGGGACCGTCCACAATAGAGCATGGACCAGTCCGCGTCCCGGCGTTGCAGGGACGTCGCCATGGCCAGCAGGGGAGTGATGCCGATGCCGCCGGCGATCAGCAGGTGCCGCGGGGCGTCCTCGAGCGCGAAGTTGTTGCGCGGCCCGTCGGCTTCGATCAGGGTGCCGGGCGTGAGCCGCTCGTGCACCCATGCACTGCCGCCGCGTGACGACGGCTCGCGCAGGACGGCCACGGTCCAGGTGTGCTCGTCCGCCGGGTCGCCGCACAGGGAGTACTCCCTGGTCAGGCCGTTGGGCAGGTGCAGCGACAGGTGTGCGCCCGGCTCCCACGCCGGCAGGGCCGCCCCGGCCGGGTCGCGCAGCTCGAGGCGCACGACCCCCTCGGCCAGCCAGGTGCTCTGGGAAATCCGTACCGTCCGGGACATGGCTCAGTCGCGGGTGAGGCCGTGCATCGGCGAGGTCGGCGGGTAGGTGGGCAGCTGCGGCTTCTGCGCGCCGATGATCACCGCGAACAACGCGTCGGTCGCCCCGATGTTGCGCAAGCTGCGCGGCACCCCGGCAGGCACCCGGATCAGATCGCGGTAGCCCAGCACCCGGCTGGCGGTCCTGGTGCCGTCCTCCACGTCGTGCACCGTCACCTCCAGCTCACCCTCCAGGACGAAGAACACCTCCTCCACGTCGTGGTGCGTGTGCTCCGGCCCCACCGCCCCCACCGGCAACCGCATGTTGGAGAACGTGAAGTGCTCCGAGGGCAGGATCCGGTTGTCCGTCTCGTGGTTACCGGTGGCACCCGACCCGATGTAGCGCACCTGCGCCCGGCGGAACTCCTCCCCCGCCTTGGCCTGAAAACCCAGCGTCTCCCAGTCCTCGAACCGCGACTCGCGGGTCGCGATGCAGGAGTCGATCAGTTCCTCGAGTCCGGCTTGCGTGGTCGTCACGGGATCTCCTCAATGTCTTAGCTCTAAGGGAACTTGGGATCTGTTTGTAGCACCGCTTCCGGGACGGTGACAACCCTTAGGGCTAAGTTTTATTGATGCGATCGTCTTAGATCTAAGTTATTCTGCCGATGGCTGGACAGTGTGGAGGTGGCCCGATGACAGTGCCGGCGGAC
The DNA here is from genome assembly GCF_011758765.1 of Amycolatopsis viridis. NCBI lineage: Bacteria > Bacillati > Actinomycetota > Actinomycetes > Pseudonocardiales > Pseudonocardiaceae > Amycolatopsis > Amycolatopsis viridis. Next base: position 3,952,918 of record NZ_JAANOU010000001.1, on the reverse strand, counting down.
GAGATCCTGGTGGCCGGACGGTGGCGGCGTGGCGGTGGTGCGCCCCTGGCGTGCGTGGACCCGGCAACCGGCGAGCGGTTCGCGGTGGTGCACGCCGCCTCCGCCGCCGACGTGGACGAGGCGGCCCGCGCTGCGGCCCAATCCCCGTCCGCGGCCGCGTGGCGGGCATTGTTGCCGCACGAACGTGCCCGGGTGCTGGTGCGGGTGGCTGAGCTGATCGAGCGGGACGCCGCGGCGCTCGCCGCGCTGCAGACCCGCAACACCGGCAAAGCACTGCGGGAGACCAGGGCGCTGGTGGCGAGCGCGGCCGGGACGTTCCGGTTCTACGCGGCGGCGCTGGAGACGATGGAGACCGCACTGACCCCGCAGCGCGGGCCGTGGCTGACCATGTCGGTGTACGAGCCGATCGGGGTGGTCGGCGCGATCACGCCGTGGAACTCCCCGGTCGCCAGCGATGCGCAGAAGATCGCGCCCGCGCTGGCCGCCGGGAACGGCGTGCTGCTCAAACCGGCCGAGCCGACGCCGCTGGTCTCCCTGGCGCTGGCCCGGCTGGTGCTGGAGGCGGGCGTGCCGGCCGAGCTGCTGTCCGTGCTGCCCGGTCCCGGCCCGGTGGTCGGCGACGCCATCGTGCGGCACCCGGCGGTCGGGAAGGTCGCGTTCACCGGCGGCACGTCCACCGGGCGGGCGATCGGGCGCATCGCCGCGGAGAAGATCATGCCGGTGACGATGGAGCTGGGTGGCAAGTCGCCGACGATCGTGTGCCCGGACGCCGCCGTGGACCAGGCCGTGGCGGGAATCCTGTTCGGGATCTTCTCCTCGAGCGGGCAGAGCTGCATCGCGGGCTCGCGCATCTTCCTGCCGGCGTCCCGCTACACCGAGTTCCGCGACCTGCTCGTGGCGGGCGCGTCCCGGTTGCGGGTCGGCCCCGGCACGTCGGAGGAGACCCAGGTGGCCCCGTTGGCGACCGTCGCCCATCGCGACCGGGTGGCGTCCCTGGTGGACCGGGCGCGCGCGGAGGGGGCGCGGGTGCTGTGCGGGGGAGTGGTGCCTCCGTCGGCCGGTGCCTACTACCCGCCGACGCTGCTGGAGGGCCTGCCCAACTCGTCGAAGACCTGCCAGGAGGAGATCTTCGGGCCGGTGGGCGTGCTGCTGCCCTACGAGGACGAGGAGGACCTGGTCCGGCAAGCGAACGACACCGTGTACGGACTGGCCTGCGGGATCTGGACCGCCGACTACCGGCGGGCCTGGCGCCTGGCGCGGCGCGTGCAGGCCGGCACGGTGTGGATCAACACCTACAAGCAGTTCAGCATCTCGACCCCGTTCTCCGGGATGAAGGAGAGCGGACTGGGGGTGGACAAGGGCCGGGACGGGATCCTCGGGTACCTGCGGCAGAAGAGCGTGTACTGGGGGCTGGACGACGCGCCGCTGCCCTGGGCGGGGTGAGCGGCAGCCTGCGGCACGCCTGCGCATCGGCTACCGTTTTCCCGATGCGGGTTCTGGTCGCGGGATCGTCCGGGTTCGTCGGGCGGCGGCTGTGCCCCGCGCTCACCGGCGCCGGGCACGAGGTGGCCGCGATGACCCGCCACCCGGACGACTATTCCGGCGCGGGCGAGCCGGTGTACGGCGACGTGCACGACGCCGCGTCCCTCGACCAGGCCCTCGACGGCGCCGGCGCGGCCTACTACCTGGTGCATTCCCTGGGCGAGCCGGACTTCGAGCGCCGGGACGCCGAGGCGGCGCGCGCGTTCGGCGCCGCCGCGGCCCGCGCCGGCCTGACGCGGATCGTCTACCTCGGCGGACTCGGCGACGACGCCGACGACCTCTCGCCGCACCTGCGCAGCCGCCGCCAGGTCGAGGGCCTGTTGCGCGAGGCCGGTGTGCCGGTCACCGTGCTGCGCGCCGGAATCGTGATCGGGCACGGCGGGATCTCCTGGGAGATCACGCGGCAGCTGGTGGAGCACCTGCCCGCGATGGTCGCGCCGCGGTGGGTGCACACGCGCACGCAGCCGATCGCGCTGCCCGACCTGGTCCGTTACCTGGTCGCCCTGCTGGACGTGCCGCCGGGGCGGGTGTTCGAGGCGGGCGGCGCGGACGTCCTCGCCTACGGCGACATGCTGCGCCGCGTCGCCCGCATCGAGAGCAGGCGCCGGCTGATCGTGCCGGTGCCACTGCTGTCACCGCGGTTGTCGTCGTGGTGGCTGTCGCTGGTGACCGACGTCGACGCCGCCACCGGCCGGTCGCTGGTCGACTCGATGATCAACGAGGTCGTGGTCCGCGACCACACCCTGCGCGAGGTCGTGCCGTTCGAGCCGATGGGGTTCGAGGCCGCGGTGGCCGCCGCGTTGCGCGAGCGGGCGGCCGAACGGGTCGCGCGGTGAAACCGGCGCTGGGGCTGACGGCCGCGTCCGGCGCGGTGGTGCTGGGCTGGTCGCTCTCGCGGGAGCCGGGGTCGCCGCAGTTCTTCGCCGCGACCGGTGCCACCGCGGCCATCTGGATCGCCGGCGGGCTGACGCGGCCCCCGGAGACGAAAGGCCCGGTGCTGGCTCCGGTCGCGACGGGCCTCGGGGCGTTCGCGGTGTTCCGCGCGGGCGTGGCACTCGCCCGCCGCGTCCCGCCGCTGCGCCGCGCCCTGCGGGGCGTGCTCGGCTACGCCACCGCGGGTAACCGGGGCGCGGTCCTGCTGACCACGCTCGCCAACGGCGTGGGCGAGGAGGTCTTCTTCCGCGGCGCGGTCCAGCAGGCCGTCGGCCCCGCCGGGTCGACCGCGCTCTACGTGCTGGTCACCGCCGCCACGCGCAACCCCGCGCTGGTGGCGGCGTCGGCCGTGATGGGCGCGTTGTTCGCCTGGCAGCGGCACGTGAGCGGCGGCGTCCGGGCACCGCTGCTGACGCACCTGGTGTGGTCGGCGCTGATGGTGTGGCGCCTGCCCACCCTCGTTCCGGGGGAGCCGGATCCGTAACCTGTTCCGGTGACGACTACGGATGGGCTGGCCGTGGACGGCGCCGGCCGGCTCCTCGCCGGGAGGTACCGGCTGCGCAGCCGCCTGGGGGCCGGCGCGATGGGCGTGGTCTGGCTCGCGCTGGACGAACGGCTGGAACGCCCGGTCGCGGTCAAGCAGCTGTGGCCCGGACCGGCGCAGGGCGCCGAGGCCCGGGCCCGCATCCTGCGCGAGGGACGGATCGCCGCGCGGCTCCGGCACCCGCACGTGGTGACCGTGCACGACGTCGCCGAGCACGACGGCCTGCCGGTGCTGGTGATGGAGTACCTGCCCTCCCGCAGCCTCGCGGCCGTCCTCGCCGAGCAGGGGCCGCTCGCCCCCGAGGCGGTCGCGCGGATCGGGATGCAGGCCGCGTCGGCACTGGCGGCCGCGCACGCCGCGGGCATCGTCCACCGCGACGTCAAGCCGGGCAACCTGCTCGTCGGTGCGGACGGCACCACCAAGATCGCCGACTTCGGCATCTCCCGCGCGACCGGCGACGTCGCGCTCACCCAGGCCGGTGTGGTCGCCGGAACTCCCGCCTACCTGGCGCCGGAGATCGCCCGGGGAGCGGAGCCGACACCGGACTCCGACGTGTTCTCCCTCGGCGCGACCCTGTACGCGGCGGTCGAGGGCGTGCCCCCGTTCGGCGAGGACGAGAATTCCATCGCGTTGTTGCACCGGGTGGCGGCGGGCGAGGTGGCGCCGCCGGAACTGGCCGGCCCGCTGGCCCCGGTGCTGATGGCCATGCTGCGGCCCGATCCCGCCCGGCGGCCCGGCACGGTCCAGGTCGGGACCGCGCTCCAGGCGGTCGCCGACGGGCAGCCGGTGCCGCCGCGCGCGCTCAACCCCGCTCGCGCGCGCACGCAACCGGTCGTCACGCCGTCCGCGCCCACCGTGCCGGTCGAGCCGGTCGAGGCGGTCGAGCCGGTGGGGGACAAAGTACCGGCGGGGACCCGGCTGGACACCGCGCCGGTGGTGGCGACGCCTCGCCGGGCGCGCCGGTTCCTGCTGCCGCTGGCGGCCGTCGTGAGCGCGCTGGCGGCGGTGGTGGTGCTGGTCACGCAGCTAACCCCCGGGGATCCGGCGCCGGCCCGGCCGCCCGCGTCCGCCCCGGCGCTGGACGCGGCGTCGCTGACCCGGGTGGTCAGCGAGTACTACGCCCTGCTGCCGGACCGGCCGGAGGCCGCCTGGACGCACCTCGGCCCGCACCTGCAGGCGCAGGGGCTGGACGCCTACCGCGAGTACTGGGCGCGGGTCACCGGCGTGACCGTCACCGTAGCGCCCGCGGTCGTCGCGGCCGACACCGTGACGGTCACCATCGCCCGCACCCTCGCCGACGGCCGCGTGGTGACCGAGCCGCACCGGCTGGGGCTCGTCGCCGCATCCCCGGCGCCGCTCATCGACAGCGACACCGCCCTGTCCAGCACGACGAGCACCCCGCCGACGTCGCCGGCCCCGACGGTCGCGGAGACCAAGCCGGGCGGTGACGACAACGGCGGCACCGGTGACGGGGACAGCAAGGACAACAAGGACGGCCGCACCGGCCGGGGCCACGGTCACGGCCACGGGCGCGGCGACCGGGGCTGAGCCGGTCACCGCCCCGGCCCGCGCGGGTGATCACCCGGGGTGCACCACCAAACGTCCACAGTGGACGACAGCGCCCGGGTTCGGCGGAACGTCCGGCAGGCGCTACCCGTTCTCGGTGTCGCGGGGGTAGTCGGCCTGGCCGGTGGTCCCGGTGGGCGGGGCCTCGTCCGTGCTGCGGGAGACCGCTGCGCGGCCGGGTTGCGGGTCGTCGATGGGGTCGCCGGTGTCCTCGGCGATCGAGGTGCGGCTGCTGTCGAGATCTTGTTCGGTGTGGCTTCGCCGGTCTCGGTTCATGGCCGTACGGGTACCCGGGCGCCGAACGGGTATGTCGCCCGTGGGATGGAGGTGTGTGCCATGACCGATCCACGCAGGCCGGACCTCGACGAGGAGGCCCGCCCCGCCACCGAGCAGGACGAGGGGCTCGGTGAGGAGGACAGCTCCCTGCCGGAGGACCGCACGCCGAGCGGGCCGGGCGAGGAGGCCTGAGCGCCTACCTGGGCACGGTCGAGCCCCGGGCGACCAGCTTGGCCCGGAGCTGGATGTGCTGCGGCCGCCGGGGCGCGTCCCCGGCGGTGATCCGGTCGAGCAGCTGCCGCCCGGCCCGGGCGCCCAGGTCGTAGGTGGGCTGCTCGACGATCGTCAGCTCGGGCCGCACCAGCGTGGTCCACGGCTCGTCGTCGAACCCGATCAGCGACAGCTCCTCCGGCATCCGCAGGCCGCGGTCCTGCGCCGCGCGGTAGGCGCCCGACGCGAGGACGTTGTCGGTGCACAGCACGGCCGTCGGCGGGTCCGCCAGGTCCAGCAGGCGGACCATCGCGTCGTAGGCCGATTCGCGGTCGTAGCGGGCCGGCGCCACCAGGGACTCGTCCACCGGCAGGCCGGCCGCGGCCAGCGCGCCCACGTAGCCGCGCAGCCGCACCGCGCTCGGGAACAGGCCGCGCCGGCGGTTGCCCGTGCTCACGCGGGACAGCTGGTCACCGGCCTCGGTGATCACGCCGATCCGCCGGTGCCCCAGTTCCAGCAGGTGGGCCACGGCCTCCGCGGCCGCGTGGTCGTTGTCCACGGTGATGCTGTCCGCCCCGGGCACGCCACTGACCTGCCGGTCGATGAGCACCACCGGCACCCCGGCGTCCATCGCGTGCTTCAGGTGCGAGCCCTCGCCCGGCTGGGCGGCCGCGACGATCACGCCGTCCACCCGCTTCTCCGACATGACCGCGACCGCCCGCTGCTCGGCCGCCAGCACGCCGCCGGTGTTGGCCAGCAGCACCTCGAACCCGGCCGGGGAGGTCACGTCGGTGATCCCGCGCAGGGCGGTGGCGAAGAACGGGTTCGCCACGTCGGTCACCACCACGCCGATCGTGTGCGTACTGCCGGTCACCATGCTGCGCGCCAGGCCGTTGGGGCGGTAGCCCAGTTCGGCGGCCGCCGCCAGCACCCGTTCCCGGGTGCGCTCGCTGACCTGGCCGTACCCGCCGAGGGCGCGACCGGCCGTCGCCGTCGAGACCCCGGCCAGCCGGGCCACGTCGATCAGCGAGGCTCCGTGCGTGGTCACCTGCGCGCCTCCCCAGCATTGATTGCGCGGAACGTCTTGACTGATGCTACTACCGCCTGAGAAGGTTCTCACCCAACAGGTACTGAGAAGGTTCTCACCCAAGCGAGGCCCACGCACATGACACTTCGGATCGGCGTCGACACCGGTGGCACGTTCACCGACGTCTGCGCCCTCGACGAGCAGACCGGGCGCCTGTACGTGCGCAAGGTGTCCAGCACACCGGACGACCCGGGCCGGGCGATCGTGACGGGGGTGTCGCAGCTGCTCGACGAGATCGGCGGGCGCGACCTCGGCGAGGTCGGCTACTTCGCCCACGGCACCACGGTCGGCACCAACGCGCTGCTCACCGGGCGCGGGGCGCGCACCGGCCTGCTGACCACCGCCGGGTTCCGCGATCTGCTGGAACTCGGCCGCGGCCGTCGGCCGTCGCTGTACGACCTGCAGGCGGGCAAGCCCGCTCCGCTGGTGCCGCGCGACCTGCGCCTCGAGGTGGACGAGCGGGTCCGCCACGACGGCCGGATCGAGCGGCCGCTCGACGAGGACCAGGTGCGCGCGCTCGCCCGGCGGCTGCGCGAGCAGCAGGTGGAGGCGGTCGCGGTCTGCTTCCTGTACAGCTTCGCCGATCCCGGGCACGAGCGGGCCGCCGAGCGCATCCTCGCCGAGGAGCTGCCGGGCGTGCACGTGTCCGTGTCCTCCGCCGTGCTGCCCGAGTTCCGCGAGTACGAGCGACTGTCCACAGTGGTCGTCAACGCCTACCTCGGCCCGGTGGTGGCCCGCTACCTGGCCCGGCTGCGCACCCGGCTGAGCGAGCTCGGGCTGCGGGCGACCCCGCACGTCACCCAGTCCAACGGCGGCATCATCCCGTTCGAGACCGCCGAGCGGATGCCGTCCCGCATGGTGCTCTCCGGGCCCAGCACCGGGGTGGTCGGCGCGGCCGGGATCGCCCGCGCCGCCGGATACCCGGACATCATCACCTTCGACGTGGGCGGGACGTCCTCGGACGTGTCCCTGGTGCGCGACGGCGTGCCGAAGGCGGCCAGTGGGACGGAGATCGACGGCAGGCCGGTGCGCGCGCCGATGCTCGACATCCACACCGTCGGCGCCGGCGGCGGCTCGATCGCGTGGATCGACGCGGGTGGTGCCCTCAAGGTCGGTCCGGGCAGCGCCGGCGCCGACCCCGGCCCGGCGTGTTACGGCCGGGGCACCGAGCCGACCGTCACCGACGCCAACGTCGTGCTGCGCATCCTCAACCCGGAGTACCTGCTGGACGGGCAGATGAAGATCGACGCCGGTGCGGCCCGCGCCGCGGTGTCCACTGTGGCCGATCCGCTGGGCATGGACGTGCTGGACGCGGCGCAGGGGATCATCCGGGTCGTCACCGCGAACATGGCCAGGGCGATCCGGGTGATCTCGGTGCAACGCGGCTACGACCCGCGCGACTACGTGCTGGTGCCCTTCGGCGGCGCCGGTCCGCTGCACGCGGTGCGGCTGGCCCGCGAACTCGGCATGCGCACCGTCCTGGTACCCGAGACCCCGGGTGCGCAGTGCGCCGCCGGCCTGCTGATGACCGACATCCGGGCCGACTTCCTGCGCACCCGCATCTGCCGTCTTGATCCGGACGCAGTGGACACCGTGGACGCGGTGGCCGGGGTGTTCGGCGAATTGGCGGCGGCGGCCGGCGCCTGGCTGGCCGAGGAGAACGTCCCCGCCGAGCGGCGCCGCACCGAGCGGTTCGCGGAGATGCGCTACGCCGGTCAGAACCACGAGCTGCCGGTGCCGGTGCCCGAGGGCGGGATCACCGCGGACACCATCGGCCAGCTGATCAAGCGCTTCGCCGCCGAGCACGAGCGGATCTACGGCTATTCCTCGGCCGAGGACGAGGTGCAGGTCGTCACGTTCCGGCTGCGTGCCGTCGGCGAGGTCGCCCGCGCGGAGCTGCACCGGGGCGCGCCCGGCGACCCGGACGCGAGCGGCGCCGTGCGTGCCCGGCGCGAGGTCTACCTGCCCGAAAACGGTGGCTTCACCGACTGCCCGGTGTACGACCGCAGGCTGCTGGAACCGGGCCACCGGATCACCGGCCCGGCGATCGTCGAGCAGATGGACACCACCACGCTGCTGCTCCCCGGCGACGTCGCCGTCGTCGACGAGCTGCGCAACCTCGTCGTGACGGTGGGCCGATGACCCGCCCGGAGAGGAAAACCCCGGAAAGGAAGACCATGCAGGATCCCGTGCTGGTCGAGGTGATCGGCTCCGCGCTGTCGTCCATCGTGGAGGAGATGGGCGAGACGCTGGTGCGCGCCGCCTACTCGACCAACATCAAGGAGCGCCGCGACTGCACCGCGTCATTGTTCGACGCCCGCGGCCGGATGCTCGCCCAGGACGAGGGCGGCTCGCCGCTGCACCTGGGCTCGCTGATGGGCATCGTCGACGAGATCACCCGCCGCTACCCGGCCGGCACCATCGACGACGGCGATGCGTTCATCGGCAACGACCCGTTCACCGGCGGCGGCTCGCACCTGCCGGACATCGTGCTGGTCTCCCCGGTGTTCATCGACGGCGAGATCAGTGCGTGGGTGGCGAACCTGGCCCACCACGCCGACTTCGGCGACCGCGGCCACGCGCACATCTTCCAGGAGGGGCTGCGCATCCCGCCGGTGCGGCTGATGCGCCGTGGCGAGCTGCAGACCGACCTGTTCGAGCTCATCCTGCTCAACTGCCAGGTGCCGCACGAGCGCCGCGCCGACCTGCGGGCGCAGATCGCGGCGAACCGGCTGGCGGTCACCCGGTACACCGAGCTCGCCGAGCGGTACGGCCGGGACACGCTCGTCGCGGCGGCCGGGGCGCTGCTGGACTACACCGAGCGGCGCACCCGGGCGGCGATCGCGAAGGTGCCGGACGGCACCTACACCTTCACCGACCGGTTCGACTGCCCGGAGCTGGACGAGGAGCTCGACCTCGGCGTCACCGTGACCGTGCGCGGCGACGAGGTCGCCTTCGACTTCACCGCGCCGGAGCAGGTCCGCGCCAGCGTCAACGTCGTGTGGACCGCGCTGCACGCGGCGGTCTACTACTCGCTCAAGACCCTGGTGGACCCCGACATCGTGCCCAATGCCGGGTTGCACCGGCCGGTCACCATCACCGCGCCCCGCGGGTCGGTGCTCAACTGCGTCGAGCCGGCCGCGGTCAACGGCCGCAGTGAAACCTGCCAGCGCGTGGTCGACCTGATCCACGGCGCGCTCGCCGCAGCCGTGCCGGAGACGGTCACCGCGGCCAGCAACGGTGCCAACACCGGGGTGCACTTCTCCGGTGTGGACAGCCGCACCGGCCGCTACTTCGTCTACCTGGAGACCATCGGCGGCGGCTGCGGCGCCCGGCTGGGCCAGGACGGGATGGACGGCGTGCAGGTGCACATGACCAACACCAGCAACCTGCCGGTCGAGGCGCTGGAGACCGAGTACCCGCTGGTGGTCGAGGAGTACGCGCTCATCGACGGCTCCGGCGGGGACGGCCGCACGCGCGGCGGCATGGGCATCCGGCGCACGGTCCGGGTCGAGGAGAACGACGTGCACTTCTGGCTGGACACCTCCCGGCAGAAGTCGCGGCCGTGGGGGCTGTTCGGCGGCGGGCCGGGCGCGAGTGCCGGGGTCGAGCTGTCCGAGGGTGCGCAACCGGTCGAGCACGGCTACACCCGGCTGCAGCCGGGGGACCGGGTGTCCATCCACACCGCCGGTGCCGGCGGTTACGGTCCGGCGTCCGAACGCGATCCCGAGCGGGTGCGCCGGGACGTGGCCGAGGGCCGGATCTCCGCCGAGCGGGCGCGCGCGGTGTACGGGGTTGAGCCGTGATCCGCACCGCGGTCATCGGGTTCGGCGTGTCCGGGCGGATCTTCCACGCCCCCTTCCTCGCCGCCGCCGACGCCTACTCGCTCGATTTCGTCGTGACGGGCAACCCGGACCGGGCGGCGCAGGCCACCGCGCGGTATCCACACGCGACTGTCCTGTCCGGACCGGACGAGCTGTTCGCCCGGGCGGCCGAAATCGACCTGGTGGTCGTCGGCACGCCACCGGCGACACACGCCGGCCTGGCGGCCACCGCGCTGGACCACGGCCTGCACGTGGTGGTGGACAAGCCGTTCACCGTCACCAGCGCGCAGGGCGAGGCCCTGATCGAGCACGCCCGCCGGGTGGGACGGGTGCTGACCGTGTTCCAGAACCGGCGCTGGGACGGCGACTTCCGGACGCTGCGGCGGCTGGTCCAGGACGGCGAGCTCGGCACGGTGCACACCTTCGAGTCCCGGTTCGAGTGGTGGAAACCTCAGGGACCGCGGGACTGGAAGGCGCGGGCGGGGATCGCCGACGGCGGCGGGATCCTGTTCGACCTCGGCACGCACCTGATCGACCAGGCCCGCCTGCTGTTCGGCCCGGTCGAGTCGGTGCACGCCGACCTCGCCCGCCGCGGGGCCGGTGCGAGCGACGACGACTCGTTCCTGCTGCTGACCCACACCGGCGGGACCCGTTCCCGGCTGTTCATGTCCGGGGTCGCCGCGCTGCCCGGGCCCCGGTTCCACGTCCTCGGCAGCACGGCCGGGTACACGAAGTGGGGCCTGGACCCGCAGGAGGACGCGCTCCAGGGCGGCGCCGGGCCCGGCGACGACGGCTTCGGCCGGGAGCCGCACGAGAACTGGGGCACGCTCGGCGTGCGCGGCCACACGCGGCGCGTCGAGCCGGAGCCGGGGGACTACGGCCAGTTCTACCGGCTGCTCGCCGCCGCGCTCGACGCCGGCGGCGAGCTCCCGGTCGACCCGCGGGACGCGGTCGACGTCCTGCGCATCATCGAGCGGGCACACGCCCGGAAGGGGGATCTTTCCCGATGACCGCAACCAAGCACGTCGTGGTGGTGGGCGGGGGCGTTCTCGGCGTCTCCACGGCCATGCACCTGCAGCGCGACGGCGCGACGGTGGTCCTGGTGACCGCCGGTGCACTGGCCGACGGCGCGTCCGGCCGGTCCCTGTCGTGGCTCAACTCCGCCGGAAGCCGGTCCGCGGCGTACCACGCGCTGCGAGTGGCGGGTATCGACCGCTACCGCACGCTGTTCGCCGCCGACCCCGCGCGGGAGTGGCTCCGTTTCGACGGCGCCCTCTACTGGCACCCCGACCGCGCGGTGACCGGGCAGCGGCACCGAGCCGAGGTCGCGCACGCCTACCACTCCCGGCTGCTCGCTCCCGCCGCGGCCGCCGCGGCCGTCCCGGGGCTGCACCCGGACGCCGTGCCGGAGGTGGCGGTGCACAACCCGGGCGAGGGATGGGTTTCGCTGCCGCACCTGATCGACCACCTGGCGGCCGAGTTCACCGCGCTGGGCGGGCGGATCGTCACCGGCGCCGGGCGCGCGAGCGTCACCACCGCCGCGGGTGTGGCCACCGGCGTGACCACCACCGGCGGGCAGCGGTACGACGCCGAGGCGGTGGTGGTCGCCTGCGGTGCTGCCACCCCCGCGGTGGTCGCGGAGCTGGGAGTGTCCATTCCGGACGCCTCGCCGTTGTCGATGCTCGTGCTCACCGAACCGGCGGAGACCGCGATGAGCGCGGTGCTGAACACCCCGCGGGTGGCGTTGCGCCCGAATCCCGGCGGCACGTTCGCGCTGGACCACCACTGGTACGAGGACCGCATCACCGAGGCCGCCGACGGCACGTGCACGATCGACGAGTCGGTGGTCAAGGAGCTCGTGGCCGAGGCGTCCGCCCTGCTCGACGGTGAGGTCACGCTGACCGCGGCCTCCTGGAAGCTCGGGCGCAAGCCGGTTCCCGGCGACGGCGAGCCGGTGTTCGGTGAGCTGCCCACCGTGCCGGGCTGTTTCGTCGCCTTCACCCACTCCGGCGCCACACTCGGCCTGATCGCCGGGGAGCTCCTGGCCGGTGAGATCCGCACCGGCGAACCGCACCCGATGCTGGCGCCCTTCCGGCCGGACCGCTTCCGGCCCTGAACCCCCGAGAGAACCGTGACCCACCGAGGAGAACCGTGACCGACCAAGACACCCGGCGCAGCGTGGCGACCGGTGCGGACCTGCGCTCGCGGCGCAAGGTGATCCTGTCCGCGATGCTCGGCAACGTCGTCGAGTACTACGACTTCGGCCTGTACGGCACGCTGGCCGTGATCATCTCCCGTCAGTTCTTCCCGGCCGGCAACGCGACGGCCGCGCTGCTGTCCACCTACGCCGGCGTGGTGCTGTCCTACGCGCTGCGGCCGCTGGCCGCGATCTTCCTCGGGCCGCTGGCCGACCTGAAGGGCCGCCGGTTCGTGCTGCTGCTGACGATCGCGGTGATGAGCGTGGGCACCGCGGGCATCGGCGTGCTGCCGACCTACGCGGCCGTGGGCATCGCGGCGCCGGTGATCCTGCTGTTCTGCCGGGTCCTGCAGGGCATCGGGGCGAGCGTGGAGTACACCACGGCGGCGAACTTCATCTTCGAGCACGAGCGCGGCAACCGGCGCAACTACCTCGCCGGGCTGTCCGTGGCGTCCACTTCGGTCGGTCCGCTGCTCGCCACCCTGGTGGCCTACCTGGTGATCTCCGCGATGCCGGCGGCCGCGTTCAACAACTGGGGCTGGCGGATCCCGTTCCTGCTGGCGATCCCGATGGCGCTGGTCGGCATCTACATCCGCCGGCACGTCGAGGAGACCCCGCAGTTCAAGGAGATGGCCGAGCTGGCCGAGGCGAGCAAGGTCAAGCAGAAGCCGTTCCGCACCGCGGTGCGCGAACACTGGGGCGCGATGCTGCGGGCGATCGGTCTCGGCGCCGGCCAGCGGGTGGGCTCGTTCGTGATCCAGGCGTACTTCGTGACCGCGATGGTCAAGGCCGGGTTCGCCGAGAACAACGCACTGCTGGCGTCGCTGCTGACCTACGCGATCGGCCCGGTGCCGGCGATCTGGGGCGGCAAGCTCGCCGACCGCTACGGCGCCCGCATCCCGCTCGTCGTCGGCTACGGCCTGTTCGTCCTGCTGACGGTGCCGACGTTCCTGGCGATCGGGTCCGGCTCGCTGTGGCTGGCGGTGGTCGCGGTGGTCGCGTTCACCTTCATCAACAACTTCGTCGGCGCGCCGCTCACCACCGCCTACGTGATGAGCTTCCCGGCCGAGGTGCGGGCCAGCGCGTCCGCGCTGAACTACAACATCGGCACCACGGCACTGGGCTCGACCGCCGGCCTGATCGCGGTGTGGCTGTTCGACCTCACCGGCACCAACGCCGCCTTCGGCTGGTACATGACCGCGATCTGCGCCGTGTCGATCCTGGTGGCCCTGTTCGCGATGCCGGCCGCGGTCGACGAGCAGCGGCGCCAGTCGCTGGCGGAGGCGTGATGGACGCCGGCGTGGCCGACGAGCTCGCCCGCAGCGCCACCTACGGCCGCAAGGAGCCGGTGACGTCCCGCCGCGGGATGGTGGTGACCTCGCACCCGCTGGCGGTGCGGGCCGGGCTCGACGTGCTGCGCGACGGCGGCACCGCCGCGGACGCCGCGCTCGCGGCGGCCGCGACCCAGCTGGTGGTCGAGCCGCACATGACGGCGCTGACCGGCGGGCTGGAGATGCTGTACTGGGACGCCGGGACCGGCGCGGCGAGTTACCTCAACGGCAACGTCGCCGCGCCGCTCGCGCCGCTGCCCGGGTTCACCGGGGCCGACCTGACCACCGGGCGGGGCGTGCCGGTCCCCGGGTGGTGGCCGGCCTTCCGGGCCGCGCACGAGCGGTTCGGGCGGCTGTCCCGGTCCCGGCTGCTGCGCGACGGGATCGCCGTGGCGCGCGACGGGTTCGCGGTGAACCCGTACCTGTTCGGCGAAATGTACGCGCACCGGGCCGAACTCGGGAGCCACGAGCAGGCCCGCGAGGCGTTCCTGCCCGGCGGCAGCCTCGTCGCGCCCGGGCAGACGCTGCGGCAGGAGCGGGTCGCGCGCACGCTGGAGCGGTTGCGGGACGAGGATCTGGACTACTACCTCGGGGACTTCGCGCGGGCGTTCAGCGCGGAGTGCCGGCGCGGCGGCGGGGTCATCACGCCCGCCGACTTCGCCGCCTACACCGCACAGTGGTGCGCGCCGTTGCGCGGCACCTACCGGGATGTGGAGATCGTCACGTCGGCACCGCCGGACGACGGTGGCTGCCAGCTCATCGAGGCGCTGAACGTGCTGGAGCTGACCGATCTGCCGTCCTGGGGCCCGGCGTGGTCCTCGGTGGAGACGCTGGAGGCGCTGACCGCTGTGCACCAGGAGGTGTACTACGCCCCGCCGCGCACGGCCGCCACGGACGTGGAAACCCTGCTGTCGAAGGAGTACGCGGCACGGCGGCTGGCGCGCCTGGCACGACACCGGGCGCTCCCGGCGGCGGCCGCGGTGCCGGTCCCCGGCACGATCCACGTCACCGTCGTGGACGAGCACCGCAACATCGCCTCGGTCACCCACTCGCACATGGCCTCGCCGTGGGTGAACGGCCTGTTCGCCGAGGGCTTCCAGCTGTCCGGCGGCGGATCGTTCTTCCAGCGCGGGATGCCGTGGCCGGGGGAGCGGGCCACCGTCTACCTGGCACCCAACCTGGTGCTGCGCGACGGGGTGCCGGTGATCGCGTCCGGGTCGCCGTCGGTGTCGCTGGTCGCGTGCGTGCTGCAGAACCTGGTGAACCTGGTCGATTTCGGTCTGTCCATCGAGGAGTCGGTGGCCGCCCCGCGCTTCGGGGTGCGGCCGCACGAACCGGCGTCCGGGTGGTTGCCGGGAGTGACCCTGGAACACGGGTTCGCGCCGGAGGTCGACCGGGAGTTCCGCCGCCGCTGCGCCGAGCGCGGGCTGTGGCTGCGTGATCTCGGCCCGTGGCACTCGCTCACCGGCAACTTCGAGGGCGTGACGCTGACCGGTGACGTGCTGCGGTCCTGTGCGGACCCGCGCCGCAACGGGGCCGCGGAGGGTTACTGACCGGTTCAGACCCCCAATGGTCTACGTGGCGCAACGTGATGGTCGCGACGCAGCAACTTCTGCCCGGCCGGCGGAGTCCGGGGTTTGCGCGATCACCCAACCGGGTATCGCTGGGCGGTCCCCATCGGAACAGGACCGGCGGCGCGGCCCGTCCTGCCGACAGAAAGAGTTGCCATGATCGTTCTCGGCGTCATCTTGCTCATCGTCGGTCTGCTGACCAGTATCAACATCATCTGGACGATCGGAATCGTGCTTCTGGTCGTGGGTGCGGTGCTGGCGATTCTCGGCTCCACCGGCCGCAAGGTCGGCGGCAGGGCGCACTGGTACTGATCCGGCGCGACACGAGGTGCCGGCTCCCGCGCGGGAGCCGGCACTTCCGTGTGCGCACCGGTCAGCCGAGCAGGTGGTCCAATCCCGTCGCGGTGAGGGTGGCGCGGGAGGCGCGGCTGGCCGGCCGCACCTGGACCGGCATCCGCACCGCCGCCAGGGCCAGCTCGGCCGCGCCGGACACGGACAGGAAGTCCACTGCGGACAGGTCCACCTCCACCCGGCGCGGAGACAGCCGCGCGGCTGCCGCGAGCGCCCGCGCCAGGCACGGCACGGTGAGCAGATCCACGTCGCCGGCCACCTGCAGCTGCACCACCTCGTCCTCGAGTACCGCCGTCCGGATGTCGACCTCCGCCCGCTCCGTCATGCGGCCCACCTCCCGCGACAGTCTGAACAGGGTTCAACCGCCAGGGAGCGGTTTCGGCGCTGATTCACCCGATCCAGGGACCCCGATCCAGGGACGAGGTGTGCGGCAGGCCGGGCCGCCCGGCCCGCCGGTCAGCGGGGCAGCGGGGTGGGTCGTCCGTCGATGACGGTGGTCGCTCCCGTCGCCCACACCACCAGGCCCCGCCGCCCGGGGCGGGTGGCGAGCCAGCCGGCCGCCGCGGAGCCGAGCGCGAACGCCGCGGTGGCGTCGATGTCGGCCCAGGTCAGCGATTCGGCCACCACGGCCACCGAGGCCACGCCCACCGGCGGCCGCCCGGTGCGGCCGTCCACCAGGTGCGCGCCGCGGTGGACGGTGCCGGAGGTGGCGACCCCGCCGGTGAACACCGGCACCACCGCGAGCACGCGGTTCGGATCGGCCGGGTTCTGGATGCCGATCCGCCACGACGGGCCGCCCGGGTCGAGGGTGCGGCACACGATGTCACCCCCGGCGGACAGGCAGAAGTCGGTCGCCGGCAGCGCACGCAGGTGCTCCGCGGCGCGCTCGGCCGCCCAGCCCTTCACCACGCCGCTCGGGTCCCGCCCCGGACGAGCCCGATGGTCCGCCGGGGTGCGGCCGGCGGCGGTGCGGTGGCGCTGCTGACCGGTTCGGCCGGGAGCGGCGGCGTGGCCGGTTCCCACCGCGAGCCGCTGTGTCGATCTTCGTTGTCTGGCACGGGAGCCTCCTGTCCGGGCACCACGATGGTGACCGCGGAGGCTGAGACCCGGCTTCAAACAACCTGGGTGACAGCTATGCGTCCGCCTGCCCGCTACGCCCGGCCCGGGGCGGCCCCCGGGGCACGCGGATTGAACCACCGGGGGCCTGGCCGGCGTCGCTGCCCGGGCAATGACGAGACCTGGTGTCCACTGTCCTCCGATCCGCCCCCGCGCGACAGGGGCGGACGACCTCGGTGACCACCGGCTCGTCCGGGCGATCGGCGATCGTCCGCGATATCACCCATACCAGTGACGTGCCGTGGGCCTGCGCTCACCTGCCGGAGTCGCCGTGCGTCAGCCGTCCGTGCGGCGATGGTGCCCGGCCGGGTGATCGGACGGGACGAGGTGCCGGAGGGCTACCGTGCGCCGGCCCGCCGCGGGGCCTCGCAGGTGCTCGTCCACCGCCGATCTTCAGCCGAACGGGGAATTGCCGTTTGCGGGCGCCGGCAGCGCGGCTGAGACTCGGGGCATGGTCAACAGCGGTGGCAATGACATCCTGGCCGAGCGTGAGGTCCGGTTCTCCGGGGCTCTGCGGGGTTACGACCGCCGGGAGGTCGACGCCTACATCCGCCGGCTGCGTGCCCGGGCCGGTCACCTGGCGAGCGAGCTGGAGGAGAAGGAGCGGCGGCTGTCCGAAATGGGCGGTGACCTGTCGGTGCCCCTGCAGGTCATCGGCTCCGGCAACATCGGCGCACGCGTCGAGCGCATCATCGCACAGGCCGAGCTGGAGGCGCGGGAGATCCGCGATCAGGCCGAACGGGACGCCGCGGAGACCCGCAAGGCCTACGAGGACCAGGCCGAGCAGGCCCGGCGCCGGCGCGAGGAGGTGGCCCGGCGCGCGGAGGAGCAGGTCCGCGCGATGATCCGGGCGGCCGAGGAGGAGGTCGAGCGGCTGCGCGGCACCCGGCAGGAGGTCCTCGACCAGTTGCGGCGCATCGGGGAGATCATCGGCAACGCGACGGACGAGGCCACCGCCATCCCGGCGGTCGAGGTGCGGATCGAGGAGATCCTCGGCGTGTCAGCGGAGTCCGATGTGGACGAGGACGCGATCGGGTCCGAAGTGGACGACGAGGCGGCGGAGTCCCAGGATTCCGAGGAGTCCACAGCGGACGACGACGCCCCCGCCGCCGCGGCGACGGCGCCCGAACCCGAAGCCGCCGAGTCCGAACCCGAAGCCGCCGAGTCCGAAACTGCCGAGTCCGAAACTGCCGAGGACGCGGACGCCGCGGCCGTGGCGGAGCAGGACGGCGACCCGGAGGCGCCGGTGGTCGCCGAGCCGCGCAAACCGGCCGAGACGGGCAAGATCAGCCCGGCCGTGCTCGCGGCGAAGGCGCGGCGCCGGGCGCAGCGGGAGCAGGCCGCAGCAGCCGAAGCCTGACGGCACCCCGCCGCTTCTCGCGGAAAAAATGCTGGTCAGGGCGGCGCTGCCGAGCCGGGGAGGGTGTAGCGTTCCCGGTGTCGAGAGGAAACCGGACCCGGCGGCCAGCCGGGGTCGTTCTCGGCATCGACGCCGGCCCGTTCCGGGCCGGGGGCAGGAGTACCGGCATGTCGTCGGGCCCGCACGTTCGCACCACCACCCCGAAGGCCGTCACGGCCGCCGGGCCGCCGCGGCTGAAGCTCCGAGCGAGCCAGAACCCGACGGTGCCCACCCCGGGGTACGTCGACGGGGCTTGGTGGCCCCGGTCGCGTGACCTGTCCGCGGAGCTGCCGGCACTGCGCGCGGTGCTGGCAGCCCGTCTCGGGCCGATCGACCGGATCGCCTACCGGAGGACGCCGTGGGATCCGTCCGCCCGCCGCCTCGGCGGACACGGTTCCCTGGCGCCGCAGGCCGGTTATCTCCTGCCGGATCAGGACACGGTGGACGTGACCACCTCGGCGGGGGACAGCTTCACCCTCGTCGTGGTGCCGCCCGCTCAGGCGTAGCGCGCCAGCCGCGCGGCGAGCTCGGTGCGCCCCACGTCCACGGCGAACACCGGTTGCGGTGCGGTGGAGCGCTCGGCCTCGATCACGCCGGTGACGAACCGGGCGACGGCGGCGGGCTCCGGTACCACTTCGGCGCCCGCGAACCAGGCGAGCACCACCGGCGTCTCGTCCGGCGCCGTCTCCACGGCGACCGCCCAGCCGCTGCGTTCGCTCCACACGAGCATGAGGTCCTCGCCGGGCCGGGACGGCCACCGCCGGCTGAGCCCCAGGTAGGCGGTGACGGTGTCGCTGACCTCGAACGAGGTGGCCTCCGCCGGAACACCCACGGCCGCGGCGACGGCCCGGAGATACCCGGCGAGCCCCCGGCTCAGTGCGGTCAACCCGGCGGACTGTGGATCCATGGCCACAGCCTAGGCGGCGCCGAGCACCGGGCATCCCGAACCGCCCTGCCCGCAACCCCCGGCCCGGCACCGCCCGGCCGTGCCTCCCGTGCCGTTCGGCGCGACGGACCGGACCTGCCGACCCGGGCACGCACGCCAACCGGCCACGCCCCGGACCGCACCCGCCCAAGATCTGGTCCGGAGCAGCCTTCGCCGGCAGCTCCGGCCCGGGCAAGATCAGGCCGGCACCCGCGCCGAATCCCGTGCCACCAGCGTCGCGCTCAGCAGCACCGTCTCCCGGGGGCGGTCCGGCTCGGCGATGCGCCGCAGCAGCAGGTCCACCCCGGCGGTGCCGACGTCGTCCGCGGGCAGCCGGATCGTGGTCAGACCCGGCTCCAGGTAGGCGGCGAACGGGTGGTCGCCGTAGCCCACCACCCGCACGTCGCCGCCCACCGTCAGGCCGCACTCCCGGATCGCCTTGTACACGCCGAGCGCGAAGTAGTCGTTGCCGGTCACGACCAGCTCCGGGTGGTGCTCCCGGGTGATCAGCCCGGCCGCCAGCCGGTAGGCGTCGTCCGGGCGCCACGGCAGCGCCGCGTCCCGGGTGCGGTGGCCCGGCACCTTCAGCACCAGCGAATCGCCGCCGAGGGCGCGCCGGAACCCGGCGATCCGCGCGGCCACCGTGCTGATCTCCAGGTCCTCCTCGAACAGCCACGCCGGACCCGGGTCCGGCCCGGCCACCCGCGCCACCGCGTCGGACACCGCCTGTTCGACGTCCGTGCCGACGAAGTCGAACCCCAGCTCGGGGATATCCCGGCTGAGCAGCACGACCGGCAGCCCGGCGGCGGTCAGCTCCGCCCACGCGCCCGGCCGCTGCTGGATCGGCACGGCCAGGACGCCGTCCACGCCGAAGCGCAGCAGCTGCTGCACGGCGCGTTCCTCGTTGTCCTCGTTCTCCTCGGTGACCAGCAGCAGTACCGAGTACCCGGCGAGCCGGCACTGCCGTTCCACGGCCGAGATCAGCGCGGCGTAGAACGGGTTCGACGGGTTGGTGATGACCAGCGCGAGCACCATCGTGGTGCCGGAGACCAGTGACCGGGCGTGGCTGTTGGGCACGTAGCCCAGCCGCCGCGCCTCGGCCACGATCATCTCCCGGGTGGCCTCGCTGACCTGGTCCTTGCCCGACAGCGCGCGTGACACCGTGTTCGCGGACAGCCCGACCCTGTCCGCCACGTCACGCAACGTGACCCGCCGAGCGCGCACCACCGACCGACCTCCGGCTCAACCCTTGCCAACAAGATAGATGCGCAGCTTGCCAGCCGCGCCCGGACCCACCGTGCAGCGCACCCGCAGCCACTGCCCGAACGCGTGGACCGGCCAGCTGATCAGGCCGGGGGAGTCGATGCCGTGCTCGGCGTCGTCCAGCGGGCACCAGTGCAGCCCGTCGGGGGAGATCTCGGTGCGGAAGGTCAGCGGACCGTCCACCTCGAGCGCCTGCACGAAGAACCGGGCCTCCTGCGCCCAGGGCAGCTCGTAGGGCTCGGTCGCGAAGTCCTCGCGGACCACCGTGTTGCGTTCCAGGACCGCCGTCATCGTCGAGCGCATGTCGTGCCTCACCAGTCCACCGAGATCAGGATCGAGTCCAGGAACAGGAAATTGCGGATGCCGCAGTGCGTGCGGACGGAGAAGTAGAAGTTGAGCAGGTTGTCCAGCGTGCCGTAGCGGTCGGGGTAGAGCGGCACCGGCACGTCACGCATGTCCATCACCCGGTCGTTGAGCTGCAACTCCACATTGGACCTCGTGCTGGTGTCGATGTCCCACCGCAGGTAGTGCCAGTTGATCTTGGTGGGCACCTCGTTGACGCACATCTCGAGCGGCTCGCCGAAGGTCCGCCAGTCGTCGGGGTCCGGTGCGGTGAAGTCGGCGGCGTAGGGCAGCGCGAACTTGCCTTCCTGGTGGTCGCGCGGCGTGGGCTCGGGCACCACCGGGTACATCCACCGGTTCGTCATCTCGCCGTCGAGGTTGGTGTTCTGGTAGCGGATGACGTTGTGGTAGCGCACGCCGCCGTCCGAGCAGATGTCGGTGGCCACCGTGAACGCACCGAACTGCGCCTCCGACGGGTGCCGGTTGCCGTCCCAGGCCACCGACGCGGGCGCCTCGTGCCCGACCGTCGCCTCGGCCTTGAACGCGAAGTGCGTCTCGATCCGGACCCGGCCGCGGCCGGCCATGGTCAGTCGCCGGATGCCGGTGGCGGTGTGACCGGGGTAGGGGCGGGTCGCGAGCTTGAGGGCGTAGTTTCCGCTGAGCGTCCCGTGCGTGCCGACGTCGAAGAACGAGCACGAGGACAGCTGCGGCGGGCGGAAGTCGCGCATGTGGTCGTCAACGGTGTCCAGGTCGCCGCGGCCGTCGTAGTTGCCGAGCAGCTCGGTCCAGCCGTGGGTGGTGGTGTCGAAGGTGTCGAAGCACAGCACCCGCGGCAGCGGGTTGTACTTCGACAACGCCGTCTCATTAACGTTCATGGGGGTCAAAACTGGGTCTCCATCCCTTGACCTAGGCGAAAGCGAACTCGTAGCCTGTCGCCAACATGAACGTTAATGTAGACGTTCCCCAGACGCAACGAAGGGTCTGCGATGAGACTGGGAATCAGCCGGGCCACGGTCGGCTCGACCGTGGGCACGGCGCTGGAGTGGTACGACTTCTCCCTCTACGGCACGGCCGCCGCTCTCGTGCTGCCGCAGGTGTTCTTCCCCTCCGGCGATCCGGCCGTCGCGACCCTGTCGTCGCTGGCCACGTTCGCCGTGGGGTTCTTCGCGCGGCCGGTCGGCGGCGTGATCATCGGCATCCTCGGTGACCGGGTCGGGCGCCGGACGATGCTGTTCGTGACGCTGATGGTGATGGCCGTCGCCTCGACGCTGATCGGGGTGCTGCCCAGCTACGCCACCGCCGGGGTGTTCGCGCCGGTGGCGCTGGTGCTGCTGCGGGTCGTGCAGGGGCTGGGCGCGGGCGGCGAGTACGCGGGCGCGATGTTGCTGTCCGCCGAGCACGCCGCGACCCGGGCGCGCGGCATCAACGCCGCCGCGCCGACGCTGGGCAACGCGGTTGGCTCGCTGGTGGCGACCGGGGTGTTCTTCCTGACCTCGGCGCTGATGTCCGATGCTGACTTCGCCCGCTACGGCTGGCGGATCCCGTTCCTGCTGAGCTGCCTGGTCGGCGTCGCCGGGATCATCGTGCGGCTGCGGGTGCCGGACAGTCCCGAGTTCACCCGCGCGAAGGCGGCCGGGCACGACACCAGGGCGCCGTTGCGGGCGTTGTTCGCCACTTCCGGGCGCAAAATCCTTCCCGGCATGCTGATCTCCGTCGCACCGAACGTGATCAGCTACCTGCCCTCGGTCTACGCGCTGAGCTACTTGTCCAAGCGGGTGGGCACGGCGGCCTGGGTCGGCCTGCTCGGCATCGTCATCGCCAACGCCCTCAAGGTGATCACCGTGCCGACCGCGGGCTGGCTGTGCGACCGGTTCGGCCGCCGTCCGGTGATGATCACCGGCGCGACGGCGGCGGCGCTGCTGTTCTACCCGTTCTTCTTCCTGCTCGACACCGGCACGCCGGTGGTGATCTGGGCGGCGCTGGTGCTGCTCTACACGCTCTGCAACGACCTGACGCTGGCGTCGCAGGCGACGATGATGTCCGAACTGTTCCCCGTCGGCTACCGCTACACCGGGGTCACCTTCACCCGGGAGATCGCGGGCGCGATCGTCGGCGGGTGCATCCCGTTCGTCGCGGCCGCGCTGACCACCGCCTCGGGCGGGCAGACCTGGCCGATCGCCGTGGTGTGCGGGGTGCTGTGCCTGCTGTCCGTGGTGGGCGCCCGGTTCATCGCCGAACCCGAGCACCTGCGCGGGCGTGCGGAGCGGGTGACGGCCCCGGCGGGAGGGTGACGGCCGGGCCGGGCGGCTACCCCCGTCCGGGGGTAGCTCCGCCGCGCCGGTATCGACGTGCCCTGGGTACGCCGGTACCGTGGGGCAACCGACGATGGTGTGGTTCGAGGAGGACGGACGCCGATGTCTGACGCCCGCTCGGTCCTGCAGGTCGAGCTGGCCGGGGCCGCCCGCGCCGCGGGCCTGCCGGTCGTGTTCGGCGGTGAGGTGTCCGGTGGCCGCCTGCGGTTGTCCGGGTTCGTCGGTACCCGCACCACGGCACTGCACAACCTGGACGTCCTGCCCGGCGTCGGTATGGGCGGCCGGGTGCTGATGCAGAACAGGCCGATCACGGTCAACGACTACGGTTCCGCGCGCACGATCACCCACGACTACGACCGCCCGGTGCTGGCCGAAGGGCTGGCGTCGGTCATCGCCGTGCCGGTGCAGACGGCAGGCCGGTGCCGCGGCGTGCTCTACGGGGCCGTCCGGCGGCCGGTGACCTTCGGTGACCGGGTCCGCGACGCGCTGATGGAGTCCGGCAAGCGGCTGGCCCGCGAGCTGGCCGCCCGCGACGAGCTGACCAACCGGGCGGCTTCGCTGTCCCCGGGCGCCAGCCGCGAGGAGCTGCGGGCGGTGCACTCCGAGCTGCGGGCCATCGCCGGTGCCCTGCCGGACCCGGAAGCGCGCCGCCGCCTCTACGCCGCCGCGCAACGGCTCGCCGACCTCGGCGAGGGCAGGCCGGTGCCGGAGCCGCGCGTGCGACTGTCCACACGGGAAATGGACGTGCTCGCCCAGGTGGCCCTCGGCCGGACGAACGCCGAGGTGGCGGAACGCCTGTCGCTGTCCAGGGAGACGGTCAAGGCGTATCTCGGCTCCGCCATGCGCAAACTGGACGCCCACACCCGCCACGAGGCCGTGGTCCAGGCACGCCGCCTGATGGTCCTGCCGTGAGCGAGCCGCGCTAGGCCGTCGCGGTCCACCGCGAGTTCGCCGCGCGCCCAAGATCACCTCCGAGCGGTGCCACGACCAGTTCCCGGACCCGCGCGGCTGAGGAATTCCTCCCGGGCGCAGTAGGTTGAGTGGGGGAGCAACCAGTGAGGGAGGACGAGACGTGGGTCTGAAGGTCGGCTACAAGGCGTCGGCGGAGCAGTTCGGTCCGCGTGATCTGGTCGAGTACGCCGTGCGGGCCGAGGAGCTGGGCCTGGACTCGGTGATGGTGTCGGATCACTTCCTGCCGTGGCGGCACGAGGGCGGGCATGCGCCGTTCGCCCTGTCGTGGATGTCGGCGGTCGCGGAGCGGACCAGCCGGGTGCAGATCGGCACGAGCGTGCTGACCCCGACGTTCCGGTACAACCCGGCGGTGATCGCGCAGGCGTTCGCGACGATGTCGCTGTTGTCCGGTGGCCGGGTCATCCTCGGGGTGGGCACCGGTGAGGCGCTCAACGAGATCGCGGTGTCCGGGCGGGAGTGGCCGGAGTTCAAGGAGCGGTTCGCCCGGCTGCGGGAGGCGATCTCGCTCATGCGCGAGCTGTGGACCACCGACGACGTCTCCTTCGACGGCGAGTACTACCAGCTGGTCAACGCCAAGATCTACGACCGGCCCGAGCAGCCGGTCCCGGTGTACGTGGCCGCGGGCGGCCCGGTCGTCGCGAAGTACGCCGGCCGCGCGGGGGACGGGTTTATCTGCACCTCCGGCAAGGGCATGGAGCTCTACACCGACAAGCTGATGCCGGCGGTGGCGGAGGGGGCGGCCGCGGCGGAGCGGGACGTGGCGGGCATCGACAAGATGATCGAGATCAAGATGTCCTACGACCGCGACCACGCCACCGCGCTGGAGAACACCCGGTTCTGGGCGCCGTTGTCGCTGACCCCGGAGCAGAAGCACTCGGTCTCCTCGGCCGAGGAGATGGAACGGCTGGCCGACGAGCTGCCGATCGAGCAGGTCGCCAAGCGCTGGATCGTGGCGTCCGACCCGGACGAGGCGGTCGCGCAGATCAAGCCGTACCTGGACGCGGGCCTGAACCACCTCGTCTTCCACGGTCCCGGCCACGACCAGGAACGTTTCCTCACCCAGTTCGCCGAGGACGTGCTGCCCCGGCTGCGCGCGCTGGCCTGAGGTGCGCACTGCTCACGGGCCGCGGGCCCGTGAGCGGTGTCATGGTGCGGACGTTCCGGCGGCGAGCGTAATTTCGGAAAATAGCGATATGTCGAAGGATTCCGGCGCCGCGCCACCCGTGACGCAGAAAAGGTGAGCCGTCATGTCCCCAGTCCTGTCCGTCCTGGACCTCGCACCGATCGCGCCCGGCCAGACGGCGCGGGAGAGCTTCGCGGCCAGCGTGACGCTCGCGCAGGCCGCCGAGCGCAGCGGCTACCGGCGGGTCTGGTACGCCGAGCACCACAACATGGCCTCCATCGCCTCCAGCGCGACCAGCGTGCTGATCGGGCACGTCGCCGAGCACACCTCGTCGATCCGCCTCGGTGCGGGCGGGATCATGCTGCCCAACCACTCGCCGCTGGTGATCGCCGAGCAGTTCGGCACCCTGGAGACGCTGTTCCCCGGGCGGATCGACCTCGGGCTCGGGCGCGCGCCGGGCAGCGACCAGCAGACCACCGTGGCGCTGCGGCGCGACCCGTCCTCCGCCGACTCCTTCCCGCAGGACGTGCTGGAGCTGCAGGCGTACCTCAGCGGCAAGGCCGTGCACGGTGTGCGCTCGGTGCCGCGGGCCGAGGGCGTGGTGCCGCTCTACATCCTCGGGTCGTCGCTGTTCGGGGCGCAGCTGGCCGCGCAGCTCGGGCTGCCGTACGCGTTCGCGTCGCACTTCGCCCCGGACGCCCTGCACCAGGCCGTCGCGCTGTACCGGGAGCGGTTCCAGCCCTCCGCGCAGCTGGCCGAGCCGTACGTGATCGCCGGGGCGAACGCGTTCGCGGCCGAAGACCACGACGAGGCCGAGGCCCAGCGGACCGTGGCCTACCGCGCCCGTGCCCGCGCCATGCTGGCGCAGGGCCGCGCGGGCGCCAACTTCACCGACGCGGAGATCGACGCGTTCCTGGCCTCGCCCGGCGGCCGGGGCCTCGCGGCGATGACCCGCTACACCGCGGTCGGCACCCCGGACGAGGTGCGCGCCTACCTGGCGGACTTCGCCGCCGAAGCCCAGGCCGACGAACTGATCCTCGCCCACCACGCCCAGGACGTCGCCGACCGGGTGCGCTCGGTAGAACTGACCGCGCTCGCGATGGCGGCCGCCGTCTGACCAGGGCACCCGCCGGCGCCGGGTAATATCGGCCGGGTTGTTGAGCACACAGCGACCGGGCGCGGGTCCGGTGCTGTCATCGCCGCTCGTTCCCGGTCGGCTGCGGTACGGAAGGACCACGATGAGCGACGGTGTGGCGGACCAGCTGGAGCACCTGGACGAGGTGACCAGTGCCCTCGAGGAACTGGCCGGCACGGTCGGGAACACCGACGACTTCGGCGTCCTGCTGCGTGTGGTGTGCGAGCAGGTGGTCCGGGTGGTGCCCGGGGCGGACATGGCCTCCATCACCGTGCTGGACGGCACCGGTGCCCGGTCCGTCGCCGCGACCGACGAGCGCGCGGCCCTGATCGACCAGGCCCAGTACGCCGACGACGACGGGCCCTGCCTGCGCGCGGCGCGCACGGGTCAGGTCGTCCGGGTCGCGGTGAGCACCGCGCGGCAGCTGTGGCCGGGCTTCGTGCAGGTCGCGGCCGGGCACGGAGTGGCGAGCTACCTGGCCTCGCCACTGCAGGTGCGGGACGAGGCGATGGGCGCGATCAACCTGTTCGGCTTCGGCGAGCACGGGTTCCACGACGTCGACCAGAAGTACCTGGAGCTGTACGCGACGGTGGTCGACGCCGTGCTGAGCCTGTCCCGCCGCGCGCTGCGCACCCAGGAACAGGTGCGGCACCTGCGTGCCGCCCTGCGCACCCGCGGTGTCATCGAGCAGGCCAAGGGCATCCTGATGGCCGCCCGGCGGATCACCGCCGACGAGGCGTTCCAGCTCCTGGTCGGGCAGTCCCAGCGGGAGAACGTCAAGCTGCACACCATCTCCGCCCGGTTCGTCACCGAGCACACCGGGCACGCCGTCGAGCCGGAGGACCTCACCGCGGAGGGAGCGGAGTGATCGGTCAGGGCGCGGGCGGCAGGGTCCCGGTGATGGTGAACACCTGATCGAGACCGGTCAGCTGGAGCGGGCGCAGCACCGGCCGGCTCGCGCACACCAGCGTGAGCTCCTGCCCGGCCGCCGCGCACTCCTCGGACACCTCGACCAGCAGCGCGAGCCCGCTGGAACCGATGAACCCGACCCCGGTCAGGTCGAGCACCACCGCGGGCGGCGGCACCGGCGCGCCCGCCCGCGCCGCCTCGATCCCGTCGCGCAGCTGACTGATCGTGCCCGCGTCCACTTCACCCGTCACCGTGACGACGAGCGCCCAGGGCCGGTAGGTCCACTCCACTTTCAGGCTGGTCACGCAATCTCCTGGTCGCCGGAAGGACACGACGGCGCCGGCTCGGCCGGCCACGGGGGAGGGAACGGTCTGGGACAACAGCAACCTCGGGCTCGCTCGGGGGACGGAGCGCGGCACCGCGCGCCGCCTCGCATCGACAGAAGGGCGAGCCACAGCTGCTTGTATAACCGTGACGCGCCCGAGCCTACCCCATGGCGCGGTTAGGCTGGCGGAACGAGGACCGGACACCGGGTCGCGTCCGCCGGTGCCTCGCCGACGAGACGAGGTGTCATGAGCGAAACGGTCCTCACCGCTCCGGAGGTCATCACGATCGCCGAGGAGCTCGCCGAAATCGGCAGGCTGGTGGACGACGACGACGTCACCGCCACCCTGACCCGGTACGTGACACGGGCCGTCACGCTGCTGCCGGGATGCGACCGCGCCGCGATCACCGTGACCACCGCGGACGGGGCGGCGGAGGTGGTGGCCACCGCGGGCAGACCGCTGCCGGACCTGCCGGTGCCCGTCCCCGATCCGGTCGGCGAGGCGCTGACCTACCGCGAGCCCCGGCGGCTGGACGACACCGCCGCGGACGACCGGTGGCCCGCCTACGCCGACCACCTGCGCCGGCACGGCTTCGGCAGCTGCCTGACCCTGCCGTTGCCCGGCAAGGAGTCGGCGGCGGCGTTCAGCGTGCTGTCCGCCGAGCCGGGCCGCTTCGGTCAGGACTCGCACGACCTGGCGCTGCTGTTCACGCTGCACGCGGGCGTGGCGTTCGACAACCACACGATCTACCAGGACAACCTGCGGCTGCTCGGGCACGTGCAGACGGCCCTGCGCACGCGGACCGTGATCGGCCAGGCGCAGGGCCTGCTGATGCGCCACCGCAACCAGACCGCGGACGAGGCGCTCGCCGCGTTGAAGCGGATGTCCCAGCAGGCCAACATCAAACTGCGCGACGTCGCGGCGACGCTCGTCGCGGCCCACCACGCGGGACGGCTCGCGGAGGCGCTGCGCGAGTTCTGACCCGGTCCGCTCCGGCGTCCCGGGCGCGATGGCGTGCGGTTCAGCGCCAGCCGGCGGCGGGTGCCACGTCGCGGACGATCGACTCCAGCAGATGGGTGTTGTACCCGACGCCGAGCTGGTTCGGCACCGTGACCAGCACCGTGTCCGCGGCCTGCACGGCCGCGTCCGCCGCGAGCTGCTCCGCGATGACTTCCGGCTCGCCCGCGTAGGTGCGGCCGAACCGGGCGGTCCCGCCGTCGAGGTACCCGACCTGGTCCCGGCTGTCCCGTTCCCGCCCGAAGAAGCGCCGGTCGGTGTCGGTGGTGATCGGGATGACGCTGCGGCTGACCGAGACCCGCGGCTCGCGGAGGTGGCCCTGCCGCGCCCACTCCTCGCGGAAGATCCGGATCTGCTCGGCCTGCAGTTCGTCGAACGGTACCCCGGTGTCCTCGGTGAGCAGTGTGGAGCTCATCAGGTTCAGGCCCTGTTCGGCGGTCCACTTCGCGGTGGCGCGGGTGCCGCTGCCCCACCAGATCCGCTCCGCCAGCGTGGGCGACCTGGGTTGGACGGCGAGCATCCCGGGACGGCCGGTCATCTGCGGATCGGCGCGCACGACGGCGGCACCGGAGAGCGCGCGGCGGAACATCGCGGTGTGCCGGCGCGCCATATCCGCGTCGGTCTCATCGTCCGCCGGGACGTAGCCGAAGGCGGACGCGCCGTGCAACGCCGGTTCCGGGGAGCCGCGGCTGATGCCCAGCTGCAGGCGCTCGCCGCTCAGCAGATCAGTGGCGGCGGCCTGCTCGGCCAGGTAGAGCGGGTTCTCGTAGCGCATGTCGATCACCGCGGTACCCAGCTCGATCCGGTCGGTGCGGGCGGCCATCGCGGCGAGCAACGGGAACGGCGTGGAGAACTGCGGCGCGAAGTGGTGCACGCGCAGGAACGCGCCGTCGACGCCGAGTGCCTCCGCGGCCACGGCGAGCTCGACCA
Source organism: Amycolatopsis viridis (assembly GCF_011758765.1). Classification (NCBI taxonomy): domain Bacteria; kingdom Bacillati; phylum Actinomycetota; class Actinomycetes; order Pseudonocardiales; family Pseudonocardiaceae; genus Amycolatopsis; species Amycolatopsis viridis. Next base: position 3,923,717 of record NZ_JAANOU010000001.1, on the reverse strand, counting down.
TCTGCCGCAGGGCGTCGGCGGCCGTGGGCGTCGGGGTGCCGGGCTGGTGGTGGCCGAACGAGAGGAAACCGATCTTCTTCACAAGCTGTATTGTCCAAGGCCGCACCGGAATCCGGGGGGCGGCGAGGGAGAGTCGCACCACCTCGCACACGTCCTGGTGATCGGCCAGTGCGACCGCATGAGCACCTCGTCGGCCCGGCTGCCACGCAGATCCTCCGGAGCTCCGCGACTACGGCCCGGAAGATGACCTTCAGTTTGATCAGTTGAAACCCAAGAGGAACCCGGTATTCAAAGGCCGGGAGAATTTAGTATTCACCCCAATGGCGGTAGAGGTGAAAGGTGAAATAATGTAACCCTTGAATGGCCGGGTGGCGTGACGCTTTTCTGGTGATCCCAGGGTGAATGTTTCTTCGTGTTGCAACGCTCGGACTTTCTATTCCAGTATTGGGGAGTGGGGAATTGAGAGCTCTAAAAATTGCGTTGGGGGCCATTGCTGTGCTGGCAATGGCGGTTTTTGCCCCAGTGTCGACGAGCGCGGCGACGGTGGCGGCTTCCGAGGCGCGCACCGTCGTCTCCACGGTAACCGACGGCGGCCCGCCTGGCTTCGACTACCACTCGACGTTCGGGGACGTGTACTCCTGTGTGGCGAAGGGGGATGACGGAGTTCGTCGAGGGCTGTGGCGAGATTACGTGTGCATCAACTACAGTCCGACCCGGGTGGAACTCTGGGTTCTGTGGAACGGATAGCCGAACGGCCCCTGTCCCGGGTCTCCGACTCCGGACAGGGGCGGCCCAACTGTGCGGATCAGGACTCTGCCAGTACCTGTTGCAGCACTGGCATGAGATCCGTCTCCAGGACGGCGCCGAGGTACACCGCGGCAACCCGTTGTTGTTTGTCCAGGATGAGTGTCACGGGCACCGCGGACAGGGGGATTCCGCGCAATCGGAGTAAGATCCTGCCGGTTTCATCGAATATTGACGGGTAGTTCAGGCTGTAGCCGGCCATGAAATCACTGGCGGCGTCTTGGTCGTCGCGCACGTTGATGCCCAGCAAGCTGACACCTTGGGATGCGGTCGTATCGACAAGTCTCCGAAGAGCGTGCGCTTCTGTGCGGCACGGCGGGCACCATGATCCCCAAACGTTCAGGACCAGAACGCGGCCGGCGTAGTCGGATGTGGAAAGTTCCGAGTTCGGATCGGTGACGCTCGGCCCGGAGAGCACACCCACGGACTTGCGTTCACCCGGGGCGTAGGAAAGCCACGTCTTGCCTCCCGGGGAAACGAATTCGAAATTGCCGCCTTGGCTGACCGCGTCCGAACCCGTGGAGCAGGCTGTCAGTGTCCAGGTCAGAAACGCTGCCAGCAGCAAACATGCCGGGCGGGAGCCGCGCGCGCGAAGTCGTCCCCAGTGCACAAAAAGAATGCTAGCGCCCCAGCCAACCCCGTGGGCTCCCAGGTCATCGGCCGAATCCAGGCCGCACCGACCGTCGACGACGTAGCAGTAGCCGCTCAGCCTCGTGGTCATCGAGGTGCTCAAGCAGGAACTCGCCGTGGCACTGTGGCACTGGATGACGCTACCTACATCGATCCCGGTCGCCCGAGTACGTCGAGGCGTTCGCGCAGTTCCGCGCCGGGGGCAGGTTGGCCGAGGCGACCGTCCGGCCGCCCCCGCACGGTCGAGCAGTGGGCCACCGGCCACGCAGACGCCTTCCGGTAACGCGGGGGCCGGCGCCCGGGCGCGCGACCGCCGCACGGAACGTGCCGTGACCTGCGGCGATGCCGTGGGCAACGTCTTCCGATACTCCGGGTATTGACACCTCGCCCGGCGAGTGTCACTATTCCGGACACCGCTTGGAATCGTTTCCAGCCCCTCCACCGGGCGGAGTGGAAACGTTTCCAGGCGACGGACGACGACGGAGTGCCAATGACGTCAACACGGGCCACGCTGCTGCAGGTGGCCGAACGAGCCGGGGTGTCCCTGGCCTCGACCTCGCGCGCCCTGCACGGCACCGGGGCGAGCCCGGCGATGGTCGAGCGGGTCCGGGCGGCCGCGGAGGAGCTGGGCTACAGCCCGGACGCCATCGGCCGCTCGCTGCGGATGAAGAAGACCTTCCAGATCGCCTTCGCGGTGGCCGACATCGGCAACCCGGTCTACGTCGAGACCATGCGCGCGATCCACGAGGTGCTCGCCCCGCACGGGTACCGCGTGGTGGTCATGAGCACCGGCGACACCTCGACCTCGACCACCGAACTGGTGCGCAGCCTCAACAGCGGTTTCGTCGACGGCATGATCATCAGCCCGCTGCGCACCGACGACCGCCTCATCGAGGAGATCACCCGCGCCGCCGTCCCGGTCGTCGTCATCGGCCGTGCCCTGGACGCCCACGGCATCAGCTCCGTCTCCACCGACTCCGCGGGTGGCATCGGTCAAGCGGTCCGGCACCTGCGGCAACTGGGCCGCCGCAAGCTCGGCTTCCTCAACGGTCCCCTCGACACCACCCCCGGTGAGGCCCGCCAGCGCGGGTTCGACGCCGCCGCGGGCCCGGGCAACACCGTCGAGATCGCGGAGGACTTCACCGTGGCCGCCGGGCTGCTGGCCGCCCGGCGGCTCCTCGCAAGCGCCCCGGACCGCCTGGACGCCGTCGTGGCCGCCAACGACCTGCTCGCCATCGGCGCCATCCACGCCATCCGCGAGCTGGGCCTGTCGGTGCCCGGCGACATCGCGGTGACCGGCATGGACGACACTGAGCTCGGCCGCGTCTTCCACCCCACCCTGACCAGCGTGTCCCTCGGCTCCACCGAGCGCGGGCGAGCTGCCGCGCGGCTCATGCTCAGCCTCGCCGATGACCCGGACCAGGACGCCCGGCAGGTCACGGTCGGCCCGGAGCTGATCGTGCGGGGTTCCACCGTTCCCGCCGCCGGCGGGCTGACCGAGGGAGGTCGGCGATGACCGTCGCCGCGGATACCCGCGCCCCCGCGCCCGCCCCGGCGCCGCGCAACCGCCGCACCGGCACCCTGGCGCGCTCCCGCCGCCGCGAGGCGATCGCACTGGTGATGCCGTCGCTGATCCCGATCCTCGTGCTCAGCGTCGCGCCGCTGGTGATGGGCCTGGCCCTGGCCTTCACCGACGCCCGCCTGGTGCGCCACCCCGACTACGGCTTCGCCGGTGTGGACAACTTCACCAAGCTGCTCGGCAACTCGTTCTTCTGGGACTCGCTGCGGATCGGTCTGATCTGGACGGTGGGTGTCACCGTCCTGCAGCTCGCCGCGTCGATGGGTCTCGCGCTGCTGCTGAACTCCGGCCTGCGCCTGCAGGGCCTGACCCGTGTGCTCGCGCTCATCCCGTGGGCGATGCCGCCGGTCGTCGTGGCCATCATGTGGCAGATGATCTACTCGGCCAACGGCGGCCCGCTCAACGCGGTGCTGGGCAGCATCGGGTTGCCGGACGACATCAACTGGCTCGGCGACTTCTCCACGGCGCTGCCCGCGGTGATCGTCGTCGGCGTGTGGGTCGGCATGCCGCAGACCACGGTCACCCTGCTGGCCGGGTTGCAGCAGATCCCCCAGGACCTGCACGAGGCCGCGTCCGTGGACGGGGCGGGGGCGTGGCGGCGGTTCACCGCGGTCACCTGGCCCAGCCTGCGGCCGATCGTCGCCTCGATCACGTCGCTGAACTTCATCTGGAACTTCAACTCGTTCTCGCTGGTCTACGTCCTCACCGCGGGCGGGCCGGGCGGAAAGACCATGGTGCCGGTGCTCTTCATCTACCTCGAAGCGTTCAAGAACCGCAACATCGGCTACGCGGCCGCGATGGGCCTGGTGCTGGTGATCATCGTCGTCGCGTTGCTGGCCGTCTACCTGCGGTCGCAGTTCCGCGACGACCGCGCCGGGCAGGGGCGGTGACGACGATGCGTGCACTGCTGCGTCCCGCCCAGTACCTGGCACTGGCCGCCTACATCCTGTTCCTCGGCTTCCCGTTGCTGTGGCTGATCTCGGCTTCGGTGAAGTCCTCCGGCGAGCTCAACTCGCTCAGCGTCAACCTGCTGCCGCGGCAGTGGCAGTGGGACAACTACGCCGACGCCCTCGACCGCCAGGGCCTCGTCCACTCCGCGGGCAACAGCCTGGTCGTCGCGCTGGTGTCCACCGCGCTGGTGATCCTCATCGCGCTGCCGGCGTCCTACGTGCTCGCCCGGCTCAAGGGCCGCATCCGCGCCGCCGGTGTCGGCTGGATCCTGACCTCCCAGGTGTTCCCGGTGGTCCTGGTGATCCTCCCGCTGTTCCTGATCCTGCGCACCCTCGGGCTGGCCGACAGCCTCGCCGGGCTGACGCTCGTGCACACCACCTACACGCTGCCGTTCGCGCTGTGGATGTTGCAGGGGTACGTCACCGCGATCCCGGTCGACCTGGAGGAGGCGGGCGCGATGGACGGCGCCGGGCGCTGGACCGTGCTGCGCCGCATCGTCTTCCCGCTCCTGGCGCCCGGCATCGTCGCCACCGCGATGTTCAGCTTCGTCTCCTCGTGGAACGAGTTCTTCTTCGCGCTGGTGCTGTTGCAGTCGCCGGAGAACTACACCCTGCCGATCACGCTGAACATGTTCATCGGCGGCGAGGGCAAGGTGGCCCTCGGACCACTCGCCGCGGGCGCTGTGCTCGCCGCGATCCCCAGCATCGTCTTCTTCACCATCCTGCGCCGCAGGCTCACCAGTGGGCTGATGGCCGGGGCGGTGAAGGGATGAACCCCGGAAAAACGAAAGGTCGGTCAATGAAGTCTCGACGTGTGGTGGTGGCCGCGCTCGCGGCGGCCGCGAGCCTGCTGTTCACCGCGTGCTCCAGCGGCGGCGACAGCGGTGACAGTGGTGGCGGCGGTCCGGTGACCCTGAAGTTCCAGTCCCTGTCCGACCAGCCCGCGGCGATCGCGGCGACGAGCAAGATCGTCGACGACTGGAACAAGGCCCACCCCGGCATCAAGGTCGAGGTCGTGCCGGCCGGCTGGGACGGCGTCTACGACAAGCTGGTCACCCAGTTCAACGCGGGCAGCGCGCCGGACATCATCCACTACGAGGCGGCCGGGGTCGCACCGTTCGCCAAGGACGGCTACCTCGCCGACCTGACGCCCTACCTGTCGGAGCAGAAGAAGGCCGACATTCCCAAGGGCGTGCTGGACTCGGTCACCGTGGACGGCAAGGTGATCGCCTACCCGACCGAGCTCCAGTCCTATGTGGTCTTCGCGAACAAGACCCTGCTGGCCAAGGCCGGTGTCACCATCCCGAGCGGTGACACGATGACCTGGGACCAGCTGCGCGACATCGCCAAGGCGACCACCCGCGACGGTGCCTACGGCCTCGGCTGGGGCCTGTCCAGCCCGACCGCCGCGATGGTTGCGCTCGCCCCGGGCTTCGGCGGCAAGTACTTCGACGGCACCGGCACCGACGCCAAGATCAACGTCGGCCAGGGTGAGATGGCGCTGCCGCAGCTGGTGGACGCGATGGCGCACCAGGACAACTCGATCCTGCCGGTCACGCTGACCCAGTCCGGCGCCAAGGCGCTGGCCCCGTTCTACGCCGGTCAGACCGCGATGACCATCCAGGGTTCCTTCCAGGCCGCGAACATCGCCAAGGACGCGCCCGCGGGCTTCGACTGGGTCGTGCTGCCGACGCTGGCCGGCCCGGCCGGTCCTGCGCAGGCCGCCAACCCGCAGACGCTGTCGGTGAGCAAGGACTCCAAGCACGTCAAGGAGGCCACCGAGTTCCTCGAGTACTTCACCAGCACCGAGAACCTGGCCGCGCTCAACGAGGCCGACACGCTGATCCCGGCGACCACCTCCGCCCGCCAGGCGCTCACCACCAAGCTCGGCGCGCAGAACGGCTGGAAGCAGATCCTGTCCTCCGGCCAGTACCTCACCTCGGCGCCGTACCTGTTCGTCGACAAGTACGCGCAGTGGAAGGACACCGTCGCGACCCCGGCGTACCAGAAGTTCCTCGCGAAGCAGCTGGACGCGGCCGGTCTGTCCAAGGCTCTCACCGACGGCTGGAACTCCATCAACCGGTGAACACCGTCCTGATGACCTGCGTGGCGGTGCCGGCCGCCGAGCGGCGCGAACGGCTCCGCCGCTTCGGGCGGTGCTTGCGGACGCAGGACATTTCGACCATCTGAGAAGGGAATCGTGAAGCCGGTGACCTGGCTGGAAGACCGAGCGGTGGCGGTGATCACCGGGGCGGCCGTGGGGGACGCGCTGGGCGGCGCCACCGAGGGGTGGACCCCGGAACAGATCGAGGAACGCCACGGCGGCCGGGTGACCGGCATCGTCGGTCCGTGGTTCCCGGACTGGCGGGAGGCGCGGCCGATCGCGCCGTACCACAAGGGGGACGGGCACGTCACCGACGACACCCTGATGACCCGTGCGCTCGTCGAGGTGTACGCGAAGCGCCGCGCGCACCTCGACGCGTACGCGATGGCCGAGGACCTGGTTCCGCTGATGATCGGCGAACCCAGGTGGGTGCCCGAGCTGGAGTCGACCGCGTTGCTGCTGCAGCGCGTCTTCCTCGCGGAGAAGTGGATCGTCGCCCGGCTGCACTACGGGCACGTCGACCCGCGGGAGGCCGGGGTCGGCAACGTGGTCAACTGCGGCGCGGCGATGTACGTGGCGCCGGTCGGGCTCGCCAACGCGGGGGACCCGCGCGGTGCCTACGCCGAGGCGATCGACCTGACCGGTGCGCACCAGTCCAGCTACGGCCGGGAGGCGGCCGGCGTGTTCGCGGCGATGGTCGCGGCGTCGGTCGCTCCCGGTGCCGGGGTCGCCGACGTGGTGGCCGCGGCGCTGGACGTCGCCCACGACGGCACCGCGGCCGCGCTGCGCGCCGTGGCGGACGCGTTCGACGGCTGGACCACCGCCCCGGTCACCGACGACGAGGAACGTGCGCTGGCCCGGCTGATCCGGGACACGGTGGCGCCCTTCGACTCGGTGGGGCCGCACTACCGGCAGATGTCGCTGGACGCGCGGCGCCCGTCGCGGACCAAGGCGATCGAGGAGCTGCCGGCCGCGCTCGGGTTCGTCCTCGGTCACCGCGGCGACTACAGCGGTGCGGTGCTCGGCGCGGTGAACTACGGCCGGGACGCCGACTCGATCGCTGTCATGGCCGGCGCGCTGTGCGCCGGTCTCGGCGGTACCGCGGTGGTGCCGGCCGAGTGGGTCGACGCGATCGGTGAGGCGAGCCGGATGGATCTCCGCGAGACCGGGCGGCTGATGGCGTCCGCGGCGGCGGACATCCTCAAGGCCGACCGGGAGCGCGCGCTGGCGCGGCTGCGCACCCTCGACGCGCTGGAGCAGGCGTGAGGGACGACGTCAGCTGGGGGCGCGTGAGGAGGGCGGCGTGACGGTGCGGCTCGACTGGGAGAACCCGGTGATCGTCACCGGCGCGGCCGATCCGGCGGGCGAGCCGGTGCCCGCCGGATCGGTGCCGCTGCCGCGGCGGACGGAGGAGGGGTCGTGAGGCTGACCTGGGCCCAGCCGGAGGACCTGCTGGCGCACGAGCTGGTGCAGTCCGCCGCGGAGGGCCGGGACACCGGCGCGATCCGGGACCGCTGGGTCGCGGCGGGAGGTGACCCGGTGCCCGCGGTGAGCGGGGCCGGACCGCACCCGGCGACCCCGGAGCTGCGCGCGCTGGCCCGTGACCTGCTCGGCGAGCTGGCCGCGCTGCCGGTCCCGCCCGCGGCGGCGGAGCCGGACGACTGGGACGCCATCGTCGCGCTGCTGCCGCCTGCGCCGGACCTGCCCGCGGGCCGGGACCGGGTGCTCGGTGCCTGGACCGGCCGCGCGGCGGGGTGCCTGCTCGGCAAGCCGGTGGAGAAGATCCCGCGTGAGGGCATCGAGGAGATCCTGCGCGCCACCGGCCGCTGGCCGCTCGACCGCTGGTTCACCGCCGTCGGTCTGCCGGACGAGGTGGCGCGGCGGTGGCCGTGGAACCGGCGCTCCGCCCCGACCTCGCTCGAGGAGAACATCGACGGGATGCCGGAGGACGACGACCTCAACTACCCGATGCTCGCGCTCACCCTGCTCGAACGGCACGGCCGCGGGTTCACCACCGACGACGTGGCCCAGCTGTGGCTGGACCACCTGCCCGCGGGCCGGGTGTTCACCGCGGAACGCGCCGCCTACCGCAACATCCTCGACGCCCGCCCGGTGCCCGAGACGGCCACGCACCACAACCCGTTCCGCGAGTGGATCGGCGCGCTCATCCGCACCGACGTGTTCGGCTGGGTCTCGCCCGGCGACGTGCGTGCGGCGGCGCGGATGGCGTGGACCGACGCGCGGCTGAGCCACACCCGCAACGGCGTCTACGGCGCGATGTGGGCCGCCGCGCTCGCCTCCGCGGCCATGGTGTGCGACACCGTGGACGAGGTGCTCGATGCGGCGGAAACCGTGGTGCCACCGGGGAGCCGGCTGGCGGCGGCGGTCCGGTTCGGACGGTCGCTGGCGGATCTGGAGCCCCGGGACGGGCTGGACCGGCTGCACGCCGCCTACGGCCACCTGCACTGGGTGCACGTGCTGAACAACGCGGCCGTCATCGCCTACGCCCTCGCCCGCGGCGGCGGCGAGTTCGGCCCCAGCGTGTCCATCGCCGTCACCGCGGGCTGGGACACCGACTCGGCCGCGGCCACCGTCGGCGGGGTGGTCGGCGCCCTGCACGGGGTGTCGGAACAATGGGCGAAGCCGCTGGACGACCGCATCGCCACGTCCCTGCCCGGCGGGGACCAGCGCATCACCGCACTCGCGGCCCGCACGGCCGCCCTGACCGTGGAACGAGGTGCCGCATGACCGGGCAGGTCGTGGTCGTCGGCTCGGCCAACGTGGACCTCGTCGTCGAGGTGCCGCGCCACCCGGGTGGTGGCGAGACGATCCTCGGCGGCGATCTGCGCCGCAACCCCGGCGGCAAGGGGGCCAACCAGGCCGTGGCCGCCGCGCGGGCCGGGGGCGCGGAGACCACGTTCGCCGGTGCGCTCGGCACCGACGAGTCCGCGGAACTGCTGCTGGCGTCGCTGGAGCGGGCCGGGGTCCGCACCGACCTGGTGTCCCGGGTGGACGCTCCCACCGGGACCGCGCTGATCACCGTGTCCCCGGACGGGGAGAACGCGATCGTCGTGGCGCCGGGTGCCAACGCCCGCCTGGCGCTGACCGACGCGCAGCTGCACCGGATCGCGCACGCCGACGTCGTGCTCGCGCAGCTGGAGATCCCGCTCGGCGTGGTGCGCGCGGCCGCCGCGGCCCGGCGGCCCGGTGCGGTCATGGCACTCAACGCCGCGCCGTCGCGTGACCTGCCCGCCGACCTGTGGGACGTGGTGGACCTGCTCATCGTCAACGAGCACGAAGCCGCCGACCTCGCCCGCACCGGCGGCTCGCCGGAGGGCCTCGCCGGGGTGCTGCTCGACCGCGTGCCGGCGGTCGTGATCACCCTCGGTGCCGGGGGTTCGCTGGTCGCCGAACGCGATGCCGAACCGGTGCGCATCCCCGGCAAGCGGGTGGCGGCGGTCGACACGACCGGTGCCGGCGACACGTTCTGCGGGGTGCTCGCCGCCGCGCTGGCGCGCGGGCTCGCCCTGCCCGAGGCAGCCCGGATTGCCGGGGTCGCGGGGGCGCTGGCAGTCACCCGTCCCGGCGCGCAGGACGCCGTACCCACCGCGGCGGAGGTCGCCGAGGAGAGCGCGAAATGACCTACACGTTCGATCCGCTGGTGCCGCGCCCGATCGACCGGCCCACCGGCGTCCCGCTCGGCCCGGTTACCGGCGAGCAGCTCGCCGCGCTGGACGAGGCGAAGATCTTCGCCGGGCCGCCCGACCCGGCCGACCGCCCGGCGTGGCGTGCGCGCCTGCGTGAGTGGCGCGAGGACGCGCGCCGCCGCCACGGCTACACCGGTGCCGCGTACGAGCGTCCCGGTGCGGCCTGGGCGGCGCGCTGCCGCACCGTCGCGCAGGTGTGGTTGTGGGACGAACTGCTCTACGACTTCGGCATCGGCCGGTTCACGCCCGAGCGGTTCCTCGCCGACGCCCGGGAGCGGTTCGGCGGGCTGGATGCCGTGGTGCTGTGGCACGCGTACCCGGTGATCGGCCTGGACGACCGCAACCAGTGGGACTTCTACCGCGACGTGCCGGGGCTGACCGATCTCGTCGCCCACCTGCACGACGCCGGGTTGCACGTGTTCGTCGACTACAACCCGTGGGACGTGGGCACCCGCCGCGCGGACGACGATCTCGCCGAACTCGCCGCGCTGGTGGCCGACCTGGGCGCCGACGGCGTCTTCCTCGACACGTTGAAGAAGGCCGAGCCGGAGTTCGTGGCGGCGCTGGAACGCGCCAAGCCGGGCATCGTGCTGGAGGGCGAGTCGAAGCTGCCGGTCGAGCGGATCGAGGACCACGCCTCGTCGTGGGCGCAGTTCTTCGCCGACTCGCCGGTGCCCGGCGTGCTGCGCGCGCACTGGTACGAGCGGCGGCACATGCAGCACCACGTCCGCCGCTGGCACCGCGACCACACCGAGGAGTTGCAGTCGGCGTGGCTCAACGGCGCCGGCGTGATGGTGTGGGAGGTCGTGTTCGGCGTGTGGGTGGGGTGGTCCCGCCGGGACGCGGCGACCGTGCGGCGCATGGTGACCGTCCAGCGCGCGGCCGGGGACCTGCTGCTGTACGGGGAGTGGACCCCGCTGGCCGAACTCGCGCCCGGCGCCGAGGAGGCCGGGGTGTACGGCTCGCGCTGGGACCTCGGCGACCAGACACTGTGGACGGTCGTGAACCGGGGCGAGGAGGACTACACCGGCCCGGTCGTGCCCGGTGCCACACCCCTGCTGGGGCACGGGGTTCCTGCCCGCGGGATCGCGGCTTTCCTGCGGGCCGCGGAGGAACCCAGGTGGGTCGCGGACCTGCCGGACCTGCCGCACGATCCGGACGCCCGGTTCCCGCACCGCCTCGCGATCCGCCGCGAACCGGTCCGCACGACCGGTGAACCCGAGCCGGACGCGGTGGTCGTGCCGGCCGGGCCGTACGTGCTGACCGTGCGCCACCGCGCCCGTGAAACCGGGATGTACCAGGGCGCGCCGTACGTCGACGAGTGGAAGCCGTTGCCGCCGCGCCTGCACGACGCGCGCACCCTGCAACGCGACGGCGCGCTCGCCAACCCGGTCGCGGTCGCCGCGACCGAGGTGACCCGCGCGCAGTTCGCCGAATTCGTGGCGGCCACCGGCTACCGTCCCGCGCAGCCGCACCGCTTCCTCGCCGGGAACACCGACCCCGGCGCGCCGGTGACCCATGTGGACCTCGACGACGCCCGCGCGTACTGCGCGTGGCGCGGCGGGCGACTGCCCACCGAGGACGAATGGCAGCTCGCCGGCGAGACCGGTCTGCTGCGCCGCGGCGAACCGGCGGTGTGGAACTGGACCGAGAGCGAGCACTCCGACGGGCGCACCCGGTTCGTGATCCTCAAGGGCGGCAGCGATTACCGCGCGGAAGGCTCGGACTGGTACCTCGAAGGCGGCCGCCACGACCCGGACTACAGCGTCAAACTGCTGCTGCCCGGGCTGGGGCTCGCGCGCAGCGCGACCGTCGGGTTCCGCTGCGCCTGGGACCTGCCGGAGGTGACCGCGTGACCGTCTCCCGCGACCCCGGTGCGGGTGCCCTCGCCGGGCTGCGCGTGGTCGACGCGGCCACGCTGTTCGCCGGTCCGATGGCGGCGATGCACCTCGGTGACATGGGCGCCGAGGTGATCAAGGTCGAACACCCGGACCGGCCCGACCCGGCGCGCCACCACGGCGTCGCCAAGGACGGCGTCAACCTGTGGTGGAAGACGCTCGGCCGCAACAAGCGCACGATCACCGCCGACCTCGGCAGCCCCGGCGGGCGTGAGGTGTTCCTGGCGCTGGCGCAGCGGTCGGACGTGATCATCGAGAACTTCCGGCCCGGCACGCTGGAACGCTGGGACCTCGGCTACGACGAGCTGTCCGCGCGCAACCCGCGGCTGGTGCTCGCGCGCGTCACCGGGTTCGGGCAGTTCGGCCCGTACCGGAGACGACCCGGGTTCGGCACGCTCGCCGAGGCGATGAGCGGCTTCGCCGCCGCCACCGGTGAACCGGACGGCCCGCCCACGCTGCCGCCGTTCGGGCTCGCCGACGGCATCGCCTCGCTCGCCACCGCCTACGCGATCATGGTCGCCCTGTCGGCGCGGGACCGGACCGGGCGCGGGCAGGTCGTCGACACCGCGATCGTCGAGCCGATCCTGGCGATGCTCGGCCCGCAGATCACCCGGTGGGACCAGCTGCGCTCGGTGCAGCCGCGCACCGGCAACCGGTCGGTGAACAACGCGCCGCGCAACACCTACCGCACCGGCGACGGGCAGTGGGTCGCGGTGTCCACGTCGGCGCAGTCGATCGCCGAGCGGGTGATGCGGCTCGTCGGACGGCCGGACCTGATCGACGAGCCGTGGTTCGCCAGCGGCGCCGAGCGCGCGAAGCACGCCGACGAGCTGGACGAGGCCGTGGGCGCGTGGATCGGGCAGCGGAGCCGGGACGAGGTGATCGCCGAGTTCGAGGCCGCGCAGGCCGCGGTCGCGCCGATCTACGACGCCGCCGACATCGTGGCCGATCCGCAGTTCCAGGCCCTGGGCACGATCCACGAGATCGAGGACCCGGAGCTCGGGCCGACGCTGGTGCAGGGGCCGATCTTCCGGTTGTCCGACCACGACGGCGTCATCGCGCACACCGGGCGGCCGCACGGCGCCGACACCGCGGACGTGCTGGGCGAGCTGGGGTTTTCCGCCGCGGACATCGCGCGGCTGCGGGCGGAGGGGGCGGTATGAGCGCGCCGGCGCTGACGTTGTTGTACGTGCCGGCCGACCGGCCGGATCGCGTGGAGAAGGCGCTGGCGTCGCCGGCCGACGTGGTGCTGGCCGACCTGGAGGACGCCGTCGCCCCGGCCCGCAAGGACGAGGCGCGCGAGCACGTGGTGCGGTTGCTGGCGTCGGCCGGACGGCCGGTGCAGGTCCGCATCAACCACGCGAGCACGCCGTGGCACGCCGCCGACCTCGACGCGGTGCGGAGCCTGCCGGCCGCGGTCGGGGCGCGGATCCCGAAGGTCGAATCGCCGGATGAGGTGCGTGCGCTGGCCGCCGCGCTGCCCGGCCGCGACCTGCACGTGCTGATCGAGTCGGCGCTCGGGGTCGAGCGGGCGCTGGACATCGCGACGGCTTCGCCGCAGGTCGCGTCGATCGGGCTGGGCGAGGCGGACCTGCGCTCGGACCTGGGCGTCACCGACGACGCCGGCCTGGCCTGGGCGCGCAGCCGCGTCGTCGTCGCGGCCCGGGCCGCGCGCCTGGTGCCGCCGGTGATGTCCGCGTACCCGAACGTGCGCGACCTCGACGGCCTCGCGGCGTCCTGCCGGGCCGGGCGGGCACTCGGTTTCCGCGGCCGCACGGCGATCCACCCGTCCCAGCTGGACACGATCCGCGCCGCGTTCCTGCCCAGCGAGCAGGAGGTCTCGCGGGCTCGCGAGGTGCTGGCCCGGCTGGGCGACGCGACCGCGGCGGGTGTCGGAGCGATCGCCCTGACCGACGGCACCTTCCTCGACGTCGCGATGCTCGAGCAGGCCCGCACGGTGCTCGCCCTCGCCGGGGAATAGCCCCCCGGCCCGGCAGCCGGCGCTTCCGGTTCAGGCGGCGCGGCCGAGGAACGCCATCAGCCGGGTCTGGGCGTCCGCCCCGTCCGGGGGCGGCACCTCCGGTCCAAAGAAGCCGGGCCGCCGCACCACGTGGGCGCGGGCCCAGTCGTCCGCCAGGGCCACCAGGTCCGCGTCCACCCGGACGTCCATCCCCAGTGCGTGCCCGATGTCCCAGGTGTGCGCGATGGTGTCGGTGATGATCAGCGGCACCACCGCGGCCAGCGGTACGTCCCCGATCCCGGTGATCCGGATGGGTCGCGCAAGCGCTTTCCCGGTCAGCTCGGGCATCGAGGCCGCCCGCGCGGCACGCCAGGCGGACACCGGATCGTCCCCGGTCAGCGCGCCGGGGTGCGGCGAACCCGGCGCGCCCGCGCGGTCCGGGTCGGCCTCACCGGTCGCCCACGACCGCATCTGCCACTGGCCCCAGATCAGGTGCCCGGCGACGTCGCGCACCGACCACTCCGCGCACCTCGACGGCGCGTCCCACCGGCCGGCCGGCACCGCCGCCAGCACCCCGTCCAGCCCGTCCTGCGCGCGCCGGTACTGCTCCAGCACATCCATCGGCTCCACCGTGAACTCCTTTCCCCGCGATGACCTCCCGAGGACGAACGGCGGGCGCCGGACTCGACACCCCGGTGCCGGCCGCGCACTACGTCAGTGCCGCACGCATGGCTCGTCCCATCGCGGCCGAGTCGTGCCCGGGCCCGACCCCGTCGACGATCAGCAGGTCGCCGTCGATGTGGTCGGCGCGCAGCGGCAGGATCGCCTGGTAGGCGGGGGAGTCGTACCAGGCGCGGGCGTCCGCCAGGGTGGGGAACTCGATGATCACCAGGTGGCCGGGCCAGCTGCCCTCGCGGACCTCGACGGCCGCGCCGTGCACGACGAACCGGCCGCCGAACGGGTCGAGCGTGGCCTGGATGCGCTCCAGGTACTCGCAGACGTCCGGGTGCGGCTCGGCGGGCATCAGGTGGGCGAGTGCGTAGGCGGTCATGGCGTCCGTCCTTTCCGTCGGTGTCCACCCGATCCTCCGGAACAGCCGGAGCAGCGTCCATTACCTGCGGGGTAACGGCCGGGCGTGCCCCTGGGCTCCTTGACGACAATTAGAACCTGTTCTACCTTCGCCAGGTCGGCGTCTGGTCAAGGTGAAGGTGGGCAATGATGCGAACCCGTGCGGCGGCGCTCCTCGAACAGCCGGGCAAGTGGCAGATCGTGGACATCGACCTGGACGAGCCGAAGGAGCACGAGGTCCGGGTGCGCTTCGCCGCGGCCGGGTTGTGCCACTCCGACGACCACGCGACCACCGGGGACATGCCGACCCCCCACCTGCCGCTCATCGGCGGGCACGAGGGCGCGGGCGTCGTCGAGGAGGTCGGCCCCGGGGTGCGTGACCTCGCCGTCGGCGACCACGTCGTGGCTCAGTTCGTGCCCTCCTGCGGGCGGTGCGAGGCCTGCTCGTCCGGCCGCGGCAACCTCTGCGACCTCGGCATGTACGCGCTCACCGGCTGCATGACCGACGGCACTTACCGGGCGCACCTGGACGGCGCCGACGTCGCCCAGATGACCATGGTCGGCACCTTCGCCCAGCACGCGATCGTGCCCGAGTACTCCCTGACCAGGATCGACCCGGGCATCCCGTTCCCCGTTGCCGCGCTGTTGTCCTGCGGTGTGCCGACCGGCTGGGGCTCGGCCGAGTACGGCGCGGAGGTCTCGGCCGGCGACACCGTGATCGTCATGGGCGTCGGCGGCGTGGGCATGAACGCGGTGCAGGGCGCCCGGGCGCGGGGCGCCGCGCACGTCATCGCGGTCGACCCAGTGGCGTCCAAACGGGACAAAGCCCTGGAGTTCGGCGCCACGCGCGCGTTCGGGGACCTCGGCGAGGCCGCGGACTTCGCCCGGTCGGTCACCAACGGCCAGGGCGCGCACTCCGCGATCGTCACCGTCGGCGTCACCACCGGTGAGCACGTTGCCCAGGCGGTCAACGCGATCGGCAAGTTCGGCACCGTGGTGGTGACCGGCATCGGCGACGTGCGGGACGAGGGCCTGCCGATCAACCTGTGGGCGCTGTCGATGATGCAGAAGCGCATCCAGGGGGTGATCTTCGGGATGGGCACGCCGTCCTACGAGATCACCCGCCTGGCGCGGATGTACCAGGCCGGCACGCTAAAACTGGACGAGCTGATCACCACCACCTACCGGCTGGACGAGATCAACCAGGCGTACGCCGACATGCACGCCGGGCGCAACATCCGCGGCGTCATCCTGCACGACGGCTGAGCGTCCTGCGCACGTCGCGCGTGCCCTGACCGATGGCGATCACTTCGACTGCGGCAGGGTGACCCGCCCCCGCCGTGCCCGGGGCGCGGACGGGGGCGGAACCACCGGGCCGATGTCGCCGTCCGGGGCGTCGTCCAGGTCGACGATCACCGGCGCGTGATCACTCGGCCCGGTGCCCTTGCGGGCGTGCCGGTCGACCCACGCGGCCGCAACCCGGCCCGCCACCGGCGCCGACGCGAGCACCAGGTCGATGCGCATCCCGAGGTCCTGGTGGAACATCCCGGCCCGGTAGTCCCAGTAGGTGAAGACGCGTTCGGACGGCCAGCGGTCCCGGATGACGTCGCGCAGGCCGAGTCCGGTCAGCTCGGCCAGCGCGGCGCGTTCCGCGGGGGTGACGTGGGTGTGGCCCTCGTACGCCGCGGGGTCGAAGACGTCGGCGTCGGTGGGTGCGATGTTCATGTCGCCGCACAGCAGGACCGCCTCCGGCCCGCCGGCGACGACGTCCCGCAACGCCGCGAGCCACGCCAGCTTGTACTCGTAGTGCTCCGACCCGGGGGTGCGGCCGTTCGGCACGTACAGCGAGTGCACGCGCACGCCGCCGCAGGTCGCGGCCACCGCGCGGGCCTCCGGGTGCGGGAAACCGGGCGCGCCGGGCAGGCCGGTGACCACGTCCGCCAGCCCGGCCCTGGACAGGATCGCGACCCCGTTCCACCGCGGTTCCCCGGCCAGCGCCACCTCGTACCCGCGCTGGGCGAGCTCGTCGCCGAGCAGCTCGCGGAACGCCTCGTCGGCCAGTTTGGTCTCCTGCAGGCACACCACGTCCGGGCGCCGCTGGTCCAGCCACGGCAGCAGCCGCGGTATCCGCTGTTTCACGGAGTTCACGTTCCAGGTCGCCACGCGCACGTCGTCCACGCTAACGCCGCCGGCCGCGATCCGCCGGGCCGGCCGGGGTTGCCTCGTTGCGGCCAATCCCACACCGGCGCACCGCCCCGTCGCCGTGAGCGTCTTACCGGATGTAGGTGGACGAAGTGAATCGCTCACTTGAAAGGGGAGATCGATGAGGAGTGCCGGGATGGTGTGCCGCACGGGGGCCGTGGCCGTCGCCGCGGCGGCTGTCGCGACGGTGGCCGTCGGAACCGCCCAGGCGGAGTCGGCCGTTCCGCGGTGCACGGACACGCAGCAGGTGGACAGCACGCTGAGCTACGGCGGTGCGGCCGCCGGCACCCGTGGCGGGTACTTGCAGTTCACCGCGAAGCCGGGGGCGGCCTGCGTGATCCCCGGTGTGGTGCCGGTGGGTCTGGTCGGGGCGCACGACGTGCTGGTCGCCAACGACGCGCCGGCGGACTCGCCGGCGGTGTACCTGCGCGACGGTGCCTCGGCCTACGTGCAGCTGACGTGGACCGTCGTCTCGCCCGAACGGCAGCAGACACCGCTGGCCGTCACGGTCGAGCCGGAACACCCGGAGGACCGGGGGATCACGGTCACCTGGACGCTGGGCCCGGTCGACGCGACGCCGGAGAGCCACTCGATCCACGTCGGACCGGCGACGCCGGGGGCAGCGCCCGCCGGGCCGGCCGCCTGAGCGCCGCTGACCGTTCTCCCGGTGGCCGGCACGCCACCGGGAGAACGGTCAGCCGTCGACGAGCAGACCGCGCACCGGGCGATCAGCTTTCGGTCGTCGGTGGCGACGTTGACCTCGCTGTCCTTGAACAGCGAGTGCTCGTCGAGGTTCGCCGGCGCCGACGACGTCCCGGGGCGGCGATCGGGAGGGGCCGGTGGAATCGGGCGAGAGCGAGCCGGCGCTGCGGGCACGCCGGTGGTCCGACGCGATCGCGACGCTCGTCGGCGCGCGCACCGGCTGGCGGCGCAGCGCACGAGCCGCCGCGCCGTCGTGCAGCACGAGATCCGGTCCGCGCCACCCGGCCCGGGGAGTCTCGTCCTGGTCGTCGTGTGCGAGGAAGCGCAGGGTCTCCTGTCCGTGGACCGGATCCCCGGGGTCACCGTGCTCTGCGAGTTCGACGGGGAACCGGGCGGGCTGCCGGAGCGGTGGGAGCGTGCCCCGCGGCATCGTCCCGCTACCGCTTCCGCTGTCTCCCGTTCCACGAGGAGCTGCGGATCGAGACGACCCCGCCGTTCCGGTGGATCACCGGACCTGGCCGGCCGCCCATCGCCGCCGCGGGCTGGGCGCCGCCCGCGCGGTGACGCCCTTGCCGGCCACGTCGCCGGCACGGGCACCGATGGTCAGTCCTGTGCGGCGAACAGGGCGTTGAGCGCCTTCCACGCCTGCCAGGTCCGGGTGACGCCGAACTGCGAGTTGAAGCGCAGTGCGGCGCGGACGTCGTCGCGGGAGGCGCCGCCCCGCAGGGCACGGCCGACGTGGGCCTGGAAGGTTTCCTCCAGCGTCTGGTAGTGCACGTCGATGCTCAGGCTCGCGAAGCCGCGCTCCCGTTCGGACAGCGTGCCGGGGCCGTGGCCCGAGCGCATCCGCGACTGCATGTCGAAGTGCTCGAGGAAGTGGTCGTCCAGTTCGGACAGTTGCGCGCGGACCACGGGCGGCAGCGGGCTGGGTGCGGCGCCGGGGCCGGTCGTGACCAGATCCTCGCTCAACGGTTCGGCCGCCGGTTGCGGAACGCCGTGCTCGGCCTCGAATTCGGCCAGTCGTTGCAGGCCCGCGGTCGCCGCGTGGTAGCCGCAGTCGTAGGAGATGAAGCGCAGCAGGGCCCGGATGTCCGCAGTGGACACGCCGTGGTCGAGGCCGGTGCGGACGTGCGCCTCGAAGGCGAAGCCCAGGCTCGCCTGGCAGACGTCGGCGACCACGCACAGGAAGGTCTTTTCGCGTTCGGTCAGCTCTGGGATCGCCCGTGCGTGCCTGGCGGTGGCACCGACCATCTGGGCGAACACCGGATCCCGTGCGGCCAGTCGCTCCAGGTTGCTGCCGGCCGGCGCTTCGGTCGTCGTGCTCAAGGGAACTCCTTTGGCTGAACAGCTGTAGGGCTACAGCTGTAGTGCGAATGACACTACAGCTGTAGCCCTACGTTTGTCCAGCTACAGTGGTCCGGTGACCGGACAGACCTCGAAACCCCGTCGGCGGCCGAACGCGCGCGGGCAGGGCGAGCTGCTGCGCGAAGAGATCGTCACCGCGGCCGCGGAAATGCTCGAGGAGCTCGCCGACGACGAGGCGTTGTCGCTGCGGGCGGTGGCGCGCGCGGTGTCGATCGCGGCGACCTCGGTCTACCTGCACTTCCCGGACCGCGACGCGCTCGTGTTCGCGGTGTTGCAGCGCTGCCACGAGCAGCTCGTGGAGGCGGGCGACGTCGCGGCGGCGGCCGGTCCCGACCCCGCGGCCGCACTGCGTGCCCGCATTCTCGCGCAGGTCGCGTGGGCCGGTGAGCATCCCGGGCTCTACAAGGTGCTCCACGAAAGCCGGGTGCACCGGCGGATGGGGATGCCGTTCAAGCAGGTGCTGGTCGACCGCACCACCGCCGCCGTCCAGGCGTGCATGGACGCCGGTCTCGCCCCCGCCGACGACGCGGCCACGGTGACGATCGACCTGCGCACGGCCGTCAACGGGATGCTGGCGCAGCGGATCAACGAGCCCGACCTGCCGTGGCCGCCGGCCGACGAGCAGATCGACCGCTTCCTCACCAAGCTCGTCGGCATCGCGCCGCCACGCCGCTGACCTGGACAGTTCCGCTTCGCAACCGGCTACGCTGGCCGCATGCAGAGGACGTCGTTCGCGAACTGGCCGTGCTCCATCGCGCGCAGCCTGGACACCTTCGGCGATGCCTGGACGCCCCTGGTGCTGCGGGAGGCGTTCTACGGGATCCGCCGGTTCGACGACTTCCAGCAGTCCCTGGGCATCGCCCGCAACACGCTCACCGACCGCCTCCGCCGGCTCGTCGCGCAGGGTCTGCTGGAGCGCCGCCCCTACCAGGACGAACCCCGCCGCCACGAGTACCTGCTCACGGACAAAGGCCGGGACTTCTTCCCGGTGCTCGCCGCGCTCGCGCACTGGGGTGACCGGTGGCTGGCCGGGGACGAGGGCGCCCCGATCACCCTGCACCACGACACGTGCGGCCACGACACGCACGGCGAGGTGGTGTGCGCGCACTGCGGCGAGCCGCTGCGTGCCGGCGAGGTCGCCATGCGGATGGGCCCCGGCTACCCGGAACGGCTCAGGAGCAGGCCGGACGTGCCGAACAGGTTCTTGACAAGCTAAGTCTCGTTAAGCAACTGTGGTGGCCGGACCCGGTGACGAGGAGGACGGCCGCGATGGAGTGGACGGGCGCGCGCTACGCGGACACCCCGACGGTGGAGGTGCGGACGTGGGTCGCCGCCCCGCCGGAGCGGGTGTGGGCGCTGGTGACCGACATCGGGCTGATGCCGGAGATGAGCGAGGAGCTCCAGTCGGTCGAGTGGCTCGACGGCGCGACCGGGCCGGCACTGGGCGCGCGGTTCGTGGGCCGGAGCCGGCACGAGGCGCTGGGGGAGTGGGCGAGCACGTCGCACGTCGTGGAGCTGGAGCCCGGGCGGGTGTTCGCCTGGGCGGTCGCGGACCCGGACCGGCCCAGTGCGCTCTGGCGGTTCCGGCTGGACCCGCGCGACGGTGGCACGGAGCTGTCGCAGTGGATGCAGCTGGGACCGGGTCCTTCCGGGCTGTCGCTGGCGATCGAGCGGATGCCGGACAAGGAACAGAAGATCGTCTTCGTGCGGCTGCGCGAGTTCGAACGCAACATGGCCACCACGCTCGAACACCTCAAGCGGCGGGCCGAAGGCTGATGCGCACGGCGACGACCGTCGAGGCCTCCAGCGGCTTCGGCGAGGTCGCGGACTTCGTGGTCGAGGCGGAGAAACTCGGCCTCGACGTCTGCTGGGTCGCCGAGGCGTGGGGCTCCGACGCACCGTCCACTGTGGGCTACCTCGCCGCGCGCACGGAACGGATGGTGCTCGGCACCGGCATCATTCAGGTGGGCACCCGGACACCGGTCGCCGTGGCGCAGACCGCGATCACACTGTCCAATCTGTCCGGTGGCAGATTTCTGCTGGGCCTGGGCGCGTCCGGCCCGCAGGTGATCGAAGGGCTGCACGGGGTGCCGTTCGCCCGGCCGCTGATCCGGGTGCGGGAGACCGTGGAGATCGTCCGGCGGGTGCTCGACGGCGGCCGGATCAGCTACGACGGGGCGGCCTACCGGATCCCGCTGCCGGGTGGCGAGGGGGTGCCGATGCGGCTGTCGATGCGCGCCGAGCACGAGATCCCGGTGTACCTGGCGACGCTGTCCCCGGCGATGCTCCGGCTGACCGGGGAGATCGCCGACGGCTGGCTGGGCACGAGTTTCGTCCCGGAGGGCGCCGCGCGGGCGTACTTCGCGCACCTGGACGACGGGCTGGCGCGCGCCGGGCGGTCGCGGGCCGACCTGGATGTGTGCCAGGGCGCCGAGGTCGCGTTCGCCCGGGACGAGGACGCGCTGCGGGCGATGGTGGCCGGCCGGAAGAAGGAGCTGGCGTTCAGCCTCGGCGGCATGGGCTCGGCCTCGGCCAACTTCTACAACCGCGCCTACAGCAGGCAGGGCTGGGCCGAGGTCGCGGCCGAGGTGCGCGAGCGGTGGCAGGCCGGGGACCGGGACGGCGCGGCCGGGCTGGTCACCGACGACATGGTCCTCGCCACGACGCTCATCGGGACCGAGCCGATGGTGCGCGAGCGGCTGCGGGTCTGGCGGGACGCCGGGGTGGACACGGTGCGCCTGTACCCGGCGGGGGACGGCCTGGACGCGCGGCTGGCCACCCTCGGCAAGGCCATCGAGCTGGTGCGGGAGGCCGGCACCCGCTGATTCGCGGCGTGCCCGCCAGCGCGGAGTGTGACCGGCGGCTACGGCGATCGGGGGCTTGCGGCCGCGGCGCCGGGTCAGTCCAATGGTCTGGACAGAGGTGGGAAATCCACCGGTTCACCCGCCGAGGAGTTGCTGATGACCACCGCGGAACCCCGCAGCTACCCGTTCGGCGAGCCGGAGCGGCTGGACATGGAGCCGTTGTTCGCCGATCTGCGTGCGAACCAGCCGCTGGTCCGGGTGCGGTTGCCCTACGGTGAACCGGGCTGGCTGGCGACCCGGTACGAGGACGTCAAGGTCGTGCTCGGCGATCCGCGGTTCAGCCGGGCGGCGAGCCTGGAGCACGACGAGCCGCGCATGCGCCCGCAGCGTTCGCTGCCCGGCGGCATCCTCAGCATGGATCCGCCCGACCACAGCCGCCTGCGCAGGCTCGTCATGAAGGCCTTTACGGTGCGGCGCATCGAGCAACTGCGACCGCGGGTGCAGGAGATCGCCGACGGTCTCGTCGACGAGATGGTGGCCACCGGCCCGCCGGCCGACCTGGTGGAGTCCTTCGGGCTGCCGGTGCCGGTGACCGTGATCTGCGAGCTGCTCGGCGTCCCCTACGCCGACCGCGGCGACTTCCGGTACTGGTCCGACGCGTTCCTGTCCACCACGAAGTACCCGCCCGAGGAGGTGCAGGAGTGCACCGGGCGCATGCGGGCCTACCTGGAGGGCCTGATCGCGCAGCGGCGGGCGCAGCCGCGCGACGACCTCCTCAGCGGGCTGGTCGCCGCGCGGGACGACGAGGACCGGCTGTCCGAAGAGGAACTGGTCATGCTCGCGATGGGGCTGCTGGTCGCCGGGCACGAGACCACGGCGTCGCAGATCCCGAACTTCGTCTACACCCTCCTCGGGCACCCGGACCAGCTGGCGGTGCTGCGCGCGGACCTGAGCCTGGTGCCGAAGGCGGTCGAGGAGCTGATGCGGTTCGTGCCGCTGGGGGTCGGTGCCGGCTTCGCGCGGTACGCGCTGGAGGACGTCGAGCTGGGCGGGGTGACGGTGCGGGCCGGGGAGGCGGTCCTGCCCGCGCTCGCCTCGGCGAACCGCGACGAAAACGCTTTCCCCGAGCCCGACCGGCTGGACCTGCGCCGCCGGGACACCTCGCACATCGGGTTCGGGCACGGCGTCCACCACTGCCTCGGCGCCCCGCTGGCCCGGATGGAGCTCCAGGTCGCGCTGGGCACGCTGCTGCGCCGCCTGCCCGGCCTGCGTTTCGCCGAGGGCGACGCGGGCGTCGCGTGGAAGGAAGGGATGGTCACCCGCGGGCCGGAGCGGATGCTGCTCACCTGGGACCAGTAGCGGTGTGCATCTTGATGCAGAGGTGTCATGATGCAAGAGTGCGCACCACCATTGATCTGCCCGAGGAACTGCATCGGCAGGCGCTGTCGATCGCTCGCGACACGTCCCGCACGTTGAGCGAGATCGTGGCGGAGCTCATGCGCCGGGGGCTGGGCCAGGGGAAGGTGCCGGGGGTGACTCAGAGCCCGTCCACCGGCTTGCCGGTGGTCAGCCTGGGCAAGGTCATCACGACCGAGGACGTTCGTGCCCTGGACGACGATCAGTGACGCACCTCCTCGACGCCAACGTGCTGGTCGCGCTGGTGGTGGCCGACCACGTGCACCACCGGTCCGCGGAGGCGTGGTTCACCGAGAGCGAGGACACGTTCGCCACCTGCCCGATCACCGAGGGCAGCCTGATCCGCCTGTAGCTTCGGGAAGGGCAGACCGCGGGCAGTGCGCAAGCGGTACTGGCAGCGTTGCGGCGCAGCGACCGGCACACGTTCTGGCCGGACTCGGTTGTCCTACGGCGAGGTGCTGTTGGACGGTGTCTTCGGGCACCGTCAGGTGGCCGACGCGTATCTCGCGCATCTGGCGCGGAGTCGGGGCGGCCGCCTGGTCACCCTTCGACCAAGGTCTGGCGCAACGATTAGGGTTGCCGGGTGAGTGCGACCCTCCTGGCGACCGGCCTGACCGCGGGGCACGGGCCCCGCGTCCTCTTCTCCGGCCTCGACCTCGTCGTCGCGCCGGGCGACGTCGTCGGGCTCGTCGGCGTCAACGGGGCGGGCAAGTCGACGCTGCTGCGGATCCTCGCCGGCCTGGCCCGCCCCGAGCGCGGCGAGGTGCGGCTCACCCCGCCGACCGCCACGGTCGGGCACCTGCCGCAGGAACCGGACCGCCGTCCGGGCGAGTCGGTGCGTGCGTTCCTGGCCCGGCGCACCTCCGTCGCCGCCGCGCAGGCGGAACTGGACGCCGCCACCGAGGCGCTGACCGCCGGAGCCGCGGGTGCCGACGACCGCTACGCGGTGGCCCTCGACCGCTGGCTCGCGCTCGGTGGCGCCGACCTCGACCACCGGGCGGCGGAGGTGACCGAGGAGCTGGGCCTGACGGTCGACCTGGACCAGCCCATGACGTCGCTGTCCGGCGGGCAGGCGGCCCGCGCCGGGCTGGCGTCGCTGCTGCTCAGCCGCTACGACGTGTTCCTGCTCGACGAACCCACCAACGACCTCGACCTGGACGGGCTGGACCGGCTCGAGCGGTTCGTCACCGGCCTGCGGGCGGCCACCGTGCTGGTCAGCCACGACCGCGAGTTCCTCGCCCGCACCGTCGACCGCGTGCTGGAGCTGGACCTGCCGCAGCAGCAGGTGCGGCTCTACGGCGGCGGGTACACCGCCTACCTGGAGGAGCGCGCGGTGGCCCGGCGGCACGCCCGCGCGGACTACGAGGAGTACGCGGCGACCCGTGCGGCGCTGGAAACGCGGGCGCGGACGCAGCGCGCCTGGATGGAGAAGGGCGTCCGCAACGCGCGCCGCAAGGCCGGGGACAACGACAAGAGCGGCCGCAAGTTCCGCGCCGAGTCCACCGAGAAGCAGGCCGCGAAGGCCCGCCAGACCGACCGGATGATCGAACGCCTGGAGGTCGTGGAGGAGCCGCGCAAGGAGTGGGAGCTGCGGATGGAGATCGCCGCGGCCCCGCGGGCCGGCACCGTGGTGGCGACGCTGCGGTCGGCGGTGGTCCGCCGCGGCCGGTTCACGCTCGGGCCGGTGGATCTGCAGATCGACTGGGCGGACCGGGTCGCGATCACCGGGGCCAACGGCGCCGGCAAGTCGACCCTGCTGGCCGCGCTGCTCGGCCGGGTCCCGCTGGACGAGGGCACCGCCGCGCTCGGCCCCGGGGTGCGGGTCGGCGAGGTCGACCAGGCGCGGCGGTTGTTCCTCGGCGACCTCCCGCTGGCCGAGGCGTTCGCGCGGGAGGTCCCGGAGTTCGCCGACGCCGACGTCCGCACCCTGCTGGCCAAGTTCGGGCTCGCGGCCGCGCACGTGCTGCGCCCGGCCGCGACCCTGTCGCCCGGCGAACGCACCCGCGCGGCGCTGGCGCTGTTGCAGGCGCGCGGGGTCAACCTGCTGGTGCTCGACGAACCGACCAACCACCTGGACCTGCCCGCGATCGAACAGCTCGAGTCCGCTGTGGACGGTTTCCCGGGCACGCTGCTGCTGGTGACCCACGACCGCCGCATGCTCGACGCGGTGCGCCTCACCCGCCGGCTGGCGGTTGCCGACGGCACGGTCACCGAGGGGTGACACCCGCGGACCGGCGGGCCGCGGTGATCGCCGCGGCGACGAGGATCGCCACCGCGCCGACGGCCGCGGTGGCGGGCCAGCCGAACCAGCCCACGGCGGCCGCACCAGCTGCGGTGCCGAGGCTGCCGCCGACGAAGTAGACGACCATGTAGGCGCTGTTGAACCGGGCGGGCGCCGCCGGGTCGAGCGCGAGCACGGTGCTCTGGTTGGCCACCTGGGCCGCGAACAGCCCGGCGTCGAACAGGCCGAGGCACACCAGGGTGAGGGCCGTGTTCGCCAGGCACACGGCGAGCGCCACCGCCGACGCGGCGGCGAGGGCGAGTCCGGCGAGGATCACCCGTCGCGCCCCCGCCCGGTCGGTCCAGGGGCCGGCGACCCGGGTGCCGGCGATGCCGAGCAACCCGGCCGCCGCATACGCGCCGATCCGCTCCGGTGAATACGAGAACGGCGGCTGGGACAACGCGACCGCGATGCCCGCCCACACGGCGCAGAACGCGAAGAACCAGAGGGCGCCGCGGGTGGCGGCGAGCCGCAGCAGCGGGAAACGGACGTAGAGCCGCGGCAACCCGCGCAGCGTGGCCAGGTAACCGGTTCCGGCGCTGCCCACCGCGGCGGGCAGCGCCAACCGGGCGGCGATCGCGATGGCGGCGCACGCGATCGCGAAGACCAGAAGCATGGCGCGCCAGCCGATCAGCCCGGTCAGCCAGCCGCCACCGATCCGCCCGGCGAGGATTCCCGCGGAGATACCCGAGGTCACCACCCCGAGGACGGTGGCCCGGCGCCGGGGATCGGCGAACCGGCCTGCCACCGAGCTCAGCTGCGCGCCCACCGCGGAGCCGGCGCCGATCGCGGCGAGCACCACTCCGAGCACCACGGCGGAACCGGCGGCCGCCGCCAGGGCCAGGGCGACGGCGAGCGCGGCGAACTGCGCGGCCACCACGGTGCGCGGCGGGAACCGGTCCACGAGCGGGACCAGCACCGCGAGACCGGCGAGATACCCGACCGGTCCGCACGCGAGCACCGAGCCGACCAGAGCCGCCGGGACCCGCAGCGCCCCCGCCACCTCCGCGATCGAGGGTTGCAGCGCGTAGAGGGTGGCCGTGCCGAGGGCGGCGGCGAGCGTCAGGAACCCCACGACCGGCGCGCGCAGCACCTGCGGGGCAGGCGAAAGAGTGGTTTGCACGGCACCGACGCTAGGGGTGGGAACGGCGTAAGGCTGGCGGAAACCCGCCACCACCGTGACCGGCGTAATCCGTTCGCGAAGTGGTGCCGGAACTGGCCGGCAGGCGGGAAAACCGGCCGGGCCGGGAGTCCTGTTCGGTCAGTGCACCCCGAGCGCGGCGAGGTTGTCGGTGGCGGGGTGGGTGGTGCCGGTGGGACCGTCGGCGAAGGCCCGCAGCAGCCGGGTCGTGATGGCGGTGACGGCCGTGTGCACGGCCGGGTCGGCACCGGACTCGGGGCAGCCGGGGTCGAGTCCGCAGATCCAGTACTGCGTGCCCGCGGAGAACACGGCCGCCCCGGAGGCGGTCGTGTAGTAGGTGGCGTCCGCGAAGTCCGGTTTCCCGCCGCACGTCAAGGGTGAGTGGAACAGCACCTCGATCGGCCGCGGTGTCGGCACCGAGAGGTCCACCCGCTCGTACTCGTTGCCCACCAGGCCGCGCAGGTGCTGTCCGTTGTGGACGATGCCGCTGAGCAGCCAGTTCTGCTCGTTCGCGGTGACGAGGTCGGCGTGCACCGGGTTGCACTGGTAGTAGTTGCCCAGCAGCACGCTTTCCGGCCGGGGGAACGGCGGCGAGCGCCACTCCGGTGTCGCCTCCATCGGGTCGGTCAGGTGCGCCGGGTCCTCGGTGAACGACTTGTAGTCGATCTCCAGCCGGTCCGCGCCGGTGGCGGTTGGGGCGAACCGGATGTGCCGGTAGATCTCGTTGCCGCCGAGGAACGCCAGGTTCACCCCCCGGTCCCGGGCCGCGGTGACGTTCGCGCGCATCGCGCTCGACCAGTACTCGTCGTGGCCCAGGGTGACCACGGCGCGGGCGCCGTCCAGCAGGTGCGGATCGGCGTGCAGGTCCACATCGGTCGCATACCCCAGCGGCAGGCCCAGGCCCTCCGCGAAGCGCACCATGGGCAGCTCGAAGTACCGGAAGTCGCCGGCGCCCTGCATGTCGCGCGCCTGGTAGGGGCGGTCGAACGAGACGGCCCGGGACCGCTCCGCCTTCCTGCCGCTCGGCGAGTCGTAGAGGCTGTAGCCGCCCCAGCGGTTGTACGCCTGCCAGGTGGTGACGGCGTTGACCAGCACGATGCGGCCCGCGTTGGACGGGGTCCGCACGGTCAGCGGCACGTACTGCTGGGCCTGGTTGTCGCCGTCCAGCCGCAACAGGTAGTCGCCCGGCGCCCAGCCCGCGGTCGGCACCTCCAGCGACGGCTGCCACGGCGCCACCACGGTGCTCGTCGGCGGCTGCACCACCGCGGCGGCCTGCACCCGGCCCGGCACCGGCCCGGACTGCCAGGTCTGCCGCGCCGCCGAACCGGGGTAGGCGCCCATGCGGAACGCGGTCACCGTGAACCGGGCGGCGGTGGTGCTCACGAACAACCGCACGGTGTCGCCGGGCAGTGCGCTCGTGCGGTCGGCGTAACCCTCGATGGCGTGCTCCCGCCCGGGATGCGTGATCTCCCAGCCCGGTGTGCCCTGCTCGGCCCCGGGCGCGGGTGCCGGAGCCGGAGCGGGCGCCGGGGGCGGTGCGACCGTCGGCGCCGTGCAGGCCGCCAGGAGCAGCGCGACCGCGGCGATGACCGTGCGTTTCATGAGCGGCCCTCCAGGACGAGCGTGATGGCGGTGAGCGCCAGCAGCGCCCCCAGGGTGAGCAGTCCCGCGTCCAGCGACGCCGCCACGGCGACCGCGCCGACCAGCAGCGGTGCGCCCGCGTCGCCGAGTTCGCGGCCGACTTCGGCGGCACCCATGGTCTGGCCGAGGCGTTCGGGTGGCGTCGTCGCGGCCAGGTGGGCGAAGCCGAGCGGGGTGGCCAGACCGACCCCGGCGCCGACGACGACCGCCGCGGCCAGCACGCCGCCGGCCCCGGGCACCAGCGCGGCGACGGCCAGCCCGGCCGCGGCCGCGGCGAGCCCTAGGGCCATGCCGGTGCCGTCGTGGAGCTGCCCGGCGTCGCGGGCCCGCCCGGCCCACGGCTGCACCAGCGACGAGCACACCGCGAGCACCGATACGGCCGCCCCGGTCGCCAGCGGCCCGAGCCCGGCCGCCGCCCCGCTCACCGGGAGGAAACCGACGCCGACGGCCAGTGCGCCGGTCGTGGCCGCGAGTGCCGCGGTCGGACGGAGGAAACCGCCCTGGCCCAGCCGCCGCACCAGGCCGGCGACCGTCTCGCGCGCCCGGGGCAACGGCGCCACCGCGGGCACCGCCACGGCCGCCCACACCGCGGCCGCCACCGCGAGCCCGGCGAGGACGGCGAACAGCAGCGGGAACCCGCCCAGCGTGATCAGCGCGCCGCCGAGGACCGGCCCGAGCGTGTAGCCGAGGCCCTTCCAGGCGCCGTACCCGCCGAACGCGCGGCCCTGCCGCTTCGCCGGGGACAGCCGGGCGACCAGCGCCCCGGCGGCGGGGGAGAAGGCCGCGGCGGCTGCGCCCTGACCGAGGCGCGCCAGCCCGACCAGCGCGGGATTGCCGGCCACCGCGAACGCCGCGGACGCGACCGCGAACGCCAGCAGCCCGCCCAGCAGCACCGGCCGCGGCCCGACGCGGTCGGCCAGCGACCCGAAGACGGGTTTGAGCACGACCTCGGCCCCGTCGTAGACCGCGAGCAGGAGCCCGAGCGTGAGCAGCGACGCGTGCTGACCGTGGGTGTAGGCACCGAGCCCGGCGGCGATGCTGTGCGCCCCGAAGGCGGTGACGAAGCCGGCCGCGTACAGGGGCCGTAGCGCACCGCGATGGCGGGTGACGGGTTCGGTCATCAGATGGCCGCCGGGTGCGGGTCCGGGGTGGTGCCGCTCATCGCGGCGCTGCCGGGCGGGCAGTCGTCAGCAAGGGGCGCAGCGGTGAGCGTTCGGCGAGGTGCAGCAGCCACTCCAGCAGCCGCCGCACCGCGAGGAAACCCAGCAGGGTCACCACGGCGCCCAGCACCAGTCCGGCGAGCACGTCACCGGGGTAGTGCGCCCCGATGTACACCCGTGCGAACACCATCACCGCCGCCGCCACCGCGGCGATCGCGCCCAGACCGCGGTGGACCAGGAACAGCCCGGCGGTCACCGCGCCCGCCATGACCGCGTGGTCGCTCGGCAACGCCGGATCCGTGCTGCGCTGCGCCAGCACCAGGATGCCCGGCAGCCTCGCGTACGGCCGGGGCTCGCCCACCAGGTCGGCCACCGGCTGGTTCACGCCGAGCGCGACGAGCATCGCCAGCGGGGTCCAGATCGCCGCGGCCATCTTCGCCACCGACGCCTGCCGCCGGGCGATCCACCAGCCGGCCAGCATCAGCACCGCGAACAGCGCGACCCCGTAGGCGGCGTAGGCGCTGACGACGCCGTGCAACCACGGTGTCGCGCGGGCGAAGTCGTTGATCCGCAGGAAGAGCTGGGTGTTCACGATCGCCTCACATCTGGTGCAGGGCCTCGAAGACCCGGTTCGTGTAGTCCGCCATCCGGGCCGCGCAGCGCTCCAGCCGCCTACCGGCCTCGGCCGCCCGGGGCGCCCCGAACACGTCACGGGCCGTGAGGTCGCGGTGCCACCGCCGCAACCGCTCCAGGCTCTGCTCCTCCTCCTCGAGCTCGGCCATCGTGAACTTGCGCCGGCTGATCTCCTTGTCGATCTCGGCCTCGAACTTGCCGCAGTCGGCCAGGAACTCCGCCCACTCCTCCTCGCGGTCGGCGGTGAACAGCGCCGCCAACCGCGCCCCGTCCGCCTCGGCGCGGCCCGCGGCCTCCAGCACGACCACCTCACCGCCGCCGCGCCGCGCGAGCTCCAGGACGCGCGACACCCCGGCGGCGAACCCCGGCACGTCGGGCACCGCCCAGGTGGCCTGGCCCAGCGACAGCGCGCCGACCCGCCGCAGCTCCCGCCAGACCGCCACCCGGTGCCGCGACGGCGACGCCGGCACGCGCACCAGCAGCACCAGCCAGCGAACCGGTTTCGCATCTGTCACACGCACGAATGTAGCAGCTGTTACACGGGGTTTGACGGCACGTGAGCCGGATTCTACGGTTTTCCCAAGGACAGCGACGTCCACACGAGTCGACCGGCCGTCCGGAACCCGTAGCAGGCAGGCACGGAGGGGCGCCATGACCATCGACGAGGCACCGGCCCTGACGGGGCTGGCAGAGCGGCTGCGCGCGGCCCTCGGTCCGGACGCCGTGATCGACGACCACCAGCGGCTGCGCACCTACGAATGCGACGGGCTCGCCCAGTACCGGGTCACCCCGGCCCTGGTGGTGCTGCCCGCCGACGTCACCGGGGTGGTGGCGGCCGTGCGGGCCTGCGCGGAAGCCGGCGTGCCCTTCGTCGCGCGTGGTTCCGGCACCGGGCTCTCCGGTGGCGCCCTGCCGCGCGCCGACGGCGTCCTGATCGTCACCTCCCGGCTGCGCCGCATCATCGAGATCGACGCGGCGAATCAGCGCGCCGTCGTCGAGCCCGGCGTGATCAACCTCGACATCACCAAGGCGGCCGGCGCCGACGGCTACTACTACGCGCCCGATCCCTCGAGCCAGCTGATCTGTTCCATCGGCGGCAACGTCGCCGAGAACTCCGGCGGCGCGCACTGCCTCAAATACGGGTTCACCACCAACCACGTCACCGGCGTGCAGTTCGTCGCCCCGGACGGCGAGGTCGTGCGCCTCGGCGGGAAGGCACCGGACGCGACCGGGTACGACCTGCTCGGCGCGATCGTCGGCTCGGAGGGCACGCTCGGCGTGGTCACCGAGGTCACCGTGCGGCTGGTCCGCGAGCCCGAGGCCGTGCGCACCCTGCTGGCCGGATTCGCAGGTGTCGACGACGCCGGGGCCGCGACCTCGGCGATCATCGGTGCCGGCGTGGTGCCCGCGGCGATGGAGATGATGGACGCCCTGGCGATCGAGGCCGCCGAGGCGGCGGTCCGCTGCGGTTATCCCGACGGGGCGGGCGCGGTGCTGATCGTGGAGCTGGACGGGCCCGCGGCCGAGGTGGAGGCGCAGTTCGCCGAGGTCGAGCGGCACTGCCGCGCGCACGGGGCGTTCGAGATCCGCATCGCCGCCGACGACGCGGAGCGCGCGAGCTTCTGGCGGGGGCGCAAGTCCGCGTTCGCCGCGGTCGGCCGGATCAGCCCGGACTACATCGTGCAGGACGGCGTCATCCCGCGGACCGTGCTGGCCGAGGTGCTGCACCGCATCGCCGAGCTGTCCCGGGAAACCGGCATCCGGGTGGCCAACGTCTTCCACGCCGGGGACGGCAACCTGCACCCGCTGGTGCTCTTCGACGACGCGGTGCCCGGCGAGGCCGAGCGCGCCGAGGAGGTCTCCGGCGCGATCCTCGACCTGTGCATCCAGCACGGCGGCTCGATCACCGGTGAGCACGGCGTGGGCTCGGACAAGGCGAAGTACATGCCGCGCATGTTCAGCGACGCCGATCTGGACACCATGCAGCTGCTGCGGTGCGCGTTCGACCCGGGCGGACTGGCCAACCCCGGCAAGGTCTTCCCGACCCCGCGGTTGTGCGGGGAGGTGCCCGGACGGCACAAGGGTGCGCATCCGTTGCAGGACGCCGGAATCGCCGAGGTGTTCTGATGCGCGCGGCCGGCGAGGAGGTGCTCGGCGAACTGTCCGCCACGGCCGCCGCCCGGCCGGCCGGGGAGGACGACCGCGTCGACGGCGTGCCCGCCCGCGTGGTCGCCGAACCGTCCACAACGGACGAAGCGGCCGCCGTCCTGCGGGTCGCCGCCGCCCGCGGCCTCGCCGTCGTGCCGCGCGGCACCGGCACGAAACTGAGCTGGGGGCACCCGCCGGAGCGCGTGGACGTCGTCCTGGACACCGGCCGGATGGACCGGGTGATCGAGCACCGCGCCGGCGACCTCGTGGTGCACGTGCAGGCCGGGGTGCGGCTGGACGCCCTGCAGGAGCACCTCGCCGCGGCCCGGCAGCGGCTGGCCATCTCGCCGGTGCGGCCGCCCGGTGCCGGGCCGGGCACCGTCGGCGGGGTCGTCGCGACCGCGGCGACCGGTCCGCTGCGGCTGTCCCACGGCGCGGTGCGCGACCTGCTCATCGGCGTCACGATGGTGCGCGCCGACGGGACGGTCGCCAAGGCCGGTGGCAAGGTCGTCAAGAACGTCGCCGGCTACGACCTGGGCAAGGTGCTCACCGGCGCGTGGGGGACGCTCGGGTTGGTCACCGAGGCCGTGTTCCGCCTGCACCCGCTGCCGCCGGCCGCCCGCTGGGTCGTCGCGCCGGTCACCTCGGCGGCCGACGCGCACGACAAGGTCCAGCGCGTGGTGCATTCGTCGGTCATGGCGAACGCGCTGGAACTCGACCGCGCGGGCGACGGCTCCGCGGCACTGGCGGTGCTCGTCGAAGGAATCCCGCAGGGCGTCGACGACCGGGTGCGCACGCTGCTCGGCCTGCTCGGTGACGCCGGTGATGCTGAAGTCACCGACGTCCCGCCGGGCTGGTGGGGCCACGCCCCGTGGGAGCGGGGCGGCGTGGCCCTGCGGCTCACCCACGAGATCGCCGCGCTGCCCCGGCTGCTCGACGCCCTCGACGACGCGGGCCGCCGGTGCGGTCTCACGGCGGCGGTGCGCGGCTCGCCCGGGGTCGGCGTGCTGCACGCCGGGCTGCCCGCCGATCCCGGCGCGGTGCCCGCGTTCGTCACGCGGCTGCGGGAGGCGTCGCCGGCCTGGGGCGGGGACGTCGTCGTGCTCGACGCGCCCCCGGCGGTCAAGGCCGGGCTCGACGTGTGGGGACCGGTCCGCGGGCTCAGCCTGATGCGCCGCGTCAAGGACCAGTTCGACCCGGACCACCGGATGGCACCGGGGCGTTTCGCAGGAGGGATCTGAGATGACCGGCCCCGCGTTCGACGAGCACCACCCGCCCTCGGCCGACCTCCTCGACGACTGCGTGCACTGCGGGTTCTGCCTGCCCACCTGCCCCACCTACCAGCTGTGGGGCGAGGAGATGGACTCGCCGCGCGGCCGGATCTACCTGATGGGCCTGGGTGTCGAGGGCGAGCCGATGACGCCGGAGATGGTGCAGCACTTCGACGCCTGCCTCGGGTGCATGGCCTGCGTGACCGCCTGCCCCTCGGGCGTGCAGTACGACAAGCTGATCGAGGCGACCCGCGCCCAGGTCGAGCGGCGCCACCCGCGTCCGCCGCGGGAACGCCTGCTGCGCAACGCGATCTTCAGCGTCTTCCCGTACCCGCGGCGGCTGCACGCCCTGCGCGGACCGCTGCGGGCCTACCAGGCCAGTGGCGTGGGTGGCGTGGTGCGCCGCGTGCTGGGCCGCGCGTTCCCCCGGCTGGCCGCGCTGGAGTCGCTCGCCCCGCCGCTGGGGCCGTTCGAGAGCGTGCCGGAACGGATGCCGGCGCGCGGTACCCGGCGGGGCACCATCGGCATGCTGCTCGGGTGCGTGCAGCGCGAGTTCTTCCCCGGCGTGAACGCGGCCACCGCCCGCGTGCTCGCGGCGGAGGGCTTCGACGTCGTGGCCCCGCGCGTCCAGGGCTGCTGCGGTGCGCTCAGTGTCCACAACGGACGCGAGGACGAGGCGCAGTCGTTCGCGCGCAAGCTGATCGACGCCTTCGACGAGGCCGGTGCGGACTGGATCGCGGTGAACGCGGCCGGGTGCGGCTCGGCGATGAAGGAGTACGGCGACCTGCTCGCCGACGACCCGGCTTACGCGGACCGGGCACGCGAGTTCGCCGGCCGCGTGCGGGACGTGTCCGAACTGCTCGCCGAGCAGGGCACGGTGGCGCCCCGGCACCCGCTCCCGGTCACCGTCGCCTACCACGACGCCTGCCACCTCGCGCACGCGCAGGGGATCCGCGCGCAACCGCGCCGGCTGCTGCGCGAGATCCCGGACCTGATCCTGCGTGAAATCCCGGAAGCCGAGATCTGCTGCGGCTCGGCCGGGATCTACAACATCCTCAACCCCCGCGCCGGGGGTGAACTCGGCGAGCGCAAGGCGCGCAACGTGCTCACCACGGGCGCGCCGCTGCTGGTCACCGCCAACCCGGGGTGCCTGATGCAGGTGGCTGCCGCGCTCGACGCACTCGGCGAGCCGATGCGGCTCGCCCACACGATCGAGGTGCTCGACGCCTCGATCCGGGGACTCCCGGCCGAGGAGGTCGGGTGGGCGCGATCGCGCCCGGACGCTCCGCTTCCGTGAGGTGATCGATGTACCGGCAGGTTCTCGACCCGGTCGCCGGGTCGCTCGCGTGGTCCTCGCTCGTCGCGGCGATTCCGCTGCTCACACTGTTCGTCCTGCTCGGCATCCTGCGCATGACCGCGTGGCTGGCCGCGCTGATCTCGCTCGCGGTCTCCCTGGTCGTCGCCATCGTGGTGTACCCGATGCCGGCCGGGCCCGCGTTCCTGTCCGCGTCCGAGGGCGCGGCGTTCGGGTTCTTCCCGATCCTGTGGATCGTGATCAACGCGATCTGGATCTACAACATGACCGTCGCGACCGGGCACTTCGACGTGCTGCGGCGCTCGTTCGCGCGGGTCAGCGACGACCAGCGGATCCAGGGTGTGATCATCGCGTTCTCCTTCGGCGCGTTGCTGGAGGCGCTGGCCGGGTTCGGCACGCCGGTCGCGATCACCAGCGTCATGCTGATCGCGCTGGGTTTCCGGCCGCTCAAGGCCGCCACGGTCGCCCTGGTCGCCAACACCGCACCGGTGGCGTTCGGCGCGCTGGCCGTGCCGATCACCACGCTCGCGACCGTCAGCGGGCTGCCGCTGCACGCGCTGTCGTCGATGGTCGGCCGGCAGACGCCGGTGCTCGGCGTGTTCGTGCCGCTCGCGCTGGTGTTCATCATCGACGGCAAGCGCGGGATGCGGCAGACCTGGCCGGCCGCGATGGTGTGCGGCATCGTGTTCGCGCTGGCCCAGTTCGCGGTCTCCAACTACGTCGGCGCACCGCTGACCGACATCGTCGCGTCGCTGCTGTCCGCCGGCGCGGTCGTGGTGTTCCTGCGCGTGTGGCGCCCGGCCGAGTCCTATGTGGAGGGCGTCGGCGTGCGCACGACCGCGGGCGCGGCAGCCGCCGCGGCCGGCGGTACCGAGCGCACCGGTGGCGGGTCCACCGCCACGATGGCCCGGCCGCCGCGGCCACCCGCCGGCGGCGGGAACGGCGGAACCGGCGAAACCGGCGGAACCGGCGGGAACGGCGGGATGGCCGCGGAATCCGGCCGCGGCGCGGAACGCGACCGCGGGGTCGAGGTGTTCCGCGCCTACGCGCCGTACCTGATCATCATCGCGGTGTTCGCGCTGGCGCAGGTGCCGGTGATCAAGGACGCCCTCACCAGCGTCACGAAGACGTTCAACTGGCCCGGGCTGCACATCCAGTCGTCCAGCGGCAAGGCGTCCACCCTGTCGCAGTTCAAGTTCGACTGGCTGGACGCGGCGGGCACCCTGCTGATCATCGCCGGCCTGCTGACCATCCCGGTCATCGGTATCCGGCCGGCCCGCGCCCTGCGCGCGTACCTCGCCACCTACCGGCAGCTCGCCACCGCGATCGTCACGGTGATGGCCGTGCTCGCCCTGGCCTACGTCATGAACGCCAGCGGCCAGACCGCGACGCTGGGCACCTGGATGGCCGGCGCGGGCGGGATCTTCGCGCTGATCTCGCCGATCCTCGGCTGGCTGGGCGTGGCCGTGACCGGTTCGGACACCTCGTCGAACTCGCTGTTCGGCGCGCTGCAGGTGGTGGCCGCGCAGAAGGCGGGGCTGTCGGCCACGCTGCTGGCCGCGGCCAACTCCTCCGGTGGCGTGCTCGGCAAGATGATCAGCCCGCAGAACCTCGCGATCGCCGCGGCGGCGGTCGGGATGGCCGGCCGGGAGGGCGACCTGTTCCGGCGGGTGCTGGTGTGGAGCCTGGTGTTCGTCGCGGTGATGTGCGTGCTGGTGTACCTCCAGTCGACCCCGGTGCTCGGGTGGATGGTGCCCTGAGAGGACGCTGAGCGGGAAAACGCCCGCCACCGGGCCGGTCGCGCCCGCGCCCACTACATTGACGCCGTGTGACCACCCTTGCCGAGATGTCGCTGACCGGCTGGTGGCCGGTGCGGGTCGTGCTGCTGGCCGCGCTGGTCGCCGCCGGGGTGCTCGTCTGGCGGCTGCGACGGCGGTGGGCGCGGGTCGCGCTCACCGCCGTGGCGGTGGTGCTGGCCGCGGCGAACGTGCTCGCCGCGGTCAACGCGTCCTACGGCTACTACCTCACCGTCGGGCAGGCGATCGGGCTGCCCGGCCGCGACGCCGCGTCCCTCCAGCAGCTCGATCGCGCCGGCGTGCCCGGGTCCGGGCAGCTCGTCACCCTCACCATCCCCGCGCGCGCCGCGCACTTCGCGGCCCGGCCGGCCCAGGTCTACCTCCCGCCCGCGTGGTTCGCCCGGCCCCGGCCGAACCTGCCGGTCGTGGTGCTCCTGCACGGCACTCCGGGCGCACCCGGCGACTGGACCGACGGCGGTGGCGCCACCGCCACCCTGGATGCCTGGGCCGCCGCTCACGGCGGCACCGCCCCGATCGTGGTGATGCCCGACATCAACGGGGCCTTCGACGCCGACAGCGAATGCGTCGACGGCCCGGCCGGGCAGGCCGAGACCTACCTGACGCAGGACGTGACCTCGTTCGTCACCAGCCGGTTCTTCACCCGCCCGGCCGGGCGGCACTGGGCGGTGGCCGGATTGTCCGAGGGCGGTTCCTGCGCGCTCACGCTCGCGCTGCGCCATCCCCGGATCTTCGGCACCTTCGCCGACTTCAGCGGGCTGGCCGGGCCGCGCACGGGTGACGGCAACGAGGTCGGCGACACCATCCCGGCGCTGTTCTCCGGTTCGGCCGCCGAGTTCGACGCGCACGAGCCGGCCTGGCTGCTGACCCACCACCGCTATCCCGGGCTCGGCGGGTGGTTCGAGGTCGGCGACGCCGACGGCGAGCCGCTCGCCGCCGCGCAGCAGCTCGAACCGAGGGCCGCCGCCGCGGGCATCACCACCCGCCTGGTCGTGGTGCCCGGCGGCGGGCACGACTTCTTCCTGTGGCGGCAGGCGTTCGCCGACGCGCTGCCCTGGCTCGCGGCCCGCCTGGCCGGCTGACTCACCCCGGCTCACCCCACCGCCGGGAAGGTGTTGCCGGCGAACACCAGCAGGTAGGGCAGGGTGGCGCGCGCGGTCCGCCAGGTGTGCGGGAGACCCGGTTCGACGTGCACCATCGCGCGCTGCCCGTCGGCGGTCAGCTTCCCGGCCAGTTCCCGCGCCCGGGCCACGTCCCCGCCGTCGTGCGACCCGGCCGCGACGAACACCGCGACCGGATCGGGGAACACCATGCCGCGCAGGTAGTCGCGCGGGGTGTTGCGCTCGATCGCGGCGGCGTCGCCGTGGAACTCCGTCCGGACGTCCCCGGGCGCGTCGTAGGGCAGGGTGAGCAGCAGCACGCTGAACTCGCCGGTGTG
This sequence comes from Amycolatopsis viridis, assembly GCF_011758765.1. Classification (NCBI taxonomy): domain Bacteria; kingdom Bacillati; phylum Actinomycetota; class Actinomycetes; order Pseudonocardiales; family Pseudonocardiaceae; genus Amycolatopsis; species Amycolatopsis viridis. Next base: position 3,885,686 of record NZ_JAANOU010000001.1, on the reverse strand, counting down.
GTGCAGCCCGATGTTCAGCGCGGCGAACGCGCCGCCGGACATCCCGCCCAGCGCGCGGGCGGCACGGTCGCGCACCGTCCGGTAGCGGCCGTCCACGGCGGACACCACCGGTCCGGTCAGGAACGTCTCCAGCTTCGGCCCGCCGGGCAGGTCCAGGCCCTCCCAGTCGCGTTCCGGCTGTCCGGCGGTCAGATCGGCGCTCACCACGATCATCGGCGGGATCGCGTGGTGGCGGTAGAGCAGGTTCAGCGCGCCGGGCGCGTCACCCGCGGTCAGCCAGTCCTGGGAGGACCCGAACGGGTAGCCGTGCAGCAGGTAGACCACCGGGTAGGAGCGCGTGGAATGGGCGTAGCCGGGCGGCAGCAGCACGTAGATCCGCCCGGTGGGGATCCCGTCGGCCGGGCCGGCCAGCTCGAACGAGTCCAGGCGCGGGGTGTCCGCATCCGCGGGCGTGCGCCGGTCGCCGCGCCCCACGTCCGGGTCCCCGCCGTCGTCGACGAGCCGGCCCAGCGCGGCTGCCGGGCCGTCCGCGCGTTCCAGCAGCATCGCGAAGTCGTGCCGGTCGCGCACGTACCCGACGTAGCTGTTGACCCCGGTCAGGGCGGCCACCAGCAGGCAGAGCGCCGCGGCGACCCGGGCCCGCCGCCGGATCCGCCGCCGGTGCAGCCACCGCAGCGCCACCACCAGCAGCACGACCGCGGCCGCGCCGAACCCCAGCCAGATCAGCGGCGATTCGAACGGCCCGGTGGCGCGGCAGTAGCGTGCCACGTCCGCCGGGACGGTGACGTCCGCCGCGAACCCGTTCATCCCACCATCATCACCCGGGCTGCCAGCTCGCGGCGACGGCGCCGGTCAGGACGCTGGTCGCGGCCCCGGTCAGGGCCGGGGTCAGGGCTCGGGTCAGGGCGCCGACAAGCGGTATCCCACCCCGCGCAGGGTCTGGATCAGGTCCGGGCCGATCTTGCGCCGCAGGTAGCCGACGTAGACCTCGACGATGTTCTCGTCACCGTCGTAGTGGGCGTCCCACACGTGGGTGAGGATCTCCCGCTTGCTCAGCGCTTCACCGCGCCGCCGCAGCAGGAACTCCAGCAGACCGAACTCGCGCGCGGTCAGCTCGATCTCACGCTCGCCGCGGTGCACCGTCCGCGCCGCCGGGTCCAGCCGCAGATCCGCCAGGGTGAGCACGGCAGGCCGCTCCGGCGCTCCCCGCCGCAGCAGCGCCCGCAACCGGGCGAGCAGCACCACGTAGGAGAACGGCTTCGTCAGGTAATCGTCGGCACCCAGGTCGAACGCGTCCGCCTCGTCGTACTCACCGTCCTTCGCGGTCAGCACCAGCACCGGCGTCCAGTTCTCGCTCTGCCGCAGCCGCTTGAGCACCTCGTACCCGGACAGCCCGGGCAGCATCAGGTCGAGCACGACGACGTCGAACTGCTGCTCCCGCGCCAGCCACAGGCCGTCCGGACCGGTGTGCGCGACCTCCACCGCGAACCCCTCCGCGGTCAGGCCCTTGCGCAGGGTTTCGGCGAACACCTGCTCGTCTTCCACCACCAGCACACGCATCAGGGTTCCTCCCGCAACGGCAGCCGGATGCGGAACCGCGCGCCGGGGCAGGCCGGATCACCGCTGTCCCCGCATTCGGCGGCACCGCCGTGCCGGGCCGCGATGCCCGCCACGATCGCCAGTCCCAGCCCGGCCGACCCGCCGGTCCCGGACGTGTTGTGGTGCCGCGAGTCGTCCCGCCGCACGAACCGCTCGAAAATCCGTTCCCGGTCCTCCGCCGGCACCCCGGGCCCGTCGTCGCCGACCTCGACCACCGCGGTGGCCCCGTCGCTGCCGGTGCGCACGGTGATCCGGCTCGCGGCGTGCTCACGCGCGTTGTCCACCAGGTTGCGGATCGCGCGCCGCAGCTGCGCGGCGTTGCCGGTGACCTTCACCGGCTCGGTCCGGATCTCCACCCGCAGCCCGACCGTCGACCGGGCCCGCTCCGCCTCGGTGCGCGCCAGGTCGTCCAGGTCCACCTCGCCGTGGTGCGGGTTGTCGGTCGCGTCGTCGGTGCGGGCCAGCAGCAGCAGGTCATCGACCAGTTCACGCAGCCGGCTCGTCTCCCGCGCCACCACGCCGACCAGCTCGTCCCCGCCCATCGCCTCCGGATGGTGCTCGGCCACCTCCAGCGCGGTGGAGATGGTGTTGACCGGGGAGCGCAGCTCGTGGCTGGCGTCGGAGACGAACCGCCGCTGCGCGCCCTGCGCGGACGCCAGCCGGTCCAGCATCGAGTTCAGCGTCACCGCCAGCCGGTGCACCTCGTCCCGGCCGGGCGGCACGTCCACCCGGCGTTCCAGATCGCGGGTGGTGATCTCGGAAACCGTGCGGCGCATGCGCTCCACCGGTCGCAGCGCCGATCCGACCGCGCGGTGCACGGTCAGCGCGGAGATGCCGAGCAGCGGCAGCGCAGCCGCCGCGAACAGCAGCGACAGGCGGGTCAGCGCCTCGGTCACCGGAGCCAGCGAGCGCGCCGACACCACGGTGTACGGGCCGCCGGGACCCGCGACACCGGTCGACACCAGCCGGTAGTCCGAGCTCGAACCGTTCACCGTCAGCGCGACGGTCTCCACCACCTCGTGGCCGGGTGCCGGCCGCACCGGCGTCAGCGGCGGCTGCCCGCCCAGCGCCGGGTCGGCCGCCACCACCTGCCCCTGCGCGCCGAGCACCTGGAGCACGGAGGCGGAGTCGCCGCTGCCGGCCACGTCGGTGCCGGTCAGGTCGCGGGCGCCCTCGCGGGCGATCTCGTGCACCACCTGGAGGCCGGCGCTGCGCGCGTCCTCGGTGGTGGACTTGTCCAGCGACCAGCCGAGCAGCAGCACCACGACGACACCCGCGACCACGATCGCGGCGGCCACCGCGGTGACCGCCACCAGCGTCGTCCGGGTGCGCACACCCAGCCGGGCCAGCACAGCCGTCATGCCCGCAGCGTAGGGAAAGCGGCGCGTCACCGCCGGGTCCCGCCACGCGCGGCCCGTAACCGCTCGCGGCGCAGCTCGTCCACCTCCGGCAGCGGCAGCGCGGCCGGCGGGGCCCCGGTCATCCAGCCGATCAGCAGGTCGGCCAGGGCCGGGTTGCGCGCCAGGACCGGTCCGTGCAGGTAGGTCGCCAGCACCCGGCCGGTGACCGCGCCGTCGCCGCCGTCACCGTTCCCGGCACCGGCGCTCACCCGACCGAGCGGCACGCTGCCCGGCCCGACCCCGGTGATCCCCAGGTGGTTCTCGAACCCGGTCAGCGGGCCCACGCCGATCCCGCCCGCGGTGTCCACCACCACCTCACCGACCGCGCGCCGCCGGCCCGGTGTGGTGATCGCGTCGAGCAGGCCGAGTCCGTCGTGACGGCGGCCGTCCCCGGTGACGAACGAGGTGCCGAGGATCTGCAGCCCGGCGCACACCCCGAACACCACCGACCCCCGTGCGGCCGCCCGGCACAACCCCGGGTGCGCACGCAGGTAGTCGCAGGCCAGCGCCTGCGCCTCGTCCTCGCCGCCGCCGAGCAGGTACGCGTCGAGGCTGTCCGGCACCGGCTGCCCGTAACCGATCTCCAGCACCTCCGCGGGCATCCCGCGCCACCGCAGCCGCTGCCGCAGCACGGTGGCGTTGCCCGAGTCGCCGTAGGTCCCCAGCACGTCCGGCAGGACGAGCCCGATCCGCAGCACCGAATCACCCATCGCCGATCCGCTGCCCCAGCTGCCGGAAGGCGGTGTAGTTCGCGACCAGCTCGACCGGGCCGGGCGCCAGCCCCTCGACGGCCCGCACCGGGTCGGCGCACCGCTGGTGCGCGACCCCGGCGTAGGTCAGCCGCACCGCCAGGTCGGCCGAGCGTTCCCCGGCGGCCACCACCGGGCGGTCGCGCAACAGCTCGAACGGCACGTCCCACAGCCAGGACAGGTCCCGCCCGTCCGCCTCGCGCCCGTTCACCGCGACCACCACCGCGGACCGCTCGTCCAGCAGCGGCAGCGTCTCCCGCCACCCGGCCGGGTTCTTGGCCAGCAGGATCCGCACCCGGTGCCCGGCCAGGGTGGTCTGCCGGTACCGGCCGGCCACATCGCTGATCGTGGTCAGGCGCTGCCCGGCCGCGGCCGGGTCCAGCCCCAGCAGCGCGGCCGCGGCGACCGCCATCGTCGCGTTCGCGGCGTTCGCGCGCCCGGGCAGCCGCAAGTCGATCGGGACGGTCCGGCCGTCCGCGCCCACCGCCGCGCCGTCGGTCAGCACCCAGTCCGGCCGGGGCCGCGCCAGCCCGCACCCGCAGCGCCACAGCAGCCCGTCGTGGTCGATCGGCTGCCCGCACCGGCCGCACGCCCGCGAGTCCTCGTCCCAGCTCCCGCCCGCGCTCACCCAGACCGGCCGGGCCGACGCCATGGCCGCGGAGGTGGCGAGCGGGTCGTCGCAGTTCGCCACCACCGCCGTGCCGGGCAGCCCGGCGATCGCCTGCCGCAGCGCGCGCTCCACGGAACGCACCTCGCCGACCCGGTCGAGCTGGTCGCGGCTGAGGTTGAGCAGCACCAGGCAGGCGGGTTCCAGCCGGCGCGCGACCTCGGCCACGTAGTTCTCGTCGATCTCCAGGACGGCCAGCGGCGCGTCCGGCCGCTGCGCGAGGGCGGCGATGATCCCGTCCGGCATGTTGGCGCCGTCGCTGTTGGCCGCGACCGGTCCGGCCGCGGCCAGGATGCGGGACAGCATGAGCGCGGTCGTGGTCTTGCCGTTCGTGCCGGTCACCAGCACGACGGTCCGTCCGGCGCCGAGGTGCCGCAGCACGTCCGGGTCCAGCGCGGCGGCGACCCGGCCCCCGATGACCCCGCCCGCGCCCGCGCCCAACCGGCGGGACGCCCCGGCCGCGACGCGGGCGAGCGCCACCGCGAGCCGCGTGCGCGGCGGCTGGTGCGGGGGAGCGGTCCGGGCTCGCCGTTCGCCGAGGACTGGGGAACCCAGGCGCACAGGCGGTTCTCCTTCCGGGTCGGTCACGTCGTGGCCACTGTGCGACCACTGTGCGCCGCGAAGGCTGTGCGGACCCTGAGAACGGCATGCCGGAACGGCGCGGGGTACACCGCGCCCGCGGCGAGCCTAGCGCCGGTTCCTGAGCGGACGCTGAACGATGTCCTGGCTGATAGGGCCGCCGGACCGGGTTCTCGATCACGGCTAGATTGACGGCGTGCACGCCTCCGCCATCCGTATCGACACGCCCCCGTTCGTGGTAGGGGCGGCCGTCGTCGCGCTCGTTTGTGTCGCCGTCGTGCCGTGGGCCTGGGACCGGTGGCGCCGTCGCCGCGTCACCGGCCGCGTCGTGACGACGGTCGCGGCGGTGGTCGCCGTGGTGCTCGCCTGCGGATCGGCGGTGAACTCCGCCGGCAGCTTCTACCCGACGCTCGGGTCCCTGCTGGGCACCTCGCCCGATCCGGCCGAGGGCACGGTCGCCGAGGGCGGGCCGGACGGCCGCGACCTCGGGCGCGCCATGACCACGGCCAGCGACCGGGCGGGCGGGGGGCGCGGCTCGCTGGTGCACCTCACCGTCACCGGCAAGCGCACCGGGATGACCCGCGACGTCGACGTCTACCTGCCCGCGGCCTACACGCAGCCGGAGTGGGCCGGATTCCGGTTCCCCGTGGTGGAGTGGATCCCGCACTTCCCCGGCGAGCCGCGTCAGGTTGCGACGCTCTACGGCCTGCCCGAGCAGCTGGACGCCGCGATCGCCGGCCACCGGCTGCCCCCGGTCGTGGTGATCGTGCCCGACCCCAACGGGGAACCCCGGCTGACGCACGATTCGGAGTGCGTGGACGCCGCGGGCGGCCCGGACGACGACACCTTCCTGTCCGCCGACCTGCGCGGATGGGCGCGCGACCACCTGCGCGTGCGCGTGGACCGGCAGGGCTGGTCCGCGGCCGGGTGGTCCTCCGGCGGGTACTGCGCGCTCGACCTCGCCGCCCGCCACCCGCAGTGGTACGGCACCGCGGTCAGCATGAACGGCTACGACGTGACCCCGCACGACGTGCAGACCGGCGATCTCTTCCGCGGCCGGGAGGACCTGCGCCGCGCCAACGACGTGTCCGCGATCCTGCGCGACCACCCCGCGCCGCTGCGGCTGCTGGCCATCGCCGACGCCTCCGCCGGCGACGAGTGCGCCGCGCTGGACCGCCTCCGCGCCGCGGCCGCACCACCGGCGGAACTGACCACTCGGGTCCTGCCCGCCGCCGGGCACAACCTGGCCACGGTGCGCGCCGAGCTGCCGGACGTGCTGAACTGGCTGGGGAGCCAGCTGGGCAACCCGGTGGCCGGCCCGGACGTCCCTGGGCAGAACGCCGGAACCATCCCGGCGTGGCCCCTGCCCGACACCGGATCACCCGGAGCGCTTCATGGCACCGACACGAGCCTCTGAGCCGGCCACCGGTACCCGGCCACCCGTGTCGCGCTGGCGCGGCAAGGCGGCCGGCGTGCTCGCCACCGTCGTCCAGCTCGGCGCGCTGGCCTCGGTGGTGCTGCTGCTCGGCGGCAGCTCGCACCACGACTTCTACCGCTGGACCGTGGGGTTGTTCTCGCTGCTGAACCTCCCCGTCGACTCGAACATCCTCATCGCGCTGGTCCTGGCCGTGCTCGGCGCGGCCCTGCGGCGGCGCAAGCGCGCCGCCCTGAACACGCTCATCCTGTTCCAGGCCGCCGGGCTGCTGATGGACCTGGCCTTCCAGATGGTCCTGCTGTGGGCCCCGCGGGTGCTGACCCTGCCCCGCCGCGGGCCCGAGCACCTGCCGGCCACGTTGTGGGCGCTGACCGGCGCGGAGGTCGTCGCGGTCGCCCTGATCGTGCTGCTGCTGGCACTGCGCCCGGCGTTCCCCGCCCGCCTGGCGCCCGGTGCCTGGAAGCACGCGCTCGTCGTGGGTGTGGCCGGGTTCGGGGCGACGATCCTGCTCGGGTGGTGCCTGCTCGAGGTGTTCCCCGGCACGCTCTCCGGCCTCGGCGACGCGTTCCTGTGGTCGGTCAACCACTCCACCGGTGAGCTGCTCCAGCTGCGGCGGCTGGGCGTGCGCGAAGGTCCGGCGTGGATCGACGCGCTGCTCGACCTCGGTGCCACCTGCTCCGCGGTCGCCACCCTGTGGGTGTTCTTCCGCGGTGTGCGCGTGCAGCAGCGCCGCACCGATGCCGACGAGCTGCGGCTGCGCGCGCTGCTGGCCGAGCACGGCGACGACGACTCGCTGGGCTACTTCGCGACCCGGCGGGACAAGTCGGTGGTCTTCGCGCCCGGTGGCCGGGCCGCGGTGACCTACCGCGTGCTGGGCGGCGCGAGCATCGCCAGTGCCGACCCGATCGGCGACCCGGCCGCCTGGGGGCAGGCGATCCAGGCGTGGCTGGCCGAGGCGCACACCTACGGCTGGGCCACCGGCGTGCTGGGTGCCAGCGAACGCGGCGCCCGTGCCTACGTGCGCGCCGGTATGAAGGCCCTCGAACTCGGCGACGAGGCCATCCTGGACATCCGCGACTTCAGCCTGTCCGGGCCGCACCGCCGGTCGGTCCGGCAGGCGGCGCGGCGCATCGAACGCGCCGGGTACACCGCGCGGATCCGCCGGCACGCCGACATCCCGAAGTCCGAAATGGACGAGCTGCTGGCGCACGCGCAGCGGTGGCGCGACGCCGGTACCGAGCGCGGGTTCTCGATGGCGCTGTCCCGGCTGGGCGACCCCGCGGACGGCCGGTGCGTGATGGTCGAGGCGTTCGACGCGCAAGGGCGGCTGCGCGGGCTGTTGTCGTTCGTGCCGTGGGGTCGGCGTGGCCTGTCGCTGGACCTGATGCGGCGCGACCGCACGGCCGACAACGGGCTCAACGAGTACATGATCGTGCAGCTCGTGCTCGCCGCGGCGCAGCTGGGCGTGCAGCGCGTGTCGCTGAACTTCGCCATGTTCCGCGCCGTGTTCGCGGCCGGTGAGCGGATCGGCGCCGGCCCGGTGCTGCGCGCCTGGCGCGCGGTGCTCGGCCTGGCGTCCCGGTTCTTCCAGCTCGAGTCGCTCTACCGGTCCAACGCCAAGTACGGGCCGGACTGGGAACCGCGGTTCCTGTGCTACCGCGCCGCGCGCGGGCTGGGCCGCATCGGGCTGGTCGCCGGCGCGCTGGAGGGGTTCCTGCCCGGTGGCGCCCGGCACCGGGCGATCTCGGCCGGGGGCGTCGACGAGGAGTTCCTGGCCCGGCTCGGGGAGATCGAGGCGGCGCGGCCGCAGGCCCGGCCGGTGCGCCGGCCCGAGCAGGTGCGGGTCCGCGTCGCCAAGCTGGACCGGTTGCGTCACGCCGGGATCGACCCGTACCCGGCCGGGTTCGAGCGGGACACGTCGCTGCGCGAGATCCGCGCCGGGTTCGACGGGCTGCCGCCGGACACCCGCACCGGGCACAAGGTGCGCGTGGCCGGCCGGGTGATGGCGATCCGGGACCTCGGCGGGGTCTGCTTCGCCCGGCTGCAGGACGGCGAGGCTCAGCTCCAGCTGATGCTCGGCGACGACCCGTTGTGGCGGACCGGGGTCGACCTCGGCGACCACGTCGGCGCCGTCGGCGAGGTGGTGACCTCGCGGCGCGGTGAGCTGTCGGTGCAGGTTTCCGACTGGACCCTCACCGCGAAGTGCCTGCATCCGTTGCCGGACAAGCGGAAGGGGCTCGCCGACGCGGAGACCCGCGTGCGGCAGCGCTACCTGGACCTGATCGTCAACCCGGCGTCGGCGGAGATGCTGCGCCTGCGCAGCGCGGTGGTGCGGTCGGTGCGCGAGGGTCTGCAGGCGCACGGGTTCCTCGAGGTGGAGACCCCGATGCTGCAGGCCGTGCACGGCGGGGCCAACGCCCGCCCGTTCGTCACCCACATCAACGCCTACGACATGCGGATGTACCTGCGGATCGCGCCGGAGCTGTACCTCAAGCGGCTGTGCGTGGCCGGGGTGGACCGGGTGTTCGAGCTCAACCGCAACTTCCGCAACGAGGGTGTGGACGCCACGCACAACCCCGAGTTCACGATGCTGGAGGCGTACCAGGCCTACGCCGACTACGAGACCATGCGCGCGCTGGCCCGGTCGCTGATCCAGGAAGCCGCCGTGGCGGCGTACGGGAAACCGGTGGCGTGCCGCCCGGACGTCGGTGAGGTCGACCTCTCCGGCGAGTGGCCGGTGGTGCGGGTGTACGACGCGGTGTCGGCCGCCCTGGGCGAGACCGTCACCCCGGACACGCCGCCGGAGCAGCTGCGTGCGTGGTGCCACGCCGCCGGCGTGCCGGCCGGGGACGAGGCCGGGCACGGTGACCTGGTCGGCAAGGCGTTCGAGCACCTGGTGGAACCGGCCACGGTGGAGCCGACGTTCTACGTCGACTACCCGGCCGACACCTCGCCGCTCACCCGCCCGCACCGGCTCGACCCGCGGCTGGCCGAGCGGTGGGACCTGATCGCGTTCGGGGCCGAGATCGGCACCGCCTACACCGAGCTGACCGACCCGCTGGAGCAGCGCCGCCGCCTGGAGGAGCAGTCGCTGCGCGCGGCGAGCGGCGACATCGAGGCCATGGAACTCGACGAGGACTTCCTGCTCGCCCTCGAACACGGCATGCCGCCCACCGGTGGCCTGGGCATCGGGATCGACCGCCTGGTCATGATGCTCACCGGCGCCTCGATCCGGCAGAGCCTCGCGTTCCCCTTCGCCCGCCCCGCACCCCGGTAGGGCGGGTCAGCGGCGCAGCTCGGCGACGCGGTCCAGCCGGCCCAGCTTGTGCGGGTTGTTGATCCCGTAGATCCGGGTGATCCGGCCCTCGGAGACGACCAGGCTCAGCGCGGCGGCCGACCCGTCCACGTCGAGCCGCACCCCCGGCATGCCGTTGACCCAGGTGGCGCTCGCGGTGAACCCGGTGCGCGCCGCGGCGCGGGCCAGCAACGTGGCCACCAGCTCGGCGCCGACGACCGGTTTGCGCGCGGCCGGCGCGATACCGCCGCCGTCGGAGATCACCACCACGTCCGGGGCCAGCACCGCCATCAGCGCCTGCACGTCGCCGCTGGAGACGGCCGCCAGGAACGAGTCCACGGCCGCCTGCTGCTCACTGCGGTCGACCTGCATCCGCGGTCGCCGCGCGGCGACGTGCTCGCGGGCGCGGTGCCCGATCTGCCGGACCGCCGCCGGGCTCTTGCCCAGCGTCTCGGCGATCTCGGCGTAGGGCGTGCCGAACACTTCGTGCAGTACGAACACCGCCCGCTCGACCGGCCCGAGGGTCTCCAGCACGGTGAGCATCGCGATCGAGACGTTTTCGGCCAGCTCCACGTCCTCGGCGACGTCGGGTGTGGTGAGCAGCGGTTCGGGCAGCCACTCGCCGACGTAGTCCTCGCGCCGCCGGGACAGCGACCGCAGCCGGTTCAGCGCCTGCCGCGTCACCACGCGCACCAGGTAGGCACGCGGATGGGTCACCTGGGCCTGGTCCACCTCGGCCCAGCGCAGCCAGGTCTCCTGCACGACGTCCTCGGCGTCGGCGGCCGAGCCGAGCATCTCGTAGGCCACGGTGAACAGCAGGCTGCGGTGCCTGACGAACGGGTCGGTCACGGATCCTCCTCCGGGTATTGCCATGCAGACACCGGCCGGCGCGCGGATGTGACACCACGCGCCGGCCGGTGATCTCAGCTCCGCGGCGAGCTCTCCAGCAGGCGCCCGCGGTCGAGGCCGAGGTGACGCGTGATCCCGATCCCGGCGAGGAACCGCTCGTCGTGGCTGACCACGACGAACGCGCCCTGGTAGGCGTTCAGCGCTGCTTCCAGTTGCGCGGTGCTCACCAGGTCCAGGTTGTTCGTCGGCTCGTCCAGCAGCAACAGCTGCGGCGCCGGCTCGGCGAACAGGACGCACGCCAGGGTCGCCCGCAGCCGTTCACCGCCGGAGAGGACGCGGACCGGCAGGTGCGCCCGCTGCCCGCGGAACAGGAAGCGGGCCAGCAGGTTCATCCGGTCCGCGGGCAGCATCCCGGGCGCCCGGTGGGCCAGGTTCTCCGCCACCGTGCGGTCGTCGTCGAGCAGGTCCAGGCGCTGGGACAGGTAGGCGACCCGGCCGTCGGCGCGCTTGATCGTCCCCTCGTCGGGGTCGAGGTCGCCGGTGACGATCCGCAGCAGCGTGGACTTGCCGGAACCGTTGGGCCCGGTCAGCGCGATGCGTTCCGGACCGCGCACCGCGAGGTCCACACCGGACCCGAACAGGTCCCGCTTGCGCAGGCCCTCGCCGAGGAACAGCGTCCGGCCGGCCGGGACGGCGGTCCGCGGGAGCTCCAGGACGATCTTGTCGTCGTCCCGCAGCGACCGCTCGGCCTGGTCCAGCTTAGCCTTCGCCGCGCTCACCCGGGCGGCGTGGGTGTCGTCGGCCTTGCCCGCGGACTCCTGCGCCCGGCGCTTCCGCGCGCCCATGAGGATCTTGGGCAGCCCCGCGTCCGCGGCGTTGCGCTGCGCGGTGCCCGCCCGGCGGGCGGCGCGTTCGCGGGCCTGCTGCCGGTCGCGCTTCTCGCGCTTGACCTCCGCCTCGGCGGTGCGGATGTTCTTCTCCGCCACCTCGCGCTCGGCCTGGACCGCGTGCTCGTAGTCGGTGAAGGTGCCGCCGTAGAACCGGACCTCGCCGGAGCCGAGCTCGGCGATGCGGTCCATCCCGTCCAGCAGGGTGCGGTCGTGGCTGACCACCAGCAGGCATCCGCTCCAGTCGTCGAGGACGGCGTGCAGGCGGCGGCGCGCGTCGAGGTCGAGGTTGTTGGTGGGTTCGTCGAGCAGCAGCACGTCGGGCCGGGCGAGCAACTGGGCGGCGAGCCCGAGGGACACGACCTGGCCGCCGCTGAGGGTGTCCAGTCGCCGGTCCAGCGCGACGTCGCCGAGGCCCAGCCGGTCGAGCTGGGCGTGCGTGCGCTCCTCGATGTCCCAGTCGGTGCCGATCGTGGTGAAGTGCCGCTCGTCCGCGTCCCCGGCTTCGACAGCGGCCAGGGCCCGCAGGACCGGGTCGATGCCGAGGACCTCGGACACGGTGAGGTCACCGGTCAGCGGCAGGTCCTGGGGCAGGTAGCCGAGCAGCCCGTCCACGGACACGCTGCCCGCGGCCGGTTCGAGCTCGCCGGCGATCAGCCGGAGCAGGGTGGATTTCCCGGCGCCGTTCGGGGCGACCAGGCCGGTGCGGCCGTCCGGGACGGTGAGGGAGAGCTGGTCGAAGACCGGCGTGCCGTCCGGCCAGGAGAAGGACAGCGCGGACACGACGACGCGAGCGTCGGAAGACATGAGAACGACCTCGGAAGGGTGTGGTGGAACGGGGACGACGACAAGACCGCGACGGCACTGCCGCCGACGGCCGGGCTACCTCCGGGGCTCACCCGGAGATGTCGTCGTCACTCACCACGTCGGAACTCCCCGTTCACGGTTCTCGGTCGCCACGATCCTAGCAGCGGACGGTCACGCCAGTTCGGCCGAAACGACCGCGGGCAGCTCACGCAACCGGGACAGCAGCAGGTCGATCTCCTCGCCCCGCAGCAGGACGGCGCAGACCATGCTGCTCTCCCGGACACCGTCGCGGATGTCGACCGAGAGCTCGTGCACCGTGCGGCCCTGTTGCGACAGGGCGCCGACCAGGGCGGGAACCTGCTCGACGCCGCCGGTGAAGTAGGTGGCGATGCGGCGCCGGACGAGCAGGGACGAACGCGGGGCGGGAGTGGCGAAGCTGATGGACATGTCGGATCTCCACGAAAAGCGCGACAGCGGATGGATCCGGGCCAGGTCCCGAAGAGCGAACGCGATCGTCGGCACTGCGCGCCGGCGACCTGGGTTCAGCCGGCGCGCCGGGTTACGAGTCGCGAGGACATCGGACGGCGCTGCACGGCGACAGGCTAACACGGCCGCCCGCCGATCGCCGAGACCTGTGATCACCCCCGCCGCGTGAGGTGTCCGGGCCCGGCTACGGCTCGTTGCCCGGGGGCAGGTCGCGGACGGCCCGGAAACCGAGCTGCGGGCCCAGCTCGGTGGCGGTCGTGGCGGCGATCGGGCGCAGCAGCAGGCCCAGGTGGTCGCCGGTGTCGTGCCGGGACAGGATCTCCCCGGCGAACCAGCCGGGGCAGTCCTCGAGCAGGGGCACGCCGCCCGGCCCGGGCCGCCAGCGGCACCGGGTGAACTTGTCCGTGTCGAACCCGGTGTGGCTGCCGAACAGCTCCGCGAGCCCGGTGGCCGAGGCATCGAGGCGGTGCACGGCGACCGTGGACGCGCCGGTGGCGACCTGGAAGGTGTGGTTCCGCTTCGACAGCCACACCATGAAGCGCGGTGGGGAGATGCTGCACTGCGCGGCGAACCCGATCAGGCAGCCCGCGCGGCGGGTCCCGTCGGTCGTGGTCACGACGAACATCGGGTAGTCCAGTGCGTCGACGACCGTCTCGAAGCCGCTGTGGGCGGTGTCGTGTGGTGTCATGGTGGTGCTGGAACTTACCCGCGGCGGGCGGTCGCGATCAATTCCCGCCGCGCCGCCGTACGAGTCTCCACAGTGCGACTCTCCACAGTGGTCTCCGCGCACGGTCGGTCAGGAGAGCACCGCGTCGACGTGGCGCAGGACCGCGATGCTGTCGTCCAGCCTGCCCAGCACCACGATCTTCAGGCGCGCCCGCTCCTCGTCGTAGGCCGTCTCGATGTGCAGCTGCCGGGCACCCGCGCCGCGCGCGGCGGCAGCGCTCATCAGCATCGTGGTCACCCGGCCGGCCCGCTCCGCGCTGATCGCGTCGATCTCCACGATGCTCGACACGTCGACACGGCAATGCCGCCCCACCGGCTCGGCGGCCGGCGACATGGGGGAGCGGCCGGTGAACTCCTCCAGGTCGTCACGGGCGATGCGGTACTGCTTGCCGATCCGCACCGCTTTCAGCCGCCCTTCCCGCACGTATCCGCGCACGGTACGGACGTGCAGGCCGAGCATCTCGGCGATCTGGTCCACCGAGTAGAGCTTGTCATCCACGCACGCACTCTAAGCGGCCCGGCGGGCACCGACCGGCAACGGCGGGGGAGGGGGACGCCGGGACGCCGGCCGGGCCGGTGCGCGGATTCACCACCGGACCGGCCGGCTCGTCCGTGGGCGGCCGGCTCAGCTCGCGGCCGCGGCCCGGCGCGGGGCGAGCACCGCCGCGACGATCGCGGCCGCCACCGCGATCACGGCGAACACCAGGAACCCGCCGCGGAACCCGCTCAGGGTCTGGGCGACGAGGCTGGCTGCGGCCACGCTGGACACCACCGCGGCGCCCAGGGACGCGCCGAACTCGTGGAACGTGCTCACGATGCCGGAGGCGATGCCGGCCTCGTGCGGCGCGACCTGCCCGAGCGCGGTGGCCGAGGCGACGACGAACAGCACGCCCGTCCCGGCGCCCGTGACGGCGAGGCTGATCGCCACGACCGCCGGGTGCATCGCCAGTGCGGGCAGGATCAGGCCGGCCGCGGCGATCAGCAGCCCGGTCACCGCGAGCGGACGCGCGCCGAACCGGCCGAGGGCCTTGCCGGTGAGGTTGGCTCCCGCCATGGTCAGCAGCGCGACCGGCAGGAACAGCAGCCCGGTCGGCAGCGCGCCGTAGTGGCGCTCGTGCTGGAAGTAGAACGTGCCCAGGAAGAACACCGCCACGGTCAGGGCCGTGGCCATGAGGATGAGGAACGTGCCGGTCGCCACCGGGCGGCGGGCCAGCAGCCGGACGTCCATCAGCGGTGCCCGGGTGGTGCGCTGCCAGGCGACGAAGGCCAGGTAGCCGACGGCGGCCGCGAGCACCAGCCACCCGGTGGTGGCGGTCAGCCACCCCTGGTCGCCGGCGTGGATCAACGCGTACACCAGCGACCCGGACGACGCGGTGACGAGCAGCGCACCCAGCGCATCCAGGCGGCCGCCCGGCGCCGCCGCCACGGCGCGCGGCAGCAGCCGCGCGAGGGTGACGGCGATGACGAGCCCGATCGGCACGTTGATCCAGAACACCCAGGGCCATCCGGGGCCGGCGGTGATCAGCCCGCCCAGCAGGACGCCGAGCGCCGCGCCCCCGCCGCCCAGCGCCGACCACACGCCGAGCGCCTTGTTCCGTTCTTCCCCGTCGAACAGGCCCACCACCAGCGACAACGCCGAGGGGGACAGCAGTGCCGCGCCGACCCCTTGCGCGATCCGGCCGCCCAGCAGCACGCCGGACGATCCGGCGAGGCCGGTCACCAGCGAGGCGGCCGTGAAGACCAGCAGGCCGGTGAGGGCGATCCGTTTCGCGCCGAGGAGATCGGCCAGCCGCCCGCCGAGCAGCATCAGGCCGCCGAAGGTCAGGGTGTACGCGCTGACCACCCAGGTCATCGTGGCCCGGCTCAGGCCCAGGTCCGTTTCCATGTGCGGCAACGCGATCGCCACGACGGTGACGTCGAGGATCAGCATCAGCTGGGCGACGCCCAGGAATCCGAGGATGCGCCACCGCAGGGGGTGTGCGGCGGGCTGTGCGTAGGTGTCCGACATCGCTTCTCTCCGGTTAACTCGTACGACGAAGTACGATTTACAACCGGAAGTCTAACCCGTACATTCCCGTACGAGATAAACTGGGGAGGTGGCCACTCCCGCACGACCGCGTCGGCGCGCCGACGCCGAACGCAGCATCGCCCGGATCGTCTCCGCCGCCCGGGAGGTCCTGGGCCGTGATCCGGGCGCGAGCATCGACGAGATCGTGACGGCGGCCGGGGTCGGCCGGATGACGCTGTACGGGCACTTCCCCAACCGCGCCGCACTGGTCGAGGCCGCGCTGGCCGACGCGATCCGGGAGGGGGAGGAGGCGCTGTCCGCGGTCGAGCTCGGCGGTGACGCGCGCGCGGCGATGACCCGGCTGCTGGCCGCCACCTGGTCGCTGGTGGCGGAGTCGGCCAGGCTGCTGGAGGCGGCCGAGGAGCTCCTGCCCGCGGCGCGGATCCGGGAGCTGCACGGGAAATCCGCCGCGCGCGTCGAGGACCTGATCCACCGCGGGCAGCGGCAGGGCGTGTTCCGCACCGACCTGCCGACCGACTGGCTGGTGAACGTCGTGCACTACATCCTCAACGGCGCCGCCGAGGAGAGCCGCGCCGGGCGCCTGCGTCCGGGCGACGCCCCGGCCGTGGTGATCGCGACGATCGAGTCGGTGCTGGCCCCGCCGCGCTGAGGTCAGGACGAGGCGAGACGCGTCAGCATGGCGCGGAACGCCCGTTGCTCGGCGGCGCTGAGCGGGCCGAGCAGTTCGGCCTCCACCGCGTGGATGCCGGCCCGGATCGCGGCGTGCCGGGCCTTCCCGGCGGGGGTCAGCCGGACCACGTGGGCCCGCCGGTCGGCCGGGTCCGGTTCGCGCACGACCAGGCCCTCCCGGGCGAGCTCGTCGAGCAGCGCGATCAGCCGGGTCTTGTCGTAGCCGATGGCCTTGGCCAGCGCCACCTGCGAGGTGGCCGGACGCTCGGCGAGGCTGGACAGCGCCGCGTAGGCCCACATCGACACGCCGTGCTCACGCAGCACCGGCTGCTCGGCGTGCATCAACCGCCGCACCACGCGCCCGAACAGCGCGCCCAGGTCCTCGTCCGCCACACGACGATCGTAGAGTGACAAGACGATAAGCATGAGCGTACGATACGCAGATGCGTACGAATAAGGTCCTGTCCGAAACGATCTCCATTGCCGCCTCGCCCGGCACCGTGTTCGATCTCGTCTCCGACCCGCGTCAGCTGCCCCGGTGGGCACCGGGTGTGGGCCGGTCCGTCCGGCGCGACGGCGACGACTGGGTGATCGTCAACGGCGAGAACGAGGCGCGGATCACCGTCCGCGCCTCGCGCGAGCACGGCGTCGTCGACCTGCTCGCCGCCCACGACCACAGCCAGGGCGTGTTCACCCGGGTGCTGCCGCAGGGCGACGGCGCCGAGTACCAGTTCACGATGTTCTTCCCGCCCGACGCGCCGGACGAGGCGATCGCCGCACAGCGGGCGGTGGTGCGCGGCGAGCTGGACACCGTCCGCGCCCTGTGCGAGGGGCCCGGCTGACCGGTTCTCGTGCCGCGGCAGGCCCGGATCAGCCCCGCGCTCCGACGGTCCGCAGGAGGCCGGTGCGGTCCGGCGGGACGGCGGCGGTGCGACCGTCGGCGACTATCCGCGCAGCCGGTCCAGGATGTGGTCCAGGGCGCGGCGCACAGCCGCGGGGACGCCGTCGCGGCGGAGGTCGGCCCGGAACTGCTCGTTGTTGCCGCCCGGGGTGGCGTGGCTGCGTATCAGCGTGTCGAGCGAGTCGCTGTGCTGCGACAGCGATTCACCCAGGCGGCCGAAGATGTGCGTGGTGTAGCCGGTGGCCGTCCGGCGGTCCACGCCCTGGGCGGCCAGCCAGCCGGCGATGGTGGCCAGGTAGTCCAGGTGGGCGGCGAAGGTGGCCGTCACGGCGCTGAACGCGTCGAACGCCTTCTCCTCGCCGGGCACGAGGACACCGCCGACCCGGTCGAACAGCGCGCGAGCGGCGGGGTGGTCCGGGAACACCACCGTGCGGCTCCGGGCACTCGCCGCCTGCGGCAGCGGGATGGCCCGCACGAGGCCGCCGGCCGGGGCGGCCCACTCGCGCAACCGGTCCAGTTGTACCCCGGCGACGGCGCTGACCAGGACGTGGTCCGGCCGGAACGACAGTCCGGAAAGGACCTCGCGCGTCACCGGTGGGCGCACCGCGAGCACGACGGTGGGGGCTCGGTCGAGCACCTCCTGGTTGCCGGCGGCCACGTCGACGGTGGGGAACCGGGCGGCGAGCGCGCGGCTCGCCGCCCGGCCCCGCGGCGACAGGACGATCCGTGGCGGGTCGGCGAGCCCGCTGCACAGGCCGGTCACGATCGCGGCCGTGATCTCGCCGGTTCCCAGGAACCCGTAGGTGGCCTGCTTCTGGTCGGGCACGCCGGGCTCCATCAGTCCTGGCCGAGGGCGTCGTGGAGGAAGGCGGTGATCTCCGCCCGCGCGCGCCCGGCGTCGGGGACCACCTCGGGCATGCTCAGGAAACCGTGCGTGGCCCCGGGGAACTCGGCGAGCCGCACCGGTGTCCCGGCTGCGTCCAGGCGCTCGGCGTAGCGCCGGGCGTGGTCGGCCAGCGGGTCCTGTGTCGGCACCAGCACCAGCGCCGGGGGCAGCCCGCCCAGGTCGTCCGCGTACAGCGGGGACAGGGTGCGCGCGTCCGTGCCCGGCGGCACCCCGAGCCGCTGGATCAGCTGCAGCTGCGGGACGGTCAGGGTCGGGCTGTCGGCGTGTTCGGCGATGGAGGCGTGCGCCAGCATCGTGTCGGTCACCTCGGTCACGGGGTTGACCAGCACCTGCGCCCGCAGCGGCAGCCCGGCCTCCCGGGCCTGGAGCGTGGTCAGGGCGCCGATCAGCCCGCCGCAGCTCTCCCCGAACACCGCCACCCGCGCCGGGTCGACCCCCCACTCCGCGGCCTTCCGCACCACGTGTTCGAGGGCGTCCCAGCCGTCGTCGGCGGCGGCCCGCAGCGGCGTGTCCGGGGCGAGGAGGCGGTGCTCGACGGAGACGACCACGGCGGGCAGATCGACGGCCACGTGGCTGGTGATCCAGTCGCATTGCACCGCAGTGCCCACGAATCCGCCGCCGTGGACGTGGAGCACGAGCGGCAGGGCGGTTCCCGGAGCCGTCCTGGCCGGCCGGAGGACCCGCACCGGGAGGTTGCGGCCGGGCAGGGCGATCTCCTGCCACTGGATGTCGGCGTCCGGATGCGGCGTGCCCGTGATGGCCCGCATGGCGGGTGACGCTCGCCGCTGGTTCTCCGCGTCGCGGTAGGCGATCAGCTCTTCCTCGGTCATCGCCAGCCAGTCCGGCTGCGTGCCCAGTGCCTGTTCCCGTAGAGACATTGCTTCCCCTTCCGTCAAACCTACGGTGTAGGTTTGCCCATACGCTACTTTCTACGACGTAGGTTTGACAAGCAGGGGAGCGCGTGTGGCCGGACGGACCCAGGGCAGGGCGGCCGGGCTGGATCGCCAGCGCATCGCCGCCGCCGCCGTCGCACTGGCCGACCGCGACGGACTGGAGCGGTTCGGCGTGCGGCGGCTCGCGTCGGAACTCGGGGTGGATCCGATGTCGATCTACCACCACATCCCGGGCAAGGCGGCGCTGCTGGACGCGATGTCCGAAGCGGTCCTCGCCGAGATGCCTCCGGTGGCGGAGGCGGACCTGGGCTGGCTGGAGATCGCCCGTCACACGGCCCACGCCTATCGGGAGATCGCCTACCGGCACCCGCGCGTGTTCCCGCTGCTGGCCACCCGCCCGCAGACCTCGCCGGTGGCGCTGGCCGCGCTGGAACGGCTGGTCGCCGCGATGCGCGCGGCGGACCTGCCCGACCAGGTGGTTGCGGACGCCCCGCTGACGCTGTTCGCGTTCCTCAACGGCTATCTGCTGGCGGTGCTCAGCGGCGGCGGTGCGGCGCCCCCGATCGACGCCGCCGCGTATCCGGTGATGACCGCGCTCACCCCGCTCCAGGCGGGCTTCGGATCGCGGGAGGAGTTCGACCGGCTGCTCGGCACCGTGCTCGCCGCGATCCGGGACCGGTGAACCGCGCTTGCCTTGACGTCCACGTCAAGCGGCATGATCGCGCCCGTGTTCACCCAAGCAGAACTGGATTACCTGACCGCGCAGCCCCTCGGCCGGCTCGCCACCGTCGCCCCGGATGGGCAGGTGCAGAACAACCCCACCAACTTCTTCGTCGACGGCGGCACGATCGTCATCGGCGGGCACGCACTGGGCGCGTCGAAGAAGTTCCGCAACGTCCAGCGGGGCAGCACGGTGTCGTTCGTGGTGGACGACCTGGCCACGGTCGACCCCTGGGTGCCGCGGGGCGTCGAGGTCCGCGGCACCGCGGTGGCGCTGACCGACCAGGAGCCGCCGCTGCCGTACTTCTCCCGAGAGGTCATCCGCATCACCCCGGCCCGGATCATCTCCTGGGGACTGGACGGTCCCCGGTCCAGCCGCGCGGTGTGAGCCGCGCCGGGGCCCGGTCAGTGCGGCGCGCCGGGCCCCGGGCGCCACCGGTACTCGTGCTCGGGGCGGCCGGTCGCGCCATACCGCAGGCGCATCTCGACCGAGCCCGCCTGGGCCAGCGCGGTCAGGTACCGCTGCGCGGTGGCCCGCGCGACGCCCAGCTCCGCGGCCACCTCGGCGGCCGACAGCGCGCGGCCCGCGGTGCGCAGCTGCCCGGCCACCAGACGCGCGGTCGCGCTGGACTGACCTTTGGGCGCGGCCGCGCGGTCCCGTTCGTGCAGCAGGCGGAACGCTTTGTCGACATCTTCCTGGCCCAGGTTGCGGTCCCCGGTCACGAGCCGCCGGTAGTGCGCGTAGCTGGTCAGCCGTTCGGTGAACTGCCCGGTGGCGAACGGTTTGATCAGGTAGTTCAGCGCACCGGCGCGGATCGCCGCGCTGATGGTGCGGGTGTCGGTGGCCGCGGACAGGATGATGGTGTCCGTGTGCAGCTCGCCGAGCAGGTTCAGGCCCGGCTCGTCGGGCAGGTACACGTCGAGCAGCACCAGGTCGGGGGCGAGCTCCCGCACCCGCGCCCTGGCCTCGGCGGCGGTGTGCGCGGTGCCGGCGACGGCGAACCCGGGCACTTCCGCCACGAAACCGGCGTGCACGGCGGCGACCCGGAAGTCGTCGTCGACGATGAGCGTGCGGATCACGGGTGTTCCTCCTCCGAGAGCAGTCCGGGCAGGGCGGCGACGAACAGCGCGCCGCGGTGCTCGCCGCCGGGGTCGGCGAGCCAGACGTCGCCCCCGCGGGCCCGCGCGGCCTGGCGGGCCAGCGCCAGGCCGAGCCCGTGCCCCGGGGTCAGCTTCGTCGAGACGCCCTCGTCGAAGACGGTGTCCCGGATCGTCGCGGCGACCCCGGCCCCACTGTCCACGACGGACACGTGCAGATCGGCACCCTGTTGCAGCAGGGCGATTTCCACGGTCGCCGGCCGGCGCGGGCCGATGCGGGCGGCGTGCACCGCGTTGTCGAGCAGGTTGCCGACTACGGTGTTGGCCACGCTCGGGTCGGTGACGGTGCCGCGCACCCAGGAATCGTCGGACAGCCGCAGCTCCACGTCCTTCTCCCGCGCCTGCGCGATTTTCGCCGACACCAGGGCACGCAGGTAGGGGTCGGTCACCGCGTCGCCCAGGCCGCCGGGCGCGATCGCCGTCTCGGTCAGCGTCTGCAGGTATTCGATGGCTTCGCCGTTGTGGCCCAGCTGGAGCAGCCCGGACAGGGTGTGCAAGCGGTTGCGGAACTCGTGCCGCTGCGCGCGCAGCCCGTCGGACAACGACCGCACCGCGTCCAGCTCCCTGGTCAGGGCGTCCAGGTCGGTCCGGTCCCGCAGGGTGAGCACGGTGCCGAGGTCGCGGTCGTCGCGGTGCACCGCACGCGAGTTGACCACCAGGACCCGGTCGCCCGCGACGGCGAGCAGGTTGTCCACCGATTCGGTCTGCGCCACCGCACGGCGCAACCGCGGTGAGAGGTCCAATGCGGACAGCTCGGCGCCGACCGGCAACGGCCGCCCCAGCAGGCGCTCGGCTTCCGCGTTGCGCGCCGACACCCGCCCCTTCGCGTCGACCGCGAGCATGCCCTCGCCGATCCCGTGCAGCACGGCTTCCCGTTCGTACAGCAGTTCCGTCAGCTCGCGCGGTTCCAGGCCGTGCGTCAGCCGGTGCAGCCGCCGGGTCAGCAGTGCCGAAGCACCCGCGCCCAGGGCCAGCGCGCCGGCTGCGAAGGCGGCGCTGAGCAGCACCAGCCGGATCAGATCACCGGTGGCCGCGCCGATCCGGTAGCCCACGCTGACCTCGCCGACCACCCGGCCCTCGGGCGCCCGGATCGGCGTCTTGCTCCGCACCGAAACGCCCAGCGTGCCCTCCTGGACCTCGCTGACCACGTCGTTGCCGGCCAGCGCCTCCGACGGGTCGGTGCTCACCCGCTCCCCGATCTGGGCCGGGTCGGGATGGGCCAGCCGGATGCCCTGGTCGTCGGTGATGACGACGAACAGCGCACCGGTCCGGGCGGTGACCGCACGCACCCGCTCCTCGAGCTCGCCACCCGGACGGCGAGCCGCGGCGCCGGCGACCACCACCGGATCGACCGACACCGTGTGGGCGATGCCGAGGGCGCGCTCACCGTACTGGTCACGCAGCGTGCTCCACAGCAACCAGCTCACCAGGGCCATGCCGACGACGAGCACCAGCGCGACCACCGCGATCTGCAAGATCAGGATCTGCCGGGAGAACCGCAGCCGCGCGAAGACGCCGTTGTCCATGCGGAGCACCATACGCGCTGGTCAAGCGGGTGAGCTAAACGCGCAAAACGCGAAGAACGCGCACTGCGGACGCAGAACGCGAACAAGCTTCACCAGCGGCGTCCCCGCTTCTTAACGTGCGTCACACGGTTCCCCTGCCGAGTGACGAAGGAGTCACCCGATGTCCCCACCACTGATCGAGCTGGCCGGTGCCACCAAACGCTTCCCGAGCGGGAGCGGCTCGGTGCACACCGCCGTCCGCGATCTGACGCTGAGCGTCGAGGCGGGCGAGTTCGTCGCCGTCGTCGGGCCCACCGGATGCGGCAAGTCCACCACGCTGTCCCTGGTCTCCGGCCTGCAGCCGGCTTCCGCCGGCGAGGTCCGCGTCGACGGCGAGCCCGTGCGGTCCATTCCGGACGGCGTCGGCTACATGTTCCAGACCGACGCCGTGATGCCGTGGCGCTCGGTCCTGGACAACGTCGCCTCGGGCCCGCGGTTCCGCGGCGCGGGCAAGGCGGAGGCGCGCGAGCAGGCCGCCGACTGGGTCCGGCGGGTCGGGCTCGCCGGGTTCGAGAAGTACTACCCGCACCAGCTCTCCGGCGGCATGCGCAAGCGCGTGGCGCTCGCGCAGACGCTGGTCACCCGGCCGCGGATCCTGCTGATGGACGAGCCGTTCTCCGCGCTGGACGTGCAGACCCGCGCGCTCATGCAGGACGAGCTGCTGCGGCTGTGGTCGGGCAGCGGGGCGGCCGTCGTCTTCGTGACCCACGACCTCGAGGAGGCCATCGCGCTCGCCGACCGGGTCGTGGTGCTGACCACGAGCCCGGCCACCGTGAAGGACGTGTTCACGGTGGATCTGCCGCGCCCGCGCAAGGTCGAGGAGCTGCGCATCACCGAGGACTTCCTGCGGATCTACCGCGAGGTGTGGGAGTCGCTGCGCGTCGAGGTCGCCAAGGCCCGGGGAGGGAACGCCGATGTCGCTTGACACCGCCGCCGTGCCGGTGCACGTGCAGCCGGAGACCGAGGAGATGATCCTGGCCCGGCAGCGGCGGGCCGTGTTCCGCCGCCGCCGCAACACCTGGCTGCTGCGCCTGGCGATCGTGATCGCGTGGCTGGGCAGCTGGGAGCTGGCCGCGACGCTGTGGATCGACCCGTTCTTCTACTCCAAGCCCTCCCGGATCTGGGAGCGGCTGGCCGGCTGGTTCACCCGCGGCACCGACTTCGGGTCCATCTGGTACCAGCTGTGGGTCACCGTGGAGGAGGCGGTGTTCGGGTTCGCGCTCGGCGCGGTCGCCGGTGTCGTGCTCGGCGTGATCCTCGGCCGCAGCCAGTACCTCGCCGACGTGCTGGCCCCGTTCATCAAGGCGGCCAACGCGGTGCCGCGGATCGTGCTCGCCTCGCTGTTCGTGATCTGGTTCGGGCTGGGCCTGGCCTCGAAGGTTGCCACCGTCGTCGTGCTGGTGTTCTTCGCGGTGTTCTTCAACGCCTTCACCGGCGCCCGCGAGGTGGACCGCAACCTGATCGACAACGCGCGGATCCTCGGTGCCGGGCGGTTGCAGGTGCTGCGGTCGATCGTGCTGCCGAGCGCGACGTCGTGGATCTTGTCCTCGCTGCACACCGCGTTCGGGTTCGCCCTGATCGGCGCCGTGGTCGGCGAGTACGCCGGGTCCAAGGCCGGCATCGGTTTCCTGATCGCCAACGCGCAGGGCACGTTCGACTCCGCCGGCATCTACGCCGCGATGATCATCATCACCGTCGTCGCCCTCCTCGCCGAATGGGGCATCGGGCACCTGGAGAACCGGCTGCTGCGCTGGCGGCCGTCCGTGTCCGCCGGCAGCACCGCCGCTCTGTGAAAGGAACCGGATCAATGAAGATTCGCCGCATCGCCGGCCTCGCCGCCGCGCTCACCCTCGCCGTCGCCGGCACGGCCGCCTGTCAGGACTCGCGGGTCGCCACCACGGGCGCGAACGGCAAGCCGCACGTCACCATCATGGTCGGCGGCCTGAACAAGATCATTTACCTGCCCGCGACGCTCACCCAGCAGCTCGGCAACTTCACCGCCCAGGGCCTGGACGTGGAGCTGCAGGACGAGCAGTCCGGGGCCAACGCGGAGACCGCCCTGGTCGCCGGGCAGGTGCAGGGCGTGGTCGGGTTCTACGACCACACCATCGACCTGCAGGCCAAGGGCCAGTGCATCCAGAGCGTGGTGCAGATGGCCAACATCCCCGGCGAGGCCGAGGTGGTGAGCACCGCGAACGCGGACAAGATCACCAGCGCCGCGGACTTCGCGGGCAAGAAGCTCGGCGTCACCTCGCTGGGTTCGTCGACCGACTTCCTGACCAAGGCGCTGGCCGCCAAGGCCGGCGTCGGGGCCGACGGGTACACGCCGGTCAAGGTCGGTGCCGGGCAGACGTTCATCGCGAGCCTGGACAACGGCGGCATCGACGCCGGGATGACCACCGACCCGACGATCGCGTCGCTGACCAGCACCGGCAAGGCCAAGGTGCTCTACGACCTGCGCACCGTCGAGGGCACCAAGGCCGCGCTCGGCGGGCTCTACCCCGCCACGTCGCTGTACCTGAGCTGCGAGTTCGTGAAGCAGAACCACGACGTGGTGCAGAAGCTCGCGAACGCCTTCGTCGCCACGCTGAAGTGGATCAGCCAGCACACGCCCGAGGAGATCGCGGCGAAGATGCCGCCGTCCTACGGCGGCGGTGACCCGGCGCTCTACGTCAAGTCGGTCAAGGACAGCATCGGGATGTTCAACGCCGACGGCAAGATGGACCCGTCCGGCGCGCGCAACGCGCTCGAGGTGCTCGCCTCGTTCTCGACCAACGTCAAGCCGCGCAAGGACTCCATCGACCTGTCCAGGACCTACACCACGGAGTTCGTGGACGCCGCCGGCCAGGGCTGAGCCGGCACACCGGTGGCGCGGGCACCCGGCACCCGGGTGCCCGCGCCGTCCGCATTCGCCACCACCGCCCCGCGTGGGCCTATCCTGGTGCCGGCCCGCCGGGCGGTGGGGGACTGTGGAGGGCATGGGGACGTGGCCGAGACCAATGCGGAGAGAATGCGGATCCGCCTGCGCGAGGTCGTCGAGCGGTGGCGGCACGACCTGATCGAGTCCTGGGTCCGCCAGCAGCGGGAGCTGATGCCCCCCGGCCCGGCCGCCGACCAGCAGGGCTTGTTGACCGAGACCGAGCGGGTGCTCACCGCGCTGCTGACGGCGCTGGACAGCGATCGCCCGCTGCACCGCCTGCCCTACGAGGAACCCGGGCTGCGCGCGGCGCTGATCGAGTTCGCCGGTGGCCGCGCCCACGCCGGCACCTCGCCCGGGCACACCGCCATGGCGCTGCTGGCGTTGAAGCAGGCGGTCGTCGGGATGCTGCGCGCGCACGCCGAGACCGGTCCGGCGGAGGCGGCGGAGACCATGGACATCGTGGTGGCGCTCAACCGCTGCGTGGACGCCGCCGCGGTCCTGATCATGGAGACCTACGTCCAGCGGCGCGACGAGCTGATCGAGGCGCACCGGCAGCGGGTGCTGGAGCTGTCCGTGCCGGTGCTCACCGTCGGGGACGGTGTGGTCGTGCTGCCGTTGATCGGCACGCTGGACGCGGAACGCGCCGCGCTGGCCATGGAAACCGTGCTCGACGTGGTCCACACGCGCGGGGTGCACACGCTGATCATCGACGTGACCGGGGCGAGCGACGTCGACGACGCGGTGTCCGGGCGGCTGGCGGACATCGTCGCCGCGACCCGGCTGATGGGCGCGCGCGGCATCGTGTGCGGCATCGTGCCCGGCATGGCGCAGGCCATGGTGGCGGCCGGCACCCGGCTCGCGGGGATCGACACCTACGCCGACCTGGCCAGTGCGCTGGCCCCCGTCCTCGCCGGGGCCTGACCCGCACCTGCCGGCCGGGCGTCATCGCACCGCGGCGTCGTAGGTGTCCTGGATGTCCTGGTCGAAGGTGGCGCTGTAGGAGACGTCGGGCGTGTCGCCGCCCTGCTGGTAACCGCCGACCACGCCGACCACGGTGCCGTTCCCGGTCGCCGGGTCCACCGCCGCCGGCCAGGGGCCGCCGCTGGTCCCGTCCGGGAAGCCGGGGCAGGCGACCCGCTGCTGGTGGGCACCGAACCCCGTGGTGCGGCCCGGGCAGATCACCGGCGAGTCCACGCCGTCGGGATAGCCGGTCAGCACGATGTCGTGCGCGGGCCCGCGGTCCACGCCGAGGGTCTCCGCGCCGGTCAGGTACTGCACCGGGCGGGGGGTCCCGGCCTGGTGCACGGTCAGGAACGCGAAGTCCAGGTCCTGGTCCGCGCCCGCCGCCCACCCGGCCGGCACGTGCACGGCGGTGACCTGCCACATCCCGAACGGCGCGACACCGTCGTGGAAGCCCGGTGCGAAGTACAGGTCCTGCGGTGCCCCCGCCGGCACGCAGTGCGCGGCAGTCAGCACGAGATCACCGCCCGGGCTGCCGACCACGCTCGCCGTGCAGAAGTGCCTGCCGCCGGTGAACAGTGCCCCGACCGGCGCTCCGGGCAGCGCGCCGTGCGTGGTGGTGCTCGCCGTGTCACGAACGTCCGCTGTGGACACCGGGAGGGTCAGGTTGGCGGCCGGCGCACCGGTCCCGATCAGCGCCGTGGTCACCAGCACGACCACGGCCGGCGAGCGCCACCACGAGGTTCCCACGCTCCCACACCCGCGGCCGGAAACCACCGCCGTGGGCCCGGTACACAGCGAACGCACAGCCAGGACCGGACATCCCGGTCGCCAGCGCCCCGCCCGGGTTCAGCGGGTGATTCCGGTGTGCCCCAGGGAGTAGCGGCCCGGCTGCGGCCACACGCACAATCCGTGCGGTTCGTTCCCGACCGGGATCTTCCGCAGCAACGATCCGTCCTTCGTGGACACCACGTAGACGGTGCGGTCGTAACGGCCGGACAGCCACAGCTGGCTGCCGTCGGCGGTCACGTTGCCCATGTCCGGGCTGCCGCCGCCGGGCAGCTGCCACTTGGTGACGGGCGCCCCGGTGTAGGCGTCGAGCACGCTGATGCTGCCCTCACCCCGGTTGGTGACGTACAGCTGCCGCGCGTCGCGGGACAGGTAGAGCCCGTGCGCGCCCTTGCCGGTGGGGATGAAGCGCAGGACCGTGGTGGCCGCGCCGTCGAGCACCCACACCCCGTTGCCGTCGACGTCGGCGACGTAGTACACCGAGCCGTCCGGCGCGAGTTTGATGTCCTGCGGCCCCATGTGGGTGTGCCGCTGCGGCATCGGGATCACCCGCAGCACGTGGTGCGAGGGCACGTCGACGACGGCGAACGCACCGGCGAACTCGCAGGTGAAGACCGCGGTGCGGCCGTCGGGGGAGAAGTCCGCGTGGTCGATTCCCGCGCAGCCCGGCACGGGGGTCACGTCGCGCTGGGCCCAGGTGTGCGGGTCGTACCAGACGAGCTCGCGGTGGGCCTCGGCGACCGAGACGGCGAACGAGCCGTCGGGGGTGAAGTAGAGGTTGTACGGGTCGACCACCGGGATGGGCGCGCCGGGCAGGCCGGTCCGCGGGTCGAAGGGCAGCAGGTGGTTGCCCTTGTCGTCGGTGGCGTAGAGGGTGGTCATGTCGTAGGACGGCACGACGTGCTGGATCTCGACCCCCGCGGGGTAGTGCCCGACGACGGCGAACGTGGCCGGGTCGATCACCCACACGTCGCCCGACCGGCTGTGCGGCACGTAAACCAGCGGTTTGCCGGCCTGCGCGGCGGGCGAGAGCATGTTCGCGCCCGCCTCGGAGTAGACGTTGTGCCGGTCGGATACCGGGGGCATGCCCGGCAGGTCCGCAGCCGGGGCGACGGCCGCCGGGCTCGACGAGGTCGGTGGTGGCGGTGCCGCGGGCGGCGGCGCCGCGGTGCACGCCGCGAGCGCCAGGACGGCCGGCAGGACGGGGACGAGACGACGATTCCGCAACGGATGCCCCTGTTCAGGTGAAGAGACGGGTGGCGGTGACGGGTCGCAGGCCGCGGCCGGCGAGGTCGGTGAGCACCCCGGGCAGGGCGGTGACTGTCGCGGGGTGCCCGAGGTGCATGCTCACCACGCTGCCCGCCCGCGCAGCGGCCACGGCGCGCCGGATCCGTTCCGGCGCCGGATCGGTCCAGTCCAGCGAGTCGACGTCGTAGGACAGCACGCGCGCATAGCCGGCCCACGCGGCCTCGGTGAGCTCGGCCGGGGTGGCGTACTGCCCCTGCGACTGCCGGAAGAACGTGCCGGGCCCGCCGGTCAGCCGGTCCAGTTCGTCGCGGCACCGCTCGATCTCGGTCCGCATCGGGCTCGGCGCCATGTGCGCCAGGTCGCCGTGGCTCCACGTGTGGTTGCCGATCTCGTGCCCGCCGTCGCGGACCATGCGGATCCCGTCCGGCGTGGCCGCCAGCCAGGTGCCCACCGCCAGCACGGTGACCTGCGCGTCGTGCTGGGCGAGGACGTCGAGCACGCGGCGGGTGAGGGACAGGTCGCCCGCGCCGTGGAAGGTCAAGGCGACCTCCGGGCGGCCCGATTCCGCGCGGACGAGCTGCTGGGCCGGCCCGGGCGGGGCGCCGGTGGTCGTGCTCGTGGGCAGCGCGGACCCCGGGCTGCCCGGCGGGGGCCCTGCGCCGCCCGAGGCAGGTCCGGCGCCGCCCGGCGACGGCCCGGCCTGGCATCCCGCCAGGACCGCGGCCCCGAGCCCGAGCAGGCCACGCCTGCTGACCTCCCGCCCGGCCATCCGCCGTCACCCCTTCCCATCGTCCGCGGATCAACCGTAGAACGGTTCCGGCCCGCCCGCCGTCCACGGCGAGACGACGACGCTGAACCGGTCGCGCTTCCCGCCACGTCGGCGACGACCGGGACACCTCGCCGGCGGGACAGACGGGCGGGTTCGTGAGACGTACGGTTTCCAGGCACGTGGCCAGGTACCTGTTCATGACCGGAGATGGCATGGCTCATCGAATAATGCTGTACTGCGCATTTGATGGAATGGATGCTGCGCGAGGACTTGACGCCCTGGCGGCGCAGACCCGTGACCAGGGGGTCGACCTGCAGCGGGCCAATCGTGAGGCTGGCGTTTCCTGGGTGTCCGCCTTGCTCGACCGGGCTGGCGAGCCGGTCGGCACCAGCGGCTGCCACCTCGAGATCCATGCGCAGTCCCCCTTGGTGACCGCGATGGTCACCGAGGTCGCCGATGCAGAACCATCTGGCCGAATCAGGGCGGCCAACGCGGTCGTGACGCTGACCCTCACCGGTCGCGCGGTGGACTGGTCACTGGTTCGAATTGTCTGGCAAGCCATCAAGTCGCTGTGGACCGTAGTGCCTTACGATGACGCCTCAGGATTCGACATCGACCTGGATGAGTTGTAAAACCCAGTTGCTGCCATCTGATGGTTCCGTCCACTGTGTCTCTCGGAGCCGTGCGGCGCGACTTCATCCGGGGTCAATGTCCCTTGCGGGCGCTCAGGATGCAGTCGCCGCACAGGGGACCGGCAGACCCGGGCGCAGCCTGGTAGATCAGGCAGCAGCTGCGTCGCCGGAAGGTTCCGTCCGCGGTCCGGGTGCTGGTGTCGTGGAGTGGTGGCCGGCTGAGCAGTAGCGCGGTCAGGGTGCGGGTGGGTGCTGTCCAGGCGGGGCGTGCGGCCGTGATCATGGCGGCGGCGCCGTGAACGGCGGAAGCGGTGTTGCCCCACAGGATGCGGGTGGACACCGAGAACGGGCGGGTGGCGTCCACGATCTGGCGTACCGGCCCGTCCAGGACGCGGCCGGCCAGCGCCGTGGCCACCTGCTCCCAGCCGGGCGGATCGCCTGCGGTACTGGTGGCAGGGTTGGTGTCGGCAGCGGCCGGCAGGGACAGCGGGAAGGCGCCACCCAGGACCGGCTGCCACCGCAGCTGCGTCAGGTCGAGGTCGGGGACCTGCCCGGTGGCCAGGGCGAGGGCCAGCGCGGGGGAGATCAGGCGGGCGACCAGCCCCATCTGGGTCACCGATGCGGCCACGCGCAGCGGCACCGCATCCACGGGCTGCGCACCGGCGGCGGCCAGGTGCGCCCGCACACCCGCCACCCGCCCTTGCAGTACGTCCGGGTCGGTGACCAGCTCGTGCATCGCCTGCCACGGCTCGGTCACCGGCGTGGACGGCAGGTGGGTGTGCAGGGTGAAGAACGGCCCGAGCACCGCGAGATCGTCGACCAGCACCACCGTCACCGCGCCTCGCGCTGCCCGCCGGCCACGCCGGTCATCCGATGAGCGGCGTCCGCTCGGCAGCCGCGGCGCGGCGTGGGGCGAGCAAGCGTTCCGCCAGCGGCGCGAATCCCAGGCCGATCGTCGCCCACAGGATCAGTTGCGCGGCGACCGAGTTCAGCCGGAACGCGAACAGTGTGTCGGCGGGGAAGCCCGGATACACGATCACCCCGGCCGGGTCCCGCAGCGGCTGCGGTGTTTCCGTGGCCTGCCGGCCGTGCTGGGCGACGTCGGTGGCCAACTGCCCCACGGAGGGCAGCAGCACCATCACGATCCCGGTCACGACCACGAAGGCGGCCCCGGCCAGCAGGGTGGCGTTCCAGGTGCCGAACCGGGTGTGCAGCCGCCGGCCCAGCCACACCGCCCCGGCCAGGAACGCGACCGAGCAGGCCACCATCGCCAGGTACAGGCCGCTGCGGGCGCCGATGGTGTCCGGGTTCCCGACCGCGGGCGGGTTCGCGGGGTACTTCAGGAACGGCACCAGGTAGATGCCCGCGAAGCCGCCGGCCGCCACCAGCACGGCGAGGGTGCGGGGCCGCAGGGCGCCGACCCGGCCGAGGCAGACGGTGTAGACCACGGCGAACAACGCGCCCATCGCCACACCGAA
Organism: Amycolatopsis viridis; assembly: GCF_011758765.1. NCBI lineage: Bacteria > Bacillati > Actinomycetota > Actinomycetes > Pseudonocardiales > Pseudonocardiaceae > Amycolatopsis > Amycolatopsis viridis. The sequence goes on along the minus strand of NZ_JAANOU010000001.1, from coordinate 3,854,569 downwards.
CAGCACCATGCCGATGCCGGTTCCGAGGTTGGCCTGGACGGCGCGGCTGAAGAGTTCCGGCCCGTCCGCCCCCCGGTGACCCGTGCCGGCCGCCTGGTCCAGGGCGGCATGGGCGTCGTCGCGGCCGGTCTCGTAGTCGATGGCCGCGGCGATCTGGGGCTCGGCGAAGATCCGCGCGAACCCGAACGCCAGCAACCCGGCCACCGCGCCGACCGCGACACCGCGCAGGACCAGCTTGGGTGCCAGATTGCCCGCCACGACGGTTGCGTGGCGGTCCACGTGAGTGCTCATGTTCGGTTGTCCCCGGTTCTGTCAGGTGCGGTCAGTGGCAGGGGAAACCGAGGAAGTGGCGCGCGTCGTGCACGAACTCGTGGACGTGCGTGTCGTTGCCGAACACCGACACGGCACCCTGGTCGATGCCGATGAAGTAGTACAAGCCGAGGGCGAGCAGGGCGGTGATCGACAACCAGAGCACCGCCTTGGGCACCGGCAGTACCACAGGGGTCGCCTTGCCGGCGGGAGCAGGAATGGTCGTCACGTGGGCCTCCTTCGGGGATCGTGCGTCCCGTGGTCGTTGGGGCGTCGCGACGGCGCAGTATCTGACTCACCCGCCACCCCAGTGGGGTGGTTGCGGGCTCACAGTGGCGCGACCGTGCCGGAGTTGCACCGGCTTCCTGCTGCCGTCACGCAAGCGGGGACGCTACGTGCCGGCGCCCGGTGAAGTCAATCGGCCGACCAGGCGGTGTGAGGCACGTGTCACCGGTGGGAGATTCGCCGAGGCCGGACAGAACGAGGAAGAGCAGGGGCGCCAAGGCGAGCAGGCGAACAATCCGGGAGTACTCACTCCAGAAGACGAAGCGGCGCTTCGGGTTTCCGGTGGGCAAGACCTGGTCGATCAATACAAGCAGGCGCTGGCCGGTGCGGACCAGAACCTCATCGACTGGATCATCGCCAACGGCGGGCAGATTCTCGTCGACCTGTTCATCGGTGGCATCAAAGCCTGCGTAAACTCGCCCAATCTCGGCAATTGCTCGCTGGGCGTCGTCGACATCGTCTCGCTCGGACTCGCCGTACTCAAAGCATACGACGTCGGCAGGGCGCTGTGGCGCGTCGTCTCAAGCATCGGAAAGTTCCTCGAGGAGGCCGAGACTTTCCCGAGCATCCTCCAGCGCGGCCGCAGCATCATCGCCGAGGTGAAGGTGAACTGCTTCCGCCGGCACACTCGTTGCAGTTGCGACAGGGGATGTACCGATCGATCAGCTCAAGCCCGGTGACCAGGTGTGGGCACAGGATCCAACGACCGGCCAATCCCAGTTGCGAAAGGTGGTCCAAACCTACCAGCACGTCGCCAGAGCAGTGGTCACCGTATCCTTCGCTGGCGCCACCGTGCAGGTAACCCCGGAACACCCGTTCTGGGTTCTTGGAAAAGGCTGGCTAGACGCCGCCCAGCTCCGGCCGCATGACCGGTTACGCACGCTGGATGGGGTCTGGCCAGAGGTCGCTGCCGTCAGCGTGGCCGCGGAATCCGTACCGGTCTACAACCTCCAGGTTGAGGGCGACCACGATTACTTCGTCACCAGCACGCACGTTCTCGTACACAACACGTGCACCGCAGATCTTGGAGACAACTGGGTAGCCAAGTCGGCAGCGGAAGTGTTTGGGGCCAACACTTGCACCGAGACTGCCAAGCAAATTCAGTCCACGGTCTGTGGGCGAAATCTACCGGATTACCTGGGTGAATCAGAGACCTTCGCAACCCTGATGCCTGGTACCCGTCGGGAAGGGGGATACCATGATGTCGTGATCAAAGACGGTCGAGTGTTCGACGCCACGACGGGTCGATACGCCGGGAGGCTGAGTTATGGATAACGCTAGCCGATTAGCCGACGTGATGCGCCGACCTGGTATGTACGGCATTGCCACTTTGGAGCAAGCGATAATGTTCGTCGGCGGTTTCGATGCCGCGACGGAATTCACCTTCCTGGAGGGGTTCGGAAACTGGCTCGCGGCCAAGGGGGCGGGCGGGGAGAATCAGACCTGGATGTCACTGGTAGTGAGGATAATCGACCGACGTACAGTTGAATCCGAACGCCGTGATTTGGACGATGAACGGATCCTTGATATGTTCTTCGGAATCGTACGAGATTATCTGGACGAACGGCGGAAAATGTGGGAGGACCCCGCTCCCGGGCGGCTTCTTCCTCGCTTCGAATCTCGCGAATCGTAATGCAGCGGGCGGGAACGTCCTGGGCGCATCCACGCGGCGTGCTCCGGTCGGGCATCGTGAATCAGGTGCGGGTCCAGTGGTTGCGCCCGCCGCCGCCGACGGCGCTGGTCACAACCGGTGGGCCGGGCGGGGCTCGAACCCGCGGCCAAGGGATTATGAGTCCCCTGCTCTAACCAGCTGAGCTACCGGCCCCTGACGGGCGCCACGTGTCGGCACCCGCACCCCCGAAGGGTGAACGACAACATATCGCACGGGCGGGCCGGAGCGCGGCGGTGGGCGGCTCACCCGAACGGCCCACTGCTGGTGCACCTGCGGTGTCGAACCGGCGGATCGGTGCGGTTTCGTGCCTAGGATGGTCGCCATGGTGGGCGGAGCGGTGCTCTGGTGGGGGTGCGGCGCCGGCCGGATCCTCCTGCACGTGCACGCCCGGAGGTAGCGACGCGGGAGGGTATGTGCGAGGGCGGTTCGCGGAGCAGTTGTCCGAGCGGGTTCTGGTGTTCGACGGGGCGATGGGCACCGTCCTGCACGTGGCGGGCAATTCGCTGGACCGGGCACTGCCCGAGCTCAACCTCGCCAACCCCGAACTGGTCAGCACCATCCACGAGAGTTACGTGGCGGCGGGTGCGGACGTGCTCCTGACCAACACCTTCGGTGCGAACCGGCTGCGGCTGGCCGAGCACGGGTGCTCGGTGAGCGCCCGCGACGTCAACCTCGCGGCCGTCCGGCTGGCGCGGCAGGCCCGCCGCGGCGTGCACCGGACGATCTTCGTCGCCGGGGCGGTCTCGCCCGCGGTCAGCGCCGCCCGGCGTGCCGGGGTGCGGGCGGACGAGCGGTCCGGCGCCGTGCGGGAGCAGGTCCAGGCGCTCGTCGACGGCGGGGTGGACCTGCTGGTCCTGGAGACCTTCGGCCACCTCGACGAGCTGGTCGAGGCCGTCCGGGTGACCGCCGGGGTCACCGACCTGCCGATCGTCGCGCAGGCCACGTTCACCGCCCACGGCACCACACCCGGCGGCGAGACCCCGCGTGACGTGGTCAAGGCCCTGTCCGAGCTGCCCGTCACCGCGATCGGCGCCAACTGCACCGTCGGCCCGCAGCACATGCTCGCGGTGCTCGACGAGCTCCGCGATGCCACTGACCTGCCGGTCGGCGTGCACCCCAACGCCGGCATGCCCAGACGGACCGGCCGCCGGTTCACCTACCCGGTCGCCCGCGCCCACTTCGGCCGTTACGCCCGCCGGTACGCGGAACGCGGTGCGGCGATGATCGGCGGGTGCTGCGGCACCACCCCGGGCCACATCCGCGAAATCGTCGCGCGCCTGGCCGACCTGCGGCCGCGGGAGACGCGGCCGGTCGCCGCGGCGGTGCCGAAGCCGCGCCCGGCGCCGCCGCGGAGCCCGCTGGCCCGGCGGCTTGCCCGACCGGAGTTCGTGCTCGCCGCGCAGATCACGCCACGCGGCGAGCCGGAGGACGCCACGCGCCTCGGCGGGGCCGGGCTGGCGCTGGTCCGCGGGAATTTCGGCGAGGCGCTGCGGCTGGAACGCGCGGCGGGCGTCGACACGATCACCACGGTCACCGCCTGGGACCGGTCGCTCGCGCAGCTGCAGGCGGACCTGCTCGGCGCCCACGCGTTCGGCCTGCGCACCGTGGTGTGCGAGACCGGGACACCCGTGCCACTCGGCGACTACCCGGGCGCGGACGGGATCTGGGAGGTCGACTCCGTCGGCCTGATCGGGCTGCTGGCCGGGCTCAACGCCGGGCGCGACCACAACGGGCTCACCCTCGCCACGCGCACCGCGTTCCACATCGGCGCGCGGGTGAACCCGGGAGCCGAGGACGCGGACGCCGAACTGGCGCGCACCAAGGCGAAGATCGCCGCCGGGGCGCAGTTCCTCATCACGCGACCGGTGTACGAACTGGACAACCTGGCGCGGATGATCGCCGAACTGTCCGGAGTGGACATCCCGGTGCTGGTCTCGATCGCGCCGCTGTCCGGCTTCGCGGAAGCCGAGTACCTCGCCTACGAGGTGCCGGACGTTGCGGTCCCGCCGCGGGCGCTGTCCGAACTGGAGGTTGCCGGGGAGCGGGCCGCCGAGGTGGGGCTGGCGCTCGCGGCGGAGCTGCTCGACGGGGCGCGCGAGCTGGTGCGCGGGGCGGTGCTGGTCGCGGACGAACACCCGGGCAAGATCGAATCGCTTCTACGCCAACGAAAATCGTCGGTTTGACGCGCTCTGCCGCCGTGTTACGCTCTCGCGATGGTGCTGTCGCGCAGGACCGTGCTGAAGCTGGGGGCACTCGGCTCCTGCGGGTGGGGCGTGCTCGCGGGTACCGCGACGGCCGGCGGGTCACCACCCGTGCAGCGGTCCATGCTCGACGCGATGCGGGAACTGCACGCGGCACCCGGGGGTCCGCCCGCCGTCACTGTCGCGATCAGACGGAACGGCGGCACGGCCTTCCACAGCGTGGGTGTGTCGGACGTGGCGACCGGCCGCCCGCCGCGGGCGAACGACCACATGCGGGTCGCGAGCGTGGCGAAGGCGTTCAGCGGCGCGACGGCACTGGCCCTGGTGAGCCGCGGCAGGCTGGGGCTCGACGACACGATCGGCCGGCGGTTGAAGGGTTTCCCGCCGCAGTGGTCCGGCGTGACACTCCGCCAGTTGCTCGGGCACACCAGCGGAATCCCGGATTTCAGTAAATCCCCGCGGTTCACCGCGGCGGTGCGCGCGGCGCTGCAGGATCCGCCGCACCCGCGTGAACTACTCGGTTACCTCGACGACCCGGATCTCGGGTTCCCGCCCGGCACCCGCTACTCCTACTCCAACTCCGACAACATCCTCGCCGCGCTGATGTGCGAGGCGGCGACGGGCAGCCGGTACGAGGACCTGTTGCGGCACCTGGTGGTGGAGCCGCTGCACCTGACCGGCACCAGCCTGCCCCGCGGGTCCGCGCTGCCGGAACCGTACCTGCACGGCTACGACGGCACCGAGGACGTCAGCACTCTGATCGCCGCGGGCTGGAGCTGGGCGTCCGGTGGAGTGGTGTCCACCCCGGCGGACCTGGCGCGGTTCATCGCCGGCTACCGGGACCTCCTGCACCCGGACGTGCGGGCCGCGCAAACCCGGTTCCGGCCGGGCAGCTCGGAACCGCCCGGCCCGGGGACCAACGCCGCGGGCCTGGCCCTCTTCCGCTACGACACCCGTTACGGCACGGTGTTCGGCCACACCGGCAACACCCCGGGCTACACCCAGTTCGTCGCGGCCACCCCGGACGGCCGCCGGGCTGTGGCGGTCAGTGCGACCGCCCAGCTCACGCCGGGCACCGGCGCGCCGCTGTTCGAGAAGCTGCGCGGGCTCTACGAACTCGCCGTCGGTGCGGCGCTGGCCCGCTGACTCACACCAGCGCGAGGTCGTGAGCTACGACGCGGCCCGCGTGGATCACCGTCCGGTGGGGCAGCCGGTCCTGCACCGCGGCGGCCGGGGCCTCACCGTCGAGCAGGACCACGTCGGCCGCGTCGCCGGGCGCGACACCGGGACGGTCGTCCACCCCGCGCAGGGCGGGCAGCGACGGGTCGAGCACCGTCGCACCGCCCCAGGTGCCGACCGCCAGCGCGTGCTCCACCATCGAGTCGTTTCGGAACCCGTTGGTGAACGCGAGCTGCCAAGTCCGGTCGAGCAGATCCGCATTGCCGTAGGGCGACCAGTAGTCCCGCTGCCCGTCGTCGCCCAGCCCGACCCGGATGCCGGCCTCGGTGAGCCGCCGCAGCGGCAGCGTGTTCGGCCCGGGCGGGGCAACCGTGGCGACCGAGATGTCCAGGGCCGCCATCTCGGCCAGCACCTCGTCCAGCCGCGGCGACGGGGTGTGCGCGAGCGTGAAGGCGTGCGAGATGGTGACCTTGCCGCGCATGTCGAGCGCCCGGGTCCGCTCGATGATCTTGCCGAGGCTGAACAGGCCCAGCTCGCCGGGTTCGTGCAGGTGGACGTCCACCGGCACGCCGTGCCGCTCGGCCAGCCCGAACAGGATGTCCAGGTGCCGCACGGGGTCGCCGTCCACCCCGCACGGATCGATCCCGCCCACCACACCCGCACCCGAGCGCAGCGCGGCGTCCATCAGCTCCGGCACCCCGGGCTCGCGCAGCAGCCCGGCCTGGGGGAACGCGATGATCTCGACGTCGGCCCGTGCCGCGTGCGCTTCCCGTGCGGCGACCACCGCTTCCAGCCGCTCCAGCTTGCAGTCGGCGTCGACCTGCGCGTACCCGCGCACCCGGGTGGCCCCGTGCGCGACGAGCAGCCCGAGCATGTGGGTGGACCGCTCGGCCATCGGCACCTCCGCGATGCGCCAGTGCGCCCGGTCGTGCAGCATGTTCGCCCACACCCCGCCCGGGGAGTCGTTGGGCCGCCACGGCAGCCCCAGCCGGGTGGAGTCCAGGTGGACGTGCACGTCGGAGAACGAGGGCAGCAGCAGCCGGCCCGCACCCGCCACCCGGGTCACACCGTCGGGTGCCTGCCCGCCGGCCGGGGTCACGGCGGTGATCCGGCCGTCCCGGATCGCCACGTCCGACAATGTGCCGCCCCACGGGCGCACGTCGCTGAGGTACAGGTCGCTCACGGCTCCAGCATCGCACGGCTACCCGGACCGCCGATGCCCTCCGCGGGGCTCCCCGCTCGCCGGGTGCGACCGTCCGAAGTGGCCGGTCGACCCGCCGGTGCACGCGTCCGCATCCGTGGCGGTCCGGCAGGGCAGCCGCGCGACGGCCTGGTTGCGCTCCTCAGCGCGCCAGCAGTTTGGTCCGCAGCGCGGTCACGTCGTCCGCGCCGAAGCCGTGGCCGTCCAGCCACGCCAGCACGCCCCCGTACCGCTTGTCCACCTGGTCCAGGAACAGTTCCATCGTCTCCGGCCGGGGGCGGTGGTCCTCGTCGTCCGGCCGCCGGTCCAGATCCGGGGCGTAGGTGGGGGAGGCCCGCAGCCGGTCCAGGATGGCCCGGATCCGCTCGCCGCTCGCCGTGTAGTCGGCGATCACCGCGTCCCGCCGCACCCCGGCGGCCGTCAGCGCGAACGCCGTCACCACACCCGTACGGTCCTTGCCCGCCGCGCAGTGCACCAGCGCGGCACCCGGCGCGCCGGCGATCGTGCGCAGCGCACCGACCACGCTCTCCGGCCGGTCCTCCAGGTACCCGAGGTACAACGCGGTCATCACGTCGTCCGGGAACCGTTCGAGCGTCCGCTGCCGGCGGCTCAGGTACAGCGCGTCACTGATGTCGTCGGCCGTCGCATCCGTCGTGCCGCCGCTTTCCGGCAGCACCGAGAAGTGGTGATGCCGGACCGAGTCGACCCTGGTCAGCGGGCCGGGCCCCTCCTGCGCGACCTCGGGCGTGCCACGCAGGTCGACCACCGTCGTCAGGCCGAGGTCGTCCACCAGCACCTTGACGTCCCGCGGCGTCAGTCCCTGCAGGTTGTCCGAGCGCAGCAGCCGGCCCGGAACGACCGCGCCACCGTCCCCGGTCGGCAGGCCGCCGACGTCGCGGGCGTTGGCCGCCCCCTCCAGCTCCAGCCAGTGCATACCCCCATGGTTCACCGCGCCGCCGACCGCGCCAAGGGGCGAGCCCGGTGAGCGGGTTCGGCCGGACGGGGCAGTGTGGCCGTGACGCCGCGCCGCCGCAGCCACCGTGACCAGCCCAGCATGCCGATGTGCGCGGCGATCAGGTGCCCGGCGAAGGTCACCAGGGCGCTCAGCGACTCCGGCGCGTCCATGACGTAGATCACCATGATCCCGGCCTCGATACCCAGCACCCCCCACACCCGGAACCGCCGCGCGAGCACCGGCACGAGCGCGCCGGCGGTCGCGAAGAACCCGTAGCTGACCCCGATGTCGAGCCATCGGCCGTCGGTGCGCGGCAGCAGGCCCTGCCCGATCGCCACCATCACCGGCAGCTCGGTCGCCAGCGTCGCGAGCACGTGCCCGCTGGCGAACACCGCGAACGTCCACCCCGCGCCGATCCGGCGTTCCAGCGGCGCCACGGCGAGGGTGAAGATGAGCGCGTACACCACCCAGCCGTCGTTGCCGAGCCACAGCGCACTGCTGATCAGGCTCATCACCGGCCGGTGCCAGAGGTTGTGGGCGTCCGTGCTGGCCAGCTCGAGCAGGCGGGCCGACACGTTCTGGCCGAGCAGGTGCTGCAGGCCGGTGGTGGCCAGCAGCACCATCAGGTACCAGAAGGTGAAGGGCGTGCCGTCCGGAGTGGGCAGCACGCTCGACGGTCTGAAGCGGGGCACCTCCCCAGTGTTCCCGCACCGGCTGTGAAAACGCTGTGACCACTCCATCGGGGGTCGGTTACCGTCCGGGCATGCGCACAGCTTTCGGCGCCGGGTTCGCCGTCCCGGACGGGTACCTCAACACCCCGAGCATCGGCATCCCGCCCGCGGCCGTCGCCGACGCGGTCGCCGGGGCGGTCGAGGCCTGGCGCACCGGCGCGGCGCAGCCGCCGGACTTCGAGCCGCTCGTGGCGCGCGCCCGGCAGGGGTTCGCCGACCTGGTCGGGGTGCCGGCCGGCCGGGTGGCCATCGGCGCGACCGTCGCGCAGATGCTCGCGATGGTCGCCGCCGGGCTGCCCGGCGGCGCCCGGGTGCTCACCGCGGCGGGCGAGTTCACCAGCACCACGTTCCCGTTCGCCGCCCGGGGTGCGCGGATCACCGAGGTGCCGGTCGCCGACCTGCCCGGCGCCGTGCGCGGTCACGACCTGGTGGCCGTCAGCGTCGTCCAGTCCGCGGACGGGACTCTGGTGGATCTCGACGCCCTGCGCGCGGAGTGCGAGGCCGCGGGCGTGCCGGTCGTCCTCGACGCGACTCAGGCGGCCGGATGGCTTCCGCTGGAGCTGGAGTGGGCCGACTGGGTGGTGGCCGCCGGGTACAAGTGGCTGCTGTCCCCGCGCGGCTGCGCCTGGCTGGCGGTGCACCCGCGGGTGGCTGAGCGGACCGTTCCCGTGGCGGCGAACTGGTTCGCCGGCGAGGACCCGTGGCAGACCGTTTACGGCCTGCCGCTGCGGCTGGCCGAGGGGGCGCGCCGGTTCGACGTGTCGCCGGTGTGGTTCGCGCACGCGGGTGCGGCGGTCGCGCTGCCGTACCTGGCCTCGATCGACCTGAACGCGGTGCGCGCGCACGCGGTGCAGCTCGCCGACACCCTGCTGACCAGGCTCGGGCTGCCCGGGCGGGGCAGCGCGATCGTGGCGCTGGAGGCCGATCCGGCCGCGCTCGCCCGGGCCGGCATCACCGCGAGCAGCCGCGCCGGCCGGACGCGCCTCGGCTTCCACCTCTACAACACCGGCGACGACGTGGAACGTGTTCTGGACGCGCTGCGGTGAGTCACCCGCACGAGTGAGCTACGGTGTGCCCCCGTGGTTGGTGCGCAATTCCTCCCCGGCCGCGGCGACACCGCGCCGCTACCCCGGGTCCCCGCCGAACCGGCTCCGCCGCCCCGGCGGCCGCGCGGAGCGGTGGTCAAGATCGCCGGCCTGGTCGTGGTCGCGGTCGTGGCCGGGCTCGTCTGGTGGCTGGTGCGCGCACCGGGCGACTCGTCCCCGTCCCCGTCCCCGTCCGCGCCGGCCAAGGAATTCCAGTTCGCGCTGACGGACGGGCCGGTCGCCGCGACCGACTGCGCGGCGAACTCCTACGGGCAGATCAAGCAGTGGTTCGCCCAGCACCCGTGCCAGCGGCTGGTCCGCGCCCTGTACACCGCGAACGCGGGGACCGCGCGCGCGTTGGTCTCGGTCGCGGTGGTCACCCTGCCGGCACCGGAGGGTGCGCGGCAGCTCAAGAAGCTCGCGGACACCGACGACACGGGCAACGTCACCGACCTGGTGCGGGACGGCACGGCGCAGATCCCGGAGGCGCCGAAGCTCGCCGACGGCTACTACGCCTCCCGCGTGCAGGGCAGCGCGCTGACGATCGTGTTGTCCGCTTACTTCGACGGACGTGCGGTGGACCCGGCGCTGCGGCGCATCGGCAACGAGGCCCTCGACCTGATCCCGGGCGGTTAACCCGCGTTGCGCAGGTAGGCCACCAGCGAGTCGATCAGCCGGAAGGGCGGCTTGCCCAGCGCCGGGATCTCCGGGGACGGCGGCAGCCGCTCCCCGGCGACCACGAGGTGCTTCGAGCTCTGCAGGAACACCGGCTGGTGCTTGTCGTCGAGCACGAACATCACCGCGGTGTGGTCGACCAGCCGGGCGATGGTGGTGCCGGTGATGCCGGGGCGCGAGCCGGTGAAGCGGGCGCCGGTGCCCAGGTACACGCCGCGCCGCCCGGGATCGGTCTCCTGCCAGCCCTGATCGGCACCGGGCACCAGCCGCGGGTCCCCGCCCGCGGCTTGCAGCTCGCTCAGCGCCCGCCCCTGCACCTGCGGCAGCGGCTCGTCCACCAGCGGCTGCGCGACCTCGTACAACGCGTACCGGGAACCGCCGGGCGCGGGCGGGACCAGGAACAGGTGCAGGACGACGAACTCACCAGGCCGGCCGTGCGGCATCCGGATCAGCTGGCGCAGCAGCAGGCCGCGCAGACGGGCCGCGCCGTCCTCGGTCAGGCCGGCCAGGGTGCGGGTCAGGGTCAGCAAGGGGCGTCCTCGGGCGTCGAGCGTGTCCGGGGAAGGTTATGCCGTCGCGGCCGATCGCGCGCCCCGGTCAGGTCTGCGGGGCGCCCGGCAGCACGATCGCCACCGGCTGCTCGCCGGCCGCCTCGCGCCAGCGGGTACCGCGCCGCGCCGACCCGATCAGCGCGTTCAGCGCCACCGAGCGCAGGCCGGCGTCGTCGGTCTGCTCCAGCACGCCCCGCCAGGCCGTGGCGGCGTCCGCCTCCGCGATGCCGACCACGCTCTTGGCCGAGGTCGGGTCGGTGACGGGCTTCGGCGTGATGTAGGCGGGCTCGGCCGGTTGCGGCTCCACGCCGACCCCGGCCAGCATGCGCACGCAGGCGTCCCGCCGGTCGTGGTGCTCGGCGATGCCCTCGGCGACGCTGACCTGGTAGTTCCCCGGCAGGAAAGCGTTGACCAGCCCGTAGATCCACAGCGCGGCGTGCTCGGCCGACAGGGCCCGCTGCACCGGCCCGACCGACTCCGGCGGGATCGTCGACGCGGGCGCGGTCACCTGGCCCGGATCGGTGCCCGGTCCGAGCTTGGTCCCCACCCGTTGCAGCCCCGCGCAGCCACCCGCGACCGCGGCGACCAGCCCGGCCCGGTACCGCGGTAGCCCGTCCACCAGCCCCTCGGCCTGCCGGCGCGCCGTGGCCAGGCGCTGCTTCAGCCCGGCCATGCCCTGCTCGGCCGGCACCACCGCCTGCACCGGCGACTTCGGCCGGTTCAGCCGGTCCACTTCGTACTGCAGGGCCTGGGCGTGCGCGGTGCGGGCCGCCGAGTACTGGCGCGCCACGTCGGCGTCACCGGCGGACGCGGCGGCCACCTCGTCCGCCGCGGCCGCGTCGGAGCGGGCCTGCTCGGCCAGCAGGGCGAGCGGATCCGGATCGTCGGAGTAGCCGGTGGCACACGCGGCGAGCGGGACGGCCAGTGCCGCCAGCGCGCTCGTCCGCAGGACGTCGCGACGGGTACGAGGTCTCACGGGCGCCCATCCTGCCAGGACGCCGGTGACCACGGGCGGTGACCGGGGGCAACAAGATAAGCTTGTCCCTCACCAACCGACAGCAGACCAAACAGGAGAGCGCCAAGGTGCCTGGAGAACTCGCCGCCCGGCTCGAGCCGATCGTGGCCGAAGCCGTGTCCGGCGCGGGTTTCGACCTCGACGCGCTCGACGTCCAGCAGGCGGGCCGCCGCAAGCTCGTCAAGGTCGTCGTCGACTCCGACGACGGCGTGGGACTCGACGAGGTCGCCGACGTGAGCCGTGCCGTTTCGGCCGTACTGGACGAGCACGAGCAGTTGATCGCCGGCGCCTACACCCTCGAGGTGACCTCGCCGGGCGTCGACCGCCCGCTGACCCGGCCGCGCCACTGGCGCCGCTCGCGGTTCCGGCTGGTGCGGATCACGCCACGGGAGGGCGCCGAGTTCGTGGGCCGGGTCGGCCACGCGGGCGAGGAATCCGCGCGGGTGCTGGCGGGCGGTGAGATCCGGGACGTGCGCTACGCCGACGTGGCGAAAGCCGTCATCGAGATCGAGTTCAGGCAACCACCGACCGAGGAGCTGAAGCTGCTCGATTCAGACGCCTCGGCGCACAACGCGGGCGAGCCGGAGGAGGATCCGAAGTGAACGTGGACATCGCGGCCCTGCGCGCGATCGAGCGGGACAAGGACATCCCCTTCGAGACGGTCCTGGAGGCCATCGAGACCGCGCTGCTGACCGCCTACAAGCACACCGAGGGGCATCAGCCGCACGCCCGCATCGACATCGACCGCAAGACCGGCGTGGTGCGTGTCCTCGCGCACACGTTGAGCGAGGACGGCGAGGTCGATGAGGAGTGGGACGACACCCCGGAGGGGTTCGGCCGGATCGCCGCGACCACCGCGCGCCAGGTCATCCTGCAGCGCCTGCGCGACGCCGAGCACGAGAAGACCTACGGCGAGTTCTCCGCGCGGGAGCGCGAGATCGTCGCCGGGGTCATCCAGCGCGACGCGCGGGCGAACGCCCGCGGCATGGTGGTCGTCCAGGTCGGCGACACCGAGGGGGTGATCCCCCCTGGCGACCAGGTGCCGGGTGAGCGGTACGAGCACGGCGAGCGCATCAAGGCGTACGTGCTGACCGTCTCGCGCAGCTCCCGCGGCCCGTCGATCATGTTGTCGCGCACCCACCCCAACCTGGTGATCCGCCTGTTCGCGCTCGAAGTGCCCGAGATCGCCGACGGCACCGTGGAGATCGCCGCGGTGGCGCGCGAGCCCGGGCACCGCACCAAGATCGCGGTGCGCTCCACCGTCCCGGGGGTCAACGCCAAGGGCGCGTGCATCGGCCCGATGGGGCAGCGGGTGCGCAACGTGATGAGCGAGCTCGGGGGTGAGAAGATCGACATTGTCGACTACTCCGAGGACCCGGCCCGCTTCGTGGGGAATGCACTGAGCCCCGCGAAGGTTGTCTCGGTGCAGGTGGTGGACGAGCGCGCGAAGACGGCCCGCGTGGTGGTGCCGGACTTCCAGCTCTCGCTGGCCATCGGCAAGGAAGGCCAGAACGCCCGCCTCGCCGCCCGGCTCACCGGGTGGCGGATCGACATCCGCAGCGACGCGGCCGCCGATGCGGCGGCCGAGGACGCGGCGGCGGCGACAACCGGTTCGGCTGAGTGAGAGGCCACGAGTTAAACTCGATGGTGGTGCGGAGCTCGCGCTCGGATGCTGCACGCTCGCAGCACCGGGGACACCCCCCGGTGCGGACGTGCGTGGGGTGCAAGAAGCGGGCTCCCGTCGGTGAACTACTGCGAGTGGTCGCGAAGGACGGGCGGCTGGTCGCCGACACGCGTCGGCGGCTGCCGGGACGGGGTGCCTGGGTGCACCCCGGGCCGGAATGCCTGGCCAAGGCCGAGCGGCGGCGAGCGTTTCCCAGGGCCCTCCGGGTCGCGGGACCGCTCGACGCGGCGGAGCTGCGTGACCACCTCGGGCAGGTCGCCGGGAGGCACGGACAGGGGAGCGTCCCCGGTCCGGAGGAAACGAAGGAAGCAGGTCGACCCGTCATGAGTCAGCCGTGAAGCTGAAGCCATGAACGCGCGACGATAGGACGAGGTCGAGCGGGTTTGCCGCCCGGCCTCACCAGTTGAGGAGAGCAGTGGCAGGCAAGGCCCGTGTGCACGAGCTCGCGAAGGAGCTCGGAGTTACGAGCAAGGAAGTTCTCGCCAAGCTGAAGGAGCAGGGCGAGTTCGTGAAGTCGGCGTCGTCGACCGTCGAGGCACCCGTTGCCCGGCGGCTGCGGGACGCCTTCGTCACCAAGGACAGCAAGTCCGCCGGCCGATCCGGCGGCGCCCGCCCGGCATCGTCGGCGGGTAACGGCGCGGCCCCGAAACCGGGCGCGCCGCGTCCGCAGCAGCCGCAGGCCCGCCCGGTCCCGGGTGCCAAGCCCGGCCCGCGGCCCGGCCCGCAGCAGCAGGCCCCGGCCGCGCCGGCGCCCGCGCCCCAGGCGGCGGCCCCGCAGCGACCGGCCGAGCAGCGTCCGGCCGAGCAGCCGGAGCAGCAGCAGGCCCCGGCTGCGAAGGCGCAGCCCCCGGCACCCAAGACCGGCGCGCCGCGTCCGGGTGCGGGCGGTTCCGGCCAGACCGGTTCCGTGGTGCCGCCCAAGCCGCAGGGCCCCAAGCCCGGCCCGCGGCCCGGCCCGCGTGCCCCGCGGCCCGGCAACAACCCGTTCGGTGTCGGCTCCGGCGCACCCGCGCCGCGTCCGCCGGCACGTCCCGGCGGCCAGGGCGGCGAGCGCCCGGCCGAGCGGTCCGGCGGCGGTGACCGTCCGGCTCCGCGTCCCGGCGGCGGCAACCGCCCGACCCCGGGCAACATGCCGCCGCGCCCGAACCCGGGCATGATGCCCGGTCGCGTGCAGCGGCCCGGCGGTGGTCCCGGCGGTGCAGGCCGTGGCGGACCCGGCGGTGGCCGTGGTGGTGCCGGTGCCGGTCGTGGCGGACCGGGTGGTCCCCGCGGCGGTGGCGCCCCGCGCGGCGGTCCCGGCGGCGGTGGCGGTGGCGGCGGTTTCCGCCCCGGCGGTGGCGGTGGCGCCCCAGCCGGTGGTGGCGGCGGCTTCCGCGGCGGTCGTGGCGGCGGCGGTGGCCGCGGCGGCACGGCCGGTGCCTTCGGGCGCCCCGGTGGTCCCTCGCGCAAGGGCCGCAAGTCGAAGCGGCAGAAGCGCCAGGAGTACATGGAGAACATGCAGGCGCCGTCGGTCGGTGGCATCCGGCTGCCCAAGGGCAGCGGGGAGACCATCCGGCTGCCGCGCGGTGCCTCGCTGACCGACTTCGCGGAGAAGATCGACGCGAACCCGGCTTCCCTGGTGCAGGTGCTGTTCCACCTGGGCGAGATGGTCACCGCGACGCAGTCCGTCTCGGACGAGGTGCTGGAGCTCCTCGGCTCGGAGATGAACTACAACGTGCAGGTCGTCTCCCCCGAGGAGGAGGACCGGGAGCTGCTGGAGACCTTCGACATCACCTACGGTGAGGACGAGGGCGGCGAGGAGGACCTGCAGGTCCGCCCGCCGGTGGTGACCGTCATGGGTCACGTCGACCACGGTAAGACCCGCCTGCTCGACACCATCCGCAAGACGCGGGTGCACGAGCGGGAGGCCGGTGGCATCACCCAGCACATCGGTGCCTACCAGGTCGAGACCGAGCTGGACGGCACGCCGCGGTTGATCACCTTCATCGACACCCCGGGTCACGAGGCGTTCACCGCCATGCGTGCCCGCGGTGCCAACTCCACCGACATCGCGGTGATCGTGGTCGCCGCGGACGACGGCGTGATGCCGCAGACGGTGGAGGCGATCAACCACGCCCAGGCCGCCAAGGCGCCGATCGTGGTCGCGGTCAACAAGATCGACAAAGAGGGCGCGAACCCGCAGAAGATCCGCCAGCAGCTCACCGAGTACGGCCTGGTGGCCGAGGAGTACGGCGGCGACACCATGTTCGTCGACATCTCCGCCCGCGAGAACATCAACATCGACGGGCTGCTCGAGGCGATCCTGCTGACCGCGGACGCCACCCTGGACCTGCGGGCCAACCCGGACATGCCGGCGCAGGGCGTCGCGATCGAGGCGCACCTCGACCGCGGCCGCGGCCCGGTCGCCACCGTGCTGGTCCAGCGCGGCACTCTGCGGGTCGGCGACTCGGTGGTGGCCGGCGACGCCTACGGCCGCGTGCGGCGGATGGTCGACGAGTACAACGAGGACGTCACCGAGGCGCTGCCTTCGCGTCCGGTGCAGGTCATCGGCTTCACGTCGGTACCCGGCGCGGGCGACACGTTCCTCGTCGTCGAGGAGGACCGGGTGGCCCGGCAGATCGCCGAGCGCCGTCAGGCCCGCATCCGCAACGCGCAGAACGCCGCGAAGCGCAAGCGCGTCAGCCTGGAGGACCTGGACTCCGCGCTGAAGGAGACCAACAGCCTCAACCTGATCATCAAGGGTGACAATTCGGGTACGGTCGAGGCGCTGGAAGCGTCGCTCGTGCAGCTGGACGTCGGCGAAGAGGTCGAGCTGAACGTGGTCCACCGCGGTGTCGGTGGCGTCACCGAGAGCGACATCGACCTGGCGACGGCGTCCGACGCGATCGTCCTGGGCTTCAACGTGCGGGCCGAGGGCAAGGCGACCGAGCGGGCCAACCGCGAGGGCGTCGACGTCCGGTACTACACGGTGATCTACCAGGCGATCGACGAGATCGAGCAGGCCCTGAAGGGCATGCTCAAGCCGGAGTACGAAGAGGTCGAGCTGGGCCGCGCCGAGGTCCGGGAGGTCTTCAAGTCCTCCAAGTTCGGCACCATCGCCGGTTGCCTCGTGCAGTCCGGGGAGATCCGCCGCAACGCGAAGGCGCGTCTCCTGCGGGACAACGTGGTCGTCGCCGAGAACCTGCCGGTCAGTTCGCTGCGGCGGTTCAAGGACGACGTGGTCGAGGTCCGGGAGGGCTACGAGTGCGGTCTCACGCTCGGGTCCTACAGCGACATCAAGGTCGACGACGTCATCGAGACCTACGAGCAGCGCGAGAAGCCGCGCGTCTGAGTCGGGTAGTGGTGCGCGGGGCCGGTCAGCTGACCGGCCCCGCGGCCTCACCTGGGACAGGGAACCGATGTACGTAGGTGCGCTCGAGCTCGACGTCCTGTTCGGCGACGTCCATTCGCTGAAGCAGAAACGGTCGCTGGTGCGGCCGCTCGTCGCCGAGGTCCGCCGCAAGTTCGAGGTGTCGGTCGCCGAGGCCGGTCATCTCGACCTGCACCGCCGGGCCCTGATCGGGGTGGCGGTGGTGGCGGCCGACGGTGAACATGTTCGTGACGTGCTCGACGGCTGTGAACGGCTGGTGGCGCAGCGCCCCGAGTTGGAGCTGCTCTCCGCCCACCGCCGGCTCGTCGGGCCAGAAGACTAAGGGGAGTGCGTGATGGCCGATCCGGCTCGCGCCCGCAGGCTGTCCAAGCGGATTTCGCAGATCGTGGCGTCGGCGATCGAGCACGAGATCAAGGACCCGCGGTTGAAGTACGTGACGATCACCGACGCGAAGATCACCGCGGACCTGCACGACGCGACGGTTTACTACACCGTGCTGGGGGAGACGCTGGAGTCCAAGCCGGACTTCCCGGGCGCGGCCGCGGCGCTGGAGTCGGCGCGGGGTGTGCTGCGCAGCCGGGTCGGGCAGGGCACCGGGGTGCGGTTCACGCCGACGCTGACGTTCGTCGCGGACACCATCCCGGAGGACGCCCGGCACATCGAGGACCTGCTCGCGAAGGCCCGCGAGGCCGACGCCGAGCTGGCCCGCCGCGCGGCCGCCGCGCAGCACGCCGGCGACCCGGACCCGTACAAGCAGCCCCGTGACGAGGACGACCCCGAGGACGAGGCCACCGACGACGCCGGGGAGTAGGCCCCCCGTCCCGTCGACCATGCCCCGCGCCGAGCCGGCGCGGGGCATCGTCGTTTTCCCGGCACCTTGACGGGCCGTGCTTGGATCACGGCAACAGTGTCGTGAGCCGGATCTGAGGGGGTCCTCGTGAGGTCGATGGGATGGCTGTACCCGTTCCGGCCGCGGCCGTGGGCGGACATCGCCGCGGAGTTCCACCGGCTCGCCGATGCCCGGCCGGTCTACCGCCCCATGTCCGAGGTCGTGGACAGCGTGCTCGCCGCGAACACCGTCCTGCTCGGCACGACCTCGCTGGGTGACCTGATCGTCGTCGACCGGCCGGTGCCGCGGGCGCCGTGGGGCGCGGTCGTGGTGTCCGGCCCGTGGTCGCGGCGCTCCGCCGTTTCGCCCGGCCGCGTCCGCGTCGAGCACGTGGGCGCCGACGGTGAGGCGGACGAGCGCCCCGTCGACGAGGCCGTGCCGCTGTTCTGGTGTTTCATGACCCGCAAATTCGGCGTGGTGCCCGCCGCTCAGGTGTCCTGAGGCCGGATCCCGTCCAGCAGGAACGCGGCGCCAGCCGCCGAGCGGTGCCGCCTGCGTGGTGGCGGCGATGGCGAACGCCAGGTCCGCCAGGCCGAAGGTCCGGGCGCAGCCGCCGGCCCGTGCGCGCGTTCCAGAACCTTCCCAAACACCTCGCCGACCCGCTCCCGGGCCGCCCGCAGCCCCGGCGCCCCGGGCAGGGCGCTGGTGCGGATCTCGGTCATCCCGTGGTCCACCGACTGCAGCTCGCACGTCCGCACGATCAGCTGGACCAGGCCGTCCCACGGGTCCTCGGCAGCCGGCACCTGCTCGGCTTCGCCCGCCCAGCGGTCGAGCATGCCGCTGAACGCGGCCTCGACCAGGTCCATGCGGGTGGGTAACCGGTTGTAGAGCGTCCCGATCGACACCCCGGCCCGGCGGGCGATCTCCTCCAGCGGCGCGTCCAGGCCTTTCTCGCTGAACACCTCGCGCGCGGCCGCGACCAGCAGTTCGCGGTTGCGCCGGGCGTCACGGCGCAGGGGGCGGCTCACGCTTCCCAGTAGCTGGGAGGCGATCGACATGAGGACATTGGCGATCTTCGGCGCCGGGCCCGGCATGGGACTGGCCACAGCCCGCCGGCTCGGCAAGGAGGGCTACCAGGTCGCGCTCGTGGCGCGCAGCGCGGACCGGCTGTCGTCCTTAGTGGACGAACTGTCCGCGGAAGGTGTTCGGCACGGGCGTTCCCGGCTGACATGACCGACCTCGCCACGCACGAGCGGCTGCTGGCGGACATCGGCCGGGTGGACGTGGCGGTGATCAACGGGTCGCTGGACCTGGCGCTGCTGAAGCCGGTGCGCGCACTCGACGTCGAGACTCTGCGGTCGGGGTTCGAGAGCGTGGTGCCGGCGCCGTTGTCGCTGACCCGGCGGCTGCTGCCGGGCATGCTGGAGCGTGGCTCGGGCGCGTTGCTCTACGGGTTCGGCTCCTCGGCGAAGACCCCGGAGCCGACCTCGCCGGCACGGGCGTCACCGCCGCCGCGATCACCATCCGATCGCTCATCCGCGGGCAGCGACGCCGAGAAGCTGTTCGACGCCTCGGTGGAGGCCCGCCGCGGGTTCGACCCGGACCGCATCGACCCGGCCGACCTCGCCGAGATGCTGTGGGGCGTTGGCCGCGACGGGCGGACCGGCGGAGCAGGTGGTGCCCAGCTAGACGGTCGCGGTGCGCGGCTGGCGGCGAGGCGGAACAGCGCGAGCGCGGCCAGGCCGGCGGCCGCCGCCGTCCAGGACAGCGCCCACCGCCACTCCCAGGTAGGTGCCCGAGGTGTTCACCGCCGGTGCCGGGGCCTCCCCGGCCAACCGCGCCTGGACGGCGGGCGACACCGCTTTTCCACGCCGGGGTCAGGCGGGCTTCCTGGCGACGATCAGGTCCCGCAGGATCGCCTGGTCCACCCGGTGCTCGAACTCCTCCCACGGCCCGCCGGAGCGGACTTCCAGGCCGGCTCGGCCGAGGATCCCGGCGATCTCGTCGCGCTTGGCGACGTGCGTGTTCCAGCTCAGGCCCAGCGCACCGCCCGGCTTGAGCACCCGCGCCCACACCGGCACGGCGGCGGCCAGCAGGTCCCGCGGGCTGCGCGCGAGCTCGTCGGGCTGGTGGCTGCCGTGCTGGACGCCGTAGGGCGCGTCGGCGACCACGACGTCCGCCGAGCCTGCCTTGAGCAGCTCGTCGGTGGTGAGGGTGTCGGCGTTGAAGAACGTGACCCGCCGCGCGTCGCCCGCCTTCCAGCGTTCCTTGTCCAGCGCGTAGGAGATCTCCAGGCGCTGCCCGAGGCGGTGCTTGTGCCGCCGCAGCGGACCGGAGTCGGCGTTGTGCTTGACGCGTTTCTGCCGCAGCCAGGTCTTGATGAACCGTTCGTAGGCCTCGAAATCCCGCTTGTCCACGTCGAGCCCGGTGGCGTCCAGGCCGTACATCATCGCCTGGTTCAGCGTGGTTCCCCTGCCGCACAACGGATCCACGACGTGCAGCGGCTGCGTCAGGAACTCGGCCGGCCGGGCGCGGGACAGCAGCGTGACGTTGAGCAGCAGCTTGGTGAACAGCTCGTTGGTCTTGCCCGGGTACTTCTGGATGGTCAGCAGGTCCGAGTCCAGCTTGTCCAGCGGCGTGATCTCCAGCGGGCGCAGCAGGTCGCCGCGGAACTCGAACAACGCGTAGAGCGACGAGAGGTTCGACAGCAGTGCGATGTCCTCTTCGGACAGCGCCGTCTCCGTGGCGAACGTGACGTAGTTGACGCCGCCGACCCGGCGCTCTCCGATCCCGGACAGCGGTGTGCGCAGCGCCTCGCCGAACACCGTCAGCTCGGCGCGCAGCAGTCCGGCGGACGCGTCGGCGTAGACGCGGTTGGCGCCGGGGTAGAGGAGGATCCCGTAGTCGACCATCGGGAAAAAGCGTAGCTTGCCCGCATGAGCACCTCCGCCCCGCTCGACTTCCCGCGCGCCGCCGCGCTGCTGCGAGAAGCGACCGACGTCACCCTGCTGGCCCACGTCCGCCCGGACGCCGACGCACTCGGCAGCGCGCTGGCCCTGGGACGCGCGCTGTCCCGGCGCGGCGCGACCGTGCGCGTGTCCTTCGCCGAGCCGGCGGAGGTGCCGGAGAGCCTGCGCGGCCTCGACGTGGACAACCTCGTGGTCCCGGCCGCCGAGGTCCCGCCGTCGGCGGGGTTGCTGGTGTGCCTGGACACGCCGAGCCCGTCCCGGCTGGGCACGCTCGCCGGGCTGCTGGACGCGGCGGGCGAGGTGCTCGTCGTGGACCACCACGCGTCCAACCTGCGCTACGGCACGGTCCACCTCGTCGACGACACCGCGGAGGCCACCGCGGTGCTGGTGCTCGCACTGCTCGACGAGATGGGCGTGCCGCTCGACGAGCCGATCGCGCGGTGCCTCTACGCCGGGCTGGTGACCGACACCGGCGGCTTCCGCCGGGCGCGGCCGTCGACCCACCGGGCGGCGGCCCGGTTGCTGGAGGCCGGGGTGGACCCGGACCGGCTGGCCCGCGAGGTGATCGACGATCACCCGTTCGCGTGGCTGCCGATGCTGTCCGCGGTGCTGGCGACGGCGCGGCTGGAACCGGACGCGGCGCAGGGTTTCGGGCTGGTGCACGCCGTGGTGCCCGCGGAGGTGGCGGCCTCGGTGCGGCTGGAGGAGGTCGAGGGTGTGGTGGACGTGGTCCGCTCCACGCGTGAGGCCGAGGTCGCGGTGGTGCTCAAGGAGCAGGCGCCGGGGGAGTGGTCGGTGTCGTTCCGGGCGATCGGCAAAATCGACGTGTCCCAGGCGGCGCGCAGCCTCGGCGGCGGCGGCCACCGCCTGGCGGCCGGCTGCACGGTCCACGGCACCGCCGAGGAGGGGCTGGCCCTGGTGCGGCGCGCCCTGGCGGAGGCACCCCTGCTGAGCTGAGCCGTCCCCGCCCAGCGGGACCGCCGCGCGGACCGGCCAACCCGCGCCGCAAGCAGCAAACACACCGCGGCAACCGGCCAACACGCCGCCCCAACCAGCAAACACGCCGCCGCGAGCGGCGAACACACCGTCACGAGGCAGCGAACACACCGCCGCGCCGTGTTTGCCCTTCCGGGCGCCGTGTTCGCCGTTCCGGGCGGTGAGTTGGCCGCTTCGGGCGCTGAGTTTGCCGCTTCGCGCGGTGCGTTCGCGTCGGCTGATCCGGTGGTCGTCCAGCGCGCCGCGGCAACCGGCCAACGCGCTGCCGCGAGTGGCGAACACGCTGCCGCGAGTGGCGAACACGCTGCCACGAGTGGTGAACACGCTGCCGCGAGTGGCCAACACGCCGCCACGACCGGCCAACACGCCGCCACGACCGGCCAACACGCCGCCGCGCCGTGTTCGCCGGTCCGGGCGGTGAGTTTGCCGGTCCGGGCGGTGAGTTGGCCGCTTCGTGCGGTGCGTTCGCGTCGGCTGGTCCGGTGGTCGTGCGGCTGGTGAGTGGGGCGGTCCGGGTGCGGGGCGCGGGACCGGGGCGCGGTGGCGGGCCGGTCCTCGGCCCGGGCGATCTTGTCGGTGGTCCCGGTTAACCTGCGGGGGTGTCCGACACCGTGGAAGCCGCCGGGGAGAAGGTGCCCGCACGGCGCGTTCTGGGCCTGGCGGTCCCGGCCCTGGGGGTGCTGGCTGCCGAGCCGTTGTACGTCCTGGTCGACACGGCGGTCGTCGGGCATCTCGGGGCGCTACCGCTGGCCGGGCTCGCGATCGGCGGGGTCGTGCTGGCCCAGGTCTCGACCCAGCTGACGTTCCTGTCCTACGGCACCACCTCGCGGACCGCCCGCCTGCACGGCGCGGGGCGCCGGGCGGAGGCGGTCGGCGAAGGCGTGCAGGCCACCTGGCTGGCACTGGTCGTGGGTGTGCTCGTGCTGATCGCCGGGCAGCTGCTGGCCGGACCGGTCGCGCGGGTGCTCTCCGGCAGTGACGAGGTCGCGGCGCAGGCCGTGTCCTGGCTGCGGATCGCGTTGTGCGGGGCTCCGCTGATCCTGGTGACGATGGCCGGCAACGGCTGGATGCGCGGCGTGCAGGACACCGTCCGCCCGTTGCGCTACGTCCTGGCGGGCAACGGCATCTCGGCCGTGCTGTGCCCGCTGCTGGTCTACGTCGCCGGCTGGGGGCTGGTGGGCTCCGCGATCGCGAACGTCGCCGCCCAGGTGATCAGCGCCGGGCTGTTCCTGCGCGCGCTGGCAGCCGAGAAGGTGCCGCTGGCACCGCAACCGAAGGTCATCCGCGCCCAGCTCGGCCTGGGCCGCGACCTGGTGCTGCGCAGCCTCGCGTTCCAGGCGTGCTTCGTCTCGGCCGCGGCCGTGGCGGCCCGTACCTCGACCGACGCCGTCGGCGCGCACCAGATCGTGCTGCAGCTGTGGACGTTTCTCTCGCTCGTGCTGGACTCGGTCGCGATCGCCGCCCAGTCGCTGGTTGGTGCGGCGCTGGGGGCGGGCTCGGCGCGGCAGGCGCGCGGCGTGGCCGGGCAGATCACCCGGTACGGGCTCGTCATGGGCTGCGTGCTCGGGGTGGTGTTCGCGGCGGTCTCCCCGGTACTGCCGCACGCGTTCACCTCGGACCCGGGCGTGCTGGGCGAGGTGCCGCACGCGTGGTGGTTCTTCGTGGCCCTGCAGCCGATCGCCGGGGTGGTGTTCGCGCTGGACGGGGTGCTCCTCGGTGCGGGTGACGCCGCCTTCCTCCGCACCGCGACGCTCGCCAGTGCAGCCCTCGGGTTCCTGCCGCTGGTCTGGGCGTCGCTCGGCCTGGGCTGGGGGCTGACCGGCATCTGGAGCGGGCTGTCGCTGTTCATGGTGCTGCGCCTGTCCGCCGTGGTGGCCCGTTGGCGCTCGGACCGGTGGACGGTGCTCGGCGCGGTGCGGTGACGCCCGCCCGCGGGCGGTTTCGCGGCCGCGGACTGCGGCGATCGGGTGGTCCCGCTACGCCCTGTGGCTGAAAACACCCCGGTAACGGGTAAGTATCGGCCCGGCATCGGCGATATCACTTCCGGGACGGCGATGCGGGCGTCCCCGTGCCGTTTCGCCGTCTATCCGCCTCGGGAGGAATCCTTCGTGCCGCCGCAGCAGGCACCCGTGACCGGCAAGGCCAGCCGCCGGTCGTGGCTCATCTGGTTCACCGCCGCCATCGTCTACCTCCTCTCCGTCTTCCACCGCACCTCGTTCGGCGTGGCCGGCCTGGAAGCCGCCGACCGGTTCGGGGTCGGCGCCGCCGCACTGTCCACGTTCACCGTCCTGCAGGTCGGCGTCTACGCCGCGATGCAGATCCCCACCGGTGTCCTCGTCGACCGCTTCGGGCCGCGCAAGGTGCTCACCGCCGCGCTGCTCTTCCTCGGCCTGGGCCAGGTTCTCGTCGCTCTCGCCGGCAGCTATGCGCTGGGCCTGCTCGCCCGCGGCGTGCTCGGGTTCGGCGACGCGCTCACGTTCGTCAGCGTGCTGCGCCTGATCGCCGCGCACTTCCCGGGCCGCCAGTACGCCGTCGTCACCAGCTTCACCACCGCGATCGGCTTCCTCGGCAACCTCGCCGCGACCGTCCCGCTCACCCTGCTGCTCGCCGGTCCGGGCTGGACGCCGACCTTCCTCGCGGCCGGCCTGGTCACCGCGGTCTACGCCGCGGTCGTCGTCGGCCGGGTCCGGGACACGCCGTCGGGCGCCACCCCGAAGGCCGGCCCGGTCGACGCGCGGCAGCTGGCGCGCCAGATCCGCACGGCCTGGCGGGTCCCGGGCACCCGCCTGGGCTTCTGGGTGCACTTCTCCACGATGTTCGCCCCGAACGTGCTGACCCTGCTGTGGGGCGTGCCGTTCCTGGTGCAGGGCCAGGGCCGCCCGGCTGCCACCGCGAGCGCGTTGCTGACCGTGTTCGTGTTCGGTTCGATGATCGGCGGCCCGCTGGTCGGCAGCGTCATCTCCGCCCGGCCGGGCACGCGGATGCCGCTGGTGCTCGCCTACCTCGCCGGCGCCGCGGCGGTGTGGGCGGTGCTGCTGAGCTGGCCCGGGCAGATCCCGGTCGGCGTGCTCGTGCCCGCCTTCGCGTTCCTGTCCCTGGGCGGCCCGGCGTCGATGATCGGGTTCGCGCTGGCCCGCGATTACAACCCGTTGTCCTGGGTGGGAACCGCGACGGGCGTGGTCAACGTCGGCGGGTTCGTCGCCACCACGGTCACCGCGCTGGTGATCGGGGTGGTGCTGCAGCTCACCGGCGGGCAGTTCCGGGTGGCGCTGCTGGCGGTCGTGGCGCTGCTGGTCCTGGGCACGTCCCGGATGCTGGTGTGGTGGCTGCGTGCCCGGGCCGAGCTGTTCGCCGCGCAGGAGCGGGGCGAGCAGGTGCCGGTGCAGGTGCGCCGGCACGTCTGGGACGCCGCGACCCGGAAGGTCCCGGCACCGGCGTAACCGGGCCCCGTAAGGTGTCCAGCCGTGTCCCAGCCGAAGACCCGACGCCCCGCGCCCCCGCCCGGTCTGCTCGTGGTGGACAAACCACCGGGCATGACCTCCCACGACGTGGTGGCGCGGGTGCGCCGGATCATGGGCACCCGCAAGGTCGGCCATGCCGGCACCCTCGATCCGATGGCCACCGGTGTGCTGGTGCTGGGTGTCGAGCGGGCGACGAAGCTGCTCGGCCACCTGGCGCTGGACCGCAAGACCTACCTGGCCACGCTGGCCCTGGGGACGGCGACCACCACCGACGACGCCGAGGGTGAACCGCTCAGCACCGCCGATCCGGACGCACTGGCCGCCGTCACCGACGAGGCGATCGCCGGCGGTGTCGCCGCGTTGACGGGCGAGATCCAGCAGGTGCCCAGTGCGGTGAGCGCGGTCAAGATCGCCGGCAAGCGGGCCTACGCGCGGGTGCGCGCCGGGGAGGAGGTCGCGCTCAAGCCGCGGCCGGTCACCGTGTACCGGTTCGACCTGCTCGCCACCCGTCGGGAGGCCGGCCGCATCGAGCTGGACGCGGTCGTCGAGTGCTCCTCGGGCACCTACGTGCGGGCACTGGCTCGTGATCTCGGGCACGGGCTCGGTGTCGGCGGTCATCTGGCCGCGTTGCGCCGCACCACCGTCGGTCCGTTCGGGCTGGCCGCCGCGCGCACCCTGGAGCAGCTGGAGGAGAAGCCGGAGCTGTCGCTCGATCTGGACAGCGCGGTCGCTGCGGCGTTCCCGCGCTACCAGGTTGATGCGGCCACCGCCCGTGCGGTCCGGTACGGACAGCAGGTGCGCGCGTCCGGTCTGGCCGGCACCTACGGCGTGTTCGATCCCGACGGTCACGCGCTCGCGCTCGCGGTGGACGCGGGCGGCGTGGCCCGCTCGGTGGTCGTGCTCGCACCGGCGTGAAGGCCGGCGGCTCCACCCACCCTCCGCGCACGCGCGGCGCGCGGCAGTACGCTGCGAGCGTGCAGAGGTGGCGAGGACTGGCTGATCTTCCCGGCGGGTGGGGACGCTGCGTGGTCACGATCGGCGTGTTCGACGGGGTGCACCGGGGGCACCAGGCGCTGATCGCGAAGACGGTCGAGGTGGCCAAGCACCGCAACCTGCCGAGCGTGATGCTGACGTTCGACCCGCACCCGTCGGAGGTGATCCGGCCGGGCAGTCACCCGGCGCAGCTGACCACGCTGCGCCGCAAGGCGGAACTGGTCGAGCAGCTGGGCATCGACGTGTTCTGCGTGCTGCCGTTCACCCTCGAGTTGTCGCGGTTGACCGCGGACGAGTTCGTGCACGAGGTGCTGGTCGACCGGTTGCACGCGGCGGCCGTGGTGGTGGGGGAGAACTTCACGTTCGGCCACAAGGCCGCCGGCACCGTGCCGCTGCTGAAGGAGCTGGGCCGCCGTTTCGGTTTCGCCACCTACGGCGCCGAGCTGCAGGGCGGAGCCGCGGCGGACGGCGAGACCCCGGACGCCGGCGAGATCACCTTTTCCTCGACCTACGTGCGCTCGTGCATCGACGCCGGGGACGTCGTCGCGGCAGCCGAGGCGCTGGGCCGGCCGCACCGCCTGGAAGGCATCGTCGTCCGCGGGGACGGCCGCGGCCACGACCTGGGCTACCCCACGGCCAATCTGTCCACCCCGCGGTTCGCGGCGGTGCCCGCCGACGGTGTGTACGCCTGCTGGTTCGTCCGCGACAAGCAGCCGGGGCGCCTGCTGCCGGCGGCGGTCTCGGTCGGCACCAACCCGACCTTTTCCGGCCGTGAGCGCACGGTCGAGGCGTTCGTGCTCGACGTCGACGAGGACTTCTACGGCCAGCACGTCTCGCTGGACTTCGTCGGCCGGTTGCGGGACATGGTGCGGTTCACCTCGGTCGACGACCTGGTCGAGGAGATCGGCGACGACGTGCGCCGCACGCGCGCGATCCTCGGTCTCGACGGCTGAGCGCCCCGGCGCGCGCGGGCGGATCGCTGGGCGATTTCGCCACGCACGTCCGATCCGGCCTGGCAAGATGGGTGGGCGGTGCCGGAACTGTCAGGGGAGAGCAGGGAGCACGCACGTGGATGACCACAAGATCGTCCAGCGGAACATCGCTCTGCAGCGGGAGTGGTACGGCGAACCGCTGGGCGACCGGGTGCGCCGTCTCGTGGTCGCGTTCAACGTGTCGCAGGCCTACCTGGCCGAGGTGCTGGGCATCAGCGCGCCGATGCTGAGCCAGGTGATGAGCGGCCGCCGCGCCAAGATCGGCAACCCGGTGGTGCTCGCCCGGATGATCATGCTCGAGCGCAAGTGCCTGATCCCGGAGGTCGCCGCCGGCCACCCCGAAGCGCTGATGGCCGCGCTGGAGGACGTGCGTGACGCGCGGCCCACCGTGGGGCGGGACACGTTCCCGGTCCACGCGCTGTCCGAGGAGCGGGCGGTGCTGTCCGCGCTGCGTGACATCGCCGAGGACGAGGACCTGGTCGAGGCTGCCAAGCGGCTGGACGACGACTTCCCTGCGCTGGCCGACCTGCTCCGCCGCGCCGGGCAACAGGGTTGAGGCGTGGCGCTGTTCTCCGCGGTCCTGCCGCCGGTGGCTGTCGTGGAGTCGCTGGCCGACGCGGTCGGCCACCTGCCCCGGACGGCCGGGGTGCGCTGGAGCCGGCCGGAGAGCTGGCACGTCACGCTCGCCTTCTACGGCCAGGACGATGCCACCGCCCGCGCCGGCTGGCTGCGGCCGCGGCTGGCGGGAATGCCCGCGCCCCGGATCCGGTTGGAAGGAGCGGGCACGTTCACCCGGGTCCTCTACCTCGGGGTGACCGGGGAGGGGATCGCCGAGCTGGGCCTGGCCGCGGGTGCCGGTGCGGCCGGCGACGGTGGCCGGGCGTACCTGCCGCACCTGACCCTGGCACGCACCCGGGCCGCGGTGCCGCCGGAGCTCCCACGGCTGCTGGCGGGCTACCGCAGCGAGGTGTGGACCGCCGGGGAGGCCGTGCTGATGCGCTCCGAGCGGGGCGGCGGGGGCACCCGGTATGCGGTGGTCGAGCGGTTCCCGCTGTCCCAGCAGGCCAGGTAGCGCACACCCTGATACCCTGAACCACCGGGTCCGGCTGCAGTCCGTGGCGGCCGCGACCGTCTACCCGCGTCCAGCGGGCCTCACGGCACAGAACAACACAGAGGAGATACTCAGTGGCGCTGTCCACCGACGAGAAGAAGTCGATCCTGACCGAGTACGGTCTGCACGAGTCCGACACCGGGTCCCCGGAGGCCCAGGTCGCGCTGCTCACCAAGCGGATCATCGGTCTCACCGAGCATCTCAAGACGCACAAGCACGACCACCACTCCCGTCGCGGCCTGTTGCTGCTGGTCGGCCGTCGCCGCCGGCTGCTCAACTACGTGATGAAGGTGGACATCGAACGCTACCGGTCGCTGATCCAGCGGCTCGGCTTGCGCCGATGACGTGATCGGAAGGGGGAGCGACCACGGTTGCTCCCCCTTCCGTCCATTCGAGGAAGAAAGAGGAAGGGCAGGCGCTCGAGGGCAAGGACGCCGGTCCTCGGTAGTGGCCTACGGGAAGCAGTCCCGTGGGCTTCGATCGAAGACCGGCTCGTTCCTCGGCCGCCGCCCCGCACGGGCGGGGCGCATGCTGCCCGAACGAACGAGGAGTCAACTACACATGACCGAAGCAAGCGGACCTGTCGTGCACGAGTCCGAGGCCGTCATCGACAACGGCAAGTTCGGCACCCGCACGATCCGCTTCGAGACGGGCAGGCTCGCCCGGCAGGCCGCCGGCGCCGTCGTGGCCTACCTGGACGAAGAGACCATGCTGCTGTCGGCGACCACCGCCTCGAAGCAGCCGAAGGAGCACTTCGACTTCTTCCCGCTGACGGTGGACGTCGAGGAGCGGATGTACGCCGCGGGCCGGATCCCGGGTGCGTTCTTCCGTCGCGAGGGCCGTCCCTCCACCGACGCGATCCTGACCTGCCGGCTCATCGACCGGCCGCTGCGCCCGTCGTTCGCCGACGGCCTGCGCAACGAGATCCAGATCGTCGTCACCGTGCAGAGCCTGCACCCCGAGGACCCCTACGACGTGCTGGCGATCAACGCCGCGTCGGCCTCGACCCAGATCGGTGGCCTGCCGTTCTCCGGCCCGATCGGCGGCGTGCGCGTCGCATTGATCGACGGGCAGTGGGTCGCGTTCCCGACCTGGTCGCAGCTGGAGCAGGCGACCTTCAACATGGTGGTCGCCGGCCGTGTCGTCGGTGACGACGTCGCGATCATGATGGTCGAGGCGGAGGGCACCGAGAACACGCTCGACCTGATCTCGGGCGGTGCCCCGGCGCCGACCGAGCAGGCCGTGGCCGAGGGTCTCGCCGCCGCCAAGCCGTTCATCCGCGTGCTGTGCGAGGCGCAGCAGCGGCTCGCCGATGCGGCCGCCAAGCCGACCGGCGACTTCCCGGTGTTCCCCGCCTACCAGCAGGACGCCTACGACGCGGTGGCCGCCATCGCGAGCGAGGACCTGGCCAAGGCGCTGACCATCGCCGGGAAGCAGGAGCGGGAGAACGCCACCGACGAGGTCAAGGCCGCAGTGCTGGCCAAGGTCGGCCTCGGCGAGGGCGAGGCGTTCGAGGGCCGTGACAAGGAGATCGGCGCCGCGTTCCGCGCGCTGACCAAGAAGCTGATCCGCCAGCGGATCCTGCGCGACAAGGTCCGCATCGACGGCCGGGGCCTCACCGACATCCGGCAGCTCTCGGCGGAGGTCGCGATCATCCCGCGGGCGCACGGTTCGGCGCTGTTCGAGCGCGGCGAGACCCAGATCCTGGGTGTCACCACGCTGAACATGCTGCGCATGGAGCAGCAGATCGACTCGCTGTCGCCGGAGACGACGAAGCGGTACCTGCACCACTACAACTTCCCGCCGTTCTCCACCGGCGAGACCGGCCGCGTGGGTTCGCCCAAGCGGCGCGAGATCGGCCACGGCATGCTGGCCGAGCGCGCGCTGGTGCCGGTGCTGCCGAAGCGGGACGAGTTCCCCTACGCCATCCGGCAGGTGTCGGAGGCGCTGGGCTCCAACGGTTCCACCTCGATGGGCTCGGTCTGCGCGTCCACGATGTCGCTGCTCAACGCCGGTGTGCCGCTGAAGGCGCCGGTCGCCGGCATCGCGATGGGCCTGGTGTCCGATGAAGTGGATGGCGAGACGCGCTACGTCGCGCTGACCGACATCCTCGGCGCCGAGGACGCCTTCGGTGACATGGACTTCAAGGTCGCCGGCACCAAGGACTTCATCACCGCGCTGCAGCTGGACACCAAGCTCGACGGCATCCCGTCGGACGTGCTCGCGGGCGCGCTGAACCAGGCCAAGGACGCCCGGCTGACCATCCTCGACGTGCTGGCCGAGGCCATCGACCAGCCGGACGAGATGAGCCCGTACGCGCCGCGCGTGACCAGCGTGAAGATCCCGGTCGACAAGATCGGCGAGGTCATCGGCCCGAAGGGCAAGATGATCAACTCGATCACCGAGGAGACCGGCGCCGACATCTCGATCGAGGACGACGGCACGATCTACGTGGGCGCGGCCGACGGCCCGTCCGCGGAGGCCGCGATCAGCAAGATCAACGCCATCGCGAACCCGCAGCTGCCGAAGGTGGGCGAGCGCTTCCTGGGCACCGTGGTGAAGACGGCCGCGTTCGGCGCGTTCGTCTCGCTGCTGCCCGGCAAGGACGGCCTGATCCACATCTCGAAGCTGGGCAACGGCAAGCGCATCGGCAAGGTCGAGGACGTGGTCAACGTGGGCGACAAGCTCCGCGTCGAGATCGCCGACATCGACAACCGCGGCAAGATCAGCCTGGTCCTCGTCAAGGACGAAGAGGACACAGCTGAGGGCACCAAGAGCGCCGAGGAGACGCCCGCCGAGGGCGCCGAGGCCAAGTAAGGGCACAGCGGTAGCCGGGAACGGCCCGTCCCGGGTGGGGCGGGCCGTTTTCCGTGTACCCGCGGACGAATGTTGGGAATCGATGGCGCGACAAATTGCCGGCCACGAGCAGGCCGTGGGCACCACGCGCACGCTCGAAGCCGGGGCGAACGGCCAGATCGTGAAGCGCACCGTGCTGCCGGGCGGGCTGCGCGTGGTCACCGAGCACGTGCCCGGTGTGCGGTCGGCGACGGTGGGCCTGTGGGTCGGGGTCGGCTCGCGGGACGAGACGCCGAAGGTCGCCGGCGCCGCGCACTACCTGGAACACCTGCTGTTCAAGGGGACCACGCACCGGTCCGCGGTGCAGATAGCCGAGGAGATCGACGCGGTCGGCGGTGAGCTCAACGCGTTCACCGCGAAGGAGCACACCTGCTACTACGCGCAGGTGCTCGACGAGGACCTGCCGCTGGCGGTGGACCTCGTCACCGACGTGGTGTTCGAGGCGCTGTGCGCGGACTCCGATGTGGACACCGAACGCAGCGTGGTGCTCGAGGAGATCGCCATGCGCGACGACGATCCCGAGGATCTGCTGCACGACACGTTCGTGACCACCGTCCTGGGTTCGCACCCGCTGGCGCGTCCGGTGCTGGGCACCACCGGCTCGATCAGCGGGATGTCGGCGGCCGGGCTGCGCGGTTTCTACCGGCGCCGGTACACGCTGCCGAAGATGGTGCTGGCGGCGGCCGGCAACGTGCAGCACGCGCAGGTGCTCCGCTTGGCGCGCAAGGCGTTGCGGGACCGGCTGTCCGGTTCGGACACCCCGGTGCCGCCGCGGACGGGCAAGGCCAGGGTGGCTGCCGAGCGGCGTCTGGTGCTGCACGGCGACGACACCGAACAGGCCCACGTGATGCTCGGCATGTCGGCCCTGTCGCGGCACGACGAGCGCCGGTACGCGCTGTCGGTGCTCAACGCCGCGCTCGGCGGCGGGATGAGCTCGAGGCTGTTCCAGGAGGTGCGTGAGCAGCGCGGCCTGGCCTACCAGGTGTACTCGTCGGTGGCGACCTACGCCGATACCGGGCACTTCTCGGTCTACGCCGGGTGCCAGCCGGACCGGCTGGGCGAGGTGTCCGCGGTGCTGCGGGACGTGCTCGGCCAGGTCGGCAAGGACGGGTTCACCGACGCCGAGGTCGCGCGCGCCAAGGGGCAGCTGCGGGGCGGGATCGTGCTGGGGCTGGAGGACACCGCGTCGCGGATGTCGCGCATCGGCAAGCAGGAACTCAACTACGGCACGTACCTGCCGGTCGACGAGTCCGTGGCGCGGATCGCCGCGGTGACCACCGAGGAGGTGTGTGAGCTGGCCCGCACCCTGTTCGGGCCGCCGGGAGGGGTCACCGCCGCCGCGGTCGTCGGGCCGTACGCTTCGGAGCAGGACCTGCCGGACGATCTGCACGAGGTGATCGCGAAATGAACCCCCGCGGCGAGGACGACCCGATCCGGGTCGGTGTGCTGGGCGCCCACGGACGGATGGGGGCGCAGGTGGTCAAGGCCGCCGGGGGCGCGCCGGACATGGCCGTGGTGGCGACGGTCGACGCGGGCGACGACCTGAGCGCGCTGACCGCGGCCGGTGCCGAGGTGGTCGTCGACTTCACCCACCCGGACGCGGTGATGGGCAACCTGGAGTTCGCGGTCACCCATGGGCTGCACGCCGTCGTGGGCACCACCGGGTTCACCGAGGAGCGGCTGGCGTCGGTGCGCTCGTGGCTGTCCACGCAGCCGGAGGTCGGGGTGCTGATCGCGCCGAACTTCGCGCTCGGTGCGGTGCTCGCGATGCGGTTCGCGCAGCAGGCCGCCCGGTTCTACGAAGCGGTCGAGGTCATCGAGCTGCACCACAACCGCAAGGCCGACGCCCCGTCCGGCACCGCAGCGCACACCGCGCGGCTGATCTCGCAGGCGCGCCGCGAGGCCGGGCTGAAGCCGGGCGCGGACGCCACGACGAGCGAGCTGGACGGCGCCCGCGGCGCCCGCGTGGAGGACGTGCACGTGCACTCGGTGCGGCTGCCCGGGCTGGTGGCGCACGAGGAGATCCTGTTCGGCGCCGACGGCGAGACGCTCACCATCCGGCACGACTCGATGGACCGCACGTCGTTCATGCCGGGCGTGCTGCTCGGGGTGCGGGAGGTCCTGGGCCGTCCCGGGCTGACCGTCGGGCTCGAGAACGTGCTCGACCTGTGAGAGCCCGCAACGTCGCCCTGCTGTTGACCGCCGCGCTGGTGGTCTACCTGGTGCTGCTCGCCGAGCGGGCGGTCGCGCTGATCCGCACCGGCACCGCGGCCGGCATCGGGCTGGGGATCGGTGTGCTGATCCTGCCGCTGCTCGGCCTGTGGATGGTCATCGCGACCTGGCGGTCCGGCACGCGCATCCAGCACCTCGCGCGCCGCCTGGACGCCGAGGGCGGGCTGCCGGACGTGGCGGACCTGCCACGCATGCCGTCCGGGCGGGTGGACCGCGCCGCGGCGGACGCCTGGTTCGAGGAGCGCCGCGCGGAACTGGAGCAGCACCCCGGCGACTGGCGGTACTGGTACCGGCTGGCCCACGCCTACGACATCGCGGGCGACCGGCGCCGCGCCCGCGCCACCATGCGCAAGGCGCTGGAGCTCGAGGCGACCGACTCCGCGCGCGGCTGATACCGGTGGACCTGGTCCTGGCGGGGTACCTGTCGGTCCCGTTCGCGGACCGGCAGCGCTTGGCGTCGGATTGGCTGCCCGGCCGCTTCATCAGCGTGAGCGAGTGCCTCACCGGGGTGCAGCACGGTCCGGAGTTCTAGGTTCGGGCTGATGAGCGCGCATTCCTGGTTGTGCTACGGCTACGACGCGGACGCCGCGGTGCGCCTGAACTGGTGGGGGCTGCTCGACAGCCACGCCCGGGCCGCCGCGGTGCCGGTGTGGATCCTGGGCCTGCCGCCGAAGGAGGCGCCGATCACGGCGCACTGGACGGTGGCCGCGATCGCCGAGCTCCCGCGCTGACGGTGCTGACGGTGCTGACCGTGCCGGAGCCGGCGTCAGTGGTGGAGCCAGCCGGCGAACATCGCGGGAGCGGCGGCGAGCAGGCTGTACCGGATGAACCGCCCGGTCAGGCCTGCCGTGACGAAGGTCGAGACCCGCATGTCGGCCAGCCCGGCCAGCACCGTCGTCGCCATGAACGGCGGCAGCCCGACCAGCGCGCTGACCCCGTAAGTGCCGGTCATCCAGAACGGGTGCCGGTGACACCGCTCGCGCAGCCACTCGACCTTGCCGCGCAGCCACTTGGTCCGCAGGTGCCACCACTCGCTGCGCCTGCTCGGCGGGCGCTGGCGGTGCAGGCGGTCGTGCAGGAACCGCGGTAACCCGATCGATCCGCGCGCGGCCAGGTAGTACAGCAGCTTGCCGGCGACCTGCCCGATCGCCACGGCCGCGCCGATCAGGAGCCAGTGCACGCGCGGTTCGCTCGCGACGAGCCCCAGCACGAACACCTCGATGCTGACGACGGGCACGATCGCGGACCCGAAAGCGACGCCGAGTGTCACCCAGAACCAGGCGAACATGCGCGCCTCCTGTCGGGGGCTTCGGGCGGGCGCGCCCCCGCGGGGAGCGGAGGATCACACGGCGGATCATTCGAAGATATCAGCCTGACGGGTGATCTCGGCGGAACCGAGGACACATTCCGCCGTCCGCCGACTACCCGCCGCTCATCTCGCCGTCACCCGGTTCTGCCATCGTGGCGCCGTGCAACGGGACATCCGGGTGACGCGGTCGTTCGCGGAGCGGTTCGCGACGTGCTGCTCGACGATCGTGCGGTACCTGCCGTTCGGGCTGAACACCCTGGTCCCGCCCAGTTTCGTGGGCTTCGCGCTGATCAACGGGTGCACGTTCGGCGTCGACCTGCTCCTGCTCACCCTCGGGCACGGCGTGGCCGGCCTGCCGCTCCCGGTGGCGATCACCGCCGCGTACGTGTGCGCGTTCGCCCTGAGCTTCGTTCTCAACCGCGTGGTGAACTTCCGCTCCCACGCCCCGGTCGGCCCGCAGGTCGTGCGGTACGCGGTCGCCGTGGCGGTCAACTACGCCGTGTTCGTCCTCGGTGCCGGTGCCGGCCTGGCCGCGCTGGGCCTGGAATACCACCTGGCCCGGATCTTCGCCGGGGCGTGCGAGGCGGTGTTCCTCTACAGCGTGCTTCGCTGGATCGTGTTCCCCGGTCGTGCTGCAGGTAGCACAAGGGGGACCCGCTCGTAACATCGATCACGCGGGCAACGAAGATAGGCCGTGCCGCGTCTGTTGAGCGGGATCACGCGTGGCTTGGGACTGGGAGAACAAGTGAAGGCTGTCATCGAGACGATGAGGTACGGCAGTACCGCCGAGCGGGTACGCCTGGGCTTGGAGCTCCTGCTGGCCGTGGTCCTGTTCGCCGCGTTCGTCTACTACGCGCACGGCCTCCGGAAGTGGCCGGCGGACGTCGACGTCTACCGGCTCGGCGCGGACACCTTCCTCAAGGGCCACTCCATCTACACCGAGCTGCCCATCTCCCCCGTCGGCGGCGGGCTGCCCTACACCTACCCGCCGTTCTCCGCGGTCCTGTTCACCCCGCTGGCGATCATCCCGCCGTCGATCGGCTACCCGCTGCTGACCGCGGCGAGCTGCCTGGCGCTGTTCCCGATCGTCCTGGCGTACCGCAAGGCGTCGCCGGAGCTGCGGGGGCTGCTGGCCAAGCCCTGGATGGTGGTCGCGGGGGCGTGCGCGATGGTGGTCGCCCACCCGATCGTGATCACGATCTACTGGGGCCAGATCAACGTCCTGCTGATGATGCTGGTCGCGCTCGACGTCCTGTGGCCCAACCCGCGGTGGCCGCGGGGCGTGCTGATCGGTATCGCCGCGGCGGTGAAGCTGACCCCGGCCGGGTTCGTGTTGATCTTCCTGCTGCGCAAGGACTTCCGCGCGGTGGTCACCAGCTTCGTGAGCTTCCTGGTGATGACCGCGATCGCGTTCGTGCTGATGCCCCGCGACTCCTGGACGTACTGGACCGACCGGGTGTTCCACGCCACGGGCATGAACATCGGTGAGATCCACGCGAACGAGTCGGTCAGCGCGACGTTCGAGAAGCTGCACATGACCGGCACCGCGCTCACCATCGCGGGCGGCGTCGGGGTGATCGCGGTCGTGGTGATGACGTTCCTGGGCACGGCCCGGGCGCTGCGCGACGAGAACCTCCCGATGGCGCTGGGCGTCAACGCCGCCGGGGTACTGCTGATCTCGCCGATCTCGTGGTCGCACCACTGGGTCCTGGCCCTGCCGACGGCCGCGCTGGTCCTGGTGATGGGTGTGCAGAAGAACAACAAGTGGCTCATCGTGTCGGGCTGGGTGGCCGTGGTGATCCTCTGGCTCGCGCCGCACTACTGGGTGCCGATCGACTGGCGGATCTGGAACCACGCGCAACAGCTTGTGGCCAGTTCCTACCAGATCGTGGCCGGGGCGTTCCTGGTCGTGATGACCGTGCGGTGGTTCCGCGGGCGCGGCAAGCCGGCGCCGCCCGAGGACCTGGACCTCGAGCTGGCCAGCGAGCTGACCCGCCCGACGGTGGCGGCCGTCGAGCGGCCCGTCGCCGGGGTCCGCACCGCGGCACGCGCGGGCGAGGAAGGGTAGGTCATTCGACCAGCCGGATCTCCAGCGCGCCGGTCAGACGCAGTTCCCGCAGCCGTCGTGCGCCGGTGTCGAGGGTGCGGACCGTGCCGTCGGGACGCCAGCCGGCACGCCGGTAGAACCCGAGCGTGGCCGAGTCGGATTCCGCCGCCCAGGTGACCCCGCGGTCGGCGCCGAGCTCACGCAGTCCCGCCGCGGCCGCGGCCAGCAGGCGGGCGCCGTGCCCGCGACGGGACCAGCGCGGCTCCACCAGCAGCGTGCCGATCAGCCCGGTGCGTCCGGCGTCCGGCGGGACGGTGCCCGCCGCGTCGGCCACGTCCTCCCGCGGAGCCGGGCCGGCCACGCAGAACCCGACGGCGAACGCACCCTCGAACGCGAGGTGGACCCGCGAGCCGGGGTGGCCGATCGCTTCCGCCCACCGCGCCTCGACGAGGGGTGAGCCGAGTTCGGTCAGCGCCTGCTCGCTCAGGATGTCGTGGTAGGCCGTGCGCCAGGTGACGCGCTGGATCCGGGCGATCTCCGCGGCGTCGGCTGCGACGGCTTCACGGACCGACACGGTGCTCATGCCGGGAGAACCTACCGGTTTTGTCGGTGGGTGCTGGCACCATGAGCGGCACGATGGAAACCATGACTGTGGCGGCCGCGCGGCGGGCGGCGCTGGCCGCGCAAGGCTTCGCCGACCCGCGGCCGCAGACCGAGCCGACCCGGCGGCACCTGCGCCGCGTCCTCTCCCGGGTGCAGCTGATTCAGCTGGACTCCGTGAACGTCGCGGTCCGAGCGCACTACGCGCCGCTGTTCGCGCGGCTGGGTGCCTACGATCCCGCCTTGCTCGACGAGGCCGCGTGGTCGCACAGCAGCCGCAAGCCGCGGATGCTGGTCGAGACGTGGGCGCACGAAGCCAGCCTGATCCCGGTCGAGGACTGGCCGCTGCTGCAGTCCGGCGCGAAGCGGCCCGGGTGGTGGCGGCACTACCAGCGCCTCGCCGACCGGTCGCCGTCCCTGGTCGAGGACGTGCTGGCGGTGGTCAAGGAGCTCGGCCCGATCGGGGCGGGTGGCATCGAGCGCGAGCTGGCGGGCGAGTCGACGCGCACGCCCGGGTCGTGGTGGGAGCGCTCGGAGGTCAAGAAGATCTGCGAGCTGCTGTTCGGGCAGGGCCGGTTGACCACCGGCACGCGGCGCGGCTTCGAGCGGCTGTACGACCTGACCGAGCGGGTGATCCCGGAGGAGATCCTGGCCCGGCGGGTGGCGCCGGAGCAGGGTGCGCGCGAGCTGATCGCCCGCGCGGCGACCGCGCTGGGCGTTGCGAGCGAGCCCGACCTGCGGGACTACTACCGCCTGGGCCCGGAGGCGAGCCACCGGGCGGTGGCCGAGCTGGTCGAGGCCGGGGTGCTGGAGCAGGTCGAGGTGCGCGGCTGGCGCGGCCCGGCCTACCGGCTGGTGGGGGCGCGGATGCCGCGGAGGGTCACCGGCCGGGCCCTGCTGTGCCCGTTCGACCCGCTGATCTGGGAGCGGGCCCGCACCGAGCGGTTGTTCGGGTTCCGGTACCGCATCGAGATCTACGTGCCCGAGCCCAAGCGCGTCCACGGCTACTACGTGTTCCCGTTCCTGCTGGACGGCGAGCTGGTGGCGCGGGTCGACCTGAAGGCCGACCGGGAGGCGGGAGTGCTGCGCGTGCCGGGTGCCTTCGCCGAGCCGGGTGCCGACGCGCCGCGGGTGGCGGCGGAGCTGGCGGGGGAACTGCGGGTGATGGCGTCCTGGCTCGGGCTGGGGGACGTGGTGGTGGGGGAGCGGGGTGACCTGGCGCCGGTCCTGCGGCGGGCCTGAGCAGCCCGCGCCGTTCCTGCCCGGCGCCATGCCACCCACCACCCGCACGGACGGTGGGTCACCGCCCGTGCGGCGGTCCTACTGCGCGGCGCGCGCCACCACGACGGTGCCGGAGCCGGTGCGGGCCCGCACGTTCAGCGGGATCTCGCCGTCCGGGCGTTCCAGGGACACGTCCAGCTCGCTGGACACGGTGCCCGCACTGGCCGTCAGGTCGACCTCCGCGGTCACGCCCGGCCGCACACCCACCCGGACGTCGCCCGAGCCGGTCACCAGCTCCAGGTTCCCGCCGGCCGCCTCGGCGACGGTGACGTCGCCGCTGCCGCTGCGGGCCAGCACCGAGCCGGACACGGTGCCCAGCCACACGTCGGCCGTGCCGGTGGCCAGCGTCGCCGACCCGGACAGCGACGCGACCTCCACCGCCCCGCTGCCGGTGCGCAGGTGCAGCCCGGCCAGCGTCGGTCCCAGGCGGATCGCGCCGGACCCGCTGCGGACCGTCGCCGCGCCTTCGGTGCGGTCCAGCCTGATCTCGCCCGCTCCGGTCGCGAGGTCGACCCGGCCGGCCGGGCCGGTCACCGTCACGTCCGCCGATCCCGCCCGCGTCTCCACGGTGGTTCCGGCCGGCGCGATCACCGTGACCGCGAGCGGGATGTTCCGCAGCGGCAGGGCCTTCGGCGCGTGCACGGTCAGCCGGTTACCGGTCTGCTCCAGCCGCGTCTGCTGCACCGCGTCGGCCGGCGTCCCGTTCAGGTCGGTGCCCAGCTGGTCGCCGAACCGCTCGCTCACCCAGCTGAGCAGGCTGGAGATCCCTTGCGACCAGGGTTGCTGCGCATCCGGGTCGTGCCGGATCTCGACGGTCGCCTCGGCTTCGGTGGTGGCGTCGAGCTTCACCTCGACCTTCCCCGCCGTCACGGCGATGTCCAGTTCCAGCGGCCCCGGCAGCGGGAACGTCTGCGTGCGCACGAGTTCCGGATCGGTCATGGCTATCCCTTCACCCAGCCGTGCAGGTGCGACTCGGATTGCGAGCCGGCCTGCTTCTCGGCGCGGAACGACTGTGAACCGTGCAGCGCGCCCTGCACGGCCTGCGAGATGAACGTGTTCAGCGAGACGCCCTGCGCGGCCGCGGCGCGCTCGGCCTGCTCCTTGATGCGTTCCACCATGCGCAGCGTCAGCCGGGAGATGTCCCCGCCCTCCACGAGCGGCGGTTGCGGCGGCGGTGGCGGTGGGGGCGGCCCGGGCCGTTCGGCTCGCTCACGGTCACCGGAGGTGCCGGTGA
Source organism: Amycolatopsis viridis (assembly GCF_011758765.1). NCBI lineage: Bacteria > Bacillati > Actinomycetota > Actinomycetes > Pseudonocardiales > Pseudonocardiaceae > Amycolatopsis > Amycolatopsis viridis. Next base: position 3,814,746 of record NZ_JAANOU010000001.1, on the reverse strand, counting down.
CGACCACGCGGACGTCCCGGCCGTCCAGGCGTACCTCGACGACGTGGCTGGGCAGTTGCGCGGTCGCCTCGGCGGCGAGGTCGGCCAGCGCGTTCATCAGCGCCAGCCGGGCGGCCGGCTCGAGTGCGCCGGAGAGCAGCGCCGCGGCCCGCCGGATCTGCTCGTCCCCGGCCGAGGCCGTCGCGGTGAGGTCCTCGCGCAGGCTGGTGATGTACGGCGTCAGGTCCATGACACCACGATGACACCATCAATGGTGTCAGTCAAGGGTGTGCTGACACCACGTGGTGTCGCGGCTGGCCTGTCGTACCCGGCCGTTACGCTGCCTGGGAACAGTGAGGGGAAGGAGTGCGATGGCCGAGACCGTGTCGCCGAAGGTGCAGCTGATCGCGAAGACGGAGTTCTTCCCACCGGAGGACATCCCGTGGTCGACCGATGCCGACGGGGGTGAGGCGCTCGCCGAGTTCGCCGGCCGCGCCTGCTACCAGTCGTGGAGCAAGCCGAACCCGAGGACGGCCACCAACGCCGGGTACATCGACCACATCATCGAGGTCGGCCACCTGTCGGTGCTGGAGCACGGCTCGGTGAGCTTCTACATCAGCGGTATCTCGCGCTCGCTCACCCACGAGCTGATCCGCCACCGCCACTTCTCCTACTCCCAGCTGTCGCAGCGGTACGTGCCCGAGCGGGACGCGGCGTTCGTCGAGCCGGACGTCATCGCGAACGACCCGGAGCTGCACGAGAAGTTCCGCAAGGCCGCGCAGGCCAGTGTGGACGCCTACAACGAGCTGCTGGCCGGGCTGGAGCACAAGTTCGCGGACGCGCCGAGCGCCACGCTGCGCCGCAAGCAGGCGCGCCAGGCGGCCCGCGCGGTGCTGCCCAACGCGACCGAGACCCGCATCGTGGTCACCGGGAACTACCGCGCCTGGCGGCACTTCATCGCCATGCGGGCCACCGAGCACGCCGACGTGGAGATCCGCGCCCTGGCGGTGGAGTGCCTGCGGCAGCTGCAGAAGGCGGCAGCGAACGTCTTCGCCGACTTCACGATCTCGACGCTGCCCGACGGCACCGAGGTGGCCTCCAGCCCGAAGGTGCTCGAGGGGTGAAACGACTCGCGATCGACGTCCGGCCGGGGGAGTACGTAGTGGCCCGGCTCGATCCGGGTGTGGCCGTCCCGGAGCTGACCGCGCCGGACGGGCTCGTCTCGGTCACCCGCACCCCGGCGGAGACGTCGGTGATCTGCCCGGCTGCCCTGGCGCCCGCGGGTGCCAGGGTGGAGTCCGGCTGGCGGCTGCTGACCGTGCGCGGCCCGCTGTCGTTCACGCTGACCGGGATCATCGCCGCGCTGGCCAGCGAGCTCGCCTCGGCCGGGGTCGCGCTGGTCACCCTGTCGACGTTCGACACCGACCACGTGCTGGTGAAGGACGCGGAGCTGGCCCGCGCGGTGCAGGCGCTGCGCGCGGCCGGGCACGAGGTGGCCACGGAGGCGGCCGCCTAGCGTGCGTCGAAGGTGGTGCGCACCGGCCTGCGGCTGATCAGCGCGAGCACCGCGATCAGCAGCAGGCCGCACACCCCCTGCTCGACCCGCAGCCAGACCGGGAACGCCCCGGGGATCGCGATGATCACCACGATCGCCACGATCATCACCGCGGCCATCACACGCCACCGTCGCCATGCGCCGCGGGATCCGCGGACAGCCCGGTGGGCGAGCACGAACATCAGCAGGGCCGTGGCGGCGACGATCACCGACCGCACCCACACCGCGCCGCTGACGGTGGCGTGGCCGGGGGTGAGCACGGCGACGACGGTGAGGGTCGCGACGCTCAGCGCGAGGTAGCCGCCGACGAGCAGGCGGGCGCGGCGCACAGCGGGATGCGTCATGGTTCCTCCAGGGAAGTGGTCCGGCGGGTGGTGACCGCCGGCAGGTGCGGGCGGCGCGCACCGGGGTTCATCGCGGTTCCGCTGCCGGTGCAGCGGGCGGGTTCGCCGGGCCGGTGGCGCTCGTCTCGCGGGGCGTGATCATCCGCTCGACCAGGTCGGCGAAGTGGCCGGCCACCCGCGGTCCGTCCAGCGACGGATCCGTCATGAACTGCTCCGACAGGGCGTCGATCGTGGCGCGGAGCATCACCGCGAGCGTCCAGGCGTCGAAGTCACCCAGCCGGCCGGACTTCTGGCCCGCCTCCAGCAGGCCCTGCGCGAACCCGACGAGTCCCGCACCCTCCGCCGCCGTGTAGCGGGGCGACCCGTCGTCGCGGCGCAGGTTGCGCGCTACCTCCAGCACCGCTTTCGCCTCGGCCTGGTGCTCCCACGTGAAGAGCACACCGGCGCGGACGTAGGCCAGCACCCGTTCCCGGTCGTCACGTGCCGCGTTCACCGCCGCGTGGATCGGGGCCACTGCGTCGCCGTAGAGCTGGTCGACCACGGCCTCCATCAGCTCCGCCCGGGACGAGAAGTGGTAGAGCACCACGCTCTTCGACACGCCGGCCCGGCGCGCCACCTCGGCGAGGGTCGTGCCGCCGTAGCCCAGCTCCACCAACGCTTCCGTCGCGCACGTGACGAACTGCCGCCGTCGCGCCCGTCCCAGGAACGTCTCCCCAGGTGAGTCAATACCTTTGGACCGCACGGTCGAATTTTTGCACGGACGGTCAGTGGGTGCCCGCGACTAGCCTCGCCGCGCCGGGGTAGTCAAGCTGGGACGAAAGCCACAGTTTTGAACCGTGTACTTGAAAGTTCGGCGTGCCTAAAATCAGCGGTGGGAGGGCGGATGACGCTGACGGAACAGCTCGGACCCCGGCTGAAGCGGGTGCGCTCCGGCTCGCTGCTGCTCGGGCCGGCGTTCGTCGCCGCGATCGCCTACGTGGACCCGGGCAACGTCGCGTCCAACGTCAGCGCCGGCGCCCAGTTCGGCTACCTGCTGGTGTGGGTCATCCTCGCCGCCAACGCGATGGCCGGCCTGGTGCAGTACCTGTCCGCGAAACTGGGCCTGGTCACCGGGCAGTCCCTGCCGGAGAACCTGCGCGACCGGATGCCGCGCGCCGCGCGACTGGGCTTCTGGGTGCAGGCCGAGGCGGTTGCGATCGCCACGGACCTGGCCGAGGTCATCGGTGGTGCGATCGCGTTGAACCTGCTGTTCGACCTGCCGCTGCTGCTCGGTGGTGTGATCACCGGCGTGGTCTCGATGGTGCTGCTGGTGGTGCAGGACCGGCGTGGCCAGCGCCCGTTCGAGCGGGTCGTCACCGGCCTGCTGGGGATCATCGCGGTGGGGTTCCTGGCCAGCGTGTTCGTGCAGCCACCGCCCGCGGCAGACGTCGCGGCCGGCCTTCTCCCGCGCTTCGCCGGTCCGGAGAGCGTCCTGATCGCCGCCGCGATGCTCGGCGCGACCGTCATGCCGCACGCCGTCTACCTGCACTCCGGGCTCGCCCGCGACCGGCACGGCCGGGTCGGGGCCGACCGTCGGTCGCGTCTGCTGCGGATCACCCGGCTGGACGTGGGGCTCGCGATGTTGCTGGCCGGTGCGGTGAACCTGGCGATGGTGCTACTGGCCGCGACCAACCTGCAGGGCCGGGCCGACGTCCATTCGATCGCCGCCGCGCACACCGCGATCGGGAATGCGCTCGGGCCCGTGGTCGCGCTGCTGTTCGCGATCGGGTTGCTGGCGTCGGGTCTGGCCTCGACGTCCGTCGGTGCCTACGCCGGGGCGATGATCATGCAGGGCCTCCTGCGCAAGCGGATCCCGTTGCTGCTGCGCCGGGTGATCACGCTGCTGCCCGCGATCGTGGTCCTCGCGCTCGGTGTGGATCCCAGCCGCGCGCTGGTCGTCTCCCAGGTGGTGCTGTCGTTCGGCATCCCGTTCGCGCTGGTGCCGCTGGTCCGGTTGACCAGTGACCGGACCCTGATGGGCGCGGCGGCCAACCACCGCGTCACCACGACCCTGGCGTGGGCGATCGCCGCGGTGATCATCATGCTGAACGCGGCCCTGATCTACCTCACGTTCGCGGGCTGACCGGGTCCGGCGACGGGCGGATTACCATCCGGCTGTCCCCAGTCCGACGGATCACCCGGAGCCACCTTGACCGAAGAGCAGACCCGGCAGGCCACGCCGCGGCCGGACGGAGGGCGGGTCGTCGCGGGTCGCTACACGATCCTGGGCGAGCTGGGCCGCGGCGGGATGGGCGTGGTCTGGCGCGGGCACGACCAGGTCATCGGGCGCCAGGTGGCGATCAAGGAACTGCGCCTGCCCGACGGCGCGGAGGAGGCCGTGTTCAGCGGGCGGGTGCTGCGCGAGGTGCGCACTGCCGGACGGCTCAACGATCCGGCCATCGTCACCGTCTTCGACGTGGTCGCCGAGGATGGCGCCACGTTCATCGTGATGGAGCTGGTCGAGGCGCCCACGCTGGGTGACCTGGTGCGGCGGCACGGTCCGCTGCCGCCGCAGCAGGTGGCCGCGATCGGGCAGCAGGTGCTCTCGGCGCTGCGGACCGCGCACGCGGCCGGGATCGTGCACCGCGACGTCAAGCCCGGCAACATCATGGCCGGCGCGAACGGGCGGGTGAAGCTCACCGACTTCGGCATCGCGACCGCGATCGACGATCCGCGGCTGACCGCGAGCGGGACGATCGTCGGCTCGCCCGCGTTCATGGCACCGGAGCGGCTGGCGGGCCACGAGGCGCTGCCCGCGTCCGACCTGTGGTCGCTGGGCGCGGCCCTGTTCCTGGCCGCCGAGGGCGTGATGGCGTTCGAACGGCCGACCACGGCGGCGACGCTGCACGCGATCATCACCGAGGTGCCGTACCTGACCAGGGTCCAGGGGCCGCTGGCGTCGGCGATCATGGGCCTGCTGGTGTCCAAACCGGAGGGTCGGATCTCCTACGACCAGGCCGGGCATCTGCTCGGCATCGCGGCGCAGAACACCCCGCCCGGCGGGATCACCAGTGCCGTCCACCCGGCGTCGGCGCCGACGCAGTTCGCCGCTGCGCCGGCCCGCCGGAGCCGTCGCGGGTGGTGGGCGGCCGCCGGTGCGCTGGCCGGGGTCGTGCTGCTGGCCGGCGGTTTCCTGGCCGGGCAGTGGTGGGCGGCCGACCCCGGCGATCCTGCGATGCTGCCGACCATGACCTACGGGCAGGGCGGCGACCTGCAGTTCGAGCCGAACCGTGCGTACTCGTGCTTCAACGGCCGCCTCCAGACCGGTTACAGCCTCGGCGCGGACAACGAAGTCAGCTGCGACAAGTCCCACGAGCTGGAGGTCTACGACGAGACGGACAGCCTCGGCCAGGGCGGTTCGGGGCACTCCGACGCCGCGTTCGTCGCCTACCCCGGCGCCGAGCCGCTGCGCCGCTACGCCGAGGCGTTCTGCTCGATGAGCTTCCACTCCGGCACCGTCGCCGAGACCGCCCGGCCCGGCCTGGACTACCGCGCCCTCGTGCCGTCCCAGGCCGCCTGGGAGCAACCGCCCGAGCGGTCCTACGAGGATCCGGTGCGGAGCGTTCACTGCCTGGTGTCGAAGAAGGGCGGTGGCCAGCTGACTGAGGCGGTGACGCACAAGGTCCGCTGACGCGAAAGGTTACGGCCGGAGATCACCTGGTCCAGTGATTCTCCGGCAGGGGATGGCCCTTTCCTGCGGATCATGCCGTTTCGGCAGGTGGGCACGAATATTGTCGGCTCGACGAGGTACCGTCAGAGCATGTCCAACCCACCTTCGGCAGCGCCCGGCAGGCCCTTCGGGCGCGTGCTCACCGCGATGGTCACCCCCTTCGACGGGGACGGCGCCCTGGACCTCAAGCGGGCGCAGGAGCTCGCCGAGCACCTCGTGGAGCTGGGCAACGACGGACTGGTCCTCAACGGCACTACCGGCGAGAGCCCGACCACGACCGACGCGGAGAAGGCCGACCTGGTCCGCGCCGTGGCCGAGGCGGTCGGCGACCGCGCGACCGTCATCGCCGGTGCCGGGACGTACAACACCGCGCACAGCGTCGAACTGGTGCAGCAGGCCGAGAAGGCCGGCGCCCACGGCGTTCTGCTCGTCACGCCCTACTACTCCCGCCCGTCGCAGGCCGGCCTGTACGCGCACTTCACCACGGTCGCCGACGCCACCGGGCTGCCGGTGATGCTCTACGACATCCCGCCGCGCTCGATCGTGCCGATCGAGGTCGACACGCTGCGGCGGCTGGCCGAGCACCCGCGCATCCTGGCGGTCAAGGACGCCAAGGGCGACCTGCTGGCCGGCAGCGAGGTCATCGCCAACACGCACCTGGCCTACTACTCCGGCGACGACGCGCTGAACCTGCCGTGGCTGTCGGTGGGCGCGGCCGGTGTGGTGAGCGTGATCGGGCACGTCGTGGCCGGGCGGATCCGCGCCATGATCGAAGCCTACGAGAACGGCGACACCTCGACGGCCCGCACCAACCACCGCGGCATGCTGCCCGTCTTCCGCGCCATGTCGCGCGTCGGCGGCGTGGTGTTCGCCAAGACCGCGCTCGCGCTGCGCGGCCACCCGGTCGGCGGCCCGCGGTTGCCGATCGTGCCGGCCACGCCGGAGCAGGTTGAGGCTATCGCCACCGACCTCGCCCAGGCGGGGGTCCCCCTGGAGGAGTCGCCGGCGCCGGACTGGCACTCTTCCCGGGTGGCGCAAGCCGACTCCGCGGCGGCCTACGTCGCACCGACCACTCACACCAGCGTTGGGACCATTCACAGGTGATCTCGGCAGGACCCGGACCGACCAACCCCCCACCCCCGCTCCCCGACGGCGCCCTGCGCGCGGTCGCGCTCGGCGGCATCGGCGAGGTGGGCCGCAACATGACGGTGTTCGAGTTCGACGGCCGTCTGCTCATCGTCGACTGCGGGGTGCTCTTCCCCGAGGACGAGCAGCCGGGCGTCGACCTGATCCTGCCCGACTTCCGGGCGATCGAGGAGCGGCTGGACGACATCGAGGCCCTCGTGCTGACCCACGGTCACGAGGACCACATCGGTGCCGTGCCGTTCCTGCTGCGGCTGCGGCCGGACCTGCCGGTCTACGGCTCGCGGTTCACGCTCGCGCTGCTCGAGGCCAAGTGCAAGGAGCACCGGCAGCGGCCGAAGCTGATCGAGGTGACCGAGTCCGAGCGGCGCACGGTGGGGCCGTTCGAGCTGGAGTTCTTCGCCGTCAACCACTCGATCCCGGACGCGCTCGCGGTCGCGCTGCGCACGCCCGCGGGGATCGTGCTGCACACCGGCGACATCAAGCTCGACCAGCTGCCGCTGGACGACCGGCTCACCGACCTGGCCGGGTTCTCCCGCCTCGGTGACGAGGGCGTGGACCTGCTGTGCATCGACTCGACCAACGCCGAGGTACCGGGGTTCGTCACGCCGGAGCGGGACATCGGCCCGGTGCTCGACGACGTGATCGGCCGGGTCACCCAGCGGGTGATCGTGGCGTGTTTCGCCAGCCACGTGCACCGCGTGCAGCAGGTGCTCGACGCGGCGGTCCGGCACGGCCGCCGGGTGGCGTTCGTCGGCCGCTCCATGGTCCGCAACATGGGTATCGCGGCCGACCTGGGGCTGCTGAACATCCCCGAGGGCCTGCTGATCAACCTGGACGAGGCCGTCAACCTGCCCGAGACGAAGGTGCTGTTCATCTCCACCGGGTCGCAGGGCGAGCCGCTGTCGGCGCTGTCCCGGATGGCGCGCGGCGAGCACCGGCAGATCTCGATCCGCGCCGGGGACACGGTCGTGCTGGCCAGCTCGCTGATCCCGGGCAACGAGACCGCGGTGTTCGGTGTGGTCAACGGCCTGGTGCGGCTGGGCGCCAACGTGGTGCACCAGGGCAACGCGAAGGTGCACGTGTCCGGGCATGCGTCGGCAGGCGAGCTGCTGTTCCTCTACAACGCGATCCGGCCCAGCAACGTCATGCCGGTGCACGGCGAGTGGCGGCACCTGCGGGCCAACGGTGCGCTAGCGATCCGCACCGGTGTCGCGCCGGAGAACGTGGTGCTGGCCGAGAACGGGGTCGTCGTCGACCTGGTCGACGGCCGTGCCCGCACGTCCGGGCGGGTCGAGGTCGGCCACGTCTACGTCGACGGCCTGTCGGTGGGCGACGTCGGCGAGTCGACCCTGTCCGACCGGCTGGTGCTGGGCGAGGGCGGGTTCATCGCGATCAACGTCGCGGTCGACTCGACCACCGGGCGCGCGGTGAGCACGCCGACGGTGTCCGGCCGCGGGTTCTCCGACGACCCGAAGGCGCTGGACGCCGTGGTCCCGCTGGTGGAGATGGAACTGTCCCGCACCGAGATCGAGGGCATCACCGACAGCCACCGCATCGCCCAGGCGGTGCGCCGCGTGGTGGGACGGTGGGTCGCCGAGGCGTACCGCCGGCGTCCGATGATCGTGCCGACCGTCATCCCGGTGACCTACGGACAGGCCGATCCGACCGCGTAGCTGATCGCCTCCGCACCCCTTAGCCTGGATCGTGATCAGTGTCACGGGACGAGGCGAAGGCGGTGCGAGGTGGGCCGGCATTCGTCTCGCGCGCGCCGGTCACCGCCGCGGGCCTGGGTGATCGCCGGTGTCCTCGTCCTGCTCGGCGGGGCCGCCTGGGCCACCGGTGCCGTGGTCCGTGGCCGGAGCGGATGTGACCGGCACGTGGTGGTGCGGGTCGCCGCGGCGCCCGCGGTCGCCCCGGTGGTCGCGCAGGTCGCGCGCCGCGTGGCCCAGTCCGGGTGCGCGGCCTTCGAGGTCAACGCCGTCGACCCGCCCGCGGTGGCGCAGTCGCTGACCCGGCCCGGTGGGGTACGCCCCGACGTGTGGATCGCGGAGTCGGCGTGGCAGCTGCGGCGGGGCGTGAGCGGGGTCGCCGGTGGCAGCAGCATCGCCAGCTCACCGGTGGTGTTCGCGTTGACCGCCCAGGCCGCCGCCGGGCTCGGCTGGCCGCAGCGGGCACCGGGGTGGGCGGAGGTGCTGACCGTGCCCGGCCTCACGCTGGGACTGCCCGATCCGGGGCGTGATCCGGCCGGCCTGTCCGCGCTGATCGGCATCCGGGCCGCGGTGCCGGCACCGGACGGCTACGCCGCGGCGCTGCGCCGCCTGTCACCCAATGCGCTGCCGGCGACCGGTGACCTGTTCGCCCGGCTCGGTGATCCGGCGCAGCCGCTCAGCGGGTTCCCGGTGCCGGAGAACGCGCTGGTGCGCCACAACGACCGTGGCGGCCGGCTGGTCGCCAGCTACCAGCCGGAGGCGCCCGCCCTCGACTACCCGTTCGCCGTGCTCGGCGGCGCGGGGGAGGACCAGCGCGCCGCCGCTGGGCAGCTGCGTTCCGCACTGCTCGGCTTAGACGGGCAGAACGCACTCGCCGAGGCCGGGTTCCGCACCCCGGACGGGCGGTACCTGCGGGACGGTGCGACGCTCGGCGTCAGCAGCCGGACCCAGCCCCCGCCGCCGGCACCGGCCGACGCCGACGTGGACGCCCTGCTCGGCCAGTGGGCGCGGATCAACTCCAGCTCGCGCGCCCGGGTGCTGATCGACGTGTCGGGGTCGATGAACGCCGTGGTGCCCGGCACCGGCCGGACCCGGATGCAGCTCACCACCGACGCGGCGGCGCGGGCGCTCGGGCTGTTCCAGCCCACCTCGGAGATCGCGGTGTGGGAGTTCGCCACGCGGCTGGACGATGACCGGGACTACCGCGAGCTGCTGCCGCTGCGGCCGGTGAGCGAACAGCTCGCCGCCGGCGCGGCCGACCGGCTGCGGGCGATCGAGCCGACACCGGACGGCGCCACCGGGCTGTACGACACCGTGCTGGCCGCCTACCGGCTGGCGTCCGCGGAGTGGCAGCCCGGGCGGCTCAACCTGGTCATCGTCCTCACCGACGGCCGCAACGACGACGCGGAGGGCATCGGCCGGGACGCGCTGGTAGCGGAGCTGGCCCGGCTGGCCGATCCGGCGCGCCCGGTCGCGATCGTCGGGATCGGCATCGGGCCGGACGTCGACGTGACCGAGCTGGCGGCGATCGCCGCGCCCACGTCGGGGCAGGTCTTCGCGGCCCCGGACCCGACCCGGATCACCGACGTGTTCTACACCGCGCTGGCGCGGCTGACCGGGGCCTAGGGGCTTTCCGGTATCTGGGGCCGCGGCGAGGTCAGCTGCACGATCAGCGCCCCGCCGAGCAGGACCACCGCCCCGGCCAGCTGGGGCCAGTCCAGGGTCTCGTGCAGCAGCGCCCACGCGGCGGCGGTCGCCACGACCGCTTCGAGCAGGCCGGTCACGCTCGCGACGGCGGCCGGCAGGTGCCGCAGCGCGGTGAGGCCGATCGCGTAGGCCAGCACGGTCGACAACACCGCGACGGCGACCAGCAGCAGCCACACCGGCGGGTGCCACGGCCCGATCGCGGCGGACGCGGTGAGCACGTCCGCGGGCATCGTCCACGGCGGCGCCACCGCGCACACCGCGACCGCGCCGATGATCATCCCCCAGGTGACCATGCCGATCGGGCTGCGGGTGCTCACGCCGTGCTCGCCGAGGAGGAAGTACGCCGCGGAGCACAGCGCCGCGCCGAGGCCGGCGAGCAGGCCCACCACGTCCAGGCTGAGCCCCTGCCACACCTGGGCGACCCCGGCGAGACCGGCCATGGCGAGCGCGATCCCGGCCCACATGCGGCCCGGCAGCCGCACGCCGCGGACGAACCGCGTCCACAGCGCGATCAGCACGGGGGAGGTGAACTCGAGCAGGATCGCGATGCCGACCGGCAGCCGTCCCGCGGCGACGAAGTAGCACAGCTGCACGCCCGCGACGCCGAGCAGCCCGTACCCGAGCAGCAGGGGCCATTCCGCGCGGCGGACGCGCAGCAGCGAGGGCTTCACCAGGGCCACCCCGGCCGCCAGCACCAGCGCGGCGAGCCCGATCCGCGCCGCCGCGACCTGTTCGGCGGACAGCCCCGCGAGCATCGCCGGCTTGGCGAGGGTGCCGGAGCTGCCCCAGCAGACCGAGGCGACCAGGATCAGTGCGGTGCCCCGCCGGCGGTGCGGGACGAACGCCGGTGCGTGCGCGGGAATTTCGGTGACCACCAGGCCACCCTAGGATGCCCGCCGTCACGCCGGTACCGGCACTCCGGCCGGCCTCGGCTGACGGTCAAACCCGATGACTGGTTACCCACCCGAGCGGGTGCGTGCGTGCTCAGGCGCCGCTGCGCCCGACGCGGACGTATCCGGCGATCGTGGCCAGCCGCGTGCCCTGGATGCGCAGCGCCTCGAGCGACTCCTTGTCCGGCTCGGCCGACTTGCGCGACACAAACGAGCCGCCGTAGGGGTTTCCGGACTCCAGCAGGTGCGGCTGCCCGTAGCCGAGCGGCAGCACGATCGCGCCCCAGTGGTAGAAGATGTTGTTCATCGCCAGCACGGTCGCCTCCAGCCCGCCGTGGGCGGTCGACGCCGTGGTGAATGACGTGGCAACCTTGTCGGCCAGCTTTCCCTTCGCCCACAGGCCACCCGTGCTGTCCAGAAAGGACTTGAGCTGGCTCGCCGGCCCGCCGAACCGGGTCGGGCTGCCGATCGCGAGGCCGTCGGCCCACTCCAGGTCGGCCAGGGTCGCGAGCTCGTCGTGCGGTCCGGAGGCTGCCCACGCCTGCCAGCGCGGGTTGGTGGCGATCGCCTCCGGTGGCGCGGTTTCGGCGACGGTGCGGACGCGGACCTCGGCGCCGGCGTCCGCGGCCCCGTCCGCGAGCGCGGCGGCCAGCTTCGCGGTGTTGCCGGTGGCGCTGTAGTACACGACGAGAACGCGAGTGGTCACGATCACCACCCTAGGCGATCGCAACAGCGGTTCCAGCATCCGGACGTGACCGCATCCGGCCGGGAAGAGCTTTACCGGGCGAGGACATGACGGCGACGGCCCCACCCCGCGGCGCGCACCGAGGGCCGCGTGGCACACCGTGGCGTCCTATCTGGACAGTGCAGCGCGCAAAATCTGGGTCTGGACGCGCAAGTTCCCACGACGAGCGGTGCGAGATCACCGAGGAGTACCTCGAGTTCTGTTACCGGAGGGCTTCCCCGGTGCCGCCTCCGCCTCGCCGGCGTCGTCGCCGGCGGGGCGGGTGAATCCGCGGAGCAGGTCACGCATCACGCGCCGCTGCTCGCCGCGTGATGCGGTGAGCGGGTCGGCGCCGGTCAGGTGGCGGAAGACCAGGCCGTCGAGGCAGGCGATGAACAGCTGGGCCTGCCCCTCCGGATCGGTGGCGCCGAGGGCGCGCAGGGTGTCCGCCGCCAGCGCCCGGTAGTGGTCGCGGGCCGCGGTGAAGACGGCCTGGAGCTCCGGGTTCCGGCTCGCCTCGAGCATGAGCTCGTAGCGGGCCAGCATCCGCTCGCGGGACGCGCCGATCCAGTGCGCGACGACGTCCACGGCGGCGTCGGCGATCGCGTCCGGGTCCCCGGCCCCGCCCAGGACGGCCGGGTGGGAAGTGAGGTCGGCGCTGTCCACCTCCACCAGCCGCTCGATCGCGGCCTGCAGCAGGGCCTGCCGGGTGCGGAAGTAGTACGAGCAGGAGCCCTCCGGCACGCCGGCCGCCTGGTCGACCGCACGATGGGTCAGTCCGCGCGTGCCGGAACGCGCCAGCGTGGCGATGGCGGCGTCGGCGAGTTCCTGCCGTCGCGTCGTGCTGCGGGTCACGTCGTCTCCCTCGCTGCCGGCCTCTCTACAAACGTAGAGTCGCATATTACTACAGATGTAGAGGGGTGATCACCATGGGCCGGGAAGAGCCGGAGCGCACAGCGGTCGTCGCCGGCGGCGGGATCGGTGGCCTCGCCACCGCCGTGGCCCTGAGCCGGCGCGGCTGGCGGGTGCGGGTGCTGGAACGGGCGGAGGTGTTCGGCGACGCGGGCTCGGGCCTGTCGTTGTGGCCCAACGGCCTGCGAGCCCTGGATGCGCTGGGCCTCGGCGCCCGGGTGCGGGAGCGGGCCCTGGCGGAGACCGCCGCGGGCATTCGCGACGTGTCCGGGCGCTGGCTCTCGCGGACCGACACGGGCGAGGTGGCTCGGCGCTACGGCCCGGTCGTGGTCGTGCACCGCACGGATCTGATGGCGATCCTGCGCCAGGCCCTGCCCGACGGCGTGGTGCGGACCGGGACCGCCGCGGTCGCGGTCGGCGCCGACGCTTCCGGGGTACGCGTCGAGCACTCGCACGGCACGCTCCGCGCCGACCTGCTCGTCGGCGCCGACGGCATCCGCAGCACGGTCCGCCGCGCGATGTGGCCGGGTGCGCCGGAACCCCGCTACGCCGGGTACACCGCCTGGCGCACGGTCGTGCCGGCCAGTGCGCCCGCGGCCGGCGGGGAGACCTTCGGACGCGGCGAGCGCGTCGGCATCGCGCCACTCCCCGGCGGGCACACCTACCTCTTCGGAGTCGCGAGCGTTCCTCCCGGGCAACGCGCCCCGGACGGTGAACTGGCCGAGCTGCGTCGCCGGTTCGGGCACTGGCACGACCCGATCCCGGCGCTGCTGGCGGCCGCCACCGAAGAGGCCGTCCTCCGTCACGACATCTACGAGCTGCCCGCGTTGCCGGCGTACGCGACCGGACGCGTGGCGCTCCTCGGCGACGCCGCGCACGCGATGACCCCCAACCTGGGGCAGGGCGCCAACCAGGCGCTGGAGGACGCCGTCACCCTGGCCGCGCTGCTGGACACGCACGCCTCGGTCCCCGCGGCGCTGGCCGCCTACGACCGGGAACGTCGTCCCCGCACCCGGATGATCGCGCGCCGCTCCCGGCGCATCGGGGTGGTCGCGCAGTGCGCCTGGGAGCCCGGCCGCCGGCTGCGCGATCGCCTGCTGCAGCTGGTGCCGGACGGGGTCGTGCTCGCCTCGTTCGCACCGGTGCTCGACTGGCAGCCTCCCGGCGCCGCGGGAGGCGGGCGGCGCTGACGGCGCTGACGGTGTTGACGGTGCTGACGGTGGCCGGCCGGCCGGTCAGGGCCGCCAGGGGCTGACGGTGTCCGTGGGACGGGTCGGGTCGTGGAAGCGGGGCGTGTCGGGCTCGTCGCGGCGCAGCGGGATCAGCCCGGCGGTGATCGCGCGCATGATCTTGGCGTGCGCGCGCACCCCGGCGCCCGGCCGGTCCGGCTCGACGTCGCTCAGGTCGACCGGCTCGCCGAAGTGCACCCGGTACGTCGGCCGGCGCAGGGGCGCGGTCAGGCCCGACCGGGCCAGCGGCAGCAGGTCCGCCGGCCCCTCGACTCGCTCGGTGCCCCAGTACACAGCTTCGTGCGCACCCCACTGGCTGATCGGCACCACCGGCACCCCGGCGGCGATCGCCAGGCGCGCCGCGCCCGTCTTGCCGCGCTCCGGCCACAGACCCGCGTCGCGGCTGATCCGGCCCTCCGGGTAGACGATGATCGGGCTCGGGGTCGTCCGCATCTCCTGCACGGCCTGCGCGAACTGCTCCACCGCGCTCGCCTTGCCGCGGTCGATCCGCATGTGCCCGCTCACCTTCAGCGCGGGCCCGATCACCGGCGCGTCCAGGATCCCGCCGGCCAGCAGGAACCGCGGTGAGATGCCGATCCGCCGGCACGCCGCGATCAGGACGAACGGGTCGAACACGCCAATGTGGTTGGCGGCCATCAGGAACGGCCGTCCCCGCAGCCCGGGCGCGATCCCCCCGGTGATCCGCAGCCGGCCGGTCAGCGACACCAGCCCCTGGTCCAGACGGGTCATGGTCCGCCACACCGCGGGTGGCCTGCGGCGGGTCTGCCCGGTGTCGTCGGAGTGCAGCGCGAACATGCCGTCAGCATCTCAGATCACCGGGATGGCCGATCAAGGTCCGCCGCCACCGGGAAAGTTCCCGCTGTGCCGAGTGTGGCACCTGGGGTTGCTGGGGCTGGGCGGTTACCGTAGAAGGCATGGCTAGCGGGGCGGCGACGAGGAGTGGCGGCACGAAACGGACCGGCGGCAAGGGCGCTACCGCGCGCCGGCCCGCGCGCGGCGCGGCCAAGTCACGGCCCGCGGCCTCCCGTGCCCGCAAGCCCGCGCCCCGCCGGAAGGCGGGGACCTTCAGCAAGGCCGTACGCGGTGGCTGGAACCTGCTGGCCAAGGGCCTGGGCAGCCTGGTGCGCACGGTCGGCCGCGGCCGCGAGCTGGAACCGGAGCACCGCCGCGACGGCCTCGCGCTGGGCCTGCTGGCGCTCGGTCTGATCGTCGCCGCCGGGGTGTGGTGGCGCGCGGCCGGGCCGGTCGGCGGGTACGTCGAGCTGGGCGCCCGCACGATTTTCGGCGCCGGCGCGGTCACCTTGCCGCTGGTGCTCGCGGTCACGGCCGTGACGCTGATGCGGACCGAGCCGCAACCGGAGATCCGCCCGCGCATGGTCATCGGCACGGTGCTCGGCGTACTCGCGGTGCTGGGCCTGCTGCACCTGTTCAACGGGCGCCCGCAGGACACCGGGTACCAGCGCTACGCCGGCGGGATCATCGGGTACCTCTCCGGCGATCTGCTCGCGCAGGGGGTGACGGCCTGGGTCGCGGTGCCGCTGCTGTTCCTCGCGCTCGCGTTCGGCCTGCTGGTGTTCACCGGCACCCGGATCCGCGACATCCCGCACCTCGTGCGCACCTGGGGACTCGACCCCGAGGAGCTCGCCGAGGAGGAGGCGCGCGCCGGGCAGCGCGGTGAACCCGACGAGATCGCCGAGGCCGACCCGAAGGCCGTCCGGTTGCGCAAGCCGTCGCGCCGCCGCCAGGCCAGCGTGGCCGAGCCGGACCAGCTGGACATCGACGCCGCGCTCGCCGAGCCGCCTGCCCCGGCCCGCGCGCCCAAGCCGGTACCGGCCGAGGTGCCGGCGAGGAAACCACGCAAGGCCGAGCAGGCCGACCGGCCGCTGTCGGTGACCCGCACCGTCGAGGGCGACTACACGTTGCCGCCACCCGACCTGCTGCAGCTGGGTGACGCGCCGAAGACCCGCAGCAAGGCCAACGACGCCATGATCGAGGCGATCACCGGCGTGCTGGAGCAGTTCAACGTCGACGCGCAGGTCACCGGGTTCACCCGGGGTCCGACGGTGACGCGCTACGAGGTCGAGCTGGGCCCCGGCGTGAAGGTCGAGAAGATCACCGCGCTGACCAAGAACATCGCCTACGCGGTCGCCACCGACAACGTGCGCCTGCTCGCGCCGATCCCGGGGAAGTCCGCGGTCGGCATCGAGGTGCCCAACTCCGACCGCGAGATGGTCCGCCTCGGCGACGTGCTGCGGTCCTCCACGGCGGCCGAGGACAACCACCCGATGGTCATCGGCCTGGGCAAGGACATCGAGGGCCACTTCGTCACCGCGAACCTGACGAAGATGCCGCACCTGCTCGTGGCCGGGTCCACCGGATCCGGTAAGTCGAGCTTCGTCAACTCGATGCTGGTGTCGCTGCTGTCCCGGGCCACGCCGGACGAGGTGCGGATGATCCTGATCGACCCGAAGATGGTCGAGCTGACGCCGTACGAGGGCATCCCGCACCTGATCACGCCCATCATCACCCAGCCGAAGAAGGCCGCCGCCGCGCTGGCCTGGCTGGTGGAGGAGATGGAGCAGCGCTACCAGGACATGCAGGCCAACCGGGTGCGCCACATCGACGACTTCAACCGGAAGGTGAAGTCCGGGGAGATCCAGGCGCCGCCGGGCAGCGAGCGCGTGTACCGCCCGTACCCCTACATCATGGCGATCGTCGACGAGCTGGCCGACCTGATGATGACCGCGCCACGCGACGTCGAGGACGCCATCGTCCGGATCACCCAGAAGGCCCGCGCCGCGGGCATCCACCTGGTGCTCGCCACGCAGCGGCCGTCGGTGGACGTGGTGACCGGCCTGATCAAGACCAACGTGCCGTCGCGGCTGGCGTTCGCCACCTCGTCGCTGACCGACTCGCGCGTCATCCTGGACCAGCCGGGCGCGGAGAAGCTGATCGGCATGGGCGACGGGCTGTACCTGCCGATGGGTGCGGGCAAGCCGGTGCGCATCCAGGGTGCCTACGTGGGCGACGACGAGATCGCGTCGATCGTCAACTTCACGAAGGAGCAGGCGCAGCCGGAGTACACCGAGGGCGTCACCGCGGCCAAGGCCGGCGAGAAGAAGGAGATCGACCCGGACATCGGGGACGACCTCGACGTGCTGCTGCAGGCGGCGGAGCTGATCATCACCTCCCAGTTCGGCTCGACCTCGATGCTCCAGCGCAAGCTGCGGGTCGGGTTCGCCAAGGCCGGCCGCCTGATGGACCTGCTGGAGACGCGCGGGGTGGTGGGCCCGTCGGAGGGGTCGAAGGCGCGCGACGTGCTCGTC
Organism: Amycolatopsis viridis; assembly: GCF_011758765.1. Classification (NCBI taxonomy): domain Bacteria; kingdom Bacillati; phylum Actinomycetota; class Actinomycetes; order Pseudonocardiales; family Pseudonocardiaceae; genus Amycolatopsis; species Amycolatopsis viridis. The sequence continues at coordinate 3,797,495 of NZ_JAANOU010000001.1, read as the reverse complement.
AAGCCCGAGGACCTGGAGGGCACCCTCATGCTCATCCGCGGCGGCTCGGCGCCGGACGCCGACGGCGGGGACGGCGTGGACTAGGAGCCGCCGGGCGTCCGGACGGCCGGTTGTGGTTGCGGTGCCCGGCTCGTCCGGCGGCCACCCGCGCGAGCTCCGCGCGCGGTCACAGCTCCAGGAGCATGCGCGTGTTGCCGAGCGTGTTCGGCTTGGCGTAAGGGAGTTCGAGGAACTCGGCCACGCCCGGGTCGACCGAGCGGCGCATCTCCTCGTACACCGGTCCCGGCACGGGCGTGCCGTCGATCTCGCGGAACCCGTGCCTGCCGAAGAAACTGGTCTCGAAGGTGAGCACGAAGATGCGGCGCAGCCCGAGCTCACGCGCGTGCGAGATCAGCTGTGCGACGATCCGGTGCCCGATGCCCAGGCCGCGCATCCGTTTGTCCACCGCGACGGTGCGGATCTCGGCGAGGTCCTCCCACAGGACGTGCAGCGCGCCGCAGCCGACGATGTCCCCGTGCTCGCCGCCGAGGTCGGCGACCCAGAACTCCTGCATGTCCTCGTACAGGGTGACGAGCTCCTTCTCCAGGAGCACCCGGCCGGCGTCCGCGTCCACCAGAGCCTTGATCTTGCGGACGTCCGCGATCCGGGCCCGCCGGATCTCGACGGTAGGGGAAGGATCACCGTGCACCGATCGACCGTATCGGGCGCGACGGCCGCTGTCGCGGTGGGTTCGGCCACGCCCGCCCGCGCCAGCTACCCTGAGTGTCGTGTCTTCTGCCGCCACCGGATCTCCCGGCCGTCGTGTCTCCCTGTTGACGCTGGGCTGCGCCCGCAACGAGGTGGACTCCGAGGAGCTGGCCGGCCGGCTGGCCGAGGGCGGCTGGGAGCTGGCCGCCGAACCGGAGGGCAGCGACGTCATCGTCGTCAACACCTGCGGTTTCGTGGAGTCGGCGAAGAAGGACTCGGTCGACACGCTGCTGGCCGCCGCCGACACCGGTGCGAAGGTCGTGGCGGTCGGCTGCATGGCCGAGCGCTACGGCACCGAGCTGGCGGAGAGCCTGCCGGAGGCCCACGCGGTGCTGGGGTTCGACCACTACCACGACCTGGCCGCCCGCCTCGACGACGTCGCGGCCGGGCGGACGGTCGCCTCGCACACGCCGGGCGACCGGCGCAAGCTGCTGCCGATCACCCCGGTCGAGCGGTCCGCCGCCACCGACGACGTGTCCATCCCCGGTCACGGCTGGGGCCCGCGCGTGCTGCGCACCAGGCTGTCGGACTCGCCGGTCGCCGCGCTGAAGATCGCCTCCGGCTGCGACCGGCGCTGCTCGTTCTGCGCGATCCCGTCGTTCCGCGGCTCGTTCGTCTCGCGCCACCCCGACGAGATCGTCGCCGAGGCGGCGTGGCTGGCCGGGCAGGGCGTGAAGGAACTGTTCCTGGTCAGCGAGAACTCCACCTCCTACGGCAAGGACCTCGGCCGCGACCTGGGTGGCACCCGCGCGCTGGAGCGGCTGCTGCCGCGGCTGGCCGGACTCGACGGTGTCGAGCGGGTGCGGGTGTCCTACTTGCAGCCCGCCGAGACCCGGCCCGATCTGGTCCGCGTGATCGCGACGACGCCGGGTGTGGCGCCCTACTTCGACATGTCCTTCCAGCACTCGAGCGAGACGGTGCTGCGCCGGATGCGCCGGTTCGGCTCCACGAAGTCGTTCCTCGCGCTGATCCAGCAGATCCGCGAGTACGCGCCGGAGGCGGGCATCCGAAGCAACGTCATCGTCGGCTTCCCGGGGGAGACCGAGGACGACGTCGCCGAGCTCGAACACTTCCTCACCGAGGCCGGCCTGGACGCGGTGGGCGTGTTCGGCTACTCCGACGAGGACGGCACCGAGGCGGAGAGCTTCGACGGCAAGGTCGACCCGGAGGTGGTCGCCGAACGCGTCGCGCGGGTGTCCGCCCTGGTCGAGGAGCTGACCGCGCAGCGCGCCGAGGACCGCGTCGGCGAGATCGTCGACGTGCTGGTCGAGGAAGCCGGCGCGGACGAGGTCTCCGGTCGTGCCGCGCACCAGGCGCCCGAGGTCGACGGGGCGTGCGTGATCCTGGACGGCGAGGGCCTCGAGGTGGGCCGGATGGTGCGCTGCCGCGTCGTCGACACCGCGGGTGTCGACCTGCTCGTCGAGCCGGACTCCGGCCCATGAGCTCCGCGGCGGAGGAGTCGGCCCAGGCGGGCGGGGCGGCTCGCCGGCCGCATCGTGAGCCCGAGCCGACGCCGGTGCCCACGCTCAACGTGGCGAACCTGCTGACCCTGTCCCGGCTCGTCCTGGTCCCGCTGTTCGTGGTGGCGCTGTTCGCCGGCGGCGGCGCGGACACCGGATGGCGGATCGGGGCGACCGTCCTGTTCGCCGTCGCCTCGCTCACCGACCAGGTGGACGGCTGGGTCGCGCGCCGCTACGGGCTGATCACCGACTTCGGCAAGATCGCCGACCCCATCGCCGACAAGGCCTTGATCGGCGCCGCGCTGGTGGGCCTGAGCCTGCTCGGCGAGTTGCCCTGGTGGGTGACGGTGGTGATCGCGGTCCGCGAGATCGGTGTGACGCTGCTGCGGTTCTGGGTGATCCGGCACGGCGTGATCCCGGCCAGCCGTGGCGGCAAGGCCAAGACGATGACCCAGATCCTGGCGATCGTGACCTTCCTGCTGCCGTTGCCGGACAGCGTGCTGCCGGTGCGGTGGGCCCTGATGAGCCTGGCGGTGCTGCTGACGGTGGTGACCGGCGCCGACTACGTCGTGCGTGCGGTGCGGCTGCGCGCGGCGGCGCGGGCATGATCCCGGCTCGCGCGGTGGTCGCCGCGCTGCGCCGGTCCGGGCAGACGGTGGCGACCGCGGAGTCCCTGACCGCCGGGCTGGTCACGGCGGAACTGACCGAGGTGCCCGGGTCCAGCGCGGTCGTCCGCGGTGGCCTGGTGGTCTACGCCACCGACCTCAAGGCGGCCCTCGCGGGGGTGGATCCGGCGCTGCTGGCCGCGCACGGCGCGGTGCACCCCGAGGTGGCCGCCCAGCTCGCCGAGGGCGCGCGCCAGCGCTGCGGCGCCGACTGGGGGCTGGGCCTGACCGGGGTGGCCGGGCCGGACCCCCAGGACGGCGTCGCTCCCGGCACCGTGCACATCGGGCTGGCCGGGCCGGGTGGGCGGGACGTCCGCACGCACCGGTTCGACGGCGGCCGGGACGCGGTGCGGCGCGCGTCGGTGACGGCCGCGCTGGACCTGCTGGGGGAACATCTCACTTGATCGGGGCGTTCGCCCTGGGCGTACCACCGTGTCAACGGCTGCGGGGAGGTGCCCGAACTGGGTAACGTGGTCGGTATCAGGAAGGGAGGCGCGCGATGACCGTGCTCCTGCGCGAGGCGATCGGCGACCGGCTCCGGCATGCCCGCACCAACAAGCGTCGCACGCTGCGCGACATCTCCCGCGCCGCCAAGGTCAGCCTCGGCTACCTGTCCGAGGTGGAGCGCGGGCAGAAGGAGGCGTCCAGCGAGCTGCTGGCGTCCATCTGCGAGGCGCTCGAGCTTCCGCTGGCGGAGCTGCTGCGCAACGTCGCCGCCGACATCTCCGCGCTGGACAGCGTGGACGTGCCGACGATGGCGGAGACCGCCGACGGCGAGGGCCGGGCGCGGCGGAGCGAGGAGCCGGCGGCCCCGGCCGGGCGGCTCGAGGGCGGGCGCCTCATCGAGGGCATGATCGGCAACGACCTGTCGGACCTGCGGGTTTCCGGCCAGCGGGTCGGACCGTCGCTGCGCACCACGATCCACGCACCGAAGATGGTCGCGGCCTGATCGGTCAGGCCGGCCAGACAGATCGGATCCGGAGCCACCGTCCGGGCGCCCCGCGCCCGGGCGGTGGCTTTCCCGTCTGCGCATCCGTAGCCCCCGGTCAGGGTTGTCCCGGAAAACCCCCGGGGTCGCCTGGAACACCCGCGCGCGACCTGACACGATGGAACCCATTCCGGGGTCGGGGCGTTGCTCGGACAGGGGAGTGTGCCGCCGGCCCGACCATCGGCGACACCCAGGCAGGGATCTAGAAGGCAGGCGGAGGAGATGGCCAACCCTTTCGTGAAGTTCTGGAAGTACCTCATGGCGTCGTTCTCGTCGAAGATCGACGAGCACGCCGACCCGAAGGTGCAGATCCAGCAGGCCATCGAGGAGGCGCAGCGCAACCACCAGGCGCTCTCCCAGCAGGCCGCCGCGGTGATCGGTAACCAGCGGCAGCTGGAGATGAAGCTCAACCGCCAGCTCGCCGAGGTGGAGAAGCTGCAGGCGTCGGCGCGTCAGGCGCTGGTGCTGGCGGACGAGGCGCGCGGCAAGGGGGACGAGCAGAAGGCGCAGCAGTACGAGGTGGCCGCCGAGTCGTTCGCCACCCAGCTGGTGACGGCCGAGCAGAGCATCGAGGACCTCAAGACGCTGCACGACCAGGCACTGCAGGCCGCCGGCCAGGCGAAGCAGGCCGTCGAGCGCAACTCGGCGATGCTGCAGCAGAAGCTGGCCGAGCGCACCAAGCTGCTCTCGCAGCTGGAGCAGGCGAAGATGCAGGAGCAGGTGTCGGCGTCGCTGAACCAGATGTCGCAGCTCACCGCGCCGGGCAACACCCCGTCGCTGGAGGAGGTGCGGGAGAAGATCGAGCGCCGCTACACCACGGCGCTGGGCCAGGCCGAGCTGGCGCAGAACTCGGTGCAGGGCCGCATGCTCGAGGTGCAGCAGGCCACCACGCAGATGGCCGGCAGCTCGCGGCTGGAGCAGATCCGGGCATCCATGCGGGGCGAGTCGGTGGCGCAGGTGACCTCCGGTTCCGGGGAGAAGGCGGCCTCGCCCGGCGCGGACATCCAGCGTGAGATCGAGTCGCGCGTCCAGGCCGAGCAGCAGCAGAAGAACCAGGCCTGAGCAGGTAGGTGGCGATGTCGGGGACGTCGGGCAGGCGGGACTTCGCGCAGTTCCAGGCGAAGCTGGAAAAGCACATCGAGCGCCTGCCCGACTACGCGCAGCGTGCCCAGGAGAAGCTGCAGCGGTACCTGCCCCCCGAGCAGGGCTCCGGCGCCGGCACCCGGCCCCGGGTGGTGTCCCAGGCGCTGCCGGTGCTGGCGGAGGCCCGCTCGAAGTGGGTGGCGTGGAACTCGCCCGAGGCACGGCTGGCCCGGAGCAAGCGGCGGACGACGCGCGCGCTGACCCTGTGGATCATGGGGGCGGTGCTGTGCGTGCTGTGGGTCGTGATCGGCTTCCTCGGGCTCGCCGGTGACGGGGGCGTGGTCGATGCGCTGCCGGGCCTCTTCGGGACCGTCGTCTTCACGACGCTGTCGGTGCGGTCCGGGCTGCGGCTGCGGCAGCTGAACCGGACGGTGCTGCCGGTCAGCGCGGCGCCGCCGTCGTTGCCGCCGGCCCGTTCGGTGGCGCGTGCTCCGATGCGCAAGCTCGCCGAGTGCGAGGCGACGCTGGCCGACCTGCTGCGGCAGCTGTCCGAGCCGTCGGCGCTGGGGGCCGCGCCGGTGCCGGAGTACTCGGTGGCCGACGCGCGGTCCACGGCCGCGGAGGCGGCCACGGCGCTGCGGGCGCTGGCCCTGCGGATCCAGACGATCGAGCGGGCCCGCGACGCGGCGCCGGCGGGCGAGCGCGCCGCGCTGGACTCCGCGATCGGGACGCTGCGTGCCCAGCTCGACGACGGGGTGGAGAACTTCGCCGCACTGGTTGCCGCGGCGGGCCGCGCCGTGGCCGCCAGCAGCCACGGCCTGGCCGATTCGCGCCTGTTCCTGACCGACGCGACCGACCGGCTCGCCGGGCTGGCGCTGGCACTGCGCGAACTGGCCTGACCTGCGGCGCCCCGTCGGCGAGTTGCGCCGGGCTCTCTGGACCGGGCTCTCTGGTCCGGGCACTGTGGACGGTCGGTGTCCCGGCACGACACCGCCCGCGTCAGCCGGTGTGCTCGGCGTTCTCGCGTGAGCGGGCGCCGGCCAGCGTCCGGTTGAGGCGGTGCACCAGGCCGGGCCCGTGCAGGGCGAACGCGGTGTAGACCTGGATGAGGCTGGCCCCGGCGTCGAGCATCCGCTGTGCGTCGTCGGCGGTGGAGATGCCCCCGACGCCGATGATGGGCACCGCGCCACCCGTCTGCTTGTGCACGAACCGCACGACCTCCCGCGCCCGCTCGGTCAGCGGCCGCCCGGACAGCCCGCCGGATTCCGCACCCACGGCGGCCTCGGCGGTGGCCAGCCCGTCCCGGCGCAGCGTCGTGTTGGTCGCGATGATCCCGGACACCCCGTGCTCGTCGCACACCTCCAGCAGTTCCGCCAGTGCCTCGTCGGTCAGGTCGGGCGCGACCTTGACGAGCAGCGGTGTCGCCGGCTTCCCGGCCGCCGCGGCCAGCTCCCCGCCGGTGCGCGCCAGCTCGGCGAGCAGCTCGGCCAGCGCCGACCGGTCCTGCAGCGACCGCAGCCCGGGGGTGTTGGGGGAACTGACGTTGATCGCGAAGTAGTCCGCCCACGGGTACAGCGCCCGCAGCGACTCCTGGTAGTCGGCGACCGCGTCCGCCAGCGGTGTCACCTTGGACTTGCCGATCGACACACCCAGCGGGATGTCCGGCTTTCCCTTGGCGGCCAGGCGCGCGGCGAGCGCGGCGGCACCGGCGTTGTTGAACCCCATGCGGTTGATCACGGCGTCGCTCTGCGGCAGCGTGAACAGGCGCGGCCGGGGGTTGCCGGGCTGCGCCAGCCTGGTCACCGTGCCCACCTCGACGAAGCCGAACCCCAGCGCGGGCCACGCGGCGAGCGCGCGCCCGTCCTTGTCCATGCCGGCCGCCAGGCCGACCGGATTGGCGAAGCGCAGCCCGAACAGCGTCACCGGGTCGGCGACGGCGAACCGGCGCCGGACCACGGCCAGTGCGGGCGGGACGTCGGACAGCCGCGCGAGGACGGACAGGGTGCGTTCGTGCACCCGCTCGGGGTCGTTGCCGTTGAGCCGGTAGAGCGTGGGACGGATCAGCCTGTCGAAGAGCACGGTCCCATCTTCGCTCAGCGGCGATTCCACTCCGACGACAGCATGGCGTAGACGAGTTCGTCGGTCCATTCGCCCTTGACGAGCTCGTTCTCCCGCAGGTGCGCCTCGCGCTGCATGCCGAGCGCCTCCATCAGGGACGCCGAGGCAACCTGGCGGCTGTCGCAGCGCCCGTAGATGCGGTGCAGGCCCAGCTCGTCGAAGCCGAGCCGGAGCAGTTCGCCGACCGCCTCCGCGGCGTAGCCCTTGCCGTGGTGGCGGGGGTGGATGGCAACCCCGATCTCCCCGCTGGCGTGCTCATTGCTGACCCAGCGCAACGTGAGGTCACCGATCAGTTCGCCGGTGTCGATCAGTTCGACGGCGAGGGCGAGGTACTCGCCGGGCTCGGTCAGCGTCGAGCGGGCGATCTTGTCCCTGAGCGCGGCGGCGGTCGCGGCCCGGGTACGCGGCTCCCCGAAGAAGTAACGCGTCACGTCCGGGTGGGCCTGGAACGAATGGAGTGCGTTCAAGTCCGACTGCGCGAACGGACGGAGAATCAGCCGTGCGGTTTTCAGCGGGTACGCGGGCTGCAGCACCGGCGAAGAATAGCGCCTCACGGACGATCACCGCGGGCTCTTTCGGGCGAATTAGGGGATTGGGGGGAACCCCCGGCGCGACTCCCGACCGTCGTCAGCCGTTCGGGCCCGAGCCGGACCAGTGCTCGGAAACGCCGGGGGGCGGTGGCTGTCTGGTATTCACCAGCAGTCCAGGGTGTGGCATCCGCTAGCGGACAGCCACCTCACGAGTCCCGTTGCTACACAACTTTGGACCACCTCCTTTCCCGTGTACCAGCAACGCTAGGCGCGCCGGTGCCCTGCGGCAACCGCATTTCCGCGGCGGCCGGCGTGGGCGTTCTCACCCGGTTCGCGGACGGCAACGGGAATGCGCCGACTCGCTCAGGTGTACCCGATCGGGTGGCTAATGCGCGGCTACCGCGCGTCCGGCACCGCGCGACCGTGCAGCTGCGGCGACGGCCCGCGCTGGCACCGCGGGCAGAACCAGGTCGGCCGCGCCTGCACGTCGCCGGGATCCCGGCCCTGGCCGGCCACCTGGACCCGGGTCCCGCACCGGAAGCAACCCTGCCTGGTCCGCTCGTACACCCAGTTGCGGCGCCCGCGGGTGAGGTCGCCGGTGGTGCTCTGTTCGTGCCGCCAGGCGTTGGCCAGCAGCAGCTTGCGCGCCAGCCGCACCGCCGCAGCGGGGTCCACTTCGGACACCGGCGTCCACGGGGTCACGCCGAGCAGGAAACAGATCTCGCACTTGTAGAGGTTGCCCACCCCGGCCATCACCCGCTGGTCGAGCAACGCCAGGCCGAGTTCGCGGGCCGGTTCGGCGGCCAGTGCTGCGATCGCGCGGGCCTCGTGCTCGGTGCTCCACTGTGGATCGAGCAGGTCCGGCCCGAGGTGCCCGACCAGCCGGGACTCCTCGGCGGTGGGCAGCAGCTCCAGGTCGTGCACCCGGAACCCGACCACCTGCACGCCGCCGGCCTCGAGCACGACCCGCGCGTGGTGGGCCGGGTGCCGCCAGCGCGCGCCGGGCCGGGAGATCTCCCACGCGCCGTCCATCTTCAGGTGGCTGTGCAGGCTCAGCCCGCCGGAGAAGCGGAAGAACAGGTGCTTGCCGACCGTGCGCACGCCGAGCAGCGTCGAACCGGTCAGGTCGGCCGTGGCGAGCGCCGGGTGCCGGAAGTCGGTGCGCGTCAGCACCCGGCCGGTCAGCGCCCTGCCGACCTTCTGGCCCGCCAGGAAGACGGTGTCACCTTCGGGCATCGTCCGCGGTCCGCGCCGTCCGGCCCGCCGGGTGGTCGCCCGGATCGTGGTCGATGCGGTGCCGGCCGGCGCGGGTCGAGCGGAGGATCTTGGCCAGCACCATGTTGAAGGTCAGCGCGACCTCCTGCGCACCGGGGGAGTGCCACTCGTGGATCGGGCTGCACGCGCCCTGCGCCTGCTGCACCGCCAGCCGGTCCGGGATCGCGGTGGGCATCACCAACGTGCCGAAGGACTCGCGCAGCTCGGCGATCCGGAACTGGTGCTCGTGCGAGCGCGGCCGCAGCCGGTTCACCAGCACCCCGGCCGCCTTCAGCTCCGGGTTGTGCTCGTCGCGGATCCGCTCGATCGCCTCCAGCGCCCGCTGCGCGCCGCTCACCGCGTACATCGTCGGCTCGGTCACCAGGATCGCGCTGTCGGCGGCGACCAGCGCCGACTTGGTCAACCGCCCGAGGGAGGGCGGGCAGTCCAGGATCGTCAGCTCGTACGGGCGGCCGCGCAGCGGGCGGTCGTGCAGCTCGTCCAGGGCACGGGAGAGGTGGCCGACCTTGTCGTCGTCGGGCCCCGGCTCGTTGAGCAGCTCCAGCTCCTCGGCTCCGACCAGCACGTCCACCTCGGGGCTCCACGCGCTCGGCGCGACGGCCCGGCGCAGCACCTCGCGGACCGGGGCGGCGAGCACATCGGCCAGCGTGGCCTCGGTGTAGGGCGGGTCGAGGGTGGCGGTGGCGTTGCCCTGCGGGTCCAGATCGGCCACCAGCGTCCGCGTTCCCCTACGCAGCGCAGCCGAAGCAATGCCGAGCGCGACGGTGGTTTTGCCGACACCACCCTTGAGGCTGAGTACGGCGACCGTGTGCACGGTTCGAGCGTAGCCGGAGTGCCACGGCGGGCCTCCGGACCGGCCTCACTACGCTGTCCGCCATGCGAACGGACACCGGGACAGCGCGCAGCTCCGGCACGGTCTGGCGGGCACTGCGGGCCGAGCTCGACCGGGCGCGGGAACGAGGGACCCGTGAGCCGGCGGTCGTCGACGTCGGTGGCGGCAGCGGCGTGTGGGCGGTCCCGCTGGCCGCCGAGGGCTGCCGGGTGACGGTGGTCGAGCCCAGCCCCAACGCGCTGGCGACCCTGCGGCGGCGCGCCGAGGAGGCCGGAGTCGGCGCCGCGATCACCGTGGTGGCCGACGACACCGACGCGCTCGCTGCCCGCATCCCCGCGCGGTCGGCGGACCTGGTGCTGGCGCACGGGCTGCTGGAGGTGGTCGACGACCCGGCGGCCGTCGTCGCCGCGATGGCGGGCGTCGTCGCACCCGGCGGTGCGGTCTCCGTGCTGGCCGCCAACCGGCACGCCGCGGCGTTGCACCGCGCGCTCGGTGGCCGCGTGCGCGAGGCGCACACCCTGCTGACCAGCTCCGAGGGGGTGCTCGCCGACGACGGCGAGACGCTGCTGCGGCGCTTCGACGCCGACGGCCTGCGCGGCCTGCTGGCCGGTGCCGGGCTGCGGGTGGAGCTCGTGCAGGGCGACGGCGTGGTGTCGGACGTGCTCGGCGAGGTCGAGTCGGAGCAGTACTCGGCCGACGACCTCGCCGATTTCGAGGCCGCCGCGGGCGCGATGCCGCCGCTGCGGGACCTGGCCAGCCGCCTGCACCTGCTGGCTCGCCGATGACCGGAATTGTCGGACCCCCTGCGTAGGCTCGTCCGCGATGGGTAGGAATGCGGCGCTGCCGGCCGGGTACGAGCGGTTCCGGGTGAGCGCGGGGCACACACCGGACGACACCGGCTGCGGGCTGCTGCACGTCGACATGGACGCGTTCTTCGCGGCCGTGGAGCTGCGCACCCGGCCGGAGCTGGTCGACCGGCCGGTGATCGTGGCGGGCGCCGGCCCGCGGTCGGTGGTGACGTCGGCGAACTACCCGGCGCGCGAGTACGGCGTGCGGGCGGCGATGCCGGTCGCGGTGGCACGCCGGCTGTGCCCGCACGGGGTGTTCCTGCCACCCACGCCGGGGCTCTACGGCGAGGTGTCGAAGGGCGTCATGGCGATCTTCCGCGAGCTCACACCGCTCGTGGAGCCGCTGAGCCTGGACGAGGCGTTCCTCGACGTCAGCGGCGCGTTGCGGCGGCTCGGCGAGACCCCGGCGGGCATCGCCGCGCTGATCCGCAGGCGGGTCCGGGCCGAACACGGCATCACCTGCTCAGTCGGCGTGGCCTCGGTGAAGTTCGTGGCGAAACTCGCCTCCGGCATGGCCAAGCCGGACGGTGTGCTGGTCGTGCCGGCCGGGCAGACCCTGGAGTTCCTGCACCCGTTGCCGATCTCGGCGCTGTGGGGAGTCGGGCGCAAGACGGAGGAGAGCCTGCGGCGGCTCGGGCTGGCCACCGTCGCCGACATCGCGGTGGCACCGCTGCCCCGGCTGCGCAAGGCGGTCGGCAACGCGAGCGCCGAGCACCTGCACGCGCTGGCGCACGGGCGCGACGAGCGCGGGGTCGTGGTCGGCTCGCCGGAGAAGTCGCTGGGCGCCGAGCACACCTTCGACACCGACCAGCGCGAGCCGCGGGTGCTCGAACGGGAGCTGCTGCGCCTGGCCGAGCGCGTCGCGGCGAGCTTGCGGCGCCGCGGGCTGCGCGGCCGCACCGTGTCGATCAAGGTGCGGTTCGCCGACTTCCGCACGATCACCCGGTCGCGCACCCTGCCCTCGGCCACCGACGTCGCCCGCGTCATCCACGCCACCGCCGTCGTGCTGCTGACCGAGGCAGCCGCCGGCGCCGACGTCCGCCTCCTCGGTGTCCGGGTGGAGGGGCTCACCGGCGAGGCCGAACCGGAGCAGCTGACGTTCGACCAGCCCGCGCCGCGGTGGCGGGACGCGGAGGTGGCGGCCGACGTGGCGCGGTCGAAGTTCGGCGCCGCGGCGGTGCGCCCGGCGTCGCTGCTCGGGGGAAACCCCGATCCGTCCCGGGGGAACCCTGAGCCGGGTGAAACGTTGGGCCAGGAGACGGCGACAGCACAGCTGAAACCGCCAGCGCCCAGGACAACGGGGAGATTTTGAGCCGAACGGGGCACAGGATGACGTGGGATCGGGTAGTCCTGATCGCGAAGGACTCGTATCCTGGAGGGTGACACCACTAGGGGTGTCTGTTGGGTCCAGGACGTTGCGCGGCCCGGCGCCCGCGACAGCTGTGCCGGAGGAGGAAAAATGCCACTCTCCGAGCATGAGCAGCGGCTGCTCGACCAGATCGAGCGCGAGCTCTATGCCGAGGACCCCAAGTTCGCGTCTACGGTGCGTGGTGCCCGGTTCCGCCGGCCCGCCCGCCGCCGCCGAATCCAGGGGATCGCGCTGTTCGTCGTCGGTGTCGCTCTGCTCGTACTGGGTGTGATGGTACGGGCCTTGTGGGTCGCCGATGTGCCGTTGATGAGCGTGTTCGGTTTCGTCGTGATGTTCGCCGGCGTCGTGCTCGCGGTTATGTCGGGCCGTGGCGGGGGCGACGGCAAGGGCGGCGCGAAGGGCGCCAAGGCGAAGAGCTCCTTCACCCATCGGATGGAAGAGCGGTTCCGCCAGCGCTTCGAAGAGCAGTAGGTCCTTTTCCGGGAAGTGCCTGCGCCCGTGCCGGGGCGCAGGCACTTTCACTGGGGCCGTTTTCGGTGGGGCCAGTTTCACCGGGGCGGGCGTGTGGTCGCGCGAACCGTCAGGGTCCAGGCGGCCGGGCGGTCCGGAACGCGCTCGCCGAGGGCGATCAGCGCGCAGGACCGGCCCTGGTCGCGAAGTGACTGCGCGACGGTGGTCAGCCCGGCCCGCGCCGAGTCCGGATCGTCGTCCCAGCCGGCGACGGCCACGTCGGCCGGCACGTGCAGCCCGCGGCGGCCGGCGGCGTCGAGCACCGCGAACGCGAGCTGGTCGCTCATGGCGATCACGGCGTCGGCGCCGGTGTCCAGCAGCGCGTCGGCCATCGCGGCTGCCTCGGCCCGGTCGTTGCGGGACGCGATCGCCACCGTCAGCGCGCCGGGGTCGATGGCCGCGTCGCGGCAGTGGTCGTGGATGCCGCGGAGCCGGTCCCGGGTCACCGGGAACTCCACCTCCTCCGGGTCCGGCCCGGTTTCCAGCCGCGGCCGGCGGTCCCGGCCGAACGGGAAGCTCAGCACGGCCGGGCGGCGGGCGCCGCGGAAGGTGTGTGCGGCGAGCTCGCGGGCGGAGGCGCGGTTGCCGATCGTGATCACCCGCGCGCCGGGGATCGCCGGTCCGCCGTGGACGGCGACCGGCTTGCCGAGCCCGGCCAGCACCTTGAGCACCGGGTCGGCGTCCGCGGTGGTCCAGACGATGTACCCGTCCACCGAGGCGGACCGGACGCGCTCGGCGTCGGTGTCCGCGCCCGTGGTCGGGATGAGGTTGAGGCCGGTGCCGCGCTCGCGGCACACGTCGGCGACGCCGGTCAGGAAGCCGCGGGCCTGGGGGTCTTCGAAGGCGTACGCGAGGTGCTCGCCGAAGACGACGCCGATCGTGCCGGTGCGGCGGCGGCGCAGCGACCGCGCGGTCGGGTCCGGCCCGCCGTAGCCCAGCTCGGCGGCGACCGCCCGCACCCGGCGCAGGGTGTCCGGAGCCACCCGGTCCGGCTGGTTGTAGCAGTACGACACCGTCATCGGCGAGACACCGCTGCGTCGCGCCACCTCCGCCATCGTGACGCGCGGCGAATCGGGACTGGACATGCCCCCAGCCTAGTTGTGTATCGTTACACAATGCGAGTCGGAAGCCCGTCCCGGACCGGAGTGGCGCTGGCCGCCCTCAGCGCCGCCTGCTTCGTGTCCGTGACCTCGGAAAACCTGCCGGTCGCGCTGCTGCCGCAGCTCGCGGAAGGGTTCGCCGTGTCCGAGCCGGCCGTCGGCCTGCTGATGACCGGATACGCCCTCGTCGTCGCGGTCTCGGTCGTGCCGCTGGTCGCGCTCACCGTGCGCTGGGACCGCCGGACGGCCGCGCTGGTCACGGTGGCGGCGGTCGCGGTGTCCAACCTCCTGCTCGCGGTCGCGCCCGGATACGCCGTCGCGGTGCTCGCCCGGCTCGTCGCCGCGGCCGGGCACGGGGTGTTCTGGTCGGTGGTGGCGGCGATGGCCGCCCGGCTGCTCGGGCCGGAGCGCGGCGGCCGCGCCACCGCCGTCGTGTTCGCCGGGAACTCGCTGGCGTTCCTCCTCGGGCTACCGCTGAGCTCGTGGCTCGGTGCCACGATCGGCTGGCGCCCGACGGTCCTCACGGTGGCCGCCGCCGCGGCACTGTCCGCGGTGGTGATCCGACTGACGGTCGATCCGATGCCGGCGGGGCCGGTGGCGGGCACGCGCGGAGCGCTGAACCGGTCCCTGTGGCCGGTCAACCTGGCCACGCTGATCGTGGTGACCGGGCACTTCGCCGCGTTCACCTACATCACTGCGATCATCGCGGACTTCGCCCACCTCACCGGGCCGGCGACGTCGGCCCTGCTGTTCGCGCACGGCGTGGCGGGCCTGCTCGGCCTGGTGCTGATCGGGCGCGGGGTGGACGGCCACCCGCGGGCGACCGCGCTGCTCGTCACCGCCGGGCTCGCGGCCTGCATGATCGTGCTGCTGGTCACCGGTTCCGGCGTCGTCGCAGGGGCCGCCGTCGTGCTCTGGGCGTTGCCGGCCGCCGGGATCGGGGTGGTACTGCAGGCCGCGGTCCTGCGCGTCGCCACCCACCCGGATCTGGCGTCCGCGGTCTACATCGTCGCGTTCCAGATCGGCATCGCGGCCGGTGCCGGCGTCGGTGGCGCCGCGCTCGGACACGGTGCACTGCCGGTCGCCGTGGCCGTGGCGGCGGTGTGCGGTCTGCTCGCCACCGCCGTCGTCAACCGATCGCGGGCGTTCCGCGACCGGCGGTGATGCGCTTGCGGAACACCGAACGCGGGAACAGGCGGCCCCGCCAGGACATCGGCGCGTTGCGCTCCAGGCTGCGCCGCAGCCCCTGGAACGCCGACGCGAAGTTCTCGTCCATCGCCTCGGCCGGGGAGTACCACGAGCGCTCCACCGCGCCGATCACCGTGCGCAGGTGGGCCTTGCCCTCGTCGTCGAGGTGGTGCTGGGTCGCGAGCTTCTGGGCAGCCGTGCGGACCGTGTCGCTCGGCGGGATCGGCATCCCGCGGTCGGTGCACTCGTCCATCAGCTCCGCCCAGGCCGCGTCGGCCGCACCCGGCCGGCCTTCGCCGATCGCGGTGAGGCGGCGGTGCCGGTGGATCTCCCGCAGCACCACCGGGGCCAGCCCGGCCACCGCGAGCAGCAGCAGGACCAGTGCCAGCACCCAGTGCACCAGCCAGGCGGTCAGCACCACGGCGACCAGCCACGCGCCCGCCGCGGCCAGCGGCAGCCACGCGGCCGGCCGGCCGCGCAGCGTGCGGAGGGCCACGAACGCGCCGGCGGTCAGGGCCAGCGCGATCAGCACCAGCACCAGCGCGGTCCACCCGGTCCAGCCCGGCGCGCTGCCGGCCGGCGTGGCCTGGGTCGCACCGGGGTGCGCCACGCTGCCCTGCGTCTCCGGCGCACCGCTCGGGGCGACCCGGGTGGTGGACACGCTCGGCACGTCCTCGTCCTCCGAGCCGGTGGAGCTGCTGGAGGTGGCACCGGACTGCAGGTACGGCGGCACGTAGCCGCGACCGTCCGAGCGCGGTGTGGGGTCGAAGCTGACCCAGCCCAGGTCGCGGAAGTACACCTCGACCCACGCGTGCGCGTCCTGCGAGGTGATCAGCCGGGCGTCACCGTCGGCGTAGCCCGACGTGAACCCGACCGCCACCCGTGCCGGCAGGTGCAGCACCCGCAGCATCACGGCCATCGCGGAGGCGAACTGCTCGCAGAACCCGCGCTTCCCGTTGAGCAGGAAGTCGGCCAGGGCGTCGCTGTCGGTCGCGGCGGCCGTGGCGGTGTCGTAGGTGAACCCGTTCTCGGCGCTGAAGTACCGCCAGATCGCGCTCGCCTTGTCGAAATCGGTCCGCGCTCCCGCGGCGAGGTTCTGCGTCAGGGTCACCACACGCGGGTCGACGCCGGTGATCTGGCTGTAGGTCGCCGGGATGTCCCCGCCGCCGGCGGTGGCCGACTCCAGCCGGTCCTTCGACGGCTCGGCCAGCGACGCGGCCTCCAGGTACGGCGCGATCCGCTGCTTGCGCTCGCTGAACACCGCGCCGCTGCCCGGGTCGTAGTACCAGCCCGGCGGTACGCCCTGCAGACCGCGCAGCTGCCCGTACACCGGCATCCACACGTCCACCCAGTTCAGCGGCTCGATCTGGATCTGGCGCGCCTCGCCGGCGCCGTCGTCACCCGGTGCGGCCGGCAACGGCTGGTTCGCCGGGAAACCGGCCGGCATGGGGCCGTCCGGGAGGCTCCAGCCGCGGTTGGGCCGGTAGGTGTCGAGCGTGAACGCGCGCAGCAGGCGCTTGTCGTTGCCCAGGCCGCGGACGCGGAACAGGTCGACGGTGGTGCCCTGGTCGAGCATGCCGCGCAGCGAGGTGAACGGGTTGACGCCCAGCCCGCCGGATCCGGCGCCCGCGCCGCTTTGGCCGCTGCCCGGCAGCCGGCCGACGGTGCCGACCGCGGTGACCGCGCTGCCGGCGACCAGGCCGAGCACCAGCGCCACCGCGACCACGGCCACCGGCGCGGACGCGGCGGCCGGTGCGTTGCCGAGGCCGGGGGAGTCCCGGTTGCGCCAGCGGCGGTGGCGGTGGTTGCCGTCCACGGCGAGCAGGCCGGCGAAGGCCGACGCGCCGAGCACGAAGGTCCACCAGGGCAGCATGCCGTCGGCCAGCGAGGCCGGTACCGCGTAGACGCACAGCAGCACCAGGCCGGTGGCCGCGGGGGCGGAGGCGGTGACGGTGAGGGTGTCCACCAGCACCGCGACCAGCCCGATCGCGATGGTCACCAGGCACAGGATCGGCGGTGTCGCGTCGACCGGCGGCAGGCCGCTGCGGATCTGGTCGAACGCCGCGGTGAGGACGCCGTTGAGCTCGTCCAGCGCGGTCGGGCCGGGGATGACGCCGACGATGCCGTTGCTGGTGAACACCCCGGTGATCAGCAACAGCAGCGCGACGAGCTGAGCCAGCCCGACGACGACGGTCGGGGTGCGCACCGCCCGCAGCGCCAGGCCGGTGGCGGCGACGAGCACGACGGCGACGGTCACGTACCCGAGCCAGCCCACCCCGCCGACCACGCCGGTCAGCGAGGTCGACGCGCAGAGCGTGGCCAGTCCGGCCGCCACCGGGGGCAGGATCGAACCCCGCCACTGCGACGGCTCCACGACGCGCCGGCTGGGCTGGTGCAGTTCCGGCGGGCCGGGCGGTGGGGAGTCCGGCCGCGAACCAGGGCCGGCCGTGGTGGTCACGACGTTCCCCCGGAGGTGCGGTGCGTGGTCGCGGCGCGTGGCCGGCCGCAGGCGTCCGCACGGAGAACTCGCGCAGGGGTCACAGCGGGCCTCCGATCAGGCTGCCCCGTCCGGCGGCGGTGCGGCACAGTTCCGCCCACACCTGCGGCATCGGTGCGGCGGGGCCGGCCACCACCACGCCCCAGCCCGCGGCGCGCAGCAGCGCCGCCGACTCCTCCGTCGCGGCCGCGCGCTGCTCCGGGGCGCTCACGCCGCCCGACCAGGCCGGCGTGTCCAGCAGCACCGCCAGACTCCGGATGCCGCGCGGCCGGAACCGGGCCAGTTCCGTCACCGCCTGGTTCGACACCGTTCCGAGGATCGCGATCAGCTCCTGTCCCTCGGCCGGGTCGTGGCCTGTCGTCAGATCGCGCTGGTGCGCGGGCTGCAGCGCGGCGAGCGCGTCGAGCAGCACGTTGTCGTACCCTTCGCCACCGTCGCCGGGCACGTCGGCCAGCGCCTTGCCGTGCTCGGTGACCAGGCGGACCCGGTGCCCGGCGCGGCGGACGTGCACGCACACGCTCGCGGCGAACGAAATCGCCCACTCCAGGCTCGCGGCCGGGCCCGTGCCGTGGTGCGCGGCCGCCCGGTGGTCCAGCAGCACCGTGGTGCCGCCACGCCACGGCCGCTCCTCGACGCGCACCATGATCTCGTCGCGCCGGGCGGTCGACCGCCAGTGCACCTTGCGCAGGTCGTCGCCCTGGCGGTACTGCCGCACCACCACGTCGGTCTCGCCCTGGCCGGCCCGCAACCGCACGCTGCCGTCGTCGCCCGCGCCGATCCCGGCACCGCTGGGCAGCCCCGACAGGCCGACCACCTTCGGCACCACCACCAGCCGCGAGTGCGCGATCAGCTCGCGGTCGAACTCGCACAGCCCGAACGGATCGGTCAGCGTCGCGCGCAGCGGGCCGACCTGCTGGATGCCGCGCATCATCGGCTGGACCGGGTACCGCAACGCGATGACCCGGCCGTGCGGCAGGCGTTCCACCACGAACCGCGGCCGCGATCCCAGCGCGTACGGCACGCCGTCCTCGAGCAGGACCTCACCGGCCGGCAGCTTGCCGTCGCGCCACAACGCCAGTTCCACCTCGCCCGCCGAACCGGCCGGGACGCGCTCGGGCAGCAGCGTGCGGGACGCGCCGATGCGCACCCGGGACGCCGCGATGAACAGGGCGACCAGCAGCGGCAGCGCGATCACGAACACGGCGACCCGCAACAGGTCGCGTTCGTTGAGCACCACCGCGCAGACCGCGGCCGCCACCCCGGCGGCGAGCAGGCAGCGCCCCCGCGTGGTCAGCCCCGACAGCGACCGGAACATCCGGAACGTCACCGGCTACCGGTGGCCGGAGGTCTGCGGATGACCGCCCTGCGGTACCGGCACCCGGTGCAGCACCGCGCGGACCACGTCGGTGGCCGACCGGCGGGCGGCGTGCGCCTCGGTCGTCAGCACCAGCCGGTGCGCGAGCACCGGAACGGCGACGGCGTGCAGGTCGTCCGGGACGACGAAGTCCCGGCCGGACAGCGCGGCCTGGGCACGCGCCGCGCGGACCAGCTGCAGCGTGGCCCGCGGCGAAGCGCCCAGCCGGATCTCCGGCACCTGCCGGGTCGCGGCGACCAGGTCGACCGCGTACTTGCGCACCTCCGGCGCCATGTGCACGGCGCGCACCGTCTGGATCAGCCGTTCCAGGGTGGCCGCGTCGGACACCGGCTGCAGGTCCGCGAGCGGGTCGTGGCCGGAGTGCTCGTCCACCATCGCCAGCTCGGCCTGCTGGTCGGGGTAGCCGATCGAGACGCGCGCGGTGAACCGGTCGCGCTGCGCCTCGGGCAGGGCGTAGGTGCCCTCCATCTCGATCGGGTTCTGGGTGGCGATGACCATGAAGGGGTCCTCCAGGCGGTAGGTCGTGGTGTCGACCGTGACCTGTTTCTCCTCCATGCACTCCAGCAGCGCCGACTGCGTCTTCGGCGACGCGCGGTTGATCTCGTCGCCGACCACGATGTTGGCGAACACCGGTCCGGGCCGGAACTCGAAGTCACCGGTCTGCCGGTTGTAGATGGACACGCCGGTGACGTCGCTGGGCAGCAGGTCGGGCGTGAACTGGATGCGGCTGACCGTGCAGTCGATGGACCTCGCCAGCGCCTTGGCCAGCGAGGTCTTGCCCACCCCGGGCACGTCCTCGACCAGCAGGTGGCCCTCGGCCAGCAGCGTCACCAGCGCGACGCGCACCACCTCGGGCTTGCCCACCAGCACCCGCTCGACGTTGCCCGCGATGCGGCGCATGGTCTCGTGCAGTTCGCCGTGGCCGTTGTGGCTGATCGGCACACCTGGTCCGGGAGTCGCGCCGGGGTGGTACGGCGCTTGCCCCGGCGCCTGCTCCCCGGCGTACTGACCGGGGGATGCAGGCTGCGTCCTCGACGTCACTCGACCTCCTGGTGCCGAAGCCCTTTGTCAAACTGGAACACGGTGTGCGGTCCTCGCCGGACCGCGCCGCGGCGCGGAAGGATCTCACAGCCGGGGCGGTGATCCGCCCACGGTCCCCGCCCGGCACCCAGCCTTCTCCCCAGTGTGTCAAACGCCGGGCGAGTCGGTCGAAGAACCCTGAATTCGATTCGGACGCTATGCTGCGGTGCGGAACCGGGCGGCTACCGAGAGGTGCGAACACAACCGATGACCGACACGCACGGTGCTCTGCACGTGGACGCGGGGGCGTTCGCGGTCTCGCCCGAGCTGGCGGCCGGGGCTTACCAGCAGATCAGCCGGTTGCAGGACGTCGTCGGCCAGATGGTGCGGGAGGCTCGGGTGCTGGGCCGCACCGTGCCGCTGGGCGGCGGGTACGCGGCGGAGATCGGCGAGTTCATGGCCCGCTACGGCCTCGGCGGCCCCGGCTCGGCCGCGGACGCGCTGATCCGGTTCGGGCAGGAGCTGGAGACGCTCAAGACGAACATCGGCCACGCCCTCAAGCGCTACTCCGACAGTGACGACGACGCCGCCGGAGGTGTCGACTGCAGTGGCGGCTGACCGGATGCGCGCCGGGGTCCTCCTGCTCGCCGCGGCGGCGCTGCTGCTCACCGCGTGCGGCCGGCCGCCCTCGCCCGCCCAGTCGGCGGCGGCCTCGCCGAGCGCGCTGGGCGGGCCACCGTCGCCCTCCCCGGCGGAACCGGCCGGGCCGGACGCGCTGAAGCCGTGCGAGCTGCTGTCCGCCACCGACCGGTCCACCGCCGGGCTGACCTCGCTGGGCCAGGAGAAGACGATCGGCACCTCCCGGGCCTGCGACTGGACCGAGGCCGGCACCTTCGGCGTCACGGTCACGCTCGCCGGGGACGTCCCGCTGGCCTCGCTGCAGATCGACAAGGGCACCGGCAAACGGGTCACCGTCGGGCGGCACCAGGGCTTCCGGGTGTCCGACCGCGGCGCCGGGGACGGCACCTGCGCGGTCCTGCTCGGCATCGGCCGGGAGGGCAGCGTCCAGGTGGACGTCACCAACTCCGGCTTCACCGACACCCCGCTCGCGTGCCGCCGGGCCGACACCGTCGCCCGGCTGGTCGAGCCGAAACTGCCGTAGGGAGCCAATGTGAACCAGGTGCCCGAGCCGACCCGGCGCCACGAATCCGCCAGCCACGAGGCGATGGTGGCCGAGGTGACCGACGGCAACGACCCGGCCGTGGCCGGCCGGATCGGCGAGCAGTGGGCCGGGCTGGCCCGGAACCTGCGCGAGTCGGCGCAGGCGCTGGCTGCCCTCGCCACCCAGGCCGGGGCGGCGTTCGAGGGGCCCGCGGGTGAGGCGCTGCGCACGACGATCGCGAAGGCGCAGAGCTGGTCCGGGCACGCCACCGAGCTGTCGTTGACGCTGTCCGGCGCGGTCGTCCGCCAGGCCGAGATCGCCGCGCGCGCCCGCGACGAGATGCCGCCGCCGGTCGGGTACGACCCGGGCGCGATGATCCGGCAGGCCGCCGCGAGCGGCGACCTCGCCGCGCTCGCCGGGCTGTCGGACGCCATGGCGCAGCGCCGCGCCGCCGCGGAAGAGGCGCGCCAGAAGGCCATCGACGTGCTCAACGCCCGGGATGCGGCGCTGCGCGAGTCCGTGCCAGGGCACTTCTTCGAGCCCCCGCCGGAGCTGGGGCAGCGGTGATCCGGGTTTCGGCGTCCGCCTTCGACATCCTGTGGCACGACCTCGGGCACGGCCGCGTGCCACCGCCGCTGGCGGTGCGCAGCGTCGGCGCGACCGAGGCCGAACGCGCCGAGGTGCGCCGCGCCGTGCACGCCAACCTGGCCGAGCGCAACCTGCTCGACGGCGGGCGCCTGGACCCGGCACTGGAGTCCCGCCTGGCGACGCTCGCCTCGGCCGACGTCTACGTCGAGTGCGAGGCGCTGCCCGACCTCGGTGCCGAGGTGCCGTTCCGGGCCGTCGCCGCCGCCGGGGGCAGGCGCGGCGTCCTGGCGGCGCAACCGAGCCGCACGATCGGGCTGTCCGGGATCCGCGACACCGAGATCGTCGCCGCGGTCGTCGACCTGATGCCCGCACTGGAGCCCGGGCCGGGCCACGGGGTCAGCCTGCCGGCGGACGCCCTGTCCGGGGGCGAGGGGTCGCGGGGCGCGGCCCGGCAGATGGCCGAGATCCACGCGATCCGGTCCCGGCCCGTGCTCGGGGCGGGTCAGTTCTCGGTCCGGGTGCGCGACGGCGCCCGGGTCCGCCGCACCGGCGGGGTCAGCTGGTTCAGCACCGACCTGGGTGCCTATCTGGGCACGGTCGAACCGGGGCGCGGGGGAGCGGACTGGGTGAACGTGGTCCCGGCCGGCTCGGCGAAGATCGCCGCGCGGCTGGCCGACCTGCTGCCCTGACCCACCCACCGTGCCACCGTGCCCCACCCGGGCTCCCCACCATTTCCCACCGGCGCCCCCACCGCCGCCCACCCGTGGGTCCGCACGCCGGGAAACGAGGTCCGCGCGGCGGTGTGAGATACCCGGCGCGGGGGAGGCGCCGTCGGCCGCCCCACCTTCTCCCCCCTGTCACCCCCACTTCCTGACCTGCGAAAACAGCGCGAGGATCGCCCGGTCGGGCTGCGTCCCCGCGTTGACTGTGGGGAAAAGTGGGGTACGGTGGTGCGCAGTGGGGCGGAAGGGAGGCCCCGGGGCCGTGACCGGTGCGACCACCGGGAGCGGCGGGGAGGTGAGTGCCGGTGTTCCTCGGCACGCACACCCCGAAGCTGGACGACAAGGGGCGGCTCACGCTGCCCGCGAAGTTCCGCGACGCGCTGGCAGGTGGGCTGATGGTCACCAAGGGGCAAGATCACTGCCTCTTCGTCTTCCCGCGTGCCGAGTTCGAGCAGCTGGCCCGCAAGGTCGCGGAGGCGCCCTTCACCAACGAGGCCGTGCGGGCCTATCAGCGGTACCTGTTCGCCGGTACCGACGAGCAGCGTCCGGACGGCCAGGGGCGCATCGCCATCGCGCCCGAGCTGCGGCGTTACGCCGGGCTCAACAAGGAGTGCGTGGTGATCGGCGCGATCACCCGGCTGGAGATCTGGGACGCCCAGCGCTGGGAGTCCTACCTGGAGGAACACGAGGACAGCTACGCGAAGGCCCAGGAAGAGGTCTTGCCGGGCGTCTTCTGACGGGTTCCCGGTACCCGCGCCGTCGGGGGGCGCGGGCCCGGGGAGCAGCACAGCAGTGGGGGGCGGGATCCGGCGGCGGATGCCGTGAGGCCTCTGTCCGCTCAGTGGCCCTGGTGCACCTTCCCCGGCACCAGGTCCGCAGCGGGCGGGCGGGGACCTGACGGCATCCGGACGACGGGACGAGGGGGTGGGAGTAGTGGCAGCCGAGGCGGCGCACGTGCCGGTCCTGATCGAACGTGTGGTGGAACTGTTCGCCCCCGCGCTCGAGGGCCGTCCCGCCGTCGCGGTCGACGCCACCACCGGTCTCGGCGGGCATTCCGAGGCGCTGCTCACCGCGTTCCCGCAGCTGAGACTCATCGGCCTGGACCGCGACCCGCGCGCGCTGGAGCTCTCCCGGGCGCGGCTGGCGAAGTTCGGCGACCGGGTGGAGCTCGTGCACGCGGTCTACGACACCCTGCCCGGGCTCCTCGCCCGGCTCGGACTGTCCCGTGTGGACGGAGTGTTGTTCGACCTGGGCGTGTCCTCGATGCAGCTGGACACCGAGGAGCGCGGGTTCGCCTACGCCCGGGACGCCCCGCTGGACATGCGGATGGACCCCACCACCGGGCCCACCGCGGCCGACGTGCTCAACACCTACGAACCGGGCGAGCTGGTCCGCATCCTGCGCGAGTACGGCGAGGAACGGTTCGCCCAGCGCATCGTCAAGGCGATCGTCGCGGAGCGGGCCCGGCAGCCCTTCGACCGCAGTGAACGGCTGGTGCGCCTGCTCTACGACGCGGTGCCGGCGGCGAGCCGGCGCACCGGCGGGCATCCGGCCAAGCGCACCTTCCAGGCGCTGCGCATCGAGGTCAACGGCGAGCTGGAGGTCCTGCGCCGGGCCATCCCGGCGGCGCTGTCTGCGCTGGCCGTGGGCGGGCGGATCGTCGTGGAGTCCTACCACTCGCTGGAGGACCGGATCGTGAAGCAGGCGTTCGCGGAGCTGGCGAAGTCCCGCACCCCGCCCGGGCTGCCCGTCGAACTCCCCGGCCACGGGCCGGAACTGAAGCTGATCACCCGCGGCGCCGAGAAGGCGGGCGAGGCGGAGATCGAACACAACCCCCGGGCGGCCTCGGTGCGCCTCCGGGCGGCCGAACGGATCAAGGAGGCGGACGCATGACAGCGCCTACGCGGGCCCGCAGGCAGGCCGGTGCCCAGCCGCGACGGCGTCCGCGCCGTTCGGATGCGCCGGTGCCCGAGGGGCTGGGCACCGCGGTCCCGGCCAAGCGCCGCGGCCGCCCGCAGCAGCAGCCGCAGCGCACCACGGCCGCGGAGCGCGCCTACGCGCGCCGGGCGCAGCGCGCCGAGGGGCTCAAGCGCACCGCCCCGGCGCCGGAGCGGCGGAAGGTGCGGCTGGCGCTGCGGTTGCCGCGCTCCCGCGCCACGTTCGTGCTGATGGTGATGACGCTGCTCGCCGCCGGCGTGGTGACCACGCTGCTGCTGTCGACGCAGGCGATCGCCGACTCCTACCGGCTGGAGCAGCTGCGGCACTCCAACGCGGGCCTGACCGAGCGGATCGAGCAGCTGCAGCAGGACGTCAGCGGGGCCGAATCGCCGTCCTCGCTCGCCGAGCGCGCCAGGGCGCTGGGCATGGTCCCGGCGGTCGACCCGGCGCACCTGCTGCAGAACCCGGACGGGTCGGTGACCGTGGTCGGCGAGCCGAAGAAGGCCGAGGGCGCGCCGGTCGCACCGGCACCGTCGGGGCCGGCCCTGCAGCCGGGGACGCCGGCCGGTGGCCGCCCGATCGAGGGTGACGTGCCGCAGGACGAGGGCCAGCAGGAGCAGCCGCCGGCCCCGCCCGCGGACGGCCCGGCCCCGGGACAGCAGACCGCGGGAGGACAGTGATGGCGAAGCCGGGACGCCGCAGCTACGGCGCCCGCATGCGCCAGGTGGCGGGCCGGCCCAACGCCGCCACCGGCAAAGGCCGCTACGTCGGCGTGCGCGTGGCGCTGGTCGCGGTGCTGGTGCTGGCGGGGCTCAAGCTCGTGCAGGTCCAGGGTTTCCAGGCCGCGTCGCTGTCGGCGAAGGCGGAGAGCCAGCGCAGCACGGCCATCCCCATCCCGGCCAAGCGCGGGTCCATTGTGGACCGCAACAACGTCAAGCTCGCCTTCACCGTGGAGACCCGCGCGCTGTCGGTGAACCTGCGCGCGATGCACAAGGCGTGGGACGAGGTCGCCGCCAAGAACCCGGCGGGTGGCCAGAACTTCGAGCGGCGCGCGGCCGACGCGGCCCGGTTCATCGCCGCCAAGCTGCCCGGCCGGATCACCGAGCGGGAGCTGCTCGACGACTTCCACAAGAGCGCGTCGTTCACCTACCTCGTCGACGGCGTCGAGCCGTCGATCGCCGGCGAGATCACCTCCGCCTTCCCGGAGATCGGCGCCGAGGTGCGCGCCGCCCGCGAGTACCCCGGCGACACGCTCGCCTCCAACGTGGTGGGCCTGGCGAACTGGCGGATGGACGACCCGGACGTGTCCAAGCACAGCCTGCAGGGGCTGTCCGGGCTGGAGTACACGCTCAACGCCGACCTGGCCGGCCGTCCGGGCCGCTACGTCGCCGACACCAAGCAGGGCAACGACAACGTGATCATCCCGGGCACCGAGCGGGACGTGCAGCCCGCCACCCCGGGCAACGACGTCGTGCTCACGCTCGACTCGGACACGCAGTACTTCCTGCAGAACGCGCTCGCCGACTACGTGCGGAAGTCGCACGCCAAGGGCGCCAGCGCGGTCGTGATGGACGCCAGGACCGGCGAGATCTACGCCATCGCCGACGACGCGACCTTCAACCCGTACGACAACAAGACCTACACCCAGTCGCTGATGGACCTGCAGGCGGTGTCCACGCCGTTCGAACCGGGTTCGGTGAACAAGATCGTGACTGCCACCGCGGCGATCGACCAGGGCATCGTGACGCCCGACTCGGTGCTGCAGGTGCCCGGCCAGCTCAAGGTCGCCGACCACGTCGTGCACGACGCGTGGTCCCACGGCACCCAGAACTTCTCGGTCACCGGCGTCTTCGCGAAGTCGTCGAACATCGGGACGCTGCTGCTGGCCCAGCAGCTCGGCCCGGACAAGTACCTGGACTACCTCAAACGCTTCGGCGTCGGGCAGAGCGCCGGCCTGGGCCTGTCCGGCGAGAGCCGCGGGTTCGTGCCACCACGCGGCACCTGGACCGGCACCACGTTCGGCAACCTGCCGATCGGCCAGGGCCTGTCGATGACGGTGGTGCAGATGGCCGGGATGTACCAGGCGATCGCGAACAACGGCCTGCGCGTGCAGCCCAGCATCGTCAAGGAGGAGGTCCGGCCGGACGGCACGGTGGTGCCCAAGGCGGCGCCGCAGACCACCCAGGTGGTGAGCCCGGAGACCGCGACGACCGTGCGGAACATGATGCGGGCGGTCACGCAGAGCGGCCGCAACGGCAACAGCGGGACGGCGCCCACCGCGGCGCTGGAGGGCTACCAGATCTCCGGCAAGACCGGCACCGGCCAGCAGGTCAACCCGGCCACCGGGGCCTACAGCGACTCCCTCTACAACATCACCTTCGCCGGGATCCTGCCCGCGGACAACCCGCGGCTCGTCGTCGGCATCCGGCTCGACGCGCCGGACACCACGCTGCCCGCGGGCCACTCCGCCGCGCCGCTGTTCCACGACATCGCCTCCTACCTGACGCAGCGGTTCCAGATCCCGCTGTCGCAGGGCACCGCGCCGTACGTGCCGCTGGTGCTGCCGTAGCGGCGCTGTCCCATCGGGCGCCCGATCGAGCGCTGTCCAATCGAGACACACGCACTAGGAGTACCGGGCCGACGGCGGGGAAACCCACCTCGGTAACCTTCCGTGCTGTGTCGGTGAACGCGTCTGGAAACAGCACCATGTCGCAGGAAGCGGAGGGGCGGGTACCGGACAGCCCCGTGAAGGCGGCGGTGGCGCCGCCACGGCCGACCCGCATCGAGCCGGTCCCGCTCACCACCCTGGTGGCGCGCGCGGACGCGCGCCTGGTCGGCGAGCCGCACTGGCCCGGTGACACGGTGGTGACCGGGGCCACGCTGCGGGCGCAGCACGTCCTGCCCGGCGACCTGTTCGCCGCGCTGCCGGGCGCGCGGGCGCACGGCGCCGACTTCGCCGCGGACGCCATCGCGGCGGGCGCGGCCGCGGTGCTCACGGACGAGGCCGGTGCGCAGCGGCCGGCGCTGCGCGACGCGGGCGTCCCGGTGCTGGTGCACCCGGATCCGCGCGGGGTGCTCGGGCCGGTGGCCGCCTGGATCTACGGCGAGCCGTCGCTGGAGCTGGCCGTCCTCGGCATCACCGGCACCTCCGGCAAGACCACCACCACCTACCTGGTCGAGTCCGGCCTGCGCGCCGCCGGGCACGTCACCGGGCTGATCGGCACGATCGAGACCCGGCTCGCCGGGGAGCGGCTGGCCAGCGCGTTCACCACGCCGGAGGCGCCCGATCTGCAGGCGCTGCTCGCGGTGATGGTCGAACAGGGCGTCACCCACGTGCCGATGGAGGTGTCCAGCCACGCGCTGGCGCTGGGCCGGGTGAACGGCACCCGCTTCGCGGTCGGCGCGTTCACCAACCTCTCCCAGGACCACCTCGACTTCCACCGGGACATGGAGGAGTACTTCGCGGCCAAGTCGCTGCTGTTCGACGGCCGCTCCACCACCGAGGTGGTGTGCATCGACACCGCGTGGGGCCAGCAGCTGGTCACCCCGCACACCGTCACGGTGACCACCGAGCCCGGCGTGGACGCGAGCTGGACGGCCACCGACTTCGCCACCACCGCCGCCGGTGAGCAGACGTTCACGCTGCACGCGCCGGGCGGCCGCTCGGCGCGCGCCACGCTCCCGTTGCCCGGCACGTTCAACATCGCCAACGCCGTGCTCGCGGCGGCGATCCTGGACACGTGCGGGGTCGGCCTGGAGGAGACGGTCACCGGTCTGGCGCACGTCGAGGTCCCCGGCCGGATGGAACGGGTCTACCTGGGCCAGGACTTCACCGCCGTGGTCGACTACGCGCACAAGCCGGCCGCGGTGGCGCAGGCGCTGGACGCGCTGCGCGCCCGCACCGAGGGCCGGATCATCACCGTCCTCGGCTGCGGCGGCGACCGGGACACCGCGAAGCGCCCGATGATGGGCGAGGCGGCGGCCCGGCGCAGCGAGGTCCTCATCGTCACCGACGACAACCCCCGCTCCGAGGACCCGGCCGCGATCCGGGCGGCGATGCTCGCCGGTGCCCGCGCCGCCGGGCACGAGGCCGGCGAGGTGCTCGAGATCGGCGACCGGCGCGAGGCGATCGTCCGGGCGGTCGAGCTGGCCCGCCGGGGGGACGTCGTGCTGATCGCGGGGAAGGGCCACGAGACGGGCCAGGAGGCCGCGGGCGTCGTGCACCCCTTCTCCGACCGCGACGAGCTGGCGGCGGCGATCCGGCGCCGGCTCGAAGACAACCAGGAGACCCGTTGATCCCGCTCACGCTCGAGCAGATCGCCGCCGTCACCGGCGGGCGGCTGCACCGCACCGACGGTCGCGAGACGGTCACCGGCACCGTCGAGTTCGACTCCCGCAAGCTGACGCCGGGCGGCCTGTTCGCCGCCCTGCCCGGCGAGAAGGTCGACGGGCACGACTTCGCCGCCAGGGCGGTGGAGAGCGGTGCGGCCGGTGTGCTCGCCGCACGCGAGGTGGACGCACCGGCGGTGATCGTGCCGCCGCTGCCGCCCGGCGAGGCGCACGAGCGCTCGGTCGCGCTGACCGGCGACCGGGACGGCTCCGGGGCGGCGGTGCTCGCCGCGCTGGGCAAGCTGGCCCGGTACGTGGTGCTCGAGCTGTCCCGCGCCGGGCTCACCGTCATCGGGGTGACCGGCTCGTCCGGCAAGACCTCCACCAAGGACCTCATCGCCCAGTTGCTCGAGCCGATGGGCCCGACCGTCGCGCCGCCGGGGTCGTTCAACAACGAGCTCGGCCACCCGTGGACCGCGCTGCGCGCCGACGAGAACACCCGGCACCTGGTGCTGGAGATGTCCGCCCGCGGGCCGGGACACATCGCCCACCTCGCGGAGATCGCCCCGCCGCGCATCGGGGCCGTGCTCAACGTGGGCAGCGCCCACGTCGGCGAGTTCGGCTCGCGCGAGGGCATCGCGAAAACCAAGGGCGAACTGGTCGAGGCCCTGCCACCGGCCGCGCAGGGCGGGGTCGCGATCCTCAACCTGGACGACCCGCTGGTCTCCGCGATGGCGAGCCGGACCACGGCGCGCGTCGTGGGCGTCGGCGAGCACCCGGACGCCCAGGTGCGCGCCGAGGACATCACGCTCGACGAGCAGGCCCGGGCCTCGTTCCGGCTGATCACGCCGTCCGGTACGGCGCCGGTCACGCTGTCGCTGTACGGCGAGCACCACGTCGGCAACGCGCTGACGGCCGCGGCGATCGCACTGGAGCTGGGCGCCACCGTGGAGGAGATCGCGCAGCGGCTGTCGGCCGCGCAGCGCCGCTCCGCACGGCGCATGGAGGTCACCACCCGCCCCGACGGCGTGGTGGTCATGAACGACTCCTACAACGCCAACCCCGAGTCGATGCGCGCCGCGCTCAAGACCCTGGCCTCGGCCAGCCGCGGCCGGCGCTCCTGGGCGGTCCTCGGTGTGATGGCCGAACTCGGTGCCGATAGCGTGTCCGCGCACGACGAGATCGGCCGCCTCGCGGTCCGGCTCAACATCAGCAGGCTCGTGGTGGTCGGGGACGACGCCGCGGCGATGCACCAGGGCGCCAGCCACGAGGGTTCGTGGGGTGAGGAGTCCGTGCTGGTGCCCGACGCCGAGGCCGCGATCACGCTCCTGCAGGAGCAGCTGGAGCCCGGTGACGTCGTGCTCGTGAAAGCTTCGAAGGTCGCCGAGCTCTGGCTCGTCGCCGACGCACTGCTCAAGGAAGGTGTTGCGTGATCAGCATTCTGATCGCGGCCGCGATCGGTCTCCTGGTCTCCATCCTGCTCACGCCCTACCTGATCCGGGTGTTCTCCCGGCAGGGCTTCGGCCAGGAGATCCGCGAGGAAGGCCCGCAGGGCCACAAGTCCAAGCGCGGCACGCCCACGATGGGCGGGGTCGCGATCATCGTCGCGATGGTGGTCGGCTACTTCGCCGCGCACCTGGTGAACTGGATGGGCACCGACAGCGGGAACGACGGCCCGTCGGCGTCCGGCCTGCTGGTGCTGTTCCTCGCGGTGGGCCTGGGCGTGGTCGGGTTCCTCGACGACTTCATCAAGATCCGCAAGCAGCGCAACCTGGGGCTGAACAAGACCGCGAAGCTGGTCGGCCAGCTGGTGGTCGCGGTGGCGTTCGGGATCATGGCGCTGCAGTTCGCCGACCGCTACGGCCTCACCCCGGCGTCGCTGCACCTGAGCTACGTCCGCGACCTCGCGCTGATCACCTTCCCCGCCGTGATCTTCGTGATCTTCTGCTACGTGGTCATCTCCGGCTGGTCGAACGCGGTGAACTTCACCGACGGCCTGGACGGCCTGGCCGGCGGCACCTCGGCGATGGTGCTGGCGACCTACGTGGTGATCGCGTTCTGGCAGGCCCGGCTGTCCTGCGTGGTGACCCCGCAGGCCGCCTGTTACGACGTGCGCGACCCGCTGGACCTCGCGGTCGTCGCGGCCGCCGCGGCGGGGGCGTGCATCGGGTTCCTGTGGTGGAACGCCGCCCCGGCGAAAATCTTCATGGGCGACACCGGGTCGCTCGCGCTGGGCGGCCTGGTCGCGGGCCTGTCCATCCTCACCCGGACCGAGCTGCTCGCCATCGTCATCGGCGGCCTGTTCATGGTCGAGATGATCTCGGTGGTGCTGCAGATCGCGGTGTTCCGCACGACCCGGCGCCGGCTGTTCCGGATGGCCCCGTTCCACCACCACTTCGAGCTGGCGGGCTGGGCCGAGACCACCGTGATCATCCGGTTCTGGTTGCTCGCCGCGATCTGCTGCATGTTCGGTCTCGGCCTCTTCTACTCCGAACAGCTCGGCGCGGGAGGCTAGGACCGTGTTCGCCGGACGCAACGTCCTCGTCGCCGGCGCCGGGGTGACCGGCCGCTCGGCGGTGCGGGCGCTGACCGAGCGGGGCGCCCGGGTCACCGTGACCGACGGCGACGCCGGCCGGCTCGCCGAGCTGGACGGCCTGGGTGCCGAGCTGATCCCCGGGCTGGACGCCCCGCCGGCCGGGACCGACCTCGTGGTCACCAGCCCCGGCTGGCGGCCGACGGCACCGCTGCTGGTCGCCGCGGCCACGGCCGGCATCGAGGTGATCGGTGACGTCGAGCTCGCCTGGCGCGCCTCCCGCGACCTGCCGGACCCGGCCACCTGGCTCGCCGTCACCGGCACCAACGGCAAGACCACCACGGTCGGGATGCTGGAGTCGATGCTGCGCGCCGGCGGCGTGCACGCACTGGCTTGCGGCAACATCGGCCTGCCGGTGCTGGACGCCGTCTTCGAGGGGTACCAGGCGCTGGCGGTGGAGCTGTCCAGCTTCCAGCTGCACTGGTCCTCGACGCTGGCCCCGCACGCCTCGGTGGTGCTCAACCTCGCCGAGGACCACCTGGACTGGCACGGCACGCTCGCGGAGTACGCCGCCGCGAAGGGCACCATCCACGCGCACTCGTCGGTCGTGGTGCACAACGCCGACGACCCGTGGTCGGTGCGGCTGGCCGACTCCTACGCGCCCGCCGGGGCGCAGCGGGTGGGGTTCCGGCTGGACACCCCCCGGCCGGGGGAGCTGGGCCTGGTCGAGGACCTGCTGATCGACCGCGCTTACGGGCCGGATCCGCAGAGTTCCGCCGACGAACTGATCTCCGCCGCCGAGGTGCGGCCGCCCGGCCCGCACAACCTGGCCAACGCGCTCGCCGCCGCAGCACTGGCCCGGGCCTACGGCGTCGAGCCGGGCGCGGTGGCCAAGGGGCTGCGCGAGTTCCAGCCGGGCGCGCACCGGGCCGTCGAGGTGGGCGAGTTCGGCGGGGTCCGCTACGTGAACGACTCCAAGGCCACCAATCCGCACGCCGCTGCCGGCTCCCTGCTCGCGCACGCCAGCGTGGTGTGGATCGCGGGCGGCCAGCTCAAGGGCGCCGCGGTCGACGACCTGGTCGAGGTGGTCGCGGGCCGGCTGCGGGGGGTGGTGCTGATGGGCGCGGACGCGCCGGTGATCGCCGCCGCTCTCGCGCGACACGCGCCGGATGTCCCCGTCCACCGGGTCGCTTCGGGTGACGATGAGGCCATGAACGAGGCGGTCTTGGTGGCCAGCGACCTGGCCCGGCCCGGTGACGTGGTGCTGCTGGCACCGGCCGGGGCTTCCCTGGACATGTTCCGCAACTACGCCCATCGGGGCGACGCCTTCGCCGACGCGGTCCTGGCCCGTGCGACGGGGTCTGCCGATGACGGTCGTTGAGGAGCCGGACCAGAAGCAGGAACGCCAGCGCAAACGCGGTGACCGGCCCAGCCCGGCGCGCGCGACCTTCACCGCGCTGACCGCGTGGCTGTCGCGCCCGCTGGCCGACTTCCACCTGGTGCTGGCGCTCACCGGTCTGCTCACCTCGATCGGCATCGTGATGGTGCTGTCGGCGTCCTCGGTCGCCTCGGTCGACCCGGACACCGGGGCTGGGGTGTATTCGCTGTTCAAGAAGCACCTGATCTTCGTGCTGAGCGGTTCGGTGGTGTTCTGGGTGGCGCTGCGGATGCCGCTGCGGCGCACCCGCGCGCTGTCGTCGATGGGCGTGGTGGTGTGCCTGTCGATGCTGGCGCTGGTGCTGACGCCGCTCGGTTCGGCCGGTGGCGGCGCCCAGCGGTGGTTCGTCGTCGGCGGGTTCTCGGTGCAGCCGGTGGAGTTCACCAAGGTCGCCTTCGCGCTGTGGGGCGCGCACGTGCTGGTCACCAAGTACCACGTGCTGCACCAGTGGCGGCACCTGATGGTGCCGGTGGTGCCGGTCGCGCTGCTGATGTTCGCGCTGGTCATGGCGCAGCCGAACCTGTCCGGCACGATCACGCTCGGCGTGGTGCTGATGTCGCTGCTGTGGTTCGCCGGCGCGCCGAAGCGGCTGTTCGCGGTGATCCTCGCCGGCGGTGTCGCCGGGGCCGTGGTGCTCGCGCTCACCGCGTCCTACCGGATGTCGCGGGTCCTGTCGTTCCTGTCGCCGGGGTCGGACACCAGCGGCGCGGCCTACCAGGCCACGCAGGCCAAGTACGCGCTGGCCGACGGCGGGCTGTTCGGCAAGGGGCTCGGGCAGGGCCCGTCGAAGTGGTCCTACCTGCCGAACGTGCAGAACGACTTCATCTTCGCGGTGATCGGCGAGGAGCTCGGGTTCATCGGCTGCATCGTGGTGATCGGCCTCTTCGTCGGGCTCGCGATCGTCGGGCTGCGCATCGCCATGCGTAACCTGGACCCGTGGATCCGGATCACCGCGGGCACGCTGACGGTGTTCACGGTGTCCCAGGCCGGCATCAACATCGGTTACGTGGTGGGTCTGCTGCCGGTCACCGGCGTGACGCTGCCGCTGATCTCGGCGGGTGGCACGTCGATCTGGGTCACCATGTTCCTGATGGGTTTGCTGGCCAACGCCGCGCGGCACGAACCGGAGTCGGTCGCCGCGTTGCGCTCGCAGGGACCGGGTAAGTTCGGCCGTCTCCTGCGCCTGCCGGCACCCGAGGTCTACCGGCCGCCGGCCCGGCGGCGGGGCAGCGGGCGCGGCACCCCCCGCGGTGACCGCCCGTCGGCCCGCGGGGCACGATCGGCGCAGGCGCCCGAGCGCCGGCGCGCGGCGCCGGGCAGACGGGGAAGTTCAGTGCGGAGAGGGACGTAGGAGCAAGTGAGCAAGGCGGTTACCGGCGTGGCTCCCACCGTGGTGGTGGCGGGCGGCGGCACGGCCGGACACATCGAACCCGCGCTGGCGCTGGCCGACGCCGTGCGGCGGCTGCGGCCGGACGCCACGGTGGTCGCCCTGGGCACGTCCCGGGGACTGGAGAACAGGCTCGTCCCGGCGCGCGGTTACCCGCTGGAGCTGATCCCGCCGGTGCCGTTGCCGCGCAAGCCGACCACGGACCTGCTGCGGTTGCCCCTGAAGGTCCGCGACTCGGTCAAGCAGACCCGTGCGGTCCTGGACCGGGTCGGGGCGGACGTCGTGGTCGGGTTCGGCGGTTACGTGTCGCTGCCCGCCTACTTCGCCGCCCGCGGCCGGGTGCCGATCGTGGTGCACGAGGCCAACCAGTCGCCCGGCCTGGCCAACCGGGTCGGTGCCCGGTTCGCGGAGCGGGTCGCCGTCGCAGTCCCGGGCACGCCGCTGCCCGGCGCGGAGGTCGTCGGGATCCCGCTGCGGCGCTCGATCACCTCGCTGGACCGCGCGGCGCTGCGGGCGCAGGCGCGCGAGCACTTCGGCCTCGACCCGGACGCGCCGACGCTGCTGGTGTTCGGCGGTTCGCAGGGTGCCCAGTCGATCAACGCCGCGGTCTCCGGGGCGGCCGGGGAGCTGGCCGGCGCCGGGATCGGGGTGCTGCACGCGCACGGCCCGAAGCACAGCCTGGTGGTGCAGGAGTTCCCGGGCCGGCCGGCGTACGTGCCGGTGCCCTACCTGGAGCGGATGGACCTGGCCTATGCGGCCGCGGACCTGGTGCTGTGCCGGTCGGGTGCGATGACCGTCGCCGAGGTGTCCGCGGTCGGGTTGCCGGCGGTGTTCGTGCCGCTGCCGCACGGCAACGGCGAGCAGGCGGTCAACGCGCGGCCGGCGGTGGACGCGGGTGCGGCGCTGATGGTCGCCGACGCCGACCTGAGCCCGGCGAAGGTGGCCGAGCTGGTCGTGCCGCTGCTCACCGACCCGGACCGGGTCGGGAAGATGGGAGCCGCGGCCGTCGGGCTGGGGCACCGCGAGGCCGACGAGGTGCTGGCGCGCATCGTCCTGGAGGTGTGCGGCAAGTGAGCGACGTCCCCGCCGAGCTGAGCCGGGCCCACCTGATCGGGATCGGCGGCGCCGGCATGAGCGGCATCGCCCGGATCCTGCTGGCGCGTGGCGCCCGGGTGTCGGGTTCGGATGCCAAGGACTCCCGGGCGTTCCTGACGCTGCGGGCGCAGGGCGCGGAGATCGGCATCGGGCAGCGCCCGCAGAACCTGGACGCGCTGCCCGGCGGCCCGTCCGCCGTGGTGGTGTCCACCGCGATCAAGGAGAGCAACCCGGAGCTGGTGGCCGCCCGTGAGCGCGGCATCCCGGTGCTGCACCGGGCGCAGGCGCTGGCGCTGCTGATGGCCGGGCACCGGGTCGCGTGCATCGCCGGGACCCACGGCAAGACGTCGACCACGTCGATGCTCACGGTCGCGCTGCAGCACTGCCGCCTGGACCCGTCGTTCGCGATCGGCGGCGACCTCAACGAGTCCGGCGCCAACGCCCACCACGGCGAAGGCGGGTTGTTCGTCGCCGAGGCCGACGAGAGCGACGGGTCGTTCCTGAGCTACTCGCCGTCGGTGGCGGTGGTGACGAACGTGGAGCCCGACCATCTGGACCACCACGGCACCGCCGAGGCCTACACCGCGGTCTTCACGCGGTTCACCGGCCGGATCGAGCCGGGCGGGCTGCTCATCGTGTGCGCCGACGACGAGGCCGCGAACGCCCTCGGTGACCACGCCGCCCGCGAGGGCGTGCGGGTGCGCCGCTACGGCCGCTCGGTGACCGCTCCGGGTGACGCGCGGGTGCTGGACTACCGCCCGGCCGACGTCGGCGGAGTGGTCCGGATCGCCCTGGACGGCGCGGAGACCGAGGTGCGGGTCGCGGTGCCGGGTGAGCACATGGCGTTCAACGCGGTCGCGGCACTGCTGGCCGGGCTGGAGCTGGGCGCGCCGCTGGACGGGCTGGCCGAGGGGCTGGCCGCGTTCGGGGGTGTGCGGCGGCGGTTCGAGTTCAAGGGCCGGGCCGGGGACGTGCGGGTCTACGACGACTACGCCCACCACCCGACGGAGGTCGCGGCCCAGCTGCGGGCGGTGCGGCACGCGGCGGGCGGCGGCCGGGTGGTCGTGGTGTTCCAGCCGCACCTGTACTCGCGCACCAAGCTGTTCGCCGCGGAGTTCGCGAGCGCGCTCGGGCTGGCCGACGAGGTCGTGCTGCTGGACGTGTACGGGGCGCGGGAGGAGCCGGAGCCGGGGGTCAGCGGGGCGCTCATCGCGGAGCGGATCACCGGCGCGGGGGTGCACTACGAGCCGGCTTTCGACCGGGCCGTGGCGCTGGCCGCCGATCTGGTCAAGCCCGGGGACCTGCTGGTGACCATGGGCGCGGGCGACGTGACCCAGCTCGGTCCGGAGATCCTGGCCGAGCTGGACCGGCGGGCCGGGGGCTAGGTGGCGGCGCGAGCGGGGAGCGAGGAGCGCAGCAGGCCGTCCACGCGGCGGCCGTCGGCCGCGCGCAGCAGGCGGGGCCGCCGCCCGCTGGCCGCCCGGCGGCGCACCGGGACGGGTCTGTCCCGCCGGCGCGCGTTGCGCCGCCGCTGGGTGGCGGTGCTGACCGTGCTGTCGGTGCTCGGGCTCGGGTACGTCGTGCTGTTCACCTCGTTGCTGGGAGTGCGATCGGTCGAGGTGCACGGGGCGCGCAGCGTGCCGGGCGACCAGATCCTGGCCGCGGCAGCGGTGCCGGACCGCAAGCCGATGCTGCTGCTGGACACCGGTGGAATAGCGGCCCGGGTCACGGCGATCCCCGGCGTGGCCACTGTGGACGTCTCCCGTTCCTGGCCGTCTACTGTGGACATCACGGTGACGGAGCGGACACCGGTCGGGTTCACCGCGGCGGCGGACGGGCTGCACCTCGTCGATTCCGGTGGCCTGGACTACAAGACGGTGCAGAACAAGCCGGAGGGCCTGCCGGAGCTCCAGCTGGCGGTTGTGTCGCCGGACGATCCGGTGACGCGCTCGGTGGTGGCCGTGCTGGCGACCGTGCCGCAGCCGCTGAAGGGCCAGATCGCCGTGGTGCGAGCCAGAACGCCAGGGGGCGTGGAGTTCACGCTGACCACGGGCAAGACCGTGCGGTGGGGCAGTGCGGAGAACGCGGACCGCAAGGCGCGCGTGCTGGGCGTGCTGCTGACCCGCGAGGGCCAGACCTACGACGTCGCCAGCCCCGAGCTGCCCACCGTCTCCTGACCGGCTCCGGTCCAGGGCCCGGACGTCAGTCCAGTGCGGCGTCGAGCGTGATCGTCGTTCCGGCCAGTGCCTTGAAGACCGGGCAGGTTTGCTCCGCGGTTTTGGCGAGCTCGGCGAACTTCGCCGCGTCCACGCCGGGCACCCGGGCGCGCAGGGTGACCGCGATGCCGCTGATCTCGAGCCCGCCGCCGTCGGCCGGCCCGAGGGTGACCTCGGCGCTCACGTCGATCGACTCCGCGGTCAGGTTCTCCGACTCCAGCACACCGGACAGGTTCATCGCCAGGCACGACGAGTGCGCGGCGGCGATGAGCTCCTTCGGGCTGGTCCGGCCCTCCGGGCTGCCCGCGCGCGTCGGGAAGGACACGTCGAACTGGCCGGCGTTGGACGAGTCGAGCGTGACGTGGCCGGAGCCGTTGTGCAGGCCGCCTTCCCAGTGGGTGGTGGCGTCGCGGCTGGGCATGGTGTTCCCCTTTCGACGAGACCGGGACAGCGCAACCGTAGTCTCGGATGTGGGAAGCTCGCACCGTGATCAGGACCGAACCGGCCCGTGACGGCGGTGAGTACGACCAGCTGAGCGGCTTCCTGGACTTCCTGCGGGAGGCCGTGGAGCTCAAGTGCGCGGGCCTGACCGACGAGCAGGCCCGCCGCAGCCTGGTCCCCAGCGAGCTGACCACGATCGCCGGCCTCGTCGGCCATCTGACCTACGTCGAGCACTACTGGTTCGAAGTGGTTCTCGACGGCCGCCCGAACCGGTGGGCCGCG
The DNA here is from genome assembly GCF_011758765.1 of Amycolatopsis viridis. Taxonomy (NCBI): domain Bacteria; kingdom Bacillati; phylum Actinomycetota; class Actinomycetes; order Pseudonocardiales; family Pseudonocardiaceae; genus Amycolatopsis; species Amycolatopsis viridis. The sequence goes on along the minus strand of NZ_JAANOU010000001.1, from coordinate 3,759,759 downwards.
CGGCTGGACCGGGACCCCGACGCCGAGTTCCGGGAGGCGCTCACCGTGCCCCTCGGGGATCTGGTGGCCGGTTACCGTGCGCAATGCGCCGTCAGCCGGGAGATCGCCGCGAAGCTGGAACCGGAGAGCCGGGTGCCGTTCCGGGGCGGCTCGATCAACCTCCGGTATGTGCTGATCCACCTGGTGGAAGAGACCGGGCGGCACGCCGGGCACCTGGACCTGCTGCGCGAGATGATCGACGGCCGCACCGGCGAATGAGACCGCCGGTGCCAGGATTTTGCAATGCCACGCCCGACACGCGGCGTGGCTACTGGATTCCGCTCCGCCGGATCCCTACCTTCGGCGGACGGAGCGGGGAGTTGACATAACTCTGAACCTTGAGTTTAGGTTGAGGGTTTTTCGCTCCCGGTGAGCGGTACGAGGAATTCACGATAGGAAGGCGGACCCGATGACGCCCCCGCACAACTACCTCGCGGTGATCAAGGTCGTCGGCATCGGCGGCGGCGGTGTCAACGCCGTCAACCGCATGATCGAGGTCGGCCTCAAAGGTGTCGAGTTCATCGCGATCAACACGGACGCGCAGGCGCTGCTGATGTCCGACGCGGACGTCAAGCTCGACATCGGCCGGGAGCTGACCCGTGGCCTCGGCGCCGGCGCCAACCCCGAGGTCGGGCACAAGGCCGCCGAGGACCACCGCGAGGAGATCGAGGAGGTGCTCAAGGGCGCCGACATGGTCTTCGTGACCGCGGGCGAGGGCGGCGGCACCGGCACCGGTGGCGCCCCGGTGGTCGCCTCGATCGCGCGCAAGCTCGGCGCGCTCACGATCGGCGTGGTGACCCGGCCGTTCACCTTCGAGGGCAAGCGCCGCGGCAAGCAGGCCGAGGACGGCATCCAGGCGCTCCGCAACGAGTGCGACACGCTCATCGTCATCCCCAACGACCGGCTGCTGCAGCTCGGCGACATCGGTGTCAGCCTGATGGACGCGTTCCGCTCCGCCGACGAGGTGCTGCTCTCCGGTGTCCAGGGGATCACCGACCTGATCACCACGCCCGGTCTGATCAACCTGGACTTCGCCGACGTCAAGTCGGTCATGTCCGGCGCGGGCAGCGCGCTGATGGGCATCGGCTCCGCGCGCGGCGAGGGCCGGGCGGTGCAGGCCGCGGAGAAGGCGATCAACTCGCCGTTGCTCGAGGCGTCGATGGAGGGCGCGCACGGCGCGCTGCTGTCCATCGCGGGCGGCTCGGACCTCGGCCTGTTCGAGATCAACGAGGCCGCCTCGCTCGTGCAGGAGGCCGCGCACCCGGAGGCGAACATCATCTTCGGGACGATCATCGACGACTCGCTGGGCGACGAGGTGCGCGTGACGGTGATCGCGGCCGGGTTCGACTCCGGCTCACCCACGCACAAGAAGCTGGAACCGCCCGCGGTCGGCACTCGCTCGGCGACGGCCTCCGCGGAGGCCGGTCAGGTTCGCACGCCGGCCCCGGCGGCCCCGGCGCCGCCGGCCGCCCCGCCCGCCGGCGGTGGCTTCCCCGTCACGCCGCCCCGCACGCCGCCGTCCGGCACCAGCTACGGCACGTCGTCCAGCGGTCTGCCCCAGGCCGGCGGCGGCAGCCGGAGCTACCCGGCGCCGCGGACGAGCACGACCCAGGGCAGCCTGCCCAGCCGGGCCGTGCCGGTGACCGACGACCCGTCCGACGACGACGTGGACGTCCCGCCGTTCATGCGGCGCTGAGTCCCGCCGGCGTCCGACCGCGCGGTCCGGACCGGTGGTGCGGCTCCAGTCCGGCGAGATCCGGTGCCCCAGTAGGCTCGCGAGGAACCAGGCGAGTGGAGGTAGTGGACTTGCGCATCCGTCGGGTGGTCACGACCAGGGCGGGCGGCGTGTCGGCGCCGCCGTACGACACGTTCAACCTCGGCGATCACGTCGGTGACGACCCGGCCGCCGTGGCGGCCAACCGCAAGCGGCTGGGCACCGAGCTCGGTGTCGCGCGGGTGGCCTGGATGGAGCAGGTGCACGGCCGGACCGTCACCGTCGTGGACGGCAGCGAGACCGCGCCCGCCGAGGCCACCGACGCCCTGGTGACCGCCACCCCGGGCCTGCCGGTGGCGGTCCTCGTCGCCGACTGCGTGCCGGTCCTGCTGGGCGATCCGGAGACCGGTGTCGTCGCTGCGGTGCACGCGGGCCGTGTCGGCGCCCGGGTGGGCGTGCTGCCGGCCGCGCTGGAGGCGATGGCCGCGGCGGGTGCCGAAACGAGCCGCATCGAAGTGCTGCTCGGTCCGGCGATCTGCGGCGAGTGCTACGAGGTGCCCGCCGAGATGGCCGCCGACGTGGACAAGCACCTGCCGGGCAGCGCCACCCGCACCCGCGGCGGCAAGCCCGCACTCGACCTGCGGGCCGGGCTGTGGCGTCAGCTCGCCGAGGCCGGGGTCGGCAAGGTCGGCGTCGACCCGCGGTGCACGGCCGAGGACCCCACCCTGTTCAGCTACCGGCGCGACGGCACCACCGGCCGCATCGCCGCGCTGACCTGGGCCGAGCCGGAATGAGCGAGCAGCAGCGGCGGGACGGCATCGCACAGGCCCTGGCGGCCGTCGACGAGCGGATCGCGCGCGCGTGTGCCGCGGCCGGGCGCTCGCGGGCCGAGGTGCGCCTGCTGGCCGTCACCAAGACCTTCCCCGCCACCGACGCGGCCCTGCTCACCGACCTCGGCCAGACCGACCTCGCGGAGAACCGCGACCAGGAGGCGGGCGCCAAGGCGGCCGAGGTGCGCGCGCTGCGGCCGCAAGTGCGGCCTCGCTGGCACATGGTCGGACGGTTGCAGCGCAACAAGGCGCGGTCGGTGGTGCGCTGGGCCGACGAGGTCCAGTCGGTGGATTCGGTGCGCCTCGCCGATGCCCTCGCCAAGGCCCTGCACGCCGCGAACCAGGCGGGGGAGCGGTCCGGTCCGCTGGACGTGCTGATCCAGGCCAGCCTCGACGACGATCCGTCACGCGGCGGCTGTCCGCTCGCCCGGCTGGGTGAACTGGCCGATCACGTCGCCGGTCTGGACGGGCTGCGGCTGCGCGGCGTGATGGCCGTCGCGCCACTGGGTGCGGACCCCGCCGAAGCCTTCGCCCGGCTGGCCGGGGCCGCCGGCGACCTGCGACGGGACCACCCGGAAGCGGTCGAGCTGTCCGCCGGGATGAGCGGTGATCTGGAGGCCGCGATCGCGCACGGTTCGACATGTGTGCGTGTCGGAACCGCGTTGCTCGGCGCCCGCGGTTTAGCCTCGCCGTAGCGAGATCACCCGGAAGTGAGCGATCGCGTCCGGGTAGTCAGGTGAGGGAGCGGCTAGGGAGAGGCATGAGCGCGCTGCAGAAGCTGAAGGCCTACTTCGGCATGATCCCGGCCGACAGTGACGGTTACGACGGCTACGACTCGTACGAGGCCGCCGACCGGTACGACGACGACTACCGGCGCGACTACGCCGACGACGAAGCGTACGACGGCTTCGAGGAGGAGCCGCTGCCGCGTGCCCGGCGACGGTACCGCGCCGGTTCCGACTACGACGAGGAGACCCCGGTTCGCGCCCGCCCGCGGACGCCGGAGCCGGTGGCGCACGGCGCGCTCGCGGTCGACCGGCAGCCCGAGCCGGTGGCGCGGCTGCGCCCGGTCCCGGAGCCGGCCCGCCCGGCGGCGCGGGACGCGCTGGGCCGGATCACCACGCTGCACCCCACGAGCTACGTCGAGGCGCGGGGGATCGGTGAGGCGTACCGGGAGGGCATCCCGGTGATCATCAACCTGACCCAGATGGAGAACGCCGACGCCAAGCGCCTCGTGGACTTCGCGGCCGGCCTGGCGTTCGCGCTGCGCGGTTCGATGGACAAGATCACGAACAAGGTGTTCCTGCTCTCCCCGCCGGACGTGGAGGTGACCGCCGAGGAGCGCCGGCGGATCGCCGAGGGCGGGCTGTTCCTTCGCCACTGAACGTGGTGACCGTTATCGGAAAAAGGGGTGGAACAGTGTGATGATCCAACTACGAAGCGTAGCGATTTAGTCCGAATGGGTGAAACCGTAGGCGAAATCACAGTTCGATTACGCGACCCGGACAGACCGGGTGTTCCGGGTGCTCCGGGGGTCGCGGCGATGTGGCAGAGTGGTGTTCGTGGATGCGGTCCGGCTGGTTCTCTACTACGTGCTGTTCGTCTTTTGGCTGCTGCTCACAGCGCGTGTCGTGGTGGAGCTCGTGCGGGCGTTCGCACGGGACTGGCGCCCCGCCGGCGGGGTTGCGGTGACGCTGGAGACCATCTACACAGTGACCGATCCTCCGGTCCGCGTGGCCCGGAGGATCATCCCGACGGTTCGCATTGGCGGCGTCGGACTGGACTTGTCGATTATGGTGCTGCTGTTGGTTGTGTTCATACTGATGCAACTGGCGCTTCCCGGGTGACTTCGGGGGAACCCGGGTGTCGGAGCAGCAGGCCATGGAGTGCGTGAGGTGATCTGATGTCGTTGACCCCCGCTGACGTGCATAACGTCGCGTTCAGCAAGCCACCCATCGGCAAGCGGGGCTACAACGAGGACGAGGTGGACGCGTTCCTCGACCTGGTGGAGACCGAGCTCGCGCGGCTCATCGAGGACAACAACGAGCTGCGCCAGCAGGTCGAGCAGCTCGACGCCGAGCTCGAGGGCACCCGTGCCGACCTCGAGGCCGCCCGCGCCGGTGCCGGTCCGCAGGAGCGCCGCCTCGCCCCGGTTCCGCCGCCCTCGGCGGTGGAGCAGACCCAGGCCCACCCGATGTCGGACGCCGCCGAGCCGAACGTGCAGGCGGCGAAGGTCCTCGGACTGGCCCAGGAGATGGCCGACCGGCTGACCGCCGAGGCGAAGACCGAGTCCGACGGCATGCTGGCCGAGGCTCGGGCCAAGTCCGAGCAGCTGCTCTCCGACGCCCGGACCAAGGCTGACTCGATGGTCAACGAGGCGCGCACCCGCGCGGAGGGCATGCTCAACGACGCCCGCACGCGGGCGGAGACGCTCGAGCGTCAGGCGCGCGACAAGGCGACGACCATGGAGCGCGACGCGCAGCGCAAGTACAGCGAGACGATGAACACGCTGAACACCGAGAAGACCGCGCTGGGCAAAAAGATCGAGGAACTGCGCACCATCGAGCGCGAGTACCGCACGCGGCTGCGCGGGTTCCTGGAGTCGCAGCTGCGCGAGCTCGACGACCGCGGTTCGGCCGCACCGGCGTCCGCCTCGTCGAACTCCGGTCAGGGTGCCGGATCCGGCACCAGCCAGGGCTACTCGTTCGGTCCCCGCGCCGAGGCCGGCTGAGCTTCCCGGTGACGGTTCCGGCACTCCGCGCCGGAGGGTCGGAACCGTTCCGGGTGTGACGCGTGTTGTAATTCACCGTGCTCTTCATCGTTCTGCTCCTGGTTCTGGCCGCGCTGGGGCTGCTGATATCGGCACTGATCACGGCGAGCTCGCTGTGGGCGTGGCTCTCGATCGGCCTGTCGGTCGTGGCCGGGTTGCTGCTGGTGGCCGATTTCGCGCGGCGCCGGGCGGCCCGCCGCCGGGTCGCCGCGGGGGAATCCGGGGAAGAGCCGGCCGCCGCGCCCGCGGCGCCGGACGACGACGAGCCGGCGACGGCCACGGACCAGCCGGAGACCGAGGCGTCTCCTGAGACACCGCCCGCCGAGGAGCCGGCGAAGGTGACCGCCGAGCCCGAGCAGGTGGCCGACGAGCAGGACGTCGCGGTGGACCAGACCGCTCTGCTCCCGGCGGCCGGGGAACTCGTCGGCACCGCCGAGGAGGGCGAACCGGGCGTCGAGCGCACCGACCCGGCCGACACGGAAACCGTGAGCGGGCTGGACGTCGAGGTCGTGGTCGTGGACGAGCACCCGCGCTACCACCTCACCGACTGCGGCTGGCTCACCGGCCGCGACACCATCCCGATCTCCGTCAGCGAGGCCCGTGACCTCGGGTTCACCCCGTGCGCCCGGTGCACCCCCGACGCCCACCTGGCGAAAACGCACCGGGCGAAGTCCAAGGCGTGACGGTCAGGCCGCGAGCCGCACGGCGAGGTGCGCGGCGAGCGCATCCGCACCGCTGCCGGTGAGCTTGAGCGCGCGGTGCCCGGGCTGGGACCGCACCACCCAGCCGCGCTCCAGGAAGTGCGCGGCGAGCGCGGCGCCCAGCGCGCCGGCGAGGTGGTGGCGCTGCTCCGACCAGTCCAGGCAGAACTTCAGCAGCGGGCGCTTCCGCCGGGTCCCGTTGACCCGAGCCAGATCCAGTCCCAGCGACGCGAACACCGCGTCCGCGGCGGGGCCGAGCGCGTGCGGGTGCGTCGCCGTCGGCGCCGACAACCGGTCGCCCGGCCGCCGTCCGGTGCCCGCCACACCGTCGGTGGCGATCAGCGCACCACGGCCGACGAGCGCGGCGGTGACCTCGACGCCCAGCCGGCCGGCCAGGTGGTCGTAGCAGGTCCGGGCGAACCGCAGCGCCTGCGCCCGCGTTCCCTCCTTCAGCGAGGTGATCGGCCGGGCGGGGGAGAACCGGGCGAGCGTTTCGAGGATTTCCACACCTTCGGGGCGCAGCCGGTAGAACCGGTGCCGCCCGGACCGTTCCGCCTCGACCAGCCCCGCCTCGCGCAGCTTCGCCAGATGGGCGCTGGCACCCTGCGCGGTCAGCCCCGCCTCGGCGGCCAGCACGGACGCGGCGAGGGCCCGCCCGTCGGCGAGCGCGGTGAGCACCCGCACGCGGGCCGGGTCCGCGAACAGGGCCGCGGTGCGGGCGATGTCGGCATCCCCTCCGCTCATGCCCCCAGGATGCCGCACGGACACTTCCACCGGGACCGAAGCGTTCCGACACTTCCGTCCCGGTGGAAGTGATTCCGCGGTTTGCTGGAGCCATGCCCGACCACCGCGCCACCGTGCTGCTCACCCAGTGCGCCGGGATGTTCCTGGTCCAGCTGGACGTGACCGTGGTCAACGTCGCGCTGCCGACGATCGGCGCCCGGCTGCACGCGGATCTCCCGGTGCTGCAATGGATCGTCGACGGGTACACGGTCGTGCTCGCGGCGCTGCTGCTGTGCGGCGGCGCGCTCGGCGATGTGCTCGGCCATCGCCGCGTCGTCCTCGCCGGGTTCGCGGTCTTCGGCGCCGCCTCCGCCGGGTGTGCGCTCGCCCCGGCCGGTTCCACCCTGATCGCGTTCCGCGTGGCGCAGGGCGCGGGTGCCGCACTGCTGCTGCCCGGCACCCTTGCCGTCATCACCCGCACCTACCCCGGCCGCCGGGAGCAGGCCCGCGCGCTCGGCATCTGGGCCGGCGTGTCCGCACTGGCCCTGTCGGCCGGGCCGGTGCTGGGCGGTGTTCTCGTCAGCGTGGCCGGATGGCGCTCGTTGTTCTGGATCAACGTGCCGCTGACCGCGCTCGCGATGGCCGGGACCCTCCTGGTGCCCAGGGATCCGCCGGCGAGCGGGCGGGTCGACGTCAAGGGCACCGTCACCGGCGCGGCTGCCCTCGCCCTGCTGGTCTTCGCGGTGATCGAGTCCAGCGTCGCGGCCGGGCTGGCCGGGGTGGCCGCCGCGGTCGTGTTCGTGGCCGTCGAGCGGAGCAGCCCCGCGCCGATGCTGCCGCTCGCACTGCTGCGGTCACGCACCTTCGCCGCGGCCAACCTCGTCGCCGGCGCGATGAACTTCGCCGGTCTCGGCACCATCCTGGTCGTCACGCTGTACCTGCAGGGCGTGCGGCACATGCCGCCGCTGACCGCCGCGCTGGCGATGCTGCCCGGGTTCCTGCCGCTGTCCCTGCTGGCCCCGGTCACCGGACGGCTCACCGCGCGGTTCGGGCCGCGCCCGGTGATGATCTCCGGGCTGCTCACCGGCGTGGCCGGCCTGTGCCTGCTGTTGCGGGTCACCGAGCACAGCACGGTCGCCGGCTCGGTGCTGCCCGCGTTCGCGCTCGTCGGGGTGGGACTGGGCCTGCTCACCGCGGCCGTCGTCGCGGCGGCGGTCGGCGGCGTGCCCGCGGACAAGGCGGGCGTGGCCAGCGGGGTCAACAACACCGCCCGGCAGGCGTTCGGCGCGCTCGGGATCGCGGCGTTCGGCGCCATCGCGGGCAGCCCGGCACAGCCGGCCGCGTTCGTCCACGGGCTGCACGTCGCCGCGCTGGTGGGCGCCGCGTCCTGGCTGGCCGCGGCCGCGCTGACGGCCGGCGCCGTGGGCGACCCTGGCCGGAACCGGGTTGCGGGAGACCGCTAACCTGGAAGGACACGGCGTCGATCCGGCCATCACCGGGGAGCCTCCGGAAGAACGGGACCCCCGCGGTCCTCAGTAGAACCGGACGGGTACGGCCCGTCACAGCCGTCAACGAAGTGGCCCGCCCCTCCCGGGCGGGCAAGCGGGGTGGTACCGCGGAAGCGCGCTCAGCCGGCGCATTTTCGTCCCCGTGCTGGGTCCGGTCCGGATCCGTCACGAGAGCGACGAGGACGCGAGGAGCGCAAGCGATGTACCCGAAGGTTCAGCTCGGCGACGCACCGGCCGGCCAGGTGCCGTCCCAGCCGTCCTTCCCGGCGCTGGAGACCAGCGTGCTGGCCTACTGGGAGTCCGACCGGACCTTCCAGGCCACCATCGACGCGCGCGAACCGGGGACGAACGGCAGCAACGAGTACGTCTTCTACGACGGCCCGCCGTTCGCCAACGGCCTGCCGCACTACGGCCACCTGCTCACCGGGTACGTCAAGGACATCGTGCCGCGGTACCAGACGATGCGCGGACGCCGCGTCGAGCGCCGGTTCGGCTGGGACACCCACGGCCTGCCGGCCGAGCTGGAGGCCGAGCGCCAGCTCGGGATCACCGACAAGTCGCAGATCGACGAGATGGGCATCGCCGCCTTCAACGAGGCGTGCCGCGAGTCCGTGCTCCGGTACACCGGCGAGTGGCGCGACTACGTCACCCGCCAGGCCCGGTGGGTGGACTTCGAACACGACTACAAGACGCTCGACATCACCTTCATGGAGTCGGTGATCTGGGCGTTCAAGCAGCTGTGGGACAAGGGCCTCGTCTACGAGGGCTACCGCGTGCTGCCCTACTGCTGGCGCGACCAGACCCCGCTGTCCAACCACGAGCTGCGGATGGACGAGGACGTCTACACCGGCCGCCAGGACCCGGCGGTGACCGTCGGGTTCCGGGTGGCGGGCAACGACACCGACCTCGACGGCGCGCACCTGCTGATCTGGACCACCACGCCGTGGACCCTGCCGTCCAACCAGGCGGTCGCGGTGCACCCCGAGGTCGAGTACGTGGTGGTGGACCACGACGGCCGGCGGTTCGTGCTCGCCGAGGCGCGCCTGGCGGCCTACGCCAAGGAGCTGGGCGAGGAGCCGGCCGTGGTCGGCCGCTACCGGGGCGCGGAGCTGGCCGGGCTGCGCTACGCGCCACCGTTCCCGTACTTCGTCGGCGCCGAGAACTCCCACCAGGTGCTGCTCGCCGACTTCGTCACCACCGACGGCGGCACCGGCCTCGTGCACATGTCCCCGGCCTACGGCGAGGACGACATGGCCGCCTGTGACGCGGTCGGCATCACCCCGGTCACCCCCGTGGACCCGCGCGGCCGTTTCGACGCGACCGTGCCGGACTACCAGGGCCAGCAGGTGTTCGAGGCCAACCCGAACATCATCCGGGACCTCAAGAACGGCAGCGGGTCCGCCGGGCGGCAGGGCGCGGTCCTGCTGCGGCACGAGACCTACGAGCACTCCTACCCGCACTGCTGGCGCTGCCGCAACCCGCTGATCTACCGCGCGGTGTCGTCGTGGTTCGTCAAGGTGACGGCGTTCAAGGACCGCATGGTCGAGCTGAACCAGCAGATCACCTGGTACCCGGAGCACGTCAAGGACGGCCAGTTCGGCAAGTGGCTGGAGAACGCGCGTGACTGGTCGATCTCGCGCAACCGCTACTGGGGCACGCCCATCCCGGTGTGGATGTCGGACGACCCGGCGTACCCGCGCGTCGACGTGTACGGCTCGCTGGACGAGCTGGAGCGCGACTTCGGCGTGCGGCCCACGGACCTGCACCGCCCGCACATCGACCAGCTGACCCGGCCCAACCCGGACGACCCCACCGGGCGGTCCACGATGCGCCGGGTGCCCGAGGTGCTGGACGTGTGGTTCGACTCCGGTTCGATGCCCTACGGCCAGGTGCACTACCCGTTCGAGAACGCGGAGTGGTTCGAGCACCACTACCCGGGCGACTTCATCGTCGAGTACATCGGGCAGACCCGCGGCTGGTTCTACACGCTGCACGTGCTCGCGACGGCGTTGTTCGACCGGCCCTCGTTCCGCGCGTGCGTCTCGCACGGCATCGTGCTCGGCTCCGACGGGCAGAAGATGTCGAAGTCGCTGCGCAACTACCCGGACGTCAACGAGGTGTTCGCCCGGGACGGCTCGGACGCGATGCGCTGGTACCTGATGGCCAGCCCGATCCTGCGCGGCGGCAACCTGGTCGTCACCGAGAAGGGCATTCGCGACGCGGTGCGGCAGGCCGTGCTGCCGCTGTGGAACTCCTACTACTTCCTCGCCCTCTACGCCAACGCCGAGGGCGTGGAAGGGCAGTGGCGCACCGATTCACGGCACGTGCTGGACCGCTACATCCTGGCCAAGACGGGTGAGCTGGTCACCGACGTCGGGTCCGCTTTGGACAAGTGCGACATCGCCGGGGCGTGCGCGTCGGCGCGCGACTTCCTCGAGGTGCTCACGAACTGGTACGTGCGCCGCTCGCGCGAGCGGTTCTGGGCGGGCGAGAAGGACGCGATCGACACGCTGCACACGGTGCTGGAGGTCGTGTCGCGGACGATGGCGCCGCTGCTGCCGCTGACCACCGAGGTGGTGTGGCGCGGGCTGACCGGCGGCCGCTCGGTGCACCTGCAGGACTGGCCGCTGGTCGACGAGCTGCCTGCCGACGCGGCGCTGGTCACCGCGATGGACCGGGTGCGCCAGGTGTGCTCCTCGGCGCTGTCGCTGCGCAAGGCGAACAAGCTGCGCGTGCGGCTGCCGCTGGCGAAGATGCTGATCGCGGCCGAGGACGCGGACCGGCTGGCCGGCTTCACCGACATCATCGCCGACGAGGTCAACGTCAAGTCGGTCGAGCTGAGCACCGACGTCGCCGCGCACGGCCGGTTCGAGGTCGCGGTCAACGCCCGCGCCGCGGGCCCGCGGCTGGGCAAGGACGTGCAGCGGGTGATCAAGGCCGTCAAGGCGGGCGACTGGACGACCTCGCCGGGTGGTGCCGTGGTGGCGGCCGGCATCGAGCTGGCCGAGGGCGAGTACGAGCGCCGCCTGGTGGCCAAGGACGGCGGCGCCACGGCGGAACTGCCCGGCGGTTCCGGTCTGGTCCAGCTGGACACCGCGGTGACCCCGGAGCTGGCCGCCGAGGGGGTGGCCCGTGACGTGGTGCGTGTCGTGCAGCAGGCCCGCCGCGAGGCCGGGCTCGACGTGGCCGACCGCATCGTGCTGACCGTGGAGGCCTCGGAGGAGGTCGTCGCGGCGGCGACCCTGCACCAGGAGTTCGTCGCGCGCGAGACGCTGGCGAACACGGTGGCGTTCGGGCACGTGGACGGCGGTTTCGCGGGTTCGGTCGGCGACGGGGACAAGATCACCGTGGCGGTAACGAAGGCCCCCTGACCTCCGACTGGAGGGTAAACACCAACAGGGGGGTACGCCGGTGACCTGGCGCAGGTGGGTGCTCGCGGGTGGTGCGGCCGCGGTCGTCGCGATCGTCGTGGCGGCCGTGGTCGTCGTGTGGGGTGGCTCGTCGCCCGAGCAGCCCGCCGCGGACGGGGCCGCGGCCGACGACCCGGGTGCGGTCGCCACCCGGTTCCTGGCCGCGTTCGGGCAGGGCGACGCGAACGCGGCGGCGGCGCTGACCGACGACCCGCGGGCGGCGGCGCTGACCCTGGGCGACGCCCGCCGCGGCCTGGCCCCGGAGTCGGTGTCGGCGCGGCTGCGCCAGGTCACGCCCGGTGCCGCGCGCGCCACCGCCTCGTTCCAGGTCGCCTGGACCCTGGCGGCCGGGCGGGTGTGGTCCTACGACAACACCCTCGACCTCGTCTCCGTGGACGGGCACTGGCTGGTGCACTGGAGCCCGGCCGTGGTGCACCCGAAGCTGCGGGCCGGCCGGGTCCTCGCGGTGCGCACCCCGGCCGGGCGCACCGCGGTGGCCGACCGCAACGGCCGCCCGGTGCTGACCTGGCAGGCCGGCGGGCCGCAGCCGGTGGCACCGCAGGCCGCCGGACTGCTGACACCGGCGCTCCAGCGCACCGCCACCGAGCGGTCGCCGGGCGGCTGGTCGGTCGTCAGCACCGACCCCGACGGCGCGGCGCCGGAGACCCTGTTCGGCCAGGGCGAGGTCGAGGCGACGCCGCTGACCACCACGCTGAGCCTGCCCACCCAGGCCGCGGCCCAGCGGGCGGTGGACTCGGCCGGCGCACCCGCGATGCTGGTGGCGATCCAGCCCTCCACCGGCGACCTGCTCGCGGTGGCGCAGAACGCGGCGGCCGGGACCGGTCCGAGCGCGCTGAACGGCCTGTACGCGCCGGGGTCGACCTTCAAGATCGTGACGGCGGCGGCGCTGCTGGAGTCCGGTACGGCGACCGCGGACACCGTGGCCGGCTGCCCGGCGACCGCACGGATCGGCCAGCGCACGATTCCCAACGACGACCAGTTCGCCTACCCGCCGCTGCCGTTGCACTCGGCGTTCGCGCACTCGTGCAACACGACGTTCGCGCAGCTGGCGTCCGCGTTGCCCGCGGACGCGCTGGCCACCGCGGCGAGCCGGTTCGGCCTCAACGCCGACTTCACGGTTCCCGGGATCACCACCGAGACCGGCAAGGTGGTCGCCAGTGCGAACAGCGCCGAGCAGGTCGAGTCGGCCATCGGGCAGGGCACCGTGCAGGCCAGCCCGTTCGGTCTGGCGCTGATGGCGGCGACCGTCGCGCGCGGCGGCGCGGTGACACCGCGGCTGTGGCAGGAGCTGGCCACCCAGGTCAACACCGGTTACCAGGCGCCGCCGGCACCGGTGATCGCCGCGCTGCGCACGATGATGCGCGAGGTGGTCACCGGCGGCACCGCGACCGGCCTGCGGGGCGCCGGTGACGTGCACGGCAAGACGGGGACGGCCCAGTTCGGGGACGGCAGCCGGGCCAACGGGTGGTTCGCCGGCTACCGGGACGACGTGGCGTTCGCGGTGCTGCTGGTGGGTGCCGACTCGTCGAAGCCGGCGGTGGACGTCTCGTCGGTGTTCCTGAACGGCCTGGGCTGACGTGTCGGCGGCCGCCGACGGGTGTGGCCGTTACCGTGGGCGGGTGGAGACGATCGCGCTGTCCGAGGTGGCCGCGGTGCTCGCCGATCCGAGCCGGGCGGCGATGTGCCTGGCCCTGCTCGACGGACGTGCGTGGACGGTCGGTGAGCTGGCCCGTTCGGCCGGGGTGGCCCCGTCCACGGCGAGTGAGCACGTGGCGCGCCTGGTGGCGGCCGGGTTCGTCGTGGGCGTGCAGCAGGGGCGGCACCGGTACGTGCGGATCAGCGACCCGCGGGTGGCCGAGCTGATCGAGCACCTGGCGCAGCACGCGCAGCACCGGCCGCCCACGGGCCTGCGGGACGGACTGCGCGTGCGCCGGCTGGCGTTCGCCCGCACCTGCTACGACCACCTCGCCGGCGCCGCCGGGGTCGCCCTGCACGACGGGATGCTGCGGGCCGGGCTGATCTCCGCCGGGTCGGGTCTGGCGCTGACGCCGCACGGCCGGGCCGTGCTGGACCACCTGGGGGTCGAGGTACCCGCCGGGGGCCGCCGGCCGCTGCTGCGCGGATGCCTGGACTGGACGGAGCGGCGCGACCACCTGGGCGGTGCGCTGGCGGCGGCGTTGTTCGCGCACGGTGCCGGGGCGGGCTGGTTCGAACGGCGGCCGGACCGGGCGGTGCACGTGACCGCCGCGGCGGAGGAGCCGCTGGCGCGGCTGGGTGTGCGGCTGCCGGGCGCCGCGTGATGCGGAACCCGGCCGCCGCTCCGCCCGGCACCTCCGTTCGTCCCGGCTCGTACCGGTGAGGTTCGCCATCCGGGTGAAACCGGGATCCCGGCGGGATCGCGTGGGCGGCACCTGGGAGGGGTCGCTGGGCCGGGCACTCGTCGTCGCCGTGCGCGCACCCGCCGTCGAGGGCAGGGCGAACGAGTCGGTGCGCAAGGTGCTCGCCGCGGCACTCGGCGTACGCGCCCGCGATCTCGTTGTCGTGCAAGGGGAACACGGCCGGGACAAGCTGATCGAGCTCACTTCCGGGCCGCCCGGCGCGGCGGAGCGCCTCGCTTCCCTATTCTGAGTGCCTGACGAACCGGGCAGGGGAGGTGCGGGTGGGCGAGCTGCCGGTCGTGCTGGGGCTGGGCGCCGCCGTCCTGCTCGCCGCCGTGCTCGCGGTCCGCTTCTCCACCCGGCTGGGCCTGCCGTCGCTGTTGCTGTACCTCGCGATCGGCGTGCTGCTCGGCGAATCCGGGTTCGGCATCCACTTCGCCGACCCGTTCCTGACCCAGGCGCTCGGCCTGGCCGCCCTGGTCATGATCCTCGCCGAGGGCGGCCTCACCACCCGGTGGACGGCGGTGCGGCCCGCCCTCGCCCAGGGCGTGGCACTGTCCACAGTGGCGGTCGGCCTGAGCATCGCCATCACCGGGCCTGCCCTGCACTGGCTGCTCGGCCTGGACTGGCGGACGGCGTTGCTGTGGGGTGCGGTCCTCTCCTCGACCGACTCGGCCGCGGTGTTCTCCGTGCTGCGCGGTGTTGGCGTGCCCAAGCGCCTCGCCGGGGCGCTGGAACTGGAGTCCGGCATCAACGACGCGCCCGCGTACATGGCGGTCGTCGTGCTGGCCGAGGGCACCCGCCTCGACTGGTCGCTGCCGCTGCTGGTGGTGTACGAGCTCGCCGCGGGTGTCGCGCTCGGGCTGCTGCTCGGGTTCGCCGGGGGGTGGGCGCTGCGCCGCGCCGCGCTGCCGGCCACCGGCCTGTATCCACTTGCGACGGTCGCGGTGTGCGTGGTGGCCTACTCGTCCGGTCAGCTGCTGCACGCCTCCGGTTTGCTCGCCACCTACGTCACCGCGGTCGTGCTGGGCAACTCGCGGCTGCCGCACCGATCGGACACCCTGTCCTTCGCCGAGGGGCTCGGCTGGCTCGCCCAGATCGGGTTGTTCGTGCTGCTGGGCCTGTTCGCCTCACCGGAACGGCTGCTGGAGTCGATCGTGCCCGGCCTGATCGCCGCCGGTGTCGTCCTGGTGGTCGCCCGCCCGGTGTCGGTGCTCATCGCCCAGCTGCCGTTCCGGGTGCCGCTGCGCGAACAGGTCTTCGTGGCCTGGGCCGGGCTGCGCGGGGCCGTGCCCATCGTGCTGGCGATGATCCCGCTCGCCCGGCAGGTGCCCGGTGCGCAACGGCTCGTCGACGCGGTGTTCGTGCTGGTCATCGTGCTCACCCTGGTGCAGGGCCTCTCGCTCGGCCCGCTCGCGCGGCTGCTCCGGCTGTCCGCCGCGGCCGAGCCGAAGGAGATCGAGGTCGACGCGGCACCGCTGGACGAGCTGCAGGCCGAACTGCTCCAGGTCAAGATCCAGCCCGGCTCCCGGCTGCACGGGGTGTACCTGTCGGAGCTGCGGCTGCCGGCCGGGGCGTCGCTGAGCCTGATCGTCCGCGACGGCCGCAGCTTCCCGCCCGGGCGCACCGACCGGCTGCAGCGCGGCGACCAGATCCTGATCGTGAGCACCGAGTCCGCGCGGGACGCGGCCGAGCGCCGGATCCGCGCGGTGGACCGGGCCGGGCCGCTGGCCCGCTGGATGGGCGAGTCCGGGAAGTGAGACCCGCTGGCGCGGTGCGGGCCGGATCCGCTACGGTGTCGCGGTAGGTCATGAGTGCCAGCGCCAAGCCCCGGCTCGCTGGCCGGCAACCCTCCTTCCGCGGTGGGGTGCCCCGGGTGAGGACCTGGCTCGTCGCGCAGTGCGGCGGGCAAGCGCGGACCCGCCTGCGGGTCCCTGGACCCGAGGAGCCTCGATGACTCTCGCTCTTGATCGCGTCACCACCCCGGCCGTGACCGTGGCCGCCGCCGTTCCCCTGGTCACCGGTGGTCAGCTCGACTACGCCAACCTCGACCACGCCGCCAGCGCTCCCTGTCTGGAGCCGGTGCGGCGCGCGGTGGAGGAGTTCCTGCCCCATTACGCCAGCGTGCACCGCGGCGCCGGGTTCGCCTCCCAGGTGTCCACAAAGGTCTACGAGCGCACCCGCGACGTGCTGCGCCGGTTCACCGGTGCCCGCACCGGCGACGCGGTCGTGTTCACCCGCAACACGACCGACGCGCTGAACCTGCTGGCCCGCAGCCTGCCGCGGCACACGTCGGTGGTGGTGTTCGACACCGAGCACCACGCGGCGCTGCTGCCGTGGCGCGGCCCCCACGTGCGGCGGATCGCGCTGCCGAACACCCGGCTCGCCGCCGTGTCCGCAGTGGACAGTGCACTCGCGGCGTGCCCGGAGGGGCCG
The DNA here is from genome assembly GCF_011758765.1 of Amycolatopsis viridis. NCBI lineage: Bacteria > Bacillati > Actinomycetota > Actinomycetes > Pseudonocardiales > Pseudonocardiaceae > Amycolatopsis > Amycolatopsis viridis. The sequence goes on along the minus strand of NZ_JAANOU010000001.1, from coordinate 3,743,229 downwards.
CGGCTGGTGGTCGTGACCGGCGCGTCGAACGTGACCGGCGAACTCCTGCCGGTCGCCGAGATCGCGGCAGTGGCCCGCCGCCACGGCGCGCGCATCGCGCTGGACGGCGCCCAGCTCGCCCCGCACCGGCCGATCTCGTTGCGCGAGCTGGACGTGGACTACGTCGCGCTCTCCGGTCACAAGCTGTACGCGCCCTACGGCGCCGGTGCGCTGGTCGGCCGCGCGGACTGGCTGCGCGCCGCCGATCCGTACCTGGCCGGCGGTGGGGCGACGAAGTCGGTGCGCCGCGACGGCGACCGCCTCGGCGTGGCCTGGCAGACCGGCGCCGAGCGGCACGAGGCCGGCTCGCCCAACACCGTCGGGGTGTACGCGCTGGGCGTGGCGTGCGAGCAGCTGGCCGCCTCCTGGGACGCGGTGATCGCGCACGAGCAGCGGCTGCTGGAGCGGCTCACCCGCGGCCTCGCGGCCGTACCCGGGCTGGCGGAGCTGCGCCTGTTCGACGGCGCCGCCGAGCGGGTCGGCACGGTCAGTTTCGTGCTCGACGGGTTCGACCCCGGCTGGGTGGCGGCGGTCCTGTCGGCCGAGTACGGCATCGGTGTGCGCGACGGCGCGTTCTGCGCCCACGTGGCGACCCGGCGGCTGGTGGCGCGCACCGGGGGCGAGGGACAGCAGGCGCTGCGGGTGAGCCTCGGCCTGGGCACCACCGCCGAGCACGTGGACCGGCTGCTGACCGCGCTGCGGCAGATCGTCGCCCGCGGCGCCCGCTGGACCTACGCGGTGGCCGACGGCCGGTGGGTGCCCAGCCCCGACCCGCGGCCGCTGCCGGATTTCCTGGCCTGAACCGGGGCGGTCCCGCCTGACGTGGACAATGACGGGGTGAGCAGTGACCCCCAGCCCTCCCCGGACACCGTGCCGGACGAGCAGCAGGTGCCCCCGCAGCCCAAGCGGCGCACCCTGCTGCTGGCCGTGATCGCGGTCGTCGTGTTCGCCCTGGACGTCGTCACCAAGTCGATCGTCGCGGCCACCCTGGCGGGGCACGAACCGGTGCGGATCCTCGGCGGGCTCGTCTACCTGCAGCTGATCCGCAACCCGTTCGCCGCGTTCGGCCTGGGCGTCACCGGGATGACCTGGGTGTTCGCGGTCGTCGCGTTCGGGGTGGTCGTCGCGTTGATCTGGTTCGCCAAGCGGTTGCGGTCGGTCGGCTGGGCGATCGGTCTCGGTCTCGTCCTGGCCGGCGCGATCGGGAACCTGGCGGACCGGATCTTCCGGGCGCCGGGGGTGCTGCGCGGGCACGTGGTCGACTTCGTGTCGCTGTTCGCACCCAACGGCGAGGTGTGGCCGGTCTTCAACGTGGCCGACTCCGCGATCTGCGTCGGCGGGGCGCTGATCGTGCTGCTGTCGCTGCTGGGCCGCGAGTACGACGGCACCGTGAAGGGCAGGGCGAAGCGGTGAGCGCGCGGATGCTGCCCGTCCCGGACGGGCTCGACGGCATGCGCGTGGACGCCGGGCTGGCGAAGCTGCTCGGGTTGTCCCGCACCGTGGTCGCCGAACTCGCCGAGTCGGGCGACGTCCTGCTCGACGGCCGCCCGGCCGGCAAGTCCGACCGCCTGTCCGCCGGGGTGCTGCTCGAGGTGACCCTGCCCGAGCCGGACAACCCGGTCGAGGTCGTCGCCGAACCGGTCGACGGCCTGCGCATCCTGCACGACGACGACGACATCGTGGTGGTGGCGAAACCGGTCGGGGTCGCGGTGCACCCCAGCCCGGGCTGGACCGGGCCCACCGTCGTCGGTGGGCTCGCGGCGGCCGGACTGCGGATCTCGACCTCGGGTGCCGCCGAGCGGCAGGGCGTCGTGCACCGGCTCGACGCGGGCACCACGGGCGTGATGGTGGTGGCGAAGAGCGAGCACGCCTACACCGTGCTGAAGCGGGCGTTCAAGGAACGCACCGTCGACAAGGGTTACCACGCCGTCGTGCAGGGCCACCCCGACCCGACCCGCGGCACCATCGACGCGCCGATCGACCGGCACCCGCGGCACGACTACAAGTTCGCCGTCGTCGCGGGCGGCCGCCCGTCGGTCACGCACTACGAGGTGATCGAGGCGTTCCGTGCGGCGTCCCTGCTGGACGTCAAGCTGGAGACCGGCCGCACCCACCAGATCCGCGTGCACTTCTCCGCGCTGCGCCACCCGTGCGCCGGGGACCTGACCTACGGGGCGGACCCGGTGCTCGCCCGCAAGCTCGGCCTGACCCGGCAGTGGCTGCACGCGCGCACCCTGGGATTCGCGCATCCCGCGGACGGACGCTGGGTGCAGTTCGAAGCCCCGTACCCGGCGGATCTGTCCCACGCGCTGGACGTGTTGCGCGCGGAGAGCTAGTCCTCCAGCGACCAGGTCAAGGAGCGTGCGTCGGGCTCCGGGCGGGGGCTCCAGCGCACCGCCACCACGCGCGCGGACTCCGGCACCACGTACACGGTGTGCCCGCCCGCGGTCTCGCCCGGCTGGACGCCGATCCGGTGCGGCGGCCGGGAGGTCAGCGACACCGGTGCCTTGGCGATCGCCGCGCCGGTGGCGGTCAGCAGCTCCAGGTAGTTGTCCGGCAGGGAGCGGAACGGGACCGGGCCGGTGTTGGTGACCTCGGTGTGCACCACGACGGCCCGCTCACCCGGCTGGAGCCGGTAGCCGGCCGCGCCGAACAGGTAGTCCGCCGGGTCCTGCACCTCGAGCAGCTGAACGGCGAGCTGCTCACCGTCGAGTCCCTGCCCGGCCAGCCGGTCACCGACCCGGCCGGAGCGCGGCCCCGGCGCCGGGGCGGGCTGCGCGTCGCCGCGGGCCCACGACGCCGTCTGCGGCGGGCCCCACGTGCTGATCACCGGGTCCAGCGGTGGCGGAGCGGGCCGCTGGTCCGCGCCGGGTGCCGGGTACGGCCCGGACGGCACCCCGTGCGGACCCGGCATGCCGGCAGGCGGACCGCTGAAACCGGTGGGACCGCTCGGCGGGTGGGCGAGGGGCGGAGCGGGAGGAGCCGGTGCCGGGTAGCCGGCGGCGGGAACGGCGCCGGAGGGCACCGGGGACGGCCCGCGCGGCACCCCTGGCACGGGATGCCGCGGCGGCGGGAACGCCCCGGCGAGCGCGGCGCGCAGGCCCTGCGGATCGCTCTCCACGCCGACCAGCAGGGGCAGCCCGCTGCCGGACAGCGCGACCAGCCGGTAGGCGGCCTCCCGCGGGTCCATCCCGATCCGGGCGGCGAGTTCGTGCACGGCCACCTTGCCCAGATCGGCCAGCGCGGCGAGCAGACGGGCATCGGCGGGATCGGTCACGGCCACGGCAGCAGACGCTACCTGCCGGCCGTCGCCGCGCGTGCTCACCCCGCCGCGGGGCACCGCGGTTCCAGCGGTTCTAGGCTGGCGGAACGCGCACCCGACGACGCTGGGATGGATGGATGACCGAGGTCGTGAAGCTCGCCGACGAGTTCGTGGAAGCCCTGTTCGACGCCGAACCGCTGTGGCCGGCGGCACTCGGGCTGGAATCCGCCCGGGACGGGATCGGCGATCTCGGCGAGGAGGCCGAGGCCGCCCACCGCGACCGGCTCGCCGACTTCGTGCGGCGCGCCGAGGCGATCGACCCGGCCGGGCTGAGCGCCGAGGACCGGGTGACCCGGGACGTTGTGCTGACGCAGGCGCGCGGTCACCTGGACCGGCTGGACACGCACGCGGTCGAGTTCACCATCAGCGACATCTTCGTCGCCCCCGCGGTCGGCCTGCTGACGATCCTGCCGATGATCGGCGTGCCCGACGACGAGCACGGCCGCCGGCACCTCACCCGGCTGGCGGACATCCCGCGCTACCTGGAGCAGGCCGCCGCCCGGCACCGCGCCGGCGTGGCCGCCGGACGGGTCCCGGTCGAGCACCTGGTCCGCGCCGCGATCGCGCACCTGGACCGCTACCTGGCCGAGCCCGGCTCCGACCCGCTGCTGCGCCAGCCCGCGCCGAGCGAGGACTTCGCCCGCGAACGGGACCGCGTGCTCGCCGAGGTGGTGCGGCCCGCGTTCGCCGCCTACCGGGACGCGCTCACCGGTATCGCGCCGCACGGGCGCCCGCCGGAGAAGCCCGGCGTGTGCTGGCTGCCCGACGGCGAGGCGATCTACACCGCCCTCGCCCGCACGCACACCACGACCGATCGCACCCCGGACGAGCTGCACGAAACCGGCGTGGGCATCATCGCCGACCTGGCCGGTGAGTACCGCGAGATCGGCTCGCGCGTGTTCGGCACCACCGATCTGGCCGAGATCTTCCACCGGCTGCGCACCGATCCGCAGCTGCGGTGGGGCAGTGCCGGGGAACTGCTCGACACCGCCCGGGCGGCGATCGCCCGGGCCGAGGAGGCCGCGCCGCGCTGGTTCGGCCGCATCCCGCCGCACCCGTGGGTGGTGGAGCCGGTGCCGGCGGCCGAGGCGCCCGGCGCGCCGCCCGCGTTCTACCTGCAACCGGCCGTCGACGGGTCGCGGCCCGGGATCTACTTCGCCAACACCCACGACGTGACCGAACGGTTCCGGCACGCCGCCGAGGTGATGGCCTTCCACGAAGCCATCCCCGGTCACCACTTCCAGCTCTCCACCGCGCTGACGCTGACGGATCTGCCGCTGCTGCGCCGGATCGGTGACTTCACCGCCTACGCCGAGGGCTGGGGCCTCTACGCCGAGCGGCTGGCCGCCGAGATGGGCCTGTACTCCGACGACGTGGCACTGCTCGGCATGCTCACCATGGACTCGATGCGGGCCGGCCGCCTGGTGGTGGACACCGGGCTGCACGCGCTGGGGTGGTCGCGGCAGCAGGCGGTGGACTACCTGCGGGAGAACACCCCGATGCCGCAGGTGGAGATCGAGTCCGAAGTGGACCGCTACATCGCCTACCCCGGGCAGGCGCTGTCGTACATGGTGGGGCGCCTGGAGATCCAGCGCGTGCGGGCGAAGGCCGAGCGGGCGCTGGGGGAGCGGTTCGACATCCGCGCCTTCCACGACCTGGTCCTCGGTGGCGGCGCGCTGCCCCTGTCGGTGCTGGAGGGTGTGGTGGACGACTGGATCGCGCGACCGTGAGCGAGGTGGACGCGCTCGGCGAGGAGCTCACCGGCCGGCTGCTGGCGGCCGATCCGCTGCGTGCGTCCGTGCTCGGCCTGCCGGGGGACCACGACCGGCTGCCGGATGTGAGCGCGCAGGCGCAGGCGCGCCACCGGGCCGCCTGTCTGGATCTCGCCGCCCGTGCCGGGGCGGCCGAGCCGGCCGGGCCCGGTGAGGCGGTGACGCGCGACGTCGTCGTCCAGCAGGCCCGGGCGGCTGTCGACCTCCTCGACGCGCGGCTTCCCGAGTTCGCCGTCAGCGACGCGTTCACCGCGCCGGTCCAGCTGGTGCTGATGACGCTGCCGATGATCGAGCTGACCGGCCCCGGCCGGGCCCGCGGTTTCCTCGCCCGGCTCGCCGCCGTGCCGGCCCTGGTGGACCAGGTGATCGAGCGGCAGTCCGGCGGCCTCACGCCGCCGGGTTTCCTGGTGGATGGGGCGATCGGCTACTTCGACCGGTTGCTGGCCGCGCCCGGGGTTGCGCCGTTGCGCCTGGATGTCGGGTCCGGCGCGCTGGCCGCCGAGCGGGACGCACTGCTGGCCGGGTCGGTGCGGCCCGCCCTGGTCCGCTACCGCGAGTTCCTCGCCGGTGAGCTGCGGGCGCGTGCCCGGCCCGCGGACGAGCCGGGCCTGTGCTGGCAGCCCGGCGGTCTGCCCCGGTACGCCGGGCTGATCCGGGCGCACACCACCACCGGGCGCACCGCGCAGGAACTGCACGACATCGGGCTCGCCCTGATCGCCGACCTGGCCGGCGAGTTCCGGGCGGTCGGCCGCCGCGTGTTCGGCACCACGGACCTGGCGGAGATCTTCCACCGGCTGCGCACCGATCCCGCGTTGCGCTGGGGCAGCGGCGAGGAACTGCTGGCCGCCGCGCGTGCGGCGATCGCCAGGGCGGAGGTCGCGGCGCCCCGGTGGTTCCGGACGATCCCGTCGGCGCGGTGCGAGGTGCGGCCGGTACCGGCGACCGAGGCCGGTGCGGGCACGATCGCCTACTACATTGAACCGGCGCTGGACGGCTCCCGGCCGGGCGTCTACTACGCCAGCACGGTGCAGGCACCGGAACGGCTGCGGCACGTCGGCGAGGCGGTCGCCTTCCACGAGGCGATCCCCGGCCACCACCTCCAGATCTCGCTCGCGCAGCAGCTGGACCTGCCCCTGCTGCGCCGGATCGCCGAGGTCAACGCCTACACCGAGGGCTGGGGCCTCTACGCCGAGCGGCTGGCCGACGAGATGGGCCTGTACTCCGATGAGGTGGCGCGGCTGGGCATGCTGACCCAGGACGCGATGCGCGCCGGCCGCCTGGTGGTGGACACCGGGCTGCACGCGCTGGGCTGGTCCCGGCAGCGGGCGGTGGACTACCTGCGGGAGCACACGCCGATGGCCGAGGTGGAGATCGCCGAGGAGGTCGACCGCTACCTCGGCTGCCCGGGGCCGGCGTTGTCGTACGCGGTCGGGCGGCTGGAGATCCGGCGGATCCGGGCCGGTGCCGAGCGCGCGCTGGGCGAGCGGTTCGACGTCCGGGACTTCCACGACGTGGTGCTGGGGCACGGGATTCTCCCGCTGCCCGTTCTGGACCGGGTGGTTTCGGACTGGATTACCAGCCGGTAGTGTGGCGCTCGAGGTAAGCGCACGCTTAGAAGCAAAGGTGGCATCGATGCGGATCGGCACCCAGATCAACTACTCCGGCGGGTTCGCCGAGAGCGTCCGGGACGTGGTCGAGCTGGAGAAGGCCGGGCTCGACGTCGTCACCGTCCCCGAGGCCTATTCGTTCGACGCGGTCAGCCAGCTCGGCTACCTCGCGGCCAAGACCGAGCGGGTCCAGCTGGCCTCGGGCATCCTGCAGATTTACACGCGGACGCCGACGCTGACCGCCATGACGGCGGCGGGCCTGGACTTCGTGTCCGGCGGCCGGTTCATCCTCGGCATCGGGGCGTCCGGGCCGCAGGTCGTCGAGGGCTTCCACGGGGTGCGCTACGACGCGCCGCTGGGCCGCACGCGCGAGATCGTGGAGATCTGCCGCCAGGTGTGGCGGCGGGAGCGCGTCGTGCACGACGGCAAGCACTACCAGATCCCGCTGCCGGCGGACCAGGGCACCGGTCTGGGCAAGCCGCTGAAGATCATCAACCACCCGGTGCGGGAGCGGATCCCGGTCCAGATCGCCGCGATCGGCCCGAAGAACGTGGCGCTGACCGCGGAAATCGCGGAGGGCTGGCAGCCGATCTTCTTCCACCCGGAGCGGGCCGCCGAGGTGTGGGGCGAGGCGCTCGCCGAGGGCAGGGCCAAGCGCGACCCGTCCCTGGGCGAGCTCGACGTCGCCGTCGGCGTGCCGGTGGCGATCGGTGAGGACGTCGGCGGGATGCTCGACTGGGTCCGGCCGGTGGTGGCCCTCTACGTCGGCGGCATGGGCGCCCGCGGCAAGAACTTCTACACCGAGCTGGCCTGCCGCTACGGCTATGAGGCGGAGGCCAAGCTGATCCAGGACCTCTACCTCGACGGCAAGAAGGAGGAGGCCGCTGCGGCCGTCCCGCTCGACCTGCTGCGGGCCATCTGCCTGGTCGGCCCGAAGGGGTACGTGCGGGAGCGGCTGGCCGCCCTGCGCGAGGCCGGGGTCACCACCCTGCAGCTCACGTTCCTCGACCCCGACCCGGCTCGCCGCGCCGTGGTCGTCGGCGAGCTGCGGGAACTGCTCAGCTGACCCGGTCGAGGAACAGGAACTCGGTCACCCCGACGGCGCCGAGGATGTGGCGGACGCCGGGCGGCATGGTCGTCCGTCGTTCGTCGCGCACCACCCTGGGGCGGGTCGCCTTGATGATCCGCGTGCGCGTCTCGATCTCGCACCCGCCGGCTGCCAGGACGTTGCGGACCCAGTCGGCGTCCGGGCCGTAGGTCAGGGCCACGACGAGACTGTCCGCCACCCGGAAGGTCTTCACCGGAGTCCGGTAGGTCCGCCCGGACCGGCGGCCGCGGTGGACGATCATGGCGAACCCGGGCAGCCACATGCTCAGTGGCCCGAGCACGCGGTTGGTCGCGACGCGGTTGAACCTGGCGACCTTCTTCGACAACACCATGCGATCAGCATGCCAAGCCGGTGCGCAGAAATCAACGCGCGATGAATTCGGGTTTCGGCCAGCTCCCCGCGGGGAACGCTCCGGTATGCCCGAACTGCCGGACGTCGAAGGGTTCCGCCGGGTTCTCACCCGGCACGCGGCAGGCAAGCGCATCACCGAGGTCACGACGCTCGACGCGGGCGTCCTGCGGGGTGTGACCGGCCGCCGGCTGCGGGACACGCTCACCGGGCGCCGGTTCGGCGAGCCACGGCGGCTCGGCAAGTGGCTGATCGCGCCGGTGGTGGACCGCCCGGAGACGGTCGTGCTGCACTTCGGCATGACCGGATCGCTGCGGTGGGAGACCGGGGACCGGGAGCGGCACGACCGGGTGATCTTCGCGTTCGACGACGGCGAGCTGCGTTACCGCGACATGCGCAAGCTCCAGGGCCTGCGCCTGGCCGCCGACGACGCGGAACTCGACCGGCTGCTCGCGGACACCGGACCGGACGCGCTGGCGGTGGGCCAGGACCGGTTCCGCGAACTGCTCGGCCGCCGCCGGCAGCTCAAGCCGCTGCTCACCGACCAGTCCGTCCTCGGCGGCCTGGGAAACCTGCTGGTCGACGAGATCCTGTGGCGGGCACGGCTCAACCCGCACACCCCCGCGGCCGACCTGGACCGGGCGGCGGCCGACGCCCTGTACCGGGAAATGCGCGCGGTGCTGCGCGCGGCGGTGCAGGCGGAACGGGTGCCGCCACGCAAGAGCTGGCTCACCGGTCGCCGCGACGAGCCCTCCGGATCGTGCCCGCGATGCGGCGCGACGCTCGAGCACGGCCGGGCCGGTGGCCGCGGCACGGTCTGGTGCCCGCGCTGCCAACCCGGTTGACAGCGGGCCGAAACGGGGTAAGCCGGTGCCATGACCGACAAGGACGACGAGAAGAAGCAGGTCAGCCCGGAACCGCCGCTGTCCCCGGACTTCCCCGACGTGCGGCACCCCGACCTGGACCTCGGTCCCACCGAGGACGTCGAGACGCCCCCGAACTCGGAGGAGGTCGAGCCCGCGGAGGGGGTGCCCGAACCGCCCGACTGAGCGCGGGTGCGGAGCCGGACGGATCGGGTACCCGGTCGCGATGGACGACGACACGGACGACAAAGGCGACACGAACGACACGGACGAGATCTGGCGCCGGTTCCGCGACGAAGTGAACATGACGCCGAAGGAGTTGGAGGACTGGCTCGAGACGGACGAATCGAAGCAGGCGGGCCAGCACGACGGTGGCGGGGAGTCCGTCGGGCACTCCTCGGGCCGGCGGATCGTGCAGATCCTGCGGAGCAAGCGGGACGACCTCGGCGACGAGGACTACCAGCACATGCGGAAGGTGCTCGGTTACCTCCACCGGCACCGCGCCCAGCGGCCCTCCGGTGACGTCACGGAGACGAAATGGCGGTATTCGCTGATGAACTGGGGCCACGACCCGCTCCGGTGACGGGAGGGACGATGACGGAGTTCAAGAAGGGCGACCGCGTCCGCTGGGACGCCGGCAACGAGAGCTCGGTCGGCACCGTCGAGCAGAAGATCACCGAGGACACCCACGCCGGCGGGCGCCAGGTACGGGCGTCCGAGGACAACCCGCAGTACCTGGTGCGGAGCGAGAAGTCCGGCCGGACGGCGGTGCACAAGCCGGACAAACTGCACCCGGCGGACTGACCGGCGGGTCTCCCCGCGGCGGGGAGACCGCTGATCACCCGGTCGTCAGCAGGACGCGGCGAGGTTGCGCCGCACCCGGCCGGGGTCGCGGTGCACCGGCGCGCGGCCGCTCGGCTGGTGCGGTGCCGGGCCGGGATCGATCTCCGGGACCGGCCGGGTGGCCGGCTCCTCGGTGACCGACATCGGCTCGCCGTGGTGCCGGATCTCCACCGGCTTGCCCGACAGCAGCCGGTAGGTGGCGCTGTCGGAGTGGATCTCCACCGCGAACCGGCTGCCGCGGAAGCACATCCGGAACTCGATGCGGTCCAGCGCCGGCGGCAGCCGCGGCGCGAAGGTGAGCTTCCCGTCGTGGTCGCGCATCCCGCCGAACCCGGCGACCACGCCCAGCCACGCCCCGGCCAGCGACGCCATGTGCAGTCCATTGCGGACGTTGTTGTGCACGTCGTGCAGATCGGTCAGCGCTGCCTCGGCCAGGTAGTCGTAGGCGAGGTCCAGATGTCCCACCTCGGCCGCGATCACCGCCTGGGTGCCGGCGGACAGGGACGAGTCACGCACCGTGCGGGCCTCGTAGTAGGCGAAGTCGCGGCGCTTCTGCTCGGCGGTGAACGCGTCACCGCGCAGGTGCAGGGCCAGCACCAGATCGGCCTGCTTCACCACCTGTTTGCGGTACAGGTCGAAGTACGGGTAGTGCAGCAGCAACGGGTAGTTCTCCGGCGGGGTGGCGGCGAAATCCCAGTCCAGGTGCTCGGTGAAACCGTCCGACTGCGGGTGCACCCCGAGTTCTTCGTTGTAGGGCACGTACATCCGCTCGGCGGCCTCGCGCCAGCCACCCAGCTCCGTTTCGTCCACCCCGAACAGCGACGCAACCTCGGGGACGCGCTCGCAGGACGCCGCCGCCTCGCGGAGGTTCCGCTGCGCCATCAGGTTCGTGTAGACGTTGTTGTCCGACACCGCCGAGTACTCGTCCGGGCCGGTCACCCCGTCGATGCGGAACCGGCCGTGCCGGTCGAAGTGGCCCAGCGACATCCACAACCGCGCCGTTTCCAGCAGCAGCTCGGCGCCGCACTGCCGCTCGAACTCCGCGTCACCGGTGGCCCAGTAGTAGCGGGCGACCGCGTCGGCGATGTCGGCGCTGACGTGGAACGCCGCGGTGCCCGCCGGCCAGTACGCCGAGCACTCGGCGCCGTTGATCGACCGCCACGGGAACGCGGCACCGCGCAACCCGAGCTGGCGGGCGCGTTCCCGCGCCTTGGGCAACGTGGAATGCCGCCACCGCAAGGCGTCCCGGGCCGCCTCCGGCACGCTGTAGGTCAGCACGGGCAGCACGAACGACTCGGTGTCCCAGAACGCGTGCCCGTCGTAGCCCGGCCCGGTCAGGCCCTTGCCCGGGATCGCCCGGCTCTCGCCGCGGGCCCCGGCCTGCAGGATGTGGAACAACGCGAACCGGGTCGCCTGCTGCAGCTCGGGATCGCCGTCGATCTCGATGTCCGCGGTCTCCCAGAAGTCGTCCAGGAACGCGCGCTGCTCGGCCAGCAACCCGTCCCAGCCGGTTTGCAGCGCCCCGGCGAGTGCCGCGTCCACCTGCGCGCGCAGCGCCGGCACGGACCGCTGGGCCGACCACCCGTACCCGACGAACTTGGTCATCCGCAGCACCTTGCCCTGCGGCACGTCCACCGCGATGCTCAGCCGCGCCAGGTCCTCCTCGGCGAGGATGTCGGTGCGCAGGCCGTCCGGCGACTCGATCTGGTGGTCCATCGCCGCGGCCATCCGCAGCCCGGACCGCTTCGTCCGGTGCACCAGCACTGCGCGGTAACCGTCGGCCAGGTAGAACTCCGACTCCAGCGGCGATTGCAGCGCCGCGGCCACCCGCGGGTCCGTGGTGTCGGTCTCGATCGGCTCGTTGGCCAGCAGGTCCGATTGCAGCACCAGCTGCATCTTCCCGTCCAGCGGCTCCACCTCGTACCGGATCGCCACGACCGCCCGCTGCGTGAACGACACCAGCCGCTGCGTGCGCACCCGCACCTGCCGCCCGGTCGGCGACGACCACTCCGTGGTCCGGGTCAGCGTGCCGGTGCGGAAGTCGAGCACGCGGTCGTGCTCGGTGGCGGCGCCGTACCGCATGTCGAACGGCTCGTCCTCGACCAGCAGGCGGATGATCTTGCCGTCGGTCACGTTGACGACCGTCTGCCCGGCCTCCGGATAGCCGTAACCGGCCTCGGCGTAGGGGAGTTCGTGCTCCTCGTAGTACCCGTTGAGGTAGGTGCCGGGCAGACCGCGCGGCTCACCCTCCTCCAGGGTTCCGCGCAGGCCGATGTGCCCGTTGGACAGCGCGAACGCCGACTCCGTGCGCTGCAGCTGGTCGACCGCGAGCCCGCGCCACCGCAGTTCCCACGGCGCGCACTCGTAGCCACGCGTCACCAGGCTCATGCCGTTTCTCCCGTGTCGCCCAGCAGTTCCGCCAGATCGTCCACCACCACGTCGGCACCGTGCGCCCGCAGCGCCTCCGCCTGGTTCGCCCGGTTCACGCCGACGACGAACCCGAAGTGTCCCGCCCGCCCGGCCTCGACCCCGGCCAGCGCGTCCTCGAACACCGCGGCCCGCGCGGGTTCCACGCCCAGCGCCTTCGCCCCGGCCACGAAGGAGTCCGGCGCCGGTTTGCCGCGCAGCCGGTCCCGGGTGATGACCAGCCCGTCGATGCGGGCCTGCACGAACGGGGTGAAACCGGCGGCGTCCAGCACCGCCTGCGCGTTCGCCGACGACGTCACGACGGCGATCTTGAGTCCGGCGGCCCGCGCGGCCTCCAGGTAGCGGCGCGAGCCCTCGAACGGGTTCGGCCCGCGTTCGGCGATGATCCGCAGCACCAGGTGGTTCTTGCGGTTGCCCAGTCCGTTCACCGTGTGCTCGGTCACCGGGTCGTCCGGGCCGCCCTCGGGCAGCTCGATCCCGCGTGAGGCGAGGAACGAGCGCACCCCGTCCAGCCGCGGCCGCCCGTCCACGTACTCGGCGTAGTCGGCGTCGGTGAACGGGCGGAACCCGTCGCCGTCCCGTTCACGCAGGAACCCGTCGAACGTCTGCTTCCAGGCTTCGCGGTGCAGGGCGGCGGTGCCGGTGAGGACACCGTCCAGATCGAACAGGCACGCGGTGATGTCGTCGGGCAACCCGATCATGCCCTGCACGGTACCGGGGAACGCGGACGCTCGCCGCGTTCCGGGCCGGCGGAAGCGCACCACGCGGGCCGGTGTTGCTGGCAGGATCGAGCCGTGACCGACCTGTGCTTCCTCACCGCCCGCGAGCTGCGGGCCGCGCTCGGTGCCCGGGAGGTGTCCGCCCGTGAGGTCGTGCGGGCGCACCTCGACCAGATCGAGCGCGTCAACCCGCACGTCAACGCCGTCGTCACGCTCGCCGCGGACCGGGCGCTGGCCGAGGCCGCCGCGGCCGACGAGCGTGCCGCGCGTGGCGCGGAACTGCCGCCGCTGCACGGAATCCCGGTCGCGCACAAGGACACGCACGAGACCGCTGGGATCCGCACCACATTCGGCTCGCCGCTGTTCGCCGACCACGTGCCGGACCACGACGAGCTCGTCGTCGAGCGCATGCGCGCGGCCGGGGTGATCAGCCTCGGCAAGACGAACGTGCCGGAGTTCGCTGCCGGCTCGCACACCTTCAACCCGGTCTTCGGCACCACCCGCAACCCCTACGACCTCGCCAGATCAGCGGGCGGGAGCAGCGGGGGCGCGGCGGCCGCCCTGGCCACCGGGATGCACCCGCTCGCCGACGGCAGCGACCTCGGCGGGTCGTTGCGCAACCCGGCGTCGTTCTGCAACGTGGTCGGTTTCCGCCCCTCGATCGGGCGGGTGCCGTCGTGGCCCGCCCCGCTCGGCTGGACCGGGCTGGGCATGCCGGGCCCGATGGCCCGCACGGTGGCCGACGCCGCCCTGCTGCTGTCGGTGCTCGCCGGGCCGGACCCGCGTTCGCCGATCGCGCTCGCCGAACCGGGCGAGGTGTTCGCGCGCCCGCTGGACCGGGACCTGCGCGGGCTGCGGGTCGCGTGGTCGCCCGACCTCGGCGGGGCGGTGCCGGTCGAACCGGAGGTCGCAGCCGTGGTCGAGGAGTCGGCGAAGGTGTTCGAGGGCCTCGGCTGCGTCGTGGAGCGCGCGTGCCCGGACTTCACCGGCGCGGACGAGGCGTTCCGGATCCTGCGGGCCTGGCAGTTCGCGGTGAAGTTCGGGCCGCTGCTGGCGGACTCCCGCGACCGGCTCAAGGACAGCATCGTGTGGAACACCGAGGAGGGGCTGCGGCTGTCGGCGGTCGACGTGGGCCGCGCCGAGGTGCTGCGCACCGAACTGTTCCACCGGTTCCGCGAGTTCTTCACCCGCCACGACCTCCTGCTGCTGCCGGTGAGCCAGGTGCCGCCGTTCGACGCCGGGCTCGAATACCCGGCGCGGGTGGCGGGCACCGCGATGGCGACCTACCTGGACTGGATGCGCTCGGCCTACTTCGTCACGGTGAGCGGTTCACCCGCGCTGTCGGTGCCGGCCGGGTTCACGCCGGCGGGACTCCCGGTGGGGCTGCAGATCGTCGGTCCGCACCGCGCGGATTTCGCCGTGCTGCAGGCCGGGCACGTGTTCGAGCAGGCCACGGGAGTGGCACGGCAGCGGCCGGAGGTGGCGCGATGAGGGCGGAACGGGCGCGGGCGTTGTGGGTGGTGCTGGAAACGGTGCACGACGTCACCTACTTCGCGCCGGAGGCGAAGGCGGCGCACGCCGCCGCGGGTCTGCGCGGCTTCTGGCGCGGGTACGTGGGGACCAGGGCGGCGCCGCTGGGCGCGGCGAGCCTGGGCGCGGTGACCGCCGTGTTCTACAACTTCGCGCCGTCGTTCCTGGCCCGGTCCGTGCCTGCGATCTGGGAGGTGGTGCCGCCGGAGCGGGCGCTGGCGGCCCGGGCCGCGGGTGCGGTGGCCGCGTTGCGGCCGCAGGTGGGGGAGGTGCCCGCCGAGGCGCTCGCGGTGCTGCGGCGGGTCACCGCGGCAGCCGGCTGGGCGGGCCGCCCGCTGGGGGCCGCGAACGCGGCGCTGCCGTGGCCGGACGATCCGGTCGCCGCGCTGTGGCAGGCGGCGACGACGCTGCGGGAGCACCGCGGGGACGGGCACGTGGCGGTCCTGGCGGCGGAGGGGATCGACGGGCTGGAGGCGCACGCCCTGCGCGACGCCGCGGACGGCAGCCGTGCGGTGGTGGCGCCGCACCGCGGATGGACGGACGACGAGTGGGCCGCCGCCCGCGACCGGCTCGCGGCGCGGGGGCTCGTCACCGCGGACGGCCTGACCCCGGAGGGCGCCCGGTTGCGCGAGCACATCGAACGGCGCACCGACGAGCTGGCCGCGGCGCCGTACGCGGCCGCCACCGAGGACGAACTGGCCGCCCTGGACACCCTGCTCCGGCCGATCGCCCGCCGCCTGGTGCCCGCGCCGGTGCCGCACCCCAACCCGGTGGGCGCGCCGAGCCCGTGACGCACGGGGTCAGAAGCGCATCCAGCCCACCGCGGAGGAGACGATCAGCGCGGCGATGAGCACCGCGATGACGACCGCGATCACGATCGTCACGACCGGGATCGCCCTCGGTGGTTTCTGCTGGTGGTGCGACAGGCCCGAGGTCTGGCCCGCCTCGGGCGGCGTGTCGCCGGGGGCGACGCCGCCGCCGGGCTCGAGCCCGGGGGTGCGGGCGGGGTCCGGTCCGGGCGGGACGTCGCCCGGCGTGCCGCGCTCGGCGCCGGGTGGGCGACCGGACCGGGGATCGGGACTGCTCATCGGATTCACCTTCCCACCGACGCTGACACGTCGAACGTCAAGCCCTTGTCGGCAGCGCCGATCCGCACCCGCGAACCGGGCGACAGCTCACCGCGCAGCATCATCCGCGACAGCGGGTTGTCCACCTCGCGCTGGATCGTCCGGCGCATCGGCCGGGCGCCGAACTCGGGCTGGTACCCGGCGCGGGCCAGCCAGGACACCGCCTCCGGGGTGAACTCCAGGGTGATGTCCTGGGCGTGCGCGCGTCGTTTCGTCTGGTCCAGCATCAGCTCGGTGATCTGCTCCAGCTGCCGGGACTCCAGCTTGCGGAACACGATGATTTCGTCGATCCGGTTCAGGAACTCCGGCCGGAACGACTCCCGCAGCCGCCGCAGCAGCCGGTCCCGCAGCGGGTCCGCACCGCCGGGCTCCGGTGCCGGCGCGAACCCCAGCGCTCCCTGGGTGCTGCTCGAGATCAGCTCCGAACCGATGTTGCTGGTCATGATCAGCACGGTGTTGGTGAAGTTCACCGTGCGCCCGCGCCCGTCGGTCAGCCGGCCGTCGTCGAGGACCTGCAGCAGCACGTTGAAGATCTCCGGGTGGGCCTTCTCGATTTCGTCGAACAGCACCACCGAGTACGGGCGCCGCCGCACCGCCTCGGTGAGCTGCCCGGCCTCCTCGTACCCGACGTAGCCCGGGGGAGCGCCGATCAGCCTGCTGACCGTGTGCCGCTCGCCGTACTCCGACATGTCGAGCCGGATCATCCGGTCCTCGTCGCCGAACAGCGCGGCGGCCAGCGCCCGCGCCAGCTCGGTCTTGCCGACCCCGGTGGGGCCGAGGAACAGGAAGCTGCCGTAGGGCCGGTCCGGCGGCGCGAACCCGGCCCGGGACCGCCGCACGGCCTCGGCCACCGCGTCCACCGCCTCGTCCTGCCCGATGACGCGCTCGTGCAGATGCTCCTCCAGGTGCAGCAGCCGGTCCCGCTCGTCCTCGGTCAGCTGGCTCACCGGGACGCCGGTCAGCCGCGAGATCACCTCGGCGATGTCCTCCGGCGTCACCTCCTGCGCACCGGACGGGCGCCCGCCGGTGTCGGCCGAGCGCAGCCGCTCCCGCAGCTCGGCGATCTCGTCCCGCAGCGCCGAGGCGCGTTCGAAGTTCTCCGCCGCCACGGCCTGGTCCTTGTCCCGGGACAGCTCCTCCAGCCGGCCCTCCAGCTCGCGCACGTCGCTCGGCCGGCGGCCGGACCGCAGGCGGACCCGCGCGCCGGCCTGGTCGATCAGGTCGATCGCCTTGTCGGGCAGGAACCGGTCGGTCAGGTAGCGGTCGGACAGGTCCGCGGCCGCGGCGAGCGCCTCGTCGGTGAACCGGACCTGGTGGTGCGCCTCGTACCGGTCGCGCAGGCCGTGCAGGATCGCGACGGTGTCGGCGACCGACGGTTCCGGCACCAGGATCGGCTGGAACCGCCGCTCCAGCGCCGGATCGTTCTCGATGTGCTGGCGGTACTCGTCGAGCGTCGTCGCGCCGACGATGTGCAGCTCGCCGCGCGCCAGGGCGGGTTTGAGCATATTGCCCGCGCCCATCGAGCCTTCCGACGCACCGGCGCCGACCACGGTGTGCAGCTCGTCGATGAACACGATCAGTTCGTCGCGGTGCCGGCGGATCTCGTCCAGGAGGTGGGTCATGCGCTCCTCGAAGTCGCCGCGGTAGCGGGTTCCCGCGACCATCGCGGTCAGGTCCAGCCGGACCACCCGGCGGCGGGCGAGCAGGTCGGGCACGTCGCCGTCGCAAATGCGCTGCGCCAGGCCCTCCACGATCGCGGTCTTGCCGACCCCGGGTTCGCCGATGAGGACCGGGTTGTTCTTGGTGCGCCGCGACAGCACCTCGATGGTCTGCTCGATCTCGGTGTCCCGCCCGACGACCGGGTCGATGTCGCCCTCCTCGGCCGCCTCGGTGAGGTCGCGGCCGTACTGGTCCAGCGTCGGTGTGCCGGCGCCGGTCTGGGGCCGCTGGTCCGGGCGGGCCCGGGCCGGGCCGGAGCCCTGGAACGACTCCGGGGTGACCCCGGCCTGCGCCAGGATGCGGCCCGCCGCCGACTCCGGGTTGGCGGCCAGCGCGAGCAGCAGGTGCTGGGGCCCGATGTAGGTGGAGCCGAGGGTGCGGGCGATGCCGTGCGCGTCGAGCAGGGCCCGCTTGGCGCCCGGGGCGAGCATCGCCGGCGTGGTGCGCTCACCCGCGCCGCCGTGCCGGTCGATCTCGCGCGCGATCTCCGCGGGCTTC
Source organism: Amycolatopsis viridis (assembly GCF_011758765.1). Lineage (NCBI taxonomy): Bacteria > Bacillati > Actinomycetota > Actinomycetes > Pseudonocardiales > Pseudonocardiaceae > Amycolatopsis > Amycolatopsis viridis. The sequence continues at coordinate 3,725,307 of NZ_JAANOU010000001.1, read as the reverse complement.
GCTCCCGCGCTCTCCAGCAGTTCGCGCGTCGGCGGCAGCTGGGTGGCCGCCCACAGCAGCTGTTCGGTGTCGACGTCGGCACGGCCCTGCTCGGCGGCCTTCTCCGCGGCCTGCGCGACGAGTTCCCGCGCCTGGTCGGACAGCAGCCGGGTGATGTCGACCGCGTTCGGCCGCCTGCTCGGCACGGCGTTGCCGAAGAACTGTGCCAGGAACTGGTCGAGTGGGCTGCCGGAGCCGCCCGGGAAAAAGCCGGTCATGTCGGGAAACGCTCCTCGTGCCGTCGGGGACACGGCCCGGCCGCATCCACTTCGGACGGAGCACGCCCGGACCGTCCAGCGTGTCGGCTACCCGGGGCCGGGCGGGGTGAAACGACGGGCTCAGGGCTCTTCGGTGAGCTTGTCGCGCAGGTGCTGGAGGGTCTGCGCGAGCAGGCGCGACACGTGCATCTGGGAGATGCCGACGCGCTTGGCGATCTGCGTCTGCGTCATGTTGCCGAAGAACCGCAGCATCAGGATGGTCCGTTCGCGGGGTGCCAGGTCGCGCAGCAGCGGTTGCAATGCCTCGTGGTTCTCCACCGTCTCGATGCCGTAGTCCTCCTCGCCGAGCGTGTCGGCGAGCGAGGCCGCCTCGTCGTCCTCCCCGGCGGGCTTGTCGACCGACACGGCGTAGTAGGCGTTGCCGGCCTGCAGGCCCTCGTTCACCTCGTCCGGGGTGAGGTCGAGCTCGCGGGCGATCTCGGTGGGGGTGGGCGCGCGGCCGAGGCGCTGGCCGAGTTCGCTGCTGGCCTGCCCGATCTGCAGGTGCAGTTCCTTGAGGCGGCGGGGCACCCGCACCGACCAGCTGGCGTCGCGGAAGTGCCGCCGCACCTCGCCCATGATCGTCGGCACCGCGAAGGACAGGAAGTCGGTGCCCCGCTCCGGCTCGAAGCGGTCCACGGCGTTGATCAGTCCCACGCGGGCGACCTGCAACAGGTCCTCGTACGCCTCGCCACGGCCGCTGAAGCGCCGTGCGATGTGCTCGGCGACCGAGAGGTACTGGGTGACCAGTGCCGTGCGCAGCTGCTCGCGGTGCGGATCGCCCGGCGCGGCAGCCGCCAGGTCCGCGAAGGTGGGCGTGTTCTCGTCCGAGGAATCGTTGTCCTCGATCGTGCCCGCGAGGCGCGTCTCAGCCAACGTCCCGGTTCTCCCCGTCACCTCGTACCCGGCTGGTCATGGCCCGGGCTACCCAGTGCCGCCGGGTGCCACACCTGGTTGCTTTCCGCCCGGTGGGGGAACCCCGCCGGGCAGATTGTCCGACGAAGGAGGTCCGATCGATGGCTGAGCAGACGAGCGAGCGCGCACCGCTGGCCCAGGGTTTCGCGCTGGTGGTGGGTGTGGTGTTCCTGGCGCTGGGCATCGCGGGTTTCGCCACGTCCGGGGAGATCCTGGGCTTCCACACCGGCACCGTGCTCGACGTGCTGCGCACCGCGCTGGGACTGCTCGCCCTGCTCGCCGCGCCGCGGGCACGGACGGCGCGCGTGTTCGGCCTGGCCGTCTTCTTCCCCCTGCTGGGTGTCACGATCTGGGGATTGCTGTCCGCGGGGACGAACGATCCGAGCGATGTGCGGCGGGTGTTCGACCCGCACTGGGCGGACAACGCCCTGCACGCCGTGGTCGCCGTGCTGGGCCTGGTGGTCTTCCTCCTGCCCGCGCGGAACCGGGCCACGGAACGCGTCTGACAACTACGGAGAGTAGCAGTGCTGCGCAGCGTGTTTAGTTCCTCTGCCAGGGTGAAAGAACTTCCCCATGAGACGGGCAGAGGACGACTCGCTGCGCATCCTGCTGTGGCACGTGCACGGGTCATGGACCAGTTCGTTCGTGCGCGGACGGCACGAGTACCTGCTTCCGCTGCTGCCGGAGGGCGGCCCCTGGGGGCGGGGCCGCTGTGACCGAGCGTGGCCGGCGGCCCGCGAGGTGAGCCCGGACGAGCTGCGCCACACCGACATCGACGTGGTCGTCCTCCAGCGCCCGGAGGAGATCGAGCTGGCCGAGCGGTGGACCGGCCGGCGCCCCGGCCGGGACGTGCCGGCGGTGTTCGTCGAACACAACACGCCGACCGGCGACGTACCCCGTACCCGGCACCCGCTGGCCGGCCAGACCGCGATCCCGCTGGTGCACGTCACCCACTTCAACCACCTGATCTGGGACTCCGGGCAGGCCCCGGCCACGGTCATCGAGCACGGCGTGGTCGATCCGGGCGAGCTCTACACCGGCGAGGAGGCCGCGGCCGGCCTGGTGATGAACGAGCCGGTGCGCCGCGGGCGGGCGGTGGGCACGGACCTGCTGCCCGCGTTCGCCGAGGTCGCCCCGCTGCACGTGTGGGGCATCGGCGTGGACCAGCTCGGCGATCACTTCGGCCTGGGGGAGCGGATCCGGCCGCAGGGCGACCTCGGGCAGGACGCCCTGCACGCGGGGCTGGCGCGGTGCCGGGTGTACGTGCACACCCCGCGCTGGACATCGCTGGGCCTGTCCCTGATCGAGGCGATGCACCTGGGCATGCCGGTGGTGGCGGTCGCCGGCACCGAGGCGTCCCGGGCGGTGCCGCCGGAGGCGGGTGTCGTCTCGGCGGACGTGAACGAGCTGGTGCGCGCGGTCGCCGCCCTCATGGCGGACCCGGAGCTCGCGCACCGGATGGGCAAACAAGCGCGCGAGCACGCGCTGGCGAGCTACGGCCTGGACGCCTTCCTGCGCAACTGGGACGTCCAGCTCGGCCGGGTGACGAGTGGAGGTAGCGCATGAAGATCTCGATGGTGTCGGAGCACGCCAACCCGCTGGCCGTCCTGGGCGAGGTGGATGCGGGCGGGCAGAACCTGCACGTGGCGGAGCTCTCCGCGGCGTTGTGCCGCCAGGGCCACGACGTCACCGTCTACACCCGGCGCGACGATCCGGCGCAGCCGGAGGAGGTGACCACGCCCGGCGGCTACCGCGTGGTGCACGTGCCGGCCGGGCCCGCGCAGCACCTGCCCAAGGACGATCTGCTGCCGCACATGACCGAGTTCGGCCGCTACCTCGCGCGGACCTGGCAGCGCGACGTCCCGGACGTGGTGCACGCGCACTTCTGGATGTCCGGGCTCGCGTCGCTGCTCGCCACGCGCGGCACCGGCATCCCGGTGGTCCAGACCTTCCACGCCCTCGGTGTGGTGAAGAAGCGTTACCAGGGCGCGGCGGACACCAGCCCGCCGGAACGGGCCCAGCTGGAACGGTTGATCGGCAAGAACGCCGCCCGCGTGGCCGCGACCTGCTCCGACGAGGTGTTCGAGCTGGCGCGGATGGGCCTGCCCCGCTCACGCATGTCCGTCGCGCCGTGCGGCGTCGATCTCGACCGGTTCACCCCGGACGGCCCGGTCGCGCCGCGCGGTGACCTGCACCGGATCGTGAGCGTCGGCCGGCTGGTGCCACGCAAGGGGTTCGCCACGGCGATCACCGCGCTGCCCGCGGTGCCCGGCGCGGAGCTCGTCATCGCCGGTGGTCCGGAGCAGGGGCGGCTGGCCGACGACCCGGAGGCAAAACGGCTGCTCCAGCTGGCGGAACGGCTCGGCGTCGCCGACCGGGTGCGGCTGCTCGGCCAGGTGACGCGCGACGAGATGCCGGCGCTGCTGCGCTCGGCGGATCTCGTGGTCTGCACGCCGTGGTACGAGCCGTTCGGCATCGTCCCGCTCGAGGCGATGGCCTGCGGGGTCCCGGTGGTCGCCGCCGCGGTCGGCGGTCTGATCGACACGGTGGTCGACGGCGTGACCGGTGAGCTGGTGCCGCCCCAGCGCCCGGAGGTGCTCGCCGCCACCCTGCGCCGCCTGCTCGGCGACCCCGCTCAGCGCGAGGCGTACGGCATCGCCGGGTGTGACCGCGCCCGGTCCCGGTACTCGTGGGACCGCATCGCCGTCGACGTGCTGCGCATCTACGAGAAGACCCTGGGCGAGAAGGTCCCGTCCGGCGCCGCGGGCCCGGTGGTGACAACCGATGCCGTGGTGAGCCAGGGCTGACGGACATCGCTGAGGCCATCGCGTAGCCGGGCCGGTGCGGACAGGGGACCGTTCTCCGCTGAGTAAGATCATCTCGCATGGATCCGGCTGTGGACACCAACGTCGTCTTCTTCCAGGTGAACGGCAACGACGACGAGGTCCTGCGGGGGGTCGCGCCCGCTCAGGCGGAGGACGGTGTCCGGCTGGCCTGGCGCCAGGTGCAGGAGGAGCGGCAGGTTCCGGCTTCCGAGATCACCCAGGTGCGGTGCACCTGGCAGCCCTCGGAAGCGGACCGGATCTTCCTGGCGGAGACGTTCCGCGACGCCGGGTGCACCTACGTGTTCGACCGTCCCCAGGACGGCGACTGGAGTGCGGCCTTCGACAGGGCGGCGAAGGCTGTCGCGCGGATCGAGCTGGACCACGGCGCCCAGTCGTCCGCGAAGACCCGGGCGGAGGGTGAGTGGCTGCCCACCCTCCACACCTACGACGGCCCGTTGCAGCTCTACGCGTCCTACCCGCTGGTGGGCGACCGGCTGCACGTGGGGTTCGCCAAGGTGGTGATCTCGGAAACCGGCCGGATCGGGATGTCCCACCTCCTGCGGACCACGTTCATGCAAATGAGCCGGGACGAGATCGCGGAACTGGTCGCGGAAGCGGTCGGCAATCTCACGGCCGGGCTTCGCTTCACGGTGTTCGTGGATGAGGCGAAGGGACGCATGGCCATCCTGGAACGCCCCGACGGCAACCTGTGCGCCGCGTCCGCGATCGTGATGGACGACTTCCCCGGGAAGGCCGCCGAGCAGATCGGTGAAGACGAGCTGATCGTGGGGTTGATCAGCCCGGACCAGATCTGTGTGGCGGGGGCCAGGTCGGGCTGGGGCGCGGAGATCACGGACTGGGTCCGCACCTCGCCGGACACGAGCGGCGACCTCGTGCCCGCCGTTCTGCTGGTGGACCGTTCCGGGATCAGGGAGATCCTGGCCGAACGTCCGACCGGGCGGTTGCCCGCGGCGTGAACCGTGCGGCGCCCCCTCGGGAGTGGTCCCGAGGGGGCGGCCGCCTCAGGTGAGCTTGTTGACCGCGGACTGGGCCTTGCCCTTGACCGTGCCCAGCGCGTCCTTCGTGGGCGAGTAGGTGGCGTAGAGATCGGGTTCGGGTTTGGGGGCGGTGCCGGGGCCGCCGAGGGGTTTGGGGTCCATGAGGTAGTCGATGCGGTCCTCGCCGGTGGACCAGCCGCCCTTGTTGCCGTCGGGGCCGTCGGACAGGTGCCAGATGGTGTTGTTGTGGGTCTGGTCCTCCTCGTCCAGCAGGGCATTGGGGGCGATGTCGGACTCCAGCCCGTCGGCCTGCAGTTCCTCGATCGCGCGCAGCCACTGCTTCTGGTGCACCGTGTCCCGGGCGAGGTTGAACTTGAGCATCTCCTTCACGCCCGGGTCGTCGGTCATGTTGTACAACCGCGCCGTCTGCAACCGGCCCTGCGCCTCGGCGGCCGCGTTGGCCCGGAAATCGGCCAGCAGGTTGCCCGAGGCCACGATGTACTTGCCGTTCCACGGCGTGCCGTTGGAGTCCGCCGGCACCGCGCCACCGCCGGACACGATCGCCTGCTGGGGATCCATCCCGCCCAGCACCGCCGCCATCACCGGGTCCTTGGCCGCCTCCGCGGTCGCCGTGGCCGGAGCACCCTCCAGCAGGCGTGCCACCATCGTGGCCAGCATCTCCACGTGACCGATCTCCTCGGTCGCCGTGTCCATGATCAGGTCCTTGTACTTGCCCTCCATGCGGCAGTTCCAGCCCTGGAACAGGTACTGCATCGTCACCGTCATCTCACCGTAGGCACCACCGATCAGCTCCTGCAGCTTCCTGGCGTAGTACGGGTCCGGACGCTCCGGCTTCGCCTCGAACTGCAGCAGTTTCGTGTGTCGGAACACAAGATCTCCTTGTGGACGAAGGAAAGTTGGTTTGAGTACGCGTGCAGACGGGGGGCTTCCCCGCCCTGCCCGGGATATTCGTGCCGGTTCGCCCCGGCTTGCGAATCCCACTCCGATGACCTATGCATGAGTCATGCATGAAGAACGGCTGGCGAATCTCCTGGGCGCGCTGGCGCTCACCGTCAACGACCTCGCGCTGACCGACGCCACGACCGCGGCCGGCACGAGCGTGAGCGCTGCCGCGGCCCTGGTGGTGCTGTCCACCGCGCCCGGGTTGTCGGTGACGGAACTCGGCCGGCGGGTCGGCCTGAGCCAGCCCGCCGCCGCACGCATGGTGGACGGGCTGGAGAGTCGCGGCCTGGCCGAACGCTGGCCGACGGCCGCCCGGGCGGTCGCGGTGCACCTGACGGATGCCGGGGTGGACGCCGCGGAGCGGATCCTCGGGCACCGCGGCGGGCGCCTCGCCTCGCTGACCGCCGCGCTCGACGACCGGGAACGGGCGGTGTTCGCCGAGCTGGTCGCCAAGCTCCTCACCGCGGCCTACGAGCAGCTCCCGGAGGCCGACCGGCTGTGCCGCCTGTGCGACCGGGCCGCCTGCGTGGCGGCGGGCGCGGTGTGCCCGGTGGGCGCGGCCTGCCGGGCGCGGGAGGCCACCGGCGCCCGGGTCGCGGACGGGGGCCACCGATGACCGGTGAGCTGCTCGCCCTGGCCTCCGCGGGGTGTTTCGGGGTCACGCACTTCGTGAACGGTCTCGTCGCGCGGCGGGCGCCCGGGCTGACCGTCTCGCTCTACGCCCAGGCCGGTGGCACCCTGGTGACCCTCGTCGTCGCTCTCCTCGCCTCCCACCCCGGCACCGGCGGCCTGGGCTGGGGTGCGCTGTCCGGTGCCGGCACTGGCATCGGGGTCGGATTCCTCTACCGGGCCATGAGCCGCGACGCGCTGACCGTGGTGGTGCCCGTGAGCGACGTCGGGGCCGTCGCGCTGCCGGTGGTGGCCGGGCTGGCCTTCCTCGGCGAGCGGCCCTCCCCGGCGGCCGTCGCCGGGATCGTGCTGGCCCTGCCCGCGATCTGGCTCGTGTCCGGCGGCGGCCGCCCCGCCGGCCCGGGCGTGCGCGACGCCCTCATCGCCGGTGCCGGCTTCGCACTCCAGTTCCTGGCCATGAAACCCGTCCCGCTCGACGCCGGGTTGTGGCCGATCGTGGTCAGCCGCGCCGCTTCGGTGGCCGTCATCCTGCCGCTCGTGCTCACCACCCGGACCCCGCTCACGCTGCGGCCGCGGCTGGCCTGGCCGGCCGTCCTCGCGGGCGCGCTCGGCAGCGTCGCGATCGTGCTCTACTGGGTCGCCACCCACCAGCAGCTGCTCGCCGTCGCGACCGTGCTGGCCGCCCTCTACCCGGCCATCCCGGTCGTGCTCGCGTTGGTCTTTCTGGGTGAACGGCTGAACCGGAAGCAGACGCTGGGTATTTGCGGGGCCGCCGGGGCGCTGGCGCTGCTGGCCCTGGCGTAGGAGAAGTACCTCCGTAGCGTTTCGAAGTGACTCCGCCGGGTAGGAGGAGTCCATGCACAGCCACGCCGTTGTCACCGGCGGAGCCGGCTTCCTCGGCTCCCACCTGTGCGAACGCCTGCTCGCCCGCGGCACCCGGGTCACCTGTGTGGACAACCTGTGCACCGGCAGCGCGGACAACATCGCACACCTCGCGGGCGATCCGGGTTTCGAGTTCGTCCGGGCCGACGTCACGGGCGGGCTGGAGGTCGCCGGCCCCGTCGACCTGGTGATGCACCTGGCCAGCCCGGCCTCGCCGCGGGACTACGAGCGGCTGCCGGTGGAGACGCTGCACACCGGGGCGGCCGGCACCCACGCCGCGCTGGACCTCGCGGTCGCCCACCACGCCCGGTTCGTGCTCACCTCGACCAGCGAGGTCTACGGCGACCCGCGTGAGCACCCGCAGCGCGAGACCTACTGGGGACACGTCAACCCGGTCGGCCCGCGGAGCGTATACGACGAGGCGAAACGCTACGCCGAGGCGCTCACCACGGCCTACCGCGGTGCCCGCGGTGCGAACACCGGCATCGCACGCCTGTTCAACACCTACGGGCCGCGCATGCGCGCCGACGACGGCCGCGCGATCCCCACGTTCATCCGGCAGGCCCTGTCCGGCGAACCGGTGACGGTCGCGGGCGGGGGCACCCAGACCCGGTCGCTGTGCTATGTGGACGACACCGTGGACGGGCTGCTGGCGCTGGCGGACGCCGAGTTCGCCGGACCGGTCAACCTCGGCAATCCGCACGAGCTGCAGATCCGGCAGCTGGTCGAGGAGATCCAGCGGCTGGCCGGGACGGCCGTGCCGGTGCGCAACGTTCCCGCCCCGGTGGACGATCCGCGACGGCGGTGCCCCGACATCGCGGTGGCGCAACGGGAATTGGGCTGGCGGCCGCGCGTCGGCCTGCACGACGGACTGCGCCGGACCCTGGAGTGGTTCGCCGCGCACCTCAGTCCCGTTTAGACGAGGAGAAGCAGGGGTAGCGCTAAGTAGCAGTGGTGACCGGATGTGGAGGTAGGAGTTTGCGGATCCTCGGGATCAACGCGGTGTTCCACGATCCGGCCGCCGCCCTCGTGGTGGACGGCCGGGTGGTCGCCGCCGCCGAGGAGGAGCGCTTCAGCCGCCGCAAGCACGGCAAGCGCCCGGTGCCGTTCGCCGCCTGGGAGCTGCCCGAGCAGGCCGCGCGCTGGTGCCTGGCCGAAGCCGGGATCGAACCGTCCGAGCTGGACGCGGTGGGTTACTCCTACGACCCGGATCTGGTGGACCACGACGTCGCCGGGGTGGACCCGGGCTGGGAGGAGCTGCGCACCACCTATGCCCGCCGCGCCCCGCACTTCTTGAAGACCGCGTTGCCCGGGCTGGATCCGGCGAAGGTGCGGTTCGTGCGGCACCACGTGGCGCACGCCGCGTCCAGCGGGCTGGCCGCGCCGTTCGGCGACGCCGCCGTGCTGGTGGCCGACGGCCGCGGTGAGGCGACCTCCTACCTGGCCGGGGAATACCGCGACGGCAAGCTCGTCGAGCTGGCCGCGCAACGGCTCCCGCACTCGCTCGGACTGCGGTACGAGGACCTCACCGAACACCTCGGGTTCGCGCGCTCCAGCGACGAGTACAAGGTGATGGCGCTGGCCTCGTACGGGAAACCGCAGTTCGCCGACGCGCTGCGCGAGCGCCTCGATGCCCTCGGTGACGGCGGGTTCCGCGCCGCACCACTCGATCTGGCCCGGTTCGCGCCGCGTCGCGAGCCCGGGGCCGATTTCCGGCCCGAGCACGCCGACCTCGCCGCCAGCGTGCAGCAGCGGCTGGAGGAGGTGCTGCTCGACCTGGCGCGCTGGCTGCACACCCAGACCGGGCAGGTGAACCTGACGATGGCGGGCGGCATCGCGCTCAACTGCGTGGCCAACACGCGGTTGCGGGCCGACGGCCCGTTCGACGACGTCTGGATCCAGCCGGCCGCCGGTGACGCGGGCACCGCGCTGGGCGCCGCGCTGCACCTGGCTGCGGAATGGGGCGAACCCGCCGCGCGGATGACCGGTGCCGCCTTGGGACGCGGTTTTTCCGACGGGGAGATCCAGCAGGCGCTCGACACCGCCCGCCTGCCGTACGAACGGCCGGACGACCTCGCCGCGACGGTGGCCCAGGCACTGGCCGAGGACCGGATCGTGGCGTGGTTCCAGGGCCGGGCGGAATTCGGTCCCCGCGCCCTGGGACACCGTTCACTGCTCGCGCACCCCGGTCACCGGCGCAACCTCGAACGCCTCAACGACGTCAAGGGCCGTGAGCAGTTCCGCCCGGTGGCGCCGATGGTGCTCGCCGACCGCGCCCGCGAACTGTTCGAGCGCGGGCCGCTGCCCAGTCCCTACATGCTGTTCGTGCACGACGTCCGTCCGGAATGGAGGGACCGCATCCCGGCGGTGACCCATGTGGACGGTACCGCCCGTGTGCAGACGGTCGACCGGACGGACGAGCCGCTGGTCGCGCGCGTGCTGGCGGAGTTCGAATCGCGGACCGGGATTCCCGTGGTGGTCAACACGAGCCTGAACACCGCGGGCCGTCCGATGGTCGACTCGCCGCGGGACGCCCTGGAGTGCTTCGGATCGAGCCCGATCGACCTGCTGGCCCTCGGGCCGTTCGTCGTCCGGAGGCCGGAATGATCGCCTACACCGTGGTTGTCCCGACGACCGGCCGGGACAGCCTGCAGGCTCTGCTGTCCGCGCTCGGCCACGGGATGGGACCGCGGCCGGCCGAGATCATCGTCGTCGATGACCGCCCGGAGCCCGGCGACCTGCCGCTGCCCGAGCTGGCGACGCCGGTGCGCGTCTTGCGCTCCGGCGGGCGCGGCCCGGCCGCGGCGCGCAACGCCGGGTGGCGGGCCGCGGGCACCGAGTGGATCGCCTTCCTCGACGACGACGTGCGCCCCACCGCCGACTGGGCTTCCCGGCTGGAGTCCGACCTGGCCGCGCTGGCCGCCGACGTGGCGGGATCGCAGGGCCGCATCGTGGTGCCCGGGCCGACCGGGGGCCGCCGCCCGACGGACCTGGAACGGGACACGGCCGGACTGGCGACCGCGGAGTGGATCACCGCGGACATGGCCTACCGGCGCGATGTGCTGGCCGCCGTGGGCGGGTTCGACGAACGCTTCCCGCGCGCCTTCCGCGAGGACGCCGACCTCGCGTTGCGCGTGCGGCAGGCTGGATGGCGGCTGGAACGCGGCATCCGCACCACCCTGCACCCGGCGCGCCACGGCGGGTTCTTCGCGAGCGTGCGGGCGCAGCGCGGCAATGCCGACAACGCGCTGATGCGGCGCAAGTTCGGTCCACAGTGGAGGGAGCTGACCGCGGCCGGGCCGGGACGCCTCGGCCGGCACACCCTGACCACGCTCAGCGGACTCGCCGCGCTCGCCTGCGCCGCGGCGCGGCGGCCCACACCGGCCGCCTTCGCCGGAATCGCGTGGCTCGGTCTCACCGCGGAGTTCGCGCTGCGGCGCATCCTGCCCGGCCCGAAGACCCCGGAGGAGCTGGCGAAGATGGCGGTCACCAGCGTGCTCATCCCGCCGGTCGCGGTGCGCCACCGGCTCGCCGGTGAGCTGCGCGTGCGCCGCCCGCGACCCGCTGCCAAGGCGGTCCTGTTCGACCGGGACGACACCCTCGTCCACGACGAGCCGTACAACAACGACCCCGAGCGGGTGCGGCCGGTGCCGGGTGCCGAGGAGGTGCTGCGGCGCCTGCGCGCCGCCGGTGTGCCGGTGGGCGTGGTGAGCAACCAGTCCGGTGTGGCGCGCGGGCTGATCACGCCGGACGAACTTGCCGCGGTCAACGCGCGGGTCGAGGAGCTGCTCGGGCCGTTCGCGACGTGGCAGGTGTGCGTGCACGCCGAGGACGACGGTTGCTGCTGCCGTAAACCGAAACCGGGACTGGTCACCCGTGCCGCGCTCGCACTGGGTGTGCGGCCGCAGGACTGCGTGGTCATCGGGGACATCGGGGCGGACGTGGAGGCGGCGCGCGCGGCGGGCGCGCGGGCGGTGCTGGTGCCCACACCCCGGACGCGGCCCGCGGAGATCGCGGCCGCGCGGCGCGACGCGCAGGTGGCGGGTGACCTGGCCGGAGCGGTCGGGCTGGCGATGGGGGACCGGGCGTGGTGAGGTCACGGGTTCTGGTGGCGCGGCTGGACAACGCCGGTGACGTCCTGCTGTCCGGTCCGCTCGTGCGCGCGGTGGCGGCCACGGCCGGGCCGGTCACGTTCCTGGCCGGCCCGCACGGCCGCGCCGCCGCCGAACTGCTGCCCGGTGTCGGCGAGGTCATCGAGTGGTGCGCCCCGTGGATCGACCCGGAACCGCCCGCCGCGAGCCCCGCCCACCTGGCGGAGCTGCGCGCGCACATCCGGGCCGCGCAACCGGACGCGGCGCTCGTGGTGACGTCGTTCCACCAGTCACCGCTGCCGCTCGCGCTGGTCCTGCGTGAGTGCGGGGTGCCGTGGATCGGTGCGATCTGTGAGGACTACCCGGGCTCGCTGCTGGACCTGCGGCACCGGATCGACGGCGACCCGCCGGAGCCCGAGCGCGCCCTGTCGCTGGCGCGGGCCGCCGGATACGAGCTGCCGCCCGGTGACGACGGGCGCCTCGCCGTGCGCCGCCCGCTGCCCGACGTGTCGGACCTGGTCGGTGAACCCGGCTACGTCGTGGTCCACCCGGCCGCGTCGGTGCCGGCCCGGCAGTACCCGGCCGAGCAGAACGCGGAAGTCGTGCGGCTGCTGGCCGAATCCGGCTACCGCGTCGTGGTCACCGGCGCACCGTCCGAACGCGACCTCACCGCGCAGGTCGCCGGCGCACACGGTCTGGACCTGGCCGGCCGGACCGATCTGCACGGCCTGGCCGCCGTGCTCGCCGGGGCCCGGGTCGCCGTCGTCCCGAACACCGGGCCGGCGCACCTGGCCGCGGCCGTGGGCACTCCCGTGGTGTCGCTGTTCGCGCCCGTCGTGCCGGCCGCGCGGTGGGCGCCCTACGGCGTGCCGCTCGTCCTGCTCGGTGACCAGGACGCGCCTTGCCGCGACACGCGCGCGCGGGTCTGTCCGGTGGCCGGGCACCCCTGCCTGGGCCGGGTTCCGCCCGAGGATGTCCTGATGGCCGTCGAAAAACTAGGAGGTGCAGCGTGATCGAGGAGCGGTTCGCGGCTCTGGCCGCGACCATGCGGGACCTGACCGCGCTGGCACCGAGGATCGAGGCGTGGGGTCGTCACCTCGCCGAGGTGCTCGGAGCCGGCGGACGGCTGCTCGCCTGCGGCAACGGCGGCAGCGCCGCCGAGGCCCAGCACCTGACCGGCGAGCTGGTCGGCCGGTTCGTCCACGACCGGCAGCCGCTCTCGGCGATCGCCCTGCACGCCGACACGTCGGCGGCCACGGCGATCGTGAACGACTACGGCGACCAGGAGGTGTTCGCCCGCCAGGTGCGCGCGCACGGCCGCACCGGCGACGTGCTCGTGGCGCTGTCCACCAGCGGGCGCAGCCAGAACGTGTGCGCGGCGGCGAAGACCGCCCACGAGCTGGGCATGACGACGTGGGCGCTGACCGGCCCGGGACCGAACGCGCTCGCCTCGATCTGCGACGACGCGGTGGTGATCGAGGCCCCGAGCACCGGCACGGTGCAGGAGGCGCACCTCGCGGTGATCCACGGGTTGTGCGCGGCGCTCGACGAGGCACTGGGGGTGCCCTCGTGACCGGCCCCCTGGTGGTGGTCGGCGACACCCTGCTCGACATCGACGTCGACGGCAGCGCGGACCGGCTGTGCCCGGAGGCGCCGGTGCCGGTGGTCGACGTCGGCCGGGAATGGCACCGGCCCGGTGGCGCCGGGCTGGCCGCGCGGCTGGCCGCCCGGTCGGCCGCGGACGTCGTGCTGGTCACGGCCCTCGGCGACGACGACGGCGGCGCGCGGCTGGCGCGGCTGCTGGCCGGCGAGGTCGAGCTGTGCGCGCTGCCGCTGCGGGGCGGGACCGTCCGCAAGACCCGCATCCGCGCGGCCGGCCAGTCCGTGGTGCGGCTGGACCACGGCGACGGGCGTGCCGCCCACGAGCCGCTGGACGCGCGCACGGTGTCCGTGCTGCGCGGCGCCTCGGCGATCCTGGTCGCCGACTACGGCCGCGGCGTGGCGGACCACCCGCAGATCCGGGAACTGCTGGCCGGGACCGGCGCACCGGTGGTGTGGGACCCGCACCCGCGCGGTGGTTCGCCGGTCCCCGGCGCGGCACTGGTGACGCCCAACGACAGCGAGGCCGCGAAGTTCGCCGGCGGGTCCGGCACCCCGGAGGAACTGGCCGGGCGCCTGCGCGCGAAGTGGGCGGCCGAGGCGGTCGCGGTGACCGTGGGTGCGCAGGGCGCCGTGCTCGCCGACAGCACGGGCACGCGCGCGATCCCGGTGCCGAACGCGTCCCGCGTCCCGGCGAGCGTGCGGCCGGACACCTGCGGTGCGGGCGATCGCTTCGCCAGCGCCGTCGCCGCGGCTCTGTTCGAGGGCGCGGCGCTGGAGAACGCGGTCGCCTCGGCGGTGGAGTCCGCGGCCCGGTTCGTCGCCGCCGGTGCGGCTACCGCGTTGTCCGAGCCCGCCGAGCCGGTCCGCGCGCGCGAACCCGGCCTGTCCGGCTTCGAGCTGGCCGAGCGGGTGCGCCACCGCGGCGGGCGGGTCGTCGCCACCGGCGGGTGCTTCGACATCCTGCACCCCGGCCACGTGGCGCTGCTCCGCCGTGCCCGCGAACTGGGCGACGTGCTGATCGTGTGCGTCAACTCCGACGAGTCGGTGCGGCGGCTGAAGGGGCCGGGGCGCCCGGTGGTGACCGCGGCCGACCGGGTGCGCGTGCTCAGCGCGCTGGAGTCCGTCGACGCCGTCGTGGTGTTCGAGGAGTCCTCCCCGGTGGAGGTGCTGCGCCGGCTGTGCCCGGACATCTGGGTCAAGGGCGGCGACTACGAGGGCACCGACCTGCCGGAGGCCGAGGTGGTGCGCGCCGGCGGCGGCAAGGTCGTGCTCGTGCCCACCGTCGAGGGCTACTCGACCACACGGCTCATCGAGACCGTGTCCAACGGATAGAAGGGGAGACATGCCAACTTCGGCAGGCAAGGTGGGCAAGGCAGGCAACGTCGGCAAGGTGCTGATCACCGGGGGTGCGTCCGGGCTGGGCGCGGCGACCGTCGAGGCGGTCGCGCAGGCCGGCGGGACCCCGCTGGTGCTCGACCGCAAGCCCCCGGCCGCGGGGGTGCCCTACGTCCCGGTCGACCTCACCGACACGGCCGAGACCGAGCGGGCCGTGCGGGAGCTCGCCGAACAGGCGGGCGGTCTGGACGCGGTGTTCACCGCCGCCGGGATCGACTTCCCCGGCAAGCTCGACCAGGTGTCCACAGCGGACTGGGAGCGGGTCGTCCAGGTCAACCTGTTCGGCACCGCGGCGGTGGTGCGTGCCGCGCTGCCGTACCTGGAACGCTCGCACGGCAAGGTCGTGACCGTCGCGTCCACCCTGGGCATCAAGGCGGTCAGCGACGCCACCGCCTACTGCGCCTCGAAGTGGGGCGTGGTCGGGTTCACCCGCGCGCTGGCCGCGGAGACCGCGGGCCGCATCGGGGTGACCATGCTGGTCCCCGGCGGCATGCACACCGCGTTCTTCGACGAGCGCGACGAGCAGTACAAGCCACCCGCCGACGCGAAGCTGAACCACCCGGGCAACGTCGCCGCGACTGTCCTGTTCGCACTGTCCCAGCCGGCCGGTTGTGAGGTGCGCGAGCTGGTCGTCGCGCACTCCGAGGAGGGCTCCTGGCCGTGACCGTCGACGTCCTGGTGCTGCGGGCGCTCGGGCTCGGCGACCTCCTGGTCGCCGTCCCGGCGCTGCGCGGCCTGCGGGCCGCGTTCCCGGACGCGCGGATCACCCTGGCCGCGCCCGCGGCGCTGGACGGGATCGCCGCGCTCACCGGCGCGGTCGACCGGGTGCTGCCCACCCCGGGGCTGGGCGCGCTGCGCTGGGACGGCGCACCGCCCGCCGTCGCCGTCAACCTGCACGGCAGCGGCCCGGAGAGCGTGCGCGACCTGCTCGGCACCCGGCCCGGCCGCCTGCTCGCCCACCGGCACCCGGCCACCGGTGGTGCGGACGGACCGGACTGGGTGGCAGACCAGCACGAGGCACAGCGCTGGTGCCGGATGCTCGCCCACTACGGGATCGAGGCCGACCCCGGCGACCTCGCGCTGACCCGGCCGGACGTGCCGAGCCCGGCGCCGGACGCGATCGTCGTGCACCCCGGCGCGGCATACGGGTCGCGGCGCTGGCCGCCCGGCCGGTTCGCCGAGGTCGCGCGCGAGTTTTCCCGCGCGGGTCACCGCGTCGTGGTGACCGGTAGCGCCGCGGAGCGGGACCTCGCGGGGGAGCTCGCCGCCGCGGCCGGCCTGCCTCCGGACACCGTGCTGGCCGGGCGCACCGGGCTGAGCGAACTGGCCGCGCTCGTGTCCCGGGCGCGGCTGCTGATCAGCGGGGACACCGGCATCGCGCACCTGGCCACGGCCTATGGAACGCCGTCGGTGCTGCTGTTCGGTCCGACCCCGCCGTGGCGGTGGGGTCCGCCGCCGGGGACCGAGGACCGGCACGTGGTGCTGTGGGCGGGCGAGGAGGGCGACCCGTTCGCCGCGGAACCGGCCCCCGGCCTGCTGGCCATCACCGTCGACGAGGTGGTTGCGGCGGGCCGCAAGGTGGCGGAGGTCTGACATGGCCGCGGTCGGGATCGCCGGGGCCGGGTACGTCGGCCTCACCACGGCCGCCTGCCTCGCCGCGCTCGGCCACGACGTGCTGTGCGCGGAGGTCGACGAGTCCAAGGTGGCGCGGCTGTCCCGGGGCGAGGTCACGCTCGCCGAGCCGGACCTGGCGCCGCTGGTGCGTGACGGCCTGGCCGCCGGGCGGCTGCGGTTCACCCCGGACGTGCGGGCGGCCGGCGCGCGGGAGTTCGTGTTCGCCTGCGTGCCCACGCCGACCGGGCCCGACGGCACGGCCGACCTCGGCGCGCTGGAGGCCGTGCTGGCCGCGATCCGCCCGGCGCCGGACACCGTGCTGGTGGTGAAGTCGACCGTGCCGGTCGGCACCTGCGCCCGCATCGCCGGCACCACCGGGATCGCCGTGGTGAGCAACCCGGAGTTCCTGCGCGAGGGGCACGCCGTGCACGATTTCCGGCACCCCGACCGGGTCGTCCTCGGCGGCGACGAGCACGCGGTGGACCGGGTCGCCGCGCTCTACGCGGACCTCGGTGCGCCGATCGTGCGCACCGGGCACGCCGGCGCGGAGCTGGGCAAATACGCCAGCAACGCGTTCCTCGCGCTCAAACTGTCCTACGTCAACCTGCTGGCCCGGCTGTGCGAACGCACCGGCGCCGACATCGACGCGGTCACCCGCACGATGGGCCTGGACGAGCGGATCGGCCCGCACTTCCTGCGCCCCGGCCCCGGCTGGGGCGGGTCGTGTCTGCCCAAGGACACCCGGGCGCTGGTCGCCTCCGCCGCCGGCGCCGGGGTCGACCTGACCGTCCTGCGCGCCGCGATCGAGGCCAACGACCGGCAGTACGACCACGTGGCCGCCCGGATCCGCGACGCCGCGGGCGGCAGCCTCGACGGTGCCCGCATCGGCCTGTTCGGGCTGGCGTTCAAGGCCGGCACCGGCGACCTGCGGGACTCCCCGGCACTCGCGGTCGCCGGGCGGCTGGCCGCCGCCGGCGCCACGCTGACCGGCTACGACCCGGCCGTGACCGCCGACACCGGACCGGTCCAGCGCGTGGACGACCCGGTGCTGGCCGCCAAGGGCGCCCGGGTGCTGGTGGTGCTGACCGAATGGCCCGAGTTCGCGCGGCTCGACTGGAGCCAGCTGGCCGCCGTCGCCGAGGGCGACGTCGTGGTCGACATGCGCAACGTGCTCGACCCGGCCGCGGTCCGGGGCAGCGGCCTGCGGCTGGTCCGGCTGGGTCGTGCGCCCGGAACGTGATCCCGACCACCCGCACGGCAACCCCGGTGGCCGGGCCGTGACCGTGTTCGCGGGGGAGTGGCGTGCCTCAGCCGGTGATCGAGGTGGTCTCCGACAGGTGACGGGCGGCCACCGTGACGCTGGGGTAGAGCGGCAGCTGCTCGTGCAGGCCGGTGATCTCCAGCGGGCGGACGACGGTGCGGTGGCTGCCGACCAGGGCCCAGCGCAGTTCGCGGCGTGCCGCCGCTTCGTCGGCGTCGACCAGGGCCTGCAGGCCCGCCGAGCCGAGGAAGGTGACGGCCTCCAGGTCCACGACGAAGGTGCGGCCGTGGTCGAGGCACTCGGTCAGGCAGCGGCGGAGCGCGGGTGCGGCGCCGAGGTCCAGCTCGCCGGACAGGCGGGCCAGCCGGATCCCGTCGGGCCGGTCGGTGATGTCGATGCGGAGCTCGTGAGCTTGGTACACGGGAGTCTCCCCGGTTGGTGGTGAGCACAGCGGGGACGGCCGCACACGCGTCCAGGTATTCGAAATGTCTTCGAAATCTCCAGCCGGGTGTGTCCGTTCCCGGCACGGCTGGTAGCTCAACCGCTCACCTCCGACCGTACGGACCCGCCCCGCTGCTTGGCAACCCGCTTCATCCCGGTTGGCGACGGCAGCACGGGGTATCCGGTGCGGGTCGGCAGGGTGCCGCAGGCGCGGCGCGAGCCGTCCGTGGTGGGTGCACCGGCGGTGCGGGACAGCGGTGGTCCCGCACCGCCGGCCGCGCGTTCAGCGCAGGACCGCCCACACCGTTTTGCCCCCGGAGGGAACCCGCTCGCATCCCCACTCCCGGGACGTCTGGGCCACCAGCAGCAGTCCCAGCCCCGGTGGGTGGCCACCCTCCCGCATGATCGCCTCGCCCGGGTCGTCGTCGGTGACCCGGACCGTCAGCTCGTCCCGGTGCAGTTCCAGGGCGAGTCTCGGTGCCATCCGGGTGTGCCGCAGCGTGTTCTCCACCAGTTCGGTCACGACGACCGCCGCGTCCGGCGCCAGCTGGGCGACGCGCCAGCGTGCGCACACCTCAGTGGTGAACCGGCGTGCCCGGCGTGCGGCGTCCACCGTCCGGGCCAGCCTGAGTTCGGTGCTGCGCCGCATCGCCTCGATCGCTCCCAACCTCACGAACGGGACGGGTCATACCCGGGGCGCGGGGCGCGAAACCCGTCCGCCGCGGCACCCGTTTGCCCCGGTCGGGGACGGGTACCCGGCCGGGATGGACGAGCAGTCGTTGCTGCGGACGCTGACCAGGGTGGTCACCACGCTGACGGCTCGGGAGATCCCGTTCACCGTGGCGGGCGGATGCGCGGTCTACGCCCGCGGTGGCCCGCCCTCCGACCACGACGTGGACGTGTTCCTCAAGGAGGAGGACGTGCCGGCGGCACGGGCGGCCCTGGTGGCCGAGGGCATGCGGGCCGACGACCCGCCGGAGGATTGGCTGAGCAAGGTCTGGGACGGTGAGGTCCTGGTCGATCTGATCTTCCGGCCCAACTACCGCCCGGTCACCGAGGAGACCCTCCGCCGCTCGGACGTGATGCGCGTCGGCCCGGCCATGGCACCGGTCCTGGGCGGCACCGACATCATGATCGACAAGCTGCTCGTCCTCGACGCGCACCGCTGCGATCTCGCACCGCTCCTGCACATCGCCCGCGACCTGCGGGAACAGGTCGACTGGGAGCGGGTGGCGAAGGAGACCGGCGAGTCGCCGTACGCACAGGCGTTCCTGACGTTGCTGGACTCGCTGGACGTCGTCGAGCTCGAAGGAACCGCGTGATGACCGACGGGCGGGAAACACCCCAGTACCGCGCGGCCCACCTGCGCCGCGCCCTGGCCGAGGACCCGCGGACGGCCGAGATGGGCGTCCGGGTGAACGTCCGTGGCGACGACGTGCACCTGTCCGGGGAGGTGACCTGCGACGAGCGGCGCGCCGAGCTGGAGACCGTGCTGCACGAGGTCGCGCCGGGCCTGCGGGTGCACAACGACGTGCGGGTGGCCGATACCCGCGAGCCGGCCCGGAGGGAGGACCTGCGGTGATCCGCGTGGCGGCGGTCGGGGACGTGCACCTCGGCGAGGACGCGCGGGGGCTGCTGCGCCCCGCGCTGGAACACCTGGGCGACCTGGCGGACGTGCTGTTGCTGGCCGGTGACCTGACCCGGCACGGCGCACTGGAGGAGGCCGAGGTGGTCGCCGACGAGTTCAGCGGCCTGGGCCGGCCGGTGGTGGCGGTGCTGGGCAACCACGACTACCACAGTGACCGTCAGGACGACATCACCAAGCTCCTGGAGGACCACGGCATCCAGGTCCTGGAGGGCTCCGCGACCCGGGTGGCGGCCGGTGGGCAGCAGCTGGGCATCGCCGGGGTCAAGGGCTTCGGCGGCGGGTTCGCCGGCAAGTGCGCGAGCGCGTTCGGCGAGCGCGAGATGAAGGCGTTCGTCGAGCACAGCATCGAGCGGGCCGACGCGCTGCGCCGGGCGATGCTGGAGCTCGACGACACCGACTTCCGCATCGCGCTGACCCACTACTCGCCCATCCCGGAGACCCTGCGGGGTGAACCGCCGGAGATCTACCCGTTCCTGGGTGCCTACCAGCTCGGCGAGGTGATCGACGAATGCGGTGCCGACCTGGCGATCCACGGGCACGCCCACTTCGGCTGCGAACAGGGCGTGACCCCCGGCGGGGTGCGGGTGCGCAACGTCGCCCAGCCGGTCATCCGCAGCGCTTACGCCACGTACGGGTTGGGGTCTTGATTCCCCGATGTGATCCGGAGCACCCTGGATTCGTCCACTCGGCAGCCGGGAGGGCCGCATGACGGAGCTGAAGGCACGTCCCATCGTCCTGGGCAACCGGTACGAGCTGCCGGCCAGGCACCGCCGGGGCGCCCTGCTGTTGCGCATGGCACGGACGACCGACCACAAGCTGATCGGCCTGATGTACCTGTACACGTCGCTGGCCTTCTTCGTCATCGGCGGCGCGCTGGCGCTGCTCATGCGCGGCGAGCTCGCCCGGCCCGGGTTGCAGTTCCTGTCGCAGGAGCAGTACAACCAGCTGTTCACCATGCACGGCACGATCATGCTGCTGCTCTACGCGACACCGAACGTGTTCGCCTTTGCCAACATGGTCCTGCCGCTGCAGATCGGCTCGCCGGACGTCGCGTTCCCGCGGCTGAACGCGTTCTCCTACTGGCTGTTCCTGTTCGGCGGGACGATCGTGCTCTCGTCGTTCCTCACCCCGGGCGGCGCCGCGGACTTCGGCTGGACCGCGTACGCGCCGCTGTCCGAGGCGGCGAACTCGCCGGGCATCGGGGGCAACCTGTGGATCTTCGGGCTGATCGTGTCCGGTCTGGGTACCATCCTCGGTGGCGTCAACATGCTGACCACGATCGTCACCCTGCGCTGCCCGGGCATGACGATGTGGCGGATGCCCATTTTCACCTGGAACATCCTGTTCACCAGCGTGCTGGTGCTCGCGGTTTTCCCGATCCTCACCGCGGCGCTGTTCGGGCTGGCCGCGGACCGCATCATCGGCGCGCACGTGTTCGATCCCGCCAACGGCGGGGCGATCCTGTGGCAGCACATGTTCTGGTTCTTCGGCCATCCCGAGGTCTACATCGTCGCGCTGCCCTACTTCGGCATCATCACCGAGATCATCCCGGTGTTCAGCCGCAAACCGTTGTTCGGGTACCGGCTGATGGTCTTCGCGACCATGGGCATCACGGCGCTGTCGTTCGCGGTCTGGGCGCACCACATGTTCGCCACCGGCGCGGTGCTGCTGCCGTTCTTCTCGTTCATGACGTTCCTCATCGCGGTGCCGACCGGCATCAAGTTCTTCAACTGGATCGGCACCATGTGGAAGGGGCAGCTGAGCTTCGAGACGCCCATGCTGTGGTCGGTCGGGTTCCTGGTGACGTTCCTGCTCGGCGGGCTGACCGGGATCCTGCTCGCCTCGCCACCGCTGGACTTCCACATCCACGACACCTACTTCGTGGTCGCGCACTTCCACTACGTGCTGTTCGGCACGATCGTGTTCGCGACCTTCGCCGGCTTCTACTTCTGGTTCCCGAAGATGACCGGCCGGATGCTCGACGAGCGCCTCGGCAAGCTGCACTTCTGGACCACGTTCATCGGGTTCCACACGACGTTCCTGGTGCAGCACTGGCTCGGCGACATGGGCATGCCGCGGCGCTACGCCGACTACCTGGCCACCGACAACTTCACGATCCTGAACACGGTCTCCACGATCGGCGCGTTCATCCTCGGCGCCTCCATGCTGCCGTTCATGTACAACGTGGTCCGCAGCTACCGGTACGGCGATCCGGTCGAAGTGGACGACCCGTGGGGCTTCGGCAACTCGCTGGAGTGGGCCACCACCTGCCCGCCACCGCGGCACAACTTCCTGTCGCTGCCGCGGATCCGGTCGGAGCGGCCCGCGTTCGAGATGCACTACCCGCACCTGGTGGAGCGCCTGCACGAAGAAGGGCACATCACGCTGACGGGCAGGACCATCCCGCACTCCGAGGCAGCGAAAACGCCCTCGGAAACCGCCACCGAGAGCCTCACCAGCGGGACCTCACCGACCACGCACGACGATTAACGCTCCTCGCCCGGGGGTAGCCGGACTGCGAGCTACTCCAAGGGAGGCGACGCATGAGTGAGGACACGGGTCGCGGATCCACGGCGGTGGAGGACCGCTCGATCGCGCAGCTGGTCCAGGACATGTCGCAGCAGGTCCAGCGGCTGGTACGGGACGAGCTGCGGCTGGCGACCGAAGAACTGCGGCAGAAGGGCAAGCGGGCCGGCACGGGTGCGGGTCTCGCCGGTGCGGCCGGGATCCTGGCGTTGTTCGGGGCGGGCACCCTCATCGCAGCGGCGGTGCTGGCGCTGGCGCTGGTCCTGCCGGCGTGGGCATCGGCGCTGATCATCGGCGGCGCGCTGCTGCTCGTCGGGGGAGTGGCCGGGCTGATCGGCAAGAAGCAGCTGTCCGGCGCGGTGCCGCCGGTGCCGCAGGAGGCCGTGTCCGGGCTGCCCAAGGACGTGGCGGCCGTTCGAGAGGGAATGCGCCGATGACGGCCAAGCGCGACACGTTCCCGCACGACGCCGAACAAGCGCGCCTCGACCTCGAGCTGACTCGTCAGGAACTGGGCGAGACCGCCGAGGCACTCGCCGGGAAGATGAAGGAGACCGCGCACCGGACCCAGCGGATCGCGCTGGGCACGGGTGCCGGGCTCGGGATCCTCGTCCTCGTCCTGGTCCTGGTGCGCAGGCTGACCGCCCGGAGGTGACCCGATGACGACCGAGTCGCATGTGGACGAAGCACTGTGGGACGAGTTCCACCGCGTGGTGAACATGTCCTCCCGGGAGCTGGGGGACTGGCTGCGCGTCCGCTCGGCCGGCACGGACAGCGAGGAGCTGCCGGACCAGGCGGGCACCAAAACCGGCCAGCGAGTTCTGGACATCCTCGGCAAACGCCGGACGGACCTGACCGAGGACGACGAGCGCGTGATGCGCAAGGTCGTGGAGAAGGTGCACGCCGAGCGCCGGGACGACCTGGAGCCGACCGCCGGGCAGGAGAACTGGCGGCACCGGCTGATGACGATCGGGCACGACCCGTTGAAAGGAGCCGGCTGATGGAACGCGGTAGCGAGAAGCACAGCCCCCGCGAGGACGACGCGCTCAAGGCCGAGCTGCGCGGCACGTTGCAGGGCAACCGGTCCAGCCGCGTGGAGGAGTGGCGCGACCCGGAGCCCCCGGCCGACGACGACCCCGACGTACCCCTGGCCGGCGGACCCCCCGAGGACCGCTAAACGCCCACCCCACCCCACCCCACCCACAGCGTGTTCGCCCGTCCGGGCATCGTGTTCGCCACTCCCGGCACCGTGTTCGCCACTCCCGGCACCGTGTTCGCCACTCCCGGCACCGTGTTTGCTGCTCCGGGCAGGGTGTTCGCCGCTCCGGACAGCGTGTTGGCCCGTCCGGGCACCGTGTTCGCCACTCCCGGCGGCGTGTTGGGCGGTCGGGGCGGCGGGTCCGCCGGGCGGTGAGCTGGCCTCTCCCCGGCGCGCACGATCCGGGCCCCACACGCTCGTGTTCGCCCAACTTGTCTTGCTGGACGCTCTACAGCCGAGCTCACAGGCCAGGCGCGACGTGCGGTGCGAGTCCGCTACGCCCGGAGCGGCCAACACGTGGCCCGGAGCGGCCAACACGTACCCGGACGGCCAACACGCTGCCCGGAGCGGTGAACACGCTGCCCGGAGCGGTGAACACGTCGCCCGGAGCGGTGAACACGCTGCCCGGAGCAGTCAACACGTCGCCGGGGACGGCCAACACGTCGCCCGGAGCGGCCAACACGCGGCCCGGAGCGGCCAACACGCGGCCCGGAGCGGCCAACACGTCGCCCGGGGCGGTGAACACGTCGCCCGGAGCGGCCAACACGTGGCCCGGAACGGTGAACACGCGGCCCGGAGCGGCCAACAGGCTGCCTGGAGCGGTGGGCACGCTAGTGTCGGCGTACGGCCGGGGGCAGGGTGAAGTGGACCGTTTCCCGGGTGGTCTCCCGTTCGCCGACGGTGAGCGGCCCCAGCCCGCCGAGCGCGGTGATCACCGCGTCGACCAGGGCCGGCGGTGCCGAGGCACCGGCGGTGAGCCCGATCCGCTCGATGCCGGCCAGCCACTCCGGCCGGATGCCGCGCGGGTCGTCGACCAGGTGGGCCGGGGTGCCGCAGCGCCGCGCCAGCTCGGCCAGGCGCATCGAGTTCGACGAGTTCGCCGACCCCACCACCAGGACCAGATCGGTGTCGCGGGCGACCGACCGGAGCGCGTCCTGACGGTTGGTGGTGGCGTAGCAGATGTCGCCGGTGTCCGGGCCGCGCAGCGCGGGGAAGCGGGCGCGCAGCTCGGCGATCACCTCGGCGGTCTCGTCCACACCCAGCGTGGTCTGCGTCAGGTAGGACACCCGGGCCGGGTCCGGCACCCGGACCCGGCGGGCTTGTTCGGCCGACTCCACCAGGATCGTCCGCCGCGGCGCCTCGCCGAGGGTGCCCTCGACCTCATCGTGCCCGGCGTGCCCGATCAGCAGCACCGTGTCGCCCTGCCCGGCGAAGCGGCGGGCTTCGGCGTGCACCTTGGTCACCAGGGGGCAGGTGGCGTCGACGACCTTGAGCCGGCGCCGCTCCGCCTCGGCGCGGACCGCGGGGGAGACCCCGTGCGCGGAGAACACGACGGTCGCTCCGCGCGGCACGGCGTCCAGCTCGTCGACGAACACCGCGCCGCGCGCGCGGAGCCCGTCGACGACGTGCCGGTTGTGCACGATTTCCCTGCGCACGTAGATCGGCCCGCCGCGGCGCTCGAGAAGCCGTTCGACGATTTCGATCGCGCGTTCCACGCCCGCGCAGAACGAGCGTGGCGCGGCGAGCAGCACTGACCGCGGCGGTCCGGCGACGGCGAGGACCGCGGCCATCGCGGCGCTCACCTCGGCCGCCGTCCGGGCGGTCACCTCCCCGGTCGCCGCGACACCCAGCCCGGCCGGTCCGCCTGCGCCCTGCAGCACGGCCCGCAGCGTGACCGCGGCGGCGTGGTCGGTGTCGGTGTAGAGGTGGCCGCGCGCCGGGGTGATCCCCCGGCGCCGCAGCTCGCCGTCGAGCAGTCCGGCGGCCGGGCACCGCAGCGACGGACGGTCCGGCCACAGCACCTCGTCGGCGACCAGCACCTCGCCCGGGCCGGGCCGGCCCGGACGGTGCGCGGCGAGGATGCTCTCCGCTGCGGTGAACGTCATCGGTGTGCTCCGTTCCAGGGATGGGGACCGGGTCAGTGGTCGCGGTCGGCGAGCAGCGTGGCGAGCGTCTCCAGCTCGGCGGCGGCCCGCGGCTCCGCTGCGGCGGCGTGCAGGTGGCCGCGTGCGCGGTCGAGCAGCGCTGCGCTCTCCGTCCGGCTCCACGTCCGGCCGCCTGCCTCGTCGACCAGCCGTGCCGCTCGCGCCAGTTCTGCGCCGGTCAGTTCACCGGGCCGGGCGTAGAGCGACGCCAGCTCCCGACCGGCCGCCGTGCCCGAGGTCAGTGCCGCCACCACCGGCAGGGACTTCTTCCGGTTCCGCAGGTCCGAGAACACCGGTTTCCCGGTGACCGCCGGATCGCCCCAGATGCCCAGCAGGTCGTCGGCCAGCTGGAACGCCAGCCCGGCGGCCTCGCCGAACCGGCGCAGCCGCGCGACCTGCTCCGGGCCGCCCCCGCCGAGCAACGCCCCCAGCGCACAGGCGCACCCCAGCAGCGCCCCGGTCTTGCCCTCGGCCATGGCGCGGCATTCGGCCAGGCTCACCTCTTCGCGGCGTTCGAACGCCAGGTCCACGGCCTGGCCCTCGATGAGGTCCTGGGCGGCCGCGCCCAGCACCCGCAGCGCCTCGCGCGCGGACGGGTGTCCGCTCGCCGCGAGCACGTCCCATGCCTCGATCAGCAGGCTGTCCCCGGCGAGGATCGCGGTGCCCGCCCCGAACACCTTCCACGCGGTCGGTCGGTGCCGCCGCGTCTCGTCGCCGTCCATGATGTCGTCGTGCAGCAATGAGAAGTTGTGCAGCAGCTCGACCGCCACCGCGGCGGGCAGCGCCGCCCCGGGCATCCCACCGACGGCCTGCGCGGACAGCAGCACCAGCGCGGGGCGGACGGCCTTGCCGCTGCCCGCGGCCCGCGGGGCGCCGGTCTCGTCGGCCCATCCGAAGTGGTAGGCGGCCGCCGGCCGCATCGACTCCGGCAGGTGTGCCACGGCCGTGCGCAGCGCGGGGTCGACCCGGTCGCGGCTCCACGCGAGGATCTCGTCCGCCGTACGCGCCGCGGTCCCGGCCGGGTCCGTGCGGGTCACCGTCCCACCTCCACGTGCTCGAGCACCCCGAGCGCGTCGGGGACCAGCACCGCGACCGAGAAGTACGCGGTGACCAGGTACTTCACGATCGCGCGGTGGTCGATGCCCATGAACCGCACGGTCACGCCGGGCTCGGCCTCGTCCGGCAGCCCGGTCTGCCGCAGCCCGATCACGCCCTGACTGCGCAGCCCGGTCCGCATCGCCAGGATCGAGGTCGTCTGCGTGCGGGAGAGCGGGATCTTGTCGCTGGGGAAGATCGGCACACCGCGCCACGTGGTCACCACGTGACCGTCCACTTCGGTGCTTTCCGGCGCGAGTCCGCGTGCCGCGCACTGCCGGCCGAACGCGGCGATGGCCCGCGGGTGGGCGAGGAAGAACTGCGTCTTGCGGCGCCGGGCCAGCAGTTCGTCCAGGTCGTCGGGGGTGGGCGGGCCGGTGCGGGTGTGCAGGCGCTGGCCCGGGGCGGCGTTGTGCAGCAGCCCGAATTCCGGGTTGGTGAGCAGTTCGGCTTCCTGCCGTTCGCGCAGCGCCTGGAGCGTCACCCGCAGCTGTTGTTCCGTCTGGTCCATCGGCTGGTTGTAGAGGTCGGCGACGCGGGTGTGCACGCGCAGGATGGTCTGGGCTGCGCCGAGCTCGTACTCGCGCGGGGACAGTTCGTAGTCGGCGAAGGTGGCGGGCAGTTCCGGTTCGCCGGTGTGGCCGGAGGCCAGCTCGATCGCCGTCTCCCCGTACTTGTTCCGCGGCCGGTGCGCCCCTTGCCGCAGAGCGTCCACATGCGACCGCAACGACGGCGCGGCGTTCATCAGCGACAGGATGTCCGGACGCGGCAGCGCGAGGACCGTCACCGGTGTCTCCGCCCGGACGCCGTACTCCCACGGCCGCGGTTCGGCGTCGAGCACCTGCTGCCCGAGGAAGTCGCCGTCGGCGAGCACCCCGAGACTCACCTGGTCGCCGTACTCGCCCCGGCCGATCCGGCGCACCTTGCCGTGTCCGACGATCAGCGCCTCGGCGGCCGGTGCGCCCGCCGTCACGATCACCTCCCCGGCGCGGTACTCGCGCTGCACCAGGCGATCGGCGATCGCGGTCAGCACCACCGGGTCGCCGAACCCGTGGAACAGCGGTAGTTCGGTGAGGCTGGCCGGCACCACCCGGATCCGGCCCGCCTCGGCGACGCAGGCGACCCGGCCCCGCCCGGTGGCGTGGGTGAGCCGCCGGTTGACCCGGTAGGTGCCGGCTTCGGTCTCCTCCCACGGCAGCAGGCTCAGCAGCCAGCGGCTGGTGACCGCCTGGTTCTGCGGCACCGACTTGGTGGTGCTGGCGAGCTTGCGGGCCGCCGCCGTGCCCAGGCTCAGCCGGGTCCCGGTGTGCTGGAACGTGTGCCGGGTCGCGGTCAAGGCGCCCACCCCCTCGTGTCGCTGTTCCGGGCTCCGCGTCAGCCCTCGCGGCCGATCTCGACGTGCTCCAGCACCGCCAGCGCGTCGGGCACCAGCACGGCCGCGGAGAAGTACGCCGACACCAGGTAGGAGATGATCGCCTTGTCGTCGATGCTCATGAACCGCACCGACAGGCCGGGCTCGACCTCGTCCGGCAGGCCGGTCTGGTGCAGGCCGATCACGCCCTGGTTCTGCTCGCCGACCCGCATCAGCAGGATCGAACTGGTCCGCGTCGGCGACACCGGGATCTTGTTGGACGGCAGGATCGGCACGCCGCGCCAGGACGGCACGTGGTGTCCGTGGAACTCGGTACCGGCCGGGTAGATTCCGCGGCTGTTGCACTCCCGGCCGAACGCGGCGATCGCCTGCGGGTGGGCCAGGAAGAACGCCGGTTCCTTCCACACCGCGGCGAGCAGCTCGTCCAGGTCGTCCGGGGTGGGCGGGCCGGTGCGGGTGTGCAGGCGCTGCTTGACGTCGGCGTTGTGCAGCAGCCCGAATTCTGCGTTGTTGAGGAGTTCGGACTCCTGACGTTCGCGCAGCGCCTCGATGGTCAGCCGCAGCTGCTGCTCGGTCTGGTTCATCGGCTTGTTGTAGAGGTCGGCGACGCGGGTGTGCACGCGCAGGACGGTCTGGGCGACGCTGAGTTCGTACTCGCGCGGGGAGAGCTCGTAGTCGACGAACGTGGCGGGCAGTTCCGGTTCGCCGGTGTGGCCGGAGGCCAGCTCGATCTCCGCCTCACCGTGCTCGTTGCCCGCGGCCAGCCGGCGGGCGCGGTACGCCTCGATCTGCTCGCGCAGCGCCGCGGACTGCTCCAGCAGCTCGTCGAACCCGCGTTGTTCGAGCACCAGCACAGTGCAATGGGTAACCGCCCTGACGGTGTACTCCCAGATGCTCTGGCCGTCCACAAGGGACTCGTCGCCGAAGTGGTCCCCGTTGGCGAGCACGCCGAGGTTGGTGAAGTCCCCGTACTCGCCGGGACCGACCTTGCCGACCTTGCCGTGCGCGATGAGGAACGCCTGGTCCGAGGAGCTGCCGAACTCCACGATCACCTCGCCGGGCTCGTAGTCGCGCTGCTCGAACCGGCCGGCGAGCGCGGCGAGCACGTCGTGGTCGTCGAAGCCGCGCAGGATCGGCAGTTCGGCCAGCTCGGCGGGGATCACCTCGACGCGGTCCGCGGTGGTCACGAAGGTCACGCGGCCGTCGCCGACGGCGTAGGACAGCCGGCGGTTGACGCGATAGGCACCGCCGGACGCCTCCACCCACGGCAGCAGGCGCGGTAGCCACCGGGACGTGATGGCCTGCATCTGGGGGACGGACTTGGTCGTGGTCGCCAGGTTGCGGGCGGCCCGGGTGCTCAGGCTCTGCTGCGGGCTGTCCTCGTCCACGCTGGGCACGGCGGGATCGGTCACGGTCACGGCAAATACCACCCATCGTCGAAAAGCCGAATCGCGAATTGGGAATGGGATACGGCGAACTGTGCGAACTTTTCCGTCGGTGGTTGCGACGTTAGCACCGGGTGGCGGAACCGTACAGCCGCTCGCCCGCGCCGGGACCGCGGAACAATTGCGCGGACCGTACACGTTCGGCGGTTCCGGAAAACTCAGGGTAGAGCGGAATGCGGTTCGCTCACCCGGGGCGCCCAGTGGGGCCGGTCCCCGGCGGGGGCCGTGCTCGGCGCGCCGCGTCCGATGCGGGCGTCCGTTGCTCCGAACGGGCCGGAAATGTTCGTGCGACGACGTGTTCCGTGCGGCGGGAGGGCCGGGTGACGACCGGTAGCCGATCCTCGCCCGGACGGTCCAGCACAGCGTCCGCCCGCGTGTTGTCCCCGCGACAACAGGGCATTTCAACGGGGGAATCGGCGCCCAGCTGCTCCGACCCGGTGACCGGAAAGAATGCGCGGTATTCCGTCGGGTGGAAAGAACGGAACCGATCTTGCCGCCCCGATCGGCCGGCGCCTAGCGTGGGCACGTTCCATTCCCGTTCGGGGAGGCATCTGGCGATGAATGTCTACGTGGCCGGTTCGCTGTGGGTGATGGGGGCCGTGGTGCTCGGCGCCGCCGTCGCCTACCTCGTCCGCCGGTACGGGCTGGACGAGGGCAGACCGGACAACAACGACGCCGCCGGCCAGGCGTTCACGATCGTCGGCGGGCTGCACGCCGCGGTGGTCGCGTTCGTGCTGATCTCCCTGTTCGACGCCGCGAGCACGGTGCGCGACGGGTCCTACGAGGAGGCGCGGAGCCTGGTGGCGGCCTCCTGGGCGGCCGACGCCCTGCCCGAGCCCGCCCGCACCGAGATCCGGCACCTGGCGGTGGACTACGCGGACACGGTGGTGAACCGGGAGTGGCCGCGCATGCGCGACGGCGGCCCGGTTCCCCAGGACGGCTGGAGCGAGCTCGACCGGATGCGCGCCCTCGCCGACGGCGCGGAGGTGCCCGGCGACGACGACTGGCTGAGCAACCGCAAGACCGAGGTGGCCGGCTCCCTGCTGGACGTGTTCAAGGAACGGCAGGCCCGGCTCAACGCCGTGCAGGACAACAACGTCGGCCGGGTGGTGTGGTTCGTGCTGATCGGTGGCAGCGTCGTCTTCGTGCTGCTGCCCAACCTCTTCGGCGGCACCAAGTCGCTGACGCACGTCGTGATCGTGTCCACCCTGGCGGCCGCCACGACCCTGTTGCTGTTCGCGATCTTCCAGATGCAGAACCCGTTCGCGGGCGGGTCGAAAGTGGGGCCGGACGCGTTCAGCCAGGCGATCGAGCGGCTGC
Organism: Amycolatopsis viridis; assembly: GCF_011758765.1. Taxonomy (NCBI): domain Bacteria; kingdom Bacillati; phylum Actinomycetota; class Actinomycetes; order Pseudonocardiales; family Pseudonocardiaceae; genus Amycolatopsis; species Amycolatopsis viridis. The sequence continues at coordinate 3,694,808 of NZ_JAANOU010000001.1, read as the reverse complement.
GGTGACCAGGGGTCGGCTCGCCCGGGTCCTCGCGGCCGCGGCCGTCCTGGTCGGGTCCGTGCCGGTCGCTCCGGCCGTGGCGGCTCCCGCGGCGTGCACCGTCCTGCGCGTCACCGACGACACCCTGTCTGGTCCGTCCACAGTGGAGCTGGTGCGTCTCCCGGCCGGAACGGTGGAGCGCCGGTCGGTGCTCGAGGTGCAGCTCAACGCGCTCGGCTACGCGCGCGGTCAGGACCGGGTCTACGGGCTCACCCGGGAGGGCACCGCGGTGGTCGTCGGCCGGGACGGCGGGCTGACCCGGCTCGGCCCGGTCCGCACCGGCGACCGCAGGCCGCTCGACCACGCCACCGCCGGCGCGGTATCCGGCAACCGGTGGTACGTGCAGCGGGGCGACGACCTGTACCTGATCGACGCGGACCCGGGCAGCCCCGGTTTTCTGGGTGTGGTGCGGCGCGTCGAGCTGTGGCCGGCACCGTTCGCGTCCGGCATCGACGACTTCGACTTCGCCGGGGATGCGCTGTACGGGGTGACGAGCACGTGGCCGTTCCGCGGCCGGATCGTGCGGATCGACCCGGGGTCGGGATTCACGCACCCGGTGTCCGGGCCGGTGCTGCCGCCGTCCACCGCGTACGGCTCGGTCGTGTCGGCGGGGGAGACGGGTTACGTCACGGCGAACCGCAGCGAGGGCCGCAGCCGCACCTACGCGGTGTCCCGGGACGGGACGGTGGTGCCCGTGTCCTCGGGGCCGCCACTGTCCGGATCGGACGCAGCCGGCTGCCTGCGCGACCCGGACCCGCCCGCGCCGCCACCACCACCGCCGCCAGCGCCGCTACCACCGTCGTCGGTGCCGTCGCCACCGCCGCCGGTTCCGCTGCCCGTCGCACCTCCACCGGCCGCGCCGCCGCCCCCGGTGCCGGCAGCCGCACCCGCTCCGGTCCCGCCGCCCCGGGCGCCGAACCCGTCCCCGCGGCCGGTGCCCCCGCCGCCGCTCCCGCCGCCCGCCACCGCACCCCATCGCCCGGTGACCGCGAAGAAGACCGCGGACCAGGTGTCCCCCCGGGAACAGACGGAGGAGAAGCGCCGCTGGTCGATGGTCGTGCTGGTGCTGATCCTCGGCGCGGGTGTCGCGGTGCGGCGGCTGGGCCGCTGACCGGTCAGAGCAGGCGCCGCTGGAGCACGTCGGCGAGGACGGACTCCACGACGCGGGCGACGTCGGCCGGTTCCGGCGGTCGCGGATCGGTGAACAGCAGGTGCCCGGCGCCGATCAGGGCCGGCGCGAGCGAACCGGCGTCGGTGTCGGCCGCGACCCGGCCCAGCTCGCATTCCGCGGTGAGGTACGCGGCGAGCATCGCGGTGCCCTCGGTCAGGATCGGGATGCCGTGCGGACGTCCGCGGCGCAGCCGCGTGCGCAGCTCGTCGCGGAACAGGACCAGCCGGGTCAGCGCCACGGCGACCGGGTCGAACAGCTCGGTCAGCGCCCGGGTGACGTGGCCGGCCACGGTCCCGGTCCCGGCCGCCGCGCGCAGGGCCGCGGCCTGGTCCTCGATCCGGGCGATCCGGGCTCCGGCGAGTTCGGCGAGGAAGGCGTCGAAGTCGGTGAAGTGCCGGTGCAGCACCCCCTTGGCGACACCGGCTTCCGCGGTCACCGCACGGCTGGTCAGCGCGCTCGCACCGTCCCGGAGCAGGACGCGCCCGGCGGCGTCGAACAGCTGCTTGCGCACGTCGCGGATGTGCACCCCGGTCGGCATGTGTTCATTGTCCTCGATCCGGGTGGGGGTACCCGATGGCGCACGTGGGCACCCGCCCACTATGGTGGGCGCATGCCCACTTCACCAGCGCACCGAGCGCGGCAGATCGCAGAATCCTTCGGTGTGGACGCCGACCGGTACGACCGCGCCCGTCCGCCCTATCCGCGTGAACTGATCGACCGCGTCGTCGCCGCGGCCCCGGGCCGGGTGTTCCTGGACGTCGGGTGCGGCACCGGCATCGAGGCCCGGCAGTTCCAGGCGGCCGGGTGCCGCGTGCTCGGCGTCGAGCCGGATCCGCGGATGGCGGACTTCGCCCGGCGCGGCGGGGTCGAGGTGGAGGTGTCCACCTTCGAGGACTGGAACCCCGCCGGCCGGGTGTTCGACGCGGTCGTGGCCGGGCAGTCCTGGCACTGGGTCGACCCGGTGGCGGGTCCGGCGACCGCGGCACGGGTGCTGCGCACGGGCGGTGTGCTCGCGGTGTTCGCGCACGTCTTCGCGCCGCCGGCGCCGGTGGCCGACGCGTTCGCCGAGGCGTACCGGCGCCTGGTGCCCGGCGCGCCGTTCCCGGCGCAGCCCTCCGGGAACGTGGTCGACTTCCACCGCGCCGGGTTCGCCCGGTTCACCGAGCACATCGCCGCCGGGCACGGTTTCGCCGAACCGGAGCAGTGGCGGTTCGACTGGGCCCGGCCCTACACCCGCGAGGAGTGGCTGGACCTGCTGGCCACCACCGGCGGCCTCACCGGGCTCGCGCCCGCCGTCCGGGCCGAGATCCTGGACGCGGTCGGCACCGCCGTCGACGCGCTCGGCGGTGGCTTCACGATGGACTACACCACCCTGGCGGTGGTGGCGGTGCGCACCGCTCAGGACGTCGCGCCGGCCGGGTTGGAGTCCTCCCCGAGGTAGGTGCCGTGGCCCTCGCGCACCAGTGGGCCGTCGAACCGCAGCACCTCGCTGACCAGACCGCCCTTCTGGTTGCGGTAGTTGATGACCAGCGTGTCCACCCCGGAGTAGACGCCGACGACCTCGAAGCGCAGGTCCGGGATCCGGCGCAGGCCCTCGCTCCAGTACGCGCGCAACGCGTCCTTGCCGCGGATCACCGCGGTACCCACGAGCTGTGCCGCGACCGGCGAGGTGAACACCACGTCGTCGGTGAAGTGCGCCAGCAGGGACTCCAGGTCGTGCGCGTTCCACGCGGTGACCCAGTCCTCGGTGAACTTCCGCGCCCAGCTCGAATCCACGGTCACGACCCTATGCCCGGGTGCGGCGACGGGCGTCGGCGGATACCGTCGGCACGACCCGGGAACGCGTCCCGCCGGCTTCCAGCGGGCGCCTGGCGAGGGAGGTCCGACATGACGTCCACTGTGGACCAGGTGACCGCACCGGTGGCCGAGCACGGCGAAGGGCCGGTGTGGGCGCCGGAGTGGCCCGGCGTGCGCTGGGTGGACATGCTTGCCGGGGACGTGCTGGAACTGGACGGCGGCGAGGTCCGCCGACACCACGTCGGGTCGGTCGCCGCGGCGCTGCGCCCGGGTGTGGCCGGCGGCGTGGTCGTGGCGGTGGAACGCGGCTTCGCGCTCGCCGACGCGACGCTCGCGGACGTGCGGCCGCTGGGGGAGCTGTGGAGCGACCCCGGGATCCGCATGAACGACGGCGGATGCGATCCGGACGGGCGGTTCTACTGCGGTTCGATGGCCTACGACGAGACCCCGGGTGCCGCCGCCCTGTACCGGCTCGACCCGGACGGCGCGATCACCACCGTCCTCACCGGTGTGACCATCTCCAACGGCCTGGCCTGGAGCCCGGACGGCGGCACGGCGTACTACGTGGACACGGCGACCGGCCGCATCGACGCCTTCGACTACACGGCCGCGGCCGGGCTGACGCACCGCCGTCCGGTGGTCACCATCCCCGCCGACGTGGGCTCGCCGGACGGCCTGACCGTCGACGCCGAGGGCAACCTGTGGGTCGCGCTCTGGGGCGGCGGCGCAGTGCACTGCTACGCGCCCGGCGGCGCGCAGCTCGCCCGGGTCGCACTCCCGGTCACCCAGGTCTCCGCGTGCACCTTCGGTGGCGACGACCTGTCCGAGCTGTACATCACGACGTCGCGCCAGGGCGTCGAAGTGGGCACGCAGCCGGAGGCCGGTGCCCTGTTCCGGGTGCGGCCGGGGGTGCGCGGGATGCCCCCGCACCGCTACTCCGGCTGCTGAGGTCGCTGGCGGGGCTCCGTAGCCGGTTACGTACTTCCCCGGTGCCCCGGCCCGGCGTGGACGGGCAGGGTCGGGCCGGTCGTGGTGGCGACCGGAGGGACGACGTGCGCGCGGTGAAGGCGGTGGAGCTGGGTGTGGTGGCCGGGCTCGCGCTGACCCGGACCGCCGTGCGTGCCGTGACCGGCGCCCCGGGCCGCCCCGGGCCGGCTGTCCCGGCCGATCCGGGCCGCGGCGAGACCCGCACGGTGATCGCCGACGACGGCGTTGCCTTGCACGCCGAGATCCGGGGCGCGGCGGACGCGCCGGTCACCGTGGTGCTGTGCCACGGCTACGCGCTGTCGTCGGCGAGCTGGTGCTTCCAGGCTCCCGAGCTGGCCCGCCACGCCCGCGTCGTGACGTGGGACCAGCGCGGGCACGGCCGCTCCCAGCGCGGGCCGGCCGCGCACGCCACGGTGGACCAGCTGGGCCGCGACCTGCGGGCGGTGCTCGAGCAGATCACGCCGGACGGGCCGGTCGTGCTCGCCGGGCACTCGATGGGCGGCATGACGATCATGGCGTTCGCCGAGCAGTACCCGGACCTGTTCGGCTCGCGTGTCGTGGCCGCGGCCCTGCTCGCCACGAGCGCCGAGCCGGTGCTGGGCGACCTCGGACTGCCCCGCCCGGGGATGCGGGTGCTGCACCGGCTCGCCCCGTGGGCGCTGGCGGCGCTGCACCGCACCGGTTCGCCGGTGGGTGCCCTGCGCGAGCTGACCGGCGCGCTGGTGGCCCGGCACGCGTTCGCCTCGGACGTGCCGCCGCAGGTGGCCGATTTCCTCACCGGGCTGATCGAAGCCACGCCGCTGGACGTGCTGGCCGACTTCTTCCCGCAGTTCCGCGTGCACGACAAGGTCGCCGCTCTCGCCGCACTCCACCGCGCCGACTGCCTCGTCGTGGCCGGCGCCGAGGATGCCGTCACGCCGCCCGCGCACAGCGAGGCCATCGCCGGCGCGGTGCCCGGTGCCGAACTCGTGGTCCTGCCCGCCGCCGGGCACGCCTTCCCGCTGGAGTACCCCGATCAGGTCAACGACCTGCTCGTCGCGCTGCTGCGGCGCCACATCCGGTCGCGCCCGGCCGGACCGGGCCCGGCACCGGCATAGAATCGGGTGATGCCCGACGTCTCGCGCGGCGCAGGCAACCTTCCCAGCGAGCTCACCAGTTTCGTGGGGCGGCGCCGCGAGCTCGCCGAAACCCGCCGCCTCCTGGCTTCCGCCCGGCTGGTGACGCTCACGGGTGCGGGCGGCGTCGGGAAGACCCGGCTGGCGCTGCGCGCGGCCGCCGACGTGCGCCGGGCGTTCCCCGACGGCGTGTGGTTCGTGCCGCTGGCCGAACTGCGCGACCCCGCGCTGCTGGCTTACACCATCGCCACCACGCTCGGCCTGACCGACGAGGCCGGGGCGCAGGTGGCCGGGCTCGCGGAGTTCCTCGAGGACCAGCGGGTGCTGCTGGTCCTGGACAACTGCGAGCACGTGCTGGACGCGTGCGCGGTGCTGGTCGCGAAGCTGCTGTCGGCCACCTCGTCGGTGCGGGTGCTGGCGACCAGCCGGCAGCTGCTGCGCGCCGACGGCGAGCAGGTGCTCGTGGTGCCGCCGCTGCCGGTACCCTCCGCGGGCGAGCCGGCGGTCGAGGCGGTGACGCTGTTCGCCGAACGCGCCGCCGCCGTGGTGCCCGGATTCACCGTGGATTCGTCCAATCGCGACACCGTTATCCGGATCTGCCGCCGCCTGGACGGCATCCCGCTCGCGCTCGAACTCGCCGCCGTGCGGTTGCGCGTGCTCTCGCTCGACCAGTTGCTCCAGCGGCTGGACGACCGTTTCCGGTTGCTCACCGGCGGTAGCCGCACCGCGCCGGACCGGCAGCAGACGCTGGAGGCGGCCATCGCGTGGAGCTTCGACCTGTGCACCGGCGCGGAGCAGGCGGTGTGGGAGGCGGTGTCGGTGTTCGCGGGCGGGTTCGACCTGGAAGCGGCCGAGGCCGTGTGCGCCGCGGCCGGGATCGGCGCCGACGAGGTGCTCGACCTGGTCGCCGGCATGGTGGACAAGTCCATCCTGTCCCGCCTCGACGGCACCTTCGGGCGCTCGGCGCGGTACGGGATGCTGGAGACCGTCCGCGAGTTCGGGTACGTCAAGCTGGTCGCGTCCGGCCGGGAGGAGGCGGTGCGCGGCGCTCAGGTGGACTACGTCGTGCGGCTGACGCAGCGCTACCGCGACGAGAACTTCGGCCCGCACCAGCTGGAGTGGGTGGAGCGGCTGCGGCGCGAGCAGCCCAACGTGCGTGTGGCGCTGGAGCACTGCATGGCCGGCGGACCGGAGGGTGCCTGCCGCGCTGCGGAGATCACCGGGCCGCTGTGGGACTACTGGTTCGCGGGCGGGTACGTGCGCGAGGGCTACCGGTGGCTGCGGGCGTCGCTCTCGCGCGACGCCGGCTGCGACCGCCTCGTGCACGCCCGGGCGGTGCAGGGCGCGGCGTTCGCGGCGATCCAGATCGGCGACGAGGAGCCGGCCCGCGCAATGCTGGCGGAGCTGCGCGAGCTGGCCGAAGCCCTGGATGACGACGGCCTGCGCGCCGGGTGGGCCCAGTGCGCCGGGGCGGGCACCTTCTACCTCGGCGACCTGGCGGGCGGGCGGCAGCTGCTGGAGCAGGCGCTGGCCGGGTTCCGGCGCACCGGCGACCTGGCCCAGGTGTGCAACACCCTGATCCTGCTGGCCGCGGTGCTGTTCTACCTGGACGAGCCCGAGGGGCTGCCGGTGGCCGAGGAGGCCCTGGCGCTGTGCGAAACGCACCAGGCCGACTGGTCCAAGGCCTACGCGTTGTGGGCGGTGGCCATCCACACCTGGCGGCACGGCGACCACCGCCGGGCGTCGGCGCTGCTGCGCGAGGCCATCGCGATGCGGCTCACGGACCGCACCCAGCTGGCGTTGAACCTCAGCGCGCTCGCGTGGTGTGCCGGCGCCGCGGGCGAGCACGAGCGGGCCGCCGGCCTGCTCGGCGCGGCGTCCGCGATCTGGCGGCTCAGCGGCGCCGCGGTGTCCGAAACGCGGCCGCACCAGCAGTTCGAGCAGGAGTGCGAGGCGCGCGCCCGGGAGGCGCTGGGCGACGACGCCTACCGCGCCGCGTTCGCCGGCACCAGCGGTGGCGGCGTGGCCGAGGCGATCGCCTACGCCCTGGCGGAGAAGCCGGGCGGCCCCCGGCCGGCGCGGCGGGCGCGGGAGAGCAGCCCCGGCGGTCTGACCCCGCGGGAACGCGAGATCGCCGAGCTGGTCGCCGACGGGCTGAGCAACAAGCAGATCGCCACCCGCCTGGTCATCGCGCAGCGCACCGCCGAGACCCACGTGGAGAACATCCTCACCAAGCTCGGCTTCACCTCGCGTGCCCAGATCGCGGCCTGGCTCACCGAGCAGCGCGCCGGCGGGGACGGTCGGTAGCCCGGTCTACGTACCCAGATGCGTAGGACTCCCGGTTTCCCGGGCCGGTGCGGCAGGCACTCTGGTAGTTGCGACCGAAACCGAATACCGGAGGGATGGTCATGCAGGTCGATTCGCCGCCGCAGCCCTGCCCGCGGTGCCACCGCCAGGTGGTGCTCGCCGGGTACAGCTGGGGACGGCAGTGGGTGCACCTGGGCACGTGGCGGCCGCAGTGCGGTCCGCCGTCCTGGGCGCTCGCCCGCTCGGCCGGGACCACCTCCGCGGCCTCCTGATCCCCGGTCCAGCCGCCCGGCGCCCTCCCCCCTCGCGCCGGTCGGTCGAGCGCGGCGGGCTCGTGCCCAGCCTGCCCGCGATACTCCGGCACCCCGCCGCGCTCATTCCATCCCCCGGCACGAAGGCCGCCCCGCATCGGGGCGGCCTTCGTGTTTGTGCACACCGATATTCACAGCAAACCATCAGTTTTTTCGTGGATCCTGGTGTTAGCTGGATGGAGTGATGTCCGAAGGGAACGCACGGTGCTGCGCAGACAAGGAGTGACGACACCGTCTGCGCCGCGTCACCGATGGCGCCCGGCCGCTTACACGGCGGTGGGGTTGTCGTCACTGCTCGTGCTCGCGGGCACCGGGTACGCCTGGACCCAGCTGTCCCGGCTGGACAGCGGCCTGGCGACCGCCAACGTCATCGCGCCCTCGGCCCGGGTGCCGGCCGGGCCGAGGCTGTCGGTGGACCAGAACATCCTGCTCGTCGGCCTCGATTCCCGTACCGACGCGCAGGGCGACCCGCTGCCGCAGAGCCTGCTCGACCAGCTGCACGCCGGCGACGCGAGCGACGGCGGGGACACCACCGACACGATGATGGTCGTGCACGTCCCGGCAGGTGGCGGCTCGGCCACCGCGATCAGCATCCCGCGCGACTCCTACGTGCAGCTCGCCGGCGGATACGGCAAGCACAAGATCAACTCCGCGTACACCTACGGCAAGCAGGCCGCGCTGAACACCCTGCGTGCACAAGGGGTGAGCGGGGCGGAACTGGAACGCGAGGCGGACGCGGCGGGCGCGCGCACCACGATCGAGACGGTCGAAGAGTTCACCGGGCTCGCCATCAACCACTACGCCGCGATCAACCTGGCCGGGTTCTACGCCCTGAGCAACGCCGTCGGCGGCGTGCCCGTCTGTTTGAAGGAGCCGGTGCACGACACCTACTCCGGCGCCGACTTCCCGGCGGGCAAGCAGACGCTGTCCGGTGCGCAGGCGCTGGCGTTCGTGCGGCAGCGGCACGGGTTGCCCAGCGGTGACCTCGACCGCATCGCCCGTCAGCAGGCGTTCCTGTCCGGGATGGCGCAGGTGGTGCTGGGCGGCGGTACCTTCACCGACCCCTCGCGGCTGTCCGCGCTCGTCGATGCGGTGCGCCAGTCCGTGGTCCTCGACCAGGGCTGGGACGTGCTGACCTTCGCCGAGCAGCTGCACAACCTGTCCGCGGGCGCCATCACGTTCGCCACGATCCCGGTGCAGAGCCTGAGCCTGTCCACGCCCGACGACGGCGACGCGGTGAAGGTCGACCCCGGGCAGGTGCGCGACTTCATCGCCGCCCTGCTGGGCGGCACCGGGCCGGGGACCGCCGGCACCTCCACGACGCCCACGACCGCCGCCAGGCAGGCCGCGGACGCCGCTCCCGCCCCGGCCGGCACCCCGGCCGCCACGGTCCCGCCCACCTCCAGCACCGACCTGTCGGGCTGCGTGAACTAGCGCGCAGTTCCGGCTCGCCGGCACCGGCACGACGAGGCCCCGCCGGGTTGCCGGCGGGGCCTCGTGCTGTCCGGGGAGGCGATCAGGTGGCGGGTGCCCACGCGCGTTCGAGCGCCGCCGCGCTGGCGCGGCGCTTCAGCCCGGCCAGGCTGTGCTTCGCCGGGACCAGCAGCGCGGTCAGCCAGGTGCGCCGGTACTCCTCCAGCGCGAGCGCCACGGGGCGATGCAGGACGCAGTGCACCAGACCCGGCGTGCCGAGGCGGTGCCTCCCGGTGTGCTTGCTCCGCGACATCGTTCCTCCGTGTGGGCGACCTTCCGCGCGCACCGTACGCAACGAACGGCCGGAAGCGTAGTAGCACCCCGGCGTGTCACCAGTCTCGTTTCCGTCACAAGCCGATCAGGGAGTCAAGGACACCCGTTCGAGGTGTCTGGTTCAATGCGAATCATGCTGCGGGTGGGACTGTCCGGAGGAATCGGCGCGGGGAAGTCGACCGTCGCGGCGCGGCTCGTGGAGCACGGCGCGGTGCACATCGACGCCGACGTGATCGCGCGCGAGGTGGTGGAACCGGGCACCGAGGGACTCGCGAAGGTCGTCGAGGCGTTCGGGGCGGACGTCCTGGCCGCGGACGGCGGGCTGAACCGCCCCGCGCTCGCGGCGAAGGCGTTCGCGGACGAGGACTCCCGCCGTCGGCTCAACGGCATCCTGCACCCGCTGATCGGCGCCCGCACCGCGGAACGGATGGCCGCGGTGCCGCCGGACGGGATCGTGCTGCACGACGTGCCGTTGCTGGTCGAGGGCGGGTACGCGCCGAACTACCACCTCGTGGTGATCGTGGACGCGCCGGTGGAGACCCGGGTGCGGCGGCTGGTCGAACAGCGGGGGATGCCGGAGGAGGACGCCCGCGCCCGCATCCGCGCGCAGGCCGCTGACGAGCAGCGCCGGGCGGTCGCCGACGTGTGGCTGGACAACTCCGGCCCGGCCGGAGCGGTGCTGCCCGAGGTGGACCGGTTGTGGACCGAGCGGCTGGTGCCGTTCGAGGAGAACGTGCGCCTGCGCCGGCCCCGCCCGCCGCGGGCGCCCGAGCTGGTGCCCTACGACCGGACGTGGCCCGCTCAGGCCGCCCGTGCGCTCGCCCGGCTGCGGCTGCTGACCGCCGGCCGCGCGCTGCGCGTGGACCACATCGGCTCGACATCGGTGCCCGGGCTGCCCGCGAAGGACGTCCTCGACCTCCAGGTGACCGTGTCGACGCTGGAGCAGGCGGACGAGTTCGCCGACGTGCTGTCCGAGGCCGGTTTCCTCCGCGCCGAGGGGGAGTGGTGGGACGACCCCCAGGGCGGCGGCGGGCCGTGGCCGAAGCGGTTCCACTACGGCGCCGACCCGGGCCGGCCGGTCAACGTCCACGTGCGCAGCACCGGGACCCCGGCCTGGCGGCTGGCACTGCTGTTCGCCGCGTGGCTGCGGGCGAACCCGGCCGAGCGCGACGCCTACGCCGAGGTGAAGGCCAAGCTGGCGCAGGCCCACGCGCAGGACGGCTCGGTGGACGGCTACGCCGAGGAGAAGCAGGGCTGGGTCAACGCCGCCTTCACGCGCGCCGAGGAGTGGGCGGAGCGCACCGGCTGGTCGGCCTGACGCTGACGCGGCGCGGCCGTCGTCCGGTCCGGTGTGGACACCACCGGCCGGTGACCCGGAGCCGCCCGCTGATCGCGGAGTGCCGGCGGCTGGTCGGCATACCCCCAAGCAGATGCCGACCAGCCGCCAGGAAACCGCGCTCGTCGCCGGAACCGCCGTGGCGGCCCGCCGGACGAGCGACAGCAGCCGGCCCGCCTGCGCGGTGGTGCACACCGGAAGGCGGGCGAGCTCCGCAACTGTGACGCCGCCGGGAGCGGTTCGGTTGCCCTCGAACGTCAACTTCTTCTCCGCCGCCGGCCGGCGGGATCAGCGCCGCCGCCAGGTCAGGTGGATGCCGCAGGTGGCGAGCCAGCGGTCCACCCGGTACTCGTGGGCGGCGAGGCCGTCGACGGTGCCGTAGGTGATCGCCAGCGCGCGTTCGGCCTCGCGCGGGGTGAGCAGCCCGGCGCCGGTGGCGGCGAGGAGTTCGTCGGTGTCGAGCACGTCGACCCGCTCGCCCTCGCGCACCACGAGATCGAGGTACCAGTCGGTGGTGCGCCAGGTGGCGCCGTCGCGCTCCACCGAGACCACGTCGAGGTAGAAGTCCTGATCACGTTCGTGCCCGGGGCGGAACCAGTAGTCGGTCACGCGCAACCCGAGCCCGGGCAGCAGCCAGGACTCCAGGTAGTGGAACTGGGCGCGGCCCGGCGTGCGGCGGGCGAGGTAGAGCCCGAAGGGTTCGACCCGGTACTCCTCGACGGCGCGGGCGATGCCCTTGGGGTCGGTGTTCGTCCGGTTCGCGACGTCGAAGGTCTCGATCTTGGGGGAGTGGATCGTCCCGGCGTGCGCGGTCATCGCTCCATTCTGCTGGTTTACAGGCAGAACGGAATTGTCGCGGCGGTAGGGTGATCACGTGGCGGACGAGGCAGACGCGATCGAGGCAGTGGCGCGCGTGGCCGCGTTGCTCGCCGAACGGGCCACCGAGCTCACCGAGAAGGTCGTGCAGGTGTACGCGCGTGAGCTCCCGAACCTGGTCAACGACGACGAGAGCGTGGTCAGCCTGTTGTCGGCGAGCGTCTACCAGAACGTCGACACCGCGCTGCGGATCTTCCAGCACGGCATCGATCCGCGCCGCGTGGAGGCGCCCGCCGCCGCGACGGAGTACGCGCGCCGGCTCGCCCAGCGCGGCACCCCGGTCGTCGACCTGATCCGCGCCTACTACCTGGGCCAGACCGCGCTGCTGGAGTACGCCCTGCCCGAGGCGGTGCGGTTGGAGCGCGACCCCGCCGTGGTGGGCGGGATGATGAGCCACGCGCTGACCGAGGCGTTCGCGTTCATCGACCGGGTCACGCAGCAGGCGGTGTCCGCCTACCAGGAGGAGCGCGACCGCTGGCTGGTCAACCGGAGCGCAGTGCGCGCCGCGCGGGTGCGGACGCTGATCGAGGGCGGCGCCACCGACACCAGCGAGACCAGCCTCGGTTACCGCCTGCGCGGCACCCACCTGGCGATGATCGTGTGGCAGGCGCCCCTCCCGCCGGCCGGGCACGTGCTCAGCGCGCTGGAGTCGGTCGCGACCGAGCTGGCCGGCGGGCTGCCCAGCGCCGGAGCGCCGCTGTTCGTGCCGAACGACGAGATGTGCGCGTGGGTCTGGTTCCCCCTGGAGCGGGCCGCGATGCCGGACGAGGAGCGGGTCCGGAAGGTGCTCGACAAGGCCGACCCGGGCGTCCGGTTCGTGCTCGGCGACCCCGGTGCGGGCCTGGACGGGTTCCGCCGCAGCCACCGGCAGGCCCAGCGCGTCTACAACCTGGCTTTCGCCGCGGGGGAGCACTGCGACCGGTTCCTGACCTTCCGCGACGTGGGCGCCATCGCCCTGATGGCCAGTGACATCGCGGCCGCGCGGGGCTGGGTGGCCGACACGCTCAACCAGCTCGCCACCGACGACGAGCACCACGCCCGGCTGCGCGAGACGCTGCGCGTGTTCCTGTCCACCGGCGGCAGCTACACCGCGGCGGCCACCCAGCTGACGATGCACAAGAACTCGGTGCAGTACCGGGTGCGCAAGGCGGAGGAGATGCTGGGCCGCCCGGTCGCCGAGAACCGCCTCGACGTGGAACTGGCGCTGCGGCTGTGCCACCGGCTCGGCGCGGCCGTGCTGACGGCACCGTAGATCCCCGGTGCACCGGCCGGCGGCCGCGGCCGCCGGACGCTGCGCCCGCTGGAACCCCTCGCGCCGTCATTCGCGTCATCGGTGCTGTCCGCGCCATTTCGCGTCCGCCCGCGTCATCCCGCTTTCGTCTCGCAAGACCAGTACCCGACCGGAGGATTGGGCCGAGGGCACGAAGATTCCACGATTATTCCGGTTTACGATCTCCGTATGGGGAACGTCGTGTACGCCGAACCGACCGGAGTGATGGCCCTCGTCCGGCTGCGGCCGGGAGCCACGGGTGAACGCGACCGGGTGTGCCACCTCGTCCCCATCCCGGAGACCGGCCCCATCCCGGAGGTCCTCGTCGCCCGCTGCGGCGCCCCGATCCGCTGCGGCAGCGCCGAGCTGCTGGAGCGCATCTGCGGCATGCCGTGCGAGGCGTGCCTGGCCCGCGCCGCCCGCGATCGGCGCCTGGCCTGCTGAAACCCCGCCACGCTGAAAAGTGTCGGTGGGCCCGCCTACTCTGGGGAACGTGGCTTTCGCAACCGAACACCCCGTGCTCGCCCAGTCCGAGTTCCGGCCCGTCTCCGACATCCCGCGCGCGGACGGCCGGTTCAAGGTCGTCAGCGAGTACCAGCCCGCTGGTGACCAGCCGGCGGCCATCGACGAGCTCGCCGAGCGCCTCACGCGCGGCGAGAAGGACGTCGTGCTGCTGGGCGCCACCGGTACGGGCAAATCGGCGACCACCGCGTGGCTGATCGAGCGGGTCCAGCGGCCCACCCTGGTCATGGCGCCGAACAAGACGCTCGCCGCCCAGCTGGCCAACGAGCTGCGTGAGCTGTTCCCGCACAACGCGGTCGAGTACTTCGTCAGCTACTACGACTACTACCAGCCGGAAGCCTACGTCCCGCAGACCGACACCTACATCGAGAAGGACTCGTCGATCAACGACGACGTCGAGCGGCTCCGGCACTCCGCCACGATGAACCTGCTGTCCCGGCGCGACGTCATCGTGGTCGCGTCGGTGTCCTGCATCTACGGCCTGGGCACACCGCAGTCCTACCTCGACCGCTCCGCCCGGCTCTCGGTCGGGATGGAGGTCGAGCGCGACACGTTCCTGCGGGCCCTGGTCGACGTGCAGTACACCCGCAACGACCTGGCGTTCTCGCGCGGCACGTTCCGGGTCCGGGGCGACACGGTCGAGATCATCCCCGCGTACGAGGAGCTGGCCGTGCGGGTCGAGTTCTTCGGCGACGAGGTCGACAAGCTGTACTACCTGCACCCGCTCACCGGCGAGATCGTGCGCGAGGTCGACGAGGTGCGCATCTTCCCGGCCACCCACTACGTGGCGGGGCCGGAGCGCATGGAGAAGGCGATCCGCGGCATCGAGGAGGAGCTGGCCGACCAGCTGGCCCGCCTGGAGAAGCAGGGCAAGCTGCTGGAGGCCCAGCGGCTGCGCATGCGCACCAGCTACGACATCGAGATGATGCGCCAGGTCGGGTTCTGCTCCGGCATCGAGAACTACTCGCGGCACATCGACGGCCGCCCGCCGGGGTCGGCGCCGGCCACCCTGATCGACTACTTCCCCGAGGACTTCCTGCTGGTCATCGACGAGTCGCACGTGACGGTGCCCCAGATCGGCGGCATGTACGAAGGCGACGCGTCGCGCAAGCGCACCCTCGTCGAGCACGGGTTCCGGTTGCCCAGCGCACTCGACAACCGGCCGCTGACCTGGGAGGAGTTCACCGACCGCATCGGGCAGACGGTGTACCTGTCGGCCACGCCGGGCCCGTATGAGCTGGGCCAGACCGGCGGCGAGTTCGTCGAGCAGGTCATCCGGCCGACCGGTCTGGTCGACCCGGAGGTCGTCGTCAAGCCGACCGAGGGCCAGATCGACGACCTGGTGCACGAGATCCGGGTGCGCGCCGAGCGGGACGAACGGGTCTTGGTCACCACGCTGACCAAGAAGATGGCCGAGGACCTCACCGACTACCTGCTGGAGCTGGGCATCCGGGTGCGGTACCTGCATTCCGAGGTGGACACGCTGCGGCGGGTCGAGCTGCTGCGGCAGCTGCGCTCGGGTGATTTCGACGTGCTGATCGGCATCAACCTGCTGCGGGAGGGCCTGGACCTGCCCGAGGTGTCGCTGGTGGCGATCCTCGACGCGGACAAGGAGGGCTTCCTGCGCAGCGGCACCTCGCTGATCCAGACGATCGGCCGGGCTGCGCGAAACGTCTCCGGTGAGGTCCACATGTACGCGGACAAGATCACCGACTCGATGCGGTACGCGATCGACGAGACCAACCGCCGCCGCGAGAAGCAGATCGCCTACAACGAGGAGCGTGGCCTCGACCCGCAGCCGCTGCGGAAGAAGATCGCCGACATCCTCGACCGCGTCTACACCGAGGCCGAGGACTCCGAGCAGGCGGTGCAGGTCGGCGGTTCGGGCCGCAACGCCTCGCGGGGCAAGAAACCCGAGCAGGGTGGCCGCAGCTCGGGGGTGCTGGTGGACCGCGACGTGGCCGGCATGCCGCGCGCGGAACTGGCCGACCTGATCCAGCAGATGACCGACCAGATGATGCAGGCCGCGCGCGACCTGCAGTTCGAGCTGGCCGCCCGCCTCCGCGACGAGATCGCGGACCTGAAGAAGGAACTGCGGGGCATGGACGCCGCCGGGCTGAAGTGACGACGGTGCGCCGCGCCGCGGCCGGCGCACCCCGCACCACCAGACCGCACGAGCGCGAGCACAGCCGTCGGTGATCCGGGGTGGACGCGGCTACCGGACCCGTTGTCGTGCCGGGATCTCCGGTGCCTCGCCCGGGACGCCCGGCCAGTTACCGCCAGGCGGCTGTCGTTCGACCCGGTGGGCTTGGGCGAGTGGTGGTCGTTCGGTCTGGCGGCGGGCGGGTGGCTGTGCGGGCTACCACCACCCGGCCGGTCACCTGCCGAGGGTCCTCCGCACGTACTGCTCGATCGCCGCTAGTGCGGGCGCCGACTGCCACACTTGCTCGACGTAAGCGTCGTCCCCGGCGCGCTGCTCGCCGATCCGCTCGTCGAACGGGCGGTGGATCTGCGCCTTCGTGTGGCGGAACACGTCCCCGGGCACCGCCGCCAGCCGCGTGGCCGTCTCGATCGCCCGCGGCAGCACCTCGTCCGGCGCGGCCAGTTCGTCGACCAGCCCGCGGGCCAGCGCGTCCTCCCCGGCGTACGTCTCGCCGAGGAACGTCAACCCGGGCAGCCGCTCCGTCCCGTACGCGCACCGCAGGATCTCCAGCGCCACCAGCGGAAACGGCACCCCGACCAGCAGTTCGGTCACGCCTACCCGCCCCTGCCGGGCGTTGAGCACCCGACGGTCACACGCGGCGGCCAGCACCGCCCCGCCGGCGATGGCGTGCCCGGTCATCGCCGCCACCACCGGGCCGGGGAACCCGAACACCGCCAGGAACGCATCCGACAGCGCCGGCAGGAACTCCCGCACGTAGTCCGCCCCGCCGGCGGACACCCGCTTGAGGTCCACGCCCGCGGAGAACATCCCGTCCCGCCCGGCCAGCACCACCGCCCGCACGCCGTTGAGCTCGGCGTTCTCCAGCTGCGCCACCAGTTCCCGGCACAGCTCGGTGTCCAGTGCGTTCGCCTTGCCGTGGGCCAGCGTGAGCACGGCCACGTCGCCGGCCTTGTCCAGC
Organism: Amycolatopsis viridis; assembly: GCF_011758765.1. Taxonomy (NCBI): domain Bacteria; kingdom Bacillati; phylum Actinomycetota; class Actinomycetes; order Pseudonocardiales; family Pseudonocardiaceae; genus Amycolatopsis; species Amycolatopsis viridis. The sequence goes on along the minus strand of NZ_JAANOU010000001.1, from coordinate 3,678,209 downwards.
TCGATCGTCATCGGCTCACCGTAGCGGGCTCAGCTGGTGATGTCCTTGGTCGCGAACCGGCGGGCGGCCAGCAGCGTGAACACCGTCGCGTAGATCACCGCGGACAACAGCCCGGCCGCCATGTTCGTCCAGTCGATGTCGGTCGCGATGAGGTCCATCCACCCGTACGCGTAGTGCGTCGGCAGATAGTTGCGCAGTGTGCCCAGTGCGGTGATCTGGTCCAGGATCTGCGACAGGATCGCCGCGAGCACCGCCCCGCCGACCGCGCCGAGCGGCGCGTCGGTGAGCACCGACAGCAGCAGCGCCAGCCCGGCCACCCACGCGAGCTGGACCACCACGAACACCGTGGACAGCGCGAGCGCCACCAGGCTGCGGCCGAACGGGATCGCGTCGCCGGTCGGGCTCACCGCGTCCCCGGCACCGTAGAAGATCAGCCCCGCCACGAGCGACACCAGCGGCAGCAGCACCAGCGCCGCCACCGCCAGCAGCCCGGACGCGACGGCCTTCTGCCGCAGCAGCCGGTGCCGCGGCACCGGGATTGCGAGCAGGTACTTCAGGCTCGACCAGGATGCCTCGCTCGCGATCGTGTCCCCGAAGAACAGGGCGACGATCGTGGGCAGCAGGAACGTCCCGGACACGAACAGTGCCAGCACCACGAAGTTCGGCGCGCTCGCGGTCGCCAGGTCGACGAACCCGCCGGAGCGCCGGTTCGGGCTGGACTGCCCGATTTCGAAGGCCACCACCAGGATGAACGGCAGCAGCACGACGAACCCGAGCACCAGCTGGGTGCGCCGCCGCCGCAGCTGACGCCGCAGCTCGACGCCCAGCCGGAGCGTGCGCCGCGCCCGGTAGCCGGCGACGGCGCCGTCCGCACCGACGCCGCTGTGGGTGTGACTCGCGGCGTCGGTGAGGTCGTCCAGCGCCGCCGGGTCGGTGTGCACACCGTTCTCGGTCATGCGTCTCCCTCCCGCCGCGGCCTCGCCGGCTGCCCGGCAGCGCACCGGTCCGCCCGGCGCGGGCTGTGGCCCTCGTACTCGGTCATGCGCCGTCCTCTCCCACCAGCTGCAGGAACACGTCCTCCAGCCGCCGCCGGGGACCGGCCTGCTCGACCGCGACCCCGGCGCGCACCAGCATCGCGACGGCGTCGGCGCGCGGCATGCCGTCCAGGTCGGCGTGCACCAGGTCGCCGTCGACGTCCACAGCGGACACCCCGGGCACGCCGCGCAGCGCGTCGGCCGCCGCGTCCGGCCGGTCCACCCGGAAGGTGGCCTCGCCGCCGGCGGCCACGATGTCGCCGACCTCGCCCGCGGCCACCAGCCGCCCGCGGTGCATCACCACGACGTGCGTGCAGGTTTGCTCCACTTCGGCCAGCAGGTGGCTGGAGACCACCACGGTCCGCCCGGTCGCCGCGTACCGTTGCAGCACCTCGCGCATCTGGTGGATCTGCGGCGGGTCGAGCCCGTTGGTCGGTTCGTCGAGCACGAGCAGCTCCGGCAGCCCGAGCATGGCTTGGGCGATCGCCAGCCGCTGCCGCATGCCCTGGCTGTAGGTGCGGACCTTGCGGTGCACCGCGTTGCCCAGCCCGGCGATCTCCAGCGCCTGCTCCAGGTGCGCCTGCTCGGCCGGCCGCCCGGTCGCGTCCCAGTAGAGCCGCAGGTTCGCGGCGCCGGACAGGTGCGGCAGGAATCCCGAGCCCTCGACGAACGACCCGATCCGCGACAGCACCGGCGCGCCCGGCGTCACCCGGTGGCCGAACACCACGATCTCCCCGGCCGTCGGGGTGATCAGCCCCATCAGCATCCGCAGGGTGGTGGTTTTGCCCGCGCCGTTCGGGCCGAGCAGGCCCAGTACCTGGCCAGGCTCAACCCGGAAGGACAGGTCGTTCACCGCGGTGACGCCGCCCGGGTAGGACTTGGTCAGCCCGTCGATCACCAGCGGCACCGCGGCGAGCTCCGGATCGGCCCGGTGGGAGCGGCGCCTGCGCAGCGCCGCGATCGCCGCGGCCGCCGCGGCGATCGCCAGGGTCACCGCGATGCCGAGGACCGTGCCGGCCGGCCACCCGCCGCCCTCGGCGTGCCCGGGCACCACCGGCACGGCCAGCACCGGGTCGGTCAGGGCGATCCGGTACGCGGCCGGTGCGACCGGGGTGGCGTACGCCTGGTCGGTCGTGGTGACCACGAGCTGCAGCGCATGCCCGGCCTCCACGGGCCGCACGATCCCGGGCAGCGTCACGGTCACGTCGGCGGTGCCGGACGCCGGGATCGCCACCCGGATCGGAGCGACCTCGTTCGCCGGCAGCGTGCGCGTGCCGTCCGGGTTGAGGTCGTAGAGCTTGGCGAACAGCACCGCATCGCCGGTGCCGGACACCCGTAGCCGCACGGTCGACGAGCCGGTCACGAGCAGCTGCGAGCCGACCGGCGCCGTGGTGAAGCGTGCCGACTGCCCCGGCGGGTCGGCGGTGAACAGCCCGGACAGCCGCGAGGAGCCGCTGACCGCCCCGTTCAGCCCGGGGATCCCGCTGACCGCGGCGGGCGTGCCGCCGGGCGGGTTCACGATCGTCTGCTCGGCGCCGCTCAGCCGGAGCGTGCGCCGTTCCGCCTGCGCCGGGTACGGACCGGCGTCGACGGTGCGCACCGACGGTGAACCGGAGGCACGCAGCGAGCCCTGCACGTCGTAGGAGAACCCGCTGAACGGGTTGCCGCCTTCGCCGGTGAGCTGGAACCACAGCCAGTCGCCGATCTTCGCGCGCAGTTGCGGACCGGGACGGCCGCCGTCGTGCCCGCCGGTGTACCAGACCTGCTGCACGTGCCCGCCGGCCGCGGTGATCTGCCGGGCCGTTGCGTCGGACTGGTCGAGCCCGAACAGGGTGTCGGCCTCGCCCTGCACCAGCAGCGTGGGCGCGGTGATGCGCCCGGTGACGGCCGATGGCGACAGCCGCTGCAGCAGGGCCGCGACCTGCGCGCTGACCCTGCCCGTGGTGGCGAGCTCGGTGTAGGCCCGGCAGATCTCGTCGGTGAACCGGCCGCAGCCCGCCGAGCCGCGCGGGGGTGGCGCCTGTGCGGGGACCGGGGTGGCACCGGCCGCCGAACCGCCGCCACTGCCGGTGCTGCCGGACTGGTTGTCCTGGCTCTGCTGACCGGGCTCGGGGGCGTCGGCGCTCAGACCGCCGCCGGCGGTGGACGAGCTGCCGGCCGAGAACAGCAGGCCGGCCCAGCCCTTCTTGAACACCCCGTCGGGCGCGAACGCCCCGGCCGCGGGCGTCCCGGGGGTGGGCGTGGTCGTCGCCGCGTTCGGCGTGAGCCCCTGGGCCAGGTCGTTGTAGGTGATCACCGGCGCGATCGCGTCGATCCGCTTGTCCCGGCCGGCGAGCTGCAGTGCGAGTGCGCCGCCGTAGGAGGCGCCGAGCACCCCGATCCGCGGGTCACCGGGGCCGTCGAGGCGGACTTCGGGGCGGGTGGCGAGCCAGTCGACCAGGTGCGTGGCGTCGGCGACCTCGAAGTCCGGGTCGTTCAGCCCGATCTCGCCGGTGCTGTGCCCGAACCCGCGTGCCGAGTAGGTGAGCACCACGAACCCGTGGCGCGCCAGGTCCTGCGCGTCCCCGGCGACGCTGGTCTTGTCAGCGCCGAACCCGTGCGGCAGCAGGATCGCCGGCGCGGGTGTGTGCGCGGGCAGGTAGAGCGTGGTGTCCAGGCGCACCGTCGCCGCCGAGCCGGGCGCGGCCGGCACGTCGAGGACGGCGTCCTGCGCCGGGACCGCGGCGGGTTCGCTCGGCGAGCGGGTCCAGACGAGCGCCACGGCGGCGAGCACCACGACGACGACCGCGAGGGTCACCGCCCGGGCACGGCGCGTGTGCGGCAGCGGGATTCGGGGCACACCGGAAACGGTATGGGAGCTTTCCTGAGAACGCCGCAGCGCGGTCGGATCCCGGGGGGATCCGGGTGATGAGCCTTACCCGAAGTGGTGTTCGTCCGGTTCGTCAGGGATGATGGGTCCTGACGTGGAGGGGAGTATTCCTTCGCGGCGGTGTCGTCAGCACGGCGGTCCTGCGGGACACCCGGCACCGTCGGCCGGTGATCCACCGGCGGAAGAGACCTCCGGCTAGCTGCTGCTGCGCGCTAACCGGAGGTATTGCGTACATGACTGTTCCCGTGTGGCTGTGGGCTGCCACCGTGGCCGGACTGCTGGTTCTCATCGCCGTCGACCTGGTGGTCGTCGACCGCAAACCGCATGAGGTCACCACCGCCGAAGCGGCCAGGTGGGTCGTGTTCTACGTCGCTTGCGCGGTGCTGTTCGGTATCGGCGTCTGGGTTCTCGCCGGGCACGACTACGGGGTGCAGTTCTTCACCGGATACATCACCGAGTACTCGCTGTCGGTGGACAACCTGTTCATCTTCATGATCATCATGGCGTCGTTCCGGGTGCCGGCGATCCACCAGCACCGGGTGCTGCTGATCGGCATCCTGCTCGCGCTGGCCATGCGCAGCGTCTTCATCGCGATCGGCGCCGCGCTCATCGCCCAGTTCGTGTGGGTGTTCTTCCTGTTCGGCGCGGTGCTGGTGTGGACGGCGATCAGCCTGGTCCGCGGTGACGACCACGACGAGGAGTACCACGAGAACGCGGTCGTGCGCTGGATCCGCAAGCTCTACCCGGTCACCGAGGACTTCCACGGTCACCGCATGACGCTCAAGCGGGACGGCAGGCGGTGGCTGACGCCGATGTTCGTGGTGATCGTCGCGATCGGCAGCGCGGACCTGCTCTTCGCGGTCGACTCGATCCCGGCGATCTTCGGCATCACCCAGGAGGCCTTCCTGGTGTTCACCGCCAACGCGTTCGCGCTGATGGGCCTGCGGCAGCTGTACTTCCTGCTCGGCGGCCTGGTGCAGAAGCTGGTCTACCTGTCCTACGGGCTGGCCGTGATCCTCGCCTTCATCGGCGCGAAGCTGATCCTGCACGCGCTGCACGAATACCACGCCGTGCCGGACTGGCTGGACATCGGCAACTGGGTGTCCCTCGGCGTGATCGTGGTCGTCCTGGCGGTGACCACCGTGCTCAGCCTGGCGAAGGCGAAGCGGGACGAGAAGAAGTCGGCGACGGAAGCTCTTAGCGAGGCTAACGAAATCAGGTAGGTTCGGGGCATGCGTCCTTCGGATCTCGAACTCGTCGCCGTGCCCGGTACGCCCGCGCTGCACGGCACCCTGCTGCTGACCGCGGTCGCCTCCCCGGACCTCGGCGGCAACACCTACCGCAGTGCGTTGTGGCGGGCCGACCCGGACGGCGGACCGGCCCGGCAGTGGACCCACGGTGAGCGGGACAGCGCTCCCGCGATCTCACCGGACGGCCGCTGGGTGGCCTTCCTCCGGGCGGAGGACCAGGGCAAGCCCCAGCTGCACGTGATGCCGGCCGACGGCGGCGACGCCCGGCGGATCACCGACCTGCCGCTCGGCGCCGGCGCCCCGGTGTGGGCACCGGACTCCCGCCGCATCGCCTTCACCGCGCGCCTGCCCGAGCCGGGCCGCTACGGCACCCCGGGGGAGGACGGCGAGGTCGTCGAACCGGACGCGGAGGCGCCCCGCCGGATCACCCGCTACGACTACCGGCTGGACAATGTCGGGTTCCTGCGTGACCGGCCGTCGCGGCTGTTCGTGGTCGATGCCACCGATCCGGGTGAACCGGAGCCGCTGACCGACGACCAGGCCGAGGTGTCCGACCCCGCGTGGCTGCCGGACGGCTCGGCCCTGCTCGTCGTCGCACCACGTGACTGGGGCACGGCCGACACCGAGGAGAGCGACCTCTACCGGGTGCCGGCGGGCGGCGGCGAGCCGGTGCTCGTGGTGCGCACCGCCGGCAGCGCTGTCAAGCCCGCCGTGTTCGACGACGGCACCGTCTGCTACTACGGCGCCGAGTTCACCTGGCCGCACGCCGTCGCCCGCAACCCCGGCCTGTGGGCGGCGGAACTGCCCGCCGACGGCGAGCCGGCCAAGCCGCGGCGGCTGACCGACGCCGAGTCGGTGCACTGCGCGACCGACGTGCCGCCGGCGCGGTTCCGCGACCAGGTCCTGGTGGCCGTGCTCAACCGCGGCGCGGTCGAGCTGCGGGCGGTGTCCCGGGACGCTGACCGGGTGCCGCTGGACGGGCTGGACCGGCTGCTCGGTGACCGGTGCGCGGTGCGCTCGTTCGCCGTGCACGGGGAACGGATCGCCGCGGTGGTGGCGCGGCCGGACAGCGCCGGGGACGTGGTGCTGCTCGACGGCCCGGACCAGCGGGTGCTCACCGACTTCTCGGAACCCTTGCGGGGCAAGGGGATCCGGCCGGTCGAGGAGCTGACCACCACCGCGCCCGACGGCTACCCGGTGCACGGCTGGCTGGTGCGGCCGGACGGCGACGGGCCGCACCCGGTGCTGCTCGTGGTGCACGGTGGCCCGTTCGCCGCCTACGACTGGGGCCTGTTCGACGAGGCGCAGGTGTACGCCTCCGCCGGATACGCCGTGGTGATGGGCAACCCGCGCGGGTCGGCCGGCTACGGCGAGAGCCACGGTCAGGCGATCGTGCACGGTCTCGGCACGGTGGACGTGGACGACGTGCTGGCCTTGCTGGACGCGGCCCTGGCACGCGACGACCTGGACTCCTCGCGCGTCGGCGTGATGGGCGGGTCCTACGGCGGGTTCATGACCACCTGGCTCGCGGCCCACCACGGTTCGCGGTTCCGCGCCGCGTGGAGCGAGCGGGCGGTCAACGCGTGGGACTCGTTCACCGGCAGCTCGGACATCGGCTGGTTCTTCAGCGAGGCCTACGTCGGTGCGGACCCGGCGGTGCAACGGGAGCGCAGCCCGCTGACCTACGCCGCGCAGATCGGCATCCCGTTCGCCGTGGTCCACTCCGAACACGACTGGCGGTGCCCGGTCGAGCAGGCGCAGCGGCTGTTCGTGGAGCTCAAGCGCAACGGCACGGCGGTGGAGATGCTGCTCTTCCCCGGCGAAGGCCACGAGCTGAGCCGGTCCGGCAAGCCCCGGCACCGGCGGCAGCGGTTCGACGCGATCCTCGAGTGGTGGTCGCGCCACTTGTCCTGACGAGCCGGCCGGACCCGCGGGCGGACTCGCCCGCGGGTCAGTTCAGCAGCACGTAGTTGAGCTCCTCGCAGACCCGTGCCAACGGCACGTCCAGCCCGGGGTGGTCCAGCGGCAGCAGGATGTCCGGCGCCAGCGGCAGCGCGTCCCCGGCCGGCGGGTCCCACAGGCACAGCGCGGGCGATCCGCCGTCCATCGACGAGCGGTACCACAGCCCGTCGAGTCCGTCGAACGCCGTGCGGATCGCCCGCGCCCACGCCTGCGTGATCTTCTTCGGCCCGCTGGAGATCTCCTGCGAGGCGCCGACCCGCGTGGGCCACAGACCGGTCAGGTCGAGCAGCCGCAGCGGCCGTGCCGGGCGCACCACGACCAGCCGCGGGACGCGCGTCTTGCGGTCGACCAGCGACGTCGTCTGGAACACCTCGGCCACGCTCGTCCGCACGGTGAGCCCGAAGTACAGCACCCCGTGGCCGGAACCGGTGACCGGGCCACCGTCGCGATCCGGTGGCTGGGGGTCGAACCGGCCGTGTGGCAGCGGGCCGGTGTAGCGGAACGTGTTCCACTGCTGCGGGTGGGCGCCACCGGTGCTGAAGATCCGCACCAGCCGCTGGGTGGGCGGCACGGTGACGAGGTCGGTTTCCGGGCGCAGCGCGGCGACCAGTTCGGCCCGCGCGGGCGGCAGGGGAAGACGTGCCATGAGCTCGTGCTGCGGCCCTCAGAACGGGGTGCCGAGGGTGGCGGCGAGCGCGGCCACCGGCGCCGGGTCGCCCCCGGCCAGCAGCCACTGGCGCGGGGTCACCGGGCGCCCGCCGATCTCCAGGTCCGGCTGGGTGCTGTTCATGAACGCGGCCACGACCAGCGCCGGCTGGTCGTCGGGCACGGCGGCGAGGACCAGGTCCAGGCCGGGCAGCGGCCCGTGCTCGCCGAACTGCCACGACGGCAGCCGCCACCCGCCCTGGTCCTTCCAGCCGGTCAGGCGCCGCTCGGCGAGCCGGTGCCGGATGCGGCTCGGATCGACGTCCAGCCGCTGCGCGGCTTCGGTGACCGTGAGCGCGGACTCGGCCAGCACCGCGTACGCGGCGACGGACGCGGCGCGGCCGTCGGTCTCGTCGTCGCGGCGGGGTGAGAGGTCGAGCCCGGCCGCGGTGAGCGCGGCGCGCTGGCCCGGGCCGAAGAACGACGCCGGGTCCGGGTGCGGCGGGGACAGCCGGCGGGCGGCGTCCTCGACCAGCGACAGGAAGTCCTCGGCGTCGATCCGGAGACCGGCCTTGGCGAGGACGTTCTCCAGCGCGACCGTCATGCGCCCGAGCATAGCCCGGCGTGCGGATTCGTGCGCGCCGGGGGAAACTGACCGGAGTGGACGCTACCTCGTCCACTCTTGACATGTGTCGCCGGTCACTCTAAGTTCGGCCGGGTAATCGATTTCTCGCAGTGTGGCGAGGGGGACGAGAGTGGACGAGCCGCGGCCGCCGCTGGTCGAGCTCGCCGGGGTGAGCAAGTCCTACGGCGGGATCCACGCGGTGCGCGGTGTCGATTTCACCGTTCGCGCCGGCGAGGTGCACGCGCTGCTCGGGGAGAACGGCGCGGGCAAGTCCACCCTCATGAAGGTGCTCTCCGGCGAGGTCGGCGGGTACCGGGGCGAGATCCGCGTCGGCGGCGCGCCCGTCCGCTTCGCCGGCCCCGCCGACGCGCAGCGCGCCGGGGTCGCGATGATCCACCAGGAACTCGATCTCGTCCCGGCCCTGCCGGTGGCGGAGAACGTGTTCCTCGGTCGCGAACCACGCACCCGCCTGGGCACGGTGGACCGCCGCCGGATGCGGCGGGACACCGCGGCGCTGCTCGACCGCATCGGGATCGCGCTCGACCCGCGGCGGCCCGTCGAGCAGCTGCGCACCGGTGAGCAGCAGCTGGTCACCATCGCCAAGGCGCTGTCCCTGGACGCGCGGATCCTCGTCATGGACGAGCCGACCTCGGCGCTGTCCGCGCCGGAGATCGACCGGCTGTTCGCGGTCATCGCCGGGCTGCGCCGCGGCGGTGCCGGCATCGTCTACATCTCGCACCGGATGGACGAGATCGGCCGCGTCGCCGACCGGGCGACCGTGTTGCGCAACGGCGAGGTCGTCGCCGAGTTCGACGCGCGGGCGATGACCGCGCGGCAGGCGTCCGAGGCGATGGTCGGCAGGCCGGTCGAGTCGGTGTTCCGCACCGGGGGCGGCGCGGGTGCGGGGGAGGAACTGCTCCGGGTCGAGGACCTCGTGGTGCCGTCGCGGCGGCCGGGCCGGCGCGATCCGGCCGGCATCAGCCTGACCGTGGGCCGCGGTGAGATCGTCGGCGTGGCGGGCCTGCTCGGGTCCGGGCGGACCGAACTGCTCGAGACGATCTACGGTGTCGGGGGACGCTTCTCCGGGCGGATTGTGTTGCGGGGAAAGGAGGTCCGTCCGCGCAACCCCCGCGCGGCGCTGCGGCTCGGACTGGCGTTCGTGCCGGAAGACCGCCGCATCGCCGGCCTGGCGCTGGAGCACTCGGTGCTCGCCAACGCCGTGCTGTCCATCGTGGACCGGATCGCGCGGGCCGGGGTGGTGTCCCGTGGGCGGGAACGCGGCGCGGCGGAGGAGATCGTCGACCGGCTCGGCGTGAAGCTCGGTTCGCTGCGTGACCCGGCCGGGTCGTTGTCCGGTGGCAACCAGCAGAAGGTCGTGCTGGGACGCGGCCTGCTCACCGATCCCGCGCTGCTGTTGCTGGACGAGCCGACCCGCGGCGTCGACGTCGGCGCGAAGGCCGAGATCTACCGGCTGCTCGGGGAAGCCGCGGGCCGGGGCGTGGGGGTGCTGCTCGCGTCGTCGGAACCGGCCGAACTGATCGGCGTGTGCCATCGCGTCGTCGTGCTGCGGGACGGGCGCAGCGTGCGGGAACTGAACGCGGCGGACACCAGCGAAGCGGAGCTGCTGGCGTTCTCGATGGGCGAGGGGGCCGTCGAGGACCTGGTGGCGGAAGGGACGTCATGACCCAGGCCAAGGTGGCCGTGCTCCCCGGGTCCGGGCGTCCCGGCGGCGGTGTGCTGGCGACGCTGTTCCGGTTCCAGAGCCTTTTCGGCCTGGTGCTGGTGTTCGCCGCGGCGGTGGTGTACTCGCCGAGCAAGAACGGCGAGCTCGTGTTCCTGGACTCGGGCAACCTGTTCAACGTCGTCCGCTCGATGTCGGAGATCGGGATCCTCGCGGTCGGGATGACGCTCGTCATCCTCATCGGCGCCATCGACCTGTCCGTCGGCTCGGTGCTCGGCCTGGCCAGCGTCGGCTCGGCCGTGCTGCTGACCGGGAACGACCTCGGCCTGGTGCCCGCCGTGCTCGCGGTGCTGGCGATCGGCCTGGGATTCGGGCTGCTGCAGGGGATCGCGATCACGGCGTTCGGAATCCAGGCGTTCATCGTCACGCTGGCCGGCATGCAGATCGCACGCGGGCTCGCGCGCATCTGGTCCGGCGGCCAGGGCGTGTCGATCACCTACGGCGACCGGCCGGGTCAGGCGCCGGTGACGTTCTCGCTGCTCAGGGAGCGCACGTTCGACGGGCTGGTGCCGATCCCCGCGCTGATCTTCGGAGTGGTCGCGGCGCTGGCCGTGGTGCTGCTGCGGGTCAGCGCGTTCTCCCGGCACGTCTACGCGATCGGTGGCAACGAGAAGGCGGCGCGCCTGTCCGGGGTGCCGGTGAAGCGGGTCAAGATCGTCGTGTTCGGACTGTGCGGGCTGCTGGCCGCACTGGCCGGGATCGTGCACGCCGGGCAGCTGAACTTCGGCGGTCCCAACGACGGCGCGATGTACGAACTGGACGCCATCGCCGCCGTGGTCATCGGCGGCACGAGCCTGATGGGCGGGCGCGGCTCGGTCGTCGGCACGGTCGCCGGCGCACTGCTGGTGGGCGTGCTGCGCAACATCCTGGCCCTGAACAACGTGGACTCCAACGTCCAGTTGCTCGTCATCGGCCTGGTCATCGTGCTCGCCGCGGGGCTGCAGCGGCTGCGCCCGGCATCGGTTTCCTGACGAGAGGGGAAGCGCATGAAGAAGTCCCGGGCCCTGGCCGCGGCGGGTGCGTGCCTGCTGCTCGCCGCCTGCGGAACCACCCACGAGAACGCCGGCGCCGGCGGCGGCCCCGGTGCGACAGCCAAATGCGGTGCCGACGGGAAGTACACGATCGGGATGAGCCAAGCCAACGTCGCCGAGCCCTACCGGCAGCGGATGAACGACGACATCCGGTCGGCCGTCGCGGCGGTGCCGCAGTTCACCGTCGACTTCGCCGACGCCGCGCAGGACAACTCCAAACAGGTCGAGCAGGTGGACACCTTCCTCACCCAGCAGATCGACCTGCTCATCATCAGCCCGAACGAGGCGACCCCGCTGACCGCACCGGTGAAACGCGCCTTCGACAAGGGCATCCCGGTGCTGGTGCTGGACCGCAAGGTCGACGGCGACGCCTACACCTCGTTCATCGGCGCGGACAACACCGCCATCGGCAGGCAGGCCGGCGAGTACTTCAAGAACGTGCTGCTGCCGCACGGCGGGAAGATCGCCGAACTGCGCGGGCTGGCCGGATCCACCCCGGCGCGGGAACGGCACGACGGGTTCGTGCAGGGCATCGAGGGCTCGAAGATCGAGATCGTGGCCGCCCAGGACGCCGACTGGTTGCGCGACAAGGGACAGCAGCAGGCCGACGCCATCCTCCAGGCCCACCCGGACATCCAGGCGATCTACTCGCAGAACGACCCGATGGGGGAGGGCGCACGGATCGCGGCGCAGAACGCCGGCCGCGCCGATCTGCCGATCACCGGGATCGACGGGCTGCCGATCGAATCCGGTGGGCTGAAGGCGGTGGAATCGGGCCGGCTGTCGGCGACGTTCCTCTACCCGACCGGCGGGCGGGAAGCCGTCGACGCGGCGAAGCGCATCCTGCTGGACTGCGGGCAGGTGCCCAAGACCCAGACGCTGCCGACGAGGCTGGTGACGAAGGAGAACGCAGCCGCCACCTACGCAGAGCTGAACACCGGCTCCTGACCCGCGCACCCCCGGTCGCCCGTATTACCCACCCCCGCCGCCGTGTTCACCACTCCGGCCGCCGTGTTCACCACTCCGGGCGCCGTGTTCGCCGTTCCGGGCGTCGTGTTCGCCGCTGCGGGCGCCGTGTTTGCCGCTGCGGGCGCCGTGTTTGCCGTTCCGGACCGCGTGTTCGCCGCTGCGGGCGTCGTGTTCGCCGCTGCGGACCGCGTGTTCGCCGCTGCGGGCGCCGTGTTTGCCGTTCCGGACCGCGTGTTCGCCACTTCGGGCGCCGTGTTTGCCGCCGCGGGCGACGTGTTCACCTCACCTGGGTCGTGCCGGGGCTGCGGGTGCGCGCGCGAAGGCGAACAGCCGTCAGGCGCGGTGGCTCGAGCCCCGCTCGATGAGCTGCGCCTCCAGTGTCGTGGCTGTCGGGGGCAGGGTGCCGTCGGCGATGCGCGCCAGCAGCAACCGCGCGGCCTCGGCGCCGATCTCGTAGGCGGGCTGCGCGACCACGGTCAGCGGCGGGTCGATGAGCGTCGCCCACGGGACGTCGTCGAACGCCACCACGCCCACGTCGCGCCCCAGCCGCAACCCCTCGGCCCGCAAGGTCTCCAGCACCCCGATCGCCATGGCGCTGTTGGCGACCAGCAACGCGTCCGGCGGCTCGGCCCCGGCCAGCAGCTCGCGCGTCGCCGCCGCGCCGCCGGCCGCGCGGTACTCCGCCCGCCGTTCCCGCCGCTTGCGGCGCCCGAGCGCGTCCCGGTATCCCGCCAGCCGGTCGTCAGCCGTGCGGACACCCGCCGGCCCTGTCACGCACCCGACCCGCCGGTAGCCCGCCGCGATCAGGTGTTCCGTCGCGGCGCGGGCCGCGGCGCGCGAGTCGACCAGCACCTGGTCGCCGGTGCCCGCCCGCAGCGGCCGGTCCACCGCAACCACCGGGGTGCCGCGCCGCAGCAGCATCTCCACCCCGGCCCACTCGTCGGTCGGCGAGATGACCACCCCGGCCACCCGTTCCTGCAGCGCCACGTCGATGTAGCGGCGTTCCTTCTCCGCGTTCTCATCGGAGTTGCAGAGCACCACGGAGTAGCCGGCCGTCTGCGCCACGTCCTCGACGCCCCGGGCGATGGCGGTGAAGAACGGGTTCTCCACGTCGGAGATGACCAGCGCGAGGACGGCGGTCTCCTGGCGGCGCAGGTTCCGCGCGAGCCCGTTCGGCCGGTAGCCGAGCTCCTCGGCCGCCGCGCGCACCCGCGCGACCAGCGCCGGATCCACTGTGGACACGCCGTTCAGCGCGCGGGACACCGTGGCCGTCGACACGCCGGCGTGGCGGGCCACGTCGCTGATGGTCGCCACCCGCGACCTCCCGTCTTCCGTGCCGCTCACGCGGGCTCCGGGCGGCTATTGACACCGCCCGGGGTCCAGAATAGCGTCGTGAGTAATCGATTACCCGCCCGAGGAGGCAGCGGTGGCCCGCATCGGCGTGATCAGCATTTCCGACGGGCGTGACCACGTGCACGCGCGCAACGCCCGGTTCATCCAGTCCAAACAGGACGCGCTCGTGCGGTCGCTCGCCGCGGCCGGGCATGACGTGGTGGCGGGCTCCGACCTGGTCGCCACCAACACGCTGGCCTCCTCGGTCGCGCGCGAGGTCGCCGCGGCCGGGGTGGACGTCACCGTCTTCTATTACGCGGTGTGGAGCTTCCCGCACTTCACGATGCTCGCCGCGGACGCCACGAGCAGCCCCCTGATCCTCGTCGCCAGCACCGACCCCACCGAACCGGGCCTGGTCGGCATGCTCGCCGCCGGTGGTGCACTGGACCAGATCGGCCGTGCGCACACGCGGTTGTGGGGCGCCCCGGACGACGCGGACCTGACCGAGCGGATCGGCGCGCACGCCCGCGCCGCGGCCGCGGTCGCCTCCCTGCGCGGATCGACGTTCGGCCGGTTCGGCGGACGGCCGATGGGCATGAACACCGCGGTGGCCAACACCGACCAGTGGATGCGGCAGTTCGGCATCGACGTCGAGGAGATCGACCAGTACGAGCTGGTGCTGCGCGCCGAGAAGGCCGACGTCGGCGAGGCCGCCAAGGCGCGGCGGTGGCTCGAGGACCACGCCGCCGGGGTGCACTACGACGGTGCGAAGCTCACCCCGGAGCTGCTGGAGCGCCAGATCCGCTCCTACCTCGCCATCCGCGACATCATCGCCGAGCGCAACCTGGACTTCTCCGGCATCAAGGGCCAGCCCGAGCTGACCGAGCACTTCGCCACGATGGACGTCACCGAGGCCCTGCTCAACGACCCCTACGACTGGGACGGCCCCAAACCGGTGCACGTCACCGCCACCGAGGCGGACATGGACGGCGCGCTCACGATGCAGCTGATGCACCGGATCTCCGGCACCCCCGTCCTGTTCGCCGACGTGCGTCACTACCACGCCGACCGCGACATCTGGGACCTGTGCAACTCCGGCCAGCACGCCACCTGGTTCGCCGCGCGCAGCGACGACCCGGCGGTGAACCTCGCGAAGGTCCACTTGTACCCCGAGGTGTTCTTCTTCCCGGCCGGTGGCGCCTCGGTGCAGCACATCGCCGCGCCCGGGCAGATGACACTGGGGCGGCTCACCCGGCAGGCGGGGGAGTACCGTCTGCAGCTGATGCTGGGCGAGTTCGAGAACTACGACGACGAGACCAACGAAGCGCTGATGCGGCAGTCCACCCCGGAATGGCCGCACGCGTGGGCCCGCCTGGACGCGCCGGCGGAGAAGTTCCTGTCCGAGTTCGGGGCCAACCACATCCACGCCATCCCGGGTGACCGCCGCGCCGAGCTGCGTGCCGCGGCCGGTCTGCTCGGCGTCGAGCTGCACGAGTGGTCCCGTGGCTGAGGACCTGCTGCTCGGCATCGACATCGGGACGTCGAGCTCGAAGGGTGTCCTGGTCACCCGCGACGGTGAGATCGTCGCCCGGGCATCACGGGCGCACGAGACGTCCTACCCGCACCCCGGCTGGGTGGAGCACGACGCGGAGGCGGTGTGGTGGCAGGACTTCCTCGCGCTGACGCGGGAGCTGGTCGCGGCGGCCGGTGAGCGCCGCCTCGCCGCGCTCGGGGTGAGTGGCATCGGCCCGGTGCTGCTGCCCGCGGACTCCGACGGACGGCCGTTGCGCCCGGCCATCCTGTACGGGGTGGACACGCGCGCCTCGCGCGAGATCGAGGAACTGACTGCGGAACTGGGCGCGGACTCGATTGTGGAGCGCGCGGGCACGGCGTTGTCTTCGCAGGCGGTCGGCCCGAAGTGGCGGTGGCTCGCCCGGCACGAGCCGGAGGTGTTCCGGCGCACCCGCTTGTTCCTCATGTGCAGCTCCTACCTGGTCCACCGGCTGACCGGCGAGTACGTGCTGGACCACCATTCCGCCAGCCAGTGCGACCCGATGTACGACCTGCGCGGGGGCGACTGGGCGAGCGACTGGGCGGAGCGGTGCGCACCCGGGGTCGAGATGCCGCGGCTGGTCTGGCCGACCGAGGTGGCCGGCACGGTCAGTGCGGCCGCCGCGGCGGAAACCGGCCTGCCGCAGGGGCTTCCGGTCACCGCCGGCACCGTCGACGCGTGGGCGGAGGCCGCCAGCGTCGGGGTCAGCGAGCCCGGTGACACGATGGTGATGTACGGGACGACGATGTTCCTGATCCAGGTGCTCGCCGACCCGCGGCCGCACACCGGCCTGTGGACCACCTGCGGCGCCTTCCCCGGCACGTACTCGCTCGCCGCGGGAATGGCGACGTCCGGGGCGATCACCGACTGGCTGCGCCGTCTCGTCGGCGGCGAGTTCGCCGCACTGGTCGGCGAGGCGGCGAAGGTGCCGGCCGGCAGCCGGGGGTTGCTGCTGCTGCCGTACTTCGCGGGGGAGCGGACCCCGCTGTTCGACCCGGATGCGCGGGGCGTGCTCGCCGGGCTGACCACCGCGCACGGCATCGGCGAGCTGTACCGGGCCGCGCTGGAGGGCATCGCCTACGGGGTGCGGCACAACCTGGAGGCGATGCGCGATTCCGGTGGCGCCGCGAGCCGCCTGGTTGCCGTCGGCGGTGGCACCCAGGGCGGGCTGTGGACGCAGATCGTCACCGACGTGACCGGTGCCGAGCAGCAGGTGCCTGCCGAGACGATCGGCGCGGCGTTCGGGGACGCCCTGCTGGCGGCGGTCGCGATCGGCGCCGAACCGGATGCCGCGCGGTGGAACCCGGTCGCCCGCACCGTGCGCCCCGACCCAGGCGCGATGGAGGTCTACGACCGGTTCTACGAGCGGTACCGCGCGCTCTACCCCGCCACCAAGGACGTCACGCACTTCCTGGCCGCGCGGCAGCGGGAGAGCGAGCACTGACCTCGACGCGACTCCGGGGATCATCCTGCGCGACCGAGGCCGTCGACGCGGAAAAGTCCGCAGGTCAGCTCGTTGCACTACCCCGAACGGGTGAAAAGCGGATGACGGTGTGCACCGCAGGTAACGATTGGTGCTCGGCTCGCGAGGAATGGTTGACGCGCTCGGTGGAAGCGCGGAGAGCCGAGAGAAGACGACGCCATGGGTGTTGTTCCCACCGTGCGCCCCAGCCCGGGACCGCGGCGGCCGCTGGCCAGCTCGATGGCGGTGTTCGCCGCCCTCGGTGTGGTCCTGACGGTCGGCCTCACCTCGCTGCTGGCCGCGGGCCAGCGGTCCACCGATCCGGAGGTGGGCTCGCTCAGCGGCGCCGGTGCACCGATCGTGGCCCCGGCCGCGCCCGGTCCGCAGGCGTCCTACCAGGTCACCTACGAGCTGACCGGTGGCGCGCACGCGCTGAACGTGACCTACGTGGCGCAGGGTGCCGACATCGCGCAGGTTCTGGACACCCGCACGCCGTGGTCGGTGTCCCTGGTGCGGACCGGGGCGCAGGGCGCCCACCAGTACTTCAGCCTCACCGCGCAAAGCGCCGGTGGTGGCGTGCTGACCTGCCGGATCGTCGTCGACGGCGTGGTGGTCAGCGAGCGGTCGGTGTCGGCGCCGCAGGGGATGGTGCGCTGCTCGAAGTCCCTGCCCTGACCTCGTCCCGGCCGCCTGCGTGGTTGCCGGAGCGGGCGAGCGCCCGGCCCGGTGAGGCACGATCGTCCGCGTGAACGGAGCGACCCTGCACGCCGGCCCCATGCTGGCCGTCGTCCTCGTCGCGCTCGTGGTCGCCGGTGCGCTTGCGGTCCAGTTGGGACGGCTCGGGCCGGGCTGGACGGTGGTGACCGCGGCGGGGCGCGCCGTCGCCCAGCTCGCCGCCGTGTCGCTGCTGATCACCGTGGTGCTGCGGTCGGGCTGGTGGACCGGACTGTTCGTGCTGCTGATGTTCACCGTCGCCGCGGTGACGTCGACCCGCCGGGTCGGGCTTCCGCTGGGACGGTTGGCGTGGGTCGCGCTGGCCCTGGCGAGCGGGGTGCTGCCGGTGCTCGCGCTCGTCCTGGCCCTCGGTGTGGTGCCCCTGCGGCCGATCGCGGTCGTGCCGATCGCCGGCATCGTGATCGGCGGCGCGATGACCGCGACCTCGCAGGCCGCGCGGCGCGCCCTGGACGAGCTGACCGCGCGGCATGGCGAGTACGAGGCCGCCCTCGCGCTCGGGTTCCTGCGCCGCGCCGCGGCACTGGAGATCTGCCGCCCGACCGCCGGCCAGGCGCTGATCCCGGCGCTCGACCAGACCCGCACCGTCGGCCTGGTCACCTTGCCGGGCGCCTTCGTCGGCGTGCTGCTCGGCGGGGCCGGGCCGGTGCAGGCCGGGGTGACGCAGGTGCTGGTCCTGCTCGGCCTGCTGGCCGCCGAGTCGATCGCCGTGCTGGTGACGGTCGAACTGGTCGCGGCGGGACTGATCGATCGCCGCTAGCGTGGGGGCATGACTGTTGCGGACTTGCTGATCGACGGTTTCGGTCGCATCCGGGAGGTGGTGCACGAAGCCGTCGACGGGCTGACCGAGGACCAGCTCGCCGAGCGGCTCGACCCGGACGCCAATTCGATCGCGTGGCTGGTCTGGCACCTGACGCGGGTGCAGGACGACCACATCGCCGACCTGGCCGGCACTCCTCAGGTGTGGACCGAGCAGGGCTGGCACGAGCGGTTCGGGTTGCCGTTCGGCCGGGGCGCGACCGGCTACGGCCACCAGTCGGAGGATGTCGCCGCGGTGCGCGCCGAAGCCAAACTGCTCACCGGCTACCACGACGCGGTGCACGACTCGACGGTGGCGTGGCTGCGCGGGCTGGGCGAGCTGGAGCTGGACCGGGTGGTCGACGAGGCGTGGGACCCGCCGGTGACCCTGGGCGTCCGGCTGGTGAGCATCCTGTCCGACGACCTGCAGCACGCCGGCCAGGCCGCGTTCGTCCGTGGCATCCTTCAGCGCCGTTAGGGCGGGGTGCCCTCGCCGGATCACACCATTGGTGCCGTGGTTCCGGACGAAGTCGCTCGAACGGCCCAGTGCCGCATGCCGCGCGCCGTGGCATGCCCGCGGTATCCCGGGTAAATCCCCAGGTCACCAGTAGCGAAACCGGAACTGTCCGAAGAGGACATCGCGGCAACCGAGGGTGTTCTGCGCGACTCATCCGAACAGGCGCCGGGATCGCTCGCCTGGCTGTTGCCGCCGCCGGGCGCGGGCTGGGACCGTCGAGGACATGCAGGCGTTCACACTGCCCGAGTTCTACGTCCCCTACCCGGCCCGGCTCAACCCGCACCTGGCGGGCGCCCGCGCGCACAGCGCGGACTGGGCCCGCCACATGGGCATGCTCGACGCCGCCAAACCCGGCGGCGGCGTGGTGTGGACCGATGCGGCGCTGGCCGAAATGGACTACGCGCTCATGTGCGCCTACACGCACCCGGACTGCGCGGCGCCGGCCCTCGATCTGATCACCGACTGGTACGTCTGGGTGTTCTTCTTCGACGACCACTTCCTCGAACAGTTCAAGTACTCGCGGGACATCGCCGGCGCCAAGGAGTACCTGGACCGGCTCGAGCTGTTCATGACCGCGCCCGGGCAGCAGCCGCCGGAACCGGCCAATCCCGCCGAGGCCGGCCTGGCGGACCTGTGGGAGCGCACCATCCCCGCGATGTCGGACGGGTGGCGCCGCCGTTTCACGACCAGCACGCACAACCTGATGGTCGAATCGATGTGGGAGCTGGCCAACATCGACCTCGGCCGCATCGCCAACCCCATCGAGTACATCCAGATGCGGCGGCGGGTCGGGGGCGCGCCGTGGTCGGCCAACCTGGTCGAGTACGCCGTGCGGGCCGAGGTGCCGGACCGGCTGGCCGCGACACGGCCGGTCGAGGTTCTGTCCGACACCTTCGCCGACGCCGTCCACCTGCGCAACGACCTGTTCTCCTACCAGCGGGAGGTGCGCGAGGAGGGGGAGAACTCCAACGCCGTGCTGGTTCTGGAGAACTTCCTCGGCTGCTCCACGCAGGAGGCCGCCGAGCTCGTCAACGACCTGCTGACGTCCCGGTTGCAGCAGTTCGAGGACACCGCGCTGACCGAGGTGCCCGCGCTGCTGGCCGAGCAGGCCGCGCTGCCGCACGAGCAGGTCGCGGTCGCCGCGTACGTGAAGGGCCTGCAGGACTGGCAGTCCGGTGGTCACGAGTGGCACGCCCGCTCCAGCCGGTACATGAACGAGGGCGCCGCGGACGCCGGTCCGAACGGCCTCACACCCGGGCCGGTCGTGCGCACCCGGACCCGGCAGCGCGACCACGTCCCGTTCACCCGGGTCGGTCCGCTGCCGCTGCCCGCGATCCGGATGCCCTTCCGCTTCCGGGTGAGCCCGCACCTGGAACAGGCCCGCGAACACAACGTGCACTGGTGCCGGGAGATGGGGTTCTACGATTCCCTGCCCGGCGTGGAGGCCGGGGGAGTGTGGGACGAGGAGCGGCTGCGCGGGATCGACCTGGCGCACTGCGCGTCGATGATCCACGCCGACGCCGCCCTGGCCGAGCTGCACCTGTCCACCGCGTGGCTCGCGTGGGGCACCTACGGCGACGACTACTTCCCGGCGGTGTTCGGCGCGAGCCGCAACGTGCCGGCGGCGAAGGCGGCCGTCGACCGGCTGTCGCTGTTCATGCCGCTCGACGCGGGCCGGACCCCGGAACCGCTGACCCCGCTGGAACGCGGGCTGCAGGACCTGTGGCGGCGCACGGCGGAACCCCTCGGACTCCACGCGCGGCGGATCTTCGCCAGAACCGTGTCGGACATGACCGCGAGCTGGGTGTGGGAACTGGCCAACCAGGCGCAGAACCGCATCCCCGACCCCGTCGACTACGTGGAGATGCGGCGCCGGACGTTCGGTTCGGACATGACCATGAGCCTGGCCCGGATCAGGCACCTGACCGCGGTGCCGCCGGAGCTGTTCGGCACCCGGACGTTGCGGGAGCTGGAAACCGCGGCCCAGGACTACGCCTGTTTCGTCAACGACCTGTTCTCCTACCAGAAGGAGATCGAGTTCGAGGGCGAGCTGCACAACATGGTGCTGGTGGTGGAACACTTCCTGGGGGTGGACCGGCTCGCGGCGCGGGACGTGGTCAACGACTTGATGACCGCACGGATGCAGCAGTTCGAGCACATCCTCGCCGTGGACCTGCCACAGCTGTTCGAGGATTTCGCCCTGGACGGACCGGCCCGGGACGCGCTGACGCGGCACGCGTCCGAGCTGTCGGACTGGATGTCCGGGATCCTGGAATGGCATCGCCGGTGCGTGCGCTACACCGAAGCCGAACTGCGCCGGCTGGCATCCCCGCGTCCGCAGCCGGGCGCCTTCCCGGCCCGGCTGGGCATGTCGGCGCTCCACCTGGCGGAGCGCTTCCGGTCGGCGACGGCGTGACGCACTGGGACAGTGCCGTCCGGGCACGACGACCAGACCACTCGACGGCACCGCCGTCCGGGCCATCCCCGCCCGGGGCCGGCGCTGCCAGCTCGAGCGCAGCCTGCTCGTGGCGTGCTGCCGATCCGTTCGGTGTGGCGCGGAGGACCGTCGCGTGGCGGACTCCGTGGCGGAACTGCCGCTCCTGCACCGGGGAGGCCCGGGCCGGCGAATGGCGACCCGGCAGCCGGTGCCGCGCGGGGGCCCCGGTCACGCTCGCCCGCCGGCCTCCTGCGCTCCGCGCACCGCCAGCCGGTCGGCGCGTTCGTTGTCGGGATGGCCCGCGTGACCCTTGACCCAGTGCCACTGGACCTCGTGCCGGCCGATCGCCGCGTCGAGGCGCTGCCACAGGTCCGCGTTCTTCACCGGCTCCCGGGCCGCGGTCTGCCAGCCGTTGGTCTTCCACCGCGGCATCCACTGCAGTACACCGTTGCGGACGTAACTCGAGTCGGTGTACACGCGCACCACCGACGGCCGCGTCAGCGCCTCCAGCGCGCGGATCGGCGCCATCAGCTCCATGCGGTTGTTCGTCGTCGTGCCCGGCTCGGCCCCGTACAGCTCCTTCTCGTGCTGCCCGTACCGCAGTACCGCGCCCCACCCGCCGGGGCCGGGGTTTCCACTGCACGCGCCGTCCGTGTAGATGTCCACGACCGGCCCGTCCTCCTGCACGCGCGAGAGCGTAGCAGCGCCCGCACCACCGGCTCGGTCACGGATGAGCGGGAGTCACCAGGGCGCCCGGCCCACGCTCTGCTCGGCAACGTGCCGGAGGACGACGTCCTCGGCGGGCTCGTCCGAGTGCGGCAGGCTGTACAGCATGCCGGCCGCCCACAGCGCGCGCTCGACCGGGCGGCAGCCGGTGCCGGTGACCCGCAGCGCGACACCGCGCCGCGCGGCGGCGTACTGCGTCTCGACCAGCACGCTCAGGCCGGCCGTGCCGAAGAAGCTGACCTCGGACAGGTCCAGCACGAGGAGTGTCACCGGGCCGCGGAAACGCCGGCTGAGCACGTCCGCGAGCTGCGGTGCGCTGGCCAGGTCCACGTCGCCGCCGACCTCGACGAGCAGCGTGTGCCGTCCGGGCTGGGACACGTCGATCCTGAACGGCGTCGCTTCCGGGACGTCCTGCGCCCGCGGAACGGGGATGCCCCGCTGGACCGGTGCGGGGCGGGTTTCCGGAGGAGCCATGAGCACGGCCTCCACACTGCGCGGCAAGCGCCTGTCGGGTTAGCTCCGAACGGCTACTTGCTCAACCGTGGATCCGAGCTTACCCGTGCTGCCCGGTTTCGGCGAGGCCGCCCGGCGCTGGTCAGCGGCTTGTGAGCGGCCTGCCGTGCCGGTGCGTCAGCGCGGCCCCTGCGGGCAACCCGAACGCTGCACTGCTCCCCCCCAGGTGTAGCGCGTTGCGCAACGGCTGGCTACGCCTGCCGTAGCGTCGCCGCCATGAGAGTGATCAGCGTGAGTTCCGCAACAACGCTGCGGCCGTGATGGATGCTGCGGAAGCGGGCGAGACCTACCACCTGACGCGCACCGAGGAACTCGTCGAGAAGCAGCGGTTGCCCCAGGTGAACGCGGCCGAGCTCAGGCGGGAAGCCGAGGGGTTCTTCGGCACCGGGGATCCCGTCGGCGATGACGGTATCGACGGCCTCGTCCGTGACTGAGAGGCAGGAGGCCGGGGTCCTCGGCACTGGCGGCTACCTCGCCTGGCGACGCCCGACCCGGCCGTCTTGCCGGTCGTACCGGAACTCACCGCGGTGACCATGGCGGAGCTGCACCAGGGAGTTGCCCTGTCGAAGAACCCGGTTGTCCGGGCAACGCGGACCGAGCAGGTGGGTGCTGCGATGCTGGACTTCGATCCGCTGCCCGTCGCCGCCGAAGCCTCCGCCCGCTACGGCACGCTGGCCGTCCCCGTGCGCGCTGCCAACCGCGACCCGCGGCCGCGGAAGCTGGACCTCATGATCGCCGCGATCGCCTCCGTCCGCGGGCTGCCGCGCCACACCAGGAATCCGGGCGACTTCGCCGGACTGGACAGCACGGTGGAGATCGTTCCGGTCCAGGAACGATCTCCACCGTCCGGTGTTCACCAGCCCCGCTGCCGCCACTCGGCCAGCTTCGGCCGCTCCGCACCGAGCGTCGAGTCGTCCCCGTGCCCCGGGTAGAACCAGGTCTCGTCCGGGAGCCGGTCGAACACCCGGGACTCCACGTCGCCGATCAGGGACTCGAAGTCCGCCGGGGTGGCCGTCTTCCCCACGCCGCCGGGGAAGAGCGAATCTCCGGTGAACAGGTGCGTGCTGCCGTCCGCGTCGCGGTACAACAACGCGATCGAGCCGGGGGTGTGCCCGCGGAGGTGAATCACCTCAAGAGTGCAGTCACCCACAGTCAGCGTGTCGCCATGTTCGACCAGGAAATCCGGCGGCACCGGCAACACGGATGCGTCCAACGGGTGAGCCGCCGTGTTCGCACCGTATGCCCCGGCCACGGCGCCCAGCGCCTGCCAGTGATCGGCGTGCTGGTGGGTGGTGACGATCGTGCGCAGCGCCGGGCGGTCCGGGCCGTGGCCCACCAGATCGGAGATCCGCTCCGGGTCCGCCGCGGCGTCGATCAGCAGCGCCTCGTTCTGCCGGCGGCAAACCAGCAGGTAGGCGTTGTTGTCCATGGGCCCGACCGACAGTTTGGTGATGGTCAGGGCGTCCAGCACCCGCCGGGCCGCGTCCCCGCCCGGCTCGACGTGGCCGGTGTAGTCCTCTACGACGTTCACGGCGCCAACGGTAGTCGCCGCGCGACAGCCCGTTCCACCCGTTCAGGTTGGTCTCAGAAAGGTAACGTAGGCTCCGCTGCGTCCCCGACCCGATCTTGTGAGACGCCCGAAACAGTGCCGAGTTCCCTCCCCGAACCCCCCCAGCGCAGGAGCACCCGACGCATCAGCTGGGACGCGGTGCGCGTCCTCGCCGTTCTGTCCGTGGTGCTCGGGCACATCACGCACCAGGGTCCGCTGGCCCACCCCGAGCTGAACGACTACCCGGTCCGGATCACCGCCCAGTTCGGCGCGGCGATCCTGATGGTCGTCTCGGCGTTCTTCGTCTGCCAGACGATCCGGCGCGGCGGCACCGGCAGGTGGATGTGGAAGAAGACCGCGCGGCTGCTCCCGCCGTACCTGGTCGCGGTGGTCGTCACCTACTTCGTGATGCGCGGGGCGGACGCCGCGTTCAACGGCCAGGGGTTCGGCGGCGGCTGGTGGGACACGCTGTTCGGCCCCACCCGCGACGGCGTCGCGTGGGCGAGCTCGTGGTACGTCCCGGTCGGCTGGGATCTGCTCGTCAACCTGACCATGATCCAGGGCTGGCACGCGGGCTTCATCTGGCTCGACGGCTCCTACTGGACGTTGCCGGTGCAGCTCATGGTCTTCGCCGGCGCCGCGCTGCTGTGGTCGCGCACCCGCTGGTTCCGCTCGCCGCACGCCGCCCGGCACGCGAAGCTGCTGCTCTGGGCGATGACGCTGGTGCCGCTGGTGCTGCGGTTCTGGGTGGTGGGGGTGAACAACCCGTCGCCGTGGGCGTTCTCGCTCGTGTTCGGGTTCGGGCTGCACCGGCTGCACGCGTTCGCCGCGGGTATCGCGGTGTGGCTGTGGTCGCGGGACCGGATGTCCACGCCGCACCTGGCCCTGCTGCTGGCCGCTGCGGTCGCCGCCCAGGACCTGCACCTCTACCCGTTCCACGTGGCGCTGCCCACCGACCCGGCGCGGCTGCCCTCCGACATCGGGTTCGCCGTGGCGCTGGTGCTGGTGTGCGCGGCGGCGAAGGGCCCGGACTGGACGTTCCTGCGGCCGGCCGCGCCGGCCATCGGGTGGCTGGCCGGAATTTCCTACGGTGTGTACCTGTTGCACCAGGAGCTGGGCTACATCCTGGCCAAGGCGCTGCAGCTTGCGGGCGTGCCGGGCTGGGCGCGGCTGCCGCTCGTGCTGGGGGCGGCGATCGGTGCCGGATGGCTGCTCACCAAGCTCGTCGAACGGCCGGCCCACCGCTGGCTGACCACGCCGCGCGTCACCGCACCGCCACCCCGGACGGCTCCGGACGACCTCGTCGGCGAGGAGCCGAACGGTCCGGCTCCGGTTTCTGTCGGTGGGTCGTCCTAGCATGGATGCGGCTGGCTGATCCGGCCGTCACATTCCAGGGAAGGGACCTCATCCGTGGCTGATCGCCTCGTTGTTCGCGGTGCGCGCGAGCACAACCTCCGCGGCGTCGACCTCGACCTGCCCCGGGACAGCCTGATCGTGTTCACCGGCCTGTCCGGGTCCGGCAAGTCGAGCCTGGCCTTCGACACGATCTTCGCCGAGGGCCAGCGGCGGTACGTGGAGTCGCTGTCGGCCTACGCGAGGCAGTTCCTCGGGCAGATGGACAAGCCCGACGTGGACTTCATCGAGGGGCTCTCGCCCGCGGTGTCGATCGACCAGAAGTCCACCTCGCGCAACCCGCGCTCCACCGTGGGCACGATCACCGAGGTCTACGACTACCTGCGGCTGCTCTACGCGCGCGCCGGCAAGGCGCACTGCCCGCAGTGCGGCGAGCCGATCAGCAAGCAGACCCCCCAGCAGATCGTCGACCAGGTGCTGGCCATGGAGCAGGGCACCCGGTTCCAGGTGCTCGCGCCGGTCGTGCGCGGTCGCAAGGGGGAGTACCTCGACCTGTTCAGCAACCTGCAGCAGCAGGGCTATTCGCGGGCGCGCATCGACGGGCAGGTGTACCAGCTCACCGACCCGCCGAAGCTGAAGAAGCAGGAGAAGCACCACATCGGTGTCGTGGTCGACCGGCTCACCGTCAAGTCCTCGGCCAAGCAGCGGCTCACCGACTCGGTCGAGACTGCGCTGCGGCTGGCCGACGGCCTGGTCGAGCTGGAGTTCGTCGACCTGCCCGAGGGCGACCCGCACCGCATCCGCGGGTTCTCCGAGAACCTGGCGTGCCCGAACGGCCACCCGCTGACGATCGAGGACCTCGAACCCCGCTCGTTCTCGTTCAACTCGCCCTACGGCGCCTGTCCGGAGTGCACCGGCATCGGCATCCGCAAGGAGGTCGACCCGGAGCTGGTGGTACCCGACGACGAGCTGTCGCTGGCCGAGGGCGCGATCGCGCCGTGGTCGGGCGGCCAGAGCGCCGAGTACTTCCAGCGGTTGCTGGAGTCGCTGTCGGAGACCATCGGCTTCCGCATGGACACGCCGTGGCGCAAGCTGCCGGCCAAGGCGCAGAAGGCGGTCCTGCACGGCGTCGACGACCAGGTCCACGTCCGGTACCGCAACCGCTACGGTCGCCAGCGCAGCTACTACGCCAGCTTCGAAGGCGTCATCCCCTTCCTGGAGCGGCGCCTGGAGCAGACCGAGTCCGAGTACATGCGCGAGCGGTACGAGGGCTACATGCGCGAGGTTCCGTGCCCCGCGTGCCAGGGCAGCCGGCTCAAGCCGGAGATCCTCGCGGTCACGCTCGAGCACGCGGAGCGCGGCGAGCGGTCCATCGCCGAGTTGTGCGCCCTGTCGATCGAGGAGGCCTCGGAGTTCCTCGACGGGCTCAAGCTGGGCTCGCGCGAGGCGATGATCGCCGGTGCGGTGCTCAAGGAGATCCAGGCACGGCTGCGCTTCCTGCTGGACGTGGGCCTGAACTACCTGTCACTGGACCGGGCCTCGGCCACGCTGTCCGGAGGCGAGGCCCAGCGGATCCGGCTGGCCACCCAGATCGGGTCCGGCCTGGTCGGTGTGCTGTACGTGCTGGACGAGCCGTCCATCGGCCTGCACCAGCGGGACAACCGCCGCCTGATCGACACGCTGACCCGGCTGCGCGACCTGGGCAACACGCTGATCGTGGTCGAGCACGACGAGGACACCATCCGCGCCAGCGACTGGGTGGTCGACATCGGCCCGGGCGCGGGGGAGCACGGCGGGCACATCGTCCACACCGGACCGTTCAGCAAGCTGCTCACGAACAAGAAATCCCTCACCGGTGCGTACCTGTCCGGGCGCGAGATCATCCCGGTGCCGGAGATCCGCCGGCCGGTCAGCAAGAAGCGCCAGCTGACCGTGGTGGGCGCGCGCGAGCACAACCTGCGCGGCGTGGACGTGTCCTTCCCGTTGGGTTGCCTGGTGTCGGTCACCGGCGTGTCCGGGTCGGGCAAGTCGACGCTGGTCAACGACATCCTGGCCACCGTGCTGGCGAACAAGCTCAACGGCGCCCGTCAGGTGCCGGGGCGGCACACCCGGGTGCGCGGTCTGGACCTGGTGGACAAGCTGGTGCGCGTCGACCAGTCGCCGATCGGCCGCACGCCGCGGTCCAACCCGGCCACCTACACCGGCGTGTGGGACCACGTGCGCAAACTCTTCGCGGCCACCACCGAGGCGAAGGTGCGCGGCTACCAGCCGGGCCGGTTCTCGTTCAACGTCAAGGGCGGCCGCTGCGAGGCGTGTGCCGGGGACGGCACGATCAAGATCGAGATGAACTTCCTGCCCGACGTGTACGTGCCGTGCGAGGTCTGCAAGGGCGCCCGGTACAACCGCGAGACGCTCGAGGTGCACTACAAGGGCAAGACGGT
The DNA here is from genome assembly GCF_011758765.1 of Amycolatopsis viridis. Taxonomy (NCBI): domain Bacteria; kingdom Bacillati; phylum Actinomycetota; class Actinomycetes; order Pseudonocardiales; family Pseudonocardiaceae; genus Amycolatopsis; species Amycolatopsis viridis. The sequence continues at coordinate 3,650,671 of NZ_JAANOU010000001.1, read as the reverse complement.
CTCCGACGTGCTCGACATGCCGATCGAGGAGGCCGCCGAGTTCTTCGAGCCGATCAAGGCCATCCACCGGCACCTCCAGACCTTGGTGGACGTGGGCCTGGGCTACGTCCGGCTCGGTCAGCCCGCGCCGACGCTGTCCGGTGGCGAGGCGCAGCGCGTCAAGCTGGCCAGCGAGCTGCAGAAGCGTTCGACCGGCAAGACGGTGTACATCCTCGACGAGCCCACCACCGGTCTGCACTTCGAGGACATCCGCAAGCTGCTGGGTGTCATCAACGGCCTGGTGGACAAGGGCAACACGGTGATCGTGATCGAGCACAACCTCGACGTGATCAAGACGTCGGACTGGGTGATCGACCTCGGCCCCGAAGGCGGTTCCGGTGGCGGCACCATCGTCGCGGAGGGCACGCCTGAGCACGTCGCCACGGTGGAGGGCAGCTACACCGGCAAGTTCCTGCAGGAGCTGCTCGCCTGACTAGCCCCTTCTGCACTTCGGTGCACTCCGGATGCCGGTGCTCCGTCCCGGGCGGTGCCAGCAGCGGCTGGCGTCATCCCGCCGCGGACGGACGGCCGTGGCGGGTGCGCCCGCTGGCCGATCACGCTGCTCGCCTCCGAGCGATCGGCGGGCAACCGGCCGTCGCCCGTGCCCCGGCCCTGGGCTGACCGCGGGCACCGCTCGAGGGCGCCCGGTCGCCGGTGTTCTGCGCGGTTGACGGCGTGCCCGCGCCGCTGGTGCCGTCGGTGTGGTCGGTAGTCCGCAGGCCCCGGCCGATACTGGTGCGGCACGATCCGGCGTTGCCCGGTGCCACCGGGCAACGCCGAATCCGTCCAGAACGGCGTCTCGGTCGCCGTCACCGGGGGCGGTGCTGCGAGCTCGCCCTACGCTGGTGAACCGGCACGTGCCGGCAGCGGGGCCGGGCCCGGCCACTGGGGCTCCGCTGCGGGATTCGCCAGCTCGGCCCGCCGATCGATGGCGCTGCTCGACGCGGGTGGCCCGGTGGCGCAGCGGTCGCCCTGAGCACCGCGCCGAGGGACGCACGCGTCACCCGTTCGCGCGGGACGGCGCGTCACCCCGGACGAGCGCCGCGCGGCCACCTGCGCGGACCGAAGGCCGGCCGTAGTCACGAGGTCGTGGTCACCGGCGTCCACGCCCGCGTGGACGGCCCGCAGCTCACCAATTGTACCGGGACGAGCCGACGGTGCGGCGTCGCCGGCACCTGGTCGCCGTCAGCCCGTCCGGGCGAACGCGAGCACCAGATCGCCGGATCCGGCCGCTGCCGGCGATCTCGGCGGATAATCGGTTCATGCGGGTCAACGCCTACCAGTTCCGGGACACCTGGCTGCTCTCCGCGCCGGTGCCTCAGGTGTTCGACGCGGTCACCGACGTCGCGGGCTACCCCCGGTGGTGGCCGGATGTCCGAACGGTGAGCCGGGTGGACGACGACACGGCGGAGCTCGTGTGCCGGGCTGCACTACCTTACGCGCTGGTCATCCGCATGCGGCGGGACGAACAGGACGTGCACCGCGGCCGGTTGCGGGTGCACCTGACCGGCGACCTCGAGGGTGTGCTCGCCGCGGTCGTCCTACGGCGCCCGGGCGGCACCCGGCTGGAGATCACCCAGCACGTGATCGCCACCAAACGGCTGCTGCGTGCACTGTCCCCGCTGGCCCGGCCGCTGTTCCAGGTCAACCACGCGCTGATGATGCGGCGCGGCCGGCGCGGGCTCCAGAGCCACCTGGCCACGATCGCCCGGTGAGCGAAGCAGCCACGTCCCGGTTGGCGGATCGTGCCGTACCTCGTCGAGCCGTTCACGTCGTGGCGGGACGGACTTCCGGGACGGCTTCGGCGAAGCGGGTGAGATACCGGAACGGTCCGAGCTGGACAGCCGTTCACCGTGGGGTGCTCGGGTGACCGCCCGGCGGCACCCGGAGTACCCGGCTGACAGCGGGCTCGCGCGGCGGGCACGACGGTACGGGCACCTCGGGCGTCCGGAGGTTTGGCACCGGGCCGTCACGTGCCGGGCGCTACGATCCGCGGCATGAACCAGCCTTACCCACAACAGCAGCAGCCGCAGCCGCGGTTTCCGATCCTGCTGTCCACCATGAATGATCTGCCCGGGTACCGGGTCGTGCGCGTGTACGGCGAGGTGTTCGGGCTGACGGTGCGCAGCCGGAACATGTTCTCCAACTTCGGCGCCGGGCTGAAAGCGATGGCGGGTGGCGAGCTGAAGGGCCTGTCCAAGCTGCTGTCCGACTCGCGGCACGAGGCGCTCGGGCGGCTCTGCCAGGAAGCGATGGCTTTCGGCGCCAACGCCGTGCTGGGCATGCGGTTCGACTGCAACGAAATTGCCCAGACCGCGAGCGAGATCGCCGCCTACGGCACGGCGGTGTACGTGGTGCCCGATGGTACCGACACCGGCGCGCAGCAGCAGTACCAGCAGCAGGGTCAGTTCCAGCAAGGTCACCCGCAGCAGCAGTGACGTCACTGTCCCGGCGCTGCGCGCGCCGGGACAAAATCAATTGTCACGAGCAGCGAAAGATCCATTACCGGTAATGATTTTGATCTGTGTGATATCGCACCCGGTCTTCACAATTGCCGGGCTCGCTTCGTAACGTTTCCAGCGCTCTTGCGGCAACCAGTGATCTGCCCCGAAAGATCACGGTCGCAAGCCACCACCGCGATTTCGTGGATCCCCCGCCACGGGTGGTGGAAAGCGAAAGGAAACACTCGACATGCGACAGTCCTCGCAGCCGAAGTCCGGCCGCACACTCCTGCGCGCCGGTGTCACCAGCGCCGTGCTGGCGGCCGCGCTCGCCGGTGCTGCCGGCCCGGCGTTCGCCAGCACGGCCGCCCCGACCGACACCGCACCGGCCGTCGCGCCGGCCTCGATCAGCGGCACCAGCGTCGGCGCGACCGCCCTGCGCGACGCGCTCACCCAGCTGGGCAAGCCCTACGTCTGGGGTGCCGCGGGTCCCAACGCCTACGACTGCTCCGGCCTCGTCCAGTGGGCCTTCAAGCAGGCCGGGGTGAACCTCCCGCACAGCTCCCGCGCTCAGTCCACGATGGGCACCCCGGTCGCGCTGTCCCAGCTGCGGCCCGGTGACCTGGTGTTCTTCTACACGCCGGTCAGCCACGTCGGCATCTACGTCGGCGACGGCAAGATCGTGCACGCCAGCACCGCCGGTCAGCCGGTGAAGATCTCCTCGATGGCCGGCATGCCCTTCCACAACGCCCGCCGGATCTGACGACGCCGCCGGGCGCGGTAGTCACGCTCCACCGAGGTAGGCGTCGGCCCACTCCGGCCACGGCCGGAACTCGGCCGGAATCCACTCGAGGAGCGCGGCGATCGCGTCGCTGACGTCCAGGCGCCGCGCCGGATCGGTCGCGAGCAGTCCCGCCAGCATCGGCGGGCAGGGCTGGCCGCCCGTTCCCGGCCGGTGCCCGGTCACGACCGCGTGCAGGGTCGCCCCGACCCCGTAGACGTCCATCCCCGGTGACACCGTCAGGCACGCCTCCTGCTCGGGGGATGTGTAGCCACGGGTCCCGATCGGATGTCCCGGTGGTTGGGGCGATCCGAGCGCGCGTGCGCTGCCGAAGTCGATGAGGACCGGTTTGCCGTCGCGCAGGACGACGTTGCCTGGCTTGACGTCCAGGTGCGCCAGGCCTTCCCGGTGCACCGCCGCCACCGCCGACAGCAGCTGCACCCCCAGCAATGCCGCCTCGGCACCGGCCAGCGGGCCGACCTCGTCGAGGACGTCGTCGAGGTCGGGACCATCGAGGTACTCGAAGAGCAGGTGGGGCAAGGGTTCGGCGGTACCGTCCGTGATCAGCCTCGGCAGCCCCGGGTGCGGTGGCCCGGAAAGCGCCGCCACCTCCCGCCGCAACGCACGTACCGCGCGCGGGTGCTCGCGCATGTGCGGGCGCGGAAGTTTCAGCACCATCGGGCACCACAGCGGGACCGACCACACGAGCCAGGTCTCGCAGCGCCAGCCCACCCCGAGCCGGCGCACCGCGCGGGTCCGGCCGGGGCACTCGGCGCCCTCCGCCATGTCCCACACCGGTTCGCCGTCGTCGTCGAGCGCGGCTTCGCTCATGCCTGTCCTTCCGACCGGAGCCCGGCGACCCGCGCCGGAGCGCGGGCCGCCAGGTCATCGATACCGGTATCAGCAACGCGAACGGCTGGTCCGGGTCGTGCGAGTGGTCTTGCCGGTGTGCTTACCGTGCTTGTGCCCGTGCTTGCGGTAGGACATCGGGCCTTTGATCAGCAGCATGAGGTTCACCTCCTCTCCCGTTTCCGTGCGGTTGTTGCGGGTCCCGGTCGAGCACGACGACCCGGTCGGCGATCGCCGCCAGGTCCCGGTCGTGCGTCACGATGAGAACGGTCCGGTGGGCGGTGGCGCCGCGGATCGCCTGGACGACCGTCGCGGACGAGACCGGGTCGAGCGAAGCCGTCGGCTCGTCCAGCAGCACCAGCGGCGCGGCGGACACGGCGGCCCGGGCGAGCGCCACCCGCCGCCGCTGACCTCCGGAGAGGCGGACGCCACCTTCGCCGAGCGTCGTGTCGTAGCCGTGGGGCAGGGTGTGCACGAACTCGTCCACCAGGGCCTGCCGTCCGGCCTCCTCGACCGCCGCCCGGTCCGCCGCCGTGACGCCGAACGCGATGTTGTCCGCCACCGTCGCGTCGAGGAGCCAGGGGTCCTGCGGCACGAACGCGATCCGTTGCCGGAGACTGTGCCGCCGGAGATCGCGGATGTCGGTGCGGTTGATCAAGATGTGGCCGCTGTCGACGTCGTAGAGCCGCAGCAGCAGGTGCAGTACCGTGCTCTTGCCCGCGCCGCTGGGTCCCAGCAGGCACACGGTTTCGCCGGCGCGCAGGACCAGGTCGAAGTCGCGCAGCACCGGGTGCCCGGGCTCGTAGGCGAAGCCCACGTGCGCGAAGCGGACCTCGCCGATGCGCTCCGGGGCCGGCTGCGCCCACGCCGCGTCGGCCACCGATTCCGACGCGGTGAGCACCTCGTCCACGCGCTTGCCGCTGGCACCCGCCTTGGCCAGCACCGAGGACAGGCGGGTCAGGCTGCGCACGGGCGAGTACATGTCGCCCAGGTAGGCCAGGATCACCAGGAGATCACCGGTGCTCAGCGATCCGGACAGCACCGCGCGCCCGCCGATCACCAGCACCAGGCCCGCGCCCAGGGACAGGACGATGTCCGCGATTGGGCTCCAGCGCGCCGAGACCGTCGCCGCCTTGACCTCGGCGTCCCGCAACCGCCGGTTGGGCCGGGCGAACAGTTCCCGGGCGCGGTCGACGCGGCCGAACGCCTGTACGGCGCGGACGTTGCGCAGCAGGTCGTTCGTGACCGCACTCAGGTTTCCCCAGGCGTCACGGGCATCGTTCTGCGCGCGCCGCACCCGGCGCCGTTGCCACACCGCGAGGACGACCAGCAGCGGCAGGACCGCGAGGCCGACCAGTGCCAGCCCGGGGTCGAACAGGGCGAGTACGACGAGGACCACCACCAGGACGAACGTGTCCGGGATGAGGATCGTCGCCACCGCGACCACGGCGGCCAGCATCCGGGCCACGTCGCTGGTCAGGCGGGACAGCAACTCGCCGCTGGGCATCCGGTCGTGCCACCGCAGGGACAGTTCCATCGTGTGCTCGAACACCGATTCCCGCAGCCTGGCGCCGACGCCTTCGGCGGCGCGCTCCGCGGACACCGTGGAGGCGAGGTTCAGCACGCCCGCGACCACGCTGAGCAGCACGGTCGCCGCTCCCGCGAGCAGGAGGACGGAGGCCGGCGAAAACCCGTTGAGCCGTACCAGCAAACCCGAGGCGGGCCTGCCGCCGATCGCGTGGTCGACGGCCAGGGCCAGTGGCCACGGGCGGAGCAGGGACACGCCGGCCCCGAACAGTTCCAGCACGGAGGTCGCGGCCAGAGCCGGCAGGTGCGGGCGGACCACGGGTGCGGCAACGGCGAGCGCCTGCGGTAGCATCCGGCGGCGACGCCGGTCGCCGGACGCGCCCGGTACCGCACCGACGTGCCCGGCTCGTCTGCCGGTGGTGACCATGAGACCTCCCCGCCCCGCTGCTCCCTCAGCGATCCGGCCAATGCTACGGCCGGGGCAACATCGACTGAAGGCCCTTGAGATAGAAGGTTTTCCACCGGGAGTGGCGCTAACCGGTCCGTAGTGGACGGTTGAATTCCGTTCTGGTGCGTCGTTCTCACCGTGTGTGCAAGAGCACAACCATGAGGTGAGAATGGCTGTCGCATCTGCCCGGAAACTGACCGAAGACCCTAGGGTGCGGCATCGAGGAACTCGGCAGCGCGTCGCCGGAAATACCGCATACCGCGCCCATCAGGAGGAACCAGCCGGATCGGCGCGCAGCGGTCCGTGCCACACACCTCCACCCTCTTCGCGAACGCGTCCGGCGCACCGGCGAGGCAGCTGCGGTGGTGCGAGCTGTGGCAGCCACCCGGCGTGCCGGCCACCTCGCACGGCCGGCCAGCGTACGCACCGGTCCACTTCGGACTAGCTCGCCCGGCGCCGCGCGCATCCCGCGGCATAAGGTCCACTGTGGACCGCTAGAAGTAGGTGCGGACGAAGTCCACGACGGTGTCGCCGTCGACCACGGGCAGCAGCGGCCATTTGTCGAACACCGTGCACGGGTGCGACAGGCCCAGCCCGATCCAGTCGCCGACCCGCACCGGTGAGCCCGGGGGCAGCGCGACGAACGCGTGCTGGTCGTTGAGCGCGGTCACGGTGTGCCCGGTCAGCTCCACGGGTTCCTGTCCGGGGCGCCGGTGCCACTGCGGTACGGGCAGGCCCTCGTCGAAGGAGGCGTCGCGCTTGCCCAGGGTCAGCAGCGCCAGGTCGTCGGCGGGGCGGGAGGTGACCTGGGCCCAGGCGCGCAGCGCAGAGCGGAATCGCGGTGTCCCGGCGATCCGCGGGTGCTCGCCCAGTGGGGAGATGCCGCGGTAGAAGCCGTCGTCGTGGGTCAGGTACGCGCCGCTGCGCAGGACCGGCACCACGTGCAGGCCGGCCCAGTCGCCGGTGAGGGTGGCGGCGACCTGGTCGAAGTAGGCGCTGCCGCCGGCGGTGACGATCACCTGGTCCACGTCGGCGAACAGCCCGCGGCGGCCGATGGCGACGGTGAGTTCGCGCAGCCGCCGCAGGTAGGTGTCGACGACCTGTCGCGAGGCCGGGCTCGGGTCGTGGGCCAGCGCGCCCTCGTACCCGCCGGTGCCGGCCAGGCGCAGCGCCGGGCTGGCGTGCGCGGCCGCGGCGATGGCCAGCGCGGTGTCGAGGTCGCGCGCGCCGGTCCGGCCGCCGTCGGCACCCAGTTCCACCAGCACGTCGACCGGGCGGCCCGCACCGCGCAGCGCCTCGGTCATCAGCTCGACCGAGCGGACCGAGTCGACCCAGCAGCTGAACTCGAAGTCCGGATGCGCGTCCAGCTCCGCGCCGAGCCAGCGCAGCGCCGCCGGGTCGACCAGTTCGTTGGCCAGCAGGATCCGCGACACGCCGAAGGCGCGGTAGACGCGCAGCTGGCCGGCGTTGGCAGCGGTGATGCCCCACGCGCCGTGCTCGGCCTGCCGGGCGAACAGCTGCGGCGCCATCGTGGTCTTGCCGTGCGGTGCGAGTTCCACCCCGGCCCGCGCGCACCACTGCGCCATCGTGCGCAGGTTGTGCTCCAGCGCGTCGGCTTCGAGCACGACGACGGGGCCGACGAACCCGTCGGTGAACAGCCCGGGCCGCAGGGCAGCGGCGTCGGCGAGGGTGTGGCCCCAGAGCTGGGCGGGGAGGGACTTGAACCGCCAGTCGAGCCGTTCGCCGGCGATCGCCGCCAGCGCCGCGGGGTCGAGGGTACAGCCGCCCATGCGAGCTCCGTTGCGTGTTGTGCAACGTCTGTTGCGTTAAGTGACCGTGTCAGGTGTAGCATCCCGTGGGTGACCGGTCAACGGAGCGAGCGTGAGCCAGAGTCTTGACCGTGGGCTGCGCCTGCTCCACGCGCTCGCCGGGGGCGCGAGCACCCTGAGCGAGCTCGCAACCGAGCTCGACGTGCACAAATCGACGGTGCTGCGGCTGCTGCGCACCCTTGAGACGCAGCACTTCGTGCAGCGCGCAGGGTCCCGGAGCTACCGGCTCGGCAGCGCCCTGTTCGACCTGGCCGGCCGCGCGCTGGAGGGCCGCGACGTGCGGCGCGAGTCCGCGCCGGCGCTGGCCGCGCTCAACGACCGCACCGGGCACACCGTGCACCTGGCCACCTTCGAGGACGGCGAGGTCGTCCACGTCGACAAGTACGAAGGCCGGCACAGCGTCCGGATGTATTCGCGCATCGGGGAACGCGTGCCGCTGCACTGCACCGCGGCCGGCAAGATCCTGGTCGCTGCGCTGCCGCCGGCCCGGCGCGAGACGATCGCGCGCGGCCTGGATTACACGCCCCTGACCGCGAACACCATCACCACCCCCGAGGCGTACCTGGCCGAGCTGGCCCGCGTCGCGGAACGCGGGTACGCGGTGGACGACGCCGAGCACGAAGACTTCGTCCACGGCATCGCCGCGCCGGTGCGCGGTCCCGGCGGGGCCGTCCTCGCGGCGGTGTCCCTGTCGGTGCCGAAGGTGTTGCTGGATCACGACGGCCTGCTGGCACTGCTGCCGGTCCTGCGGGCCGCCGCCGAGGACGCGTCCGTCCACAACGGATGGACCCCGTGAGAGAGGAACCGGTTCACATGGCCAAGGTCGCGATCACCACGGAGAAGGCTCCGAAACCGGCGGCGAACTACTCGCCCGCCGTGCGCAAGGGCCCCATCCTCCAGCTGGCCGGGCAGGTCCCGTTCGACCCGGAAACCGGCGAGATCGTGGGCAGCACGATCGCGGAGCAGACGCGTCAGGTGTTCGCGAACCTGGAGGCGGTGCTCACCGAGGCCGGATCCGGCTGGCAGGACGTCATGATGGTCCGCGCGTACCTCACCGACACCGCCCACTTCGGCGAGTTCAACGAGGTGTACAACGAGCTGGTGCGCGAGCCGTACCCGGCGCGGACCACGGTGTACGTCGGGCTGCCGAAGGGTGTGCTGGTGGAGATCGACCTGCTGGCGGTCGTGGACTGAGCCCGGGACCGGCCCGGGACCGGCTCGGTGGGGGTGGCGACCGCCGCGGTCGTCACCCCGCACCCGGGCCGCGACTTCCGCTGGCCGGGTACCGTCAGTACACCGGACCGGTGTACTTCTCCCCGGGCCCCTCGCCGGGCGCATCGGGCACCGCCGACGCCTCCCGGAACGCCTTCTGCAGCGATTGCAGACCGTCGCGCAGGGGAGCGGCGTGCACGCCGAGGTACTCGGCGGAGGCGGTGACCAGCCCGGCCAGCGCGGTGATCAGGCGCCGGGCCTCGTCCAGGTCCCGGTGCGGGCTGGTGTCCGGGTCCTCGTCGGCGAGCCCGAGCCGTTCGGCCGCGGCGGACAGCAACATCACCGCCGCCCGGCTGATGACCTCGACGCTGGGGATGTCCTGCAGGTCGCGCACCGGCGCGGAAATATCGCCCGGGTCGGGCGCGTTGGAACCATCGTCAAGCACGTCTGGTACCCTTCCACGTGCGACCAGTCCCCGAGGAATCGGGGGCGGCAAGTGGAGCCCCGCTCCCACCCGAGTCGCCGCACAAGGCGGCCGGGTCCGGTCCCGTCACCGGCCGTGATCGGTGACGGCGGAACGTCCGGCATCGCTGTCGGACGTGATCGGAAAGCAGGGCCCCGCATCCTGGCACATCGGCCGGGGACGGGGCCCGTGGTATGTGGGCACCAGGTCGAGCAGGCTAGACAACACACCTCGGACCAAGGAGGCCACATCAGCTCCGAGACACGCATCAACGAACGCATCCGCGTTCCCGAGGTCCGGCTCGTCGGACCGAACGGGGAACAGGTCGGCATCGTCCGCATCGAGGATGCGCTCAGGCTCGCCCAGGAAGCGGATCTCGACCTCGTCGAGGTCGCCCCGCAGGCGCGCCCGCCGGTCTGCAAGCTCATGGACTTCGGCAAGTTCAAGTACGAGAGCGCGCAGAAGGCCCGCGAGTCACGCCGTAACCAGCAGCTCACCGTCATCAAAGAGCAGAAGCTGCGCCCGAAGATCGACCAGCACGACTACGAGACGAAGAAGGGGCACGTGTCCCGCTTCCTCGCCGCGGGGAACAAGGTCAAGGTGACCATCATGTTCCGCGGTCGTGAGCAGTCGAGGCCGGAGCTGGGTTTCCGGCTGCTGCAGAAGCTCTCCGAGGACGTGGCCGAGCTCGGTTACGTGGAGGCGTCCCCGAAGCAGGACGGCCGCAACATGATCATGGTGCTGGCGCCGCACAAGAACGCCAAGCCCAAGCAGAAGGCCGCCAAGGAACCCGTCGACTCCTGACGGGCGCCGCGACCGACGCAGTTCGCAGCACACCGGAAATCCGGTGTGCTGCACCATGAAAGAGAGCACTCAATGCCGAAGATGAAGACGCACAGCGGGACCTCGAAGCGGATTCGGGTCACCGGCACGGGCAAGCTCCGTCGTCAGAAGGCGGGTCGCCGCCACCTGATGGAGAAGAAGTCGAGCCGCGTCACCCGCCGTCTGGAGGGCACCGGCGAGGTCGCCAAGAACGACGTCGGCCGGGTCAAGCGGCTGCTCGGCCGCTGAAGCCTCTCCTCTTCCGCCGTAAACCCCCGGGGCGCCCGGTCATCAGCCGTCGCCCCCTGATATCGACAGGACGGACCCGTGGCACGCGTCAAGCGGGCGGTCAACGCCCAGAAGAAGCGTCGCGCAACTCTTGAACTGGCCAGCGGTTACCGCGGCCAGCGCTCGCGGCTGTACCGCAAGGCGAAGGAGCAGATGCTCCACTCGCTCAACTACGCCTACCGGGACCGCCGTGCCCGCAAGGGTGACTTCCGCCAGCTGTGGATCACCCGCATCAACGCGGCCGCGCGGCAGAACGGTGTGACTTACAACCGCTTCATCCAGGGCCTCAAGGCCGCTGGTGTCGAGGTCGACCGCAAGATCCTCGCGGACCTCGCCGTCAACGACCCCGCGGCGTTCACCGCGCTGGCCGAGCTGGCCAAGCAGCACGTGACGACCGGGCCGAGCGACGAGAAGAAGTCGGCCTGAGCGAGCACGCCGATCTGACCCGGCCCGGGGCGGCTCCGTTCACCGAACGGACCCCCCGGGTCGTCGCTGCACGGCGCCTGACCCGCCGTGCCGAGCGCGACAAGACCGGTCGTTTCCTGGCTGAGGGCGCCAACGCCGTCGGCGCCGCCCTGGCTCGTGACCCGGGCGCGGTGCACGAGCTGTTCGTCACCGAGCGTGCCGCGCAGGCCCACCCGGACCTGGTCGGCAGCGCCCGGGAAGCAGGCGTGCGCGTCTCGCCGATCACCGACCGGGCCGCCGCGGGGCTGTCGGAGACGGTAACCCCGCAGGGCATCGTCGCAGTCTGCGCCCTGCTCGACCGCCCCCTCGACGGCTTGCTCGACGACACCGCACGGCTGGTCGCCGTGCTGGACGGCGTCGCCGATCCCGGTAACGCCGGCACTGTCATCCGCGTCGCGGACGCGGCCGGTGCCGACGCGGTCATCCTCACCGGCGACAGCGTCGACCCGCACAACGGTAAGTGTGTCCGCGCGTCGGCGGGCAGCGTCTTCCACCTTCCCCTCTCGCGTACGCGGGACATCGCTGCCGCCCTCGCCGCGTGCCGCGCGGCCGGGCTGCGCCTGCTCGCCGCCCATGGCTACGCCGAGACCGAGCTGGGGGCCGTCGACGCCGCGGGCCCGACGGCCTGGGTGTTCGGCAACGAGGCCCACGGGCTGGCGCCCGGGGTCCTGGCGGCGGTGGACCTTCCGGTGCGCATCCCGCTCTACGGCGCGGCGGAGAGCCTCAACCTGGCCACGGCCGCGGCCGTGTGCCTCTACACCAGCGCGATGGCGGCTCGTCGTCCGGTCGGGTGAGGCGCCGGCGCCGGATCGCGATCGCCTAGAATCCAGCGGTAATCGTCATGTGCGTGTCGCACGGCGGATCCCGTCCAGCGGACACCGAGGAGTTATGTCCGGAGCCACCGAGAAGCAGGACCTGCCCCCGGCCGAGGCCACCTCGCCCGAGACCCTGGGGGCGGCGGTGAAGCACGCCGAGGCCGAGTTCCAGGCCGCCGGCGACCTGGACGCCCTGGCCGCGGTGAAACCGGCCCACCTGGGTGACCACTCGCCGCTCATGCTCGCGCGCCGCGCCATCGGCTCGCTGTCGAAGCAGGACAAGGCCGAGGCCGGCAAGCGGGTCAACGAGGCGCGGCAGGCCATTCAGTCCGCGTTCGACTCCCGGCGCGCCACGCTGCTCGCGGAGCGCGACGAGCGCGTCCTGCGTGAGGAGGCCGTGGACGTCACGCTGCCGTGGGACCGCATCCCGCGCGGCGCCCGGCACCCGCTCACCACCGTGAGCGAGCGCATCGCCGACGTCTTCGTCGCCATGGGCTGGGAGGTCGCTGAGGGCCCCGAGCTGGAAGCCGAGTGGTTCAACTTCGACGCCCTCAACTTCGCGAAGGACCATCCGGCGCGGCAGATGCAGGACACCTTCTACGCCGGTGAACCGGGCTCCGGCCTGGTGCTGCGCACCCACACCTCGCCGGTGCAGGCCCGCACGCTGCTGCACCGCGACCTGCCGGTGTACGTCGTCTGCCCCGGACGCACCTACCGCACGGACGAGCTGGACGCGACCCACACGCCGGTGTTCTCCCAGGTCGAGGGCCTGGCGGTGGACAAGGGCATCACCATGGCCCACCTCAAGGGCACCCTGGACGCGTTCGCCCGGGCCATGTTCGGCGAGAAGTCCAGGACCCGGCTGCGCCCGCACTTCTTCCCCTTCACCGAACCCAGCGCCGAGGTGGACGTCTGGTTCGAGGAGAAGGCCGGCGGCCCGGGATGGGTCGAGTGGGGCGGTTGCGGCATGGTGCACCCGAACGTGCTCCGCGCCTGCGGGGTGGACCCGGAGGTGTACTCGGGCTTCGCGTTCGGCATGGGCATCGAGCGGACCCTCCAGTTCCGCAACGGCATCCCCGACATGCGCGACATCGTCGAGGGCGATGTCCGCTTCACCCTTCCCTTCGGAACGGAGGCCTGAGTGCGAGTCCCCGTCAGCTGGCTGCTCGAGCACCTGGACGCCGGCGAGGTCGGACCGCGGGAGCTGGCCGACGCGTTCATCCGGATCGGCATCGAGGTGGACGAGGTCCGCTCGCTGGACCAGGTCACCGGGCCGCTCGTGATCGGCCGGGTCGCCGATATCGAGGAGCTCACCGGCTTCAAGAAGCCGATCCGGTTCTGCCGCGTCGACGTCGGCGAGGTGGCCGTTCCCGGCGAGGAGCCCGCCGAGCACGAGGGCCCGGCCGGCATCCGCACCCGCGGGATCGTCTGCGGCGCCACGAACTTCGCCGAGGGCGACCTGGTGGTCGTGGCGCTGCCCGGCACGGTGCTGCCCGGGCCGTTCGAGATCGCCTCCCGCAAGACCTACGGCCGGGTCAGCGACGGCATGATCTGCTCGGCCCGCGAGCTCGGCCTGGGCGAGGACCACAGCGGCATCCTCGTGCTGCCGCCGTCGACGGCGAGCCCGGGCGAGTGCGCGCACGAGGTCCTCGGTCTGAACGACACCGTCCTGGATCTGACCCCGACTCCCGACCGCGGCTACGCCCTGTCGGTCCGCGGGCTGGCGCGTGAGCTCGCCGCGGCGCTCGACGTGCCGTTCGGCGACCCGGCCGTGCTCGACCTGCCCGCCGCCGAGGGCGAGGCGTGGCCGGTCGAGATCGCCGACCCGAGCGGTTGCGACCGGTTCGTGGTGCGCCGCATCACCAGCCTCGACGCCGGCGCGCCGACGCCGTGGTGGATGCGCCGGCGCCTGCTGCTGGCCGGGATCCGCTCGATCTCGCTCGCCGTGGACGTCACCAACTACGTCATGCTCGAGCTCGGGCAGCCCTTGCACGCCTGGGACACCGCGTCGTTGCAGGGCGGTCTGGTCGTCCGGCGGGCGAAGCCGGGGGAGAAGCTCACCACCCTCGACGACGTGGAGCGGACCCTCGACGCCGACGATGTCGTGATCGCCGACGAGCGGGGTGCCGTGTCGCTGGCCGGCACGATGGGCGGGGCGAGCACGGAGATCAGCACCGAGAGCACCGACGTCCTGATCGAGGGCGCCCACTGGGACCCGCCGTCGATCAGCCGCACCGCGCGGCGGCACAAGCTGTTCTCGGAGGCCGCCAAGCGGTTCGAGCGGTTCACCGACCCGCAGGTCTGCGCGGCCGCCGTGGAGCGGGCCGCCCGGTTGCTGCGCACCTACGGCGACGGCAGCATCCAGCCGGGCCGCACCGATGTGGGCACGTTCGAGCCGCCGGCGCCGATCACCATGCCGATCAGCCTGCCCGACCGGATCGCCGGCATCCGCTACGACCGCGGCGTCACCGTCCGGCGGCTGAACCAGGTGGGCTGCAAGGTCACCGTCGGCGCCGGTGACGACGGCACCGCCCTGGTGAACGCGACCCCGCCGAGCTGGCGCGGCGACCTCAAACAGCCCGCCGACCTCGTGGAGGAGGTGCTGCGGCTCGAGGGCTACGACAGCATCCCGTCGGTGCTGCCCACTGCTCCGGCGGGCACCGGTCTCACCGCCGCCCAGCGGCGCCGCCGCACCGTGTCGCGTGCGCTCGCCGAGGCGGGGTACGTCGAGGTGCAGCCGTTCCCCTTCCTCGGCGAGTCCGTGTGGGACGCGTTCGGCCTGGCCGCCGACGACGTGCGGCGCAAGACGGTGAAGGTGCAGAACCCGCTCGAGGCGGACAAGGACCGGTTGGCCACCACACTGCTGCCCGGTCTGCTCGAGACGCTGCAGCGCAACGCCTCCCGCGGGTTCAAGGACCTCGCCCTGTTCCACATCGGACAGGTTGTCCTGCCCGGCGCGAGCCCGGTTCCGATGCCGGAGCTCGGCGTCGCCGGGCGTCCGTCGGACGCGGAGCTGGCGCAGCTGGAGGCGGCGGTGCCCGCCCAGCCCCAGCACGTCGCCGTGGTGCTCGCCGGACAGCGCGTGCGCGCCGGCTGGTGGGGCAAGGGTGAGCAGGCCGGCTGGGCGGACGCCGTCCAGGCCGCCCGGCTTGTCGGGCAGGCTGCGGGGGTCGAGCTGCGGGTGCGCAACGCCGAGCTGGCGCCGTGGCACCCCGGGCGGTGTGCCGAACTCCTCGTCGGCGACTGGCCGGTCGGGCACGCGGGCGAGCTGCACCCCAAGGTGATCGAGGCACTGGGCCTGCCCAAGCGGACCGTCGCGATGGAGCTCGACCTCGACGCGATCCCGTTGCGGGAGGACAGGCCGGCCCCGGTGATCTCGCCGTACCCGCCGGTGCTGCTCGACGTCGCGCTCGTGGTGGACGCGCAGGTGCCCGCCGCCGATCTGGCCGCGGCGCTGACGGCCGGTGGTGGTGATTTGCTCGAGGACACCGCGCTGTTCGACGTCTACACCGGCGACCAGGTCGGTGCGGGCAAGCGGTCGCTGGCCTACAAACTGCGGTTCCGCGCGGCGGACCGCACGCTCACCGTCGACGAGGCGACGGCGGCGCGCGACGCCGCCGTGGCCGAGGCCGGCTCGCGGTACGGCGCAGAACTTCGCGCATAGCTGTCCGGACCAGCGCATCTTCTGCTGCGGACTCGTCCGCGGTCGAGGAGACACGGAGGGTCCGGTGGTCAGCTCCCGAGGTGTTTGAGCGCCTCCCGCACTGACAACGGCGACAGTGCGGGATGCGTCTCGACGAACGCGCGCACCCAGTCCGGCGCTGTGCGGGCGTAGTCGCGCAGCGCCCAGCCGATCCCCTTGCGCAGGAAGAAGTCGCCGTCCCCCTCGTTGGCCTCGATCACCGAGGTCAGCAGGCCGGTGTCGGTGTTGTCCCGGGCGCCCACCTGGCAGATCACGGCGGTCCGGCGCCGCCATCTGTCCGCGTCCCGCGCCCAGCGCCGCACCACCGGTGTCACGCGCTCCCGGTCGGTGCGCAGGAGCGGACCCACCCGCCGGATGGCGATCTCGTCGACGTAGTCCCACCACGCCCCGCTGACGATCATCTCCTCGTACAACGGGATCAGCGTGTGGTCCTGCCAGCGGGCGTAGGCCCGGTGCCCGGTGAGGTCGATCGCCAGGTATCGCTCTTCCCGGAACGCCGCGTCCCGCCACAGCTCCCGCACCGCGGCCACGAAGGACTCCCGGTCCGGCAGGGGATGTTCGCCGAACACCCGCCGGGCCAGCCTCGACCGCTCCGGTTTGGGCACGCCACGGAAGTCCATCTCGGACTTCATGTACCGCCGCATCGCCGGCGCCTTCACCGGATCGGCGAGGTGAGCCAGTCCCGCGCGCGCCGCCTGGACCAGTTCGTCCACTTCGTTCATCCGACCTCCCTTTCCGGACGGGTGGGATCCAGGGCACCGCCGCGCGTCGGCTGGCGGACCGGACCGGAATCCGCGATCTTGTGGTGAGATTCTGACCGCTCAGTCGACGAGAGGGTGCACTGTGAGCAAGCTCGTGCCCGGGATCCTCGCGGCCGGTGTGCTGGCGAGCTGCCTGGTGGCCACGCCTGCCGCCGCCGCACCGCCGGAGTTCGTGCCCGCGCCGATCCAGTGGGGACCGTGCGAGTCGGACGGTCTGGCCCGTGCCCGCGCGGAATGCGGTTTCCTCGCCGTGCCGCTGGACTACCAGGATCCGGCCGGCGCGAAGATCTCGCTCGCGGTCTCGCGCGTGCGGCACACGAACAGCGACTACCAGGGCGTCATGCTCGTCAACCCCGGCGGACCAGGCGGTTCCGGGCTGGAGCTCTCGGCGCTCGGCCGGGCCGTGCCGAAGGGAGCCGGGAACTCCTACGACTGGGTCGGGTTCGACCCGCGGGGCGTCGGGTCGAGCCGGCCGGCGCTGTCCTGCGATCCCGGGCACTTCGGCTACAACCGTCCCGCGTACGTGCCGGCCACCCCGCAGCTGGAACAGTCCTGGCTGGGCACCTCCCGGGACTACGCCACGGCCTGCGCGAAGAACGGACCGCTGCTCGAGCACATGCGCACCACGGATGTCGCGCGGGACCTGGACAGCTTGCGGCAGGCGCTGGGCGCCGAGCAGATCAACTACTACGGGTTCTCCTACGGCACCTA
Source organism: Amycolatopsis viridis (assembly GCF_011758765.1). Taxonomy (NCBI): domain Bacteria; kingdom Bacillati; phylum Actinomycetota; class Actinomycetes; order Pseudonocardiales; family Pseudonocardiaceae; genus Amycolatopsis; species Amycolatopsis viridis. The sequence goes on along the minus strand of NZ_JAANOU010000001.1, from coordinate 3,633,517 downwards.
CCTCGGCCAGGTGTACGCGACCCGGTATCCCGAGCGGGTGCGACGGATGGTGCTGGACAGCAACGTCGATCCGCGAAAGGTCTTCTACCAGGCAAATCTGGACCAGGACGTCGCCTTCGACCGCAACATCAAGGTTTACTTCGACTGGCTCGCCCGCCACGACGATGCCTATCACCTGGGCACGACGGCCGAGGCGGTCGAGGACCTGTGGTACGCCCAGCAGCGTGAGCTGTCCGAGGAGCCGGCCGGAGGCGTGATCGGGCCGGACGAGTGGACCGACATCTTCCTGCAGGCCGGCTACTACCAGTCCACCTGGGAAGATCTGGCGAAGGCTTTCGCGGGCTGGGTGCACCAGCGCGACTGGCAGACGCTCAAGACCCGCTACGACCGGACGAGCTCGCCCGGGGACGACAACGGGTTCGCCGTCTACAACGCTGTCCAGTGCACCGATGCGCCGTGGCCGCGGAGCTGGACCACCTGGAAGGTGGACAACTGGATCACCTACGCGAAGGCGCGGTTCGAGACCTGGGGCAACGCCTGGTACAACGCGCCGTGCCGCACCTGGCCGGTGCCCGCGGGCAAGGCGGTGGACGTGGACGGTCGTCGCGTTGCGGGCGCCCTGCTCATCGGCGAGGAGTTCGACGCAGCCACGCCGTTCACCGGCAACCTGGAGGTGCGCCGCCGCTTCCCGCGCTCGAGCCTGATCGGGGAGCCGGGCGGCACCACGCACGCCGGCTCGCTGTCCGGTGACGCCTGCGTCGACGACCGGATCGCCGACTACCTCGCCACCGGTGCGCTGCCGCCGCGTCAGAAGGGCGACGGCCCGGACGCCCTGTGCGATCCGCTGCCGGAGCCGGTGCCCGGCGGCGCGGCCGGCGCCCGTGCGGATCGTGCCAGGGCCGGTCAGCCCGCCGTGTTGCGCGACGTGCTGCGGGCCGTGGTGCGATAGCGGCACCTTCCGGCCGGATGCTCGGGGCCGCGCGGTGTGGATGTCCGTGCCGCGGCGGTCCTGCCCTCTCCCCATGTCTGCCCCCAGTGGTCGGTGGTGAGGCGGACCACGTTAGGCCGGGGGTCCGACAATTTCGGTGCGCGATGGCCCGGCGACGGCACGTGACCGAAATTGTCGGAGGCCGTCGCTAGCGTGCCGGGCATGAACATCATCGAAGAGCACCGGAGCACGCTCCGCGCCGGCAACACCACCATTTCCATCGAGGTCGTGGCCCTGCCGGACGGCCACCGGGACCGGCACGACGGCCGGCTGCTGATCCGGATCGGCGCTGCCGGAGCCGACGGCGAACCGGTCGCCGATGGGCAGATCGAGGTGACCGCGGGCGCGGCCGGCACCGTCGGCACGGTGTTGTCGGAGACCCTGCGACACCACGCGGCCCTCGTCGATCCCGGTGGCCGGAGAGTCCGTGACCGTCCCGCCGGCCAGGGCCGCCCGTGGTCCGCGGAGCTCGACGCGGAACTCGAGCGCAGGTGGATCGCGGGGGAGAGCGTCGCCGACATCGCCCGCGAGCTCGAGCGCAGCCCCGGCGGGATCCGCGCCCGTCTGCCCCGGGTGGGCTGTGACCCGGAACGCCGCGGCGAGTACCTGCCCGATCCACCCAGCATGCGGGCCACGGCGCCGGGGAGCGGCGATGCGGCCTGACCGGCAGGCGGACTCCCCGGCGTCTCCGTCACCCGCCCGCCGCGGGTTACTCCCTCGCGGCCGCACCTCCGCCCGGTTCACGGCCGTCCGACAGCCCCACGGGCGGTCGGGGGCACCGCTGACAGCCGAGCGAGGACCCGGCGGCATGTGGACGGCACGCTGTGCGGTCGACGGCGGACGAGCAGGCTGCCGTCGGTCCCGTGCTCCGTGAGTGCGGTGTGCGGGGCAGCTCGGTGCTCCGTGCCTGAGCCGCTCGCCAGGTCGGGCGCACCACCGGCATGCGCTGCGGCCGCCCGGCGGACCGCCGGTCGTGGGTGCTGGTGGCAGCTGATGCTCGCTCGCTTCCGGCACTGTGACTCCACACCATCTAGTTTGATTGATCTTTCGCGGCAATGCATAATCATTCGTATGACGGTGAAGGTCGCGGTGGCCGGGGCGAGCGGGTACGCGGGCGGGGAAGCTCTCCGCCTGCTGCTGGCACACCCGGAGGTCGAAATCGGTGCGGTGACGGCGGCGAGCAGCGCCGGCACCCCGCTGGGTCAGCATCAGCCCCACCTGGTCCCGCTGGCCGGGCGCATCCTGGAGGAGACCAGCGCCGAGACGCTGGGCGGCCACGACGTGGTCTTCCTCGCACTGCCGCACGGTCGTTCGGCGGAGATCGCGGCCCAGCTCGGGCCGGATGTGCTGGTCGTCGACCTGGGTGCCGACCACCGGCTGGTCAGCGCGGCCGACTGGGCGCGCTGGTACGGCGGTGACCACGCCGGGACCTGGCCCTACGGCCTGCCGGAACTCCCGGGTGCGCGCGAGCAGCTCGCCGGCACCAAACGCATCGCGGTGCCGGGCTGCTTCCCGACCGGGGGGACGCTGGCGCTGGCACCGGCGCTCGCCGCCGGGCTGGTGCGGCCCGAGGTGACGATCACCGCGGTAACCGGTACCTCGGGCGCGGGCAAGAGTCTCAAGCCGCACTTGCTGGGGTCCGAGGTGATGGGGTCGGCGAGCGCCTACGGTGTCGGCGGTGCGCACCGGCACACGCCGGAGCTGGCGCAGAACCTGGGTGCGGTGGCCGGGGTTCCGGTGACCGTGTCGTTCACGCCGGTCCTCGCGCCGATGCCACGCGGGATCCTGACGACGGCGAGCGCGCCGCTGGCCGGGGAGACCGACACAGCGGCGGTCCGCGCGGTGTACGAGAAGGCCTATCAGGCCGAGCCGTTCGTGCAGGTGCTGCCCGAGGGCAGCTGGCCGGTCACGGCGGCGACGCTGGGCTCGAACAACGTGCAGCTCCAGGTCGCGGTGGACGCCGACGCCGGGCGGCTGGTCGTCGTGGCCGCGATCGACAACCTGACCAAGGGCACCGCGGGCGGTGCCATCCAGTCCATGAACATCGCACTCGGTCTCCCGGAGACCACCGGCCTTCCGACAGTAGGAGTCGCACCGTGACCGTGACCGGACCGAAGGGGTTCCGCGCCGCAGGCGTGGCCGCCGGGATCAAGGCCTCCGGCGCCCTGGACCTCGCGCTGGTCGTCAACGACGGGCCGGACCAGGCGGCCGCGGGCGTCTTCACCCGCAACGTGGTCAAGGCCGCGCCGGTGCTGTGGTCCCAGGAGGTGTTGCGGCACAAGCGGTTGCGCGCGGTCGTGCTCAACTCCGGCGGCGCGAACGCGGCCACCGGTCCCGGTGGGTTCCAGGACACGCACGCCACCGCCGAGAAGGTCGCCGAGCTGCTCGAGGTCGGCGCGATCGACGTGGCGGTGTGCTCGACCGGTCTGATCGGGGAGCGGCTGCCCATGCCGGCCGTGCTGGCCGGAGTGGACGCGGCAGTCAAGGGGCTGGACACCACGGCGGAGTCCGCGCTCGCCGCCGCCAGCGCCGTGATGACGACCGACACGAAACCGAAGCAGACGCTGCAGTCCGGCGGCGGCTGGAGCGTCGGCGGTTTCGCCAAGGGCGCGGGCATGCTGGCCCCCAACCTCGCGACGATGCTGTCCGTCCTGACCACGGACGCGGCCGTGGACCCGGACGCGCTCGACGCGGCCCTGCGCGCCGCCACGCGCGTCACCTTCGACCGGCTCGACGTGGACGGTGGCACCTCCACCAACGACACGGTCCTCGTGCTCGCCTCGGGCGCCAGCGGCATCACCCCCGGCCTGGACGAATTCACCGACGTGCTCACCGCGGCCTGCATGGACCTCGTCCAGCAGTTGCGGGCCGACTCCGAGGGCGTCACGAAGGAGGTCGACGTGGTGGTCCGCGGAGCGGCCAGTGAGCAGGACGCGATCAACGTCGGCCGCACCGTAGCCGAGGACAACCTGGTCAAGACCGCGCTGTTCGGCTCGGATCCGAACTGGGGCCGCATCGCGATGGCCGTCGGGCGCGCCCAGGCGGAGATCGACCCGGGGACGCTGTCGATCACGATCAACGGCGTCACCCTGTTCGCGGGCGGAACCACCGCGGCCGACCGCTCCGCGGCCGACCTGTCCGGCCGGGCGGTCGAGATCGTCATCGATCTCGGCATCGGCTCGAGCGAGGCCACGATCTTCACCACCGACCTGTCGCACGCCTACGTCGAAGAGAACAGCGCCTACTCCTCATGACTCCTCCCGAACTGGTCGCGGCCGACGATCGGATGTCCACCGCGGCGGAGAAGGCCGGCGTGCTGATCGAGGCTCTGCCCTGGCTGCAGCGCTTCCACGGCGCCACCGTGGTCGTCAAGTACGGCGGCAACGCGATGATCGACGACGAACTCAAGCGCGCGTTCGCGCAGGACATGGTGTTCCTGCGGCTGGCCGGTCTGCGCCCGGTCGTCGTGCACGGCGGCGGCCCGCAGATCACCGCGATGCTGGAACGAGTCGGGCTCGTCGGCGAGTTCAAGGGCGGCCTGCGGGTCACCACTCCGGAGACGATGGACATCGTCCGGATGGTCCTGGTCGGCCAGGTCAGCCGCGAGCTGGTCGGCTTGATCAACGCGCACGGCCCGTACGCGGTCGGCATTTCCGGTGAGGACGCGCAGCTGTTCACCGCCGAGCGCAAACACGCCACCGTCGACGGCGAGTCCGTCGACGTGGGCCTGGTCGGCGAGGTCGCCTCGGTCAACCCGGACGCGGTGCTGGACATCGTCAACGCGGGCCGCATCCCGGTGGTGTCCACGGTGGCCCCGGATGCGGACGGCGTGGTGCACAACGTCAACGCGGACACCGCGGCCGGCGCGCTCGCCGCCGCGCTCGACGCGGAGAAGCTCGTGGTGCTCACCGATGTCGAGGGCCTCTACGCGAACTGGCCGGACCGCTCGTCGCTGATCGACCGGATCCGCGTCGACCGGCTCGAGGAGCTGCTGCCCACGCTGGCCAGCGGCATGATCCCGAAGATGGAGGCCTGCGTGCGTGCGGTGCGCGGTGGCGCACGCACCGCCCACGTCATCGACGGCCGCATCGCCCACTCGGTCCTGCTCGAGGTCTTCACCTCCCGCGGGATCGGCACCATGGTCCTCCCGGAACAGGAGTCCTGATGGACGCGCTCACCTCCAATGTGGACGGCCGGCGGCACTGGCAGTCCGCGCTGATGGACAACTACGGCACCCCCGGCCTCACCCTGGTGCGGGGCGACGGCGCCCGCGTCTGGGACGCCGACGGCACCGAGTACGTCGACCTGGTCGGTGGCATCGCGGTCAACGCGTTGGGGCATGCGCACCCCGACGTCGTGCGGGCGGTGACCGAGCAGATCACCAAGCTGGGCCACACCTCCAACCTCTACGTCAACCCGGTCACGGTCGAGCTGGCCGAGGCGCTGCTGGACGTCGCCGGCCTGGCCGGGCAGGCGAAGGTCCTGTTCGTCAACTCCGGTGCGGAAGCCAACGAGGCGGCGCTGAAGATCAGCAGGCTCACGGGTCGTACCAAGGTTGTCGCCTGCGAGGGCGCCTTCCACGGGCGCACGATGGGCTCGCTGTCGCTGACCGGTCAGCCCGGCAAGAAGCAGCCGTTCGAGCCGCTGGTGCCGGGCGTGGTGCACGTCCCGTTCGGTGACGCCGACGCCCTGCGCGCTGCTGTCGACACCGACACCGCCGCGGTGTTCCTCGAGCCGATCCTCGGCGAAGCCGGTGTCGTTCCCGCGCCCGACGGCTACCTGCAGGCCGCCCGGGAGATCACCAAGGCGACCGGCACCCTGCTGGTGCTCGACGAGGTGCAGACCGGCATCGGCCGCACCGGTGCCTGGTTCGCCTTCCAGCGGGCCGGGGTCATCCCGGACGTCATCACCCTCGCCAAAGGCCTCGGCGGCGGCCTGCCGCTGGGCGCCGTGATCGGCGTCGGTGCGGCCGGTGATCTGTTCAAACCCGGCCAGCACGGCACCACCTTCGGCGGCAACCCGGTGTCCTGCGCCGCGGGCCTCGCGGTGCTGCGGGCCATCTCCCGGGACGGCCTGATCGACCACGTCTCCCGCGTGGGCAAGGACCTCGCCGCCGGCGTGGAGGAGCTGGGCCACCCGCTGGTGAAGGGCGTGCGCGGGGCTGGTCTGCTGATCGGCATCATGCTCAGCGAGCCGGTCTCCCCGGCCGTCGCCCAGGCCGCGCAGGCCGCGGGCTACCTGGTCAACCCGGTCGCCCCGGACACGATCCGGCTGGCGCCGCCCCTGATCCTGAGCCAGGACCAGGCCGAAGGCTTCCTCGCCGCACTGCCCGGCGCACTCGACACCACCACCCCGAAGGACTGACTGCCCGATGCCCCGCCACTTCCTGCGTGACGACGACCTGACCCCGGACGAACAGCTGGCCGTGCTCGACCTGGCCGCCGAGCTGAAGAAGGACCCGCTGGGCAACCGGTCACTGGCCGGCCCCAAGTCGGTGGCCGTCCTGTTCGAGAAGAACTCCACACGCACCCGGTTGTCGTTCGAGGTCGGCATCGCCCAGCTGGGTGGTCATCCGATCATCGTGGACGGCCGGTCGATGCAGCTGGGCCGCGAGGAGACGATCGAGGACACGGCCCGGGTGCTCTCCCGGTACGTGGACGCGGTGGTCTGGCGCACCTTCGCCCAGCAGCGCATCGTCGCGATGGCCTCGGCCGCGACGGTCCCGGTGGTCAACGCGCTGACTGACGAGTTCCACCCGTGCCAGGTGCTGGCGGACCTGCAGACGATCCGCGAGCGCAAGGGCACCCTCGCCGGGCTGACCCTCACCTACCTCGGCGACGGCGCCAACAACATGGCCCACTCGCTGCTGCTCGGCGGTGTCACCGCGGGCCTGCACGTCCGGGTCGTGGCCCCCGAGGGCTTCCAGCCGGACGCGGACGTGGTGACCGACGCCAAGAAACGCGCGGCGGAGACCGGTGGCGGTGTCGGCCTGTTCACCGACCCGAACGCCGCCGTCGAGGGGGCGGACGTTCTCGTCACCGACACCTGGACCTCCATGGGCCAGGAGAACGACGGCATGGATCGTGTCACGCCGTTCCGGAAGCTCCAGGTCAACGCATCGCTGCTGGCCGAGGCGGCCGACGACGCGATCGTGCTGCACTGCCTGCCCGCGCACCGCGGCTGGGAAATCACCGACGAGGTGCTCGACGGCCCGTCGAGTGCGGTGTGGGACGAGGCCGAGAACCGCCTGCACGCGCAGAAGGCGCTTCTCGTGTGGCTCCTGCAGCAGGGGGACGCGCGACGATGAACCGCGCCGCCCGGCAGGCCCGCATCGTCGAGCTGGTCTCGTCGATGGCCATCCGCAGCCAGACCGAGCTGGCGAAGCTGCTGGCGGCCGAGGGGGTCGAGGTCACGCAGGCCACGCTGTCGCGGGACCTCGACGAGCTCGGTGCGGTCAAACTGCGCGGGGCGGACTCCGGCGCGCCGGTGTACGTGATCCCGGAGGACGGCAGTCCCGTGCGCGGAGTGCAGGGCGGCACATCCCGCCTGTCCCGGTTGCTGGCCGAGCTGATGGTGTCGGTCGATTCCTCGGGCAACCTGACGGTGCTGCGCACGCCGCCGGGTGCGGCGCAGTTCCTGGCCAGCGCGATCGACCGGGCTGCACTGGAGGAGGTGGTCGGCTCGATCGCCGGGGACGACACGGTGGCGGTGATCGCGCGCGAACCGCTCACCGGGCGGGATCTGGCCGACCGGTTCGCCGCCCTGGCACAGCGCTCCTCTACTTTGGACTCCGAACACCACGAGCAGAGCGAAGGCTGAGACGAACACATGGCAGACAACGGCCAACCGGGGATTGCGCTCTGGGGCGGGCGCTTCAGCAGCGGGCCGGCCGAGGCGATGGCGGCGCTGAGCGCGTCGACCCACTTCGACTGGCGGCTGGCGCCCTACGACATCGCCGGTTCCCGCGCGCACGCCCGCGTGCTGCACCAGGCCGGTCTCCTGACCGGGGAGGAACTCGCCGGGATGCTCGCGGCTCTCGACGAGCTCGCCGCGGATGTGCAGTCCGGGGCCTTCACCCCGACCGTCGCGGACGAGGACGTGCACACCGCGCTCGAACGCGGCCTGATCGACCGGGCGGGGCCGGAGCTGGGCGGGAAGCTGCGCGCCGGCCGCTCGCGCAACGACCAGGTCGCCACCCTGTTCCGGATGTGGCTGCGCGACGCCGGCAAGCGCGTCGCGGCCGGCACCCTGGACGTGGTCGACGCGCTGGTCGCGCAGGCGCGCCGGCACCCGGATGCGATCTTGCCGGGCCGCACCCATCTCCAGCACGCCCAGCCGGTTCTGCTGGCGCACCACCTGCTGGCGCACGGGCAGTCGTTGCTGCGCGACGTGAGCCGCCTGCGGGACTGGGACGCCCGCACCGCCGAGTCGCCCTACGGGTCGGGTGCGCTCGCCGGGTCCTCGCTGGGGCTCGATCCGGAGGCGGTGGCCGCCGAGCTGGGCTTCGCCGCGAGCGTGGAGAACTCGATCGACGGCACCGCCTCCCGCGATTTCGCGGCGGAGTTCGCGTTCGTGCTGGCCATGCTGGGTGTGCACCTCTCCCGGATCGCGGAGGAGGTCATCATCTGGAACACCGCCGAGTTCGGCTACGTGACGCTGGACGACGCGTGGGCGACCGGTAGTTCGATCATGCCGCAGAAGAAGAACCCGGACGTCGCCGAGCTGACGCGGGGCAAGTCCGGACGGCTGATCGGCAACCTGACCGGTCTGCTGGCCACGCTCAAGGGCATGCCACTGGCCTACAACCGGGACCTGCAGGAGGACAAGGAACCGGTCTTCGACTCGGTCGAGCAGCTGGAGCTGCTGTTCCCGGCCATCGCGGGCATGATCGGCACCCTGACCTTCCACACCGGCCGACTGGCGGAGCTGGCGCCGGCCGGTTTCACCCTCGCCACCGACATCGCCGAGTGGCTGGTCCGGCAGGGCGTGCCCTTCCGCCTCGCGCACGAAGCGGCGGGGGAGTGCGTGCGGGTTGCCGAGGCGCGGGGTGTCGGGCTCGACGAGCTCACCGACGAGGAGCTGGCGAAGATCAGCCCGGCGCTCACTCCGCGGGTGCGTGACGTGCTGACCGTCGAGGGTTCGGTCGCCTCCCGCGACGCGCGCGGGGGCACTGCTCCGGCGCGGGTGGCCGAGCAGCTCGACCGGCTGGTCGCGCGGGTTGCCGACCACCGGAAGTGGATAGCGTGAGCCTCGACCACCTGGTCTACGCGACACCGGATCTCACCGGGACGGTGGCGGATCTGCGTGAGCGCGGAATCGGCCTGGTGCCCGGCGGGCCGCATCCGGGCCGTGGCACTCGCAACCACCTGGCGGGCCTCGGCGACGGCGCGTACCTCGAGGTCATCGGCCCCGACCCGGAGCAGGAGGCGCCGGAGGGCCCGCGCTGGTTCGGCATCGACGACCTGACCGGTCCGCGCCTGGTCACCTGGGCGGTCCGCGTGCCGGACCTGCCCGCGGCGCTGGAGCGGTCGCGCGCGGCCGGTCAGCTGTTCGGTGACGCGGTGCCGATGTCCCGCCGGCGGCCGGACGGCGTGCTGTTGCGCTGGTCGCTGGCCTTTCCGGTAGCCGGCGGGGGAGTGGTGCCGTTCCTCATCGACTGGCAGGACTCGCCGCATCCGTCCGGCCGCCTGCCCGGCGGCACCACGCTGGAGTCGCTGACCGGGACCCACCCGGATCCGGGTCTGGTGGCCGGCCCGCTCGCCACGCTGGACGCGGAGCTGACCGTCGTCACCGGTCCGGCGCCGGGGCTGGAGGCCGTGCTCCGCACGCCGTCCGGGGTGGTCGTGCTCCGGTGACCGGCCGCCTGTTCAAACGCGAGGAACTCGCCATCGACCCGGTCGACCTGGCCCGCGTGCTGCTCGGATCGGTCCTGGAAGGCACGGGGCCCGAGGGCACCGTCCGCGCGCGGCTGGTCGAGGTCGAGGCCTACCGCGGCGAGGACGACCCGGCGTCGCACTGCTACCGCGGTCGCACCGCGCGCAACACGGTGATGTGGGGGCCGGCGGGTCACCTGTACGTGTACTTCGTCTACGGCATGCACTTCTGCGCCAACGTGGTGGGGCGGGAGGACGGCGAAGCGGGCGCGGTCCTGCTGCGCGCTGCCGAGGTCATCGAGGGCACGGACCTGGCGCGCTCCCGGCGCAAGGCCGCACGCAAGGACGTCGAACTGGGTCGCGGCCCGGCGCGGTTGACCTCGGCTCTGGGCATCGGCCCGCAGCACAACGGCGCCGATCTCCTGGATCCGGCCTCGCCGGTGCGCCTGCTGACGGGGGAGGAAATCCCTGACGGCCGCATCTCCTCCGGTCCCCGGGTGGGGGTGGCGGCGGCGATGGAGACCCCGTGGCGGTTCTGGATCTCCGACTCGCCCGCGGTGTCGGCCTACCGCCGGGGCGGGCGGGTCCGACCCGCTAAATAACTCGTTGACCTCGTAGGAGAGTATCGAGACGTGAGCGAACACATCCTCGACGAACTGTCCTGGCGCGGACTGATCGCGCAGTCCACCGACCTCGATGCGCTGCGGAAGGATCTGGACGCCGGTCCGCTCACCCTCTACGGCGGTTTCGACCCGACCGCGGACAGCCTGCACGCCGGGCACCTCGTCCAGCTGCTGACGCTGGCCCGGTTCCAGCGCGCCGGGCACCGGCCGATCGTGCTGGGCGGCGGGGCCACCGGCCAGATCGGCGACCCGCGGGACGTCGGGGAGCGGTCGCTGGTCGACCCCGAGGTCACCGCGGCCCGGCTGGAGAAGATCCGGGTCCAGCTCGAGAAGTTCGTGGCCTTCGATGATTCGCCGACCGGGGCGGTCGTCGAGAACAACCTGAACTGGTTCCGGGGTGTCTCCGCGCTCGACTTCCTGCGCGACGTCGGCAAGCACTTCTCGGTCAACGTCATGCTGGCGCGCGAAACGGTGAAGCGGCGCCTGGCCACCGACGGCATCTCCTACACCGAGTTCAGCTACCTGCTCCTGCAGTCCTACGACTACCTGCAGCTGCACCGGCAGTACGGGACGAAGCTGCAGATCGGCGGTTCCGACCAGTGGGGCAACATCCTCGGCGGGGTGGACTACATCCGCAAGGTCGAGGGAACGAGCGTGCACGCGCTGACCACGCCGCTGGTGACCGACTCCGAGGGCCGCAAGTTCGGCAAGTCCACCGGTGGCGGCAACCTCTGGCTCGACCCGGAGATGACCTCGCCGTATGCGTGGTTCCAGTACTTCGTGAACGTCGCGGACGCCGAGGTCGTGCCCTACCTGCGCATGCTCACGTTCATCCCGCGGGAGGAGATCGACGAGATCGCGCACCTCACCGAGGAGAAGCCGCACCTGCGTGCCGGCCAGCGCCGGCTGGCCGAGGAGCTGACCACCCTGGTGCACGGCGCGGAGCAGACGCACCAGGTGATCAACGCCAGCCAGGCCCTGTTCGGCCGGGGCGAGCTGACCGAGCTGGACGCGAGCACTCTTGACTCGGTGATGAGCGAGGTGCCCACCGGCGAGGTGCGCCTGGCGGACGAACCCACGATCGTGGACCTGCTCGTCGCCACCGGCCTCGTCGACAGCAAGGGCGCAGCCCGGCGGACGGTGAAGGAGGGCGGTGCGTACGCGAACAACGCGAAGATCGCCGACGACGAGTGGCGGCCGGAGCGGACGGACGCCCTGCACGGGACGTGGCTCGTGGTGCGCCGCGGCAAGCGGCACGTCGCTGGCGTCAAATTGCTGGCCTGACCAGCGCAAACGCGGTTAAGGGACCCCCCTGTTCGAGGGGGGTTTCCGACCATGTAATCTTCTCTTCGTCGCCAGGGAGACCGGGCCGGAGCCGAAAGGCCGAGGAGTACGGGGTACCGGGCGGGGGGTCACGAACCAAGCTCCCACCTTGGGTGGTAGAGTGGGTGGCCGCCGCTGGACGAAACCATAGTGAGTTCGAAGTCGTAGGGCTTTGTGCTTCGGGTTTGGTCGGGTGACACAACAAGACGTGTTGTTTGAGAACTCAACAGTGTATTGATGAGCTAAAGCCAGTTTGATTAGCTAGAACCCTTTGTGGGTTCCTTTGAGGCTATGAATTATAGCCGGATCGATTTTCTAGCATTGTTGGAGAGTTTGATCCTGGCTCAGGACGAACGCTGGCGGCGTGCTTAACACATGCAAGTCGAACGCTGAAGCCCAGCTTGCTGGGTGGATGAGTGGCGAACGGGTGAGTAACACGTGGGTAACCTGCCCTGTACTTTGGGATAAGCCCTGGAAACGGGGTCTAATACCGGATACGACCTGGCACCGCATGGTGGTGGGTGGAAAGTTTCGGCGGTACGGGATGGGCCCGCGGCCTATCAGCTTGTTGGTGGGGTGATGGCCTACCAAGGCGACGACGGGTAGCCGGCCTGAGAGGGTGTCCGGCCACACTGGGACTGAGACACGGCCCAGACTCCTACGGGAGGCAGCAGTGGGGAATATTGCACAATGGGCGGAAGCCTGATGCAGCGACGCCGCGTGAGGGATGACGGCCTTCGGGTTGTAAACCTCTTTCGCCAGGGACGAAGCGTAAGTGACGGTACCTGGAGAAGAAGCACCGGCTAACTACGTGCCAGCAGCCGCGGTAATACGTAGGGTGCAAGCGTTGTCCGGAATTATTGGGCGTAAAGAGCTCGTAGGCGGCTTGTTGCGTCTGCTGTGAAAATCCGGGGCTTAACTCCGGACCTGCAGTGGATACGGGCAGGCTTGAGTTCGGTAGGGGAGACTGGAATTCCTGGTGTAGCGGTGAAATGCGCAGATATCAGGAGGAACACCGGTGGCGAAGGCGGGTCTCTGGGCCGATACTGACGCTGAGGAGCGAAAGCGTGGGGAGCGAACAGGATTAGATACCCTGGTAGTCCACGCTGTAAACGTTGGGCGCTAGGTGTGGGTGACTTCCACGTTGTCCGTGCCGTAGCTAACGCATTAAGCGCCCCGCCTGGGGAGTACGGCCGCAAGGCTAAAACTCAAAGGAATTGACGGGGGCCCGCACAAGCGGCGGAGCATGTGGATTAATTCGATGCAACGCGAAGAACCTTACCTGGGCTTGACATGCACTGGAAACCGGCAGAGATGTCGGCCCCCTTGTGGCCGGTGTGCAGGTGGTGCATGGCTGTCGTCAGCTCGTGTCGTGAGATGTTGGGTTAAGTCCCGCAACGAGCGCAACCCTTGTCCTGTGTTGCCAGCGCGTAATGGCGGGGACTCGCGGGAGACTGCCGGGGTCAACTCGGAGGAAGGTGGGGATGACGTCAAGTCATCATGCCCCTTATGTCCAGGGCTTCACACATGCTACAATGGCTGGTACAGAGGGCTGCGATACCGTGAGGTGGAGCGAATCCCTTAAAGCCGGTCTCAGTTCGGATCGCAGTCTGCAACTCGACTGCGTGAAGTCGGAGTCGCTAGTAATCGCAGATCAGCAACGCTGCGGTGAATACGTTCCCGGGCCTTGTACACACCGCCCGTCACGTCATGAAAGTCGGTAACACCCGAAGCCCATGGCCCAACCCCTTGTGGGAGGGAGTGGTCGAAGGTGGGACTGGCGATTGGGACGAAGTCGTAACAAGGTAGCCGTACCGGAAGGTGCGGCTGGATCACCTCCTTTCTAAGGAGCACAACACATCCACGCCTGCTTCGGTGGGTCGTGGAGTGGCCAGGCTCAGTGTCCGTGTGTGGCGCTGTCTGGTTGCTCGAGGAATTGTGGACGGCTGGCTGATGCTTATCGTGATGGTGTGGTGATGGTTTAGTACTGCTTCTTTCGGGGAGTGTGGAACGGCATGGCTGGCCGGATCGGTGGGTGCTCATGGGTACGCTGTTGGGTCCTGAGGCAACACGTGTGTTGTTTCTGGGTGTGGTGTTTGAGAATTGCAGAGTGGATGCGAGCATCTTTGTGGTCAAGTTGTTAAGGGCACATGGTGGATGTCTTGGCATCAGGAGCCGATGAAGGACGTGGGAGGCTGCGATAAGCCTCGGGGAGCTGTCAACCGAGCTGTGATCCGAGGGTGTCCGAATGGGGAAACCCAGCACCTGTTATGAGGTGTTACCCGCATCTGAATATATAGGGTGCGTGGAGGGAACGCGGGGAAGTGAAACATCTCAGTACCCGTAGGAAGAGAAAACACTTAGTGATTCCGTGAGTAGTGGCGAGCGAAAGCGGAGGAGGCTAAACCGTGCGCATGTGATACCTGTCAGGGGTTGTGTGTGCGGGGTTGTGGGACCTGACTTCCAGGAGCTGACACTTCTGGCATCGTGCTGCATGGCTAGTGGAACCGCCTGGGATGGTGGACCGGAGTGGGTGAGAGTCCCGTACGCGAAAGCTGTGTTGGTGTGGTGTGTTGGTGTTCCCGAGTAGCAGCGAGCTCGTGGAATTTGCTGTGAATCTGCCGGGACCACTCGGTAAGCCTAAATACTTCCTGGTGACCGATAGCGGACGAGTACCGTGAGGGAAAGATGAAAAGTACCCCGGGAGGGGAGTGAAAGAGTACCTGAAACCGTGTGCCTACAAGCCGTCAGAGCGAACTTGTGTTTGTGATGGCGTGCCTTTTGAAGAATGAGCCTGCGAGTTAGTGCTGCGTGGCGAGGTTAACCCGTGTGGGGTAGCCGTAGCGAAAGCGAGTCTGAATAGGGCGTGGAGTCGCGTGGTCTAGACCCGAAGCGGAGTGATCTACCCATGGCCAGGCTGAAGCGAGGGTAAGACCTCGTGGAGGGCCGAACCCACCAGGGTTGAAAACCTGGGGGATGAGTTGTGGGTAGGGGTGAAAGGCCAATCAAACTCCGTGATAGCTGGTTCTCCCCGAAATGCATTTAGGTGCAGCGTCGCATGTTTCGTGGTGGGGGTAGAGCTACTGGATGGCCTAGGGGCCTTACCGGGTTACCGAAGTCAACCAAACTCCGAATACCATCACGTGAGAGTGCGGCAGTGAGACGGCGGGGGATAAGCTTCGTCGTCGAGAGGGAAACAGCCCAGAACACCGGCTAAGGCCCCTAAGTGTGTGCTTAGTGGGAAAGGATGTGGGGTCGCCGAGACAACCAGGAGGTTGGCTTAGAAGCAGCCATCCTTGAAAGAGTGCGTAATAGCTCACTGGTCAAGTGGTCCTGCGCCGATAATGTAGCGGGGCTGAAGTACACCGCCGAAGCCGTGTCAATGACACATTTACATCCACTTCGCTCTTTGTGAGTGTTGTGCAGTGGTGTTGTTGGGTAGGGGAGCGTCCTGCATCCAGGGAAGCCACCGTGGAAGCGAGTGGTGGAGGGTGTGGGAGTGAGAATGCAGGCATGAGTAGCGAATGCAGAGTGAGAACCTCTGCCGCCGGATGACCAAGGGTTCCTGGGTCAAGTTAATCTGCCCAGGGTAAGTCGGGACCTAAGGCGAGGCCGACAGGCGTAGTCGATGGACAACGGGTTGATATTCCCGTACCCGCGTATGTTCGCCCATGACGAGGTGCATGATACTAACCGCCCTGAACTGTGAGGCTCTTCGGAGTTGATCGGGGACGCGCGGGACCTGAGTGTGTAGTAGTCAAGCGATGGGGTGACGCAGGAAGGTAGCTCCGCCAGTGAGTGGTTGTACTGGTGTAAGCGTGTAGGGTGAGTGGTAGGTAAATCCGCCGCTTGTGTAGCCTGAGACGTGATGCGTAGCCGTTGAGGTGAAGTAGGGTGATCCTATGCTGCCGAGAAAAGCCTCTAGCGAGAACATGTGCGGCCCGTACCCCAAACCGACACAGGTGGTCAGGTAGAGAATACTAAGGCGGTCGGGTGAACTGTGGTTAAGGAACTCGGCAAAATGCCCCCGTAACTTCGGGAGAAGGGGGGCCAAAGCACTTGAAGCCCCGTGCGGGCTAGGGTGAGTTGGCCGCAGAGACCAGCGGAAAGCGACTGTTTACTAAAAACACAGGTCCATGCGAAGTCGTAAGACGAGGTATATGGACTGACGCCTGCCCGGTGCTGGAACGTTAAGAGGACCGGTTAGCTCTCTTTGGGGGGCGAAGCTGAGAATTTAAGCGCCAGTAAACGGCGGTGGTAACTATAACCATCCTAAGGTAGCGAAATTCCTTGTCGGGTAAGTTCCGACCTGCACGAATGGCGTAACGACTTTCCGGCTGTCTCAACCACAGGCCCGGTGAAATTGCACTACGAGTAAAGATGCTCGTTACGCGCGGCAGGACGGAAAGACCCCGGGACCTTTACTATAGCTTGGTATTGGTTTTCGGTTCGGCTTGTGTAGGATAGGTGGGAGACTGTGAAGCTTGGACGCTAGTTCGGGTGGAGTCGTTGTTGAAATACCACTCTGGTCGGATTGGGAATCTAACCTAGGACCCTGATCGGGTTCAGGGACAGTGCCTGGTGGGTAGTTTAACTGGGGCGGTTGCCTCCTAAAAGGTAACGGAGGCGCCCAAAGGTTCCCTCAGCCTGGTTGGCAATCAGGTGTTGAGTGTAAGTGCACAAGGGAGCTTGACTGTGAGACTGACGGGTCGAGCAGGTGCGAAAGCAGGGACTAGTGATCCGGCATCTCCTGGTGGAAGGGATGTCGCTCAACGGATAAAAGGTACCCCGGGGATAACAGGCTGATCTTGCCCAAGAGTCCATATCGACGGCATGGTTTGGCACCTCGATGTCGGCTCGTCGCATCCTGGGGCCGGAGTAGGTCCCAAGGGTTGGGCTGTTCGCCCATTAAAGCGGCACGCGAGCTGGGTTTAGAACGTCGTGAGACAGTTCGGTCCCTATCCGCCGCGCGCGTAGGAGACTTGAGGAAGGCTGTCCCTAGTACGAGAGGACCGGGACGGACGAACCTCTGGTATGCCAGTTGTCACGCCAGTGGCATGGCTGGTTAGCTACGTTCGGAAGGGATAACCGCTGAAGGCATCTAAGCGGGAAGCCTGTTCCTAGATGAGGTCTCCCACCCCTTTGTGGGTTAAGGCCCCCAAGAGACGATTGGGTTGATAGGCCAGACATGGACGCACAGTAATGTGTTTTTGAGTGGACTGGTACTAATAGGCCGAGGACTTGCCCACAAAGCTGCTACGCATCCGCTCTGCAACTCTGAGACACCACACCGGACTGGAAACGCTCTGGTGTTGTTTCGGAGAGTTTCGGTGGTCATGGCGGTAGGGAAACGCCCGGTCCCATTCCGAACCCGGAAGCTAAGCCTGCCAGCGCCGATGGTACTGCACCCCCGCGGGTGTGGGAGAGTAGGACACCGCCGAACACCCTTTCCCAAGGGCCCGTTAGGATAGCCGTTTGGCTCGCCTGACGGGCCTTTGGTGCGTTTACTGATCTTCACAACCGAGAAAGAGGAGGCCCAGGTGGCGGACTTCGGACGGCGCGACTTCGACGACGCCGCGTCCGATCGCCCCCGGCGCCGCGATTCGGCTCCCGGCGCAGGGCGATCGGGAGCACAGCGAGGCACCCCGCACGGCAAGGCGGGACAGGGTGGCCGGTCGGGCGGATATGGCCGGCAGGACGACAACCGATCCAGCGGTCGCGACTTCGGCGGCCGCCGGGGTGGAAACAGCAACGACCGCGGAGGCCGCGACTTCGGCGACCGCCGCAGCGGTGGGACCGGCCGGACGAACTGGAACCGCGACGACGACCGCCGGGGCGGAACCCGCGGCGGTGACCGGTCGAACTGGAAGCGTGACGACGACCGCCGGGGCGGGAGCCGCGGCGGCGAGCGTCCGGGCTGGAACCGCGACGACAACCGCGGTGGCAGCCGTGGCGGTGGCGACCGGCCCAACTGGAAACGCGACGACGACCGCCGCGGCGGGGACCGTCCGGGCTGGAAGCGTGACGACAACCGCGGCGATCGCACGTCGGACAACCGCCGTGGTGACCGGCCCTACGGTGATCGGCGCGGGGGTTCCTACGACAGTCGCGGTGGCGCCCGTGGCGACCGGCCCTACGGTGACCGGCGCAGCAGTTCCTACGACAACCGCGGTGGTGAGCGCGGCGACCGCGCCTCCGGCGAGCGGCGCGGCAGTTCGTTCGACAAGCGTGGTTCCTTCGACGCACGGCGTGGCGAGCGCAGCTACGACGACCGGCGCGCCGGCTCCTCCGACAACCGCCGGGGCGAGCGCAGCGACCGGCGCGGGGGCTCGTTCGACGATCGCCGGGGTGAGCGCTCCTTCGACAAGCGCAGTGGCGGCTCCTTCGGCGGTCGCGACCGTTCCGCCGACAAGCGCGGCGGCTCGTTCGACAGCCGCGGTCGTGACGGCGGAGACCGTTCCGCCGATCGTCGCGGCGACCGGCCCTACGACCGTGGCGGCCGTCCTGGTTTCGGCGAGCGCGACCGCTCCTCCGGCAACCGGGGCGGGCGGTCGGCGGACGACCGGCGTGGCGGCTACGGCAAGCGAGACGACGACCGGCGCGGCGGGCGGTCCTTCGACGATCGCCGCGGGGCCCGGGACGACACGCGGTCGGCCGGCCGGAACTTCGGTGACCGTGACCGTGGCACCGTCGACCGTCCCGGTGGCAAGTTCGCGGACCGGCCGGCTCGGTCCGGCCGTGACGACGAGCGCGTCGACCGTGCTGTACCGGCGCCCGACGACCGGACGGAGCAGCCCATCGCGGACGAGGCGATCCGCGAGAGCGCCGAGGAACGCCACCAGGAAGCGTCGCCCCGGGACGAGGTGACCACACCGGACACCACCGGCACGACCGGGACCGAGGCGGACGACGAAACCGGTCCGCTCGGCGCGGCCGCTGCCGAGGAGACCGGCTCGCCGGACGACGACGATCTCGCCCTGGTCGAGCGCGCCGCGCAACCCGTGACGCGCGAGGAGCAGGTCGACATCGCCGACGCGGAGTTCCGCCGCGCGCCCCGGGAGGAGCGCCGGGCCGACGACCGGCGCGGCAAGCGCGGTCGCGACCTCGACGACGCGGCCCTCGCGCGGGAGCTCCTCGAGGCGCCCGAGCTGCCCGAGGACATCGAGTTCAGTGACCTCGACCCGGAGATCCGCCGCGACCTGCGGACCCTGCCGAAGTCCCTCGCCGAGATCGTGGGCAAACACCTCGTCGCCGCGGGCAACCTGATCGACACCGACCCCGAGGCCGCCCTGGCGCACGCCAAGTTCGCCAAGACGCGCGCCTCCCGGGTGCCGATCGTCCGCGAGGCGCTCGGGCTCGTCGCCTACCACGCCGGACGCTGGCAGGAAGCCCTCGCCGAGCTGCGGGCCGTCCGCAGGATGACCCACACCGACCAGCACGTGGCGGTCATCGCCGACGCCGAGCGCGCACTGGGCCGCCCCGAGCGTGCCCTCGACCTCGCCAAGGAGATGCAGGGCCGCGAGCTCCCGCGGGACGTGGAGATCGAGCTGAAGATCGTCGCCGCCGGTGCGCGGCGCGACCTCGGCCAGGTCGACGCGGCCGTCGTCTCCCTCCAGGGCGACGACCTCGACCCGCGCAAACGCGACCCGTGGAGCGCCCGGCTGTTCTACGCGTACGCGGACAACCTGCTGGCTGCCGACCGGCGGGACGAGGCGATCCGCTGGTTCCTGCACGCCGCCGACGCCGATGAGGACGAGGAGACCGACGCCGCCGAGCGGGCCGCGGAGCTCGCCGATGGCTGACGCCCTGCAAGCCGGCTACGACGCGTTCCTGTTCGACCTCGACGGAACCGTCTACCACGGTCCCCGGGCGATCCCGGGGGCCGCGGCGGCGATCCGGCAGCTGCGCGACGCGGGTGCACCGGTCCGCTTCGTCACCAACAACGCATCCAAGGCGCCCGGTGCCGTCGCGGACCAGCTGCGCGAGCTCGACATCGAGGCGACCCCCGGCGAGGTCAGCACCAGCGCCCAGGCCGCCGCGAAGCTGCTCGGCGAGCGGCTGCCCGGCGGCGCGGCGGTCCTGGTCCTCGGCACCGCGGCGCTCGAAGCCGAGGTCGCCGACGCCGGGCTGGCTCCGGTGCGCCAAGCCGGCGACCACGTCGCCGCCGTCGTGCAGGGCCACAACCCGGCCACCGGCTGGGCCGATCTGGCCGAGGCGTGCGTCGCCATCCGGGCGGGCGCAGTCTGGGTCGCCTGCAACGTCGACACCACCCTCCCCACCGAGCGCGGCCTGCTGCCCGGCAACGGCTCGATGGTCGCCGCCCTGCGCACGGCCACCGGCGCCACTCCGGAGGTGGCGGGCAAACCCGAGGCCCCGCTGTTCCACACGGCCGCCGGCTCGGCGGGCGCCACGCGGCCGTTGACGGTCGGGGACCGGCTGGACACCGACATCGCCGGTGCCGTCAACGCCGGCATGGACTCGCTGTGCGTGCTCACCGGGGTCGCCACCCCCGCCACCCTGCTCACGGCGGTCCCCGCGGAGCGTCCCACCTACCTGGGTGCCGACCTCGGCGCGCTCACCGAGCCTGCCGACGAGCTGCGCATCGCGCCGCAGCCCGGCTGGCACGCCCAGCGGGACGGCGACGCCCTCGTGGCCACCGGCGAGGGTGACCCGCTGGCCCTGCTGCGCACCCTGTGCGCCCTCGCCTGGGACACCGGCGTCACCGCGGTGCGGGCCGGGGGCGAGCCCGCCCGGCGCGCCCTCGCCGAGCTGGGGCTGCCCTCCGGCGGCGAGCTGATCCGTTAGCGTGGTGACCGTGCAGCACCAACCCATTCCGCAGCCGCCGCGCCCCGTGCCCGGGCCGCCGCCGGCCCCCGCGGTCCCGGCCGACCCGAGCGCCGGCATCGAGGAGGCCATGGCCGCGCTCGACGACCTGGACCGGGTCCCGCTCGCCGAGCACGTGGACCGCTTCGACGCCGTGCACTTCGCGCTGACCTCGGCCCTGTCCAGCATCGACAAGGTGTGAGGCGATGCCCCGCAGGGCCCGCCTCGACGCCGAACTGGTGCGCCGCGGACTCGCCCGCTCCCGCGAGCACGCCAGCACGCTGATCAGCGAGGGCAAGGTGACGGTGCGCGGCATGGTCGCCACCAAACCGGCCACCGGTGTCGAACCGGGTGCGCCGATCGTGGTCAAGGACGCCGACGACCCGGGCTGGGCCTCCCGCGGCGCCCACAAACTGCTCGGTGCGCTCGAAGCCTTCGAACCGGCCGGGCTGTCCGTGGCCGGCAGACGCTGCCTGGATGCCGGCGCGTCCACCGGCGGCTTCACCGACGTGCTGCTGCGGCGCGGTGCACGCCAGGTCGTGGCCGCCGACGTCGGCCGCGGCCTGCTGGACTGGCGCCTGCGGACCGACGAGCGTGTCGTCGTGCTCGACAAGACCAACGTCCGCACCCTGACCCCGGAGCAGTGCGGCGGACCGGTCGACCTGGTCGTGGGTGACCTGTCGTTCATCTCGCTGCGCCTGGTGCTGCCCGCGCTCGCGGCGTGCGCCACCGCCGGCGCCGACCTGGTGCCGATGGTCAAACCGCAGTTCGAGGTGGGCAAGGACCGCCTCGGCAGCGGCGGCGTGGTGCGTGACCCGGAACTGCGCGTCCAGGCCGTGCTGGACGTCCTGGCCGCCGCCGCCACGCTGGGCCTGCACCCGCACGGCGTCGTGGCGAGCCCGCTGCCCGGGCCGTCGGGCAACGTCGAATACTTCGCCTGGCTGCGCCGTGACCCGGCGCCGCTGGGCGAGATCGAGCAACTGGTCCGCGACGCGGTCGGGAAGGGTCCCCAGTGAGCGAGAGCCGCGAGGTGCTGCTGGTCATGCACCCCGACCGTGAGACGACGAAGGACGCGGCGCGCGAGGTCGCCACCCGCTTCGCCGAGGCCGGTATCGGCCTGCGCGTCATCGACGCCGAGGTCAAGGAGCTGATCGAGCACGACGCCCTGGCCGAGCTGTGCACCCTGGTCGCGTCGACCGACGACCCGGCGCGCGGTGCCGAACTGGTGCTCGTGCTCGGCGGTGACGGCACGCTGCTGCGGGCGGCCGAGCTGGCCCGCCCCGCCGGGGTGCCGGTCCTGGGCGTCAACCTGGGCCGCGTCGGGTTCCTCACCGAGGCCGACTCCGACGCGCTCACCGAAACCGTGCAGCGGGTGGTGTCTCGCGAGTACACCGTCGAAGAGCGCATGACCATCGACGTCACGGTGTCCGTCGACGGCCGGGTCGTGGCGCGCACCTGGGCGCTCAACGAGGCCAGCGTCGAGAAGAGCACCCGCGAACGGATCCTCGACGCGCTGATCGAGGTGGACGGCAGGCCGGTGTCGGCCTTCGGCTGCGACGGTGTGCTGTGCGCCACGCCGACCGGGTCCACCGCTTACGCGTTCTCCGCGGGTGGCCCGGTCATCTGGCCGGACGTCGAGGCGCTGCTGGTCGTGCCCAGCAACGCGCACGCGATGTTCTCCCGGCCGCTGGTGGTGTCCAAGGACTCGGTGATCACCGTCGGCATCGACCCGTTCGGCTCCCCGGCCGTCCTGACCTGCGACGGACTGCGGCACATCGCCCTGCCGCGCGGCGCGCGGGTCGAGATCGTGGCGGGGGAGACCCCGGTGCGGCTGGCCCGCCTGCACCCCGGCCCGTTCACCGACCGCCTGGTGCACAAGTTCGCGCTGCCGGTGAAGAGCTGGCGGGAGCGGCACGCGCGCTGAGGCGAGTCCGCCGCGGATTGTCGGAGCGGACCGCTACGGTGGTTGCGTGCTGGCCGAGATGCGCATCCAGGGCCTCGGAGTGATCGAGGACGCCCTGCTCGAACTGCACCCGGGATTCACCGTGGTCACCGGCGAGACCGGCGCAGGCAAGACCATGGTGGTCACCGGGCTGCACCTGCTGTCCGGGGGACGCGCCGAGGCGTCGAAGGTCCGCAACGGCTCCGGGAAGGCGAGCGTCGAAGGACGGTTCGAAGGGGTGTTCGCCGAGCACGTCGCCCGGATCGTGGCCGACGCGGGTGGCGAGACCGACGAGGACGGCAGCCTCATCGCCCTGCGCTCGGTGGGCGCCGACGGGCGCTCCCGAGCCCACCTGGGCGGGCGTTCGGTCCCGGTGAGCGTGCTGTCCGACCTGGCCGACCGGCTGCTGGCCGTGCACGGGCAGAACGACCAGCTGCGGCTGCTGCGGCCGGCCGAGCAGCGGGACGTGCTCGACCGGTTCGCCGGGGACGACGTGGCCGAGCCGCTGCGCGAGTACCGCGCGGTCCGCGACGAGTGGCTCGCGGTGACCGCCGAGCTGGCGGAGCGCACCAGCCGGTCGCGTGAGATGGCCCAGCAGGCCGACCTGCTCAAGCACGGGCTGGACGAGATCGCCGCGGTCGGCCCCAAGCCCGGTGAGGACGCGGAGCTGGCCGAGCAGGTCAAGCGGCTCACCGCGACCGAGGAGCTGCGCGCCGCGGCCAGCGCCGCGCAGGCCGCGGTCTCCGGTGCCGCCGACGGCGACCCGGACCAGCCGGGCGCGCTCGGGCTGATCGGTGAGGCCCGGCGGCGGCTGGGCAGCTCCGACGACTCCGCGTTGCGCGACCTCGAGCCGAGGTTGGCCGAGGCCGAGATGCTGCTCAACGACGTCGGCGCGGAGCTGGGCGGCTACCTCGACGGGCTCGAGGCCGACCCGGGGCTGCTCGAGCAGATCCTCGCCCGGCAGGCCGAGCTGAAGACCCTGACCCGCAAGTACGCGGCCGACATCGACGGTGTGCTCGCGTGGGCCGAGGACGCCGGGGCGCGGCTGGCGTCGATGGACACCTCCGAGGAAGCGCTCGCCGGGCTGGCTGCCCGCCGCGACGAGCTCGCCGTCCAGCTGGCCGGGCACGCCGCCGCCGTGTCCCGGGCCCGGTCCGCCGCGGCCGCCGAACTGGCCGGCGCGGTCACCGAGGAGCTGTCCGGCCTGGCGATGGGCCAGGCGCAGATCGAGGTGACCGTCAGCCGGCGCGCCACCGACTCCGCCGATCCGCAGGCCCTGCGGGTGGACGGCGAGCTGGTGCACGCCGGCAGCTCCGGCGTCGACGACGTCGAGCTGATGCTCAAGGCGCACCCGGCCGCGCCCGCGATGCCGGTGCACAAGGCCGCCTCCGGCGGGGAGCTCTCCCGGGTGATGCTCGCGATCGAGGTCGTGCTGGCCGACGCGGACACCGTGCAGACGCTGGTGTTCGACGAGGTCGACGCCGGCGTCGGTGGCCGCGCCGCGATCGAGATCGGACGGCGGCTGGCCCGCCTGGCCCGCACCCACCAGGTGCTCGTGGTGACCCACCTGCCGCAGGTGGCGGCGTTCGCCGACCGGCACCTGGTCGTGGACAAGGGCACGACCGGCGGTGTCACGCGCAGCGGTGTGAAGAAGCTGCAGAAGTCCGAGCGGGTGGTCGAGCTGGCCCGCATGCTCGCTGGGATGGAGAGCACCGAGACCGGCCGCGCGCACGCGGAGGAACTGCTCGCGGTGGCCGACGCGGACAAGCAGGCGGCGGCCGCGCCACGCAAGAAGGCGGGCAAACGCGCCAGGCGCTGACCGTCCACACGCACCGGTCTCTGCGGAGATCACGGCGAGAAACCGGGTCGTGCACGGCGTGTTGCGAACGGACATCCGGTGTTCGTTTGTCACCATCGGACACATGAAGCTTCCCGGTCTGCTCCACCGCAACACCGAGGCCCTCCCCGGCATCATCGGCGTCGCCCGGGTGGACCGGCGCACGCGCGACCTGATCCGGCGTGTCGGGTCCGGTGACATCGTGGTCCTCGACCAGATCGACCTCGACCGCGCGACCGCCGATGCACTTGTCGAGGCGCAGGTCGGGGCCGTGATCAACGCCTCGCCGTCGATCTCCGGGCGGTTCCCCAACCTGGGGCCGGAGATCCTGGTCAACGCGGGCATCCCGCTGGTGGACAACGTCGGTGGCGAGGTGCTGCGCCGGGTCAAGGACGGCACCCGCGTCCGGCTGCACGAAGGCGTCCTCTACGCCGGCGACCGGCAGATGGCCAGCGGCAGCGAGCAGACGCCGGAGAGCGTCGCCGACCAGATGATCGAGGCCAAGGCCGGGATGTCCACCCAGCTGGAGGCGTTCTCGGCGAACACCATCGAATTCCTGCGCCGCGAGCGCACGCTGATCCTCGACGGGGTCGGCGTGCCCGAGGTGCGCGTGCCGCTGCGCGACCGGCACGTGCTGGTCGTCGCGCCCGGCAAGGGCCACGCCGAGGACCTGCGGGCGCTCAAGAAGTACATCGCCGAGCACCGGCCCGTGCTGGTCGGAGTGGACGGTGGCGCGGACACGCTGCGGGCGCAGGGGCACCAGCCCGACATCATCGTCGGTGACCCCTACGGCATCGACGCCGAGACGCTCAAGTGCGGTGCCGAGGTGGTCGTGCCGGCGCAGCCGGACGGGCACGCGCCGGGCGTGGCGCGGATCCAGGACCTGGGTATCGGCGCGGTCACCTTCCCCGCGTCCGGCAACCCGGAGGACCTGGCGCTGCTGCTCGCCGACGCCCACGAGGCCGGACTCGTGGTGACCGTGGGGTTCCAGGCGACGCTGCGGGAGTTCCTCGACCACGGCCGGTCCGGGTCGAACCCGTCGACGTTCCTGACCCGGCTCAAGCTCGGCACGAAACTCGTCGACGGCAAGGCCGTCGCCGCGCTGCACCGCAGCCGGGTGTCCCTGGCAGCGGTCGTCCTGCTCGTACTCGCCGCGCTCGTCGCCGTCGCGGCCGCGCTGCTCGTCTCCGACGTGGGTGGCGCCTACCTGGACTGGGCGCGGTCCACCTGGGATTCCTTCGCAAGCTGGGTCAAGGGGCTCTTCACGTGATTTCTCTGCGGTACCACATCGTCTCGATCGCGGCGGTGTTCCTGGCGCTGGCCGTGGGCGTCGTGCTCGGGTCGACGGCGCTGAACGGCACGCTGCTGTCCGGGCTGTCCGGCGAGAAGGGCAAGCTCGCCGCGCAGGTGTCCGATCTGCAGGCCCAGCGCAACGAGCTCAACGCGCGGCTGGCTGATGCGGATGCCTTCGCCGGTTCGCTCGGCCCGAAGGTCGTGGCCGGTGCACTGGACCGCCGCTCGGTCGTGCTGATCACCACGCAGGAGGCGAGCCCGGCCGACCGCGACGCGGTGCGGCAGCTCATCGAATCCTCCGGCGCGCGGGTGTCGGGGGAGCTGCAGCTGACCGACTCCTTCACCGACCCGGTGAAGGCCGACCAGCTGCGTCAGGTGGTGACCCGCCTGCAGCCCGCCGGGTCGACCTTCCCGACCGCGGGTGACCCGGGCACGCTGGCCGGGGCGCTGGTGGGTTCGGTGCTGCTGCTCAACAAGGACACCGCGAAGCCGCAGTCCACACCGGACGAGCTCGCCGCGGCGATCGCGGGCCTGTCCGACGGCGGGTTCGTCAAGGCCGGCCCGGGCATCGGGCCGGGCCAGCTGGCCCTGGTGCTCACCGGTGGCCAGGCGACCGGGGACGGTGCCGGGGACAAGGCCGCGACGCTGGCCCGGTTCGCGACGCAGCTGGACCGGTCCGGCGCCGGAGCGGTGCTCGCCGGCGACCCCGCTTCGGCCGGGGGAACCGGCGCGATCGGGTTCGTGCGGGCGGACACCTCGGCGACCTCGATCCTGTCCACGGTGGACAACGTGAACACGGCTGCCGGGCGCATCAGCACGGTGCTGGCGCTCAAGGAGCAGCTCGACGGTGGCACCGGCCGGTACGGCATCGCGGGCAACGCGCAGTCGCCGGCGCCGGGCGTGGCTCCGCCAGGCAGCTGAGCCGACTGTATAACGACCTATACCGCGCGGCTTGGTGCCCGGCCAGGCACCAAGCCCTCAGGTGCCGGCGAGTGCTTCGACGACCGGGGCGGCCGCGTCGAGCGCGCCGGCGTTGATCGTCACGTAGGACAGGCCGAACTCGTCCCGTCGCCGGTGCAGCAGGTCCACCACCGTGGCCGTGTCGCCGGACAGCACGGACAGGTGCGAGTTGTCCCGGCCGGCCGCGGGGTCGATGCCGAACTGCCGCAGCCGCTCCGGGATCGGGCCGTCGCCGATCGCGAACACGTTCACGCTCAGCTCGAGCTCGTCGAACCGCGACCCGGCGGCCTCCCGGAGCACCGGCAGGCGAGCACGCAGACCGTCCTCGGTGTTGTCCCGCCCCGCGTGCACGGCGACGATGTCGGCTTCCTCGGCCGCCAGGCGCAGCAGCCGGGTACCGGCACCGGCGACCAGGATCGGTGGCGCGGGCCGTTGCACCGGCGTGAACGTGCCGTCCGCGAACAGCTTCCGCACCGTCCGGATCGCCTCACCCACCTGAGCCACGCGCTCGCCGGGGCTGCCGAAGGGCACACCCAGCAACTCCGCGGTGCCGCCCGCGCTCGCCCCGTCGGCGTCGAGCCCGAGCTCGCACCTGCCTCCGGGGCACTGCGGGCGGGGCCGGAGCGGATGGGCCTGGCTAAATCCCCAGGTCGCCTCCGCCGAGTTGACGAAGCGCCATGGCCCACCAGTTCTCCGGCAGCTCAAAGGAGAACGGGTCGATGCCCGTCAATGCACCCTCAAGGTCATCAAATAGTTGTTCCTTGACGGTCGGATCGGAGGCGACGTCCTGAGTGAACATCTCAATGCGGTAGAGGAACTCCACGAATTCGCCGAGATTGTTGTTCACCACCTCACCCCGGGGCTTCGTTCCGTCTAATTGCACCAGCATCACGAACCTCTCGTAGGCGGAGAGCGAGAACCGCATTCCGGAATCGCCGGGAGGGCCGCCGACAATCACCTCGCGATGCTTCTTTCCGTCACGGGTGGTCACATCGATGACTCGAAGGAACTCGGGTCCCCCTTGTGTTTCGGTCGTAAAAAATGGTGCACTCATGCGGGGAAGCCCGACAGTTGTCAGAACCTCTGAATCCCGGGGCGCTACCCCGAGTCCGTCAACTTCCTGGTGGGTCAAAGTGATGACGTTGTCGCGACCATAAAGATCGACCATGTCCTGGTGTGTGATCATTTCTTTCTTTTTCTTCTTGCCCGGCGCTGGCGGACGGACTCGGTTGAGCGCAGGGGTCGCGGGGGGGGGGGCCTGCGTAGGCATCTCACGCCACGCTTCCGGTCTCGCCTGGTGGGCTCTGGCGTCCCACGGAGAGAAGCAGCCGATCGTCGCAGCGCTGGACAGCCAACGGCACGGGTGCCTGCGTCCTGGCCGCGTCAGGCACCAGCAGCCCGAACCGGAATCGCCGATCATTCATGAAAGCCGTCCCTCCCCAGTCGATCTTCCGCTAGGCTCGAACGTACTCCACGGGGCCGTGCCTGCCACCGAACGACAGCCGCAGCGGCAGCACCACGACCGGCCCGGAGCGGGCGGCACACCACACCCATCACGCCCGTATTCGGAGGAACACGTGCACTACGGTCTCGGCCTGCCCATCGGCAGGCCCGAAGCCCTCATCGACTGGGCCCGCCGCGCCGACGACGGCCCGTTCCGGACCCTCGGCCTGCTCGACCGGGTCGTCTACGACAACCCCGAGCCGCTGGTCGCCCTCGCCCTGCTCGCGGGCGCCACCACGCGGGTGCGCCTGCAGACCGAGGTCCTGCTGGCCCCGCTGCGCGAACCCGCCGTGCTCGCCAAGCAGGCCGCCACCCTGGATCGCCTGTCCGGCGGCCGGTTCACCCTCGGCCTCGGGGTCGGCGGGCGCGACGACGACCACGAGGCCACCGGCACGGATCCGCGTCGCCGCGGCCGCGTCCTCGACCAGCAGATGGCCCGCATGCGGCGGATCTGGTCCGGCGCCGAGGGGATCGGTCCCGCGCCCGCCCGCGACGGCGGCCCCGAGGTCCTGTTCGGCGCGTTCGCCGATCCCGCCCTGCGCCGCGTCGCGCGCTGGGGTGACGGTTTCCTGTGCGCCGCCCCGGTCCAGTGGGCCGGATCGTTGTTCGCCAAGGTCGAGCAGTTCTGGGCGGGGGAGGGCCGCGACGGCCGGCCGCGCCTGGTCGCACAGGTCAACGTCGCGCTCGGGTCCGGTGTGGACGAGGCGCGCGAGGCGATCCTGGCGTACTACGGCTTCACCGGCGACTACGCCCACAAGACCGCCGAGCGCATGCTCACCACACCGGAGCAGATCCGCGAGACCGCGAAGCAGTTCACCGACCTCGGCGCCGACGAACTGGTGCTCTACTGCTGGGGCAGCGACCCGGACCAGGCCGGCCGCCTGGCCGACGTCATCGGCTGAGCATCGCCGTCCAGGCGGCGGTGAACCCGGGGAAGGTCTTGCCGACCGTCGCCGGGTCCTCCACCTCCACGCCGGGCACCCGCAGCCCCAGCACCGCACCGGCCATCACCAGCCGGTGGTCCTCGTAGGTGTGGAACACACCGCCGTGCAGCGGGGCCGGGGTGATCGCCAGGCCGTCCGCGGTCTCGGTCACCCCGGCGCCCAGCGCGGACAGCTCGGTCGCGAGCGCGGCCAGCCGGTCGGTCTCGTGCCCGCGCAGGTGCGCGACCCCGGAGATCACCGAGGGGCCGTCGGCGAAGCACAGCAACGCGGCGATCACCGGGGTCAGCTCGCCCACCTCGTGCAGGTCGAGCCGGGCGCCCGGGATCTCGCCCGTACCGGTGACCGTCAGGCCCTCGGCGGTCAGCTCCACCCGCTGGCCCAGTTCCACCAGCAGGCTGCGCAGCCAGTCACCCGGCTGGGTGGAGTACTCCGGCCAGCCGGCGACGCGTACCGTGCCGCCGGCGGCCGCCGCGGCGACCACGAACGGCGCCGCCGTGGACAGGTCCGGCTCGACCGTGAAGTCCGGGCAGGACAGCCGCGCCGGGCCGACGCGGAACTCCTGACCGTCGCGTTCCGGCGCCGCGCCGAACCGGCGCAGCATGTCCAGGGTCATCGCGATGTGCGGCTCGCTCGGCGGGGTCCCGCCGCTCAGCCGCACCGTCACCCCCGCGTCGAACGCGGGGCCGGCCAGCAGCAGCGCCGACAGGAACTGGCTGGAGGCGCTCGAGTCGAGGCCCACCGTGCCGCCCGGCAGTCCGCCGTGCCCGCGCACGGTGAACGGAGGCGCGCCACGGCCGCCGTCGTCGATGTCCGCGCCCGCCTCACGCAGCGCGCCGAGCAGCGGCGCGATCGGGCGCCGGCGGATCGCCTCGTCGCCGTCGAACGTCACCGGCGCCGACCCCAGCCCGGCCAGGGCGGGCGTGAACCGCGCGACGGTGCCCGCGTTGCCCAGCGCGACCGAAACTGGCCCGGCCGGGCCACCCCCCAGCGGGCGGACCAGCACGTCGTCACCCTGCCGTTCCCAGCCGCCGCCGAGCGCCTCCAGTGCGCCCAGCATGAGCCGGGCGTCCCGCGAGTCGAGCGGAGCGCGCACCAGCGTCGGCCCGTCCGCCAGCGCGGCCAGCACGAACGCCCGGTTGGTGATCGACTTCGAGCCGGGGACGCGCACCGTCGCGTCGAGCGGTCCGGGTGCGACCGGCGCGGTCCAGGTGGGCGGGGAAGCGGTGGACTGGGACACGGTGCCTCTTTCACGCGCGAACTTCTGACGTGACCTATCGAACTACGTAGGCGCGGCGGGCGAACGTCCGGGGCCCGGTGCGATAAGGTGGAAGCCCGTGGGACTTCAGCCGCGGACAGCCAAATACGTTTTCGTCACGGGGGGCGTCGCCTCCTCCCTGGGCAAGGGCCTGACGGCCTCGAGCCTGGGCCAGCTCCTCACCGCTCGCGGCCTGCGGGTCACGATGCAGAAGCTCGATCCCTACCTCAACGTGGATCCGGGCACCATGAACCCGTTCCAGCACGGCGAGGTCTTCGTCACCGAGGACGGCGCCGAGACCGACCTGGACATCGGGCACTACGAACGCTTCCTCGACCGGGACCTGTCCGGGTCGGCGAACGTCACGACCGGCCAGGTCTACTCGGAAGTCATCGCCAAGGAGCGCCGCGGCGAGTACCTCGGGGACACCGTGCAGGTCATCCCGCACATCACCGACGAGATCAAGCGGCGCATCATGGCGGTCGCCGAGTCCGACGGCACCGGTCAGCAGCCCGACGTGGTCATCACCGAGGTCGGCGGCACGGTCGGCGACATCGAGTCGCTGCCGTTCCTGGAGGCCTGCCGGCAGGTGCGGCACGAGATCGGCCGGGACAACTGCTTCTTCCTGCACGTGTCGCTGGTGCCCTACCTCGCGCCGTCGGGGGAGCTCAAGACCAAGCCGACCCAGCATTCGGTCGCCGCGCTGCGCAACATCGGCATCCAGCCCGACGCGCTGGTGTGCCGCGCCGACCGGGACCTGCCCGAGGACCTCAAGCGCAAGATCGGCCTGATGTGCGACGTGGACACCGAGGCGGTCATCGCGTGCCCGGACGCCCGGTCCATCTACGACATCCCCAGGGTGCTGCACCGCGAGGCGCTGGACGCCTACGTCGTGCGCCGTCTGGGCCTGCCCTTCCGCGACGTCGACTGGACGGTGTGGGGCGACCTGCTCGACCGGGTGCACAACCCGTCGGAGACCGTCCGGGTCGCGCTGGTCGGCAAGTACATCGACCTGCCCGACGCCTACCTGTCGGTCACCGAGGCCCTGCGCGCGGGCGGGTTCGCCCACCGCGCCAAGGTCGAGATCGTCTGGGTCGCCTCCGACCGGGCGACCACCCCGGCCGGTGCGGCCGCCGCGCTCGGTGACGTCGACGGTGTCCTGGTGCCCGGTGGGTTCGGCGTGCGCGGCATCGAGGGCAAGATCGGCGCCATCACCTACGCCCGCACCCGGGGCATCCCGGTGCTCGGGCTGTGCCTGGGACTGCAGTGCATGGTGATCGAGGCGGCCCGCAACCTGGCGGGCATCGAGGGCGCGAACTCCGCGGAGTTCGACGAGACCACCGAGCACCCGGTGATCTCCACGATGGCCGACCAGAAGGACGTGGTCGCCGGCGAACGCGACATGGGCGGCACCATGCGGCTGGGTGCCTACCCGGCCAGGCTCAAGCCCGGTTCGCAGGTCGCGAAGGCGTACGGCGGCACCGAGGTGTCCGAGCGGCACCGGCACCGCTACGAGGTCAACAACGCCTACCGCAAGCGGCTCGCCGACGCCGGTCTGGTCTTCTCCGGCACCTCGCCGGACGACCGGCTGGTCGAGTTCGTCGAGCTGCCCGCGGACGTGCACCCGTTCTTCGTCGGCACCCAGGCGCACCCCGAGCTCAAGAGCCGCCCCACCCGGCCGCACCCGCTGTTCGACGCGTTCATCGACGCCGTCGTCCGCTACCGCACGGCGGACCGGCTGCCGGTCGAGCTGCCCGAGCCGACCGTGAGCGCGCATTGACCGGGCCCGGCGAGCACGAGTTCCGGGTGGTGTCCAGCAAGGACGTCCACATCGGACGCGTGGTGGGCCTGCGCGTCGACGAGGTCGCGATGCCCGGTGGCGGCACCGCCAAGCGCGAGGTCGTCGAGCACCTCGGCGCGGTCGCCATCGCCGCGGTCGACACCGACGGTGCCGTCACGCTGATCCACCAGTACCGGCACCCGCTGGGGCGGCGGATCTGGGAACTGCCCGCGGGGCTGCTCGACCACCCGGGCGAGGATCCGGTGGCGGCCGCGCGGCGCGAGCTGGCCGAGGAGGCCGGGCTCACCGCCGGGCGGTGGGACACGCTGGTCGACGTGGCCGCCTCACCCGGGTTCACCGACGAGGTGGTGCGCGTCTTCCTGGCCCGCGACCTCACCCCGGTCGACCGGGAGGTCCTCGGCGACGAGGAGGCCGACCTGGTGGTGCACCGGGTGCCGCTGGCCGAGGCGGTGCGGATGACGCTGTCCGGCGAGATCGTCAACGGCGCGACCGTGGGCGGGGTGCTCGCCGCGCACGCGGTGGTCCACGAGGCAGCCCCGGCCCGCCCGGCGGACGCGCCGTGGCGGGACCGGCCCACGAGGTTCGCCGATCGCATTTCCTGAACCGACCCTCTAGGGTGTCGGCGTGCATGTTCTGCCGGTTTCCGAGGTGGTCACGGCGTATCTCGATCACCTCGCCGTCGAACGCGGGACGGCACGCAACACGCTGGACAGCTACGCGCGGGACCTGCGCCGGTATCTGGGGTACCTGGAGCAGGCGGGGATCGGGGACTTCCGGCGGATCACCGCCGCGGACGTGACCGGGTTCGGCGCCGCGCTGCGCGAGGGCGGCGAGGGGCACCCGCCCCTCGCCGCCTCCTCGGCGGCCCGGGCCCTGGTGGCCGTGCGCGGGCTGCACCGCTTCGCCCACCTCGACGGGCTCACCGAGGACGACCCGGCCCGCGAGGTGCGGCCGCCCGCTCCGGCGAAGCGGCTGCCGAAGGCGCTGCCGGTCGGCGACGTGCTGCGGCTGCTGGCGATGCCGGCCGCCGAGGGGGAGCGGCCGCTGCGCGACCGGGCCCTGCTGGAGCTGCTGTACTCCACCGGCGCCCGGATCTCCGAGGCGGTCGGGCTCGACGTCGACGACGTGGACCGCACCGAGCGCACTGTGCTGCTGGACGGCAAGGGCGGCAAGCAGCGGCTCGTGCCGATCGGCCGTCCGGCGGTCGAGGCGCTCGAGGCGTACCTGGTGCGCGCCCGCCCGGTGCTGGCGCGGCGCGGCCACGGCACGCCGGCGCTGTTCCTCAACGCCCGTGGCTCCCGGCTGTCCCGGCAGAGCGCGTGGCAGGTGCTCAAGACCACCGCGGAGCGCGCCGGGATCGCCACCGGAGTCTCGCCGCACACGCTGCGTCACAGTTTCGCGACCCACCTGCTGGAGGGCGGGGCGGACGTCCGCGTGGTGCAAGAGCTGCTGGGCCACGCTTCGGTGACCACGACGCAGGTCTACACCCTGGTCACGATGAACACGCTCCGTGAGGTATATGCTACGGCGCATCCTCGGGCGTTGGGTTGACCTGATCGGCACCGGCGAGTTGCTTTGGCGACAAACGGCTCGCCGCATAGGCTGCGGCCAACCCGTCGAACGAGGAGTTTCGCGCCATGTCGACACCGCAGCCCTCGACCAGATCGGTCTCGGCCGCATCGGCCGCCGCGAACCTCGACCAGTTGACCATCGCGACAGAGGGGGAGCCCGACACCGTGGACTCTGTCGTGGCCGTGGGCCCCGCGCCCGTGACCGGCCAGCCCAAGCTCGGCCCGACCGGCAGACCGTTGCGTGAGATCCCCGAACCGCCCCTGCTGGACAAGCACGGCCCGGCCACGGTGCTGGCCATGTGCAACCAGAAGGGCGGCGTCGGCAAGACCACGTCCACGATCAACCTGGGCGCCGCGCTCGCCGAGTACGGGCGCCGGGTGCTGCTGGTGGACTTCGACCCGCAGGGTGCGCTGTCGGTGGGGCTCGGCGTGCAACCGCACGAGCTGGACCAGACGGTCTACAACGCGATCATGGAGCGGTCGGTGACCGCCCAGGACATCCTCCGGCACACCAGCGTCGAGGGCATGGACCTGCTGCCGAGCAACATCGACCTGTCCGCCGCCGAGGTGCAACTGGTCGCCGAGGTGGGCCGCGAGCACACGTTGCTCCGGGTCGTGCAACCCCTCATCGCGGAGTACGACTATGTTCTGGTCGACTGCCAGCCATCGCTCGGGTTGCTCACGGTGAACGCGCTCACGGCCGCCGACGGCGTGATCATCCCGCTGGAGTGCGAGTTCTTCAGCCTGCGGGGCGTGGCTTTGTTGATCGACACGATCGAGAAGGTACGCGAACGCTTGAACCCCAAACTGGACATCACGGGCATCCTGGCCACCATGTTCGACCCGCGCACCCTCCACTCCCGGGAGGTCATGGCGCGGGTCGTGGAGGCCTTCGGCGACACCGTGTTCGACACGGTCATCAACCGCACGGTCCGGTTCCCGGAGACCACCGTGGCCGGCGAGCCCATCACCCGCTGGGCTCCCAAATCCGCCGGTGCGCAGGCCTACCGCGCGCTGGCCCGCGAGGTGATCGCTCGGTGAGCAGGCGAGCCTCCCTCCCCGGGGCCTCGGAACTCTTCCGCCTGACCAGCAGCCCGGCCCTCGACGTGCCCGCGCCGCCCACGCCCGCCCCGCAGCGCCCCGAGGCGCAGCGGCCGGGGCACGGGCACAACCCGGCGCACCGCGAACAGCTGGAGCGCAGCGCCGCCGGGCGCCGCGGCAGCGGACGGCAGAAGCACGACTCGAAGATCACCGTGTACGTCTCCGGCGAGGAACTGGTCGCGATGGAGCAGACCCGGCTGAGCCTGCGGGCCGAGCACGGCCTGGCCATCGACCGCGGCCGGCTGGTCCGCGAAGCGGTGGCGGTGCTGCTGGCCGACTTCGACGCGCACGGTGCCGACTCGGTGCTGGTGCGCCGCCTGCGTGAGGGCGGCCTCGACTCCGAGGAAGCCGCCGGGCCGTGAGCGAGAACGGGGCTCCGGTCGACGGGGCCCAGCCCGTCGCTGACGACGACTCCGCCGCGCCGAAGTTCAAGGTCCGCCTGGACAACTTCGAGGGGCCGTTCGACCTGTTGCTGCAGCTGATCTCGCAGCACCAGCTCGACGTCACCGAGGTGGCGCTGCACCAGGTCACCGACGACTTCATCGCCTACACCCAGGCGCTGGGGCCGGAGTGGGACCTGGACGAGGTGACGGAGTTCCTCGTCATCGCGGCGACCCTGCTGGACCTCAAGGCGGCGCGGCTGCTGCCCGCGGCCGAGGTCGAGGACGAGGACGACCTGGCCCTGCTCGAGGCGCGGGACCTGCTGTTCGCCCGGGTGTTGCAGTACCGGGCGTACAAGCAGGTCGCGGCGCTGTTCGCCGAGCTGGAGGCCGGGGCGCTGCGGCGGTACCCGCGATCGGTGTCGCTGGAGGAGCGCTACATCGGGTTGCTGCCCGAGGTGATGCTCGGGGTGGACGCCGGGAAGTTCGCGGAGATCGCCCTGGCGGTGTTCCGGCCCAAGCCGCCGCCCACGGTGTCGCTCGACCACATCCACGCGCACCGGGTGTCGGTGCGCGAGCACGCGGCGCTGCTGCGGCTGAAGCTGGCCGAGCGTGGCGACGCGACGTTCACCGAGCTGGTCGAGGACTGCGAGCACACGGTCGAGGTGGTGGCCCGGTTCCTGGCGCTGCTGGAGCTCTACCGCGAGTCGAGCGTGCAGTTCGAGCAGGACGAGCCGTTGACGATGCTGCGGGTGCGGTGGACCGGCGGATCGGTCGAGGAGGCGACGGCCGCCGCCGAGCAGGACCGCGCCCGCGTCGAAGAAGAGGAGTACGGGTGAATCCCGAACAGGAGCCCGGGGAGGAGCCCGAGGTGCCGACGCCGGAACCCGCGGTTGACGATGCCCGCGCGCCGGAGGTGCCCATCGCGGAGGAACCTCCCGCCGAGGAGCAGCCGGCGGACGAACCCGACGAGGACGACGAACTCGTCGCGGTGGGGGACGGGCTGCCGGACCTCACCGAGCACTCCGCGCTGGCCGCGGCACTGGAAGCCCTGCTGCTGGTCGTCGACTCGCCGGTGAGCGAGGAGGCGCTGGCCGGTGCGCTGAACCAGCCCGAGGCACGTGTCGCCCAGACGCTGCAGGTCATGTCGGCCGAGCTCGCCGAGCGCCGCAGCGGCATCGACCTGCGGCGGGCCGGCGAGGGGTGGCGCCTCTACACCCGCGACACCTACGCGCCGTTCGTCGAGAAGCTCCTGCTGGACGGGCAGCGCTCCAAGCTCACCAGGGCCGCCCTGGAGACCCTGGCGGTCATCGCCTACCGGCAGCCGGTCACCCGCTCGCGCGTCGCGGCCGTCCGCGGTGTCAACGTCGACGGTGTGATCCGCACCCTGGTCGCCCGCGGGCTCATCGCGGAGAGCGGCGCCGACCCCGAGACGGGTGGCACCCTGTACGTGACGACCGAACTGTTCCTCGAGCGACTCGGGCTGTCGTCGCTGACCGACCTGCCCCCGATCGCCCCCCTGTTGCCGGAAGTGGACTCCATCGATGACATCTGAGCCCGAAGCCGAGGGCGTGCGCCTGCAGAAGGTGCTCGCCAAGGCCGGTGTGGCCTCCCGCCGCGCCGCCGAAGACCTGATCGTGCAGGGCCGCGTCAGCGTGGACGGCAAGGTGGTGCGCGAGCTGGGCCGCCGCGTGGACCCCGACCGCGCCGTGATCCACGTCGACGGCACCCGCGTCATCCTGCGCGAGGACCTGGTGCACCTGGCGCTGAACAAGCCCCGCGGCGTGCACACCACGATGTACGACGACCAGGGCCGCCCGTGTGTGGGCGACTACGTCCGCGACCGCAGCGAACGCCTCTTCCACGTCGGCCGCCTCGACGCCGACACCGAGGGCCTGCTGCTGCTCACCAACGACGGCGACCTCGCCCACCGGCTGATGCACCCGTCGTACCACGTCCCCAAGACCTACCTGGCCGAGGTCGACGGCAAGGTGCCGCGCGGCCTGGGCAAGGAGCTCAAGGCCGGCATCGAACTGGAGGACGGCCCGGTCCGCGTCGACGCGTTCCGCGTCAAGGACAGCATGGGCGGCCGCAGCCTGCTGGAGATCGTGCTGCACGAGGGCCGCAAGCACATCGTGCGGCGCCTGCTGGCCGAGGTCGGCTTCCCGGTGCGCAAACTGGTGCGCACCGCGATCGGGGACGTCCAGCTGGGCAACGGCAAGCCGGGCACGATCCGCAAGCTCAACCGGGACGAGGTCGGCGGCCTCTACCGGCGCGTCGGCCTGTAGCGGGCGGGCATCTCGTGTGGCCCCGCCCGGCTCCCGTGGCGAGCCCCTAGGATCGCGGGGTGGCTTCCGCTGACACCGTCCCGGTGAATGACGCCCTGCAGGTTCTGCGGCGCGTCTTCGGTTACGACTCCTTCCGCGGTGACCAGGAAGCGATCGTCGAGCACGTGATCGGCGGCGGCGACGCGGTCGTGCTGATGCCGACCGGCGGCGGGAAGTCCCTGTGCTACCAGGTCCCGTCGCTGGTCCGCGCGGGCACCGGTGTGGTCATCTCGCCGTTGATCGCGCTGATGCAGGACCAGGTGGACGCGCTGCTGGCCGTCGGGGTGCGGGCCGGGTTCCTCAACTCGTCCCAGGATTACGAGCAGCGCCGCGAGGTCGAGGCGGCGTTCGTCGCGGGCGAGCTGGATCTGCTGTACCTGGCGCCGGAACGGCTGTCCATGGAGTCCACGCGGACGTTGCTGGACCGCGGTGAGGTCGCGCTGTTCGCCATCGACGAGGCGCACTGCGTGTCCCAGTGGGGCCACGACTTCCGGCCCGACTACCTGGGCCTGTCGGAGCTGCACGAGCGCTGGCCGGACGTGCCGCGCATCGCCCTGACCGCCACCGCCACCAAGGCCACGCACGCCGAGATCGTGTCCCGGCTGAACCTCGGCCAGGCGCGCCAGTTCGTGGCCAGCTTCGACCGGCCCAACATCCAGTACCGCATCGTGCCCAAGGCCGAACCGAAGAAGCAGCTGCTCGACCTGATCCGCAGCGAGCACCCCGGCGACGCGGGCATCGTGTACTGCCTGTCCCGCAACTCCGTGGAGAAGACGGCGGAGTTCCTGGTGGCCAACGGGATCAGCGCCGTGCCGTACCACGCGGGCCTGGACGGCCGCACCAGGGCGCGCAACCAGGCGCGGTTCCTGCGTGAGGACGGGCTGATCGTGGTCGCGACGATCGCGTTCGGGATGGGCATCGACAAGCCGGACGTGCGCTTCGTCGCGCACCTGGACCTGCCCAAGTCCGTCGAGGGCTACTACCAGGAGACCGGCCGCGCGGGCCGTGACGGGCTGCCCTCCACGGCGTGGCTGGCCTACGGGCTGGCCGACGTCGTGCAGCAGCGCCGGATGATCCAGACCTCCGAGGGCGACGACG
Source organism: Amycolatopsis viridis (assembly GCF_011758765.1). Classification (NCBI taxonomy): domain Bacteria; kingdom Bacillati; phylum Actinomycetota; class Actinomycetes; order Pseudonocardiales; family Pseudonocardiaceae; genus Amycolatopsis; species Amycolatopsis viridis. The sequence goes on along the minus strand of NZ_JAANOU010000001.1, from coordinate 3,594,875 downwards.
CGCACCGCCGGCGGCTGTCGCAGCACCTGGACGCGATGCTGGCGCTGTGCGAGACGGTCGAGTGCCGCCGGGCGCAGCTGCTCAACTACTTCGGCCAGCCCGGGGAGCCGTGCGGCAACTGCGACACCTGCCTGACCCCGCCGGAATCGTGGGACGGCACGATCGCGGCGCAGAAGCTGCTCTCCACCGTTTACCGCCTGCAGCACGAGCGTGGCCAGAAATTCGGCGCCGGGCAGATCATCGACATCCTGCTCGGCAAGCAGACGCCGAAGGTGACGCAGCACCGGCACGACCAGCTGACCGTGTTCGGGGTCGGCACGGAGCTGTCCGAAAGCGAGTGGCGGGGCGTGGTGCGGCAGCTGCTCGCCCAGGGTTTGCTCGCGGTCGAGGGCGACTACGGGACACTGCTGCTGACCGAGGCCAGCGGGGAGGTGCTGGGGCGGCGCCGGGAGGTGCGGATGCGCCGCGAACCCCAGCGTGCCGCCCGGGCCGCGGCGGCGGCGAAACGCAAACCGGCGTCCGAGCTGCCGGAGGACGCGCGCCCGGTGTTCGAGCGGCTGCGGGCCTGGCGGTCGGAGGAGGCCAAGAACCAGGGCGTGCCCGCGTACATCGTGTTCAGCGACTCCACCCTGCGGCAGATCGCCACCGAGCATCCGTCTACTTTGGACGAGCTGGCCGGGGTGAGCGGCGTGGGGGAGAACAAGCTCGCGCGGTACGGCGAGAAGGTACTGGCGACGTTGGCGGAAGGTGCATGATGGAGATCTGGGTCAACCCGCGGTGCTCGAAGTGCCGCTCGGCGCTGTCCATCCTGGACGAGGCGGGGGTGTCCTATGAGGTGCGGCGCTACCTGGACGAGCCGCCGACGGTGGCCGAGCTGGACGCGGTGCTCCAGCGTCTGGGCCTGGACCCGTGGGACATCGCGCGCCTGCAGGAGCCGGAGGCGGCCGCGCTCGGGATCAGGGACTGGCCCCGCGACGCGGCGAACCGGGACCGCTGGCTGACGGCGCTGGCGGAGCACCCCGCACTGATCCAGCGCCCCATCATCACCGCGGACGACGGCACCACCGTCGTCGGCCGCTCGGAGGACGCGGTGCGCTCGGTCCTGCCCTGACCCGGCGTGTTTGCCACTCCGCGCGCCGTGTTTGCCACTCCGGGCGGCGTGTTTGCCGGTTCGGGCGCCGTGTCGGTCGGTGAGCGTCAGAGGCCGCGGCGCAGGCCCGGTTTGCCTCGCCTGCGGCCGTGGTCGCGGTGCCGGGCCGGGCGCGGGTAGCGGGCAGGAAGGACCGGCGACCACTTTGTCGCCGGCCGGGGCGGATCAGCTCACGCTCGACGTGGCTGGTTCGTGACCGTGCCCGCGGCGGCGCTGGAGGCCCCGCGCCAGAGGTTCGACCACGCGGGCGGTGATCGGTCCGAAAACCGCCATCAGCAACACGTACGCGGTGGCCAGCGCGGCCAGCTCGCCGACCACCGCGCCGGCCGAGACGGCCAGTCCCGCGATGACGATCGAGAACTCGCCGCGCGCCACCAGCGCCGCACCGGCCCGGGCGCGGCCCAGCTTGCCCACGCCCTGCCGGCGCGCGGCCCACCAGCCGGTCGCGACCTTCGTCAGCGTCGTCACCACGGCCAGCAGCACCGCCCAGCCGAGCACCGGCGGGATCGACGCCGGGCTGGTGTTGAGCCCGAACACCACGAAGAACACCGCCGCGAACAGGTCGCGCAGCGGCTCCAGCAACCGCGTCGCGTTGTGCGCTGTCGAGCCCGACACCGCGATGCCGAGCAGGAACGCGCCCACCGCCGCGGACACCTGCATGGCCGAGGCCAGCCCGGCAACCAGCAGCGCCGCGCCGAGCACCTTGAGCAGGAACACCTCCCGGTCGTCGGAGTCGACGATCGCCGACACGTACCGGCCGTAGCGCAGGGCGATCACCAGCACCACGGTGATCACCAGCAGTGAGATGCCGACGGCCTCCAGGCCGCCGAAGAAGCTGACGCCGCCCAGCAGCGCGGTGAGGATCGGCAGGTACAGCGCCATCGCCAGGTCCTCGAACACCAGGATCGACAGCACCACCGGCGTTTCCCGGTTACCGAGCCGGCCCAGGTCGCCGAGCACCTTCGCGATGATCCCGGACGAGGAGATGTAGGTGACGCCGGCCATCACGATCGCGCCGATCGGGCCCCACCCGAGCAGCAGGGCCACCGCGGCGCCGGGCGCGGCGTTGAGCACGATGTCCAGCAGGCCGGCCATCCACGAGCGTTTCAGCCCGGTGAACAGCTCCGCCGCGGAGTACTCCAGCCCCAGCAGCAACAGCAGCAGCACGACGCCGATTTCGCTGGCCAGGTGGGTGAAGCCGCCGATGTCCGGCAGCGGGACGAGGCCGCCCTGCCCGAAGGCGAGGCCGCCCAGCAGGTAGAGCGGGATGGGGGACATGCCGATCTTGCCGGCCAGGCGTCCGAGGACGCCGAGCGCGAAGAAGACGGCACCGAGTTCGATCAGGGACAGTGCGGTGTGGTCCAAGGGCTCAGCCGTTCTTCAGGATCTTGAGGGCGCCCTCCAGCCCTTCCGACGTGCCGACCGCGACCAGGACGTCCCCGGCGGTGAACGTGAAATCCGGGACGGGGGAGGGGTGCACCTGGCCGGCGCGCATCACGGCGACCACGGACACGCCGGTCCGGGTGCGCATCGCGGTGTCGCCGAGGGTGCGGCCGTCGAACGGCGAGTTGGGCTTGATCGGCAGCTGCTTGGTGTTGATGCCGGGCACCTCGCGGTGCTCCTCGGTGAGCTGCGCGACCAGTTGCGGCGCGCCGAGCAGGTTGGCCAGCGCGCCGGCCTCGTCGGCGGTCAGGGGCAGGGACGCTAGGCACGCATCGGGGTCGTCGGACTTGGACACGATCAGCTCGATCTGCCCGTCCCGGTGGGTGACCACGCCGATGCGGCGCCCGTGCCGGGTCGCGAAGTCCTTCCGCACGCCGATGCCCGGTAAGGGCGTTACTTCCACATTCACGTCCGCCACGGTACCGGTGCGCCGCGATGCGGGCGGGCCAGGCACAATGGAGAACCGCAGGTAAGCACCCCAGCACGGCGAGGAGAGCATCGGTGGCGGGAGCCCTACGCGGCGTGGTCGCTCTGGACGGACCCTCGGGAACCGGGAAGACCACGGTCGCGCGCAAGCTCGCCGGCAAGCTGTCGGCGGGATACCTCGACACCGGTGCGATGTACCGGGTGGTGACGCTGGCCGTGCTGCGCGCGGGCGCCGACCCGGCGGACGGCCCGGCCGTCACCGAGGTGGCGCGGGCCACCGAGTTCACCCTGGGCACCGACCCGTCCGCCGCCGGCGTCCAGCTGGCGGGGGAGGACGTGACCGCCGAGATCCGGGGCGCCGAGGTCAACCACGCCGTGTCGCCGGTCTCCGCGGTGCCGGAGGTGCGCGAACTGCTGGTGGCGCGGCAGCGGCGGATCATCGCCGAGGTGCTCGGCGAGATCGGCGGCATCGTCGTGGAGGGCCGCGACATCGGCACGGTCGTGGTGCCGGACGCGCCGCTCAAGGTCTACCTGACCGCCGACCCGGCGGTGCGCGCCGCGCGCCGCAGCGCGCAGGACACCGCGGCCGGGCGCCGCAGCAGCCAGGCCGAGGCGCTCGCCTCGGTCGACCGGCGGGACCGCCTCGACTCGACCCGCGCGGTCGCGCCGCTGAAGGCCGCCGACGACGCGGTCCACCTGGACACCAGCGAACTGTCCATCGACCAGGTGCTCGTCGCGCTGGCCGAGCTGGCCGGGCGGCGCGGCCTGCTGAGCACGCGGGCGCAGGTCACGCGGTGAGCAGCAGCGGTCTGCCGCCGGGCTCCTCGCCCCGGCTGCACGACGCCGCCCGGGTCGTCGGCAGGTTCTGCTTCCGGCCGGCGTACCGGCTGCGCATCCGCGGACTGGAGCGCGTGCCGCGGACCGGGCCGGTGCTGGTGGTGGCCAACCACAGCTCGATGGTCGAGCCGCAGATCATCTTCGGAATGTTGCCGCGCCGTTCGGTGTTCCTCGTCAAGGAGGAGATGTTCACCGGGGTGCTGGGGTCGTTCCTCCGGCGCATCGGCCAGGTGCCGGTGCGCCGGGGCGAACCCGGCCGGGCGCCGCTGCTGGCCACGGCGGACGTGCTCAAGGCCGGTGGCGTCGTCGCGGTGTTCCCCGAAGGCACCCGCGGCGAGGGCGACGTGGCGAGCGCCGAGCGTGGCGCGGCGTGGCTGGTCCGGGCGACCGGTGCGGTGGTCCTGCCGATCGCGGTGCGCGGGACCCGGCGTCCCGTCGGCAGCGGGCGGCGGTTCCGGCCCCGGGTCGACATCCTGGTGGGTGAACCGTTCCCGCTCGACGTCGGCCGTGGCCGCGCCGGGCTGGACAGTGCGACCGAGAAGCTGCGCGACCAGCTTGCCGGCCTGGTCGCCACCCTCGACGAATGGCGTGCGGCGCAGGGCGAGACCCTGCGCGGGAAGAAAGCGGAGTCATGACGGAGCTTGACGGGACCTGGTCCGACGAGGCGGAGTTCACCGCGCTCGACAACCAGGCCGACGACGCGGCGTCCGAGGAGGAGGCCGAGCTGAGCCAGCCCGTGCTGGCCGTCGTCGGGCGCCCGAACGTGGGCAAATCCACCCTGGTCAACCGCATCCTGGGCCGCCGGGAGGCGGTCGTGCAGGACACGCCGGGGGTGACCCGGGACCGGGTGGCCTACGACGCGCAGTGGGCCGGGCGCCGGTTCACCGTGGTCGACACCGGCGGCTGGGAGCCGAGCGCGACCGGGCTGCAGGCCGCGGTGGCGGCGCAGGCGGAGCTGGCGATGAACACCGCGGACGCGGTGCTGGTCGTGGTGGACGCCTCGGTCGGCGCGACCGCGACCGACGAGGCCGTGGCGAAGGTGCTGCGCCGGTCGAAGCGGCCGGTGCTGCTGGCGGCCAACAAGGTCGACGACGACCGGCTGCTGTCCGACGTGGCGTCCCTGTGGTCGCTCGGCCTCGGCGAGCCGCATCCGGTGAGCGCCCTGCACGGCCGCAGCTCGGGCGACCTGCTCGACGCGATCATCACGGCGCTGCCGGAAGCGCCGCGCGAGCGCGAGGTAGCGGCCGGGCCGCGCCGGGTGGCGCTGGTCGGGAAGCCGAACGTGGGCAAGTCCAGCCTGCTCAACAAGCTCACCGGTGAGCAGCGGTCCGTGGTGGACTCCGTCGCGGGCACCACCGTCGACCCGGTCGACTCGCTCGTCGAGCTGGACGGTGAGCTGTGGCGGTTCGTCGACACCGCCGGCCTGCGCAAGCGGGTGCACACGGCTAGCGGCACCGAGTACTACGCGTCGCTGCGCACGAAGGCGGCGATCGACTCCTCCGAGGTCGTCATCGTCCTGCTGGACGCCAGCGAGCCACTGTCCGAACAGGACCTGCGGGTGCTCACGTCCGTCGTGGAGTCCGGCCGGGCGTGCGTGCTCGCGCTCAACAAGTGGGACCTGGTCGACGAGGATCGCCGCCACCAGCTGGAGAAGGAGCTCGACCGCGGCCTGGTGCGGGTCACCTGGGCGGAGCGGGTCAACATCTCCGCCCTCACCGGGCGTGCGGTGCGCAAGCTCGCGCCCGCGCTGCGGACCGCGCTTGCCTCGTGGGACCAGCGGGTGCCGACCGGGCAGCTGAATTCGTGGCTGTCCGAGCTGATCGCCGCCACCCCGCCGCCGGTGCGTGGTGGCAAGCAGCCGAAGGTGCTGTTCGCCACGCAGGCCGGGATCCGCCCGCCGACGCTGGTGCTGTTCACCACCGGGTTCCTGGAGGCCGGTTACCGCCGGTTCATCGAGCGGAAGTTCCGTGAGCGCTTCGGTTTCGCGGGCAGCCCGGTGCGGATCAACGTGCGGGTGCGGGAAAAGAAGCCGCGGCCCGGTAAGAACAGCAAGTGACGCACCGGATGTGACGGCGGCAACACGCCGCCGGAACCGCCCGGTCGGTGGGCAGTCACCTCGGGTAGAGTGATCGTCCCGCGCGGGCGCCTCGGATTTTCCGCGAGTTCCGGCCCGCCCGCTGGTGGAAGGTGAACTCGAGTGGGCGCGCCCGTTCTCGATCCGATGCTGCCCGGGGTTCTCGCCCCGGAGCGGGCCCTGTTCCCCGGCGGTGCCGCCGCCGCGCGGCGCACACTGCTCGACGTGCTGGCCGCCACCGTGGCGCGGTACCCGGGCGCGGCCGCGCTCGACGACGGCACGCGGGTGCTGACCTACCGCAAGCTGATCGACGAGGTGCAGGCGCTCGGCGGGCGGCTCGCGGCCGAGGGCGTCGGCCGCGGCGACCGCGTCGGGGTGCGCATGTCCTCCGGGACCGCCGATCTGTACGTGGCGATCCTCGGCGTGCTCGCCGCGGGTGCGGCGTACGTGCCGGTCGACGCGGACGACCCGGACGAGCGCGCCGAGCTGGTGTTCGCCGAGGCCGGCGTGTGCGCGGTGCTGACGGACGGCGGGCTGACGATGCTCGCCGAGCCCGGCCGCCGCACCGGTCCGCCCACTCCGGACGACGACGCGTGGATCATCTTCACCTCCGGTTCCACCGGCAAACCCAAGGGGGTCGCGGTCACCCACCGGTCGGCGGCGGCGTTTGTGGACGCCGAGGCGCGGCTGTTCCTCACCGAGGAACCGATCGGCACCGCCGACCGGGTGCTGGCCGGGCTGTCGGTCGCGTTCGACGCCTCGTGCGAGGAGATGTGGCTGGCCTGGCGGCACGGCGCGTGCCTGGTGCCGGCGCCGCGCGCGCTCGTGCGCACCGGCGTCGACCTGGGGCCGTGGCTGGTCGCCCAGCGCATCACGATCGTGTCCACCGTGCCGACGCTGGCCGCGCTGTGGCCGGCCGAGGCACTGGAGGACGTGCGGCTGCTCATCTTCGGCGGCGAGGCGTGCCCGCCGGAACTGGCCGAGCGGGTGGCGGTGGAGGGCCGCGAGGTGTGGAACACCTACGGTCCCACCGAGGCCACCGTCGTCGCCTGCGCCGCGCCGCTGACCGGCGAGGGCCCGGTGCGGATCGGGCTGCCGCTGGCGGGCTGGGACCTCGCGGTCGTCGATGCCGCCGGCGAGCCGGTCGCCCTGGGCGAGTCCGGCGAGCTGGTGATCGGCGGTGCGGGCCTGGCCCGCTACCTCGATCCGGTGAAGGACGCCGAGAAGTTCGCGCCGCTGCCGGCGCTGGGCTGGGACCGCGCCTACCGCAGCGGGGATCTGGTGCGGGCGGAGCCCGGGGGGCTGGTGTTCCTGGGCCGCGCGGACGAGCAGATCAAGCTCGGTGGCCGCCGCATCGAGCTGGGCGAGGTGGACGCGGCGCTGCAGGCGCTGCCCGGGGTGGCCGGCGCGGCCGCGGCGATCCGCACCACCAAGGCGGGCAACCAGATCCTCGTCGGGTACGTGGTGCCGCGTGGCGAGTTCGACCCCGATGCCGCCTCGGCGCTGTTGCGGGAGAAGCTGCCGGCCGCACTGGTGCCGCTGCTCGCGGTCGTCGGTGACCTGCCCACCCGCACCTCGGGCAAGGTCGACCGCGCCGCGCTGCCATGGCCACTGGCCACTGTGGACGGTATGAGCACCCGCGCGGCGCTGACCCCCACCGAGGCGTGGCTCGCCGAGGGCTGGGCGGAGATCCTCGGCGTGCCGGTGACCGACCCGCGCGCGGACTTCTTCACCCACGGCGGTGGCAGCCTCACCGCCGCCCAGCTGGTCGCGCGCATCCGCGCCCGGCATCCGCAGGTCTCGGTCGCCGACGTGTACCGGCACCCGCGGCTGGGTCAGCTCGCGGCGCTGCTGGACGGCCTGGACGGGGAGACCGCCCGGCGGCGGGACGTGCGGCCGGTGCCACGGCGAGCGGGCGCCGTGCAGGCCGCGCTGGGAGCGCCGGCACTCGCCCTCACCGGGTTGCGCTGGCTGACCGCGCTCGCCGCGCTGTCCACTGTGCTCGCGACGGCCGGCGCCGCCTGGGCGCCCGCCGTGCCGTGGTGGTCGCTCGTCCTGTCCTGGCTGGTGCTGTTCAGCCCGCCGGGACGCATCGCGATCGCCGCCGCCGGTGCCCGGTTGCTGCTGCGCGGCGTCCGGCCGGGCACCCACCCGCGCGGCGGCCGGGTCCACTTGCGACTGTGGGCGGCGGAACGGCTCGCCGGGGCCGCCGGTGCGGCCGGGATCTCCGGCGCGAGCTGGATGACGCTCTACGCCAGGGCGCTGGGCGCGAAGGTCGGCAAGGACGTCGACCTGCACACCCCGCCGCCGGTCACCGGCCTGCTCAAGCTGGGCCGGGCCGCGGCGGTGGAGCCCGAGGTCGACCTGTCCGGCCACTGGGTGGACGGCGATGTCGTGCACATCGGCAAGATCCGGATCGGCGCCGGTGCCCGGGTGGGTGCACGCAGCGTGCTGCTGCCGGGCGCGCGGATCGGCAAGGGTGCGGAGGTCGCCGCCGGATCGACCGTGCTCGGCGCGGTCCCGGCCGGGCAGCGCTGGGCCGGTTCGCCCGCCAGGCGCGACGGCAAGGGCGCGCTGCGCTGGCCGTCGAGCCGCCCGCCGCGTTCGCGCAGGTGGGTGCTCGCCTACGGCGCCGCGTCGTTCGTGCTGGGCCTGTTCCCGGTGCTGGCCGCCGTGCCCGGACTGCTGGTGCTGGGTTCGGCGGTCGCCGGGACGGCCACGCTCGGTGCCGCGCTGGGGGACGCGCTGCCCGCCGTCCCGCCGGCGACCCTCGCCGCGTTCGGGTCCTACGCGCTGCTGGTGCTCGTCTCGGTGCGGCTGCTCGGGCTGGGGTTGCACGAGGGCTACCACCCGGTGCACGGGCGGGTCGCGTGGCAGGTGTGGGCGACCGAACGGCTGATGGACCTGGCGCGGCAGGTGCTCTTCCCGCTCTACGCCAGCCTGGGCACGCCGGTGTGGTTGCGCCTGCTGGGCGCACGGGTGGGGCGCGGTGCGGAGATCTCCACGGTGCTGGCGGTCCCGCGGATGACCCAGGTCGACGACGGCGCGTTCCTCGCCGACGACACCATGGTCGCCACCTACGAACTCGGCCACGGCTGGCTGCACGTCGCGCCGACCCGCATCGGCAAGCAGGCGTTCCTCGGCAACTCCGGGATGGCCGCCGCCGGGCGGGCGGTGCCCAAGCGCGGCCTGGTCGGGGTGCTGTCCTCGGCGCCACGCAAGGCCAAGAAGGGCTCGTCCTACCTGGGTATGCCGCCGATGCCGCTGCGCCGGGCGGTCGAGACCGCCGATGCCGGCCGCACGTTCGCGCCGCCGGCCCGGCTCAAACTCGCCCGGGCCGCGGTGGAGGCGTGCCGGGTCGTGCCGGTGATGTGCGCCGCCGCGCTGGCGGTGCTGGTGCTGGCGGCGCTCGCGGCCGTGTGGCAGGCCGCGGGTCCGGTGGTGGCCGCGCTCGCCGCGCCGGTTGTGCTGGTGGTCGCGGGGCTCGCGGCCGGTGCGGTGACCACCGCGGTGAAATGGGTGCTGACCGGGCGGTTCCGCGCGGTGGACCACCCGCTGTGGAGCTCGTTCGTGTGGCGCACCGAGCTGGCCGACACGTTCGTCGAGACGCTCGCGGTGCCGTGGCTGGTGAGCTGGAGCGCGGGCACGCCACTGCTGCCGTGGTGGCTGCGCACGATGGGGGCGCGGATCGGCCGCGGCGTGTGGCTGGAGACGTACTGGCTGCCGGAGACCGACCTGGTGCGGCTCGGCGACGGCGCGACGGTGAACCGCGGCTGTGTCGTGCAGACCCACCTGTTCCATGATCGGATCATGCGCATGAGCGAGGTGACCGTGGCCGAGGGCGCGACCGTCGGCCCGCACGGGATCGTGCTGCCCGGCGCCAGCGTCGGCGCCCGCACCGTGGTCGGCCCGGGGTCGCTGGTGACCCGCGGGGACGCCGTCCCGGCCGACAGCCGCTGGCTGGGCAACCCGATCGCGGCGTGGCGGGCGTGAGCCGCGCCGACTACACGCTCGGCCACGGCAGCGGCGACTACCGGGTCCGGCACTACGACCTGGAGCTGGACTACCGGATCGGGCCGAACCGGCTGACCGCGCGAGCGATCCTGTCCGCGGTCGCGGACGCGGAGCTGGGGCGGATCCCGCTGGACCTGGCCGGTTTCGCCGTGCAGGGGGTGCGCGTCGACGGCCGTGCCGCGAAGTTCACCCACCGCGGTGGCAAGCTGGTGGTGCGCCCGGACCGGGCGGTGCGCGGGGAGTTCACCGTGGAGGTGCGCTACTCCGGCAACCCGCGCCCGGTGGCCAGCCGGTGGGGTGAGATCGGGTGGGACGAGCTCACCGACGGTGCGCTCGTGGCGAGCCAGCCGACCGGCGCGCCGTCCTGGTTCCCGTGCAACGACCGGCCCGGCGACAAGGCGGCCTACCGCGTGTCGCTGACCACCGCGTCGGCCTACACCGTGCTGGTGACCGGGGAGCTCGTCGGCCGCCGCGCCCGGGGCAGCACGACGACGTGGGTGTTCGAGCGGCGCGAGCCGACCGCACCGTACCTGATGAGTGTCCAAATCGGACGTTATGACGAGGTGGAACTCGCGTCGGGACAACGGCTCGCGGTCCCGCGGCGCCTGCGCGACGCGGCGGCGCACGACTTCGGCCGGCAGCCGGGGATGATGCGTGCGCTGGGGGAGTGGTTCGGGCCGTACCCGTTCGGCGAGTACGTCGTCGTGGTGACCGACGACGACCTGGACGACCCGATCGAGGCGCAGGGCATGGCGATCTTCGGCGCGAACCACGTCGACGGCCGCCGCACCTTCGAGCGGCTGGTGGTGCACGAGCTGGCGCACCAGTGGTTCGGCAACAGCCTCACCGTGGCGGACTGGCGGCACATCTGGCTCAACGAGGGGTTCGCGACCTACGCGGAGTGGCTGTGGTCGGAAGCCTCCGGTGGCGCCCCGGCCGCCGAGCACGCGCGGGAGTGGCGCGCACGCGCCGGCAGTGACCTCGCGATCGGCGATCCCGGTGTGGCCCGCCTGTTCGACGAGCAGGTCTACCGGCGCGGCGCGCTCACCCTGCACGCGCTGCGTGGGCGCGTGGGCGACGAGGTGTTCTTCGGGCTGCTGCGCTCGTGGGCGCGCGAGCACGCGCACGGCACGGTCACCACCGAGGAGTTCATCGCCCACGCCGAGCGCGCCGCGGGCGTGCCGCTGCGCGCGGACTTCGCGTCCTGGCTGGGGTAGCCCGGCTCAGCGCTTGGCGTAGTCGGCGTAGCCGGACCAGTCGATCACGACGCACGGTTCGTCGCCGACCACCCAGCCGTCGTGCCCGGGCGGGATCATCATGACGTCTCCGGGACCGAAGTCGGCCTGGTCGCCGTCGTCCATGCGGACCCGCATCCGCCCGGACAGGACGTAACCCAGGTGGCTCGCCTGGCAGCTGTCGGTGCCCGCGATCGGCTGGACGTGCTTGGACCACTGCCAGCCGGGCTGGAACGTGGCCCGGCCGATAGCGCCGCCCTCGACGTTGACCAGCTCCAGCTGCCCGGAGCCGTCCTCGAACGGCCGGACTTCTTCCGGTTCCTCCAGGCTCAGTTTGCGCAGATCGGACATCTCGGCCTCCTTGCCGTCCCCTGCGGAGGGTGCCCGTGGACTCCCCGGAGCTCAGCATGGGTCCGCGCCGGGCTGTCCGAATAGAGCCGGAAGACCTGCTCGCGCGCCCTGGAATGCCAGGGTTCGCGGCGGTCGGTACCGGCACGGTCTTCCCTCCGGCGCAGTTACCGCGTATGTTGTCGGCCACAACATTCAATTGTTGTGAGTCACAACATTCCTGCAAGGGGACGCAATGAAGCGGAGAAGTACCCTCGCACTGGCCGCCGCGGGCGCCGGGCTCGCCCTGGCGCTGAGCGCGTGCGGAGCGAACAGTGCCGGCCACACGGACAGCGGGAGCGGCGGGTCCGGCCACGGCGGCCCGAAGGTCGGCGTGATCCTGCCCGAGACCGCGACCTCGGCCCGATGGGTCGCGTTCGACCAGCCGATGCTGGCCTCGGCGCTCACGAAGGCGGGCCTCGACCCGATCATCGAGAATGCCCAGGGCGACAACCAGCGCTTCGCGCAGCAGGCCGACAGCATGCTGAGCCAGGGGGTGAAGGTGCTGATCATCGCCGCCCCCAGCGGTGACGTCGGCGCCACCGTGGAGCAGAAGGCGAAACAGCAGGGCGTGCCGGTCATCGACTACGAGCGCCTCAACCTCGGCGGCAGCGCCGACTACTACGTCAGCTTCGACAACGTCCAGGTCGGCCGCCTGCAGGGGCAGGCGCTGGCGGACGCGCTGAAGACCAAGCCGGGCGCGCAGGTCATCGAGATCGAAGGTTCCCCGACCGACAACAACGCGACCCTGTTCTACCAGGGACAGCAGGAGGTCGTGGGCCCGCTCTACAACTCGGGCACGCTGAAGAAGGTCGCCGGTCAGCGCATCGACAAGTGGGACAACGCGGTCGGCGGCGCGACCTTCGAGCAGTTCCTGTCCGCCAACGGCGGCAAGGTCGACGGCGTGCTCGCGGCCAACGACGGCATGGCCGGCGCGGTGATCACCGTGCTGCAGAAGAACGGCCTCGCCGGCAAGGTTCCGGTCACCGGGCAGGACGCCACTGTCGCGGGCCTGAAGTCCATTCTCGAGGGCACCCAGTACGCCACCGTGTTCAAGCCGATCCCGCAGCTGGTCGACGCCACCGCACAGCTGGCCGTCGCGCTGGTCAAGGGCGACACCGCCACGGCCGACTCGATCGCGAAGCAGGCCTCCAACGACCCGACGGGCCACCGGACGGTCAAGTCGGTGCTGCTCACGCCGCAGTCGATCACGAAGGACAACGTCAAGACGGTGGTCGACCAGGGTTTCGTCAAGGCCGCGGAGATCTGCGGCGGCGACACGGCCGTGGCCTGCCAGCAGCTGGGGATCTCCTGAAGACCCGCAACGCGCCGGGGACGTGCCGGCCGGTGGTCCCGCCGCCCGCACGTCCCCCGGCGCACGTGACTCCATCAAGAGCGGAGGTTCAGCCATGAACGAGCCCGTCCTCGCGCTGCGAGGCGTCAACAAGAGCTTCGGGCCGGTGCACGTCCTGCACGACGTGGACCTGCAGGTGCGCGCGGGGGAGGTGACCGCGCTCGTCGGCGACAACGGCGCCGGGAAGTCGACGCTGGTCAAGTGCATCGCCGGCATCCACCCGATCGACAGCGGCGAGCTCCTGTTCGAGGGCCGGCCGGTGCACGTCCACAACCCGCGCGACGCCGCGGCCCTGGGCATCGAGGTCGTCTACCAGGACCTCGCCCTGTGCGACAACCTGGACATCGTCCAGAACATGTTCCTCGGCCGCGAACGCGACCGGAAAGGCCTGCTCGACGAGGCGTCGATGGAGCTGGCCGCGCGCAAGACGCTGGCCTCGCTGTCGGTGCGCACGGTCAAGTCCGTGCGCACGCCCGTCGCGTCGCTGTCCGGCGGGCAGCGGCAGACCGTCGCGATCGCCAAGGCGGTGCTGTGGAACAGCAAGGTCGTGCTGCTCGACGAGCCGACCGCCGCGCTCGGCGTGGCGCAGACCCGGCAGGTGCTCGACCTGGTCCGCCGCCTGGCCGAACAGGGCCTGGGCGTGGTCCTGATCAGCCACAACATGAACGACGTGTTCGAGGTGGCCGACCGGATCGCCACCCTCTACCTCGGCCGGCTCGCCGCCGACGTCGCCACCAAGGACGTCACCAACAGCCAGGTCGTCGAACTGATCACCGCGGGCCGGTCCGGGGACCTGGGCCTGGCCCGCCCCGAGATCGCGGCCGTGTGAGCGAAAGAAGTGACCATGACTGAGACCTCCACGAAACCCGGCTCCGGCCAGCCCGCCGCGGCGATCTCGGACTTCGGCATCGACACCACCTCCCGGTCCACCCGGGAGGCGATCGGCGACTACTTCGGGCGCCTGCGCGGCGGCGAGCTCGGCGCCCTGCCCGCGCTGCTCGGCCTGCTGGTGCTGGGTGTGGTGTTTGCCGGGCTGTCCGACAGCTTCTTCACCCTCAACAACATCGCGAACCTGTTCTCGCAGGGCGCCGGGCAGACCATCATCGCGATGGGCATCGTGCCGGTGCTGCTGCTCGGCGAGATCGACCTGTCCGCGGGTACCGCCTCCGGCGTCGCGGCGTCGGTGATGGCGCTGCACTTCACCCAGAACGGCAACCTGCTCGGCAACTTCGGCTCCACGGTGTTCTACGGGTTCATCGCCGCGTCGATCGTGGCCGTCGCGCTGGCCGTGTGGATGCGCGTCTGGATCGCCGCGGTGCTGTCGCTGGTCGTGCCGGTGATCATGCTGGCCGGGTTCACCGCGAACCCGTGGGTGGAGATCGTGCTGGCGGTCTGCGCCGGCACCGTGATCGGCTCGCTGACCGGCACGATCGTCGCCAAGGTGGGCATCCCGTCGTTCGTCGTGACGCTGGCGTTGTTCATCGGCTGGTACGGCCTGGTGCTGCAGCTGGTCGGCGAGGGCGGCACGATTTCGATCCGGCAGAGCAACGTGCTCTACCAAGTCGCGAACGGCAACCTGTCCGTGCTGGCCGGCTGGCTCTTGTTCGTGCTGGCCGCGGGCGGTTACGCGGTGGTCGTGCTGTCCCGCCACTTCGGACGGTTGCGGCGCGGGCTGGTCGCGCAGCCCACGGCGATCGTGCTCGCCAAGGCCGCCGCGGTGCTGGTGCTCGGTGCGGTCGCCACCCACCTGTTCAACGTCAACCGCTCACCCAACCCGGATCTGACCACGATCACCGGCGTGCCCTACGTGGTGCCGATCGTGCTGGCGCTGCTGGTGGCGGGCACGTTCGTGCTGGATCGCACCCGCTACGGGCGGCACGTGTACGCGGTCGGCGGCAACAAGGAGGCCGCGCGGCGCGCGGGTGTCAAGGTCGACAAGATCCGGATGAGCGTGTTCGTGATCTGCTCGTCGGTGGCGGCGATCGGCGCGATCGTCTACAGCTCCAAGGTCGGCGCGGTGGACGGCAACTCCGGTGGTGGCAACACCCTGCTGTTCGCCGTCGGCGCGGCGGTCATCGGTGGCACTTCGCTGTTCGGCGGCCGTGGGCGGCTGCGGGACGCTGTGATCGGCGGCCTGGTGCTGGCGACCGTCCAGAACGGCCTCGGACTGCTCGGATTCCAGGCAGCTACAGTGAACATCGTCACCTGCCTGGTCCTCCTGGTGGCCGCTGCCGTCGACGCGCTCTCGCGCAGGCGCGCCGCGGTGGCACGCTGAGGCGCGGGTGCACAACGCCCACTACCGGTCAGCAGGGAAGCGCAGGTGACGACCACACCAACCGCGGGCACCCGCCCGGACGACGTGCGCCGGCACAACAGGGCCGCCCTGTTGCGCCGGCTACACGTCCATGGTCCGTCCACACGGGCCAGTCTCGCCACCGACCTCGGGCTGAACCGCAGCACGATCAAGGCACTGGTGGACGGGCTGGCCGAGGACGGGCTGGTGGAGGAGCGGCTGCCGGCCCAGCGCAGCGGGGCCGGCCGTCCGTCGCTGCTGGTGCTGCCGCAGCCGCAGGCGGCGGTGGTGCTGGCGATCGACATCCGGGTGGAGCGCGCCGGAATGGCGCTGGTCGGCATCGGTGGCGAGATCCTCGGGCGCGGCGGGTGGAACATGCGCTCCACCACGATCGATCCGCGCGAGGTGTTCACCAAGATCGTGGACACCGCGGGACCGCTGGTCGACGAATTGGGTGTGCGACCGGTGGCGGCCGGGGTGTCGGTGCCGGGCGTGGTCCGGCACGCCGACGGGTTCGTGCACGAGGCGCCGAACCTGCACTGGACCGACATCCCGCTCGGGGCGTGGCTGTCGCGTGCGCTGCACCTGCCGGTGCGCATGGGCAACGACGCCGAGCTGGGCGCGGTCGCCGAACACCTGCGGGGCGTGGCGCGCGGGTTCGACGACGTGGTCTACATCAGTGCGGACGTCGGTGTCGGCGGCGGGGTGATCTCCAACGGCGTGTCGATGCGCGGCGCGGGCGGGCACCACGTCGGCGAGGTCGGGCACATGGTGGTGCGACCGCAGGGGCGGCAGTGCTACTGCGGATCGCGCGGCTGCTGGGAGACCGAGGTGGGGGAGCGGGCCCTGTCGCGCGCGCTGGGGCTGGACGAGAACAGCCCGGTCGGCGCGATCGTGCACGAGCTGCGGCTGCTGGCGGCGAACGGCGGCGCGCTGGAGGAGCTCGCCGAGTTCACCGAGTGGCTGGCGCTCGGGCTCGGCAACGTGGTCAACCTGTTGTGCCCGCAGCTGGTCGTGCTGGGTGACCTGTTCACGGCACTGCCGTCGTCGCTGGTCGAGCACCTGGAGGAGCTGGTGCGCGAGCGCAGCATGGTGAGCCGCGCGCTGGCCGGCACGCGGGTGGCGACCTCCGCGCTGGGCTCCGACGCGAAGCTGCTGGGTGCCGCGGAACTCGCGTTCGAGACGGTGCTCGCCGACTGGTGACCGTTCCGTTCCGGTAGCCGCCGGGATCACCGTCCGGCGGCGTAGCCCTGCATGCCCCGGGGGTTGGCAGCCGCCGACAGCACTCCGGTTTCCGGGTCGCGGGCGACCGCGCACAGCCGGCCCTCCGACCACGGTCCGGCGACCGTGACGTCGTGTCCGCGGCGGCGCAACCCGGCGATCGCGGCATCGCCGATGCGGGATTCGACGGTCACGCTGCCGGGTTGCATCGCACGCGGGTAGAACGAGCTGGGGAAACTGTCGGTGTGCCAGTTCGGGGCGTCGATCGCGCCCTGCAGGTCGGGGCCGCCGCGCACGTTCTCGCGCAACGCGACGGCGAGGAAGAACTGCACGCTCCACTGGTCCTGCTGGTCACCGCCGGGGGTGCCGAACGCCATCACCGGCACCCCGTCGCGCAACGCCATCGACGGCGACAGCGTGGTGCGCGGCCGGCGGCCCGGCACCAGCGAGTTCGGCAGGCCCTCGTCGAGCCACGCCATCTGCAGCCGGGTGCCCAGTGGGAAGCCCAGCGCCGGGATGACCGGGTTGGACTGCAACCAGCCGCCGCTCGGGGTGGCGGCGACCAGGTTGCCCCAGCGGTCGGCGACGTCGAGGTGGCAGGTGTCGCCGCGGGTCGCGCCGTCCTTGGCGACGGTCGGCTCGCCCGTCCCGGCGGCGGGTGGCGGGGGCACGGCGCCACCGATGGACAGCTCGGCCTGCTTGCTCAGCCGCGGCTGCCGCCCGCCGGGTGCACCGGGCCGCAGCTCGGTGGACGCGTCCGCGCCGATCAGGGCGCGGCGGGCGTCGTTGTACTCACGGGAGAGCAGGGTTTCCGGGGCGATGTCGGTGTTGTCGCCGTACCACGCCTCGCGGTCGGCCATCGCCAGCTTGGTGCCCTCGACGAGGGTGTGCAGGTAGTCCGGTGTGCCGTACTCCAGATCCTCGGGCAGCAGGGCGAGCTGCTGCAGGAACGCCGGGCCCTGGCTCCACAGGCCGCACTTGGCGACCGTCCACCCGCGCCAGTCGTAGGTGACCGGGTCTTCGTACTGCGCCTCGAAGGCGGCGAGGTCGCCGGCGGTGAGGGTGCCCGCGTGCCGTTCGCCGGAGGTGTCCATAGTGGGGCGTGCCGCCGCGGCGGCGATCGCCTCGGCGATGAAACCCTCGCGCCAGATCCGCCGTGCCGCGTCGATCTGGGTCTCCCGGCCCGGCCCGGCGGCCTCGGCCTCGGCGATCACCCGGCGCCAGGTCGCGGCCAGCGCCGGATTGCGCAGCAGCTCGCCCGGCCGCGGCGGGCGGCCGCCGCGCAGGTAGACCTCGGCCGAGCTCGTCCACTCCCGTTCGAACAGGTCCCGGACGGCCGCGATCGCCGCACCGATGCGCTCCACGGCCGGGTGCCCGTGCTCGGCGTACCCGATCGCGTACCGGAGCACCTGGGCCAGTGTCTTCGTGCCGTGGTCGCGCAGCAGGAGCATCCAGGCGTCGAACGCGCCGGGCACGGCGGCGGCCAGCGGGCCGGTGCCGGGCACCAGGTCGAGGCCGAGCGAGGTGTAGTGCGAAACCGTCGCCCCGGCCGGCGCCGGGCCCTGCCCGCACAGCACGCGCGGCGGCTGACCGGCGGGCGCGAGGATGATCGGGACCTCGCCGGCCGGGCCGTTGAGGTGCGGTTCGACGACGTGCAGCACGAACCCCGCGGCCACCGCGG
Organism: Amycolatopsis viridis; assembly: GCF_011758765.1. Classification (NCBI taxonomy): domain Bacteria; kingdom Bacillati; phylum Actinomycetota; class Actinomycetes; order Pseudonocardiales; family Pseudonocardiaceae; genus Amycolatopsis; species Amycolatopsis viridis. The sequence continues at coordinate 3,576,760 of NZ_JAANOU010000001.1, read as the reverse complement.
CGTCGAACGCGTTCCCGTCGTCCTCCAGGACGGCCATCGCGGTCGCCGAGGCCAGCCAGTGCGTCGACGACACCATGCCGTGGGTGCCCTGCAGCGTGGGCCGGGTGGTGAACACGGATCGAGTAGACACCCTCGACGGGGCGAACGTCCAAGACATCTGTGACACCATTCCCATAGCGCTTCGCTATGGACGGGGAGGGGATGGAACGCCGCCAGCTGGAGTACTTCGTCGCGATCGTGGAGTACGGCGGGTTCACCGCGGCGGCGAAGGCGCTGCACGTCGCGCAGCCCTCGCTGTCCCGCGCCATCGGCAAGCTCGAGCACGAACTGGGCGTCACGCTCTTCCACCGCGTCGGGCGGCACGCCGTGCTGAGCGCCGCGGGCGAGGCGCTGGCCGGACGGGCGCGGCTGGTGCTGCGCGACCTCGACGCGCTGCGCGCCGCGGCGGGCGCGATCGGTGACGGCGCCGCGGGCCGGGTGGACGTGGCCGCGACCTCGTCGTCCGGACTGGAACCGGTCACCAACGTCATCGCCGAGCTGGCCGAGCGCCATCCCGGGGTGATGGTCAGCACCTCCGCGGCGGTCTCCGCCGCGGAGGTGATCGCGATGGTGGCGCAGGGCCGGTGCGAGGTCGGGGTGTGCGGCAGCGCAGAGCGCCCGTCCGGCCGCGGGCTGGTCACCCACCACCTGCGGGACGAGGAGTTCCTGCTGGTCGTACCGCCCGGCACGCTCGACGTGCCCGGGCCGTCGGTGAGCCCCGAGGTGCTGCGTGGCATGCGGTTCGTCGTGACCAAGCCGGCCACCGCGGTGCGGGCGCTGTTCGACCGGCTGGCCGCGACCGTCGGTGACCTGACGATCGCGGCCGAGGCTGGGGACCGGAGCGTGGTGCTGCCGATGGTGCTCAAGGGCATCGGAGCCGGGCTGATGCCGGACGGCTGGACGGACCTCGCCGTCCGCGCCGGCGCGGACGTCTACCGGTTCGACCCGCCCGAGCGGCTGCCGCAGTGGCTGGTGCACCGGCAGGGTCCGGTCACCGCGGCCACTCGCGCGTTCATCGACACCACGCTCGACGCGCGGAGCTGAGACGGCTCGCGAGCGCGGTGCGACGGGCTCGCCGGGCCGGCCCCGTCGCCCGGAAGAGGCGACGACCGTTGTGTTGACCGCGGCGCGCCGCGGTAGCCGAAATGATCACCATTGGTGACTGCATCTACACTGATCATCACACGTTCGGCCGGTAGACATGGCTGTTCGGGCGTGATGGCGTGACATGACTCCGGGTCGGCACCGGCCCGGAGCGGGTTCGTCGGTGCCCGCCCCGGGCCTGACCTGCCCATCGTCGTTCTACAGAAGAGGTGGAGCGTGTCGGAACCTGGTCCCGCACCAGGGTTGGCGGAGCTGACCCGGCAGTGGGCCGCGCGTCTGGCTGACACGGAGGGAGTAGCGCTTCCCCCGGACGAGTTGGAGCGCCTCCTCCGCGACTTCACCCGCACCGCCCTGGCCGAGGCCGAGTCGGCCCGGGACGCAGCGGTCCGCCGGTTCACCACCCTCTACCGCACCGCGCCCGTCGGCATCGCGATGGCGGACCCGGACGGCACGATCGTCGAGGTCAACAAGGAGCTCGGCAAGTTCCTCGGGCACCGCCCGGACCGGCTGTGCGGCCGCCGTCTCACCGACCTGGCCTTCGACGCCCGGGACCGCGAGCGGGTCACCGCCGGGTTGTCCGAGCTCGCCGAGACCGACCTCGAGGCCATCACCGACCGGATCCGGCTCGCCCACGCCGACGACGCCGGTATCTGGGCCGACGTCGTCCTCACCCGCCTGCCCGGGGACCGGCCCGGCACCCGGTTCCCGGTGCTGATGGCGGCCGACGCGAACGAGGTGCACGAGCTGCAGGAAACCCTGCGGCACCAGCTCATCCACGACTCGCTCACCGGCCTGTCCAACGCCTCCCGCTTCCGCACCATGCTGGAGAGCGCGCTCGGCCCGTCCGCACACGGTCAGGTCGCCCTGATCTACCTGGACCTCGACGGGTTCAAGGTGATCAACGACGGGCTCGGCGCGGGCGTCGGCGACGCGGTGCTGCGCGGCGCCGCCAAGAAGCTCAAGCAGACCTTCACCGAGCACGAGGCCCTCGTGGCCCGGCTGTCCGGGGACGGGTTCGCCGTCCTGCTGCGCGGCGAGCTCACCCCGGCGAAGGTGATCACGCTCGTCGAGACCGCGCTGGAGGACCTGGCCGAGCCGATCTACATCGGCGAGCACGGCGTGGGGGTCAGCGCCAGCGCCGGCATCGTGGTGCGGGACGTGCGCGACGGCGGCGTCGAGGACATCCAGCGCGCGGCGGAGATCGCGCTGCACCGCGCCAAGGAAGCCGGCAAGGCGCAGTGGATGCTGTTCGACCCCGAGCTGGACGCCCGGGACCGGGCCCGCTACCGGCTCGGCGCGGAGATCGCCGGTGCCCTGGAGAACGGGCAGTTCGAGCTGATCTACCAGCCGACGGTGAAGCTCGCCAGCCCGGACGAGATCGCCGCGGTCAACGCGGGCCTGCGCTGGCACCACCCGGAGCTGGGCGAGCTGCCCGCGGAGGACTTCTTCCCGCTGGCCGACACCACCGGCATGACGATCCCGCTCGGCAAGTGGCTGCTGACCGAGTCGCTGCGGGCGACCGCGCGGTGGCGGGCGCGCTACGGCGACGCGGCGCCCGACGTGTGCATCCGGCTGCCCAACCGGCTCGCGATCGAACCCGACCTGGTGGCGATGGTCAAGGACGAGCTCGACCGCAACGAGCTGCCGGCGAAGGCACTGCGGCTGTGCACCGACAGCGCGGCGATCCTGGACCCGCGCGGCGAGGTGCTCGACTCGCTCACCGTGCTGGCCGACCTCGGCGCCAAGCTGGTGCTGACCGTGCAGGGATCGGCCGACCTCGAGCTGATCCCGCAGCACCAGCTGCCGGTGCAGCACGTGATCCTGTCCGGGCCGGTGGTCGACGCCCTCGCCGACGGTGAGCCGGAGACCGCGGCCCGGCACCTGGACCAGCTGGTCGTCCGGGCGCGCGAGCTGAAGCTGCGGATCGGCGCGGAGGGTGTGCGCAGCCGTGAGCAGGCCGACCGGCTGCGGCGGCACGGCGTGATCGCCGCGCGCGGCGCGTTCGTGGCCGAAACCGCGACCGGGGACGAGGTGGACCAGCTCATCGAGCAGCACACCGATGCCACGGTGACGGGATGAGGCCGGGCGAGCTCGCCCCGGACTTCACCCTGCCCGACGAGCGGGGGCAGCCGCGCACCCTGTCCGGGCTCCTGACCGCCGGGCCGGTCGTGCTGTTCTTCTACCCGGCCGCGCTGACTCCCGGTTGCACGGCGGAGAGCTGCCACTTCCGGGATCTGGCCCAGGAGTTCGCCGAGGTCGGCGCCCAGCGGGTGGGGATCAGCCCGGATCCGGTGGGGCGGCAGCAGGAGTTCTCCGCCCGGCACGGGTTCGACTACCCGTTGCTGTCCGATGCCGACGGGACGGTGGCCCGGCAGTTCGGCGTGCGCCGCTCGTTCGGCCCGCTGCTGACCAAGCGGCAGACCTTCGTGATCGGCACCGAGCGCCGAGTGCTGGACGTGATCAAGAGCGAACTGCGGATGGCCGTGCACGCCGACCGGGCGCTGGCGGCGCTGCGGGCGCACCGCCGTCCACCGTCACCGTAGGCGCTTCAGGTGGACGGTCAGCCCGTCGACCGGGACGGGCAGTGACACGTAGTCCCACTTCAGCCGGTAGTCCTCGGGCACCGACCAGCGGTAGGTGCGCAGCATCTCGTGCATCAGCAGCTTCACCTCGTTCGTCCCGAAGTGCATGCCGATGCACTTGTGCGCCCCGCCGCCGAACGGCATCCACGCGAACCGGTGCGACTTGTCCTCCCGGCGGCCCTCCGCGAACCGCTCCGGGTCGAACGCGTGCGGATTCGTCCAGTGGTCCGGCGAGTAGTGGTTGGTGTTCGGCGAGACGTTGCACAACGTGCCGGCCGGCAGGTAGTGGCCGAGCACCTCGGTGTCCCGCACCGTCATGCGCGGCAGCGACGGCACCGGCGCGGTCAGCCGCAGCGCCTCCTTGATCACCAGGTCCAGGGTCCGCAACGACTCCAGTGCTTCGAGGTCCGGCAGATCGCCGCCCAGCGCCAGCGACTCGGCGCGCGCCCGCTCCTGCCACTCGGGGTGCTTCGCCAGGTGGTAGGCCACCGCGGAGCTGGTGATCGTCGCGGTGTCGTGGGCGGCCATCATCAGGAAGATCATGTGGTTGACCACGTCGTCGTCGGTGAACTCGGCCCCGTCGTCGCCGCGCGCGTGGCACAGCGCGGAGAACAGGTCGGCGCCCCCACTGCGCCGCTTCGACGGCAGCTTCTCGGTGAAGTAGCGTTCCAGCACCCGCCGCCCGTGCAGGCCCGCCGCCCACCGGCCGCCCGGCACCGGCACCCGCACCAGCGCCGTCGCGGCCCGGACCGTCCCGACGAACGCCCGGTTGAGCGCCTCGGCGTCCGCACCCGGTGGCATGTCCATGAACACCCGGCTCGCGACGTCCAGCGTGAGCCGCTTGAGCAGCCAGTACAGCCGCAGCCGGCGGTCCCCGCCCCACGCCGACACGCCGGCACGCAGCACCGGCGCGGCCTGCCGCAGGTAGACGGCGAGCTTGTCCCGGGTGAACGCCTCCTGCATGATCCGCCGGTGCAGGTGGTGCTCCTCGAAGTCCAGCAGCATGAGCCCGCGGTGGAAGAACCGCTCGATGAAGACCCGCCAGCCCTCCTGCGAGAACGCCTTGTCCCGGTTCACCAGCACCGCCTGGGTGGCGTCCGGGCCGGCCAGCACCACGATCCGCTGCCCGAACGCCCCCATCCACGACACCGGCCCGTACTTGGCGTACCGGTGCAGCGCGAAGTCCAGCCCGAACCGCATCGAGTCGATCGCGTGCCCGAGGACCGGTGCGCCCGCGTCACCGAGGACCGGTGCGAGCCCGCTGCCGGGCGGCGGTGCGGCGAGCTCCCGCACCGGCCACCGCTGGTCCAGCAGACGCCGGTCGACGGCCCGGGGGAGGGGGATGGCGGTCAGGGGTGGAACCCGTTCCCGGATTGCCCTGGCGACAGTCACGATCACGCCTCCTTGCGCAGAGCTGCGATCACCACCGTCCCGCACCACCCCCGCCCCCGGCAAGGGGCAACTTCACCCGGCGGTCAGTCCCAGGCCAGCGACCCGCCGGTCTGGTACTCGGTCACCCTGGTCTCGAAGAAGTTCTTCTCCTTGCGCAGGTCCATCGCCTCCGACATCCACGGGAACGGGTTCTCGTTCTCCCCGAAGATCGGGGCCAGCCCGATCTGCTGGGCGCGCCGGTCGGTGATGAAGTGCAGGTACTGCTCGCACAGCGCCGCCGAGAGCCCGAGCATGCCGCGCGGCATGGTGTCCCGCGCGTAGGCGACCTCCAGCTCGCACGCCTGCGTGAGCATCTCCCGCACCTCGGCCTGGAACTCCGGCGACCACAGGTGCGGGTTCTCGATCTTGATCTGGTTGATGCAGTCGATGCCGAAGTTCAGGTGGATCGACTCGTCGCGCAGGATGTACTGGAACTGCTCGGCGATCCCGACCATCTTGTTCCGCCGTCCCAGCGACAGGATCTGCGCGAACCCGGTGTAGAACCACATCCCCTCGAACACCACGTAGAACGCCACCAGGTCGCGCAGGAAGTCCTGGTCGGCCTCGGCGGTGCCGGTCGCGAAGTCCGGGTTCTCCAGGTTGCGGGTGTAGCGCAGCGCCCACGCGTCCTTGTCGGTGATGGCGGGCACCTCGCGGTAGGCGTTGAACAGCTCGCCCTCGTCCAGGCCCAGGCTTTCGCAGATGTACTGGAAGGTGTGGGTGTGCACAGCCTCCTCGAACGCCTGGCGCAGCAGGTACTGGCGGCACTCCGGGTTGGTGATCTGCCGGTACACCGCGAGCACCAGGTTGTTCGCCACCAGCGACTCCGCGGTGGCGAAGAAGCCGAGGTTGCGCTTGATCATGCGGCGCTCGTCCTCGGTCAGCCCGTCCGGCGACTTCCACAGCGCGATGTCGGCCTGCATCGCCACCTCGGTCGGCATCCAGTGGTTGGTGCAGCCGGCCAGGTACTTCTCCCACGCCCAGTGGTATTTCAGCGGCAGCAGCTGGTTGACGTCGGCGCGGGCGTTGATCATCGCCTTGTCGTCCACGCTCACCCGGTCGGCGCCGCGGCTGATCGCGCCCAGACCGGTCGTGTCGGTGTCGATGGTGCTCACTGGCAGGCCTCGCAGTCGGGGTCGTCGATGCGGCAGGCGGCGAACCCGGGTTCCGGGACCGCCGCGGGAACGGCCGCGGGAACGGCTGCGGGGACGGCGTTGAGCTTGCCGTCAGTACCGCGCAGCGTGCTCTTCTCCACGCTCGTGGCCGCCTGCGCGCGCAGGTAGTAGGTCGTCTTCAGGCCCTTGTGCCAGGCGTAGCGGTACAGCTCGTCGAGCTTGCGGCCGCTGGGCGCGGCCAGGTACAGGTTGAGCGACTGCGCCTGGTCGATCCACTTCTGCCGCCGCGAGGCCGCATCCACCAGCCAGCGGCTGTCGATCTCGAAGGCGGTCGCGTACAGCCGCTTGAGGTCGGCCGGCACCCGGTCGATGTGGGCCAGGCTGCCGTCGAAGTACTTCAGGTCGGCCACCATGGCCTCGTCCCACAGCCCGCGTTCCTTCAGCGCGGCGACCAGGTGCGGGTTGATCACGGTGAAGTCACCGGACATGTTCGACTTCACGTAGAGGTTCTGGAACAGCGGCTCGATCGACTGGCCCACGCCGCAGATGTTGGAGATCGTCGCGGTCGGCGCGATCGCCATGACGTTGGAGTTGCGCATCCCGCCGCGCACCCGGTCCCGCAGCGCGTCCCAGTCCAGCGTGGACGAGTGGTCGACGTCGAGCGCGTCGCCCTCGCGGGCCTGCTCGAGCAGCCGCAGCGAGTCGATCGGCAGCACGCCCTGGCTCCACAGCGAGCCGTCGAACGTCTCGTAGGCGCCCCGCTCCCGCGCCAGCTCCGCCGACGCCGCGATCGCGTGGTAGCTCAGGTGTTCCATGCTGCGGTCGGCGAACTCGACCGCAGCCGGGCTGTCCACCGGCAGGCCGAGCGTGAACAGCGCGTCCTGGTAGCCCATCAGCCCCAGGCCGACCGGGCGGTGCCGCAGGTTGGACCGGCGCGCCTCCGGGATCGTGTAGAAGTTGATGTCCACCACGTTGTCCAGCATCCGCACCGCGGTGCGCACGGTGCGCTCCAGCTTCGCGGTGTCCAGGCCCCCGGCCGTGACGTGGCGGGCCAGGTTGACCGACCCGAGGTTGCACACGGCGACCTCGTCGGCGCTGGTGTTCAGCGTGATCTCGGTGCACAGGTTGGACGAGTGCACCACGCCCGCGTGCTGCTGGGGCGAGCGCAGGTTGCACGGGTCCTTGAAGGTGATCCACGGGTGGCCGGTCTCGAACAGCATGGTCAGCATCCGCCGCCACAGTTCGACCGCGCGGACCCGGCGGAACACCCGGATCTCGCCGCGGTCGGCCGCGGCTTCGTACTCGCGGTAGCGCTGCGCGAAGGCGTTGCCGTAGAGGTCGTGCAGGTCCGGCGTCTCGTCGGGGGAGAACAGGGTCCACCGGCCATCGGCTTCGACGCGGCGGAGGAACTCGTCGGGCACCCAGTTGGCGGTGTTCATGTCGTGGGTGCGGCGGCGGTCGTCGCCGGTGTTCTTGCGCAGGTCGAGGAACTCCTCGACGTCGATGTGCCAGGTCTCGAGGTAGGCGCAGGCCGCACCCTTGCGCTTGCCGCCCTGGTTGACCGCGACCGCGGTGTCGTTGGCGATCTTCAGGAACGGCACCACGCCCTGGGACGTGCCGTTGGTGCCCTTGATGTGCGCGCCCAGCCCGCGCACCGGCGTCCAGTCGTTGCCCAGGCCGCCGGAGTACTTCGCCAGCAGCGCGTTGTTCTTGTAGGACTGGAAGATCGCGTCCAGACTGTCGTCGACCGTCGTCAGGAAGCACGACGACAGCTGCGCCCGGGTGGTGCCGGAGTTGAACAGCGTCGGCGTCGAGGCCATGAAGTCGAAGCTCGACAGCAGGTCGTAAAACTCCACAGCACGAGATTCCCTGTCGTCCTCGCGCAGGGCCAGCCCCATCGCGACCCGCAGGAAGAACGCCTGCGGCAGCTCGAAGCGGGTGCCGCGCTCGTGCAGGAAATACCGGTCGTAGAGGGTTTGCAGGCCGAGGAAGCCGAAGTCGAGGTCCCGCTCGGGCCGGATCGCGGCGGTCACCCGGTCCAGGTCGAAGGCCGCCAGCTCGGGGTCCACCAGCTCCAGCTCGATCGCGCGGCGCAGGTACTGGCGGAAGTAGCCGGGGTAGTCCAGCTCGGCGTGCGACGCCTGGCGTGGCTCGCCGGCGAGGTGGCTCAGCGCCTCGCCGCGCAGTTTGTCGAGCAGCAGGCGGGCGGTGACGGCCGAATAGCTGGGCTCGCGCTCCACCAGCGTGCGGGCGGCCATGATCAGGGCCAGCGCCAGCTCGTCGGTGCTGATGCCGTCGTAGAGGGTGCGTTCGGCCTCGGCCAGGACCGGCTCGACGGCGACGTCGGCGATCCCGGCGACGGCCTCGCCGACGACGCGGGCGAGGCGATCGCGGTCCAGCGGGCGCAGCTCACCGTCGGTGTGCTGGACGCGGATCGCCGCGGGCGGCGGCGCGGTCTCGCGGGCGCGGGCGTGTTCCTCGCGGTAGAGCACGTAGGCGCGGGCGACCTTGTGGTGGCCGCCCCGCATCAGGGCCAGTTCCACCAGGTCCTGGATCTGCTCGAGGTGCACGGCGTCACCGGTGGCGTGCCGTCGCAGCGCGGCCTCGACCTGCTCGGTCAGCTCGGCGACCACGTGGTGCAGCCGCGACGACCCGGCGGCCTCGTCACCTTCGGCGGCGAGGAACGCCTTGGTCAGCGCGACGGAGATCCGGTTCGCGTCGAAGGGCGACGCGGCACCGTCCCGGCGGATGACCCGCAGCGTGGCTGCCGGCGCCGGGGAGGTTTCCACAGACATGCATCACTCCGTTTTCGGGCGCGTTTCATCGGCACACCGGCCTGGGTGCCGGCGTGCTGGGGGTGGGCACGACTCGTCCCGGAGGGCCCGCCTGCGCCTCTTCAGGCGTGCGGCCCCGCCGGTGATCGAAGACTACATCTTGGGGTGTCGCCGTCCTGGTACCCCAAGATGCGGGCGTGTCGGCAGACCGTGCTAGGAAAAACAATCAAGCGTGCTTGATTTTTCCGCACCGGGGTGCCACGCTTCGCTGCGAAGCGTGCGCAAGGAGGCGGATGGCGTGGCGGACCCCGGACCGATCCTGGAGGACCTGGCCGGCGAGAGCCGGGAGCTGGACGAGCTGGTGGCCGGGGCCGAGTGGTCGACCCCCACCCCGGCGGAGGGCTGGACGATCGCGCACCAGATCGCGCACCTGGCGTGGACCGACGCCAAGGCGCTGATCGCGGTGCGCACTCCCGAGGACTTCCCGGCGGAGGTGCAGCGGGCGCTGACGGTGGGTGCGGACTTCGTCGACCAGGGCGCGCGGGACCTGGCCGAAAAGCCGCGCGAGGAGCTGCTGGCACTGTGGCGGGCAGGGCGTGCGCAGCTGGCCGAGGAGCTGGCGCAGGTACCGGAGGGGCGGAAGCTTCCGTGGTACGGGCCGCCGATGAGCGCGGCGTCGATGGCGACCGCGCGCCTGATGGAGACCTGGGCCCACGCGCAGGACGTCCACGACGCGCTCGGGCTGCGGCACGAGCCGACCCGCCGCCTGTGGCACATCGCGCGGTTCGGCGTCCGCACCCGCGACTTCGCGTTCTCGGTGCACGGACTGGCCGCGCCGGCCGGGGAGTTCCGCGTCGAACTGTCCGGAACGGACGGTGAACAGTGGACGTTCGGGCCATCGGACGCCGCCCAGCGCGTCACCGGGTCCGCACTCGGCTTCTGCCTGATCGTCACCCAGCGGCGGCACCCGGCCGACACCGACGTGGTGGCCGTCGGCGCGGACGCCGGGAAGTGGCTGGAGATCGCGCAGGCCTTCGCCGGCCCGCCCGGTTCCGGGCGCAAGGCGGGACAGTTCGCATGAGCGGCGTCCTGCGCATCGGCAACGCCTCCGGCTTCTACGGCGACCGGTTCTCCGCGGTGCGGGAGATGCTCACCGGCGGTCCGCTGGACGTGCTGACCGGCGACTACCTCGCCGAGCTGACCATGTTGATCCTCGGCCGCGACCGGCTCAAGGACGCCTCCCGCGGCTACGCCCGGACCTTCCTGCGTCAGATGGCCGAGAACCTGGCCCTGGCCAAGGAGAACGACGTCAAGATCGTCACCAACGCGGGCGGGCTGAACCCGGCCGGGCTGGCGGAGGCGATCCGCCAGCTGGCGGACGAGCTGGGGCTGCACGTCGCCGTGGCGCACGTGGCGGGCGACGACCTGCTGTCCCGGGCGGACGAACTGGGGCTGGGAAAACCGTTGACCGCCAACGCCTACCTCGGTGCCTGGGGCATCGCCGCGTGCCTGGAGCGCGGCGCGGACGTGGTGGTCACCGGCCGGGTCACCGACGCGTCGCTGGTGGCCGGCCCGGCGGCGGCGCACTTCGGCTGGGCCCGCGACGACTACGACGCGCTCGCCGGCGCGGTCGCCGCCGGGCACGTCATCGAGTGCGGCGCCCAGGCGACCGGCGGCAACTACGCGTTCTTCACCGAGCACGACCTCGGCACGCCCGGGTTCCCGATTGCGGAGATCGCCGCCGACGGCTCCAGCGTGATCACCAAACACCCGGGTACCGGGGGAGCGGTGACCGTCGGCACCGTCACCGCGCAGCTGCTGTACGAGATCACCGGCCCGCGCTACGCCGGACCGGATGTCACCGCCCGGTTCGACACGGTGACGCTCACCGGGGACGGCCCGGACCGCGTGCGGATCTCCGGCACCCGCGGGGAGCCGCCACCACCCACGCTCAAGGTGTGCCTGAACACCCTCGGCGGGTTCCGCAACGAGACCACGTTCGTGCTGACCGGGCTGGACATCGACGCCAAGGCGGCCCTGGTGCGCGCCCAGCTCGAAGGCGCGCTCGCAGACCGGCCGCCGGCGGAGATCCGGTGGACCCTGGCCCGCACCGATCACGCGGACGCCGACACCGAGCAGCGGGCGAGCGCCCTGCTGCACTGCGCGGTCAAGGACGCCGACCCGAAGGTGGCCGGGCGGGCGTTCAGCGGCGCAGCCATCGAACTGGCGCTGGCGAGCTACCCCGGCTTCCACGTCACCGCGCCGCCCTCGGACGCCTCACCCTACGGCGTGTACACGGCGGCCTACGTGGACGCCGCCGAGGTGCCGCACGTGGCCGTCCTGCCCGACGGGTCCCGGGTGGACATCGCGGCCCCGGCCAGGACCCTGGAGTTGTCCGAAGTGGACGAGCCCCGGCTGCCGGAGGTGTTGCCGGCCGGGGCGACCCGCCGGGTGCCGCTCGGCACGATCGCCGGCGCCCGCAGCGGTGACAAGGGCGGCGACGCGAACCTCGGCGTGTGGGTCCGGTCGGACGAGGCGTGGCGATGGCTCGCGCACTTCCTCACCGTCGCGGAGTTCCGCCGGTTGCTGCCGGAGACCGCGAACCTCCCCGTCCGCCGGTACGTCCTGCCGAACCTGCGTGCGCTCAACTTCGTCGTCGAAGGGCTGCTCGGGCAGGGCGTGGCGTCGCAGGCCCGGTTCGACCCGCAGGCCAAGGCGCTGGGCGAGTGGCTGCGCTCCCGGCACGCCGACATCCCGGAGGTACTGCTGTGAACGGCCCGTTCGCCACACCGGAGCGGACCGCGCTGCGCGAGACCGTGCGCCGGTTCGTCGAGGCCGAGGTGCTGCCGCACCTGGACGCGTGGGAACGCGCCGGGGAACTGCCGCGGGACCTGCACCGCAAGGCCGGGGAGATCGGCCTGCTCGGCGTGTCCTTCCCGGAGGCCGTGGGCGGTGGTGGCGGGAACTTCCTCGACGCGATGACCGTGACCGAGGAAATCCTGTCCGCGGGTGGCTCCGGCGGCCTGATCGCCTCGCTGTTCACCAACGGGATCGCGCTGCCGCACCTGGTCACGGCCGGTGACCCGGCGCAGATCGACCGCTGGGTGCGGCCGACGATCGAGGGCAGGCTCATCGGGTCGCTGGCGATCACCGAGCCCGACGGCGGCTCGGACGTGGCCGGTATCCGCACCACCGCCCGCCGCGAGGGCGACCACTACGTCGTCAACGGCGCCAAGACCTACATCACCTCCGGCACCCGCGCCGACTTCGTGACCACCGCGGTACGCACCGGCGGCCCGGGAGCGCACGGGGTGTCGCTGCTGGTCGTCGAGCGCGGCACGCCCGGGTTCACCGTGAGCCGCAAGCTGGAGAAGATGGGCTGGCACTGCTCGGACACCGCGGAACTGTCCTTCGCCGACGCCCGGGTGCCCGCGGCGAACCTGGTCGGCGAGGAGAACACCGGCTTCCTCCAGATCGCCACCCACTTCGTCACCGAACGGCTCTCGCTCGCGGTGCAGGGCTACGCGACGGCGCAGCGCGCGCTCGATCTGACCGTGCAGTGGTGCCGGCTGCGGGAGACGTTCGGCCGGCCGCTGATCTCACGGCAACTCGTGCAGCACAAGCTGGTGGAGATGGCCCGGCGGACTGAGCTGGCGCGCGTCTACACGCGGCACGTCGCGCAGCGGTTCGTGGCGGGCGAGGAGGTCATCGCGGAGGCGTGCTTCGCGAAGAACACCGCGGTCGAGACGGCCGAGTGGGTCGTGAGCGAGGCGGTCCAGCTGCACGGCGGCCTCGGGTACCTGCGGGAGTCCGAAGTGGAGCGGCACTACCGCGATGTCCGCATCCTCGGCATCGGCGGCGGCACCAACGAGATCCTGGCGGGTCTCGCGGCGAAGAGATTGGGGTACACGGCTTGAGCGTGATCCGGTCCGGAGTGGACACCGACAGCCCGGAGTTCGCGGCCAACCGGGAGGCGATGGAGGCCAAGCTCGCCGAACTGGCAGGCGAGCACGCCAAGGCGATCGCGGGCGGCGGCGAGAAGTACGTCGAGCGGCACCGCACACGCGGGAAGCTCCTCGCCCGCGAGCGGATCGAGCTGCTCGTCGACGAGGACTCGCCGTTCCTGGAGCTCTCGCCGCTGGCCGCGTGGGGCACCGACTACCACGTCGGTGGCAGCCTGGTCACCGGCATCGGGGTCGTGGAAGGCGTCGAGTGCATGATCATCGCCAACGACCCGACCGTGAAGGGCGGCGCGAGCAACCCGTCCAGCCTGAAGAAGGGCCTGCGGGCCGCCGAGATCGCGGCGGAGAACCGGCTGCCGACGATCAACCTGGTCGAGTCCGGTGGCGCGGATCTGCCCACCCAGAAGGAGATCTTCATCCCAGGCGGGCGCACGTTCCGCAACCTGACCACCTCCTCGGCGACCCGGATCCCGACCATCGCGCTCGTGTTCGGCAACTCCACGGCCGGCGGCGCCTACCTGCCCGGCATGTCCGACTACGTGGTGATGGTCAAAGAACGCGCCAAGGTGTTCCTCGGCGGCCCGCCACTGGTCAAGATGGCCACCGGGGAGGAGTCCGACGACGAATCGCTGGGCGGTGCGGAAATGCACGCCCGCACCTCGGGGCTGGCCGACTACCTCGCCCACGACGAGCAGGACGCGATCCGCATCGGCCGCAGCATCGTCAAGCGGCTCAACTGGCGCAAGCAGGGGCCGGCGCCGAAACCGGACCACCCCGAGCCGCTGCTGGACCCGCAGGACCTGCTCGGGATCGTGCCGGCCGACCTGAAGATCCCGTTCGACCCGCGTGAGGTGATCGGCCGGATCGTCGACGGCTCCGACTTCGACGAGTTCAAACCGCTCTACGGCACCAGCCTGGTCACCGGCTGGGCGAACCTGCACGGCTACCCGGTTGGCATCCTCGCCAACGCCCGCGGGGTGCTGTTCAGCGAGGAGTCGCAGAAGGCCACCCAGTTCATCCAGCTCGCCAACCAGACCGACACGCCGCTGCTGTTCCTGCACAACACCACCGGGTACATGGTCGGCAAGGAGTACGAGCAGGGCGGCATCATCAAGCACGGCGCCATGATGATCAACGCGGTGTCCAACTCGACGGTGCCGCACCTGTCCGTGCTGATGGGCGCCTCCTACGGGGCCGGGCACTACGGCATGTGCGGCCGCGCCTACGGGCCGAGGTTCCTGTTCGCGTGGCCCAGCGCCAAGTCCGCCGTGATGGGCCCGGCGCAGCTGGCCGGCGTGCTCTCGATCGTCGCCCGGCAGTCGGCCGCCGGGCGTGGCCAGCCCTACGACGAGGACGCCGACGCCGCGATGCGCGCCATGGTCGAGCAGCGGATCGAGGCCGAGTCGATGCCGATGTTCCTGTCCGGCATGCTCTACGACGACGGCATCATCGACCCGCGCGACACCCGCACCGTGCTCGGGCTGTGCCTGTCCGCCATCCACAATGGACCGATCAGGGGCGCCGAGGGCTTCGGCGTCTTCCGGATGTGAGTGACGTGATCGACAACATCTTGGTCGCCAACCGCGGCGAGATCGCCCGCCGCGTGTTCCGCACCTGCACCGCGCTCGGCATCGCCCGCACGGCCGTGTTCTCCGACGCCGACGCGGGCTCGCCGCACGTGGCCGACGCCGACGCGGCGGTCCGGCTGCCCGGTAACACCCCGTCCGAGACCTACCTGCGCGCGGACCTGCTGGTCGAGGCCGCGCGCGCGGCCGGCGCGGACGCCGTGCACCCCGGTTACGGGTTCCTGTCGGAGAACGCCGCGTTCGCGCAGGCGGTGCTCGACGCCGGGCTCACCTGGATCGGCCCGCCGCCGTCCGCGATCGCGACCATGGGCTCCAAGGTGGAGTCCAAACGGCTGATGGCGGCCGCCGGGGTGCCGGTACTGTCCGAACTGGACCCCGCAGCGGTCACCGAGGCCGACCTGCCGGTGCTGGTCAAGGCATCCGCCGGCGGTGGTGGCCGGGGGATGCGGGTCGTGCGGTCGCTGGCCGAGCTGGCCGGGGCCGTGGACAGCGCCCGCGCGGAAGCGGCGTCGGCGTTCGGCGACCCGACGGTGTTCTGCGAGCGGTACCTGGAGACCGGGCGGCACATCGAGGTCCAGGTGCTCGCCGACACCCACGGCACGGTCTGGGCGCTGGGGGAGCGGGAGTGCTCGATCCAGCGCCGGCACCAGAAGGTCGTCGAGGAGGCACCCTCCCCGCTGGTCGGCGACGCGATGCGCGCCGAGCTGTTCGACGCCGCGCGCAAGGCGGCGAAGGCGATCGACTACGTCGGCGCGGGCACCGTGGAGTTCCTGGCGACGGACGACGGACGGTTCTACTTCCTGGAGATGAACACCCGGCTGCAGGTCGAGCACCCGGTCACCGAGTGCGTCACCGGCTTGGACCTGGTCGCGCTCCAGATCCGCATCGCCGAAGGGGAGCGGCTGCCCGCCGAGCCACCGGCCGCCCGCGGGCACGCGATCGAGGTGCGGCTGTACGCCGAAGACCCCGCCGCCGGGTGGCAGCCGCAGAGCGGCACGCTGCACCGGTTCCACATCCCGGGCGTGGACACCGAGTTCGCCCTCGGCGGCGCGGCCGGGCTGCGGCTGGACGCGGGCGTGGCGGACGGCTCCGTGGTCGGGGTGCACTACGACCCGATGCTCGCCAAGGTGATCGCGTGGGCGCCCACCCGGGCCGAGGCAGCCCGGCGGCTGGCCCGGGCCCTGTCCGGCGCGCGGATCCACGGGCTGCGCACCAACCGCGATCTGCTGGTCAACGTGCTGCGGCACCCGGAGTTCCTGGCCGGGCACACGGACACCGCGTTCCTCGGCCGGCACGGGCTGGACGTGCTGTCCCGGCCGGCGGCGGACGCCACCGCGGTGCGGCTGTCGGCGACCGCGGCGGCCCTGGCCGAGGCGGCGGCGAACCGCGCCGCGGCGACCACGCTGCCGCGGCTGCCTGCCGGGTGGCGCAACGTGCCGTCCGCGCCGTCGCGCAAGCGCTACCTCGCCGGGGACACCGAGGTCGAAGTGGCCTACCACGCCGGGCTGCGCGTGGACGACGCCGACGTCGTCGAGGTGAGCCCGGGGCGCGTGGTGCTCGACGCCGGCGGGGTCCGGCGCGTGTTCAGCGTCGGGCGGTACCCCGGGCTGGTCTGCGTCGACTCCGCGCTCGGTGCCGTCGACCTGGTCCCGGTGCCGCGGTTCACCGACCCGGACGCCGCGCTCGCCGCCGGCTCGCTGGTCGCGCCGATGCCCGGCACCGTGCTGCGGATCGCCGTCGCGGTCGGGGACACCGTCGCCGCCGGCGACCCGTTGCTGTGGCTGGAAGCCATGAAGATGGAGCACCGGATCACCGCGCCCGCCGACGGCGAGGTCACCGAACTCCCCGTGTCCGTGGGCCGTCAGGTCGAACCCGGCACCGTCCTCGCCGTCGTCACCCCCAAGGAGCGAGCATGAACTTCGTCGAGTCGCCCGAGCGGATCGCGCTGCGCCAGGCAGTGGGCGACCTGGCCCGCGGCTACGGTCACGAGTACTACACCAAGGTCGCCCGCAGCGGCGGCCACACCAGCGACCTGTGGAACGAGGCCGGGCGCCTGGGTTACCTGGGAGTCGCCGTGCCGGCCGAGTACGGCGGCGGCGGAGGCGGCATCGGTGACCTGGCCGCGGTGTGCGAGGAGTTCTGCGCGGCGGGCACGCCGATGCTGCTGATGGTGGTGTCCCCGGCGATCTGCGCCACCGTGATCGCCCGCTACGGCACCGACGAGCAGCGGCGCTCGTGGCTGCCCCGGTTCGCCACCGGCGAGGTGCGGATGTCGTTCGCCATCACCGAGCCCGACGCCGGGTCCAACGCCCACCGGCTGACGACGACGGCCCGGCGCGACGGCGGCGACTGGATCCTCAACGGGCGCAAGGTGTTCATCTCCGGTGTGGACGAGGCCGACGCGGTGCTCGTCGTCGGCCGCACCGCGGACGCCAGGACCGGCAAACTCAAACCCGCGCTGTTCATCGTGCCCACGAACACGCCCGGGTTCGAGTACCGGCAGATCGAGATGGATCTCGTCTCGGCGGACAAGCAGTTCGGCCTGTTCTTCGACGACGTCCGGCTGCCTGCCGAGGCGCTCGTCGGCAGTGCGGACGCCGCGCTGGCACAGCTGTTCGCGGGCCTGAACCCGGAGCGGATCATGGGCGCCTCGTTCTCCCTCGGCATCGCCCGCTACGCGCTGGACAAGGGCGTGGCGTACGCGAAGCAGCGCAGCGTGTGGGGCGCGCCGATCGGTTCCCACCAGGGGCTGGCGCATCCGCTGGCGCAGATCAAGATCGAACTGGAGCTGGCCGGGCTGATGACCCAGAAGGCCGCCGCCCGGTACGACTCGGGCGACGACTTCGGTGCCGGCGAGGCCGCGAACATGGCCAAGTACGCTGCCGCGGAGGTCGCCATCAAGGCGGTCGACCAGGCCATCCAGACCCACGGCGGCAACGGCATGGCGTCGGAGTACGGGCTCGGCACCCTGCTCGGTGCCGTCCGGGTGGGCCGGATCGCCCCGGTCAGCCGCGAGATGGTGCTCAACTTCGTCGCCCAGCACTCACTCGGCCTGCCGAAGTCGTACTAGAAGGGAAGACCCGTGCCGGAGCCCCGCCAGGAGCGCAGCCGGACCACCCGGCGCAAACTCATCGAGGCAGCCGTGGACTGCATCGGCGAGGTCGGGTGGGCCGGCACCACGGTCGCGCTGATCGCGCAGCGCGCCGGCGTTTCGCGCGGGGCCGCCCAGCACCACTTCCCAACCCGGGAGGACCTGGTCACCGCGGCCGTCGAGTACGTCGGCGAGGTGCAGATCGACGAGATGCGGCGGGACGCCCACGGGCTGCCTGCCGGGCGGTCCCGCATCGAGCCGGTGGTCGACATGCTGCTCAACCTCTACACCGGGCCGATGTTCCGCGCCGCGCTGCACCTGTGGGTGGCCGCGTCCAGTGACGAATCGCTGCGCAGCGTGCTGGTCCCGCTGCAGGCCAAGGTCGGGCGCGAGGCGCACCGGCTCGCGGTGGAGCTGCTGGGGGTGGACGAGAGCCGGCCGGGCGTGCGCGAGCTCGTCCAGACGACCCTCGACCTCGCCCGGGGGCTCGGCCTGGCGAACCTCCTCGCCGACGACACCGCCCGTCGCCGGCGCATCATCCGCCACTGGGTCCGGGTTCTCGGACCCGCCGTCCCCGATCCCGAAGTCACCCCGGAAATCACCTCGGTGGGTGGCTGACGGCGTGTCGCCGCCTCGGTCGTTAACACTAATGGACCAATGTGCGATAACTGGGACAACAGCAGGTGACGACGCAAGGGGGTTGATCCCGGTGTCCGGTACAGGTGACGAGCTGTCCCATCGCGCGAGGGCGATGTTGCGGGCGGTGGCCCAGGGCCGCGCCGTGATGTCGTCGAGCTGCGAGCCGGACCTCTTCATCGACGGGGTCGCCTGCTGTGACCAGATGACGGCGCACGCCCTCGCCCACGGCGGCTACATCCGCCCGGCGTCCGAGGACGGTGAGCGCCTGGTGCCCGCCGTCCTGACCGACGCCGGCCGCGCCGTGCTCACGCCGGCCGTGGGCCACGTGGCCTGACCCGGATCCCGCCGCGCGCGGCTCAGCCGGCGGCCAGCAGCTTCCCGAGCAGGGCCGCCAGCTGCGCGCGCTCGGCCGCCGACAACGCCTCGAACGTGCGGTCCAGGAAACCCGGCACGTTCCGCTCGGCCGCTGCCAGCGCCCGGCGCCCCGCGTCGGTGATCCGGACCGCGTAGGCCCGGCGGTCCCGCGGGTCCCGTTCCCGCCGGACGTGCCCGGCCTTCTCCAGGTCGTCGGCGACGCCGACCATCACGCTGCGGTCGATCCGCAGTTCCTCGCTCAGCACCTGCTGCGAGCACGGCCCCACGGCTGCCAGCATCTTCAGCACCAGGTGCTGGCCCACGCTCAGCCCCTGCTCGCCCGCGGCCTTGTCCGCTGCCCGGGCGACCGAGGCGGACGCCCGGCACAGCGCGATGTCGAGCCGTTCGGCCGCAAGGCGCGGGAAGTAGGACGGGGTCTCCGGTGATCTCGCCGCCATGCCCGCACCCTACCACAATCGTCTGGAAGCAGATCGTTTGACGGCAGATCATTCAGATCGTATGGTCGCAAATGATCTGCTTACAAACGATTGCTCGGGAGATCCCGCATGACGCTCGAACTGACCGCCGACGAGGTCCTGTCCACCACGCGTGCCGTGCGCAAACGCCTCGACTTCACCCGGCCCGTGCCGCGGCACCTCATCGAGGAGTGCATCGACCTCGCCACCCAGGCGCCCACCGGCCGCAACCGCCAGCGCTGGCACTTCCTCGTCGTCACCGGCAAGGCCCAGCGCGCCGCGGTCGCCGGCATCTTCCGGCGCGCGGTCCTCGCCGCGAGCGGACGTCCGGTGACCGACAACGACCTGCGGCGGATGGCGGCCCACCCGGAGTCGATGCGGCGCATCGGCGAAGGCGCCCAGTACCTCTACGACAACATCCACCGGGTGCCGGCGTTCGTCATCCCCGCCGTCGAGGGCCGCACCGACCACGCGCCCGTGCTGGACCAGGCCATGACCTGGGGCTCGATCCTGCCCGCCGTGTGGAGCTTCATGCTGGCCGCGCGCAACCGCGGCCTCGGCACCGTCTGGACCACCGCGCACGCGCCGCGGGAGCGGGAGCTCGCGGCCGCCCTCGGCGTGCCGCACGACGAGATCATGCTGGCCGCGCTCGTGCCGCTCGCCTTCACGCTCGGCACCGACTTCCGGCCCGCGCCGCGCATCGACCGGCGCGAGGTCCTGCACTGGGACCGGTGGTGAGGGTCAGGACGTCCCGGCGCCGATGTCTTCGAACCACAGCTCCGGGTGCTGCTCGATGAACCCGGTCATCAGCGCCACGCACTCCGGGTCGTCCACGATCGTGATGCCCACGCCCAGCCCGGCGAGCCAGCAGTGGGCGCCGGAGAACGTGCGGGTCTCGCCGATCACCACGTGCGAGATGCCGAACTGCCGCACCAAGCCACTGCAATACCAGCACGGTGACAGCGTCGTCACCATGACCGTGTCGCGGTAGTGCGGCCGCCGGCCCGCGTCGCGGAAGGCCGCGGTCTCGGCGTGCATCGCCGGATCGTCGTCCTGGACCCGCCGGTTGTGGCCCCGGCCGAGCAGCTCGCCGTCCACGGTGAACAGCGCCGCCCCGATCGGTACCCCGCCCTCGGACCGGCCGAGCAGGGCCTCATCGCGGGCGACGGCGAGCAGCTCGCCGGGATCCGGTTTCAGCATGCGCCCACTGTAGAGGGAGCCGGGAACGCCCCGGACGTCCCCGGTCAGGGCTGCGCGCCGAGCATGCGCAGGGCGAGGTCCCCGTACTCGCGGCCGAGTGCCTTCGGCGTCTTGCCGGCGCGTTCGGTGTACCAGCGCGCCACGTCGACGCCCAGCGACAGCACCGCCCGCGCGGCCGTCTTGACGTCGGCCACCTCGAACTGCCCGCGCGCCACGCCCTCGACGATGACCTCGCGCACGAGGTGCTCGATGCGCCGCCGCAGGTCGGCCACCACCTGGTACTCCTGCTCCGGCAGCGCCTGCAGCTCGTACTGCACCACCCGGGCGATCGTGTGCCGGCGGGCGTGCCAGGCGACGAAGTCCACGACGATCCGGCGCATCCGCTCGGCCGGCTCGTCGGCGCGCCGGGCGACGTCCTCGACCAGGTCGAGCGTCTGCTGGTGGCCGCTCTTGCTGATGGCGAACAGCAGGGCCGCCTTCGACGGGAAGTGCACGTACAGCGCGGCGGGGCTCATGCCCGCCGCGCTCGCGATGTCACGCGTCGTCGTGGCGTGGTAGCCGCGGCGCGCGAACGATTCGACCGCGGCCTGCATCAACCGTCGCGCCGCGTCCGGCTGCACGTCCGGCCACAGTTCGGCGGACAGCGAGATCGTCATGGCGGCATCCTCCCAGTCGAGAACCGCTTGGCGGGAGACTTGACACGGCGGTCCGGGTGTCACCATTGTAAGCGAGCGCTTAGTCACATGGACAGGAGACAGGAGCCGTCATGGTGAACTCGTTCAAGGACCGCGTCGCGATCGTCACCGGCGCGAGCCGGGGTATCGGCTTCGGCATCGCCCGCGAGCTGGTGCAGCGCGGCGCCCGGGTGTGCATCACCGCCCGCAAGCCCGAGCCGCTGGCCGACGCCGTGAACGAACTGGGCGGCCCCGGCGTCGCCATGGCGGTGGCCGGCAAGGCCGACGACCCGGCCCACCAGGACGAGGCGATCGCGAAGACGCTGGACGCCTTCGGGCGGCTGGACATCCTGGTCAACAACACCGGGATCAACCCGGTCTACGGCCCGTTGCTCGACATCGACCCCGAGGTCGCGGCCAAGATCTTCAGCGTCAACGTCCTCGCGCCGCTGGCCTGGCTGCGCAAGGCCCGCGACGCGTGGCTGGGTGAACACGGCGGTGCCGTCGTCAACGTCGCCTCCGTCGCCGGGCTGCGGGCCTCGCCGGGCATCGGCATGTACGGCGTGAGCAAGGCGGCCGTGGTCCGGATGACCCAGGAACTCGCGGTCGAGCTCGGCCCGAAGATCCGGGTCAACGCCGTCGCCCCGGCCGTGGTGAAGACGCAGTTCGCCACCGCGCTCTACGAGGGCCGCGAGGAGGAGGTCTCCGCGGCGTACCCGCTGAAGCGGCTGGGCGTGCCCGAGGACATCGCCGGTGCGGTCGCGTTCCTGCTCTCCGACGAGGCCGGGTGGATCACCGGGCAGACGGTGGTCCTGGACGGCGGCCTGACGCTGGGGGGCGGCCTGTGAGCTTCCCGTTGCGCGGGGCCGGTGTCGTGATCACCGGTGGTGGTGGCGGCATCGGTGCGGCGCTGGCCCGGCGGTTCGCCGCCGAGGGAGCCCGGATCGTGCTCGCCGATCTCGACGCGGCGGCGGTGCAGGCCGTCGCCGCCGAGGTCGGCGCGGTCGCGGTGGCCGGTGACGCGGCGAGCGTGGACGGCGTCGCCTCGCTGGTCGCGCGGGCGAACGACGAGCTGGGTGAAATCGACCTGTACTGCGCCAACGCCGGCGTCGCCCCGCACGGCGGCCCGGAAGCGCCCGAGGAGGTGTGGGCGCGGGCGTGGGACGTGAACGTGATGGCCCACGTGCGGGCCGCGCACGAGCTGCTGCCGGGCTGGCTGGCGCGCGGCCGCGGCAGGTTCCTCGCCACCGTGTCCGCGGCCGGGTTGCTGACCAGCCTCGGTTCGGCGCCGTACTCGGTGACCAAGCACGGCGCGCTCGCGTTCGCCGAGTGGCTGAGCGCGACCTACCGCCACCGCGGCATCACGGTCCAGGCGATCTGCCCGCAGGGCGTGAAGACGAACATGCTCGCCGCGACCGGCACCGGCGGTCAGCTGATCATGGGTGCGTCGGCGATCGAACCGTCCCAGGTGGCCGATTCGGTGATGGCAGCCTTCGCCGACGACCGGTTCCTGATCCTGCCGCACCCCGAGGTGGCCGCGTACTACGCCACCCGCGCGACCGAGACGGACCGGTGGCTCGGCGGGATGAACAAGTTGCAGCGCAAGGTCGAGGCCGCGCAGGAGCGGTGAGTCAGGTGGGCGGGCCGGCGTGGCTTCCAGGTGCGCGGCCACCTCGGCCGGCCGGCGGGCGCGGGTGGCGCACCTGGACCGCGCGTGACCAGGGTTGATGCCGCGGCGCGGGTATCCTGTGCCGGTCGAGGAGGGACGTGCGGATGACCGAGGAGCCGGTGCCGGCGAGACTGCTGTCGGTGGCGACGCGGTTGTTCGCCGAGCGGGGGTTCGACCGCACGTCGGTCCAGGAGATCGTCACCGCGGCCGGGGTCACCAAGGGCGCGATGTACCACTACTTCGGCTCCAAGGACGATCTGCTGCACGAGATCTACGGCCGGGTGCTGCGCCTGCAGACCGAGCAGCTGGAGAAGGTCGTCCACAATGGTGAGCCGGTGCGCGCCCGGCTGCGGTCCGCCGCCGTGGACGTCGTGGTGAGCAGCATCGAGAACCTCGACGACACCACGATCTTCTTCCAGTCCATGCACCAGCTCGGCGCCGACAAGCGCAAGGCCGTGCGGGCCGATCGGCGCCACTTCCACGTGCTGTTCCGGTCCCTGGTCGAGGAGGGCCAGCGCGACGGCGTGTTCCGCACCGACAAGCCGGCGGACATCGTCGTGGACTTCTTCTTCGGTTCGGTGCACCACCTGGCGTTCTGGTACCGCAGCGACGGCCGGTTGAGCGCCCGTGAGGTCGGCGAGCACTACGCCGACCTGCTGATCGACTCGCTGCGGCCCTGACCGCGCACCGCCGGGGGCGGCCGGCGCCGGGCGGTTTCCGGTGCGCCGGCCGCCTCCGGGCGAGCACTCAGGCGGGCGGCAGGTCCACCAGTCCGGCCAGGGCGGCGCGATGCCGTCCCGGCGTGCCGAGTGCGAGCTCGTCGCTCTTGGCGCGTTTGAGGTACAGGTGCGCGGAGTGCTCCCAGGTCATCCCGATGCCGCCGTGCAGCTGCACCGACTCCTCCGCCGCGTGCAGGGCCACCGCGGAGCACGTCGCGGCCGCCACGGCGACCGCGACCGGCACCTCGTCGTCGCCGGTGGCCAGGGCGTCCGCGGCGTGCCGGGCCGTGGCGCGGGCCGACACGAGCTCCAGGTACAGGTCCGCCAAGCGGTGCTTGAGCGCCTGGAACGAACCCACCGGACGGCCGAACTGGTAACGCTGCTTCAGGTACGCCACCGTCTCGTCCAGGCACCGCTGAGCCAGCCCGACCTGTTCCGACGCCAGCAACCCGGCGCCTGCGCGCAGCGCCTGCCGCAACGCCGACTCGGCCTCCGCGCCGGATGCCAGCAACCGGGATGAAGCGTTGTCGAACGACACGTCCGCCAGCCGCCGGGTCAAGTCGAGCGACACCACATCGCTCACCGTGGCCGCGGTCTGCTCCACCGCGTACAGGCCCGCACCGTCCGGTCCCGCCGCCGGCACGATCAGCACGTCCGCCACCGGCGCGTCCACCACCGCCCGGACCGCACCGCTCAACGCGCCCTCGGTGTTCGCCGAAACCCCGTCCGGGAACCCGGACTCCGGCGCCGAGGTCAGCGGCACCGCCAGCGCCCCGATCAGCTCGCCACCGGCCAGGCGGGGCACCAGTTCCCGGTCACCGGCCGCCAGCAGCGCCGTCGTCGCGAGCACCGCGCTCCCGAGGAACGGCACCGGAGCCACCGACCGGCCCAGCTCCTCCAGCACGACCGCCACCTCGCGGTAGGACGCGCCCTGCCCGCCCAGCGACTCCGGCACGGCCAGCCCGGCCAGACCGAGATCACCGGCCAGCGTGCGCCACAGCTTCAGGTCGTACGGTTCGGCGCTCTCGGTCCGCGCCAGCACGGAGGTGAACCCGGCCCGGTCGGTCAGCAGGTCCCGGACACTGGCCCGCAGGTCCTCCTCGACCTCGGAGTACAGCAGATCACTCACCGCGGCAGGTCCTTCCACGCGACGTCCTTGTCCACCCGCGGCTCGGACGGCAGCCCGAGCACGCGTTCCGAGATGATGTTGCGCAGCACCTCGGAGGTGCCGCCCTCGATCGAGTTGCCCTTGGCGCGCAAGTAACGGTACCCGGGGCCGCGGCCGAGCATGTCGACCTTCTCCGGCCGGCGCAACGTCCAGTCGTCGTAGCGCAGACCGTCCTCCCCGGACAGTTCGACCTCCAGCCCGGTCAGCGCCTGCTGCAGCTTCGCGAAGGCCAGCTTCATCGCCGAACCCTCCGGTCCCGGCGCGCCCACCGCCAGCTGCTGGCGCAACCGCTGCCCGGCCAGGCGCGCCGCCTCGGCCTCCACCCACAGCTTCAGCAACCGGTCGTGCAGCTCGGGCGTGCGCAGCTCCGGGCGTTCCCGCCAGGTCCGCGTGACCATCCCGATCAGACCGCCCTCACGCGGCATCGCGTTGCCGCCGATCGCGACCCGTTCGTTCATCAGCGTCGTCTGCGCGACCTTCCAGCCCTCGCCGACCGCGCCGAGGCGGTTGTCGTCCGGGATCCGCACCCCGGACAGGAACACCTCGTTGAACTCGGCCTCCCCGGTGAGCTGTCGCAGCGGCCGCACCTCCACGCCCGGATCGGTCATGTCGCAGATGAAGTACGTCATGCCCTGGTGCTTGGGCACGTCCGGGTCGGTGCGGGTGACCAGGATGCCGAACCGGGCGATGTGCGCGACCGACGTCCACACCTTCTGCCCGTCGACCACCCACTCGTCCCCGTCCCGCACCGCGCGCGTGCCCAGCGCGGCGAGGTCGGACCCGGCGCCCGGCTCGCTGAACAGCTGGCACCACACCTCCTCACCGGTCCACAGTGGACGCAGGTAGCGGTGCTTCTGCTCGTCGGTGCCGAACCGCAGGATCGTCGGCGCGGCCATCCCCAGCCCGATGCCGATCCGGCGCGGGTTGTTGTCCGGGGCGCCGGCCTTCGCCAGCTCGGCGTCCACGACGTTCTGCAGCTCCCGGGGCGCACCCAGCCCGCCCAGGCCCTCCGGGTAGTGCACCCAGGCGAGGCCGGCGTCGAACCGCGCCCGCAGGAACTCCAGCCGGTCCGTGCTGGCCGGTGGGTGAGCGGCGAGCAACTCGCCCACCCGGGCACGCAGGTCGTCGGCGGTCACTGTGCTCATCGGGCCTCCGATCGGTACTTCTTCAGCTCGCGGTGCGCGAGCGAGCGCTTGTGGACCTCGTCCGGCCCGTCGGCGAAGCGGAGCGTGCGGATACCGGCCCACATCTGCGCCAGCGGGAAGTCCTGGGACAGCCCGCCCGCGCCGTGCGCCTGGATCGCCTTGTCCAGGATCCACTCGACGGTCTTCGGGGTGGCGATCTTGATCGCCTGGATCTCGGTGTGCGCGCCGCGGTTGCCGACGGTGTCCATCAGCCACGCGGTCTTGAGCACCAGCAGCCGCAACTGCTCGACCTTCACCCGGGCCTCGGCGATCCAGTCCTGCACCACGCCCTGCTCGGCGATCGGCTTGCCGAACGCGGACCGGCTGAGGGTGCGGCGGCACATCATCTCGATGGCCCGCTCGGCGATGCCGATCGAGCGCATGCAGTGGTGGATGCGGCCGGGGCCCAGCCGCGCCTGCGCGATGGCGAACCCGTCGCCCTCCTCGCCGATCAGGTTTTCGGCCGGCACCCGCGCCTCGTCGAACACCACCTCGGCGTGCCCGCCGTGCGAGCCGTCGGTGTAGCCGAACACGTGCATGCCGCGCGTGACGTGCACGCCCGGGGTGTCCCGCGGCACCAGGATCTGGCTCTGCTGACGGTGCGGCTCGGCGTCCGGGTCGGTCTTGCCCATCACGATGAAGATCTTGCAGTTCGGGTTCATCGCGCCGGTGATGTACCACTTGCGGCCGGTGACCACGTAGGAGTCGCCGTCGCGGCGGATGCTGGTTGCGATGTTGCGCGCGTCGGAGGAGGCCACGTCCGGCTCGGTCATCGCGAACGCCGACCGGATCTCGCCGTCCAGCAGCGGTTGCAGCCACTGCTTGCGCTGCTGCTCGGTGCCGAACATCGCGAGCACTTCCATGTTCCCGGTGTCCGGTGCCGCGCAGTTCAGCGCGATCGGCGCCAGGTGCGGGCTGCGGCCGGTGATCTCCGCCAGCGGCGCGTACTGCAGGTTCGTCAGCCCCGGCCCGTGCTCACCGGGCAGGAAGAAGTTCCACAGGCCGCGCTTGCGCGCCTCGGCCTGCAGGTCCGCCACGATCGGCGGGAAGGTCCACTCGTTCTCCCGCTGCGCCAGCTGCTCTTCGTAGACCGGCTCGGCGGGGTAGATGTGGGAGTCCATGAACTCCAGGAGCCGGTCCCGCAGTTCCTCGGTGCGTGCGTCGAAGGCGAAGTCCATGATCAGTCCTTGAGGGTGTCGAGGCCGAGGCTGACGAGCGGGACGACCGCCGCGCCGATCTGGTCGAAGCCGGTGCCGACGGTCTTGCCCTGGCTGAACCGGTAGTAAATGCCTTCCAGGATCACCGCCAGCTTGAAGAACGCGAACCCGACGTACCAGTCCAGCGCCGAGACGTCCCGGCCGGACCGCTCCGCGTACCGCGCGATCATCTCGTCACTGCCCGGGTAACCGGGCGCGGTGCTGACGTTGGACACGATCTCCAGATCGACCTTGTCCCGCTCCGCGTAGGCGACGAGCAGGGCCAGGTCGGTCAGCGGATCGCCGAGGGTGGACATCTCCCAGTCCAGCACCGCGGTGATCCGGTCGGTCTCGTCGACCAGGACGTTGTCCAGCCGGTAGTCGCCGTGCACGATCGCCGCCGGCCCGGAGGCCGGGATGGCCCGCGCCAGCTGGTCGTGCAGGTCCTCCACGCCCGGCAGGTCCCGGCTGCGCGAGGCGTCCAGCTGCTTCTTCCACCGGCGCACCTGCCGCTCCAGGAAGCCCTCCGGCCGCCCGAAGTCGCCGAGGCCGACCGCGGCCGGATCCACCGCGTGCAGGTCGACGAGCGTGTCCATCAGCGATTCGGCGATCGCCCTGGTGCGCTGCGGGCCGAGCGCCGCCAGCTCGCTCGCCGCCCGGTAGGGCGTGCCCGGCACGAACTCCATGACGTAGAACGACGCGCCGAGCACCTCGCTGTCCTGGCACAGCGCGACCGTGCGCGGCACCGGCACCGCGGTCTCGCCGAGCGCGCTGATCACCCGGTGCTCGCGGACCATGTCGTGCGCCGTCGGCAGGACGTGGCCGAGCGGTGGCCGCCGCACCACCCAGCGGCTGGTGCCGTCGCCGACGATGTAGGTCAGGTTCGAGCGGCCGCCCTGCACGACCGCACCGGTCAGCGGGCCCCGCACGAGCCCGGGGAAGTGCTCGTCCAGGTAGCCGCGCAGCCGCGCGAGATCGAGTCCGGGCAGGTCTTCCTGGGTCACACTGGCCTCCTTGCCTCGTTGCTGTACCGACCGGTCGGTATGTGGCTACCGTAGCGGAAGCCCGCCCGGAGGCGGGCTCGCCCTCAGCCGAGGTGCCGCGTCACCCACTCGGCCACGCACGCCGGTTTGGCCTCGCCGTCGATCTCGATCGTCCACCGCGTCACGGCCTGCTTGCCGCCCGGCACGTCGGTGACCTCGACCAGCTCGGCGACACCGCGGATCTTCGCGCCGACCTTGACCGGCTGCGGGAACCGCACCTTGTTCAGGCCGTAGTTGATGCCCATCCTCAGGTTCTCCACCCGGTAGGCGGACTGCGCGAGCATCGACAGCATCGACAGCGTCAGGAAGCCGTGGGCGATCGGGGCGCCGAACGGGCCCTGCTTCGCCTTCTCGACGTCCACGTGGATCCACTGGTGGTCACCGGTGGCGTCGGCGAAGGTGTTCACCTGCTCCTGCGTGACGGTGTGCCACTCGCTCGTGCCGAGCGTTTCGCCCACCGCCCGGGTGAGCTCGTCCAGTCCGGAGAAGACGCGCATGATGTCAGTCCTTCGGTCCGCCGGCGACGTAGATGACCTGGCCGGAGACGAACCCGGCGCCCTCGCTGACCAGGAACGACACCGTGTTCGCGATGTCGTCCGGCGTGCCCACGCGCTGCACCGGGATCTCCTTTGCCGCGGCGGCCTTGAAGTCCTCGAACGGCACGCCCAGCCGCTCGGCGGTCGCCGCGGTCATGTCCGTGGCGATGAATCCCGGTGCGATTGCGTTCGCGGTGACCCCGAACTTGCCCAGCTCGATCGCGAGCGTCTTGGTGAAGCCCTGCATACCCGCCTTGGCCGCCGAGTAGTTGACCTGGCCGCGGTTGCCCAGCGCAGAGGTGCTGGACAGGTTCACGATCCGGCCCCAGCGCTGCTCGGTCATGTACTTCTGGGTCGCGCGCGTCATCAGGAACGAGCCCCGCAGGTGCACGTTCAGCACCGCGTCCCAGTCCTCGTCGGACATCTTGAAGATCAGGTTGTCCCGGGTGATGCCGGCGTTGTTGATCAACACGGTCGGCGCCCCCAGTTCCCCGGCGACCCGGCCCACCGCGGCCTCGACCTGCTCGGTGTTGCTGACGTCGAGCGCGATCCCGATCGCCTTGCCGCCGGCCGAGGTGATGTCCTCCGCGCCCTGCTTCACGGACTCCTCGTTGAGGTCGAGCAGGGCGACGGCGAAACCGTCCGAGGACAGCTTGCGTGCGACCGCGGCGCCGATGCCTCGGCCGGCGCCGGTCACGATGGCGACCCGGGAGTGGGACTCGGTCACGGAACTCCTCCTCGTCGTTGAGCGCGTCGGTAAGCGAGCGCTTAGAAAGCTACTCGCCTCCAGCGCGGAGCGCCTAAGTGACCTGAGTCACTTTCCGCCGGTTCGATCGTAGTGACGGGACCGCCGGTGTGGCGAGCGCGAGCAGTTCGGCGGCCGCGACCAGGCGGTCGGGAACGCGGGGCGAACTGTCCACAGTGCACTCCCAGGTCGCGCTCCGGCGGGCCGTGGGCTCAGCCGTCGCCGAGCGTGTCGTCGCGGCCGGCCGCGATCCGCGGCCACTGGGCGATGGGGCGGCCGTCGATGCTGAACTGACCGCCCCGGGAACCCCAGCGCTGCGGCCAGCCGTCCGGCGAGTCCTCCCAGAACTCCTGGCGGCCGTGCACCGTCAGGTCCAGCAGCCCGTACGACGGCGCCATCACCTCGTTGCCCCGGGCGGTGGTCCAGTACGTCTCGAACACCCGGCCACCCTCGCGCAGGTAGCAGACCAGGATGCCGAAGTGCCGGCCCGCGACCAGCTCGGCCACCGACTCCGGCGGCACCGAGTACCAGGGAACCGTCCAGCCCATGAAGTCGCGGTAGCGGGAGCTCTCCGGGTAGGGGCCCTCGCAGAAGGTGGCGTAGCTGACGTCCCGCGAGTGCAGGTAGGACAGCTCGGTGATGTGCGAGGTGGAGAAGGTGCAGCCCTCGCACTGCTCGGCGGCGGGCCGGCCGGTGTGCCACATGTGGAAGTAGGCGATCAGCTGGGACCGGCCGTCGAACACGTCGAGCAACGGCACCGGTCCGTCGGAGCCGATCAGCGTCGTGGCCGGGTCGACCTCGACCATCGGCAGCCGGCGGCGCGCCGCGGCGAGCGCATCCCCGGCGCGCGTGTGGGCCTTCTCCTCGGCCCGGAGCTCATCGATCTTCGCCTGCCAGCTGCGCCGGTCGGTGACCGGGGGGAGCGGGTGGTGCGAGGTGTCGGCCATCGGCCCTGCCTACTCCCACGCGGTGCGGGGCGCAAGCAGTGGTGCGCGCGGCGCGTCAGCCCACCGGGCCGGCGACGCCCTCCGGCTCCGGCGCGGGTTCAGGGCCGCCGGTATCGCCAGATCGGGACGGGCGATACCGGCCGCCACCACTCCCAACGAGCGGGGCGGAACCGGAATTCCCCCCGTACGGCGGCAGGGCCGGCGCGGGCCGGACGGCCAGCCACACCAGCACGAACACCGTGATCAGCAGATACGACGAGCCGAGCACGTGCTGCCACCACGTCCACCGCATCTCCAGGTTGTCGGTCTGGGGCAGCAACGCGTGCGGCCCGACCGCGAACACCACCAGCAGCGGGCTCCAGCGCGGGGCGCGGACGACCAGCACGATGGCCGCGGGCAGCACCCAGACCCAGTGGTGCGACCAGCTCACCGGCGACGCGAGCAACCCGCCCGCGGCGATCGCCAGCAGCGCGGTCACCTCGTCCCGGGCGCGGCGGGCAGCCACGACGGCCAGCGCCATCGCCACGGCTGCGAGCACGGCCCACAGCAGGTTGCTCCCGGGCAGCAGGCGCGCCAGCACGGCCTGGATGTTCTGGTTGTACGCGTACACCGCGCCGCCGATGCGGTCGGTCTGGAACAGCGTCTCCGTCCAGTACTCGACGGAGTCGTGCCGCGCGAGCAGGCACGCGACGAGCCCGCACGCGGCGAACGAGCCGAGCGCGGTCGCCGCCGCCCGGTACCGGCCCCGGACGAGGAACAGCAGCACGAACACCGCCGGGGTCAGTTTGATCGCCGCCGCCACACCGACCAGGAGGCCACGCGGCCAGCGGGTGCGCGGCAGCAGGCAGTCCGCCGCGACCAGGCCCATCAGGATCAGGTTGATCTGCCCGTACCAGATCGTCTGCCGGACCGGCTCGGACAGCACCCACAGCGCGGCCGCGCTCATGCCGACGGCATCGGCCACCGCCTGCCGCGCGAAGAGGCGCCGGGCCACGAGCGTGGTGGTCACCGCGAGGGCGGCCGCGGAGGCGAAACTGATCACGAACTTCGACAGGTGCCACGGCAGCAGCTGGACCGGGGCGAACACGATCGCTGCGAACGGCGGATACGTGAAGGGCAGGTGGGCGCCCGGCACCATCTCCGGGAACTCCGGTGAGTACAGTCCGACGCCCGTCAGCCACGCCAGCCCACCCGTCCGGTAGACGTGCAGGTCGATGAACCCCGGTACGGCCAGCACCCACGTGGCCACGGACAGCACCAGGACGATGGCGGCACGGATCCTGATCCGGCGCAGCGTCTCCGGCTTGTCCTGGACGGCGTCCCACCACGCCGCGATCCGGCTGGTCCGGACCATGCGACCGGCACCACTCACGTCGACCCCCAGTCCTGACGCGGCTCCGGGCCGCGTGCCCCAGTGATCGCCATTCTGGCAGCGGCCCCCACGGCGCCGGCACGGAGGCCCCCTGATCAGCTACGGGTGTGGGGGCGACGCGGCAGGCGAGCCGGGGCCGGCCGGCCGCGGGATCCGGCGCTGCGGTGGGCGGTCTCCGGCCGATCCGCTCGGCACGGTGAGGGAGGGCCGGCTGTCCGGCGACGGGGCGGGAGGGTGGCCCGGCAGGCGACCGCGGCCCGAGACGCAGACGATGCCCCCGGGCCCGTCCGGGCCCCTTGCCGATCCGGAGCCGCGCCCCGCGGCGGCGAACACGGTGCCCGCGGCGGCGAACACGGTGCCCGCGGCGGCGAACACGGTGCCCGCGGCGGCGAACACGGTGCCCGCGGCGGCGAACACGGTGCCCGCGGCGGCGAACACGGTGCCCGCAGCGGCCAACACGCGCGTGTTTGCCGACCGCGTTGGCGTGTTGGCCGCCCGGGGTGGCGTGTTGGCCGACCGCGTCGGCGTGTTGGCCGGCCGGGGTGGCGTGTTGGCCGGGCCGGGTGGCGTGTTGGCTGGGAGATGACGTCGATCGGGGGCGAGGGGCGAATCGGCCAGGCCGCATCGGGGCCGGTGGTGGGCGCGGCGACGCCGGCTCAGGCCCCGAGGGGCACCGGCCCGGTCAGGAGCCGTTGCCCGCCTCGTCCTCCTCCTCGCTCGGCGGCCGGGTCTCCGAGGTGCCGCCGAAGCCCGGCGCGAGATCGGCCGGGTTCGGGGACGACTCGTCGGCGTTCGGGCCGCCCTGCGGAGGGTCGGACTGCGGAATGCCCGGCGCCGACTCCGGCTTGTGGTTCGCCTTGTCGTTCATGGTGGCTCCTTCCCGGGTGCGGTGGGAATTCCCCACCGTGCGCGGGTCAAACGGGGGTCACCGCGGCACGACGGGGGCGGCGGACCGGAAAAAGTTCACCCCCCGTGTCGATCCGGCTCGTCCTGCTTCGACGTGATCAGGACAGCAACTTCCGCGGAAGGATCGATCATGACTCGCATTCCGGTCTCGCAGGCCTCGCTCACCCCGGTCGTCCTGGGTGTCTTCCGCATCGTGGTGGGCCTGTTGTTCGCCTGCCACGGGCTGCAGGTGTTCGGCGCGTTCGGCGGCATCGACGGTCAGGGCGGCGGCGTGCCGTTCGCGGTGTGGCCCGGCTGGTGGGCCGGGGTGATCGAACTCGCCGGTGGCCTGCTCGTGCTGGCGGGCCTCGGCACCCGGGCCGCGGCGCTGCTGTGTTCCGGTGCCATGGCCTACGCCTACTTCACCGTCCACCAGCCCCTGGCCGCGTTGCCGCTGCAGAACATGGGGGAGCCGGCGGCCCTGTACAGCTGGGTGTTCCTGCTGATCGCGGTCACCGGCCCGGGCCGCTTCGCGCTCGACGGCCTGCGGCGGCGGGGCGCGGACGAGCGGGCGGAGCGTGTCCCGGCGGGGGTGTGATTCAGGCGGGTTGCCGGGCCGGGTCCTCGTCGCGCAGCAGCGGCGACCCGGCCAGCAGCACGGTGCAGCAGGCCAGCGCCCCCGCGGCGACCAGGTCGGCGACGATCCACGGCCCGCCGCGGACGTGCTCCCCGAACACCAGCAGGCCCCAGCCCAGCGCGACCAGCGGGTTGGCCAGCACGAGCCCGGGCTGAGCGGCGACGAGCCGCCCGGCCCGCAGCGCCGTCTGCAACAGGAAGAACCCGATAGGCCCGGCAACCAGCATCGCGTAGGTGTGCCACGCCTGGAACAGGCCGCTCACCCCGCCGGCCCGCAGCGCCGCGGTGGTCCCGGCCATCAGGACCGCGGTGAACCCGAACCACATGCCGGCACCGGCGCCCAGGAAGGCCGCGTGGTGCGTCGTCTCGTTCCGCCGCCCCGCGGCCACGAGCGCCGCCACGCAGGCGACCGTCACCGCGCACCCCAGCAGCCACTCCAGCGCGGAGACCTTCCGGGATCACCGCGGCCCGGGGCGAGCGCGAACAGCAGCAGCCCCACCGCGGCCGCCATCCCGACCGCGGCGATCCAGTCCCGCGTGCGCAGGCGGGTGTGGAACACCAGCCCGGACAGCACGAGCGTGCACGCCAGCTCCGCAACCATGATCGGCTGCACTCCGACGATCGGCCCGGTCGCCAGGGCCGCCGACTGCAGCACCAGACCCGACAGCATCACAGCACGCCCGCGACCCACACCGGAATGGTGACGAGACCCTGGAGCGCCGCGACATCGAGGTCACCGCCCTGGGGCTGCTTCCGCGCCCCGGCGCGCTGCAGGACGGACCCCGCGGCGTTCGCGAAGGCGGCGAGCACCGCCAGGAGCACGGTCAGCACGTTTTGACGGTGACACGGCTGCCGCCCGTGCGCAGGGCCCGGCGACGGCGTCACGTCCCGCGCCGGCCACGGCCGGAGCGGGCCTGCGGTCAGCCGCCGAGCTGGGCGGCTCCGAGGGTGTTCAGCACGCGGTCCGGGCCGATGCCGCACGCCTCCGCGCGCACGGTCCCGTTCCCGAGCCAGTCCAGCTGGCCGGGGGCGTGGGCGTCGGTGTCGATGGCGAACACGCAGCCGATCTCCGCGGCCATCGCGAGCAGCTCGCCGGGCGGGTCCCGGCGTTCCGGACGGCAGTTGATCTCCACCGCGGTACCGCTCTCCCGGCACGCCGTGAACACGGCCTCCGCGTCGAACTCCGACTGCGGCCGTCCGCGCCCGGTGACGAGCCGGCCGGTGCAGTGGCCGAGCACGTCGACCAGCGGGTTGCGCACTGCGGCGAGCATCCGGTCGGTCATCGGCCCAGCGGGCATCCGCAGCTGGGAATGCACGCTGGCCACCACCACATCCAGCCGGTCCAGCAGGTCGTCGCGCTGGTCGAGCGAGCCGTCCTCGAGGATGTCCACCTCGATGCCGGTCAGGATGCGGAACGGTGCCAGCTTCTCGTTCAGCTCCGCCACCAGATCCAGCTGCCGCAGCAGGCGCTCGGCCGACAGCCCGCGCGCCACCGTCAGCCGCGGCGAGTGGTCGGTCAGCGCGATCCACTCGTGGCCCAGCGCCCGCGCCGCCTCGGCCATCTCCTCCGGCGGGCTGCCCCCGTCCGACCAGTCCGAGTGCGTGTGGCAGTCGCCCTTCAGCGCGCCGCGCAGCCCCGACCGGTCGGGTTCGGGCGCTTCCGCCAGCAGTTTCGCCAGGTAGGAGGGCTGTTCGCCGGCGCACGCCTGCTCGACGACCTGTGCCGTGGCCGGTCCGATGCCCGGCAGCGCTTTCAGCGTGCCCTGCCGCACCCGGTCGGCCAGCTCGCCCGCGGGCAGCCCGGCCACCACGGCCGCGGCACGCCGGAACGCCCGCACCCGGTAGGTGGGGGCGCCGGCGCGCTCCAGCTCGAACGCGATCTGCCGCAGTGCCTGTGCCGGATCCACGACACCACACCTACCGCGCCGCGCCGGTGCCCGCACGTTCAGACGCCGGTGACCCCGTCGATGCCCTCGCGCAGGAGGTCGGCGTGCCCGTTGTGGCGGGCGTACTCGTGGATCATGTGCAACATCACGGCGCGCAGCGAGACTTCGGCGTTCCAGCGCGGCGCGAAGACGGTCACGTCGAGCGAATCCGCCGCCCGTTCGATGCGCCGCGCGTGCCCGATCTCGTCCTGCCACGCGGTGAACGCCTCGGCCCGGCTCGAGGTGCGCGCGTCGTACGCGACCTGGAAGTCCCCGTCCGCGGACCACACCAGCGGCAGGTCGGTCTCCCCGCCGACGGTGCGGCGGAACCAGGCGCGCTCCACTTCGGCCATGTGCCGCACCAGCCCGAGCAGCGACAGCGCCGACGGTGGCACGGCCTGCCTGCGCAATTCCTCATCGGACAGTCCGTCGCACTTGCGGGCGAGCGTGGCGCGGTGGAATTCCAGGTGGGCGCGCAGCATCTCGCGCTCGCCGGCGACGGTGGGAACCTCGGGGCGTTCGGTCGGCACGGTCTCGGAGCGTACCTGCGGGCACGGGACCCGATCGCCGTACCGGCCCGATCGCTCGTAGCGTAATCGCCACGCTCAGGGCGAACACGGCCCCGCACCACGACTGCCCGGCCTACGGTGGCCG
The DNA here is from genome assembly GCF_011758765.1 of Amycolatopsis viridis. Classification (NCBI taxonomy): domain Bacteria; kingdom Bacillati; phylum Actinomycetota; class Actinomycetes; order Pseudonocardiales; family Pseudonocardiaceae; genus Amycolatopsis; species Amycolatopsis viridis. Next base: position 3,541,054 of record NZ_JAANOU010000001.1, on the reverse strand, counting down.
TCATGACTCTGCGAGCTCTCCCGTCCGCGAACGCCTCCGCCTCACTGGACGATTCGGTGTTCGAACAACTGCTGCGCGACCGGATCGTGTTCCTCGGCTCCGAGGTGACCGACGCGGTCGCCAACCGGATCACCGCGCAGCTGCTGCTGCTCGCGGCCGAGGACCCGCGCAAGGACATCACCTTCTACATCAATTCGCCCGGTGGATCGGTGACGGCGGGCATGGCCATCTACGACACCATGCGCCTCATCCAGCCGGATGTCGCCACCTGGGGACTCGGTTTCGTGGCGTCCATGGGTCAGTTCCTGTTGTCCTCCGGCACCCCCGGCAAGCGTTACCTGCTGCCCAACACCCGCGTCCTGATGCACCAGCCCTCGGCCGGCATCAGCGGGGCGGCCAGCGACATCGCCATCCAGGCGGAGGTCTTCGGCCGCATGAAGCGCCGCATCGCGGAGATCACCGCGCGGCAGACGGGCCAGCCGGTGGACCGCATCACGGCCGACGCGGACCGCGACCGCTGGTTCGACGCCGAGGAGGCCCTCGCCTACGGGTTCGTCGATCACGTCGTCGGCCTCGACCAACAGGCGGCGACCGCGTAGCGGGCATACCCGCGGGTAGCCTGCGGTCGTGGGTGTCGCCGCCGACGAACGACGTGCGCTGAGCCGTCTGCTGACGGAGGCCGGGCCGGACGAGCCCACCCTGTGCCAGGGGTGGCTCACCCGGGACCTCGCCGCGCACCTGGTAGTGCGGGAAAGCCGGCCGGACGCCGCGCTGGGCATCGTCCTGCCACTGCTGGCCGGGCACACCCGGCGAGTGCAGGACGCGATCGCCGCCCAGCCGTGGCCCCGGCTGGTCGAGCGGGTGCGGCGCGGCCCGGCCTGGTACTGGCCCACGGCGATCGGGAAACTCGGCGAGCTGGCCGACACCGCCGAGTTCCTCGTGCACCACGAAGACGTGCGGCGCGGCCGCCCGGGCTGGGAGCCGCGTCCGGCGGATCCCACCCGCGACGCCGCCGCGTGGCGCGCGGCCAGCACCGCTGCGAAGCTGAACCTGCGCCGGGTCCCGGTCGGAGTCACCCTGCGCACCCCAGGCGGTGACGCGGCGGTGGTGCGTGGCGGTGCCGAGCAGGTCACCGTCACCGGCGACCCGGTCGAACTGCTGCTGTTCGTGTTCGGACGTGACGCCGTGCACGTCGCGTTCCAGGGCGGCCCGGCGGCGGTCGGCCACCTCAAGGCCGCCGGGCGCGGAATCTAGCCCGCGCCGGCGCGCTCGCTCCGGTCCGGGATGGAAGACCAGGTCGCCCGGCGGATCCGCGCCGGGCAGGACACCGTGTGGGCTGTGCCCACCGGCGCCGGGAACTGGCCGTCCTGGACCGCGTCGACGCCTTCGGTCCGGTTGCGTAGGCCGGGGCCGTTGTGGCAGGCGGCGAGGCCAACAGCAGGTGATCATCGCGGCGCGATGTGGGAGGCTGCGGAGGTGACACGCAAGGTGATCCTCGACGTCGACACCGGAACCGACGACGCGGTCGCGATCATGCTGGCCGCCCTGCACCCGGACCTCGACCTGGCCGCGGTGACCACCGTCAGCGGCAACGTGCCGCTGGCCGCCACCACGGACAACACGCTGCGCGTGCTGGACGCGATCGGCCGCCCGGACATCCCGGTGCACCCCGGGCTGGCCCACCCGGTCGCGCGGCGCGGGTTCCCCGGGCCGCGGCACTTCGAAGCCGGCTCGGCCCGCGACATGCACGGCACGTCCCTGCCGTTGCCGGCGCCCCGCACCGCCGCGCGCGCGGAGTCGGCGGTCGAGTTCCTGCTGCACACCCTGCGCACCACCACCGAACCGGTCACGCTGGTGCCGGTCGGGCCGCTCAGCACGATCGCGACCGTGCTCGCGGCCGACCCGTCGGTGCGCGACGCGCTCGCCGAGGTGGTGATCATGGGTGGTGCGCACCACTACGGCAACGTGACACCGTCCGCCGAGTTCAACTTCTGGGCCGACCCGGAGGCCGCGGCCATGGTGCTGTCGGCCGGCCTCCCGCGCCTGACACTCGTCACGCTCGACGCCACGCACCGCGCGCTGGTCACCCGCGACGACTGCGTCAAGCTGAGCGGGCTCGGCACCCCGGCCGGCCGGACGGCCGCCGACCTCATCACGCGCCGCATCGACGCCTACTCGGCCGGGCGCGGCGTCGCCGCGGACGACGCGGCACCCGTCCACGACGCGGTGTGCATCGCCTACCTGCTGCGCCCGGAGGTGATCACCACCCGGCCGGTGCACGTCGAGGTCGAGACGACCGGAAGCCGCACCGTCGGCCGGGCCGTGATGGACCTCCGTCCGAACGCGACCGGCGAGCCGAACGCGCAGGTGGCGTTCGACGCCAGGGCGGACGTGCTGGTCGATCTGCTGCTGAGCGCGTTCGCCTGAGCCTGCTCAGCCGTGGGTGGGCGCGGCGCCCGCATCGGGCGCCGCGCCGCGTGGCCTGGGGTGTCAGCCGTTGAGCAGGGCGCGGGCCATGACCATGCGCTGGATCTGGTTGGTGCCCTCGTAGATCTGGGTGATCTTGGCGTCGCGCATCATGCGTTCCACCGGGAAGTCGCGGGTGTAGCCGGCGCCGCCGAACAGCTGCACCGCGTCGGTGGTCACCGACATCGCCACGTCGCTGGCGAAGGCCTTCGCCGCCGAGGCCATGAACCCCGCCCGCGCGTCACCCCGCTCCGACGCAGCAGCGGAGGCGTAGACCAGGTGCCGGGCCGCCTCGATCTTCGTGCCCATGTCGGCGAGCATGAACTGCACACCCTGGAACTGTCCGATCGCCGTGCCGAACTGCTTGCGCTCCTTCACATACGCCACCGCCGCGTCCAGCGCGCCCTGCGCGATACCCAGCGCCTGCGCCCCGATCGTCGGACGGGTGTGATCCAGCGTGCGCAACGCCGTCTTCAACCCCGTGCCCGGCTCACCGATGATCCGCTCCGCCGGGATCGTGCAGTTCTCGAAATAGATCTCCCGCGTCGGCGAGCCCTTGATCCCCAGCTTGCGCTCCTTCGGCCCCACCGAGAACCCCGGGTCGTCCTTGTGCACCACGAACGCCGAAATCCCGTTCGACTTCTTCGGCGCATCCGGATCGGTCACCGCCATCACCGTGTACCAGGTCGACTCCCCGGCATTGGTGATCCACGCCTTCGTGCCGTTGAGCACCCAGTGATCCCCGTCCAACCGCGCCCGGGTCCGCATCGACGCCGTGTCCGACCCCGCCTCCCGCTCCGACAACCCGTAGGACGCCGTCGCCCCCGCCGCGATCTCCGGCAGAACCAGCTTCTTCAACTCCTCCGACGCCGACAACAGGATCGGCTGCGTCCCCAGCTTGTTCACCGCCGGAATCAACGACGCCGACGCATCAACCCGCGCCACCTCCTCGATCACGATGCACGCCGCCACCGCGTCCGCACCCTGACCCTCGTACTCCTCCGGAATGTGCACCGCATTGAACCCCGCGGCGTTCAGCGCTTGCAGAGCTTCGTGCGGGAACCGCTCGTTTTCGTCCACTTCGGCCGCGTGCGGAGCGATCTCCTTCTCCGCCAGTGCGCGCACGGCGGCACGCAGCTCCTCGTGCTCCTCGGGCAGCTCGTACATCAGGCGTCCTTCCGGTAGTCGTAGAAGCCGCGGCCGGACTTGCGGCCGAGCAGGCCCGCGTCGACCATGCGCAGCAGCAGCGGCGGGGGAGCGTAGAGCGGTTCCTTGAACTCCGCGTACATGGACTCGGCGACCGCCTTCGTCGTGTCCAGCCCGATCAGGTCGGCCAGCCGCAGCGGGCCCATCGGGTGGGCGCAGCCGTGCACCATGCCGGCGTCGATGTCCGCGGCCCCGGCGAAGCCGGACTCCAGCATGCGGATCGCCGACAGCAGGTAGGGGATCAGCAGCGCGTTGACCACGAACCCGGCCCGGTCCGGCGCGTGCACCACCGTCTTGCCCAGGGTGGACGTCGCGAACTCCGCCGCCCGGTCGCGGGTCTGGTCCGAGGTCAGCAGCGACGGGATCAGCTCCACCAGCGGCAGCACCGGCACCGGGTTGAAGAAGTGGATGCCCACCACCTGCGCGGGCCGTCCGGTCGCCGCCGCCAGCTTCATGATCGGGATCGACGAGGTGTTGGACGCCAGGATCGCGTCCGGCCGCTCCACGACCTTGTCCAGCCGGCCGAACACGTCGGCCTTGACCTGCTCGTCCTCGGCCACCGCCTCGACCACCAGATCCCGGTCGGCGAACGCCGCCAGGTCCACGGTGTAGGACAGTCGCGCAGCTGCCGCCCCGGCATCGTCGGCGCCCAGCTTCCCGGCTCGCACCGCACGCTCCAGCGACGTGCCGATCCGCTCCCGGGCCGCGGTCAGCGCCGCTTCGCCGACCTCGGCGACCACCACGTCCAGCCCCGCCCGGGCACACACCTCGGCGATGCCCGAGCCCATCAGCCCGCCGCCGACCACGCCGACCTTCGAGATGTCCATGCCCCGCAGATTAGTAGGAAGTCCTACTTTTGTACTGCGATCCAGCTCACGCTTCCGGGCCGCCGTGCGGGTGCCGCTGCTGTCCGGCGAACGCCTCGACGGTGAGCTCGTCCCGGACGACCGCACTCGCGGCCGACTCGTGGGCGTCTCGGGGCCACGCGGCGAGCACCAGCGTGACGCCCGCGTAGACCGCGAACGGGCTGACGAGCAAGACCGGGTTGGCCACCGCGTCGATCGAGGGCGCCGCCGCGACCAGCGCACCCGCCAGAGCGAGCCGGATCATCAACCGGTCACCGGTGCGCAGACCGATGACCGCGTGAACCACGATCGCCGGCGTGAACCACACCCAGTGGTGCGACCACGAGATCGGCGATACCAGCAGGGCGGCGAACGCGTTGAGCACCACCGCCTGGGCCGGATGGCCGCGTGCGAGTGCCCGCCTCATCGCGAGCACCGCCACGGCGAACACGGCAAGGCAGGCCAGCAGCCACAGGGTGCTGTCCAGCCACGTCAGGCCGGTGCCCGGCCGCGCGATCGTTCCGCGCAGGGACTGGTTGCCCGGGATGCTGATGTCGCCGATGTGGTCGGTACGGAAGATCGCCGAGGTCCAGTAGGACATCGAGTCCCCCGGCCGGGCGAGGTACCCGGCGACCACCCCGGCCGTGAAGGTCAGCCCGGCCACGAGTGCCGCCCTGCGGTCCCGGTTGAGCAGGAAGAACAGCAGGAACGCCAACGGGGTCAGCTTGATCGCCGCGGCAATGCCGACCAGCAGGCCGCGCGGCCACCACGGCTGCCTGGCCAGGCAGTCGACCAGCACGAGAGTCATCAGCACCATGTTGATCTGGCCGTAACCGAGGGTGTAGCGCATGGGCTGGAGGAACAGCAGCGCCGGCGCGAACACGATCCCGGTCAGCAACCACGCATGCCGGCCGAGGCCGAGGGCCCGGAACACCATCAGCAGGCAGAGCGGGAGTGGCGCCACGATCAGCAGGGCGGTGAACAGCAGGCTCGCCACCGGGTAGGGCACCAGCGAGAGGGGGGTGAACGCCAGGCTCGCGAACGGCGTGTAGGTGAACCACAACTTGTCCACCAGGGGGTCGGCGTACAGGGGACCGTGGTTGAGCACGGTCCGCCCGGCCTCCTGGTAGACCGCGAGGTCCCCCTGGTTGCCCGGGTCGGTGGTCAGCACCTGCAGTACCGCGAGCACATCCACGGCGACGACCGCGCCCACCAGCACCCGCCTGGCGGCCACCAGCTCCGCGAGCAACCAGATCCCCCGTACCGAGGGACGCGCCCCTCGGACCCCAGCTTCGTTCACCACCGCAGGACGCCCGGCGGCGGTCACCGTTGCGCGCTAGTGATCATCCCCCCAAAAATCCCGCGGCACACAACGTCGGCACCCGCTCGCGCGTCTGTACTCCTCCGCGCCGGCGGGAACCCGGCAGGGGAATCGGCGCCGTCACTGCCCGGCGGGCCGCAGCGTCAACCGCAGGTAGTCCTCCAGCGGCCACCGCTGCGCAATTCGGTGGCGCAGGCCGGAGGTCTTCGCCAGCACCTCGTCCTTGCCGGCGAAGACCGGCTCGGCGACGGCGAACGTCTGCCCCTTCCACACGAGCGTGCCGCCGCCCGCCTGGAGGTTGCGGATCCAGTCGGTGCGGCGTCCCCACGGCAATCCGATGTAGACGGTGTCCGGTGTGGCGCCGACGATCGCGATCGGCGTCTGGTACGGCTTGCCCGACTTGCGGCCCCGGTGCCGTACCAGGGCCCACAGCGGCACCAGCCGGTGACCCGCGAACTTGGCGGCGACCTTGTTGAACGCTTTGGCGGCGGCCGGTGGCCGGCGGTTCTGAGTGGTCATGCCGCCAGTGTGCCAGATTTCCACGCATGTTGAAATGAACGCTGAGGTGACTCTCAGGCGGGTCCCGCCGCGAGCGCGGTCAGCCGGCCGCGCCGAACCACGCGGGCAGGTGGGCAAGCAGGTCCTGCTGCTCGTCGCCGGCCCACGCGACGTGGCCGTCCGGGCGCAGCAGCACGGCGGGCACATCCAGTTCGTCGCTGACGTCGACCACGTGGTCGACCCGGTCCGCCCAGCCCGCGACCGAGAGCCGGCCGGTCTGGTCGAGCAGCAGTCCGCGGCCGGTGTGCAGGTGCGCGTAGAGACGCCCCCGCCGCAATCCCACGTCCCGCATCCGCCGGCCGAGCAGGTCGTGACCCGCGCCGAAGTCGTAGCGCACCCCGATCGCGGTGATCTTCTCGAGCAGGAACCGGGTCACCTGATAGTTGTCCATCAGCTCGGACAGCAGCCGGCGCACCGCCCGGGGGCCGGGGGCGGGCGATTGCAGTTCCGACTGCGCGCGGGTGTGGTTGAGCACGTCGGCGGCCACCGGGTGCCGTTCGGTGTGGTAGCTGTCCAGCAGCCCGGCGGGCGCCCACCCGGCGGCCTCGGCGGCCAGTTTCCACCCGAGGTTGACCGCGTCCTGGATGCCCAGGTTGAGCCCCTGCCCGCTCAGCGGCGGGTGCACGTGCGCGGCGTCGCCGGCCAGCAGCACCCGGCCGGTCCGGTAGCGCTCGGCCAGCCGGGTGGCGTCGCCGAAGCGGGACAGCCAGCGCGGTGAATGCACGCCGAAGTCGGTGCCGGCGAACGCCCGCAGCTGCCGCGTGACCTCGTCGAGCGTCGGCGGGACCGTCCGGTCCCCGGCGACCTGTGCGGCCGGCGCGAGGACCCGGTGCACCCCGTCACCGGCCGGCGCGAGACCGAACCCGTGGTGGGTCTGGCGGACCCGCGCCACGACGGCCGCCAGTTCCGCCGGTGGTGTGGTCACCTCCATCTCGCCCAGCAGCCATTCCCGGGCGGCGGGTTCGCCCGGGAATCCGACACCGAGCAGTGTGCGCACCGTGCTGCGGCCACCGTCGCAGCCCACCAGGTACCGCGAGCGCAGCCGGGTGCCGTCCGCGAGCTCGGCGGTCACGCCGTGCTCGTCCTGGCTCAGCCCGGTGAGTTCGGCGCCGCGCCGGATCACGGCACCGAGCGCGGTGGCGTGCTCGGCCAGCAGGCGATCGGTGACGGTCTGCGGGATGCCCAGGATCCAGGGGTGCGCGGTGTCCAGCCCGCCGGCGGCGGGCTTGCCGATCCCGGCGAAGCGCAGACGGTCGAGCGGGTACTGCCGGCCGTGGGCGAGGAACCGCTCCAGCAGACCGCGCTGGTCCATCAGCTCGACGCTGCGCACGTGCAGACCGAGCGACCGCACCACCGTGGTCGGCTCCGCGTCCTTCTCCAGCACGACCACGCGCACGCCGTGCAGCCGCAATTCGGCGGCCAGCATCAAACCGGTCGGCCCGGCCCCGGCGACGATCACCTCGAACACGAAGGTCCCCCTGCACTGCGTTGACGTTGCCCGAAATCCGGCTCCGGCCGGGAGATTCTGCGGCACGGCCCGGGTCTTGCCGCAAGGCCCCGGTCTCGCGATACGGTGACAGTGGCAGGGAATCTTCCTGCTCCGCACCCCACCTTCCGCCCGGGCTGAGGCGTGCCGTCGGATCGTGTTGCGGATCCTTGACGGGCGTCACTGATGCGCTAGTCTCGGAGCATGTCCGGGGTGGCTGCGTTCCGACTGGGTGCCGAGCACCGGGAGTACCAGAACTGGGTGCGTGAGGTGGCCACCGGCAAACTCGCCGGGACCGGCTCCGGCCGGGTCGACCGGGAGCTCGTGCGGACCCTCGGCGAGCTCGGGCTGCTCCGCGGGCTGTTCGGCGGCCGGCCGGGCGAGGCCCCTTCCGATGCCGCGGCCGTCCAGTTGTGCCTGCTGCGCGAGACGATCGCCCAGATCAGCACCGAGGCGGAGACCGCGCTCGCCCTCCAGGGGCTGGGCAGTTACCCGATCCTGCAATCCGGCTCGGCCGAGCTGCGCGCGCGGTGGATCCCCGCGGTGATCTCCGGCGAGGCCGTCGCCGCGTTCGCGCTGACCGAGGCCGGCGCGGGGTCGGACGCGGCGAACCTCCAGCTGCGCGCCGAACGCGACGGCGACGGCTGGGTGCTGACCGGCGAGAAGCTGTGGATCTCCAACGCGCCGGGGGCCGACATCTACACCGTGTTCGCCCGCACCACGCCGGGCGCGGGTGCGCGCGGGGTCACCGCGTTCGCGGTGCCCGGGGACAGTGCCGGGCTCTCCGGTGAGCCGCTGGAAATGCTCTCACCGCACCCGATCGGGCGTCTGGAGTTCGACGGCGTGCGGGTCGGCGCCGGTGCGGTCCTGGGCGAGGTGGACCGCGGCTTCGCCGTCGCGATGCGCACGCTGGACCTGTTCCGGCCCAGCGTCGGCGCCTTCGCGGTGGGCATGGCCCAGGCGGCGCTCGACCTGACCGTCGCCCACGTCCGCGAGCGCCAGGTGTACGGGGCGCCACTGGCCGGCCAGCAGGCCGTGGCGCACCGCATCGCGGACCTGGCCACCGAGCTGGAAGCGGCCCGCCTGCTCGTCTACGCCGCGGCCGCCGCCTACGACGACGGCGCGGAGCCCGGAGCGCAACCGCGGCGGTCGGCCATGGCGAAGCTGTACGCCACCGAGGCCGCGCAGCAGATCATCGACGGGTGCGTGCAGCTGCACGGCGCCGCGGCACTGCGGCGCGGCCACCCGCTCGAGCACCTCTACCGGGACGTGCGGTCGCTGCGCATCTACGAAGGCGCCTCCGAGGTCCAGCGTTCCATCATCGCGCGCCACCTGATCGGCAGGGAGTACACCCGATGACCTACCGCTTCCACGCCTCCCCGCGGCTCACCGAGGACTGGCGGCACTTCCGGTTCGGCAAGGCCGACGGCGTCGCGACGGTCACGCTGGACCGGCCGGAGAAGCTCAACCCACTGACCTTCGAAAGCTATGCCGATCTCCGCGACCTGCTGGCCGAGCTGCCGCACCACCGGGACGTGCGGGTGCTGGTGATCCGTGGTGAGGGCAAGGGGTTCTGCGGCGGCGGCGACGTCGACGAGATCATCGGCGAGCTGATCAAGATGGAGCCGCGGGACCTGATGCGGTTCACCAAGATGACCGGCGCGGTGATCCGGGCGATGCGCGAATGCCCGATCCCGATCATCACCGCCGTGCACGGCATCGCCGCCGGTGCCGGCGCGGTGGTGGCCCTCGCCTCGGACTTCCGCGTGGTCGGGCACTCGGGCCGGTTCGCCTTCCTGTTCACCAAGGTGGGGCTGTCCGGCGGGGACATGGGCGCGGCCTACCTGCTGCCGCGCGTGGCCGGGCTCGGCCGGGCGACAGAGCTGCTGATGCTGGGCGACACGATCGACGCCGAGACCGCGGACAGATACGGCCTGGTGTCCCGGCTGGTCGCCGACGACGAGCTGGACACCGCGGTCGCCGAGCTCGCCCGCAGGCTCGCCGACGGGCCGACGCTGGCGCTGGCCCAGACGAAATCGCTGCTGACCGCCGAGCTGGACATGTCCATTTCGGCGTCGATGGAGCTGGACGCGATGACGCAGGCCCTGCTGATGACCACCCGCGACCACGCCGAGTTCCACGCGGCGTTCACCGAGCGCCGGGCGCCGCGGTGGGAGGGCCGGTGAGCGACGGGCGGGTCGCGCTGGTCACCGGTGCCGGCCGGGGCATCGGCCGCGCCATCGCCCGGCGGCTGAGCGCCGAGGGCTGCCGGGTGGCGCTGGTAGCGCGCAGCCGGGACCAGCTGGCGGAGACCGCGAGCGGCTGCGCCGCGGCGGTGAAGACGATCCCCGCGGACGTCACCGATCCGGACGCGGCCGAGCGCGTCCACACCGAGATCGAACGGGACTGGGGACCGGTGGAGGTGCTCGTGGCCAACGCGGGCGCGGGCCACTCGGCCCGCCTGGAGCGCACCACGGATGCCGACTGGCAGCGCATGCTGGACCTCAACCTGACCGCACCGTTCCGGTTCGTGCGGCGCGCGGTGCCGGCGATGCGGGCGGCCGGATGGGGACGGATCGTCGTCATGGCGTCCACCGCCGCGCGGATCGGCGAGCCGTACATCGCGGCCTACACCGCGAGCAAGCACGGCGTGCTGGGTCTGGTGCGCGCCGCGGCGGCGGAACTGGCCCGCACCGGCGTGACGGTCAACGCGGTGTGCCCCGGGTACGTGGACACGCCGATGACCGAGCAGACGATCGGCACCATCGTGGCCACGACCGGGCGCAGCCCCGACGAGGCCAGGGAGACGCTGGCCCGCAAGCAGCCCATCGGCCGGCTGATCAGCCCGGCGGAGGTGGCCGACGCGGTGTGGTTCTGCGTCGGGGCCGGTGCGGTCACCGGGCAGGCGATCCAGGTGGACGGAGGGACGGTGCAGTGAGCGTGCAACGGGTCGACCCGCCGGAACTGGCGCAGCCACGCGGGTTCTCGCACGCGGTGGTCGCCAGCGGGACGACGATCTTCCTGGCCGGGCAGACCGCGCTCGACGCCGGTGGGCGCATCGTCGGCGGCACCGTCGTCGAGCAGTTCGAGCGGGCGCTGTCGAACCTGTTCACCGCCCTGCGTGCCGCCGGTGGTGAACCGGATCGGCTGGTGAGCCTCACCGTGTACGCCACGGACCTCGCCGACTACCGCGCGCACGCCCGGGAGATCGGAGCGGTGTGGCGGCGCCTGGCCGGCCGGGACTACCCGGCGATGGCGGCCGTCGGGGTGTCCCGGCTGTGGGATGCCGAGGCGCTGGTGGAGGTGCAGGGCTTCGCCGTGGTCTGACCCGGGTCAGGCGCTGACGGCCTCCGCGCGCAGCGACTCGACGTAGTCGTGGGCCGGACCGGCCAGCCTGCGGCGCAGGTCGAAGAACACCTCCGCCGCGCGCAGGCCGATCCAGTGCGGCGGCAGCACTTCCAGGGGCAGCCCGGGCTCCAGGTAGGGCAGGCGGCGCCAGTCGGTAAGGGCGGTGACGTAGTCGGCGAAGGCGCGGGCGCCGTCGATGCGGCGCCGCCGCCGGTAGCCGCTCAGCACCGGAGCGTGGCGGGTGAGGAACGCGTCGTAGAGCTCGTGCAGGCGGTCCAGGTCCCACCAGGTGCGCACGCGCTCCGCGGTCGCAGCGAACCCGGCGTGATCGGACCGGAACAGATCGACGTAGGTCTCGAGTCCGTGCCGTGCCAGGGTTTCCCGCGTCTCGTCGAGCAGGTGCGCCGGGGCGATCCACACGCCGGCGGAGACGGTGCCGAACCCGAGCCAGGACAGCCGGGAGCGCAACTGGTGGCGTTTGTCGCGTTCGGACTCGGGCACGCTGAACACCACGATCAGCCAGCCCTCGCCGGTGGTGGCGCGGCGGCGCTGGAAGATGCGGCGGTCGCCCTCGTCGAGGATTTCCCGTGCCGTGCCGGAGAGTGCGTACCCGGCGACCCCGCCGGCCTTGGCCGCGGTGAGCAGGCCCCGGCGCTTGAGCCGGAAGATCGACGAGCGCACGGAGGGCTCGTCCACGCCGCACTGGGCGAGCATCTGGATCAGGGAGGCGACGCTCATCCAGCCGCCGGTCTCCCGGGCGTAGAGGCCGTAGACGGTGACGATCAGCGCGCGTGGTTTCGGTGCGCGCCCGGAGTCCTCGGGAACGGTGGGCACGCGGGCCAGCTTATCGGGCCCGGCTTCTTCTGACGATTGCTTGACTGTCGTCACGAAGAGAGAATACTTGCCCTATGACGACCGTCGGTCCGGGCCTCAGCCCCTCCGCGCACGTCGACACGTTCTGCCGGGACCACCTCCCGCCGGTGGAGTCCTGGCCGGAATTCCTCACCGAGCTCCCCGGGCTGCGCTACCCGCAGCGGCTCAACTGCGGCGTGGAACTGCTCGACGCGGTGATCGCCGAACGCGGGCCGGACCGGCGGTGCCTGCTCACCCCGGACGGCCGGGCCTGGACCTACGGGGATCTGCGCGACCAGGTCGACCGCACCGCGCGGGTGCTCACCGAGCAGCTCGGCGTGGTGCCCGGCCAGCGGGTGCTGCTGCGCGGCCCCAACACGCCGGCGCTGGCCGCGTGCTGGCTCGCCGTGATGAAGGCCGGCGCGGTCGCCGTGCCCACCATGCCGCTGCTGCGGTCGGCGGAACTCACCACGATCGCCGAGATCAGCAAGGTCGGCCTCGCCCTGTGCGACGCGCGGTTCGCCGGCGAGCTGCGCGCGGCCGACCTGCGCGGCGCGCCGGTGGTCACCTACGGCTCCCCGGCACCGGACGACCTGGACGCGCGAACCCGCGCCGTGCCGGCCGGGTTCACCGCCGTCGACACCGCGGCCGACGACGTCGCCCTGCTGGCCTTCACCTCGGGCACCACCGGGCGGCCGAAGGCGACCATGCACTTCCACCGCGACATCCTCGCGATCGCCGATACCTTCTCCCGTCACGTCCTCAAGCCCCGCGCGGACGACCTGTTCACCGGGACACCGCCGCTGGCCTTCACCTTCGGCCTCGGCGGGCTGCTGGTCTTCCCGTTGCGTGCCGGGGCGGCCACCCTCCTGATCGAGAAGGCGTCCCCGGACCAGCTCGCCGACGCGATCGAGACCCACGGGGTCACGGTGTGCTTCACCGCCCCGACCGCGTACCGGTCCATGCTGCGCTCGGGCCGGGGCGCCGCGCTGGGTCGGCTGCGGCGCGCGGTGTCGGCGGGGGAGCACCTGCCGGCGGCGACCTGGCGTGCCGTGCACGACGCGACCGGACTGGCGCTCATCGACGGCATCGGCTCCACCGAAATGCTGCACATCTTCGTCTCCGCCGCCGACGACGACATCCGGCCGGGCGCCACCGGGCGGGCCGTGCCCGGCTACCGGGCCGCGATCCTCGACGAGCACGGCGAACCGCTGCCGCCCGGCACACCGGGGCGGCTGGCGGTCAAGGGCCCGACCGGTTGCCGGTACCTCGCCGACGACCGGCAGGCGGTGTACGTGCAGAACGGCTGGAACATCACCGGCGACACGTTCGTCGCCGACTCCGACGGCTACTTCCACTACCTCGCCCGCAACGACGACATGATCGTCTCGGCCGGCTACAACATCGCCGGCCCGGAGGTCGAGGAGGCGCTGCTCGCGCACGACGCCGTGCAGGAGTGCGGCGTGGTCGGTGTGCCCGACACCGAGCGCGGGCAGATCGTCAAGGCGTTCGTGGTGCTGCAGCCGGACGTCGCGGGGGACGCGGACCTGGTGGCCGAGCTGCAGCGGTTCGTCAAGCAGCGGATCGCGCCCTACAAGTACCCGCGCGCGATCGAGTTCGTGGACGGCCTGCCGCGCAGCGCCACCGGGAAGCTCCAGCGGTTCAAGCTGCGGCAGCGCGCGCACACCGAGGCCGGGTGAGGGCGGGATGCGGATCGCGGTCATCGGTGGTGGCCCGGGCGGCCTGTACTTCGCCGCGCTGGCGAAACAGCTGAGCCCCGGCGACGAGATCGACGTGTGGGAACGCAACGCCGCCGACGACACCTTCGGGTTCGGTGTGGTGTTCTCCGACGAGACGCTCGGCGGCATCGAACACGCCGACGAAACGATCTACCGGCAGATGGAGCGCGAGTTCGCCCGCTGGGACGACATCGACGTGCACTACCGCGGCCAGGTCCTGACCAGTGGGGGGCACGGGTTCGCCGCCATGAGCCGGAAACGGCTGCTGCAGATCCTGCAGCAGCGGTGCGCCGAACTCGGCGTGCGGCTGCACTTCCGCACGCTCGCCCCCGATCCCGGCCGGCTCGCCGCCGCCTACGACCTCGTCGTCGCGGCTGACGGGTTGAACTCCGCGGTGCGGGCCCGCCACGCGGAGGTCTTCCGCCCCGCACTGGAAACCCGCCGCTGCGCCTACATGTGGCTGGGCACCGACAAGGTGTTCGACGCCTTCAAGTTCTACGTCCTCGACACGCCCCACGGGGTCATGCAGATCCACGGCTACCCCTTCGACGCCTCCGGCAGCACCTTCATCGTCGAGATGGCGGACGAGGTGTGGCAGCGGGCGGGGTTCGACAGCTTCGCCGACCGCGGGTTCGCCCCCGGCGAGTCCGACGAGAAGTCGATCGCGCTGGTGCGGGAGCTCGTCGCCGACGTGCTCGGCGACGCGCAGCTGCTGGCGAACAACTCCCGGTGGATCCACTTCACCACGGTGCGCAACCAGCGGTGGCGCCACGGCAACATCATCCTGCTCGGCGACGCCGCGCACACCGCGCACTTCTCCATCGGGTCCGGCACCAAACTCGCCATGGAGGACGCCCTCGCGCTCGCGGCGGCCCTGCACGAGCAACTGGACGTGCCCGGCGCGCTCGCCGCCTACGAAGCCGAGCGCCGGCCGGTGGTGGAGTCGACCCAGCGTGCCGCGCAGGCCAGCCTGGAGTGGTTCGAGAACCTGGGGCAGTACGTGCACCAGGACCCGGTGCAGTTCGGGTTCAACATCATGACCCGCAGCCGCCGCGTCACCTACGACAACCTGCGGGTGCGCGACCCCGAGTTCGTCGAGCGGGTCGACGGGTGGTTCGCCCGGCACGAGCAGCGGCGCGGTCACGGCGACGGCAGCGTGCGGCCGCCGATGTTCCAGCCGCTGCGGTTGCGCGGGCTGGAACTGAAGAACCGCGTCGTGGTGTCGCCGATGGACATGTACCGGGCGGTGGACGGCATGCCCGCCGACTTCCACCTGGTCCACCTCGGCGGCAAGGCCCTGGGCGGCGCCGGGCTGGTGATGACCGAGATGGTGTGCGTGTCCGGCACCGGCCGCATCACGCCCGGCTGCACCGGGATCTACACCGACGAGCAGGCGCGCGCGTGGCGGCGGATCACCGACTTCGTGCACACCGAGAGCACCGCGAAGATCGGTATCCAGATCGGGCACTCGGGCCGCAAGGGCTCCACCCGGCTGATGTGGGAGGGGATCGACCAGCCGCTGCCGTCGGGCAACTGGCCGGTCGTCGCTCCCTCACCGCTGCCGTACCGGCCCGGGGTGAACCAGGTGCCGCGGGAGCTGACCGTGGCGGACCTGCGCGAGATCCGGGAGCAGTTCACCGCGGCCGCGGCACGCGCCGCGGACGCCGGGTTCGACCTGCTCGAACTGCACTGCGCGCACGGGTACCTGCTGTCGTCGTTCATCTCGCCGCTGACCAACCACCGCACCGATCACTACGGCGGTGACCTGGCGGCGCGGCTGCGGTACCCGCTGGAGGTGTTCCGCGCGGTGCGGGAGGTGTGGCCGGCGGAGCGGCCGATGAGCGTGCGGATCTCGGCCACGGACTGGTGCGAGAACGGCATCACCGCCGACGACGCCGTGGAGATCGCCACCGCCTTCGCCGACGCCGGAGTCGACGTGGTGGACGTGTCGACGGGGCAGGTGCATCCCGATGAGAAACCCGCGTTCGGCCGGTCGTACCAGACGCCGTTCGCCGACCGGATCCGCAACCGGACCGGCATCGCGACGATGGCGGTCGGCGCGATCTCGTCCTACGACGACGTGAACTCGATCCTGCTGGCCGGCCGCGCGGACCTGTGCCTGCTCGGCCGCGCCCACCTCTACGACCCGAACTGGACCCTGCACGCGGCCGCGGAGCAGGAGTACGCGGGCCCCGGCGCCGACTGGCCGGTGCCGTGGCGCGCGGGATCGCGGCGCCCGCAGACCGGCCGCACCGAAGGCCCGAAGCCGCGCCTGGAGCTGATCCGGCACGGCACACCGGGCACGGCGCACCGCCGGTGGCGGCCTGGGCAGCAGTAAGGGCGGGACCGCTCCGGTTGCCGCGCGCGGCTTCTCGCCGGGAGCGACCACGGCCGCGGCGGCGAACCGGTTGGTGCTACTGACAGTGTCACCGCGGTTCACCCGCTCGGTTCCTGGAAGATCAACTACTGTCGGGGCATTCGTCCGGTTCGACGCACAGGAGTTGATGAATGCCCGCGGCTGCCCTCGTCGCGATGTACGTCGGGGAGGACCCGGGCCACCTTGAGGCATTGCGGTCCCTCGCACCGGCACAGCCGGCGCCGCGGTGGGAGATCGCGGACCCGAGCCCGGCGGGGATCCGAGCGGTGCGACGGTCCGATCCGGACATCGTGGTCGTCGACGGTTCGGCGGACGCCCCGATGCGCGTGTGCCGTCAGGTCCGCGCGGCGGCCTCGTCGGCCGTCGTGTTCGTGCTGGCTTCCGGCGCGGCGGCGGTGCACGATCTCGCCGCCACCGACCTGGACGGGATCGCCGACGGGGTGATCAGCAGTTCCCTGTTCGCCCGGGAGCTGCCGGGAAACATCTTCGGCGCCCTGTCCGAGGTGGCCGCGGTGACGCGCCCACCGGCCGGGCAGCCGGGCGGCCCGCGAGCCGGCCTGAGTGGGCAGGAGATCGCGGTCCTCGAGCGCGCCGCACGGGGGATGACGGCGGACGACAGCGCCCCGGAACTCGGTCTCACCCCCAGCGCCGTGCGGTCCGCGTTGCGCTCGGCGAAGACGAAGCTGCGGGCGTCCTCCCGGGCCCAGGCGGTGGCTCTCGCGATCAGGGCGGGACTTTTCGCGCCCTGATCCGGGTACTCGCGTCAGGTTCGGCCAGACCGGCCGGTCTCTACGGTGTGGCCAGGTGGACGGTGACGGGATTGGCGTGGGTGGTGGCGGTCGTGTTCGCCGTGCCCGCCGTGGCAGCCCCGCGCGACGACCCCGACCCGTACCTGGCGCTGCACCGGGAAGCGGAGCGCGCTTACCAGGACCTCGGGCGAGCCCGCGACGAACTCGGTGCGCTCCAGGACGAGACCGGCGCGAGGGAGGCCGAACTCGACGCTGCCGAGCGGGCGGAATCGGCTGCCCGGAGCGGCACCGAATCGGCCCGGGCTGCCTTGCCCGCCGCGCAATCGGCCGCGCTCCAGGCACGCCGGCGCGTCACGGACTTCTACTCCGGCGTCACCGCGGAGTTCCGGCGTGGCCGGGAGTTCGCGGTGCTGGACAGCGGCCGGCCGCGGGAGTATCACGCCGCGTTGCCCCTGCTCGACTTCCTCGCCGACGACCAGCTCGGCCAGGTGCGCTCGGCCGATGACGCCGTCCGCCGGGCCGAGTCCGCCGTGACCGGGTCCGCGGACACCGTGGCGCGGGCCGGGATCACGCGCGCCGAGGCGGCCGCCGCGCTCGAGTCCGCCCGGGCGCGACGGGATGCCGCGGCTCGCGTGCTCCAGGACGCCCAGAGCCGGGTGGCGAGCGTGGAGGCCCGGCTGGTCACCCGGGCGCCCCGGCCACCCGATTCCGGACTCCCCGCCGGTGACGCCGGGAACGTCGTGCGGTTCGCGTTGGCACAACTCGGAAAACCCTACGTGTGGGGAGCCGAAGGGCCCGGCGCCTACGACTGCTCGGGGCTCGTGCTGGCCGCCTACCGGGCGATCGGCGCGAGTGTGCCGAGGACGAGCGCGCAGCAGGCCACCGCCGGCGTGCCCGTGCCACGCGACCAGGTGCGCCCCGGTGACCTGATCTTCTACTACCAGCCCGTCAGCCACGTCGCCCTGGCGATCGACAACTCGCGTGCGGTGCACGCGTCCCGTCCGGGTGAGCCGGTCGGGATCGCGGGGATCGAAGCGATCGGCCCGGTCACCGCGATCCGGCGGGTCCTGAGCTGAAAAGCCCGAGAAGAAGGAGTAATCGTGTCCACGATCACCGCCCGCCGGTTGTCCGTCCCCGCCGTCCACCCCGGGCCCGCGATCCGGGTCGCGGTGGCCGATTCGCTCCCGCTCCTGCGCGAGGGGCTGTTCGCGCTGGTCCAGCGCAGCCCGGTGATGCGCTGGGCCGGCCACGCCACCACGGGGCCGGAGCTGGTTCGCCTGGTCGGGCGCGCGCAGCCCGACGTCGTCCTGCTCGGCGCCGGTGTGAACCGTGAGCCGCAGCTCGCCGCCGTGGTGGCCGCCGGCCGGAGCACACCCGCGGTGGTCGTCCTGGTGGAGCCCGGCCAGGTGAACCGCGCCTACCTGGGTGAGGCGCTGCGCGCCGGTGCGCGCGGGGTGGTCGCGCGCGATGCGGACCCGTTGCGCATCGCCGAGGCCATCTCCACCGCCCGCCGGCAGATCCACATCGACGGGCAGCTCAGAAGCGTGCTCCTGCCCCGGGAAGCGCCGGGTGAGCTGCCCGGGCCGCTCCCGGTTCCGCGGCGGCCCGCGCTGACCGGGCGCGAGTACGAGGTGCTGCATCTCCTCGCGGAAGGCCTGAGCACCACGCAGATCGCCGCCGGGCTGCTGCTGTCCGTGGAGACGATCCGCACCCACGTGCGGGGTGTGCTGCGCAAACTCGGCGCGCGGGACCGCACCCACGCGGTCGCCCTGGCGTTCCGCAGCGGCTTGCTGGTGGCGCCCGAGCAGCCCACCGGGGAGGGGCGGACGGCGCTGACGCCGGCGTGATGGACCGGGGTCAGGCGTGCAGGATCCCGAGGTTGAAGTTGGTGTGGCCGAGGGACCTGCTCAGCCGCTGCCGTAACGGGAACAGCATCTCCATCGACCGCGCGCCGGTGATGTCACCGAGGTCGACGATCGCGTGCGGGGACCAGCCGAACTCACGCAGCAGGCCGGTCACCATCGTCTTGGCCTGTCTGCTGTCGCCGGCGATGAACGCAACGTGGTCGCCGGGCACCCGCTTCGGGTTGACCATCACCGACGGGCTCACCGTGTTGAGTGCCTTGACCACTCTGGTCTGGGTGAACGTCGCCTGGATGTCCTCGCCCAGGCTCCGGTCACCGGTTCGGAGCCGGGGCGGGTCCGCGGCCGGGTCGCCGACCGGGTTGGCGACGTCGACCAGCACCTTGCCGGCGAGTGCCGCCGCACCGGCCGCGTGCAGCGCGTCCAAAGTGGCCGTTCCCGGGGTGGCGTTGACCACGATCGACGCGGACCGCGCCGCCTCCGCGTAGGTCCCGGCGCGGGCCAGCTCACCCGCGCCCCGGAGCCACCGGGTGATGTGCGGCCGGCCGGGATCGCGGGTACCGATCACGACCCGGTGCCGGAGGTCGACCAGGCGCGCGGCCAGCGTGCGTCCGACGATCCCGCTGCCCAGTACCGAAATCCGCACGCGATGGTCCTTTCCAGACTGTCGGCATCGGATGCGCGACAGACGATCGCGCCCCGTCCCCCGGTATACCTTGGCGGGACGTTCCGGGCAATACGGATGCCGGACGAAGCGGGTGCGGAAGATCAGGTGCATCACCGGTCACGGGAACCGTGCTGCTCGTACTGCCGCCGCAAGGCCGTGCGCGCCCGCCACAGCAGCGAGCACGCCGCGGCGGGCGCGATGCCGAGTTCGGCGGCCACGTCCTGCGGGCGGTGACCGAGGACCTCGACCATCCAGAGGACCCGCCGCCAGCGGGCCGGCAGGGCGGCGAACGCCGTCAGCATGGTCCGGGGCGGTGCGTCGGCGGCCTGGTCCTGCCCGCCGGGGGAGCACCGGGTGACCGAGCGGGCGTACCTCGGCGCGGCGACCCGGTGCCAGCGGACCAGGATCGCGTACGCCTCCCGGTCACCGCCGCAGGCCGCGTCCAGCAGTTCGTCGTCCGGCATGCCGGCGAGCTCACGTGTCGCGGTGTCACCCATCGGTCCTCCCTCTGCGCACTTCCCGTGATGCAACTACACCAGGGGCACACCGATAGGGTGAACTGGCGCTACTGAGCGGCGACTGTTCCCGTCCTGCTCAGCCGAACGGGCGGTTAACGGGTGTTACGGATAACGGTGGTCCGGGTCAGCTCGATACCACGCACTCACTGGGCGCCCATCGTCACGAATCGGCAACACTGCTCCGTTTTCGCGGCTGGACACCGGTCAGTGCGGCGGCTCGTCGATCAGGGACGGGAACAGGTCCAGCAGCCACTCGGCGCGCTGCACGGGATCGGCACCCGGTGGCCGCCGCCTGATCGACAGGACGAGGCCCGGCGACCCGGGCAGGTCCCGTACGAGTTCGCCCAGTTGCTCGGCCCGCGCGCGCTCGGTCACCAGGACCGCGATGTCACAGGGACCGACCGACCCCGCCGATTCGCGGGCGCGCAGGTGCGGCCGGATGCGGTCGGCGATCATCGTGCGCACCGACGCCGACGACCACGGCGCCGTTCCCGGTTCCCATCGCGCCACCCAGACGTGGACGTCGGCGTCGTCGTAGCCGGGCGAGGTGAGGTCGTGCAGGAACGCGGCCCTCGTCCGCACCGTGGTGACCGGGTCCGTGCCGTGCGCGAGCACTGCGTCGCGGGCGACGATGCGCCGCGCGGCGCGACCGGCCATCGCGGTCAGCTCGTCTGGTGCCGGTCCTAAACCGATCGCGGGCAGGCACGACGCGAGGGCGGCGAGGTCGCGTTCGAAGTCGGCGGGGGTGGCGGCCGAGTCGAGACGCTGATCAGCCAGTTCGAGGAGGGCGGGGAACAGGTCGATGCCGGTCAGGCACGCCTCGGCGACGGCGTGCACCGCGTCGAGCGGCCAGGTGAGGTCCGCCGGCCAGCCCCGTTCCGCCGACCGCGCCCGCCAGCGGTTCAGCAGGTTCGTCACCGCTGCGGACACGGTGGTGCCCGGCGGTCCCGCGATTCCTGCACGTTCCTCATCGCCGTGGTAGTGCGCCGGCGGGCATTCCACCACCGAACCCCCCTCGAACCAGCGCATGGCTACCGGGCTTGGACTGGCCACAGTATGGCGCAGCCGGCCACCGTCCACATCGCATTGGATGTGATGCTACTCACTGCGCGGGTTCGGTGTCGAGGTCAGGCGGGGACCGTGGTCTGACCGGGGCTGCGGTGCGGGACGATCGCCGTCGTGGCCGGTCCCGCATCCGCCGGAAGCAGGCCGAGGGCGCGCGCCCGGGCGAGCGCTTCGTCCCGGCTGCCGGCCTTGAGCTTGCGGTACAGCCCGCGAACGTGCGTCTTCACGGTGTTGTAGGAGATGAAGAGCTGGTGCGCGATCCGCTGGCTGGGCAGCCCGGCGGCGAGGTAGTCCAGGATGTGCCGCTCCCGGTCGGTGAGCACGACCAGGTCGAGCCGTTTCGGGAAGAGGTCCGGCACGTTCCGGAGCGCGGGCTCCTGCAGCAGGGCCAGGGCGTCGACGCCGGCGTGCGAGGCCACGTCGGCGAGTTCCGCGCGGGGGACGGTCCGGAACGGGCGCAGCAGTCCGGTGCGGCGCGCGGACGAGACGGCGCGGCGCACCGTCCCGGCGGAACCGGTGCGATCACCCGACCGCAGCTGCGCGATGGCCCGGATGAGCATCAACTCCAGTTCGAGCGACCGTGGCGCGGCACGCAACCACGCGAGATCCTCGCAGTGCTGCACCGCTTCCGCGGGGTTTCCGCCGAGCAGCAGCAACCGCGCGCGGATCACCCGGAGCAGCGGGTGCCGCGGATCGAACTCGTCGAGCACCGCCGAGGCGTGGTTGCCGTGCCCCAGCGCGATGAGCAGGTTGGCCTCGGCCGCGGCCAGGAGCGGGCCGGCGACGCCGCCCGGCCCGCGGTCGCCGCCGTGCGCGGCGCGGACCTGGTCCAGGTGTTTCAGCCCGCCGAGCGGGTCGCCGGCAGCCCAGAGGTATCCACTGTGGACGAACGCGGTGACCGGCCACAGCGGGTCCGGACCCGGCAGCCGGTGCAGCCGGCTGACGCACTCCGCCGCGGTCTTCAGGTCGAGCCGGTCGAGCGCCAGGATCGCCCGGGCGAGCGTGCCGGATCGGGTGCCGGCTGCTTCGGCCGGCACACCGGTGACGTCGCCGCCGGCCGCCAGCGAGACGAGGGCGAGCTGTCCGTGCGCCTCCGCGGCCGCCGCCGGCCCGGCGAGGTCGGCGGCCGTCGAGAGCGCGTGGCGCGCCGCCCGGAGGTCGCCGGTGAGCAGCCGGGTGGTCCCCACCTCCTGGAAGAGCCGGGACAACCGGGGCGCCCCCGCGCCGGCGAAGGTGAGCAGCCGGTCGCCGTGGGCTGTCGCGCGGAGGAGCAGGCCGCGGCCGCGCAGTACCAGGAGGGTGGCCAGACCGGTGTCGAGAACCTCCGGGAGCGCGGACGGCTCCGGCGCCGACGGCGGGAGCGGCGGAAGTGCGGCGAACACCCGGTCGTCCGGCGCACGCAGCAGGAGATCGCGGACCGCCATGGCCCGCGCGCTCGTTTCCAGAGCTGGGACGGGGAGTGCGGCGAACGCGGACCGCAGCACGTCGGTGTGGTTCTCCAGCAGGTCGAGCCAGTGCTCGTCGACGATCCGCACGGCCAGTTCCGGGTCCTGCGCCTGCACGGCCTCCGACAGTGCCGCGGCCGGCTGCCGGTGGTCCCGGTACCACTGCGCGGCTCGCCCGCGCAGCTCGCGAGCCCGCGCCGGGTGGCGGGTGCAGAACACCTCGGACAGCGCGGCGCGGGCAGCCTCGGACCACCGGGGGGTGCGACCGGCGGGGCCGGGCTCGACCAGCAACCCGAGGGCGCCCAGTCGTGCCGGCAGGTGCTCGCCCCGCTCGCCGCCGGCCAGGGACACCAGCAGGCCGGTGGGCGCGGGGCCGAGGAGGGCGGCGGCGAAGGCGAGATCACAAACCCGTTCGTCGTCCAGTTCGGACAGCAGCCGGTCACGCAGGTACTCGGTGACGATGGCGGGTGCCGACGGTGCCGGCCGGCCGGCCCGGGACAGCTCGCGCAACACGATCGCCGCGGCGCGGACGGGTTCGGGCCAGCCACCGCACTCGTGGTGGACGGCCTCAGCCCACTGCGGTGTCCCGGTGAGCCCGCACGCCTGCAGCACCGCCTCGGTTTCGTCCACGGTGAACGCGAGGTCGTGCGCGGTCAGTTCGACGGCGTCCAGGTCGAGTCGGCGGTGCCGGGCGAAGTGGCGCTCGCCGCGCACGCACACCACGAGGCGCAGGCCCGGACAGTCGCGCAGCAGGTACAGCAGATCGCGCTCGACGCCACCGTCGGCGATCTCGTCGAAGTCGTCGACGACGAGCACCAGGTCACCGCATGCCCGGACGGCGCGGGCCAGCCCGTGCAGCGGGGACCGCGCCGGATCGGCCGGGCCGGTGACGCCGGTGTCCAGCAAGGCATCCCGCACGCGGTCCCAGAACTCCGCCGGGCTTGCGGTGGCGCGCACCCGCGCGGCCGGCTTGTTCCCCCGGTCGCGCAACCATTGCGCCACGAGCGCGGTCTTGCCGAATCCCAGCGGTGCCCGCAGCACCGTCAGTGCCGACGGCTGGTCGAGTTCGCGCATCAGCCGCGGCCGCACGATGAGTTCGCGTCCCACGCGCACCCGGTCTTCGTTCACAGTCGACTCCCTGCCACTGCCGTTCCACCCGAGAAGACCGCGGGTGATCGCCGGACATGTCGCGGGTGAGGTGAGGGTGAGGTCACAGCGGGACGGACGGGGCGGGCGGCGCCGGGCCGGGCGGGCGGGGGTGATCACGGGGTGGAATGCGGCGGTTCCGCTCGCGTTCGCTCCGCCGTCCGGCCTACGACTGATCAGTCCCATCTGCACGTGGCTGTCCGCGTGGTCGGGGGGTGGGTCGAGGTGTCCTTGTCAATCGACAGGCCTGGAGATCGCCGTGTCCGCAGATCACACTGCTCAACCGGACGCTGCCGCCGAAAGACCGCCACGCCGGCGCGGGCGGCAAGCCCGGCAACGTGTTCCACTGAGTCAACGATGGCGCCGCCTAAGGCGGGGACCCCGCCGCGGTCTCGCGGCCGGCGCGTCGCTGGCCGTCCTGGCCTCAGTGGTCGTGGCGGGAGGGGTGACGGGTGCGGGCACGACGGCCAGTGCGGCCTCCGGCACCGCCGTCACCTGCTCGACCGATCCGAACATCTTCAACACCGGCTACGACCGGGCGAGCGGTGGTGCGCTGCCGGGCGGCACCGACCCCAGCTGGGAGGTCGCCGGCCCGTTCGGGCCGACCAACCCGCTGCCGGCCGCCGCCCCGCCGCCGGCCGGGGCCACGTGGGGACCGGCCAACGTCGCCCGGATCACCCCGGTGTGGGACCCGAGCCCGTACGACAACGCGCAGTGGATCTCGCAGCAGACCACGGCGAATCCGGACCAGGGCGTGCCGCGCGGTGACTGGTACTACCGGTACCAGTTCACCCTGGACTCCGTGGTGGACCCCGGCGCGTTCACCCTGGCCATGAACTTCCTGGCCGACAACACGGTCACCGAGGTCTACGTCAACGGCGTGCCGCAGAGCTCCAAGACGACCGGGCTGCCGAGCGCACCGGCCGGCCAGGACCCCTACTTCTTCGCCGGGTTCAAGACCCCCGCCGCCGCGCAGACCACGCTGAACCACGACTGGCGTTCCGGTCTCAACACGATGGTCGTGCAGGTGAAGAGCGGGCAGGGTGCCGAGGGCTTCCTCGCCCAGATGCGCCCGAGCGTGCTCTGCCCGACGCTGGAGGTCACCAAGACGGTGGCCGGTCGCGCGTCGGCCGACGACCAGTTCACGGTGAGCGTGGCCGACAGCACCGGCACGGTGATCAACTCGGCCACCACGTCGGGCACCGGCACCACCGCGAGCAGCGGAGCAACCCCGGTGCGCGCGGGTGCCACCTACACCATCACCGATGCGATGGCGGCGGGTGCGGCGAGCCGGCTGAGCTACTACCGGCCCACGATCACCTGCACCAACACCACGACCGGGCAGGCCGTGGCGGCAACGGGCTCGGCACCGTCGTGGAAGTTCACCGTGCCGACGGCGGGAGCGTTCCGCTGCGCGGTGACCAACACCGCGACGCAGGCCTGGAACTGTGACGCCTTCGGTTACCTGTTCCAGACGCCGTCGGCCACCAGCCCGAACGACATCTTCCAGGTCGATCTGGCGACGGGTGCGGCGAAGAAGATCCTGGAGACCCCGACGCCGGTGAACGCGGTCGGGTTCAACACCCTGGACAACTACTTCTACGGCTTCGACAACGCCGGTCACCTGGTCCGGGTCAACGCCGACGGCAGCCTGACCGATCTGGGTGTTCCCCCCGGGATCGCCGACGGTGAGAACTTCAACGTCGGTGACTTCGACAGCAACGGTCACCTGTGGGTGACCCGGTCGGTCTCGCCCGCCAACTGGTACGAGATCGACCTCGTGCCGGGATCACCGACCTACGGCCGGGTCGTCCGGTCCGGCTCGATCACGACGCCGGGCGGGCTCAACAGCGGCGCCGACTGGTCGTGGATCGGCGGCGCTCTCTACAAGGTGGGCTCCGAGGCGGCCACCGGCGCGCCGCACCTGCTGAAGTTCGACCCCGTCACCGGCACGGAAAGCGACGCCGGGCGCATCGTGGGGATGCCGGACAACCCGTTCATCGGTGCCACCTACGCCGATGCGGCAGGCTACCTGTACAGCTCGGACAACACCACCGGCGACATCTACCGCACCGACCCGCGCACCCGCCAGTCGATCCTGGTCTCGCACGGTCCCGCCTCCGGCGGCAACGACGGCGCTCGCTGCGCCAGCGCGCCGATCCCCACCATCACGGTGGAGAAGCAGGTGGCCGGGCGGGTCCAGGCCGCCGACCAGTTCACCGTCGGCCTCCTGGCCGGCGGCGGTACCCAGCTGACCGCGGCCACCACCACGGGGACGAACACCTCGGCGAGCACGGCGAACTGGCCGGTGACGCAGGGCGCCACCTACACGATCACCGACGCGATGGCGCCCGGCTCCCCGGACGCGATCAGCGCCTACGCCGCGACCATCACCTGCGTGGACTCCACCACCGGTGACCCGGTCCCGGCCGGCGGGAACGGTCCGTGGACCTTGACCGTGTCCACCACGCACAACTACAAGTGCACGGTCACCAACACGCCCGGAACCCCGTCGTACGAGGTGACCAAGACCGCCGGGACCGCCGGTCCGGTCCACCCGGGCGACAAGGTCACCTACACCGTGACGGTCCGCAACACCGGCAGTGTCCCGTACACCGCCGAGAACCCCGCGTCGTTCACCGACGACCTGTCGGCGGTGCTGGACGACGCGACCTACAACAACGATGCCACCGGTGGCGCGACCGTCCAGGGCACCACGCTGTCCTGGTCCGGCCCGCTGGCGGTCGGCGCGACCGTCACCGTCACCTACTCGGTCACGGTCGACAACCCGGTGACCGGTGACCAGAAGCTGCGCAACGCCGTGACCGGCGGGACGAACTGCCCGCCGGGTGCGACCGATCCGGCCTGTGCGCCGCCGGAGATCCCGGTGCAGTCGTTCCGGGCGGTGAAGACCACCGACGCCACCGCGGTGACGCCGGGCTCGGTGATCCACTACACGGTCACGGTCACCAACACCGGGATCGTGGACTACCCGGCGGGCAACCCGGCGTCGTTCACCGACGACCTGTCGGCGGTGCTGGACGACGCGACCTACAACAACGACGCGGACAACGGGGCGACCTACACCGCGCCGACCCTGTCGTGGTCGGGTCCGCTCGCCGTGGGCCAGTCCGTCGAGGTGCACTACTCGCTGACGGTCAACGACCCGCACACCGGTGACCAGCGGCTGGCCAACGCCGTGGTCACGCCACCGGGCACCGGCGGCAACTGCGCCGCCGGGTCCACCGACCCCGCGTGCACCACGACGACGCCGTCGAAGTCGTTCAGCGTCACCAAGTCCGCCTCGCAGCAGGACGCGAACCCGGGTGACACGATCACCTACACGGTCGTCGTGACGAACACCGGCCAGGCCGCCTACCCGGCAGAGGCACCGGCGTCGTTCACCGACGACCTGTCGGGGGTGCTGGACGACGCGACCTACAACAACGACGCCACCGGTGGGGCGACCTACGCCGAACCGGTGCTGTCGTGGTCGGGTCCCCTCGCGGTCGGCGAATCCGTCACGGTCACGTACACGGTGACGGTCCACAACCCGGACACCGGTGACAAGCGGCTGGTGAACGCGGTCAGCAACCCGCCGGGCACCGGTGGTGGCTGCGCCCCGGGCTCGACCGATCCCGCGTGCCACAACGTGGTTGCGGTCCGGTCGTTCTCGGTCGCCAAGAAGGCCGACCCGGCCGAGGCCGGGCTGGGCGACACCGTGACCTACACGGTGACGGTGACCAACACCGGTCAGGCCGCCTACACCGCGCAGAACCCGGCCGGCTTCATCGACGACCTGTCGGGGGTGCTGGACGACGCGACCTACAACAACGACGCGGACAACGGGGCGACCTACACCGCGCCGACCCTGTCGTGGTCGGGACCCCTCGCCGTCGGGCAGACGGTCACGGTGACCTACTCGGTGACCGTGCACAAGCCCGGCACCGGTGACCACGACCTGGTCAACGGCGTCAGCGCACCACCGGGCGTGCCCGGCTTCACCTGCGCGGACGGCTCGCTCGCCCCGTGCGCACCGGGCCACGTGCCGGTGTCCGACTACACGGTGACCAAGACGGCGTCGGCCGCCCAGGCCGGCACCGGCGAGAAGGTCACCTACACCGTCACGGTGACCAACACCGGCAGGACCGGCTACACGGCCGCCAACCCGGCCACGTTCACCGACGACCTGTCCGGTGTCCTGGACGACGCCACCTACAACGACGACGCCACCAACGGCGCCACGGTCGACCGGAACACGCTGTCCTGGTCCGGCCCGCTCGCGGTCGGCCAGTCGGTGACGGTGACCTACTCGGTGACGGTGAACGCGCCGAGCACCGGTGACCACCACCTGCGCAACGCGGTGACCGGCGGCGGCAACTGCCCGCCGGGCGCGGACGCTGCGGCCTGCCGGACGGACACGCCGGTCGCGTCCTACACGGTCGCCAAGTCCGCGTCGGCCGAGAAGGCCCTGCCCGGCGACACCATCACCTACACGATGACGGTGACCAACACCGGCCAGGCCGATTACACGGCGGAGAACCCGGCCGCGTTCAGCGACAACCTGGCCGCCGTGCTGGACGACGCCACCTACAACAACGACGCCACCAACGGCGCGCAGTACGTGGCGCCGGTGCTGTCGTGGTCCGGTCCGCTCGCGGTCGGGCAGACGGTGACGGTGACCTACTCGGTGACCGTCGGCAACCCGGACAGCGGTGACCACCAGCTCACCAACGCCCCGGTGCTGCCGGACGTCCCCGGCGCCGGGTGCGCCGACGGCACGCCCGGACCGTGTGACCCGGTCCAGACTCCGGTGCAGTCCTACGACGTGGTCAAGACGGTCGACAAGACCAAGGCCGCGGCGGGGGACAAGCTCACCTACACGGTGACGGTGACCAACACCGGCAAGGTCGACTACCCGGCCGGGGCCCCGGCGAGCTTCACCGACGACCTGTCGGCGGTGCTCGACGACGCGACCTACAACAACGACGCCACCGGCGGGGCGACCTACGCCGAACCGGTGCTGTCGTGGTCGGGTCCGCTCGCCGTCGGGCAGGCGGTCACGGTGACCTACTCGGTCACGGTGCACAGCCCGGACACCGGTGACCAGAAGCTGGGCAACACCGTGGTGACCCCGGCGGGCGGCGGCAGCTGCCCCGCGGGGACCACCAACCCGCAGTGCACGGCGAACGTGCCGGGCAACCAGCTGAAGGTGACCAAGACGACCTCGTCGGCCACGGCCGCTCCGGGGGAGAAGGTGACCTACACGGTGACGGTGACCAACACCGGCCAGGCCGACTTCACCGCACAGGACCCGGCGAGCTTCACCGACGACCTGTCCGCTGTGCTCGACGACGCCACCTACAACGGTGACGCCACCGGCGGCGCCACGGTCGACGGGACCACGCTGTCCTGGTCCGGTCCGCTGCCCGCGGGGCAGTCGGTGACGGTGACCTACTCGGTGACCGTGCACGACCCGGACACCGGCGACCGGTTGCTGGACAACAAGGTGGTCACCCCGCCGGGGCTGAACGGCAACTGCACCACGGGGTCCACCGACCCGGACTGCGGTACGCGGACCAGCGTGCGGTCGTTCGAGGTGGTCAAGCACGCCTCCACCGGCCACGCCGGACCGGGCGGCAAGGTCACCTACACCGTCACGGTGACCAACACCGGGCAGGTGGCCTACACCGCGGACAAGCCGGCGAGCTTCACCGACGACCTGTCCGCTGTGCTCGACGACGCGACCTACAACGGTGACGCCACCGGCGGCGCCACGGTCGACGGGACCACGCTGTCCTGGTCCGGTCCGCTCGCGGTGGGAGGCACGACGACGGTCACCTACTCGGTCACGGTGAACGATCCGGCCCGTGGCGACGGGAACCTCCACAACGTGGTGGTCACCCCGCCGGGTTCGGGCGGGTTCAACCCGGGCGGCAACTGCGCCGCCGGTGCGGACAACCCGGACTGCCGGACCGACACGGCGGTCGACACGCCGGCCGGTCCCGGCAAGCCGGGCGCGCCGGGCGCCTCGGGTGGCGGCAAGCTCGCCACCACGGGTGACAACACCTGGCTGCAGCTGCTCGTGGCGGGGATCCTCCTCGCACTCGGCGGTGCGCTGCTCACGGTGATCAGGGTCCGCCGCCGCCACGGCTGACCCGGCCGACGCTCTGCCCGTCCCGCCCCGCGAACTTCCGGGGCGGGACGGGCAGAGCCCGCCGAACCAGAAGGAGCACTCGATGATCCGCGCAGCACTCGCCGGACTCGTCGCCGTGGTGATCGCCACCGGGGGACCGGTCGGCGCAGCCGCGGCAGGCGCTCGCCCCGCCGGGCTGTCGGCAGGCCCCGGGAACGGGGTGACCGCACTGCGATCCGGCGCCGCGGCGACCCACGTCGGGCCGGACGAGGACGGTCCGGGGGTCCTGCGCTGGCTCCTGGCCGGCTCGCCGGCGGTGGCCGCAGCTGTGGCTGTGGTCCTGTGGTGGCTACGGCGCCGGGATGCCTGAGGTGGCCGGCATCGGCGCGGCGGCACGGCCCGCCGTCCGCGCGGTTCGCCGGCTGGTGCAGGTCACCGGTGAGCTGTCCGTGGTGCTCGGTCTGGTGGTGCTGTTGTTCGTGGCCTACGAGGAGTTCGGGGTGG
This sequence comes from Amycolatopsis viridis, assembly GCF_011758765.1. NCBI lineage: Bacteria > Bacillati > Actinomycetota > Actinomycetes > Pseudonocardiales > Pseudonocardiaceae > Amycolatopsis > Amycolatopsis viridis. Next base: position 3,510,764 of record NZ_JAANOU010000001.1, on the reverse strand, counting down.
TGGCCCGGGTCGCCGGGCAGCAACAGATCCTCGACCGGCAACTCGACCAGCTGTGGCAAAGCGGTGCGGCGCCACCGGATGCGTCCACAGTGGTGTCCCCGGCGGCGACCACGGACGCGAGCGCGGAGGGCATGCCCCTCGCGCGGCTGTACCTGCCCCGGCTCGGGCTGCACTGGGCCGTGGTGCAAGGCGTGTCCCCGGCCGATCTGCGCACGGGGCCGGGACACTACCCGGGCAGCCAGTCGCCCGGCGAGCCCGGCAACTTCGCGGTGGCCGGGCACCGGGTGCGTGGCACCTTCTGGGACCTGGACAAACTGGTACCCGGCGACGCGGTCGTGGTCGAGACGGCGGAGCAGTGGTTCGTGTACCGGGTGACCGGCACGAGCGTGGTGGCGCCGACCGACAGCACCGTCATCGCCGCCAACCCCGCCGATCCCGGTGCACCACCCGTGCGGCAGCTGCTGACCCTGACGACGTGCAATCCCCGGTGGGGCAACTGGGAACGGCTGATCGTGCACGCCGAACTCGCCGGCACGCGGGGGAAAACCGCCGGCAGGCCACCGGAACTGGAGGGATGAGCCGTGCTGGATCTGGTGTGGCGGTGGCTGCCCGGCAACCGGGTGGTCAAGCTGCTGATCTTGCTCGGGGTCGCGGCGGCACTGGGCATCGCGTTGTGGTACCTCGCTTTTCCCCGTCTGGATGCCTGGCTGCACGACGACACCGCGACGCTCGGGTGACACGATCAGCTGAGGCACGTTTCAGCTCGTCTGCGCGGTCGATCCTCTGAGCGTGTCCGAGAACGACGCGTTGCGCGCCTTTCTCGCGCGCTGCCGGGAGTACGACATCGACGTGCAGGAAGCCCGCCGGGTCCTGGCCCGGGCCCGGACGGACGTGCAGTCCGGACGGGTCCTCGAGCTGGACCCCTACAAGCTGGCGTGGCGCCGGTTGCGGTGCCGCAGCACGTGAGCCCGCGCCGGCGACGGCGAGCGCACCCGGCGGTCGGCGGTGGCGACGACGGTGTCGACCCGGGCACCGAGTGCGGTGCACAGCTCGGCGAGCAGCTCCAGCTTCAGCGCGCGGTAACCGTTTTCGTAGCCGGAGATGGCCGAGGGCGAGACCGCACCGCCCATCCGCGTGCTCAGGTCGCTCCGTGTCCACCCGCGACGCGTGCGCAGCTCGCGCAGGACGTCGCCCACCGCGGCGGCGAAGAGGGCCGGCTGCTCGTTTTCCATAACGGAGCAACGATGCCGCCGGCCGGTCATGACGCCGGGTCGAGGTGTGGTCCAGATCCCATCCGAAAGGGAAAGTCCGTTCGGCGACATGCCGCTTCGCGCCGCGCCGTCTCCTAACGGGACGATTCCGCACGAGCGAGTGGGAGCAACGATGAACGGGCGCATCCAGGTACGGGTGAGGGACGGCATCGCGGTGGCCCGGTGCTACCGCCGCACGGTGTGCGGCTGCGGGCGCAGGCAGCGCAGGCTCCAGGTGTTCGGCACCCCGCTGCACGACGCCACCGGCGTCGTCCGACCGCGGCGCGACCTCCGGCGGGTGTTCCGCGCCCAGGCACGCGCGTGGCAGCCGGACCGCACCTGCGACGTGTGCGCGCGCCGGACGAGCCGCTCCCCGGCGTTCGGCGCTCCAAAAAGGAGCAACGTGACCACTTTGTGATCAAGGTTGCGTTCCCGTCGGCGCACTATCGGGGCGTGTATCCGGTGCGTTATCGCGGCAGCCCCGTATTCACCCTTCTGGCAGAGCCCATTGCGCGCAGCGTAGTGGACTCCACCAGCAGTAGCGCGTGATCACCCGAATGCCGATCCGGGCCTGTAGTTGTATCGGTTGCCGAGTGACCGGTTCGGCCGAGGAGGGGCATATGAGCGAGGTACTGGCCGGCAGAGCGCCGGGTCCCACCGACGAGGACCTGCTGTCGGCGGCACGCGGCGGCGACCGGGAGGCGGTCACGCAGCTCTACCGCCGGCACCACGCGGATCTGGTGCGGTACGCACGCCGGTTCGTCCGGTCGGTCGCGGATGCGGAGGACGTCTCCGCCGACGCACTGCTGCGCATGATGGTGGCGCTGGACGCCGGGCGCGGCCCGCTCACCAACGTCGGCGCCTACCTGCGGACCACGGTCCGCCGCCTCGCGATCGACCTGGCCGGGCGAAACGCGCTGAGCCTGCCCGCCGGGCTCGAGGCGGGCGAGGGCGCGGCCACCCCGGAACCGGACGGCGAACCGGCCCTCCACGCCGCCTTCGCCGCACTGCCGCCGCGGTGGCGCGACGTGCTCTGGCGGGTGGACGTGCTGGGCTACCGGCCGCAGGACCTCGCCGCCGAATCCGGGATCTCGCCCGCCGCCGCGTGCTCCTTGCTGTGGCGGGCACGCACCGCGCTGCGCAGGCAGTACGACGAACTGCGGACCGGAACCGCCGGGGATCCCGGTGCGCCGGCGGCCGCCCGGCCGGCTGCGCCCGGGCCGGCGTGAACGCGCCGGCGCCGGCCGGTCCGCAGTCCTCAGTGCCCTCAGTGTCCTTAGTGCCCTTAGTGCCCTTAGTGCCCGTGGAACGCCTCGGCGAGCCACCACGACCCGCCGTCGTCGGTGATCTTCGCGTCGACCAGGAGCGGGGCCTCGCGCGGCCCGGCGAGCCAGTCCGTGACGGCCCGCAGATCGCCGGTGGTGCGGACGGTGACGCCGGTGCAGCCGAAGCCGCGGGCGATGGCCGCGATATCGGTGGACGGGAAGCGGATGGTGGTGTGGTCGCCGGTGAAGTGGTGGACCTCGGCACCGTAGGCGGCGTCGTCGTACACGATCACCACCAGCGGCAGCCCCAGCCGGACCGCGGTGTCCAGTTCGGCGGCCGCCATGTGGAAGCCGCCGTCGCCCAGTGCCGCGACCGGCAGCCTGCCGGGCTGGGCGATCGCGGCGCCGATCGCCGTGGCCAGTCCCAGCCCGATCGACTGGAACGCCTGCGTGAAGCAGAACCCGAACTCGTCCGGCACCCCGAGGTAGGCGCTGGGATAGCCCATGAAGTTGCCGGAATCCACCGACACCACGCGCTCGGCGGGCAGGATCCGGTCCAGCGCCACCGACAGGGTCCGCGGATCGATCAGCTCACCGGTCGACTCGTCGGTGAAGTCGGCGGTGGACCAGCGCCCACGGGCCGCGATCCGGGCGCGCAGGTCGGGGGAGCGGTAGCCGGGCGCGGGCCGGTCGCCCAGCTCGGCGAGGACCGCGCGGGCGGTGGCGGCCGCGTCGCCGGGCACGCCGAGATCCACCGGGCGGTGCGCACCCAGCGCGTCCGCCGCCACGTCCACCTGCGCCAGCCGGGTGCCGGGGCCGATCAGCCTGCCCTGGCGCGTGGTCCAGCGGTTGAGCGCACAACCCCAGCCGACGACGAGGTCCGCGTCGTGGATCAGCTCCGCGGCCAGCGGTGACGCGAAACCGCCGGAGATGCCCAGCGCCCACGGGTCGTCGTGGAACAGCCCGTGCGCCACCGCGGACGTCGCGAGCAGCGCGCCGGACGCGTCCGCCAGCGCCCGGATTTCCGCCCCCGCGCCCCGGCCACCGCGGCCGGCGATGAACACCGGCCGCCGCGCGGCGGCGATCAGCGCGGCCAGTTCGGTGACCGCGGCGGGATCCGGCTGCACCACCGGTGGATCTTCGACCGGCGCGAGCGGCTGCGGTGGCGGAGCGGGCATCGCCTGGACGTCGAGCGGCAGGTTGAGCACGACGGTCCGGCGCTCGTGCAGCGCCGTCCGGTAGGCGCGGACGGTGTCGGCGACCGCGGTGCCCGGGCCGTGCACGCGGTCGGCGACCGCGCCGACCGCACGGGCCAGGCCGTCCTGGTCGATGCGGAAGTTGTTGAGCGGATCGTCGGCGGGGGTGTCGGCGGTGAGCACGATCAGCGGGGTGCGGCTCTTGGCCGCCTCGCCGATGCCGGTGACGGCGTTGGCCAGCCCCGGGCCCTGGTGGGTCGTCACGATCGCGACCCGGCCGCTCATCCGGGCGCACGCGTCGGCGGCGGTGGCCGCCCCGCCTTCGTGCCGGGTGGCGTAGAAGGCGGCCCCGGCGGCGCGCAGGGCGTTGGTGACGTGGAAGTTTCCGCTGCCCACCACGCCGAAGACCGGGCCCGCGCCCAGCCGGGCCAGGGCGTTGCCCACCGCTTCGGCGACGATCACGACCGCTCCACGAACGCGTAGACGCGCGCCGGGCTGCCCGAGCCGCCGACGATCGGCAGCGGCGAGACGACCAGCAGGGCGCCGGCCGGGGGCAGCTGGGCGAGGTTGCGCAGCTGGGTCAGCCCGCACTTGCCCGCGCCCAGCAGCCGGTCGTGGCACGGGAAGATCGGATCCAGCTCGGCGGCGCGGCCGGCGTCGGTGCCCACGGTCTCCACCCCGAATCCCGCGATCGGGGCTTCCTCGGCCAGCCACTGGGCGCACTCCGGCGAGACACCCGGGGTGTGCGAGACGCCGTCGCCGGCGTTGAGGAAGTCCGCCTGGTCGCCGGAGCGCGCGTCCCACCCCGTGCGGTAGAGCAGCCACCCGCCCTCGGGCAGGGGGCCGTGGTCGCGTTCCCACCGCCGGACGTCGTCGATACCGAGGAGGAAGTCCGGGTCGTCGGCGACCCGGTCCGACGCGTCGAGCACCGCCGCGGGCCCGATCAGCGTGCGCAGCGGGATCCGGTCCACGCTGGGCCCGTCCTTGCCGGAGAGCCAGTGGACGGGTGCGTCGACGTGGGTGCCGACGTGCTCGCCGGTGTGGATGTCGTTCCAGTACCAGCGCGGGCCCCGGTCGTCGTAGCGGCTGATCTCGGTCAACTGGAAGCTCGCGGTGTTGGCGAAGGGCGGTGGCAGCTGCAACACCGGGGTGCTCGCCGAGAGCGGCGCCGTCAGGTCCACGACCTCGACGCCGCCGGTCCGCAGCGCGGTCACCAGGTCGGCCAGTACGGGCATGGAAAACCTCCCGGGTCTCGCCCGGCCGGTCTCCGGTGACCGGCTCCGCGGACGAGCGTAGTCGGCGGCCGGGCCGCCGGCGGTGCGAAGCAGCGGCCGCTGCCGTACCACTCTCGCGGCGCGGTGCCCGGGGCCGTCGAACCCCGGACACCCGCGTTCCGTCCGGCATCGATCGGACGCGGCCGTCAGCTCAGCGCCGGCGCCGGGGCGGCGGTGACCGTGCGGGTCTCGCGCAGGGTCAGCAGCCCGATGACGACGATCACCGTTGCGGTCAGGCCGTGGACGCCGAATGCGATGGCCGCGGAGCCGTGGTGGGCGAGCACGGTGGTCATGTCGCCGAACGGGGTGACGGCCTCGGCCAGCAGGACGAAGCCCAGGGCCCGGCGGTGACCGGTCAGCAGCAGGACGGCCAGGACGAGGCCGGACACGGTGTCCCGGACGCCCTTGAGGATCAGGAAGCCGTCACCGTCGCCGGAAGGCCAGTCCGGCAGGCCGAAGCCCGGTGCGATGGTCCCGGGGGCCACCAGATAGGACAGTCCGATGTAGAGGATGAACAGGATGCCGGCGGTGGTCAGGGCGGTGTTGACGGTTTTGAGTGACATGGTGGTCTCCGGAGGAGGTCAGGCCGCGCGGACGCGGCGGATGTGGCGGGCGTAACGGGGGCGGCCGAGCACGTGCCAGATGACGCGTACCGGTGCCGGCAGGGCGGACAGCAGCGTCGCGCGCTCGGCCCGGTTCGCGTCCTCCAGCACGAGGCCGAGGAGCGTGAGCAGGGTGAGCTTGGGCGTGTTGGCCACCAGGTGGTCGCCCTGGGCACTCCATTCCCCCTCGGTGAGGTGCTCAGCCGCGAGCGGGAGGAGAGTGGTTTCCTCGTCGTCGAGGTGTTCGAGCAGGACCGCCCGGTGGTCGGCGAGGACGGCCACGAGCGTGTCGCGCTCGTCGGCACCCGCGGTGGACTCCCACTGCGGGACCACGGCATCCAGCTTCGCCAGGGTGGCCGCGACGCGCTCGTGCTGGGCCTCCATGCGCAGGACGACGTCCGCCTCCAGATCGACCCGGGACAGCAGCGGTGGCCACAGCAGCTCGTCCTCGCCCTCGTGGTGGTTCTTCAGCCCCAGCCGGTAGTCGCGGAAGTGGTCGGCGATCACCTTGGCCCGTGCGGTGTCCCCGGGCGCGACCGCGGCGACGAGCTCCGGCAGCAGCCGGGACTCGCGGCGGAAGGCTCGGTGGACGATCTCCATCTCCTGGGTGTTGACCGGCATCTGTTCCTGCCCTTCATCGGTTCGACGTGAGCAAGACTGCTCCCGGGGTGTTGGAAGGGCCTTGGAACTGGCTTGGAGCGCAGGCGACCGCCACATACGATGGGCCACGTCATGGTCTTGATCCGGGTGTTGGGCTCCTTCGCGGCCGAGGTCGGCGGTGAGCCCGTTCGCCTCGGCGGGCCGCGGCAGCGCGGGGTGCTGGCCCTGCTGGTGGCGGCGCGCGGGCAGGTCGTCCCGGTCGACCGGATGGTCGAGGACCTGTGGCGCGGCGAACCGCCCTCGCGCGCCCTGACCTCGTTGCAGGCGTACGTGTCGAACCTGCGCCGGTTGCTGGAACCCGGCCGTCCGCCGCGCAGCCCCGCCCGCCTGCTGGTGAGCGCACCGCCCGGCTACGCACTGCGGCTGCCACCGGAGGCGGTGGACGCCTGGCGCTTCGAGGAGTTGCTCGGGCAGGCCCGTGCGCTCGCCGATCCGGGTGACTGCCGTGCCCAGCTGGACGAGGCACTGGCGCTGTGGCGGGGACCGGCGTTCGCCGAGGTCGCCGACGAGCCGTGGGCCGCCGCCGAGAAAGCCCGGCTGAACGAGCTGCGCCTGGTCGCCCGCGAACTGCGCGTCGCGGCGGGACTGCGTCTCGGCGACCCCGCCGCCGTGGTGCCCGAGGCGGAAGGTCTCACCCGCGATGATCCGCTGCGCGAGGGGGGCTGGCGCCTGCACGCTCTCGCGCTGTGGAGCAGCGGCCGTCAGGCCGACGCCCTGGCCGCGCTCCGCCGCGCCCGTGCCACCTTCGCCGACGAGCTCGGCCTCGACCCCGGCCCGGACCTGGCGGCACTGGAAGCGGCGATCCTCGCGCAGCGCACGGACGTCCTGCGCGCCGCCGTCCCACCGTCCACTCCGGACACGCCCCGCCCCCGGCTGTCCGGGCCCGCGCCTTCGCGGAGCGGACCCGGCACAGCGACGTTCGTGGGGCGGGAGGGCGAGCTGGCGGCGCTGGTGGCCGCCGCCGGGGAGGCGGCCACCGATGGGGCGCGCGTCGCGCTCGTCACCGGGGAGGCGGGGCTCGGCAAGTCGGCGCTGCTGGAGCACCTGGGCGCACGACTCGAACGGGACGGGTGGCTCGTCGCCGCCGGGCGCTGCCCCGAGGTGGCCGGCGCACCGCCCGCGTGGGCGTGGGTCGAGGTCGTGCGGAGCGTGGCGGCGAGCGTTGCCCAGGGTGCGTTCGCGGACGACCTGGCGCCGCTGCTGTCGGACTCCGCGCGGGTGGACGGTGACGCGGTGGCCGGGCGGTTCCGGCTGCGGCAAGCCGTGTGGAACTGGCTCGCGACCGCCGGCCGGCCGGTGGCCGTCGTCCTCGACGACCTCCACTGGGCCGACGCCGCCACGCTGGAACTGCTCGGCGGGGTCGCCGGTGTGCGGGCCCCGGTTCTGGTCGTCGCGGCGTACCGCGCGGACGAGAGCGAGCGGCTCACCGACACGCTGGGGTCCCTCGCCCGCACCGCGCCCCTGCGGCTGGACCTGCCCGGACTGACCGGCGGTGCCGTCGCGGAGCTCGTCCGCAGCGAGTGCGCGGCCGACGACGCGACCGTGGCGGGGATCGCCGAACGGACCGGCGGCAACCCGTTCTACGTGCGGGAGAGCGCCCGGCTGCTGAGCGGCGAGGGCGCCCTGGTCGCGCTGTCCGAGGTGCCCGAGGGCGTACGGGACGTGCTGCGGCGCCGGCTGGCCCGGCTCCCCGAGAGCGTGGTGTCCGTCCTGCGGCTGGCCGCGGTGGCCGGCCGGGAAAGCTCGGTGGACGCGCTCGTCCGCGCCGCCGACTCCGGCGAGGACGCCGTGCTGGACGCGCTGGACGCCGGTGTCATCGCGGGACTGCTCGACGAGCCAGGGCCGGGGCGTGTCCGGTTCGTGCACGCGCTGGTCCGGGACGCGCTGGTCGCCGACGTCAGCCTGCTGCGCGCCACCAGGATGCACGCCCGGATCGCCGCCGCGCTGGACGGTGCCGGCGACGTCGCGGCGCTCGCACATCACTACGCGCGGGCGGGATCGCCCAAGGCCGTCGGCTACTGCGTCCGGGCCGCCGAGCTGGCGGAGGCGCGCTACGCCCACGATGTGGCGGCCGCGCTCCTGGCCGATGCCGTCACCAACTCGCGTGAACCGGACGAGCGCATCGCCCTGCTCGGCAGGCTGCTGCGCGCGCAGATCAGGGCCGGGGCCGTCGCTGCGGCCAGGGATACGCGGAAGCAGGCCGTGGAGTACGCCGAGTCGGTCGGCCGCGACGACCTGATGATCGCCGCGTTCACCGCGTGGACCGAGCCCACCCCCTGGCTGGCCCGCACGTACGCCACGATCGATCGTCCCGTCGTCGACCGGCTCCGCCGCCTGCTCGAGCGGACCGACCTCGCCCCGGACGTGCGGTCCCGCCTCCTCACCGCCTACGCCGACGAGCTGGTGGGGGAGGACGATCCCACGGTCATGGCGGCGGCGAGGGAAGCACTCGGCCTCGCCACCGGTCCCCGCCTCCGGGCCGCGGCGCTCCTGGTCCTCGTCCGCGGCCCCAGGCGGGCGGAGCATTCCCGTGAGCTGGTGGAGATCGGGGTCGAGCACGACCTGCCCGTCTACCGCGTGACGGGGCTGATCAACCAGGCCGTGGACGCCGGCGCGGTCAACGACCTGGCGACCCTGCGCCGCGCGATCGGGGAAGCGCTGGACCTGGCCCGTGCCTACCGGATGCCGGAGGCGATCGGCGTCGCCGAGATCGCGCTGGCGACCCTGGTGCTCATCGAGGGCCGGTACGCTGAGGCCGAGCGCCGCTACACCGAAGCCACCGAGCGCATGGAGCGCGCCGGGTCGGTGCACGCGGGCTTCCTCGGCCTCGCGCGGGCCGCGATCTGGCTGAACGACGGCTCGCTCGCCGGTCACCTGGACGACGTGCGCGCTCTTTACGCGGTGTTCGGCCCGTTGGTCGCCGACCTGCTCGCGCTCGCCCTGCACGCCGCCGGCCGCACCACCGAGGCGCGACGCGTCCGCCGGTCAGCGAGCCCGATCCGGCCCGACTTCTTCTTCACCTTCCTGACGAGCGTGCGCGCGATGGCGATCGTCGCGCTGCAGGACCGGGACGCGGCCGGCGAGGTCTACGCAGACCTGCTCCCGCACCGCGACGGTCCACCCGCCGGTGTGGCGAGCCTGTCGCTGGCCGTCCGGCCCGTCGCCCACACGCTCGGGGAACTCGCCCTTCTCCTCGGCCGCCCCGGCGAGGCCGCCGCCCACTTCGCCCGGGCCGCCGCCATCGCCGACCAGTGGAACGCCCCCCACTGGGCGGCCGACGCCCGGGTGCACGCCGACCGTGCGCTCGGCGCCGGGGTGCTGCCCGCGGGCCGGAACCACCTCCGCGGCGCCTCACCGTCCAGTGTGGATACGGCCGTGCTACGTCCGGCTCGGAACCGGTGACCGGTCGCCGTCGCGGAGGTGCTCCGCGATCAGCTGCGCGGCCATCTCGCGGGCCAGCGTGATCGGCTCGGTGCTGCGCGTCGCCTTCGAGCCGGCCAGCCCGCCGTCGTAGAGGACGACCAGCCGGTCCACCAGTGGACCCGGGGCGGCGACCCCGAGCTCGGTCAGGCATGAGCGCCACAGCTCGCGCAGCCACTCGCGGTGGTCGTGCACCACGCCGATCACCGGGTGCCGCGCGTCCGGGAACTCGGTCGCGGCGTTGAGGTAGAGGCAGCCGCGGAACCGGCGGCGCCGCGCGGATTTCGCGGCGAGGTCGAAGACCAGCAGCAGTCGCGCGGCCGGATCGGTCACTCCCGCGGACGCGCGCGCGTAGCCGGAGCGGTCCTGCTCGTCCTGGTGCCGCAGGTACGCCACGACCAGGGCGTCCTTCGAACCGTAGGTCTGGTACAGGCTGGCGCGGGCGACCTTCGCCTCGGCGAGGAGCCGGTCCACGCCGACCGCCCGGATCCCGTCGCGGGCGAACAGGGTGGCCGCCGCGCTCAGCAGACGCTCGGCGGGTAGTGCGCGATCTCGCGGAGTGGACACCTCCCCAGCATATTGGCAGACCGACCGTTCTATCCATTACGGTGTCCCCATGACCGGGATCGCGCTGGTGCGCCGCCGCCACGTCGACCTCCGGCGTGTCGCCAGCGCGTGCTGTCGCTGAACCAGCACCGGTCTGTTCCCCTTCCCGCTCGTGCGGGACACCTCTGTCACGAGGAGCATCGTCATGCCGCTGTACCTGTTCGAAGTCGTCCCCGCAGACGCGGGCCGGGAGGCCGCCGCGCAACTGCTCGAGCGCCTCGGCAAGGCCGCCGTGACCGTCGGCGCCGAGCTGATCGAGTCGCAGGTGACCGCCGACCACGGCCGGGTCTTCGCGGTCGTGGAGGCCGGTGCCCGCGAGGCGGCCGATCAGCTGCGCGCCGAGATCGAGGCCGATCCCGCCGGGGCGCGGGAGGTCAGCACCCCGGCCGAGGTGCGGCTGGTCGGCGCCGATCTCGCCGAGGTCAAGGCCGCCCGCCCGCGGGCCGGTTACCTCGTGGAATGGGACCTGCCCGCCACCCTGGACATGGACTCCTACCTGGCCCGGAAGAAGGCGAACGCGCCCCGCTACGCCGACGTGCCCGAGGTCCGTTTCCTGCGCACCTACGTCCGCGAGGACATGGTGAAGTGCCTGTGCTTCTACGACGCGCCCGGCGAGGACCTGGTGCGGGCGGCCCGCGCCGCCGTGGACACCCCGATCGACCGGCTGCACGCCCTGGACGATCCGGCATGAGCACCGGGACCCTGACGGAGACGAGCGCGTTCTTCGCCGAACGCGCCGCGCACGTCGACTCCCCGGACGGCGACGTGCGCCCGGGCCTGGAGTTCCTCGGTGCCCGCGACCTGCTCGGGCTGGGTGCGGGCAGCGACGGCGGACCCGGCCTGGTGGCCGCGGCCGAACTGATCGAGGCGGTGGCCGGGGAGTGCCTCAGCTCGGCGTTCGCCCTGTGGGCGCACCGGATGGTCCTGGAGTACCTGGCCCGCGGGCGGTCCGGGCCGCTGACCGGCGAGCTGGCCGCCCGCCTGCGCACGGGCGAGCTGACCGGGTCGACCGCGATGGCGACCGCTCTGCGGGACGTCGCGGGGATCGAGCCGGTGCCGGTGCGGGCCGAGCCCACCGCCACCGGGCTGCGCCTGTCCGGCCCGATCCCGTGGGCCTCGAACCTGTTCCCCGGCGCCGTGGTGGTCCTGCCCGTGCGCACCGGCGAGGGGCGCGCCGTCGTGGTGGTCCGCGTCGGCGACCCGGGGGTGACGGTCGCACCGGCCCGGCCCCTGCTGGCACTGAACGGAACGGCGTCATCCTCGGCCTTGTTGTCCGATGTGGACGTTCTGGGTGCGGCGGTGCTCAGCACGGACCTCGCCGGGTTCGTCGCGGCCTTCCGCCCGACGTTCCTCGTGCTGCAAACGGCGTTCTGCGCCGGGCTGGCCGCCCGGTCGCTGGACGAGGCGGAACGCGGGCTCGCCCGCGCCGACGCCGAGCTCGCCGATGACGTCGCGGAGCACCGGCGGTCCGCCGACGCGCTCCGGGCACGCCTGCGAGACCTCGCCCGCGACACCCGCGCCGAACCCGCAACCGCCTACATCCGCCTGCGGCTGGCGGCCGCCCGGCTCGCCGTGGCCGCGTCGCGCCTGGAGTCGACGGTGCGCGGCGGTGCCGGTTACCTCGCCACCAGCGGCACCAGCAGACGGTTGCGGGAAGCGGCGTTCCTGCCGATCCAGGCCCCCACGGAAGGACACCTGCGATGGGAACTGCGGCACTCCGCCTGAGCGCGGCGGTCAAGACCTACGGTGGTGCCCCGGTCCTCGACGGACTCGACCTCACCATCGCATCCGGGCAGCGCCTGGCCGTGCTCGGTCCGAGCGGCACCGGCAAGTCCACGCTGCTGCGCGTGCTGGCCGGCCTGGAACCTCTCGACGCCGGCCGGGTCGAAGCGGATCCGGACACCATGATCGCCACCGTGTTCCAGCAGCCCCTCTTGCTGCCCTGGCTGACCGTCCGGGAGAACGTGGCGCTGGGCGGCCGGTACCGCGGCAACCGGTCGCGGTTCGATCCGGAGTGGACGGAGCACCTGCTCGGCCTGTTCGGTCTCGCCGCGCTCGCCGGGTCCTACCCGGACCAGCTCTCCGGCGGGCAGGCGCAGCGGGCCGCGGTGGCCAGGGCGCTGGCGATCCGGCCCCGCGTGCTGCTGCTCGACGAGCCCTTCGGTGCCCTCGACCCGGCCACCCGCCGGGACCTGCAACGGTGGCTGCGCGACACCGTCGGCGAACTCGCGCTGACGCTCGTCGTGGTCACCCACGACGTCGACGAAGCGCTTTACCTCGCCGACTCGATCGTGCTCCTGGACGGCGCGGGCGGGCTGGGGGAGCGGTGGGCGAGCGAACCGCCCGCCGACCACGACGGCCTGGCCGGGCATCCGCTGCGTGCCCGGCTCATCGCCGGGTACCGGTCCCAGCTGGGGCCGGCGCCGACGGGAGTGGCGTGATGGGGATCAGCCGCCGCACCGCGCTCCGGGCCGGGCTCGCGGTGGGCGCCGCGGGCGGCGTCGCCGGGATCGCGGACCTGGCGGCCGCCGTGACGGGCGGTCCCGCCGCGACCGGGCGGCTGCGCATCGGCTACCTGCCGATCACCGATTCGGCCCCGCTGCTCGTGGCGCACGAACAGGGCCATTTCGCCCGTGCCGGACTGGCGACCGAGCGGCCCGTGCTGTTCCGGGCGTGGGAATCGCTCGCGCAGGCCTTCCTCGCCGGCGAGGTGGACGCCGTGCACCTGCTGATGCCGTTCGCGGTGCAGCTGCGGTACGCGCTCGGCGCGGACGTGAAGGTCCTCGCCTGGAACCACACCAACGGGTCCGCGCTCACCGTCGCCCGCGGCGTGCGCGACCTGCGGGAGCTCGCCGGTGGCCGCATCGCGATCCCGTTCTGGTGGTCGATCCACAATGTCCTGGTGCAGCGGATGCTGCGTGCGGCGGGGCTGACGCCGGTGGTCCGCGCGGATCCGGACGCCGCGGCGGGCACCGTGCAGCTGCTGGTGCTCAGCCCTGCGGACATGGTGCCCGCGCTGGACACCGGCCGGGTCGGCGGCTACATCGTCGCCGACCCGTTCAACGCCGCCGCCGAGGCCAAGAAGGCCGGCCGGATCCTGCGGTTCGTCGGCGATGTGTGGCGCGACCACGCCTGCTGCGTGGTGGTGGTGCGGGAATCGCTGATCCGGCAGGCGCCGGAGAAGGTGCAGGCGCTCACCGACGGGCTCGCCCGGGCCCAGCAGTGGATCGACGGTGCCCGTGGCGACGCGGTGGTGTTGTTGTCCGGCAAGCACTACCTGCCCCAGCCACTGCCGGCGATCACGCGGGCGCTGACCTACCCGGACGGCTACGGCGCGCCGCGGAACCCGGACTGGCGCGGGCAGCGCATCGGGTTCGCGCCCTACCCGCACGAGAGCTACACCCGTGAGCTGGTCACGCAGATGCGCGGCACGGTCGTCGACGGGGACACCTCGTTCCTCGACCGCCTCGACCCCGCCACCGTGCACACCGACCTCGTCGACGACCGGTTCATCCGCCGGACCCTGACCCTCGCCGGCACGCCGGCCCGGACCGAAGAGGTGCGACCCTGATGACCACGCGCCCCTCCCGCACCAGCCGGCTCCTGCCGCCGGCCGCCGGAATCGCGGTGGCGGTGCTGGTGTGGTGGTTGCTGACCACCGTGCTGGCCCGCCCCGGTTCACTCGTGGCGGCGTTCGCGCCGCAGCGCGCCGTTCCCGCGATCGGTACCCTCGCCGCTCGCGGTGTGCTCGCCGACGACGTCGTGACGAGCCTGTTCCGCCTGCTGGCCGGACTGCTCGTCGCGGGCGTGCTCGGCACCGTCACCGGTGTTGCGGTCGGCTCGGTCGACGTGCTGGACCGGGCCACGCGGCCGGTGTTCCAGTTCCTGCGCATGATCTCGCCGCTGTCCTGGGCGCCGGTCGCGATCGGCCTGTTCGGGATCGGCTACCGGCCGGTGGCCTTCCTCGTCGCCGCTGCCGCGATCTGGCCGGTGGTGCTCAACACCGCCGCCGGGGTGCGTGCGGTGGACCACGGTTTCCTGCTGGTCGCCCGGTCGCTGGGCGCCGGCCGTCTCGAAACGTTCACCAGTGTCGTCGTTCCCGCGATCCGCCCGCACGTGCTCACCGGGTTCCGGCTCGCGCTGGGCATCGGCTGGGTGGTGCTGGTGCCCGCGGAGATGCTGGGCGTCACCTCCGGGCTGGGCTACGAAATTCTCAACGCCCGCGACCAGCTCGCCTACGACCAGGTGATGGCGCTCATCCTGGTCATCGGCGTCCTGGGCTACGTGCTCGACACGCTGGCCCGGTGGGCGCTGAGCCCGCGCCGGCGCACCCGGGTCGCGGCCCCGGCGGTGCGACGGGAGGCGATGGCGGCCTGATCCGCGCCGCCGCGCATTCGGTGCGGTGGCACGGTATCCGGTGCGGGAGTCCGGTATCTGGGATCAGCACCGGCGTGGCTGCGCGCGCCCTACGCTCGGGAGTCATGACAACCCCATTGCCGTTGATCGACCTGTCGCGGTTCCGCGACCCCACCGCCGACCGTGCCGGGTTCCTGGCGCAGTTGCGGCACGCCGCGCACGAGGTCGGGTTCTTCTACGTGGTCGGGCACGGGGTTGCCGAGGAGCTGACCACCGGGATCTTCGACGTGGCACGGAAGTTCTTCGCGTTGCCCGTCGAGCAGCGGCTGGAGATCGAGAACATCCACTCGCCGCAGTTCCGCGGGTACACCGCCACCGGGCACGAGTACACCGCCGGCGCGCCGGACTGGCGGGAGCAGATCGACATCGGCCCGGAGCGTGCGGCGCTCGACCTGGCGCCCGGCGACCCGGCGTGGCAGCGCCTGATCGGCCCGAACCTGTGGCCCGCCGCGCTGCCGGAGCTGCGGGAGACGACGCTGGCGTGGCAGGCGGAGGCGCTGCGGGTGAGCCGCGAGGTGCTGCGGGCGCTGGCGGCGTCGCTGGGGCAGGACGAGGGCTACTTCGACGAGTGGTTCGACGCCGAGGCCGCCACCCACGTGAAGATCATCCGCTACCCGGGCCGCGTCCGCGCGGACGCCGACCAGGGCGTGGGGTCGCACAAGGACTACGGCTACCTGGCGCTGCTGCAACAGGACGAGGTCGGTGGGCTGCAGGTCCAGGCCGCGGACGGCAGCTGGATCGACGCCGTGCCGGTGCCGGGCAGCTTCGTGGTCAACATCGGGGAAATGCTGGAGATCGCGACCGGCGGCTACCTGACCGCGACGCGGCACCGCGTGGTCAGCCCGCCCTCGGGTGTGGAGCGGTTCTCGGTGCCGTTCTTCCTCGGGCCGCGCCTGGACGCGGTGGTCGAGCCGCTGACCTTGCCCGCCGAGCTGGCCGCCCAGGCGCGCGGCGTCAGCCAGGACGCGGACAACCCACTGCTGGCCGCCTACGGCGAAAACGCCCTCGTGGGCTGGCTGCGGTCGCACCCGGAGGTCGCGCAGCGCTGGTGGTCCGACGTTCTCGCGGAGCGCGCGTGACCGGCCGCGGCTGGTCGTTCGAGACCCGGCAGATCCACGCGGGCGGGAGTGCCGACCCCGTCACCGGTGCCCGCGCCACGCCGATCTACCAGACCAGCTCCTACGTCTTCCGCGGCGCCGACCACGCCGCCCGTGCGTTCGCCTTGCAGGACCTGGAAACCCACGCCTACACCCGCCTGTCGAACCCGACCACCGCGGTCGCCGAGGCCCGCCTGGCCGACCTGGAGTCCGGGGTCGCCGCGGTCGCGGTGGCCAGTGGGCAGGCCGCGTCCGCGCTGGCCCTGCTGAACCTCGCCCGCGCCGGCGACCACATCGTGTCGGCGGCGACCGTGTACGGCGGCACCTACAACCTGTTCGCGCACACCTTCGCCGACCTCGGGATCGCCGTCACCTTCGTCGGCGACCCGGACGACCCCGGTCAGTGGCGTGCCGCGATGCGGCCGGAAACCAAGGCGTGCTACGCGGAATCCATCGGGAACCCGCGCGGCAACGTGCTGGACGTCGCGGCTGTCGCGGCCGTCGCGCACGAGGCCGGTGTGCCGCTCGTGGTGGACAACACCGTGCCCACGCCGTACCTGTCCCGGCCGCTGGAGCACGGCGCCGACGTCGTGGTGCACTCCACGACGAAGTTCCTGTCCGGGCACGGCACCGGAATCGGCGGTGCCGTGGTGGACGGCGGCCGGTTCGACCACCGAGCGGATCCGGAGCGCTGGCCGCAGTTCACCCGGCCCGATCCGAGCTACCACGGTCTGGTGTTCGCCGAGGAGTTCGGCGAGCTCGCCTACAGCCTGCGGCTGCGGACCAAGCTGATGCGTGATCTCGGGCCCGCGGTGTCACCGTTCACCAGTTTCCTGCTGCTCCAGGGGATCGAGACCCTGTCGCTGCGGATGGCACGGCACGTCCGCAACGCGCAGGCGGTCGCGGAATGGTTGTCCGTACAGCCCGAGGTGGTGGAGGTGCACTACGCCGGGTTGCCCACCAGCCCCTGGTTCCAGACGGGAAAGCGCTATCTCACCCGCGGCGCGGGCGGAGTGCTCGCCTTCGAACTGGCCGACGGGCTGGACGCGGGCCGCCGGTTCGTCGACGGCCTGACCCTGTTCAGCCACCTCGCCAACATCGGGGACGTGCGGAGCCTGGTCATCCACCCCGCCTCGACCACGCACGCGCAACTGGACCCGGACCAGCAGCGGGCGAGTGGCGTCACCGCCGGGCAGGTGCGGCTCTCGGTCGGCCTGGAAGGTCTCGGTGATCTCCTCGCCGACCTCCGGCGCGGTCTCGACGCGACCCACGGGGGGCGGTGATGGCCGAGTTCGCCGGCCGCCGTGGCACCATCCACCACCGGCAGTGGATCCCGGACGACCCGCAGGCCCTGGTGGTGTTCTTCCACGGCCTCGGGGAGCACGTGGGCAGCTACGAGCCGCTCGCCACGGCGCTGACCGGTGCCGGGTTCGCGCTGTGGGCGCACGACCACGCCGGGCACGGCCGCAGCGACGGGGAGCGGGTGCTGATCACCCGGATCGACGACCTGCTCGACGACGCCGCCACCCTCCTCGGGCTCGCCCGGCAGGCGCACCCGGACCTGCCGCTGGTCGTCGCCGGGCATTCGCTCGGCGCCACGGTCGCCACGCTGCTGACCGCCGAACGGCTGCTGCCGGCGGGCATCCGCCCAGCCGCGCTCGTGCTCGCCGGCTCCTCGATCGTCCCGGTGCCCGGCGCGGGCGGCGGGCTGGCCGGACTCCTGGCGAGCGGCGTCGACCCGCTCGACCTGCGCAAGGACCCGGGCGAGCTCACCCGCCACCCCGGCTACGCCCAGCAGATCCGCGAAGACCCGCTGACCTGGCAGGGCGGCATCCGCGTCGAAACCCTGGCCGCCCTCGGCGCCGCGACCGACCGGCTGGCAGCGGTGGTGCCCACAGTGGACGTTCCGGTCCTGCTCCTGCACGGCGAGCAGGACGACCTCGCCCCGGCCGAGGGCGCGCGGCGGGCGGCGGAGCTGCTGGCGGACGCCGAAGCCGTGATCTTCCCCGACGACCTGCACAACATCCTCAACGAACTCGACCGCGACGAAGTCCACGCCACCTTCGTGGCGTTCGTCCGGTCGCACCTGCAAGGAGAACGATGAGACGCCTCCTGCCTGCCGCGCTGACCGCGGCGGCCCTGCTGCTCGCCGCCTGCGGCACCGGCGGCATCCCGCAGTCCGGCACCGCCTCCCAGGCCGCCACCCCACCGGACGACCGGCTCGACACGAACGCCACCGTCGACGTCCGGCTGGTGCTGGAACCGACCAGCCTCGACATCTTCGGCACCTCCGGCACCGCGCTCGACCAGGTCCTGCTCGACAACGTCTACCAGGGGCTGGTCGGTGTCGATACCGGCGCGGGCGACAAGATCGTGCCCGCGCTCGCGAGCGCGTGGGAGACCTCGCCCGACGGCCTGACCTACACCTTCCACCTCGTCCGGGGCGCCACGTTCCACGACGGCTCGCCGCTGACCTCCGCCGACGTCGTGTGGTCGTTGCAGCAGCAGATCGCGCCGGGCTCGAAAGCGGTCTACGGCTCCAGTTTCACCACCGTCGACACCGTCAGCGCGCCGGATCCGGCCACGGTGCAGGTCCGGCTGAAGCAACGGGACAGCTTCCTGCTGTGGAACCTCACCCAGCGCGGCGGGATCGTCTACCGGCAGGGCACCGATTTCGCCACGCTCGACGGCGCCGAGAACGGCAGCGGCCCGTTCAGGCTGGCGCAGTGGAACCGCGGCGCGTCGATCACCCTGGCGCGCCACGAGAACTACTGGGGCGCCAAGCCGAAGGTCGCGAAGGTGGTGTTCCACTACATCCCGGAGCCGAACGCGGCCAACAACGCGCAGCTGACCGGGCAGACCGACATCGAGACCGCGGTCGACCCGACCCTGCTGACCGCGTTCGACGGCAACAACGCGTTCAGCGTCCTCAAGGGCACTACGACGGACAAGTTCACGCTGGCCTTCAACGGCACGCAGGCGCCGTTCACGAATCCCGCCGTGCGGCACGCGATCCGGCAGGCGATCAACAAGCAGAACGTCATCCGTGCGTATGGCGCCGGCACCGCGATCGGCAGCGCCGTGCCGCCGCAGGACCCCTGGTACGAGGACCTCGCCGCGGTCGACGCCTACAACCCGGGCAACGCCCGGAAACTGCTCGCCGACGCCGGTTTCCCGAACGGGCTCTCGCTCACCCTCACCGTGCCCGCCGTCTACCCGGCGGCGATCAGCGATGTGCTGGTGTCCGATCTCAAGCAGGCCGGCATCACCCTGACCGTCCAGGCGGTGGAGTTCCAGACCTGGCTGAGCAAGGTCTTCCAGCAGCACGACTTCCAGCTCAGCCTGGTCGACCACGCCGAACCACGCGACCTCGTCAACTACACCAAGCCGGCCTACTACTTCGGCTACGACGCGAAGCAGGTGCAGGACTGGTACGCCCAGGCCCGGCTGGCCGCGACCGACGACGAGCGGGACGCGCTGCTCAAGCGGGTCGGCAGGCAGATCACCGAGGACGCGGCGACCGACTGGCTGCTGCTCGTGCAGACCCACACCGCGGTGCGCGCCGGCGTTTACGGCGTGCCGCAGAACGAGACCAGCAACCGCTTCAGCCTGAGCGCGCTCGCGGTCGCCCGGTGACGCTGTTCGTGCTGCGCCGGGCCGGGCTGCTGGTGGTGTCGTTGTTCCTCGCCAGCCTGCTCGTGTTCGCCCTGCTGCGGCTGCTGCCGGGGGACGTCGCCGCCACCATCGGCGGCATCCAGGCGACCCCGGAGCAGCTCGCGGTGATCCGCGCCGGCCTCGGCCTGGACACCTCGCTCGTGGTCCAGTACGGCGAGTGGCTCGCCGGGGTGGCGCGCGGTGACTTCGGCCGTTCCCAGCTCAACGGCACCTCGGTCAGCGCCGAGCTGGCCGCCAAGCTGCAGGTGACCGCGCCACTGATCGCCGGGTCGGTCCTCGTCGCCGTGGCGGTCGCGGTGCCGTTCGGCACGTGGGCCGCGGTGCGGCACCGCGGGTGGGCCGGTGGCGGCATCAGCGCGCTGGCGCAGGTCGGCATCGCGGTGCCGGCCCTGTGGCTCGCGCTGGTGCTCGTGCTGGTCTTCTCGGTGACCCTGCGCTGGCTGCCCGCGCAGGGGTTCCCGGCCGACCGCTGGGCCGAGCCGGGTGCGGCGCTGGAGAGCCTGGTCCTGCCCTCGATCGCGCTCGGCCTCACCGAGGGTGCCGTGCTGCTGCGGTTCGTGCGCTCGGCCGTGCTGGGCGTGCTGCACTCGGACTACCTGCGCACCGCACGGGCCAAGGGGCTGACCCGGAGCCGGGCCCTGTTGCGGCACGGTTTCCGCAACGCCGCAGTGCCGGTCGTGTCGGTCCTCGGGCTGCAGCTGGCCACCTTGATCGTCGGCACGATCGTCGTCGAGCGGGTGTTCACGCTGCCGGGTGTCGGCAGCATGCTCGTCACTGACGTCGGCAACCGCGACCTGGTGAAGGTGCAGGGCGAGGTGTTCGCGGTCGTCGCCGCGGTGCTGCTGATCGGTTTCGCCGTCGACGTGGTGCACCGGATCGTCGACCCGCGGCTCCAGGAGGTGCGATGAGGCCGGCCGTCGGCAGCAGGGCGCGGCGCCGGCGTGCCCTGCTGCCGACGCTGGCTGCGCTGGCCCACCGCCCGGCCGGCGCGTTCGGCCTGGCCGTGTTCGCCGGGCTCGTGCTGGCCGCGCTGGTGTCGTCGTACTGGACGCCGTTCGACCCGCAGGCCACGGATCCGGGCAACGCGTGGCTGCTGCCGTTGCGGGACGGGCACCTGCTCGGCACCGACCGGATCGGGCACGACCAGTTCAGCCAGCTGCTGGCCGGCAGCCGGCAGACCCTGGCCGTCGCGGTCGCCTCGGCCGCGCTGGCCGCCGTGATCGGCCTCGCGCTCGCCCTGCCCGCCGCGCTCGCGCCCCGGTGGATCAGCGCGCCGGTGGTGCAGCTGATCGACATCCTCGTCGCGTTCCCGGTGCTGCTGCTGGCGATGGTGCTGGCCGCGGTGTACGGCAGCTCGCTGGGCACGGTGGTCGCCGCCATCGGAACGGGGTTCGGTGTCGCGGTCGCCCGGGTGGCGCGGGCGGAGCTGGCCGGCGCCCGCGGCAGCGACTACGTGCTGGCCGCCCGTGCCGCTGGTGCGGGCACCGGCCGGATCATCCGCAGGCACCTGCTGCCCGCACTCACCCCCACGCTCGTCGTCCAGCTGTCGCTGGTGATGGCGCTGGCCGTGCTCGCCGAGGCCGCGCTCACCTACCTGGGCTACGGCAGCTCGCCCGCCACGCCGTCCTGGGGCGCGATGCTGCACGAGCAGCAGGCCTACATCAGCGCCCGGCCGCTGCTTGTCGTCTGGCCCGGACTGGCCGTGGCCCTGACCGTCCTGGGGTTCAACCTGCTCGGTGACGCACTGCGTGACGCGACCGACCCACGCCTTCGGAGCAGCCGATGACACTGCTGGAGATCGCCGGACTGACCGTCCACATCGGAGGGAAAACGCTGCTGGACCGCATCGACCTGACACTGGACGCGGGGGAGAGCACCGGGCTGATCGGCGAATCCGGTTCGGGCAAGTCGCTGACCGCCCTGGCCGTGCTCGGCCTGCTGCCCGAGGGCGCCCGCGCCGGGGGCAGTGTGCGGCTGGAGGGCACCGAGCTGCTCGGGCTCTCCGACCGCGCCCTGTCCCGGGTCCGCGGCGAACGGGTCGCCATGGTGTTCCAGGAACCCCTCACCGCGCTCAACCCGCTGATGCGGGTCGGCAGGCAGATCGCCGAACCGCTGCGCCTGCACCGCGGGCTGTCGCGGCGGCAGGCGCGCGCGGAAGCGATCCGGCTCGCCGGAGAGGTGGGGCTGCCTGACCCCGGCTACGCCGTGCGCGCCTTCCCCCACCAGCTTTCCGGCGGGCAGCGGCAGCGCGTCGGGATCGCGATGGCGCTGGCGTGCCGTCCCGCGCTGCTGATCGCCGACGAGCCGACCACGGCGCTGGACGTGACCGTGCAGGCGGAGATCCTGCGGTTGATCCGCGACCTCGCCGCCGAGCAGGGCACCGCGCTGTTGTTCATCACCCACGACCTCGCGGTGCTCGCCCAGGTGGTGCGGCGGGTCGTGGTGCTCGGCGGCGGACGCGTCCTGGAGGAGGGCGCGCTGGGGGAGATCCTGCGCGCGCCTGCCCACCCCTACACCCGCCGGCTGCTCGAAGTGGCGCGTGCGGAGTCGTTCCCCTCGGAGGTGGCGTCGTGACGGTGCTGTTGTCTGCGGAGGGGCTGCGCCGCTCCTTCCGCCTGCCGCGGCGATCGCTGTGCGGCCCGCGGGGTGAGCGGCACGCCGTGCGGGACGTCGGGGTGACCGTGACGGCCGGGCGGCACCTGGGGATCGTCGGTGAGTCGGGGGCCGGCAAGTCCACGCTCCTGCGGCTGCTGCTCGCACTCGACCGGCCGGACGCGGGGACCGTCCGCTACCGCGGCCGTGCCGTCGAAGGCAGGCGGCCGACCTGGTTCCGCGAAGCCGTGCAGGTGGTCCTGCAGGATCCGATGAGCTCCCTGAACCCGCGCAGCGTCGTGCGCGACATCGTCGCCGAACCCCTGGAGTGCCTGAAGGTCCCGGGCGATCACGACAGCCGCGTGGCCGAGGTGCTCGCCGCCGTCGGTCTCGGCCCCGACGCCGCGTGGCGCTACCCGCACGAGTTCTCCGGCGGGCAGCGCCAGCGCATCGCGATCGCCCGCGCGCTCGCGCCGCGCCCGGAGGTGCTCGTCGCGGACGAGCCGTTCTCCGCGCTGGACGCGTCCGTGCGCGCGCAGGTCATCGACCTGGTCCGCGACCTCGCCGCCCGGTTCGGGATGACGCTCGTGCTGGTCTCGCACGACCTCGCCGTCGTGCGGCGGTTGTGCGAGGAGGTGATCGTGCTCAAGGACGGGGAGGTCGCCGAGCGCGGCGACACGGCCGACGTCCTGCGCCGGCCCCGCCACCCCTACACGCGGGCGTTGCTGGCCGCTGTCCCGCGGCTGCCCGGCGCGGCGTCCTGACTCGAATGGGCGGCAGACCGCCCATTCGGGATCACCCGGACGGATCCCCGCAACGCTGCGTGGCCGACCTGGTACTGTCCGGCCGCGGCGCGGCCCTGATCGCCGCCGTGCAGGCCGGGAGCTCCGCGCCCTGGACCAGACACCGCGGCCGGAAGTCTCGCCTCACATGGCCCCTCACCTGGAGAGCACCATGACCACCGCACCTCGCACCTTGTCCCTGGGCGCGTTCGTCCAAGGAGCCGGCGGGCACATCGCCGGCTGGCGCCACCCGGAGGCCTACGCCGCCGGGCAGCTGGACTTCGCCTTCCACGCCGAACTGGCCCGCGTGCTCGAACGCGGCCGGTTCGACGCGTTGTTCATCGCCGACGTGGCCGCCCTCTGGGGGCACCAGATGGACGCGCTGAGCCGCTCCGGGCGCGCTGAGCACTTCGAACCGCTGACACTGCTGTCGGCCTTGTCCACGGTCACCGAGCACATCGGTCTCGTGGCCACCGCCACCACCACCTACAACGAGCCGTTCCACGTGGCGCGCAAGTTCGCCTCGCTCGACCACCTGTCGCACGGCCGGGCGGGGTGGAACATCGTCACCTCGGTGGTCCCGCTGGAGGCGGCGAACTTCGGCCGGTCCGAGCACCTCGAGCACGAGCTGCGGTACCGGCGCGCCGACGAGTTCGTCGAGGTCGTGCGGGCCCTGTGGGACAGCTTCGCCGACGGCTCCCTGTTGCGGGACAAGGCAAGCGGCAGCTACTACGACCCCGCGGGCCTGCGCCCGCCGCACCACCAGGGCGAGCACTTCACCGTCCGCGGCCCGCTGAACATCTCCCGGCCGCCGCAGGGGCACCCGGTGCTGTTCCAGGCGGGCTCGTCGCAGACGGGCATGGCGTTCGGCGCCCGCCACGGCGAGGTGCTGTTCACCCTGCAGGCCGACCTGGCCGGGGCGCAGGCGTTCTACGCCGGCGTCAAGAAGCAGGTGGCCGCCGCCGGGCGCAACCCGGACCACGTGCTCATCTGGCCCATCCTGTTCCCGCTGGTCGGTGGCACCGAGGAGGAGGCCCGCCGCAAGGTCGCCGAGCTGGACGAGCTCGTGCACGACGACGTGGCGCGCCGGCTGGTGCAGGACAACATCGGCGACCTGGACCTGACCGAGTACCCGCTGGACGGGCCCGTCCCCGACATCCCGGACAGCAACCGCAGCAAGTCCCGCCGCGACCTGCTGCTCGGGCTCGCCCGCCAGGAGAACCTGACCATCCGGCAGCTCGCGTTGCGCATCTCCGGCGGGGCGACCGTCGCCGGGACCCCGGAGCAGATCGCCGACCACCTGGAGCTGTGGTTCACCGAGCGCGGCGCCGACGGCTTCAACGTGTCCTTCCCGTACCTGCCCGGTCCCGCGGTGGACTTCGTCGACCAGGTGGTTCCGCTGCTGCGAAAGCGCGGACTGGTGCACGAGACCTACGAGGGCAGCACGTTCCGGGAGAACCTCGGCCTGCCCCGGCCGGCTTCGCAGGAGGTGGCGGCGTGACCCGGCAACTGCACCTGAACGCGTTCCTCGTGCCGCCGGGTGCGAGCCCGGCAGCCTGGCGCCACCCGGCGGCGAACGCCGCGGCGGGCGTGGACTTCGCAACCGTGCTGGCGTTCGCGCGGACCGCGGAGCGCGCGAAGTTCGACGCGGTGTTCCTGGGCGACCTGGCGGGCGTGCCGCTGGAGAGCCAGGACGTGCTCTCGCGGGTCTCGGCGGTCAACGACTCGTTCGAGCCGATCACGCTGCTGGGCGCGCTCGCCGCGGCGACCGACCACATCGGACTGATCGGGACCGCGTCCACGACCTGCAACGAGCCCTATCACCTGGCGCGTGCGTTCGCCTCGATCGACCACATCTCGGGCGGACGCGCGGGGTGGCGGGTCGTCACTTCGCTCAGCGACGGCGAGGCGCTGAACTTCGGCCTCGACGCCAACGCCGGCGACGGCACGCGTTACGAGCGGGCCGGGGAGTTCCTCGAGATCGTCACCGGCCTGTGGGACAGCTTCGACGACGACGCGTTCCACCACGACCAGGCCACCGGTGTCTACTTCGACCCGGCCAAGCTGCACCCGCTGAACTACCGGGGCAAGCACCTGTCGGTGGCCGGGCCGCTGAACATCGCCCGCCCGCCGCAGGGCAGGCCGGTGATCGCGCAGGCGGGCGACTCGGCGGAGCAGAAGCGCCTGGCGGCACAGTTCGCCGAGGTGGTCCTGGCCGGCAACCGGGACCTGGCGGCGGCGACCGAGTTCTACGCGGAGCTCAAGGAACGCGCGGCCGGGTTCGGCCGGGCGCCGGAATCGCTGGTCGTGCTGCCCGCGTTGTCGGTGATCACCGCCCCCACCGAGGACGAGGCCCGCGCGAAGCGGGACCAGCTGGCTCAGCTGATGCCGCCGCAGGTGGCGTTCGCGCACCTGGCCCGGACGCTGGGCGGGGTCGACCTGTCCGGGTACCCGATCGACGGGCCGCTGCCGGAGCTGCCCGAACCGGACCAGCCGGAGGGCACGCAGGCGCAGGTGTACCGGCGGGCGCGCGAGCGGGGCCTGACCGTCCGGCAGCTCGCCGCGGAGATCAGCGACGACGCCACGACCCTCGTCGGCACGCCGGTGGCGATCGCGGACCACATCGAGGAGTGGTTCCGGGCGCCCGCCGCCGACGGGTTCACCCTGGTCTTCCCCTACCTGCCGGGGGCGCTGGAGGACTTCGTGGATCTGGTGGTGCCCGAACTGCGCCGCCGCGGGCTGTTCCGCGAGGAGTACGACGGCAAGACGCTGCGGGACCACTTCGGACTGTCGCGCCCGGTGTCGCGGCACAGCTGAGGTGTCCGCGGGGGACACGTCCGGCCACGGTGCCGGGTGTGTCCCCCGCGCCCGCCGGCGGGCGGGCCGGCCGCCTACTGCGACACGGGTTCACCGCGGTGGACCTGGAAGGGGGCGAAGCTCTGCGCGGCGGGCATCAGCTCGATGGTGTTGATGTTGACGTGGGCTGGCTGTGACGTCGCCCAGTGCACGGATTCGGCGATGTCCCCGGGCCGCAGCGGCTGCCAGCCCGCGTACACCGCGTCGGCCTTGGCCCGGTCGCCGCCGAACCGCACGGCCGAGAACTCGGTGCCGCCGACCATGCCCGGCTCGATGCACGTGACCCGCACACCGGTGCCGTGCAGGTCGCTGCGGAGGTTGAGGCTGAGCTGGCGGACGAACGCCTTCGTGGCGCCGTAGACGTTGGCGCCGGGATAGGGGTAGGTGCCGGCGACCGGCCCGAGGTTGATCACGTGCCCTCGGTTGCGCGTGACCATGCCGGGCAGCACGGCGCGCGTGCAGTGCAGGAGCCCCTTGCAGTTGGTGTCCAGCATCTGCTCCCAGTCGTCCACATCGGACCGGTCTGCGGCCTCGAGTCCCTTGGCCAGCCCGGCGTTGTTGACCAGGACGTCGATCTCGCCGAACTCCGCGGGCAGGCCCGTCACGGCGTGCTCGACCGCCGCCCGGTCGCGCACGTCGAGCTCGAGGGGCAGGACGCGGGAGCCGAGTTCGGCGGCGAGGCCGGCGAGCTTGTCGCTCCGGCGGGCAGCGGCGATCACCCGGGCCCCGTCCGTCGCGAACCGGCGCGCGATCGCGGCACCGAACCCACTGCTCGCGCCCGTGACGAACACCGTTTTCCCCTGCGCGGACATGACCCTCCCGATCTGCTGCTTCCACTGTGGCCTGTCCACGCTAGGCCGGGGGCAATGCCCGGTGCAATGAAAACTTTGCTCTCGGTGCAATCCGGGTCACCGGACTGTCCGGAAGGGACCGCGACAGGCGCGTCCACGGTCAGGCGCCCGGCAGGACACCCAGTTGCCGGGCGAGGCCGAACACGGCCGTGGCGTGCAGTTCGAACAGCTGGATCAGGTCGACGCTGTCGCCACCGATTTCGCGCGCGATGAACAGACCGTCGGCGCCGGCGATCGCGTACGTGGTGAGCAGTTGCACGGTGTTCTCGTCGGCTCCGTCGGCGATCTCGCGCACCAGATCGGCGAAACGGCGGTGAGCGGTGTCGCGGGAGCGGAGGAACACCGTGCGGGCACTGGGTTCCCGGGGACGCCGTTCGAGGGTGAGCATGAGCCCCAGCCGGAGGAATTCCGGCGCTCCCAGGAGGGCCGTCGCCACCGCGCGGGCCAGCTCGATCACCCGTTCCCGTGGGGCGCCCGGTTCCGGGAAGTCGATCGCGGACAGCCAGGTGGCGAAGCTGCGTTCGATGACCGCCGCGATCAGCTCGTCCTTGTCCTTGAAGTGCCAGTAGATCGAGCTGGCCGGCAGTCCGCACTCAGCGCTGACCAGGGCGATGCTGGTGCCGTCGTAGCCGCGGTCGCCGGCCACCGCGACGGCCGCGTCGAGGATCCGGCGGCGGGACTCCTCGCCGTCGGCCCGGGTCCGCCGGGCCGCTCGCCTGTCGGTCATGGCCCTACGGTATCGACCGGCGCGTCGCCGGGATGCCGTCACCGCGGTAGGGCGCGGTGTCCTCCCGCTCGCGCAGCGAGCCGGCAGCCGTCAGGGCTGCCCCGCTCGGGTCGTGTTGTCGCTGGCTCGGGCGGTACCCGGGTGGCCGGCCGGAGTCCGTCTGGGGGAGTGGGCAGGGGCCTGCCGGGCGCGGCCGCCGCGTAGACGACGCTGTCGGGCCGCAGCACGAGCACGCCGCCGTCATGGCGGGCCATCCAGGTGGTCAGTTCACCGCCGGTGTCCACGACGGCGCCCGCGCGGGGGGTGGAGCCGGCGGGCAGCACCTCGATGGAGGCGAGTCCGGGCCACCCTGCGGCCCCGGGAGCGGAACCTCGGTGCAGCAGTGCCCAGCGTCCGGCGGTGACGTCGTCGAGGGGGGTCTGCGTTCCGGTGCCGTCGAGCACCGTCGGCTGGGGGACCGTGCGGCCGACTGCCCCGTGCCGCGCGGTGGTGAGGAATCCGTCCCGATGACGCCAGGGCGGCACCCACAAGAGGTCGTGCAGCCGCCGCCGCATCGGGGACGCCTCAACCGCGCGGAACACGATGTCGCGGATCCTGGTGACGGCGCGGCGGCGTTCGGTGATGATGCGCCCGGCGAGCACCGCGCGCCGGGCCACCGCCCGCACATGGGGCTGGCGCTCGGTCTCGTAGGTGTCCAGAACGGACTCGGGCAGGGTGCCGGACAGGACGCCGATGAGCTTCCAGCACAAGTTCCCCGCGTCGCGCACCCCGGCGGCCATGCCCTGACCGATCCACGGCGGCATCACGTGCGCGGCGTCCCCGGCGAGGAAGATCCGGCCGGCCCGCCACCGCGAGGCGAAGCGGACGTGGTGGTTGTAGACGACCGAACGCAGGACCTCCACCTCGTCGCGGGTGCGGCCTTGCCGGTTCAGCAACCGCCACACCGCGTCCCCGGTGACGAGTTCCGTCTCGTCCTCGCCCGGCAGCACCGGGAACTCCCAGCGGTGGTGGCCCAGGGGAGTGGGGCAGTCGACGGCGGGGCGGCCGGGGTCGCAGTGGAACCGCAGCCGGTCGTGGCCCGGCCACGGCTTGAGCATCCTGGTGTCGACGACCAGCCAGCGGTCCTCGGCGGTGCGGCCGTCGAACCCGATGCCGAGCTGGCCGCGAGTCGGGCTGGACCCACCGTCCGCGGCGATGACGTACGACGCGGTGATCCGCGTGATCTCATCGGTGCGCAGGTCGACGAGCATGAGCTCGACCCCGTCCTCCCGCGGGAAGACCCGAACGCATTCGTGCGCCAGCCGCAGCTCCACGTTCGGGTACCGCCGCGCGCCTTCGCGCAGCACCCGCTCCAGGGCCGGCTGGTAGATGAACATCTGCGGCGGGTGGCCGTGTCCCCGCGAGGGGAGTTCCGCGCTGATGAAGGCCCGGCCGTCGCGGTCGACGAAGTCGATCGGGCGTTCCGCCAGCATGTCCTGCTTGAGCCGGTCCGCCAGCCCGGCGCGCTGCCAGATCCGGACGACCTCCTCGTCGGTGGAGATCGCGCGTGCCCGGGAGTACACCTGCGCGTCCCGCTCGATGACGGCGACCGAGATCCCGCCGGCCCCGAGCAGGTTGGCCGCGGTGACCCCGGTCGGCCCGTAACCGATCACGGCCACGTCGTAGTGCTGGTACTCGGTCACGACGCCGGGCCTCCGGGAAATACCTGTAGTGAACGCTCCAGTTGTTACCGGTCGCTACCGTAGGGTGCGGTGACAGCCGGGTCAATGCCGGGTGGAGCCGGGGCGACGAGGAGAGCAGCCGCTGGATGGGTCGCGTGCCACGGAGCGCGGGGGCGAACAGGGGGCCGGTCCGGACCGGAAAGCTCGGCAAAGACGCTTTCGGAGAGCTGGGGATTCACCTTTGATGTGTTCGGAGATCGACAGAATCGGGCACGGTGGCATTCGGTCCGCGCTTGAATGGTGGGAATCGGGTGGTCGGCTGGCTGCGGATAAGGGCGAGAACCATTGGTCGGGCCTGGTGCAGTCGGTGCTCACGGAGTTCGGGGCGGAGCTGAACCGGTCTCTTTCCGCTGATCGGCGATTCCTGGCGGACGTCGAGCTGGACTGGTACCTCCGTAATGTGGACGGGATCCTCGCTTACACGGAAGCGCACCGGCTCGCCGATCCTTTCGAGGTGCTCGTCAGGCGAGTCGCATTGTCTGGGACGCTCGGCAGCTTCGGCATCGTGTTGGCGCCTGAGTCGCCGTTCGGCGCGGACCGGCTGTTCCGGCTGATCTCGGCGGAGATCACCGACGAACGTATCGCCGAGGCGAAGCGTCTGGGGCCGGTGTGGCGGAAGTTGGATCGCGCCGCGATGGCCCGGTTGATGCGGCTGAAGCATCTTCTCGCCCTGGCCGCCATGGTGCAGCCGCGGCTGACACATCAGAGCGACGTGGACAGAGTGGACAGCTGGCGTTCGGTGTACGAATTGCTGCCAGTAGCCGGGAGTAAGAACGTGATGCCGGACCATCGATCGCGCTGACTCGGGTGAGTGTCGGAGTGTCCGACTGCACACAAGATCCTGCCCGACGTGGCCGTGCAGGCGGTGGCCCGCGATCCCGTCAACGGTGTTCGGGTTCCGGTTCGAGGTGCGGCAGTGCGCGGTCGAGCCAGTCCGGCAGCCACCAGCTCGTCTTGCCGAGCAGGAACATCGCAGCCGGGACGATGAGCAGCCGGATCAGGGTGGCGTCGATCAGCACGCTCACGCCGAGACCGAGGGCGAGGATCTTGATGACGACGCTGGGCGCGGCGAGGAACGCGAAGAAGACGCAGATCATGATCAGGGCGGCCGAGCTGATCACCCGCGCGGTCACCGCCAGTCCGTCGGCGACCCCGGTGTGCGTGTTCCGTGCCCGCAGCCAGGCTTCGTGGACGCGCGACAGGAGGAACACCTCGTAGTCCATCGACAGCCCGAACACGATCGCGAACATGATCATGGGCACGTACGACTCGATGGGCACCGGCTCGTGCACCCCGAACAGCGACGCGCCCCAGCCCCACTGGAACACCGCGACGATGACGCCGTAGGACGCGGCGATCGACAGCAGGTTCAGGACCGCGGCCTTGAGCGCGAGGACGGGGCTGCGGAAGGACAGCAGCAGCAACACGAACGCGGCGGCCACGACCACGCCGATGATCAGCGGGAGCTTCGCCGCCACGATGTCGCGGAAGTCGAGCTGGCCCGCCGTCTGACCGGTGACGTAAGCGGTCGAGCCGTCCAGGACCGGGGGCAGGGTACGGGTCCGGATCGTCTCCAGCAGCTCGTCGGTGGCGGCGTCCTGCGGTCCGGTCGCCGGGGTGACCGTGGACAGCAGGACCGCGCCGTCCGGGCTCGTCGTCAGCGGGGTGGCGGAGGCGACGCCGGGGGTGGCGGCGAGCGCCTGCTGCACCGAGGCGGCGAGCGTGCCGCCCGGCGCGGTGGCGCTGGGCACGACGACCACGGTGAACTGACCGTTCACGCCGGGGCCGAACCCCGTGCTGATCGCGTCGTAGGCCTGCCGGGTGGTGCTGCCCGGCGGGTCCGCGCCCTGGTCGATGTGCCCGAGTTCCATCGAGAACGCCGGGATCGCCAGTACCGCCGCGACCAGGACGCCGCCGCTCAGGTACCGCCACGGGTGCCGGTCGATCCGCACGGCGTACCGGTGCCAGGCGCTCTCCGACCCGTCGGCGGACTGCTCGGCGACCGGGCGGCGCACGTGCCAGCGGTCGATCCGCCGTCCGGCCAGGCCCAGCAAGGCGGGGACGAGTGTCGTGGCCGCGGCCGCGGCCACGACCACTGTGATGGCCGCGGCGAGCCCGAGTTTGCCGATGAACGAGACGCCGACGGTGAACAGGCCCATCAGCGCGATCACCACGGTGGTCGCGGCGATGAGCACCGACCGGCCGCTGGTCGCGACCGTGCGGCCGGCCGCGTCGACCGGATCGGCGCCGTCGAGGAGGTGCTGGCGGAACCGGGTGGTCAGGAACAACGCGTAGTCGATGCCGACGCCGAGGCCGATCATGATCGCCAGGGTGGGAGAGGCCGTCGCGAACGTGATCGCACTCGCCAGCAGCCCGAGCAGGCCCAGTCCGGTGACGACGCCCATGATCGAGGTGATCACCGGCAGCCCGGCGGCCAGGACGCTGCCGAACGCGACCAGCAGCAGGACGAGCGCCACGACGATACCGACCGCCTCCGACCTGAGATCGCCCTTCTCCGGCTCGGCCGCTTCGCCCAGGGTGCCGCTGTAGTCGACGGCGACCCCGGCGGCTCTCGCCGGGTCGGTGGCGGCGTCGATGCCGTCGACGAGATCGGGGCCCAGGTTCGCGGGCTTGTCGTCGAACTGGATGTTGGCGATGGCCGTGCGGCCGTCGGGCGAGACGGTGGCGAGCGGATCGGACACCGAGCGGACGTGCGGCACCGCGCGGACCCCCGCCGCGGCCTGCTCGACGACCGCGCTCTGGCTACTCAGGGCTCCGCCGGTGGTGAAGACGAGGCGCGCGCTGGTCGAACCGCCGGTGACGCCGTGCTCGGCCAGTACCGCGCTGCCCTGGCCGGACTCGGAACCGGGCAGGGTGAAGTCGTCGCTGAAGGTGCCGCCGGCCAGCTGGTCGGCGACCGTCACGGCGGCGAGCACCGCGAGCCACACGAGGACGACCGGCCACGGGTGAGCCGCGCAGCGACGCCCGGTGCGTTCCAGCGCTCCGGCACGGGTTCTCCCGGCTTTGCCGACCTGTTCTGCCATGCGCGCCCTCCCGGCGCTCAGTGTCAGCTCGTTTCCGCGGGGCGCCGTAGGGCCGAAGGTCCTGGTGCCGGGGAGTGGGTGAGCCGCGGTGTGAGGGGGCCATCGGCGCTTCCCGGGATCCCGCGAAGCGACGCGGACCCGGTCGTGAAAACCGATGAGCTGATCGAGAAGGTGAACGCTTCCCGAGTTCCTCGATGAAGAACCAAGGGGGAGACGATGAACGCCACTCCCACGGCATCCCGCGTCCGGACTCCTTGCGGTGATCACCGGCAGCCGTGGCCAGGATGACGGAGATCAGCGCGGACAAGCGCGAGGGGCACCCGCCGACCGCGTACATGCGGGAAGATCCGATCATGGCGGAGGTCAGGGAAGCGCCCCGCAGCGCATCGAGCGTGCTCTCGGAGTCGACGACGTGGACCGCGCCTGGACCGTGAACACCTGGTGAGGGCTGGACAGGCACGGACACAGCCGGACGACGCAAGATCGGCCCCTCACCCTGTTCGCGCAGGTGAGGGGCCGATCAGCACAGCTTGGGGGAGTGCCCCCGGTGAGATTCGAACTCACACTGGACGGGTTTTGAATCCGTTGCCTCTGCCAGTTGGGCTACGGGGGCGGCGCAGGCAGACTTTACGCGCCCCGCCCGCCCCGGCGGGCACCGGGGGTAGCCGTGCGTGACGACCGCTCACGCGCGGGCGGGGCAATGCGACACGCCGTCGCCCGACGTGGTGAACACCATGCTCGCCACGTGGTCTGCGCCATCCCTGCACTGGATCGTTCCGGGTAGGCTCGTCCTGCGGATGTACCGCAATTCCCATTCCGTCGAGCACGCAGGAGGACCCCGGTGACCGAGGAGGCTACCGAGGCCAGCGGTGTCGCCACCGCTCCGCAGCGTCGGGTGCTCGTCGCCGAAGACGAAGCACTGATCCGGCTTGACCTCGTCGAGATGTTGCGCGAAGAGGGATACCAGGTGGTCGGCGAGGCGGGCGACGGCGAAGAGGCCATCAAGCTGGCTGCCGAGCTCAAGCCCGACCTGGTGATCCTGGACGTCAAGATGCCGAAGCTGGACGGCATCGAGGCGGCGTCGCAGATCACCACCGACCGGATCGCGCCCGTGGTCATTCTGACCGCGTTCAGCCAGCGCGAACTGGTGGAGCGGGCCCGTGACGCGGGCACCATGGCGTATCTGGTGAAGCCGTTCAACAAGCGGGACCTGGTGCCCGCGATCGAGTTGGCTGTGAGCCGGTTCTCGGAGATGCAGGCGCTGGAGGCCGAGGTCGCCACCCTGTCCGACCGGCTCGAGACCCGCAAGGTCATTGACCGGGCCAAGGGCCTGCTGATGACCCACCAGGGCCTGACCGAGCCGGACGCGTTCCGGTGGATCCAGCGCACGGCCATGGACCGGCGCACCACGATGAAGGCCGTCGCCGAGGCGGTCGTGGACAGCATCGGTCAGAAGTAACCCCACGCAGTCGCGTGGGCGGACACTCGTTCCACCACCACTCCATCGAGTAGTCGAAGAGGCTACTTCTGTGGGCGCAGGTTACTGAGTGTGCACACCCGGTTGGTGCTTGCAGCAATCGGGTGTAGCTCGTAACTAAATTGTAGTGACGCCCGTCACGATGTGGAAACAAGACAGCGCAGACCGCTGTGCACGTCCGCATCCGGCGGTTACGTTCAGCGCCCAATAGGTCCCCACCTGGGACGGCCGCAGTGTCGCGGCCGTCTGGACTTTGGAGGAACGAGTGGCAGGAGCACGACTCACGCGAGTTCTCGTGCTGGCGGCGGCAGCGACGCTGACGCTGGGTGCATGCGCGGCGCGTGACCAGGGAAGTTCGTCGGGCAACACCACCGGCTCGGCGGCGGCGCCTTCCCAGGCGTCCAACGCGGCCAACCCGCGTGGTGACGGCAAGGCGGTCTGCTCGGGGGTCTCGATCGCGTACGCGGGCACCATCAACGGCGCGAGCGCAGCGCTCGGCCAGAACATCCTGCGCGGCGCGGACCTGGCCGTGAAGCAGCACAACGAGGCCAACCCCAACTGCCAGGTGACGCTGAAGCAGTTCGAGACGGAGGGCAAGCCGGACAAGGCGCCCGGTGTGGTCACCCAGGTCATCAACGAGCCGGACATCCTCGGCGTGGTCGGCCTGCCGTTCTCCGGTGAGTCCAAGGCCGCGGGCAACCTGTTCAACCAGGCCGGCCTGGTGACCATCAGCCCGTCGGCGACCAACCCGGCCCTGGCCCAGAACGGCTGGAAGACCTTCTTCCGCGGCATGGGCAACGACTCGGTCCAGGGCCCGGCGGCGGCGAAGTTCCTCACCGACACGCTCAAGGCCAACAAGGTCTGCGTCGTCCAGGACGACTCCGAGTACGGCACGGGCCTGGCGAGCCAGCTCATCCAGACGCTCGGCTCCAAGGCGTCCTGCACGGACAAGGTGAAGACCGGTCAGACCGACTTCTCCGCCGTGGTCAACAAGATCTCGACCGAGAACCCGGACGCCGTCTTCTACGCCGGCTACTACCCGGAGGCCGGTCCGTTCGCCCAGCAGCTCAACGACAAGGGCGTCGCCGCCAAGTTCGTCGGGCCCGACGGTGTGAAGGACCCGGAGTTCCTCAAGGGCGCGGGCGGCGGCGCGGCGAAGGCCTACTTCACCTGCCCGTGCGTGCCGGAGGACAACTTCAAGGACTTCACCGCCGCGTTCAAGCAGGTCGAGGGCGCTGACCCGGGCACGTATTCGCCCGAGGGCTACGACGTCACCACCATTCTGCTCAAGGGCATCGACAGCGGCATCAAGGACCGCGCCGGCCTGCTCAACTTCGTCAAGAACTACGACGGCCAGGGCCTGACCAAGAAGTTCAAGTGGAACGACAAGGGCGAGCTGTCCGACACGCCGGTCTGGAGCTACCGCGTGGAGAACGGAAAGATCGTCAACAACGGCCAGATCAGCTGATCACTGACCCATCGGGCATGCGTGCGGCCAATCGCCGCACGCATGCCCGATCCGTACCCGGGAATAGAGTGAGTCCTTGTACCCCGCGATGACCCCATTCCTCGCGCAGACCGGTAGCTGGATCAGCTTCGATGTCCACGGTCTGGCGCAACAGTTCTGGAACAACACCGTCGACGGTCTGGCGCTGGGCGGCATCTACGCGCTCGTGGCGCTGGGCTACACGCTGGTCTACGGCGTGCTGAAACTCATCAACTTCGCCCATTCCGAGGTGTTCGTCGTCGGCGCGTTCGCGACCTGGCTGACGTTCTACGCCCTCGGATTCCGCTCCGGCACCACCCCGGTGCTCTCGGTCGCCGAGATCATCCTGTTCCTCGCCGTCGCGTGCCTGGCGGCGATGGCGGCCTCCGGCGGCACGGCCGTGCTGCTGGAACGCGTGGCCTACCGCCCGCTGCGCAAGCGCAACGCCCCGCGCCTGGTCTTCCTGATCACGGCGATCGGCGCGTCCTTCGCCATCCAGCAGGGGCTGCGCCTGGTGTTCGGCCTGAACCAGCAGCCGCAGATCCGGCTCCTGCAACCGGAAACGTTGTTCCGGGTCTTCGGCGCCTCGGTGACCAACATCCACGTGATCCTGTTCGTGGCCGCCATCCTGCTGTGGTTCGTGGCCGACTACTTCGTCAACCGCACCCGCCTCGGCCGCGGGATCCGTGCGGTGGCGCAGGATCCGGACACCGCGACGCTGATGGGCGTGAACAAGGAACGGGTCATCGTGATCACGTTCCTCGTCGGCGGCCTGCTGGCCGGTGCCGCCGCGCTGTTCTACATGATGCGGATCCCGCAGGGCGCCATCTACAACGGTGGTTTCCTGCTCGGCATCAAGGCGTTCACCGCCGCGGTGCTGGGCGGCATCGGCAACCTGCGCGGCGCGCTGCTCGGCGGGTTCGTCCTCGGCCTGGTCGAGAACTACGGGCAGTCGCTGTTCGGTGGCGAATGGAAGGACATCGTCGCGTTCGTGGTGCTGATCGTCGTGCTGATGTTCCGGCCGACCGGCATCCTCGGCGAGTCCCTCGGGAAGGCACGGGTATGACGACGCAGACCGTGAGCGCGCCCCGGGCGGGGCGGCGCTCGATCCGCGAGCGGTGGAACAACCTGTCCCGGCCGGTGCAGTGGGCGATCCTCGTCCCGCTGGTGGTGCTGATCTACTTCCTGCCGGTGCTCAACCCGCCGTTGATCGCGACGACCGGCACGGACTTCCCGAACGCGATGTTCGACGTCGCCCGCTACGCGCTCGTCGCCATCGGCCTCAACGTCGTGGTCGGCCAGGCGGGTCTGCTCGACCTGGGCTACGTCGGCTTCTTCGCCGTCGGTGCGTACGTGGCCGCGCTGTTCACCAGCCCGAACTCCAGCCTGCACCACCTGCCCTACCTGTGGACGCTGCCGCTGGCGATGGTCATCACGATGATCTTCGGCATCGTGCTCGGCACGCCGACGCTGCGGCTGCGCGGCGACTACCTGGCGATCGTCACGCTCGGATTCGGCGAGATCATCCGGCTGGTCGCGGACAACGTCGGCCCGCTGCGCGGGCAGTCCGGTTTCCAGGGCGTCGGCACCAGCGCCGCGGGCGTGCCGTTCTTCGCCAACGCCACCCAGTGGTACTGGCTGACGATCACGATCATCATCGCGGTCCTGCTCCTGGTCGGGAACCTGGAACGCAGCCGCGTGGGCCGCGCCTGGGTGTCCATCCGGGAGGACGAGGACGTCGCCGAGATCATGGGCGTCCCGGTGTTCAAGTTCAAGATCTGGGCGTTCGTCATCGGCGCCGCGATCGGTGGCCTGTCCGGCGCGCTCTACGCCGGCAAGCTCGGGTTCGTCAACAACCAGTCCTTCGACGTGATCACCTCGATGCTGTTCCTGGCCGCGGTCGTGCTCGGCGGTGCCGGCAACAAGGTGGGCGTCCTGCTCGGCGCGATCGTGGTGGCCTACCTGCCGCTGCGCTTCGTCCAGCTCGCCGACTACAACTACCTGATCTTCGGCATCGCGCTGATCATCCTGATGATCTTCCGGCCGCAGGGCCTGCTCGGCGCGCGGCAGCGGCTGCTGGCCCGGGGCCGCCAGGCGTACCACCGCCTGCTGGGCCGCGGCGAGCAGATCAGCGGGGACAGCGCGCTCGCCGCCGACACGCAGGGAGGTCGCCGATGAGCCACCCCACGGAGAACACGCCGGTCGACGGCGGGCTCGTGGCCGAGGTCGCCCGGATGAGCCCGGAGGAGCTCGCCGAGCACGAGGCCGAGGTCGCCGACACCGTCGCCATCGACCGGACCATCCGGGTCGGCGTCGGCGAGACCCTGATGGAGCTGCGGGACGTCACCCTCAAGTTCGGCGGCCTGACCGCGCTGGACTCGGTCTCGTTCGGCATCCGCCGCGGCGAGATCCTCGGCCTGATCGGGCCCAACGGCGCCGGCAAGACCACCTGCTTCAACGCGATGACCGGGGTCTACCGGCCCACGTCGGGGCAGGTGCTGCTGGAGGACGAGCCGCTGGGCAAGGCGTCCCGGCACGACATCACCCGCCGCGGCATCGCCCGCACCTTCCAGAACATCCGCCTGTTCGGCGAGATGACCGCGCTGGAGAACGTGGTGGTGGGCACCGACGCCCGGCACCACACCAGCGTGCTCGGTGCACTGCTGCGGTTGCCGCGGCACCACCGGGAGGAACAGACCGCGGTGGAGCGGGCGATGGCGCTGCTGGAGTTCGTCGGCATCGCCGACCGGGCCGCGGACAAGGCGAAGAACCTGCCCTACGGCTACCAGCGCCGCCTGGAGATCGCGCGGGCGATGGCCACCGAGCCGAAGCTGCTGTGCCTCGACGAGCCGGCCGCCGGGTTCAACCCGGCGGAGAAGGAAGAGCTCATGGAGCTCATCCGCAAGATCCGCGACGACGGCTTCACCGTGCTGCTGATCGAGCACGACATGAAGCTCGTGATGGGCGTGACCGACCGGATCGTCGTTCTGGAGTTCGGCAAGAAGATCGCGGAAGGACTGCCGGCCGAGATCCGGGAGAACCCCGCGGTGATCGCCGCCTACCTGGGAGTGCCCGACGATGACGTTGCTTGAGCTGGACGGCGTGTCCGTCCACTACGGACGGATCCAGGCGGTCGCGGAGCTGTCGCTGACCGTCGAGGAGGGCGAGATCGTCGCCCTGATCGGCGCCAACGGCGCCGGCAAGAGCACCACCATGCGCGCCATCTCCGGGATCCGCCCGCTGTCGGCGGGCCGCATCTCCTTCGCCGACGAGGACATCACCAAGCTGCGGGCCGACCTGCGGGTGGTCCGCGGCATCTCGCAGGTGCCCGAGGGACGCGGCGTGTTCCCGGGCATGACGGTCGCGGAGAACCTGGACATGGGCGCCTACGCCCGCAAGGACCGCAAGAGCCTGCAACCCGACCTGGACCGCGTGTTCGACCTGTTCCCGCGGTTGGCGGAGCGGCGCAACCAGGCCGGCGGCACGCTCTCCGGCGGTGAGCAGCAGATGCTGGCGATGGGACGGGCGTTGATGGCCAAACCGCGGCTGCTGCTGCTGGACGAGCCGTCGATGGGGCTGGCCCCGCAGTTCATCCAGCAGATCTTCCGGATCATCACCGAGATCAACAAGCAGGGCACCACGGTACTGCTGGTGGAGCAGAACGCGCAGCAGGCGCTCTCCCGCGCCCACCGCGCGTACGTGCTGGAGACCGGCCGGATCACCAAGACCGGCACCGGCCCGGAGCTGCTGGCCGACACCGCGATCAAGGAGGCGTACCTGGGCGTCGCCTGATCGGGTGGACCCGCGAACGGGCCCCGGTGCCGCGGCGCCGGGGCCCGTCCCGTGCCGAGGGTCAGCGGCTGCCCGGCGCCCGGTCGCGCACCAGGCAGCTCAGGCGCGCGGTGCAGGTGCGGCGGCCCTGCTCGTCGGTCAGCACGATCTCGGTGGTGATGGTGCCCCGGCCCACGTGCACCGGCTTCGCCACGCCGGTGACCAGGCCGTCGCGGGCCGCGCGGTGGTGGGTGCAGGACAGCTCGAACCCGAGCGTGGCCTTGTCCGGACCGGCGTTGAGCGCGGCCACCGTGGAGCCCAGCGCCTCGGCCAGCACGGCGTTGGCGCCGCCGTGCAGCAGGCCGTAGGGCTGCAGGTTGCCGGCCACCGGCATCGTGCCGACCACCTGTTCGGCCGTGACCTCGACGAGTTCGATGCCCAGCTTGTCGTTGAGCTGCTGTTCCGCGACCCGCGGGTCGATGCCCGCGAGCTGTTCGCGGAGGGCTTCGGACAGGTTCTCGGTCAATGCGGCAACTCCTCGGTGAGATGACAGCGGACAGGGGCGACCGCTCGCGCGGTTCTGTCGGTGACCCACCCTAGACTCGCACCCGTGAGCCCCAGCCAGAACCAGCCCGTAGCCAACGCCACAGCCACCCCGCCCGCCGAGGGGCGGCCGCGGCTGCTGCTGATCGACGGCCACTCGATGGCCTACCGCGCGTTCTTCGCGGTGCCGGCCGACCGGTTCAAGACCTCCACCGGCCAGGTCACCAACGCGGTGTTCGGGTTCACCTCGATGCTCATCAACCTGCTGCGCGACGAGCAGCCCACCCACCTCGCGGTGGCCTTCGACGTGTCGCGGCAGACGTTCCGCTCGCAGACCTTCGCCGAGTACAAGGCGACGCGCACGACCACGCCGGACGAGTTCAAGGGGCAGGTCGACCTGGTCAAGGATGTGCTCGGGGTGCTCGGTATCCCGGTGCTGGCCAAGGACAACTACGAGGCCGACGACATCATCGCCACGCTCACCACCCAGGCCACCGCCGATGGTTTCCAGGTGCTCATCTGCACCGGCGACCGGGACGCGCTGCAGCTGGTGACCGATTCGGTGACGGTGCTCTACCCGCGCAAGGGCGTGTCCGACCTGGTGCGGTACGACCCGGCGGGGGTGTCGGAGAAGTACGGGCTCACCCCGTCGCAGTACCCGGACTTCGCGGCGCTGCGCGGCGACCCGTCGGACAACCTGCCGGGCATCCCGGGCGTGGGGGAGAAGACCGCCACCAAGTGGATCCAGCAGTTCGGGTCGCTGGACGCGCTGATCGACCGGGTCGACGAGGTCAAGGGCAAGGTGGGCGACGCGCTGCGCGCCCACCTGGACTCGGTGATGCTGAACCGGCAGCTCACCGAGCTGGTTCGGGACGTGCCGCTGGACACCGTGCCCGCCGATCTGGCGTTGCGGCCGTGGGACCGGGACGCGGTGCACCGGCTGTTCGACGAGCTCGAGTTCCGGGTGCTGCGCGACCGGCTGTTCCAGACGCTGTCCAGCGCCGAGCCGGAAGCCGAGTCCGGGTTCGAGGTCGAGGGCGCCGCGGTGCCGGCCGGCGGTCTCGCCGCCTGGCTGTCCCAGCACACCAGCGCGGGACAGACGGTGGGGCTGTCGTTCCGCACCACCGGGTCCTCGGTGCGCTCGGACATCCAGTCGGTCTCCCTCGCCGCGCCGGGCGGGCCGGCCGGGTACGTGGACGTCACCACGCTGGACGAGGCCGACGAGCAGGCCCTGGCCGGGTGGCTGGCCGACCCCGCGATCCGCAAGGCCGGGCACGCGCTGAAGGTGCCGCTGCACGCGCTGCGCGCCCGCGGCTGGCGGCTGGCGGGGCTCGCCATGGACACCGAGCTGGCCGCGTACCTGGTGCGGCCGGGCCAGCGGTCGTTCGAGCTGGACGACCTGGTGCTCCGGTACCTGCAGCGGGAGCTGCGCAACGACACCGACGCAGGTGACGGCCAGCTGTCGCTGCTCGACGGCGACGACGGCGACCAGTCGCTGGTCCAGGGCGAGCTGGTCCGCGCCAGCGCGGTCGCCGAGCTGGCCGGCGCGCTCACCGGCGAGCTGGACAAGATCAGCGGCACCACCCTGCTCAACGAGATCGAGCTGCCGCTGCTGCAGGTCATCGCCGAGGTCGAGGCCGCGGGCGTGGCGGTCGACATCGAGCAGCTGACCGCCCTGGAAGCGCACTACGGCGCTCGTGTGAAGCAGGCCGCGGAGGCCGCGTACGGCGTGATCGGCAAGCAGGTCAACCTGGGCTCGCCCAAGCAGCTCCAGGTGGTGCTGTTCGACGAGCTGGGCATGCCCAAGACCAAGCGCACCAAGACCGGGTACACCACCGACGCCGAGGCGCTGCAGACGCTGTTCGAGAAGACCGAGCACCCGTTCCTGCAGCACCTGCTGGAGCACCGGGACGCCACCCGGCTCAAGAGCACCGTGGAGGGCCTGCTCAAGGCGGTCGCCGACGACGGGCGGATCCACACCACGCTGCACCAGACGATCGCGGCCACCGGCCGGCTGTCCTCTGTGGACCCCAACCTGCAGAACATCCCGATCCGCACGGAGGAGGGCCGCCGCATCCGTGACGCCTTCGTGGTCGGCGACGGGTACGCGGAGCTGCTCACCGCGGACTACAGCCAGATCGAGATGCGGATCATGGCGCACCTGTCCGAGGATGCGGCGCTCATCGAGGCGTTCCAGTCCGGGTTCGACTTCCACGCCGCCACCGCGGCGCGCGTGTTCGGGGTGGATCCGTCCGAGGTCACCGGCCCGCAGCGGGCGAAGATCAAGGCGATGAACTACGGCCTGGCCTACGGTCTGTCGGCCTACGGGCTGTCGCAGCAGCTGCGGATCTCCACCGAGGAGGCCCGTGAGCTGATGACCGAGTACTTCGCCCGGTTCGGCGGGGTGCGGGACTACCTGCAGAGCATCGTCACCGAGGCGGGCAAGGTCGGCTACACCGAGACGATCTTCGGCCGCCGCCGCTACCTGCCCGACCTCAACAGCGACAACCGGCAGCGCCGCGAGATGGCCGAGCGGATGGCGCTCAACGCGCCCATCCAGGGCAGCGCCGCCGACATCATCAAGGTCGCGATGATCGGTGTGCACCGGGCGCTCACCGGGGCCGGGCTGTCGTCGCGGGTGCTGCTGCAGGTGCACGACGAGCTCGTGCTCGAGGTCGCCGAGGGGGAACGCGACCGGGTCGAGGAGCTGGTCTGCCGCGAGATGGGGGCGGCGTACCAGCTGGCCGTGCCGCTGGAGGTGTCGGTCGGGTTCGGCCGGTCCTGGAACGACGCGGCGCACTGACGTGCGGAGCGCCGGCACGCGGAACGACCGGGCGGTGGTGCTGGCGCCGTTGCGGCGCGCCAAGGACTGGATGGACGCGCACTACGCGGAGCCGCTCGACGTGGACCGGCTCGCCGCGGTCGCCTGCTGCTCGCGTTCCCACTTCACGCGCTCGTTCGCCGCCGCGTACGGGGAGAGCCCGAAGGCGTACCTGACGCGGCGGCGCATCGAACGCGCGCAGGACCTGCTGCGGTCGGTGAACCTCACCGTCACCGAAGTCTGCCTGGCCGTCGGCTTCGCCAGCCTGGGCACCTTCAGCCGCCGCTTCGCGGAGATCACCGGGGAGTCGCCGAGCCGGTACCGCGCCCGGATGCGGGCCGGCGGGCCGCCGCCGGTCCCGGGGTGCTTCCTGATGATGTGGACCCGGCCGGCACCGGAAACCGCACATCCGGAGAAGCTTCCGCAGGCTCCGGACCCGTAGCGTCGTATTCCTCGACGACAGGAGGTCCGTGATGATCAGGGGACTGTCCCATTCCAGCGTCTACGTGCTGGACCAGGACTCGGCGAAGGAGTTCTACACCGGCAAGCTCGGCTTCGAGGTGCGGCAGGACCTGCGGATCGGGGAGTTCCGCTGGCTCACCGTGGGCCCGCCCGACCAGCCGGACCTCGACTTCATCCTGATGAAGCCGGGGCCGCCGCAGCACGACGCGGAAACCGAGAAGCAGATCCGGGAACTGTCGCCAAGGGCGCGCTGGGCGGGGGTGTCTGGACGACCCGCGACTG
The DNA here is from genome assembly GCF_011758765.1 of Amycolatopsis viridis. Classification (NCBI taxonomy): domain Bacteria; kingdom Bacillati; phylum Actinomycetota; class Actinomycetes; order Pseudonocardiales; family Pseudonocardiaceae; genus Amycolatopsis; species Amycolatopsis viridis. The sequence continues at coordinate 3,467,888 of NZ_JAANOU010000001.1, read as the reverse complement.
CCGTACGACCCACGCCGAGCTGGCCGCGCGCGGGGTCACGTTCCTGCAGGAGCCGGCCGAACGGCCGTACGGGATCGAAGCGGTGTTCCGCGACGACTCGGGCAACTGGTTCAGCCTCACCGAGCGTCACGAGTTCGACCCGGACAAGAACTGGGCGTGACGTGCGGTGGTCTCCGGGCGTGGTGCCGCGCGGGCGGGGCACGTCGACAGGCTGCCCGGGGGGCCGGCGCCAGGTAGCGTGAGGCCATGGCTGGCAGGAAAGCGCTGATCCTGGCGGGTACCGGGATGCTCGCCGAACTCGCCGAGGTCCTGACCCGGGAGGGCTGGCACGTGGTGCTGCCGTGCCGGCGGTACCACCCGCTCGACTGCGAGGTGCGGCCCGGTGCGGCAGCACTGCGCGCGCTCCGGCGGCCCGGGCACCGGCCGTACCGCCCGGGCGCCGCCCGATCCCGGGGTGAGGGCAAGGCGATCTGGGTCGAGGCGCACTGGGACCGGCCGCGCGAGCTCGCGGCGAAGGCAGAGAGCGCTCTGCGCGGGCCGGCGGACCTGCTGGTGGCGTGGATCCATGAGCAGTACCGGCGCGCGGTGATGGGGGCGGTGGCGCCCCTGCTCGCGGCCGATGCGACGGTGGTCGAGGTGCGCGGTGGCCCCAGCGGTGACCCGCCCGACCCGCTCCTGCCGCTGCACCCGACCCAGGTGGTCCAGCTCGGCACGGTCTCCGCCTACGACCCGCACCGGTCGCTGGCGCAGGCCGAGATCGGTGAGGGAGTGCTCGAGGCCGTGCGGCGCGCCCTCGCCGGGCACGCCACGTCCGTGCACCAGGTCGGTCAGCTGCGGCCACTGGTGCGTTAGCCCAGTTCGCCCGCCTGCGCCGCGGGGGCGACGCCGCTTGTTCCCCGGCTGCCCGGAGGGGCCCGGCCGCGGCCCGGCCCCTCCGGTGGCGGGGGTCAGGCAGCCTGCCGCGTGGGCATGATGGTGACCTGCTGAAGGTTCACGTGCGCGGGCTGGGCGGCCAGGAACGCGATCGCCTCGGCGACGTCCTCGGGGGCCAGCCACGTCATTTCCTTCTTCGAGCCCTCCAGCCAGTCCTGCGCGCCCGGGTCGGTGACGTGGCTTTGCAGCTCGGTGCCCACGATGCCCGGCTCGACCGCCGACACCCGGACGTCCTTCGGGCCCAGCTCGGCGCGCAACGTCCGCGACAGGTGCGTCACGAACGCCTTCGTGCCGGAGTACACCGCGAAGTTCGGGAAGATGTTCTGCGCGGCGATCGACGACGTGTTCACCAGATCGGCCACGCCGCGGTCCGCGGCGGAGGCGATCAGCTGCGGGACGAACGCGCCGATCGTGTTCATCAGCCCGCTGACGTTGAGGTCGATCTGGTGCTGCCACTGCTCGGTCGGCAGCTCCGCCACCGGCGCGGGCAGCATCACCCCGGCGTTGTTGACCAGCAGGTCCGCGGTGCCCAGCTCGGCGGCCACCCGGTCGGCCGCGGACCGCAGGGCGCTCGCGTCGGTCACGTCGGCGGCCAGCGCCAGCGCTGTACCGCCGGCCCGCTCGATTTCCCCGGTCAGCTCGGCGAGACGGTCGGCGCGGCGGGCCAGCACGGCCACCTTCGCGCCCGCGGCGGCGAGCCGCACGGCCGCGGCCCGGCCGATGCCGCTCGACGCGCCGGTCACCACGGCGATCCGCCCGGTCAGGGAAGTGTGCACGGTCATGGCTTGTGTGTCTCCTCGATCTCCAGTGCGACCGTCCGGCCGCACCACTGATGCAACCAGCGGGAGCCGGGCAGTGGGCGGCTTCTTCCGGCCCCGTGGTGACCGGGCACACCAAACCTGGTTCCGGCAGAACCAGGTTCGGTGGCCCGCGGCCCGGCAGAATGAACTGGTGGATCACAACGTGGAGCTGAAGGAGTTCCTGCGCTCGCGCCGCGCGCGGCTCGGCGTCGACGACGTGGAACTCGGCGGCACGAGCGGTGTCCGGCGCGTGCCCGGGCTGCGCCGGGAGGAGGTGGCCCGGCTCGCCGGCGTCAGCGTGGACTACTACACGCGGCTGGAACAGGGCCGCGCTCCGCACGTCTCGGACGAGGTGCTGGACGCCATCGCCGGCGCGCTGCGCCTCAACGACACCGAGCGTTCCTACCTGTGGCAGATCGCGCGCACCAACTCGCGCCGCCCGCGGCGCCGGACCGCCGCCCGCGTGCAGCGCGTGCGCCCGGGCGTCCGCCGGATGCTGGAGACCCTCGACGAGGTGTCCCCGGCGTTCGTGTTCGGCCGGCGGATGGATATCCTCGCCGCCAACCGGCTGGCTCGCGCGCTGCTGACCGACTTCGAGGCGCTGCCGCCCCGCGACCGGAACATGCTGCGCTACACGTTCCTCGACGAGTCGGCGCGCGAGCTCTTCCTGGACTGGGAGGTGGTGGCCCGGGACAACGTCGCGCTCCTCCGCCTGGACGCCGGCCGCCACCCCGACGATCCGCTGCTGGCCGAGCTGGTCGGGGAGCTCGCGGTCGCCAGCCCCGAGTTCCGGCGCTGGTGGGCCGACCACAACGTCCGCGACCGCAGCCACGGCACGAAGAGCTACCGCCACCCGCTGGTCGGGGACCTCGTGGTGAACTACGAGTGCTTCACGCTGCCCGGTGACCCCGACCAGGTCCTGTGCGTCTACACCGCCGAAGCGGGCTCCGCCTCCGAGGCGGCGCTGCGGCTGCTGGCCGGCTGGACCGCCGACGTCCCCGGTGCGCCGGTCGGCTGAGATCAGCCCCCGTTCGCCCCGGCCACGCCGCGGACCAGCAGCATGATCCCGTCGCGCACCTCGGCGCGGGGGCGGTGCGGCTGGAACACCTGCCAGTCCAGCGCGACCACCAGCAGGGTGCCGAACAACCCGGCTGCCGCGGTGGGCACCTGCACCCCGGCTGGCAGGCGCCCGGCGTCAGCCACCCGGTGCAGCTGCTCCTCCACGATCGAGATGATGTCCTCCCGTAGCAGCGACAACGTCTCGTGCCACTGGCCCGGTGTGCGCCACAACTCGCTCACCAGGATCTGCGAAAACCCACGGTAGGTCGCGATGAACTCCAGCCCGGTGTCCACCATGGACTCCAGCGCGACCACCGGGTCGGGTTCGCCGGTGTGCGCGCGCAGCCGCTCGGCGAGCTGACCGACGCCGTACCGCAGCAGCGCGTCGATCAGCCCGTCCTTGCTGCCGAAGTTGTAGTACACCGTGCCCTTGGCGACCCCGGCCTCCGCCGCGATCTCGTCCACCGTCAGCCCGGCGAGGCCCTTCGCGGTGGCCAGCCGCAGCGTCGACTCGAACAGCTTCTGCTTGGTGTGCTCACCACGCGGGCTCACAGCGACAGCTCCGGCTGGAGTTTCGACACCGTCCACACCCGTTGCCGGCGCGCCGCCAGCGCCGACACCGCCAGCGCACCCACCAGGTAGGCGACCAGCACACCGACGTCGAGCAGGTTGCGCAGCGACGCGCCGGTGTAGAGCAGGTGCCGCAACCCGTCGACCACGTACCCCATCGGCAGCACGACGTGCAGCGGGTACAGCGCGTCGGGCAGGGTCTGCCAGGGGAACGTGCCGCCCGCGCTGACGAGTTGCAGCACCAGCAGCACCAGTCCGAGGAACTTGCCGACCGCGCCGAAGAACGCGTTGAGCGCATGCACGATCGCGGTGAACGTCAGCGACGCGAGGATCGCGAAGGCCAGCGCGGCGAGCGGCTGGGCGATGTGGATGCCGACGAACCAGGTCACCGCCGCGAACAGCACGACCACCTGCGCGATGCCGAGCAGTGCGGAGGGCAGCCACCCGCCGAGCGCCACCCGCAGCGGCGCCGTCCCGGCCGCGATTGCACGCGCGGACAGCGGCCGGATCAGCAGGAACAGCACGAACGCGCCGATCCAGGTGGCCAGGGCGAGGAAGAACGGCGCGAGCCCCGCGCCGTAGGTGCCGGCGGAGGCGACGCCGACCGAGTTGACCGTCACCGGGTCGGCGATCGTGTCCGCGGTCGCGGTCCGGGTCGGGTCGCTGGGGTTGGGGATCTGCTGCAGCCCTGCGGTGAGGCCGTCGCGCAGCTGCCCGGCGCCGGTGGCGAGCTGCTGTGTGCCGGACAGCGCGGTCTTCTCGCCGTCGTCGAGCTGCGCGGCACCCGCGGACAGGGTGTTCGCGCCGTCCGCGGCCTGCGCGATGCCGCTGGTCAGGGCGGGCGCGGAGGTGGCCAGGGTGGCGGCACCGGCGGCGACCCGCCGTGCCCCGTCGGCGAGCTGGTCGAGCTGGGCCGAGGTCTGCTGGATCTTCGCGTTCGCCTGGTCCACGGGGGAGCGCAGATCGCCCAGCACACCCTGCACGCGCTGGATGTCTGCGTCGGACAGTCCGGCGGCGCGCAGCCGCTGGGTGAGCTGGTTGTTCACGTTGTCGAGGTCGCTGACCAGCTGCGCCGACCCGCTCGCGACGGTGGACCCGGCGGCGGCGACCCGGCTGTTGCCGTCGGCGACCTGCTGCGCGCCGTCGGCCAGCTGCCGCGTGCTCTGCGGCAGGGTCGCGGTGCTCGACTTCAGCGTGGCCAGCCCGGACGACAGCTGGGCGCTGCCGGCCGCCAGGCGCTGGGCGCCGTCGGCGAGCTGCTGCTGCCCGGACTGCAACCGGGTCGCGCCGTCGGCGAGCCGGGTCGCGCCGTTCGCGGCCTCCTGCGTCTTGCCGTAGATCGTGGAAAAACCCATCAGGAACCGGTTCGCGGCCTCGTTGCCGACCTTCTCCGCGATCGTGCCGCGGATCTGCTCGGCCACCTGGTTCGCGATCGTGTGCGACAGGTAGTTGTTCGCGTCGTTGGTGGTCAGCTGGATGGTGGCGCGCTGCGGGTTGAAATCGCCGCTCGAGGTCAGCGCGGCGGTGAAGTCGCGCGGGATGGTGATCGCGAACGAGTACCGGTCGTCGCGCACCCCCGCGTCGGCATCGGCGGCGGACACCTCGTGCCACTGGAAGGTGCGCGAGCCCACGACCGAGGACGTGACCTCGTCACCGACGTTCCGGTCGTTCGCCCCGGCGTCCTCGTTGACGATCGCCGCGGGCAGGTGGCCCAGCCGGCCGTAGGGGTCGAAGTTGGCGTAGAGGTAGAACGAGGCGTAGAGCAGGGGGACGAGCACCAGGGCGGCCACGGCCAGCTTGGGCAGTTTGCCGGCGGTCAGGCGGCGCAGTTCCCCGGCGGCGAGGCGAAGTCCGGTCACTGCGGATCTCCTTGCGCGAGTTGCACGAGTTCGGGTTCGGGCTGCTCGGTCCGGCCGAGCCGGGCCGGGGGAGCGGGCAGCACCTCGGGCGGGGTGGTGGCGGTCAGCACGACGACGGCGAACCCGCGCTCGGCGTAGGTCCGGGCGAGGCCGGTCCAGCTCGCGACGTCGCTGGTGTGCCGGTCGGGGGTGTCGAGCACGAGCAGCCGGATGCCCGGGCGCGCCGCGGCGAGCGCGGTGAGCAGCCGGAGCCGCTCGTCCGCGGACAGGTGCTCGAACCGGGCACCGGCGCGCCCGGCGAGGTCGTGCTCGGCCAGCCACCGCGCGACGTCGTCCTTCCCGGCCGGCAGCTTCCCGATCGACAGCTCCTCGGCGATCACCATCCGGACCGGCAGTGAGTCCTCCGGTGCCGTGATCTCCGGCGCGTCCACCACCGCGCCGGCTGCGCGCAGCCGGGCCGCATCGGCCTTGCCGTCGAGCGTGACGAGTCCCGTCGTGGGCCGCATCCGTCCGGTCAGGGCGAGACCGAACGCGGTGACCCCCGCGCCCGGTTCGCCGTGCACGAAGGCGAGCTCGCCCTCGGTGATGGTGAGCGAGGTCGGCCGCAGCACCGTGCCGTGCGGACCTTCGACGGTGACCCGGTCGGCGTGCACCCGCACAGGATCCCCCCTTTTGAACTGACTGGTCAGTTCAAAATACGCCGCTGCCGGAGGAGCGGCAACTCGGGGATCACCGCAGCGCCGAGGCGGGCCGCACCTCCCAGTAGGTCCACAAGGGCCGGTAGCCCTGCCGGGGCCAGAACACCGACGACAGCGGGTTGGCCGGGTTGTAGTACAGGTAGGTCGCGCGGGCGCCGCGCGTGTGGAACTCGCGGTGCACCCGCGCCATCAGCGCCCGCCCGATGCCCAGGCCCCGGGCGTGCTCGCTGGTGGCCACGTTGTTGACGTAACCCCACTGCCCGGACGGCAGCAACTCGGCCGCCCAGGACCCGGGCACCGACTCCATCCAGCCGCAGTCGGCGAGCGCGACGGCGACCCCGTCCCGCTCGGCGAGCCAGATCGGCGCCCCGGCGGCGAGGTTGCGCTCCAGCCGGGGCGCGATGAGCTCGGCGGTACCCGGCCGCCACGGACCGGCGACGAGGGCGGAGTAGCGGAACGTCGTCAGCGACAGCGCGACGACCTCCTCCAGGTCCTCCGGCCGGGCGCGGCGGACCGTCACGCCGGGCGGGAGCGGATCCCCGGACGGCGGGCCGGTGCGGACCGCGAGCACCGACAGCGGCACCAGGCCGTGGTCGAGGAACGCGCGGATCGCTTCCGCGTCCCGGCTCGGCCAGGTCACCGTGCAGGCGGAATCGGGGCCGGGCGACTCGCGGTCCATGCGGTGCCGCCACGCGCGCAGCAGCGCGTCCATGCCCGCGGTCCCGGTGGCGCCGGTGCACGGGAACAGCTGCCACACCTGCGCGGCCGACCACAACAGGTCGAACGCGCCCGGCTCGTGCCGCTGCACCTGGAGCACGCCGCTGACCCGGGTGCCGTCCGCGGTCGCGGCGGTCAGCTCCTCGCCGTCCGGCGGTGGCGCGGCCGGCGGCAGCAGCGGGTCCAGCGCGGCGAACCGGGCCCGCTGCGCCGACAGCAGCCCGGCGGTCACCGGGCTCCCGGGCGCGCGCGGGTCCGGAAGATCGCGGTGCCGGGGAAGAGCTTGCCGCGCAACGGGCTCCACTGCCCCCACACCCGGGTGTGCCCGGCCGGCCACTCCGGCTCCAGCAGGTCCTCCAGGACGAACCCGGTGGCCGTCAGCGCCCGCACGTAGTCGCCCAGCGTGCGGTGGTACTCGACGTAGGTCGCGTTCCCGTCCGCGTCGACCTCCACGTACGGGGTGCGGTCGAAATACGGCTGGCTCGCGGTCAGTCCGGCCGGTCCTGGATCGTCCGGGAAGATCCACCGGATCGGGTGAGTCACCGCGAACACCCACAGCCCGCGCGGGCGCAGCACCCGGTGCACTTCCGCGAACACGGTCTCCAGCGACGCGACGAACGGCAGCGCGCCGAACGCCGAGCAGGCCGCGTCCATGCTCCCGTCCGCGAGCGGCAGCCGTTCCGCCGTCGCCTGCACCAGCGGGACCGCGATGCCGGTGCGCGCCGCACCCGCGCGGGCGTGCCGCAGCATCCCGGCGGACAGGTCCAGCCCGACCGGGTGCGCCCCGGCCGCGGCGAGCCAGCGCGAGCAGGCCGCCTGGCCGCAGCCGATCTCCGCGACCCGTAGGCCGCGCACCTCGCCGAGCAGGCGGGCGTCGGCCTCGCGCAGCCCTTCCGGGCACCACACGAAGTCGGCGTCGCCCAGGAACCCGCCGTGGGTGGCCTGGTAGTCGTCGGCGTCGGCGTCCCACCACGCCAGGTTGGCTGCCGTCGCCTCGGCCGCCGCGACGTCCCGGTGGGCCACGCCGACCGTGCCGAGCCGGTGCTCGGCGCTCGCGTGCCGGTCCGCGCCCGTGTCTTCGCTGCCGTTGTCCTCCGCCGTCGTCACACCGGTATTCTCGCCACCGGCGCTGGCGCCGTCCGCCTGGGCGACCCTGTTTGTGCGGCGCGCGGGCGGCCGCGTACGATATCTCTAGCGCAGTGGGTTCGCGCTACCTTCACTCGGCGAAGCTGAGCCGGGTTCCGAGGTCGCGCACCGTCGGCGGTGATGCTCCGCGGCCGTTCCGTTGTGAACGTTTGCTCATGGTTGCCGTCGTACGCTCACCGCGCGCGCGAACTGCACACCTACTCGAGCCGTAAACCAACCGGAGCTACCCACCTAATGACCACCGACACCACCACCGCCCCGACGTCCGGCGCCGCCCAGGTCGCCGTCAACGACATCGGGTCGGAGGAAGACTTCCTCGCCGCGATCGACAAGACGATCAAGTACTTCAACGACGGCGATATCGTTGAGGGCACCATCGTCAAGGTCGACCGCGACGAGGTGCTGCTCGACATCGGTTACAAGACCGAGGGCGTCATCCCCTCGCGTGAGCTGTCCATCAAGCACGATGTCGATCCCGGCGAGGTCGTCAGCGTCGGTGACGAGGTCGAGGCCCTGGTCCTCCAGAAGGAGGACAAGGAAGGCCGGCTGATCCTGTCCAAGAAGCGCGCCCAGTACGAGCGCGCCTGGGGCACGATCGAGGAGCTCAAGGAGAAGGACGAGCCCGTCAAGGGCACCGTCATCGAGGTCGTCAAGGGCGGCCTGATCCTCGACATCGGCCTGCGCGGCTTCCTGCCCGCCTCGCTGGTGGAGATGCGCCGCGTGCGCGACCTGCAGCCCTACGTCGGCCGCGAACTCGAGGCGAAGATCATCGAGCTGGACAAGAACCGCAACAACGTGGTCCTGTCCCGCCGGGCCTACCTCGAGCAGACCCAGTCCGAGGTGCGCAGCGAGTTCCTCAACAACCTCGCCAAGGGCCAGGTCCGCAAGGGCGTCGTGTCCTCGATCGTCAACTTCGGTGCGTTCGTCGACCTCGGCGGCGTCGACGGTCTGGTGCACGTCTCGGAGCTGTCCTGGAAGCACATCGACCACCCGAGCGAGGTCGTCGAGGTCGGCCAGGAGGTCACCGTCGAGGTGCTGGACGTCGACATGGACCGCGAGCGCGTGTCCCTGTCGCTGAAGGCGACCCAGGAAGACCCGTGGCGCCAGTTCGCCCGCACCCACGCGATCGGCCAGATCGTGCCGGGCAAGGTCACCAAGCTCGTCCCGTTCGGCGCGTTCGTCCGCGTCGAGGAGGGCATCGAGGGCCTGGTGCACATCTCCGAGCTGGCCGAGCGCCATGTGGAGATCCCGGAGCAGGTTGTCCAGGTCGGCACCGAGGTCATGGTCAAGGTCATCGACATCGACCTGGAGCGCCGCCGCATCTCGCTGTCGCTGAAGCAGGCGAACGAAGGCTTCACCACGGAGACCGAGTTCGACCCGACCCAGTACGGCATGGCGGCCGAGTACGACGACCAGGGCAACTACATCTACCCCGAGGGCTTCGACCCCGACACGCAGGAGTGGCAGGAAGGCTACGACAAGCAGCGTGAGGAGTGGGAGCGCCAGTACGCCGAGGCGCACGCCCGCTACGAGGCCCACATGCGGCAGATCGCCAAGGCGGCCGAGGCCAACGCTCAGGCGGCGGCCGAGGAGGCCACCGGCGGCCCGCCGGTCGGCGGCGGCGAGCAGAACTACAGCTCGACCGGCTCGTCCGAGCAGCGCAGCGGCGGCACCCTCGCCAGCGACGAGCAGCTCGCGGCTCTGCGCGAGAAGCTCTCCGGCGGTGCGTGAGCTCGTCTCCCGAGCTGACTGAACCACCCGTGGCCCCCGGTCTCCATCGAGACCGGGGGCCACGGCCGTTCTCCGGGCAGGTGCCCTGGGCCAGGGCCCGTGCGGGGGAAGCGGTGCGGCTCAGCGGAGCTGGAGGCCGAGTCCGATGAGGATCGCCCGGATCCCGGCGGCGAACACCTCGTCGTAGGCCTCGTCGGTGGTGTCGATGAACCACTTCGGCGGCGGGTTGCGCGCACGGTGCGTCAGCTCGACGCTCACCAGACCGTGCATCGTGGTCCAGATCAGGTACCCGGTGCGGTTCGGGTCGCGATCCGGCGGGGTCACCGGGGTGACGCGGTCCACGAGCAGGTCGAACGTCGTGTGCTGCGCGAAGGCCCGCAGATCCGGGTCCGGGTCGAAGCCGGGTACCGCCTGCTCGAACATGAACGCGTACCGGGCGGGGCTGTCCAGCGCGAACCGGCGGTAGGACCGGGCCAGCGCGAGGATTCCGGCCGCCGGGTCGTCCGGGATCCGCGGCACGGCCGCGAACTCCTCGTGCAGCATCTCGAAAGTGCGTTCGTACAAGGCGTCCAGCACGCCGTTGCGGCCGCCGAAGCGCGTGTACACCCCGATCGTCGACGTGCCCGCGGCTTCGGCGACGCTGCGCACGGTGAGCCCGGATACGCCCTGCTCGAGCAGCACGGTCAGCGCGGCCTGCAGGAAGCGCTCCCTGGTGTGGCTGTCGGCGGGCCCCGCCGGGCCGTGTCGGGTGGCCATCCGCGCGCACCCCCTTCGATCTGCCTGGAAAGAACTTAGGGCATAACGCGCGTTATCGCGCACCCGATGTGGCAGGCATGATGAAGATGTGGCAGTAGATCTGGTCTTCCGCGGACGGCGCATCGTCTCCGACCGCGCACTCGTGATGGCGATCGTGAACCGCACGCCCGATTCCTTCTACGACCGCGGCGCGTCCTTCGCCGATCCGGACGCCCTCGCCGCCGTCGACCGCGCGGTGGCCGAGGGCGCCGACATCGTGGACATCGGCGGGGTCAAGGCCGGCCCCGGCAGCGAGGTCGGCGTGGCCGAGGAGATCCGCCGGGTGGTGCCGTTCGTCGCGGAGATCCGCCGGCGGCACCCCGGCCTGGTGATCAGCGTGGACACCTGGCGGCACGAGGTTGGCCGGCTGGCCTGCGAGGAGGGCGCGCACCTGCTCAACGACACCTGGGCGGGTGCCGATCCCGAGCTGGCGGCGGTGGCGGCCGAGTTCGGCGCCGGGTACGTCTGCTCGCACACCGGGGGAGCAGCACCGCGCACGCGCCCGTTCCGGGTCCGCTACGAGGACGTGGTCGCCCAGGTCGTCGAGGAGCTCACCCGGCGGGCCGAGGACGTGGTGGCGCTCGGCGTGCCGCGTGGCGGCGTCCTGATCGACCCGACGCACGACTTCGGCAAGAACACCTGGCACAGCCTGGCGCTGCTGCGTCACGCGGCTGCCCTGACGGCGACCGGCTGGCCGGTCCTCATGGCACTGTCCAACAAGGACTTCGTGGGCGAGACCCTGGGCGCCGGGATCACCGAGCGCCTGGACGGCACGCTGGCCGCCACCGCGCTGGCCGCCCGCGACGGCGCGCAGGTGTTCCGCGTGCACGAGGTGCAGCAGACGCGCCGCGTGCTGGAGATGGTCGCGACGATCGCCGGGGAGCGCCCGCCGGCGCAGGCGGTGCGCGGCCTGGCCTGAGGCCGGCGGGCGGAAAGCGTTATCGCGCGGAGCCGTTGAGGCCGTGCAGCACGCGCTGCAGGATCTGCGAGTCCAGCAGGTCCGGCTCGGGCAGCGGCTCCTCGGGCGGGTACTCGGTGGCCGGGCTGGGCAGCCGGTGCGGGGAGCGGGTGGGCAGGGCACCGCTGAGCCCGTCGGGCAGCGGCAGCTCGCACCACGCGGTGCGGTGGCCGCCGGGCAGCGCCACGGTGTTGATGGTCCAGCCGGGCAGTTCCGGGGGTTCACCGGGACGGTCGTCGTCGAGCTCGACGACCACGCAGTCGCGGTGCAGGCGCAGCCGGACGGTCAGGAAGCGGGGTGAGCGCCGGTCCGCCCCGTCCACCGAGGACCGCACCAGGTGGCGGATGACCGTGACCGCGTCGTCGGCCAGCGGCCGTAGTTTCCACTCCAGGAGGGCGAAGCGGACGAACATCTCGGCGCAGTTGACGGCGGTCGGTGCCGCCACGAGCCGAAGGTCGTCTACCTGGGTGGTCGCGGTGGTCACGCCATTCCTCCCTCACATCCCGTGGCCCAGCGAGCGCCACGAGCCCGTTGCTGTCGATCTTCCCCGGTGGTGCGCGACCCTACGGCAAGGCTCGTGACAAAGCGAGAGCCGCCGTGCGCACCGCTGGGGAGACGCGCTCGACCCGGACTCGGTTGCTCCAGCCCGAGATCGAAATCGCGGCCCGTGCCCGCCCGGTCGCGTCGAGCACGGGACTGGCTGCACAGGTTACGCCTGCACCCGACTCCTCCCGCTCGTAGGCGACACCCTCGTCGCGGACCCTGGTCAGCTGCCGTCGCAGCAGCCCCGGCGCGGTGATGGTGCGCGGGCCGATCCGGGTCAGGCCGGCGGCCAGCACGGTGTCCAGTACGGACGCGGGGGAGTGGGCCAGGATCGCCTTGCCCACCGCCGTGGCGTGTGCCGGGAAGCGGCCGCCGATGCGCGAGGGCAGGGCCGGCGCGTCCGGCCCCCGCACGATGTCGAGGTAGACCACCTCGATGCCTTCGAGCACCGCCAGGTGCACGGTGTTCCGGGTGGCTTCCCGCAGATCGGCCAGGTAGGGGCGGGCGGCGTCGACCAGCCCGCGCTCGCGCCCGGCGAGCTGCCCGATCTCGAACAGCCGCAGGCCGAGCCGCACCGCGGGGCCGTCGCGCTCCAGCAGGCCGTGCGTGACCAGGTGCCCGGTGAGCCGGTGCACCGACGACTTGGGCAGGCCCGTGCGGCGCGCCAGCTCGGACGTGCCCAGTGTCTGGTCTCCGGGACGGAACGCGCCGAGCAGCGCGGCGATCCGCGCCGCCGTCATCCCGTCGTCCCGCTCAGCGGCACACATGTGTTGAGTGTGCCCCACCCCGGCGCGCACCGTGGGACGGACCCCGAAAGGAGAGGGCGCATGAGCACCCGCAAGGCACGGGCCGCGATCGTCGGACCCGGCAACATCGGCACCGATCTGCTCGTCAAGCTGCGGCGCAGCGAGCACATCGAGGTCGCCTACATGGTCGGCGTCGACCCAGCTTCGGACGGGCTGGCGCGCGCGGCCGCGCTGGGCGTGGACACGTCCGCCGGGGGCGTGGACTGGCTGCTGTCCCGCGACGAGCTGCCCGACATCGTGTTCGAGGCGACCTCGGCCAAGGCGCACCTGGCGAACGCGCCGCGCTACGCCGAGGCCGGCATCCAGGCCGTGGACCTGACACCGGCCGCCGTCGGCCCGTTCACCTGCCCCGCGGTGGAGCTGCCCGGGCGGCTGGGCGCGGCGAACTACAACATGATCACCTGCGGTGGTCAGGCCACCATCCCCATCGTGCACGCGGTCTCCCGCGTCACCGAGGTGCCCTACGCCGAGATCGTCGCGTCGGTGTCGTCGCGCTCGGCGGGACCGGGCACCCGCGCGAACATCGACGAGTTCACCGAGACCACCGCCCGTGGCCTGGAGATCGTCGGCGGGGCGGCGAAGGGCAAGGCGATCATCATCATCAACCCGGTGGAACCCCCGCTCATCATGCGGGACACCGTGTTCTGCGCGATCTCGCCGGACGCCGACCGGGACGCGATCACCGCCTCGATCGAGCGGATGGTCGCCGACGTGCAGACCTACGTGCCGGGGTACACGCTCAAGGCGGCGCCGCAGTTCGACGATCCGCGGCCGGGCTGGCAGGGCCGGGCGCGCGTGGCGGTGTTCCTGGAGGTCGCCGGCAACGGGGACTACCTGCCGCCCTACGCCGGCAATCTGGACATCATGACCGCCGCGGCCGCCCGCGTTGGCGAGCTGCTGGCGACCCAGCGCACGCAGGAGGTGCCGGCATGACCGAGCGGGAGGTGCGGCTCGTCGACACGAGCCTGCGCGACGGCAGCCACGCCATGGCGCACCAGTTCACCGAGGAGAACGTGCGGGACACCGTGCGGGCGCTGGACCGCGCCGGGATCTCGCTGATCGAGGTGGCCCACGGCGACGGACTGGGCGGCTCGACCTTCAACTACGGATTCTCGCTGGTGGACGAGCGGAAGCTGATCGCCGCGGCCGTCGAGGAAGCCACGCAGGCCAGGATCGCGGTGCTGCTGCTCCCCGGCCAGGGCACCGTCACCGACCTCAAGGCCGCAGCGGATCTCGGCGCCGGCGCGGTCCGGATCGCGACGCACTGCACCGAGGCCGACGTGTCGATCCAGCACTTCACCGCGGCACGCGAACTCGGGCTGGAGACGGTCGGCTTCCTGATGCTGTCGCACATGGCCACGCCGGAAACCCTGGCCGAGCAAGGCCGCATCATGGTCGACGCCGGCTGCCAGTGCGTGTACATCGTGGACTCCGCCGGGGCGCTCATCCTGGAGGAGGCGGCCGACCGGGTGGCCGCGCTGGTCGCGGAGTTCGGTGACGCGGCCCAGGTCGGCTACCACGGCCACCAGAACCTCAGCTTCGGGGTCGCCAACTCGGTCCTCGCCCACCGGGCCGGTGCCAAGCAGATCGACGGTTCCCTGGTCGCGCTCGGCGCGGGTGCCGGAAACTCGCCGACCGAGGTGCTCGCCGCGGTGTTCGAGCGGCTCGGCGTCGAGACCGGAGTGGACAAGGACGTGCTGATGGACGCGGCGGAGAACGTCGTCAAGCCGTTCATCACGCGGCTGCCGGTGATGGACCGGTCGTCGATCGTGCAGGGGTTCGCCGGGGTGTACTCCAGCTTCCTGCTGCACGCCGAGCGGGCCGCGGAACGCTACGGCGTGGCGGCGCACGAGATCCTCTACCGGGTGGGCGAGAACTGTTACGTCGGTGGCCAGGAGGACATGATCATCGACATCGCCCTGGAGCTGGCCGCGGAGCGCAAGTCCGCTTAGGACGATCGGGCCAGCAGCCGGACGCAATGGCCGACGAGGCGCTCGCGGGTCATCTGCGGCGTGCCGGACAGGTAGGCGGTGAACAGGTGGGTCAGCGCGCCGACGAGGCCGATCGCGGTCAGCTGCCGGTCCAGGGTGTCCATGCGCCCGGGCAGCTGGTCGCGGATCAGCGCGGCGAAGGCGGGCAGCAGCGCCACCCCGCGGGCGGACAGGGCCGGGTCGGTGATCGGGGCCAGCAGCAGGACCCGGCCCTTGCGCGGATCGTCCAGCATGAGCTCGACGAACGCGGTGACCGCCGCCTCGGCCCGCTCGGCCGGGTTCCGGCCGCTGCCGCCGACCGCGCCGACGAGCGCGCTGTGCGCCTCGTCGGCGACCTGCTCGTAGACGGCGACCACCAGCTCTTCGCGGTCGGTGAAGCTTTCGTAGAAGTAGCGTTCGGTGAGCTTGGCGTGCCGGCACACCGCCCGCACCGTTACCGCGGCGCTGCCCGCCGTGCCGAGCAGGTCGAGGGCCGCGTCGAGCAGCTGGGCGCGCCGGGCCGCCCGGCGGTCGCGCAGGGTGGTGCCCGCCCAGGTCTTCTCCGTCATCCGCCCTCACAATTGACTACAGATGTTGTCAATTGTAGCGTTCGGATCATGGCAGCGCAGCCCCTGGGTCCCGGCTCCCTGACGTGGAAGTACTTCGGCGACTGGCGGACCCTGCTCATGGCACTGTGGGCGGGGTCGATGCAGAACATGCACCCCGAACTCGGTGCCGCGGTGGCGGAGCACTCGCGGTTCTTCGCCGAACGGTGGCAGCGCCTGTTCCGCTCCCTGTACCCGATCGGCGGCACGGTCTACGACGGGCCGCGCGCGGCCGAGACCGCCCGCGCCGTGCGCGGCTACCACGAGACGATCCACGGGGTGGACTCGCGCGGCCGCCGCTACCACGCCCTGAACCCGGGCACCTTCTACTGGGCGCACGCCACGTTCTTCATGCTCACCGTGGTTGCCGCCGAGCGGTTGATGGGCGGGCTGAGCGAGGCGGACAAACGGCGCCTGTTCGACGAGCACGTCCAGTGGTACCGGCTCTACGGGCTGAGCATGCGGCCGGTGCCCGGATCGTGGGAGGAGTTCCGCGCGTACTGGGACCGCATGTGCACCGACGTGCTGGAGGACAACAAGGCCACCCGGGACGTGCTCGACCTCGTCGGGATCGCGAAACCACCGCTGCTGGCGCGGGTGCCCGACCCGGTGTGGCGCGTCCTGCGGATCCTCGTGGCGAAGTCGTTCGTGTGGTGGACGGTCGGTCTGTACCACCCGGCGGTTCGGGACCGGCTGGGCTTTTCCTGGTCGCGCCGGGACGAGGCGCTGCACCGGCTGGCCGGCCGGGCCATCGGGCGCGCGTTCGCCCTCGTGCCGCACGACCTCCGGTACCACCCCCGGGCCCGGGCGGCGTGGCGGCGGGCGCGCGGGGACCTCCCGCCGGATGCCCCGCTCGTGGAAACGCCCGCGCGCAACCTGCCTCCGCTGTCCGAACGGGACAGCCCGACGCACTACGTTCCCCGGGAGGTGCCGTGAAGCTCGGCTATCACATCGGTTACTGGTCGGCCGGCCCGCCGGAGGGTGCACTGGCGGCCATCCGCGCCGCCGAGGAGCTGGGATTCGACTCGGTGTGGACGGCCGAGGGGTACGGCTCCGACGCCCTGACCCCGCTGGCCTGGTGGGGCGCGGCGACCGAGCGGCTCAAGCTGGGCACGAACATCGTCCAGATGTCGGCTCGTACGCCGACGGCGACGGCGATGGCGGCGATGACACTGGACCACCTCTCCGGCGGCCGGTTCATCCTCGGCCTGGGCGCGTCCGGGCCGCAGGTGGTGGAGGGCTGGTACGGGCAGCCGTACCCGCGGCCGCTGGCCCGGACCCGCGAGTACGTGGAGATCGTGCGGCGCGTGGTGGCGCGGCGCGAGCCGGTCACCTTCGACGGGGACACCTACCAGCTGCCGCTGCGCGGCGGGACCGGCCTGGGCAAGCCGCTGAAGTCCACCGTGCACCCGCTGCGGCCGGAGATCCCGATCTACCTCGCGGCCGAGGGCCCGAAGAACGTCGCGCTGGCCGCCGAGATCTGCGACGGCTGGCTGCCGCTGTTCTTCTCCCCGAAGAGCGACCCGTTCTACCGGGCGGCGCTCGCGGAGGGCTTCGCCCGGCCGGGGGCGCGACGCTCCGCGGCGGACTTCGAGGTCGCCGCGTCGGTACCGGTGATCGTGCACGACGACGTGGAGACCGCGGCCGGTTTCGTCAAGCCGTCGCTGGCGCTCTACATCGGGGGCATGGGGGCGCGGCAGGTGAACTTCCACAAGGACGTGTTCGCGCGGCTGGGTTACGGCGACGTGGCCGAGAAGGTCCAGGAGCTCTACCTGGCCGGGCGGAAGGAGGAGGCCGCGGCGGCGATCCCCACCGCGCTGGTGGAGGACACCTCGCTGATCGGCCCGCCCGCGAAGATCCGGGCGGAGCTGGCCGCCTGGGAGGAGACGGTGGTGACGACGCTGCTGCTGCGCGGGGACGCCGCCACCCTCCGCCGGGTCGCCGCCGCGCTGGGCTGAGCGCCGCCGCCGCGCGGCGAATTCGTGCCCCGCGCGGACGTCGCGGGGCGGGCGGTGACACGATGCGCTCGATCATCGGGTGTCGATCGGAGGACCATGGTCGCCCTACCGGCCAAGACCAGGCTCGGCTACTCCGCGGGGTCGTTCGTCACCGGCGCGTTCGGCACCGTGCCCGGCCTGCTGCTGCTGCCCTACCTCACCGACACGATGGCGGTGCCGGGCGCCGTCGCCGGGGCGATCGTGCTCGTGCCCAAGGCGTGGGACGTCGTGTTCAACCCGGTTGCCGGGCGGCTGTCCGACGCGAGCCTGGCGCGCCGGGGGAGCAGGCGGCCGTTCCTGCTCTTCGGCGGCCTCGGGGTGGCCGTGCTGTTCGCGGCGATCTTCGCCCACCCCGGCTTCGGCAGCACCCCGCTGGACGCCGGGTACGTGGTGCTGGCGTTCTTCCTGTGCGCCACCGCGTTCGCGTTCTTCCAGGTGCCCTACAACGCGCTGCCCGCGGAGCTGACCTCCTCCTACGACGAGCGCACCCGCCTGACCAGCTGGCGCATCGGCCTGCTGGCCATCGCGATCCTGGTCTCCGGCGGTGGCGCTCCCGGGATCACCAACCAGGTCGGCGGCGTCCCCGGCTACCGCGTCATGGGCGCCGTGATGGGTGTGATCATGGTGCTGGGCACGATCGCGGTGTTCCTGGGCACGCGCGGCGCACCGGTCGGCAACCTCCGCCCGCCGACGCCCGGCTGGCGTGAGCTGCTGGCGACCATGCGCCGGTGGCGGCCGTTCCGCTGGCTGCTGGGCGTCTACTTCGTCCAGTCGCTCGGCCTGGCCACGCTGCTGGCCGGGGTGAACTACGCGTCCCGGTACGTCTTCGGCGACGCGAGCCTGCAGACGTACCTGTTCGTCGGGTTCGTGCTGCCCGCGCTGGTGACCATGCCGCTGTGGCCGCGCCTGGGGGCGCGCTGGGGCAAGCTGTGGGGCTTCCGGTTCGCCTGCATCGCCTTCGGCGTGGCGTGCGCGGGCCTGTGCGGGGCGCGGGTGCTGCCGGTCGCCGTGTCGTTCGTGTTCGTCGCGCTCGCCGGGGTCGGCTACGCCGGAATCCAGGTGTTCCCGCTGGCCATCCTGCCCGACCTGATCAGCGCCGAGGAGGAGCGCACGGGCGCCACCCGCGCCGGGATCACCGCCGGGGTGTGGACCGCGTCCGAGACGCTCGGCCTGGCGCTGGGCCCGGGCCTGTTCGGCCTGGTGCTGTCGGCCGGGGGATACGTGTCCAGTGTGGACGCCTCGGCGGTGCAACCGGGCAGCGCGGTCACCGCGATCCTGCTCGGGTTCGCGCTGCTGCCCGGAATCCTCGTGGTGGCGGGCCTGCCGCTGCTGCGCCGCTCGATCCTGGAGCCACGATGAGATCCGCGCGTGAGGTCCTGGCGCAGCTGCGCGAGCTGCGTGCGGGCGACCTGCCCACCCACGGGGGCCGCACCCTCGCCTACGTCTACGACAGCGGCCTGACCGGGCTGGACGAGCTCGCCGCGCAGGCCCACGCACTCGCGTCGTCCGCGAACGGCCTGGACCCGACTGCGTTCCCGAGCCTGCGGCGCCTGGAGAACGACCTGGTCGCCGCGACCGCGCGCCTGGTGGGCGGCACCCCGGACACCGTCGGCGCGGTGACCTCGGGCGGGACCGAATCATGCCTGCTCGCCGTGCTCGCCGCGCGGGAAAGCCGCCCGGACGTCGCCGAGCCGAGCATGGTGCTGCCCGCGACCGCGCACGCCGCGTTCCACAAGGCCGCGCACCTGTTCCGCGTGCGCCCGGTCGTGGTTCCGGTCGATCCGGTCACCTTCCGCGCGGACCCCGCTGCGATGGCCGCGGCCATCGACGACACGACGGTCCTCGTCGTGGCCAGCGCCCCCTCCTACGCCCACGGGATCATCGACCCGATCGCGCCGATCGCCGCCGCGGCCGCCGCCCGCGGGGTCCGGATGCACGTGGACGCCTGCATCGGCGGGTGGATCCTGCCGTACTTCCGGCGTCTGGGCCGGGCGGTGCCGGAGTTCGGGTTCGGCGTCGAGGGTGTCACCAGCGTGTCGGTCGACCTGCACAAGTACGCCTACTGCCCGAAAGGCGTGTCGGTGCTGCTGCACGCGGGCCCGGACCTGCGGCGCGGCCACTACTTCGCCAGCGCCGACTGGCCCGGCTACACGATGCTGAACAGCACCATCCAGTCCACCCGCTCCGGCGGCCCGCTCGCGGCTGCGTGGGCAGTCGTGCAGCACCTCGGCGACGACGGCTACCTCGAACTCGCCCGCCGGACACTGGCCGCGGTGAGCGAGCTGGCGCGCGGCATCACCGGGACCCGGGGCCTGCGGCTGCTGGCCGAACCGGACTCGACCCTGCTCGCGCTCACCACCGAGGACGAGGGCTTCGACCTGTTCACCGTCGCCGACGAGATGCGGGTGCGCGGCTGGTACGTGCAGCCGCAGTTCGCCCACCGGTCCTCGCCGGTGAACCTGCACCTGACCGTCACCGCCGCCAACCGGGGCAGCGAGGCGGAGTTCCTCGCCGACCTCGCCGCCTCGGTCAGCGCCGCCCGCGCCGCCGGCCCGGTCACCGTGGACGAGAACGTGGCCGCGTTCGTCGCCGCGCTGGACCCGGACACCCTGACCGGCGAGCAGTTCGCGGGTCTGCTCACCGCGGCCGGAATGGGCGGCGGGGCGGGGTTGCCGGACCGGATGGCAGAGATCAACGCCCTGCTCGGCGCCGCGCCGCCGCCGCTGCGGGAACGGCTGCTGCGTGAATTCCTCGGGATGCTCTACCGGCCGGGTTCACCGGGGTGAGTCCGGCCTCGATCAGCACGGGACGGTCACCGTCCGGTCCGGTGGAAGTGGCGGAGCAGCTTGCGCGGTACCAGCTGCTGCCTGCCGTTGATCACGACCGGCACCAGGTCCGGCTGCACGGCCTTCCACCGGGCGCGGCGGTGGCGGGTGTTGCTGCGGGACATCCTGCGTTTGGGAACGGCCATCACTTCCGCCTTCCGTAGCGCCGGTGGAACTTCTCCACCTGACCCGCCGTGTCCATGATCCGGCGCCCGCCCGTCCAGAACGGGTGCGACCACGCGCTCACGTCGACCAGCACGAGCGGGTAGGTGTTGCCGTCGCTCCACTCGATCGTCCTGTCCGAGGTCATGGTCGACCGGGTCAGGAACGCGTCCCCGGTCGCCGAGTCCTGGAAGACCACCGGGTGGTAGCCCGGATGGATACCCTGTTTCACTGCCTCTCCGTTCCGGACGCGAAGGGTGCGTCCTGCGTTTCTGTTGTGGTTTCGTCGGCGTCCCCGCAGGGCTCCTCGTGCCAGGCGCCGAACGGGTCCTCGTAGGACAGCCATTCCCGCCGCCCGGCCGCGAGCTCGGCGTCCGTGAGCAGCGCGGCGGACAGCGCCGCCTCGATCTCCGCCGGGGTGGCCTGATCGGTGACGACGAAGACTTCCGAGGCCCGGTCGCCGAACACCGGGTGCCAGCGCAGCGACGCCAGCGTCCGGCGCTCCGGCGACACGTCCGTCCAGCCGGGGCCGTCCGGCGCGGCCAGCCACGGCCCGGCGTGTCCGACGCCGAGGCCGCCGCCGGCCGATTCCAGCCACAGCGCCACGTCCGGCTGACTGGCCACCCACACCCGGCCGCGGGTGCGCACGGCCCCGTCCAGCAGCACGTCCAACGCGTCGTGCAGCCGTTGCGGGTGGAACGGGCGTTGCACCCGGAACAGCAGCGTGGCCACACCGCAGTCGGCGCCCAGGGGTGGCTCGCCGTGCAGCAGCGGGCCGTGCATGTCGGTCACCTGGCCCCGCCGCGCACCCGCGGGCACCTCGGCCAGCCGCGAGGTGCGCCACGCCGCCGGCGCGACCCGGTCGAGGACGGCCGCGGTCTTCGCGTCGGTCCAGGCATCGGCCGCGCCGGTGAGCACGAGCACGTCGGCGAACTCGGCCTGGGACAGCGCGACCTGTGCGACCGTCCGCTCGTCGTCCTGGCTCGCCTGCAGCCCGCGCTCGGCGAGGGTGTCTGCACCGGTCGCGTCGGCCAGCCAGGTGCCGCGGTCCAGCACGGTGTGCACGCCGTCGATCGTCACGAAGTCGCTCACCGGACGGTCGCCGACGAGCACGTGCCGGATCGCCCAGCAGACCGGTTCCGGCTCCATCGCCTCGTCCAGCCGCACGACGATGTGCCGCACGCCGGAGGTGCCGGCCAGGCGGCGCAGCAGGGGGAGCAGATCCTCCCGCAGCGTGCAGGACACGCAGCCGTGGGCCAGCTCGAGCACGGTCGTCTCGTCGCGGACGCCCAGCTGCAGGCGCCGCCGCACGACGCCGCTGCCGATCTCGCGCAGGTCGTGGTGGACGACGGCGGTGCCGGGCCGGGCCGCGCGGACCTGTTCGGCGAGGTCGGCGGTGGCCGCCGGGACGAGGCCGCTGATCAGGGTGAGGGGCACCCGGGTGGTGCCGGTCGTTTCGGGATCCACACCGTGTAGAGTAACTGATAATGAAAATCACTATCAACTAGGAGGATGGATGTCGGCGGTCTGCCAGGTCACCGGCCGCAAGCCGGGCTTCGGCAAGCAGGTGTCCCATTCGCACCGGCGGACCTCGCGGCGGTGGGACCCGAACGTCCAGCGACGCCGCTACTGGCTCCCCGCGGAGGGACGCTGGGTCACCCTGCGTGTCTCGGCGAAGGGCATCAAGACGATCGACAAGCGCGGCATCGAGGCGGTCGTCGCCGGCCTGCGCGCGAAGGGGGTGAAGCTGTAGTGGCCCGCAACGAGGTCCGGCCGATCATCCGGCTCCGCTCGACCGCGGGCACCGGTCACACGTACGTGACGAGGAAGAACCGCCGCAACGACCCGGACCGGCTGGTGCTGCGCAAGTTCGACCCGGTCGTGCGCCGGCACGTCGAGTTCCGGGAGGAGCGCTGATGGCCAAGAAGTCGAAGATCGCCCGCAACGAGCAGCGGCGTGCTGTCGTGGCCCGCTACGCCGGGCGCCGGGCCGAGCTGAAGGCCGTGATCTCGTCGCCGCGGTCCTCGGCGGACGAACGCGCGGCGGCCGGGGCGGCGCTGCGGAAGCTGCCCCGCGATTCCAGTCCGACACGGCTGCGCAATCGCGACACCGCCGACGGGCGCCCGCGCGGCTACCTCCGCAAGTTCGGCCTGTCCCGGGTGCGGCTGCGCGCGATGGCTCATCGCGGTGAGCTGCCCGGCGTGACGAAGTCGAGCTGGTGAGCGCGGTGTCCAAGCGCACCGAGGCCCGGCCGGGCCGCCGTCGCCGCAACCTGCTCACCGCGGAGCAGGTGTCCGTTGTGGACTACAAGGACGTGGACCTGCTGCGCAAGTTCATCTCCGACCGGGGCAAGATCCGCGCCCGGCGGGTGACCGGCCTGTCACCGGCGCAGCAGAAACAGGTGGCCCAGGCCATCAAGAACGCCCGCGAGATGGCCCTGCTGCCCTACCCCTCGCGGACGCGCTGAGCACGTGCGGGCCGCCGGCCCGGTGGCCCGCACCGCAGCGGACCGGGTATGCAATGGGCGGTACGGAGTTGCTCACACTCGTGCAACCCTGGGGTGTCTTCGCGGCAACCAGCAGGCATGCTTGTCCGCATGCCTGAAGACCAGCACTACCTCGTCGGCCTCGATCTCGCCGGGCGGCGCGTGGTGCTCGTCGGCGGCGGCACCGTGGCCCAGCGCAGGCTGCCGCGGCTGATCGGCGCCGGCGCGGCCGTCGAGCTGATCTCGCCGTCGACCACTCCGGCCGTGGGCGGCATGATCGACGCTGGCGAAGTGGTGTGGCACCAGCGCCGCTACACCGACGGCGACCTCGAGGGCGCCTGGTACGCGCTGGCCTGCACCGACGACCCGGAGGTCAACGCCGCGGTCTGCGCGGAGGCCGAGCGGCGCCGCGTCTTCTGCGTGCGCGCCGACGCCGGGATCGAGGGCACCGCGGTCACCGCGGCGGTCGGGCGGCACGAGGGACTGGTCGTCGGCGTACTGTCCGGCGGTCAGCCGCTGCGGTCGGCCGCCGTGCGGGACAACATCGTCGAGGCCCTGCACACCGGCGCGATCGCCGGCGACCGCCCCGCGCCCGACGCCACCGAACTGCCCGGGGTCGCGCTCGTCGGTGGCGGCCCCGGCGATCCGGAGCTGATCACCGTCAAGGGCCGCCGGCTGCTCGCCCGCGCCGACGTCGTCGTCGCCGACCGGCTGGCGCCCCGCGAGCTGCTCGACGAGCTGTCGCCGGACGCCGAGGTCGTGGACGCCGCCAAGATCCCCTACGGCCGGGCGGCGAGCCAGGACTTCATCAACGCCACGCTGATCGAGCACGCCAAGGCCGGCAAGTTCGTGGTCCGCCTCAAGGGCGGTGACCCGTACGTGTTCGGGCGCGGTTTCGAGGAGCTGCTGGCCTGCGCCGAGGCCGGGGTGCCGGTCACGGTGGTCCCGGGCATCACCAGCTCGATCGCCGGTCCCGCGGTCGCCGGGGTGCCGGTCACCCACCGCGGGGTGGCACACGAGGTGGTCGTGGTGTCCGGGCACGTCGCGCCCGGTGACGAGAGCTCGCTGACCGACTGGGCCGCGCTGGCGCGGCTGCGCGGCACGATCGTGCTGATGATGGGCGTGGAACGGCTCGACCGGTTCGCGGCCGCGCTGCTGGCGGGCGGCCGTCCTGGCGACACGCCCGTGGCGATCGTGGAGAACGCCACGATGCCGACCCAGCGGGTGCACCGGTTCGCCCTGGCGACCGCCGCCGCGGAGGCGAAGGCCGCCGGGGTCCGCCCGCCCGCGGTGATCGTGATCGGCCCCGTCGCCGGCCTGCTCCCCGACGACCTGCACTAACGGCCAACCCACCGCCCGGAGCCGCCAACCCACCGCCCGGAGCGGCCAACACGCCGCCCGCGCCGGCGAACACACCGCCCGCGCCGGCGAACACGGCGCCCGGAGCGGCCAACACGCGCGTGTTTGCCGCCAGCGGCGGCGTGTTGGCTGCTGGTGGCGGTGTGTTGGCCGGTCAGGCGGGGTGGCAGCGGCGCAGGAAGTCCAGGATCGTCCCGGTCAGCCGTTGCGGGTCGAAGCGCAGCTCGACCGGGCTGCGGGCCTGCACGAATTCCGCCGCGGCCAGGTCCGCGGCCAGGGTGTCGGCGTCGCCGAACGGGTGAACCGGGTCGCGCTCGTGGCCGATCACCAGCGCGGGCACCTCGATCCGCCGCCGCACCGACCGCGGCGGCGCGATGCGCCCGAAGAACACCCCGTGCAGCAACGCCGCCAGGGCCGGTGGCTGCTGCTCCAGCGTGTCGGTGACGACGTCGACCCACTGGCTGCCGTGCGGCACCAGCGCGGCCAGCCGCGCCACCGCCCGCACGCCGAAGGGCACGAACCGCGCCGCGAACAGCAGCGGGGTGAACGCCAGCAGCCCCGCCACGATGGCGTTGTCCAGCACCGGCATCTCCACCACGATCCCGCGCAGCCGCTCCGGCGCCCGGACCGCCACCTCGAGCGCGACGTTCGCGCCCAGCGACGTCCCGCCCACCACGGCTGCCCGCACGTCCAGGTGGTCCAGCAGCGCCAGCACCTGATCGCCGAACGCCGGGATCGAGTACTGCCACGACTCGCGCGGCCGGTCCGAGTCGCCGTGGCCGAGCAGGTCCACGGTGATCACCCGGAACCCGTCGGCGGCCAGCGTGCGGGCCAGCGGGGCGTGCATCCGCCGGGTGAACATCAGGCCGTGGGCGAGCACCACGACGCGGTCGCCGGTGCCGAACTGCGTGTAGCACAGCCGGTGTCCCTCGAAGGTGAAGGCACCGGCCAGCTCCAGGGGGCGGGTCAGCATGTCGATCAGGAAACCACCACCGGCCGCTCCCGCACAGCTGCGGCGCGCGAAAGCGTCCGGATGCGTCAAGATGGCAGCCATGACTGACACCGCCGACAAGCTGCCGGACCTGGTCTCGCTCGCCGTCGAGCGCACCGGCGCCCTCGCCCGCGTGACGCTGCTCGGGCCGGGCAAGGGCAACGCGATGGGCCCGGACTTCTGGCGCGAGCTGCCGATCGTGTTCCGCACCCTGGACGCCGATCCCGCGGTCCGGGCGATCGTGCTGACCGGCAGCGGGAGGAACTTCTCCTACGGTCTCGACCTGCCCGCCATGATGGGCGGCTGGGCGCCGCTGCTGGCCGGGGACGCCCTGGCCGGGCCGCGGACCGAGTTCCTGCGCGAGATCCGGTCCCTGCAGGACAGCGTCACGGCCGTGGCGGAGTGCCGCACGCCGGTGATCGCCGCGGTGTCCGGCTGGTGCATCGGCGGCGGGGTGGACCTGATCGCCGCCGCCGACGTGCGCCTGGCCAGCGCGGACGCGAAGTTCAGCGTGCGCGAGGCGAAGGTCGCGATCGTGGCCGACCTGGGCAGCCTGCAGCGGCTGGCGGGGATCATCGGCGAGGGCCACCTGCGGGAGCTGGCCCTGACCGGCAAGGACATCGACGCCGCGCGGGCGGAGAAGATCGGCCTGGTCAACGACGTGTACCCGGACGCGGACGCCCTGCTGGCCGCGGCCGGGGCGCTGGCCGGGGAGATCGCCGCGAACCCGCCGCTGGTCGTGCGGGGTGTCAAGGACGTGCTGTCGCTCAACACCGAGCGCCAGGTCGCCGACGGGCTGCGCTACGTCTCCGCCTGGAACGCGGCGTTCCTCCCCAGCAAGGATCTGCAGGAAGCGGTGCAGGCGTTCGTGGAACGCCGCACGCCGGAGTTCACGGGCGAGTGAGGAGAACGTCATGAACACTGTCCATTCGACCGCTCACGAACGCTTCCGCGAGGCACGCGACTTCCTGCTCGCGCATCGCGAGGACTACGACACCGCGTACCGCGACTTCGCGTGGCCGCGGCTGGACGAGTTCAACTGGGCGCTGGACTGGTTCGACGTGGTCGCCGCCGACCCGGCCAACGCGGACCGGTACGCGCTGTGGATCGTCGAGGAGGACGGCAGCGAGGGCCGCTGGACCTACCCGGAGATGGCCCGCCGGTCCAGTCAGGTGGCGAACTGGCTGCGCGGGCACGGGGTCCGCCGCGGCGACCGGCTGATCCTGATGCTGGGCAACCAGGTCGAGCTGTGGGAGACGATCCTCGCCGCGATCAAGCTGGGCGCGGTGATCATCCCGGCTTCGACCCTGCTCGGCGCGGCCGACCTGCGGGACCGGGTGGACCGCGGCCGTGCCCGGCACGTGGTCGTGCGATCGGCGGACGTGGAGAAGTTCGCCGACGTCCCGGGTGACTACACCCGCATCGCCGTGGGCGAGGGCGCCGGCGGCGGCTGGCTGTCCTTCGCCGACGCTTATTCCGCCGAGGAATCGTTCACCGCGGACGGGCCGACCGCGGCGACCGACCCGCTGCTGCTGTACTTCACCTCGGGCACGACGGCCAAGCCGAAGCTGGTGCAGCACACGCACGTGTCCTACCCGGTCGGGCATCTGTCCACGATGTACTGGATCGGCCTCGAGCCGGGCGACGTGCACCTGAACATCTCCTCGCCGGGGTGGGCCAAGCACGCGTGGAGCAACGTGTTCGCGCCGTGGAACGCCGAGGCCACGGTGTTCCTGTACAACTACACCCGCTTCGACGCGGGTGCGCTTCTGGCGCAGATGCAGCGCTGCGGCATCACCAGCTTCTGCGCGCCGCCGACGGTGTGGCGGATGCTGATCCAGGCCGACCTCACCGCGCTGCGGACCCCGCCGGTGAAGGTGGTCGGGGCGGGGGAGCCGCTCAACCCGGAGGTGATCGACCAGGTCGGCAAGGCGTGGGGCGTGACCATCCGGGACGGCTTCGGCCAGACCGAGACCAGTGTGCAGATCGCCAACACGCCGGGGCAGGAGGTCAAGCCCGGGTCGATGGGCCGCCCGGTGCCCGGCTTCAAGGTCGTGCTGGTCGACCCGGTCGGTGGTGAACCGGCGGAGGAGGGCGAGATCTGCCTCGACCTGAGCGAACGCCCGGTGGGCCTGATGGTCGGGTACGCCGACGACGACGACCGCACCGCAGAGGCTTTCCGCGGCGGCTTGTACCACACCGGTGACGTCGGCTCGGTCGACGAACGGGGCTACATCACCTACGTCGGCCGCACCGACGACGTGTTCAAGGCGTCGGACTACCGCATCTCGCCGTTCGAGCTGGAAAGCGTGCTGCTCGAGCACGAGGCGGTCGCCGAGGCCGCGGTGGTGCCGGCGCCGGACCCGATCCGCCTCGCGGTGCCCAAGGCGTACGTGGTGCTGGCCGCGGGGCACGAGCCGGACGCGGCCACCGCGGAGAGCATCCTGGCGTTCTGCCGCGAGCACCTCGCGCCGTACAAGCGGATCCGCCGGCTGGAGTTCGCCGACCTGCCGAAGACGATCTCCGGCAAGATCCGCCGCGTCGAGCTGCGCGGCAAGGAGCAGGCGTCGCCGGAGTCCCGCACCGCGGGCGAGTTCCGCGAGGACGACTTCCCGAACCTCAAGGGCTGAGCGCGGCCGCCCTGCCCCGCCCCGGGGGTGGGGTGGCCGCTACTCCGATTCGGTGACCTGGGCGAAGACGGTGTCCTCGCCGCGGCTGCACGTGGTACCGCCCTGGGAGGCGGGCGGGCCGGACACGCACATCCACCCGTCGACCGTTTCCCGGACCGGAAGGGCCGATCTGGCCGGCTGGCGCCCGGCGATCGCCTGCTGGAACCGCGTCACCAGGTCGGTCGCCTGCCCGCAGCTGAGCGGGCTGGTCGTGGTGTCCATGACCTGCAAGGTGAGCCCGCTCGCCGCGGGCACGGTGCCGCACCCGCCGGCACGGGTGCCCGCGCCGGCGCCGGCGGGATCCGGCGCCGGGGTGCTCGGGGCGGCCGGGGCCGGTGGGGTGGTGTCCGGTGCGGTGGTGTCCGGTGCGGGGGTGCTCGCCGGCGGGGGCGGAGCGGGTGCCGGGGCGGCCGGTGTCCCGGTACAGCCGGCGAGGACGCCCGCCGACACGAGCAGCAGCGCCAGGGTGCGGCCAGGTGTGGTCATGTGATCCCTCCCGGATGGGGAAACTACCGCCCCGCGGCGAAATCGCAGGCAGGACGCGCCCACGCCGGCTCCACTGTGGACGTTGATCCACCGGCCGGGTGAATAGTTGGCCGACTGCTAACACTTCGGCGCCGTGACGCGACACAACGGTCGTGTTGAGCACCGAAACCGCCGCCACGACGGATCCGCTCCCGACCACCCCGTGCTCCGTCGTGTGGAGCCAGGGCCGCCCCTACGTCCTCGAGTCCGGCGCCGGGGCGCTGCGCTGGGTGGGCACCGACCACCTGGGCCGCCCGCAGGCCCTCAGCGGGGCCGAGCTGCACCGCCGTGGCTGGAGCCACCGCCGCGCCGGCTGAGCGCCCGCGCGTGCCGCCGGCAGGCCCGGGCGCGCCGCCCCGGCGCCGCCGCCGGAAAGCGGCACCGCACCGATTAGGGTTACGGGGTGATCGAACACCGCACCGAGCCGGCCGGGCCCAGCCTGTTGCGGCAGGCGTGGACCGTGCCGAACCTGCTGTCCCTGCTGCGGCTGGCAGGTGTCCCGGTGTTCCTCTGGCTCCTGCTCGGCCCCCGCGCCGACGGCTGGGCCCTGGTGCTGCTGGTGTTCAGCGGCGTCTCCGACTGGCTGGACGGCAAACTGGCCCGCTGGCTGGATCAGACCAGCCGCCTCGGGCAGTTGCTCGACCCGGCCGCCGACCGGCTCTACATCGTCGCCACGCTGGCCGCGTTCCTGGTCCGCGGCATCGTCCCGTGGTGGCTGGTCGCGGTGCTCGTCGGGCGCGAGCTGCTGGTCGGCGTAGCGCTCGTGGTGCTGCGCCGCCACGACTACGCGCCGCCGGAGGTCACCTACATCGGCAAGGCCGCGACTTTCGTGCTGATGTACGCCTTCCCGTTCCTGCTGCTCACACAGGGCACGTCGATCGCGGCGGCCATCGCACGGCCGATCGCCTACTCCTTCACCGCGTGGGGCACCGTGCTGTACGTGTGGTCCGGTGCCCTGTACCTGTTGCAGACCTTCTGGGCGGTCCGGCGTGCCAGGACGGGCGCGGGGATGTAAGACTGCGCGCGAGCATCGGGACGCCCCGGGCGCGCCGGGGCAGGAAAGGGGCAGGCAGTGTCCGCGCCAGAAGAGTTGCGCTACACCGAGGAGCACGAGTGGGTCGCCACCCGTGCCGACGACGTGGTCCGGGTGGGGATCACCGAGTACGCGCAGGACCAGCTGGGCGACGTGGTGTTCGTCGACCTGCCCGAGGCGGGCAAGTCGGTGACGGCGGGGGAACCGTTCGGCGAGATCGAGTCCACCAAGAGCGTGTCCGAGCTGTTCGCCCCGGTCGACGGAGAGGTCGTCGCGGTCAACGACGCCGTGGCCGACTCGCCGGAGCTGATCAACAGCGACCCCTACGGCGAGGGCTGGCTCGTCGAGATCCGGGTGAGCGACCCGGATGCGCCCTCCGGGCTGCTCGACGCGGACGCCTACAACCGGCTGACCGCAGGGTAGGACCGCGTTTTGGGGGAGCGGCGGGGGCCGAATCGATCAGGCACGGTACGTTGACAGCCACAGGTTTTCAGCCAGCGACACATCAGTGGTGAGGAGAGCTCAGGTGAGCACCAACGACGGGCCCGGCGTTCCCCCGGAGCAGTCTCCGGAGCGGACCTCGGTCTTCCGGGCCGACTTCCTGGCGGATGTGGAGGGTCAGGAGGCGCCGACGCCGGAGCCTTCGGTCGCCGGTGTCGACGCGCTGCCGGCGGGTACGGCGTTGCTGGTGGTCAAGCGGGGCCCGAACGCGGGTTCGCGCTTCCTGCTCGACCGGGACACCACGAGCGCGGGGCGCCACCCGGACAGCGACATCTTCCTCGACGACGTCACCGTGTCCCGTCGCCACGCGGAGTTCCGCCGCGAGGGCGGGGAGTTCGTCGTCATCGACGTGGGCAGCCTCAACGGCACCTACGTCAACCGTGAGCCGGTCGACCAGGCGGTGCTCGCGGGCGGCGACGAGGTGCAGATCGGGAAGTTCCGCCTGGTCTTCCTGACCGGCCCGGGGCACGGGGGCCAGGGGGCGCGGTGACGGCTGCCGGGCGGCCACAGCGTGATGGGCTGAGCATCGGGGCGGTGCTGGCGCAGCTGCGCCCGGACTTTCCCGACGTCACCATCTCCAAGATCAGGTTCCTCGAGTCCGAGGGACTGGTCCGCCCGGGCCGGACGGCATCCGGATACCGGCAGTTCTCCGCGGCGGACGTCGAACGGCTCCGGTTCGTGCTGGCCGCGCAGCGGGACCACTACCTCCCGCTCAAGGTCATCAAGGAGCAGCTCGATGCCGCCGACCGCGGGCTGACCGACGGTCAGGGTCCCGGGGGGCGCCTGCCGCGCAAGCTGGTTCCGCTCCCGGCGAACCCGGGCGCAGGTGACGGGCTGCCCCGTCCCGAGGACTTCGCGCCCGGCCGCGAGGTCCGGCTGACCCGGGAGGACCTGCTCGCCGAGGCCGGCGTCGACGGCGCCCTGCTCGCCGAGCTGGAGCAGTACGGGCTGATCCGCGCGGGTGCGGCCGGGTTCTACGACCCGGACGCGGTCCTGGTGGCCCGCACGGTTCGCGCGATGACGGAGTTCGGCATCGAACCGCGGCACCTGCGTGCGTTCCGCGCCTCGGCGGACCGGGAGGTCGGCCTGCTGCAGCAGATCATCGCGCCCGTGTCGCGGCACCACGACGCGGATGCGAAGGCCAGGGCGGACGAACTGGCGCGCCAGTTCGCCGCGCTGTCGGTGACGCTGCACACACTGCTCGTGAAGGCGGGTATCCGGGACGTGACGGGCGGCTGAGCGCGCCCGGCCGGATCCCGATCTTCCCAGGTCGCCGGTCCCGACGGTAAGGAACTGGTTTCAGGGCTCCGCACCGAGCCGCGGATGCCGTACCGTTGGTGATGGATTTGCCGGAACGGTTCATGCGACTGCCACGCGGTTCCGAAAGCGAGCACAGCGCCGGGATGGCGGGTAGCGTCGAAGATGTCGATGCGGGGCCCTCGGACCAGCGCCGCGGCCCGCGCACACGAGAGGGAGGCGAAGCCCGATGAGCGAAATGCGCGTCGTCGGCGTGCGGGTGGAACTGCCCGCGAACCAGCCGATCTTGTTGCTGCGGGAGGCGCAGGGTGAGCGGTACCTCCCGATCTGGATCGGGTCGGTGGAAGCCACCGCGATCGCGCTCGAGCAGCAGGGCGTCCGCCCCGCCCGGCCACTGACCCACGACCTCCTGAAGGAGGTCATCGGCGCGCTGGGCCGTGAGCTCGAGCAGGTCGTGATCACCGACCTGCGCGAAGGCACGTTCTTCGCCGAACTGGTCTTCGACGGCAACGTACGGGTGTCCGCGCGGCCGAGCGACTCGGTGGCGCTGGCCCTGCGCGTCGGCGTGCCGATCCACGCGGTGGACGCGGTGCTCGACGAGGCCGGGCTGATCATCCCGGACGAGCAGGAGGACGAGGTCGAGAAGTTCCGCGAATTTCTCGAGTCCGTCTCGCCGGAGGATTTCCGCGGCGCGGACACCTGACCGCCCGCCTCCGGCGGCGCCGAAGGGGTCTTCCCGGCTCGAGCACCGGCCGGGAGGGCCCCTTCGGCGCGTTCCGGCCCGGTCGCCGCGGCCCGGCGACGAAAATTACCCGTCCGGGTAACGCTGGTCGGACGCCTTGACCGGTCAACTCTCCAGACAGGCTCGAGGGCGGGCCGCGCGTCGCGTTGACCGGGGGCCTGCCCGCGCATACCGTCGATGGCGGTAAATCGCTTCGGTGTGATTCGGCCGCGGCGCGGTCACTGGGGCACACTCGCGGTTTGCCACTGCCGAGGGTCCTACATCCAGGGCCCCGGGTGCTTGTTTCGACCGGCCGCACCGGCCGGGCGAGGGGAGGCATGCGTGGTCGACGAAGGGCCGGTTCAGGTCGTGCCGGGAGAGCAGGGTGAGCTCTTCCCGGACTCGTCACTGCCTGACGAGCTGGTCGGATACCGGGGTCCCGCGGCCTGTCAGATCGCCGGCATCACCTACCGCCAGCTGGACTACTGGGCGCGCACCGGGCTGGTCGCGCCCAGCATCCGCACGGCCCACGGATCGGGATCGCAGCGGCTCTACTCGTTCAAGGACATCCTCGCCCTCAAGATCGTCAAGCGTTTACTCGACACGGGCGTCTCGCTGCAGAACATCCGCGTGGCCGTCGAGCACCTGCGCAAGCGCGGGGCGCGTGACCTGGCGAAGGTCACCCTGGTCTCCGACGGCACCACCGTCTACGAGTGCACCTCGCCGGAGGAGATCGTGGATCTGCTCCAGGGCGGGCAGGGTGTCTTCGGCATCGCGGTGAAGGTCCCCATGCAGGAAATCAGCGGCACCCTGCACGAGTTCCCCGCCGAACGCGCCGATGGGGGCCAGGTGGAGCCGGCCGCCCCGGACGAGCTCACCCAGCGCCGCAACGCCCGCCGTACCGGATGATCGTCTTCCCGAACCGGGGAGTAGGGTACTGAGCGCAGTCGCCGAAGCCGCGCGGGAGAGACCGGGCCACCACCATCGTGCCCGGCGCCGAAGGAGCAAGTCCTCCCCGGAACCTCTCAGGCACCCCGGACCGCGCGGACGAGACGCCTCTGGAAAGCGGGCCGACGGGCACAACTCCGTCGTGCCCCGCCGACGGTGCAAGCCCGGCTCAACACTCGGGCGAACCTCTCAGGCGCCCATGGGCACGACAGAGTGGGGAGGGCCCGGACCCGGGGGTCCGGGCCGGGCCGCGGGACCCTAGCTGGGCAGCTTGTCCAGAAATCCCAGCACCTGGTTGATCCGCCCGTCCACGGTAGTGACGACGTCGAAGCCGATCACGAGCGGCTCCGCCTCCCCGGGTGCCCCCAGGTGCCACGTGAACCGGGCCTGGTCGTGGTGGCCGTCGACGGCGCCGCCGAGGCGGAACTCCAGCCCCGCGAACTGCGCCTGCGCCCCGGCGACGAACCCGTCGATCCCGTCGGTGCCCTGCACCGCGCCCAGCGGATCGGTGTAGGTGGCGCCGGGGGTGAACAGGTCCTCCACCAGCGCCCGGCGCTTGTCCGCGTCGGTGGTGTTCCACACGTCGATGTAGCGCTGGGCGAGGGTGGTGTAGTCGGTCATCGGATCCTCCTGATCGGGTCGGTGTGACCAGATCACGATCTCCCGGACCGCGCGGCGCGTCGATTACGCCGGAGGTAATGGCGGCTCCGCCGGCGCGGCCCGTACTTTCGACGGGGTGACGACCATGCAGCGCCCCGTGGGCGAGCAGTTGCGGCAGTGGCGGGAACGCCGCCGGCTCAGCCAGCTCGACCTCGCCCTGTCCGCCGAGATCTCCACCCGCCACCTGAGCTTCCTGGAGAACGGGCGGTCCCGGCCCAGTCGCGAGATGGTGCTGCGGCTGGGCGAACGGCTGGAGGTGCCGCTGCGGGAACGCAACCGGCTGCTGCTCGCCGCCGGCTACGCCCCGGTCTACCCGCAGACCCCGCTGCCCGACCTGGGTGTGGCGCTGGAGGCGGTCCGGCACCTGCTGGCCGGGCACGAGCCGTACCCGGCGCTGGTGCTCGACCGCGGCTGGGACCTCGTCGAGTCCAACAGCGGGATCACGCTGCTGACCGACCTCGTGGACCCGGACCTGCTGGAGCCGCCGGCCAACGTGCTGCGGGCCGCCCTCCACCCGCGTGGCCTGGCGCCGCACGTCCTCAACCTCGGCCAGTGGCGAGCCGAGCTGCTCGGCCGGCTGCGGCGGCAGGTGGAGATCACCGGCGACGCCGATCTGGCCGCGCTGCTGACCGAGGTGAGCGGCTATCCCTGCGACGACCCGGTGGACGAGGCGCCGGCCGGGTCGGTGTTCGTGCCGGTGCGGCTCCGCCACGGCGACGGCGTGCTGACCCTGATGTCGATGGTCGCCACCTTCGGCACGGCGCTGGACGTGACGCTGGCCGAGCTGGTGATCGAGTCCTTCTACCCGGCCGACGCCGCCACGCGGGAGGTCCTCGCGCGCCGCCAGCCGGGGTGACCTCCCGTCGCCCGTGCCGGCGGCGCTACGCCCCGGGGGTGAGCGCGCGCGTGAGGTCGGTCTTCTGCGCGGGTTCCTCGAGGAAGTTGCGGAAGACCTGAGCGGCCCGCTGCTGGACCTCGTCGACGTTGTCGGTGGTGAGCACCGCGCACGGGTAGTCGCCGCCGGCGGTCGTCGCCAGCGATTCGGCCGGGGAGGTCAGCACCGCGGGCCGCGCGGTGGTGAGCTGGGTGAGTGCCGCCGTGGTCTGCGGAATCCAGACGGCGGGCTGACCGCCGATGGAATCGAGGTTGCCCTGGCCGGTCAGGGCCTGCAGCACCCGCTGGTCGTCGAGGGCCCGCACCTGGACGTTGATGCAGTGCGAGTGCACGACCGTCCCGGCGCGGTTCCACCGGTCGGCGGCGGCGGTGATGGCGGGCGCCACGGACGGAGCGGCGGCCACCGTGAGGTTCGAGTCGCCCTCGGCGCACGCGCTGGCCTGCGCCTCGGCCCGGTTGCTGAGGACGTCGTCGGCCCAGCCCCAGCCGAGCAGCCCCAGGACGAGGAGCAGGACGAACACCCCGGCGACGATGGGCCACTTCGCGATCCCGCGCTTGCCCTCGGCGACCACGCGGTGTGATCCGGTGGTCTCCCCGGGTGGGGTGATGCGATGGCAGCCGGTGGTCTCGCCGGCCCGGCGGCGGCCCAGCTGCGGACGCCCGTCGACGCCGAGGACCTGCAATGTGCCCGTCGACTCGCCCCGGCGGCCCGGCTGTCCCGCGGCCACCGGCCGTGAGGTGCCCGTCGATCCGCCGGTGGATGACCGCCGGTCGCCCGAGGTCGTACCCACGGCGCGGCGCGTGCCGGTGGTCTCGGTGGGGCTGGTGGGGGAGTAGGCGCGGCGGCTGCCGGTGGTCTCGGTGGGGGAGTAGGCGCGGCGGCTGCCGGTGGACTCGGCGGGGGTGTCGGCCGCGTGGACGCGATGATTGCCGGTCGCTGTCGCGGCGGCGCGCGCCGCACGGACCGGTCGCGAGCCCGGCGCCGCATCGCGCGGAGCGCTCCAGCGGCCGGTGGGTTCACCGGGAGCGCGATTCCGCCCAGGCGCTCCGCCCGGCGCGGACCCGACCGCGAACGCGCCGGTGACCTCGCCTGGTCGCGGGTACCCCGCCGGCTCCCCAGCCTCAGGACGGCCGTGCCCGGGGTCGTCGCCCTTGCTGTGTCGCCCCATGCGTGCCTTTCCTCGACTCTTCGTGTGCGGCGCCAAACGTCGTTCACCCTAACAGGGGCTCGACGTTAGCGAAACGTGATGAACCCCGGAAAATCGCAGGACCGAGCGTCACTACTCCTGCGCGAGGAGTGTCCGGCAGTGCTCGATCAGCCGAATCCGCAGCGGCTCCGCGCGCGCCGCGAACGCAGCCTGGGCACGCGCGTACTCCGCGCGCCCCCGGGCGGTCTCGATCCGCACGGGGGAGTAGCCCAGCTCCGACAGATCGTACGGACTCGCTCGCATGTCCAGTTCGCGGATCTCCACCGCCAGCTCGAAACAGTCCCCGACCAGCTCCGACGGCACGAACGGGCCGAGTTTGACCGCGGCCCGGTAGAGGTCCATGTTCGCGTGCAGGCACCCCGGCTGCTCCAGCTCCACCTGCCGCTCGCGGGACGGCTCCAGCGCATTGCGCGGCCGCGCGGGCGGGGTGAAGAACCGGAACGCGTCGTAGTGCCCGCAGCGCAGCTCCAGCGACTCGACCACCGCGTCCGTCCCGTCCGGGCCGAGCCGGAGCGGCAGCTGGCTGTGCCGGATCTGCCCGGGCGCCTGCCGGTACACCATCGCCCACTCGTGCAGCCCGAAGCAGTTCAGCCGCGGCGCACGGGACGCGGTGGCCTCGAGCAGGACGAGCACCGCCTTCGTCGTCGCCGCCCGTTTCGGGGTGAACGTGTCCGGATCCAGGGTCACGCCGCCGGGGACCGGGCGGAACCCGGGCCGCTCCAGGAACACCCGCGCGCCCGCTCCGGCGAGGACCACCCCGGGGCCCGGGCTCCACCGTTCCAGGTGGGCCGGGCGGTGCGGGTAGTACTGGAACAGGAAGTCGTGTACCGGGTGCTTCGCGCCGCGCGACCGGCGCTCCTGGTACGGGCCGGTCCAGCGGCGCACGCGTGCGAGGTGCGCCGCGGCCCGCGCCCGCCACTCGTGCTCGGCCAGGATCACCGGGCGCCTCACGCGGTCACGTGGGTGCCGTCGCGCACCGTGCCGACGTACTCCTCCAGCAGGTCCTCCAGCGCCACCACGCCGACGATCGCGCCGTCGTCGCCGCGGGCCCGCGCCAGGTGACTGCCCTCGCGCCGCATCGCCGAGAGCGCCTCGTCCAGGCGGGCGTGCACCGGCAGGTCGGTCAGCGGGCGCGTCTTGTCCGCCGGGATCGTGCTGCCCGGGCTCTCCCCGATCTGGTCGAGGACGTCCTTGACGTGCAGGTACCCGATCAGCTCCCCGTCGGCGCCGCGCAGCGGGTAACGCGAGAACCCGGTCGCCGAGACCGCCTCCTCGACGTCGCCCATCGTCGGCGTGCTGGACAGGGTGGTGAGCTTGCCGGTGGGCACCACGACGTCGGCGACGGTCTTCGCCACCGACGACAGCGTCTGGCTCAGCCGCTCGTGCTCGGACTGCTCCAGCAGACCCTCCCGGCGGGACTCCGACAGCAGCTCGGCCAGTTCGTCGGAGGTGTAGGCGGTCTCCAGCTCGTCCTTGGGCTCGACCCGCACCAGGCGCAGCAGGCTGTTGGCCATCGCGTTGAGCAGCCAGATGAACGGGTTGGCGACCTTCACCCAGGCCACGTGGATCGGCACCAGCCACAGCGCCAGCCGCTCCGGTTCGGCGATGGCGAGGTTCTTCGGCACCATCTCGCCGATCAGCACGTGCAGGATCGTGATGAAGGCCAGCGCGATGGCGAACGACACCGCGTGCAGCAGGACGTCGGGCAGGCCGAACAGGTCGAAGAACACCGCGAGCCGGTGTGCCACCGCGGGTTCGCCCAGACGGCCGAGCAGCAGCGAGCTGATCGTGATGCCCAGCTGGGCGCCGGCGAGCATCTGCGACACGTGCCGGCTGGCGTTGATCACGATCCGCGCGCGCGTCTTGCCCTGTTCGAGCAGCGCCTCCAGGCGGTCGCGGCGCGAGGAGATCAGCGTGAACTCCGAACCCACGAAGAACGCGTTGAGCAGCAGCAGCACGACGATCAGGAAAATGGCGAGCCAGTCGTTCACCGCGTCACCTCCGCGGAACCGACGGCACCGGCGTCGGCGAGCGGCCGCAGGCGCACCGCGGCGATCCGGTGCCGGTCCATGTCGGACACCGTCAGCCGCCAGCCGTCGACTTCGGTGGCGTCACCCGGCACCGGGATCCGGCCCAGCCGTTCCAGCACCAGGCCGGCGATCGTTTCGTAGTCGCCATCGGGCATCCGGAACCCGGTGATCTCGGTGACCTCGTCCGCGCGCAGCTGGCCGGAGACCAGCCAGGTGTCGGTGCCGACCTGTTGCGAGGACGGCGCTTCGCCGGTGTCGTGCTCGTCCCGGACGTCGCCGATGATCTCCTCGACCACGTCCTCCAGGGTCACCAGCCCGGCGGTGCCGCCGTACTCGTCGACGACCATGGCGAGCTGGAAACGCGAGTCGCGCAACCGGGACAGCAGCGCGTCGCCGGGCAGCGACTCCGGCACCGTGGGGACCGGTCGCATGACCGAGCCGATCTTCACCGTGGCGCGTTCGGCGGCCGGCACCGCGAACGCCTGCTTCACGTGCACCGCGCCCTGCACGTCGTCCAGATCCTCGGTGTAGACCGGGAACCGGGAGAACCCGGTGCGCCGGGACAGCTCCACCAGGTCGTTGATCGTGTCCCCGACGGTGAGCGACTGCACCTGCACGCGCGGGGTCATCAGCTCCTCGGCGGTGCGGTCGCCGAAGCGCAGCGACTTGTCCAGCAGCTGCGCGGTCGAGGTGTCCAGGGTGCCGCTTTCCGCGCTGGTGCGCACGATCGACCCGAGCTCCTGCGGCGAGCGCGCCGAGCGCAGCGCCTCCTGCGGCTCGATGCCGAACTTGCGGACGACGAAGTTGGCGCTGTTGTTCATGAGCGTGATCAGCCAGCGGAACAGCGCCGAGAACCGGGAGTGGTAGCCCATCACGGCCCGCGCGGTCTCCAGCGGCCTGGCCACGGCGAGGTTCTTCGGCGCCATCTCGCCCAGCACCATCGACAGGATGGTCGCCAGCAGCAGGGCGATGGCGACCGACGCCCCGGCGGCGGCACCCGCGGACAGGCCGGTGGCGGCCAGCAGCGGGCGGACCAGGTTGCCGATCAGCGGTTCCGCGACGTACCCGGTGACCAGGGTGGTCAGGGTGATCGCGACCTGCGCGCCGGACAACTGGAACGACAGCGTCGAGTGCGCCTTGCGGACGGTCCGGGACCGCCGGTCACCGACCTGGCGGACATTGGCCTCGACGGTGCTGCGCTCGAGCGCGGTGAGGGAGAACTCGGCGGCCACCGCGAGACCGGTGCCCACGGTGAGCAACACGAAGAACAGGACTCCGAGAACGGAGAGGAGCACGTCCATCATCGGCCGTCACGGTCCTGAACCGGGCCGGAGAGGTGCTCGGGTAAGCCGGGTTCGCCACCCGGCTTCGTACTGTCACCAGGTGACTGCGCGTCGCGCACGAAAGAAGTCACTCCTCGGAAATGGCGAAACGTGTGTGCGCCATGATACCCGGGCCGGGGGATCGGGCGAGGGCGTCGGCGCTGGTGAGCGTGTCAGGATTCGGCCGTGGCGCGGACCCGGTGGCGCCGCACGCTCTCCTCGACCAGGTCGAGCACGGGCCCCAGATCGTCCGCGGGCAGGCCCATCGCCAGGTGCGAGACCAGGCCTTCCAGCACCAGTTCCAGATACGCGGTGAGCACGTCGACGTCCACGTCGTCGCGGAGGTTGCCGGCCTGCCGCTGCCACAGCAGGCGCTGCCGGGTCGCCGCGGTCAGCTGCTGCGAGCGTTCCGCCCAGCGCCCGCGGAACTCCGGGTCGGTGCGCAGCCGCCGGGACACCTCCAGCCGGGTGCCCAGCCAGTCCGCCGGGTGGTCGCTGCCCTCGGCGAGCAGATCGCGCATCACCTGCACCAGGCCCTGCTCGGCGACCACGTCGGCCATCCGGGCGGCGTCCTCCTCCGCGAGGGCGAGGAAGAGGGACTCCTTGTCGCGGAAGTGGTGGAAGATCGCTCCACGGGACAGCCCGGTCGCTTCCTCCAGCCGCCGCACCGTGGCACCCTCGTAGCCGTACCGGGCGAAACAGAC
Organism: Amycolatopsis viridis; assembly: GCF_011758765.1. Lineage (NCBI taxonomy): Bacteria > Bacillati > Actinomycetota > Actinomycetes > Pseudonocardiales > Pseudonocardiaceae > Amycolatopsis > Amycolatopsis viridis. The sequence goes on along the minus strand of NZ_JAANOU010000001.1, from coordinate 3,428,407 downwards.
ACGGGACCCGTCGAGGATCTGGCGTCTGCGCGCTTCGAGGTGGTCCTGGCTGACCCGGGGCATGCACCAGATCCTGTCACCGCGGGCCGGGCTTTCGCAAACCGTACGTACTTACTGCAAGACTTCCGGATTCCGCCGGGAATTCTGCCGTGGGCCGCTTTCCTCTCCTGAAATTGTCGGTACCCGCGTGTAGCGTCCGAAACCAAGTGATCCCGGCGATTGGACACGACCATGACAGCGGCCCGGCCCATGTCACCCGCACCCGGCGGGGCGGTGGCGGCGAAGGTGGTCTCCGACCGCGCCGAGGGTGAGGCGTACGTGGCGTCCGTGTGCTTCAAGCACGGCCCACCGCGCCTGCTCGGCGTTGAGCTGGAGTACACCGTGCACTACGCCGGAGACCTCCGCAGACCACTCGACCCCGGCGACCTCGCCCGCGCGCTCGGCCCGCACGCCCCGCGCACCCTTCGTCCCGACAGCCCGGCCCTCCCGTTGCCGGCCGGCTCTCCGGTGACCCTCGAACCCGGTGGCCAGGTGGAGATCTCCGCCCTGCCCCAGCCGTCGCTGCGCGACCTGGCCGAGGCGGTCACCGCCGATCTCGCCCATCTCACCGATCTGCTCGCGCGGCGCGGGTTCGTCCTGCGTGACGAGGGTATCGACGCCCATCGCGCACCCGCCCGGCTGCTCGACACGCCCCGTTACGCAGCGATGGAACGGCGGTTCACCCCGCGCGGCCCCGGTGGCCTCACGATGATGTGCAGCACCGCCGGGCTCCAGGTCTGCGTCGACACCGGCGAGGCCGGCTCGTTCGCCGCCCGCTGGGCGGCGATCCACGCGCTCGGCCCACCGCTGCTGGCGTTGTTCGCCAATTCCCCGCGGCACGCGGGCCGCGACACCGGCGCGGCATCCGCGCGGTGGCTCGCGGTGATGGCCACCGATCCCTGCCGGACCACGGCCGCCGCGTGCGGCCCGGACGCGGCGGCGAGCTGGGCCCGCCGCGTTCTGGACACCCCGCTGCTCGTGGTGCGGCGGGACGGGCCGTGGGACGCCCCGGAGGGCCTGACGTTCGCGGACTGGGCGGCCGGCCGCGGCGCCGGGCGCGTGCTGCCGCGGCCCACGCTGGCCGACCTCGACTACCACCTGACCACGATGTTCACCCCGGTGCGGCCGCACGGTTACCTGGAGGTCCGCTACCTCGACGCCCAGCCGCGGCAGCGCTGGCTGCACCCGGTCGCGCTGCTCACCGCGCTGCTCGACCGGCCGTCCACTGTGGACCGCGTGCGGGCGGTCTGCGCGCCCGTGGAGGGCGAGTGGGAGCCGGCCGCGCGGGCCGGGATGCGCGACCCGCGGATCGCCGCGGTGGCCCGCGAGGTCGCCGACCTCGGATGCGCCGAGCTGGCCCGCACCGGCCTGCCCGGGGAGACCGTCAACCAGATCACCGAAGGCGTGCAGCGGCTCGCGCACGCTGGGGAGGCAACGAGATGACCGACGCGGCACCGACTTCGCCGGCATCGCCGGTTCCGCTGTCCGAGGCGCCCAACCCGGTGCGCGACCTGCCCGCCGAGCACCTGCGGGCCCGCGCCGCGTCGGCCCTGGACCGGGCACGCGCCCGCAGCACGGTGCTCACCGACGCGGTGGACGACGACGACCTCGTGCGGCAGCACTCGAAGCTGATGTCGCCGCTGGTCTGGGACCTCGCGCACATCGGCAGCCAGGAGGAGTTGTGGCTGGTGCGGGACGTGGGCGGCCGGGAGCCGCTGCGGCCCGACATCGACGACCTCTACGACGCCTTCCAGCACCCGCGCGCCGCGCGGCCGTCGCTGCCGCTGCTCGGCCCGGCGGAGGCGCGGGCCTACGTCGCCGAGGTGCGGGCCAAGGCGTTCGACGTGCTGGAGCGCGCGCCCCTGACGGGCAGACCGCTCACCGAGGCCGGGTTCGCCTTCGGGATGATCACCCAGCACGAGCAGCAGCACGACGAGACGATGCTGGCCACCCACCAGCTGCGCCGGGGCGATCCGGTGCTGCACGCGCCGGAGCCGCCGCCCGCGCGGTCCGGGCCCCTGCCCGGCGAGGTGCTGATCCCGGCCGGTCCGTTCGTGATGGGCACCTCGCTCGAGCCGTGGGCGCTGGACAATGAGCGCCCGGCGCACCAGGTGGAGGTGGACGCCTTCTACCTGGACACGGTCCCGGTGACCAACGGCGCGTACCTCGAGTTCGTCGAGGCGGGCGGGTACGACCGGCGCGAGTGGTGGAGCGAGGCGGGCTGGGCGTACCGCAGCGCGCACGACATCACGGCGCCGCGGTTCTGGCACGGGGAGCCGGACGGGTGGTGGCGCACCCGGTTCGGGGTCGCCGAACCGGTGCCGCCTGAGCAGCCGGTGGTGCACGTGTCGTACTACGAGGCCGAGGCGTATGCGAAGTGGGTTGGCAAGCGGCTGCCCAGCGAGGCGGAGTGGGAGAAGGCCGCGCGGTTCGACCCGGCCACCGGCGAGTCCCGGCGGTACCCGTGGGGCAACGACGATCCCACCCCCGATCACGCCAACCTCGGCCAGCGTCACCTGTCGCCCGCGCCGGTGGGCGCCTACCCGCAGGGCGTCTCGGCGTCCGGCGTGCACCAGCTGATCGGCGATGTGTGGGAGTGGACGAGCAGCGACTTCGCCGGGTACCCGGGTTTCCGCGCCTTCCCGTACCGGGAGTACTCGGAAGTGTTCTTCGGGCCGGAGTACAAGGTGCTGCGCGGCGGTTCGTTCGGCACCGACGCGGCGGCCATCCGCGGCACCTTCCGCAACTGGGACTACCCGATCCGGCGGCAGATCTTCGCCGGGTTCCGGTGCGCGCGGGACGTCCCGCCGGGCGAGCGGGCCTGACGATGTGCCGCCACCTGGGCTACCTGGGCCCGCCGCGCTCACCCGCGGACGCCCTGTTCGACGCGCCGCACTCGTTGCTGCGGCAGACCTTCGCACCGCAGGACATGCGCGGCGGCGGGGTGGTGAACGCCGACGGCTTCGGGCTGGGCTGGTACGACGACGGGCCGGAGCCCGTGCGGTACCGGCGCCCGGTGCCACTGTGGAGCGACCACGACCTGCCGCGGCTGGCCCGCTCGGTGCGCAGCGGCGCGTTCGTCGCCGCGGTGCGCAACGGCACGACCGGGATGCCGCCGGGGGAGGGCGCCTGCGCGCCGTTCACCGGCGGACGGTGGCTGTTCAGCCACAACGGGGTGGTGCGCGGCTGGCCGGACAGCATGGCGGCGCTGGCCGGGAAACTCCCCGTCACCGACCTGATGACGCTGCCGGCGCCGACCGACTCGGCGTTGCTGTGGGCGTTGCTGCGCGAGCGGCTCACGGCGGGGGAGGACCCGGCGGGCGCGATCGCCGACCTGATCGCACAGGTCCAGCGCGCCGCGCCCGGTTCCCGGCTGAACTTCCTGCTCACCGACGGGACGGTGCTCGTCGCGACGGCGTGGACGCACTCGCTGTCGGTCCGGGTCGACGGCGAGGCGGTGCTGGTCGCGTCCGAACCCCTGGACGACGCCCCGGGCTGGTCGGAGGTGCCGGACCGGCACCTGGTCCGCGCGCACCACGGCGCCGTCGAACTCCTCCCCCTCAACGCCGATCGGAGTGTGGTGTCATGACCGAGTCCGAATTGGACGTCCACCGCAGCGCGACCGAGATCGCCGAGGCGCTGCGCGCCGATGTGCGGGCGGGGCTGTCGGCGCCGCGGAAGTGGCTGCCGTCGAAGTGGTTCTACGACGCGCGGGGCAGCGAGCTGTTCGAGGAGATCACCGCGCTGCCCGAGTACTACCCGACGCGAGCCGAACGCGAGGTGCTGGCACGGGAGGCCGGCTCGATCGCGCGGATCACCGGCGCGCACACGCTGGTGGAGCTCGGCTCGGGGTCGAGCGAGAAGACCCGCCTGCTGCTCGACGGCCTGCGTGCGCACGGCAGCTTGCGCACCTTCGTGCCGCTGGACGTGTCGGAGTCCGCCCTCGCCCAGGCGGTCGAGGCGATCGGAGCGGAGTACCCGGGGCTGGACGTGCGCGGCGTGGTCGGCGACTTCACCGAGCACCTGGGGTTGCTGCCCGGCGAACCGCCGCGGCTGGTCGCCTTCCTAGGTGGCACCCTCGGCAACTTCCTGCCCGCCGAACGCGGCAAGTTCCTGCGTTCGGTGCGGGACGTGCTCGCCCCCGGCGAGTGGTTCCTGCTCGGCACCGACCTGGTCAAGGACCCGGGCACGCTGGTGCGCGCCTACGACGACTCCGCCGGGGTGACGGCGGAGTTCAACCGCAACGTGCTGCGCGTGGTCAACGAGGTGCTGGGCGCCGACTTCGACCCGGACGCCTTCGAGCACGTGGCCCACTGGGACGCCGACAACGAGTGGATCGAGATGCGGCTGCGCACCCCCGAGGCGGTGCGGGTATCCATCCCGGGTGCGGGGATGGAGGTGTCGTTCGAGGCTGGCGAGGACATCCGGACGGAGATCTCGGCGAAGTTCCGCCGGGAGGGTCTCGTCGCCGAGCTGGCCGACGCCGGGTTCGAGGTCCGGCAGTGGTGGACCGACGCGCAGGGCCGGTTCGGGGTGTCGCTGGCGCGCGCGATCAGCTGACCGCCGCGGGCGGGGCGGGAGCGGTCGAATGGTCCAATAGGGGACGTGAAGAACCCGCTCCCGCTCCTCGCCCGCAGGCTGGGCACCCGGCCGTGGCTGATGCGGCTCGCGAAGGTCATCATCTGGTCGGACCAGCGGCTGCACCGGTGGTTCCGCGGGCGGGTGAGCCTGGTGGGGATCGCCGGTCTGCCGTCCCTGCGGCTGACCACGCTGGGGCGCAAGAGCGGGCTGCCACGTAGCACCAACCTGCTGTACTTCCCGCACGAGGACGGCTTCGTGCTCGTCGGCTCCAACTGGGGCCGCCCCCGCGACCCCGGCTGGACCTACAACCTGCGCGAGCACGCCGAGGCGACGGTGGCCATCCGCGGGAAGGAAATCCCGGTCACCGCGCAGCCCGTCAAGGGCGAGGACTACGACCGCATGTGGCAGCGCCTGCTCGACTTCTGGCCCGGCTACGAGATGGAACGCCTTGCCGCCGGCCGCGAACTGCCGATCTTCCTCCTCACCCGCCGGTAGGACCGCGCAAAAACAGTTCCGGGGGCGGTGTCGGATCCGGTCGGTCGCGTTCGTGGTGTGGGTGAGGCCGCCCGCGAATGGGGCGGCGCCGAGGTGGAGGAACCGCGACCATGAGACTGACGGCCATGACCCAGATCACCGTGGACGGCGTGGTGCAGGGCAACGGCGGCGCGTCGGAGGAGGACCGCCGCGCCGGGTTCGACCGCGGCGGCTGGGCGCTGGGCAAGGGCGACGACGGCACCCACGCCCTGATCAAGCAGACCTACCAGCGCGCCGACGCGTTCCTGTTCGGCAGGCGGACCTACGAGCTGTTCGCCGGCTCGTGGGGGTCCTGGACGGACGCGGACGTCCCCGGCTGGGAGCCCGTCCGGCGGGCGCTCAACGCCCGGCCCAAGTACGTCGCCTCGACGACCCTGACCGACCCGGGGTGGCCGGGCACCACCGTCCTGCGCGGCGACCTGGCCGCCGCCGTCGCGGACCTGAAGGCCAAGCCGGGCGGCGAGCTGCAGGTGCACGGAAGCGGCGCCCTGATCCGGTGGCTGCTGGCCAACGACCTGGTCGACGAGCTGACGCTGATTGTGATCCCGGTGGTCCTCGGCCAGGGCGCACGGCTGTTCCCGGACGCGGGTCCGGACCTTGCGCTCGACCTCGTGGACTCGCGGACCGATTCGAAGGGCGTGACGATCCAGGTCTACCAGCCCGCCGGGCGCCCGCAGTACCCGGCCGCCTGAAAAATCCCGGCCCACTGGAGGAGTTGATCTGCAGATGCAGTACCTGGTTTCCGTCATCGACGACAAGGACAACCCCGGCCGGACGGACCGGCAGCCGGCCATCAGCGCGTTCAACGAACGCCTGATCGCCGAGGGCTACTGGGTCTTCGCGGGCGGCCTCGCGGACACCGAGTCGGCCACGGTCGTCGACAACCGGGGCGAGCAGGCGGTGTTCAGCGACGGGCCCTTCGTCGAGTCGAAGGAGTACCTTGCCGGGGTCTGGGTCTGGGAGGTCCCCGATCTGGACGTCGCGCTCAAGCTCGCCACCGAGGCCTCGAAGGTCTGCGACCGCAAGATCGAGGTGCGGCCGTTCCGGTGATGGACGCGCGCGAGGCGGTCACCCGGGCCCACCGCGAGGAGTGGGCCCGGGTGGTGGCCGCCCTGACCCGCCATTTCGGCGACCTCGACCTCGCCGAGGAGGCCGCCGCCGAGGCGTTCGCGACCGCGGTCGAGCGGTGGCCCGCCGACGGGGTGCCGCCCAACCCCGGCGCCTGGCTGACCACCACCGCCACCCGCAAGGCGATCGATCGCATCCGGCGCGAGAACAAACGCGACGACAAGCAGAAGGAGGCCCGGATGGTGCACGACGACGAACCACCCGGGACCCTCGCCGTGATCGACGACGACCGGCTCCGGCTGATCTTCACCTGCTGCCACCCCGCGCTGGCGGTGGAGGCCCGGGTGGCGCTGACGCTGCGCATGGTCGGTGGTCTGACCGTGCGCGAGATCGCCCGCGCGTTCCTGGTGGCCGAGACCGCCATGGAGCGGCGGATCACCCGCGCGAAGGCCAAGATCAAGGCCGCCCGCATCCCGTACCGCGTGCCGTCGGCGGAGGATCTCCCGGCACGCGTGTCCGGTGTGCTCGCGGTGCTGTTCCTGGTGTTCAACGAGGGCTACCTGGCCAGCGGGTCCGGCGCCGATCCGGTCCGCGACGACCTGACCGCCGAGGCGATCCGCCTCGCCCGCCTGATCCGCGCCCTCCTACCGGACGACGGCGAGGTGGCCGGGCTGCTGGCGCTGATGCTGCTCATCGAGGCGCGCCGCCCGGCCCGGGTGACGGCGGGCGGCGAGCTGGTCCCCCTCCAGGAGCAGGACCGCGGGGCCTGGGACGCGGAACTCGTCGCCGAGGGTCACCGGCTGGTGCGCGAGCGCCTCGCCGCTGCCGCAGCCGGGGTGGCGCCGGGCCGCTACCAGATCCTGGCCGCGATCAACGCCGTGCACACCTCCGCCCGCGACGCCCGCGACACCGACTGGTCGCAGATCCTCGCCCTCTACGACCAGCTCGTCCGCCTCGACCCCTCGCCGATCATCGCCCTCAACCGGGCCGTTGCGGTCGCCGAACTCGACGGCGCGGAGGTGGCGCTCGCCGCCGTCGACCGCCTCGAACCGAAGCTGGCCGGCTACCACGCCTTCCACGCCACGCGCGCCGACCTGCTGCGCAGGCTCGGCCGCGGCCAGGAGTCCCGCGCGGCCTATGACAAGGCCATCGAGCTGGCCGGCAACACCGCCGAGACCGCCTACCTCACGCGCCGCCGCGACCAGTTGCGGTAGCGCCGCACGCCGGCTGGGCCCCGTGCGGGCGAGGCGTGTCGCCGCCGCGGCGGAGGCTGGACGACCGCGGTGGTGACGACGCAGAGTCGGCGCGCTGCTGCGGTGCCTGGAGCCCGTCATCGCGCGACTGACGTATAACGACCTATACGGCGCGGCGCCGTGCACGGACTTGCCGGGATCCCCGTGAGCGGCGAAGTCCAGCGTGGAATCGCAGAAGAGCCCGTCCCCGAAGGCCCGGTGGTGCGCCCGGATGGCGGGGTCGGTTTCGCCGTCGGCCGCAACCCTCCTCCAGGGGAGTCGCGAACGGGAGGCGGGCCTGGACACGAAGAAGCGCCCGCGAGCGGGGCTCGCGGGCGCTTCTCGGGGAGAAACCGTCAGGCGCGGGTCATCTTGCGCAGCACGTACTGCAGGATGCCGCCGTTGCGGTAGTAGTCCGCCTCACCCGGGGTGTCGATGCGGACGACCGCGTCGAACTCCACCTGCGAGCCGTCCTCCTTGGTCGCGGTGACGCGCACCGTCCGCGGCGTCTCGCCGTCGTTGAGCTTCGTGATGCCCTCGATGGCGAACGTCTCGGTGCCGTCCAGGTTCAGCGACGCCGCCGACTCACCCTCCGGGAACTGCAGCGGGATGACGCCCATGCCGATCAGGTTCGACCGGTGGATCCGCTCGAACGACTCGGCGATCACCGCGCGCACGCCCAGCAGGCGCGTGCCCTTGGCCGCCCAGTCCCGCGACGAGCCGGAGCCGTACTCCTTGCCGCCCAGCACGACCAGCGGGATGCCCGCCTCAGCGTAGTTCTGCGCGGCGTCGTAGATGAACGCCTGCGGGCCGCCCTCCTGCGTGAAGTCGCGGGTGTACCCGCCCTGCACGTCGTCGAGCAGCTGGTTGCGCAGCCGGATGTTGGCGAAGGTGCCGCGGATCATCACCTCGTGGTTCCCGCGCCGGGAGCCGTAGGAGTTGAAGTCCTTGCGGTCCACCCCGTGCTCGGCCAGGTACCGGCCGGCCGGCGAGTCCGCCTTGATGGCACCGGCGGGGGAGATGTGGTCGGTGGTCACCGAGTCGCCCAGCTTCGCGAGCACCCGGGCACCGGTGATGTCGGTGACCGGCTCCGGCTCGGCCTGCATGCCCTCGAAGTACGGGGGCTTGCGCACGTAGGTCGACTCCGCGTCCCACTCGAAGGTCTTGCCCTCCGGGGTGGGCAGCGCCTTCCAGCGCTCACCGCCGTCGAACACGTCGGCGTAGTCCTTGGAGAACATCTCCTGGGTGATCGCCGAGTCGATGGTCTCCTGGATCTCCCGCGGCGACGGCCAGATGTCGCGCAGGAACACGTCGTTGCCGTCCTTGTCCTGGCCCAGCGGCTGCGACTCGAAGTCGAAGTCCATCGTGCCGGCCAGCGCGTAGGCGATGACCAGCGGCGGCGAGGCCAGGTAGTTCATCTTGACGTCCGGGTTGATCCGGCCCTCGAAGTTCCGGTTGCCGGACAGCACCGACACGACCGTCAGGTCGTTCTCCTGCACCGCGGCCGAGATCTCCTCGGGCAGCGGGCCGGAGTTGCCGATGCAGGTGGTGCAGCCGTAGCCGACGAGGTGGTAGCCCAGCTTCTCCAGGTACGGCCACAGGCCGGCCTTCTCGTAGTAGTCGGTGACGACCTGCGAGCCCGGCGCCATCGACGTCTTGACCCACGGCTTGACCTCGAGGCCCTTCTCCACCGCGTTGCGGGCCAGCAGGGCGGCGCCCAGCATGACCGACGGGTTGGAGGTGTTGGTGCACGAGGTGATCGAGGCGATCACCACGGCGCCGTGGTCGAGCACGAACTCGCCGCGGTCGGCCGACTTCACCGTGACCGGCTTGCTCGGGCGGCCCGAGGCACCGTTCGCCGCGGACTGCAGCGGGACCGCGTCCTCGTCGGCGAAGGACAGGCTCGGCGCGTCGCTGGCCGGGAAGGACTCCTCGACCTGCTCGTCCACCTTGGTGTGCGGCGTCGCGTGGTTCCCCTCGACGTAGTCGTGCACCGACTGGCGGAACGCCGACTTCGCCGCGGAGAGCTCGATGCGGTCCTGCGGGCGCTTCGGGCCGGCGATCGACGGCACCACCGTCGACAGGTCCAGCTCCAGGTACTCGGAGTAGGACGCCTCGCGACTCGGGTCGTGCCACAGACCCTGCTCCTTGGCGTACGCCTCGACCAGGGCGACCTGCTCGGCGGAGCGGCCGGTCAGCTTCAGGTAGCGGACCGTTTCGTCGTCGATCGGGAAGATCGCGGCGGTCGAGCCGAACTCCGGGCTCATGTTGCCGATCGTGGCGCGGTTGGCCAGCGGCACCTGGGCGACGCTCTCGCCGTAGAACTCGACGAACTTGCCGACCACGCCGTGGCGGCGCAGCATCTCGGTGATCGTCAGCACCACGTCGGTGGCGGTGACGCCGGCCGGGATCTCACCGGTCAGCTTGAAGCCCACCACCCGCGGGATCAGCATCGACACCGGCTGGCCGAGCATCGCGGCCTCGGCCTCGATACCGCCGACGCCCCAGCCCAGCACGCCCAGGCCGTTGACCATGGTGGTGTGCGAGTCGGTGCCCACGCAGGAGTCGGGGTAGGCCTGGCCGCCCCGCGCCATCACCGTGCGCGCCAGGTGCTCGATGTTGACCTGGTGCACGATGCCGGTGCCCGGCGGCACGACCTTGAACTCCTGGAACGCGCTCTGGCCCCAGCGCAGGAACTGGTAGCGCTCGCGGTTGCGCTCGTACTCGATCTCGACGTTGCGCTCGAAGGCGTCCGCGCGGCCGAACACGTCGATGATCACCGAGTGGTCGATGACCAGCTCGGCCGGGGCGAGCGGGTTCACCTTGTCCGGGTCGCCGCCGAGCTCGGTGACGGCCTCGCGCATGGTGGCGAGGTCGACCACGCACGGCACGCCCGTGAAGTCCTGCATGATCACGCGCGCCGGGGTGAACTGGATCTCGATCGACGGATCCGCGGTCGGGTCCCAGCCGCCCAGCGCGCGGATGTGGTCGGCGGTGATGTTCGCGCCGTCCTCGGTGCGCAGGAGGTTCTCGAGCAGGATCTTCAGGCTGTAGGGCAGCTTCTCGGAGCCGGGCACCTTGTCCAGGCGGAACACCTCGTACGAGGCGTCACCGACCTTCAAGGTGTCCCGGGCGCCGAAGCTGTCCTTGCTGGATGGTGCGGTCACGTCTAACTCCCTGGGCAGGGTCGTCGCCGTCAGTTCGGTTCGGGTCTTTCTGTCGACCATTGCGAGTCTGGCGCACGCGGGTCGCGTCCGCAGACGCGGGGATGAGCGCAGGCTCCCACACGGCAAACAGTACGCTTGTCCTTTTTTGAGTTCAACGCGACCCGCCCAAGGCAGTGCGGTGACGGTGTGACGTGGTTCGCGCTACCCGGCCAGGTGCAGCAGCGCGGTGATGTCCTCCGGCTGCAGGCTGCGCAGCACGGTCAGGCCCAGCTCCGTGTACGTGCGCAGCGGGCTGACGTAGTGCTGGCCGGCGATCTCGGTGGTGACGATGCCCAGGCCCTGGCTGAGAACACCGCTGGACAGGTGGCGCAGCACCGCGGTGACCTCGGCGGGCACCGAGGAGCCGATCTCGTGCTCGATGTTGTCCGCGAGGTAGTCGGCGCACAGCTCCTCGGTACGGCCCTCGCCGGTGGCCTCGTAGCAGTCGCCCTTCTTCGTCAGGGTGTAGGTGTCACCGTCCGGGCCTTGCAGCCGCACGCGGGTCACGGTGGCACGGGTACCGCCCGGCACCGGAGAGGTCTCGGTGGTCAGGTCGAGCACCTTCGCCCCGCTGGGCTCGGCGTCCTCGCGCGCGGCGGCGACGATCGCGGGGCCGGCGTCGTGCAGCACGGCCATCTCGTCCGGCGGCAGCAGCTCGATGACCCGCGTGACGTCGGCGTCCAGTGCGGCCTGGAGCAGCTGCTCGACGGCCTCGTTCGCGCTGGACGCGCCCCGCGCCGGGATCGAGGTGGACGGCCAGGGCTCGTGCGCTTCGCGCAGCGCGTAGTCGGCGACGGTGTAGAGCAGGCTGGGGTACCACTCGCCGTCGACCTTCACGGTGGCGATCCGCACCGGCTCACCGGACCGGCGGACCTGCCGGGCGATGTCGATCGTGTTGGTCTGCGGGCCCTGCCCGGCAGGCATCTGGTCCATCAGCTGATCCGACAGCGGCAGCCGCGCCGGGTCCGCAGTGACGGTGAGCGTGCCGCCGGTGAGCTTGGTGATCGTCAGGTGGTCGTTGACCTGCTCGGCGCCCGTCTCGTCGAAGGTCAGGTTCTCGGCCTTGACCTGGAGGCCCGTCAGGGCCCGCGGATCGGCGTCCGGCTTGAGGATGCCGAGCCGCTTCAGCTCGCCGGTCGCCTGGCCGACGGGCTCGGTCAGCAGCTTCGCCTCGGCCGGCGCGAGCGCGCCGATCATGCCGACCACGTCGCTGCCGCTCAGCGCGGTCGCCAGGTTCCGCGCCGCCTCGGTCGGGGTGGCCGCACCGGAGGCGATCGAGTCCCGCTGCGACAGCGCGAACCAGGTCCCGCCGCCGCCCAGCAGCACGACCAGCGCGACCACCAGGCCGATGACCAGCCCGCGGCGGCTCCGCGGCGGTGGCTGCTGGGGCGGCAGCAGCTGGAACGGCTGCGCCGGCGGCTGCCCCCATGGCTGCTGCCCCCACGGCTGCCCGTGACCAGCCTGCGGGTACTCCTGCTGGGGGTACGGCTGCTGCGGGTACGGCTGCTGCGGGTTCGGGGGCTGCTGGGGGTACTGGTTGTGCTGCGGGGACGGCCACTGGCCGTCGTGGGGAGGCGTGCTCACCGTGTCCTACCTGCTCTCGCCGTGATGAAGGTGCCGAGCGCGCCGGCCAGCGCCAGGGCGGATCCGCCCAGCGTGGTCAGCGGGCCGCTCAGGGACACCGAGACCACGCTCGCGGTTCCGCCCGATTGGACGGTGGCGAGCAGCGCGATGGTTCCCCCGGTGATCGCCAGAAGTGCCGCCACCGTTGCGGCGGTGCGTGCCACGCCACAGACGAACAGCACCAGGCACACCGCCGCCGCCGCCGGAACCGCCACCCACGCGCGCAGCGCGGGACCGGCGAGCGGGTGGTCGAGCAGCGCCAGCCGGTCGGCCAGGCCGGCCGCCGCGTAGCTGCTCCGGCTCACCGACCCGGACCGGAACCAGGGCAGGAAGGTGCCCGTCACCACGAGGGCGAGCCCCAGCGAGGCGGCCGCGGGGCCGGTCCGTGATCCGTGCATGACCCTGTGACGCGCGAAAACGGCCGAAGGATCCCCGGTTGGGGTGAATGTTGCACGCGTGCAGCGTGTGACACCTGGTCTGGCAGTGACTCAGGTGGCACAGTCTGCGGTGCAGTGGGGATCTGTGCCTGGAGGGAGTCGAGGGCGTGAGTGACCGGGGCCGGGGAGTGCGCCGCTGGCTGGGGATCGGCGCACTGGCGCTCGTGGTCGTGTCGGTGGCGGCCGGCCCGGCCGCCGCCGTGCCGCCGCCCCCGCCCAATCCGAGCGATTCCGAGATCGACGCGAGCCAGCGCGATGCGAACACCAAGGCCGGGGAGGTCGGCCAGCTGACCAACCAGCTCGCCGAGGCGGAGTCGCGGCTGGACCAGTTGCAGAGCACGGTCGAGCTGCGCATGGAAGAGGCCAACAAGGCGCTGGTCGACCTGCAGACCGCGCAGGACGCGGCCGACGCCGCGCAGCGCGACGCGGACGCGGCCAAGCGCGAGGCCGACGCGGCCCAGGCGCAGATCGACACCGCCCGCGCCAACCTCGACGCGTTCATCTCCAGCAGTTACCAGCAGGGCAGCACCATGGGCTCCATCTCGGCCTACCTGGGTGCCAGCAGCCCGAAGGACCTGCTGGCCCGCGCCCAGCTGCTGGAGTCGGTGAGCGGCAGCCAGCTCAACGCGCTGGAGATGATGCAGCAGGCCCAGACCGACAAGTCCAACAAGGACGCCGCGGCCCGTCAGGCGCTGCAGCTCGCCCAGCAGGCGCAGGAGCAGGCGGCGCGGGCGAAGCAGACCGCGGACGGCGCCCAGACCGCGGCGGTCCAGGCCCAGCAGGCCCAGGCCGCGCAGACCACCCAGCTGGAGTCGCAGAAGACCACGGTCGAGCAACAGCTGTTCCAGGCGCAGCAGCGGGTCAACGGGCTGCAGGGGCAGCGCCAGCGTTACGAGGACTGGCTCGCGCAGAAGCAGCGCGAGGACGAGGAGCAGGCGCGGCAGGCGGCGCTGGCCGCGGCTGCCGCATCGGCTCCGCCGGCGGGCGGCGGCGGTGGTGGCCGGCCCGCTCCGCCGCCGGCTTCCTCCGGTTCGGCCGCCCAGACCGTCGAGCGGGTGATCGCGCGGGCGATGTCGCAGCTCGGCCTGCCGTACGCGTGGGGCGGCGGCAACACCGCCGGCCCCACGCGCGGCATCCGGGACGGCGGTGTCGCCGACGCCTACGGGGATTACCGCAAGATCGGGTTCGACTGTTCCGGCCTGATGATCTACGCCTTCGCCGGGGTCGCCTCGCTTCCGCACTACAGCGGCTACCAGTACACCGCAGGCAGGCGGGTGCCGCTGGCCCAGATGCGGCGCGGGGACATGCTGTTCTGGGGCCGCAGCGGCATCCACCACGTCGCGCTGTACCTCGGCAACGGCATGATGATCGAGGCTCCGCAGTCCGGTCTCACCGTCCGGGTCGCCCCGGTGCGCTACGGCGACATCCTGCCGTTCGCGACACGTCTGGTCGGGTAGCCGGCGCCGTGCGCGCCTGACGATCGCGGCGTGCGCACGGGTTGTCGTTCCACGCATCGAGACCGACAAGGTGGTCGTACGTCAAAAGTGTCGTAGATCATCCTCGTTGCCTCCTCAGGTCGGGATAAGCACCTGAAAAATCCGCGAATAAGGTCGGATAGGTAATGATGGGGAGCATCAGGGGCTGAAGGTTGGTTTCCGCCGGGGGCCAGTGCTGGTCCCGGGCGGCCCCTTACTCGCCGGTAGTGGTCCGTGAGCTGCTGAGGTGCGGGCCGGTATGTGGCTGGTGTCATCGGCAGAATCGGGTCATCGTGCTAGAAAAGCTGCCAATGTGATCGCCGCGCTTTCCGACCGGGATCGGCCACGGGAAAGCGCCGCGGAGTACGTCGACGTACGACACCCGGCGTTCGTCGTTCGAGCGTGGACGAGGTGACCAATGCTGGTCGGAGTGCTGAAGGAGACCGCTCCGGGCGAGACCCGGGTGGCCGCGACCCCCACCACGGTGGCCCAGCTGCTGAAGCTGGGGTACGAGGTGGTCGTGGAACCCGGTGCCGGTGCGGCGGCGAGTTTCACCGACGAGGCGTATGCCGAGGCCGGCGCGTCCATCGGGGACGCGGTGCGAGCCGACATCGTGCTGGGGGTGAACGCGCCGGCCGTGGAGCAGCTGGACGCGCTGAAGCCCAGCGCGACGCTGATCAGCCTGCTGAGCCCGGCGCTCAAGCCGGATCTGGTGGCCGACCTCGGGAAGCGGCCGATCACGGCGCTGGCGATGGACGCGGTGCCGCGCATCTCCCGGGCGCAGTCGCTGGACGTGTTGTCGTCGATGGCGAACATCGCCGGGTACCGGGCCGTGGTGGAGGCGGCGCACACCTTCGGCCGGTTCTTCACCGGCCAGGTGACCGCGGCCGGCAAGGTGCCACCGGCGAAGGTCCTCGTCGTCGGCGCCGGGGTGGCCGGGCTGGCGGCGATCGGGGCGGCCGGGAGCCTGGGTGCGGTGGTGCGGGCGACCGACCCGCGCCCGGAGGTGGCCGACCAGGTGGCCTCGCTCGGCGGGGAGTACCTGTCCATCGAGGCGCCGGACGTGGAGGTCTCCACCACCGGCTACGCCAAGGAGATGAGCGACGACTACAAGGTGCGCGAGCGGCAGCTCTACGAGGAGCAGTCCCGTGACGTCGACATCATCATCACCACCGCCCTGATCCCCGGGAAACCGGCGCCGCGGATCATCACCGCGGAGATGGTCGCTTCGATGCGGCCCGGCAGCGTCATCGTGGACATGGCCGCGGCCAACGGCGGCAACGTCGAAGGCACCGTGCCCGGCAAGGCCGTCACCACGGACAACGGGGTGACCATCCTCGGCTACACCGACCTGCCCGGGCGGCTGCCGGCGCAGTCCTCGCAGCTCTACGGCACGAACCTGGTCAACCTGATGAAGCTGGTGACACCGGGCAAGGACGGCACACCGGTGTTCGACCTGGACGACATCGTGATCCGGTCGATGACGGTGGTGCGGGAGGGTGAGGTGTTGTGGCCGCCGCCCCCGGCGCAGGTGTCCGCGGCGCCCGCGAAGGCCGCCCCGGCCGCGGCCAAGGCGGAGCCGGAGCCGGCGAAGAAGCTGTCGCCCGCGGCCCGGATCGGGCTGGTCGCGGTGGCGGGTGCGCTGCTGTTCCTGCTGGTCGCGGTGTCCCCGCCGGCGTTGCAGGGGCACCTGACGGTGTTCGCGCTGGCCGTGGTGATCGGCTACTACGTGATCGGGCACGTGCACCACGCGCTGCACACGCCGCTGATGTCGGTGACCAACGCGATCTCCGGGATCATCGTGGTCGGCGCGCTCCTGCAGGTCGGCCACAGCAACGCCGTGGTGACCTGGTTGTCGTTCGCGGCGATCCTGCTGGCCTCGATCAACATCTTCGGTGGGTTCGCCGTCACCCGGCGCATGCTCGCCATGTTCTCCCGCAGCTGAAGCCGGACCCAGGAGACCTGTACCCATGACTCTCGACACCATCGCGCAGGCGGCCTACCTGGTCGCCGCGCTGCTGTTCATCCTGGCGCTGGCGGGCCTGTCCAAGCACGAGACCGCGAAGACCGGCAACGGGTTCGGCATCGCCGGCATGGTCGTGGCGCTGGCCGCGACCGTCGCGCTCGCGGCGAACCGCCACATCTCCACCCTCGGCGTCATCCTGCTGGTGGTCGCCATGGTGGCCGGCGCGGCGGTCGGCCTGCAGCGGGCCCGCGTCGTGCAGATGACCGGCATGCCCGAGCTGATCGCCCTGCTGCACTCGTTCGTCGGCCTGGCCGCGGTGCTGGTCGGCTGGAACGGCTACCTCCAGGTCGAAGCCGAACCCGGCGGCGCCGAGGCGCACGCGCTGGACGCGCTCGGCCTGGGCGGGATCCACTCCGGTGAGGTGTTCATCGGCGTGTTCATCGGTGCGGTCACGTTCACCGGTTCGATCGTCGCGTTCCTGAAGCTGTCCGCGCGGATGAAGTCCGCGCCGTTGATGCTGCCCGGCAAGAACTTCCTCAACCTCGGCGCGCTGGTCCTGTTCGTGGCGCTGACGGTGTGGTTCATCGCCCAGCCGCAGCTGTGGCTGCTCATCGCCGTCACCGTGGTCGCGCTGGCCCTGGGCTGGCACCTCGTTGCGTCGATCGGCGGCGGTGACATGCCGGTGGTCGTGTCGATGCTCAACAGCTACTCCGGCTGGGCGGCCGCGGCGAGCGGCTTCCTGCTGGAGAACAACCTGCTCATCGTCACCGGCGCGCTCGTCGGCTCCTCGGGTGCCTACCTGTCCTACATCATGTGCAAGGCGATGAACCGGTCGTTCCTGTCCGTGATCGCCGGCGGGTTCGGGATCGAGGCGGGCCCGGCGGCCGACACGGACTACGGCGAGCACCGGGAGATCGGCGTCGACGGTGCCGCGGAACTGCTCGCCGACGCGAGCAGCGTGATCATCACCCCCGGCTACGGCATGGCCGTCGCGCAGGCCCAGCACGGGGTGGCCGAACTGACCCGCCGCCTGCGCGACCGCGGCGTCGAGGTGCGCTTCGGCATCCATCCCGTCGCCGGACGGCTGCCCGGGCACATGAACGTGCTGCTCGCCGAGGCCAAGGTGCCCTACGACATCGTGCTGGAGATGGACGAGATCAACGACGACTTCGCCGGCACCGACGTCGTCCTCGTCATCGGGGCCAACGACACCGTCAACCCGGCCGCGGCCGAGGACCCCGGCTCACCCATCGCCGGCATGCCGGTGCTGCGGGTGTGGGAGGCCAAGAACGTCGTCGTGTTCAAGCGCTCCATGTCCTCCGGGTACGCGGGCGTGCAGAACCCGCTGTTCTTCCGGGAGAACTCGGCGATGCTCTTCGGCGACGCCAAGGAGCGGGTCGAGGACCTGCTGCGTGCCCTGCCCACGTCGAGCACGGCGCACGCGGCGGCGGCGGGGGGCCGCGGGTAGCAAGATCAAGGGCGATCACCCGGTTGATCGACATACCCGCTATGCTCGCGACCCCACCGACGAGAGCTTCACAAGGACGAACATGGAAACCGAGAGCGACCAGCACGCTGCTTCGACCGACGTGATCAGCAGCGCGGCCCACGCCGCCCGCCTGGTCATGCTGGACACCATGGACGAGAAGGTCCGGTACGCGTGCGAAACCCTGGGCGAGCCGTCCACGTCGGACGTGCTGGCCTTCCTGGTGACCTACGGCGTGGTCACCAACCCCAAGCGGGAACGCGCCGCTGTGGGGGAGCAGGTCACCCGGTGGCGGAAGGAGCGCGGGCTGGGTGACACCGGCGACCTGCCGCGGCTGTCGGTGAAGATGCTGGCCGAACTGGACGACCGGCGCGACGCCGAGGAGGCCGCCGCGGAGCCGTCCGGCGAGGACGCCGACACCCCCACCGGCCAGGGCACGGACACCGCCGAGATGACCGCACCCTCCGCCCGGAGGTCGCCGGAGGGCTCGCGGGGCTTCTACCTGGTGGCGTTCATGTCGCTGCTGGTCTCGGTGGACACCTCGTGGCGGTTCTTCGGGGACAAGCTCGGGATCTCCAACGTCTACGAGCGGGCCGCGATGTTCGCCGTGGTCGAGGTGGCCCTGATCGCGTGCGGGTTCGCCATGCGGGCCGAGATCCGCAGCCCGAGCGGCAAGCCCGGCCCGGCGCGGCTGATCCTGTGGGCGTTGTGCGCGGCGTCCGGCTACATGGCCTTCGACCTGGCCGGCCCGGTGTCCGGCCTGGCGCGGGTGACGCTGGGACCGGTGCTCGGCGTGGTCATGCTGCACCTGGCGCTCGGGATCGAGCTGCGGCACGCCCGTGCCCGGATCACCACGTGGTCGCGGGTCACCCGCGAGCTCAAGGAGCGGTTCCTGTCCCGGCTGGGGCTGGGGGACGACGAGCGGGACGCCCTGGCGCGCACCCGCGACCGGGCGGCCCGCCGGGCCGCGCACCTGGCCCGGGCGTCGTGGATGACGCCGTTCCGCAAGACCCGGCTGGACCGGGCCCTGCGGGCCGCGAACGCCGCGCACGACGACCGGATGCGGGCCCGCCTGATGGCGGAGCTGGCGGCGGTCCAGCACGCCGACGAGCTGCGGCGGCTGGACCTCGCCTCGCCGTGGTCGGACTCGCTGAGCACCAGCCTGAAGTTCCTCAAGCGCTGACGCTGCCCGGACGGCCGCGTACCACCCCGTGAGCGGGCGGTGCGCGGCCGTTCTCGTGTCACCGGGCGGGGTGGAAGACCGCCCGGACACAGCCGTCCTTCTTGTGTTTGAACAGGTCGTACCCCTTCGGGCCGTCGGTCAGCGGCAACGCGTGCGTGACCAGGTGCTGGGTGGGGATCTGCCCGGCGGCCATGCGTTCCAGCAGCATCGGGATGTAGCGCTGCCCGTGCTGCTGGGCGCCCCGGATGGTCAGCCCGTTGTTGATGACGGCACCGAGCGGGAACTTGTCCACCACGCCGCCGAACACGCCGAGCACGAACACGGTGCCGCCCTTGCGGCAGGCGTGGATCGCCTCCCGCACTGCCGCCGGCCGCTCGGTCTGCAGCCGCAGCTGCTGCTTCACCTGGTCGTAGCGCTGCTCCGGCCCGGTGGTGTCCGCCTCCATGCCGACCGCCTCGATGCACACGTCCGGGCCGCGGCCGCCGGTGCGCTCGCGCAGCTCGGCGCCGACGTCGGTGCTGGTGTAGTCGATGGTCTCGGCCCCGATGTGCCGCTCGGCCATGGTGAGCCGTTCCGGGTAGCGGTCGATGGAGATCACGCGTTCCGCCCCGAGCAGGATCGCCGCCCTGGCCGCCATCTGCCCGACCGCGCCGCAGCCCCACACGGCCACGACATCGCCTGCCTTGACCCCGCCCAGGTCCGCTCCCATCCAGCCGGTCGGGACCGAGTCGGAGGCGAACAGCGCCGCGTCGTCGTCCAGCCCCTCGGGCACCGTGAAGGCTCCGTAGTCGGCGAAGGGGACCCGGATGTACTCGGCGTGGCTGCCCTGGAAACCACCCATCGCGTGCGAGTAGCCGAAGATCCCGCCCGGCTCGTAGCCGTAGATCATCGCGGCGATCCCGGGGTTGGTGTTGCTGTTGTCGCACAGCGACCACAGGTCGTTGCGGCAGTACCAGCAGCGGCCGCAGCCGATGAACGACGCCACCACCACCCGGTCGCCCACCCGGTGCCGCCGCACGCCCGGACCGACCTCGACCACCTCGCCGAGGAACTCGTGGCCCAGCACGTCCCCGGCCTCCATCGCCGGGACGTAACCGCCGATCAGGTGCAGGTCGGAACCGCACGTCGTGCTCGCGGTGACCCGGACGATCACGTCCTCCCCGTTGCGGATCTCCGGATCCCGCACGTCCTCGACCGAAAGCTTGTTCACGCCTTGCCAGCACAGTGCCTTCACAACCGTCCCTCCCCGCCCGCGCGTCGCGTCACGAAGCGCATGATCGCGCCGCCCGGGGTCGGTTTTCCGGTGGTCGGCGGGTCCGGGCGGATCACGTCGCCGGTCTCCAGGCGCGACTTGAGGTCCCGGAGCGCGCGGCGGACCTCCTGCCGCGGATCGTCGCCGCGCAGCCGCGCGAACACCGTGCTCTCCCGGGTGCCCGACGGCCGCAGGGCCACCTCGGTGCCCCGCTCGCCCGGCGCGGGGGAGAGCTGGAACTCCACGTCGTCCCCGAACTCGGCGAGCATCTGCCGCAGCTCGCTGCTGTTGCCCACGGTCAGCGGCGAGGCGTCGACGGTGACCGCGAGCCACCGCTGGGGCTCCGCCTCGCCGCGGTGCCGATGTCGTCTCCGGAGCACCGCGGTGGCCGCCGTGCCTGCTGCCGCCACCCCGCCGAGCCCCAGCCAGGTCCTGTTCATCCACCCCTCCGTGGTCCGCTCGCGTGCCCGAGGAGGGGCAGTACCCCGAACGGCCCGGTGGAACCCTGCTGATGCCGCGGATTGACCAGGAGGGGAACCGGGTAGGTGCGCTCACGCGCGGCCGCTGTCCTCTGTGGACGGCAGCCCGTGCGCCGCCAGCCAGGCCCTGGCGCGGCTGGGCGAGGCGCGGGCCAGCCACGCGTCCTGCACGACCTCGGCCAGTTCGTCGTGGTCGAGCCGGCCCACGTCCGCCTCCCGCAGCAGCACCGACGGGTGCCCGTCGAAGTGCGGTGTGGTGAACCACGGCGCGTTCTCGTCGCCCACCAGCGCCTCCTTGTCGGCCTGCGACCCGACCCAGAAGACGATCACATCGGGGTAGCGTTCGCCGGTCACCGGGTCCACCGCGTCCGGGCGGGGATTGCGGAAGAACACGAACGACCGGCCGCCGACCTGGTACACCGGCCTGCCCTGGCTGCCCGGCAGCCGCGTCACGTGCGGCATCGCCATCGCCAGATCGTGCACGTCCTGCACCCGCGCCTTCCTGCCTGCCGCCATGCGGCGAGCTTAGGCCAGCACGGCGCGACCGGTCAGGAATCGAGAAGCGCTGGTCACCGGGGCGCACGTAGCGTTCCCGGCATGACTTCCATCGACGCCATCACCCTCGAGGTGGCCGACCTCCCGGCCGCCGAACGTTTCTACGCCACCGCCTTCGGCCTCGGCGACGAGCTGCGGCTGCGGGCCGCGCGGGAGCCGAGCACCGGCTTCCGCGGGTTCACCCTGTCGCTGCTGGTGTCCCAGCCGGCCGACGTCCACGCCCTGACCGGCGCCGCCCGGGACGCCGGTGCCACCGTGCTCGAGCCCGCCACAAAGTCGCTGTGGGGCTACGGCGGCGTGGTGCAGGCCCCCGACGGGACGATCTGGAAGGTCGCGACGTCGGCGAAGAAGGACACCGGCCCCGCCACCGGCCGGATCGATGCCCTCGTTCTCCTGCTCGGCGTGGCCGACGTGGCCGCGAGCAAGCGGTACTACGCCGGCCGCGGGTTCCGCGTGGCGAAGAGCTTCGGCCGCGTGTACGCGGAGTTCGAGCCGGGGGAGGGCCGGATCAAGCTCGCCCTCTACCGCCGCCGGGCCCTGGCCAAGACCTCGCGCGTGTCCCCGGAGGGCACCGGATCGCACCGGATCGCGATCGGCGGCGGCGCCGGCGCGTTCACCGACCCGGACGGGTTCGTCTGGGAGACCAGCCCGATCGCCGCGCGGCCCTGATGTGCCTGCACAGCCCACCCGCCGCCGCACACCACCACAACCGGAAGGACCTGGCCATGAGCCGCAGCTACGAGGGATTCACCGCCGAAGAGCGCGCCGCGATGAAGGAGCACGCCGCGGAACAGCGCAAGGCCGCCCGCGCCGGATCGCGCGCGGAGAAGGCGGCGGAGGCCGCGCGGGACGTGCTCGCCAAGATCGCCGCGATGCGCGACTCCGACCGGGTCCTGGCCGAGCGCGTGCACGCGATCGTCACGACGACCGCTCCCGAGCTGGAGCCGAAGCTGTGGTACGGGATGCCCTGCTACGCGCTCGGCGGGAAGAACGTCGTCTACTTCCGGGCCGCGGAGAAGTTCAAGTCCCGCTACGCGACGCTCGGCTTCGAGGACCGCGCGAACCTCGACGACGGCGGGATGTGGGCGACCTCGTTCGCACTGGTCGAGATCACCCCCGAGGTGGAGAACCGCATCGCCCAGCTGGTGAAGCAGGCGGTCAGCTGAGCCGCACGTCACGCCGGCCTTGACCCTCACACCAGTGTGAGGGTTCGAGGATCGCGGGATGAACACACGATCCGGCCGGCTCCGCGTGGGTCTCGCGCTCGACGGGGCCGGATGGCACCCGTGCGCCTGGCAGGTAACCTCCGTCAGCCGCCCCGCCGACCTGTTCGGCGCCGGGTTCTGGACCGGCCTGGCGCGCCGCGCGGAGGCCGGCGGTGCCGCGTTCGTGACGGTCGAGGACGGCATCAGCCTGCAGAGCGAACGGTTCGGCACCCCGGACCGGCGCGGCGACCAGGTGCGCGGCCGGCTCGATCCGGTGGTGGCCGCCGCGCTGCTGCTGTCGGCGACCGAACGGATCGAGGTGGTGGTCTCCCGCAACGTGACGCACCACCAGCCGTTCCAGGTTGCCGCGCAGCTCGCGTCGCTGGCCGCCATCGCCCCCGGCCGCGTGGTGTGGCGGCCGCAGGTGTCCGCCAACGCGGCGGACGCGGCGGTCGCCGGTGGCCGCGCCACCCCGGTCCTGCAACCGGAGGACATCTACGTCCCGACGAAGATCGCCCGCCGGCTGCACACCCTGTTCGACGACGCCGAGGACTTCGTGCGGGCGGTCCGCCAGTTGTGGGCGAGTTTCCCCGGCGACAGCCTGGCCGGTTCCGGCGACGGCACCCCGCGGTCCTTTGTGGACCCGGAGCGGGTGGGGACCGTCCGCGCGGCGGCGGGCCGCTACCAGGCGGACGGCCCGCTGAACGTGCCGGTGCTCGCGACACCGCCGGTGGCCGTGCTCGCCCACCACGCCCTCGAGCCGTACCGGCTGGCCGCGGCCGTGGCCGACCGGGTGTTCGTCACGCCGGGGGAGGAGTCGCTGACGGAAATCACCCAGGTGCTCCGCGGGATCGAACGGCTCACGCCGGGTGCCACCCCGACCGAGGTGTACGCCGACGTGGCGGTGGTCCTGGGGGACACCGCCGCGCACGCCCGGCAGCGCCGCGCGGAACTGGAGGACCTCGCCGGGGCCGCGTGGACCACCGACACGAGCGTGTTCACCGGCACCGCGGCCGAATTGCGGGACCTGCTCGCGACCTGGGCCGATCAGGGCCTCGACGGGGTCCGGGTGCGGCCCGCGGTGATCCCCGAGGACGCCGACCGCGTCGTCACCGATCTCCTGCCGCTGCTGCGGGACCCGTCCGCGCGCTGAGCCGCCGGTACTCCCTGCGCCGCACCCCGAAGGTGACGAGCGCGACGTCGTCACCGTCCGGGGTGCCGGCGACGATGTCGTCCTCGTGCGGTTCACCGGCGATCCACAACCGCCGTCGCTCGCGGAGCTCGGTGGCGATCCCGGGTGGACAGTGCGCGATCCGGAAGCGGGCGCGGACCCCGTCCGGGAACCGCGCCCACCCGGTGACCGGCCCGCTGTCGGCGGGGTCGTCGAGGGTAGCGGCGGCGACCGCGGTCCAGGAACCGGCCGCGAGCAGCCGCACCAGGCGGGCGACGTCCGACCGCCACACCGCTACACCCGCGACGGCCAGCAGCAGGGGCACCGGCAGCAGCCACGGCACCGCACCGCCGAGCGTGATCCACGCCGTGACCTCCACCGCGGCAGCGGCCGCCACGACGGCCGCCAGCGCGACCGTGCGCACGCGCAGCCGCCGGGTCAGTTCCGTGCGCGAGAGGAAGCGCCTGGTCGTGAGCGTGACCCGGGCGAACTCGTCGCTGTCCGGCAGGCCCGCCAGCACCCGGCCCGGGCGCGGGGACGTGACGTGCAGCGTTGCCGTGTCCGCGATCGCTGTGGCGAGCCCGATCGGGCACTCGCGTGCGGTGAACGAACCCGGTGAGCCGTCCGGGAAGGTGACGGTTCCGGTGACGGCCACCGGGTCGTCGAATGGTGCCGGCGAGTGGACCTCGGCGCTCAGTGCGGTCCGCGGACCGGCGAGCAGGCGGAGCGTGCGGACGGCTCGCAGCCAGCGGAGCATCACGAACAGCGCCAGTCCCAGGGCGCAGACCAGTACGAACACGGCGGCGGCCACCTCGTCGCCCTGCGGCCGGTGATCGTCCACTCCGGACACGACCGCCGCCACGCCCAGCAGGACGAACGGCAGTAGGCAGGTCAGCCGGTTGCGCTGGGCCCGCACCCAGCGGCGCGACGTCGGCCGCGCCGCCCACTCGCCCGTCACCCACGACGGCAGCCGCCGGACGAACACCAGCACCAGCGTCACGGCGAACCCGACCGGCAGCCCGATCGCCGCCGTGGTGTCCCAGCCGCGGCTCAGGTGGATCCCGGCGAGCACGGCGAACATCCCGAGGAACCACCAGCGTGGCCGCCAGGCCTCCGGATCGGCCGCGCCCGCACGCGCCTCCTCCGCCATCCCGTACCCCCTCGCGCGGTGACCTCCGGCGAAGTGTAACGGCGCCGGGCAACCGGGTTTTCCAGGAGCGGCGGGGTGCCAACGCCTGCGGATGGCACGGACGAGCCCGGCCGGTCACGTGGACCGGCCGGGCTCGTGGTGCTCAGCGCGATCAGGCGAGGTCGAACCGGTCGAGCTCCATGACCTTCGTCCACGCCGCGACGAAGTCCTGCACGAACTTCTCGCGCGCGTCGTCGCTGGCGTAGACCTCGGCGAGGGCCCGCAGCTGCGAGTTCGAGCCGAAGATGAGGTCCACCGCGGTGGCGGTCCACTTCAGCTCGTCGGTCGCCGCGTCACGGATCTCGTAGACGTTCTCCTCCGACTCCGACGCCTTCCACCGGGTGCCCGGCGAGAGCAGGTTGGCGAAGAAGTCGTTGGTGAGCACGCCCGGCCGGTCGGTGAGCACCCCGTGCCGGGTGCCGCCGTGGTTGGCCCCGAGCGAGCGCAGACCGCCGACCAGCACGGTCATCTCCGGCGCCGTCAGGTCGAGCATGTAGGCGCGGTCGACCAGCAGCACCTCCGGCTGGAGCTTCTCGCCGGCCCGCAGGTAGTTGCGGAACCCGTCGGCGCGCGGCTCCAGCACCTCGAACGACTCGACGTCGGTCTGCTCCTGGCTGGCGTCGGTGCGGCCCGGGTGGAACGGCACGGTCACCTGGACACCGGCGTCGGCCGCCGCCTTCTCGACCGCGGCCGAACCGGCCAGCACGATCAGGTCGGCGAGCGAGATCTTCGCGCCGCCCGCGGCGTTGAACTCCCGCTGGATGCCTTCCAGGGTCTCCAGGACCCCGGCGAGCTGCTCGGGCTGGTTGACCTCCCAGTTGCGCTGCGGCTCGAGGCGGATGCGCGCCCCGTTGGCGCCACCGCGCTTGTCGGTGGACCGGAAGCTCGCCGCCGACGCCCACGCGGTGGTGACCAGCTGCGCGGTGGTCAGGCCGGACTCGAGCACCTTCGCCTTGAGCGCGGCGATGTCGGCCTCACCGACCAGCTCGTGGTCCACGGCGGGCACCGGGTCCTGCCACAGCTGCGGCTCCGGCACCCACGGCCCGAGGAAGCGGCTGACCGGACCCATGTCGCGGTGCAGCAGCTTGTACCACGCCTTGGCGAACGCCAGCGCGAACTCGTCCGGGTTCTCCAGGAACCGGCGGGAGATCTTGCCGTACACCGGGTCGAAGCGCAGCGCCAGGTCGGTGGTGAGCATGGTCGGCTTGTGCTTCTTGTTCGGGTCGAACGGGTCCGGGATGATCTCCGGCGCGTCCTTGGCGACGTACTGCTTGGCGCCACCCGGGCTGGTGGTGAGCTCCCACTCGTAGCCGAACAGGATCTCGAAGAAGCGGTTGCTCCACTCGGTGGGCCGGTCGGTCCAGGTCACCTCGAGACCGCTGGTGATCGTGTCCGGGCCCGCGCCGCTGCCGTGCGTGCTCAGCCAGCCCAGGCCCTGGGCCTCCAGCGGCGCGGCCTCCGGCTCCGGGCCGACGTGGTCGTCGGCGACGGCGGCGCCGTGGGTCTTGCCGAAGGTGTGCCCGCCGGCGATCAGCGCGACGGTCTCCTCGTCGTTCATCGCCATGCGCCCGAAGGTCTCGCGGATGAAGTGCGCCGCGGCGAGGAAGTCCGCGCTGCCGCGGGGCCCCTCCGGGTTGACGTAGATCAGGCCCATCTCGGTCGCGCCGAGCTCGGGCACCATCTCCGCGTCGCTGACGTAGCGCTCGTCGCCCAGCCAGTCGTCCTCGGGGCCCCAGAAGACCTCCTCCGGCTCCCACACGTCCTCGCGGCCGAAGCCGAAGCCGAAGGTCTTGAAGCCCATCGACTCCAGTGCCACGTTGCCGGCGAACACCAGCAGGTCGGCCCAGGAGATCTTCTGGCCGTACTTCTGCTTGACCGGCCACAGCAGCCGGCGCGCCTTGTCCAGGTTGGCGTTGTCCGGCCAGCTGTTCAGCGGCGCGAACCGCTGGGCACCGTCGCCGGCGCCGCCGCGGCCGTCGGAGATGCGGTAGGTACCGGCGGAGTGCCAGCTCATCCGGATCATCAGGCCGCCGTAGTGGCCGAAGTCGGCCGGCCACCAGTCCTGCGAGGTGGTGAGCACCTCGACGACGTCCCGCTTGAGCGCCTCGACGTCGAGCTTGGCGAACTCCTTGGCGTAGCTGAACTTCTCGCCGAGCGGGTTGCTCTTGGACGAGTGCGCGTGCAACACCGACAGGTCGAGCTGGTTGGGCCACCAGTCGCGGTTGGTGCGCGGACGGCCGCCCGTCTTCGGCGTCGGGGAGTCGATCGCCGGGTTCTCGCTCTCGCTGCCGTGCGAGGTCACCGAGTCGTGCGCGACCGGGCAGCCGGCCGCCGCCTTCTGGTCCACCCCCTGGGCGCTGGAGGGGACGTTGTCCTGGGTGTCGCTCATTTACCTGCCTTCCGAGCTGGCGGTTCATCGGGGTGGGGTTCGGCCGAGCAGTCGGGGCAGGTGCCCCAAAAGACGACCTCCGCCTCGTCGATCACGTAACCGTGGTCGTCGGAGGCGGTGAGACACGGGGCGTGGCCGACGGTGCAGTCGACGTCGGCGATCGCGCCGCACGAGCGGCACACGACGTGGTGGTGGTTGTCCCCCACGCGGGTCTCGTAGCGGGCGTTCGCGCCGGCGGGCTGGATGCGGCGCACCAGGCCCGCGTCCGTGAGCGCCCGCAGCACGTCGTAGACCGCCTGGTGGGAGACCGCCGGGTGGTCGGCCCGCACCAGCGCGATCACCGTTTCGGTGTCGACGTGCGGATGGTCGCGCAGCGCGGTGAGCACGGCCACCCGGGGCCGGGTCACGCGCAACGAGACGGACCGCAGCTGCGCCTCGATGTCCGACCTCACGCCACCGACCTTAGAGCAGTTGTCTTGAATAAATCAAATTCAGGTGCCGGATGTTCACCCGATGGTTTCCCGGTCGCCGTCGCCCGCACGGGCCGCACCGCCCGCACGGGCGGCGGCGGGATGTTGCTGTCAGTACTCGTTCGAGGCGGCGCCGCTGTGCGGGCGCACGTCGCCCGTGACCACCAACGGCGCGGGGACGCCGGGCCGGTGAAGCACCCCGGCGACCTCACCGGCCGGCCGGCCGCCGGGGCCGCTGCGCCGGCGCGGAGAAGCGGCCCAGGCCGTGCACTCCACCCCCTGACCGCCGAACGCAACCCGCCGCGAGCGGCAAACACGGCGCTGCGAGCGGTGAACACGGTGCCGGGAGGGGTGAACACGGTGCCGGGAGGGGTGAACACGGTGCCGGGAGGGGTGAACACGGTGCCGGGAGGGGTGAACACGGTGCCGGGAGTGGCAGACACGGTGCCGGGAGCGGTAGACACGGTGCCGGGAGCGGCGAACACGGCGGGTGGTGCGTCGTGCGGGCCTGTCACCGGCTGAGCACGATCCGGACGGTCCGCGCCAGCAGGGCCAGATCCGCCCGGGGCCCGCGCCGGGCGAGGTAGGCCAGGTCGAGTGCCAGCTTCGGGTGCAGGTGGTGGGCGACGTAGTGCGCCTCCGGATCGGCCGCGTGCGTCAGTTCCTGGCTCTGCGCGGCGGCGAACAGCAGCGCGCCGGGACCGATGATGCCCGGCCGGACCGTCAGGAGGCGGCGCTCGGCCGGGGTGTAGTAGCGGAGGAACCGCTCCACCTCGGGCCGCGGCCCGATCAGGGTCATGTCCCCGCGCAGCAGGTTCACCAGCTGCGGGAGCTCGTCCAGCCGGGTCGCGCGCAGCCACCGCCCGACCCGGGTGATCCGCGGGTCCGCGCTGCCGCTCACGGCCGGCCCGATGCGCTCGGCGTTCGCCACCATGGTGCGGAACTTCCAGATCAGGAACGGGCGCCCGTCCCGGCCGACGCGGCGTTGCCGGTACACCGCGGGACCGCGGCTGGTCAGCTTGATCGCGAGCGCGATGACCACGAGCAGCGGCAGCAGCACGACCAAGGCT
Organism: Amycolatopsis viridis; assembly: GCF_011758765.1. Lineage (NCBI taxonomy): Bacteria > Bacillati > Actinomycetota > Actinomycetes > Pseudonocardiales > Pseudonocardiaceae > Amycolatopsis > Amycolatopsis viridis. The sequence goes on along the minus strand of NZ_JAANOU010000001.1, from coordinate 3,399,797 downwards.
GTCACGGCCACGGCGAGGTCGGCGGCCCGGCGCAGGCGGGTGTCGGGCACGATGGTGCCGGTCGTGATCTCGCCGGTCACGTCACCTCCCGCAGCACCTGGAACGCTTCCGCCGCGGGCCGCCCCACCCGGCTGCCCCAGTAGGCGGCGCGTTCCCGCAGCGCGCGCAGCGATCTCGGGTGCGGGTAGTCGCGCAGTTCGCTGTCGTAGCAGGACATCGCGTCGAGCTTGCCGTCCAGGGTGGCGGACACGTCGACGAAGCGCGCGGGGCTGAACGTGCTGCCCGCGAGCGGCCAGGCCCATTCCGTGGACGAGGGGGTCTCGAACGCGGCGAACAGGCGCAACCCGGGCAGCACGTACGGCCGGCAGGCCGTCCAGGCCGCCCTGGCCACCACCCCGTGATCGGCGTTCACGTCTCCGGGGAAATGGGTGTAGACGACCTCCGGCCGCACCCGGTCGACCACCTTCTCCACCTCGCGGGTGACGTCGAGCAGCGGCAGGGTGTCCAGCCGCTGGTCCGGCAGCGACAACTGGTGCACCGAGGCGAACCCGAGCACCTGCGCCGCCCGGCGCGTGCACTTGGCGAGCCTTTCCGCCATCCCGGCGGTGTACCGGCTGGTCGCGCCGTCGGCGACCAGCAGCGCGTGCACCCGGTCTCCACAATGGACGTGACGGGCGAGGGTGCCCCCGGCGCCGAGGACCTCGTCGTCGGGATGGGCGGCCACCACGAGCACCGTGTTCATCGCGCCAGCACCTCCGGTCGCGGCCCTTCGCCGCGGGCCCAGCGCGCCAGCGCCGGTGGCACGGCCGCGAACCGGGCGCCGGGGCGGATCCCGTGTTCGGCGCACCAGTCGGCGGCATGCCGGGGCGGCTGGTCCGGGTCGGACATGCTGGTGACCACGACACTGCCCGGGCTGGTCGCCACCCGGACCCCGGCCTGGTCCACCGCGAGGATCGTGCCCGCGGGACCGTCCGGTTCGGACTCGCCCGGTGGACGGGTCCGCCAGATCATCGTGCGGTTCCCGTGGAGCGCGCTGAACGCGCCGGGGTAGGGCCGGGTGAGGGCGCGGACCCAGTCGTGGACGGCGCGCGCGGGCCGGTTCCAGTCGAGGATTCCCATCGCCGGGGTGCGGCGGGGGAGCAGGTCTCCCTCCGACGGGCTCTGCGGCCGGCGCGGCGCGGTGCCCGCCAGCAGCGCGGGAAGGTGTTCGGCGAGCATCTGCGCGCCCGCGGCGGCGACCCGTTCGTACACGGTGGCGCACGTGTCGTCGGCCCGGATGCGCACCGGGCGCTGGTCGATGATGTCGCCGGTGTCGGCGCCGGGATCGAGGAACAGCATGGTGTTCCCGGTGAGCGTCTCGCCGCGCAGAATGGCCCAGTTGACCGGCGCCCGCCCCCGGTGGCGCGGGAGCAGGGACGCGTGGAACCCGACACAGCCGCGGGCGGGCACCGACAGCAGTTCGGGGCCGAGCAACCGGGTCCAGCCCACCACCACGAGCAGATCCGGCGCCAGGCGGCGCACCGTGCCCACGACGGCGGGCGCGTTGATGTCGTCGGCGCGGAGCAGGCGCACACCACCGAGCCCGCCCACCGCGGCGAGGTCGACGGCACCGGAGAGCTGCCTCGCCTGCTCTGCCGGTGGCGTCAGCACCGCGACGACCCGCGCCGCGGGGTGTGCGAGCAATGTGGACAGTGCCGGGAGTGCTTCGTGGACCGCGCCGACGAACACGACACGACCGGAACTCCGTTGCGGACCGGACATCGCGGCACCTCCGTGGTTCATGTCCCGCCCCGGCAGGCGACCTCGCCGTGGTCGAGGACCTGGCCCGACACGTTCTGGAACAGGAAGGCGGCACCGCCGTTCGACAACCGCAGCTGCAACGCCCCCGAGCTCGTGCCGGTGTTGTCGAACCCCGCTGCCACGCGGGGATCGGTGCGCGTGAACGGGCTCAGCCACTGCCCGGCGGTACCGGCCACGATCGACGTCACGCCGGTGGCGCTGACGGCGCCGTCCCCGTCGAGCGGTTGCCAGCGCTGGTAGTTGTGTGCGTGCCCGCTGAGCGTGAGCGTCACGTGGTGGGCCGCGAACAGCTGCCAGTACGCGGTGTACTCGGTGGCCGGGGCGTCGGCGTCGAGGGTGAAGAACGGCCGGTGGAAGTAGACCAGGGTGCAGGGCTTGGTGTTCCGCGTCAGGTCGGCGGCGAGCCAGCGGTACTGCGGTGAGGTCACCGCGCCCTGGCCGTACTGGGCGGTGTCGTCGAGGCTGACGAAGTGCCAGGCGCCGATGTCGTAGCTGTAGTAGTGCGGGATCCCGCCCCAGTAGTCGACATAGGGCTGCGCGGTGGGGCTCAAGGTGTACTCGTGGTTGCCGACGGTCGGGTTCGTGATCGCGCGGAAGCGGGAGAAGAACGAGCCCTGCTCGCCGTAGAAGTTCAGCATTTCCTCACTGGACGCCTGTTCGTAGACGTCGCCGAGGTAGAGGAACAGGTTGGGGTGCCACGAGGCGATCAGGCCGGCCACCTGCTGCTCCCTGGTCAGCCCGGACGCGCCGTCGCCGCCCGCGGCCACCACCAGCGGCGCCCCGGGAGCGGGTGGCGTCCCGGTCGACGGCGTGAACGGCGGCGGTGGCGGGGGTGCCGGCGCCGGCGCGAAGATCACCGGCAGCGACAGCGGGGGTGTCGCGTAGCCGCCGCTGAAGGACACGCTGGCGGACAGGACGTGCCGTCCGGGGGCGTACAGGTACGTGTGCAGGGTGAACGAGTACGGCGATTGCTCGTCGGACAACACGTAGGCCCCGTCGAGGCTGTAGGTAACGCCCTCGACGTCCGGGGCGGTGCCGGACACGGCCACCGTCGCGTGCACCGTGGCCGGGCCCGGCAGCGTCGCGCCCTCGGCCGGCGCGGTCAGGCACAGGGTGACGCGGAACGCCTGCGGCGCCACCGAAGAGGCGCACGGCGTGGAGCTGCCGGCAACGGACGGGCTGTCCGCGGCGGCGAGCCCGACCACGAGTACCAGCACCGCGACCACGGCGGAGGCGAGCGACGCCGGGCTGGTCATGCCGGTTCACCACCGTCCGCCACCACCGCGGCGACCGAGCGCCGGGCGAGACCCTGCGCGATCGTGGTGAGCAGCCCGGTGGTCACGAGATAGGCCACAGTGGACGCGATGGCCGCGCCCACCGCGCCCGCGCGCGGGATGAGCACGACGTCGAGCGCCACGGTGACCAGCGCGCCGGCGCCCATGCCCCACGAGTTCGCGCCCGGCCGGCCCCGGCCGCACAGGTAGGCCGACGACACGGCGGCGGCTCCCTCGACGGCGAGCCCGGCCAGCAGGATGCACGCCGGCAGCACCGCCGAACGGAACGCCGGCCCGTACAGCACGGGCAGTGTGATCACCGACGCGACCGCCAGCAGCGGCGTCATGGCCGCGGTGCCGGCCACCGCCCGGGGCAGCAGCCGCTGCACGTCCGCGTCCGCCGCGGCCGGTTTCTGCCTGGCGAACCGCGGGTAGAGCACGTAGTTCAGCGCGGTCGCGGGCAGGCGCATGAGCTCGGCGAACTTCGAGGCGACCGCGTACACCCCGACCACCGCCGGACCGGCGAGCACGCCGAGGATCACGAAGTCCAGCCGGAGGTTGACCAGCATCAGCAGGTTGCCCAGCTGACCGCGGGCGCCGTAGCGCATTATGGCGAAGCCGAGCGGCAGGTGCGGCCGTTTCCAGTGGCGGAAGAAGCCGGTGGCGGCCAGCCGTCCCAGCGCCGTCCCCGCGGCCGCCGCACCGCCTGCGATCATGCCGGCCACCACGGCGTCGAGACCACGCAGCCCGGCCAGGCCGGCGATGCCGTAGGCCGGCAGGAACAGCAGCTCCTCGCACACGATCACCAGGTTGGCCCCGCGCATGTCGGCGGCGCCCTGGCAGCAGGCCTTGCCCCAGACGGTGAGTAGCTGCGTGACCACCGTGGCGGCCATCAGCGCGACCAGTCGCAGCGGCGCGGCGGTGAACAGCTCCCGGTGCAACAGCGGTGCCGCCACCAGCCACAGCCCCGTCGCGATGCTCGCGCCGAGGACCGCGAGGACGGTGAGCGTGGGCCTCAGCCGCGCATCGTCGCGGTACCCGCCGGCCATGAAGAACGTCGAAGCGACGGGCAACCCGCAGCTGAACACGACCGCGAACAGCCAGGGCAGGACCCGCAGCAGCGTGTACTCGCCCAGCACGGTCGGCCCGCCGATCCGCGCCACCAGCACGCTGGCCACGGCGACGATCAGCAACGCGGTGCCCTGCGCGGTGAGGTTGAGCAGTGCGCCGCGGCGGCCGAAGGGACCGCCCGCGCCCGTGCCCCACCAGCGCCGCGCCACGCCCGGCACGTCGATCCTCATCGGGATCCCCGCCCCGGCGCGGGCTGATCGGCGTCGGGCCGGGAGGCGAGCACCGCCACGAACACCAGCAGGATCCACACGAAGCGGAAATGAAGGACCTGGTAGTAGGTCCCGGCCACGGCCATGGCCAGTAGGGCGGCGACGAGCCCGGCCGGCCGGGCCACCTCCGCCGCGAACCCCGCACCCGGCGGGGCGCGCAGCGCGCGGCTCGCTCGCCAGGCCGCCACGAGCACGAGCAGCACCATCCCGGCCGCCCCGGCCACGCCCCGCTCGGTCAGCGCGGCGAGGTAGTCGTCGTGCGCCTCCTTCGCGTAGGGGTAACTCCGGTCGATCAGCAGCTGTTTCGTGGTGCGCGGCCCGCTGCCGAGCACCCCGTCGGAGTGGTACAGCCCCATCGACTCCTGGATCAGCAGGGCTCGCTGCGAACTGCTGCCGTTGCTGCGCCCGAGCGAGTTGACCAGGTAGGACTGTCCCGATTGGAGTGCCCAGGTCTGCACCTGCGAGAACGGGACGAGCCGCAGGCCCAGGCCGACGAGGGCGGCCAGCGACACCGCCAGGGCCAGCGCGCCCACGAGTCCGCGCCGCCGGTAACAGGCGACCAGGGCGAGGAAGCCGAGGCCGATGCACAGCTCGAGCACGCCCCCGTTGGACTCGCTCAGCACGATCGCCCAGACCAGCATCGCGTAGCCGAACCAGCGGACCGCCCAGTGCCGCGGGCGTTTCGCCGCGAACACCACCAGCAGCGACACCACCCAGTACGCCGACGCGTAGTTCGGATCGCCCAGGGTGAACAGCAGCCGGTTCCCCTCGGTCGCGGAAATGCCCTCCAGCGGCGTGATGTGCGCGAGGGACGCGACCACCAGCACCGTCGCCCAGACGATCGAGGAGTACGCGAACGTGGCGGTCAGCACGCCGAGCACACCGGGGCGGCGCGCGATGTTGTACAGCGCCACCGCCCAGGCGAGCAGCACGAGGTCCTGGAAGACCTCCAGCAGGGACGTGCGCGGCAGCGGGCCGGCCACCCCGGCGATCCCGCCGGCCACGATCAGCAGACCGAAGGACAGCAGGTACGGCGCGCCGAGCTTGCGCCCGCTGGTCGCCGCCCACAGGCCGACGAACACGACCGTGGCCGCGGTGAACAGGTCCACCGGGGAGCTGTTACCCGGGCCGGCCGGCCGCAGGATCGGCTGGAACACCATCGCCCCGGCGGCGGCCAGCACGGCGGCGCGCTCGGCCGTCCCCCGCGCCGGCCGGGGGAGCTCGGCGAGCGCGGGCAGCGGCCTGGTCCGCACCGTCATGACGGCACCTGCCCGCCGAGCCGTTCGAACACGCGCACCTGCTCCTCCCCGAACGCGCGGTCGGTTGCTTCGGCTGCCACCGCGGCGAGCTCGGCGAGGACGGCGTCCCGGGCGCAGGCCGGCGCCATCCCGAGCCGGCGGAGCCCGGTGTGCAGGAAATCCCGTACCAGCCGCGGATACCAGCCCTCGCCGTCGAGGGCGTAGACCAGCGCCGCCTCCGGACGGCCGGCGAGCAGCCCGGGATGCCCGTGCACCTGGCGGCCGGGCGGGGTGTGCTTGGCGAGGTACTGCGAGTAGGTCAGGACGAAGCGAGCCACATCGCGCACCGGGCTGCCCGCGGGCTCGGCCCACTCCCAGTCCACCACGCCGGTCACGGTGCCCCGGTCGAGGAGGACGTTGCCGGGCCAGAAGTCGCCGTGCACCGCGGTCCGCGGGCCCTGGTGCCGCCGCAGCCGCGCGCGCAGTGCGGCCAGCTGGTCCTGCACGCGCTTCCCGCCGTCGGGACGCGCGCCGAGCCGGTGCCGCAGCCTCTCCGGTACACCGGGGGCGAGGTCCAGTGGCGCCACCCCGTCCGCGGTGCCGGACTGGAACGCGGCCAGCCACGCCCCGGCCGCCGCGAAGTCCGCGCGGACGGTCGCGGGCCGGCTGGTGTGCCCGCGGCGGTGGTAGCCGACCAGCATCGGCGTACCGGGCACCGCGGTGGTCACAAGGGCGGGCGAGCCGTGGTCGGACAGGACCGCGACGACCTCGGGCACCGTCGCCCGCACCGGGCCGAGGGACAGCGCACCGATGGCGCGCAGCCGGTCCGCCTCGCGCAGGACCCGCGCGGCGCCCGCGGGGTCGGACGACACCTTCGCCGCGTGGCGCGGCCACCGGCAGCCCGGCGCGAACAGCAGCAGCAGGATCCGCGCGTCCGGGTCGTGGCTGTGCCGCAGGACCAGCAGCCGGTGCCCGGCGGCGAGCCGGTCGAACCGTCCGGCGGCACCGGACGGGGCCCGCAGGTGTGGTGCCAGCCGCCACGACACCGGCAGGCGCAGGGCCTGGCGGGCCGCGCCGAACACCCAGCCGGGCAGCGAACTGCCCGGAGGCGCGGCGAGCAGGGAGGTCCGCACGTACCGCAGCACCGACGGGTCCTCCTCGGCGACCACCACGGGCTGCCGGCGCGACGGCAGCGCCACGAACCGCCGGCCCGGCGGCAGCACCGCCTGCCAGTGCGCCGGTGCCGCGCGCACCGCGGGTGAGCTGGTCATGTCAGCACCGCGAAGGGCCGGAGCCGGGCCACCGGGCGGACCAGGCCGTTGCCGATGAGGATGCCGACCGCCGCGTCCACCCCGTGGTCGTCCAGCTGCGGGACCTCCCGCGGCGCGGCGTCGGTGTAGCCGTAGCGCAAGGTGTGGCGTCCCCGCGGGTCGGGGCCGGACCGTCCATCGCGGACGAACGAGCTGATGATGCTGCCGGTGCCGTGGCAGGCGGTGTAGAGGCTGCGGTGCGCCTGCGGCGCGGGCACGCACAGGAAGGACGAGGTGCGGTTGGTGCCGGGCACGAGCAACGGCTGCCCGGTCTCCGCGAAGGCGGGATGCCCGGCCATCAGCTCGGACGGCCACGCCCGCGCCGCGTTGTGGCGGTGCACGAACGCGGGCCGGCCGTCGACCGTCTCCTCGTAGACCGAATTGTGCGGCGAGTCGACCACCAGCCGCAGGGACGCGCCGAACGCCTCCCGGGCGAAGCGGCGGAGCGTGGCGTAGGTCGCCAGGCGGTAGGCGAACCCGTAGTTCATCGACAGGCGTTGCGCCAGCATCACCCGCCGGCCCTCGTCGCCCTCGATGGGAATGGACGGGCAGCCCACCGAGAAGTACGTGGCGTAGCGCTGCCGCGCCCGGGCCAGGCTGCCCGCGCCGGCCAGGTGGGTCAGTGGCTTCTGCAGCGCCATCTCGGTGCGCAGCAGGCGGGACGCGGACTTGCGGCGGGCGTACATCTCCCCGATCTGGCCGGTGAGCACCCCGCCGCCGTTGTGGAACTGCATCGTCACCTGACCCACGTGCACCCCGAGGTGCTCCGCGATCTCCGGCTCGAACACCTCCTCGACCTGCTGCAGTTCCAGGAAGTGCGTGCTCGGGCCGATGGAGCCGAAGCGCAGCCGCGCCAGCTGGACGCAGATCCACGGCAGCTCGCGGCGCGCGCGGGCGGCGCCGCCGTATTCCGCCACCGGCAGGTGGCCGAACTCCTCGACCCGGTCGATGTCGTGGCCGTCCAGGTCGTACCGTTGCGCGGCGAAGCCGGCCCCCTCGACCGCGGCACGCAGCACCTCGTCCCGGGTGAGTTCGAACCGCCAGCCGGGCGGGTTCGGATACCGCTCGCGGACCCGCCGGTAGAAGTCGTCGATCGCGGGCACGGACGGTGGTTCGATGTCCAAAGTGGCCAGAGCCATGCCGCAGTTGAGCGCCGCGTCGGTCAGCGTCGGGCGGATGGCGTCGCGCGTCGCGACGGCGATGCTGGAAGGCATCTCGGACTTTTCCTTGTGGCAGAAGTCCGGCAGCACCACCGGCGGCGCGGCGAGGTCCGCAGCCGCCGTGCCCGCGCGCACGCGGTCCAGCAGCACCGGATCGGCCGGCGCGTCGGCGTTGTCGAACACCGTCAGGTCCGCCACGGGGTCGCCGGTGGGGTGGGTGAACACGTCTACGCGCACGGGGACTCCTCGTGATCGGCAGTGGTGGGTGTGAGCTGGTAGGCGGCTTCCAGCGCGTCGGCCAGTGCACCGGCGCCGTACCGGGCACCGACCTGGGCCCGTGCGGCGTGCGCCAGGCGCGCCGCTTCGCCCGGCCGGTCCAGCAGGTACGCGATGGCGGTGGCGAGCAGGTCGGGGCGCTGCGGCGGGACGAGCAGCCCGGTCTCGCCGGGCCGCACCACATCGGGCACGGCGTTGACTGCGGTCGCAACCACCGGCACACCCGCGGCCATCGCCTCGACGATCGCCACGGGCAGGCCCTCGTACCGGCTGGGCAGGGCGAACACGTCGAACGCGGGAAGCAGTGCCGGCACGTCGGCCCGTTCCCCGGCCAGCACGATGCGCGTGTCCGGGTGGGCCGCGCGCGCGAGCGCCTGGACACGCGCCGCCAGCTCACCGTCGCCGACCCACACGCCGACCACGTCCGGCCGGTGCAGCGCCGTCATCGCGGCAATGAAGTGTTCCGGGGCCTTCTGGTAGGACAGCCGCCCGACAGCCCCCACGACCAGCGCCGAGTCGGGCAGCCGCAGCGCGCGCCGGGCCCGCGGCCGTGCCTGGGGCGAGGGCGGGAGCACCTCGGCGCCCACGGGCACCGCGATCGTGCGGATCCGTTCCGGGGGGAGCAGGCCACGCCGGATCGCCTCGACCGACACCCCGGTGCCGACGCACAACGCGATGTCGGTGATGCGCCCGAGCCGGCGCTCGATCCGGACGTAGGCCTGCCGCCGCAGCAGCGGCTGGAACTCGTGGAACGGGAAGCCGTGGTAGGTGTGCACGATCCGGGGCACCCCGGCGCGGTGCGCGGCGATGCGGCCGATCGCACCGGCCTTCGCGCTGTGCGTGTGGACGACGTCGAACGGGCGCCGGGTGAACAGGCCGGTCAGCCGGTGCAGGGCCACCAGGTCGTCCCGGGGCGCGATCGGGGCGCGCAACGCCGGCTCCCGCACCACTTCGACACCCGCCTGGTCGAGCAGCCGGTCGCCGCTGCCGGCGATGATCGTCACCTGGTAGCCGCGGGCGGCCAGCGCTTCGGCTCCGCGCAGCGCCACGATGCCCGCGCCGGCCTGCAACCGGGTGATCACCGTGGCCACCCGCGGCCCGCTCATGACGTCACCGCCCTCGGCCGGCCGGCCGAGGGTGCCAGCAACTCGGCGAGTCCCGCCCCCGGCCGTGCACCGAGCACGATCTCGCACGCGGGCAGCCGGTCGGCCATGGCGACGGCGACCTCGCGGACCGGCGGGTGCGCGGGCCCCAGCCCGGTACCCAGCGCCAGCGTGGCGGCGAACGCCCAGTACCGCCGCAGCTCACCGGCCATGTAGGTGCCCGCGGTCAGTGCTTCGGCCGCCGCCGTCGCGGACAGCGGCCGCACCGCGGGCTGCCCGGTTCCGGTGCGGCTGAGCACGACCAGCCGGTCGGGGCGCAGCACGCCGATCCGGCCCGGCAGGCCGCGTTCCCGGCGGCCGTAGGCCATGCGGCGGCCCCCACCGCCCTCGACCCGGACGGGTTCGACCACCCCGTAGACCTGGTTGCCGTCGCTGACGCACAGGTTGTCCGAGCAGGCGCGCTCGCCGCCCGCCACCGCGTCGAGCAGGAGTGTCGACCGGCCCATCCCGCCCGGCCCGGCCAGCAGCGGGACCGTGCCGGCCGCGGTGACCGCGGCGGCGTGCACCGGGACCCGGCCGCGGCGGCCCGCCCACCACAGCGCCGGGTACTGCACCAGTGCGGCGCGCGCGAGCAGGTGGAACCGGGAGCGCAGCACCCGCGCCGCCAGCCGTTCCCGGTGCGGCGGCCGCCACCGGGCTTCCACCCGAAGCCGGTCCGCACCGGCCGTCACCCGCAGATCGAAGCCGCTCCCGCAGGCGTTGGTCAGCACCACCGCGCCGGCCCCGCGGTAGGCGCCCCTGGTCAACGGCACGGCGCCGGTCACGCGGAAGGGTTTGCGACCGGTGACCACGGACAGCTCGATGTCGGCTGGCTGCCCGTCCGCCGGTTGCCACGCCCCGGGGCACGCCTCGGTGAGCAGGTCGGCCACCCAGCCCCGTGGGCAGTCGGCGAGCAGGCGTTCCCCGGCCTGGATCACCATGGCCCGCATCAGAAGTCGTCCGGGTACAACGTGCCGAACAGGGCCCGGGCGGACGGCGGCCGGCCCCGCGCGGCCGGCCGGTAGCCGGGGACGAGCTTGGCGAGCCAGTCTCCGACCGCGTCGTTGTCGTTGCGCTCGGCGGCCTCGTAGAGCTCGCCCAGACCGGCGTCCAGGTCCGGCGGCGCCGGCTCGCCGCGGGTGGCGAAGACCCGCGGATGCCCGGTCGGGATGCGCTGTTCCGAGGCGCTGAACAGGACCTCGCTCAGCTTCTCCCCGGGCCGCAGCCCGGTGAACCGGATCTCCACGTCGTGCTCGCCGACCTGGGCGGCGTAGGTTTCCACCAGGGACCGCAGCCGCACCGGATCGCCCATGTCGAGCACGAAGGTCTCGCCCGTCTCGGCCATCCCGGCCGCCTCCAGGACCAGCCCGACCGCCTCTTCGACGGTCATGAAGAACCGGTCCGCGTCGGGGTCGGTGATGGTCACCGGTTCGTGCGCCGCGATCTGGTGGGCCAGCACGTCGAGGAACGATCCCCGGCTGCCGAGCACGTTGCCGAACCGCACGGACCCCGCCACGGTGCTGTTCCCCGCGTGCCCGCGCACGACCAGCTCGGCGAGGCGTTTCGTCGCGCCGAGCACCGACGTGGGCGCCGCGGCCTTGTCGGTGGAGATGAGGACGAACCGGTGGGCGCCGTGGGCGGCCGCCGCGTCGATCAGGTGCTGCGTGCCCTGCACGTTGGTCTTCACACCCTCGCAGGGATGCCGCTCCAGCAGCGGCAGGTGCTTGTGCGCGGCGGCGTGGAAGACGATCTCCGGGCGCAGGGTCGCGAAGAGCTGGTCCACCCGGGCGCGGTCCCGGATGTCGGCGACGATCAGCTCGTCGGCGTCGAGCAGGGCCTCGCCGGTGATCTCGAGCTGGAGCCGGTGCAGGTTGGACTCGTCGTGGTCCAGCATGAACAGCGCCTCGGGCCGGTAGGCCCGCACCTGCCGGCACAGCTCGCTGCCGATCGAGCCGCCCGCCCCGGTCACCAGCACCCGCCGGCCGCGGATCAGCGTCGGCGTGACCGTCCGGACCACGTTGATCTCGTCGCGTCCGAGCAGGGTGGCGGGGGAGACCTCGTAGAGATCGGCGGCCCGGCTGCCGCGCTGCACCGCGGCGTGGAACGTCGGCAGGTAGCGGACCCGCGCCCCGGACAGGCTCGCCTCGCGCAGCAGGGCGGCCAGCTCCACCGGCGGCAGCGACGGGATCGCGACGATGACGACGTCGACGGCCTCCGCGCGCACCAGGTCGGTCAGCTGCGCCAGGCGGCCGAGCACCGGCAGCCGCGCCACGTGCCGCTTGCGGACGTCGTCGTCGAGGAAACCGATCGGTATCAGGCCGTAGGACGGGGTCTGCTGCAGGTCGTGGGCCAGCGTGCGGCCGGCGTCGCCGGCCCCCACGATCAGCGTGCGTGCCGCCATCCCGGGGCTGGTGCGATGGCGGGAACGCCAGTGGGTCAGGGGCATGGGTCACCTCCGGTGCGGGCGAGGCTCGTGATCTGGTCGCAGACGTAGTCGACGTCGTCCTCGCTGATGCCGGGATGCAGCGGGAGCGACAGGAGCTGCGGGAACACCCGGTCGGCCACCGGCAGGCGCCCGCAGGCCTCCGCCCCCAGCAGCGTGCGGAAGTACGTGAGGTGGTGCACCGGGATGAAATGCACCGACGTGCCGACGCCCCGTCCGCGCAACGCCTCCGCCAGCGCGTCCCGGTGCAGCGGGTACGGCGCGGTGATCCGGATCGGGTAGAGGTGCCAGGCGTGGCGGCCTTCGGACGGGCGGGGCGGCGGGGTGATCCCGGGTACGGCCGACAACTCCTGGTCGTACCGGGCGGCCAGCTCCGCGCGCCGCCGCTGCCAGCTCGCGAGGTGCGGCAGCTGGGCACGTCCGATCGCGGCCTGCAGGTCGGTGAAGTTGGCCTTCAGCCCGTCGGTCCGGACGTCGTAGCGCCACTGCGCGCCGGGCCCGTAGCGCCGCCAGGCGTCGCGGCTCATCCCGTGCTGGCGTGTTTCGCGCAGCGTTCCGGCCAGGTCCGGGTCGGTCGTGGTGATCGCGCCGCCCTCCCCGATCGGGAGGTTCTTGGTGGCGTAGAAGCTGAAGCAGGCCGCGGTGGACGCCGCCCCGACCAGCCGGCCGCCCGCCGCGGCGCCCAGCCCGTGTGCCGCGTCCTCGACGACCCGGCCGGCGGGCAGGCCGGCCGCCTCGGCCAGAGCCGGGACCGGCACCGGGTAGCCGGCCATGTGCTGGACGACCATGGCCGCGGGCCGGACCCGGTCGGCCACCGCGGCGACCGTGGCGGCATCCACCGTCAGCGTCTGCTCGTCCGCGTCCAGGAGCACCGGGCGAAGTCCACTGTGGACGATGGCGTGCACCGCACCGCAGAAGGTGAGGGCCGGGGTGAGCACCGGCGCTCCCGGCGGCAGCCGCAGTGCCCGCAACGCCAGTTCTATCGCTGCGGTGCAGGAGCTGACCGCGACGGCTTCGGGCGCGCCCAGCCAGCCGGCGAACTCGTCCTCGAACGCCAGGGTCTGCGGTCCCGTGGTCAGCCACCCGCTCGCCAGCACCCGCGCGACGGCCTCGTGCGCTTCCGGCACGATGTGGCACCGCGCGTACGGCACGGTGCGCGTGCCCACCCCGGCGGTCACGACCCGCTCCACGCGACCGGTGCCCGTGGCGTGCCGAGCGCCCGGTGGTAGGCGCCGAGCAGCCCGTGGGCGAGCGCGGGCAGCTGGGCGTCGGCAGCCGATGCCGGCGGGCGGCGGTCCCGGCGGGGCAGCGCGCCGTCCAGGACGGCTTGGACGGCGCCCGCGATCGCCGCCGCATGCGGTGGCACGACCAGACCGGTGCGCCCGAACCGCACCAGCTCGGCCGCACTGTCGCTGGTCGCCGCGACGAGCGGGATCCCGGCGGCGACGGCGGCGGCGCCCGGGTTGCACGCGGTCAGCCCGAGACCGGCGGCGACGAACAGGTCGGCGGCGACGAGGAGTTCGTCGAACGGGAGGGCGCTGCCGGTTCCGTGGCGGATCACCCGGACGTCGGTTCGGTGCAGCGCGCGGATCGTGTCGGCCCACCCGGGCACGCTCAGGCCGGGGCCGGGTTCGCACCCCACCACCAGCACGACACCCGGTGCGATCCCGAGCCGGGCGCGCACACTCGACCGGTCCCGGTCGCCGGTGGTCCGCCCCGGTGGTGGCGCGACGACCGGCAGCTCGTGCAGGCGGGCACCATCGACGACCCCGGACGCGACCAGAACCCGGGCGGCCGTCCGGCCGTGCACCAGCCAGGTCTCGGCGCCGCGGGTGAACCGCCGCTGCCGGTGCACCCATCCGGTCGGGGCGGCCAGGCCCCGGCGGTCGAGCAGCACCCGGTCGACGGTGTGCACCCGGTGTGCCGGGCCCGGGGTGCGTCCCGGCCCGGCCTCGCCCACGGTGTGCACCACGTCGGCGGGCTCGCCGGGGCGCGCCAGCCGGATCTGGCGGGCGTCGGCGAGCGCCGCGGCCGCGTGTTCGAGCACGCTGGCCAGACCGTCGACCGTCGCCGCGCAGTCCAGGCGGACCCGGGGTGGCTCAGTGAACAGGGCCGTCACGGGCGCGCTCCCTGCCGGCTGCCCCGGCGGCTGCGTTCGCGCCGCCGGAGAGCCCGGGTGCCCAGGACGCCGAGCACCGGCCAGCCGGTGGCGGCGGTCAGCGTGTGCAGCCCGTGCACTTCGCGGTGGAGCATGAAGTCGGGCGTGACGAACAGCAGACCGCTGCGCCCGGTGTCCGGCGCGGTGCCGATCTCGGGCAGTGCGCGAACCTCGATCGCCTGGTGGTTGCGCCGCAGCTCGAGGACCGGCTGGTACGTGGCGGTGCGGCCGGGCCCGGCCAGGGCCTCCGGCCGCGGGGCAACCCCGGGTGCCCCGGGCACGCCGTTTGCCGCTGCCGGCTGGTCCCCGTTGGGGCGATCGGTCGACAGGCGGCCCGAGAGCCCGGCGGCGATCGCGGACAACCGCGGCGCGGGCAGCGGGCCGGCCACGACCACCCGGTCGGTCCCGGTGCGCGCCAGCGTTTCGCGCAGACCCAGCAGGGTCGCGTCGTCGACGGTGGGCGCGCCGTCCCCGTCCCGCGGGCGCGTGAGCCGGCCCAGGTGCACCGTGCCCAGCTCACGGGCGACGTCCCGGCCGCCGGACACCCGGGGACGCACCAGCTCGAGCACCGTGGCGAGCAGCAGCCCCGCGACGAGACCGGCGATCCCGGCGAGACCGAGATCGGTCGCGAGCCGGGACGGCGTCCGCACGGCGGGGCCCGCCAGCGAAATGGCCGCGGCCGAACCGCCGTTCGTGAGCTCGGTCGACTGCAGCTGGCGCAGTGTCGCCCCGATGTCGTTGAGCTGCTGGTCCAGGGTGCTCAGCTGCGCGGACAGGTTCGCGGTGTCCAGGGCGCCGCCGCCCGCCGCGAGCCGCGCCGCGACTTGCTGGCGCTGCGCCAGCAGGTCGCGCTGCTGGTTGGTCAGCTGGGTGATCAGACCGGCGGCGCGGGGATCTCCTGTCCCGTTCAGGAACGTGACCACCTGGTTGGCCAGCGCGCCGGCGAGACCGGTCGCGACCTGGGGGCTCGGGTCGGTGACGCTGACGTTGAACACCGCCGAGCTGCCCAGCCGTGTCACCGCGACCTCGTGGCCGGCCAGCTGGTCGGCGTTGCGGTTGGTGATGCCCGCCTGCCGGAGGGCGTCGTTGAGCACGCTGGGACTCGTCGCGATCCCGGCGACGCGGTTGAGCACCGCATCGGCTTCGGTGTCCGTGCTGGGCGGGGTGCTCGACGCCTGGATCCGGCTGGTGGCGACGTAGGCCGGGGTCGCCAGCGCCTGCAGCGCGGCGACGACCAGCAACGGCAGGGCGACGGCGCACACCAGCAGGCGCCAGTGACCGGCGAACGTGCGGCGCAGGGCCTCGTTGAGCTCCATTCGACCACCTCACAGGGGACGCGGGCGGACCAGATGTCGACGCTAAGCGCGGGCCGTGGTCGGCGACTCCTACCGATGGGGTAGATGCGTTACCTCAGATGCGGGCCGGTGGTCGCGCAGGCCGATCACGGCGGCTCCGTCGGGCGGAGCCAGCCCGGCCGCGCGCACCTTCTGGACCGCCTCCAGGCGGCTGTGCACGTCGAGCTTGGACAGGATCGCGCGGATGTGGCTGCGCACGGTGTGCGGTGACAGGAACAGCTCCGTCGCGATGCGCGCGCTCGACCAGCCGGCGATCATGCCGGTGAGGACGTCGCACTCGCGCGCGGTCAGGACGTCCAGCAGCCTGCTGTGCGCCCGCGCGCGGCCGACGTCCTCCCGGAGCTGGTGCAGCACGGTGCCGAGCAGGTCGGCCGGGAAGAACGCCTCGCCGCGGCACACCCCGCTCAGCACGGTGACGAAGTACCGGGCCGAGCACTGCTTGCTCACCCAGGCCGCGGCGCCCGCCCGCGCGACATCGGTGGCCTGCCGGGGATCGTGCGCGGCGGTCAGCACGACGACGCGGGCGCCGGGTGCCGCGGCCAGCAGCCGCTCGACCAGCCGGCCCGGCTCCATGTCCGCGACGGCCACGTCGACCGTGATCACGTCGGGCTGCAACACGGCGACCACCTGGGTCAGCTGCGGGTCGCGGATGGTGCCGTGGCCGACCACGTGCAGCTCCGGATCGTCGGCCAGCAAGGTGGCCAGGGCGTCCGTCAGCACCTGGTGGTCGTCCACGAAGAACACACGCGTCCGCTCCATCGGCACATCGTGGGCGCCGCCCGTGGGCCTGTCCTCATGCGTTTGCAGGTGACCGGCACCCCCAAACGCAGGAGGGCACCGGGTGCGCCGGAGCCGATGCTGGCAGGGCGATGGAACGAGTTCACGGCACCACCCGCACGGCCCGCCGCTTGAGTGGTCACGCACGCCGGTGGCCGGCCGCGGTTGCCGTGGCGACCCTGATCCTCACCGCCGCGTGCACGACCCCGTCCGCGTCACCACCGCCGGCGGCACCACCACCGGCCGCGCCGGAACCGCCTTTCCTGACGGCAATTCTGGACACCGATATCGAAAACACCGCGGCGCAGTACGGATTCCGGCTCGTCGACGTCACGCCCGCGGAGGTGTCCGCGGTGCCACCGGGACAGCAGGGCCTGGTGTGGCTGGGCGGATACAACAACCAGACCTGTACCTGGTCGTGGAGTGACGCGCAGATCGCCGC
Organism: Amycolatopsis viridis; assembly: GCF_011758765.1. Lineage (NCBI taxonomy): Bacteria > Bacillati > Actinomycetota > Actinomycetes > Pseudonocardiales > Pseudonocardiaceae > Amycolatopsis > Amycolatopsis viridis. The sequence goes on along the minus strand of NZ_JAANOU010000001.1, from coordinate 3,383,082 downwards.
CCTGTTCGACGAATTCCGGCTCGCCGGCTCACCCCGGACCGGGGCGTACTTCCTCGCCGACGAACCGAACACGGCGGGCACCTGCCCGTCCGCGGCGGCCGACGTGCGTGCCCGCGCCCGCCTCGTCCGGACACTCGATCCCGATCCGAGCCACTTCACCCTGGCCAACATCGATGACCCCGCGCAGTTCCACGCGTTCGCCGGCGCCGTCGACGTGATCGCCACGGATCCCTACCCCTGTCGTAGCGGCCAGGCGTGTGACTGGTCCCTGATCCCCGCCTACATCGCGGCGCTGCGGGCGGCGGGTGTGCACCGGTATCTGGCTCTGCTCCAGGCTTTCGGCGCCGGCAAGTGGCGCTGGCCGACAGCGGCGGAGCTCGAGCACATGATCGCCCAATGGCAGAAATCGGACTGGGGCGGGCAAATCACCTTCGCCTGGAGTTACGGCGGAGGCCGGCTGACCGACCATCCTGAGCTGCTCTCGGTGCTGCAACGGTTGAACGCCGATCCGCATTTCCCGTTCCCGCAACCATGATCCTGGCACGCGTGGATCTAGTAACACGCTCAACCAGTCTTGCGACTCCCACAGAACGGGTAAACGGCTCAGGGCTACAGCCGTTCTTGAGGTGGCACCATGACTGCGGTTCCGGACCGGCGGCAGAGCAGGGGCAGACGGCGGGGGGACCGGCACGCTGATGAGCTCCGCGCGCTCATCCACGACATCGGGCATGCGGTGGCCGCCGTCAGTTTTCTCGTGGAGTCCGCGTTGTCCGACGACCTCACCGCGGCATCCGCGCGGCGGAAACTCGAACTCGTGCACACGCAGACCCGGATGCTGACCACGCTCATCGAGCAGGCGTTCCGCCCGGCGGGCGGTGGCCAGCCCATCCCGCTGCGTGCGTTGCTGGCGCAGCTGACCGAGCAGGCGGATGCGACGGGCCCGGCGCAGGTCACCCTCCTGGACGGGCCGGAACCGGAGACCGACCTCGACGGCGGCATCCTGTGGCGCATTCTGTCCAACCTGCTCGGCAATGCCGCCCGCGCGGCCGGCCGCGGCGGCACGGTTTCGGTCGGGATCACCGGCGTGCAGCCGATCGTGATCGAAATCGCCGACGACGGACCGGGTTTCGGCGAGGGCGAGCCCGGGTGGGCCACGCTGGGACTGGCCGCGGTGCGGAAGCTGAGCCGGGAGCTCGGTGTGCACGTGTCCTTCGCAAGACGCGCCCCGGCGGGCACACTGGTGCGGGTGACTCTGGCCCCGCACGGGTATGACGACACCGGCACCGCCAGCGGGAGGGATATCCGATGATCAGTGCTGCGGTGGGCGACGACCACGTCCTGCTCGTCGAAGCGATGGTCCCGATGCTGCGCAAGAGCGGGATCGACGTGGTCGTCTCGGCCCACGAGTTCGGTCAGCTCGTCGCGTCCGTCCGTGCCTACGAACCGGATGTGTGCGTGCTGGACCTCCGGTTCGGCGAGCACGACCACCACGACGGTGTCGCGGCGGTCCAGGCGGCGAGCCCGCGGACGAGGATCGTCGTGCTCACCGCGGACGCGACGATCGAGTCGATGGTCGCGGCCATCGAGGCGGGAGCGGCCGGCTACGTCCACAAGTCGCGTGGCTGCGCGAGCCTGGTGACGGCGATCGGCAAGGTCATGCGGGGTGAGCTCGTGACCGACCTGCCGATCCGGCGGCATTGGCGCGAGAACGCCGAAACCGATCCGGAAGCGAGGCTGCTCGCGCGGTATCTGACCGTGCGCGAGCGGCAATGCCTCGAACTGCTCGTCGACGGGCTCCGCACGGACGTCATGGCCCGGCGGCTCGGGGTGTCCGTCACGACGGTGCGCAGCCACGTGCAGGCGCTGATGACCAAGCTGGGCGTCCACTCCCGGCTGGAAGCGGCGTCGTTCGCGGTGCGCCACGATCTCCTCGGGGAAGCGGACCGGCAGCGCCGCGCGGACGACGTGCGCGGGTCGACCGCCACCGACGGTCCGGCCGGTGCCTCCGGCCGCTGGGCCGGCGGCGCGGGAGGTCGCGCGTCGCTGCGATGAGCGGCCGTCCGCGCTGTCCGCTGCCCGGTGACACCTATACCCCCCTGGTGTATTCGGTCGCGCCCGTGCTAGCGTGATCCACATACCCCCCGCGGGTAGTTGAGGTGGCCGGGACGGGGGCCGGTGTCCGGCTCGGCCTCCCGGTCACTCCGTGGTAGCGCTGATGAGGAGGCAATGGATGAGCACTGCTGTCTACACCGTCGAGGGCATGACCTGCTCCGGCTGCATGAACAAGGTGACCTCCGCGGTCACCGGCGTGGCCGGCATCACCGACGTCGACGTCGACATCGCGACCGGTGAGGTCACCGTCACCAGCGACGCGCCGATCGACGACCAGCAGGTCCAGGCGGCGATCACCGGCGCCGGTTACCGGATCGCGAGCTGATGACCGGTCAGCCCGTCCCCGAGGTTGTGATCAAGACGGTGGACAATGGCCCGTACCAGGTGAAGGGCCCGATCCGCCTGGTCGACCACGACAACAACGTCTACGACCTCGGCCCCGGCCGCACGAAGCTGCTGTGCCGCTGCGGGAGATCGGCGAACAAGCCGTTCTGCGACGGCGCTCATGCCCGCCACGGGTTCGCCGCCGCCGAGCGGTCCGGGTAGCGGCTCAGCGGGACTGGGCTCACCGGGACTGGGCGGGCCGGTCTGCGGCGCGGGCCGGTTTGTGGCGCGAGCTGTTCCTGTGGGCATCGTTCGCCCACAGGAACGGGCCACGCGGTTGCACGTCTGGAGCCGGTTCACCCCCGGTGGAACGGGTCGGGCAGGTTTGCGGCCGCGGACCGGTCCGGGCACAGCAGATCCGCGACGAGCACCGCGACCGCGCTGACCGCCACGACGACACCGATCGAGACCGGCGTGGTCAGGCCGGCCAGGCCCGCCACGATCGCGTCGGCGATTCCCAGTACGGCTGCTGTCGCGGCGGCCGGTGTGACGAGCCGGATCCGCCGTCCGGCCCGGATGGTACGGGTTCGAGGCTCGGCGGCCCAGGACGAGACGTGGTGCAGTGAGCCGGCGAAGAGCTCGGTCAAGGTGGACAACGTCGGCTCAGTGCACAGATCCCGCTCGATCTCGGCGAGTTCGCGGCGTTGTTGATCCGACAGGGTCATGAGTGCTCCACAACCGCTGCGCAAGGGCACGCCGGCGCGGACAGTGCGCGCCGGGACTTCCTAGTAAGGTCAGCGGTGCGGCGCCGACGACAGCGGGAACAGCGGCAGCACGCTCCGCTTCCACGTGAAGTTCGTGACCGCGGCGAAGGACGCGTACCACGCCAGTACGGCCGTGACCAGGCCGAGCCAGCCGCCTACCTTGCCCATGCTCGGCGAGGCTGCCCACGTCCCGATGGTGAGGAACAAGAACGTCAGCGTCAGGAACACGAAGACGGCCAGCACCGCGCCGCTGACCCGGGCCGCGGCCACCGTCATGTAGGCGGTGAAGATCGTCCACGCCAGCAGGTAGAGCCCGGTCGCGGTCGCCGCGCTCGCCCCGAGTCCGGGCTCGACGAACTTCACATATGCGGCGAAAGAGAGCCAGAACGCCCCGAACGAGGTGAACGCCAACGCGCCGAAGGTGTTGCCCTTGCGGAACTCCCACATGCCGGCCATGAACTGGCCCAGCCCGCCGTAGAAGAGGGCGAGCGGCAGCACCACGGCTTCCAGTGCGGTGTTGCTGATCAATTTGGCGTTGAAGACACTGAGCACGAAGGTCGTCATCGCGAATGCGGCAAGGCCCAGCGGGGCCGGATCGGCGATGTGCGCACCAGGATCCACCTGCGGTGTGACCGGCGCTTCCACCGAACCCTTCTCCGTATGTACCATCACAACTCCTTTTCGCGGATAACCGGCTACACGCCGACGCCATCCTTGTGTGACGTACACCTCAGATTAGTCCGGTACGGCGAAACGCACCCGGCCAATGCCGTCGCTCATGCGGGCGTAGGACGGGCGCACCGCGGGCACGAGCGGGCGGGTGCGGGCCATTTGCCCGCGCAGTACCGGCAGTAGTAGCGCCGGGCCCACCACACGACGGCCAGTGCCGGAACCGTGCCGGTGAGTATCAGGCCGGCCACCAGGCACGCCGGGACAGCGAGCAGGTCGCCGAGTGTCACCAGCGCCACCGCGAGCGCGACACCGGTTGCGAGCACGAGCACTGCCAGCAGCGACGGGGGACCGTCCGGCTGCATCCGGGCGAGACGTCGATCGAGCCCCGGGTCCTCTGCCTGCAATGCGCGTTCCAGCTCGCCCAGCTTCCGCTGTTCGTCGTCGCTCAGCTTCACCCGTGATCTCCTTCAGTGCTGCTCGCCCAGGATAGCCGCCGGAAATGGCGATCTGTCGTCCGTATCCGCGGTGAGCCGGTTCACTGCGACGCAAATGCCGATCAATACCGAAATGACCTTGCTGTCCCCGGCGCCCGTCCAAGTGAAAATGACCGGTTCTCATTCTTGACCTTGATTGGCGTGGGAAGCTGCAAAACCGGTCCGCGCGGGCGGCCCCGGCCGACTGGGGAGGAACCACATGTCGAGGCGTGCGAAGGCCCCGGGTGCGCGGTCGTCCTGACCGCGCTGGCGCTGGCCGTGCCGCAGGCATCCGCTGCGGCCTATCCCAGCAACCACTTCAAGGTGGAATACACAGCCACCTACGCCGAAGGCACCATGACCTGGTATGCGCGGTCCGTGCGGTTGGATGGCACGCTGCGGTCCCTCAGCAGCAGCGGCTGCCGCCGCGCGTACGCCGTCGCCTACAACTCCGGCGGTGGCCGGCTCGACGAGCGCAGCACCAGTGCCCAGTGCGGGGACCGGATCGGCACCTTCCGGATCGACCTCACCGCCGACGTCCCCGGCGGCGCGGCATTCGTGTCGGTCTGCCTGCTGGACGGCGCCGGGGCACCGCTGGGCGAGTGCACGGCCTACGCCCGGTCCGACGCCGGCTGACCTCCGGCCGAGGCGGCCCGGGTCGTTCTTCCAGCGCGAAAAGAGCCGGTGACCGGCCGGACGGCCGAGGCGAGCAAGCCGCGAAGGGCCGGTGCCCGCCACGAGGGGCTTGGGCCGACCGTGCTGCGCATGCGTCCGGGCCGGTAGCGCGTGCGAACCGGCCCGGTGACCAGCGACCACCACGTCCGGGCGATGGCGCCGGCCGCGGACCGGTTCGGTCACCGGGCCGGCAACAGTGCCTTCGCGGAAGGGGCGCGCCGACTGGTTCGACCGCGAAGACCCTGTACTGCTCCAGCGGCAACCTCGGCTTCCGCGCCGTCGCCGACGTCTGACACCCGGCCGGTGCCTCGGCGCGCCTGCCGCGGCGCGAGCGCGGCTGCGTTTCGAGAGCGCGAATCGCGAGGCCGGGCGCAGGTGCGGCACCGGTACCATGATCGCGTGACGGACCGCGCAACCGATGCACCAGGGTGAGCCGCTGACGCGACGCGGTACCGAGCTGCGCGACGAGGACCTTCATGAGGAAGCGATCGAAGTGCTCCGGGAGGCCGTCGCCGCCGGAGAGCCTTCGGCGCCTCGCGAGCTCGCGTATGCCCTGCTCGGTGGTGCCCGGCCTCGCGACGCGCTGGCCGTGCTGAAGGCGGCCATCGGCCGGGGGCGGGTGGACCTGTGCACGGTTCTCGGCTCCCTGGCCACCGAGCTGGGCGATTACCCGGCCGCGCACGAAGCCTATCGAAAAGCAATGGACCACGGCGATCTGTCAGCACTCAACGATTACGGGCTCCTGCTGTGCGACGAGGGAAATCTGGACGAGGCCATCGCGATTTTCCGGCGGGCAGCGGAGTTCGGTGACGAACTGGCCCCCGGAAACCTGATCGCCTTGTACGTCGAGGATCTGAACGATCTGGCGGCGGCGAGGGACGTGGGCGAGCGGTACCTGTCTCCGCGGTACCCGGGCGTCTATCCGGCACTCGGCGACGTGTACGCCAACCTGGGCAAGCTCGCCAAGGCCGATGCGTTGTTCCGGGACGGCGTTCGACTCGGTGCGCCACGGGTCCATCAGAAGTACGGGTGGTTCCTGTGGAAGCACCGTGGCGACATCGAGGCCGCGGAGAGGGAATTCTGGGCCGCGTTCGATGACGACGAAGTCGGCTGGAGTCACGCCCTGGGACGCTTTCTGCTGAGCCGGAATCGCGTCGACGAGGCGCGAGCGGTGCTCGAACGGGGCGCCGTGTGGGGCGACGTGGACGCTCGGGAACTACTCGACGAGCTCGAGTCGTAGCGGCCGGAGGCGCCTCAGACGAGCGAACCCTCGCCGGAATCGTGCGGCGCCCTGTCCGCCGCGGTGAGGATGACCGCGCTGCGGGTGCCGACGCGCGGGCAGCGGCCGAGGCGCTGCTGTCCGCGCACCGGCCGAGCACCGGGTCCTGACGACGGCACGCGGCCTTCCGGTGCGCGGCCACCGCCGGCCCGGCCCGAACCAGGACCTCAGCGCGTGGCGGCAGCGCCGGTTCCCAACAGCTGCAGCGCGGCCTCGGTGGTGCTGCCCTTCGCCGGGGTGAAGGTGATCAGCCGCTGCCGGGCGTCGCCGGGCAGCTCGAAGTTCTCGTAGTGGAAGGTCAGCAGCCCGGCGTCGGGATGCAAGAAGCTCTTGGCCCCGAACGCCCGCAGCTCCACATCGCCGGTGCTCCAGAGCCGCCGGAACTCCGTGCTCCGCTCGGACAACTCGGCCACCAGCCGGGCGAGATCCGCATCGCCGGGATGCCGGCCGGCGACCAGTCGCAGCTGGGCCGCGGTCGCCGCAGCCACCTCGTCCCACTCCACGTAGAAGTCCCGGGCGGCCGGGTCCAGGAACAGCTCGCGCGCGAGGTTCTGCTTCTCGCCGAACAGCCGGCCCGCCGGCCCGTTGACGGCCAGCACGTCGAACCGGTCGTTGATCACCAGCGCCGGCACCAGGTCGATCAGATCGAGCATGCGCCGCAGTTCGGGCCGCACCGACTCCGGGGAGCGGGCGCCCCGCTGGGGCGGGCGGGCCAGGGCGCGCAGGTGCTCGCGCTCCACCGCGTCCAGGCGGAGCGTGTCGGCGAGAGCGTTGAGCACCTCGTCCGAGGGACGGCCGGCCCGCCCCTGCTCCAGCCGCTGGTAGTACTCCACGCTGATCCCGGCGAGCTGTGCCAGCTCCTCCCGGCGCAGGCCAGGCACGCGGCGCCGGCCCCCGGGGCGCAGCCCCACGCTTTCCGGCGTGACCCGCGCGCGGCGCGACTGGAGGAACTCACCCAACCCGACGTCTGCCACGCCACCAGTATGCCTGCCCAGCCTGGCCCTGCCAGTACCCGTACAACCAGGTATCTGGGTCGCGTCGTGTCCGACCGGCACGCTGTGACCTGCACGAACGAACAACAGAGGAGAGCTCATGACCGAACGCTTCCGGCGCGGGGTGGCTCGCCAGCAGGAGCTCGGTGGAGCCGGCCCGCGGCGACGGGCCTACGACGCGCTCGCTGACGTGGCCCCGGACCTGAGCCGGCTCGCGGTCGAATTCGCCTACGGGGACATCCACAGCCGGCCAGGTCTCGACGCCGCCCAGCGCGAGCTGGTCATCCTGGGCGCGCTGATCACGACCGGGGGTGTCGAACCCCAGCTGGAGGCCCACATCGGCTCCGCGCTCGCCGCCGGCCTCGCACCACGGGCCGTGGTCGAAGCGATCATGCAGGCGATCCCGTACGCCGGGTTCCCGCGCGTGTTCGCCGCCATGGCCATCGCCCGCCGCGTCTTCGACGACCGCAACCTGTTGCCCCTGCAATGATCAATGGAGGAGAGACCATGAGCACCGCCCAGGACCGCGCCGACGTCATCGACACCTGCACCCGGATGATGTGGCTGGTCGACATGCGTGACTGGGACAGGTTCACCGGGGTGTTCGCCGATCGGGTCACCCTCGACTACACCAGCATCTACGGCGGCGAGCCCTGGACGCAGACGCCGGACGAGATCAAAGCCCAGTGGTCGGCTCTGATCGGCGCCTTCGACGCGACCCAGCACCTGCTCGGCAACCACCTGGTGACCGTGGACGGGGACACCGCGGTGCTCACCGCCGCGTTCCAGGCCACCCACCTGCTGGCGACCACGTTCGGCTCACCTCGCTGGACCCTCGGCGGCACCTACCGCTTCGGGCTGGCCAGGGTGGATGGCCACTGGCTCATCAACGAGGTGGTGATGACCGCGACCTGGGCCGACGGCAACAAGGACATCCTCAGCATCGCGGCCGCCCGGCAGTGACGGGCTCATCGCGGTCGGCAGCGTCCGCGCGCCACATTCCCCAGCACGACGGTGCTCGAGCGCCCGGTAGGGAGGTGCGTAAGGGCGGTCCGTGCGGGTAGCCGGTGGGGGCTCCGGCGGCCGGGGAAGGGGAACGGGGTGGTGGCGACGAGTGACACGGACTGGTTGATCGGACACACGGGCGAGCTCCCCGCGGTGTGCGTGAAGACCCTCATGCTGTCGTTGACGGCGCTGGCCGGTCTGCGGCTCGCCCCGCGCCGGGCCCTCGCCGAGTTGCGCATCTTCGACCTCGTCGTGATCATCGCGACGGGCGCCATCGTCGGGCGGAGCGCGACCGCCGCCGACACGTCGTTCCTGATGGGTGCTGTCGCCCTGGTGACCCTGCTGGTGGCGCACATCATCATTTCCCGGGTGCGGTTCGTCCCGCGGGTGGCGCGCCTGCTCGACCACCCGGCGCGGGTCCTCGTCGTGGACGGCGCCGTGGACCACCGGCAGCTGAAGACAGCGCAGCTGACCGAGGGCGACCTGTACGAGGCACTGCGCGAACGGGGTGTGCACAGCCTCGCCGGGATCCGCTACGTGATCTACGAGTCGAAGGGCGGGTTGACCGTCGTGCACGACGACGAGCCGGCGCACGCATCGCGCACCACGCTTCCGGAACTGTGAGCGAACACATCCACTGAGGACACCGGCGCCGGGCCCGCGGGCCCGGCGCTGAGCACCCGACCGAGGACCACCATGGAGTTCACCGAAGTCATGGAGACCGTGGGCACCGCGGTCGATGCCAGTGGTGTCGCGGTCATGGTCGTGGGTGCGGTCATCGGTTCGGCCGGCTTTCTGCGCCGGCTGGCCGCCCGAGAGGAACTGACCGGGAGTTATCGCCGGTACCGGCAGGGCCTGGGACGGGCGATCCTGCTCGGGCTGGAGTTCCTGGTCGCCGGGGACATCATCCGGACCGTCGCGATCTCCCCGACCTACACCAGCGTCGGGGTGCTGGCGGTGATCGTCGCCGTGCGCACCTTCCTCAGTTTCTCCCTGGAAGTCGAACTCGAGGGGCGCTGGCCCTGGCAGAAACGGCGCCGTGCGCAGGAGCCCGGGTGAGGTTAAGCCCGCCCGGAGCTGCCCCTTGTGACGCCACCGCGGCGCGGGGTGGACCGCCTTCGACCAGCGGGACGATGCGTGGCGGCGCGGCGCGTTGATTGCCGCCCCCTCACCGGTGTGCCAGCATGGCGCCATGGACTTGACGCCGTACGTCGACAACCTCCGTCACGAGCTCGTGGTGGCGGCCGAGGCGGGGGGCGAGGACGTGCGCACGCTCGCCGAGCGTCTGATCGCGCCGCTCGAGTCCGCAGCCCGGCTAACGTTCCTCAACATCCTCTCGGCCGCGGCGGACGAAATCACCCGTGACGTCGCGCCGGGCTCGGTGGACCTGCGCCTGCGGGGGCTGGACCCGAGCTTCGTGGTCACCCTGCCGCCCGAGACCTCCCTCGAGGACGCCGGGGAGCGCGGCTCCGGCGAGCCGGGCAGCGGCACCGCCGCGCCCGCCCCGGCGAGCGCCGAGGACGGCGCCACGGCGCGGATCAACTTCCGCCCGCCGGAGCAGCTCAAGACCCGGATCGAAGAGGCCGCCGCACGGGAAGGGCTTTCGGTCAACGCGTGGCTGGTCCGGGCCGTCTCGGCCACGCTCCAGTCAGGTGCGCGCGCACCCGAACGCCGTGCTTCCCGAGCCGGACAGCGCTTCTCCGGCTGGGTCCACTAGCGCGACCGCTCACGACCCCACGACCAGCACCCGGAGGAGAACCACGAATGCCCGCCTTCGACACGCCCGAGCCGATCACCGTCGCGGTCGATCTCCTGGCGGGCGAGGCGAGGTTCGTCGCCAGCGACCGGGTGGACACGGTGGTCGAAGTCCGGCCGGGTGACCCGGACAGCGAGGCCGACATCCGGGCGGCCGAGCAGGCCCGCGTCGAGTACGACCGCGGCCGGCTCGTGGTCAAGGCGGCGAAGCCCGGGTTGTTCGCGCACGGCGGTGCGCTCGACGTGCGGGTCGCTCTTCCCCTCGGTTCGGACGTCCGCGGCAACGCGGCCTCGGCGGCGTTCCGCAGCACGGGCCGGCTCGGCGAGTGCCGGTTCAAGACCGCGACCGGTGACGTCCAGCTCGATGCCACCGGATCGCTGCTGGTCGAAGTCGGCCGGGCCGATGTCAGTGCCGAGTGTGCCGATGGCCGGGCCGAGATCACCGTCGGGTCCGGCACCGTGCGGCTCGGCGAAGTGCACGGTCCGGTGGTCGTCCGCAATGCCGGTGGCGACACCTGGATCGGCCGGGCAGGCGCGGGGGTGCGGGTGCACGGGGCGAAGGGGACGATCATCGTCGACCACGCCGAGGCTGCCGTGGAAGCGAAGACCGGCCACGGGACGATCCGGGTCGGGGAGGTGCGCCGCGGCCCGGTGGTGCTCGAAACCGGTGGCGGCGACGTCGAGTTCGGCGTCCGCGAAGGCACGTCGGCGCGGGTCGACGTCAGCACCCGCAACGGCCGGGTGGAGAACCTCCTCACTGCCTCAGACGGACCGCGTGCCGGCGTCGAGACGGCGGAGATCCGGGCGCGGACGTCGGCCGGGGACATCGTCATCCGCCGCGCCTGACCGCCCGGCGGCACGGCGGACAGTGCAGCCGCCGAGGATCATCCGCGGTCCGGGGCGTGGCCGGCCCCGGCACGGTTGAGTGACGGGCGTCGTGACCCTGGATCTGGTGGGCTCGGTGGCGAGGGTCCCTGCTCGCCCCGGGTCCATGGTCCTGGTGCCACTTTCGGTGTCATCGTGGCGCCAGATTTCATCCCGCTGTCCCGGGTCTCCTGGGGTTGGCTCTACCCCGTCGCACGTCAGGGCCCTGTCGGTCCGGAATCTCGGTAGCTGCGGGCGTGACACCGGATGCGAGATCCGCTCTTGCTGCTTGCTATGGAGCCACCATGGTGCCATTATGGCGTCACAATCTGATGGGCTGGCGCCAGACCGTCGCGACGCAGGAGTGGCGCCACGTCAGTCATCCGGGAGTTTTTCCGCAGGACCAAGGAGTCGAGGAATGGGAGAACGAGTGGGCGGCAAGACCCGCGGACGTGAGTCCGCCGGCGGGGCGGACGCCGAGGTGAAAGCCCCCGTCACGGCATGGCTGAGCCTCCTCGCCGTGGCGCTCGGCATCATGGTGGTCCAGCTGGACGGCAGCGTCGTCTCGGTGGCGAATCCGACGATCGCCACCTCGCTCCACGCGAGTCTCGAGGGAATCCAGTGGGTGACCACCGGCTACCTGCTCGTCCTCGCCGGCCTGCTCATCCCGGCCGGGCTGGTGGCCGACAAGATCGGCCGCAAGAAGGCGTTCCTCATCGGCATCGGCGGGTTCTCCCTCGCCTCGCTGCTCTGCGGCCTGTCCGGCTCGATCGACATGCTGATCGGTGCGCGGGTGCTGCAGGCGGTCTTCGGCGCCATGCTCGGCCCGGCCGGGCTGGCCGTGCTGCGGGCGGCGTTCCCCCCGGAAAAGCTGTCCACGGCGTTCGGCTGGTTCGGTTCGGTCTCCGCCGTCGCGCTGGCCGGTGGCCCGATCCTCGGCGGCGTCCTCGTGGAGTACGCGAGCTGGCCCTGGGTCTTCTACATCAATCTGCCGTTCGGCATCGTCGCTGTGCTCGTCGGCGTGTTCGTGATCAAGGAGTCGACGCAGCGGGTGCCGCAGCGGCTCGACCTGCCCGGCGCGATGTCGCTCACCCTCGCGCTGGTCACCTTGATCTGGGGGGTCACCCGGGCGCAGTCCAGCGGCTGGTGGTCGGTGAACACCCTGGGCTTCATGGGGCTCGGTGTCGTGCTGCTGATCGTGTTCCTGATCATCGAAAACCGGAGCAAGGCCCCGATGGTCCCGCTGAGCCTCTTCCGCATCCGCTCGTTCTCGATCGGCTGCCTCGTGACCATCGTGACCATGTTCGCCTTCTTCGCGATCCTGTTCTACCTGACGTTCTACCTGCAGGGCGTCCAAGGGAAGAGCGCGCTGATGGCCGCGGTCGCGTTGCTGCCGCTGACGCTGGTCTTCACGGTTGCCTCGCCGGTCGCCGGCGCCGTGACCGGCCGGCTCGGCAACCGCGGCACGCTCCTGCTCGGAGCCGCCTGCACCACAGCTTCGCTGCTCCTCCTGCTGCGCCTTGGTGTCGGATCCGGCACGGTGACGCTCGCGCCGTCGCTGGTGCTGGCCGGGTTCGGCGCCGGGTTCATGATGATCCCGGCCATCGAAGCGATCGTCGGCAGCGCACCGGTCGACAAGGCCGGGGTCGCCTCCGGGATCCAGCAGTCGACGCAGCAGCTGGGCGGCACCCTCGGCATCGCGGTGTTCGGCAGCCTGCTGGCCTCGGTGGTCTCGGCGAAGTTCGGTGGGGCGCTGGCGGCGGCGTTCGGTGGTGACACGGATGCGGTGGCGCAGGTCGCGGGCAACGAGCAGCTGCGCAAGAGCGTCGAGCTCGGTTTTCCGCCCGCCGTGCAGGACGCTCTGCGGCAGCAGATGACGCAGAGCGGCCTGGATTCCGGTGACGTGCAGCGCTTCGTCGGCACGGTGAGCCACGCGGCGCACGAGACGTTTCTCAGCGGCATGCACCAGGTCTTCCTGGTGGCGGCCTGCTGCGCGGCCGCGGCCGGCCTGCTGTCGCTGCTGATCCGGGCCAAGAAGGCGGACGCGGCGTCGGAGGACGTCCTGGAGAGCGCCCGCTGAGCCGCTCCGGCCAGCCAGCGGACTTCCCCGCACCGGGTGGGGAAGTCCTCTGCTCGCGCGCAGTCCGCACCCGTTGTCCTTGACGAACGGCCCGTACCCGAATTAACTTGACCAATCGCTTGCTTGTTCAATTTGGGAGGGTCCATGCCTGAAGCCGTGATCGTCGCCGCCACGCGGTCACCCATCGGCCGCGCCGGCAAGGGTTCGCTGCGTGACCTGCGCGCCGACGACCTGCTCGCCCAGGTCTTCGAGGCCGCGCTGAAACAGGTGCCCGAGCTCGACCCGGCGACCATCGACGACATCATGGTCGGCTGCGGCCAGCCCGCCGGGGAACAGGGTTACAACCTCGGCCGCCAGCTCGCCGTCGCCGCGGGGCTCGACACCGTACCCGGCACGGTCGTGCACCGCTACTGCGCGTCCAGCGTCCAGACCACCCGCATGGCGCTGCACGCGATTCGCGCCGGGGAAGGGCACGTGTTCGTCTCGGCCGGTGTCGAGACCGTGTCGCGCTACGGCAGCGGGAAGTCCGACGGCATGCCCGGCACGCACAACCCCCGCTACGCCGACGCCGAGGCGCGCACGGCCGCGCGGTCGGCGGCCGGCGCACCGCCGTGGCAGGATCCGCGTGCGCTGGGCCTGCTGCCCGACCCGTACATCGCGATGGGACAGACCGCGGAGAACGTCGCGCAGCTGCGCGGGGTGTCCCGGCAGCGGCAGGACGAGTTCGCCGTGCGCAGCCAGCACAACGCCCAGCGCGCCATCGCCGCCGGGTTCTTCGCGACCGACATCACGCCCGTCGTGACCCCCGACGGCACCACGGTCACCGCGGACGACGGGCCGCGTGCGGGCGTCACCCTGGAGTCGGTCGCCGCGCTCGAGCCGGTGTTCCGGCCGGGCGGAACGGTCACCGCCGCCAATTGCTGCCCGCTCAACGACGGCGCCGCGGCGCTGATCGTGATGTCCGCCGACCGGGCGCGCGACCTGGGCATCACGCCACTCGCCCGGATCGTGTCGACCGGGGTGTCGGCGCTCTCGCCCGAGATCATGGGCCTCGGGCCGGTGGAGGCGGTGCGCCGGGCGCTCGCGCACGCCGGGATGACCGTCGCCGACCTCGACCTCGTGGAGATCAACGAGGCGTTCGCCGCGCAGGTGCTGCCGTCGTGCGACGACCTGGGGATCGATCTGGACCGCGTGAACGTCCACGGTGGCGCGATCGCGCTCGGCCATCCGTTCGGGATGACCGGTGCGCGGATGACCACCACACTCATCAACGGTCTGTGCGCGGTCGACGCGCAGACCGGTGTGGTCACCATGTGCGCGGCCGGTGGCCAGGGGATGGCGCTCGTGATCGAGCGCCTGTCGTGAGCCCGGGCCGGCCTGCCCGCCCTCTCCGGGCGGGCAGGCCGGTCCGCCCGGCACCGCCCGCGCGCGGCCCGGCCCACCACCCCACGGGAGCGCCGGCAGGTCCGGCGGCTACCGTTCCCCCGCCGGGGGCCGTGCGCTTCCGGCGGTCGCGGCCCGGCGGGTCAGCAGGTACACCGGATCGCCGGCATCCCGCCTGCCGCGCGGGCCTTCGCCCTCGGGGGCGAGCTGCGTGCCCACCGTCGAACGGGTCCACTCCCGCACGGCGAACCGCTCGACGATCGCCCAGCGGCCGTCCCGCTTCTCCAGGTGGTCGACGTAGCGGAAGCCGCTGACGAAGTTCCGCCGCGGATCGGCGGCGGGCTCACCCCAGTGCACGGCCGTCCCGTAGGTTTCGGCGACCGCGTGTGTCCCGTACACCTCGGCGAGGTGGTTGCCGACGAGGTGCATCGTGCCGGTGTAGGTGGCGAGCAGCGGCCGCACCCACTCGACGTAGTCGTCCACCGGTCCGTCGAAGCCGGTGTGGTGGTCGATCGCGCCCGGGTGGTAGGCCGAGCGCACGAGGTCGAAGTCGAGCCGGTCCACGCCGCGGCAGTACCGCAGCACCACGTCGTGGATCGCCCACCGGTCCCCGGCGGCATCGGTCACTGCGCCGTCGGTCATTGCGCTGTCGGTCACTGCGCCGTCGGTCACTGGGTCACCGCCCACCCGCCGTCGACGGGCAGGTAGACGCCGTTGACGTACGAGGCGAGCGGGCTGAGCAGGAACAGGGTGGCCCAGGCGATGTCGTCGCCGGTGGCCATGCGGCCCAGTGGGTTCTTCGCGAGCGAGCGCTGCCCGACCTCGCTGGCGGCGAACCCCCGCAGCCGCGGGGTGTCGGTCATCCCGGGGGCGATCGCGTTGCTGCGCACCTCGCCCGCGCGGTAGGTCGCGAGGTGCCGGGTGTAGCCGGCGATGCCCGCCTTCGCCGCGCAGTACCACGCCGAGTCGGTGCCCATGAGGTTGCCGGCGACCGACGACACGTTCACCAGTGCGGCGCCCTCCGGTACGCCGGCGGACAACCACGTCTCGGTCACCAGCTGGACGCTGCCGACGGCCATCCGCACCCCCTCGTCGAAGCCCAGGCCGCTCGCCGACGACGGGCCGGCGTTGTTGACGAGGTACCGGATGGTGCCGAGTGCGCGGCTCGCGGCGAAGCCGCGCTCGACATCCGCGGGTACGCAGACGTCGGCGGTGACGGCGAGTGCCGTGCCGCCCGCGTCCCCGATCCGCTCGGCGGTCGCGGTGACGGCCGAGCGGTCGAGGTCCCACGCGGCGACGGCGAGGCCCAGTTCGGCCGCGCGGAGTGCGACGGCCTGGCCGATCCCGCTGCCGGCGCCGGTGACGACCAGGACCTCGCCCTGGGCGAATCCGAAGTGGATGGTGTTGTTCGGCATGGATGCTCCTCTCGTCACGCGTGCATGGTGGTCAAACGCCGTACCCGCCGTCGACGTCGAGCTTCTGCCCGGTGATGAACCGGGCGCGGTCGGAGGCGAGGAAACAGACGGCCTCCGCGATGTCCTGCGCCCCGCCGAAGGTGCGCAACGGGATGTTGCGGCGGGTGACCTCCAGTGCCCGCTCGTCGAGGTCGCCGCTGGCCATCAGTTCGGCGGCCATGCCGTCGGTGAGCATCCCGGGACCGACGCAGTTGACGCGCACCCCGAACCGGCCCTCCTCGGCGGCGAGCGCCCGCGCGGTCGCTTCCACGGCGCCTTTGGGGCCCGCGGACAGCCCGTCCCGGACGGGGTAGCGGCGGGTGGCCGCGGTGGTGACTGCGACGATCGAGCCCTTGCTCGCCCGCAGGGCGGGCAGCGCGGCGTGAGCGAGGTTGAAGAACGCCGCAGCCTCACCGCCCAGGTGGCGGGCGAACCGGTCCGGGTCGACCACCGACAAGTGGATCTGGGGGATGTGGGGTCCGGCGGCGTGCACGACGGTGTGCACGGCGCCGAAGCGCTCGGTGACGCTGTCGAGGTAGGCGTGAGTCGCGGCGGCGTCGGTGAGGTCGAGCCGGTCGGCGACCGCCGGGCGGCCGTCGGCGGCGAGTTCGGCCGCGAGGGTTTCGGCGCGCTCCCGGTTCCCGTGATACGTCAGTGCGATCCGGCTTCCGCGGGCCGCGAGCGTGCGGCAGATCGCCGCGCCGAGCCCGCCCGTCCCGCCGGTCACCACTGCGGCACCGGGCCTGCCGTCGAAGTCCTTCATCGTCCGCCTTCCGTGGCCATCGAGACAAGCAAGCGCTTGGTGAGAATAGGTGGTGCACCGCCGCCGGTCAACGCTCGTGCGCGTGGCTCCGGGATCGGGCGGGAGCGCGGAGTGCGGGAGTCCGCGGGGAGCGGTCCGGCCGTGGGTGTCCGGGTGGCTCCGCGTCGTGACGGTTCGCTGGGCTCCGGCGGCGGCGAGGAGCCTGCGCCGCTGGTCCACCGATCGTTCCCGGCCTCGCGCTCAGCTCGCTCCGCACCCGGTGGATCCCGCACCGGAAGCGCTCGTGATCTGCGACTTTGTATTAGCCAAGCGCTTGCTAGTTTGGCCGCCGGGTTTGCTTGACGGGGTGATGGGGCTCATCTACGCTCTCCTGCCAAGTAGCAAGCGCTTGGTTGTCCCTTTCACTGTCGAAAGTTGGGTCATGAACAGACATGTTCTCGTGCTGGGCGCGGTCGTCTCCAGCGCTGCACTGGTGCTCGCGGGCTGCGGTGGCACCGCGTCCTCGGGAGGCGGCGCCGGAGATCCTTACCGGGTGCTCGTCACCGGTGGGCTGAGCGCCCAGGGTGTGCTCGCGACGAACTCCAAGACCTCGGTCATCTCGGCGCAGGCGAGCGCCGACGAGATCAACAAGACGGGCGGTATCGCGGGCCGCCGCATCGAGGTGACCGTGGTGGACGACGGGGGCGACCCCACGACCGCGGTGACCAAACTGCGGGAGGCGATCGCGAAGGGCAAGCCGGACCTCTACCTCAACTCCGGCCCGTCCGTCATCGCCTCGGCGACGCTGCCGATCCTGCAGCAGAACAAGATCCTCTCGTTCAACATCGGCCCGACCAACGAGTCCGCCGATCCGGGGAAGTTCCCGTTGAACTTCGACCTCTCACCGTCGCCCACCGACTACGCGAAGGGCTTCATCGCCCACGCGAAGGAGAAGGGCTACCAGAAGATCGGCATCCTCTACGGCAGCACGAGCTACGGCGCCAGCTTCGTGCGGGAGATGCACCAGGCCCTCACCGCGGCCGGCCTGCAGGTGGTCGGGGAGCAGCAGTTCGACGCGAAGGCGCTCGACATGACGCCGCAGCTGCAGAACCTGCGCGGCTCCGCACCGGACGCGATCGCCATGACCGCTTACGGCGCACCCGTCGGCTACGTGCTGAAAAGCCTTGCCAAGATCGGCTGGACCGTGCCGGTGCTCGGTGACACCGCGGTGTCCGCCACCAGCCTGGTGTCGACCCCTCCGCCGGACGGCGTGCTCGGCACGGACCAGGTCGCGAACCTCATGATGGAGGTCTTCGACAGCACCGTGTACGACCCGGCCGACACCTCGGTGAACACCGCCGTGGCGGCGATGAAGGCCAAGGCCGAGGGCGGGGTCATCCCGTCCACTCTGATCAACGCCTACAACTACGACGCCCTTGCCCTGGTGGCCGCGGCAGCCGCCGACGTGGGCAAGGCCGACGACCCCGGCGCGATCGCGAAGGCGATCGAGAAGCCGGAGGTCCTGGCCAAGGCGAAAACCGCCATCCTGCACGACTACCACTACAGCGCCACGTCGCACTCGCCGAACGCCACGGCGGATGCGTTCGTCTTCATCAAACCCAGCCCGCTCGACAGCGGCCAGTTCCGGCCGTGACCGGCCCGTCCGTTCGCCTCGCCCGCCCGTCCCGCCGGGACGGGCGGGCGAAGTCCCCTTTCCCACGCGGAAGGTTCGAGCTCCGATGACCCTGATCTTCGGTGGACTCGCGCTGGGCGCGGTCTACGCGTTCGTCGCCATCGGCTACAACATCGTCTTCATCTCGTCGAAGACCTTCAACTTCGCGCAGGCGCAGCTGATCATGATCGGCAGCTTCGTCGCCTACACCGGGCTGGTGACGCTGCACCTCCCGGCGCCGATCGTGGCGCTGCTGGCGCTCGCGGTCGTGTTCGTCGTCGCCGCGATCGAGGAGCGGGTCGCCATCCGGCCGCTGAAGGACCCGCACGCGGTGCTGGTCACCACCCTCGGCGCGTCGGTGCTGCTCGACGGCGCCGCCCAGCTCATCTGGGGCACCCAGCCGCTGCCCGTCCCGTTCTTCGGCGGCGACGGGGTGCTCACGATCCTCGGCGGCCGGGCCTACCCGGTCGAGCTCGCGCTCGTCGTGGTCGCGGTGCTGCTGGTCCTGCTGCTGACCTGGGCCAGCAGGCGCTTCGTCCTCGGACTCGCGCTGCTCGGGATGTCCGAAGACCGCGAGGCCGCGATGCTGCGCGGGGTGAACGTGCGACGGCTGGTGTTCGGCTCGTTCGCCTGCGCGGGCGCCCTCGCCGGGGTGCTCGGCCTGTTCGTCGGACCCGAGACCTACGCCGTGGCGACCCTCGGCACGGCGCTGGCGCTCAAGGGGTTCGTGGTGCTCGCGATCGGCGGGTTCGGGTCGATTCCGGGCACCCTCGTCGGCGGCCTGATCGTGGGCCTCGTGGAAGCGCTGGCGAGCCGCTACTTCGGCGGCGAGTTCGCGACGATCGCCGTGTTCGCCGTGTTCATCACCATCCTGATGGCCCGTCCGGCCGGGCTGTTCGTCCGTACCCGGGAAAGGGCGGTCTGACATGCTGACTGTGTGGCGAGCGCTGCGGGCGGTGCCCAGCTGGGTCCTGCCCCTCGCGCTCGGTGTCGTCGTCGCGCTGCTGCCGCTCGGCGGGCCCGGCTTCTCGTTCTCGCGGCAGATCACCCTCGCGTGCATCCTCGCGTTGCTCGTGAGCGGGCTGAACCTGAGCCTGGGGTTCGCGGGCGAACTGGCGGTGGGACAGGCCGCGATGTACGCGGCCGGCGCCTACACCGCGGGACTCGTGTCCAAGGCCGGCGTCACGGACATCCTCGTGCAGCTGCTGGCGGGTGGGGTCGTCGCGTTGCTGGTCGGTCTGATCACCGGTGTCCCCGGGCTCCGGCTGGGCAGCTGGTCGCTGGCCATGACGTCGTTCTTCCTCGTGCTGCTCGTCCCGGACCTGCTGACGATCTTCGCCGGCGCCACCGGCGGGCGCAACGGGCTCAGCGGCATCGAACCGGCCACGCTGCTCGGCACGCCGCTCACCACCGACGACCTGTACCTGGTGATCGTCGTGGTGACGATCCTGTGGTTCGGCGTGCTGCGCAACATCGTGGTGTCCCGGCACGGCGTGGCGTTCCGGGTGCTCAAGCAAAGCCCGGTGCTGGCGTCGTCGATGGGCATTTCGGTGTTCCGGATGAAGCTGCTCGCCTACGCGCTCGGTGCGCTCCCCGCCGGTCTGGCCGGTGCGCTCTTCGCGAACGTCGACCTGTACATCTCGCCGGAGGGGTTCGGGTTCGTGCTCGCCACGACCGTGCTGGCGGCCTCGATCCTCGGCGGGTCGGCGAGCGTGTACGGCGCGGTCGTCGGCGCGGCGATCATGCAGTTCGGGCCCAACCAGGCCACCGAGTTCCAGCAGTACGCCCTCGTGTTCACGGGTGTGTTCCTGATCGTCGGCGGGGTGCTGCTCAAGGGCGGGCTCGCGAACCTCGGCAAGCGGCTCGTCACCTGGCTGGACCGGGCGGCGAACGTCCGGTCCGGACCCGCCGCGCCGGCGGATGCCGGGTTGCCGCCGGTCAGCGGTGCCACGCTCGCCGTCGAGGATGTGTCGAAGGCGTTCGGCGGCAACCAGGCGCTCAAGGGCGTCACCCTGCACGCGCGCCCGGGCCGGGTCACCGCGCTGATCGGTCCCAACGGCTCCGGCAAGACCACCCTGCTCAACATGGTGTGCGGCTTCTACCGCACCGACGCCGGCACGATTTCGGTGGGGCGTAGGCAGATCCACGGCCTGGCGCCGCACGAGGTGGCCCGCGCCGGGGTGGCCCGGACGTTCCAGACGCCGAACATCCCCGAGGGCATCACCGTCCTGGAGGCGGTCATCTCCGGCCGCTACACCGCGCACCGCGCGTCGATCCTGTCCGCGGTGTTCCGCGGCCCCCGCTTCCGGCGGGTGCGGCGCGAGGACCGGCTGGAGGCGGAGCGCGTGCTCGCCCTCGCGGGCATGACCGGGCTGCGTGACGTGGAGGCCGCGTCGCTGCCGCTGGGCATGCGGCGGCTGCTGGAGGTCGTGCGGGCGCTCATCGGCGGCGGTGGCGTGCTGCTGCTCGACGAGGCGGCGTCCGGATTGGACGAGGACGAGATCGAGCGGCTCGCCGGGCTGATCCGGCGGATCCGGGACGCGGGCGGCACGGTGGTGCTCGTGGAGCACAACTTCCGCCTCGTGCTGGATCTCGCCGACGACATCGTCGTGCTCGCCCACGGCCAGGTGATGGCTTCCGGCCCGCCGGAGGTCATCGAGAACGACCCGCGGGTCGCGAGCGAGTACCTCGGGATCGAGGGCGAGGCCGACCTCGCCGGAGCGCAGGGAGAGCAGGCATGACGACGGCGGAGCCGGTGCTGCGGGTGCGCAACCTCGCCACCGGGTACGGCGACCTGCGGGTCGTGTGGGACGTGTCGTTCGACGTCTACCCGGGGCAGCTGACCGTGCTGCTCGGCCGCAACGGGGCGGGCAAGACCACCACGCTGCGGGCGGTGTCCGGCCTGAACAAGGTCACCGGCGGCACGGTCACGCTGTCCGGGGAGGACGTCACGAAGGCCGCGCCACACCAGCGCGTGCGCCGCGGCATGGCGTACGTGCAGGAAGGCAAGCGGGTCTTCCACTCCCTGACGGTCGAGCAGAACCTCGTGATGGGCGGCTACACCCGGCGGATGAGCCGGTCCGCACTGGTGCGGGAGGCCGGGTGGATCTACGAGCTGTTCCCCGTGCTCGGGCAGAAGCGCGGACTGCCGGCCGGCAGCATGTCGGGCGGGCAGCAGCAGATGCTCGCGATCGGCCAGGCGCTCATGGCCAACCCGTCCCTGCTCCTGCTCGACGAGCCCTCGGGCGGTCTCGCGCCGGTGATCGTGAACGAGGTCATGGCGCGGGTCGCCGAGCTCAAGGAGACCGGGCTCGCGATCGTGCTGGTGGAGCAGGCGGTCGAGGCGTCGGTCCGGGTGGCCGATCACGTGGTCGTGCTCGACATGGGCCGGCTGGTCTTGTCCTCGCCCGCGGCGGAGCTGACCGACCTCGACCGCCTGCGCAACGCCTACTTCGGACGGGTCCCGGCGGAATGACCGGCACGAGGTGGTGCCCGGGAACCGGGCACCACCTCGTGTCAGGGCCGGCCGGGCAGGTTCGTCCACCCCTTGCCGTCCGCGCGCCCGTACCAGCCGGACGCGGCCAGCGTGCCGCCGTCGACGGGCAGCGTGTGGCCGGTGATGAAGCGCGCCTCGTCGGAGGCGAGGAACCACACCGCCGCGGCGTAGTCGTCCGGGTCGCCGAACCGGCCCATCGGCACCCACGACCGGATCAGTTCCGGATCGCGGCCGCGCAGCATGGCCGCGGCGGGGGTCTGCGGCGTGTCGGCGAGGTCGGGGGCGATGGCGTTGACCCGCACACCGTGCCGCCCGGCCTCGACGGCGAGGCTGCGGGTGAACGCCACGACGCCCGCGTTGAACGCCGAGTAGACGGCCTTGCCCGGGATGCCGCGGAACGCCTCCACGGTCGCGTTGTTCACGATCGCGCCGTGCCCCTGGCCGATCATCGCCGGCAGCAGCGCGTGGGTCATCGTGAACACGTGGTGCAGGTTCAGCTCGTACAGGCGCCGCCACTGGTCCGGGGTGGACCGGTCGAAGGTCCACGCCACCGGGCGGAAGTCCCCGACGTTGTTGACCAGCACGTCGACCCGGCCGCCTGCCGCGGTCAGCGCGGCCTCCGCCGTGGCGGTCACGACCGCGTCCTCGGTGATGTCGCCGGGGACGACCACGCACCGCCCGCCCGCGGCCTCGATGTCGCGGCACGTGGCCCGCGCGGCGCCGGCGTCGATGTCGTTGAGCACGACGAGGTCGCCGGCCGCGGCGAACCGGCGGCTGACGGCACCGCCGATGCCCAGCGCCCCGCCCGTGACGACGCAGACCCGTGGCCGGTCAGGCATGGTCCCTCCGCGCTCGTTCCTGCCACCGGTCCGGGGTGTAGGTCTGGACCCAGTCCAGGTGCAGTTCCCGGCGGGTGAAGCGCCAGCCGTCGCCGGTCCGGCGGTAGCGGTCGAGGTAGCGCAAGTACCACGTGACGACCACCTGATCGCCCGCGGGGTCCGGGCCGAGGTGGTGGGCGACCGCGGCCAGCCGTCCGCTCGCCTCGCCGGGGCCGCCGTCGAAGACCTGGCCGACCAGCGCGTGCTGGGTGCGGGTGAACGCCTCGACGGCGTGCAACGCCTCCGCGATCGCCGCCCGTCCGTCGCGGACGACGACGGGCCGCAGGTCGTCCGGCGGGGACGGGATCGCGAGCACGGCGTCCTCGGTGAACAGCGCGGCGGCCGCGGCGAAGTCCCGGTCGTCCACGGCTGCGGCGTACCGCGCGACGAGATCGGCGAGTTCCATCCGATCCTCGGTGGTGAGCGTCATGACGCGAGTCCGAGTCGCTGCGCGCACGCGGACAGTTCGTCCCGCACGGCGGAGAGGTCGTCGCTGGGGGACGGTTGCAGCACCAGCCGGTCCGCCCCCTGCGCTGCCAGCGCCCCGGCCTTCTCCGGGGTGACGGCCCGCACCGAGTGGCCGAGCGTCACTTCCAGGGCGTCCGGATCACGGCCGGCCAGCTCGGCCTCGCGGCGCATGAGGTCGAGGAGTTCCCGCAGCCGCTCGCCGTCGACCCCGATCGGCT
This sequence comes from Amycolatopsis viridis, assembly GCF_011758765.1. Classification (NCBI taxonomy): domain Bacteria; kingdom Bacillati; phylum Actinomycetota; class Actinomycetes; order Pseudonocardiales; family Pseudonocardiaceae; genus Amycolatopsis; species Amycolatopsis viridis. The sequence continues at coordinate 3,359,776 of NZ_JAANOU010000001.1, read as the reverse complement.
GCAGCCCGTCGCCGCGCCGTCCGGCACGCCGCGCGGCGGCCCGGCTGTGCCCGCCGATGTGGATCGGGACGCCACCGGGGCGCGCCGGTTTCGGGTAGGTCATCGCACCGCGGAACGTGAAGAACTCCCCATCGTGGTCGGCTCCGGTGGGGGAACGGTCAGTCCACAACAGGCGCAGTACGTCGATCTGCTCGTCGGCGCGCCGCCCGCGGGTGCCGAACTCCGCACCGCAGGCCTCGATCTCCTCCCGCATCCAGCCGACACCCACGGACAGCCGCAGCCGCCCGCCGGAGAGCGCATCGAGCGTCGCGGCGCGTTTGGCGAGCACGACGGGATGGTGGTTGGGGAGCACGAGGACGCCGGTCGCGAGCTCGACCCGGCTCGTGTGCGCGGCGAGGAACATCAGCAGGTCCAGCGGGTCGGGGATGTCACAGTCGTCGGCCAGCTCCATCTTCCCCGAGCTGGCGTAGGGGTAGACGCTGGAATACCGGTTCACCACCACGGTGTGCTCGACCGCGACGATCGAATCGAAGCCGCATTCCTCGACGTGCCGGGCGAATCCCGCCATCCACTCCGGACGGGCGGTCACCCCCGCCGCCACCGGCGCCATCACGGCGTACTCCATCAGAAAGACCTCCCAGGTCATCGACTCCTCACCGAACCTAGCATTTGTTTGGTTTTCCACGCTAGGATGGAGGTTGGTGACGAATCGAGCGGCAAGGGGGACGGGGAAGTGACGATCGAACTGGGCCTGTCGGGCAAGGTCGCTCTGGTGACGGGAGGTGCGCGCGGCGTGGGCGCCGGCATCGTCGAGACCTTCCGCGCCGCGGGCGCGGCCGTCGAGACGTGTGGCCGCAGCGACCGGGACGGGGTGCCCGGCTACACCCGGGTCGACGTCCGGGACGAACAGCAGATCGCCCGCTGGGTCGAGGAGGTCGCGGAGCGGCACGGGCACATCGACATCGTCGTCAACAACGCCGGCGGAGCGCCGTTCAGCGAGTTCGCCGGCGCCTCCACGCGGTTCCACCGCCGGATCGTCGAGCTGAACTTCCTCAGCGCGGCCTACGTCGCGCACGCCGTGCACCCGGTGATGTGCGCGCAGGACGAGGGCGGGGTCGTCCTCAACATCACCTCGATCAGCGCGCGCCGCGCGAGTCCCGGCACCGCGGTCTACGGTGCGGCGAAGGCGGCGCTGGAGAGCCTCACCCGCAGCCTCGCCGTCGAGTGGGCGCCGCGCGTGCGGGTCAACGCGATCAGCGCCGGGCTCGTCGCCACGCCCGGCGCGACCGATCACTACGGCGACGCCGAGCAGGTCGCGCGCATCGCCGCCACCATCCCGCGCGGAGTCTTCGCCACGCCCGCCGACGTCGGGCAGGCGTGCCTCCTGCTCGCCACCGACCTCGCCGCGCACATCACCGGCGCGGTGCTCAACGTCGACGGCGGGGGCGAGTGGCCCGCCTTCCTGCAGCACGCACCGAGATGAGGGGTGAGCGCGCATGTCCGTCGCCGACCGGCTCGACCGCCTGGAATCGATCGAGGAGATCCGCCGGCTCGTGAGCACCTACGCGCTCGCGCTGGACTCCCGTGACGTCGATCGCCTCGTGTCGCTGTTCGTCCCCGACGTGCGCGTCGCCGGCGGTGGCACCGGTCGGGAGGCGCTCGCCGCCTGGTTCGGCCCGGTGCTGCGCCCGTACGGGGTCACGTTCCACCTGATCGGCAACCACGTCATCGAGTTCACCGACGCCGACCACGCCACGGGTGTGGTGTACTGCCGTCCGGAGCACGAGGTCGGCGACGAGTGGATCGTCATGCCGATGCAGTACTGGGACCGCTACGAGCGCACGCCGGAGGGGTGGCGGTTCCGCAGCCGCACCGTGCAGCCCTTCTACGCGGCCGACGTGCGGCACGGCCCGAACGAGGCCGGGGGCCGGTTCCACTTCCCGGGAAACCCGCTGGTCGACTCGGCCACGCTGCCGGAGAAGTGGCGGTCGTGGCAGGAGTTCTGGGCCGGCGGCGCCTGACCGCCGGCCCAGAACCGCCTCACGCCCGCTGGGCGGCGCGCAGTTCGGTTTTGAGGATCTTGCCGCTGGCGTTCTTCGGCAGCTCCGCGCGCACCACGATCTCGCGCGGCACCTTGAAGTTCGCCAGCCGCGCCCGGCAGTACTCGATCAGCTCCGCCACGCTCGGGGTGGCGTTCCGGCGCGGCACGACGAACGCGAGCGCCACCGATCCCATCCGCGGGTCCGGTTTCGCGACGACGGCCGATTCCGACACGTCCGGGTGGGACGCGAGCACGTTCTCCACCTCCGCCGGGTAGACGTTGAACCCGCCGACGGTGAACATGTCCTTGATCCGGTCGGTGATCTGGAGGCATCCGTGCTCGTCGACCCTGCCGATGTCGCCGCTGTGGAACCAGCCGCCGGCGTCGATCGCCGCAGCCGTGGCGCGCTCGTCCTCGAAGTAGCCGAGCATGACGTTGCGACCGCGGATCAGGACCTCGCCCTCCTCGCCGGCCGGCACCTCGCGGCCGTCGGGGTCGGCGATCCGCACCTCCATGCCCTCGACCGGTGGGCCGGTGGTCTCGGCGAGGTGTTCCGGGTCCTCGCCCGGCCGGGACTGCGTGACGACGACGGCCTCGGTCAGGCCGTACGCCTGGCTCACCGAGTCGAACCCCAGCTCGTCGCGCATCCGCCGGAACAGCGATCGCGGCACGGTCGCCGCGCCGGCCACCGAGTACCGCAGCGACGAGGTGTCGTACTGGTGCAGCCGCGGGTGGTCGAGCAGCGACGTGAACAGCGTCGGCGGGCCCGGCAGCACGGAGATCCGCTCGGCCTGGATGAGCTCCAGCAGTGCCTCGCTGTCGAACGCGGCGACCGGGTAGATCGTGGTGCCTGCGGTGAGCGAGGCGATCATGCCCGCCTTGTAGCCGAAACCGTGGAAGAGCGGGTTGACGACGGCGTAGCGGTCGCCGGTGCCCAGCCCGGCGCGCTCGGCCCAGATCCGGGCGACGTCGATCGTCTGCCGTTGCGCGCTCAGCACCCCCTTGGGCACCCCCGTGGTGCCCGAGGTGAACATGATGTCGCAGATGTCGTCCGGCGTGACGGCGGCCACCATGGCCGCGAACCGGTCCTCGTCGACGCCCCGTCCGCCCTCGGTGAACCCGGCCCAGGACAGCACGTCCCCGTCGGAGGTCGCGGCGCCCAGGTCGACCACGGTGTGCAGGTGCGGCAGGCCGGGTACCGGGCCGTGCCCGGCCGGGCCCGGCAGCTCGGCGGCGGCGGCGCGGAGCATGCCCAGGAAGTCGGTGCCGAGGAAGCCGCCGGCGAGCACGAGTGTGGCAGCGCGGGACCGGGCGAGGATCGTCGCGGCCTCGTGACCCCGGTACCGGCTGTTCAGCGGCACGACCGCGGCGCCGATGGTCTGCGCGCCGAGGACGGCCAGCACGAACTCCAGCCGGTTGGGGGCCCAGACCGCGGCCCGGTCGCCCCGGCGCAGCCCGCGTTCCGCGTACGCGCGAGCCGTGCCGGTCACCTGCTCGGCCAGCTGCGCGTAGGTGATCCGGACGTTCCCGTCGACGACCGCCGGCTGGTCGGGATGCCTGCGCGCCACCTCGGCGACGAGGCCGGGGATGGTCATCGGGGTGTCCACCGTGCCCACAGCTCTCCTCCAAAACGACCAAGTGCTTGCTAGGTATACTAACGGCGGGGGTGCGGCGGGGCCAGACCCAAACCGCCCGGATCGCTCCCGCGGGGCAGGTCGTGCCAGCCGTGCCGGCCCGACTGTGGCAAACTTCGGAAAACCAATCGCTTGGTGTGGAGTTCGCGACTGCGGGAGGGAAGCGAGATGGCGACGAGGACCCGTCGGGGCAGCGCCAAACGTGCGGCGGGCCCGGCCGGCGGCACCAGCGGCTCGGACCGCCGGGACGAACTGCTCGGCATCGCCGCGGCGCTGTTCGCCACCCGCGGGTACGCCGAGACCACGGTCCGCGACATCGCGGACGAGGCCGGCATTCTCTCCGGCAGCCTCTACCACCACTTCAGCTCCAAGGAGGCGATGCTCGACGAGATCCTGCGCGGGTTCCTCACCGACCTGCTCGACCGGTTCAACCGGATCGAGCGGGAGTTCGAGGACCCCCGCCAGGCCCTCGACGAGCTGATCGCGGCATCGTTCCAGTCGATCTCGACCACCCCGCACGCCGTCGCGCTCTACCAGAACCAGGTGGACACGCTGCTGCGGCAGCCGGGCTTCGAGTACGTCGGCGAGTGCAGCCGCCAGGTCGAAAAGGCGTGGCTGCGCGTCCTGCTCGCCGGTCAGAAGGCCGGGGTGTTCCGCGAGGACGTCGACATGAACCTGATGTACCGGTTCATCCGCGACACCGTGTGGTCCACGGTGCGCTGGTACCGCCCCCGCGGCAAGTACAAGCCGGAGGCGGTGGCCAAGCAGTACCTCGACGTCCTCTACGGCGGTCTCCTCACGAGCTAGGCCGAACCTCCTGGTCCCGGCTGCCTGCGGGATCGAGAACCTCGCGGATCAGCCGCAGCTCCTCCGCGGTCGGCAGCCGGGTCGTGGTCGCGCCGGTGGTGTCGAGCTCGAACCCGGTGTTGCGGACCACGTCCGCCACTGCGACCCCCGGGTGCGCCGAGCGCAGCCGCAGCCGCCCCGCCGCGTCGTAGTCCAGCACCGCCAGGTCGGTGATCACCACTCCGAGGTCGTGGAACCGCCCGGCGCCGCCTGCCCGCGCCCGGTCGTGGCCGACGCCGCACACCACGTCCACCCGGTCGACGAAGACCTTCACCGAGTGCCGCGGCACCCAGTAGTCCGTGCGGTGGTTCACCGTGTTGCCGGGCGCGCCGCGCACGCCGATCAGCTGGCGCTTCGGCCGCCGCCAGTCGCCGATGAGCGAGATGTTCTGGTTGCCGTACCGGTCCAGCTGGCTCGCGCCCATCATGCTGTGCCGGCGGCCGCTCGCGACGATGTCGAAGATCCGCCCGAACGGTATCCAGCCCTCGATCACGCCGCCGTCCTCCGCCGTCGCACCGGCCGGCGGCGGGCCGGCCAGGAGGAACGCCTCGCCGTCGGACAGGACGAGGTCCGGGTTGTGGGTGAGCCGGGCCAGCCGTGCGCCGATGGTGGGCACGACGCCGACGGCGTGGGCCAGCACCTCGCCCGAGTCGCGCCACGCGTCCGCGCACGCGACCGCGCAGATCTCCGCCCTGGTGACCGTCATGCCCGGGACTCCTGACGTGGTGCCGCGTGGTCGTGGAAGCGCGCCACGGCCGCCTGGTAGTCCTGCTCGCCGCCGTCGAGGAACGTCCGCGCGAAGCCCTGCCACGCTTCGGGGTCCTTCGCGGCGGCCGCGTAGTGGGCCTGGAACGCCTCGTCGCGGTCGTAGTCGGGCACGCACGAGGTGAAGTGGGCCCCGCGTGGGGTCTCGACGACCCCGGTCGTGTACATCCGGCTGAACAGCAGGGTCTGCGCCGGCGCGTGGTCGAGCAGCCGGCCCGTCGGGACGATCTCCTCGCAGCTGACGTAGCAGGCTCCGGCGGCCATCGCGTACAGGTCGTCGAAGTAGGGGTCCGGGCCGAGGTACTGCACGTTGCCGACGGGATCGGCCCGGTTGACGTGCACGAGCGCGACGTCCAGGGGCAGGGCGGGCATGGCCACGTACTCCTCGTCGGCGTAGGGGGAGGCCACCGTCCGCAGCCCGGGGTTCATCGTCAGCACGTCGGAGCCGAGCCCGGCGCGGATGGGCAGGAACGACAGCCGGTTCGCCGCCGCGCGCAGGCCGGTCACGAACATGCCCTCGTCGTACTCCGCGGTCTCGACCGCACCGCTTTCGCGGGCGGCGCGGAAGTGCGGGTCGAGCGGGATGCTGTCCAGCGACACGAACCCGTACACGAGCTTGCGCACCTTGCCCGCGGCGCAGAGCAGTCCCACCTCCGGTCCGCCGAGTGTCACGACCGTCAGGTCGGTGACGGGGCTGCGCAGGAGCGCGCGGACGAGCGCCATCGGCTTGCGCCGCGACCCCCAGCCGCCGATCCCGATGGTCATCCCCGACGTGACGCGCGTGGCGAATTCGTCGAGGGTCAACGTCTTGCCGGCCATGCCGCGGATCGTATCCGGGTGACCAAGCAATTGATAGGTAGATCAGGTGCCGGCCGCGGGGAGCGGCGAAGCGGCGTCCGGTGACACGAATCTCGCCCCGCGATCCGCGAGCGTGTATGGTCTCCACACCAAGCGCTTGCTCGACAATCGGTACGACGCGAGGGATGTGGAACGTGACGGAGCAGCTGGTGGATCTGCGGGACAAGGTCGTGTTCGTCACCGGGGCCGCGCAGGGACAGGGCGCCGAGCACGCCCGGACCATGGCGCGCCTGGGTGCGCACGTCGTCCTGGCCGACCTCGACGAGAACGCCGTCGCAGCCGTCGCGGCCGAACTCGGCGCGAAGACGCTCGCCCTGGCGCTCGACGTGAGCAGCAGGACCGCGTGGGCCGAGGCCGTGCGCCGCACCGGGGCCGAGTTCGGCCGCCTCGACGTGCTCGTCAACAACGCGGGCTACTACCGCAAGGCGCCGCTCGCGACGATGGACGAGGCGTACCTCACCCGGACCCTCGGCGTCAACCTCGTCGGCCCCATCCTCGGCATGCAAGCGGTCCTGCCGCTCATGCGCGAGCGCGGCGGGTCGATCGTCAACATCGCGTCCACCGCGGCCGTCATGGGCTTCGGCGGCGGGCTCGGGTACAGCGCGTCGAAATGGGGACTGCGCGGCGCCAGCCGGTCGGCCGCCAAGGAGCTCGGCGAGTTCGGCATCCGCGTCAACTGCGTGTGCCCCGGCGCGATCGACACGGCGATGATCTCCGAGCGCACCCGGTCCGGCCTCGGCGCCGTCGCCGGCCAGCCGATCCCGCGCGTCGGCACGCCCGCGGAGGTCGCCGCGCTCGTCGCGTTCCTCGCCAGCGACGCGTCGAGCTACTGCACCGGTCAGGAGTTCGTGATCGACGGCGGCCAGACCGCCTGAGGGAGGAGCAACGTGTTCGATGCGGAGGTCTCCGCGGTCATCCAGGCCCTCGACACCGGGTTCCCGCCCATCGAGGAGATGACCGGCGCGCAGGCACGCGCTGCGATCGCCGCGCGGCGCCAGCCGGTGCGCAACCTCGACGACGTGGCCCGCACCGAGGACCGCGTGCTCGCCGGGCCGGGTGGTGACCTGCCGGTGCGCGTGTACTTCCCGCACCGCGCCGGTGACGAGCCGCGGCCGGTGGTCGTGTTCTGCCACGGCGGCGGGTTCGTGTTCTGCGACATCGAGTCGCACGACGGGTTCTGCCGGGAGATGTCCGCCGGCACCGGGGCCGTGGTGGTGTCGGTGGACTACCGGCTGGCGCCGGAGCACAAGGCGCCCGCGGCCGCGGACGACGCGTACGCGGCGCTTCGCTGGGCCGCTGCGCACGCCGCCGAGCTGGGCGGTGATCCGGCGCGGGTGTTCGTCGCCGGGGACAGCGCGGGCGGCAACCTCGCCGCGGTCGCGTGCCTCACCGCCCGCGACGAGGGCGGTCCCGCGGTGGCCGGGCAGGTGCTGATCTACCCGGTGCTCGACCCGTCCTGCGACACCGAGAGCTACCACCGCTACGCCACCGGCTTCGGCAACACCAAGGCCCACATGGAGTGGTACTGGCGGCAGTACCTGCCCGGCGACGGCATCCCGGAGCCGCGGCACCGGATCGTGCCGTCCGCCGCGGACACCCTGCGCGGCCTCCCGCCCGCGATCGTGGTCACCGCGGGCCTCGACCCGCTCGCCAGCGAGGGCCGGGCGTACGCGGACGCGCTCGCGCGCGACGGTGTGCCGGTGACCCACCGGCACTACCCGGGCCTGTTCCACGGCTTCCTCACCATCGCGACCCTCCAGGCCGCCCGGTCGGCCCGTGCCCTGCTGTGGCACGACCTGCGGGACCGGATGCACGCCCCCACAGCACAAGGAGAAGCGTCTTGACCAGCAACACCCCCCATCCGGTGCGCGACGTCCTGATCGTCGGCGCCGGGTTCGCCGGCCTCTACGCGGTGCACGCCTTCCGCCGCGCCGGGCTCGACGTCGTGTGCCTCGAAGCCGGTTCCGACGTCGGCGGCACCTGGTACTTCAACCGCTACCCGGGTGCCCGCTGCGACGTGGAGAGCGTCGACTACTCGTACTCCTTCGACGAGGACCTCCAGAACGAGTGGGTGTGGAGCGAGCGGTACGCCACCCAGCCGGAGATCCTCGCCTACATCCACCACGTCGCCGACCGGTTCGACCTGCGCCGGCACGTCCTGCTGGAGCGCCGGGTCACCGCCGCCCGCTTCGACGAGCACGCATCGCGGTGGACGGTGCGCACGGCGGGCGGGGAGGAGCACCGCGCGCGCTACCTGCTCTTCGCGACCGGTTCGCTGTCGGCGCCCAACCGGCCCGACATCCCCGGTGCGGACGAATTCGCCGGTGACACCTACTTCACCGCACGCTGGCCGGAACCCGGCCCGTCGCTGGCCGGCAAGCGGGTCGGCGTCATCGGCACCGGCTCGTCGGCGATCCAGTCGGTGCCCATCCTCGCGCGTGAGGCGGACTCGCTGACGGTGTTCCAGCGCACCGCGAACTACAGCGTGCCCGCGCTGAACCGGCCGCTGACCGACGAGGACCAGCGGCGCATCCGCGCCGAGTACCCGGCTCGTCGCGCCAAGGCGCGCGCGAGCGGCGGCGGGTCGCCGCACGAGTCCTACCCGAAGCGGGCCGTCGAATGCACCCCGGAGGAACGGGAAGCCGCGCTGGAGGCCGGCTGGCGCAACGGCGGTGTGCTGTTCGGCAAGACGTTCCCCGACCAGTTCACCGACATCACCGCCAACGACTACGCGCGCGAATTCGCCGAGCGCAAGATCCGGGAGATCGTGCGGGACCCGGTGACCGCGCGGGATCTCATCCCGACCGACCACCCGATCGGCACCAAGCGGATCTGCACCGACTCCGGGTACTTCGAGACGTTCAACAAGGACACGGTCGCGCTGGTCAACCTGCGGCGTGAGCCGATCACCCGGATCACCCCGCGGGGCGTGGAGACGACGGCCGCGCTGTACGAGCTCGACGTGCTCGTCTACGCCACCGGGTTCGACGCGATGACCGGTGCGCTGACCCGCATCGACATCACCGGTGCCCGCGGGAGGAGCATCACCGAGGCGTGGGCGGACGGCCCGGTCACCTACCTCGGCGTGCAGATCCCCGGGTTCCCGAACCTGTTCACGGTCAACGGCCCGGGTGCGCCGTCGGTGCTGTCGAACATGGTGCTCACGGCCGAGCAGCAGGTCGACTGGCTGGTCGGCCTCCTCCAGCACGCCGACGGCGCCGGCGCCACCCAGGTCGAGGTGCGTGACGACGCCGCCGTGAAGTGGACCGACCACGTGCAGCAGGCCGCGGACGCCACGCTGTTCCCGCGCGCGAACTCGTGGTACCTCGGTGCGAACATCCCCGGCAAACCGCGCCGGTTCATGCCCTACGTCGCCGGGCTGGGCGCCTACCGGCAGCGGTGCGAGGAGGTCCGCGAGGACGGCTACGAGGGGTTCGTGTTCACCACCCGCTGACGCCGGGTGCGCCCCGGCGGCCTCCGCTGTCCAGACCAAGCGATCGCTTGGATCAAGTGTTGACGGCCACCGCCCGGCGTCTAGAATCAAGCAAGCGCTTGGTGAAATTCGCACGGTGGCCGAGGAATCAGGAGTTCGTGGATGACGGACAAACAAATGTCTGCGCGCGAGGTGGTCGGCCGGCTTCGGTCCGGCATGACCATCGGAATCGGCGGCTGGGCCGCCCGGCGCAAGCCGATGGCACTGGTGCGGGAGATCCTCCGGTCCGACCTCACCGATCTCACGATCGTGTCCTACGGCGGGCCCGACGTGGGGTTGCTGTGTGCCGCGGGCAAGGTCCGCAAGCTGGTCTTCGGGTTCGTGACGCTGGACTCGGTCCCGCTCGACCCGCATTTCCGCGCCGCGCGGCAGCGTGGCGAGATCGAGGTCGCCGAGTACGACGAGGGCATGCTCCAGTGGGGCCTCTACGCCGCCGGCCTCCGGCTGCCCTTCCTGCCCACCCGGGCGGGCCTCGGGTCGTCGGTGTGGTCGGGCAACCCCGGCCTGCGCACGGTCGCCGACCCCTACGGCAGCGGGGACGAGCTGATCGCGATGCCGGCGATCCCGCTCGACGCCGCGCTCGTCCACATGAACCGCGCCGACGTCCACGGCAACGCGCAGTTCCTCGGTCCCGACCCGTACTTCGACGACCTGTTCTGCCTCGCCGCCGAGCAGGCGTTCGTCTCCTGCGAGCGGATCGTGCCCACCGCGGAGCTGACCGCGCAGGCCCACCCGGCGACGCTCGTGCTCAAGCGGCTGGTGGTGGACGGCGTGGTCGAGGCGCCGGGCGGCGCGCACTTCACCTCGTGCGTCCCCGACTACGACGTGGACACGCAGGCGCTGCACGACTACGCCGCCTCCGCCGCCTCACCCGAGGCCTGGGCGGAGTTCCGGCGGGAGTACCTCTCGGGCGGCGCAGAGCACGCCCGCGACGCGGAAGCGAGGACGGCATGACGGACGCGACGAGAGCGGAGGTGTGCGTCATCGCGTGCGCGGAGGCGTTCCGGGGCGACGGGGAGATCCTGGCGAGCGCCTTCGGCACGATCCCGGCGATCGGGGTGCGGCTCGCGCGCGCCACCTTCGCGCCGGACCTGCTGCTCACCGACGGCGAGGCGCAGCTCGTGCGCGGCACGTGGGCGGTCGGCGCCCCGGCCGACGGTGTCGTCGAGGGCTGGTCGCCGTTCCGGCGGATCTTCGACCTGGTGTGGCACGGGAAGCGGCACGCGATGATGATCCCCGTCCAGATCGACCGGTACGGCAACACGAACATCTCCGCCCTCGGCGACCACGCGCGGCCGAAGGTGCAGCTCATCGGGGTGCGCGGCGCTCCGGGCAACACCGTCACGCACCCGGTGAGCTACTGGGTTCCCAAGCACGCGCCGCGCGCGTTCGTGCCCCGGGTCGACCTCGTGTCGGGCGTCGGGCACGACTCGGCCGCGGCCGCCGGGACCGGCGCGCGCCGGTACCACGACCTGCGGCGGGTGGTGACGAACCTCGCCGTGTTCGATTTCGCGCCGGAGGGCGGGGCGATGCGGCTGCGGTCGGTCCACCCCGGCGTCACGGTGGACGAGGTGTGCGCGGCGACCGGGTTCCCGCTCGTGATCGAGGGCGAGGTGCCCGAGACGCGGTTGCCCACCGAGGAGGAACTGCGGCTGATCCGTGACGTGCTCGACCCCCGCGGCCTGCGCGACGAGGAGGTGCCGGCGTGACCCCGAAGCTGCGCACCCGCGCGACGGAGCTGTTCGGCGTCGAGCACCCGATCGTGCAGACCGGCATGGGGTACGTCTCCGACGCGCGCCTGACGGCCGCCACCGCCGCCGCGGGCGGGCTCGGCATCCTCTCGGCCGGGCTGCTGTCCTACGCGGAGCTGTCCGCCGCGATCGACGCCGTGCGGGAACGCACCGACCGGCCCTTCGGCGTCAACGTCCGGGCCGACCAGCCGGACGTCGTGCAGCGCATCGACTTGATGGCACGCAAGGGCGTCAAGGTCGCCTCGTTCGCACTCGCGCCCAAACCGGAGCTGATCGCCCGGTGCAAGGACGCCGGGCTGGTCGTGGTCCCGTCGATCGGGGCGCGGCGGCACGCCGAAAAGGTCGCCGCGTGGGGCGCCGACGCGGTGATCGTGCAGGGCGGCGAGGGCGGCGGGCACACCGGCGGGGTACCGACGAGCCTGCTGCTGCCGCAGGTGTGCGACGCGGTGGACATCGTGGTGATCGGCGCGGGCGGCTTCTTCGACGGCCGCGGGCTGGTCTCGGCGCTGGCCTACGGCGCGGACGGCATCGCCATGGGCACGCGCTTCCTGCTGACGAAGGACTCGCCGGTCGCGCAGGCGGTCAAGGAGGTCTACCTCGGCAAGACCGTCGACGACACGGTGCTCACCACCCAGATCGACGGTGTGCCGCAACGGGTTCTGCGCGGCCGGACCATCGAGGCGCTCGAACGCACCAGCGGGCCCGGCCGCCTGCTGCGCGCGGCCCGCAACGCCGTCGCGTTCCGGAAGATGTCCGGCACGCCCTACCTCGACATGGTCCGCGAGGGCCTGGCGATGCGGAAGGCGCACGGACTGTCCTGGAGCCAGGTGGTGATGGCGGCCAACGCGCCGATGCTCTACCGGACCGCGCTGCTGGAGGGCAGGCACGACGTCGGTGTGATGGCCACCGGCCAGGTCGTCGGCCTGATCGACGATCTGCCCTCCAGCGCCGAGCTGATCGACCGGATCATGACGCAGGCCACCGAGGTGCTGCGGAACCTGCCGGACACGCACACCGGCGAGGCGTGAGGAGACACATGGCCAATCCAGCAGCCGTGGGACACGAGGGCGAGCCGTTCCGGCTCGACGTCGAACGCGGCAAGATCCGCGAGTTCGCTCGCGCCACCGGGAGCTCGAACCCGGCCTACCTCGACGCCGAGCGGCCACCGGTCCCGCCGACGTTCCTCACCACCCAGTTCTTCTGGCAGGACGGCGGAGCCGACGCGTGGCAGCGGGTCGAGCTCAACCAGCAGCGCGGCATGCACGCCGAGCAGGAGTACGTGTTCCACGGGCAGCCGCCCGTGGCCGGCACGTCGTTGCGGTGCCGGTCGAAGATCACCGAAATGTACGAGAAGCGGGGCAGGCGCGGCGGCGTGATGACGTTCGTCGTCATGGTCACCGAGTTCCGCGACGAGACCGGGCGGCTCGTCGCGGAGGCGAAGATGACCGGCGTCGAGACCGGCCGCACCCCGGGGGAGACGTCGTGACCCAGCCCGTCCTCACGGTGCCGGAACCGCTGGTCCACGGACCGCTGACCCGCACCGACTTCGTGCGTTACCAGGGCGCTTCCGGGGACATGAACCCGATCCACCACGACGAGGGCTTCGCCCGCGCGGCCGGGTTCACCGAGCCGTTCGCGGTCGGCATGTTCCAGGCCGGGCTGCTCGCCACCTGGGCGACCGACTGGCTCGGCGCGGAGAACGTGCGCCGCTACCGTGTCCGCTTCCGGGAACAGGTGTGGGCCGGGGACACGCTCACCTGCTCGGGCAGCGTGGCCCGCACCTACGAGGTGGACGGCGTGTGGCACGTCGACCTGGACCTGGTGTGCACCCGGCAGACCGGTGGCGTCGCGGTCCAGGCGTGGGCGACGTTCGTCCTGCCGCGGTGAGGGGCCCGACCGTGGCCGGGCAGGAGCGCCGGACCGAGATCCTCCGGCGGGCGGCGCCGCTGTTCGCGCAGAAGGGGATCAGCGGCTGCACCGTGCGCGACATCGCGGAGGTCGCCGGGATCCTGTCCGGGAGCCTGTACCACTACTTCGACTCCAAGGACACCATGGTGTCCGAGATCGTGTCCGCGTACCTGCGCTCGCTCGTCGAGCGGTACGAGATCACGATGGCTTCCGCCGTGGACGGCCGGGCGCGGTTGCACGCGCTGATCCTGGACTCGCTCGAGGCGTCGCGGGACCATCCCCACGCGAGCGAGATCTACCAGGGCAACCGCGGCTATTTCGCCGCGCACGAGCAGTGCTCACCGACCCGGGAACTCGCGACGCGGATCTTCGAGACGTGGCAGGAGGCCATCACGCTCGGCGTCGAGGAGGGCGCGTTCCGGCGGGACGTGAACCCGCGCGTCTTCCACCGGTTCCTCCGCGACGCGGTGTTCCTCTCGCCCCGCTGGTTCCACCCGTCCGAGGCGTACGGGATCGAGCAGCTCGCCGCCGACACCGCGCGCGTGTTCCTGGACGGGTTCACCGCGCCCTGATGCCCGGCCGGTGACCGGCGCCCACCGCGCAGGCGGGCGCCGGTCCGCCGGTGTCAGGCCGTGCTCAGCGCCGCCAGCACCCGCTTGCGGTGCACGGACGTCGTACCCCACGCGGAGACGAGCGCGCGCACCTTCGTGATCCACAGGCCGAGGTCGTGTTCGAGCGTGTAGCCGATCGCGCCGTGGACCTGGAGGGCGGTGCGCGCCGCTCGGTAGGCGGCATCCGCCGCGGCGACCTTCGCCGCCGAGGTGTCCCGCGCGGAATCGGCCGAGCCCAGCGACAGCGCGGCGCCGTACAGCAGCGGCCGCGCGAAGTCGAGGCCCACGCGGACGTCGGCCAGTGCGTGCTTGAGCGCCTGGAACTCGCCGATCGCCCGGCCGAACTGCCGGCGCGCCTTCGCGTACTCCACCGCCTCGGCCAGCAGGCGTTCCCCCGCGCCCAGCAGCTGCGCGGAGCACGCGAGCGCCGCCGCGTCGAACGCGGCAGCGACGGTGTCCGCCGGCAGGGCGGCCAGGCGCTCGCCGGCGCTGACCGGGAACAGGCGGCGTGCCGTGTCGACCGAGCGGCGCAGTGCCCCGGCGGTCCCGGTGCACAGCGTGCTCCCGTCGAGGAGGAACACGAGATCGGCGATGTCGGCGTCCAGGGCGTAGGGCGTGTGCGGCGGCGCGGCGAGCGTCACGACCAGCTCGCCGGAAGCCAGCCGCTCGAGCGCGCCCGGGTCGGCCGCGGCCAGCACCACGGGGGCCACGACGATCGACTCGACGTGCGGGCCGGGCACGAGGTGGCGGCCCAGCTGCTCGAACGCCACCACCACGTCCGCCGGGGTCGCGCCGAGCCCGCCCGCGTCCTCCGGCACGCACAGCCCGTGCACCCCCAGGTCCGCCAGCCGCGTCCACAGCTTCCGGCCGGCCGCGTGGTCGCCCTCGCCCCACGCGCGGGCCGCCGCGGGCACGTCGGCCGCGCCGAGGAGGTCGTCCAGCGACTTCGCGAAGTCGCGCTGCTCGTCGTTCAGGGCGAACTTCACCGGCCCCGGCCTCCCTTCGGCAGGCCGAGCAGGCGCTCGGCCACGATGTTGCGCTGGATCTCGTTGGTGCCCGCGTAGATCGGGCCGGACAGCGAGAACAGGTACCCGTCCAGCCACGGCTCGTCCCGCAACTCCGACTCGGGGCCGAGCAGGTCGAGCGCCACCTCGTGCAACCCCACGTCGAGCTGCGACCAGAACAGCTTGTTGACGCTGCCGTGCGCGCCGACGTCGCCACCGGCCGTCAGCCGGGTCACGGTGCCCCACGTGTACAGCCGGTAGGCCTGCGCCGCGAGCCAGGCATCGACCACGCGGTCGCGCAGGTGCGGGTGCTCGGCACCGCGCTCGCGCCACAGCGCCAGCAGCCGGTCGGCGGCGGCGCAGAACCGGCCGGGCGAGCGCAGCGACAGCCCGCGTTCGTTGCCCGCGGTGCTCATCGCGACCCGCCAGCCGTCTCCGGGCGCGCCGAGCACGTCCGCGTCGGGCACGAACACGTCGTCGAAGAACAGCTCCGCGAACCCGGGGTGCCCGTCGAGCTGGGGGATGGGCCGGATGCTCAGGCCCTCGGCGTCGAGCGGGAACAGGAAGTACGTCAGCCCGCGGTGCCGTTCGGCCGTGGGATCGGACCGGAACAGCCCGAACGCCCGGTCGGCGAACGCGGCGCGCGAGCTCCACGTCTTCTGCCCGTTGAGCAGCCAGCCGCCGCGGGCCTCGTCCCGGGTGGCGGTGCTGCGGATCGACGCGAGGTCGCTGCCCGCCTCCGGCTCCGACCACGCCTGCGCCCAGATCTCGGTGCCGTCCGCCATCGCGGGCAGGTACCGGTCCTGCTGCTCGGGTGTGCCGTGTTCGAAGATGATGGGCGCGAGCAGCGAGATGCCGTTCTGGGCGGCCCGCACGGGCGCGCCACTGCGGTAGTACTCCTCCTCGAACAGCACCCACTCGACCATCGAGGCGTCCCGGCCGTGGTACTTCTCCGGCCAGGCCACGACCGACCAGCGTGCCGCGGCGAGCGTGGCCTCCCACTCGCGGCGGGCGGCGAACCCCTCGGCGGTGTCGAGCGGTGGCATCGGCCCGGCCGGGACGTGCTCGCGGAGCCAGTCCCGTGCCTCGTCGCGAAACGCCAGTTCGCGTTCGGTGAAGTCGAGGTTCACGCCGACCCGCCTCCGGGCCGCGTGCCCGACCGCATCGCGCGGGCGTCCATGCCGGCCAGCGAGTCGCCGCCGACCTCCGCGTTGTGCGCGTGGGCGGCGTGGTGCAACCCGAACACGGAGTCCATGCCGGCGCGCATGCCCTGCAGGTCCTCGGCCTGGTTGACCGCTCGCTTGGTCAGCGCGAGCCCGAAGGCGGGCATCGCGCTGATGCGCGCCGCCAGGGCCAGGGTGTGCGGTTCCAGCTCGGCGCGCTCCACGACGTGGTTGACCATGCCCAGCTCGTACGCGCGGCGGGCGGGCATCCGGTCGCCGGTGTAGAGGAATTCCTTGGCCGCGCGGGGGTTGAGCGCCCACGGGTGCGCGAAGAACTCCACGCCCGGGATGCCCATCTTCACGACGGGGTCGGCGAAGAACGCGTCGTCGGAGGCCACGATGAAGTCGCACGACCACGCGAGCATGAGCCCGCCCGCGATGCACGCGCCCTGCACCATCGCGATCATCGGCTTCGGGATCTCCCGCCACCGCCGGCACATGCCCAGGTAGACCTCGGACTCGCGGGCGAACCGCCGGTCCACGCCCGCCCGGCCGGTGTGGTCCCACCAGATCACGGCCTTGCGCTCGAAGCTCTCGTCGGCGTCCCGGTCCGGGGTACCGATGTCGTGCCCGGCGCAGAAGTGCCGTCCGCTGCCGGCCAGCACGATCACCTTGACCTCGTCGTCGTCGACCGCTCGCGTGAACGCCGCGTCGAGGGCGTAGGTCATCTTCGAGTTCTGCGCGTTGCGGTACTCCGGGCGGTTGAGGGTCACGAGGGCGACCGCATCCCGGCGCTCGTAGGTGACCACCGGCTCATCCGGTGTGCTCGGCATGCCTCTCCACATCCTCTCCCTAACAAATGCTTGGTTTGGTACTGTACGGGAGCCCGCCGATGCTTGGCCAGGACCCGCGGCCAGCCGGCCCGCCGAGGAGCCCGAGGGAGTTGTCGTGACGACACCGAAGAAGGAACAGCGCGCGCCGGACTACCCGCCCGCGCACCGACTGCTCGACGGCCGCACGGTCGTGATCACCGCGGCCGCGGGCGCGGGCATCGGCGCGGCCGCCGCCCGCCGCTGCCTGGAGGAGGGGGCGGCGGCCGTGGTCGTCAGTGACACGCACGAACGCCGCCTCGCCGAGGCGGAAAAGGCGCTGGCCGGGGAGTTCGGCGGTGACCGGGTGGCCTCGATCCGGTGTGACGTGACCGACGAGGCGCAGGTCGAGGCGCTCTTCGACGTGGCGGAGCGGTTCGGCGGCGCGGACGTCGTCATCAACAACGCCGGTCTCGGCGGCACCGCCTCGGTCCTGGAGATGACCGACCAGCAGTGGCACCAGGTCCTCGACGTGACCCTCACCGGCACGTTCCGCTGCGTGCGGGCCGCGGGCCGGCGCATGGTGGCCGCGGGCCGCGGGGGCGTCATCGTCAACAACGCTTCCATCGCGGGCTGGCGCGCACAGGAGGGGCAGGCGCACTACGCCGCGGCCAAGGCCGGTGTGATGGCGCTGACCCGCTGCGCCGCGATGGACCTGGCGCCGCACGGCGTCCGCGTCAACGCGGTCTCACCCAGCCTCGCGATGCATCCGTTCCTCGCCAAGGTCACCAGCGAGGAACTGCTCGCCGAGCTCAAGAGCCGTGAGGCGTTCGGCCGCGCGGCCGAACCGTGGGAGATCGCGAACCTGATGGTCTTCCTCGCGAGCGACTACGCCTCCTACCTGACCGGCGAGGTCCTCTCCGCCAGCAGTCAGCACCCGTGATCCCATCGTCCCCCTGAGGAGAACACCGTGTCCGAGGCCTACATCGTCGACGCCGTCCGCACGCCCGTCGGGCGGCGCGGTGGCGCGCTGGCCGGGAAGCACTCCGCCGACCTGGGCGGGCACGCGATCCGCGCGCTCGTCGACCGCACCGGGATCGACCCGGCAGCGGTCGACGACGTCATCTTCGGCTGCTGCGACACGATCGGCTCGCAGGCCGGGGACGTGGCGCGGACAGCGTGGCTGGTGGCCGGGCTGCCCGACCACGTGCCGGGTGTGACCGTCGACCGGCAGTGCGGGTCGGGCCAGCAGGCGGTGCACTTCGCCGCGCAGGGGGTGCTCTCCGGCACCGCCGACCTGATCGTGGCGGGCGGTGTGCAGAACATGTCCGCGATCCCCATCTCGGCGGCGATGCTCGTCGGGCAGCAGTACGGGTTCAGCACGCCGTTCGCCGAATCGCCGGGCTGGCTGAAGCGCTACGGCGATCAGGAGGTCTCCCAGTTCCGCGCCGCCGAGATGATCGCCGAGCACTGGGACATCTCCCGGGAGGACATGGAGGTCTACGCGCTGGAGAGCCACCGGCGGGCGATCGCGGCGATCGACGCCGGCCGGTTCACCGGCGAGATCGCGCCGGTCGACGGGTTCGGTACCGACGAGGGGCCACGGCGCGACACCAGCCTGGCGAAGATGGCCGCGCTGCCGCCGGTCGCCGGCGGCAAGCGCATCACCGCGGCGGTGGCCTCGCAGATCAGCGACGCGGCCGCCGCCCTGCTCATCGCGTCGCCGCGGGCGGTCGAGCAGCACGGTCTCACGCCGCGCGCCCGCATCCACCATCTCTCGGTGCGGGGCGCGGACCCGGTGTGGATGCTGACCGGCCCCATCCCGGCGACCCGGCACGCGCTGGCGCGCACCGGCCTGACGGTCGACGACATCGACCTGTTCGAGGTCAACGAGGCGTTCGCGTCGGTCGTGCTGGCGTGGGCCAAGGAGACCGGTGCCGACCTGGAGCGGACCAACGTCAACGGCGGCGGGATCGCGCTCGGCCACCCGATCGGCGCCACCGGCGCGCGGCTGATGACCACGATGATCGCCGAACTGGAACGCCGTGGTGGCCGTTATGGCCTGCAGGTGATGTGTGAGGGCGGCGGTCAGGCCAACGTCACCATCGTCGAACGCCTCTGACCACCCTGGTGCCGGGCCGCTCGCGGCTGGCCCGGCACCGCCGGGGTCACCGACCCTGCTCCACGAACCGGTCGCGGTGCTCGTCGGCCACGCCGGCGAGGTTCAGCTCGAAGGTGAAGCCCTGCTCGAAGCGGTAGCTGTGGTTGACGTCGACCGGGTCGATGCCGTTCAGCGCCTCCTTCGCCGCGCGGATCACGCGGGGGTCCTTCGCCGCGATCTCCGCGGCGACGCGCAGCGCGGCCTCGTCCAGATCCGCTCGCGGCACGACCTCGAGCACCGAACCGTGCGTGAGCAGCTGCTCGGCCGTGATCGTGCGGCTCGTGTAGTAGAGCGTGCGCATGAGGTGCGGCGGCACGAGGCGCGCGAGGTGGGTGGCCGCACCGAGCGCGCCGCGGTCGACCTCGGGCACCCCGAAGTAGGCGTCGTCACTGGCGATGATCGTGTCCGCGTTGCCGACCAGCCCGACCCCGCCGCCGAGGCAGAACCCCTGTACGGCGGCGACGACCGGGACCGGGCACTCGTAGACCGCCTTGAAGGCCTGGTAGCAGCCGCGGTTGGCGCCGAGCAGCGCGTGGAACCCGGAGGTGTGCTGCATTTCCTTGATGTCCACGCCGGCGTTGAAACCGCGTCCTTCGGCGCGCAGCACGACGACGTGGGTGCGCTCGTCGCGGCCGGCCTCGGTGATCGCCTCGGCGAGGTCGTGCCACGCGGCCACGGGCAGTGCGTTGACGGGCGGGTAGTCCACGGTGACGACGTGGATGCCGTCGTCCCGGGTCGCCGGGATGATGGGCATGGGGCTCCTTCGCTGGGGGTGACGGTTGGCAGCCAGCCTAGCATTTGCTTGGTTGGTTCCGGGTGCTGTTTCTACCAAGCGCTTGCTCGTGCAGGCGAGCTGTGGTTTCCTGGGCGCATGACGGAGCACACGCGGACGGCCGGCTTCTGTGCGGGGCGGGTCGCCATCATCACGGGCGCGGGCCAGGGTCTCGGCCGCGCGCACGCCCTGGAGTTCGCGCGCCAGGGCGCCAAGGTTGTCCTCAACGACATGTCCGCCTCCGTCGAGGCGGTCGCCGCCGAGGTGCGTGCCGCGGGCGGCGAGGCGGTCGCGGTGGTGGCCGACATCGCCGACTGGGAGGCGGGACGGCACGTCGTCGAACTCGCCGTGCACACCTTCGGGCGGCTCGACACGCTTGTGAACAACGCCGGGGTCAACCGGGACCGGATGCTCGTCAACATGAGCGAGGCCGAGTGGGACCTGGTGATGGCCGTCAACCTCAAGGGCCACTTCGTCCCCCTGCGGCACGCCGCGGCGTGGTGGCGCGACCGGGCCAAGGCCGGCGAACCGGTGGCCGCACGGATCGTCAACACCTCGTCCGGCGCCGGGCTCCTGGGCAGCGTCGGGCAGGGCAACTACGCGGCGAGCAAGGCCGGGATCGCCGCGCTGACCCAGGTCGCGGCCGTGGAGTTCGCCCGCTACGGCGTGCTCGTGAACGCGATCGCCCCCTCGGCCCGCACACCGATGACGGAGGCGGTCTTCGCGGAAAAGATGACCAAACCCGCCACGGGGTTCGACGCGATGGACCCGGCCAACGTGTCCGGCCTGGTCGCGTGGCTCGGCAGCGACGCCGCGAACGTGACCGGGCGGGTGTTCGAGATCGCCGGCGGGGAGGTGTCCCTCGCCGACGGCTGGCGGCACGGACCACCGGCGGTCCAGGACCGCCGGTGGGAACCGGAGCAGCTCGGCGCCGTCGTCGCGGACCTGGTCGCGAAGGCCGAGCCGCCCGCACCGGTGTACGGGGCCTGACGATGACGGCCGATGACGAGGAATTCCGGGCCGAAGTCCGGGCGTGGCTCACCGAACAGCTCACCGGGGAGTTCGCCGACGTGGCCGGGCTCGGCGGCGAAGGCCGCGAGGACGAGGCGCTCGACCGCAGGCGCGAGTGGGAACGGCGGCTCGGTGCCGGCGGCTGGATCGGCCTCGGCTGGCCGGTCGAGCACGGTGGCCGCGGCGCGTCGCTGGCGCAGCAGGTGATCTTCCACGAGGAGTACGCCCGCGCGAACGGGCCGGGACGGCTGCTGCACATGAGCGAGCAGCTGGTCGGCCCGACGATCCTGGCATTCGGGTCCGCGGAACAGAAACGGCGCTTCCTGCCCGGCATCACCGCGGGGGAGACGTTGTGGTGCCAGGGGTATTCGGAGCCCGGGGCGGGCTCGGACCTCGCCGGGGTGCGCACGCGCGCCGTGCGGGAGGGCGACGAGTACGTCCTGACGGGCCAGAAGGTGTGGACCTCGCTGGCGCACGTCGCCGACTGGTGTTTCGTGCTGGCGCGCACGGATCCGGCGTCGGCCCGGCACGCCGGGCTGTCGTACCTGCTCGTGCCACTGGACCAGCCGGGGGTCGAGGTGCGGCCGATCAGGCAGATCACCGGCACCAGCGAGTTCAACGAGGTGTTCTTCGACGGCGCCCGCACCCCGGTCGCCAATCGCGTGGGCGACGAGGGCGACGGCTGGCGGGTCGCGATGGGGACGCTCGGCTTCGAGCGCGGGGTCGCGACACTGGGGCAGCAGATCGGGTTCCGCCGCGAGCTCGACCACGTCGTCGCGCTGGCGCGGCGCAACGGCGCGTTCGACGAGCCCGAGCTGCGTGACCGGCTCGTGCGCGCGTGGGTCGGCCTGCGCGTCCTGCGGTACACGGCGGTGTCGACGCTGCGCTCGGCCGGCAGTTCGGTGTCGGGCCTGGAGGCGTCGCTGTCGAAGCTGCAATGGTCGACCTGGCGCCGGGACCTGGGTGAGCTGGCCGTGGACGTGCTGGGGGAGGACGCGCTGACCGTCGGCGAATCCTACGGCTTGTCACCGGAGCAGACGTTGTTCCTGTTCAGCCGGGCGGACACGATCTACGGCGGGTCGAACGAGGTGCAGCGCAACATCGTGGCCGAGCGCTTGCTCGGGCTTCCGCGGGGATGAAACGGAGTACCCGGGTGAACGAGGACGAAGGCCTGCTCGAGGAGATGCGCAAGGCGGTCGCGGACTTCCTGCGCGCGGAGGCGGATCCGGCGCGCCGGCGGACGGCGATGGACAGCGACGACGGCTACGACCGGTCCCTGTTCGAGCGCGGTGTGACGGAGCTGGGGCTGGGTGGGCTGACCGTGCCGGAAGCCTGCGGCGGCCTCGGGCTGGGGTTCGCGGAGGCGGCCGTCGTGATCGAGGAGTTCGGCCGCGCCGTGGTGCCCTCGCCGGTGCCGGACACGCTGGTCGCCGCGACGGTGCTCGCGGAGGCGGGCGAGCCGGCGCAGGAAGTGCTGCACCGGCTGGCGACCGATCCGGTGGCGATCGCGGTGGCGGGTGTCGCGGGTCCGGTGGGTGTGGACGGCGGCCGGTTGCACGGCACGGCGCGGGCGGTGCCCCACGGCGCACGTGCGGACCTGGTGCTGGTGCTGGGCGCGGACGGCGGGGTGTACCTGGTCTCGCCGGCGGATCCGGGGGTGACCCGGACCGCCCGCTGGGCCCTGGACCACACGCGGCGTCTGGCGGACGTGGAGTTTTCGCACGTGCCGGCGCAGCGGCTGGCGCGGGGCGGCGACCTCGCGCGCCGGCTGGTGGATCTGGTGCGGATCGCGATCGCGGTGGAATCGGCGGCGGCGGCGAGTGCCTGTCTCGAACAGACGGTCGCGTACCTGAAGGTGCGTGAGCAGTTCGGCCGGCCGATCGGTTCGTTCCAGGCGCTGAAGCACCGGTGCGCGGACATGGCGGTGGCGGTGCACGGTGCGCTGGCGACGGCGCGGTACGCGGTGCGCTGCGCGGCGAGCGGTGCGGCGACCGACAGTTCGGGTGACGACGTGGCGACGGTGGCGGCCGTCGCGAAGACGGTGTGCACGGACACCCTGATGAGCGTCGCAGCCGATTGCCTCCAGCTGCACGGCGGTGTCGGGTTCACCTTCGAGCACGATCTGCACCTGTACTTGAAACGCGGCAAGGCCAACCAGGTGCTGGCGGGGCGGAATGCGCAGCTGCGGGCAACGTTCGCGGCGAAGCTCTGACCCCGACCGGGCTCACCGGCCCGGGTCAGGCGGGCTCGATGTCGACCAGCTGGAGCGGGGCGCCGGAGGACGGCGGCACCTGGGCCCGTGCCCGGGTGGCGTGGCGGGCCGGGTCCGGGCGGGACCGCAGCGGGGGCAGCCCGCTGGCGGCGCGCCAGACGGTTCCGGCGGCGTGGCGCACCTCGGTGATCGCCGACCCGAGATCCAGTGTCCGGCTCGGGCCGCAGATCGACAGCGCGAACTGCGCTTCGTCGTCGCCGGTCGTGATCGGGGCGGCCACGGCCGTCACACCCCAGTGCGCCCCCTGGGTGTCCACCGCGACGCCGCCCCGGTCGCGGATGCGGTCGAGGTCGCGCAGGAGTTGCGTGCGCGACTGGATGGAATACCGGGTCGGGGCCTTCTCGAACCGCAACTCGGGCCAGTGTCCGGGGGACAGGGCGGCGAGCAACGCCCGGCCGGCGGCGCTGATCGTCACCGGCTGCCGGGCGCCCACGCTCCACGGCCCGGTGGTGTACGGCCACGACCCGACCCGCTCGAGGTGCACGATGTCGGCGCCGGCCAGCATGCTCAGATGCACGGTCAGGCCGCTGCGCCGGTGAAGCTCGGCCATCACGGGCACGGCGGTCCGGGGGACGGTATGCCGCCGGGTGAACTGGGCGCCGAGTTCGAACATGCGCACACCCAGCGCGTACCGGAACTCCTTGCGTTCCACCCAGCCCAGCTCGACCAGGCGCTGCAGGATGCGATGGGCCGAGGACCGCGGGACGTGTGAGCGGCGCGCGAGTTCGGCCAGGGTCAGTGGCCGCTCGCCCGCGAAGGACTCCAGCAGCGAAGCGACGCGGTCGATCATCGCGGCCGGGGCTTCCTGGATGTGCGCCATTGCCACACCACCTCCGAGAACACCGTCAGAGTGTCATACTCTGACTAGATGTCAGAAACTGACAGGAGTGAGTGTAGGCACATCCCCGCGGCGTTGTAAACCACGTGCCGGGCCTTTCGGCGGAACGCACTGCAGTGCGGGCTCGCCCGGCGGACGAGCCCGCGATCACACCGCCGGTGCCCCGACGATCCGCAGTCGTCCGGCGGCTACTTCCGCCTCGACGGAGGCCCTGAGCCGCGAGCAGCCTGCGATCGCCGGCCCGGCAGCCGGTGCGGACCGGAGTTCCGGACAGGCCGCGCGGGCTTCGGCGTTCCACTGGAGACTGGTTTGCTCGACGCTGCTCTTGCGCACCATCAGCCGGGCCGCGCAGTGGTGGCACCGCAGCGGCTGCATGGGTACCTCGTCGAGCCGGGCGTCGGTCCTGGGTTCGCTCACGCCGGGGTTCCCGTCGCCTCGGCCCGGCGCGCGATGTTGGCGGCGACCTCCGCGTGCCAGGCCTGCTGCGGCCGGGTGGTGTCCAGCTCGTACTCGAACCGGTCCACCATCTCCGGACGGATGTCGGCGACGTCGACGTAGAACTGCTCGTACCAGCGGCGCAGCTGGTACACCGGGCCGTCTTCCTCGCACAGCAGCGGATTGTCGATGCGGGCCTTGTTCTTCCAGATCTCCACGTCCTGCTCGAAGCCGAGCTTGATGTGGTCGCCGAGCGCGATGGCCGACTGCATCGCCGCCTCTTCGCCGAGCGTGGCCGACTTCTTCACGATGATGCCGTACTGGAGGACGAAGGAGTCGGCCGTGACCGGGTAGTGGCAGTTGAGCAGGACCGTGTGGTGGTCACCGTGCTCGTAGTGGTAGGTCAGGTCGTCGATCATGAAGGACGGGCCGTAGTAGGAGGCGACCGACGTGGTCCCGAGCATCTTCGGCTGCCCTTCGGGCGCCGGGTAGTCGTCGCGGGCCTCCCCGTTCATGTACTGGGTGGCGACGTGGCCTTCGAAGACGTTCTTGAAGTAGGTCGGCAACGACCCGTGCACGTAGAAGAAGTGCGCCATGTCGACGACGTTGTCGATGATCTCCCGGCAGTTGGTGTTCACGACCGTCGTGTACCAGTGCCAGTCCGTCCACTCGTCGCTCCCCGCGCCCTCGATGCGGGGGATGGCGACCTCGTCGGTGGGACCATTGCCCTCCGGGTCGTGCCAGACGAACAGCATCCCGTCCTGTTCCAGCGTGGTCCACGCCCGGGTGCGGGCGAGCCGCGGGACACGGCGGCTGTACGGGATCTGCTTGCACCGGCCGTCGCCGCCCCACCGCCAGTCGTGGAACGGGCAGGCGATCTCGTCGCCCTTGACCTGACCCTGGGAGAGGTCGCCGCCGAGGTGACGGCAGTAGGAATCGAGGATGTTGATCGAGCCGCCGGCGCCGCGGAACACGACGAGCTTGGTGCCGAAGGCGTGGACGGTGTGTGGTTTGCCGTCCGCGAAATCGCGGATCAAGCCGAGGCAGTGCCAGCCGCGGGCGAAGCGGGCCGGTGCCGCGTCCGCCTCGATCCGGCGGATTTCCTGGTCCTGCTGCGGTGAGGTCATGTGCACTCTCCTGGAAAGTGGTGCCGGGGGGCGGCGCCGGGCCGGTGGGCCGCCGCTGCGTCGCGAAGGCGACCCACCGGTTCTAACAAGGCCCGGCGCGGTGCGGCCGCGGACCGCTCACTGAGCGGGAACGTCGCGCGGCCCGGGCCGGGACCGCCCATCAGGCCGGGGTGCTCCGGCGGTGGACGATGTCGCCCGGGCTCCAGATGGCCCGCATGCTGGTGATCAGGCCGTCCGCGCCGAACGTCATCACGTCGATCGGTTCGATCGACGTGATGAACCCGCCTGCGGTGGTGACGACTCGCATGTGGAACGCCGCGGTGTCCCCGGACGCCCGGACGGTGAGCAGCTCGGCGGTGACGTCGAGACCGTCGAGTTCGCGGTAGAACGCCGTGATGGCCGCTCGTCCCGTTCGCACCTCGCTGCCGGCCGGGTCCTCCAGTGTGGCGTTGTCGGCGTAGAGCGCTGCGATGTCGGACGCCGTGCCGGCTTCCAGTCGGCGAACGTACTCCGCCACGGCGTCGGTGAGCTGGTCCACGGTCAGCATCGGTCTTCCTTTCACGGCGATGGTGGCGCGGGTCCGCGCCGGGTCGGGGTCGATGCCAGCACAGCAGAGCGCCGGCGACCGGCCGGTGACCCGCCCAGTGGGAAGCCAGGTCCGGTTACTCCGCCGCGCCGGGCGGCCCGCGATCGGTCTCCCAGTCAGCGAGACGATCCGGACCGCGCCGCCGGCCGCGGCTCTACGGTTCCCCGAGTCCCGACACCGCACCGGGAAACGCGGGCGGCGACGAGCAACCAGGAGGGTGGATGTTCACCGAGGCGAGTGCCGGCCACGAGCTACGCGGCGACGCCGGCGCCACGGCGCCGGCCTCGCGCGGGACGATCGTCCGGGTGCGGGCCGTGATCGACGAGACCGCCGACGCACGTTCGTTCGTCGTGGAGCCCGCGGCGGAGGCCGCGCACCTCTTCGACTACCGGCCGGGGCAGTTCCTGACCGTCCGGGTCCCGGATGCGGGGTCCGGATCCGCGCGTTGCTATTCCCTGTCCAGCTCCCCGCACTGCGACCCGGCCCTGAAGTTCACCGTGAAGCGCGTTTCCGGCGGGCACGGCTCGAACTGGTTGTGTGACACCGTCGAGGCCGGTGACGAGATCGAGGTGCTGCCGCCCGCCGGGACGTTCACCCCGGCGGCGCTCGACCGCCCGGTCGTGCTGATCGCGGGCGGCAGCGGGATCACACCGGTGATCGCGATCGCGAAGTCGATCCTGTTCGGCGGCACCGGGGACGTCGTGCTGGTCTACGCCAACCGGGACGAGGCGTCGGTGATCTTCGCCGGTGAGCTCCGGGCGCTCGAACACCGCTTCCCCGAGCGCTTCACCGTGATCCACCACCTCGAGTCGCTGCAGGGCCATCCCACGCGCCGCACGCTGGCTCTGCTGTTGCGCCCGCTCGCCGACCGGGAGGTCTACCTCTGCGGGCCGGCCCCCCTGATGGACCTCGCCGGCGCCGCGTGCAGCGACGCCGGGATTCCCGGCGGCCGCGTGCACGCGGAACGCTTCCGGTCGCTCCAGCAGGATCCGTTCACCACCGGAGCTGCCCTCGACGCAACGGAACCCGGCACCGCGGAGGTTGCCTGCACCGTGCGGGTGTCGATCGACGGAGCCGACCACGTCGTGCCGTGGACGGCGGGGCGGAAACTCCTCGACGCCCTGCTGGCGGCCGGCATCGACGCACCGTACTCGTGCCGGGAAGGCGCGTGCAGCGCCTGCGTCTGCTCACTGACCTCGGGGAAGGTGAACCTGGCGCGCAACGCGATCCTCGCCGAGGCCGACCTCGCCGAGGGATACATCCTCGCCTGCCAGGCCGAACCGGTCAGCGACGAGGTGTCGATCGCGTACTGATCCGTGCCACCCGCTCCCGCCGGCGCCGCGCGCGCCGGCTGATCCCACACCCAGTGACACCGTCCAGTGACACCGACCAGGAGCTATCCATGTCCAATCCAGTACTCGACAACATCGTGGCGATGGCCGACGAGCTCCGCGCGGGCGCGGACGACGGCGAGACGTTGGGCCGTCTGCCCGACGACATGGCCAAACGCCTCCGCCAGGCGGGCCTCATCCGCCTGTTGCAGCGCACGAAGTACCACGGCTACGAGGCCCACCCGCGGGAGTTCGCCGAAGCGGTGATGAAGACCGCGAGCATCTACGGGTCGGCGGGCTGGGTGGGCGGCATCGTCGGGGTGCACCCCTGGCAACTGGCGTTCGCCGATCCCAAGGTGCAGGACGAGATCCTCGCGGCGGACAGCGACACCTGGCAGGCCTCGCCCTACATGCCGGCGGGCATCGCCGTGCCGGGCGACGGCGGCTACGTGCTGAACGGCCGCTGGCAGTTCTCCTCCGGAACCGACCACTGTGACTGGATCTTCCTCGGCGCGATGGTCGGTGGTGCCGACGGGAAACCGCTGATGCCGCCGCGGAGCCTGCACGTGATCCTGCCCCGGTCGGACTACCAGATCATCGACGGCTCGTGGAACGTCGTGGGTCTCCGTGGTACCGGGAGCAAGGACATCGTGGTGCAGAACGCCTTCGTCCCGGATTACCGCGTGATGGAGGCGGACAAGGTCATCGACGGAACCGCGGCGAAGGAGTACGGGGTCACCGAGACGCTCTACAAGATGCCGTGGTCCACCATCTTCCCCCTGGGGATCACGGCGGCCACGATCGGCATCTGCGAGGGTGTCCTCGCCGCGGGTATCGACTACCAGCGCAACCGGGTCGGCGCCAGCGGC
Source organism: Amycolatopsis viridis (assembly GCF_011758765.1). Classification (NCBI taxonomy): domain Bacteria; kingdom Bacillati; phylum Actinomycetota; class Actinomycetes; order Pseudonocardiales; family Pseudonocardiaceae; genus Amycolatopsis; species Amycolatopsis viridis. The sequence continues at coordinate 3,331,491 of NZ_JAANOU010000001.1, read as the reverse complement.
AACGTCATCAAGGACGACCCCTACGTGCTGCACGCGCTCGGTGAATCGGCGTCGGAGATCGACGCCGCCCGCCAGCATCTGCTGGCCAATGTGGACCGCGTGTGGGACCTGGTCGACAGTGGACGGGACATCGACTTCGCCACGCGTGCCCGCGTCCGCCGCGACCAGGTTCGCGCGGCGTGGCGTGCCGTGCGCGCGGCGGACGAGATCTTCGACCGCGCCGGGGGTAATGCACTGCGCATGGACAACCCGCTGCAGCGCTTCTGGCGCGACGCACACGCCGGCCTGCACCACGCGATTCACGTCTCGAGCACCACCTACCACGCCTCGGCCATGGCCTCGCTGGATGTCGAGGTACCGCAGGGCCCCCTGCGCGTGATGATCTGATCGTCCGTCCGGAAAGGAAACAACCATGACCGAGATCAAGGGACTGGGATACGTCCGTGTCATCGCCACCGACCTGGAGCGCTGGCGGGAACTCGGCTTCGACGTGCTGGGGTTCGCACCCGGCTTCGGGGACGAGGACGACGCGCTGCACTTCCGCATGGACGAGCGCCCGTCCCGCATCACCGTCGAGCGCGGCGACGCCGACCGGGTGACGGCCGTCGGCTGGGAGGTCAGGGACGCGCCGGCGCTGCGCCGGCTCGCCGCGACCCTCGACGCGGCGGGCGTGGCCTACACCCCCATGACGCAGGAGCTCGCGGACCGGCGGAAGGTGGAAGCCGGCATCTGCCTCAAGGATCCGGGCGGCACCCCGCTCGAGTTCTTCCACGGCCCGGTGCTCGAGCACAGCCCGGTGCTGACCAAGTACGCGCAGAAGTTCGTCACCGGAGGGCAGGGGCTCGGGCACGTGGTCATGCCGACCACCAGCTTCGACGAGTCCTTCGCCTTCTACACCGAGACCCTCGGCTTCCTGTCCCGTGGCGCGTTCCGGATGCCGGGGCCGCCGGAGGCCGGTCCGCTGCGCATCCGGTTCCTGGGCGTCAACCAGCGGCACCACAGCCTGGCGATCATGCCCAGCCTGGAGGGCCGCGACCCCGGGCTGATCCACGTGATGGTCGAGGTGGACTCCCTGGACGCCGTCGGGCGGGCCTACGACGAGGTGATGGCGCGGGACTTCCCGGTCTCCTCGACGCTGGGGCGGCACACCAACGACAAGATGATTTCCTTCTACGTGCGGGTGCCGGGTGGCTGGGACATCGAGTACGGCACGGGTGGCCAGCTCGTCGACGAAAGCTACTACACGGCCGAGGAGATCACGGCGGACAGCTACTGGGGTCACGAATGGTTGTGGATGCGTGAGATGAAGGAAGCGCGGGAAGCAGCGGAGCGGGAAGCCGCTCCGGCGGCACCGGCCGGTTCCTGAAGCCCCGGGGGCTGCGCGAACATCGCCACCTTTCATCCGGTGCACCGCGTGAGTCCGGCTCACGCGGTGCACCGGGTCCCCATTCCGCGACATCCAGTTCCGCGACATCCGGCAGGAAGGACACAGACCCACCATGCGAACCGATCCGGAGAACGGGATCAGCCCGGTTTCGGCGGCGTCGATCGGCGACTGGACCGAGTCGGCCGATGTGGTCATAGCCGGGTACGGCATCGCCGGCGTGTGCGCCGCCATCGAGGCCGCGCGGGCCGGCGCGAACGTGCTGATCCTGGAGCGCACGAGCGGCTGGGGTGGTGCGGCGGCCCTGGCGGGCGGTTTCGTGTACCTCGGTGGTGGTACCCCGCTGCAACGCGCCCTCGGGTTCGCGGACACGCCGGAGAACATGAGGGAGTTCCTGCTCGCCGCGGTCGGCCCGGGCGCCGACGAAGCGAAGATCACCGACTACTGCGCGGGCAGCCCCGAGCACTACGACTGGCTGGTCGCCAACGGTGTGCCGTTCCGCGAGGCGCTGTGGGACGAACCAGGCTGGGAACCACCGCACGACGAAGGTCTCGCCTACTCCGGCGGGGAGAACGCAGCACCGTTCCACGCCATCGCCACGCCCGCACCACGGGGCCACGTGCCGCGGATGCAGAACAAGCGCACCGGGGAACGCGGCGGCGGCTACATGCTGATGAAGCCGCTGGCCGAGACCGCCGAGGCCCTCGGCGTGCGGGTCCGGTACGACGTCCGGCTGACGGGGCTCGTCGTGGACGGTGACCGGGTGGCCGGGGTGCTGGCGCAGCATTACGGCGAGCGCGTCGCGATCCGGGCCGACCGCGGGGTCGTGCTGGCAACCGGCGGCTTCGCCTACGCCGAGCGCATGGTCGCCGACCACGCGCCGCAGCTGATCGGCCGTCCCGGTGCCGCGATCGAGGAGCACGACGGCACCGGCATCCTGGTGGCCACGGCACTCGGGGCGGCGACCGCGCACATGGACGCGACCGAGGTCGCCTTCTTCTGCGACCCGCAGCTGATGGCGCGCGGCATCCTGGTCAACGCCCAGGGGCAGCGTTACGTCCCCGAGGACACCTACCCGGGCCGGATCGGCCAGATGACCCTGTTCCACCAGCAGGACCAGGCGTTCCTGGTCATGGACGAACAGGCGTACGAGGAGGCCCTCGGCACCGAGACCGCCACGCCCGCCCTGCGGACTCCACCGACGTGGGCGGCGGAGACCGTGGCCGAGCTGGAGGCCGACATGGGACTTCCCGAGTGGACACTCCAGTCCACGGTGCGGATCTACAACGACTACGCCGCGCAGCACCGCGACCCGCTGTGGGGCAAGCAACCCCGGTGGTTGCGCCCGATCACCGGTCCGGTCGCCGGGTTCGACCTCCGCCACCGGACGGCCGGCTTTCCGCTGGGTGGCCTGCGCACCGATCTCGACGGCCGGGTGCTGCACGTTTCCGGAACGGCGATCCCGGGTCTGTTCGCGGCCGGCCGCTGCACGGCGGGCATCTGCACCGGCGGCTACGTCAGTGGCGCGTCCCTGGGCGACGGCAGCTTCTACGGCCGCCGGGCCGGCCGGGCCGCGGCGGAGAACTGAGCGAGAGGAGCACGCGATGACACCCGACGGTTCCGATGTCCCGGTGGGCGAACCGGCTGTCCGGAGCTCTGCGGAGCTGGACCCGGTCCGGATGCGCACCGTGCTGGGGCACTTCGCCACCGGCGTCGTGGCCATCACGGCGATCGACCCCGGGACCGGCAAGCCGGTCGGGCTGGCCGCCAATTCCTTCACCTCGGTGTCGCTGGACCCGCCGCTGGTCGCGTTCTGCGTGGGTGCGGCCAGCACGTCGTGGCCGCGGGTCCGGTCGGCGGGCCGCTACGCGGTCAGCATCCTCTCCGATGCGCAGGAGGCGGTGTCCCGTCAGCTGGCGCGGCCCGGTGCGGACAAGTTCGACGGGATCGAGTGGACGCCGTCCCCGTCCGGGGCGCCGGTGGTCACCGGGTGCCTGGCGTGGATCGAGGCCGAGCCCCAGGCCGAGCACCTCGCCGGTGACCACACCATCGTGGTGTCGCGGGTGCGCCACCTGTCGTCCTCGGACCTGGCGCCGCTGGTGTTCTTCCGGGGCCGTTACAGCCGTCTCAGCGTGGCGTTGTGACCGGCCGGTCCAGGTGTCCGCTCACCGGGAGCCCGCACGGCGACGGCGCCCCGCCGGTGGCAGGGTCGGGCTCATGAGCGCTTCCACCGGTTCCCGTGCCGTACCCGAACTTCGCGAGCTGTCCACAGAGCACGGTGTGCTCCGTTACCGGGAGAGCGGGGACGGTCCGCCACTGGTGATGCTGCACGGGTCCGGACCGGGGGTGACCGGATGGCGCAACTTCGGTGCCAACGTGCCGGCGTTCGCCGGTGACTACCGGACGATCGTCCTGGAGTTCCCCGGTTTCGGGGTCAGCGACGATTTCGGCGCCGTCCACCCCATGCAGTCCGCCGTGACCGCGGTGCGTGCGCTGCTCGACGGTCTCGGGCTCGGGCGGGTGCGTCTGGTGGGGAACTCCATGGGTGGCTTCGTCGCGACGGAGTTCGCACTCGCCGCCCCGGAGCGGGTCTCGCGCCTGGTGACCGTCGGCGGCATCGGCACCCCGTTGTTCAGCACGCAGCCGGGGGAGGGCATCGTCCGGCTCAGCGAGTTCGTCGAGAACCCGACGCGTGCTGCCCTGATCGCCTGGTTGCGGTCGATGGTGTTCGACCAGAAGCTGGTCACGGAGGAACTGATCGAGGACCGCTGGCGCCAGGCCACCGATCCCGCGACGCTGGAGAACTCGCGCCGCATGTACAGCGCGGCGGCGCTGGCGCGCATGGCCGAAGCAGCTCGCGACGCCACCGTCACGCCGAGCTGGGCCGCCCTGGGACGGCTGGACGTCCCGACGCTCGTCACGTGGGGCCGGGACGACCGCGTCAGCCCGGTGGACATGGCCTTGCTGCCGATGCGCGTCCTGCCGCGCGGCGAGGTGCACATCTTCCCGGACTGCGGGCACTGGGTCATGATCGAGCAGAAGGACGCGTGGGAAGCCGTGGTGCTGGCGTTCCTGCGGCGCTGACGACCACCTCGCGGGCATGCCGGGGGACGAACCGTGAGCCGAACTGTTACTGCGAGAACGAAGTGGAGCTGGAGACCCATGACGAAGAAGCTGCCTCCGCTCGTGCCTGCCCGCGACACGACCGTCGACCTGCTCGTGATCGGATCGGGAACCGGGCTGGCCGCGGCACTGGCCGCACACGAGCTCGGACTGTCCACTCTGGTCGTCGAGAAGACGGCCTACGTCGGCGGATCGACCGCGCGCTCCGGTGGCGCGTTCTGGATCCCGGGCAACTCCCTCCTGCCCGAGAAGGGTTCGCAGGCCGTTCCGGACGCCGGGAAGTACCTGCAGGCGGTCGTCGGTGAGTCGGCGCCCGCGGAGCGCAGCCGGGCGTACCTCGAGCACGGTGCGGCCGCCGTCGACATGCTCGCGCGGACCACGCCGATGCGGTTCTTCTGGGCCGAGGGCTACTCCGATTACCATCCGGAGCAACCGGGGGGCCGTCCGGCGGGACGGACCTGCGAATGCCGCCCGTTCGACGCCGCCGTCCTGCGTGACGAGCGCCCGAGGCTCCGCCCGGGCGTGATGGCGGCACCGGTGCCGATGCCGGTGACCGGTGCGGACTACAAGTGGATGAACCTGGTGGCCCGCAAACCGGGCAAGGCGATTCCACGGATCATCCAGCGACTCGTCCTCGGTGTCGGCGGTAAACTGATCGGCCGCGACTACGTGGCCGGCGGGCAGGCGCTCGCCGCGGGCCTGTACGCGGGTGTGCTGCGCGCGGGCATTCCGGTGTGGACGGAGACGAGCCTCGTCCGCCTGACCGGCAGCGGTGGCCGGGTGTCCGGTGCCGTGCTCCGCCAGGCGGGCACGGAGGTCACCGTGACCGCGCGCCGCGGTGTCGTCCTCGCGGCGGGCGGGTTCGACCACGACATGGCGGCCCGGCACGAGCTCCAGTCGCCGCGCCTGGGCGAGCACGCCAGCCTGGGCGCGGACGGGAACACCGGCGACGGCATCCGTGCCGCGCAGGAGGTCGGCGCCGGCCTCGCGTTGATGGACCAGGCGTGGTGGTTCCCGGCGTTCGCCCCACTGCCGGGCTCGGCACCGGCGATCATGCTCGCCGAGCGGTCGCTGCCCGGCTCGTTCATCGTGGACCAGACCGGGAAACGGTTCATCAACGAGTCCATCGACTACATGTCGTTCGGGCAGGCCGTGCTCGCGCGGGAACGCGCCGGCACGCCGGTGGAGCAGATGTGGATGGTCTTCGACCAGCGCTACCGGAACAACTACATCCTGGCGGGCGGGGTGTTCCCGCGGCAGCCGATTCCCGAAGCGTGGTACCGGGCGGGTGTCGCGCACCGGTCGGACGACCTGGACGTGCTCGCTCGGGCGATGGGCGTGCCGGCCGCGGCCTTCCGCGACACCTTCGAGCGCTTCAACGCCCACGCCGGGTCGGGACACGATCCGGACTTCCGCCGCGGTGACAGCGCCTACGACCGCTACTACGGCGATCCGACGGTTGCGCCGAACCCCAACCTCGCGCCGCTGCGGAAGGCCCCGTACTACGCGGTGAAGATGGTTCTGAGCGACCTCGGCACGTGTGGCGGGGTGGTTGCCGACGAGCACGCCCGTGTCCGGCGCGAGGACGGGACGGTCATCGAGGGTCTCTACGCGATCGGGAACACGGCGGCCAACGCCTTCGGCACGTCCTATCCCGGCGCGGGGGCGACGATCGGCCAGGGCATCGTGTACGGCTACATCGCGGCCTGCCACGCGGCCGCTTCCTAGTCCGGTGCCACTCGCGGGGGGCCCGGCCGCCGGCCGGGCCCCCCGCCGTGGCGCCACGTCACTCGCTCGCCGTCCGCGGGGTCAATCCGCTCAGCGCCAGGCGCAGACCGCGCGACTCCCAGGTGGCGAGCTCGTCGAAGTCCCCGGAACGGCCGCTCTCGACCCAGTGGATCAGCGCCTGCCTCAGGGTCTGGATGACCAGCCGCGCGGGGAGCTCTCGGAGGAACGGGTCCGCATCGAGTTCGTAGTAGCGCGCCAGGAACCGGGTGATCGGCTCGCTGAGCGACTCGCACCACTCCACGAAGCGGAGGCGGTACTGCGGGGTGGTGATGATCAGCGTCATGATCTGGTGGTCGTACTCGGGCACCTGCCTGCGGGCGAGCTCTGTGGTGAGCGCCGAGGCGAGCACCTCCGCCGGGTCCGCGTCGTCCGGCGCTTCGTCGAGCGCCTGCACGATGACCCGTTCGCTGCGGCGCAGGAGCGGCATCAGGACGTCTTCCTTGACCGGGAAGTGGCGGTGGAAGGTCCGTGGTGCGATTCCGACGATCTCGCAGATCCGTTCCACCGTCGCCGAGGTGTCGCCTTCCGCGACGAACAGATCTCGTGCGGTGAGTGCGATGCTCATCCGCAGCTCCTCGGCCCGGCGCTCGGTGAGGGTGGGCCGCTTCGAGTTCGTCACCAGGGCTCCGTCCTGCAGTCGTTCGATCAAGGTAGCCGGGACAGGTGCGTGGGTGCTGCCCACTGACCACTGTCCGGACCCTCGGTCGCGGCACTGGCCCGGCCACCACACCTGTCAGAATATGACACCTTCGCCCCGTTGGTCCGAACGAACCGCGCCGACCGGTGTTTACCCAGGTCAGGCTGATCGCGGAGACAGTCAGCCCACCAGTGCCGGTTGACAGCCGATCTAACTGTAACTACGTTCGTTGCAGCTGGATCGGCGCCGGCCGGGCCGCGAAAGGAGAATGGTGGCTGTCAGCAGCAGGAGTGCGGTCGCGATTCACGCGCTCACCATGTTGGCGCGCTGGAACGACCGCTCGCTGACGTCCGCGGAGATCGCGGACAGCCTGGCGAGCAACCCGGTTCTCGTGCGGCGCATTCTCGGCAGCCTGCGCAACGCCGGCCTGGTGTGGTCCACCGAAGGTCGCGGCGGTGGCTGGTCCCTGGCCCGTACCCCACGGGAGATCACGCTCCACGACGCGTACGCCGCTGTCGAGGAGGGCCGGATCCTGTCACGGCACGCCCATCCGCCGAGCGACGCGTGCGAGGTCGGGCGCAACATCAGCGCTGTGCTCGAGGTGGAGTTCCGGGACGCGGAACGGGCCATGGAAGAACGGCTCGGCCGCACCACGATCGCCGACCTGCTGCGGCGGATGCTGGCCATCGAGCACGAACTCGCGTCAGCGAATCGCTGACCCAGTCATGGCGGAGGCCGGTCCTCCGCCATTTTTCCCACCCTGACTGTAACCATGATAGTGGCAGTTTATGCCGCGAAGGGATGCCCCGACATGACACGCACGCCGGCCACAACCGAACGAACCGGCTCGACACCGGCCCTGTTGGCCGTGCTCCTGCCGGCGGTGCTCGTCACGGTCATCGCGAGCGACATGGTCAACCTCATGCTCCCGTCGATCGGGGAGCAGTTCGGGGCTTCCGCGGCCGAGCTCGCCTGGGTCGTCACCGGTTTCCTGCTGATGTTCTCCGTCGGAATCCCCGTCTACGGCCGCATCTCGGACCGGGTGAGCCTGCGGCGGCTGTTCGGCTTCGCCCTGCTGACCTACGCCATCGGGAGCGTGATCTGCGCTCTTGCCCCGGAGCTGCTCGTGCTCGTGCTCGGGCGGGTCGTGATGGGGATGGGCGCGGCCGGGCTACCGGTGCTCTCGATCATCGCGGTCACCAGGTTGATGCCTGCGGACAAGCGGGGGATGGGGATCGGTGTCGTCTCCTCGGCCGCGGGTATCGGCACTGCCGCCGGGCCGGCGCTCGGCGGTGGGATCGGTCAGTTCCTCGGCTGGCCCGCGCTGTTCTGGTTCATGTTCGTGGTCGCGCTGGTCCTGCTTCCCGCGGCGTTGCGCGTGCTCCCGGGCGAGTCCCCGGCGGGCGTGGCTCGGTTCGACCTTCCCGGCGGCATCTTCCTGGGCCTCGGCGCCGGGCTGGTTCTGTTCGGCATGACCCAGGCGCAGGTCGCTGGCTTCACCGCAGTCTCGTCCTGGGCCACCCTCGTCGTCGCGGTCGTGGCGCTCGCGCTCTTCGGGTGGCGCACCGTCCGCGCTGCGCAGCCGTTCGTCCCGCCTGCGCTGTTCACCAACCGCGTCTACCGGGCCGCGGTCGTCGCTCTGTTCCTGGCCATGCTCGTCAATCTCGGCGGCCTGGTGTTCGTTCCGCAGCTGGTCGTGGACGTCAACGGTCTCACCCCCGGGGCCGGCGCCTTGGTCATGATCCCCGCCGGGGCCGCCGTCGCCCTCCTTTCGCCGGTGATCGGTCGCCTCGCCGACCGCATCGGCACCCGGCCCCTGGTACTGACGGGCCTCGTGGCGATGACACTGTTCGCCCTGTTCCTCTCGACCTTCGCGGCCGGCGCCTCGGTGATCCCCGCAGGCATCGGGATCCTCGGGCTCAGCGTCGGCTTCATCATCGTCATCACCCCCATCATCAGCGCGGCGGCGAGCGCGCTACCGGCCGACCAGGTCGGCGTCGGCCTCGGCATCCTCCAGGGGGCCCAGTTCCTCGGCGCGGGCACCGGCCCGGCCCTGTTCGGCGTGCTGATCACCGCACGGCAGCACAGCGGCAGCGGCGCCATCAACCCCCTGCACTCCGGTCCGGACGGCGCGGCCTACTCCGACGCCTTCCTGGTCATGGCCGTGGTCGTCGTCCTCGCGGTGATTGTCGCGTTCCGGATGCGCCCCGCAACCACGTCGCCCCGCGACGCGGACGATGTCCACTAGTGTCCGGTTCCCACCGTTGTCCCACTGCGGGCCGTCCTACCTCCGCATTTCCGCCTCGACGGTCTCCGCTGTACCGGCTCGGCTGATCCGCAACCCGGCGACGGCGGTCCGGCGCACCCGCGCACTGAGACGGCCGGACCCGGGGGCGGACGGCAAGGCGCAGCACCGCGCGGGCACGTGCGGGCCCGGTGGGGCTCCCGGCCGAGGTCGCCGGAACGCCGCCGCCTCGACCGGGAGCCTGAACCGTCAACCCCGGTGAACGTCCCGGTCCAGGTGGGGCTGACATCGACAGCATGGCAAGTGCCGGCTCGAGCACGGTTGTTCGGGCGCTCCCCACCGCCCTGTGGTCCGGCCGGGTGCGTTCCGATCGCACCGCGTGGTCCTGCGATCCGCGGCCCGGGGAACACCCGGTGGGGCAGGATCAGGGCGCGGTGAGGCATCACCACGGCGGTCCGCGAGTCCGCGGCGTCGCCGCGCCGGGCTCTCGCGACCTCGTCTCCGCCGCACGATCCCTGCCGGCGGAGACGGTGTTCTTCCTGCTGGTGCCGGCGGGCCGGGGGTTCGGGTTCGTGGCGATCCGGCGTCCGGATGAGTGCTGAAGCGACCGACAACAGGCAGCCCCCAGAGGGTGAGACCGGGCGTTATGGGCAGCCGGTAGGATATTCACGCCGGGTCCAGCGGAATACCCAGGAACGTCTTGCGGTCGGGAGAAGATATGCGCGACGAGATGCCACTGATTGTTTTCCACGACGATCCTGGCGAGTTCGCCGGGCTGGTGCCGACTTTTGCGGAGGAAGCTCTCCGCGGATCCGGGTTCGATTCCATCACCGTGCAGTGGCCGAAGACTGCGCATCCGGACGAGAAGCGGCGGGTGATGCAGTTCATCATGACGACGGCAGCGCGGGATTGCCGCCATCGAACACTGATGGCGGGCAAGCGAGGACAAGCCGTGGTCAGCGAAGGCTCAGCCGGTTTTCTTGGAGCAGTCGATGGGCTTTGTTGGTGGCTGGGGGAGATCGTCTTGCTGTGTTATTCACCGGACCATCTGACGATGGTCTGGATGCCTGGGAGCGACGGCGCTTTCCTGCACATCGCCGCTTCGCGGGACGTGCTCGCCCTCCACGTTCAGCCCGCCATCCAGGAAATCGGGTTCGTGCTCGATTGGTCCGTCGAATTGATTTAGTTGCCTCGGCCGGTGTCGAAACACTCGGCGACGAGAGGAGTTGTGGCTGGTGAAGTTCACCGGGCTCACGGAGTTTGAGCGCGGGCCATCATTGATTGACTTCGACGTCGACGACCTCGGCGATGTCGACCTGAGAAATCAGGCTCACGTGTCGGCTGTACGATTCGTGCCGAACAAATCGAGTATGTCCGTGTTTATCGATTTGCGTCTCGATGCGGATCCGGACCGAGGTGTCTCATTCGAGTTCGTAGATGCCGAGGTGCTGAAGATTGAAGCATATCTGCCCGGTGGAATCGACCCGGTCTATGGCTTCGCCCATTTGATGGGTATTGCTTGCTGGCGCAATGTGGAGAATGGTCGAGAGGGTTTTTCGTTCGAAACTACGGCTCTTTGTGTGGAGCTGTACGCGACAGAATTGAGAGCTCATCCGGTACCCGCGTCTGAGTGCTGACTGAACTCAGGTGGTTCGCGCAAGGGTGATGACAAGGACGTGGTGAGTACGTGACATCCGGAGTGGGTGCCCGGTTCCTTGGTTTCTTTCGCGAGCGTGCCACCTCCTGAGCAACCTGCGGGCTAGAGCTGTTCTGCGTGGCAACGACGGCTCGAGGTTCGTGGTCGTCTTTCCTCTGCACGGTTCCTCTGTCCGCGTCGTTCGGGGTCGCTTCCTGGCCGGCGTGTCGACGTGCGCGGATCTTGCCGCTGCACGGATCCACGCCGCTCGCTGGCGAGCTGGTGCTGCCTGATCCGCTCCCCGAACCGCACCCGCCGCTGGATGGGGTGACCCGCGTGCGGTTGCCGGGCCAGGCGCGTGCCGGCCGGGAGGCTCGTCCAGCCGCGCCGATCACGAGAGTCCGGTGGCCCATCGGAGGCCGGCGCCGCCGAACAGTGATGGGCGCGGTGCCCGCGGGTAGCGCGACCGGCTCCGGTCAGCGCGATGCTCACGTCAGAACGCGCAGCTCGGCGTCGATCGCGGTGAGGAGTTCCCGGTCGTCGCCCAGCGCGGGGTCGATCGTGGCGAGCACGCGTTGTGCGGGGTTCGCGGTGTGCGCCAAGGGGGTCAGCTCGGCGGCGCGCGTGTCCCGCACCTCGCTCCCGCGCAGGTAGGCCAGCCAGGCGGCCAGGCCGGCGACCGCGCTGTGCGGCAGCCGGCCCCGGGCCCGTTCGCGGTGCAGCACGGGGAGGATCCGCACGGGGATCTTGTGCGAGCCGTCCGCGGCGATCTGGCTCAGCAGGTGCCGGATGCCGGGTGCGGCGAACCGGTCCCGCAGTCGTCGCCGGTAGTCGGTGATCTCGGCGGGGGAGACGGGCAGGTACGCCGCGGCGGTGTCCCACCAGGACTCGGTCAGCTCGCCGAGCACCGGATCGTCGGCGGCCTCGGCGACGGTGGTGTGCCCGCGGGCGAGTCCGGTGTAGGCGAGCAGTGAGTGCGCGGCGTTGAGGATCCACAGTTTGCGCTGCTGGTAGGTCCCGATGTCCTCGACGACCTGCGCGCCTGCCCGCTCCCACTCGGGGCGGCCGCGGGGGAAGGTGCCGGCGATCTGCCACTCGGTGAACGGTTCGGTGACCACCGTCGTCAGATCCCACCGCCCGGTGAGGTCCTGAACGGTCCGCACGTCGCGTTCGGTGGTGGCCGGGGTGATCCGGTCGACCACGGTGCCGGCGATCGCGACCTCGTGTTCCACCCACTCGGCGAACGCGGGCTGCTGGCACACCTTGCGCAGGACCGCGCGCAGGACTTCCCCGTTGTCGGCGAGGTTGTCACACGGCACGAGCGTGATCGGAGCTGCGTTGGCGTGGAAGCGTTCGAGCAACCCGGCCACCAGCCGGGACACCGCCGAGTCGGCGCCCGGCTCGGGGACGGTGTACCCGGCCTCGGTGACCGTGAGGGTGATCAGCGCGACCTCGGGAGAGGCCACGTCCGCCAGCCACTGCCGGGTGTCCGCGCCGGGGTGTGCACGCGCGATCGAGCCGACTGTTTCCACCCGGTCACCCGTTTCGTCACGGACGAGCAGGGAGAACAGCCCACCTTGCCGGGTGAGCAGCTGCGGCAGTTCGGTGTTGCGGAAGGTGTAGGCGGCGATGCCCCAGGCGGGGTCGGCCGCGGTGTACCAGGCCTGGTGGGCGCGGTGGAACGCGCCGAGTCCCAAGTGGACAGCGCGAACGGGCGGTGGTGCGCCGTCGCGGGTGAGTCGCGGGGTCACAGCCGGAACGCCTTCCGCGGCTGGCGGTCGTTGAGGTCGTGGAGCACCTCGTGCGCGTCGTCCTCGCTGAGGACGTGCTCGGCAACCAGGCTCGCGAGGTGCGCGGCGTCGACCCTGCGGGCCGTGTCGTGGCGCGCCGGGATCGAGCAGAAGCTGCGGGTGTCGTCGATGAACCCGGCGGTGCGGTGGAATCCGGCTGTTTCGGTGACGGCGTCCCGGAAGCGGCGCATGGCCCGGGGGGCGTCGAGGAACCACCACGGGGCACCGAGGTACACGGTGGGGTAGAAGCCGGCGAGCGGCGCGAGCTCGCGTGAGAACACCGTCTCGTCGAGCGTGAACAGCACGGTCTGGAACGCCGGATGCGTCCCGAACCGTCGCAGCATGGGCTTGAGCGCCTGCGTGAACTCGGCGTGCAACGGGATGTCGTGGCCGGTGTCGGCCCCGTACCGGGCGAAGGTCGGTTCGTGGTGGTTGCGTTCGACGCCGGTGTGCAGGGCGAGCACCATGCCGTCCTCGCTGGACATGCGGGCCATTTCGCCGAGCAGGTGCCGGGACAGGAGCCGCGCCTCGCCGGGTGCGGCGTTTCCGGCGCGGACCGCGTCGAACAACCGCGATGCCTGCGCCTCCGGCAGGAACTCCATGCGGGCGTCCGGGGCACTGTGGTCGGTGGTGGTGGCGCCGTGCCGGCGGAAGAACTCCCGGCGCTGTTCCAGCGCGGCGATCGTGCCGCGGTAGCTGCCGGTGTCGATGCCGCTCGCCTCGGCGAGGCGCTCCAGCGCGGCGGGCCAGCCCGGGTTCGTGGCGTCGAGGTAACGGTCGGGCCGGAAGGTCGGCACCACCCGGCCCCGCCAGGACGGATCGTCGGCCAGCGCCCGGTGGTGCCGCAGGTCGTCGGCGGGGTCGTCGGTGGTGGCGAGCACGGCGATGTTGAACGACTCGTACAGCTCGCGGGGCCGGAAACCGGGTTTGGCGAGCCGCTCGCTGATCTCGTCGAACAACGCGTCGGCGGTCGCCGCGGAGGGGTGGACCGTCACGCCGAGGACGTCGTGCAGTTCCGCCTCCAGCCACTGGCGCGACGCCGTGCCGAGGAAGAACCGCCAATGCGAGCAGAAGGCGCGCCACACCTCGCGAGGCGCGGCGGTGTGCCCATCCTCGTCGCGCAGGCCCAGGTCGCGCAGCGGGACGCCGTGTGCGTGCAGCAGCCTGGTCACGTAGTGGTCGGGAGTGACCAGGAGTTCGGCGGGGTCGCCGAACGGCGTGTCCCGGGCCAGCAGCGCGGGGTCGACGTGCCCGTGCGGGCTGATCAACGGCAGGTCGCGCACGCTCTCGTACAACCTGCGGGCGATCGACCGCTCGGTGGGGTCGCTGGGCAGGAGCCGGTCCGGATGGGGTTCGAGGGCGATCCCTGTCGAGCCACGGTGCATTCTCGCAGGCTCCCGCCGGGACCGGCGCCGTGGCAACTAGTTGCCACCAGTTGCCGCGGGGGCGGGACCGGTCGAGCCGCGGACGACCAGGTGGGCGTCGAAGCTCTGCGCCGCCTGCTGCCCGCCGCGCCCGGAGAGCTCCGCGCACAACGCGTCCACCGCGCATCTGCCCAGCTTGGCGGTGGGGCCCGCGATCGTGGTCAGCGCGGGTACCGTCAGGTCCGCTCCGAAGATGTCGTCGCAGCCGATGAGGCTGATGTCGTCCGGCAGCCGGACCCCGGCCGCGTGCAGGCGGTGGAGTGTGCCGAGCGCGATCAGGTCGTTGTAGGCGATCGCCGCGGTCGCGCCGTCGAGGATCAGGGCGTCGGCCGCCTCGTGGCCGCCCTGCTGGTTGGGGGCGAACGGACCGAGGAAGGCGGCCCGGATGCCGAGCGAGCCCGCTTCCTCCTGGGCGGCGCGCCAGCGTTGGCTGTTGACCCAGGAGCTGCGCGGCCCGGACAGGTAGGCGATGCGGCGGTGGCCGAGTGCGGCGAGGTGGCGCACCGCCTTGCGCATGCCGGCCGCGGTGTCCACGAACAGGCTCGGCAGGCCGTCGATGTCCCGGTTGACCATGACCAGCGCCCGGTGCTGGGCGAGCTGGCGCACCACCTCGTCGGACAGCCGCGAGGTCGCCAGGATCCCGCCGCTGGTGGCGGCGAGCAGCTGCCGCAGGTTCCGCGCCTCGACCTCGGGCGATTCGTCGCTGTCGGTCAGCGCCAGGGTGAAGTTCCGTTCGATGGCCCGTGCCTGGGCCGCCTTGATCAGCGGCGCGTAGTAGGGGTTGGCGATGTCGGTGACCACCAGCATCAGCGTGCGGCTGCGGCCGGGCGACTCGACCCTGGCCAGCGGCCTCGGCTCGTACCCGACCTCGCGCGCGGCGGCCCGCACCCGCTCGCGGGTGGCTGCGTTGACCCGCGCCGGGTCGCTGAACGTCCGCGAGACGGTGGACGCGGCCACCCCGCAGTGCCGCGCCACGTCGTAGATGGTGACCCGTCCCTGGCCCACGCCCCGCCTCCGGTCCTCGTGGCAACAGCTGGCAACAGATTGTCATGCTACTGGCGGCCTCATACTTTCGGGCGGTACCTCTTGTTGCCCAGAAGGGAAGCAACGATGCTTCGACCGATTCTCAACACCTGGCGAGATCGCCGCACCCTCAACGGGCTCTGGCGCTTCGCCACCGATTCCGGCGGAGCGGGCCGGGACCAGAAGTGGTGGCAGGCGCCGCTTCCCGGCCGCGTCGAGATGCCGGTGCCGGCCAGCTACAACGACGTCATCCCGGACCCCGCGATCCGCGAGCACGTGGGCGACGTCTGGTACCAGACCGACGTGGTGGTGCCCGCGAGCTGGGCGGGGGAGCGCATCGTCCTGCGGTTCGACGCCGCGACCCACCGCGCGGTCGTGTGGGTGGACGATGAACAGGTCGCCGTGCACGAAGGCGGGTACACACCGTTCGAAGCGGACGTGACCGGTGCCGTGCAGCCGGGGCGGACCAGCCGGGTCACGGTGGTCGTCGACAACCGCCTCGGCTGGGACTCGATCCCGCCCGGATACGTCGAGCAGACCCCGGAGGGGCCGCGGCAGCGGTACCACCACGACTTCTTCAACTACGCCGGCCTGCACCGGCCGGTGTGGCTGTACACCACACCGGTCACGCACGTCAGCGACGTGACCGTCCGGACCGGGCTGGCCGGCACGACGGGCACGGTGGACTACGACGTGGCGATCACCGGCGGCGATGCGGACGTGGAGACGCACGTCGTTCTGCGCGACGCGTCGGGCACCGAGGTCGCGCGCGCCGCCGGTACGTCCGGCACGCTCACCGTCGAGGACGCGCACCCCTGGCGTCCCGGCGAGGGCTATCTGTACACACTGGACGTCGAGCTGTGGGACGGCGGATCACCCGCCGACCGTTACTCGCTGAACGTCGGCATCCGGACGGTCGCCGTCGACGGCACCCGGTTCCTGATCAACGGAGAACCGTTCTACTTCACCGGTTTCGGCATGCACGAGGACCACGCCGTCCGCGGCAAGGGCCATGACGATGTGTCGATGGTCCACGATTTCGCGCTGCTGGACTGGATCGGCGCCAACTCGTTCCGCACTTCGCACTACCCGTACGCGGAGGAGATCCTCGACTACGCCGATCGCAAGGGCATCGTCGTCATCGACGAGACCGCCGCGGTGGGGCTCAACCTCGGGCTCGGCGGCGGCATCCTGCACGGCGCGAAGCGGCCGACCTTCTCCGCGGAGACGGTCTCCGACGCCACCCAGCGCACGCACCTGCAGGCGATCCGGGAGCTGGTCGCCCGGGACAAGAACCACCCCAGTGTCGTGCTGTGGAGCATCGCCAACGAACCCGAGTCGCACACCGAGGAGTCCAAGAAGTACTTCGAACCGCTGTTCACCGAGACGCGGCGGCTCGATCCCACCCGCCCGGTCGGCTTCGTGAACGTGATGTTGTCGCCGGCGGACGAGTGCCTGGTGACCGACCTGGCCGATGTCGTGATGATCAACCGGTACTTCGGCTGGTACACCCAGACCGGCGACCTGACCGCGGCCGAGCGCGAACTGGAAGCCGACCTGACGGCGTGGGCGCGCCGGCACCGCAAACCGATCATCGTCACCGAGTACGGCGCCGACACCATGGCGGGCCTGCACTCGGTCGTTCCGCAGCCGTGGACCGAGGAGTACCAGGCGGAGTTCCTGGAGATGTACCACCGGGTCTTCGACCGCGTCGACGCCGTGGTGGGCGAACACGTGTGGAACTTCGCCGACTTCGCCACCTCGGCCGGTGTCTTCCGGGTGGAGGGCAACAAGAAGGGCGTGTTCACCCGCGACCGCAAACCCAAGGCGGGCGCGTTCATCCTGCGACGTCGCTGGAGCCGGCCGTGAAACTGCGCATGAGACAGCTCTTCGGCTACGCGGCCGGGGACGCGGCCAACAACCTGGCCTTCTCGATGTCGTCGATGTTCCTGCTGGTGTACTACACCGACGTGGCCGGAATCCCGGCCGCCGCGGCCGGCACGATCTTCCTCGTCGTGCGGATCTGGGACGGCTTTGCCGATCTGGCCGCCGGCCGGCTCGTGGACAAGACCAGCTCGCGGTTCGGCAAGTTCCGCCCCTGGTTGCTGTACGCCGCCATCCCACTGCTCCTGCTGAGCGTGGCCGCCTTCGCCGTGCCGGACTGGCCGATGCCGGCCAAGATCGCCTACGCCTACCTGACCTACGCGGCGATGGGCACGGCCTACAGCCTCGTCAACATCCCCTACGGTTCGCTCGCCGCGGCGATGACGCAGGATCCCGTCGAACGCACCAAGCTGGCCGGCGCACGCTCCATGGGAGCGTCGGCGACGATGCTGATGCTGATCTTCGTGGTGTCCCCGCAGATCAAGAACTCCGACAATCTGCAGCGATCCCTGCTGCTCACCACACTGGCCTTCGTGGTCGTGGGTGCCGCCCTGTACCTGTTCACGTTCGCCACGGCCAGGGAGACCGTGCCGCGCGCCGTGGCGAAGGTCGGCCTCAAGGACAGCCTGCGGACGCTGCGGCAGAACAAGCCACTGGTGATGCTGTCCGTCAGCTCCCTGTTCTTCCTGACCGCGATGGCCTCGATCCAGACGGTCGGCGTGTACTACGCCCGGAACGTGCTCGGCGACCCGAGTTTCTACATCGCGATCTCCGCGCCGCAGCTGGTCCTGATGTTCGTGCTCGCGCCGCTCGTGCCGAAGCTCGCCCGCCGCTTCGGCAAGGTCACCAGTTACGTCGCCGGTGGGGTGGTGATGGTGGTCGGCGGGATCGGGGTGCTGCTCGCGCCGGCCACGGTCCCGTTCGTGTCGCTGGGGTTCTTCCTGCTGATCGGCATCGGCCTCGGGATCGTCAACACCCTCATGTGGTCGCTGGAGGCCGACACCGTGGACTACGGCGAGTGGAAGACCGGTGCCCGCACCGAGGGCACGACCTACGCGGTGTTCTCCTTCGTCCGCAAGATCGGTCAGGCGCTCGGTGGCGCCGCGGCCGCGTACACCATCGCCCTCGCCGGATACGTCGGCGGCGCCAAGGTGCAAAGCGATGGGGCGTTGTGGGGCATCCGCGCGGCCGCCGGGGTGGTGCCCGCCGTCTGCACGGTGATCGCGATCGCCATCATGATCAGGTACCCGTTGACGGAGAAGCGCCTCCGCGAGATCACCGCCGAGGCCGCGCGCCACCGGAACCAGTTGGTCGAATCATGAACGGAGTACCAGTGCGGATCGATCGTGCCGACGTCATCGTCACCAGCCCGGGGCGGAACTTCGTCACACTCAAGATCACGACCGGGGACGGGGTGGTCGGCTACGGCGACGCCACCCTCAACGGGCGGGAACTCTCGGTCGCCAGCTACCTGCGCGACCACGTCGTCCCCCTGCTGATCGGGCGGGACGCGCACCGCATCGAGGACACCTGGCAGTACCTCTACCGGGGCGGCTACTGGCGGCGGGGCCCGGTCACGATGGCCGCGATCGCCGCCGTCGACACGGCGCTGTGGGACATCAAGGCCAAGGTCGCGGGGCTGCCCCTGTACCAGCTCCTCGGTGGCGCGAGCCGCGACCGCTGCCTGGTCTACGGACACGCCAGCGGGCGCGGGATCCCCGAACTGTCCGACTCGATCCGCGAGCACCTCGACCTCGGGTTCCGCGCGATTCGCGTCCAGACCGGCGTGCCCGGGCTCGACTCGGTGTACGGCGTGGCCACCAGCTCGGCTGCCTCCGTCGGCGGATCCGGCCGGTACGACTACGAACCGGCCCGGCGTGCCGCCCTGCCCGCGGAGGAGACCTGGGACACGCGCGCGTACCTGCGTCACGTGCCCTCGGTGTTCGAAGCCGTCCGGCACGAGTTCGGTCCCGAGCTGATCCTGCTGCACGACGCGCACCACCGCCTCACGCCCATCCAGGCGGCCAGGCTCGGCAAGTCGCTGGAACCCTACGACCTGTTCTGGCTGGAGGACGTGACCCCGGCGGAGAACCCGGAAAGCCTGCGCCTGGTCCGCCAGCACACCACGACCCCGTTGGCGATCGGTGAGGTGTTCAACACGGTCTGGGACTACCAGACCCTGATCCGGGAGCAGCTCATCGACTACGTCCGTTCCCCGGTCACCCACGCGGGCGGCATCACCGGCGTGCGCCGTATCCTCGACTACGCCGCGATGTACCAGGTGAAGTCCGGCATGCACGGCCCGACGGACGTGTCACCGGTCGGCCTCGCCGCCGCTGTCCACATCGGACTCGCGGTGCACAACTTCGGTATCCAGGAGTACATGGTGCACAGCGCGGAGACGACGGCGGTCTTCGGGCCGACGTTCACCTTCGCCGACGGCGGGCTGCGGCCCGGTGAGGAACCCGGGCTGGGCATCCACTTCGACGAGGAACTGGCGGCGAAGTACCCCTACGAGCCGGCGTACCTGCCCACGAACCGGCTGCGCGACGGGACCGTGCACGACTGGTGAACGACCTGCGCGGGCCGGGACGGATCCTGGCCCGCGCTCGTCGCTCACCCGGTGGTGACCAGTGCGGCGGAACCCGCGTAGCCGTCCCGGGCGCTCCAGCATCCGGCCGCTCGTGCGGGGACCGCTGCTCGTGCCCGGTGTCGGTCTCTCCTCTGCTCCGCGGGCGACACGCCGGGGAGTCGCCTGCCGATGAGAGCGAGGAGATGAGGAAGCCGACCTGGCCGATCGCCACGGCGAGGATGGCTGGTGTCGTCGTCGTAGTGGGCGGATGCCTGCGTGTACAAGTCGTCGGGGACTCGCTCGCCGTAGGGGTTGCGGGTGCGGACGGCCTCGACGAGTGCCGCCGCCGCGGGTAGGCCCCGCGATCACCATCTAGCAGATCCGGGCGCTGTGCGACGAGTTCCGCGACGGCCTGCTCGCCCAGCGAGCCCGGGCGCTGCTGCTCACCGGGTTCGCCGTCGCCGCCCGCCGCGCCGAACTCGCTCAACTCGAGGTCCCGACCGGCGCCTCCGAACCGGCGGCTGCGCCCAGTTGGGCAGCGTGGCCACGACCTCCTCGCGGCCGCGGGCCGGCGACCACTCCGTCAGGTGGCCGCGCCGTGACTGACCAGGTAGCTGTCCACGATGTGGTCCAACAGTCCCGGGAACCGCGAGTCGAGGTCCTCATGACGGAGGGATGTCCACCGGCGGTTCCCGTCGTTGCGTTGCCGGATCACCCCGGCTTCGCGGAGCACCCGGAAGTGGTGGGTCAACGTCGACGGCGCGACGTCGACGGGGAAGGTTCCGCACCGCTGTTCCGCCGTGTCCCGCAATGTCCGCACGATCGTCATCCGCGTGGGGTCGGCGAGTGCGTGCAGGACTTCGAACAGATTGATCTGCGCCGTCGCGGGATGCGGCAGCTCTCCTCTCGTACGGCTGGGGCGTGCCACGTCACCGTCTCCTTCCTCCGTGATCCAGTGTACCTTGAATTCGTAGTACGACGAACATCGAATAGGGAGCCGCAGTGAAGGCGTTGCTCATGTCCGGACCGGCCGCGGACGGCAGTACGACGAACGTGGCGGAGGTGGCCGTACCGGAGCCCGGCCCGGGTCAGGTTGCCATCGACGTCGCCTACGCGGGGATCAACTTCATCGACGTCATGGCCCGTCGCGGGGATCCCGGCTACGCGTCGGCGTGGCCGTACGTCCCCGGGCTCGAGGTCGCCGGGACCATCCGCGCGGTCGGTGACGGCGTGACCGGCAAGCAGATCGGGCAACGGGTGGCTGCCTTCACCCCCGGCGGCGGCCTCGCACAGGTCGCCCTCGCCAGCGCGGAGGTCACCGCGCCGGTGCCCGACGGCGTTCCGCTCGAGACCGCGGCGTCCGCCCCGCTCGTGGTGGCCACCGCCCTGCTCCTGCTCACCGAGCGGGCGCGCGTCCGGCCCGGCGAGACCGTGCTCATGCACTCCGCCAGCGGCGGGCTCGGCTCGGTCGTGAGCCAGGTGGCGGCCGCTCTCGGCACTGCCCGCCGGATCGGTACCGTCGGCAGGCCGGACAAGATCGCCGATGGTCTGGCGGCGGGCTGGGACGACGTGTTCGCCCGTGACGAAGACCTGGCGGAGGCCGTCCCCAAGATCGTCCCCGACGGTGTCGACGTCGTGCTCGATCCCACTGGCACCGCGCTGCTCGAGCTCGACCTGAGCCTCCTCGCACCCGGCGGACGTGTCGTCCTGTTCGGCAACGCCGGCGGTGGCACCCCGGCGCCGCTTCCACCGGCCGGCCGCCTGATCGGGGGCAACGCGGGGGTCATCGGGTTCAGCATGAGCCAGCTCATCGCGACCGACCCCGGGGCGGCGGCCGAGGCGCTGACCAAGGGGCTCGAACTGATCGCCCAGGGCAGCGTCCGCCCCGACGTCACCGTCGTCGAGTCACTCGGCAACGTCGCGGCGACTCACGACCTCCTCGCCGAGGGGCTCGGGCGCGGCAAGTACGTGGTGAAGGTCGGAGACTGAGGCGGGACGTGCTGGTCGTGGGGGAGTGGCCGGAACCGGATCGAGGTGGCGGGGGTCAGCCCGCGGGACGTCCAGCGCCGCGGCGTCGGTGACGGGGTGATGGCCGACGAGCGGGTGATCCCGGCCGCCGACGGTGCGGCGTGATCGACCGGGTCGGTCCTCGAGCCGCCCCGTCGACCACCGCGATCCGCCGTTCGCCCGACCGCGCCGGGATGTGCGGGCACCGGAGCAGCAGGAGGTTGGTGCTCCGTCCGGGATGGGTGGTCAGGGGTTGAAGGGCGCCAAGACGCGGCGGGCGACGGGTTCCCGCCGGCGAGGCCGTTCCAGATGATGACCACCGCGATGCAGCGGGCCGACCCGGCGATGGCGAGCCCGGTGCGATGCTCCGGCGGGTCGTGCTGCAGCAGCCACGCGACCGTGAACACCAGCGCCGGCCGATGATTCAATGCAGCAGTGAGACGACCATGAACCGGCGGTCGCGGGTGACGGTGTCCAACCGGTCATAGCGAACCTTGGCCACCACCGGATACATCATGATCAGCAGACCGAGCGCGATCGGCAGCGAGATCGCGTCCACCTGCAGGGTGTCCACACCGGCGGGGACAGGCCACTGTGGACAGACCGGCGACCGCGCCGCGGTCGGCGACCGTGGTCACGCGGTCACCGACGCGGCGTCGTCGGAGGTCACCAATACCGACGACAGCATCTGCAACGTCGTCGGCAGCACCGGAGCACCTTGAGGTGATGCGAGATGGTCGGCCCGGTCAGGTCGAAGGCGTCGGTCAGGTCGCACACGCACGCCTCGCCGCCGGCGTGGGAGGCGATCAGCGACAGCAGTCGCAGGCGCACCGGGTCTCCGAGCGCCTTGAACGCCTTGGCCAGCTCGGCGGAGTGGTCCTCGGTCAGCGGTTGGCGCATGAGCGGGGAGCAGCACACAGCTACGGAATGACCGAACTGTCCCCTCCGCCCGTTCCGAATACAGCTCCCGTGCTTCGCCTCCCACTGAAGAAATTGTTGTCCCCCAACGGGCTGATCAGCCGTGGCGCGGTGGCACCCCCACCGCGGCGCCTGGCCGGCGAATAGGTCCGCTCCCGTCCGGGTATGCGGCCGGTCGCCGGGTTCCGCCACGGTTGGAGACACGATGTCAGACGATTCGAACGACGAACACGCAACTCTGCCCCTGCGGTCCCAGGCCGGCAGCCGGGACGAGCCGGAACTCGAGGAGGCGTTTGACCGGATCATCGCCGAAGGGCGGGACCGGCTGGGACGTCCGTTGCTGCCGTTGGTGGCCACCGGCGTGCTCGGCGGTGTCGACGTCGCCGTGGGAGTGCTGGCTTACCTGGTCGTCAAGCACGAGACCGGCCAGCCGCGGCTGGCCGCCGCCGCGTTCACGATCGGGTTCATCGCGCTGCTTCTCGCGCGCAGCGAGCTGTTCACCGAAAACTTCCTGGTGCCGGTGACCGCTTTGGCGTCCGGAAGTGGTTCCTGGCCACGGTTGCTCCGGTTGTGGCTGGTCACTCTCGCCGCGAACCTCGCCGGGGGTTTCGTGATGGCCGGCATGATCGTGGTCGCGCTGCCCGGCCTTCGGGACACCGCCGCCACGACCGGCGACCACTACGCGACGCTGGGCGTGTCCTGGGCCTCGCTGTTCCTGGCCGTGCTCGCGGGCGCGGTGATCACTCTCATGACCAGGATGCAGCACGCGACCAACGACATGGGAGTCAAGGTCGTCGCGGCGGTGGCGATGCCGTTCCTGCTCGTCGGGGGGCAGCTGTTCCATTCGGTACTCGACTCGATCCTCATGTTCGCCGGCCTGCTCGGAGGCATGGCGCACTACTCGTGGGCCGACTGGGCGCTCGCGCTGGCCTGGTCCTCGCTGGGCAACGTAGTCGGCGGCATCGGCCTGGTCACCTCGATCCGGCTGCTCCGGGTGTTCCACCGCGTCGAGGAGGCCCAGCAGGAGTCCCGTGGAGGAACCGGCCGCCAACCGACCTGACCCGGGCCGCCCGGTCAGCCGAGCGTCATCGGAGGAACACCCGGGAGGATTACGCGGACACGGGACGGGTATGTGCCGGGAGGGGCCCGAGAGGCCGTTCGACGACAGGGCGGAGGAGAACCGTGCGTGCGATGGTCTATCGCGGGCCATACAAGGTCCGTGTCGAGGAGAAGGACGTTCCGGCCATCGAGCACCCGAACGACGCCGTCGTCCGCGTCACCCGGGCCGCGATCTGCGGCTCCGACCTGCACCTGTACCACGGGATGATGCCGGACACGCGGGTCGGCATGACGTTCGGGCACGAGTTCGTCGGCGTGGTGGAGGAGGTGGGCTCCAGCGTGCGGAATCTCGCAAGGGGGGACCGCGTGATGGTGCCGTTCAACATCTTCTGCGGGACGTGCTGGTACTGCGCTCGAGGTTTGTATTCCAACTGCCACAACGTCAATCCCAACGCCACGGCTGTCGGCGGCATCTACGGCTACTCGCACACCTGCGGCGGGTACGACGGGGGGCAGGCCGAGTACGTGCGGGTGCCGTTCGCCGACGTGGGGCCCGCCGTCATTCCCGGCTGGATGGACGACGAGGACGCGGTCCTGCTCACCGACGCGCTCGCGACCGGGTACTTCGGTGCGCAGCTCGGCGACATCGTGGAGGGTGACGTGGTGGTGGTCTTCGGGGCCGGGCCGGTGGGCCTGTACGCCGCGAAGTCCGCCTGGTTGATGGGGGCGGGCCGGGTGATCGTCATCGACCACCTGGAGTACCGGTTGGCGAAGGCCCGCACGTTCGCCCACGCCGAGACGTACAACTTCTGCGAGTACGACGACATCGTCATGCACCTGAAGAAGATCACCGGCTACCTCGGCGCCGATGTCGCGATCGACGCCGCGGGCGCCGAGGCCGACGGCAACTTCGTGCAGCACGTGACGTCGGCGAAGCTGAAGCTCCAAGGCGGTTCACCGGTGGCCCTCAACTGGGCGATCGACTCGGTGCGCAAGGGCGGTACCATCTCGGTGATGGGCGCCTACGGGCCGATGTTCAGCGCCGTGAAGTTCGGGGACGCCCTCAACAAGGGCCTGACGCTGCGGATGAACCAGTGTCCCGTGAAGCGGCAATGGCCGCGGCTGTTCGAGCACATCCGCAACGGTTACCTGAAACCGAGCGACATCGTCACCCACCGCATCCCGCTCGAGCACATCGCCGAGGGCTACCACATGTTCTCGGCGAAGCTGGACGGCTGCATCAAGCCCCTCATCGTGGCGGGCAGCTGAAGGAAGGAAAGGTGCCATGACCTACACCTCGGAACGACCGCCGCTGCCCGAGACGAGTGAGCAGCTGCGCGCCCGGATTCCGGGCTGGGGCGCGGACCTCGATCCGAAGGACCGCCCGTCGGTGCCCAAGCTGCAGTGGCAGGAGGACCGCACCGGCGCGCACTGGGAGTTCCCGGAGCGGCAGCCGGAGAAGTGGCCCCGGGAACGGTCGATCGAGCATGAGTTCCTAACCCCGGTCTTTGGCACTTCGTGCCCGCCGGCGGGTTTTTCGGGGATGCTGCGGAAACTGTCCTACCGGAAGTACAGCGAGGGCCGCGCGGCGCACTGGCTGCTCCTGCTGGCCGCGGACCGGGTGGACGCGTGGGAGAGCCACATCCGTTCGCTGCTGACTCTGCGTCCCGACAACCCGATCACGCAGACCGGGGTGCTCAGCGAGTTCTCCCGGCACGGCGTGTCCTCGCGGTTCGGGAAGAAGCGCGCGGACGTCAAGCACCAGATGCTGGACCCGGTCATCGTCACCGGGCCGTGGGTCCTGGTGGGCGGGCTGGTCTTCGCGGCCATCAGGAGGATGCTGCGGCGCGGGGGCCGGTGATCCCTTCCGGCGGCCGAACGGCCGGGACCCGCCCTGTGGCGCTCGCCTTCCGGCCACGGGAGGAAGCGCAAGGGACACGCCCTGACCGGCGCGGGCACCGGAGCCGGGTTCGGTTGTCAGTCCACTGTGGACACATAGATGCTTTCTTCCGGCCCATGCGGTGGGGGAGGAGCGAGCTGCCCTGGTTGTGCTGCGGCACGCCCCGCCGGGCACCACCGCACCGGACCGGACCGCGGCCGCGGGTGACAGGACCGGCGTGCCGCCGGTGACCGCGATTCGCGCCCCGGAAACGTAGCTGGCCGCGTCCGAGGCGAGCAGCACGTACACCGGGGCGAGCTCGGCCAGCTGGCCGGTGCGGCCCAAGGGCCCCTGGGCACCGAAGCTCTTCACCTGTTCCTCGGGCATGGTCGAGGGAATCAGCGGCGTCCAGATCGGCCCCGGGGCCACGCTGTTCGCCCGGATTCCCTTCGGACCGAGCATCTGGGCCAGCGCCGGGGTCATGTTGGCGATCCCCGCCTTGGTCACGTCACAGGGCCGCGGCTGGGGCGGCGGGTTGTCGGAGATGACCGAGCTGCTGGCGATGATGGAGGAGCGATGGCCGGCGTGTGGTCCCATTCCTCGCCGGGGATGTCTTCGATCCACTCGTGGGTCATCTGGAACGCTGCGTTGCTGACCGGCACGTCGATACGGCCGAACTCGGCCACCGCGGTGGCGATCGCCGACCGGCAGTGCGCGGGTCCGGCCAGGTCGCCGGGCAGCAGCGCAACCTTGCGTCCGGCCTCCTCGACCCACCGCTGGGTCTCCTGCGCGTCCTCGTGCTCGTAGAAGTAGGAGATGAGAACGCGATCGCCACGGCACGGCCGATGCCGCTGTCGGCCCCGGTGATGACGGCCGCTTTCCGCGCCAGCCGCCCGGAGCCGCGGTAGCTGTGCTCCCCGTGGTCGGGCGCGGGATCCATGTCGCCGGTGGTGCCTGGCGGGATATGCTGCTGCGGAGGCTGGGACACGGGAACTCCTGTCGTCGGTTCTTCGCCTCGCCCCGGTCGGTACCCGTTACCACCGCGCTCAGACCGGAAGCCACGGGACCCGCGCGTGCGTCGGGTACACTGATCACGCGGCCCGCTCAGTTCTGCCTCGGGCCGCGTTCCGTTGTCGACTCCCACGCGCCGCGGTCACCAGGTCCGCGCCGGGCAGGACAACCCGCTACTGATGGAGATCCAGGGCGCCCGCGTCCACAACTGCTTATGAGCACACCTACCTTCACCGAACTCGGTCTGTCCACGACCCTCGTCGACGCGCTGGCCGGGCAAGGCGTCACCAGCCCCTTCCCCATTCAGGCCGCCACCCTGCCGCATTCGCTCGCGGGCCGGGACGTCCTGGGTCGCGGCCGCACGGGTTCCGGCAAGACCTACGGTTTCGTGCTGCCTGTGCTGGCCCGGCTCGCCGCCGCCCCGGTGCGGCGCCGACCCGGCCGCCCGCGGGCCCTGATCCTCGCGCCGACCCGCGAGCTGGCCACCCAGATCGCAGGCTCGATCCTGCCGCTGGCCGGGCCGCTCGGCCTCAAGGTCACCACGATCTTCGGCGGCGTCAGCGCCAACCCGCAGATCTCCCGCCTGCGTGAGGGCGTTGACATCGTCGTCGCGTGCCCGGGCCGGCTGGCCGACCACATGCGTTCGGGCGCCATCGGGCTCGACGCCGTCGAGATCACCGTGCTCGACGAGGCCGACCACATGGCTGACCTCGGTTTTCTGCCCGAAGTCCGTCGCATCATGGCGGCCACTCCCGCGCGCGGGCAGCGGCTGCTGTTCTCCGCGACCCTCGACACTGGGGTCGATGTGCTGGTCAAGCGGTTCATGAACAATCCAGTTACGCACAGCGTGGACTCGGCGCGGTCGCCGGTGTCGACCATGACGCACCACGTGCTGCACCTGGAGGAGAGCCACCGGCTGCCGGTGCTGGTCGATCTCACTGCAGCGGCAGGCCGGACGCTGGTGTTCACCCGGACGAAGCACCGTGCGAAGCAGTTGACGCGCAAACTGCTCGCCTCCGGCGTCCCGGCGGTCGAACTGCACGGCAACCTCGGGCAGGGGGCGCGGACGCGCAATCTGGAGGCTTTCTCGTCCGGAGCGGCGAGAACGCTGGTGGCGACCGACATCGCGGCCCGCGGAATTCACGTCGACGACGTCACGCTGGTCATCCACGCGGATCCGCCGGTCGAGCACAAGGCGTACCTGCACCGGTCCGGCCGCACGGCGCGGGCCGGGGCGGCTGGCACGGTGGTCACGCTGATGACCGACGAGCAGGTCGCCGACGTCCGTGACCTGACCCGCAAGGCAGGGATCAAGCCCACCACGACGCGGCTTGGTCCCGGCCATCCGCTGCTGTCCGAGCTGGCGCCGGGTGAGCGGTCGTTCACCACACCGCCGTCGCGGCCGGCCGCGGACACGCGGCCGAAGAAGGTGTCCGCGAAGATTGGCGCGGCGCGGTCGGGTGCCGGGGACCGCTCGTCCGGGCTGGGCCGTGGCGGGTCCGGGAGTGCCCGTGACGCGCGGCGTGGTGCCGCAGCCGGACGCTCGGCGCGGTCCCGGGCCGGTGAAGACCACGATGGTGGCCCGTCCGCTGGTCAGGGCCGCCGCTCGGCCGACCCCGCCGGACCTCGCGAGGGCGCCGGGAAGTTCGGCCAGGCTCGTCGTGGTGCCGCCGAGTCCCATCGACGCCGTTCCGGGGGCGCCACGTCCGGATCCGGTCGCGACTCCTCCGGTGGCGCTCCTGCCCGAACCGGCGGTGTCGCCGCCTTCTCGGCCGGTGTACGCGCTGGTTCCCGCCGCTCGCGCTGACCCTTGCCGGCCGGGGCTTCCGGGCGACTATCCGCTCACCCGCGAGCTGTCCGCGCACAACGGCGGGAGCAGCGTGAGCTGGACGAACGGCGTCGCGCCTTGTTCACCAGCGTGCTCGCCATCGCGAATCGCGCCGTACCCGTGACCGTGCCGGCTTGGCGATCGGCACGGTCGGCTTTGACGGCGACGGCGACGGCGGCTCAACCAACGACGCCGTCGGCGCCGCCGCTGGTGTTCAGGCCACGCTGGACCTCCCCGTCGAGATCTGGCGCGACGCGATCTACGCCAAGATCGTCACCAAGGTCGGTGAACGCGCCTACTGGGAGAACTGGGCGAAGGACGTCGCGGTCATCGCAGAGCGGCACGTCGCCCGCATCACCGCGCTCGTGGACGACCCGGCCTCGGGAAAGCGGGCAGCGTTCGCGAAGTTCCTCGACGAGTTGCGCCCCAACATCAACCCCGGCGTCAGCAAAGCGGACGCCATCGACATGCTCGCCCAGCACCTGATCACCAAACCCGTGTTCGACGCCCTGTTCCTCATACGACTTCTCGACCAAGAACCCGGTCTTGGTGAGGTCACTGGTTCGATGCCAGTGCTGCCCACCGCCCATTTCAGCTGTTCAGACGGCCTGTCGACGACCATCGTCGGCGGGCCGTCGGCAGTTGCGAGGAGCAGATGGGAGTGCACGGCGTCCTGAGCACCTTCGCGAATCCGAAGAGGTCCGCCGCATCCTCCTCCTGCCCTGGGGTTTCGTCCCAACTCCAGCTTCCGTGCTGCTCCCAGCGTCGGTGCAGCGCGGCCAGCGCTCTCGTTGCCAGCCAGGGCGGGTAACCAGACGCGTCGGTGGAAGTTGGACCGGCGGCGGCGTCGTTGGCTCCGGTGAACACGAACCGTGGGGCTGCGTTCCCGGCCTGCGCAGGCCGATCCAGGAGGTACAGCCAGTGCCACAGCGGCGGCAACCCCTCGCGCAACTGCGTCCCGGCACCCCCCCCGGGCCGGGTCGCCGCCGGATGTGTCAGATGGTGGACCGTCCGGTGATCTTGCGCGCCCAGGCGATCCTGGCCCGGGCGTAGCCGCGGCCCGAGCTGGAGGCGGGTGCCGCGCAGGGCGGGCGAGTATCGAGGAAGCTCTCCGCCCCGCCTCAGGATTCCACGTACAGCACGCCGGCCGCGACGAGCTCGTCGAGCTCGGCGTCGTCACAGATCTCGGACGCGACCTCGCGGCTGTGCTGCCCGACGCGGGGGGCGTCGCCACCGCGCTCGGGGCGGGACCCCTCGAACCGCCAGGGTGGCCGGACCAGCGATACCCCGTTCCGCTCCGGCTCGATCAGATCGAGCCATTTCACCTGCGGGTGCTCGATGTAGCCGGACATGGTCAGCACCGGCGCGAACGGGACGTCGAACTCGGCGAGCCGCTTCTCCCACTCGTCCTTCGGTTTCGTGGCGAACTCGGCCTCCACGATCTTCACCAGCTCGAAGTAGTTCCGCTCGCGGTGGCGGAACTCGGCGAACCGCGGGTCCTCGGGGAGGTCCGGCCGGCTCATCGCGGCGCACAGCGACCGCCAGAACTTCTGCGACGACGACAGGTGGAGCGCGAGGAACTCG
The DNA here is from genome assembly GCF_011758765.1 of Amycolatopsis viridis. Taxonomy (NCBI): domain Bacteria; kingdom Bacillati; phylum Actinomycetota; class Actinomycetes; order Pseudonocardiales; family Pseudonocardiaceae; genus Amycolatopsis; species Amycolatopsis viridis. The sequence continues at coordinate 3,301,699 of NZ_JAANOU010000001.1, read as the reverse complement.
CCCGAGGCGGTCTGGACGCAGAAGTTCTGGGCCTGCGGATGCCTGCTCTGCCGGTCCGGGTCGGTCCCGGTCTCGAAGTACTGCGTGATGGCGTCGGTGGTCAGCGTGCTGACCGCCTCCATGATCGAGGTCTCGACGTGTTGTCCGGCGCCCGACGAAGCGCGACCGACCAGGGCGGCGAGCACGCCCGTCGCGGTGGCGAGACCGGTGACGAGGTCGGCGCAGAGCCCACCCGCGAGCTGGTAGTTCCCGGCATCGCTGAACAGGGAGTAGAGGCCCCCGAAGGCGTGGCCGATCGTGTCGTAGGCCGGGCGCGAGGCGAGCGGCCCGCCGCTGCCGAACCCGGTCACCGATCCGTAGACCAGGTCCGGCCGCAGGGCACGGCAGTCATCCGGCCCGAGCCCGAGCGCGGCCAGCTTGCCGGGCCGCATGTTTTCCAGGACCACGTCGAACCGCGGGATCAGCTTCTTCACCAGCGCCACACCTTCTGGGCGCTTCAGGTCGACGGCCAGGCTGCGCTTGCCCGCGTTCACCTGGATGAAGTACACGCTGCGGTTGTTGTCCCGGCGCCGGAAGTCCTCGCCGTCTCCCGGTTTCTCGACCTTGACGACCTCGGCTCCGAGCGCGCACAGGAGTGAGGTGCCGTAGGGAAGGGAGATGTACCCGCCGATCTCCAGGATCCTGATGCCCGTGAGCGGCTTGTGCTGCATGGTGGACCTCGCTCCGCTGAGAAGTTCGACGCTCATCAGCAATACTAAGTAAAATATATTTCAACGACAAGAGCGGCCGACGCCACGGTGTGCGTCGCGGATCCCCGGCGAGTCCCGCTGGGGGCGTTGTCGTCGCCGTGAGTCACCGGTGGCGGAGTGGTTCCGGCTCGCGGATCCGCCGACGGCCACCATCCCTTGACAGTTACCGCGGGTTGGGTTTACATAAAATATATTAATATGAGAACGGAGAAGCGATGTCCCAGTCCCTCGTCGAGCGCCTGGCCGAGTTCAGCAGCCGAAGTGGGTTCGCGGCCTTGCCGGACGACGTGGTCGAGGAGTGCAAGCGGATCCTGCTGGACTCGCTCGGATGCGCGCTGGCCGCGGTGGCCGAACCCGGTGCGCGCAAGGCTGTGGAGTTCGCGTCGCTGCTCGGCGGCGCGAGCGGCGACGCAACGTTGATCGGTGCCTCCGGCAAGGTCTCGATCTTCGGTGCCGCGTTCGCCAACGCCGACCTCGTCAACGCCCTCGACATGGACGCCGTCGTCCCGCCGGGCCACGTCACCCCGTACGTGGTGCCCGGTGCCCTGGCCGTGGCCGAAGCGGGCCACAAGCCGGGGAAGGACCTGATCGCGGCACTGGCCGTGGCGCACGAGATGTCGTACCGGATTGGCAAGGCGACCGACTACCTGCGCGACATCAAGGACGGCGAGGTGACGATCCCGCCGGTCTACGGGTACAGCAGCACCGTGTTCGGCGCGACCGCCGCGGTCGCGATGGTGCAGGGACTGTCCGAGGAGACGCTGGGGCACGCACTGGGCATCGCGGCCAGTATCGCCCCGGTCAACGCCATGCGGGCGTGGATGATGCACACGCCGAGCACGACGATCAAGTACATGCTCGCGGGGACCCTTCCGCAGACGGCGTTGACCGCCGCGCACCTGGCCGAGTTCGGGCACCGAGGTGACCTGCGGATCCTCGATGACGCGGAGTTCGGCTGGCCGCGCTTCATCGGCACCACCCGCTGGGAACCCGAGCGGATCACGGCAGGTCTGGGCAGCGACTGGAAGTTCGTCACCGAACAGGCCTACAAACCGTACCCCCACTGCCGGATCCTGCACGCCCCGCTCGACGCGCTGCGCGAGATCGTCGAGACCCACGACCTCGCGCCGGAGGAGATCGACTCCATCAAGACGTGGGGGGAGCCGTTCGTGCAGCAGCCGGTGTGGCTCAACCGCACGATCGCCGAACCCCGGGACGCCGAGTTCAGCATCGCGCACGGGCTCGCGGTGGGGGCGCACCGGGTACCGCCGGGCAGGGACTGGCTGGACCCGGAACTGGTGCACAGCCGGTCGGTCCTCGAACTGATGGAGAAGGTGTCCTACGAGCCGCACGCGGACTACGTCTCGGCGATCAGCGGCCACCCCGCGGCGCGCCCGTCCCGGGTCGAGGTCACCGCGCGCGGGCAGACGTTCGTCGGAGAGCGCAGCTACCCCAAGGGCGTGCCGTCACCCGACCCCGCCACGCGGATGACGACCGAGGACCTGGTCGCCAAGTTCCGGCACAACGCCGGCGGTGTCCTGCCCGAATCGAACGTGGCGGCCGTGGTCGACGCGGTCCTCGGACTGGAGGCGGTGGCGGACGTCAGCACGCTCATGGACTGCGTGCGCCCGCCCCGGTAGCTCATTCACACATCGGTACGTCACGGCACCAGCGCATGGTGCGCTGCGAAGGAAAGTGAGAAGCTCATGCCGGAAACCCCGCCGCTCGAAGCAGCCGTGGTGCACCTGGTCGACGAGCTGCGCTACGAAACGCTCCCGGCCGAAGCGGTCCGCGGCGCGCGGCGGCTCCTGCAGGACCAGCTGGCCGTTCAGGTGGGTTGCGCCGCGCTGCCCTGGAGCCAGACGGTCCTGCGGCTCACGCGTGCGTCGCACGCGCCCGGGTCGGCCCGGGTGACCGTCGCCGGTGACCGGATGAGCGCCGCCGACGCGGCGTTCGTCAACGCCTCGTTCGGTCACGGCTTCGAGTACGACGACGCCCACCGCGCGAGCTCGAGCCACCCCGGCAGCTGCGTGGTGCCCACCGCGCTGGCCGTGGGGGAGGAGATCGGCGCGACGATGCGCGAGGTGCTGCTGGGCATCGTCGCCGGGTACGAGGTCTACACCCGGCTCGGTGTGCTCGCCGCGCCGGACCTGCTGGAGCGCGGGTTCCACCCGCACGCGGTGCTCTCCGCGTTCGGTGCCGCCGCCGTGGTCGCGAAGATGCGCGGCTTCGACCGCGATCGGATCCTCCACGCGTTGTCGATCGCGATGAGCCACTGCGCCGGAACCACCGAGTACACCTCGTCCGGGGGGTCCGTGAAGCGGGTGCACGCCGGCATCGGTACCCGCAACGGCATCCGCTCGGCGGAGATGGCCGAGGCGGGCATCACCGGTCCCGCGGAGTTCCTCAGCGGTGGCAAGGGCTTCTACCGCACTTTTGCCGGGCGTTCGGCGGGAGAGGATGCCGCCGCCGCGTTTTCCCCGGACCGGCCGTTCGAGATCACCCGCATCTGGATCAAGCCGTACTGCTGCTGCGGCATCAACCACGCCTACATCGACGGCGCGCGCCGGCTGGCGGACCGCGCCGCGGAGATCGACACCGTCGAACTGGGGATCCAGACCGGCGGGAACATCATCGTCGGCGACCGGAACGCGCACGCGTACGCCCCGCAGACCATCGAAAACCTGCAGTACAGCCTGCCGTTCCAGTTCGCCCTCGCGGTGCTCGGCCGGGGCAACGGCTTCACCACCCACCACGACTTCCTGGCGGGACGGCTCGGCCTGTCCGACGGCAGCGAGGTGGACAAGCTCGCCCGGCGCGTCCACATCACCCCGCGGCCGGACCTCGATGCGGCCCACCGCGGTAAGTGGGTCGCCGACATCACCGTCACCTACACCGACCGCACCCGGGAGAACCTGTTCGTCGACAGCCCGCTCGGCACGGCCGAGAACCCGATGTCGCAGCACGACCTCGACGCCAAGTTCCGGGATCTCACGCTGTCGGCCCTGGGCGCTGAGCGCAGCGAGGCGCTGCTGCGGGCCATCGTCGAGGACGATCCGGCGATGCCCGCGGCGACGCTGGCCGCACTGTTGATCGCCTGACCCGCCCGGCCCGGCCCGTGCTCGCGCCGGGCCGGCTCAGGCGCCGCGCGGTTCGATGACGCCTTCGCGGACGAGCCGGTCGAGGTCGCGCTCGCCCAGCCCGATCTCCTCGCGCAGCAGCTCGTGGGTGTGCTCGCCGACCGCGGGCGCGGGCACCGCCGGCGCCCGGCCGCCCCCGACGACCAGCGGCGATCCCGGAGCGAGATGGCGCCCCACGCCCGGCTGGTCCAGCTCGTTGAACAGGGGGTTGTCGCGCAGGAGGCCGGACTCGGCGAGTTCGGTGAACCTTCGGAACCGCGACCACACGACGCGGGTCTCGCTCAAGGCGGCTGCCACCTCCGCGTAGGGGCGCGTCGCGAACCAGTCGCCCAGCACCGCCGCCAGGAGGTGCCGATGGCGGTACCGGTCGCCCTCGTCGTCGAAATCGGCCGACCGGGCGGTCTCGATCGCCTTGATCACCTCGGCCGATTCGGTCATGGCGACCAGGTCGCGCCAGTGCCGTGGGGTGAGCGCGACGACCATGACCCGGATGCCGTCCGCGGTGACGAAGTCCTTGCCGAAGGTGCCGTACACGAAGTTGCCGTCCGGCTCGCGTGCTTCGCCGGTGATCTGGGCCTGGGCGAGGTAGCCCAGGTTGCCCGTGACGCCGAGGGCCACGTCCTCCAGCGCGACGCGCACGTTCTGCGGCCGGCCGGTCCGCGCGTGTTCGCGGACCGCGCTGAGCAGGCCGACCGCCAGGTACAGCCCGGCCGCGACGTCCCAGGCGGGCAGCAGGTGGTTCACCGGCGAGTCGCCGCCCGCGGGGCCGGTGGCCAGCGGGAACCCGCACTCGGCGTTGACGGTGTAGTCGACGGCCGGACCACCGTCCTGGCGTCCGGTGAGCAGGACGTGGATGAGGTCGGGACGTCGCGCGCGCAGGTCCGCCGGTGGCACGACCCGTTCGGAGTTCGTGAGCACGATTCCGCGTTCGGCCGCCAGGCGGGCGACGAGATCCTTGCCGGCCGGTGCGGACAGGTTCACCGCGATCGCCCGCTTGCCCTTGTTCAGGCCGGTCCAGTAGAGGCTCGTGCCGGTCGGCGCCAACGGCAGCCGGGTCCGGTCGGCCGCGCCGCCGAGCGGCTCCACCCGGATCACGTCGGCGCCCAGCTGGGCGAGCGTCATTCCGCACAGGGGCGTCGCCACGTAGCTCGACAGTTCCACTATCCGCAGTCCGGCGAGCGGGGCGGGGTTCGGGGTGCTGCTCGGGTTCGCTGCGCTCACTGCGGTGACCTCGTGTTCGGGTGCAGGACTGATGATGCCGTCCTGTCAGATTGTATATTATGTATACTAAACGCGGAAAGTCTGAGCGGTCTACGGCACACGCCCGGCGAGGAATTCGCACAGGCGCTCGGTGAAGACGTCGTTGTCGTCGCCCGCGATCATGTGTCCCGCGGCGACCTCGACGAGTTCGGCCGAGGGGATCAGCTCGAGCAGTTCGGCCGCCGCGGCCCGGGGCACCATGTCCGAGTGCCGGCCCCGGACGAGGAGGGTGGGGATGGTGACGTGCCGGGCGGCCCGCGTCAGGCGCGTTTCGTCGGAGTTGCGGGCGTCCGCGGCGAAGGCGAGGAACCCGGGATCCCAGTGCCAGTACCAGCGACCGTCCGCCCGCCGGCGGAGGTTCTTCCGGAGGCCGTCGAGATTGCGGCGGGTGCCCGGTCGCGGCCGGTACGCGTCGACCGCGGCCGCGGCCTCGTCGAGCGAGCCGAAACCGTTCGGCGCGCTCTCCAGGAACCTGCGCACTCGTGCCTGGCCGGTCCGGTCGACCCGGTGGGTGATGTCCACCAGCACCAGGCCGGCGAGCAACCCGGGGCTTTCGCCCTCGGCCGCCAGCGCGGTCCGGCCGCCCAGCGAGGCGCCGACGACCACCGGAGGCGCGCCCAGCTGGTCCACCACGGCGTGCAGATCGGCGACGAAATCGTCCAGCCGGTACGCGCCGGCGGGGGACCATTCGCTGTCGCCGTGGCCGCGCGCGTCCATGCCGAGGGCCGGCCAGCCCTCGGCGGCGAGTCGCTCCGCCGTCCGGCTCCAGGACCGCCGGGTCTGTCCGCCGCCGGGCAGCAGGAGCACCGTCCGCCGCTCGGCTCCCGACGGGGCCCAGCGATCGGCGGCCAGCGTGACGCCCTGGTGCCCGGCGAACCGCACGTGCTCGCGTCGAACGGTTTCCCCTGGTGTCACCGCTGCCTCCCGCTGTCGACTTCACTCGGATGATACCAAAAATATTAAGTATTCCCGGGTCTGTTGAGTGGGACAGTCGAACGGGGGAGAGGTTCTTCCCTCCCGTGGCGCCTTCGCATCCGCCACACTGGACGACATGCCACGGAATCCTCGGGCGAGCCAGCTGGGCGAGTTCCTCAAAGCGCGCCGTGCGGACCTGACGCCGCGGGCGGTGGGGCTGCCCGCCGGCGGCAACCGCCGGGTGCGGGGACTGCGCCGTGAGGAGGTTGCACACCTGGCGTCGATCAGCGTCGACTACTACAGCCGGCTCGAGCAGGGCCGGATCCAGGCGTCGGTGCCGGTGCTGGACGCCCTCGGGCGCGTACTGCAGCTGGGCGACGACGAGCGCGCCTACATGTTCGAACTCGCGGGAAAGGATGCGGCCCGGCCGCGCCGCCGCAGTGCGCAGAAGGTGGAGCCCCAGCTGCGGCGCCTGCTCGAGGACCTGCCCACCACGCCGGCGGTGGTCCTCGGGCGCCGCATGGACATCCTGGCCTGGAACCCGATGGCGGCCGCCCTGGTCATGGACTTCTCGAGCATCCCCGCGAAACGGCGCAACTACCTGCGTCTGGTGTTCACCGAACCGTCCCTGCGCGCGCTGTACCCGCGGTGGGAGGACGTCGCGTCCATGTGCGTCGCGCAGGTGCGGATGGAGGCCGCGCGGCATCCGAACGACCCGCAGCTCGCCGAGCTCGTCGGTGAACTCGCGGTGCGGGACGAACAGTTCCGCCGGTGGTGGGCCGGGCACCACGTGGCCACGCGGACCGTGGGCACGAAGCTCATGCGGCACCCGGTGGCCGGTGAACTCACCCTGGATTGGGACACGCTGACCTGCACGACCGACCCCGACCAGCAACTCGTCGTCTGGACGGCCGAACCCGGCACCCCGTCACACGACGGCTTGCGGATCCTGGCGTCCTGGGCCGCGGACGCGCGGCACCTCACGGCCGGGCTGCCGGAGTGACCCATCGGCACGGCCGGGGGCGCCCGGCCGGGTGCTGTACCCGTGGCCGGATCAGGCGCTGGAGGTCTCGGCCCACACCCCGCGCTTGCGCAGCATCTCGACCAGGTGTTCGCCGCTGTCGAGGATGTGCTCGGCCATCAGCGACTGCGCTTTCCGCGCGGCGCGCTTGCGAATGGCCTCGAGGATGAGCGGATGGGCCTCCTGGCTACCCGTCACGGTGCCTTCGATCTCGGCGTAGAAGCGGTTCGGCAGGTGCTTGACCACGGAGTTCAGCAACCTGGCCAGGCGGTGCGAGTCGGCCGCGAGGTTGATCTCCCGGTGGAACTGGTGACCGATTTCGGCCACCCGGTCCTCGCGTCCGTCGGCGATCGCCTTCATGAACTCGTCGACGTTGGCCTCCAAACGCGCCAGCCCGTCCGCGGTGATCGTGCGAGCGGCGCGGGCGGTCAGCTCGCCGGCGAGCTGCGCCTGCGTCCAGAACAGGTCCCGCACGTCCTGTTCGCTGAACGGCGCGACCACGAACCCGCGGCGCGGGACCAGTTCGACGAACCCCTCGCTGCGCAGTGACAGCAGACCCTCCCGCACCGGGGTGTTGCTCACTCCGACGGCTTCCGCGATGGGCTCGAGCCGGAGGAACTCGCCCGGCCGCACCTCGCCCGAGATGATCAGCTCCCGCACGTACGAAGCCACTTCCTCGGGCAGTTGCTGCCTGGCCGCCCCTCGTCCGCGCATCGGCATCACGTTCTCCGTCATCGTCACTCCCGTCCGGCGACCGGCATCCGCACCTCGTCGATGGTAACGCACCTGCAATACATCATACTCAATACGCGATGTTGTCCGCGCCTCCTGCCGTGGAGGGGGGACGGTTCTCTCCTGGGATGACGTTGGTCCTTCTCCCGTGCAGCCGGATCCGGGACCGTTGGAATCACGGGTGCTGCGAAGCGGCACCCGCACGAGATCCCAGACCCGTCACCCGGAGGTGACTTCAGCCATGAAGACCGATGTGCGTTTTCCCAGCAACGGCCTGATGGTGGCCGGGCACGTCTACACGCCTGACACCGCGACGCCGGAGCGGCGGCCGGCCGTCGTGGTCGGTCACCCGACCACGGGGGTCAAGGAACAGGCCGCCGGGCTCTACGCCCGCCGGCTGGCCGAGCACGGCTTCGTGACCCTGGCGTTCGACGCGGCTTACCAGGGGGAGAGCGAGGGGGAGCCGCATGGCCTGGAAGACCCCATCCAGCGCGCGGACGACTTCCGCAACGCGGTGTCGTACCTGACCACCCGGGACGACGTCGACCCGGCGCGGATCGGCATTCTGGGCATCTGCGGGTCGGGTGGTTACGTGGTGTACAGCGCCCAGACCGACCGCCGCATGAAGGCGGTGGCCACGGTCAGCGCCGCCGACGTGCCGGCCTGGCTCACGGGCGGGGACGACAAGGCCTTCGACCAGCTGCTGGACGCGGCCGCGGAGGCCCGGAACGTGGAGGCCGCCGGTGGCGAGGCGCCGACGATCTCGCTGCTGCCCGAGGCTGCCGATGAGTCGACGCCGGAGGCGATCGCCGAGTTCGTCGACTACTACAAGACCCCTCGTGCCCAGCACCCACGGGCCACGAACACGATCGCGGTCCGCAGCGCCGACAAGCTGGCGCAGTTCACGGCGTACCGCGATGTGGACAAGATCGCGCCGCGCCCGCTGCTGATGATCGCCGGCACCAGGGCGATGACGTTGCCGGTCAGTGAGGACGCGGTGTCGCGGGCAGGTGACAACGCGGAGCTCGTCCAGATCGAGGGCGCCAGCCACGTCGATCTGTACGACAAGGAACCGTACGTCACCCAGGCCGTCGAGAAGCTGGCCGAGTTCTTCACGAAGAACTTGAGCAAGGGCTGAGCGCGGGTCGCGAACCGCTGCCGTGATCACGGCGACCGGGGCGACTGCGCCGCGGTCGCCGTGAACCACGCCGGGCCGGGCCGGCAAGCGTCCGCGCCCCCGGGACAGTGCGATGTCGGCCACGGGTGCCGGGCCAGGGTTGACCCCCATCGTCATCTGTATAAAATATACAAAATGCTTCTGTGCGGCGATCGAAGCGGAGGCGAGCATGAGCCCGGGAACACGCCAGGACGAGGCCCTGAGCCGCCGGGCGCTCGCCATGCTGCGAGCGGCCGCCACCGGCCGGGCCGAGATGGTCCTGAGCAGTGAACCCGACATGTTCTTCGACGGGCTGCCGTGCTGCGATCAGTACACCGCGCACCTGCTGGCCCGTCGCGGCCTGGTGGCACCGGCGCACCCAGGACGTGTCGGGCAGCGGGTCCGCGCCCTCGTGACTTCGGCGGGCATCGCTGCGCTGGAGTCCGTGCGCGATGCCGCTTGACGCCGGTCTCCGATCGTCGGGCACCGGTTCGGCACCCTCATCAGGCAGCGTCGCCGTCAGCATCCGGTGGAGCAGGAGCGAACCCGAGTCGCTCCTCGAGACCCAGCTGTGCCGCCAGTGCCCCGACCGGAAAGTGTGTCGTTGTAGCCGAGCTGATCAGCTGGGCGGCTGTCGCGGGAGTGCTGCGGCACCCACCGGGCCGTCGCCGGGTGGGTGCCGCCGCCGGACTACTTCAGGGCCACCTTCTCGGCCGGCTGGTCCATCTCGGCGTGCCGGGTCTCGCGCAGGGCGAGGGTGCATCCCAGGCTGATCAGGCAGAGCACGGCGAGGAACAGGCCGAATGCCCATCCCCCGAAGGACGCCGTGATGGCGGCCGCGACGAGCGGGGGCACCGCGCCGCCGAGGACGCCGGCCACGTTGTAGGTGAAGCCGGTCGCGCTGTAGCGGTACCGCGTGCGGAAGAGCTCCGGCATGAACGCGCCCACCGGGCCGTAGGCGAACCCGGCGATGAAGGTGGTCACGCAGGAACCCAGGGCGAACGTGACCGCCGAAGCGTTGTCCAGGATGGGGAACAGCACCAGGGCCCACACCAGCGCGACGGCGTTCCCGGCCAGGATGATGCGCCGTCGGCCGACCCGGTCCGAGATCGCCGCGCCCAGCACGATCGCGATCCCGAACACCGCGCCGGAAACGATGCCGATCGACAGGACCGTGGGGCGGCTCAGCTTCAGCACGGCGGTGCCGTAGTTGATGAGGTACCCGACGGCCAGGTAGTAGAACGCGAACACCATCACCAGGACGCCCGACGCGAAGACGATCTCGCGGGGCTGGCTCTTGAGGGCCTCCACGAACGGGGCGCCGGAGGTGCCGCCCCGCGCGACCTCGCCCTTGAACACCGGCGTCTCGTCCACCGCGAGCCGGACGAACAGCCCGACCGCCACCAGGATGAAACTCGCCAGGAACGGGATGCGCCAGCCGTAACTGGCGAACGCGTGCTCGCTCATGGTCGCCCCGGTCACCAGGAACGTCGCGCTCGCCAGCACGAAACCGATCGAGCCGCCCAGTGAGCCGAACATCGACCAGAAGCCGCGCCGCGACCGCGGAGCGCTCTCCGCCGCCATCAGCGTCGCGCCCGTCCACTCGCCGCCGAGGGCGAGTCCCTGCAGGACCCGCAGCGCCACGACGAGGATCGGGGCCGCCACCCCGACCTGGTTCGCGGTCGGCATCAGCCCGACCAGCGCGGTCGCCACTCCCATGATGAGCAACGTGGTGACCAGGGTCCGCTTGCGGCCGAGCCGGTCGCCGAAGTGTCCGAAGAGGATCGACCCGAGCGGGCGGGCCACGAACGCGACGCCGAGCGTGGCGAACGAGGCGACGGTGCCGGCCGCCGAGCCCAGGGCGGGGAAGAACACCTTGGGGAAGACCAGGGCGGCCGCGGTCGCGAAGACGAAGAAGTCGTAGTACTCGATGACCGTGCCGGTACCGCTGGCGATCGCGATACGCCGCATCGTCCGGGCCGGCACGCTACCTTCGGTGGCCGTCATTGGACACCTCTCACGGTGTTGGGGGTGGGGGAGCGGGCGGAGCCGCCCGACAGGAGGAACGATCGTGCATGAAATTTCATATGTCAAGACAGGAAGCCCTGGTAAAGCGGTTGACAATATTATATTTCATGCACGAGCATGGCGCTTTGACGCAGGACGACACCGCGAGGGAGCAGACGATGACGCCCCAACCGCACACCCGTCGCGAGGACGGCACCGGTGGTGAGGACGCTCCGGTGGGCGGGCCGCGCGCCGGTGGTGAGGGCAGCCTGGTGGGTGGGCTGCACACCGGTGGTGGGGACGCCCCGGTCGGCGGCCCCCTGTCCGGGGTGCGCGTCGTCGCGCTTGCCGGGATGGGGCCGACGCCGTTCGCGAGCATGCTCCTGGCGGACATGGGCGCGGAGGTCGTGCGGGTCACGCGTCCGCCGAACCGGCGCGCCCGCGCCCTCGGCCAGACCGACGGGCTGCGCCCCGAGCACGACCTCGCCAACCGGGGTGTCGGGGCGGTCGCGGCGGATCTGAAGAGTGCTGAGGGTGTCGAGGACGTGCTGCGCCTGGCCGGCGCCGCGGACGTGTTCATCGAGGGTTTCCGGCCCGGGGTGGCCGAACGCCTCGGGCTCGGACCGGAGGTGCTGCTGCGGCGCAATCCGGCGATCGTCTACGCGCGTCTGACCGGCTACGGCCAGACCGGACCGCTCGCGCGCGAGGCGGGTCACGACATCAACTACGTGGCGCAGACCGGTGCGCTGTACGCGATGGCGCGGGCCGGCGAGGCTCCGCGGCCGCCGATCAACCTGCTCGGCGACTACGCGGGCGGGGCGCTGGTCGCGGCGTTCGGCATCGTGTGCGCGGTGCTGGAGGCGCGGTCCTCGGGGCGTGGCCAGGTGGTCGACGCCGCGATGGTCGACGGGGTGGCGCTGCTGACCGCGAAGATCCAGGGTCTGCGGGCGGCCGGACGCTACAGCGACGACCCGGGCACCAACTACCTGGACTCGGGCGCGCCGTTCTACGACACCTACCGGTGCGCGGACGGGCGCTACCTGGCGGTCGGAGCTCTCGAACCCGACTTCTACCGGGAGTTCGTGGCCCGGCTCGGCGTCGGCACGGCGGACTGGCCCGCCCAGGACGACCGGGACGCCTGGCCCCGGTTGCGGGAGCTGATCGCCGCCGCCCTGGCGCGGAAGTCCCGCGACGAATGGGCGGAGATCTACGCGGGCACCGACGCGTGCGTGACCCCGGTGCTGACCTTCGACGAGGCGGCGGACCACCCGCACAACGCCGGGCGCGGGGTGTTCGCCCGGGTCGGCGACGTGCTGCACCCGCGCCCGGCGCCCCGGTTCAGCCGGACACCGGCCCGCGAGCCCCAGGCGCCGTCGGCGGACGAGCTGGACCTGCGCAAGCTGGTCCACGAGTGGTCGACCGCGGCGCGCGGGCTGGGGGACCGCTCGGCCTGACCGCGGGTCATCGCCGGGCGGTGTCGGAGGGCAGTTGCCCGAAGCGCTCCCGGTACTGGCGGGCGAAGCGGCCGGGGTGGAAGAAGCCCCACCGCGCCGCGATCTCGGTGACCGTGCCTTGAGCGCCGCCGAGCAGCTCCAGGTGCACCCGGTCCAGGCGGACGCCGCGCAGATACGCGGTGGGCGACATGCCGACCACCTCCTGGAACCCGGCCTGCAGGGCGCGGGCGCTGACCCCGGCCATCGCGGCGAGGTCGGCCGTGGTGATCTCGTCCCCGGGATGGTTGTCGATGTAGTCCACGACCTCGCGGATCTTCGACAGCCGGGTGTGCGCGGGCTTGCTGTGCAGGGCCGGGCTGATCTGGCTGGGCAGCGTCATCAGCAGCTGGGTCATGAGGGCGGACTCCAGCTCGTGGCACGCCGCCGGGATCGTCCCGATCCCACCCGGGCGGGTGAGTTCGGCGTACAGGAAGCCCGCGGTGGCGACGAGGGCCTGGCCGGGACCGGAACCGAGCCCGAAGGTGAGGTCGAAGCGGATCTCGCCGCCCGCCGTGTGCCCGGTGAGCTTGGCGGCGTGCGCCTCCAGGAGGTCCTTGGGCAGCTTGACGTGGTACTGCCAGGAATCGGCGCTCCACTGCACCAGCACCGGCGCCTGCGGGACGAACGCCACGCCGGCCTCGCCGGCGACGAAGCTCCGGCGAACACCGTTCTGCTCGACCGTGCTCCGGCCCGTCACCGGTAGGTTGACGTGGTAGCAGAGCCGCATCGGGGGCCCGAGGATCGTGGTGTCGGCGCCGTAGGACATCCGCCCGATGGTCAGGCGCGGTGACGGCGCGAGCTCGAGCCGGAAGTTCAGGTCCCGGCTGTTCGCCACGTGGACGTCGTGACTGGCGAAGGTCCGGCTCACCTGCTCGCGCGCGATGTCGAGGTCGTCCGTGTGGAAGGTGAGGGGAGCCTGGCCGTCCTGGCTGTCGGGCATGGTTTGCCTCCTCGCACTCCGTCGTGCTGCCTTAAATATATCATATTATTCGAAGCCGTCGGCGCCTTCGGAAAGCGGATGCCCGCCTTCGCGCAGGGGATGGTGGTCCGCATCACCCCGGTCCTACGTTCTCCAACGAGCGCGAGAACGCGCGGTCACCACCGAGCACACCAGTGGAGTTGTGCGGATATGAACAAAATTCAACAGAACCCGGTTCTCGAGCGGATCCCGGTCGACGGCCCCTGTCCCCGGTGCGGCGCCGAGGAGCTGCGGCGCTACCCCGTGGTGTCCGAGGGCGGCTGGTTCCAGGTCGTCAAGTGCCAGAGCTGTCTGTATTCGGTCGAACGCGAGCCGTGGTCACGCCTCGGCCCGATCCAGCTGCTGTCCGATTCGCTGTAACGAAGGAGCCGACCGATGATCGCAGTGGATGTGGGCGGCACGTTCACCGACGTGGTAGCCCTGCAGGACGGGCGGATCCGGACCGCGAAGGTGTCCACCGACTACACCGACGTCTCCGGTCCCGTCCTGGCCGGCGCCGCAACGCTCGGCGTCGAGGGCGCCACGGTGTTCAATCACGCCAGCACGCACGGCTTGAACGCCGTGATCACCCGGCGCCTGCCCAAGATCGGGTTCCTCACCACCGAGGGGCACCGGGACATCCTCGACATGGGACGGGTGTGGCGCCCGGCGGCGGCCATCCTGGACCCGCGCTGGCGCCGCAGCTTCGGCGACGCCGCGCGCCCGCTGGTCCAGCGGTACCTGCGCCGGGGCATCCGCGAGCGCATCACCGCCGACGGCGGCGTGCTGTTCGAACTGGACGAAGCCCAGGCGCGCGCCGAGCTGGACGTGCTGCGGCGCTGCGGCGTCACGGGCGTGGCGATCTGCCTGATCAACGCCTACGTCAACCCGGCGCACGAGGTGCGCCTGCGCGAGCTCGTGCGCGAGGTCCTGGGTGATGTCCCGTGCTCGATCTCCAGTGACGTCTCCCCGCTGGCCAAGGAGTACGCGCGGGCGTCCACGACGGTGATCGACACCTTCATGAAGATCATCTACTCGGACTACACGGCCCGGCTGGAGAAGGGGCTCGCCGAGCTCGGCTTCACCGGGCAGCTCAACTTCGCCGACTGCGCGGCCACCCTCGTCCCCTCCGGACGGGCGATGGAGCACCCCTTCCGCATCGTCTTCTCCGGGCCGGCTGCGGGCACCGTCGCGTGTGCGCACTTCGGCGAGCTGATCGGGGAGAAGGACCTGCTCTGCGCGGACGTCGGCGGCACCTCCTGCGACATCAGCGTCGTGACGGGCGGGGAACCGTTCGTCAACACCACCTTCGAGCTCGAACACGACCTCGTCGTCAACGCGCTGGCCAACGACATCTCCAGCATCGGCGCCGGCGGCGGCAGCATCGTCGCGATCGGACCGGCCGGTGAGATCCGGGTGGGCCCGGACAGCGCGGGAGCCGCGCCCGGCCCGGCGTGCTACGGCCGCGGCGGCACCCTGCCGACCACCACCGACACCTGCCTGATGATCGGCATCATCGACCCGCACGGGTTCGCCGGCGGCGAGATGACGCTGGACCCCGCGCTGTCCCGGCAGGCGTTCGAGGCGCTGGACTCGGAGTTCACGCTCGCGCAGCGGGTGCGCTACGCCTATGAGATGGCCGTGAACAACATGGCCGAAGGCGTGTTCAACATCGCCATCAAGAACGGCGTCGACCCGCGCGACTACAGCCTCGTCGCCTACGGGGCGGCCGGCCCGATGCTGCTGCCCGCAGTGCTCGACACGGTGCATTGCAAGCAGGTGATCGTGCCGCCCAACCCGGGCCTGTTCTCGGCTCTCGGCCTGCTCTCCGCCGACCAGGTCTTCACCGCCAACCGGAGCGCCTACCTGGTGCTGACCCCGGAGGCGGCGCCGCGGATCGATGCCCTCTTCACCGAGATGGAGGCGCAGCTGGCCGAACGCCTCGACCCCGGGACCCGGGTGACCTTCCACCGCAGCATGGACGCCCACCTGGTCGGCCAGAGCTGGGATACGCCGTTCGTCCCGGTGCCGGCGGGCACCATCGACGGTGCCGCGATCGGCACCATGATCTCCTCGTTCCACGACACCTACGAGGCCCGGTCGGGCAACCGGTTCGAGATGCTGCCGGTCGAGGGAGTGACCTTCCGCGTGCGGGCGGTGCTGGACACCCCGAAGGTGACCTACCCGGAGATCCCCGGGCGCGACGCCGAACCGCTCGCGCCGGCCCGCACGACCGTGCTGCGCTACCTCGGCGACCTCGATGCCGACGGCGAGGGCGCGCAGGAGGCCGCGGTGTACGACCGCGCGGCGTTGCGCGCCGGCGACGTGTTCGACGGTCCGGCGGTCGTCCACGAGGGACTGTCCACGACGCACGTGGGCGCGGGGCAGCGGGCCACCGTGGGCCGGTACGGCGAACTGATCATCCGGAAGAAGTGAGTCCCATGACCGAGCCCGCGCGCCTGCGCGAAATCTCCGACGACGAGTTCACCGCCGCCTACGGCAGTGACCGCTTCACCTCGGCGGTGATCCTCAACCGCCTGCGGTACGCGGTCGAGCACATGTCCACCGGCTTCATGCGGGAGGCGTTCTCGCCGATCATCCGCGACTGGTACGACTTCGCCTGCACCATCAGCGGCCCGCCGGAGCGCGGTTACCCGATGGCCGTGGTGAGCAACAGCCTGGTGGTGTTCCTCGGCACGCTGGGCGACGCCGTGCGCAACGCCGTCGAGGAGTTCGGCCCGGAGAACCTGTCCCCGGGCGACGTGCTGATCTGCAATGACCCCTACCGCGGGGGCACCCACGTCAACGACGTCTGCTTCATCCGTCCGGTGTTCGCCGGCGGGAAGATCGTCTCGTTCGTGAACATGCGCGCCCACCAGCTCGACATGGGCGGCACCGTGCCCGGCGGGTTCTCCGCCACCAAGTCTAATGTGTACGAAAACGGGCTCGTCATCCCGCCCGTGCTGCTGTGGTCGCGGGACCAGCCGGTGCGCTCGACGTTCAGCCTGATCTTCGACAACACCCGCTGGGGCGGCATGCTGCTGCCCGACTTCAAGAGCATCCACCAGCAGCTCAAGCTCGGCGAACAGCTGGTGCTGGAGAACATCGAGCGGTACGGGCTGGACGCCTACCTGGGCACCCTGACCTACGCCTGTGACACCTCGGCCGAGCGGATGCGCGACGCGATCGCGCTCGTGCCCGACGGCGACTACACCGGCTCGGCGCTGATCGACGCCGACGGCCTGGACGACACCGTCGACTACACGGTGCGGGTGACCCTGCGCAAGCGCGGGCAGCACATCGAGGTGGACCTGTCCGGCACCTCGCCGCAGGCGCGCACCTGCATCAACTGCGGGGTCCTGGACGCCAAGACCGCCGTCGGCGTGGCGCTGACCATGCTGCTGGACCCCGAGGTGCCGTTCACGTCGGGCACCTGGCGCACCATCGACCTCGCCACGCCACCCGGCACGCTGGTGTCGTCCCTGCCCCCGGACGGCGGGATCATGATGTTCTGGGAGGCATCCGGCGCCGTGGTGTCGGCGATCTTCGACGCGCTCAACCCGGTGCTCGGCGAGAAGGGCGTGGCCGGCGACTACGGCTCGACCAACACCCACAACGCCTCCGGGGTGACGGCCGGTGGAACCCCGTGGACGAGCGCCACCCAGTGCGGCGGCGAGCACGGGCCGTGGGGCGCGACGAAGGAAGGCGACGGCGACAGCTACACCGTCCTGTTCTTCCTGAACAACCTCGACCCGGCCACCGAGACCATCGAGCACGACGCGCCGTTGGTCATGCTCCGCAAGGAACACGCGATCGACACCGGCGGGGCCGGTGAGTTCCGCGGCGGCGCCGCCAACCTGAAGGACACGTTGTGGCTGTCCGCGGCGAGCCACTACCTGTCGCCGTTCCGGACGAAGGTGCCCAGCGGGGTGGGTGCGAACGGCGGCAAGGCCGGACCGAACGGCGCCATGTGGTTCTTCCCGCCGCGGGAGGACGCACGGGAGCTGCTCGGCACCTCCGCCGAGGTGTACGCCGGGAGCATCCCGGTCGCCGGGGTGCTCGATCCGGACAGCAAGGCGCCGGACCCGGAGGGCGTCTACCACTACTTCGCCAGCCGGCCGGTGTGGCGGACCGAACCCGGCACGGTCCTGCGCTGCCTGACCAACGGCGGTGGCGGGTGGGGCGACCCGCTCGCCCGCGACCCGGAACGCGTGCTCGCCGACGTGCGCAACGCCTACGTCAGCGTGGAAGGCGCGGCACGCGACTACGGCGTCGTGGTGATCGGCGACCCCCACCACGACCCGGAGGGCCTGCGCATCGACGAGCAGGCCACCGCGGAACTGCGCGCCCGGCGCTGAAACCCGGTGCACCCCAACGACGACGAGGATCGACGATGACTGCAACTGTCCCTGCTTTCGGCGACCGGAACCTGTTCTTCGCCTTCTCCACGTTCACCGGCGAGCGCGCCACCTTCGACAAGTGGTACGACGAGGAGCACATCCCGCAGGTGATGGACTCGCCGGGGATGGTCGGCGCCCAGCGGTTCGTGGTCGCGGATACCAAACCGCTGCCCGGCACCGATCCGGTCGACTTCGGGCACGCCGCCCTGTACGAACTCGACGGCAGCCCGGCGCGCTTCCGCGAGGAGGTGAAGCGGATGCTGATGTCGGGGGAGATGGTGCTGCCGGACTTCATGGTCCAGCCGTTCACGGCGCTGTTCCTGCGCCCGGTCAGCGAACCGCACCACTCGGAGCGCTTCGCGGCACTGGACAGCCTCGACGACCGGCACCTGTGGCTGGTGTTCAGCCACCGGCCGGAGGATGCCGCCACCTACGACAAGTGGTACGACGAGGAGCACATCCCGCAGGTCCTGTCCGCGCCCGGTTTCGTGCGCGCCCAGCGGTTCGTGCTCTCCGACGTCAAACCGCTGCCCGGGGTGGTGACGCCCGAGGTCAGCCACCTGGCGATCTACGAGACCACCGGCCCGCTGGACCCCATGCGGGAGTCGGTCAAGCGGCAGCTGATCTCCGGTGAGATGGTGCTCCCGGAGTTCATGCGGCCGCCGTTCGGCTCGATGTTCCTGCGCCCGGTGAGCCCGTTCTTCCCGGCGGCGGGTGCGTGATGGACGTCGCCGGGGTGACCGTCCCGCACGCCGACGAGGTGTTCGTGGCGGGGGAGTGGGTGCCTGCCGACGGCGAGTACCGGGTCGTCTCGCCGAGCACCGGGCGGCCGGTCGCGACCGTCGGCCTGCCCTCGGTCAAGCACGCGCAGGCCGCGGTCGAGGCCGCGCGCACCGACGGGCTGGCGTCGTGGGCCGAGATGCCCGTGGCCGGCCGGGCCGAGATCTGCGCCCGGTTCTGCGCGGCCATGGAGGCGCGGCTCGACGACATGGGCACGGTCTGGGCGGTCGAGTCCGGGATGCCAGTCCGCTACAGCCGCACCCTGCACCGCTTCGCCGCGGTGGGGGCGTGGCGGACCCTGCTGGACAGCGCCGGGGACGTCCTGCGCGACACGGTCCGCGGATCGGCGCTCGGCGACGTCGTGGTCCGGCGCGAGCCGGCGGGCGTGGTGGCCGCCATCATGGCCTACAACGGGCCGCTGGTGACGATGGCGAGCAAGGCGCTGCCCGCGCTGCTCGCGGGCTGCCCGGTGGTGGTGAAGGCGGCGGTCGAGTCGCAGCTGATCATGCGGATCATCGCCGAGTGCGCGGCCGTCGCCGGCTTCCCGGCCGGCGCGCTGAGCATCCTCTGCGGTGACGTGGAGATCGGCCGTGAGCTGAGCGCGAACCCGCACGTGGACATGGTGTCGCTCACCGGCGGCCGGGCCGCCGCCCAGCAGATCATCGAGTCCACGCGCCACCGGTTCGCCCGCACGCACCTGGAGCTGGGCGGGAAGTCCCCGGCGCTGATCCTCGACGACGCCGACCTCACCGTCGTGCTGAAGACGCTGGTGCCCGGCGCGACCAGCGGCGCCGGCCAGATCTGCGCCGCGCTGTCCCGGATCCTCGTGCCGGAGCGGCGCCACGACGAGGTCGTCGAGCTGCTGCGGCAGGCGTGGGAGGGGCTGCGCATCGGGGACCCGCTGGACCCGCGCACGCAGATCGGCCCGGTGGCGGCGCCCTCGGTGGTCGAACGTGCCGAGGGGTTCGTGGCGCGGGCCGTCGCCGACGGCGCGCGGGTGGTGGCGGGTGGCCGGCGGCCCGCCGGGTTCGACGCCGGGTGGTACTTAGAGCCGACGCTCGTGACCGACGTGGCGCGGGACTCCGACCTGGCCCGCAACGAGGTGTTCGGGCCGGTGACGGCGGTGCTCACCTACCGCGACGACGAGGACGGCCTGCGCCTGGCGAACGACACCAGCTACGGCCTTGCCGCGAGCGTCTACACGGCGGATCGTGACAAGGGCGTCGCCTACGCCCGCCGGATCCGGGCCGGTTCGGTCGCGGTCAACGCGTTCGGCCCGGCGCTCACCGCCCCGTTCGGGGGGATGAAGGGGTCGGGCTGGGGGCGCGAGGCCGGGCCGGAGGGGATCTGCGAGTTCACCGAGCTCAAGCAGATCCTGCTCGGCCCCTCCGGTGGAACGGGGAGTGCGGGATGAACTTCAGCTGGATCCTGGACTCGGTGGCCGCCCGGGTACCGTCGGCGGGCGCGGACCGGATCGCGTTCAGCTTCGACGGCCGGGACCGGATCACCTACGGCGAACTGCACGCCAAGACGCTGCGGTACGCGCGGGCGCTGCGGGAACTGGGCCTGCGCCAGGGCGACCGGCTCGCTCTGCTGCTGTTCAACGACGCGGAGTACCCGCCGTTGATCCTGGCCGCCGCGCGCCTGGGCGTGATCACCGTCCGGCTGAACTTCCGGCTCGCCCCGGCGGAACTGGCGTTCGTCCTGGCGGATTCCGGGACCTCCGTGGTCGTCGTCCACAGCAGCCTGACCGGCCGGCTCGCCCCGGTGCGCGACCAGGCGGGCGTGGGCACGTACGTGGTGCTGCCCGACTCGGACGACCCGGTGCCGGACTGGGCGCGGCCGTTCGAGGTGTTCCGCGAGGCGGAGCCACTCACCCCGGACGAGCTGCCCGAGGTGACCGGGCACGATCCGATGAGCCTGCTCTACACGTCGGGCACGACCGGGAGCCCGAAGGGTGCGGTGTGGACACACGGCAACACCGTGGCCATCGCGACGGCCCAGGCGCTGCGGTGGCAGTTCAGCGAGGAGACGGTCTCGCTCGTGCCGGGGCCGCTCTACCACGCCGGCGGGTTCGAGGCGTTCGTCGCACCGGCGCTGCTGATGCACGGCACGGCGGTCTTCCTGCCCTCCGGGAACTTCACCGTCGACCGGCTGCTGGCGGTGCTGCGGGCGGAGCGGGTGACCGACTGCCTGCTGTTCCCGTTCATGCTCAACGAGCTGCTGCACCGGGACGACCTGGAGCGGGAGCTGCCGCCGTCGCTGCGCCGGTTCATCCTCGGTGGCGACATGGTCATGCCCTCGGTCGCCGAGGAGGTCAAGCGCCGGCTGCCCCAGGTCAAGCTCACCCAGGTCTACGGGCTCACCGAGGGCGGCGCCATCGCCACCACGCTGGAGGACCGGGACTTCCTCGCCCAGCCGAAGAGCATCGGCCGCCCGCTGCCGCTCGCGCAGGCGCGGGTCGTCACGCCGGAGGGCCAGGAGGCCGCGGCGGGCGAGGTCGGCGAGATCGAGGTGCGGTCCCCGGCGGTGAGCCAGGGGTACTGGAACCGCCCGGACGCCACCCGCGCCACCTTCCACGACGGGTGGTGCCGCACGGGCGACCTCGGGTACGTCAACGCCGACGGTTTCCTGCACCTGGCCGGCCGTGCCAAGGACATGATCCGCAGCGGCGGGGAGAACATCTACCCGGCCGAGGTGGAGAAGGTCCTGGCGGCCCACCCGCAGGTGCTGGAGACGGCGGTCGTCGCGGTCCCGGACTCGCGCTACGGCGAGGTCGGGTGCGCGATCGTGGTGCCCGAGGCCGGGCAGCTGCCGCAACCGGACGCGCTGCGCGCCTTCTGCCGGGAACGGCTGGCCGGCTACAAGGTCCCCAAGTACTTCCTCATCTCCGACGAGCTGCCCCGCAACGCCTCCGGCAAGATCCTCAAGTACCGGTTGCGCGAGGCGTTCGCCCACATCGAATCCGAACTGGACGGAGAAAAGACGCCCTCATGAGCAGGAAACCGGAACTGGTCCTGGTGAGCGGAGCCGCCGGGGGCGTGGGTTCGGCGACGGCCCGCCGCTTCGCCGCGGACGGCGCCAAGGTCGCCCTCACCGACATCAACGCCGACCGGCTCAAGGAGGTGGCCGACGAGATCGGCGGCCTCGCACTGCCCGCCGACGGCACCCAGCGCGACGCCGTGCGGGAGGTGGTGCAGCAGGCCGTCGCGGAACTGGGCGGGCTCGACGCGGTCGTGGCCGCGCAGGGTGCCGCGATCTCCGGCGGGGCGAGCCCGAAGGGCGACCCGGCGTGGTTCTCGGCGTTCGACGTGAACCTGCACGGCGGCTTCTTCCTGGCCGGCGAGGTCATGCCGCACCTGGTGCGGCGCCACGGATCGCTGGTGATGATCGCCTCCACGGCGGGGCTGTTGTCCGGCCCGCCCGGCACCGCCGGCTACAGCGCGGCCAAGGCCGGGGTGATCGGGCTGGTGCGGTGGCTGGCCCGCGAATACGGGCCGAAGGGCGTGCGCGTGAACGGGGTGTGCCCCGGCTGGGTGCGCACCCCGCTCGGTGAGGGAGCGATGACCTACCTCGCCCAGCGCGAGGGGATCACCCTGGAGCAGGCCTACGAGCGCGTCGCCGCGCACGTTCCGCTGCGCCGGGTCGCCGAGCCGGCGGAGATCGCGTCGGTGTGCGCGTTCCTCGCTTCACCGGACGCCTCGATCGTGACCGGGCACGTGCTCGTCGCCGATGGCGGGGGAGCGGTGGTCGACCCGGCGACGATCGAGTTCGACCCGGCCTGAGCGGCCCTCGCCGCAGTTCACCGACTTCGACGGGCGCGGGCATGCCGGTCCGCGGGCGACGTTGACATGCGCTCACAGGACATAATATATTTAATTTGAGACAGCGACACAAAGGAGTGGGCGATGGCTGGTGAACACACGAACGTGCGGGCGCGCCGGGTCGTGACCGGGGTCGACGAGAACGGCCGGTCGGCCATCCTGGTGGACGAGGACACCGCCACCCGCGTGGCACTGCCCGGGTTCACCGTGAACGACGTGTGGCGGGTGGACCGCCTGCCGTCCCATGTGGACGACGGGGACACGCTGACCGGGGAGGTGGAGCTGGACCCGCCGGCGAACGGTCTGGTGCGGCTAGCCACGTTCCCGCCGGACAGCGAGATCGACCCGGAAACCTACAGCGCTTCCATCGACGCGTTGCACGGTGAGGACGCGAACGCCGGCGACGCGGAGGTCATGGGTATGCACGCCACCGAGACGGTCGACGTGGTCACCGTGGTGTCGGGTGAGCTGTACGCGGTGTTCGAAACCGGCGAGACGCTGTTGCGGCCCGGTGACACGATCATCAACCGGGGCAACAAGCACTCCTGGAGCAACCGCGGTGACCAGCCGGCCACCGTCGTGACCACCATGCTCCCGGCCAAGCGCTGACCAGGACCGGCGCAGTGCACACCTTCCCCCGCCAGCCGCACTCCGGCGAGCACTGGAGCGCGGCCGAGACGCTCCCCGCGGAGCAGGCGCGGCGCGTGCAGGACGAGCGGCTCCGCGAGCAGATCGCCTACCTGGCTGCGCACAGCGAGTTCTACCGGGCCAAGTTCGCCGAACACGGTGTCGATCCGGGCGGCATCGCCACCGTCGACGATCTCCAGAGCCTGCCCTTCACCGAGAAGCAGGAGCTGCGCGACAGCCTGGCGGCCGCACCCCCGCTGGGCCGGCACGTGGCCGCGCCCCCCGCGGAGATCGTGCAGATCCAGGCGTCCTCGGGCACCACGGGCAGCCCGTCCTACGTCGGGCTGACCGCGAGCGACGTGGGCACGTGGTGCGAACTGGGGGCACGCGCCCTGTACGCCAACGGGTTCCGGCCCGGCGACCGGGTCCTGCACGCCTTCGGGATGAGCAAGGGGTTCGTCGGGGGCCTGCCGATCGTGCAGATCCTGCAGTACATGGGTGTCGTCGACATCCCGATCGGGGCGGAGGCCGGCGCCGAGCGGCTGCTGCGCGTGCAGGCCGACCAGCGCCCGTCCGGGATCATCGGCACGCCCTACTTCCTGGCCCACCTCGCCGAGCAGGCACCCGGCGTCGTCGGCCGCCCGGCCACCGAACTCGGCGTCCGCACGATCAGCGTCGGCGGTGAACCCGGCGGCGGGCTGCCGAGCGTGCGCGGCAACCTGGAACGCCTCTGGGGCGCCACCGTGCGCGAGATGCTCGGCGGCACCGACATCGCCTGCACCTACTGGGGCGAGTGCGAGGCCGGCGACGGGATGCACTTCCTGTCCCCGGACCTGATGATCGCCGAGCTGATCGACCCCGGCACCGGACAGCGCGTCGAACCCGTCGAAGGGGCCACCGGCGAGCTGGTCTACACCGCGCTGCGGCGGCGGGCCTCGCCGTTGCTGCGCTTCCGCACCCGCGACCACGTGGTCGTCACCGGGACCGGCTGCTCGTGCGGCCGCACCGGCTACAAAGTGCGCTGCGTCGGGCGCACCGACGACATGCTGATCGTGCGCGGCATCAACGTGTTCCCCTCGGCCGTCAAGGACCTGGTGCAGCGGTTCGTCCCGGCGGCGACGGGCGAGATGCGCATCCGCGCGGACTTCCCCGGGCACACCACGCAGCGGCCGCTGCCGCTGGTGGTCGAGCACGCCGCGGACCTGCCGCCGGCGCGTCAGGAGGAGCTGCGCGCGGACCTGGAAGCCCGCCTCCGCTCGGCGCTGAACGTCAAGTGCCTCGTCGAGCTGGTGCCCGAGGGCTCACTGAAACGACCGGACCACGTCAAGGTCGCCCTCGTCGAACGCGTGGCGACCCGGAAGGACTGAAGATGCGCGGAGTGGTGTTCAACGGTGAACGCGAGCTGGAGATCGCCTCGTTCGACGACCCGGTCCCCGAGCCCGGGGAGGTCGTCCTGGAGATGAAGGCCTCCGGGATGTGCGGCAGCGACCTCAAGTTCTACCGCGCGCCCGCGGGCGAGGCGCTCGCGGCGTTCGGGCTCTCCGGCGACGGGGCCCGGATCATCGCCGGCCACGAGCCGTGCGGGGTCGTCGCGGCGGCCGGCCCGGACGTCACGCGCTTCCGCGAAGGCGACCGGGTCATGGTCTTCCACTACGACGGGTGCGGTTTCTGCGACCTGTGCCGCACCGGCTGGACGCAGATGTGCGAGCGGGGTGCGGCGATCTTCGGCGCGACCGCGCACGGTGGCCACGCCGACTACCTGAAGGTCCCGGCGCGCACGCTCGTCCCGCTCCCGGACGAACTGAGCTTCACCGCCGGCGCCGCCATCTCCTGCGGGACCGGCACCGCCTTCGGCGCACTGGTCCGGCTGGACCTCACCGCGCGGGACACCATCGCGGTCTTCGGCCAGGGCCCGGTCGGGCAGTCCGCGGTCCAGCTGGCCGCCGCGATGGGGGCCGAGGTGATCGCGGTGGACATCGCCGCGGAGCGGGTGGCCAAGGCGACGGAGTTCGGCGCGGCCCACGCCATCGACTCCAGCGGGAGCGACCCCGTCGAGGCCATCCGCGAACTCACCGGCGGCAAGGGGGTGACCCGCGCACTGGACTGCTCCGGCGCCCCGGCGGCCCGCGCCGCCGCGGTCCGCGCCGCCGCGCGGTGGGGCCGGGTCGCGTTCGTCGGGGAAGGCGGTGAGGTGACGCTGAACGTCAGCCCCGAGGTCATCCGCAAGCAGCTGACCATTCTCGGCTCCTACACCTTCTCCATCGCCGGGCAGGCGGACTGCGCGCGGTTCGTCGCCCGGCACGGCGTCGAGGTGGACAAGCTATTCACCGACCGGTGGCAGCTCGCCGACGCCGAGCGGGCCTACCGGGAGTTCGACAAGCAGACCGGCGGCAAGGCGGTCTTCGAGATCTGACCCGCCACCACCCCCATCGGACACCATCGAGGAGAACCCGTGCGACGCGCCGCGATCGTCAGCCCCCTGCGCACCCCCGTCGGCTCGTTCGGCGGAGCGCTGCGCGACCTGCCCGTCGAAGACCTCGCGGCCGCCGTGGTCCGCGAGGTCGTCGCCACCTCGGGCGTCGATCCGGAGCGGATCGACGACGTGGTCTTCGCCCAGTCCTACGCCAACTCCGAGGTGCCGTGCGTGGGCCGCTGGGTGGCCCTGCACGCCGGGCTGCCGATCGGCGTGCCCGGCATGCAGCTCGACCGCCGCTGCGGCGGGGGACTGCAGGCGCTGGTGACGGCGTCGATGATGGTCCAGACCGGCGCGGCGGACGTGGTCCTCGCCGGCGGTGTCGAGTCGATGAGCCGGATCGAGTACTACTCGACCGCGACCCGGTGGGGTGCCCGGGCGGGCACGGTGCAGCTCTACGACCGCCTCGACCGGGGCCGGGAGCGGTCGCAGCCGGAGGCGAGGTTCGGCCGGATCTCCGGGATGATCGAGACGGCGGAGAACCTGGCCGCGGACTACGGCATCGACCGGGACCGGGCCGACGCCTACGCCGCGCGCAGCCATCAGCGTGCCGCGGCCGCGTGGAAGGACGGCCGGTTCGACGCGGAGGTGGTGCCGGTCGAGGTGCCGCGGCGCAAGGGCGACCCGCTGCTGGTCACCAGCGACGAGGGCGTGCGTCCCGACGCCACGCCGGAGTCGCTGGCCCGGCTCCGGCCGGTGACGCCCGGCGGCACCGTCACCGCGGGCAACGCCAGCCAGCAGAACGACGCAGCCGCCGCGTGCCTGGTCGTCGCCGAGGACCGGCTGGAGGCGCTCGGCCTGGAACCACTGGGATACCTGGACGCGTGGGCCGCGGCCGGCTGCGATCCCGCCCGGATGGGCATCGGGCCCGTCCCCGCGGTCGCCAAGCTGGCGGCGCGCACCGGCACCGGCACCGCGGCCCTGCTCGACGGTGTGGACCTGGTGGAGCTCAACGAGGCGTTCGCGGTGCAGGTGCTGGCCGTCCTGGAGGGCTGGGGCTGGCACGACCACGACCGGCTCAACGTCAACGGCTCGGGCATCTCGCTCGGCCACCCGATCGGCGCGACCGGCATGCGCATGGTCACCACGCTGCTGCACGAGCTGCGCCGCCGCGGCGGCCGCCGCGGCCTGGCGACGATGTGCATCGGCGGCGGGCAAGGCCTGGCGGCGACGCTCGTCGCCGCCTGAACGACGAGCGAAGGAGACCAGACTGTGCTGACCCGTGGGGCGATCGTGCGCGAGGCGCCGGGCGAGTACGAGGTCGTCGACCTCGAGCTGGACGATCCGCAGCCGGACGAGGTCCAGGTGAAGGTGGTGGCGTCCGGGCTTTGCCACTCCGACGACCACATCGCGACGGGGGACATCCCCGTCGGCACGTACCCGTTCGCCGGCGGCCACGAGGGCGCTGGTGTGGTGACCAAGGCGCACCCGAACCGCAAGGGGATCAAGGAGGGCGACCACGTCGTCTTCCTCGCGGTGCCGGTGTGCGGGCACTGCCGGTTCTGCGCCTCGGGGCGGCAGGCCCTGTGCGACCTGGGGGCGGGAATCCTCGCCGGCCCGCGCTGGACGGACGGCACCTACCGGCTGAAGACCGCGGACGGCACGCCGGTGGGGCAGATGTGCGGCATCTCCACGTTCGTCTCCACGACCACGGTGTCACTGGACTCGGTGGTCAAGATCGACGACGACATCCCGCTCGACAAGGCCTGCCTGGTCGGCTGCGGCGTCGGAACGGGATGGGGGTCGGCGGTCAACGCCGCCGCGGTGCAGCCGGGCGACACGGTGATCGTGATGGGCGCCGGCGGCATCGGCGTCAACGCCCTGCAGGGCGCGGCGCACGCGGGCGCGACGACGATCATCGCCGTGGACCCGGTCCCCTTCAAGCGGGAGAACGCACCGACCTTCGGCGCCACCCACGCGGTGGAGACGATGGACGAGGCGGCCGAGCTGGCCCGCCAGTTCACCAACGGGCAGGGCGCCGACTCGGCCATCCTCACCGTGGGCGTGCTCACCGCCGAACACGTGGGGCAGGGGCTCGCCGCGATCCGCAAGGACGGCACCTGCGTGGTGACCGCGATGGCCCCGCTGGCCGAGGTCGGCGCGCAGGTGGCGCTCGGCGATCTCGCCCTGTCGCAGAAACGCCTGCAGGGCACGCTGTTCGGCCACTCGAACCCGACCTGGGACATCCGGCGCCAGCTGCAGCTGTACCGGGACGGCGCGCTCAAGCTGGACGAGCTGGTGACCCGGACCTACACCCTCGACGAGGTGACCCAGGGCTACCGGGACATGCACGAGGGCAAGAACATCCGGGGTGTCATCCGGCACGACTGACGGCGCGGCAGAACGGGCCGGGACACCTCGCGCGTCCCGGCCCGTTCCCGTGTTCAGGCGACCAGCAGGAGCATTTCGGCCACGCACGCCGGTTTGGCCGCGCCGTCGGCGGTGACGGCGTACTGCACCGTGAGGGTGGCACCGGCCGGGCCCTCGCGGACGTCGGTGAACGTCGCCGTCGCGGTCAGGCGCGATCCCACGGGCACCGGCGCGGGGAACCGGACCTTGTTCAGGCCGTAGTTGATCCGCGTGGTGCCGAAGTCCAGCCGGAACAGCCGCTGCCCGAACCACGGGAGCAGCGACAGCGTGAGGAACCCGTGCGCGATGGTGGTGCCGAAGGGGCCGTTCGCGGCACGCTCGGGATCGACGTGGATCCACTGGTGGTCGCCGGTGGCGCCGGCGAACGCGCCGATCCGGTCCTGGCCGATCTCCAGCGGCTCGCTGGGGCCGAGCTCCTCGCCGAGCGCGGCCTTGACCTCGCCGATCCCGGCGAACACGCGCATCACATGAACCGTCCGCCGGTCACTTCCAGCACGGTGCCGGTCATGTAGGACGACAGGTCACTGGCGAGGAACAGGGCGACGGAGGCCACTTCGGACACCTCGCCGGCACGCCCCATCGGGATCTCGGCCATCTTCTGGTCCCACACCTTCGGAGGCATGGCCTCGGTCATCGCGGTGCGGATCAGGCCCGGCTGGATCGCGTTGACGCGGACCCCGTGGTGGGCGAGCTCCTTGGCCGCGGCCTTGGTCAGGCCGACGATCCCGGCCTTGGCCGCCGAGTAGTTGGTCTGGCCGGCCATCCCCACCTTGCCGGACAGGGACGAGATGTTGACGATCGCGCCGCGCTTGCGTTCCCGCATGATCGCGGCGGCCTTGCGGGTGCCGTTCCAGCTGCCCTTGAGGTGCACGCTGATCACCTGGTCGAACTGCTCCTCGGTCATGGTCCGCATCGTCGCGTCGCGGGTGATGCCGGCGTTGTTGACCATGACGTCGACGGGCGCGAACGCCGACTCCGCGGCCGCCAGCAACGCGTCCACGTCGTCGGCCACGGTCACGTCGCAACGGATGCCACGCGCGACGTCCGGGCCGCCGAGGCGCTTGGCGGCGAGGACGGCCGCGTCGCCGTCGAGATCGCCGATCACCACGCGGGCCCCGTGGGTGGCGAACAGCTCGGCGATGGCGAACCCGATGCCCTGGGCGGCGCCGGTGACGACGGCCGTCCGGTCGGTCAGCAAGGACATGTCTCTCCCTCAGATCCGGTTGCGGGCGATGAGCTGGGCGGCGATGACGTTGCGCTGGATCTCGTTGGTGCCTTCGCCGACGATCATCAGCGGGGCGTCGCGGAAGTAGCGTTCGACGTCGTATTCCTTGGAATAGCCGTACCCGCCGTGCACGCGGATGGCGTCGAGCGCGACCTGCATGGCCGTTTCCGAGGCGAACAGCTTCGCCATGCCGGCCTCCATGTCGGCCCGCTCGCCCGCGTCGAGCCGCTCCGCGGCGTCGAGGGTCAGCAGCCGGGCCGCGCGCATACGGGTGGCCATGTCGGCGAGCAGGTTGCCCACGGACTGGTGCTTCCAGATCGGCTTGCCGAAGGACTCCCGCTCCTGGGCGTAGCGCACGGCGGCGTCGAGCGCCGCCTGTCCCACGCCGAGGGCGCGCGCCGCGACCTGGATGCGGCCGACCTCCAGGCCGCGCATCATCTGCGCCCAGCCCTGGTGCGGGGTGCCGCCCAGGACCGCCTCCGCCGGCACCGTTCGGCCGTCGAACACCAGCTCGCACGCCTCCACGCCGCGGTAGCCCAGCTTGGGCAGCTTCTTCGAGATGGTCAGGCCGTCGCCCGGCTCGACCAGCAGCACGCTCATCCCGCGGTGGGCCGGCTCCGCCTCACGATCGGTGATGCACAGCAGGCCGATCAGGCCGGAGTGGGCGGCGTTGGAGATCCACGTCTTGGACCCGGTGATCGACCACCCGCCGTCGACGGGAACGGCGTGGGTGCGCATCGCCTGCAGGTCGCTGCCCCCGCCGGGTTCGGTGAGCGCCATCGTCGCGCGGATGGTCCCCTCGGCCATCTTGGGCAGGTACTTCTCGCGCTGCTCGGGCGTGCCGAACGTCTTGATCAGGTAGGTGATGACGGAGTGCCCGCCGATGGCGCCGGCCAGGCTCATCCAGCCGCGGGCCAGCTCCTCGGTCACGCGCGCGAAACACGCGGTGCTGACGTCCACGCCGCCGTACTCGGCGGGGGCCAGGAGCCCGAAGAACCCCAGCTTCTTCATCTCGTCGATGAACTCGCCGGGGTAGATGTCGTCCTCCTCGAACTCGCGCACCCGCGGGCGCACCCGCTCGTCGACGAACTCCGAGACGAGCGCGACCATCTGCTCCTCGTCCTCGTTGAGCTTCATCGTCCCGTCCTTTCGTTCCGGATGAGGGCGCCGCCGATGATGAGGCGCTGGATCTCGCTGGTGCCTTCGTAGAGGCGGAGCAGGCGCACGTCGCGGTAGATCCGCTCGACCGGCACCTCGCGCATGTACCCGGTGCCGCCGTGGATCTGCACCGCCAGGTCGGCCACCTTGCCCGCCATCTCGGTGCAGTACAGCTTCGCGGCGGAGGGGCCGATGCGGCGGTCCTCGCCGGAGACGTAACGCCGCGCGGTGTCCCGCACCAGGGCGCGGCCGGCCATCACGCCAGTCTGCTGGTCCGCGAGCATCGCCTGGACCAGCTGGAACTCGCCGATCGGGGTGCCGCCCTGGGTGGCCGAGGCGGCGTAGGCGACGGATTCGTCGAGGGCGCGCTGGGCGGTGCCGACGGCCAGCGCGGCGATGTGCACGCGTCCCCGCGCCAGCGAGGTCATCGCCGCGCGGTAGCCGGCCGCCTCGTCCCCGCCCACGAGGGCCGAGCCGGGCACCCGGACGCCGGAGAACACCACGTCCGCCGTCCAGGCACCCTCCTGGCCCATCTTGCGGTCCTTGACACCGACCTCGACCCCCGGCGTGCCGGCCGGCACGAGGAACACGGCGATGCCGGGCCCGGTCTCGCCGGCCGGCCGGGTGCGGGCGAACACGACGAACAGGTCGGCGATCGGCGCGTTGGTGATGAAGCGTTTCTGCCCGTCGATCACCCAGTCGTCCCCGTCGCGGACGGCCCGGGTGCGCAGGCCGGCCGGGTTGGACCCGGCGCCCGGCTCGGTCAGGGCGAAGGAGGCCACCACCTCGCCGGACGCGATGCGCTCCAGCCACTCCGCCTTCTGCCCGGCGGTGCCGAAGTTCACCAGCACCTGCCCGGCGATGCCGTTGTTGGTGCCGAACATCGACCGCAGTGACAGCGACGTGTAGCCGAATTCCATGGCCAGTTCGACGTCCTGGGTGAGGTCCAGGCCAAGGCCACCCCACTCCTGGGGGATGGCGTAGCCGAACAGGCCCATTTCCGCGACTTGTTTGCGCAGGTCGTCCGGTATCGCATCGGTGTCGGCGATCTCCTGCTCACGGGGCACGACCTTCGTCCGGACGAAGTCGCGCACCAGCTCCAGGATCGGGCGGAAGTCCTCGGGGCTCACGGCCGGGGGAGTGGTCATGGAAAATATTTTATCACGTCGCGAGAGCTACAGAATGAAGTAAAATATATTAAGATGGGTATCCGCGGTGGTCGACGGAAGGCAGGGCGGGCATGGCACTGGACAACTCGGTCTTCCCGGGGTCGCGCCGGGTGGTTCTCCCGGCCAGTCTCAAGGAAGCCGCCGCCCAGGAGATCCGGCGGCAGGTCTTCGCCGGGGTGCTGCGCCCAGGGGTCCGGATCGACCAGGACGCGGTGGCGGAGCGGCTCGGGATCAGCAAGCTCCCGGTCCGGGAGGCGCTGATCGCGCTCGAGGTCGAGGGGATCATCGAGGTCGTGCCACGCCGCGGTGCGTTCGTCGCCCGGCTGTCCCGGGAGGACGTCCGCGACCAGTACTGGATGCTCGGCGTGATCTCCGGCCTGGCGGCCGAGCGGGCGGCGGCGCGGATGTCACCGGCCAGCCTGGAGGCGCTCGACGAGATCGCCGCGCGGATGGAGACGGAGGTGTCGAGCGAGCGGCTGGACGTGCTCAACTTCGAGTTCCACCGGGTGATCAACCGGGCCTCGCGCTCGCGCCGGCTCGTCTCGGAGCTGAAGGTGCTGGGCAGCGCGATCCCGCACGGGTTCTACGAATCGCACGCCCAGTGGTCGGCCGCGGCGCACGCCGACCACCGGGAGATCATCGACGCGGTGCGGGCGGGGGCGGGGGACGTGGCCCGCAAGCTCACCGAGGACCACTTCCTGCGTGGCGGGAACCGCGCGGTGGCGCTGCTCGAGGAGCGCGGGTTCTGGGACGACGCGGCCGGGTGAGCGGTGGTGTGGCCCAGCGCACTCGTCGAAAGGTAAAATATATTATATGGTCAGGCGGCGAACGTGGCGAGGAACGGGGGTGCCGGCTTGGCGACCGACTTCTGCCGGCTGGACGAGGCGGTGGCCCGCCACGTCCGGCCGGGCGACGCGATCCACGTGATGATGGGCCACTCCCGGTGGAGCGCCCTCGTCCGGGAGATCGCGCGGCAGCACTGGGGCAGGCCGTCGGCCTTCACCCTGATCATGGCGAGCCTGTCTTCGCTCGGGGCCGTGCTCTTCCGCGCGGGCTGCCTGGAGCGGGTCGTCACCGTCTACTCGGGAGACTCGTTCCCCGTGTTCACGCCCAACCCGGTCTTCCAGCAGGCCTACGGCGGCGGCGCGGTGCAGGTGGAGAACTGGTCGTTCCTGAGCTTCATCCAGCGGCTGCGGGCCGCCGCCACCGGGGTGCCCGCGGTGGTGACCGGTTCGGTGCGCGGCTCGTCCATGGCCGCCAACGACGCCTACGACGAAGTGGACACCCGGTTCGGCCGGTTCGGCCTGGTCGCGCCCCTGGCCCCCGACATCGCGGTGGTGCACGCCGCGGTGGCCGACCGGCGGGGCAACCTGGCGATCGCCCCGCCGATGTTCGAAGGCTCGATCGGTGCGTTCGCCGCCCGGCGCGGGGTGCTCGCCACCGTGGAGAAGGTGGTCGACGATCTGCGTGCCTGGTCGCCGCTGGTGCGGATCCCCGCCCACCGGGTACTCGCCGTCGTGGAGGCGCCGTTCGGGGCCCACCCGGGCGGCGTGTTCGCCGGTCCGGCGGGGGCCGCGCTGCCGGTGCGGGGTTACGCCGAGGACGTCCCCTTCTGGATCGACGTGCGCACCGCCACCCGCTCCGAGCGGTTCGACGACTGGATCCGCGAGTGGATCCTCGAACCCGCCGATCACGAGTCCTACCTGGCGAAACTCGGCGGCGACCGGCTGGCGGAACTGGTGCGCGCGGCCGGCGGGCCGTCGCTGGTACCGCGCGGCGACGGCCACGGCGGACCGCCGACCCCCGCCGAGCGCGCGGCGGTCTGGCTGGCCGACCTGCTGGGCGAGCGCATCGCGGCCACCGGCGCGGACGCCGTGCTGGCCGGGGCCGGGCTGGCCAACCTCGCGGCGTGGGTCGGTGTGGCGCGGGCGAAAGCCGCCGGTCACGAGGTCGCGCTGGCCGCCGAACTCGGGCTGTGGGACTACACCCCCACCCCCGGCGACCCGTTCATCTTCAGCTTCGCCAACTTCCCGACCGCCTCGATGCTGCTGGACACCGAGCAGGTGCTGGGCACCCTGGTCAACGGGCCGCGCACCCGCTCGATCGCGTGCGTCGGCGCGGCTGAGATCGACCGCCACGGCAACATCAACACCACCAAGATCGCCGGCGGCCCCCACCTCGTCGGGTCCGGCGGCGCGAACGACGTCGTCACCAACGCCGACGAAACCCTCGTCGTCGGCACGCTGAGTCCCCGCCGGTTCATCGAGCAGTGCGACTACGTCACCAGCCCCGGCGCCCGCGTCCGCGCCGTCGTCACCGACGCCGGCACGCTGACCATGCGCGACGGCGACCTCGTCCTCACCCACGTCGCCCCCGGGCCGGAGCCGCTCGCCGAGCGGATCGCCGCCGTGCGCGCTCGCTGCGGCTGGGACCTGAAGGTGGCCGAGGACGTCCGCGAGCTGCGGCCGGTGACCGCCGAGGACGTCGCCGAGCTGCGCGACCACGACCGGGAGGGGCTCTTCCTCGGCCGCGACAGGAAAGGAAGCACATGAGCCGCTACGCACGTTTCCCCCACCTGCGGGTGGAGGGCCCCGACGAACACGGGGTCATCGAGCTGGTCCTCGACGCGCCCAACCTCAACGCGGTGAGCGAAGCCGCCCACGCGGACCTCGCCGACATCTGGCGCGAGTTCGACCGCGACCCCGACGTGGCCGCCGTCCTGCTCCGCGGCGAGGGCAAGGCGTTCTCGGCCGGCGGCTCGTTCGACCTGGTCGAAAAGCTGTCCACCGACTACGACACCCGCACGCGCACCATGCGCGAGGCGCGGGACCTGGTCTACAACGTCATCGACTGCTCGAAGCCGACGGTCTCGGCCATCCACGGTCCCGCCGTGGGAGCCGGGCTGGTCGCCGGGGTGCTGGCCGACGTGTCGGTGGTCGCCCGGAGCGCGAAGATCGTCGACGGCCACACCCGCCTCGGCGTCGCCGCCGGTGACCACGCCGCCGTGTGCTGGCCGCTGCTGTGCGGCATGGCCAAGGCCAAGTACTACCTCATGACCTGCCGGCCCCTCACCGGCCAGGAAGCCGAGCGCATCGGCCTGGTCTCGCTCTGCGTCGACGAGGAGTCCGAGCTCCTGCCCACGGCCCGGGAGATCGCCCGCGAGCTGGCCGCCGGGGCGCCCACCGCGATCCGCTGGACCAAGCAGTCCCTCAACGCGTGGTACCGGCAGATCGCCGGGGCCATCTTCGACTCCTCGCTCGCGCTGGAGTTCTACGGCTTCGGCGGACCCGAGGTGCGCGAAGGCCTCGCGTCCCACCGCGAGCGCCGCAAGCCCGACTTCTCCCGTCCCGTCAAGGAGGACACCCGATGAAGCCCTACCGTTCCCTGCTGTTCGTCCCCGGGCACAAGCCCACCTGGGCCGACAAGGCGCTCGCGTCGGGTACCGACGCGGTGATCCTCGACCTCGAGGACTCGGTGCCGGCCGGGGACAAGGCGGACGCCCGCAAGACGGTCGTGGAGACACTGGACCGGCTGGCCGACGCCGCCCGGGCCGACCTGTGGGTCCGGCCCAACAGCTCCGTCAGCGGCCTGCTCGGAGCCGACCTGGAGGCCGTGGTGCGGCCGGGGCTGGCCGGGCTGTTCCTGCCGAAGGTGTTCGACGCGCAGGAGATCGTGCGGATCGACGCCGTGGTGTCGCACCTGGAGGAGCGGGAAGGGCTCGCGCCGGGCTCGGTCGGGCTGATCGTGAGCTACGAGACCGCGGTGTCGATGGCTCACTGCGAGGAGATCGCCACCGCCAGCCCGCGGGTGGCCAGCCTGCTCGGCGCGACCGGTCCCAACGCCGACGTCGGGCGCGAGCTCGGGTTCGAGTTCACCCCCGCCGGGCTGGAGACCCTGTACCTGCGCAGCCGCATCGTCCTCGCCGCCCGCGCGGCCGGCCTGCACCACCCGCTCGCCGGCGTGTGGCAGGACATCCGGGACCTCGACGGGTTCCGCCGCTTCTGCGAGGACAACCGCGGGCTGGGCTACCGCGGGATGGTCTGCATCCACCCCTCCCACGTCGCGGTGGCCAACGAGGTCTTCACGCCGTCGCCGGAGAAGGTGGAGTTCTACCGGCGCATGATCGACGCGTTCCGCAAGGCCGAGGCCGGAGGCAGCGCGGCGGTGGACTTCGAAGGCCAGCACATCGACCTCGCCCACGTGAAGACGGCCGAAGGCGTCATCGAGCTCGCCGAAGCCGTGGCGCGGCACGGCTGAACCCACTCCCCACCGTTCAAAGGAGAACGACATGGTCTGGCAAGAAAACTACGCGAAGCTGTTCATCGGCGGCCGGTGGGTGGATCCGGCGACCGATGAGAAGATCGAGGTGATCTCCCCGTTCACCGAAGAGGTCGTGGCGCGCGTGCCCGCGGGGTCGCGGTCCGATGTGGACCGCGCGGTGGCCGCGGCGCGGGAGGCGTTCGACCGCGGCCCGTGGCCCGGCATGAGCCTGGCGGAGCGCAGTGACGTGCTCCGGCGGGTCAGCGCCGCGCTGGCCGAGCACCAGGACACCGTGGCCGCGCTGGTCAGCGACGAGATGGGCTGCCCTATCAGCCTCTCCCGGACCATGCAGTCCGCCGGCGCGCGGCTGCTGCTGGACAGCTTCCTCGAGCTGGCGCCGCGGTACGAGTGGACCACGGTGCGGCGCTCGGCCACCGGCAACGCGCTGGTGACGCGCGAACCGGTCGGCGTGGTGGGAGCGGTGATCCCGTGGAACGCGCCGCTGCTGGTGACGATGCT
Organism: Amycolatopsis viridis; assembly: GCF_011758765.1. Classification (NCBI taxonomy): domain Bacteria; kingdom Bacillati; phylum Actinomycetota; class Actinomycetes; order Pseudonocardiales; family Pseudonocardiaceae; genus Amycolatopsis; species Amycolatopsis viridis. Next base: position 3,265,463 of record NZ_JAANOU010000001.1, on the reverse strand, counting down.
GAAGCTGGGGCCCGCGCTGCTGTCCGGGTGCACGGTCGTGCTGAAGCCGTCGCCGGAGGCGCCGCTGGACTCCTACCTGTTCGCGGAGATGCTGCAGTCGGCCGGGCTGCCGGACGGGGTGGTCAACATCGTGCCCGCGCACCGCGACGTGAGCGAGTACCTCGTCACCCACCCCGGCGTGGACAAGGTGTCCTTCACCGGCTCCACGGCCGCGGGGCGGCGGATCGCGGCCCTGTGCGGGCAGGACCTGCGGCGGGTGACGCTGGAGCTGGGCGGCAAGTCCGCCGCGGTCATCCTCGACGACGCCGACCTCGACCTGGCCGTGCAGCAGATCCGGGCGCTGTCGTTGCGCAACACCGGCCAGGCGTGCAGCAACAAGACCCGGATCGTGGTCTCGCGCACCCGGGAGCGGGAGCTGCTGGAGCGGCTGACCGCGATGGTCGCGGAGATGCCGATCGGGGACCCCGCCGATCCGGTCACCCAGGTCGGCCCCCTGGTGAGCGCGCGGCAGCGGGCCACTGTGGAGAGATACTTCGAGATCGGCCGCGGCGAGGGCGCCAAGGTGCTGGTCGGCGGTGGCCGCCCGGCGGGACTGGAGCGCGGCTGGTTCGTCGAACCGACCATCTTCACCGACGTCGCCCCGGACATGCGCATCGCGCAGGAGGAGATCTTCGGCCCGGTGCTGTCCGTGCTGTCCTTCGACAGCGAGGACGAGGCCGCCGCCATCGCGAACAACTCCACCTACGGGCTCAACGGCTCGGTGTTCACCGCCGACCCCGAGCACGCCCTGGCGTTCGCCCGCCGGATCCGCACCGGGACGGTCGAACTGAACGGCAACGTCGTCGGGTTCCACGCGCCCATCGGCGGGTTCAAGTGCAGCGGGATCGGGCGTGAGGCCGGTCTGGAGGGCTTCGACGCCTACGTCGAGATCAAGTCCTACGGCGTGTCGCCGGAGATGGCGGAGGCGCTGGCGTCCTGAGCGCGGGGAAGGGGCGGAACGGCCACGGCCGTTCCGCCCCTTCCCCGCGCCGATGGGTCAGTCGTGCATCAGAGCGTCGCGGCCGGCGCCGGTGACGAAGTCGCCGTCACGCCGGCCGCCCTGGACGAAGGCGCCACTGGCCACACCGGACAGCGCCCACGGTTCGAGCACGGTCGAGCCGCTCCAGTCGTGGATCATCTGGCGGTAGGCGATGCGCCAGGTCCCGTCGCGCCGCTCGACGCGGTCGACGTACCGGCCGCAGAACACGTTGACCTGGTCGCTGCCGGTCTGCTTCTGGAAGGTCAGCACGATCGCCTCGGAGAACGCGCGGTCGCCGTCGACCTCGACGAGGTGGTTGGTGACCGCGTGCGTGGTCCACTCGGTCGTGGCGAGCTTCGCCGCGACGATCCGGTCGGCGAACTCCCACGCCGGGCCGGCGTCCGCGCCGTGGTTGTCGTAGGCGTCCGGCCAGAACGCCTCCTTGACGAGCGCGGCGTCGCACCGGTCGATGCCGCGGCAGTAGGTCAGCAGCAGGTCGGCGATCGCCTGCTTGGCCGACAGCTCCTCCAGTCGCGCGTTGGAGATCACGTCATGCCTCCTCGGGCCGGGGGGACAGCTCCGCCCCGTAGTAACCGGCGGTCCAGCCGCCGTCGACCGGGACGACCGTCCCGTTGACGAAGTCCGACTCCGGACCGCTCAGGAACACCACCGGCCGCGCGATCTCCTCGGGCCGCGACCAGCGCCGCATCGGCGTGTTCGCGCGGATCGAGGAGGTCATGCCGGGGCTGGCGAAGAAGAAGCTCGTCATCGGGGTCTCCACGACGCCGGGGGCGACGGCGTTGCACCAGATGCCCCGGTCACCGAACTCCACCGTGATGTTCTTGGTGAGCATGATCAGGCCGGCCTTGGCGGCGCTGTAGGCCGCGCGGTCGCGGAACGCGGCGAGCCCGGCCATCGAGGCGATGTTGACGATCTTGCCCCGGCCCTGCTCGGCCATCAGCGGGATCGCGGCCCGGCACAGCACGAACGGGGCGACCAGGTCGACGTCCAGCGTGCGCCGCCACTGCGCCGGCGTGAGGTCGAGCATCGGGGCGACCTGGCGGACCCCGGCGTTGTTGACCAGGATGTCCAGCGACCCGAACTCGTCCCGCACGCGCGCCGGCAGCGCCGCCGCGGCGTCGTCGTCGGCGAGATCGGTGACGAAGGTGGCCGCGCCGTCGCCGAGGCCGCTCGCAACCTCGTCCAGCGCGGACCCGTCGACGTCGGTGAGCGCGACCCGCGCCCCGGCCTCCCGCAGCGCGCGGCAGATCGCCACGCCGACACCGCCGGCGGCCCCGGTGACGAGCGCGACCTTTCCCTCCAGTGTCATGACGCCACCCGCAGCGCCTGGCCGGTGACGTGCCGGCTGTCGCCCGAGGCGAGGAAGAGGATCACGTCGGCGACCTCGTCCGGCTCGCCGTCCCGGCCCAGCGGCCGCCGCGCACGGTAGGCGTCGACGTACTCGGCGGCGACCCCGGCGGTGAGGCGCTCGTTCCAGATCAGGCCCGGGATGACCGCGTTGCAGCGGATCCCCCACTGGGCGCCCTCCACCGCCAGTGCGCGGGTCAGCCCGAGCACACCGGCCTTCGCCGCGGCGTAGGCGACCTCACCGAAGGGCACCGGGGCTTCGGCCGCGAGCGAGGAAATGTTGACGATGGCCGGGGCGGCCGATTTCCGCAGCAGCGGCCAGGCCGCGCGGGCGTGCAGGAAGTGCGAGGTCAGCGACGTGTCCAGGACCCGGCGCCAGGTGTCCAGGCCGGTGCCGGGGAACTCCGCCAGCAGGTTGAGCCCGACGCTGTTGACCAGGACGTCCAGCCGCCCGTGCACGGCCGCGACCTCGGCGAGCAGCGCGTCGACCGCGTGCTCGTCGGCCGCGTCGGCGACGCGGGCGAGCACCCGGTCGCCGTGGCCGGACTGGGCCAGCTCCGCCTGGAACTTGGCCAGCCGCCGCTCGCTCACGTCGGTGATCACCACGGTGGCGTCCTCGGCCAGCAGGCGCCGGGTGACGGCCGCGCCGATCCCCGCCCCCGCGGCGGCGTTGACCAGCGCGACCGTGCCGGTGAACCGGTTCGTCATCGCGGACCTCCCGCTCCGGGGCCGTCGAGGTGGTAGTCCGACAGCACGGCCTCCTTCGTCATCTGCCACCAGTCGATGACCCGCCACGGGTTGGCCACCACCACGCGGCCGCGGGAGTTGCGGTAGTAGGTGGTGAACCCGGGCTGGGTCCAGATCATCCGCTCGTGCGCGGCGTCCACGTCCTCGTTGTACTTGTCGCTGACCTCGGCGCGGACCTCGGCGACCGTGGCGCCCGCGTCGAACATCTGCCCGAGCAGGCTCAGCACGTACCGCATCTGGCACTCGAGGTAGAAGATCAGGCTGCCGCCGTGACCGGCCTGGGTGTTGGGGCCGTAGAGGCAGAACAGGTTGGGAAAGCCCGGCACCGTCGTGCCCAGGTAGGCGCGCGCGTCGTCGCCGTGCCACACGTCGCCGAGGGTGCGGCCGCCGCGCCCGGTCAGCTCCACCGACGACAGGAAGCGCACCACGTCGAACCCGGTGGCGAACACGATGACGTCCAGTTCCACCTCGCGTCCGGACACCAGCCGGATGCCGTGCTCGGTGATCTCGGCGATCGAGTCGGTCACCAGCTCGACGTCGTCCCGCTTCAGCGTGCGGTACCAGCCGTTGTCCAGCAGGATGCGCTTGCCGAACGGCGGGTAGGACGGGGTGACCTTCTCGACCAGGTCGGGACGGCCCGCCAGTTCGGCGGAGATGTACCGGGTGAAGAACCGGCGGTGGCCCTCGTTGATCGCGTTGATGGACCGGTCCTGGTGCGGCCAGTCCGGGTCCTTCTGCAACGCCTGGTAGAGGGTGTCGTTGAGCACCCAGGCCAGCCGCTGCCGGTACCACGACCGGTACAGCGGGACCTCGCGGAGCAGGAACCGGACCGGATCCGGGACCGGCACCCGGAACTTCTCGAACGGCGCCACCCAGTGGGCCGACCGCTGGAACACGGTGAGGAACTCCGCGGTACCGGCGATCGCGGGGACGACCTGCATCGCGCTCGCGCCGTTGCCGATCACGCCGACGCGCTTGCCGGCCAGGTCCAGATCCTCGGGCCAGGTCGCGGTGTGGCACCACGTGCCGGCGAACCGGTCGAGCCCTGGCACGTCCGGCAGTTTCCGCTTGCCGAACGCGCCGACCCCGCTGATCAGGATGTCGGCCCGCAGCACCTCACGGGTGCCGTCCGGGCCGGTGATCTCGACCGACCACTGCCGGCCGGCCTCGTCCCACCGGGCCGCGGTGGCCCGGGTGGAGAAGCGGGTACAGCTGGGGATGTCCCATTCGGCGGCGACCGATTCCAGGTAGGCGTGGATCTCGTCGCGGGTGGCGTAGTAGTACGGCCAGTCGGCGACGACGCCGGAGAAGGAGTAGAGGTGGCTCGGCACGTCCACGCCGCAGCCCGGATACCGGTTGTGCCACCAGGTTCCGCCGACGCGTTCGCCGCTCTCGATGATCGTGCAGGCGATGCCGGCCTGCCGCAGGTGGTGTGCGGCGAGCATGCCCGAGATGCCCGCGCCGATGACGATCGCGGAGGACCCGTCCGGGGGCCGCGGCACGTCCGGCGGGGCGGGCGCGGCGTTCAGGGCGGTGCGCAGGTCGTCGGCGATCATCGGACCGTATTCGCCGGGGATTTCCTCGCCCATCGCCACGGACAGCATCCGGGTCAGCAGGGACTCGTCCGGCTCCGGGATCGCCATGGGGCGTCCGTCGTGCCAGGCGATGATCGCGTCCGCGGCGGCGTGCCGGATCTCCTCCTGCACGTCCCCGGGGAGGCCGCCGGAGTCGTTCTCGCTCAGCCCGCGGCCCCTCGTGGGCCGGTAGGGCTTTTCCAGCCACCGCGTGTCCCCGGTCAGCTGGACCAGGACCATCAGCAGCGTCGGCACGTTCGCGTCGCGGACGGCTCGCCGGACCAGGTCCGCGAAGTCATCCTGGGGCATGCGGTGCTCCTTCATCCGTTGACCAGCCGGGCCCGGCCCTGCCAGTACCGTTCCTTCACCGCGCGGCGCATGATCTTGCCGGTGCCCGTCTTCGGCAGTTCGCTGACGAACTCGACGCTGCGCGGGCGCTTGTAGGCGGCGATCGTGCCGAGGCAGGCCCGGTCGATCTCGTCCCGGGTCACCGTGGCCCCGCCGCGCGGGACGACCACCGCGTGCACGGTTTCGCCCCACCGCTCGTCGGGGATGCCGACCACGGCGACCTCCGCCACGCCGGGCACCGTGTAGATGGCGTTCTCCACCTCGGCGGGATAGACGTTGAAGCCGCCGGAAACGATCATGTCCTTCTTGCGGTCGACGACGTGCAGGTAGCCCTCGGACATGCGCCCGACGTCGCCGGTGGCCACCCACCCGCCGTCGCGGATGGCGGCCGCTGTCTCGTCCGGGAGGTTCCAGTACCCGGCCATGCGGGCGTCGCCGCGCAGCTGGATCTCGCCCTCCTCGCCGTCCTCGGCGAGACGGCCACCGGGGGTGACCAGGCGCATCTCGATGAACGGGCTCACCCGGCCCGCCGAGCCGAGGCGGGCGGGCAGCTCGCCGTCCGGGTCGAACACGTGGTCCGGTTTGGACAGCCAGGACGACCACGGCATCTCGGTGAGCCCGTAGGACTGGACGAAGACCGGGCCGAACAGCTTGATCGCCCGCGCCAGCCGGTCCGGTGCGATGGGGGAGCCGCCGTAGAGCACGGTGTGCACGCTGGAGACGTCGGCCTCGCCCGCCTCCAGGACCGGCAGCAGCATGTTGATCATCGTCGGGACCAGGGGCAGGACCGTCGCGCGGTGCTGCTGGACGACGCGGAGGTACTCCGCCGGCTCGAACCGGCCGAGGGCGATCTGGCGGGCGCCGCGCGTGAAGCCGGCCAGCATCGCGTACCCGCTGAGGTGCGTGAGCGGGGCGGTGTGCACGAGGACGTCGCGATCGCCCAGCCCCGGCAGCTCGACCAGCACGTTCCGGATGATCGACAGCAGGCTGTGGTGGGTGTGGATGACGCCTTTGGGGCGCCCGCTGGTGCCGGACGTGTAGGGCATCCACGCGATGTCGGCGGGGGAGACCTCGGCGGGTTCGGCTTCCGCACCGCCGAACAGCGAGCCGTAGGGGACGCCCGGCCCGTCGCCGTCGAAGTTCACCAGCGTGACGTCCGCGCCGACCGCACCGGCGATTTCGGCGACGCGCTCGCCGTCCACGACGACGATGTGCGCCCCGGAGTCGGCGACGATGTCGGCGATCTCCTTCGGGTGCAGGCGGTAGCTGAGCGCGACGCGGACGAACCCGCCGATCGCCAGCGCGTGGTCCAGGGTGAAGCACTCCGGCCGGTTCTTGGTCAGGACGACGATGCGGTCCCCGTGGCGGGCACCCTGGTTTCGCAGGCCGGTCACCAGAAGCCGCGCGTCGCGGCCCAGCTCCGCGTAGGTGGTCGTCGTCCCGGACACGTCCACGACGGCGGGCAGGTCGGCGAATTCGGTGTAGCCGCGGCGCAGCACCGAGGCGACGGTGGGGCCGGAGTCCATCCGGGCACCTCCTGTGGGTGAACGGGTTTTCCGGGTGCAGTGGGCCGTCCGCGGGGGGAGCCGTGCCGGATTGGCGAGATACTATATTTAATACTTCGTTAGAGCAAGGTTGCCGGACGGCTGGCGGGCTCCCGGGCCGGCGGGGTTGACCCCGGCCGCGCCGCCATGTAAACATAAAATATATTTTCGGTAGGAGTGGAGGGTGCCATGCCCGGCCTGTATTTCGAGGAGTTCGAGCCCGGCGCGGTGATCGAGCACGCGACCCGGCGGACGGTCACCGAGGCGGACAACGTGCTGTTCAGCACGCTGACGCTGAACCTCGCCCCGCTGCACCTCGACGCGGAGTACAGCAAGAACACCATCTTCGGCCAGCGGCTGGTCAACAGCCTGTTCATCCTGGGCCTGGTCTCCGGCGTCACGGTTCCGGACACCACGCAGGGCACGACGCTGGGCAACCTCGGCTTCCAGGAGGTCAAGTTCCCGAACCCGGTGTTCCACGGCGACACCATCCGCGCGCGCACCGAGATCGTGAGCAAGCGCGAGTCCAAGAGTCGCGGTGACTCGGGCATCGTCGTCTTCCGGCACCTGGGCATCAACCAGCGTGACGAGATCGTCTGCGACGCCACCCGCGTCGGCCTGATGCTCAAGCGGTCGGCCGCGGATCAGGCCGCCACCGCCGCGTCGTGACCGGCGCCCGACGAGGAGAACCATGCCAGTGACCGAAGACACGGGCACCGCGTACGCCTGGGTGCCCGGCGCGGCGGAACGCGAGCGCAGCCGCCTCCTGGCGGCGATGCGGCGCTGGGGACACGACAGCGTCGAGGAGTTGCACCGGGCGTCGGTCGAGGACCCCGAGTGGTTCTGGCGCGCGGTGGTCGAGGATCTCGGCGTCGCCTTCGACGAGCCGTTCGAGCGGGTCCGCGACGACAGCGAGGGCAAGCCCTTCCCGCGCTGGTTCCCCGGCGGCCGGGTCAACGCCGCGGTGCTCTGCGCGCACCGCCACGCGGTGGGTGAGCGGGCCGGCAAGACCGCCGTGGTCTACGAGGGCGACAGCGGGCAGCGACGCTCGCTGACCTACGCCCAGCTGTCCCAGCAGGTGCGCCGGTTCGCCGCCAACCTGGCGCGTCTCGGCGTCCGGGCGGGCGACCGGGTGGTGCTGTACGTGCCGGTCGTGCCGGAGTCGGTGGTGGCGTTCCTGGGCATCGCGATGATCGGGGCGGTGGCCGTTCCGGCCTTCACCGGTTACGGCGCCGAGGCGCTGGCCACGCGCCTGCAGGACTCCGAGGCGGTTCTCCTGGTCACGGCCGACGGCACCACCCGGCGCGGCAAGCGCGTGCCGCTGAAGGAGGTCGCCGACGAGGCGCTGGAATCGGCGCCCTCGGTCCGGCACGTGGTGGTGGTCCGCCACCTCGCGCACGGCGTGGAGATGCGTGCCGGGCGCGACGTCTACTGGGACGAGCTCGCGGCCGATCCGGAGCCGGTCGGCACGGCCGCCACCGAGTCCGACGACCCGCTCGCGATCGTCTACACCTCCGGCACCACCGGCAAGCCGAAGGGGATCGTGCACTCCCACGCCGGCCTGGCGGTGAAGGCCGCGGTCGACTTCGCCTACGGCTTCGACGTGCACGACGACGACGTGGTCTCCTGGATCACCGACATGGGGTGGCTCGTGGGCCCGCTGCTCATCATGGGGCCGCTCCAGCTCGGGGCCACGATCGTGATGATCGAGGGCGTGCCGGTCCACCCGCACCCCGGCCGGATGTGGGACATCGTCGAGCGCAACGGCGTCACCGTGCAGGGCATCGCGCCCACCGCCGCACGGGCGATCATGGCGAGCAGCGACGGGTCCTTCGCCGACCTGGGCACGTTGCGCGCCTTCGTGTCCACCGGGGAGGCGTGGGACGAGCCGACCTGGTGGTGGTTGTTCAAGGAGGTCGGGCTGTCCACCCGCCCGATCATCAACTACAGCGGCGGTACCGAGGTCGGGGGCGGGCTGCTCGTCGGCTACCCGTTCCTGCCGATGAAACCGGCCTCGTTCAACGGGCCGCTGCCCGGCGTCGACGCGGCCGTCCTGGACGCCGACGGCGCCCCGGTGGTGGGTGAGGTCGGGGAGCTGACCGTGCGCAACACGTTCCCCGGCATGACGCACGCCTTCTGGCGCGACCGGGACCGGTACCTGGAGACGTACTGGAGCCGCTGGGACGGCGTCTGGCTGCACGGCGATCTGGCCAGTGTGGACGGTGACGGCACCTGGCGCATCCACGGCCGCTCCGACGACACGATCAAGCTCTCCGGACGGCGGGTCGGCCCGGCGGAGATCGAGACGGCGTTGCTGAAGGACAGCCGCATCGCGGAGGCGGCGGTCATCGGCGTGCCGGACCAGCGGCGCGGCCAGCGCGCCGTCGCGTTCGTGGTGCTGCGCGAGCGCGCCGTCGACCAGGCCGATCTGGAGGCGACCGCGCTGCGCAACGCGGGCCGCTCCTTCGCGCCCGTGCTGCACGTCGTGCCGACGCTGCCGAAGACCAAGAACGGCAAGATCATGCGCCGCGCCATCCGGGCCCGGCACCTGGGCGAGCCGGTGGGCGACCTGTCCTCGCTCGACCCGGCCACGCCGCTGACCGACATCCCCGTTTCCGCCGAGCAGGAGGACCACCGATGACCGCGGAAGAGAGCAGCGTCGACATCGTCCGGAAGGCCACGCGTGAGCTGGCGCGGAAGTTCGACAACGACTACTGGCTGGAGAAGGACCGCAAGCACGAATACCCGTGGGAGTTCGTCAAGACCTTCGCCGAGGGCGGCTGGCTGGGCGCGATGATCCCCGAGGAGTACGGCGGGATCGGGCTCGGGCTGACCGAGGCCGGCGTGATGATGTCCGAGATCGCCGCGTCCGGCGCCGGCATGAGCGGCGGCTCGGCGATCCACTTCTACGTGTTCCCGCCGGCGCCCATCGTGCGGCACGGCTCGGAGGAGATGAAGCGGGAGTGGCTGCCGAAGCTCGCCAGGGGCGAGATCCTGATGGCCTTCGGTGTCACCGAGCCGACGGCCGGCGTGGACACCTCGCGCATCAAGACCAAGGCCACCAGGATCGACGGCGGCTGGGTGGTCAACGGCCAGAAGGTGTGGATCACCAACGCGCAGAACGCGCACAAGATCCTGCTGCTGGCCCGCACCTCGCCGCGCCGCGAGGACAAGCCGCTGCACGGGATGACCCTGTTCTTCACCGACCTGAACCGCGAGCGGATCACGGTGCGGGAGATCGAGAAGCTGGGCCGCGCCGCGATCGACTCCAACGAGCTGTTCATCGACAACCTCGAGGTCGGCGACGACGAGGTGGTCGGTGAGGTCGACAAGGGCTTCTACTACCTGCTCGACGGCCTGAACCCGGAGCGCACGGTGGTCGGGCTCGAGGGCATCGGGCTCGGCCGGGCGGCGCTGGAGCTGGCCACCAAGTACGCCAACGACCGCGTGGTGTTCGACCGGCCGATCGGCAAGAACCAGGCGGTGGCGCACCCGCTGGCCGACGCCTGGATTCGGCTGGAGGCGGCCGAGCTGATGTGCATGAAGGCGGCCGGGCTGTTCGACGCGCACCAGCCCTGCGGCCCAGAGTCGGCGGCCGCGAAGTTCCTCGGCGCGGAGGCGGGCTGGCAGGCGTGCGACCGGGCGCTGTCCACGCACGGCGGCTTCGGGTATGCGAAGGAGTACCACATCGAACGGCTGTGGCGGGAGGTGCGGCTGCTGCGCAACGCGCCGTTCTCGCAGGAGATGGTGCTGAACTACATCTCGACGCAGGTCCTCGGCCTGCCGCGGGCCTACTGATGGCCACGGCGCGGGCCGCGGTCCAGGTGGCCGATCGCCGCTACGAGATCCAGGAGTTCCCCCTGCCCCGGATCGGCCCGGACGAGGCGCTGCTGCGGGTCGACGCCTGCGGCATGTGCGGCAGCGACGTCGAGCAGTACGACGGCGGGTTCGCCGCGCTCGGTGTCGCCTACCCGCTGATCCCCGGCCACGAACCGGTCGGGACGATCGCCGAGATCGGGGCCGAGGCGGCGCGGCGCTGGCGGGTGCGGGTCGGCGACCGGGTCGCGGTCGAACCGGTCCTGGGCTGCGGTTCCTGCCGCGCCTGCCTGACCGGGAACTACCGCCGCTGCGTCAGTTCGCGCCACGGCGCGGCGATCAACGCCTACGGCTACCTGCCGACGAGCGCCGGACCGGGCCTGTGGGGCGGCTACGCGGAGTACCTGTACCTCGACCCGCGGACCGTGCTGCACAAACTGGACCCGGACCTCCCGCTCGAGCTGGCCGCGCTCTACCAGCCGATGGCCGCCGGCCTGCGGTGGTTCGCGTTCGACTCCGGCCTGCGGGCCGGGGACACGGTCGTGGTCCTGGGCTGCGGGCAGCGCGGCCTGGCCGGCGTGGTCGCCGCACGGGAGGCCGGGGCGGGCCGCATCATCGTGACCGGGCTCGCCCGGGACGCGCACAAGCTCGAGCTCGCCCGCAGGCTCGGTGCGGACGTCACCGTCGTCGCCGACACCGAGGACACCGTCGCCGCGGTCGCCGAGGCGACCGGCGGCGAGGGGGCGGACGTCGTCGTGGACGTGACCGCGGTGGCGACCCAGCCGATCGTGGACGCCGTCGAGATCGCCAAGCCGGGGGCGACGGTCGTGCTGGCCGGGGTGAAGGGATCGGGCGCGACGGTGAGCGGGCTGGCCCCGGATCGGATCGTGACGAAGGAGCTGACCGTGAAGGGCCTGTGGTCACAGGACATCCGCGCGTTCGAGCCCGCGCTGCGGCTGATCGAGTCGCGGCGGTACCCGCTGGAGTTGCTGCACACGCACACGTTCGGTCTGGAGCAGGTGCCGCTGGCCGTCGAGACCCTCGCCGGCCGCGTGCCCGGGGAGGACGCCGTGCACGTGATGATCGCGCCGGGCGCGTGACCACGGTGGACGGCGTGCCGGCGCGCCTGCTGGAGTTCCAGCGCACGCTCAAGGTGCGCGATGGGGAAACGGTCCGTGACCTGCTGGCGTCCTTCGACGGCTACACCAACGCCGAGGGGCCCCGGGTCGCGGCTGTCACGCATGGCGTCCCAGTGCGGGAGATCGCCGGCTGGCGGGTGACCGCCGACGTGTACCGGCCGGCCGGCGACCCGCCGTTTCCCACGCTGCTGTTCCTGCACGGCGGCGCGTGGGTGCTCGGTGCGCCGGCCAGCCACCGCAGGCTCGCGGCGGATCTCGCCGCGCTGGGCCTGCTCACCGTCGTCCTCGACTACCGGCGTGCGCCACGGCACCGGTTCCCGGCGGCGGTCGAGGACACCGTGCACGCTCTGGGCTGGGTGCGGGAGCACGCCGCCGGTCTCGGCGGCGATCCGGCACGGGTGCTCGTCGGGGGCGATTCCGCGGGGGCGAACCTGGCCGCCGCCGCATTGGCGTCCGGGCACGGGGCAGGGGTCGCGGCGGCCCTGCTGTGCTACGGCATCTACGACGTCCACCGCGCGCTGCCCGTCCTGGCCGACCTCCTCGGCGGTGCCGAGGTGGACACGCAGCAGTACCTGGAACCGGCCGACGCGCGGCGGCTGACCGACGACCCGCGCCTGCACCCCGAGCGGTACTGCGCGCATTTCCCGCCGTCGCTGGTGCTGGCCGGGGAAGACGATCCGCTCTTCGGCGAGTCGGTCGCGCTCGCGGACCGGCTGGCCGCGGCCGCCGTCCCGCACCGGTTCGTCCCGGTGCCGGGCGCGCCCCACGGGTTCCTGCAGCTGCCGACCCACCCCGGGCACCGTCGCGGGCTGCGCGCCATCGCCGGCTTCCTCCGGGAGCACCTGGAGCGGTGACGCGCAGTCACCGTCGGAATCCCGTGATCGAGGGGATTCCGAAGTGTCCACTTTGGAACACCATGCGGCCGCGTCCCACGTTCGGGTGCACTGCGCCGGGGTCGCGGCGACGCTCTTGACCATAAAATATTTTCCATATACGTTTCCCGGCAATCCGGCAGCGGTGACCGCGCCGCGAGTCCCCTCACCCCGGAAATCCACGCGACACGATTGGCAGGTCCACAATGGCAGTGGCTGCGGCGGACGCGAGGCCCGGCCTGTCCCTCCGTGACCGGCTCGCCCGCGCCGAACAGGGGTTCTTCGTCCTCGTCATCACGGTGGTGCTGTGCGTGGCCGGCGCGGTGACCACGGAGGGTTTCCTCACCGGCGGCAACTTCGCGAGCCTGCTGCGGTTGTCGGCCGCGTTCGGGATCCTCGCGATCGGCCTGGCCATCGTGATCCTCGGCAAGGGCATCGACCTGTCGGTCGCCGGCGTCGCACTCGGGTGCGCGCAGGCCACGCTCGCGTTCATGTCCGGCGGCATGTCCGAATGGCAGGCGATCCTGCTGATCGCCGGGCTCGCGCTGGTGATCGGCGTCGTCAACGGTCTCCTGGTCGCCTACCTCGAGGTGCCCGCGCTGTTCGCGACGCTGGCCACCGGCCTGCTGACGATCGGCGGCGTCGACATCTTCCTGCTCGACCAGAACTTCTACGCGCTGCCGCCGGGATCGGCGATCTCCGCGCTCAGCAACGGTTCGGTCCTGGGCGTGCCCCGGCCGGTGCTCATCGCCGGGGCCGTCTTCCTGCTCGCGTGGTTGTTCGTGACCTTCACCGCGCCGGGCCGGCTGATCCGCGCGATGGGGGACAACTTCGCCACCGCGCGCTCGACGGGCGCGCCCGTCCGGCCGCTCCAGATGCTCACCTACGTGCTCTCCGCGCTGCTGGCCCTGCTGGCCGGGTACGTGACGGTGTCCATCCAGGGCAGTGTCCAGACCACGGTCACCTCGTTCGACCCGCTGTTGTTCACCGCGCTCACCGTGACCGTGATCGGTGGAGTCTCGCTGTCCGGCGGGCGGGGCACGATCCTCGGCGTCCTGGCCGGCGCGTTGTTCGTGGGCGTGCTCAACAACCTGCTGATCCTGCACGGCCTGAGCACCGCCATGCAGGACCTGGTCCGCGGCGGCGTGCTGATCGCCGCGATCGCGCTCGACGCCTGGCTGCACCCGCGGGACGAGGAGACCGCGAAGACCGACGAACTGTGAACCACCACCGATGATCAAGGAGCTTCAACGATGAAGAGGAAGATCACCGCCCTGCTGACCGCGGTCGCCGCGGCCGTCGCGATGACGGCGTGCACCACCGGCAGCAGTGGTTCGTCCGGGAGCGCGCCGGGCGGCGGTAACCAGGCCTTCGGCGACACCGCCCAGCTCTTCGACGCGAACCAGAAGGCGCACGACGTCATGAAGGGCAAGCGGGTCGCGTTCGTGCCGATCCTGTACAAGGGCTACAACCTGACGCAGAACTGGGGCGCGTCGATGCAGCGCGCGTTCGACAACCTCGGCGCGCAGTTCCAGGTCTACGACGCCAACTTCGACCCCGACAAGATGGTCAAGATCGTCAACGACCTGATCTCGCGGAAGGAAGCCGACGTCCTGATCCTGCACAACACCGACGTCGGCGTGCTCACCAAGCAGATCGAGGACGCGCGCAAGGCGGGCATCTACACCATCGTCGTCAACATGATGTCCAGCCAGCTCGGTGACGCGTTCATCGGCGTCGACGTGGTGCACGCGGCGCAGGACATCACCAGGCGGGCCATCGCCGACTGCGGCCAGCACGGCGGTGCCAAGCGCCTGGCGATCATCGACGGCCCGGGCAACGACGCGGCGTCGCTGCAGTGGTCCAAGGGGGTGCACGACGTGGCCGACCCGGCCGGCTACGAGGTGGTCGCCACCGCCCACACCCAGTGGCAGAACGCGGCCGCGCAGCAGGCGGCGGCGTCGATCACGCAGCAGCAGAAGGACAACCTCTGCGCCTACCTGGTGACCTACGACCTCAACTCGGTGGCCGTCGGTGACGCCGTGTCCGAGGCGGCGGCCCGCGGCGTGATCCGGCCGAACTCCATCGGCGTCTACACGATGGCCGCCGACACGCTGTGGTGCGACGCGCTGCGGGCGGGCAAGGTGACCGCTTCGGTCGCCTACGACGTCCAGGGCGTCGGCGCGGCGGCGGTCGTGACGGCGCAGCAGCTGATCCAGACCGGTGTGGCGCCGGGCAGCACGCACAGCGTGGCCTACGTCTCGCACGCGGTGGTGGACCGCTCGAACGTCGACAACACGACCATCGCCTGCTACAAGGGCCAGTGATCCGGGGACGAGGACCAGGCGGATGAAGATCAAATCCCGCTCGGGCGTGGACGCGTTCGCGCTCACCGGACAGGGCCGCGGCGCCCGGTTCGCGCCGCTGCGCACCCTGTCCGACCTGTTCGCAAAGCGCTGGATGGAGGGTGCGGTCCCGCTGACCCTGGCCGTGGTGCTCAGCGTCATCGTGTGGGGGACCACGCCCGTGGGCGGGGTGGACGTCCCGCTCATCCTCGACGAGGCGACGGAGAAGGGGCTGCTCGCCATCGGGCTCACCGTCGTGCTCGTGGGCGGCGGGATCGACCTGTCGGTCGGCTCGATCGTCGGCCTCGCCTCCCTGGGCGCGATGGTCGCGTCGCGGGCCTGGAACTGGCCGATGGCGCTGGTGGTGCCGGCGACGATCGTGGCCGGGGCCGGGCTGGGCGCGGTGAACGGGTTCCTGATCGCCCGGCTCAAGATGCGGCCGTTCATCACCACCCTGGTGACACTGGTGGCCTTCGGGGGTGCGGCGGCGGCGCTGCAGAGCTCCTACAGCTTCGAGCTCGGCCTGCCCAAGGAGGACCTCGTGTGGAACTTCCTGGGCGAGGGCACGGTGGCCGGCATCCCGACCGGGTGGTTCATCTTCCTCGTCGTGCTGGTCGTCGTCCACGTGGGACTGACCCGGTCGCGCTGGGGCTGGTGGGTCATGGCGGTCGGCTCCGACCGGCGCTCCGCCCGCCGCAACGGCATCCCGGTGGACCGGGTCACGTTCTGCGTCTACCTCCTGTCCGGGGCGCTCGCCGGCACGGCCGGGCTGCTCACCGCCGCCCGCCTGGGCCGGACCGACGCCGACGTCGGGCAGGGCTGGGAACTGGTGGCGCTGACCGCGGTCGTGCTCGGCGGGGTCAGCCTCAAGGGCGGCCGCGGCTCGGTGCTGCGGGCGACCGTCGGCATCCTCGTCGTCGGCGTCATCCTGCAGGCCACCGTGGCGCTGGGGCTCGAAGGCTCCTACTACACCGCGATCCTCGCGGCGGTGCTGCTGCTGTTCGCGATCCTCGACCTGAAGTGGGGCAAGTACCGCGAGCGCACCGCGGAGAAACTCAAGATCGACCCGGGACGGATCACGCTGGGACCACTGGTGGACGTCACCGAGCCGGGCACGGTGTGGACGATCAACAACCGCCTCACGGACGCGCCGACCATCGGCCTCGGGAAGATCGAGGGCGCCGAGGACTGCGCGGTGGACCCCGGCGGCAACCTGTACTGCGGTGACCGCCGCGGCTGGATCTGGCGGTTCTCCGGCCCGGACCACGCCGAGGGCGAGATCTTCGCCCGCACCGGCGGGCTTCCGCTCGGCCACACGTGGGACCGCGAAGGCCGCCTCGTGGTGGCGGTCGGCGGGATGGGCGTCTACCGGATCCACCCGGACGGCGAGCCGGAACTGGTCGCCAACAAGGTCCGCCGGAGCCGCCTGTCGCTGCTCGACGATTCGGGTCTGCGGGCGGTCGACGACCTCGACGTGGCCCCGGACGGATCCCTGTACGTGTCGGACTTCTCGGCCCGGCACAACGCCGCCGAGTACATGGTCGAGCTGGTGGAGTCCCGGCCCAACGGGCGCGTCGTGCGCGTCGACCCGGACGGCGGCACCGAGGTGGTCGCCTCCAACCTGGTGTTCCCGAACGGAATCTGCACCGCCCACGACGGACAGTCGGTGCTGATCGCCAGCACCACGCTGTGCCGGGTGGACCGGCTGTGGATCGCCGGCCCGAAGCAGGGACAGCTCGAGCCGGTGCTGGAGAACCTGCCCGGCCACCCGGACAACATCAACCGGGCCTCCGACGGCAACTACTGGATGGCCTTCGTGTCGATGCGCACCCCGATGTCGGACCTGCTGGTGAAGTACCCGGCGTTCCGGCGCCGGATGACGCAGGAGGTGCCGCTGGACAGCTGGGTGGTCCCGCAGCTCAACGTGTCGTGCGTGCTGAAGTTCGACGAGCGCGGACAGGTGCTGAAGGTCCTGTGGGACTCGACGCTGGCGAACTACCCGATGGTCACCTCGATCAACGAACGCGACGGCCGGCTGTACCTGTGCGGGGTCAACAACAACCGGGTCGGCCGCCTCACGCTCGACCCCGAGGACGTCGGGCCGATCGACCCGGCCGCGGTGCCCGGCACGGCCGGTGCCGCCCGGCCGTTGGCGGAGGTGGAGCGGTGAACCGGACGGTCGCGGCGATCAAGGAATGGATCAACCCGGCGTGGGCGCGGCACCGCACGGTGCCGCCGATGGAGGCGGGGCTGCGCCCCAACAGCCGCCTGGACGAGAGCAGGGTGCTGCTGCCGGACGGCGCCTACGAGCCGGACGACGTGGCGCCCGCCTGGGGAGCGCTCGTGTTCTCCAGCGGCAACCGGGTCTGCGCCCTGCGGGACGGGCAGGTGCGGACGGTGGCCGAGCTCGGCGGTGCCGTCGGCAGCCTCACCGCGGTGGGCGGCCGGGTCGTGGCCGCGGTCGAGGGAACCGGCCTGGTCGCGCTGGACGAGTCCGGGTCCGTCGAGGAGCTCTGCACGGACGACGCGGTGTCGTCGTGTGTCACGGACATCGCCGCGCTGCCGGACGGTTCCCTGCTGCTGACGGTCGGTTCGAGCCAGGAGCGGGCCGACGGGTGGGCCCGGGCCCTGGTACGCGGCGACCGGTCGGGCCGGATCGTGCGGGTGGACGGTGCGGCGGCGCGGGTCGAGGCCGAGGGACTGGCCTGGCCCTCCGGGATCGAGACGGCACCCGGTGGCGACGTGCTGGTGTCCCTGAGCCTGGACCACCGGATCGAACGGCGGGCCGTGGCGTCCCTGTCCCGCCCGGCGCGCCCGTTCGTGGCGAACCTGCCGGTCTACCCGGGCCGCCTGGTGGCCGCGGGTGACGGCTGGTGGGCCGCCGCGCCCTACGTGCGCAACCGCATCACCGAGCTGCTGCTGGACGAACCCGAGGTCCTGGCGGACATGACGGCGACCGTCGCGCCGCGCGACTGGTTCGTGCCGCGGCTGCGCAGCACCAATCCGTACACGGACACGCCCCAGATGGGGCAGCTGCGGGTGCTCGGCGTGCTCAAGCCGTGGGCGCCGGCCCGCTCCTACGGGCTGGTGTTCCGGATGGACGCCGGCGGCCGCGTGGCGGAGAGCCTGCAGTCCCGGGTGGACGGTGAGCGGCACGGGGTCACCGGAGTGGCGGTGCGTGGCGGGGAACTGGTGGTCGCCGCTCGCGGCTACCGGAACCTGCTGGCGGTCGACGATGAGGAGTGACGAGATGGAGCCGGTCATCAGGCTCGACGGGGTGAGCAAGCGCTACAGCGGCACCTACGCGCTGCGCGACGTGAGCTTCGACGTCCGCCCCGGGGAAATCCACGCCCTGCTGGGCGAGAACGGCGCGGGCAAGTCCACCCTGGTGAAGATCATCTCCGGGGCGATCACGCACGATGCCGGCACCCTCACCGTCGACGGGGTGGAGCGGCGGTTCGCGACGCCGAAGGACTCCGCCGCGGCCGGGATCGCCATGGTCTACCAGGAGGGATCGCTGGTCGAGTCGATGACCGTGGCCCAGAACCTGTTCCTGGGCCAGGAGAAGGTGTTCAACAACCTCTCGCACCTCAACATCGTGGCGCGTGAGCTGCTGGAATCGCACAACTTCCACATCCGGCCGGAAGTGACCGTCGGCGCGCTGGGTGTGGCCCAGAAGCAGATGGTGGAGATCGCGCGCGCGGTGCACCGCAGGGCCAAGGTCGTCATCCTGGACGAGCCGACGTCGTCGGTGACGCCGGAGGAGCGGCTGCAGCTGTTCCTGTCGATGCAGCGGCTCAAGCGGGACGGCATCGGGGTCATCTTCATCACCCACATGCTCGACGAGGCGTTCAGCGAGGCCGACCGGATCACGGTGCTGCGTGACGGCGCGGTGCAGGGCACGCTGTCCAAACCGGAGTTCGACCGGGAAGAGGTCGTCCGGATGATGGTGGGACGCGATGTCGAGTACGGCCGGGTGCCGCCCGGCCGGGCACCGGACCCCACCCCGGTGCTCGAGGTGGAGGATGTCACCCTGCTGCCGGTGGTGCGCAACATGTCGTTCTCGGCCTGCCCGGGTGAGATCGTCGGGATTTACGGGCTGGTCGGCGCGGGGCGCAGCGAGGTCGCGATGATCGTCAGCGGGATCATGAAGCGGCGGCGGCTGCGCGGTGGCAAGGTCCGGGTCGCCGGACGCGAGGTCCGGTTCCGCACGCCGCGGCAGGCCCGCAAGGCCGGCGTCGTCTACATCACCGAGGACCGCAAGGCGTCCGGGTTCTTCAGCCACTTCAGCATCGCGGACAACATCCACCTGGGCCACATCTGCGGCTCGGCGCGACTGCCGTTCCTGCTGCGGCCGGGGGAGCGCAAGTCCCTCGCGAAGCGGTTCGTCGACCGGTTCCAGGTGCGCACCCTGCGGCCCGACCGGGCGAAGCTCGTCGAGCTGTCCGGCGGCAACCAGCAGAAGGTGGTCCTGGCGAAGGGCCTGACGCGCAAGCCGCTGGTGGCGATCATCGACGAGCCGACCCGCGGCGTGGACCTCGGCACGATCGTGGAGATCCACGCGATGATCCGGGCGCTCGCCGACGAGGGCGTGGCCGTGGTGGTGATCTCGTCCTACCTGCCGGAGATCCGCGCGCTGTCCGACCGCATCCTGGTGGCGCGGCAGGGCAGCATCGCGGCCGAGTTCGACCCGGCCGAGGCCGACGACCAGCGGCTGATGTTCGCGGCGGTGCACTGACATGACGGGTACCGGCACGCACCCCGTCCGGCTCGTCGACCCGGGACGGATGCTCATCGGCGGATCCTGGGTTCCGGCGGTTTCCGGGAAGACCTTCCCGGTCCTCGACCCCGGCACCGGTGAGGTCGTCGCGGAAGCCGGCGAGGGCGGCGTCGCGGACGTCGACGCGGCGGTGCGAGCGGCCCGCGGGTCGTTCGAGGACGAGCGCTGGCTTCGGTTGTCCGGCGCCCAGCGGGCGGTGGTCCTGTGGCGCGTCGCCGAGCTGATCGAGGCGAGCGCCGACGAGCTGGCCCGCCTGGAGAGCCTGGACGTGGGCATGCCGGTGTCCCAGGCGCGGGCCATGGCCGGCGAGGCGGTCAACCAGTTCCGGTACTTCGCCGGATGGGCGGACAAGATCGACGGCCGGAGCGTCCAGGCCGGCACGGCCGAGCGGCGCCTGCACGGGTACACGCTCCGTGAACCCGTCGGCGTCGCCGGTCTGATCGTCCCGTGGAACGCGCCGATGATCGCGGTGTCGCAGAAGCTGGCCCCGGCTCTGGCCGCCGGGTGTTCGTGCGTGCTGAAGCCCTCGGAGGAGGCGCCGCTCACCACGCTCGCACTCGGACGGATCCTGCTCGAGGCCGGCGTGCCGGACGGGGTGGTCAACATCGTCACCGGGTACGGGCTGCCGGCCGGGGCGGCGATGGCCGCCCACGACGGCATCGACAAGGTGAGCTTCACCGGTTCGACGGAGGTCGGCAGGCAGATCGTGCGCGCCGCCACCGGCAACCTCAAGAAGGTCTCCCTCGAGCTGGGCGGCAAGTCCCCGGTCGTCGTGCTGCCGGACGCGGACCTGGCCGCGGCGGTTCCGGGCATCGCCATGGGCGTGTTCTGGAACTCCGGGCAGATCTGCACGTCCGGCACCCGGCTGTTCGCCCACCGGGACGTGTTCGACGAACTCGTGCACGGAATCGCGGAATACGCGGGCGATCTCAAGGTCGGGTACGGCACGGAGCCGTCCGTGGATCTGGGGCCGCTGATCTCGCAACGCCAGCTCGCCCGCGTCAGCCGGTACGTCGAAGGCGGGATCGAGGCGGGCGCACGGGTGCTGACCGGCGGATCCCGCATCGGGGACAAGGGTTTCTTCTTCCAGCCCACGGTGGTCGCCGACGTCGACCAGTCGATGCGCATCGTGCGCGAGGAGATCTTCGGGCCGGTGCTCGGCGCGATGGCGTTCGACGACGTCGGCGCGGCGGTCGCCGCGGCCAACGACAGCGACTACGGGCTGGCCGCGAGCGTGTGGACCCGGGACGTCGCACGAGCCCATTCGATCGCGCGCCGGCTGCGGGCCGGCCGGGTCGGCATCAACGTCCACCGCGCCGGCGGGGTGCAGATGCCCGTCGGGGGCTACAAGCAGTCCGGGTGGGGCCGGGAGAACGGACCCGAGGCGATCGGGGAATACCTCGAGACCAAGTCCGTGGTCACGCTGCTCGACGCATGAAGGAGGTCAACCGGTGTACACACGTGGAGCGGTGATCCGGCAGGCGCCCGGTGAGCTGGAGGTGGTCGACCTCGAGCTGGACGACCCCTATCCGGACGAGGTGCAGGTGCGGCTCGTCGCCTCGGGGCTGTGCCACTCGGACGACCACCACGCCACGGGGGACATCCCGGTCGGCACCTACCCCTTCGCACTGGGGCACGAAGGTGCGGGCGTCGTGACGAAGGCGGGGCCGAACACCAAGGGCATCGAGGAAGGCGATCACGTCATCTTCTCCGCGATTCCCTCGTGCGGGCACTGCCGCTGGTGCGCTGCCGGGGCGTCGAACCTGTGCGACCTGGCCGCGGGCATCCTGGCCGGCCCCCGGTTCACCGACGGCACCTACCGCCTGCACACCACCGAGGGCACGCCGGTCGGCCAGATGTGCGGTATCTCCACCTTCGCCGAGACGACGACGGTGTCGCTGGCCTCGGTGGTGAAGATCGACCCGGACATCCCGCTGGACAAGGCGTGCCTGGTCGGGTGCGGGGTCAGCACCGGCTGGGGTTCGGCGGTCAACTCCGCCCGCGTCCGGCCGGGGGACACGGTGATCGTGATGGGCGTCGGCGGGATCGGCGCGAGCGCGCTGCAAGGTGCCGTCCACGCGGGGGCGTCGAACGTCATCGCGGTGGATCCGGTGGCCTTCAAACGGGAACAGGCGCCGGTGTTCGGGGCCACCCACGCCGTCGAGTCGATGGCGGAGGCCACGGAGCTCGCCAAGCAGTTCACCAATGGGCAGGGTGCCGACGCCGCCGTCATCACGGTCGGGGTCATGCGGCCGGAGTACGTCGGCCAGGCGCTCGGGGCGGTCCGCAAGGCGGGCATCGTGGTCACCACGGCGGTCGGGCCGCACCGGGTCAGCGACGTGCCGCTCGACCTGTTCGAGCTGACGCTCTTCCAGAAGCGCCTGGAGGGCACGTGTTTCGGTGCCACGAGCGGGAACCGGGACGTCCACCGGCTGCTCCGGCTCTACCAGGAGGGCACGTTGAAACTCGACGAGATGATCACCAGGACGTACCCGCTGGACGACATCGCGCAGGGGTACCGGGACATGCACGAGGGCAAGAACATCCGGGGAGTCGTGCTGTTCGACTGAGGGCCTGGCTCCTGGAGCCGCGAAGGGAAACGCTGTCCGATGGCACCGGATCACCGACGACTGCGGGACAAACTGGCCATCCTCGGTGAGGTCGTCCTCCCCGGGCTGGCGGCCGACGTCCCCGGCGAGGACGTGATCGCGGCGATGCTCGCGCGCTCGCCGGGCGTCGTGGAGTCCGCCCTGCGAGCGGTTCCCGCCGCGGACGCCGGGGCCTACCTGACCACCCTGCGGGAGGCGCGCCCCGAGGAGTTCGACGTGCTGCGCTCGTTCGTGCTCGGCACCTACCTGACCTGCCCGGCGGCCTGGCGGGTGCCGCCCCGCCCGGCCGTGCCGACCGCGCGGCACCCGCATCGGAGGGCGGCGGAGAAGCCGGTGAAGCCTCCGGTTCCGAGGAGACGGGCCGGTGTCGAGCGGTGCCAGTGCTTGTGCGCTCCGCTGGGGCACGACTCGTCGGAGTGCCGCGGGATCGCCGCGGACGGCTTCCGGCTGCCGTTGCCGGGCACGAGGGGCGCCGTGGTGCCGGTGTGCCCGGCCTGCTGGGCGGCCGCCTCCCGCTCCGCTCGGGGAGAGCCGACTTCGCCGGCGGGCCGTTCCGCGCGGCGGCGGAGACGGTGATCACCGGGGAACAGCCGGCCGGCGCCCGCGGTCCGGTCCCCAGCGCGTGCCCGCGGCCCGCGTTTCCCGGGTCTGTCGGCCGCGACCGGTGACACAGAGTGGGCCGGGCCACCGACAGATGGGTGATGCAGTCCTGGCACTTCACCCCAGCCCGGCGTCCCGGCGCGGGCCTGCGCCTGGTTCGGCGACGCGATGCAGCAGTTCTACGGCGCCACCGAGGCGCAGTTGCACGTCGAGCGCGGCGGCCGGTGCCGCCCGGCGAGACGGGGGAGATCCGGACCCGGGGCGACCACGTCAGCGCCGGTTACTGGCGCCGGCCCGAGGAGACGGCGGAGACCTTCGCGGGTGGGTGGGCGCACACCGGTGACGTCGGGTACCTCGACGAGGACGGGTTCCTGTTCATCCTCGACCGCCGCAAGGACATGATCATCACCGGCGGGTTCAACGCGTATCCGCGGGAGATCGAAACCGTCATCTCGCCTTCGTGTCCCCCCGGGAACGCCCTGTCCGCGGCGGAGGTGCTGACCCGCTGCCGGGCCAGGCTGGGCGGGTCTGACTCACCTCACCCGGGCCCGCACGAGGTGCGCGGTCGGCACGACGAGGACGACGACCAGGAGCGTCAGCACCCCGTACGCCGGCAGCCAGTACGCGGCCGCGGCGACGATTGCCAGGGCGACGGCGCCGAGGGCGCGCGGCAGCCACCCGGTGCCCGGTCCGGCCCGGAAGTAGACGGCCTGCGCCGCGAGGTAGACGAGCGGGCCGGCCGCCACCAGCACACCGGCGATCCCGGCGGAGGGGTGGTGGGCGTGGACGAGGACCAGCTCCATCCCCGCGGCGAACACGACCAGCCCGGCGACCACCCCGTAGACCACGTTGATGCCCAGGTGCACCGACCGGATCGGGTCGGCGCTGCTGGCCGCGTGGCTGACGACCTCCTGCTCGGACCGTCCGAAGTAGATCGCCCACAGGCAGACCAGCGCGACGAAACCACCCAGCGCCATCAGCGGGGTCAGGACGTCCTGGGCGTGGTCGGCGAGCACCCGTCCGAGGGTGAGCACGGTTTCACCCAGCAGGATGATGAGGAACAGCCGCATCCGTTCGAGCATGTGCTCGGCGTCGAACGGGAGGCGCTCGGTCCGGGTCGTGCGACCGGGCGTCGGGTGCGCGGTCCAGGTGCCGAGCAGATCGATGAGCGCGCCGCCCGCCCACCACCAGATCCGGGCGCCGGGGGCGGAGGCCGCTCCGGCCACCCAGAAGGGGGTCGACGCGCCGATCCAGATCAGCACGCGCCCGAAGTGCCGCCGCAGTTCGGGCGCGGGCGATGTCGCCGCGGCGTAGGCGCCCGGACCGGCGAGCGCGAGCAGCATCGGCACGACGAAGAGCCACGGCCCGGAGTCGAACGCGTGTTGGATCCCGGCGTTCATGAACAGGCCGAGGCCCATCACCAGGAGCGTTATCGCACGGGTGGCCGTGCGCTCGATGTCGAGCAGGGTGACCTCGAAGGACGTGAACGCCCAGACCCCGCACACGGCCACGAGGGCGATCAGCGTCTCGCCGGCGCCCCGCCAGGTCAGGTGCTCGATCAGGTGGTGCGTGAGCTGTCCGATGGCCAGGACGAACACCAGGTCGAAGAAGAGTTCGAGTGGTGAGACGTCCCGGTGGGCCCGTGCGTTCGACGCCGGCATCCGGTCATTGTCGGTCAGTCGCCGCGGGCGCGCTCGCCTCCGGTGACGGCGCGGTCGCGATCCAGCTCGCGAGGAGCTGCAGCGCCTCGGCCGAGGGGGAGCGGGGCTCCGCGGTGTAGCCGATCAGCGTCAGGTTGGCCGCGCTGGTGATCTCGAGCGCTTCGAAGCGCAGGGTGAGGTCGCCGACCAGCGGGTGGTGGAACTGCTTCGTGCCGCGCCGGTGGGCCCGCACGTCGTGGGCGGCCCACCGCGCACGGAACTCCGCGCTGCGCGTGGCCAGCTCCCCGACGAGACCGGTGACCACCTTGGAGTAGGGCGAGCGGGCCGCTTCGACGTGCAGCAGCGCCACCGAGTCGTCGGCCGCCTTCTCCCAGTCCGGGAAGACCTCCGCGGCGCGCTCGTCCAGGAAGATGAACCGCGCCAGGTTCGGCGTCCCGGAGGCCCGCTCGGACACGCCGGCGTACAGTGCCCGCCCCAGCGCGTTGGCGCCGACGAGGTCGAGGTGGCCGTTCTGGACGATCGCCGGGGCGCCGGCCATCGAGTCCATCAGCGCCTGCACGCCGTCGGGGACCCGCTGCCGCGCGGCGCGCGGTTTCGCCGTGCGCGCCCCGGCGCGGCGGGTGGTGGCGCGCACCAGGTCGAACAGGTGGGCCGTCTCGACGTCGTCGAGCTGCAGCGCCCTGGCGATGGCGTGCAGGACCTCGTCGGACACGCCGGAGATCTGACCGCGTTCGATCTGCACGTAGTACTCGGTGCTCACGCCGGCCAGGCGCGCCACCTCCTCACGCCGCAGCCCGGGCACCCGCCGCCGTGCCCCGGGCACGAGCCCGGCCTGCTCCGGGGTGATCTTCGCGCGGCGGGTCATCAGGAAGTCCCGGATGTCCTTGGCGATTTCCATGACTCCAGGCTAGGCGTGTTCAGCCGGGCGATGGAGGGGCTGCCGGTACCCCCCATAACCGGCCTCTGCCACGGGAGCGCGCCCGCCCGCATCGTGGATGCCGGAGCCCGGAACCGCCGGGCGGAACCGAATCCAGGGAGTGTCCAGTGCAGACGATCACTTTCCCCAACGGCCCGATCAGCATGGCGGGCAACCTGTACCTGCCGTCGGACTTCGACCCGCAGGGCAGCTACGCGGCTGTGGTCACCGTCCACCCCGGCGGCGGGGTGAAGGAGCAGACCGCTGGCCGGTACGCGAGCAAGCTGGCCGAGCGGGGTTTCGTCGCGCTCGCGTTCGACGCCTCCTGCCAGGGTGACTCCGGCGGGCAGCCGCGGTTCCTGGAGGACCCGGCCGCCCGCGTGGAGGACGTGCGCGCCGCGGTCGACCACCTGCAGACCCTCGGCTACGTCGACGCCGAGCGCATCGGTGTGCTGGGCGTCTGCGCCGGCGGCGGGTACGCCGTCACCGCGGCGATGACCGACCACCGCATCAAGGCCGTCACGACCGTCAGCGCGGTCAACATCGGCTCCGCGTACCGCAAGGGCTGGTTCGGCACCGACCCCGACTCGGCGGCCGTGGCCACGCTGGAAGCCGCCGCCCAGCAGCGGACGGCCGAGGCGAAGGGTGCCGAGGCGGCGTTCATCCCGTACGTGCCGCCGGCCCTCGACGAGAGCACCCCGCGCGACATGGTCGAGGCGCACGACTACTACCTGACGCCGCGCGCCCAGCACCCGAACGCGCAGAACAAGAAGCTGTTCGCCAAGAGCGTTTCCCGGATCTTCGCCTACGACGCCTTCCACCTCGTCGAGGACCTGCTGACGCAGCCGATCCTGATGGTCGCCGGGAGCGAGGCCGGCTCCCTGTGGCACACCACGGAGCTGCACTCGCGGGTGCGGTCGGCCAAGAAGCTGGTGGTCGTCGAGGGCGGCACGCACATGGACTTCTACGACGTGCCGCAGTACGTGAAGCGGGCCGTCGAGGAGGCCGCGCCGTTCTTCGAGGAGAACCTGGCGGGGTAGTGGCGGCCGTCACGGGACGCAGAATCAAGTATGATATATTCTAGTGGTGAGGAGTTCCGTGACCGCCACCGGGTTCGATCTGCTGCTCGGGCAGCGCTGGAGTTGTCGCGCCTACCTGCCGGATCCGGTCCCGGACGCGGTGGTGCGCGAGATGTTCGGGATCGCCCAGCGGACCGCGTCGTGGTGCAACACCCAGCCGTGGCAGGTGTACGTCACCTCGGGGGAGGCGACCCGGCGGTTCGCGCGCAGCCTGACCGAGCACGCGAAGACCCATGAGCCCGCGCCGGACCTGCCGATGCCCGCCGGATACCACGGGGTGTACCGGGAGCGCCGGCGCGGCGCGGGGTACGCGCTCTACCGGAGCCTCGGGATCCGGCGGGAGGACCGCGACGCGCGGGAGGCGCAGCGCCTGAGGAACTTCGAGTTCTTCGGCGCCCCGCACGTCGCGGTTGTCACCACCGACCGCGAGCAGGGCGTCTACGGCGCGATCGATTGCGGCGGCTACGTGGCGAACCTCCTCAACGCCGCCACCGCGCTCGGCGTCGCCACGATCCCGCAGGCCGCGATCGCGATGCACGCCGACCACGTCCACCGGTGCCTCGGGATCCCGGCCGAACGGCTCGTGGTCTGCGCGGTCTCCTTCGGCTACGCCGACACCGCGCACCCGGTCAACCGGTTCCGCACCGACCGGGCCCAGCTCGACGACGCGGTGGTCTTCCTCGGCGGCGACTGAGTGGGCGGCCGCCCTCAGCCGCCGCGCGCCGTGGAGCCGGCGGGAACGGGCGGGTGTCCACTAGATCCGGGTGCGGTCAGCGATGGCAGCGCAGGCGAGCGTCGAAGGCCGTTTCCCGGGGGGACGCCCGCGGTATGGGTACCGATCGGCGGATGCCGGTCCGCACCCACATCCGGCGAAGGCCGCTGAGGGTAAGCGGCTGCCCGGCGCCGCCGCAGCGATCGAGAAGTCGTTCCCCCGACCTGCCCCCGCGGCCCTGGCGCTCGCGATGCGGGGACGGAGCCGCATGCAGGGTCTTCTGGGACCTTGGTCTGCGGGCCTTGGCGGTCTGTGGCCACCTCCGACCGCAGGTGCGGCGAGTTGCGCGATGCCGGCGCGGTACCCGGGAGGCCACGCACGGTCAGCCGAGCACTCCCTGCACGGCCACGGTCTCGGTGTACTCGCGCAGGCCCTCCTCGCCGAGCTCCCGGCCGACCCCGGACTGGCCGAACCCGCCGAACGGGGCGTCGAGGCTGAAGGCAGGTCCGTTCACGTCGACCTGGCCCGTGCGCATTCGTGCGGCGAACGCCAGGGCCCGCTCCGGCTCCCCCCACACCGCGCCGTGCAAGCCGTAGCGGGTGCCGTTCGCGATGCGCAGCGCCTCGCCCTCGTCCCGGTACGGCAGCACCACGAGCACCGGGCCGAACACCTCCTCCTGCGCGATCTCCCAGTCCTCCCTCGCCCCGGCCACGACGACCGGCGGCGTGAAGTGCCCGCGCGGGGGCAGAACGCGCCCGCTCCCGGTCACCCGCGCGCCGCGGGCCCGGGCGCGTTCCACGAAGGACTCCACGCGCTGCCGCTGTGCTGCGGACACAAGCGGTCCGTTCTCGGTGGCCGGGTCGCGGGGATCACCGACGATCACCGCGGCCATCGCATCGGCCGCGCACTCGACCGCGGCGTCGTGTCGCGCGGCCGGGACAAGCAGCCGGGTCCAGGCGCTGCACGTCTGACCGGAGTTCAGGGTCGCCGAAGCGACCGTGGCGCGCACCGCCGTGGTGAGGTCCGCGCCGGGCAGCACGACACTCGCCGACTTGCCGCCCAGCTCGAGACACACGCGTTTCACCGACTCGGCCGCCCTCGCCATGACGGCCCGCCCGACCGTGGTCGACCCGGTGAACGACACCACGTCGACGTCGGGATGGGATGCCAGCGCCGTGCCGACGACCTGGCCGCGACCCGGCACGACGTTGACCACCCCGGGCGGCACGCCGGCTTCGGCGACGGCTTCGGTGAACAGGCACGTGCTCAACGGGGTCAGCTCGGCCGGCTTGGCGACCACGGTGCACCCCGCGGCCAGCGCCGGTGCGACCTTCGCGGCCAGCTGGTACAGCGGGTAGTTCCACGGTGTGATCGCGGCGACCACACCGGCGGGCACCTCATGCACGAGTGAGGTGCCCATCTCGCGGATAGGTGACCGATGCGCGGCGAGCTCGGCGTAGTACCGCACCACGTCGATCGCCACGTCCACCTGGGACTCCCGCGTCACCGTGACCGGGCAGCCGACCTCGGCGACGACCGTGTCGACCAGCTCGTCCCGCCGGTCCCGCAGCCGGTCGGCCAGCGCGCCGAGCAGAGCTGCACGCTCGGCGTACCCGCGTTCGGCCCATCCCGGGAACGCGCGCGCCGCCGCGGCCACCGCCCGCGCCACGTCCTGTTCGGTACCGTCGGCGGCGTGCCCGACGACCTCCCCGGTCGCCGGGTTCGACACCGGGATGGCCGCCGCCGACCGGTGCCACTCGCCGTCGACGAACACGGCAGCCGTGTCAGCGGGCATCAGCGGCCTCCCCGGCACCGAGCTCGGGTCCGTAGACCTGTTTACCCAGCCACTGTCCACCGTCGACGGTCAGGACCTCGCCGGTGATGTAGGCGGCGCCGTCCCCGAGCAGGAACGCAGCCGTCCCGGCGATCTCGTCCGTCCCGGCCATGCGGCGCTGGGGCACGCTGGCCAAGACGCGGTCGCGGCTGGCCCGATCGCCCCACAGCGCCGCTCCCGCGCCCGCGGTTTCCGTGGGCCCGGGCGCCAGGCAGTTCAACCGCACGCCGCGGCCGGCCCATTCGACGGCCAGGGTGCGGGTCATCGCGAGGACCCCGGCCTTGGCCGCGGCGCTGTGCACCGTGCCCGGGTGGCCGTGCCACGCGTAGCTGGCGATCACCGACAGCACGCTGCCGGACTGCTGCTCGAGCATGACGTCGGCGGCCGCCCGCGTGCAGTGGAACGTGCCGTTCAGCACGATGTCGATCACCGCGCGCCAGCCGCCGGGGCTGAGCCGCTCCCCGGGGCACACGAAGTTGCCCGCCGCGTTGTTGACGAGCGCGTCGATGCGGCCGAACCGGTCGCGCACCGCGTTCATCGCGGCGCTGACCTGGTCGAAGTCGCGCACGTCCACGGTCAGCGCGGTGGCGGTGCCGCCCGCGGCGCGGATCAGGTCCACCGTCTCGGTCAGCGGTTCGATCCGCCTGCCGAGCACCGCGACGCGGCCACCACCCGCGGCATAACGGCGCGCGATGGCGCGGCCGATGCCGGATCCGCCACCGGTGACCACCGCGACGCGTCCCGCGAACTCGCTCATGCCGTTTCCTCCTCGCTGTGCCCGCGGAACACGAGCGCGTCGACGGCGAGCACACCGTCGGCACCGGCCCGCAGGGGGTTGATCTCGCAGGTCGCGACCGGCATCCGGGACACGGCGGCGATCGCGCGAGTCAGCGCCGGGATGTCCACGCCGGGCGCGCCGCGCCAGCCGAGCAGCCGGGGATGGCTGCGCAGCCGGGTGAGCATGGCCGTCGCTCCGGCCTCGTCGACCGGCGCCAGTTCCAGCACCGTGTCGCGCCACAACTCGGCCTCGACACCACCCGAGGAGACGACGACGACCCGCCCGAACACGGGGTCGTGACGCATCCCCACGAGCACCTCGACCACCCCGGCGCGCTCGTCCATCCGCTCGACCACCACCGAGTCCAGGCCGAGCCGGGCGGTCAGGTCCCGGTGCGCGGCAGCCACCTCCCCGGCGGTGCGCAGCCCGAGCACGACGCCGCCCGCCTCGGTCTTGTGGTCGAGGTCCGCCTTGAGCACCGTGGCACCTGGCCAGCTCCCGGCGAGTGTCACGGCCTCCTCCGCCGACCGCGCGGTGCCGGCCTCCGGCACCGGTATCCCCGCCTCGCGCAGCATTTCGCGCGCTGCCGGGTACGAACAACGGTCACCTTCCCCGACCGGGGCCGGGGCGGGCACGTCCCGCGCTACCGCGCGCTCCCACCGCAGGCACCCGGCGACCGCGCGCAAGGTCGTCTCCACATCGGAGAACACCGGGATCCCGCCGCGGACCAGCACGTTGACGGCCGGCCCGTCCTCGGCCATGCTGTGCACGACCACCGGAACCGTCCGTGCGAGGCGGGTCAGCCGGTGCGCGACGGCGCACTCGGCCTCGCCCAACCCCGGACTGTCCACTCCGAACCGTCCGAAGTATCCGGTCAGGACGACAGCGCCCGCATCGGACGCGACCGCCTCCGCGGCCGCCGCGTAGGACGACAGGTCCTGTTCCCCCGCGCCGGCGAGGTCGACCGGGTTGCCGGGCGCAGGGCCGTCCGGCAAGGCTTCGGCCAGCCGCGCCCGCGTACCGGACCCGAGCGGGGTGACGCGCAGACCGGCCGCGGCGGCGACGTCCGCGGCGAGCGCTCCCTGCCCGCCCGAGTCGGAGACGACGACGATCCGGTCGCTGCGCGGGCGCACACCCGCGGCGAGGGCGTGCGCGAGCGCCGCCGCCTCCGCCGGGGTCCGCGCCCGCACGGCGCCCACGGCGCGACAGGCCGCGTCGAGCACGTCCATGCTGCCGGTGAGCGCCCCGGTGTGCGACCGCGCCGCGGCGCTGCCTGCCGCGCTGTCGCCGACGGCCAGGACCACAAGCGGTTTGCCCGCCGCACGCAACGCCCTCGCCGCGGACAGGAACCCGGCGGCGTCCCGGACCCCTTCCAGGTAGCCGATGACCGCCGTGGTGGCCGGGTGTGCGGCGAGCCCGGCCAGCAGTTCCTCGAACGTGATGTCGGCCTGCGCTCCCACCGAGGCGAACCTGGACACACCCGACCCGTGCCGGTGCAACAGGTGCGCCAGCTCGGAGCCGACCTGGCCACTCTGCGTGACGATCCCGACGGGTCCCGGCGTGAAGTGGCCCCAGGCCAGCCGCAACTCCTGTGCACTGTCCACAATGCCCAGTGAGCTGGGACCGAGCAGCCTGGCTCCCGCCTCTCGGGCGCGCCGCGCGAGGTCGCGGAGCAGCGCGGACCCGCCGGGCAGCCGCTGCACGCCGTCGCTGATGACGAGCAGCGCCCGCGATCCGAGGTCGAGCGCGTCGGTCACCGTCTCCTCGACAACGGCGGCCGGCACCACCACCGCCGTCAGGTCCACCGGCCCGCCCAGCTCACGCAGGCTGCGTGCGACGGGCACCCCGCACACGCTGCCACCCCGGTGGTTGACCAGGTGCACCGCGCGGCGGCCGCCCCCGCTCAGCGCGCCGGACGCGAGCCAGTAACCCCATTTCGCCGGGTTGTCGCTCGCACCGACGACGGCGACCGAACGGGGGGCCCATAGGGGCGACAGGTCGTCCGCCACCGGTTCCACGCGGCCGGTGAAGGTGTCAGCGGCGGTCATCGAGGCTCCGGGAGATGATGAGCCGCTGGATGTCGGAGGTCCCTTCCTCGATCTCCTCGAGCTTGGCGTCGCGCATCCACTTCTCCACCAGGAACTCCCGCGAGTAGCCCCACCCGCCGAGCGTCTGCACCGCGGCCCAGGTGGCGAACATGGCTGTCTCGGACGCGACGAGCTTGGCCATGGCCGACTCCCGGCCGGCGGGCAGCCCGGCGTCGATGCGCTTGGCCGCGCGCCACGTCATGAGCCGCGCGGACTCCACCCTGGTCGCCATGTCCGCGAGCCGGAAGGCGACCGCCTGGTGTTCGATGATCGGCTTGCCGAACTGACGGCGCTGGCGCGCGTACTCGGTGGCGTACTCGGTGGCTGCGCGCGCGACACCGGTCGCCGCCGCGGCGAGGATCGTGCGCGACCGGTCGAAGGTGTGCATCAGGCCGCGGAAACCCTCTCCCTCGGCACCGATCCGGTCGCGTTCCGGCACCTCCACCTCGTCGAGCACGAGCTCGGCGTTGATCAGTGCCCGCTGGCCCATCTTCTTCCACGGCTCGGACACGGTGAACCCGGGAGTGTCGCGGTGCAGGACGAACGCCGTCACCCCACGGGCACGCAGTGCCGGGTCGACGGTGGCGAACACGATGTAGTGCTCGGAGGCACCGGCGTTGGAGATCCACGCCTTCCGTCCGGAAAGGACGTACCGGTCGCCCTTGCGGACGGCGCGCGTGGTCAGGCTCGCCGCGTCCGAGCCGGTGTCGGGCTCGGTCACCGCGAGGGAGGTCATCGGCGGACGCTGCGCCCCCAGCGGGGTGAGGAAGCGCTCGCGCTGCTCGCCGGTGCCCAGCTCCAGGATCGGGTGGGCGAAGAACCCGTTGGCGGTCAGCAGGTTCCCGATGGCGAGGTCACCCGTGCACAGCTCCTCCTGCACGAGGCACTGCGTGAACACGTCGGTGAAACCGCCACCCCCGTAGGCCTCCGGAAGCATGAACGACGTGAGGCCGACCTTCGCGGCCGAATACCAGATGTCCCACGGGACTTCGGTGTCGGCCTCGTCGACCTCCCGCGCGATGGGCCGGATCTCCTGTTCGGCGAAGCGGCGGCACAGGTCCAGGATGTGGTTCTGCTCATCGGTCAGGGCGACGAGCTCGGTGGGTAGACGCAACGGATGGCTCCTCGGAAACGGGGAGGGAATGGTCGAGCACGGACCGCGCCCGGACTCCCAGGGTAATAAATAACTGGCGCGTCAGTCAATAATGCAGACGGGTCGGCGCCCGGTCGAGATCGTGCGGCTCGGGTTACCGGGGCAGGATGACGCGATCGATGAAGGACTGGCAGGTGGTGCGCATCCGCGCCAGGGTCATGTTCCGCGACCCGGCCAGCACCTGGAGCGCCAGCCCGTCGAGCACCGCGACCAGCAGGTTCGCGAGCTCGACCGCGTCGGCGTCACCGATCTGGCCCGCCGCCTGCCCGTCCCGGACGATGCCGGCGATGAGCCGTCGCCACTCGCCGTAGGCGCGCTCGTTGAGGTCCTGCAGGTCCGGGTCGTGGATGGCCTCGACCCACAGCTCGGCCCAGACGTGCCAGGACTCGACGGTCTCGTCGTCGGCGGGCAGGTAGGCGTCGACCAGGGCGCGCAGCTTGCTGACGGCGTCGGTGTCGGACTCCAGGATGGCGGTGCGGCGGGCGAACGACCGGGCCACGTTCTGCTCGAACGCCGCGCGCACCAGGTCCTGCTTGTTGGTGAAGTAGTAGTGCAGGATGCCCGAGGACAACCCCGCCGCCTTCGCCACGTCGGCGAGCCGCAGCGCGCGGAACCCCTGCTCGGCGATGACGTGGCACGCGGCTTGCAGGATCTGCTCACGCCGTTCCGCTTCGACGTTGGGCCGCGGCATGCGTACTCCTTCTTCCCCCGGTGGCAGCGCGACCCAGTGTAGTGGAGTTGATTCACGCATCAGTCAGTTGTTCCACGGGAAGGTACCCGCCCTTGGCGCGGCGCCGCACGATCAGCACGGTCAGGGCGTAGTGCAGGACCCCGGAGACCACGACCGAGGGCAACGACGCCGTCAGGTACCGGAACGGTCCGGCCGGCTCGTAGGTCACCGGGTTGAGCAGCAGCGCGTAGGTGACCGCGCCCGCCCCCACGGCGATGAACGCGACGGGGTTGAACCCGCGCCAGAAGCCGTAGCACGACTCCTGGTTGGGCAGGTACAGGTCCCGTACGCGCAACCGCCCGCGCCGCAGCACGAAGTAGTCGACGACCTGGACCGAACACAGTGGAGCGACCAGGATCGCTCCCCAGGAGACGAACCGCGAGTAGTTGTCGTAGACCGCGGCGGGGAAGAACACGAGGACCGCGGCCGGCGCGAGGATCCCGGCGGCCATCAGGGCCCACGGCACGCGGCGCAGCAGCCCCCCGCCGCCGCCCTTGAGCGCGACCAGCGAAGAGTAACCCTGCGACACGACGCTGGTGATGTTCGCGAAACCGACGAACGCGAGGGCGAGCACGCCGAGCGCGGCGCCACCGAGCGGCACCATCCACATGGTCGGGTCCTCGGAGGCCAGCGCCAGTGCGGCGAAGGCGCCGACGACGGCAGCGAGGACCGAGGTGAAGAACAACCCCACCATGTTGGGCCAGAACGCCGCGCGGGAGGAGCGCGTGAGGCGCGCGAGGTTGCCGACGTTGGGCCACCACGCGAACCCGCCCGCGATGTTGAGTTCGACCGCGAGCACGAAGTCCAGTTGCGTGTCGCCCGAGGACGCCAGCGGTGGGATCGCGGCCAGCTCCGACCACGAGGTCTGCGTGAAGATCAGCACGAGCATGCCGGCCGTGACGATCACCAGCCCGGGGGCGACGATCCGGTTGACCCACTCCACCGACACCGGGCCACGGGCGAGCACGAGCCACGACAGCAGCACGGCCACGAGCGCGATCAGGCTGATCACGATGCCCGAGTTGTCGATGTCGGTCGAGAAGACCTGCTCGGCGACGTTGCCCAGCGCGTGGCCGCACATGATCGCGAGCACCGCCGACCAGGCCGCCGCGAGCAGTGTCGACATCGTGATCATCAGCAGTCGTGCGCCGCCGGAGCCGAACACGCTGCGCAGCGCCGTGAACTGCTCGACACCGTACTTCGCGCAGGGCAGGCACGGCGCGAGCGCGACGAGCAGCACGCTGATCCCGTAGCCGACGACGATACTGGCGATTCCGGCCTTGGCGCCGACGTAGAGGGCGACCGCTCCGCCCTGCAGGAACGCCCACGTGGCGATCGACAGGCCTACGTTCACCGAGGAATAGCCCCAGAAGCCCCAGAGTCGTTCGCGCCGCAACAGGGGCAGTTCGTTGAGGGTGGCGTCGGTGCCGGCTGACTCCGTGCCGCCGGTCCTGGCGGGTGTGCTCATGCCGGGTACCCCCACCAGATCAGCAGCACGCTCACAACGGCGAGCACGACGGCCGCCAGGACGACGTCGCGCCACGGGAGGTCGGGCAGGAAGGTCTCGTCGCTGTCAGGACTTTCGAGCAGGGCGAGCCGGTGTTCCAGCTCAGCCTCGAAGGAGGACTCGGGCACCGCGGGGACTCCTCATAATTGATTGGCGGATTAGTTATAGGAGTCTGTGATCTGGTGCACACGTCTGTCAAGAGTCATTGTGCGGCAAAGATCGGTCGGGGACCGCGTCGAGACGACGCGAAGATAGTTGACTGGCGGATCAGGAATCTTCACGATGGGAGACATGACCGTCACCGCTCTGCCCTCCCAGGTCCCCGTCGTCGTCGTGGGTGCCGGGTACGCGGGCTTGTCCGCCGCACTGACCCTGCACGACGCCGGGGTACCCGCTCTCGTCCTGGAAGCCGCCGACCGCGTCGGCGGCCGGATCCTCTCGCAGTCCACGTCCTCCGGCGTGGTCGTGGACCACGGCGGCCAGTGGGTCGGGCCGACCCAACGGCACCTGCTCGGCTGGGCGGAACGGTTCGGCTGTGCCACCTTCCCGACGTGGGACACCGGCGCACACCTCGAGCTGTGGCATGACGGTGCGCTGCGCCGCTACACCGGGGAGGGACCGGACGGTGCGCCCGGCCTCGCTGAGTACGTTGCCGCGACGGCGAGGCTGGACGAACTGGCCCGCCGGGTGGACACCAGCGACCCCGGTAGCTGTCCCGACGCCGCGGCGTGGGACGCCGAGACCGTGGAGTCGTACCTGTCGCGAGAGGTCGCGTGCCCGGACGCCCGGCGCAGGCTGGCGCTGGCGGTGCAGGGCGTGTGGGCCGTGGAGCCACGCGAGATCTCCCTGTTGCACCTGCTGTTCTACACGGCCAGCGCGGGCGGGTTCGACCAGCTGATGCAGACCCGGAACGCCGCGCAGGACGCGCGGTTCGTCGCGGGGGCGCAGGCGCCCGCGCTGGCCGCGGCCCGGCGGCTGGGAGACGCGGTCGTCCTGGGAACACCGGTCGAGTCGGTCGACCAGGGCGGTGACGGGGTGCTGGTGCACACCGCGCGCGGAACCGTTCGCGCAGGACGGGTGGTCGTGGCGACACCACCACCCGCGACCGCCGGGATCCGGTTCCGGCCCGGGCTGCCCGCGGCCAGGGCGCGCTGGGTGCAGCGCAGTGTCATGGGCGATGTGGCGAAAGTGCACGTCGTGTACGCGGAGCCGTTCTGGCGGAACGAGGGCCTGTCCGGAATCGCGTCGCTGTACGGGGAGGACGCGGTGGGAGTGGTGTTCGACAACTCGCCGCCGGACCCCGGGCCCGGAGTGCTGGTGGGATTCGTCTACGGCGACCGCCTGCGCGTGTGGTCCACCTTGGACGGACCGGCCCGGCGGGCGGCGGTGCTGGCCACGCTGACGCGGTTGTTCGGGCCGCGCGCCGGTGAACCGGTGGAGTACCTGGAGAAGATCTGGCCGGAGGATCCCTGGGCCCAGGGCGGGTACGCGGCCAACCCCACGCCCGGTGCGTGGGTGGCTCACGGCAGCTCCGGCTGGCGGCGCCCGTGCGGCCGGATCCACTGGGCCGGGACCGAAACCGCCGACGGCTGGAACGGCTACATCGACGGCGCGATCTCCTCGGGTGTGCGGGCAGCCGGGGAAATCCTCGCGGCGGAGCGCATTGCCGTCACCGGCGAGGGCGGCTCGCACCGCTCCTGACCGGAACCGGGCGGTCGGCCGGCCCGCCCCCAGCTCCACTGGCTCATTGTCGATCGGCCTCTGGTCGGGGAAGTCGCTGCGCAGGCTTACCTGACCAGATGCCAAGGTCGTCGTGATCCTTCCGCCGGATCAGGACTGGCAGCCGCACGCGCTCGCCGGCCCGGAGTTCGGCGACGGCGGTGGGATTGCCGCAGCCCAGGGAGGCCGCGATGGTCGGCGATGGTCTCGGCGGGCAACTGGTCGCGGTCGGCGGTCGAGTACAACGCAGCGCCGAACGAGTCGTCGACGTCGGGTGCGGCGGGGCCGCAACAGCCGGTGCCTCCGCTGGTGACGGCGTTCGCGGGGGCGTAGCGAGCGCGGACAGGTGGCGCAGGTTGGTGTCGGTCATGGGCGCCCTCTCATCGATGGTTTGGGATGACAGGGCACTGTATCGATCGCGGGCCTCTACGACGTGTTTGTCACGATCTACACTCACAAGGGGACCGAGCAACTTCTACGAACCTACAGCGCGGTGCTCGCCGAGCGCGACGTAAAGGCCTCCGTGTGCTCCCACGTCGACTGACCAGAAGTGGTTTTGCCGTAGCAACAGAAGGATCGTCGGCATTCACGCGGGGGCGCGGTGGACAGCGCGTCGGTGGGCAGCCAGTACAGGCCTCCGACCTCCATGCGATCCAGCACTTTGATGCTTGTCTCGGGTCGATTTGCTTTTACAGTCTCGTGCGGGTTACGGCCTTCTTGGTCGAGGGGCAACTTCTTCTCGGTGAACGCCATCTTCAGAATTGCCGACGGCTTCCGGGATACGCGAGGTACCTTGGCCGCCAACCGGGTATTCACCCTTGCGGGCCCTAACCCACCTGGTGACCTTCACGGCTGCGGCGACGTACTTTGTTGCGCCCATGGTCAAAGCGCCAGCTGCGTACCTCGCTGCTGCGCCCCAGTTGCCTTGGATGGCGTTGCCGGCGGCTGCGACGCCGCTGGCGATGGCGCCGATGGGGCCGGGGACCCAGGAGACGACTTCGGCGATCTTGGTGACGGCTTTGACCATGGAGCTGAACCAGCCGTGTCCGTCGAAGTCGAGGGTGTTGATGGGGTCGCCGGCGACGTAATCGTAGTCGTTGGCGGAGCCGCCCTCATCCGGGTCGACAGACAGGAACCTGCCCAGCAGCGGGCGGTAGGGCCGTGCGCCCATCTGGACCAGCGACAGCGCACCGGTGTGCTCATAGGGTCCGGGCGCGGGTCGGGCAGGTCGTCGAGGCCGGGGACGTGTAGTCGTAGGTGTAGTGGTGGCCAGTGACGTAAGCCTCGGCCAGGCGCCCGGCACCGTCATAGAGATAGTTCGGGCACCAGGCGGGCATCGACCCCGGCGAGGGATTCGTCGATGATGGTGCCGGCTGCGGTGCGGCCGACCTAGTGCACATCAAAACCTGACGGCGGCATGTAGGCCGCGTCTGCGTGTCTTCTGGCGCTGGTGCTCTTGACCGGCGCTGTGATCAAGCCGGTAATCCCGGCTACTCCTTTCCCGCGCGGTGGTCATGCCGCTGTCGGCATCGTGACGACCTGTCGCACGCGACCAGAGGGCGTCGTGCTGCGCAGCTCGATGACGGCCCCGACGCAGAGCAGCACCACCGCGATGACGGCGAGGCCCGCCGCCACGGCGGGGTGCCGGCTCCACAGATCCCGTTCGACGGCGAGGAGCAGCGCAGCGGCGAGCGCGAGCGCGCCTGCCACGTCCACGCGGGAGGTGCGGCCTTCGGGGCTTCGGGCATGGAGCGCGACGCGGCCAGCAGCGCGGCGACGATGACGACCAGGCCGAGGCCGGAGCCATGCGGGTCAGCAGCAGGCGTGCGGCGTCCAGGTCGGCTGCGGACGGTGTCGTCATGTGGGATCACCGCCCGGTACCTCGGTGTGGCGATGGGCGACAAGGTCGTTGAGCGCTGCGGGTCGGTCACGAGGACGACGCGGTTGCCGGGGTCTAGGCCGCAGCGGTGCCGAACAGTGGCGGGCAGGCGGAGGTGGCTCCGCTTGGTCACGGTGAACATGCCGTGGTCTTCGCGGCGGATGAGGAGGAGTCCGTGCGCTTCGCGGATGTCCAGGCGGGTGCCCGGCGTCCAGGAGAGTGCGGAGGGCGGGGAGTGGCAGCGGACGTGCGGGCGGTGCAGCACCCGGCGGTCGCCGGGGCGAACCTCGCCATGTTCGCCGGCGGCATCGGCCCGTGCCTCCTGCTCACGCTCATCACCCGGTACGCGCAGACGCCGCACGGCGCCGGCTACGGCTTCGGGCTGACGGCGTTCGTCGCCGGGCTGGTCCTCATCGCGTTCTCGGTGCTGGGGTTCGTCGCCGGCAAGCTCGCGCTACGGGTCCGGACGCGGATCGCCGACCCCTGCTCCTGGCCGGCAGCGCCGTCGTGGCCGGCGGCGGCTTCGCCCTGTTCGCGGCGGCCCGGTCGGACCTGGCCGAACTGTCCGCGGCGATGGGCGTGCTCGGCTTCGGTGTCGGCGACTTCTCGGCCGCGATGCCCGGCGTCATCCTGGCCGTCAGCGTCAAGAGCGAGACGCCCTGGGCAGCGCCATCGGCGGCCTCATCCGCGCCGCGGCACCGGCACCGGCCACCTCTTCCCCGACGACAGCGCCTACACCACCGCGGCGCTGATCGGCATCGGCGCCATGGCGATCACGACGCTGACAGGCCTCGCTCTCGCCTGCCGACGCTCGGCCAAAACCAACCCGTGAAAACCAGATGCACGCAACACAACGCTGGAGGTTCCATGCCCAAGGGCTGCTGGGTCAGCGCGCCTGCCGCTACGCCAGCCAACCCGGCACGACCAGGTGCTATCGCGCGGAATCGGCGAGCCACGATGGGCGCGTGCCCGGCCGAGGTCGCTGCGCGCGCATCGCAGCGAGATCGGAACGCGCCTCACCGAACCAGGGGGCGGTGAGGAGCGTCCGGACATTCGCGCTCGAGCCGCGCCTGGGATGCTGTGGATGTCACCCCCACCGGAACCGGGACGTTCACACGGGGTTGACGACCGGGCTCCCGGCCGAGTTTGGCCAACCTCGGCCGGGAGCCTCCCACCTGCACGCAATCCCACCCAATGCACCGGTGGCGGGACGTGCAGGCCGGATCTCATCGTCCGGACCGCCGTTCACGCCGTCGACCTGGACACACCTCACCACAGCGCGGCACGACCGACCCCGTCGTTGAGACAAGGAGCCTGGAATGTCTCAGCCGAATGTTCGGGTTCGCCGCACTCGGGCGCTGCTGCGCGAGGCGCTGGTGGACCTGATCGAGGACCGCGGTTTCGACCGCGTCACCGTCGGCGAGCTGTGCTCCCGGGCCATGGTCAGCCGGGCCGCGTTCTACCGCAACTACCGTGACAAGTACGAACTGGTCGAGCAGATCTTCGACGAGGCGATGGCTGAGATGACCGCCGACGACGAGGACGACACTCGCTCACCCGGCCAACGCTTCGCCGAATTCTTCGGCCACATCGACACGTATCACCGGCTCTACGGCGCACTGCTGGGGCGCAAGGGCAGCCCGTGGTTCGCCGACCGGATGCGGTCGGCGCTCGCCGCCATGTCGAGCGAGCATCTCCCCGGTCGGGATGTCGACACGCTGGCGCCCAGTGTCATTTCGGCGATGTTCGTCCAGTCCATCCTGTGGTGGCTCGAACACGGCCGGCCCTGCCCAGCCGAGGAGATCGCCGAGCAGTCCGCGCAGCTCATCCGGGCCGTCATCGAGGCAGCTGCCAGCACATCCGACAACTGATCAACCGTGCGTCCCGCATCGCCGACACCATTCGAAGCCCCCACAGCCCGCCAGAAACACGAAGACGACCACGTCCCGACGACAGTAACGCGCCGTCTCAACCAGGTGGCACATGTGCCAATGGGATGCCAAGAGCAATGAGAATTTGCCACGCAGATCGGGACCCTACAGAGCCGGATGGGGATCACCCGGGGGATCAACATGGCGTCCATATCGGGGCGCCGATGAGAGCGCCACCGCACCGTGGCACGGAACCACCTGGTCAGGGCGTCGCCAGAGGGACCCGGTGCGACTGTCATGCATGATCTTGGCGTCGGCGCGCTCGCGCACGGCGAGGCCTGCGTCGAGTGGGTCGAGCGGCGCTGTGCGCGTACGAGGCCGGCCTCTGGGGCCGGAGACGTTCACGCCGCACGTCGAGTGCGGGTGGCCGGATCCTGCTCGCGCAGCGCGGTGAAGTCGACGTCCAGTTCCGGGTCGTAAGCCCCGGGCTGGATGCCGAGCTCGTGCGTGCCCGGCACGCGCATTGTGCTACTCCCCTCGCCATCACCACAGAGCCCCGCGCCGGAAGCTCACATCCACCGGTCCGGACGGCACCCTCGATCGCGCTCCCGACGCAGACCGGACCCCGAACTCACCAACGCCCCGCACACCGTCGAACACCTCGGCCGCACCGGTCCGCATCGTCCAAGTGCCACCCCACGGCAAGCGACACCCCCGCCTCGACACCCTTCTGAGCAGACCTCATCCGAGGCTCCGGGAACAGTGCAACAGAAAACCATATCCCGTCGACGTAGTACTAACGACGACCATCGAGGAGCGAATTTGCGATTTCTCTAACCCGACCACGGTCATCCTCTGCCGCGCTTTCGATGACTTGCCAAGCCGCATCAGTATCAATACGAGCAAGCAGGGCGAGCGCCTTGAAGGCCAGGTCGTGGAACTCATCCCATTCAGGATGCCACTTGAGCACCCGTTCAAGGACAGGAACGGACTCGGCAGATTGGATCCGCCCCAAGGTCAGCAGAACATCACCTGGCTGCACGTGAGCATTTCTCAAGTCCAGAGCGAAACTCAAGTGAGTTACATAGCGAGGCGAAGGAAATCGGAACGCCATGGCATTGTATGCCTCGAAACTATACCAGTCCCCGGTGTTCAGGGAGACTTCGAGCCCCCTATTTAGGCAGTCTACTAGATCTGGCCGTCCCGCGATGAGCTCCGCGCACTCTGGTGCCGATCTGTCGCTCGTGACAATCGCGTGGATCTCCTCGCACCGAGACTCCGAGGTCACGGTATTCCCCCGACGGTGTAGTAGACAATCTGACTGTTGAAGAGCATCGACGATCCGTCCCCTGGCCTCGTAATCCGTTCGTGAGATACTCGCCCTCAGTCCACAGCGGAGAAGCTCGCGTGAAGGCGGGCCGTCCCGACCACCGTTATCCCGGTAGATCCCCCCGGGCCGCAGGCATTGCTGGAGCGCGGCGGAGTCGATCCCAGGGAAGTTCCGGGAACCGATGCGTTGCCGCAGGGCAAGTCGGGATCACGCCTCCGGTGGTGACCAGCCGTACTTGCGGATCAGGTCCTCGTCGAGCAGCTGCATCTTCCCGCCGCCCAAGGACCAGTCCTCCCGCCCGGACTCCTGCAGCATGATCAGCACATCGTCCGGTCGCACGCCGACTTCGGACAGGTTGGCCACGATCGCCTGGTAGAGCGCGAGTTTCATGTCCCGGGTCCGCCCGCGTGTGAGCGTGATCTCCACCACCACCGGATCGCGCCGATCACCGTCGAGGTAGTGGCGATCTACGTGGAAGGCGGTGGCCGGTTGCGCGTCGACGACCTGGAACCGATCGTCCGGGGGAACGCCGATGGCGCTGACCAACGCGCTGCGCACGCCCTCGGCAACGGCTGCGCGCATCGGTTCGGGACGGTCCGTACTCAACGTGATCCGGACGAACGGCATGGGAACCCCCTCGGTGGCTACTTCGCCGATTGTCGTGACGAGCAATATCGTCCCCCAGCCGGTCACCCGGTCCAGCGCCGGGCCCACATCACCGCAGGTCAGGCCCCAAACG
The DNA here is from genome assembly GCF_011758765.1 of Amycolatopsis viridis. NCBI lineage: Bacteria > Bacillati > Actinomycetota > Actinomycetes > Pseudonocardiales > Pseudonocardiaceae > Amycolatopsis > Amycolatopsis viridis. The sequence goes on along the minus strand of NZ_JAANOU010000001.1, from coordinate 3,222,708 downwards.
GTTGTCTGTTGGTGAAAACTACCCTGCCCCCTGTTCAGTTGTTCGCCGATCGACCTGGCTTCCTGTTTGATGTTGTCATTCGGGTGGCGGTAGTTGTCGATCTGGACGGGCTGCCGAAGGTGGGGGCGTTGATCATTTTGCCGTTGCCGAGGTCGAGCGCGACGTGGGAGATGTTGGCTGGGGTGCCGTAGAAGATGAGGTCGCCGGGTAGTAGCGGGGATCCGTCGGGAACGCGGGTTCCTGTGTGAAATTGGGCGTGGGCGGTGCGGGGGAGGGTGATTCCCGCGGCGTCGTAGGCGGCTTTGTCAGGCCGCTGCAGTCGAACCCCTGGTCGCCGTTGTCGGGTCCGTTGACTGGCGAAGGGGACTTGTTCCAGGGGTGCTCTATTCCTCCGCGTCTGTGCTTTCTCGTCGAGTTTTCGGTTTGTCCGTGTCGCTGTGGGTCTGCACGAGGGGGAGGTAGATCGTGTCGACGATCTCGGTGATGGTGTGGTCGGCGATGGTGTCGGCGCCGCGGATGAGGTACTCGTGGCGGAGCAGGTCGATAGCGACGGTGGCGATGCGGGGCGAGAGTGCTTCGGGTCGGGCTTGCCCGCGGGCGACCGCCCGGCCCAGTACGGTCAGCCATCGAGTGAGGCTGGTATCGAGCATTTGATCGCGGGCCTCACGGATGAGGTCGGGTTCGTTTCCCATCTCGGCGGCGAGGATGTGCAGGATGTCTCCTTGCGGGGAACTGATCCGTCGAGCTGCTCCGCGCAGCAGCGCGAGTACGTCGGCGCGAAGGTCGCCGGTGTCGGGTGGATCCTCGGCCGTCGTGGCGTGGCGATGCGCGGCGACAGCCAGTGCGGCGCGGCTGGGCCAGCGGCGATAGATCGCGGTTTTGTTGGTGCGGGCGCGGGCGGCGACTCGGTCAATGGTCAGGCCGGTGTAGCCGACCTCGGTCAGCTCGTCCAGCGCGGCTTGCAGGATCGCCTGCTCCAGTACTGCGCCGCGCCGCCGTGGCCTCCCGCGGGGGTCGCGGTCGGATCTCGTCGACACTGTCACTCCCATCACAGTAGGGGACTGATAGTCCTCTATCGTTGTCGTGTCCTGTTACTCTAGCTTGTCAATATAAGGGACGCTTCGTCCTCTAACGGGTGTTCAGGGAGAGATGGTAGCGATGACGTACACCGCACAGGCAGAGGATCTGCTGCCCGGCATCCGAGTCGGCGTGGTGCGTGCCACGACCTACGGGTTGTTCGGTCCGCCGGAGCAGTTCATGCCGCAGGCGCACGCGTTGGGGGCGGGCATCGTGCGGGTGAACATCTACTGGTCGCAGGTGGAGCCCGAGCCCGGGGTTTTCGAGTGGGGCGCCGTGGACGCGCTGCTGGATCAACTCGACGACGGTGACGAGGCGTGGGTGACGGTCTGTGCTAGCTCACCGTGGGCGACGCGCCGCGCGACTCGATGGCTACCGGCATCACCGGCGGTCGATATCGACCGGTACCACCGATTCGTCACCGAACTGGTGGGCCGCCGGCCCGGATCGATCCGGTTCTGGCAGTCCGAGATCGAGCCATGCCTGCCGCTGTTCTGGGCGGGCACGGCTGAGGAGTATCTGGCTCACTTGCGTGTGTTCCATGCCGCGGTCAAGGCCGCCGACCCCGCCGCCCTGGTGGTTCTCGGTGCGGCGGTGCCAGGAGCGATGCTCGGTGACGGCCCGGCTGGAGCGCAGACGTGGACGAGCTTCTTCGGCCAGGTGTTGCGCGACGGGTCCGAATATTTCGACATCTTCGACATCCACCCCTACGGTGACGCCTACCAGGTCCCGGCTCTGGTGCAGACATGCCACGCTCAGCTGGCCGCGCACGGGTGCCGGCAACCCGTCGTCGCCAGCGAACACAGCGGCCCCCTGCCGACAGACTTCCCCGACAACCATCCCTACCTGGCCGAGGTCCTCGCAGCGCACCAGAAGCAGTTCCTCGGTGAGGTGCCCATGCCCGACACGATCGAGGACATGCAGGCCTCCGAAGCCCCCGCGGTGATAGCCCTCTACGAATGCATGGACGAGCTGCCGCCGACCCTGCAGATGTTCATGGACGGATGTCCGACCGAACTCGACAACAAGCGTCATCGGATCGCCTGCCGAGATCTGGTCGTCCGAACCGTACTGGCCTTGTCGGCGGGCGTGCGGCGCAACCTCTACTACGCGATGGGACCCGAGTGGAAACTGGACCGTGTCCTCCGCATCCCCCCGATACTGATGTTCGACAAACTCAAACTGATGGACTACAGCGACGACACCATCAGCCACCGATACCCGGCCGCCGACACGTTCGAACTGCTGACACGTCACCTCGACAAGGTCGAACGAGTCGACCGGATCACAGTGCCCAACCACCCGGACCTGTACTTGTTCGAGATCCAGCGAACCAACCGCACACCACTGCTGATCGCCTGGCAACGACACGATGGTGCGGACCAGGAAGACCTGCCCTCGATCGAACTCACCTGGGAATGGCCATACCCCAGCGCGCACGCGGTGGACGCCCTCTGCGTCAGCGTGCCCACGGAAACCCACGACGGAAAACTTCGAATCCCCGTTTCGTCGACCCCTGTCTTCATCGACACCACCCCAGCTGAACGGCCCGCAATTCCGCCGAGCGCGCGGTGAAGGCAAAACTCGACCTCATCGTCATGGACGATGAGGTCAGGTCCCAGTCGGGGCACCAGGGAAGCGGTTCGTGCGCTCTAAAGGGAACATGCGAGCAGTCGCACGTCGTATCCGCGTTTCCCGAGACCTCTTGCGCACGCGACACAATTGGATGATCCGCTGAAACGGATTAGCCGCCACCACCTTCGCGACATCGTCCTCGTCGTCGCGACCTGCTGGCTCGTGCCCTTCGGGGTAGCGTTCCCCTTCGTGTTTCACGGTCCGATCTTCGCTGTGATCTTTGCGACCATCGGGTGCGCAGTTCTGCTTGGCCTCGGGCTGGTGGTCAAGATGTGGGATCGACTACGTGGTAGGAAATAGGCCAACGTGGGAGCAGCGGCGGCCGTTGTCTGGCTCAGGTGCAGACGGCGGCCGCCACGCTCGTCGATCAGGAACTTTTCTCCGCGCTGGACAGCACCGTGTGCCGCAACGTGCCAGTAGGAGCTCGACTCCAGTCCACTGGGCACTGCGCATCGAGATACCCCGGGCTGCTCTCTCGCTGTTTGTCGGTGACGCGTGGTCAGGGCTCGCTAGTTAGCAAGCGGAGATGTCCTCTCGACACCTTCTCGCTGTACATCGAGAACGAGCCGTTCATCTTCGTCGACACCGGCAAGACAGCAGAACGACAGCGCTTCGACGCGTCGGCGGCGCGGGCCACAGCGATCGCATCATCGATGTCACGCATGTCGAGGCCGATCTGGACAGTCCGGTGATCGCGAGCTCGACGGAAGCGTTCGCCGCTGAGCCGGGGGTTTTCCGGCGACGCGGTGCCTTCGTCGGCACCGAGACGGGCGGCTTCCTGCCGCACCAGCCAGTTGTTGCTCCGCAGTGCCCGGGCGACGACCGTCTTCCGCAGCTCGGTGGGCAGAGCGAGATGGCCGGTGCGCGTCTCCCTGAGCATCGTGAGAAGCGCACGGTCGTGGTCAAGTGTCCGAGGGCCGTGGCCGAATTCGGCGAGGTGGAGGATCTGCAGTCGCTGCCAGCTGGGCCGAACGTGCCGGGGACAGCGGCTCCAACTCGGGTCGGTGCTCATGGTGTCCAGCGCGGAGCGTACGAGGTCGGCCTTGGGGTGCTCGGGTCCGAGCCGGTCAAGACCGCGCAAAGCCCGTTCGCGGACGTGCCAATTGTCATCTCGCAACAACGTGGTGAGGTGGCGTTCGGCGATCGGCCCCGCGGCGCGGGTGACAGCGGGCGCGACGGCGGCACGGACTTTGTAGTCGGCGTCCTGGACCAGCCACCTCCATAACCGCGAGGCCGGCCTTATCAATGGGCGTGTGGCTGTCGCCGAGGGCCTCGGCGAGCGCTGCGCGGACTCGCCAGTTCGGGTGCCCAAGAAACGCGTCCAGGACGTTGCTGACCGCGTCGGAGAAGAACAGATAAAAGTCGGCTTGGTGATGTAGGCGTCCGCCGACTGCCGTGAACGATCAACGAGTGGGGACGGGCCCAGGGTGAGTTGTTACGCGACTTCTTGTCCGCCAAACCGCTGCCGGGCCGAGCTCAGTGCTGCATCAGCACGAAAATCCCGGGTGGTGAGGTGGTGATGGACGGCCTGGCCGAGGCGGTGACTGGTGACCAGGCTGGCGTTGCGCAGGGCGGTGGTGTGTTCGAAGCGGAGGAGGCGCTGATTCCGACAGTGCCGGCAAGTTCGCACGACCCGGCTGGACGTTCGTGCCGGACGGCCGCGGGATCGCCCGAGGGTCGTTGCGCCGCACCGGATCGCGCTAGAGCCATCCGCGTTCGTCGGCCACCCGCAACGCCTCCATCCGGTTGCGGGTACCGGTTTTCGTGGTCGCTCCGGACAGGTAGTTCCGCACCGTGCCCTCGGCCAGGTACAACCGCGCCGCGATCTCGGCCACGCTGGCGCTGGAGCGGACGGCGATGAGCACGTCGCGTTCGCGCGCGGTCAACGGTGACTCGCCCGCCGCCAGCGTGGCCGCGGCCAGTGCCGGGTCGACCACGCGCTCGCCCGCCATCACCCGCCGGATGGCGTCGGCCAGCGCGTCGGCCGGGGCGTCCTTCACGACGAACCCGACGGCGCCCGCCTCCATGGCGCGGCGCAGGTAGCCGGTGCGGCCGAAGGTGGTCAGGATGACCACGCGACAGTCGGGCACCTGCGCGGTGAGCACGGCGGCGGCCGCCAGGCCGTCCAGCCCCGGCATGTCGATGTCCAGCAGCGCGACGTCCGGGCGGTGTTCCAGCGCCGCGGCCGTGACCTCGTCGCCGCGGCCGACCGAGGCCACCACCTCGAAGTCCGGTTCGAGGTCGAGCAACACGCCGAGCGCCTGCCGGATCAGCTCCTGGTCGTCGGCCAGCAGCAGCCTGATCGTCATGCCGCCTCCACCCGCAACGACCACCCGCCGGTTTGCGTCGGACCGGCGGTGAGCACGCCACCGGCCGCGGTCACCCTGGCCCGCAGACCGTCCAGACCGGACCCCTCACCGGGAGGGCCGCCCACCCCGTCGTCGCGCACCTCCACCGAGGACGCGGTGAGCTCCACCGTGCAGCGACCGGCCCGCGCGTGCCGCACCACGTTCGTCACCCCTTCCCGGACGACCCAGCCGAACAGCTCCTGCCGCCGCGGTGGCACCACGTCGCAGGCGGTCGGCAGGTCGGCCGCGACGCCCGCCGCCCGCAGCAGTTCCCGGCCTTTGGCCAGCTCGCCGGCGAGCGTGACGTCCTGGTACCCGGACACCGCGGCCCGCACGTCGGACAACGCCTGCCGGGCCAGCTGCTCCACCGACTCCATCTCGGCTCGTGCCGCGTCCGGGTCCAGTCTTCTGGCCAGCGCGCTCTTCACGGTGATCGCGGTGAGCGAGTGGCCGAGCAGGTCGTGCAGGTCGCGGGCGATCCGGTTGCGCTCGGCCTCCGACGCCAGGCGCGCCACCTCGGCCCTCGCCTCGCGCAGCTGCTGGTTGGCCGTGGCGGTGCGGCTGAAGGCGAGCACCAGCAGTGCGGTGAACACCACCGCCACCGCGAAGTACCAGCTCCCGCCGGTGTTCCAGCCGGGCACCACCATCGGCACCACCACGCACGTCGCGGCACCCAGGGCCACGACGGCCACCGCCGTCCGGACCCCGACACGTGCCGCCGCCGACGGCACGATCACCGCGGCGAGGATCAGCACGCCCTCGTGGGCCAGCGGCGCGAGCAGCACGGCCAGCACCGTCATCACCGCCACCAGCCACCAGTAGACCCGCCACGCCGACCGCATCGAGGCGATCATGAGCGCCAGGTAACAGCCGGAGATGGCCACCAGCAGCAGGTAGCCGACCACGAGACCTGCGCCGTGCGCGTACTGGTTGACGCCCGCGGCCGCCAGGAACGGGTAGCAGAGCATGCCGAGGGAGAGCAGCAGCCGGCGCCGCTCGTCCACGCCGCGCAGTTCGTCCACAGCGAGAACCGTATTAGGCCGCGAAGGTGGCGCGCACGCTGCGGGAGAGGGTCAGCAGGACGACGATGACCAGCAGCGCCCCGCACACCCCGTTCGCGATCTTGAACCAGACCGGGAAGGAACCGGGGATGCACTCGATCACCACGATCGCCACCACCTGGGCCAGCGCGATGATCTTCACCCGCCGGTAGTTGCCGCGCGAGCCGTTCGCCATGGAGACCCCGAGCGCGAAGGTCACCAGCGACGCGGCCGCGAGGATCGAGCCGCGGATCCACACCGCGCCGGTGACGAGGTCAGGGTTGCCGCTGAACACCACGATCGCCAACAGGGTCAGCACGGCCACGGCCGCGTAGCCGCCGAGCAGCGTCCTGGCAATGTGCAGCTTCTCGCGGGCGCCGGGGTCGGTCACAGTTCGGTTCGTCATGCCGACAATGCTGGTCTCGTGACGTTTTCGCTGGTAGCGATGATCCGCACGACCTGGCCGTGACATGTGTCAGAAACCGGACAAGCTAGTCTCACCTCAGTCCGGCCCGCGTCCGCCAGTACTGCTCGGCGGGCCACGGCCAGGTCCCGCCGGCCGGTGAACCAAGTACTTGGCGTGCAGGGTTGGGAACCTGTGGCGTGAAGCGACACGCCGGGAGGTTCCGATGCTGTGGTCGGCGTGTCGTCTTCCTTGATGAGAGTCTGATGCGTGTCCATGCCGGGCTTGCCGCCTGGGTGCCTGGTGAGGCAGGGCAGCGCTGGCCGTCCGCGGCCAGCGAGGATCGCAACACCCTCTTCAGACAGGCCCGGACGAACGAGGACCACAGGCAGCGCTGGCCGTCGGCGGTCGGCGAGGATCGCAACGACACCAGGACGCACGACCGGATCGACGACCCGGGCAGCGCTGGCCGTCCGCGGCCAGCGAGATTTGCAGCACCACGGTCGCCGCGGTCGACAAGGTGGCCGAGGACGGAGCGCTGGCCGCGCTCGGGTTTGCAACACCGCCCAGATCACCCAGGACGCAATTTGGACGTTGCTCGTCGTTCGCACGGCTATGTGCCGTGTCGAGCGAGCGGTGTGCGCACGCGAAACACCAGGCTGCTGGGAGCAGCGCTGTGCACACAACGGGCTGGAACGTGCCTCAACTCACCTGAACCCGCGTTTACCTGCAGGAGTCGCATTTTCGCAGGTCAACGCGCTATCGCGTACATAGTTCACGCCTAAGAGGTTGCGGCAGCTGTGAACTAGGCGAGGGGGTGTGGTTCACCGGTGGGAGCGGCGAGCGCGGCGGCAAGCTCTTTTCCATGCTGGCTCGGACGTAGGTCGTTGTGGTGCCGGCGTCGTTGTTGTGGTCGGTGTGTCCCGCGTAGGCGCGGGCGACGGCGTAGCCGAAGTTGCGTCCGACCCAGGTGAGGGTGGTGTGGCGGAGCCAGTGGGTGGAGATTTGCTGGGTAGCGACCCGGAGGAGGTGTTTGCCGATTCTTGTCCAGAGGTGGTCGTAACGCCTGGTGGTGATCGGCCGGCCGTCGGTGTAGCGGAGGAGTTGGCCGTCGCGTGGGGCGTGGCGTTGGTCGGCGTGGTGCTGGAGGTGGGTCATCAGGGTTGGTGACACCGGTTGCCAGCGCACCGTTTCGCCCTTCTCACGCAGGAAGATCAGGCACTGGTCTGGGTCGAGGTCTTGGGGGCGGAGCGCGAGTGCGCCGCCGCGTCGGCAGGCGGTTTCGGTGTGCAGGCGCAGGATCAGGCTGTCGAGTGCGGGGTCGTTGCCGGTGGTGGCGGCGACGTGGTTGATCTCGGCCAGCCGGGTGTGGGCGACCGCGCGGCGGGTGGAGGGCAGGCGGCGTGGTTTGGCGACCTTCGTGGCCGGATTGTCGGCTGGGTCGATGAGCCCGTCGTCTTCGGCGTGCCGGTACAGGCAGCGCAGGGCGGCGATGAGATGTTCGCCAGCGCTACGTCCGCCGCAGGCGTTGCGGCGGGAGAGGCCCATTCGTGTCAGCAGCAGGCGCGCGGCGTCCAGGTCGGCGGAGGACGGTGTCGTCATGCGGGATCACCGCCCCGTACCTCGGTGTGGCGATGGGCGAGGAGGTCGTCGAGCGCTGCGGGCGGGTGGACGATGAGCAGGTCCCGCTGGGAGTCGGTGACCAGGAGGACGCGGTCGCCGGGAACCAGGCCACACCGGTGCCGAACGTTGGCGGGCAGCCGAAGGTGCCCCTGCTTCGTCACGCTGAACACACCGTGGTCGTCGCGGCGAACGAGGAGGAGGCCGTGAGATTCGCGGATGTCCAAGCGGTCGCCCGGTGCCCAGGACAGCGCCGTCAGCACCGTTCGATCGGCTACGCGGCCCCGGCAGTCCACCGCCGCCATCCCGTACACGACGTCGCTCGTGCGAGGTGCCGCCATTGCTGGGAGCGGCAGCGTTCGACGGGTGGTCCCGATGCCGACAGCGGCATGACCATCGCGCGGGGAAGGAGTAGCCGGGATGACCGGCTTGATCACGGCGCCGGTCACGAGGACCACCGCCGGGAGACACACGGACGCGGCCTACATGCCGCAATCAGGTGGTGGAGTGCACTCAAGCACTTATACGTCAGATGTGGCAGATCTGCCACGAAACTGTGTCCGAGGGGGGACTTGAACCCCCACGCCCTTTACGGGCACTAGCACCTCAAGCTAGCGCGTCTGCCATTCCGCCACTCGGACCTGCTCTTCTCTTGTGCGCACAAGAGTAGCCCATCGGCGGAGCGCCGTGACCGGGGGGTGGGTCACCGGGGGTGATCAACAGTGCGCTATAGGGCCTGAGTGCTCACGCTGGGTGAGAGGTGTCCGAAATTCGCCGGACACCGGAACGTCACCCGAATAGCGTAGGAGTATGCAGGTCAGCAGGGATCGCCGGGCGGTGGCCGCGGCGGGGGTCACCGTTGTGCTCTGGGCGTCGGCTTTCGTTGCCATCCGGGCAGCCGGTCAGTACTTCTCCCCGGGGGCACTGGCGCTCGGGCGGCTCGCCGCGGGGAGTGTCACCCTCCTCGTTTTCCTGGGCCTCCGGCGGGCGGGGCTGCCGGGGCGCGCGGCGTGGCCGGGCATCGTGATCTCCGGTCTCCTCTGGTTCGGCGCCTACATGGTCGTCCTGAACTGGGGCGAGGAGCTGGTGGATGCGGGCACGGCCGCGATGCTGGTCAACATCGGGCCGATCCTCATCGCCCTGCTCGGCGGGCGTCTGCTGCGGGAGGGCTTCCCGAAGCGGCTGCTGGCCGGGCTCGCCGTGTCGTTCGCCGGTGCGGTGGTCGTGGGGCTGTCGATGTCCGGGCGCGGACACGCGTCGGTACTCGGCGTCGTGTTGTGCGTGGTCGCCGCCATCACCTACGCCGGCGGGGTCGTCGGCCAGAAGCCCGCCCTGCGGCACGCCTCGGCGCTGCAGGTCACCACGTTCGGCTGCCTCACCGGCACCCTCGCGTGCCTGCCGTTCGCCGGTCAGCTGGCCGGCGAACTCGCCGCGGCACCGGCCGGGGCGGTGCTCGCCGTGGTCTACCTCGGCGTGTTCCCGACCGCCCTGGCGTTCACCACCTGGGCCTACGCGCTGGCCCGCACCACCGCGGGGAAGATGGGCTCGACCACCTACGCCGTCCCGGCGGTCGTGGTGCTGATGTCGTGGACGGTACTCGGTGAGGTGCCGGCCTGGTTGTCCCTGGCCGGGGGCGTGCTGTGCCTGGCCGGGGTCGCGGTGTCGCGCACCCGGCCCCGGCGTGAACCGGTGCTCACGTCGCAACGGTTGTGAAACGGTTTGTAGTGGGTATCCGGCACCCATGACAGACACCCGACTCGACGACGACGCCCCTGAGGCCGGCCGCTACGACCGGGCCACCGTGGAGGCGGTCGGCAAGCTCACCGAGGCGCTGGAGACGCTCGAGGTGGCCCGCGGGCACCTCTACCAGTTCCACCGCATGACCGGCACCGCCGACTTCGCCGTCGGCGAGGCCGTGGAGCTGTTGCGCGTGGCCGGTCACGGCGAGTTCGCCGACCGTGTCGCGCGGGAGCTGGTGGGCCGCAACGTGCTGCCGGGCCGCTGGACGTTCCAGGTGGTCGAGGACTTCGACGACACCTACTACCAGCCGTTCCGCGCGCTCGAGCAGCGGGCGCGCGAGCTGACCGGCGGGTGGCGGCACCTGTTCGAGGCGGAACTGAAACGTGAGCGGCGGTCACGGGGGGTGGACGGTCACGAGGCGACGCCGGACGAATGGGTGGGGTGAATGCAGACCTTCCTGCCCTACCCGGGGTTCGCGGACACCGCGCGCGTCCTGGACAGCCGGCGCCTGGGCAAGCAGCGCGTGGAGACCTTGCAGGTGCTGCGGGCGCTGACGGTGCCGGGCTACGGGTGGCGGCACCACCCGGCCGCGAAGATGTGGACCGGGTACGAGGAGGCGCTGACGCGGTACGGCCTGGAGGTGTGCCGGGTCTGGTGCGCGGCCGGGCACGCCGACACGTGCGCGGTGAAGCTGACCGGTGACCTGCTGCGCGCGACCGGCGTGGCGCAGCCGCGTGACGAGCAGGCACTGCACGAGGCGGGGGAGATGCCGCCGTGGCTCGGTGATCCGGGCTTCCACCGCAGCCACCAGTCGGCCCTGCTGCACAAGGACCAGGACCACTACCGGCGGTTCTTCCCCGGGGTGCCGGACGATCTGCCCTACGTGTGGCCGGCGTCGGACCGGGTGGCCCAGTCCCGCGCGCGCAACTGATAGCGGCGCTCGGCGTAGGCGAGGTCGTCCCGCCACAACCGGGCCGCCGCGTGGCGCATCACCGGGCGCAGCAGGGGAGCGGCCGCCCGCGCGAGCCGGAAGCCGGGGCGGTCCGACGCCGCCACCACGGCCTCGATCACCGCGGTGCGCGGGCGCCCGTCGGCGCCCGGGCCCAGCGGCGTCGCGTGCGTCTCGACCACGCTGCCGGCACCCTCGCCACCGGTGATGCGCATGACGATCGTCCGCGGCTCCGGGCAGGTGAACTCCGCGGTCACCGGCACACCCAGCGCCGGGGTGACCCGGAAGGTCACCGACACCGCGAACCGGTCGTCCGCCTCGGCCACCTCGCCCTCGGCCGGCGCGGACAGCACCGACAGCCGGGTGAACGAGTACGGGTGGAACCAGGAACCGTGCCACGGGTCGAGCCGGTTCGCGATCACATCCCGCGGTTCGCACACCCCGACCAGCTGCGCCACCGAGTCCACCCCGGCCGCGGGCCGCTCGACCACGACCGGCGCCGCCAGCGGTTCCTCACCGCCCGCCCGGTCCAGCCGCACCCACGCCAGCACCCCGTCGTCGAACGCGGGCAGGCACGACCGCTCGTCCACCCGCAGCCCGTGCCACCGGCACCGCAACCCGCCGTCGTCGACCCGGCCCAGCGCCAACGGTGCGCCCAGATGCGGGCAGGCACCCGGCGCGACCAGCAGTTTCCCCGCGCTGTCCCGCCACGCGACCAGTTCGGTCCCGGCGACGGAGAACCCGTACGGGCGGTCCGCGCGCACGTCCCGCGCGCCCGCGAACACGTACCAGTTGCCCGACGGCCGCGCCTCGGCCCGCTTCAGCGCGGCCTCGATCAGCGACGGCCGGGCGTCCCGGTAGGTCGGTTCCTGCCGGGCCCACGGCAGGCGCGGGATCGGTTGCAACGGCCAGTCCCGGGGCCAGCGCGGCGCCATCTCACCCTCCTAGCGAGGCCAGGGCCCGCAGCGGCGCGAACCGCCCGCGGACCGGCACGGTGGTCAGTTCGTGGCCGGCCAGCCCCCACCGCGCGAGCAGGCAGTTCGCGGCGTGCCAGCCGGTCGTGGCCGCCCGTTCCATCAGCGCGACCGGAAGGTCGATGCGGATCCCGTCCCCGGCCAGCACCAGCCCGTCGAACGGCGTGCGCACCCGGGGCCGCCGCGCGAAGTCGCCCACCCCGAACAACGGGCAGTCCTGCCGCCACTGCACCAGCTCACCGGCGATCCCGGCGTGCGCGGTCTCCGGGTAGAGCTGGTGCAGGCGCTGCAGCAGCCGTGTGCGCAGCGCCGGGACGGTCCCGTCGGTGTCGCTACTGCAGGCGTAGGCGTGCAGCTCCACGACGGAGCCGCCACGATCGCGGGCCCAGGTGGCGGCCTCCCGCTCGTAGCGGTCCAGGACGCTGATGTTGTCCAGCGGGTCGAGCCCGCCGGTGGCCAGGAACGCGGGCCGGTCCGGCGCGACGGGACGGTCCAGCCACAGCCGGTGCACCAGGAACGGCGGGGCGGTGCGCAGCCCGAGCACGCGGGCCCGCCAGTCGTCGTCGGCGAGGTCCGGCGACGACGACACGATCGAGCGCAGCCCGGCCACGTCGGTGGCGAGCACGACCCCGTCGGCGGGCACCCCGTCGACCAGCCATCGCGCGCCGTCCCGCGCCACGGTGCGGACCTGGGTGCGGTGGTGGAACCGCACGCCCAGCCGCAGCAGGTACACCCGCAGCGGCTCCCACAGCGCGGTGTCGTACGCGGCGTCCGGCACGTCGAACACGAGCCCTTCGGACGAGCCGAGGAAGTACAGGTGGAACATGGTCGCCAGCTCGGCCGCGGACATGCGCGACGGCGGTGCGAAGAAGCTGCGGGAGAACACCTCGAACGCCAGGTGCCGGGCAGCGGGCGGGAAGTTGATGCGTTCCAGGAACGTCTGCGCGTCGATCCCGTCGAGCCGCTCGTAGGTCTCCGGCACCGACACCGCGGCCAGCGGTGCGGCCGCCCGCGCGTTGAGCCGCAGCAGGTCGGCCGGCCGGAACGTGGGGCTGCGCAGCGCGAACGCGAGCGCGTTCCACGGCGGCGTGCGCGGCAGGCCGCGGAAGGTGTCGCGCCGGCCCGCGCCGTCGACCAGCGGGTAGTCCGGCACCGGGGTCAGCCGCGCCAGGCCCGGGTCGGCGCGGCGCAGCAGGGCGCGCAGGTTGTAGTACTGGCGGAAGAAGGCGTGGAAGCCGCGGCTCATGGACACCGTGCTGCCGTCGGGCAGCTGCTCGCGCCAGGCGGCGACCCGGCCGCCGAGCTCGTTCTCGCGCTCGAGCACGGTGACCGTGACCCCGCGTTCGGCCAGCGCGGTGGCGGCGGTCAGGCCCGCGATCCCGCCGCCGGCCACCACCACCGACGGCCGGTGCGGCCGGGTGCCGGCGTCCGCGGCACCGGTGGGCGCGCGGTGCCGGACGGCGCGACGGTCCCTCACGCGGTCTCCTCCCCGGGATTGGTGGCCAGGAACGTGTGCACGACACCGCGCTGCCACCCGGTCATCGTCTCGCTGTGCACGGCGGTGAACCCGGCGTCGGCCAGCCGCCGCCGGAACCCGGCGGCGCCGTCGAAGGTGAGCGCGCTGCGCCACAGGTGCCGGTAGAGGGTCGCGTCCCCGGTGGCCAGCCGCCCGGCCGGAATGATGACGCTCCAGCACACCGCGTGCCAGACCAGCGTCGCGACGCGGGAGTCGCGCACCGCGTACTCGTGCGCGGCGAAGGTGCCGCCGGGTTTGAGCAGCGCCCGCAGCGCACGCAGCTGGCCGCCCGGGTCGGCGAGGTTGCGGATCAGGTACGCGGCGAACACGCCGTCGAACGGCCCGGTGACGCCCGCGGCGGCCAGGCCCTCGACCGGGCTGTGGACGAAGTGGACGGTGGGCGGCCAGGACTTGCGCCGGGCCTGGGCGAGCATCCCGGCGGACGCGTCGACGGCGACGATCTCGGCGTGCGGCGCGGCCGCCAGCAGCGCGGCGGTGGACGCACCGGTGCCGCACCCGGCGTCGAGCAGGCGCAGGCCCCGGCCGCCGTGGGGCAGCTGCATCCGGCGCGCGGACAGCCGCAGGTGCCGGTGGTAGCCGGGGTTGGCGCCGACCAGCCGGTCGTAGGCGGCCGCGCCGGTGTCGAACGCGGCGGGCACCTCGTGCCGGGCCAGGCCGGTGCGGTCCAGGGTCACGAGTCCTCCTGCCTGCCGGTGCGCCGCTCCCACAGCAGCAGCACCGCGGTGACCAGCGCGAACCCGAACAGGAAGTCCTCCACCGGGATGTCCCACGGGAATCGCAGGCCGCTGGTGTGCTCCGGCGCGTACTGCACGATCGGCGCGCTCAGCTTGGTCAGCCAGCCGTCCACCGGGATCTGGAAGCCGATCACGATCACCATCGCGATCCAGTAGGCCGGTTTGCGGAACAGCCCGGTGCGCAGGTACGCCAGCTCCCACACGCACACCGCGATCACCGCCAGCACGGCGGGCACGGTGTACCCCAGCCCGGTCACCGGCGGACCTTCCGCGGCGCGCGCAGCCGGGCGAGCATCGCCTGTACGCACCCGTAGGTCAGCACCCCGCACACGGGGATGACCAGGAAGAACAGCACTTCCTCCAGCGGGATCGCGAACGGCAGCCGCACCCCGGTGACGTAGTCGGGGTTGTACCACCACACCCGCCAGGCGATCGCGATCGCGTCCCACACCACGAACACCAGCGCGACCGGGAGCACCGCGCGCGCCAGCGCCACCGGCCGCCGGTACACCCGCGCGCCCAGGAACTCCAGCGGCAGGGTGATCAGCACGCACCCCGCCAGGACGAGCAGGTACTGGTAGCGGTCCACCTCACGCCCACCTCTCCGTCGCCGCCGCGGTCAGCCCGGCCGCCCGCCGTCCCCGTCTGGCCCACATCGCCCGGACCAGCCCGGAGACCGCCAGCCGCGCGCGGCGGCCGTGGCCGACCCGCGCGCGGTGCGCGAAGACCGCGAACCCGGCCGCCTCGATCCGGTCCAGGATCTCCGAGTACAGCACCAGGGCGGTCGTGATGCACGGCCGGGACACCGGGTGCAGCCGGTCGATGCCCGCGCGGGCGTAGGTGTAGATCGCCCGGGTGGTGGCGTGCTGGGCGGCGAGCGCCGCGCGGACCTTCGGATCGGTGCGACCGGTGTGGCGGCACCAGGTCAGCAGCTCGCGGTCGACGCCGAACGCGGCCAGCTCGTCCTCGGGCAGGTACACGCGGCCCCGGTCGAGGTCCTCGGCGACGTCGCGCAGGAAGTTCGTCAGCTGGAACGCCTTGCCCAGCGCCGCTGCGTACGGGGCGGCCTCGTCCGGCTCGCCCGCGGTGCCCAGCACCGGCAGCATCTGCAGGCCGATCACCTCGGCCGAGCCGTGCACGTAGCGATCCAGCGCCGCCCGGTCCGGGTAGCCGGTGATGGTGAGGTCCATCCGCATCGAGTCGAGGAATGCGGTGAACAGGTCGCGCCGGATCCCGTAGCGGGACGCGGTGTCCACCACCGCGGCGAGGATCGGGTCGTCGCTGTGGCCGGTGTCCAGACCGGTGAGCAGCGCGGCGGAAAGCGCTTCCAGCCGGTGCACGGGATCACTGCCCGGTGGCGCGGAATCGACGATGTCGTCGGCGAACCGGGCGAACCCGTAGAGCGCGTGCACCGCCGGGCGCTGCGGTTTGGTCAGCAGCCGGGTGGCCAGGTAGTAGGTGCGGCCGTGCTGGGCGTTGAGGCGGCGGCAGCGGA
This sequence comes from Amycolatopsis viridis, assembly GCF_011758765.1. Lineage (NCBI taxonomy): Bacteria > Bacillati > Actinomycetota > Actinomycetes > Pseudonocardiales > Pseudonocardiaceae > Amycolatopsis > Amycolatopsis viridis. The sequence continues at coordinate 3,207,156 of NZ_JAANOU010000001.1, read as the reverse complement.
GATAGGACTCGCGCAGCCGCGGTTCGGTGATGCCGGCGGCGTCCAGCGCGCCGCTCATCGGGCCGTCACCACGACCGGCCGGGCCGCGGGGAGCGTCACCCCGGTGATCCGGTCGGCGGCCAGCCGCCCGGAGATCAGCGCCGTCGGCACGCCGACCCCGGGGGCGGTGCTGCCGCCGGCGAGGACCACGTTGCCGGTGCCCCGCACCAGGTTGCGCGGGCGGAACGGGCCGGTCTGGGCCACGGTGTGGGCCAGCGCGAACGGCGTGCCGGCGAGCATGCCCTGCCGTGCCCAGCCGGCCGGCGTGACCACGTGCCGGGCTTCGATCGTCCCGTCCAGACCGGGCAGCAGCCGCTCCGCCGCGTGCCCGAGGACCTCGTCGGCGTAGGCGTCCCCGACGCGGTCCCAGTCCACCGCGCCGCGGGCCAGGTTCGGCGCGGGCGCCAGCACGTAGAGCAGCTCGCGCCCGTCCGGGGCGAGCGCCGGGTCGGTGGCCGTGGGCCGCGTGACCAGCAGCGAGGGGTCGCTCATCAGCCGTCCCTGGGAGATCAGCTCGTGGAACGTCCGCCGCCACGCCGCGCCGAACAGGATGGTGTGGTGCGCGGTGTCGCAGCGCCGCCGGGTGCCGACGTGCACGACGACGGCCGACGGCGCGGCCCGCAGCGGCACCGGCCGCCGCGGCGTGCGGCCGAGCAGGCGGTAGGCGGCCGGCAGTTCGGTGGTGAGCACGACGGCGTCGGCCGGCAGGCTGCCGTCGGTCGTGTGCACGGCCTTGACCCGGGAGCCGGACCGGTCCAGTCCGGTGACCTCGGTGCCGTAGCGGAATTCCACGCCGGCATCCGCGGCGGCCGCGGCGAGGGCGTCGGGCAGCGCGCGCATGCCACCGCGCGGGAAGAACACGCCGGCCACGGTGTCCATGTAGGCGATCACCGCGTACACGGCGAGGGCGTGCTGCGGCGACTGTCCGGCGTAGAGCGACTGGAAGGAGAACACCCGGCGCAACCGCTCGTCGCGCACGAACTGCCCGATCTTGCGGTCCAGCGGCCCGAAGGCGCCCATCGCGACCAGCCGCGCCAGGTGCGGGGTCACCAGTGCCAGCGGCGAGTCGAAGTTCGCAGCGATGAACCGGTCGAACTCGGTGCGGTAGAGCCGCGTGAGCCAGTCGCGCAGGCGCCGGTAGCCGGCGGCTTCGGACGGGCCGGCGAACGCCCGGACGGCCTCGGTCATCGCCTCGGCGTCGCTGTGCACGTCGAGGCTGCTGCCGTCGGCGAAGCGAGCCCGGTAGGCGGGCGTGACCGGGACGAGGTCGAGGCGGCCGGCCAGGCTGTCCCCGACCGCGGCCAGGGTCTCCTCGACGATGCCCGGCATCGTCAGCACCGTGGGTCCGGTGTCGATCCGGTAGCCGCCGAGGTCCAGCCGCCCGGTCCGCCCACCGGGCACCGGCTCGCGCTCGACCACGGTCACCTGCCGTCCCCGCCCGGCCAGGTGCAGCGCCGCCGCCAGCCCGGACAACCCCGCGCCGACCACGACGATCCGATCCGCCGGGCCTGTCACGGTCCGCATCCCGCCACCCCTCACTCACCCCGCTCGGACAGCTAGAACGTTGCACGAACGTTGCGACGTTGTCCACCCGGTGCGCTGCCGTCCCCGGGGACTAGCGTAGGTGACGGACCTCGACGGGACCGGACAGCGGGAGGACGCGGTGGGAGATCTGCTGGGCTCGGGGCCACCACCCCGGAAGCGGTTGCGCGAGCTGCTCGCGGCCCCGGGACCGCTGGTGGCGCCCGGTGCCTACGACGCGCTCTCCGCCCGGCTGATCGAACAGGCCGGCTTCGACGTGGTCTACCTGACCGGGTTCGGTGCCACCGCGTCCCTGATCGGGCGACCCGACGTCGGCCTGCTGACCGGCACCGAGATGGTGGACCAGGCGCGGCGCCTGGCCGCCGCCGTGGACGTGCCGGTGATCGCCGACGCCGACACCGGCTACGGCAACGCGCTCAACGTGGTCCGGACCGTGCGGGCCTACGAGCAGGCCGGGGTGGCCGGCGTCCACCTGGAGGACCAGGTCAGCCCGAAGAAGTGCGGGCACCTCAGCGGCAAGGCGGTCATCCCCCGCGAGGAGATGGCCGGCAAGGTGCGCGCCGCGGTCGCCGCCCGGCGGGACCCGGACTTCGTGATCATCGCGCGCACCGACGCCGCCGCGGTGCACGGGCTCGCCGACGCCGTCGACCGCGCCCGCGCCTACGCCGACGCCGGTGCGGACCTGCTGTTCGTGGAGGCGCCGACCAGCGAGGAGGACCTCGCCACGGTCGCCCGCGAGCTGTCCGGGGTGGCCCCGCTCGTGTTCAACTGGGCCGAGGGCGGGCGCACGCCCCCGCTGTCGCTGGAGCGGATCGGCGAACTGGGCTTTTCGCTGGTGCTGTACCCGATCGGGGCGCTGCTCGCGGCGACCGCGGCGGTGCGCGCCCTGCTGGAGACCGTGCGCGCGGACGGCACGCCCGCCGCCGCGCTGCCGCGGCTGCCGTCGTTCGGCGAGTTCACCGACCTGATCGGACTGCCCGAGGTGCACGACCTGGAACGCCGCTTCGCCGCCGAGTCCGGTTAGGACACCTGCGGTACGCCGCGCACGAACTCCAGGTCCAGGTCGAACAGCCCGCGTTCGGAGCGCTGCCCGTTCAGCCAGCCGTGGAAGTAGATCCGCCCGTCGACCACGTCCGCGCCACCGGGGCCCTCGGCCGCGTGACCGATGGAGTCGGTGGTCAGCAGCGGCTGATCGGCTTTGGTGTAGGGGCCGGTCAGCGAGTTCGCCGTGGCGTAGCGGGTGTGGTAGGTGGCGTTGCGGAAGTCGTCGGCGGAGTAGAACAGCACGAACCGGCCGCCGCGTTGCACGATCACCGGCGCCTCCACGACACCGTTCTCCTCCGGCCGGTCGGCGCGCAGGATCTCGGTGCGCGGCCCGGTGGTCGCGCCGCCGTCCTGGGTCATCTTCTGCACGAAGATCGCCGAGGGGCCGCCGCCCGGGTGTTCACCCTTGTAGAGCAGGTAGCGGGTGCCGTCGCGGCCCTGGAAGGTCTGCGGGTCGATGTCGCCGCCGTCGCCGGGATCGCAGATCAACGGTCCGTCGCCGGTGGGCTGGTAGGGGCCGGTGACGGAGCCGGCGACCGCCGTGCCGATGCAGCGGTGCCCGTCGCGTGTGGACACCGCCGAGTAGTACATGAGGAAGGAGCCGTCCGCCCGCCTGGTCACGTCCGGCGCCCAGTAGCCGCCCGCCGGGTCCACCCAGGACGGATCGGCGGCGAGGGCGTCCCCGGTCACCCGCCACGGCCCGTCGGGGTCCTCGGCCACCGCGACCGGCACCCGGCCGGCGGACCCGGAGGTGGCGAAGGCGTGGTAGGCCGAGCCGGTCCGGAGCACGTCGGGGTCCGGGAAGTTCTGCTCCAGCAGCGCGCGCGGGGCGGTCGCGGCGTGCGCGGTGTGCGTCATGGGCCCGGGCAGCAACGCCGACGCGAGCAGAATTCCCAGACAGCTCAACGCGGTCGTGGTCGTGCGGCGCCGGTGGAGCCGGTACGGGCCGGGGGACGGGAGGGTGTCGGTGATCGTGCCTGCCGTGGTCACGGCGAAAGATCTACCCGGGGCCCGGAGGGATCAACCTCCCCCCTTCGGGCCGGTTCTCCTGCCCCGACGGGTGATCGCCGGGCAGCCGCGGGCACCGGGCCTGGTGATCCCGCCGGCCTGGAGGGTGGAGCGCCGGTGCGGACGGTCACCGGTGGGTGCGGGCCCGGCGCACGCGGACGCCCAGCGGCAGCGGCTGTCCGAACCGGACCGCGCGCGGCGAGCACGGTCCACCCGGCGAACGGGCGGCGCCGGTGACCGGGGCCGAGCCGATCACCGGGCGCCTGCACCGCCGCTCTCCGGTGGTGTCCTGGGTAGCGGGGTGGCCGCCGCGGCCCTAGCGTGGTGCGCGAGGAGTGCGGAAGGGGGAACCGGCATGGCCGTCCACCAATCTCACGGCGCGTTCCGGATGACCTACGGCGACGGGATGGCCGGTGAACTCCGGCGGGTCACCGGCCGGTGGTGGGCGGTCGCGCTGCTCGGGGTCGCCACCGCGGTCCTCGGGGTCCTCCTGCTGGCCAACCTGGCCGCCGCGGTGGGCACGCTCGCCATCCTCGTCGCGATCGCGTTGTTCGCCGAGGGCGCCGACGAGATCATCACCGCCGGCCGGCACCGCACCCGCTGGCCGTTCTACCTGCTGGGCGTCCTGTGGATCGTCGTCGGCGTCATCGCGCTCGCCTGGCCGGGTATCACGCTGCTGGCGCTGGCGGTGCTCGTGGGCGCCGGGTTCGTCGTCGGCGGGATCGGCCAGATCGCCGCGGCGCTGACCTGGCGGCGGCGCCTGCCGTTGTGGGGGTTGTGGCTCGCTCTGGGCGTGGTCACCTTGCTGATCGGCGTGGTGGCGCTGGTCTGGCCGGGCCTGACGATCCTCACCCTCGCGATCTGGCTCGGCATCGCGCTGCTGGTGCGCGGGATCGGCGAGCTGTGGTTCGCCTTCCAGCTGCGGCGCGCCCACCAGGCCATCGAACGCTAGCTCCCCGGGCCGTTCGTCCCGGTTCCGCGGCCGGTCACTCGGGACGGCGGTAGCGCGCGAGGTAGCGCTCCTTGACCTCGCGCTCCGCCTCGTCCCGGGCCTGGGTGCGCACCTGCCGCCCGGTGCCGTAGGGGTAGCCGTGCTTGCGCAGCCGGTTCTCGCCGCTCTCCTCGGCGTAGACCAGGGAGTAGAAGAAGCCGACCAGGCCCGCCATCAGCACCAGGCTCAGCCGCAGGGTGAGCGGGCCGGGGAGCAGCAACCAGACCAGCATCAGCGGCAGCAGCAGCACCGACGCTCGCGCCGCGTGGCGCCACAGCCAGCTCCGGGTGGTCACGTCGTGCAGGACCCAGGTGCGGTGCTCGTCGGGCAGGCGGCCGCCGATGGCGTACCAGAGCCACAGGAACGGGTGGGGGCGTCGGCGCTCGGTCACGTGGTGCACAGTACCTTAATCGTTAGTGCATTAACTATCAGCGCGCGAGGTAGGCTGAGCCACATGACCGAAATCGACCTGGGCGAGGACCCGCTGGCACTGGACCGGCAGGTCTGCTTCGCCTTGTCGGTCGCCTCCCGCAGCGTCATCGGCATCTACCGGCCACTGCTCAAGCCGTACGGGCTCACGCACCCGCAGTACCTGGTGCTGCTCGCGTTGTGGGACCGCGCGCCCCGGTCGGTGAAGGACCTCGCCGGGACACTGCGCGCGGAGCCCGCCACGCTGTCGCCGCTGCTGAAGCGGCTGCAGGCGCTGGGATACCTGACCCGGGAGCGCAACCGCTCCGACGAGCGGGCGCTGACGGTCGATCTGACCGACGCCGGCCGCGCGCTGCGCGCCGAGGCCGAGAAGATCCCCTACCGCGTTGTGGAGACCCTCGGCATGGAGGTCGCCGAGCTGCAGCAGCTGCACGCCGCACTGGCCAGGGTCATCGCGGCGACCGACCGGCTCGGCTGAGGACCGCGTCCGGGGTCACGATCCTCGGCCGCTGCTGCCGGCCGTGACTGGTGGCCCGGGGATGCGCGGACCGCTCCCTCCCGGGACTGCGCGCCGGCCCGCCGTAGCCCTCGGCGGGGCCCGGTGTGTCCCGGCCTCGCCCATCTGTGGATTGGTTTAGCGCTGATATACTTACGCGAGAAATAATCACCGGGGGTGAGTCGATGGCCAGGCGACAGGTGTCCCATCCGGACGCCGTGGATCTGATGCTGGAGCAGTGGCGCCGCGAGATACCCGGGGTCGATGCCTCGCCACTGGCGGTGTTCGGGCGGTTGCACCGTGCCTTCGACCGGTACCAGCACCAGCTGACGCGGGTCCTGGGTCGCTTCGACGTCTCGATCTCGGCCTTCGGCATCCTCACCGCCCTGCGCCGGGCGGGGGAGCCCTACCGCCGCACCGCCGGGGATCTGGCGGACACCACGTTGCTGACCACCGGTGGCATCACCCAGCGGGTCGACCGGCTGGAGGCTGCGGGGCTCGTCCGGCGTGAACGGGACCTCGAGGACCGGCGCGTCGTCTACATCGGACTGACACCGGAAGGCCTGGCGCTGACCGACAAGGTGGTCGAGGCGCATTTCGCCAACGAGCGCCGGATGCTGGCGGAACTCACCCAGAACGAACGCGCGCAGCTGGCGAAGCTGCTGAGCAAGCTGGAGCACTCCCTCGAGGTGTCCGAGCTCCAGGCGGAAGGGTAGTTCGCCTCGACGTGTCCCGCCGGGCGGACGTCGTGAAGGCGGCAAGACGGACGACCGGCTGCGCCGAGCGCGGTGCCCGGCGTCATGGGCGGGAAGCGCTCGACGCGGTGCCGTGTTCGACGCGGTGCCGTGCTGTTGGTCGCCGCTACCTCGGCAGAAGCGGCTCGGCCGCCGGATCCGGGCTGCACGTGCTGCGGCACCACTCCGGCCGCTCCCCGGGGACGTTGCACGGTTGGGACCGGGCTCGCGGGTGTCCGGCTTCGGTCCACGCCGTCCTCCCCGGGGGTTCGTGACGGCAACCCGTCGGCGCCCATTAGCTTACTTCTAAGATTCTGCTCTCGGCAAGCGCTGGGACGTGCCGGGACCCTGTGACCGATCGGCCTTGATCCGCTGCGGTATCGGAAAAATCTGGATGTCAAGGGGTTGTGTGGGTCACAGCCGCGATGCTACAACCCTTATCGCTGGCTCTCTTAGAGCTAAGACATTGAAAGGAGTGTCAGCGATGACCACGACCGAAGCCGGGCATCAGCACCTCGAGGAACTGATCGACTCCTGCATCGCGACCCGCGAGTCGCGGTTCGAGGACTGGGAGACGCTGGGTTTTCAGGCCAAGGCGGGGGAGGAGTTCCGCCGGGCGCAGGTGCGCTACATCGGGTCGGGTGCCACCGGCAACCACGAGACGGACAACCGGATCCTGCCCTCGGAGCACTTCACGTTCTCCAACATGCGGTTGCCGGTGGGGGCGGTGGGGCCGGAGCACACGCACCACGACGTGGAGGAGGTGTTCTTCGTCCTGGAGGGTGAGCTGGAGGTGACGGTGCACGACGTGGAGGACGGCACCAGGACCGCCAGCCGGGTGCTGGGCTACCGCGATCTGATCCGGGTGCCCGCCGGGGTGCCGCGCAGCCTGCGCAACATCGGGGCGACCGACGCGTTGTTCGCGGTGATCATCGGCGCGCAGAAGCCGCAGCTGCCCACCTACCCGCCGACCTCGCCGATGCACGGCCTCACCCGCGACTGACCGATCCGGGGCCGTGCGATGACGCCGGCCTCCTGGCAGCCCGGCGACGGCTGCCCGAACCAACCCCGCTTGTCACCCGAACGGCGTAGTTGTGACTACGCTCCGGCGTAGCCGTAGGTCCAAAGGAGGGCCACATGAGTACCGCCGCCACACCCGGCACCGCGCAGCGTGACATCGCGGCGCGGCTGGAGCGCCTGCCGATGTCCAGATGGCAGATCGGCGTCCGGCTGATCGTCGGCATCGTGACGTTCTTCGAGGCCTTCGACCAGCTTCTCATCGCCTACACCCTGCCGGTCATCAGCCGGGAGTGGCACATGTCCACGAGTGCCGGGACGGCGACCCTGACGATCGGTTCGGTCGGCATGCTCATCGGCGCGTTCGCGTCCGGCTGGGTGGCCGACCGGGTCGGCCGGGTCCGGGTCATCTCGGTGTGCGTCGCCCTGACCGCGCTGTGCAGCCTCGGCATGGCGCTGTGCACGTCGCTGCTGCCGTTCCTCGTCCTGCGCTTCGTCCAGGGCCTGGCGATCGGTGGCGAGGTGCCCACCGCGGCCGCCTACATCAGCGAGATCAGCCGGGCCGGCCGGCGCGGCCGGTTCGTCCTGCTCTACGAGGTGGTGTTCCCGGCCGGGCTCACCGTCGGTGCGCTCGTGGCGGCCTGGGTGATCCCGCACTGGGGCTGGCCGACGCTGTACGTGTGCGCGGCCGTTCCGGGCCTCGTCGCGGTCGTGCTCCAGCGCCGGGTGCCCGAGTCACCCCGCTGGCTCGCCGCCCGCGGACGGCACGAGCAGGCCCTCGCCACGATGGCCGACATCGAACGACGGGTGTCCGCCGCGACGGGCGAACCACTGCCCGCGCCCGCGCCCGCGACCACCGCGGTCGCCGAACCGGTCCGCCGCGGCGGGCTGCGGGAGCTGTTCACCGGCCGCTACCGGCGCCGCACCCTCGTGCTGTGGACGTTGTGGTTCGTCGGCTACCTGGCCAACTACGGCATCACCTCGTGGCTGCCCACCATCTACCGGGGCGTGTTCCACGTGTCGATCGGCCAGGCGCTGTGGTACAGCACCGCGACCTCGGCCGCCGGTCTCATCGGCTGCGTCATCGCGGCGCTCGTCGTCGACCGGCTGGGCCGCCGGGTCGTGCTGGCCGCCGGGCTCGGCGGCACCACCGCGATGCTGGTCGTGCTGGGCGTGATCGGCGCGGACAGCCCGCTGAAGCTCATCGTGCTGTCGTCGCTGGCCGCGCTGTTCAACTTCGCCGTCAACATCAGCCTCTACCTCTACACGCCGGAGCTGTACCCGACCCGCAGCCGCGCGCTCGGCTGCAGCATGGGCGGCGTGCTCAACCGGCTCGGCCTGATCACCGGGCCGATCCTGGTCGGCCTCGTCTACGCCGGCGGCGCGCACCTCGACGCGGTGTTCCTGCTGATCGGCGCGCTCACCCTGGTCGGCACGATCGTCGCCGCCGTGTTCGCCGAGGAGACCTCGGGCCGCACGCTCGAGGAGGTCTCGCCGTGACGGTTCCGCCCGACGCCGTCACCCTGCGTGGCGATCTCGGCCCGGCGCCGCTACGGGTGATCCTGCTGGGCACGGCTGCCGGACCTTACCCGGTCGCCGGCCGGCAGGGCTGCGCGAGCGCCGTGGTGGTGGGCGACCGCGTGTACCTCGTGGACGCCGGTTACGGCACCGTCCGCAAGTACGCGCAGTCCGGGCTGGCGCTGCGCGATCTGGCCGCCGTGTTCGTCACGCACCTGCACTCCGACCACGTCGTCGACCTGTTCTCGCTGTTCCTGCTCGGCTGGGGACCGGCCAACGCGGGTGTCGTGGCGCCGGTCGACGTCTACGGGCCGGGCCCCGAACCGGGCGGCGCGGCCGGGATCTCCGGGCTGGTGGCGGGCTGCCTGTCCGCGTTCGGACAGGACATAGCGGTGCGCGAGCGGACCAGCACGCGCCCGCCGCTCGCGAAGCTGGTGCGGACGCATGAACTCGCCGTTCCCGCGGGCGAGGTGCTGGTGCACGAGGACGACCGGGTGCGGGTCACCGCCCGCGCCGTGCCGCACCCGCCGCTGCACCTCGCGCTGGGTTTCCGCTTCGAGACCGAGCACGGTGTGGTCGCCTTCTCCGGCGACACCGCGCGCAGCGACGCGGTGGGCGAGCTGGCCGCGGACGCCGACCTGCTGGTGCACGAGGCGATGGAACCGGGCTTCTACCGCGAACTGGGCTACTCCGACCAGCTGCTCGATTTCCTCGCCGCCTCGCACACCGCGCCCGCCGACGTGGGCCGGCTCGCCGCCGCCGCGGGCGCCCGCTGCGTGGCCCTGAGCCACGTCGGCCCCGCCGATCCCCGGCACCTGAGCGACGAGGCCTGGGCCCGCCGGGTCCGGCCGCACTACTCCGGCCGCATCGTGGTGGGGCACGACCTCACCCAGCTGGCCCCCCAAGCAGTCCAAGGAGGAACGTCATGAGCACGCCCGCACCGGGCACGGTCGGCATCGTCGGCGGCGGCATCGGTGGTCTCGCCGCGGCCATCGCGTTGCGCCGCGTCGGGATCGAGGCCGTCGTCTTCGAACAGGCACCGGCGTTCGGCCGGGTCGGCGCCGACATCAACCTCACCCCCAACGCCGTGCGCGCGCTGGACGGTCTCGGCGTCGGGGAGCGGTTGCGGGAGACCGCGGCCCGGCCCCGCTACCGGATCAGCCGGACCTGGGACACCGGTGCGGAGACCTCCCGGCTGCCGATGGCCGGCGTGGCCGAACGGCGGTACGGCTCGCCCCAGCTGACCATGCACCGGGCCGACCTGCTCGCCGCACTCGCGGAAGCGCTGCCGGACGGCGTCGTCAGGCTGGGCAGCAAGCTGGTCGGACTGTCCAACCAGGACCGCACCCGGCTGTCCTTCGCGGACGGCGCGGAGTTCCAGCCGGATGTCCTGGTCGGGGCCGACGGCATCCATTCGGTGGTGCGCACGGCCCTGTTCGGCCCGGAGAGCCCCGAATTCACCGGCGTCGTGGCCTACCGCGCGGTGGTCCCGGCCGAGCGCGTCGACGTGCCCAATCTGGACTGCTTCACCAAGTGGTGGGGACCGCGCCCGGACACGCAGATCGTCACGTTCCCGCTCAACCGCGGCCGGGACGTGTTCGTGTTCGCCACGACCGCCCAGCAGGAGTGGCGTGCCGAGTCCTGGACCGCCCCCGGTGATGTGGCCGAGCTGCGCGCCGTGTACTCCGGGTTCCACCCGGAGGCGCGGGCGTTGCTGGACGCGTGCGACAGCGTGCTCAAGTCCGCCCTCTACGTGCGCGACCCGTTGCCGGCCTGGTCGGCGGGGCGGCACACCCTGCTTGGCGACGCCTGCCACCCGATGATGCCGTTCATGGCCCAGGGTGCGGGGATGGCTGTGGAGGACGCCGTGGTCCTGGCCCGCGCGCTGGCCGAGTACTCCGACGCCGAAGTGGCGCTGAAGGCGTACCAGGCGGCGCGGCTGGACCGGACCCGCCGTGTCCAGCTGGGTTCGCGCGGCAACGACTGGCTGCGCGACTCGACCGACGCCGACTGGCTCTACGAGTACGACGCCTGGACCGTGCCGCTGTCCTGACCTGTCGGCGGTGGTCCCGCGGCCGCGGGACCACCGCCGGTTCAGAACTCGTCGCCGCTGGACAGTTCCTTCTCGAACGCGTCGGCCTGCGCGACGACCGACAGCAGCGGCCGCTCGAACTCCTCGCGCAGGTGCAGCGACTTCAGCGGCACCGTGTGCTTGAGCAGCGCGACGCCGTCCACGACCGCCGCCCCGCCCACCGGCGAACCGCCCGCCAGCTCCAGCAGGCGGCGCAGGTCGATCTTGTCGGCCCAGCCGACGGCGGAGGAGATCTCGGCCCACTCGGCCCCGTCGACGTCGGGCAGGTGGTGCACGGTGACCTGTTGCGTGCGGCCGCCTTCGGTGCCCAGCCGGAACCGCAGCCAGTCCGTGCTCTCCTCGAGTACCTCGTACCGGATGCGCACGTAGTTGATCACGTCGGTCCAGATGGTCACACTCGCCCCTCTCGCCGCTCCGACTCGGGCGCCAGCTTATCCAGACCGCTCAGCTCTTGTGCGCCCGCGCCGCGGCGAAGCTGTAGACACCGAAGGCGGCCAGCCCGGCCGCCACGATCACCAGCAGCACGACGCCGTAGGGCTGTGCCGCGAGCGTGCGCAGCGCCTTGTCCACGCCGCCCGCCTGGCCGGCGTCCGACCGCAGCGCCGCGTAGCCGAGCAGGCCGCCGATGATCACGTACACCACGCCCTTGGCGACGTACCCCGCCGAGCCCAGCCACTCCACCCACGTCCCGCCGCGCAGCGGCAGGTCGAGGTCCTGGCGGAAGCTGCGTTTGATCCCCTTGACGGCCGCGGCGACCCCCACCACGACCACCACCGCCCCGGCCGCGGCCACCAGCGCCTGTCCCGCCGGCAACCGGAGCAGCCGCGCGCTCAGCTCCTGCTGCGGCTGGTTGCCCGAGGCCGACCCGCTGCCCGTGGCGATCCGGATCGCGGTGTAGGCCAGCACGAGCACCATGAGCCCACGTGCCGCGGAGCCGAGCCGGTTGCGGATCCGCGCGCCCTTGTCGGTCCGCCACTGGTAGCCGCCCGCGGCCATCAGGAACTGCCACACCCCGAACGCGACCAGCCCGAGCGCCAGCACCCACAGCACGGCCTGGCCGGCAGTGCTGGATCCGACCTCCTGCAGCGCACCCTTCTGGTCGGCCTCCTTGCCGCTGTCGCCGGACGCCACGCGAACCGCCAGGTAGGCGACGACCAGGTGCACCAGCCCCCAGCACGCCATGCCCACGCGCCCCGCTACCTGCGTCGCCGTGCTCCGCCGTGCCCGGGACGCTCTGCCCGTTGCCGTGCCGCTCGTCATGCGCGCCTCCTCGTCCACCCCGACCACTCGATCGGGTGTACCCGGCAGGTGGCGGGTTAAGCCGGGGGAGCGGCGCACCAGGGCAGCGGCCGCCGGTCCGGGGATCCGTCGCCGGCCCCGCTAGCCGAGGCCGTCGAGCAGCAGGTCCGCCACCGCTCTGGCCGTCAGGGCCGGACCGCCGGGCGCCACCGAGCCGGCCGAGGACGCCGCCACCAGCATCCGCGCGGCGGTGTGGTGGCGGGAGGTCGGACGGCGATGGCCGGTCGCCCGCGCGAGGTAGACGGTGATCGCGTCGGTGATGCCGTCGTGGATCTCGCGGGCGCGGGCCCGCAGCTCGGGGTGGTGCTCGCTTTCCCGGAACACGATGCGGTGCATCGGCGTCTGCTCACCCAGGTGCCGCGTGAGCCGCCGCCACAGCTCGGTCACCGCGAGGCGCGGATCGGCCGGCACCTCGGCCGGCACCAGGTCGGCCAGGGTCTGCGTGGACCGCTCCCGGATCAGCGCGAGCAGCAGCCCTTCCTTGGTGCCGAAGTGGTAGAAGATCAGTCCCTGCGGTACCCCGGCCGCGGCGGCGAGGCGGGCCGTCGAGGTGCGGGCGTAGCCGTGTTCGGCGAACAGCTCCTCGGCCGCGGCCAGGATGCGGTCGCGGCCCGCGGAGCCGTGCCCGGTCACTAGAACTCGGTGACGCCGGCGTCCGGGGCGAGCTCGTGCGCGGTGACGTACTTCGACTCGTCCGAGGCCAGGAACAGCACCGTGTCGGCGATGTCCGCGGGCTCGGTCATGGCCACCGGCAACAGGTTCGTCAGCATCCCGGCCAGTTTCGGGTCCCGCTCGAACGCCCGGGCGAACGCGGCCTGCAGCGACTCGCCGGTCATCGGGGTGTTCACGCCCGCGGGGTGCACGCTGTTGACGCGGATGTGGTGCCGCGCCAGTTCGGCGGCGAACGCCTTCGCCATCCCGCGCACGGCCCACTTGCTCGTCGTGTACGGCAGGAGGAACGGCTGCACCTTCATCCCGGCCGCCGAACTGATCAGGATGATCGACCCGCCGCCGCGCTCCACCAGGTGCGGCGCGCCCACCATGACCGTGTTCCACACGCCACGCACGTTGACGCCGAGGGTGTCGTCGAAGACCTCCTCGGTCACCTCGTCCCACATCGCCGGCACGCAGATCCCGGCGTTGGCCACGACGATGTCGAGCCCGCCCAGCTCCGCCACCCCGGCGTCGACACCGGCGCGCAGCTTCGCCAGGTCCCGCACGTCCGCCTGCACCCGGACCGCTCGCCGCCCGGTCTTCTCCACCAGGTTCGCGGTCTCGTCCAGGTCCGCGAGCGTGGTGGAGGAGTAGGTCACGCTGGGCAGCGTGTCCGCGATGTCCACCACGATCACGTCGGCGCCCTCCTGCGCCAGCCGCACCGCGTCGGCCCGGCCCTGCCCGCGGGCCGCGCCCGTGACCAGGGCGACCTTGCCCGCTACCCGTCCCGCCATGTGCCGGTCTCCTCGTCTCCCGCGCCGTCACGGGGTCGCCGCCGAGCGTGCTCTTGAGTGAGTACTCAGTCAAGGGGCCCGCCGGCGACCGGGCACCGGCATGGGTTGCCGCCCCGCGTCGCGGGTACCGGACCGGGGAGGGAAAGGAGACGCCATGCCGAAACCGGTGTCCGAGCAGGTGGTCGTCATCGCGGGCGCGTCCAGCGGAATCGGGCGGGCGGCCGCGCTCGCCTTCGCCGGGCGCGGCGCCAGGGTCGTGTGCGCGGCACGGGGCGAGGCGGCCCTGGATTCGCTGGTGCGCGAGATCCGGGACGGCGGTGGGCAGGCCGTCGCGGTGCCGACGGACGTGGCCGATCCCGGCGCGGTCCGGGCCCTGGCGGCCGCCGCGGAGCGCGAGTTCGGCCGGATCGACACCTGGGTCAACGCCGCGGCGGTGGCCGTGTTCGGTCAGGTCGAGGAGATCAGCGACGCGGAGTTCGACCGGGTGATGCGGGTGAACTTCCTGGGTCAGGTGCACGGGGTGAAGGCCGCGCTGCCCGCGTTGCGGCGCGCCGGCGGCGGGGTGATCATCGGGATCGCCTCGGTGGAGGGGGTCCGGTCGGTGCCGCTGCACGCGCCCTACACGGCCAGCAAGTTCGCGCTGCGCGGGTTCTACGACTGCTTGCGGATGGAACTCGCCCAGCGGGGCGAGCAGATCGCGGTGACCACGATCCTGCCCGCGGCGATCGACACGCCGTTCTTCGAGCACTCCCGCAGCAAGATGGGTGCGCTGCCGAAACCGCCGCCACCGGTTTACGCGCCGGAGACCGTGGCCGAGAACGTGGTGTTCGCCGCCGAGCACCCGCGGCGGGAGATCCCGGTCGGCGGGGCCGCGCTGGCGTTCTTCTTCGGCCAGCGGTTCTCGCCCGCCCTGACCGATGCGCTGCTCGCGGTGCGCCGGCTGGGTTCCGCCGCCTTCCGCGACGACCGCCCGGACAACGGAGTGGACAATGTGGACACCCCGGTGGACGAACCCGGGCGGGTGCACGGCAGCGAGCCCCGGCGCGTGCGGCCGGGCAGCGTGTTCAGCAGGACGATCGCCCGCCTGCCGAGGCCCGGGGAGCTGCTCACCGCGGCGGTGTCCGCCCGCCACCGCCGGCACGCGGCGGGCTGACCGCCCGGTCAGGGGGCGGGCGCGGTCCCGCCGAGGTGAGCGGGCAGCCACCACCGGTCGCCGGGGCCGGTGGGAGAGTCCGGGTACCCGGCCTGGACCTGGTCCAGCAGGGTGCGCATCCGGTTCCGCAGCTCCCGGGTGACCTCGCCCGGGTCGTCCTCCGGGCGGGGGTGCAGCGGCTCGCCGATCAGCACCGAGATCGGCAGGTGGCGCCGCGTGAGCGTGCGCGGCCGGCCCTTGGTCCACAGGCGCTGGCCGCCCCACACGGCCATCGAGATCAGGGGCACCTCCGCCTGGGCCGCCATCCGGGCTGCGCCGGACTTGACGTCCTCGACGGTGAAGGAGGTGCTGATCGTCGCTTCCGGGAAGACGCCGACGACCTCGCCGGCGCGCAGCCGCGCCACCGCCTCGTCGTAGGCGCCGCGGCCGGCGGCGCGGTCGACCGGAATGTGGCCCATGCCGCGCATCAGGGGACCGGAGATCCGGTGGTCGAAGACCTCCTTCTTGGCCATGAACCGCACCAGCCGCCGCGCCGGCAGCGCGCCCAGCCCGCAGAACACGAAGTCCAGGTAGGACACGTGGTTGCAGGCGATCACCGCGCCGCCCTCGGCCGGGACGTGCTCGCCGCCCTCGACCCGCAGCTTCAGATCCAGGACCCGGATCAGGGTCTTCGCGAAGAGGATGACGGGTGGGTACACCACCTCGGCCATACCGTCAGGTTACGGGAGCGTAGGTTACTTGTGCGTACGGCGCGGGTCTCAGTGGGCGGCCGGCGCCTGCTCGGTGGCCTTCGCGCGCGCCGCGGCGACGCGGTCGGCGTGGCTCGGCGGGTTCGCCGGCACGTGCGCCGGCCGCCGGGCCTCCATCTCCTTGCGCAGCACCGGCACGACCTCCCCGGCGAGCAGGTCGATCTGCTCCAGCACCGTCTTGAGCGGCAGGCCGGCGTGGTCGACGAGGAACAGCTGCCGCTGGTAGTCGCCGACGTGCTCGCGCATCGTGGCGTACCGGTCGATCACCTGCTGCGGGCTGCCGACGGTCAGCGGGGTCGTCGCGGTGAACTCCTCCATCGACGGGCCGTGGCCGTAGACCGGGGCGTTGTCGAAGTACGGGCGGAACTCGTTCCAGGCGTCCTGGGAGTTGCGGCGCATGAACACCTGCCCGCCCAGGCCGACGATCGCGGTGTCGGCCGGCCCGTGGCCGTAGTGCTCGAACCGCTGGCGGTAGAAGTGCACCATCTTCTTCGTGTGCGACATCGGCCAGAAGATGTTGTTGTGGAAGAAGCCGTCCCCGTAGTAGGCGGCCTGCTCGGCGATCTCCGGGCTGCGGATCGAGCCGTGCCAGACGAACGGCGGCACCCCGTCGAGCGGGCGCGGAGTGGCGGTGAACCCGCGCAGCGGCGTGCGGAAGTTCCCCTCCCAGTCGACCACGTCCTCCTCCCACAGGCGGCGCAGCAGCGCGTAGTTCTCGATCGCGAGCGGGATGCCCTGCCGGATGTCCTGGCCGAACCACGGGTAGACCGGGCCGGTGTTGCCGCGGCCCATCATCAGGTCCATCCGCCCGTTCGAGATGACCTGCAGCATCGCGTAGTCCTCGGCGATCTTCACCGGGTCGTTCGTGGTGATCAGGGTGGTCGAGGTGGACAGGACGATGTCCTTGGTGACGCCCGCCAGGTAGCCGAGCACCGTGGTGGGGGAGGACGCGACGAACGGCGGGTTGTGGTGCTCGCCGGTGGCGAACACGTCGAGCCCGGCCTGGTCGGCGTGCCGGGCGATGGTCAGCATCGACCGCACGCGCTCGGTGTCGTCCGGTGTCCGGCCGGTGGTCGGATCCGTGGTCACGTCGCTGACTGAGAAGATCCCGAACTGCATGACAGCCTCCTGCTGATCCGGTGTTCGGCCGGTGCAACGTCTCGCGCGGAAGAATATTCCTCGCGAGATTAAGTGAGGAGCGGCACCACCACGTCCCGGAGGCCGGGCGACAGCGCGACGGTGGACGCCGAGGACACGGTGTGCTCGCTGCCGTCGGTGTCGAGCACCAGCCCGCCGGCCTCGCGGACCAGCAGCACACCGGCCATCGTGTCCCACGGGAGGTTCGACAGGATGATCGTGGCGTCCAGCCGGCCGTGCGCGACCCAGGCCAGGTCGGCTGCCGCCGTGCCGATCATCCGCACCCGCTGCGCCCGCGCACCCAGCTGCTCGAGCAGGGACAGCCGCAACCGGTTCTTCGGTCCTGCGTCCTCGCCGATGGCGAAGTCGCCCAGCGACACCATCGCGCCGGCCAGATCGCGCACCCCGGACACGCCGATCCGGGTGTCCCCGGCGAACGCGCCGTGACCGGTGGCCGCGGTGTAGACCGTGTCCAGGAACGGCAGGTCGATCGCCGCCACCACGCTGCGCTCGCCCGACACCAGGGCCAGCGAGATCCCGGTCAGCGGGATGCCGCGCGCGAAGTTCGCGGTGCCGTCCACCGGGTCCAGGGCCCACCACCGCGGGCCGCGGTCGCCGCCGTGCTCCTCACCGACGACACCGATCTCCGGGGTCTCCCGCGCCAGGAACTCGCGCACCGCGTCCTCGACGGCGAGGTCGATGTCGGTCACCAGGTCGCGTTCGCTCTTCTCGGTCACCGACCGCGGCGCGCGTGAGGTGAAGATCCGCCGTCCGATCGCGACGGCCTCGCGGGCAACCGGCAGCAGGTCGGCGTGGTCCACGTCAGGACTCCGCGACGTCGAAGGCGTCCACCTGCGGCAGCACGTGGCCGAGCCGGTCGCGCTTGGCGGTCAGGTACCGGATGTTGTGCGGGCTCGCGGGAGCCAGCAGCGGCACCCGCGCCGCCACCCGGATGCCGTGCGACTCCAGCGCCGCGATCTTGTCCGGGTTGTTCGACATCAGCCGCACCGACCGCACACCGAGGTGCCACAGCACCCGCGCCGCCGGGCCGTAGTCGCGCACGTCCACCGGCAGGCCGAGGGTCGTGGCGGAATCGACGGTGTCCAGGCCGTGCTCGTCCTGCAGGACGTGCGTGCGCACCTTCGCCACCAGGCCGATGCCGCGTCCCTCGTGCCCGCGCAGGTACACCAGCACGCCGCTGCCCTCCGCGACGATCGCGTCCAGTGCGGCGTGCAGCTGTTCGCCGCACTCGCAGCGCACCGCGCCGAACACGTCTCCGGTGAGGCATTCCGAGTGCACCCGCACCAGCACGTCGTCCCGCGGGAGGGGGCCGTGCACCAGCGCCAGGTGCTCGGCGCCGTCGGCGAAGGCCACGGCGCGGAACTCGCCGCGGCGCGTGCCCAGGGTCGATTCGGCGATGTCCTGCTCACGCACGGTGTTCCCCCTCATCATCGACCGGGAACTTGCCCTCCCCGGTATACCTGAAGCGATGACTCCGCTCCCGCCGGACACGACCGCCGACGTGCGCGACCGCGCGCCGGGCGTGGCCGTCCTGCCCGTCGGAAGCCTCGAACAGCACGGCCCGCACCTGCCGCTGACCACCGACACCCTGATCGCGTCCGCGGTGGCCGAGCGCATCGCCGCGGAACACCGGTTCTGGCTGCTGCCGCCGGTCACGATCTCCTGCTCGCACGAGCACGCGGCCTGGCCCGGCACGGTGAGCATCTCGGCCACCACGCTGATCGCGGTGGTGGAGGACATCGCGGCGTCGCTGCGGTCCTCCGGTGCCGGCAAGCTCGTGCTGGTCAACGGGCACGGCGGCAACCACGTCCTGGCCAACGTCGTCCAGCAGGCCCGCGGCGCCATGGTGCTGTTCCCCAGCTACGGCGAGTGGCAGGCCGCGCGGGCCGCGGCGGGCGTGACGACCACCAACGACGAGGACATGCACGCGGGCGAGCTGGAGACCTCCCTCCTGCTCGCCACCAGCCCGGAGGTGGTCAGGCCCGACTACGCGGCCGCGGACTCGGCACCCGGCGATCTGCGCCACCTCCTCTCGCTCGGACTGGCTCCCTACAGCAAGTCGGGCGTGGCCGGTCATCCGTCACGGGCGAGTGCGGACAAGGGCCGGGCGGTCCTGGACGCGCTGGCCGGGTCGTTCCGGGCGCACCTGCCCGTCCTCGGAGCGGGAGAGTGAGGATCCCCGGCAGCGCGGCGACCACCAGCGGGACCACGGCGGTCACCGGCGCGGCCACCACGTAGCCCCGCCCAGCCAACACCCCACCCGGAGCAGCAAACACGCCGCGCGGAGCAGCCAACACGCCGCGCGGAGCGGCAAACACGCCGCGCGGAGCGGCAAACACGCCGCGCGGAGCGGCAAACACGCCGCGCGGAGCGGCAAACACGCCGCGCGGAGCGGCAAACACGCGGTGGCGGCGTGTTTGCTGCTCGTGGCGCTGTGTTTGCTGCTCGGGCTGGGGTTGGCCGGTGGTGGCGGGGTGTGGGCTGTTGGGCGCCGCTGGGTCGGCGCGGGCGGGTGGCATCAGGACGCTCCGGTCGCGAGCAGGTCGGTGTGGTGCACCACCGCGCGCAACTCGCCGGCCGCGCAGGCGTCGAGGCGGCTCCGGGTGTAGGCCGCGGTGTCGAGGTTCGGTGCGTGCTCCCGGGCGGCGGCGACCCAGCCGCGGAACCACCGTTCGGTCAGCGCCCGTTGCCGCGGCCCGAGCCGCCAGGGACTGGGCGCGAGCCGCACCACCGCACCCCGGCGTTCGAACGCGAGTGCGGCCATGGCGACCGCATCCGGGCCGAGGAGCCCGTTGCGCCGCTGGTGGGCCGCGAAGGCCGCGGCGATCTCCGCGTCGAGCGGGTCGGCGGGGGTCAGCTCGACCCGCCCGGTGACCGACAGGGTCAGCAGCGCCGGGCACCCGGCGGCGGCGCACGATCCCGCCAGGCCGTCCACGTCGGACAGCGTGAGCAGGTCGAGCAGCGCCGACGCGGTGACGAGCGAGGTGCCCCCGAGATCGAGCCGGCCGAGGTCGCCGTGGTGCGTTTCCACCGTGACGCCCGTCCCGGTGATCGACGCGCGGGCGAGCAGCGCGGGGTCGCGGTCGTGCAGGATCCAGTGCTGCGGGACCGGCAGCCGGGGCGCGAGCCAGCGCGCCATCGAGCCGGTGCCGCACCCCACGTCCCGGATGACCAGCCGGCCGCCGACGGTGCTCAGGGATGCGCGCAGCGGGCCGAGCAGCGCGGCCGCCCGGGCGGCGGCGTCGGCGGGCTCGCGCAGCGCCAGCCAGTCCGGTGCGCAGCGGGTGGTGCCGGGACCGGCGCCGTCCCATCGGTCGGGTGCCACCTCCTTGTCACGGAACACCACCGGCTTCCGGTTCACCGAGGATCCGCGACATCACCCGTGCGGCGGTCTCCCACGTCGGCAACGTGCCGCGGCGTGAGCGGGCCGCCTCGCGCAGCGCCTGCCGCAACCGCGGGGACGTCAACCACGACCGGAGCGCCTGTGCCAGCGCGTCCGCGTCGCCCGGCGGGACCACGAGGCCCGGCAGCTGCCCGGGCTCACCCGCCACCTCACCCAGCACCCCACCCAGCACTTCGGTGGGCGCGGAGGTCAGGACCGGGATGCCGCGCGCCAGCGCCTCGGCCATGGCCATGCCGTAGGTCTCCGACCGCGACGGCAGTATCAGCAGCCCGGCGCGCGCGTAGGCCCGCTCCAGCCGCGGCCCGGTGAGCGGCCCGGTGATCGTCACGCGGCCGGTCAGGCGGTGCGCATCGATCGACCGGCGCACGCGGGCCGCGAACGCGGGGCTGCGGCGCACCGGCCCGGTCAGCCGGCACCGCCACGGCAGGTCTGCCACCGCCGCCAGCGCCTCGACCAGCACGTCCTG
This sequence comes from Amycolatopsis viridis, assembly GCF_011758765.1. Classification (NCBI taxonomy): domain Bacteria; kingdom Bacillati; phylum Actinomycetota; class Actinomycetes; order Pseudonocardiales; family Pseudonocardiaceae; genus Amycolatopsis; species Amycolatopsis viridis. The sequence goes on along the minus strand of NZ_JAANOU010000001.1, from coordinate 3,186,570 downwards.
CCCCTTGTGCGGGGTCAGCGACCCGACGCACAACAGTTCGTCACCGGAGGACGGCGGCGCCGGGTCCGTCCCGGGCACCACCACCTCGACGCGGGCGAGGCCGTGGTGCCGGCGCAGCCGCTCCGCCGTCCGGGCGCTCGTCGTCACCACTGTCCGGGCCGCGCGCAGCGTCGCCCGCTCCCGGGCGTCCAGCGCGGGATCGGCACCGGTCTCCTCGCCCAGCGGCATGTGCACCAGCACCACCAGCCGCAGCCGGGCCGAGTGCGGCACCACGATCTCCGGTACCCCGCAGGCCACCAGCCCGTCGAGCACGACCAGCGTGCCCGGTGCGGCCGCAGCGAGCTCGCGGCCCAGCCGGGCGCGCGCACCGGCGTCCGGATGCGGCCACGATCCGGGGACCGCGACCTCCCGCACCGTCCGGCCCAGGGCGGTCAGCTCCCGGCTGATCCGCCGGTCGAAGACGTTGCCGCCGCTGGGCAGCTCCGGGTCGGTGGCGTCACCGGGCTGGACGAAGATCACGGTCGTAGCTCGCCCACGCGACGTGCGATTCGTGCAGCGTCACCGTGATCCCGGCCAGTCCGCGTGCGCCCTCGCCGAGTGCGCCGTCGTGCACGCGCTCGGCGAGGGCGTCGGCGATCACCTGCGCGAGGAACTCCGTCGAGGTGTTGATCCCGGCGAACTCCGGTACCTCGTCGAGGTTGCGGTAGTTCAGCTCGCCCAGCACCGCGCCCAGCTGCTGGGTCGCGAGCCCGATGTCGACCACGATGTTGTCCGCGTCGAGCTCGGGCCGGCGGAACGTCGCGTCGACCACGAACGTCGCCCCGTGCAGGCGTTGCGCCGGCCCGAACACCTCCCCGCGGAAGCTGTGGGCGACCATCAGGTGGTCCCGCACGGTCACGCTGAACACGACCCCTCCTCCGGGTAGACGACGCGGTGGCACAGGGCGGGGAGCTCGCCCGAGGCCAGCTTCGGCATCACCGACGGCAGGTCCTCGAACGCGCACTCGCCGGTGATCAGGATGTCGAAGACGGGATCGGCGAGCAGCTCGAGGGCGAGCGCGAGCCGGTCGGCGTGCGTGCGCCGCGACCGCCGCGCCGCGGCCACCGCCCCGACCTGGCTGGCGCGGACCGCCAGCCGGCGCGAGTGGAAGAACCCGCCCAGCGGCACGCTCACCGGCCGGTCGCCGTACCAGCTCAGCTCGATCACCTCGCCTTCGGGGGCGAGCAGTTCCAGCGACCGTGCCAGGCCCGCGTCCGTGGCACTCGCGTGCACCACCAGATCGCAGCCGGGCCGCGCGTCGGCCGGCAGCGCGAACTCCACGCCCAGCGCCGCCGCCACCGCCGCGCGTGCCGGGTCGGCGTCGACCAGCTGCACCCGCACCGCGGGGAACCGGGCGAGCAGGGCCGCGACCGCGCAGCCGACCATGCCGCCGCCGACCACCGCGATCCGGTCGCCGACCAGCGGGGCGGCGTCCCACAGCGCGTTCACCGCGGTCTCCACCGTGCCCGCCAGCACCGCCCGCCGGGCGGGCACCGTCTCGGGTACCACGGTCACCGCGCTCGCCGGCACGACGAACCGGGTCTGGTGCGGGTAGAGCGTGAACACCGTGCGGCCCACCAGCTCCGGCGGCCCGTCCTCGGCGACACCGACGTTGAGGTAGCCGTACTTGACCGGCCCCGGGAACTCGCCCTCCTGGAACGGGGCCCGCATCAGCTCGTGCTGGCTCGCCGGCACGCCGCCGCGGAAGACGAGCGTCTCGGTGCCCCGGCTGATGCCCGAGAACAGCGTCCGCACCTCGACCTCGCCGGCTCCGCACGCGGGCAGCGGCACGGCCCGGATCTCGCCCGGCCCGGGCGGGTTGAACCAGAACGCCCGTGCGGCACGTGTCATGGGCACACCTCCGGCGAAGGGACCGCGATGATCGTCCAGACCCAGCCTCGCACGATTCCGGCCCGCCAGGAACAGGCCGTGGCGGCCGGTGCACTGCTCGTGCTGGTGAGTGGGCTCGCGCTGACCGTGGGGCTGACGCCGGCCGGCTGGGTGGCCGGCGCCGGTTACGGCGGCGCGCTGTGGGTGCTGCTGACCGGCGCGCTGCGCCGCGCCGGCCGGGTCGCGCTGGGTCCGGCGGACCGGGTCACGCTGGCTCGCGCCACCCTCACCGGCGGCGTGCTTGCCCTGGTCGCCGCCGGGTCGTCCGGGCCGGTCCCGGCCGGGCTCGCGACGCTCGCGCTCGCGCTGGACGCCGTGGACGGCCGGGTCGCGCGCCGCACCGCGACGGTGTCGCCGCTGGGGGCGCGGTTCGACCTGGAGGCGGACGCGGTCCTGATCCTCGTGCTGTGCGTGCCGGTCGCGGTGGTGCTGGGACCGTGGGTGCTGCTGATCGGCGCGATGCGGTACGCGTTCGTGGCGGCCGGCTGGGTTCTGCCGTGGCTGCGCGGGCCGCTGGCGCCCGACCGGGCGCGCAAGGCGGTGGCGGCGGCGCAAGGTGTCACGCTGCTCGTGGTGGTTGCCGGGGTGCTGCCGCGTGGCGCGGCGCTGGCCGGGACCGCGGTGGCGCTCGCGGCGCTGGCCTGGTCGTTCGGGCGGGACGTGCGGACCCTGTGGCGGACGCGGTGACCGTGCGCCGGGTGACGGCCGACGTCCTGGCCTGCGGGCTCGTCCTCGCCGCGCTCGTCCTGCCGGACAGCCTGGTGGGCACCCGGCCCGCGGCGTTCCTGGTCCTCCCGGTCGAGGCGGTGGCCGGTGCCGCGCTGATGCTGGTCCTGCCGCCACGCGCACGCCGGATCACAGCGGCCGTGGCGGGTGCGCTGCTCGGGGTGCTGACGCTGCTCAAGGTCGCCGACATCGGGTTCTCCCAGGCCTTCGGCCGCCCGTTCCACCCCGTGTTCGACTGGGGCTTCGCCGGGCCCGCGCTCAGCCTGCTCGGTGGTGCGGCGCGCATCGGCACGCTGGCGGGCGCCGGGTTCGGGGTGCTGACGCTGGTGGTGCTGACGACGCTGGCGGCGCTGCGCGTGGCACGCCTCGCGGGGGAGCACCGCCGGGTCGCGGCACGGGTGGTGGCCGTGTTCACGGTGGCCTGGACCGTCGCGGCCCTCGCCGGCCTGCCGCTCGCCGCGCACACCACCAGCGCGCTGGCCTACCGCGAGGTGCGCGGTGCCGCCGCCGACCTGGCCGACCGGCGGGAGTTCGCCGCGGCCATGACCACCGACGCCTTCCGCGCCACTGCCCCGGCGGGGCTGCTGACCGCGTTGCGCGGCAAGGACGTCCTGCTCACCTTCGTGGAGAGCTACGGCCGCGCCGCGCTGGCCGGCCCGGGGGTCGACGCGCTGCTCGAGTCGGCGACGAACCGGCTGCAGGCGGACGGGTTCGGCGCGCGCAGCGCGTTCCTCACCTCCGCCACCACCGGCGGCGGCAGCTGGCTCGCCCACTCCACCCTGGAATCCGGGCTGTGGGTCGACAACGAGCAGCGCTACCGCACGTTCGTGACAAGCGACCGGCTGACCCTGTCCGGCGCCTTCGCCCGCGCCGGCTGGCGCACCGTGAACGTGCAACCGGAGAACGCCGCCGCCTGGCCGGAGGGCGCGGTGTACCGGTTCGACCGGCTCTACGACGGTCGCGACCTGGGCTACTCCGGCCCCGGTTTCGCCTACGCCGCGATGCCCGACCAGTTCACGCTGTCGGCGTTCCAGCGCGCCGAGCTCGCCCCGGGCCACCCGCCGGTGATGGCCGAGATCGACCTGGTGTCCAGCCACTGGCCGTGGACGGCGGTGCCCCGGCTGGTCGGCTGGGACGCCCTCGGCGACGGCTCGGTGTTCGCCTCGGCGACGGACCGGCCGGCCGGCGGGACCGCCGGATACGACGAGGCGGTCCGCTACTCGCTGTCGGCGCTGATCTCCTACGTGGAGACCTACGGCGGGGACGATCTGGTGCTGGTGTTCCTCGGCGACCACCAGCCGGACCCGGCGGTGACCGGCCCCGGCGCGGACCGGGACGTGCCGGTGACCCTCGTGGCGCGTGATCCGGCCGTGCTCGCCCGCATCGGTGGCTGGGGCTGGACGCCCGGTCTCCGTCCCGCGGCGTCAGCCCCGGTCTGGCCGATGAGCGCGTTCCGCGACCGGTTCCTGGCCGCCTTCGGCCCGCAGCTCAGTGCGGTTCCGGCGCGGGCTCCAGCAGCAGGACCGGGATGACGCGCTCGGTGCGTTTCTGGTACTCGCCGTACGGCGGGTAGGTCGCCACCGCGCGCTGCCACCACACCTCGCGCTCCTCGCCGTCCACCTCCCGCGCGACCATGTCGAACACCCGGGTGCCGTCGCGCACCTCGACCCGCGGTTCGGCGAGCGCGTTGTGGTACCACAGCGGGTGCTTCGGGCCGCCACCGAGCGAGGCGACGGCCGCGTACACGCCCTCGTGCTCGACCTTCATCAGCGGCGACTTCCGCAGCTTCCCGGATTTCCGGCCGACCGTGGTCAGCACGATGACGGGCAGGCCGTGCGCGGTGGTGCCCCACGTACCGCCGGAGCCCTCGTACACCGCCACCTGCTTGCGGGAGTACTCCATCGTGCTGGGTTCGTACACACCGTCGAGAGGCATCCGCGGTCCTTTCGCCGAGATCACCGTCCTGCATCAGAACGCGGGCCGCGGGCGCTTATTCCGCCGGGGCGCGGATCGCCGGTTCGGCGAGGAGTTCGCGCATGAACCCGGTGAGCCAGTGCTGCGCGGGGGTGCGTGCGTGGCTGTGCCGGGCGTAGACCGAGACCTGCGCCGGTTCGACGTCCACCGGCAGCTCCAGCAGCCGCACCCGGTGGTCGGCGGCGAAGACGTCGGCCACGAGCCGGGGCACCATCGCCACCAGTTCGCCGTCCTGCACCAGGTGGGGCAGGGTGGAAAACCGCGTCACCTCGAGCACGACCCGGTCCAGCAGGCCGTGGGCCTCGAGCGCGCGGCGCGGGCCGTCGTGCCCGGCCGGGCCGAACACCGTGATGTGCTGCTCCGCGGACAGTTCGGCCAGCGAGATCCGCGGGCCGCGCAGGCGGGGATGGGAGCGGGCGACCATGCCGACGTACCCCTCGGAGAACAGCGGGATCCGCGCCACCCGCTGCGAACTGATCAACGGCGAGGCGACGAACGCGTCGATCTCGCCGCGGCCCAGCTGGTCGACCGCGCTGGCGACGTCCAGCGGCCGCACCGTCAGCGTGACCCCGGGAGCCCGCGACGGCAGCGCGGCCATCAGCCGGGGGAGCAGCGACACCTCGCCGAGGTCGGACAGGCACAGCGTGAACCGGGCGCGGGCGGTGGCCGGGTCGAAGGTGTGCGCCCCCGCGACGGTGGACTCGATCTCGGCCAGCGCGTGGTGCAGCGGCGGGTAGAGGGCCTGTGCGGTGGTCGTCGGCACCAGCCCGCGGCCGCTGCGCCGGAACAGCTCGTCGGAGAACCGCCGCCGCAGTTTCTGCAGGCTGTAGCTCACGGTCGGCTGGGTGACGTGCATCGAGTCCGCGGTGGCCGTGACGCTGCGCGTCTCGTACAGCAGGACGAACGTGCGCACCAGGTTGAGGTCGAAATCCCGCATCATCGATCCCGTCTATGTGGTCGGGCGGCAACATTGATTGGAGCACACGCCACCTGGTCTGCGACCCTCGAGGCCAACCCGCCGTCGAGGAGGACCGCACATGCCGACCGTCCGGACGATCGCCCACGAGTTCCTGGAACGGCGTGGCCTGACCACGATCTTCGGCAATCCCGGCTCCAACGAGCTGCCGTTCCTGGCCGGGCTGCCGGAGTCCTTCTCCTACGTGCTCGGCCTGCACGAGGGTGTCGTGGTCGGCATGGCCGACGGGTACGCGCAGGCGACCGGCCGTCCGGTGCTGGTCAACCTGCACGCCGCGGCCGGTTCCGGCAACGCCATGGGCGCGCTGACCAACGCCGTCTACTCCCGCTCGCCGCTGGTGCTCACCGCCGGGCAGCAGGTGCGCTCGGCGATCGGGCTGGAGGCGATGCTCGCCAACGTCGAGGCCACCCAGCTGATGCGCCCCCTGGTCGGCTGGGCCGGGGAACCGAGCTGCGCCGCCGACGTGCCGCGCTCGCTCGCGCAGGCCGTGTTCGAGGCCGAGTTGCAGCGCCGCCCCACCTACCTGTCGGTGCCCTACGACGACTGGTCCGCCGAACTCGGCGACGACGTCACCGCCACCCTCGGCCGGAGCGTGCGGCGCGGCGGGTCGGCCGGGGAGGACCAGCTGCTCGAACTGGCCGCCCGCCTGGACGGCGCGGCCAGCCCGGTGCTCGTGCTCGGCGGTGATGCCGACGCCCTCGGGCTGTTCGACCGCGCGGTGGCCTTCGCCGAGGAACGCGACCTGCCGGTGTGGGTCGCTCCGTCGCCGCACCGGCTGCCGTTCCCCAACCGGCACCCGCTGTTCCGCGGGGTCCTGCCCGCCGGGATCGGCGCGGTGTCGTCCGCGCTCGACGGGCACGACCTGATCCTGGTGCTGGGTGCGCCGGTGTTCCGCTACCACCAGCACGTGCCGGGCCCGTTCCTGCCGCGCGGCGCGACGCTGGTCCAGGTCACCGACGACCCGGGCGAGGCGGCCCGCGCGCCGGTGGGGGAGGCGCTCGTCGCCGATCCCGGTGCGGTGCTCGACGGCCTGCGCGCCCAGCTGCCCGGGCGGGCGCCCCGGGAGACCGCGTTCGTGCCGGCCCCGGAGCCGGCCGCCGGCGAACGTGCACTGCACCCCGAGCAGGTGTTCGCCGCGCTGCGCGAGACCCAGCCGGCCGACACCGCCTACGTCGTCGAGTCCACGTCGACGAACTCGGCCTGGTGGCGGCAGATGGACCTGCGCCGCCCCGGTTCGTACTTCTGGCCCGCCGCCGGTGGCCTCGGCTTCGGCCTGCCCGCCGCGGTCGGTGTGGCGATGGGCCTGCCCGGGCGCCCGGTGGTCGGGGTGATCGGCGACGGCTCCGCCAACTACGGCATCACCGCGCTGTGGACCGCCGCCCGGTACCAGGTGCCGGTGACCTTCGTGATCCTGCGCAACGGCACCTACGGCGCGCTGCGCTGGTTCGCCGGTGTGCTCGGCACCACCGGTGTGCCCGGCACCGAGATCCCCGGCCTGGACTTCACCGCGATCGCCGCCGGGTACGGCGTGCCCGCCACGACGGCGTCCGATGTGGACGATCTGCGTGCCCAGCTCAAGACGACCTCGGCCGGGCCCCGGCTCATCCAGGTGGACACCGAGCTCACCACCCCCTGATTCCCCAATCCCAGCAAGGAGAACGGCAATGACGACGTCTCCCTCCCGGTCGGTCTGGACGGCGGTGCTGTGCTGGCTGACCGTCCTGCTCGAGGGCTACGACCTGGTCGCCCTCGGCGCGACCATCCCAACCCTGCTCAAGTCCGGGCACCTCGGCTTCACCGCGGCCGGCGCGACGGCGGTGGCGACCGTGTCGCTGATCGGTGTCGCGGTCGGGGCCGCCGCGCTCGGCCCGCTGACCGACCGGTTCGGCCGCCGGGTCATGCTCCTCGGCTCGGTGCTGCTGTTCTCGGTGTTCACGCTGGTGCTGCCGCTGGCACCGAACGTGGCGACCTTCGGCGTGTTCCGGTTCGCCGCCGGGCTCGGGCTGGGCGCTTGCATGCCGGTCGCGCTGACCGTCATGTCGGAGAACCTGCCCGCGCGGCGCCGCGCCAGCGCCTCCACCTTCACCATGACCGGTTACCACGTCGGTGCCGTGCTCACCTCGCTGCTGGCGCTGGCCGCGGTCGGGAACTGGCACGTGCTGTTCTACGGCGGCGGCATCGCCGGGCTGGTCGTCCTGCCGCTCATGTGGTGGCGGCTGCCCGAGTCGGCCGCCTACCTGGAGGCCCGGCAGGAGGACGCGGCGAAGTTCGGTTTCCGCGATCTGCTCGGCCCGGAGTTCCGCCGCGTCAGCGTCGCGGTCTGGATCGGCTCGTTCATGGGCCTGCTGCTGGTGTACGGGCTCAACACCTGGCTGCCGCAGCTGATGCGGACCGCGGGATACCCGCTGTCCACGTCGATCACGCTGCTGCTGGTGCTCAACATCGGTGCGGTGCTGGGGCTGGTGCTCGCCGGGACGATCGCCGACCGCTTCGGTATCCGTCCCATCGCCCGCATCTGGTTCGGCGCGGGTGCGGTGCTGCTCGCGCTGCTCAGCCTGAAGATCGGCAACAGCGTGGTGCTCAACGCGCTGGTGCTGCTGACCGGCGTGTTCGTGTTCTCGGCGCAGGTGCTGATCTACGGCTACGTCGCGCACGTCTTCCCGGCGCAGGCGCGGGGCACGGCGCTCGGCATGACCTCGGCGGTGGGCCGGCTCGGGTCGATCGTGGGCCCGTTCGTGACCGGCGCGCTGGTCACCGCCGGCGTGGCCTATCCGTGGGGCTTCTACTTCTTCGCCGTCGTCGCCGCGCTCGGCCTGGGTGCGATCCTGCTGCTCGGCTCGGGCCGCCGCCGGGCGGCCGGCGCGGCTCCGGCAGCTCCGGCGCCGGAAGGGCTCGGACGCTGACGCCAGGGGTGTCGTTGAACGGTGATCGGCGCATGATCCGCCCGTACTGTGGCGAAGTTGCCATTCCGCAGGTCGCGCCGCCAGGAACCACCCGGAAACCTGATCTTCAGGTTGCCCATTCCCGCTCGATCGGTAACGGTAGGTTGACCAACGATCGAGGTTTGACCCGTTCGGGTTAGGCATGGGAGAGGAGGCGCGCCTCGTTCGCGACGGCGCGTGCGTATGTCTGCTGACGCTGAGACCGAGGCCCGCGCGAGAGTGCCCGAGGAGACCGGCACGGCCGGTCACCTGCCGGACGAGCACGTTCCCCCCGTCGGCGACCCCACCCGGCCGCGGACCGACCGCACCGTGTTCGGGGTGGCCGCGGCACTGGCGCTGGCCATCATCGGCTGGGGTATCGCCTCGCCGGGCAGCCTGGCGAGCGTCGCGGACACCGTGCTCAACCACGCGGTGATCCCCTACGGCGGCTGGGCGTTCGTGCTGGCCGCGAGCGGTTTCGTGGTCTTCGTCGTCGCACTGGCGGTGAGCCGGTACGGGCGCATCCGGCTCGGCCGGGACGACGAGCAGCCGGAGTTCCGCACGGCGTCGTGGATCGCCATGATGTTCAGCGCCGGCATGGGCATCGGCCTGATGTTCTTCGGCGTGTACGAGCCGGTGTCGCACCTGGCCAGCCCGCCGCCGGGCACCGCGGCGCCCAACTCGGACGAGGCCGTGCACACCGCGATGGCCACCACCCTGTTCCACTGGACCGTGCACCCGTGGGCCATCTACGCGGTGGCCGGGCTCGCCATCGCCTACAGCACCTTCCGCCGCGGCCGCAGTCAGCTGATCAGCGCCGTGTTCGCACCGCTGCTGGGCCGGCGCCGCACCGAGGGGCCGCTGGGCAAGGCCATCGACGTGATGGCGATCTTCGCGACCCTGTTCGGCTCGGCCGCTTCGCTGGGCCTCGGTGCGCTGCAGGTCGGCGGCGGCATGGCCTCGGTCGGCTGGATCGACAGCCCCGGCACCGGGCTGCTGGTCGGGATCATCGCGATCCTCACCGTCGCGTTCGTCGCCTCGGCGGTGTCCGGCATCGCCAAGGGCATCCAGTGGCTGTCCAACATCAACATGGTGCTCGCCGCGCTGCTCGCGGTGTTCGTGCTGGTCGTCGGCCCGACGGTGCTGATCCTCAACCTGGTGCCCAGCGCGATCGGCGACTACTTCCGGGAACTGGCCGAGATGTCCGGCCGCTCCGGGGTGACCGGCGGGCAGCCGATGCAGACGTGGCTGTCCGGCTGGACCGTCTTCTACTGGGCGTGGTGGATCTCCTGGACGCCGTTCGTCGGCATGTTCATCGCCCGCATCTCGCGCGGGCGCACCATCCGGCAGTTCGTGATCGGCGTGATCGCGGTGCCGAGCGTGGTCAGCCTGGTGTGGTTCGCGATCTTCGGCGGCGCGGCGATCGAGAAGCAGCGCGCCGGGGTCGACATCGCGGGCGCGGGCAGTTCCGAGTCGGCGACGTTCACCCTCCTGGAGCACCTGCCGTGGTTCGTGCCGATGGCGATCCTGGTGATGATCCTGGTGTCGATCTTCTTCGTCTCCGGGGCCGATGCGGCATCGGTGGTGATGGGCACGCTGTCGCAGCGGGGTGCGGTCAACCCGCACCGCAACCCGGTGATCTTCTGGGGTGTGCTGACCGGGGCGGTCGCGGCGGTGATGGTGCTGGTCGGCGGCGAGGACGGCCTGACCGGTCTGCAGAACCTGACCATCCTGGTGGCGGTGCCGTTCGTGGTGGTGATGGTCGCGTTGTGCGTGGCGTTGTACCGCGACCTGCGATCGGATCCGCAGGTCATCCGGGAGCGCGAGATGCTGCGCTCGCTGGCGGAGATCCACGACGAGCGCACCGGCGGCGAGCGGGGGCGGCGCCGCCCGCGCGCCCGCCGCGGCTGACGGCCGGAAGCGGGTCACCCGTCCGCCGGGGTCACCGGTGCCTGCCGTGCGGGCCGGCGGGCCGCGACCGACCGCACGACCAGGTGGGCCAGCAAGCCGAACGGCGACAACAGGATCGTGAGCACCAGGATCGGCGCCAGGATCGCGTGGGTCACGCCCCGCGCCCGCGCGTCGTGGTACATCCAGCGGCCGATGAACAGGTCGAACGCGATCAGGTGCGCCCAGATCGCGGCGGCGCCGTGCGGGGTCCCGAGGAACGCGCGCAGTGTCTCGAGGTCCGGCCGGCTCACCACCGGCCACAGCGTGCCGAACTCGCCCACCGCGAACACCAGGTAGACCACCAGTGGTGGCAGCACGATCCACGGCGAGCCGATCACCCGCCGGGTCACCGCCCAGCCGGGGGCGAAGATCATCAGCGCCCAGAACGGGACGGCCAGGTTGAAGGTGATCTGGAACAGGGCCGCCGTGCTCATGCCACGCTCACTTCCGGTCGGCGGGAGTCGAGGAGGGACCACGAAGCCCCGGCGGCCACGGCGACGGCGAGCCCGGCCAGCGCGAGCAGCGTCGGCCCGTCGGGGTGGATCAGCGGCCGGCCGCGCAGCGCCTGCCACGTCACCAGCGCGACCAGGCCGGCGTACCCGGCCGCGGCCACCAGCACCAGCCGCGCGCGCACCCTCTCCGGCCGCAGGCGCGGGACCCGCCGGGCCAGTGCGCTCAGCAGCAGCGCCAACAGCGGCAGCGCCTGCAGGGCGTGCATGCCCACGAAGTGCGGGATGCGGAGGTCGCCGCCGGTCGTGCTCCAGCCGGTGACGGGCATGACCGGCCCGCCGTCGGGCACGCCCACGCTGTGCGCGCCGATCATGCCGCCCAAGGTGCCCTCGTGCAGCGATCGCGCTTGCTCCGGGGTGGGCCCGAGCATCAGCCCGGCCAGCGCGAGCCCGGCCAGCGACACGACCGCGCCGAGCCGTACCGCCCACCGCGCCGCCGGGTCGGCGATCTTCGTCCGCAGCACCAGGACGGTGAGCACGAGGGTTCCCGTCCACAGGGCGGCGATCGAGATCCCCATGATCGAGAACAGTGCCTTGTCGAACGGGGTCGCGACGTTGAAGTGGCTCGCCCGGCCGCGGATCACCTGCGTCACGATGATCGTGTACTCGGTCAGCAGGATCGCGGCGAGCGCGGTGGACACGCGCGCGGCGAGGCGGCGGCCGCGGTCGAGGAGGGTGAGCATCCATGCCCACGTCACGCAGTACACCGCGATGGACACGGCGAACTTGAGCGGTTTGAGCCAGATCGGCGCGCCGAGCAGGATGCGGTCGTCGACCACGAGGCCGCCGGCCGACACCGCGGTCATGACGGCCATGACGGCGGCGGTCCACATCATCGGGCGGTGCCAGGCGGAGGCCCGGCCGAGCAGGGTTGTCATGGCAGCTCCTTTGAACCGATAGAACAGATAGAACGACTATCCAATACGGAAAGCTACCCTATCCATCCGGTCGAGTCCATGGTGTGCCGCGGGTCGGCTCAAGATCGAAATATCGTAGATTGTCGATATCACTGCCGCGCGCGGGCCGCTCCCGCGAACGCGAGATCGCTACAGGGTTTGCCCGAGCACCGCCACCAGCTCGGCGATGCGCTGCTCGTCGCGCCGGTAGTGCGTCCACTTGCCGACGCGGGTGGCGCGCACCAGCCCGGCGCGCTGCAGCTCGGCCAGGTACGCCGAGACGGTCGACTGCGCCAGCCCGGCCTTCGCCTGGATGTGACTCACGCACACCCCGACCTCGACCGGATCGGCGATCGCCTGGTCCATCGGGAAATGCCGCTCGGGCTCACGCAACCACGACAGCAGCTGCAGGCGCACCGGGTTCGACAAGGCCCGCAGCGCGCGGACGACGCCGGGGTCCGGGGTGACCGCCGCTTCCGTCATGCGTCCACATTACTGGGGCCGGTGGCGGCGCGGGGTGATGCGCACGTGCGGCAGCTCGGGCGCCGGCAGCCGGGACACGGCACCCCGGTAGCCCTCGACGCGGCCGAACTGGTCCGACCCGGCCTCCCACGCCGCGCGGTGCGCAACGATCTCCTCGTGGCTGCGGCCCACGAAGTTCCACCACATAGCGAACTCCATCAGCGTTTCCGCCAGGACATGCCGCCGTCCTTCTGTCGCCAGCCAGGGCTTGCTTGCGAGCCCAGGCCGCTCGCCGCCGCCCGCGGCAGCCGGCAGTCAGTAGCGGCCGGCCAGCAGGCCCCCGTCCACGAGGAATTCGGCGCCGGATGCGTAGGCGGACTCGTCGGAGGCCAGCCATGCGACCATGCGGGAGATGTCGGCGGGCTGCCCGATGCGCGGCACCGGCAGCGTGGCGAAGAACGCGCTCTGGTCCTGGCCCTCCCACTCGGGATCGCGGGTCATCGCGGTGTCCACGCCGCCGGGGTGCACGGAGTTGACCCGGATCCCGGCGTGGCCCAGCTCCAGCGCCGCACAGCGGGTCAGGCCGCGGATAGCGAACTTGCTTGCGGTGTACGCGGACATCCCGGGCGCCCCGACGAAGCCGTTGGTGGAGGAGATGTTGACGATCGAGCCGCCGCCCGCCTCGGTCATCGCCGCGGTGACCGCCTTGATGCCGATGAACTGGCCGACGGTGTTGATGTCGAGGCAGTGGCGAAAGTCGTCGGCGGAGGTGTCCGCCATCGGGCTGATCGGCTGCACGCCGGCGTTGTTGACCAGTACGTCGAGCCGGCCGAACCGGGATATCGCGACGGCGACCGCGGCGTCCCAGGCGGCTTCGGAGGTGACGTCCAGGTGTACGTAGTAGGCGTGTTCGCCGAGCGAGTCGGCGACGGCCCTGCCTGGTTCGTCGAGGACGTCCCCGAGGACGACCTTGGCGCCGGACGCGACGAAGTGGCGGGCATGGGACTCACCCATGCCGCGCGCGGCACCGGTGATGAGGGCGACTTTGCCGTCGAGGTTGGTCACGGTTTGCTCCTGGATCGGATGGTGGCGGGTGGAGGCGGTCAGACTCAAGCGGTCGCGTGTGACGGGTTCGTGGTCACGCGGGGGCTCCGTCGGGCAGGCCGCCGGAGAGCGGGTCGATGCGCAGGCGTGCCACGCGGGTGGACGCGATGCGCCAGGCGCCGCGTTCGACGCGGTACTGGTCGTGGTAGTGCCCGTAGCCGTGAAAGCCCCGCGGCAGGCCGTCCGAGGGGAACTCGACGTAGTCGAACATCGCCCACACGCCGCTCGCCTGGTCCCTGGAGATCAGGGTGATCTCCGGCATGTGTCCGTGGTGGACCGTGCGCAGCGGGGTCAGGACCTTGGACAGGAACGCGGTGATCGCGTCGCCGCCGTCGCGAGGGAAGCCGTCGATGTCCATGTGGGCGTCGTCGGTGAACACCTCGCGCAGCGCGGTCCAGTCCTTGGTGTCCATCAGTCGGAAGTAGCGCGCCTTCAGCTGTTTGATGTCCTCGATCGCCGCGAGGCGCTCGGCAGCGGACGCAGGGGTGAGTGCGGTGGGTGCGGGCTGCGACAAGGGGCCCTCCTTGGGGTGTACAGGATCGCACTGCTGTTGAATATTCGACATTTGGTCGGAGGCGCCGGTGACCAGTGCCCATGGCCGGCACCGCTGGGTGAGGGTCTGCTTCGAGGCGGACATGCGGTTCTCCCGATCGGGCAGTTCGGATGCCCGGCCGGTGGGTGCGGGGTCGAATCAGGCGCGAGCGAACACGTCGTACGTGCCGAGTTGGTGCGTGACCTCCTGGCGCCAGGAGGCGACCCGCCAGCCCTGTCCGGTCCGGACCAGTTCGGCGTGGTACCAGCCGAAGCACTCGTAGACGAGCTCGGCGCGTTCGGCCGCGCCGATGTGGTGGACCCGCATCTTGACCGACGCCGTGGCCCGGTCGCCTTCCACCACGACCCGCTCATTGCCCATGAGATGCTGCGTGGGGCCGCACCCGTCGAGGTATCCGCGGATCATCCCGACGAGGGCCGCCCGCCCCTGGACGACCTCGGTCCCGTTGTAGTCGGCGTGCACGTCCTCCAGGAAGACCCCGTCCAGCGCGGACCAGTCGCGGCGGTCCAAGGCGTCGGCGTAGGCGTGGAACAGGCCGGTGACAGCGCGTGCGTCGAGGCTTGCGGACATGCAGGTGACCTTCCGTGTGCGCGGATCGCTGGTAGGGGACGGTCGTGACCGGGGACCGGGCGGGGTCGGCCCTCCCGTGGCGGACCCGGGCAGGGCCGCGTTCTGTGTCGTCGTCGGCAGGTGCCAGGACCGTATCCGTCACGGCTCGCGACGACATGGCCTCTTCCCGCTGACCGGGAAAGGGAGCGGCCGCAGGGGAGCGTGGGCGCAGCAGGCCGTATCCCACGGTGACAAGGCGGTCTCAGAGGCGCCGTCACTGCTCGTCGCTGAGTTTGTCGGCGCAGTCCGCGGTCGCGGACTGCGAGAGACTTCTCGCTACTGGTCCATCAGCAGAGCGCTATGGCACGAGGACGCTTCGTGAGGGACTCGAGCCCGGACGACACCCGAGCCCCACACACCTGGTGCACCGTCAAGAAAGTCAGCAAAGGGTCAGCATCAATACGGCTTGAGCTGCCCGCAGATGCTCACACGTTGCAACTCGCAGACAGCTTCAGAGGGATGCGTGCGGCTGATGGCGAACGCAGACGCCGTGGGACTCCCAGGTTGCCCGGCAGGCGCAGAAGCAATCACGGCTTCTTGGCATACGGCCGCTGTTCTCGCGGGTCAGCGCTTGCTTCCTCGGGGTTTCAAGGGTGCGTTCGGCAGCTCTGGCGCGGGCAGCGGAGCGCCGTCGTAGCCGTGGACCTCGCCGAAACGGGTTCCCTTCATCCAGTCCTCGCGAGCCTGTACGACCTCGTCGTGTGACCGTCCCACGAAGTTCCACCACATCACGATTTCCTCGGTGAACGGCACGCCACCGATCAGCAGGACCCGGGCCGGTTCCGCGTCGTGGCCGGCGAGCTCCAGCCGGCTCGCACCGGGGGCGAGATAGGCGAGGTCGCCGGTGGCGAGCGCGGTGCCGTCGATCGTGACGCTGCCGGTGTCCTGCAGGACACCGTGTTCGAACGCGGGATCGACGTCGAGCACCAGGCGCGCACCGGGATCGAGGGTGAGTTCCGCGCCGAGCAGCGGTGTGTACGCCGGGACCGGGGACGTGCTCCCGGCGAGGCTGCCGAGGAAGACGCGGACCGTGGCGCCGGGCACGGTGACGACCGGCGGGACGTAGTGCTGGAAGTCCCGCGCGGCGTGCCGGTGCTCGCCGGGCAGGGCGATCCACAGCTGGACGCCGTGCAGCGTCGTGGTGTCCGGTGTGGACACCTCGGAATGCGCGATGCCGTTCCCGCCGGTCATCAGGTTCAGCTCGCCGGGCCGGACCACGGCGTGGGTGCCGAGGCTGTCCCGGTGCTCGATCATGCCGCTGAACAACCAGCTCACGGTCTGCAACCCGGTGTGCGGGTGCGGGGCGACGTCCATCCCCCCGGTCGCCGCGACGTCCTCGGGGCCGTAGTGGTCGGCGAAGCACCACGCTCCGATCAGCGAACGCTGCCGCTGCGGCAGGGTGCGCCGCACCCGCATCGCGCGGGGTCCGCCGAGGGGGACGTCCCGCGGGGCCAGCACGGTCAGGGTGCTCGCGGACGCGGGCCGGTCCCCGCACACCAGCTCGGCTGGGTGGGCCTCGACGTTGCTCATGTCCCCATCCTGCCACCGCCGCCGGACGGCCCGGGCTCGCTGTGCAGGACGCGCAGGCCGGTGTCGAAGGCCGTCAGCGCGGCGCCGACCGCCGCGGCGACCGTCACCTCGAAGATTTCGTCCTCGCTGCCGGGCAGCCGTGCGATGTCGGCGCCGGTGATCCGGTCCGAGGCGTCCCGCACCAGTGTCGTGTAGGCCCGCCACGGTTCCGGCACCGCGGCGCCGGTCCCGGCGGCCAGCCGCAGCGACGGCGGGGTGACCGCGGGCGCCTCGAACACGGCGTGCCGCAGGTTCGCCACCGGGTCGCCCTGGCCGGCGTGGTCGGTGCGGTCGGTGGTTTCGCCGCCGGCGAGGAGGAAACCCGGGAAGCGGTAGCCGAAGCGGTGCAGCGCCCGCGTGCCGCGGTGCACCTGGTCACCGCGCAGGACGAACCCGAACGCGTTGGCCAGCCGGTTCACCACGTTCCACACCAGGTCGACGTGCAGGGCTTCGCGCACCGCGTGCTCGGGCAGCGCGGGGCGGACCGCCTCGCCGGTCTGCGTGCCGTCCAGGAACGCGCGCACCGCGGCCAGCTCGGGGCGCACGGCGGCCGGGTCGAGCTCGCCGTTCCCAGCGATGCGGACCAGCTCGGTGTGCGAATCGATGCAGAACGGGCACCGGTGCCGGCGCGCGGTGGTCATCGCCAGGTACTCGCGTTCGGCGGCGCTCCAGAACGACGGGCCGCGCATCGCGGGGGCGGCGATCCCCAGCAGCGGCCGGGCGAAGAAGTCCGGCCGGTACAGCAGGGTGCGCACGATGTCCGGGGCGTCCCGGCCGGTCGCGGCGAAGAACAGCCGGGCGCGCAACCGGTGCCCGTGGTCGAGAATGGACAGTCTCATCGGGACTCCCGTGGGTCGAGCGCGGCGAGCCGTCCGGCCAGGAACCGGCGGTCGGCCGGGTTGGCGGCCAGTTCGTGTGCGCGCCGGTAGGCCGTGACGGCTTCGGCGGTGCGGCCCAGGCGGTGCAACAGGTCGGCCCGCGCGGCGTGGTGCAGGTGGTACCGGTCGAGCCCGTCGATCCGGTCGAGCAGCGCCAGCCCGGCCGCGGGCCCGTCGCTCATGGCGACGGCGACCGCGTGGTTGAGCGCCACGACCGGCGACGGCGCCATCCGCAGCAATTCGCTGTAGAGCGCGGCGATGCGCGGCCAGTCCGTCTCCTCGACGCAGGGGGCCTGGGCGTGCAGCGCGGCGATGGCGGCCTGCAGCTGGTACGGGCCGGGAGCGCCGAGCCGCAGCGCCCGGTCCAGTACGCGGACCGCCTCCGCGATCCCGCCCGCGTGCCACTCCCGGCGGTCCTGGTCGGCCAGCAGGACCAGATCACCGCCGGGGGAGTGCCGGGCACCGGCGCGCGAGTCGTGCAACAGCAGCAGCGCGACCAGGCCGAGGGCCTCGGGTTCATCGGGCATCAGGGCCGCGACGAGCTTGGCGAGCCGGATCGCCTCCGCCCGCGGTGCGCCCCCGTCCCCGGGCGCCGCCGTGTACCCGTGGGTGAAGATCAGGTAGATCACCGACAGGACGCCGGACAGCCGTTCCGGGAGCAGGTGGTCGGGCGGCACCGTGAAGGAGATCCCGGCGTCCCGGATCTTGCGCTTGGCCCGCACCAGCCGCTGCGCGAGTGTCGCCTCGGGCACCAGGAACATCCGCGCGATCTGGGCGGCGGACAGCCCGGCCACGGCCTGCAGGGTGAGCGCCACCCGGGCCTCCGGCGCCAGGGCGGGGTGGCAGCAGGTGAAGATCAGGCTCAGCCGTTCGTCGCCGACGGCGAGCACGCGTTCCACGTCGAAGTCGGTCATCACCGGTCGCGGGTCCCCGGCCCGCTCCTCCTTCTCCCGGCCCACGCGGGCCCGCCGCCACCGGTCCACGACGCGGTTGCGAGCCGCGGTGAGCAGCCACGCGACGGGATCGGCGGGCACGGTGTCCCGCCAGGCACGCAAGGCGAGCGCGCACGCGTCCTGCAGCCCGTCCTCGGCCGCCTCGAAGTCGCCGAGCACCCGCACCAGCGCGGCCAGCATCCGGGTCCGGTGCTCGCGGTAGACCTGCTCGACCGCGAGCGCCGGATCAGCGGGCCGGGGACGCCGCATGCCCGCCCGGGCGGTGGTCGACGCCCGGTACCCGTGCCAGCGGCCGGACCTCGATCGTCCCGGTCTCGGCCATCGGGCACAACGCCGCGAGTTCCAGCGCCTCGTCGAGGTCCCGGCAGTCCAGGACGTAGTAGCCGCCCAGGTGCTCGTGGGTCTCGGCGAACGGCCCGTCGGTGATCAGCGTCCGCCCGTCCCGCACGGCCACGGTCGTCGCGCTGTGCTCGTCCGCCACCGGATCGCCGGACACCAGGGCGTTGCGCCGCCGCAGCTCGTCGGCGAACGCGGCCACCCGGGCCAGCGCACCGGCGAACCCGGGATCGCCCGGTTCCGGCCGGTCGCAGTCGTAGATCATCAGCAGGTAGCGCATCGGTCCCTCCCGGTTGCGACTCCGCAGAGGATGACGAACGGGATGCCCGGAACTCGACAGCCCGCGCCCGGGATTCTTCTCCGGTGGCGCCGGAAATGCACAACGCCTGGGGCACTGTGGTGGCGGGTGACCGCCGCCCGATCGGGTGACGGGTCAGGCGAGGAAGTCCCGGACCAGCTCGGATGCGTGCGGGCGGCACTCCTCGAAGTACCCGTGCCGCGCGCCGGGCAGGACGTGCACCCGCGCGTCCGGGATGCGCTCGGCCAGCAGCGTGGCGTTCGCAACCGGGGCCAGTCCGTCGTCGTCACCGTGCAGGATCAGCGTCGGCGCGCTGATGCGGGGGAGCGCGTCCCACGCGTCGTGCTGGTCACTGGCCCGCAGGTGGTGGCGGCGGGCGTGCGGAGGCATCGCCGGATCGCCGAGGGTGCGGTACGGGCCGGGATGCGTCGCGCGCCAGGCCGGCGTGTACATCAGGTCGGCCAGCGTCTCCCGGGCGTCCGGCCGCATCAGCGCCCGGCGCACCTCAGCCGACCGCTCCACCGCGTGCGGCCCGCCGGGCGAGGTGCAGCCCAGGACCAGCCGCCGCACCCGCTCCGGGTAGCGGATCGCGATCCACTGCGCGACCCGGCCGCCCATCGAGGTCCCGTACACGTCGGCCCGCTCGATGCCCAGCTCGTCCAGCACGGCGATCACGTCGTCGGCGAACAGCGGAGTCGAGTACGGCGCGTCCGGCTTGCCGCTCGCGCCGGTGCCGCGGTAGTCGACCGTGACGGTGCACGGGAAATCGTCCCGGACGGCGTCCCACCACGTGTGGTCGTTGGCCTGCCCGGCCAGCAGTACCAGCGGCCGTCCGGTGCCCTCGGGCTGGGCCGCCAGCGGTGTGCCGTCCGGCGCGTGCGCGACGATCATCGTCCTCCGTCCCCGATGAGCGGCTCCGCCGACGGCCAACGGCCGTCCGCGACGGCCGCGTGGACCTGGCACAGCAGTTCGCGGGCGACCACGTCGACCGCGGGCGGCACCCGTCCGGACCGCGGCCGGGCCACGGCGATCGAGCGCCACACCTCCGGTTCGCGCACCGGGGCGCCGGTGAGCCGGCCGGCCGCGATGTCCTCGGCGATCCCGACACCGGGCAGGATCGTCCAGCCGTGCCCGGCGAGCACCAGCCTCTTCTGCAGCGGCATCGAATTGGTCTGCACGCTCGGGATCAGCTCGGCCCCGGCCTGGCGGGCCGCGGTGTCGATCAGGCTGCGCAGCCCGTGCCCCGGCGAGGGCAGCACGAGCGGGTCCCGCGCGATCCGCGCGAACGACACCGGCCGCTGCGGATCGAGCCCCGCGGCCGGGGGAGCGAGCACCCACAGCCGTTCCCGCACCACCGGGGTCACGGTCAGCGACGGCGAGCCGGTGATGTCGTACAGCAGGCTCAGGTCGAGGTCGCCCTCGTCCAGCCAGCGCCGCAGGTGCCCGGAGTAGCCGGTCTGCAGGCGCAGTTCGATACCCGGGTGGGCGCGCAGGACCGCGGAGGTGAGCGGCTCGGCGATCAGCCCGGCCGCGCTCTCCAGCAGACCGAGCGTGACGATGCCGGTGACGGCGCCGCGGGCGGGCGCGACCTCGGCGCGGGCGCGGTCGAGCTCGGTCAGGGCCCGCCGCGCGCGGTCGGCCATCGTCACACCCGCCTCGGTGGGGCGCATGCCCTGCCGGGTCCGGTCGAACAGCGGCACCCCGAGTTCCGCTTCCAGTGCCTTGATCTGCCGGGTGACCGCGGGCTGGACCAGGTGCAGCAGCTCGGCCGCGCGCGTCACGCTGCCCACCTCGGCCACGGTCACGAGGGCCCTGAGCTGCTTGAAGTCCATCCCCGTCCCATCGTGGCTCCAGGTGCGGCATCACGCACCGGCATGGCCGCTGTTACGGCATCAGGACTGATGATATCGCGGCGACCACGGCACCACCTGCCCGTGCCGCACGAGCTCGCCGTACTGCTCCGGCTTCACCGGCTCCAGCGCGAGGTCCAGCAGCGGGACCGCGGCCTGGGCGGGCGTCGCTGCCTCGCTCACGTCCCACCACAACGCGGACGTCGGAGTGTTGATCATCCCGGGGCACACCGCCGCGACGAGGATGCCGCGCGCGAGGTCGTCGGCGCGCCGCTGCGCGGCGAGCGCGCGCACCGCGGCGACCTGACCGATCTTCGACGGGATGTTCACGAACCCGGGCCACGCGCCGGCACGGGCGCTCCCGTCGGCGACCGCGTCCCGCCACGCGGCGACCTGCTCGTCCACCTCCTCGAGCGTGGTCAGGCCGTCGAACCGGCGGTGCAGCACGGGCGCGAGCTGGTTCAGCGTCCCGAGGCTGCTGGCCACGACGATCAGGCTGCCTCCGTCCCGGACGAGCGGTGCGAACGCGCGCAGCAGGCGGGTGGTGCCGAAGTTGTTCACCTGGGTGTAAGGCTCGATGACGTCGCGCGGATCGTCGTCCGGGCCCACCCGCATCACGGCGTTGCCGAACACGATGTCGACACCGCCGTGCCGCTCGCGCAGCAGACCGGCGAACCGGCCGGCGGCGTCCGGGTCGGCGACGTCGAAGACTTCGCCGCGGATCTGAGCGCCGCCCGCGGGCGCCGCCTCCACCGCCTCCTGCACGCGGCCGGCGTCGCGGCCGGTGAGGTAGACGGTGTCGGCGGGGGACAGTCGCTGCGCGAGCCCTTCCACGAGGGCGAGACCCAGGCCCTGGGTGGCTCCGGTGACGACGGCGACCTTCGGTGTTTCGTTCATGATCACCACACTAGGAACGCGCGAGCCATTCGGGTAGCGAAAGTCTGGCAACGGGGGTATTCCTGTTCGGCATGGCCTTCACCGATGCGTCGCTGACCGCGCTGCGCGTCTTCCGGGAGGTGGCCGAGCGGGGGACGCTCACCGCGGCGGCGGCCGCGCTCGGCTACACCCAGTCCGCCGTCTCCCGGCAGATCGCGGCGCTGGAACGGGCGGCGGGGGCGCCCCTGCTGGAGCGGCGCCACGACGGGGTGCGGCTGACCGCCGCGGGGCGTGTCGTGGTCCGCCGCGCCGCGAGTGTCGTCGACCAGATCGACGCCACCGCCCGCGAGCTGGCCGGGCTGCCCGACGAGCGGGCCACCGTGCGGCTCGGGTGGTTCCCCAGCGCCGGAGCCACGCTGGTACCGCGCGCGCTCGCCGCGGTGCGCGCCGCTCATCCCGGGATCACCGTGATCACGCGGGAGGGCAGCACCCCCGCGCTGGTGCGGGCGTTGCGGGCCGGCACGCTGGACCTGGCGCTGCTCGCCGCCGCACCGCCGTTCCGCCCGCCGGATGACGAAACGCCGGCACTGGTGCTGTCCACGCTGGCCGAACGCAGCCAGTGCCTGGCCGTGCCTGCCGCGCACCCGCTCGCTCGCGGTGAGTTCGTCGACATCGCGGACCTGCGCGGGCAACGGTGGATCGCGGGCACCGGGCGGGACGGGCTGATGGGGGTGTGGCCGGGGCTGGACGAGCGGGCGGAGGTCACGCACACGGCGCGCGACTGGCTGGCGAAGCTGCACCTGGTCGCCGCCGGCTGCGGCATCACGACGGTGCCCGCGTCGCTCGCGGCGGTGGTGCCACCCGGCGTGCGGGTCCTGCCGGTGCACGGCGGCCCGGCCGAACAACGGCGGCTGATGCTGGCCCGGATGCCCGGCGCGCTGCCGGAGGCCGCGGTGTGGGTGGCCGAAGCCGTGAGCGCGGTGATGGTCGACGGCGGCACCGTCGGGCGGGACTGAGCGAGCCGCGGGCCGCGCGGGGTGGTGCTGAGGGACGCCGCGCGACCCGGGTGGTGGTTAGGCTGCCGTATGCGCGTGCCACCGACCGGCCTGGCCGCGACCCGGGCGTTCTTCGGGCCGCGGGCGGCGACCTGGGAGACCCGCTTCCCCGACGACGGCCCGCGGTACCGGGCCGCGGTCGCCGAGCTGGCGCCACCGCCCGGGGGCGCGGTCGCGGACATCGCGTGCGGCACGGGGCGCGCCCTGCCGGAACTGCGGGACGCCGTCGGCCCGGACGGCACGGTCGTCGGGCTCGACGCAACGCCCGAAATGCTCCAGGAGGCCGCCGCCCGGGGACGGCACCACCTCGCGGCTCTCGTCCTCGGCGACGCCCTGCACCTGCCCCTCGCCACCGGGGCGCTGGACGCGGTGTTCGCCGCGGGCCTGGTCACGCACCTCGCCGACCCGGTCGCCGGGCTGCGCGAGCTGGCCCGGGTGTGCCGTCCGGGCGGCCGCCTCGCCCTGTTCCACCCCGTCGGCCGGGCGGCACTCGCCCGGCGGCAGGGCCGCGAGCTGACTGCCGGGGACCTGCGCGCCGAACCGAACATCCGCGCCGCGCTCACCGCAGCCGGATGGCACCTCGACGCCATCGACGACGGCACCGAGCGCTACCTCGTCCTCGCCGGCCTGCGGTGACGTCCACCGGCGATTCCGCCGCATTACCGGTCACGCCTTCGCCGGCAGCCCTCGCGCATAGGACAGTCCGCGGGTCACCCAGCGTTCGAGGCGGCGGCGATCACGCACCGCGCCGGCGTCGACCTCCAGCCACCCGGGCATCTCGCGCCCGCGCATGACCATCGGCCGGACGTCCTCGCCCAGCAGGCTCTCGCCCTCCGCGGGGTCGACGCGCACCAGCAGCCCGCCCCGCGACCGCGCGGCGACCGCCATGTTGCCGTGCACCAGGAACGCCAGCCCGCCGAACATCCGCTTCTCGGTGATGCCCTCGGCGCCGGACAGCAGGTCACGAATGCGGTCGGCGAGCCCGGGGTCGTAAGCCATGCCCGAGTATCCGCCGCCACCCGGCCGGTGCGGAAGTGCGCGTCACCGCCGGTCGGCCGGCTGGTCCGCGACGTGGCGCCGGACCAGCGGGTACACCAGCAGGATCACCGCGAGGCTGAGCACGCTGAGGTAGAGCTGCGACCGGGCCGCCCCGACGAACAGCATCGACACCACGACGGCGAGGGTGGCCGCCAGGGTGAGCCGGCTCAGCCACGGGTAACCCCACATGCGCAGCGTCAGCCGCTCGGGGTCGGTCCGTTGCAGGTCGCGGCGCATGCGCAGCTGGGAGCCGGCGATGAACGCGTAGACGAACAGCGCCACCGCGCCGGCGGAGTTGATGATGAACGAGAAGATGGTGGCCGGTGCGACGTAGCTCATCACCACCGCGACATAACCGACCACAGTGGACAGCAAGATGGCCTTCCACGGGACGCCGCGCCGGTTGACGTCGGCGACCCAGCGGGGCGCCCAGCGGTGGCGGTGCAGCGCGAACAGCATGCGGGAGGCGGTGTACAGGCCCGAGTTGAGCACGGACAGCGCGGCGGTCAGGACCACGGCGCTGACGATCGTCTCCGCCGCCGGGATGCCGAACCGCCCGAACGCCGCCGCGAACGGGCTGGTGTCGCTGGGCACCTCGCGCCACGGCGTGATCATCACGATGAGCGTGATCGACCCGACGTAGAACAGGATGACCCGCCACACCGTCGCCGCGGTCGCCTTCGCCACCGCCTTCGCCGGTTCGGCCGACTCGGCGGCGGCGATGGTGACGATCTCGGTGCCGAAGTAGGAGAAGATCACGATCACCACGCCGTGCACGACGGCGAACCCGCCGGTGGCGAAGAACCCGTCGAGCGCGACGTTGCCGACCGAGAACGTGGCGTGCGGCCACAGGCCCAGCACGAACAGCACCCCGATCACCAGGAACACCACGATCGTGGTGACCTTGACCGACGCCAGCCAGAATTCGGTCTCGCCGAACGACCGCGTCGAGGCCAGGTTGGTCGCGGTCAGCAGCAGCATCAGGGCGAGCGAGAACACCCACTGCGGCACCGCGGGCAGCCAGCCGACGAGGATCTTCGCCCCGGCCACCGCCTCGAACGCCACCACGCCGACCCAGAAGTACCAGTACAGCCAGCCGATCGCGAAGCCGGCCCAGCCGCCGAGCGCCTCCCGGGCGTACTCCATGAATGAGCCGAGCGCGGGGGAGGCGGTCGCCATCTCGCCCAGCATCCGCATGACCAGCACGACGAGCAGCCCGCCGAGCGCGTAGGACACGATCGCCGCCGGGCCGACCGTGTGCACCACGGCGCCGCTGCCGACGAACAGGCTGGCACCGATGATCCCGCCGAGGGCGATCATCCGGACGTGCCGCTGCCGCAGGCCCGGACGCAGAGACTGGTTCATTCCCACGATGTTGACAGGGAACCGGTGAAGGAGAAACCGGTTGCGGCAACCGGGCGCACCCGGTGCGCCGAACGGCCGGTCAGCGGCGGCGGGGCTTGCCGCGGCGGCCGCCGCGGGGCTGGTTCCGGCGGGGCGCGGGCTTGCGCTCGTCGGCCGCGGGGCGTTTCGACTTCGACTGCTTCGCCGCGGGCGGCCGGCCGCGGGTGCTGTTGACCGTCCGGCCGCGCACGATCCCGATGAACTGCTCCACCAGGTCGGTCGTTTCGTCCTCGAGCCAGGACAGCGCCACCTGCGACTGCGGGGCGTCGGCCACCGGCCGGTAGGTCAGGTCGCGCCGGTGGTGCAGCCGGGCGAGCGACTGGGGCACGACGAGCACGCCCACCCCGGCCGCGACCAGCTGGATCGCGTCGGCGGTGGTGGCGGGCCGGTCGAGGGCCGGGCGGCCCGGCGGGCGCGCCCAGCCGAGCGTGTCGTCCAGCGGGTGCAGCACCAGTTCGTCGGCCAGGTCGCCGGTGTGCACCTCGTCCGCCGCGGTCACCACGTGGTCCTTGGGGACCACCACCACGGTCGTCTCGGTGTAGAGCGGGATGGCGTGCAGCCCGGTGCGGTCCGTCGGCAGGCGCAGCAGCACGGCGTCGAGCTCGCGGTCGCGCACCCGGCCGGCCGCCTCGGCGGCGCCGACCTGCACCAGCTCGAGCGGGACGCCGGGCGTGCGTTCCTGCCAGATCCGCACCCACTTGCCGGGGGTCACCCCCGGCACGTAGCCGAGCGTGAAGGAGGGGGCGGCGTCCGGCTCGGTCACCACGCCAGGCTACCGGCCGTGACCGTGGCGGATACGCTGGACGGCATGACGTCGCAGAAGACCCCCCAGACGATGAAGCCGGCGACGGCGGCGAAGAAGCTGGGCGTGTACCTCGAAGCCACCCCGGCGCAGTTCCGGGAGGGTGTCGTCTCGCGCGACGAGCTGAACGCCCTGCAGAGCGACCCGCCGGAGTGGCTGCGGGACCTGCGCCGCAACGGGCCGCACCCGCGTCCGGTGGTCGCGGCGAAGCTGGGTGTGTCGATCGGCGGCCTGGCCCGCGGCGGGATCACCGACCCGCTGACCACCGAGCAGATCGACGCCCTCAAGACCGAGAACCCCGAGTGGCTCCAGCGCGAGCGCGCCCTGCAGGCGGACGTGCGCCAGGAGGCCGCGCGGCAGAAGGAGAAGAACCAGCGCTGACCGCGCGACCCGGCCCCCGCCCGGCACGGTGCGGGCCGGGAGCATTCGCCCGCGGGGTGCCCCCGGACGCCGCCGCACGAGTGGTGGCACCGGCACGACGGGCTACCCGGGCGATCGGTCGTGCGCCGGGTCGTGTGGGCTACCGGTCCGGCGTGCGCGCGCCAGGATCGCCTCCGCGCGCAGGATCACGGGGCGGTCCACCATCTGACCGTTGTGGACTCCGACGGAGCCGTCGGTGACCGACGCCAGCGCCTCCCGCGCCCAGCGGGTCTCGGCTTCGCCGGGAAGGAACGCGTCGTTCACCGCGGCCACCTGGCGCGGGTGGATGCACAACTTGCCGGTCAACCCGAGCTCGATCGCGTGCGCGACGTCGGCCCGCAGCGCCGCCGGGTCGTCCAGGGCGGTGGTGACGCCGTCGACCGGGGCGGCGCACCCGGCCGCGGCCGCCGCGAGCACGACCGCGGACCGCGCATGCCGCAGCGCCTCGTGCGAGCGGTGGTCGACGCCGAGCTGCACCGCCAGGTCGATGCTGCCGAACGCGGGCCGCACCACCGAGTCCGCGCCGCACACCTCCACCGCGCGGGTGACGCCCAGCGCGGTCTCGATCAGCGGGATCACCGGACCCACCCCGCGGTCGGCGAGCGCGTCCAGCACCGCGCGGTCCTCGGCCTTGGGCACCATCACCGCGACGGCGCGCCCGGCGACCGCCGCCAGGTCGGCGTCGAACCAGGGCGTGCCGGGCGCGTTGATCCGCACCACGGCGGCGTGACCCGCGTCCAGCCACGACCGGACGTGCTCCCGCGCCGCGGCTTTGCTGTCCGGGCCCACCGCGTCCTCCAGATCGAGCACGACCAGGTCGCACCCGCTGGCCGCGGCCTTGGCGAACCGGTCCGGGCGGTGACCCGGCACGAACAGCAGGCTCCGGGCACCCGCGATCGGCCCGGTCACCGCGCGCTCCGCACGGTTCCGGTCGCGGTCCGGCGGCCGTACCGGTCCCGCACCGCGGTGGTGGTCCCCGCCGGCCCCGCGACCGCGCCGGCCACCAGGCCCTGGTGGTCGAACAGCGGTGCGACGAGCCGGTACTCGAAGACCTGATCCCCGCCGCACCCGGTGGCGCGGGCCGCCTCGGCCATCGCGATCGCCTGCAG
Organism: Amycolatopsis viridis; assembly: GCF_011758765.1. Lineage (NCBI taxonomy): Bacteria > Bacillati > Actinomycetota > Actinomycetes > Pseudonocardiales > Pseudonocardiaceae > Amycolatopsis > Amycolatopsis viridis. Next base: position 3,159,373 of record NZ_JAANOU010000001.1, on the reverse strand, counting down.
CGGCCCGTGGGTGAGCAGCCCGGGATAGCCCTCGACCTCGCGCGCGTAGCCGCGGTCGTAGTGGATCCGGTGCGCGTTGTAGGTCAGCGCGGAGAAGCGGAACAGCAGCGTCGGGGTCACCTCGATCGCCCACTCGCCCGGTCCGGGCGGCACCACCTCCTCGCCGGCCCCGGCGGGCAACGCCGCCGCGGCGACCGGGCGGTACACGATGTCCTGCTGCTCCTCGACCACGAGCCGGCCGCCCTGTTCGATCCGGTGCCCGACCACCACGAACGTCAGCGGCCCCGAGCGGCCCTGCTTGTCCTGGACGGACAGCACCCGGGTGCGCCGCGTCGCCGGTTCACCGCACCGCAGCGCCCCCTCGGTCCGGACGCGCCCGCCCGCCCACATGCGCCGCCGTCCCGGGCCGGGCGGCGCCGGCACGCAGTTGCGGACCGGGTGGCCGTCCGGGCCCAGATCCGCCTGCGCGGGCCGTTCCAGCAGGTAGAGCCAGTGCCACAGCAGCGGCAACCCCTCGCGGTCGAGGTCGGGCACCGGGACGTCCAGCAGCGCGCCGAGGGCCTGCGCCGGACCGGGCAGCAGGACTTCGGTGCGTTCGACGGTGTCGGGAGCGAGCATGGGGGGTCCCTATCGGATCGGGTGGCGGCGGACGAGCTGGCGGGCGATGACGGTGCGCTGGATTTCGTTGGTGCCCTCACCGACGATCATCAGCGGCGCGTCGCGGAAGTAGCGTTCCACGTCGAATTCGGTGGAGTAGCCGTAGCCGCCGTGGATCCGCACGGCGTTCAGCGCGATCTCCATGGCGGTCTCGGAGGCGAACAGCTTCGCCATCCCGCACTCCAGGTCGGCCCGCTCACCGGAGTCGTAGCGGCGGGCGGCGTGGTGCACGAGCTGGCGGGCGGCTTCGAGCTTGGTGGCCATGTCGGCCAGGTAGTTGCCGATCGACTGGTGCTGCCAGATCGGCTTGCCGAACGTTTCGCGCTCCTGGGCGTAGCGCAGCGAGTCCTCCAGCGCGGCACGGCCCACGCCCAGCGCGCGGGCGGCGACCTGGATGCGGCCGATCTCCAGCCCGCGCATCATCTGCGCGAATCCGCGCCCCTCCACACCGCCCAGCACCGCCGAAGCGGGCACGCGCAGGTCGTCGAAGGTCAGCTCGCAGCTCTCCACACCCTTGTAGCCGAGCTTGGGCAGGTCGCGCGAGACGTGGAACCCCGGGCCCTTCTCCACCAGCAGCACGCTGATGCCGCGGTGCGGCGGATCGGCTCGCGGGTCGGTCTTGCACAGCAGGGCGACCAGATCCGAGCGCCGCGCGTTGGTGATCCAGGTTTTGGACCCGGTGACCACGTACTCGTCGCCGTCGCGCCGGGCGGTCGTGCGCAACGCCTGCAGGTCCGACCCGCCACCGGGTTCGGTCAGCGCCATGGTGGCCCGCACCTCGCCGGTGGCCATCCGCGGCAGGTAGCGGTCCTGCTGCTCCCGGGTGCCGTGGGCGAGCAGCAGCTTCGCCACCACGGTGTGGCCGCCCATCGCGCCCGCCAGGCTCATCCATCCCCGCGCCAGCTCCTCGGTCACCACCGCGTAGCACTGGGCCGAGACCGCCGCCCCGCCCCACGGCTCCGGGATCGCCAGACCGAAGATGCCCATCCGTTTCATCGCCTCGACGAGCTGTTCCGGATAGGCGTTCGCGTGCTCCAGCTCGCGCACCACCGGCCGCACCTCGCGGGTGACCCAGTCGGCGACCACCGCGGCGATGGCGGCCTCGTCCTCGGTCAGGCCGTCCATCGGAAGTCCTTCCTGCGCACCGTCATCACCGTCATCACCGACATCATCGTCGCCGGTACCGGCCGGCGAGAAATGCCCGTTCCTGATCACTCCATGCGCGGTGGTGATGGGGTGCCGGATCAGCTCAGCGCGACCGAGAAGTCCGTGACGGTGAAGCGCGCGGGCTTGCCGTCGGTCGAGCAGAACTCGATGCCGTACCCGATCTGGTTCACCGTCGGGTTCGGCGGGACGTGGCCCGCGCCGATCGCCCAGCCGATCATCGCCTTGAGGTCGACCGTGCCGGAGTAGTGCGTGCCCTGGGCGACGAAGGCCAGGTAGCCCTCGTCCCGCCAGACGTCGTAGGTCACGCCGTCCGCGGTGTAGGTCGCCACCTCGCTGCCGTCCGGCACCTGGCCGTGGTTCTCCGTCCACACCATCAGCTCGGTCACACCCGGCCCGTCGCCGACGCCGTTCAGCCACAGGTCGTAGGCCACGTCGTAGATGCCGGTGCCGGGCCCGCGGCCGGCGAAGGTGGAGCGGATGGCGGGGAAGGTGGACAGCGGGGCGCCGTCCTGGTCGTTGATGTCCTGGTGGACGTTCGGGTAGGTCTTCACCGAGGTCGTGGCCGGCTGGGCGGAGTCGACGTACCAGTTGCCGTGCGAGCACGCCGACAGGGTCTGCGGGCCGGCCTCGCCCTGGTTCCACATGTTGTTGTGCACGTAGTAGCCGCCCTCGGACCAGCCCCCATCGGGATCGCTGGTGGTGAACGCCGGGTCGGTGCAGCTCTGTCCGGGCACGGCCGCGCTGCCCGGCGCCGGCGCGGCCGTGGCGGCCGGGGACGGCGGCGCGGACGACGAGCCGTCCGGCCGGCAGGCGGTGGTGCCGAGCAGGACGAGGACCGCGGCGAGCAGCACTGCCGGCGTCGTGCGAGTCATGGGCGTCTTCCGTGGTTCGGGACGGCCCTCCAGTCGAACGGCCCGGACCGGCAGGACAGGTCACGAACGAATCACAGTCGGATCACGAGAGTTGATCTGCGGCGGGTTCGCGTACTGCCCGCGCGGGAAGTGCCGCGCGAATGGTGGCGCGCATCCTACGGGCCGGCGCCGTCCGTTCCCGGCACTGGTGAATGCCGGGGCAACAGGTAAAACCGCAGGCAGGACCGCTGTAGCGGGGGGAAGTACGGGTCCGGTACGGGGAATTCCCGGTCGGGCCATGATTCTTGTTGCGTCTCACCGGCTGCGGTACTACTCGTACTACGCGCCCGACGACGGGCGCACGGGGCCGAAGGGGCGCAACCGCATGACCGTCAGTCTTCCCGCTTTTCCCGCCGCCGCCGAGAGGCCGCTCGACACGTGCATCCGTCTCCGGAAGATCGCACCGGTGGTGGAGGTGGAGTTCCCCGGCGGCGTGCCCGCCTACCTGGCGCTGACCACCCGGGCGGTGCGGGAGGTCCTGGCCGGGGACAACAAGACGTTCGCGCGCGAGCCGAAGCACTGGCCCGCCCTCCACGACGGTTCCATCCCGGAGGACTGGCCGCTGCGCAGCATCGTGCAGGGCGATCACCTGTCCACCAAGGACGGCGCGGATCACCGGCGGCTGCGAGGCCTGGTCGGCAAGGCGTTCACGCCCGCCCGGGTGCTCGCGCTGGAACCGCGGATCCAGCAGCTCGTCGACGAGCTGCTGGACGGAGTCGCGGCCGCCGGCGACGGCGTGGATCTGGTCTCGGAGTTCACCGAGGTGCTGCCGATGGCCGTGATCTGCGAGCTGTTCGGCGTGCCCGGGCCGGAGCGCAAGCGGCTGCGCAACTGGACCGCGACGCTGCTGGCGCACACCACGCCGGCGGAGGAGGCGTTCGCGACCCACAACGCACTCACCGGCTACCTGCGTGAGCTGGTGGAGCGCAAGCAGGCCGAGCCCGCCGACGACCTGACCAGCAGTCTGGTGCAGGCCCGCGACTCCGGCGACAAGCTGACCACCGACGAACTGGTCGGTGTGCTGTGGCTGATGCTGGTCGCCGGCCACGAGACCACCGTCCACCTCCTCGGCAACGCCGTCATCGCGCTCGCCCAGAACCCCGGCCAGCTGGCCCTCGCGAAGAACGAGGACCGCTGGGCCGATGTCGTCGAGGAGACGATCCGGTACCGGCACTCGGTGATGATGACCAGCTTCCGCTTCACCCTGGCGGACGTGACCATCGCCGGCGTGGACATCCCCAAGGGCAACGCGGTGGGCGTGGTCTACCAGGCCGCCGGCCTCGACCCGGAGGTCTACGGTGACACCGCCGGGGAGTTCGACATCACGCGCCCGCAGGGCGCGAACCTCGGGTTCGGCCACGGGCCGCGGTACTGCATCGGCGCGCCGCTCGCGCGCCTGGAGAGCCGGCTGGGGCTGGCCGCGCTCTACCGGCGGTTCCCGGAGCTGAGCCTGGCCGTCGACCCGGACGACATCCCCTACTCGCCGTCGTTCTTCACGATCGGCCCGCTGTCGATCCCGGTGAACCTCGGCCCGCAGTCCTGACCGGCGGGGCGGCGGGGCGGGCGCCCCGCCGCCCCCGGCGACGTCGTCAGTCGGTGCCGGACTCGATGGCCGCGCGGTCGAGCAGCTCGGCCTCCTCGGTGGTGGTGCCGCGGGAGGCGATCGTCTCGGCGCCACCCTCGGTCATCGCCCCGATCAGGCCCGTCGAGGCGGCCTGCGCGGCGCCGACCAGCTGCGGCTGCGCGGTGCCGCCGCTGCCGACCATGCCCAGGTTCGCGTACTGCTCCAGGCGGGCCCGGGAGTCGGCGATGTCCAGGTTGCGCATGGTCAGCTGGCCGATGCGGTCCACCGGGCCGAACGCCGAGTCCTCGGTGCGCTCCATCGACAGCTTGTCCGGGTGGTAGCTGAACGCCGGGCCGGTGGTGTCGAGGATGGAGTAGTCCTCGCCGCGCCGCAGCCGCAGGGTCACCTCGCCGGTGACGGCGGTGCCGACCCACCGCTGCAGCGACTCGCGCAGCATGAGCGACTGCGGGTCGAGCCAGCGGCCCTCGTACATCAGGCGGCCCAGGCGGCGGCCCTCGGTGTGGTAGCTGGCGATGGTGTCCTCGTTGTGGATCGCGTTCACCAGCCGCTCGTAGGCCGCGTGCAGCAGCGCCATGCCCGGCGCCTCGTAGATGCCGCGGCTCTTGGCCTCGATGATCCGGTTCTCGATCTGGTCGGACATGCCCAGCCCGTGCCGGCCGCCGATGGCGTTGGCCTCCAGGACCAGGTCGACGGCGGAGGCGAACTCCTTGCCGTTGATCCGCACCGGCCGGCCCTGCTCGAAACCGATCGTCACGTCCTCGGCCGGGATCTCGACCTGGGGGTCCCAGAAGCGGACGCCCATGATCGGCTCGACCAGTTCGATGCCGGCGTCGAGGTGCTCGAGCGCCTTGGCCTCGTGGGTCGCGCCCCAGATGTTCGCGTCGGTCGAGTAGGCCTTCTCGGTGCTGGCCCGGTAGGGCAGGCCGCGGGCGGTCAGCCACTCCGACATCTCGGTGCGGCCGCCCAGCTCGGTCACGAAGTCGGCGTCCAGCCACGGCTTGTAGATCCGCAGCGCCGGGTTGGCGAGCAGGCCGTAGCGGTAGAACCGCTCGATGTCGTTGCCCTTGAAGGTGGATCCGTCGCCCCAGATCTGGACGTCGTCCTCGAGCATCGCGCGGACCAGGAGGGTGCCGGTGACGGCGCGGCCGAGCGGGGTGGTGTTGAAGTAGGCGCGGCCGCCGGAGCGGATGTGGAACGCGCCGCAGGCCAGAGCGGCCAGCCCCTCCTCGACCAGTGCCTCCCGGCAGTCGACGAGCCGCGCGATCTCGGCGCCGTAGGTCTTGGCCCGGCCGGGCACGGACGCGATGTCGGGCTCGTCGTACTGCCCGATGTCCGCGGTGTAGGCGCAGGGCACCGCGCCCTTCTCGCGCATCCACGCGACAGCTACGGACGTATCGAGGCCACCGGAGAAGGCGATCCCGACACGTTCACCGGCAGGCAGAGAGGTGAGCACCTTGGACACGAGACCAGTATATGCATGGCAATGCATGATCATGCAAACCGGGTGGGTGTGTTCCCGCTGACGCTACTGGCCGCCCTCGGCCGGCGCGGCGGTGGGAATGTCGTTCGCCGCGGTCCAGGAGACCAGGTCCTGCTGCTGGATCGCCGCCGCGAGGAGGTCCGGGAACTGGTCCGGGGTGCAGGCGAAGGCCGGGATGCCGAGTGCGGCGAGCGCGGCGGCGTTGTCGTGGTCGTAGGCGGGCGCGCCGTCGTCGCTCAGCGCGAGCAGGCAGACCACCTGCACGCCGTCCGCCCGCAGCGCCTGCGCGCGCTGCCGCATCTCCGCCTCGTTGCCGCCCTCGAACAGGTCACTGATCAGCACCAGCACCGTCTCCCGCGGCGCGTCGATCCGGCTCTGGCAGTACGCCAGCGCCGCGTTGATGTCGGTGCCGCCACCCAGCTGGACCCCGAACAGCAGCTCCACCGGGTCCGGCATCGCCTCGGTCAGGTCCGCCACCGCGGTGTCGAACGCGATGATTTGCGTCCGCAGGGACCGGATCGACGCCAGCACCGCGCCGAACACGCTCGCGTAGACCACGGACGCCGTCATGGAGCCGCTCTGGTCAAGGCACAGCACGATCCGCCTGCTCACGCTCGGCAGCCGCCGCCCGAACCCCACCAGCCGCTCCGGGACGACCGTGCGCTGCTCGGGCTGGTAGTGCTTGAGGTTCGCCAGGATCGTGCGGTTCCAGTCGATGTCGCCGTGCCGCGGCCGGTTCGTGCGGCCGGCCCGGTGCAGCGCGCCGCTCACCGCCTGCCGCGTCGGCTGCGCCAGGCGTTTCTCCAGCTCGTCCACCACCTTCCGGACCACCGCCCGCGCGGTCTCCCGCGACCGCTCCGGGATGGCCCGGTTCAGCGACAGCAGCGTGCCCACCAGGTGCACGTCCGGCTGCACGGACTCCAGCAGCTCCGGCTCCAGCAGCAGCTCGGCGAGGCCCAGCCGGTCGATCGCGTCGCGCTGCATGACCTGCACGACCGAACTGGGGAAGTAGCCGCGGATGTCGCCCAGCCACCGCGCCACCCGCGGTGACGAAGCGCCCAGGCCGCCGCGGCGGTCGGACTCCGTGCCGTACAACGCCTCCAGCGCCGCGTCCCGGCGGGCGTCCACACCGGACAGTGCCGTGCCGGTGCCGTCGGCGTCCTGGCCGCCGAGGATCATCCGCCAGCGTCGCAGCCGTTCGCTCATCCCAGCAGCTCCAGGATCCGCGGCACCACCAGCGCCGCCCGCTCGTGGTCCAGCGCCTCGTCCTCCGCGCGCACCCCGGACGCGGCCGCGCCGCGGTCGAGGCGGCGTACCCGCAACCCGATCTCCCGCCGCTCGGCGGCGGAAAACCCGGCGAACGTCCGGCGGAGCAACGGAAGCAGGTGGTCGAACACGTCACCGCCGACGCCGCCGGCCCACCGGTCGACGATCTCCAGCAGCTCCGGCTCGTGCACCAGCAACGCCGCCTCGCCGGACAGGAACCCCTCCAGCCACCCCGCCGCCTGCGTGGCGTCCGCGGCCGGGGACAGCTGCCGGGACAGGCGCCCGCCGGCGTCGGTGACGTCGAGCAGCCCGGCGTCGAGCAACAGCCGCACCGCGCGGCCCGCGATCGGCCCCGGCACGCCGCGCCGGTCGGCGACTGTCCGCAACGCCCCGTACCAGACGTCACGCAGCTCCGGCTGGTCGAGCAGCCCGATGCCGCGCTGCACCCCGTCCACCAGCTGCCGCACCTCGCGGCCGGACTCCTCGTCCAGCCCGGCGCAGGCGGCCGGCAGGCCGACCGCGATGCGGGTGACCACCCCGCTCACCACCCGCTGCACCAGTTCGGTGTCCGACCGCCGCACGTTGCCGTACCGGCGCACCCGCGCCATCGGCTCGACGGCGGCCATCAGCCGGGTGATGTCGTGCTGGCGGGCCGCCCGCTCGTCGAGGGCGGCGAGCACCCCGGCCAGCGCCGCGGGCAGGTCGGCCGTCAGGGTCTGTTCGACCAGCGTGCTCAGCTCCGCGATGCCGGCCTCGGCGGTCCGCTGCGCGACCACCGCGGTGGCCGCGGAGGCGATGGTGGTGCCGTGACCGCTCGCCTCGATGAGCGCGACCTCCAGCTCCGGGCGCCATTCCAGCACCCACGACTCGCGGAACGTGCCCTTGGTGCGGCTGGTCTCCGCCGGTTCGCCCCACGGCACGCCGAGCAGCAGCAGCCGGTGCAGCAGTGTGCTGCGCTCCAGGTGGGACGGTGTCCGCAGGTCGAGGTCCAGCTGCTGCTCGGCCGCGCTCTGCTTGAGCCGCAACCGTTTCCGGGTCGCGGCGAGGTCGGCGGCCAGCGGCACCATCGGTGTCTCGTCCGGAACCCGGCCGAGGACGTCGCCCACCAGCAGCGTGCGGGCGACCAGCCGCATCGGGACGTCCGACCCGCCACACAGGACCGCGCGGCACGCTTCCAGCACTTCCGGCAGTCCCGGGTGCGGGCGGTCGCGCAGGGCGGCCAGCGCGTCGGCCAGCCGCACCGCCTCGATGACCGCGGCCGGGGACACGTCGTGCTGCTCGCGGCGCAGCAGGTGCGCCACCCGCACCAGCCAGCGGCCGACCGCCTCGTCCCGGCCGGTGGTGAACAGGTGGTGGTACCAGCCGGGGGAGGAGATCCCGGCGCCGTAACCGCTCGCCCGCGCCAGCCGCGAAGACGTCCACGGCACCCACGTCGCCGCGACCTTCGTCGTGCGCAGACCCTTGAGCAGCCGGGTGTCGGCCGCCTGGGACGGGAACTCCGACGGCACGAGAGCCGGTGCGTGCCAGGCGCCGCAGACGACCGCGACGGACCCGGCGCCGCTGCGCAGCGTGGCGCGCAGCACCCGCCGCATCGCCGCCTCGCGCCGCTGCGTGCGCAGGTCCGGCACGTGCCCTTCGCGCAGCGTGCGCATCGCGTCCAGGAGCGCGTCGAACACCTCCAGCCCGTGGTAGCGCAGCTCGACCGCGTCCTCCCACCAGCGCTCCGGATCGTCGTACCCGGCGGCGCCGGCCAGCGTCGCGATCGGGTCGATCGGCGGCCCGGCGGGATCGTCCGCGTCCTCGAGCGTGAGCGCGACGTTCGCCGGCAGGTCGGCGAACCGCACCTCCCGCCCGTGCTCGAGCGCCCACCGCAGCGCCACCCACTCCGGGGAGAACACGGCCATCGGGTAGAACGCGGCCCGCGCGGGTGTGGCGGTCGCGTACACCAGGCCGGCGACCGGGGGCCGCATCCCGGCCGCCGCGGCGAGCGGGGCGACCGCGTCCAGTTCCGGCGGCCCCTCGATCACCACGACCTGCGGGTCCAGCCGGGCCAGTGCGCCGGCCACCGCCCGCGCCGACCCGGGCCCGTGGTGCCGGACGCCCAGGACGTGCAGGCTCACGCCAGTTCCCGGCACGCGCGATACAGGTCGGCCCACGGCTTGCGCTCGCGGACCACGGTTTCCAGGTACTCCTGCCACACGATCCGGTCCTGCACCGGGTCCTTGACCACCGCGCCGTGCAGGCCGGCCGCCACGTCGTCGGCGCGCACCACGCCGTCGCCGAAGTGGGTGGCCAGTGCGATCCCGTTGGTCACCACCGAGATCGCCTCCGCGGTGGACAGGGTCCCGGACGGTGACTTGATCCTGGTGCGGCCGTCGGTGGTCACCCCGTCGCGCAGCTCCCGGAACACGGTGACCACCCGCCGGATCTCGTCGGCGTGCTCGGCCCCAGCCGGCAGCCGCAGCGACCGGCCCAGCTGCTCGACGCGCAGGCGGACGATCTCCACCTCGGCCTCGGCGTCGTCCGGCAACGGCAGCACCACGACGTTGAAGCGGCGTTTGAGCGCGGCGGACAGGTCGTTCACGCCCCGGTCGCGGTCGTTGGCGGTGGCGATCACGTTGAACCCGGCGCGGGCCTGCACCTCGCTGTCCAGCTCGGGGATCGGCAGCGTCTTCTCGCTCAGGACGGTGATCAGCGCGTCCTGCACGTCGGACGGGATCCGCGTCAGCTCCTCGATCCGCGCGATGCCGCCGGTCTCCATGGCGCGCAGCACCGGGCTGGCGACCAGGGCCTTCGGTGACGGACCCTCGGCGAGCAGGCGGGCGTAGTTCCAGCCGTAGCGGATGGCTTCCTCGGGGGTACCGGACGTGCCCTGGACCAGCTGTGTGGAATCACCGGAGATCGCGGCGGCCAGGTGCTCGGACAACCACGTCTTCGCCGTGCCGGGCACCCCGAGCAGCAGCAACGCGCGGTCGGTGGCCAGGGTCGCGATGGCCACCTCCACCAGCCGGCGCGAGCCGAGGTACTTGGGGGAGACCGGGGTGCCGTCGCCGGTCTCGCCGCCCAGCACGTAGGTGGCGACCGCCCACGGGGAGAGGCGCCAGTTGGGCGGCTTCGGCCGGTCGTCGGTGGCGGCCAGCGCGGCCAGCTCGCCGGCGTACTGCTGCTCGGCGTGCGCGCGCAGCACATCCGTCATGGGAACTCCTGCAGGATGGTCGCTCGGATGGTCAGTGCGTGGGCGATGCCGCGCAGGGTGCGGGCCGCTGGTGCGGAGCCGGTGCCCAGAGCCAGGAGCCAGTTCTCCACCGCGGCCAGCGCGGCCGGGTGCAGGTGCTCGGCCAGTGCTCGCGCGGCGAGCCGCAGCACAGCTTCGGCCTTCGCGTCGCGCAGGCGGCCGACGAGCTCCGTGGAGAACCGGGCCGGCCACGGTCCCGGGGCGGCGGCGAGCAGGGCGCCGAAGCGGGTGTCGAGCTTGCGCGCACCGCTCAGGAGGTCCGTGGCGATGTCCGGGGTGAGTGCGGCGATCAGGTCCGGGGTGGGCTCGTGGCGGGCGAGCGCGGTGAGCCACTCCTGGTCGCCCTGGCGCACCGCGGCTTTCGTCCAGCCGAGGACGACGTCGGCGTCCGCGTGGCTGATCTCGCTGGTGTCCCAGGTGGACAGTGGCGTGGCGGCGAGGATCTGGATCAGCCGGGACGCGGCCCGGCCCCGCCCCGGTTCGCGGTGGCCGCCGATCCCGTCACGGCGCGCCGCCTCGTCGGGTTCGCCCGGCAGCTCGAAGGTGCCGGCCGCCGTGTGCAGCCGCCGCGCGCGTCCGGCCATCCGGTGCGCGCGGGCCGAACCGGGCAGGTGCTCCAGCAGCGCGGCGGCGGCCGCGCGCACCGTCCCGGCCCGGTCGTCCAGCGCGCGTTCCAGCAGCGGCTCGTCCGCATCGGACAGTCCGGTGCGCAGGACGTCGAGGAAGGCGGCGCGGGTCGCAGCCGGTTCGGCGGCCCAGGTGTCCTCGACGAGTTCGCGAGCCCGGTCCGGTTCGGTCTCCCGCAGGTCGCTCAACAGGGCCAGCCGTTCGGCGCGGGTGCCGGTCGCGAACCGTCCGGCCACCTCGGCGCGCGGGACGGTGGCGGCCCAGCTCCACGCCGGCTGGTGCCCGGCCAGCCAGGTGCCCCGCGGGCCGATGACCTGCTTGACCAGGCGGCGCGCGCCGGTGGCGGTGGTGCCGAACCGGAGCAGCTCGGGCAGCAGCCGGTACGGCGGGCGCCGCCCGGAGGCGCGGGCCGCGGTGAGCCAGCCGGTGGTGAGCAGGTCGGTGCCGGCCTCGAGACGGATGCTGCGGCCGAGGAGGAGTTCGAGGATCTGGGCGGCGACCGGGGAGCACTCGGGACGCTCGTCGCGATCCGCCGGTTGCCGTGGGGTGCCGCGCCAGGTGGGCGGGGTCCAGCCGGCCCGCCGGTAGCCGGCGGCGAGCGCGGCGGCCGCCAGGACGGCGGCTTCGGGGGAGCCCGCGGTGACGCGGTCGGCGCCCGCGACACCGCACCCGGCGAGCGTGAACGGGCGGCGGCCGGTGCCGACCAGTGCGGTGCCGAGCAGGTCTTCCCAGGCGGTCACAGTGCCACCAGCCGGTCGCCGACCTGCACGCTCAGCGGGTGCAGGCGCTCGTCGATCCACTCGCCGAACACCGCCACCGGGTGACCGCCGGACAGGGCGAGCAGTTGCCACACGTCGGTGCCCGGCGCCAGGGTCAGGGCCGCGCCGCCGGAATCGACGAGCAGCGGCGGCTCACCGGGCACCACCGTCATGCCCGCCAGGGCCAGCGGGATGCGGCGCAACCACGGGTTGCCGGCCAGCCACCGGGCCGCCTGGGCGAGCGCGTCGGGCACGCCGGTGGCGTGCGGCAGGCCGGAACCGGCCATCACCTGGTGCTCGTCGCCGGTGAGCAACGCGCGCCGGGGGCCGGCACCCGGGTACCGGGCCACTTCACCGTCCACAACGGACCCGAGCACGTGCGCCACCTTCAGCGCCTGGCCGGCGGCGGCGAAGTCCAGCAGCACCACGGTCTCGCCGGTGCGCTCGCCGTGCAGCCAGGTCCGCTGGGACAGCAGGCGGTCGTCCTCCTCCTGGCTCAGGCCCACCACCCACCAGCGGTCGGCGACCCGGTCGCCGATCTCGTCGCGGCGGCGCGGCCAGCCGAGCACGGCACGCAGGTCGCCCACGGCCGCCTCGTCCAGTTCGGCGCGGCGGCGCCAGGCGCGGATCGCGAGGTACCAGCCGCCCAGCTCGCCGAGCAGGTGCGGGGCCCAGTCGGCGCGGGCGTGCAGGTCGGCGGCCACCGCGCGGACCCGGTCGGCCAGCCCGGGCAGCTGGGCGTCGACCAGACGGGCGGCGGCGGTGTCCCAGAAGCCCGCCGGCTGCCTGCGGGCGGTGGCCAGCCCCTGCCGAACCAGGTCGTGCAGCCACAACTCGAAATCACCGAGCCCGGCCGACATCAGCGACTCCCGCTCGGCGAGGCGGCGGGCCTGTGCCTCCGGGTCGGGCCGCGCGGGTTCCGTCCGGGGAGCGGCCGGGGTGGCCCACTCCGCAGGCGCGGCGCCGGCCGTCACCGACCCGTCGCCCGCCACCCACATCAGCAGCAGCGCCAGGCCGTGCTTGCAGGGGAACTTGCGGCTCGGGCAGGTGCACCGGAAGGACGGTTCGGTGAGATCGACGGTCACCTGGTAGGGGGAGCGGGCGCTGCCCTGGCACTTACCCCAGACGAGTGAGCTGGTACTGCCCAGATCGGACCAGGTGCGCGGGTTCGCCAGGGCGCGGGCGGCCTTCGCGGACCCGGCGTCGGGCGCCAGCGCCAGCACGCGCGCCACCGTCCACCGCGATCCCACACGAGCCAGCGTATCCCGCGGCAGCGGAGGCCACCGTGGGCCGGCCGGGGCGCCCGGCGCCCCGGCCGGTCTCCGGTCAGGCCATCTCGGGCACGCGCAGGTGTGCCAGGGCCAGCTCGAACTCGCCCACCTCGAGGATCTCGACCCCGGCCTCGCCGGTGATGCGCGAGCGCAGCTCCTCGGCCCGGGAGCGGCTGGAGTCCATCGCCTGCCGGTCGGTGAAGGTCACCGACGAGACCGCCCGCCCGGAATCCCGGTCGATCATCAGGCTGGCGCTGCAGAAGCCGCCGAACTGCGTCAGCTCGGGCAGCAGGCCCATCCGGTAGCTGTCCAGGGCGCGGTCCAGCTGATCGAAGCGGACCCAGGTGACGCGGCAGCAGGCGCCCTCCGGGGCCGGGTGGTCCCGGTGCAGCACCGCGATCTCCCACTCGTCGACCTGCGGCCGGCCCCCGCCCATCACCTCCATCGCGCGGTCACGCAGCGGGCGTACCCGGTCCGCGGTGTCGTGCATCGCCTCCGCCGATTCCCAGGAGGTGGTGACGATGCACCGCCCGGAGTCGCGGTCGATGAGCAGCGAGAGCCCGACGAAACCGGGCATGTCCATCAACTCGGGCATGGTCTCGTCACGCACGTGGGAAAGGCCGGCGTCGAGGGTGTCCTGCTGAGCCTGAATCGTGGTGGAACGTGCGAACACGCCGTCCACCCCCTCTCCGATCGAGGCGGCGTCCCGGCGGCGCCGCCGGTAGCCCTACACCTTGCGCCGCCGGATGGCGGAACGCAACACCCGCCGGAAGGTCACGCGGCGCGGCGCCTACCGGGCGACGGGTTCCGGTGCCGGCGCGCGGCGCACGAACAGCGCCGTCACCAGGGCGAGCACCCCGACCACGCCGGCCACCACGAACGCGATGCGCAGGCCGGCCGCGTCCGGCGGTCCGGCCGGGTCGGCGCTGCCGAGCGTGGCGACGCTGACGAACACCGCGGTGCCGAACGCGCCCGCCACCTGCTGGAGCGTGGCCAGGATCGCGCTGCCGTGCGAGTACAGGTGGTCCGGCAGCACGCCGAGGGACTCGGTCATCAGCGGCGTCATCATGAACCCGAGCCCGGCCATCAGCAGCACGTGGATCGCGATCACCGCGCCCAGGGGTGAGCCGGGACCGAGCAGGGCGAACAACCACATCGACACCGCCAGCGCCACCGCGCCGGGGATCACCAGCGGCCGCGCGCCGAACCGGTCGAACAACGCGCCCACCGGGCGGCCGAGCAGGCCGAGGGCCAGGCCGCCGGGCAGCACCGCGAGGCCACTGACGAACGTGCTCGTGTGCAGCACGGTCTGCAGGTACAGCGGCAGCATGATCGACGCGACCCCGAGCAGGCACACGAACAGCAGCGCGGCCAGCACGAGCGCGATCACGAAGCTGCGGTGCGTGAACGGCCGCAGGTCCAGCAGCGCCCGGTCGGCGCGCTGCAGCCGCGTCTGCCGCCAGGTGAAGACCGCGAGCAGGGCCAGCCCCGCGACGACCGGGACCCACGGCGCGACGGGGGAGTGGCCGCCACCCTCGCCGATCCCGGCCAGGCCGTAGAGCACCCCGCCGAACCCGAACGCCGACAGCAGCACCGACGGCACGTCCAGCGGCACCTTCCGCGTCGCGCCGTCCAGGTGGAACCAGACGGCGCCGAGGCACAGCGCGGCCAGCGCCAGCGGCAGCACGATCCAGAACATCCAGCGCCAGGTCAGCGACGACAGCACCGCGCCGCCGATGGTCGGGCCGATCGCCGGCGCCACCGCGATGACGATGGTGATCGTGCCCATCGTCGCACCCCGTTTGTGCGCGGGCACCAGGCGCATCACCGAGGTCATCAGCAGCGGCAGCATCACCGCGGTACCGCACGCCTGCACCACGCGCCCGGCCAGCAGCACGCCGAAGCCCGGCGCCAGCCCGCTCACCAGGGTGCCGAGGCTGAACAGGCCCAGCGACGCGAGGAACACCCGGCGCGGCGTGAACCGTTCCAGCAGGAACCCGGTGGTCGGGATGACCACGGCCATCGTCAGCAGGAACCCGCTGGTCAGCCACTGCACGGTGGTGGTCGAGACGGCGAGGTCGGCGGTGAGGTCGCGCAGCGCCACGCTGAGGATCGTCTCGTTGAGGATCATCACGAACGCGGACACCACGAGCACGCCGATGAGCAGCCCGGACCGTGGCGGGGTCGTGTCCGCCGCGCCGGACGGAGTGGTCGCGGGGGCGGCCATGGACAACACCTCACGGGACAGTGGTGGCAAGGGATCTGGGGCTGGGGAGACGGCATCGGCCCCGCCGGAGCGACCGCAGCCGCGGTCCCGGAGGACAGCAGGCGGAAACAACCCCTGCTCCTGTATACGGGGCGCGTGCCGGCCGCGTCCACCGGATTTCCCGTGGTGACCCCGGTCGGCGGTGGTCCCGAAGACGGGCCGCGGGTGTCCACGCCGGACCTGCCCGGGTCGCGGCCGGTGGGTGCCGTCCCCGGGTCCGGGAATTTCCGCGTCGAACCGCACGATCGCAGGGCGTACAAAGGAACCCAGAGGTGGTGGTGCCGTTGGCGGTCGTGCGGGACGCGAGACGGCGCCGCTGGACGGTGGTGGCCATGGTGACCGCGGCGCTGCTGACGGCGCCCCTGGTCGTCGCCGCACTGCGCCCGTCCGGGCCGCCGCGGGACCCGGCCGCGCTGCGTGAGCTGGTCCTGCGTTCCGGCACCGTCCCGTACCAGGGATACGCGCACAGCACCGGCGCGCTCGCGCTGCCCGATCTGCCGGACCTCGGCGACGTCGCGAAGCTGTTCGCCACCACGACCACCATGCACGCCTGGTACGCCGGGCCCGTCCGCTCCCGCGTCGCCGTCCTCACCGTCACCGGCGAACAGGACCTCTACCGGATGCCCGACGCCGACTACACCTGGGACTACGGCACACGGACGCTCACCGAGCTCACCGGGACACCGGCGCTGCGGCTGCCGCGCGCGAGCGACCTGCTCCCGCCCGACCTGGCGCGGTGGCTCCTGAACGCCACGCCGGGGGACCGGCTGGACGCCCTGCCCGGCCGGAACGTCGCAGGGGTGGCCGCGTCCGGACTCCGGGTGGTGCCCGCCGATCCGGACACCGCCATCGGGCAGGCCGACCTGTGGGCCGATCCCGCCACCGGGCTGCCGGTGCGCGTCGAGGTGACCGCGCGCGGTCAGCGGGCGCCGGGTCTGGTGAGCACGTTCGACGCCGTCGAGGAGACCGCGCCGGTGATCGCCACGCCCGATCTGGCGCCGGGCGCGAGCTTCACCCTGACCACCGCTCCCGACCTCAGCCGCGCCTTGCGCGCGCTCGGCAGCGCACGGTTGCCGCCGGTGCTGCACGGCCGTCCCGCCCGCGCCTCGGGCCTGGACGGTGTCGCCCTCTACGGGCCCGGGCTCGCGGCGTTCGCGGTCGTCCGGGTGCCGCCGGAGGTCGCCGGATCCGTTGCCGACGCGGCGGCCACGGCCGGCGGGGCGAAATCGGCCCTGACCGCGGGCAGCGTGGTGGTCCTGTCGATCCCGCCGCTGTCGCTCGCCGTGGTGCAGCCCCACGAAGGGGGCCGCGGGTACCTGCTCGCCGGCCTGGTCACCCCGGAGGTGCTGCGCGCGGCCGCCGGTGAGCTCGCCCAGCGGAGCGGACGATGATCACCACGCACGCGCTGACCAAGCGGTTCGGCCGCACCGTGGCCGTCGACGCCGTGGACCTGCGGGTGCGCGAGGGCGACCGGTACGGCTTCCTCGGACCGAACGGGTCGGGCAAGACGACCCTGGTCCGGATGCTGCTCGGCCTGGTCTACGCCTCCAGCGGCGAGATCGAGGTGCTGGGCCGTCCGATGCCGCGCCGGGCCGCGGAGGTGCTGCCGCAGGTCGGCGCCCTGGTCGAGGGCCCGGGCGCGTATGCCCACTTGTCCGGGCGCCGCAACCTCGTCCTGCTCGACGCCGCGGGCGGCGGTGCCCGGCGGTCCCGGCGCGCCCGGATCGAGGAGGCCCTGGACCGGGTCGGGCTGGCGGCGGTCGACCAGCGCCCGGTCAAGGCGTACTCCCTGGGCATGCGGCAGCGTCTCGGGCTGGCCGCCGCCCTGCTCGGGCGCCCGCGGCTGCTCGTGCTCGACGAGCCCACGAACGGGCTGGACCCGCAGGGCATCAAGGAGATTCGCGACCTGCTCGTCGAGCTGAACGCCCACGGCACCACGGTGTTCCTGTCCAGCCACCTGCTCGCCGAGGTCGAGCAGCTGTGCACCCGCGTCGGCATCGTCGACCGCGGCCGCCTCGTGCTGGAGGACGACCTCGCCGTGCTCCGCGAGCCGACCGGCCGGGTGCTGGTCGCCACGCCGGACGTGGCGCAGGCCGCCGCCGTCCTCGACGGTCGCCTGGAGTCGCGGGCCGGTGAGGCGCTGGTGGTCCGGCACGACGACCCGGCCGCGCTCAACGCCCGGCTGGTCGCGGCCGGCGTGCGGGTGCACGCGATCCGCGCCGAACGGCGGACGCTGGAGCAGGTCGTGCTGGAGGTCACCGGCACCGGCTCCGACCGGTTCGGGGTGCCGCCGTGATCGCGGTGGAGCTGCGCAAACTCGTGCTGCGGCCGCGGATGTGGGTGAGCGTGGGGCTGTTGTGCCTGCTGCCCGCGATCGTCGCGGTGTTCCTGGCCACCGCGGACTTCGCCCCACCACCCGGGCAGGGCGCGGCGTTCCTGTCCGCGGTGGTCTCCGACGGCTCGCTGTACCCGGCCGCCGCGCTCGCGCTGGTGCTGCCGTTGTTCCTGCCGATCGCCGTCGCGGTCGTCGCCGGGGACGCGGTCGCCGGCGAGGCCGCCGGCGGCACGCTGCGGTACCTGCTCGCCCGGCCGGTCGGCCGGACCCGGCTGCTGGTTGCGAAGCTCGTCGCGGTCGCCGTCTACGTGACGGCCGCGATCGCGCTCGTGGTCCTGACCTCGCTGGCCGTGGGGGTGCTGCTGTTCGGCACCGGCGGGCAGCCCGGCGTGGCCGGTGGCGGTGCGCCGCCACCCGGGGTGATCTCGATGTCCGGCACGGCGCTGAGCTCGTCGGCACTGGGGTGGCGGCTGCTCGGCGCGGTCGCCTACATCGTGGTGTCGATGCTCGGGTTCGCCGCGATCACGCTGTTCCTGTCCACCGTGACGGACTCGGCGCTCGGCGCCGCCCTCGGCGGTCTCGCGGTGCTGATCACCAGCTCGGTGCTGGAAACCCTGGACGCCGCAGCTCCCGCGAAGCCGTACCTGCCGACGCACTACTGGCTGTCCTGGATCGACTTCTTCCGCGATCCGGTGCTGTGGCGCAACATCGACCAGGGACTGCTCCTGCAGGCCGGTTACCTCGTCGTCTTCTTCGGCGCCGCCTGGGCCAACTTCGCCACCCGGGACATCACCAGCTAGCCGCAGCCGGCCGGCGCGGTCAGCGGTGCGGTGCCCAGCGCGCGCAGGACGAGCGCGGTGACCTGCGGGTCGGTGGGCAGGTCGCCGTGGGCGGCGGGATCCGCCGGGCACACGGCTTGCAGCGGCACGTTCACCGCGCCGTCGATCCGGGCCGAGTCGGGCGGCACCACCACCTCGTCGCGCTCGGTCCACACCGACAGCCACGGGAGGGCGGCCGGCACCGGCTGCGCCTGCAGCTGCCGCAGCAGCGCGCTGCCGGGGGCGAGCTGCCGGCACGCGGCCGGGCACGCGGACGGGTCGAGCGCCGCGGCGGCCGCCGCGAGCTGGGTGCCGTGCAGGGGCGCGCCCAGCGTCACCAGGCGGCGGGCCTGGTGCTCGCCGCCGCCCTGGGTGGCCCACCAGCCGGCGACCACCCCGCCGGCCGAATAGCCGATCACGTCGACCGACGGTGCCCCGCGGGCGCGCGCCCGCTCGGCCGCGTCGTCCAGGACGGCGACCTGGGCCAGCAGATCCCCGGTGCCGCCGTCCGGCAGTGTCAGCACCTCGGTCTGCCGTCCGGTCGCCTGCCGGATCCGGCCGGCGAGCCGGGCGAGCGCGTCCTGCGCGCCACCGTAGCCGGGAACCAGCAGCACGGGACCCGGGTCGTCCTGCGCCGGCCACCCGTCACCGGCCGGCGCAGAACGGCCGGCGGCGAGGGCGCCCGCGAGCAGACCCGCCACCGCCACCGCGGCGACGAGCATCACCAGCAGACGGCGGCGTGGGCTGATACCCCGCCACCAAGCCGAAACCCGCACCGGAGGAGGAAACCCACCGGGACGGGCCGCGGAAGGTGTTCCGCGGCCCGTCCCCGGGCGGTCACTGGTAGAGCGCCGCCTGGATCTTCGGGTCGTTGATGTTGGTCTTGTCGTACCAGTAGAACGCGGTGTCGATCCGCTTGGGCAGCGGCTGGTGGTTGATCGCCTTCAGCGCGGCGTCCACCAGTTGCCGCCCGATGTCCACCGGGTCCTGGGTGATCGCGCCGAACTCGAGGCCGCTGTTGATCGCGTCGATCTGGGCCTTGCCGGAGTCGAACCCGACCACCGTCAGGCCCTGCTTCCCGCTCTCCTGCACACCCTTGAGCACGCCGATCGCCGAACCCTCGTTGGAGGCGTAGATGCCCTTCAGGTCGGGGTTGGCCGAGATGATCGACTTGGTGATGTTGGCCGACTCCAGCTGGTCACCACCACCGTACTGGGGCGGCAGCACCGTGATACCGGGCGCGTTCTTCGCCATCCAGTCCAGGAACCCGTCCCGCCGGTCCTTGCCGGACAGGCTCGTCTGGTCGTGCACGACCAGCGCGACCTTGCCCTGTCCGCCGATCTGCTGCGCCAGGTGCTTGGCCGCCTCGGCCGCCGCGGCCTTGTTGTCCGTGGCAACCGTGGTGACCGGGATGTCGCTGTCCACACCGGAGTCGAACGCGATCACCGGGATGTTCTGCGACTTCGCCTGCTGCAGCAGCGGGGCGGCGGCCCGCGAGTCCAGCGCCGCGAACCCGAGCGCCTGCGGCGACTTGGCCAGCTCGTTGGTGAGCATGTTGACCTGCTGCTCGACGTCCTTCTCGGTGGCCGGGCCGACGAACGTGGTGCGCGCGCCCTTGGCGGCGGCCTCGTCCTCGGCGCCCTTCTTCACAGCCTGCCAGAACTGGTGCTGGAAGCCCTTGGACACGATCGAGATGAGCGGGCCGTTACCGCCGCCGCCGGCGGAGTTCCCGCCCTGGCCGCACGCGCCCAGCGTCAGCGCCAGCAGGGCGGCGGCGGCCGCTGCGGCGAACCTTTTAGTCCTCATCAAGAACTCCTTTGTTCTTTCAGGCTTCCCGTTTCCGGATCCGGTCGGTGTAGACGGCCACCAGGATCACGCACCCGAGGATGACGTTCTGCCACTCCTGCGGGATGGACATGATCTGCAACCCGTTGTTGAGCACCGAGATGATCAGCGCACCGATCAGGGTGCCGAGGATCGATCCCTTGCCGCCGGACAGCGACGTCCCGCCGATCACCACGGCGGCGATCGCCTGCAGCTCGTACCCCATGCCGGTGGCCGGCTGCGCCGACCCCAGCCGGGCCGAGATCATCACGCCGGCCAGACCGATGAACAGCCCCGCGAACGTGTAGATCCCGAGCTTCCACCGGCGCACGTCGATGCCGGACAGTGCCGTGGCCTCCTCGTTGCTGCCGATGGAGTAGGTGTAGCGGCCGAGCACGCTCTTGGTCAGCAGCACGCCCGCGATGATCGCGATCACCAGCAGGATCAGCACCGCGTTGGGCACGTTCGGGATCAGGTTGCCCGCCGAGATCTCGATGTAGCCGGGCGAGTTGCTGAAGTAGATGGGGGTGCTGTGCGACAGCACGAGCGCCAGCCCCTCGGCGACGAGCATCATCGCCAGCGTCGCGATGAACGGCGGGATCTTCAGCAGGGCCACGTTGATCCCGTTGACCAGCCCGATCAGCCCGCCGAACAGGATCGCCAGCGGCACCCCGACGGCCAGCGGCAGTCCCATGTTCACGATGAACACCCCGGACATGACCGCGCACAGCGCCATCCCGGTGCCGATGGACAGGTCGATGCCGCCGGTGATGATGACGAACGTGGTGCCGACCGCGAGGGTCCCGATCACCACCGTGGAGAACAGGATGGCGATGAAGTTGCCGTAGGAGAAGAAGAACGGGCTGACGATCGAGAAGAAAGCGTAGATCACGATGAGGCTCGCGAACGCCAGCAGTTGCTGGAGCCTGCTCTTGATCGCGCCGGCCACGCCGCCGGCCTGCTGCCGCTCCGCCACCGGAGCCTTGACCGTGGTCATGCCTGTCCTGCCTTCTCTTCGGGAGCGAGTCCGAGCTCGGCGGCGTCGGCGGGGTTCTCGTCCGGCCGCAGGGTCGCGAAGTGCATGATGTTCTCCTGGGTCGCTTCGGCGGCGCCGAGCACGCGGGTGACGCGGCCCTCGCTCATCACCACGACGCGGTGCGACATGCGCAGGATCTCGGGGAGCTCGGAGGAGATCATGATGATCGACTTGCCCTGCGCGGTGAGCTCGTTGAGCAGCTGGTAGATCTCCTCTTTCGCGCCGACGTCGATCCCGCGGGTCGGTTCGTCGAAGATGAGGACGTCGCAGTCCTTGGCCAGCCACTTGGCGATGACGACCTTCTGCTGGTTGCCACCGGAGAGGTTCTTGGTGGTCTGGTCCAGCGACGGCGTCTTGATCCGCAAGGTGCCGATGTAGCTCTCGACCTTGGCACGCAGGGCGCCGTCGCGGACGAACCCGCCGCGGGTGAACTGGTCGCGCAGCGCGGACAGCGCGATGTTGGCCTTGACGTCCTGGTCCAGCAGCAGCCCGTACCGTTTCCGGTCCTCGGACAGGTAGCCCACACCGAGGCGGGCGGCGTCGGCGGGGTTGGCGATGCGGACCGGCTTGCCGTGCAGGGTCACCGTGCCGGCCTCCGCCTTGTCGGCGCCGACGAGGGCGCGGGCGACCTCGGTGCGGCCGGCGCCCATCAGCCCGGCGAACCCGAGGATCTCGCCGTGCCGCAGGTCGAACGACACGTCCTTGAGCAGGTCCCGGGTGCGCAGGCCCTCGACGCGCAGCACGACCTCCCGGTCCTGCTGCACCCCCTCCGGCCGGGCTTCGGTGTCGATGGGCCGGCCCACCATCAGCGCGATGATGTCCGGGGTGGCCGCGGTGGCCATGTCGAGGGTGTCGATGTACTCGCCGTCGCGGATCACGGTGACCCGGTCGGCGATGCGCTTGATCTCCTCGATCCGGTGGGAGATGTAGATGACGCCGGTGCCGGGCCGCACGAACCGCCGGATCAGTTCGTGCAGGGTTTCCACCTCGGCGTCGTTGAGCGCCGCGGTCGGCTCGTCCATGATCAGCACGCGCGGGTCGTAGGACAGCGCCTTGGCGATCTCCACCATCTGCTGGTTGGCCACCGTCAGCCCGCCGACCACCGCGCGGGGGTCCAGCCGCAGGTGCAGCCGGTCCAGCAGCTCCGCGGCGCCGGTGTTGAGCTTGCGCTCGTCCAGCAGCAGCCGCCCGCGCCGCGGTTCCCGCCCGATGAAGATGTTCTGCGCGACCGTCAGGTGCGGCACCAGGTTGAACTCCTGGTGGATGATGCTGATGCCCAGTTCGAGCGCGTGCCGCGGGCCGGCCGGCTGGTACGGCTCGCCGCGCAGCCGGAAATGCCCGGAGTCGGCCCGGTGGATGCCCGACAGCAGCTTCATCAGGGTGGACTTCCCGGCACCGTTCTCGCCGACCAGCGCGAGCACTTCGCCGGAACGCAACTCCAGCCGCATGTCGTGCAGCGCACGGACACCGGGGAAGGTCTTGTTCACGCCCTCGACCTCGAGCAGTGGCTCAGTCATCGTCGCGACCCCGCTCATCACACCCGCTCCGCCACACCGTAGACCGCGCTCGCGGTACCGGACAACACATCGGACCGTTCGGTCTCGGACAGCTCACCGAACAGTGTCGAAACGGTTTCCCAGGTTGGGCGGTACCCTCCACTGGGGACGGTCATCGGCCAGTCGCCGCCGTACATCAGCCGCCGCGGACCGAAGGCCTCGAACGCGACCGCGACGGCCGGTCGCGCCGCGGCGACGGTGAGTGGTTCTCCGGGCCGTTGCAGCCCGGAGACCTTGGCGACCGTGTTCGGGTGCGCGGCGACCGACCGCAGCGTCGCCTCCCAGTTCCGGAACTCCGCCGGATCCCCCGGTGGCTTGCCGAGGTGGTCGACCACGATCGTCAGCTCCGGCAGCGCGGCGGCCAGATCGGCGACCCGGGCGAGGTGCCGGGGCCAGGCGTCCGGCACGTCGAAGGGCAGGCCGCGCTCGGCGAGCGCGGTGAGTGACCGGCGCACCGCGGGCAGTTCCAGGAAGTCCTCGCGCGGATCGTCGTGCACGAGGTGCCGCACGCCGCGGAACGCCGGGTGCTGCTGCCAGCGGTCCAGCTGCCGCAGTGCGGTGTCCGGCTCGTCGAGGCGGACCCAGCCGACCACCCCGGCGATCCAGTCGTGGCGGTCGGCCTGCGCGAGCAGGAACTCGGTGTCGGTCTCGGAGTCCTCGGCCTGCACCAGCACCGCGGCGGCGATGCCCGCGGCGTCGAGTTCATGCCGGGCCTGCTCCGCGGTGAAGGTGGCGTGCAGCGGCCCCTCCGGCGGCAGCCACGCGTACTCGCCGACGGTGAGGTCCCACAGGTGCAGGTGGGTGTCCACGACGAAATCGGTGCTCATGCCCGGATCAGCCCCTTGTCCCGCAGTGTCGGCCACAGTTCTGCGGGCACGTGCGTCCGCAGCCGCCGGTCGTTCTCCCGGATCTCCCCAGGCGTCGCGGCGCCGGCGACCACCGCGTGCACCGTGGGATCCCGCAGCGGGAAGTGCAGCGCGGCGGTGGGCAGGTCCACGCCGAACTCGGCGCAGACGGCGGCGATCTCGCGCGCGGTGACCAGGACGTCCGGGGGCGCGGCGGCGTAGTCGAAACGGCTCGACGCCGACGGTTCCGGGGTGGCGAGCAGCCCGGAGTTGAACACGCTGGCGACCGCGACCCCGACCCGGCGGTCGCCGCACTCGGGCAGCACGTCGTCCATCGCCGTCTGGTCGAGCAGGGTGAACCGGCCGGCGACCATCAGGAGGTCGGCCACGCCGGAGCGGGCCGCGGCGGCCAGCGCGGTCACCGACTTCGAGCCGACGCCGATCGCCCGCACCAGGCCCTCCTCACGCAGCGCGGCGAGCGCGGGCAGCCCGGAGGCCAGGGCCGCGGGCAGGTCGTACTCCTCCGGGTCGTGCAGGTAGACCACGTCGACCGAGTCCAGACCCATCCGGGTCAGCGACTCCTCCAGACTGCGCCGCACCCCGCCGGCGGTGAAGTCCCACACCCGGCGGTGATCGGCCGGCACGGCGAACTGGTTCGCCTCGTCCAGCCGGTCCGCGCCCGCCGGGTCGGGCACCAGCAGCCGGCCGACCTTGGTCGACACCACGAACTCCGCCCGCGGGCGGCCGGCCAGGAAAGCGCCCAGCCGGCGCTCGGACAGGCCGAGACCGTAGTGCGGCGCGGTGTCGAAGTAGCGGATCCCGCAGTCCCACGCCGCCGCCAGCACCGCGTGCGCCTGCTCGTCGCTCATCGGCGAGTAGAGGTTGCCCAGGTTCGCCGCGCCGAACGCGAAGGGGCCGGGGAGATTAACCATGGGCGTACTCCGCGAGCGAGGAGGCGTGCATCTCGGTCCCGGCCCCGGGCGCCTTGGGCGCGAAGTACCGTCCATCGTGGACGTCGACCGGGGTGACGAAGTGCTCGTGCAGGTGGTCGACGAACTCGATCATCCGGTCCTCGGCCGTGCCCGACACCGCGACGTAGTCGAACATCGCCAGGTGCTGCACCGCCTCGCACAGGCCCACCCCGCCGGCGTGCGGGCACACCCGGACGCCGAACTTCGCGGCCAGCAACAGGATCGCGATGTTCTCGTTCACACCGCCGACCCGGGTGGCGTCGAGCTGGAGCACCGACAACGCGTTCGCCTGCAGCATCTGTTTGAACAGCACGCGGTTGGCGCCGTGCTCGCCGGTGGCCACCGGGATGGGCGCGACCGCCCGGGCGATCGCGGCGTGGCCGAGGATGTCGTCCGGACTGGTGGGCTCCTCGATCCAGGCGATGTCGAACGGCCGCAGCCGCTCCAGCCACCGGATCGCGTCGCCGACGTCCCAGCGCTGGTTGGCGTCCACCGCGATGCGGACGTCCGGACCGCACACCTCGCGGGCGATCCGCAGGCGCCGCACGTCCTCGTCGAGATCGGCGCCCACCTTGAGTTTGATCTGGCCGAACCCGTCGGCCACCGCCTCCCGGCACAGCCGGGCCAGCTTGGCGTCGTCGTAGCCGAGCCAGCCGGGCGTCGTGGTGTAGGCGGGGTAGCCCTCGCTGAGCAACCGGGCCTCCCGTTCGGCGCGGCCGGGTTGCGCGGCACGCAGGATGTCCAGCGCCTCGTCCCGCGTCAGCGCGTCGGTGAGGTACCGGAAGTCGACCAGGTCGACGATCTCCTCCGGGCTGAGCGAGGACAGCAACTGCCACAACGGTTTGCCCTCACGTTTGGCGCGCAGGTCCCACAGCGCGGTGACGGCCGCGCCGATGGCCATGTGCATGATCCCCTTCTCGGGACCGAGCCAGCGCAGCTGCGAGTCGTGTACCAGTTCGCGCCACACCCCGCCCAGGTCGGCGAGCAGCGCGTCCACGTCCCGGCCGAGCAGGTGGCCCTCCAGCGCGCGGAGCGCGGCGACCTGCACGTCGTTGCCGCGGCCGATGGTGAACACGAACCCGTGTCCCTCCAGACCGTCGGCGGCGTCGGTGACCAGCCGCAGGTAGGCCGCCGAGTAGTCGGGGTCCGGGTTCATCGCGTCCGACCCGTCGAGCGTCCGGGACGTCGGGAACCGGACGTCGTGCGTGTGCAGGGCGACGATGCGTGCCACGGACCCACTCCCTTGTACGTCTGGGTGTGGCAGACGATAGAGATCCGATGTCTGCGCCGTCAAGGCTCGCGCGGTCCGGGAAAGTTGCTCTACGATTTCGACGACCTGGGAGAAGAGACCCGACCAATACCGTGAGGAAGTGAACCGTGCACTTTGTCCGCCTCGGCCCCGTGGGCCAGGAACGTCCCGCTGTCGTCGCCGGGGACACGACTTACGACCTGTCCGGGCTGACGGCCGACGTCGACGGCGCGTTCCTCGCCTCGGGCGGTGTCGCGGCGGCGCGGTCCGCCGTCGAGGCGGGTGAACTGCCGGAGCTGGGGGACGCCGACACGATGCGCCTCGGCGCGCCCATCGCGCGGCCGGGCGCGATCCTCTGCATCGGCATGAACTACGCCGAGCACGCGGCCGAGTCGGGCTCGGCGCCGCCGGAGGTGCCGATCCTGTTCCTCAAGACCCCCGGCACCGTCGCGGGGCCGCACGATCCGGTGACGATCCCACCGGGCAGCGAGCGCACCGACTGGGAGGTCGAGCTGGGCGTCGTCATCGGCAAGCGCGCCCTCTACCTCGACTCGCCGTCGCGGAGCCTGGAGCACGTGGCCGGGTTCGTGGTCGGCAACGACGTGTCCGAGCGGCAGTACCAGCTCGTCGACTCCGGCGGGCAGTGGAGCAAGGGCAAGTGCGCGCCCGGGTTCAGCCCGCTCGGGCCGTGGCTGGTGCCCGCCGGCGAGGTGGACCACGGCAACCTGCGGTTGCGCAGCTGGGTCAACGGCGAGCCGCGCCAGGACTCCACCACGGCGGACATGATCTTCGGCGTCGAGCACCTGGTGTGGCACCTGAGCCGTTACCTCGCGCTGGAGCCGGGCGACGTGATCCTCACCGGCACCCCGCAGGGCGTGGCGCTGTCCGGGAAGTACCCGTACCTGCGGCCGGGGGACGTGGTGGAGCTCGAGATCGAGGGCCTGGGCAGGCAGCGTCAGGAGTTCGTGGCGGCGGAGGTGGCGTGATGGGCGAGTTCGACGGGCTGGTCGCGGTGGTGACCGGCGGGGCGTCCGGGATCGGCGCCGCGGTGGTGGCGGCGCTGCACGAGCGGGGCGCGCGGGTGGCCGCCCTCGATCTGCAGGCGGTGGACGACGGGGACGGATTGCTCGGCGTGCGGGCCGACGTCACCGACGACGCGTCGGTGCGGCAGGCGATCGCGGCGGTCGTGGACCGCTTCGGCGGCCTGGACATCGTGGTCAACAACGCCGGCATCGGTGCGCAGGGCACCGTCGAGGACAACGACGACGCCGAGTGGCAGCGGGTGCTCGACGTCAACCTGCTCGGCATGATGCGCGTCAGCCGCGCGGCGCTGCCGCACCTGCGCCGATCGCGGGCGGCGGCGATCGTGAACATCGGGTCGATCGCCGCGACCGCCGGGTTGCCGCAGCGGGCGCTCTATTCCGCGTCGAAGGGCGGCGTCGCGGCCTTGACCCGGGCGATGGCCGCCGACCACCTGGCCGAGGGGATCCGCGTCAACTGCGTCCACCCGGGCACCGCGGACACCCCGTGGATCGGCCGTCTGCTGCAGCGCGCCGCCGATCCGGACGCCGAACGCGCGGCGCTGGAGGCGCGGCAGCCGCACGGCCGGCTGGTGTCGCCGCAGGAGATCGCGCACGCCGTGCTGTACCTGGCCAGCCCGCTGGCGACGTCCACGGCCGGGGCCGGGATCGCGGTGGACGGCGGTATGCAGGAGCTGCGGCTGCGGCCGCGCTGACCGCGCGCCCGGGCCCCTCCGTGCGGTCAGCCCAGCAGGGCCTGGCGCAGCCACTGCTCCACGCCCGCGATGTGCACGGTCGCGGCGGCGCGGGCCACATCGGGCTGACGGGCGGCCAGTGCCTGCTGGATCGCGCGATGTTCGGCGAGCGTCCGTTCGCTCACGCCCTCCTGCGTGATGCCGCGCCACGTCCGGGCGCGCTGGGTGCGCCCGGACAGGCTCTCCAGCAACGACGCGAGCACCGGGTTGCCGCACGCAGTCGCGATCCGGCGGTGGAACTCCAGGTCGTTTTCCACCAGCTGGTCCACCGTCGGCTCGTCGCCGAGCGAGTCGAGCAGCTTCGCCAGCGCCGCGATCTCCTCGTCGGGCATCTGCCGTGCGGCCATCTCGGTGACGGCCGGCTCGATGACGCGGCGGGCCTCCAGGAACTGCAGCACGGTGTCGTCGCGGTGGAAGTCCACGACGAACCCCATCGCGTCCATCAGCAGCGACGGTTCCAGGCTCGTCACGTACGTGCCGTCGCCGCGCCGGACGTCCAGCACGTGGATGAGCGACAGCGCGCGCACGGCCTCACGCAGCGAGTTGCGGGACAGGCCGAGCCGGTCCGCGAGGTCGGCCTCGCGGGGCAGGCGGTCGCCGGGGCGCAGTTCGCCGTCGACGATCATCTGCTTGATCGCCTCGATGGCGTCGTCGGTGACGGACATGCGGCTCAGTGATCCTTCCCGGCCAGCTGCCCGGTGAGGCTCCACAGCAGCGGGAGACCGTCATCGGTGCCGGAGTAGTCGTCCGGCTTCGCGTGCAGCGGGCCGACGGTCGCCTGCCAGCGCACGTTCGCCGGGTGGTTCCGCAGCGCGTCCCGCATGCGGTGGTAGTCGTCGACCTCGACGAGGTGGAACAGGTGGGTGCCGTCGCGCCAGATCCGCCAGTTCCGCACGCCGCTCTCCACCAGCGCCGCCGCCACATCGGAGGGGATGGACCGGTGGACGGTCTCGTAGTCGAGCTCTGCACCGGGCTTCAGCTCCGTGTGCAGCGCGATCTCCGGCATACCCGCTCCCTGTCCGATGTGTAGCGGCAGGATACATCGGATCTTTCCGGGTCAGCCCCGGGCCGGCTCAGTGCAGGATGTTGACCGCCCGGGCGACGACGAGCACCACGAGGACGAGCGACACCGCGGACTGGGCCAGCATGGTGAGCTTCGCCCACGGTTTGAGCGGCATGACGTCGGTCGGGCTGAACGCGGTGGCGTTGGTGAAGGCCAGGTAGAGGTAGTCCAGGTAGACCGGTTCCCAGTCCGGCGGGGCCAGCTTGGGGTCGGCCATCTGGGGGAACAGCAGGTCCGGGAACTCGCGTGAGCCCGCGGCCCGGGCGGCCGGCCCGCCGCGGTCGAACTCCCAGTACCACAACGAGAACACCACGATGTTGGTCAGGTAGATGCTGGCGCCGGCGGCGAGCAGGGGCGCGGCCTGGTCGCCGATCGAGCCGTTCAGGATGTGCCCGACGAGCAGGACGGCGGAGCCGGCGTTGCCCGCGCTCACCACCAGCAGCAGGCTCAGCGCGACCTTGCGCGCGTGCCGGTGGTCCCCGGCCGCCCGGCGCGGGCCCAGGCCGACGAGCGTCACCAGCAGCAGCGCCGACAACGCGGGGAGAACCCAGTGCGGGTGGATCACCAGGCGGTCGGGGAGGAGGAGTTGCAGTCCGATCGCCACGGCCACCGTCAGCGCCGCCGGCCAGCGGTGCGCCCCCTCGGTGGGACGCCGCCACGCGGGCAGCGTCGTGTCATCGGTAGTCATGGGGGGATCATCCTCCACCGCACCGTCACCGCGCCCGGCTCCAGTGACCGGCCATGGTGTCGGGCAGGGGCCCGGACTGAGATCTCGGTCGTCTCAGTCGGTGGCGAATCGGATATTGGACATCATGGTGCCGGAGTGCGATGGTCGAACCGTCAGCCTGCCCGCCCGGAAAGGACCACGGATGCCCGGTCAGCCCGTCGATGTCGTGATCTGCGAGCCGCTGCGCACGCCGATCGGCCGGTTCGGAGGCGCGCTGGCCGGCCAGACCCCCGCGGCGCTCGCCGCGCACGTGCTGTCCGCCGTCGTGACACGCACCGGCATCGACCCCGGCCGGGTCGACGAGGTGATCCTCGGCCACGCCTACCCGACGTCGGAGGCGCCGGCGATCGGCCGCGTCGCGGCGCTGGACGCGGGTCTGCCGGACACGGTGACCGGCATCCAGATCGACCGGCGGTGCGGGTCCGGCCTGCAGGCCGTGCTCGACGCCGCGATGCAGATCCGCGCCGGGTTCAGCGAGGTGGTCCTGGCCGGCGGCGCCGAGGTGATGAGCGCCGCGCCCTACTACACGCACGAGGGCCGGTGGGGGATCAAGGGCCCGGGCCTGCAGCTGCACGACTCGCTGGCGCGGGGCCGCGCCACCGCGGGCGGCGTGCACCACCCGATCCCGGGCGGGATGATCGAGACCGCCGAGAACCTGCGCCGGGAGTACGGCATCTCCCGCGAGGACCAGGACGCACTCGCCCTGGCCTCGCAGCAGCGGGCCGCCCGGGCGATGGAGAACGGGCTGTTCGCCGAGGAGATCGTTCCGGTGACGGTGCAGACGCGCAAGGGCCGGACGGTCGTCGAGGCCGACGAGCACCCGCGACCGGACACCACCGCGGAGGGCCTGGCGAAGCTGACGCCGGTGATGATCCGCACCGATCCCGATGCGACGGTGACCGCGGGCAACGCCAGCGGCCAGAACGACGCGGCCGCCGCGTGCCTGGTCACCAGCGCCGCGACCGCCGAGAAGCTGGGCCTGCGCCCGCTGGTGCGCCTGGTGTCCTTCGCCCGTGCCGGGGTGCCTGCCGAGACGATGGGGATCGGCCCGGTGCCCGCGACCAGGGCAGCCCTGGCCAAGGCGGGCCTGACGCTGGCCGAGATCGACCTCATCGAGCTGAACGAGGCGTTCGCCGCGCAGGTGCTGGCGTGCACGCGGGCGCTCGGCCTGACCGACGCCGACCACGAACGGCTCAACGTCAACGGTTCCGGCGTGTCGCTGGGGCACCCGGTCGGGGCGACCGGTGCGCGGATCCTCGCCACGCTGGCCCGGGAGATGACCCGGCGCGAGGCCCGCTACGGCCTGGAGACGATGTGCATCGGCGGTGGGCAGGGCCTCGCGGCGGTCTTCGAGCGCATCGCCTGACGCGGCACGCGTGCCCGCCGGGGCGAGCCCGCGAACCGGCCCGGCGGCACGGTGGGACCGCCGTCCGGGTGATCCCACCCCCAGCGGGATCACCCGGGACCGCGACGGCCTCAGCCGGGCAGCGCGTCGCCGCGGTAACCGGGGGACAGGGGCTGGGGCACGGCTCTCCTCGTGCGCACCGCGCCGTGTCACTGCGCCGTGTTCACTGCGCCGTGTTCACTGCGCCGCGGGGGCCTACCCGACGTCGACCCAGTCGAGGGTGCGGCCGACCGCCTTCTGCCAGCCGGCGTACCCCTCGGCGCGCCGGTCGTCGCTCCACGACGGCTCCCAGCGCCGGTCCTCGTTCCAGTTCTGTTCCAGCTCGTCGGTGGACCGCCAGAACCCGGTGGCGAGCCCGGCCGCGTAGGCGGCACCCAGGGCCGTGGTCTCGGCCACCACCGGCCGGGACACCGGCACCCCGAGGATGTCCGCCTGAAGCTGCATGCACAGCTCGTTCGCGGTGACACCGCCGTCCACGCGCAGCACGTCCAGCGGCACGCCGGAGTCGTTCTGCATGGCCTCCACGACGTCGCGCGTCTGGTAGCAGATCGATTCCAGGGTCGCGCGCGCCAGGTGGGCGTTCGTGGTGGCGCGGGTCAGGCCGACGATCGCGCCGCGCGCGTCCGAGCGCCAGTAGGGCGCGAACAGGCCGGAGAACGCCGGGACGAAGTAGATCCCGCCGTTGTCGGCGACCTGCCGGGCCAGGCTCTCGCTCTGCGCCGCGCCGCTGATGATGCCGAGCTGGTCGCGCAGCCACTGCACGGCCGACCCGGTGACCGCGATCGAGCCCTCGAGCGCGTACACCGGCTTGGCGTCGCCGAACTGGTAGCACACCGTGGTGAGCAGTCCGTGCTTCGACCGGACCAGCTCGGGGCCGGTGTTGAGCAGCAGGAAGTTGCCGGTGCCGTAGGTGTTCTTGGCCGAGCCCGGCCGGAAGCACACCTGCCCGACCGTGGCGGCCTGCTGGTCGCCCAGGACGCCGGTGATGGCGACCTCGCCGCCCAGCGGCCCGTCCGCCCGGGTGGTGCCGAAGTGGTGCGACGACGGCCGGATCTCCGGCAGCATCCGCCGGGGGATGCCGAAGAAGGACAGCAGCTCGTCGTCCCAGTCCAGCGTCTCCAGGTCCATCAGCATGGTGCGCGAGGCGTTGGTGACGTCCGTGACGTGCACGCCGCCGCCGGTGCCGCCGGTGAGGTTCCAGATCAGCCAGGAATCGGTGGTGCCGAACAGCGCGTCGCCGTTCTCCGCGTCGGCGCGGACCCCCTCCACGTTGTCCAGGATCCATTGCAGCTTGCCGGCGGAGAAGTAGGTCGCGGGCGGCAGCCCCGCCTTGCGCCGGATGACCTCGCCCTGGCCGCCGCGCTCCAGCGCGGAGGCGATCCGGTCCGTGCGGGTGTCCTGCCACACGATCGCGTTGCCGTAGGGGCGGCCGGTGCGGCGGTTCCACACGACGGTCGTCTCGCGCTGGTTGGTGATGCCCAGCGCGGCCAGGTCGGCCGCGGTCAGGCCGGCCTGGGTGAGCGCGCTGGTGATCACCGCCCGGGTGCGCTCCCAGATCTCGACCGGGTTGTGCTCGACCCAGCCCGGCCGGGGCAGGATCTGGTCGTGCTCGAGCTGGTGGCGGGCGATCTCGCCGCCGCCGTGGTCGAAGATCATGAAACGGGTGCTGGTGGTGCCCTGGTCGACGGCACCGACGAAGTCCGGCATGGTGGCTCCCGGCCCGGTCAGGCCGTCGGCTCGAGGGCCTTGGCGGGGCCGATGTCCTCGGTGCGGGGCAGGTTGCGGCTGATCAGGTACTTGTACAGCGCGCCGCCGAGCACGGCGCCGATCACCGGTGCGAGGACCGGGACCCACCAGTACGAGTTGCCGTACTGGTCGTTCCAGGCGGTGTCGTAACCGGTGAGCCAGGACATCAGGCGCGGGCCGAAGTCGCGGGCCGGGTTGATCGCGTACCCGGCGTTGGTGCCCCAGGCCATGCCGATGGCGACCACGCCGAACCCGACGACCACCGGGCCGAGGTTGGCGGCGGGCGCGGTGTTGCGCAGGTCGGTGATGGCGAAGATGATCAGCGCCAGGATCGCGGTGCCGATGATCTGGTCCCGGAACGCACCCCACTCGCCCACCGGCAGCGAGCCGTTGCCCGGCAGCGTGGAGAACACGCCCTGCGTCTTGATGGTCAGGCCGGGGTCGGCCGCGTGCAGCACCTCGGTGTAGTTCCAGCGGACCAGGAGCGCGGCGACGAACGCGCCGGCGGTCTGGGCCAGGGCGTAGGGGGCCACCTTGCGCCAGGAGAAACCCTGGAACACGGCGAGCGCGACGGTGATCGCCGGGTTGAGGTGCGCGCCGCTGATCCGGGAGGCCACGTAGACACCCAGCGTGACGCCGAGCCCCCAGGCCCAGGCGATGCTGTCGTGGTCGCCGATCCCGGCGGCCACCACCTGGGCCACCACCCCGACCCCGAACAGGATGAGGATCATCGTCCCCACGAACTCGGCGGCGAGCTCACCGGCGAGCCCGTGAGCCTTGAGGCTTCGCGTCATTGCTTCCTCCAGAATGGACCTTTTGCCCCCAGTGGTGAGGCGAAGCTAGGGCCGGTGGTGTGACCGGGGCAACGCCTTGCGGTCGACAATGTCGAACAGTCCAGCGAGCGTTTCGACATTGTCGAATGAGATTCGGCGAGGTAGGGTCCGGCTGTGCCCGGTTCCATCCAGTCCATCGAGCGCGCCGCCGCGGTCCTGCGGCTGCTGGCGCGCGGCTCCGGCCGGCTGGGCGTCGTCGAGATCGCCGAGTCGCTGGAGCTGGCCAAGGGCACCGTGCACGGCATCCTGCGCACGCTGACCGGTGTCGGATTCGTGGAACAGGACCGCGGCACCGGCAAGTACCGGCTCGGCGCTGCCCTGCGGCAGCTCGGCTCCGCCCCCCTCGACGTCAACGAGCTGCGCTCACGCGCGATCAACTGGGCCGACGCGCTCGCGGCGCGCAGCGGCGAGGCCGTGCGGATCGGTGTGCCGCGGGACGGTCGTGTCCTGGTCGTGCACCACGTGTTCCGCCCGGACGACAGCCCGCAGGTCCTCGACGTCGGCGCCCAGCTGCCGCTGCACGCGACCGCGCTGGGCAAGGTGCTGCTGGCCTACGACGCCACCCTGACCGCTTCCTGGCGGGCGCGCGAGCCGGAGCCCTACACCCGCCGCACCCTCACCCCGGCCGCGCTCGCCCGGGCCCTGGCCGAGGTCCGCCGGGCCGGCTGGGCGGGCGAGCTCGGCGAGATGGTGCCCGGCGAGGCCGGGATCGCGGCCCCCGTGCGCGGGCACGGCGGCATCGTGGTCGGGGCGATCGGCGTCTCCGGGCCTGAGGACCGGATCTGCGCGCCCAGCGGCACCCCGAAAGCACGGCTGGTGGAACACGTCCGCGACGCCGCCCGGGCCGTGTCCCGTGACCTGGGCGCGTCCCGGTGAAAGGAGGCCGCCCGTCATGGTGCAGCGCTACGTGATGGCGATCGACCAGGGCACGACGTCCACGCGGTGCATCCTGTTCGACGCCCGCGGCCGGCTCGTGTCGCTGGCGCAGCGCGAGCACCGGCAGCACTTCCCGCAGCCCGGCTGGGTCGAGCACGACGCCACCGAGATCTGGCGCAACCTGACCAAGATCGTGCCGCGGGCACTGGCCGATGCGGGCGCCGAACCGGGGCAGGTCGCTGCGCTGGGCATCGCCAACCAGCGCGAGACGACGGTGCTGTGGGACCGGCACACCGGTCTCCCGGTGGGCCGGGCGATCGTCTGGCAGGACACCCGCACCGACGCGGTGGTCGAGCAGCTCGCCCGGGAACCCGGCGCCGCCCGCGTCCGCGAGCTGTGCGGGCTGCCACTGGCCACCTACTTCTCGGCGCCGCGCATCCGCTGGCTGCTCGAGCGCACCCCGGGGCTGCGGGAGCGCGCCGAGCGCGGCGACGTGCTGTTCGGGACGCTGGAGAGCTGGCTGATCTGGAACCTCACCGGCGGCCCCGAGGGCGGGGTGCACGTCACCGACGTCACCAACGCCTCCCGCACGATGCTGATGAACCTCCGCACGTTGTCCTGGGACGACGAGCTGCTCGCGTTCTTCGGCGTGCCCCGCGCGATGCTGCCGCGGATCCGCCCCTCGACCGAGGTGTACGGCACGACCTCCCGCGTGGCGCCGGGCATCCGGATCGCCGCCGCGCTGGGCGACCAGCAGGCTGCGTTGTTCGGCCAGACGTGCTTCGCGCCCGGCGAGGCCAAGTGCACCTACGGCACCGGTAGTTTCCTGCTGCTCAACACCGGCACCACCCCGGTGCCCTCCACCCACGGCATGCTCACCACGGTCGGGTTCCGCATCGGCGACGAGCCCGCGGTGTACGCGCTGGAGGGCTCGATGGCCGTCACCGGCTCGCTCGTGCAATGGTTCCGCGACGGGCTGGGCCTGATCAGCAGCGCACCGGAGATCGAAACGCTGGCCCGCACCGTCTCCGACAACGGCGGCTGCTACATCGTGCCGGCGTTCTCCGGGTTGTTCGCGCCGCACTGGCACAGCGAGGCGCGGGGGATCATCGCCGGCCTGACGTCCTACATCACCAAGGGGCACCTCGCCAGGGCCGTGCTGGAGGCGACCGGGTGGCAGACCCGCGAGGTGGTGGACGCGATGAACGCCGACTCCGGTCTCACGCTGAGCACCCTGCGGGTCGACGGCGGGATGACCGCGGACAACCTGCTCATGCAGTTCGTCGCCGACGTGCTGGACGTGCCGGTGGTGCGGCCGATGGTCGCCGAGACGGTGTCCCTCGGCGCCGCCTACGCGGCGGGGTTGTCGGTGGGGTACTGGCCGGACCTGGAGGGGCTGCGGCGCAACTGGCACCGCGCCGGCCAGTGGCTGCCGGAGATGGACCCGGCCCGCCGCGAACTGGAGTACGCGCAGTGGCGGCAGGCGGTGGGGCTGACGTTCGGCTGGACCCGCCCGGCCCCGGCGGCCGCTCCCGGCACCGACGTGATCGATCTCGTGCAGGCCGATCACCGCCGTCTCGAGGAGCTGTTCCGCGAACTGCGCAACGACGAGGCCGACCGCGGCGCGCTGGTGGCCGAGCTGACCGCGCTGCTCGCCGCGCACGCCATCGCCACGTCGCGGGTCCTGCGTTCCGCCGGCGCCGGGGTGGACATTTTCACCGACCTGCTCACGCTCACCGGCACCGGAGCGGACGTGGACGCGGAGAAGGCGCTGCTGCGCCTGGAACGCGTGGTGGACGAGCACATCCGTGCTGAGGAACGCGGGCTGCTCAACCAGCTGCGGCGCACCGCCACCGCGGCGGAGCGGCTCGGCCTGGGCCGGGCGTTCGCCGCCGAACGCGCCCGCCGGGTGGACCAGGCCCGCGCCGGCGGTCTCCGCCGTGAGCCGGGCACGCCGGTTCACCTGTCCTGACCCCGTCGGCGCGCCCGGGAATGTCGTACCCGGTGGCTAGGCTGAGGCCGGACACCGGGGGTGCGGGATGAGCGTGGACAGCGAGGAATTCCACCGGGTGGTGGCGGCGCTGGCGGAGGTGCAGCGCGCGCAGGGCGGCGAGTACACGTCGTTCAGCGTGCGCGGCAAACGGTTCGGCTACTACTGGCCGCGGACGCAGACCGTCGGGCTGAAACAGACCCTGCTCGAGCAGCAGGCGCTCGTCGCGGAGCGGCCGGAGGTGTTCGAGGAGCAGTTCACCGCGGGCGGGTTCGGCTGGGTCGTGGTCCACCTGGCGGGCATCGATGCCGACGAGCTCGCCGAGCTGGTGTACGAGGCGTGGCGGCTGTCCGCGCCGGAGGAGCTCGCCGCGGAGCAGCCGCTGCCCGGGTAGCGCGGCTGTCGATCCGGCCCCCCGGCTGGGGACGGTGGCCGCGGTGTGCGCACGGCCTCGCCCGGAGCGGACTCAGCCGGCCCAGGCGGGGGTCCACACCTCGCCGGGCGGGGCGCTGCGGTAGCGGGTGTGCAGGTAGTCCAGGAAATCGGCGAGGACGGGGTGCCGGTTGTCCGCCCGCCAGATGACCTTGAGCGGGTACACCGGCGCCGGGCCGGCCAGGGGGATCCGGCGGAGGTCGTAGCTTTCCGGCCACAGGTACCGCGTGCCCGCGCCGACGAAGGTGGCCAGCCGCGCCGAGCCGGCGATCTCGGCGAGCATCGCCTCGACCCCGAAACTCGGCCCGGAGGTGTCGATGCGGAGCCCGAACGCGGCAGCCAGCTCGGCGTAGTAACCCAGCGGCTCCGGGTCGGTCACGCCCGGCATCCAGATCGGGTGCGCGGCCAGGTCCGCCGGCCGTACCGACGTGGCGCCGGCCAGCGGATGCCGCGGCCCGACAAGCAGTTCGTGCCGGTCGTCGATCACCCGGGACGCCCGGAGCCCGCGCGGCAGGTCGATCTCGCGCAACGACCGGAACGTGGCGTCCACGGCACCGGCGGCGACCTCGGCCAGCGCGGCCGCGGCGTCGGCGAGGGTGACCACGTCGAGTTCGATGCCCGGGCGCTGCCGGTAGAAGTCGTGCAGCGCGCTCGCCGGGGCGATGCGCTTGCCGACCACGTCGACCCGCAGGGCCCGGCGGCCCGGCGTGACCGCTGCCCGCACCCGGTCGGCGGCCCGCAGCAGTTCGCGGGCGTGCGGCAGCAGCGCCTGCCCGTCCACGGTGAGCCGCGCACCGCGCGCGAGGCGCGCGAACAACCGCACCCCGAGATCCCGCTCCAGCGCCGCCACCCGTTTCGAGGTGGCCTGCTGGGTGACCTCCAGTTCGTCGGCGGCGGCCTGGAACTGGCCCGCCTCCGCGACGGCGACGAAGGTGCGCACCGCATCGAGATCCACGGGACGAACCTACTGGCACAACCGGAAGTTGTGACACGCCGCCCGGTCCGTTGTTGGTGGCGCCGCCACCCGATCGGTTTCCCTGCCCCCATGCGGAACAGAGTCAAGCTGGGGCGGTCGTTCGGGTGGTTGTGGGCTGCGTACGCGGTCAGCGCGTACGGGACGGGCCTCGGGTTCGGGGCGTTCTCGGTGATCGCCATCCAGGTGCTGCACGCCGGACCGGCGGAGGTGGCGGCGCTGTCGGCATCCGGGCTGGCGATCGGTGCGCTGCTGGCCGTCCCGCTCGGGCCGTGGATGGAGTTCCGCGCCAAGCGCCCCGTCATGATCGGGATGGACGTGGTCCGGTTCGCCGCGCTCGGGTCGATCCCGCTGGCCTACGGGCTGGGGGTGTTGTCCTTCCCCCAGATGCTGGTGGTGGCCGTGGTGTCCGGGGCGGCGAAGATCGCGTTCACCGCGGCCGGCGGTGCCCACCTGAGGAGCCTGGTGCCCGCGGACGCGCTGCTGGTCGCGAGCAGCCGGTTGGAGTCCACCACCTGGTCGGCCACCGTCGTCGGCCCGCCCGTGGGCGGCGCCGCGATCGGCCTGTTCGGCCCGGTGACCACGGTGCTCGCCGACGCGCTGAGCTACCTCCTGTCGGCGCTCGGTGTCGCCGCGATCCGGGAACCGGAACGGCGGCGGCCGGATCGGCCGGGCACGCGCCGGTGGCGCGACCTCGCCGAGGGCTGGCACCACATCTTCGGGCACCGCGCCTTGCGCCGGCTGTTCGTCAACGCCGTGGCGGTCAACGCGCTGATCATGGCCGCGGAACCGCTCGTGTCGGTGCTCATGATGGGCCGGCTGGGATTCCCCGCCTGGCAGTACGGGCTCGCGTTCGCGGTGCCGTGCCTGGGTGGGCTGGTCGGGTCGCGGCTGGCGCGCCGGGTTGCCGGCCGCTACGGCGACGGCACCGTGCTGCGGGTGTTCGGTGCGCTCCGCGTCTGCTGGCCGCTTGGCCTCGCGTTCGTGCCGCCCGGACCCGCCGGGCTGGTGCTCGTGATGAGCACCCAGTTCGCGCTGATCGTGTGCACGAGCCTGGTCAACCCGGTTCTCGCGGCGTACCGGCTCACTGTCACCGATCCTGCCCGCCACGCGCGGGTGCTCACGGCGTGGTCGGTCAGCACCAGCACCGGCGTCGCGCTGACCACGCTGCTGTGGGGCCTGCTGGCGCAGGTCACCGGTGAGCGCGCCGCGCTCGGCCTGGCCGGCGTGCTGCTGCTCGCGACGCCGCTCCTGCTGCCGTCGCGGGAAGCCCTCGACACCACGCAGGTGAACGCCGGGGAGAAGAGCGGCGCGAAATAAGCGACAGTCTTGTGCGCAATCCGCATGAACATTGTTTTGACGCGGGAGTAGTAATTGCTCGGTCACCGCAATTAGCGTTGTCCCGGTTAGTGGCTTTTGACCTGCCGGTGCACCGCGGAAATTGATTTTTCTCGCGCTCGCACGGTTTTCCGGATCACCCGATGGGGTAGATCCTCGGGCGGTACATCCTGCTCGCCCCGAGATGTTCGGGGGGTGGCGCGTGGGTTGTCGGCAGAACTCGCCAATCGCCTGAGTCAGGAGGACAACGAATGAAGGCAGGAGCACGTGTCGCCGCCGGTGTCGGGCTCGGTTATCTGCTGGGACGCAGCAAGAAGATGCGCCTGGCGCTGATGATCGCGGCCGCGGGCGCGACCGGCAAGACCGGTGTCACGCCTGGGAAACTGCTGCAACAGGGCCTCGGCAAGCTCGGCGAGACGCCGGAGCTTTCGCAACTGACCGGCGTCGCCCGCGACCAGCTGATCAATGCTGCGAAGGCGGCCGCGGTGACGGCGGCGTCCCAGCGGATCGAGTCCCTCACCGAGCGTCTCCAGGAGGGCGGCAAGTCCTCGTCCCGCTCGGAGCGCACCGACGAGGAAGAACCGGACGAGACCGGCGAGACCGAGGACCGGTCCGCGGACGTCGACAGCGAAGAGTCCGAAGAGCCCGAAGAAGAGTCCGCGGAAGAACCGGAGGAGGACGAGGAGGAGCCGCAGCGGCCGCCCCGGGCGCGCCGCACCGCCACCCGCCGGCGCACGGGGGGCGATGAGGACGAGGGCTCCCAGCCCGCGCCCACGCGGGCCCGCCGCAGCACCCGGGCATCCACCGGACGCACCCCGGTCCGCCGGGCCCGGAGGTGAGCACCATGGCCACCGACCAGATCAGGAAGACCCTCGGCAAGGCCACCGACACCGTCTCCGGCGTGGCCGACACCGCGACCAAACCGTCCGGTGAGCTCGGCGACGCGGTGCGCAAGCTGGCCGGAGCCGCGACCAGCCGCGCGTCCACCGCGCTGGCGAACAAGATCATGTCGACCTCCGGCCGCCTGCAGGACTACGCCTCCGGCGGCGGGGACGGCGGCGGCCTGCTGGAAGCCGTCACCGGCGGCAAGCCCAGCATCAAGCGGCAGGCGATGATGGGCGCCGTCAAGGGCGGGATGAGCGGCCTCATGGACAAGGTCAAGGACGCCCTCACCGGCGGCGGGGGCAAGGGCGGCAAGATCAAGGTCACCAACATCGTCGAGCAGATCGACGTCGGCGCCCCGATCGACCTGGTCTACGACCAGTGGACCCGCTTCACCGACTTCCCGCACTTCATGAAGAAGGTTGAGAACGTCGAGCAGGTCAGCGACGAGAAGCTGGAGTGGAAGGCCCAGGTCTTCTGGTCGCATCGCACCTGGGAGGCCACGATCCTGGAACAGGTGCCCAACGAGCGCATCGTGTGGCGCTCCAAGGGCGCGAAGGGGCACGTCGACGGCGCCGTCACCTTCCACGAGCTCACCCCGGACCTGACCCGGGTCGTGGTCGTCCTGGAATACCACCCGCAGGGCCTGTTCGAGCGCACCGGCAACATCTGGCGCGCCCAGGGCCGGCGCGCCCGGCTGGAGCTCAAGCACTTCCAGCGGTACGTGATGACCGAGGCGGTGCTGCACCCCGACGACATCCAGGGCTGGCACGGCGAGATCCACGACGGCCAGGTCCAGGACACCGAGGAGGAGGAACCCGACACCGGCGAGGAGGAACCGGAGTCCGAAGAGGACGAACGCGGACGCGACGAGGACGAGGCCGGCGACGAGGAATCCGAGGACGAGGAACCCGAGGAAGCCGGCGAGGACGAGGAACAACCCGAACGGCGGCCCCGTGTGCGCGCGGCGGCCGGCCGGGGGAGGGGCAGCAGGCGATGACGACAGCGATTCAGCCGTCCGGCGGTGGTGGCGGAGGTCTGGGCGGGCCCAGCTCCAGCAGCCTCGCCGACGTGATCGACACGATCCTGGACAAGGGGCTGGTCATCGACGCCTACGTGCGGGTGTCGCTGGTCGGGATCGAGCTGCTGACCGTCGACGCGCGCGTGGTGGTGGCCAGTGTGGACACCTACCTGCGGTTCGCCGAGGCGGTCAACCGGCTCGAGATCTCCGACACCGAGCAGAAGGGACTGCCCGACCTGCTGGAGGACGTGACCTCCGGTGGCTCGAAGGCGAAGACCCGGGGTGCACTCGAAGCCGCCGGTGAGAAGCTGCGGGACATCCTCGGCGAGGACCCGCAGCAGGAGCGCGCCGGGCGCCGGAAGGGCGGTGCGTGACGATGGCCGACGAGCCGGAGCCCCAGGAGCAGCAGCAGGACCGGGAGACGGTCGTCTACGTGTACGGCATGGTGCCCGCCGACGTGGAGACCGACCCCGAGGCCCGCGGCGTGGGCGACCCGCCGGCCGAGATCAGGGCGGTCAAGCACGACCGCGTCGCCGCCCTGATCAGCGAGATCCCGCGCGACAAGCCGCTCGGGCGGCCGGAGGACCTCACCGCGCACGCCGCGCTGCTCGACGCGGCGGCCGCCGAGGTGCCGGTGCTGCCGTTGCGGTTCGGTGCGGTGGTCGCCGACGAGGACGCGGTGCGCACGGAACTGCTGGAGCAGAACCACGACGACTTCGCCGCAGCGCTCGACCAGCTCGAGGGCAAGGCCGAGTACGTCATCAAGGCCCGCTACGTGGAGCAGGCCATCCTCCGCGAGATCCTCGAGTCCGACGAACGGTTGTCCCAGTTGCGCGAGGCGATCCGGGGCAAGCCGGAGGAGGCCACCCGCAACGAGCGGATGGCGCTGGGCGAGGGGATCGGCAACGCCATCGCGGCCAGGCGCGAGGCCGACACGGCGAAGGTGGTCGACGCGCTGTCCGAACTCGGCGCCCAGATCGCCGTGCGGGAGCCCACCCACGAGGAGGACGCCGTGCACGTCGCGTGTCTCGCCGAGACCGCGAAGCAGTCCGACCTGGAGGACGTGGTCGACCGCATCGCCGAGGAGTGGTCGGGCCGCGTCGACATGCGCCTGCTCGGACCGCTGGCGGCGTACGACTTCGTCGTCACGCAACGGCCGGGGGCGTAGCCGATGGGTCTGCTGTCCGGAATCCTCGGCCTGCCGTTGCTGCCGGTGCGCGGCGTGATCTCGCTCGGCGAGCTGATCCGCCGCCGGGTCGAGGAGGAGGTCGCGGCACCGGCTTCGATCCGCCGGGAACTGGAGGAGGCCGAGGAGAAACGCGCCGCCGGGGAGATCTCGGCGGAGGAGGAAGCCGCGATCCAGCAACAGGTGCTGCGACGGCTGGACGTGTCGGAGGCGAGCGAGGAGAGGTGACCGTCGATGGCTCCACGCGACGAAGCCGGTGACGGCGTCCTGTCGGCGCCGGAGGCGGCGTCCCGGGCGCTGGCCCACGCCGGCGAGCTGATCACGAGGAATCCGGCGGCGGTCACCTCGGTCGAGCCCATCGAGGACGGCTGGCTCGTCGAGGTCGAGGTGCTGGAGGACCGGCGCATCCCGTCGTCGGCCGACATGCTCGCGCTCTACGAGCTGGAGCTCGGCACCGACGGTGAACTGCTCGCCTACCGGCGCACGAAACGCTATTCCCGGGGCCGGGCCGGCAGCGGAAGCGGGGTGTCCTGACATGGTCGCGGGACAGCCCGCCGTCACGCCGGGACAGAGCGCCCCGCTGTCCACCGGAAACCACCAGTCCTCCAATCTCGGCGACATCCTGGAGCGGGTGCTCGACAAGGGGCTGGTGATCGCCGGGGACATCCGCGTCAACCTGCTCGACATCGAGCTGCTGACGATCAAGCTGCGCCTGGTGATCGCCTCCCTGGAGACCGCCAGGGAGGTGGGGATCAACTGGTGGGAGAGCGACCCCTGGCTCTCCGGTGACACCACCCGGCTGCAGAACGAGAACCGCGAGCTGCGTGCCCGGGTCGAGGAACTGGAATCCGGCGGGAGCCGGGCCGAGATCGAGGATGCAGTGGATGACTCGGATGAGCCGGATGAGTGAGGAACGGGGCGTCTGGCTCTACGCCGTGGCCCGGGAAGCGGGCGGCGGCGGGCAGCGCGGCGTCGCCGGCGAAGCGGTGCGCACGGTCGCGGCGGGCGGGCTGGTGGCCGTCGTCGGCGACGTGCCGCTGGACGCGTTCGGCGAACAGGCCCTGCACCGCAACCTCGAGGACCTGGACTGGCTCGGCGCCGTCGCGCGTGCGCACGACGCGGTGATCGGGGCGGTGGCGCGGACCGGGCCGGTGGTGCCGATCCGGCTCGCGACGGTGTACCACGACGACGACGGGGTGCGCGGTGTGCTCGAGGAACGCGCGGAGGAGTTCGGGCGCACGCTGGATCGCGTCGCCGGGCGCACGGAATGGGGGGTGAAGGCGTTCGTGGACGTGCCGCCGCCCGTTCCGCGGACCGAGGAGGCGCCGTCCCGGCGAGGGGCCGGGGCGGCGTACCTCGCACGCCGCCGCGCCGAACGGGACACCCAGGCCGAGGCCGAACGGCTCGCCGTCGAACAGGCCGGGAAGGTCCACTTCAGACTGACCGGGCTGGCCACCGCCGCGCGCACCCATCCACCGCAGAGCAGGGAACTGTCCGGGCACGGCGGGCAGATGGTGCTCAACGCCGCCTACCTCGTCGACGACGACCGGTCGCGTGCGTTCGCCGAGGCGGTCGCCGCGTGCGACCAGGACAGTCCCGCGGTGCGCGTGCAGCTGACCGGCCCGTGGCCGCCGTACTCCTTCGCCGATTGGGAGGATCGATGACCGAACCGGTTCCCGCGACCGTCGCCGACCGGCCGGTGTCGCTGGTCGACCTGCTCGACCGGGTGCTCGCCGGCGGGGTGGTGGTGTCGGGCGAGATCACCCTGTCCATCGCCGACGTCGACCTGGTGCACATCTCGCTGCGGACCCTGCTGTCCTCGGTGAGCGCGCTGGTGCCCGCCCATGACTGAGCCCGTGAAGCGCCGCGTGGACAGCGACCCCGAGTCGGTGGAGCGGGGTCTGGTCAGTCTCGTGCTGACGGTGGTGGAGCTGCTGCGCCAGCTCATGGAGAAGCAGGCGCTGCGCCGGGTGGACCGCGGCGACCTGACCGACGACCAGGTCGAGGCGATCGGTCTGACGCTCATGCGGCTGGAGGAGCGCATGGACGAACTGTGCGAGCATTTCGGGCTGTCCCCGGAGGAGCTGAACATCGATCTCGGCCCGCTCGGGCCGTTGCTGTCCGAACGGAGGTGAGCCGACAACCGTGTCGTCCCGGATGTCCGCGTAGTCCGGGAAAGCGTCGCCGCAACAGTGGAGTCGCGATGGCCACGACCGGAACCATCAGAGCACTGCCGCCGGTGCCGGGCACCGCGATCGCCGCGGCGCCGGGCACACCGGCACCCGCGGCGCCGGCTGCTTCGAGATCCTGACCCAGCCGCGCGCCGGCAACACCCCGGGGCCGCACCGGCCGCCGGCCTGCCGTGGCGGAGGCCGGCCCGAGCTCGTGCGCCGGCCCCTTCCCGGCCCGGCCCCCACCGGCGAACCCGGTCCGGACCGCGCCCCACCTCCTGGAGGTGAACCATGAACGTCACCCAATTCTGGAACGACGCGGTCGGCAAGGTC
Source organism: Amycolatopsis viridis (assembly GCF_011758765.1). Classification (NCBI taxonomy): domain Bacteria; kingdom Bacillati; phylum Actinomycetota; class Actinomycetes; order Pseudonocardiales; family Pseudonocardiaceae; genus Amycolatopsis; species Amycolatopsis viridis. The sequence goes on along the minus strand of NZ_JAANOU010000001.1, from coordinate 3,114,766 downwards.
ATCACCTTCCTGCCCAAGTTCGCGGTGTTCCTCGTCATCCTGATCATCGGCTGGCTCGTCGCCACCGCCCTGCGCAAGGTGGTGAAGGTCGTCCTGGAACGGCTGCACTTCGACCGCGCCGTGGAACGCGGTGGTGTGCAACGGGCACTGGAACAATCCCGGTACGACGCGAGCGGGCTGCTCGCCGCGCTCGTGTACTACGCGGTTCTGCTGATCACGCTGCAACTGGCCTTCGGTGTGTTCGGCCCCAACCCGATCAGCGCCATCCTCGCCGCGATCGTGGCCTGGCTGCCGCGTGCCATCGTGGCGATCGTCATCGTGGTCGTCGCGGCCGCGGTGGCCAGCGCGTTGCACGACCTCATCCGCGGTGCCATGGGCGGCCTCAGCTACGGGCCGCTGGTCGCGAAGACGGTGCAGGTGATCGTCATCGCGTTCGGGGTGATCGCCGCGCTGAACCAGATCGGTGTCGCCACCACGGTCACCGGGCCGGTGCTGATCGCGGTGCTCGCCACCGTGGGCGGCGTGCTGGTGGTGGGCGCCGGCGGTGGCCTGATGCGGCCGATGCAGCAACGCTGGGACCGCTGGCTCAACCGGGCCGAGGAGGAGATCCCGTCGATGCGCAGCCGGGGGGAGGCGTACCGGCGCGGACGGGAGGACGCGGAGCGGGAAGCCGCCGCGGGCGGACCGCGGCACGCCGCGGAACCGCCGGGGGAGCGGGCGGAGTCAGCGTCGTCAGCGTCGTCAGTGGAGTCGGGGAAGTCGGGGGAGTCGGGGGAGCCGACCGCGACGACCCGTCCGCCGGACCGGACGCCGCCGTCCTGACCGCGACCGGACCGGGAGGGCCGCCGCCGGTGGCCCTCCCGGCTCACTCCAGGCCGAGCCGCCGCAGCGTCTCCGGCAGCCGGTCGAGCACCGGCTGCGGGGCCGGCCCGCCGAGCGTCGCGCGCAGGTAGAGGCCATCACCGAGCAGGCTGACGATCTCGGCCGTCAGCGGGTCGTCGATGTGCTCGGCCAGCAGTTCCGACCACAGCCGGCACACCTCCACCATCGCCTCGGTGACCCGTGGCTCGCTGCCCACGAGCCGCAGCGCGGCGATCGAGGCGCGGTGGGCCGGTTTCGACATGTCCGCGTCGGTCACCGAGGAGAGCAGGAAGTAGCGCACCACGCCTTCGGGTGCTGTGCGCGCGTACTCCACGTCGGCGGCGGCGAGCCGCAGCAGCCGGTCCAGGAGCCCGTCCAGGAGCGCGTCCTTGGACCCGAAGTGGTAGAGCAGCCCGCCCTTGGAGACGGCGGCGCGCGCGGCGACGGCGTCGAGGGTGACCGCGGCCGAGCCGCTGTCGATGAGGATCTCCTGGTAGGCGTCCAGGATCTGTTCCCGTGATGAGGGCCGTCCCATGGCGCTTGACGATACCGTCCGGACGGTCTACTTTCGACGAGGAGGTAAACTATACCGTCTGGACTGTTCAGAAAGGGATCGTGATCGGCATGGCCGGGGGACGCCGGGACTGGCTCGCGCTCGCGGTGCTGGTGCTGCCGGTGCTGCTGTTGAGCGTGGACATGACGGTACTCGGGTTCGCGCTGCCTTACCTGAGCGAGGACCTCGGCCCGACCGCCGCCGAGCAGCTGTGGATCGTCGACATCTACTCGTTCGTGCTCGGCGGGCTGCTGGTGCTGATGGGGACGCTGGGCGACCGGATCGGCCGGCGGCGGCTGCTGCTCTGCGGTGCGGTGGCGTTCGGCGCGGCGTCGGTGTTCGCGGCGTTCGCGGCCAGCCCGGGCCTGCTCATCGCGGCGCGGGCGCTGCTCGGCGTGGGCGGCGCCACGCTGATGCCCTCGACGCTCGGCCTGATCCGCACGATCTTCACCGACCCCGGCCGGCGGCGGACCGCGATCGCGGTGTGGGGAGCGGGGTTCTCCGGCGGGATGGCGCTGGGCCCGGTGCTCGGCGGCTGGCTGCTGGAGCACTTCTGGTGGGGCTCGGTGTTCCTGATCAACGTGCCGGTGATGCTGGTGCTGCTGGCCCTGGGGCCGGTCCTGCTGCCGGAGGCCCAGGATCCGCGGCCGGGCCGCTTCGACCCGGTGTCCGCGCTGCTCTCGCTGGCCGCGATCCTGCCGGTCGTCTACGGGATCAAGCGGTTCGCCCAGCAGGGCCCCGACGCGCTCGGTGCTCTGGTCGTCGTGGCCGGGGCGCTGCTCGGCGTGGTGTTCGTGCGCCGGCAACGCGCACTGGACGATCCGATGCTGGATCTGCGGCTGTTCCGCGACCGCCGGTTCAGCGCGTCGCTGCTGACCAACATGCTCGGCGTGTTCTCACTGGTCGGGCTGCTGGTCCTGCTGCCACAGCACCTCCAGCTGGTGCTCGGCAGGTCCCCGGTGGTCGCGGCGCTGTGGCTGCTGCCCACCACCGCGGCCGGGATCCTGGGCGCGTTCGCCGCCGCCCGGCTGGCCCGGCACGTGCCGGTGCGATGGCTGGTCGGTGGCGGGCTGCTCGCCGCGGCTGCCGGGTTCGGGGCCCTCGTGGTGACCGGCCTGGACACCGGGCCGGGGGTGCTCGTCACCGCGCTCACGCTGGTCGGGTTCGGCGTGTCGGTGTCCGAGACGCTCACCAACGACCTGATCGTCACCGTGGCCCCGGCCGAGCGCGCCGGTGCCGCCTCCGCGATCTCGGAGACCGGGTTCGAACTCGGCGGTGCGCTCGGCACCGCGGTGCTGGGCAGCATCGCCGCGGCGGTCTACCGGTCCGGTCTGCCGGCCGGGGCGGGGGAGGCGGCCCGGGAGACTCTCGGCGGCGCAGTCGCCGCGGCCGCCGCGCTGCCGCCCGCGCAGGCGGACACCCTGCTGGCTGCCGCGAAGACGGCGTTCGTGCACGGGCTCCAGGTCAGCGCGGTGGCCGGGGCCGTCCTGCTCACCTACACCGCGGTGCAGGCGATGGTGCTGCTGCGGCGCCCGGTGGAAGCCGCCCCGGTGCAGCAGCGCCCGGCCGGGGTTCCGCGCTGACGCCGGCTCAGCGGGTGGTGTGGGCGCCCCCGTTGACGTGCAGCGTCTGCCCGGTGATGTGCCGCGCGCCGGGTGAGGCCAGGAAGAACACCGTCTCGGCGACGTCGGTGGGGTGCCCGGCCCGCCTGTTGTGCGTCGCCGCGATCAGGGCGGCCCGCCGCTCCGCGCCGAGTTTCCCGTGGAAGAAGCCGGTGTCGGCGATGTAGCCGGGCGCGACCAGGTTGGCCGTCACGCCGTGCGGTCCGACTTCCGCCGACAGGCCCGCGGTCCACGCCGCCAGCGCCGCCTTCGCCGCGCCGTAGGAGGACGCGGCGTACTCGGCGCCGATGGAGCCGATGTTGACGATCGAGCCGCCCGGCCGCAGTTTCTCCCGCACGGCGGTGGTGGTGAGCACGGCGCTGAGCAGGTTCGCGTCCAGGTTCGCCCGCCACGCAGCCGCCGTCCGGTCCAGGGCTCCGCCTCCGGTGCCCGGGTCGAGGAGGTCGGTGTTGCCGCCCGCCATGTTGACCACCACGTCCAGTTCCGGGCCGAGCTCGTCGGCCATCCGCGCCACCTGTTCCGGCACGGTGGCATCGCAGGAGATCGGCCGGGCGCCGATCTCGGCCGCCGCGCGCTCCAGTCGCGTCCTGTTCCGCCCGGTGACGACCACGGTGTCCCCGGCCGCGCGGAACCGGGCTGCGACGGCCTTGCCGATGCCGTTGCCGCCACCGGTGACCAGCACGATCCGACTCATGAAGCGTTCCTCCCGTGTTAGATTTAGCGCTAAACATAACAGGGAGGTGGAAGCGTGCCGGAGGACGCCGGTGCCGAGGGCTACCCGATGGCGGAAATCCTGCGCTGGCCCGCGGGGGACATCGCCGCCGCGTGGCGGCGCGAACTGCCCGGGGTGCGCACGGAGTCGATCGAGATCATCACCCCGGTGTGGCGGATCGCGAAGCTGCTCGCCGACGACCGGCGGCGCACCCTGACCGAGCTGGGGATCGATCCGTCCACACTGGACCTGCTGAGCGTGATCCGCCGGGCGGGGCCGCCGTACGAGCTCACCACCCGTGAGATCACCCGGCGCACCCTGGTCACGCCCGGCGCGGTCTCCCAGCGCGTGGCCCGGGCCGAGGAGGCCGGGCTGGTGGCGCGGGCGCCGTCGGCAGCGTCCCGCCGCGCCGTCGCGGTCCGGCTCACCGACGCCGGGCACCGGCTCGTCGAGACCACGGTGCGGCGGCTGCTGGCGCACGAGGCCGACCTGATCGGCGGCCTCGAGCCGGGCGAGCGGGCCGCGCTCACGGCGCTGCTCGCCCGGCTCGAGGAGACACTCCAGCCGCCGGCGCAGTGATCAGGCGGTGCCGGTGAAGGTCCAGACCGCGGTGGCGCCCGGCCCGGCCACGAGGGTCGACCGGCCGATCTGCTCGACGTGCCGCGGCGTGGTCCGGTTCAGCGTGAACACGACTTCCTTCAGCCCGGCCCGGGCGCGCGGCACCGCGTCGTAGCGGATGGTGGTGCCGCCGCCGGTGGCGATGACGCTGCCGCCGGACTGGGTGCGCACCTGGAAACCACCGGCCTTGAGCACCGGCACCATGATGGCCAGGTCTTTCGGGGTGACACCGATGCGGATCGCGGCGATGTCGCGCATCAGGTGGTCGCGGTAGCCGTCCGGGAGGAAGCGCTCCCGGCTGACGTCGTCCGGGGAGCTCGCGGGTTCGGTGCCGCTGCGCGGGTCGGCGAAGTACTCCGGCAGGTACTCCATCGCCCAGCCGTCGAACGCCTCGTACTGCGGCGCGGTCCGCACGGTGTCGAACCACGGCACCGGGACGCCGTCGCCGAAGTCGCGGGTCTGCCGGTAGTCCACCGGGGTGATGCCCTGGTCCTGCAGCCGCTTCCGCACCGTGGCCAGGCCGCCCACCCGCTCGCTGGACAACGCCGTGCCCGCCGCGCCGAACTGCCCGTCCGGACCCGGCAGGTCGCCGACGCCGAACAACTCGAGGTAGGTCTCCCGGCCCCGGAGGTACCGGCCGGTCCAGGTCGCGCCACCGCCGCTGGTGGTGCGGACCTCGAAGTTGGCGAACTCCCGCAGGTAGGTGGAGTGCTCGATCGCGTCTGCCGTCGGTCTGTCCAGCACGTCGTAGGCGTGGTTGTAGAAGAGCAGTTGCGCCGCCCGGCCGGCCTCGTCCGCCTGGGCCGCACCGGGCACGACGGCCGCCCCGGTGACGGTGAGAGCGAGCACGGCGAGCGCCCGCCGGAAACGCGATGACGTGGTCATGGCCGGAAGTCAACCGGGGCCGGTCAACCAGGCCGGCGACCTCACCCCCGGGGACTGCGCGGGTCCGTCCCCATCCGGCGGCAACGTGCCTCGCCGATTGGACAATCTGCACAGTACGAGTGCGGCAAGACCCGTCAGATCGTGCAGAGTGATCAGCCGCGATACCGAGACTTGCACAGCGCGGAGTCCGCCCCGCACTCTTCCCAGCATGCAGGAACGTGATCCCCGTGATCTCCGGGAGCTCCACCGGCTCATGCTGGTGGCACGCCGCCTCGACGAAGAGGCCATCGCGCTGCAGCGCCAGGGCGTGCTGCCCGGCTACGCACCCGCCCAGGGGCAGGAGGCCGCCCAGGTGGGCAGCGCGGCGGCCCTGGACCCGGCCCGCGATTTCGCCTTCCCCGGCTACCGCGACCTCGGGGCCGCCGTCGCGCTGGGGGTCGACCTCGTCGCCTACCTGGCCACCCACCTCGGCATCTGGCACGGCGGCCTCTACGACCCCCAGGCATCCCGGCTGGCGCCGTTCAACGCGGTCGTCGGCGGCCCCGTGACGCACGCGGTGGGCTGGGCCATGGGTGCCAAGCTGGACGGCACCGGCGGCGCCGCGATCACCTACTTCGGCGACGGTGCCAGCTCGCAGGGCGACGTGCACGAGGCGATGAACTTCGCCGGTGTCTACCGGCTGCCGGTGATCTTCTTCTGCCAGAACAACGGCTGGGCGATCTCGGTGCCCACCGGGCGCCAGGTCGCCGGCGGCTCGGTGGCCGCCCGGGCGGCCGGGTACGGGATCGAGGGGCACCGCGTGGACGGCAACGACGTGGTCGCCGTGTTCGAGGCGACCCGCGCGGCGCTGGACCGCGCCCGCGACGGCGGCGGCCCGACGGTGATCGAGGCGATGACCTACCGGATGGGCCCGCACTCCACTTCGGACGATCCCGGCCGCTACCGCGCCCTCGCCGACGAGCAGGCGTGGGCCGCCCGCGACCCGCTCACCCGGGCCGCCGCGCAGCTTCCCGCCGACGCGGTCACCGCCGCCGAGGAGCACGCCGCTGCCGTGGTGCGCGAGGTCCGGGAGGGGTTGTGCGCGCTGGACGCGCCCCCGGCCGACGAGCTCTTCTCGTTCGTCTACCGCGAGCCCACCAAGGCCCTGCTGGAGCAGCAGCGGGCGTGGAAGGAGACCCTCGATGTCTGAGCTGTCCGCGCCGGCCGAGCTGTCCCTGCAGCAGGCCCTCAACCTCGCCCTGCGGCACGCCTGTGAGGACGACGACCGGGTGCTGGTGTTCGGCCAGGACGTGGGCACGCTCGGCGGGGTGTTCCGGGTGACCGACGGGCTGCAGGACAAGTTCGGCGAGCACCGGGTGTTCGACACCCCGCTGGCCGAGTCCGCGATCATGGGCATGGCCGTCGGGCTCGCGATGCACGGCTGGCGGCCGGTACCGGAGATCCAGTTCGACGGCTTCAGCTATCCGGCGATCGACCAGATCGTCAACCAGGTCGCGCGCATGCACTACCGCAGCCGCGGTGTGCTGAACATGCCGATCACCCTGCGCCTGCCCAGCTTCGGCGGCATCCGCGCGCCGGAGCACCACGGCGAGAGCCTGGAGGCGCTGTTCGCGCACGTGCCCGGGCTGAAGGTGGTGTCGCCCGCCGGCGCGAGCGAGGGGTACCACCTGCTGCGGCAGGCGATCGCCGATCCGGACCCGGTGATCTTCCTCGAACCGAAGGCCCGGTACTGGCACCGCGAGTCGTTCGACCCCACCGCCGAGGTGACCATGCCGCCGGCAGGCACCAGCCGGATCGCGCGCCCCGGCCGGCACGCCACGCTCATCGCGTGGGGTGCGATGGTCGCCCGCTGCCTGCAGGTCGCCGAGCTCGCCGCGGAGGACGGCGTCGAACTCGAGGTGCTCGACCTGCGCTGGCTCAAGCCGATCGACGCCGACGGCCTGGCCGCCTCGGTCGCGCGCACCCGCCGCGCGGTGGTGGTGCACGAGGCGCCGCTGACCGCCGGGCTCGGTGCCGAGGTGGCCGCGCTCGTCACCGAGCGCTGCTTCGCCGACCTGCGCGCCCCGGTGCAGCGCGTCACCGGGTTCGACGTGCCCTACCCGTCCGGTGCGCTGGAGGACGAGTACCTGCCCACCCCGGACCGCATCCTGGCCGCCGTCCAGACCACTTTGGAGTACCGCCGTGGCTGAAGTGACCTTCCCGCTGCCCGATCTCGGCGAGGGCCTGATCAGCGCCCGCGTGCTGGAATGGCTGGTCGCCGAGGGCGACTGGGTGGAGCGCAACGCACCGCTGGTCGAGCTGGAGACCACCAAGTCCGCGGTGGAGATCCCCTCACCGCAGTCCGGCCGGGTCGCGCGCCTGCACGTCGGTGCGGACGAGGAGCTGGCGGTGGGCGAGCCGCTGGTCACCTTCACCGTCGACGACGACCGGGCGGGGATCGTCGGCACCGTGCCCCAGGAGCGGAAACCGCAGCGGCGGGTCCGCCTGAGCCTGCCGGAGGACTAGACCGTGTTCGCCACCGCCGACGACGGGGTGAAGATCTCCTACGACGTCGCCGCCGGACCACGGCCGGTGCTGCTGATCCACGGGTTCGCCTCGGACAGCGAGAGCACCTGGGTGCGCACCGGCTGGGTGCGCGCCCTGGCCGGCCGCGGTCACGTGCTGGTCGACCTGCGTGGTCACGGGCGCAGTGACCGGCCGCCGTCCGGGTACTCGCCGGAGATCCTGGCGCGGGACGTCCTCGCGGTGCTCGACGAGACGGGGCTGTCCACAGTGGATGCGGTCGGCTACTCGATGGGCGCGCTGGTGGGCTGGACGGTGGCGCGGCTCGCGCCCGGCCGGATCGGCCGGCTCGTTCTCGGCGGTGCCGGCGGGCAGCCCGCCGGGGCGTCGTCCATGCGGCGGGTGGCCGAGGCCCTCTCCGGCGGCGACCTGCAGGCGTGCATCGACGGGATGGCCGGTCACCGGCTGGACGGCCCGCCACCCGTTCCGGTGCTGTTCGCCGCCGGTGAGCAGGACGAGATCGCCGCGGACGCGCCGGAGTTCGCCGCCCGGCTCGGCGCGCCGTTCGTGTCCCTGGGGCGGCGCACCCACTTCAACGCCGTGTCCAGCCGCGCGTTCAAGGAGGCCGCGATCGGGTTCTTCGACAACGCGCCCGGCGGGCCGGGTGCGGCGCCGGGCGGCTGACGCAGCCGTGCGGTGCCGCCCGGCCCTGCGGGCGCCGTGCAGTCCGGTTCGGGCCGGGCGCCGGTGCGGTAGCGTGCCGCCGTGGATCACTTCTCGCGCTCGTGGCCGGCGTTGCGGGCCGCGGTCGCCGGGCTCGCGGACGACGACTTCGCCCGCCCGTCCGGCTGCGCCCGGTGGCTCGTCCGGGACCTGGTGTGCCATCTGGTCATCGACGCCCAGGACGTCCTCATCACGCTCGCCACGCCCGTCGAGGAGGAACCGTCCCGCGACCAGGTGACCTACTGGGAGGTGACCGCCACCCTGCCCACCGGGGAGGATCCGCTCGACGCGCTGACCGTCCGGCTGGCGGCTGCGTACCAGGAGCCAGCGCTGCTGAAGTTCCACCTCGAGGACGTCGGGTCCGCCGCGGGCCGCGCCGCGGCGCTGGCCGATCCCGCCCAGCCGGTACGGACCCGCGGCTTCGTCCTGACCACCGGCGACTACTTGTCCGCCTACGTCCTGGAGTGGACGCTGCACCACCTCGACCTCGTCGCGCACCTGCCGCACGTACCCGGACCGCCGGCGGACGGGCTCGCCCGGTCGCGGGAGATGCTGGAGAGGATCGCCGGGTTCGCGTTCCCCGCCGCGTGGCCGGACGCCGACGCGCTGCGGATCGGCACCGGGCGACGTGCCCCGGGGGACGCCGAGCGGGCCGCACTCGGGCCGCTGGCCGGGCCGCTGGCCGGGCGGCTGCCGGTCGTCCTCGGATGACGGCCGTGGACATCGGCGTGGTGCTGCCGCGCGATCTGCCCGCGGCGGAGATCGTGCCGTTCGCCCGGCGCGCCGAGGAACTCGGGTTCGGCGAGCTGTGGGTGGTGGAGGATCTCGGGTTCCACGGTGGGATCGCGCAGGCCGCGACGGTGCTCGCCGTGACCGGGCGGATCCGGGTCGGGATCGGGATCCTCCCCGCGGGCGCCCGTTCCGTCGCGTTCACGGCGATGGAGTTCGCGACGCTGGCCCGCCTCCACCCCGGGCGCGTCGTCGCCGGGATCGGGCACGGGATGCCGGACTGGATGCGGCAGGCCGGGGCGTGGCCGGCGAGCCCGCTGACCCTGTTCACGGAGTACGCCCGGGCGCTGACCGCACTGCTGCGCGGGGAACGCGTGCGGGTGGCAGGCCGGTACGTCCGCCTCGACGGGGTCGCCCTGGAATCACCGCCGGACGTCGTGCCGCCGGTGCTGGCCGGGGTGCGCGGCCCGAAATCGCTGGCGGTGGCGGGTGCGGAACTGGACGGGGTGATCCTCGCCGAACCGGCCCCCGCGGCGTACGTCGCCGCGGCGCGGCGATTCCTGCCCGCGGACGCCCGGGTGGTGGCCTTCGAGCACGCCGCGGTGCACGACGACGCCGACACCGCGCGGGCGCTGGTCCGGCCGCGGCTGGACGGGGTCGCGGATCCGGCGTTGTCGGCGCACGTCGAGTCGCTGCCCTTCGCCGCCGAACTGCGTGCCCTGGCCGGACGCGCATCCGGGACCGTCGCTGGCGCGCTGCGGCCGGAGTGGGTCGACGCCCTCACGCTGGCCGGACCCGCGCCGGCGCTGCGGCGGCGGATCGGCGCTCTCGGCGCGGCGGGAGCCACGTCGGTGGTGCTGATCCCGGTCGCGCCGGACCCGCCGGCCGCACTCGGCTCCCTGGCCGCGGTGCTCCCGGTGAGCCGGGGATAGCCTGGCGGGGTGCGTGAACTGGCCGCCGTGGTGCTCGCGGGTGGCGCCGCCAGCCGGATGTCCGGTGTGGACAAGGCCATGCTGGTCGTGGGCGGGACGCCGTTGCTGCACCGCGTGCTCGCGGCGGTGGCCGGTGCCGACCCGGTCGTCGTCGTCGGACCGGAACGGGCCGGGACGTCCGGGGTGCTCTGGACGCGCGAGGAACCGCCCGGCGGTGGCCCGGTCGCGGCGCTCGCGGCGGGCCTGCGGCATGTGGGATCGCCACGGGTCGCCGTGCTGGCCGGGGACCTGGCCGGGATCACCGCGTCCACCGTGGACCGCCTCGCGGCGGCTGTCGGGCAGGCCGACGGCGCGGTGCTCACCGAGTCCGGTCACCGCCAGTGGCTCATCGGGGTGTGGCGCAGCGCGAGCCTGCGCGCCGCGCTGCCCGCCCAGCCGCACGGGGCCGCCCTGCGCCGGGTGCTCGCGGGGCTGACGATCGCCGACGTGCCGGCGATCCCCGGGGAGAGCGCGGACGTCGACACGCCCGGGGACCTGGATCGCCTGACCTGACGCCGGACCGCGGCGACGCAGCTCACAGCCGTCACACCGGTGAGCGCGTTGACTACCGTGGCGACTCTCCGTGCCCGGCCGGCTAGTACGGTCGCAGCGCGAGAGGTGAACGTGAGCGAGGAGGGAACCGTGACCGAGCCCCGCTACCCGGAGGGCGCGAACGGGCAACAGCAGCAGGCAACCCCCGCGCGGGACGCACAGCTGCTGGAGCGCACCGTGTTCGAGGTGAAGCGGGTGATCGTCGGGCAGGACCGGCTCGTCGAGCGCCTCCTGGTGGGCCTGCTCGCGAAGGGCCACCTGCTCCTGGAGGGCGTTCCCGGGGTGGCCAAGACGCTGGCGGTGGAGACCCTCGCCCGGGTGGTCGGCGGCTCGTTCTCGCGCGTGCAGTTCACCCCCGACCTGGTGCCCGCCGACATCCTCGGCACCCGCATCTACCGGCAGGGCAGCGAGAAGTTCGACGTCGAGCTCGGCCCGGTGGTCGCGAACTTCGTGCTGGCCGACGAGATCAACCGGGCGCCGGCCAAGGTGCAGTCGGCGATGCTCGAGGTGATGGCCGAGCGGCACGTGTCCATCGGCGGCAAGACCTTCCCGATGCCCGACCCGTTCCTCGTGCTGGCCACCCAGAACCCGATCGAGAACGAGGGCGTCTACCCGCTGCCCGAGGCGCAGCGCGACCGGTTCCTGTTCAAGATCATCGTGGACTACCCCTCCGCCGAGGAGGAGCGCGAGATCATCTACCGGATGGGCGTGACGCCCCCGGAGCCGCACGAGGTGCTCAGCCCGGGCGAGCTGGTGCGGCTGCAGGAGGTCGCGTCGAAGGTGTTCGTGCACCACTCGCTCGTCGACTACGTCGTGCGCCTGGTGCTGGCCACCCGCACCCCGGCCGAGCACGGCCTCACCGACGTCGCCGGCTGGGTGTCCTACGGTGCCTCCCCGCGCGCCAGCCTGGGCATCATCGCCGCCGCCCGCGCGCTCGCGCTGGTCCGCGGCCGCGATTACGTGCTGCCGCAGGACGTGGTGGACGTCGTGCCGGACGTGCTGCGGCACCGGCTCGTGCTGTCCTACGACGCGCTCGCCGACGCGGTGCCGCTGGACCACATCATCACCCGGGTGCTGCAGACCGTGCCGCTGCCGCAGGTCTCCGCCCGCCCGGAGGGCCAGCCGGTGCCGAGCGGAATCCCGGGGCGGTAGTGGCCAGGTCTGCCAACACCGGCGACGGCCGGCCCGCGTGGGCGCCGCCCGTGCTCCGCGGGGAACGGCTGGACGCCGGCCTGCGCATGCTCGAACTCGAGGTGCGCCGCCGCCTGGACGGCCTGCTGCAGGGCAACCACCTCGGCCTGGTGCCCGGCCCCGGGTCGGAGCCGGGGGAGGCGCGGCCCTACCAGCCGGGTGACGACGTGCGCCGGATGGACTGGGCGGTCACCGCCCGCACCACCGAGCCGCACATCCGGGAAACGGTCGCCGACCGCGAGCTGGAAACCTGGGTGGCCGCGGACCTGTCGGCGAGCCTGGACTTCGGCACCGCGCTGTCGGAGAAGCGGGACCTGGTGGTGTGCGCGGTCGCCGCGATCGCGCACCTGACCGGCGGTGGGGGCAACCGGCTCGGCGCGGTGTTCGCCAACGGCGAGCGGACCGAGCGGATCCCGGCCCGCGGCGGCCGTGCCCACGCGCGCAACCTGCTGCGCCGGATCGCCGAGACGCCGCGCGCGCCCGAGGGTACCCGCGGTGATCTCGCCGCCATGATCGAGCAGCTGCGCCGGCCGCCGCGCCGCCGCGGGCTGGTCGTGGTGGTGTCGGACTTCCTCGGCGGCACCGAGTGGCAGCGGCCGCTGCGTGCGCTGTCCGCGCGGCACGACCTCATCGGCATCGAGGTGCTCGACCCGCGTGACGTCGACCTGCCCGAGGTGGGCACGATCGTGCTGGCCGACCCGGAGACGGGCAAGCAGCGTGAGGTGCGGGCCTCGGCGTTGCTGCGCCGTGAGTTCGCGGCGGCCGCGCAGGCGCACCGGGAGCAGGTGGCGCGGGCGCTGCGGCAGGCGGGAGCCGCGCACCTGGTGCTGCGCACGGATTCCGACTGGATCGCCGACACGGTGCGCTTCGTGGTGGCCCGCAAGCGGCGGTGGAGCGGGGGTGCGGCATGAGCGTCTCCGGATTCGCCGCCCCCTGGTGGTTCCTGCTGCTGTTCGTGGTCGCCGCGGTGGCGGTCGGCTACGTGCTGGCGCAGCGCGCCCGGCGGCGCCGCACCCTGCGGTTCGCCAACCTGGAGCTGCTCGACCGGATCGCGCCCCGCTCGCAGGGCTGGCCGCGGCACGTGCCGGCCGCGTTGATCGTGCTGTCGCTGCTGCTGCTGACCGTGGGGCTGGCCGGCCCGACCGCCGAGCAGAAGGTGCCGCGCAACCGGGCCACCGTGATGCTGGTGATGGACGTGTCGCTGTCGATGGAGGCCACCGACGTCAAGCCGTCGCGGATCAAGGCGGCGCAGGACGCGGCGACCCAGTTCGCGCAGGGCCTCACGCCGGGCATCAACCTGGGGCTGGTGTCGTTCGCCGGCACCGCCACCGTGCTGGTCGCGCCGACCACGCAGCGGCAGAGCGTGGTCACCGCGATCGACAACCTCAAGCTGGCCCAGTCGACGGCGACCGGCGAGGGTATCTACGCGGCGCTCCAGTCGATCCAGGGGTTCTCCGCGGTGGTCGGCGGCGCGGACGGGCCGCCGCCGGCGCGGGTCGTGCTGATGAGCGACGGCAAGCAGACCGTGCCGGACGACCTGTACGCGCCGCGCGGGGCGTTCACCGCCGCGCAGGAGGCGCGCAAGGAGCAGGTGCCGATCTCCACGATCTCGTTCGGCACCAGCCACGGCACGGTCGAGATCGACGGCCGCGAGGTGCCGGTGGACGTCGACGACGGCTCGCTGCAGGAGGTCGCGCGGCTGTCCGACGGGCAGTTCTACCAGGCCGGCTCGGCCGAGCAGCTCAAGCAGGTCTACGCCGACCTCGGCGAGCAGATCGGCTACGAGATGAAGGAGGCCGACGCGAGCCGCCCGTGGGTGCTGCTCGGCACGCTCGCCCTCGTCGCCGCGGCCGGGACGGCGCTGTTCGTGGGTCAACGGCTGCCCTGACGGGTGTGGTGTCCGGCCCGGCCGGGTATGCGCCTGCCGGGAGATCCGAACAGGGAGGCGTGATGAAGGAACACGAGATCATCGCGGCCGTGCGCCGCACCGCGGGGCTGGCCGACGCCGGGCACGCGGAGGCGGCCACCCGGGCCACACTGACCGTGCTGGGGCAGCGGCTGGCCGGCGGTGAGCCGGGCGACCTGGCCGGGCAGCTGCCCGCCGGGATCAGGGAAGCGCTGCCGGAGACCGGCGAAGGCGCCTCGTTCGGCGTCGAGGAGTTCTACCGCCGCGTGATGGACGCCGAAGGTCACGGCTGCACGCAGGACGGCGCCCGCGAGCACGCCCGGGCGGTGATCGCCGCGCTCAAGGCCGGCGTGAGCCAGGGCGAGTTCGACCACCTCGAACAGCAGCTGCCTGCCGACTACCGGAACGACCTGCTCTCCACCGCCCCGGTGGACCAGCACCGTTAGCGGCCGCCGGTGAACCCGTGCTGGCGCCACGCCTCGAAAACCGCGATGGCCGCGGTGTTCGCGAGGTTGAGCGAGCGCACGCCCGGCCGCATCGGCACCCGCACGCGGTCGGTGACCTGGGGCGCGTCCTGCACGGCGGGCGGCAGGCCGGTGGATTCCGGTCCGAACAGCAGCACGTCACCCGGCTGGTAGGCCACGTCGGTGTACCACCGGGTGGCGCCGGCGCTGAACGCGTAGACCTTCGCCGGCAGCAGCGCCCGCCACGCGCTGTCCAGGTCCGGGTGCACGTGCACGTCGGCCAGGTCGTGGTAGTCCAGTCCGGCCCGGCGCAGGTGCTTGTCCTCCAACGCGAACCCCAGCGGTTCGACGAGGTGCAGCTGGCAGCCGGTGTTGGCGGCGAGCCGGATCGCGTTGCCCGTGTTGGGCGGGATTTCCGGCTGGTAGAAGAGAATCCGAAACATCGGAGTTGATCGTGTCCGTTCACCCGTGGTTCGCGCGTCCTGGTGCGCCCATCCCATCACAGCGCGGGGACGGGCCCGAACCACGCCACCGGCGGGTCAGGAGCGCTGCGCGGGCCGCCGGGCGAGGACGAACGCCTGCGGGGTCGTTTCCGGGAACGGGCCGTCCTCGTCGGGTGCGCGCTCGAGCCGGGCACGCACCTGAAGGCCCGCTTCGGCGAGCAGTGCGGCGACCTCGGGCACCCGCTGGGGGTGGAAGTCCAGGCTCACCCGGTGCCCGCCCACCTCGTCGCGGTGCACGGTATCGTCGCCGACCTGGAACGCCAGTTGCAGGTATCCGCCCGGGGCGAGGACCCGGCGGAACCCGGCGAGCACCGCGGGCAGCGCCTCCGGCGGGACGTGGATGATCGAGTACCAGGCCACCAGGCCGCCGAGGCTGCCCTCGGGCAGGTCGAGCGCGGTCATCGAGCCGACCTCGAAGCGGATGCCCGGGTGGTTCCGGCGGGCCACCGCGATCATCTCCGGGGACAGGTCGATGCCGGACGCGTCCACGCCGAGGCCGCGCAGGTACGCGGTGATCCGCCCGGAACCGCAGCCGACGTCGGCCACCGGACCGTCGGCCAGCTCGGCGAAGGCGGCCAGGACCGCGCGGTCGAGCGGTTTGCTCGCCAGCTCGTCGCGGATCCACTCGGCGAAGTCCCCGGCGAGGGCGTCGTAGGCTGCGCGGGTGTCCCGCACGAAACCGGGCTCGGTCACGTGTGCGCCTCGAGCTTCGCGCGCACGTCCTGCGGGGGCGCGGCCTTGGTGAGCGCGGTCGCGTCCACAAACACGTACCGGTTGGTGCCGGTGGCGATCAGCTCCGCGCCGCGGCGGACCGTGAACCCGAGGATCATCGAGGTGGTGCCGAGGTGGTCGATCACGACCTCGACGACCAGCTCCTCGTCGAAGCGGCTCGGCGCGTGGTAGCGCAGGTTCGACTCGGCCACCACGACGTCCACGCCGCGATCGCGCACCGCGTCGTAGGAGCCGAAAACCGCTTTGAAGAACTCGAACGACGCCATGTCGAAGTAGGCCAGGTAGTGCGCGTTGAACACGATTCCCTGCGGGTCGCACTCGTGGAAGCGGACGCGCAGCGGCATCGCCACGACCGGCGGGCGGGACTGGGTCACGGGTGGTCCTTCCTCGTTCAGCCGTGCAGCGCGCGGTAGGTCGCCACGGCTCCGGGGTGCAGGGGCACGCTACCGGTTCCGATGAGCGACCGGACATCGAGAAACTGGATCGCCACCGTCTGCGCCGGAACCAGCCGGCTCGCCTGCTGCACGAGCACCCGGGTGACGGCCGCGGCGACCGGGGTGGGCAGGTCCGGGCGGCAGACGAGCAGGCTCGCCACGCCGATCGTGTCGACCTCGGGGGAGCGGTAGGCGCCGGCGGGCACCCGCACGGCCTCGTAGCCGAATCCGTGCAGGGCGGGCAGGTAGGGGGCGAGCGGCACCAGCCGGATGCCGACCTCGCTGTCCAGTGTGGACAGCACGGGCAGCGGCACGCCACCGGAGACGAGCATGGCGTCGATGGCCCCGGTCTTCAGGGCGTCGCGGGCCGCCGCCATGGACAGGTGGCGGATCGTCGCGGTCACCCCGGCGGCGGCCAGGACCCGGTCACCGAGCACCGCCCCGCCGGAGCGGGCCGCGCCGAGCGAGACGGTGCGCCCGGCCAGGTCCGCCACGGTGGTGACGGGGGAGTCGGCGCGCACGGCGAGCTGCAGGTAGTTCTCGTAGACCC
Organism: Amycolatopsis viridis; assembly: GCF_011758765.1. Lineage (NCBI taxonomy): Bacteria > Bacillati > Actinomycetota > Actinomycetes > Pseudonocardiales > Pseudonocardiaceae > Amycolatopsis > Amycolatopsis viridis. The sequence continues at coordinate 3,098,258 of NZ_JAANOU010000001.1, read as the reverse complement.
GGCCCAGCGCGCGCAGTTCGATGCGGTGCCCGAAGGGGGCGGTGCCGCCCAGGGCGGTGCCGGCGATGTCGGCGAGGACCAGGGCGAGATCGGCGGTGCCGGCCTCGAGCATCTCCAGGTTGGCGACGCTGGCCTCGGTGACCAGGGCAACGGCGTCCAGACGCGGGTAGGCGGCTCGCAGCTCGGCGGCGAGCAACTGGCCGAACGCGCGGTAGAACCCGGACTCCTCCCCGGTGGCGATGCGCAGCAGCCCGGCCGGTCCCTCGCTGCGGGGCGGCTGCCCGGCGGTGAGGAGACCGCCGGTGACGGCGAGCGCCACCCCGGCCCGGAGCACACTCCGGCGGGTGGCACGGGGGTGCTCCGTTCGGGGCAGCGGCTGGTGCGGGGCGGCGGTCATCGCGCCTCCCGCGCGGCGGGCAGCAGGACACGCACCACGAGGCCGTGCGGGTGCGCGGCCCGCAGCTCGACGCGCCCGCCGCGGCCCGCGGCCAGCCGTTCGGCGATGGCCAGTCCCAGGCCGGTCCCGGGCAGGCCGCGGTGCCGGTCGGCGCGCCAGAACCGGGACTGCGCCTGCGCCAGCTCGTCCGCGGTCAGCCCGGGGCCGGAGTCGCGCACCGTCACCACCGCCCACCGGCCCTCCCGGTCGCAGGAGACCGCGACCTCCGCGCCCGGCGCGTACTTCAGCGCGTTGTCCAGCAGCACGTCCAGCACCTGCGCGAGCTCCGCCTCCGTCGCGGCCGCCGGTAGCGGCCCGCCGTCCACTCCGGCCGGCACCGGGCCGAAGCGCAACGTCACCCCGGCCCGCTCGGCGAGCGGCTGCCACAGGTGCGTCTGCGCGCGCGCCACGGCGGCCGCGTCACAGCAGGCGGCTTCCCCGGACACGGCCAGCTCACCGGCCCGGTGCTCGGCCGCCGCGAGGGTCAGCAGGTCGTCCAGCAGGGACTCCAGCCGGTCCAGTTCCCCGACCGCCCCCGCATAGGTGGCCGACGCCGACTCGGGCAACGACGGTTCCAGCGCGTCCACCCGCAACCGCAGCGCCGTCATCGGGTTGCGCATCTGGTGCGAGGTGTCCGCGACCAGCCGCCGCTGCTGGTCCAGCGCCGCCGTCACCGTGTCCGACATCCGGTTGAACCCCGCCGCGAGCTGCCGCAGCTCGGGCGGTCCGGCCAGGTCGGCGTGCACCGGCCGCAGCCCGGCGGTCAAGGTCCCGACCGCGCGGTCCAGGCGCCGCAGCGGGCCGAGCACCCAGCGGGTGGCGCCCAGCGCGAGTCCCGCCCCGGCCAGGGTCACCAGCACCGCACCGGCCAGCACGGCGAACCAGCTGCGCTGCACGTCGTCCGCCGCGGCAGTCACCGACGCGCGCAACACCACCGCCCCGGACACCTTCGTCCCGGTTCCGGCCGGGCGGGCCAGCAGCACCGGCGTGCGTGACCACGGCCGCACCGTGCCCGCCGGCTGGACCGGCTGGTTGCGCAGCGCCGCGTCGATCAGCCGGGCCACCACCGGGTCCGCCGCGCTCAGCCCGCCCGCCTCGGCCAGCGGCACACGCTGCGCCGTGACGACGACGATCCCCTCCCCGTACAGCTCCGTGTAGCGGGTCACCTCCGCCCGCAGCGCGGCCCGGTCACCCGCGTCGGCGAGCACGGCGAACCGGTCGAGGTCCGCGGTGCGCGCGAGCAGCAGCTGCTGGGTGCGCTCGGTGGCGGTCACCGTGAGCAGTGGCAACGCGAACCCCGCGGTCGCGAGCACGACGAAGGCCAGCAGCACGGCCAGGACCCGGGTGCGCACCTACCCGCCCAGCCGGTAGCCGAACCCGCGGATCGTGGTGAGCAGCTCCGGCCGCCGCAGCTTCGCCCGCAGCTGGGTGAGGTGCACGTCCAGCGACCGGGACACCGCCACGAAGGCGTCCCCCCACACCTCGTCCATCAGCTGCTGCCGGCTCACCGCCGTGCCCGCGCGGCGCGCCAGCGCCGCCAGCACGGCGAACTCCTTCGCGGTCAGCTCGACGTCCGCGCCGCCCACCTGCACCCGCCGCGCGTCCAGATCCACCTCGATGTCCCCGACGACCACCACACGCGGTTGCGGCCGGGCGGCGGCCGCCCGCCGGGTGACGGCCTCGATCCGGGCCAGCAGCTCGCTCAGCCGCACCGGTTTGACCAGGTAGTCGTCCGCCCCGAGCCGCAGGCCGCGCACCACGGAGCGTTCGTCGCCCCGCGCGGTGAGCACGATGACCGGCAGCGCGCTCACCGCCCGCAGCTTGCGCAGCACCTCGAGGCCGTCCAGGTCGGGCAGGCCGAGGTCGAGCAGCGCCAGGTCGGCGTCGCGGTGGGCGAGCAGGGCGTCCGCGCCGCGCCGCACCCGGGTGAGCCGGTGGCCGTGCGCGCCCAGGGAATCGGTGAGGGCGCCGGCCACCCCGTCGTCGTCCTCCACCAGCAGCACGCGCACGGCCCTCACCCTAGGAGGCGTCGATCGCCGAGTTCTTGCCGGTGTCGCGCATCCGCACGTAGATGATCAGCGACAGGAACACGACCACCGTGACGTACCAGAAGAACAGCGATTCGTGCCCGGCCTGCTTGCACCACAGGGCGATGTACTCGGCGGTGCCGCCGAACACCGCGACCGCCACCGAGTACGGCAGCCCGACCCCGAGTGCGCGGATGTTGGTCGGGAACAGTTCGGCCTTCACCACCGCGCTGATCGAGGTGTACATCGCGCTGATCGCCAGCGGCACGGTCATCAGCACGAACGCGAACACCGGGTTGCGCGTGTGCGCGAGCAGCGTCAGCGACGGCACGGTCACCAGCGTGCCCAGCACGCCGAAGCCGATCAGCAGCGGGCGGCGGCCCACCCGGTCGGACAGCGCGCCGTAGAGCGGCTGCAGCACCACGAACACCACCAGCGCGAGGAAGTTGATCCACGCCGCGGTCGGCTTGCTGATACCGCTGGTGTTGACCATGAACTTCTGCAGGTAGGTCGTGTAGGTGTAGAAGAACAGCGTGCCGCCCATGGTGAGACCGACCACCAGCGCGACTTCCCGCGGGTGCTTCGCCAGGGCCTTGAGCGTGCCGTGCGCGGCGGGGCCGCGCTCGGCCTTGGACGCCTCGAAGTCGGCCGACTCGTCCATGCCGCGGCGCAGGCGGAACACGATCAGCGCGCCGATCGCGCCGATGCCGAACGCGACGCGCCACCCCCAGCTGTGCAGCTGCTCGGTGGTGAGCACCTGCTGCAGCAGGATCTGCACCGCGAGCGCGACCAGCTGGCCGGCGATCAGCGTGACGTACTGGTAGCTGGAGTAGTAGCCGCGCCGGCCGCGGGTGGCGACCTCCGACATGTACGTCGCCGAGGTCGAGTACTCGCCACCCACCGAGATGCCCTGCAGCAGCCGGGCCAGCACCAGCAGCAACGGCGCGGCGAGACCGATCGTGCCGTAACCCGGGGTGAGCGCGATGAGCAGCGAACCGGCCGCCATCATGCTCACCGAGAGGGTCAGGGCGGCGCGGCGCCCGAAGCGGTCGGCGTAGCGCCCGAGCAGCCACCCGCCGAGCGGCCGCATCAGGAACCCCACGGCGAACACGCCCGCGGTGTTGAGCAGCTGCGCGGTCGAGTCGCCCTTCGGGAAGAACGTGGCGGCGAAGTACACGCTGAACGCCGTGTAGGCGTACCAGTCGTACCACTCGATCAGGTTGCCCACCGAGCCGCGGAGGATGTTGCTCACCACGCGGCGCCCGGCGCGCTCGTCCCCGCCGGTGGAGATCCGTGTCGTCATCGAAAACTCCCTTGTCTCATGACCGCCGACCACGTTCGGTGCCGGGAGCGGCCGGCGACAAGGGCGTGCCCGCACACCTAACAGTCCCTTAAGCCGCGGTGCTCGTGACCGGGCTCACCGGGTTACTCCCGCGTAGCCGGGCGGGGGTGCTGCCCCGCCGCGCGGCCGCCGGATAACCTCACCGGGCAACTGCGGGAAATCGAACGAGGAGTGGTACGTGGGACGGTCCGTACTGGTCACCGGCGGCAACCGGGGCATCGGCCTGGCCATCGCCCGGGACCTCGCCGAGCACGGGCACCAGGTGGCGGTGACGCACCGGGGCTCCGGGGCGCCGGAGGGCCTGTTCGGCGTGCAGGCCGACGTCACCGACGGCGAGCAGCTCGACGCGGCCTTCAAGCAGGTCGAGGAGCACCAGGGGCCGGTCGAGGTCGTCGTGTCCAACGCCGGCATCACCGACGACACGCTGCTCATGCGCATGACCGAGGACCAGTTCACCCGGGTCGTCGACGCCAACCTGACCGGTGCCTACCGGGTCGCCAAGCGGGCCTCCCGCGGCATGCTGCGCGGCAAGTGGGGCCGGTTCATCTTCATCTCCTCGGTGGTCGGCCTGTCCGGGGGCGCCGGGCAGGTGAACTACGCGGCGAGCAAGGCCGGCCTGGTCGGCATGGCCCGGTCGCTGACCCGCGAGCTGGGCTCGCGCAACATCACCGCGAACGTCGTCGCGCCCGGGTTCGTCGTCACCGACATGACGAGCGCGCTCACCGAGGACCAGCGCAGCGCGGCGCTGGCCCAGATCCCCGCCGGGCGCTACGGCGAGACCGCGGACATCGCCGCCGCGGTGCGGTTCCTGGCCTCCGACGAAGCGGGCTACATCAACGGTGCCGTGCTGCCGGTCGACGGCGGCCTCGGCATGGGGCACTGACACCTTCTGCACTGACACCTTCTGCGAACACACACGAAAGGACTGGCGTGGCCGGACTTCTCGAAGGCAAGCGGCTGCTGATCACCGGCGTGATCACCGACGGCTCGATCGCGTTCCACGCGGCGAAGGCCGCGCAGGAGCAGGGCGCGCAGGTCGTGCTCACCGGTTTCGGCCGGCTCTCGCTGGTGGAGCGCATCGCCAAGCGCCTGCCGCAGGAGGCGCCGGTGATCGAGCTGGACGTGCAGAACGCCGAGCACCTGGACACGCTGTCCGACCGGGTGCGTGAGCACACCGACGGACTGGACGGGGTGCTGCACTCGATCGGCTTCGCGCCGCAGTCCTGCCTGGGCGCGCCGTTCCTGGACGCCCCCAAGGAGGACGTCTCGGTCGCCGTCGAGGTCTCGGCGTACTCGTTCATGTCGCTGACCAAGGCGCTGCTGCCGCTGCTGTCGCGGGGCGCCTCGGTGGTGGGCATGGACTTCGACGCGCGCGTGGCGTGGCCGGCCTACAACTGGATGGGCGTGGCGAAGGCGGCGCTGGAGTCGGTCAACCGCTACCTGGCGCGCGACCTGGGGCCCCGGGGCATCCGGGTGAACCTGGTCGCGGCCGGCCCGGTCAAGACCATGGCCGCCAAGTCCATCCCGGGCTTCGGCGAGCTGGAGGGCGGCTGGGGCGACCGCGCGCCGCTGGGCTGGGACGCCGAGGACCCGACGCCGGTGGCGAAGACGATCTGCGCCGTCCTGTCGGACTGGCTGCCCGCCACCACCGGTTCGATGATCATGGTCGACGGCGGGGTGCACGCGCTGGGACAGTGACCCCTGAGGGGGCGTGGGGGCGGCCACAGCGGCAGAATCTCCTGCCGTGGGTTACGACGCGCTGCTGTGGCTGTCCTTCGGCGGTCCGGAAGGACCGGACGACGTCATGCCGTTCCTGGAGAACGTGACCCGGGGGCGGGGGGTGCCGCGCGAACGGCTCCTCGAGGTCGCCGAGCACTACCAGCACTTCGGTGGCGTGTCGCCGATCAACCGGCTCAACCGCGAGGCGATCGCGGCGGTGGAGAAGGAACTCGCGGCGCAGGGCGTCGACCTGCCGGTGTACTTCGGCAACCGCAACTGGGCACCGATGGTCGAGGACACTCTCGCGCGGATGCGGGCCGACGGGGTGCGCCGGGCGCTGGTGTTCCCGACCAGCGCCTACGGTGGCTACTCGGCGTGCCGCCAGTACGACGAGGACATCGAACGCGCCCGCGCCGCCGTCGGCGAGGGCGCGCCGGAACTGGTGAAGCTGCGGCAGTTCTTCGATCACCCGCTGTTCGTCGGCGCCTTCGCCGACGCCGTGCGGGCCGGGCTGGCGCAGGTGCCCGGTGCGCGGGTCGTGTTCACCGCGCACTCGGTGCCCGACAGCGCGGACCGGGCCGCCGGACCGCCGTCCGAGGGCGGCCGGCGGTACTCGCGGCAGATCCACGAGGCCGCGCGCCTGGTGGCCGCGCAGGCCGGGGTGGCCGAGTACGACGTGGTGTGGCAGTCCCGGTCCGGGCCACCGCAGGTGCCGTGGCTGGAGCCGGACATCGTCGACCACCTCGACGCCCTGCATTCCCGGGGCGTCACCGGGGTCGTGGTGTGCCCGGTGGGGTTCGTGTCCGATCACCTCGAGGTGGTCTGGGACCTGGACAACGAGGCCGCCGAACGCGCCGCGGAGCACGGCATGGGATTCGCCCGCGCGGCGACACCCAACGGTGACCCGCGATTCGCGGAGCTGGTGGTGGAGCTGGTGCGCGAGCACCTGACCGGCGCACCGGTGCGGAAGCTGTCGGACTTCCCGCTCGCCGGGTGCACGGCGAACGGCGCGCCGTGCGCGGTGGGGTGCTGCGAGCCGCTGCGCCGCCCGGCCCGCACCTGAGCCCGGACACACGGCCGGCCACCGGTCAGGGCTGCCGGTCGGCCTGACCGGTGAGCTGCCGCACCGCCTCGCTGATCGCCGCGAGCCGGGCCGTGCGGACGGCGGTGTTCAGCGGGCGCAGCGCATCGGCGCGGCGCACCGCCGCCGAGGAGGACAGCGCGCCACCCGGATCGTCGATCTCGGCGATGGCCAGGATCGCACCCACCTCGTCGGCGCGTTGCAGCACCCGCAGCGCCCGGCCCGGTGTCCCGGCCGGCCAGTCGAGGTGGGGCCGCGCGCGCAGCTTCGCCGCCAGCTCGGCCCGCACCCCGGGCCGCTCCCGCGCCACGTCCAGCGCCTGCAGCGCCCCGGCCGAGTCGCGGATCGCGTCGGTCAGGCCGTGCTCGGCCTCGGCCAGCCCGACGTAGTCCGGTGCCAGGGGCACCACGGTCTTGTGCACGGACCACCGCACGAGACCTTCGGCGATGGGCACCGGCACCAGGCCGAAGCCCAGGTCCGGCAGCAGCACCGCCTCACCCGCCCGCATCGCTGCCTCGGTGAACGGCCCACCTCCGCCGAGCCCCCGCGCATCGCCCGGCGCGGGCAGCACCAGCCGGGCCGAGGAGGCGCCGTGCGCGCGCAGCGCGGCGAGCAGCTGCACGGCCGTGCCGGGGAAGTCACCGGCGAGCGGGAGGTCGAGGGTCACCGCCGCTTCGGCGTCGGCCGCGACCACCTCGTGCGCCTCGCCCCAGGCGAGCAGGGCGTCGAGCACGTCGTCGGACGCGGCGGCACCGGACAGCCACGCCGAGGCCCACACGGTGAGGGTTGCACTGGGACAGCACACGGCGACCCAGAATACGGCACCCGGACGCTGGAGTTGCTCCACGTCGACGCCACCGCCGGAGGTGCGTAGCGTCGGAGAGGTGACACCCGCACCCGAGAACCTTCCGCGCACCGCGGGGGAGCTGCGCGCCGCCGGGTACCAGCCGCGCGGCATCAAGACCGAGATCCACGACAACCTGCTCGCCGCCCTGCGCGCGGGCCGGAACCCGTGGCCGGGCATCGTCGGGTTCGACCGGACCGTGCTGCCCCAGTTCGAACGCGCCCTGCTGGCCGGCCACGACGTGGTGCTGCTCGGCGAGCGCGGGCAGGGCAAGACCCGCCTGCTGCGCACGCTGGCCGGGCTGCTCGACGAGTGGACGCCGGTGATCGAGGGTTCCGAGCTGGCCGAGCACCCGCTGGAGCCGATCACGCCGGTCTCGCGGCGCCGCGCTGCCGAACTGGGCGACGACCTGCCCGTGGCGTGGCTGCACCGCGACGACCGCTACACCGAGAAGCTGGCCACGCCGGACACCTCGGTGGGCGACCTGATCGGTGACGTCGACCCGGTGAAGGTCGCCGAAGGCCGCAGCCTGGGCGACCCGGAGACCATCCACTTCGGACTCGTGCCCCGCGCGCACCGCGGCATCGTGGCCATCAACGAGCTGCCCGACCTCGCCGAGCGCATCCAGGTGGCGCTGCTCAACGTGATGGAGGAGCGGGACATCCAGATCCGCGGCTACACGCTGCGGCTGCCGCTGGACGTGCTGCTCGTGGCCACCGCGAACCCGGAGGACTACACCAACCGCGGGCGGATCATCACCCCGCTCAAGGACCGCTTCGGTGCCGAGATCCGCACGCACTACCCGCTGACCGTGGCTGCCGAGGTGGACGTGGTGCGCCAGGAGGCGGATCTGGTGGCCGAGGTCGGCGAACCGCTGCTGGAGGTGCTGGCCCGGTTCGTGCGCAACCTGCGTGAGTCCACCGTGGTGGACCAGCGCTCCGGGGTGTCGGCCCGGTTCGCCGTCGCCGCCGCCGAGACGGTGGCGGCTGCCGCGTTGCGCCGCGCCGCCCTGACCGGTGAGCACCCCGCGGTCGCCCGCCCGGTCGACCTGGAGGCCGTGCCCGCGGTGTTGCGCGGCAAGATCGAGTTCGAGCCGGGCGAGGAGGGCCGCGAGACCGAGCACCTGGTGCACCTGCTGCGCCGGGCGGTCGCCGAGACCGCCCGCGAGCGGTTCGGCGGCCTCAACCTGCGCCCGCTGGTCGAGGCGGTGGCGGACGGGCACCTGGTCGCCACCGGCGAACGCGTGCCGGGCGCCGATGTGCTCGCCGCGCTGCCCGAGTTGCCGGTGCTGCACGAGGTCGCCGCGCGGGCCGGGGTGTCGGCCACCGACGAGCCCGGCCGGATCGCGGCGGCCGTCGAGCTGGCTCTGGAGTCGCTGTACCTGGCCCGGCAGCTGGCCAAGGACTCCGACGACGCGACCACGGTGTACGGGCCGTGACCACCGCACCGGGCAGCTGGTCCTACGGACCGTGGCACGAGGGGCCGGACCCACTGGCACCCCCGGTCGACCTGCGCGAGGCGCTGGACGAGATCGGCCGCGAGGTGATGGACGGCGCCTCGCCGCGCTCGGCGCTGGAGGAGCTGCTGCGCCGCGGCACACCGAACACCCGCGGGCTGGACGAGATGACGCGGCGCCTGTGGCAGCGCCGGGCCGAGATCCAGCGGCGGCACCGGCTCGACGGCACCCTGCAGGAGGTGCGGCGCCTGCTCGACGAGGCGCTCGACGCCGAGCGGCGGGCGCTGTTCCCCGACCCGTCGGACGACGCCCGCTTCGCCGAGGCCCAGCTGGACGCCCTGCCGCCGGGCACCGCCGCCGCGGTGCGCGAGCTGTCCGAATACCCGTGGCGGTCGGCCGACGCCCGCGAGAAGTACGACCAGATCCGCGACCTGCTCGGCCGCGAGATGCTCGACGCCCGCTTCGAAGGCATGAAGGAGGCGCTGCAGAGCACCAGCCCGGAGGACGTCGAACGCGTCCACCAGATGCTGGCCGACCTCAACGCCCTCCTCGACGCGCACGCCCGGGACGTGGACGATCTCGACGAGCGGTTCGCCGAGTTCATGCGCCGGCACGGCGAGTTCTTCCCGGAGAACCCGCGCAACGTGGACGAGCTGATCGACGCGCTGGCCGCCCGGGCGGCGGCGGCCCAGCGGATGCTCAACTCGATGTCGGCCGAGCAGCGCGCGGAGCTGGCCGAGCTGGCCCAGCAGGCGTTCGGGGACCCGCGCATCGGGCAGCAGCTGGCCGGCCTGGACGCCCGGCTGCAGGCGCTGCGACCGGGGGAGGACTGGACGTCCTCGGCCCGCTTCCGCGGACAGGACCCGCTGGGCCTGGGCGAGGGTGCCCAGGCGATGGCGGACCTGGCCGAGCTGGACGCGCTCGCCGAGCAGCTGGCCCAGTCCTACCCCGGCGCCCGGCTGGAGGACATCGACCTGGAGGCGCTGGAACGCCAGCTCGGGCCGGACGCGGGCGTGGACGCGCGGCGACTGTCCGAACTGGAGCGGGAACTGCGGTCGCAGGGCCTGTTCGAACGCGCGCCGGACGGTTCGCTCCGGCTCACGCCGAAGGCGTTGCGGCGCCTGGGGGAGACGGCGCTGTCGGACATCGTGCACTCGCTGCGCGGCAGGACCGGTGAGCGGCAGACCGAGTCCGCCGGTGCGGCGGGCGAGCCGACCGGGGCGAGCCGGCCGTGGCAGTTCGGCGACCGGGAGCCGTGGGAGGTCTCGCGCACGGTCCGCAACGCCGTACTGCGGACCGCCACCACCGGCGGTGGCCGGGTGCGCCTGGACGTGTCCGATGTGGAGGTGGTGGAGACCGAGCTGCGGTCCCGCGCCGCGGTCGCGCTGTGCGTGGACACGTCGTGGTCGATGGTGTCCGAGGGGCGCTGGCTGCCGATGAAGCGCACCGCCCTGGCGCTGCACCAGTTGATCTCCACCCGGTTCCGCAACGACGCGCTGCAGCTGATCACTTTCGGCCGGTACGCCGCCTCGGTGGATCTGCCCGAGCTGGTCGGGCTGGAGGGCGCGTGGGAGCAGGGCACCAACGCCCACCACGCGCTGCTGCTGGCCGGGCGGCACCTGCGGCGGCACCCGGATGCGCAGCCGGTGGTGCTGATGGTCACCGACGGCGAGCCCACCGCGCACCTGGAAGCGGACGGCACGGCGCAATTCGACTATCCGCCGCAGCCGCGCACGCTGGTCAAGACGCTGTCCGAAGTGGACCGCCTGGCGAAGATGGGCGCGTCGGTGTCGGTGTTCCGGCTGGGCGACGAGCCGCGGCTGGCGGCGTTCGTGGACCTGATCGCGCGGCGCTCCGGCGGGCGCGTGGTGGCGCCCGATGTGGACGGTCTCGGCGCCGCGGTGATCAGCGACTACCTGCGCACGCGGCGCCGCTGATCGTCAGCTGCGGAAGCCGATCCGCAGGCCCGGCCGGCGCCGGTGCACGGTCAGGTAGGACAGGCCCTCCGGGCCGGCCTCGACGGCCCTGGCCCGGCCGTGCGCCAGCCAGGCCAGGGCGCCGGGGGTGAGGCCGACAGCGCCGTCACCGGTGGTCAGGGTCCCCGCGCCGGACACGACGACGAGCAGCACGTCCAGATCCGGCTCGGCGTGCTGGTCGATCCGCTCACCGGCCGCCAGGCGCACGAGGTTCGCGTCGAGCTGGCGGCCCTCCTCGCGCAGCCGCCACAGGATGCCGGCCGCGCCCGTGGCGGCGATCTCCCGCAGGTTCGCGGGGACGGCTTCGCTCGGGGTGTGTTCGCGCAACGAGACCCGCCTTGTTAGTACGAGAAATCCTTGGATAAATTCGGGGTCAGCATAACCCGCACGGGAGGCCCCAGATGGCGCACCAGGTGTCCGGACGGCGTGGGCAGGTGCTGCGCGCGATCCGCGAGGCGGGACCGGTGGGCGTCGCGGAGCTGGCCCGGCGGCTCGCGCTGCACCCCAACAGCGTCCGGTTCCACCTGGACCAGCTGGTCGCCGACGAACTGGTCGAACGCGTCCCGGGAGCGGCCCGCGGCCCGGGCCGGCCCGCGGCGGAGTACCGCGTGCCCCCGGTCACCGCCCGGGGCCGGGACCGCCGCTACGAGGTGCTGGCGGAGATCCTGCTCACCGGCGGGCTCGACGGCCCGGAGGGGGCGGGCGCGGCGTGGGGGCGCCGCCTCCCGGAGCGCCCCGGCACGCCCGCACAGGTGGTGCGGCTGCTCGACGGCCTGGGTTTCGCGCCCGAGCCCGGCGGCGACCCGCACCGCGTGCGGCTGCGGCACTGCCCGTTCCACGAGCTCGCTGCCCGGCACCGCGACGCGGTGTGCGCGGTGCACCTCGGCATGCTCAGTGGTGCCCTGGAGGGCGGCCCGCTGCGGGCGAGGCAGCTGCTCCCGTTCGCCGAACCGGACGCCTGCGTCCTGGAACTGGAGGAACTGCGTGACTGAATTCGCCGGTGGGCTGACCTGCCTGTGGCTCGGCATGGTGCTCGCGATCTCGTTCCTGGAGGCGCCGCTGAAGTTCCGCGCCCCCGGGGTGACCGTCCCGATCGGACTGGGCATCGGGCGGCTGGTCTTCCGCGCGCTCAACGGCGCGGAGGTGGTGCTCGCCGTCCTCGTGGCGGCAGCGATCGCGGTGGCGGACGTGCGATGGCCGGTCTACCTGTGCAGCGGGATCACCGCGCTCGTGCTGATCGTGCAGCTGGCCGTGGTGCGGCCGCCGCTGAACCGGCGCTCCGAGCGGGTGCTGGCGGGCGAGGACGCTCCCCGTTCCCGCGCGCACCTGGCCTACATCGTGCTGGAGGTCGTCAAGGTGCTGGCCCTGCTCACGCTGGCGGGGCTGCTGCTGGCCGCCGCGGACTGACCGCGCTCCGGCGCGAACCGGGTCACCACCCCCTTCCGGACGGGTTCACCCGATGCGGTCGCTCGGCGCGCGATGATCGGAAAGCCGACTTACGGTCCGGTCGTGGCAACGAAAGTGATCTTCCGGATGGTGGCGGTACTGGCCGCGCTCGCGGGCGTGCTCGTGCCCGTGGCCGCGTCCGCACAACCCGCGGGGCCGGTCGCCGGGTTCGACATCAGCGCCTCGCAGGGGGTGCCGGACTTCGCCGCGGCCAAGGCGGCCGGGGCGGGATTCGTGTTCGTCAAGGACACCGCCGGCGTCGGGTACGCCAACCCGAACTACCTCGCGCAGTTCCGCGGCGCCAAGGCCGCCGGGCTGTACCGGTCGGCGTACCACTACGCGCGGCCGGACAAGAGCACCGGCGCACAGCAGGCTGCGTACCTGCACACGCACGACGGCAAGTGGTTCGCCGACGGCATGACCCTGCCGCCGACGCTGGACCTGGAGGACACCCCGAACACGCCGCCGTGCTACGCGATGGCGCCGGCCGACATGGTCGCCTGGATCCGCGACTTCAGCACCGAACTGACGCGGCGCACCGGGCACACGCCGATCATCTACACCACGACGCGCTGGTGGCAGGCGTGCACCGGCGACAGCCACGACTTCGCCGCCGACCACGTCCTCTGGCTGGCCCGGTACAACACCTCGATGGGCGCGGTGCCCGGCGGCTGGACGGCGAAGTTCTGGCAGTCCGCGGTCACCGGCCCGCTGCCCGGCAACCAGGACACGTTCTTCGGCACCCTCGCCGAACTCCGATCGCTCACGGCCTCCTGACCGCGGTGTCCCCGCTCTGTCCACACTGGACGGCTGCCGGGGGTGGGAGCGGTATCGTCGCCGGATGGAGTTCCGCGATGTGGCCGGCCGCAAGATCCGGCTTCCGTCCCTCGATCGTGCCGAACTGGTAGCGGGCGCCCCGGGACTGCGCGGCGAGTTCGACCTGACGCGGGTCGCCATCACCGGCAGTACCTCTGCCGGGGTGACCGGCGAGGGGTCGATCGCGGAATCGGTCCTGTCGAACCTCGACCTGTCGGGAAGCCGGCTCGCGCCCCTGGAACTGTCCAACGTGCACCTGGTCGACACCGAGCTGTCCAACGCCACCCTGCCGGCGACGACGGCGCGCCGCGTCCACGTCGAGGCGAGCCGGGGCATCGGGTTGCACCTGGTGTTCCGGCAGGCGAGCGACGTCCTCGCCGAGGGGTGCCGCTTCGACTACGCCACGATCGAGCTGGAGCGGGTGAAGCAGGCCGTGGTCTTCCAGGGCTGCTCGTTCCGGGAAGCGATGTTCCTGGGCGACCTGTCCACGGTCGCCTTCGTGGAGTGCGACCTGGAGGGCGCCGAGTTCGCCGTTCGCCGTGCCGCGGACTGCGACCTGCGCTCCTCGAACCTCCGCGCGGTGCGCGGACTGCGCACCCTGGCCGGTGCGAAGATCAGCACCGAGCAGGCCGTCGCGATCGCGGTCGGCCTGGCGACCCAGACCGGCCTGGTCGTCGAGGACCAGCCGGCCGGGACGGCGCCGTTCCCACCGGGCGGGACGCGGCACCCCGGCGCCACCTAGGGTTGGGGCATGAAGACTTGGTCCTCGGTGCCCCTGCCGTACGTGCCGGGCACTCCGCGCGCCCTCCGGTTGTACGACACGGCCACCGGGCAGGTGCGCCCCACCGCGCCCGGCAAGACGGCTCGGATGTACGTCTGCGGCATCACCCCGTACGACGCCACCCACCTCGGGCACGCGGCGACCTACCTCGCGTTCGACCTGGTCAACCGGGTCTGGCGGGACAGCGGCCACACGGTGCACTACGTGCAGAACGTGACCGACGTCGACGACCCGCTGCTGGAGCGCGCCGAACGGGACTCCGACGACTGGGTGGTCCTCGGACTGCGTGAGACCGCCTTGTTCCGCGAGGACATGGAGGCGCTGCGGGTGCTGCCGCCAAAGCAGTTCGTCGGCGCGGTGGAGAGCATCCCGGAGATCGTCGAGGCCATCTCGAAGCTCCTGGCCGACGGCGCCGCCTACCGGGCCGACGACCCGGAGTACCCGGACATCTACTTCGACCGGTCCGCCACCGGCCGGTTCGGCTACGAGTCCGGCTACGACGCGCAGACCATGGCGAAGTTCTTCGCCGAGCGCGGGGGCGACCCGGACCGCCGGGGGAAGCGTGACCCGCTGGACGCGCTGCTGTGGCGCTGTGCCCGCCCCGGCGAGCCGTCCTGGGAGTCGGAGCTCGGTCCCGGCCGGCCCGGCTGGCACATCGAGTGCAGCGCCATCGCGGTGAACCGGCTCGGCATGGGCTTCGACGTGCAGGGCGGCGGTTCGGACCTGATCTTCCCGCACCACGAGTACAGCGCGGCGCACGCCGAGGCCCTCTCGGGTGAGCACCCGTTCGCCCGGCACTACGTGCACGGCGGCATGATCGGCCTCAACGGCGAGAAGATGTCGAAGTCCCGGGGCAACCTGGTGTTCGTGTCGCGGTTGCGGGCCGACGGGGTCAATCCGAACGCGATCCGGCTCGCGCTGTTCGCCGGCCACTACCGCAGCGACCGCTCGTGGACCGACGACCTGCTCACCACCGCGCAGGAGCGGCTCGCGCGCTGGCGGGAGGCGGTGGCGCTGCCGTCCGGGCCGGAGGCCGACGACACCATTGCCCGCCTGCGCGACCACCTGGCCGACGACCTGGACACGGTCAACGCCATGCGGGCGGTCGACGCGTGGGCCGACGAGGCGATCCGCCAGGGCGGGCGCGACACGGGCGCGCCCGCCCTGATCCGCGTCGCGGTGGACGCGCTGCTCGGCGTCGAGCTCTGACGAGCGTATAACGACCTATACGGCGCGGCCCTGGGCGAGCCCCAGGGCCGCGCCGGACCACTCCCGCTGCCGCTGCTGCCCGACCGGCAGAGACACCGCCGGGCGGCCGAGGTCACGTGCGCGCGCGAGCCCGCCGCGCCACCGTCGTGCTGGTCGTGGGCGGGCCGCTCTACGGTGGAGCCGTGCCCCGCCTCTACGCCACCAGCGACCTCCACGTCACCCACACCGGCAACGCGCCGCTGATCGACGAAATCCAGCCGGACTCCCCGGACGACTGGCTGCTCGTCGCGGGGGACGTCGCCGAGCGGGCCGACGCCGTCATCGGCACCCTCGCCACGCTCAAGTCCCGCTTCGCCGAGGTGGTGTGGGTGCCGGGCAACCACGAACTGTGGACCGTCCCGCGCGACGGCGGCGAACTGCGCGGCGAGACCCGCTACCGGCACCTCGTGCGGCGCTGCCGCGACCTGGGCGTCCACACCCCCGAGGACGACTACCTGGTCTGGCCGCACGCCGGCCGCCCGCTCACCATCGCGGCGCTGTTCCTGCTCTACGACTACAGCTGGCGCACTCCCCAGGCCGAGAACGCGTCCACGGCCGAGGCGCTCGCGCAGGCCCGCGCGGCGAACGTGGTGTGCACCGACGAGTTCTACCTCGACCCGGACCCGTTCCCCAGCCGGCCGGACTGGTGCGACCACCGGCTCAAGATCAGCGAACAGCGGCTGGACGCCATCCCCGCCGACCACGGCACCATCCTCCTGTCGCACTGGCCGCTCCATCGCCACCCGACGGCGCCGCTGCGTCATCCCGAGTTCGCGCTGTGGTGCGGCACCACCCGCACCGAGGACTGGCACCTGCGCTACCGGGCCGAGGCCGCGGTGTTCGGGCACCTGCACATTCCGCGCACGACGTGGGCCGACGGCGTCCGCTTCGAGGAGGTGTCCCTCGGCTACCCGCGCGAGTGGCGCAAGCGGGCACGGGGGCCGGTCCCGCTACGCCGCATCCTCTGACCGCGGCCGCAGCGCCACCAGCGGAACCGCCGCCGCGAGCACCCCGGCTGCCACGAGGAAACCCAGCACCGGGCTTTGCCGGTACAGGCCGGTGAACACGGCGGGCGAGGCGGACATGCCGAGGAACCGCAGCGAGGTCACCACCGAGATCGCACCACTGCGCCCCGGACCGGCGCCCCCGAGCACGGTCGCGTTGACCGCGACCAGGATCAGCTGCCCGCACACCCCGCCCACGGCCCACGCGATCGTCACCGCGGGCAGCGACGGGAACAGCCCGATCGAGGCGATCGCCGCCGCGCCCATCAGCAGCCCGGCAGCCAGCGCGGCCCGCGGCCCGAACCGGTCCGACGCCGTCCCGGCCAGCCGGGCGGCCACGAAGCCGGCGATGCCGTAGGCGGTCAGCACCAGACCACGCACGTCCGGTGCCAGTCCGAACAGGTCGTCCACCCGGAAGGCGACCAGGAACGGCAGCCCGGCCAGGCACGCCCAGGCCAGGAACACCACCGCGCCGGCCCACAGCACGATCGGCCGCCACGCGTCGCGCAGCTGCGTCCCCGCCGCCCCGGCCGGCTCGTCCGGCGGCAGCGGACTGGCCGTGAGGACCAGTGCGACCAGCGCGATGCCGGCGAACGCCCACCACCAGTCGGTCTCCGCGGCCAGCCCGCCCACCAGCGGAGCCGACGTCTGCCCCAGCGCTTGCGCGGCACCGAACGCGCCGAGCGCCCGGCCGAGCCGGCTGGGCGGGGTGCTGGCGGCGAGCTTGGTCAGCAACAGGGGCGTGGTGAACGCGTTCGCCACGCCCTGCAGGCCACGGCTGATCTGGAACAGCCAGAACCACGGCGCGAGGGCCGACAGCGCCGCGGCCACGACGTAACCGGCATAGGCGATCCGGATCGTCCGCCCTGGTCCCCAGCGCGCGCCGAACGTCCCGGACACGAGCATGACCAGCGCGAACGGCAGCAGGTAGGCGGTCAGCGCGGACGCCGCGGCGGCTTGCGACACGCCGAAACTGCCCGACAGCTCGGGCAGCATCGACGACACCACCCCGCCCCCGAACGGGCCGAGCAGCCCTCCGACGTACAGCGCGGCGCGGGCGAGCCGCCCGCTCACCGGCCGGCCGGGCCCGGCCCCTCCGCGCCCGGACGGCGCCGCCGCAGGTAGCGCTCGAACTCGGCGGCGATCTTCTCGCCGCTCGACTCCTCCAGGGTGATCGCCGTCTCGGCGTCGCCGCGCTCTTCCAGCGTGCGCACGTACTCGGCGATCTCCTCGTCCTCCTCGGCCATCTCGGTGACCGTCTGCTGCCACTCCTCGGCCTGCTCGGGCAGCGCGCCCAGCGGGACCTCGACGTCGAGGACGTCCTCGAGCTTGTGCAGCAGCGCCAGCGTCGCCTTGGGGGACGGCGGGTGGGACACGTAGTGCGGCACCGCGGCCCAGATGGAGATGGCCGGGATGCCGGCCTGCACGCACGCGTCCTGGAGGATGCCGACGATGCCGGTCGGACCCTGGTAGCGGCTGCGTTCCAGCCCGAACCGGGCCGCCGCCTCCGGGTCGTAGGCGGTGCCGGTGACCGGGACCGGCCGGGTGTGGGCGGTGTCGGCGAGCAGGGCGCCGAGCGTGACGACCGTGGTCACCCCCAGGTCCTCGATGTGGTCGAGCAGCTCACGGCAGAACGCGCGCCACCGCATGTTCGGCTCGGGGCCGGTCACCAGCACGATGTCCTGGTCGTAGCCGGGCGGGTGGCAGATCGCCAGGCGGGTGGTCGGCCATTCCACTCTCCGGGTGACGCCGTCCACCAGGCGGACGGTGGGGCGGCTGACCTGGAAGTCGTAGTAGTCGTCCGGTTCCAGCTCGGCGAGCGGTTTGGCGTCCCAGCTGAGCTGGAGGTGCTCCACGGCGGTGCTGGCCGCGTCACCTGCGTCGTTCCAGCCTTCGAAGGCCAGAATCATGACGCGTTCCCGGGACGCGTCGTCCCCGGGGACGGACTGCTCGGGCTGCGGGGTCGCGTCGGCTGGGTCACTCACCCACCCAGCCTACGACCCCCCGGGCACCGGCGAGACCGTAGCCTGGAGGTCATGTCGGATCGCTCTTCGTCACCGCTGCTGGACGCCCTCGCCGCCCGTGTGGTCGTGGCGGACGGCGCGATGGGCACGGCGCTGCAGGCGCACGACCTCTCGCTGGACGACTTCGCGGGCCTCGAGGGCTGCAACGAGATCCTGAACGTCACCCGGCCGGACGTGGTGCGCGGCATCCACCGCGGCTACCTCGAGGCCGGCGCGGACGCGGTGGAGACCAACACCTTCGGCGCGAACCTGGCGAACCTGGGGGAGTACGGGATCGCCGACCGGATCGGCGAGCTCGCCGAGGCCGGCGCGCGGCTGGCGCGGGAGACCGCCGACGAGTACGCGACGCCGCAGCGACCCCGGTTCGTGCTGGGTTCGGTGGGGCCGGGCACCAAGCTGCCCACCCTGGGGCACGCGCCGTACGCGCAGCTGCGCGACGCCTACGCCGAGCAGGTCACCGGCCTGCTGCACGGCGGCGTCGACGCGGTGCTGGTCGAGACCTCCCAGGACCTGTTGCAGACCAAGGCGGCGATCCTGGGGGCGCGGCGGGCGATGCGCGCGGCCGGGCAGGAGGTGCCGGTGATCGCCTCGATCACGGTGGAGACGACCGGCACCATGCTGCTCGGCACCGAGGTGGGCGCCGCGCTGGCCGCGCTGGAACCGCTCGGCATCGACCTGATCGGCCTGAACTGCGCCACCGGCCCGGCCGAGATGAGCGAGCACCTGCGCACGCTGTCCAGGTCCGCCCGGGTTCCGCTGTCGGTGATGCCGAACGCGGGCCTGCCCGAGCTGGGCCCCGACGGCGCGGTGTACCCGCTGTCGCCGGACGGGCTCGCCGAAGCCTTGTCCGGGTTCGTGCGCGAGTTCGGCGTGGGCCTGGTGGGCGGCTGTTGCGGCACCACCGGCGAGCACATCCGGCAGCTGGCGGAGGCGGTGCGCGACGTGGAGCGCGCGGAGCGCCGCCCGCGGCCCGAGCCGGGGGTGTCGTCGCTGTACCAGGCGGTGCCGTTCGAGCAGGACGCCTCGGTGCTGATGGTGGGCGAGCGCACCAACGCCAACGGCTCCAAGAAGTTCCGGGAGGCGATGCTCGAGGGCCGCTACGAGGACTGCGTGGAGATCGCGCGCGAGCAGACCCGCGACGGTGCCCACCTGCTCGACCTGTGCGTGGACTACGTGGGCCGGGACGGAGCGGCCGACATGGCCGAGCTGGCCGGGCGGCTGGCCACGGCGTCCACGCTGCCGATCATGCTGGACTCCACCGAACCGGCGGTGCTGCAGGCCGGGCTGGAGCGGCTCGGCGGCCGCTGCGTGGTCAACAGCGTCAACTACGAGGACGGGGACGGCCCGGACTCCCGGTTCCAGCGCATCATGCGGCTGGTGTCCGAGCACGGCGCCGCGGTCGTGGTGATGTGCATCGACGAGGAAGGCCAGGCCCGCACCGCCGAGTGGAAGGTGCGGGTCGCGACCCGCACGATCGAGGACCTGGTGACCAACTGGGGGATGCGCGCCGAGGAC
The DNA here is from genome assembly GCF_011758765.1 of Amycolatopsis viridis. Classification (NCBI taxonomy): domain Bacteria; kingdom Bacillati; phylum Actinomycetota; class Actinomycetes; order Pseudonocardiales; family Pseudonocardiaceae; genus Amycolatopsis; species Amycolatopsis viridis. The sequence goes on along the minus strand of NZ_JAANOU010000001.1, from coordinate 3,078,543 downwards.
ATCATCGTCGACTGCCTGACGTTCCCGATCACCACCGGCCAGGAGGAGACCCGCCGCGACGCGCTGGAGACGATCGAGGCGATCCGCGAGCTCAAGCGCCGCTACCCGGCGGTGCAGACGACGCTGGGCATCTCCAACGTCTCGTTCGGGCTCAACGCCGCCGCGCGCCAGGTGCTGAACTCGGTGTTCCTGCACGAATGCGTCCAGGCCGGGCTGACCACGGCCATCGTGCACGCGTCGAAGATCCTGCCGATGGCCCGCATCCCCGACGAGCAGCGGGAGGTGGCGCTCGACCTGGTCTACGACCGGCGGCGGGAGGGCTACGACCCGCTGCAGAAGCTGATGTCGCTGTTCGAGGGCGTTTCGGCGGCCTCCAGTCGCGCGTCCCGCGCCGAGGAGCTGGCCGCGCTGCCGCTGTTCGACCGGCTGGAGCGGCGGATCGTGGACGGCGAGCGCACCGGCCTGGAGGCCGACCTGGACGCCGCGCTGGCCGAGAAGCCGGCGCTGGACATCGTGAACGAGACCCTGCTGTCCGGCATGAAGACGGTCGGTGAGCTGTTCGGCTCCGGTCAGATGCAGCTGCCGTTCGTGCTGCAGTCGGCCGAGGTGATGAAGGCCGCCGTCGCCCACCTCGAGCCGCACATCCAGGAGCAGAGCCACGGCGACGTGCAGACCAAGGGCAAGATCGTGCTGGCCACGGTCAAGGGCGACGTGCACGACATCGGCAAGAACCTGGTCGACATCATCCTGTCCAACAACGGGTACGACGTGATCAACCTGGGTATCAAGCAGCCCATCAGCGCGATCCTGGATGCCGCGCAGGAGCACGCGGCGGACGCGATCGGCATGTCCGGGCTGCTGGTGAAATCCACGGTGGTCATGAAGGAGAACCTGGAGGAGATGAACTCGCGGGAGGTCGCCGGCCGCTGGCCGGTCCTGCTCGGCGGGGCGGCCCTGACCCGCACCTACGTCGAGAACGACCTCGCCGAGCTCTACCACGGCGACGTCCGCTACGCGCGGGACGCGTTCGAGGGCCTGCGGCTGATGGACACCATCATGGCCGCCAAGCAGGGCCGGGCACCGGAGATCAGCGCCGAGGAGGCCGCGAAGAGAGCGGAGCGCAAGGCCCGCCGCGAGCGGTCCCTGCGCATCGCCGAAGCCCGCAAGTCCGCCCGAGAGCCGGAGGCCCCGATTCCCGCCCGATCCGATGTCGCGACCGACGTGCCCGTGCCCGTGCCGCCCTTCTGGGGCACCCGCGTGGTGAAGGGCATCCCGGTCGCCGAATACGCCACCCTGCTCGACGAGCGGGCCACCTTCCTCGGCCAGTGGGGCCTGCGCGGCGCCCGCGGTGGACACGGCCCCAGCTACGAGCAGCTGGTGGAGACCGAAGGCCGACCGCGGCTGCGGTACTGGCTGGACCGGCTGGCCACCGACGGGGTCCTGCAGCACGCGGCCGTCGTCTACGGGTACTTCCCGGCCGTCGCCGAGGGCAACGACCTGGTGGTGCTGTCCGAGGCGCACGCCGACGCCCCGGAGCGGGCCCGGTTCACCTTCCCGCGGCAGACGCGCGACCGGTACCTGTGCCTGGCCGACTTCTACCGGCCGCGCGAGACCGGCGAGGTGGACGTGCTGCCGCTGACCCTGGTGACCATGGGCCAGCCGATCGCCGACTACGCCAACGAGCTGTTCGCCGCCGACGCCTACCGCGACTACCTGGAGGTGCACGGCCTTGGCGTGCAGCTGACCGAGGCGCTGGCCGAGTACTGGCACCGCCGTGTCCGGCAGGAGCTGCACTTCGCCAGCGGCCGCGCGGTCGCCGACGAGGACCCGCGCGAGGTCGAGGAGTTCTTCAAGCTGGGTTACCGCGGCGCCCGGTTCTCCCTCGGCTACGGCGCCTGCCCCAACCTGGAGGACCGCGCCACCATCGTGGAGCTGCTCGGCGCCGAGCGCATCGGCGTCAAGCTGTCCGAGGAGTTCCAGCTGCATCCCGAGCAGTCCACCGACGCGATCGTGGCCCACCACCCCGAGGCCAAGTACTTCAACACCTGAGCAGAGGGAGAACCACTTGACGGACGGCCTGGCTGCCGTGCTCTGGGACATGGACGGCACGCTCGTGGACTCGGAGAAGCTGTGGGATGTGGCGCTGTACGAGTGCGCGGAGTGGCTGGGCGGCACGCTGAGCACCGAGCAGCGGCTGACCCTCGTGGGGTCCAACATGGACGCCACCGCGTCCTACCTGCTGACCGTGACCGGGCACGAACCGGCGCCCGCCGCGGTCGCCCGCACCGGCGCGTGGATCCGCGACCGCACCGCGAACCTGTTCGCCGACGAGCTGCCCTGGCGGCCCGGCGCGCGCGAGGCGCTGGCGTCGGTGCGGCGGGCGGGGCTGGCGTCGGCGCTGGTCACCTCCACCGAACGGGCGCTGACCGAGCTGGCGCTGAACACGATCGGCCGGGACTTCTTCGATGCCACCGTCTGCGGTGACGAGGTCGGCGGCCGCAACAAGCCGGACCCGGAGCCCTACCTGCGCGCGGCACGGCTGCTCGGCGTGGATCCGGCGCGTTGCGTGGCCGTCGAAGATTCCCCGCCGGGCGCCGCATCGGCGGCTGCGGCGGGCTGCGTCGTCCTCGTGGTACCCAACGACGTCTCCGTGGAACCCGGGCCGCGGCGGGTGTTCCGCACGTCGCTGACCGGGGTGGACGCGGACACCCTCGTCGCGATCCACGCCGGGGTGTGACCTGTCCGCCGGCAGCGGCGGGCCGGGTCGTTGCGGCCGGGGCGCGGATGGAAGGATCTACAGACCGTGAAGACCTTCGACGAGCTGTTCGCCGAGCTCACCGAGCGGGCCCGCACCCGGCCCGCCGGGTCCGGCACCGTGACGGCGCTGGACGCCGGCGTGCACGCCCAGGGCAAGAAGGTGCTCGAAGAGGCCGGTGAGGTGTGGATCGCCGCCGAGCACGAGTCCGACGAGCGGCTGGCCGAGGAGATCTCCCAGCTGCTGTACCGGGTGCAGGTGCTGATGCTCGGTCGTGGGCTGACCACCGAGGACGTGTACCGCTACCTGTAGCGGGCGCGAGGAACGAACGAGGAGTGAGGGCATGCTGCGGGTTGCGGTGCCGAACAAGGGAGCGCTGGCCGGGCCGGCGTCGGAGATGCTCGGCGAGGCCGGATACCGCCAGCGGCATGAGCAGCGTGACCTGACCGTCCTCGACCCGACCAACGAGGTCGAGTTCTTCTTCCTGCGCCCCAAGGACATCCCGATCTACGTCGGCTCGGGTGAACTGGACCTGGGGATCACCGGCCGTGATCTGGCGCTGGACTCCGGCGCGCCGGTCGAGGAGGTGCTCGCCCTCGGCTTCGGCGGCTCCACGTTCCGCTACGCGGCACCGGCCGGGCAGGACTGGAAACCGGCCGACCTGCACGGCAAGCGGCTCGCGACGTCGTACCCGAAGCTGGTGCGTGACGACCTGGCGAGGCACGGCGTCGAGGCCGAGGTGATCCGGCTCGACGGCGCGGTGGAGATCTCGATCCAGCTCGGGGTCGCCGATGCGATCGCCGACGTGGTCGGCTCGGGCCGCACGCTGCGCCAGCACAACCTGGTCGCGTTCGGTGACCCGATCTGCGTGTCCGAGGCGGTGCTCGTGCAGCGGGCCGGGAGCGACGCCGTCAAGGCCAAGTCGCAGCTGACCGCACGGCTGCAGGGTGTCGTGTTCGCCCAGCAGTACATGATGCTCGACTACGACTGCCCGCGTTCCCTGCTGGAGCGGGCCGTCGCGATCACCCCGGGTCTCGAGTCGCCGACGGTCGCGCCGCTGGCTGACGCGGACTGGGTCGCTGTGCGGGCGATGGTCCCGCGCAAGAAGGTCAACCAGATCATGGACGAGCTCGCCGAGGTCGGCGCGAAGGCGGTGCTCGCCTCCGACATCCGGTCCTGCCGGCTTTGACCGGGGGTGTCCTGCCGGCGTTCGCGCCGATCTGGGCACTGACCGGACTGGGGTACCTCCTCGGCCGCTTCCGGGTGCTCGGCGAGCGGGCCGAGGAGGTGCTGACCAGGTATGTCTTCACGGTCGCCATGCCGGCGGTGCTGTTCAGCACGATGCTGGACACGCCGCTGACCGCACTGGCCAACCCGGGTGCGATCGCGTTCCTGGCCGGCACCGTCGTGGTGGGCGGCATCGGGTTCGCGCTCGGGCGGTGGGTGTTCCGGCGCAAACCGGCGGAGTGGGCGGTCACCGGAATGGCTTCCTGCTACACCAACGCGGCGAACCTGGGCATCCCGGTGACGATGCAGCTGTTCGGCAGCTCCGCGTTCACCGTGGTGCTGATCCTGCTGCAGACGCTGGTGCTGATGCCGTCGCTGCTCGCGCTGCTGGAAAGCGAGGCGCACACGCCCGGCCGGTCGCGGTGGCGGGCCCTGGTGGCGTTGCCGGTGCGCACCCCGGTGATCGCTGCGTCGCTGCTCGGCGTGCTGTTCCGGGCGAGCGGGCTGCACCTGCCGGCCCTGGCGGCCCAGCCGCTGCACCTGATCGCGGGCGCCGGCGTCGGCACCGCGCTGCTGGTCCTGGGGATGTCGCTCACCTCCGGCGGCCGCGCCCCGGTCGGCGACGGGACCCGGCGGACCGAGCTCGCGACCGTGGTCGCGCTCAAGCTCGTCGCCCAGCCCGTGATCACCCTCGGAGCGGGGCTGCTGCTCGGGGTGCCGCACCCGGCGCTGGCGGTCGCGGTGGTGTGCGCCGGCCTGCCCACCGCGCAGAACGTGTTCATCGCGACCAGCCAGTACGCGCTGGACAGCCGGTTCGTGCGGGACTGCGTGCTGGTGTCGACGCTGCTGGCGATGGGCTCGTTGTCCCTGCTCGCCTGGCTGGTCGCGGGGATCGGCTAGGGCTCCAGGTCCAGCGCCGCGGCGAACGAGCCGTCCATGTGGAAGGGCGTGGACTGGTGCTGGTGCGCGATCAGCCAGCGGCCGCCCTCCCGGCGCAGGCACACCGTGGACCGGAACCACAGCGTGAACGGCCCGGCCGCGCCCGCGGGGACCGCCGACATCCGGTTCAGGCTCGCGCAGAAGGCGAGGTCGCCGCGCACGGTGATCCGCGGGTCCCGCACCTCGTAGCCGACCGGGCCGGTGAACCCGGCGAACCAGCCCCGCAGCGTGGCCGGGTCGCGCAGTTCGTCCGGGCCGTGGGCCAGCGGGGGCGCGAGGGTGAAGGCGACGATGTCCGGGGCGTACCGCGCGACCACCGCGTCGGCGTCCCCGGCCCGCATCGCGGCGGCCTGTTCCTCGATGACGGCGCGGATCTCGTCCTGCTCGTCGATGGTGCTCGTCATGGCTGCTCCTGCCGCTAGGGTGGTGAGTTCACCGGGGACGTCGAAGCCGCCGCGGCGGTCTCGACATCCCGGGTGCACGGTGTCCCGTGCGGAGTGTCCCGGCGGACCGGGGGAGGGCACATGAGGTTCCTGGTGCTGATCTACCACAACGCGGCGTCCCAGGAGGTGTGGGAACGCCTGACCGACGAGGAGAAGCGGGAAGGCCTCAAAGCGTACGAGGCGCTCGACCGCGACCTCGCCTCCGCCGGGGAGCTGGTGGCGTCGTCGTCGCTGGCGCCACCGGAGACGGGCAAGCGGGTGCTGGTGCGCGACGGGCAGATCGTTGCGGGTGACGGTCCCTTCGCCGAGGTCAAGGAGCAGCTGGCTGGGTTCTACGTGCTGGACTGCGACAGCCTCGACCGGGCGGTGGAGTGCGCGGCGCGGATTCCGGAGGCGGCGCTGGGGCTGGTCGAGGTGCGGCCGACCCAGGACCTGAGCGTGTTCCTGCCGTGAGCGACCTGCTGCGGGAGCTGGCGCCGCAGGTCCTGGCTGCGTTGGTCCGCCGCTACGGCGACTTCGATACCTGTGAGGACGCGGTGCAGGAGGCGCTGCTCGCCGCCGCGACGCAGTGGCCGGACCAGGGGATGCCGGCCAACCCGAAGGGATGGCTGATCACCGCGGCGTCCCGGCGCCGGATCGAACTGTGGCGCGCCGACACCGCCCGCCGGCGCCGCGAGGAGAACGCCGCGCTGCTGACGCCGCCGGATCCGGAGCCGGTGGCGGCGGTGGACGACACGCTCACCCTGCTGATGCTGTGTTGTCACCCGTCGCTGACGCCGGCTTCGCAGGTGGCCCTGGCACTGCGCGCGGTGGGAGGGCTGACCACGGCGGAGATCGCGCGGGCCTTCCTGGTACCGGAAGCCACGGTCGCGCAGCGGATCAGCCGCGCCAAGCACCGCATCAAGGCGGGTGGGGCGCGGTTCCGGCCGCCCACGCCGGAGGAGTACCCGGCGCGGCTGGCGGCGGTGCTCAACGTGCTGTACCTGATCTTCACCGAGGGACACACCGCGAGCGCGGGGGAGGAGCTGCAGCGCGCCGACCTGACCGGCGAAGCGATCCGGCTGACGCGGCACCTGCACGCTCGCCTGCCGGACGAGGGCGAGGTGTCCGGCCTGCTTGCGCTGATGCTGCTGACCGATGCGCGGCGACCCGCGCGCACGGATGCGGGCGGCGCCCTGGTCCCGCTCGCCGAGCAGGACCGGAGGCGCTGGGACCGGGCGATGATCGCCGAGGGCCTCGAACTCCTCGAGCGGGCGTTGCGCACCGCGCCCATCGGGCCGTACCAGCTGCAGGCTGCGATCGCGGGGGTGCACGCGCAGGCTGAGCGGGCGGCGGACACGGACTGGCGGGAGATCGCCGGGCTCTACGAACTGCTCGCCGTGGTGGCACCGGGCCCGATGGTAACGCTGAACCGGGTCGTCGCGGTGTCCGAGGTGGACGGTCCGGACGCCGGACTGCGGGAACTGGCCGTGGCGGAGGCGGATCCGGCGCTGGCGGGGCACCACCGGGTCGACGCGGTCCGCGGGCACCTGCTGGAACGGGCCGGGAACCGCGCGGCGGCCGAAGCGGCGTACCTCGCCGCGGCGCGGCGGACGTCGAGTGCCCCGGAGCGGCGGTACCTGGAGGAACGGGCCCGGGCCTGCGGCCCGCGCGATGTATAACGCCCTATACGGCGTTTCCCGGTACGACCAGCCTGGCCCGTTCCACAAGAGACCGCGCAGAAACCCAAGCAGGCCAGGGAGGAAAGCGCTTCCCGTGCCGCCAGTCAGCCGCGGGGGCGCTTGGGCATCAGGTCGTACAACTTCTTGCGCGCCCCGTTGTCGTTCTGGTTGCGGGCGTGCGCGACCTGGGTGATGAAGTCCTCGAACACGAAATCGTCCTCGGGCACCGGCGCCGATGGGCCCTGCCGGGCCAGGTGCCCGTCCAGCACCGCGGCGATCTCCCGGAACGCCACCGCTTGCGTGGTCTCCGGAGCGAAGGTGGTGACCGGCATGCCGTGCGCCGCGGCCTCGTTCATCACCACGCCCAGCGGCACGTGGGCCAGCAACGGATAGCCGAACTGCCGCAGCTCCTCCAAGGCCGCCACCGCGTACCCCGACATCGGCCGCCGGTACAGGCCCGGCACCACGCCGAAGTAGGGGATGGGCGGCCGGTTGAGCGCCTGCTGGACGAAGTGGAGCTGGTCGTTGAGCAGCCGCAGCGCCCGGATGCTCGTCCGGTCCGGCTGCACCGGCACCAGGATGCCGTGCGTCGCCGCCAGCGCGTTGTTGGTCAGCACGTCCAGCGCCGGCGGGCAGTCGATGATGACGTGGTCGTAGTTGGCGAACTGCACGACACGTGCCAGCTGCCAGCCCGGCACCCGGAACTGGTCGAGCCTGCGCACGAGGTCGAACATGCCGGGCGAGGTGGGGATCACGTCGAACGCGCCGCCCGGGCCGATGTTGCTGCGCCGGTGCGGCACGATCAGCTCCTCGACCGGCCCCTTCCAGGTCTTGGTCAGCGCCTTGGCCAGGCTCGGCGCGTGCGCCGGCGCCTCGTCCAGGCCGAGCATCTCCGTGGTCGCGTGCCCCTGCGGGTCGAGGTCGATCAGCAGCACCCGGCGGCCGCGTTCGGCCAGCGCCGCGGCCGCCCCGACGCTCAGCGCCGTCTTGCCCACGCCGCCCTTCTGGTTGACCACCGAGGTGATCTGCACTCGAGCGCTCCCAGGTCGATCGATCCTGGACGCAGCGTAATCGATCTCCCGCGGCCCGCGGGGGACGGTCACGCCCGTCAGCGTGTCCGCACCATGAGTGCCTGCGCGCCCTGGCCCACCGGTCCGCGCACGTCGGACAGCGTGCTGGCGGCCGTGCCGACCCCGGCCGGGCCGATCGCGGTGCGGGCGTCCAGTGCCATCCACTCGCCGACGGGCGCGCGGCGCAGGTGCACGGTCAGCTCGCTGTTGATGAACCACCAGCGCGCCGGGTCGAGGTAGTTCGACGCGCCGTTGCCGGTGTCGGCGACCGCGAACAGCCGCTGCAGCGGCGTCGGCTTCTCACCCGCGACCAGCTCGACCCGCTGCCGGCCCCACACCCACGCCGGTCCGGGTTCGGCCGGCGACCCGGCGATGCCCCGCCACTCCATCGCGCCGAGGTAACCGCCCGGGCGCCAGCTGTCCGGCCACGACGCCGGTGCGCAGTCCTCCGGGGACGGCGGGGCCTGCTCCTCGGTGGCCACCGCCGTGCTGTCGGACTCGGTGATCCACCACGCCGAAGCACGCGCCACGGCCCGCGTGCCGTCGTGCAGTTCGGCGCCGAGCAGCTGGACCGACCGCCCCGGCCGCTCGATCCCCGCCCGCACGGACAGCTCGGTCAGCGGCGCGGGACCGAGGATCTCGACGGTGACCCGCGCCAGCAGCCCCGGCCGGTCGGTCACCAGTCCTTCCAGCGCGCGGGCGAGCAGGGCCGAGGGCGGCCCGAAGTGCTGTGCGTCCGGCGTCCAGGGGCCGGCGGTGTGCTCGGTCGGCTGGTACCGGTCACCGCCCAGCGGCAGGTAGAAAGCGCTCTCCGTCGTCCCTGTCCCGGTCATCCCCGTCCCGTTCATCGCCTCGGTCATCTCAGTCCGCCCGCATCTCAGTCCGCCCGGTCCAGTGCCGTCTCCACGCCCGGGTCCGGCTCGGGCCAGCCCGGGTACTCCGGCGGGGTACCGCCGAACGACGGGCACAACGACTGGTGCGCGCACCAGTCGCACAGCCGGCTCGGGCTGGGCCGGAAGTCGCCGGTGCGGCCGGCCTTGAGGATCGCCTGCCAGATCGCCTCCAGCGTGCGCTCGAACCGGCGCAGCTCCGCCTCGTCCGGTGCGTAGGCCAGTGACTGGCCGTCGGTCAGGTACATCAGCTTGAGCTGGCGCGGCACCACGCCACGCAGCCGCCACAGCACCACGGCGTAGAACTTCATCTGGAACATCGCCTTGGCCTCGCCGATCTCCCGCGGCGCGGCCCCGGTCTTGTAGTCCACCACGCGGATCTCGCCGGTCGGCGCGACGTCCAGCCGGTCGACGTACCCGCGCAGCCGGACCCCCGACTCCAGTTCGAGCTCGACGTGCAGCTCGCACGCCTCGGGATCGAACCGGCGCGGGTCCTCCAGCTGGAAGTAGCTGTCCAGCAGCTTCGTGGCGGACTCGAGCCAGCTGTCGATCTCCGCGCCGTCGGCGCCGCCGAACAACTCGGCCCACTCGGGGTTGTCCGCCGCCAGCTCGCTCCAGGTGGGCGCGAGCAGCTCGCGGGCGCGGTCCGGGGCACGGTCGGACCTGGGCAGCGTGAACAGCCGCTCCAGTACCGAGTGCACCAGCGTGCCGCGCAGCTGTGCCCTGGTCGGCACCTCCGGCAGGCGGTCCACCGCGCGGAAGCGGTACAGCAGGGGGCACTGCTTGAAGTCACTGGCCCGGGAGGGGGACAGTGCGGGGCGGCGCACGCCGAGCTGGGGTTCCGTGGTCGCCGTCTGAGCCATACCCCGCACCCTAGAGCAGGGGTACGACAAGATCGTGACGCCGCGCGCACCTGCGGGTCACGGCTGCCTGACACCACACGCTCTACCCTGTCCGGCATGACCGCGACCGGCGAGCACGGGCGACACCAGCCGAGGCGGGTGCTGACCACCGCCGACGGCGGCCTGCTGCTGTTCCGGGTCCAGGACGTGCCGGTGCTGCTCGCCCCGTCCTGGTGGATCGGCTCGCTGGTGGTCGTCGTGCTCTACCAGCCGCTCGTCGACCGGCTGCTGCCCGGGGCGACCGGCGGGGTGTCCTGGGTGCTGGCCGCGGCGTTCGCCGTGCTGCTCGGCCTGTCGGTGCTGGCCCACGAGCTGGGCCACTGCGTCGTGGCCCTGCGGATGGGAATCCCGGTGCGACGGCTCCGGCTGTTCCTGCTCGGCGGGCTGTCCGAAGTGGCCCGCACGCCCCGCAAACCGGGGCAGGAAGGGCTGATCGCGGCCGCCGGCCCGATCGTGTCGATCCTGCTCGCGGCGTTCTGCGGGCTGTTGCTGTTCGCTGTGCCGCCGGAGGGCGCGGTGTGGCTGGTGGTGGCCGAGTGCGCGGTGGCCAACCTCGCGGTCGGCGTGTTCAACCTGCTGCCCGGCCTGCCGCTGGACGGCGGCCGCATGCTGCGCGCCGGGGTCTGGGCGCTGACCGGCCGGCGGTCCGGCGGCACGCGGGCGGCCGTCGCGGGCGGCGGGATCGTCGCCGCCGGGCTGCTGGTGTGGGCGCTGGCCGGCGTGGTGTCCGGCACCGAGGACCGGTGGCTGCGGCTGGGCGTGTGCGTGGTGACCGCGTGGTTCGTCGCGGTGGGCGCGGCGTCCGAACTCGCCGCGGAGGCCGGCCGGGGCTGGCCGGAAGGGCTCGCGGTGACCGAGCTGACCCGTCCGGTGCTGCAGCTGCCCGCGGAGAGCCCGGTGTCCGATGCACTGGCGGCTGCTGCCGGCCGGGGTGTGGTGCTCGTGCGCGCGGACGGGGTCGCGGCCGGCCTGCTGGACGAGGCCGCCGCGCAGCGGCTCGCCGAGACCTCGCCGCAGGCGCCGGCGGAGCTGGCCGCGGAACCGATCCGCGCCGAGACCGTCCTGCTGGCCTCCGAGCCGGGGGAGGAGATCGCCGAGCGGGTCCGGGAGACCGCGGCCTGGCAGTTCCTCGTGGTCGACGACGAGGGCCGCCCGTCCGGGGTGCTGCGCCGGGCGGACCTGCGGTCGGCGCTGTCGGCCCGCCGCGGGCGCTGAACGGCCCGTCTGCGAAGATTCAGCGCTGCGTTCGTGTGATGCGAGGAGTGTGGAAGTGCAGGTGAGCGGGCCGTTCCGTCCGGGCGACAGGGTGCGTCTGACCGATCCGAAGGGACGGAACTACACGCTGGTGCTCGCCGAGGGGGAGGAGTACCACACCCACCGCGGCGCGCTGCGGCACGACGACCTGATCGGCAAGCCCGAGGGCTCGGTGATCACGTCCGTGGGCGGCACCGCGTACCTCGCGCTGCGGCCGCGGCTGGCCGACTACGTGCTGTCCATGCCGCGCGGTGCGCAGGTGATCTACCCCAAGGACGCGGCGCAGATCGTGATGTGGGGTGACATCTTCCCGGGTGCGCGGGTGCTCGAGGCCGGCGCCGGCTCGGGTGCGCTGACCTGCTCGCTGCTGCGCGCGGTGGGCCCGGAGGGCAGCGTGCTGTCCTACGAGGTGCGCGAGGACCACGCCGAACACGCGGTCAAGAACGTGGAGCGGTTCTTCCGCGAGCGGCCGGCCAACTGGACGCTGACGGTGGACGACCTGCGCAACCACACCGGCGAGGTCGACCGGGTGGTGCTGGACATGCTGGCGCCGTGGGAGGTGCTCGACACCGTGTACCGCAGCCTCGTCCCGGGCGGGGTGCTGGTCGTGTACGTCGCGACGGTGACGCAGCTGTCGCGGGTCACCGAGGCGCTGCGGGAACAGCAGTGCTGGACCGAGCCGGAGTCGTGGGAGAGCCTGGTGCGGCCCTGGCACGTGGTGGGGCTGGCGGTGCGCCCGGAACACCGGATGGTCGGGCACACCGCCTTCCTGCTCACCACCCGCCGGCTGGCGGACGGGGTGACCCCGCCGCGGCCGCAGCGCCGGCCGAGCCGCGGCTGAGGCCGGGCGTCAGCTGCCGAGCCGGTCGCCGAGGTAGCACCAGACGCCGCCCTCGTTGGCGAGGCCGAGGTCGAAGTCGTTGGTGCCGCCGGGGCCGACCGCGTGGACCGGCACGTAGGCGGTGTCGCCCACCACGTCGGGGCTGCCGGTGACCGTCACGGTGATACCGGACGGGATCGGCGGCACCTGCTGCGGTTTGCTGGCGCACACCATGCCCTGCAGCGTCGTCTTGTCCCCGGTGCTGTAGGCGGTGGCGATCGCCTGCGCGGCCTCCTCCGGGGTCGCCTTCGCCCCGGGCACCGCGGTGCCCTTCGGGGTGGAGGCCGGGGTGCGCGAGCTGCTGGCCGGGGGAGGGGCGGCGCCGGTGGCCGGAGCGGCGGTGCTGCCGGTGTCGTCGCCGTTGGTGAGCAGCAGGATCGCGGTGACCGCGCCGGCGACGACGACCACCGCGGCGATCGCGATACCCACGATCAGCCCGGTCTTCTTCTTCGGCGGATCGCCGCCCGGGCCGCCCGCGTACTGCGGGGTGGCGTACGGGTCCTGGCCGAAGGGCTGCGTGGCGCCGGGGAACGCGGGCGACGGGGTATGCGGGTAGCCCGGCTGCCCGCCCTGCGGATAACCGGGTTGCCCGCCCTGGGGGTATCCCGGCTGCTGTGGCCCGCCCTGGGGGTAGCCGCCGCCCGGCTGCTGCCCCCAGGGACCCGGGTGGCCCTGCGGGCCGTAGGGGCCGGGCGGGCCGCCGTGGGGCCCGGGCGGTTGCGGCGGGTAGGTCATGATCGGGTCGCCCCTTCGTGGATGGGTTGGCTCAGGATCCGTCGACGCACCAGTGCGAACCCTGCCGTTTCACCGGCATCTTCGCATCTCGGAGCGCGCCGTTGCCGAGCAGCTCGGCCGTGTCCCACGTCCGCGGCAGGCCGGACGCTCCGCCCGGAATGAACCCGCCCCAGGTCGGCGCGGCGCGGCGGCCGGCGCATGCCTGGGGTGACCGCCCCGGGCCGTGCGGCAGGTGGGTCACGGACGTCTCCTCGTGCACGGGCGGTGTCTGCCTGCCTTCGACGTGCCGGGGCCGCGTCCGGTTTCGTCGCGGTCGGGAGTGGGCCGGTGGTGGCCCCCGCACCGAGGAGGACCCGATCTTGGCGGTGCGACGTGGTGGCGCGAATCCGGTGTGGTGGCGCGGAAAGCGCCGGGGTTTGAAGGATGAGAAGAGGGGGAAGACGCTCTGTGAACGTCCGGTAAAGCCTTGGTTGGGTGGTCGTCACATGAGTGAATCGCTCACCGCCCGGATGGCCGCTGGTGGCCGCCGGGTGGTCACTGTCCGTGGTTTCTCGAGCGGTTCGCCGACCGCCTGGCGGGACGCCGGTGTAACGGTTCCGTCCGGATTCGTGATGCGACGCGCCGATCCTGTGATGCGGATAGGGCTTTTCATGTCGGTGATCGCCGGTACCGTGGGTTAAAAGCACTCCGAGGAGGTGCCGACATGCAACACGACCTTCCCGGAGGTCGGCACGAGGACGCCGACCCTTCTGAGATCAGTGGAGCTGGAACGACGGCGGACGAGCAGGCGCGGCAGGTCCGCTTCCTGGAAGAGGAAGTGGCGCTGCTGCGGCGCAAACTAACCGAATCACCCCGTCAGAACCGGGTGCTCGAGCAGCGTCTCGCCGAGGCGTCGGAGCGGGTCGCCCAGCTCACGGAGCGGAACAACAAGCTGGTGGAGACTCTCCGCGAGGCGCGGGGACAGCTCCTCGCGCTGCGCGAGGAGGTCGACCGGCTCGCCCAGCCCCCGAGCGGGTACGGCGTGTTCGTCACCGCGTACGAGGACAACACCGTCGACGTGTTCACGGCCGGCCGCAAGATGCGGGTGTCCGTGTCCCCCGCGGTGGAGGTGGAGTCCCTCCAGCGCGGTCAGGCCCTGCGGCTCAACGAGGCCCTGACCGTGGTCGAGGCGGGCGATTTCGAGCTCACCGGCGAGGTCTGCTCGCTGCGTGAGGTCCTGTCGCCGGCCACGGACAGCGGCAGCGCCCGCGCCCTGGTCGTCGGCCACGCCGACGAGGAGCGGGTGGTCTGGCTGTCCGATCCGCTCGCCGCGCAGACGCTCAAGCCGGGCGATTCGCTGCTGGTGGACTCGAAGGCGGGCTACGCCTACGAACGGGTGCCCAAGGCCGAGGTCGAGGACCTCGTGCTGGAGGAGGTCCCGGACGTCCGGTACGAGGACATCGGTGGCCTCGGGCGGCAGATCGAGCAGATCCGCGACGCGGTCGAGCTGCCGTTCCTGCACGCCGACCTCTACCGGGAGTACGAGCTGCGGCCGCCCAAGGGTGTCCTGCTCTACGGCCCGCCCGGCTGCGGCAAGACGCTGATCGCGAAGGCGGTCGCGAACTCCCTGGCCAAGAAGGTGGCCGAGGCGCGCGGCGACGGCAACTCCAGCGAGGCGAAGTCGTACTTCCTCAACATCAAGGGCCCGGAGCTGCTCAACAAGTTCGTCGGCGAGACCGAGCGGAGCATCCGCCTGATCTTCCAGCGGGCTCGCGAGAAGGCGTCCGACGGCACGCCCGTCATCGTGTTCTTCGACGAGATGGAGTCGATCTTCCGCACCCGTGGCAGTGGCGTCTCCTCGGACGTGGAGACCACGATCGTGCCGCAGCTGCTGGCCGAGATCGACGGTGTCGAGGGGCTGGAGAACGTCATCGTCATCGGCGCCTCCAACCGGGAGGACATGATCGACCCGGCGATCCTGCGGCCCGGCCGGCTGGACGTGAAGATCAAGATCGAGCGGCCGGACGCCGAGGGTGCGAAGGACATCTTCTCCAAGTACCTGCGGCCGGGACTGCCGATCCACGCCGACGACCTCGCCGAATTCGGCGGGGACGAGCAGGCCACGGTCGACGCGATGATCCAGAACACCGTCGAGCGCATGTACGAGGAGACCGACGAGAACCGGTTCCTCGAGGTCACCTACGCCAACGGTGACAAGGAGGTCCTGTACTTCCGGGACTTCAACTCGGGTGCGATGATCCAGAACATCGTGGACCGGGCGAAGAAGGCGGCGATCAAGTCGGTCCTGGAGACCAAGCAGCCCGGGCTGCGGGTGCAGCACCTGCTCGACGCGATCGTCGACGAGTTCGCGGAGAACGAGGACCTGCCCAACACCACCAACCCGGACGACTGGGCCCGGATCTCCGGCAAGAAGGGCGAGCGGATCGTCTACATCCGCACGCTCGTCACCGGAAAGAACCAGGAGTCCGGCCGCGTCATCGACACGGCCACCAACACCGGCCAGTACCTGTAACCAGGCAGGCCTGGGAGGCCGCCGACCGCCACGGTCGGCGGCCTCTCCTCGTTTCCGCATCGGTTGCTGCGTGCCGGCGTGTTGGACAGGTCAGGCGTCTGTATAACGTCCTATACTGCCGGCCATGACCGAGCCCGCGGCCGAGCCCCGCGCCCCGATCACCGAGGCCGACGTCCTGACCTGGCTGGAGGAGACCGCGGAAGCGGTCCGGGCCCACGAGATCCCCGCGGCGGAGCTGATCCGGCTGCTGGGGGAGTTGCGGCGCGCGTCGGCGGCCTGCGCGGACGCCTCGGACTGGGTGCTGCTGGCCGCGCGCGAGGAGGGGGCGAGCCTGCGGCAGATCGCGCCGGTCTTCGGCAAGGGTTATGTGCGGGCGCCGGCGGCGCGACTGGAGAAGCTGCACCGGCAGGCGTTGAACTCGGACCAGTGGCTGGAGATCCTCCGCCAGCGATCGTCCGATGTATAACGAACTATACGTCGCGGCATATGAGCGCAAAACTGCGCACATCCGCGAAAAACCCGCACGGAAAGGACAGTGTCCTGCGCATCGGACTCGGTCTGGCGGCCCTCGGCCGGCCCGCCTACATCAACCTTGGCAGAAGCAGTGAGCTCCCGCTCCGCCGGGACGTGCGGAGCATGCGGGAGGTGACCTTCGCGGTGCTCGACGCGGCCTACGCGGCCGGCGTGCGCTGGATCGACGTGGCCCGCTCGTACGGCCGCGCCGAGGAGTTCCTCGCCGACTGGCTGGCCGAGCGCGGGCACCGGGACGTCGGCGACCTCGACTCCGTCAGCGACCGTGCTGGTCGCGGCGGCCTCACCGTGTCCAGCAAATGGGGCTACACCTACGTCGGCGGCTGGCGCATGGACGCCACGATGCACGAGGTCAAGGAGCATTCCGCCAGCGTGTTCTCCCGGCAGTGGACCGAAAGCCGTGCCCTGCTGGGATCCGCGATCAGCCTCTACCAGGTGCATTCGCTCACCGTGGACAGCCCGCTGTTCACCGACGAGGCGCTGCAGCGGGCGCTGGCGGCCCTCAGCGACGACGGCGTGCGGGTCGGGTTCTCCACCTCCGGCCCGGCGCAGGCGGCGACGATCCGGCGGGCGTTCGAGCTGGAAGTGGCCGGACGGCCGGTGTTCTCGGCCGTGCAGTCCACCTGGAACCTCCTCGAGCCGTCCGCCGGACCGGCCCTGGCGGAGGCACACGCCGCCGGGAACCTGGTGCTGGTGAAGGAAACCCTCGCCAACGGACGTCTCGTGGTGGAGCCGCCGCCCGCGATCAGCCGCCTGGCGCAACGGTTCGGGGTCGGCCCGGACGCGGTGGCGGTCGCGGCCGTGCTCGCGCAGCCCTGGGCGGACATCGTCCTGATCGGCCCGTCCAGCCCGCAGCAACTGGCCGCGAACCTCGCCGCATCCAGCGTCGTGCTGCCGCCTGGCGACCTCGCGGCGTTGCGCGGGCTGGCCGAACCCGCGCAACGCTACTGGGGTCGGCGGTCCTCGCTGCAGTGGCAGTGAGCGCTTGCATTAATCTCAGCGCCCACAACGCATACTGAAGGGAACGTCACCGTGCGTCATGGAGGGATGGTGGTCCTGGCCGCGGTCGTGCTGACCGGGCTGACCGGGTGCGCGGATCGCCCGAACGACCTCGAGACCTACTACGACAAGCCGGCGGGTGCGGGCAGCCCGTCCCCGGTGCCCCCGGCGACCTCGTCCAGTGTCCCGGTCGAGCAGGCGTCCGCGAACGGCCCGGTGAACCACATCGCCCAGGACGTGGCGGCGGCAGTGCTGACCAAGACCGACCTGGCGGGCGAGGGCGTACGCGAGGCGGCTGCCCGCGCCGCCAACGGTTCCTGCTTCGACGCCGTGCCGGCCGGCGACCCCCGTGGCTCGACCTGGCTCTACAGCAGCGGTTCGTCGCTCACCCAGCAGGTCACCGGCTATCTGGACCGGACCGCGGGGGACGTGCTGGCACACGTGGCCTGCGGCGGGCAGGCCCTGACGGTGGCGCGTCCACCGGGTGCGGAAGCCGTGCGCGCCTGGTGCGACGGCACCACCTGCACGCTCCTGCTGGCGGGCGGGCACGTGCTGTCCGGCCTGCAGATCACCGCGAGCACGCAGAACCGGGCCGCCGAGGCGCTCAAGACCCTGGCTCCCCGTGCGGCGGGGAAGCTTCCCCAGAGCTGAGGTCCTGCCGCGGAAAGCCCGGTTCGCGCCGGCGGAACCACTCCCGGATCGCGTACCTGCCGTCCGGCACGAAAGGGCTTTCCGGGTCCTCGGCCCAGGCCCGCAGCTCGTCCACGGGCATCCACCCGCCGGAGACGATTTCCTCCGGCTGGTGCGCGATCGGGCCGTCCCAGTGCACCTCGTAGGCGAAGTAGTGGCACCGCACCGGCGGCTGCTCGAACGTGAACGTGAACAGCGGTCGCAGCGGCGCACCCCGCACTCCGAGCTCCTCGGCGAGCTCCCGTTCGGCTCCCTGGGCGGGGGTTTCGCCGGCGGCGACGACCCCGCCGGCCCAGCAGTCGTGCAGGCCCGGGAAGACGTCCTTGTCCGGTGCGCGGCGGTGGACGTAGACCCGGGAGCCGTCGCCGGAGCGCACCAGCACCAGCGTCGCGGCGTGCCAGAGTCCGTGTGCGCGCATCTCGGCGCGGCGCACCCGTCCCACCACCGTTCCCGCCGCGTCGTAGTGGGCCACCAGTTCGTCCGCGTTGTTCACCACCGCAGCATCCCAGAAGCCGTAGCCCCAAAGCCGTGCTTTACCTGGTCGCAACGGGTGGTCATCGCACCGTTGCCGCCCGGGACCCGTAGGCTTGGGACATGCGGCGGATCATGGGAACCGAAGTCGAGTACGGCATCGCCGTGCCGGGTGACGCGACGGCCAATCCGGTACTGACGTCGACGCAGGTCGTGCTGGCTTACGCGGCGGCCGCGGACATCCCGCGGGCACGTCGTGCGCGGTGGGACTACGAGGTCGAGTCGCCGCTGCGCGACGCCCGGGGCTTCGATCTGGCCGGGCCGGGCGGGCCGGGCCACGACCCGGACGTGGAGGACCTCGGAGCGGCCAACGTCATCCTGACCAACGGTGCCCGGCTCTACGTCGACCACGCGCACCCGGAGTACTCCGCGCCCGAGGTGACCAACCCGCGGGACGGGGTCATCTGGGACAAGGCGGGCGAGCGGGTGATGGAGGAGGCCGCGATGCGGGCGGCCACCGTGCCCGGGCAGCCGCCGTTGCAGCTGTACAAGAACAACGTCGACGGTAAGGGGGCCAGCTACGGCACCCACGAGAACTACCTGATGTCCCGGTCCACCCCGTTCACCTCGGTGATCGGCGGACTGACCCCGTTCTTCGTGTCGCGGCAGGTCGTCACCGGTTCGGGTCGCGTGGGTATCGGGCCGCAGGGCGAGGAGGCCGGTTTCCAGCTGTCGCAGCGCTCGGACTACATCGAGGTCGAGGTCGGCCTGGAGACGACGCTGAAGCGGGGGATCATCAACACCCGCGACGAGCCGCACGCCGACGCGGACAAGTACCGGCGGCTGCACGTCATCATCGGTGACGCGAACATGGCCGAGTACTCGACGTACCTCAAGCTGGGCACCACCGCGCTGGTGCTGGACATGATCGAGGCCGGGCAGCGGTTCGACGACCTGAAGCTGGACGAGCCGGTGCGCGCGGTGCACCAGATCAGCCACGACCCGACGCTGAAGACGAAGGTGTCGCTGGCCAACGGGCGCAAGTTCACCGGGCTGGACCTGCAGTTCGCCTATCACGAGCTGGCCGCGGCGCACCTGGAGCGCACGGGCGGGGACGCGGTGTCGAAGGAGGTGCTGCGGGTCTGGGGCGAGATCCTGGACGCGCTGGCCCGGGACCCGGCGGAGTGCGCCGACCGGCTGGACTGGCCGGCGAAGCTGCGGCTGCTGGAGGGTTACCGGCAGCGGGACAACCTGGGCTGGGCCGCGCCGCGGCTGCACCTGGTGGACCTGCAGTACTCGGACGTGCGGCTGCAGAAGGGCCTGTACAACCGGCTGGTGACGCGTGGCTCGATGAAGCGGCTGGTCACCGAGGAGGAGGTGCAGGCGGCGATCACGAACCCGCCGGAGGACACCCGCGCCTACTTCCGGGGGCGGGCGCTGGAGAAGTACGCGACCTCGATCGCGGCCGCGTCCTGGGATTCGGTGATCTTCGACGTGGGCAAGGAGTCGCTGGTCCGCATCCCGACGCTGGAGCCGCTGCGGGGCACGAAGGCGCACGTCGGGCGCCTTCTGGACGAGTCGGCGACGGCGGAGGAGCTGGTCGAGGCGCTCACCGGTTCCGACTGACCGCAGCGGGAAAACCACCGATTGTCGTGGTCTCTGGGTAGGCTAGGGACAGGACTCACCGGGAGGCGAGATGGCTCAGGAGAAGATCGAGAAGCACGGTGGCGGCGGCTCCGACGACGAGGTCGAGGGTGGTGCCCCGGCCGGCCAGGAACGCCGCGAGAAGCTGGGTGAGGACGTCGACACGATCCTGGACGAGATCGACGACGTGCTCGAGGAGAACGCCGAGGACTTCGTGCGCGCCTACGTGCAAAAGGGCGGCGAGTAGCCGCTCACCGGCGGCCATTAGGGTGGTCGCACTGAGTAGCTTGTAGTGCCGGTTGTCGTGTTCCCGCTGGTTTCCTACCCGCGGGAGCACCACACTTCGTCGATGGGAACCACGAGCACGTATGGAACACACCTCGGGCCCCACGGGCTCCGCGCTGCCCGCTGCCTTCTTCTCGAGCACGACGTCGTCGTTCGCCGAGTTCCTCCGCATGCAGGCGCCTGACCTGCTGCCGGGGCGCCGGCAGCTGCCGAACTCCGGGGCGGGCGAGCTGGACGCCCCGCACGGCACGACGATCGTGGCGGTGTCGTTCGCCGGTGGTGTGCTGATCGCCGGTGACCGCCGGGCCACCTCGGGCAACCTGATCGCCTCGCGCGACATGGACAAGGTCCACGTCGCCGATGCCTACTCCGCGGTGGGTATCGCGGGCAGTGCCGGCATCGCGCTGGAGCTGGTGCGGCTCTACGCGGTGGAGCTGGCGCACTACGAGAAGATCGAGGGCGTTCCGCTGTCGCTGGACGGCAAGACGAACAAGCTCGCCACGATGGTGAAGGGCAACCTGGACGTGGCGATGGCGGGCCTGGCGGCCCTGCCGTTGTTCGTCGGTTACGACATCGAGGCCGACGACCCGAAGCGGGCCGGCCGGATCGTGTCCTACGACGTGACCGGCGGCCGGTACGAGGAGCGTGCGGGCTACCACGCGATCGGGTCGGGATCGTTGTTCGCGAAGTCGTCGCTGAAGAAGCTGTACGACCCGGACGCCGACGAGGAGACCGCGGTGCGCACGGCGATCGAGGCGCTGTACGACGCGGCCGACGACGACAGCGCGACGGGCGGGCCGGACCTGGTGCGCCGGATCTTCCCGACGATGGTGACGATCACCGCCGAGCGCGGCGCGGTGCGGCTGCCGGACGAGCAGTCCGCCGCGGTGGCGGAGGCGGTCGTCGAGGGCCGGGCCGAGCAGGCCACGCGCGGCCGGACCTGACCGCGGGCGCCTGACGCCGAAGTCCCCCTTCCTTCGAACACCTTTGGAGCCTGACCGTGACGCTGCCGCTGTACGCCTCTCCCGAGCAGTTGATGCGCGAGCGCTCGGAGCTCGCGCGCAAGGGCATTGCGCGCGGCCGGAGTGTGGTCGTGCTGAAGTACCGCAGCGGTGTGCTCTTCGTGGCGGAGAACCCGTCGACCACCCTGCACAAGATCTCCGAGATCTACGACCGGATCGGGTTCGCGGCGGTCGGCCGCTACAGCGAGTACGAGAACCTGCGGGTGGCGGGTATCCGGCACGCGGATCTGAAGGGCTACCAGTACGACCGCCGTGACGTGACGGCGCGCGCGCTGGCGAACGCCTACGCGGCGACGTTGGGCAGTATCTTCACCGAGCAGCTCAAGCCGTACGAGGTGGAGCTGTGCGTGGCCGAGGTGGGGTCGGCGCCGGAGGAGGACCAGCTGTTCCGCCTGACCTATGACGGGTCGATCTTCGACGAGCCGCGGTACGTCGTGACCGGCGGGCAGACCGAGCCGGTGGCGAACAAGCTCAAGGAGATCTACTCCGACGGCCTGGAGCTGCGGGACGCGCTGAAGGTCGCGCTGGACGCGTTGCGGGCGGTGAGCAACAACGGGGACACCGCGCCGCTGAAGCTGGAGGTGGCGGTGCTGGACCGGGATCGGCCGGGCCGGAAGTTCCGCCGGATCCAGGGCGCGGCGCTGGACGCGCTGCTGCCCCAGCAGCCCGCCGATGCCGGTGATGGGAAGCCGGAGACCCCGGAGAACGACGAGACGCCGCCGGCGGGCTGACGCTGCCGGAAATAGCCCTCGGAACCGCGGTTCCGAGGGCTATTTCGCGTCGAGCCCGCGGTTCCGGTCAGCTCCAGTGCGGGGGGTGCGCGAGCCCCTCGGGCAGGCGCGTCGTGGCGTCGCCGCGGGCGGCGTTGACCTGGGCCTGGGTGAGGAACAGGCTGGCCGTCAGGTCGGCGCCTGCCAGGTTCGCGCCGCGGAGGTCGGCGCCGATGAGGTCGGCCTGGCGCAGGTCGGCGCGGCGCAGGTCGGACCCGATCAGGTAGGCGCCGCGCAGGTTGGCCGCCCGGAGGTCGGCTCCGCGCAGTTTCGCGCCGATCAGGTCGGCTCCGCGGCGGTTCTTCCCGCGCTTGCCCCGGGTCAGCTCGCTCGCCTGGAGCAACAGTCCGTTCACCTTGTCGCGGTGCGCGGTCACGTCGAGCCCGGCCAGTTCCGCCGGTCCGCCGCGGGCCAGCTGTTCGGTCTCCTCCAGGGCGGCGCGCAGCGCGTCGTGGACGGGGTGCGCGGCGGGCAGCCGGAGTGCCTCGGTGAGGTAGTACAGCAGCTCGTGCAGCTGCCGCATCACCGGGAACGCGGCGAACATCGGCTGCCGCAGCTCGGGTGCCTGGCGCCAGTCGCGGCCGCCGAAGGTGTCCTGGGAGAGGCGCTGACCGGCGCCGAAGCAGTCGAAGACGGTGCAGCCGGCGAACCCCTCCGCGCGCAGGCGGGAGTGGATGCCGCAGCGGAAGTCGGCGAGCAGGTTGGTGCAGGGGGTGCCGGCGGGCTTGTCCACGGCGAAGTCCGTGGAGGCGGCGAACGGCAGCGCGGCGCAGCACAGGCCGAAGCACCGGGAGCAGTCGGCTCGCAGCTGGTTGCCGGTCACGGTTGCGGGTCACCCCTGTCGTCGTCAGCTACGACTCTATCGGGTGGTTCCGGTCACGTGGTGGGAAACCCCAGGTGACGGCGTTGCCCGCGGCGACCGGGCACGGGATGCGACGATCACGCGGCGTGTCGCCGCCCGAACGGCGCACCGCTGGCGGGCCAAAAGCGCCTAGCATTGAGAGATGCAGCGGCGGATTTTTGGCATCGAGACCGAGTTCGGCGTCACCTGCACGTTTCACGGGCAGCGCCGGCTCTCGCCCGATGAGGTGGCGCGCTACCTGTTCCGGCGGGTCGTGTCGTGGGGGCGCTCGTCCAACGTCTTCCTGTCCAACGGCTCCCGGCTCTACCTCGACGTGGGGTCGCACCCGGAGTACGCCACCGCGGAATGTGACGACCTGGTGCAGCTCGTCACGCACGACAAGGCCGGTGAGCGGATCCTCGAGGACCTGCTGGTCGACGCGGAACGGCGGCTGGCCGACGAGGGCATCGGCGGCGACATCTTCCTGTTCAAGAACAACACCGACTCGGCCGGCAACTCCTACGGGTGTCACGAGAACTACCTGGTGACGCGCGCGGGTGAGTTCTCCCGGATCGCGGATGTGCTGCTGCCGTTCCTGGTGACCCGCCAGCTGATCTGCGGCGCGGGCAAGGTGCTGCAGACGCCGCGGGGCGCGGTGTACTGCCTGTCGCAGCGGGCCGAGCACATCTGGGAGGGCGTGTCCAGCGCCACCACGCGGTCGCGGCCGATCATCAACACGCGGGACGAGCCGCACGCCGACGCCGAGCGGTACCGCCGGCTGCACGTCATCGTGGGCGACTCGAACATGGCGGAGCCGACGACCCTGCTGAAGATCGGGACGGCGAACCTGGTGCTCGAGATGATCGAGCAGGGTGTCCAGTTCCGGGACTTCACGCTGGACAACCCGATCCGGGCGATCCGGGAGATCAGCCACGACCTGACCGGGCGCCGCCCGGTGCGGCTGGCCGGCGGGCGGGAGGCCTCGGCGCTGGACATCCAGCGCGAGTACTACGGCCGTGCGGTGCAGCACGTGCAGGCCAACGATTCCGGCCCGACCGCGCAGCGGGTCGTCGAGTTGTGGGGCCGTGCGCTGGACGCGGTGGAGCAACAGGACTTCGGCAAGATCGACACCGAGATCGACTGGGCGATCAAGCATCGGCTGGTGGAGCGGTACCGGGCCAAGCACAACCTGGACCTGTCCAGCCCCCGGGTGGCGCAGCTGGACCTGGCCTACCACGACATCCGGCGTGGGCGGGGCCTGTTCGACCTGCTGCAGCGCAAGGGGCTGGTGCGGCGGATCACCGACGACGGTGAGATCGAGCTGGCGAAGGACACCCCACCGCAGACCACGCGGGCGAAGCTGCGGGGTGATTTCATCGCGGCGGCGCAGGCCGCGGGGCGCGACTTCACGGTCGACTGGGTGCACCTGAAGCTGAACGACCAGGCGCAGCGGACCGTGTTGTGCAAGGACCCGTTCCGCGCGGTGGACGAGCGCGTCGACCGGTTGATCAGCTCGCTGTGAGCGGCGGGTTCGCGGCCGCGTGGCGGGAGTGGCACGCCGAACGGGAGCGGGTGCTCGCGGAGCCGCACGGCTGGTTGAGCATCACGGCGCGGCATTGGCTGACGCCGGAGCCGCAGCGGTTCGACGGCATCCCGGGCACCTGGCACGAGGAGGGCGCCGCTGCAGTGGTGTCGGCCGGCCCGGACGACGAGCTCGAGGTGTCCGGGACGGCGCGGTTCGAGCTGGCCGAGAGCGGCCCTGGCGAGATGGTCAAGGCCGGTGACCGGGTCGTGGAGGTGGCGCGCCGCGGCGGGTACCTGGTGCGGTTGCGGGATCCGGCGGCCCCGGTGCGGGCGGCGTTCCGCGGGGTGCCTGCCTACGAGCCGGATCCGGCGTGGGTGCTGTCCGGGCGGTTCGAGCCGTTCGACGAGCCGCGTGCGGTGACGGTCGGGGCGGTGGTGGAGGGACTGTCGCACGTGTATTCCTCGCCGGGGGTGCTGCGGTTCTCCCGTGCGGGCGAGGAGTTCGCGCTGACCGCGTTCAACGGCAAGGGGGCGGCGGCGTTCTCGGTGCTGTTCACCGATGCGACGTCCGGGGTGACGACGTATGCGGCGAACCGCAGCCTGTCGGTCGCGGCGCCGGACGCGCGGGGCCGGGTGGAGCTGGACTTCAACCGGGCGGTGAACCTGCCGTGCGCGTTCATCGACCTGGCGACCTGCCCGCTGCCGCCGGCGGAGAACCGGTTGCCGTTCGCGGTCGAGGCGGGCGAGCAGATCCCGTGGGAACGCCGCTGAGCGGATGATTTCACGGCTCGGTGCGGCACGGGTGGGTATCTCGTGAAGTTCCTGGCGCGCCGGGGGCGGACCGCGCGGACTCGATCATCAGTGCGAGTTACTGTTGTCGGGTGTCCACCGCCCGCGCCGAGCGCCTGGTCAACCTGGTGCTCGCTCTGCTGTCGACCCGGCAGTACCTGACCGCTGACCGGATCCGCGGGATCGTGCCCGGGTACGCCGACGCGGCCAGCGACGAGGCGTTCTCCCGCATGTTCGAGCGGGACAAGACCGAGCTGCGCGAGCTGGGGATTCCGCTGGAGACCGGCCGCAACTCGGCGTTCGACCCGGCGGAGGGCTATCGCATCGCGCGCCGCGACTACGAGCTGGGGGAGATCGAGCTGGCGCCTGACGAGGCCGCGGCCGTGGGGCTCGCGGTGCGGCTGTGGGACTCGCCGGAGATGACCGGGCAGGCCCAGGGTGCGCTGGTGAAGCTGCGCGCGGCCGGGGTCGAGGTGGACCACACCGAGCCGCCGGTGGTGGAGTCGCGGGTGCGGGCGGAGCCGGCCTTCACCCCGCTGGTCGCCGCGGTGCAGGCGCATCAGGCGGTGCAGTTCTCCTACCGGCGCTCGGGGTCGGCGGAGCGGCTGACCCGCACCCTGGAGCCGTGGGGTGTGGTGTCCTGGCGGGCGCGGTGGTACGTGGTGGGGCACGACCGGGATCGGGCGGCGCCGCGGTGTTTCCGGCTGTCGCGGATAGTCGGTGACGTGCGCACGGTGGGCAGGCCGGGTGAGGTGCAGCGGCCGGAAAACGTGAACCTGCTGGAGCTGATCGCCGGCACCGGGGAGCCGGAGCCGTCGCCGGTGACCACCGCGAAGTTGTGGATCGCCGACCACCGCGCGGCGGGGGTGCGGCGCCGGGCGCGGCTCACCGGGCGGATGACGGTGGACGGGGTGCCGGGGGATCTGGCCGAGATCGACCTGTACTTCCCGGAGAGCGCGGCGGACTGGATCGCCGGGCACGGGCCGGACGTGCTCGTGCTGGAGCCGGACGTGCTGGCCAAGGCGGTCCGCGGGCGGCTCGAGTCGATCCTGCACCACGAGGTGCGGCGATGAGCGGCTCGACCGACCGGATGCCCCGGCTGCTCGCGCTCGTGCCGTACCTGCTGGCCCGGCCGGGTATCCGCATCGAGGACGCGGCGCGCGACTTCGGGGTGAGCGCGCGGCAGTTGCGCCGCGACCTGGAGCTGCTGTGGATGTGCGGGCTGCCCGGCTACGGTCCGGGTGATCTGATCGACCTGTCCTTCGAGGGTGACACGGTCACCGTCACCTTCGACGCGGGCATGAACCGGCCGCTGCGGCTCACCGGGGGTGAGGCGACCGCGTTGCTGGTCGCGTTGCGGGCGGTGGCCGAGACCCCGGGCGTGGTCGACACCGACGCGGTGCACCGCGCCATCGCGAAGATCGAGGCGGCGGCGGGTCAGGCGCAGCCGTCCGGGGTCGTGGTCGGGCGTGCGCTGCGGGAGGGTGAGAAGACCGCGGCCACCCGGGGGGTGGTGCAGAGCGCCCTGCGGGCCGGCCGGGCGCTGCGGATCCGCTACTACACGGCGTCGCGGGACCAGATCACCGAGCGCACGGTCGACCCGATGCGCCTGTTGATCGTGCAGGCGGTCGGGTACCTGGAGGCCTGGTGCCGGCGCGCCGAGGGGGTGCGGCTGTTCCGGCTGGACCGCATCGACGAGGTCGAGGTGCTCGACGAGCGGGCCGCACCGCCGCCGGCCGCGCGGCCCACCGACATCTCCGACGGGGTGTTCCGGGCGCGGCCCGGTCAGGCGGAGGCGCAGCTGGTGCTCGAACCGGACGCCCGGTGGGTGGCCGAGTACTACCCGTGCGAGGAGCTGGGCGAGCTCGACGGCGGGCGGCTGCGGGTGCGGATGCGCTACGGCGACGAGTCCTGGATGGTGCGGCTGGTGCTGGGTCTGGGCGGCGATGCGCGGGTGGAGAGTCCGCCCGGGCTCGCGGCGGCGGTGCGCAGCCGGGCCGCCGCCGCGCTGGAAAGGGCACGTCACCTGCCGGTCACCTTGGGCCAGTAGGGTGACGGCGTGTCGTACCTGCCGAGTGTTCTGCTCGCCGCCGCGGGAGTGCTCGCGCTCATTGTTGTCCTGATCCGGACAGTCAGGGTCTTGCGCCGGTTCCGGCGGGCATCGAGCATGGTGACGGTGAACATCACCGACCGCACCGGGCTGCTGAAGGCCCGGTCGGCCGGTCTGCGCGTCGCGATCGAGCAACGGCGGCGTCCCACCCCCGAGCAAGTAGCATTGGTCACAAGCAAGGAAGGAGGCCACTGATGCTGAACGGGTTGCAGCCGTGGCACTTGATCATTCTGGTGCTCCTCGTGGTCCTGCTGTTCGGCGCGAAGCGCCTGCCGGACGCCGCGCGGTCCATCGGCAAGTCCATGAAGATCTTCAAGGCCGAGACCAAGGACCTCCGTGAGGACGGCACGGCCACCGAGCCCGATACGAAGCAGATCACGACCTCCGAGGGAACGACCGCGACCGCGTCCACGGCTTCCACCGGGTCCACGGCGGGTCCGGCGGATGACCAGGTCGCGCAGCTGCAGCGGCAGCTCGACGAACTGAAGCGGCAGCAGGCGGCGGAGAAGGCCGACCAGGCGCACAAGCACGCCAGCTGACGAGGACGGAGCCTCTCGTGGCGGACTCCGCCTCCCCGAGCCGGAGGGACCGGCGGCGCAAGCGCAGCCGCCGGCTCAACCCCGACGGCACGATGACGCTCATCGAGCACATCTACGAGTTCCGGCGCCGGCTCGGCTGGGCACTGCTCGCCGTGGTCGCCGGGGGGATCTTCGGTTTCATCTGGTTCAACACCCGGATGGGGCCGGTGCCGTCGCTGGGCGACATCGTCAACGGCCCGTACTGCGCCATCCCGCCCGACCGGCGGCTGGGCAGCGGCGAAGGCTGCCGCCTGCTGCAGACCGTGCCGTTCGAGGCGTTCATGATCCAGCTGAAGGTCGGCCTGGCCGCGGGCGCAGTGCTGACCTCCCCGCTGTGGCTGTACCAGTTCTGGGCGTTCATCGCGCCCGGCCTGTACAGCAAGGAGCGCAAGTACGCGCTGACGTTCGTCGGCTGCGCGAGTGTGCTGTTCGCCGGTGGCGCGGTGGTGGCCTACCTGATCATCCCGCACGCGCTGCAGCTGCTGATGGGCTTCGGCAGCGACTTCTTCATCACCGGCCTGACCGGTGACAAGTACATCTCGTTCGTGCTGTCGCTGCTGATCATCTTCGGGGTCAGCTTCGAGCTGCCGCTGGTGCTGGTGATGCTGAACTTCGTGGGCGTGGTCAAGTACGCCCAGCTGAAGAAGTGGCGTCGCGGGCTGATCTTCCTGGTGTTCGTGTTCGCGGCGTTCGCCACCCCGGGCTCCGACCCGTTCTCGATGATCGCCCTGGCCGGCGCGCTGACCGTGCTCGCCGAGCTCGCGATCCAGATCGCCCGCGTCCACGACGCGCGCAAGTACCGCGAGAGCGAGAGCTCGGAGTGGGCGCACCTGCCCGACGACCAGCCCGCGCCGTTCGACTACACCCCGACCACCGTCGACGACGACACGCCGGCCAAGCCCAGGACCGAGGACGTGACCTAGCCGGGCGGAGCTCGATGGGTATCCGTGTGGCCCTGGCCGTCCACCCCGGCACCGGCCGCGGCGCGGCGGCGCGGATCGCCGGCACCGTGGCCGAACGTCTGCGTGCCGGGGTGGACCGCCTGGACCTGCTCGGCGCCGCGGCACCGTCGACGCTGACCGGGGACCTCGACGCGCTCGTCGTGCTCGGCGGGGACGGGGCGGCGCACCACGCTGTGCAGTTCTGCGCCGCCACCGGCACGCCGCTGGGGCTGGTCCCGGCCGGCACCGGCAACGACCTGGCCCGCGGTCTCGGGTTCCCGCTGGATCCGGTCACCGCAGCCGACGCGGTGGTCGCCGCGGTGCGGGAGCAGCGGCACCGCACCGTGGACCTGGGCCGGGTGGGCAGCACCTGGTTCGCGACCGTGCTGTGCACCGGCTTCGACGCCGCCGTCAACGCCCGCGCCGGCCGGTTGTGCTGGCCACCCGGGCCGCACCGCTACGACCTGGCGGTCCTGGCCGAGCTCGCCGCGTTCCGCGCCCGCCCGGTCACCCTCACCACCGGCACCGGGCGCTTCGACCTCGACGCCACCCTCGTCGCGATCGGCAACACCGCCTACTACGGCGCCGGCATGCCGATCTGCCCGCGGGCCGACCCCGCGGACGGGTTGTTCGACGTCACCGTCATCGGCCGCGCCACCCGGGCCGACCTGCTGCGCATCCTGCCCGGCCTGCGGCACGGCAAGCACCTGCGCCACCCGGCGGTGCGGACCTTGCGCGCGCGGGAGGTCCGGATCGAGGCCAGCGGCTGGCCGTGGTGCGCCGACGGCGAGGTGCTCGCCGGCGGTCCCGTCACGGTGCGTTGCGTGCGCGACGCGCTGACCGTGCTGGGCTGATACCCGCCGCATGCGGCCCGGACACCGCATGTGACACCCTGGCAGGGTGGCTGCTCGCCCTTCCGTGTCGCCGGCCGAGGCCTACCAGGCCGCCAGGCGCCGCGCCCAGTACCCCCAGCTGACCCGGTTCGCCGACGAGGCGGACTTCGGGTTCGACGACTTCCAGATCCGCGGCTGCCGCGCGCTGGAGGACGGCCACGGCGTGCTCGTGTGCGCGCCCACCGGTGCGGGTAAGACGGTGGTCGGCGAGTTCGCGGTGCACCTCGCCCTCGCCGAGGGGCGCAAGTGCTTCTACACGACGCCGATCAAGGCGCTGTCCAACCAGAAGTACGGCGACCTGGTCGCCCGGTACGGCAACGGCGCGGTCGGCCTGCTCACCGGTGACACCGCGATCAACGGCAACGCGCAGATCGTGGTGATGACCACCGAGGTCCTGCGCAACATGCTCTACGCGGGCTCCTCGGCCATCACCGACCTCGGCTACGTCGTGATGGACGAGATCCACTACCTCGCCGACCGGTTCCGAGGCGCGGTGTGGGAAGAGGTCATCCTGCACCTGCCGGAGTACGTGCGCGTGGTCGGCCTGTCCGCGACGGTCAGCAACGCCGAGGAGTTCGGCGAATGGCTGGTCACGGTGCGCGGGGACACCACCGTGGTGGTCGACGAGCACCGGCCGGTGCCGCTGTGGCAGCACATGGTGGTCGGCAACCGGCTGCTCGACCTGTTCGCCGACGACGGCTCACGCGGTGAACTGCGCATCAACCCCGGCCTGCTGCGGCGCGTGGAGGAGGTCGGGCGCATGCACGCCCCGGCCGCACTGCGCCGCGGGCGGGGTGGCCGGCAGTACTCGCGCGGCCCGCGGTTCCGCCCGCCGTCGCGGGTGGACCTGATCACCCGCCTGGACGCGGCGGGCTTGCTCCCGGCGATCGTGTTCATCTTCTCCCGCGCCGGTTGTGACGCCGCTGTGAGCCAGGTGGCCCGCTCGGGGCTGCGGCTGAACACCCCGGAAGAGGCTGCCGAGGTGCGCCGCATCGTCGACACGCGCACCAAGGACCTGCCCGAGGGCGACCTGGGCGTGCTCGGCTACTGGGAGTGGCGCGAGGCGCTGGAGAACGGTGTCGCCGGGCACCACGCCGGTCTGCTGCCCGCGTTCAAGGAGACCGTCGAGGAACTGTTCGTGCGCGGGCTGGTCAAGGTCGTGTTCGCCACCGAGACCCTCGCCCTGGGCATCAACATGCCCGCGCGCACCGTCGTCCTGGAACGGCTGGTCAAGTACAACGGCGAGGCGCACGTCGACCTCACCCCGGGCGAGTACACCCAGCTGACCGGCCGGGCGGGGCGCCGCGGGATCGACGTCGAGGGCCACGCGGTGGTGGTGTGGCAGCCGGGCATGGATCCGAAGGCCGTCGCCGGCCTGGCCTCGACCCGGACCTACCCGCTGCGGTCGTCGTTCCGGCCCGGCTACAACATGGCGATCAACCTGGTCGCCCAGCTCGGCCACGAGCAGGCCCGTGAGCTGCTGGAGCAGTCCTTCGCCCAGTTCCAGGCCGACCGCTCGGTGGTCGGCCTGGCGCGGCGCATCGAGAAGAACCGCGAGGCGCTCAAGGGTTACGCCGAGGCGGTGACCGGCGACTTCGACGCGATGCTCGACTACGTCCAGCTGCGCAAGAAGGTCTCCGACCGGGAGAAGGCCCTGGCCCGGCAGAACACCGCCGCGCGCCGCGCCGACACCGCCGCCTCGCTGGAGAAGCTGCGCAAAGGTGACGTCATCGCCGTGCCGGCCGGCCGGCGCGCCGGGCTCGCGGTGGTGATCGACCCGGGTCTGGACCCGCTGCGTGAGCCGCGCCCGGTCGTGGTGACCGAGGACCGCTGGTCCGGCCCGCTGTCGTTGGCGGACTTCTCCGCGCCGGTGGAACCGCTCGGCCGGATCAGGCTGCCCAAGCACGTCGAGCTGCGGTCGCCGAAGACGCGCCGCGACATCGCCTCCCACCTGCGCGACTCCGGGATCGCGCTGCCGGGCCGGCAGAAGCGCCGGTCCGGTGCCGGGGAGGATGGTGAGCTGGCCGCGTTGCGCCGTGCCCTGCGGGCGCACCCGTGCCACGGACTGGCCGAGCGGGAGGCCAACATCCGCTGGGTCGAGCGCTACCACCGGCTGGCCGCGGAGACCGAGCAGCTGGAACGCCGCGTCGCCGCGACCACTCACTCCCTGGCTCGTGCCTTCGACCGGATCCGGGCACTGCTGGCGGAACGCGGGTACCTCGCCGAGCACGAGGACCGTGTCACCGAGCACGGCGAGCGGCTGGCCCGCCTCTACAGTGAGTCGGACCTGCTCGCGGCCGAGTGCATCCGGCACGGTGTGTGGGAGGGGCTGACCCCGCCCGAGCTGGCGGCGGTCGTGTCGACGCTGGTGTTCGAGGCGCGGCGGGACTCGCCCGGTGAGCCGCGCCTGCCCGCGGGCGGCGTGCCCCGGGCGTGGCAGGAGACCGCCAAGATCTGGACCGACCTCGCCGAGGACGAGCGCCGTCACCGGCTGGACCGGACCCGGGAGCCCGATGCCGGGTTCGCCTGGCCGGTGTACCGGTGGGCGCGGGGCGAATCGCTGGAGAAGGTGCTCACCGCGGCCGACGCCAACGGCCAGGAACTGTCCGCCGGGGACTTCGTGCGCTGGTCGCGGCAGGTGGTCGACCTGCTCGACCAGATCAAAACGGTGCTCGGGCGGGCCGACCCGGTCGGCGACGCCGCCGCCCAGGCGGTCAAGGCGCTGCGACGCGGGGTCGTGGCGGCCGGTGCCGAGTAGCGCGCCGCACGCAGCGTTGTGGTTGGATCGCGCTGAGCGAGGACGAACAGCGGAGGCCCAGGAGCATGAGCACGCCCTACGGCGGCACCGACCCCCAGCAGTGGAACCAGCAGCCCGGGTACGGGCAGCACCCCGGTCACCCACCCCAGTACGCGCAGCAGCCGCAGTACGGCCAGCAGCCCGGATACGGTCAGCCGCAGTACGGCCAGCAGTACCCGGGGCAGCCGCAGCACCCGGGCGCCTACGGTCAGCCGCAGCAGCCGCCGAAGAAGCGCGGTAAGGGCCTGGCCGTCGGGCTCGGCGCGCTGGTCGTCGTGGTCGCCGCGTTCTGCGTCACCGCGTTCGTCGCGCCCGGTTTCCTCAAGAGCACCGAGCTCAGCCAGACCGCCGTGCAGGACGGTGTCAAGCAGGTCCTGACCGGCAACTACCAGCTCACCGGTGTCAGCGACGTGCAGTGCCCGGCCGGCCAGAAGGTGACCGCGGGCGCCACGTTCACCTGTGCGGCGGTGATCAACGGCCAGGGCAAGACCGTGCAGATCACCATCAAGAACACCGCCGCCGACTACGAGGTCGCCTACCCCCGGTAATTGGCTGGCGCGCCGCCGCCCGGTCCGCGACGATCGCGG
The DNA here is from genome assembly GCF_011758765.1 of Amycolatopsis viridis. Taxonomy (NCBI): domain Bacteria; kingdom Bacillati; phylum Actinomycetota; class Actinomycetes; order Pseudonocardiales; family Pseudonocardiaceae; genus Amycolatopsis; species Amycolatopsis viridis. The sequence continues at coordinate 3,045,803 of NZ_JAANOU010000001.1, read as the reverse complement.
GGTGACCGACTACACCGTGCGGACGTTGCGACCCGACGAGCACCGCGCCGCTGCCGACCTGTTCCGGTCCACCCTCCACGTCGTCCCCACCACGGACGACTCCTGGCGGATCACCGAACGGATGCTCCAGCCCGGCCGCACGCTCGGCGCGTTCGACACCGAACTCATCGGCACCGCCCGCTCCTTCGACGCGGAGATGACCCTGCCCGGTGGTGCCCGAGCCGGCCTCGCGGCAGTGACCGGGGTCGGGGTCCGGCCGGACCGGACCCGGCGGGGTGTTCTCACCGAGCTCATGCGCACCCAGCTCACCGACATCGCCGCCCGCGGCCTGCCGTTCGCCGCGCTGTGGGCCAGCGAAGGCGTCATCTACCACCGCTTCGGTTATGGCGTGGCTACGCGCAGCCGCAGCTACGAGATCCAACGGCGCCGCGCGGTGCTCCGCCCCGAGGTGCCCGCCGGCGGCCAGGTGGAACTGTGGTCGCTGGACACCGCCCTGGAGCGGCTGCCGGCGCTGTACGACGCGCTGCCGCACCCCCGCCCCGCCATGATGACCCGGCCACCGTACTGGTGGCCGGGCTGGGAACGGCACGCCCGCGAGGCGACGAGCCCGGTCGTGACGGCCGTGCACCACGGCAGCGAGGGCCCCGACGGCTACGTCGTCTACAAGGTGGAACGCAAGCACTGGTCCGAGCCGGCCACGTTGGACGTCATCGGCCTGGAGACCGCCACCGACGAGGCGTTCACCGGGCTGTGGCGCTACCTGCTCGGCGTGGACCTCGTCGACACCATCCGGGCCGACGAGCGCCCGGTGGACGAGCCGGTCGAGCTGCTGTTCACCGATATCCGCGCGGTGCGCGACACCGGCGGCGGGGACGAGCTGTGGCTGCGGCTGGTCGACGTGCCCGCGGCGCTGGGTGCGCGCGGGTACACGGGTGAGCCGGTCGTGCTGGAGGTGGCCGACCCGGTGCTGGCGGCCAACTCCGGGCGCTACCGGGTTTCGCCCGACGGGGTGCACCGCACCGACAAGACGGCCGATCTGCGGCTGGACGTGGACGCGCTGGCCATGATCTACCTCGGCGCGTGGCGGCCGTCCCTGCTGGCGGGGGCGGGGCGGATCCGGGCGACGAGCGCGTCCGGGCTGGAGCGGGCCGACCGGTTGTTCACCACGCCGGTCCCGGCGTGGTGTGGTACACACTTCTGACAAGCCTGTCCCGGGGGGTGATCGGTGCGGATCACGCTGGTGCTCGTCTGCGGCACCCTCGTGCTGTCCGGATGCGACAGTGCGCCGCCCGCACCGCCCGCCCCAGCACCGTCGACCCCGGCCCCTGTGGTCGTCACCTCGTCCCCGCCGCCGCTGACCCCGGTGCGGCGGGTGTTCGACCCCGCCCATGTGCAGGACGGGGTGCGGCGCGTGCTCACCGAGTCCTACCTCGTCACCGAAGTCGGCGACGTGTCCTGCCCGGCAGACCAGGACGTCGTCCCCGGCCGCACGTTCGAGTGCACTGTGGACATCGCCGGGAGGGAGGAGAAGGTGACGATCACCGTGCGTGACGCGGCCGGCGGCTACGAGGTCTCCCAGCCGAAGCCATGACCGGCTACGAGATCCGGGCCCTGGCGGCGGGGGAGGAACGGGCGGCGTTCGAGGTGCTCGGCCGCGCCTTGCACGTCACCGTCACCGACGAGTTGTGGCGGCGCCGGGCAGCGTCCTTCCCGGCCGAGCGCCGGTTCGGCGCGTTCACCGGTGAGCAGGTGGTGGGTGTCGCGGGCTCCTTCGCCGCCCGTCTCGCCGTGCCCGGCGGGAAAACGCTTCCCGCCGCGGCTGTGGACGGGGTCGCGGTGCGGGCCGATCACACGCGACGCGGTGTCCTGACCGCGTTGATGGCCGCCCAGCTGGCGGACTGCGGCCGCCGTGGTGACGTGCTGGCCACCCTGCACGCCAGCGAGGCGACCATCTACGGCCGCTTCGGTTACGGCGCCGCCACCCGCGGCAAGACCGTGCGCATCACGCCGACCGCCTTCCGCGACGATGCGCCCGCCGGCGGGACCGTCCGCTTGCTCACCACGGCGGAGGCACGCGAACTGCTGCCCGGGCTGTACGCGGAAATGGGCTTGACCCGGCCCGGCATGATCGAGCGGCCCGAGGTGTGGTGGGCCCACGCGCGCGAGCGACTGATCGGCGAACACCAGGTCGCCGTCCACACCGGACCGCGCGGCGACGACGGTTTCGTGCTCTACCGCACCGAGGCCCGGCGCACGTTCGACCACCCCAATCGCGGCGCCGCGCTCGTCGTGCAGGACCTGCACGCCACGAACACCGCCGCGGCCGCCGGGCTCTGGCGGTTCCTGCTGCGGGTGGACCTCGTCTCCGAAGTCCATGCGCCGGGGCGGCCGTTGGACGAGCCGGCCGGTGCGATGCTCACCGACCCGCGCGCCTGCGCGGTCACCGGTGTGGACGACGACACGTGGCTCCGGCTGGTCGACGTGCCCGCCGCGCTCGCCGCCCGGAGCTGGGGACCGGGGGAGCCGGTCGTGATCGAGGTGACCGACCCGCAACTGCCCGGCAACACCGGCCGCTACCGCCTTTCGCCCACGGGGACGCGGAGCACCACGGCCGCGGCGGACCTGCGGGTGACCCCGGAGACCCTGGCGATGCTCTACCTCGGCGACGCCCGGCCCAGCACGCTCGCCGCGATCGGGCGCATCGACGTGGCCGACCCGGCTGCGCTGCCCCACGCCGACACGCTGTTCGTCACGGCGGTTCCGCCCTGGTGCGGCACCGGATTCTGACACCTCCGCGCCCCCGGCGGTCAGGACGGCTGGACGTCGTCGAACCCACGGCCCGCGTCGTCCAGGTCTGCAGAGTGTCAGGGCCGGCGGCCGTGGAAGGTGCGGCGCAGGTCGTTCACCCAGGCGTCCGGGTTCTCCCGCGGGATGAAGTGGCCGCCGTGGTCGTGCGCGGTGACGTTGACGTGATCGAACCACTATGTCGCAGCCCCCGGCGGCGTACTTCTGGTAGCCCAGAGTTTCGGTCATCAGGGTGTGCCAGAGATCTGCGACCTTCCAGAAGTTGACGTCCGGGAAACCGAAGCCGGGCAGGGACGGCACGATGACGTCGAACGCGTCCGCGGGGTCACCGCCGGAGGCGGCCGGGTCGGCGGGCGGGTCGATCAACCAGTGCCAGAAGGTCCACGGCCAGCCATGGGTGAGGATCAACGAGATGGGCCGTGGTCCGCCGCCCGGCTTACGCATGAAGCGCATCGGGACGCCGTCGGCGGTCACCTGGTGGTGCTCGTAGGCGTGGATGGCGGCCTCGGCCTTGCGCCAGTCGTAGCCGTCCCGCCAGTAGGCGACCAGCTCACGCAGAGAGCTGTCCGGGACGCCGTAGTACCGGGGAACCACCTCGGCTTCACGTTCCAGCCCGAAGCGTTCGCCGACGCGCTCCGAAGCACCCTGGCCCGCTTCGCGCCGGGCCCGGACAGCCGGCCCCGCCCCCAGGCGGGGCCGGCTGAGCTCCGACCCTAGCCGTCCCCGGCCCGCCGGTCTTCTCCGTTCTTGCGGCCTCAGGCCGCGCGCAGCGCTTCCCGGATGCGCACCTTCGCCCCGGTGCGCAGCACGGCGTTGCGGTAGATCCGCGCCGACAGCCACACCAGCGCCGGGATCAGCGCCACCACCAGCCCGACGGACAGAATCGCCTCCCACGGCGCCACCCCGCCCATCGCCAGCCGCATGGGCATCAGCGTCGGCGCGAACACCGGGATCACCGACAGGATCGCCACCAGCCTGCTGCCCGGGTCGGTCGGCAGCACGGAGATTCCCACGACGTATCCGGCGATGACGAAGAACAGCGCCGGGGTGATCGCCCCGCCGACGTCCTCCTGCCGCGACACCAGGGCACCGAGCCCGGCGAACACGATGGAGTACATCAGGAACCCGAGCAGGTACCACACGATCAGCCACACTACCGTGCCCGCGGCAGCGGACACCGAGATCGTCAGCACCCCGGTCGCGAGCCCCGCGACGATGCCCACCACACCGATCGCCAGCATCTGGATCAGCCCGACCGCGCCGATGCCCAGCACCTTGCCGGTCATCAGCTGCCACGGCCGCACCGTGGCCAGCAGCAGCTCGACCACCCGGCTGGTCTTCTCCTCGACCACACCCTGCGCCACCGACTGCCCGTTGAGCATCAGCGACAGGTAGATCAGCACGCCGGCGACGATCCCCAGCACCAGCTGCTGCGAGTTGTAGGGGTAGGGCTGCTCCAGCGGCCGCACCTCCACGCCCGCGTGCGCGACCGCGGCGTTGACCTGCACCGGGTCCCCGCCCAGGCCGGCGATCTGCTGGTCCAGTGCGAGACGGCTCGCGAGCAGCTCCAGCGCCGTGCGTGCCTTGTCGTCCAGGTCCTTCTTCACCACGGCCTGCACGCGGGTGCCGTCGCCGACCAGCAGCACGTCCAGGTCGCCGTCGCGCAGCTGCGCCTCGCCGGTGGCCTCGTCGGGCACGGTCTTCATCTCGACCGTCTCGCCGACCGCGGCAGCGGCGGCCTGCATGGGCGCGGTCAGCGCCGAGGTCGCGCCGGTGACCCCGATCGTGCTGTCGGCGCCGTTCCCGCCGATCAGCTTCATCACGACGGTGAACCCGATGATCACGATCAGCAGTGCGAGCGTGCTCAGCCGGTAGGCCTTGGACCGCAACCGGATGCCGATCTCGCGCGAGGCGATCAGCGAAACCCCGGCCCAGCTGCTCTGGTCCCTGCCCGGTGCGGTCATGCCGCCACCTCCTCAGTCACGACGTGCCGGAACAACTCGGTCAGCGATGGGCGGTGCCGCGCGAATTCGTGCACCGGCCCGGTCGCCAGCGCCGCGCGGAGCACGGTTTGATCGTCGGCGCCTTCGCCGAGTTCCAGTTCGGTGCGGCTTCCGGCCTGTCGCACCACGGTCACCCCGGCCAGCCCGTCCGCCCAGCCCGCCGGCGCCGCCGGCGCATCGACCAGCAGCCGCACCGCGGACCCCGCCTGCAGCTCCTCGACCGCGCCGCAGGCGACCATGTGCCCGTCGCGCACGATGCCGATCCGGTCGCACAACCGCTCGACCAGGTCCAGCTGGTGACTCGAGAACACCACCGGCACACCCTCGGCGGCCTTCTCCCGCAGCACCTGGCTCATCACGTCGACCGCGACCGGGTCGAGCCCGGAGAACGGTTCGTCGAGCACCAGGATCGCCGGGTCGTGCACCAGTGCGGCGGCGAGCTGCACGCGTTGCTGGTTGCCCAGGCTCAGCTTCTGCACCTCGTCGTCGCGGCGGGCCGCCACGCCGAGCCGCTCGGTCCACGTCTCCACCGACCGGCGGGCCGCGGCGGCCGACATGCCGTGCAGCCGGGCCAGGTAGACCAGCTGCTCGCCGACCTTCATCTTCGGGTAGAGGCCGCGCTCCTCGGGCATGTACCCGATGTGGTTGCGCGTCTGCAACGTCACCGGCGCGCCGTCCCAGCGCACCTGACCCGCATCGGCCGCGAGGACCCCCAGCACGATCCGCATCGTCGTGGTCTTGCCCGCGCCGTTGCTGCCCACGAACCCGAACAGCTCGCCCGCGCGGACCTCGAAGGTCATGTCTGACAACGCCGTTCTCGCGCCGTACCGCTTGGTCAAGCCGTCGATCTCCAGTTGCCTGTCCGCCACTTCGCCCCCTCCACTCGTAGAAAATGTGATATCACAATGCTACACTAAGGCCATCGGAACAAGGGAATCGAGGGGAACCACGTGGAAACTGTCGTGGACATGCCGGCGCCGAGCACGCGCGAGCGCCCGGCGAACGCGCTCAACGGATTCGCGATGCTGGGGCTGGCGATGGTCTTGCTGGTTGCCGGCGTGATCCTGCTCGTCACCAGCGGCAAGGCAGTGGGCATGACGATCGGCGGGGTCGTCGCCGGGGTCGCCGGTGTGATCCTGCTCTGCGGTCTGACGCCGGTGGCGCCGGGAGAGGCGCGTGTGGTGCAGTTGCTCGGCCGTTACGTCGGCACGCTGCGCACCGCCGGGCTGCAGTGGGTCAACCCGTTCACCCAGCGGCGCAAGATCTCCACCCGCATCCGCAATCACGAGACGGGTGTCGCCAAGGTCAACGAGGCCGACGGCAACCCGATCGAGATCGCTGCCGTGGTCGTGTGGCAGGTCGCCGACACCGCCCAGGCGGTGTTCGAAGTGGACGATTTCGTGGAGTTCGTCGCCATCCAGAGCGAGACCGCGGTCCGGCACATCGCCAACGCCTACCCCTACGACACCCCGGACGACCACCGGATGTCGTTGCGGGACAACGCGGACGAGATCACCGGGAAGCTGTCCGCGGAGATCGCGGCCCGTGTCGCGTCCGCCGGGGTGAAGATCATCGAATCGCGGATCACGCACCTGGCCTACGCCCCGGAGATCGCGCAGGCGATGCTGCGGCGCCAGCAGGCCGGGGCCGTGGTCGCCGCGCGCCAGCGCATCGTGGAAGGCGCGGTCGGGATGGTGGAGATGGCACTGGACCGGCTGGCCGAGCACGAGGTCGTCGACCTGGACGAGGAACGCAAGGCGACGATGGTGAGCAACCTCCTCGTCGTCCTCGTCGGTGACCGCGACGCGCAGCCGGTGGTCAACACCGGGACGCTGTACCAGTAGATGCCGGCCGACCGGAAGAAGATCCTGCTGCGGCTCGACCCGGCCGTGCACGACGCGCTGGCGCGCTGGGCCGGGGACGAGCTGCGCAGCACCAACGCGCAAATCGAGTTCCTGCTGCGCAAGGCACTCGCCGACGCCGGCCGGCTGCCCCGTGAGGTGGGCCGGATGCGCCCGCGGGGACGCCCCCGGAAAGAGGACGACGATGCACCGACCTGACTCCCTGGCCGCGCAGCTCTTCCTGCTGGCCTACGACAAGGACAAGAACCGCCTGGTGTCGCGGTCCGAACTGGGCTACGCCCTGCGGGCCGCGGCACTGGCCGACCTGGTGCTGGCCGGGCATCTCACCGACGACCACGGCAAGGCGGCCCCGGCTATCCCCGCCGCCCGGCTGGACCCGGTGCTCGACCTCGTTCTGACGGAGATCACCGCCGCGTCGCCGCGGTCGTGGCGGCGCTGGGTGTCCCGCCGCGCCGGCCGCATGGTGCCCGCAGTGCGCGACCAGCTCGCCGGCAACCGGGTCATCAGGGTGGAGCCGCACCGCGTGCTCGGGCTGTTCCCCGCGCACCGGATCACGCTGCGCCGGCCACAGGAGGTCAACCGGCTGGCGGCGGAGGTCCGGCGGGTCATCCGCGGCGGGGCACCCGCGTCCCGGATCGACGCGCGGCTGGGTGCGTTGTGCGCACTGGCGGGCACCGCCGAGCTGCGCACGGTGCTCAGCCGGAGCGAACGGCGCCAGTACCGGGCGCGGCTGGCCGACCTGAGCCGCCCGGTGGAGCCGGTGGTGACGGCGCTGCGCAAGGCCATCCAGACGCAGCGCGCAGCCGTTGCCTCCGGCGGGTGATCAGCGGGCCGCGGCGGTGAGCGCCTTGACCAGCCGGGTGGCCGAACTGCCCAGGTTCCACCGTTCGGCCAGCTGCAGGACCCGATCGGGATCGGCCGGGGCGGCGGGCACCTCGTCCGGCCCGGACACCGACACCGGCGCGTCGACGGCCACTTTCACGACGGTCGGCGCGACCCGCAGGTACTCCTGCGCCTCGGCGAGCCTGGCCCGGGTCTTCGGCGGCACGTCCTTGTCGCCCTGCGCGGCCGCGGTGAGCAGGCCCTCCAGCGACCCGAACCGGGTGATCAGCTTCGCCGCGGTCTTCTCGCCGATCCCGGCCACCCCGGGCAGCCCGTCCGACGGATCGCCGCGCAGCACCGCCATCTCGGCGTAGGCCGGGCCGGCGTTGGCGACCGGCACGTCGTAGCGCCCGGCGATTTCGGCCGGTCCCAGCACCTCGGCCTTCGCCCAGCCCTTGCCCACGTAGACCACCGAGGCGGGCGTCGGCTCGGTGCGCACCAGCTGGAACAGGTCCCGGTCCCCGGTGATCACCTCGACCGGGTCGTGTTCCTCCCGCGCGGTCAGCGCACCGATCACGTCGTCGGCCTCGTACCCCGGCGCCTCCGCGGTGGCGAACCCGAACGCCTCCAGCAGCTCCAGGATGATCGGCACCTGCGGGGTGAGGGTGTCCGGGACCTCCTCGGCGTTCGCTCCGGCGTCGGCCACCCGGTGCGCCTTGTAGCTGGGCAGCAGATCGGTGCGGAACTTCGGGCGCCAGTCCGCGTCCAGGCACGCGACGAGCCGGCGGGGACGCCGGTCGGTGACGATGCGGGCCAGGGTGTCGGTGAACCCGCGTACCGCGTTGACCGGCGTGCCGTCCGGTGCGGTCATCGACTCGGGAAGCGCGTAGAACGAGCGGAAGTACAGGCTCGCGGAGTCCAGCAGGGCAAGTGTCACGGACCACAGCCTGCCAGACGCGTTCCGGGCGCGGGCCAGCTACGCTGCGTGCCATGTCCTCCCGTTCACCCGAGATCCCCGCCCTCGCCCCGGACACCCTGCGCGCCCGCCTGGAGCGCGCCCGCGCCGCCGCCGCGGCCGCCGGCACCGACGCCCTGCTCGTCGCACCGGGCTCGGACTTGCGGTACCTGATCGGTGCGGCCGGTGGTTCCTTCGAGCGGCTGACGACCCTCGTGGTGCCCGCCGAGGGCACCCCGGCCCTCGTGGTGCCGAAACTGGAGGCGCCCGGCTATACGGCGGTGCCCACCGACGCGCTCGGTGTCGAGGTGGTCACCTGGGTCGACGGGGAGGACCCGTACCGGATGGTGGCCGACCGGCTGGGCAAGCCGGGCCGGGTGGCGGTCAGCGACGGGCTGATCGCGCTGCACGTGCTGGCCTTCCGCGCCGCGCTCGGCTCGGCCGAGCAGACCCTGGCCGGGCCGGTGCTCCGCGAACTGCGGATGCGCAAGGACACCGCCGAGATCGACGCGCTGCGCCGCGCCGGTGCCGCGATCGACCGGGTGCACGCGCGGGTCGGGGAGTGGCTTCGCGCCGGCCGCACCGAGGCGGAGGTGGGCGCCGACATCGCCGACGCCATCGTGGCCGAGGGGCATCTGCACGCCGACTTCGTCATCGTCGGCTCCGGCCCGAACGGCGCCAGCCCCCACCACGACGTGTCCGACCGGGTCATCGAGCGCGGCGACGTGGTCGTGGTGGACATCGGCGGCCCGCTCCCGGAGGGCTACAACTCCGACTCCACCCGCACCTACGCGGTCGGCGAGCCGCGGGACGCCGACGTGGCGCGGACGTACGCGGTGCTCGAGCGCGCCCAGCGGGCCGCGGTCGAGGCCGTGCGGCCCGGGGTCACCGCCCAGTCGATCGACGCGGCCGCGCGGGAGATCATCGCCGACGCCGGGTACGGGGAGTTCTTCATCCACCGCACCGGGCACGGCATCGGCCTGGACGTGCACGAGGAGCCCTACATCGTCGAGGGCAACGATCTGGTGCTGGAGCCGGGCATGGCGTTCAGCGTCGAGCCGGGCATCTACCAGCCGGGACGGTGGGGTGCGCGGATCGAGGACATCGTGGTGGTCACCGCGGACGGGGTCGACGCACTCAACCAGCGCCCGCACGAGCTCGTCGTGCTCGACTCGTGAGCGGCCCGCTGGAGCAGCTGGACCAGGCGATCGCGCGGGAGCTGGCGGTCGACGGCCGCTGTTCCTTCACCGACCTGGCCGAGCGGGTGGGGTTGTCGGTGTCGGCGGTGCACCAGCGTGTGCGGCGGCTGGAGCAGCGCGGCGTGATCCAGGGGTACGTGGCGCGGCTGGACAGCGAGCAGATCGGCCTGCCGCTGACCGCGCTGATCTCGTTGACGCCCAACGATCCCGCGGCGCCGGACGACTACCCGCAGCGGATCGAGCACATCCGGGAGATCGAGTCGTGCTACTCGGTGGCCGGCGACGAGTCCTACATCCTGCTGGTGCGGGTCGCCTCGCCGCGGGACCTGGAGGACCTGCTGCGCCGGATCCGGGAGGCGGCGAAGGTGTCGACGCGCACGACGGTGGTGCTGTCGACCCCGTTCGAAGGCCGTCCGCCGACGGTGTGACAACGGCCGGGCGAGGAGTACGATAAAAGGTATGGCAACACGTAAGGTGACGCTCTCGCTGGACACGGCGGCCATCGAATATGCCGAGCGCGCGGCCAAGGCGCACGGCATCTCGCTGTCGGCGTGGTTGTCCCGCGCCGCACGGCGGGAGGCGGTCCGCACCGGCTACCGCGCGCGGCCGCACGACGCGGAGGCACTCGCGGCGGCGGACGAGGCGGAGCTGACCGCGGCGGAACGGGACCTGGGTGCGTAAGGGCGAGATCTGGGCGTACAAGCCGCCCACCCAGCCCGCGCGGGAACGGACCGTGCTGCTGCTGTCCTCCGACGGGGTGAACGAATCGGAACGCCCCTGGCTCATCGGCACCGAGCTGCTCGAGGACGATCCGCAGGACATCCTCGGCGTCGCCCTGGACAGCCGGTTCTGGATCTCCACGCTGTTCCTGACCCGCCTCTACCGCGGCTGGCTCGTCGAACGCATCGCCGAGATCGACCAGCAGACGCAGGAACAGGTGGACATCGCGCTCCGCGCCGCGCTCGATCTGTGAACGAAGCCCCCGCGCCCTTGACCTTGACACCGTGACAAGGAGTGCACTGGGTGGTGGAGGTGATCGTCATGAACGCGGCATCCAGGAACCCACCGATCCCGGGCCTGCTCGACGCGCTGGCCGCCGCGGACTCCTCGACGCGGCTGCAGGCCGCACTGGCGGCGGGCACGCATCCGGACGCCGCTCTCGTCGAGCCGCTCGTGGCGCGCTGCGCGGTCGAGCCGGACTTGTTCGTCCGCGACATGCTCACCTGGGCGCTCACCCGGCACCCACGGGAGATCACGGTCCCGGGGCTGCTGGCCGAGCTCGGGTCGCAGCGCGCGCAGGCGCGGAGTCAGGCGTTGCACACCCTGTCCAAGATCGGGGACCAGAGCGCGTGGCCGGCGCTGACCCGCGCGTTGCTGGGTGACGCCGACGACGAGGTGGCGCGCAGCGCGTGGCGCGCTGCCGTCGTCCTCGTGCCCGCGGGGCAGGAAAGCGGGCTCGCCGCGGATCTGGCGGCCCAGCTCGGTCGCGGTGACCGGACCGTGCAGGCGAGCCTGAGCCGCGCGCTCGTCGCGCTCGGGGACGTGATCGAGCCGGTGCTGCGGGCGGCACGGGCGAGTGCCGATGAGACGGTGCGTGTGCACGCCCACGCGACAGAGCGGCTCCTGCGGGACCCGGACGCCGGTTTCGAGCCGGCTCTGGAGGAGGCGAAACGGGTCGTCGCGCTCGGACCGGAACGGGCCGGGGAAGCAGCGTGCTGATCGGCGAGGTGGCGCGCCGCTCGGGGGTGAGCACGCGGATGCTGCGGCATTACGACACTCTCGGGCTGGTGCGCCCCACCGGTCGCACCGTGGGCGGCTACCGCGAGTACTCCGCCGCGGACATCCGGCGGATCTTCCACGTGGAGAGCCTCCGGTCGCTGGGGTTGTCCCTGCGGGAGATCGGGCGTGTGCTGGATGATCCGGCCTTCGCGCCGTCCGCACTGGTCGCCGACCTGATCCGGCGGACCGAAGAGCGGCTGGAGCGGGAGCAGGAGCTCCTCGAACGGCTCCGCGCGGTCGACGCCTCGGCGCCTGCGAGCTGGCCGGAGGTCCTGCGTATCGTCGAGCTGCTGCATGGGCTCACCTCGGCCAGTGGCGCGCGACGTCAGCAGACCGTCCTGGCGCCGGCCGAGGACATGCCGGTTCCCGCCGAGGTGCTGGCCGAGGCGGTCCTCGCCGAATCCGATCTGAACGTCGCCGGCGCCCTGCGCTGGGCCCTGGCGCGGGCGGGCGGCGACGTCGTCGCGCGCCTGGCCGCCGGTGCGCGTGCGGCGGACGTCGAGGTCCGTCGCCGCGCGGTCCTGGCGATCGCGGAGACGCCCGGTGAGGAGGGTGCCGCGGTGCTCACGGACGCGCTCGCGGATCCGGATGTGACGGTGCGCAAGTACGCCGCTCTCGCCTTGGGGGCGCGGGGCGTGACCGCGGCCGTGCCGGCGCTCGTCGGCATGGTGGTCGCGGGCACGAGCGACGTCGAGGCGTCCGAGGTCCTGGGCGCGCTGGCCAGGGATTCCGGGTGCGCGGACCGGATCATGACCGCGCTGACCGGCGAGCTGGACGCGCATCCCACGGACGCCGCCGTGCGGATACGCGTGGCCCAGGCACTGGCGGAGATGCCGCGGACCATCGCCCAGGGCGCGCTGCGCCGTCTGGCCGGCGACGGCGATCGGTCGGTCGCCCTGGTCGCCTCGGCTCTCGTGGACGTGCTCGAGCGGGGATCTGCGGACTGACCCCGGGTGGCCGTCAGCCCGCGGTGACCGGTGCCGCCGGGTGGAGGTGCCCGTCCTGCCCGGCGAGGCAGGCGGCCCGGGGGCCGTCGGTCACCAGGAATTCGCTCAGGCAGCGGCCGAACTCGGCGTGCCCGTTCGCGTTGGGATGGAACGATTCCTGAATGGCATGACTGGCCCGGTCGGCGTCGGCGAGGTCGTTCAGTTGCAGCGTCAGGCGGCTGAACCATTCCGTCGAGGCATCGGGGCCGCCGCTGCACGCCTCGTGCCCCAGTCCCGCCCGGGACAGGTCCAGGAACCGCGCGCCGGCCTGCGCGGCGGCCGCCGCGAGCCCGCGCGAGAGCACCGGCACCCCCTCCTCGACCACCCAGTGCAGGTCCTCGGTGCGGAACGGGCAGCCGTTGAGGTTCTGCAGATTCGCCGGGATCCCCGGCCCGATCGGCGCCGCGTAGGACTGGAGCACCAGCTGGTAGTCCTCCGGCTGGTACCCGGCGCGGGCGAGCACCGCCTTGATGTCGCCCAGGGCCGAGACCACCTTCGGTACCATCGCGTCGATGCGCTGCTGCCAGCCCGGGCCGATCGCGGTGCGGCAGGGCGGGCTGCCGGCGACGAACCACGCCTGGAAGCACTGCGAGATCAGCTGCGAGAAGTGCGGGTCGTCGTTGGCGCCCACGGCTACCACGACCGCGGCGACCCGGTGGGTCTTCACCAGCTCCGCCAGCCGCGCGGCCTGCGACGGCTCGGTCCACTGCCGCACCTCGCCCAGCCCGACCTGCGCCGATGGTGCGCCCGAGCAGGCGAGGTTGACCTTCTCCACGATGCCCGGCACGTCGACCCTGGTCACGGTGGCGTGCGGGGAGCGGTGACACCAGTCGCCCCCGGCACCGTTGGTGTCCGCCGTGTAATCCCCGGCGCCCTCCCCGGACAGGGTGCTGTCGCCCATCGACACGATCGTCAGCGGACCGGTGCCGGGCGGGCCGGGGCGGCGCAGCGGACCAGGTGGTGTGCCGGGCCCGGTGAACACGAAGATCGCCACCAGCACCAGGACGAGGAGCGAAACGCCCCCACCGATCCACCACCGAAACCGCCGCACCGGTGGCAGTCTAGAGAAGCGCGGTCAAAGCCCAGGTGAAACCCGCTGCGGTGATCGTCGCTGCGGGCTACCGTCGGAGGAGAACCGAGGGGGTGAGGTGCCGACCGGACCGAGCGCGCTGGAGGTGGCCGTGCCGGCCGCCGTGGTCGGCGCGGCCCTGATGGGCTTGGCCAGCGCCGCACAGGCGCGCGCCACGAAACAGGTGGAGGTCGCCCGCACGCTCGACCCGTCGCTGCTGACCCACCTGGCGCACCGCCCGCTGTGGCTCGCCGGGATCGTCGCCACGGTGGCCGGGCTGGCGCTGCAGCTGGTGGCGCTGGCGTTCGCGCCGCTGCTGGTGGTGCAGCCACTGCTGGTCACCTCCCTGGTCTTCGCCGGGTTGTTCGCCGACCGGCTGGACCGCCGCCGCCCGGACGCGGTGCTCGGCGCCGGTTCACTGATGTGCGTGGCCGGGCTGGCCGCGGTGCTGGTGCTGACGCAGCCCGGCGAGGACGGCACACCCGCGGTGTCCGGGCCGGCGCCGGTGGTGCTCGCACTGACCCTCGGCGGGCTCACCGTGGTCGGGCTCGCCGTGTCCGTGCTGGGGCACCGCGCGTCGCGCGTCCTCGGGCTCGCCGTCGCCACCGGCGTGCTGTACGGCGTGACGGCGGGGTTGATGAAGGTCGTCGCCGGGCAGGCACGCGACAGCCTTCTCGAGCCGTTCACCCATCCCGTGCTCTACGTCGTCTGCATCGTCGGCCCGCTCGGATTCCTGTTGAGCCAGAACGCCTTCCAGCGCGGCGAGTTCCTCACGCCGGCGCTGGCCGTGATCACCGCCCTCGACCCGCTCGTCGGTGTCGCGATCGGCGTGTGGTGGCTGGGGGAGACCGTCAACCACGACCCGGGCGCGCTCGCCGGCGCCGGCCTGGCCGGTCTGGTCGTCGTCGCCGGCATCGTGGTGCTGTCCGCCCGTGCGGCGCGCCTGACCCCCGAGGAGTCCCGGTGAAGCAGGTCCTGGTGCTGTCCGCGACGATGGGTGAAGGCCACAACGCCACCGGCCGTGCCCTCGCCGAGGCCGTGCACCGGTTGTGGCCGGACGCGGAGATCCGCTGGCTCGACGCGCTGGACGTGATGGGCCCGGGCGTGGGACCGCTGTTCCGGCAGATCTACGTCACCAACGTGCGGCGCACCCCGTGGCTGTACGAGTTCTTCTACTGGGCGCTGTGGCGGTGGCGGTGGTTCGCCGCCGCCTCCAAGCGCTTCACCGGCGCGTGGTGCGGGCGGCGGCTCGCACGGGTTCTCGGGCAGCCGGATCTGGTGCTGTCCACCTACCCGCTGGGGACGGCGGGGCTGGAGTGGTTGCGCCGGCGCGGCCGGCTGCCGGCCCCGGTGGGCGCCTGGATCTCCGATTTCGCACCGCACCCGTTCTGGGTGTACGGGCGCATCGACCGCAACCTGGTGATGCACCCGGTGGCGATCCCGCCCGCTGTGCGGTGCGTGCCGGACGCGCCGGTGGCGGTGTCCGCGCCGCCGGTGCGGGAGGTGTTCCGCCCCGGCGACCGGGAGGGCGCCCGCCGTAGGCTCGGCCTTCCGGCGGAGGCGTTCGTGGCGCTGGTGTCGTGCGGCTCGCTCGGGTTCGGGCAGGTGGAGGCCGCGGCGCGGGAGCTGCTGGCCGCCCACTCGTCGGTGGTGCCGGTGGTGGTGTGCGGTCGCAACGAGCGCCTGGCGCGTGTGCTGCGGCGGCTGAGCGATCCGCGTCTGCGGGTGCTGGGCTGGACCGACGACATGGCCGGGTTCACCGTCGCCGCGGACGTGGTGGTCACCAACGCCGGCGGCGCGACCGGCCTGGAGGCTCTCGCGTGTGCCCGTCCGGTGCTGATGCACCGCCCGATCGCCGCGCACGGCCGCGCCAACGCCCGGCTGATGGCCGAAGCCGGGCTGGCGATGGTGTGCGAGGCCGACGGTGAGCTCACCGCGGCCGTCCGGCAGCTGATCGACACCCCGGGGCTGGCCAAGACGATGACGGAGGCCGCGGCGCGGCACCTGGAGTCGGCCGGGGACCTCGACGACGCACTGCGCGCCCTCGCCGGACAGCCCGTCTAGCGGCGGTGCGCACCCAGGAAGTGGTCGAGCACCAGGGCCGTGCCGATGCCGAACATCCACACGTCCTTGGCCAGCCCGGTGCCCTGCTCGGTGGGGCGCACCGACCGCTCCTTGCGCATGCCGGGCGTGCGGGCGTAGAGGCCGAGCAGTCCGGCGGAGAACGCGGCGAGTCCCGCCCCGGCAACCAGCGGCGGCACGGCGGGGATCAACAGCGCAGCGCCCAGCGTGATCTCCCCGGCGGAGAGCATCTGCACGAACCGCTGTGGCGGGATCTGTTTCACCGGCGGGTAGGCGCCGGCGGCGAAGCCGTGCAACTGGGTGGCGCCGGTCTCGTCCGCGGTCTGCTTGGTCAGGCCGGAGTTCAGGATGAAGGCACCGGTGACCAGCCGGACCGGGATGTGCCACGGTTCGATCCGCACCCACTGGGCGCGGCGCTTCCTGCGCATCTGTTCACCTCCGTTGGTGAGCTGGCTCCCGGTTCCACGCTACGCGCGGTCCACCGCGGTCGCGCGGGTTTCCGGCGCGACCGGGTGGGGAAAACCGGGTGATGCGGTGCAGGTTCTGCGACACCCCGCCCACGGCCGGTGAGCGGCGGGTTCCCGGCCCGGCCGGTCCCATCTGCGCGCGCTGCGTGGAGGCCGGGCTCGGCCTGGTCCGCGACGGGCATCCCCGCGTCAGCCGCGGTGGCACCGAACTGGAACGCGTCCGCGGCGGCGGGCAGCCGTGCGAGTTCTGCGACCGCAGCGACCGCCGCGGATTTTTCGGGTTCACCCGGTCGTTGCGGCGGATGAGCTGCCGCCAGACCGGCGCCGTCATCTGCGACGACTGCCTCGATCGCGGCGGAAACCTGCTCAACGAGGTGTTGCGGCACGTCTGAGGACCCGGGCGGGTGGTCCGGTGAGCCGGTGCGCGGCTCACCGGACTTCCCCGTCAGTTCGCCGGCGGGTTGGCGGCGACGAAGTCGGCCACCGACTGGGGCTTGACGTGCGGGTACCGGTCGTTGTCCAGCTGGTCGAACTTGCCCTTGCCACTGACCATGCACCACTGGTACTGGAGCGCCACGTAGTCGAACGGGTTCTCGGCGACCGCCGCCTGCCGGGTGATCTCCGCACGCAGGTCGTCGGCGCTGCCGAGGTGACGCAGTTGCAGGGTGCGGCCGGAGCCGCGCTGGACCGCCTCGTGGAACTCGCGCATCGAGACGACGTCACCGGCGAAGCGCAGGGTGCCGGTGGCCGACGGGTCGAGGGCGACGGCGGCGGTGTAGGCCGCGGTGTCGGCCACCGAGGTCAGGTCGAGCGGCTGGTCGGGGTCGCCCCAGTGGGACAGGGTGCCCTGCTCCCAGTCGACGATCCCCATGAAGCCGACCATCACCTCGTAGAAGGCCCCGTTGAGCACGGACACCACCTCGATGTCGGTGCCGGTGCGCTCGGCGGCGGCCTTCCGACGCCAGTCGATCATGAAGTTGTCGCCGTCGTCGAGCTTGTTGATGTCGATGGCGAAGTCGGACGGGATGAACCGCCGGGCGCCGGCCTTCTCCGCGGCGCGCAGGAGGTTGGCCTGCCCGTCCACGACGACGTCGGGGCCGCCCTGCACGGCCGAGACCACGGTGGTGGCGTCGCCGATCGCTTCGGCCAGGCGCTCGACCGGAGCGGTGATGTCACCCTCGACCAGCTCCACGTCGCCGGAGCCGGCGGTCAGGGAACGCTTCTTCTCGTCACTGGTCCCCGGCCGGACCAGCGCCCGGACGGAAGCACCCTGGTCGAGCAGGGCCTGGACGATCTGGCCGCCGAGCAGTCCGGTGGCACCGGCCACGAAGATCTTGGGGGAAGCGGACATGAGGTGTGAACTCCTTCGTGCTGAATGTTGACGTGCACCCGCGGGTCCGCGGGCGTTTCTGGCCGGTCAGGGGATGAGGAGGGTCTTGCCGACGGTGTCGCGCGCCTCGATCGCGGCGTGTGCGTCGGCTGCCCGCTCGAGCGGGAAACGCTGGCCGACGACCGGCCGGATCTGGCCGGCCGCAGCGAGTTCCAGGACCTCGGTCGCCAGGTCGCGGGCCAGTTCGGGCCGGCTCCAGAGGGAACCGGCGCTGAACCCGGTCAGGGTCAGGCTGCGGCCGAGCAGTTCCATGGGCCGCACCTCCAGCGGCGTGCCGCTGGAGAAGCCGAACGTGATCTGACGCCCCACGCCCGGGGTGAGCAGCTCGAACGCCGCGCGCCCGAGCGCTCCGCCGACGTGGTCGTACACGACGTCCACGGGCCCGCCGAGGGCGTCCCGGACGCGGGCCGTCCAGTGGGGGAGTGAGTAGTCCACCACGTGGTCGGCCTGCAGCTCGCCGAGCAACGCGAGCTTGCGCTCCCCGCGGGCGGCCGCGACGACGGTGGCCCCGGCCCGTTTGAGCAGCTGCACCAGGATGGTGCCGACCGCACCGGCGGCCGCCAGCACCAGGACCCGGTCACCGGAGGTGACGCGGGCCGCCCTGACCAGGCCCTGGGCGGTGACGCCGTACCGGTAGAGGGCGACGGCTTCGGGCAGCTCCACCCCGTCGTGCACCGGAACGAGGCTGTCGGCCGGGACGACGGCGGTCTCGGCGTACCCGCCCAGGCCCGTGGTGCTGGCCAGGACCCGGGTGCCGATCAGGCCGGGGTCGCCACCGGGACCGACCTCGGTGACCACGCCGGCGATCTCCTTGCCGAGGATCACCGGCAGCGGCGCGCCACCGAGCACGCCGCGCATGGTCCCGGCACGGACCTGCGTCTCCAGGAACTGGATTCCGGCCGCGGCGACCTGCACCGCGACCTCGCCCGCCGCCGGTTCCGGCGTGGGCACGTCCGCGATGCGCAGCTGGGCCGGCGGCCCGAATTCGTGCAGCAGAACGGCACGCATGTGACTCACTTCCTTGATGTGCGAAAGCTTGTGCGGGGTGTGTGGCAGCCGGGTGGGGCTCAGCGCCCTCTCTTGATCGCTTCGCTGAGCGCGCCGAGGCTCACGGCCAGTTGTTCGACATCGGCCGTGTCCCAGTCCGCGAGCAGGGCGGCAACCGCGGTGGCACGCGCCTTCCAGAGCTTGCCGATGGCGAGTTTCCCGGCCCGGGTGACGCTCACCAGCTGGGCGCGCGCGTCGGCCGGATCGGGACGGCGCTCGATGAATCCGCGCGACTCCAGGCGTTTGGCCGGCGGGGACAGGGTGGACTTGTCCACCTCCATCAGCTCCGCCAGGACCGACAGCCGCACCGGCGCGTGCAGCGACACCTGGGCCAGCAGGGTGTAGTCGCCCAGTGACAGGTCCAGCCCGGACGCGGCCATGATCTTGCGCCGCGTGGCCGGGGCGAACATCCAGTTGCCCACCGTGGCCAGGGCGGCCGCCACTCCGTCGACGGCCTCATGCTGGGGACGGGACAGGCCGTTCGCACCGGCCGGTACCTGGTCCATCTGCACACCCCGTCCCGAAAGGTTGGTTTGACAAAACCAACTATACACGTTCGGCAAGTTGATGCAAGCGCATACATCTCGGGGTGTGTGACGCTCGACGCGATCCGGCCCCGGCGCGCTGTCGGAAGAGCGCCGGGGCCGGATCGTCGGGCGTGGGGGTCAGCTCGCCTGCTGCGCCCACCACGCCCGCCCGTCCGCGGGAAGCGTGCGGATCGGGTCGTAGTAGGGGTAGTGGCGGCGCAACGCCTCCGGATCGGAGTGCTCGATCCCGGTACGGTAGTTCTTGGTCCAGTAGGAGATGCCGCGCTCCCGGTCGTACTCGGCGAGCTGGTGCACCCAGCGCTTGCCGACGTACGGCACGTCGCACACGATGCGCGGGGTGGCGTAACCCGGGAGGTATCCCATGATGGCGTGCTGCAGCTCCTGCGCCTCCCACACCGCCAGCCGCCAGTGCTCGGCGTTGGGGATCATGTCGCACAGGTAGAAGTAGTACGGCAGGATGTTCGCCTCGCCCTGCAACGCGAAGCACAGGTCCAGCAGTGCCGCCGGGGTGGCGTTCACCCCGCGCATCAGCACACCCTGGTTGCGCACGTCCCGCACGCCGACCTCCAGCGCGGTCCGCGCCGCCTCGGCGACCAGCGGCGTCACCGACTGGACGTGGTTGACGTGCGTGTGGATCGCCAGATTCACGCCGCGTCGCCGCGCCGTGCCGGCCACCCGCTCCAGCCCCTCCACGATCCGGGGCTGCAACCAGTGCTGCGGCAGCCCGGCCAGCGCTTTGGTGGCCAGCCGGACGTCGCGCACGGTCTCGATGTCCAGCAGCCGCATCAGGAACGACTCCAGCTGGTGCCACGGCACGTTCGCCACGTCACCGCCGGACACCACCACGTCCCGCACCCCGGGCGTGCGGCGCAGGTAGTCGATCATCGCGTCCTGGCGGTCTGCCGGCTTGAGGTCCAGCTTGTGCTTGACCACCTGGTCGGTCGAGTTGCCCACCAGGTCCATCCGGGTGCAGTGCCCGCAGTACTGCGGGCACGTCGACAGCAGTTCGGCCAGCACCTTGGTGGGGTAGCGGTGGGTCAGGCCCTCCACCACCCACATCTCCGCCTCGTGCAGCGAGTCGCGCGCCGAGTGCGGGTGACTGGGCCAGTCCCGGTCGCGGTCGCTGCGCACCGGCAGCATGTAGCGGCGGACCGGGTCGGCGTAGAAGGCGTCGGTCGAGTCCACCGACATGGTGTTGAGCATCTGCGGCGGCACCAGCATCGACATCGTTGCCAGCTCGCGCTGGTCGGCGGCCAGGTCGTCGTAGAAGCGCTCGCCGACGAGGTCGCCGAGCACCGCGCGCAGCTGCTTGATGTTGCGTACGCAGTGCACCCGCTGCCACTGCGCGTCCCGCCACTGCGCCTCGGTCACCTCCCGCCAGCCGGGGAAGCGGCGCCAGTCCGGTTCGACCAGCTCCGTGCGGCGGTAGGCGTAGGGCTGTCCGGTGGCATCGGTGGCATCGGTGGCGCTGTCGGTGCTCTCGGCGGGGGAGACTTCCTGGATCGCAGTCATCTCTGCTCCTCGTCGGCCATCAGGCGTCAAAATCTACGGTGAAAACGACAATACGACGGAAAAGCTTTCGTCGCGACCCCATCGTGCACACTCGACACGTGACCGACGACAGCACCACGCTCCTGCTGGGCGGGCGAATCCACTCGCCCAGCAACCCCGACGCGACCGCGATGGCCGTCACCGGCGGCACGATCGTCTGGGTCGGCCAGGACGGCCCCGGCCGCGCGCTGCACCCGGATGCCGAGATCCACGACCTCGACGGCGCCTTCGTCGCCCCCGGTTTCGTCGACGCCCACGTGCACGCCACCGCCACCGGCCTGCACCTGGCCGGGGTCGACCTCGGCGGGGTCACCGACGCCGCCGGGCTGCTGGCCGCGGTCCGGGCCGCCGCCCGCCCCGGCGAGGTCCTCATCGCCCACGGCTGGGACGAGACCACCTGGACCGCGCAACGGCTGCCCAGCCGCGCCGAGATCGACGAGGCCGCCGGCGGCGTGCCCGTCTACCTCAGCCGCGTCGACGTCCACTCCGCACTGGTGTCCACCGCCCTGGTGGACCTCGCGCCAACCGCCCGCGACGCCGCCGGATGGTCCGCAGACGGGCCGCTGACCCGCGACGCCCACCACCACGTCCGCGCCGCCGTCCGGGCCGCGCTCACCCGCGAGCAGCGCCGCCGCGCCCAGCAGGCGTTCCTCCGGCTGGCCGCCGCACGCGGCATCGTCAGCGTCCACGAGTGCGCCGGCCCCGACATCTCCGGCGAGGAGGACCTCGCCGACCTGCTCGCCCTGGCCGCCGAACCCGGTCACCCCGAGGTCGTCGGCTACTGGGGCGAGCCCGGAGCCGTCGACGTCGCCCGCCGCCTCGGTCTGCGCGGCCTGGCCGGTGACCTGTTCGTCGACGGCGCCCTCGGCTCCCGCACCGCCGCGCTGGCGGAGCCCTACCTCGACGAGCCCGGCTCGGCCGGCGCCCGCTACCTCGACGCGGACGCCATCGCCGCGCACCTGGTCACCTGCACCGAAGCCGGGCTCCAGGCCGGTTTCCACGTCATCGGCGACGCCGGCGTCGCCGAGGTCGTCCGCGGTTTCCAGCTCGCCGAGAAGACCGTCGGGCAACGCGCCCTCGCCGGCGGCCACCACCGCCTCGAACACCTCGAGATGATCGACGCCGATCAGGCCAGGGCACTGGCCGGCTGGGGCGTCACCGGGTCGGTGCAGCCCCGGTTCGACGCCCTGTGGGGCGGGACCGAGGGCATGTACGCCCAGCGGCTGGGCGCCGAGCGGGCCGCGCGGATGAACCCGTTCGCGATGCTCGCCGCCGAAGGGGTCCTGCTCGCCTTCGGCTCCGACTGCCCGGTCACCCCGTTGCAGCCGTGGGAAGCCGTGCGCGCCGCCGTCCACCACCGCACTCCCGGCTCCGGCCTGTCCGCGCGTGCCGCGTTCACCGCCCACACCCGCGGCGGGCACCGCGCCGCCGGTGTCCACGACGGCCGGACCGGCAGCCTGGTCCCCGGCGCTCCCGCCCACTACGCCATCTGGGACGCCGCCGACCTCGTCGTCGCCGCGTCCGACTCGCGCGTCCAGCGCTGGTCCACCGACCCGCGCTCCCGGGTGCCGGCGCTGCCGCCGCTCGACCCCGGCGCGCCACTGCCCACCTGCCTGCGGACCGTCCGCGCGGGTCAGGTGCTCTACGACGCGTTCACCTCCGCGGCCTAAGGTTGCTCGCATGGCAGCACCAGTGGCCGAGTCCGCCGCCCCCGCGGCGCCCCCCGCCCGGACGAAGCGGAACTGGCGCTCCTGGCTGCTGCGGCTCGCGCTCGCGGCGGCGTCGGGGTTCGTGTTCTACCTCAGCTTCGCGCCCCGTGACCTGTGGTGGCTCGCGCCGCTCGGGTTCGCCGGGCTCGGCTTCGTGCTGCGCGGGCGCCGGTTCTGGGGTGGCCTGGGCTACGGCTTCGTGTTCGGGCTCGGCGTGTACCTGCCGCTGCTGCTGTGGCTGCAGGACTTCCTCGGCCGCGGGTTCGGCCCCGCGCCCTGGGGTGCGCTGTCCGGCGCGCTGGCCGCCTACCTCGGGCTCGCCGCCGCCTGCTGCACCGTCGTCGCGCGGCTGCCCGGCGGCCCGGTGTGGATGGCGGCGGTCGTGATCGCCAGCGAAACACCGCGCACCTGGTGGCCCCTCGGCGGGTTCCCCTGGGGGCGGGTCGCGTTCAGCCAGCCCGGGGGAGCGTTCACCCCGCTCGCCTCGATCGGCGGCGCGCCCTTGGTCGGGTTCGCCGTGGTCGTCACCGGGTTCGGCCTGGCCGCGCTGCTCGCCGGCGCCGCCCGCCGCGACTGGCGGGGGCTGCGGCTGCCCGTGGTCGCTACCGTCGTGCCGGTCGTCGCCGGACTGGCGCTGTGGCCCACGATCGGCACCGGGGCACAGGCCGGCACCCGCACCGTCGCGATCGTGCAGGGCAACGCGCCCGACGTCGGCCTCGACCTGATGAACGAAGCTCCCACGCTGCGCGCGAACCACTTGACGCAGAGCGAAGTGCTGGCCGGGCAGATCCGCACCGGCGCCGTGCCCGGCCCGGACCTGGTCGTCTGGCCGGAAACCGCCACCGACCTCACCGGAGCCGATCCCGCCGTGGACCAGGCGGTGCGCGACCTCGGCGTGCCCACCCTCATCGGTGCCCGGTACCGGGCACCCGGGCAGCCCACGCAGAACACCGAGTTCGTGTGGAACCCGGTGACCGGCCGCGGCGCGAGCTACAGCAAACAAGAACTCGTGCCCTTCGCCGAGTTCGTCCCGGCCCGCGCGATCGCCCGCTGGTTCACCCCGTTCGTCGACGACACCGGCGACATGGGGGCCGGCACCGCACCCGCGGTGCTCGACGTCGCCGGCACCCGCGTGGCCGTGCCGATCTGCTACGAGATCGCCTACGACTACGTTCCCCGTGACGCGGTGCGCGACGGCGCCCAGCTGATCGTGCTGCCCACCAACAACGGCTGGTTCGGGCGCAGCGAGATGTCCTACCAGCAGCTGGCCATGGCCCGGCTGCGTGCCGTCGAGCACGGCCGGGCGGTGGTGGTGTCCTCGACCACCGGGGTCAGCGCGCTGGTCGAGCCGGACGGCACGGTGACGCAGTCCACCGGCCAGTTCACCCCGGCATCCCTGGTCGGCACCGTGCCGCTGCGCACGCAGGCTACGCTGTCGGATCGACTGGGGGCGTGGACGGAGTACGGGCTGGTCGGCGTGGCGGTCGCCGCGATCCTGACCGGGCTCGTGCTGCGTGCCCGCACCTGGGCGACAAGCACGACGGCGACCAGGGCGGAGTGATCGCTCCGCGGGGGAGGAACAAGGGGATGGCGCACGCGCCACGGGTGGCCCGACCGATCGATCCGGTGCTGGTGGTGATCCCGACCTACAACGAACGGGACAACCTGCCGCTCATCCTGGACCGGCTGCAGCGGGCCCTGCCCGCGGTGCACGCCCTCGTGGTCGACGACGGCAGTCCGGACGGCACCGGCGAGCTGGCGGACAAGATCGCCGCCGGCGACGACCGCGTCCACGTGCTCAACCGCAGTGCGAAGGCCGGCCTCGGCGCCGCCTACGTCGCCGGTTTCCACTGGGGCCTGGCGCGCGACTACCGCACGATCGTCGAGATGGACGCCGACGGCTCGCACGCCCCCGAGGACCTGCCCCGCATGCTCGAAGCACTCGGCGACACCGACCTGGTGCTCGGCTCGCGGTACGTGCCGGGCGGCAGCCTGGTGAACTGGCCCCGCCACCGGGAACTGCTCTCCCGCGGCGCCAACCTCTACGCGCGGCTCGCACTCGGGGTGCGGATCAAGGACGTCACCGCCGGGTTCCGCGCCTACCGCCGCGAGGTGCTGGAGCAGCTGCCGCTGGAGGAGATCGCCTCCCGCGGCTACTGCTTCCAGATCGACCTCGCCTGGCGCACGGTCCGTGCCGGCTTCGACGTGGCCGAGGTGCCGATCACCTTCACCGAACGCGAGATCGGCCAGTCCAAGATGAGCGGCACCATCATCCGCGAGGCGCTGCTGCGCGTCGGCGTGTGGGGCGCCCGCTACCGAGCCGGCCAGCTGCGGGCGCTACTGCGCCGCTGAGGGATCACCGGCGGGGGATCGGGTCCGACCAGCCTCGGAACGAGAATCCGATCCGCTGGACGTCCCGGTCGAGGTGGCGGACTACCTGGCGGGCCAGCTCGGAATCGCTGATGTGTCGGTGGTCGAGGCTTACACCGGGCGGCAGCAGACGGCGGCGGTAGCGGCGGACCGAGGCCAACCCGCCCAGGCGTCGGCGCGGCGGCGCGACCCACGCGCGGAGCTGCTGGCCGGGGCACCGCGAGGGCGGGCTGAGCGTCGATGAGCAGGGCCGTCTTCCGGTGGCCACGCTGACCGCGCTGCCGGGCCGGGCCGGGGGATTCGAGCAGGCGTTCATCTCAGTCGCCGGCGGCACCAGCAAGCTGGCCGACTTCGACATGTCGGTGGCGGCCTGCCTGACTTCCGGGCGCTCAACACCGGGTACGCGCTGGTGACCGAGCCCGGCACGGCGGCCGCCGGTGCCCCGCTGATCCACTGTGGTGCGGCGTTCGACTGAGGCGCACGCCCGCAGAGCGCTTCGGCCGTCAGCGCGAGACGCGTGGTGATCACCCGGAGTGAGCAGGGTTTCGCCTCGTGGTGGCCGACGGGGCCTGGGTCGTGGGGTCGTGTTCCCAGCGACCGGAGAAGAGGTCAGGCGTCGGAGCGGTCCCCGGCAAGGGCGGGTTCCCGGCGCGCAGGCCGTCGAGGGCGATGGCGATCACGCGGCCACGGGCGTTGGCCGCCGCGTCGGTGAGGTCGGTGCGGCCCTGCCGTTCGAGCTGGTCGACCAGGGGTGACTTGCCGAGTTGCTCGATCAGCAGTGCGATGTCCAGGGGTGTGGCGTCGCTCCTGAGGACCCCGGCGGCGTGCGCTCGAGCGACCAGTTCGGCCATCAGCTCCTCCGCACGCGTGAACTTGCGGGCCATGTCGTCGGTGATGGCGATCGTGCCCGCCAGCGATCCGAGCGAACCTCCGCTGAACTCGACGGCGGTCGTCGCGTAGTGGACGAGTCCCTCCCAGGGATCGTCGTGCCGGAGCCCTTGTTCGGCGGCGTCGATCCACTGGTCGAGGGACAGCGCGCACATGTGCTGGAACAGCTCGTCCTTGGTGCGGTAGCGACGGTAGACAGTGGCGATCCCCACTCCGGCTTCGGCCGCGACCTTCGCCATCGACGCATGTGCGCCGTCCCTGGACAGGACCTTCTTCGCGGCTTCCAACAGGGCCCGGTCATTGCGTTCGGCCTCGGCGTGCCGCGCGGCTTTGCGTGCCATGGCGCCAGTCTAGCGCTCAAACGAAGTGGTTCTATCCGTTATAGTGCAGATCAAACGAGAGGGTTTCTATCCGTTTGGAGGACTCATGCGTGCCGTGGTGATGGAGGAGTTCGGCGGGCTTGTCCTGCGGCAGCTCGGCCAGCGCCTCACCGGACAGGATGCGGTCCTTCGGGATCAGCTTGGCGCCCATCGTTGCCCGCCGGATCACCGAGATCCAGGCCGGGCACGGCCGCGAATGGGCCTGTCCCCGCACGTGGTCGAGATGGCGCCGCGGCTCATGCCGATCCAGGTCGACGACGGCGGCGGGCCGGAGGTGCTGCGGATACGGGAGGTCCCCGACCCTGAGCCCCAACCCGGACAGGTGGTGGTCGCGGTGGCCTACGCCAGCATCACCTTCGTCGAGACGCAGGTGCGGTCGGGCCGCGGGCCGTTCAGCAGGCCCGGTCTGCCCCGTGTGCCGGGCAACGGCGTGGGCGGGCGCGTCGTCGCGGTCGGTTCCGGCGTGGACCCGGTGCTGGTGGGGACGATCGTGGTCACCACGACCGGTGGTGAGGGCGGTTACGCCGAGCTGGCGACGGCTCGGGCCCAGGACCTCGTTCCGGTTCCGGAAGGGGTGGCGCTCGGGGACGCTGTCGCGCTGCTCGCCGACGGACACACCGCGTTGTGGTTGTACCGGCAGGCGAACGTGCACCGGGACGAGCACGTGCTGGTGGAAGCAGCGGCCGGCGGTGTGGGCAGCCTGCTGGTGCAGCTCGCCTCAGCCGACGGGGCCCGCGTCATCGGCGCGGCCCGGGGCGCGTGGAAGGCGGAACCGGTCATGGGCCTGGGAGCCGCCGCCGTTGTCGACTACTCCCGGCCCGGATGGCTGGACCGGGTCCGCGCCGTCACCGGGGGCAAGGGTCTCGACCTGGTCTTCGACGGCGTCGGCGGAGCCGTCGGCACCCAGGCCGTTCGCGCGCTGCGCGACGGCGGACGTGTCAGCGTGTACGGGATGGCGAGCGGGACGGACGCCGAGCACGATCCGGCCGAACTGCGCGCCCGCTCGATCGAGGTCATCGGCCTCACCTCCGCGCCGAGCCCCGCCGAGGCCCGCGCCCTCATCGCCGATGCGCTGGAGATGAACGCCGCCGGAACGTTGCGGCCGCTCATCGGGCAGACCTTCCGCCTGGACGAGGCCGCCGCGGCACAACGCGCGATCGAGGCCCGCACCACACTGGGCAAGACCCTGCTGACCGTCGACAACGCGCGGGAGGGGTGACGTGCCCGCTCCTCAGCCGACGGCCACCGCCGGGCGCCGGGAATGGATCGCACTAGCCGTACTGGGCGTTCCGGCCGTGCTGGTCATGATGAACATGTCGATGCTGTACCTGGCACTGCCCGGCCTCAGCGCGGACCTGCACCCGACGGGCCCGCAACTGCTGTGGATCATCGATGTCTACGGCTTCATGGTCGCCGGTTTCCTCGTCACCCTGGGAACACTCGGCGACCGGCTCGGACACCGCCGGGTCCTGGTGGCCGGCGCGGTGGCCTTCGCCGTCGCCTCGGTCCTGGCTGCCTTCGCGCCCGGAGCCGCCTGGCTCGTCGCAGCGCGCGCCGTTCAGGGGATCGCCGCCGCATGCCTGGCACCCTCCTCGCTGTCGCTGATTCGCACGATGTTCCGCGATGAGCGGCAGCGCACCCTCGCCATCACGATCTGGATGCTGAGCTTCATGGGCGGCGGGGCGCTCGGCCCGCTGATCGGGGGAGTGCTCCTGGAGTACTTCTGGTGGGGCTCGATGTTCCTGACCGCCGTCCCGACCATGGTGGTACTGCTGGTCTGCGCGCCGTTCCTGCTGCCCGAGACACCCCGCTCCGGCGCGGCGCGGCCGGACGCCGCCAGCGTCGCGCTGTCACTGGTGACGCCGCTGGTGGCCGTGTATGCGATCAAGGAGCTCGCCGTGCAGGGCTTGAGCCTGCCGGGTCTCGGCACGCTGGCGGTGGGGGTGCTGGCGGGAGTGTTCTTCGCACGCCGCCAGCGGCAGTTGTCCGTCCCGTTCCTGGATCTCGGCCTCTTCCACGTGCCCGCCTTCGCCGTGGCGGCCGGTGGCATGACGCTGGTGGGGTTCCTGCTGTTCGGGACGAGCCTGCTCACCTCGCAGTACCTGCAACTGGTCCTCGGCTTCAGCCCCCTGCAGGCCGGATTGTGGCAACTGCCCTCGGCGGTGTTCAGCACCGTGACTGCTCTGGTGGTCTCCGGCCTAGCCGCACGTTTCCGGCCTGCCGTGCTGATGAGCGCCGGAGCGGCCCTGGCGATCCTCGGCCCGGTCCTGCTCACCCAGGTGAACCGGGGCCCGCTGGTCCTGGTGGGCGGCTCGGTCGTGCTGTTCGCCGGGCTGACGCCGTTCATGTCCCTGGGAAGCGGCCTGATCTTGAACTCCGCACCACCCGAACGCGCCGGCGCCGCGTCGGCGATCTCCGAGACCGGCGCGGAACTCGGCGGCGCTCTCGGCATCGCCGTGCTGGGCAGTGTGGCGACCGCCGTCTACGGCCGTCACCTGACCGAGCACCTGCCCGCGGACGTCCCCACCGACATCGTGGCGACCGCCCGCGAAACGCTGCCGGCCGCACTGGAGGTGGCGAGCCGACTTCCCCATGAGCTGGGTGTCACGTTGACCGAGGCCGCTCGGGACGCCTTCGCGCACAGCCTGCACGTTCACGCGATCATCCTCATCCCGCTCCTGGCGGTCCTCGCCATCCTGACCATCACGTTCTGCCGCGAACCCGCGCAGCGGGACGGGACCCCTCCCGCCCACACCGAATGAAGGGAACACCGTCAATGCGAGCCGAGGTCTACTTCGATGTCTTGTGTCCCTGGTGCTACATCGGCAAGCGACGGCTCACCGCTGCACTGCGCGGCGCTCCCGGAACCGAGCTCCTCTGGCGCAGCCGCGAGCTCGACCCGGAGGGCTCGTCCGTTCCCGGGCCCACGGCCGCCGAAGTCATCAGCGCCCACCAGCCCGACCGCGCGCAGGCCGCCGCCCGCGTCGCCCGGATCCAGGCCCTGGGCGCCGCCGAGGGCCTGACGCTGAATCTGGACAAGGCCAGGCCGGTCAACTCCTTCGACGCCCATCGGCTGGTCCAGCTGGCTGCCTCGTGCGGGCTGGCCGATCAAGTCCTCGAACGACTCATGCACGGCTACCACACCGAAGGACGCAACATCGCCGACCCCGATGTGCTGGAGACCCTTGCCACCGAAGCCGGACTGGATCCCGCGCAGACCGACAAACTCCTGCACAGCGACGCGTTCGCCGACACCGTCCGCGCTGACGAACGCCGTGCTGACGAACGCGGCATCCGTGGCGTACCCACGCTCGTGGTCCAAACAGGCATACGGGCGTCGGCAATCCAGGATGTCGCGACGCTGACCAGGCTTCTGAGGGGCGAACGCTGAACGGCTGTGACCTCGTTCGGGTTGGACCGCGCACTACCGCACCGAACTGAAGATGGATCAGACCCCACGCATCGGCCACGTCAGCCCCATCGGTCCGCCAGCGCGGATTTCCCTCCGATGCTCGTCAACCCGCGGGATCGCCACCTCCACGACCCGGCAGCGGCTGAGGACCGCGACGACGACAGGCACGACCGTCGGCGCCGAGAGGCCGCCCGCGGACAGCGGAAGGCCCCCGTGGCGGGAGGACACGGGGGCCTTCGGTCGTGGGAGGGTCGCAGCGTTACGCCGACTTGGACGTACGCCGTCCCTTCAGCTCAGCGAGACGCTCGTTCAGCAGTTCCTCGAGCTCGGGAATGCTCCGCCGCTCGAGCAGCATGTCCCAGTGCGTACGCGGCGGCTTGACCTTCTTCTGCTCGGGCTGCGCACCATCGACGATCTCGGACTCGCTGCCGTGCAGGCGGCACTCCCACACCGAGGGGATCTCGGCGTCGTCGGAGAAGGGCACCTCGAACTCGTGGTTCTTCGGACACGCGTAACGCACCGTACGGCGCGGGGCCAGATCGTGATTGCGGTCGGTCTCGTAGCTGACCGCTCCCAGCCGGCTTCCACGGAGAACACGGTCGGCCATGATGACGTCCTTTCAGTCGGCTCCGGGTCTAGAGCCAGGGTGATGCTCACCCTATGCAACGGGTACTGGCAACTGGGAATTCCCACAGCGCCATGTCGTCGCTCACGATGAGCTGGCTCACCCCTCGGCAACAGCTTCCTCTGTTGAGAGGGAATTCGCGGCACGACGTGACGCGGATGGCTCGTTCTTCTGGGGATATTCCCCCATGCGGGGGAGCGGCTGGGCCGTTCAGGTCAGCCGCAGCTGGCCGTGCCGGGGTGTCGCGGGACCCAGATCACCCAGGCGGAAATGGCGGCGGCATAATACTTGATAACGGATCGTAGTCGATTCCGTCTCCGAGGGTGGTGAATTTTTCTTTTCAACTACCCCCGAAAAGGTATCCGCGACGGCCACCGTGTCCCCCTCACGGAGGACCTCGCCGTCAGCCACCCGGGCGTTGAACCGCCCCGGCACGCCGCACCAGCACAGCACCTCCACCTGGACCGGCTGCAGCTCGTCGGCCAGCTCGAACAACCGCCGCGCCCCGGGGAAGAGCCGGCTGCGGAAATCGGTGGCGATGCCGAAGCAGTACACGTCCAGCGCCACCTCGTCCGCCAGCTCGGCCAGCTGCTCGACCTGCGCCGGGGACAGGAACTGCGCCTCGTCCACGATCAAGTAGTCCAGGTGCCGCCCGGCGACCCACTCGCGGCGGATCAGCTGACGCAGGTCGGTGTCCTCGCCCACCTCGGTCGCCTGCCGCGTGATCCCGATCCGGCTGCTGATCCGCGGCTCGCCCGAGCGGTCGTGCCGGACCAGCAGCAACCCGCGCCGCCCTTGCCGCGCGTGGTTGTGGTCGATCTGCAACGCCAGCGTGGACTTCCCGCAGTCCATCGGGCCGTAGCAGAACCGCAGCCTGCCCCGCACCGGCGTGCCCGTCGCGCTGCGCGAGGGCAGCGGGGACAGCGCGTCGGTCGGGTCCGGGTCGGAATCACCAAGGGTGGTCACGACGGACGACCCTATCCAGCCACGACCGGAGCTCCCTTGATCGGGTGAAAACAGCGCAGGTCCGGCCACCCGCTGCCGATCACGGGGGAGTGGTGCGATTTGTCCGGTTCTCCGCGATCTTCCGCAGGTCCACCGGCGTGTCGCGGCGCTGGCTGACGGGTGGTGCATGTGATCCTGATGGGTTTGGTGTGAAAGTTGTGATCAATGAGGTGCCCACTTACCGTGCGGGCATGAGCAAGCACCGGTGGAGACCCTCGGTCCGCGCGGCAACCGGACTCGTCCTCGCGGCGCTCCTGGCGCTGGGGGTCCAGCTGGTCGCCGCCGCACCCGCCGGCGCCGACCCGAGCGCGGCGACCTGGCTGAAGCTGCGCATGTGCGAGTCCAGCAACCGCTACACGGTCAACACCGGCAACGGCTACTACGGCGCCTACCAGTTCGACCTGCCCACCTGGCGCAGCGTCGGCGGCCAGGGCCGCCCCGACCTCGCCAGCCCCGTCGAGCAGGACTACCGCGCGCTCTACCTCTACCGGATGCGCGGCTGGCAGCCCTGGGAGTGCGCCGGCATGCTCGGCCTGCGCGAGGACAAGGACGCCCGCAGCAAACGGGTGCCCACCTACGCCGAGAGCGCCTACATCGGCGGCGGCCACGCCCCGGCCCCGGTGCCCGTTGCGGCCCCCGCCTGGCCCGGCGCCGTCTACTCCTACGGCGACTGCGCCGAGGCGCTGAAGACCTTCCAGCTGCGCATGAACGCCTTCGGCTACGGCTTCACCGGCACCGGCTGCTACTACGACAAGACCCGCCAGGCCGTGCTCGACCTGCAACGCGCCAACGGCATCAACGACTCCGGGCGCCTGGGCCCCAAGACGTGGAAAGCCGCCTGGTCGGGCACCCGGCCACGCTGACGACGGCCGCTACTTGGTGGGCGGCCACGCGCCCCGCGCGGCCAGCACCTCGCGCAACACGTCCGGCCGGTCCGTCACGATGCCGTGCACGCCCAGGTCGAGCAGCCGTTCCATGTGTGCCCGGTCGTTGATCGTCCACGCGTGCACCTCGGCACCGGCACGCTCCGCGCTGCGCACGAACCGGGGGTCGATGACCGTCATCGCGCCCTGCCGGGACGGCACCTGGGCCATCTCACCCCGGTGCCGGAAGTTCCGCCGCACCCACGGCAGCCAGCCGCGAGCCCACAGCACCGCGGCCGAGCGCGGGCCCATCGACGTGATCAGCTTCGGCCCGGCCAGCTTGCGGATCGCCGCCAGCCGCGCGTCGGAGAACGCCGCCGCCGCAACCCGGTCGAAGGCGCCCATCCGCTCGATGGTGCGCACGAACGGCACGATCGCCCGGCTGGTCTTGACGTCGATGTTGAACCGGATCTCGGGGAGCTCCTCCAGGACGTCCTCCAGCCGGGGCACCGGGGTGCGGCCACCGATCTTGGCCTGCCGCACCGCTGACCACGTCTGCTTGGCGATCGGGCCGTGCCTGTCGGTGGTGCGGTCGAGCAGGGCGTCGTGGTGCACCACGACCACGCCGTCGGCCGTGGTGTGCACGTCGGTCTCCACGTAGGCGTAGCCCTCGGCGGCCGCACGCTGGAAGGACGGCAGCGAGTTCTCCAGCCCGTCGAGGTCGTCCAGGTGCCACCCGCGGTGGGCGAACGCGCGAGGCCGGGTGCCGCTCAGGTACGGGTGGTTGATCTGCACCCCACCAGTCTGCGGTATCGGCGTGGCCGCGGCACGAGTTCGGGATGGCCGGTTAGGGTCTGCTGCGTGAGCGCACAGGTGGACCAGATCGCAGCGTCCCGTGGCGTGCCGCCGCACCGGCGGGAGCGCGCCGTCCTGCACTGCGGGTGGTGTGGCCGGCGGATCGAGCAGGGCAGCACCGGCCGGCGACGGCGTTACTGCGGCCAGTCGTGCCGGCAACGGGCCTACGAACGGCGCCTCGCCGTCCAGCGCGGCGGCCTGCCCGAGGACGCCGTCGTGCTGTCCGACACCGAGCTGACCGCGCTGCAGGACCGCCTGTTCCAGCTGCGCTGCGCGGCCGAGGACGTGGTCACCGCCGCCGACGACGGAGCCGACGCCGGCGAGCTCCGCCGGATGGCCCTCGAACTGGCCGAGACCGCCCGCGAGCTGGAACGGCTGCGCTGACCCCCGCGCCGGCCATCGCGGCCGGTAGCGCCGGATGGCCTTTCCCGCCGGCCCGTGCCGCCGCAGCGGCCGGTGTGGCACGATTCCGCAGGTGACCGCTAGTTCCGCCGGAGCAGCGCGGCTGCGCGACCTCGCCCTGCTGCGCCGCGTCCGCGACCGCATCGACCGGGAGTACGCGCAGCCGCTGGACGTCGAAGCGCTCGCCCGCGGCGTGAACATGTCCGCCGGGCACCTCAGCCGGGAGTTCAAACGGGCCTTCGGCGAGTCGCCCTACTCCTACCTGATGACCCGCCGCATCGAACGGGCCATGGCACTGCTGCGCCGCGGCGACCTGAGCGTCACCGAGGTCTGCTTCGCCGTCGGCTCCTCGTCCCTGGGCACCTTCAGCACCCGCTTCACCGAACTGGTCGGCGTGCCGCCCAGCGCCTACCGCGCCCAGGCCGCGAACGCCACCGCCGGCATGCCGCCGTGCGTCGCGAAACAGGTCACCAGACCGATCAGGAATCGAGAAGCGTGGCCCCCCGGCCGGAAATAGTGTGAACCGCATGGACATCACCATTCACTCGAGCTTCCTGCCGCACAACGACCACGACACCGCCATCGCCTTCTACCGCGACGTCCTCGGCTTCGAGGTGCGCAACGACGTCGGCTTCAACGGCATGCACTGGATCACCGTCGGCCCGCCCGGCCAGAACACCTCCATCGTGCTGTACCCGCCGGAAGCCACACCCGGCCTGACCGACGACGAACGCAAGGCCATCACCGAGATGATGGCCAAGGGCACCTTCGGCTCGCTCCTGCTCGCCACCAAGGACCTCGACGGCACCTTCGAGCGGCTGCAGGCGACCGACGCCGAGGTCGTCCAGGAGCCGACCGAGCAGCCCTACGGGGTGCGCGACTGCGCCTTCCGCGACCCGGCGGGCAACATGATCCGCATCCAGGAACTGCGCTGACCCGCGACGCTGGTGGCGGCCCGCCCGCCGCCACCAGCGCCCGACCTGACAGGGAGACCCGATGACCAAGGCCGCGAAGGCCGGCACCCGGCCCGCGTCCCACGCCGCCGACAGCCACGATCTGATCCGCGTGCACGGCGCCCGCGAGAACAACCTCAAGGACGTCAGCGTCGAGCTGCCCAAGCGGCGCCTGACGGTGTTCACCGGCGTGTCGGGTTCGGGCAAGAGCTCACTGGTGTTCGGCACGATCGCGGCGGAGTCGCAGCGGCTGATCAACGAGACCTACAGCGCCTTCGTGCAGGGCTTCATGCCGACCCTCGGCAGGCCCGACGTCGACGTGCTCGACGGGCTGACCACCGCGATCATCGTCGACCAGGAACGCATGGGCGCCAACCCGCGGTCCACCGTCGGCACCGCCACCGACGCCAACGCGATGCTGCGCATCCTGTTCAGCCGCCTCGGCCAGCCGCACATCGGCTCGCCCCAGGCGTTCTCCTTCAACGTCGCCTCGATCAGCGGCGCGGGCGCCGTCACCACCGAACGCGGCGGCCGGACCGTGAAGTCGCGCCGGAGCTTCACCATCACCGGCGGCATGTGCCTGCGTTGCGAGGGCATGGGCCGGGTCTCCGACATCGACCTGACCCAGCTCTACGACGACAGCAAATCGCTCAACGACGGCGCGCTCAAGATCCCCGGCTACAGCATGGACGGCTGGTACGGCCGCATCTTCACCGGCTGCGGCTTCTTCGACCCGGACAAGCCGATCCGCAAGTTCACCAAGCGCGAACTGACCGACCTGCTCTACAAGGAACCCACCAAGATCAAGGTGGACGGCATCAACCTCACCTACGAGGGCCTGATCCCGAAGATCCAGAAGTCGATGCTGTCCAAGGACAAGGAAGCTCTGCAGCCGCACATCCGCGCCTTCGTCGAGCGCGCGGTCACCTTCGCCACCTGCCCCGAGTGCGCGGGTACCCGCCTCACCGCCGAGGCCCGCTCGTCCAAGATCGACGGCATCAGCATCGCCGACGCCTGCGCCATGCAGATCAGCGACCTCGCCGAATGGGTCAAGGGCCTGGACGAACCGTCCGTCGCCCCGCTGCTGGCGTCGCTGCAGCACACGCTCGACTCGTTCGTCGAGATCGGGCTCGGCTACCTCAGCCTGGACCGTCCCTCCGGGACACTCTCCGGCGGTGAGGCGCAGCGCACCAAGATGATCCGCCACCTCGGATCGTCGCTCACCGACGTGACCTACGTGTTCGACGAACCGAGCATCGGGCTGCACCCGCACGACATCCAGCGGATGAACAACTTGCTGCTGCAGCTGCGCGACAAGGGCAACACCGTCCTGGTCGTCGAGCACAAGCCGGAAACCATCGGGATCGCCGACCACGTCGTCGACCTCGGCCCCGGCGCGGGCAGCGGGGGCGGCCAGGTGGTGTACGAGGGGACGGTCGAGGGGCTGCGCGCCAGCGGCACCCTCACCGGACGGCACCTCGACGACCGCGCCACGCTCAAGCCGTCGGTGCGCACCCCGTCCGGGAAGCTGGAGATCCGGGGCGCGAACACCCACAACCTGCGCGACGTCGACGTGGACATCCCGCTCGGCGTGCTGGTCGTCGTCACCGGTGTGGCCGGTTCGGGCAAGAGCTCGCTGATCCACGGGTCGGTGTCGGGCCGGGACGGCGTGGTGACGGTCGACCAGGGCGCGATCAAGGGGTCGCGGCGCAGCAACCCGGCGACCTACACCGGGCTGCTCGAGCCGATCCGCAAGGCGTTCGCCAAGGCCAACGGCGTGAAGCCGGCGTTGTTCAGCGCGAACTCCGAGGGGGCCTGCCCGGCCTGCAACGGCGCCGGGGTCATCTACACCGACCTGGCGATGATGGCGGGCGTGGCCACCACCTGCGAGGAGTGCGAGGGCAAGCGGTTCCAGGCCGAGGTGCTGGAGTACAAGCTCGGCGGCCGGGACATCAGCGAGGTGCTCGCCATGCCGGTCGCCGAGGCACAGGCGTTCTTCGGTGACGGCGAGGCGAAGGTGCCGGCGGCCCACAAGATCCTCACCCATCTGGCGGACGTCGGGCTCGGGTACCTGACGCTGGGCCAGCCGCTGACGACGCTGTCCGGTGGTGAGCGGCAGCGGCTGAAGCTGGCCACCCACATGGGGGAGAAGGGCGGCGTGTACATCCTGGACGAGCCGACGACGGGTCTGCACCTAGCCGATGTCGAGCAGCTGCTGGCGTTGCTGGACCGGCTGGTGGACTCGGGCAAGTCGGTCATCGTGATCGAGCACCACCAAGCGGTGATGGCCCATGCGGACTGGATCATCGACCTCGGGCCTGGCGCCGGCCACGACGGCGGCCGGATCGTGTTCGAGGGAACACCGGCCGACCTGGTCTCCGCGCGCGCCACGCTGACCGGTGAGCACCTCGCCGCCTACGTCAGCTGAAACGTCACGTGACGTTTTCCGGGTGGTCCGGCGGGCCACCCGGAAACGGGCGATCGGGCGACCTCGCGTCGGTCGGCGGGCTGCTTTCCGCCGGCGCGGCGGCGCCATCGTGTCAGGAGCTGGGCCGGACGGGCGCTGGCCGTCGAACGGCCGGACGGTTTTACACGCTCCAGCAGCACAAGCACGCACCGTCGCCGCGCCAAACTGTGAGCTCGGCGCGGTGTTTCCAGCGGTTTCCCGAGATCCCAGGCACGCCGCCGGGCCGCCTGATCAATGCGCCGATAATGCACATTATGTCAAGTAGTGCGTCGTGCTACTCCTCGAAGCGGTTGGTGCCGCTGCCCTCCCGGCTCGCCCACGTGAAGTGTTCGGTGAGGCTCCACCGCCCGTCGGGCAGCCGGGTCACCTCGCCCGCCGACCGGCCGCTGTCGACGGTTCCGTCGGCCTGCACCTGCAGGTAGTGGAACTGGACCTGTGTGCCGTCGACGGTGCCGG
Organism: Amycolatopsis viridis; assembly: GCF_011758765.1. NCBI lineage: Bacteria > Bacillati > Actinomycetota > Actinomycetes > Pseudonocardiales > Pseudonocardiaceae > Amycolatopsis > Amycolatopsis viridis. Next base: position 3,008,853 of record NZ_JAANOU010000001.1, on the reverse strand, counting down.
CGAGCCAGCCGTCGGTGATCCCGCTGCCGCCGTAGCGCGCGGTGATCGCGTCACCGCGCTGCTCGAAGCAGAACACGGTGTCCGGGCCCAGGGCGGAGTTGTCCGCCGTCGCCACGGTGCGCAACACGACGCCGTCGAGGCCCTCGGTGCGCGACAGGCGATCGAGCACCTGCCGGACCTCCCCGGCCGCGGCCTCGGGCACACCGTAGTAGTCGAAGATCCCGCCACGGTCGCTGTCCTGCCCGCAGATCACGAACAGCCCGCTTCCGGTCGACGCCTTGACCCGGGACGCCAGCCAGCCGACGAACCCGCTGTCGTCGGCACCGCGTGGGAGCACCACGCGGAACACGGCGAACCGCTCCCCGTCCCCGGTGGCCGGGCAGAGCGCGCTCGACCGTCCCTCGTCGCGGATGAGCGCGATCGCGTCATCGCGGCGCGCCGCGTCGGCACCTTCGACGAAGGTCCACGCTCCGTCCAGCCACTCGATGGCAGACGTGCGGAACACCCTGCGCAGCCGGGCTTCGGTTTGGGCACCCGTTTCCCGGGAGATCGACACCATGAGTGGCAGCCTGGCACGAGGAGAACTAATGGGTCAACCCATTAGTTTGTTAGAGTCCGGAGCATGACCGAGCCACTGGCCCTGGCGTTCGCCAACACCCGGTCCTCCCGTGAGCGCGACCGCATCGCGACCCTCGAGCGGTTCCGGGCCTGGGCCCGGCCGTGGCCCGCCCTGGCGGGTTGCGCCGCCGAGCTGCGGTCGGACCATCTGCCGGACGTCCTCGCACACCGGGACGCCACCCAGCTCGTCCTGCACCGCATCGCGGCCGGCGAGCGGCCACCGGCGGAGGAACTCGACTTCGCCACCGGTCCCGGCCTCTCCCCTGCCGGCTTCCGGATACGGCCCGTCCCCGGCGGCGTCGCACTGGACGGGACCGGCCCGGAGGCCGTGCAGCACCTGCTCGGCCGGGCGCTCGTCGATTTCCTCCTCGGTCAGCAGGCCGAGCAGCTGCGACGGTGCCAGGGCGAGGGCTGCCACAAGGTCTTCGTCTCCACGCGCGCGCACCGCCGCTGGTGCGACAGCCGGATCTGCGGCAACCGCGCCCGGGTCGCCGCTCACGCCCGGCGTCACGGTTGAGCATCCGCCGAGCTTTCCGGCTCGAACCGAACCCGCTGATGCGGGGACGGTGGCTGACATCCACCACGCCCGTCAGCGGCGGATGAGGCCGAGATCGGTGGCGGTCGCCACGGCGGCGGTGCGCGACTCGACGCCGAGCTTGACGTAGATGCGGGCCAGATGAGACTTGACGGTGCCCTCGGTCAGATGGAGGCGTGCGCCGATCGCCTGGTTGGACAGGCCTTCGGCGACCAGGGCGAGGACTTCGATCTCGCGCCGGGTCAAGGCGGTGCCCGGGGTGCGCAGCCGGTTCATCAGCCGGTCCGCGACAGTGGGCGCCAGCGTGGTGCGCCCGGCCGCTGCGGTGCGCACGGCGGCGGCGAGGTCTTCGGGTGGGGCATCTTTGAGGAGATAGCCGGTGGCACCCGCTTCGATGGCGGGCAGGGTGTCGGCGTCCGAGTCGTAGGTGGTGACGACCAGCACCCTGGGTGCTCGCGGCAAGGCGGTTATCCGGGCGGTGGCTTCGGCACCGCCCATGCCCGCGCCGAACTGCAGATCCATCAACACGACGTCGATGTCGCCTCCGCCGGCGCGGGCGACGGCGTCCTCGGCGGTTGCGGCTTCGGCCACGACGACGAGGCCGGGCTCGGTCTCCAGCACGGCGCGCAGCCCGGCCCGTACGACGGGGTGATCGTCGGCCAGGAGCAGGCGAATGGGGGTGTCGGTCACGGCCGGGCCCCGGGTTCGGTCTCGGCCGGCGGGGTGAGTGGCAGCTGAGCGGCCAGGGCGGTGCCCCGGCCGGGGGCGGATTCGACGGTCAGCGTGCCTCCGAGTGCCTTCGCGCGGGCACGCATGGCCGCCAGTCCGAACCCGCCGGATTCCGGGTCGGGGGCGGGCAGGCGGTCGGGCTCGAAACCGCGTCCGTCGTCGACGACGTCGAGGGCGACGTGGTCGCCGAGGTAGCTGAGGGTGATCTCGGCGGTGGTGGCGCCGGCATGTCGGACGATGTTGGCCAACGCGGACTGGGCGATGCGCAGCAAGGCGGTCTCGTGCGCGGTGGCGAGCGGGGCGGGGTCGCCGGTGAGGTGGAAGCGTGTGGTGAGCCGGTGCCGGGTGCTGGTGGTGGCGCACACGCGTTCCAGCGCGCCGGCCAAGGTGGTGCCTTCCAGGGTGGGCGGGGTGAGGGCGGCGACGAAGCGGCGGGCCTCGGCGAGGTTGTCGATGGCGGCCTGCCGTGCCTGGTCCACGTGGCGGGCCGCGGTCTGCGGTGCCTGGGGCAGAGCCCGTTCCGCGGCGCGCAGCAGCAACTGGATGCTCGAGAGGCCCTGGGCGAGGGTGTCGTGGATTTCGCGGGCCAGGCGGTCGCGTTCGGCCAGGACACCGGCGGTGTGCTGGGCGGCAGCCAGCTCGGCGCGGGTGGCGGTGAGCTCCTCGATCAGCCTGCGGCGGTGTTCGCTCTCCCGGTACAGCGTTTGGTACCCCCACACCACCGCGACCGCCACCGCCGCGCCGAGCGCGGGACCCACGACCATGGCGGGACTGAAATCGTGCTGATGGGCGGCAAATCCCCCGATGGCCGCGAAGGCCGTCGCGATCACAGCCGCCAGACCGGCGCGCCACGGCAAGAGGTGCAGCTGCAGGAAGTACAGCGGGAAGGCCACCCACACGGCGTCGGGAGACAGCGCGAGCAGCACCAGCCAGCAGGCGCCGACGGCGGCCAGCCACAGCGCGGCGGCCCCCCGCGAGCGGCGGATGCCGGGCAGCGCCGGTCCGAACGAGTACATCACGCAGCACGCCGCCGACGCGGCGACGATCCACGCGGCATGCGGGCCGCCGGCGGAGACAGCCCGGCCGACGGCCAGCGCGAGCAGGCCGATGACCAGCAGGTGCAGGCACCAGGCGAGGGCCCGGCTGGTCGGGGTCAGGACAGGAGCAGCGGTGTTCACAGTGCGTTCCAGACTACGGAGACCGGCCCCCCGGGGCCTCTATCGGAAGTTGGAACCACGGTGCCACCTTCCGGCCCGCGAAGTGCGGTCCGGCGTCGGATGCGCGCACCGGGGGCCGGCGGCGACGGTGGGGTTGATACCGCTTCCCCACCGGAAAGGACAGGCCAAGGCTGTGTTCGTCGCCTGGAGAGACCTCAAATTCGCCAAAGGGCGCTTCGCCCTGATGGCGTCCGTCATCGTGCTGATCACGCTGCTGGTCGGGCTGCTGTCCGGACTGACGGCAGGACTGGGCCGGCAGAACGTCTCCGCGATCACCGACCTGCCCGCCGACAAGATCGCCTTCCAGGCGCCGGGCGGCGGGCAGGAGCTGTCGTATTCCAACTCCACCGTCACCGAGCGGCAGTGGCAACAGTGGTCCGCGGCGCCCGGTGTCGAGCACGCCGAGCCGCTGGGAATCACCACTACCAAGGCCACCGCCGGGGACAGGAGCACCGGGGTGTCGGCCTTCGGCGTCGGGCCCGGCTCCCGCCTGGCCCCGCACAGCGACAAGATCACCAGCAGCGCGACGGTGCTGTCCACCGCGGCCGCCGCCGACCTCGGCGTGCAGCCCGGCGACTCCCTCACGCTGTCCGGCCGGCAACTGGAGGTGGCCGCGGTCGGCGGCGACGGGCACTTCAGCCACCTCCCGGTGATCTGGACCAGTTTGGACACCTGGCAGAAGACCGCACCGCCCACCGGCAGCGAGCTGGGCCCGCGGGCCACCGTCATCGCCCTGCAGACCACCTCCCAGGCCGATACGGCGCTCACGGATCGCCAGGCCGGCACCACGACGGTCGCGACCGAGGACTCGCTGTCCGCAATCGGCTCCTACTCCTCCGAGAACGGCTCCTTGCAGCTGATGCGCGGCTTCCTGTTCGCCATCTCCGCCCTCGTCGTCGGGGCCTTCTTCACGGTCTGGACCATCCAGCGCAGCGGTGACGTCGCTGTCCTCAAGGCGCTCGGCGCCTCCACCGGGAGTCTCCTCAAGGACGCTCTCGGACAGGCCGTCGTCCTGCTCGTCGGGTGCGCCTCGGTCGGCACCGGCATCGCCGCCGCCGTGGGCGCGCTCGTGTCCGGCTCCGCCGTGCCGTTCCTCCTCGCCCCCGCCACCGTCGTGCTCCCGGCCGCGGTGATGGTCCTCCTCGGCGTTCTTGGAGCCGTCCTGTCGATTCGCCGGATCACCTCTGTCGACCCTCTGACCGCCCTGGGGAGCGTGCGATGAGCCTGCACCTGACCGGAATCACGCTCACCTACGCCGACGGCGAGGCTCGCCTGACCGCCTTGGACCAGGTCAGCCTGGAGGTCACCAAGGGCACTCTGACTGCCGTGGTCGGTCCCTCCGGGTCGGGCAAGTCCAGCCTCCTCGCGGTCGCCGCCACCCTGGTCACCCCCGACGCCGGTACCGTCACCATCGACGGCCGGACCACCACCGGTCTCAGCCGCGCCAAACTCGCCGAACTACGGCGCGACAAGATCGGCGTCGTCTTCCAGCAGCCCAACCTGCTGCCCTCACTCACCGCAGTCGAACAACTCCAGGTCATGGCCCAGATAGCCGGCCGCAACCCCCGCACCGCGCGGGACCGAGCGAGGGAACTTCTCGACGCGGTCGGCCTCGCGGACCAGGCCGGCCGCCGGCCGCACCAGCTCTCCGGCGGCCAGCGCCAGCGCGTCAACATCGCCCGCGCCCTGATGAACGACCCGACCGTCCTGCTGGTCGACGAGCCCACCAGTGCCCTCGACCACGAACGAGGCGCCGCCGTGATCGACCTGATCATCCGCCTCACCCACCAGCGGGCCACCGCCACTGTGCTGGTCACCCACGACCGCGGCCACCTGACGGCCGTCGACCAGGTCGCCGAAATCGGCGACGGGCGCCTCCAAGTGCCCGCCGGAGCCCGCTGATCTCCGTCACACCGCTGCGCAGCCGGGCAGGCGGTGGTGCGGCATCGGGCCGATGCCGCACCACCACGGCGCCCGGTCAGGCGGTCAGGTCGGCCACCGTGGGAGCGACCGTGCCGAACAGGTCGCCGATGGTCGTCAGCGCCGCGGTGTGCAGCGCGTCGGCGGCCACGGGCCTGCCGTCGGGTGCCGGGAGGGACCGCGTGGCGCTGGCCTCGGCGACGACGGTCGGCCGGTAGCCGAGGTTGAAGGCGCCCTGGGCGGTGAACAGAACGCACATGTTGGTCATGAACCCGGCCAGCACCAGGTCGGGGCCGGCGCCCAGGTCGCGCAGCACCTTCTCCAGGGTGGTGTCGTGGAAGGCGTTGGGGACCTGCTTGACCACCACCGGTTCCCCGTCGAGCGGGGCGACCTCGGGGCTGATCGCACCGATCTCGGCCCGGATGTCGTACGGGGTGCCGGGGCCGCCGTCGTTGACGATGTGGACGACCGGTGTGCCGACGGCGCGGGCGGCGGCGAGCAGCCGGGCACCGGCGGCGACGGCGGGTTCGGCTCCCTCGAGGGTCATCACACCCGTGCGGTAGGTGTTCTGGTAGTCGATCATGATGAGCGTGGCGTCGGCGAGGCGCGGCAGCTCGGTGCCGAGGCCGGAAACCTCGCGCAGGGTGGCGGAAACGGGCATGACGGAACTCCTGTTCGGTTGCGGGAAAACGGGACAGCACGGACGCGGCGGGTGCCGCGCCCTGGGGTGAACACCAGGTGTGTTCAGGCTGTGGTGCGGAAGCGGCGGCGGTAGGCCGCCGGGGTGGTGCCGATCTGCTTGCGCAGCGCCCGGTGCAGGGTTTCCACCGAGCCGAGCCCGCAGGCCGCGGCGATCTGGTCCAGCGGCTCGTCGGTGCTCTCCAGCAGGCGGCGGGCCGCCTCCACCCGTGCCGCTTCGACGTAGGCGGCCGGGGTGGTGCCGGTCTCGCGCCGGAACACGCGGGCGAAGTGCCGCTCGCTCAGGCACATGCGGGCAGCGAGCGCTGCGCTGGACAGGTCGTCGTCCAGGTGGTCAGCGATGAACATCCGCAGCTCGTCGATGTCCCGCCGCGTCGACGGCGGCCGGCTGAGCGGGACCGAGAACTGGCTCTGCCCGCCCTGCCGTTTGAGGTAGACGACCAGCTGGCGGGCCACGGCCAGGGCGACCTCCTCCCCCAGGTCCTCGGTCACCAGCGCCAGTGCGAGATCCATGCAGGCGCTGATCCCGGCGCCGGTCCACACGTTGCCGGACCGGACGAAGATCGGATCGGGGTCGACGCGCACGGACGGGTGGTCGGCGGCCAGTTGCGCCGCCGTGGACCAGTGGGTGGTCGCGGTGCGGCCGTCCAGCAGCCCGGCCGCGGCCAGCAGGTGCGCGCCCACGCACACCGAGGCGACCCGGCGGGCCAGTGGGGCGGCGGCCTTCACCCAGGTCACCACATCCTGGTCGATCCGGGCGACCGGCCCGTCCGGGTGCGGGTCCACCGCGCCCGGCACGATGAGCGTGTCGACCGCGCCGTCGACGTCGGCGAAGGCGAGGTCGGTCACCAGCCGCACCCCGGCCGAGGTGGTGACCGGTCCGGCCACCGGGCCGGCGAGCTGGACGCGGTAGCCCGCGGCGCCCCCGGTCTCCCGGTTGGCCAGCGCGAACACCTCGGCCGGGCCGGTGACGTCGAGGAGGTCGACGTCGGGGAAGACCGCGATCACGATGCGGCGGGTGAGGCTCATGCATCCATCGTGACTGCCGGAGCCGATGGCGGCAATGACCGGGTTCTTTCAAATCCGGACACCCGTCCCGCGGTGCCGCCCCAGGTAACATCCGGACCACTCCCGGCGGATGTCGAGAACGTGCCGCCGGCTCCGTCCCCGCGGTGACACCGGCCCACCCCCGGGCCGGGCCGCATCGAGGAGAACACGGAGATCACGATGGCCAAGTACCTGTTGCTCAAGCACTACCGCGGCGCGCCGGCTCCGGTCAACAACGTGCCGATGGACCAGTGGACCCGGGACGAGTTCTCGGCGCACGTGCAGTACATGCGCGACTTCGCCAACCGTCTGGAGGCGACCGGCGAGTTCGCCGGCGAGCTGGCGCTGGCACCGGAGGGCACCTGGGTCCGCTACGACGGCGAGGGCCGCCCGCCGGTCACCGACGGCCCGTTCGCCGAGACCAAGGACCTCATCGCGGGCTGGATGGTGATCGACGTCGACAGCTACGACCGCGCCCTCGAACTGGCCGGCGAGCTGTCCGCGGCACCGGGCGCGGACGGCAAGCCGATCCACGAATGGCTCGAACTGCGGCCCCTCCTGACCGAGCCGCCCACCGTCGGCGAATGACCACGCTGATGGACGAGACGCTGCTCCGCAGCCTCACGCCCGGAGTGCTCGGGATCCTCGTCCGCCGGGGAGCCGAGTTCGCGGCGGCCGAGGACGCCGTGCAGGACGCCCTGGTGGAGGCGCTGCGGGTGTGGCCGGCCGACCCGCCGCGTGACCCGAAAGGGTGGCTGGTCACCGTCGCGTGGCGGAAGTTCCTGGACGCCACCCGGGCGGAGGCCGCGCGACGGCGGCGGGAGGAGGCCGTCGCCGACGAGCCGGTGCCCGATGCTGTCGCGGTGGACGACACCCTGCACCTGTACTTCCTGTGCGCGCACCCGTCGCTGACGCCGTCGTCCGCGGTCGCGCTCACGCTGCGGGCCGTCGGCGGGCTCACCACCCGTCAGATCGCGCAGGCGTACCTGGTGCCCGAGGCGACGATGGCGCAGCGCATCAGCCGCGCCAAGCGGACCGTGTCCCGGGTGCGGTTCGACCAGCCGGGTGATGTGGCGACCGTGCTGCGGGTGCTGTACCTGGTGTTCAACGAGGGCTATTCCGGCGACGTCGACCTCGCGGCCGAGGCGATCCGGCTGACGCGGCAGCTGGCGGCCGTGATCGACCACCCGGAGGTGGCGGGGTTGCTCGCGCTGATGTTGCTCCACCACGCGCGGCGGGCGAGCCGGACCGCGGCCGACGGGAGCCTGGTGCCACTGGCCGAGCAGGACCGCGCCCGCTGGGACACGCGCCTGATCGCCGAGGGTGTCGAGATCCTGCAGGCGGCGCTCGCCCGGGACCAGCTGGGCGAGTTCCAGGCGCAGGCCGCGATCGCGGCCCTGCACGCCGACGCGCCGACCGCGGCCGAGACCGACTGGGTGCAGATCGTCGAGTGGTACGACGAGCTGGTGCGGCTGACCGGCAGCCCGGTCGTCCGGCTCAACCGTGCGGTGGCGGTCGGCGAGGCCGACGGCGCACGGGCCGGGCTCGCCGAGCTCGCCCAGCTCGACCCGGGCCTGCCGCGGTACCCGGCGGTGGCCGCGTACCTGCACGAACGGGACGGCGACCTGAGCCGGGCGGCCGTGCTCTACGCCGAGGCCGCGCGGCAGGCGCCGACGCTGGCCGAGCGCGACCACCTCGTGCGGCAGGCGGCCCGGCTCAACGCGCGCGGCTAGCTCTGCGGCTTGTTCTCCCACAGGCCCAGGACGTTGCCCTCGCTGTCGGTGAAGTACGCGTAGTAGCCCATGTCCGGGATTTCGGTGCGCCCCACCAGCTTCGACCCGCCGAGCCGTTCGATCTTTTCCAGTGCGGCGTCGATGCCGGGTACGTCGATCGTGAGCACCGGGTTCTTCGGGGCGGACTCGGCGCGGGTGAACATGCCGCCGTTGATGAACCCGGGTTCGGCGGGCATGCCCTGCTCCGAGGTGGGGCCCGTGGTGACGATGGTGTAGTCCATCTCGGGCATCACCATCACGTTCCACCCGAACGCCTCGCGGTAGAAGCCACGAGCGCGCTCGCCGTCGTCGAACGGGATCTCGAAGTGCACGATCTTGCCACTCATTCCCGCCTCCTGCGGTTGGCCGATGAGGGAACAACCGACGCTAGCCACGGGCCCTGAGCCGGGCCAGAGCATTTGGTCCCGCGGTCACCCGGTCAGGTCGTTTCGCCGGCACGGCCGGGTGTTGTGCCCGCCGTCGGTCGCCGGCCGGTCGACCATGGGACCGGACGTGACGACGGCGGGAAGGGACGAGCGCGATGGTGACCAAGCTCCGCAGCCGCCTGCGGCGCCTCCGCGAGCACCGTCCGGTGTGGCAGGACGCCGACGACCTGGACAACCTCGCCTTCGACGCGCCGCGGGAGAGCCTGGCCGGGCACCGGGACTGCCCGCTCGGCACGCAGTGCGAGGGCTGCGGCGCCGCCGATGATCTGCGCGTGGTCACGTCGGTGTTCTCCCGGACGGACGGCTACGACGTGGCGTGCGCGACGGTGTGCCCGCGGTGCGCGGGCCGTCCGTTCCTGTTCCTGCTGAGCGACTGGGAGCGGCAGCGCGCGTTCGACGCGCACAGCACGCATCTCCCCCGCGACGAGCGGATGTAGACGGGCCGGAAAGGATCGGCCCTCAACCCCGCGGAGGAGCGTTGCGGTGAGTCTTTCCAGATAAGCGGCGAGGAGAGGGCCATGACGTCGGATCAAGGCCCTCTCCGCACGGTCCTGGTGGCTCAGTTGCTCGTGGTGCCTGCTGCGCTGAGCGACGCCGGGTCCACGTCGGGCACAGCGAGCCTCGGGTTGTGGCCCGCCGCCACGACCCGCATGACGAATCCTGCGGCTTCCTCCAGTTGCCGGGCGCTGGCGAGCCCTCCGACCACGGCGGTCTGCCCGCCGAGGTCCCCGATCAGCGCCGCGGCGAGATCAAGGGCACTTTGCGCGTCACCGCAGATCGCCACGACCGGCGCCGTCTCCTTCGGTCCCACGTAGGGCCAGGAAGCTCCGGCGAACAGGTGGAGCGCCTTGACCACGGACGCTCCGGGCGCCGAGCGAGCCACGAGGTCAGCCGCCGAGCCGGACGCAGGCTTCAGTTCACCGGTCGCATAGTCCACCGCATTGGTGCAGTCGATCACGGTCTTGCCGGCCAAGGACCCCTGGGCACCTCCGACGAGAGAAACGGCCCCCTCGAGCCCTTCCCAGGCGATCGCGGCTACGACCACGTCGGCCCTGCCCGCGAAGTCGACGGGGTCGACGGCACTTGCCGCATCGCCCATCTGGGCGGCGGCCTCACTGGCGTGCAGCGGGTTGCGCCCGGTGACCAACAGCGAATGGCCGGCCAGCGCCCACGCGCGGCCAAGCGTCACGGCCAGGTTCCCGGTGCCCAAGATGCCCACGTTCACAACGATCTCCTTCGGGTAGGTGTCCTTGGGAACGCTACGAGCCAGGTTCCTACCGTTTGGTAGGCGACGTGTGCGAGACTCGGCTCGTGATCGATGGGTCCTGCCAAACCTTCGTTTCCGACTGCCATGTGCGCACGGCGATTGAGCTCATCAGGCACGCTTGGGACTCGGTCATCCTGTCGGCCCTCCGCATGGGGCCAACGCGACGTAACGAGCTACTCATCCGCGTCGCAGGGGTCAGCGACAAGGTCCTCACACAGGCGCTCCAACGCCTCGAAGCGTGCGGGCTCGTCACCAAAGCCCGCAATACAGAGCGACCGGCACCGCAGACCGGAGCGATCTACCAGCTCACCCCGCTCGGCGAGTCTTTCGCGAACGGGCCCCTGGCGCAGCTCGCGCAGTGGGCAGCCGACAACCAAGCAGAACTCACCGGCCCGTCAACAACGCCATAACGACCCGGGACTCGAGTACCGGGTCGTTATGGCGCCGACCTACGGTTCCTGTCGGAGCACCGGCCCGCACCGCCTGACCACCACCGACCCCAAGGACATCTGCCCGGAGACCGGCCGCGCCCGGGCCGCATCCTGCTCGCCCACGACGCCGACGGGCTCCGACTACACCAGCTCCGGCCCTCCTCGGCCACGCATCTCGGCGAGGCCAACGTCTCCGCCAACGTCGTCATGACGAAAGCGGGCACAGGTCCGTGCGGTCAGTCCGGCGCTACGTCAAACCTGGCCCCGCCGCCGTGCACGAGGCCACCGAGACGCTGTCCGGCCCACGTCGACGCGGCTGACCAGCAACTGCTGAAGTCCGCGGACCGCTTCTGGCGTATTCCGGTCCCACTCCTGGAACGTCAGGACGCCGCGCGGAACGCGACCCGGAACGCCCGCCGGTAGGCGCCAGGGGTGGTGCCGACGTGGGCGCGGAAGCGGCGGCGCAGGTTGACCGCGGAGACGAGGCCGACGCGGGCCGCGATGGCCTCCACCGGCAGCTCGGTCTCCTCCAGCAAGCCGCGGGCTTCGGCCACCCGGCGCGACAGCAGCCAGGCGCCGGGGCTGGTGCCGAGTTGTTCGGCGAAGCGCCGGGCCAGCGTGCGTGGCGAGACGTTGAGGTGCGCGGCCAGATCCGCGACCGACAACGGCGTGCCGAGGCGCTCGCCGGCCCACTCCAGCAGCCCGTCGAGGTCGTCCTCCGGCGGGGCGGGCGGCACGAACTGCGCCTGGCCGCCGTCGCGGTGCGGCGGCATGACCATGTGGCGCGCGATCAGGGCCGCGTACTCGGCGCCGTGGTCCTTGCGGACGAGGTGCAGGCACAGGTCGACGCCCGCCCCGGCACCGGCGCTGGTGGCGACGTCGCCGTGGTCGACGTAGAGCACGTCCAGCTCGACCTTGATCTGCGGGAACTCCCGCTGCAGCTGGTCGGCGCGCTCCCAGTGGGTGGTGGCGGAGCGGCCGTTGAGCAGCCCGGTGCGCGCGAGGGCGAACACGCCGGCGCAGATCGTGACGAGCCGCGCCCCGCGGGCGTGTGCGCGCAGCAGCGCGCGGCGCACTCGCCCGGACAGCGGTGCCTCCACCGGGGACCAGCCGGGGATGATGACGGTGTCGGCGTCCTCGAGCGCGGACAGCCCGCGGGACACGTGCATCGCGTAGCCGGCGGTGGTGGCCACCGGGCCGGGGTGCTCGGTGCAGACGTCGAACTGGTAGTGCTGCGGGATGCCGCGCCGCACCAGCCCGAAGACCTCGGAGGCGCAGCCGAGCTCGAACGTCGACTGGACGGGGCGCACCAGGGCCACCACGCGATGCATGGCAAGAAAGTACCCCATCGTGTCGTTCCTGGCGCTGGGACGGCCGGACCTGCCACGCCACAGTGTGGGTATGCATCCCGAAATCCTCGACCAGGAGGGCTACACCTCCGTCTCCGTCAGTGAAGCACCCGTCGTCGACGTGTTCCCCGGGATCCGGCTGCGTCCACTGTGGAAGGGCGTGAACGGTGCGCACGCCAACATCCTGGAGATGGACGCGGGCTCGTCCTGGCCGCGCCGCGACGTCCACGAACCCGGCCCGGAGGAGGTCTACGTGGTGTCGGGCGTGTTCAACGACGGCGCCCGCGACTACCCCGCCGGCACGTTCCTGCACGCCCCCGCCGGCACCTGGCACGTCCCCGCGACGAGCAGCGGCTGCACGCTGTTCCTCTTCTACCCGGAGGGGTAGGGGTTATCGTCGGGTGATGCCTCCGGAGTTCACCTACGCCGAGGTGGGCGGTACCCGCGGCGCACTGCCGGCGGGCTACCGCCACCTGCGGCGGCACCGCGTGCTCGGCCAGGGGCGGGACCGGTTCGAGGAGGCGGCAGCCGCGTTGCTGCACTGGGAGGTGCAGAAGCGCGCCGGGCTGCGGGTGGACACCGCGGCCGACACCGTCACCGAGGGCGCGGTCGCGCACCTGCGGCTGGGACCCCGCCCGCTGCGCATGACCGCGCCGGTCCGCGTCGTCTACGTGCTGGACGAGGACCGGCGGCGCGGATTCGGGTACGGGACGCTGCCGGGGCACCCCGAATCGGGCGAGGAAGCCTTCGTGGTGGAGCTCGGTCTTGCCGGGACCGTGACCTTCCGGATCACCGCCTTCTCGCGGCCGGCGTCGCTGCTGACCCGGCTGGCCGGGCCGGTGGCACACCTCGCCGAGGGTGTGATGACGAACCGCTACCTCCAGGCCCTGTGACCGGCGGTCCTCGGACGTCTGCGGTGCTACGGTGCGGCCGTGACGGAGCTGCGGCGTGGACCGGTAGTGCCCCAGGTGGCGGGCCTGCTGCGGCAGCGCCTGCGCCGCGGCGACTGGCGGCCCGGTGACCGGCTGCCCAACGAGGTGCGGCTGGCGGCCGAGTTCGGCGTGGGACGGTCGTCGGTGCGCGAGGCGGTCCGGTTGCTGGTTCAGGACGGCCTGCTGGACGTCCGCCACGGCTCCGGCACCTTCGTCGCCACCGGGGAGCCGCCCGCCACCCGTGATGTGCGGCAGCTGGTGCGCCGCGCCCGCCTGCTCGAGGTCTACGAGGTGCGCCGCGCGCTGGAGGTGGAGGCCGCCCGGCTCGCCGCCCAGCGGGTGCGGCCCGAGGACGTCGCGCGCCTGCGGGAGGACCTGCGGAAACGTCAGGACGAGCGGGACAGCGACCCGGCGGTGTTCGTCGACGCCGACCTCGCCTTCCACCGCGCGGTCGTCGAGCTGTCCGGCAACGCCCTGCTGCTGACCCTGTTCACCGCCGCGGAGCCGGTACTGCGGGAAATCCTCACCGACCTGGTGCGTCACGAAACCCACCTGCCGGACTCCTCCCCCGCCCACGCCGACCTCCTGGACGCGCTGGAACGGCGGGATCCCGACGCGGCCGTCGCCGCCACGGTCGCCAACCTCGACCCCGTCCTGTGCGGCGTCCGCACCGCCGTCACCCTCACCCCGCTCGGTCAGCCCGAGTGACCAGGCGGCCCACGACGGCCGTCGCGTCCAGCTCCGCCGAGCTCACGACCTGCGCGGCGAGCCCCGCGCCACTGGCGGCGCGCAGCAGCGCCGGCGCCTGGCGCTCGCTGGTCTCGACGAGCACCCACCCGCCCGGGGCGAGCCAGCCGGGCGCACCGGCCATCACCCGCCGCGCGAGGTCGAGCCCGTCGGCCCCGCCGTCCAGCGCCAGCCGGGGTTCGTGCAGCCGGGCTTCCGGCGGCATCAGCCCGACCGCGTCGCTGGGCACGTACGGGGCGTTGGCGACCAGGATGTCCACCCGGCCGCGCAGCTCCGCGGGCAACGCGTCGAAGAGGTCGCCTTCGTGGACCTCGCCGGGGATGTTGTGGCGGGCGCAGCGCACGGCCGCCGGGTCGAGGTCGGCGGCGTGCAGCTCGGCGAGGTCGGCTTCCGCGGCCAGCGCCGCGCCGACCGCCCCGGAGCCGCAGCACAGATCGACGGCGACCGCCCGGGCCGGGGCGAGCCGGGCCGCCTGCTCGACGAGCAGTTCGGTGCGCCGCCGGGGCACGAACACGCCGGGCTCGACGTGCACCCGCAGACCGCGGAACGCAGCCCAGCCCAGGACCTGCTCGAGGGGTTCGCCGTCGATCCGCCGGGCGGTGAGGGCCTCGAGCTCGGCGGGCGTGCGCGCGGCGGCCAGCAGGAGGCGGGCCTCGTCTTCGGCGAAGACGCAACCGGCGGCCCGCAGCCGGCCGGCGAGGATGGTTTCGGTGTCGGTGGACATGGAGCGCCTTTCACGGGGAGAACGGGCGCTCGGACCTCACCGGCAATCGGAGGCGAGCACCCGGATGACGACGGCGGAAACGGGACCCACCTCCTCTCCTCGGCGTGCCGGACATCGAGACCCTAGTGCACCGCCCGCAGGCGTCACCGCGGGCTGCGGATCTCCGGGCGGTCGATGATCCGCAGCCAGGTGCCGTCCGGTTGCCGTCGCGCCACCTGCACCCGGCCACCCGTGCCGTCCGCGGGACGGGTGGAAGTCAGGGCGAGGTCGCCGTGGTAGACGGTGGGCATCGGTTCCTCGGCGACGAACTCGCCCGCCTGCTCCAGCATCTGCTCGAGCACCTTCCGGATCGCGTCCCGGCCCACGGTCTGCGAACCGGGCGGGAACGCCAGCACGGCGTCCTCGGCGTAGAGCTCCGACAGCGCCTCGGCGTCGCGGGCGTTGGCGCGCTCGACGAACATCACGGCGAGGTCTTCCGGCTTGGTGGCCTTCTCGATCATGGTTGCTCTCCTTTCCAGCACGTCCAGGTTCGCCCAGCTCGAACGAGAAGTCCAAGAGCTGCTCGGTCTCGCCGCTAGAATCAGCGGTTATGGAACTGCGGCAGCTCGAGTACTTCGTGACCGTCGCCGAGGAAGGCAACTTCACGCGTGCCGCCGAACGCGTGCACGTGGCCCAGCCGGGGGTGTCGGCGCAGGTCCGCCGGCTGGAACGGGAGCTCGGCCATGAGCTGCTGGACCGGTCCGGGCGCACCGTGCGGCTGACCGAGGTCGGTGCCGCCGTCCTGCCCTACGCCCGCGCCGCGCTGGCCGCGGTCGCCGGGGCCCGGCTCGTGGCCGACGAGTTCCGCGGCCTGGTCCGGGGGCGGATCGCGTTCGGCATGGTCACCTCGCACAGCTTCGACGTGCCCGGCCTGCTCGCGGCGTTCCACGACGCCTACCCGGGCGTGGAGATCACGCTCGTCGAGGCCCGCTCCGAGCAGCTGACCGGCGACGTCCGCGGCGGCCGGCTCGACGCCGCCATCGCCAGCCTGGCCACCGGCGAGCAGCCACCCGGCCTGAACGTGCTGGTCCTCACCGACGAGGCGATCGTTGCGGCGGTCGGCCAGGACGACGAGTGGGCGGGGCGCGACAGCGTTCCGCTCGAGGCGCTGCGCGACCGCCGGCTGGTCAGCCTGCCACCCGGCACCGGGCTGCGGGCCCGCCTGGACGAAGCGTGCGCGGCGCGTGGCTTCGCGCCGCGGATCGGGTTCGAGGCCGGCCACCCCACCGTCCTCGGCGACCTCGCCGCCCGCGGGCTGGGTGTGGCGATCCTGCCGGCATCCGTGCCCGCCGGGCGGTCCGACCTGCACGCCGTCGCGATCACCGATCCGCCGCTGCGGGGCAGCCTGGCGCTGCTGTGGCGTGCCGACGGCCCGGTCAGCCCCGCGGCGCGGGTCTTCCTCAACCACGCGCGTGCCCGCCTGCGCTGACGCACGTGGCAAACCCGATCTCCCACCGCTGCAGTGGCTAGGGTGGGACGCGATGCCTGACCGGCACCCGCCTCGCCCGCCGGGGTGGACCGCCATCCGCCTGTGAGAGGACGCCCATGTTCACCGGCCTGTCCGCCTTCCCCCTCACCCCGGTCACCGGCGACAGTCTCGACACGGCCGCCTACGAGCGGCTCGTCGCGCGGCTCGCGGACGCCGGCGTGGATTCGATCGGCGCCCTCGGCTCCACCGGCGCCTCCCCGTACCTCACGCGGCAGCAACGGGCCGAGGCGGCGAAGATCGCCGTCGACGCGGCCGCCGGCACCCCGGTCCTGGCGGGCATCGGGGCGCTGGCCACGCGGGACGTGCTCGCGCTGGCCGAGGACGCCCAGAACGCGGGTGTCGCCGCGGTCCTGCTCGCACCGCTGAGCTACCAGGTCCTCGACGACGACGAGGTGTACGCACTCTACGAGGAGGTCACGCGCGAACTGTCGGTGCCGCTGTGCGTGTACGACAACCCGCGCACCACCCACTTCCGCTTCAGCGACGAGCTGCACGGCCGGATCGCCTGCCTGCCGGGCGTGGCGTCCATCAAGATCCCCGGTGTGCCCGCAGACCCGGCTGAGGCGACGGCCCGCATCGACCGGTTGCGGGCGCTGATCCCGGACACCGTGACCATCGGCGTCAGCGGTGACGCACTGGCCGCCACCGGGCTGGCCGCGGGCTGCGACGCCTGGTACTCCGCGGTCGCCGGGCTGTTCCCGCACATCGCGCAGGCGATCATGCGGGACCCGGGCGAGTCGGAGCGGCTGCAGCCGCTGTGGGACGTGTTCGCCCGCTACGGCACCATCCGCGTCCTCGCCGCCGCGGCCACCCGTGCCGGCCTCACCGGGAACCGGGTCCTGCCCCGTCCACTGCGTGAACTCGACGGGGACACGCTGCGCGAGGTCACCGCCACGCTGGCGGCGCTCGGCCTGTAGCCGCGTTACCGGCCCGCGCGCGCGTTGCGGCGCCGGCGCCGGCTGCGCCACGCGCTGGCGAGCCGCGAGTGCGGTTGCCACTCCAGGCCGTTGGGCAGGTTCCAGCCGAACTTGACCGCCGCGACCCGGAAGAGCAGCGCCCCGACGATCCCCGCAACGAGCCCCACCAGCGGCGCGCCCAGGTAGTTGCAGACCACCATGGTCGCCGCCACTGCGGCGGCCACCGTCCCATATAGGGCGTTGCCGCCGAACACGGCCGGCACCCGGCGCAGCAGGACGTCACGCAGGGCCCCGCCGCCGACCGCGGTGGTGGTGCCCAGCAGGATCGCCGGCAACCAGCCCAGGCCGGTGGCCAGCGTCTTCTGCGCCCCGGTCACCGCCCAGAACCCGATGACCGCCGCGTCCAGCGCGGTGAACAACTTGTCCCACGCGCTTTCGCTGATCGAGATCACGAACGACAGCAGCGCACCCGCCAGCGCCGTGGGCAGGTAGGCGTAGTCGGTCAGGGCGACGGGAGTGCCGTGCTGCAGCAGCGTGTCCCGGATGACCCCGCCGCCCAGGCCGGACACGCTGCCCACGACGAGGAACCCGAACAGGTCCAGCCGCTCGCTGCGGGCCACCGCGCCACCGAGGATCGCGCAGGCGAACACACCCGCCAGGTCGAGGTAGCGCGTGATCTGGTTGATCGTTTCGACCGCTGTCCCACTCGCCATACCGGGCACCTTAAACCGCCCGGGGACTCCGCAGTGGACGGACGATCAGGACACCGCGAGACAGTCGGCGCAGCGCGGAACCGCAGCCCCACCGGGCACGTGCTCGATCGCCGTCCAGATGCGGCGGCGCTCGCCGCAGCGCGCGATCCGGTAACCCAGGTACGGCTGCTCATCGGCGAACAGGTGCGCTCGCCGCTCGTCGGCAAAGGGCGCCGGCACGTCGGGCACGAACCACGGCAGCGCCTCGAAGAGGCTGAGCTGATCCTTCGCCCGCACCCGTCACCCCCGTCCACGGTCCTGCCCGGACGTTACCCGCAGCGTACGACGGATGCCGGGCACCGGCGCGCGGCCGGCCGCCGGCGATCAGGCACGGCTTGCGGCCCACGCGGTCGCGCAGCCGCGCGAACACCCGCTCGGTCCCGCGAGCCCGTACCCCCGGTGCGATCGGCGCCTGGCCCACTGCCTGTCGAGTTGGTGGGCGTTCGTGATCGACACCACGGGCGATCTGTGGACCACCACCGGCGCAGGCAGCCTCACCGCGGGCCTACATTGCGATCATGCGAACCGTAGTGATCAATTCCCGACAGACCTTCCAGCTGGAGCAGCGTCCAGAGCCGGTCGCTGGACCGGGGGCCGTGGTCGTCCGGGTGCGGGCCGCTGGACTCAACGCCGCTGACCTGCAGCAGGCACGGGGGGACTACCCGGCGCCACCGGGGTGGCCGGCCGACGTGCCCGGCCTGGAGGTCGCCGGCGAGGTCGAGCAGGTCGGATCCGGGGTCACGGGGGTCGTACCGGGAGACCGGGTGATGGCACTGGTCGGGGGTGGCGGCCACGCCGAGCGGATCGCCATCCCCGCCGATCTTCTGCTGCCGGTGCCGGACGGTTTGCCCTGGCAGGAGGCCGCCGGTTTCCCGGAGGCGTTCAGCACCGCCTGGGACGCCCTGGTCACCCAGGCCGGGATCCGCGCCGGCGACCGGGTGCTGGTCAGCGGCGCGGCGGGCGGGGTGGGCACGGCCATGGTGCAGGTCTCCGCGGTCTCCGGCGCGCACACCGTGGCCAGCGTGCGCCGGCCCGAACTCCATGACCGCGTGAAGGCACTCGCCCCGGATGGCCGGATCGACGTCGTAACCCCCGACCAGGAAACCGCGCACGCACCGTACGACGTGATCGTGGAACTGGTCGGCGGACAGGACTGCCTGCAGCGGGTCGCCTTGCTCCGCAGCCGGGGCAAGGTCCTCGTCGTCGGGGTCCAGGCCGGCACCACGGCGCCGCTGCGAATGTTCGATCTCATGCTCGCGCGCGCCCAGCTGATCGGCACCACCATCCGCGGGCGCTCACACGCCGAGAAGGCGCTCCTCGCCGACACCGTCCGGACGTCCGTGGTGCCCTTGCTGGCGCAGGGGAGGTTGCGGGTACCCATCGACGCGGCCTTCCCACTCGACCAGTTCGCTGACGCCTACGCCCGCCTGGCCGGCCCGGGCAAGTTCGGCAAAGTCATCCTGCTGCCCTGACGACCTCACTCTTGCGGCGGGCCACGGGATTTCCTACGTTCCGCGACCGCTGGTCGCTGGCGTCATCCGGGTCGCACACCGGCACGTGCGGAATCCGACGCGGGCCATGCCCAGCCGTGTGGCGCTTCGGGGGTTTCGAAGGTGCCAAGTGAAGGTGCCAAGTGCAGGATGGCAGGGAGCCCGTTGTCATCCAGAATGATCGGATGGTCACGCTGGAGACTCCCCGGTTGATCCTGCGTCGCTGGCGCGAGGAAGACGTTGCGCCCATGGCTGCCGTCAATGCCGATCCCGAGGTCATGCGGTGGATCCGCGACGGCAGTGTCCGTGACGAGAAGCAAACTCGCGACGGGATCCTGGCGTGGGAGAGCGAATGGGAGTCACAGGGCTTCGGCCTGTTCGCCGTGGAGATCAGGTCCACCGGCGAGCTGGCCGGGTTCACCGGCCTTTCGGTGCCCGCCTACTTGCCGGAGGTACTGCCGGCGGTCGAGATCGGTTGGCGGCTGGGACGGTCGCACTGGGGGCAGGGCTTGGCCACCGAGGCCGCTGCGGCCGCTGCACGGTTCGGGTTCGAAGAGCGAGGGCTGGAGCGGATCGTCAGCATCATCCAAGTGGGCAACGACGCCTCCGAACGGATCACGACCAAACTGGGGATGCATCCGGTCGGCGAGACCGTCAATCCCACCGGCGGCCGGCGAGTGCGGGTGTTCGAGTTGTCGTCGAATCGGTACGTCAGAACCACTCGTTGAGGGCGGCAACGAGGACGGTCGCCTCGTAGCGAACCGCGCTGCCCGGCCGTGATCACGATGAACATGGGCTTCTGCATCTGTTCGACGGCGGGGGTACGGCGAATGCCGGGCACCGGCGCGCGGCCGGCCGGTGCCCGGCGTTGTGCGGTCAGGAGCGGGCGCGCAGGGTCTCCGGGGTGACGAACGCGGCGACCAGGCTGATCAGCGCGCCGCACATCAGGTAACCCGCGGGTGCGTAGGTGCTTCGCGTGGCCTCCACGACGGCGGTGGCCACCAGCGGCCCGGCGCCGCCGAAGAGCACCACGCCGATGTTGTAGCCGATGCCGACCCCGCTGTACCGGCGGGCGGTCGGGAACAGCTCGGCGAAGATCGCCGGCTGCGGCGCCAGCATCATCGCCTCGCCGATCACCACCAGGGCGAGACCGCCCACCAGGAACCCGAAGGACAACCGGTGCAGCAACAGGAACCCGAGCGGCGCGGTCACCAGCACCCAGATGGCCCCGGCGATCAGGAACGGCTTGCGCCCCACCCGGTCGCACACCCGGGCGAACACCACGGTCAGCACCATCATGACCACCATCGCGCCGAACCCGGCGAGCTTCG
This sequence comes from Amycolatopsis viridis, assembly GCF_011758765.1. Lineage (NCBI taxonomy): Bacteria > Bacillati > Actinomycetota > Actinomycetes > Pseudonocardiales > Pseudonocardiaceae > Amycolatopsis > Amycolatopsis viridis. The sequence goes on along the minus strand of NZ_JAANOU010000001.1, from coordinate 2,988,402 downwards.
CCCGCGCCGGCGGCACCGACAGCTCGGTCACCAGGAAGGTGGGGCCGTACACCAGCAGCACGTAGGTGCACATGGTCGGCGAGCACACCAGCCCGGCCACGCGCAGGATCGACCGCCAGTCGTGCCGCAGCGTCGAGCGCAGCGGAGCCCGTTCGTGCCCCTCCGTGGCGGCCACCCGGGCGAACTCGGGCGTCTCGTCCAGCCGCAACCGCATGTACAGCCCGATCAGGCCCAGCGGCAGCGCGACCACGAACGGGATCCGCCAGCCCCACGACTCCAGCGCGGCCGGCGGGAGCACCTCGCTGAACAGCAGCGCGGACAGGCTCGCCACCATCATGCCGAGCACGATCGTGATCGTTTGCCAGCTGCCGTAGTACGCCCGCCTGCCGGCCGGTGCCGTCTCGATCACGTACGCCACGGCACCGGTCCACTCACCGCCCGCCGACACGCCCTGCGCCAGCCGCAGCACCAGGATGAGCACCGGCGCGGCGACACCGATCGACGCGTACGACGGCACGAGCGCCATCAGCGCGGTGCCCAGCGAGATCAGCAGGATGATCGCCGACAGCGCGGCGCGCCTGCCGTGCCGGTCGCCGATGTAGCCGAACACCACCCCGCCGAGCGGTCGCACCACGAAACTCACCCCGAAGAGCGCGAACGTCAGCAGCAACGCGGCCGTCGGGTCCCCGGCCGGGAAGAACAGCTTCGCGATCGTCGACGCGAAGTACCCGTAGAGGACGAACTCGTACCACTCGATGAAGTTGCCGATGCAGGCGGCCACGATCGACTTGCGCTGCACCGAGGTGATGCGGTGCCGGGCGCCGGTGGCCGGCTGGGTCTGGACGGTCATGGTGTTCACCTTCCTGACGGGGCGACGCTGCCCCAGTCCGGTGTCCCCGCGACGGGGACGTGGTCGACGTGGTCGAGATAGGTGCCGAAACCGATGTCGAGGCGGATCCCGCCATAGCGGGCGGAGGTGACCTCGAGGCACGGCAGCAGGTGGACGGGATCGGCGGCGGACGGCCGCACGGTCACCTCCGCTGTGCCGTCCCACCCACCGGTCGGCCGGGAGGTGCGGAACGGGATGCGCACCAGCCTGCTGATGTCGTAGCCGGTGCCCTCCGCGCTCGGGATCAGCTTCAGCGCGAAGTGGTGGCCGAACCACTCCGGGATCGGGTCGAGCGCGGCGCCGGGCGTGGCGGCCCGGGCCCGCACGGTGACGATCTCGATGTCGTTGGCGGTGACGATACGGCCGGTCACCTCGTCACCGTCCTCGGTGAGGGTGACCGCGCGGGCCTGTTTCTTGGGCAGCCCGAAGATCTCCCGCCCGAGAGTGCCGTGGTTGAGGCCCTCGATGAAGAAGGTGAGCGGATAGGCGCCCACCTCGTCCTGGCGGCGGCACTGCACGCTGATCCCGGCCTGCAGGTACGGCGGCCGCTGTTCGACGGTGCCGTCGGGCAGGTGGAACCCGGCCCCGAGGAACTCGGCCACCCAGATGGCGACGAGCGGATCCGGCGCCGGCGCCAGCGGAGCGGGCAGCAGCCGTGCCAGCACCTCCGGGTCGGTGCGGTACTCGACGGTGAGCCAGCGCAGCTGCACGGTCTCGGTGCCCACGCCGTACAGCGGCGCGAACGGGGGCATCGCGACGACGGGTTCGGTCACGGATCCTCCTAGGCTCGGACGGACTTGGTGATCGCCTCGGCGATCACCTCGGTGGAGGGGATGACGGCCGCGGCGAGCCCCGGCGCGGCCGGGATGCGGGTGTCCGGCGCACCGATCCGCACCGGCGGGCAGCGCAGCGGCAGCCCGGCTTCGGCGACGGCGGCGAGCACCTCGCCACCGACCCCGCCGACCGTGTGCGCTTCGTGGGCGACCACCAGCCGTCCGGTGCGGCGCACGCTTGCCAGCACGGCCTCCAGGTCGAGCGGGCGCACCCAGCGGGCGTCCAGCACCTCGGCCTCGATCCCGTCCCCGGCGAGCCGGCCGGCCGCCTCCAGCACCCGGTGCTGCAGCGCACCCCAGGTGAGCACCGTGACGTCGCGGCCCGGACGCCGCACCGCCGCACCCCCCACCGGCTGCACGTCCCCGCCGAGCTGGACCTGCTGCTTGCCCGCGTGGTACAGGGTGCGGTTCTCGATCACGATCACCGGGTCGTTGCACCAGATCGCCGACAGCAGCAGGTCGTAGGCGTCCTGGTGCGTGGCGGGCAGGCACACCCGCAGCCCGGGCACGTGGGCGAAGAACGCCTCCAGCGACTGCGAGTGCTGGGCGCACGCCCCGGGCGCGTTGCCCTGCTGGGTGCGCACGGTCAGCGGCGCCGACAGCGACCCGCGGGACACGTAGCGGACGTTGGCGGCCTGGTTGACGAGCTGGTCCAGGGCGACCAGGGAGAAGTCGGCCCACATGATCTCGGCGATCGGCCGGCGACCGAACATCGCGGCGCCGACCGCGCCGCCGAGGATGGCCGATTCCGAGATCGGGGTGTCGAACACGCGGTCGCCGAATTCCCTGCGCAGGCCCTTCGTCACGCCGAACACCCCGCCGGGTGCGGCGACGTCCTCCCCGAACAGCAGCGCCTCCGGGCGTTCGGCGAGAGCGCGGCGCAGCGCCGCGTTGACCGACTCGGCGTAGGACAGGTTCTTCGTCTCAGGCATACAGGTGCTCCAGAACGGTCGTGGGGTCGGCGACGGGATCGGCCAGCGCGCGGGCGGAGGCATCGGCGATCTCGCGGGCCACCCGCGCTTCGAGTTCGTCCAGTTCGGACTGTGCGACGCCGAGGCCGAGCAGCTCCCGGGCGAGCCGTCCGATCGGTTCCGCGGCGAGCGCCGCGTCCAGGTCGCCGGAGGGCCGGTAGTGCTGTGCGTCGCCGATGTAGTGCCCGACGATCCGCTGGGTCATCGCCTCCAGCAGCACCGGGCCCGCGCCGGAACGAGCCCGGCGGACGGCCTCCGCGACGGCCTGGCGCACCGCCTCCGGGTCGTTGCCGTCGATGCGCGCGCCCGGCATCCCGTAGGCGGAGGCCCGCTTGAACAACCGGTCGACGCGCACCATGTCGGCGATCGGGGTGAGTTCGGAGTAGTGGTTGTTCTCGACGAGGAAGATCACGGGCAGCGCACGGACCGCGGCGAAGTTCATCGCCTCGTGCACCGCGCCCTGGTTCATCGCGCCGTCCCCGAACGCGGCGAGCGCCACGCGGCCCGATCCGTCGAAGGTGGCGGCCAGAGCGGCGCCCGCCGCGATCGGGGCGCCGGCACCCACGATCGAGTTCTCCCCGTACATCCCGTACTCGGGCGCGGAGAGGTAGGCCGATCCGCCGCGGCCACCGTTGATCCCGGTGGCGCGGCCGAGGAGCTCGGCGAACAGCGCGTGCGGCGGCGCTCCGCAGGCGAGCGTCCAGCCGTGACCGCGGTAGGTGGGGAACACGGCGTCGCGGCTGAGATCGAGCGCGGCGCAGGCGCCGACGTAGATCGCTTCCTGGCCGTTGCACAGGTGGACCGATCCGACGATGTCGCCGGTCGCACGCAGGCGGGTCACCTCCTCCTCGAAGGACCGGATCCGCCGCATCGACTCCAGATGGGCGAGCAGTGCCGCTGTTTCGGGCATGGGGGTACCCACTCTCCTTTTCGCACAGGGGAAAATCGAGGTTCAGGCGTAGTGGGGCAGGCCGCCGTCGACGGTGACGACCTGTCCGCTGACGTGCCGGGCGCCGGGCCCGGCCAGGAATTCCACGACGGCGGCGACGTCATCGGGTTCACCGGCGCCAGCGAGGTCTTCGCCCGCCTCGGCGTACCGGGCCTGCAGGCGGGCCGTGCGGATCGGTCCCGGGGCGACCGCGTTGACGCGGATGCCGTGCGGCCCGAGGTCGCGCGCCAGGTAGCGGGTGTACTGCACGACCGCGGCCTTGGCGACGCCGTAGTGCGCGTAACCGCCGTCCGCGGTGGCCGCCAGCCCGTTGACCGAGCTCATCGTCACGATGCTGCCGTGCCGCTGCCGCCGCATCGGCCCGGCGACCGCGCGGCAGCAGTGGACGGTGCCGAACAGGTTCAGCCGCAGCACCTTCTCCAGCTCGGCGAGCTCCACTTCGGACGCCCGGTTGCCGTGGATGGGACCGGTGCCGCCACCGGCGTTGCAGACCAGCACGTCCACCCCGCCCCAGGCGGCGATCACCGCACCCACCGCGGCCTCGACCGCCCCGGGATCGGTGACGTCGCACCGCAGGGCCATGGCGTCCACGCCGTGAGCGGCGATCTCCGGAACCACCGGTCCCGCGACCGCCCCGCCAGCGCTGTCGGTGCTGTCGCTGCTGTCGGTTCCGGGGTTGGTGTCCACGACGGCGACCGATGCGCCCGCAGCGGCGAGCCGCACCGCGATCGAACGCCCGATCCCGCGGCCCGCTCCGGTGACCACCGCCCGCGCCCGCTCCAGGGTCCTCATGACACCTCCCGGTTCGTCCGCGGCTCCGGCGAGGGCACGGTGAGCCGGCCGGTGCGCAGCAACCCGGTCGCCATCGCCGCGGCCTCCCGCACCTCCGCGATCAGCCACGACCGGCGCTCGACGAAGCGCGGCTGCGGCACGGACACCGTGAACGCCCCGGCCGGCGTGCCGTGCTCGTCGAAGAACGGCGCCGACACGCAACAGACGCCAGCGCTGAACTCCTCGAGGTCCAGGGCGTAGCCACGTCTGCGGGTCGTGGCCAGGTCCACGGTCAGCGCGTCGAAGTCGGTGATGGTGGAGGGCGTGACGGCCTCCAGCGGAACGCCGTCGAACATCGCCGCGACCTGCTCCTCCGGCAGGAACGCCAGCACGGCCTTGCACGACGCGCGCGCGTGCAGGTGGCCGGTGTAGCCGACGTCGAGGTTGCCGACCGACAAGGTGTGCAGGCCGGCGAGGTAGTGCTGCAGGATCAGCGTCCCGTGGTTCCAGCCCGAGATGTAGGACGTCTCGCGTGTCTTGTTGTGCAACCGGGTCAGGACGACCGCGAGCTCGGGCGAGGGCCCGGAGCGCCGCTGCAGGTGCCTGCTCAGCGAGGCGGCCTTCGGGCCGACGTCGTAGTAGCCGCCGGGCAGCCGGATCACGTGGCCGCTCGCGACCAGCGTCCGCAGCAGGTGGTAGCAGGTGCCGATCTTGATGCCGAGCTGCCGCCCGAGCACCTTCGCCGTGGCGCCGCCGTCGGCCGCGGCGACCGCCTCCAGCACCTGGAGCCCGCGCTCCAGCGTGTGCAGGACCGTGGTGCGCTGCTCACCCACCGCGCACCACCATCCTGGTCAGCGCCAGCGCGAGCACCTTCGCCGCCCGCACGACGTCCGCCTCGGCGACGCACTCGTCCGGCGCGTGCGCCAGCGTGACGTCACCCGGACCGAAGATCGCAGTCGGCACCCCCCGCGCTCCGAAGAAGGCGGCGTCGGAGCCGGCCGTGAAGCCGGTCAGGGTCTCCTCCCCCGTGGCGGCCCGTTGCGCCGACCGCAGCGCGGCGACCAGCTCGTGGTCGGTGGGCGTCTCCCAGCCGGGCAGGCCCTCGTGGTCCCAGCGCACGGCGGGCGGGTGGTCCCGCAGCCAGTCGTCGGTGGCGGCGACCTCGGCGAGCACCCGCTCGACCTCCTGCCGCAGCTCGGCCGGGGCCTCCCCCGGGACGAGCCCGATCCGGCCGGACATCGTCGCGTGGTCGGGCACCGCGGCGCGCCAGCTGCCCGCCCGGGCGGTACCGATCGCGAAGGGGATCGCGGTGGGCACGTCGGCGAACAGCGGGTGCCGGTAGGCCGCGCCGCGTTTGCGGGCCAGCTCGGCCAGCGCCTCGCGCACGCGGATCAGTTTGTCGAACGCGTCCACCCCGCGCCACGGGGCGGAGGTGTGCGCCGCGACGCCGGTGACGTCGACGGTGAAGAACAACAGGCCGGTGCTGATCGGCACGATCGCGCCGCCGGTCGGCTCCAGCACCAGCGCGGCCGCCGGGTCCGGCACCTCGAGCGCGGCGGCCCGTGTGCCCACCCCGGTGGTTTCCTCGGCCACGACGAGCTGCACCGCGACGTCGAACGGCAGGTCCGCGCGGAGGTCTTCGAGCGCGGCCAGCGCGTACAGCCCGGCCGCGATGCCGCCCTTCATGTCGACCGAACCGCGTCCGTGCACCTTGCCGCCGGCCCTGGCCCCGGAGTGCGGCGGGCGCGACCACGCCTGCTCGTCACCGGCCGGCACCACGTCGACGTGCCCGTTGAGGACCAGGCACGGCAGCCCGCGGCGCCGCGGGTACCAGACGATCAGGTTCTCCCGGTCCGCCGGCCGCGGCTCGCCGGCGGCGAGCCCGGTGGGCTCGAGGGGCTGCCGCACCAGCGGCCAGCCACGCGCGGCGAACCAGTCGGCGTACCGGCCGGTCACCCGGTCCTCCCACCCGCTCTCGCTGGGCTCGCGGACGGTGGCGGCGAGGAACGACAGCATGTCCTCGGCCACGGCGTCGACCCGGGCCAGTACCTGCGCGTCGGTCGGTCGCGGCATTGGTCACCTCCTGTTCGTCGGCTGGTCCGACACTCTGCGGCTTCGGCCGCGACCATTGCATCAGACTGAACCCGTTTTTGGACTATCTGAAATTCGGCCGTGGGGCCGGTGGGATCGGTCCGCGCCCCGACCTAGCGTGCGCAGGCGTCCCCGTCTCCCGAGGAGGAACCGTGTCCCACGCCGAGCTGTGGCAACGACATCAGCGGGTCATGCCCGCCTGGATGCAGCTCTACTACGACGAGCCGATCGAACTGGTCCGCGGCGAGGGGCGGCGCGTGACCGACGGCGAAGGCCGCGAGTACCTGGACTTCTTCGGCGGCCTGCTGGCGACCATGGTCGGCCACGACATCCCGGAGATCACCGAGGCGATCCAGGCGCAGGCGGGACGTCTGCTGCACTCGTCCACGCTCTACCTGATCCGCAGCCAGGTCGAACTCGCCGAGCGGATCGCGAAGCTGTCCGGCCTGGACGATCCGAAGGTCTTCTTCGTCAACTCCGGCACCGAGGCCGTCGAGACGGCGCTGCTGCTGGCCACCCAGCACCGCCGGTCCAACCAGGTCCTCGCCCTGCGCGGCAGCTACCACGGCCGCTCGTTCGGCACAGTCGCCGCCACCGGCATCCGCGGCTGGTCGGCCACCGCGCTCAGCCCGCTCGCCGTCACCTACGTGCACAGCGGCTACCGCTACCGCAGCCCTTTCGGCCACCTCGACGACGCCGGGTTCGTCGCGGCGTGCGCGGAGGAGCTGCGCACGATCATCGAGACCTCGACCGCCGGGGACGTGGCCTGCCTGCTCGCCGAACCGGTGCAGGGCGCGGGCGGGTTCGCCACCCCGCCCGACGGCTTCTTCCCCGCCATGAAGGACGTGCTCGACGACTACGGCATCCTGCTGATCTCCGATGAGGTCCAGTCCGGATGGGGACGCACCGGCCGGTCGTTCTTCGCCATGCCCGGGTTCGGCGCCACTCCCGACGCCATCACCTTCGCCAAGGGCCTCGGCAACGGCATCGCGATCGGTGGAGTCGTCGCCCCGGCCGGGCTGATGGACTGCCTTGGCGCGAACTCGATCTCCACCGCCGGCGGCAACCCGCTGGCCACAACGGCCGGGGTCGCCACACTCGATTACTTGCTCTCGCACGACCTGCAGGCCAACGCGGACAAGGTCGGCGACCACCTGATGGCGGGCCTGCGCCGGATCGCGGAAGACTGCCCACTGATCGGCGAAGTCCGCGGAATGGGGCTGATGATCGGGGTGGAACTCGTCGTACCCGGCACCCGTGAGCCCGCCGTCGCCGCCACCCTCGGCGTGCTCGACGCCGCGCGGGACCGCGGCCTGCTCATCGGGCGCGGTGGCCTGCACGGCAACGTCCTGCGCGTCACCCCGCCGATGACCGTCACCGTCGCCGAGGCGGACGAAGCTCTCGCCGTGCTGCGCGACGTCCTCACCACCGTGAACACCGTGACCACGGCGAACACCGCTGCCGAACACACCGAGGAGAACGCATGATCCGGCGCTGGACCCCGGGCACCGTCGCCGCACCCATCGGCATGTACAGCCACCTGGCTCAGGTGCCGGCCGGCCACGAGCTCGTGGTGATCTCCGGGCAAGTCGGCGCGCAGCCGGACGGCACGCTGGCGGGCGAGGACGCCGCGGCCCAGACCGAGGCTGTGTTCGCCAACCTGGAGCAGCTGCTCGCGCAGGCCGGTGCAGGACCGCAGCACCTGGTGAAGGTGTTCAGCATGGTGGCCGGCACCGAGCACCTGCCCGGTTTCCGCTCGGTGGTGAAACAGACCTTCACCCGCTGGTTCCCCGGCGGTGACTGGCCGGCCCAGTCGCTGATCGTGGCGGCCGCGCTGGCCAGGCCGGACATCCTGGTGGAGGTCGAGGCGATGGCCGCGGTGCCCCGATGACACCGGAGGAGTTCCGGGGCCTGTTCCCGGCGCTGCGCGAGCAGGTGTGGCTGGACACCCCGGGAGCGCCGCCGGGAGCCGAGCCCGTGGTGACCGTGATGCGGGAGGCGCTGGAGGGCTGGTCGTCCGGCGCGTTCGACTGGCTCGACTGGGACGGGGCCGCGGCGCGGGCGCGGCAGCTGTTCGCGGACCTCGTCGGCGTGCCCGCGGGCACGGTCACCACGATGTCGTCGCTGGCCGAAGCTGCCGCGACGGTGGCCGCGTCGCTGCCCCGGGGCCGGGTCGTGGTGGCCGAGCAGGACTTCCGCAGCAACCGCTTTCCGTGGCTGGCCGGGCACGACGTGGTGAGCGTGCCGGCGCGGGACGACGGCGCCACCCGGGTCGAGGACCTGATCGCGGCCCTGGACGACGAGGTGGTGCTGCTCGCGGTGAGCGAGGTGACCAGCCGGGAAGGGCAGCGGCTCGACCTCGTTGCGCTGCGCGCCGCGACCGACCGGGTCGGCGCCCGCCTGTTCGTCAACCTGACCCAGTCGCTCGGGGCTCTGCGGTTCGACCTCGCCGCCGTGCGCCCGGACTACCTCGCGGTGCACGGTTACAAGTGGCTGCTGTGCCCGCGCGGCGCGGCGTGGCTGGTGACGCGACCGGACCGGGTACCCGGCCTGCGGCCCCTGGCGCCGGGGTGGAAGTCGACGGCCGCCCCGCACGGCTACTTCGGCGGGACCCTCGACCTGGCGCCGGACGCCGCCCGGTGCGACGCCTCCCCGGCCTGGTTCTCGTGGCTCGGTGCGGGCGCGGCGCTGCGCCTGTTCCACGCCGTGGATCCGGCCCGGGTGGAGCGGCACGTGCTCGGCCTGGCCGGGCTCCTCACCGGCGAGGCGGCGGCGCTCGGCCTGCGCCGGGTCCTCGGTGGACCGGGCTCGCACATCGTGGTCCTGGCCACCGCGAACGCGAACCGGATCGCGCGGTCGCTGGCTGATCACGGGGTGCGCGCCACTGCGCTCGGCGACCGGGTCCGGTTCGGTTTCCACTACTTCAACGACGAGTCCGACGTCGCGGCCGCGGTCCGCGCACTCGCGGCCGCGACCGGACACGGCTCGTCCTAGTCCACGGTCAGCACCAGCTTGCCGAACTGGTCGCCCCTGGCCAGTTCGGCAAGCGCACGCGGACCGTCCGGCAGCGGGAAGGTGCGGTGGACCACCGGCCGGATCCGGTGCTCGGCCACCAGGGCGAGCATCCGCTCGAACCCCCGCGCACTGCCCATCGAGGTGCCCAGCAGGCTGATCTGCCGGAAGAACATGTCCCGCAACGACAGCTGCACGTCCGGTCCCGTCGTCGCACCGAGCGACACCAGCCGTCCACCCGGGCGCAGCACCGAGACGCACTTGCCGAACGTGGCGGAACCGACGCTGTCGACGACGAGATCCACCGGCTCGGACACCGCACTGGTCCAGTCCTCCGCGCTGCCGATCGCGTGGTCCGCCCCCAGTTCCCGGGCCTGCCGGCACTTCTCGGCGCTGCGTGAGGTGACGGTGACCGTGGCCCCCACCGCCTTGGCCATCGCCAGGGCGAAGGTGGCCACTCCGCTGCCAATGCCAGGCAGCAGCACGTGGGCGCCCGGACGCAACCCGCCGCGCGTGAACAGCGCCCGGTAGGCCGTCAGCGCGGCCAGCGGGAGAGCCGCCGCTTCGGCCCAGTCCAGGTGCGCCGGTTTCGGCGCCACGTTGCGCGCCGGCACGACGACGTACTCGGCGAACGTGCCGTCGGTCGGCACGCCGAGGATCGCCGGCACGTCCGGGACCTCGTCGGGCTCCTCCCAGTCCAGCGACGGGTTGATGACGACCTCGGTGCCGGGGGCGACGGCCGCACCTGGGCCCGCGGCGACGACCACCCCGGCTCCGTCGGAACCCAGCACCACGCGCGCGTCGCCGGGTTCGCGGGCGCCGACGAGGAACAGGTCGCGGTGGTTGAGCCCGGCGGCGCGCACCGCGACCACCACCTCCCCCGCTCCCGGCTCCGGTGCCGGGACCTCGGCCGCCCGGACACCCGTCAGCCCCGTCTCACCTTCGTGCACCACCGCCACCATCGTTGTCATGTCCACGAAGCTAGCGATGGTGCCGGGACACCGGCGATCCATCGCGAACTCGGTCACAGTGCGGGACTTTCACATGTTGAAGTCCTTGCGCGTCCGGTGCCCCGGCCGGCCGCTGCGACCAGGTCGGCGCGGGCCAGGTCGGCGTGGTTGTTCGCCGAGGACGGCGTGACCTGACCGATCATCGGGTCACGACCACCCAACCCGATGGCTTGCTGTGGCGCTGGAGACGCCTCGCAGCCGGACGCCGGGCCCGCCGTCCACACCGGAGCTTGTACTGTCACTTCGCATGGCTTCCGCCGGGATTGAGACCACCGCAGACCTGGTTCGTGAGCTGCTTCAGGAGCAGCATCCAGACCTCGCCGGGCTGACCGTCCGCGAAGTAGCGGGCGGATGGGACAACCAGCAGTGGCGCCTCGGGGACCACTTGGTCGTGCGCCTGCCGCGTACCGAACGTGCTCCGGAGCTCCAGCGCAAAGAGCGCCGGTGGCTGCCTGTCCTGGCCCCGCGCCTGCCGCTCCCGGTCCCGAACCCGGTGCGCACCGGCGTACCGTCCACGCGCTTCCCGAAACCCTGGACCATCATGACGTGGGTTCCCGGCGAGCCACTCGACTCCACTCCCCTCACCCGCGCCGATCACTCGGCCGACACCCTGGCCCGCTTCCTCCGGGCGCTGCACGTGGAGGCGCCGGTTGAGGCGCCGGTCAGTCCGGACCGCGGCGCTCACCCCAGGGCGTCCACCGACGGCTTCGATCACTTCTTCCAAGCCGTTTCCCCGGGCGCCGTTGCCGACCGGGTCCGGGCCGTCTGGGAGGACGCGATCGCCGCGCCCGAGTGGGACGGGCCGCCGGTCTGGGTGCACGGTGACCTCCATCCCGCCAATGTGATCGTCTCGGACGGGACGCTGTCGGGCGTGATCGACTTCGGTGACATGTTCGCCGGAGACCCGGCGTGGGACCTCGCGGCCGCCTGGGTGGTCCTTCCCGCGGGCACCGCCTCACGGTTCTTCGACGTGTACGCACGGGTGGACGCGGCGACGATCCGGCGCGCTCGCGGCGTGGCTGCTCTGAAATGCCTGTTCCTCATGCTCATGGGCCAGAACGGAGACCGCGGCCTGCCCGGCGGCAAACCGGCGTGGGGCCCAGCGGGCCGGGCAGCGCTCGAACGTGTCGTGCAAGACGGCCTGAGGTAGGCAGGAGGCCGGCGGTCAGGTGCCGGCGGACGCGCTGTCGGCGTCGAGCAGGTTGCGTTCCACGCGCCGCAGCAAGCGCAGCAGGTCCGCCTGCTGACGGTCGGACAGTCCGGCGGTCGTGGCGGTGTCCAGCGCGGCCCACATCCGCTCGACGGCCGGGCGTAGCCCGCGACCGGCCGGAGTGAGCGAGACGATCACCGACCGGCGATCGGTCTGCGACGAGCCGCGGACGACGAATCCGTTGCGCTCCAGTGCCTGCACGGTCCGGCTCACGGTGGACAGGTCGAGGTCGAGCGCCCGGGCGAGCTCGGTCTGCGACCGGTGGTCGTTCTCCCACAGCCGCATCAGCAGCAGCTCCTGCCCCGGGTAGAGGCCACACTCCCGCAGGAGCCGCCCGGCCACCGCGAGATGTGCCCGGGCAACGGCCGCGATACCGCGGCTGATTTCGCCCTGTTCGACCACGCGCAACTCCCGTCTCCCCCGTTACTTGGCACGACAACCATACCGGTCGGAGTCCGTGTTCCGTCACACCCAATCCATAAACTTGGTACAACAAGTAATATGCTTGTCGTACCAAGCAACTCGAGGAGGCGTGTGATGTCGGAGAACAACGAGCCGATCCTGGTGATCGGCGGCACGGGTCGGCAAGGCGGCGCGGTGGCGCGGGAGCTGCTGCGGCGGGGTCGTACCGTGCACGCACTGGTGCGCGATGCGGAGGCTCCCGCGGCGCGGGAACTGGCCGCCGCGGGTGCGCGGCTGGTTCGCGGAGATCTGGACGACCCGGAGTCGCTGGTAGCGGCCATGCGCGGGGTGCGGGGCGTGTTCAGCGTGCAGACGTTCCAGGGACCCGGTGGGGTCGCGGCGGAGGAACGGCAGGGCAAGGCGGTGGCCGACGCGGCGGCGCGAGCGCGGGTGGCACACCTGGTGTACAGCTCGGTGGGCGGGGCGGAGCGGGACAGTGGCGTGCCGCATTTCGACAGCAAGTGGCACGTCGAGCAGCACATCGAGGCACTCGGCCTGCCGGCGACCGTGTTGCGGCCGGCCATGTTCTACGACGGCTTCCACGACGTCGGCCCCCGGCTCGTGGACGGCGAGCTCGTACTGGGCCTGTGGCTGCGGCCCGAGGTTCCGTTGCAGTTGATCGCCACCGCCGACATCGGGGTGTTCGCCGCGGACGCCTTCGACGCCCCCGCGCACTGGATCGGGCGGCAGATCGAGCTCGCCGGGGACGAACTCACCGGGCCGCAGATGGCCGAGGTCTTCGCCCAGGTGACCGGTATCCCCACCCGGTACGAGCAGCAGCCGATCGAACAGCTGCAGGCGATCAGCACGGAGATGGCCGCGATGTTCGGCTGGTTCGACCGCGAGGGCTACCGCGCCGATGTGCCGGCCCTGCGCCGCCGCCACCCCGCGCTCGCCAGCCTCCGGTCCTGGCTCGGCACCAGCGGCTGGACGCCGGGCTCCCGCTGACCTTCGACGGCCACGGGCACACGCTCGTCCGGCCCGGGGATCGTCACCCGGGCCGGACGAACGCACCCGGATGGCCTAACTCCCGGCAGGGCGGGCCCGGTCGTCCGAACCGGCCACTGCGGACACGCCGGTTCCCGCGTCGGTGGTGTCCGGCGGGCCGAAGATCCGCAGGAAGGCGTCGACGGCGGCGCGGGCCAGCTCCAGTAGTGCGGCGTCGTCGATCGGGCGGGTGCCCATCCGGGTGCGGGCTCGGCCTCAACGACATCGGCCTGCCCGGGATGCTGAACGAGCCCGCGCTCCCGGTCACCGACCTCATCGGCGCACTCTCGGCGCTCGCCACCCGCGCCCGCCGGCACGGGATCAAGCCCATCATCGCGACCGTCACCCCGTTCGCCGGCGCCGCCGGAGCGGGACCCGGGTTCGACACCCCCGAAGCCCAGAGCACGCGCCGGCGGCTCAACCAGTGGATCCGCACCAACGACGCTTACGACGCGGTCGCCGATCTCGACCGGGCACTCCGCGACCCCGCCGCACCCGCCGCCCTGCACCCCGGCTACGACAGCGGCGACCACATCCACCCCAACGACGCCGGAGCCCAGGTCATCGCCCACACCGTCGCTGACGCACTCCTGGCCTGACCACGAGCCCCCACCCGGGTGCCCCGGCCGACCACGCCGGAGGTGTGCAGCCCCTCCTCATCGGGCTCTGGGGATCGTGGAGCGCTCGAGGAGCCCGACTCCGATTCGACCCCACGCGAGGATCTTGTTCGGGCGAGCGAGTTTCCACCGGGACGGTGGGCCGCCCAGCGCGGCCCGCCGGACTCCAGCCCGCCGGCGGCAGGTGCACGACCAGCCGCACCACCTGCGCCGGGCGGACACCAGCGGGGTAGGAGTCAGGACGGTGGTGCCGTCTGCGCGAGCAGGGCGCGCAGACGGGCCGGCAGGTCGGCCTCCGGCTCCGCCAGGGCTGCCAGCACACCCTCCCGCACCGCCGCCAGCCGCGCGGCGGTCGCTTCGGCTGTGCGACCGGCGGCCGCAGCGGCGGCGCGAGCCTCCGTGGCGGCGGTGTCCGCCCGGGCCGCTGCCGTGGCCAGTTCGGCGGCGCGGTGCCGGGCCTCGGTCAGTGCGGCCTCGTGCTGGGCGCGGAGCCCGGCGATCTGCTCGTCGCGTTCGGACTGCCACTGGTCGTGCGCCTGGCGGTGACGCTCCCGCTCCGCGGCGAGTGCCTGCTCGTGCCGGGTGCGCAGCTCTTCGAGGTCGGCGTGGTGCTGGGTGGCGAGGTCCCGCAGGTCCGTCTCCAGCTGCCGCGCCCGGGCGTGCGCGGCCTCCGCTTCGCTGCCGCGGGCCGCGGCCGCCGCCGTGAGCTCCTCGATGCGGGCCGCCGCGGTTTCGGTCGCGCGCTGCTGCTCGGTGGCCTGCTCGTCGAGTCGTTCCCGCAGCTGCCGGATCTCGCCCTCGGCGGTCAACCGGTCGGCGATGGCCCGCTGGGCCTGAGCCCGGTCGGCCGCTGCCCGATGCTCGGCCTCGTCCGCCCGCGCCTGCGCCGCGGAGGCCCGCTCCGCCGCCTCCGCCGCGGCCGCGTCCGCATCGGCGGCGCGCTGCTCGGCGGCCTCGGCCCTGGCCTCCGCGTGGGCTCGTGCGGTGTCGGCCTGCGCGGCCCGTGCCCGGGCGTCCGCCACCTCCGCGTCGAGCCGCTCGTCGAGTGTGGCGAGGGTCCGCTGCAGCGGGGTGATCTCCGCCAGCGCCCGGCTCACGTCCCGGCCCACCGCCGCCACGTCCAGACCGGGCAACGCCGGCCCGTAAGCGGCGAACGAGACCTGCTCGGCCTCGTCCAGCCGAGCGCACGTCACGTCCCGGCCACGGTCGTCCACCGCCCACACCGTCGTGCAGTACTCCCCCGGCCGGCCACCGCGTGGTCCCGGCTGTTTCCGCGGATGGCGCCGGCAGTACCGGCACAACCCCGGATCACTGATCGGCTCACGGTTCCCCGCGGCGTCCCGGCGCGGTGGGGGTGGTGTTTCCGGCATAACCGCAGGCTATCAGTTCTAGTTTCTTTACTTCAATCCTAGGTTAGAGTTCGTTATCTAGATCAAGCAGGCTCTCGCGATAATCACGGTTATCGCGGGCCCTCGTCAACCTCGTGCCGGAGGCGAAAACTGGGCGGTCGTCACCGTGACGAAACGCACCGGATGCCGGGGAGTAGGAACGGGAGGGCCGGTTCGAAGACCTCCGGCGGCGCCCCAACTGGGGGGTCCAGGAGGAGCGGAACACAGGGTTTCCGCAGGCCACGGTGGTCGGGAGAGCTTGGATGGCCTGGTCTCGTCCAGCATCTCCCGCAACCCCGCCAACGTCCGCGACCGCACCGCAGGCGGATGATCCACCAACTCCCGGCAGAACCGATCAATGTCCAGACGAAGAAGCTGGTGACGTTGTCGGCGCTGGCGTCGGCGATGGTGTCCGCGCGGGACGAGGGGTGGGGGCTGCGGCGGATCGCGACCTTCTCCGACGTGTCGCACGAGCAGGTTCGCCGGATGCCGGCCGTCGCTGGTGGATCGGACGCCGCCGGGTGATGGTCGACCGTGATGGTCACCAGGGTGAGCCGAAAGTGGTCGAACCCGAGCGGTGGGAGTCGGGCGATGTCGGCGGCGGCGGGGCGCTTGCCTTCGGCTCGGATGGCTTCCACGGCGCGTTCGGTCTAGCCCTTCAGATCCTTCGGTTCCATGAACGTGCCGAGAAACCGCACCGCACCCAACTGGACGGCCCAGCCGAGTTGCTTGCGGGCGCCGTTGCATGTCATCGCGTGGCGCGGGCGGTGGCTCGAGGTGGAAGAATCCGCCCAACTGGGTTCGGTCAGGGTCAGTGTTGAACCGGCCGTAGCGGGCACGCTGATCCTCGGTACGGAATTTGACCGGCACAGGCGCCTCCGCCGCTCGCGCCGTGACGGGAATTCTGCCAGCGCGTTGATCAGCAGGGGCCGAACGCATGGCGGCTGAGGTCGTGTCAGCCGCCATGCTTACGTTCAGCGGACTTGTCGTGCCCGGTCAAGGAGAATGAGCGGGATAGCGGTCGCAGCGAGGGTGGCCCCGATCAAGCAGACCGACGTGAGAACGGTGCCTTGGGTGAGTGAGGCGGCTGCGAGGACGGGGGTGCTGCTGATGCCCAGTTGGAATGCCGACACAGTGGTGGCACCGGCGAGGATCGGCGCATCGGCTGCGAGCGCGAAGACGCGTCCGTAGATGGCGGGGTTCAGCACGAACGCGGCGATGCCGAGCAGGAAGACCGTTGGCGCCGCTGCCCAGACCTGGTGGATCGCGGCAACCATCACGACTGACAGGATCACGATCGCCGATGCGCCCGTGAGCAGTGCGAGATGGGGGCGCTGGTCGGAGATGCGCCCGCCGATGGACAGACCGACGAAGGCGCCGACCCCGAACAGCGCGAGGATCGCCGGAATCCAGACCTGGGGGATGGCGGTGATATCGGCGAGCATGGCTGCCAGATAGTTGAACGTGATCATGTATGCCGCCGTGGTCAGGATCGTGATCGCGTAGATGCCCCAGAGCATCGGTTTTCGCATGGTGGCGAGCTCCCGCGACACCCTCGGCGCGGTGCGCCGGTCGGTGTTCGAGCCGACGGCGGGCACGCCGAGCAGGCAGCCGATCACCCCGGCGACCGTCAGGGCCGCCACCGCCCAGAAGCCGCCGCGCCATTGGGTGAAGTGGCTGAGGAGTGTGCCCGCGGGACCGCCGGCGACCATGGCCACGCTGAGCCCGCTGACCACGACTCCGGAGGCGCGGGCGTTGCGGTCCGGGGTCACCAGGCTGATCGCGGTCACTGACGCGACAGCGAAGAAGCCCGCGTAGGCGATACCCATCACCACCCTGGCGAGCAGCAGAACCTGGTAGTTGCCGAGAAGTCCGACGACGACGCCGACGGCGAACACGCCCTGGGTTGCCACCAGCGCAGCGCGGCCAGGCCAGCGCAGACTGAGCACCGCGAACGGTGGTCCGCCGATCACGACGGCGAGAGCGAACGCGGTGATCAGGTACCCGGCTGAGGAGAGCGTGACGTCCAGATCGGCGGCCACCTCGGGCAGTACGCCGGCCAGCAGGAACTCCGCGCTGCCCATCGCGAACAGGCTGAAGCCCAGCAGGTACACGCCGATGGGCAGTCGTTCACCGCGACGGGTTCGGGACTTCTCGGTGTCGGTGCTGACCATCAGCTCACACCCCCGACATGCGGCTGGTGGCTGGAGACGGCAGCGGACAGCTCCTGGTCGAGCAGCCAGCCGGTCATGTTCATGGCGGCAGCCGAGCCCGCGCCCGCGGCGGCGATGACCTGGGCACGGGGGTTGACCACGTTCCCGGCCGCCCAGAGCCCGGGGATGTTCGTAGCACCCTGGGAATCGACGACAACCAGTCCGCTCACCGGGTCCGTGGCCGCACCGAGCATGGTCAGGATCGCGGTACGGGGCGCTGGGCGGGGCGCCACGAAGATGGCCTCACACGTCACCGTCTCGCCGGTGTCGAGTTCGATCGCGACCGGATTCCCGCCCGCGGTGTCGGCGCTGGCGCCGATCCGCGTGACGCGCCCGTCGACCAGTCGCACGCCGTACGCGGTGAGGCGCTGCCGCTGGGCGGCGCTGACCTCGATGCCGTTGATGCAGTACGTCACCGACGAGCTGTAGCGGCGCATCAGCGCGGCCAGATGTGTCGATACCGCGCCCATCGTGCTGCCGATTACGGCGATGGTGCGCCCCCGCACTTCGTAGCCGTGGCAGTGCGGGCAGTGGTGCACCTGCGAAGCCCACCGTTCGGATAGCCCAGGAATGTCGGGTAGCTCATCGGTCAGCCCGGTCGCGACCAGCACCGACCGAGCGCGCACGGCGCGGTCGTCGTCGAGCCGCAGCTCAAACGTGCCGTCCGACGCACGGCGCGTGTCGACCACCGATGCCGGCACACGCGTCCCGCCATAACGAGCAAGCTCGTCCCGCCCCGTCGCCGTGAACTCACTCGGGGCCATGCCGTCCCGGGTCAGGTACGCGTGCACGTGCTCGGCGGGCCCGTTTCGGGGCTCACCACCATCAACGACCAGCGTCGCGAACTGTGCCCTCGCGAGCACAACCCCCGCCGACAACCCGGCTGCCCCACCACCGACGACGATGCTGTCCCACAGCGCCTCGGACACCGATCCCCTCGTTACCTGCGTCGTTGCATCCATTCGGATCACCTCCACCGCGAGGATCCGGGAGCTCGACCGACTTCAACAACTTCCGTTGCTGATTCCGGGACACATTGGTTGACTGCATCCCATGGACGATCAACCGAGCGTCGATGCCGTGATCGAGCAGATCGCTCCCCGGCTGCGACGCGCCCGCGAGAAGAACGGCGTCAGCCTGGCCGACCTCGCACGAGCCACCGGCATCTCGACGAGCACGCTGTCCCGGCTGGAATCAGCGCAGCGCAAGCCAAGCCTCGAACTACTCCTGCCGATCACCGCGGCTCTCGGCATCCCCTTCGACGAAATCGTCGCCGCACCACGGATCGTCGATCCGCGCGTGCCGCAGCAACCCACCAAGAAAGACGGCCGGGTGCTGATCCCGCTATCCCGGCAACAGGGAGAACCACGCGCCTACAAGATGACCATCCCCGCGCACGACGAACAGCCCCACCTGCGCACCCACGCGGGCTACGAATGGCTTTACGTGCTCCGCGGACAACTCCGCGTGAAATTGGGCGACCACGACTTCACTATGGGAGCCGGTGAAGCAGCCGAGTTCGACTGCCAGATACCGCACTGGTTCGGCGCCGCCGGACGCGGCAGCGTCGAAGTACTCAGCCTCTTCGGCAAGCAGGGCGAACGGATCCACCTCCGCACCTCACGACGCTGACGCAGAAGCACTCTCACGGCGCCATCCAATTGTCATCAAATGGTCCTTTGACGACAGGCGGCCAGCAGCGTCCTCAGATCATGCGGATCATCGGGATTGAGTAGTAGCGGTACAGCGGTTGGCGCTGAGATCGATCATGGTCGTCGGCTTGCACGTCGGACGCACGATCGCGGGGCCTTGGGCTGAACCTGAGTGCAGAGCTGTCGTGGGCGGCTTGGACTTGATCCGGGCTGCGTTGCGCAAGGCGGCGCGTGAGCTGGGCTGGAGGTTCGGTACCTATGGGTTCGACGGTGGCCGTGAGGGTATGACGACGCTCATCGGCATCCACGACAGCGTGAGATCCCGGAGCCGTACGCGCAGGTCGTGGAGGAACACCGGCAACGGCAGATGCGGGCCGCGGTTGAGCGCGTGTCCGCGAGGTACACGGACTTGGCCGACCCCGCACCGTCGAATCCGTCGCTGCGCGGCACACCCGTGTTGCAGACGAAGGAGTTCCTGGCGGCTGTCGCCGACCACGGCCTGGTGAAATAGTGCAGGTATCGCCAAGGTGAGCCCAGAAGCCGCCAGTTGTTGGTCGTGGAGTCATGGGGCGGCTCAGAGCCTCCGTGAAGCAGGCGCCGCCTAGACGGCCAGACGCCGCGCGACGTCCTCAGTGAGCCCGCCGCGGTCGACCGCGCGCTGTTGGGCGGGCGTGAGCCGGGTTTCCGCCGTCACCGGAGTCTCTCCTGCGTACAGCAGCGGCAGGTGTTCGAGCCGCTGCGTGTCGATGAGCCTCGCCGCGGACACCAGGGCGCTGGGCCGGGGCACCACCGCTCCCTCAAACAGTGGGTCAGCCTCATCGAGCATGCAGTCCTGCGAATCGACTCGGTCGCAGAAACAGCCACCGGCGAACGGGTTCCAGATGAGCACGTGCGTACCGCTCAAGCCGATGCAGATCGCCACGTCAGGGCTGGTCACATAGCGCTCCGGCCATGTGAACCCGCTTGTAGACCAGGCACACGGACCGAGTGCGGCACCACCGCGCGCTGGTACGCGAGAGAAGCTCAGTCAGGGGCAGCGGTGGTTTAGCGACTGCCGAGCTCTCCCTTGGTGAACCCGTTTTTGTGTGCCGCGAGCACAGTGGCGAGTGCAGGGACGAGCAGTGCGAGCGTGACCCAACTCAGCCAGGATGCATCCAATCCACTGAGGACGATGCCTCCGATGATGCCACCGCCGGCGATTCCGACGTTCCATCCGGTGGTGAGGAGTGCTTGGGCGACATCGCCGGCGTCGCCTGCTGCTTCGGCGACTGCGGTCTGCAGCAGAGTAGAGGTGCCGCCGAACGCGAGCCCCCAGAGCGCTGCGCTGGCGTAGACGAGCGAAGGCACGCCGGAGAAGATGCCGAGCAGCAGCGCGCATGTCGCGAAGAGCACACACGCGAGGATCATGAGGAGGCGCAGGCGCCGATGGACGAGCGCTCCGGCGATCCAGATGCTCACCAGCGACACCAGGCCGAAGGTGAGCAGCACGGCGTCGACTTGACCTGCCATGCCGAGCGGCTTGAGGAACGGGGCGATGTAGGTGTAGAGGATGCTGTGGGCGAGCACGAACGTGAGGGTCACGAAGAGCACGGGCGCTACGCCGGGAATGCGAATGGTACGGGTTAGCGGGAGCCGTGAGCCCTTGGGCTGTCCGGGGAAGCTCGGCACCGCCGCGATGACCCACACGATCAACGCGATCGTGAGGACGGTCATGATCCCGAACGCGTATCGCCACTCGACGAGCTTGGACAGAAACGCCGCAGCAGGAACTCCGACGGACAGGGCAACGATTGCGCCCCCCATCGCGATCGCCATTGCCTTGCCGCGCTGAGGTGAGGGAACCATCCGTACCGCGTACCCGGCCAACAACGCCCAGAGCAACCCGCCGACGATGCCGCCGAGGCACCGGGCGGCTAGCGTAAGTGCGAAGCTCTCGGAGAGCGCGGTGACGGTGTTGGCGATCGCGAGTCCTGCGATCGCCACCAGCAGCAAGTGTCGGCGCGGCCACCCGATCGTCGCCTTGGTGAGCGGGATCGCGGCGAGGATCGCCCCGATCGCGAAGACGGTGACGCTCTGCCCGGCAGTGCTCTCGCTCACACCCAGGTCTCGGCTCATCCCGGGAAGCACCCCGGCGGGCATCGTCTCGGTCAGGAGCGTGATGAACCCGGTGGTGGCCAAAGCCAGAAGACCCGCCAGTGGGAGCCGGGCGTTCGTTATCGAGGGAGACGGCAGAGCATCTGATCGTGTCATGGCCCTATGATCGAAGGGTGACATTGGTGTGAGGGTCAATTCGGAGTCCGCTGAGTCACACGACGCCAGCCACAGAGGGCGAGGAGAGGGATATGCGGATCGGTGAGTTGTCGACACGCACGCGGACTCCGGTGAGGTTGCTGCGCTACTACGAGGAGCAGGGACTGATCGCGTCAGATCGACTGCCCAACGGATACCGGGACTATGAGGAGTACGTCGTTGACCGGGTTCTCCAGGTACGAGGCCTGCTCGACGCAGGGCTGCCCACCCGGATCATCAAGCAGATCCTGCCCTGCCTGAACACCCCCCGCACGATCCACATGCCCTACGTCACGCCAGACATGGTCGCAACGCTCGAACACGAACGCGACCGCATGGCCAAAAAAATCGAATGCCTCACCAAGAACCACCGAGCCATCACCGACTACCTCGACGCCGTACGCCGCAATATCCAAGCCTCCTACTGAGGTTTTCGGTGTGGGGTCGGGAGGTAGCCGGTGATCGTAAGGCCGGTCTCGGCGAGGCAGCCGTCGATCAGGTCGGGCCGGTACTGAAGGTTTAGCGACAGGTCGAACCGTCATCGGCGGCGGCCGGCCACCGGAGAGGTGGCGCGGGCATGGTGGAGCTGGTCTACACGCGGGTGTCCACCGACGAGCAGAACACCCAGCGCCAGACCCACCTGCTCGCCGAGGCTGGGCTCGTGCCAGCACGCGGTCAGCCGGGTCGCCATCCGCACCGCCGTCGCCGACCTGCTGCCCAGCCGACCCGAACAACGGCACCCGCCGCCGACACATCACAACCGGTGCGCGTCGAGATGCCGGGCAAGATCGCCCGCCACCTGGCCGACCACGACGGCCTCGGCGAAGCAGGACGGGAAGCCCTGCGGAAAGGCCGCGAAGTGCGGCGTGCCCAGGGCTACAGCCTGCACGTCACCGCACCGCCCCACGTGCACCACGCGCTGCTCAACGCCGCAGGGGTGCTGGGCACCGACGGCGCGTCCCCAGCCGAGCGCAAGGCGCACCGCATCTACTCGGAACGACTGAACAGCTCGATCACCGCACCGACCGGCGCCGATCGACCAACACCCCCGTCAGCCGGACAGCCTCATCCACCAGAACACCAATCTCGTCCAACCGGCTGATCGCGTCCCGCAAGCCCGCATCCCCACGTGCGGCGCACCCGCTCGATCGCTTCCTCCGTACCCGCGAGCACAGCACCGATCGGCTCCAACACCACACCGCACTCGCCGGCCGCGCTGCGCTCGGCCTCCAGCCGCCCCAGTCCACCCGTACTGGTCGTCATGCTCACCAGGCGCGTGGCTCATGGCCGACAAGAACACGGACCCGGCCTCACAGAGCTGGAGCTGCCAGCCGCCGGGCGGAGACCGGCCGCCGGCACCCGTACGCGGCAGCCGGACGCCGACGCCCCTTGGGGCCACCACTCCCCCGGGCCTGGGCCGGACGTCACCGAAGGAACCGAGTGCTGCTGCGCGGGCCCATTCGACAAGATTACATATCCGGCTATAGGATTCCCGGCTATGGAACTCATCGACGTACTCGGCATCTGCGGGAGCCTGCGGCCCGGGTCGCTGAACCGGGCACTGCTGCTGGCCGCTCAGGAACTGGCCCCGGCTCCCTTCCGCGTGCAGACATGGGACGGCGAGGCGGAGGTTCCCCGCGTCCACGCCGCCATGGGGCGGCCGTTCCCCCCGGTCATCGGGGCCTTACGCGATCGGGTCGCGGCGGCTGATGTGCTGCTGCTGGTGACGCCGGAGCTGAACCGCGCGATTCCCGGCACCATGAAGGACATCGTCGACTGGCTCGGGATTCTCGCGCCGCCTCGCCCGCTGACCGGAAAGCCCGTCGTGCTGATGAGTGCCTCGCCGAACCGGTTCGGCGGCGCGTTCGCCCAGCTACAGCTCGGCGACCTGCTCCGGCGGTCCGGCGCCGAGGTCCTGTCCGACCTCGACGTCGTGGTCGGCGACGCCCATCGGCAGGTCGACGACCACGGTGTCCTGGTGGGCGAGGACCCCCGGCGCGAAATCACCGAACTCTGGCAACGCGTCCTCACCCAAATTCGCAACGACCGGCCGGCAGTACCGGCATGACCACCGGTCGTCAGATCGCCGCGGGCGCCGGGCCGGTGGGTTACGCGCTCGCGCGTGCCACCCGGGCGCACCGTGCCGTGTTGCACCGCCGGATGGCACAACTGGGCCTACATCTGGGCCAGGAACTCCTCATCGTCGACATCCACCACAACCCCGGCACGACGCAGGCGGAACTCGTCCAGCGGCTCGGCTTCGAGCAGCCCACCATCGCCAAGGCGCTCACCCGGATGGAGCGGACCGGGTTCATCCAGCGCACCGCCGATCCCGGCGACCGCCGGGTGACCCGGCTACAGCTGACCGAACGCGGCGAGGCCGTCGTGGCTGCCGTTACGGCCGCATGGGCGGAGGCCGACGCCCAGGCGACCGCCGGGCTCACCGACGAAGAAGCCGAACAGCTCATCCGCCTGCTGGCCACAATCAGCCACAGCCTCGAACAACCCCACTGACCCGAACCGAACGCCAGGAGATGACCATGGAGCTTGGCCTGGAAGGAAAAGTCGTGCTGGTGACCGGCGCCAGCACGGGGATCGGCAGAGCCACCGCATTGGCCTTCGCCGAGGAAAAGGCGCACATCGCCGTCGGCTACCACTCCAACACCCCCGCCGCCGCCGAAACGGTGAACCTGGCCGAACAACGCGGCGCTCGCGCGATCCGCTGGCAGCTCGACCTCGGCCGACCTGATTCGCTGGACGCCGCTGTCGAGCGCGCCCGCCGAGACCTCGGGCCGATCGACGTCCTGGTCAACAACGCAGTCCGATGGCCGGACCGGGCCCAGCCCGACGAGCTGTTCGAAACCGCACCACCCGAGCGATTCGCCACCTCGGTGAACGCCAACCTGATCGGCCCCTACCTGCTTGCCCGCGCGGTCGTCGCCGACATGCGCGGCCGCGGCTGGGGCCGCATCGTCAACGTCTCCACCGGCCTGGTCGAGGACGGCTTCCCCGGCAACGTCTCCTACGTCGCCGCCAAGGCAGGACTGCACGGACTCACGCGCGTCATGTCCCGGGAACTGGCCGCCGACGGCATCCTCACCAATGTCGTCATGCCCGGCTTCACCCCGGCGGACAAACCCCTGCCACCCGGGCTCATCGCACAGGCCGGCACCGCCGCCGCAACCCGCAGGGTCACCCACCCCGACGACGTCGCGCGGATGATCGTCTTCCTCTGCTCGACCGCGAACACCAACACCACCGGCGAAGCCATCAGAACCGATGGCCACTTCCTCAGCCCAGGTTGACCGGGGGCGGGCTCACCTCGTCACGGGACGTTGGCGGCGGCCGGTGCCGGTGAAATTCCTGACGGGGGGCACCATGCTCCATGCGGCCGGTTCGGCACCGACCCGACGAGACGCAGCTGGGCGGTTCTTCCGTACCGGTTGCTGACCGCCGGACCGGCCACGGTTCGGGAGGCGATTGCGGCCGCATCCACCCCGTCCGCGTGCCGGCCGCCAGGGCACACGGCGGCAGCTGCGATAGCCTGACCCGGATCGCCGTGAACCGGGATGGTGCTGTCATGAACGCTGGGCCGGCCGTCGAGCTGGCGCCGTACGAGCCGCGGCCGATGCCCGCACGCGCGCCGGACAAACCGGTCCTGCGGCGCCTGGTGACCGAGCTGGTCGCCGAACTACCGGGGCTGCGCGACGATCCGGCGGACGAGCTCGGCCCGCGCGGGGTGACGCGGTCGTGGCTGCTGGAGATGAAGAGCCACCAGACCCGCCGTTCCTACTGGCGCGGACTGGGGTTGTGGCTGTCCTACTGCGACTGGCACCGCGTGGACCCGCTGGCCGCCCGGCTGGCCGACGTCAAGGACTGGATCGCCCTGCTCGACCCCGGCAGCCCGGTCACGTACAACGCGCGTCTGGCCGCGGTCAGCTCGTGGTACACCGAGCTGATCAACAACCGGGCCCACGACGACAACCCCGCGCGGCTGGTCCCCCGGCACAAGCGGGACCAGGAGTCGCAGACCCGGGCATTGACCTACGACGAACTCCTCGCCCTGCTCGGCCACGCCCGGGCCCGCGCCGCCGGCACCGGGACCGAGCCCGCGCTGCGCAACCTCGCCATCCTGGAGATCATGGCGACCACCGCCGTGCGGTCCGGCGCGATCCTGCACGCCCGCTGCGGCCCGGACGGCGACCTCGGCGTCGACCGCGGCCATCGGATCCTGCGTTACGTCAACAAGGGCGGCCACCGCAAGACGGCCGACATCCTCGGCCGCGCCGACCTCGCACTCAGCAACTACCTCACCGCCCGCGCCCGCCGGGAAGGCACCCCGGTCGCCGAATTGTCCGGCTGGCTGTTCGCCACCCGCACCGGCACCCCGCTGACCTCCCGGGATCTCGGCAACCTGCTGCGGGAGACCGCCCGCGGCGCAGGACTCGACCACCCCGACGACATCGTGCCGCACTCCTTGCGGCACACCGTGCTGACCCTCGGCTACGAACAGGGCGTCTCCGTCGAGGACCTGGCCGACCTCGCCGGCCACGAAAGCGTGGCCACCACGCTGATCTACGTCCGCCGCAGCCGGCGCCGCCAGACCACCCAAATGCTCGCCGACCTCACCAGCGGCACCACCGGCCCCGCCACCAGCGCGCCGCAACCGGAGGAACAGCGTCATCTCCGGCTGGTCCGCGACGCCTGACCGCCCGGCCTTGACACCGCCCGCCCGCCGTGGCTCACTGTCCACACTGTACCCATGGCGAGCGGAGCGCACAGTGAGCAACGCAGTTCTGGACGGGTTCTCCTACCTCGAATGCCCGCGCTGGCACGAGGAACGGATCTGGTTCGCCGACTTCTACACGCAGCGGGTGTTCTCCGCCACGGAGGACGGCGGCGACCTGCGGGTGGAGGCGGAAGTGCCGCAGCAACCGTCCGGGCTGGGATGGCTGCCCGACGGCCGCCTGCTGATCGTCTCGATGCGCGACGCCCGCCTGCTGCGCCGCGAACCGGACGGCACGCTCGTCACCCACGCCGATCTGTCCGCACACGTCACCGGCCACCCCAACGACATGGTCGTCGACGACCGGGGTCGCGCCTACGTCGGCAACTTCGGCTTCGACCTGATGAACGGCGCGCCGATCGCGCCGGCCGGCCTGTTGCGCGCCGACCCCAACGGCACCGTCACCGTGGTCGCCGAGGAGATGTTGTTCCCCAACGGCAGCGTCATCACCGATGACGGGGTGCTGCTGGTCGACGAGACCTTCGGCAACCGCGTGACCGCCTTCGACATCGCCGCGGACGGTTCCCTGACCAATCGGCGCACCTGGGCGAAGTTCGGCGAGCCGCCCACCGAACGCGAGCTGGAGGAAGCGCTTCCCCAGCTCGTGGTCGCCCCGGACGGCTGCTGCCTGGACGCCGAGGGCGCGCTGTGGATCGCCGACGGGCTGGGCGGACGGCTGGTCCGCGTCCGGGAGGGCGGCGAGATCATCGACGAGATCAGGCCGGGCACCGGGGTGTTCGCGTGCATGCTCGGCGGCGCCGACGGACGCACCCTGTTCGCCTGCGCGGCACCGGACTTCTCCGAGCACGCCCGCAAGGACGTCCGGGAAGCCAGCCTGCTCGCCTTCCGCGTCCACGTTCCGCGCGCGGGACGCCCCTGAGGTAGCGGGCGCCACGCACCGATCGGGCTAGGCGCCCGGCTGACCCCACAGCTCGGCAACCTCGGCGGCCACGCGCAGGCCCTGCTCGTACCCGGCGCGCGCGGCCGCGTCCCGGACCGAGGGGTCGAGCGGGTTCGGTCCCATCGCCTCGCTCGTGGCTTCGTCCGCCTCGACCACGAGCACCCGCGAGCCGTCCTCGCGCAGCGCGGCGATCTCCGCGTCCAGGTCGTGGTCGCCGGGAATCCGGATGACCTGCAACACCAGCACCCGGTCACAGCCGGCGGCCAGGTCGGCGTTCCTCATGCTCCGCACCCCGCCGTCGACGTAACGGCCGCCGTCGATGGTCACCGGCGGCCAGGTGCCCGGCACAGCGGAGCTGGCCGCGACCGCGTCCACCAGCGAGACGCCGGACTCGGCGGTGAACACGCGCTCGTCCCCGGTCGCGGCGTCCACCGCGACGATCTGCAGCGGCGCCGCGGGCCACTCGTGCGAGGGCAGGCGAGCCTCGATCACCTTCAGCCGTTCGGCCTCCGGCACGGTCTCGGCTGCCAGGGCGATCTCACCGATCCGCCGACGTGCGTCACGAGCGTCGGTCGCCGCGTCGGTGGCGGCGGCGAACATGGCGGCGGCGGCCTCGGTATCGATGTTCGCCGGGATCTCCGGCGCCTGCAGCGCCGGATCGACCTGGCGCTGGAACAGCTCGGCCAGCGGGGTGCCGCTGGTGATCTGGGCGGCCACGGTCGAGCCCGCGGAGGTGCCGACGAAGCGGTCGGCGTCCAGTACGTCCACTCCGGACTCAGACAAGCCGTACAGCAGGCCGATTTCCCAGGCGATTCCGGCAACTCCGCCACCGCCGAGCACAAGTGCGCGTGTCATGCCTCGATCGTAGCGGTGCGGGTGGCACCGGCGAGTGTGTCGTTGACGATCAGCAGCCAGGCCCCGCAGATGCAGCGGCGGTAGTCCACGCGGCCGGTGGACACCGGGTGGCGCGATCCGCCACCGCGGAGTTCGGTCATCGGCCACTGGCAGCGAGGGCAGCGTTCGTCGGTCATGCCCTCAGCGTGCTGTAATGGTTCAGTGCACTTCAAC
Source organism: Amycolatopsis viridis (assembly GCF_011758765.1). NCBI lineage: Bacteria > Bacillati > Actinomycetota > Actinomycetes > Pseudonocardiales > Pseudonocardiaceae > Amycolatopsis > Amycolatopsis viridis. Next base: position 2,960,303 of record NZ_JAANOU010000001.1, on the reverse strand, counting down.
CCTTACGGCGGTCCGGCCGCTCAGGTGGCGGCGGGCCTGGTCAACATGCCGGACGCGGACGCCGCCGGGCTGCTGCGCATGATGCGTGCCGCGGGCATGTCGCTGACCCGCCTCACCGACGCCGACGCCCGCGCGGCACGGGCGTGGGGCCGCCGCCTGCGGCCGGTGTTCACCGAACCCGGCCCGGACCGGCGGGTCGACCTGGTCAACGAGCTGCTGGCGGAGACCGCCTGCCGTCCGTTCGTCTCCCGCCACGACGGGCTGCCCGCACACCTGCACTACGCCGCCGAGGACGACCCACTGCCCCGCCGCATCCGGGCCTTCACCGCGGGCGGCCTGGCGCACCTGCTGTGCGAGGACCCGGACCGCCTCGGCGCCTGCGCCCGCGACGGCTGCGAGATCGTCTTCGTGGACACCTCGCGCAACGGCCGCCGCCGGTTCTGTTCCACGCGCTGCGCGACGCGGGTGCACGTGGCCGAGCACCGCGCCCGCGCCTCCTAGCGCCGCACGGCGCGGTGCCGCCGCGAGGAAAGCCGGTGCCCGCCGGGTCCGGTGCGGCGCACGGCGGAGGCGGAGAGGAGGGTCGCGGCGGCGAGGCTGCCCCAGAGGGCGAACTGGCCACGGGACGCGAGGCCGGTGATGACCGCCGGGGAGACGGCGAGCCCGAAGCCCGTGGACAACTGGAACCGGGAGAGCGCGCGCCCGAGGACCCGCGCCGGGGCCATCGCGGTGACGAGCGCGGTGGCGCTGCCCGCGTAGATGATTTCGCCGAGGGTGCAGACCACGGACACCGCGGCGATGGCCGGGGCACGCCAGCCGTAGCCCAGGGCGGCGGCCGCGAGGAAACCGAGGTAGGACGCGGTGAGCACCACGCCGGCGAGAGCGAGCACGGACCGGCGGGAAAATCGGGACAGCAGCACGGTGACCGGAACCTGCAGGGTGACCACCAGCACCGTGTTGGCCACGAAGATGGCCGCCGACCACACCGGGGAGGCGTGCATCTGCGTCACCAGGACCAGCGGGAGCGCGATCTCGGGGACGTTGAGGCAGAAGACGTAAATCACATTGGCGGCCAGCAGCGCGCCCATCCGGGGTGCGGGCTCGGCGTCCCCGGCCTCGGCAGTGCCGGGGTCGGTGCCGGAGGCGGTTTTGGTGGCAGTGGCCGGATGGGCGTGCACGTGGACCGACCACGCGAAGGCCGCCGCGGTGAGGTAGGCGAGCCCGGTGACGACTGCCAGCACCCGCAATGCGGTGGTGCCGCCGGCCAGGCACGCGGTCGCGAGGAGGCCGCCCGCGCCGAGGCCGGCGTTGCGCAGGGCGCGGCCCCCGGCGAGGGCGGCGTCGCGTTCCCGGCCGTGGGCGATCGTGGACACCAGGGCCGCGTGGGCGGCCGGCCACGCCTGGTTGCCGATGCCCAGGAAGAGCGCCGCGGCCGCGAACATCCAGACGTTCCCCGTCGGGGTGGCCAGCAGCAGCGCCACGCCCAGCACCCGCACCAGCATCGACGCCGCCACGACCGTGCTGCGAGCGCCCCGGTCCAGCCACGCGCCCACCGCGGGCATGCACACCAGGCCCACGACGATGCCTGCGGTCATGGTGGTGCCGGTGACCGGCGCGGACAGCCCCAGCACCGTCACCCCGTAGAGCAGCAGAAAGGGCCGCAGCAGGCCGGTGCCGAGCGCGTCCACGGCCAGGGCGACGGCGTAGCGGGGGCCGCCGGAGGCCCGAAGGAGCGCGCGGGGACGGCTGTTGGTGGCGTTCGGCACGACGCCCACGGTTCTGCCGGGCGGCCGGGCGCGGCAAGCCGGTTGACGGATTTCGTCAACCGACGGCGCCGTTCACCGCCCAACCAGGGATGATGGCGGCCATGACGCTGCGCATCGACATCACCGGGCTGCCGGCCGAGCGGCTGCGGTTCGCCGTCTCGCCGCTGGCCGAGCTGACCGCGATGTTGCACGTCCTGGCCGAACCCGGACATCACCCGCGGCTGGCCCCCTGGGCCGGGGACGTCTGGGCCGGGCTACCGCCGGAGCTGGCCGAGCGGCTGCGCGAGGCGGAGTTCCTCTGGCGTTCCTCACGAGCCGATTTCCTGGTCCCCGCGCGGCCCCGGCAGACCCTCGCCGAGGAGCTGGACGATGTGGACCGCCTCGACGACGAGACCTACGTGTCCGCCGCGCTCACCACCACGTGCGGCAGCAACCGGGTCCGCTTCGGGTCGCCGTCGCCACTCGCCGACGCGACCGCCCGCGACCGGGCCCTGGAACTGGCCCAGGCCCGTGGCGCGCTCCAGGAGGCGTTCGCTGAGCGGCTGCTCGCGGACCCGGCCGCGGTGCGGGCGCGCGTCCGGCAGACCCTGGAACAGTGTGCCGAGGCGTTCTTCGACGCCGCCTGGTCGGGCATCTCCGGGCAACTCACCACCGACCTGCGCCAGAAGAACGACCTGCTGCAACGCCAGGGCATCCGGGCGGCACTCGCCTCGGTCTCCGGCGCGCTCACCCTGGCGCCGGACGGCGACTGCATCGTGGTGGACAAGCTGCAGGACAACGCGACCGCCGCGCACAGCAGCGGGATCACCTTCATCCCCACCACCTTCGGCCGCCCGCACCTGGTGGTGATCCACGCGGCCGGCTGGCAGCCGGTGGTGCAGTACCCCGTCGCCGAGCCGCCAGAACCGGTGCCGCTGGACACAGTCACCCTCCGGCTGGAAGCACTCGCCCATCCGGTCCGGCTGCGGCTGCTGCGCACCCTGGCGCGCGGCGCGCACACCACGGGCGAGCTGGCCCACGCCTGGAAGCTCTCGCCCCCGGAGGTGTCCCGCCACCTCGCCGTCCTGCGTCGCGCGGGACTGCTCACCTCCCGGCGGCGCGGGCGCTACGTCCACTACACCCTCAACGTGCCCGAGATGACGACACTGGGCACGGACCTGCTCGCGGCTGTCCTGCGCTGAGCAGCCGCGGCACGCCTCACCGTGGGCCGGACGGGAGGCTGTGGGCGGTGACGCCGTGGCGCCCCGCGGGCGCGTCCAGGGTCACCGGGGCCGTCACGCTGGCCAGGAGCCGCAGCGCCGCCTCCGACGGCGAGCCGGGCTCGGCCGTGTACGCGATCAGGTGCTGGTCCGCGGCGCCGGGGATGACGAGGTTTTCGAAGCTGAGTGCCATCGCGCCGACCAGCGGGTGGTGCAGGTGCTTCACCCCGGACGTACAGGTGCGGACCGGGTGCCGCGCCCACAGCGAGGCGAACTCGTCGCTGTTCATGCTGAGCTGACCGACGAGCTCGGCCAGGGCGCGGTCGTCGGGGTGGCGGCCGGCGACCAGGCGCAGACTGGCCACGGCGAGTACGGCCTGGTCGTGCCAGTTCGCGTACAACCGCCGGTATTGCTCGTCCAGGAACAACATCCGGGTCATGTTGGGCCGGGTGCTGGGCGTGTCCGGGGAGCCCGGCGCGAGGTGCGCGGCGAGCAGGGCGTGGCCCAGCCGGTTCCACGCCAGGACGTCGTTGCGGCGGTCCAGGATCAACGCCGGCACGTCGGTCATGGCCGCGAGCAGCTGCCGGGCCGAGGCGCTGGCGTGTTCCACGCGGGGCGGTGCCGGCCGGGACGACGCCGCAGCCGGGCGGGCCAGGTCCTTCAGGTGGGCCGTCTCGTCCTCGGTGAGGCGCAGGGCGCGCGCGATGGCCTCCAGCAAGCTGTCCGACACGCTCGCGGCGCGCCCCTGCTCCAGGCGCGTGTAGTGGGTGATGCTGACGTTGGCGAGCAGCGCCAGCTCCTCGCGGCGCAGCCCGGAAACCCGGCGGCGGGCCGGGTGCGGGGTGAGGCCGACGTCCTCGGGGCGCAGCGCGGCGCGGCGGGACTTGAGAAAGTCGCCCAGCTCGGTCAACACGCGCAGGCATCCCTCCAGGTCGGTGGACTGACATCCCCATGATGCCCGCGGGCCCGGACCGCGGGAAGCCGGGAGGGTGGTCATCCCGTGACTACCCTCCCGCCGGCTGCGCACCACGGGGTTCTGGCTGGGAAACCGCGCCGGCGCGAGCCTTTCCACGATCACGCGGGACGCGAGTGCGCCGCGTGCGGAACCCGGGAAGGGAATCGACGTCATGTCTGTCACTGGTGTGGAGGCGCCCGCCGCCGGCACGGCACCGGCCGCGCTCACCCCTCGGCTCCGGCTGGTGCTGGTGCTGCTGCTCACCACGCAGTTCACGCTGGCCGTGGACTTCGCGATCCTGAACGTGGCACTGCCGGTGATCGGCCGGGGCCTGGGCTTTTCGCTGGGGCACCTGCAGTGGATCGCCACCTCGTTCGCGCTGTGCGCGGCCGGCTTCACCCTGTTCTTCGGGCGGGTCGCGGACCTGTTCGGCCGCCGCAGGTTGTTCCTCGGCGGGCTCGCCGTCCTGGGCGCGGCCTCGCTCGTGGGCGGGCTGGCGCGGACCCCGGAGATGCTCATCGCGGCCCGCGTGTTCCAGGGGCTGGCGACCGCGGCCGTGACGCCGGCCGGGTTGTCGCTGCTGACGACCGCGTTCCCGGAGGGTCCGCTGCGCGCGAAGGCGCTCGGTCTCAACGGGGCGCTGATGTCCACCGGTTTCACCGCCGGCGCGGTCCTCGGCGGCCTGCTGACCGACCTGCTCTCCTGGCGCTGGGCGTTCTTCCTCAACGTGCCCGTCGCTCTGGTCGTACTGCTCGTCGCCCCCGCGGTCATCAAGGAATCCCGGCCCGGCGGGCGTCCCCGGCTGGACGTGCCCGGCGCCGTGAGCGTCACGCTCGGCCTGCTGGCCGTCGTCTTCGGGCTCACCCAGGCCGGCGAACAGGGCTGGGATTCGGCAGCCGCGGTGTCGTCCCTGGCGGTTGGCGTGGTGCTGCTGCTGGTGTTCTACGCGGTCGAACGCAAGGTGCCCGCGCCGCTGGTGCCCGTCGGTGTGCTCGGCAAGCGCTCGGTGGCCTGGGGCAATGTCGCCGGCCTGATCGCGTTCCTCACCGAGACCTCCCTGGTCTTCCCGCTGACCCTGTACCTCCAGAACGTCCTCGGCCTCTCCCCGCTCGCCGCCGGCCTGTCCTTCGGCGTGCTCGGCGCGGGGACGGTCCTGGGCGGCAGCACGGCGTCGAAGGTCATCGGGAGGATCGGCAGCAAACGGACGTTGATCGCGGGCGGCCTCCTGCAGGCCGTGTTCACCGCGGCCCTGCTCGGCCTCGGTGCCGATCCCGCCTGGATGTGGCTGATGCTGGTCGCCGGTTTCGCCGGCGGGGTCGGCAACATGCTCGTCATCGTGGGCTTCATGGTCACCGCCACCTCGGGGCTCGCCAACCACGAACAGGGCCTGGCCACCGGACTCGCCACCATGACCCAGCAGGTCGGCATCACGATGGGCACGCCCGTCATGAGCGCCGTCGTCACCGCCGCGATGGCCGGCACCGGAGCCGCGGCCATGCTCGGCGGGCTGAAGGTCGCGATCGCGGTGAACGCCGCCCTCGTGCTCCTCGGCGTCCTCACCAGTGCCGTGTTCCTGCGTGGCAGCAGGCCGGCCGGGCGACCCTGATCGACGGCTGTGCCCACTTTCGCACCCCGGCCAGGTCGCGAATCGGCGCGCGACTTCCCTCTGGTGGTCGTCCACAACGGAGGAGGTGACCACTATGCGAGGGGCCGGGGCAGGGTGCCGGAACGCAGTAAGCGCTCGCTTAGAGTGGGCGCATGAGTCAGCGTTTCGTCGCCCTGGGCGACTCCTTCACGGAAGGCGTCGGCGACCCCGACGCGACGCGCCCGAACGGCGTGCGGGGCTGGGCCGATCGCGTGGCCGAGCAGCTGGCGGCCGCCGACCCCCAGTTCCGTTACGCCAACCTCGCGATCCGGGGACGGCTGCTCGACCAGGTGATCGCCGAGCAGCTCGGGCCCGCGCTGGCGCTGCAGCCCGACCTGGTCTCGCTCTACGCCGGCGGCAACGACCTGCTGCGCCCGAAGGCGGACATCGATGCGCTGGCCGCCCGCCTGGAGGACGCCGTCGAACAGCTCGCCAAGACCGGGGCGACGGTGCTGCTGTTCACCGGCGTCGACGGCGCCGAAGACCCGGTGTTCCGCAAGCTGCGCGGCCGCACGGCGATCTACAACGAGCACACGCGCGTGATCGCGGCCCGGCAGGGCGCGCGCTTGGTGGACATGTGGGCGATGCGGCAGCTGCGGGACCGGCGCCTGTGGTCGGCCGACCGGCTGCACCTCAACTCCCTCGGCCACACCGAGGTCGCCATCGCCGTGCTGGAGGCACTCGGCCGGCCGCACGGGCTCTCCCCCGCCGCGCTCGGGCCGCGTGAGCCGGCCGACCGGCGGCGGCAGCGCGCGGAGAACCTGCAGTGGGGCCGCGAGCACGTGCTGCCCTGGATCGGCCGCCGCCTGCGTGGGGAATCCTCCGGCGACACGCTCGCCGCGAAACGACCGCGGCTGCTGCCGGTGGACTGAGCCCGCTCGCCGCGCGCGGAGTACCGGTCACGCACCGTGAATCTTGGTTCTCAACTGGACATCGTCACCCGTGTGAGGGATCGTTCCAGCAAGTGTGAGGCCAGTCACAGGAGGCACGACGGACATGGTTCTCGGGCGAAACGAAGCGGACAACGTTCTCCAGGAACAGGGCCGGCAGCAGCGCAAGCAGGTGCGGCGCGCCGCCGTCGCCAGCGCCATCGGCACCACCATCGAGTGGTACGACTTCTTCCTCTACAACACGGCAGCGGCACTGATCTTCCCGCACCTGTTCTTCCCCGCCTCCTCCAGCTACGCGGGGGCGATGCAGTCGTTCGCCACCTACGCGGTCGGGTTCGCCGCCCGCCCGGTCGGCGCAGCGATCTTCGGCCACTGGGGCGACCGGATCGGCCGCAAGGCCACGCTCATCGTCACCCTGCTGATGATGGGGATCGCCTCCGGCCTGGTCGGCGTGCTGCCGGGCGCGGCGACCATCGGCATCGCGGCCCCGCTGCTCCTGGTGGCGCTGCGGCTGATCCAGGGCATCGCGATCGGCGGCGAGTGGAGCGGATCGGTGCTGCTCGCCATGGAATGGGGCAACCAGCGCAAACGCGGCCTGCTGGGCAGTTTCGCGCAGATCGGCGTGCCCGTCGGGCTCGTCCTGGGCACCGGCGGCATGACCCTGCTGTCCGCGGTGCTCTCCGACGCGTCGTTCAGCTCGTGGGGGTGGCGGATCCCGTTCCTGGCCAGCCTGGTGCTCGTCGCCGTCGGCCTGGTGATCCGGCTGCGCATCCTGGAGACCCCGATGTTCGCCAAGATCGTGGCGCAGCAGCGGACCTCGCGCAGCCCGGTGAGCGACGCGATCAAGCACCACTGGCGCGAGATCCTGCTCTCGGCCGGGCTGCGGTTCAGCGAGCAGATGCCGTTCTACCTCTACACCAGCTACGTCCTGGTGTACGTGGTGGCCCAGCACCACTACTCGAAGACGTTCGTGCTCAACGCCGTGCTGCTCGGCGCGGCACTGGAGCTGGCGCTGATCCTGTGGTTCTCCCAGTTGTCCGACCAGTTGGGGCGCAAACGGGTCTACCTCACCGGCGCCGTGCTGACCGGGGTGCTGGCGTTCCCGTACTTCGCGATCCTCAAGAACGGCGGCATGGTCATCATCTTCATCGCGATCGTGGTGGCGATGATCCCGCACGCGATGCAGTACGGGCCGCAGGCGGCGCTGATCGGCGAGAGCTTCCCGACGCACCTGCGCTACGGCGGCGCCGGACTGGGTTACCAGCTGGCGTCGGTGTTCGCCGGCGGGCCGGCGCCGTTGCTGGCCACCTGGCTGCTGCACGTGACGGGCACGCCGTACTCGATCTCGGCGTACGTGGTGTTCTCGGCCGCGGTCACGATCGTCTGCGTGGCGCTGCTCAAGGACCGCTCCCGCGCCGACATCAGCGACGACACCGTGTACCTCCGCGCCCGCTCAGTCGCGCGGTAGGCGGGAGGTCATCAGCAGCTGCGTGCACCGGAAGTGGGCGATCACCCGTCGCTCCGGGCCCGCCGCCGTGACGGTCGCGTCCCACACCTGGGTGGTGCGGCCGTCATGGCGCAGGTCCGCGACCGCTTCGACGTCCTCGCCGGGCCGGGCGGCGCCGACCAGGTGCGTGACGAGGTCGATGGTGGCGAACGTGTCCCGGCCTGCGGGCAGGGATGCCAGGCAGCCGTACCCGCAGGCCGTGTCGGCGAGGGCAGCTGCACCTCGAGCGCATCCGCCAGGCCCAGCTCCTCCTCGAGGACACCGACACCCCGCTCGAGCACATCGCGGCGCGCGTCGGCATGGGCACGGCAGCCACCTTGCGCCGCCACTTCACCCGCACGATCGGCACCACGCCCAGTGCCTACCGGGAGGCGTTCCGCACTCCGCCGGCGGTCGCTTCCGGTCAGCCCGCCTAGGCAGTGCGTGCCCGGGCTCCACCGGAAGTCCCGCCGCCGACGTGCTGGGGCCGACCAGGCGGACAGGATCACGCCTCGCGGAGATCGGACAGGGCGCACTCGGCTGTCGGTTTGACGCGCGGCTGCCGGGCGCACCTGACAAAACCGCTCCCCGGAAGCCGGGCCTGGATTCCAGTCCGGCTTCCGGGGAGCGGTGCGGGTCCGTCCGGAAAGCGCCTACTGCTGCGGCGGTGCGGGCGGCGGCTGCTGCGGCGGGTACGGGGGCCGCGGCGGGGTGCCGTAGTGCTGGCCCGGGTTGCGGGTCGGCAGCTGGCCCTGTTGGCCACCGGCCGTCGGGAACTGCGGTTGCGGCGTGGTCGGCGGCGAGAGCGCCGGCGGCTCGGGTTGCCCGGGTGGTTCGACCGCGGGTGCTTCCTGCGCCTCGTCGGTCACCGGGTTGCCGCGCAGCGCGCTGGACGCCTGCGGCGCCGGCGGTTGCGGTTGGTGCGCCAGCGGGCCGGGCACCTCCTGGCGGGCCACTGCCTCGGCCTCGCGCACCGCTTCGGCGATGCGCGGGTCGGTGGAGGTGTCGAACCAGCTGGCGACCTCGTCGTCGTCCAGGGTGGGCGGCTCCGCGCCGTCGGACTGGGCCGGTTCGTACCGGAACACGCCGTCGTCGTCCTGCTTGGCGAAGGCGCGGGCGAACTGCTGCAGCGCGTTGCCGTAGTCGCTGGGGACCAGCCACACCTTGTTCGCATCGCCCTGCGCCATCTGCGGCAGCGTCTGCAGGTACTGGTAGGCCAGCACCTCCGGCGTGGGCTTGCCGGCCTTGACCGCGGCGAACACCTTCTCGATCGCCTTGGCCTGGCCCTGCGCCTGCAGGTACCGGGCCGCGCGCTCACCCTGCGCCCGCAGGATCCGGGACTGCCGCTCCGCCTCGGCCGCCATGATGGTGGCCTGCTTGGCGCCCTCCGCCGCGAGGATCTGCGACTGCTTCTGCCCCTCGGCCGTCTTGATCTGCGCCTCCCGCTGACCCTCGGCGTTGAGGATCATCGCGCGCTTCTCCCGGTCGGCGCGCATCTGCTTTTCCATCGAGTCCTGGATCGACGGCGGCGGGTCGATCGCCTTCAGCTCCACCCGCGCCACCCGGATGCCCCACCGGCCGGTGGCGTCGTCGAGCACGCCGCGCAGCTGGTTGTTGATCTGGTCGCGGGAGGTCAGCGCCTGCTCCAGGGTCATGCCACCGACCACATTGCGCAGCGTCGTGGTGGTCAGCTGCTCGACACCCACGATGTAGTTGGAGATCTCGTACACCGCGGCGCGCGCGTCCGTGACCTGGAAGTAGACGACGGTGTCGATGGACACCGTCAGGTTGTCCTCGGTGATCACCGGCTGCGGCGGGAAGGACACGACCTGCTCGCGCAGGTCGATCCGGGCCCGCACCCGGTCCAGGAACGGCACCAGGAAGTTCAGGCCGGGCGAGGCGACCGACTTGAACCTGCCCAGCCGCTCGATCACCGCGGCCTGAGCCTGCGGGACCACCATGATCGCCTTCGCGATCGTCACGATCACGAACAACGCGATGACCGCGACAACAATGATCGCTGCGGTTCCCAAGATCGCTCTCCCGATATGAGGGTTGTGGTTACGGCTCGGGCGCCACCACGGCCGTGGCGCCCGCTATCTCTACCACGGTCACGGTCGTGCCGGGTTCAATGCGCTGACCGTCGGCGATGGCCCGTGCGGACCACACGTCCCCGGCCAGCTTGACCCGCCCGGACTGGCCGTCTACAACGGACAAGACCACGGCCCTGGCGCCGATCAGGGCCTCGGTGTTGGTGCGATGACCCGTCCCGGACAGGAACCGGCGCTTGAGCGCCGGCCGGGCCAGGAAGATCAACGCGCTGGACGCGACGGCGAAGACGATCGCGTCGACCACGACGTTGCCGGTGATCAACGCCGCGCCGGCCCCGACCAGTGCGCCGAGGCCGAGCATCAACAGGAAGAAGTCTCCGGACAGCACCTCGGCGGCCATCAGGGCGATGGCGACGATCAGCCAGACGAGCGCCGGAGTCATGCGCCCATCGTGGCAGAAAGTGACCGCTCGCGACCAGCTGACGGCCCGAAGAGACCTGGGTGTGACCTGCCGGATTCAGCCTTCCGGGTCGGTGACGAAGTCGATCAGCCGCTCCACCGCGCCGATCAGCGGCGTCTCCACGTCACGGAAGGTACGCACCGCGGCCAGCACCCGCTGCCACCCCTCGTAGGTCTCGCCCCAGCCCAGCGCCGCGCACACGCCTTCCTTCCACGGCGTGCCCCGCGGCACCGACGGCCACTCGCGGATGCCCACCGCGGCCGGTTTCACCGCCTGCCACACGTCCACGTAGGGGTGGCCGGTGACCAGTACGTGCTCGTCGAAAATGGCGTCCACCAGCCGGGACTCCTTGCTGCCCGGCACCAGGTGGTCGACCAGGACACCCAACCGCCGGCCGGGGCCGGTGCCGAACTCGGTGATCCGGTCGGCCAGCACGTCCACCCCGTCCAGGGGCTCCACGACCACACCCTCGACCCGCAGGTCGTGCCCCCACACGCGTTCGACCAGCTCGGCGTCGTGCTTGCCCTCCACCCAGATGCGCGAGTCGCGCGCGGTCCGGGCTCGCAGGCCGGCGACCTTGACCGACCCGGACGCCGAGCGGGCCGACGCCCGTGACGGCGGGGCCGCCTTCGGCCGCACCAGCGTCACCGGCTTGCCCTCGAGCAGGAACCCGGCGGGTTCCAGCGGGAACACCCGGTGCCTGCCGTGGCGGTCCTCCAGCACGACGTTGCCGTGCTCGAACCGGACCACCGCGCCGCAGAAACCGCTTCCCGCTTCTTCGACCACCAGCCCGCGCTCCGCCACGACCTCGGGGATCTGGCGTCGGCGCGGGCCGGCGAGGATGTCGTCATAGCTGTGGGAGCGCACGATCCGGGACGTTAGCGCCGGATTCACCCGTTCGTCGCGCCGCCACGCCGGGGCGCAGCACCAGCGCGGCCACCACGAACGCGGCCGCAACCAGCCCGGTGCCCACCCAGAACGCGAGGTGGTAGCCCGCGGTGAGCGCTTCCTCGGGCCGCACCCCGGTCACCGACTCGGCGCGGGTCGCGGCGAGCACCGCCAGCACCGACAGGCCGAGCGCCCCGGCGACCTGCTGCGTGGTGTTGAACAGCCCGGACGCCAGGCCGGTGTCCTCGGGCCGGGCGTCGCGCATGCCCAGCCCCATCAGCGCGGGCATCGCCAGGCCGAACCCGGCACCCATCGCCAGTGTCGGGCCGAGCACGTCCGCCGCGAACCCGCCGTCCGCGGGCACCCGCGCCAGCCACGCGAGCCCGCCCCCGATGAGCACCAGACCGGCCAGCAGGACCCGGAAGTCGCCGAACCGGGTGGCCACCCGCGGCGACACGGTCAGCGACACCACCGCGATCACCACGGCGATCGGCACCATCGCCAGCCCGGTCGCCTGCGCGCTCAGGCCCAGCACCTGCCGCAGGTAGAGCACCACGAGGAACTGGAACCCGAACATCGACGACACCAGCAGCGCCATCGTCAGGTTGGCCCCGGACAGACCGCGGGAGGTGAAGATCCGCAGCGGCAGCAGCGGGTCGCGGGCCCGGCCCTGGCGCAGGAGGAACGCCACCAGCAGCACCAGCGACACCGCACCGAGGACGAGCGTGTGCGCGGAGGTCCAGCCGTGGGAGTCCACCCCGACGATCGTGTACACGCCGAGCATCAGCGCCGCGGTGACCAGCACCGCGCCCAGCCAGTCGGCCCCGGCACCCAGCCCGAGACCGCGATCGGCCTCCAGCACCCGCAGCGCCACCAGCCCGGCGGCCACGCCGATCGGCAGGTTGATCAGGAAGATCCAGTGCCAGCTCAGCGCCTGGGTCAGCACTCCGCCGGCGATGCTGCCGATCGAGCCGCCCGCGGCCTGCACGAAGCTGAACGCGCCCAGCGCCTTGGCGCGTTCGGCCGGCTCCGGGAACAGCCGGACGACCATGCCCAGCGCGACCGCGGTCGAGGCGGCGCCGCCGGCGCCCTGCAGGAACCGCGCAGCCATCAGGGTTTCCGGGTTCCAGGCGAGCCCGGCGAGCAGCGAGGCCAGCGTGAACACGGCCATCCCGGCGAGGAAGACGCGGCGGCGGCCGGCCAGGTCACCGAGGCGCCCGGCGAGCAGCAGCAGCCCACCGAACGGGATCAGGTACGCGTTGACGACCCACGACAGGTTCGACTGGGTGAAGCCGAGACTGTCGCGGATCGCGGGCAGGGCGACGTTGACGATGGTCTGGTCGAGCACGATCATCAGCGTCTGCGCGGACAGCACGGCGAGGGCGAGCCACCGGGATCGTCCGGCCGGCTGATCGGTGGGCACGGTGTTGACCTCCAAAGGAGCACGATTTGTAACTGGTCCATCATGTGAGCCCGAGACCGTGCCCGGAAGAAGGCAGTTCGCTGTGCCAGAGGCACATCGATGTACCACTCCTGGTCCCGCAGATGCCGGTGTGATCCAGCTCACGGACGCCATGGGAGACGATTGGTAACCGGGGGTCACTCGTGAAACCATCGAGCAATGGCTGCCGACACCGTTTCCCCCATCACCGAGGCGTGCCCGATCGTGGAGGTCCTCGACCACGTCGCCGGCAAGTGGGCGATCGGGATCCTGGTCGCCGCCGCGCACGGCCCGGTGCGGTTCACCGAACTGGAGCGCGAGGTGGAGGGCATCAGCCGTCGCATGCTGACGCTGACACTGCGCAAACTGGAACGCGACGGGCTGCTCGTGCGCACCGTGTACCCGACGGTGCCGCCGCGCGTGGAGTACACCCTGACCGACATGGCCCGCGAGCTGCACCAGACGCTCGTCGGGCTGACGTCGTGGGCGGAGAAGTACCGGGGCGCCATCGCCGCGGCCCGCCACACCTACGACGCGCAGCAGGCCGCGGCAGCCGTGTAGCGGCGGTCAGATCACCCGGGCAGCGGCTTCGGCCGCGATGCGGAACTCGATGACCGTGGGCAGCGCGCCCAGGTCCAGCGCCTGCGCCAGCCGTGCCACCCCGTCATCGACGATCCGTTCGCGCAGCGCCGACAGATCCGTACCCGGCTCAGCCGTCGCCGTCACCAGCAGCGTCGGCCGGGCCTGCGGCCCGGACAGGGTCGCGGTCACCGACCGGACCCCCGGGTAGGCCGAGACCTCCGACTCGAACGGCGCGACCGCAGCGTCCGACGACAGTTTCGTCACGCCCTGCGCCGGGTCGTCCTCCACCCGCCAGGTCCCGCTCTTCGGGCGGCGCAGCGCCTGCGCGGCCAGCCAGCGCAGGAACAGCAGGCCCAGCACCACGGCGGCGGCGACGACCACGTACAGCACCCAGGTCGGTGGCCGCTGGTCGCCGGGCACCAGCGGCGCCGCCCGGTCGAGCACCCGCAGCCAGCCGAGCGAGGTCGCGAGGGTGAACGCGCCGGCGGCCAGCAGGACGAGACCGATCAGCGCGAGCAGTGTCCGGTTGAGCCGGGCGGGACGGTTCAGGCTGGTCATGCCGTGCTCCGCACGTGCACCTTCACCCGCGGGCGGTGCGCGGGGGCGATGCGGTCCAGCTGATCCTCGATCGCCCGCCGCACCTCCCCGGCCACCTCGCCGGTGGCCAGCCGCCCGCCGCGCACCCGCGCGGTGACGCTGCGCCGCCGCAACCGCAGCTTCACCGACTCCACCCCGTCGGCCTGCTCGGCCGCCGACCGCAGGCTGCCGGTGATGCTGCGGCGGCTGGCCCCGGCCTTCACCGGTGCCGCGTCCGGACTGCCTCCCCCCGTCAGGGGCAGTACGAGCGCGCGGCCCGGCAGGATCGCGGCCAGCAGCACCACCAGGCCCACCGCGGCCAGCACCCCGCCGATGATCGCCACCGGCAGCGCGTCCCAGTGGGTCGCGTGCGCCCTGGCCGCGGCGGCGTCGTAGTCGAGCACCGGCCGCGCGTGCAGCAGGAGCTGCACCGCGCTGATCGCCACCAGCACGCACAGGGCCAGGCCGACCAGGGCGACGAGCGTGGCGGCGAGGCTGCGCCGGGACCGCCGGATCATGCCAGGCTCCTCTCCCGTGACCGGTCGCTGTGCAACGCGGTCACCGTGATGTCCACGCGGTCCACGACCAGCCCGGTCATCTCCCCGACGTCCCGCACCAGCCGTTCCCGGGCGGCCCGCGTGGTGCGGGAGACCGGATCCGGGTAGTCCACCGACAGCTCCACGGCCAGCCGGATCCGCCCGTCGCGCACCCGCGCGGTGACGTTGGCCGGCTGCTCCGGATCGTCCGCACCCAGCGGGACCCCGAGGATCCGGCGGGCCGCGCCACCCACACCGCCCAGCCCGCTGACCACCTGCTCCGCGATGCGCTGCACCGCCCGGTCGGCCACGACCGTGGTGCCGCGCCGCTCGGGCGCCTCGACGGTCACCGGGTCACCTCCGCTCGCGGTCGGTGAACTGGGACAGGTCGAGCTTGCCGTCCAGCACCCGGCCCACCAGCAGGCCCAGTGCACCGAGCACGGCGACGACCAGGAACGCGCCGAACCCCCCGAAGGCGGCGGCCAGGCCCAGGACGAGACCGGTCAGCAGACCGGCGATCGTGGCATTCATCGCGCCTCCCGCGTCACTGGACCCGGGCCGGTGCGCCCTCGCCCTGTTCGTTGTCGTCGCTGGGCAGGTGGACGTCGTTGACGGTGATGTTGACCTCGACGACCTCCAGCCCCGTCATCTGCTCGATCGCGTTGATCACGTTGGCGCGCACCGCCTGTGCCAGGTCGGCGATGGACACGCCGTACTCGACCACGATCTGCAGGTCCACCGCGGACTGCTTCTCCCCGACCTCGACCGACACGCCCTGCCCGACGCTGCCGCTGGCGCCCGGGATGCGTTCCCGCAACGCGTTGAACGCGCGGGCCGCGCCGCCGCCCAGGTCGTACACGCCCGGGATCTCCCGGGCGGACAGCCCGGCGATCTTCTGCACCACGGTGCTCGCGATCGTGGTCGTCCCCTGCTCGGTCACCAGCGCGCTGTCCGACGGTTTGCTCACCGCGGTGGCCTGTCCTTCGGTACCGGTGCTCATCTCGTTGTCCCCTTCCTGGTTCTTTCCTCTCGGGTCTTCACTCGTTCCGACACGGCCGCGCCGGAAACGTCACGGGCCGAACGCGGATCCGTCCACATCGGTCACCACGAGCCGGATTCCGGCGTCCGAGTAAGGGCTTCCCACCAGCGCTTTCGCCACGGCGTCGGCTGCCAGCCGCAACCGCGGCGGTAACGGCAGCGCGGTGGCGACCAGCCGGACCCGCACCACCTCGGCGGTCAGGTCGACCGCCAGTGCGGCGGGGTTGCGCGACGCCACCGGCCGCACCACGGGAGCGGCCGGGCGCAGACCCTCCACTTCGGACAACGCGGTAAGGATCGCGGCGACGTGTTCGGTTCGGGTGGTCATCGCACCTCCGGATCGACGTCGAGCACAGTCACCGACACCTGCCCGGGCACCACCCCGGTGTCCCGGACCAGCGCGGCGCGCACCTCGTGCTGCACGGCGGCGGCGACGGCGGCGACCTGCACACCCGCGCGGGTCGCGATGCCCACGCAGACCTCGAACTCGCCCCCCGCGCGCCGCACGGTCACCCCGTCAGCGGGGGCCGGGGTGAGCCCCTTGACCTCCTGCCACCGGGCCCGGCCCCAGCCGCGCACCAGCCCGGCGACCCCCGGTTCCAGCCGCGCCACCCCCGGCACCGACCGCGCCGCGTGCGCGGCCACCGCCGCCACCACGGCGTCCTCGACGATCCATTCGACGTGCACCAGGTCCCCCCTCACCGGTGGTAGACGTCTTCGACGGTCAGATCCAGCCGCACCAGCCGGACCCCGATACCGGACGCGCACGCGGCGGACACCCGCTCCCGCAACCGGTCCAGCACTTCGTCCAGTTCGACCCGGTAGGCGGCGGCGACCGTCAGCTCGGCCTCGATCAACGTCCGCCCGTCGGCGTCCACCCCGGTCCGGGTGACCCGGCAGCGCCGGCCGCGGATCCCGTCCATCCCGTCGGCAGCGAACCGCAGCACCGCCGCAACCGCGGCCGAACTCACCTCGAGCCGCCCGGGCCCGGCCGCGGGCAGCGGCACCATGCGGCCGTACCGGCGCACGTCACTGCGGACCGCGGCCATGATCTTCTCGGTCAGGTCCCGCGACGGCTCGGCCTCCTCCGCCGCGAGCTCGCGCGTCGCGTCGCGCAACGCCAGCAAGCTGCCGCGCGCGGTGGAGCAGTGCGGGCAGGTCAGGTCGTGGTCGGTGACGAACCCGGCCTCGACCGCGCCGAGCGTGTCCCACACCTCCTCCAGCGAGCGGCCGCAGGGCAGGTCGTGGGTCGTCTGGTCTAGCGCCATGGCTGCATCACCTCCGCCAGTTGCGCACGGGCCCGCGAGATCCGCCCGCGGACCGCGCCGGGCGAGGACGAAACGGCCTCCGCGATCTCCTCGTACGAGCGGCCGTGCACCTCACGCAGCAACCAGCACGCCCGCTGCTCCGGCGTCAGCCCGGTCAGGGCCGTGGTCAGCGCGGCCATCTGGGCGCTGACCTCCGCGGCGTGTTCCGGCCGCGCATCACCGCGCGGGGTCTCGGTGTCGTCCGGGTCAACGTCGGTGACCGGCCGCCTGGCGCGGATCACGTTGATGCACCGGTTCGCGGTCGACCGGTAGAGCCAGCCCACGAACGCCGCGTCGGCCTGGAGCTGCTCCAGCCTGCGCCACGCGGTCAGGAACACCTCCTGCACCACGTCCTCAGCGTCCCCCGCGCTGCCCAGCATCCGCAACGCCAGCCGGTACATCGGGCCCTGGTAGCGCCGCACCAGCTGCTCGTAGGCGCGCACGTCGCCGTCGCGGGCCCGGGCGACCAGCGTCTGATCGTCCAGGGTCGCGCCGAGACCGGTCCCGGCCGTCACCGCATCCCGCCCATGTGGAGCCTCCCCGCGTTCCCACTCGCCTCTCTAGGCCAGACACCGGGCAGGGCGAAAGCTCACGCCCCGTTCGTCACGGGTTCGGGTGACGGCGACCACCGGATCGGTGCAGGGGGAACCGCGGCGGGGAGTCAGAACAGGGGCCAGGGAATGGCGCGCCAGTCGTCCCCGGGCTCGGGGAACACGCCGGTCGCCACCAGCATCTCGGCGCGCTCGGCGATCGCGCTGATCTCCAGGCTGGTCAGGTGCGGCGCGAGCCGCTCGCCCAGCTCGCTCTTGATCATGCCGGGCAGCGCGCGCAGCTTCTCCAGGGTGTCGGCGGGCAGCGGATCGCCCACCCAGCCCCACAGCACGGTGCGCAGCTTCGGCTCGGCGTGCAGGCAGATGCCGTGGTCCACGCCGTACACCGCGCCGTCGGTGCCGGCCAGGATGTGCCCGCCCTTGCGGTCGGTGTTGTTCGCGACGATGTCCAGCACGGCCAGGTCCCGCATGCCCGGGTGGTCGGCGTGCGCCAGCACCGCGGGCTCACCGAGCCGGTCGTGGGCGTGCAGCACGATCCGCCAGCCGTCGGGCACGTCCTCCGGGGAGCGGACGTCGATCAGCTCCTCGTCGCCGGTCTCCACCCACAACTGGACCATGCCCTCGCCGAACGGGCCGTCGCGCAGGACGGTCGGCGGCACCCGGCCCAGCCCGGACACCTCCGACAGCAGAGCGGTGGCCACCTCCCGGCCGGCCAGCGTGCCGTCCGGGAAGTCCCACAGCGGCCGTTCCCCGGACACCGGCTTGTAGACCGCCTGCGCCGACAGGCCGTCCAGCTCCACGGAGCAGAACAGCGTGACGTTGGAGGCGTCCACCAGCCGGCCTTCGACGGTCAGGCGGCCGCGCGTGAGCAGCTCGGTGGCGGCGGGATCGGCCGGGCCGACCGGTGGGGCCACGATCTAGCTCTCGTCCGTCACGTCGCTGCTGCGCCGGTAGCCGTTCTGCCGGGGGCAGATGTGGCCCTCCGGGTCCAGCGGCTCACCGCACAGCGGGCACGGCTTCCGGCCGGCGCGCACCACCCGGTCGGCGCGCTCGGCGAACGCCCGCGCCGCGGCCGGGCTGAGGAACACGCGCACCGCGTCCGGGCCCTCCTCGGTGTCGTCGAGCACGACGGTCTCGTCGACCTCGCCCTCGGTCATCGCGAGCAGCTCGATGACGACCGCGCTGGTCTCGGCGTCCCAGCCGAGACCCATCGTGCCGACGCGGAACTCCTCCTCGACGGGCACTTCGAGCGGGTCGACGTCGACGAGGTCGTCGGGCACCGTCTCGGGCACCTCGGCGCCGAACCGCGCGACGATCTCCTCCAGCAGCGAGGACAGGCGCTCGGCGAGCACCTGGACCTGCTGCTTCTCGATCGTCACGCTCACCGTGCGGACGTCCTCGGTGGCCTGCAGGTAGAAAGTGCGGTCGCCCGGTTCCCCGACGGTCCCTGCGACGAACCGGTCGGGCTGGCGGAAGACGTGGATTACACGAGCCATGGCACCCCCGACCCTATGCCACCGTTTCATGATCGGCATCCGCCGCCCCCGCTTGCATCTTAGTTAGAGTGCGGCGGTGGCTGAAACCGCGCCGTACGGCACCTGGACCTCCCCCATCTCCGCCGCCGACGTCGCCGCCGGGGGCGGCGGCGCGCAGTGGCTCGACGTCGTCGGCGGCACCGTCTGGTGGGCCGAGGCGCGGCCCGCCGAGGGCGGCAGGCTCGCGCTGGTCCGCGCTGGTCAGGACGGCGTGGAGGAGATGCTTCCCGCGCCGTGGAACGCCCGGAACCGGGTGCACGAGTACGGCGGGCGGCCGTGGGTGGTGATCGACCGGACGCTGTTCTTCACGCACTGGGACGACCAGCGCGTCCACGCGCGTGACCTGGACGGCGGCGCGGTGGTTCCGGTCACACCCGAGCCCCCGGTGCCGCAGGGCGTCCGGTACGGCGACCTCCGTCCGGGTCCGGGCGGCGCGGTGTGGGCGGTGCGCGAGACCAGTACCGGCCCGGCGCGCACCGACATCCGCCGTGACCTGGTCGCGCTGAGCGGCGGCAAAGTCGTGCCGCTCGCGGCGAGCCACCACTTCCTCACCGCACCCCAGCTGTCCCCCGACGGCCGGCACGCCGCGTGGCTCGGCTGGGAGCACCCGGACATGCCGTGGGACTCGACCGAGCTGTGCGTGGCCGAGGTGCGGCCGGACGGCAGCCTCGGGCCGCACCGGGTGCTCGCCGGCGGGCCCGGGGTGTCGGTCTGCCAGCTGGAGTGGGAGGACTCCGGCACGGTGCTGGCGCTGCTGGACCCGGACGGCTGGTGGAACCTGCACCGGATCACCCTCGGCGGCGTGGTCACCAACGTCGCGCCGATGGCGCGTGAGCTGGGCGGGCCGCTGTGGAAGATCGGGTCGAACTGGTTCGTCCCGCTGGGCGGCGGACGGCACGCGGTGCTCGACTCCGGGCGCCTGGCCGTCCTGGACGAGACCACCGGCGAGGTGACGGTCGTGGCCGGTCACCTCACGAGCTGGGCCGCGACGCTGGCCCGGCACGGTGACGGCGTCGCCGGCATCGCCGCCGGGCCGCGCCACGAGAGCGCGGTCGTGCACGTCGACCTGGACAGCGCAGCGGTGACCGCGCTGACCGAACCGGCCGGGCCGGCGCACCCCGCGCCGCCGGCCGAGTACCTGCCGGTGCCGGAGGAGCGGACCTTCCCCGGCCCGGACGGCGTGCCGATCCCGGCCTACGTCTACCCGCCTGCCAACCCGGGCTTCACCGGCCCGGACGGCGAGCGCCCGCCCTACCTGGTGCACGTGCACGGCGGCCCGACCGGCCGGGTGTCCGGCGATCTCGACCTCGACTTCGCCTACTTCACCAGCCGCGGCATCGGCGTCGTCGCGGTCAACTACGGCGGGTCGGTCGGCTACGGCCGCGCCTACCGGGAACGGCTGCGCGAGCAGTGGGGCGTGGTCGACGTGCGCGACTGCGCCGCGGTCGCCGAAGCACTGGCCGCCGAGGGCACCGCCGACCCGGCGCGGCTGGCGATCCGGGGCGGCAGCGCGGGCGGCTACACATCGGCGGCCTCGATGACCAGCGTGACCACCTACCGCGCGGCGACGATCAAGTACCCGATCCTCGACCTGGCCGGGTGGACCAGCAACGGCGGCGAGACCCACGACTTCGAATCCCGCTACGTGCTCGGGCTGGTCGGCCCGCTGCCGCAGACCCTCGACCGCTACGCCGAGCGGTCCCCGCTGCGGCACGCGGACCGGCTGGCCGGGCCGGTGCTGCTGCTGCAGGGGCTCGACGACCAGATCTGCCCGCCCGAGCAGGCCGACCGGTTCGTGCAGGCGCTGGCCGGCAGCGGCATCCCGCACGCCTACCTGACGTTCGAGGGCGAACAGCACGGGTTCCGGCGGGCGGAGACGATGATCGCCGCGCTGGAAGCCGAACTGTCGTTCTACGGGCAGGTGTTCGGCTTCGCCACGCCCGGGGTCCCGGTGCTGGAGCTGCGCTCGTGACCACCGTCGCCGTCGTCGCCCCAGCCGGGCCGGTCACCCCCGAGCGGCTGGACCGGGCGCTGGCCGTGCTCGCCTCCTGGGGGCTGCGGGTGCACAACCTCGTCACGCCGGGTTCGCGGCCGGTTCGGTACCTGGCCGACACCGACGTGGCGCGGGCGAAGCTGTTCACCGAAGCATGGCTCGACCCCGAGGTCGACGTCGTGCTCGCCGTCCGCGGCGGCTACGGCACGCAGCGCATGCTCGACCTGCTCGACTGGGCCGCGCTGCGGAACGCCGGTCCCAAGGTGTTCGCCGGGTCGAGCGACACGACGGCGCTGCACGCGGCGATCCACGCGCACCTGGGGCTGCCGACGCTGTTCTCGCCCATGCCCGCCGGGGACTACTGGGACGAGGCGGGCGGGGAGCACCTGCGGCGGGCGTTGCTGATGCCTGGGCCGGTGACGCTGCCGGGGACGGAGGTCCTGGTGCCGGGCACCGCGCGGGGCCGGTTGACGGGCGGGAACCTGAGCCTGCTCGCCACCGGTGTGGGGACACCCGAGCAGGGCAGCGCGCGAGAGGCGATCGTGGTGCTGGAGGACGTGAGCGAGCCGGTGTACCGGCTGGACCGGATGCTCACGCAGCTGCTGCGGTCCGGCTGGTTCGCCGGGGTGGCTGGGATCGTGCTCGGCACCTGGACGCGCTGTGGCGAGCCCGCGGACGTGCACGCGTTGATGCTGGAGCGGCTGGCGCCGCTGGGGGTTCCGGTGCTGGCCGGGGTGCCGTTCGGGCACGTCGAGGGGTCGCTGACCGTCCCGCTCGGGGTCGACGCGGTGCTGGACACGGCGGAGCTGCGCGTGATCACCCATGCGGCTTGATCCGCGGGAGGCGCGGGAGCGGTTCGCCGCGGCACGGGTGGCCAGGCTGGCGACGGTGTCGGCAGCCCGGCGGCCGCATCTGGTGCCCGTGACCTTCGCGGTGTCCGGGGACGAGATCGTCTTCGCCGTCGACCACAAACCGAAGTCCACGACCGCCCTGCAGCGGCTGGCCAACATCACGGCCAACCCCGCGGTCAGCTTCCTCGCCGACGCCTACGACGAGGACTGGACCCGCCTGTGGTGGTCCCGGGCGGACGGCACGGCCACCGTGGTGGAATCCGCGCCGGACGCGGTCGCGCTGCTGCGCGCGAAGTACGACCAGTACGCGCGGAACCCGCCGACGGGACCGGTGGTGATCACCCGTGTCACGCGGTGGAGCGGCTGGGCCGGGACCTGACGGCTTCGTCCCCGGCGGCGAAGTCCGGGACCGCGGGCTCCCGCCGCCACGCGCCGACCAGCCCGAGCGGGTCGGGACGCAGCAGCGACGCCGCCGCGTAGACCGACAGGCCGATGACCGGCACGACGAACCACCAGTCGTAGAGGGCCTGCTGGCCCGTCGGGTAGTACGCCAGCACCAGGAACGACGCCACAGCGACCACGATCGCCAGGTGCCTGCGCCGCCACGGGAACGCCGACGCGATCACGAAGCCCCAGGTCAAGTACCACGGCAGGGTCGGCGGAGCGAGGATCGCGGTGGCCAGCAGGGCCAGCACCATCCGGAAGATCGCCTCGTTGCCGCCGTGGCGCGACTTCCACCACTGCCGTGCGCCGAACACCGCCAGCGTCACCATCGCCACCGCGCGGGCCACCGTCACGAACGGCGACTCCGGCACCGGGATCACGAGGTTCACCAGGGTGTGGACCAGCTGCCCGAGCCCGGTCGGGAAGTTCAGCCAGTTCGTGACCAGCGTCGGCGCCTGCAGGCCGGTGACCCAGCCGAGGTTGAACGAGCCGAGCGACACCGAGGTGCCGACCACGAACACCACACCGAACAGGCCCAGCGAGATCCCGAACGCCTGCAGGAAGTTGCGGACGCGGCTGGGGTGCGGGAGGTGGTTGGCCCACACCCACACCAGGAACGGCAGCGCGACCGCCGCCGTGGGCTTGATCAGCATCCCGATCGTGACCAGCACGACCGCCAGCGCGTGCTTGCGCTCCAGCGCGGCCAGCACCCCGATGGTGAGGAAGCCGAGCATCAGCAGGTCGTTGTGGGGGCCGCCGACGAGGTGGATCACCGTCATCGGGCTGGCGACGGCGAGCCACATCGTGACCGGCAGCTTCCCGCCGAGGTGCTTCACGAGGCGCGGCAGCGCCCACAGCATCATCGCCAGGCCGATCAACAGCAACAGCCGCGTCACGATGACGCCGGCGATCATGTTGTCCCCGGTCACCGAGACGACGCCCTTGGCGACGAGCAGGAACAGCGGACCGTACGGGGCGGGTGTCGTCTGCCAGACCGGGTGCACGTTCTGCACCACGTTCGGCAGCACCTTCAGCTCGGCCGGGCCGTGCGCGTACGGGTCCAGGCCGTGCAGCAGCTGTGCGCCCTGGCCGAGGTAGGAGAACACGTCGCGGGTGAACAGCGGCGGCGAGATCAGCAGCGGCGCCATCCAGCACAGGGCCGCGATCAGGATCGGCCTGCTGCCGATGCGCCCGGCGAGCATGTAGCGGCCCAGCCGCACCCACGCCCACACCACCAGCGCGAACCCGGCGTAGACCACCGCGGTGGCGAGCATCTGCCCGTGACCGAACCGGACCCACGACAGCGGGCCGTGCCCGAGGACCGGGTCCCGGATGAGGATGCCGCCCGCCCCGAGCGCACCGAGCAGCAGCAGGGTGCTGCCGAGCGTGCCCATCGCGATCGTGCGGTACGGGAACTGCGAGGGCACGCGCACGCGCGTGCGCGGGTGCGCCTGCGCAGGCGCCCCGGGCGCGGGGTCAGTAGTGGTGGCCATTTCGTCCACGGAGATTACACACCGTTCCGGGTCGGGTTCCCGTCGGGAACGGTGTTTCGCTGGCTGGAAGGCATTTCAGGACGGCAGCGACTCGCGCGCGGTACCGCCGGGCAGCGCCGCGAGCAGGGACTTGGTGTAGGCGTGCCGCGGGTCGAGCAGCACCTCCTCCACGGTCCCCACCTCGACCAGCTCGCCCCGGTACATCACGGCGACCCGGTCGGCGATGTTCCAGGCCAGCCCGAGATCGTGGGTGATGACGAGCCCGGCCAGGCCGAGTTCGCGGCGCAGCCGTAGCAGCAGCCCGAGGATCTCGCCACGCACCGAGGCGTCCAGGGACGCGACCGGTTCGTCGGCGACCAGCACACCGGGCCGCAGCGCGAGCGCACCCGCGATCACCACCCGCTGCCGCTGCCCGCCGGACAACTCGTGCGGCAGCCGGTGCAGGAACCGCTCAGCGGGTCGCAGTTCGGCCGCCTCGAGCGCCTCGGTGACGATCTGCCGTTCGTCGCCGGGCAGCCGGTGGATTCGTGGCCCCTCGGCGACCGCCTCGTAGACGGTGTGCCGCGGGTTGAGCGCGCTGGCCGGGTCCTGCAGCACCAGCTGGACCTGCCGCCGGTACGCCTTGAGCGCGGCACCAGAGGACGGCACCGGAGCGCCGTCGTAGCGCACCACCCCGGACGTCGGCTTCTGCAGGCCGAGGAGCGTGCGGGCCAGGGTGGTCTTGCCCGAACCGGACTGGCCGACGAGCGCGACGATCTCGTTGCGCCGCACCTGCAGGTCCACCCCGGCGACCGCGTCGACGCGGGCGCCACGGCGGTCGCGGAAGCTGACGCGCAGGTCCTCCGCGGCCAGCAGCACGTCCGGCGCGGGCGGGTCCTCCGGTTCCGGGGGCAGCGGCGCGGTGGTCGCCGGGGCGAACCGGGCGGCCGGGTCGCCGACGGTGGGGAACGCGGCGGCCAGTGCCCGGGTGTGCTCGTGCGCGGGTGACCGCATCACCTCCGCCGACGGGCCTTCCTCGACGATCTCGCCGCGGTACATCACGGCGATGCGCGCGCAGGTCGCGGCGAGCACGGACAGGTCGTGGCTGATCATGACCAGCCCCAGGCCGTGCTCGGCGACCAGGCGGCTGAGCAGGTCGAGCACCTGGGCCTGCACGATCACGTCGAGCGCGGTGGTCGGCTCGTCGGCGATGATCAGCCGCGGCCGGCAGGCCAGGGCCATCGCGATCATGACGCGTTGTTTCTGACCACCGGAGAGCTCGTGCGGGTACGCGCCGGCACGCGAGGGCGGCAGGTCGACCGATTCGAGCAGTTCCGCCACCCGCCGGCCGGCGTCGCGCACGGACGGGTCGTGCAGCCGGATCGGCTCGGCGATCTGGTCACCGATGGTGCGGACCGGGTTGAGCGCGTGCATGGCGCCCTGGAACACCACCGACGCCTCGGCCCACCGCACGGCGCGCAGCCGTCCCCACCGCATCGTGGTGACGTCCTCGCCGTCGAGCAGGATCTCGCCGGTCACCGTCGCGGACCTGGGCAGCAGCCGCAGCACGCTCATCGCGACCGTGGACTTGCCCGAGCCGGATTCGCCGGCGATGCCGAGTGTCTCCCCCGGCTGCAGGGTCAGGCCGACGCCGCGCACGGCCTCGAGGTCGCCGTAGGAGACGGCGAGGTTCTTCAGTTCCAGCAGCGGGCTCACGCGCGCTCCCCCTTCAGCCGCGGGTTGAGCACGGTCTCCAGCGCGCGTCCGGCGAGGGTGAACGACAGCACGATCACCACGATCGCCAGGCCGGGCGGGATCAGGTACCACCACGCTCCTCCGGTGACAGCGCCCGAGGACAGGGCGCGCTGCAGCATCTGGCCCCACGAGGGTGCGGCCGGGTCGCCGAGACCGAGGAAGGACAGCGTGGACTCGGCGATGATCGAGTTGCCCACCACGAGCGTGGTGTTGGCCAGCACCAGCGGCAGCACCCCGGGCAGCACGTGCTTGCCGACGACGTGCAGGTGCCCGCCGCCCAGCGCGCGGGCGCGCTCGATGTAGGGCCGGGACTCGATGGTCAGGGTCTGGGCCCGCACCAGCCGGGCCGTGGTGGGCCACGAGGTCACGCCGACCGCCACGATGATCGTCGGCACCCCGTGCGGCAGCACCGTGGACAGTGCGATCGCCAGCACCAGCGACGGCAGCACCAGGAAGAAGTCGGTGAACCGCATGAGCAGGCCGGACACCCAGCCGCCGAAGTGCGCGGCGGCGATCCCGACCACGGTGCCGATGAGCACCGACAGGATCGTGGCGGCGAACCCGACCAGCAGGGACACCCGCGCGCCCCACAACGTCAGCAACAGCACCGAACGGCCGTCGATGTCGGTGCCCAGCGGGAACTGACCGCTGGGCGGCTGCAAGGGCTTTCCGGGCGCGTGGACCACGTCCAGGCCGGCCTGATCGCTGATCACCGGCGCCAGCACGGCCAGCAGCACCACCAGGACCAGGACACCGAGCCCGGCCAGGCCGCCGCGGTCGGCGGCGAACTCACGCCACACGGCGGCGACCGCGGCGCGGCGGCGCCGCCAGGCGATCGCAGCCGGCGCGGTGGGTGTGGAAGGTGCGGTCACTGGGCACGCACCCGGGGGTCGAGCACGCGGTAGAGCACCTCGGCGATCAGGTTCATCACGATGACCGAGCCGGCCATGACCACGAACACTCCTTGCAGCAGCGGCAGGTCCGGCACCCGCAGCGCCTCGTAGGTGAGCAGCCCCAGCCCGGGCCAGGAGAACACGGTCTCGACCGTGACGGTGCCGGACACCACCAGGCCGAACTGGAGGAACACCAGCGTCACCGTGGGCAGCAGCGCGTTGGGCACCGCGTGCCGGCGGCGCACCAGGTCCTCCCGCAGGCCCTTGGCACGGGCGGTGGTGAGGTAGTCGGCGTTCATCTCGCCCAGCAGCGACGAGCGCATCACCAGCATGTACTGGGCGTAGATCACCGCGAGGAGCGTGACGCACGGCAGCACCAGGTGGTGGGCGACGTCGAGCAGCTGCGGGAGGAACTCCGGCGGGGTGGCCGGCGACCGCATGCCGCCGCTGGGGAACGCGCCCTGGGTGGCGATGAGCAGCAGCAGGCCCAGCCAGAACTGGGGCATCGACCACAGCGTCAGCGCGATCCCGGTCTGGGTCCGGTCGAACGGGCTGCCGCGCCGCCACGCCGCCCGCACCCCGAGCCACAACCCGAGGGCGACCGCCAGCACCGTGGCGGTGCCGACCAGCAGCAGCGTCGGGCCCAGCCGCTCGCCGATGAGTGCGGACACCGGCCGGTTGTAGCCGTAGGAGGTCCCCAGGTCACCGTGCAGCAGCCCGCTCAGGTAGTCCAGGAACTGCTGGTAGAGCGGCTTGTCCACGCCGAGCCGGGCGCGCAGCTGCGCCAGCTGGTCGGGGCTGGTCGGCCGGTCCCGGGTCAAGGTGGTGACCGGGTCACCGGGGATCATCCGGAACAACAGGAAGCCCAGGGCCACCACCAGCAGCAGGCTGCCGGCTGCGCCACCGAGTTTGCCGAGCAGGAACCGGGCCGTGCCGGTGCCGCGGCGGGGCTCGTCGAGCTCCGCCGCGGCGGTCGAAACCGCGTTCGTCACGCCTACTCCTGGTCGTCGGCGGACTTGCGGCGCCGCCCGGCGGCGGTGCCACCGATGGCGAGCACGACCACGACACCGGCGGCGATGCCGATCCACGCCCCGGGGGACAGCCCACCGCTGCCGTTCGCACCGCCGCCGGCGGGCGTGGCGCCGTAGAAGCCCCAGTAGCCGCTCTGCTCCATGATCTGCCCGGTGTTCGCGGGCTGCTTCGTGAAGCTCGCGAAGTTGTCCGAGCGGTAGGCCTCCAGCACGTTGTCGTAGTCGAGGACCACGCTGGGCACCTGGTCGTAGTAGCGGGCCTGCGCCTGCTTGACCAGGTTCGCACGCTGACCCGGGTCGAACTCGGTGCTCTCCGCGGCGTAGAGGCGGTCGAAGTCGGCGTCGCAGAAGAAGGCGGTGCTACTGCTGCTGCCGGGCACGGTGGGCAGCGCGGCGCAGGTCTGCTTGGACAGGATGTAGTCCGGGTCGGGGCTGGTGCCCCAGCCGGAGAACGCGAGGTCGTAGTTGCCCTCGTTGGTGCGCTGGTCGACCTCGTTGTCCGAGACCAGCTGCTTGGTCACGCGGATGCCGACGGCCCCGAGCCAGCTCACCACGTAGTCGGAGGCGCGCTGGGCGAAGTCCTCGCTGGCGCGGCCGAGCAGCCGCAGCTCGATCGGCTTGCCGTCCGGGCCGACGCGGATGCCGTCGTTGCCCCGCGGGTAGCCGGCCTGGTCGAGCTGGGCGTTGGCGGCGGCGGGGTCGAAGGCGTAGCGCGCGCTCGCCGGCGGATCCCAGTGGTAGGCCGGGAAGGAGGCGGGCACGATGCCGCCGCCGGGCTGGCCGTAGCCGCCGAGCACCTTGTCCACCAGGGTCTGCGGGTCCAGGGCGCGCGCGATCGCCTGCCGCACGCGGACGTCCTTGAGCACCGGGTTGCCGTCACCGATCGGCTGCCGGGACAGCAGCTGGGCACCGTGGTTGATCATCAGCTCCCGGTAGCGGCGGCCGCCGGCCTGGTTGGTGGCGATCCCCGGGGCGTTCTTCAGCGTGTCGAACTGGGTCGAGGTGAGCCGGTTGACGAAGTCGACCTCGTTGTTCTTGAGCGCGTTGACCGCGGCCTCGGAGTTCTTGTAGCTGATGAACTGCAGCTCGTCGATCTTGGCCCGGCCGCGCCAGTAGTCCGGGTTGGCCTTGAGCCGGACCAGTTCGTTCGGGCGGTACTCGCTGATCAGGAACGGGCCGTCGCCGACGCCGACCACGGGCACCGAGTCGGTGACCGGGTCGCTCATCGCCGCCTGGTGGGACCAGATGTGCTCGGGCACGATCGGCACGTCCAGCGCGGTCATGCTGGCCTGCGGGGCCTTCGTCCGGATGACCAGGGTGTGGTCGTCGGGCGCGGTGACCGAGTCGAAGTTCTCCACGTAGGTGCCGTTGGCCTCCTGCGCGTTCTCGTCGGTCATGATCCGCGTGAAGGTGTAGGCGGCGTCCTTGGCGGTCACCGGCTGCCCGTCGGACCACTTCACGCCGTCGCGGATCTTGTACGTCCAGGTCAGCTTGTCCGGCGAGGTGGACCACGACTCGGCGAGACCCGGCGCCGGGGTGTTGTCCTCCGCCGAGGGCAGGGTGAGGAACTCCCAGGTCATCCGCCCGACCATGGTGCTGGAGGCGAACGAGGCGAGGAACGGGTTCAGGTGGTCGATCTCCTGCACCAGCGCCACGCGCAGCACCTTGCCGCCCTGCTGCTGGGCCTGGGCCGCCGGCACGAACGGGCCCGCCACGAGCAACGCGGCTCCGGCCACCGTGATGCTCTTGACCCACCGTGTTCGTCTCCGGAAGCGCATCCCCACTGGTTCCACCTCTCTGGCTGATTCCGAGACCGGAAAGTAACCACTTACCGGCCCGCGGAGTCAACGACTCACGCACGCCGTTGCCGAGCCGTGACGTAAGGTCTGGACCATGCGGATCATGATCTCGGCGGACATGGAGGGCGCCACCGGCGTCACCTGGACCGACGACGTGGTGCCGGGCACCGAGCAGTGGCAGCGGTTCCGGCGCCTGTTCACCGGCGACGTGAACGCGGTGGTCCGTGGCCTCCACGACGGCGGCGCGAGCGACGTGCTGGTCAACGAGGCGCACTCGTCGCAGCGCAACCTGCTGCTGGAGGAGCTCGACGAGCGGGCGCGGCTGCTGACCGGGCGGCACAAGCCGCTGTCGATGATGCAGGGCATCGACAGCGGCGTGGACGGCGTGGTGTTCCTCGGCTACCACGCCGGCGCCGGGGTGGACGGCGTGCTGTCGCACACCTACCTGGAGAACCAGATCACCGGGGTGTGGCTGGACGGCGAACCGGCCGGCGAGGGCCGGCTCAACGCCGCGCTGGCCGCCGAACACGGCGTGCCGGTGCTGCTGGTCTCCGGGGACGACCGGACGTGCGCGGACGCGGCGAGCTACGCGCCGGGCGCCGAACTGGTCGCGGTGAAGGAGTGCGTGAGCCGGTACGCGGCCATCTGCCTGCCCCCGGCGCGGACCGCCGAGATGCTGACCGCGGCCGCGCGGGCGAGCATGGACCGAGCGGTGCGGACACCGGCCACGGCCGCCGCGCACCGCATCGAAGTCGAGTTCGACGCGACCCACCTGGCGCAGGCCGCCGCGGTGGTGCCGACCGTCGAGCAGACCGGCGTCCGCCGGGTCGGCTTCGAGGCCGCCACGATGACCGAAGCGATGAAGGCGTTCAAGGTGGTCACGGCGATCGCCGCGGGCGCGGTGCAGGGGAAGTATGGCTAACGTCGAGAGTTTGTGCGCGCAGCTGCTGCGGTTCGACACCACCAACCGCGGCCACGGCGACGCCGAGGGCGAGCGGGACGCGGCGGAGTTCGTCGCGGGCGTGCTCGCCGGTGCCGGGATCGAGCCGTTGATCCTGGAGTCCGCTCCGCGGCGGACCAACGTGGTCGCCCGCGTCCCGGGTACTGACCCGACCCTGCCCGCGCTGCTGGTGCAGGGGCACCTGGACGTGGTGCCGGCGGACGCCGCGGACTGGACGGTGCCACCGTTCGCCGGGGAGATCCGGGACGGCTACCTGTGGGGCCGGGGCGCGGTGGACATGAAGGACTTCATCGCGATGGTGCTGTGCGCGCTCGCGGACGGGCTGACGCCGCGGCGCGACCTGGTGCTGGCGTTCGTCGCCGACGAGGAGGACCGCGGCGAGTACGGGGCGCACTGGCTGACGGCCGAGCACCGCGACCTGTTCGACGGGTGCGTCGCGGCGATCAGCGAGTCCGGCGGCTACACCTACCACGTACCGGCCGCGGACGGGTCGGTCAAGCGGCTCTACCCGGTGGGCACCGCCGAACGCGGCACCGCGCACATGCGGCTGACCGCGCGGGGCCGGGCGGGGCACGCATCCCGCCCCAACCACGAAAACGCCGTGGTGCGGCTGATCGACGCGCTGCACCGGATCGCGGCGCACACCTGGCCCGTCACGCTGACCCCGACGGTGGAGGCGTTCCTGGTCCGCACCGGCGAGGCGCTGGGCGTCGAGGTCGATCTGTCCGATGTGGAAGGCACGGTGGCGCGGCTCGGACCGGCGGCGAAGCTGGTGGAGCCGACCATCCGCAACAGCACCACCCCGACGATGCTGGACGCCGGGTACAAGGTGAACGTGATTCCGAGCCTGGCGCAGGCGCAGATCGACACCCGGACGCTGCCGGGCACCGAGGAGCAGCTGCTGGCCGGGCTCGACGAGCTGCTGGGGCCGGACATCACACGCGAGTTCGTGGCCAACCAGCCGGCGGTGCAGGCACCGGTGGACTCGCCGTGGTTCTCCGCGATGGCCGACGCGTTGCGCGCACAGGACCCGGACGCGGTGGTGGTGCCCTACTGCATGGGTGGCGGCACCGACGCGAAGGCGTTCAGCCCGCTGGGCATCGCCTGCTACGGCTTCGCGCCGCTGTGGCTGCCCGAGGGCTTCCCCTACCGGGCGATGGCGCACGGTGTCGACGAGCGGGTTCCGGTAAAGGGTTTGCACTTCGGCAAGCAGGTGCTGGAGCATTTCCTGACACACTGCTGACCGACCGCTGGGGGAACACCACCGTGACCGAGTTCGCGGACTGGCTGCGCGCGCACGCGCACACCGTGCACGGTCTCGACCTGACCGCCGACGTCGACGATCTGGAGCCGTTGCGGGAAATCGTCGGCGACGCGCGGGTGGTCGGCCTCGGCGAGGGCGCGCACTTCGTCGCCGAGTTCACGCTGCTGCGCCAGCGGGTGCTGCGGTTCCTGGCGGAACGGTGCGGGTTCACCGTGCTGGCGTTCGAGTTCGGGTTCAGCGAAGGCTTCGCGCTCGACGACTGGCTGCGCGGTGCCGGGGACGCCGACGACCTGTCCGGGCTGAGCGGCACGACCGCCTCCGGCGTGAACCAGGGCCTGACGCGGTGGCTGCGCGAGTACAACGCGGGGCCGCATCCGCTGCGGTTCGCCGGACTGGACATCCCGCTCGCCGGTGGCGACCTGCGTCCCGCGCTGGAGCCGGTGGCCGGGTACCTGCGCCAGGTCGACCCGGACGCCGTGCCGTTACTGGATCGGGCGCTGGAGATCAACAACCGGATCGCGGGCACATCGGTGGCTTCCGCGGCGCCGAAGTGGGCGGAGCTGGGTGCGGCCGAGCAGGACGCGCTGACCGCGTCGTTGTCCCGCTTGCTGCTGCGCCTGCGGGCACTGGAACCGCTGTTCGTCGAGCGCGGCGGCCAGGAGAGCTTCGACCGGGCCCGGCGCCGGCTGGAAGCGGCGTGCCACGCCGACTACATGTTCGGTGCGATGAGCAACCTCTTCGCCGGCCGCAGCCTCGAGGCCGACACGACGGTGCGGGAGCTCTACCTGACCGAGTCGTTGCGCTGGCACCTGGACCGGTTGCCGGCGGGCGCGCGGGTGGTGCTCGCGGCGCACAACAACCACCTGCAGCGCACCCCGGTCGCGTTCGGAGGGCAGCTGACGACGATGCCGATGGGGCAGCTGCTGCACCGGGTCCTCGGCGACGACTACCGGCCGCTGGCGCTGACGCACACCGCCAACCACGTGCCGGAGATGTACCCGGACGGGGAGGGTGAGCTGGGCTTCAAGATCGTCGACACGCCGCTGGCGGCCCCGGAGCCGGGCAGCGTCGAAGCCGGCGTGGTCGAGGCCGGTCTGGGTGCGGAGCACGTGCTCGTCGACCTGCGGCACGCTCGCCGCGATCTGCCCGCCGGCGCGCTGCCGGACCGGTTCCGCACGCAGAGCGTGGTGCTGGAGACCCCGGTCGCCGAGGCGTTCGACGGGGTGCTGGTGACGCCGATGGTGACTACGGACGACACGGTCGGGTTCGCCGGCTAGTACTGCATTGGCAGTGAGGTGAGTGGGTAGCCGCGTCGTTCGTGGTAGCGGAGGCGGGCTTGGTGTTGTCGTCGGCACCGGAAGGGGGCCACGGCCGATCCGGAACGCTTCAACGCAAGCCGGGACCCGACCCCGCACTGTGGGCTTCGGTGGCGGAGGCCCGGATTTCTGCGTGGGCAAGCAACTTGCGGGGCTCGAGATCGAACTGATGCTCAAAACACCAGCCGAAGCTGACTCGGATCGACGTCGTCGGGCAGCGGCTACGCCCCTACCAGTTCACCGGCACCACCCCAACTGCTGATGGCCACCACGGCATCGTGAGATGAAAAGGCGGGTCACTGCGAGGTCGCGAGTGTGGTCGTCCTGGTGCGGCGTTCCGGGGCGGTGATCACGGCGATCGCGATCACCGCGGCCGCCAGTACCGCCGCGGCGGGCCCGAGCCACAGCGGCCCCGCGGTCGCGAGCACGACCCCGCCCAGGCCGGCGCCGAGGGCGGTACCGACGTAGTTCATTGAGCCGTTGAGGCTCAGCGCGACCGTGGCGAGATCACCACCGGCGTCGAAAACCCGGCTCTGCTGGGGGATGAACAGCGAGGACCCCAGCACGCCCAGGACGAACAGGACGGCCAGCGTGGGCACGAACCAGTGCTGGACGACGGCGAGCAACCCGGAGGCCAGCGCGACGATGCCGAGCCCGGTCACGATCACCGACAGCGAGGCGAACCGGTCGACGAACAGCCCGACGAGCCGGTTGCCCAGGAAAGAGCCCGCACCGTAGACCAGCAGAGCGACGAGGATGGCGTTGTCGCTGCCCGGGGAGCTGATGCCGACCACCGCCGAGGCGTAGGCGGTCAGCAGGAACAACGGCGCCAGCACCAGAGCACTGACCGCAAGCAGCACCAGGATCCGCGGGTTCACCAGCACCGTGAGCCGGTCCCGCATCGTGGTGGCCGGCAGGGTGATCGACGGAACGAACAGCCCGGCCAGCACCGCGGCGACCACCGCCAGCGCGACGATCGTCCACAAGGTACCGCGCCAGCCCCAGACCTGACCGATCAGCAGCCCGAACGGCACCCCGAGAACGGCCGCGAGGCTGAAACCCGCGCCGATCACCGCGAACGCCCGGGCCCGCCGATCAGGCGGCGCGAGCACACCGGCCACGGCGAACGCGTTGGCCTGGAACGCGGCCGCTCCGAGCGCGGCGACGACCCGCCCGGCCAGCACGACCCCATACGTGGGCCCGGCAGCCTGCAGCACCATCCCGAGCAGGAACGAGACCATGCCCGCGCCGATGACGATCCGGCGGTCCAGCCGCCCGGTGAGGGTCGCGATGACCGGCGATCCCACCGCGTAGGAGACGGCGAACACGGTCGTCAGCTGTCCGGCGGTCGCCACGCTCACCGCCAGGTCCGACGAGATCTCGGGAAGCAGCCCCGGCATTACGAAACCGTCCACCCCGAGCACGAACGTGCCCACGGCGAGGATCACCAGACGCCAGGCCCACGTATCATTTGATGCTTGTCGAATCGTCACATCGAGAAGTGTAGGCTATGATTTGATAGTGGTCAAAGCGTCGAAAGGAGTCCCCCGTGTCCCGGACGCTGCCTGAGCCGTCGATCGACTCGCTGGACCTGACCGTCATCCTCAGCGCGCTGGCCGATCCGAGCAGGCGGGCATTGCTGACCGCGATGTACCGGGCCCCCGAACCCGTCGACTGCGCGGTACTGGTGGAACAGACCGGCCTGGGCCTGAGCAACCCGACGATCTCGCACCACTACCGGATACTGCGCGAGGCCGGGCTCACCCGCACGGTCGTCGAGGGGCGCAAACGAGTGGTCCGCGTCCGCCGGGAAGACCTCGAAAGGCGGTTCCCGGGCCTTCTCGAAGCGATCCTCAACGCCCCCGACCGCACCGCCATCTCGGCGAACTAACTCCCCACCCCGCCAAGAAGGTCAAGGGGAACTCCCGGAAAGAACTCGTGACAGGGGCACCCCGAGGCCCGGAAGACACGACCCGTGAAGCGATCGAAGGACTCACGGTCGAAGTGTTCGCAGAACGCGGAATCAGCCCGGACAACATGATCCCGCCGCAGGTCCCCGCGTGTGGTCGCGCTCCGCTGCGACAGATCTTCGGGCCCACGCTCCAACTCGCCACGACCGGTCCCGTGGTCAGCCAGGCCGGGTGAGCCGGGCACACGCCCCGGTCCCCGAATCCGCGACCGCGGCGGTCACCCGGCCCTGTCCGGTTCGGGGCCGCTGCGGCGCGCCTGCTTGACGACGGGGCCGGCACACGGTTCGGTGCCTGAGTGGTTCGAACCATGCGCGTGCTGGCCGTCGTCCTGCTGATCACGGGCCTGGCACCCACCCCGCCCGCCGGAGCGCAGGGGGGCGCGCGGTTCGCGTCGTCGTTCGAACCGGGAGATCCGGCGCCCGCGACGGACACCGTCGAGACCGGACCGGACGGCCGGCCGCGAACCTCCGGCGTCACCGGGGTGGCCATCCCCGGCGACGTGCGCGGGCTGGCCACCGGCGCGACCGCGAGCGGGGAGAACGCCGGCGCCGGGGAGGTCGCCGCCAACGTCCTGGACGGCAGCCCGGAGTCGAAGTGGCTCGCGTTCTCCCCCACCGGCTGGGTGCAGGCCGCATTCGCCGAACCGGTGACCATCACCCGGTACGGGCTCACCTCGGCCAACGACGCCCCGGAGCGCGACCCGCGGGACTGGGCGCTGCTCGGTTCCGACGACGGCACCACCTGGACCACGCTGGACACCCGGACCGGCCAGACGTTCGGCGCCCGGCTCGAGGCCAGGGAGTTCCGGCTCGCCGCGGCCGCCACCCACCGCTTCTACCGGCTGGACATCACCGCCAACCACGGTGCGCCGAGCGTGCAGCTGGCCGAGCTGCTGCTCGCCGGGGACCAGCCCGCCCCGCTGCCGCCCGGCATGCGGTCCTATCCGGACAGTGGCCCGCCCGCCGGCTACACCAGCAAGCCGCACGCCGGGTTCACCGGG
Source organism: Amycolatopsis viridis (assembly GCF_011758765.1). Taxonomy (NCBI): domain Bacteria; kingdom Bacillati; phylum Actinomycetota; class Actinomycetes; order Pseudonocardiales; family Pseudonocardiaceae; genus Amycolatopsis; species Amycolatopsis viridis. The sequence goes on along the minus strand of NZ_JAANOU010000001.1, from coordinate 2,924,648 downwards.
CTGCGTGCGTACCGCTACGGCGGCGGCCAGACCGCGCCGCACGGCTACTCCTGGAACACGGTGTTCGACGTGGACATCCCGGTCCGCGCGGACACCGAGCTGTCCTACACGGTGTTCCCCGAACTCCTCGGCAAGGACCCGGCGTACCGGAGCACGCACGTCGCGGTGGATCTGGCCTTCACCGACGGCACCCACCTGTCCGACCTGAACGCGGCCGACCAGTACGGCTTCCCGGTGTCCCCACGCGGCCAGGGCGCGGCGAAGTCGTTGTCGGTCGAGCAGTGGAACCTCGTCCGCGCCGCCCTCGGCACGGTCGCGCGCGGCAAAACCGTGGCACACATCCTCCTCGCCTACGACAACCCGGACGGGGGCGGCGCGTTCGGCGGCTGGGTCGACGACATCCGGATCGGCCCTGCCGCGCCGCAGGCCCGCGTCACCCACCTGTCCGACCACGTGCTCACCACCCGCGGCACGAACGCCAACCTCACGTTCAGCCGCGGCAACAACTTCCCGGCCACCGCGGTCCCGCACGGCTTCAACTTCTGGACCCCGGTCACCGACGCCGGGGCGACGGCCTGGCTCTACCGCTACCAGGAGGGCAACGACGCGCGGAACCGGCCGGCGTTGCAGGCGCTGGCGCTGTCCCACGAGCCGAGCCCGTGGATGGGCGACCGGCAGACCTTCCAGGTGATGCCCTCGGCCGCGGCGGGCGTGCCGGACGGCGACCGGGCCGCGCGGGCGCTGTCGTTCGACCACACCCGCGAGACCGCGAAACCGCACTACTACGGCGTGGAGTTCGACAACGGCATCCACGCCGAGATCGCACCGGCCGACCACGCCGCGATGTTCCGGTTCACCTTCCCAGGCCCCGACGCGAACCTGATCTTCGACAACGTCACCGACGCGGGCGGGCTGACCCTCGACCCGGCGAGCGGCACGCTGTCCGGCTTCACCGACGTGCGCAGCGGCAACTCGGCCGGCGCCGGACGGATGTTCGTCTACGCCACCTTCGACCAGCCGGCCACCGCCGGGTCGATGCTGCCCGGGCAGGGCCGGGACCACGTGCGCGGGTACCTCCGGTTCGACCCGGCCCGCGCCGGCACGGTGACCATGCGGATCGCGACCTCCCTGATCAGCCTGGAGCAGGCGCAGCGCAACCTGGAGCAGGAAATCCCCACCGGTACCGCGTTCGACACCGTCCGCGCGGCCGCCCAGGGCGCATGGGACCGGGCGCTCGGGGTGATCGAGGTGCAGGGCGCGAGCGCCGACCAGCTGACCACCCTCTACTCGAACCTGTACCGGCTGTTCCTCTACCCCAACTCCGGTTTCGAGAACGTCGCCCCCACGCGGCACGCCTACGCCAGCCCCGTCTCACCCAGGGCCGGGCCGGACACCCCGGTGCAGACCGGGGCGAAGGTGGTGGACGGCGAGATCTACGTCAACAACGGGTTCTGGGACACCTACCGCACCACCTGGCCGGCCTATTCGCTGCTGTCGCCTGGCATGGCCGGCAAGATGATCGACGGGTTCGTCCAGCAGTACCGCGACGGCGGGTGGATCGCCCGCTGGTCCTCCCCCGGCTACGCCAACCTGATGACCGGCACCAGCTCCGACGTCGCCTTCGCCGACGCCTACCTCAAGGGCGTGCGCGGATTCGACGTGCACGCCGCCTACGACGCGGCGATTCGCAACGCCACCGTGGCACCTCCGAACGACAACGTCGGCCGCAAGGGCCTGGAGCAGTCGATCTTCCTCGGCTACACGCCGACGTCGACAAGCGAGGGCATGTCGTGGGCGATCGAGGGCTACCTCAACGACTTCGGCATCGCCAACCTGTCCCGCAAGCTCGCCGACGAGGCGGCGCCGGACGACCCGCGCCGCCGCGAGTACTCCGACAACGCGGCCTACTTCCGGGACCGGGCCCTCAACTACGTGCACGTGTTCGACCAGGCCGCCGGGTTCTTCCAGGGCCGCAACGCCGACGGCACGTTCCGCGTCCCGGCGGACCGGTACGACCCGCGGGTGTGGGGCTACGACTACACCGAGACCGACGGCTGGAACATGGCCTTCACCGTGCCGCAGGACGGGCAGGGTCTGGCGAACCTCTACGGCGGCCGGGAGGCGCTGGCCGGCAAACTGGACCAGTTCTTCGCCACCCCGGAGACCGCCGGGTTCCCCGGCGCCTACGGCGAGCTGATCCACGAGATGCGCGAGGCCCGTGATGTGCGGATGGGCCAGTACGCCCACAACAACCAGCCAAGCCACCACATCCTCTACATGTACGACTACGCCGGGCAGCCGTGGAAAACGCAGGCCGGGGTGCGGGAGGCGTTGTCCCGGCTCTACCTGGGCAGCGAGATCGGGCAGGGTTATCCGGGTGACGAGGACAACGGCGAGATGTCGGCCTGGTACGTCCTCAGCGCGCTCGGGATCTACCCGCTGCGGATGGGCAGCCCGGAGTACGCGGTCGGCTCACCGCTGTTCACCAAGGCCACCGTGCACCTGGAGAACGGCCATGACCTGGTGATCAACGCGCCGAAAAACAACGCCCGCAACGTCTACGTGCAGGGCCTGCGGGTCAACGGGCGGGCCTGGACCTCCACCGCGCTGCCGCACGACGTGCTCGCCGCGGGTGGCACGCTGGACTTCGCGATGGGGCCGGCCCCGTCGCGCTGGGGTACCGGGGCGGCGGACGCGCCACCCTCGCTCACCCGGGGCGACCAGCCGCCGCAGCCACCGGCGGACCTGACCGTGCCGGGCGGGTCACCGCTGTTCGACAACACCTCGGCCACCCAGGCCGGGCCGCTCACGACGGTGGACTGCCCGGTGCCCGGGCCGGTGACGGCCACCTCCTACACCCTCACCTCCGGCACGGACGCGGGCGACCCGAACGCCTGGGTGCTCGAGGGCTCGGCCGACGGTCAGACCTGGACGCCGCTGGACACCCGGTCCGGCGAGACGTTCCCCTGGCGCCGGCAGACCCGCGCCTTCACCGTCGCCACGCCCGGCGCCTACGCCCACTACCGGCTGCGGATCACCGGCAGCAGCGGCGGCGCGCCCGGATTGGCCGAGGTGGAGCTGCTCGGCGGGAAGTGAGCGGGGCCGCCCGTTACGGTAGGCGGGGTGAGCCGGACCCACTTCTTCTCGTCGTTCGAGGCCGGGGATCCGCAACCCCGCGCCAGTGCCGTCGTCACCGTCGGCGCAGGCCCGGAGCGCGCACCGGCGGCCAAGTCCGGTGCCGGGTTCACCGGAGGGCGCGCCGCCCGCTACACGGCCGGCGAAACCGCACGTCACGTGCTGTTCGAAGTGGACGCCGAGATCGGCCCGGACACGCGGCTGTCCTATGTGGTCTTTCCGCAGGCCGACGCCGGGCCGAGCTGGCGCAGCACGTTCGTGGCGCTGGCGGTGGAGCTGGACGACGGCACCCTGGTGGGCGGATCGGCCCGGAGCGCCGGGGAGTCCAAGACGCTCTACCTGGACCAGTGGAACGCGGTGCACCACGCGCTGGCCGGGGCCGCGGGCCGCACGGCGCGGGCGATCGTGCTGCTCGTCGAGCCGCCACCGGGCGAGCCGGTGTCGGGCTGGATCGACGATGTCCGGCTGGCCGACGTGCCGCCACCGGGCCCGCGCGACCCGGTCGACTGGGTGCGCACCACCCGCGGCACGCAGTCGAGCAACGAGATCTCCCGCGGCAGCACCTTCCCGGCCACCGCCGTGCCGCACGGGTTCAACTTCTGGACCCCGGTCACCGATGCCGGGTCCACCACCTGGCTGTACGAGTACCACCGGCGCAACAACGCCGACAACCGGCCGGCGTTGCAGGCCTTCGCGGTCAGCCACCAGCCGAGCCCGTGGATGGGCGATCGCCACTCCTTCCAATTCCTGCCGGGAATCGGTCCGGTGACCGTGGACCGGGCCGCCCGGGCCCTGCCGTTCTCGCACGACGACGAAACCGACCAGCCGCACCACTACGGCGTGCGCTTCGACAACGGCATCACCGTCGACCTCGCCCCCACCGACCACGCCGCGCTGGTCCGGTTCAGCTTTCCCGGCGAGGGCGGGTGGGTGCTGTTCGACAACGTCGACCGGCGCGGCGGGCTGCGCGTCGACCCGGCCCGCGGGGTGGTCACGGGTCACACCTGGGCCCGCAGCCGGCTGTCGGCAGGGGCGCGGCGGATGTTCGTCCACGGCACGTTCGACCGGCCCGCCACCGGTGGCCGCCGGCTGCGGTGGCCGAACACCGGGTACCTGGCGTTCGGCGAACCGCGGGTCGAGCTGCGGATCGCCACCTCGCTGATCAGCCTGGAGCAGGCCCGGCGCAACCTCGAGCAGGAGATCCCGGCCGGCACCACGTTCGAGCAGGTCCGCGAACGCGCCCGCGCGGCGTGGCAGGACGTCCTCGGCCGCGTCGAACTCGACGGCGCCACACCGGACCAGCTCACCACCTTCTACTCCAACCTGTACCGGCTGTTCCTCTACCCGAACTCGGCGCACGAACAGACCCCGCGCGGGATGCGCCACGCCAGCCCGGTGCGGCGCCGGTGGTGGCCGAGCACCCGCACCCGGACCGGAGCGCACGTCGTGGACGGTCCGATGTCGGTCAACCACGGCTTCTGGGACACCTACCGCACGGTGTGGCCGGCGCTGGCGCTGCTGTCGCCGCGCCGCTGCGGTGAGCTGATCGAGGGGTTCGTGCAGCAGTTCCGGGAGGGCGGGTGGATCGCCCGCTGGTCCTCCCCCGGCTACGCCGACCTGATGACCGGCACCAGCTCCGACGCCGCCTTCGCCGACGCCTGGTTGCGCGGGGTGCGCACCTTCGACGTCCAGGCCGCCTACGACGCGGCGATCCGCAACGCCACCGTCACCCCACCGGACCGCAGCGTCGGGCGGAAGGGCCTGCACGAGTCGATCTTCCTCGGCTTCACCCCGCTGACCACCCGCGAGGGCCTGTCCTGGGCGCTGGAGGGCTGCCTCAACGACTTCGGCCTGGCGAACCTGTCCGAGGCGCTGCACGCGCGGACCGGCCGGGCGGAACACCGGGACAACGCGCGCTACTTCCGGCAGCGGGCGCTGGCCTACGTCCGCCATTTCGACCCGCGCACCGGGTTCTTCCAGGGCCGGCACCGCGACGGCCGGTGGCGCTGGGAACCCGGGCACTACGACCCGGCGCTGTGGGGGTTCGACTACACCGAAACCAACGGCTGGAACACGCGGTTCTCCGTGCCGCACGACGGGGCCGGACTGGCGAACCTGCTCGGCGGCCGCGCCGCGCTGGAGTCCGCATTGGACGCGTTCTTCGCCACCCCGGAAACCGGTCGCGCGCCCGGCTCCTACGGCGGGATCATCCACGAGATGACCGAGGCGCGCGACATCCGGCTCGGCCAGTACGGGCATTCCAACCAGCCCAGCCACCACATCCCGTGGATGTACTGCCACGCCGGAGCCGCGGCCAAGACCCAGGCGATCGTGCGTGAGGTGCTCACGCGCTGCTACCTGGGCAGCGAGATCGGACAGGGTTATCCCGGTGACGAGGACAACGGCGAGATGTCGGCCTGGTACGTCCTCGCCGCGCTCGGGATGTACCCGCTGGCGGTGGGCAGCCCGGGCTACGTGCTCACCGCACCGCTGTTCGAGCGGGCCCGGCTGCGCCTGGAGAACGGGCGGACGGTGACGATCAGCGCACCCGGCGCCCAGCCGTACGTGCGGGGCCTGACGATCGACGGCAGGCCGCACACCTCGACCTGGCTGTCGCACGAGGAACTGGCCGGGGCCGAGCACCTGGAGTTCGACGTGACCGGCACGCCCACCGGCTGGGGCACGCCACCACCGTCGCTCACCGCGGGCGACGCGCCACCGGCGCCGCTGACCGACGTCACCGGCACGGGCACCTGCGACGACGGCACCGACGTCACCGCGCTGTTCGCCGACACCACCGCCAGCCAGGTCACGTTCCGCTCCCGCACCCCGGTGATCGAGTGCGCGGTGCGCGAACCAGCCCGGGTCGAGCTGTACACGCTGACCTCCGCCGCACGCGGTGGCGACCCGAGCGACTGGGTGCTGGAGGGCACGATCGACGGGAGGTCCTGGGTGCGGCTGGACGAGCGGCGCGGGGAGGTGTTCCGGTGGCGGCGCCAGACCCGGCCGTTCTCCGTGGCCGAGCCGGGACCCTACCGGGCCTACCGCCTGCGGATCACCGCGGCGACGGGGCGGCGCACCGCGCTGACCGAATGGGAACTGCTCGGGAGCCGGGTATGAGGTTCGCGAAGGTGGCCCTGGACCGGCTGGTCGCCACCGACCCGGGCCTGGTGCGGCTGCGGCTGGCCGGCATCGCGGTCGGCGGCATCGTGCTCTCGATCATCGTGCTGGTGCTGCTCGGCCGTCCGCTCCCGGCGATCATGGTGGCCTCGATCGCGGCGATGAACTCGGCGTTCAGCGTCAACGACAAGACCGAGAAGGACCAGGCGATCACGCTCGTGCTGGTCCTGTTGTGCGGGTCGGCCTCGCTCACGGTCGCCGCGTTCGGCGCCGCCGTGCCGCTGCTGGATCCGGTCCTGTTCGTGCTGCTGATCTTCCTCGCGGTCTACGCGCAGCGGTTCGCGCCGCGCGGCACGGCGATGGGCGCGTTGTCGTTCTTCATGTTCTTCTTCGCGATGTTCCTCGCGGTCCACCCCAGCCAGCTGCCCCAGTACCTCCCGGCGCTGGCGGTCGGTCTGGCCGCGAACGCCGTGATGCGGTTCGGGGTGCTGCGGCGGCGGCCGGAGGCCGAGCTGCTGCGCGCCCGGCGCGCGTTCCGCGCCCGGATCAGCGCGGTCGTGCGGGCCGCGGCCGCGTCACTGGCCAGCGGCGGCAGCGAGTGGCGGATCACCCAGCTGCGCAAGGCCGACACCCGCCTGCACGAGGCGGTGCTCATGATCGAGGACACCATCGGCGACCTGTTCGACGAGACCGGCACCCAGCTGCTGCGCCGCCGGCTGCTCGCCGTGGAACTGGCCTGCCAGTGGCTCGCGATCACGGTGCGCCGCGCCAGCGAGGCGGCGGACCTGCCCGAGGACGTCCGCGCCGACCTGGTGGCCGGACTGCTGCGGCTGGACTCGCTGATCGAGCGTGATCCGCGGGAGCTGCCGGTGATCAGCGAGACCGCGGAGTTCAGCAGGATGCTGGTCGCGGGCAGCCGGCTCGCCGACCGCACCGCGCCGGGCGACGAGGTGCGCCGCGCGATCGCGGAGCTGGCGCTGGCCGACGTCAACGCCCAGCGCGTGGCCGAGCGGGACTACTCGGCCGAGACCGAGCTGCCCGGGCAGGCCGTGGAACCGGAACCCACCGAGTCCACCGGAGCAACGGAGCCCACCGGGTCCAGCACGGTCTTCGCCTACGACAACCGCACCCGCAGCGCGATCCAGGCGATGGTGGGTGGCGGGCTGGCGGTGCTGGGCGGCGAGCTGCTGTCCCACGCGCGCTGGTACTGGGCGGTCCTGACGGTGTTCGTGGTGTTCCTCAACACCTCGACCGCGGGGGCCACCTTCGTGAAGGGGTTCCGCCGGGTCACCGGCACGCTGGCCGGGATCTTCGGCGGCATGCTGCTCGCGCTGCTGGTCAGCGGCAACACGGCCGCCACCGTGGCCCTGCTGCTGGTGTGCGTGTTCTGCCTGGTCTACGTGGCCCGGGTGTCGCAGCTGATGATGGCGTTCTTCATCACCTGCATGCTGGGCGTGCTCTACAGCCTGCTCGGCACGTTCAGCGTCGAGGTGCTGTGGTTGCGGGTCGCCGAGACGGCCGTCGGCGCGGCGGCCGGGCTCGTCGCGGCGGTCCTCGTGGTGCCGGTGCGCACCCGCACCGTGATGGTGTCCGACATCGACACCGCATTGGTGAACCTGTGCGAGTTCCTGGCCGGCGCGGAGGCGCTGCTGTCCGGGCGGGAGAACGTGAACGTGATCGAACTCTCCCGGGAGCTGGACCGCTCGGTGGAGAAAGTGCGCGCCACGGTCGAGCCGCTGACCCACCCGATCAGCCTCGCCAGCCGCCGCGACTACGGCTGGTACGTGCTGAGCACCCTGGACCGGCTCGCGTTCCGGGCGCGGCAGATCGCCGCCCGCTCCGAACCGGGCCTGCTGCCCGCCGACGACCGGCTGACCGCGCTGATCGAACGGATCAGCCGCAACATCGACGTGATCCGCGACGCCCTGGACGGGGACGAGCGCCGCACGCTGACCCGCAACACCAGCGCACCCGACATCCACGAGACGGACAACGCGCAGGCACGCTCCGTGCTCACCAGCCTGGGCCGGATGGAGGCCGGGACCGTCGCACTGGGCAGGGCGTTCGAGGTTCCGGTGGCCGATTCGACTCGATCGGTTCAGCAGAACGTGAGCCGACGCACCACGTCAGTGCAGGCAGAGGGCGATAAGGTCACGAGCACAAGCCAGAATTCCGTCCGCAGGAGTACGCAATGACCCAAGCCCCCGTCAACGTCACCGTAACCGGCGCCGCCGGCCAGATCGGCTACGCGCTGCTGTTCCGCATCGCGTCCGGTCAGCTGCTCGGCCCGGACACCCCGGTGAAGCTGCGGTTGCTGGAGATCCCGCAGGCGGTCAAGGCGGCCGAGGGCACGGCGCTCGAGCTGGAGGACTGCGCGTTCCCGCTGCTGGCCGGCACCGACATCTTCGACGACGCGAAGCGGGCCTTCGAGGGCACCAACATCGCGCTGCTGGTGGGCGCCCGCCCGCGCACCAAGGGCATGGAGCGCGCCGACCTGCTGGAGGCCAACGGCGGCATCTTCAAGCCGCAGGGCGAGGCGATCAACGCCGGGGCCGCCGATGACGTCCGCGTGCTGGTGGTCGGCAACCCGGCCAACACCAACGCCCTGATCGCGCAGTCGCACGCGCCCGACGTCCCGGCCGAGCGGTTCACCGCGATGACCCGCCTGGACCACAACCGCGCCGTGGCCCAGCTGTCGAAGAAGCTCAACGCTCCGGTGAGCGAGATCCGCAAGCTCACGATCTGGGGCAACCACTCCGCCAGCCAGTACCCGGACATCTTCCACGCCGAGGTCGGCGGCCGGAACGCCGCCGAGGCCGTGAACGACGAGAAGTGGCTGGCCGAGGAGTTCATCCCGCGCGTGGCCAAGCGCGGCGCCGAGATCATCGAGGCCCGGGGCGCGTCCTCGGCCGCGTCGGCCGCCAACGCCGCCATCGACCACATCCACACCTGGGTCAACGGCACCGCCGAGGGTGACTGGACCTCGATGGCCGTCCCGTCCGACGGCTCCTACGGGGTGCCGGAGGGCCTGATCTCGTCGTTCCCGGTCGTCTGCAAGGGCGGCAAGTACGAGATCGTGCAGGGCCTGGAGATCAACGAGTTCTCCCGTGGCCGCATCGACGCGTCCGTCGCGGAGCTCACCGAGGAGCGCGAGGCCGTGAAGAAGCTCGGCCTGATCTGAGGTAGTCCCGTCATCGGAGGGCCGGCCCGTGCGGGCCGGCCCTCCGCACGTTTCTCACCGGGACACCGCATCCGCTCCGGGCGGGACGCGCACGAGCTTGGTCCAGCCGGTCCAGCCCCGTTCCGCGAGCAGCTCGATCAGCTGCCGGGCCGGCGGCACGGTGTCGAACGCCAGTGCGTCCATCAACTGGACCAGCGCGGGCTCCAGATCGGTGTCGTCCACGTAGTCCTCGCCCTGTTCGTCGGCCAGCCGGGTGAAGTAGGCGGCCAGTTCGTCGGCGAGCTCGACCAGCCGCGGGTCGTCCCCGTCGTGGTCCAGCGCCTCCCCGAGGATGCGGTAGAAGCCGAGCAGACGGCCGTCGGCCGTCTGCTCGTGCTTGCGGGCCGTCCACTCCGCCACCCGGCCGGGTGAGCGCGCGGCCAGCAGGATCCAGCCGTCCCGTTCGACCTGGAGGATCCGCTCGTGGACGCCCAGCGCCCGCAACCGGTCGAGGTACGAGACGACCTCCGGCGGCAGCGCCAGGTGGTCCCCGGCGGCGAGCCGCGCGATCTGCTCGCGGTGCCGCTGCCGTTGCCGGATCTCGGCCTGCAGCTGCCGGTCGATGTCCCGCACAGCAGCGGCGAACTCCTCCGCACCGGCCCGGAGCAGCTCCCGCACCCGGGCCAGCGGGACGCCGGCCTCGGCGAGGGTACGGATCTTGATCAGCTCGATCACGGCGCCGGCGTCGTACCGCCGGTAGCCGGAGTGGTCCCGTTCCGGTTCGGGCAGCAGCCCCTTGGCGTGGTAGTGCCGCACCGCGCGCACCGTCACTCCCGCGTAGGCCGCCAGTTCCCCGATGGTCAACATGGCACCAGTGTCCGCGTGATCGCCGCGATGTCCACGGCGTGGGTGAACACCAGCTGGTGGTCGGCGTCGAGCCAGTGCGTGGCGATGCCCGGGTGCTCGCGCTGGAGCCGCTCGACACCGGCCCGCCAGTTCTGGTTCAGCGACCGCACGAATTCGTCGTCACCGTCCCCGGCCATCGACGTCGACATGATCATGGTGATGGGCTGGTCGATCACGTCGTACCGGGCGAGGATCCCGGCCCGCACCTGGTCGATCTCCACGTTCAGGTCGAGGATCTCCTGCCCGGTCAGCAGCACCTGGCGGGCAGTTCCCCGCCCGGCCTGCTGGCGCGCCGCCATGTCCTCCCACATCGCGCGGAACTCCGGCAGGACGGCCTCGGTGAGGAACGGTTCGGGCACCGGGTTGGCGCCGTCGATGAGCAGGAGACCGGACACGGTGCCGGGGTGCTCGGCCGTGTAGTGCACGGCGAGGTCGGCGCCGAGCGAGTAGCCCACCAGCAGCGGCGCGGCGGCGCGGTCATGGCGTCCCAGCTCCGCCATGACCGCCGCCAGGTCGCCGAGGAACGCGGCGAAGGAGTACCGGTCGGCGGCCGAGCTCAGACCGTGACCGCGCAGGTCGAAGGTCACCACATCGTGGTCCCGCCGCAGCAGCCCGGCCAGCTGCTGCAAGTCGGCCTGCGTCGAGTTGAGCCCGGGGCACAGGACCACCAGGCGTCCCCGGCCGCCGCGGGTCGCGGCGATGGTGACGCCGTCGTGGTGGATCGTGAAGTTCTGCGTCGTGGTCATGCCGGCCATGGTGCGGGCTTGACCCTGCGTCAGGGTCAACCCCGCTCACCGCAGATCGGCGGCCCGGACCGCCCAGACCGTGGCACCGGCGAGCACGAACAGCGCACCGGCCAGCCACAGCACCCCGGTCAGGCTGAGTGCGTCGACGATCGCGCCGCCGGTCAGCGCGCCGAGCCCGATCGCCAGGTTGAACACCGACACCCACAGGGCCGACGCGGCTTCCACGGCGCGCGGCGCGGCCTTGATCATCCAGGTCTGGAGGCTCACCGACACGCCACCGTAGGTCAGCCCCCACACGATCAGCAGCGTCACGCCGCCCGCCGGCGTCTCACCCAGGACGGGGAAGATCAGCACCGCGACCGCCAGAGCGGCGGTGATCACCAGCACCGTCGTCCGCAGCCGGCGCGCCACGGCGGCGCCCGCGACGAAGTTCCCGGCGACCCCGGCCACACCGAACCCGAACAGCAGCGGCCCCACCAGGTCCGCCCGCACCCCGGACAGGTCCTGCAGCACCGGGCTGATGAACGTGTAGGCGGCGAAGTGCCCGGTGACGATCAGGAAGGTCGCGAGGATGCCCAGCCGCACCCCGCGGTTGCGGAACTGCCCGGCCAGCAGCCGGGGCCGGACCGGCTCGGTGGCGGCCAGCGGCGGCAGCATCACCAGCAGGGCGATCAGGACCACCAGCGCGAGGCCGCTGAGCGTGGCGAACGCGACGCGCCATCCGGCGAAGTCGCCGAGGACGGTGCCGATCGGGACGCCGAACACGTTGGCCGCGCCGACGCCGCCGAAGATGACGGCTGTGGCGCGCGGCACCCGTTCGGCGGGCACCAGCCGGACCGCAAGGCCACCGGCCACGGCCCAGAACCCGCCGATCGCCACCCCGACCAGGGCGCGCGACACCATCAGCACCGCGAAGCCCGGCGCCAGACCGGACGCCACGTTCGCCAGGGTCATCAGGCCCATCAGGCCGGTGAGCAGCCATCGCCGGTCCAGCCGCCCCACGAGAACCGGGACCACGGGGGCGGCCAGCCCGGCCACGATGCTGGTCACCGTCACCATCAACCCGGCGGTGCCCGCGCTGACCGACAGGTCCGTGCCGACGCGGGTCAGCAGCCCGACCGGTAGTTGCTCGGCGGTCACCAGCAGGAAGGTCCCGAACGCCACGACCGCGACCGCGGGCCATCCGCCGGTTCTGCCGGGCCGCGCCGTCGTGGTTGGTTCTGCCGTCGTCACCATCGATCTCCCTCCAATTTGGGAGCGGTCGCTCCCATATGAGGGACGACCTTAGTATGGGAACGATCGCTCCACAATCCTGGTAGGCTGTGCGGCATGCCACGGCCACGCGAATTCGACGAGCAGGACGTGGTGGCCCGCGCCGCCGGCCTGTTCCGGCGCCTCGGCTACCACGCCACCTCCGTCCGCGACCTGGGCGACGAGCTCGACCTCAAGCCCAGCAGCCTCTACCGCACCTTCGGCGACAAGCACACGCTGTTCCTGCGCGCGCTCGACCACTACCGCGAGACCGATTCGGCGGAAGCACGGGCCCGGCTGGGCGGCACCGGGCCGACCCGGGAAGTGCTGCGGAACTGGCTGATGTGGCTGGTGACCGGCAGTGCGGGCGACCACTCCGGGCTGGGCTGTTTCGTGGTCAACACCACGACCGAACTCGGCACCGGGGATCCACAGGTACAGCAGCGCACCGAGGCGGCGTTCGAGGTCACGCGGGAGGCCATCGCCGAGGTGCTGCGCCGCGGCTGCCGCGATGGTGAACTACCCGCGGACCTCGACGTCGACGCGGCCGTGGAACTGCTGTTCACCACCGTGCTGGGGCTGCGCGTGCGGGAACGCGCCGGCCACGATCCGGCACGCCTGGCCGCCACGATCGACTTCGCGATCCGTTCCCTCGGTCCGGAGCCGGCCGCGGCGCACCACACCTGACGGCGCGGGCACCGACGTCACGCCGTAGCCGTCCTGGCCCTCGGACGAGGCCGTGCAGGCGGTGCCGCGCACGCCGCCCGGCTGCGCCAGGACGACGGCGCCCCACGCGGGCCCGGCACCGCGCAGATCGCCAGGAAACCGGTCGGCTCGCGGGTCAGCCGCGCGTACCGTTCGGGGTCCAGGGCGGCTGCGTCCGGCGTGGGCCGCGGCTCGCGCAGCCGCTTGATCAGGAAACCGGCCTCGGCCAGCTCTTCGCAGGTCTGCTCCAACGGGGTCAGCCGGTAGCGGACCCGTCAGCCCCGGCTCCACACCTCCTCGATCACGCGCGGCTCGAAGTAGTTGCCGCCGTGCCGGAGCCAGTCGCCCAGCTCCCGCAGCGCCGCGATCCGGTCGTCCAGGTAGTGCACGGCCAGCGCGAGCAGCACCCGGTCCACCAACGCGTCCGGCAGCCAGTCCAGGGGCTGCGCGAGGTCGTGCACGCGGAACTCGCCCCCGGGAGCGCGGTGCCGGGCCAGTTCGACCATGCGCGGGCTGATGTCCGCGCCGATCACGCGGGCGCCGCGGTCCACCAGGTCCGCGGCGGACAACCCCGGACCGCACGCGGCGTCCCGCACCGTCAGCCCGCTCACGTCGCCCAGCAGGTCCAGGCAGGCGGGCCGGTCGAGATGGGCGTTGTGGAACCCGTCCCGGGCGTGGTCGAGGTACTCGTCGGCGAAATCTCGTACTGCGGCTCCGGTCCGACGGTCACGCGCCCGTCAGCCCACGGCGCGCGAGCAGTGGCCCGATCTCCGGGTCGCGGCCGCGGAAGGTGCGGAAGAACTCCATCGGATCCCCGCTGCCGCCACGGGAGAGCAGCGTGCGGCGGAAGTGGTCACCGTTGGCGCGCTTCAGGCCGCCGTTTTCCGTGAACCACTCGACGGTGTCCGCGTCGAGCACCTCGCTCCAGATGTAGGAGTAGTACCCGGCCGAATACCCGCCGCTGAACACGTGCGCGAAGTAGGTGCTGCGGTAGCGCGGCGGGATCGCCGGCACCGCCACCCCGGCCTTCTCCAGCGCGGCCGCCTCGAACGAGGCGACGTCGCCGATCGCGTCGTCGGTGCCCAGCCCGTGCCATGCCTGGTCGAGCAACGCCGCGGCCAGGTACTCGGTGGTGGCGAACGGCTGCCCGTACTGGGCCGACTCCTCCAGCCGCTGCACCAGGTGCCGCGGCAGCGGCTCACCGGTCTCGTGGTGCTTGGCGTAGTTGGCCAGCACCTCCGGCCACAGCATCCACATCTCGTTGACCTGCGAGGGGTACTCCACGAAGTCCCGCGGCACGTTGGTGCCGGAGAACCTCGGGTACCGCACGTCCGAGAACAACGCGTGCAGGGCGTGGCCGAACTCGTGGAACAGCGTGGTGACCTCGTCGAAGCTGAGCAGCGTCGGCTCGCCAGCCGGCGGCTTGGCGATGTTGAGGTTGTTCACCACCACCGGCCGCTCCCCGAGCAGCCGCGACTGGTCGCTGAAGGTGTTCATCCAGGCGCCGCCGCGCTTGGACTCGCGCGCGTAGTAGTCGCCGAGGAACAGGCCCAGCGGGCTGCCGTCGGCGTCGAACACCTCGAACACGCGCACGTCCGGGTGGTACACAGGCAGGTCGTGCCGCTCGGCGAAGCGCAGCCCGTACAGCTCGCCCGCCGCGAACAGCACGCCGTCGCGCACCACCCGGTCCAGCTCGAAGTAGGGCCGCAGCGTGGCGTCGTCGAGGTCGAAGCGCGCCTTGCGGGCGCGTTCGGCGTAGAAGGCCCAGTCCCACGGCTCGAGCGTGGCGCCCGGGTGGTCCTGGTCGAGGTAGCGCTGCAGTTCCTCGGCGTCGCGCCGCGCGTTGGCGACCGCCACCGGGGCGAGCCGCTCCAGCAGCCCGACCGCGGCCTCGGCGGTGCGGGCGGTCTCGTCGGAGATCACGTAGGCGGCGTGGTTGGGGTAGCCGAGGAGTGCGGCCCGTTGGGCGCGCAGCTGCGCCATCCGCGCCAGCACAGCGTTGTTGTCGGCCGCGTTGCCCCGGTTGCCGCGCGAGATCGACGCCGTGTACAGCCGCTCGCGCAGCGCCCGGTTCGCCAGCACACTCAGCAGCGGCTGCGAGGTGGGCAGGTTCAGCGTGAGCAGGTACTTGCCCTCCTCGCCCCGGGACGCGGCGGCCGCACCCGCGGCGGCGATGGTGCCCTCGGACAGCCCGGCGAGCTCCGCGACGTCGTCGACCAGCACGGCGAGGTCGTTGGTGTCGCGCAACAGGTTGTCCTGGAACCGGGTGGACAGCGTGGACAGTTCCTCGTTGAGCGCCCGCAGCTTGGCCTGCTGGTCCTCGTCGAGCCCGGCGCCGGCGCGCTGGAATCCGGTGTAGGTGCGGTCCAGCAGCCACGCCGACTCCGGGTCGAGGCCCAGCTGGTCACGCCGTTCGTAGAGGTCACGCACCCGCGCGAACAGCGCCGGGTTCAGGTGGATCGCGTCGGAGTGCGCGGCGAGCCTCGGCGCGATCGCGGCCTGCAGCTCCTGCCGCGCCGGGTTGGTGTCGGACGAGGTGAGGTTGAAGAACACCGACGACACGCGCTGCAGCAGGCGGCCGGAGGTGTCCAGCGCCACGATCGTGTTCTCGAAGGTCGGCGGCTCCGGGTTGCCGGCGATGGCCGCGATCTCGGCGGCGTGCTCGGCCAGACCCGCCTCGAACGCCGGCCCGAAGTGCTCGTCGGTGATCCGGTCGAACGGCGGCAGACCGTAGGGCAGGTCACTCGCCTGCGCGAACGGGTTGTCCGGTGTCATCCAGCGCGACCCTTCTGTCCTGTCGATCCCCCGATCTCCGCGTCGGAGGACGTCTTCTTCTTCCTACCGCGCTTCGGCGGCGGCGGTACCACCCCGGCCAGGTCGGCGCTGTGGTCGTTGACGCGCACCACGAACGGCCGCACCTCGGTGTAGCGCACCACCGAGATCGACGCCGGGTCGACCACGATCCGCTGGAACGAGTCCAGGTGCTGGCCCAGCGCGTCGGCCAGGATCGACTTGAGCACGTCGCCGTGGCTGCACAGCAGCCACACGGCGTGGTCGCCGTGCTCGGCGCTGATGCGCGCGTCGTGCTCGCGCACCGCGGCCACCGCCCGCGCCTGCATGCCGGCCAGGCCCTCGCCGCCCGGGAACACCGCCGCCGACGGGTGGGCCTGCACCACCCGCCACAGCGGTTCCTTCACCAGCGCCTTCAGCTCGCGCCCGGTCCACTCGCCGTAGTCCACTTCGGACAGCCGTGGATCGACGGTGCGGGTCAGGCCCCGTTCGGCGACGAGCGGGGCCACGGTGTTCTTGCAGCGCAGCAGCGGGGACACCACGACCTCGGCCAGCGGCACACCGGCCAGCCGCTCGACGAGCGCCTTGGCCTGCGCGCGGCCGGTGTCGTCGAGCCCGACCTTGGGGGTCCGGCCGGCCAGCACGCCCGACCCGTTCGCGGTCGAGCGGCCGTGCCGCAGCAGGATCACGGTAGCCACGCCGCCAACCTACAGGGCCGGGCCCGCGTCCGGATCAAGGACACCGGTGGCGACCAGCACGATCAGCAGCACACCGAGCGCGATGCGGTAGATCACGAACGGCACGTAGCTCTTGGTCTTGATGAAGTTCATCAGCCACGCGATCACCGCGTACCCGACGCCGAAGGCGACCAGGGTGGCGAGGATGGTCGGCCCCCACTGCGGGCTGTTCTCACCGCCGATGTCGGTGAGCTTGTACAGCCCGGACCCGAACACCGCGGGCACGGCCAGCAGGAACGCGTACTCGGTGGCGTCGGAGCGGGTGTAGCCGAGCAGCAGGCCGGCGGTGACGGTGCCCCCGGAGCGGGACACGCCGGGGATGAGCGCCATCGCCTGCGCGAAGCCGTACCCGAGCCCGTGCGGGACGGTCAGCTGGTCCAGCGTCCGGTACTGGCGGCCGACCCGGTCGGCGATCAGCAGCAGCACACCGAACACGATCAGTGTGGTGGCGGTGATGCGCAGGTCGCGGAAGGCGCTGTCGATGGCGTCCTGGAGCAGCAGGCCGAGCACGACGATCGGCAGCGAGCCGACGATGATCAGCCAGCCCAGCCGCGCGTCCGGGTGCCGGCGCCACTCCGGGCGGTACAGGGAGCGCCACCAGGCGGCCAGGACACGGCCGATCTTCTTGGCGAAGTACAGGATGACCGCCAGCTCCGTGCCGATCTGGGTGACCGCGGTGAACGCCGCACCGGGGTCGCCCCAGCCGGCGAGCGCGGCGGTGATGCGCAGGTGGGCGCTGGAGGAGATCGGCAGGAACTCGGTCAGGCCCTGGACCAGGCCGAGAACGAGTGCTTCGAACCAGCCCATGCTCACCGGGCCTTCGGGAAAGTCGGTCGCGTTCGCACGGTGGGAGAGGCTATCTGCGGCCCGGATCACCGGATGAGCCGCCTTGGACAAGTTCGGTGCCCCGCCTTAGTTACTCTTCGTGCATGCAGAAGCGACAGCTGGGCAGGTCGGGATTGCGGGTCTCCCGGATGGCGCTCGGCACGATGTCCTGGGGCGCCGAGACCGACGCGGACGAGGCAGCCAGCCAGCTCGTCGCGTTCGTGGAGGCCGGCGGCACCCTCGTCGACACCGCGGACATTTACGCCGACGGGGAGAGCGAACGCATCCTGGGTGGCCTGCTGGGCGACCTGGTGCCACGCGACGAAATCGTCGTGGCGACCAAGGCGGTCGCGCGCCGCACCGACGGCCCGTTCGGTGGCGGCGCCTCCCGGGGCGCGCTGCTGTCGGCGCTGGAGGGCTCGCTGCGGCGGCTCGGCGTGGACCACCTGGACCTGTGGCAGCTGCACGCGTGGGACGAGTCGGTGCCGCTGGAGGAGACCCTCTCGGCGCTGGAGCACGCGGTGACCTCCGGCAAGGTCCGCTACACCGGCGTGTGCAACTACTCCGGCTGGCAGCTGGCCTCGGCCGCCGGGCTCGGCACGACCGGCCTCATCGCCACCCAGGCCGAGTACTCGCTCGTGGAGCGGGGCGTGGAGCGCGAGCTGGTACCGGCGGCCCGCTACCACGGGCTCGGGGTGCTGCCCTGGGCGCCGCTGGGACGCGGGGTGCTGACGGGCAAGTACCGCAAGGGCACGCCCGCGGACTCGCGTGGCGCCTCCGCCGAGTACGCCGGATACGTCGAGCAGCACCGCACCGAGCGGGCGGCGCGGATCGTGGAAGCGGTCACCACCGCGGCCGACGGGCTGGGGGTGTCGCCGCTGGTGGTGGCGCTGGCCTGGGTGCGGGACCGGCCGGGCGTGGTGGCGCCGGTGGTGGGGGCCCGGGATACCGGGCAGCTCACCGGCTCGCTCGCGGCGGAGGAGATCACGCTGCCGGTCGCGATCTCCTCGGCGCTGGACGACGTCAGCGCGGTCGAGTTCGGTTACCCGGAGCGGGGCACCAGGTGATCGCCCGGTGGACAGCGGGTGACGCGGCGGGATTTTCAGGGAATGCTGGAGACAGGACAAGGATGCGACCCGGAGGTCTCGTGCGCTCGTCGGCCACCGTCGGCACCGCTGTGGTGGTGACCTGCGCCCTGGCGTTGTCCGGCTGCTCGGGCAAACAGGGTGACAGCGGCGACACACTGCAGGTCGTGGCGAACCCGGTGGCCGCCACCGCGCCCGCCTCGCCCCCGCCCGCAGCCGCCCCCGCGGGCACGGTGATCGGCACGCCGGGCGAGGTGAGCGCGGTCGCGGCCGACCCGGCCACCGGTGTGCTCGCCGTCGCGGTTCCGGACGCTGTGCTGCTGTACCGCACCGGCGACCTGTCGGCAGCGCCGCTGCGGGTGCCGGTGGCCGGCCGGGCCGAGCAGCTGCGGGTCAGCGGGGGTGTCCTGCTGGCCAGCCTGCCGGCCGCGGGACAGGTCGCCCGCATCGCGCTGCCCACCGGCCAGGTCAGCACGCTCGCCGTCGCGGGCCAGCCGGCCGGTGCGGTCGTCGACGGCGACCGGACGCTGGTCGCGGTGCGTGACCGCAAGGCCGTCGACGTGTTCACCGGCGACCGGCTCACCCGCAGCATCCAGGGCCAGCTCTACAGCGCCGACGACGTGCTGCAGGCCGGCGGGAACACCGTGGTGCTGGACGAGCTGCGCACCGCCGTGTTCTCGGTGGACGTGGACGGCGGCACGATGGCCGAAGGGCTGCGGGCCGGCGACGGCGCCACCCACGCGGTCGCCGACTCGTTCGGCCGGGTGCTGGTGGTCGACACCCGCACCGGTGCTCTCCTGGCGTTCTCCACCGGTCCGTTGTTGCTGCGGCAGCGGTACCCGGTGCCGGGCGGGGCGTACGGCCTCGCCTACGACCCGCAGCGCGCGCTGGCGTGGGTGACGCTCACCGGGCGCAACGAGGTCGTCGGGTTCGACGTGCGCGGCGGCGAACCGGTCGAGAAGTACCGTTTCCCGACGGTCCGGCAGCCGAATTCGGTTACCGTCGAGGAGCGGAGCGGGCGGGTGTTCGTCGGCTCCGCGGCGGGAGAAGGGGTGCAGGTGATCCAGCCATGAAGCACCAGGAGGCGGTGGTCGACGAGGACTGGGAGTACCGCCGGTTGCAACTGCCACCCGGCGTGTCCCGGCGGGCCGCGGCCACCCAGCTGTCCATCAACGCCGAGTACGGCGGGTGGGAGCTGTCGACGGTCCGGCTCTACTCCGACGGAACCCGGCGCGTCTGGCTGCGCCGCAAGCGGCAGCCGGCCACCGCCCTGCCCGAAGTCCTGATCTGACCGTTCGTCCCGGCGCGGCGCCCGCCCACGCGGTTGCGGTGCGGACGCCGCGCGGATGTCAGCTGTGGCGCTGCTCGCGGTCGTGGTGGGCGGCTTTCGAAGAGGGGTGGGAGCTGTCGACAGTCCGGCTCACCCCGCCAGCGACCGGCCCGACTCCGCGAGGGTCTCGCGCAGGATGCGGATGGCCCTCGGGCCGACGCCGTGCAGCGCGAGCAGCTCGTCCTCGGTCCGCTCGGCGACCTGGTCGAGGGTGGTGATCCCGGCGGCGGTCAGCGCCCGGGTCGCCGGCCGCCCGATGCCCGCCGGCAGGTCGCCAACGGCCCCGGCGGCCGCGGTCTCGGCGGCCCCGGCCTGCCGCGCGAGCCGTTCCGGCGCCTGCGCCAGCCAGGCGCGGCGCACCCAGTGGTTGAGCTGCTGGCCGGTGATGTCCGCGAGCGGGATCCGCACGCCGCCGGTCACACGTTCGGCCGACGGGCAGGCCGCGACGACCTCGGCCGCGTCGGCCGCGCACAGGTGCAGGTGGGCGCGCCGGCCTTCCGCCAGCGCGGCGAACGGCTTGCCGGCCACGGTGAACACCCCGCCGTCCTCGACCGCCTCCGGGAGGTAGGCCGCGGCCTTGCGCAGCTGCGCCACGGTGGTCATGAGGCGCGGAAGAACCGGTCCAGCACCCGGGTGCCGAACTTGAGCGCGTCCACCGGCACGCGTTCGTCCACGCCGTGGAACAGGCCGGAGAAGTCGAGGTCGGCGGGCAGCCGCAGCGGCACGAACCCGAAGTTGCGGATGCCCAGGGTCTGGAACGACTTGGCGTCGGTGCCGCCGGAGAGCATGTAGGGCAGCACCTTCGCGCCCGGGTCCTCGGCGGCGATCGAGGCGGTCATGGCGTCCACGAGCGCGCCGTCGAAGGTCGTCTCGACCGGGGGCAGCTCCATCCACTCCTTCTCGATGTCCGGACCGAGGATCTCGTCGAGCTCGCGGTCGAACGCCTCTTCCCGGCCGGGCAGGATCCGGCAGTCCACCGCGGCCTCGGCG
This sequence comes from Amycolatopsis viridis, assembly GCF_011758765.1. Classification (NCBI taxonomy): domain Bacteria; kingdom Bacillati; phylum Actinomycetota; class Actinomycetes; order Pseudonocardiales; family Pseudonocardiaceae; genus Amycolatopsis; species Amycolatopsis viridis. The sequence continues at coordinate 2,903,868 of NZ_JAANOU010000001.1, read as the reverse complement.
ACCGAGGGGATGACGTTGGACTTGTAGCCGGCGGTCAGCATCGTCGGGTTCGCGGTGTCGCGCAGGGTGGCGCCGATCATGCGGGAGATGGCGCCGAGCTTGGCCACCGCGCCGTCGATGTCGTGCTCCGGGAAGTCCCAGCCGGTGATCTCGGTGACGCCGGCGAGGAACTCGCGCACCGAGTCGGTCAGCACGAGCGGGAACCGGTGCTCGCCGAGCCGGGCGACCGCGGCGGCGAGCTTGGTGACCGCGTTGTCGCGGTGGATCATCGAGCCGTGCCCGGCGGTGCCGCGCACGCGCAGCTTCATCCACCGGATGCCCTTCTCCGCGGTCTCCACCACGTAGGTGCGCACATCGTCCTTGAGGTTGATGGAGAAGCCACCGACCTCGCTGATCGCCTCGGTGGCGCCCTCGAACAGGTCACGGCGGTTCTCCACCAGCCACTGGGCGCCGAACTTGCCGCCGGCCTCCTCGTCGGCGAGGAACGCGAAGATGATGTCGCGCGGCGGGACGATGTTCTCGCGCTTGTAGTGGCGGGCCAGCGCCAGCATGATGCCGAGCATGTCCTTCATGTCCACGGCGCCGCGGCCCCACACGTAGCCGTCCTGGACCGCCCCGGAGAACGGGTGCACCGACCATTCGGAGGCGTCCGCAGGCACCACGTCGAGGTGGCCGTGCACCAGCAGGGCGCCCCGGCTGGGGTCGGCACCGGCGAGGCGGGCGATCACGTTGTGCCGGTTGCGGCCGCCGGACTCCACGTACTCGATGTCGTAGCCGACCTCGGTGAGCTTCTCCGCGACGAACTCCGCCGCCGCCTTCTCCCCCACCAGTGTGTCCGGATCCCCGGTGTTGGTGGTGTCGATGCGGATCAGTTCGCTGGTCAGCGTGACGGCTTCGTCGGCCGCGATCTCGATGCTCACGCCGCCATTCCTACCACCCCGGCGGGGTGGCGGGCTCAGGGCCGGGAGCCGATCCCGGTACTCGCCTCGTGGATCCGGCCGGACGCGCTGTCCGCGGTGAGCGGCGGGGTGGCCATGCCCGCACCGGAACGCAGACCGGCCAGGAACTCGCTGATCGCGTCGAGGGCGGTGTGCCGGGGGATCCAGCCGAGCTCGTCGCGGGCGCGGGTGGTGTCCATGATCGGCAGTCGCAGGACCGTGTCCAGCAGGCCCGGGGAGGCGGGCAGCAGGTGCGCGTACCAGCCGGCGGAGACCGCGGCACGCAGCGCCCAGGCCGGCACCGGGACGGTGCGGGCGCCGAGCAGCCCGGCCAGTGCCGTGGCGTCGATCACCGGGTCGGCGGCCACGTTGAACGCGCCGCGCACGTCGGTCAGGGCGGCCAGCCGGAACGCTTCGCCGATGTCGGCGGAGTGCACGGCCTGCACGCGCAGCCCGGGCACGTCCGGGACGAGCGGGATGAGCGAGGGCCGGACCAGGCTGCCGGGGACGAACGGCCCGGCGAACAGGCGGCGCTGCGCCGACGCCGCCTCGCGCTTGAACACGAACCCCGGCCGCAGCCGCACCACCCGCACCCCGGGATGGTTCTGTTCGAACCCGTCCAGGTAGCGCTCCAGGTAGGACTTCTCCCGCGGGTAGGCCGCGCCGGGCCAGCCGTGGGTGGGCCAGCTCTCCGGAACCGCCTGGTCCTTCGGGCCCGGCGAGTAGGCACCGACCGACGAGGAGTACACCAGGGCGGGCGCGTTCTCCCTGGCGACCGCCTCGAACACGCGGATGGCGCCGAGGACGTTGACGCGCCACGTGGTGGCCGCATCGTGGGTGGGCTGGAACAACCACGCCAGGTGGATCACCACGTCGGCGCCACGCACCAGCTGACCGATCTGGTCCTCGGCCAGATCCGCGGTGCGCCACTCCAGCTTCGGGGCGCTCCACTGCGGCTCGCGCCGCACCACGCCGAGGATCGACGCGACCGCGGGGTCGCGGCTGAGCGCCTGGACGGTGCTGGTGCCCACGTTCCCGCTGGCCCCGGTGACGACGACGCGCAGGCCGCTGCTGACTGGCGAGTTCATGCGGATCCGGTTACCCGCCGCACCGGACGGCCAACCGCCGGGTTTGGCGCCCGCCCGAGCGGGGACACCTGCGGCACACGAGGAAAGGAGTGTGCATGGGACAGCCACGGCAGCAGCAGGAACCGCCGGGTGTGACGGGCGAGATGGAGCCCGGGCCGCAGGACCGGATGGAGGGCTACACCGGGCGCGGGTTGCTGCGCGACCAGCGGGCGCTGATCACCGGCGGGGACTCCGGTATCGGCCGCGCCGTGGCGATCGCGTTCGCCAAGGAGGGCGCGGACGTGGCAATCGCCTACCTGGACGAGCACTCCGACGCCGAGGAGACCGCCGAGCTGGTCCGCAAGGAGGGCCGCCGCTGCCTGCTCCTGCCCGGGGACCTGGGGTCGCGCGAGCAGTGCCGCAAGATCGTGGACGAGACGGTGCGCGAGCTCGGCGGGCTGGACGTGCTGGTCAACAACGTGGCCACGCAACAGGAGCTGGACGCACCCGAGGACCTGACCGACGAGCAGTGGATGCGCACCTTCGACGTCAACATCCACAGCTACTTCCGGGTCACGCACGCGGCGCTGCCGCACCTCGGCGAGGGTTCGGCGATCATCAACACCGCCTCGGTGAACGGGTTGCGCGGCAACAAGTCGCTGATCGACTACTCGGCCACCAAGGGCGCGGTGATCGCCTGGACCTACGCGATGGCACAGGCGCTGGCCGACCGCGGGATCCGGATCAACGCGGTCGCGCCGGGTCCGGTGTGGACACCGCTGATCCCGGCGACGATGTCCGCCGAGCACGTGGAGAAGTTCGGGCAGCAGGTGCCGATGGGCCGGGCGGCGCAGCCGGACGAGCTGGCACCGTCCTATGTGTTCTTCGCGGCCGGGCAGCTGTCGTCCTACTACACCGGCGAGGTGCTCGCCGCGCTCGGCGGCGAGACGCTGCCGGGCTGAGGAGGGAAAGATGAGCGAGGACCGGATCCGATCCGAGCAGCAGGAGAACCTGGAACTCGACGCCGAGCCGGCACCGCTGGAGGACCCGGTGTCGTGGCGGGTGACCGACCCGGACCGGGCCGTCGAGCCGGACTCCGAGGCGCCGGGCGAGCAGTTCGCGGCGCCGGACCGCTCGAACGAGCTCGTCGACGCCGAGGGCACCGAGATCGGCGCGGCGGAAGGCCGCCAGCGGCCGGCGGGCGGTGCCGAGCAGCAGGCGATGCGGGTCGAGGACGGCGACGTTTGACGTCCCGGTGGTCCGGGAATTCCGTGATCAGGCACGAGAGGAGACTGGAGGTGCTCCGATGCCCGGACGTGAAGCCCTGCCCAGCACGCTGAAGCGGTCGTCGAAGAAGGCGCAGGACACGTGGGTGAAGACCCACGACTCGGCGGTCGAGACCTACGGCGAGGGCCGGCGTGCGCACCAGACGGCGTACGCGTCGCTGAAGCACTCGTTCGAAAAGGTCGGGGACCACTGGGAGGAGAAGGGCCGCAAGGGCCCCTCCGACAAGCAGGCCGCCCGCGGTGCCGGCCGCAAGCCGACGAAGACCGCCGGCGGCGTGGACGCTTCGGCCAGCAAACAGCACCTGTACGACGTGGCCAAGAAGCTGGACATCAAGGGCCGCTCGTCGATGAACAAGGACGAGCTGGTCAAAGCCATCCAGAAGGCCAACAACCGCAAGACCGCCAAGGCTCGCCGGTAGGCAGGTACTGGTGGGAAGGGGCCCGGCTCGGTGAGCCGGGCCCCTTCCGCGTTACGACGGGGGCAGCGTGGGTTTGCCGAGCCGGTCGATGGCTCGGCGGGCGGGCCGCGGCACCCGCCAGTCCAGCCGGGTGCCGGCGCTGCGTTCGAGTTTGGCCAGCACCTGCCGCGCAGCCGCGTAGGCGGCTTCCTGCTCGGCCGGGGTGGCGGCGCCCTCGGCGAGTTCGAGCAGCTTGATGCCCTGGTTGATCAGCGCGCGCTCGTCGGTGGTGAACCGGGACGCCCGCAGCTTGTCCGCCGCGGCGCACGCGGCTGTCCACGCCTTCTCCGCGTTCTCGGTCGCCTCCACGTACTTCTTCGCCAGGTCCACCGGCGGGTAGGACTCGGTGTGCAGGGCCATCGCCTCGTGGAAGGCGTCGATGAACCGGCCGGTCGAGGGCACCGCCGGGTCGGCCAGCGCGGGCCGCCGCAGCACCTGCTTCGGGTCGGCCTCGTAGGCGCCGTACTCCCCCGCGATGCGCGCGTAGCGGACGCGGGCGGTCTCCCACAGCGCCCGCAGCGACTCGCCCGCGTCGGGCGCGTCCACCGGACGAACGGGCGGCTTCGGCGGCGGGTGCGCGCGGGCCTGCCAGCGGTGGTGCATCGCCGCGCGGGAGTAGGACGCGGCCAGCACCCAGATCAGCACCATGACGGGCCAGACGAACGCTCCCAGGTCTTGGTAGGGCATCGGCAGCTCCCTCACCACGGCGGGCACCCGGCGCGGGTGCTCCTGACTCCATGATGCGCCTGGTTGCGGAGTGCGGGCGGGCGCCGCGGACCGCACCGTCCGGTGGTGGAAAGCGCCTCACCGCCCGGCGGGCACGGCTGGCAGAATCCGGGGCGGGAGCACGTCGAGGAGTGGGGAGCGGGTGCCGATGGGGCCGCTGGACGGGATCAAGGTGCTGGAACTGGCGGGCATCGGCCCGGGTCCGCATGCAGCGATGATCCTCGCCGACCTCGGTGCCGACGTCGTCCGCGTCGAGCGCCCCTCGGGTGGGTTGCGGATGATGCCGCCGGAGGCGCGGGACCACCTGCTGCGCGGCCGCCGGTCGATCGCCGCGGACCTCAAGACCGCCGAGGGCAGGCGGCTGGTGGGGCAGCTGGTGGCGAAGGCCGATGTGCTGCTGGAGGGTCTGCGGCCCGGGGTGGCCGAACGCCTCGGGGTCGGCCCGCAGGACTGCTTCGCCCGCAACCCGCGGCTGGTCTACGGCCGGATGACCGGCTGGGGTCAGGACGGCCCGATGGCCGAGCGCGCCGGGCACGACATCAACTACATCTCCCTCACCGGCGCGCTCTACGCGGTGCGGGACCCCGCGGGCAAGCCGATCCCGCCGCTGAACCTGGTCGGCGACTTCGGCGGCGGGTCGATGTTCCTGGTCACCGGGGTGCTCGCGGCACTGCTGGAGCGGGAGCGCTCGGGGCGCGGCCAGGTGGTGGACGCGGCGATGGTCGACGGGGCGAGCGTGCTGCTGCAGATGATGTGGGCGATGCGCGCGCAGGGCGCCTGGTCCGACGAACCCGCGACGAACCTGCTGGACACCGGGTGTCCCTTCTACGACACCTACCGCTGCGCCGACGGCGAGTACATCGCGGTGGGGGCGCTGGAGCCCCAGTTCTACGCCGAGCTGCTGCGGGGGCTGGAGCTGGACGGCGAAGATCTGCCCGCCCAGGGCGACCGGGACGGCTGGCCGAAGCTGCGGCAGCGGTTCACCGAGGTGATCGCCACCCGCACCCGCGACGAGTGGACGGCGGTGTTCGCCGGTACCGACGCCTGCGTGACGCCAGTGCTGTCCTTCGCCGAGGCGGCCCGCAACGACCACCTGGTGGCCCGCGGCTCGGTGCGGGAGCTCAACGGTGTCACCCAGGCCGCGCCCGCACCGCGGTTCTCCCGCACCCCCGCGACCGACCCGAAGCCGCCCTCGACCGCGGGCGCGGACACCGAGGACGTGATCCGGGACTGGGGTGTGCCGGGCTGACGCTGGTCAGGAGCTATCCCGTGGAATCGTCCGCGAGATGTCCCGGCAGCCCCACCTGGTCGGGGACCGCGCGGACCAGGTCGCGCAGCCAGGTCTCCAGGTCGTCGGGCCACCACCGCCCCGACGGCAGTCGCGAAAGCGCGCGCCGGACGGCGGACACCGTCGGCGCGGCGGGCACGACCCGGCTGGGCGCGGCACCGGCGAGCACACCCAGCCACCAGTGCTTGCCCGTGGCGGGCAGCGACTCCGGGTCGAGGACGACGTAGTAGTCCGGCAGCAGTGCGGCGCCCCGTCGCAGGTCCGCAACCGCGTGTTCGATGGCGACCTCGAGGGTGCCGGGCGGCGCCTGCTGGTCGAAGAACCCGGCCCACGCAGCCGCCACCCCGCCCAGCGGATCCTGGTCGTGCACCACGTAAGCCGCGTGCGTCTGCCCCACCAGGGCTGCGGCGCTGCCCGACCGCGCCACCCGCACGTTCGCCAGCCCGTCCAGTCCGGCCAGCACCTCCCCGGCAGCGGAACCGGTGAGCACGACGACGGTGCTGTTCGGCCTTGCCATACCGGCCAACCTACCGGCGGGCCGGGCGAGCGAGCAGCTCACCGTGGTGGCCCGGGTCGCTCGTCGCGCTCCCGATGCCCGGTCCGACGGTCACAACTTGGCCAGCATCGTGTCGACCACGTCCAGCAGCGCCGCCCGGTCGGGCTGGACGCGGGCGAGCACCCGCAAACCGTAGTAGCTGGTCAGCACGTGGTGGGTGAGCGCCATCGCGGTCCGGTCGCGGGTGATCTCCCCGGTGCGCTGCCCGTCGGCCACGACGGCGTGGACCGCGCGCTCGACGGTGGTGAAGTGGCGGCGCACCTCCTGCGCCACCTCCGCATCGGTGTTCGCCATCTCGATCGAGGCGTTGATGACGAGGCACCCCAGGGAGGGCGGATCGGCCAGGTCGAGGTCGATGGCCTGGGTCATCAGGTTCCGCAGCCGGTCCTTGACCGGCCCCGGCCGCCCGAGGAGCTCGACCTGCACGGCGGTGTTCGTCTCGTAGTAGCGGCGCAGCGCGCGCAGGTACAGCTGCCGCTTGTCCCCGAAGGCGTTGGACAGGCTGGACAGGCCCATGCCGGTCGATTCGGCCAGGTCGCGGGTGGTGGTCGCCTCGTACCCGCGCTGCCAGAAGGTGTTCATGACCGCGGTGAGCGCGCTGGTCTCGTCGAACTTCCTGGGCCTGCCCATACCGCCAACCTAACCCTTTTGGATCGGTTGTCAAAAAAGTCCGCGCTCAGTGCGGGCTGGAGATCTGCGGGACGGAACCGGCGGTGGTCGCGCGGCGCCCCCCGGCGGCCCGCGCGAGCAGCAGGCTCACCAGAGCGCCGACCGCGAGCAGCGCGCCCGTCCACATCGGGGCCCGGTAGCCGTAGGCGTCGACGCCCAGTCCGGCGAGCCAGCTGCCCACGGTGATGCCCGCGCAGATCGTCGCGGTGTTCATGGTGTTGATCAGGGCGCCGCTGTTGGACAGGCGCATGACCCGTGACGCCATGGCCGGGTTGAGCGGCATCCCGGTGAACCCGAGCAGGAACAGGGCGGCGATGGACAGCGCCTGGCTGCTCGCGACGAGCGCGTACAGGCCCAGGAGCACCGCGAGGACCACGCCGCCGAGCCACAGGACGCGCATCGTGTGCGCATCGGCCAGGCGGCCCAGCACGATGTTGCCCACGACGGTGCCCACGCCGTAGAGCACGAACAGCAGCGGGACGACGGCGGCGGAGAACCCGGCCACCTCGGTCAGCACCGGAGCGAGGTAGGCGAAGGTGGCGAACACCGCGCCGATCAGCAGGGCGTTGGTGGCGAACGCACCCCAGAGCCGCCCGCTGCGGAACACCGACAGCTCCGAACGCACGTCCGGCGCCTGCGGTGCCGGGACGGCCTTGACGGTGCAGACGACCAGGACGAGGCACAGGGCGACGAGGATGTCCACGGCCCAGAACGCGGCCCGCCAGCCCATGAGCTGGTCGATGAAGGTGGCCAGGGGCAGGCCGAAGACGTTGGCCACCATGAAGCCGCCGAACACGATGGCCAGGGCACGGCCGATCTTGTCCGCCGGGACGAGATTGGCGCACACCGAGGCGGCGAGCCCGAAGAAGGCCGCGGTCGCCAGGGCCGTGACGATGCGGGCGAGCACCATTGCCCAATAGGCGGTGGCGAGGGCGCCGATGGTCTGTCCCGCCAGGAACAGCACGAACATCATCACCATCGCCTGCTTGGGCGGCGCCTTGCGGAGCGTGAGCGTGAGCACCGGGCCGCCGAAGACCATGCCCAGCGCGAAGACGGTAACCAGGTTGCCCGCGGCGGTGATCGAGACGCCGAGTCCGTCGGAGAGTGACGGGAGCAGTCCGGCCACCATGACCTCTGTCGTGTTGAGGCAGAAGATCGCGAAGCCGAGGACGAAGACCGCGAGGGGCATCAGCGGGCCGCCTTCCGGCCGGGTGTTGCTGCCATGAGCTGAAGTCCTTTCTGGGCCGGCCGGGTGGCCGGGATGTGCGTTGCCGGATGCACGGTACCAGATTTTTAGTTCATCTGATCCAATATCCGCCGGACCGTAGCCGGGGCGAGCCGCCACCCGGCCTGACGGCGAGAGCCCCTCTCCCGGAGCAGCCCCGGAGAGTGAGATCCGCCGTCCCCATCTGGCCCGCGGCTCGGGTGAGCCGGTCGCACCTCCGGTTCCCGGGACGCGTCGGCGGCCCCGCCGTTCTGGCGTCGGGAATGGTGCCCAGTACACCAGAAAAATGTTCACATTAGCTGCAAAAGAAATTCGCATCAGGCGGGGTCGCGGAGGAACATGCCCAAGGAAGGTGCATCACCGCAGGGCTGATAGAGTGCGGATCATGGGGTTGAATTTTCGTGTAAAGACCAGGCGCATTATGGGTCAGGCCTTCGCCGTGCTGACGGTCGCAGGGCTCGTGCCGCTAGTGGGCGGCACACCTGCTTCAGCAGACCCGCACTGCGTAACCAAAAAGACGGGCACTTACACCGCGGAAGCAGTTTGCCGCCCTACCGGGCTCGATAAACCCGCCTATTCCCGGTATTCAGTTCAGGTGCAGTGCGAGAAGATGGATCCCGAGAAACGGATAAAGGGCAATGTCGTATCGCCGCCAAACGTATCACGCGTAACCTGTCCCAAAAACAAGGGAAAAGTTGTTCGCGTGGGGGTTGCCTCACGGGTCGCCGGTTAGCTGCCGCGCTCCCGGCTGTGTGGAGGCGGGCGGGCGGCAGAGACCGAGACAACCGCCTCCACACGGGCGATGTAGCCGCCGTCCGCGGCTACCTCGCCCGCCGTGACGGCAGGCGCCCATATCCGCCGCCGCACGATCCGCGGCGGGGTTGTGCACGACTGGTACGTGCGTGACATGTTCATCGACTGTCGCTCCGTTGCCGGCCTGCGGTGAGAACAACCACCGGCTCTGGTACTGCAATGGCATTGAGATGAGCGGGTAGCCAGGTCATGTGCCCAGATCCCTGATAAGCCGCGGCTCCCGGAGTTACCACACGATCCGCGCCGGAGGCCGCAAACACAGTGGCAACGCAGTCGTTGCTACATTGCCGCGATGGGGAAGATCAACTCGGACAGGCTCAAGACCCTGCTGGCAGAGGGCACGGTGCACGAGCTCGCCCAACGGGCGCGCTACGAGCGCGAACCAGCAGAGTTGCTGGAGGAGGCCCGTGAGCTGGTCACAGACCCCGATCCGACTGTCCGCCGGCAAGCTTGGGACGCGCTCGATCTGGTCGTCGACGACTCCACGCGAGCCGACCTCTTCGCACTCGTGCTGCGCGACCTCGAGCCCGAGCAGTTCCGAAGACTGCTGACCGATCCTGACCCGGTGGTGCGGAACCGAGCGGGCTGGGTGAACATCGTCGTCGTCGGATATCCGTCGCGCCACACCACAGCGCTGGAGCTGCTGGCCGACGATCGTTTCGAGTACGCCTGGCCGGAATGCATCGAGGTGTTGCGCCGCGACCCTCCGGTCAAAACTTTGGTGAGCGAGTACATCGAGGCGCCGCCGGATTTGCGGAAAAGGCTGTCGGTCGCGCTCGGCCTGCCCGCCGCGACCCCATTACTCGAAGTGTCGCCCGAGGGATGTTCCACACAGGTCCACTGCTGGCCGTTCACCTGGTGCAGCGGTGTTGTCGCCGCGCGTGAATGCCCGCACTTGCCTCTTTCCATCGCGTTGCTGGGCAGTTCGCTGCACGCGGTCAGGGACGAGGCGATGAACATCGTCGAGGGTTTCGGTCCCGGCGCGACCGATCTGTTGCGGTCCGCGCGGCGGTCGCTTCCCGCCGCTCGACGAAATGCACTGCTCCTGCTGGCCGGATTCGGGTGGGATCACATCCCCGCCGAGGACAGGAGGGCGCTACAGCGGTTGATCCGCATCAAGCAAGTGAGTGAAACTCCCGAACCACTGCCGGTGCTGGACGCCCACGGGGGATGGTACGCCTTCCCGACCACCGATCAGGCCGCGGTCCTGGACGCGCTCGACCTCACCGACCCGGTTCCCGCGACACTGCGCATGGGGAGCGCTGTCATGGAGCGATCAAGCTATTACCCCGACCAACCCAACCCCGAGGTCTTCGTCACGCCGGCACTGGACGGGTGGACCGTCGCATACTGCAAGAACGAGGTACTGGGTGGACTGGCCCCGAGAGCGGTCTCGACCGAACACCGGCACGACCTGTACCAGCGGCTGGAAGAACTGAGCCGACGATTCGGATCGGCACACTGGTACGAACATTTCGGCGTCGACGACTACACCTTCCTGACGTGGTCACAATGGTGCATCGCCCGGGAGGGTGAGATCCGCATGCACTGCGTGTCCTCCGACGACGTCTGGGTCTACCGGTGCGAGGAATCGAACCCGGTGGACTCCCTCGGCGAACTGAAGGCCTGGATCGAAGCCCACGACATCGGTCGCGCGAACCGACGGGATGACGAAGAAAGAGCCGAAGCATACGAAGACGTCCTCGGCGAACGTCACGGCGACGATCGCCTCCCGGACGAACACGACGCCGCCGAAGAGTCCGACGAGGACGGCAGACCGACAGCAGCGACGTGGGAGCAAAACCTACTCTTCGGGGCCTGGGCGGCAGCGGAGCATTTGTCGGTCGACCTGACGGACCTCGGCCCCCATACGCACGTCCACGGCACCGCGGTGCTGGCCGTCCCCCGCACACAGCGGGATCACCACCGCCGTGGGGTGCTCCCGATCTGACACATCAATCACCGTCGTCCCGCCCCGGCGCCGGGTCAGCGGCGCCCGGCGCGGCTGCCCTGGTAGGCCGGCTCCCGCAGGCGCGACAGCCACTCCGGGTACAGCCGCGCCCCGGGCGGGCTGTGCAGCATCGGGTCGAAACTGGGCCGCTCACCATCACCGAGCAGGGCGTCCAGCACGATCCGCGCCACCGGCAGCGGCCGGCCGGTGAGCTTCGCCGTAGCGCACCGGACGGTCACCGGCCGGGACGCCACGTCCCCGGCCAGCTCATCGAGCGACGCCCCCTCCGGACCGTCCACACCGGCCAGTATCCACCGCAGCCCGGCCGCCGTGCGGTAGGGCACCAGACTGCTGAACCGCGCCCGCCGCCACCCGGCCGACGGCCACAGCAGCAACCGGGCGCGCGCGCTGGCGAGGGTGAGGTCCCACGGCCCGTCGTCGGTCGGGATGCGCAGCGCCAGCCCGAGGATGTCCGGCGCGCCGCCACGCAGCCCGGCGCCCTTCGACAGCCGCGCCACCACCGGACCGCCGCCCGCCGGCAGCGGCAACGCGTCCGGATCCAGCGTCTCCAGCGTGCCCCGCAGCAGCAGCCCACGGGGGTGGAACACGCGCGCCTTACGCAGTCGGGCCAGCGCGCCGAACACGGGTCGGACGAGGGCAGGTGCCATGACGGCCGGGTTCCCGCCCGTCCGCCGGTGAATCATCCGGCCCGCCCGGGGTAGCCCCGCCCCGTCACCACCTCCGGCCGAAAGGGCGCCGATGTTCCCCGCCGACTCGCTCACCTTCATCGGCACCGCCACCACCCTCATCCGGCTAGGGCCGTTCACCGTGCTCACCGACCCGAACTTCCTGCACCGGGGCCAGTGGTCCCACTTCGGCCAGGGTCTAATCTCCCGGCGCCGCACCGAACCCGCCGCCCAGGTGGCCGACCTGCCGCCTCTGGACGGGGTGGTGCTGTCCCACCTGCACGGCGACCACTTCGACCGCATCGCCCGCCGCGACCTGCCCGCCGACGTGCCCATCCTGACCACCGAGCACGCCGCGACCCGGCTGTCCAAGAAGGGCTTCGGCGCCACCATCGCCCTGCCGACCTGGCACAGCGAAACCCTCGCCGACGGCGACGCGACCCTCACCGTCACCGCCGTCCCCGCCCGGCACTCCCGCGGCCCGCTCGACCGGATCCTGCCACCGGTGATGGGCAGCATCTGGGAGTACACCCCGCACCCCGGCGCCGCCGCACTGCGCCTCTACGTCAGCGGCGACACGATCATCCACGACGAACTCACCCAGATCCGCCGGCGCTACCCCGACATCGACGTCGCCGTGCTGCACCTGGGCGGCACCCGCGTGCTCGGCGTGCTGGTCAGCATGGACGACCGCCAGGGCGGCCGCATGCTGGAACTGATGAACCCCACCCACGTGGTACCGGTGCACTTCGACGACTACGGCAAGTTCACCTCACCGGTGTCGAACTTCCTCACCGAGGCCGCCCGGCGGCACCCGGCCACCGACGTGCGCCTGCTCGCCCGAGGCGAGAGCTTCCCGCTGGCGAACCTGATCAGCGCCCGCGCGCGCGGCTGAGCCGCTCCCGCTGCGGCACCACCACGTACTTCGGGTCCTTCGTGGACTCCACCCCGGCCTCGAACACCCCGAACCGCTGCAACGCGCTACCCGCCAGCAACGCCAGTCCCGACACCACGGACACCGCACGGCTGCGACGACCCGCCAGCGCACCCACCGCGCCCCCGACGGTCAGGTACTCCGCCCACCTCCGCAGCCGGTGCGCCCTGCCCGTCGTGTACGCCTGCGAGATCAGCCCGAGCCGCTGGTCGACCAGCTTCGACGCCACCACCTCGGCCGCCGCGCCAACCACCGCCAGCCGCCGCGCCGGGCCCGCCTCCGCGACCGGCGCGCACACCAGCCCCAGCCCCGCGCCACTCGCCGCGGCCGACCCGGTGAACACGAACGGCAGCTGCCGGTACGCCGCGTGCCACCCCGGCACCGCCGTCTGCGACAGCAGCACCGACGTGTAGGACGCCACCGCAGGCGCGATCGCCGCGGCGGAGAGCCCGGCCGGTCGCGCCGCCCACCGCAGCAGCCGCCCCGGCCACGTCTTCGCCAGCTTCGCCGGCACCAGCTCGGCCACCGCCGCCACCCCGGCGCCCGGCCCGTAGGCCACCAGGATCCAGGTGCCCATGCTCATCGGGGAACTCGGCTTGGCCACCCGCAGCATGTGCAGGAAGCGCTCCGGCCGGCCCAGATCGGCCACCAGCAGGTACATGCTCGCCGCGAGCGCACCCAGCGCGCCCAGGCGGCCCGCCCGCCGCAGCACCGGCCGGTCCGTCAGATCCGCCCCCGCACCGAGCAGCGCCGACCCGGCCGACAACCCGCCGGTGAACAGGTAGGCCGGGATCTTCCACTCCCACACCGGCGGTTTGAGCACCGGCCGCCCGTAGTACGACCGGAACTCCGCCTTCGGCACCGCGACCTGCTCCTTCATCCCCTGCCCCGTCCGAAGAAGACCGACACCGCGGCGCCCACCAGCGCGGAGGCGGCCACCCCCGCGTACCGCCACATCGACCCGGCATCCTTGGTGGGCACCACCGGATCCGGTGGCAGACCGTATACCTCGGGCTCGTCCAGCAGCAGGAAGAACGCACCGTCCCCGCCCACACCGTCGTCCGGGCTCTCGCCGTACAACCGCGCCTCGGCAACACCAGCCTCGTGCAGCGCGTCCACCCGCCGTGCGGCCCGCTCCCGCAGCTCGTCCAGCGGTCCGAACTGGATCGAGTCGGTCGGGCACGCCTTCGCACACGCCGGCTCCAGCCCGTCCCGCAGCCGGTCGTAGCACAACGTGCACTTCCACGCGCGACCGTCGTCCTCACGCCGCTCGATCACCCCGTACGGGCAGCCGGACACGCAGTAGCCGCAGCCGTTGCAGATGTCGGGCTGCACCACCACCGACCCGAACTCGGTGCGGAACAACGCGCCGGTCGGGCACACGTCCAGGCAACCGGCGTGCGTGCAGTGCTTGCACACGTCGGAACTCATCAGCCACCGGAAGTCCGTCCGGCTCCCCGCGCCGTCCCCGGCGCCCGGCAGCTCGAACGAGGGCAGCCCCAGATCCACCGGCTCCGGCGACACCGCACCCGGCCGGTCCTGCTCCACGAACGCCACGTGCCGCCACGAGTTCGCCCCGAGCGACCCGGTGTTGTCGAACGACATGCCCAGCAGGTCGAACCCGTCGTCGGGCACCCCGTTCCACTCCTTGCACGCCACCTCGCACGCCTTGCAGCCGATACACACCGAGGTGTCGGTGAAGAACCCCACCCGCGGCGGGTGCTCCAGGTAACCGGCGTTGCCCGCCGGGTCCGGCAACGGACCGGAGAAACCGTTCGTCATGACCGCCCCTCCGCTCCGGCGGCCGTGTCGACGTGCGCGCCCGTCTCCACCGTGACACCCGCCCGCTTCCGGTACTCCTCCAGGTAGTCCAGCAGGGCCGGGCCCCGCGGGCGGCGGCCCGGCTGGATGTCGCACGTGGCCACCTTGCTCTCCTGGATGAACACGTTCGGATCGGCCACCACACCCAGCAGGTCGTTCACCACGTCGCCGTCGACCAGACCCGTGTAACCCCAGTGGTAAGGCATCCAGATCTGGTGCACCACCCGGTCCTCGATGCGCAGCGGCCGCATCCGCTCGGTGACGAACACCCGCGCGTCCACCGCCGCGCGGCTCGTCACCACGTGCGCCCAGTCCAGGTGCACCAGCCCGCGCTCGGCCGCCAGCTCCGGCGAGACCTCCACGAACAACGCCGGCTGCAACTCCGCCAGGTACGGCAGCTGACGGCTCATCCCGCCCGCCGTGTGGTGCTCGGTCAGCCGCGCCGCGGTGAACACGAACGGGAACACCTCGCCGTGCTGCTCCGGCGGCGACGGGTTCGACGGGTTGTCCGCCCGCGCGTACACCTTGCGCGCCGGATTGCCCTGCTGCCCGTACAGCGGGTTGCGCACCGGCGACTCGTGCGGCTCGTAGTGCGTCGGCAACGGCCCGTCCAGCACCCCGTTCGGCGCGAACAGCCAGCCCTTGCCGTCGGCCTGCATCACGAACGGATCATCACCGTGCAACGCGGCCGGACCCGACGCACCCGGCTCCGGCCGGTAGTCCGGTGGCTTCGTCTTCTCGAAGTCCGGCACGTCGTACCCGGTCCACTCGCCCTTCTGCGCGTCCCACCACACCAGCTTCTTGCGCTCGCTCCACGGACGGCCCTGCAGATCCGCCGACGCCCGGTTGTACAGCACCCGCCGGTTCAGCGGCCAGGTCCAGCCCCACTCCGACTCGTACGGCCCCTGCTCGTCGTGCGGCTTGCGGCGCGCCGCCTGGTTCACCTCGTCGGCGAACACCCCGCTGTAGATCCAGCAACCGCACGCCGTGCTGCCGTCCGCCTTCAGCTCGAGGTAGCCGTTCAGCGCCCGCCCGGTCTCCAGGTTCACCCCGTTGATGCGCCGCAGCACGTCCTCACCGGAGGGCTCCTCCCCCTCCATCCGGTAGTCCCACCACAGGTCCAGCAGCGGCCGGTCCCGCTCGTCCGCCGACCCCGCGAGCTTCTCCTTCAGGATCCGGCCCAGGTGGTAGAAGAACCACAGCTCGCTGCGCTGAT
The DNA here is from genome assembly GCF_011758765.1 of Amycolatopsis viridis. NCBI lineage: Bacteria > Bacillati > Actinomycetota > Actinomycetes > Pseudonocardiales > Pseudonocardiaceae > Amycolatopsis > Amycolatopsis viridis. Next base: position 2,888,234 of record NZ_JAANOU010000001.1, on the reverse strand, counting down.
CACCCTTGGGTTCCACCGCCTTGTCCCGCCATTGCAGCATCCGCTGCGTCTGCGTGAACGTGCCCGACTTCTCCACGTGCGACGCCGCCGGGAAGAAGAACACCTCGGTGCGGCACCGCTCCGGCACGATCTCCCCGGTCTCGATCTCCGGCGAGTCCTTCCAGAACGTGGCGCTCTCGATCATCGCCAGGTCCCGCACCACCAGCCAGTCCAGGTTCGCCATGCCCAGCCGCTGCAACCGGCCGTGCGCCGACCCCACCGCCGGGTTCTGCCCCAGCAGGAAGTACCCGAACACCTTCCCGTCGATCATGTCCATCACGGTCCGGTAGGTGCCGTGATCACCGTTGATCCGCGGCAGGTAGTCGAAGCACCAGTCGTTGTCCGCCGTGGCGTGCTCGCCCCAGTACTCCTTCAGCAGCGACACCAGGTAGGCGTCGGCGTTGTGCCAGAACCCCTTCTGCCGCTCACCGCGGATGCCGCGCAGGTAGGCGGCGATGTCCTCGTGCGAGGTGTCCGGCATCGGCAGGTACCCGGGCAGCAGGTTGAACAACGTCGGAATATCGGTGGAGCCCTGGATCGAGGCGTGCCCGCGCAGCGCGAACACCCCGCCGCCCGGACGCCCGATGTTGCCCAGCAGCAGCTGGATGATCGAACCCGCCCGGATGTACTGGGCACCCATCGAATGCTGCGTCCAGCCCACGCTGTACACCAGCGCCGCGGTCCGCTCCCGGCCCGAGTTCTCCGTCCACGCCCGGCACACCTCGAGGAACAGCTCGACGGGCACCCCGCACGCGCGTTCCACCATCTCCGGCGTGTACCGCGAGAAGTGCCGCTTGAGGATCTGGAACACGCACCGCGGGTGCTCCAGCGACGGATCCGCGGCGATGTCGTCGGCCCCGCCCTGGATCGGCGGCCCGCCCGACCCGTGCTGGTCCGGCGCCGACTGCTCCTTCGCCCGCGCGCCGTCACCCGGCCCGGGCCGCGAGCTCTCGTAGTGCCAGCTCGCCGGGTCGTAGGACGCCGTCTCCGGGTCGTAGCCGCTGAACAACCCGTCCAGGTCCTCGGTGTCGGCGAACTCCTCGCTCACCAGGAACGGCGCGTTCGTGTACGACCGCACGTACTCCCGGAACTCCAGCCCGTTGCTCAGGATGTAGTTGATCACGCCGCCGAGGAACGCGATGTCCGACCCGGCGCGCAACGGCACGTGCCGATCCGCCAGCGCACTGGTCCGGGTGAACCGCGGGTCGATGTGGAAGACCTTCGCGCCCCGCGCCTTGGCCTCCACCACCCACTGGAACCCGACCGGATGGGCCTCGGCCATGTTCGAGCCCATGATGATCACACAGTCGGAGTTGATCAGGTCCTGCTGGTAATCCGTCGCACCACCGCGACCGAAGGAGGCTCCCAGACCGGGAACCGTGGCGGAGTGTCAAATACGGGCCTGGTTCTCGATCTGGATCGCACCCAGCGCCGTGAACAACTTCTTGATCAGGAAGTTCTCTTCGTTGTCCAGCGTCGCGCCACCCAGGCTCGCCAGGCCCATCGTGCGCCGCAACGTGTTGCCGTGCTCGTCGCGGTCCTGCCAGCCCTTGCGCCGCGCGTCCAGCACCCGCTCGGCCACCATGTCCATCGCCGTCGGCAGGTCCAGCTCCTGCCACTGCGTGCCATAGGGCGCGCGGTAGAGCACCTTCTGCACCCGCTGCGGACCGGTCACCAGCTGCTTGCTGGCCGACCCCTTCGGGCACAGCCGGCCACGCGAGATCGGCGAGTCCGGATTGCCCTCGATCTGGACGACCTGCTCGTCCTTGACGTAGACGTTCTGCGCGCACCCCACCGCGCAATACGGGCACACCGAATGGACCACCCGGTCCGCCGAGGCGGTGCGCGGCACCAGCGACCGCGACCGCGCCGACTGCGCTGCGCTACCCCGGCCCAGCGGGTCGGCGCCGGTCAGCTGCCGGTACACCGGCCACGAGCGCAGCCAGTCACCCACGCCCATCGCGCACCTCCTCCCGGCCCGCTTTCCCGGCCGCCGGACACAGCAAACCCCGTGCGGTCAATCTTCGTGCGTCGCGCGCCCCGCGTCCAACCGGGAGTGGTACCGCTCGCGCGCCTCGCGCACCAGATCGCCGGAAATCCACGCGATGGGCTCCACGTCCACCAGCAACGGCTCGTTGTCCGGTCCGAAGTCGACCTCCTTGCCGGTGAGCACCCACGGCCGCGCCCCCTCCTGCTGCTGGTGCAGGTACTGGCAGATCCGCCGCGCCAGCCAGTCCTCCACCGGCAGCGTCCACCAGCCCGGCGCGTTCAGCGGGTTCACCGATACGCCGGGCATCTCGAGCCCGCTTTCGTGATCGGTGCTCGGGTGCTCGGCGTCCGCCTCCGGACCGGGCGAGTAGCGGACGTAGACGACCGATCCGGGAGTGAGGAGCTCGGCCAGATCGGCCAGCCGGTGCAGCGTGGGCAGGGAGTCTTCAACGGCCATGTCCCACACATGCCCAGCCATGGCGGTCGCTAACCGCGGCGGCGCACCGAGGGGCGGAAAATCGCCGCACGAGACGCCTCCTTTGACTGGTGTCGGCCCAGGTGACATGCGACTCTGGCGAGATGCCCGGGACCGACGATTCCGGCGCGGCTCCACCCGTCGCCGGGTTGCGCGAGACGCTGTCTCAGTTGCGCCTGCGCGAACTGCTGCGGGAAGTGCAGGACCGCATCGAGCAACTCGTGCAGTCGCGGGACCAGATGGACGGGTTGCTGGAGGCGATGCTCGCGGTCGCCGGCGGCCTCGAACTGGACGCGACCCTGCGCCGCGTCGTGCACGCCGCGATCGACCTCGTCGACTGCCGCTACGGCGCGCTGGGGGTGGTCGACCAGGACCGCGAAGGACTCGCCGAGTTCGTCTACGAGGGCATCGACGAGGAGACCCGCCACCGCATCGGCGACCTGCCCACCGGGCGCGGCCTGCTCGGGCTGCTCATCCAGCGACCCGAACCGCTGCGCCTGGACGATCTGTCCCAGCACGTCGCCGCCGCCGGGTTCCCGGCCCACCACCCGCCGATGCGCACCTTCCTCGGGGTGCCGGTGCGGGTCCGCGACGAGGTGTTCGGCAACCTCTACCTCACCGAGAAGAACAACGGCCAGCCGTTCACCGAGGACGACGAGGTCGTGGTGCGCGCACTCGCCGCCGCGGCCGGTATCGCCGTGGAGAACGCGCGCCTCTACGAGGAAGCCCGGTTGCGGCAACGCTGGCAGGAAGCGACCAGCGAGATCCGCGCCGAACTCCTCGCCGCCGCCGATCCCACCGACGTCCTGTCCCTCATCGCCAACCGCGCGCTCGCCCTCGCCGGGGCCGACTACGCGTTCATCGCCCAGCCCGACGACCCCGACCTGCCACCCGCCGATGTCACCCACCTGACCGTCACGGTGTCCACCGGTCTCGACGACAACCCGCTGACCGGCCGCGACATCCCCGTCGAGGGCTCCAGCTGCGGCGCCGCCTACACCGACGCCCAGCCGCGACGCGTGGACAACCTCACCTACGACCTGTCCCCCGAGTTCGGGCCCGCGCTGGTGCTGCCGCTGCGCCCGTCCGGCGACCACGTCTCCGGCGTGCTCGTCACGCTCCGCAAAACCGGGCAGGACCCGTTCGACCACACCCAGCTCCCGCTCGCCGCGGCGTTCGCCGACCAGGCGGCGCTCGCGCTCCAGCTGGCCGAGGACCAGCGCTCGCTGAGCGAGCTCAAGGTGGTCTCCGATCGCGACCGCATCGCACGGGACCTGCACGACCACGTCATCCAGCGGCTGTTCGCCCACGGGCTCGCGCTGCAGAGCACGCACATGCGCACCCGCAACCCGGAGATCCAGCGGCGCCTGGCGGACATGATCGACGACGTGCAGAACATCGTCGCCGAGATCCGCACCGCGATCTTCGACCTGCACGGTGGCCTGCACGGCACCACCCAGCTGCGCAAGCGCCTCAACGAGATCATCGCCGATGTCACCGGCGACACCGGCCTGCGCACGACCGTGCGCATGTCCGGACCGATCGGCGTCATCGGCAGCGAACTCGCCGAGCACGCCGAAGCCGTGCTGCGGGAGGCGCTGACCAACGCGGTCCGCCACGCCCGCGCCACCACCCTGACGATCACCGTGTCGGTGGACGACGATCTCGTGATCGACGTCGTCGACAACGGCACCGGGATCCCGGACCGGGTCGCCCACAGCGGGTTGCACAACCTGCGCGAACGCGCCGCGCAGGCCGGCGGCACCTGCTCGGTGACCCTCGCCGAGGGCGGTGGCACCCGCCTGACCTGGTCCGCGCCCGTCTCGTAGCGGTTCGGGACCTCCCGCCCCACGGGGTCACCGGAGCTGCGGTCCTCGTGCCCTGAGCGCTGGTGACCTTCGTCCGTGTCCGGGCGGCGCGGGCGTCCGTAGCCTGGGAGGTTCCGCGCACGGCGAAAGGTAGCGGGATGATCGAGGTGTTCCTGGTCGACGACCACGAGGTCGTCCGCCGTGGCGTCGCCGACCTGCTGGAGTCCGACCCCGGGCTGTCCGTCATCGGCGAGGCGTCCACCGCGGGGCAGGCACTGGCCCGGGTGCTCGCGCTGCGTCCGGACGTGGCGGTGCTCGACGTGCAGCTGCCCGACGGCAACGGCATCGAGCTGTGCCGGGAACTGCGCTCCCGGCTGCCCGGGCTGAACGTGCTGATCCTGACCTCCTACACCGACGAGGAGGCGATGCTCAACGCGATCCTCGCCGGTGCGGGCGGCTACGTGATCAAGGACGTCCAGGGCCTCCAGCTGCTGTCCGCGGTGCGCGAGGTCGGCTCGGGCCGTTCCCAGCTGGACACGCGCGCGGCCGCGACGCTGATGGCGAAGCTGCGCTCGGACACCCCGGAGCGCGGTCCGCTCGCCGCGCTGACCGACCGGGAGCGCACTCTCCTCGACCTCATCGGTGAAGGGCTGACCAACCGGCAGATCGCGGAGCGGATGTTCCTCGCCGAGAAGACGGTCAAGAACTACGTCTCCCGCCTGCTCACCAAACTCGGCCTGGAACGGCGGACCCAGGCCGCCGTCCTTGCGACGAAACTGCGGGAGGGCAGGTAGGTGCCGGGGCAAAATTGGCTCGTACAGAGCTGTGCTGTATAGGGCATTATACACTAGTTGATCTCCGGGCCAGGCACACTGAGGAGGATGCGCCAGAACACCGCCGCCCCCCGCCTGTCCAGCCGGACCGCCGTCCTCGGCGCCGTCGTGGTCCTGGCGGCCGCCACCACGCTGGCCAACCGGGTGCTGCCCGGGTGGGCCTATCCCGTCTGCGGAGTGGTGACCGCGGGTGTCCTCATCGGACTCGCCCGCCTGGCCGGGTACCGGTCCGGCGAGCTGGGTCTGTCGCCGCGCGACTGGCGGCGCGCGGCCCGGACCGGCGGTCTCACCTGCCTCGTTGTCGCGGCCGGTTTCGCCGTCGCGCTGGCCGTGCCCGCGCTGCGGCCGCTGTTCCACGACGGGCGCGTCGGGCAACCGTCGCCGGCTGACCTGGTGTGGCTGGCGCTGGTGCGCATCCCGTTCGGCACCGTCGTCGTCGAAGAGGTCGCCTTCCGGGGCGTGCTGCCCGCACTGCTCGGCGGCGGCGAACGCTGGCGGTGGCGGCCCGTCCTCGGCGCATCCGCGTTGTTCGGGTTGTGGCACCTGCTGCCGTCACTGGCGCTGCGGCGCAACGCCGGCGTCGACGCCGCAGTCGGGGCCCTTCCCCTCCCCCTGCTGTCGGTCCTGGCGATGGCGGGCGCCGCCGTGGCCGGGGTGGCGCTGTGCGCACTGCGCTACGCCGGACGCGGCGTGCTGGCCCCCGCGCTGGTGCACTTCGCGCTCAACTCCGGCGGGCTCGTGCTCGCCTGGTTCGCCGGGCGCGGCGGTTAGCCGGGGACGTTCGCCTCCAGCTCGTCCAGCCAGGCCCGCGCACTCGCGTCGCTCGGGGCGCGCCAGTCGCCGCGCGGCGACAGCGAACCACCCGAACCGACCTTCGGCCCGTTCGGCATGGCCGAGCGCTTGAACTGGCTGGTCTGGATGAACCGCCACAGGAACTCCCGCAGCCACTTCTTGATCGTGGGCAGGTCGTAGCTGTTGCGCTCGGACTCCGGCACCAGATCCGGCCAGGCGCCGGTGCCCGCGTCGCCCCACGCGTGCTGGGCCAGGTAGGCGATGCGGCTGGGCCGGTACCCGAACCGGAGCAGGTAGTACAGGTGGAAGTCCTGCAGCTCGTAGGGGCCGACCTTCGCCTCGGAGCTCTGCGCCGGACCCGCGTCCGGCCCCTCGCCCGGCACCAGCTCCGGCGAGATCTCCGTGGCCAGGATCGAGCGCAGCACCTCGTCGGCGCCCGCCCCCAGCCGCTCGGTCTCCACCTCCCACGCGATCAGGTACCGGATCAGCGTCTTGGGCACCGACGCGTTGACGTTGTAGTGCGACATCTGGTCGCCCACGCCGTAAGTGGCCCAGCCCAGCGCCTGCTCGCTCAGGTCGCCGGTGCCGACGACGAGCGCGCCGTGGTGGTTGGCCAGCCGGAACAGGTGCGAGGTCCGCTCCCCCGCCTGCACGTTCTCGAAGGTCACGTCGTACACCGGCGAGCCGTCCGCGGCCGGGTGCCCGAGGTCGGCCAGCATCTGCCGCGCCGAGGGCCGGATGTCGATCTCGTGCGCCGACGTGCCCAGCGCCTTCATCAGCTTGTGCGCGTTGGTCAGGGTGTGGTTGCTGGTCGCGAAACCGGGCATCGTGTAGGCCAGCACGTTCTCCCGCGGCAGGCCCAGCTTGTCCATGCTCTGCGCGGCGATGATCAGCGCCTGCGTCGAGTCCAGGCCGCCGGAAACGCCGATGACGACCTTCTCGATCCCGGTCGCGGCGAGCCGCTGCGCCAGCCCCTGCACCTGGATGTGGTGGACCTCGCGGCACCGCTCGTTGCGGTCGGCGGTGTTCGCCGGCACGTAGGGGAAGCGCTGGATCTCGCGGCGCAGCTGCACCGGCCCGGGCGGCAGGTCCAGTTCGAAGTCCACCCGGCGGAACCGCTTGAGCCGCTCCCGGTGGTCGTGCGCGTTGTCGCTGAAGCTGGTCAGCCGCAGCCGGTCGGCGGCCAGCCGCTCCAGGTCGACGTCGGCGGTCACCAGCTGGTCGGAGGCGAACCGCTCCCCCTCGGCCAGCAGTGAGCCGTTCTCGGCGATCACCGCCTGTCCGTCCCAGGCGAGGTCCGTGGTGGACTCCCCCGGCCCGGCCGCCGAGTAGATGTAGGCGGCGAGGAACCGCGCGGAGTGCCCGGTGCACAGCGTGCGGCGGTAGCCGGCCTTCCCAATCACGATGTTGCTCGCGGACAGGTTCAGCAGCACCGTCGCCCCGGCGAGCGCACCGAACCCGCTCGGCGTCACCGGCACCCAGCCGTCCTCGCAGATCTCGGCGTGGAACACCAGGCCCGGCACGTTCGGCGCGGCGAAGAGCAGGTCGCTGCCGAACGGCACGTCCTGCCCGGCGATGCGGACCCGCTCCGACACCGCGTCCCGGCCGGCCACGAACTGCCGCTTCTCGTAGAACTCGCGGTAGCCCGGCACGTAGCTCTTGGGCACCGCGCCGAGCACCTGGCCCCGGTGCACCAGGATGCCGCAGTTGAACAGCCGCCCGTCGATCCGCTGCGGCGCCCCGATCGCGAACACGCCCGGCAGCTCCGCGGACTCCTGCACGAACCGCGCCACCGCGTCGTCCACCGCCGCCTGCAGCGCGTTCTGGTGGAACAGGTCGTCGGCGGTGTAGGAGGAGAAACCCAGCTCGGGGAAGACGGTGATGGCGACGCCGTCCGCGGCGGCGCGGCGGGCCAGCGTCAGCGTGGCGTCGCAGTTGAACTCGGGATCGGCCACCCGGACCTCGGGCACCGCGGCGGCCACCCGCACGAACCCGTGCCGGTAGAGGGAGGTGAAGTCGTGGTCCTGCGCTGATGTCACACTGTCCCCGTTTCCGCGTGCGTACCGTCCACCTTCGAGCCTAGATCCAGGCTTCTCCGGTGCCCGGCACCCGGGTGCGTGATCTCGCCGACGCCGGCGTTTCCATCCCGGGGTCCGACGGACTGGCGGTGAGCCGCGAGGTAGCCGTCGGGCCGGGGACCGCCGTCCCGGCGCCGGTACCGGCGGGCACGCGTGGTGCTGCGGCAAGATGGCGGGATGGGCGACCTCGACGGCATCCGTGTCATCGCGTGCGACATCTTCGGCACCACCGTGGACTGGTACCGCGGGGTGCGCGACCAGGTGGCCGAGGTGTTCGGCGCGGCCGGGGTGGAGCTGGACGCGGGTGGGTTCGCCTCGGCGTGGCGCGCGGAGTACCTGCCCTCGATGCGGCGCGTGCAGGACGGCTCGCGCGGCTGGGCCGTGCTGGACACCCTGCACCGCGAGTCCCTGGACGCGCTGCTCGAGGAGCACGGCGTCGCGCTGGGCGAGGAGGACCGCGCCCGGCTCGTGCGCGCCTGGCACCGGCTGCCGGCCTGGCCCGACTCCGTCGCGGGCCTGGCGCGGCTGCGGTCGCGGTTCGTGGTGGCGGCCCTGTCCAACGGCGGGTTCGCCCTGATGACCCACCTGATCAAGGATGCGGCGCTGCCGTTCGACTGCGTCCTGTCGGCGGAGCTGGCGCGTACCTACAAGCCCGCCCCGGAGGTCTACCACACGGCGGCCGCCCTCCTGGACGTCGCGCCGCACGAGATGCTGATGGTCGCGGCGCACGGGTGGGACCTCGCCGGTGCGCGCGCCGCGGGGCTGCGCACCGCGTTCCTGGAACGGCCGGAGGAGAAGGGCCCGCACCAGGCCGCGGACCGGCCAGGCGATGTCCCGGCCGATCTGGTCGTGTCGAGCTTCCCGGAGCTGGCGACCACGCTCGGCTGCTGATCGCCGCGGCGTATAGGGCGTTATACATCAGGGACGTCGCCAGGCGGTGACCCGTTTCACCTCCCCTGCAGGCTGCGCAGCCTTCCCCGCGGATGCTTGACTGATAACGTAGTCATCGTTCGCAATAAGCCGCGTATGCAACTATCTCGACCTCGAGGAAAGATCATGCCTGTCGCCCTGCTCGCGCTGGCCATCGCCGCCTTCGGCATCGGCACCACGGAGTTCGTGATCATGGGCCTGCTGCCCGACGTCGCCACGGACCTCGGGGTCTCCGTGCCCACGGCCGGGCTCCTGATCTCCGGATACGCCCTCGGCGTCGTGGTCGGCGCTCCCCTGCTCACCGCGCTGGGCTCGAAGGTCCCGCGCAAGACGGTGCTGACCGGCCTGCTGGTGCTGTTCATCGCCGGCAACCTCGTCTCCGCCCTGGCGCCCGGCTACGGTCTGCTCATGACCGGCCGGGTGGTCGCCGCCCTCTCCCACGGCGCGTTCTTCGGCGTCGGGTCGGTCGTCGCCGCGTCGCTCGTACCCACATCGCGCCAGGCCAGCGCGATCGCGATCATGTTCACCGGCCTGACCGTCGCCAACGTCCTGGGCGTGCCCGCCGGCACCGCCCTGGGCCAGCAGTTCGGCTGGCGCTCGACGTTCTGGGCCGTGACCGTCCTCGGCGTGATCGCGCTGATCGGCGTCGTCGCGCTGGTCCCCAGCCGTCCGGTCGACGAGGACCACAGCCTGCGCTCCGAGCTGGCGGTGTTCCGCCGCCCCCAGGTGTGGCTCGCGCTGGCGATGACCGCACTCGGCTTCGGTGGCATGTTCGCGGCGTTCAGCTACATCGCGCCGATGATGACCGAGGTCGCCGGGTTCTCCTCCGGTGCAGTGGCGTGGCTGCTCGTCCTGTTTGGCGGGGGCCTGGTCGTGGGCAACCTGATCGGGGGCAGGACCGCGGACCGCGCGCTCATGCCGAGCCTGTACGTCAGCCTGGCGGTGCTGGCCGCCGTGCTCGTCGTGTTCGTGTTCACCGCCCACGCCCAGCTGCCCGCCGCCGTGACGATCGCGGTGTTCGGCGCCGCCGGGTTCGCGGCCGTGCCGCCGCTGCAGGCCCGGGTGATGGCCAAGGCCGGGGACGCACCGGCCCTGGCGTCGGCCGCGAACATCGCGGCGTTCAACCTCGGCAACGCGGGTGGCTCGTGGCTCGGCGGGCTCGCGATCGCCCACGGCCTCGGCTACACGGCGCCGAACTGGATCGGCGCGGTACTGGCCGCGGCCGGGCTCGGTGTCGCGCTGCTCTCCGGCGCGCTCGACCGGCGCCCGGCGCCCCGGACGGAGCCGGAGATCCCGGCCCTCCACTGACCGACGACAACGAAAGGACACACATGACCACCATTCCCACGGTCGATCTGAACAACGGCGTGGCCATGCCGCGGGTGGGCTTCGGGGTCTTCCAGGTCCCCGCCGAGGAGACCACCCAGGCCGTCGCCACCGCGCTGGAGGCCGGCTACCGCAGCATTGACACCGCCACCGCCTACGGCAACGAGGCCGCGGTCGGGCGGGCCCTGCACCAGTCCGGCCTCCCGCGTGCGGAGCTGTTCGTCACCACCAAGCTGTGGAACTCCGACCAGGGCTACGACGAGACCCTGCGGGCGTTCGACCGGAGCCTGGCCGACCTCGGCCTGGACCACCTGGACCTCTACCTGATCCACTGGCCGGTCCCCGACGCCGACCGCTACGTCGACACCTGGCGTGCGCTGGAGAAGGTGCACGCCGAGGGGCGTGTCCGCGCGATCGGCGTGTCCAACTTCCAGCCGCACCACCTGGACCGGCTGGCGCAGGAGAGCGACATCGTGCCCGCGGTCAACCAAATCGAGCTGCACCCCTACCTGCAGCAGACGGAGCTGCGGGCCTACCACGCCGCCCACGGCATCGTCACCGAGGCGTGGAGCCCCCTGGCGAAAGGCGGCGAGCTGCTCGCCGAGCCGGCCGTGACCGCGATCGCGGGTAAGCACGGCCGCACCCCGGCGCAGATCGTGCTGCGCTGGCACCTGCAGCTGGGCAACGTGGTCATCCCGAAATCGGTGACGCCCTCCCGCGTCCGGGAAAACCTCGACCTGTTCGGCTTCGAGCTGGACGACGGCGACCTCGCCGAGCTGGCGAAGCTGGAGAAGGGCCTGCGCACCGGTCCCGACCCGGACACCTTCAACATGCGCTGAGGACCGTGCCGGGCTGCCTCAGCGGCGGCCCGGCACTTCCCGGCGCAGGCTCGTGGCCAGCACCGCCGCCTGTGTGCGCCGCTGCATCCCCAGCTTGTGCAGCAACCGGGAAACGTAGTTCTTCACGGTCTTCTCGGCCAGGAACATCCGCTCGGCGATCTGCCGGTTGGTCAGGCCTTCCCCGATCAGGTCGAGCAGCGCGCGTTCCCGGTCCGACAACCCGGCCACGGCCCGCGGCACGGCGGGCTCGTTCCGCAGCCGGGCCATCAGCGCCGCGGCGGCCCGGTTGTCCAGCAGGGACTTCCCGGCGCCGACCTGGCGCACCGCGGACACCAGCTCCATGCCGCGCACGTCCTTGACGACGTACCCGCGCGCACCGGCGAGGATGGCGTCGAGCATGGCCTGCTCGTCGGTGTAGGAGGTCAGCATCAGGCACCGGAGCTCCGGCATGCGGGAACACAGCTCCCGGCACAGTTCGATGCCGTTGCCGTCCGGCAGCCGCAGGTCGAGCACCGCCACGTCGGGCCGTACCGCCGGGATGCGGGCCAGCGCCTCCCCCGCCGTCGACGCCTCGCCCGCCACCTCCAGGTCCGCCTCCGCCCGCACGACGTCAGCGACGCCGCGCCGGACCACCTCGTGGTCGTCGACGAGGAACACCCGGACCATGGCTCATCGATACCGGTCGCGGTCGCGCAGCGGGTCGGTCTCGAGCATGACGGCCTCGAACTTCTGCATGCTCACCGTGCTGATCAGGATCACGACCGGAACTAACAACATCAGCCACAACATGGTGCCTACCCCTGCTTTGCGTTCGTCGGGTGCGGTGCCGCGCACACCGCCGGAAGCCCTTCGTCAACCGGCTACCCCGGGCGGCGGAGCGCTAACCCGTCCCGTCATCCGGCCGAGACACGAATCACCTGCCCGCGGTGCTGGCGGGAGGTGATGTTGGGGACATCCCGGCGGCGCTCTTGACCTCCACCGCGGTCGAGGTCCCAGAATTCATGCATGGTTGAAAACGGGGTCACCTTCATCAACGTCATCGAGCTGCCCGCCGACGAGGTGGACGCGTTCGTCGAGCAGTGGCGGGAACGCGCGAAGCTCATGCGGGACGCGCCGGGATTCCGGGACTCGCGGTTGCACCGGGCCCAGCTCCCGGACACCCGCTTCCAGCTCGTCAACGTCGCCCACTGGGACAGTGCCGAGGCGTGGGAAGCCGCCACCGGCCAACCCGGCTTCCGGGCGGCGATGCGCGGAGTGCCGGGCGTCGTGTCCCCGAACCCGGCCCTCTACGACGTCGTGGTGGAGTTCGAACGACCCTGAGTAGCAGCGGCCGGCCGCAGCCCGGCACGCGGTCGCACCACCGCCGGTATACCGCTAGAATCGCGGACACGGCAAACACCCGCATTCGCGATGCGAATACGGGTGCTTGTCGTCGTACTACCCGAAGAACACCGGGTACGGACGGGAACTAGTACCAGTAGTTCCCGTCCGTACCCGCCTTTTCCGATCCGGCCGGCTCTCACCCAGAAAACCGTCCCGGTCCATCCGGAGTGCAGTCGGACCGACGGGACTCTCGGCCGGATCAGAATCGTTCCGGCGCGGAACCCCCTCCGGAATCCGGCCTCAGTGCTCGACCTCGGCGACGCAGACCTCCGACGCGGAGCCGGCCTCCTGCTGGGCCGCACCGGTCAGGATCGGGATGTTCAGGCCCACGCCGTTGAGCGCGTCGGCCACCTGGATGCCCAGGACGTTGACGTTGTTGTGGCAGACGCCGACGTTGTTGTCGTTGAGGACGTCGTCGACGTTGATCAGACCGATCTGACCGGTGTCGCCGCCGCCGTGGTGGTGACCCCATCCGCCGCCCTGGGTGGCGAAGGCCGGGGAACCGATCATCATGAAACCGGCCGCAGCAGCGGCGACAATTACGGACTTCTTGAGCACCTTTTATTCCCCATCGACTCGACTACAGTTTCGCCGTGACGTGACTTCCGTCCCGAGCACGGCAGACATTATCAGCAGCAGGGGCCCGTCGAAAGCAAATCGGTACGTGTTCCGGCATCACCCGGTCGATCGACGTTTCACCAGCACCTCACCCGGCGTTCGGTACCCACATACGCGGTGTGCTGCGGTTATCCACTCCATTCCTACCCCCGGGTTTTCACTGTCGGTGATCCTGCCCCGGACGGGTGCGGCCGCCCGCCGCTAAACCCACCGATCAGGTAGAACAGCAGATACCTGCCGTGAAGGGACGGGCGTCAGCAATTAGCCCGGAGGTGTGACGTACCGGCGTGTCATTCCCGTCCGTATCGCGGAATCCCAGCGGTCCCCCGGCAATCGGCACAGCCGGCCCGGCGCCACGGGCGGAATTACCCGCGCACGGCAAAACACCCGCATCCCATTCGGATGCGGGTGTGCCTTGTTGTCACTCGGCCAAAGTGGGCGCGGGCGGGAATCAGTACCAGTGGTTCCCGCCCGCGCCCCTGATCAGCCGGACCGGGCCGGCCCGGCGTGCGGCCGGATCAGTCCTCGACCTCGGCGACGCAGACGTTCGGCGCGGAGCCGGCCTCCTGCTGGGCCGCACCGGTCAGGACCGGGATGTCCAGGCCCACGCCGTTGAGAGCGTCGGCCACCTGGACGCCGAGGACGTTGACGTTGTTGTGGCAGGCGCCGACGTTGTTGTCGTTGAGGACGTCGTCGACGTTGACCAGGCCGACCTGGCCGGTGTCGCCGCCCTCGTCCCACGCGCCCTGGGCCGCGAAGGCCGGGGAACCGATCATCACGAAACCGGCCGCGACGGCCGCCACAATTGCAGACTTCTTGAGCACCTTGTGATTCCCATCGACTCGCTTACAGTTCTGCCGCGACGGGAGTCCCGTCACGAGCACGGCAGACGCTAGCAGCCGGTCGGCGCCACCCGGCGAGGATTCGAGCGCACCACGCAATCACCCGGACGAACGACGTTTCATTCCGTGCGGGCCGGCCCTTTCCCACCCACACGTGTCGTGCGCTGCGATGATCCGGTAGTTTGCGCAGGGGGGTGCTTCACCCACGGTCATCACCGTGCGTAAAACGCGCGATGTGCTGCGGCTAAACGCGCCTGATGCGGTACCACAGTGCGCACGTACCGTCAGCGAATTCGATCATGAATTTAACCCGCCCGTGTGAAGTGCCGGCGGATCACCCGGGTCTCAGGTGCCGCCGAAGCGCATCCGGAAGTCGCGGGCGACCAGGCTGATCACCGGCCGGCGCCCGGCCAGGAACGCCAGTGGACCGCCCGCACCGACCCGCCACGCCGCACGCGCCACCCCCAGCCGGGCGGTCACCCGGACCCGGCTGCGCCGGGGACCGCGTTGCAGCACGGAGAACGCCAGGGGAAGCCGGACGGGCACCGTGCGGAGGCGCGTGAACTCCGCGCCCGCCAGCAGGCTCCCGTCCGCGTGGGCCGTTGCGGTGAACTCCGGCTCGTCGGCCAGCGTGAACTCGGCGAGCTCCTTCGGGATGTGCCACAGGGCCCGGCCGCCGGCCAGGGACACCGGGCTGTCCACCCAGATGTGCGGAATCGTCACCGACGGCAGGTCACGCACCGCCACGGTGACCATCAGCTCGCGGTAGGACAGCACCCCGGGTGGCTGGTAGTCGACCCACGCGGCGATCACGAACGCGCGCCCCGCGACGGTCAGCGGGCGCACCCCGGGCGGCAGCGTGGGCAGTTCGGCGGCGGGGACGCACCAGAGGGAGCCGTGCATCCGGCCGCGCAGGTGCCAGGGTTCGGGCGGGTATCCGGCCGGTTCAGCCATCAGGACCTCAGATCGGGGTGACGGGCAGGCGCAACGCACCGGGCGCGGCCGCCGGGACGACAGGGGTGCGCGGGGCGACCGGGGCCAGCCGGACGTAGGGCTCCCCCAGCGGCGGACGCCGGTCGGCCTCGCCCTTGTTGGGCCACAGCGCGAGCGCGCGCTCGGCCTGGGCGGTGATCGTCAGCGACGGGTTCACGCCGAGGTTCGCCGTGATCGCCGAGCCGTCCACCACGTGCAGGCCGGGATGGCCGTAGAGGCGCTGGTAGGGGTCCACCACACCGGTCCGCGGCGAGTCCCCGATCGGGCAGCCACCGATGAAGTGCCCGGTGAGCGGGATGTTCGCGAAGTCGGTCCAGGCGCCCTGGGGCACGCCGTCGATCTTCTCCGCCACGCGGCGGGCCACCTCGTGGCCGTGCGGGATCCACGCCGGGTTCGGCGCGCCGTCGCCCTGCCGGGTGGTCATCCGGCGGCCGAAGAGCCCCCGCCGGGTGTAGGTGGTGACGGAGTTGTCCACGCTCTGCATCACCAGCAGGCCGACCATCTGCTCCGACCACCGGCGCGGGTTGTGCAGGCGCGGCAGCTCGCGCCAGTGCCGGGCCAGTTCCCGCAGGCCCCGCACCCACCGCCGCTGCCCCCCGGTGCCGCCGGTGCCGTCGACGAGCACGGTGGCGAGCAGGCTCATCAGGTTGCTGCCCTTGCCGTAGCGCACGGGTTCGATGTGGGTGACGTCGTCGGGGTGCATCGACGAGGTGATCGCCACGCCGTCGGTGTAGTCGGCGTGCCGGTCCCGCGACCGCACCGCGAGGATCGCCTCCGAGTTCGTGCGCGACAGGTGCCCCAGCCGGGGCGACAGCTCCGGCAGTGCGCCCCGGTCGCGCAGCCGGTGCAGCAGCCGCTGCGTGCCCAGCGCGGACGCGGCGAACACCACCTGCTCGCAGGTGAACGTCCGGCGGTGCCGGCGCGCCCCGGTGCGGACCGTGCCGACCTCGTACCCGCCGCCGGGCCGCGGGCGGACGTCCACCACCGTGGTCAGCGGGTGCACGCGAGCCCCGGCCAGCTCGGCGAGGTGCAGGTAGTTCTTGACCAGGGTGTTCTTCGCGCCGTGCCGGCAGCCGGTCATGCACTGGCCGCAGTGCGTGCACGTCCGCCGCACGGGACCGGCGCCGCCGAAGAACGGGTCCGGCACCTCCTGGCCGGGCCGCCGGCCGCCGGTGGCGAACAGCACCCCGACCGGGGCGGGCCGCACCGTGTGCGCGATGCCCATGTCCCCGGCCACCTCGCGCAGCACCCGGTCGGCCCGCGTGGTGCCGGGGTAGGCGGTGACGCCGAGCATCCGCCTGGCCTGGTCGTAGTAGGGCGCCAGCTCCGCGCGCCAGTCGGTGATGTGCGCCCACTGGCGGTCCGCGTAGAACGCCGCCGGCGGCTCGTAGAGGGTGTTGGCGTAGACCAGTGAGCCGCCGCCGACCCCGGCACCGCTCAGGATGAAGGTGTCGCGCAGCAACGTCAGCCGCTGGATGCCGAAGCAGCCCAGCGCCGGAGCCCACAGGTACCGGCGCAGCCGCCAGGACGTCTTGGCGAACTCGTGGTCGGCGAACCGCCGGCCCGCCTCCAGCACCCCCACCCGGTAGCCCTTCTCGGTCAGGCGCAGCGCGCTGACGCTGCCCCCGAACCCCGAGCCGATCACCACCACGTCGTAGTCCGGCTCGCCGGTCATGCCGCCTCCTCCCCCGTCAGCGCCCGGTAGTCGCGCAGGTCGAGGGTCCGCGTGCGCCGCCGGTACCGCGTGACCGTGCCCGGCCAATTGTTGACGATCCGGCCGGTCCCGGTGCGGTACCAGCTGGCGCAGCGGGTCCACACCGAGCGGGCCAGCCGCCGCTGCAGCGCGGTGTCGAACCGGGCGGCCACCTCCGGCTTGACGTCGAGCGCGGTCCCCGGCCGGCCCGCCAGCGCCCGGACCGCCTGGACGATGTAGCGGGCCTGCGACTCGAGCATGAACACGATCGAATTGCCGCCGAGGTTGGTGTTCGGGCCGTAGACGAGAAACAGGTTGGGGAAACCCGGGACCGTCATGCCGAGGTAGGCCCACGCGCCGTCCCGCCACCGCTTCGCCAGCTCGACACCGCCGCGCCCGCGGACCGTCATCGGGACCAGGAAGTCGGTCGCGTGGAACCCGGTGCCGTAGACCAGCACGTCTGCCTCGTGCACCACGCCGTCGGCGGTGCGCACGCCCGTGGGGAGGATCTCCACGATCTTCTCGGTCGCCACGGTCACGTTCGGCCGGGTCAGGGCCGGGTAGTAGTCGTTGGAGAACAGCGCCCGCTTGCAGCCGGGCGGGTAGTCCGGCGTGAGTGTGGCCCGCAGCTGCAGGTCCGGTACCTGCCGGGCCAGGTGCCGGGTGCCGAGCCGGCCGAGGAACCACCGCACGAGCGGCACGTCGACGAGCCCGAGCGACAGCAGCTCGCACACCAGCCAGATGCGCAACCGCTCGACCTTCTGGGTCACCGGCAGGCGGCGGAACAGCCGGCGCTGCCACCGCGTGTAGGCCACGTCGTTCTTGGGCACCACCCAGGGCGCGGACCGCTGGAACACCGTCACCTGCTTCGCGACCCGCTGCAGGTGCGGCACGAACTGGATCGCGCTGGCACCGGTGCCGATCACCGCGATGCGCTTGCCCGCCGTTTCGCAGTCGTGGTCCCAGTTCGCCGAGTGGAAGGCCGGGCCGCGGAAGGAGTCGCGGCCGGCGATTTCGGGCAGCGCCGGGCGGGACAGCTGGCCCACGGCCGGGACCAGCACGTCGGCCTCGATCACCTCGCCCGCCTCGGTGCGCACGCGCCACCGCCGGGTGCCCTCGTCGAACTCGGCGGAGGCGACGCCGGTGCCGAAGCGGATCCGGTCGGTCACGCCGTACTCGCGGGCCACGTCCTCCAGGTAGCGCTTGATCGCGGGCTGGAGGGAGAACCGCCGGGGCCAGTCCGGGTTCGGCCGGTGCGAGAACGAGTACAGCGGCGACGGGATGTCGCAGCCCGCGCCGGGATAGGTGTTGGCCCGCCACACGCCGCCGATCTCCTCCGCCCGCTCCAGGATCGTGAAATCCGCGAACCCGGCACGGACCAGTTCGGTCGCGACAGCGAGGCCGCCGAAACCGGCACCGATGATCAGGACGGACGGCCGTCGGCCGGTGGTGGTCGATACCATGCTGCTCCTCGGTGCCGGTCGTGCTACTCCACAGTAGGGTGCTGGTGAGGCGGAATCCCAGAGACCAGCGGCCAGGAAATCGAGAGTTCCGGACACCCCCGGTGCATACTTCCGGCCATGGCTCAGCTGCTACCCGTCGCCGTGCGCGACTGGGACTTCCCCCGGGGTGTCGCGAGCGTGGCGTTGCTCGTGCGGTTCGGCGCCGAGCGCGGAGTGTCCCGCGAGGCCCTGCTGCGCGGGACCGGGCTGTCCCCGGCCCGGCTGGACGACCCGGCGGCGCAGGTCGAGGCGCGCCAGGAGCTGGCCGTGGCGCGCAACCTCGTGCGGGCGCTCGGTGACCCACCGGGCCTGGGGCTGGACGCCGGCGTGCGCTACCGGGTCGCGACCTTCGGCGTGTTCGGGTTCGCCTGCATCAGCAGCCCGACCCTGCGTGACGCGATCGGTTTCGCGTTGCGCTACCTCGACCTCAGCTTCATCTTCTGCCTGCCGGTCGTCGAGCTGGCCGAGGACGAGCTGCGGTTCGGGCTGCGCGACGACGGCCTGCCGCACGACGTGCGCCGGTTCCTGCTGGAACGCGACGCCAGTGCGATCCACACCGTCCTGCACGACCTGCTGCCGAGTGGTCTGCACCTGCGTCGCGTGGACTTCCCCTTCCCCGGGCCACCGGATCCCGCGCGGTACGCGGAGGTCTTCGGTATCCACCCGGGCTTCGACGCAGCGGCGCACCTCGTCACGCTCGATCCCGCCGCCCTCGGGCAGCCGCTGCCGCAGGCCAGCGAGCACACGGTCGCCCTGTGCGAGGCGCAGTGCCGCGAGCTCGTCGGCCGCCGCCGCGCCCGTTCCGGCATCGGGCAGCAGGTGCGGGACAAGCTGATCCGCGTCGGTGGCACGCTGGCCATGGACGAGGTGGCGCGCGAGCTCAACATCAGCACCCGCACCCTGCGGCGGCGCCTGGAGGACGCCGGCACCAGTTTCCGCGCACTGCTCGACGAGGTCCGCCAGACCCTGGCCGAGGAAATGCTCGCCACCGGCGCGCTGTCGGTGGAAGACGTGGCCCTGCGGCTGGGATACGCGGAGGCGTCCAGCTTCATCTTCGCGTTCCGCCGCTGGACCGGTACCACTCCCGCGCGGTACCTGCGGAGCGGGCCGCGCCGCTGACTTCGCGTCCGATGTCGACCGTCGGCGCGGTTCGAGGTGTCAACAGCGGAATTCCGGGGTAGATCAAGGGTCTCTTCAGCTCGCGAGGAGGCCGCACATGATCACGCTGCTCCAGCCCGCGCGCGCAGCGGGCGA
This sequence comes from Amycolatopsis viridis, assembly GCF_011758765.1. NCBI lineage: Bacteria > Bacillati > Actinomycetota > Actinomycetes > Pseudonocardiales > Pseudonocardiaceae > Amycolatopsis > Amycolatopsis viridis. The sequence goes on along the minus strand of NZ_JAANOU010000001.1, from coordinate 2,868,840 downwards.
CACCATCCGCATGGCGACACGCGAACACCTGCTGCTGGCGATGCTCGACATCCCGCGGCTGATGCGGCACCCGATCTGGCGGCCGGACGATCCGCGGGAGGGCGCCGGGCTCGGTGTACTGCTGGTGCCGGGTTTCGGCTTCGGCGACCGCAGCATGACGCTGGCCGGGGCCTGGCTGAAAGCGCGCGGCTACCGCCCGGCCGGGGCGCGGATCGGGTTCAACGTCGGCTGCACCACCGAACTGGTCGACCGGCTCGTCGCACGGCTGGAACGGCACGCCACGGACACCGGTCGCCGCGTCGTCCTCCTCGGGCAGAGCCGCGGCGGGTGGCTGGCGCGGCTGGCCGCGATCCGCCGCCCGGATCTGGTGCGCGGCCTGGTGATGCTCGGCAGCCCGGTGCTCGACCCGCTGGGCGCGCACCCGAAGGTGGTGCGGGTGGCCCGTCTCCTCGCCCGGCTGTCCACTTTGGGCATTCCCGGGCTGATGAACACCGACTGCTTCACCGGTGCCTGCTACGACGAGAACATCAAGGCCCTCGCCGCGCCCCTGCCGCCGGAGGTGCCCGCGCTGGCGGTGTATTCGCGCGCCGACGCGATCGCACCGTGGCAGCTGTGCCTGGACCCGTACGCCGAATGCGTGGAGGTGCGCAGCTCGCACACCGGGATGGGGCTGGACCCGGACTTCTACGTGGCGGCGGCGCCGCGGCTGGCCCGCTGGGCACGCACCGGGACCGGCACGGAGGAACTGCCGGCGGCGTGCTGAACCCCGTCCGGCAGGATCGGGGCATGACGGACTGGGCACGCCCGATCGGCACCGGATGGGTCCTCGACGCGCCGGCCGGGGGGCCGGACGTGGACGAGTTCGCCGACCCGGTGGAGATCGCGGCGGCGCTGGCGGCCGACCCCGGCGACTCGCTGCTGGCGGTGCAGCACCCGCACCGGCTGCCGGGCGGCCGGTCGCTGGAAGAGTCCCTGCCGGCCGCACGGGCGATGCTGGACCGGTTGCGGACCCGGGACTACCGGCCGGTGCGGGACGTCGTCGCGCCGTACCGGATCAGCGGGCCGGACGGGACCGCGGCGGGAGTGCTGTGCCTGGTCGACCCGTCCGCGGTCGGCGCCCGGATCCGGCACAGCGAAGAGGTCTACACCGGTGTGGTCGCGGAGCGGGCGGCCGCGCTGCGGGCGCTCGGCTGCGCCACGAGCGCGGCCATGCTGGTGCCGGTGTCCGGCGACGAGCTCACCGCGGCGGCCCTGGGCGCGGCGCGCGGCGCGCCCGCGGTGGAGGTGACCGGCGGCGGCCGCGCGCACCGGCTGTGGCTGACCGGTCCCGGTGCGGAGCAGGACCGGCTGCTCGCCGCCGTGCGCGCCGCTCCCCTGCTCGTCGCCGACGGCAACCACCGCGTCGCGGCGGCGGCCGAGGCGGGCACTCCCCTGCTGGCGCTGGTGACCGCCGGGCCGGACCTGCGGATCGGCGCGATCCACCGCACGATCAGCGGTACCGGGCTGACCGCGGCCGCGCTGGCGCGGGCCTGGCGGAGGGCCGGCCTGACCGTCCGGGAAACGTCCGGTGTGGACACCCCGGTCCCGGGCAGCACGGTCGTGACGGGCCACGGCGGCACACTGCTGGTCGAGCTGCCGCCGGGCGAGCCCGACCACACCGCGGTGGAGAACCTGTTACTCGCCAAGGCACTCGGGCTCGACCCGGAAGGCCCGCACGTGCACGCGCTGCCCGAAGGTCACCCGCCCGGGCCGGGCACGGACGCCGTCCTGCGGCTGGCGCCCGTGCCACTGTCCGAAGTGCTCACCGCGCACGCGCAGGGCCGCCGCCTGCCGCGCAAGAGCACCTACTTCACCCCGAAACCGCGCAGCGGACTGCTGCTCGCCGCGCTGACCGGATGAATCAGGCCGGTACCGGGCCGTCGGCCCGCACGTTGCCGGCACCGTGCACGCACCGGCCGCCGACGAACGTGGCCAGGACACCGATCTCGCTGATCCGCGCGCTCGGCACGGTGGTCGGGTCGTCGTCGAGCAGCACCATGTCCGCCCACAACCCGGGGGCAAGCCGGCCCCGCTCGTTCTCCTGGTGCGACGCCCACGCCGGGTGCGCGGTGAAGGCGCGCAGCGCCTCCGCCCCGTCGACGCGCTCGTCCGGGCTGAGGACCACGCCCGCGCTGGTCGTGCGCTCCACCATCGAGCGCAGCCCCGCCAGCGGGGCGCCGACCCCGACGCACGGCCGGTCGGAACTGCCCGGCACCCGCAATCCGGCCGCCACCAGCGACTTCTGGCGGTACAACCACGGCACCCGCGACTCGCCGAGCGCCTCGGCCATGGTGTCGCCGATCTCGTACAGGAACCGCGCCTGCGGCACCGGCACCACGCCCAGCGCCACCAGCCGCGGCAGCTGATCGGGCCGCACCATGGCGGCGTGCTCGATGCGGTGCCGCACGTCCGGGCGCGGGAGCACCCGCTGGGCCTCCTCGAACGCGTCCAGCGTCAGGTCGATGGCCCGGTCGCCGATCGCGTGCGCGGCGACCCGCCAGCCGCTGCGGTGAGCGGCGACGATGGTGTCCCGCAGCACCTTCGGGTCGTCCTGCAGCACACCCAGGCCGCCGTGCGAGCAGAACGGCTCGGTCAGGGCGGCGGTCCGGCTGCTCAACGCGCCGTCGGTGAAGATCTTCATCGGGCCGAGCCGGAGGAACTCGTCACCGAACCCGCTGCGCAGACCCAGGTCCACGCCGATCGACCCGGTGTCGGCGGGGTTGCCGCCCAGGGGATGCAGCACCTCACTGGCCGGCATCAGCTCGACCCGCACCGGCAGGGCACCACGGGCACGCGCGAGCTGGTACGCCGACGCCTCGGCCGGGCTGTGGCCGATCCAGCCGCCACCGATCCCGGCCTCGGTCACCGAGGTCAGGCCCTCGGTGACGTACACCTTCGCGGCCCGTTCGATCGCGGCCGCCAGCTCCTCCACCGGGTAGGGCTTCACCAGCGCGTCCACCAGCTGCTGCGCCTGCTCGGCGAGCAGCCCGGTCGGCGCCCCGTCGTCGTCGCGGGCGACCACCCCGCCCTCGGGCACGCGCACCGCGGCGTCGAGCACCCCGGCTTGCTTGAGGATCGCGGAGCTGACCGTGCACATGTGCGCCGAGCGGTGCTTGAGCCACACCGGACGGCCGCCGCCGGCGCGGTCCAGCGCGGTGCGGTCGGGGTGGCCGCCGAGCACGAAGTCGTCGTACTTCGAGCCGATCACCCAGGCGTCGGCGGGCAGCTGCGCGGCGCGCGCGGCGACGGTGTCGTAGAGCTCGTCCAGGGTGCGGCACACCGACAGGTCGATCTCCGCCAGCGACAAGCCGTACCAGACCATGTGGTTGTGCGCGTCGGCGAACCCCGGCGTGAGCACCGCGCCGCCGCCGTCGATCACGGTCCGGGCGGCCAGCCCCTCGACCTCCTCGTCGAGGCCGACGATCCGCCCGTGCAGCACGCCGACGGCGTGCGCCCGGGGACGTTCGTCGGACACGGTCAGCGCACGGACGTTGCGCACCAGGAGATCGAGCACAGCAGATCCTTCCGGTCGGGGCCGTTCCCTTGCAGGGTAGGGGTCCCGCCCGCCGGATCGCACGCGTCCGGGCCGCGCCGTATAGGTCGTTATACGTCCGTCCGGGACTCGCGGTAGGCGTTCACCGAGTCGGTCAGCCCGCGCAGCGTCGCGCGCAGGTCTTCCAGCCCGGCTGCCGGCAGGTCCATCGCCGTGCCGACCACCCCGGGCAGCGGCGCCGCCCTCGACCGCAGCTCGTCCCCCTTGCCGGTGAGCCGGATGCACACCGACCGCTCGTCGTCGGCACGCCGTTCACGGCGCACCAGCTCGAGCTTCTCCAGACGCTTGAGCAGCGGCGACAGCGTGCCGGAGTCCAGCGACAGCGCCCGGCCGAGCTCCTTGACCGAGAGTTCGCCGTGCTCCCACAGCGCCAGCATCACCAGGTACTGCGGATAGGTGAGCCCCAGCTCGTCGAGCAGGGGACGATACAGCGAGGTCACCGCGCGCGAGGCGGCGTACAACGCGAAGCAGACCTGATCGTCGAGTCGTGGTGCGTCCTCGGCCATGCCTCCTCCTTCCCACCCGGAGTACCAGCACTCGATCTTCCCCCAGAACCAGGTCGCCCGCCATTCAAGAGTGACACATACCATATCGGGCAATTAAGTTGTGCACAATCTGGTTTGATGCAACCGAATGGTCGGACCGCCGGCCCGCACAGTCAGGAGACCGTCATGACCGCCAACCCGCACAACCTCGCCCTCGAACCCGCGGCCCAGGCGTTCGCCGAGGCGACCGACAAGCCGCCGTACCTGTTCCAGCTCCCGCCCGAGGAAGGCCGCAGGGCCGTCGACGAGGTTCAGTCCGGGGAGATCGCCAAGCCGGACGCCGACATCGAGGACCGCACCATCGACGGCGGGCCGACCGGCCAGGTGCGGCTGCGCATCGTGCGTCCCGCCGGCGCCACCGGCACCCTGCCGGTCGTGCTCTACATCCACGGCGCGGGCTGGGTGTTCGGCAACAGCCACACCCACGACCGGCTCATCCGGGAGATCGCCGCCGGTACCGGTGCGGCCGTCGTCTTTCCCGAATACGACCGCTCACCCGAGGCGCGTTATCCGGTCGCGCTGGAGCAGAACTACGCCGCGGCGCAGTGGATCGTCGCCGAGGGCGCGGAGCACGGACTCGATGCGAACCGCGTGGCGATCGCCGGCGACTCGGTCGGCGGGAACATGACCGCCGCCGTGACGATCCTGGCCAAGCAGCGCGGCGACGTCACCTTCCGCCAGCAGGTCCTGTTCTACCCGGTCACCGACGCGAGCTTCGACACCGCCTCGTACCGGGAGTTCGCCACCGGCTACTTCCTGGCGCTGGAGGGCATGAAGTGGTTCTGGGACCAGTACACCACCGATGCCGCGCAGCGCGCGCAGATCACCGCCTCACCGCTGCGCGCGAGCCTGGACGAGCTGGCCGGGCTGCCCCCCGCGCTGGTGATCACCGCGGAGGCCGACGTGCTCCGCGACGAGGGCGAGGCGTACGCGAACAAGCTGCGCCGGGCCGGCGTCCCGGTCACCGCCGTGCGCTACCAGGGTGTCATCCACGACTTCGTGATGCTCAACGCGCTACGCGAGACCCCGGCCGCCGACGCCGCGATCAACCAGGCGGTGTCGGTGCTGAGGAAGGCACTGCAGGACTGAGGTGCGGCGGGTTCCGGTCCGCGGGACCGTCCACAGCGGCCACGGGCGTCCGTCCGGATCGGACGGACGCCCGTGGTACGTCAGTAGCCGCGGTAACCGCTGCCCTGGGACATGCTCTTCAGCCCGGGGTGACCGGCGAAACCGCCGTAGCGGTCGAAGGTGTAGCGCACCCCGGCGATGATGTTGTCCACCGGGTCGAAGATGTCGTCGTGGCCGGGCAGCTTGTACGAGTTGAACGTCGAGTCGATGCACTGCATCAGGCCCTTGGACGGGTGGCCGGCGATCCAGTTGCTGTCCCACCGGTTCACCGCCTGCGGGTCGCCGCCCGACTCCTTCTCGATGATCGTGCGGATGGCCCGCACATCACCGGCACCCACCGGCATGTCCTGCGATTTCATGACGCGCAGGGCCTCGTTGACCCAGTCGGCGAGCTGGTCGCCGCTGGTGTCGAACACCTCCGGCGGGTGCGGCGGCGGGGGCGGCGGAGCCGGTGCCGCGGCGGGGGTTTCCGCGGCGGCCGGCTCCGGGTGCGCGGGGCGGGCCGGGATGTCCAGGACGGACGCCGGGGTGCTCACGACCCAGGTCGACGGCGGCCCGAGGACCGGAGCGACATGTGCGGCGTCGGCGACCGGGGCGGTCTCGGCGGCGGGCACCGGCGGCGCGGGATCGCCGCCGGTGCTCGCCATCGCGAGCGGACTCGCGGATCCGGCCACCGACATCACGAGCAGGCCCGCGGAAACGGACGTGCGCGCGGCGAGGCGACCGGAGTTCTTCGGTTTTGCTGCGTGTCGGGGACGGTTCCTGTCCGGGGAAAACAGGACCATTGGGCGGGGAAAACGGGTTTTCGAATTATGGCTTCCCATGAACGGGAGGTCTCCTTGCTCGGACGTTCGTCCGCGCCGGCCCTGTCGGGGGCCAGGCCGGCGGGGGCCACGGGTGAGGAGAACGGGGGATTTCTCGGGGTCACCACGAGGCCTCAGCCAGATTACGAACGAGCAACGGAGATATCACCAAACGGTGACTGAACCCACAGTTTAGGGGTGCCGAGGGCGATCTACCTGCACCGTGTTCGCGCAGCTCGGACACGGTTTTTGCCCTCGGTGACAGCGCTGCTACTCGACCTTGTCGAGCGCCTCACCGGAGCGGGCCGATACGAATTCGATCGCCCGGGTCTCCTTCGCCATCGCCACTCCGATCACGGTGAGCACCCCGGAAAGGATCATGTAAGCCGCCAGCGGCCAGATCGACTGCGCCCAGGCGAACAGGGCCGCCGCAATGAACGGAGTCGGACCACTGAAAAGCATGCTGCCGATCTGGTAACCGACCGCGGAACCGGTGTAGCGGAGCCGCGTTTCGAACAGTTCGAGCAGGAAGCTCGCTTCCGGGCCGTACAGCAGCGCGTGCAGCACAGAGATCGCCAGCACCAGCGCCACCAGACTGGGCAGGAAGTGCCCGGCGCCCAGCAGCCAGAAGACCGGGAAGGCCAGGATGACCGTCAGGACGGCACCCACGGCCATCACCGGGCGACGGCCGTACCGGTCGGCCAGGACCGCCGACAACGGGATCGTCACGACCTGCAGTGCGGCCGCCACGATCAGGGCGAGCAGCATGCCACTGCTGCCGGTCCCCCGTTCCGCGGCGTACTTCAGGCCGAACACCGAGGCCATGTAGAACACGACACTGTTCCCGGCGTGCGCCAGCAGCGCGATGACGACCGACTTCTTGGCGGTGCGCACGAGCTCGAGCGCGGGGAACTTGGCAACCTCGCCGCGCTCCCGCACCTCCCGGAAGGCCGGCGATTCGTCGATCCGCAGGCGCACGTAGAGACCGATCCCGACCAGGACCGCGCTGGCGAGGAACGGCAGCCGCCATCCCCAGCTCATCATCGCGTCCTTGGGCATCAGGCCCACGAAGTAGAAGACCGCGGAGGACATGACCAGTCCGGCCGGGATCCCGACCTGCGGCCAGCTGCTGAAGAACGCGCGCCGGGACGGGGGTGCGTGCTCGGCCGCGAGGAGGACCGCGCCGCTCCACTCCCCGCCGACGGCGAGACCTTGCAGCATGCGGCTGACGACGAGCAGGATCGGCGCCCACACGCCGATCTGCGCGTAGGTCGGCAGCAGCCCCACGGACGCGGTGCCGACGCCCATGATCAGGAGGCTGAGCACCAGCATCCGCTTGCGGCCGATCCGGTCGCCGAAGTGCCCGAACAGCATCCCGCCGAAGGGGCGCATGAAGAACGCGACACCGAACGCGGCGAACGCGGCGAGGGTTCCGGCCAGCGGATCCAGCGCCGGGAAGAACAACTTGTTGATGACGAGCGCCGATGCGGTGCTGAAGATGAAGAAGTCGAAGTACTCGATGCAGGTTCCGATGAAGCTCGCGAGCGCGATCCTCCGGATCGGCACGGTGGCTTGACCGTGCGCGGTGTCGGTAGTCATCCTGCCGCCTCTCTGTCTGCCAAGGTTGGCGGCGAGTGTAGAACAATATAACCTGGCTCACAACGCCTGACTTCGACAGGAGAACTTAATGTCCGACATTTACCCGGAGCGGGTCGGTTTCGTGGGCGCCGGCCGGATGGCGCAGCCGATGATCCGGCGGCTGGCCGCGCACGGCGAGCACGAGATCGGGGTCTACGACCGCGATCCCGTCGCCGCCGAGCGGCTGACCGGACTGCCGTCGGTGACCGTGCACCGCGATCCGGGCTCGCTGTTCGAGGCCAGCGAGCTCGCGATCCTCAGCCTGCCCGGGCCGGCCGCGGTCGAGGGCACGGTGTCCGAGCTGCTCGCCGGGCGCACCCCGGAGCGGCTCACGATCGTGAACACCTCCACCTCGGGGATCGTGACCAGCAAGAAGTGCGCCGAGCGACTGGCCGGCACCGGCGTGCAGCTCGTCGACGCCCCGGTCAGCGGCGGGGTGGTGGCCGCCGAACGCGGCGCCCTGACCTTCATCGTGTCCGGCCCGGCGGAGGCGGTGCGCACCGCACGTCCGGTGCTCGAGCTGCTGGGCGAGCACCTGTTCGACGTCGGCCGCGAGCCCGGGCTGGCCCAGGCCGTCAAGAGCGCGAACAACATGCTCGGCCTGTCCGCCCTGCTGGCCACCGCGGAAGCGGCGGTCGTGCTGACCCGGCTGGGCGTCGACCTCGCGCAGGCGATCGACGTCTTCAACGCCAGCAGTGGCCGCAACTCGGCCACCCTGGAGAAGTTCCCGCGGGAGGTGCTGACCGGCCGGTTCGACTTCGGGTTCAGCTTCGCCTCGGTGGTCAAGGACCTGAGCCTGTTCCTGGAAGCGGCCCAGGACGCGGGCCTAAACCCCGCCGTGGCCACCCGCGCGCACGCCGCGTGGCAGCAGGCGGCCGAGGACGGGTACGCGGACCTCGACTGCACCCGGGTGGTCCAGTACGTCGCGCGGGACCTCGACGCGGAATCCACCGTTGACTAACCGGCCGTCTGCTTCCTAGTCTTCGAATGTCAGACAATTAGCTTGAGGGAGGGCCTGTGCCGACACCTGGGAACCCCAAACCGTGGTCCGGCGTGATCCCGGCGGCGGATCTCGAGACCTTCGGCCGCGAGTTCGCGCCCGAAGACCGGCCGCTCACGGCGGGTACGTCGCCCGCGCTCGTGGTGGTGGACATGACGAAGGCGTTCGTCGACTCCACCTACCCGACCGGATTCTCGCCCACCGGCCAGCCGGCCCTGGCGGCGAACGCGGAACTCCTCGCCGCGTCGCGGCGAGCCGGCATCCCGGTGTTCTTCACCAAGGCCTACCCCGAACCCGATCACCGCCCCCGGCCGGCCGAGCGCGGCCGGTGGAAGCTCAACCCGCGGCCCGTCCCGCTCCCCGAGGGCACTCCGCCCGGCGATGCGCTGCCCCCGGAGCTCACCCCGCTCAACAACGAGATCGTCATCAACAAGGGCGGCAAGCCGAGCGCGTTCTTCGGCACGCCACTGGCGTCCTACCTGATCCACGCGGGATGCGACACCGTCATCGTCACCGGGATGACGACCAGCGGCTGCGTGCGTGCCACCGTCCTGGACGCGTTCCAGTACAACTTCCACGTCGTCGTGCCGTTCGAATGCTGTGCCGACCGGAGCCAGATCTCCCACCAGGTCAACCTGTTCGACATGCACATGAAGTACGCCGAGGTGGTCAGCACGAGCGAGACCATCGAGTACCTGGAGTCGGTCCGTCACGCGGCCCAGCCGGTGCCGGTACCCTGACCGTTCGCCGCCCGACCTCCCGCGGCGCCGGCCCGACCCGGGGTGCACGCCGGACTCTGCCTGACATTTGCCAATTGGGTAAGTCGCAGACCGCAGGGCAAACTCTCGCTCACTTGCCAAGTGCCGTACATTTGCAGGTGGGGATGCGTGCACCCCGGGAAGGGGATCGGACACATGGAGCTCGGGGAGAAAATCCTCCGCCCACGTGAACAGGTCGAGCAGGCGCTGAAGAAGGCGATCCTGAGCAGCAAGCTGGGCACCGGCGAACGCCTGCCGTCGGAGGCCGAGCTCGCGCGGCAGTTCGGCGTCAGCCGCCCGACCATCCGCGAGGCGTTGTCGTCGCTGCAGATGCAGGGACTGATCCGCCGCGTGCCCGGCGCGGGCGGCGGCAGCTTCGTCCAGCCGGTGGACCACCAGTCCCTCGGCGAGGTCGTGCGCGCCTCGATGCAGAACCTGGTGCGGCTCGGCAGCGTCAGCTTCGAGGAGGTGTCCCTGGCGCGCCAGCACCTCGAAGTCCCGTGCGCGGGGCTGGCCGCCGAGAACCGGTCCGCCGAGGACCTGGAGGAGCTGCGCCAGGTGGTGCGCGAGCAGAAGACGCGCTCGGTGGACGACCCGCTGATCGCCGAGCTCGACATGCGCTTCCACACCATCATCGCCCGGATGTCGGGCAACCGGGTGCTCGCATCGCTGGTCTACGCGCTGCACCACGAGTCGGAGCCGGTGCGCTACCTCGACCTCTCGCCGGAGGTCGGCCGCCACACCGTGGCCCAGCACCAGCGGATCGTGCAGGCGATCGGGGCGCAGGACCGGCAGGCCGCGGAAGCCGCCATCAGCGAACACCTCGCCTACCTGCGGGAGCACATTAGGGCTGCGCTCGCGGACCAGCCGTCCGGCGGAACCGGCCGGCCGGCACCGGCCGGGGTCTGAAGCCGGACTCCCCCGCGCGCCGGGCGTTCCGGACGCTTGACCCCGCCCTGCTAATGTCTGACAATTGACGAATAGTCAATCGGTTAGACAGGAGATGGGATGGTCAACCCCACCGTCGTGAGCTTCCCCGAGTGGGACCACATGCTCGCGGCCGCCGCCGACGTAATGCGCGGACCGGACGAGGCGACCCGCCGGAGCCTGGAGGCGTTCTTCGCCCCCGAGGTGGTCGATCTGGACGCGCTCTTCGCCGCAGGCCGCATCCCGGACGTCACCATCGACATGCCGGCCAAGGGGGACACCGGCTACGCACCCGATGCCGGCACACGCGTGCTCGTCGTCCGCCGGACCCGGGTCGACCGGCAGCTGCTCGACCGGCTTCCGGACCTGCGGCACGTCCAGAAGCTCGGCGAGCGGCAGGACACCATCGACGTCGCCGCCGCGGCCGAGCGCGGCATCACGCTCGACTTCGTGCCCCGCCCGGCGCTCGAAGCGACGGCCGACCACGCCGTGCTGCTCGTGATGGCGGCGCTGCGGGAGCTGCCCAGGCTGGACCGGACCACCCGGGAGTCGACCGTCGCGGCCGGTTCCTCCGCGCCCGGATCCACCGCCTACAACTGGCCCGGTGTCGCGTTCGGACGGACGCTGTCCGCGAGCACCGTCGGCATCATCGGACTCGGCGAGGTCGGGCTGCTCGTCGCCCGGCGCCTGCGCGCCGCCGGCGCCCGGGTGGTGTGGACCTCGCTCCGCGGCCGTCCACAACGGACGGTCGACGGCCTGGAGTACTTGCCGCTCGACGACCTCCTCGCCGTAAGCGACGCGGTGAGCCTGCACATCCCGAGCACGGCGGACAACCGGCACGTCGTCGACGCCGCCTTCCTCCGCAAGATGCGGGCCGACGCGGTGCTCGTCAACGTCTCCCGGGGACTGCTGATCGACGAGCACGCCCTGGCGCAGGCCCTGCGCCGCGGCGAACTCCGCTTCGCCGCCCTCGACGTCTACGGCAGCGAACCCGTCCCGGTGGACAACCCGCTCCTCGATGCGGAACGGGTCATCCTGACCCCGCACGTCGCCGGCGGGCCACGCTCGCTGATGACCCAGGAGCTGCTGGACCTCAGCCGTGGCGTGAGCCGCGCGCTCGCGGCCGGGCGAGAGGTCGCGCGGTGAGCGAGGCACAGGACTACATCGACGAGCTCGCGCGGCGGCGGGGGTACGCGTTCCGGCTGCACAAGATCCTGGCCGGCGCGGACCTGGACCTGCTCAAGGCGATGGACGGCATGGTGTCCCAGGCCTACCTCACCGAGCGGCGGCTGGACAAGCGCACCAAGGAGCTGCTGTTCATCCTGAGCCTGACGGTCATGCGCGCCCCGCACACGCAGATCGTCACGCACATCAAGCTGGCCCTGGCCGCGGGGGCCACGCCGGAGGAAATCCTCGAGGCCATCGAGATCGCACTGCCGGAGGCGGGCATCGTCGCCTTCCAGGGCGGTGTGCAGGCGTGGGCCGAGGTCGTCGGCGCACCCGAGATCGAACCGCGCGCGGACTAGAAAACGGCGGTGGCGGGACCGGTCCGACCGGTCCCGCCACCGCCGTTGTCCCCGTCAGCCCAGCGTTTCGCGGAGCTTGAACTTCTGGATCTTCCCGCTGGGCGTCATCGGCAGCTCGTCGAGCACCACCACCCGCTCGGGCAGGTAGTGCTTCGACAGGCCCCTCCCCAGCAGGTACTCCCCCAGCGTGCTCACTGTCGGTTCCGGGCTTCCCGGGCGGAGCACCAGCACCGCGCAGATCCGCTCGCCCAGCCGCGCGTCGGGCAGGCCGACCACGGCGACGTTGAGCACATCCGGGTGGTCGAAGATGAGGGACTCCACATCCGTCACCGGGATGTTCTCGCCACCGCGGATGATGACGTCCTTGCTGCGGCCGCGCAGGGACAGCCACCCGTGCTCGTCCACGCTCGCCCGGTCCCCGGTGCGGAACCACAGACCCGGCAGGTACGCCTCGTCGGTGGCGTCGGGCCGGTCGTAGTAGCCGTGCACCACCCCCGGGCCGCGCATGACCAGATCCCCGACCTCCCCCGCGCCGACCTCGGCCCCGGTCGCGTCGACGATCCGGACCGCGGATCCGGCGAACACCGACCCGTCGGTGCGCAGGATCGCCTCGCCCTCCGCCGGGGTGCAGGAGGTCAGGATGCTGCACTCGGTCATGCCCCACGCGGGGGCGACGTAGGCGCCGAGCGCGGCACCGGCCTGCGCCGGCAAGTTGCGGGGAACCGGGGCTCCGGCGATCACCAGGCAGGTCAGCGGGCACGCCGGGTCGCCGGCGAGATCCGTGCGCAGCATGTCCTGCAGGAAGGTCGGCGCGCCGAAGAAGGTGGTCACGCCCTCCTCGCGGATGATCCGCGTGCCCCACTCCGGGTCCCAGCGGTCGACGTGCACACCGGTGCCGGCGAGCAGCGTGGTGAACAGGATGCCCCACTCGAACCCGGTGTGGTGGCCGGCCGGCGAGGCGACCAGCTGCACCATCGGCTCGCCGAAGACCTTCGCCCCGATGTGGTTCGCCTGCTGCCGGGCGGAGTAGATCAGCGTGTTGTGGCTGTGCATCGCACCCTTGGGCTCACCCGTGGTGCCGGAGGTGAAGCCGAGGTAGCAGATCCGGTCCGGGTCCGGGTCCGGGAACGTCCGGGTGGGCACGCCGGCGTGGTCGGCCCACCGCGACTCCCCCGGGCCCAGGTCCGAGCCGTCCTCGTCCAGCACGAGGATGTGCTGCAACGCGGGCAGCCCGGCCCGCAGGGCGCGGGCCATCTCCAGGTGGTGGGTGCTGCGCCAGCGGCGCGGGATCACCAGCACCTTGGCCTTGCTGCGGCGCAGGATCGCCTCCGCCTGCCGGGGCCCGTAGGCCACCGGGATGCCCGCGTAGATCGCGCCGACCTCGTTGATGCCGAAGACCAGTTCCGGGTACTCCACCCAGTTCGGCAGCATCACGACCACGGCGTCGCCCACGCCGACGCCCAGGTGGGCGAGCACGCTCGCGACGTGGTGGGCACCCTCGTCGAACTCCCGGTAGGTGCGGGTGACCCGGCTGCCGTCGGAGCGGCGGCCCACCAGGGCGATCCGGTCCGGATGGGCCTGCGCGGCCTCGGTCAGCAGGGACCGCACGGAGCGGTCCTCCCACCAGCCCTCGGCGCGCCAGCGTGCCGCGGTGTCGTCGTCGATCGGTGAGTACTGCCCGTCCAGTGCCGCCGCCAGCGGCCGGCGGACCGGGAGTGTCGTCATCGCGCGTCCCTTCTCGAAGCGGTGGGGGTGCGGGCCGCCGTGCCGTGGGTGCCGGCAGCCGCCCGCAGGGAGACCGCGTCGCGGAGCCGCCGTTCCACCGGGTACTCCGCGAGGTAGCCGTACCCGCCGTGCGCCTGCACGGCCGCGGCCGCCACCTCGATGGCGGCGTCGCAGCACTCCCGGGCCACCGCGAGCGCCGCCAGCTCGTCCGGGACGGCGGACGTGACCGCGGCCAGCGCGGCCGCCGTGCGGGCGGCCTGCTCGAACAGCGACATCCGCACGACCGGGATGTCGTGCAGCGCCCGGCCGAACTGGTGGCGGACGGCGGTGTAGCCGGCCGCGTCGTCGGCGGCGGCACCCGCGATGCCGGTGGCGACCGCCGCCGCGCCGAGGAGGAGCCGGTGGCGAGCGGCCGCGGCGGCGACGCCGGTGAGCTGGTGCACCTCGCCGGCACCGGCCGCCACGTCCAGCGCCACGGTGAGCGCGCCACCGAGACCGGTGCGGCGCAGCGGGGCCGCCTTGGTCGCGGCGGGCGGGACCAGGAGCGCCTCGTCCGCACCGGTCAGGACCAGCAGGTGCGGCGATCGCGCGGCAGCGTCCACCCGGTCCACGGCTCCGGAGAGGCTCTCGCCCTGCCAGGCGAGCCGGACGTGGGCGGCATCGCCGTCGACGACGGCGACGCCCGCCTCGCCGGCGTGGATCGCGCCCACCAGATCCGCGAAGCGGGGATCCGCGCCGAGCACGTCCACCGCGGCATGCGCCTGCACGGCGGCCCAGCCGAGGGCGGGCCAGGACCGGCCGAGCCGCTCGAACGCGACCGCGGTGGTCGTCCACCCGGCACCGGCGCCACCCGCGGACTCGGCCGTGCCCAACGTCCAGACACCGAGGCCGGCGAGCTCGCGAACCAGGGCGGCGACCGTCTCGGGGGCGTCGTCGGCCGGCGCGACCGCCCGGTCGGCGGCGACCGCGTCCAGCAGGGACGCCAGATCTCGCTGCTCCTCGTCGAGCAGGGGGCCGCGCCAGGTCATGACCAGAAGCTCTCGGACTTGGGGCTGCGCCGCTCGGCGAAGGCGGCACTGACCTCGTGCGCCTCCCGCGTCTGCAGGTAGAGCGTCAGCTGCTGGTCGTGCGCCATCCGCGCCTGACCGGAGACCCCGTTGTGCCGCGCGGAGAACGCGGCCTTGAGACCGCCGATCGCGAGCGGGCTGCGGCTGGCGATCTCGTGGGCGACCTCGGCGGCCCGGGCCGGCAGGTCCGCCAGCGGGACGACCTCGTTGACCAGTCCCATCGCCAGCGCCTGCGCGGCGGTGTACTTGCGGTTGAGGTACCACATCTCCTTGGCCCGCTTGCGGCCGATGGTGTCCTCCAGGTACCACGAGCCGTAGCCGGCGTCGAAGCTGCCGACCAGCGGGCCGACCTGCCGGAACACCGCGTTCTCGGCCGCGATCGTCAGATCGCAGACGTTGTGCAGGACGTTGCCGCCGCCGACCGCGAACCCGTTGACGGCGGCGAGGACCGGCTTGGGGATGGTGTCGATCGCCTGGTAGACGTCAACGATGGGCAGCACCTGCGACTGGTCGAGCGAGGTCACCGGGTCGTGCTCGCCGCCGATGCAGAAGAACTTGTCGCCGGCACCGGTGAGGATCGCGGCGCGCAGCGCCGGATCGAGGCGGAACCGCTGGAGGGCGTCGAAGAGTTCCAGACAGGTTTGGTGGCGGAACTTGTTGCCGTTGTCGGGCCGGTTGATCGTGATGGTGAGCACCGGGCCGTCGGTGCTGACCAGGATGTCGTCATAGCTCATCGTCAACTCACTCCTCCTCGGTTGCCGCTGACGTGGTGCGGAAGCCTTGTCCGGTCTTGTCGCCGAGGAACCCGGCGGCCACCATCCGGCGCAGCAGCGGTGGTGGCGCGTACCGGCCGTCCCGGGTGGCCGCGTACAGGGCCTCGGTGGTGCGCAGGTGCTCGTCGAGCCCGATCCGGTCGAGTGTCTCGAGTGGACCGCGGCGGTAGCCCAGGCCGAGCTTCAGGGCGACGTCGATGTCCTCCGCGCTCGCCAGTCCGTCGTCGAACTCCTGGACGACGTCGTTGAGGTAGGGCAGGAACAGCGCGTTGAGCAGGAACCCGGGCCGGTCGTCCACCACGACGGGCTGCACGCCCTCGAGCGAGCCGGCGAACGCGACCAGGGCCTGCACCAGCGGGTCGGCGGTGCGCAGGGCGCGGACGACCTCGGCCACGCCGGTGCCGGACACCGCGTCGAGGAAGTGCAGCCCGGCGACGCGTTCCGGATTCGGTACGCCGGCCGCGAGGTCGGTGACCGACAGCGTCCCGGTGCCGGTGACGATCGGGGTCTGCTCGCCGACGACGGCCGCGATCTCGGCGAGCAGTTGCTTCGTCCCCGCGGCGTCCCCGGCGGTGAGCTCCAGGGCGAGATCGGCGTCGGCGAGATCGGTGACGGTGCCGATCACCTCGCGCCCGGAGGCGGTCACCAGCTCGGCGATCGCGGTGGCCACCGGGCCGGAGCCGAGCAGGCCGACCCGTTTGAAGTCTGCTGTGGACTCACTCATGCCGTACTCCTCAGGACCCGAACAACCGGGTGTCGTCGTACTCGTAGAACCCGCGGCCGGTCTTGCGGCCCAGATCGCCCGCGGCGACCATCCGCTCGACCATCGGCGGCGGGAAGAACCGGTCGTCGCGCAACTGCTCGTACAGCCGGGTGGACACCTGCTGGTGGATGTCCAGACCGACGATGTCGAGCAGCCGGAACGGGCCCATCGGGTGCCCCAGCGCGCCCGGCACGGCGGCGTCGATGGCCTCCTTGGTGGCCCAGCCCGCTTCCAGTGCCCGGATGCAGGAGTTCTCCCACGGGATGAGGAACCGGTTGACGATGAACCCGGGCCGGTCCTGGGTCACGACGCTGGTCTTGCCCAGCGAGGCGAGGAACTCCACGGTCGCCCGGTGCGCCCAGGTCGCGGTGTGCCGGCCGTCGGCGACCTCGACGAGCTTCATCAACGGCGCCGGGTTGCAGTAGTGGGTGCCCACCACGCGCTCCGGACGGCGGGAACCGCTGGCGATGCCGGTCACCGACAACGTCGAGGTGTTCGTGTGGAACAGGGTCGAGTCGGACACGATGTCGTCGAGCCGGCCGAAGGTGTCCTTCTTCAGCGCCAGGTCCTCGAACACGGCCTCGACCACGACGTCGCACGGCGCCAGATCGGTCAGCTCGGTGGTGCCGGACAAGCCGTCCTTGGCCGCCTGCGCGGCGCCGGCGTCGAGCTTGCCGAGCTGGACGCTCTTGTCCAGGAACCCGCGGACGGTACCCAGACCCCGCTGGAGGTTGGCCTCGTCGATGTCGAACAGGATCGTGCGGTGCCCGGCCCGCGCCATGACGGTCGCGATGCCCGAGCCCATGGTGCCGGCGCCGAGGACGGCGACGGTCTTGCTCTCGTTGCTCACTCGTTCTCCCGGGGTGTCAGCGGATGCTCTGGCCGCCGTCGATGACGACGACCTCGCCGGTCATGAAGTCCGAAGCGGGGCCGGCCAGCAGCAGCAGCCACGGCTTGAGTTCATCCGGATCCCCCATCCGGCGCGCCGGGATCGCCCGCACCACGCGCGCCAGCATGTCCGGGTTCCCGTGCACATCGGCGTTCAGCGCGGTGGCGAAGTAGCCGGGCGCGATCGCGTTCACCTGGATCCCGTGCGGGGCCCATTCCACGGCCATCGAGCGGGTGAAGGCGATGATCGCGCCCTTGGACGCCGAGTACGCCGCGTGCCGCGCGATGCCCTGGAGGGCGAAGTTGGACGCGATGTTGACGACCTTGCCCGAGCCCTGGGCGATCAGGTGCCTGCCGACGGCGCGGGTCGCCAGGAAGGTGCCGCGCAGGTTGGTCGCGATCACCCGGTCCCACTCCGCCGCCGGCTGGTCGACCAGGGCGGAGGTCGCCACGATGCCGGAGTTGTTGACGAGGATGTCCACCCGTCCGAACGTCTCGACCGTCGCGGTGACCATCTGCTCCACCGCGGACTCGTCGGTGATGTCGGTGGGACAGGCCAGCGCCGAACCACCGGAGGCCTTCACCTCGTCGACGAAGCGGTCCAGTTCGGACCGGGTGCGCGCGGCGACGGTGACCGCCGCCCCCGCTTCGGCCAGTGCCTGCGCCATCGCCCGGCCCAGCCCGCGGCCCGCGCCGGTCACGATGGCGACCTTGCCCTGCAAATTTCCTGTGGTCACGCCACACCCTCCATCGCCCGGGTGGTTTCGCGGCCGATGAGCAGCCGCTGGATCTCGTTGGTGCCGTCGTAGATCTGGGTGACCTTGGCGTCGCGCAGGCAGCGCTCGACCCCCACCGCGGCGAGGTCGCCGTACGGGCCGAGGATGCGGGCGGCGTCCACCGCCGCGCGGAACCCCAGGTCCGTGCACGACTGCTTCATGATCGCGATCTGGCCCGGGGACACCCGCGGGTCCGCGTCGACCTGCCGGGCGACGGCGTGCAGCAGGAGCCGGCCTTGCAGGATGCGGCCCCGCAGCCCGGCGAGCTCGAACGAGCACTCGTCCGGCAGCCGGGAACCGTGCAGCCGGGTCAGCGCCGCGAGCGTGCGCGCGTAGGCGGCGCGGGCCAGGCCGACGCCCTGCGCGGCCGCGCTGATGCGCGACTTCACGACCGAGCTCATCACCACCGACCAGCCGCCGCCCACCTCGCCGAGCACGTTGTCCCGCGGAACCGGGACGCGGTCGAAGAACAGCTCGGCAGTGCTCGAACCGTGCATGCCCATCTTCGTGAACGGCGCACCGCGGGTCAGGCCCGGGCGATCACCGTCGATGACGAAGGCGGTCACGCCCTGGCGGCCCAGTGCGCGGTCGACGGTGGCGAAACAGACGATCACGTCGGCCTTGTCGCCGGTGGTGATGAAGGTCTTCTGCCCGGTGATCGACCAGCCGTCCGGGGTTTCGGTGGCGGTCGTCTTCAGCGAGGCGACATCGGAGCCCGCGTCCGGTTCGGTGATGGCGAGCGAGCCGTAGCGCGAGGCGTCGAGCAGCCCGGGGATGTACCGCTGCCGCAGGTCGTCCGTGCCGGCGAGCAGGATGGGGTAGGCGGCGTGGGTCTGGGTCATGAACACCAGGCTGGTCGCCGCGCACCCGGCGGTGACCTCCTCCATCGCCACCGCGTAGGCGACGGTGCTGTCGCCGCTGCCCCCGAGGTGTTCCGGGAACAGCAGCCCGCACAGGCCGGCCCGGGCCAGCGCCTGCACGCCCTCGTGGGCGAAGGCGTGCGTGGCGTCCAGGATCGCCGCGCGCGGCGCGACCTCCGCCGCCACCACCTCCCTGGTGCGGTCGCGGACCTCCCGCTCGCGCGGGGTCAGCGCCGCATCCGCCGCCGGTTCGTCCAGCGACGCGTGCAGGCGGTGGTACGCGTCGGGGTCGATGTCCAAGTCGAGTGGCTCGGCGGGCATCCTCAGTCCTCCGGGTCCGGGAACACGGGGGACCTGCGCTCGGTGAACGCGGCCACCCCCTCGGTGGATTCCGGGCTCGCGATCGCCCGCGCCGCGAGCTCGGTTTCGGTGGTCAGCCCCTCCTCCAGCGGCACGTCCCGGGCTGCCTCGGCGGCGTGCAGGATGGCGCGCACGGCGAGCGGGCCGCGCGCGGCGATCGTCTCGGCGATCGACGTCGCGGTGGGCAGGAGCTCCTCCGGTGCCACGGGTGGCACCGGCGTCACGCCCAGTTCGTAGGCGCGGTCGGCGGACAGCCGGGCCCCGGTCAGCATCAGGTGCGCGGCGACCCGGTGCCCGACCGCGCGCGGGAGCCGCTGGGTACCGCCGTAGCCGGGGATCAGGCCCAGGGCCGCCTCGGGCAGCCCCAGCGACGCCCGGGTGGACAGCACCGCGAAGGTCGAGGCCAGGACCAGCTCGAACCCGCCGCCGAGCGCGAGCCCGTTGACGGCGGCGATGACCGGAACCGGGGCGCGCTCGATGGCGCGCAACGCGTCCTGCCCCGCCGCCATCACCTCCCGTGCCTTGTCCAGATCCGATCCCAGTACCGAGATCTCGTTCAGGTCGGCTCCGGCGCTGAACGCCTTCTCCCCGCTGCCGGTGATCACCACCGCGCGGACCGTCCGGTCGTCGGCTGCCTCCTCCACCGCCCGGCGCAGGTCGGCCAGCAGCGCGCCGGTGAGGGCGTTCAGCGCCGCCGGGCGGTGGAGGGTGAGCGTCACCACCGCGCCGCTGCGCTGCGCGAGCAGGTCGCTCATGACGCCGCCGCCTCACCGGCCACGCCGACCTCGACGGTCCGGGTGTCACCGGGGCCGTCGGAAACCACGCCCTTGCGTTTCATCCGCGCGATGTCCTCCTCGTGATAGCCCAGGCCGCGCAGGACCTGGCGGGTGTGCTCGCCGAGCGCCGGGAACCGTTCGTTGCGCGGCGCCACCGACGACAGGCGGAACGGGCTGCGAACGGTGACCAGCTCGTCGCCCGAGCCCGGTACCGGGAGCACCGCGCCGCGGGCCACCACCTGCGGGTCCTTGACCACTTCGGACAGAGTGTGCACGATCGCGGCGGGCACCTGGGCGGTGCCGAGGATCCGCAGCCAGTCCGCCGCGGGCCGGGTGGCGAGGCGGGCGGCGATCGCCTCGGTGACGCGAGCCCGCTGCTCGCGCCGGCCCGCGTTGGTGGCCAGCGCGGGATCGGCGGCCAGCTCCGCCAGGTCGAGCGCGCCGCAGAGGCGCTGCCACATCAGGTCGTTGCCGACGGCGACCACCATCGTGCGGTCCGCGGTCTCGAAGGGCTGGTAGACGGCGAGCACCGAATCGGTGCCGCCACTGGGTGCCGGTTCGGGCTCACCGGCGTGGAAGGCGGCGATCCGCGGCGCCATGAGCGCGAGGTCGGCGTCGAGCAGGGAGACGTCGATGATCTCGCCCGCGCCGCTGACCCGCTGCCGGACCAGGGCGGCGTTGACCGCGATGGCCGCACACATCCCGGTGACCACGTCGGACAACGCGGTCGACACGCGCTGCGGGCTGCGTCCCTGTTCCCCGGTCACCGACATCAGTCCGGAGCGGGCCTGCGCGACCAGGTCGTAGCCCGGCAGGCTGCTGTCCGGGCCGTCCAGCCCGAAACCCGACAGCGCGCAGTAGACCAGGCGCGGGTTGCGGGAGCGCAGTTGCTCACCGGCGATGCCGAGAGCGGCGGCCTTGGCCGGGTTCACGTTGTGCAGGAACACGTCGGCGGTGTCGACCAGCCGCAACAGCACGTCGCGCCCCTCCGGCGCGCGGATGTCGAGCACGACGGACTGCTTGTTGCGGTTGGCGGAGGCGAACCAGGCCGATTCCCCGGCCACGAAGGGCGGCCCCCAGCCACGCGCGTCGTCCCCCGTCCCCGGGCGCTCGACCTTGATGACCGTGGCACCGAGGTCACCGAGGTACATCGCGGCCGTGGGCCCCGCGTAGGACGTGGTCATGTCCACCACACGGACACCCTCGAGCGGTCCGAGTGCGACCGGCATCGGCTTCCCCTCCCGTTGGTTCGGGCTGACACTTGCACCAGCAGAGAGCTCGCAGACTAGCAGTAAGTAAGCAGGTTGCTCAACGTCTGACATTTAGCGAATTGCAGCCGCTTGACCTTTACACTGATGTGAAGGTTGCAGGCTGGAAGCATGAACGTAGAACTCTTCGACTACCAGCCGATCGTTGATCGCGAGCCGATCACCTGGCCCAACGGTGCGCGCGTCGCCTTCTACGTCGGCCTCAACATCGAGCACTTCCACGTGGACAAGCCGTCGACCAGCATCTGGGCGTCGACCAACACCCTGGTGCCCGACCCGCTCAACTACGGCTGGCGCGACTACGGGATGCGCGTGGGGATCTGGCGCGTGATCGAGACCCTGGACCGGTACGGGATCCGGGCATCGACGCTGCTCAACTCGGAGGTCGCGGAGCACTACCCGCAGGTCATCGAGGCCGGACGCGCCCGGAACTGGGCCTGGCTCGCGCACGGGCAGACCAACTCGCGGCTGCACGCGAACCTGGAGATCGACGAGGAGCGGGAGATCCTCGCCGACATCGTCACCACCATCGAGAAGGCGAGCGGGCAGCGGCCGCAGGGCTGGATGGGTCCCGGCCTGACCGAGACGATGAACACGCCACGGCTGCTGGCCGAACTCGGCCTGAGCTACGTGCTGGACTGGACCAACGACGACCAGCCCTACCGGCTGAACGTGCCCGGCCTGCTGAGCGTCCCCTACACGCTCGAGGTGAACGACCTGCTCATGTTCGTCACCAAAGGATTCACCGGTCCGGAGGTCCTGCAGATCATCAAGGACCAGTTCGACCAGCTCTACGCGGACTCGGCGTCGAGCGGGCGGGTGATGGCGCTCGCACTGCACCCGTTCGTCATCGGCCAGCCGTTCCGGGCGCGCTACCTCGACGAGGCGCTGGCCTACATCGCCGGCCACGAGGGCGTCTGGCTGACCACCAGTGACGAGATCGCCGAGCACTACCGGCGCACCACCGCCTGAACCGCGAGCGGCGGTCCGGCCGGGCGGTGGCCGGCCGGACCGCCGTCGCGGTCAGGAGGCGATGGGGTCCGGGCTCGGCGCCTCGGGCAGCACCGGCGCCGGTGCCTTCGCCCGCGGCAGGGCGAGGCTCACCAGGAACCCGACGACCATGCCGGCCGCGGTCAGCAGCACCACGACGAACTCGCCGTGCGCCGTGGCCTCGCGCAGGTTCTCGCCGGTCTTGCCACCGGTGCCGATCTCGGCGAGCGCGGTGAACACCGCGAGGCCGATGGCGTTGCCGATGTTCAGGGCCGTGGACGCGATGCCGTTGGCCACACCCTGTTCGTTCGGCGCCGTTCCGGTGGCGGCGGCGATCCACATCGCCGTCCACACCACGCCCTGCCCGACACCCGAGACGATCAGCCCGGGCACGAGCATGCCGTAACCGGCACCGGCGTCGAACCCGATCGCCATCACGGCGGTGCCGACCACACCGACCCCGAACCCGATCAGCAGGGTGGGGCGCAGGCCCATCCGCGTGGTCATCCGTTCGCCCAGCTGGGTGCCGGTCGCGATGGCCAGCGACGGAACCAGGAAGGCCAGGCCGGTCTGCAGGGCGCTGAAGCCGTGCACGCTCTGCATCAGCACCGTCAGGAAGTACGGCAGCACACCGAAGGTGGCCATGTAGATGAAGGTGACGGTCATGCCCATGGTCAGGCTGCGGTTGCGGAACAACCGGAACGGCATCAGCGGATCGGCGCTGCGCTGTTCGATCACCGCGAACGCCACCAGCAACAGCGCGGCCAGCACGAACGCGCCGACCACCAGGGAGCTCCCCCAGCCCTGCTCCGGCCCCTGGACCAGGGCGAAGACGAGCAGCGTCGCACCTGCGGTGACGGTCAGCGAACCGGGCAGGTCGAAGCGGCGCTTCTCCCCGCGGGCCGGGTCGCGCGGGATGACCGCCAGCGCGGCCAGCGCCACGATGCCGGCCAGCGGCACGTTGACGTAGAACACCGCGGGCCAGCCGAAGTTCTCGGTGAGCACGCCGCCCAGCAGCGCGCCGATGGTCAGACCGCTCGCGCCCGCGCCGCCCCAGACCGCGAGCGCCCGGTTGCGCTGCGGGCCCTCCGGGAACAGCGTGTTGATCAGCGAGAGGGTGGACGGCAGCAGCAGCGCGCCCCCGATCCCCTGCACCGCGCGCGCGACGATGATCGTGGCCGGGGTCGGCGCGAGGCCACCGGCCAGCGACGACACCGCGTACAGGGCCAGAGCGAACACGAAGACCCGGCGGCGGCCGAGCAGGTCGGCGGCCCGTCCGCCGAAGAGCAGGAACCCGCCGGCGAACACCACGTAGGCACTCACCACCAGCTGCTGGGTCTGCCCGGGGAAGCCCAGCTCCGCACCGATCTCGGGGAGGGCGACGAAGACGATGTTCAGGTCGAGCGCGTAGATCAGTTGCGCCAGCGCCAGCAGGGCCAGGATCCACCCCAGCTTCCGCCCGGCGGGCGG
Source organism: Amycolatopsis viridis (assembly GCF_011758765.1). Classification (NCBI taxonomy): domain Bacteria; kingdom Bacillati; phylum Actinomycetota; class Actinomycetes; order Pseudonocardiales; family Pseudonocardiaceae; genus Amycolatopsis; species Amycolatopsis viridis. Next base: position 2,845,207 of record NZ_JAANOU010000001.1, on the reverse strand, counting down.
GCTCGGAACAGCGGACATGTGACAGGACACCTTCCGGAATCTCGAGAGGAAACGGCTGGGCGACACCGGCCAACCGAAGTACGACTGTACGAATAATTGCGTACAGTCGTATCGCTTGGCAAGGGGATACCTACGATTGTTCGCGTATCGCGGTATGGTAGTACCGTGAGGTATCGTCATCCGGCCCGTGACCAGATCCGCATTGACGGCGTGCTGTCGGCGCTGGGGCATCCCGTGCGCCTGGCGGCCGTGCGCGTGCTCGACGGCGGCGGTGAGCACAACTGCGGCAGCGTGCTGACCGAGCTGGGCATCCCCGCCAAGTCGACGATGACCCACCACTGGCGGGTCCTGCGCGACGCCGGGGTGATCATCCAGGAGCCGTCCGGCCGGGAGAACCTGCTGACGCTGCGCCGGGAGGACCTCGACACCCGCTACCCCGGTTTGCTGGACACCATCCTCGACGGCGCCCGCACCGACGAAACCGGCGCCTGAACCCGCCGCCCGCCGCCGCCGTTTCGCGTCCGGCGGGGGGAAGCGGTAGGAACGGGTCATGACCACCGACGGGCGCAGCGCGCTCGCGATCCCGGTACCGGCCGCCGACCCGCTGCTGGCGCGCGTGGCCGCGCAGTCGACCGCCGCGCGGCGCGGGCTGCCCGCGCACCTGACGCTGCTGTACCCGTTCCTGCCCGCCGCCGACCTGGACGTGGCCACCACCGCGGCCCTGCCGGACCTCCTCGGGCAGCAGAGCGAACTCGAGGTGCGGTTCACACGCTGCCACGTCCGGGACGGGTTCGTGTTCCTGCGGACGGAACCCGCCGAACCGCTGCACGAGCTGATCGCCCGCCTGCGGCGCCGGTGGCCGCGGCTGCGGCCCTACGACGGCCGGTTCGGCGACACCGTCGACGCGCACGTGACCATCGCGATGGACGCCCCCGACGGCGCGGCGCTCGCGCGGGCGGTGGACTCCGGGCTTCCGCTGCGCGCGCGGCTGACGGAGGCGTGGCTGGCGGTGCCGGGCACCGGATGGCGTCTGGTGGACCGGTTCCGGTTCCGCGCCGCACCGTCGTCTTAGGACTGCCCGGCCCCGCCCGGTGGGCCGCGGTCCATACCCCTGGCGAGGGACGTCGTCCAGCGGGCGGAATCCTTGACGAAATCTTGAGCGGTACCGCGCCCGCCCGAGGAGTCACTCCGGTACGTGCTGAAACGCATCCTGCTCGGGCGTCCGCTGATCACCGGCCGGCGGCACACCGGGCGACTGTCCAATCCCGTCGCACTCGGCGTGCTGTCCCCTGCTGGTGACCCTGCCCTACCGCCAGGTCGTCGTGCCTACACCCGCGCGGGCGGGGTCTTACCACGAGCCGCGGATGCTCGGGCGCCTCGTCGACGCCACCGGCGAGGTCACCGTCGAGTTCGCGCCACCCGCCCGCGGCCTGGAGGTCGGCCGGCTGCTCCGCGTCACCGGTGAGGTCGGCACGGGTGCGGACGGTCTGCTGGTGCGGCACGCGCGGCACCGGCTCCTGCCGGAATCCACCGGTGAGGGATGAGTACCCGGGGACCCCGGGTGGCGCCGGGTGTGCGCGCTGTCACCATCGTCCACAATGGTCCGTCCGGGTCCGGGGTTGCTGAGCGGACGCTGAGAACGCGGCTCCGCCGGGTTCCCGTGCCGCGGCGGGGTGATCGGTAGAGTCGGCGGTATGCGTGCACCCCGGAACCCGGTGGAGCGCCGGGCGTTCTTCGGACTGCTGGCGCTGGGCGCCGCCGTTGCCGTCACCGGGTGTGCCGACGACCGGCCCGGCACCGCACCGTCCCCGACCGCCACCACCTCACCCGGGCCGCCGAGCGGCAGCGATCCGGACGTGCCGGCCGACACCGGCGCCGACGGGCCGACCCGGGTGCTGAGCAAGGGACCGGCCGGGAGCAACCAGATCGCGCTGACCGTGGACGACGGCTACAGCAACGAGGTGGTCGCCGGTTACGTCGCCTTCGCCCACCGCACCGGCATCCACCTCACGTTCAGCCCGAACGGTCTCTACGCCCACGCGTGGGCACCGCACGCCGCCACGCTCACCCCGCTGATCGAGGCGGGCCAGGTGCAGATCATCAACCACACCTACAACCACCACGACCTCCGCCCGATGACCGACGCGCAGATCCGCGCCGAGCTCGAGCGCAACGACGAGTGGGTCAGCACCACCTTCGGCACCCGCACCACGCCGTACTACCGGCCGCCGTTCGGCTTCCACAACCCGCACGTCGACGGTGTCGCCGCCGAGCTCGGCTACCGCAACACGGTGATGTGGAACGGCTCCTACGGCGACTCGAAGCTGGTCACCCCCGACTACCTGATGTCGCAGGCCCGCCGGTACCTGCAACCGGGGACGATCCTGCTCGGCCACGCCAACCACCCCACGGTGCTCGGCCTGCTCGACCAGATCGCCGACCTCGTCCGGCAGCGCAACCTGACCCCGGTCACGCTCCGCGAGATGTTCCCGCCCGCCGAGCACTGACCGGCGCGTTTCGGCGCGTTGCCGGTCGGGAAGACCAGCGGGCGTGCACGCTCCTCATCTGGCCGGGGTCGGCGCCTACACCACCGGCACCGTGCTCGCGGTGATCGCGGCCGTGTTGTTCGCGGTGGGATCGGTCCTGCAGCACGAGTCCCTCTCCGGGCGGGACGTCGACCTGCGGGCACTGGTGCGCCGCCCGATGTGGCTCGGCGGCCAGGCCGCGACCGCCTCCGGCAGTCTCGTGCAGGTGGCCGCGCTCGCGTTCGCGCCGGTATCGATCGTGCAGCCCCTGCTGGCGGGCGCGATGGTGATCGCGCTGGCCGTGCGGGCGGTGTGGGACCGTTGCCTGCCCGGGCGTGGTGAAGTGCTCGGCGCGGTGTGCACCGTGGGCGGGCTGACGGCGTTCCTGCTGACCGCGCGCCCGGCCCAGGGGCGGCCGGACCACCTGCCCAACCCGGTCGTGGTGCTGGGCGTGGTCGCCGGGGTGCTGGTGCTGGTCGGGCTCGCCGCGCGCACGCGCCGCGGCGCCGCTCCCGCTGCCGTGGTGTGCGGGGTGTGCGCCGGGATCGCGGCCGGCTGCGCCGCCGTGCTGATCTCGTCCGCGTTCAAGGAGGCCGGCCGCAGCGGGCACGCCCTCACCGACGGCGCGTTCTGGTTCCTGGTGGCGGCGGCGATCGTGGTCGCCGTGGTGGCGCAGATCGGCAGCCAGCAAGCGTATTCGCGGGGCGCCCTGGCCTGGTCGTTGCCCGCGCTGACGGTCCTCGACCCGCTGGCGGCGATCCCGGCGGCCCGGCTGCTCCTCGGGGAACGGCTGGAACCCGGCCACGCCGCCGCGTGGGGACCGGCCGCACTGGTCGCCGTTGTCGGCGTGGTGCTGCTGGCGCGCACGGGCGAGACCTGCCGCCGCCCGTTCCTGCGGCCGCGGACCTCGCCCGGCGCGCGGGACCCGGCGGGAAAACCCTGACCGGCGTCCCGCGCGCGGCGACCACCGCCCGGCCGTCGAGCACCCGGTCATCCGCGCATGTTCCGGCCCCGGTGAAACCGTTTCCGGAGCCCGTTCCGGTCCCGCCACCGCTCCGAACGGAGCAGTCAGGGCCGGTACAGCCAGTCGGTCCAGCGGTAGTCGTCCAGCCGGCGTTCGCCCAGGTACTGGTTGCGCAGCAGGCGGGCCAGCCCGTCGCAGTGCCACAGCTCGCCCCACACGCGGGCGCTGGACTGCACCCGCGCGGTCCGGTCGAGGCGGGCCTGCGCGTAGGCGCTGAGCGCGGACGGCCAGTCCAGCGCCGACGCGGCCTGCTGCTTGGCGACCTCACCGGCCAGGCTGTGCGCGTCCTCCAGCGCCTGGCACGCACCCTGCGCCAGGTACTGCAACATCGGATGCGCGGCGTCCCCGGTGAGCGCCAGGCGGCCGTCCACCCAGTTCCGCGCGGGCAGCCGGTCGTACATCGGCCACCGCCGATCCCGCCACAGCCACGCCAAGCCGCGCCGCACCGCGTCGCACGTGCCCTCGAACGCCGCGTCCAGCTCGTCCGGCCCGCCCCACTCCGCATCGCCCCGGTCGTAGGCCGGCGAGGCGAACACCGCCACCGTGTTGAGCAGCTCACCACCGCGCAACGGGTACTGCACGAGGTGGCACCGTGGTCCGAAGTGGACGACCACATCGGTCAGCACGTCGGCGTCCAGGCCGGTCACCTCCGCCACCGGGCGGGTACCCCGGTAGGCCACGTACCCGGAACACACCGGCTGATCGGCGGACAGCCGCGACCGCAGCGACGACCACAACCCGTCCGCCGCCAGCACCGCGTCCCCGGCGAACTCCCGCTCCCCCACCCGCACGCGCACACCGTCGGCACGCACCTCGACGTCGTCGACCTGGTGATCGGCCAGCAGCTCGACCCCGGCATCCCGGCAGGCATCGTGCAGGATCGTCAGCAGGTCGCTGCGGTGGATCACCACGTACGGCGCGCCGTAGCGGCCGACGAACCCGGGCCCGAGGTCCAGCGAGGTCAGTTCCGCGCCGTCGAGCGCGTCCTTGAGCACGAGCCGCCGCGGCAGCACGCCGCGGGCGACCACCTCGTCGAGCAGGCCCCACTCACGCAGGATCCGGGTGGCGTTCGGCGCCAGCTGCAACCCCGCACCCACCTCGGCGAACTCCGGCGCCCGCTCGAGCACCCGGACCCGGTGCCCGGCCGCGGCCAGGGCGTAGGCGTTGGCCAGTCCGCCGATGCCACCACCGACGACCACCACCTCGGTGCCGCTCATCTGCATCTCCTCCTACAACCAGGGGCCCAGATCAGGGGCCTGGGCGGTGCGTCCGGTGAACCAGCTCGCCAGTGCCGGACCGTGCCCCTGCGCGATCCGGCGGGTCAGCGTGTCGTCGATGAGTGCCCGGACCAGGTCCGCAGGCAGGTCCGCGAAGTCCACGCCGGCACCGAGATCGACGGCGTGCACGGCGACCTCGCGGGTGCGCATCCAGACGATCTCGGTGGCCGGGACGGTGCGGCCCTGCGCGGTGACGACTTCGTTCGACCAGGCTCCGGCCGGCAGCGCGTCCAGGTCCGCGGCCAGTGCGTCCGCCGATCCGCGGACCAGCCGCCGCAGTTCCGGCACGGGCAGGTGCGCACCCGCTTCGATTTCGGCGTTGCGCTGCCCGGTGCCGGCGTACATCCGGGACTCGACCCCGGTGCGCGCCCAGCTCACCAGGCGCCGCAACGCTTCGGCGTTGTAGTGCAGGTGCGCGACGAGGTGGCGGCGGGTCCAGCCGGGCAGCAGCGTCGGCGCGTCGAACGCGCCGTCGGGCAGCTCGCCGATCACCCGCAGGACCAGCCGGGTGCCCTCGTCCATCCAGTCACGCCTGCTCATCACGGGCCACGTTCTCCAGCCGGCCGAGGCCGCTGATCTCGGTGACCAGCCGGGCGCCGTGCGACAGGTAGCGCGGCGGCTTGCGGGCATGGCCGACGCCGCCGGGCGTGCCGGTGGCGATCACGTCACCGGGCCGCAGCGTCAGGATCGTCGAGGCGTACCGGACGAGCTGGACCGGGTCGAACACCAGGTCGCCGGTGTTCGCCTTCTGCACCTGCTCGCCGTCCACCGCGCAGCTCAGTTCGAGCGCGGGTGCGGTGCCGCCCGGCAGCTCGTCGGGCGTCACCAGGTACGGGCCGAACGGGGTGGTGCCCTCGAACGTCTTGCCCGGCAACCACATCGGCGAGTGGTACTGCCAGTCCCGCGCGGTGACGTCGTTGAGGACGCTGAATCCGGCGATCGCCGCGGCCGCCTCGGCGTCACCCGCGCGCCGCACGGTCGCGCCGATGATCAGCGCCAGCTCGGCTTCCCAGTCCACCGCGGCCGACTCCGGTGGCAGCGCGACCGGGTCGCCCGGGCCGATCAGCGCCTCCGGGTACTTGGCGAACAGCGTCGGGTACCGCGGGATTTCGCGGCCCATCTCCAGGATGTGGTTGCGGTAGTTCAGCCCGACGCACAAGATCTTGCCGGGCCGCGGCACGACGGGGGCGAGGTCGGCACCGGCCAGCGGCCGCTCCGGGGTGACGGCCGCGGCCTGGGCGCGCCAGTCCTCCTGGGCCAGGAACGCGCCGACGTCGGGCGCGCCGAGCTCGGCGTAGCGCTCGCCCTCGACGCGGACCGCGCGGGTGCCCTCGGCGGTGCGCAGGGTCGCCAGTTTCACTGCTGTCCTCCCACCTGCACGCGATCGGCGTGCAGTCGTTCGAAGATCGGGGTGTCGCTGAAGCGGAACAGGTCCAGCTGCGTGCCGGCGGCCAGGGTGACCTCGGCCCAGGACGGCACGACGAACAGGTCGCCGTGGTCGACGCGCCACTCCTGATCGGCGACCCGGACCGTGCCGGAGCCCTCGAACACCTGCCACACGGCCGAACCGACCTCCCGGCGCGGCGCGGTCCGGGCGCCGGCGCGCAGCCGGTGGAACTCCGCGCGGATGGTCGGCATCACGTCGCCGCCGGTGGTCGGGTTGGTGAAGCGGATCGCGGCGTGACCCGGCTCCACCACACCCGGGTGGCCCTCGTCCTCCAGCGCGAGCTGGTCGGTCAGCGCGGCGTCGGTGTGCTCCCACCGGTAGGCGGCGATCGGCGAGTGCACCGCGGGCGCGGTCTGCGACAGCGGGCGCAGGCCGGGGTGGGCCCACAGCCGCTCCGCCCGTGAGCGGGCCGGGGTCTCGGTGCTGGACACCCGCTCCGGCCCGAACTCGAAGAACGCCGAGCCGGTGTAGTGCACGAACGGGATGTCCAGCCCGTCGATCCACGCCATCGGCTCGGACGAGATGTTGTGGTGGCCGTGGAAGTGCCAGCCCGGTGTGAGCAGGAAGTCGCCGCGGCGCATGGCGACCGGGTCGCCGTCGACCACGGTCCACACGCCCTCGCCCTCGACGACGAACCGGAACGCGTTCTGCGTGTGCCGGTGCTCGGGGGCGTTCTCGCCGGGACCGAGGTACTGGATCGCGGCCCACAGCGTGGGTGTCGCGTACGGTGCGCCGCCGAGGCCGGGGTTGGCGAGCGCGATGGCGCGCCGCTCGCCGCCGCGGCCGACCGGGACCAGCTCACCGGCCTTCTCCGCGAGCGGCAGCAGGGTCTGCCAGCGCCAGGCGTGCGGGCGCATCGCCGGCACCGGGCTCGCCGGCATCAGGTCGCCGATCTCGGTCCACAGTGGAACGAGCAGTTCCTTCGCGAAGCCGCGGTAGAGCTCGTCGAGCTCCGGGGACGGATCCGGCTGGGTAGGGGTCATCGGGTGACCGCTCCTTCCTTGACGGCGACGGGCGCGACCTCTCGCGACGCTGCGGGCATGCCGGAAACGTAAGCCCGTTCTGTCAGCAGGGATCAGCAATTCTGCTCTGAAGAACACGTCGCCGTGCGATCGGGCCCCGGCCGGGGCCTGAGCCCGCGAAAGCCGTCAGCCCGGTGCCGTTGCCCGGGAGCGAGCGCATGACTGGTATTTGCATGCGCGCTCTACCGGCGCAAGACACGGTAAGCTGAGGTGAGTGACACCGAGGAGGCCGCGATGGGCATCGCCGATGACGCCGTGGAAGTCCGCGCCCGGGGCTGGCGCACCCTCGCCGCCCTGCACAACCTGATCGAAACCGAACTCGAACGGTCACTGCAGCGGGAGCACCAGCTGTCGGTGGTGGAATTCACCGTCCTGGACGCGCTCAACCGCCAGGACGGGTGGCACATGCGGATGCAGCAGCTGTCCCGGGCGGCCGCGCTGTCCAGCAGCGCGACCACCCGGCTGGTGACCCGCCTGGAGGACCGCGGGCTGCTGACGCGGGTGCTGTGCGCCGACGACCGCCGCGGCATCTACACCGAGCTCACCGCCGAGGGGCAGCGCGCGCTCGCCCGCGCGCGGCCGACCCACGACGAAGTGCTCGAGAAGTCGCTCGAGCGCGCGGCCGGCATGCCCGAGCTGGCCCCCCTCGTCGCCGCCCTGGAATCCTGACCGGATCCGGCAGTGGCTCCGCGGGCGAGCCCGCGGAGCCACTGCCCGGTCACCGCGCCTGGTCCAGCGCGCGCCGCAGCTGGAAGGCGAGCACCTTGGAGTAGGTGCGGCACATCTGGAAGTTGCCCGCGGTGAACCACAGTCCCGGGTGCGGGGTGTGCCGCCACATGTTGCGGATCTCGCCCTCGTCGTCGTAACCCCAGATGGGTCCCACGGCCTCGGCCACCTCATCGCCCATCAGGTGCCGCAAGCCCTCCTGCTGGCTCTGGTACCCGGTGGCGAGGACGACCAGATCCGCCTCGATCACCGAGCCGTCGGACATCCGCAGCCCCGCACGCACGAACCGGTCCGCGTCCGACCACTGCACCAGGCCGATCTCGCCGGAGATGAGCAGGTCCGAGCACCCCACGTTGAGGTAGTACCCGCCGCCGCGGCGCATGTACTTCATCTGCTGCCCGGTCTCGTCGTGGCCGTAGTCGGTGCGGAAACCGACCCGGTTGAGCCCCTCGACGAGGTCGCGGTCGAGTTCCTTCATCCGCGCCGTGAGCTCCTTCGCGCCCACGACGAGGTCCGGGTACGGCACCGACAGCCCGATCAGGTCGCTGTCCTCCAGCGTCGGTGCGGTCAGGTAGGCGGCGTCGGCCAGCGCGGCACTCGGGTCGATGCTGATCACCGTCGTGGGGCTGCGCTGGATCATGGTGACCGAGGCGCCGTTGGCGTGCAGGTCCTGCGCCACGTCGTGCCCGCTGTTGCCGGTGCCCACCACGATGACCCGCCGGCCGGCGTAGGCGGCGCCGTCCTGGTAGGCGCTGGAGTGCACCACCTCGCCCGCGAACTCGCCGAGGCCGGGCAGGTCCGGGACGAAGGGCAGGCCGCTCACGCCCGTCGCGATCACGACTTGCTTGGGGCGCAGCACCCGCGTGCTGCCGTCGGCACGGCGCAGCCGCGCCTCCCAGGTGCCGCTCGCGGCGGAGTACCCGGCCCCCTCGAAGGTGGTGCCGCCCCAGAAGTTGATCTCCATCGCGTCCACGTAGGACTCGAACCAGCCGGCCAGCTTGTCCTTGGGCACGAACACCGGCCAGGTCTGCGGGAACGGCAGGTACGGCAGGTCGTTGAGCCAGACGGCGTTGTGCAACGTCAGCGCGTGGTAACGCTTGCGCCAGTTGTCACCGGGACGCTCGTGCGTGTCGACCACGAGCGCGTCCACGTCGAGCTGTCCCAGGCGCGCGGCGAGCGCCAGGCCGCTCTGCCCGCCGCCGACGATGAGGACGTCGGGATCGTGATCGGCGTACGCCTGTGCCGCCTGCCGGCGGTCCAGCCAGTTCGGGCCGCCGAACTTCGCCGAGTCGCGCTGGCCGACCGGCCGGTTCTCGCCCGTCCGTTCCGGGTAGCCGGCCAGCTGGTCCACCGTGGTCAGCAGGTTCCGCGCCACGTGGCCGCGCCCGGGCTCCTCGACCAGCCGCACGACACCCGCGCCGCTGCCCGCGGTGGCCTCGAACTCGAAGATCGCCTCCACCGCGCGGATCCCGTTGCGCTCGACGAACCGCGGCGGGGTGCGGCCGGCCGCGACCCGGAACCCGGAGGCCTTGGCGACGGGCTGGCGGGCGGCCAGCTCCACCGGCACCCGGTCCCCCGCCACCGTGTGGATGTCGTCGGTGAACGCCACCAGGTCGCGCCAGTAGCACTCGTTCGCGAACAGCCCCGACAGATCGGCTCCGCGCGTGAGCACGTTGCCGAACTCGTCGAGCCACCGTTGCGCGATCGCCGCCGGGTCGGTCGTCGTCATCATCGTCTCCTGAGGGTCGCGAGCGGTCACGGGATGAGGCGCAGGGCGCGCATCCGGTCGAGGTTGTCCAGGAAGCTGTCGTGGGTGTCGATGCACTCGGCGAACCCGGCACGGCGGATCTTGATCGTGCTCTGCACCATGTCGGCCTCGTTGGCCAGCCAGCCGTCGATGAACGGCCACGCCGCCACGGCGGACAGCGGCAGCGGCCGCAGGCCGTGCTCGGCCGTCAGGGCGTCCCAGGTGCTGTCCTTGTCCGCCATCTGCTCGGCGAGGGACATCGGCTGCGGCGGCGCCGCGGGCATCGCGAAGAACGCCGCGATCTCCGGCCACAGGTGCTGCCAGCGGAAGTGGTCGCCGTTGGTGACGTTGAAGACCTCCCCGCGCGCGGCCTCGCTGTCCAGCGCCCACTCGACCGCGCCGGCGATGATCCGCGCGTCGGTGGCCTGGTGCAGTGCCGTCCACGCCCCCGGCGTGCCCGGGAACCGCAGGGGCACGCCCTGGTACTTGCTGACCGCGGCGAACACCCCCAGCCCGGTGACCATGTTCATCGGCGAGCCGAGGCTGACCCCCAGCACGCCGTCCGGCCGCAGCACCGTCCAGGTGTAACCCGCCCGGCCCGCGTCCGACCACAGCAGATCTTCCTGGTCGTTGTAGAAGATCGGCCCGAGAAAACGCGGATCGCTCTCCTTGGCCGGAGTCTTGTAGTGGCCGAGGTGCTCGCCGTAGGACTTGCCCCCGCCGATGAGCACGACGTGGCGCACCGTCGAGGCGCTCGCGTGCAGCGCGTCGAGCAGGTGCCGCAGCATGGCGACGTTTGGGCCGACCGTCGCCGCCATGGTCTCGCGCTCCACGTACGCGGCGAACACGACGTCGGTGATGTCCGCCCGGCCGGCCAGCGCGGCGATCGTCGCGTCGCGGTCCAGCAGGTCGACCTGCACGTGGTCGTCGATCACGGTGCCGTCGGGGAGGGTGACCGGGCCGCGGCGGGCCAGCGTCGCCACCCGCCGGTCGTGGTCGCGCAGCCGCTGCGCCACCGCCCCGCCGATGACACCGTGTGCCCCGACGACGAGCGTGGTTGGAGTTGTCACTGTTGTTCTCTCCAGTTGGTTGCGTGGATGGGGCTCATGCCGGGCCCGCTCCGGCCCGGCGGGACCGCAGGCGGTCCAGCGCGACAGCGACGACGATGACCGCGCCCTGGATGATCTGCTGGTAGAACGAGGACACGTCGAGCAGTGTCATCCCGTTGACCAGCACACCCATGATGGCGGCACCGAGGAAGGTGCCGGTCAGTGAGCCGCGCCCGCCCATCAGCGACGTGCCGCCGAGCACCACGGCCGCGATGGCGGACAGCTCGTATCCGGTGCCCAGGTCGGGCACCGAGCTCTGCAAGCGGGCCGAAGCGATCACCCCGCCGATCGCCGCGCACAGCCCGGACAGGACGTAGACCCACACGAGCACGCGCCGGACCGGGATGCCGGCCAGCCGCGCGGCCTCGGGGTTGCCGCCCACCGCGAACACCCACCGCCCGAACACCGTCCGGTTGAGCAGGTAACCGCCGATCGCGAACACCGCGATCATGACCAGTACCGGCGTCGGGACGCCCAGCACCACCCCGCTGCCCACCGCCGCGTAACCGAGGTCGGTGGAGAACAGCGTGGTTCCGCCGGTGCCCACGTAGGTCACACCGCGCAGGTAGGTGAGCGCGGCCAGCGTCACGATGAACGGCGCCAGCCCGAGACCGGCCACGAGCACACCGTTGACGAGGCCCACGGCCACGCCGGCGGCGAGGGCGGCCGGGAGCGCCACCAGCGCGGTGACACCGTGCAACGACAGCGAAACCGCCACGAACGCGGTGACACCCACGGCCGAGCCGACCGACAGGTCGATGCCCGCGGTGATGATGACGAACGTCAGGCCGGCCCCGAGGACCGCGGTGACGGCGATCTGCCGGGCGATGTCGAGCAGGTTGGGTACGGTGAAGAAGTAGGGCGCCGCGATCGCGAACACGATGACGAGCACGAGCAACGCGGACAGCACGCCGAGCCAGTCGGCCACGCTCCCCGGCCGGCGCAGCCTCCGCCGCGGGTCCTGCCGGTCCGGTGGGGCTGCTTCGATCACTGACGTCGTTTCCATCTGATCACCTCTGTGTGAGTTCGGCGGGCACGCTCGCCGAGCCGGTCGCGTGCCGGATGACCTCTTCCTCCGTCATCGCCGCGCCGGTCAGTTCGGCGACGATCGCCCGCCCGCTCATCACCAGCACGCGGTCGGCGAGCCCGAGAACCTCGGGCAGTTCGGAGGAGATGAGCACGACGGCGACACCGCGGGCGGCGACTTCGTTGACCAGGGCGTAGATGTCGGCCTTCGCGCCGATGTCGACGCCGCGCGTCGGCTCGTCGAGGATGAGCACCGCGGGACCGCGGGCGAGGCAGCGGGCGAGCAGGACCTTCTGCTGGTTGCCGCCGGACAGTTCCGCGACGCGCTGGTCCAGACCGGCCGCCTTGATCCGCATCCGGTCGGCGTAGGAGCGCGCGGCGGCCCGCCGCGCCCCCGCCGACGTCCGCCCCAGCGGACGCCGGCCGAGCGGGGTGCCGGTGCAGACGTTGTCCGCCACCGACATCGCGGGGAACAGGCCCTGGGTCTTGCGGCTCTCCGGCAGCATCACGATCCCCGACGCCGCGGCGGAGGCCGGGTGACGGAGATCGACCGGCCGGCCGTCCACCGTGACAGCGCCCCCGTCGCTGCGGTCGAAACCGGCGATCAGCCGGCACAGCTCGCTGCGGCCGGCACCGACGATGCCCGCCAGCCCGACGACCTCCCCGGCCCGCACCTCGAACGAGGACTCCCGCACGGTGCGCGAGCTGATCCGCTCCACCCGCAGGCGCACCTGCGCGGAGGGGCGGCGCTCACCGTGCTGGTACAGGTTCTCGACGGGCCGGCCGACCATGGAGGTCACGATCCGGTCCTCGGTCATCGCGGCGCGGGACATGGTGTCGGCGACGCGGCCGTCACGCAGGACGGTGACGCGGTCGGCGATCCGGTCGATCTCGGCCATCCGGTGACTGATGTAGAGCAGTCCGAGGCCCGCGTCGCGCAGTTCCGCGACGATCCCCAGCAGCGCCCGGGCCTCCTCGTCGGACAGGGCGGCCGTGGGCTCGTCGAGCACCAGCACCCGTGGACGGTCGGCCAGGGCACGTGCGATCTCGACCAGCTGCTGCTGCCCGGTGTTGAGGTCGGCCACCCGCGTGTCCGGGTCGAGCGCCGCGCCGACCCGCGCCAGCGCGGCGGCCGCGCGCGCCCGGGCCTGGCGCCGGTCGAACCGCCCGCCGCGGCGGCGCGGCTCCCGGCCCAGGACGATGTTCTCGGCGATCGTGCGGTCCGGCACCAGGCTCAGTTCCTGGTGGACGACGGTGAGCCCGCGCCCGCGGGCGTCCCCCGGGCCGGAGAAGGTCACCGGCACGCCGTCGACCAGGACACGGCCACCGTCGGGGGCGTGAATCCCGGTCAGCACCTTGATCAGCGTCGACTTGCCCGCCCCGTTCTCCCCGGCCAGCACGTGCACCTCGCCCGGCACGAGGCCGAGGGAGACACCGCGCAGCACCGGGTTGCCCGCGAACGACTTGGTGACGCCGTCCAGCCGCACCACGGCTGTGTCGGTTGGTCCGCTTGCGTCGGCTGTGCCGGTCGTACCCGCTGCGATTTCCTCGCGTGCCATGTCAGCCCCAGCTCGGGTAGGAGCCGAGGGTCTGCGGCGTGACCAGCACGGTGGGGATCAGCACCGGCGCCGACGGAGCCTGTTCCTTGCGCGCCAGGCGCGTCGCCAGGTCCAGCCCGGTGCGGCCCAGTTTCGCCGGGTCCTGCCCGGAGGTGCCGATGATCAGGCCGTCACCGAACAGGTCGGTGAGCTGGCGGGCACCGTCCACACCGGCGATCTTCACGCGGACACCCTTCTGCTGCGCGGCGAGCGCGATGCCGATCGCGGTCGGGTCGTTGACCCCGAAGAACCCGGCGACGTCGGGATGGGCCGTGAGGATGTTGCTCGCCACGGTCATGCTCTTGTCCCGGGTCAGGTCGGCGCGCTGGGTGGCGACGACTTCGATCCCGGGAGCCTGGGCGAGGGCCTGCCGGCACCCGGTCATGCGGTCGGCGATGGCGGACACCGCCGACCCGTCCACGATCGCGATCTTCGCCCGGCCGCCGAGCTGCTCGGCGAGGTAGCCGCACGCGTCGCGGCCCGCCTGGACGTTGTCGCTGGCGACGGTGGCGTCCGCGCCCGCGGCCGCGACGTCGATGGCCACCACCGGGATGCCCGCCTGCTTGGCCCGCAGTACCGCGGGACCGATCCCGTCGGAATCGACCGCGTCGACCACGATCGAGCTGACGCGCTGGCGGATGAAGGTGTCGATCTGGTTGCTCTGGGTGGCCACGTCGGCGTTGGCGTACTGGACGGAGACCCGCACCCCCGGTCCGGCCGCCGCCTCGATCGCCTTGCCCTCGGCGAGGAAGAACGGGTTGGACGCGGCGTTGAGCGTGACGCCGACAGTGCGGTCACCGCCGGCGGAACCGGCACCGGACGCGCACCCGGCGAGCGTGGCGAGGACCGTGAGGCCGGCCGCGACCAGGGCGCCGGCGCGGCGCAGCGGCCGGCGCACGGGCAGCGTGCGAGGAATCATCATTGATTTTCCTTGTCTGTTCGGGGACCGGGCCGGGCACCCGGCCTGCGGTGGGGTCACACGACCGGCGTCACGCCGCCGTCGATGCAGAAGTTGGCGCCGGTCACGAAGGCGGCGCGGTCGGAAGCCAGGAAGGTCACCATCGCGGCGACCTCGTCCACGGTGCCGAGCCGGCCGAGCGGGATCCCGTTCAGCTCGACGTACCGCTGCAAGGCCGTCTCCCGGTCCACACCGAACTCCTCGGCGAGACTGTCCGCGATACCACCGGGACGGTCGTAGATGGGTGACCGCACGAACGCGGGTGAGACCACAGTGGACCGGATGCCGTAGGGCGCGAACTCGGCGGCGAGCACCTTCGACAGCATCAGCACGGCGGCCTTGGACACGCTGTAGTCGGGCAGCCGGGGGTTGGGCATGCGCGCCGCCTCCGAGGCGATGTGGATGAGCACGCCCGAACCGGCGTCGCGCATCACCGCCAGTGCGGCGCGGGCCGCCCGGACGTAGCCCATGAGGTTGAGCTCGAGCGTCGACGCCCAGTCGGCGTCGGTGATGCCGAGGAACCCCTCCCGCACCGGGGCGATCCCGGCGTTGTTCACCAGCACGTCGACGCGGCCGAATCCGTCGAGCGCGGCCGCGATCATCGCCTCGGCGCCGGCGGACGTGCGCAGGTCGGCGGGAACGGCGCGCAACCGGTCCGGGCCGGCGAGTTCGCCGAGCTGCCCGGTCTGCACGTCGGCGCCCACGACGCGGGCGCCCGCGTCCAGCGCGTGCCGGGCGCAGGCGAGCCCGATGCCGCCGCCAGCACCGGTGATGACCACGACCCGACCGGACAGGTCACCGTTGACCATGAATGGCCTCCCTCAACCGTCAGGGACCGGGGCTGCACGCCCCACGTTGGGAGACACATTCTCATACAAAGGACGTCTCGTCTAGTGGGTGAGAATTTCAGCCTGCGCGCGGCCGGAGTGCCGAGTCAGTCGAACCGCGCGATGTTCTTGCCGGCGAGCTCGGAGCCCAGGGCGCGGGACACCTCCTGCCCCGCGTCGAGCAACAGGTCCCGCCAGCGGGAGAAGTCCTCGCCGAGGATCGACTCGCGCACGCCGCTGATCGACACCGCGGCGCGGACCTCGCCCCGGTAGTCCACGACCGGCACCCCGATCGCGGCCACGCCGATCGTCACGTCCTGGTCGCTGACCGCGAAGCCGTCCGCACGAGCCTGGCGCAGCACCTTGCGGAGCGCGGCCGGCTCGGAGGGAGTGGATGCGGTGAACCGCGACAACGGCACGTTCCGTTCCAGGTAGGCCTCCCATTCGGTCTCCGGCGCGAAGGCCAGCAGGGCACGGGAGGCGGCGCCCGCGTGCAACGGCAGGGAACCGCCCAGCTGCAGGGCCAGCGACTGCACCCGTTTGCCGGCGAGCCGCTCGATGCACACGGCGGCATCGCCCCGCCGGACGCAGAGGAAGACGGTCTCGCCGGTCAGATCGTGCAACCGCTCCAGCACCGGTTGCGCGAACTCGCGCTCGTCGAACCTCGCGACCACCGCCGTGCCCAGGGTGAGCAGCTTGACCCCCAGCCGGAACTGCCCCCGCCGCGATCCCTGCTCCACCAGGCGCTCGGCCTGCAGGCTGGACAGCAGCCGGTAGACCGAGCTGCGCGGCTCCCCCAGCGCCTCGGCGAGCTCAGCCGCTGTCGCCTCTCCCTGCGCGAGGTGGTCGAGCACCTGAGCCACCTTGCGCACCAGCATCACGCTTCCGTCATTTGCCACCTCGGGATGTTACCGCTGTGCGGACAAGACGACCAACAGAAAAGATTCTCGTTGTATGGACAGGTTGACCGTTAGGCGGTACTTTGCGCTCTCATGACAGTCGTCAAACACGATCCGCAGCGCGACCTCGCGGACCTCATCGACACGATCAGCGAGCGCGCGCTGTTCGCCCGCCTGGAAACGGTCCGGCTGATCTCCATCGCCAAGACCGGTCACTACGCCTCCGGTTTCTCGTGCGCCGAGATCCTCGCGACGCTCTACTACGGCGTGATGCGGCTGCGCCGCGGCGAGCCGGACTGGCCCGAGCGGGACCGCTTCCTGTTCGGCAAGGGACACGCCGCGGCGACGCTGTACCCGCTCCTGGCCGACTGGGGGTTCTTCGACCCCCGTGAGCTGGACGAGTACACCCGGCTGGGCAACGCCTTCGGCGACCACCCGGACATGACCCGGATCCCCGGCATCGACTTCAGCAGCGGCTCCCTCGGCCACGCGCTCTCCACCGGCACCGGGATCGCCCTGGGCACCCGGATGCGGGGCTACGACTCGAACGTCTTCGTCCTCCTCGGCGACGGCGAGCTGCACGAGGGCCAGATCTGGGAGGCGGCGCTCGGGGCGGCCCACCACCAGGTGTCGAACCTGATCGCGATCGTGGACCGCAACGACCACTCGCTAGACGGCCGGATCGACACCGTCACCGGAATCGAACCGCTCGAGGACAAGTGGCGCGCCTTCGGCTGGCAGGCGCACCGGGTCGACGGGCACGACGTGGCCGCCCTGCTCGCGCTCCTGCGCAGCGTCGTGGCCGACACCGCCCGCACGTCTCCCGTGGTGATCATCGCCGACACGGTGAAGGGCAAGGGGATCTCGTACATGGAAGCCGAATTCGGCTGGCACCTGGGCTGGCTCGCCGAACAGGACGAACGCAACGCGATCGAGGAACTCCGGAGGGGCCGGTGAGCATCGCACCCGGGCTGCAGCCCGAATCCTGGCACCTGCTGACCCTCCTCGACCGCGCGCCGGGCCTGCACGCCCTGGCCGACACCCTGGCCGACCTGGTGGACGAGGGGCATCCGATCCTCGCCGGCACCGCGGACCTGAAGTACTCCAACGGCCTGGTCCGCTTCCAGGAGCGGCACCCGGACCACTACGTCCAGTTCGGCATCTCCGAACAGCACATGGTGTCCACCGCCGCGGGACTGGCCACCACCGGCTGGCAGCCGCACGTGGCCACCTTCGCCTCGTTCCTGGCGCTGCTGGCATGTGAGCAGATCCGCACGGACGTGGCCTACACCCAGCTCCCGGTCCGGTTGATCGGTCACCACGCCGGCATCACCCTGGGCTACTACGGCACGTCCCACCACGCCACCGAAGACCTCGCCATCACCCGGAGCATCGCGGGCCTGACGGTGATCGCCCCGGCCGACGCGGCGCAGCTGCGGTCCGCGCTGCGGGCGGCCACCGACTGGCCCGGGCCGATCTACTTCCGGATCGGGCGCGGCCAGGACCCCGACGTCTACGACCGCGACGACCGGGGCTTCACGATCGGCCGCGCCATCGAGCACTCGGTGGGCAGCGACCTGACCATCATCGCGACCGGCTCGATGGTGCACCCCGCGCTGTCCGCCGCGGCGACGCTCCAGGCCGAGGGCATCTCCACCGGAGTGCTCGACATGCACACCGTCAAACCGCTCGACGCCGACGCGGTGTCGCGGGCGGCCGCCCGGTCCGGCGTGATCCTCACCGTCGAGGAGCACAGCGTCCTCGGCGGGCTCGGCGGCGCGGTCGCGGAAGTCGTCGCCGGCCACGGCCACGGTGCACGGGTGGTGCGGCACGGGCTGCGCGACGAGTACGCCCTCATCGGGCCGCCGTCCCACCTGTACCGGCACTACGGCCTCGACGCCGACGGGATCGTGCGCGCCGCCCGCACGGCACTGGGCTGAGCGGACCCGACGGCAGCGCCTGCCGCGGCGGCACCGGGTTCGCCGCGGCAGGCGCGGCTGCGGCGCCCAACGTGGCACGGGCTGCTCCAGGGCCGAGCACGGCTGCCAGCCGTAGGCGGTGCAGCCGACCACCGCCCACACGTCTTTCCCCCGCCCGAGGGGTGGCTGCCCCGGTCGAGCGACACCTTGTCGACCGTCCGCAACCCCCGGCCACCCGTCACCGTGTCACCGGGGTCCATGACCACCGGAGGCGCTGGTCACCAGCTCGGTCCCGACCAGCTGCACGGCCACCAGGTGGTCCTCGCCCAGGTCGGCAAGCGCCTCCGCCGCCATCGGCGGAGGCGCACCAGCGGCGGCGGCCGCTCATCCGGCGGCACCCACACGCTCACCCCGTCGCCGCCGGTGTCCTCGCCGTGATGCATGCCCACTCCCGACCCGTCCGGTGTGTTCAAGGCGACTGACCTCGCGGCGTTCCCACGGCGGTATGGGCGATGCCGGTCAGGGGTAGTCCCGGGCGGTGAGCGCACGACGGCGGAATCCGGACCGGCTCGAGTCCTACCGGGCCAAGCGGGACTTCTCGGTGACCGCGGAGCCGGCCGGCTCGGCGACGGCGGAGGCGGCCGGGGGCCGGTTCGTCGTGCAGCGGCACCGCGCCCGCCGCCTGCACTACGACTTCCGGCTCGAGGTGGACGGCGTGCTCGCCAGCTGGGCGGTGCCCAAGGGCCCCACGCTGGACCCGGACGTGCGGCAGCTGGCCGTCCACGTCGAGGACCACCCGCTGGAGTACGCCGACTTCGAAGGCGTGATCCCGAAGGGCCAGTACGGCGGCGGGGACGTGATCGTGTGGGACCGGGGCACCTGGCAACCCGCCGACGGCCTCGACCCGGCCCGGGCGATCGAGGACGGCGAGCTGCACTTCGACCTGCACGGCGAGAAGCTGGCCGGCCGGTTCGCGCTCGTCCGCACCGAGCGGCGGGGCAAGGAACAGTGGCTGCTGATCCACAAGCACGACGAGGCCGCCCAGCCGGGCTGGGATCCCGAGGACCTGCCGCGGTCGGTGAAGTCCGGGCGCACCAACGACGAGGTGGCCGCGGCGCCCGCGGCGATGTGGCGCAGCGACGCGCCGGCCGCCGAGGCCGAGGTGCCGCTGGCTCCCCCGCTCCCGCACTGGGACCCGCCCACGGCCGGGGAGCTCGCCGCGCTCGACCGGATCGGCACCTCCGGCACCTGGTCGCTGGCCGGCCGCCGGCTCAAGCTCACCAACCTCGACAAGGTGCTGTTCCCCGGCAGCGGCGACGAACCCCCGGTGACCAAACGCGACCTCGTCCGCTATTTCGCGCAGATCGCCCCCGTCATGCTGCCCTACCTCGCCGGGCGGCCGGTCAACGCGCACCGCTACCCCGACGGCGTGCACCGGCCCGGCTTCTGGCACAAGGAGGTGCCCGGCCACGCCCCGGCCTGGCTCACCCGCTGGCACAACACCGAGGCCGACGAGGACGAGACCCAGTGCTACCCGGTGCTGGACAGCGTGCCCGCCCTGGTGTGGATGGCCAACTTCGGCGCCGTCGAACTGCACCCGTGGACCTCGCGGTTGCCCGACGTCCACCAGCCCACCTGGGCGCTGATCGACATCGACCCGGGCCCCACCACCGCGTTCGACGACGTGCTCACGCTGGCCCGGCTCTACCGCACCGCGCTGGACCACCTCGGCCTGGCCGGCATGCCCAAGGTCACCGGGCAGCGCGGCATCCAGATCTGGGTGCCCGTCGCGGCAGGTTACAGCTTCGCCGACACCCGCGCCTGGGTGGAGAAACTGTCCCGCGTCGTCGGCCGCGTCCTGCCCGACCTGGTCAGCTGGCGGTGGTACAAGAAGGAGCGCGAGGGCCGCGCCCGCCTCGACTACACCCAGAACGCCATCAACAAGACCCTGGTCGCCCCGTTCAGCCCGCGCCCGGCCCCCGGCGCGCCGGTCTCGGTGCCGGTCACCTGGGACGAACTCGACGACCCGGACCTGCGGCCGGACCGGTGGACGCTGCGCACCGTCCTCGACCGGGTGCACCGCACCGGCGACCCGCTCGCACCGCTCATCGGCCTGCCGCAGCGCCTGCCCGCGCTGTGACCCCGGCCCGGCGCCGGCGACGGTGACCGGTCACAGCGCCAGGTCCGCGGTGAGGACGTGGAACGCGTCCCGCTCCCGCGGCGAGAGCGGGACGCTCAGCCGGTCGCCCGGGTACCCGGCCGGCGGGTGGTCCGGCCGGGGCAGTGCGAACCCGAGGTCGTAGGGCGCGCTGACCGGCACCATCGCGTGGCCGAGGCTGCCGAGCGCGCGGCCGATCGTGCGGAAGAGTCGTGTCACCGTGAACCACCCCAGTGCCGGATGCCGGATAACCTGCCCCGATCGTGCGGGACGGCACCGGGCCGCGGAAAGCGCTCCCACGATGCGGGCACCCCGGTGGGCCACATCGGACAGTGCGGCGAGCACCGCCCGGATGCTGGACGACGGGGTCCCCGGCGCGGGCAACGCCCGCGGGCCGTGGCAGGCCCCCTCGCCCGTGTCGATCAGCGGGTTGACCGCGTGGGCCGCGCACCATCGGCGGGGGCCAGGGCGTGGGCCGCGAGCCGTGCGGTGTGGCCGGGCAGGTGGTTGTGCACGCGGAGCTCGATCAGGTCCCGCCAGGGCACCATCTGTTCGGGAAGGGAGTGCCCGTCGCGCGTGCACAAGCGCATGATCACCGGCGTAGCAGCGGCGTGTCCGGGAATGGCCCGGAGCACCGCGCCGAGCTCCTGGGCATGGGCGCGGACCATCGCAACGCGGTCCTGATGACTGGTCGAGGCGGTGAGTTCCGCGAGCGCCCTCGCGTCCATCGCGTCCCGGTTGTCGACGACCGCGGGGCGGCCGTCGAGGACGTCACGGGCCGCGGCGGTGAGGATCGGGTCGCTGAGCGCGAGGTGACTCAGCGTCCAGTCGATGTCCTCCCGCGCCGGTCCCGGGTGAGCGGCCGGGTCCGCGATCGACGCGGCAGCGGTGAGCAGGCTGCGGTAGGCGGCGTCGAATCCGGTGGTGTCCATGGGATCTCCTCGGGTCCGGGCGGAGTCAGTTGCCCGCGTCGGCGGGTGCCTGGCGGCGACCGAGCGCGAGCAGCACGAGCAGGCACAGCACGGCGACGACGGCGGCGAACCAGCTCACGGCGGTGGCGAGACCGACCGCGGTGGCGAGGATGCCGACGCCGAGGACGGGAAACCCGACGCCGGCGTAGAGGATGACGTAGAAGCTGGAGAGCACTTCGCCGCGGCTGCCGTCCGGCGCCGCCTTGTTGACCGCGGTGAGTCCGCCGAGGAACACCAGCCCGTGACCGGTACCGGCGAGCGCGGTAGCGGTCAGCAGAAGGACCAGCGACGGTACACGCCCGACGAGCACCAGCAGACCCAGCCCCAGGGCCAGGATCGGCAGGCCCGCGAGCTGCAGCCGGCGGGACGGGCGTCCGTGGGCGAGGACCTGGACGACCGCCGAGAAGGCCAGCGTCAGAGCGACGGTTCCCCCGCCGAGCAGGAGGTTCGTGCTGTTCGTCAGTGCGGCCACGTAGGCCGGGATGAGGGTGAGGAACAGCCCGATCACGGCGAAGGCCAGGAAACTCGCGGTCCCGCTGGTCGCGAACACCGCTCGCATCGTGGGCGGGATCTGCGGCCGGCGCGGCCGCCAGCGCGTCCTCGGTTGCGCAGACGGCATCGAGATGACGGTGACGGCGGCCGGGATCAGCAGCACGATCTCGACGACGAACGGCACCACATCGGGCGCCGGTGCGTACTGGGCGAGCAATCCGGCCAGCACCGGGCCGAGACCCAGTCCGCCGACCGACGCCACGGTCGAGACCAGCGCCGCTTTCCGCGGGTTGCCAGACGGTTCGAGTTCGCTCAGCGCAGCGGTCAACGCCCCGGATGCCGCGCCGACCGCGAGACCCTGCAGGACCCGGGCGGCGAACAGCCACCCCGTGCTGGTGGCGAACACGAAGCCCAGCGACCCCGCAACGGCCAGCACCACCGCAGGCAGCAGAACCCGGCGCCTGCCGAGTGCGTCCGAGAGCGGGCCGGCCACCAGCAGGGACGGGATGAGCACGGCCACGTACACGGCGAAGATCAGCGTGACGACGAACGGCGAGAAGCCGAACTTCGCCTCGTAGCCGCGGTACAGCGGTGTCGGCAGGTTCGTCCCGGTGAGCAGGATCAGCAGGGTGTAGGCCGTGGCCCAGAACCGCCACGCGCTCGGCCGGCCGGTTCGTGAGCCGCGCCCGGACGAGTCTCGCTGGGCCCCTGACCCGGCCGGTGCTCCCAGAAGTGGTGTGTCGTTCGGCATGTCGTACCTCCGCCGTCATGTTCGAGTGACCCGAACATAGCAGATGTTCGCAGGAACCGAACATGTTCGTTAGGATGGACGTCATGGCGAGTCGCACCGCAACCCAGCTCGTGCACCCCGCGCGGGACGAGCTGGAGTTCCCCACCGTGATGACCGCGCTGAGCGATCCGGTCCGGCTGGCGATCGTCGCCCGGCTGGCCACCGTCGAGCCCGAAGGCGAACTGGCCTGCACGACCTTCGCGCTCCCGGTCAGCAAGTCCACGCAGAGCGGCCACTTCCGGACCCTGCGCGAGGCAGGCGTGATCCACCAGCGCGACGAAGGGACCAGGCGGCTGAACCGGCTCCGCCGCGACGATCTCGACGCCCGGTTCCCCGGCCTGCTCGACCTCGTCATCCCGCAGGGACGCGAGATCATGGACAGCTGGACGTGACCGGGACCCGAAGAGCAAACACGGCGCGCTCACCGGCAAACACGGCGCGCTAGCGGGCAAACACGCCCGATTGAGCCGCTCCCGCCGGCGTGTTTGCCGCTCCGCGCGGCGTGTTCGCCGCTCCGGGCGGCGTGTTTGCCGTTGCGGGCGGTGTGTTTGCTGATCGGGGCGGCGTGTTCGCCGTTGCGCGCGGCGTGTTCGCCGATCCGCGGCGTATTTGCCGCTCGGGGCGGTGTGTTTGCCGCTCGGGGCGGTGTGTTCGCCGCTCGGGGCGGCGTGTTTGCCGTTGCGGGCGGTGTGTTTGCTGCTGCGGGCGGTGGGGTGGGTCAGCGGGGCGCGACGGCGCGGGCCAGGACCGTGAGGATCACACCGAGCAGGACGAGCGCGCCGCCGAAGACGATCCCCCGCGCGGGGCTCGTGCCGGTGCTCGCGAGCGCACGGGACTCCGCGGGCGCCAGGCTGCTGTCCGGCGCGGCACCGGGGTCGACGCGCGCGACGAGCTCCTCGGCGTGGTGGCCGTCCCGCAGGGACGCCGGCGGGGTCCCGCCACGGCCGCCCGCCCAGACCAGTCCGCTGATCGGTTCCGCCGGCTGCTCCGCACCGGCGGACGGCGGGACGACCGCCGCGGTGCCCGGCGGGGCTGCGGACACCGAAGTGGCGGTGGTTTCCGTCCGCGTCGTGGCGTCGGCCCACGCGCTGCTGCTCGCCGCGCCGGAGTGCGGTGGCGCGGCGGTGGTCGTCGTGGTGGGCGGCACCGTGGTTGTGGTCGGCACCCGGGTTGTGGGCGGCACCGGGGTTGTGGTCGGCACAGTCGTCGTGCGCGGGGTTGTTGTGGTGGTCGGGGTGGTGGTCTTGGGCGCGGTGGTCGTGGTGGGCGGCGCGGGGGCCGGGTCCACGGCGCCGCGGGCCGGGTCGCCGCCGGCGAGCTTGATCAGCTGGTCCATCGAGCCGTTGAAGGTGTCCTGGTCGCCGGGCAGCGCACCGGAATCCGAGTACTGCCACATGGTGTAGTACCGCCAGCCGCTGGGCAGCGCGCCCGGGCTGCTGGCGTAGCGGGCGATGAACAGCGGATGCGTGTCCCCGAACGCCGCGGAGTCACCGGTGCAGGTCTTCCACCAGTCGGTGGTGGTGTAGAGCATGGGCCACCGGCTGGTGCGGGCGTGCACCTGCGCCGAGAACGACCGGATCCACTCGACCATCCCGTCCCGGGAGAGCCCGTAGCAGACCGGGCCGTACGGGTTGTACTCGATGTCCAGCATCGGCGGCAGGGTCCTGCCGTCCGGGGACCAGGCGCCGCCGTGCGCCACGAAGAAGTCCGCCTGGGCGGGACCGCCGGAGATGTCCGGCCGCGCGAAGTGGTAGGCGCCGCGGATCATCCCGACCTGGTAGGACCCGTTGTACTGCTGCGCGAAGTACGGGTTGCGGTACCCGGTGCCCTCGGTGGCCTTCACGTAGGCGAAGCGGGCACCCGCGGCCCAGGCCGCCGGCCAGTTCACCTCGCCCTGGTGTCCGGACACGTCCATCCCCGGCACCGGCGCGGGCTCCGCGGACGCCTGCGGCGCGGCGCACAGGACCAGCACGACCAGCCCCACGAACAACCGCGTCACGATCCGCCCCACCGCAGCCACCCCCTCCAGCACCAGCGCAGTGTGCGTGACATGCGTGACGCATGTAAACGGACGGTTCTGGTGTGGCAGGTGTTACACAAGAGGTTTTCGCAGCTCACGCGGGGTCCGGCCGTGCCGGGCACGGCGCGGACTCACCCGCACAGGGGGTGTCGCGGCGCGGCACCGAGGTTCTCAACCGACAGGTTGACAACACCGGTGGCGGCTCCTACGGTGGTTCTCAACCAAGTAGTTGAGGAAGCAGGGTGAACGAGAACACCGAGCAGCTGAACCGGGTGTTCGCGGCACTGGCCGACCCGACCCGGCGGGACCTGGTCGCCCGGCTCGCCGCGGCGGACGCGACCGTGGGCGAGCTCGCCGAGCCGTACGCCATGAGCCTCCAGGCGATCTCCAAACACGTAAAGGTGCTGGAGGAAGCCGGGCTGGTGACACGCAGCAAGGTCGCCCAGCGGCGGCCCGTCCACCTGGACGCGGAGGTGCTCGACCTGATGACGAAGTGGATCGAGCGTTACCGGCGCACGGCCGAGGAACGCTACCGGCGCCTGGACGACCTGCTGGACCGCATGACCGAGGACCATCGACACACACGCGAGGACGCATCATGACCACACAACAGCGGGAAACCCGGATCGTGGCGGCCGAGAAGGTCCCCACCATCGAGATCATCCGCGAGTTCGACGCGCCACCCGAGCAGGTGTTCCGCGCCCACGTCGACCCCGAGCTCTACGCGCAGTGGGTCGGCCCGCGCTCGCTCACCACGCGGATCACCCAGTGGGACGCCCGCACCGGGGGCGCGTGGGCGTTCGCCAACGACCGCGACGGCGAGGAGATCGCCGCGTTCTTCGGCAGCTTCCACGAGGTGCGCCCGCACGAGCGGATCGTGTGGACGTTCACCTACGCCGGCGAGCCGGACGGAGTCGCACTGGAGACGGTGACGTTCGAGACGCTCGACGGCGGCCGTACCCGGCTGCGGGTGCTCAGCGTGGTGCAGGACTTCGAAACCCGGGACGGCATGCTGGCCAGCGGCATGGAGACCGGGGTCACCGAGGGCTACGACAAGCTCGACGAGCTGCTCGCGAAGGGTGCCTGAGATGACGCCGAACAGTCCCGCCGAGCAGCACGCGCACGACGCGGGCCGGTTCACCGAGCTGGTCGAGTCCGCCTCGGCCGGCGACTGGGCGCGGCCCGCCCCGGTGGCGGGGTGGACCGCGCTCGACGTGGTGAAGCACCTGGTCGAGTGGTCCCGGGCCTTCCTCCGGGGAGCCGGGATCGAACTTCCCGCGCTCGACGTCGGGGCCGACCCGCGCGCCGCGTGGAAGCAGCACGCCGCCGACATCCAGGCCATCCTCGACGACCCGGCCGGGCGCGTGCTCAGCAACCCGCACACCGGGGACAAACCGGTGGACCAGGCCGTCGACCAGTTCTACACCGGTGACGTGTGGATGCACACCTGGGACCTGGCCAAGGCGCTCGGCCGCGAACCGGACCTGGGCCAGGAGCGCTGCGCCGCCGCGCTCGAGGCGATGCGGCCGATGGAGGAAATCCTGCGCGGCAGCGGGCAGTTCGGGCCGGCCGTGCCGGTCGCCGAGGATGCGTCCGCACAGGACAAGCTGATCGCCTTCATCGGCCGCGACCCAGGCTGGCAAGCCGGAAACCCGCGCCCCTGACACCACACCGGGACCACGGACACGACTGTCCCGAATGGACGGTCAGCCCGGGTCGCCGGCGGGAGTCGCGGCGACGACGTCGGCCACCGCCGCCACCACCGTCCGGGTCTGGGGGTGCTGGGCCAGCCACAGCGGGAGGGCGAAACCCGTCGGGCCGAACGGGATCCAGCGCCACCCGGGCAGCAGGCGTTCCGCGCTCGGGCGGGTCAGCAGCGCGGCGGCCGCGTCCCCGGCCAGGACGCAGGCGTAGGCGTTTTCGGTGAACCAGGCGAACACCCACTCCGGGTGGATGTCCTGGGCTTCCGCCTCGGCGAGCACCCGGTCGTGCTCGGCGGTCACCTGGTCCCGGCTGTGCGCGAGGATCCGCAGCCCGTCGAGGTCGGCCAGGTCGCAGCGGCGCCGCCGGGCCAGCTCGTGACCGGGCCGCACCGCCAGCCCGAGCTGCTGTTCGAGCACCAGCCGGGCGGCGAACGGCGCCGGCGGCCGCTGGTGGATCAGGCCGAGGTCCAGATGGCCTTCCCGGAGCAACCGCACCTGGTCGACGCTGCTGGCGTCGGTGACCGTCAGCGCCGCACCGGGCACCTCCCGTGCCACCGCGCCGATCACCCGCTCGATCCAGCTCGCGGGCACCCCGGGCGGCAGGCCGACGCGGACCGCCTCGCGGACCGGACCCGCGGAGCGGGCAACTTCCCGGCTGGCGTCGGCGAGGCGCAGCACCAGCCGGGCGTGCTCGTGCAACGCCGTCGCCGCCGGGGTAGGGCTGACGCCGCCGGGGACGCGGTCGAACAGCGGCGTGCCGACGTACCGCTCGAGCTGGTGCAGCTGCCGGGTGAGCGCGGGCTGCGAGATCCGCAGGTGCTCCGCCGCGCGCGAGATCGACCGCCGCTCGAAGATCGCGACGAAGTACCGCAGCTGCCGCAGCTCCATTGCCCCATACCTTTTCGTTATGCCCCGGGTGCCCGAATGATATTGGCCGCATCGCCGCCGCCCATCGTGTACTGGCTCCACCCGAGAGAGAGGCAGGCGATGAGCAACTCCTACGACGTCGTGGTCGTCGGCGGTGGCGCCGGGGGCATCGGCGCCGCGGTGGGCGCCGCGTGGTCCGGGGCGCGGGTGCTGCTGGTGGAGCAGTACCCGTTCCTGGGCGGCGCCGCGACGATCAGTTCGGTCCTGACCTACTGCGGCTTCTTCGACCAGCGCGGCGAGCGCGTCGTGGCCGGGGTCGGCGAGCGGGTGCTGCGGCAGCTGCGCGACCTCGGTGCGTACGAGGAGAAGGTGATGGGCTGGACCGGCAACCGGATCGTCCTGCTGGACACCGAGGCCACCAAGCTCGCCTGCGACACCGTCACCGCCGAAGCCGGGGTCGACGTCCGGCTGCACACCACGCTGATCGGGGCGCGCCGCCGCGACGACGAGGTCACCGAGGTCGAACTGCACCACCGCGGCGGCCGCGAGCACATCACCGCCGCGGCCTTCGTGGACGCCAGCGGCGACGGAGCGCTGCTGGCCGAGGCGGGCGCCGCTGTCCGCGTGGAGCCGGTCGAGCGGCGCCAGACCAGCACACTGGTGTGCCGCTTCGGCGGGGTCACCGAGGACGCCGACCTGTCCCGGGACGGCCTGCGGGCCGCCGTCGCCGCCTACCACCGCGCCACCGGCGCCGACCTCCCCCGCGACTACGGCATCGCCGTCCACCTCCCGCTGACCAGGGAGGTCATCGCGCTGCTGGTCGACGAACAGGCCGACGTGCTCGACGCGGCCGCGTTCAGCCGGCACGAGGCGAGCGCACGCCGCCAGGCGTGGCGCTACCTCGACGCGCTGCGCAAGCACCTGCCCGGCTGGGCCGGGGCGTACCTGATCGAGACCGGCCCGCAGCTGGGCATCCGGGAGGGCAGGCACCTCGCCGGCCGGGACACCGTCACCGGCGCCGACGTGCTCGGCGCGCGCAAGCGGCCGGACACCTCGATCGCCCGCTGCGGCTGGCCGGTCGAAGACCACGCCGGCCCGGGCGTGACCCGCTACGTCCCCATTGCCGGCCGCGGCTGGTACGACGTGCCCTACGACGCGATCCGCTCGGCGGACACGCACAACCTGTGGGGTGTCGGTCGGCTGACCAGCTCCGATGCCGAGGCCTACGCGTCGGTGCGCGTCATGGGCACCGCCTTCGCCACCGGCCACGCGGCCGGCGTGGCCGCGGCGCAGTACGCCGCGGGCACCCGGCACGACGTCTCCGCCATCCGGGCGCAGCTGCTGCGCCAGGATGCGATCCTGTGACCCCCCGTTTCCCGATCGGAGTCTCGACGATGAGTTCCCCCGCGCCCTCCCGCTACCGGTGGGTCGTGCTGCTGCTGTGCTGGGCCAGCTTCACCATGACCTCGGTCGACCGCTCGACCTGGGGCCCCGCCTCCGCCGCGGTCAGCGACTCCTGGCACGTCCCGCTGGCGGCCCTCGGGATCTTCGCCACCTGCTACTACATCGGCTACGTGATCTCCAACGCGGCGGGCGGGTTCCTCACCGACTGGCTGGGCAGCCGCCTCGTGCTCGGCATCAGCCTGCTCGCCGCGGGCACGCTGATGATCGTGTTCGGCTCGACCACCTCCGTCCCGCTCGGCCTCGCCGTACAGGGCCTCGTG
This sequence comes from Amycolatopsis viridis, assembly GCF_011758765.1. Taxonomy (NCBI): domain Bacteria; kingdom Bacillati; phylum Actinomycetota; class Actinomycetes; order Pseudonocardiales; family Pseudonocardiaceae; genus Amycolatopsis; species Amycolatopsis viridis. Next base: position 2,816,378 of record NZ_JAANOU010000001.1, on the reverse strand, counting down.
GGGCTCTTCGCCGGTGTCGAGTTCTCCGCCGGGATGAAGCTGATCACCACCTGGCTGCCCCCGCGCGAGATCGGCTTGGGCAGCGGCGTCTTCATGACCGCCACCTCGCTCGGCACCGTCATCGCCAACGCCGTGGTGCCGACGTTCGTCCAGCACGCCGGCTGGGGCGCCTCCTACCACCTGTTCGGCGGCGTCACGGTGGTGCTCGCCGTGCTGTGCGTGGCGTTCCTGCGCAACGGCGCCGTCCGCACCGCGGGGACCCGGCGGGCCCTGCCCGACGTGCGTCCGCTGCTGCGGAACAAGGACCTGCTGCTGCTCGGTCTCGCCGGGTTCGGCGGCCTGTGGGGGACCTACGGTTTCGTCACATGGTCCAACACCCTGATGATCAAGGGCAGCCACATCTCGCCGGTGGATGCCGGAGTCGTCGTGGTGATCTTCTCCGGGGTCGCCGTCGCGGTGAAGCCGCTGGTCGGCTGGGTCACCGACCGGCTCGGGCTCGGCATGCGCCTGCCGATCATGGTGATCCTGGTGCTGTTCACCGCGTCCCTGCTGGTGTTCGGCGCGATGCGCAGCTACGGCGCGTTCCTCGCGGTCGCGCCGGTGCTCGGTATCGCCGCCTACGCCTACAGCCCACTGACCGCGGCGATGATCCCCGTCCTGGCCGGTGGGCGGCTCGCCGGATCCGCGGCGGGTGGCGTCAACGCGGTGTGGCAGCTCGGCAGCGTCCTCGTGCCCGCCGCGGTCGGGCCCGTCTTCCACGCCACCGGCTCGTTCTACTCGGCCTTCGCCCTGCTCGCCGCCGGCCCGCTGCTCGGTGCCGCCGCGTTGCTCGGCGTCCGCGACGACCGTCCGCGCAAGACGGCCCGGTCCGCCGGGCCGGTCAGTGCCGCCCGAAGTGGTGGTGCGGTTCCGGACCTCCGCTGATGCCGTGCAGAACCAGCACGAACGCGATCATCGCCAGCGCCACCAGGGTCAGGACCACCGCCGCGTACGCCAGGGTGCGGCGCGTGGCCAGACCACCCTGGCGCATGGCCGCCCAGTCGGCGGCGAGCTGCTGGCGCGCGGCGGCCAGCACGCCGCCCCAGCCGGTGGCGGCGCCGGCCACCGGTGGCAGGTCGGCGACCAGATCGTCCAGTTCGTGCCGGTACCGCGCGGCGTACACCTTCGCCATCCGGTCCTCGACCTCGCCCAGCGACAACCGCCCTTCGCCCGCCGCCTCCTGCAATCGCGCGCCCACGCGGTCGCGTTCGGCGTCCGAGCACCGGACCGCACCGGAGGTCTGCCGTTCCGCGAACTCCCGAGTCGTCGTCATCGTCGTCCCCGTTCCGCTCGGCGTCACCGATACGGTGAGGCTACGGCGTCCGGAGTCGGGCCGCCGTGAAATGCCCGTCGCCCGCCCGCCGGCGGCGATTCCCTCGCCCCTTGAGGGGCTGCCGGGCGCGGGTTATCCTGGCGCCCGCGCCGGGGCCGGCGACGGGGAGGCGCCGTCGGGCCGGACTCGGCCGGGTCGGTTCCGGCTGTGCGGCTTCGCCGTCCCGACGCGACAGTGGGGCCGGGTGCTGCGCGACAGCCGTGCGGGCCCGGACGCCGGGAAGCGGCTGGCGGCTCCCCGGCTGCCGGCGCACCGTCCGTCCACGCTGAGACGCCGGTGCGGAGGGAAACCGTGGACCGATCCATCCTCACCCGCCCCGCACCCGAGCCGGACGCGGAGCTGCACCACGGCCACCAGGCCGCGGACGTGTGGCGACCGGCGACGGCCGGGAAACCGTTGCTGGTGCTCCTCCACGGCGGCTTCTGGCGGCCCGGGTACGACCGCACGCACACCCGCATCCTCTGCCGCGCGCTGCGGGACGCGGGCAGGCCGGTCGTCGCACCCGAGTACCGCCGCACGCCCGGGCGGCCCGGGCACACCATCGCGGACGTCCGGGCCGCGGTGTCGGTCCTGCCGGCACGCCTGTCCGCCACCGCGACCATCCTCATCGGACATTCCGCCGGTGGTCACCTCGCCCTGTGGGCGGCCGCCACCTGTCCGCCGCCCGGGCTGCTGGGCACGCTCGCCCTCGCCCCGGTGGCGGACCTGGCGATGGCGCACGAGGCACGCCTGGACGACGACGCGGTCGTGGACTTCCTCGGCGGCCCGCCCTCAGACCACCGCGACCTGGACCCGCGACTGCTCCACTCCCCCGACACCCCCGTCGTCCTGCTCCACGGCGAGGCCGACACCGTGGTTCCCGCCGCGCTGAGCCGGTCCTACGCGGCGGCCCACCCCGCGGCGGAGCTGGTCACGCTGCCGGGGACCGGGCACTTCGAGCTGATCGACCCGGACAGCGCCGCCTGGCCGGCGGTCCACACGCGACTGGCGGGCCTGTCCCCCTAGCAGCGCGGCGGCCGCGCTACCGCTGCTGCGACAGGTGCCGGCCGTAGGGCACTGCGGCCACGAGCGTCACCCGCACGGTCGCACCGCTGGGCACCGTGTAGGTCCGCGACTCACCCTGGCGGGCACCGGCCACCGCGCGGCCCAGCGGCGAATCGGGCGAGAACACCTCCAGGTCGTCGCTGCCCGCCCCGTCGCGCACGCCGAGCAGGAACGTCTCGGTCACCTCCTCGCCGTCGAACCGCACGGTCAGGACCATGCCGGGTTCGGCGACCCCGTCGTCCGGGGGGATCCACCCGACCACCGCACGACGCAACAGGTCCTCCAGCTCCCCGATCCGCGCCTGCCGCCGGCGCAGCTCCAGGACGCGGTCCGGCTCGTCACCGCCCGCCTCGTCCGCGACCCGAAGCTCGCCGAGCTCGTCGCGCAGCCGCGCGTAGGCTTCCTCGGTCAGCCACACCGCATCGACACGGCCCACCCTGTCCACACTGTCCACACTGTCCCTGGTGTCCACAACAGATCCTCGTTCGTCGGGTGGGGTGGGACGCCGCCGCCGGAGCAGGGTCGCGTTCGCGTCCTCGGCGAACCCGGCCGCGACCCGCAGCAGGACGTCCCGTTCGGTGCGCAGCAGCGCGTTCTCGGCGCGGAGGAACTCCAGCTCCGAGTCCATGGTGGAGTCCACGGCTCACCTCAACGGGTCGAAGGGGCGCAGGGCATCCGGCTGTTTTCCGGTGACGATGTGTTCGGCGAGCAGCTTCCCGGTGACCGGCCCCTGGGTGAGACCCCACATGCCGTGACCGCCCGCGACGAACACGCCCGGTTCCGCGGTCGCGCCGATGATGGGCAGCCCGTCGCTGCTCACCGGCCGCGGCCCCACCCACACATCGGTGCGCGCCGCCCAGTCCACGCCGTCGAAATACGGGGCCGCCGACCGCACGATCGCCCGCACCCGCCGCTCGTCGGCCGGGTCGTCCGGCCCGCGGAACTCCATGGTCCCGGCGACGCGCATCCCGTCCTGGTACGGCGTGCAGGCCACGCGGATGCCCGGCAGGTACACCGGCTGCCGCGGCGGCTCGGCGACCGGAACCGTGAACGAGTACCCGCGCCCGGCCCGCACCGGGACCCGGACCCCCAGCCCACGGGCGAGCGAACCCATCCAGGCTCCGGTCGCGAGCACGGCGACGTTGGCGGAGAAGCTGACGTTCTCCCGCGAGACGACCGTCACCGCGTACCGCTGCGGACGGATCGAGCGGACGTCGAAGCCGGTCCGGATCGTGCCGCCGCGCCGGCGCACCGAGTCGGCCAGCGCCTGGACGAACCGGCCCGGATCCACGTACCGCTGACCGGCCAGCTCCATCCCGGCACCGGCCGCGGCGGACAGCTGCGGCAGGCGGTCGCGGACCTCGGCCCCGGTCAGGACCGTGTGCGCGGCCTCCGCGCCCGCCGCGGTGAACCGCCGGAGCTCGGCCAGCAGGTGCCCGGCCTGCCCTGCCGATCCGAACACGGCCGTGATCGGCGCTTCGACGGTGCCCGCCGCGACACCGCCGCGGGTGAGCGTGTCGAAGGTGTCGAGGCATTCACGGTTGAGCGCCAGGTTGCCGCGCACGACCCGGCGCCACGCGGGCCAGGTGCAGTGGGCGGCGAAGCGCAGCAGGAACGACCACAGCGCCCGGTCGGCGGTCAACGGCACGTGCAGCGGCGCGTCCGGCCGGACCAGCGCGGCCGGCGCGGTGCGCAGCACCGACGGTTCGTTCAGCGGAATCGCGAGCGCCGGGGACAACCACCCGGCGTTGCCCCACGACGCCCCGGCCGCGACGGCGTCGCGGTCCAGCACCGTGACCCGGACGCCGTGCTCCTGCAGGAACCACGCCGTCGACAAGCCCACGATCCCGGCACCGACCACCACCGCGGTGCGCGGACCCGCGTCCTGACCGGCCTCGCTCATGCTCATCCTCCTCGGCAGCCCCTGTTGCCACCGAGCATCGCCGAGTTCCGGGCGGCCGGGCGTGTGGAAACCGGACAATCTCGGCCACGGTGCTTGTAGGATCAGCACAACCCGGTGAGCAGCGTGGGAGCGGGGCGCGGACATGATCAAGCTCGACCGGCTGATCACCATCCTGGGCACCTACGGCGCCCGGCTGCTCGGTCCCGCCGCGGATCGCGAGGCCGAGCTGCGCAGCGTCGCGTTGCACGATCCGGTCCGGCCCGGGTCCGGGGCAGGCGAGGTGTTCCTCGCGGTCGGGGTCCCCACCCTGGCCGACGCCGTCCGCCTGGCCCGGGAGGCCGGGGCCCGGGTGCTCGTCGCGCGCACCACGGAGACCCCGTCGGCCGAACTGCTGCGTGCCGCTGCCGGTGTCGCACTGCTGGTGGTCGAGCCGAGCGTGTCCTGGAGCCAGGTGGCCGGGGTGGTGTACGGCCTGGTGCTGGAGGGCCGGGAAACCGAGTCCGGCCGCGGCCCGGCGGACCTGTCCGCGCTCGCCGACACGATCGCCGCGGCGGTCGGCGGGCCGGTGACCATCGAGGACCAGCTGTCCCGGGTGATGGCGTATTCGAGCCAGCAGCACGAGGCCGACCGGGCACGGCAGGACACCATCCTCGGCCGGCGGGTGCCAGACCGGGTGCGGGCCCTGCTCGAACAGCGGGGCGTGTTCACCCACCTCGCCCGCTCCGACGAGCCGGTGTACGTTCCCGCCTCGGCCGAGCACGGGTTGCAGGGCCGCTCCGTGGTGGCGGTGCGCGCCGGCCGGGAGCTGCTCGGGTCGCTGTGGGTGTCGCGCCGCGCGCCGCTGGACGCCGCCCGGGCACGCATTCTCGCCGACGGGGCGCGCACCGTGGCGCTGCACCTGCTGCGCTGGCGGGTCAGCGCCGATCTGGAACGGCAGGTGGAGTCCGAGCTGGTGATCCAGCTCCTGGAGGGCGACGCGGACGCCGACGCCACCGCCGGGAAGCTGGGCCTGCCGGGCTCGGGCTTGCGGGTCGTCGCGGTGCAGGCCCACGCCGACGCCGAGCGCAACGCCGGCCTGCTGCTCGCCTTCGAGCGCGCCACCACCGGGTTCGGCTGGTCCCGGGTGGGCCGGAGCACCCTGTTCGGCAACACCGTCTACACGGTGCTCCCCGCGGCGGATCCGGCGCCGGCGGTGCGCTGGGTGAGCGGGCTGGTCCAGGGTCTGCCGCGGCACCTGCGGATCGTGGCGGGCATCTCGGGCGAGTGCTCGGTCGCCGACCTGCCCACCGGCCGGCGCGAGTCCGACGAATGCCTCACCCTGGGGCGCGACGGCGCCGTCTGCTACGACGACGCCTGGCCCGAGGTGCTTCTCCAGCGCCTGCGTTCCGCAGCGGCCGCGGGCCGCATCCCCGCCCGCGGCCCGGTGGCCCGCCTGGCCGAGCACGACGCCACGCACGGCACCGAGTTCGTCCCCACGTTGCGCGCCTGGCTGGAATCGCAGGGCGACCTGGCCCGGGCCGCCGCGGCACTGGCGGTGCACCAGAACACGGTGCGCAACCGCCTGCGCCGCATCACCACCGCGGCGCCGGGCCTGGACCTCGCCGACCCGGGTCAGCGCCTCGGCATGCTCATCGCGATGGCCGTGGCGCACCGGCCCGGGTAGTTCACCGGCGCGCGGTCACCGCCGGTGCCCGAGGTCGACGACGCCGGCGCGGCGGTGCTGATCCGCCAGGGCGACGACGCCGTCGGCGTCGCTGCCGACCGGTTTGGCCGCGCCTTCCAGCACCTCACCGACCGCCCGGACCGCCATCGGCAGCGCGGTGTCGGTCAGTGCCTTGAACGCCGGCACCGCCGCGACGAACACGGCCAGCGGCGGCTCGATCAGCCCGAGACCGACGGCCGCGGCGAGGCCGCCGAAGAACCCGACCGAGCGCGGGACGTCGATGGTCACCCGGCCCATCTCGATGACCAGAACCTTGCCCGGTTCCCCGATGCGGACCTCGATCGCGCCGTTCGTCGCCATCGCCCCTGCTCCTTCCCGGGAGTGCGTCGACTCACCTCCGGGGGCATACCCGCCGGACGGCGGCCGTACCGGTGTCACCGCGGCCCGGGTGTGGGGATACGCCACCAGACGCGCGAGGTGTCCACCCGGTCCGCGTGCCGCCGCACCGCATGCAGCCACACCAGGCCCAGCAACGCCACCACCGCCAGCCCGCCCCAGCTCAGGAGCGTGAACAGGTGGGCCTGCAGGGGCGTCGGCTGGGGCTGGTAGCCCTGCGCCAGGAGCTGGTCCTGCGCCGGCGTCCCGGTCAGGACCAGGGTCAGCAGCAACGCGATGCCGTGCATGGAGTCCCACAACGCGTGCAGCACCGACACCCCGAGGTAGGAGACCACCAGCCGCCCGGTCAGCGCGAAGTGCTCGCGCACGCTGGAGGAGAACAACACGCCACCGAGGATCGCGGTCCACAGGCCGTGCCCGACCGGCGCGAGCAGCCCGCGGAGGAGCTCGGTTTCCACCAGGTCGGCCACGGACAGCCCGCGCTCGGTGAACAGCGCCGTGAACGCGTACCCGGCGGACTCGAACGCGGCGAACCCGAACCCGACCGCGGCGCCGAGGACAAGGCCGTCGCGGACGTCCTTGTGCGCCAGCCGCCGGGTGAGCACCGCCAGCGCGGCGAGTTTCACGGCCTCCTCGATCAGCCCGACACCCAGGAACAACCACGGTGACGGGTGCAGCAGGTAGGTCTCCAGCACGGAGGCCGCCAGGACGCCGAGCACCCCGCCGGTGACGAAGGTGGACAGCACCAGCTCGGCCGTCAGCTCCCCGCTGTGCCGCCGGGAGAACGCCCACGCCACGAACGTCACCGGCACCAGGAAGCTGCCCAGCAGCACCAGGGTCGGGATCAGGTTCGGGTTGCCGGTGAGGAAGATGACCACCACGGTCAGCAGCCACAACCCCAGGCCTGTGCCGAACATGCGCAGCCAGAGGCGCCGCGGGCGCGCGGCGCCCGTCCCGGATCCAGCCATCGTGTCTCCTCCCGCTCCCGGCCCGGGCAGCGTTCCCGTGGGCGGGCGGACCAAACCGCGGTCAGGTGTGGTCCGCACCGCCCGGGCCGGCCCGGGCGGCCGGGTGGCCTCGCGCGTGCGTTGCTGCTCCGGTGTCTACTCCTCGGGGGCCTGCGGTTCCAGCGGGTTGCGGGCCATGCGGGCGGCGAGGCCGCTGCGGGCCATGGCCGCGGCCGTGCTGTCCGGCTTGCGTTTCGCCTGGTCCTCGAAGCACCGCACGAACTCCTCGGCCAGGTCCAGCCGCGGATACCGCCGCAGCACCTCGGCCCGGAACTCGTCCGGGAAGTCCCCGGCGTTGCGGCCGGAGATGTCCACGCCCGTGGCGCGGCACAGGAGGAAGCCCTCGGGGTCCGCACCGGGATCCACCTCGTCCCACATGTGCCGGATGATCACCTCGGCCACCCGCTGCCGCCGGTCCCGCGCCCAGCCCGCTCCCGCGGCGAACACCCACGCGACGCTCCCCCCGGCCACCTCGAACGGCACGGTGTGGCTGTCGAACTCCGCCACCAGCCCGATGTCGTGCAGCACCGCGGCGACGAACAGCAATTCGGGATCGTGGTCGAGCCCGTGCGCGTCGCCGTAGGCCGCGGCCCAGACGTAGGAGCGCAACGAGTGGTTCACCAGAGCCGGCGAGGCGTACGTGGTCGCCACCTCCAGGGCGGCCGAACACGCGGAACTGCGGGGAAGCACGATATCACTGAGCTGCATGGCGCGATTGTCGCAGCCCGGAGCAGCGCTCCACAGTGGACAAGTCCGGCACACGCCGCCGGACGTGCGGATCAGGCATGCCGGCAGCCGTCCGCGGGTACCACCAGGACCGGTGCGGAAGAGACCCAGGAGGGAGCCGGCAGTGGATCAGGGACGAGTGGTGGTCGTGACCGGGGCCAGTGGCGGCATCGGCCGGGCGGCGGCGCGGGCGTTCGGCGAGCGCGGCGACCGGGTCGCCCTGATCGCGCGCGGGGACAACGGCCTGAAGGCGGCTGCCGCCGAGGTCGAACGGGCGGGAGGGCAGGCGCTCCCGCTGCCCGTCGACGTCGCCGACCACCAGGCCCTCGACGCCGCAGCCGATCAGGTCGAGCAGGCGTTCGGCCCCATCGACGTGTGGGTCAACGACGCGTTCACCAGCGTGTTCGCCCGGTTCACCGACATCGAGCCGGAGGAGTTCCGCCGGGTCACCGCGGTGACCTACCTGGGGTACGTCAACGGCACCCGCACGGCGCTGAAGCGGATGCTGCCGCGCGATCGAGGCGCGATCGTCCAGGTCGGGTCCGCGCTGGCGTACCGGGGCATCCCGCTGCAGAGCGCCTACTGCGGCGCCAAGCACGCCATCCAGGGCTTCACCGAATCGGTGCGGTGCGAGCTGCTGCACGACAAGTCGAACGTGCGCATCACGATGGTGCAGATGCCCGGGGTGAACACCCCGCAGTTCGACTGGGTGCTGTCCCGGCTGCCCCGCCGCGCCCAGCCGGTGCCGCCCATCTACCAGCCGGAGATCCCGGCGAAGGCCATCGTGCACGCGGCCGCGCACCCCGGGCGGCGGGAGTACTGGGTCGGCGGCTCCACCGTCGGCACGCTCGTCGCCAACTCGATCGCCGCCGGCCTGCTCGACCGCTACCTGGCGCGCACCGGGTTCGAGTCCCAGCAGGCCGAGCAGCCCCGCGACCCGGACCAGCCGGTGAACCTGTGGGCACCGGCCGACGACACCACGGGCACGGACTTCGGCGCGCACGGCCGGTTCGACCGCGCGGCCAAGACCCGCAGCCCGCAGCTGTGGGCGTCCCTGCACCACGGGGTGCTCGGCGCGGCCGCGGCCGCCGCCGCAGCGGCCGGTCTGGCCGCACTGACCCGCAAGCGCTGACGCGCGTCAGCCCCACCAGAAGGCGGCCGCGATGATGGCGTACAAGGCGATCAGCGCGGCGCCCTCGAACCAGGTGCCCTCTCCGTCGAGCACCACCAGGACCACGATCACCACGGCGATCACCAGCACGGCGATCAGCAGCGGCGGCAGCACCAGCGTGAAGGACGCGCCCAGCAGCGGCGCGGCGAGCACGACCACCGGGGCCAGCACCAGCGCGATCTGCAGCGGGCTCTGCAGGATCACCGACAGCGCGTAGTCCGTCCGGCCCTGCGCCGCGAGCTGGATGCCGACCACGTTCTCCACGGCGTTGCCCGCGATGGCCACGATGACCAGCCCCGCGAACGCCTGCGAGATGTGCAGCGCCGTCATCGCGGGCTGCAAACCCTCGACGAACCAGTCCGACACGAACGCCGCCGCCACCCCACCCGCGGTGAGCACGGCGAGGGCCGCCGCCAGCGGCCACTCCGCGGGCCGCTCGGCCTCCTCGCCGCTCGCCGCCGGCTCCCGCAGGGCCGGGGCGAACAGCGACAGCGCGAACAACACGAGCAGCACCCCGGACACGATGCGGGACAACAGGTTCTCGTGCCCGGCGGCGGGGCTGTGCAGCTCGGCGGTCAGGGCGGGCACCAGCAGGGCGGCCACCGACAGCAGCAGCATCAGCCCGATGATCCGCGCCGTGCCGGCGGCGAAGGTCAGCCGTCCCCGGCGCAGACCGCCGACCAGGAACGCCAGCCCCAGCACCAGCAGCACGTTCGCCAGGATGGACCCGACGATGGCCGACTGCACCACCCCCACCAGCCCGGCGCGCAGGGCGAAGAGGGAGACGAACAGCTCGGGCAGGTTGCCCAGCGCGCTCTGCACGATCCCGGTGAGCGAGGGACCGAGCCGGTCCCCCAGCGCGTCCACCCCGCGGCCCACCACGCGGGCCAGCAGCGCCAGCGCGATCGCGCTCAGCACGAACACGACCGTCCCGGCCAGGCCGGCCGTCCGGAGGGCGAAGGTGACCACCACCGCGGCCACCGACCCGCCGAGGAGCAGGTAGTCGGCCCGGGAGGGACCGGCCCGGCCCGGCCGGCCGGTGTCCGTGCGCTGCGCCACGGCATCGCCTCGCACCATGCGAGGGCGCCTACCCGGTGGCCCTCGCGGTAAACGGCCACGGTTGCCAACCGGGCACAGTGGACAATGCGGGTGCGGCCGTTTCCCGGCCTCCAGCGGTGGTAGCCCACCCGCAGCCACGGGGAGGAGGGACCGGGAATGTGCCGGTTGTTCGGACTGTCGGCGAGCCCGGACCGGGTGCGGGCCACTTTCTGGCTGCTCGAAGCGCCGGACAGCCTCGCCGAGCAGAGCCGCCGCGAACCGGACGGCACCGGGCTCGGCACGTTCGGCCCCGGCGGCACACCGGTGGTCGACAAGCAACCGCTCGCGGCCTACCAGGACCGGCGGTTCGCCGAGGAGGCCAAGGAGTGCGAGTCCGCGACGTTCGTCGCGCACGTGCGCTACGCCTCCACCGGTGGCCTGGACACGCGCAACACCCACCCGTTCGTGCAGCGCGGGCGGCTCTTCGCCCACAACGGGGTGCTGGGCGGGCTGGACACGCTGGAGCGCGAGCTCGGTGACTACCGGGACCTGGTGCACGGCGACACCGACTCCGAGCGGTTCTTCGCGCTCGTCACCCAGCAGATCGACCGGCACGGCGGCGACGTCACCGCCGGCATCACCGGGGCCACCTACTGGGCCGCCGAGCACCTGCCCGTCTACGCGATCAACCTGATCCTGACCACCCCGGACGAACTGTGGGCGCTGCGCTACCCCGGCACACACGACCTGTTCGTGCTGCAACGCGCGGCCGGCGGCCCGCACGGCGACCGGCACCTCGACCACGCCAGCACCGCCGGGCGCATCCGCGCCCGCTCCGGCGCGCTGGCCGGCCACCCGGCCGTGATCGTCGCCAGCGAGCGCATGGACGAGGACCCCGGATGGCAGAACCTGCGGTCCGGCGAGCTGCTGCACGTCGGCCCCGGCCTGACCGTCACCCGCCGGGTGATCCTCCACGACCCGCCCCGCCACCAGCTCACCCTCGACGACCTCGGCGCGCACGCCAAGGCGTCGCAGACCGGGCAGTGACCGCACGAGAACGAGGAGCCCCACCATGCCGCTGGCCCACTCCGCCGACCCGGACCGCACCGGCCGCGAGGAGATCGGCGTCAACCCGGTCTTCACCCGCGAACCGCTGCGCATCCCCCGGGACCGGCTGCCCGAGGGCGAGCTGGATCCGCAGACGGCCTACCAGATCGTGCACGACGAGCTGATGCTCGACGGGAACGCCCGGCTCAACCTCGCCACCTTCGTCACCACCTGGATGTCGGACGAGGCGCGCACGCTGATGAGCGAGTGCTTCGACAAGAACATGATCGACAAGGACGAGTACCCGCGCACCGCCGAACTCGAACAGCGGTGCGTGCGGATGCTGGCCGATCTGTGGCACGCTCCCGACCCGGACCATCCGACCGGCTGCTCCACCACCGGATCGAGCGAGGCGTGCATGCTGGCCGGCCTGGCGCTCAAGCGGCGCTGGCAGCACCGGGTCGCGCGGGACGGCCGCAGCGGGGCCCGCCCGAACCTGGTGATGGGCATCAACGTGCAGGTGTGCTGGGAGAAGTTCGCCAACTACTGGGACGTCGAGGCCCGGCTGGTGCCGATGTCCGGCGACCGGTTCCACCTCACCGCCGAGGAAGCGGTGCGCTACTGCGACGAGAACACCATCGGGGTCGTCGCGGTGCTCGGGTCCACGTTCGACGGCAGCTACGAACCCGTCGCCGAGATCTGCGCCGCACTCGACCAGCTCCAGCAGGAGCGCGGCTGGGACATCCCGGTGCACGTCGACGGCGCCTCCGGCGGCATGATCGCCCCGTTCTGCGATCCGGAGCTGGAGTGGGACTTCCGGTTGCCGCGGGTGGCCTCGATCAACACCTCCGGGCACAAGTACGGGCTCGTCTACCCCGGCGTGGGCTGGGTCGTGTGGCGCGATGCGCAGGCCCTGCCGGAGGACCTGGTGTTCCACGTCAACTACCTCGGCGGCGAAATGCCCACCTTCGCCCTGAACTTCTCCCGCCCCGGCGCGCAGGTCGCCGCCCAGTACTTGAACTTCATCCGCTTCGGCTTCGAGGGCTACCGGCGGGTGCAGCAGTACTGCCGGGAGGTCGCCTCGAACCTGGCCGGCCGCATCGCCGACCTGGGCGCGTTCCGGCTGCTCACCCACGGCACGCAGCTGCCGGTGTTCGCGTTCACCCTCGCCGACGGCGAGGAGGGCTACTCGGTGTTCGACGTCTCCGCCGCCCTGCGCGAACACGGCTGGCTGGTGCCCGCCTACACGTTCCCCGCGCACCGGGACGACCTCGCGGTCCTGCGGATCGTGGTGCGCAACGGCTTCACCCACGACATGGCCGACCTGCTGCTCGGCGACCTCAGCCGCGCCCTCCCCCGCCTGCGCGGCCAGGACAAACCCCAGCACGGCACCGAATCCAGCACCTTCTCCCACGGCGCCGAATCCGGTCACACCCAGGACGCGCCGGCCCGGCACCAGGCCGAGCGCTGAGGGCCACCGGCACCGCCGCGGCCGGCCGCCCGGCGTCACCGGGTCGGGCCGCGAACCTTGCCGGTGACGTGCGTCACCCGGCATTCTGGGTGCGCGGCAACGGGCGGTGGAGGTGACCGATGGCTGCTGGACCGACGCTGATCGGATCCGTACAGCGCGCACTGCACCTGCTCGACGCGGTCGGCGCGAGCGAACGGCCGATCACGGCCAAGGCACTCGCCCGCGGCGTCGGGCTCCCGCTGCCCACGACCTACCACCTCCTGCGCACCCTGCTGCACGAGGGCTACCTCCGCAAGCTCGACGACGGCTACGTGCTGGGCGAGCAGCTCGGTGCGCTGCGCCGCCACGACACCCGGCACGCGCTGCTGCCGAAGATCCGGCCGGTGCTGCGTGCGTTGCGGGACGAGGTCCGTGGCGCGGCGTACCTGTCGCTGTACTCCGGTGGCGAGATCGAGCTGGTCGACATCGCCGACGCTCCGGACACCCCGCCGGTGGATCTGTGGGTGGGCGTGCAGGAGGCCGCGCACGCCACCGCGTTCGGCAAGTGCATCCTGGCGTGCCTGGATCCCGGGGCACGGCGCGATCACCTGTCGCGGTACCGGCTGGCCGACCTCACCCCGCACACCATCACCGACACCCGGCTGCTCGAGCAGCGCCTGGCCGAGGGCGGCGGGGTCTTCAACGACCGCGAGGAGTACCTGCTCGGCACGGCCTGCCTGGCCACGCCCGTGCGGGCACCCGGGGTGGTCGGCGCGGTGGCGATCTCGCTGCCCGCGCGCCGGCTGCCCTCGGTCGAGCCGGTCTCGTTGCAACGGGCTTCGCGGCGCGTTTCCCGCGCCTTCGCACTGCTGTCCTGACCAGCGGGAACGGGCCGGTATCACCATCTGAAATCCGCACCGTTGCCCGCGCTGCGGGGCCCCGCGACAGTGACTCCCACACCGATTGGGAGGTCACATGGAACCGGACGAGCGGCTGGGCCTGTACCGCACGATGGTCCTGATCCGCACCTACGAGGAGTCGATCCTCCGCGAGTACCACGCGGACAAGAAGCCCGCCTTCGACATCGGCGCCGGGCTCATCCCGGGCGAGATGCACCTCTCCGCCGGGCAGGAACCCGTGGCCGCCGGGGTGTGCGCGCACCTGACCGCCGACGACGCCGTCACCGCCACCCACCGGCCCCACCACTTCGCCATCGCGCACGGGGTGGACCTGGAGCGGATGACCGCCGAGATCTTCGGCCGGGTGGACGGGCTCGGCCGGGGCCGCGGCGGGCACATGCACCTGTTCGACCCCGCCACGCACTTCTCCTGCTCGGGCATCATCGCCGAGGGCTACCCACCCGCGGTCGGCCAGGCGCTGGCGTTCCAGCGGCGGGGCACCGACCGGGTCGCGGTCGCCGTCACCGGTGAGGGCGCAGCCAACCAGGGTGCCTTCCACGAGGCGCTCAACCTGGCGGCGCTGTGGAAGCTGCCGGTGGTGTTCGTCGTGGAGGACAACGACTGGGGCATCTCGGTGCCGCGCAGCGCCTCGACCTGCGTCACCTCGAACGCGCTGCGGGCCGGCGGGTACGGCATTCCCGGCGAGCGCGTCGAGGACAACTCCGTGGAGGCGGTGCACGCGGCGGCCGGTACGGCGATCACGCGGGCCCGCGCGGGCGAGGGGCCGAGCCTGATCGAGGTGCACACGCTGCGCCTGTGGGGGCACTTCGAGGGCGACGCGCAGGGCTACCGGTCCGACCTGGAGGGTGTGCCGGGCCGGGATCCGCTGCCCACCTACGAAAAGCAGCTGCGGGCGGCCGGTGTTCTCCACGACAGCGGCGACATCACGGTGGCGTCGATCGCCGCGCAGGCCCGCGACCGCGTCGAGGCGGCGATCGAGTTCGCCAAGCGCAGCCCGGAACCCGACCCGGCCACCGCGCTCGACCACGTCTTCGCGCGCTCCTGAACCCACCACCGCAGCAAGCAAGGAGAAGCAGCAATGACGCTCACGGACGCTTCGGCATCCTCCTCCGCACCCGCCCAGCGCAAGCTCAGCACCGCCAAGGCCATGGTCGAGGCCATCGCGCAGGAGATGGAGCGCGACGAGGACGTCTTCGTGCTCGGCGAGGACGTCGGTGCCTACGGCGGCATCTTCAGCTCCACCACCGGACTGCTCGAGAAGTTCGGGCCCCGGCGTGTCCTGGACACGCCCATTTCGGAGACCGCGTTCATCGGCGCGGCCATCGGCGCCGCGGTGGAAGGCATGCGGCCGGTCGTCGAGCTGATGTTCGTCGACTTCTTCGGCGTGTGCATGGACCAGATCTACAACCACATGGCGAAGATCCACTTCGAGTCCGGCGGCAACGTCACCGTCCCGATGGTCCTCACCGCCGCGGTGGGCGGCGGCTACTCCGACGGCGCGCAGCACTCGCAGTGCCTGTGGGGCACGTTCGCGCACCTGCCCGGGATGAAGGTGGTCGCGCCCAGCAACCCCGCCGACGCCAAGGGCCTGATGACCGCCGCGATCCGCGACGACAACCCGGTGGTGTACCTGTTCCACAAGGGAGTGATGGGCCTGCCCTGGATGGCCAAGAACCGCCGGTCCGTCGGCCCGGTTCCCGAAGGCGAGCATCTGGTGCCGATCGGGAAGGCGAACGTCGTGCGGCCGGGCAGCGACGTCACGGTGGTGACGTTGTCGCTGTCGGTGCACCACGCGCTGGACGTGGCCGAGGAACTCGCGCAGCAGGGCGTCGACTGCGAGGTCGTGGATCTGCGCAGCGTGGTCCCGCTGGACACCGAGACGATCCTGGACTCGGTGGGGCGCACCGGCCGGCTGCTCGTCGTCGACGAGGACTACCTCTCGTTCGGGGTGTCCGGCGAGATCGTCGCCCGGGTCGCCGAGCGCGATCCCGGTCTGCTCCGCGCGCCCGCTGCCCGGGTGGCGGTGCCCGACGTCCCGATCCCCTACGCCCGCCCGCTCGAGTACGCCGTGCTGCCGACGCCGGACCGGATCCGCCGGGCCGTCCTCGGCCTGGTGAACGCATGACCGACATCGCCTTCCCCCGCGTCTCGGAGAACGAGCCCGACGCCGAAGGCGTGCTCGCCACCTGGTTCGCCGGCGACGGCGACCGGGTCGGCGAGGGCGACCTGATCGCGGAGGTCGCGGTCGACAAGGTGGACGTGGAGGTGCCCGCCCCGGCGGCGGGCGTGCTGCGGCTGCTGGTGCAGGAGGGCGAGGTGGTCAAGCAGGGCGAGGTGATCGCCCGCATCGAGTAGGAGCCAGGCTGCCGCCGGCCCCATGCCCCGGGGCCGGCGGCAGCCGACCCGCGATGATCGCGGTGATCTCCGCGAGCACACCGTCGCCGGGTGGCGGGAACGGCACGCTGTCGATGTCGGCGCACCACGCCGCCAGGTACGGGACGAGCTGTCCGTCATCGGTGCTCGCCAGTTCGGTCACGGCGGCCGCTCAGGGCACCGGTTCGGGCGGGGCGAGCACCCGGCTGCGCGACGGCACGGCGAGCAGCTCGCCGATGGCCGCCACCGCGCGCAGCGCGGCCTTGCCGTCGCCGTACGGATTGGCCGGGCTCGCCGGGCGCCACCGCCCCGACAACACGTCCTCGGTGGCCCGGCCGATCGCGGCGGGGTCCGTGCCCACCAGACGGGCGTGCCCGCTGGCGATCGCCTCCCGCCGCTCGGTGGTGTCCCGCAGCACGACCACCGGCGTGCCGAAACTCGGTGCCTCCTCCTGGATCCCCCCGGAATCGGTGA
The DNA here is from genome assembly GCF_011758765.1 of Amycolatopsis viridis. NCBI lineage: Bacteria > Bacillati > Actinomycetota > Actinomycetes > Pseudonocardiales > Pseudonocardiaceae > Amycolatopsis > Amycolatopsis viridis. The sequence goes on along the minus strand of NZ_JAANOU010000001.1, from coordinate 2,799,794 downwards.
GCACCACCGTGGCCAGGCGGAGCGCGCGCACGAGGTCGGGGTACTCCAGCGGCCCGGTGACCGTGATCCGCGGTACTCCCGACAGTGCCGTGGTGACCTGGTCGCGCACCGCCGGATTGGGGTGGACCGGGAACAGCACCTCGACATCGGGCCGCCGGCGCACCAGGTCCCGCACCGCGGACAGGACGCGCTGCAAGGGCTTTCCCCACGACTCGCGCCGGTGGGAGGTCACCAGCACCAGCCGCCGCCCCTGCTCCAGCAGCCGCAGTTCGGCCGCCGCGAGTGCCCGGTCCTGAGCAGGCCGGCCGCGAGCGGCGATGTGCTCCACGGCGTCCACGACGGTGTTGCCGGTCAGGACGATCCGCTCGGCCGGCACCCCTTCGCCCAGCAGCGCGGCGACGGCGGCACCGGTCGGCGCGAGGTGCAGTGCCGCCAGGCGCGAGACCATCTGCCGGGTGCCTTCCTCGGGGAACGGCGCGGCGAGGTCGTGGGTGCGCAGGCCCGCCTCCAGGTGCACCACGGGGATGCCGCGCCAGAACGCGGCGAGCGCGCCGGCCAGCACCGTCGTCGTGTCGCCCTGGACGACCACCGCGGCCGGGCTCCTGCGGCGCAGGAACCCGTCGAGCGACGGCAGCAGACCCGCGACCAGCTCGGCCTGTCCCCCGTTGCGCCGCACCGGAGCGGGCAGCCGGTCGTCCACGAGCAGACCGAACGGCGCGAGCGCCTGCTCGACCATCCCGTCATGTTGTCCACTATGGACTATGACGGGGCGCAGGACGGGGTGCCCGGGCAGCGCGAGCGCCAGCGGCGCCAGCTTCACCGCCTCCGGGCGAGTTCCGGCCAGCAGCATGATGTCCACGTGAGTCTCCTGACGAGTGGGGAGTCCGCGGCCGCCGGCCTCGGCGGCGGCCGCGAACCTCATTTCCGGGAACCGGCGAGTCTCCTGCTGCGGCGGGTCGCGGCGACGAGTGCCGCGATCCCGGCCAGCACGAGGATCACGCCGAGCGCGATCCACCAGCCGACATCGGCACCGGTATAGGCGAGCGTGCCCGCGGTGCCGCCCGCGGTGGTGATCCCGGCGCCGGGCATCCGGTACATCCGCCCTCGCCCGTCAGACGGCCTGCGCGGTGGCGCGGCGGCGGCTAAACCAGACCCCGGCCGGCAGGCCGAGCGCGGCCAGCAGACCGAGCCCGATCCACATGCCCGCACCGGACGCCAGCGGCACCGGCAGCCCGGCCGGGCCGCAGGTCGCCGACGACACGATCACGTCGCCCGAGCCGAGGGAACCGAGCACACCGCCGAGCAGGCGCACGTGGATGGCGTTGACCGTCAGGCTGCCGTCCGGGTTGGCGATCTGCTCGTTGAACGTGATCTTCGCGACGTTGGCCCCGAGCGCGCCCACGTTCACGACGGTGTTCGCCGCCGGCGTGGCACTGACGTCGCCGAGCGGGCCGAGGTTCAGCCCGGCCAGCGTGGCCGCACCCGCGTTGCCGTCCTGGGTGGCGTGGCACTCCGCGGTCACCGCGTCGGCCTTGATGGTGCCGAGCGCACCCAGGACGCCGACCGACAGGTTCTCCACCGTCGCCTTGCTGTCGACGGCACCCGTGGTCTCGTCCCGCACGGCCGTTGTCTGCACCGTGCCGCTGTGGGCGATGCCGGGCACGTCGATGCCCACCAGCGTGCCGCTGGTGGGTCCTTCCGTGGACGCCTGCGCGAGCGGTCCCACGTGCACGGCCGGCTTGCCGAGCAGGGTCACGTCGACGTCCGCACCGTAGGCCGACCCGTCCCCGGGGGCCGCCGACGCGGGTACCGCACCCAGCAGAACCACGCCCGCCGCCATCGCGGCGGCGAGCCCGAGCCTTGCTCTTCGCATTGAGACACTCCGATTTCTTCCACGGCCGCGGGCACCCCATCGGCGCCGCGCCGGCTCGTGATCTTGCTATCGGCGCGGTTCGCGCAGCGTCACGCGTTCGGCCCAAATATCCCCCTGGCGGGTAGCACTCCTAGGAGTTTCGCGGAAACGCTGGGTAATGTCAGCCAGGCTCTGGGGAGAGTCTGTTGTGGAGGGTCGATGTCGGCGAACGCTGCGCCGTTGTCCAGCCGGTTACCGGTCCGGTGGCTCGTCATCGCGATGCTCGCCGTGGTCGGCCTGCTCGTGGTGTGCCAGGGGGCGTACCGCACCGCCGAGGTGCAGGTGACCGGCGCCGTCCTGCGCTTGATCAGCGAGCACGGGGTGTACGTGGCCGGCGCCCGGCACACCGTCTACTTCGGCCTGGGCGGCGACCGGCCGCTGGGACTGCAGATGACACCGGAGTGCTCGTCCCTGTTCCTGGTCGTGCCGCTGGTCCTGGTGACGGCCGTGCTGGGGTACCTGCGGCCCGCGAACACGCGCCGGCTGCTGCTGTCCCTCCTGGTCTTCGGTGCCGTCGTCGCCGCGGTCAACCAGCTGCGCATGCTGCTCATCGTCGGCCTGGTGAACTGGCTCGGGATCTCCACCGGCTACTACTGGGGGCACACCCTGATGGGGTCACTCGTCAGCGTGATCGGCGGGGCCCTCGCCCTCGTGTTGTTCGTCCGGATCGGCCTGCGCCGCGAGCGGACCGCATGAGCGACGAGTCCTTCCAGGTCGTCCTGGGTATCACCCAGGCGTTCGCGTTGATGATGAGCGTGGCGTTCCTGGTCTACGTCACCGTCATCGTCGTGCCGTTCGTGCGGCACAAGCCGCGCCCCGCCGGCGACAGCAGCGCGTTCAGCTGGCACTTCTTCGTGCCCTGCCGCGACGAGGAGGCGGTGATCGGCGACACCATCCACTACCTGCGCTCGACGTTCCCGCAGGCGCACGTGTGGATCGTGGACGACGACTCCGACGACCGGACCGCGCAGATCGTCACCGGTTTGCAGTACCGCAGCGGCTCCCCCGACCCGCGCCTGCACCTCGTGCGCCGCCGGCGGCCGCAGGCCCGCACCGGCAAAGGTGACGCGCTCAACGCGGCCTACGCGCAGCTGGTCGCCTTCCAGGGACTGCGCGAGGACTACGACCGGGTGATCGTGGTGGTGGTCGACGCGGACGGCCGGCCCGCCCCCGGCTGCCTCGACGTGTGCGCGGCCGGCCACCTCTTCGGGGACCGCACGGTAGGCGCCGTCCAGGTCGACGTCTGGATGAGCAACCGGGACACCCCGCCACCGTCGCGATCCCGGGCGGGCCGGGTGTTCGGGCTGAAACTGGCCCAGCTGCAGGATCTCGAGTTCCGCACCGCCATCGCCGCGATCCAGACCTCGCGCCGGTACACCGGCACGATCTCGCTGGGCGGCAACGGGCAGTTCACCCGGATGTCCGCGCTGGCGTCCATCGGCGGCGCGGAGCTCAAGCCGTGGCGGGGCTCCCTGCTGGAGGACTTCGAGCTGGGCGTCCACCTGCTCATCGCGGGCTGGCGCACCGAGTTCACCCCGGACACCCACGTGTCGCAGGAGGCGCTGTACAGCTTGCGGCGCTTCCTGACGCAGCGGACGCGGTGGGGGCAGGGAACCATGCAGTGCGGCCGTTATCTGCGCCGCATCTGGGATTCGGTGCACGTCAGCACCTTCGGCGCCGCCGAGATGATGTACTACCTGGCGCAGCCGTGGATGCAGTTGCTCGGCTCGCTCATCTACCCGGTGCCGTTCCTGGTGTTCCTGGGTGCCACGGTGACCGACCCGTCCCGGATGGGTGGCTGGTTCACCGGCGGCGGCTGGATCCTGTTCGCCGTCTACGGCACGTTCGGGCTCGCCCCGTTCGTCGTGTGGGGACCGATCTACCAGTGGAAGTGCTTGCGCAGCAAGAATTTCCTGCGCGGCATCGGGATGGGCCTGGCCTACGCGGTGTACATCTACACGTTCTACATCACGTCCTGGCGCGCGCTCGTCCGGCTCGTCCGGGGACGCAACGGGTGGACGAAGACCCGCCGCAACACCGAGCCCGCCGCTGTCGCGATCGACAGTTAGCAGCGGTCGCCCTGCCCTCGAGGAGCGTCATGTCCGCGGTCACCGTACTCCGCGCGTTCCGCCGGGTGCGCTGCCCCAGGTGCGGGGGCCGGCGCACCGAACTCCGGGTGTTCGGCACGCGGCGGGACGGCCGGCCCGGGCGGCGGCGGTGCCGCCGCGACCTGCGCGCCGCGGCCCGGCGGTGGCGGCGGGATCCGCGGTGCGCGGCCTGCCGCCCGGCCACCGGGGCGGGCCGGCGGCCCGTCCAGCGCTGACCGTTGCGGACGCGGCGCGCGAGCCGCTCAGGCGGGCGGGTCGAGGCGGATCCCGGCCAGCTGGGTCGCCTGGGCCACCAGCCGGCCCCGGCTGTCCCAGACGAAGCAGGCTTGGTCGACCCGGTTCCCCTCGATCAGCTGCGCCTTCTGCAGCACCCGCACCGGGCCGGGCGCCGGCAGCGCCCGCACGTACGCGGTGAGCTCCAGAGTGGGCACCCACCCGGTGACGGCGACGTCCAGCGACGCCGGCGGGAACGCGTCGACGGCGTAGAGCAGGGCGAACGGGTCGAGGTCCGCGCCGCCGGGCAGGCTCAGCCAGCCCCGTAGCACGCCCGCGCCGCTCGGCGCGCCGCGGCTGAACCCGAGGTCCCCGGGCTGGATGCGCAGCTCGACCTGGTCCATGATCGCCGGCCCCGGGCCACCCCCGGCGGGACCGGTCACCCGCACGCAGTCCGCCGGCTCACCGCGCACCGGCTCGGGCAGGCCGTCGCTCCAGTACGGCTTCGCCTCCGGATCGAGTGCGCCGAGCGTGAACAGCGCCTCCACGCAGGGCGTGCCGTCCTGCGTCATCCGCGTCCGCACCTGGCTGGCCGACCGGCCGGCGCGCAGCACCTCCACGTCCAGGGCGACCGGCCCCGGCTCCGGGGACCGCAGGTACAGCGCGCTCGCCGCGACGACGTCCGGGTGCGCGCCGGACCGCGCGGCGGCACGCCCCAGCATCGCCAGCAGGTAGCCGCCGTTGGGCTTGCCGAGCACGGTCCAGGCCGGGTGTGCCTCCGCCGTGAAACGTCCCGGGGACACCTCCTCGACGCGGGTGGCTTCGGCAAAGGTGGTGGTGGCGTGCTCGGTCACACTCGAATCCGTTCGCTGGAGCGGCAGGGCCGGGGGAAGCGTCGCACACGATCCGCACCGCCCCACGTCACACCCGCCCATGCGGAACAGCGCACGCCAGCGCCAGCGTCGCGACGCAGGCGGAGAACAACACGGCGACCCAGGCCCCGCGCGGGGTGGTGACGGCCAACTCGGGGCCGAAGGCACCGGAAACCAGCACCCACACCGGGATCGGCGTCACCGCGAACGCACCGGCCGCCAGGCGCGCCCACCACCGTCCGCGGCCGGCGATCGCGTACCCGCCGGCCATGCCGAACAGGGGCATTGCCAGCGCGCCGCCACCGATCCCGCCGCTGAACAGCGGCTGACCGCCGCCGAGAGCGGCCACCGTCTCCGGGGAGAGGAGTACGGCAGCGGGGAACGTCAGCGGCGCCAGCGCCAGCAGCCGCCACCGGCGCCGTCCGCCGGTGCGGCGCAGGTGCTCGGCCCACGCCAGCAGGGCACCGGTGACGGCCCCGGGCAGCAGGATCTGGCCGAAGGTGCCGTACCAGGTGACGGTGGAGTCCGGCCCGGACACTTCGGCCATCACGCCGCGCAGGGCGGCCGCCCACGTCAGGCCGGCGAGCCCGCCGGTGGCGATCAGCGGACCGGCGGAGCGGGTCCGCGGCACCGGCGGGGCGGCGTTGCCGGTCGTCATCGCGGCATCCCGGCGGGCACCCGGTCGCGGCCGGCACCGGCGAGCAGGCCCACCCCGGCGACGGTGAGCACCAGCGTGATCGCGGCCAGCAGGCGGGCCCAGCCGGGCGCGTCGACGAAGAACGCCGGGATCGCCAGCAGGCCGGCCACCGCCCGCGACACGACGACGGTGATCACCCCGCCCCGGACGCGCCGCCACGCCGGAGCCACGGCGACGAGCGTGACGAGGCCGAGCACGGCCCCGATGACGACGACCGCGACGGGCGGGGCGCCGTCCCGGCCGAGACCGGCGGCGCCGGCGAGGTCGGCGAGGCCGAGCAGCGCGCACAGGACCAGGCCGGTGGTGAAGGTGACGTGACGGTTCATGACGATCTCCTCGAAAAGGTCGGAACGGGCCTCCAGCCTGCGCGGCGGACGACGGCGGCGGCCACGACGCGCACTCACCGAGCAGTCACCGTTCCGGCCGCGCCAACCTCCCGACCGCGGCGACGGTGGCGCGGTGCCCCTCCGGATTCATCGGCGGGAGCCCGGCCGCCACGTCGTCCCGCTGCGCGCAGAGCCGGGCCGCGTCCGCCAGGCGGCCCCCGGCGACCGCTACCGCCGCCAGACCCTCCAGGCACCACGACAGGTACATCGGGTTGCCGATGCGCTCGAACAGCTCCCGGCTCTCCTCGAACAGCCCCCGCGCCGCGCCGACCCGGCCGGCGGCGAGCTCGGTGTGGCCGAGCTGGGTGGTGGACATCGCCGTGGCCCACAGGTCCCCGTACCGCCGGGCGGAGGCGAGCGCGACCTCCCCGAGCTCCCGCGCCCGCCGCAGGTCGCCGGTCAGCTGCGCCACGTGGGCGAGGTGTGCCAGGAGCTGGTCGGCACTCCGCTCGTCGCCGCGTGCGCGGTGGAGCCGTTCGCATTCCCCCAGCCACCGCGCCGCGTCCTCGTACCGGCCGTCGAGCTGCGCGTTCGTGCCCAGGATGCGCAGCGCGTCGGCGATGCGGCTGCCGTCGCGCCGGGCCCGGGCGAGCTCGAGCGCTTCCCCGGCCAGCCGGCGCGACCGTCCGGGCCGGCCGGCCTGCGTGGCCTGCCAGGCGAGCAACAGGAGTGCCTCCCCGAGATCCCGCGCCGAACCGGTCGCGCGGGTCTCGGCCAGTCCCCGGTCGGCCAGCTCACCGGCCCGCGCGGTGTCACCGGTGAACATCAGGTCGTAGGACAGCCCGAGCAGCGCCGCGGCGTGCCCGGCCCGGTCACCGATCCGGTCCGCGAGCGCGCGGGCTTCGTCGTGGTCGGCGGCCGACTCCGCGTACCGGTCGGTGACGCGCCGGAACACGCCGCGGGTGTTGAGCGCGGTGACCAGGTCGGCGGCGGTCCCCTCCCGCCGGGCCAGACCGACCAGCTGCTCGCACCAGGCCCCGGCGTCCGCCAGCGCCGACACCTCGATCGCCATCCGGGCGGCTCCGGCCAGTGCCGCCACCCGGGTCGGCACCGGCACCCGCTCCACGCCGCCCAGCCCCAGGGCCGCGCGGACGACGCGGACACCTTCCCCGAGCAGGCCGTGTTCCAGCCAGAACGCGGGCAGCGCCGCGCACAGCCGCAGAGCGTGTGCCGCGTCCCTGGCGGCCAGCGCCCGCTCCAGCGCGGCGCGGAGGTTGTCGAGCTCGGGCGCCAGCTCCTCCGGCGTCCCCCGCTCCGCCAGCCCGGCGTAGTAGCGGATGTGCGCCCGGACGGCCGCCTCCGCCTCCCCCGCCGCCGTCAGCCGCTCGAGTCCGTACTCGCGGATCGTTTCGAGCATGCGGATGCGCCCGTCCGGCCGGACGTCGACGATGCTCGCCTCGGCCAGCTCGTCCAGCGACTGTCCACTCGCGACGGATTCCGCGGCGTGCCGGGAACAGCCGCCCGCGAACACCGACAGCTTCCGGAACGCCGCCCGCGCATCACCGGAGAGCAGCTGGTAGCTCCAGCCGATCGCGTCCCGCATCGTCCGCTGCCGGTCGGGCAGGTCGCGAGGGCCGCCGACCAGCACCGGCAGCCGCTGTTCCAGCCGGTGGAGCAGGACACGCGGCGGCAGCGACCGCACGCGCGCCGCGGCCAGCTCGATCGCCAGCGGCAGCCCGTCCAGCCGACGGCAGATCTCCGCCACGGCTTCGGCATCACCGGGCTCCGGTGGCACCCCGGCTGCTGCGGCGCGTTCGGTGAACAACCGGGCCGCCGGCGAGTCCGGGTCGCGCGACTCCAGGGGCGCGATGCGGTACTCGCGCTCGGCGCGCAGGCGCAGCGGCACCCGGCTCGTGGTCAGGACGGTGAGCCCGGGACAGGCGGTCAGCAGGCCCAGCACCTCGGTCCCGGCGGCGACCACGTGCTCGAAGTTGTCCAGCAGCAGGAGCACCCGCTTGTCGCGCAGCACCGCGGTCAGGCGGGTGGACACCGGCAGCGGCCCGCGTTCGTCCAGCCCCACCTGCCGGGCGATCGCCGCGGTGACCAGACCGGGGTCGCGCACCGGCGACAGGTCGACGAACACGGCGCCGCCGGGGTACTGCTCGCCCAGTGCGCCGAGCACGTCCAGCGCGAGGCGCGTCTTGCCCACGCCACCGGGCCCGGTCAGCGTCAGCAACCGGGTCTCGCCGCGCTCGAGCAGCTCGGTGAGCGCCGCCGCGACCCCGGCGCGGCCGATCAACGGCGGCAGCAGCAGCGGCCCGGCCGTCACCGGCTCGACGGCCCCCGGGCGTGCGGCGGCCAGCACGTGCGCACGCTGGTCCGCGTCCAGTTCCAGGGCGTCGGCCAGCAACCGCACGGTGTCCAGCCGCGGGCTGCGGTGCGGGTCCCGTTCCAGGTCGCTGACCGCGCGCGGGCTCACCCCGGCCCGCTCGGCCAGGGCCTCCTGGGTCAGCCCCGCGGCCAGCCGCAGCTGTTTGAGCAGGGCGCCGAAACCCGAGGTGCGCACACCAGGGACATCGCCGCGGGGTGCGCGGATGTGTCAGGTGTGCGGTGAGCGTTCGTCGTGGGCTCGTCCGCCTCCCGCGCCCATGCTGGACGGGCAGTCACCGACGGAAGGAAACGACCATGACCGCCGAGATCAAGATCCGCGCACGCCGCATCAGCGAAGAGGTGTTCAACCAGGGCGACGTCGCGGTCCTCGACGACCTCCTCGCCCCCGGATACACCCAGTACCTCGCCGCGGAGGACCGCACCACGAACGCGGCGGAGCTCGCCGCGTTCGTCGCCGGGACCCGCCGGGCGTTCCCGGACCTGCGGGTCCACACCGAGGAGCAGATCGTCGAGGGCGACACCCTCGTGCAGCGGCTCATCCTCACCGGCACCCACCAGGGTGATGCCTTCGCCGGGCTGCCCCCGGCCACCGGAGCCCGGTTGTGCGTACCGATGGTCGACGTGTACCGCTTCGACCCGGATGGCCGGTTCACCCACCGGTGGACCCTCTGGGACGAACACGCGGTGCGCACGCAACTCGGCCTGACCGCCGCGCCGGGCACCCCCTGACGACGGGCGGCTCAGATCCCCAGCAGCGCGCGCAGCTTCCGGACGTGCCCCTGCGCCTGCACCGCGTACTGGGCGTGTTCGATGCGACCGGTCGCGTCCAGGACGAACGTCGAGCGCAGCGGGCCGGTACCGGTCGTGCCGTTGACGGTCCGCTCACCCCACGCCCCGTAGCTGCGGTGCACCGATCCGTCCACATCGGACAGCAACGGGTAGGTCAGCCGCTCCGCACCGGCCCACTCCGCCAGCCGCTGCGGCGGATCCGGCGAAATGCCGACGACCGTCACCCCGGCCGCGTGCAGGGAAGCCAGGTTGTCCCGGAAGTCGCACGCCTCGGTCGTGCAGCCGGGAGTGCCGGCGGCCGGGTAGAAGTAGAGGATGCTGCGCCGGCCCCGCAGCGACTCGAGCGTCACCGTCGCGCCGTCGGCACCGGGCAACGCGAAATCGGGGGCGGCATCGCCCGCGTCCAGGTGCACGTCCATCTCGGACCTCCTCGTCGGTGAGTTCACAGCTTCGGGTGCCGGTTGACGTCCTTGTACAGCAGGTAGCGGAACCGGCCCGGTCCCCCGGCGTAACAGGCCTGCGGGCAGAACGCCCGCAGCCACATGAAGTCGCCCTCCTGCACCTCCACCCAGTCCTTGTTCAGCAGGTACACGGCCTTGCCCTCGAGCACGTACAGCCCGTGCTCCATCACGTGCGTCTCCGGGAACGGGATCGCCGCGCCGGGCTCGAAGTTGACGATGTTGACGTGCATGTCGTGCCGCAGGTCGGCGGGGTCGACGAACCGCGTGGTCGTCCAGGCGCCGCCGGTGCCGGGCATCGGCGCCGGCTCGATGTCGCGCTCGTTGGTGACGAACGCCTCCGGCGCGGCAAGGCCCTCGACGGCCTCGTAGGCCTTGCGCACCCAGTGGAACCGGGCCAGCTCGCCGCCCTCGTTGCGCGCGCTCCAGCTGGTCCCGGGCGGCAGGTAGGCGTAACCGCCCTCGCCCAGGGTGTGCGCGGTGCCGTCGATCGACACGACCAGCTCGCCGCCGACCACGAACACCACGCCCTCCGCGCGCGGGTCCGGTTCGGGCCGCTGCGAGCCGCCACCGGGCGAGACCTCCACGATGTACTGGGCGAACGTCTCGGCGAACCCGGACAGCGGCCGGGCGAGGATCCACACCCGCGTGCCGTCCCAGAACGGCAGGTTGCTGGTCACGATGTCGGTCATCGTGCCGCGCGGCAGGACGGCGTAGGCCTCGGTGAACACCGCCCGGTCGGTGGTGAGCTGGGTCTGCGGGGGCAGGCCGCCCGTGGGTGCGTAGTACCGGCCGTTCATGCCATCTCTCCCGTTCTCCTCGGAAAACCCGTCACCGCTCACGTCTCGTCCCGCACCAGCATCCGGCCCCGTGGCGGCGCGCCGAGGTCGATCCGCTCGCCCCGCAGCCACGTGCTGCGCACCACACCGCGCAACCGCTGCCCCTCGTACGGGGTGATCGGGTTGCGGTGGTGCAGCGACCGCGCCGCGACGACGAACTCCTCGTCCGGCGCGAGCACGCAGAAGTCCGCGTCGCAGCCGGGCTCGATCCGGCCCTTGCGGCGCATCCCGGTCTGCGCGGCCGGCGCCTGCGCCATCCACCTGACCACATCGGACAGGCCGAACCCGCGCGCCCGCCCGTGCGTCCACACCAGCGGCAGACCGAGCTGGAGCGACGAAATACCGCCCCACGCCTCGCCGAAGTCCCCCGAGTCCAGTCTTTTCAAGGCCACTGTGGACGGTGAGTGGTCGCTGACCACCAGATCGATCACCCCGTCGCGCAGCGCCGCCCACAGCTCCTCGCGGTTGTCCCGTTCCCGGATCGGCGGGCAGCACTTGAACTGGGTCGCCCCGGGCGGGATGTCCTCGGCGGTGAGGGTCAGGTAGTGCGGGCAGGTCTCGGCGGTGACCGGCACCCCGCCGGCGCGGGCCTGCGCGATGATCGGCACGACCTCCGCGCTCGACACGTGCAGGATGTGCACCCGGCACCCGGTCGCGCCGGACAGCTCGACGACCTCCCGGACCGCGCGGTTCTCCGCCTCCCGCGGACGGGACGCCAGGAAGTCGCGGTAGTCGCGGCCGTGGGCGGCGCCGACCGCGTCGTGGGCCTCGGCGTGCACGATCAGCAGCCCGCCGAACGAGGCGATCTCCCGCATCGCCGCGTCCAGCTGGGCCCGGTCGAGGTGACCGAACTCCTCGACACCCGAGGGCGACAGGAAGCACTTGAACCCGAACACCCCGGCCTCGTGCAGCGGCCGCAGGTCCGGCACGTTGCCGGGCACGGCCCCGCCCCAGAACCCGGTGTCCGTCCAGATCTGGTCCCGCGCGGTCTTGCGCTTGGTCTCCAGGGCGGCGACGTCGACCGTGGGCGGGATGCTGTTGAGCGGCATGTCGACCAGGGTCGTCACACCGCCGGCCGCGGCTGCCCTGGTCGCGCTGCGGAAGCCCTCCCACTCGGTGCGGCCGGGATCGTTGACGTGCACGTGGGAGTCCACCAGCCCGGGCAGCAGGACCTCGTCGCCGGCCAGGTGCACCTCCTCGGCGCCCGGCACGACCGCGTCGAACGCCTCGACGGCGGCGATCGCACCCCCGCGGACCACGACAGCGGCCGGCCGTTCCCCGGACGGGGTGACCGTCCGGCGGGCCCGGATGACCAGCGTTCGCTCGCTCATTCGGTTTCGCCTCCCTCGAGGTGTTCGGCGGCGATCCGCTCGCCGAGTGTTTCCAGCAGCCGCGCCCCGTCACGCAGGCAGACGTCGATGTCCGGTTCGAGGTCGGTCAGCGCGTAGGCCGCCCGGATGCCGGTGTCGTGCAGCCGCGCGGGCGGCAGCGTCGTGCTGCCGCACACCGCGACCACCGGCACGCCGGCGCGCCCGGCCGCCCGCGCGACCCCGGCCGGTGCCTTGCCGTGCAACGTCTGCTCGTCCAGCTTGCCCTCCCCGGTGACGACGAGGTCGGCGCCGCGGAGGGCCCCGGCGAACCCGGCCAGGTCGAGCACCAGCTCGATGCCCGGCCGCAGCGCCGCGCCGAGCAGGGCCAGCCCGGCGAAGCCGACGCCGCCCGCCGCGCCCGCGCCGGGCGTGTCCCGCAGGTCGCGGCCGGTGGTGCGGGCGACCACGTCCGCCCAGTGCGCCAGGGCCGCGTCCAGCCGGGCCACCTCCGCCGGGCCGGCCCCCTTCTGCGGACCGTACACCGCCGCCGCACCCCGCGGGCCGGTCAGCGGATTGTCCACATCGGACGCGATCGTCACGGCCACGCCCCGTGTCGCCGCCCGCAGGCCGGTGAGGTCGATCGAGGCGACATCGGGCAACGCCACCCCGCCGTCGCCGATGTCGTCGCCCGAGGCGTCGAGCAGGCGCGCGCCGAGCGCGGCGACCAGGCCGGCACCACCGTCGGTGCCGGCGCTGCCGCCGACGCCCAGCACGATCTCCCGGCACCCGGCCGCGATCGCCGCGGCCATCACCTCGCCCGTGCCGCGGCTGGTGGCGCACAGCGGCCGGAGCCGGCCGCCGGGCAGGCGCACCAGCCCGGACACGGCGGCCAGCTCCACCACCGCGACATCACCCCGCCTGGCGTACCGGGTGTCCACCGGCTCGCCCGTCGGCCCGGACGCGGTGACCGGCACCGCGGTGAACCCCGCGTCCAGCACCGCCGCGAGCGTGCCGTCGCCCCCGTCGGCGACGGGCACCGCGCGCACCCGCGCGTCCGGCCTGGCCCGGCGCACGCCGGCACCCACGGCGTCGGCGACCTGCGCCGCGGTCAGCGAGCCCTTGAACTTGTCGGAAGCGACAAGCACCGTCGGCACTGTCGGCACCGGGGCCCCTCAGGCCGGGACGATCGCGGTCGGCGCGTCCCCGGGCCGCTCGGCGAGCTCCTCGAACTCGGCCACGTCGTCGATGGCCGCGGCGCCCATCGACACGTTCGTGACCCGCTCCAGGATGATCTCGACGACGACCGGCACGCGCAGCTCCGCCGCGAGCGTCTTGGCCTTCTCCAGCGACGGCAGGATGTCGTCGGGCTCGAACACCCGGATCGCCTTGCAGCCCAGCCCTTCGGCGACCTTGACGTGGTCGACGCCGTATCCGCCGAGCTCCGGTGCGTTGATGTTCTCGAACGACAGCTGCACGCAGTAGTCCATGTCGAACCCGCGCTGCGCCTGCCGGATCAGGCCGAGGTAGGCGTTGTTCACCAGGACGTGCACGTACGGGATGCCGAACTGCGCGCCGACCGCGAGCTCCTCGATGAGGAACTGGAAGTCGTAGTCACCGGACAGCGCGACGACCGTGGCGTCCGGGTGGGCGGTGGCCACCCCCAGCGCGGCGGGAACGGTCCAGCCGAGCGGGCCGGCCTGCCCGGCGTTGATCCAGTGCCGCGGCTGGTAGACGTGCAGCATCTGCGCGGCCTGGATCTGCGACAGCCCGATCGTGCTGACGTAGCGGGTGCCGGGGCCGAAGGCGCGGTTCATCTCCTGGTAGACGCGCTGCGGCTTGATCGGCACGGTGTCGAAGTGCGTCTTGCGCAGCAGGGTCCGGCGGCGCTGCCGGCACTCCGCCGCCCACCGCGAGCGGTCCGGCAGCCGGCCCGCGGCCCGCCACTGGCGCGCCACCTCGACGAAGACCTCGAGCGCGGCCCTGGCGTCGGACACGATGCCGTAGTCCGGTGCGAACACCCGCCCGATCTGCGTCGGCTCGATGTCGACGTGCACGAACGTGCGGCCCGCGGTGTAGACGTCCAGGCCGCCGGTGTGCCGGTTGGCCCAGCGGTTGCCGATGCCGAGCACGAAGTCGCTGGCCAGCAGCGTCGCGTTGCCGTAGCGGTGTGACGTTTGCAGGCCCACCATCCCGGCCATCAGGGGATGGTCGTCGGGGATCGTGCCCCAGCCCATCAGCGTCGGCACGACCGGGACACCGGTCAGCTCGGCCAGTTCGACCAGCAGCTCGGCGGCGTCGGCGTTGACCACGCCGCCGCCGGAGACGATCAGCGGCCGCTCGGCCTCGCCCAGCATCGACAGGGCCCGCTCGGCCTGCGCGCGGGTCGCCGCCGGTTTGGCCACCGGCAGCGGCTCGTAGGTGGCGATGTCGAACTCGATCTCGGCGAGCTGGACGTCGAGCGGCAGGTCGATCAGCACCGGGCCGGGCCTGCCCTCCCGCATCAGCTGGAACGCCTTCGCGAACGTGCCCGGCACCTGCGCCGGCTCCAGGACGGTGACCGCCATCTTCGCGACCGGCGCGGCGATGGCGGAGATGTCGACGGCCTGGAAGTCCTCCTTGTGCAGCTTCGCGACCGGTGCCTGCCCGGTGATGCACAGGATCGGGACGGAGTCCGCCGACGCCGAGTACAGGCCGGTGATCATGTCGGTGCCGGCCGGGCCGGAGGTCCCGACGCAGACGCCGATGTTGCCCGGTGCGGCGCGGGTGTAGCCCTCGGCCATGTGCGAGGCCGCCTCGACGTGGCGGGCCAGCACGTGCCGGATGCCGCCGTGGGCCTTCATGGCGCTGTAGAACGGGTTGATCGCCGCACCCGGCAGGCCGAACACCTGGGTGGCGCCCTCCTTCTCCAGGATGAGCACCGCGGCGTCGACGACTCTCATGCGTGCCATGGTTGGTTTTCCTTCCGATGCGGGAGGTCCGGGACGTGCCGCCCGGACGGAGATCAGGTGTCGGCGCGGCCGCTGAGCCGCTCGACGCCGCGCAGCAGGCCCGAGTGGTCGAGCCCGCCGTCCCCGGCGGCCTTCGCGGCGGCCATCAGCTGGGCGACCAGCGCGCCGAGGGGGATGACGACGCCGGCTTCGCGGGCGGCGGCGGTGACGATGCCCAGGTCCTTGTGGTGCAGTTCGATGCGGAAGCCGGGCTCGAAGGAGTGGGTGAGCATGTTCTGCTTCTTCTGCTGGAGCACCGTCGACCCGGCCAGCCCGCCGCCGAGGACCTCCAGCGCGGCCGCGGTGTCCACCCCGTAGGCCGCCAGGAAGACGACGGCCTCCGCGAGCGCCTGGATGTTCGCCGCGACGATCAGCTGGTTGGCGGCTTTCACGGTCTGCCCGGAACCGCTCGGACCGACGTGCACGACGGTCTTGCCGAGCACGTCGAAGATCGGCTTGGCGGCCGCGAAGTCGGCCGGCTCGCCGCCGACCATGATGGACAGTGCGGCGTTGCGGGCGCCGGCCTCACCGCCGGACACCGGCGCGTCCAGCAACCGGAGACCGCGCTCGCGGGCCTGGCGCGCCAGCTGGGCGGTCACGTCCGGGCGGATGCTGGAGAAGTCGATCACCAGCGCGCCGCGCCGCGCGTGGTCGAAGACACCGCCCTCGCCGGCGAGGACCGCCCGTACGTCCGGCGAGTCGGGGACCATCACGCAGATCACCTCGGCGCCCTCGACCGCCTCCGCGATCGACTTCGCGGCGCGGCCGCCGGCGTCCACCAGGGGCTTGGTCTTCTCCGGCGTCCGGTTGTACCCGGTCACGTCGTGCCCGGCCCCGGCCAGGTGCACCGCCATCGGGCTGCCCATGATGCCGAGACCGATGAACGCGATGCTGCTCATGTTCCTGTCGTCCTTCCCTGGAGGTTGCTGGTCATCAGGCGCGGGCGCCCGCCGCGCGGCGGTCCCGCGGCAGCCAGCCGAAACTGTCCGCCGAGGCACCCGAGGGCTGGTACTCCAGGCCCACCCATCCGGAATAGCCGCGATCCTGCAGGTCCGCCAGCTGGCGCTGGAGCGGGAGCCGGCCGGTGCCGGGCTCGTGGCGGCCCGGTGCGTCGGCAATCTGCACGTGCCCGATGCGGCCGGTGTGCGCGGCGATGACGCCGTCCACGTCGTCCCCATTGACCGCGAGGTGGTAGAGGTCGGCGAGCAGGGCGACGTTGTCCGCGCCCGCCTGCCGGACCCGGTCCAGGACGGCGAGCGCGTCGGCCGCGGTCAGCAGCGGGTACCGCGCCGCACCGCTGACCGGCTCGACCAGCACGGTCCCGCCGATGCGGTTCGCCGCCCGCGCCGCCAGCACCAGGTTCTGCACGGCCAGCTCGTCCTGTTCCTCCGGCGCATCACCGGTGCGGTTGCCGTAGAGCGCGTTGAAGCTCCTGGTGCCCAGCTGTTCGCCGATGCCGATCGTGACGTCGATGTTGTCGCGGAACTCGGCGGACCGGGCCGGCCACGACACCAGGCCGCGGTCGCCGCCTGCCATGTCACCGGCGAAGAAGTTCAGCCCGGCCAGCTGGACGCCGGCGTCGCGGACGGCCGAGACGAACCGGTCGATCTCCGCGTCGCCCGGCACCGCCTCGGCGAAGGGCCACCAGAACTCGACGCCGTCGAACCCGGCCTCCTTCGCCGCCGCGGGTCGCTGCAGCAGCGGCAGCTCGGTGAACAGGATGGAGCAGTTGACTTCGTAGCGCAGTGCGTGTGTCACGTTCGTTCCTCGCTCCTTTGCGTCCCCGCGGTCAGGTCTCCGCGGGGCGATGTCCGGCCCTGGCATGGCGTTCCCGGGTCTCCAGATCGTCCTCGAGCGTGTCGCCGAACCGGTCGAGCGAGCTCTCCCCGGCCTCGAAGACCGACGCACCCGGCTTGTTGCCCGCTCGCAGTTCGTTGAACAGCAGGTTCAGCACAACCGCGACGATCGCCGTCGCGCTGATGCCGGAGTGCATGATGACGCCGAACCACGACGGGAACGCCTGCCAGAACTTCGGTGCCGCCACCGGGATGATCCCGATCCCCAGGGCGACCGCCACGATCAGCATGTTCAGGTTGTTCTGGTACCGCACCCGGGCCAGGGTGCGGATCCCGCTGCTCATCACCGTGCCGAACAGCACGATGCCGGCGCCGCCGAGCACGGGGTACGGGATCGCCGCGACCACCGCACCCACGACCGGCAGCAGCCCGAACAGCAGCAGCACGCCACCGCCGACGGCCACCGCGAACCGGCTCTTGATCCCGGTCAGCGCGACCAGGCCGACGTTCTGCGCGAACGCGCTCGCCGGGAACGACCCGAACAGCGGGGCGACCGTGGACGCGGCCATGTCGGCGCGCAGGCCGCCGGCGACCCGCTTGGCGTCCACTGTGGTCCCCACGATCTCGCCGACGGCGAGGATGTCCGCCGTCGTCTCGGTCATGATGACGAAGACGACGATCGTCATCGACACGATCGCGGCGACCCCGAACGTGGGCGACCCGAAGTGCAGGACCGGCGGGAGGGCGAAGATCTTCGCCTCGCCCACCCGGGAGAAGTCCGCCTTGCCGGTGCACACCGCGACGACCGTGCCGATCACGATGCCGATCAGGATCGACAGCCGCGAGAGGGCGCCCTGGAACAGCCTGCTGATCAGCAGGATGACGACCAGCGTCAGCGCAGCGAGGCCGATGTTGGACACCGAACCGAGGTCCTTCGCGCCGTCGCCGCCCTGGGCCCAGGTGAACGCGGTCGGCATCAGCGACAGGCCGATCACCGTGATGACCGTGCCGGTGACCACCGCCGGGAACAGCCGCACGAGCTGCGCGAAGAACGACGACGCGATCAGCCCGATCAGGCCGGCCACGATGATGGCGCCGAACACCGGCCGCACGCCCCCGTCGGAGGCGATCGCGACCATGGTGGACACGCTCGCGAAGGACACGCCCTGGACCAGCGGCAGGCGGCTGCCGAACGGGCCGAGGCCCAGCGTCTGGAGCAGGGTGGCCAGGCCGCTGACGAACAGCCCGGCGGTGACGAGCAGCGCCTTGTCCCCGGCCGAGAGGCCGGCGGCACCGCCCACGATCAGCGGCGGCGCGATGACCCCGCCGTACATGGTGAGGATGTGCTGCGTGCCGTAGGCGAGCAACCGCAGGAAGGAATGGGTCTCGTCCTCGGGCCGGCCGCGGTACTGGGAAGATCGGTTGAACAGCCTCATTGCTGTCTCCTCGTCAGGTCGGCTCACACCCAGCCGGGCACGGCGTGCCAGGCCGAGCCCGGGTCCGATGCGTCGTCACGCAGGACACTGGCCTCGATCAGCCCGAAGGGGCGGTCCGCCGCGTAGAACACCTCGTGGGGGTTGTCCACCCCGAACGGCGAGAGGTCCACCAGGAAGTGGTGCTTGTTGGGCGCGGACAGGCGGATCTCGGCGACCTCCGGGTGCTTCTCCAGCACCGCGTGGCCCATGCCGTACAGCGTCTGCTGCAACGCGTAGCTGTGGATCTCGGCGAACTGCTCGAGCATCAGGTCGCGGATCGACTCGTAGGACTCGTCCCACGCCACGTCGGTGTGGTCGTAGCGCCACCTGGCGACCAGTGAGGTCGCCAGGATCCGGTCGTCGGTCTCCGGCAGTGTCGTGTAGGAGTCCTTGAGGAAACCGTGGAACTCCGAGCCGGTCGACTTCAGGACCGTGAGGTTCTTGATGCCGGAGACGACGTGGGCGCGCCGCTCGCCGCCGCGGCCGTCGACGTTGACCACGGTGGTGCGCGTGCCGACGCCGGTCTGCACGAACGAATGGTCGTGGCCCTTGCCGCCCACCGGGATCCGCTGCCACGGCGTCTCGTCGATCTCGATGCGCGCCCCGTCGGCGGCCGGAGTGCGGTCGAGGAAGTGGTCGGCGAGGGTGACGGCGAAGTCCTCGATCGCGCCGATGCCCTTCTCCTTCGCGAAGCTGAAGATCGTGTTCTTCTGCGTGTCGGTGGGCAGGACGTCGCTCTGGTCGCCCTCGATGTGCGCGCCGGCGAAGTCGCCGCGCAGCGCGCTGGAGACGGTCAGGTCGCGGATCTCGTGGCGCGGGGTGTCGCGGTAGACGCGGACGAGGTGGTTCTGCGCTTTGCCGTACTGGTTCGGGCCCAGGACGATGGCCATGGGGGGTCAGCTCCCTCGGTAGGTGGAGTAGGCGAACGGGCTCAGCAGGACCGGGACGTGGTAGTGCTGCCCGGGATCGGCGAGTGCGAAGGTGAGGGTGATTTCGGGGAAGAAGCAGGTCTGGCCGGTGGCGGCGAAGTAGGCGGCGGTGTCGAACACCAGCCGGTAGGCACCGGCGTCGAGGCGGTCCGGGCCGAGGTCGCGCACGCGGCCGTCGTCGTCGGTCGCGCCGGTGGCCAGCACTTCCGGCTTCCCGGCCCGCTCCAGCCGGACGCGGACGCCGGCGGCGGGACGGCCGAGCGCCGTGTCGAGCACGTGGGTGGTGATCGCGCTCATCCGTCCACCAGCTTCCGCACGCGCAGGACGGCGATCTTGCGCAGCTCCCCGGCCACGACCGGAGCCTCCTCCTCCGGCGTGTGGCCCAGGCGCTCCCGCAGGTTCGCGAGGATCTGCTCACCGGACAGGCCGGTGGCGCAGATCAGGAAGACGCGGCCGAACTTCGCCTCGTAGGCGCGGTTACCCTCGATCAGAGCGGCAGTGGTGCCGGGGTCGCCGCCGACGGCCGACTGTTCCTGTCGCGACCAGGCCGACTCGACGTCCTCGCCCTGGGCGCGTTCCCCGATGCGGGGGTGCGCGGCCAGCGCCCGGTCGACCTCCGCCGCGGTGAGCTCGCGCGCGGCCTGGTCCGCGACCGCGGCGAGCGCGCCGGCATCGGCGTACGGGCGGCCGGCGCGGACCTTGTCCGCCCACGCGGGCACGTCGCAGCACGCGCGTAGCGCGGTGGTGAGGGGGCCGGGGGCTGCGGAGTTGAACTCCTCCAACGTCATCCTGCACTCCTTCCGCATTGCGGAATTGGCATTTCGTGACATGAGAGATGGTGGTCCTGCGACCCGGGTCACGTCAACAGTTTGTTGAAAATCGGTGATAACCTGATCCGGCAGCGGACCGGATTTCCGTCCCAGCGGCCATCCGGCTCGATGATGATCATCGGCTCGTGCGGGGCTTGCTGTTCCGCTATGCAGACATTAGTGTTCGCGTTGCGGAACTTCTCCGCCTCTCCCCTTTTCCCTTTTCGCGTCAAGCGAGGTTCGATGCCGAACACCAGCCCCGGGTACGCCGTCACCGTCCGGGTCGAGACGCCCTCCCACTCGGGCGCCACCAGTGATCTGGTGGCCGCGGTGAGCCGCTCCGGCGGCGAACTGACGGCGCTCGACGTCGTGGAGTCGCACGCCGACCGCCTCGTCGTCGACGTCACGTGCGACGCCGTGGACGCCGCCCACGCCGACACCATCACCAAGACGCTCACCGGGATCCCGCGGGTCCGCGTGCGCAAGGTCAGCGACCGCACCTTCCTGATGCACCTCGGCGGCAAGCTCGAGGTCAACCCGAAGGTCCCGCTCAAGCACCGCGACGACCTCTCCCGCGCCTACACCCCCGGTGTCGCCCGGGTGTGCCGGGCGATCGCCGAGAACCCCGCCGACGTCCGGCGGCTCACCATCAAACGCAACACCGTCGCGGTCGTGACCGACGGCTCGGCCGTGCTCGGGCTGGGCAACATCGGCCCGGCCGCCGCACTGCCGGTCATGGAAGGCAAGGCGGCGCTGTTCAAACAGTTCGCCGGGGTGGACGCGTGGCCGGTGTGCCTCGGCACGCAGGACACCGGCAAGATCGTCGAGATCGTCCTCGCACTGTCCACTGTCTACGGTGGAATCAACCTGGAGGACATCGCCGCGCCACGCTGTTTCGAGATCGAGCGGCGGCTGCGGGAACAGCTCGACATCCCGGTGTTCCACGACGACCAGCACGGCACCGCGATCGTCGTGCTCGCGGCGCTGACCAACGCCCTGCGCGTGGTGGGCAAGCAGCGGCCGGAGATCCGGGTGGTGGTCAGCGGTGTCGGCGCCGCCGGGCACGCCATCGTGAAGCTGCTGCTCGCCCAGGGGGTGCGCGACATCGTGGCGTGCGACCGGCGCGGGGTGGTGCACCGGGGCCGCGGGGAGATGGACCCGGCGCGGCAGTGGATCGCCGACCACACCAACCCGCGGGGGCTCACCGGCACGCTCGCCGAATCGTTGCGGGGCGCCGACGTGTTCATCGGCGTGTCCGCGCCGAACCTGCTCACCGGAGACGACATCGCGGCGATGGCCGACGACGCGATCGTGTTCGCGCTCGCCAACCCGGACCCGGAGGTCGACCCGCTCGCCGCCCGCGCTCACGCCGCGGTCGTCGCGACCGGCCGGTCGGACTTCCCCAACCAGATCAACAACGTCCTCGCGTTCCCCGGCTTCTTCCGCGGGATGCTGGACGCGGGAGCGCACGAGATCACCGAGGCGGTGATGCTCGCCGCCGCCACCGCGATCGCCGACCGGGTCGGGCCGGACGAGCTCAACGCCAGCTACATCGTCCCGTCGGTGTTCGACCGGCAGGTCGCGCCCGAGGTCGCCGCCGCGGTCCAGCGGGCCGCGAGCCGGGAGGGGGACCGGACGTGAGGGACCACGAGCTGGACGCGATCGGCGCCGAACTCGACGAGCGCCTGGCCGGTGCGGACTCCGCACTCGCCCGGCGGTACCCGGGCGAGCGGGGCGTGCGGCAGCCGGTGCACACCGTCTACGTGCCGGGCGACCGGTACACCGCCGGCACCGTGCGTACCTGGGGCGAGCAGGCGCTGGCGGCCCTGGACCGGCACGCCCCCACCGCGGAGGAGCTCGCCGGTATCACCGGTGCCGCCGCGGAGGCGGCGGCCGAGGTGTACCCGTGGGTGCGGGAGAAACTGTCCCGGGAGCCGATCGAGGACCTGCGGATCGACTTCGAGGACGGGTTCACCGCGGGCGGGGACGCGGAAGACGCCGCCGTGGCCGCAGCCGCGGAGGTGCTGGCGGAGTCGGTCCGCGACGGAACCGCACCCCCGTTCCACGGTATCCGGTTCAAAAGCTTTGAGGCGCCCACCCGGCGGCGCGGGCTGCGGACGCTGGTCCGGTTCGTCGAGACGCTGCACGGGGCCGGCGGCCTCGGCGAGGGTTTCGTCGTCACGCTGCCGAAGGTGACGTCGGCCGAGCAGGTCGAGGCGATGGTGCTGGTGTGCGAGCGGCTGGAAGCCGCGCTCGGCCTGGCCACGCGGAGCCTGCGGTTCGAGATCCAGGTCGAGACCCCGCAGTGCGTCGTCGGCGCGGACGGCTCGGTGCCGATCGCCCGGATGCTGCACGCGGCGGACGGCCGGTGCACCGGCCTGCACTACGGCACCTACGACTACTCCGCGTCCTGCGGGATCGCGGCGGCCTACCAGAGCATGGAACACCCCGCCGCGGACCACGCGAAGGCGGTCATGCAGGTGGCTGCCGCCGGCACCGGCGTCCACCTGTCCGACGGTTCCACGAACGTGCTGCCCGTCGGCGGCCCGTCCCAGGTGCAGGCAGCCTGGCGGCTGCACACCCGGCTCGTCCGCCGGTCCCTGGAGCGCGGCTTCTACCAGGGCTGGGACCTCCACCCCGCGCAACTGCCGACGCGCTACCTCGCCACGTACGCGTTCTACCGGCAGGGCCTGCCGGACGCGCTGACCCGCCTGCACGCCTACACCGGCGGCGGCGACTCGGCCTACCTGGACGAACCCGCCACCGCCGCCGCACTGGCACGCTTCGTCCTGCGCGGCGTGGACTGCGGCGGGGTGAGCGCCGCGGAGGTCACCGAGCGGACCGGCCTGGACCTGGACCGCCTCACCGTCCTGGCCCACCCCCGGCCGCGGTGAGGCGGCACCGGTACGCCCGGGGCGGTACCGGCCCCGGGCGTACCGGTCACGACGGCCCGGTCACGACGGCCCGGTCACGACGGCCCGGTCACCGCACCCCGGCCAGGGGCCAGCGGCGGTCGGC
The DNA here is from genome assembly GCF_011758765.1 of Amycolatopsis viridis. Lineage (NCBI taxonomy): Bacteria > Bacillati > Actinomycetota > Actinomycetes > Pseudonocardiales > Pseudonocardiaceae > Amycolatopsis > Amycolatopsis viridis. The sequence goes on along the minus strand of NZ_JAANOU010000001.1, from coordinate 2,776,865 downwards.
GAGCACCGGGAATTCCGCGCGCACCCTGTCCACCACCGCGGGGTCGACGTCGCAGCACAGCACCTCTTCGCCCGCGCCCGCCTCGGCCAGCACCGTGCCCCACGGGTCCACCACGCGGCTGTGACCGCCGAGTTCCACCCCGCCGTCCTGGCGGCCCGCGGCGTTGACGGCCACCACCAGCACCTGTTCCTCCACCGCGCGGCACGTGGTGAACAGGCGCCAGTGCTCCCGCCGGGCGGCCGGCCACGCGGCGGGCACGACCACGGTCTGCGCACCCCGGTCGACGAGTCCGCGCCACAGTTCGGGGAAGCGCAGGTCGTAACAGGTGGTGGCACCGAACCTGCCGAACGGTGTCTCGGCGATCTCGAGCCGGTCCCCGGGGGTGAGCAGCTCGGCCTCCCGGGAGGCGTAGCCGAAGACGTGGATCTTGCGGTAGGTGTGCGCGATGGTGCCGTCCGGGGCGAGCAGGACGGCCGTGTTGGCGAGGCGGCCGTGCTGGTCGCGTTCGATGATGCTGCCGAGGTGCACGAAGGCGCCCAGTGCACGCGCCCACTCGCGGGCCACCGCCACGGTGGGGCCCTCCAGCGGCTCGGCACGCTCGGGATAACGGTCGAAGGCGAAGTAGCCGGCCGCCCAGAGTTCGGGCAGCACCACCAGGTCGGCACCACGCGCCTGGGCGACCAGCGAACCCGCGCGCACGCGCCGGTCCTCCGGCGACTCCTCGGGCGGGCTGGCCAGCTGGACCATCGCGATTCTCATGATTGCTCCTCCAGCCGCAGCGCGGCCATCGTGCTCGCCAGGTGCGCCGACAGCGCCTCGCCGGCCTTCGCCGGGTCACCGGACCGCAGGGTGTCGACGATCGCGGCGTGCTCGGCGAGCACCCGCGCCGCCCGGTCATCCCCGGTGCGCACGGCACGCAGGCCCATCCGCACCTGCCGGTCACGCAGGCCCTCGTAGAACTCCGCGAGCACCGCGTTGCCGGCCCTGCGCACGATCGCGCGGTGGAAGGCCCGGTCGCAGTCGATGAAGCCGACCGGGTCCTCGATCAGCTCCCGCTGCCGCTCGACCAGCCGGTCCAGCTCGCCGAGGAAGTCCTCGCCGGCCGGCAGGAGGCGGCGCAGGCACCAGTGTTCGACGAGCTCACGCGCCTCCATCACGGCGCGGACCTCGGCATCGGAGATGGGCGGCACGAACGCGCCCTTCTTCGGCACGATCTCCAGGAAGCCCTCCGCCTCCAGGCGGAGCAGCGCCTCCCGCACCGGCGTCCGCGAGGTGCCCGCCTCCTGCGCGACCTCGGACTCGGTCAGGAACGTGCCGCCGTCCCTCGGGAGCTCCGCGATGCGCTGCTTCAGGAAGCGGTACGTGACGTCCTGGGCCGAACGCCGCCGCCCACCTTCTCGTAAGCTCGTCATACAAGATGTATACATCTTGTCCACAACGGTGACAAGCACGACGTGCGGCATGATCGGCGGGTAGCTGGCACGACAGCAGCCGCCCGGTGCGCGGTGGTTCCTGCGCCACCCGCGACGCGGACGATCACCGCCCCAGCCGGACTCCGGCCAACGTCTGGAACCACTCCTCCGCGGTCGCCGGCGGCGAGATCCGGTCGTGCCCTGCGCGGCGATCACCGGACACCGCAGGCGTGCATCGGCTGACCCCGCGTCACACCTCCCACGCCGTGGCCGGTGCACCCAGCCGAAGATCTTCCACGACCTGGGGCTACGCCACGGCACGGCGGCGCCGCGACCGCCTCAGGACGTCCGGAGCGTGCCGGTCAGTCCGCGGATCGGGGCCCGGCGGCGCGGCGGAGCCGGTTGGCGATGGCGAGCCCGAGCCCCTGCTCCGGCGGCAAGGACGCGACGATCACGTCGCACCCCCGCTGGTCGAGTTCGCGCAGGAACCCGTAGAGCGTGCGCGCGTAGGCGGACATCGACCCGGGAACGGCCACCACCGCGTGCGCCCGCACCGGAGCGCCGGCCACGGCGGCGGGCAGCAGCACGCCGACCCGGTGCCCCTGTTCCTGCGCGAGCTCCGCTTCGGCGACGACCTGCCCGGGCTCGACGAGCACGACCCGCGCCCGCGGCGCGTAGTGCGACGGGTGCTGGCCCGGAACCCGGATGGGGCTCGCCGACGGGACGGCGAGCGGGCGCCCCAGCACCTCCTCGAGGTCCTCGCGCGTCACCCCGCCGGGCCGCAGCACGCTCGGGGTGCCGCCGGTGACGCCAGTGACGTCGATGATGGTCGACTCGACGCCGACCTCGCAGGGACCGCCGTCCAGCACGAAGTCGACCGCGTCGCCGAGCTCGGCCCGGACGTGCTCGGCGGTGGTGGGGCTGACGGAGCCGAACCGGTTGGCGGAGGGGGCGACAACACCTCCGCCGAAGGCCGACAGCAGCGCGAGCGCGACGGGATGGCCGGGCACGCGCACGGCCACGGTCTCCAGGCCGCCCGTCGCCTCCAGCGGCACCCGGGGCGCACGCTGCAGGACCATCGTCAGCGGACCCGGCCAGAAGCGCTCCGCCAGCAGACGCGCCGTGGCGGGCACGTCCTTGACCCAGTCGCCCAGCTGGTCCGCGCCACCGAGGTGCACGATCAGCGGGTGCGACGGCGGGCGGCCCTTGGCCTGGAAGACGCGCGCGACGGCCGCGGGGTCCTCGGCGTTGGCCGCCAGACCGTAGACCGTCTCGGTGGGGATGGCCACCAGGCGGCCGGCACGCAGCAGCCCGGCCGCCTTCTCGATGTCACTGGTACTCGCCGTCACGGGACCAATCCTCTCACCGGCGCGCCGGCCGGCCAGCCGGGCTCCGGTAGCACGCCGGGACCGCGGCGGGGAGCCCGGGTCGTCGAGGTCCCGCAGGCCGCACTCGCGCCGCCCGGCCGGCGCTGGTTTCCGGGTCAGGGGTGCAGGAGAGCTTTGACGGCACGGCGCTCGTCCATGGCGCGGTAGCCCTCGGCGACCTGGTCGAGCGGTAGTTCGAGGTCGAACACCTTGCCCGGGTCGATCGTGCCGCGCTGGATGCGGTCGGCGAGGTCGGGCAGGAAGCGCCGCACCGGGGCCGGGCCGCCGAGGAGGCGGACGTGGGAGAAGAAGAGCTCCTCCCCGGGCAGGCTGACTTCGTGGCCGACGCCGACGTAGCCCACCGAGCCGCCCGGCCGGGCCGACCGGATGGCCTGCATCATCGACTCCTGGGTGCCGACGGCCTCGATGACCGAGTGCGCACCCAGCCCGCCGGTCAATTCCTTGACCGCGGCCACACCCTCGTCACCTCGTGCGGTGACGATGTCGGTCGCGCCGAACCCGGCGGCCAGCTTCTGCCGCGGCTCGTGGCGGCTTCCCCCGGGTAGGGCCACAGGTCCGAGCCGCACCGGCACCAAGTGAACCGGACTCTCCCTCCGCAGCGCGGCTCCGGCTGCTGGCCGGCTGGGCGGCCACCGCCGAGACGATCACAGCGGGGTGAGCCCGGATGAATTGGGGCACGACAGCTGGCGGTGTATCACCGAGTCCCGTGTGGACGAAGTGGGCGTGCGGGAGCGACCCGGCAGCAGGTGTCCACAGTGGACCGACATCCGTCCCGCGGGGCCCGGCGTCAGGATGGTGCGTCGTAGGCGGCCCGGGCGCGATCGATGTCGTCGGTGTGCTCCAGTGCCCAGTTCATGAGGGCCCACGCCGTGTCGAGCAGGGTGTGGCCCAGCGGCGTCAGCTCGTAGTCCACACGAGGGGGAACCACAGGGTGGACGGTCCGGCTGACCAGGCCGTCGCGTTCGAGGGCACGCACGGTCGAGGTCAGCACGCGCTGGCTGATGCCGGGGATCCGGCGTTTGAGCTCGCCGAACCGCAGCGTGCCGCGCCCGAGCTCGGCGACCACCGTGAGCGACCACTTGTCGCCCACGCGGTCGAGCACGTCGCGCACCCGGCAGGTCCGGTCGTCGCGCCGCTCGAACACGCCGGCAGGCGTGGCACGGTCCTGCTCGTGCACGGTCATCGTTACCTCCGGCTCACTGAGGCAGGAAAAGGTGCCGTCTTCCGCCGGTGCCCAGCCTTCCCCAGAATTCGTTCCAGGACCACCCCGGTCCACAGGGTGAAAGGACACCGATGACCGTGCAGGCCCCTCCCCTCGACCCCGCCTTCGCCGGCCCCGCGCCGGCCGAACAGCTCGAGCGTGCCGCGAAGTCCCTGCTGGACCGCGGTTTCGCCGTGCACGTCGTGGACACGGTCGAGCAGGCGCGCGCCCTCGTCCGCACGCTGCTGACCGCCGACGAGACCGTGTTCACCGCCTCCAGCGAGACGTTGCGCATTTCCGGGATCGCCGCCGACATCGACGAGTCGGGTGACTACCGGTCCGTGCGGCGCGAGTCGGGCGCCGACGTGCGCGACGTGCACGCGGCGATCCGCCTCGGTGCCACGCCGGACGTGGTGGTCGGCAGTGTGCACGCGGTGACCGAGGACGGCCGGCTGGCGATCGCCTCCGCGAGCGGCAGCCAGCTCGCGCCCTACGCGTCCGGCGCACGGCGCGTGATCTGGGTGGCCGGCGCCCAGAAGGTGGTGCCGGACCTGGACACGGCGCTGCGCCGCATCCACGAGTACAGCCTGCCGAAGGAGTGGCGGCGGCTCGACGAACTCGCGGGCCAGACCTCGTTCGTCGGCAAGATCCTCATCGTCGAGCGCGAGGCGCTACCGGAACGCGGCACGGTGGTCCTGATCCGCGAGACGATCGGGTTCTGAGGACGGGCCGCTGCCGGCGCGGCCGCCCCGCCCTACGCGGAATCCGGGGTGGCCGCGGCCGCCCGGAAGTGCCCGCGCAGGGTGTCGGTCTGGTATTCGTGCCGGTAGAGCCCGCGCCGGCGGAGGATGGGCACCAGCTCGTCGGCAATCACCGCGAGCCCGTCGGCCAGCACGTCGGGCTGGAGGTTGAACCCGTCGATCGCGCCCGAGTGGAACCAGTCCTCGATGTGATCGGCCAGTTGCTCCGGGGTGCCGACGAAGCCCGCGTGCCCGGAGCCGGTGGAGCGCGTCTGCCGCAGGTATTCGCGCACGGTCGGGTTGGTGCGGCGGATCTGCGCGACGATCGACTCCCGGAAGCCCATGCTGCCCTGGAACGTCTGGGGGTCTGCCGGGGCGGCGAGCACCTCCTCCGGGAACGGTTCGTCGAGTTCGAGCTTCGAGGCGTCGTACCCGATCGACTGCGACAGCCACTGCACCGAGTACGCCGCGGGACCGGCGTCGTGGAGCTCGTCGTTGCGGCGGCGCGCCTCCTCCTCGGTGCTGCCCAGGCTCAGCAGCAGACCGGGCAGGATCTTGACGTCGTCGGGTGACCGGCCGTTGCCCCGGGCGAGGCGCTTGACGAGGCGGTAGTGCTCGATGGCCTTGTCCTTGGTGAGCTCGGCCGCGAACACGCCCTCGGCGACCCGTCCGGCCAGTTCTCGTCCCTTCGGGGAGCCGCCGGCCTGCAGGAGTACCGGCCGGCCCTGCCGCGACGGCGGCACGCGCAGCCGCCCCTCCAGCTGGAACAGGTCGCCGTGGTGGCGGATGTCCGCACCGGTGGCGGCCGAGTCCCAGAGCGCGCGCACCACGTCGACGAACTCCGCGGCGCGGTCGTACCGGTCGTCACGCAGCGGCACGTCGGGCAGGCCGAAGTTCCGCGCCGCATCCGCCCCGCGGGTGGTCACGATGTTCCACCCGGCGCGGCCACCCGACAGGTGGTCCCACGACAGCAGCCGCTCGGCGAGCTCGAACGGGTCGTTGAAGGTCGTGGACGCGGTCGCCACCAGCCCGATCCGCTGGGTGGCCGCGGCAACGTGGCCCCACGTCACGGTGGGCTCCAGGCGGATGGGGTTCGCGTCGTGCGCCGGATCACCCAGCACCGGGGCGTCGGCCAGGAAGACCACGTCCAGCGTGCCGCGTTCCGCGGTCCGGCCGATCGTCTCCCAGTACGCGGGGTCCACGAAGGAGTCCTTGCCCAGCAGCGGCGACTGCCAGGCGGCCGGCAGGTATCCCAGGACCAGCGCGTTGATGCCGAGGATCACGTGTCCGGTACGTCGGTCGGTCATGAGCAGCTCCTCCGGGTCGGGTTCACAGGGACGGGTGGGGCTGGGGCACCGGAAACGCAGCGCGCCCGTTCGCCCGGGGCGGTGGCGCCGCGAGCCCGAGGGCCGCACGCAACGGACCGGCGGCCAGGGGCCGGAAGTCGCCCGCCAGCAGCCGTTCGGCGGCCGTCAGCACGTCGTCGACGCTGTGCTCGGCCTCCGCGCGCAGGAGCACACCGGCGGTGCCGCGCGGTGGCCGCTCACCCAGCACCGCGACGGCCACGGCCCCACCCTCGCCGATGACCAGGTCGACGGCGTCCGGGGCGTCCGCGCTGCCGGACCACGCGATCACCGACGCACCGGTGGGCGGCTCGGGCACGGTCAGCGGTCCCGCGATCGGGAACTCCCCACCAATGTCGACGTGCACGATCTCGTTCGACCGCACCAGGATCCCGGTCTCCCGGTCGCCGATGATCGACTCGTGGGGCCAGCTCTGTTCGAGCGCCCGGACGGCGCGCGCCGCGTCGCGCGCCCTGGCCGCGGTCGCCCGGTCCGGCGCCGCGTAGGCGTCGCGGACACCGACGAGCAGTCCGCTGCGGCCTCGTGACAGGTGTCCGAGGGAGGCGACGCGCCGAGCGAGGTTGTAGGGGTGGTCGCGCTGCGGGCTCGCCACGATCAGGAACCGCCCCCGGGTGGTTTGGCCGGCCAGGGCGGCGCCGACGGCACTGCTGTCCAACGTCCGTGCGGCCGGCGGGCTGCCGTCGACCCGCTCGACGCCCAGAACGGTGAACGCCGCCGGCAGCGCGTCCCAGCGGGCGAGCAGTGCGGCGCTGCTGGTCAGCTCGACCAGGTGCGGCCCGGTGAGGCCGAGGGCGAGATAGGGAGCGGGCATCGGTGTTCCTTTCTCCAGGCACGTTTCGGTGCGGACGCCGGCGACGGGTCAATCGCCCTGGCCGCCGCGGCCGAGTGCGGCCAGGTCGGGAACCGGGTCCGTGCCGTTGACCAGCCAGTCGCCGAGGATGCGCGCCTTGTACACGCGCGGGTTGTGCGAGGCGAGCGTGCGCGCGTTGCGCCAGTGCCGGTCCAGCAGCAGGTTCTCGGACACCCCGGAGGCGCCGAGTGCGTCGAAGACCGTCGTGGTCGCCTGGAGCGCGGCATCGATGATCGCCAGCTGGGCCTGCGCCGTGGCGACCTCGGCCTCGAGCACGCGCCGTTCCCGTGCCGCCTCGTCTCCGGCCGCATGCGCCGCGGCCACCAGATCGAGCGTGCGCGACGACTCGTTCAACGCGGCCCGTGCGGTGAACGCGTGCACCGAGACCTGGCCGACGACCTGCAACAGTTGCGCGTCGGTGGCCGGCTTCGGCGACAGCGCCTGCGGGTAGTTGCGGGCGCGTGCCTTCAGCGCCGCGACCCCGTCCCGCAACACCGCGCGCGTGATCCCGGCCAGCACCGACAGCATCGCCGTCTGGTAGAACTGCCCCTGGTAGACGAACCGCTCCCGCGCCGGGAAGACGTCCCCGTCCTCGGCGGGGACGTCCCGGTAGTTCGCGGTGCCGCTCGCCGTGGTGCGCTGGCCGAAGCCGGTCCAGTCGTCGATCAGTTCGACACCCGGGTCGTCCCGGCGCACCAGCGCCGTCAGCACGCTGTCCCCCTCGCCTTTCCCGAGCACGTCGAGCCAGTCGGCGTACAGGCTTCCGGTGGCGTAGAACTTGGCGCCGTCCACCCGCCACCGGTCACCGTCCGCGCGCACCGTGGTCTTGAGGTCGGCGAAGGTGCCGTTGTTGGCTTCCGTCCACCCGCCGCCCACGAAGTCGCCGTCGAGGAACCGCCGGATCCACCGGTCGTTGGTCGCCGAGGGCGCCGCGTTCAGCCGGTCCTCCACGAACGCCAGGTGGTTGCGCCAGATGTGGGCGACGTTCGCGTCGGCCTCGGCCAGGTCGGCGAGCAGGGCGAAGGTCTGCTCGAGCGAAGCTCCGAAACCGCCGTGTTCGACCGGGATCCGCACCCGGCCCAGGCCCGCCTCCTTGAGCCACCGCACCTGTTCGTGGGGAAACACGCGGTTCTTCTCGCGCTCGACGTTGCCCTCCGCCACGCGGTCGAAGACCGGCTGGAAACGGGCGGAGAGCTGCGCACCCGACGCCGTGGCGGGGCGCAGGTAGGTGAGTGCGATGCGTTCACTGGTTGCGGTCATGATGCCTCTCTGGCGCGGGCGGATGCGATCGGGATCGCGGCGAACTGAGGAGATCCGGAGAATCGGTCCACAACGGACCGTGCCGTCGATCCGAATGTAATACCTCGGCGGAACTTTGCCGAGGACGCTCAGGAAGTGGGAAACACGTTGGCATCCGCACTCAGAACACGGTGCCGGAGAACGGCGATGTCGTGGTGCCGAACAGGATGTCCGCACGCCGCACCGCATCCGGATCGTGGACAGCGGCCCGGCCGGCGGCGGCCAGGTGCCGCCACCGGGTGCCACCGAGGTAGACGGCGGCCAGCGTCGCGACGTCGACAGTGAGATGCGGAGCGGCATCGGTGCGCGCCACGGTCTTCCGGCTCACCTCGAAGGTGCCGTTGTTGGCCTCCAGGAGCGCGTCGCTGACCCGGAGCACGACCGGTTCCTCGTCGCCCCGCGCGCGCTCGCGCAACGCGGTTTCCACATCGACGAGGCGCAGCCAGGTTTCATCGCGCTCGGGCCCCAGCTCCACCGACCGGCGATCGACGACGGCGAGCGGCAGCGGGTCGTCGAGCGCCAGCGATTCGATCGCGATGACATCCACCAGGTCCAGGGACAGCAGGTGCCGCCACAGCCCGGCCCGTGCCGAACCGGTGAGCGCGACGAAATCGGTCACGCTGACCGTCTTCTGCCGGCTGGTGAACCAGCCACCGGTGTCGAGGGGGTGGTAGACCGCGTACCCGTCGTCGACGCCGTCCGTGCTGTGCACGACGACGTAGTGCCGGACCGCGTCCGCTGCCCGGCCGATCTCCTGCAGCCTCCACCAGCCGGCCGGACGGCCGATCGCCCCCGTCCACGATGCACGGTCGTAGATCCCGGCGAGCGCCTCCGTCGTCACCGCCTCGTCGAGGAGCCGGACGCGGCCGCCCGGCGGCACCTCGGGGCGGAGTTCCGCGCGGCGCAGGTCCACCCGTGCGGACCGCGCCGACGTCGCGACCCCGTACCCGAACCGTTCGTAGATGACCGCCTCGGACGCGCGCAGCGACGCGACCACCTCGCCCCGCGCGGCGATGTCCTCCAGCTGCCGCGCGATGAGTCTGCTGAGGATGCCGCGCCGCCGGTGGGTCGGCAGCACACCGACGTGCGTGACCGCCGCGTGGGCCAGGCGAGCCGACCCCGGCACGGCGAGCCAGCTCCGGTACGAGTCGGCGCCGCCGACCACCTCGCTGCCGTCCAGGGCACCGAGGTAGCGTCCCCGCTCGGTCACCTCCATGGCGTCCACCTCGCGCAGCGGCAGCCCGACCATGGCCCTGAGGAAGACGCGGAAGCCGGCGGTGACCTCGTCACCGCTGGTCAGCGGCCGGATCTCGATGTCGTGCCGCCCGTTCACCGGCCGGTCCCAGTCTCGGGGGCCGCGGCGACGCCACCTGACGTGGCCGGACCGGGCTGAACCGTGCCGAGGATGCCGAGCCCGGCGAGCCGCGCCTGCTCCGGTTCCGACAGCGTCTGGATGGACCCCACCCTGGCGGCGACTTCGGGACGGGCCACCCGCAACCAGAGGAAGCGGACCAGCCCGGCCAGCAACAGCACGAGGAAGACGTAGGGCAGGTACCGGTAGGCGCCCGCCGGCGCCGGAACCAGGTTCTTGTAGATCACGTACAGGATGCCGAGGGTCGCGAGCACCGACAGCACGAGACTCCCCGGCGTCAGCGCCCTGATCCGGCGGAGCCACAGCGGCGTGGCGATCGCCACGAGCAGATAGGCGAACAGGTATGCGTAGCTGGACACGACGCTGACGTAGACGTCCCACTGGAACCGGCCGATGGAGGTCACGGTGCCGATCAGCCCGATCACGAACCCGACCAGTCCGAGGAGCGCGATGGCTGTGTGCGGCGTGCGGAACCGCGGGTGCACGCGGCCCAGCCCGCGCGGTAGCGCACCCTCCCGGGCCAGGGTGAACAGGCTGCGGGCGCCGGAGTTGAGGACCGCCGAGGAGAACACGATCATCGCGGTGCCGAGCGACAGGTCGACGGCGTAGGTCACCCACCCGACCCCGGCGTTGCGGGCCACCACCGGCAACGGAGTGCTGTCGGTGCCGAGTTGTTCGGGCCCTTGGAAACCGAGCACCTCGGGGTAGGTGGCCAGCAGGTACAGCACCGCCAGCCCGATCACCAGGCGCAGAATCGCGCGCGGGACGTTGCGGTGCGGATCGCGTGCTTCGTGCCCGAGAGCGGCGGCGCTTTCGAATCCGGCGTAGGACCCGACGGCCGTGACCGCGGCGATCAGGGTGCTGCTCTGCCCCAGATGTGCCAGGTCGAACTGCCCGGCATCGATGCGCGCGCCGTAGGTCAGGTACGACGCGACCAGGATGACCGCGATCGCCAGGAGGGAGACGACTTCGAATCCCAGCCCCAGCTTCACCGAGACGCTCACGCCGCGGAGCGGGATGTACAACGCCGCGGCGGTCGCCAGCACGAGGAGCAGGATCTTGAACAGCAGGTGGTCGGTGGGCAACCCGACCTGTTGCAGGAACGAGTTGAAGTACAGGACCGCACCGAGTACACCGCCCGCAGCGAAACCGATGTAGCCGAGGATCAGCGCCCACCCGGTCACGAAAGCGGCGACCGGGCCGAGACCGTTGCCCGCGTACGTGCCGAGCGAACCGGACGAGACGGTCCGGCGCGCCTGCAGCGCGATGACGGTCGCGACCAGGTACACCAGTGCACCACCGATGATCGCCGCCCAGAGGGCGCCCTTGCCGCCGACGAGGAACAGGGAACCCGGCACGCTCGCGATCGCGACACTCGGTGCCGCGGCGGCCAGCCCCTGAGCGAAAACTCCCAGTCCCGACACCGCACCGGCGCGCAATTCGCGCTCCGGGGGATCGAGAACGGCGGGGCTGTGCAACGTTCTCGGGATGGATCCTTCTGCAGTCATGGAAAAGACCGCCTCCTGGTGGGGAAAACGACATGGGGGAACCTGGCGGGTTTCGCCGGGAAGGACGAAGCGCCCGGCGAAAAACGTGTGGGACAAAAGGAAACTGGCAGCTACGCCACGAAGAACCGGTGCGCGCTCAGCAGCACTCGGCAGGTCAGTGACACAGGGAACCGAAGAGCCGGCAGAGGTCGATGTACCGCCTGCCGGCCAGGGCGACTGCCTGGGACATGATCGCGACAGTAGTTGACGGCACCAGGATCGACCAGCAATCCGGCCAGGCGCCCACTGGGTGAAACAGGCGTTGTCCACGGACCGTGCCGGGCTGGCTTCCGCTCCGCTGTCCGTGGCGGGCGGCCGGGCCTCCGGCACTGCGTCCGGCCGTCAAGGCCCCGGCCGTCGCCGACGCCGATCGCACGCGACGGAGGTGCCCGGCCCGCACACCCTTCGGTGAAAATTCACCCGAAGTCGTGGATATCAGGTGAATCACGGACGAACCGGGCCGCAGCCGATACAGTGCGTCCGTGGCTTCGCTCCGGATCACCGGCGGCCGGCGGTACGCGGCATGCTGGGCGGTGATCGCCGCGGTCGCGGTCCTGTCCGGCTGGGCGGTGCTGGCGGCCGCGCCCGCGGGGACCGTCCTGTCGCCCGCGCCGCGGCCGGTTCCACGGCCGCTGCCGGCGGTCAGCGCTTTCTCCCCCGGCCCGCGCACCGAGCTGTGCCCCGACACCGCCCGGGCCTGCGTCGACGAGGACCGGCGGGTCGGCTGGCTGCAGCGCGACGGTGAGATCACGCACGGCCCGGTGCCCGTCATGCCGGGCACCGCCGACGCGCCGGACTCGGTGGCCACCCCGCGCGGCGTCTTCCGCGTCTCGTGGAAGGACGCCGACCACGTCAGCGCCGAGTTCGGCGACCCGATGAACCACGCGGTGTTCTTCGCCCCGGGCGGGATCGCCTTCCACGAAGGCAGTCTGGACACCCCGTCCCACGGCTGCGTCCACCTCTCCGCGCGGGATGCGGCCCTCTTCTACGACGCCCTCCCGGTCGGCGCTCAGGTGGCCGTGTTCTGACCCTCCGCGGAATCCGGTTTCAGAGCCAGTCCCGCCGCCGGAACATGACGTAGAGCGCAGCGGAGAGCACCACGATCACCGCGGTGGACAGCCAGAAGCCCCACGGCTGCCCGAACCCGGGATAGGGCACGTTCTGACCGTAGAAGCCGGTGATCGCGGTCGGCACCGCGATGATCGCGGCCCAGCTGGTCACCTTCTTCATGATCATGTTCAACCGGTTGCCCTGCAGGCTCAGCTGCGTTTCGCGGATCGTGGTCACCAGGTCCCGCAACGATTCCGTCCACTCCGACGCGCGCAGCACGTGGTCGTAGACGTCCTGGAAGTACGGCATCAGCGCCTCGTCGACGAGGTGGTGGTCGCGCCGCATGAGCGAGTTCACCACCTCGCGCATCGGCAGCACGAACCGCCGCAGCGACACCAGGCTCTTGCGCAGCCGCAGGGACCGGCGCTGCATGCCGGTGTGGTCCACGTGGTCGGCGAACACGCCGTCCTCGAGCTCCTCGATCTGGTCGTCCATCGCCTGCACCGCATCGAAGTGGGTGTCCACGATGTAGTCCAGCAGTCCGTACACCAGGAAGCCGGTACCGCTCTTGGTGAGATCGTCCGAGCCGTCCCAGCGCCGCACCACCTCCTCGATGTCGAAGCGGTCGTCCTTGCGCACGGTCACCAGAGCACGGTCGGTGATGAACGCGGCGAGCTCGCTTTCGGTGAGGGTCCCGGTTCCGGTGTCCAGCCGCACGGCGTAGGCGGTGAGGAACGAGTGGCTGGAGTAGCGGTCCAGCTTGGGCCGCTGGTGCTCGGACACGGCGTCCTCGACGGCGAGGCGGTGCAGGCCCAGTTCCTCGCTGATGGTGGCGAGGTCGGCCGCGGTCGGCTCGGCGAGGTCGAGCCACACCACCGTCGCCGGATCCTGCAGGTAGTCGGACAGTTCGGCCGCGGGGAAGTTCTCGGCTTCGAGAACGCCGTGGCGGTAGACGCGGGTGCGGGCCATGGCGCTCACGCTAGGCGGTGCGCGCCGCGGCCGCGCACCAGCCTGCCGCCGCGCCGGAAACCGCTTACCGCCCAGGGGTTCCGGGCCGCGCGTGCAGCAACGGGACGTGGCTCACGTGGACGGCCGGGAGCGGGGCCGTGACCGGTACCGTCGGGAGCGTGGATCTGCCCCTGGACAACCCGGCGTACGCGTCGCTGACCGGTCCGCACGCCCGGTTCGCCGAGACCCACGGCGGCGCGGTGCGGTACCAGCCGGCGGTCTCGCCGTGGGCGGGTGTGCCCGGCACCGCGGACGACACCGCGTGGAAGGACCTCGCCGAGCTGGCCGGGCCGGGCGGGGTGCTCTCGCTGCCCGCACCGCCGCTGCCGCCGCCCGTGGACTGGACCGTCGAGCGGGTCGTGCCCGGCGTGCAGCTGGTGGCGGAGACGGTGCGGACCGCGCCGGATCCGGAGGCCGTGCGGCTGACCGAGGCGGACGTGCCCGAGATGCTGACCCTCGCCGCGCGCACCCGGCCCGGGCCGTTCCTGCCGCGCACCGTGGAGCTGGGCACCTACCTCGGGTTCCGGCGGGCGGGACGGCTGGTGGCGATGGCCGGCGAGCGCCTGCACCCGCCCGGGTACACCGAGATCAGCGCCGTCTGCACCGACGCCGCGTTCCGCGGGCAGGGCCTGGGCACCCGGCTGGTGCTGGCGGTGGCACACGGCATCGCCGCACGCGGGGAGACCCCGTTCCTGCACGCGGCCGCGGCGAACACCGGCGCCGTCCGGCTCTACCGGGCGCTGGGTTTCCGGCTCCGCCGCGACGTGGATTTCGTCTCCGTGCGGGTGCCCGGCTGACACAGTTCGCCCACCCGCGTGACCACCTGCGATCTGGTGCATTCCGTGCGAGGGTGATTACCCTACGAGAAGAGACCTGGCCAGACCGGCCGACGGGAGGAGAGTCATGACTCACCCGGCGCGCAACTCCACCGGTGCCGCGAGCAGGGCGGCCCAGCACGGGCCGCAGGTGCCCGCGCCACGCGCCGCGCCGGGAGCCCTGCGCCTGCAGGTGTTCTGGCCGGTCCCGGGGGTCGCGGTGCTGAAGGTCGCGGGCGACATCGACGCCGCCACGGCGGCGCCGCTGAACCGCGCGCTGGAGGAGCTGACCGCGCACCGGCCGCGCGTTGCCGTGGTCGACCTGTCCGGGGTGGACTTCCTCGGCTCCACCGGCCTGGCCGCGCTGGCGCACGCCGGCGAACGGGCCGACGTCCGGGTGGTCGCGCCCACGCGGCGGACGGCGCGGCCGTTCTCGATCACCGGTCTCGACCAGCTCCTGCCGGTCTACGCCAGCCGCGACGAAGCCCTCAGCGCCTGCTGAGCGGGGCGCAGCCGATCACCCGGACGACGGATCAGGCAGGCGCCGGCGGCTCCGGGTCCGGCGGCCCCAGCGCGGCGTCGATCGCCTGCTCGACGATGGTGTCCATGGTCCTCAGGTAGGTCGCCCCGACGTGGTTGTCGTCGAGGTAGACCAGCACGTTGCCGATCACCGGCGGGCACACGGCCCGGTCGCAGTAGTAGTCGCTGAAATCCACGAACTTCACGTCCGGCGGGACGTCGTCGAGGAAGAGCCACGGCGGATCGTCCGCGTAGAACTCGGCACGCGGCGGGTTGCACTCCGGTGCGTCCGCGCCGCGCAGCTCAGCGCACTCCGACGGCGCGTAGTCGTAGCGCGGGTTGTCCCGCACCGCGAGCACCGGGATCCCGGCGGCGGAGATCTTCCGCCACTGCGCGACGAACCCGGGTGGCGTCCACTCGGTCAGCCCGGCCCGCACGTTGCGGGTCGCGGTGGTGAACACCGCATCCGGCCGCAGGTCGAGGATCTCGTCGGCGGCCGCGGCGTTCCAGTCGCGGCACACCTGGTCGTCCGGGTCGATCTCGGACTCGGTGGAGAACGGGCAGCCACCGCGCGACATGACCACGAGCTGCCAGTTCCGCCGCTGCGCCACCGGTTCCAGCGCCGCGACGAACTGGGTGGGGTGCGAGTCACCGACGACGACCAGGGTCTTCTCCGGCGGGCCGTCCGGGGTGCTGGTGCACACCTGGAGTTCGCCGCCGCGCGGGGAACTCGCGCAGTGGTCGATCCAGGCCCAGTCCCGCGGCAGCTCCAGCGGCGAGGGCACCGGTGCCACACCGGCGGCACCGCGGTAGACGAACCCGGGCGTGCGGGCCAGCGCACCCGGGTGGTCCAGACCACCGGCGGCGGGCGCACCGGAGCGGGCGAGACCGGTGATCTGCCAGGCCCCGGCGGCGGCGAACACCGGGATCATCGCGAGCACGGCGAAGCGGTAGGCGCCCCGGTCGGCGAGCGGCGAGCGGCGCACCGGCGCCTCGACCAGGTGGTGCGTGACCACCGCCAGGGCCAGCGACAGGCCGACGACGAACGCGCCACCGAGCGGGCCGGCCTCGCTCCGGCCCCGGTACACCAGGTAGAGCACCAGCACCGGCCAGTGCCACAGGTACAACGGGAAGCTCATCCGGCCGAGCCAGGTCAGCGGCCGGGCGGTGAGCAGCCGGTCCGCACCGGCCGGACTGCCGGTCGTGCCGGCCAGCAGCACCAGCGCGGCCGCGGCGACCGGCCACAACGCGGCGACACCCGGGAACACCGTCCCGACCTGCAGCACCAGCCCGCAGGCGACGAGCCCGGCGACGCCGAGCCAGCCGGCTGCGATCCGCAGTGGCCGGGGCAGGGCGATGGCGTCGATGGCCAGCGCGAGCAGGCCGCCGAGCGCGAACTCCCAGATCCGGGTCAGCGCGGAGAAGTAGGCCACCGGCTGGTCGGCCGCGGTCAGCCACACCGAGTACGCCAGCGACCCGGCGGTGACGGCGAGCAGCACACCGGTCAACGCGCGGCGCAGGCGCCCCCGCGCCGCGTACGCGACGGCAGCCACCAGCAGCGGCCACACCAGGTAGAACTGCCCCTGGATGGACAGCGACCAGAAGTGCTGCACCACGCTGGCGTCGCTGTGCCGGGCGAAGTAGTCGGTGGCGTTCGCCGCCAGCTGCCAGTTCTCCAGGTAGAGCGCGGCGGCGAAGACCTCCCGGATCGTGGGGAACCAGCGGGACTGCGGCAGCACCAGGGCCGCGGCCGCGATCACCACGAGCAGCACGGCGAGCGCGGCGGGGAACAGCCGGGTGATCGCGCGGCGCCACAGCGCGCGGATCTCGATGCGCCCGCGCAGCCCGGCCCGGAACAGCTGCCCGGTGATCAGGAACCCGGTGAGGAAGAAGAACACGTCGACGCCGCCGGAGATCCGGCCCAGCCACACGTGGTAGACGACCACCAGGACGCAGGCCAGCGCACGCAGGCCCTCGACCTCGGGGCGGAACCGGGCAGGCAGGTCGGGCGAGGTCATCGGCACCTTCCTGGTCGGCCTTCCTGGTCCGCCCGAGATTACCCAGCGCCGGCGGGGGGCCGGGTTAGGGTCGGCTGGTGCGGACCGACGTGATCGAACAGTTCCCCAGGATGGCGGTGCCGCCGGACGGACGGCGCGCGGCCGCGGTCGCCGTCGTGGTCACCGGCGACGATCCGGCGATCTGGCTGACCCGGCGGGCGAGCGGGATGCGCGCCCACCCGGGGCAGTTCGCGCTGCCCGGCGGTCGGCTCGATCCCGGCGAGGACGCGGTGGGCGCCGCGCTGCGCGAACTGGAGGAGGAGCTCGGTGTGACCGCCGCGCGCGCGGACTGCCTGGGCGTGCTCGACGACTACCCGACCCGCTCCGGCTACGTCATCACGCCGGTCGTGCTGCGGCTCGACCGCGAGGCCGAGCCCCGCCCCAATCCCGCCGAGGTCGCGCACGTGCACGTCATCGGCGTGCGGGACCTCGCGGTCGAGCCGCGGTTCCTGACCATCCCCGAGTCGGACCGGCCGGTGATCCAGTTGCCGCTGGCCGGCCACCTCGTGCACGCCCCGACCGCCGCGGTGCTCTACCAGTTCCGGGAGGCGGCGCTGTACGGCCGCACGACGCGGGTGGCGCACCTCGAGCAACCCGTGTTCGCCTGGCGGTGACGCCTCCCCGCGCCCGTGATCAGCCGCGGTTCGCGGGCTCCGGCAGCCGGGCCGGGGCCGCCGCTCCGGCGCCGGCCTCGCGAACCCGCCACTTGTCCAGGCCGCCACCGAGCCGGTCGGCGTAGTGCTCGGCCGCCGCCTGGGTCGGGAACCGGATCTCCTGCGCCCGGGACACGTGCGTGATCTTGTAGGCCATCGGTTCTCCCCTGCTGTCGTGCGTGGTGACCCGTCACTCCCCGACCGGTCACGGCGCACAGTAGAACACCTGTTCGACGACAGCAAGCCGACACGCCGGGCGGCACCCGGGAAAATTCGATCGTCCACACTGGACCATCGTGCCGCCGGGAAAACCGCTGGCCGTCGGCAGTACCGGACGACCCGCCGCACGCGTGGGGTTCATCACCGCGGCAGATGCCGCCCGGCGGCCCGCTGGACCGGGACCGGGGTCAGATGCTCCCGGTACCAGTCGCGCGCGAGACAGGCCGCGGCATCCAGCGCACCGGGTTCCTCGAACAGCTGGGTGGCGCCGGGAACGACCGCCAGCCGAGCCTCACCGGACAGCCGGGCACACGTGTCCCGGTGCAGCTCGCGCAGCGCGGTGTCCTGCGCACCCGCGATGAGCAGGGTCGGCGTCCGCACCCAGCCCAGGCGCTTGCCCGCCAGATCGGGCCGCCCGCCGCGCGCCACCACGGCGGCCACCTCCACCCGGTAGTCCGTCGCCGCGCACAGGGCCGCCGCGGCGCCCGTGCCGGTGCCGAAGTAGCCGACCGGCAGCCCGGTCCGGGCCCGCACCCAGCGCGTCACCTCCACCAGCCGGTTCGCCAGCAGCTCCACCGCGAACAAGCGGGCCCGGTCGGCCTCCTCGGTCGGCGTGAGCAGGTCCACCAGCAGCGTCGCGATCCCGGCGCGGTGCAGCGTGTCCGCGGCCGACCGGGCGCGCGGGCTGTACCGCTCGCTGCCGCTGCCGTGCGCGAACACCACGACTCCCCCCGCCCGCTCCGGCACGGTCAACCGCCCGGCGAGCGGCACCGCCCCGGCGAACACGGTGACGTCCTCGTCGCCGGGTGCCCGGCCGGAGACGCAGTCCTCACCGGCCAGCAGCCGCGTCACCTCCTCGTCCGGGGTCTGCGTGAAGTCCGCGTACCACTGCCCCACCGCCGTGAACTCCGGCGGGCACTCCAGGCACACCACGTCATCGGCACCTTCTGGGCCTGCTGCGCCTCCTGCGCCGGTGCGCAGCGCCGCCACCGCCTGCGCCGCCCCGACCGGCACCGCCACCACCACCCGCGCCGCGCCGGCCGCGCGCGCCGCGGTCACCGCCACCCGCGCAGTGGATCCGGTCGCCAGCCCGTCGTCGACCACGATCGCGGTGCGCCCGGCCGGCGACACCCGCTCCCGGCCGGCCCGGAACCTCGCGGCGCGACGCTCCAATTCGGACCGTTCCGCCGCCTCCACCGCGGCCAGGTCGGCGGCGCTGACGCCGAGCCGCCGCACCAGATCCGCATCGGCCACCCGCAACCCGCCCTCGCCGATCGCACCCAGCGCGAGCTCCGGCTGGAACGGCAACCCCAGTTTCCGCACCAGGACGACGTCGAGCGGCGCGCCGAGCGCCCCGGCCACCTCGAACCCGACCGGCACCCCGCCGCGCGGGATCGCCAGGACCACCACGTCCCGGCTCCGCCACCGGTCCAGTCGCGCCGCGAGGCGGCGCCCGGCGTCCCTGCGGTCGGTGAACGGCATCGGAACACCTCCTCCGCGAAGTTCTCCGGCGACCGTAACGGCGCCGCCGGTCCCGCGGCGAGGGTCGGAGGGCCTCAGTGGCCGGCCGGCGGGCGAAGGCCACCGCACCGAGCCGTGATCACCGGGTGAACTCACGCCGGATGCCGCGCCACACCTCGTCGTACCCGGGTTGCCGGTGCGCGGCCGACGCCGCGAAGTCCGTGGTCACCACCGGCCACCGGGTCTCGAACATGAACGCGAGCGTGTCGCCGATCTTCTGCGGCACCAGCTCCTGCGTGCTCGCCTTCTCGTAAGTGGCCGCATCCGGGCCGTGGGCCGACCACATGTTGTGCAGGCTCGCCCCGCCCGGCACGAACCCCTCGGCCTTGGCGTCGTAGGCGCCCTTGACCAGGCCCATGAACTCGCTCATCACATTCCGGTGGTACCAGGGCGGGCGGAAGGTGTCCTCGCCGACGAGCCAGCGCGGCGCGAAGATCACGAAGTCCGCATTGGCCTGTCCGGGCAGCTCCGACGGCGACGTGAGCACCGTGTAGATGGACGGGTCGGGGTGGTCGAAGCTGACCGTGCCCATCACGGCGAACCGCGCGGTGTCGTACTTGTACGCGGCGTGGTTGCCGTGCCAGGCCACCACGTCCAACGGTGAGTGGTCGTATTCGGCCGCCCACAGCCGCCCGCCGAACTTCTGCACCACCTCCGTGGTGGTCTCCCGGTCCTCGAACGCCGCGACCGGGTAGAGGAAGTCGCGCGCGTTGGCCAGGCCGTTGGCGCCGATCGGCCCGAGTTCGGGCAGGGTGAACGGCTGCCCGTAGTTCTCGCACACGTAGCCGCGCGCCTTCTCGTCGAGCAGGTCGGCCCGGAACCGCACGCCACGGCCGATCACCGCGATCTCCCCCGGTTCCACGCGCAACCTGCCGTACTCGGTGTGCAGCAGCAGGCCGCCGAGCTCCGGCACCAGGAGCAGTTCCCCGTCGGCGTCGACGAAACAGCGGTCGGTCATGCTGCGGTTCGCGCGGTAGACGTGGATGCCGATGCCCGCGCGCTGCAGGACGTCGCCGGTGGCGCCGACGGTGTAGAGACCGTCGACGAAGTCGGCCGGCTCGCCGGGGAAGGGCACCGGGTCCCACCGCATCCGGTTCGGGTCCGGCAGGCCACCGGGGACCGGCGCGCTGCGCAGGGCCGGGTGCTCGACCGGGTGGAACGGCGGGTGCGCAGCCGAGGGCCGGATGCGGTACACCCAGCTGCGCCGGTTGTGCGCCCGCGGTTCGGTGAAGGCCGTGCCGCTGTGCTGCTCCGCGTACAGCCCGAGCGGGGCGCGCTGCGGGGAGTTGCGCCCGACCGGCAGCGCACCGGGAACCGCCTCGCTGTGGTGCTCGTTGCCGAACCCCGCCAGGTACGCCAGTTCGGTGCCCGTCCGGACGTCCGGCTCGACCGTGCTCGTCATCGTGCCCACCCTGCCCTCGTCGGCTGCTGAGGTCACTCCAGCGTGGTGCCGCTCCCGGCGCGGGGCAACTCCGGCGCCCGCCGCGACACGATCATGCGACACCGGGCGCCGTTACAGTGGTGGAGTGGACACCGTGGTGGCCGCCGGGGGCGGCAAGCTTCGCGGATTCGTCACCCGCGACGGTCTCGCCGAGTTCCGGGGCGTGCCTTTCGCCCGCGCGCCCCGGTTCGCCCCGCCCGAGCCGGTCGAGCCGTGGACCGGGGTCCGCGACGCCACCCGGCACGGCCCGGTGAGCCCGCAACCGCCGGTGCGCCCGGACGGTGCCCTGGGGGTGCCCGCGGACCTGCCGGAGCAGGACGAGGAGTGCCTGAACCTCACGGTCGTCACGCCCGCGGCCGACGACCGCAAGCGGCCGGTCATGGTGTGGCTGCACGGCGGCGCGTACGTCACCGGGGCGAACTCGTTCGGGTTCTACGGCGGGCACCGGCTGGCCGCCGAGGGCGACGTGGTGTTCGTGGCGCCCAACTACCGGCTCGGCGCGCTCGGGTACCTGCACCTGCCCGGGGTGTCCCCGGGCAACCTCGGGCTGCTCGACCAGCTCGCCGCGCTGCGCTGGGTGCGGGACAACGCGGCGGCGTTCGGCGGCGATCCGGACGACGTGACGGTGTTCGGGCAGTCCGCCGGCGCGCACTCCATCGCGTGCCTGATGGCGCTGCCGCAGGCGCGCGGCCTGTTCCGGCGGGCGATCCTGCAGAGCGCGCCGCTGGGCCTGCGCCTGGCGGGTGCCCGCACGGCCGCCCGCACCGCGCGGTTGTTCACCGCGGCGCTGGGGACGGATCCGCGCACCGCGCCGGTCGCGGAGATCCTCCGCGCGCAGGTGGCGACCGTCGTGCGCGCGGCCGGCCCGGGCGGGTTGTACTCGGTGCCGCCGTTCTGCCCGGTGGCCGACGCGCCGCCGCTGCCGAGCGTGGCGCACTGGCTGTCGCAGCGCGCCCGGTTCGCACCGGAGGTGGACGTGCTGATCGGCACCACGGCGGCGGAGATGAACTCGTTCCTCACCGGCAAGCCGGGGATCGCGCAGCTGGACCGGTTCCCGGTCACCGCGCGCGCGGTGGCGGCGGTCAAGGCCGGCGTCACGCGCTGGATGTTCGCCGGGCCCTCCCGCGCGTTCGCCGACCAGCTCGCCGCGCGCGGCGGACGGGTGTACAGCTACGTGTTCGACTGGGCCGCACCGGAGTCGGTGTTCGGCGCCGGGCACTGCATCGAGCTGCCGTTCCTGCTCGGCGACGAAGCCGCCTGGCGGGACGCGCCGATGCTGGCGGGCGCCGAGTGGAGCACCGTGACCGAGACGGGCCGGACGCTGCGGGCGGCGTGGCTGTCCTTCGCCCGGACCGGCACACCGGAGCCCGGCTGGCCGCGGCACGCACCCAGGCGCGCGCCCCACCGCCTGCCGTAGCACCCGGCGAGCCCGCGCGGGTTACTCGCGGCGATCCTGCTCGGCCAGGAAGCGTTCGAACTCCGCGCCCAGCTCCTCGGCCGTGGGCATCGAGCCCTCGTCGGCGAGCAGGGTCTTCTTGCCGTCCATCGCCTCGACGAACAGGTCGTACTGCCGCTCCAGCGCGTGCACGACCTCGGCCACCTCGTCCGACTCGGCCACCTGCCGGGCGATCTCGGCGTCGGTGCGCCGGGAGGCCGCCCGCAGGGCCTCGTCCGGCAGCGACAGGCCCGCCAGCCGCGTGATCGAGCCCAGCACGGTCAGCGCGGCGGCCGGGTACCGCGACTGCGCGAGGTAGTGCGGCACGTGCGCGGCGAACCCGACCGCGTCGTGCCCGGCCCGCCCGAGGCGGTATTCGGTCAGGTTGAGGGCGCTGCCCGGTACCTCCAGCCGGTTGAGCACCGGCTCGTAGTCGCCGATCAGGTCGCGCCGCGTGGCGTGCGCGGTCACCCCGAGCGGGCGCGTGTGCGGCGCGCCCATCGGGATCCCGTGGAACGACACCGTCATCCGCAGGTCCCACCGCTCCACGAGCGACCGCACCGCCGCGGCGTAGCGCTCCCACAACCCGTCCGGCTCCGGCCCGCTCAACAACAGGAAGGGCGTGCCGGCCTCGTCGTGGAAGAGCCGCACCGCCAGCTCCGGGGTGTCGTAGCTCGCCCAGTGGTCGGTGTCGAACGTCATCACCGGCCGCCGCGCCCGGTAGTCGAGCAGCCGGTCCACGTCGAAGCGCGCCACCACCCGGTTGTCCCAGTTCGACCGGAGGTGCTCGCTGACCAGCGCCCCGGCCTGGCCGGCGTCCATGAAGCCGTCGAGCTGGTGCAGCAGCACCGCACCGCTCAACTCCGGGAGCTCCGAGTCCACCTCGTAGAGATCCGTCGGATCGAACACCACAGCCTCCTGCCTGTCTGGCCACCTCTCCTCGACACTCAACGTAGCGAGGGCCGCGATCCATCCCGCCGACAGGCTTACTTCCACCGGGCTACTGGGCCACCCGAGCGAACCCCCTGTAAAACATTGTTCAAAGCTGCTAGATTCGATCTCCTCATTGTCACGGCCGGTATGCGGAGCGTGATCATCGCCACCGCTGAACCACGGGGGACCGCCCATGACCGCCGACCTCGCCGAGCTGGCACAGCACCTGGTGCACGCCATGGCCTCGGATCCGGACGGGGACTTCTCCCCGTCCGTCTACGAGACCGCCCGCCTGGTCACCCTGATCCCGGACCTGGCCGGGCACGCCAACCGGGTCGCGTTCCTGCTGACCCAGCAGGCACCGGACGGCAGCTGGGGCGGCCCGGAGGGCTACGGCCTGCTGCCCACGCTGAGCGCGACGGAAGCGCTGCTGACCGAGTTCCGCCGCGGCCGCGCGTCCCCGGTCCTGGCCGCAGCCCAGCGGGGGCTGCGGTCACTCGCCACGCGGTGGGGCCCGGAGCTGCGCGTCGAGCTGCCGGACACCGTCGCGGTGGAGATCCTGGTGCCGTCGCTGGTGTCCGCGGTCAACGCGCACCTGGACGCGCTCGCGGCCGACGGCATCGCGCTGACCGCCGGGCGCCGCCTGCCGCACCCGCCGGGTACCCGGCCCGACGTGCTGGACGGACTGCGCCGCCTGGCCGCGGACGGGCGGCCGCTGCCGGAAAAGATCCTGCACTCGCTGGAGGCCCTGGGTGCGGCGGTGCACGGCGCCGGTCCGGTCCGTCCGGATCCGCACGGGCTGGGCTGCTCCCCCGCCGCCACGGCCGCCTGGCTCGGGGGCATCGTCACCGGCCCCGGGGCGCGGTACCTGGAGAACATCCAGGCCCGCCACGGCGGTGCGGTCCCGGTGGCCGCCCCGCTGACGGTGTTCGAACGGTCCTGGGTGCTGTCCGCGTTCGCCGGGGCGGGCCTGCGGATCGCCGTGCCCGGGGAGGTGCTCGACGGGCTGTCCGCCGCGGTCGGGGCGGACGGCGCCGCGGGCGGTGCCGGCCTGCCCCCGGACGCCGACGACACCGCCACGACGCTGCGCGCGCTGGCGGCGCACGGCAGGGCGGTCCCGCTGGACTGCCTCGACTGCTACCGGGTGGACCGGCACTTCTGCACCTACCCCGACGAACGCACCCCCTCGGTCACCACGAACGCCCACGTGCTGCAGGCGCTGCACACCGCCGGACCGTCCGAAGTGACCGGGCGCCTCGCCGGGTGGGTCGCCGGCCGGCAGCACGCCGACGGCAGCTGGACCGACAAGTGGCACGCGTCGCCGTACTACGCGACCGCGCATTGCTTCCTCGCGCTGACCGCGAGCGGGCACGCCACGGCGGCCCGCGCACGGGCGTTGCAGTGGATCGCGCGGACCCAGCGGCCGGACGGCTCGTGGGGCCGGTGGTCCGGCACCTTCGAAGAGACCGCTTACGCCGTCCAGGTCCTCATCCGGGCCGGTGCGCCCTGGGCGGACGAGGCCGCCGCCCGCGGGTGCGCGTTCCTGTTGTCCTGGCCGGAGAACGCGGCGCATCCCCCGTTGTGGCACGACAAGGATCTGTACACCCCCGACCGGATCGTGCGGGCCGAGGGGATCGCGGCTCTGTACCTGGCCCGCACCCGCCCCCAGGTGGCGGCACTGCTGACGCAGCTCGAACCGGCGCCGGCCGAACGGACGGCGTGAATGCGCCGCGTCGAACTCGCGCTCACCCTGGCTCCACTGTCCTTCCTGGACAGACACGCCGACGACCCGGCCGGGATGCTGGAGGTGCGTGGCGGTCCCGCGCCGAAGCTGCTGGTGTGGCACCACGAAGCGCTCACCGGACTGTTCCGGCAGGACGCGGGGCTGCGGCACCCGGGCAGCCGCTCGCTGAACCCGTTGCTGGGACCGAAATCGCTGTTGTGGGCCGACGGCTCCCGCCACGCGACGTACCGAAAGGTGCTCGGGGCGCCGCTGCGGGGCAGCCGTCTCGCCGCCAGCCGCGGGCTGATCGCCGCCACCATCGACGCGGCGATCGAGGAGTTACCGGCGGGCACCGTGTTCGGGCTCCCGGCCTGGACACGCCGGCTGGCCCTGGACATCGTCGGGCGGATGATCCTGGGTGCGGTGGATCCGGTGCTGCTGCGGGAGGTCACGGCCTGGCTCGACCGGGCACTCGGCTCGCGTCACCGCACGCTGGCGTACCGGTTCCTGCGCGGCGGGCTGCCCCGCTCGGGCCCGGACCTGGACGCACGGCTGGTGGCCGCCGCGCGGTCCGCCCCGGACGGCCTGCTGGCGCCGCTGTTGCGCGCGAACGGCCCGCTCGGGCCGGTGCCCGACGACGAGTTGCGTGACCAGGTGGTGTCGCTGCTGTTCGCCGGGCACGAGACCACCGCATCGGCCACCGCGTGGACGCTGTACTGGCTCACCCGCAGACCGGATCTGCACGACGCCGTGGTGTCCGAACTCGCCTCGACCACCAGCGACGGTTCCGACCCGGCGGACGTGCCGGTGCTGCAGGCGGTGATCTCCGAGGTGCTGCGGCTGCACCCGCCGGTCGAGGTGGCCGGGAACCGGGCGCTGCCCGAACCGGTGGACCTGCTGGGCCGGACACTGCCGGCCGGCACGGTGATCACGCCCGGAATCTATCTCTCCCACCACCGGGCCGAGTACTTCCCGGACCCGCACACCTTCGACCCGTCACGGTTCCTCGGCCGCCGCAGCACCCCGGAGGGATATCTGCCGTTCGGTGGGGGCACGCGGTTCTGCCTCGGCAGCCGCCTCGGGCAGCTGGAGATCCGGATGATCGTCGCCGCTCTGCTGCGGCGCCGGGTACTGCGGTGCGTCAACCCCGGCGCCGGTGTGCCGGAGTTGCGGGGACACGCGATGGCACCGTCGTCGCGGCTGCGCCTGGAAGTGGTGGCATGCCGCGATTGAGGGGGTGGCGCGAGGTGCTGGCCGTGCACCGCCTGCACTTCCCCCTGCCGGTGAGCTACCTGGCCTACACGTGCTGGGGTGCGGCGTTCGCGGGTCCGCGGCACCTGCTCGACGGGCCGGTTCTGGTGACCGTGGCCGCGACGTTGCTGGCACTGCTGGCCGCGCTGGCGATGAACACCGCAGCCGACATGCCGACCGACGAGCTGGATGCGGACAAGGCCGGGCTGGCCGGCGCGGCGCGGAAGGTCGGGCGTGGCCGGATCATGGCCTGGGTGGCGGCCGAGGCGGGGGCGGCGCTGGCCCTGGCAGCGGTGGTCGCGGTGTGGCTGGCGCGGTGGGCGGTGGTGCTGGTGATCGCCGCGGTGGTGGTCGCGCACGTGCTCTACAACGTGGAACCGGTGCGGTTGAAGCGGCGCGGGTTCGCCGGCCCCGCGGTGTTCGGGGCCGGGTTCCTCGCGGTGCCGGGGCTGGCGTCGTACCTCGCGGTGCGGCCGGAACTGGAGGGGTCGATGGTGCCGGTGCTGGCCGGGCTGTGCGTGCTCGGGTTCGGCCGCACGGCGTGGTTCTCGGTGCCCGACCACGCCGTCGACGCCCGGACCGGGGTCGGCACGCCGGGCGCGCGGCACGGTCCACGGCGGACGCTGGTCGTCTCGTGCTTGATCACCGCGGCCGGGCTCGCGCTGCTCGGATCCGGGTTGTGGTGGCGGTACGGGCCGGGCTGGGCCGCCTTCGGGGTACTCGGGGAGGGGTCGTTCCTCGCCGGGATGGGCGCGCTGCGCGGTCCGCACGGGTCGTGGTCACGCATGCGGATGGCGGCGGCACCGGCCGCACTGGCCGGTGATCTCACCCTGGTCGCGATTCCGTTCCTGGCCCGCTGACGGCCGCGGCCAGAGCCGCGATGTCCTCCGGTCCCACCCGGCAGCACCCTCCGACGTAGCCGGCGCCGGCGGCGAGCCAGTCGTGCACCATCTCCGGTGCGAACCGGGAGGTACCGGTCCAGCGCCGACCGTTCCAGCGCTCGCCGCTGTTCGGGTAGGCGATCACCGGTTTCCCGCTCGCCGCACGCGCGATCCCGGCGGCCGCCGCGACGTCCCGGGGATCGCAGCAGTTCACGCCGACCGCCACGATCTGGTCGTTGCCCCGCGCCACGGCGAACGCCTCGGTCAGCGGCTGGCCGGCGCGGGTGCTCTCGCCGGTGATCGTGTAGGACAGCCACGCGGGCACGCCGAGCCCCTCGATGGCGAGCAGCATCGCCTCGGCTTCGTCCACATCGGGCACCGTCTCGCAGGCCAGCAGATCCGGTCCGGCCGCGGCCAGGATCTCCGCACGCGGCCGGTGGAACGCGACCAGCTCGCCGATCCGAAGCCCGTAGCGGCCGCGGTATTCCGAGCCGTCGGCGAGCGTCGCGCCGTACGGCCCGATCGACGCGGCGATCAGCTCGTCACCGCGCACCCGCGCCTCCCGGGCGAGTTCGACACTCAACTGCAGCAACCGGACCGCCTCCTGGCGGGCGATGCCGGCCTCGGCGAACCCGGCGACACTGGCCTGGTAGCTGGCCGTGGTCGCGACCTGGGCGCCGGCGCGGAAGAACGCGCGGTGCGCGGCGACGATCGCGTCCGGGTCGTCGGCCAGCAGCCGCGCCGACCACAACGCGTCGGAGAGGTCGTGCCCGCGCGCCTCCAGCTCGGTGGCCAGGCCACCATCGAGGACGACGGTCACGGGCCGGTGCGCAGGTAGGTCAGCTCGCGCCACCACACGTCGGCGAGCACGTCCAGCACCAGCGCCCGGTCGTGCCCGACGCCCCGGATCAGCCAGTGGTAGCACGCCTGTTCCAGTTGCAGCACCAGCAACAACGCCCGGGTCAGCCCAGCCTGCTCGTGCTCGCCGGTCCACTGTGTCAGGTACGGCGCCAGTTCGCGGGCAGCGTCCACACCCCACTGGTAGTGCCGGGCGGCGACCCGCGGATCGTCGGCGACGGCCTGGGTCAGGACGTCGATCTCCACGGCGTACCGCGACCAGAACGCCAGCACGTGCTCGTCCAGCCAGGTGCGCACCCGCGCCCGGGTCAGCTCCGGGAAGTGCGCCGGCATCCGGTACAGCGCCGCGGTGTCCGGCAGGATCCGCTCGAACAGCGCGGCCGCGATGTCGGCCTTGTCGCGGAAGTGCGCGTAGAAGGTGGCCCGGCTGCCGTTGGCCGTGGCGACGATGTCGGCGACCGTGGCGGCGTGGTACCCGAGACGGGCGAACACCTCCCGCGCGCACTCGAGGTAACGGTCGTGCGCTTCCCGCCACTGCTGCTCGCGGAACGTGTTCCGGGCAGGCGTGGAGATGCCGGTCATCACCCCATCGTAGTGCGCCGTCCGGACGGCGCGCGCGCTTTCCCCTGCGTGGGCAGGGGAAAGCTGCTGCCGGAGGGCGTGCCACGGCACCCGGCGCCGAGGGTCGGCCCGGGACAAGGAGTCAGCCCCGGCGCCGGGTGCCTCGCTCTAGCCTGAACGAGCGAACTCATGACGGAAACGAACTACCGTTGCCCTTTCGGTGTCCTGGCGCGCCCCCGATGTGGTTACCCTGATCGTGTGAGCGCCGGGACCAGACCTGCGGCAGCCGCTACCGCCCACCAGTGGACGGGACGGGAGGCGCGGTTGCTGCGGCACGCCCTGCGCCTGTCGGTGCGCGGCTTCGCCGCCTACCTCGGTGTCGCCGCGCGCACCGTCGCGAAGTGGGAAAGCGGTGGCACCTCGACGGTCCCGCGCCCGGACACCCAGGCGATCCTGGACACCGCACTGGCCAGGGCGGACGACGGCGCACGGACCCGGTTCGAGGTGCTGGTGACCGGGGCGCGCGAGTCCGGCCCCGCGCGCGGTCCGGCACCCGGCCACGACTACGAGGCCTGGACCGACGACCTGGACCGCACCGTCGCCTGCCTGGGACGCCAGGAGTTCCGCCTCGCGAGCACTCTGCTGGGCCGCTGGCTGGGCCGCTTCCAGCCGGACAGCTCCGATGCGCAGGGTCTGTACCTCTACGGCCGGTCGCTGCGGCTGCTCGGGGAGGTGCGGCAGGACCAGGGTGCACTGCGCGGGCCGTTGTCCGCCGAACCCGTCTACCGCCAGGCACTGCGGGTGTTCACCGAATTGAAGTCCCCGCGCCGGGTGGCCCAGCTGGAACTGCAACTCGTCGTCATCGCCGAGATGTCCGGGCAGCTGGCGTCGGCGGCGGCGCGCTACACGAGCCTGACCACCGACGATCGGCTCAGCGCGCACGACCGCACCCGCGCGCGGCTGTGGGTGGGCACCGCGCTGAGCAAGCGCGGCCTGCACGAGACCGCGACGCGCCACATCGTGCCGGCCATCCGCGCGTTCGAGCGGCTCGAGGAGCCCGCGGACTGGTCGATCGCGCACCAGAAACTGGCGCTGGCCCACCGCGGGGCGGGCGATCTGACGGCGGCGGGGCGGGCGATCGAGGTAGCGCTGTCGCACCGCGTCGACGACACCCCGCTGCAGCAGGTGCGGCTGGACACCGCGCACGCGCACATCCTGCTGTCCGACAGCGCGACCGCCGGTTCCGGGCTCGCCACGCTGGACCGGACCGCCCGCCTGTCCGCCCGCTACGGGCTCATGCACCAGGTGCGCAGCATCGAGGGCATCCGCCGCGGTTCCGAGTGCCGGTAGCCCGGTCATGCGGAAGGTGCTGCTCGACCGGGTGTGGGCCGACGCCGAGCTGGTGTGGGAGTTCCACCGGCTGCGGCACCGCCCGAAGCCGTGCTCGGCGGCCGTCGCGCTGGGCTGCCACGACCTCGGCGTCGCCGCGTACGCGGCCGAGCTCTACCACCGGGGCCTGTTCCCGGTGGTGGTGTTCACCGGCGGCAACAGCCGGGAAACGGCGCACGCCTTCCCGCGCGGCGAGAGCGTGCACTACCGGGAGCGCGCGCTCGAACTAGGTGTGCCCGGTGAGGCGATCCTCGTCGAGCCGCACGCAGCCAACACGGGTGAGAACATCGCGCTGTCCCGGGCGGTCCTCGCCGCAGCGGGGGTCGAGGTGACCTCGCTAATGCTGGTCTCGATGCCCTACATGGAGCGCCGCGCGTTCGCCACGACGCGCAAGGTGTGGCCGGAGGTGGAGCCGGTGTGCGCCTCGGCGCCGGTGTCGCTCACCGAGTACGCGCTGCGGACCCGGCACGGCACCGAGCTGATCGACATGATCGTGGGCGATTTCCAGCGCCTCATCGAATATCCGCGAAAGGGTTTCGCAATTCCGCAGAAAATTCCCCCGTTCGTGTATTCCGCGTATCGGCGACTGGTGGATGCCGGATTCCGCAGCCGGATGCTGTGATTCCATACCGCCCGTGCCCCAGACGCTGTCCTG
Organism: Amycolatopsis viridis; assembly: GCF_011758765.1. Classification (NCBI taxonomy): domain Bacteria; kingdom Bacillati; phylum Actinomycetota; class Actinomycetes; order Pseudonocardiales; family Pseudonocardiaceae; genus Amycolatopsis; species Amycolatopsis viridis. Next base: position 2,746,723 of record NZ_JAANOU010000001.1, on the reverse strand, counting down.
CGCGGTCCACCAGCCGAATCTCTTCCCGAGACTGTCCACACTGGGCAAGCTGTTCCGCGCCGACGTGTGGGTCGTGCTCGACGACGTGCAGTTCAACGGCCGCGACTACCAGCACCGCGCGCGGCTGGCCGCGGCCGCCGACCCCGAGGACCAGCGCTGGCTGACCGTGCCGGTGCACCGGCCGCGCGGCCGGGCCAGCCGCATCCGCGAGCTGCGGCCGGCCGATCCCGCCGCGGCGCATCGCACGATGTCGCGGCTGATCCGGCAGTACTACGGCCGCTGCCCGCACTGGGCCGAGACCGCGGGCATCGTCGACGAGGTGCTCGCCGCGCTGGCGCTGCACGAGCGGCTCGCGGTGGTGGCCGAGGTGTCGGTGCGTGCCATGCTCGACCGGATGGGGTGGCCGGGCGCGGTGGTGCACAGCAGCGAGCTGGCCGCGCGCGAGGGCCGGTCCGAGCGCCTGGCCGACCTCACCGCAGCGGTCGGGGCCGGCACGTACCTGTGCGGTCCGGGCGGGGCGAGGTACCTGTCGGAGCGCCCGTTCGCCGAACGGGGGCTGCGGGTGCGCTACCCGTCGCCGCCTCCGCTCACCCGCGAGCGCGGGATGCGCACCGCGAGCGCGCTGTGGGCGTTCGCCGGGCGCGGAGCCGCGGGCGTGCGGGACTGCCTGGTCCCGGACCGGGTGCCGGCGCAGTGAGCAAAGATTGTTTCCACACCGGGTAAAGACAATTCCGGCAACCGGCAATTCACCGCGGCGGAGTTATCCTGGGTTGCGTGCGTCTGTCTCGTGGTGTGCCCCGGCTCCTCGGCTACTGCGCGCTCGCCGGGCTCCTCGTCGCCGGGGTGGTGGCTCCGGTCGCGCTCGGCGCCGGGGTGCTGTCCAACCAGGTCGCCGACTCCGTGAACGGGATCTCGGCAGCGCTGGTGAACAGCGAGCAGCCCTTGGTGACGACGGTGGCCGACCGGGACGGCAACCCGATCGCGACGCTGTACGACCAGTACCGCCTCCCGGTGACCGCGAACCAGATCTCCCCCGCGATGAAGGCGGCGATCATCTCGATCGAGGACCGCCGGTTCTACGACGAGGGCGGCGTGGACGTGAAGGGCATGGTCCGCGCCGCGCTGCACGACTCCTCCGGCGGCAGCACCCAGGGCGGGTCGACGATCACCCAGCAGTACGTCAAGAACTACCTCATCAACGTCGTGGACCGGAACAACCGGGCCGACCAGCTCGCCGACCAGGCCGACACGATCGCGCGCAAGCTGCGTGAGGCGAAGATCGCCGTCCAGCTCGGACAGACGGTGTCCAAGGACGACATCCTCAGCGGCTACCTGAACGTGGTGGAGTTCACCGGCAACGTCTACGGCGTCGGCGCCGCCGCGCACGCCTACTTCGGCACCACGCCGGACAAGCTGACCGTGCCGCAGGCCGCGCTGCTCGCCGGCATGGTGAACAACCCCAGCCTGTACAACCCCTACACGCATCCGGAGCAGGCCACGCAGCGCCGCAACGTCGTCATCGACGCGATGGTCAGCACGAGGACCCTGACCCCGGCGGACGGCGCCGCTGCGAAGGCCGCGCCGCTCGGTGTGCTGCCCGACGGCCCGGACGTGCCCTCGAGCACCTGCCTGGGTTCCACGCCGGATGCGGGGTTCCTCTGCCAGTACGCCGAGAGCTACCTCATCCAGTCCGGCTTCACCGCCGACCAGCTGGAGACCGGCGGCTACCTCATCCGCACGACGATGGATCCGCTGGTGAGCCGGGCCGTCAAGCAGGCCGTGGAGGCCAACGTGCCGACCACGCAGGACGGCGTGGCGAACACCTTCGCGGTCGTCCGGCCGGGGCAGAACAGCCACGAGGTGCTCGCCATGGTCGCCAACCGCAACTACGGCACCGATCCGGCCAAGGGCGAGACGTCGACGAACATCGTCGCGGCCCCCAGCAACGTGTTCGGTGCCGGGTCGTCGTTCAAGATCTTCACCTCGGCGGCGGCGCTGGAGACCGGCAAGGCGGGCCTGGAAACGCTGCTGCCCAACCAGGCCGGCGAGTGCTTCACCCAGCCCGGCGCCAACCAGTACACGCCGCAGTACTGCGTGGAGAACGACGGCGTGAACTACCCGAACCCGATCTCGCTGCGCGACGGTCTCGCCACGTCGCCGAACGTCGCCTTCGTCAACCTGGAGCAGCGGGTCGGCATGCCGGCGGTACTGGACATGGCGCGCCGGCTGGGTCTGCGCACCAGCCTCAACACCAACGACGCGGGCGCGAAGCCGGACCCGTCGTCGCCGAACCCGCAGTACAGCGAGCCGCAGTCGCAGTACTTCCAGAACAAGCTGTCGTTCACCCTCGGCAACAGCCCGGTGAGCCCGCTGGAGATGGCGAACGTGTCGGCGACGCTGATGAGCGGTGGCACCTGGTGCCAGCCGGATCCGATCCTGTCCGTCACCGACCGCAACGGCCACGACGTCGCCGTGAAACAGCCGCCGTGCGAGCAGGTGGTGCCACCAGGGCTGGCCAACACGCTGCTGAACGGGCTGAGCCAGGACACGATTTCGGGCACGTCCGCCGCGGCCGCGGCCGCGGCCGGGTGGCACCACGCCGACTTCGGCAAGACGGGCACCACGCAGCAGAGTGAGTCGGTGGCGTTCATCGGCGGCGTCGACGACTACGCCGTGTCGTCCATGGTGTTCGCCGACGGCCCGCACCCGGCGGAGATCTGTCCCGGCACACCGGTGCACCTGGGCTCCTGCGGGCGCGGCGCGTTCGGCGGCACGGTCGCGGCGCCGCCGTACTTCGCCGCGATGAGCCAGGTCCTGGGCGGCCGGCCGGACACGGCCATTCCCGCCGCCGATCCCACCTACCTGCGCGCCCGGTCCTAGCCACGCAGCGCCGTCGTGTCGTAACCTGCGGTGAGTGGGCGTCGACGCGGAGCCCCCGGACCCCGGCGGCGGGCTCACGCGGGGTGAGCTGGTGGCCGGGCAGTACGAGGTGCTGAACTGCTTCGCCCGCGGCGCCTTCGGATTGATCCACCTGGCGCGGGATCGCACTCTGCACCGGCCGGACACGCTGCTGGAGCAGCAGGACCGGATCCGGCTGGGCGTGAGCCCGCAGGAGTGGTTGTCCGTCCCTTGTGGACCCTGATGCGGCCGTCGATCCCCAGCAGGGCCGCGCCCTCGTCCGGGCAGGGCACCGCGCGGGCTCAGACCTTGGTGACCTCCGCGATGAACGCGTCCACGTCGACGAAGGCGCCCTCGGCGCCGAGCGGCACGAGCGCGTGCGTGGAGGCGACGAACCGGGCCACGCCCGCACGGCCGAGTTCGACGACGGCGTACCCGTCCGGCGACTCCAGCTCGATCAGCAGCTGGTCGGCGCCGCCGGCCAGGTCCGGCCGGATCCGCACGTCACCCTCGCCCGTGGGCCGGCCCAGCCCGGCGACGAGGAGTTCGCGGGCGAAGCACCACTCGACCCACCGGCCACGGTCGGCGCGGAAGGACAAGGTGACCGCGTAGGGATCGGCGGTGGTGTAGCTCCACCGCGAGAAGACCGGGACGTCGTAGCCGTCCAGGCTGACGAACTGGTGCTCCTCGACCGTTTCGGCGTGCACGATGGGCCTCCTGTCCCCTGCTGGCTCTGCACTGTGAGGACGGACCAGGGCGGTTCCTGTTACGCCGTTTCCCGGACGAGTTCGCCGACCCACCCGGAGGAGTGAGGGCCGCGGACGGCACCATGTTGCGGTGCAGCACGACGACGAGCCCGACCCCACAGCGGTGACCGGCCCGATCCGCCGCGTGCCCGGGCCGCCTGCTGCCGATCCGGCGCCGCGGCGGGCGCGGCCGGCCCGTCGTAGCAGCGACAGCGACCCCACCGGGCGCCGGGCCGGGTCGCCGGACCGCCCCCGCCGCCCCGCCGAGGCACGCCCCGCCGAGCCACGGACCGCGGGGCCACGGACCGCGGGGCACACCACCGGCACACCCGCGGCTCGCGCCACCGGCGCCGGGACGGCACCCGCCCGCGCCCGCCGGTCGACCACCGCGGACTCCCGCCCGCGGCGCCACCGGCCCGCCACGCCACCCTCCACCGGGCACGGTCACGGGCACGGGCATGGGCACTCCCCCGCCCCACCGGCGTCCCGCCGGGTCAAACTGCTGCTGACCTGGCTGCTGGCGCCGGTCGCGGTCGCCACCGTCGCCGGGATGCTGCTGCTCTACCCCTGGGGCCAGGCGAAACCCACCTCGGCGATCTCCCAGGGCACCCCGGTGCACGGCACGATCACCACCGCCGCCTCGGGGCCCTGCCTCGCTGCCGGACAGGTGCAGGTCGGGGACCAGCCCGGCCCCGATGCCAAGCCGTGCCTGACGGCGCGGGTCGCGCTCACCGACGGGCCGGCGAGCGGGCGCACCGTCGAGCTGACGGCCCCGATCGAACCCAGCACCCCTCGGTTCGGCGCCGGTGACCACGTCGTGCTGGCCTACAACGGCGGTGACGCCGCCGACCCGGCGTCCTACCAGCTGGTCGACTTCCAGCGCGGCTTCCCGCTCGCCGTGCTCGCCGCGCTGTTCGCGGTGGCGGTGGTCGTGCTCGGCCGGTGGCAGGGCCTCGCCGCGCTCGGCGCGCTGGCGCTGAGTTTCGTGGTGCTGGTGGCGTTCGTGCTGCCGGCGATCCTGGCCGGGCAGAACCCGCTGCTCGTCGCGATCGTGGGCGCCGGGCTGATCATGTTCATCGCGCTGTACCTCACGCACGGCCTGTCGGCACGCACCTCGGTCGCCGTGCTGGGCACGCTCACCAGCCTGGCGCTGATCGGCGTGCTGTCGGCGGTCTTCTCCGCCGCCGCTTCGCTGACCGGCCTGGACGACAGCACCTCGACGCTCATCGCGTCGCTCGGGCACGGCGTGGACGCCCGCGGACTGCTGCTGGCCGGGGTCGTCATCGGCGCGCTCGGCGTGCTCGACGACGTCACCGTCACCCAGACCAGCGCGGTGTGGGAGCTGCGCCGCGCCAACCCGTCGCTGAACTGGCGGGAGCTGTACTCGGCCGGGCTGCGGATCGGCCGCGACCACGTGGGCTCGGCGGTGAACACCCTGGTCATGGCGTACGCCGGTGCGGCGCTGCCGGTGATGCTGTACTCGTCGATCTCCGGTGTCGGCCTGGGCGCGATCCTCGGCTCGCAGGATGTGGCACAGGAGATCGTGCGCACGCTGGCCGGCAGTGTCGGCATCGTCGCGGCCGTGCCGGTCACCACCGTCCTGGCCGCGCTCATCGCCGCACGGGAACCCAGCAGCCACATCAGTCACAGCAGCGATCAGTAGTCCCAGGCCCGCACCCCGCCCCGCTCGTGGCCGTCCCGATGGGGTACGAAGACCGGGCACACGGTTGCGGTCCTGCCGGGAGGGGTCTTGGTCGTTCACGCACTGCCGCGGCACGTGTCCGAAGCCGCGGCCCGGACCGTCCGCGCGCTGACGAGCCTGCCGCGGATCGCGACCGTGCTCAGCGAACTGCGCGACGCGGCCGACCACCTGCAGCGGCTGGCGACCTTCGCGGCGGAGGAGCTGCCGGAGATCGTCTACCAGCTGGAGGGCATCCGCGCGCAGCTGGCCGCCATCGAGGCGCGCCTCGGCGCGCAACCCCCGGTCAGCCCAGCCGCGCCACGAACCGGCTCACCGCGTCCATCGTGAACCGCTGCGCGATCCGGCCGGCCGGTGCCGCGGACACCAGCTGGTGCAGCGGCCGCTCGGACAACCCCGCGCCCCGGGCCTCCGCCCGCAGCTGCGCGACCAGCAGCTCGGCGAACACCAGGCCGTTGGATTCGATGTTGTCCGCCAGCGCATCAGCCAGCCGCCGGAGGGTGAGGACGGGCAGTTCACGCCCGCCGGTCCCGGCGTAGACCGCCAGGTCGATCTTGACGGCCCGGCCCCGCTGCCCGGGGCCGACCAGCAGGCTCACCGTGCGGGCGCCGCGCACGTCGGTCACCAGGAGGTCGATCCGCCTCGCCGACACCAGATCGACGCGGCGCGTGCGGAAGACGCGGACCACCACGGTGGTGCCGGTGAGCCACAGTCTGCGCCGCACGTTCCCCACCACGACGCACAGCAGTGGCAGGCCCACCACGGCGGCCGCGACCAGGCCCGCGATCCGGCCGCCGATCAGCCCGGCGAGACCGCCCGAGGCCGCAGCCACGATCACCACGCCGGCCAGCCCGGACACCAGGCGCCGCCGGGTCAGCCCCGGGCCCTCCTGGTGCAGCGGCAGCGGCTCCGGTTCCGCCGGTTTCCTCAGCTCGGTCACATCCTCCCCCGTCACGGCACCGGGACGACGCTGCGCGCCCCGCTCAGGAACGGATTGCCGGCCCGCTCGCGGCCGATCGTGGTGGCCGGGCCGTGCCCGGGCAGCACCACCGTGTCGTCGGGCAGCGGCAGCAGCTGGTCGCGCAGGGACTCCCCCATCCGCCGCCGGTCACCGGCCGAGCCGGTGCGCCCGACCGAGCCCGCGAACAGCGTGTCGCCGGTCAGCACGAGTCGGCCGCCCTCGGGTGTGGTGAGCCGGAACACCACCGACCCCGCGGTGTGCCCCGGCACCAGTCCGACGTCGATCACCAGGTCCGCGAGCTCCAGCGGCGCGCCGGTGAGCGCCCGGACGTCGGCGGGCCGGTCGCCGTCGTGCAGGCCGCGGTCGGCCGGGTGGATCCACAGCGGGACGCCGTGGGCCGCCGTGACGGCCGCGGCACCGGCCACGTGGTCGGGGTGGCCGTGGGTGGCCAGCACGGCAGCCGGCGTCAGGTCGTGTTCGGCGAGCGCCTCGGCGACGCGGCCGGCGCAGTCCTCCCCCGCGTCGACGATCACGCAGGCCGTGCCGGGGCCGGGCGCGAGCAGATAGCAGTTGGCCTGCAGCGCGCCTGCCGGAAACCCGACGACGAGCACGAAAGTCCACCTCCGCGTCCACCCGTCCACCCGCGCCCGGGATGTCCGGCACCACCCTAACCGGGGCTGTACAGGGTCCTCACAGGCTGTGCCCATAGACTGCCGCCACCGGGTCGGTGACGTCGAGTGGATTCTGGAGGGCAGGTGGCGACCAACCAGCAGCGCCGTGAGGCCGCGAAGCGCAAGCTCGAGCGGCAGATGGCCCGCCGGGCGGAACGCGCGCGACGGCGGAAGATCGTCGGTGTGGGTGCGACGGTCGGCGCGGTGGTCGTCGTCGCCGGGCTGGTGGTGTTCTTCGCAACCCGGGGCACCGACAACGGTTCGGCCGCGGCCGCCCCGACCACGTCGCCGTCCGCACCGTCCTCGGCGCTGAACATCCCGGCGCAGCGCGCCGCCCTGCCGCAGCGGCCCACGCCGCTGCCGAACCCGGTGCAGTGCTCCTACCCGGCGACGGCGAACGAGCCGGCGGCCAAGCCGAACAAGCCGCCGCAGACCAAGAACGTCCCGTCCACCGGCACGGTGAACGTCACGCTGAAGACGACCGCCGGCGACATCCCGCTGACGCTGGACCGCGCCCTCGCGCCGTGCACGGTGAACAGCTTCCTCAGCCTGGCCCAGCAGGGCTACTACACCGACACCTCGTGCGCCCGCCTGGGCACCGACGCGAGCCTGATGATGTTGCAGTGCGGCGACCCGACCGGCACCGGAAGCGGCGGCCCGGGGTACTCCTTCGCGGACGAGACGTTCCCGGAACTGAAGTACGGCCGCGGCCTGCTGGCGATGGCGAACGCGGGGCCGAACACCAACGGCAGCCAGTTCTTCATGGTCTACGGCCCGGCCGAGCTGAGCCCGGCCTACACGGTGTTCGGCTCGATCTCCGACGCCGGACTCCAGGTGCTGGACAAGGTCGCCCGGGCCGGTCACGACGGCAGCTTCGACCCGAGCCCGGGCGGCGGCAAGCCGAACATGGAGGTCAAGTTCACCGCGGTGTCGGTCGGCTGACCACCCCTAGCGGGCGGTGAAACGCGGCGGGCGGCGGCTCAGGAACGCGGCCACGCCCTCCGCGTAGTCGGCGCCGTGGATCGCGGCGAGCCGGATCTCCTCGACCTCGGCGTCGCTTTCGGACTGTCCGTCGAGGATCTTGCCGACGATCCGGTTCATGCCGCGCACCGACGTCTGCGAGCGCGAGCACAGCGTCGCGGCGAAGTCCGCGACCCCGGTGTCGAGGTCGTCGAACGTGTCGTTGACCAGACCGATCTCGCGGGCGCGAACGGCGTCGATCAGTCGGCCGGACAGCAGGAAGTACCGCGCGTGCGCCGGCCCGATCAGCGAGACGAGCTGGTGCGTGGAGCGGAAGTCGTACACGATGCCCAGCTTGGCCGGGGTGATCCCGAAACGCGCCCCCGGCTCGGCGAAGCGGAAGTCGCAGGCGACGGAGATCTGGCAGCCACCGCCGATGCAGTTGCCGCGGATCTTCGCCACGGTCGGCTTGGTCATGCCCGCCAGGGCGGTCACCGCGCCCTCGACGACCTTGTCGTAGGCGGCGGCACCGTCCGCGGTGGCGCGCAGCGCCCCGAACTCGCTGATGTCGGCGCCGGCGGAGAAATCCGCACCGGCCCCCGTCAGCACCAGCACCTTGAGCCCGGGGTCGGCTTCGACCTCGCCGACGACGTCCGGGATCGCCGCCCACATGTCGTGGGAGATCGCGTTCTTCTTCTCCGGCCGCGCGAAGGTCAGCGTGGCCACTTCCCCGTCGCGCGCGAACTCCAGCCCAGGTGCCATACCGGCACCCTAGCGACCGGTCTCAGGAGGCCGATGTGACGCGGTACACGTCGTAGACGCCCTCCACCCCCCGGACCACCTTCAGCACGTGCCCGAGGTGCTTCGGGTCGCCCATTTCGAACGTGAAGCGGCTGACCGCGACCCGGTCGCGTGAGGTCTGCACCGACGCGGACAGGATGTTGACCTTCTCGTCGGCGAGCACCTTGGTCACATCGGAGAGCAGGCGATGCCGGTCGAGCGCCTCGACCTGGATGGACACCAGGAACACCGAGTTCGCGGACGGCGCCCATTCCACCTCGACGAGCCGTTCCGGCTGGGCCCGCAGGTCCTCGGCGTTGGTGCAGTCCGTGCGGTGCACGCTGACCCCGCCGCCGCGGGTGACGAACCCGAGGATCTCGTCGCCGGGCACCGGGGTGCAGCAGCGCGCCAGCTTGGTCCACACGTCGGTGGCGTCCTTGACCACCACGCCGACGTCGTTGGACGCGCGGCGCCGGGTCACCGTGGACGGCGTGGACCGGGCCGCGAGCTCGTCCTCGGCCTCCTCGACGCCCCCGATCAGCGCGACGAGGCGTTGCACCACGTGTTTCGCGCTGACGTGTCCCTCGCCGACCGCGGCGTAGAGCGAGCTGATGTCCGGGTGGTGCAGCTCGGCCGCCAGCGCGCCCATCGCCTCCGCGGACACCAGGCGCTGCAACGGGAGCCCGACCTTGCGGACCTCCTTGGTGATGGCGTCCTTGCCGCCGTCGATCGCCTCGTCGCGGCGTTCCTTGGCGAACCACTGGCGGATCTTCGCCCGTGCCTTGGGCGACTTGGCGAAGGTCAACCAGTCCCGGCTCGGCCCGGAGTTCTCCGCCTTCGAGGTGAAGATCTCGACGACGTCGCCGTTCTCCAGCTTGCGTTCCAGCGCGACCAGCCGGCCGTTGACGCGCGCGCCGATGCACCGGTGCCCCACCTCGGTGTGGACCGCGTAGGCGAAGTCCACCGGCGTGCCACCGACCGGCAGCGTCACCACGTCGCCCTTGGGCGTGAACACGAAGATCTCGCGGGCGGCGAGCTCGTAACGCAGCGAATCGAGGAACTCCCCCGGATCCGCCGCCTCCCGCTGCCAGTCGAGCAGCTGCCGCATCCACGCCATCTCGTCGATGTCGACGGCGGTGCCGTGAGAACTGCTGTGGGTGCCTCGTGTTTCTTTGTAGCGCCAGTGCGCGGCGATGCCGTACTCGGCGGTGTGGTGCATCTCGTAGGTGCGGATCTGCACTTCCAGCGGCTTGCCGTCCGGCCCGATCACGGTGGTGTGCAGCGACTGGTACACACCGAACCGCGGCTGGGCGATGTAGTCCTTGAACCGGCCCGGCATCGGCTGCCACAGCGCGTGCACGACACCCATGGCGGCGTAGCAGTCGCGCACGTCCTCGACCAGGATCCGCACCCCCACGAGGTCGTGGATGTCGTCCAGGTCGCGGCCGCGCACGATCATCTTCTGGTGGATCGAGTAGTAGTGCTTGGGCCGGCCCTCGACCTTGGCCGTGATGCGCGAGCCGCCCAGGGCGCCGGTCAGCTCGTCGATCACCTTGCGCAGGTAGATGTCCCGCGACGGTGCGCGGTCGGCGACCAGGCGGACGATCTCGTCGTACTTCTTGGGCTGCAGGATGGCGAACGCGAGGTCCTCCAGCTCCCACTTGACGGTCGCCATGCCCAGGCGGTGCGCGAGCGGCGCCAGGACCTCGAGGGTCTCCTTGGCCTTGCGGACCTGCTTCTCCGGCGGCAGGAACCGCATGGTGCGCATGTTGTGCAGCCGGTCGGCGAGCTTGATGACCAGCACCCGCGGGTCGCGGGCCATCGCGATGACCATCTTGCGGATGGTCTCCGCCTCGGCCGCGGTGCCCAGCTTGACCTTGTCCAGCTTCGTGACACCGTCGACGAGCTGGGCGACCTTCTCGCCGAAGTCGGCGGTCAGCTGCTCCACCGAGTAGCCGGTGTCCTCGACCGTGTCGTGCAGCAGGGCCGCCACCAGGGTGGTGGTGTCCATGCCCAGCTCGGCGAGGATGGTGGCCACCGCCAGCGGGTGCGTGATGTACGGGTCGCCGGACTTGCGCCGCTGGTGCCGGTGCAGCTCCTCGGCCACGTCGTAGGCGCGCTGCAGCAGGCTCAGGTCCGCGTTCGGGTGCAGGTCGCGGTGGATCGCGGCGAGCGGTTCCAGGACCTGCTTGACCGGCGCCGCCCGCTGCGCGGTGATGCGCCGGGCGAGACGCGCTCGCACGCGGCGCGTCGCGGATGGGGCCCGGGTGACACCCTGCGGCTGCGCGCCGCGGTTGTCGGCGGTGTCCCGGGCGGGCGCCGGGCTTTCGAGCTCCTGGCTCAAGCCCACCTCCTGCTGATCGCGCGGCCTGTAGACCAACAAGCGTAACCCCGGCGGGCCGCCGCGTTGTTCCCAGCCGCGCCGACCGCCGCCCCGGCGCGGTGAACGGTCAGGCGACCAGCAGTGAGCTGACCTTCCGCCCGGCCAGCGCCGACCGCCCGTCGAGGGCGGCCAGCTCCATCACGACCGACACACCGGACACGGCCGCACCGGCCTTCTCCAGCAGCTCGCACGCGGCGGCGACGGTGCCACCCGTGGCGAGCACGTCGTCGACCACCACCGCCCGCTGCCCGGGCGCGACGACACCGGCAGGCAGCTCCAGCGCAGCCGTCCCGTACTCCAGGGCGTAGTCCACCCGTCCCGCGACGGTGGGCAGCTTGCCGGGCTTGCGCACCAGCACGACCCCGAGCCCGCGGGCGTAGCCGACAGCCGCGGCGAGCAGGAACCCGCGCGCCTCGACCGCCGCCAGCACGTCGGTCTCCGGGTCGACCGTCGCCGCCAGGGCGTCGACGACCGCACGGAACCCGCCGGCGTCGGCGAACAGCGGCGACAGATCGCGGAACAGCACACCGGGCTCGGGGAAGTCCGGCACCTCGGCGATCAGGCCGAGCGCGCGCTCCAGCTCCACGCGCTCAGCGCTTCCGCTTGCCCGACGGCCGTCCGCGCCGCGGCTGCGCCTTCGGGGTGCGCGCCGGGACACTCGCCGCTGCCGCGTACGCCTTCTCCTTGCGCAGCTCCGCACCGAGGGCCTCGTCGTCGCCCGCGTCGAAGTCCTCCTCGCGCTCGGCCGCCTTGCGCGCCTGGCTGGCGCGGCGCGCCCGCACCCGGTCGGCCTGCTGCTGGTACTTCGGGTCGCGCATCTTGAAGTCCACCAGCAGCGGCGTCGCCAGGAACAGCGACGAGATCACGCCGGCGAGCATACCGGTCAGCTGTACGAGCGCGAGGTCCTGCAGCGTGCCCGAGCCGAGCAGGATGTAGCCGACGACCAGCAGGCCCAGCACCGGCAGCAGCGCGATGACCGAGGTGTTGATCGACCGCATCAGGGTCTGGTTCAGCGCCAGGTTCGCCGTCTCGGCGTAGGTGCGGCGGGTCAGGCCGAGGATTCCGCGGGTGTTCTCCTTGACCTTGTCGAACACCACCACGGTGTCGTAGAGGGAGAACCCGAGGATCGTCAGCAGGCCGATCACCGTCGCCGGGGTGACCTCGAACCCGACCAGCGAGTAGATGCCCGCGGTGACCAGGATGTCGTGCACCAGCGCGATGAGCGCGGTGATGGCCATCCACTTCTCGAAGTAGATCGCCAGGAACACGGTCACCAGGACCATGAACACCGCCAGCGCGATCAGCGCCTGCTTGGAGATCTCCTGTCCCCAGGAGGCGCTCACCGCGCTGTCGCTGATCGCCTGCGCGCTCGGCTGGCCGTTGCTGCCGATCGGCTTGAGCTCGTCGAACAGCGACTGCTTGACCTTGGCGACCTGATCGGCATCCAGCGTGCTGGACCGCAGCTGCACCGTGGCCGCGTCACCGACGCCGACGGTCTGCGCCGATTCGGACTGCTCGCCGAGCGCGTCGGCGAACGCCCGCTTGGCCGCGTCGGTCGTGATCGGGCCGTTCGCGCCGCGGGCCGGCATCTGGATCTGGGTGCCGCCCTCGAACTCGATGCCCAGGTTGAAACCGCGGATGCCGATCGAGGCGAGGCAGACCAGCACCAGCACCGCGAAGAAGACGTACCAGCGCTTGCGCTTGCCGACGATGTCGAAGGCGCCGGTGCCGACGTAGAGGCGGTGGAACACGCTCTCCTTGCCGGCCTTCTTCGCGGCCGGGGTGGCGCCGGTGGACGTCGCCGTCTCGGTGTTCAGCTCGTCTGCCACGTCAGGACTCCTTCGCGCCCGCGCCGGCGGGCACCTTGCGCGCGGGCCGCCGCTGGGCGGCCAGCGTCTGCACGCCGCCGAGCCCGGTGAGCTTCGGCCGGGACAGGAACTTCGACTTCGATGCCAGCGCGACCAGCGGGTGCGTCACCAGGAACACCACGATCAGGTCGAGCACGGTCGACATGCCCAGGGTGAAGGCGAAGCCCTGGACGTCGCCGACCGCGATGGCGTAGAGCACCGCGGACGCGAGGAACATGACCGCGTCCGAGGCGAGGATGGTGCGCCGGGCGCGCACCCAGCCGCGCGGGACCGCGGAGCGGAAGCTGCGCCCGCCCTCCCGGATCTCGTCCTTGAGCCGTTCGAAGAACACCACGAACGAGTCCGCGGTCACGCCGATGGCGATGATGAACCCGGCGACACCGGCCAGGTCGAGGGTGAAGTTGATCCACCGCCCGAGCAGCACCAGCACCGCGTACACGATCAGGCCGGACAGTCCGAGCGAGACGATCGTCAGGAACCCGAGCAGGCGGTAGTAGACCAGGCAGTAGACGAAGACCAGCGCGAGACCGATGCCGCCGGCGATCAGGCCCGCTTCGAGCGAGGCCAGGCCGAGCGTCGCCGAGACGGTGGTGGCGTCGGACGCGGCGAACGACAGCGGCAGCGACCCGTACTTGAGGATGTCCGCCAGGTCCTTGGTCTGCTGCTGCGTGAAGCTGCCGCTGATCTGCGTGTTGCCGTCGAGGATCGCGCTCTGGATCGTCGGTGCGGAGACGACCTCGGTGTCGAGCACGAACGCCGCGCGCTGGCCGATGTTCTTCGTGGTGAAGTCGGCCCAGGTCTGGCGGCCGTCGGACTTGAACGACAGCTCCACGGTCCAGCCCGGCTTGTTCTGCGCGGGCGGCGCGGCGGCCGCGTTGGCGATCTCGGTGCCCTTCAGGAACACCGGGCCGAGCAGGTACTTCTCGGTGCCGTTCTGGTCGCAGGTCATCAGCGGCAGGTTCGGGTCGTCGTTGCCGCGCAGCGGGTCCTGCGTCGAGCACGCGTACGCAGCCAGCGCCTGGGAAGCCGCTGGAGCGGGGGCGAGGGTGTCGCCGTTGCCGGTGACCAGAGCGGCGGCCTGGCGGGTCGCCTTGGCCTGCTGGATCGTGGCCGGGTCGTCGGCCTGGCCGGGCGGCGGCGGGACCGGCGGCGTGGTGACCGTCTGCGCGTCGAGCACCTTGCGGAATCCGAGCTGGGCCGTCTGGCCGAGCTTCTTGGCCTGGTCGCCCTGCTCGCCGGGCACCGTGATCACGATGTTGTTGCCGTCGAGCACCACCTCGGTGCCGCTGACGCCGATCCCGTTCACGCGGGTCTCGATGATCTGGCGCGCCTGGTTGAGCGAGTCGCGCGAGGGCGCCGATCCGTCCGGGGTGCGCGCGCTCAGCGTCACCCGGGTGCCGCCCTGCAGGTCGATGCCCAGCTTCGGCGTCGGCTTGCCCCCGCCGGTGAAGAACACCAGCGCGTAGAGGACGACCACGATCAGGACGAAAAGGCCGAGATAGCGTCCCGGGCGGATCCGCCCGGCCGGTGGTGCCACGGTGGTCGTTCTCCTCGACGGTCAGCGGTGGATCGTCCGCCTACGCGGCGGTACGCAGACACTACTCGCCGCGTTGTGAACGCGGCGTTGACCCCGGCGTCACCGTCGGACGCCGGGGTTGCCCTCCGGTCGGGCCTACTTCTTCTCGTGCTCCAGCGGCGGCGCGATCTGCGGGCCGGGCTTCTCCTCGGCCTGGGCGGGCCCGGTGGTCTCCACCGGCTCGACCACGGCGGCGTCGTTGACGTCCTCCGCGTCGTCGGCCCCGGTCTCGTCGGCCACCTCGGGCGCGACCTTCTCGCGCACCGCCTGGCGCAGCCACGTCGTCACGACACCGGGAGCGATCTCGATGTCGATCGTGGTGTCGCTGCTGGTGTCGGCCACCGTCCCGTACAGGCCGGACGTCGTCATCACCCGGTCGCCCTCGGACAGGCTGCCCTGCAGCTTTTGCTGCTCCTGCGCGGCACGCTTCTGCTTACGGGTGCCCATCACCAGCGGGATCGCCACGACGAGCATGAGCAGCAACGGCAGGAAAAGCTGTTCCATGATTCTCCATTCGGTGTGCGACGCACCGGCCGCGCACCTCTTTTGTCCGGATGTGCTCTTTCGAGTGTGCCAGGCACCACTGGCCGGCCGGCACCCGGTTAGTCGAACAGGGTAGGCCCTGCCTGGTCCGGGCGTGGCGGCGGGCGCAGCCCGAGGTGTTCCCACGCACTCGGCGTCGCCACCCGCCCACGTGGCGTGCGTGCGAGCATGCCCGCACGCACCAGGTAGGGCTCGCACACCTCCTCGACGGTCGTCGGCTCCTCGCCGACGGCGACCGCGAGCGTGGAGACCCCGACCGGGCCGCCGCCGAAGGAGTGCACCAGCGCCGACAGCACCGCCCGGTCCAGCCGGTCCAGGCCCAGTTCGTCGACGTCGTAGACCTCCAGCGCGGCACGGGCCACCGCGAGGGTCACCCGGCCGTCCTCGCGGACCTCGGCGTAGTCCCGGACGCGGCGCAGCAGCCGGTTGGCGATGCGCGGCGTGCCGCGCGACCGGCGGGCGATCTCCGCGCTGCCGTCCGGGTCGATGTCGATGCCCAGGATCGTCGCCGAACGCCGGATCACCTGGTCCAGCTCGTGGTCGGCGTAGAACTCCATCTGACCGGTGAAGCCGAACCGGTCGCGCAGCGGACCGGTCAGCGCACCGGACCGGGTGGTGGCCCCGACCAGGGTGAACGGCGCGATCTCCAGCGGGATGCTCGTCGCACCCGGCCCCTTGCCGACCACCACGTCGACGCGGAAGTCCTCCATCGCGAGGTAGAGCATCTCCTCGGCGGGCCGGGCGATGCGGTGGATCTCGTCGATGAACAGCACGTCGCCCTCGGCGAGGTTGGACAGCATCGCGGCCAGGTCGCCGGCGCGTTCCAGGGCCGGGCCGGAGGTGATCCGGATCGAGGCGTCCAGCTCGGCCGCGACGATCATCGCCAGGCTGGTCTTGCCCAGGCCGGGCGGGCCGGACAGCAGCACGTGGTCCGGCGGCACGCCGCGGCGGCGGGCGCTCTCCAGCACCAGTTCCAGCTGCTCGCGGACCCGCGGCTGGCCGATGAACTCGCTCAGCCTGCTCGGGCGCAGCGTCGTCTCCATCTCGCGCTCGCCCAGCTGGGGCAGCGCGGAGAGGGTCTCGTCCGCCGGGTACTCGGTCACGCCGTCATCGTGGTCATCGTCGTGCACGCGTCAGCTGCCTCACTTGCGCCCGAGAGCGCTCAGGGCCGCGCGCAGCACGGCCGGTGTGGTGCCGGCCTCGCCCGCGGCGAGCACCTTTTCCACGGCCTGTTCGGCCTGCTTGGCCGGGAACCCGAGACCGGTGAGGGCCTCGACGACCTCGGCGCGCACCGCGCCGGCCGCGGGAACCGCGGCGGTCTCCGCTCCCGCCGCGGTGACCTTGTCGCGCAGTTCGAGGGTGAGCCGTTCGGCGCCCTTGCGGCCGATGCCGGGCACCTGGGTGAGGACGGTGATGTTGCCTTCGGCCAGTGCGGTGCGCAGCTTGTCCGGGTCGAGCACCGCCAGCGCGGCGAGCGCCAGGCGCGGGCCGATCCCGGACACGGTCTGCAGCAGCCCGAACAGCTCGCGGGCCTCGGCGTCGGCGAACCCGAACAGGGTCAGCGAGTCCTCGCGCACCACCAGCGACGTGTGCAACCGGACCTGCTCACCGCGGCGCAGGGTGGCCAGCGTCGCCGGCGTGGCCTGCACCGCGAGGCCGACGCCGCCGACCTCCACCACCACGTGGTCGAGCCCGACCGAGAGCACCTCGCCCCGGACCGAGGAGATCATCCGCGCACTCCCTTCCCCGGTGTCCGCGTGTTCAGCCGCGTCACCGCCGTCCGGGATACGGTATTGGCCGACTTCGCCGCCGCGGCCAGGCGGGCCCGGTGCGTGCGCGCCAGTTCGGCCGCGCGGGCTTCGGCCTCGGCGAGGCGGTCGCGCATCGGCTGGCGCCACAGGTGGCAGATGGCGAGCGCGAGCGCGTCGGCGGCGTCGGCCGGCCGGGGCGCCTGCGCGAGCCCGAGCAGCCGGGTGACCATGCCGGTCACCTGCGCCTTGTCCGCGCGGCCGCTGCCGGTGACGGCGGCCTTGACCTCGCTCGGGGTGTGGAACACGACCGGCAGCCCGCGGCGGGCCGCGGCCAGGGCGACCACTCCCCCCGCCTGCGCGGTGCCCATGGCGGTGCGCACGTTGTGCTGACTGAAGACGCGCTCGACGGCGACCGCCGCCGGCCGGTAGGTGTCCAGCCACTGCTCGACCGCGTCGGAGACCGCGAGCAGCCGCCGCTCGAGCGTGTCGTCCACCGGGGTGCGCACCACGTCCACCGCGACACACGTGACCGTGCGGCCCGTGCCCCCGTCCACCACGCCGAGGCCGCACCGGGTCAGCCCGGGGTCCACGCCGAGCACTCGCACCGCTCCACCCTCCTAGCGCCGAACACGCGTTCGAGGTGAGGCTACCGTGCCGGACGGCCCGGTCCCGGCACGACGCGCCGGGATCACTGAGCGTCCACTATGGACCGTCGGTGCCCGGGGTCCAGCTCTCCGGCCGCCCGCTCTCGGTGAGGACCGGCTGCCAGTCGGCGAACCCCTCGGGCGCCTCGTCGCTCCACGGCCAGTGCCCGTCCGGGGTGGCGACGATGATCTGCAGCGCCGGGAAGTCGCCGTCCGGGTAGACGAGGAACGCGCTGCCGAAGTATTCGAGGTAGTGCCCCTTCGCGACGCGCTCGAAGGTGACCGGGACTCCCTCGAAGAAGTCGTGGTAGACCTTGCCGGGCTCGAACTGCTCGCCGTTGGCCGCGCGGTCGACGTAGGCGTCGAGCAGGACCGGCGCCATCCGCTCCGGCAGCCCGACGACGACCGCTTCGGGAACCTCGTGCAGCGCCCACAC
Organism: Amycolatopsis viridis; assembly: GCF_011758765.1. NCBI lineage: Bacteria > Bacillati > Actinomycetota > Actinomycetes > Pseudonocardiales > Pseudonocardiaceae > Amycolatopsis > Amycolatopsis viridis. The sequence continues at coordinate 2,728,807 of NZ_JAANOU010000001.1, read as the reverse complement.
GCACGCCGTGAACGCGAACCCCGGCCCGGACTCGTCCCCCGCCACGGAGATCACCGCGTTGCCACGGGTCTCGGCCTGGTTGACGATCCACTCGAGGAGGTCGGATTCTTCGGGCGCGAGGGTCTCGGTCACGGGCGGCATTCTGCCGTACCCGCACTAGCGCGGGACAGACCCCGTCGGTGGGAAGTTCCCGTTGCACGACAAGGCCCTCCGGCGCGGGTGCACCGGAGGGCCTCGAAGCACGCGGTGTTAAGCGCCGGCTTCTTCCAGCACCTCGTCGGAGACACGGAATCGGACACAGCGCGGAGACGTTCCCGTCACGCGCCGACTTCCTCCAGCACCTCGTCGGAGACACGGAATCGGACACAGCGCGGAGACGTTCCCGTCACGCGCCGACTTCTTCCAGCACCTCGTCGGAGACATCGAAGTTGGCGTAGACGTTCTGCACGTCGTCGCAGTCCTCGAGCGCGTCGATCAACCGGAACACCTTCTTGGCGCCCTCGGCGTCGAGCGGGACGCTCACCGACGGCAGGAACGTCGGGTCGGCGGACTCGTAGTCGTAGCCGGCGTCCTGCAGCGCCTTGCGGACGCTGATCAGGTCGGTGGCCTCGGAGACGATCTCGAAGTTGTCGCCGAGGTCGTTGACCTCCTCCGCACCCGCGTCCAGGACGGCCATCAGCACGTCGTCCTCGGACAGGTCGTTCTTGGGCATGATCACCACGCCCTTGCGGTTGAACAGGTACGACACCGAGCCCGGGTCGGCGAGCGAGCCGCCGTTGCGGGTCAGCGCGGTGCGCACCTCGCCGGCGGCGCGGTTGCGGTTGTCGGTCAGGCATTCGATCAGCACGGCGACGCCGTTGGGGCCGTAGCCCTCGTAGTTGATCGTCTGCCAGTCCGCGCCGCCCGCCTCCTCGCCGGCGCCGCGCTTGCGGGCGCGCTCGATGTTGTCCTGCGGGACCGAGTTCTTCTTCGCCTTCTGGATGGCGTCGTAGAGGGTCGGGTTGCCCTCGGGATCACCCCCGCCGGTCCGCGCGGCGACCTCGATGTTCTTGATCAGTCTCGCGAACAGCTTGCCACGCTTGGCGTCGAGGGCGGCCTTCTTGTGCTTCGTGGTGGCCCACTTGGAGTGGCCGCTCATCTCTCCTCCGTCTCGCTCGTCGTCGCCGCGTCCCGCACCATCTCCACGAACAGGCGATGGACCCGATCGTCCCCGGTCAGCTCCGGGTGGAAGGCCGTGGCGAGCACCGGCCCCTGCCGGACCGCGACGATCCTAGCGCCGGTGCTCCCGGTCGCGGGCACCGTGGCCAGCACCTCGACGTCGTCACCCGCTTTTTCCACCCACGGGGCGCGGATGAACACCGCGTGCAGCGGGCCGCCGGCGACCCCGGCGAAGTCCACATCCTCCTCGAAGGAGTCGACCTGGCGGCCGAAGGCGTTGCGCCGGACGATCACGTCGAGTGCGCCGAGCTGGTGCTGGTCCGGCCGCCCGTCCAGGGCCTGTTTCGCGAGGAGGATCATGCCCGCGCACGACCCGAACGCCGGCATGCCGCCGTCGAGCCGCCGGCGCAGCGGTTCGAGCAGGTCGAAGGTGTCGAGCAGGCGGGACACGGTGGTGGACTCGCCGCCGGGCAGGACGAGCCCGTCGACGGCGTCCAGCTCGGACGCCCGGCGGACGGTGACGGCGTGCCCGCCGGCGCGCGCCACCATGGCGGCGTGCTCCCGCACGTCTCCCTGCAGCGCGAGCACGCCGATCACCGGTACCGCGGACACCCTGACCTCCTGGAACACATCGTGCTGACGGTATTCGGCCCGGGCGCGGCGGAGCGGGCCGGGCGAGCTGGAGCTACCAGCCGCGTTCGGCGAGGCGGTGCGGCTCGGGCACGTCGTCGACGTTGATGCCGACCATGGCCTCGCCGAGGCCGCGGGAGACCTTCGCGATGACGTCCGGGTCGTCGTGGAACGTGGTGGCCTTGACGATGGCCTCCGCACGCCTGGCCGGGTCACCGGACTTGAAGATCCCGGATCCGACGAACACGCCCTCGGCCCCCAGCTGCATCATCATCGCCGCGTCGGCGGGGGTCGCGATGCCTCCGGCGGTGAACAGCACGACCGGCAGCTTCCCGCGCTCGGCCACCTCGCGCACCAGCTCGTAGGGCGCCTGCATCTCCTTGGCCGCCACGTACAGCTCGTCCTCGGGCAGCGCCGTCAGCCGCCGGATCTCCGCGCGGATCTTGCGCATGTGGGTGGTCGCGTTCGACACGTCGCCGGTGCCGGCCTCACCCTTGGAGCGGATCATCGCCGCGCCCTCGTTGATGCGGCGCAGCGCCTCGCCCAGGTTGGTCGCCCCGCACACGAACGGCACGGTGAACGCCCACTTGTCGATGTGGTTGGCGTAGTCGGCCGGGGTGAGCACCTCGGACTCGTCGATGTAGTCCACCCCGAGCGACTGGAGTACCTGCGCCTCGACGAAGTGCCCGATCCGGGCCTTGGCCATCACCGGGATGGACACCGTGGAGATGATGCCCTCGATGAGGTCCGGGTCGCTCATCCGCGCCACCCCGCCCTGGGCGCGGATGTCGGCGGGCACGCGCTCCAGCGCCATCACGGCCACCGCACCGGCGTCCTCGGCGATCTTCGCCTGCTCGGGGGTGACGACGTCCATGATCACGCCGCCCTTGAGCATCTCGGCCATGCCGCGCTTGACGCGCGCGGTGCCCCGCTCGGGCGTGGCGGAACTGCGGGATTCAACTTCGGACACGACGGGACGCCTTTCACGAAACACGAAGGGGTGCACGGTCGAGTCTAGGTTCTGGTGGACCGCTCCCCCAGGCCAGTTCGCCGCGATTCCAGCAGTCCACTTTCGCCCCGCAGGCGCAACCTGACCGGCCGGGGTTGCCGGACCATGCCCGCCGGGTGTGTGATCGAGGACACACCTGCTGCTGTCGTCCCGGGGAGCGCGCCATGGCCGACAAACAAGCCCGCACCGTCGATGCCGGAGCCGCGGTCGCTGTGGACGACCCGGTCAAGGTCCGCAACGTGGTCCTGGTGGGTCCCTCGGGTTCCGGCAAGACCACCCTCACCGAGGCCCTGCTCGCGGTGTCCGGCACCGTGGCCAGGGCCGGTTCCGTCGTGGAGGGCACCACCGTCTGCGACCACGACCCGGCGGCGGTGCGCCAGCAGCGCTCGGTGGGGCTGTCGGTCGCACCGGTCCTGCACCAGGACCACAAGATCAACCTGATCGACACCCCGGGTTACGCCGACTTCGTGGGCGAGCTGCGGGCCGGGTTGCGCGCCGCCGATGCCGCGCTGTTCGTGGTCAGCGCGTTCGAGGGCGTCGACCCCGCCACGGTGGCGATCTGGGAGGAGTGCGCCGCGGTGGGCATGCCGCGCGCGGTCGTGATCTCCCGGCTGGACCACCACCGCGCCGACCCCGAGGACGAGATCGCCGCGTGCCAGGACGCGTTCGGCGCGGGCGTGCTGCCGCTGTACCTGCCGGCCACCGGCCCGGAGCCGGGTCTGGTCGGGCTGATCACCCGCCGCCTCTACGACTACTCGCAGGGCTATCCGCCGAGGCTGGGCGACCCCGCGCCGGCCGACCTGGAGCGGCTGACCGAGGCACGCAACGAGCTGATCGAGGGCATCATCGCCGAGAGCGAGGACGAGACCCTCATGGACCGCTACCTCGCGGGCGAGGAGATCAGCGAGGAGACGCTGATCGCCGACCTGGAGACCGCGGTGGCACGCGGCTCGTTCCACCCGGTCATCCCGGTGTGCGCCACCACCGGGGTGGGCCTGGCCGAGGTCCTCGACGGCATCGTCCGGGCGTTCCCGTCACCGCTGGAGCACACGCTGCCGCCGGTCACCGGGCCGGACGGCGCGCCGCACCCGGCGCTGAGCACCGATCCGGACGGGCCACTGGCCGCCGAAGTGGTGCGCACCGCCGTGGACTCCTACGTCGGGCGCGTGTCGCTGGTGCGGGTGTTCTCCGGGACGCTGCGGCCGGAACGGCCGGTGCACGTGTCCGGGCACGGCATGGCCGAACGCGGCCACTCCGACCACGACACCGACGAGCGGGTGGCCCACCTGTACTCCCCGCTGGGCGCGAACCTGCGCGAGGTGCCCTACTGCGTGGCCGGAGATCTGTGCGCGCTGACCAAGGTCGGCTCGGCCGAGACCGGTGACACCGTCTCGGCCCCCGACCACCCACTGCTGATGCGCCCGTGGCCGATGCCCGAACCGCTGCTGCCGGTCGCCGTGGTGGCCCGCAACCGCAGCGACGAGGACGCGCTGGCGCGCAACTTGTCCCGGCTGGTCGCCGGGGACCCGACGCTGCGGCTGGAACGCAACGCCGAGACCGGTCAGCTGGTCCTGTGGTGCATGGGCGAGGCGCACGCCGACGTGGTGCTGTCGCGGCTGCGCGCCGGGGGTGCCGAGGTGGACACCGAACCGGTCAAGGTCAGCCTGCGCGAGACGTTCGCCGCCCCGGCCAAGGGGCACGGGCGGCACGTGAAGCAGTCCGGCGGGCACGGCCAGTACGCGGTGTGCGACATCGAGGTCGAGCCGCTGCCGCGCGGCACCGGGTTCGAGTTCGTCGACCGCATCGTCGGCGGCGCCATCCCGAACCAGTTCATCCCGAGTGTGGAGAAGGGGGTGCGGGCGCAGCTGCACCGCGGGCTGGTGACCGGCCACCCGGTGGTCGACGTGCGCGTCACGCTGGTCGACGGCAAGGCGCACAGCGTGGACTCCTCGGACGCGGCGTTCCAGACCGCCGGGGCGCTGGCGCTCAAGGACGCGGCCGCGAACGGGCGGGTGGTGCTGCTCGAACCGCTCGACGAGGTGGACGTCCGCGTGCCCGACGAGTACCTGGGCGCGGTGCTGGGCGACCTGTCGTCGCGGCGCGGACGGGTGCTCGGCACCGAGTCGGTGGGCCAGGGCCGCAGCGTGATCCGGGCCGAGGTGCCCGCGACCGAGCTGTTGCGGTACGCCACGGAGCTGCGCTCGCTGAGCTCCGGCACGGCGCTGTTCACCCGCCGGCACGCGCGATACGACCCGCTGCCGGAGAACCTGGCCGCGGCGCACGCCTGACCGGACGCGGGTGCCGCACGTAAGCTCGTGATCATGACCAGCGAGTACGCGCGCTACGGGCAGGACGCCGAGGTGCTCGCCGCCATCGGCGCGGCGATCAGCACGGCGATCGGGGAGCAGCGCATCACCGTGCGGCTGCCGCGGGAGCTCGCGGCGGCAGCGGTGGCCGCGTGGCGCCGGGACGAGACGGAACCGGCGGGTGCGGAGGCGGGTGCGGAAACCCCGCAGCAGTGGATGCTGCGCGATCGTGCCGCTGACCTCGCCCTGATCGGCCTCGCGATCGACGAACGCGGGCGCACCGACGGTGACGGTTCGGTCGTGACCGTCGACCTGGATCTGGACGCAGCCGGCGCCGCGGTGCGTGCCGCGCGCGGCTAGCGGGACGCCGGGTGCACCCACGCGCCCCGGCCCGCGCTCAGCGGGGGAAGAAGCCCCCGGGGCGGCCGTTGCGGTCGGCGATCAGCCCGGCCAGCGCGGCGATCGCGATCTCGGCCGGGCGGCGGGAGCCGATGTCGAGGCCGATCGGCCGGTGCACCCGCGCGATGTCCGCCTCGGCCACGCCCAGCGCGCGCAGCGCCGCGACGTGCGGGCCCTCGTGCCGCGGATTCCCCATCACGCCGGCCCATCGCACCGGCTGCGCGAGGACGTCGCGCAGCACCGGGCCGAGCTCGGCCCGGTGGTGGTCGGTCACCACGACGTCCGTGTCCGCGTCCAGGTCCGGCAGCACGGCCGTCGCCTCCGCACCCGGGACCCCGGCGGTCCGGGTCTCGTCCGGATCGAACAGCACCGCGCGGTAGCCGAGGTCCTGGCCGTAGCGCAGCAGGAACTCCGCGACCGGCGAGGAGAACACCGCCACCAGCGTGCGGGTCTCCGTCACCGGGCCGCCGGCGCCGTGCGCCACCGCGCACGCCGGGTCGGTTTCGGAAGCCATGCCCCGATCCTAGGCGCCGGGCAGCGGCGGTTCGGCGATCTCGAAGTACTCCGGCCGCGGCGCGGTGCCGGCGAGCTTGAAGTACCGCACCTTCCGCCGCCGGCGCAGCGCCAGCGTGTCCCGCACCGCGTCGTTGTGCACGCGGCGCGCGATGACCACGCGGTGCTCGGCGTCGGTGAGTTCCCCGGCCAGCTGGGCGGGCAGCCGCGTGCGGTCGATCGTCGCGAGCAGGCGCGTGAGCTCGTTCTCCGCAACCTCCCGTTCCGCGCGGGGGGCCTTCTCCGCGAGGTCGGCCGCCTCCCGCAGGCCCGGTGCGGCCCCGTCGACCGCGGCCACCGCCCGCGCCACCACCGCCCGCCGGGCGAGCGCCGCGTCCAGCGCCGCCCACCCCGCATCGAGCCGGACGTGCAGGCGGTCCAGCCGGTTCGCGGTGGCGACGAGGAACAGGCCGCCGAGCACGACCACCGCCGCGACGATCGTGACGACCAGCACGAAGACGTTCACAGCGGCGCCTCCCGCGCACTGACCCGGCGCGGATCGGCGGCGATCGCGGTCTCGTACACCCGCAGCACCTGCGTCACCACGACCGGCCAGTCGAAGATCGCCACCCGCTCCCCCGCCGCCGCCGCGAGCGACGTCCGCCGCGCCGGATCGCCGAGCAGCTCGCGCAGGCACGCGGCGAGCGCCGCGCCGTCCCCGGTCGGGAACAACGCGCCCGCCCGGCCGTCGTCGAGCACCCGGCGGAACGAGTCGAGGTTGCTGGCCGCGACAGCGGTGCCGGCGGCCATCGCCTCGGTGAGGATCATGCCGAAGCTCTCGCCGCCGGTGTTCGGCGCGCAGTAGACGTCCACGCTGCGCAGCGCCCGAGCCTTGGTGGCGTCGTCGACCTGACCGAGCAGCTCCAGGTGCGGGGCGAGTTCCGGTCCGGCCATCCGGTGCAGCACCTCGGGCTCGCCGCGCCCGACGACGAGCAGCCGCAGGTCCCCGAACTCCGGCAGCAGGCGGCGGGCGGCGTCGAGCAGGACGTCCATGCCCTTGCGCGGCTCGGTGAACCGGCCGACGAACCCGATCGTGCCGCCGGCCCGCGGATAGCCGTCCAGCGGTCGCGCGCGCGAGAAGAACTCGACGTCCACGCCGTTCGGGATCTCCACCGCGTCCCCGCCGGCGTGCTCGACCTGCACGCGCCGCGCCAGCGCCGACACCGCGATCCGCGCGGTGATCTTCTCCAGCAGCGGGCGCAGCACCGGCTGGAACGCCGACAGCGTCCGCGAGCGCGGCGTGGAGGTGTGGAACGTGGCGACGATCGGCCCGTCGGCGACCGTCAGCGCGAGCAGCGACAGGCTGGGCGCGGCGGGCTCGTGCAGGTGCAGCACGTCGAACGCACCCTCCCGCAGCCAGCGCCGCACCCGGGCGTAGGAGACCGGCCCGAACTGGAGCCGCGCCACCGAGCCGTTGTAGGGGATGCCGAGCGCCTTGCCCGCGGGCTGCACGAAGTCCGGCAGGTCTGCGTCGTCGTCGGCGGGTGCCAGCACCGACACCTGGTGCCCGCGCGCCAGCAGCGCGCGCGCCAGGTCCGTGACGTGCCCTTGGACGCCGCCGGGGACGTCGAAGGAGTACGGGCAGACGATCCCGACCTTCACGCCGCTTCCTCCCGCGCCGGAACGCCGTCCTCCCCGGCGTCGGCGGTCCACAGCTTCTGCATCATGTGCCAGTCCGCGGGGTGGGCCGCGATGTCGCCGGCGAAGATGTCGGCCAGCGCCTGGGTCGCGGCGGGCACCTCGGTGCGGTGCGTGACGCGGATCCGCGGGTGGATCCGGATGCCCCAGCCGTCCTCGGTGAACCAGCTGCCCACCGGCAGCAGCGCGGCGCCGGTGCTCGCGGCCAGCCGCGCCGGGCCGGCCGGCATGCTCGTCTTCTCGCCGAAGAACGACACGGGCACGCCGCCGCCGGAGAGGTCCCGGTCGGCGATCAGGCAGACCACCCGGTTCTCCCGCAACCGCTGCAGCAGCAACCGGAACGAGCCGGTGCCGCCGTCGGCGGAGAGGATCTCGAAGCCCAGGGACTCGCGGTAGGCCACGAACCGCTGGAACAGCGACTCCGGCTTGAGGCGCTCGACCACGGTGGTGAACGGGCCGTACCGGCCGACCGCCCAGATGCCCGGCACGTCCCAGTTCCCGCTGTGCGGCAGCGCGACCACCGCACCGTTGCCTTCGGCGAGCGCGGCGTCGAGGTTCTCCACGCCGCTGATCGTCGCCTCGACCCGCGACCGGATCCGCGCGGGATCCAGGCTGGGCAGCCGGAACGCCTCGTGCCAGTAGCGGGCGTAGGAGCGCACGGCCTGGCGGGTCAGCTCGTCGAGCTCGGTCTCGCCGGCCTGCGGCACCACGCGAGCCAGGTTGCGGCGCAGCTGCCGCACCCCGGGGCCCTTGCGCCACGCGGCGAAATCGGCGGCCAGCGCGAACCCGGACCGGGCCACCGGGACCGGCAACCGGCTCACCACGGTCCAGCCCGCGGCGTACCCCAGGTCCGCCATCCGCTCGCCGAACCGGCCCATCAGCCCGCCTCCCGTGCGGAGGCGGCCACGGCCAGCATCCGCTGGACCGTGGTGACGATCGAGCCGGCCGCGAGCAGCCACAGCGTGCCCTCGACCGCGAACGGCACGCCGAACCCTTCCAGCCCGGTGCCGACGAGCGCGATGATCAGCCGCTCGGCGCGCTCGACCAGCCCGCCGTCGGCGGCGAGGCCCTCGGCCTCGGCGCGGGCCTTGATGTAGGAGATGACCTGGGCCAGCACCAGGCAGATGAGGCACGCAGCGGCCGCGCGCAGGTTGTGCTCGACCGCGAAGCACCACCAGGCGATGCCGCTGAACAACGCGCCGTCGGCGAGCCGGTCGCAGGTCGCGTCGAGAGTTGCGCCGAACGGGGTGCCGTACCCGCGGGCGCGGGCCATCGCGCCGTCGAGCAGGTCGAGCATCGCGAAACCCCACACGGTGAACGTGCCGGCCAGCAGCATCCCGTTCGGGAAGAACACCAGGGCGGACACGATCGCCCCGGCCGTGCCGATGGCGGTCATCGCGTTCGGGGTCAGGCCGGCCCGCACCAGCGCGTGACCGAGCGGGTCCAGGGCTCGCGAGACGGACGCTCGCGCGAAGATGTTCAGCATCGGATCGTCGGGATGGCGGTTTCGGCGGGCATGTCCATCGTTCTCGGCGTTCACCTGGGGCTGCGGGGTCGGGTGTGCTGGACGCAGCCTATCCACCCGCTACGACGATCCGGTGACGCGGCGCGCCCAACCCGCCGCCGCGGGAGATCAGACCCGCTCGTCCAGCGGCTCCTCCAGGGCGGCCATGGCCGCGGCGCACCGCGGCGTGAGCTTGTGCTGGATCGCCTCGGCTATCTCGCCCAGCGCGCGGACCTGGTCGGACGTGAGCGCATCGAACAACGCCTCACGGACCGCCTCCACGTGTCCGGGGGCCGCGGCTTGCAGCGCGGCGAAGCCGCGATCGGTCAGCCGGGCGAAGGAGCCGCGCTTGTCGGTGCCGCAGCTGTCGCGGCGCACCCAGCCGTTGGCCTCCAGCCGGGCGACCGCGTGCGAGAGGCGGCTGCGTGAGGAATGGCACTTCTCGGCGAGCTCGCTCATGCGCAGGGTGCGCCCGGGCGCCTCGGACAGCACGACGAGCACCTCGTAGTAGGTGTGCGGCATGCCGGCGTCGCGCTGGAGCTGGGTTTCCACGTGGCCACGCAGCATCGTGACGGCGATCGAGAACTCGCGCCACACGCGCTGCTCCTCTGCGCTGAGCCATCGCGGTTCGGACATGTCACACATCCTACCCCTAGTTGAGCGCTCAATCTTTTTCCGCTACGGTCTGGTTGAGGGCTCAACCAGACCCCCGCTTCCCCGAGGAGAGACGACCCATGACTGCTTCGACCACCGAGATCCCCGGCTACATCGCGGGCACCTGGACCATCGACTCGGTGCACTCCGACGTCGACTTCGTCGTGCGCCACCTGGGCGTGTCCAAGGTCCGCGGCCGGTTCGACTCCGTCGAAGGCGAGATCGTGACGGGCGCGAACCTGACCGACTCGAAGGTGACCGCCACCATCCAGGCCGCCAGCATCGACACCAACAACGCCGACCGCGACGCCCACGTCAAGAACGCCGACTTCCTCGATGTCGAGCAGTTCCCCACGCTGACCTTCGTCTCCACCGGGGTCCGGGCGGAGGACGGCGAGTACTTCATCGACGGTGAGCTGACCCTGCACGGGGTCACCAAGCCGGTCACGCTGAACGCCGAGGTCGGCGGCTTCGCCGACGGCCTGGCCGAGGGCAGCAAGGTGTTCGGCATCTCCGCCACCACCGAGATCAAGCGCACCGACTTCGGTGTCGGCGCGAACGTGCCGGGCGCCGTGGTGAGCGACAAGGTCCGGATCGAGCTGAACATCGAGGCCCTCCTGCAGAGCTGAGGACCACCCACCGGACACGGGCCCGGACGCCACGGCGTCCGGGCCCGTCCCGCTTCGCTAGACCCGGCGCCACGCCGCGGACAGCAGCTCGCGGGTTTCGCCGAGCAGCTGCGGCAGCACCTTCGTCTGCCCGATCACCGGCATGAAGTTCGCGTCGCCACCCCAGCGCGGGACCAGGTGCTGGTGCAGGTGCGCGGCGATCCCCGCACCCGCGATGACGCCCTGGTTCATGCCGATGTTGAACCCGTGCGCCCCGGACACCGACCGCACCACCTTCATCGCGTGCTGGGTGAACTCCGCCAGCTCACGCGTCTCGTCCGCGGTCAGGTCCGGGTAGTCGGCCACGTGCCGGTACGGCAGGACCATCAGGTGCCCCGGGTTGTACGGGTAGAGGTTCAGCACCGCCCAGACGTGCTCGCCGCGCGCCAGGATCAGCGCGTCGGCGTCGTCCAGGCCGAGCAGGCGGCAGAACGGGCACCCCTCGGGCTCGTCACCCGCCGGCTTGTCCTGGCCCTGCACGTAGGCCAGCCGGTGCGGGGTCCACAGCCGCTGCAACGCGTCCGGGACCCCGGCCCCGTCCTGCTCCACCAGCTCCGGCTCGGTCAAGGCAGTACCGCCTGCAACGCCTCCGCGGTCGGCGAGCTGTTCTCCCTCCGCGCGACCCAGCCGGCGACAGCCTCCACCGCGTCCGCCACCGGCACACCGTTGATCTGGCTGCCGTCACGGAACCGGAACGAGACCGCACCGGCCTCGACGTCCTTGCCGCCCGCCAGCACCATGAACGGCACCTTCTGCGTGGTGTGCGTGCGGATCTTCTTCTGCATCCGGTCGTCGCTGCTGTCCACCTCGACGCGGATCCCCTTGGCGCGCAAGGCCTTCGCCACACCCTGCAGGTGCTCCACGTGCTCGTCGGCGATCGGGATGCCGACCACCTGCACCGGGGCCAGCCAGGCCGGGAACGCGCCGGCGTAGTGCTCGGTGAGCACGCCGAAGAACCGCTCGATCGACCCGAACAACGCGCGGTGGATGACCACCGGCTGCCGGCGGCTGCCGTCCGCGGCCGTGTAGGTGAGCTCGAACCGCTTGGGGTGGTTGAAGTCCAGCTGAATGGTCGACATCTGCCAGGACCGGCCGATCGCGTCCTTGGCCTGCACCGAGATCTTCGGGCCGTAGAAGGCCGCCCCGCCCGGGTCCGGCACCAGTTCGAGCCCGGACTCGATCGCGGCCTGCCGCAGCGTCTCGGTGGCCTCCTCCCACTCCTCGTCGGAGCCGATGAACTTGTCCGAGTCGCCGCGGGTGGACAGCTCGAGGTAGAAGTCGGACAGGCCGTAGTCGGCCAGCAGGTCCAGCACGAACCGCAGCAGCGACCGCAGCTCGCCCGGCATCTGTTCCGGCGTGCAGTAGATGTGCGAGTCGTCCATGGTCAGCCCGCGCACCCGGGTCAGGCCGTGCACCACGCCGGACTTCTCGTACCGGTACACCGTCCCGAACTCGAACAGCCGCAGCGGCAGCTCCCGGTAGGACCGCCCGCGCGAGCGGAAGATCAGGTGGTGCATCGGGCAGTTCATCGCCTTGAGGTAGTACTCCTCGCCCTCCAGGGGCAGCGGCGGGAACATCGTGTCCGCGTAGTAGGGCAGGTGGCCCGAGGTGTAGAACAGCCCGCTCTTGGTGATGTGCGGGGTGTTCACGAACTCGTAGCCGGACTCCTCGTGCCGCCGGCGCGAGTAGTTCTCCAGCTCGCGCCGGATGATGCCGCCCTTGGGGTGGAAGACCGGCAGGCCCGAGCCGATCTCCTCGGGGAAGGAGAACAGGTCCAGCTCCGCGCCGATCCGGCGGTGGTCGCGCCGCTCCGCCTCGGCCAGCCGTTCCAGGTAGGCTTCCTGCGCCTCGGCCGACTCCCACGCGGTGCCGTAGATGCGCTGCAACTGCGGGTTCTTCTCGTTGCCACGCCAGTAGGCGGCGGCGACCCGGGTCAGCGTGAAGGCCGGGATGAACTTGGTGGTGGGCACGTGCGGGCCGCGGCACAGGTCGCTCCACACGCGCTCCTTGGTGCGCGGGTCCAGGTTGTCGTAGATGGTCAGCTCACCGCCGCCGACCTCCATCACCTCGGCGGTGTCCACTGTGTCCAGATCGGACTTCAGGTCGATCAACTCGAGCTTGAACGGCTCGTCCGCGAGTTCCTCCCGCGCCTGCTCGACGGAGTCGAACCGGCGGCGGGAGAACTGCTGCGCACCCTTGATGATCTGCTTCATGCGCTTCTCCAGCGCCTGCAGGTCCTCCGGGGTGAACGGCTTGTCGACCAGGAAGTCGTAGTAGAAGCCGTCCTTGATCGGCGGGCCGATGCCGAGCTTGGCCTCCGGGAACTGCTGCTGCACGGCCTGGGCGAGCACGTGGGCCGCGGAGTGCCGGATGACGCTGCGGCCGTCCTCGGTGCCGGCCGCGACGGGCTCGACCGTGGCGTCCGACTCCGGCGCCCACGCCAGGTCACGCAGGCGCCCGTCGGCGTCGCGGACGACGACGATGGCCTCCGGCCCCTTCGTCGGCAGCCCCGCCTCGCGGATCGCGGCGCCGGCCGTGGTCCCGGCCGGCACCACCACGCTGACGGCGGGTGCGGCTGCGGCGGACGACGGCTGGTTCACGATGGGCTCCTTCGAACGAAGTGATGTCCCACCGATGCTATCCGCCGCCCGCCTGCCGCTTCGCGCGAGGGACTTCAGACGGTGTCGGTCACCTCGTCGTAGTCCAGCCGGGGCAGCCGGTCGAACCACGGGTTCTCGCCCGGCTTGCCGATGTTGACCACGACCAGGGACTTCCAGGTGCGGTCGGCGAAGAACTCGCGGTCGATCCCGGCGGCGTCGAAGCCGGTCATCGGACCGGCCGCCAGCCCGGCGGCGCGGACGCCGACGATGAAGTAGCCGACCTGCAGCAGCGCGTTGAGCCGCGCCACGCGCTCACGGGCGCTCTCGTCCCCGGAAAAGAGGTCCTTCGCGCCCGGCTTGTGCGGGAACGTGCGGGGCAGCTTCTCGTGGAAGTCGGTGTCGGCGGCCAGCACCACGGTCACCGGGGCGCTCGCAGTCTTGGCGCGGTTGCCCTCGGACATGTGCGGCAGCAGCCGTTGCTTGCCCTCCTCGGTGCGGACGACCAGCGCACGCAGCGGCTGGGTGTTCATCGACGTCGGCGCCCACTTCACCAGGTCGTAGATCGCCTGGATCTGCTCCTCACCGACGGGCTCGTCGGCGAACGAGTTCGCGGTGCGAGCCTCGCGGAACAACAGGTTCTGCACGTCCGGCGGCAGGTGCAGGAGGTCGGCGAGGCTGGCGGTCGAGGTCATGGGTACTCCCCTGGACGATTTGTGGGCCTGCTCAACGGCCAACATAGTTGAGTGCTTGACTATTTCGCGTGTGCGGGTCGTCACTCGTAGAGACGCACCCAGTCGATCTCCGCGGTGCTGCGGATCGGGGCCGCGGCCTTGTGCCGGTTGTGGTTCTGCTGGATGACCAGGTGCATCGGCTGGTCCGGGATGGTCCCGGGCCTGCCGTAGGTCGCCCAGGCCACGCCGTCGATGTAGCAGGTGACGTGGTCGGGCTGCCATTCGAGGGCGTAGTTGTGCCACCCGGTTATGTCGAAGGGGGACTTCCTGGTCTGCCCGGCGGCGGTGTTGCCCGGGCCGTGCAGGAAGCTCTCCACGTACTGCCGCGCCGGATCGTAGATCTCGGCGAAGTCGATCTCGCCGTCGGTGTTGGTGTCGCTCTCCGGCCACAGCAGCAGAACCGGGTTGAAGTCGGGGTCCGCCGGAGCCGGGAAGCGCGCACGGACCTCCCACCGGCCGTAGGTGCGGTCGGCGCGCCAGGCGATACCGCAGGTCGCGGCGGTGTCGTCACCGTTGCCGACCAGGGTGAGGATGCCGTCGCGGACCACGCACTGGTCCGCGCTCAGCGTCTCCCCGGACACCGGGTTCCGCCCGGCGTAGACCTCCCAGTCGGCGGTGTTCACCCGGCGGCCGTCGAAGTCGTCCTGCGCGACGAGCCGCCAGCCGTAGTCGGCGGCGGCCTCGCCTGAGCGGTCCGGGGTGACCAGCGCCGTGCTCGGCGCCTGGGTGCGCACCGTCGGCCAGTCGCCGCCGCTGAAGCGGCCCGAGGTCACCCGGACGGCGAGGACGGCCACACCCACCAGGATTACGCAGGCGACCAGGATGACTACGCGACGCGCCACGCGCGTCAAACTACCTTCCCCCCATCGAGGGACTAGTTACGCGCCCCCTGGCTGCGGGCCATCAGGAACAGGGCCACCCGCCGCAACCGCGCCCACGGCGCCATCGCCGAACCGACCAGCCGGTCCACCGGCCGCACCCCCCACACCGGGTCGCTCGCCAGGTCCTCGGACAGCGCCCGCTGCTCGGCGTACTCGGCCCGCCCCGCCTGCGCCGACAACGTGCCCGGCGCGATGCGGAACGCGGCCAGGGACTCCGGCTGGCCGTAGAAGGCCCCGTGACCCAGCAGGCGGATCCACAGCGCGAGGTCCATCGGGAACTTCCAGCCCGGGTCCCAGCCGCCGACGGCGTCGAACTGCTCGCGGCGGAACAGCGCGCCCCCCGGTTCGCCCAGCGGGTTGCCGCCGTGCCGCACGACCTTGCGGATCACCGCGTCCGGTTCGTGCCGGCCCACCAGCCCGCGCAACCCCCTGTTCGCGGCGAGCACCGCGCCGGTTTCGTCGATCATGTCGCGGCGCGCGCAGACCAGCGCGATCCCCGGATCGGTGGCGAGCACCTCGTACTGGCGGCGCAGGCAGTCCGGGTGCAGCAGGTCGTCGGCGCACAGCAGCTTCACGTAGCGCCCCCTGGACTCGGCGACGGCGCGGTTCCAGTTCTCGGCCAGCGGCAGCACCCGGTCGTTGCGGAGCACACGCACCCGGGGGTCCGCGAAACCCCGCACGATCTCCGGGGTCGCGTCGCTCGAGGCGTTGTCCAGCACGACGACTTCGAAGTCCTCGAAGGTCTGCGACAGGACGCTGCGGACGGTGCCGGCGACGTATCGCCCGGCCTGGTATGCCGGGATGCACACGGAAACCGAGGCCGCGCTCACGGGCATTTCCCCCTTCCGGGTGTAGCTCTGAACAGGCAAGACAGTGGTCGGTCACGCATGCTGGCTCGCGTGGGGATCGTAGCGATGGTCGCCCTGCTGGTGGCGGGGCTGTTCAGCTGGCCTCCGGGGAAGTCCGACCGAACCCCGGAGCCACCGCCCGTGGTGCTGCATCCCGGCGAGGGTGGTCTGGTCCTCGGGGTGACGCACGCACAGTACAGCTTGGACTCGTGGCTCACACCCGGACAGCGGCAGAGCGGCGAGCAGATCCTGGGCGCCACACCGATGCTGCAGAACCAGCACATCATGGGCTTCGGCGTGGGCAATCCCGAGCCCGCACCCGGCCGCTACGACTGGTCCCGATTGGACGAACGAATGGACCTGATCGAGCGAACCGGCGGCACACCGGTGATCACCTTGTGCTGCGCTCCGGATTGGATGAAGGGCGGTGCGATCGGCACGACCAACTGGGACAATCTGGCCGCGGCGCCGCTGCGGGCGCACTTCGCCGACTTCGCCCGCCTGTCCGCGCAGGTCGCCCAGCGCTATCCCCAGGTCCAGTACTTCCAGGTGTGGAACGAGCTCAAGGGCTTCTGGAACGCCGCCCGCGACAACTGGGACGTGGCGGCCTACACCGACCTGTACAACCAGGTCTACGACGCGGTGAAACGGGTGCGGCCGGACGCCCGCATCGGCGGCCCGTACGTGGTGCTGACCAGCTGGTCCGCGCCGGCGGCAACCGATCACCCGTCGCAGTTGCGCGGCCCGTACGGCGTGGTCGACCAGCGGTCGCTGGACGTCGTGTCGTACTGGAACGAGCACAAGCACGGCGGCGATTTCGTCGCGCTGGACGCCTCCACCGGCACCCGCGACAAG
Source organism: Amycolatopsis viridis (assembly GCF_011758765.1). NCBI lineage: Bacteria > Bacillati > Actinomycetota > Actinomycetes > Pseudonocardiales > Pseudonocardiaceae > Amycolatopsis > Amycolatopsis viridis. The sequence continues at coordinate 2,712,374 of NZ_JAANOU010000001.1, read as the reverse complement.
GGCCTGATCACCACGCCGGACAAGGCGTCCCAGATCTACGCCGACGCGACCCGCTGGGCCCGCGGGGTCACCGGGCTGCCGGTGTGGTGGTCGGAGTTCTACCCGGACAGCAAACCGCCGGACCCCAAACCCCCGGACGGCAAGGCCCCGGACACCACGCTCCCGGCCGGCACCGCCCTCACCCGCAGCGCCGGCACCGCGCAGGCCGCGCCACCGGTGGACCAGGCGCGCGCGGTGGCCACTTTGGACGCGGTGGCCTGGGCCGAGGAGGCCGGTGCCGCCGCGATGCTGTTGTGGCAGCCGGAGGCCAGCGACGACCTGCCCTACGCCGCGTTGTGGTCGGAGGCGCGGCCGGGCGTGGACCGGTTGCGGCCGATGAGCCTGACCGCGGCCTGGACCTGGCTCGCGCCGCGGCTGCGGGCCGGGCTGGTCGACGTGGCCCGGCCGGCGCACGCGGTGCAGTTCAGCACGCCGCGCGGGCAGGTCACGGTCAATCCGCGGAGCACGCCCCAGCTCCTGCGGACCGGCGGGGTCAGCCTGCGACTGCCACCGCTGGCGATCCTGCTGCCGCACTGACCGGATCACACCGCGAGACCCACCACGATCCGCCACACCGCGCCGGCCGCGGTCAGCACCGTCAGCGCCACCGCGACCAGGTCGAGCGTGCGGATCCGGCGGTCCCGCGCGGACGCCGAATCCGTCGAGCGGCGCCCGACCGCGATCTCCTTGAGCACGGTCCGCACCACGAGCACCACCAGCAGGGCCACCCCGGCGACCGCGGTGCACAGGGTGAGCCAGTCGGCCGGGCTCACGCGGGCTCCGTGACGACGGCCGTCTCGCGGACCAGGCGGGCCGGCACCCCGGCGTAGACCCCGGGCACCGGGCAGTCGCGGGCCACGACCGCACCGGCGGCGATCACCGAGTCGTCGGCGATGCGCACCCCGGGCAGGATCTGGGCACGCGCGCCGACCCACACCCGGTCGCCGATCACCACCGGCCTGGCCTCCGCGACGCGGGACACGCGGCCGTCGGGCAGGGTCCGGTGGTGCGAGGTGACGATCATGACCTGCGGGCCGAACTGGCACGCCTCGCCGATGGTGATCGGGCCGAGGGCCTCCAGGTAGCACTCGGCGTTGAGGAACGTGCGGCGGCCGATCTCGACGTTGCGCAGCGCGCCGTAGATGCGCAGCCCGGGGAAGATGTTGCCGGAGCGCACGCGGGCGCCGAGCGCGCGATAGCCGAGCAGCCGCAGCGGTCGCGGCATCAGCGCGCTGCCGAGCACCCCGTTGACGAACGCGCCGACCGTCGTCGCCCACAGCTCGATGTGGACCTGATCGCGCAGCCGGCGTCCCAGGGTCCGGGTCTCGCTCACGTGTTCCCTCCGCCACTGCCCTGCACGAACCTGTCGGCGGGCGTCGTCCGGCCGAGCACCAGCGACCCGCGATCGTCGAACACCAGGTGGTACACCCCGGTCGCCTCGAGCTCGCGGACGAGGTCGGCGCCGAAGGTGTCGGGGACCTGGTCGAAGATCTTCAGGTAGGCCCACTGCGGCTCGGTGAGGACAAGATAGTCCGGGCCCTTGCCGCGCAGGCACGCGACCAGTGCGGGTACGTCGGCCATCGCACCCTCGCAGTAGCCGTCGACCTCGTACTGCGACACCTCGCCCACCCGGGCGAACTGCAACGGCACCGAGTTGACCAGCGAATCGACCCGCTGCCCGGGCTGCGCCTGCTGCACCGCCCAGCTCGCCGCGGCGATGTCGCTGTCGTGGAAACTGACGTAGGCGTCGTTGCCCCCGCGGGCGGTGACGGTCGCGGCGAGCAGCCCGGTGAGCACGACCCACGGCACCGCCGCGGTCAGCACGGTGCGGGCGGGCCGGTTGCGCCAGCGCAGCCGCCGCGCCGCGGTGACGGCCTTCTCCAGCGCGAGCGAGGCGGGCAGCGCCATGACCGGCAGCGAGAACAGGAAGCAGCGCATGAAGACCTCGCCGCCGTAGGGCTGGGCGACGGCGAGCCCGAACGGCGCGATGCTCAGCGCCGGCAGCAGCCAGGACTTGAGGTTGTCGCGGCGCATGAGCCAGATCCCGTAGGCGGACAGCCCGGCGACGCACAGGGTGATGCCGATGCGCACCGTCAGCACCACGAGCCGCCCCGGGCTGCCGGCGAACCGGGCCACGATCCCCTGGTCCACCGAGGACCCGACGTCGCCGAGCGGGCTGAGGATCATCTGGACCAGCTGCCCGCTCCAGAACTCCGAGGCGCCCAGCGAGAACCACACCACCGCGCCGCCGAGGATGACGAACGGCACCCACGCCGGCCACAGCCGCCCGAACACCAGCAGGAGCAGCAGCAGCACGCCGAGCACGAACGGCGTGAGCTGGTGCGTGGGGGCCAGCGCCAGCCCGATCAGGACCACCGCGCCCTGCGCGACCAGCCGCGCCTTCGGGCTCGAGCGCGGCGCGAGCCGGGCGCGCAGGCGTGCCTTGACCGGTTCGGTCAGCCGCGGCCGCACCAGGTGCCGGAAGGTCAGCGCCAGCGCGGCGAGCAGCAGCACCATCGCGGTGCCCTGCGGGGAGAAGTAGTCCTGTTCGGTCCAGTTCGCGACCAGGTAGAGCCACGGCGCGAGCCACGCCGCGCGCCGGTTGCCCAGCGCGGACACGGCCAGCGCGCGCACCCCGAGCACCGCCAGGCCGGACAGCACGACCGGGGCCCAGTTCAGGAACGGGACCGCGTCCGGCATCCCGGCCGCGCGCGTGATCATCGCGACCAGGGAGAAGAACCCGGCCCACGAGAACCGGGCGTCGTAGTCGTGCAGGATGTCGCCGTGGGTGGCGATGTAATCGGCGAACCCGGCGTGCAGCCACGCCACCGGCAGCCGCGCGACCTCCTCGACCGCGGGTTGCAGCCCGTAGACGCCGAGCACGCCCACGAGCGTGTAGAGCGAGAGCAGCCAGGTGCGCGGCCGGTAGCGCAGCAGTTCCAGCACCACCGCCGCGACCAGCAGCGGATAGGACAGCAACGTCGGCACCGACAGCTCGGCGACGAGCCCGAGCCCGCCGATCGCCTCGGGCGGGACCGGGTGCAGCCCGACGATCCACAGCACCACCGCGACCGCGGCGAGGCCGGGGCCGAAGAACGGGTCGGCGAGGAACCCGGGCCGCCCCGCCCCGGCACCCCGCCGGGGACGCGAGCCGCCCGCGCGGGACGGTGACTCCGGTGACTCCCGCGACTCCGGGGACTCCGGCGGTTTCGCCGGCGCGAGGCGGCCGGAGGCGGGGATGTAGCGGGTCGGGGTGCCCGGCGGCGGCTGCGGGAAGCGCAGCGGTTCACGCGGCCAGGGCGACGGGCGCAGCGGCCGGTCCGGGCGCAGGGACCGGGTGGGCGGTTCGGTCACGGGCGCACCCCGGACAGCCGGCGCCGCAGGTCCACCAGCACCGCCGCGGCGATCACCGCCTGGACGACGAGCATGCCGACGCCGAACCCGGATTCGGCCGGCACCAGCAGCGCGAGCAGCACGGCGGAAGCGGCGGTGACGGCCTGCAGCAGCGCCACCCCCGCGCCGCGGCCGGCGGCCAGGTGCACCGCCACCCCCAGCACCACGACCAGGCGCGGCACCTGGGCCGCGAGCAGCACGCGCAGCAGGCCGGCGCCGGCGGTGTACTCCGGGCCGAAGATCGCGAGCATCACCCACGCCAGCAGCGCACCGACGGCGAGCAGGGGCACGAAGACGAGCGCGAGGCGCTTGCCCGCGCCGGTGACCAGCGAGCGGGCGTGCCCGGGTTCGGCGGACAGCCGCACCACGAGCGGGTTGACGAACGCGGTCGCCGCCACGTCGAGCGCGTTGATCGCGGTCCAGACCACGAAGAAGACGGCGTTGGCCTCGGCGCCGAAGCGGTGCAGCACGATCAGCGGCACCAGGTTGTAGAGCACGACCACGCACACCATGGCCGGGTAGGACGGCGCGAGCAGCCGCAGCACCTCGCGCCGGTCCGGCAGCACGCCCGGCGCGAGGCCCGGGGAGGTGCGGCGCACCGACCGGGCGACGAGAACCGTCACGACCACGACGCCGATCAGCGTCGGCACGGCCCACGACAACACCAGCCCGAGCGCGCCGGCGACCGCGCCCAGCCCGGCCAGCAGGCCCAGCCGCGCCACGCTGAACGCGCTGTTCTCCACCGGGACCCAGCGGGCCAGGCCGAGCGCGGTGAGCACCGCGTCCTGGAACTGGAACAGGGTCCAGCCGATCCCGGCAACCAGGAACCAGGCGGCGCCGGCGGGGACCCGGTCCACGACCTCCGCCCCGGCCGGCACGAGGACGAACACGAGCGAACCCACCACGCCACCGGCCAGCACGGACAGGTAGGTCCGCAACAGCAGCCGCGGCCGGTGCGCCCCGGCGCGCGGCAGCCAGCGCAGGATCGCCGGGCCGAGTCCGAGTTCGGCGATGCCGGCCACCAGCAGGAACCCGGACACGAACGCCGAGGTGTCGCCCACCTCCGCGGCGGGCAGCAGCCGCGCGGCCAGCACCCAGCCGATCATCCCGGCGAGGGCGGTGATCGCGGCCGAGGCCGACAGCGCCAGGCCGTCGGCCACCATGCCCTTCCCCGGGGCCGTCTCCCTGCCGACCGTCATCGGGCCCCGCCCGGGCGGCTGCGCAGGACGTGGTGCACCAGCGGGATCGTCGTGATGGCCGCGAGCACCACCACCGCCGCCTCCGGGTGCCAGGTGTGCGTGAGCACCAGGACCTGCGCCACGATCAGCGCGATCGCCAGCGAGATGCCGACCGCGCTGATCCAGGTGACCGACAGGTGCCGCACGTTGACGTAGGAAATCAGCGCCCAGCCGGGCGCGGTGAGGACGAACAACAGGACCGCCGGTGGCCGCAGCACAACACCGGAACCGGACCAGACCAGGACGATCGTGACGAGGCAGACGGCAAGCAGCCCGTAGGCGGTGTACCGCCGGATCCTCAGCTGCTGCTCGACCACACGTGCCCTTCCTGCCCGTCGCCCGCCATCATCAGGGGCGGCCGGTTCCGCCCACGCGCCGGGCCCGCACCAGCGCACCGGCACCGCCGAGCAGACCGAGGCGTTCGTCGCGGCGCAGCTGGCGCAACCGGGACCGGGCGGCCCGGTCGGACAGCGGGAGTTCGGGGGTGCGGGCCGCGAGCCGCGCCACGCCGCGCGGTACCCGGCGCAGGATCGAGAACGCGGTGACCGGGCGGCGCCGCACGGACAGCATCAGCATCGCGGCCAGGCCGACGCCGTAGCCGCGCATCCGCTCGCGCAGCTCCAGCCAGTCCGCGCGGTGGATGTGCCGGGCCACGGCGTGCGGGGTGTGCACCACCGCACCGCCGGCCTGGGCCAGCCGCACGAACAGGTCCAGGTCCTCCCCCGCCATCGTCGGCGTGCCCGCGCCGAGCAGCGGGTCGAACCCGCCGAGCTCCTCGAACACCTCGCGCCGCCAGGTCGCGCAGCTGCCCGGGCCGTAACGCGCCATGGACAGCGGGTAGAGCGGGTCCTCGCGGGCGGTGTCACGGTCGATGCGCTGCCACCGCACCGCGTTGCTGTAGCCCTTGAGCCGTTCGAACAGGACCTCCGCGTCGGTCTCCAGGCTGGCCGGCAGCACCAGCGAGGTCACGCAGCCCACCGACGGGTCGGCGGCGAACTCCTCGGTGACCGCGTCGAACCAGCCGGGCTCCACGGTGATGTTCTCGTCGACGAACGCGATCAGGTCGTGGCGGGCGAGGCGGGCGCCGGTGTTGCGCGCGACGCTGACGCCCTGGCGCGGCTCGACCACGTAGCGGGCGCCCAGCGCCTCCACCTCGCCACGCAGCCCGTCGTCGCCACCGGGCAGCCGCGGCAGGTTGTCCACGACGATCACCTCGAGGTCCGGATAGCCGGCCTGGAGCGCCGCCCGGGCGCTGACGACGGCCTGCCGCTTGCGGTAGGCCGTCGGGATGACCACGCTGACCGGCGGCCGGGTGACCTCCGGGCGCCGCCGCGGGGCGGGCGCGGTGGCCGGTTTCGGCAGCCGAACGACGCCCCGCTCGACCGGCAGCAGCAGCACGTCCACGGTGCGGTCGCCGTCGCGGACGAGCACCTGCGCGGCCCGGTACCGGCCCACCGGCCGCTCCGGCACGGGCAGTTCCTCGGGTGCGGTGCGCGCGTCGACCGTGGCGATGTGGATCGGGCCGTGCACCAGCGACGGCACGGGGCGCGGCCGGGGCGGGCGGACCTGGACCTTGCCACGCAGGTAGCCGGCCGCGGTCGCGGACACCACGGTCACCAGCCCGAGCACGCCGGAGGCGCCGGCCGTCCGGCCGAGGGCGAGCCAACCGAGCTCGCGGACCACGGCCGCGGGAATGATCCGGCTCAGGTAGTCCCGCTCGGTGGCCAGCGCGGCCTCGCTGCCGACCAGCCGCGAGACGTACGCCTTGGACAGTCCCTCGCCCCAGCCCCGGTGGCGCAGGTAGGCCCAGGTGGTGCGGTCCGGGGTGACGCGGTGGCGCACCACGGCCTGCGGCCGGAACACGATCCGCGCGCCGGGATGCGCCTGGCGCAGCCGGATGCACAGCTCGGTCTCCTCGCAGCCCAGCGGGGTGCGCCCGATGCGGCCCAGGTCCTCGGCGAACGGGCCGGCGAGCGTGAACGCCTCGCGGCGGAAGGACATGTTGCAGCCCATCAGGTTCCGCACCGGTTCCTCCGCGGTGGGCTGACCGGTGTAGGTGCAGCCGACCACCCAGTCCAGCTCACCGGTGACCGACCCGCGCCCGGCGGGCAGTTTCGCCGGCCGCCGCCCACCGGGCCAGCGTGGCCGGGCCGCCCCGCCGACGGCCAGTACGTCCCGGTCGCGGTAGCCGGCCAGCAGCTGTTCCAGCCAGTCCGGTGCGGCCTCGGCGTCGTCGTCGAGGAACGCGATGATCTCGCCCTTGGCGAGCGCCACGGCGGTGTTGCGGGCGCCGGACAGGCCCCGCCGTCCGGTGCTGGGCACCACCGTGACCCCGACGAACTCGGCGGCGGCCCGCCGCTCCAGTTCCGGGTTGTGATCGATGACCACGATGATCTCGCGGGGCGGCACCGACTGGTCGCGGGCCGAGGCGACCGCCGCCGCCAGATCCGCCCAGCGGCCCTCGGTGTAGGCGCAGATCACCACGCTGGTGTCGAACGAGGTCATGCTTCCGGCGCCCCCGTTTCCAGCGCGAGCGGGGCCGCGATGCCCGCGACCGGCTCGGGGCTGAACAGGCCGAACCGGCGGCGGCGGCGCTGCCGGCCGACCCGCTGCCACTCGGCCATCAGGGTGCGCAGCACCCGGCCGCCGTCGGCGAAGGTACGCAGGTTGGTCTCGCCGTGCAGGCGGCGCCGCTCGACGCTGGGCACCTCGGTGATCCACAGGCCCAGCGCGGCCATCCGGCAGTTGATGACGGTCTCGATCTCGAAGCCGTCCCCCCACAGCATCTCCTCACCGGCAGGCGCGAACACCGGCGGCAGGTTCAGCGAGGCAACCAGATCGCGCCAGAACGCGTTGTAGCCGTAACAGAGATCGGTGAACCCGGCGCTGAACAGCGTGTTGGACAGGCGGTTGAGCCCGGCGTTCCCCGCGGCACGGAGGTGGGTGATGTCGTGGCTGCCGCCACCTGGGGCGAAGCGGGTGCCCTTGGCGAAGTCGGCACCGCCGGTGAGCGCCTCCACGAACCGCGGGATCTCCGCCGGGTCGGCCGAGCCGTCGGCGTCGAACATCACGATCACGTCGCCGGACGCGGCGAGAAAACCACAGGCCAGCGCATTGCCCTTGCCGCGGCGGGTCTGCTTGATCACCCGGACGCCCGGGCGTACCTCCCGCGCCACCTGCGGGGTGCCGTCCCCGGTGTCGGCGTCGACGACCAGCACCTCGTGCACGGGCGGCAGCTCGGGCAGGACCTCGCGCAGGTTCGCCGCCTCGTTCTTCGCCGGCACCACGATCGTGACACGCGGGTCGGGACCGCGGCGGGGCGGGCGCGCGGCGGCGAAGGCGAACGCGTCGCCGAGGTTCTCGTAATCGGCGACGGGACTGTGCGAATCCATGATCGTCAACGCCGTGCTGTCCTTGCTGGCGGGCACACCGGTTGCGGGGGTGTGCGGGTCGGGGAGGGCGGGGCTTGCTCGAAACGGGTGCCGTGCGGGGCCCTGCGGTCAGGTCGGTTGTCTTCGCAGGTCGGCGGCCAGTGCGCCGCGGGCCTGTTCGGCCTTCAGCCACGCCAGCCGGGTGTAGCGCTGCGCGAAGGCGTCCCGGGTGAGGCCGTGGCGGGTGTAGTGCCCGGCCAGTTCACGCGCGCCGGCGTCCACCGTCCACTCCGCCCGGTATCCGGGGAGCGCCTGCCGGATCCGGGAGAAGTCCACCCGGTAGGAGCGCGGGTCGGGACCGGCCTCGCCGGTGATCAGCAGCTGCGAGCCCGGCACCGCGCTGACCACGGACTCGGCGATCTGGCGCACCGTCAGGTTGTTGACCTCGGTGCCCACGTTGAACGCCCGGTCGTGCACCGCCTCGGTGGGGGCGGTGAGCGCCGCCGCGAAGGCGGTGGCGATGTCGTGCGCGTGCACCAGCGGCCGCCAGGGCGTGCCGTCGGAGAGCACCCGCACCTGCCCGGTGAGCACGGCGTGGCCCACCAGGTTGTTCAGCACGATGTCGGCGCGCAGCCGCGGCGAGAACCCGAAGGCCGTCGCGTTGCGCAGGTACACCGGGCTGAACCCGGAGTCGGCCAGGTCGTGCAGGTCGTCCTCGACCCGCACCTTCGACTCCGCGTACGGGGTGACCGGGCGCAGCGGCGCGTCCTCGGTCACCAGGTCGTCCCCCGCCGCGCCGTAGACCGAGCAGGTCGAGGCGTAGAGGAACCGGCGCACACCGGCGTCCTTGGCGAGTTTCGCCAGCTGCACCGACGCCGTGTGGTTGATCTCGTAGGTCAGTTCCGGCGCTAGCGCGCCGAGCGGGTCGTTGGACAGCGCCGCCAGGTGGATCACCGCGTCCACCCCGGACAGCCGGGCGGCGGGGACGTCCCGCAGGTCGACCGGCTCGCCCGGCGGGTCGTCGGGCGGCGGACCGAGCACGCACGCGGCGAACAGGCCGGAGTCGAGGCCGAGCACCTCGTGGCCGGCCGCGCGCAGGACCGGCGCCATCACCGATCCCAGGTATCCCTGGTGCCCGGTCAGCAGGACGCGCATCACCGCACCCCCGCCGGGATCGCGGACGGCTGCTCCCACAGCATCCAGGGCCGCGCGCCGCTTTCGTAGGCCGCGTCGAGCGCGGCCCGTTCCTTGAACGTGTCGGCCGGCTGCCAGAACCCGCGGTAGGGGTAGGCGATGAGCCGGTCCTTTTCGGCCAGTGCCGCGCAGCCGTCCTCGACCAGGTCGCCGTTTTCCGGGATGTGGTCGAAGATCTCCTGCCGCAGCACGAAGTAGCCGGCGTTCTCCCACAGCGGCAGCCGGCTCGCCGAGCTGATCCCGGCGACCCGGTTGGAGCCGTCGCGGAACTCCACGCAGTGGAACGACGACTGCGGCGGCACCACCATCATCGACGCGCCCGCATCGGACTCCGCCAGGTTGGCGACCATCACGTCGAGCGGGGCGTCGGTGAGCACGTCGGCGTAGTTCGCGAGGAACATCTCCTCGCCCGCGACGTGCTCCCGGACCCGGCGCAGCCGCTCACCGATCGGCGACTCGATGCCGGTGTGCACGAAGGTGATCGACCAGTCGCTGATGTCGGTGGACAGCAGCTCCACCCGCCCGTCGCGCAGCACGAAGTCGTTGGACGCGGTCTCGGTGTAGGTGAGGAAGAAGTCCTTGATGTGCCGGGCGCCGTAGCCCAGGCACAGGATGAACTCGGTGTGCCCGAAGTGCGCGTAGTAGCGCATCACGTGCCACAGCAGCGGCCGCGGGCCGACCAGCTGCATCGGCTTCGGGACGTCGTCCGCGGGCCCGTTGCGCATGCGCATGCCGTAGCCACCGCAGAACAGCACCACCTTCATTCAGTTCACCTCGACAGCCAGCGGCACGGGGAGTTCCAGGGAGACGATCTCCAGCTCGGGGATCGCGAAGACGAGGCGGCCGCCCCACTCGGCCACGTACCGCAGCTGCTCGGTCAGCTCGGCCCGCAGGTTCCAGGGCAGCACGAGCACGTAGTCCGGGCGATCGGCGGCGATCCGCTCCGGCTCCAGGATGGGGATGCGGGTGCCCGGGGTGAACCGGCCATGCTTGTACGGGTTGCGGTCCACCGTGTACTCGAGCAGGTCCGGCCGTATCCCGCAGTGGTTGAGCAGGGTGTTGCCCTTGCCGGGCGCACCGTAGCCGACCACCCGTTCGCCGCGGCGCTTCGCGCCGATCAGGAACTCCAGCAGGGCCAGGCGGATCTCGCCGACGCGGTGCGCGAAACCGTGGTAACCGGACAGGTCGTGCAGCCCGGCGGCGCGCTCCCGGGCCAGCACCTCGGCCACCCGCGGACCCGGTTCGCCGGCGGCCTCCGCCGGGCGGGCCCACACGCGCAGCGAACCGCCGTGGGTGTCCAGCAGCTCGACATCGGTCACGGCCAGCCCGGCCGTCGCCAGGGCCCGTTGCGCCGTGGCGAGCGTGTAGTACTGGAAGTGCTCGTGGTAGATCGTGTCGTACTGCGTCAGCTCGACGAGGCGGAGCAGGTGCTGCACCTCGATGGAGACCCAGCCGTCGTCGGCCACCAGGGCGCGCAGCCCCTGGGTGAACCCGAGGATGTCCGGGATGTGCGCGTAGACGTTGTTCGCCACCACCAGGTCCGCGGGCCCGTGCTCGGCACGGACCGCAGCGCCGGTCTCCGCGGACAGGAAGGCGGTCAGCGTCGGCACCCCGGCCGCGCGCGCCGCCTCACCCACGTTCACCGACGGTTCGATCCCCAGGCAGCGCACGCCGCGGGCGACGACGTTGCGCAGCAGGTAGCCGTCGTTGCTGGCGACCTCGACGACGAACGAGTCCGGGCCCAGACCGAGCCGGGCGGCGGCAGTGCCGACGAATTCGGCCGCGTGCGCCAGCCAGGAGTGGGAAAAGGACGAAAAATAGGCGTATTCGGTAAACGTTTCCACGGGATCGATCAGGGGCGGCAGCTGGACCAGCAGGCACGCCGGGCAAATCCGCAGGTGCAGCGGATAGGCCGGTTCGGGCGCGTCGAGATCCTGGGGGGCGAGGAACGACTCGCACGGCGGGCTCGCGCCGAGATCGACAACACTGCACAGGCCAGGCGCACCGCACAGGCGGCAGGACAGCGGCTCGGCTGGCATGTGTCGGCTACTCCCGTGTGGTCACGTCACCCCGTCCTGGAGCGGGGCTTCACCAACGTGACTATAGGGATCACGGGGGGAGGCGTTACGAGTAACCGGGTGGTCGGTTGCCGCCGATCGAGTGAATCAGCACACTCTCTGTAATTCCCCGCCGGACAGTGATTAACCAACATCAGATGAATTGCTCTATTCGATCATTTCACCCCCGCGCGGCTCAGCCGGGAATCCACTCGCAGTGGTCCCCGTCGAGCTGCGGGAAGGCCGCGCGCACCTCGGGCTCGAGATCAGGGACGAACAGCAGGACGGCCTGCGGGATCGGGTGGGTGAGGGCGTCGGTCGAGACCACCGGAATCCGGGTGCCGGGCATTCGCCGGCCCTGCTTCGCCGGGGACACGTCCGCGATCTCCGGCAGCAGATCGACATCGATCCGGGCACGCCGCAGCAGTACCACCGCGCGGGACGCGGCACCGTAACCGACGACCCGGCGCCCCGCGAGCTCCCGCAGCCGCGTCACCACCCGGTCGCAGCCCGCGTCCACCGCCCGGCCCAGCCCGGCGACGACCGGGATCTGCGTGACCCCCGCAGCCCGCTCGGCCGCGACCAGTGCGGTGGTCGTCTCGTCCGGCTCCGCGTCGCGGCGCAGTTCCAGCAGGACCGTGCCGCCGTAGAGGTCGAAGGCCCAGCTCCGGCCGGGGTGCAGTCCGGCCGAGGCGGCGAGCGTGATCGCCGCGGGTGCCGAGTAGTAGGCGAAGTGCCCGTGCCGCAAGGCGTTCCACTGTCCCCCCGCCACGATCGCGGCCAGCGAGTGGAACTGCATCAGCAGGGCGCCGCCGGGCGCGAGCCGGGCCGCGCGGCGCGCCATCGCCGCCCGCTGGTCCGGTTCGTGCATCAGCCCGAAGGAGTCCACCACGACGTCCGCGGGCTCGTCCCCGGCCGTCTCGCGCATCCCGGCATCCCGCAGCAACGGCAGCCACGAGCCGCCGTGCGGGCTGCCGAACTCGGCGACGGTCGCCCCGGGACGCGCGATCCCGGCGCGCACCAGCCGTCCGACCGCGTCGGCGGCCTGGTCGGTCAGCGCTTTCGGTTCCACACCGGCCGGCTCCTCCGCGGTACCGGGATCCTCCACGAGCTGGGCCAGCGCACACCGCGCGCACATCCACATCCGCAGCGGCCACACCGGGTCCGGACCCGGGTCGGCGGCCGGCGGGAACAGGTCGCACGGGGGCTGCTCGCCCAGGTCGAGCACGATCTCCCCGTCGGTCGCACCGCATGCACGGCAGGTCGTCACCGCTCCCCCGTCCCCAGCGCCAGCGCCAGTTTGTCCACGTAGAACGCCTCCGCGTAGCGGGTGTGCTGCTGCACCCCGCGCAGCCGGGCCAGGCCGAGGAACGCGTCGCGGGTGTACCAGTCCCGGCCGTGCTGCGACGGGTAGTGCTTGGCCAGCAGGTCGGCCTTCGCCTCGGCGACCTCGTCGGTCAGCGGCTGGTACACCGACGGCCGGCCGAGGTCGCCGTCCCACTTGAGGATCTCGTAGCCGAGCACCGGCTGGTCGCGGAACACGGTGGGCACGATCTCGGCGAGCAGCCGGTGGTCCTGGTGCCGGTCGCCGGGCTGCGGCGCGAACACCAGGTCCGGCGTGACGCGGCCGCGCAGCGCGGTGACCGCGTCCTTGACCGCGTCCCAGTGCGCGGGCATCCGGCCGTCCGGCAGGTCCAGGACGGTCAGCGTGACGCGGGCCGGGGCGCAGAACTCGGTCAGCGCCGCGTGTTCCTCGGCGGCGCGGGCGGTGCCGCCGCCGGACAGGACCAGGGCGTGCACCTCGAGGCCGGGGCGGTGCGCGCACAGGGTGAGCAAGGAGCCGCCGGCGCCGATGGCGACATCGTCGCAGTGGGCGCCGAGCAGCGCGACCGAACGGAGATCGGGGAAGGAAACTGCCTGCACCTCCCGAAGCGTGCCAGAACCGCGGTCAGTAGGCGCCGCGGCCTCCGGCGACGGCTCGCAGGGTCTTCCACAGGATCGCCAAGTCCAGGGCCAGCGACCAGTCCTCCACGTACCGCAGGTCGAGCCGGACACTTTCCTCCCACGACAGGTCGCTGCGGCCGCTGACCTGCCACAGGCCCGTCATGCCGGGTTTGACGAGCAGTTTGCGGCGCGCGGCGCGCTCGTAGTTCGCGGTCTCGGCCGGCAGCGGCGGGCGCGGCCCGACGAGCGACATGGTGCCGCCCAGGACGTTGAACAGCTGCGGCAGCTCGTCGAGCGAGTACCGGCGCAGCACCGCACCGACCCGGGTGACCCGCGGGTCGCGGCGCAGCTTGAACAGCGGTCCGGAACCCTCGTTGTCGGCCAGCAGCCCGCTGCGCAGCCGGTCGGCGTCCAGGACCATGGTGCGGAACTTGATCATCGTGAAGGTGCGGCCGTCGCGGCCCACGCGCAGCTGCCGGTAGAACACCGGTCCGCGGTCGTTGAGCTTGATCAGCGCCGCGATGCCGAGCAGCAGCGGCCCGGTGAGGAGGATCAGCGCCGCGGCGCCCAGCCGGTCGGCCACGTCCTTCACCACGCGCCGCCCGCCGGTGAACGTCGGCGCGGACACCCGCAGCAGCGGCATGCCCAGCACACCCGAGACGTTGAGCCGCGGGCCGGCGATCTCCATCAGCACCGGCGCCACGACCAGCTCCGCGCCGGTGCCCTCGAGGTCCCAGGCCAGTTGCTGGAGGCGCTGCGGTGTCCACTGCGGATCGGAGGTGACCGCCACGACGCGGTACCCGCCGCGGCGTACCTGGTCGGCGAGGTCGTCGAGCCGGCCCGCCACGGCGATGCCGCCGATCTCCCCGGTGCCGTGCTCGCCCTGCCCGGTCGCGGTGCACACCGCCGACACCTGCCAGCCGACGTGGGTCTCGCTGCGGGTCCGGTCGATGAGGTCCCGCAGCGTCTCCGGGGAACCGGCCGCCACCACCGGGTGCATGCACTCCCCCGCGCGGCGGGCGCGGTGCAGCACCTGCCGCAGCCCGTACCGCAGCGGGAACGCGAGCACGGCGACGGCCGGCACCGCGTAGAAGACCCACGGCTGCACGTCCAGGGCGCCGAACAGCAGACCGGCCAGCGCGACGACCACCCCGGCGACCAGCAGGCTGCGGCCCAGGCGGCGGAACTCCTCGGTGCCCTCGCCGAGCACGTGCTGACTCCACGCGCGGTTGAGCGGCAGCGCGCACAGGATCGCGCCGGCGGTGCCGGTGGCGTGCAGGAAGTAGGGGCGCCCGGTGAGGTCCAGGATGAGCAGGGCACCGGCGACGACGACCACCAGGGTGACGACCACGTCACCGGCGATGACGGCGGCGCGGTACCGGATCTCCCAGGGCTGGGCCGCGGCGCGCGGGGTGGCCTTGTCCGCGGGGCCGACAGCGTGCAGCCGGGCGGGCGCTGGCGTCTCGGAGCCCACGAGCGCTTCCCCCAGCGGCGTGGGCTTCCGCACCGGCTCTTCCATCCGACCTCCCGCGACGTCCGGCTGGTGCCGGCGCCCCGACCACGCCGACGATTACGGTCAGTAACCGTGCCTCTTGCTCGGCGCACCCCGTCTGGGGCTACGTCTGCCCTGGAGTCGGTGGTATTCGGAGCGGCGTTACACGCCACTCCACGGCATTCCCGGCGTTCCCGGCCCCCCGTTCGGGGCTGTCGAGGTGCCGGACGGCTCCCGTTGCTCAGGCGCACACAACTACTGTTGGTAGCCGGTTATTTGGCCACCCCGTGCGCCCCACGGCGCCGGTTCCGCGCGATCCGCGATCACCCGGGCCAGGACCTCGATGGCGCGCGCCCAGCGCGCCTCGTCGAGTCCGACGTGGGTGGTGATCCGCAGCCGGGAGATGCCGTCGGGTACCGACGGCGGCCGGAAACAACCGACCCGCACGCCCGCCGCAAGAGCCTCCGCCTGGGCGGCGACCGCCCGCCGCGGCGACGGCATCGGCACCGACAGCACCGCGCCCGCCGAGCGGGGCACCCCGAGACGGCCGGCCAGCTCGGCACCACGCTCGTGGATGCGGGCCGGCAGGTCGGGCGCGCCGCGCAGGACGCGCAGCGCCGCCAGCGCTCCCGCCGCGGCGGCCGGCGCCAGTGCGGTGTCGAAGATGAACGGGCGTGCCCGGTTGACGAGGTGGTCGACCAGCGCGGCGGAACCGAGGACCGCGCCGCCCATGGCACCGAGCGATTTGGACAGTGTGGCGGTCATGACCACGTGCGGATGGTCGTGGAGGCCCAGGCGGTGCAGCACGCCCCGGCCGCCGTCGCCGAGCACGCCGAGCCCGTGCGCCTCGTCGACGACGAGGAGGGCGTCGCGGGCGGCGCACACCTCGGTGAGCTCCACCAGCGGCGCGGTGTCGCCGAGAACCGAGAAGACCGACTCGGTCAGCACGAGCGCCCGCCGGCCGCCGGCCGCGGCGAGTTCCGCCCGGACCGCGGCGACGTCGTTGTGGGCCACCACGCGGATCGCCGCGCGGGACAGCCGGGCGGCGTCGATCAGGGACGCGTGGACGTGGGCGTCCGAGACGATCAGGGTGTCCCGGTCGGCGAGCGCGGTCACCGCGGAGAGGTTGGCGTGGTAGCCGGTCGAGAACACCAGCGCCGCCTCGCGGCCGGTGAACCCCGCCAGTTCGCGCTCCAGCTCGGCGTGCAGCGTGGTCGTGCCGGTCACCAGACGGGAGGCACCCGCACCGGCACCCCACCGGAGTGCGGCATCGGCCGCCGACCGGCGGACGGCGGGATGGCCGCCCAACCCCAGGTAGTCGTTGTTCGCCAGGTCGATGAGGTCGTCGTCGGCTGCCCGCGGCCGGAGCACGCGCTGCAGGCCGGCGGCCTCCCGCGCCGTGCGCTGCGCGGCGAGCCAGTCCGCCCAGGTGCTCATGCGACCGCCGCCGCGGCCGCGATCCCGGCGCAGATCCGGGCGATGTCGTCGTCGGTGCACACGTAGGGCGGCATGGTGTAGATCAGGTCGCGGAACGGCCGGATCCAGACGCCTTCGGCCAGCGCCGCCTCGGTCGCCTTCACGACGTCGACCTGGTGGTCGAGCTGGACCACCCCGACCGCGCCGAGGACGCGCACGTCGGCGGCGTCGATCGCGGACAGCGCCTGCAAACCCGCGTTGATCCGGCGCACATCGCCCGCCCAGTCCCCTGTGGACAGCAGGTCCAGACTGGCCGAGGCGACCGCGCAGGCCAGCGGGTTGCCCATGAACGTCGGGCCGTGCATGAGGACGCCGGAGTCGCTCGCGGACAGTCCACGAGCGACCTCGCGGGTGCACACCGTCGCGGCCAGCGACAGGTAGCCGCCGGTGAGGGCCTTGCCGACGCACAGCACGTCCGGCACGACGTTCCCGGCCTCGGCGGCGAACAAGGTGCCGGTGCGGCCGAAACCGGTGGCGATCTCGTCGAAGATCAGCACCAGGCCGTGCTCGTCGGCGACCTCGCGGAACACCGGCAGGCACCGCGCGGGGTACGGGTGCATGCCGCCGGCGCCCTGCAGCAGGGGTTCCACGATGAGCCCGGCGAGACCGGTGGCGTGCTGCGCCGCGAGCGCGCGGAAACCCGCGGCCCACGCGTCGACGTCCTCGTCGTGCCGGGGCGGGCGCTCCCCGAACACCTGCTGCGGCAGGATTTCCGACCACATCGTGTGCATCCCGCCGTGGGGGTCGCACACGCTCATGCAGTCGAAGGTGTCGCCGTGGTAACCGCCGCGGACGGTGAGGAAGCGGGTCCGTTCCGGGTGGCCGGTGCCGCGCTGGTATTGCAGCGCCATCTTCATCGCCACCTCGACGCCGACCGATCCGGAGTCGGCGAGGAACACGTGCTCCAGCCCGGCGGGCATCAGGCCGACCAGCCGGGACGCCAGCTCGACGGCGGGCTCGTGGGTGAGGCCGCCGAACATCACGTGCGCCATCTGCCCGAGCTGGCGGCGCACCGCGTCGTCGAGCGCCGGGTGCCGGTAGCCGTGGATGGCCGACCACCACGACGCCATCCCGTCGACCACGTCGCCGACGCCGTCGAGGGTGATCCGGCTCCCGGCGGCGCCGGTCACCAGCCGGGCCGGCGCCGGATCGGTCATCGACGTGTACGGGTGCCACAGGTGCGCGCGATCGAAGGCGAGGAGCTGCTCGGGCGACCTCGGCTCAGGCATTGGGGACCAGACCGGTGCCGGCTCCGCGGCGCCGGATCCGCGGATCGGCGGGCTCGGTGCGCGCCCGGTCCGCGTCCGAGCCCAGCACGACGAAACCGTTGTCGCGGATCATCTCCAGGTCGGCCTCGGCGGCCTGGCCCTCGGAGGTGAGGTAGTCGCCGAGGAAGAGCGAATTGGCCACGTGCAGCGCCATCGGCTGCAGCGACCGCAGGTGCATCTCGCGGCCGCCGGCCATCCGGATCTCCTTGTCCGGGCACACGAACCGCGCCATCGCGAGGATCTTCAGGCAGCGCAGCGGAGTGAGCTCCCAGGTGTGCTCGAGCGGGGTGCCGTCGAAGGGCATCAGGAAGTTCACCGGGATCGAGTCCGCGTCCAGGTCCTTCAGCGCGAACAACCCCTCGACGAGCTGCTCGTCGGTTTCGCCGAGACCGGCGATGAGACCCGAGCACGGGGAGAGCCCGCCGTGTTTCGCCTTCTCGACGGTGTCCACCCGGTCGGCGTAGGTGTGGGTCTGGACGATGGTGTGGTGGTTGCTCTCGGCGGTGTTGATGTTGTGGTTGTAGGCGTCCACCCCGGCGGTCCTCAGCCGCTCGGCCTGCCCGTCGGCGAGCAGGCCGAGGCAGGCGCACACCTCCACGCCGGGGTGCTCCTCCTTGAGCGCGCCGACCATCGAGGCGACCCGGTCGATGTCGCGATCGGACGGTCCGCGCCCCGAGGCGACCAGGCACACCCGGGCGGCGCCGCCGCTGATGCCGGCGCCGGCCTGCTTCACCGCCTCCTCCGTGGACAGCCAGGAGTACTTGAGGATGGGCGCCGCGGAGCCCAGCGCCTGCGAGCAGTAGGTGCAGTTCTCCGGGCACAGCCCGGATTTCAGGTTCACCAGGTAGTTCACCTTCACCGTGTTCCCGAAGTACGCACGGCGCAGCCTGCCCGCCGCGGCGACGACGGCCAGCACGTCGGTGTCCGGCGCCCGCAGCACGGCGAGGGCGTCCCCGGGCGTGGCGGCGGTCCCGGCGAGGACCGCGTCGGCGAGCTGCTCGAACCTGGAGCTCATTCCTACTCCTGACCCAGTGTGATGATTCGACTACAACCTGAACGGTGTTCGGTTGGCGGCGCCGACGCTACACTGAGCCCGTTCGGCGGGTCAACGGGAGGAGTCGGCGTGCGCTACCACCGGCGCGATGTCGTGGAGCGCGCCCTCGCGGTCCTCGACGAGTACGGGCTGGAATCGCTCACCATGCGCCGCCTGGCCGCCGAACTCGGTCTGCAGCCCAGCGCCCTCTACCACCACGTGCCCAACAAGCAGACCCTGCTGGCCGCGCTCGCCGACGAGATCCTGGCCCGGGGCAAGCGCGAGCGCCGGGCCGTGGCGTGGGACCGGCGGGTGGCCGAGATCTGCGGCGAACTGCGGGACGCGATGCTGGCCTACCGCGACGGCGCGGACGTCGTCGCCACCGCCCACACCTTCGGCCTCGGCGCCAGCGCACCGGCCACCGAGCTGCGCGCCGCCCTGCGGGACGCCGGCCTGCCCGGCGACCTCGTCGAGGTCGGCACCCGCGCCCTGCTGCACCTCGTCTTCGGCCACACGGCGGAGGAGCAGGCGGCGCTCCAGGCCGCCAGCGCGGGCGCAATCGACTGGGAGCCCGGCGGATCCGGCGACTTCGAGGCGGGCATCGGCCTGCTGCTCGACGGTCTGCGGTCCAAAGTGCACCGCTGAATTCGCACCCCGGGAGCCCGTGCGACCCGGCACGTCAGCGGTGGCCAGGTGGTCTAGACTACCCCGATGGCGCTGGTGGGGAAGCTGCTCAAAATCCTTCCGGGACCGATCCGCAGCGTGCTGATCCGGCACCGCGCCTTGTTGAAGTTCTTGATGGTCGGCGGTGTCTGCTTCGTCGCCACCGTGGTGGTCAACTACAGCCTCAAGCTGACCATCCTGCACACGAAGCCGCTGACCGCGCTGATCATCGCCACCTTGGTCGCGACCATCCTCTCCTACGTCCTGAACCGCGAGTGGTCGTTCCGGTCCCGGGGCGGCCGGGAACGCCGTCACGAGGCCGCGTTGTTCTTCGCGGTCAGCGGGGTGGCGGCCGGGGTGAACGCGCTGCCCCTCTACGTGTCCCGCTACCTGCTCGGCCTGCAGGCGCCCGCCGTCAGCGTGCTGACGCAGGAGGTGGCCGACTTCGTCAGCAGCATCATCCTGGGCACCCTGCTGGCCATGGTCTTCCGGTGGTGGGCGCTCAAGAAGTGGGTGTTCCCCGACGAGGTCGAGCGGCCGCGCCGGTCGAAACCGGCCACGGAGAAGACGCACCCCTGAACCGGAGCAGAGCAGGGCGAGGGGAGCTCATCCCACACCCGCACCGACTCCGGGGCGACCGGCGGGCCGCCGGGTACGCAGCCGCACGAAGCCGGGCCGCGCCGCCACCAGGCCGCACCCGAGCTCGGGTATCAGCAGCAGGACCAGCAGCCAGATCGACATCTTCCAGCCACCGCTGAGGGTGTGCAGCACCCCGAAGGTCACCGGCCCGCACGCGGCGAGGAGATACCCGCCGGACTGGGCCATGCCCGACAGCCGTGCCGTGACCGCGTGCGTGTCCGACCGCAGGTTGAGGAGCGTGAGCGCGATCGGGAACGCGGAGCCCGTGGCGACCCCGAAAACGGTGACCCAGACCCATCCCGCGCGCGGCGCCAGGAGCAGGCCGGCCAGCCCGGTCCCCATCAGCACGACCACCGCGAGCACGAGCGGCCGCTGGTCGCGCAGCCGTGCGGCGAGCACCGGGACCACGAAGCCGAGCGGGATGCCGATGATGATGATGACCGAGTTCATCATCCCGGCGGTGGCGGGCGTGAACCCCTGCCCCTGCATGATCTCCGGTAGCCAGGACGTCAGCGTGTAGAACATCAGCGACGTCATGCCCATGAAGATCATCACGCACCAGGCCAGCGGTGACCGCAGGAGCGTGCCCGCCGCGGCCGGCTCGGGCGCGCGGTCCGGCAGTTCCCTGCGCCCGCGGAGCGCGAGCGGGCCCCAGACCAGGGCCGCGACCAGCGCCGGGACCGCCCAGGCGGCCAGGGCCAGCCGCCAGCCGCCGACGTGTTCCAGCGGGACGGCCAGCCCCGCACCGGCCGCGCCGCCGACCGACAGCAGCATCATCGCCAAGCCGGTGAGTGATCCCACCCGGTTGGGGAACACCCGTTTGATGACCGCGGGAATCAGCACGTTGCCGGTTGCCATCCCGGCTCCGGCGAGCACGGTCCCGGCGAACAGGGCCATCTGGGCGGACACCACGCGCAGCAGCAGCCCGGCGGTGATCACCAGGAGTGCCGCGGCGATCGCCGTCTCGGTGCCGATCCGGCGGGCGAGCACCGGGGCGAGCGCGGAGAAGATGCCCACGCACAGCTCCGGCAGGGTGGTGAGGACGCTGGCCCCGACACCGCTGAGGCCGAAACCCTCCTGGAGCCGGCTCAGCACCGGGGGCACCCCGGTGATGGCCGCCCGCAGGTTGAGCGACAGCAGCACCAGGGCGAGCAGGGTCCAGATCAGCGTGGACCTTCGGGTACGGGAAGCGGAAGTCATGTCACCTTCGTCCTGCGGCTACCGGCACGTCGGGCGGGAGTTCGCGCTCGGGCGGCGCCGGCGGGCCGACCAGCGGGTCAGCGCGGCGGCGACGCCCGTCGCCACCACGGCTTCGGCGAACAGGGACATCCACACCGTGCTCATCGGGACACCTCCCGGGGTTGTCGTCGCCGCCCCGCGGACGGCCTCAACTCCAGGGTTGCGCGATGATCCAGACAGGTCCAGGTTGCGTTTTGGCCCATGACCGTGAAGAATCGCCTACATGATTGACCTGCGCCGCCTCCACGTACTGCGCGCCGTGGACCACTACGGCACGGTGACCGCGGCGGCGCAGGCGCTGCACTTCACCCCGTCGGCAGCATCCCAGCAAATCCGCCAGCTCAGCCGCGAGCTGGGCGTGGCGCTGCTCGAGCCGCAGGGCCGCCGGGTCCGGCTGACCTCCGCGGCACAACGGCTCCTGGCCCATGCCGACGACATCCAGGCCCGCTGGGAACTGGCCGAACAGGACCTGCGGGCCGACGGTGACCAGCCCGCCGGGCTCGTGCGGATGGCCGGATTCCCGGGCGCGCTGAGCGCGCTGCTCGCCCCGGCCGCGGCGGCGCTCACCAGCCGCTACCCCCGCCTCGTCCCACGACTCCGGGAGGCCGAGGCCGCGCACAGCTTCGACCTGCTGTTCGACGGGGAGGTCGACCTGGCCGTGGTGGAGGCCACCCCGGACGAACCGCCGCGCGACCGCGCCCGGTTCGACCAGCGGCCGCTCGTGGACGACCCGTTCGACCTGGTGGTCGCTCCCGGCCACCGGCTCGCCGGCCGGGAGCGCGTGGACCTCGCCGAGGCCGCCGACGAGCCGTGGATCGTGCCCAGCACGCCCTGCACCTGCCGCACGCACGTCCTGGCCGCGTGCGGCGCGGCCGGCTTCACCCCGGACGCCGCACACGATGCGCTGAACTGGGACGCCACCACCGCGCTGGTCGCGCACGGGCTCGGCGTGGCGCTGGTGCCGCGGCTGGCCCGGGTGCCGGCGAACCACGCCGTGGTCCGGATCCCCTGCGTGGACGAGCCGCGGCGCAAGATCCTCACCGTCACCCGGCGCGGCGGTCACGTGAACCCCGCGATCGCCGCCGTGCTGGACGAACTGGCGGGCTTGGCCCCGGCGCTGCTCACCGTCTGAGTCCCCGCGAACCGCGCCGGCGCAAGCCGCTGAACAACGAACCAGGGTCCACTGTGGCCGGTTCGGCGCGCCGGCGGTCAGGGGTTGCCGGGCTTGCGGACCAGCAGCTGGCAGTGCCGGAACTGCCGCTCGTGCTCGTACGGCTCGCGCAGCATCCGGCCCACTTCGGTGAAACCGGCCTGCCGCACCAGGTCCAGGAGGCTGTCCGGCGACCATCGATAGGCGAGCGTCACCTTGTGGTCGAATTCCTGCGGTCGGGGGTCGTCGCCGGCGAAGAAGCCGAGCAGCAGGTGGCCGCCCGGCGCCAGCACGCGCTCGAACTCGGTGAACACGGCGGGCAGCTGCACCGGGGGCGTGTGGATGATCGAGTAGAACGCGAGGATGCCGCCGAGAGCTCCGCCGGGGAGGTCCAGCGCGGCCATCGACCCCTCGTCGAACTGCAGGTGCGGGTGCGCCCGGCGGGCCAGCGCGACCATCTCGGCGGACAGGTCGACGCCGAAGGTGTCCAGCCCGAGCGCGTTGAGGTGCGCGGTCACGTGGCCGGGGCCGCATCCGAGGTCCGCGACCGGTCCGGCGCCGTGGACCCGGACGAGTTCGGCGAACGCCGCGAGCAGCGCACGTTCCATCGGCCGGGTCTCGAGCACGTTGCTGAAGAGCTCGGCGTAGGTGGGCGCCACGGCGTCGTAGGCGGCGCGGGTGTCGTGCAGGACGGCGGGGTCGATCACCGCAGAGACGGTAGTCCGCCGCGCGGCGCTGGTCTCATTGTGCTGGGCCGGCGTCCGCATGACCTGTCGGGCTCGCCCCAACGCCGGCCGTGCAGCGCGTGAAGCCCCCGGTCGACCGGTAGCTGGAACGCCGGGTCGCCAGTAGCCAGCGGGGGGCAGCTGAGGGCCGCCAGCGTCGCGTGCGCGACTCGCGCCAGGTCCGGTAGCTCACCTGGCGCGTCATCAATGCCCGAAGACCGAGCTCAGTCAGTTGCCGGTCTGACAAAAGGAGCTGGCCGAGCCGGAACTAGCCTCACAGCGACACTGCAGCCGATCCGCGAGTAACGGTATCAGCAACAGAGATCGCTGGATCGTGGAGAATAATTCATCACTCTCCAGGACGGTAGGCCGGCGACAAAACAGTACGCAATGGAGCAACCACCTCCGGAGTCAACCAACAGGACTCTCCGCTGAACTCAATCATCGGAACAAATCCGAACGCCGTGGCAACCTTATTGAAGAATTTCGCCAGATCACGGGAGCGCGAATCACTCAACTGCATCTCGCCAACCTCCACCAACTCTCGAAGAAAATCGATGCGATCGACTGGCGTGCTCCCATGCACGATAAACGACAGCTCATTGCGAACGTCGACGGAGTCTTCCCACCTTCTAGTGGGGTTCAACGCCGGATTCTCGAAAACTTCCTCGGACATTGATGAGCACCTTCCCCCGGGCACGCGATCCTCTGCTGCACGATATGGCAGTTGCACCGGCGCGGCAACCGGACACCCAACCAAGGCTAGTAGGTGCAAGCACCGAAAGCCTCATTGAGCAAGGCGCCGCTGCTCGTCGAGTACGCGCGTACGTGCAGGTGATACGTGCCCACCCCGGACGAGAGGTCAGAGTATGTGGGCGACGACCAGGCGCCGTTGCCATCCGTATAGAGGCTGGTCATCACTAGAGGCTTCACCGACGCGGTAGACGGCCCTGTAACATCCAGATAGATATCGATCTTGGTGTTCTTGGCGTAGTCTACGCCCCATCCTTTGTAAGAGATGTGAGGGTAAGCCCCAGACAGGCAAGAAATACCTGCGAACGTTTCGAAAGCCGCGGGCCGGTACTCCATTGCGTGCGCCACCGGCATGCCGGCAAACAACGCCATCACCCACAACAGAGCAATGCCTCTCATGCGAAGGACAAGATATTTCACGATCTCCCCCTATCGTGCGAAGTTGAGCGACGCCCGGTAGTCCTGCAATGTCGAACCGAGCCCCTCACGAGAAAGTGAACAACCAGTGACTAGATCACCACAAGAACCCATCCGAGTGAAAAGACGGCAAAAAACCCGAAAATCTATATCACTGTTGGCCCGCTCCGTATTGCATCCCGAATCCCGGATCCGGCTGAGCGCCCACCAATGTCTCCTGTTCGCCACGGGGCTCCCTCGCAGCACTCCCGTGCTCGCGCGCTGGCAGGGTCCAGGGCGGGACAGGTCTGATGAGCCGCTGGGCCCGGGGACACCTTGGCCTC
This sequence comes from Amycolatopsis viridis, assembly GCF_011758765.1. Classification (NCBI taxonomy): domain Bacteria; kingdom Bacillati; phylum Actinomycetota; class Actinomycetes; order Pseudonocardiales; family Pseudonocardiaceae; genus Amycolatopsis; species Amycolatopsis viridis. Next base: position 2,687,960 of record NZ_JAANOU010000001.1, on the reverse strand, counting down.
TCCGGGGTGCGGGGTGCTACTCCCGGGATATGGGACGGGTGGGCGCCGCCTCCTGAACCAGCCGTATTCGATGGGGCGAGGCGGGCCGAAGCGGCCGGATACGCTCGAAGCGCTCATTGCCGTCGCCACTTGACCAGACCGCAAACAGCCCGTCGCACCTAGGCCTGCGTCCACTACTCCTGTCGAGCTCCGGCCTGCCCGAGAGTTCTGGTCAGGCCAACGCGGCGCGATGGGGTGCTCTAGACGGTCAACCTGATCCGATGGTCCTCGGACTCCAGTATTACGACAGCCTGCTGGAACGGGCGTCAACCTTGGTCTCCCACGGCTGGAAGCTGACGTGGCAGGTCACCAGCCTTCGTCCGCCCCGCCGGCCACCTCTGCACCAGGGGCCGGGCGGCATGACCACTCGCCGGGGAACTTCGCGACCCGAGCCGCGGCCGCGCACCACTCACCCAGGGGGGTTTCTTCATGGCTTACGTCACACCCACTAGACATCGCTGTTCGAAGACGGCGGCCCGCACACCCTCCGGCTGTTACGCCTGGGACACAAGCGTAAAGACCCCGATGACATCGACTCTCACGTGACGGACATCACGTGAGAGTCGAGGCTGGCCACTCTGCAGCGACACTGGGAGCAGGACGGCGGGTGGCGCTGGGACGAAACCCCAGGTCAGGAAGAGGATCCGGCGTGACCTAGTCGGAGGATTCGCGAAGAAGGTCAGGACGCCGTGCTCCCCATCCGCTCCCCGCACATGCCGACGGCCCGTCGGCGATGAACGCCGACGAGCCGTCTGAACAGGGAAAACATGCGGTGGGCGATACTGGGATCGAACCAGTGACCTCTTCGGTGTGAACGAAGCGCTCTCCCGCTGAGCTAATCGCCCCTGTTCGTTGCGAAGGACTCTAGCGGATCGCGACCGGGACACCGCAAACGGGTGGTCTTTGCGCTGCACGCTGCGGATAGGACTGGATACGCACCGGAGAAATCCGAGGTGACCGTGGGTGCCCCCACCGCAGGGGCGAGCCAGGTCACGTGTCAGGCTGCAATGCGACGCTGTCCAGCACGCGTTGAACCGAGCAGTATGTGTGGGTAGACGATCAGCGGTACCGTCCCCCGGGCTGGTATCGCGCGAGCGCGAGTGGGAAAGAGGTGCCGCGGACCCGTCCGGGTGAAGCACGGGCGAATCGCGATTCGAGGCGGTGGGTTCGTGCGTCTCACACTCGAAGCTCGGCCGAGTGGGCCGTGAAGGGAGACGAAAGGTAAGACGATGCGCAACGACCACGTGACGCTCCGCTCCACGGCGGTGTTCGACCTCCTGGCCCCGCGCGCTCCGGCCGTGCCGGTGAAGGTGGAGCTGCGGTACGACACCCGCGACCCGTACGCGGTCGTGGCGGCGTTCCGCACCGGCCGCGCCGGCTGGGTGGAATGGGTGTACGCCCGGGACCTGCTGGCCGACGGCCTGCTGGCCGAGGCGGGCGACGGCGACGTCCGGATCCGCCCGTCGGTCGAGGACCCCGAGTCGGTGATGATCGAACTGAACTCCCCGTCGGGGCACGCGGTGTTCGAGGCCTCCGCCCAGGAGCTCGCCGACTTCCTGGATCGCACCTATGACGTGGTGCTCCCCGGCAACGAGCACCTGTGGGTCGACATGGACGAGGCCCTCACCCACCTGATCCCCAACGATCTTGGATAGCACCCGCGCGGGCGGGCGGGAACACCCACCCCCCTGTTTTCGCGGGTTCCGGGGTCGGATATTGTTCTCTCACACCACGGCGACGGGGACCACACCGGTTCCCGGAGTCACGGTAGGCGGACGTAGCGCAGCTGGTAGCGCATCACCTTGCCAAGGTGAGGGTCGCGGGTTCGAATCCCGTCGTCCGCTCGGAGGTGCCCACTCGGGCCCGCACGGTGGAGTGGCCGAGAGGCGAGGCAACGGCCTGCAAAGCCGTGTACACGGGTTCGAATCCCGTCTCCACCTCGCGCGATTAGCTCAGCGGGAGAGCGCTACCTTGACACGGTAGAGGTCACTGGTTCAATCCCAGTATCGCGCACTCTCCGACCAGTGCCCCGCCGGTGATCCGTCACCGGCGGGGCACTGTCGTTTCGGCGTGACACCCCTCATAGTGGCTGTGACGTGGGGCAAAAGCGCCTCGGAACGGCCGCGGCCGGCTGTTAGCGTGCCCCGGATCGCTGGTGTTGTCCCGGAAGGTGTTCCCGTGCCCGCCGACCTGTCGTCCGTCATCGCGGCCACCGCGCAGTGGCTGCTGCGCGCGTACCCGCCGGAGCGCGGTGCCCTCAGCGGCGCCCTCGCCGAGGCGCAGTGCCGCCAGGCCGCGACGGTCGCCGCGTGGCTGCGGTACCCGACAGCGCTCGACGCGGGGCTGCTGGACGTCGTCGGCCCCGGCGGGTCCGGCCGGCTGGACTGGGTCACCGGCGTGGACGCCGTACCGGGCGAGGACGCCGGGTGGCGGACCTGGGTGGACGAGGTGGTGGCCAGCTGGGCGGCGTGCCTGCTCGCCGACCGCGGCCTCGCGGTGGCGGCGATCGCGACGGTCACCGGTTCGGTGCACGCCGCCGGTCTCGCGCCGGACTTCCGCCGCCTCGCCGACCCCGACCGGCGCGACCGGCAGGCGGCGGTGCTGCTGCGGCACCCGGACCTGCTCTCCCCCGTGGCGGATCTGCACCGGGCGGATCTGCTGGCCCGGCTGGGCGGCGGGACCGCGCAGGCAGCCTGACCCGCCCGCACCGGCCATCCGTCTATTGTGGATGTTCGCGCGGTTCATCCGTACCGGGCGGCGACGAACCCGCCCAGGCGTCGTGCGAACGCCTCCAGCGTGGTGGCCGCCTCGTGCCGCGAATCCCACGCCGCGAACAGGGTGATCTCCAGCTGCCGCTGCCCGGCGTGGACCCGCAGCGGCACCAGTCCGAACCGCGGATCGTCCGACACCAGCGCCACTCCCCGCCCCGCGGCCGCATGCGCCTGCGCCACCGTGCCGTTCGCGGCCTCGATCACCCGCGCGTAGGTCGTGCCCGCCGCGAGCAGCGCCGCGTCCAGGGCCTGCCGTGCGGTGAACGCCGGCGGCAGGATGATCACCGTCTCCGCCAGCACCTCCTCCAGTGCCACCGCCTCCCGGTCGCACCACGGGTGCCGCGCCGGCACGTACGCCCACACCGGCAGCACGGCCAGCCGCCGCGACCGGTACGGCGCGCGCGGTGCGGCGGTGGCGATCGCGAGGTCGGCCCCGCGCGCCAGCGTGTCCACTGCGGACAGACCGTCCGCGCCCAGCACGTCGATGGTCGGGTCCTCGGGGGCCAGCGTCGCGATGAACGGGGCCACCACGTCGGTGAGCGTCACCGTCGGCGCGCCGACGGTGAGGCGGTCGATGCGGCCGTGCGCGTGGAACGTCGCCGCCGTCTTCAGCGCGTCCGCGCGCGCCAGCACGTCGCGTGCGCTGCCGAGGAGCGCACGGCCGACCCGCGACGGCGTCATCCGCCGCCCGGCCCGGTCGAACAGCCCGGCGCCCAGCTCGTCCTCCAGCTGCCGCAGCTGCCGGGACAGGCTCGGCTGCGTGATGTGCAGCAGCTCCGCCGCGCGGCTCACCGTGCCGGCCTCACAGGTCACCACGAAGTACCGCAGGTGACGCAACTCCATCTCTGATGCCTCCCAGGCATGGAAATCCTGCCAACCAAGTATTGGACAGCATGACCGGGCCGTCCCGAAACTGGGGCATGACCACGAGCACCCAGACAGGTATCCGGCAGCAGCGGCGGCTGGAGACGGCGATCCCGGGACCGAAGTCCCGGGAACTGATGGCGCGCAAGACCGCGGCGGTCGCCGCCGGGGTCGGCACGACGATGCCGGTCTTCGCGACTGCGGCGGGCGGCGGCATCGTGGTCGACGTCGACGGCAACCACCTCATCGACCTCGGCTCGGGCATCGCGGTCACCACCGTGGGCGCCAGCGCGCCGCGGGTCGTCGACGCGGTGCGCGCCCAGGCCGGGGCGTTCACGCACACCTGCTTCATGGTCACCCCGTACGAGGGCTACGTCGCCGTCGCCGAGGCGCTGGCCCGGCTCACCCCGGGCGGGCACGCCAAGCGCACCGCGTTGTTCAACTCCGGCGCCGAGGCGGTGGAAAACGCCGTGAAGATCGCCCGCGCGCACACCGGCCGCAACGCCGTGGTGGTGTTCGACCACGCCTACCACGGCCGGACCAACCTGACGATGGCGATGACCGCCAAGAACATGCCCTACAAGCACGGGTTCGGGCCGTTCGCGCCGGAGGTCTACCGGGCGCCGCTGTCCTACCCGCTGCGCGACGGGGGCCTGGACGGCGCGACCGCGGCAAGCCGGGCGCTGGACGTGGTCGAGAAGCAGGTCGGGGCGGCGAACCTGGCGGCGCTGGTGATCGAGCCGATCCAGGGCGAGGGCGGGTTCATCGAGCCCGCGCCCGGGTTCCTGCCCGCGCTGGCCGAGTGGTGCCGCGCGAACGGCGTCGTGTTCGTCGCCGACGAGGTGCAGACGGGCTTCGCCCGCACCGGTGACTGGTTCGCCTGCGAGCACGAGGCGGTGGTCCCCGATCTGATCGTGACCGCCAAGGGCATCGCGGGTGGCCTGCCGCTGTCGGCGGTGACCGGCCGCGCGGAGATCATGGACGCCGTGCACGCCGGCGGGCTGGGCGGCACCTACGGCGGAAACCCGCTGGCCTGCGCCGCCGCGCTGGCCGCGATCGAGACCATCGAGACCGACGGGCTCGTGACGCGGGCCCGGGAGATCGGGGAGCTGCTGACCACGCGGCTGCGCGGGCTGGGCGATCCGCGGATCGGCGACGTGCGCGGCCGGGGGGCGATGATCGCGGCCGAGCTGGTGCACCCGGGCACCGGGGAACCGGACCCGGCACTGGCGAAGGCGGTCGCGACGACCGCCCACGAGCGCGGCGTGATCGTGCTGACCTGCGGGACCCACGGCAACGTCCTGCGTTTCCTGCCCCCGCTGACGATCGGCGACGACCTCCTGCACGACGCGATGGACGTGCTCGGGGAGACGTTCGCGAGCTAGCCAGCACGCCCTCGCCCGCGCCGGACCCCGCCCGGTCGGCTGCGCCGGCCGGGCTCAGCGCGACCGGGGTCCCATGATCAGCGTGACGACCTCGGTCGCGACCTCCACCGTGCCGGCCAGGTCGCCACCCTCCTCCAGGGTGGTCGCGATGAGCTCGCGCAATCCGCCGAACAACGTGATCCCCAGCTGGCGGGACGGCGGGACCACGCCCGCCGCGCGGAGTTCCGGCGTGTCGGCCAGCGTCCGCATCAGCGCCACGAACGAGTCCATGCTCTCCCGGGACAGCGCACGCCCCGCCTCGCCGAGGGACGGTGCGGCCCGCATCCAGGTCAGGCACAGCTCCGGGTCGCGCTCCATCGAGCCGATCAGCGCCTCCACCGCCTGCCGCGCCTGCGTCTGCCAGGGGGCGTCCCGCTGGACCGCGGCCGCGATGTCGCGCACCATCCGGGCGTTCGTCTCCCGGAGCAGCTCGACGAAGCACTCCTGTTTGCTCCCGAACTGCTCGTAGAACGTGCGCTTCGAGGTGCGGGCGTGGTTGACGACGTCGGCGATGGTGAGCTCGTGGTAGTCCCGCTCCCGCAGAGCGGCCGCCATGCCCCGCAGGAGCCGGTCGCGGAACCCGGTGGCTGCCACGTCGGCGTCGGTCACGCCGTCAACCTAACCCAGCTGCTTGACCGGGGCACTCGTCCGCCTCTACGGTTCCTGGTACCCGGCAGTACCACGGTGGAGGTGGCGGTCGTGACGAGGGTGGCGCGTCTGCGGGACGGCGCGAAACCGGCGGTGCGCTGGGGCGTCGCCCACGCACTCCCCCGCACCATGCTGCGCGCCGCTGCCCGGCGCGGGGACCTGCAGGCCCGGCTGGTCGCCGAGGCCGCCGTGTCGCCCACCGCCGCGCTCACCGGGCTGTTCGACGAGATCCGCGCGCACGGCCCGCTGTACAAGGGGTCGTTCGCCTGCGTCACGACCAGCCACGCCGCGGTCCGGGAAGTGCTGACCAGCAACGACTTCCGCACCGGGGTCGGCGTGGCCACCGACGGGGTGCTGGCGCGGCTGGGCGAGTGGTCGGCGAGCGAGGCCATGAACCCGATCACGCCGCCGTCGCTGCTGGCGACCGAGCCGCCGGAGCACACGCGCTACCGCAAGCTGGTGACCCGGGTCTTCACCGTCCGCGCCGTGGAGAAGCTGCGGGTGCGCACCGAGGAGATCGCCCGCGACCTGCTCGACGCGCTGGATCCGGACGGGCCGGTCGACCTGATCGAGTCCTACTGCGCGCTGCTGCCGGTGACCGTGATCGCCGAGATCCTCGGCGTGCCGGAGGAGGACCGGCGGCGGGTGCTCGAACTGGGCACGGCCGCCGCGCCGAGCCTCGACATGGGCCTGTCGTGGCGGGAGTTCCGGGCGGTGGAGTCGGCACTGGCCGAGTTCGACGCGTGGCTCGGCGACCACCTGGACCGCCTGCGCGCGCGTCCGGGCGACAACCTGCTCAGCCAGCTGGTGGCCGCGCGCGAGGACGGTGTCGGGCTGACCGATCTGGAGTTGCGCTCGACGGCCGGGCTGGTGCTCGCGGCCGGGTTCGAGACGACTGTCAACCTGCTCGGCAACGGGATCGCCCTGCTGCACGACCATCCCGGGCAGCTCGCGGCGCTGCGGGCAGAACCGTCGCGGTGGGCGAACGCGGTCGAGGAGATCCTCCGCGTCGACCCGCCCGTGCTGCTCACCGGCCGGACCTGCCTGCGCGACACGGAGATCTGCGGGGTCCCGGTGCGCGCGGGCTCGGTGGTGGCGACGATCCTCGCCGGCGCTAACCGCGATCCGGCGGTCTTCGCCGAGCCCGGCCGGTTCGACGTGCGGCGGGAGAACGCGCGCGAGCACATCTCGTTCTCGGCCGGCCGCCACTACTGCCTCGGCGCCGCGCTGGCCCGCATGGAGGGCGAGGTCGGGTTGCGCGCGCTGTTCGACCGCTACCCGCAGCTTCGGCTGACGCCGGGCGCGCGGCGCCGGAAAACCCGCATCCTGCGCGGGTTCGAGCGCCTGCCTGCCCGCCTCAATGGACGGTCCTAAGGGGACACCGCGACACCGAGCGAGTCGGCTCCCATCACCTTCGGTGAGCCCTTTTCGTAGAACTGCTCGACCTCGTGCAGTTCGAAGCCCGCTTCACGGAGCAGTCCGGTGATCGGGCGCGTCAGGTGGCAGCCGCCGAAGAGCCGGGTCTGCAGCGGGTCCAGGCGGTGCTGCCAGCGCTGCACCTCCTCGTCGGGCGCGAGCCCGTGGTCGAAGAAGTGCAGCGTGCCACCCGGTTTGAGCACGCGCCGCAGCTCCCCAAGCGCCGCACGGACGTCCGGGATCGTGCACAGCGTGAACGTGGACAGCGCGGTGTCGCAGCTGTCGTCCGGCAACGGCACCGACTGGCCGTCCAGGCCCACCCGCTCGATCGGCACCTGGGCCCCGGCGACCCGATCCTGGGCCAGCTTCCACGCGACGTCGGACGGCTCAACGGCGCACACGGCGGTCACCGCGGGCGGGTAGAACGGGATGTTGAGTCCCGAGCCGAACCCGATCTCCAGCACCCGGCCGTGCAGCCCCGCGCAGGCCCGGGCACGGTGCGGTGCCACCGCCTGCATCCCGCCCAGCACGTTGACGAGCCGCGGCAGAACCTGCTCGTGGTAAACGCCCATGTCGGCCTCCCTGCGTTCCGGTCACCGGCGATGCTGCCGCCACCGGCGGCCGGGTGGTAGAGCCGGACGGCCCTGTCACCGGGTCCGGCGACGGGCGGGCCCGGGTTCGCCGGCGGCGGGAGGTGGCGAGGGTCATGGTCCGTCCGCGGGCCCGGCAGCCGATCTCGGTGGACGGTGCGGCCTGCGCCTTTGTAGATTCCGGTGACCGCTGCGCCCGAAGGAGCACCACGATGAGCAAAGAACACGGCTACCAGGTCACCGTCACCTGGAGCGGCACCACCGGCGAGGGCTACCGGGCCTACGACCGCGGTCACGACATCACCGCCGAGGGCAAACCCGTGATCGCCGCGACCGCCGACCCCGCCTTCCTCGGCGACCCCTCCCGCTGGAACCCGGAGGAGCTGCTGGTGGCGTCGCTGTCGCAGTGCCACATGCTGACCTACCTGGCTTTGTGCGCGCGGCACCGCATCACCGTCACCGGCTACCGCGACACCGCGACCGGCCGGATGGCCGAAACGCCGGACGGCGGCGGGCACTTCACCGAGGTGACCCTGAACCCGGTCGTCACCGTGGCGACGGCGGAGGACGCCGACCGGGCCGCCGAACTCCACCACCGCGCACACGAGCTGTGCTTCATCGCGAACTCGGTGTCGTTCCCGGTCCGGCACGTCCCGGAGACCAAGATCGCCTAGGTTCCGCCGTGTCCGGTGCGCGGCGCGGGGTCCCGCCGGACCGCCGCTCACGGGCGTGCGGCGACGGTCCGCCCGATCAGCCCTCGATCCAGGCAAGCGGGTCCGCGACGACCCGCGCGATCACCCGTCCCGCCGCGCCGCGCACCGCGGCATCCGGGCCCAGCCTCGACAACCGCACCGTCAGCCCGGATCCGAGCCGGCCCACCACCGCGTGCCGGAACGCCTCGCCCAGGCCAGCGAGACGGCCGCCGAGCACGATCGTCTCCGGCGCGAGCAGGGCACGCACCCCGATCAGGGCGTCGGCCAGGGCCTCACTCGCGCGGTGCAGCGCCCGCAGCGCCCCCGGGTCCTGCTCCCGCACCCGGACGGCCAACGGTTCCTCGCCGGCCAGCAGCCGCGTGACCCCGGCGTCCGCCAGCCCGGCGGCCGCCGCCATCGCCGGGCGGCCCGCGTAGCGGTCCAGGCACCCGCGCCCGCCGCACGGGCACGGCTCGCCGCGACGGCGCACCGGCACGTGCCCGAGATCGCCCGCGAGGCTCGCGGCCGGGTTGAGCGGCGCGAGCCCGATCACCTCCTCCCCACCCAGGTACAGCCAGTCCCGTGCCGCCCCGGCCTGGTACTCCGCCAGCGCCGCGCACGCCACCTCCCCGGCCACCAGGACGTCCAGCCCGTGCAGGTCCAGCGCCCGCAACTCGGCCGCGACCAGCCCCCGCAGGTCCACCCCGTGCCAGCCCAGCGGCAACGCCGAGACCAGGCCATGCGACACCGTGCCGCCGACCGCGACCCCGACGCCCGCGACCAGCCGCCCGGCGGTGGTGGCCTCGTCGAACAGCTGCCGCAGCACCGGCCGGGCCGCGCGCACCCCGTCCGGCGCGCCCCCGGCGGCCACGTCGAACCGCCGCAGCCGCCGGGCGAGCGGGCGCCCGGACAGGTCCAGGATCACGCCCGCGATGTGCCCGGAGCCGAACTGCAGGCCGAGCGCGACCGGCCCGTACGGGTCGAGCACGAGACGCCCGGCCGGCCGGCCCGGTGCGCGCCCCGGCTCCGGCCCGAGGTCGCGCACCAGCTCCGCCCCGGTCAACTCGGCGACCAGGCTCGACACGGTCGCCTTCGTCAGCCCGGTTCGCCGCGCGAGCTCGACCCGCGACACCGGGGCGTCGCGGGCGATCAGTTCCATCACCAGGGCGACGTTGTGCCGCCGCATGGCCTGCGCGTCCATGGCCTCCACATTCGTCAGTTTACTGAATTGACGAATCCTGGCGGCCGGTGCAGGGACCGGATAGACAGGGCGGAACGACGACGTGGCGCGAAGGGCGGTCCCCACATGGCTGAGGTCAGCTACCGGCAGGCGTCGCGGCTCTACCCCGGCTCGCCGCCGGTCCGGGCCGTGGACAGCCTCGATCTCGACATCGCCGACGGCGAGTTCCTGGTCCTGGTCGGCCCCTCGGGGTCGGGCAAGTCGACGGCGCTGCGGATGCTCGCCGGACTGGAGGACGTCGACGAGGGCGCGATCCTCATCGACGGCAAGGACGTCACCGCGATCCCGCCGAAGGACCGCGACATCGCGATGGTGTTCCAGTCCTACGCGCTCTACCCGCACATGACCGTCGCCGAGAACATGGGCTTCGCGCTCAAGCTCAAGCGCGTGTCCAAGGCCAAGATCGCTGAGCGGGTGCGCGAGGCGGCGGCCCTCCTCGACCTCACCCCGTACCTGGATCGCAAGCCGAAAGCGCTGTCCGGCGGGCAGCGGCAGCGGGTCGCGATGGGCCGCGCCATCGTGCGCGAGCCGGCCGTGTTCCTGATGGACGAGCCACTGTCCAACTTGGACGCCAAACTGCGGGTGGAGACCCGTGCCAACATCGCGGCGTTGCAGAAGCGCCTGGGCACCACCACCATCTACGTCACGCACGACCAGGTCGAGGCCATGACGATGGGCCACCGGGTCGCGGTGCTCAAGGACGGCAAGCTCCAGCAGTGCGACACCCCGCGCAACCTCTACGAACGGCCGCGGAACGCGTTCGTGGCCGGTTTCATCGGCTCGCCGGCGATGAACCTGAAGACCGTCACCCTCAGTCCCGAGGGTGCGCAGCTCGACGGGCTGACCGTGCCGCTCCCCCGCGCGACGATGGCCGCCGCCCGCTCCGCCGGGGTGGAGTCGGTGACGCTCGGCCTGCGGCCGGAGTCGCTGCGCCTGGCCGGTGCCGGTGAGCCGGCGGCGAAGCTCGTCGTCGAGCTGGTCGAGGAGCTGGGCGCCGACGCCTACATCCACGGCGGGGTGAAGATCGGCGACCGCGTCGAGCGGTTCGTGGTCCGCGCCGACGGACGGCGTCCGCCGCAACTGGGTGAGACCGTCCAGATCGCGGTCGGTGACCCGGACGAGGTGCACGCCTTCCACCCGGAGACGGGCGAGCGGCTGCCGACCGCCGGCTGAGCACGAACACGTCAAGGGGCCGGGTGGCGAACACCGCCCGGCCCCTTGACCGTGCCGACACCGCGCGAATAAGTTACTCCAGAAAACAAATTTGGAGGAGCTGCGATGGTGCGCCAACCCACCCCCGAGGACAAGTTCTCGTTCGGCCTGTGGACCGTGGGCTGGACCGGCACCGACCCCTTCGGCGGCCCGAGCCGCCCGGCGCTGGATCCGTGGGAGTACGCCGACAAGCTCGCCGAACTGGGCGCGTGGGGCATCACCTTCCACGACAACGACGTCTTCCCCTTCGACGCCGACCCGGCGACCAGGCGCAAGCTCACCGGACGGCTCAAGGACGCGGCGGACAAGGCCGGCCTCGTCATCGAGATGGTCACCACCAACACCTTCAGCCACCCGGTGTTCAAGGACGGCGGCCTGACCTCCAACGACCGGGGCGTGCGCCGCTTCGGGCTGCGCAAGGTGCTGCAGGCATGCGACCTGGCCGCGGAGATGGGCGCGACCACATTCGTGATGTGGGGCGGGCGCGAGGGTGCCGAATACGACGGCGCCAAGGACCTGCACGCCGTCTTCGAGCGCTACAAGGAGGGCCTGGACACCGTCGCCGGCTACATCAAGTCGCAGGGCTACGACCTGCGCATCGGCCTGGAGCCGAAGCCGAACGAGCCGCGCGGCGACATCTTCCTGCCCACCGTCGGCCACGCCCTGGCGCTCATCGCGCAGCTGGAGCACGGCGACATCGTGGGCCTCAACCCGGAAACCGGGCACGAGCAGATGGCCGGCCTCAACTACACCCACGCCCTGGGACAGGCGCTGTGGAGCGGGAAGCTGTTCCACCTCGACCTGAACGGGCAGCGCGGACTCAAGTACGACCAGGACCTGGTGTTCGGCCACGGCGACCTGATCTCCGCGTTCTTCACCGTCGACCTGCTGGAGAACGGTTTCCCGGGCTACCCGGACGCGCCCCGCTACACCGGGCCGCGGCACTTCGACTACAAGCCGTCCCGCACCGAGTACCTCGACGGGATCTGGGACTCGGCGCGGGCGTGCATGGCGACGTACCTGCTGCTGGCGGAGAAGTCGAAGGCGTTCCGCGCCGACCCGCGGGTGCGGCAGGCGTGGGAGCGGGCCGGCGTGCTCGAGCTGGCCGAGCCGACACTCGCCGCGGGCGAGTCGGTCGCGGACTTCCTGGCCGCCGACGACGGCTTCGATCCCGGGGAGGCCGCGCAGCGCGACTTCGGGTTCGTGCAGTTGCAGCAGCTCGCGCTCGAGCATCTGATCGGATGATTTCGTCCACCCGCTGAACGAAATCGATCGTCCGGTTAGGATCGGGGCCGTGACCGTCCCCGGCCCGCAGACCAGCGCACGTCAGTCGAGCCTGCGGGCGAGAAACCTGGCACTGGTGGCGCGCACCGTGTGCGCGTCGGCCCGGCCGCTGTCGCGCGCGGACGTGGCGGCGGCGACCTCGATGACCCGCACCACGGCGACGCGGCTGGCCGACGAACTGGTGGCGGCGGGGGTGCTCGCCGAGATCGAACCGGACGGCGGCGGCCGGCGCGGCCGTCCGGCCACTCCCCTGGTGCCCGGGTCCCGGCTCGCCGCGCTGGGATTGCAGGTCAACGCCGGGTTCCTCGCGGTGCGGGTGATCGACCTGCGGGGCCGGGTGGTCGCCGAGTCGCTGGAGTACGCCGACCTGGTGGGAAGCGACCCGGCGCGCGCACTGGCCCGGCTGGGCACGCTGGCGGCGCGGGTCCTCGGCGGGCTGCCCGGCGAGCTGCGGCTGGTCGGCGCGGGCCTCGCCCTGCCCGGAATCGTCGCCGCGGCGGACGGCGCCCTGCTGCGCGCCCCGAACCTCGGGTGGTCCGGCGTGCGCCCGGCGGATCTGCTGGCCCCGGCCGCGGTGGCGGGACTGCCGTTGCGTGCGGGCAACGAGGCGAACCTCGCCGCCCGCACGGTCGCCGAGGTCGCCCCCGGGCGCCCCGGGCCGTTCGCCGACTTCGTGTACCTCTCCGGTGAGATCGGCATCGGCGGCGCGGCGGTGGTGGGTGGTGCGGTGATGGCGGGGCAGCACGGGTGGGCCGGCGAGATCGGGCACGTGTGCGTCGACCCGGCGGGCCCGGCGTGCCGGTGCGGGTCGACCGGCTGCCTGGAAACCTACGCGGGCCGGGACGCGCTGCTCGCCGCCGCCGGTTTGCCGCCCGCCTCCACCCCGGCGCACCTCGCGGAGCTGGCCGCGGCGGGCGACGCCCGGGCACGCGCGGCGGTGACGGCGGCGGCCCATGCGCTGGGAGTGGCGCTGGCCGGGGTGATCAACGTGCTGGACATCCCGACGGTGGTGCTCGGCGGGCACCTCGCACAGGTCGCCGACCTGTTGCGACCGGAACTGGCGGCCCGGCTGCGCGCGCGGGTGCTGTCCGCCAGGTGGACCGCGCCGGCGATCCACGCGGCGCCGGACAACTCCGCTCCGGGCGCGACCGGCGCCGCCTACCACGAACTGGCGGCGGTCCTGGCCGACCCGGTCCGCTGGCTCGGCTGAGCGCGCCGGGGCAGGCCGTCCGGCCCGGCGGGACGGGCTGCGCGGCCGCCACGCGGCACACGGCGGAACAAGACGCACGCAGGCAGGCGTGGCGATCATGCCGCACCCCGGTTCGCCGGTGCCGGCGCGCGTGTCCCGGTGGGCCCCGAAGCTGGGCATGCCGAGCACCGCGGGGCGGTGCAGAATCCGCGCACCAAAGGCATCAGCGGCACCGCATTCGCCGCCGTGTTCGCGGGCGCCGTGCTGACACCGCTGTTCACCCTTGACGCCGGGCGCGCCCGCCACCCCGTCGGCCGTGGCCACGGCGAACGGCTGGGCCACCCCGGGTGACCGGCTTGGCGGGCGCCAGGTGGAACCACAGTGCCGGGATGGTCCACACCGGTGCCCGCGCTGACGACTACCTGCCCGGCGGGCGCACGGTGATCGTCGAGCTGGGCGGCAACGAGTTCATCCAGGACATCGACCGCGCCGTGTTGGAGGCCCGGGACGGGCCGCTGCTGGCAGCCATCGCCGCGGTGTCTCGCGCGGTCCACGGTGTGGCAGGTCATCCTGCGCGAACCCGGGCAGCGTCTGGTGCCCCACCCCGTGCGCACCTGGGCCCAGTACGCCCACGCCATGGGGCCTCTCGGCACGGAAACGACCCGGCTGTGCGGGTGTCGGTGGATGTGCTCGAGCTGTGGCCGCCGGACCGTCTCCGTGCGAGCGCTCAGAACAAGATTTCCGCGGCCACGTACACCAGAATGCCCGCGGCACCCGCGGCGCGGGTGAGCAGCAGTTCCCGGTCGCTGAACTCGCGGAAGCCGCCGCCGTCCCGCCGGTGCAACCACTCGCGCGCGGACCGCGGGCTGATCAGTATCCAGAGCCCCTGCGGCACCAACACGAGTCCGAAGTAGATCTCGTCTACCCCACCGGACCTCCTTCTCGGCCCGGTGGACGCGGAACCGGCGATCGCGGTTCCACGCCCGTATCCCGGGGTACGAGCGGACGTGGGTGCGGGTGACCGGCTCCCGGTAACCGGTGGCCGGCCTGGCGCGCGTGGTACCGCCGGTGTTCGCCGTGTCTTCGCCGTGTCTTCGCGGGGTCTTCGCGAGGACCCGGCGTGGCGCGGCCGGCGCGCTGGGCGCGGTGCCGGGCCTGGCCGTGTGTGTTACTCCGCTACCGCCCCGGCGCAGCCGCTCCGGCGGCGGCACTACCGGTGCCCAGGTCAGGGCTACGCCTCGCCGGGGCGTCCGCGGCGCGGTGGCCCGCACCGTGCCCGAGCGTGCCGGGCTTCGTGGCGCCATCTCCCTTGCCGTGCGCAACTGCACCGGCATTCGCCGCGTCGGAACCGGTGCCGGAGTCATCCGCGGCCGTCGTCGACGCTGGGCGGTGGTGCCGGCCCGGACCATCGGCGGCGCCATCGCGATCGGCCTTGGTGGTGAAGTCGTTTTTCCCTGCACCCACGGGCTTTCCGGCACCGCGGCCACCGGCCTTGCCGTTGGCGTCCGGGGGTGTCCCCGCGGCTGGGCGGTGGTACCGGCCCGGCGCATCGGCGGCGTCACCGCGATCGGCCTCGGTGGTGAAGTCACCCGTCCCGGCCCCGTTGCCGCGCCCGCGGCGATGGCCGTTCGCGCCGGCGCCGGGGTCCGTGCCGCCGGGCGGGCCGTCGGCCGCGGCCGGGCCGGGGTTGGTCGTGGTGCGCTGTCCGGCGGTGCCCTCGACCGGCGCGATACCGCCGGTTTCCGGCTGTGCTCCGGTGGGCCGCTGGGCGCCGGGTCCGCGCCGCGCCGGGGCAGCCGGGGCGGCGGGCACCGCCGGCGTCCTGGCCACGACCGGCGCTGCTGCCGCGGTTCCGGGCGGCGGCTCCGCGGTCACCACCGGCCCGGCCACCGCCGCCACCGCGGCGAGCGTCGCCGCCGCCGCGACCTTCGACAGCGCCGCGGACGCCCCGCCCCACACCGCGGACGCGGCGGGAGCGCCACCACCGGCCGCGACCGAGGCGGCTTCCCCGGCGGGTACGGCCGGCCCGCCGCCGAGCAACCGTCCCAGCAGCGGGACCAGCGCCGGCAGCCCGCCGTTGACCGTCTCCAGCGCGGCGGCGATCCGCTGGCACTTCGGGCACCGCGCGAGGTGCGCCGACACCGCCTGCCGCTGCCGCGCGGTGACCTTGCCCCGGGTCCACGCCGCCAGCCGCCGCCGGACGGTGCGGCACTCCTCGGTGCGCGCGGCGGGCACGTGGGCCTGCAGGAACGCCTGCCGCAACCCCTCGCGCGCCCGTACCGCGAGCGCGGCGACCCCGTTGGCCGTCATCCCGAGCTCGCCGGCGAGCTTCCCCGGCCCGGTGCCGAGCATCTCGGTGTGCCACAACACGTACCGCCAGCGCGCGGGCAGCGTCTCGAACGCCGACCGCGCGACCTCGCCGGTCAGCCGGTCGATAACGATCTCCTCGACCCCGGGCGCGCCGTCGTCGCCGGTCGCGGCCCACGGGTCGCACCGCTCGCGGCGGCGCCCCCAGTCCATCGCCAGGTTCCGCAACGTCACCAGCAGGTACGGGCGGAACCGGTCGGCCGGGCCGGCCCCGTCCCGGATCGCCGCGAACACCCGCAGGAACGATTCAGCCACCAGGTCGTCGACCTCGGCCCGGTCCCGCCACAGCATCGCCGCCACCCGGCGCGCGGCCGGCAGGTGCCGCCGGAAGAGCGTGTCGTACGCAGCCAGATCGCCGCCGCGGACCGCCCCGATCAGCTCGGCATCGGCGTCCGTGTCCCCCGCCATGGTCCTCCTCGTCCCCCGGGCCCTCACCCGAGGAGACTCCGCAGTCCCGCGTTTCGTTACCGGACAGCCTCCCACGCGGAAGCAACCGGCGAAAGCGATCAGCGAAACCCGGCAGACCACCGGCTCCTGGGCACCACGCCGGGCGCCGCGGGCAGCCCAGCCCGCCAACGGCGCAGCGCCCGGGGAATCAGCTCGTCGGGCGCCGGCGGGCCTGTTCGGCCGGCCGACCCGGACGGGCGGTCACCCGTTCCTGGTACGGGATCGCGTAGGTGGCCAGGTGCTGACGCACGGCGGCAGCGTCGGTCGTGCCCGCCGGCCCCGCCTCCGGGGCACGGCCCGCGAACACGTCCTCCACGAACCGGGCCACGTCGGGCGGCGGGGGCAGCAGCTCACGCCCGAAGTAGCGCACCACGGTCAGCTCGTGTCCCGCGGTCACCTCGATCGCGACCGCCCAGCCGTCGTTCTCGTTCCACACCAGCGCCGTGTCCTCGCCGGGATGGTCGGACAGCCGGTCGTCCAGCGCGATGTAGGCGTAGGCCGGTGCCGGGTCCACGTGCGCGTAATAGGCCTCGCCGCTGCAACCCAGCTCCTGGGCGACCGTGTTGACGTAACGGCGGAGCCCGGAGGCCGCCGCGTGCTCGTATTCCAGGTGCATCTCACACCCCGTTGAGTGAGTAGTCTGCCGTCCGGGCGGACTACCACCTGACCGGGTGAGCAAACCATTTCAGCTGGACACGCTTCGTCCCGATGAGGACCGGGTCAGTCCGCGGGGTCGTAGTCCAGGTTGGGGCGCAGCCACTTTTCGATCTCCGCCTGCGGCACGCCACGCCGCGCGGCGTAGTCGCGCACCTGGTCGCGGCCCAGCCGGCCGACGGTGAAGTACCGCGACGCCGGGTGCGCGAAGATCAGCCCGCTCACGCTCGCCGCGGGCGTCATCGCGAACGACTCGGTCAGGCCCAGCCCCAGCCGCGCCGCCCCGAGCAGGTCGAACAGCTCCCGCTTCTGGCTGTGGTCGGGGCTCGCCGGGTACCCGAGCGCCGGGCGGATCCCGCGGAACCGCTCGGCGTGCAGGTCCGCGAGCGACGGCTGCGCGTCCGGCTCGAACCACTCCCGCCGGGCCTGCAGGTGGAGGTACTCGGCGAAGGACTCGGCCAGCCGGTCGGCCAGCGCCTTGACCATGATCGCGCGGTAGTCGTCGTGGCGGGACTCGTAGTGGCGGGCCAGCTCCTCCGCGCCGTGCACGGTCACCGCGAACCCGCCCAGGTGGTCCCCGGCCGGCGCGATGTAGTCGGCCAGGCACCGGTTCGCGCGCCCCTGCGGTTTGGACGTCTGCTGGCGCAGCATCGGGAACCGCACCCCGCGCTCGAGCACGATGTCGTCGCCCTCGCGGTGCGCGGGCCAGAACCCGTAGGCGCCGCGGGCGGTCAGGCTGCCGTCCGTGATGATCTGGTCCAGCAACGCGTTCGCGTCGTCGAAGAGCTCACGCGCGACCGGTTGCTCCAGGATCGCCGGGTACTTCCCCTTCAGCTCCCAGGCCAGGAACAGGAACTGCCAGTCGATCATGTCCCGCAGCGCGGGCAGGCCGGGCTCGACGGTCCGCACGCCGGTGAACGACGGCACCGGCAGCTCGTCGAAGGACACCCGCTCCGGGTTCGCGCGCGCCTGCTCCAGCGTCAGCATCGGGCGGCGCTGCTTGCCGGCGTGCTGCTCACGCAGCCGCTCCTGCTCCGCGCGGTTGGCCTGGTCCAGCGCGGTCGCGCGGTCCGGGTCGAGCAGGTCCGACACCACCCCGACGACCCGGGAGGCATCCAGCACGTGCACCGTGGTGTGGTCGTAGGCCGGGGCGATCCGCACCGCGGTGTGCTGGCGCGAGGTGGTCGCACCGCCGATCAGCAGCGGGATCTTCAGACCACGCCGCTGCATCTCCGCGGCGACCGTGACCATCTCGTCCAGCGACGGCGTGATCAGCCCGGACAGGCCGATCGCGTCGGCGTTCTCGGCAACCGCGGTGTCCAGGATCTTCGCCGCCGGCACCATCACGCCGAGGTCGATCACCTCGTAGTTGTTGCAGCCCAGCACGACACCGACGATGTTCTTGCCGATGTCGTGCACGTCGCCCTTCACGGTGGCGAGCACGATCCTGCCCTGGCCGCGCTCGGCCTGGACCTGCCCCGCGGCCCGCAGCTGCTCCTTCTCCGCCGCCATGAACGGCTCCAGGTAGGCGACGGACCGCTTCATCACCCGCGCGCTCTTGACCACCTGCGGCAGGAACATCTTGCCGGCGCCGAACAGGTCGCCGACCGTCTTCATGCCGTCCATCAGCGGGCCCTCGATGACCTCGAGCGGACGGGCGAAGCTCTGCCGCGCTTCTTCGGTGTCGTCCTCGATGTGGTCGACGATGCCGTGCACCAGCGCGTGCCGCAGCCGCTCGGCCACCGGCGCCTCGCGCCAGGACAGGTCCACCACACGCTTGCGGCCCTGGCCGCGGACGGTCTCGGCGTAGGAGACCAGCCGGTCGGTGGCGTCCGGGTGGCGGTCGAACAACACGTCCTCGACCAGCTCCAGCAACTCGGCCGGGATGTCCTCGTAGACGGTGAGCTGACCGGCGTTGACGATGCCCATGTCCAGTCCCGCCCGCACGGCGTGGAACAGGAACGCCGAGTGCATGGCCTCGCGCACCACGTCGTTGCCGCGGAAGGAGAACGACAGGTTCGAGATGCCGCCGCTGGTGCGCGCCCCCGGGCAGCGCTGCTTGATCAGCGGCAGCGCGTCGATGAACGCCTTGGCGTAGCCGTTGTGCTCGGCGATGCCGGTGGCGACGGCCAGCACGTTGGGGTCGAAGATGATGTCTTCGGGCGGGAAGCCGGCCACGCGGGTGAGCAGGTCGTAGGCGCGGCCGCAGATCTCCACCTTGCGCGCGCAGGTGTCGGCCTGACCCTGCTCGTCGAACGCCATCACGACGACACCGGCGCCGTAGTCGCGGATCCGGCGGGCCTGCTGCAGGAACTGCTCCTCGCCCTCCTTGAGGCTGATCGAGTTGACCACCCCCTTGCCCTGCACGCACTTGAGCCCGGCCTCCAGCACGCTCCACCGCGAGCTGTCGATCATGATCGGGATGCGGGCGACCTCGGGTTCGGTGGCGATGAGGTTGAGGAACGTGGTCATCGCCCGCTCCGAGTCGAGCAGGTCGGCGTCCATGTTCACGTCGAGCAGGTTGGCGCCGCCGCGGACCTGGTCCAGCGCGACGTCCACCGCGGCCTGGTAGTCACCGGATTCCACGAGCCGCCGGAACTTCGCCGAGCCGGTGACGTTGGTGCGCTCGCCGATCATCACGAACCCGGTGTCCGCGCCGAGGTCGAACGGCTCGAGCCCGCTGAACCGGGTGTGCGCGCGGGGCGGCGGAACCACCCGCGGGGCCGCACCGGCAACCGCCTCGGCGATCTCGGCGATGTGCTCGGGGCCGGTGCCGCAGCAGCCACCGACGATATTGACCAGGCCGGTGCCGGCGAGCTCGCCGAGCAGGCGCGCGGTCTCGGCGGGGGTCTGGTCGTAGCCGCCGAACGCGTTGGGCAGCCCGGCATTCGGGTGGCAGGCGACGTAGGTGCCGGCCAGCTTCGCCAGCTGCCCGACGTGCGGGCGCATCTCCTCGGCGCCCAGCGAGCAGTTGACACCGACCACCAGCGGGTCGGCGTGCTCAACCGCGCTCCAGAACGCCTCGACGGTCTGCCCGGACAGCGTGCGGCCGGACAGGTCGACGATCGTCACCGAGATCCACAGCGGCAGGTGCGGGGCGACCTCCCGGGCGGCGGCGATGGCGGCCTTGGCGTTGAGCGTGTCGAAGATCGTCTCGATCAGCAGCAGGTCGACGCCGCCCTCGGCGAGCGCGGCGATCTGCTCGGCGTAGGCGTCGCGCACCTTGTCGAAGGTCACCGCCCGGTAGGCGGGGTCGTCGACCTCCGGCGACAGGGACAGGGTGACGTTGAGCGGGCCGATCGATCCCGCGACGAACTTCCCGCCGGCCTCGTCGGCGGCCTGGCGCGCCAGCCGGGCGCCGCGCACGTTCATCTCGCGGACCAGGTGGCCCAGCCCGTAGTCGGCCTGGCCGATGCTCGTGGCCGTGAACGTGTTGGTGGTGGTGATGTCCGCGCCCGCGGCGAGGTAGCGCCGGTGCACGTCGAGGATCAGGTCGGGCCGCGTGAGGTTGAGCAGGTCCGGGTCGCCGGTGACGTCGTGCGGGTGGTCGGTGATCAGATCGCCGCGGTAGTCGGCCGGGGTCAGGCCCGCCCCCTGCAGCGTCGTGCCCCAGGCGCCGTCCAGCACGGCCACCCGCCGGTCCAGGATTTCTCGCAGTGCCGCGATCGTGTCCACCAGCGCCCTCCCATCCATCGGGAGGCGCCCTTGGTGCGAACGGAAGGGGCCGAGCGTGGCGGACCACGGGTCCGTTGCAGCGCCTCTCGGCCTGCGGCCACGGTACTAGACGCCCGCCGACGGCACCAAGGCCGTTCCGCGATGTGGTCACCCCCGCACACAGCACGGCGGGCCGGCTTCCCCAAGCCGGCCCGCCGTCGGAGACCGCCTGCCCTTCACGGCCCCGACCGGCCGGGCATCGACCTCCTGCGGGCACCATCCCCCGACGGAACCCGCTTTCCCCGCCCGTGCGGTGCCCCGAGCACCCGCACGTGCCTCACCAGTATGCGCCTGGACGGGGCCGGTCGGGCAAGGCCGAAGTCCCCAAAATGAGGACTTTGTGCCATTGCCGTCCACAGTGGATCTTTCTCGCCGGGCCGCGCCGATGCGGGGCGGACCCGGCCGCGCCGGCCGCCGGGTCACCGACGGGGCTCGGCCGCGGGCCCGGACGGCAGCATCCGGACGGGGACCGGGATCCCGGCGGGGTGGCCACGGTGCGGCCCGGCGGCCGGCACGCTTCCCCGGAATGTCCGGCCGGGTGAGCCTGCCGGGCACGCAGCAGCCGGCTGAGGGGCGTCACCGCGGTCGACGCCGTCCGGCTCCCCGCGCCCGGCCGCGGGGACGACCGAGCAGTACGCCGCCGGAGCGGCCGGTCCGGGTTCGCCCGTCGCCGTGGGTGTGGGGCCGGTCACGCCGGCCGCGGCGGCGGGTCCCCGGCCGGGGTGACGGTGCGGGAGGGCGCGTGCGGAACCCGGACCGCCGGGGCGGACGGGTGTGCCCCCGGCCGTCCCGCGCCGCGGGCAGCGGCGGGCACGATCGGCCGTGCCGCCGGGAGGCCGGCTCAGGCCAGTTCGCGGCCCGCCCACCGGGTGCGGATGCGCCGCCAGGCCAGCGCGTAGGGTTCGGCCGGGTCACCCGGCCGCACCGCGCCGTTCGCGACGTCGGAGCGGGAGCGGGCGAGCTCCTGCTCGGCGAGCGAACGCGGTACGTGGAGCACCTCGACGATTTGCCAGAAGAGCTCGTCCGGCCCGGCTTCGGTCCCGTCAGCCATGCTCGCAGGATGACCGCTCGCGCCGCAGGGCGCCACCGCAACGGCCGATTCCACGCGATCGGACCCCTGCCGGGTCACGAGACGACCTCCTCCGCGGCGTCCTCAGCGGCCGCCCGGGCCTCGTCACCACCCTGCACGTCGGCCCAGTCCAGCCCGATCGCGGCGACGACGTCGTCGAAGATGGGGGTGCGGTCGCTCATCGGGCGCCCCGCGGGTCCGGCTCGGCACACATACGTTCCCCTCCAGCGTCGTGTACGCCCACGCGAGGTCGGAAATTAGCACGCGTCCACCCGCAGCCGCCAGGCGAAATCCCAAGAACGGGGGATGCCCGGCGCGCGGACCGGGCCACGTCCACAGAGGAGTTTGCCGCCCCCCGGGACGGGGAATCCCGCGCTCGTGGGCCGTGCCGGGCAGGCGCCCGGACCGAGCCCGGGGCAACCGGTGGCCCACGCGGCGCGCTCCGGGCGGGCCGGTCCACCCGGTGCGCACCCCACCCGCACACCGGGACGTCCCATCGGCCGGCCGTATCCGCGTCAGTCCACGTTGGACAGTCGCTCCGGTGCGTGTTACGCCGTCTCCACGGCGAAGATCTCCAAGTCGCGCGGCGTGCCCTTGGCGCGGAACCAGCGTTTGCGGCGCACCGGGAACCGCTGCGGGTCCAGCGCCTCGCGCACCGGGCCGGAGATCAGCACTTGGCCGCCGGACGCGGCGTCGGCCACCCGCGCCGCCACGTTGACGTCCACACCCAGGTAGTCGTGGCCCAATTTGCGCGGGGTGCCGGCGTGCAGACCGGCCCGCAGGCTCGGCCGGTGGCCGGAGATCTCCAGCTCCGCCACCCGCGCACACGCCGCCACCGCGGCCTCGACACCGGCAGCGGGATCCGCGAACACCGCCATCAGCCCGTCGCCCAGGCGTTTGACGATCCGTCCGCCGCGGCGGGTGATCTCCGGCTCGCAGACGCGGCCGACCTCACGCAGCAGCCGCAGCGCCGCGTCGTCCCCGGCGTCCAGCGCCCACGTGGAAAACCCGACCAGATCGGTGAACAGGATGGTGATCCCGGCGGTCTCGGTGGCGCGCCGCGACGCGGTGAACGCCTGCCACACCTGCACCGCGGTCAGGCCGAGTTCGCGGAGCACACTCGGCTCCGCGGTGCCGGCCAGAGCGCGGGCCAGCCGGTGCGACGGCAGCCGGCCCGCGGTCGACAGCGGATCGCCCATCTCGCTGTCGCCGGGAGCGAGCCGCCGCACGAACCGCGCCGTGCGCAGCAGGCTCTCGTGCCGGTCAACCTCGCGCAGCGCCTGGCCGAGCCTGCTGCGGCGGTCGCCGGGGGCCTCGTCGGTCACCGGCCCAGGATAGTGGCCGGCGATCAGCCGTCGCAGGCGGAATCCGCGCGACGGGCCGGGGTTCAGCGGTCGCCCTCGCCGCGCGCGGCCAGCGCCTCCCCCAGCTCGTCGGCGTGCCGCAGGGTGCGCACCAGGAACGGAACGGTGAACGCGACCACCGACCGGTCCGCTCCGCGCGCCTTGGCCGCTTCCCGGACCTCGCCCGCGATGGCGGTCAGCGCCGCGACCGCCTGGAGCGTCAAGCCGGCCAGCAGACCGAGCCGCTCCGGCCGCACCCCGAACCGCCGCAGCGGGCCGAGGCCACGCTCGATCGCGGCGATCAGGTCCGCCACCCGCGTGGTGATGGTCACCAGGTTCGCGGCGGCCAGCGCGGCGACGATCCGCAAGCACACCACCACCGCCGGCTCGAGGCCGAGCAGCCACCACTGCAACGCGAACACCACCACCACGAGCAGCCCGGCCGACCGCAGCAGCCCCCGGCACCGCCGCCACGACACCCGCGCGAGCACGTACCCGGCCAGCGCGGCCCCGGACAGCACCCCGAGCCACAACGGTGACCGCAGCACGAAGACCACCGCCGCGAGCACCAGCAGCAGCCCGAACTTCACGCCCGCCGGGGCGCGGTGCACCGGGCTCGTACCCGGCTCGTACCAGGTGTTCACGCGATCAGCTTCCGGTAGTGCGCGATCGCCGGTTCCGGCTCGTCGTCGGCCACCACCCGGCCCGCGTCCAGCACCACCACCCGGTCGAAACCCGCCAGCAGGTCCAGGTCGTGCGTCACCAGCACCACCTGCTGATCCAGCCCGGCGAGCGTCTCGGCGAAGCGCCGCTTGTTGCGCAGGTCCAGCAGCGTGGTCGGTTCGTCGCAGACCAGGATGTCCGGCTCCAGCACCAGCATCGCGCACAACGCCAGCAGCTGCTTCTGCCCGCCGGAGAGCTGGTGCGCCGGGTGGTCGGCGTACCCGCCGAGGCCGTACCGCTCCAGCACCTCCGCGGCCCGCCGGGAACGCTCCGTTGTGGACAGTCCACTCCGGCGCAACGAGAACGCCACGTCCTCGCCGGCGGTGGGCATCACGATCTGGCTGTCCGGGTTGGTGAACAGGAACCCGACCCGCCGCCGCACCGCCCGGCCCTCGTGCGCCGGATCCAGGCCGTCGACCAGCACCCGGCCGGACACCGGGGTGACCAGGCCGTTGATCATCCGGGCGAGGGTGGACTTGCCGGACCCGTTGGCGCCCACGAACGCCACCCGCCGCTGCGGGATCCGGAGATCCACATCGGACAGCACCACCCGCTCGCCGTAGCGGTGCCCGACGCCGTCGAACTCGATCATCCGGTCTCCCACATCGTCGCCACACCCACGCCGCCGCCCGCGGACAACGCGGCCAGGCCGCATCCGCCCGCGCGCTGCCGCACCAGTGTGCCGAACAGCCGCACGACCAGCACAGCGCCGGAGGCCCCCCACGGGTGCCCGAGCGCGATCGCGCCGCCGTCCGGGCTCACGGTCCGTTCGTCGACACCGGCCGCGTCCAGGCAGGCCAGTGCCTGCCCGGCGAACGCCTCGGTGAATTCCACCACGTCCGGCGTCCGGTCCAGCACGCGCCTCATCGCCGGCACCGCGCCCAGCCCGAGCCGGTTCGGGTCCACCGCCGAGGTCGCCGACCCGGTCAGCCGCAACCCCGGCACCCCGAGCCGCCGCCACACCCGCTCGCTGACGATCAGCACGGCCGCCGCGCCGTCGTTGATGCCGCACGAGTTGGCCGCCGTCGCGGTGCCGTCCGGGGTGAACGCGGGGCGGAACCGGGCCAGCCGGTCCGCGGTGAAGTTCGCGCGCGGGCGCTCGTCGCGCACCACCCCGCGCACCGGCACGATTTCCGCGTCGAACCGGCCGGCCCGCTGGGCCGCGACGGCCCGGGCGTGGCTGCGGGCGGCGAAGGCGTCCTGCCGTTGCCGGGAGATGCCCGCCTGCGCCGCCACCAGGTCCGCGGCCGGGCCCATGTCCGGGTCGCCGATCTCGGCGGGGGCGAACGGTGCCCGCGTGTAGAACTCCCCCGGCTCGGTGCTGCCGTCCACGCGCCAGGCGCGAAACGGCGCGGTTGAGGCGCTTTCCACGCCGCCGGCGAGGTAGACCTCGCCCTCCCCGGCGCGGATCATCGCGGCGGCCAGGGTGATCGCGGCGAGGCCGCTGGCGCACTGCCGGTCGATCGTCACCCCGGGCACCCCGCTGCCCAGACCGGCGCGCAGCGCGGCGACCCGCGCGACGTTGCCACCGGGGCCGAACACGTTGCCCAGCACCACGTCGTCGACGGTGTCCAGGCCGGCGTCGTCGAGCGCGGCGCGCAGCACGGGCGCGGCCAGCTCGTCGGCGGCGACCCCGCGCAGCGCACCGAACGCGGTGCCGATCGCGGTGCGCCGGGCCGCGATCACCACCGGCGTGGTCATGTCAGCGGCTCCGCGGGAAGGGTGCCGCCGGCTAGCTGGTCCGCGACCAGCGCCCGAGCCGGTTTGCCAGAGGGGGTGCGCGGCAGCTGCTCGACGACGAGCCAGCGATGCGGCCGGTACGCCGGAGCCAGCCCCGCGCGCGCGACCGCCCGCAGGTCACGCAACCGCGGCCGGCCTTCGACGATCGCGGTGACCAGCTCACCGAACCGCGGGTGCGGGGTGCCGGTGACGAGCACATCGTCCACGCCCGGCGCGCTCCGCAGCACCGCCTCGACCTCCTCGGCGGGCACCAGGCGCCCGCCGCTGGACACCACGGATCCGGCCCGGCCGCGCACCACCAGCGCACCCGACGCGTCGAACCCGGCGAGATCACCCACCGTGGACCAGTCGCCGGACGGGCGCAGGTCCCCGTCGCGGAGCTGCCCGGAGCAGGCCAGCGGCGAGCGCACCCACAGCACCCCGTCCCGCACCTGGAGGTCGACGCCCGGAACCGGGCGCAGACCGCCGTCGCCACGGCGGATCGCGATCAGCGAATGCTCCGCCGAGCCGTAGTACTCGATCAGCTCGGCGTCCGGCAGCACGCGCGCGAACCGGGCGCGGACCTCGTCACCGAGGTGCGCGCCCCCGCACACCACCGTGCGCAGCGTGCCGGGTCCGCCGCGCCGTTCCAGTGCCGACAGCAACGCCGACAGCATCGCCGGCACGAGGTGCACGGTCGCGGCCCCGGCGCGGGCCGCGGCTTCGGCGTCCCAGCGTGGCAGCGTCGTCACCGGCTGCCCGCACCACAGCCCGTGCAGCGCGGCGAACAGGAACAACGACGAGCTGAGCGGCCCGGGGGCCAGAACCGGCCCGGGCAGCGGGCCGAGCGCGGAAAAGCTGCGCAGCCACGAGTCGCGGGTGCGGACGAGGACCTTGGGACTGCCGCTGCTGCCCGACGTCGTCGCGAGGTAGAAGAACGTGCCGCCCGAGCCGGCCGGCTCGACCGGCTCGCCCTGCGGTGCGGTCACGCCGGAGACCACGAGGTCGGGGTCGGCGTCGGCGAGCACCGCGGCCCGCTCCCGCGGCGTCCAGGACGGTTCGACCACCAGTGCCGCGGCGCCCAGCAGGTCGGCGCCGAGGAACCACGGGAGCACGTCCGGCACGTCGAGCGCGACCCGGGAGTGCTCCCGGACGCCCCGGGCGGCCAGCCACCGCGCCGCGCCGTGGGCGCGCGCGTCCGGCACCACGCCGCCGGTCACCGGGGACATCATTCGCCCCGGGACGCCGATCCCACCAGCTTGCCGGGCAGAGCGCGGTGCACCACGGCGGCGATCAGGGCGACCGCAACGACCTTCGCCGCGTCGCCGGGCACGAACACCAGCGACTGCACCGCAGCGGTGCGCAGGTTGCCCAGGTACACACCGAGGTAGGCGATGCCGAACACGTAGTCGACGAGCAGGCCGGCCGCGGCGGCGAGCAGCAGGACGGGCAGGTTCGCGCGCTTGAGCCGCGCCACGATGAGGCCCGCGAGCAGCGCGGACGGGATCCAGCCGACCAGGAAACCGCCGCTGGGGCCGACGAACGGCGCGATCCCGCCGCGACCGCCGGACAGCAGCGGCAGCCCGATCGCGGTCAGCGCCAGGAACAACACGACCGACGCGGTGCCGCGGCGCGCGCCGAGCACGCACCCGGCGAGCAGCGGTCCGGCGTTCTGCAGCACGATCGGCACGGCGGAGCCGCCGACGTACAGGCCCGGGAAGAGCCCGAGCACGGCGATGAAGGCGGCGAACACGACCGTGCGGGCGAGGTCGCCGGCGGGAAGAGTGGCGCGTGGTGCTGGCACGCGGGGAACGGTAACCCCCGCCACCCCGGAGCGGGAAAGACGCAGGTCACATTCAGCTGTGATCCATTCTGTGGAACACGATCTCCCGCACGAGCAACAGCACCGCGGCGGCCACCGGGATCGCCACCAGCGCGCCGACGATCCCCAGCAGCACCCCGCCGAGCACCACCGCGACGACGGTGACCAGCGCCGGCACCTTCACGAACCGCCCGATGATCTTCGGCGTCAGGAGGTAGTCCTCGGCGAACCGGTAGGCCACGAAGAACCCGACCGTGGCCCAGCACACCGGCCACGACACGCTCAACGCGGCCAGGCTGATCACGACGCCCGCGATGATCGAACCGATCACCGGGATCAGGTCGAGCACGGCGAGCAGCAGCGCCAGCAGCACCGGGTACGGGATGCCGAAGGCCGTGAACCAGATGAAGCCGAGCACCCCGGCGACGACCGAGATGACCACGTTCCCGAGCACGTACGCGCCGACCTTCGCGAAGATCTCGTCGCCGAGGAGGATGGCCCGCGGGCGCCGGGTGTGCGGCACGAAGCGGTAGAGCGTGGCACGCAGCCGTGGGAAGTCGGCGAGGAAGTAGATCGTCAGCACGAACACGATCAGCGTGTCGGTCAAGGTGCCCAGCACCGCGCGGCCGCTGCCGAGCAGCCCGTTGATCAGGGACGGGTCGGGGTTGCGGAACGTGCTCTGGAGTCGTTGCTGGAGCTGGAACCGGTCGCTGACCTGGCCTAGCCACGAGCTGCGGTCGCTCAGCCGCGCCAGGTACTGCGGGGCCTGGTGGATGAACCGGCCGGCCTGGTCGACCAGCGGCGGGATCAGCGCGGCGAAGAACCCGGCGGCCAGGCCGAGACCGCCGAGCACGATGATCGCGACGGCCAGCGGCCGCGGCAGACCGCGGCGCACGAGCCACGACGCCACGGGTTCCAGTCCGATCGCGACGAACAACGCGACGCCGATCAGCAGCAGGGTGCTGCTCGCGATGACGAGGAACCAGACGGCGCCGGCGGTGACGGCGGCTCCGGCGGCCGCGGCCATGCCGATGAAGAACGGCGAGCGTCTGTTCACCGGCCTGCCGTGCGGGCCCAGCGGGCGATCCGCGCTGCTGATCCGCCCGGCGAGGGCCTCGGCGTCGGCGACCGGGCCCGGGACGGCGTCCCGGGGCTGCCCGACGAACTCGTCCGGTCCGCCCGCACCCGCTGCTGAGGCCGCCACGCCGGGCGAATAGCCCGGGAAGCGGGTGGTGAAACCGGGCTGGCGTCGCCCGGGATTGACATCTAACATATTAGTGTGGAACGAGTGCGGCGGACACTCCTGCGCGAGACGGCGCACCAGGTGATCCGGGATGCGATCGTGCGGGGCGATCTCGCGCCCGGCAGCGTGGTGCGCGACGCCGACCTGGCCGAGGAGCTGGGCCTGTCCCGGGCGCCGGTGCGCGCCGCACTGGCCCGGCTGGCCGACGAGGGCCTGATCGAGACCAAGCCGCAGAGCCACACTCGCGTCACCCCCCTCCTCTCCCGTGACGTACGCGACGCGGCCGCGGTGGTCCGGGCGATGCACGAACTGGCCGCGCGCACCGCGGTCCCCCTGCTGACCGGAGCCGACTGCGCGGCGATGGCGGCGGCCAACGACCGCTTCGCCACCGCAGCCCGCGCCGGGGACGTCGATGCCGCCCTGCGCGCGGACGACGAACTGCACGACGTCCTCGTCCGGGCCTGCGGCAACCGCGCGGTGGCCGCGACCATCGACCGCTACACCCCGCTCATCCGGCGGCTGGAGCGGCTGCGGTTCAGCGCCGCAGCCGGGCAGCAGTCGGTCGCGCTGCACGACCGCCTGATCGCGGCCTGCCGGGCTCGCGACGCGGCCGCGGCCACCGCCGTCACCACCGAGAT
Source organism: Amycolatopsis viridis (assembly GCF_011758765.1). Taxonomy (NCBI): domain Bacteria; kingdom Bacillati; phylum Actinomycetota; class Actinomycetes; order Pseudonocardiales; family Pseudonocardiaceae; genus Amycolatopsis; species Amycolatopsis viridis. The sequence continues at coordinate 2,658,852 of NZ_JAANOU010000001.1, read as the reverse complement.
CTGGCGGGAACTGGAAGACCTCGCCGACTGACCCCGCGCTCGCGACCCGCACTGCCCACCGGAATGGAGCCGCCATGTCCCTCGAATCGTTCCCCCGCCATCCCCTGCTGTTCGGCCCCTCACCGGTGCACCGGCTGGACCGGCTGACCGCGCACCTCGGCGGCGCCGCGATCTGGGCCAAGCGCGAGGACTGCAACTCCGGCATCGCCTTCGGCGGCAACAAGACCCGCAAGCTGGAGTACCTCGTCGCGGACGCGCTCGCGCAGGGCTGCGACACGCTGGTGTCGATCGGCGGGGTGCAGTCCAACCACACCCGGCAGGTCGCCGCCGTCGCCGCGCGGACCGGGCTGAAGTGCGTGCTGGTGCAGGAGAGCTGGGTCGACTGGCCGGACGCCGTCTACGACAAGGTCGGCAACATCCTGATCAGCCGGCTGGCCGGCGCGGACGTGCGGTTGGTGCGGGCCGGGTTCGGCATCGGCGTGAAGGAGAGCTGGGAGCAGGCGCTGGCGGAGATCCGCGAGCGCGGCGGCAAGCCGTACGCCATCCCGGCCGGCGCGTCCGACCACCCGCTCGGCGGGCTCGGCTTCGCGCGGTGGGCCGCCGAGGTGGTTACGCAGGAGCGTGAGCTGGGCGTGCACTTCGACACGATCATCGTCTGCTCGGTCACCGGTTCCACGCAGGCCGGGATGATCGCCGGGTTCGCCGCGCTGGATGAGGACCGCCCGCGGCGCATCCTCGGCATCGACGGCTCCGCCGAGCCGGCCGCGACCCGCGACCAGATCGCCCGGATCGCTCGGCACACCGCGTCACTGCTCGGCGCCGGGCCGGAGGTGACGGTCGAGCTGGACGAGCGGTACCACGCGGGAACCTACGGCATCCCGGACGAGCAGACCCTGGACGCGATGCGCACCGCCGCGCGCACCGAGGGCATGATCACCGACCCGGTGTACGAGGGCAAGTCGATGGCCGGGCTCATCGACCTGGTGTCCCGCCGGGAGATCCCCCCGGACGCGACGGTGCTCTACGCGCACCTCGGCGGCCAGCCCGCGCTCAACGGCTACAGCGCGCTGTTCACCTGACCCGGACCGGCCAACCCACCACCCACCGCGGCCAACACGGTGCCCGGAAGAGCAAACACGGCGCGCCCAGCGGCCAACACGCCACACCCCGGCGTGTTCGCCGCTCCCGGCGGCGTGTTGGCCGCTCCCGGCGGCGTGTTCGCCGCTCCCGGCGGCGTGTTCGCCGCTCCCGACGGCGTGTTCGCCGCTCCCGGCGGCGTGTTGGCTGGGAGGGGCGCGGTCAGTGGTCGGTGCGGAAGGCGGCGTCGAAGGCGGACGCGGGCTTGTCCCACAGCAGGCCGCGGACGAAACGCACCGCCTCCTCCGCGCCGCGCAGCCGGTCCATGCCGGCGTCCTCCCACTCCACCGAGATCGGGCCGGTGTAGCCGATGGCGTTCAGCGCGCGGAAGCTTTCCTCCCACGGCACGTCCCCGTGGCCGGTGGACACGAAGTCCCAGCCGCGCCGCGGATCGGCCCACGGCAGGTGCGACCCGAGCCGCCCGTTGCGGCCGTCGAACCGCTTCTTGGTGTCCTTGCAGTCCACGTGGTAGATGCGGTCTGCGAAGTCGAGGATGAACCCGACCGGATCCAGGTCCTGCCAGACGAAGTGCGACGGGTCCCAGTTCAGCCCGAACGCCGGGCGGTGCCCCACGGCCTCCAGGGCGCGCCGCGTCGTCCAGAAGTCGTAGGCGATCTCCGACGGGTGCACCTCGTGCGCGAACCGGACACCGGCTTCGTCGAACACGTCCAGGATCGGGTTCCACCGCGCCGCGAAGTCGGCGTAGCCGTCGTCGATGACCTCCTGCGGAACCGGCGGGAACATCGCCACGTACTTCCAGATCTTCGACCCGGTGAAGCCGACCACGGTGTCCACCCCGAGCTTCGCCGCGGCGCGCGCGGTGTCCGCCATCTCCGCGGCCGCCCGCCGCCGCACGCCCTCCGGCTCACCGTCGCCCCAGACGTGGGCGGGCAGGATGTTGCGGTGCCGCTCGTCGATCGGGTCGTCGCACACCGCCTGCCCGACCAGGTGGTTCGAAATGGCCCACACCTTCAGGCCGTAGGAGGACAGGATCTTGTGCCGCCCCGCGACGTAGTCGTCGTCGGCGAGCGCGCGGCCGACCTCGAAGTGGTCGCCGCTGCACGCGATCTCCAGCCCGTCGTAACCCCACTGCGCGGCGAGCCGGCACACCTCCTCGAACGGCAGGTCGGCCCACTGGCCGGTGAACAACGTGACCGGACGGCTCATCGCCGGCTCCCTTCCCTCGTCTTGAGTCCTTGCACGCTGAGCAGCAGGTCCCGCACCTCGGTCGCGGCCAGCCGCTCCCGCTCCGGCACCCCTGCCTCGCCGCACAGCAGCACCGGCCCGTCCGCCGGCGAGTCCGGCAGGCGGCCGTGCGAGCCGCGCACCGGCGCCGGATCGAGCGGTACCACGTTCATCGCGTACCGCAGCCCGGCCCGCTTGCGCACCAGGTTCAGCCCGGCCTTCAGTTTGACCAGGGGATCGGCCGGGTCGAAGAACAGCTCCGCCGGGTCGTAGCCGGGTTTGCGGTGGATCTCCACGCCCCGCGCGAAGTCCGGGGCGCGGTCGTCGTCGAGCCAGTAGTAGTAGGTGAACCACGCGTCCGGCTCCGCGGTCACCACGAACTCGCCCGCCCGCGCATGGTCGATCCCGTACCGGGCCTGGGCGGACCGGTCCAGCACCTCGTCCACACCGGACAGTCCGGCGAGCAGGCCGCGCACCCGCGGCAGGTCGGCGGGGTCGGCGACGTAGACGTGGGCGACCTGGTGATCGGCGACGGCGAAGGCCCGTGACGTCCACGGGTCCAGGTACTCCATGCCGTCCTGGGTGTAGACCTCGAGCAGCCCCTCGTGGCGCAACAGCCGGTTGACGTCGACCGGCCGGTGCACGCTGGTGATGCCGTACTCGCTCAGCGCCACCACCGCCACCCCGTCCGCGCGGGCCTGTTCCAGCAGCGGTGCCACGGACGCGTCCACCGCGCGGGCCGCCGCCAGTGCCTGCGGCGAGTCCGGGCCGAACCGCTGCAGGTCGTAGTCCAGGTGCGGCAGGTAGGCCAGGGTCAGATCGGGCCGGTCGGCGCGCAGGATGGCCGAGGTCGCGCCGACGATCCAGTCGGTCGAGGCGATCGACGCGGTCGGGCCCCAGTACTGGAACAGCGGGAACTCGCCCAGCCGCGAGGTGAGCCGGTCGTGCAGCTCCGGCGGGCGGGTGTAGCAGTCCGGTGCCTTCTTCCCGTCCGCGTAGTAGATCGGCCGGGGGGTGACGGTGAGGTCCGTGGTGGCGCCCATGGCGTACCACCAGCACACGTTGGCCGCCCGGTATCCGGGGTGCGCGGCGCGGGCGGTCTCCCACAGCTTCTCGCCCGAGACGAGCCGGTTGTGCTGGCGCCACAGGAAGACCTCGCCGAGCTCGCGGAAGTACCAGCCGTTACCGACGATGCCGTGCCCCGCGGGCATCCGCCCGGTCAGGAAGGTGGACTGGACGCTGCAGGTCACCGCGGGCAGCACGGTGTCCAGCTGCGCCTGCCAGCCCTGCCGTCCCAGCCGCGCCACGTTCGGCATGTGCTCGAGCAGCCGCGGGGTCATGCCGACGACGTCGAGCACGAGGAGTGGTTTCATGCCTGCTCCACCAATCCCGCGGCGAACGTCAGCTCCGCCGCGATCCCGCCGACGAGGTCCTGCCGGTGCGCTTGGGGCAGCACGGTCCAGGTGTAGGTTTCCACTTCCCGGTGCACCGCCCGGTCCGGGAGCGCGGCGAGCGCCGCCGCGAGCACCCCGGTGGTCGAGGACAGCGGCGCCGCGGGCCGGGCGTGCAGCGGCACGTGGAAGTGCACGCGCCACGGCCCCTCCCCCGGCAGATCCGTCAACGCCTCGCCCAGGTCGTCCGCGGCGCGCACGGTGCCGCCGGCCAGCTCGCGCGTCTGGTGCAGGTAACGCGGTTCGTCGAACGCGTCGAGCGCCTCCCGCGCGGCCGGGTCCCGCGGATCGGGCACGTGCAGCGCGGCCGACAGCTGGACCTTGACCACGTCCAGCCCGGCCGCGGTGATCTCGGCGACCGCCCCGGCCGGGTCGGCGAAGGACACCGCGAGGTGGCAGGTGTCCAGGCACAACCCGACGTGTGCCGGGTCGGCGCGCCCGGCGAGCCAGGTCACCGCGTCGTGCACGGTGTCCAGGACGCAGCCCGGCTCCGGTTCGACGGCGAGCCGGATGGTCCGGTCCTGGGCCCGCAGCCCGGCGGTGACCTCGTCGAGCAGCCGGGCGGCGGCCGCGTCGTCCCCGGGTGTCCACGGTTCGCGCCAGCCCAGCGGCAGCGTCGAGATGCTGCCGTACTCGACGTCGCCGGGCAGCAGCCCGGACAGCACCGTCGCGCAGTCCAGGGTGTACTCCGCCCGCGCCCGTTCGGTCCACCGTGGACGGTAGACCTGGTGCTTGACCACCCGGTCGTGGAAGCCGCCGTACGGGAACGCGTTGAGCGTGACCACCTCCAGGCCGCGCGCGTCCAGCTCCGCCCGCAGCCGCTTGCGCCCGGCCGGGTCGTCAGCCAGCGCCGATGCCACGCCCGCGGCCAGCCACAGCCCGAGCCCGAGCCGGTCCGCGCCGAGCCGTTCCCGCACCGGCAGGGCGAATTCGTCGAGCTGGGCGAGGACCCCGGGCAGGTCCTGGGCCGGGTGGACGTTGGTGCAGTAGGACAGCGGTGTCACACGACCGCCTCGTCCCGTCCGCCGCGCAGTACCGAGTTGCCCGCGAACGTCTCCTTCGCCGCGGTGAAGGAGGGCAGCTCGTCGAGCACCAGCCGCCCGCTCTGCCCGTAGAAGGCGACCGGGTTGGCCCACAGCACCTGGTCCACATCGGACTCGGTGAACCCGCCGTCCAGCATCGCCAGGCCGGTCTTGCGCACCTTCAGCGGGTCGGAGCGCCCCCAGTCGGCGGCGGAGTTGACCAGCATCCGCTCGGTGCCGTACTCGTGCAGGATCGCCACCATGCGCTGCTCGTCCATCTTGGTGTCCGGGTAGATGGAAAAGCCCATCCAGCACCCGGACTCCTTGACCAGGCCGACGGTGACCTCGTTGAGGTGGTCGACCACGACGCGCTCCGGCGGGACGCCGGACTCGGCCACCACGGCGAGCGTGCGCCTGGTGCCCGCCAGCTTGTCCCGGTGCGGGGTGTGCACCAGGACCGGCAGGTCGTGCTCCCCGGCCAGCTCGAGCTGCCGGGCGAAGGCGGCGTCCTCCGCCGGGGTCATCGAGTCGTAGCCGACCTCGCCGACCGCGACCACCCCGTCCTTGGCGAGGTAACGCGGCAGCACGTCGAGCACCGGGGTGCAGCGCGGGTCGTTGGCCTCCTTCGGGTTGAGCGCGATCGTGCAGTGGTGGCGGATGCCGAACTGGGCCGCGCGGAACCGTTCCCAGCCGATCAGGCCGTCGAAGTAGTCGGTGAACGAGGACACCCCGGTGCGGGGCTGGCCGAGCCAGAACGCGGGTTCGACCAGCGCCCGCACGCCGGCGGCGTACATGGCCTGGTAGTCGTCGGTGGTGCGGGAGGTCATGTGGATGTGCGGATCGAACAGGCGCATCAGCGGGCCCCTTCCAGGAGGCGGAGGGCGTCGGCCGGGACCGCGCGCCCGGCAGCCCGGCGCTCCCCGGCGTAGTCGGTGATCATCCGGCGCAGCTCGTCGTCGGCCCGCCGGTCCAGCTCGGCGACCGCGGCCACCGGGATGCCGGTGAACAGGCACTTGAGCACCCCGTGGCGCCAGCCGTGCTGGTCCAGGTGCCGGGCCGCGAACGGGCCGAGCGCGGCGGCGATCAGGCCGGTGTCGTTGCTGCGCAGGGCGTCGCGGACGAGCTCGAGGCCGGTCGCCGGCGCCCGGTCGCCCACGGCGGACAGCGCACGCAGCACGCCACGCCGCTCGGCGCCGTCGCCGTAGCGGTAGAGGTCGGCCAGCTCGGTGGCGAACTCCGCCGCGGGCAGTACCGTGGCGAGCGTTTCCAGCAGCCGGGTGCGGGCGAGGTCGTCGGCCGTGCCGTGCACCAGGCCGTCCGGATCGGAGTGCGGGTGCAGCGGTGCACGCCCGGCGTGCCGGCCGGCCGCCGGGAACAGCGTGCGGATCGCATCCGGGTCGGCGGCCACCCGGCGTTGCGCGGGCGCGAGCCAGGACTGGTCCAGCCGCGCGGCACGCAGCGCGGTCAGGGCGGCGCGGGCGACCTGCGGCGCGGCGTGGCCGTGCCGCGGCAGTTCGACGGCGGCGACGCCGCGGTAGCCGATCTCGTCCAGCGCGGCGAGGGTGGCCGGCAGGTCCAGCTCCCCGTCGCCGAACTCGAGGTGCTCGTGCACGCCCGGCCGCATGTCGTCCAGCTGCACGTTGACCAGCAGTGCCCCGGCCTGCCGGAGGCAGGTGGCCGCATCGACCTCCTCGACCGCGACGCAGTGCCCGACGTCCAGGGTGATCCCGAGCGGCTCGGGCTCGCCGAGCTCGGTGCGCAGCCGCAGCGCGTCCGACAGCGTTTCCACCAGCATGCCCGGTTCGGGTTCCAGACCGAGCCACACGCCGCGCCGGTCCGCTTCGGCCAGCACGACGGGCATCCGCGAGCGCAGCCGCTGCCAGGCCGTGTCACGGTCCACAGTAGACACGCCGGACCAGAACGACACGCAGTCCGCGCCCAGCCCCTCGGCGACCCGGACGGCCCGGGCCAGGAAGTCCAGCCGCTTGTCCGCGTCCTCGCTGACCAGCGTCGGTTCGTGCTTGTGCCACGGGTCGAGCAGGAACCGCGCGCCGGTCTCCACGACGCACCGCAGGCCGAGCGCGTCCAGCCGGGTCGCCACCCGGTCCACGCGCGCGGCCAGGTCGTCCGCGTACGGGTCGAGGTGCTGGTGGTCCAGGGTCAGCGCGACCGCGGTGTAGCCGAGGTCGGCGATGATCGCCAGCGCGTCGTCCAGCCGGTGGTTGGCGAAACCGTTGGTGCCGTAGCCGAGGTGGTATCCGCTCATGTCGGGCTCACCTTCCGGCCGAGCCGCCGGGCCAGTGGCAGCGCGAGCGCGACGAGGGCCGCTGCGCGGACCCGTCCGCGCCGGGCCGCGAGCGCCGCCTGCAACGGCACCATGCCGTGGATGCCGGCGGCCGTGGCCGCCCGCACGACCGGCGCGGTCGGTGTGCGCACGGCCGCGTACTGCCGGGTTCCCACGCTCACCCCGTATCCGGCGGCCGCGGCCAGCGCGGCGGCGCGCTGCCCCGGGCGGCCGCCCCGGCCGGAGGCCGCCGCGGCGGCCGACACCGAGGTCAGCGCGAGGGCACCGGCCGCCCGCGCCGGGGACGCGCCGTGCACCTCGCCCGCCGACAACGCGGTTACCCCGAGCGTGTGCCCGCCGAGCACGGCCGCCGGCACCAGCGCCCGGGACGCGGCGCGTCCGCCCGCGCCGAGCAGGACGTCCAGCGACCGGCACACCGCCATCGCCACCGGCGCGAGCGGGGTCTTCTTCAGCACGGTGTCGTAGGCCCACACCGCCGCCGCGAGGGGCGCGGCGACCGTGAGGGCGTCACGGCCGCCGGCGAGCGCGGACAACACCAGGCCCGCCCCGCTCAACCCGGCTGCCACGCCGAACGCCCGGGACGCGCTGATCCGACCGGACGGGATCGGCCGCTCCGGCCGCTCCACCGCGTCCAGCCGCCGGTCCGCCCAGTCGTTGAGCGCCATGCCGGACCAGTAGAAGGCGACCGACGCCAGCGGCAGCGCGAGCCGCCGCCCCCGCAGCGGACGCCCGGCCGCCGCCGCACCGGCCACCGTGTCACCCAGGACGCTCAGCGCGGCCGGGGCCCGCACCAGCTGCACGTACGGGTTCACGCCGGCCGCCCCAGCGACGCCGCCCACTCGGCCAGGATCCGGGCCTGCTCGGCGAACCGGTGCTCGCCGGTGCCCACCGGGTCCTTGAAGAAGAACGCCAGCGGCGCCAGCGGCCCGGTCGCGCCCGCCCGGTGCGCCGCCGCGGTGAGCCGGGCCAGATCCAGCACCAGCGGCGCGGCCAGCGCCGAGTCGTAGCCGGTCCAGGTGAACTGCAGGGTCATCCGGGCGCCGAGGAACCCTTCGAAGGACACGTGGTCCCACGCGGTCTTCTGCTCGCCGAGATCGGGCACGTGGTCGATGTGCAGCGGCGCGGTCACGTCGTCGCCGAGCAGGGCGGCCAGCCCGCGCGCCTTGGACTCGAGCTTCCCGGCCGCTGTCACCGGATCGGCCAGCGTCGCGCCGTCACCGCCGCCGAGCAGGTTGGTGCCCGCCCACGAGCGCACCTTCAGCGCCCGCGCCGCGAACATCGGCGCGAGCACCGAGCGCAGCAGCGTCTCCCCGGTCTTGCCGTCCGACCCGGCATGAGCGAGCCCCTGCCGCCGGGCGAACTCGACGAGCGCGGGCAGCCGGATGCCGGGCGACGGCGTGAAGTCCACGAACGGGCAGCCCGCCGAGACCGCCGCGTACGCCGCCAGCGAGCTGGCCGGCAGGACCTCGCGGCCCGGCTCGTCCAGCGCCGCCACCAGCGCGTCGAGGTCGTGGTGCTCCGGCGCGTCCGCGACCGGCGGTTCGGTGGACGCGACGTTGACGACCACGACGACCGACAACCCGTGCCGGGCGCGGAACTCCCGCAGATCGCGGGCCAGCCGCGCGGCGGTCCCCGCCTGCGTGCCGCCGGAAACGACCGGACGCAGGTCCGCCTCCACCGCACGCAGGCCGTCGCGGATAGCCGGCACCAGGCCGGCCGGGAGCAGCCCGGCGGCCGTGAGCTGCTCGGCCTTCTTCTCCAGCGGAGTGTCCACCAGGTCGTGGCCGCCGACGACGAGCTCGTCCCAGCCCGGCAGCACGCCGGGTGCGACGTCCAGCCGCTCGGTCACGCAGCCGTCCGGCCCGGCGAGGCGGGACCGGATCGCGAGCAGCCCGCAGATCGCCGTCGTGGCCACCGAGCCCCGAGCACCGACGAGCCACAATCCAGTTCGGTCAGGCATCGATCACCCTTTCGGTCGATCCTGGTACGCCGACCCAGGACGTTCCGTTGCCCGCGCTGTCCTGCACCGCCTGCAGCACCCGCTGGACCTGCAACCCGTCGGCGAACGACGGCTCCGGGTCGCGCCGCTCGCCGATCGCGGTGAGGAAGTCGGCGATCTCGTGGGTGAAGGTGTGCTCGTACCCGAGCAGGTGCCCGGGCGGCCACCACGCACCCACGTACGGGTGCGCCGGCTCGGTCACCAGGATGCGGCGGAACCCGGCCTCGGCCGGATCGGCGTCACCGTCGTAGAAGGACAGCTCGTTCATCGACTCGAAGTCGAACGCCAGGCTGCCCCGCGACCCGTTGATCTCCACCCGCAACGCGTTCTTGCGGCCCAGCGCGAACCGGGTGGCCTCGAACGTGGCCACCGCCCCGCCGGTGAACCGGGCGAGGAACACCGTGACGTCGTCGACGTCGACCTCGCCCAGCGCGCTGCCCGGCGCCGCACTCACCGGCCGCTGCCGCACGAACGTCTCGGTCATCGCCGACACCCCGGTGATGCGGTCGCCCAGGATGAACTGGGCGGTGTCCACGGCGTGCGCGGCGATGTCGCCCAGTGCCCCGGACCCGGCCCGGTCCCGGCGCAGCCGCCACGTCATCGGCGTGGCCGGGTCGGCCAGCCAGTCCTGCAGGTAGGCGGCCCGGACCTGGCGGATCGTGCCCAGCCTGCCCTCGGCGACCAGTTTGCGCGCGAGCGCGATGGCCGGCACGCGCCGGTAGTTGAAGCCGACCATGGCCCGCTGCCCGTGCAGCGCCGCCCGTTCGGCGGCCGCCGCCATCTCCTCGGCCTCGGCCACCGAATTGGCCAGCGGCTTCTCGCACAGCACGTGCTTGCCGGCGGCGAGCGCGGCGATGGCGATCTCGCAGTGCGAGTCGCCGGGCGTGCAGACGTCGACGATGCCCACGTCGTCGCGGGCGATCAGGGCCGCCCAGTCGGTCTCCACGTCCGCCCAGCCCTGCCGGGCGGCGGCGGCCTTCGTGCGGTCCGGGTCGCGGCCGCCGAGCACGGCCAGCCGCGGCACCAGCGGCACGTCGAAGAACCGGTGCACCGAGCGCCAGGCGTGGGCGTGCACGGCGCCCATGAAGGCGTGCCCCACCATGCCGACGCCGATCACGGCGCCCGGGGTGGCCGCCGGGTCAGGAGTCGAAGGCGACATCGGCATAGGAATCGACGTTCTCCTTGGTCACCACGGCCGAGTAGGTCGTGACGGTCGCGGGGATCTCGTGCTCGGCGAGGTCGCCGATGCCCTTGCCCTGGCCGAGCAGCCGGGCCAGGGCGATGGCCGAGGACGCCATCGACGGGCTGTAGAGCACGGTGGCCTTGATGACGCTGCTGTCGGCCTTGACCAGGTCCATCATGTTGCGCGACCCGGCGCCGCCGACCAGGAAGAACTCGGACCGGCGCGCGCTGTCGATCGCCGCGAGCACACCGATGCCCTGGTCGTCGTCGTGGTTCCACAACGCGTCCAGTTTGCTCGCCGACTGCAGCAGGTTCGCCGTCATCTGCTCGCCGCTCTCCGGGGTGAACTGCGCCGAGACGCGCGGCCCGACGCGGAACCCGTTCTTCGCCAGCGCGTCCTTGAACCCCTGGCTGCGTTCCTGGGTCAGCGGCAGCGAATCGATGCCGGCGACCTCGCCGATCACCGGGCTGGCCACACCCTTGCGCTTGAGCTCCGCCGCGATGTAGTTGCCGGCGTTGACGCCCATCCGGTAGTTGTCGCCGCCGATCCAGGTGCGGTAGGCCAGTGGCGTGTCGAACACCCGGTCCACGTTGACCACCGGGATGCCGGCGTCCATCGCCTGCTGACCGGCCTGGGTGAGGGCCTTGCCGTCGAAGGGCAGGATCACCAGGACGTCGACCTTCTGGTTGATCAGGGTCTCGACCTGGGCGATCTGCTGGTTGACGTCGTTGGTGCCCTCGGTGGCGGTGAAGGTGACGTCGGAGAAGCGGCCGGCCTGGGTGCGGGCGTTCTTCGTCATCGCCGCCATCCAGCCATGGTCGGCGGCCGGCGCGGAGAAGCCGATGGTGACGTGCTTGCCCGGCTGGGCGTTCTGGCCCGCGGTGCCGGCGACGGCCTGCGGCGCCGACTGCGGGGACTCGTTGGAGGTGCAGGCGGCCAGCAGCGCGCCGGCGCCGACGGCCGCGCCACCGGTGAGGAAACGGCGGCGGGCGAGGGAGGATGGTCCGGGCATGGGAGCTCCAGGGGGTCGTCGGGGTGCGGTCGGGACGGGGTCGGGGAAGCTGGTCCTAAGTGGAGCGCCGGGCGCGCCGCCTGCTGCGGAACTGCAGGAGCACGGCGAGGACGATGATGGCGCCCTTGGCGATGTTCTGGATGTCGGTGTCGAGGTTGTTGAGCGTGAAGATGTTGCCGAGCACGGTGAAGATCAGGACACCGATGAGCGTTCCGGTCAGGGTGCCGCGCCCGCCGGAGAGCAGGGTGCCCCCGATGACCACCGCCGCGATCGCGTCCAGCTCGTAGTACAGGCCGTTGGTCGAGGCACCCGACGTGGTGCGCGCGACGACCATGAGCGCCGCGATGCCGCAGCACAGCCCGGCCACGCCGTAGACGAGCGCGGTGTGCCGCTTGACGCGGATACCGGCCAGCCGCGCCGCCTCGGTGTTGCCGCCGACGGCGAACGTGCGGCGGCCGAACGTGGTGCGGTTGAGCAGAACCCACCCCGCCACGAACACCGCGGCGAACATCCAGATCAGCACCGGGATGCCGAGCAGGTCGCCGCGGAAGAACGCGAGGAAACCGCTCTGGCGCACCACCTGCGTGTTGCGGCCGCTGATCCGCTCGGCGAGGCCGCGGGCGGAGGCGTACATCGCGAGCGTGGCGATGAACGGCACCACGCGGCCGTAGGCGACGAGCACCCCGTTGACCAGGCCGCAGCCCAGTCCGACCGCCAGCGCGCAGATCACCATCACCAGCGGACCGAACGACTGCGTCGCCAGCGTCGTCGCCCACACGCTGGACAGCGCGACGATCGACCCGACGGACAGGTCGATCCCGCCGCTGATGATCACGAAGGTCATGCCGACGCTCACCACGCCGATCGCGGCGGCCAGCCGCAGCACGGTGGAGAGGTTGCCCTCGGTGAAGAACGCGTCCGGCCGGGTCAGCCAGCCGACCACGCAGAGCAGGACGAACACGCCGAACAGGCCGGCCAGCCGGGCGTCCACCGGAAACCGCCCGCGCGCGGGCTTGGCCGCCGGGGGCGCCGCCCGGGGTGGCGGGGCCGGCGTGGCCTCGGGCAACACCGACGAGGAGTCCTTCGTCATGCCGCACTTCCCTCCATCACCAGATTCAGCACGTCTGCTTCGGTCAGCTCGTGGGCGGGTGCCTCGCGGACCACCTGGCCCTCCCGCAGCACGAGCACGCGGTCGGCGAGCCCGAGCACCTCGGGCATCTCGCTGGACACCAGCACGATCCCGACGCCGGCCGCGGCGAGCTCGCGGATCAGCCGGTACAGCTCGGCCCGCGCACCCACGTCGACGCCGCGGGTCGGCTCGTCCAGCAACAGGATCGAGCAGCCCCGCACGAGCCAGCGCGCCACGACCGCCTTTTGCTGGTTGCCGCCGGAGAGCGTGCCGACCGGGCGGCGCGGGTCGGCCGGGCGCAGGTCCAGCTGCCGCAGCCGCTCGGCCGAGTCGCCGAGCTCGCGGGTGCGGTCGGTGAAGCCGAAGCGGCTGTAGGCGGGCAGACTGGCCAGGGTCACGTTGTGCGCCACCGACATCTCCAGCAGCAGCGCCTGGCTCTTGCGCTCCTCCGGTGCCAGCCCGATCCCGGCGGCCACGGCGGCGGGCACGTCACCGGGCTTGAGGCGCTTGCCGTCCACGTGCACGGTGCCCGCGTCGGGTTTGCGGGCGCCGAAGACGGTCTCCAGCAGCTCGCTGCGGCCGGCGCCGACGAGCCCGGCCACGCCGAGGATCTCGCCGCGCCGGAGGGTGAAGCTGACGTCTTCGAACTCGCCGTGCCGGGTCAGGTTCGCCACCCGCAGCAGCTCCGCGGAACTGTCCACCGTGGATTCGAGTCGTTCCGGGTAGACGGTTTCCACGCGGCGGCCGGACATCAGCGACACCAGGTGGTCGGTGGTCACGTCGGCCACGTCGAGCCCGGCAGCGACGGTCGCGCCGTCCTTGAGGACGGTGACCCGGTTACCGATCCGGCGGATCTCCTCCAGCCGGTGCGAGATGTAGACGACGGCGACCCCGTCGGCGGTGAGCTCGGCGACGATGCGGAACAGGTTGTCCACCTCGTCGGAGGCGAGCGCCGCGGTCGGCTCGTCCATCACGATCAGCCGGGCGTCGTGGACCAGCGCGCGGGCCATCGACACCAGTTGCTGCCCGGCCGCGGACAGGTCGGCGACCTCGCGGTCGGGGTGGATCTCCGGGTGCCCGAGCCGGGCCAGCAGCTCGCTCGCCCTGACGCGGGCGTGCCGGTCGCGGGTAAAACCGGCCTGGGCGGGCTCGTGGCCGAGGAAGATGTTGTCCGCCACGGACAACGCGGGAATGAGGTCGAGCTCCTGGTACATGGTCGCGATGCCGCACCGCAGCGCGGTGACTGGCGACGACAGCGTGACCGGCTCGCCGCGCCAGCGGATCTCGCCCGCGTCCGGCTGGTGCGCCCCGGCGAGCACCTTGATGAGCGTGGACTTGCCGGCGCCGTTCTGGCCGAGCAGGCAGTGCACCTCCCCGGCCCGCACCGAGAGCTCGACGCCGTCCAGCGCCCGGACACCCGGGAACGTCTTGACGATGCCGCGCATGGTCAGCAGGTCTTCGGTCATCACGCCTCCACGCTCACCGGGGCGCCGGCCGGGGCCAGCGTCGGATCGTCCAGCAGGGGCCGGATCGCGGCCTGCGCCGCGCCGGTGCCGACCGCGGTGAACCCGAGCCGGGACGGCACGATCCGGAGGCCGCCCGCCTCGGCGGTCACCGAGCGGGCGGTGAGTTCGGCTCGGATCGGCTCGGCGAGCCAATCGCACAGCGGCGCGAAGTATCCGCCGAGCACGACCATCCGCGGGTCGAGCAGATCGGCCAGCACCGCGATGCCCAGGCCGAGCGCGGCGCCCAGCCCGGCGAGCGCGTCCAGGACGCCGCGGTCACCCCGCTGGGCACGGCGGCGCACGATGGAGGTGCGCTGCGCCAGGTCCAGGGCGGGGTCGTGCACCAGGTCGCCGGGCGCGGCGAAGGAGCGCAGCAGCGCATCGACGCCGACGGCGGTCTGCCAGCAGCCGCGACGACCGCAGGCGCACAGCCGTCCGGCGGGTCCGAGCGGCAGGTGCCCGGCCTCGCCGGCCCGGATCAGGTTGCCGCCGGCGATCAGGCCGGCGCCGACGCCCGCGCCGCCGAGCAGGAACACGACGTCGGAGCAGCCGCGCGCCGTACCCCGGTCGGTTTCGGCGACGGCGGCGAGGCCGGCGTCGTTGCCGACGACGATGCGCTCCGGCGGCAGGCCGGTGCGGGCGGCGAGGCCGTCGGCGAGGGCGACGTCGCGCCAGCCGAGGCCGGGCGCCACGCGGACCGTGCCGGCACCGGCGAGCCCGGGCACCGCGACGGCCACCCCGGCCACCTGCCCCCCGCCGTCCCAGCCGTCCACTTCGGACATCGCGGCGGTGACCAGTGCGGCGAGTTCGTCGAGGGTGCGCTCCGGGCCGAGGGCACGCACGTCGGCGGCAGTGCGGCGCCGGGTGGTGGCGGTGCCGGAGAGGTCGAGGAGGGTGCTGCCGACGTGGCCGGCGTCCAGTTCCAGGCCAATGCCCCAGGTGCCGCGCGGGCGCAGCTCGACCAGCTGACCGGGCCGGCCCTGCCCGCCCTCGTGGCGGCCGCCGGACTGGACCAGTGCGCGGGCCTCCAGTTCGGCGACGAGGTTGGAGACCGTCGCCTTGCTCAGCCCGCTCCGGGTCGACAGCTGCGCCCGGGACTGCGCACCGTGGCGGCGCAGGAGCCGGACGAGCAGGGCGAGGTTCGCCCGGCGGACACCGGCGCGGTCGGGCGGCCGGTCGAGGAGAGGGGGCACCGCGGAGCTCCACTTCGTCGGGAAACTGACCGGATCTCAGTGCTCGTGACTACCGGCCTACTCTGACCGGCGGAGTACTTCTGCCACAATCCGGCAAAAGGAGTAACAGTCAGATCGTTACTTATGAACCAGATTGCCGAAAGTGTGCTCGGCGCCGGACGAGCTTCCGGCCGGAATCTGTCCGCAGACCGTGCCACGCTGCGGGCATGACCACACCACGACCGTTCCGCGTCGCCGTGCCGCAGGCCGACCTCGACGACCTCCGCGCCCGGCTCGCGCGCACCCGCTGGCCCGACGAGCTGCCGGGCGCAGGCTGGGCCTACGGCGTGCCCAAGGACTACCTGACGGAACTCGCCGGCTACTGGCGGACCGGGTACGACTGGCGCTTCCACGAGGCCCGGCTGAACCGGATCCCGCAGTTCACCACGACGATCGACGGCCAGACCGTGCACTTCCTGCACGCGCGCTCCCCCGAACCGGACGCGACGCCGCTGATCATCACGCACGGCTGGCCCAGCACCGTGTACGACCTGCTGGGCATCCTGGGCCCGCTGATCGATCCGCGCGCGCACGGCGGGGACCCGGCGGACGCCTTCCACGTGGTGGCGCCGTCGGTGCCCGGGTTCGCGTTCTCCGGCCCGACCCGCGAGCCCGGCTGGGGCGTGCGCCGCGTCGCCCGCGCGTGGGCGGAGCTGATGCGACGGCTGGGCTACCACCGCTACGGCGCCCAGGGCGGCGACTTCGGCAGCATCGTGTCCCCGGAACTCGCTCGGATCGCGCCGGATCACCTGCTCGGCGTGCACGTCAACGCGCTGGCGAACGCCGCGACCCCGATCGATCCCGCGGAGCTGGACGCCCTGTCCCCGGCCGAGCGCGAACGCGCCCGCGACAACCAGCGGTGGTGGTACGGCCACTCCGGCTACGCCACCCAGATGTCGACGCGGCCGCAGACACTGGCCTACGCGCTGAACGACTCCCCGGCCGGGCAGCTCGCGTGGAACCTGGAGTGGTTCGCCGACTGGGATCCCGGCGAGAGCGACCAGACCCCGGTCGAGCGGGACGCCATCCTCACCGACGTGACGATCTTCTGGCTGACCGGCACCGCCGGCTCGGCCGCCCGGCTCTACTACGAGGCGGTCCCGGAGGCGTGGGGCCGCCGCCCCGCGCGCTCACCCGTGCCGACCGCCGTGGCGAACTTCCCCGGCGACCGGGCGATCCGCGGTCTCGCGGAACTGTCCAGCACGGTCACGCGGTGGACGAACCACCCCCGGGGCGGGCACTTCGCCTCGTTGCAGGCCCCGGACCTCCTGGTCACCGACATCCGGGAGTTCTTCCGGACGCTCGGGCCGGGCCGCTGAACCCGGTCCTGCTCTCGGCCGCCCGGGTGATCCCGGCCGGCCGGCCGGGCGTGGCACGCGCAGCCGTTCCCCCGGTCCGGCCCGCGCCGTCGGGCCTTCGTCACGCGCCAGGGCGGGCAGCCCCGCCTCCGCGCGGAGCGCGGCCGGCGGGGCAAAACCGCTGGTGGACATGGAGAAAGCGCCTCCTCGTCGCTCGCGGGTGCACCGACCGGAGTCCCGCCCACCGCGCTTTTGAGCAGCAGCGCGGGGAACTTTGTTCTGCGAAATGCGAAACTCTGGACACTTTCGACGGAAGCTGCCTACGTTGACCGGCGCACGTGGCAAGGGGGTCGGTTCACACTCGCTCGAAGGAGAAACCCGTGTCCCACTCGTCGTTCAACCGCCGCGGTTTCCTGCGCACCGCGGCCGGGGCGACCGTCGCGGTCAGTGCCGCGGCGCTCGCCGGGTCACTGCCCGCCGCGGCCAGTCAGGGCCGTCTCGTCCCGCAGAACCAGATCGGCATCCAGCTCTACAGCGTCCGCGACAAGGTCTCCCAGCTCGGTTTCCGCGCCGTGTTCGAGGAGCTGTCCCGCATCGGCTACCGCGAGATCGAGTTCGCCGGCTACACCCAGAGCACCTCGATCCTGGGCAGGCAGATCACCGTGCCCGAGATCGCCCAGCTGCTGAAGGACTTCGGCCTCAAAGCGGTCGGCAGCCACGTCGGGCTCGGCAACTTCCGCACCAACCTCGAGGGCGAACTGGACAACGCCGAGATCCTCGGGCTCGAGCACATCGGCACCGCCAACGCACCCAGCAACGTGAACACTGTGGACGGTTACCGGGCGGCGGCCGAGGAGTTCAACCGGATCGGCGCCGCGGCCGCCGGCCGCGGCCTGAAGTTCTACCAGCACAACCACGCCGGCGAGTTCGCCTTCGCCACCGACCGCCCGGACGTCCGGCTCTACGACGTGTTCTTCGACCACACCGACCCGGACCTGGTCTACCTGGAGATGGACGTGTACTGGGCCTATGTCGGCCAGTACCGCTTCCCCGGCTTCGACCCGGCCGACTACATCACCCGCGCCCCGCACCGCTACCCGTTGCTGCACCTCAAGGACGGTGACGAGAACCCGGCCAACCCCAACGGCTACGACATCGTCGAGTTCGGCGCGGGCGACCTGCCCTACAGCGAGTTCCTGCGCCGGGTCCACGGCCGCGGCCGCTACCACGGCATCTGGGAGCAGGACACCGCCCCCGGCACCCAGCCCAGCCCGCCCGGCTCGTTCGGCGCGGCGCTGCGCAGCTACCAGGCGCTCACCGAGCTCCGCGGCTGATCTCCCTCCCCGTCCTCCCCGTCGACATCCCCACCGGAGTGATCTCGCGATGCACCCTGCCCTGAGACGGTCGATCACCGCCGCGGCGGTGACGGCCCTGGCGGTGCTCGGCCTCGCCGCGCCCGCCTCGGCCCACGACGCAGACCCCGCCCTGCACTGGGACAACTACGAAAAGGTCACGCTCACCAAGAACGTGGGCGAGCCCATCGACCTGGCCGTGCTGCCGGAAGGCCGGGTCCTGCACACCGCCCGCAGCGGCGAGCTGCGGCTGACCGACCCGAAGACCGGCGTCACCAAGGTCGTCAACACCATCCCCGTCTACCAGAACTCGGAGATGGGCCTGCAGACGGTGACGCTGGACCCCGGCTTCGCCGAGAACCACTGGGTCTACCTGTACTACTCCCCCAAGCTGAACACGCCGGCCGGTTCCGCGCCGAACACGCTGCCCGCCGGTGCGGACGACTCGTACTGGAAGCAGTGGGAGGGCTACGACGTCCTGTCCCGGTTCAAGTGGACCGGCGACGCGCTGGATCTGAGCACCGAGCAGGAGATCATCCGCGTCACCACCAACCGCGGGCAGTGCTGCCACGAAGCGGGTGACGTCGACTTCGACGCGCAGGGCAACCTGTACCTGGCGACCGGCGGCAACACGCCCGCCTCCGGCCCGAACGTCAACGGCTACACGCCGATCAACGACGCGCCCGGCTACAACCCGGGCCTCGACGAGCGCCGCGGCTCCGGCAACACCAACGACCTGCGCGGCAAGATCCTGCGCATCCACGTCAACGACGACGGCAGCTACACGATTCCCGAGGGCAACCTGTTCGCGCCCGGCACGCCGCTGACGCGCCCGGAGATCTTCGTGATGGGTCTGCGCAACCCGTTCCGGATGACCGTGGACAAGGTGACCGGGGCGGTGATGTGGGGTGATTACGGTCCCGACGCCGGCACCGCCGACCCCAACCGCGGTCCGATGGGGTACGTGGAGTGGCAGTCCACGACGAAACCGATGAACTCGGGCTGGCCGTACTGCACGGCCGACAACTCCCAGCCCTACCGGGACTTCGACTTCGCCACGCTCACCCCGGGCCCGGCGTTCGACTGCGCCGCACCGGTCAACGACTCGCGGTGGAACACCGGCCTGCGCACGCTGCCGCCGGCCACCCCGGCCACGCTCTGGTACGGCGACCGCGACAGCGACCAGCCGTGGCCCGAGCTCACCGCGTTCCGCTCCAGCAGCGGCCAGGCCCCGATGGCCGGCCCGGTCTACCACTACGACGCGAACAACCCGTCGCCGACGAAGTTCCCGCCGTACTGGGACGGCAAGGCGTTCTTCGGCGAGTTCTCCCAGGACTACGTCGCCGCGTTCACCCTGTCCGGACCGGACGGCCCGGTGACGAAGCTGGAGAACTTCCTGCCCAACAAGGATCTGTCCACTCTGGGCCAGCCGATCTGGGACAACCCGATGGACCTGGAGTTCGGCCCGGACGGTTCGCTCTACGTGCTGGAGTACGGCGACGGCTTCTTCCGGCAGAACCCCGACGCCGGGCTGTACCGGATCGACTTCGCCCCCGGCGACAAGAGCCCGACCGCGCGGATGACGGCGACCCCGTCCTCCGGGCAGGCCCCGCTGGCGGTGTCCTTCGACGCCACCGGCTCGAGCGACCCCGAAGGCGGCGCGCTGACCTACGAGTGGGACTTCGACGGGGACGGCACGTTCGACGCCACCGGGCCGCGGGCGAGCCACACCTACACCGCGAACGGCCAGGTGGAGGCCCGGCTGCGGGTCACCGACCCGGCCGGCAAGCACGGCCTGACCTCGCAGCAGGTCACCATCGGCAACACCGCACCCACGGTCACGCTGACCGCGCCGGTCAACGGCGGGTTCTTCGACTGGGGTGACGCCATCCCCTACGCGGTGACGGTGACCGACCCCGAGGACGGCGGCAGCCCGGTGTGCAGCCGGGTGGCGTGGGCGTTCGGCCTCGGGCACAACCAGCACGGGCACCCGGTCAACAGCGGCACCGGTTGTGCCGGTGCGGTGGCCACCCCCACCGACGCCGGGCACGGTGCGACCGAGAACGTCTTCGGTGTGCTCAACGTGACCTACACCGACAACGGCGCGAACGGGGTTCCGGGCGCGACCGGTGAGGCGCAGGCGATCCTCAACCCGAAGCTCATGCAGGGCGAGCACGCCGACGCGAGCAGCGGCGTGACGATCACCGACGACGCGACCGCGTCCGGGCTGCGCTCGGTCACCGGCTTCGACCCCGGCGACTGGCTGGCCTACGACCCGGTCAACTTCGCCGGCATCACCGGCGTGCAGACGACGGCGCACGGCGCCGGGCAACTCCAGCTGCGGTGGAACGCGGCCGACGCGGCACCGTTCGCGACGATCGACGTGCCTGCCGGGGACGGCTGGCAGACGGTGACCACGCCGCTGTCCGGGCTGCCCACCGGTGCCGGGAAGCTGTTCGTCACCTCCGGTGGCGGGGTCGACGTGGACGCCTTCACCTTCCAGGGTGCCGGGGTCGCGGACAAGACACCGCCCGCGGTGACGGCCGCGCTGACGGCGTCCGCGCCGACCGGCGCGAACGGCTGGTACACCGGCAACGTCACGCTGACCGTGTCCGCCACGGACAACGGCACGGTGTCGAGCCGCCAGTACTCGGTGAACAACGGCGCGACCTGGGCCAGCGCGGCCAGTCCGGTGACGTTGTCGGCCGAAGGCACGACCACCGTGCTCTACCGGGCGACCGACAGCGGTGGCAACGTGTCCGCACCCGGCACCCTGACGGTGAAGATCGACAAGACGGCGCCGGCGGTGACGGTCGGCGGGGTGACCGAAGGCCAGGGCTTCGGCGACTCCGCCGCGCCGGCCCCGGTGGTCACCGCGACCGACACCGCCTCCGGCGTGGCCACGACCGTGACCACAGTGGACGGTCAGCCGGTCACCGCGGGCAAGCCGGTGGAGCTGTGGCGGCTGCCGCTGGGCGCGCACCAGCTGTCGGTGACGGTCACCGACCAGGCCGGGCTCACCACGACCAAGGTCGTGAGCTTCACGACCGGCACGTCGTTCGGTGACCTGCGGACGCTCGTCGACCGCTTCGCCGGCGCCGGGTGGGTGACCAGGGTGGGCGCGATGCAGCTGCACAACGCGCTCGACCAGGCCCAGAAGCACGCCGACGCCGGACGGATCAACGCCGCCCGGGACGCGCTGCAGAACTTCGCAGCGGTCACCGGGGACGGCACGAAGGTCCGGGACGCGCTCGCCGCGGAGACACTGCGCCGGGACGCCACCGCCCTGTCGGGGTCGCTGAAGTCCTGATCCGCTGCACACGAGGGCCACTCCCGGGGCATGGGCGCCGGGGGTGGCCCTCTGGCAGGATCAGCATCCATGCGGATCCGCTTGGTCCTCGCGGGCGTCGCGGCCGGCGCGCTGCTCGCCGCCTGTTTCGCTCCGGCCGACGACCCGGCGCAGTCCGGTGCGCAGTCCGGTGCGCAGCCCGGTGCCCGCCCGGCCGCTCCGCCCGCCGATCCCGGGTTCAGCGTCGTGGCGACCGGGGACGTGCTGATCCATCCGGAGCTGACCGGCCAGGCCACCGCCGACGGTGGCGGCCGGCGGGACTACCGGCCGTTGCTGGCCGGGATCCGGGACACCGTCAGCGCCGCCGACCTGGCGATCTGTCACCTGGAGACCCCGCTCGCGCCGGCTGCGGGCCCGTTCCGGGGCTACCCCGAGTTCAGTGCGCCACCGGAGATCGCGGGGGCGCTCGCCGCCACCGGCTACGACGACTGCTCGACCGCGTCGAACCACACCCTCGACCAGGGCGGCGACGGGGTGAACCGGACGCTCGACGACCTGGACCAGGCCGGGGTCCGGCACACCGGGTCGGCGCGCACCCCGCAGGAGGCCCGCACCCCGCTGGTGCTCGACGTGCACGGGGTGAAGGTCGGGCACGTGTCCTACACGTTCGGGTTCAACGGCAAGCAGCCGCCCACGGAATGGGTGTCGAATCCGCTCGACGCGAACGCCGTGCTGGCCGGGGCGCGGGCCGCCCGGGCGGCGGGCGCCCAGGTCGTCATCGCCAGCCTGCACTGGGGCACCGAATACCAGCACGAGCCGACCGCCGACCAGCAGCGCATCGCGCAGCGGGTGCTGGCCGATCCGGCCGTCGACCTGATCATCGGCCACCACGCGCACGTGGTGCAGCCGATCGAGAAGATCTCGGGCAAGTGGGTCGCCTACGGTCTGGGCAACTCGATCGCCCGGCACTCCGAACCGCACGGGGACACCGAGGAGGGCCTGATCGGCCGGTTCCACTTCACCCGCACCGGTCGGGGGTGGACGGTCGACCGGGCCGAGTACGTGCCGACCGTGATCGACCTCGGCCCGCCGATCCGGCTGCGCACCGCCGGCGACCCGGCGCTGAACCCCGCCCGCGCCGCGCAGGCGCTCGCCCGGACCGACGAGGTCGTCCTCAGCCGCGGCGCGGCGGCACAGGGCCTCACCCGCGGCTGACCACCGCCGGGTCCCCCGGATCCCCGGTCAGGCCGGCTCGGCCTCGGGGTGCGGCTCGCCCGCACCGGTGCCGACCGGCAGCACCGCGCCGCCCTCGGCCAGGTACGCGCCGAGGTTCGGCGCGTAGCCGGCGACCATCGCCTGCCGCTCCACCGCGCTGGACGCCGCGTACTCGAACGCGGTCGCGCCCAGCGGCCGCACGTAGGGGCGCATCAGGCGGTAGAACCCGGTGCGCGAGTCGTGCGCCGGGCCGAGCGGGTCCGGGTCCGCGCCGGCGAACGCGCCTGGCTCGAACACCAGCCCGTGCGCCCGCGCCCGCTCCACCATCCACTGCAGACTGATGTCGGCGAGCGCCCGGTCCGGATAGCCGCCGCCGACATCGGAATGCACACCGGAGAACCACACCTGCTCGACCAGCCGGCCGCTCGCGCCGGGGCGCGGGTGCCACAGCGCCGGCCGGAACGGCGGCCGCCGCTCGTCGATGGCCAGCGCCTGGAAGGCGGCGTCCACGCTGGAGCTCAGCTCCGTGTCGTGGAACTGCCAGCGCCGGTTCACGAGGTTGACCAGCCGCAGCCCGGACAGCGGGATGCCCAGGGCACCGACCGTGTCCCACACGCCGAGGAAGCGGATCCGGGTCTCCCGGGAGTAGGACCGGCGGAACAGTTCCGCCGCGGCGGACCGCGGATGCGTCGCCGACCCGCGCGCACGGTACAGGGTGTACGCCTCGCCGATCCGGTCCTCGTGCTCGCGGCGCAGGATGCCGCAGTTGCGCAGCAGGCCGGCGAGGCTGCGCGCGGTGTAGGCGCCCCGGCTGAACCCGACCAGGAACAGCTCGTCCCCCGGCCGGTAGGTCCGCACCAGGAAGCGGTAGGCGTCGCGCACCGCGCGGGACAGCCCGAACCCGAACGCCCCGCCCCACAGCCGTTCGCCGGGGCGGGTCCCGACACCGGGGTGGTAGTAGACGCGTTGCTCGCGCCCGGCGGCGTCCACCGGCGCGACACCCAGCGCGAGCCGGGACACGTTGGTGGGCGCCGGCTGGTCCGGCGTGTTCCAGGTCCCGTCGCAGCAGATCACCAGGCGCTTGGTCATGCCTGCTCTCCCCTCGACGCCAGTTCAGTCGCGGACCCGGCGCCCGCGGTTACCGGTGGCCGGGTGTGAAGGGCCCCGTGATCGGGTACTTCCCGCGACGTGACAGCGCGCAACGACGAACCACTGGACCTGGGCGCGACGGAGCTGTCCGCCGCCGAGGAGCATCGCATCCGCGCCGAACACGATCTCGACCGGCCACGGGTGTTCGACGAGCGCAACGCGGTGGACGACCGCGCGGAGACGCGGTCGACGCTGCTGCCCGAGGAGGAGCACGCCGGCAGCGCCGATCCCGAGGCACAGGCCCGCGAGGTCCTGCGCGACTCGGACCTGCGCACGGAGGTTCCGGAGTCGGCGCCCGACACGATGATCGAGCGCCGCCGCCCGGAGGACACCGCCTGACCCTGCGGCCGCGATCGGCTACCGGCCGAAGATCGCCCACCCGTGGGCCGGCACGGTCGGCCACGGCTCCTGCCCGCCCGGGGAGGAGGAGTCCAGCACCCGCAGGCCGTCGATGCGCACGGGGAACCGGCGCGGTTCGTCGCCGGTGTTGAGCAGCGTGAGGATCTCGTCGTCGCCGCTGCGGGAGCGCAGGGCCATCTCCCGGTTCGTCAGGTGCTCCACCGACGTGCGCGCACGCACCAGCCACGCGTTGCGCCGGCGCAGGCCGATCAGCCGCTGGTGCAGCCGGTACACCGGCCACCCGTAGGGCGCCAGCTCCGCGGGATCCGCGGGGAACTCCGGGCGGATCTCGTCGTCTCCCCCGGCCCGGTGCTCCTTGATCCCGCGGAACGCCTGCTCGTCGCCGTAGTACACGCTCGGCACACCGCCCACGGTGAACAGCACGGCCAGCGCGTGCGCCAGGTGCCGCTCGTCGGGCAGCTGGCTGGCCAGCCGGGTCACGTCGTGGTTGCCGGCGAAGGTCTGCGGCACGAACGAGGCGAGCAGTTCGTCGTGCCGTTTCAGCGCCCAGGCCAGCTCGAAGAAGTTGCCGTCGTGCAGGGAGCTCCAGATCGCCTTCCACAGCTCGTACTGGGTGACCGAATCCAGGCCACTGCGCGCGACGTACCCGGCGTAGTCGCCGTGCAGCACCTCGCCGAGGAACCACGCGCCGGGGTACTGCCGCCGCACGCCGGGCAGGACCCGCGCCCAGAACTCGGGCGGCACCGCGTAGGCGGCGTCCAGCCGCCAGCCGTCCACGCCGCGGCCGAGCCAGTGGTTCATCACCCGCTCCACGTGATCGGCGACCGCGGGGTTGGCGTGGTCCAGCGCGACCAGGTGCCGGTGCCCCTCGAACACCGCAAAGTCGTCGCCGTCGCGGCGCCACCACTGCGGATGCCCGAACCCGCGCGCCACGTGGTTGAACACCCCGTCCAGCACGATCCGCATCCCGCGGTCGCGGGCGGCGGCGACCAGCCGGTCGAAGTCGGCGTCGTCGCCGAGCCGCGGATCGATGCGGAAGTGGTCGGTCGTGTCGTAGCCGTGCGTCTCCGACGCGAACACCGGGCCGAGCAGCAGACCGGAACAACCCAGTTCGACGGCGTAGTCGAGCCAGCCGGCCAGCCGCCCCAGCCGGTGCTCGGGCGGACTGCCCGCCGGCAGCGCGCGCGGTGGCGCGCCGGTGAAGCCGAGCGGGTACACGTGCCACCAGATCGCGTGGTCGGCCCAGATCGCGTGGTCGGCCGAGTGCGCCATGCGTTCTCCTCGTCTCCTCGTGTGGCGGCACCCGCCGTGGACCGGGATCCTGAACGGGTGGATGCCGACCTGACCGCCCTCGCGCACGCGCACGGCGTGGCCACCCGGTACGAAAACGCCGAGCAACGCGAGGTGGAGGTCGAGCCGGACGTCGTCGTGGCCGTGCTCGCGCAGTTCGGCGTGGACGCGTCCGGGCCGGACGCGGTCCGCCGCGAGCTGGCCGCGGTCCGCGAGCGGCGGGCGGCCACCCTGCTGCCCCCGACCCTCGTGCTGCGTGAAGGTACCGAACACGACGCGGGCGGGCGCGCCGTCGTACACCTCGAGGACGGCACGCGCCGCGAGATCGAGCGGATGATCCCCGCCGACCTGCCACTGGGCTGGCACCGGGTCGAGACGGCCGATCAGGATGTGGTGCTGGCCGTGGTGCCGCACCGGCTGCCCGAGGTGCCCCCGGCGTGGGGCTGGATGCTGCAGCTGTACGCGCTGCGCTCGGACGCCTCATGGGGTGCCGGGGACTTCGCCGACCTGGCCGAGTTCGCCCGGCGCTCGGCCGCCGAACTCGGCGCGGGCGTGGTGCTGGTCAACCCGGTGCAGGCGATCAGCCCGGTGCACCCGGTGGAGCGGTCGCCGTACTCGCCCGCCAGCCGCCGCTACGCCAACCCGCTCTACCTGCGGGTCACCGCGACCCCGGAGTTCGCCCGGGCCGGCGAGGACCTGCGGGCGCGCGTGCTCGCCCTGCGACCGGAGCGCACGGACCTGATCGACTACGACGCCGTCTGGAGCGCCAAGCTCGCGGCCCTGGAACTGCTGTGGCCGCTGCACGACCCGGCTCCCCTGGACGAGGCGGTGCACGACTTCGCGGCCTTCTGCGCGCTGGCGGAACGGCACGGCCCGGACTGGCGGGAGTGGCCGGAAGAACTCCGTGATCCGCATCACCCGGCGGTCGCGGCGGCGCGCGCCGAACTGGCGGACCGGATCGCCTTCCACGGCTGGCTGCAGCAGCTGTGCGAGGACCAGCTCGACGCCGCCCGCGAGGCGGCCCGGGCGATGCCGGTGGGCATCGTGCACGATCTGCCGGTGGGCGTGCACCCCGGTGGTGCGGACACGTGGGCACTGGGCGACGCGTTCGCGGCGCGGGTGACCGTGGGCGCCCCGCCGGACGCGTTCAGCCAGCAGGGCCAGGACTGGAACCTGCCACCGTTCCGGCCGGACCGGCTCGCCGAACTCGGGTACGCGCCGTTCCGCGACGTCATCCGCGGCGTGCTGCGGCACGCCGACGGCATCCGGATCGACCACGTCGCCGGGTTGTGGCGGCTGTGGTGGATCCCACCCGGTGAGCCGCCGTCGCGCGGCACCTACGTGCACTACGACGCGGACGCCATGCTCGGGATCCTGGCGCTGGAGTCGCACCGCGCGGGCGCGGTCGTGGTCGGCGAGGACCTGGGCACGGTCGAGGCCACGGTGACCAAGACCCTGCACGAGCGCGGGGTGCTCAGTTCGGCGGTGCTGTGGTTCCAGCGGGACTACGACACGCCCGGCCACCCGTTCGTGCCGCCCGGCGAGTGGGACCGCGACGCGATGGCGAGCATCACCACGCACGACCTGCCCACGGTGGCCGGCTGGCTCGCCGGCGAGCACGTGCGGGTGCGAGCCGAGCTGGGACTGCTCGACGGGCCGGTGGAGAAGGAGCGGGCCGCCGCCGAGGCCGAGCGGTCGGACCTGCTCGGATTCGTTTCGGCTCAGGGCATCCCGGCCGGCGATCCGGTGACCGCGCTGCACACGCTGCTCGCGTCGGCCGCGTCGCGGCTGTTGCTGACCGCGCCGGCGGACGTGCTGGGGGAACGCCGCCAGCCGAACCTGCCGGGGACGACCGGGGAGTACCCGAACTGGCGCATTCCCCTGCCGGTCACGCTGGAAGCGTTCTTCGCGGATGCACGACTGCGCCATGTCGTGAGCGCATTGCGCGCGGCGCGTCCGTTGCCCGGGCGGAGTGCTTGAGAACGGCTACATTGGGCACACGTCCGAAGCCACCGCTCGCGAACGCTAGAAGGAGAACCTGTGCCGCCCTGGCCCGGAATGCCCTACCCGCTCGGCGCCACCTACGACGGTGTGGGCACCAACTTCGCCCTCTTCTCGGAGGTCGCGGAGTACGTCGAGCTGTGCCTCATCGACGCGGACGGCACCGAGGAACGTCATCGCCTGACCGAGGTGGACGGGTTCGTCCACCACGGGTACCTGCTCGGGGTCGGTCCCGGGCAGCGCTACGGCTACCGCGTGCACGGTCCCTACGACCCGTCGCGCGGGCTGCGCTGCAACCCGAACAAGCTGCTGATCGATCCCTACGCCAAGGCGATCGCCGGTGACGTCGACTGGGACGAGGCGCTGTTCGGGTACCCGTTCGGCGCGCCCGGCGAGCGCAACGACGCCGACTCCGCCGCGCACGTGCCGCACGCGGTGGTGGTCAACCCGTTCTTCGACTGGGGTGACGACCGCCCGCCGCGCACGCCGTACAACGAGACGGTCGTCTACGAGGCGCACGTGCGCGGCCTGACGATGAACCACCCCGAGGTGCCGCCGCGGCTGCGCGGCACCTACGCGGGGCTCGCGCACCCGGCGGTGGTCGACCACCTGACGAAGCTGGGCGTCACCGCGATCGAGCTGATGCCGGTGCACCAGTTCATCACCGACCACGGGCTGGCCGAGAAGGGCCTGCGCAACTACTGGGGCTACAACACCATCGGCTTCTTCGCCCCGCACGAGGGGTACGCGGCGCTGCCCGAGCAGGCCGGCCAGGTGCAGGAGTTCAAGGGCATGGTCAAGGCCCTGCACGAGGCCGGCATCGAGGTGATCCTCGACGTCGTCTACAACCACACCGCGGAGGGCAACCACCTCGGTCCCACGCTGTCCATGCGCGGCATCGACAACCAGGCGTACTACCGGCTGGTCGAGGACGAGCCGCAGTACTACATGGACTACACCGGCACCGGCAACTCGCTGAACGTGCGCCACCCGCACACCCTGCAGCTGATCATGGACTCGCTGCGGTACTGGGTCACCGAGATGCACGTGGACGGGTTCCGGTTCGACCTCGCCGCCACCCTGGCCCGCGAGTTCTACGACGTGGACCGGCTGTCCACGTTCTTCGACCTGGTGCAGCAGGATCCCACGGTGAGCCGGGTGAAGCTGATCGCCGAGCCGTGGGACGTCGGGCCGGGCGGTTACCAGGTGGGCAATTTCCCTCCACTGTGGACTGAGTGGAACGGCAAGTTCCGGGACACGGTGCGCGACTTCTGGCGCGGCGAGCCGGCCACGCTCGGCGAGTTCGCATCCCGCCTCACCGGATCGTCGGACCTGTACCAGGACGACGGCCGCCGCCCGTACGCCTCGGTCAACTTCGTCACCGCGCACGACGGCTTCACCCTGCAGGACCTGGTGTCCTACAACGGCAAGCACAACGAGGCCAACGGCGAGGACGGCCGCGACGGCGCCGACGACAACCGCTCGTGGAACTGCGGGGTGGAAGGGCCCACCGACGACCCGGAGGTGCTCGCACTGCGCGCCAAGCAGCGCCGCAACCTGCTCGCCACGCTGCTGCTGTCGCAGGGCGTGCCGATGCTGCTGCACGGCGACGAGATGGGCCGCACCCAGCAGGGCAACAACAACGTCTACTGCCAGGACAACGAGCTGTCCTGGATGGACTGGTCACTCGCGGACACCAACGCCGGCCAGGTGGAGTTCACCGCCGCGCTGGCGGCGTTCCGCAAGAAGCACCCGGTGTTCCGGCGCCGCCGCTTCTTCGCCGGCAAGCCCATCGGCAAGGGTGAGGAGCTGCGGGACATCGCCTGGTTCACGCCGTCGGGCGAGGAGATGAAGGAGCAGAACTGGGACGACGGCTTCGGCAAGGCCATCGTCGCGTTCCTCAACGGCGAGGGCATCAACGACCTCGACGCCCGTGGCATGAAGGTCACCGACGACTCGTTCCTGCTCGCGTTCAACGCGCACTACGAGGACATCGAGCTGACCCTGCCGAACGCCGACTACGGCGCGGGCTGGGCGGTCGTGGTGGACACCGAGGCGGGCACGGTCGCCGGGGAGCCGGGTGAACCGGTACCGGCGGGTGGCTCCCTGAACCTGCCCGCCCGCTCGCTCGTGGTGCTGCAGCGGGTGGAGGCATGACGCCACCGTCGTCGACCTACCGGGTCCAGCTGCGCCCGGAGTTCACCTTCACCGATGCCACCGCTGTGATCCCCTACCTCCACCGGCTCGGTGCCGGCGCGCTCTACGCCTCGCCGGTGCTGGACGCCACGCCCGGGTCCACCCACGGCTACGACGTGGTCGACCCGGCGCGGGCCCGGCCGGAGCTGGGCGGTGAGGAGGCCCGGCGGCTGCTGG
Organism: Amycolatopsis viridis; assembly: GCF_011758765.1. Lineage (NCBI taxonomy): Bacteria > Bacillati > Actinomycetota > Actinomycetes > Pseudonocardiales > Pseudonocardiaceae > Amycolatopsis > Amycolatopsis viridis. The sequence goes on along the minus strand of NZ_JAANOU010000001.1, from coordinate 2,629,365 downwards.
CGAAACGACTGCGGGAGGCCGGGCTCGGGTTCGTCGTGGACATCGTGCCCAACCACATGGCGGTCGAGGTCGCGAAGACGAACCGGTGGTGGTGGGACGTGCTGCGGCGCGGTCCCGGTTCGGCGCACGCCGACTTCTTCGACATCGACTGGCGGCGCGGCAAGGTGCTGCTGCCCGTCCTCGGCGCCGACGCGGATGTCGCGGAGCTGCGGATCGACGGAGACGAACTGGTCTACTACGACCACCGGTTCCCCATCGCGCCGGGCACCGGCGAGGGCAGCCCGCAGGAGGTGCACGCGCGCCAGCACTACGAGCTGGTGGGCTGGCGGCGCGGCAACGCGGAGCTGAACTACCGCCGCTTCTTCGACATCACCACGCTCGCGGCGGTGCGGGTCGAGCTGCCGGACGTCTTCCACGCCACGCACGACGAGGTGCTGCGCTGGGTCGCCGAGGGCGAGGTCACCGGTCTGCGGGTGGACCACCCGGACGGCCTCGCCGACCCCGGCGGCTACATGCGGATGCTGCGCGCCGGCGCGCCGGAGGCGTGGCTGGTGGTGGAGAAGATCCTGCACCCGGGCGAGGACCTGCCACAGAGCTGGCCGGTCGACGGCACCACCGGCTACGACGCCCTGCGGGAGATCACCGGGTTGCTGGTGGACCCGGCCGGCGAGGCTCCGGTCACCGAGCTGGCGCGGCGGCTGGGCCAGCCGGTGGACTACCACCAGGTGGAGGACCGGGCCCGGCGGCTGGTCACCGACCGGATCCTGGTCGCCGAGGTGCACCGGATCGCCGCGCTGGTGCGCGGCATCGAGCAGGAGGCCGCGGCGGGTGCGGTCGCGGAGACGATGATCGCGTTCCCGGTCTACCGGTCCTACCTGCCGGAGGGTGCGGCGCACTGGGCGGCTGCGATCGCCACCGCCCGCGCCGCGCGGCCGGACCTCGCCGAGGCGATCGACGCGCTCGACTTCCAGGTGCGGGAGGACCCGCACGGCGAGCTGGCCACCCGGTTCCAGCAGACGTCGGGGATGGTGGTGGCCAAGGGCACCGAGGACACCACGTTCTACCGGTACACCCGCTTCGCCGCGCTCAACGAGGTGGGCGGGTCGCCGAACGACTTCGGCGCGGACGTGGCCGCGTTCCACACCGCCGCCGCCGCCCGCGCCGCCGGGTGGCCGGCCGCGATGACCACCCTGACCACCCACGACACCAAGCGCTCGGAGGACGTGCGGGCGCGGCTGGCAGTGCTGTCGGAGGTGCCCGGGGAGTTCGCCGACGCGGTGACGCGGTGGACCGCGCGGCGCGGCATCGACGAGCCGTCGCTGAACCTGCTGGCCTGGCAGACCCTGGTCGGCGCCTGGCCGATCGACGCGGACCGGCTGCGCGGCTACCTGGACAAGGCGGCCAAGGAGAGCAAGCTCCGCACCACCTGGACCGACCACGACGAGGAGTTCGAGCGGGCCGTCGCGGCGTGGCCGGACGAGGTGCTCGGCGACGCGGAGCTGCGCGCGGAGGTCGAGGCGTTCGCCGGACGGATACGCGGGCCGGGGTGGTCGAATTCGCTGACGCAGAAGCTGATCCAGCTCACCTCGCCCGGCGTGCCGGACGTCTACCAGGGCACCGAGCTGTGGGACTTCTCCCTGGTCGACCCGGACAACCGGCGGCCGGTGGACTACGCGGCGCGCGCCGCGCTGCTGGCGGAGATCGCCGGCGGGTGGCTGCCGGAGATCGACTCCTCCGGCGCGGCGAAACTGCTCGTCGTGCACCGGGCGCTGACCCTGCGCCGGGACCGGCCGGAGCTGTTCACCGGCTACCGCCGCCTGCACGCCGAGGGCCCCGCCGCCGCGCACGCGGTCGCCTTCGAGCGGCGCGGCCTGATCACGGTGGCCACCCGGCTGCCGGTGGGCCTGGCCGCGGCTGGCGGCTGGCGGGACACCGTGCTGCCGCTGCCCGACGGCGAGTGGACGGACACGCTCACCGGGACCGTCGTCACCGGGCAGCTGGCGGCGATGCTGGCGCGCTATCCGGTGGCGCTGCTGGTGCGAGGAGAGTCATGACGTTCCGCGTCTGGGCCCCGGCGGCCTCGCGGGTCCGCGTGCGCACCCAGGGAGCCGAGCACGAGATGACCGCCGGCGGTGGGGGGTGGTGGTTCTCCGATGTGCCGGCGCCGCCGGGCGCCGACTACGCGTTCCTGCTCGGCGAGGACGGGACAGCCCTACCCGACCCGCGCTCGTCCTGGCAGCCGCAGGGCGTGCACGGGCCGTCCCGCGTCTACGACCACGCGGCGTTCCCCTGGACCGATCAGAGCTGGACCGGGCGCGCCCTGCCCGGCGCGGTGATCTACGAGCTGCACATCGGCACGTTCACCCCCGGCGGCACCTTCGACTCGGCGATCGACCGGCTGGACCACCTCGTCGATCTGGGTGTCACATTCGTCGAGGTACTCCCGGTGAACTCCTTCGACGGCACCGACGGCTGGGGCTACGACGGCGTGCTGTGGGGGGCGGTGCACGAACCCTACGGCGGGCCGGACGGGTTCAAGCGGTTCGTCGACGCCTGCCACGCCCGCGGCCTGGCCGTCGTGCTCGACGTGGTCTACAACCACCTCGGCCCGTCCGGGGCGTACCTGGACCGGTTCGGCCCGTACTTCGCCGGGCAGAACGACTGGGGCCCCGGCCTCAACCTCGACGGCGAGGGCTCCGACGAGGTCCGCCGGTACGTGCTCGACAACGCGCTGGGCTGGCTGCGGGACTTCCACGTCGACGCGCTGCGGCTGGACGCCGTCCACGCGCTGAGCGACCGGCGCGCCACCCACCTGCTGGAGGAGCTCGCGGTGGCGACCGAGTCGCTGTCCGCGGCGGTGCGGCGGCCGCTGACGCTGATCGCCGAGTCGGACCTCAACGATCCGCGCCTGGTGACCGCGCGCGAGGGCGGCGGGTACGGCCTGCAGGCCCAGTGGTGCGACGACCTGCACCACGCGCTGCACGTCGCGTTGTCCGGCGAGACCAGCGGGTACTACGCGGACTTCGGGGCGCCCGGCGCGCTGGCGACGACGCTGCGGCAGGCGTTCTTCCACGCCGGCACGTGGTCGTCGTTCCGGGAGCGCACGCACGGCCGGCCGGTGGACCGGTCCCGGCTGCCCGGGCACCGGTTCCTGATCTACCTGCAGAACCACGACCAGATCGGCAACCGCGCCACCGGGGACCGGTTGTCCGCCTCGGTCTCCCCCGGCCGTCTCGCCTGTGGCGCGGCCATCGTGTTCTGCTCGCCCTACACGCCGATGATCTTCATGGGCGAGGAGTGGGCGGCGAGCACGCCGTGGCAGTTCTTCGCGTCGTTCCCGGACCCGGAGCTGGCCGAGGCGGTGCGGACGGGCCGCCGGCGCGAGTTCGCGCGGCACGGCTGGGGCGAGGCCGAGGTGCCGGACCCGATGGACCCGGCGACCGTGGAGCGCTCCCAGCTGGACTGGTCCGAACCGGGCCGGGCGGGACACCGCGAGGTGCTCGAGCTGTACCGGGCGCTGATCGCGCTGCGCCGGTCCCGGCCGGAGCTGTCGGACCCGTGGCTGGACCGGTTCGCCGTCCGGTCGCAGGGCTCGTGCCTGGTGCTGGACCGCGGCCCGCTGCGGCTGGTGTGCAACTTCGGCCCGGACGGGGCGGACCTCGGTGAACCGGCCGGATCGGTGGTGCTCTCCTGGGGCGGTGCGACGGCCGGTCACGTCCCGCCGGACACGTTCGTCCTGATCGACACCGCCGGTTGATCACCCCGGGTCACTTCCCGCCGGGACCGTGATCCGGATCTGCACCGATCGGCGGTGACGGAACTGTCGGGGGTGCCTGGGACAATCGGGCCATGGCCATCCGACCTGCCACCGACAACCTGCTCGCCGGGCGCCCGTTCCCGCTGGGCGCGCACCCGGAGGGCGGGGGCGTCCGGTTCGCCGTGACCTCGACCGTCGCCGACGCCGTGGAGGTGTGCCTGATCGGCGACGACGGCACCGAGCGCCGCGTCGAGCTGACCGAGCGCACCTTCGGTGTGTGGCACGGCCTGGTGCCCGGGGTGACCTCCGGTCAGAAGTACGGCTACCGGGTGCACGGCCCGTACGACCCGTCCCGCGGCCTGCGCTGCAACCCGGCGAAGATCCTCGTCGACCCGTACGCCACCCGGATCACGGGCGCGCTCACGGACCTGAGCGCGGCGCTGGGCTACGCGGGCGATCCGATGCAGCACCGGCGGTCGAAGGTGGACTCGCTGGGCAGCGTGCCGCTGTCGGTGGTCAGCTCGCACGGCGGCCCGGACACCGGGGTGAAACCGGAGGTGCCGTTCGAGGAGTCGGTCATCTACGAGATGCACGTCAAGGGCTTCACGCAGCGCAACCCGGAGATCCCGGCGAACCTGCGCGGCACCTACCTCGGGCTGGCGCACCCGGCGGCGATCGAGCACCTGGTGCGGCTCGGGGTCACCGCGGTGGAGCTGCTGCCGGTGCACTGGTTCACCGAGGAGCCGTACCTGGTGCGCACCGGGCGCAAGAACTACTGGGGCTACTCGCCGCTGGGCTACTTCGCGCCGCACGCGGGGTACGCGAGCGAGCCGGGCCGGGAGGTGGCCGAGTTCCGCACCATGGTGGCGGCCCTGCACGCGGCCAACATCGAAGTCATCCTGGACGTGGTGTTCAACCACACCTGCGAGGGCGGGCTGGACGGCCCGACGCTGTCCTTCCGCGGGCTGGATGCCCCGGCCTACTACGTGCACGCCGGGCGCGGCAACGTGATCGACCTGACCGGGTGCGGCAACACCCTGGAGGCGCGGTCGCCGACGGTGATCCGGCTGGTCACCGACTCGCTGCGGTACTGGGCCACCGAGATGGGCGTCGACGGGTTCCGCTTCGACCTGGCCAGCACCCTGGGCCGGCCCGGTGGCGGCGCGTTCGACCGGGATTCGGCGCTGCTGACGGCCATCACCACCGACCCGGTGCTGTCCCGCTGCAAGCTGATCGCCGAGCCGTGGGACGTGACCGGGCACGGCTACCGGGTCGGCGACTTCGGAGCGCAGTGGGCGGAGTGGAACGGCCGCTACCGCGACACGGTCCGCGACTTCTGGCGCGGTGCCGCCGGGGTGGACGACCTGGCGTTCCGCCTGTCCGGCTCGTCCGATCTCTACGACCACAACCTGCGCCGCCCGTGGCAGTCGATCAACTTCGTGACCGCCCACGACGGGTTCACGCTGCGGGATCTGGTGTCCTACAACGAAAAGCACAACGAGGCCAACGGCGAGGACAACCGGGACGGCACCAACGACAACCGGTCCTGGAACCACGGCGCCGAGGGCGAGACCGGCGACCCGGAGGTCCGGGAGCTGCGGGGCCGGCAGGCGCGCAACCTGCTCGCCACGCTGCTGCTGTCGACGGGCACCCCGATGCTCGTCGCGGGCGACGAGCTGTGGCGCACCCAGGGCGGTAACAACAACGCCTACTGCCTGGACGACGAGACCTCGTGGCTGGACTGGTCCGGCGACCCGGACGCCACCGCGATGCTGGCGTTCACCCGGCGGCTGGTCCACCTGCGTGCCGCCAGCCCGGCGCTGCGGCAGCCGGAGTTCTTCGAGGGCCGCACGACACCGACCGGGCGGCCGGATCTGATCTGGTTCCGCCCGGACGGCGAGGAGATGACGGAGGAGGACTGGTTCGACGGCGGCCGCCGCACGCTGATGATGTGGATCGACGGCTCCAACAGCCAGTCCCGCACCCGAGAGGGCGAACTGATCGCCGACCACTCGTGGCTGCTGATCCTGCACGCCGGGGGCGAACCGGTGAAGGTGACGCTGCCCGGGCCGGAGTTCGGCGCCACGCTGAAACCCACCCTGGACACCACCACGCCCGACGGCAGTCCCGCCACGCCGGGCGCCCTGACGGCCGGCAGCCGGCTGACCATGCCCGCCCGGTCGCTCCTGCTGCTGCGCGCGCCGCGCGACATCACGGTGAGGTAGCCGCGAGCTGCCCCGCGGTGCGCCGGGCCCTCCGGTCACGCTGCGCCACGGGCGGACCCGGTTACCGCCGGGTATGCCGGGGCCTCCCGGTGCGGCCGCAGCAAGCCCTTTCGGGCTGACGCCCGTTGGGGTTGCCCGGCTTGCCTGAACAGCGTTGAAGGGTCGACAGTGCGGCGGGAACAGCGCGGGACCGGACCACGCCGTGAAGCCCGGGTTACCAGCCGGTGACCACACTGGACACACATGGCCCGCCGACGGAGAGTGAACACCGAAGAGGTAGTTTGCCCACGTTCGCAGCTGGGTACTTCCTTTCGAAGACCTGTTTCTCCCCACCGGGCCGTCGGGTGGGGTCTGCACATTCCGACAACTTCTGGTGAGAGGGGCGCTGCCGATGACCGGCCGGCTCGGCATCGACGACGTGACCCCAGCGGTCAGCTGTGGCACCTACCCGGCGAAAGCGGTGGTGGGGGAACACGTTCCGATCTCGGCGACGGTCTGGCGGGAGGGTCATGACGCGGTCGCCGCGACCGTCTCCTGGCGTGGCCCGAACGACCGGATCTCCCGCCGCACCCGGATGACCGAGCAGGGCACTGGTCTGGACCGCTTCGGCGCGGTCATCGTCCCGGACGCGGAGGGCCTGTGGACCTTCCGGGTCGACGCCTGGAGCGATCCGTGGTCGACCTGGAAGCACGCCGTCAAGGTCAAGGTCGCCGCGGGGCAGGACGCCCACGAGCTGGCCAACGACCTGGAGACCGGCGCCCGTCTGCTGGACCGGGTCTCGCGCCGCCCGGACCGCCGCCGGGAACGAGCCCTGCTCGGCAGCGCCGCGCACGCCCTGCGCGACGGCGAGCGCTACCTCGCCGAACGCGTCGGGCCGGCGTTGTCCGTGGACGTCGACCGGATCATGCACGAGTACCCGGTGCGGGAACTGGTGACCAAGGGCAAACCGATGCGCATCTGGGTGGACCGGGAGCGCGCCGCCTTCGGGTCCTGGTACGAGTTCTTCCCGCGCTCCACGGGCGGGTGGGACGAGCAGGGCCGCCCGGTGCACGGCACCTTCGCCACCGCCGCCGAGGCCCTCGACCGCATCGCGCGCATGGGTTTCGACGTCGTCTACCTGCCGCCGATCCACCCGATCGGCCGCGTCAACCGCAAGGGCCGCAACAACACCCTCAACCCGGACGAGCACGACGTCGGCTCGCCGTGGGCCATCGGCTCGGACGAGGGCGGGCACGACGCGGTCCACCCGCAGCTGGGCACGCTCGACGACTTCGACGACTTCGTCGCCCGTGCCCACGAGCTCGGCCTCGAGGTCGCGCTCGACCTGGCGTTGCAGGCCGCCCCCGACCACCCGTGGGTGCTGAAGAACCCGGAGTTCTTCACCACCCGCCCGGACGGCAGCATCGCCTACGCGGAGAACCCGCCGAAGAAGTACCAGGACATCTACCCGATCAACTTCGACAACGACCCGGAAGGCATCTACGCGGAGGTACTGCGCGTGGTGCTGCACTGGGTCTCGCACGGGGTGCGGATCTTCCGGGTGGACAACCCGCACACCAAGCCGCCGGACTTCTGGGCGTGGCTGATCAAGACGGTCAAGGACGCGCACCCGGACGTGCTGTTCCTGTCCGAGGCGTTCACCCGCCCGGCGCGGCTGTGGGGCCTGGCCAAGCTCGGCTTCACCCAGTCCTACAGCTACTTCACGTGGCGCACCACGAAGCAGGAGCTGATCGAGTTCGGTGTCGACCTGGTCGAGCACTGGGACGTGGGCCGCCCGAACCTGTTCGTCAACACCCCGGACATCCTGCACGAGTCGCTGCAGAAGGGCGGGCCGGGCATGTTCGCGCTGCGCGCCGCCCTGGCCGCGACCCTCTCCCCGTCGTGGGGCGTCTACTCCGGCTACGAGCTGTACGAGAACCAGCCGGTGCGTGAGGGCAGCGAGGAGTACCTCGACTCCGAGAAGTACGAGCTGCGCCCGCGTGACTTCGAGCAGGCGCTCGCCGAAGGGCGCTCGCTGGAGCCGTGGCTGACGAAGCTCAACGCGATGCGCCGGGCCCACCCCGCTCTGCAGCAGATGCGCACCCTGCGCTTCCACCACGTGGACAACGATGCGCTCCTGGCCTATTCCAAGCAGGATCCGGCCACGGGCGACACCGTGGTTGTCGTGGTCACGCTGGATCCGCACCAGGCGCAGGAGGGGACGGTCTGGCTCGATCTGCCCGCTCTCGGCTTCGACTGGCACGAGCGGCTGATCGCGCACGACGAGGTCACCGGTGAGACCTGGGACTGGGGCCAGGCCAACTACGTGCGCCTCGAACCGTGGCGGTCGGTGGCGCACGTCGTCGCCGTGCAACGGCGGCTGGCCGGCCGGGACTGAGACCGGCCGGGACCGGGACAGCCGTTCCGACAACAGAGTTTCCGCAACCGCGAACCCCCGGCGCACCGACCGGCGCCGGGGTACTGGAACGCACCCGGATGAGGTGGGGAGAGGTGGAGTTCATGGACGAAGACGCCCGGCCCGACGCGGCGCTCGGTCTGGAGGGCATCCCGCACACCGGTGAGGCGATGACCCCCGACGGGATGCTGGTCGAGCCGCAGGCCGACGATTTCACATCCGCGAAGCAAGCGCCGGACAACCCGCACTGGTACAAGTCGGCGGTCTTCTACGAGGTGCTGGTGCGCGCGTTCGCCGACTCCAACGGCGACGGCACCGGCGACCTGCGCGGCCTGGCCGGCCGCCTGGACTACCTGGAGTGGCTCGGGGTCGACTGCCTCTGGCTGCCGCCGTTCTACGCCTCGCCGCTGCGGGACGGCGGCTACGACATCAGCGACTTCCGCGCGGTGCTGCCGGAGTTCGGCACCGTCGAGGACTTCGTCTACCTGCTCGACGAGGCGCACAAACGCGGGATCCGGGTGATCACCGACCTCGTCCTGAACCACACCTCGGACATGCATCCGTGGTTCCAGCAGTCCCGGTCCGACCCCGACGGGCCCTACGGCGACTACTACGTCTGGAGCGACGACGACTCGCGCTACGCCGACGCGCGGATCATCTTCGTCGACACCGAGACGTCCAACTGGACCTACGACCCGGTGCGCGGGCAGTTCTACTGGCACCGGTTCTTCTCCCACCAGCCCGACCTCAACTACGAGAACCCGGACGTGGCCGAGGCCATGCTCGACGTCCTGCGGTTCTGGCTGGACCTCGGTATCGACGGGTTCCGCCTGGACGCGGTGCCCTACCTGTTCGAGCAGGAGGGCACCAACTGCGAGAACCTGCCGCGCACCCACGAGTTCCTCAAGCGCTGCCGCAAGGTCGTCGACGACGAGTACCCCGGGCGCGTACTGCTGGCCGAGGCCAACCAGTGGCCCTCCGACGTGGTCGAGTACTTCGGCGACCCGGCCACCGGCGGCGACGAGTGCCACATGGCGTTCCACTTCCCGCTGATGCCGCGCATCTTCATGGCGGTGCGGCGCGAGTCGCGGTTCCCGATCTCGGAGATCCTCGCCCAGACGCCGAAGATCCCCGACGGCGCGCAGTGGGGCATCTTCCTGCGCAACCACGACGAGCTGACCCTGGAGATGGTCAGCGACGAGGAACGCGACTACATGTACGCGGAGTACGCCAAGGACCCGCGGATGAAGGCGAACATCGGCATCCGCCGCCGGCTGGCGCCGCTGCTGGACAACGACCGCAACCAGCTCGAATTGTTCACGGCTTTGCTGCTCTCGCTGCCCGGGTCGCCCGTTCTGTACTACGGTGACGAGATCGGCATGGGCGACAACATCTGGCTGGGTGACCGCGACGCGGTGCGCACACCCATGCAGTGGTCGCCCGACCGCAACGCCGGCTTCTCGGGTTGCGACCCGGGCCGGATCTACCTGCCCGTCATCATGGACCCGGTGTACGGCTACCAGGCGATCAACGTCGAGGCCCAGCGGGACAGCGCCTCGTCGCTGCTCAACTGGACCCGGCGGATGATCGAGGTCCGCAAGCAGCACCACGCGTTCGCCGAAGGCGACTTCGTCGAGCTCGGCGGGTCCAACCCGAGCGTGCTGGCGTACAAGCGCACCTGGATCCGTCCCGACGGGCGGCTGGACATCGTCCTGTGTGTGAACAATCTGTCGCGATTCCCGCAGCCGGTCGAGCTGGACCTGTCGGAGCATCACGGTTGCACGCCCCTGGAGCTCACCGGTGGTGTTCAGTTCCCCGACGTCGGGGAACTGCCTTACCTGCTGACGTTGCCCGGGCACGGCTTCTACTGGTTCCAGCTGCTGGACGCGGACGCGAAGGCGAGGCGAGGTGAGTGACTTGACCGATCCCCGTGACCTGGTCGGCGCGCTGGTGACCGAACTGCCGGGGTGGCTGCCGGCGCAGCGGTGGTTCGCCGGGAAGGACCGCCCGATCACGGCGGTCCGCCCGCTGAGCACGACCGTCCTGATGGAGGGCGACCCGCTCCTGCTCCACCTCGTGGTCGAGGTGGAGCAGGACGACCGGCGCGAGCCGTACCAGCTGCTGATCGGCAGCAGGGCGCACCTGCCGGAATACCTCGGCTCGAGCTGGATCGGCACCGAGCGGGGCCTGCCCTGCTACGAGGCCACCGGGGACGCCGACCTCACCAGCAGGCTGCTCGATCTGCTCGCCGAGGGCGCGCACATCGGTTCGCTGCGGTTCGAGCTCGAGCCGGGCGCGCAGGTGCGCGGCGGGCTGCGGGCCCGGCCGGTGGGTGCGGAGCAGAGCAACACCTCGCTCGTGTTCGGGCACCACTACATCCTCAAGCTGTTCCGCAAGCTCACCCCGGGCGAGAACCCGGACCTGCGGCTGCACCGGGCGCTGCACGGGGTGGGCTGCAAGCACATCGCCGAGCTGCTCGGCTCCATCACCGGCGAACTCGCCGGGGAGCCGGTCACGATCGGGATGCTGCAGAAGTTCGTGACCGACGCGGTGGACGGCTGGGCCATGGCCACCACCAGCGTGCGTGATCTGATGGCCGATCCCGAGCTGCCCCCCGACGAGGTGGGCGGCGATTTCGCCGGGGAGGCGCAGCGGCTCGGCCAGGCTGTCGCCTCCGTGCACAGCGACCTGCGGCAGGCCCTCGGCGACGAGATCGCCGACGAGGGCGAGTTCGACCGCACGGTCAAGGCGATGCGGGATCGTCTGGACACCGTCGCCAGGGCGGTGCCCCAGCTGGCCGAGCACACCACCGCGCTGCGGGCCGCCTTCGAGAAGGTGCGGTCGGTCCAGGGCCCGGTGACCATGCAGTTCATCCACGGCGATCTGCACCTGGGCCAGGTGCTGCGGACCGTCACCGGATGGCTGCTGATCGACTTCGAGGGCGAGCCGGCCGCCCCGGCGGCCGAGCGGGTGGCGCTGCGCTCGCCGCTGCGGGACGTCGCCGGGATGCTCCGCTCGTTCGACTACGCGGCGCACCAGATGCTGGTCGGCCAGGACGAGGACGACCCGCGCCTCACCGAACGGGCGCTGGAATGGGCGCGGCGCAACCGGTCGGCGTTCTGCGACGGCTACGCCAAGGCCGCGCCGGAGACGATCGGCGACCCGCGGTCGCACGCGGATCTGCTGCGTGCCTTCGAGCTCGACAAGGCCGTCTACGAGGTGGCCTACGAACACGCCAACCGGCCGGAATGGCTGAGCGTGCCGCTGGCGTCCATCGCCCGGATCACCGCAGGAGGCGAATAACCCGTGAACGCGGTCCCAGCCGAACTGCCCGGCGCGGCCCCGCCGCCCGCCGACATCGACCGGCTGCTCGCCGGCTCGCACCACGACCCGCACTCGGTCCTCGGGGTGCACACGGTGGGCGAGTCGGTGGTGGTGCGCGCGCTGCGACCCGGCGCCCGCCGGGTCAGCGTCGTCGCCGCCGACCACAAGTTCGACCTCGAACGCGTCGTGGACGGGCTGTGGGCCGGGTCGGTGCCCGAGCATCCCGGCGACTACCGGCTCGAGGTCGACTACGACGGCCAGGTGAGCGTGCTCGACGACCCGTACCGGTGGCTGCCCACGGTGGGCGAACTGGACCAGCACCTCATCGGCGAGGGCAGGCACGAGCGGCTGTGGGACGTGCTCGGCGCCCACCCCCGCTCCTACGACACCCCGGGCGGGGTGGTGACCGGCACGTCGTTCGCGGTGTGGGCGCCGACCGCCCGCGGGGTGCGGGTGATCGGCGACTTCAACGGGTGGGACGGCCGGTCGCACCCGATGCGATCGCTCGGCTCGTCCGGTGTGTGGGAGCTGTTCATCCCCGGGGTGGAGATCGGCTCCCACTACAAGTTCCGCATCCTGGGCGCCGACGGCCACTGGCACGAGAAGGCCGACCCGCTCGCGTTCGCGACGGAGAAGCCGCCCGCGACGGCGTCGGTGGTCACCGCCTCGGCGTACGAGTGGTCCGACGCCGAGTGGCTGGCCAGGCGCGACGCCACGAACTGGGCCGGCGCCCCGATGAGCGTGTACGAGGTGCACCTCGGGTCGTGGCGGCCCGGCCTGAGCTACCGCGAGCTGGCCGACGAGCTCGCCGGCTACGTGCAGGACATGGGCTTCACGCACGTCGAGCTGCTGCCGATCGCCGAGCACCCGTTCGGCGGGTCGTGGGGCTACCAGGTCACCTCGTACTACGCGCCGACCGCGCGGTTCGGGCACCCGGACGACTTCCGGTACTTCGTGGACCGGCTGCACCAGCGCGGCATCGGTGTGCTCGTGGACTGGGTGCCGGCGCACTTCCCGAAGGACAACTGGGCGCTGGCCCGGTTCGACGGCACGCCGTTGTACGAGCACGCCGACCCGCGCCGCGGTGAGCAGCCGGACTGGGGCACCTACGTGTTCGACTTCGGGCGCAACGAGGTGCGCAACTTCCTGGTCGCGAACGCGCTGTTCTGGCTGGAGGAGTACCACCTGGACGGTCTGCGGGTGGACGCGGTGGCGTCGATGCTGTACCTGGACTACTCGCGGCCCGAGGGGCAGTGGGTGCCCAACCAGTACGGCGGCCGGGAGAACCTGGATGCGGTGCGGTTCCTGCAGGAGCTGAACGCGACCGTCTACAAGCGACACCCGGGTGTGGTGATGGTCGCCGAGGAGTCCACCGCGTGGCCGGGCGTGACGCGGCCGACGCACCTGGGCGGCCTCGGGTTCGGGTTCAAGTGGAACATGGGCTGGATGCACGACACGCTGCACTACCTGTCCCACGACCCGGTGTACCGGTCCTACCACCACAACGAGATGACGTTCTCGCTGGTGTACGCGTGGAGCGAGAACTTCGTGCTGCCGCTGTCGCACGACGAGGTCGTGCACGGCAAGGGCTCGCTGTGGGGCCGCATGCCCGGCGACGACTGGAACAAGGCGGCCGGCGTGCGGTCGCTGCTGGCGTTCATGTGGGCGCACCCCGGCAAGCAGCTGCTGTTCATGGGCGGCGAGTTCGGGCAGGAGCAGGAGTGGTCGGAGGAGCGGTCGCTGGACTGGCACCTGCTGGAGCAGCCGCTGCACAGCGGGATCCAGAAGCTGATGCGCGACCTGAACCGGGTGTATGCGTCCACTCCGGCCTTGTTCAGCGCGGACACCACGGCGGAGGGGTTCGCCTGGATCGACGCGAACGACTCCGGCGGCAACGTGCTGAGCTTCCTGCGCATCGGGGAGGACGGGTCCCAGCTGGCGTGCGTGGCGAACTTCGCCGGGATGCCGCACCACGACTACCGCGTCGGGCTGCCGGTGCCGGGCCGGTGGCGCGAGGTGGTCAACACCGACGCCGAGGTCTACGGCGGGTCCGGAGTGGGCAACTACGGCACCATCGAGGCCGAGACCGAGCCGTGGCACGGCCAGCCGGCCTCCGCGGTGCTGCAACTGCCGCCGAGCGGGGTGCTCTGGCTGACACCCGACGAGTGAGGTTCTAATGGCACGGGGTGCCACTCCCGCCGGGAGTGGCACCCCGTGCCACGTCAGCCGTCGCTGCGGAGCGCCCGGCTGATCTCGCGGACCACTTCGGACAGCGGGGCCGAGGCGCGGAGCACCGCGACCACGGACTCGTCGTCCCGGTCACCGCGCCGTGCCCCGGTGCCGCTGGTACCTCCGGTGTCCGGGAAGTCCGGCGTGTCGCCGAAGGCGTCGATGACGAGGGCGAACGCCTCCTTGGCGTGGGCGTGCGCGTCCTCGGTGCCGCCGCTGCGCAGCCACCGGCGCAGCACGTGGTTGTGCGCCGCCGCGACAGCCGCCGCGGCCACCGAGCCGCGCAGGTCCCACATCGGGTCTCCGGCGGCCTGGAACCGGGCGCGCAGGTAGGTCGCGAGCACGCGCTGGTAGCGGTCGACGCTCGCGACCTCCTTGTCCCGCAGCGAGGGCACGGTCCGGGTGAGCGCGAACCGCTTCACCGAGACGTCCGGGTCGTCGAGGTAGGAGTCCAGGACCAGCCCGACCCCGGCACACGCGACATCGAGCGGGTTCTGCCGGTCGTCCGCGGCGGCGAAGAGCTGCTCGATGCGGACGAGGACCTCCTCGTGGTTCGGGAAGATCGCATCCTCCTTGGACCGGAAGTACCGGAAGAAGGTGCGCCGCCCGACGCCCGCGGCCGACGCGATCTCGTCGACCGTGGTGGCGTCGTACCCCTGCTCGGAGAACTTCTCGATGGCCGCCACGGTCAGGGCGTGGCGCAGCCGTCGGCGCCCCGCGGTGGTCCGGCCCACGCGCGGCCGTGGGGCGGACCGGGACTCGTCGGACATGGGCCGAACCTAACACCCCGGGCTTGCTAAGGGCACGCAGTGCCATTAGCATCACAGCCATCCACCACCGCTTCGGGCACTGCGCCTCGGGTGCCCCGCCTCACCGGGAAGGGGGCCTGTCATGAGCGTCGATTCCGACCTGGGCACCAAACGTCCGGGCAGCACGCCCGTGGACTACCGCCGCACGTTCGGCTGGCCGGTCCATTGGCACAACGGCACCCTGAACTTCGTGATCGGAGCCGGCATCGGCGCGGTCGCGGTGCCCCGCGCCCGGGCCGAGCAGGTGCTGGAAAACCTGACGCGCCAGGGCTGCCGCGGGCCCGCGCTGAGCGTGCCGACCAAGCACGGCTCCGTGGTCATCTTCCTCGTCGAGGCCGACATCCTGGGCAGCGACGCCGAATTCCTCCCGCCCGACGTGCGGGTCCTCACCGCCGGCACCTCGATCCCGATGCCGGGCACCCACGGCGCCGCGAACCTCGCGCGCTGGATCGTGCCGCCGGACCCGCAGCAGCGCTGGCTGCCCAGCCTGACGGCCGTCCTGGCCGCGATCCGCTCCGCCGGCCGCTACCGCTGAC
The DNA here is from genome assembly GCF_011758765.1 of Amycolatopsis viridis. NCBI lineage: Bacteria > Bacillati > Actinomycetota > Actinomycetes > Pseudonocardiales > Pseudonocardiaceae > Amycolatopsis > Amycolatopsis viridis. Next base: position 2,614,090 of record NZ_JAANOU010000001.1, on the reverse strand, counting down.
CCACGGCCCTACCCGGCGGCCGGGACGATGTTCCGGTTGCAGCGGAACACGTTGCGCGGGTCGTACCGGGCCTTGAGCCACCGCAGGCGCTGGTGCAGTTCCGGTTCGTAGGCGGGCAGCGGCGAGTCCGGCACGTCGCCGTAGAGGAAGGCCGGCAGGTGGCCGAGCGCCCACGGCGACAGGGCGCGCCGGATCGTGTCGTGCGTGTGGTCCTCCTCCGGTCCGGTGATCACCCGCACGACGTACCGCGCCGCGCGGTGACCCACGCAGGCCGGTCCCGGCCGGGACATCGCCCCGCCCAGGTGGCGCACGTCCACCACGGCGCCGTGCGCCGACCGGACCGCCTCCAGCGCCGCCGCCGGCAGCTCCCGCAGCAGCACGTTCGTCGCCCGGTAGGGGTGCGGCTCGTCCGGATCGCTGTGGATGGCCGACGATTCGCGGTACGGCATGGACCGCACGGTGTCCGCCACCCGCTCCCCCACCGCCCGCAGCGGCGCCAGCAGCTCGTCGTCCGCCACCGGCGACGCCACCCGCACCGACGCCATCCCGTTCGGCAGCAGCGTCAGGGACGATGTCACGTCCTCGGGCACGGTCGCCGTCCACCGCTGCCACGCCGACAGCGCCTGCCCCGTCAGGTCCGGGTCGAACACCAGCTGGCCGCCGAACACGGTCGGCACCGCCACCAGGTCCACCTCCAGCGCCGTCACGATCCCGAAGTTCCCGCCGCTGCCGAGAACCGCGCCGAACAGCTCGTCCGCCGGGCCCAGGTCCCGCAGGCGGCCGTCGGCGGTGACGATCTCGATCCGGCGCACGTGGTCGGCGGCGAACCCGAACCGCCGCGCCAGCAGACCGACACCGCCGCCGAGCGTGTAGCCGACCACCCCCACCGACGGGGACGACCCGTTCAGCGGGGCCAGTCCGTGCGCCGCCGCGGCCTCGATCAGGGCTCCCGCCCGCACGCCGGCACCGACCCGCGCGACCCGGCGCCGCGGGTCGACCGCCAGCTCCGTCATCCGCCGGGTGCTGACCAGCACCCCCTTCTCGACGGGCACCGACAACCCGTGCCCCGTCGCCTGCACGGCGACCGGCAGGTCCTCCTCGGCCGCGTACTCCACCGCGTGCCGCACGTCCGCGGCGTCCCGGGCGGCGAACACCACCGAGGGTCGGTGCCGGTAGGCCGTCTGGAACCCCGCGAGTTCCGCGTCGAAACCGTTGTCACCAGGCTTGAGCATCATGCCTCCAGCGTGCGGCTGGTCGAACCAGAAGTCCAAGATCTGGTCGGTCTAGTGACGATAACGGCCGGTTATGACAGCCGGAGCTGGAGCGAGGCGAACAACCGGACCAGCGGATCCGCCAGGTCGAGGCCGGCCACCTCCGCCGCCCGGCGGACCCGGTAGCGCACGGTGTTCGGGTGGATGTGCAGCTTCGCCGCGGCGGACCGGACGTCGCCGAACGCGTCCAGGTAGGCCAGCAGCGAGGTCGCCAGCTCGTCGTGCTCCGCGCGCAACGCGGTCAGCCGCGGGTCCCGCAGGCGCGGCTGCTCGGCCAGCACCGCCAGCGTCTCGCTGACCAGCACCTGTGACCGGACGTCGGCGAGTGTGGCCACCTCCAGGTCGAGGCCGCGGGACATCGCGTCCAGCACGCGGTCCGCCTCCTGCCGGGAGACGCCCACCTCGTCCACAGTGGACACGACCCGGCCGACCGCGGCCCGCACCGGGGTCTGCGCGGCCGCGGCCATCTCGCGGGTCAGGTCCAGCAGCACGCCCTCCACCCCCGGCGGCAGATCGGGCAGGAAGGCGTAGGTGCGGTCGCCGAGCTGGGTCACCAGTGCGCTGCGCCGGTAGGCGGCCGCGTGCACCGAGATCACCGCCGCCAGCGCGGACCGGCGCAGTTCCAGCTCGGTGCGGTCCACCGGTTCGGCCTCGCGCGGCGCGAACGCCACCACCGCGGCCGGTTTGGCCGGGTCGGCACCGATCTGCCGGGCGACCGACACCGGATCGCTGCGCCCCTCGAGCATCCCGGCCAGCAGGTTCTCCCGGAAGCGCGTGCCGGCCGCGCTGCGCCGCTGCACCAGGTGCAGCGCGGCCACCCGGGCCGCGCCGACCAGAGCCTGCTCGGCGCGGGCGGCGAGTGGCACCGCGCCCTCCTGCACCCAGATCGTCCCGAGCGGCCGTCCGCCCGCGTGCACGCCGATCGCGAGCCGCGTGCGGATGCCCAGGCCGGGCCGCTCTTCGATGCGCACGACCTCCTCGGTCGCCCGCAACCGCCGGTAGACGCCCCACTCGTGGAGCATCTTCAGGTACGGCGCGGGTCCCTGCCTGCCGAGGATGGACAACCGCCGCAGTTCGTCGACCTCGTCGTCGGACCGGGAGTAGGCCAGCACCCGGCTCGCGGTGTCCTCGATGCTGACGATGCCACCGGTGAGCCCGGCGATCGTCTGTGCCAGGGAGAACAGGTCGCCGAGCGTCTCCCCGGCGTCCTCGTCCGCCGCGCCGCGGGCGGTCTCCAGCACCCCGCGCACCAGTGCGGCCAGCTGCTCCCACCGCACGTCGGCGGCGACGGCCAGCAGCGCGACCCCGGCGTCGGTGGCCGCGTTGCGCAGCAGCGGCAGCGCCGAGTCGGCTTCCACCTTGACGGCCACCGCGGCCGCGCCCTGGCGGCCCGCCGCGCGGATCAGCGGTACCGCCGCCCGCCCGCGTGCGCCGATCACCAGCGCCAGGTCACCCGGGCGCAGCTCCGGGGTGTCGTCGGGTTCGAGCACCACGACGTCGGAGATCTCGCCCTCCAGCCCGTCCGGCGCGACCTCCACCTCGACCAGCGGATCGCCGAGCGCGATCAGGATCTGCCGCAGGCTCATTGTTGTCCCATCCGACAAGCGGTACCCCGCAAGCCTAGCCGAACGGACAACATCCGGCGATCACCGTCTGCCTAGCGTTGAGGCACCAGCGAACCGATCGACGAGGAGCAGCCGTGGATGCCGTGACCACCGTTCCCACCCCGGCCAACGAGCCGGTTCTGCAGTACGCGCCGGGCAGCCCGGAGCGCGCCGAGGTGCAGGCGGCGCTCGCGGAACTGGCCAAGGAGCCGGTCGAGCTGACCGCGACCATCGGCGGCGAGCAGCGGATGGGCGGCGGGCAGCGGGTCGACGTCGTCCAGCCGCACAACCACGGCGCGGTGCTCGGCACCCTCGGCTACGCGACCCAGCAGGACACCCGGGACGCACTGGCCGCCGCCCGCGCGGCCGCCCCCGCCTGGCGCGCCCTGTCCTTCGACGACCGCGCCGCGATCCTGCTGCGGGCCGCCGACCTGCTGACCGGCCCGTGGCGCGCGAAGCTCAACGCCGCGACGATGCTCGGCCAGTCCAAGACCGTGTACCAGGCCGAGATCGACGCCGCGTGCGAGCTGGCCGACTTCTGGCGCTTCAACGTCGCCTTCGCCCGCCGGCTGCTCGCCGAGCAGCCCGCCAGCTCGCCGGGCGTGTGGAACCGCACCGACCACCGGCCGCTGGAGGGGTTCGTCTACGCGATCACCCCGTTCAACTTCACCGCGATCGCCGCCAACCTGCCCACCGCGCCCGCGCTGATGGGCAACGTCGTGCTGTGGAAGCCCTCGCCCACCCAGAGCTTCGCCGCGCACCTGACGATGCGGCTGCTGGAAGAGGCCGGGATGCCGCCCGGGGTGATCAACCTGCTGCCCGGTGACGGCCAGGCCGTGTCCGAGGTCGCGCTCGCCGCGCCGGACCTGGCCGGTATCCACTTCACCGGCTCCACCCGCACGTTCCAGCACCTGTGGTCGCAGGTGGGCGCGAACATCGCGAACTACCGCACCTACCCGCGGATCGTCGGCGAGACCGGCGGCAAGGACTTCGTGCTCGCCCACCCGTCGGCCGATCCCGCGGTGCTGCGCACCGCGCTGATCCGCGGCGCGTTCGAGTACCAGGGGCAGAAGTGCTCGGCCGCCTCCCGCGCCTACGTCCCCCGCTCGGTCTGGACCCGGATCCAGGACGACTTCCTGGCCGAGGTCGAGTCGCTGCCCATGGGTGACGTCACCGATCTGGGCAACTTCCTGGGGGCGGTGATCGACCGGCGGGCGTTCGACAAGCTGGCCGGCGTGCTGGACCGCGCCCACGGGGACGACCAGCTGGAGATCCTCGCCGGCGGCACCGCCGACGACAGCGAAGGCTACTTCGTGCGGCCGACCGTGCTGCGGTCGGACAACCCCGGGCACGAGGTGTTCACCACCGAGTACTTCGGCCCGGTGCTCGCGGTGCACGTGTTCGATGACTCCCGCTACGACAGCGTGCTGCGCCAGATGGAGAACGTGGCGCCGTACGGGCTGACCGGGTCGATCATCGCGACCGACCGGGCGGCGATCGCGCACGCCAGCGAAGAACTGCGGTTCGCGGCGGGCAACTTCTACGTCAACGACAAGCCGACCGGCGCGGTCGTGGGCCAGCAGCCGTTCGGCGGTGGCCGGGCGTCGGGCACCAACGACAAGGCCGGGTCGATCCACAACCTGCTCCGCTGGGTGAGCCCGCGCTCGATCAAGGAGACGTTCGTGCCGCCCACCACCGTCGGCTACCCGCACCAGGGCTGAGGAGGACCACCATGCTGCGCACCGCACTGCTCACCGCGGCCGGATCGCCGGCCTGCCGGTCGCTCGTCGAGCGGTCCCCGCTGACCCGCCCGGTGGTCCGCCGGTTCGTCGCGGGCGCCGGGGTGGACGACGCGATCACCGTGACCCGCGAGCTGACCGGCAGCGGACGGCTGGTCACGCTCGACCACCTCGGCGAGGACACCACGGACGCGGCGATGGCCGCGGCCACCGTCAAGGCCTACGTCGAGTTGCTGACCCTGCTGGCCGACTCGGGGCTGGCGGACGGGGCCGAGGTGTCGGTCAAGCTGTCCGCGGTCGGGCAGCGCCTGCCCGACGGTGACCGGGTGGCCCTGGACAACGCGCGGCGGATCTGCGCCGCCGCGGCCGCCGCCGGCACCACGGTCACCCTGGACATGGAGGACCACAGCACGACCGACGCCACGCTCGGCGTCCTGCGCGAGCTGCGCGCGGACTTCCCGTGGGTGGGTGCGGTCCTGCAGGCGTACCTCAAGCGCACCGAGCAGGACTGCCGGGACCTCGCGTACGCGGGCTCACGGGTCCGGTTGTGCAAGGGCGCCTACTCCGAGCCGCCGTCGGTGGCCTACCTGGACAAGTCCGAAGTGGACCGTTCGTACGTGCGCTGCCTGCGGGTGCTCATGGCGGGCCAGGGCTACCCGATGGTGGCCACCCACGACCCGCGGATGATCGCGATCGCCGCGGAACTCGGCAAGGACCGGCCGGACTGGGAGTACCAGATGCTGTACGGCATCCGGGACGCCGAGCAGCGCCGCCTCGCGCGCGAGGGCCGGATGCGGGTGTACGTGCCCTACGGCGACGAGTGGTACGGGTACTTCATGCGGCGGCTGGCCGAGCGGCCGGCGAACCTGGCGTTCTTCCTCCGGGCGCTGGTCACCCGGTGAGCTCGGCGATCCGCCGGGCGAGCGGCCAGGCGCCCTCGGTGGTGTTGGACAGCACGGACCAGGTGGCCGCACCACTGTGGACGGTTCGGAACGACACGCCGGCGTCGTAGCCCTCCAGCAGCACCGCGTCACCGGCGAGCCAGAACCCCAGGCCGTAACGCAGGTTCTCCTCCGGGACGGCGCTGCGGGGCGCTGTCATCTCCCGCACCCGGGCGAGGGGGACGATCCGTCCGGTGAACACCGCGGCCCAGAAGGCGTGGACGTCGGCGGCGGTCGAGTAGATCCCGCCGTCGCCACTGCCGAGCACCGGCAGGTGGAACACGTTGGTCCGCCGTGCGCCGACGTAGCCGAGGGCCACCCCGGCCGTGGGCTCGTCGGAGCGGAGGAACCCGGTGTCCGCCATGCCCGCGGGCGCGCACACGAGGTCGCCCACCAGCTCGGCGAACGGGCGGCCGGTGGCGCGTTCTGCGAGGAGGGCGAGCACCACGTAACCGCTGTTGCAGTAGGAGAACCGCCGTCCGGGCGGGAACTTCGGTGGGTGCCCGTCCAGCACGCGCAGGTAGTCCCCGGTGGACTCCAGCTCGTGCACCGGCACGGGCAGGATGTGGTCGGTGACCGGCCGGCCGGCGTCCTCGTCGCAGTAGTCGCCGATGCCGGAGCGGTGAGCCAGCAGGTGCTCGACGGTGACCTCGTCGCCGATGAGCGGCAGGTCGTCACCGAGCAGTGACCGGGCGGTGGTGTCGAGCCCGAGCACACCGCGCTCGGCCAGTGCGGCGACCGTCAGTGCGGTCAGGCCTTTGGTGCCGCTGGCGAGGGCGAAGCGGGTGCCGACGGTGTTGGGCACCCGCAGCCCGCGGTGGGCGAAGCCGTAGGCCTTCGCGAGCAGCGTGCGCCCGCTCGAGTCCACGCGGACGACGCCGGAGAACCCGGTCTCGGCCACGAGCGCGTCGACGATCCCCTCCACCCCGCCCATCCTGCCCGGTGGAGGGGATCGCCTCACCTTTTCACCGCGCGGCGACGGTCGTGCGCCGGTCGCGGGTGCCGCGCAACAGCCCGCGGTGCGCGAGCTCCGGCAGCACCCCCTCGGCGAACCAGTACGCCTCCTCGAGGTGCGGGTACCCGGACAACACGAACTCCTCGATACCGAGCGCGTGGTACTCCTCGATCAGGTCCGCGACCTCACCGTGGCTGCCCACCAGCGCGGTGCCGGCACCACCGCGCACCAGGCCGATGCCGGCCCACAGGTTCGGGTGGATCTCCAGCCCGCGCACACCGCGGTCCAGGCCACCGCCGTGCAGCGCGACCATGCGGCGCTGCCCCTCCGACTCGCTCGCGGACAGCTGCGCCTGGGCCTTCGCGACCTGCTCGGGGCTCAGCGCGTCGAGCAGCTTGCCCGCCTCCGCCCACGCCTCGGCCGAGCTGTCCCGGGAGATCGTGTGCAGCCGGATGCCGAACCGGATCGTGCGGCCGCGCGCCTGCGCCAGCTCCCGCACCCGGCGGATCTTGTCCGCCACCTGCGCCGGCGGCTCGCCCCACGTCAGGTACACGTCGGCGTGCTTGGCCGCGACCGGCAGCGCGGCCGGGGACGATCCGCCGAAGTACAGCGGCGGCACCGGGTCCGGCGCGGCGAGCACCGTCGCGCCCGCCACCGACAGGTGCTCGCCGGTGAAGTCGAACGGCTGCCCGCTCCACGCCCCGCGGACGATGGTGAGGAACTCGTCCGTGCGGGCGTAGCGCTGGTCGTGGTCGTGGAAGTCGCCGAACCGCTGCTGCTCGACGGAGTCACCGCCCGTGACGATGTTGAGCAGCAGCCGGCCACCGGAGATCCGCTGGTAGGTGGCCGCCATCTGCGCGGCCAGGGTTGGCGAGAGCACACCGGGCCGGAACGCGACGAGGTACTTCAGCCTGCTGGTCTCGCGGATCAGCGCCGCGGTGGTCAGCCACGCGTCCTCGCACCAGGTGCCGGTCGGCGTCAGCACGCCCTCGAACCCGAGCTGCTCGGCGGCGCGCGCGATCTGCGCCAGGTAGTCGATGCTGGCTTCCCGCTGCGCGGCCGGGCCGAGCGAACGGTTGGCGTGGAACCGTTCCACGACCGTCCGGCCGTCCCCGGAGGTGGGCAGGAACCAGTGCGCTGTGATGGTCATTTCTCATCCCCTCGCGGCGGACAGATCGGCGGCGTACCGGGTGTCGACGAACCGGGCGAACTCGACCTTGCCCGGCAGGACCTTCTCGCCGGTGAAGGCGTCGGCGAGCTCCTGTTCGGAGGCGATGACCCGGTCGTCCAGCGCGACCGGCACGTCCGGGCCGTTGCGGGCCGCGGCCAGCGCCACCTCGGGCGCCAGGCCGGTGTCGGCCGCCCACGCCTGCCCCCACTGGTCGCGGTGCGCGTCCGACCACCGCTGTGCCTTGGCGATGCGGACCACGAAGTCGCGGATCGCGGCGTTCTTGCCCGGGTCGGACAGCGCGTCGTGCCCGGCGACCTCGAAGGAGTACCCGTTCGCGGTGCCGGTCCCGTCGGCCAGCACGCGAGCGCCCGCCTCCAGCACCGCCTGCGAGGTGTAGGGGTCCCACACCGCCCACGCGTCGATGCGGTGCTGCGTGAACGCGCTGTAGGCGTCGGCCGGTTGCAGGAAGGACAACTGAACGTCCTTCGTGGACAGTCCGGCCTTGCGCAGGTTCAGCAGGATCTGGCCGTGGGCGGAGCTGCCCTTGGCGACGCCGATGGTTTTCCCCTTGAGATCGGCGATCGTGCGCAGCGGCGAGTCGGGCGGCACCAGCAGCGCGTCGCCGCGGACGTCGCCCTGCGCGGAGCTGACGATCGCGATCCTGGCGTTCGCGGCGGCGGCGAAGATCGGCGGCGTGTTGCCGACCGCACCGACGTCGATCGCACCACCCGAAGCGGCTTCCAGCAGGGGCGGGCCGGAGGTGAAGGTCGACCACTCGAGGTGGTACGGCAGGTCGTCCAGCAGGCCGGCAGCCTTGAGCAGGGCCTGCGAGCCACCCTTCTGGTCGCCCACCTTGAGGGTCACCTTCGCCAGGTCGGCCGCGCTCACCGGCGGCGGCACCGACGGGCCACCCGAAGATCCGGTGCCACCGCCGCAGGCGGCGAGGCCCAGCACGAGCGCCGCGGTGGCGCCGAGAGCGGCGAGGGTTCTAGGCAATCGCATGATCGGTCACTCCCAGGTCGGCCAGCACCCTGGCCCGGACGTCGAGGTGGTCGGACACCGCGCGGGGCCGTGGGCGGTCCAGGACGTGCTCGGCGACGATCCGCCCCTCCCCGAGCACGAGCACGCGGTCGGCGAGCAGCAGCGCCTCGTCCACGTCGTGGGTCACGAGCAGGACACCGGGCCGGTGCTCGGTCCACAGGTCCTCGACGAGGCGGTGCATCGCCAGCCGGGTCAGGGCGTCCAGCGCGCCGAACGGCTCGTCGAGCAGCAGCAGGCCGGGTTCCCGGACCAGCGCCCGGGCGAGCGAGACGCGCTGGGCCTCACCGCCGGACAGCGTGCGCGGCCACGCTCCGGCGTGACCGGCGAGGCGGACCTCGGCGAGCGCGCGCCCGGCGAGGTCCCGGTCCCGGCCGCGGCCGGGCAGGCCGAGGACGACGTTGCGCCACACCCGCCGCCACGGCAGCAGCCGCGGCTGCTGGAACGCCACGGACACCGTGCCGTCGACCCGCACCTCGCCCTCGATCCCGGCGTCCAGCCCGGCGAGGATCCGCAGCAGCGTCGACTTGCCCGAGCCGCTGCGGCCGAGCAGGGCGACGAACTCGCCGCGCGCGATGTCCAGATCCACATCGGACAATACGGTGCGCGCGCCGAAGCGCCTGGTCAGGCCACGCACCTGGGCGATCAGTTCGCGCGCCATCGCAGCGCCCTCCGTTCGATCAGGCGGACCAGCGCGTCGGTGGCCAGGCCGAGCACGGCGTAGACGATCAGGCCGACCACGATCACGTCGGTGCGCAGGAACTCGCGGGCGTTGTTGATGAGGTAGCCCAGGCCCGCGTCGGCGTTCACGGTTTCGCCGACGATCAACGCCAGCCACGCCATGCCCAGCGACTGCCGCAACCCCACCAGGGCCTGCGGCACCGCGGACGGCAGCACGACGTGGACCAGCCGTTCCCAGCGCGTGTAGCCGAGGGCGGTGGCCGCCTCCACGAGGTGGTCGTCGACGCCCCGGATACCCGAATGCACGTTGAGGTACAGCGGGAACGCCACGCCCAGCGCGACCAGGACGATCTTCGGTTCCTCGCCGATGCCGAACCACAGGATGAACAGCGGGATCAGGCCCAGGAACGGCAGGGTGCGCAACATCTGCACGGGCGGGTCGACGAGCACCCCGCCCCACCGGGACAGCCCGGCGATCACGCCCAGCACGACCGCGACCGCGGCACCGGCGGCGAACCCGAAACCCACCCGCACGATCGAGACGGCGAACGCCTCACCCAGTTCCCCCGAGCGGGCGGTCTCGACACCGGCCTGCAGGACGGTCCACGGTGAACTGAGTTTGCCGGGTGGCAGCACCCCGGTCGAGGAGGCCAGCTGCCACAGGGCGAGCAATGCGACCGGACTGATCCAGCGGCGCAGATCGGGCAGACGTCTTCGGGCCGGACGTGCGCGCGGCCCGGTTGCCCCGTCCGGGCGCACGAGAACGTCCGTTGCGGAAAGCGACACGGATTCTCCCAAGTTTTGCGGAAGGTTCGGAAGAAATGCTTCCTCCCGGCCGCGAACGGGTCAACGGCGTCCCGGATCGCGGACCCACTCACGCTGAACAGCCCGGAGTTCCTTTCCCCGCTTGCCGAAAAACGTTGACAGCGCCCGGATTGACCGGTCACGCTGCGGACGTGACGAACTTCCGCACCCTGACCTCCGTCGAAGGGCTCCCGCTGATCGGCGGCTCCGGCCGGTTCCGCGTCCTGCAGAACACCCCGCGGGGACTGCTGCTCGAACTCGAATACCCGGCGGGCGTGTCGTCGCCGGAACACACGCACGACCACGACAGCTTCGTCTACGTACTGTCCGGGGAACTCACCGGCACGGTCGACGGAGTGCCGGCCCGGCTGGGCCCCGGTGACACGGTGCTGCACCCGCGCGGAGTGCGCCACACGGTCAGCGCGATCACCGACAGCCGGTGGCTGGAGTTCAAGGCCCCGCCGCCGGAGGTGGGCCGGGTACTCCGGTGACGCCGGTGCGCCCGGGCGAGCCCGCGCCCACCCGCCGGGCGCAGCCGGAACTCACGCCGCGCCGGTGAGCGACACCGGGTTCGGCCTGGTCGCGGACAGCGCGGTGACCGCGCTGGTCACACCCACCACCAGGAAAGCGCCCAGCACCACGACGGCGATCAACGTCCACGGCACCACCAGGACGGCCTGCCCGGAGATCCGGGCGGCGGCCGAGGAGATGCCGGCCAGGGTCGCCGACGCCGCGAGACCGCCGAGCACCAGACCGATGGCGGTGACCAGGCCGGACTCCAGCACGGCGGCCCGCACCACCTGGCCGCGGGTCAGGCCGGTCACCCGGGCGACCGCGAACTCGCGGCGGCGGTCGGCGGCGGCGATCACCACGGCGTTGATCACCGCGAGCAGCGCGTACAGCCCGGACAGGCCCATCAGCACGGTCATGATGCCGGTGCCGGTCTGCTGCTCGGCGGCCCCGGTCGTGGCGATCCAGTCGTCCACTGTGGTCACCGTGCCGCGGGTGGTCACCGTCGCAGGCCCCGCGCCGGGCGCGAGCCGGACGATCGACTCGGTGGGTGCGGCGGCGAGCAGCCCGGCGGGCACCACCCCGGAGGGCAGCAGGAAGTCCACGCCACCACTGAGGCTTTCCGGCATCACCGCCACCACCCGCAGGTTCCGTTCGCTGCCGCCGATGCGGGCGGTCACCACGTCACCGAGCGCGCCGGAACCGTCCGCGACGGCGATGGTGTCGCCGGTCAGCGCCGCGAGTGATCCGCTGGCCGGGCCGCGGGTGTGGATCGCGGCGTAGGCGCCGGGATCGACCACCTTCGCGAGGGCCTCGTCGGTCTCGGTGCCGTCCTCGTCACGGGTGACGACGGTGATCGGCACCCGGCTCTCCGGGGACACCACGCCGCCAGTGTGCACAGTGTCTGCAGTGTCCAAATCGGATGGTCCGGTCGTGGTCACCACGAGGTCGCCGCGGATGTCCGCGCGCCGTTCAAGGTCGGCCCCGCCGGCGATGGTGGCGAGTGTCCCGGCCTGCGCGACGAGCAACGCGACCAGCACGATCAGCGGCGCCGCGGTCGAGGCGCTGCGCCGGACTCCGTCGCGCAGGTTCGCCTGAGCCAGCCGTCCGAGCGGGCCGCGCAGGAGCAGCCCGGCCACCCGCCCGGCGAGCGGCACGACCAGCGGGCTCAACGCGGTGAGCGCGACCGCGGAGGCGAGCGCGGTGTTGATCGCCAGCGGGACGGCGCCCTCCGGCGGGGCGAACGCGGCGACGGTCGCCATGGCGACCGCACCGGCGAGGAACAGTACCCCGAAGAACCAGCGCACCGCGGTCATCACCCGGGTCGCCGCGCCGGTCTCGCGCAGTGCCTCGAGGGGCCGGACCTTCGCGGCCCGCCGGGAGGCGGCGAGCACGCCGATCAGCGCGACACCGGTCCCGGTGCCCGCGGACACGGCGAGGATCCAGTCCTGCCAGCGCGGGGTGAACGCCGCGGGGACGAACCCGAGGTCGTGCAGCAGCCAGGTCTGCAACCGCATCACCGGCAGGCCGAGCGGGACGCCGGCGGCGGTCCCGAGCAGGCCCAGCAACAGCGCCTCCGACAGCAGCAACCGGCGCACCTGGCCGCGCGCGGCGCCGGTCAGCCGCAGCAGCGCGAGGTCACGGCGGCGCTGGGCGACGGTGAAGGCGAACGTCGAGCTGACGATGAAGACGGCGAGGAACGCCGAGATACCCAGGGTCATCGCGAGCAGGGTGATCGCCTCGGTGACCTCGCCGCCCGCGGTCGCGGCGGACACCAGGACCAGCAGGGACGACTGGACGAGCGCGACGCCGAGGCACACGGTGAGGATCGCGCCGAGGAACAGCGCCCAGCGGTCGGTGAAGGTGGTCCAGGACAGGCGCAGCATCGCTCACGCCTCCAGGGCGGCGAGGCGGGCGGCGACCTCGCGGGCGTCCGGGGCCACGGCGTGGTCGACGACGCGGCCGTCCCGCAGGAACATCACCGAGTCGGCGCGGGCCGCGGCGGCCGGGTCGTGCGTCACCATCACGATGCTGCGGTCCGCGCCGACCAGCTCGCGCAGCAGCGCGAGCACGCGGCGGGCGGCGGCGGAGTCGAGGGCCCCGGTGGGCTCGTCGGCGAACAGCACGCGCGGCCGGGTGACCATGGCACGGGCGATCGCGACGCGTTGCTGCTGGCCGCCGGAGAGCTCGCGGGGGCGGTGCTTGCGGCGATCGGCCAGCCCGACCGCGGCGAGCACCGCGGTGACGTCCTTCGCCGACGGCCGACGGCCCGCCAGGCGCATCGGGAGGGCGACGTTCTGCTCGGCGGTGAGCGAGCCGATGAGGTTGAAGCTCTGGAACACGAACCCGATCTCGCGGCGCCGCAAGGCGGTCAGGTCGGCATCGGTGGCGGTCGTGATGTCCTGGCCGGCGACCACGACCTGCCCGCCGGTGACGCGTTCCAGGCCGGCGGCGCAGTGCAGGAGGGTGGACTTACCGGAACCGGACGGGCCCATCACCGCCGTCCAGGACCCGGCGGGGAACGTTGCGGTCACCCCGTCCAGCGCCCGGACCTCGTGCTGTCCGGCGCGGTAGGTCCGGGTGACGCCGTGCAGTTCGACGGCTGGCGTGCCCGAAGCCCGCACGGGGGCGGCCACGGTTTCCACAGGCGTTGTCATGACGACAATCCCATCGTGCGGGCGGGTCCGCTGTCAGCGGTGCCGTCCACCCGGTGCGTGGTGGGGCTGGCCCTACCGGGGACGCACCACCAGCACCGGGCACTCGGCCTGGTGGATGAGCGCCTGGCTGGTGGATCCCAGCAGCAGGCCGCGGAAGCCACCGCGGCCGCGGCTGCCCACGACCACCAGCTGCGCGTCCCGGCTGCGGGCCAGCAGCTCGTCCCGCGGCCGGTCCCGCACCACGACCCGCTCGACGCGCACGTCCGGGTAGCGCTCGCGCCGGCCGGCCAGCCGCTCGGCCAGCAGCCGTAACTGGTCGCGCTCCACCTCCGCCCAGCCGGGATCCGGTGCGGGCAGCGCTACCTTGGCGTCGCTCCAGGCGTGCACCGCGATCAGCGGCACCGCGCGCCAGGCGGCCTCGTCGAAGGCGACCGACAGCGCCTCCTCGCTGGTCGGGCTGCCGTCCACACCCACGACCACCGGGCCGCCGGTGGCCGGCCGCCCGCGGACCACCGCGACCGGGCAGGACGCGTGCGCGGCCACCGACACGGCCGTGGACCCGGCGAGCATCCCGGTGAGCCCGCTCCGCCCGGACGAGCCGAGCGCGAGCATCCGCGCGGTGCGCGACCGCTCGAGCAGCAGCGCGACCGCCGGCGCGAACGGCGTTTCGGTGGACACCGGGACCTCCCCCGTCAGCCGCACCGCGTCGGCGAGGAACTCCTGACCGGCGCGATCCAGCTCGTCGAAGAAGCTCTGCGGCATCGGCAGCCCGCCGTCCAGGCCGCTGGTGATGTCGGTGGCGTGGACCAGGCGCAACGCCACCTTCCGCCGGACAGCCTCCGCCGCCCACCGCACCGCGTCCAGCGCCGCCGCCGAGCCGTCCACGCCGACCACGATTTCGTCCGCCATGCCGCCACGCTACCGAGCCTTGACCTCCAGCGCGGTCGAAGTTGCAGCCTGTCCCCATGCGAGTGATCGTGGTCGACCGGTTCGGCGGTCCCGAGGTGCTGCGGGTCAAGACCGTGCGCGATCCGCATCCGGGGCCGGGGCAGGTCGTGGTCGAGGTGAAGGTGGCGGGCGTACTGTCGCTCGATACGGTGATCCGCCGGGGCGAGGGCGGGGACCGGTTCCCGGTGTCGCCGCCCTACGTGCCCGGCGCGGGCGCAGCCGGGCAGGTCACCGAGATCGGCGCGGGGGTGGATCCGTCGTGGTGCGGGCAGTGGGTGCTGGCCGATGTGGACGGCGGCTACGCCGAGCAGGTGCTGGCGGCACCGGACCAGCTGATCCGCATCCCGCCCGGGGCCGGGCTGCGCGAGGCGATGGCGCTGCTGCACGACGGCACCACGGCGCTGGCGGTGTTCGAGCGGGTGCAGGTCCACCGCGGTGAGACGGTGCTCGTCCAGCCCGCTGGGGGTGGGCTGGGCATCCTGCTCGTGCAGCTGGCGCACGGGGCGGGGGCACGGGTGATCGGCGCGGCGCGGGGCGCGGAGAAGCTGGAGAAGGTGCGTGGGCTGGGCGCGGACGTGGTGATCGACTACAGCGAGCCCGGCTGGACCGACCAGGCCGGGCCGGTGGACGTGGCGTTCGACGGCGTCGGCGGCGAGCTGGGCCGGGCCGCCGCGGGACTGGTGGTGCCCGGCGGCCGGTACTCGAACTACGGCTTCGCCGGTGGCGCGCCGGTCCCCGCCGCCGAGGTCGCGCGCCGCGGCGTGACCGCCTACGGGCTGGAGCAGCTGGGCGAGTACGCCGCGGGCCGCCGCGCCCGAGCCGAACGCGTGCTGCGGATGGCCGCCCGCGGCGCGGTGCGCCCGGTGGTCGGGCAGACCTTCCCGCTGTCCCGCGCCGCCGACGCGCACCGGGCGCTGGAGAACCGGACGGCCACGGGCAAGACGCTCCTGGTGGTGTGAGGTCAGCCCTGGTGGTGTGAAGTCATCGCCGTGCGGTGACGACCGCCCCGGCGAGAACCAGGCCGCAGCCGAGCAGCTGCACCGGTGACGGCCGCTCCCCCAGCACCAGCGCGCCCAGCACGACCGCGCCCACCGGCGTGAGCAGGAGCAGCACGGCGCCGGCGTGGCTGGGCAGCCGCGGGCTGCCCTCCGCCACCAGCAGCCACCCGACGACCTGCCCGCACACCGCCACCACCAGCAGCCACCCGGCCGCGGCCCAGCCCGGCGCGAGGTCCAGCCCGTAGCCGAGGGCACCCGCGACCAGGGACGCGATCATGGCCGCGGCGGTCACCACGAGGTAGGGCTGCCGCGTCCGGCCGTCCTGCCCGCCACGCCGCAGCAGGAACAAGAACCCCGAGTAGCACAGCGCCGCCAGGGACGCGTGCACCGCACCGGCCACCGGCGCGGTCCCGGTCGCACCGCCGAGCACACCCGCCGCGAGCACCACCCCGGGCAGCACCAGGGTGACGGCCGCGAAGTAGCGGCGGGACACCGGCTCGCGGTCCACCAGCCAGGCGATCACGGGCACGATCACCACCTGCAGGTTGACCAGCACCGTGGACAGTCCGGCGCCGACCTCCCCGATCGCCTGTGTCCACAGCAGACTGTCCCCGGCGAACAGCACACCGGCCAGCACGGCGCGCACGACCGCCGTGCGGTCCAGCGGCCCGGCCCGCGCCCGCTCGGCGCCGGCGAGCAGCGCCAGCGGCGGCAGGGCGAACAGGCACCGGAAGAACGACGCGGTGCCGGGCGCCGTCCCGGACAGGTCGATCAGCACGGCCGAGGCGGAGACGCCCAGCGCCCCCGTCGCGACTCCCCAGGCAGGTCGCACACCGGGTGGCTACCCGTCGACATAACGACCAAACACCTTTACGGTTGTTAGATGGCCGTGGGTGGACATCGGGCGCTGGAACTGCTCAACACCGTGGCGTGGCGGCTCGACCCGGCGCGCACCGAGGAGCGGCTCCCGGACGACGACGCGCTGCAGCGCTGGGCCGAGGGCGCCGGCTTCACCCCCGTCGCCGTGGACGGTGGCGTGGCGGAGGTCCGCGCACTCCGGGAAGCGGCCTACCGGGTGCTGCGGCCACTGGCCACCGGGGCGGCGCCCGGGGATCCCGAGCCGGTGCGCCGGCTGATCGTCGGCGCACTCGGCCGGGCGGCGATCGCGTCGGTGGCACCGCTGGACTGGCGGATCGCGGTGCACGGCACCAGTGACCTGCCCGCGGCGCTCGCGCTGGAGGTCTGGCGGCTCCTGCAGTTCGAAGACCTCACCCGGCTGCGGGAGTGCGCCGACGAGGCGTGCGGCTGGCTCTTCCTCGACCGCAGCCGCAACGGATCACGCCGATGGTGCAGCTCCGGCGACTGCGGCAACCGCGACCGCGCCCGCCGCCACTACCGGCGCACGCACACCTGAGCGCGTCACTCCACCCGGTCGAACTCCGCCCGCACTCCCAGCAACCGCACCGGCCGCGTCCACTCGAAGCGGTCCAGCAACGACAGCGCCGCGCGTTCGATGTCCGCACCGTCGCTCGTCGGGGCGGGCAGTGTCAGGCTGCGGGTGTAGGTGAGGAACGGCTTGAACCGCACCTTCACCCCGATCCGTACCGCAGGGCGGCCCTCCGACACCACATCTGCGGCGACCCGGGCCGCCAGCGCCGACACCTGCGCGTCGATCTCCGCGCGGGCGGTCAGGTCGGTCTGGAAGGTGATCTCGCGGCTGCGCGAGCGCGCCACGTACGGGGTCGCGGTGACCTCGGTGTCGCCCGCACCCTGGGCGAGCAGCCGGTACCACGGCCCCATCGTGGGGCCGAACCGCGCGGCCAGCTCGTCCGGATCGGCCAGGCCGAGCCGCCGGACCGTGGTCAGCCCGGCGGCCTCGAGCTTCCTGGCCGTCTTCCGGCCGATCCCCCACAACGCGTCGGTCGGCCGGTCGGCCATCACCTCGACCCAGTTGGCACGCGTCAGGCGGTAGATGCCGGCCGGTTTGGCGAACCCGGTGGCGATCTTGGCGCGCACCTTGTTGTCGCCGATCCCGATGGAACACGACATGCCGGTCGTCTCCGCCACCCGCGTCCGGACCTCCGCCGCGAGCGCCTCCGGATCGCCGGTACGCGCACCGAGGAACGCCTCGTCCCAGCCGATCACCTCGACCACCACCGGGAACGACCGCAACGTGGCCATCACCCGCTCGGAGACCTCCTCGTAGGCCTCTTTGTCGACGGGCAGGAACACCGCGTCCGGGCACCGCCTGGCCGCGAGCCGCAACGGCATGCCCGACTGGATGCCGAACTCGCGGGCCTCGTAGGAGGCGGTGGCCACCACGCCCCGCTCCGCCGGGTTGCCGGACCCGCCCACCACCACCGGCTTGCCGCGCAGCTCGGGGTGCCGGGCGACCTCGACCGCCGCGATGAACTGGTCCAGGTCCACGTGGAGGACCCAGGTGTCCGGGCACACGCGGTCCAGGCTAGCGGCCACCCTCCCCCCGCCCGGTGGAATTGCGGATGCCGGAGACGTCGAAACCGTGCGGCGGGCCCCGTCCCCGGGGAGACTGCGCCACGACGGGCGCTCACCACGGGAGGAGACGGACATGAACCGCGACGACGTGGCCGGGGTGCTGGCCGAGCCGGTCTCGCAGGAGCTGCTGGGATCGTCGATCCCGGCGCGGCTGGCCTACGAGGGGCTCGACGGCGGACCGCGCGTCATCCCGATCGGGTTCTGGTGCGAGGGCGGCAACCTGCTGATGGGGACGGTACCGAACTCGGCGAAGGTCCCGGCGCTGCGCCGCAATCCGCGCGTGGCCATCACCATCGACACGCAGGGCCGGTGGCCTCCGCGGGTGCTGCTGATCCGCGGCACGGCTCGCCTGACGGAGGTCGACGGCGTGCCGGAGGGCTACGTCGAGGCGTCGCGCAAGATGGTCCCGGCCGGGGAGTTCGAGGCGTGGGAGCAGGGCGTGCGAGCGCTCTACCAACGGATGGTGGTCATCACGGTCGAGCCGCACTGGGCGAAGATGCTGGACTTCGAGACGACGGTCCCGAAGGCGGTCGAGGACCTGATCCGCGAACGCCAGGGCCAGGACTGAGACGCTCCGCCGTTCTAGGCTCGGGACATGCGGATCGTGTCGCTGCTGCCCGCCGCCACGGACATCGTGGCCGAGCTGGGCCTGGCCGGCCACCTGGTCGGGCGAACCCACGAGTGCGACTGGCCGCCGGGCGTCGGCGCCGTGCCCGTGGTGACCGGCAGCGGCCTGCACGCGGCCATGAGCAGCCGGGAGATCACCGCCGCGGTCGGCGGCGCGCATTCCGGCTCCGCGCTCTACGCGCTCGACTCCGCCAAACTCGCCGAGCTGGCCCCGGACGTCGTGCTCACCCAGGATCTCTGCGAGGTCTGCGCGGTTTCCTACCGGCGCGTGTCGGACGCGGTCCGCCTGCTCGACGCCGGGCCGCGGGTGCTGAGCCTGGAGCCCCGCACGCTGCCCGAGGTGCTCGACTGCCTCCGCCAGGTGGGTGAGGTCCTCGGCGTGCCGGAGGTGGCCCACGAGCGGCACCGGGACCTCGAGGCCCGGCTCGACGCCGTCCGGGCGAAGACCGGGCACCGGAACCGGCCGCGGGTCGCCGCGATCGAATGGCTCGATCCGGTGTGGCCGGCGGGGCACTGGGTGCCCGAGCAGATCCTCGCCGCGGGCGGGGAACCCCTGCTCGCGGTGCCCGGGGAGCACACGCACGCCGTCGACTGGTCCGCGGTCGTCGCGGCCCGGCCCGACGTCCTGCTCCTGCTGCCGTGCGGCCTGCCGCCGGACCGCACCGAGACCGAACTCGACCTGCTCACCACCCGCCCGGGCTGGGCGGACCTGCCGGCCGTGCGCAGCGGACGGGTGTGGGTCCTCGACGGCCCGGCCTACTTCAACCGGCCCGGCCCGCGCGTCGTGCGCGGCGCGGAAATCCTCGCCCACGTGCTGCACGGCATCGGGGACGTGACTCCGGAGGAGGCGCGCCCGGCCCGCAGCCCCTCCGGCTCCGGCGGGGCACCTCCGGTCTGATCCCGGGTACCGCCGGCAAAACCCTGCGTGGTCAGGACGCGGTCTGCCGCCACACGAGGACGCGCCCGGTCGCGGCGGTGCCGCCGGGCAGCTGCGTGGGGCGTTCCCCGAGCCGTGTGAAGCCCAGCCGGGCCGGAACCGCCGCGCTGCGGTGGTTGGCGACGTCGTGCACGATCTCGACCCGGTTGGCGCCCACGCGGAAGGCTTCGGTGGTGAGCAGGCGCGCCGCGCGGGTGGCCCAGCCGCGACCGGTGTAGGGCTTGCCCAGCCAGTAACCGATCTCCAGGCCACCGCGGCCGATGCGGGCCATCAGCCCGCAGCTGCCGGCGATCGCCCCGTCCGGGGCGACGATCGCGTAGTCGAACGTCTCGGCCGCCAGCCAGCTCTCCCGCGTCAGCATCAGGAACTCCCGCGCGTCGCGCTCGGTGTAGCTGCCGACCGCCCACGGCATCCAGGGTGCGAGGTGGTCCAGCGACTCGTCGACCAGGCGATGCAGCGCTTCGGCGTCGCCGGCCCACCACCGGCGCAGCACGATCACCCCGTCCGACAGGCTCTCCGCAGGGATCTGCATCCCTCGATCATCCCCGCCCCGGTGCTCGCCCGCACGGGAGATTCCCGCGGTCGATCGTGATCACGCTGGGGCGACGGCCTGGCGGCGGCGTCGCCGGTGGGACCAGCGGAGCCGGTGGGCCCTGTCGTGCACGCGTACACGTGAACGTGCCCAGCTACTACGGATGAACGCGCTCGGGTTGTTGTGGTGCGGGGTGTTGGCCGGCACTCCCGGTCAACGCCGGTAGTAGTCGTCGATGGGGGCGCGTGCCACGTCGAACAGAGCCGGGCCGTCCTGCGCTACCGCCGGCCAGGCGCCTGAGTCCGGGTTGAGTTCGATGAGTTGCTCGGTGGAAAGCGCGTAGACGACCCGGCCGAGTCCGGAGCGGACGGTGCCGCCCGAGCACATGGAGCATGGCTGGCAGCTGGTGTACATGGTGGTGCGTACGGCCGTGTCATGGTCGAGTTCGCGGGCCGCCCAGCGGGCGAGTTTCAGTTCCGGGTGGGCGCTGATGTCGTTGTCGCGCCGCACCGTGTTGTGGGCTTCGGCGAGAATCGCCCCGTCCGGGCCGACCAGCAGGGAGCCGTACGGCGCGTCGCCGAGGGTGATGGCATGGGCCGCGATGTCGATGGCGCGCCGCAGGAAATCCTCGTCGGCTGCAGTGATCACGATGTTGTCCTCCAGTGTGTGGCCACGGCGGTGAGTGCCTGCCAGACTGCGCTCGGACGGCGAGTCTCCTCCGGATCCCCGTGGTAGGGGTCGAGCAGGACGGTGCCGGAGCCGAGCAGACGGAGCTGGTTCAGATCGTCGAGGATCTGCTCGATGGTGCCGGAGCCGGCCGGCCGATCGGGGTCGTCGACCGGTGTGGTGGTCAGCCGCAGGACGATGCGGGGCGCGAACGCCGGCAGCGAGTGGTTCGTCACGGCCGAGCGCAGCTCGGGAAGGGTGGCCCGCAGCGGGTGCCAGGCGGCGTCGAACCTGATGGCGCGTCGGATCGCCGCCTCGCTGTTGCCGCCGACCCAGATGGGTATCGGGCTGGTCCGGCCGTCGGCCTCCTCCTGCAAGGTCTTCCGCAGGGTGCCGAGGTACTCGTCGGTCAGCCTGCCGCGCGCGGCGAACGGCACGCCGAGCGCCTCGAACTCCTGACGTGCCCCGCCGACGCCCACCCCGAGCACGAGCCGGCCGCCGCTGAGCTGGTTGAGGTTGGTGGCCATGCGCGCCACCAGCAGCGGATGCCGGTAGGGCAGCACGAGCACGGTGGTACCCAGCCGAACCGTGGTGGTGGTGCCGGCCAGCCAGGACAGCGTGGTGAACGGCTCGTAGAACGGCTCCGGGTACCGCACGGCCACGTCCGGGGTGACGACCACGTGATCCGACACCATGAGGAGGTCGAAGCCGAGCCCCTCCACGATCCGCGCCCACTCGCGCAGCACGCCGGGATCGGTTCCCGGCCCGAAGTTCGGTACGTTGACGCCAAGTTGCATGGTTGAGGTTATCCCGGCGATCAAGGAACTGGGAAGTGAGATCTCCCGGCAGTTCCCACGTTTTCCAGTCGTTTTCCCGGTAAAATGACGAGATGGCCGTGAATCTTGATGACGTCGACTGGGCGATCCTCGACGAGTTGCAACGGGAGGCACGCATCTCCCTCAGCGAGTTGGGGCGGCGCGTGAGCCTCAGCCCGTCAGCCACCACGGAACGGGTGCGGCAACTGGAGGCGATGGGCGTCGTCACCGGCTACCACGCCGTGGTCGACCTGGCCAAGGTCGGCTACCCCGTACTCGCCGTCGTCCGGTTGAAGTACCCGGGCAACCACCACCAGCCGCTCCGCCGACTGCTCGCCGAGCGACGCGAGATCCTGGAGTGCCTGCGCACCACCGGCGACGACTGCTACACCCTCAAGGTAGCCGCGACCTCCATGGAGCATCTGGAGACACTCATGGACGAGCTGGCCGGCTTCGGCAGCACGACCACCAGCGTCGTCTACAGCCAGACGCTGCCCTTTCACGGACCGCCCCGGCCCTGACCGGCAGCTGACCGGCCGTCGCATTCCGCACTGCCCCCGTGGAGGATCGCGGGGCCATGGCTTCGGCCCTCGCCGAAGACCTCGCAAGCGTGCTCACGATCTACCGCTGGAGTACTAGTTCATGATCGCGCTGTCGGGCACCGCGGTGTCGCGGCGGAGGGCGTCGAACAGCTGCCTGGACTTCGTCTTGTCCCAGTGCTCGGCCGCGGCCGAGGTGACCGGCACGGTCGTGGACAGCACGCCGTCGGAGGAGATGCCGCGCATGGCCCACGCCAGGCCCACCAGGTTGTGCAGATGGTCCCCGGAGTCGATGGTCAGCGCGTCCGGCGCCGCGCTCAGCAGCGGGAAGAAGTCGAACGGGTTGAGCAGCGTGCCGGGGCTGGCGATCTGGCTGACCAGCGCGCCGATGAACTTGCGCTGGTTCTCGACCCGGTCCAGGTCGGAGCGCGGGGTCGCGTCGCTGTGCCGCATCCGCACGAAGCCGAGCGCGTGCGCGCCGTCGAGCTCCTGGCAGCCGGCCGGGATCGTGATGCCGGTCATCGTGTCGTGCATCTCCTTGTCGACGCACATGTCCACGCCGCCGATCGCATCGACGATGGTGGCGAACCCGCCGAAACCGATTTCCGCGTAGTGGTCGATGCGCAGCCCGGTGGCCTGCTCGACCGTCTTCACCAGCAGCGGCGCGCCGCCCAGGGAGAACGCGGCGTTGATCTTGCTGGTGCCGTGGCCCGGGATGGCGACCTCGGAGTCGCGCGGCAGGCTCACCAGGGTCGGCTTGGTGTCGTTGTCCGGCAGGTGCGCGAGCATGATCGTGTCGGTGCGCTGACCGCCGCCCGCGGCGGCCACGTCCCCGGTGACCAGGCGCTCCTCGTCCTCGGCGGACAGGCCCTCGCGGCTGTCGGAGCCGACGATCAGCCAGTTCGTGCCCGACGCCGCGGCGGGTCGGCCGTTGTAGTCTTCGATCGCCGCGACCCGGTTGATGGAGAACTCCAGGTAGATCCACACGCCGGCGAAGAACAGCAGGACCACCGACAGCAGCGTGAGCAGGATCTTGCCCGGGCCGAACCGGCGGCGGCGCGTGCGCGGCGGCCGGGCGGGCGGCGGGACAGCACCGCGGGAGGGCATCGCGCGGGTCGGCGGGGGGCCGCTCCGCCGGGGCGGGGCCTGCCGTGCGGCGTCCGCGCGGCCGGGCACCGGCATCATCTGGGCAGGCTGGTGCTGTCGCGGTCCGCGCGGAGCGCGCGCTGGGTGTCCGCCCTGGTTCGTCACGCCATCACCGTTCCCCGATCGACCGGCCCTAGGACGCCCCTAGTGAACCGCAAGCCGTCCTCCCGAGGACGTCCAGCACCCCGAACGGGTTGCGCGCGATCACACGGGCAGGCGAAGCCGCTGGTCGGGGCCCGCTGACCAGGCCGTGAGCGGCGCCACGCCGGCCGCGTCCCGGGCGAAGTCACGCACCAGCCGCGTCCACACGCCGGGCCGGAACAGCATCGCGTGCCCCTCCGACATGACCTCGATCCGCACCACCCGCTCCGCGACGGCCTGCGCGCGCTGCGCGTAGGTGAAGGACTCCGCGGGATCGGTGATGTGGTCGCGCGTGCCGTGGGCGATCAGCACGGTGCGGCCGGTCACCGGCTCGACCGGCTCCCCGGCCGGGGTCCACGGGGCCAGCGCCAGTACCGCGCGCACCGCCGGGTCGTCGGCGACGCGCAGCGCGACCCGGCCACCCATCGAGTGCCCGACGAGGTACACCGGCACCTCGGGCCGCTCCGCGCGGATCCGGTCGAGCGCCCACCGCGCGTCGGAGACCGGGTGCATCTCCGGCTCGTTCCAGCCACGGACGCGGTTGCGCAGCAGCCGCACCTCCACGCCGTGCGGCGCGCCCGCGCCGGCGGTGGACCGCGCCAGCGGCACCATCCGCAGGTAGGCCAGGCCCCACGGCCGGACCACGGCGAGCCCGTTCTCCGCGCCCCCGTGCAGGACCAGCACCACGGCCCGCACCGGTCCGCGGGCTCGCCAGGTCATCAGCACGGGGTCGGTCGTCACTTGGGGTCCAACATCCCGGGCGGCGGGATTCTTCCGTCCGGCCACTCCGGCGGGTGGTCCGTTGCCTAGGGTCGGCCGGGTGATCCACGATCTGGTGGCCGGCGCGCTCGAGCGGGCCGGCGAACGCAACTCCGCGGAAATCCGGCAGGCGGCCGGGCTGGTCCTGGGCGCGGTGCGGGCGGATGCGCTTGTCTTCACCGCCGGGGCCGGGCACTCACTCGCGTCGGTGGCCGAGACCTTCTACCGCGCCGGCGGCCTGGCGTGCGTGTACCCGCTTTACCACCCGGACCTGCTGCCGCTGCACAGCGCGACCACCAGCACGGCTGCCGAGCGGCGGTCCGGGCTGGCGGCGCAGGTGCTCGCCGAGCGAGCGCCCGGGCCGGACGACGTCGTGTTCGTGTTCTCCAACTCGGGTGTCAACCCGTACCCGGTGGAGCTGGCGGAGGCGGTCCGGGCGCCGGTGGTGGCGGTGACCTCCCGCGCCGCGGTGGCGGCTGCGCCGCGCCGGTCGCCCAGCACGCTGCTCGACCATGCCGACGTGGTGCTCGACACCGGTGTCCGGCCCGGCGACGCCTCGTTCCCGGCGGACGACCCGCGCACGGTGGCGCTGTCGTCGCTGCTCAACGTCTACCTCTGGAACGAGGTGCTGGCGCACGTCCACGACGCCGCCCGCCGGGAGGGTGCCGAGGTGCCGTTGTGGCGCAGCTCGAACATGGCGGACGGGGACGCGGCGAACGCCGCCCTGCTGGAGCGCTACCGGCCGCGCGTCCCCGCGTTGCGCCAGTCCGGCTAGGCCGCGGCCGGTTCCTCGCTGAACTGGGTGTGGTGGAGGTCGGCGTAGCGGCCGCCGGCGGCGAGCAGTTGCTCGTGCGTGCCGCGTTCGACGATGCGCCCGGCCTCGACGACGAGGATCTGGTCGGCCGCCCGCACGGTGGACAGGCGGTGGGCGATGACCAGCGCGGTCCGCCCCTCCAGGGCGTGCGACAGGGCCTCGCTGACCGCGGCCTCGGATTCGGAATCCAGGTGGGCGGTCGCCTCGTCCAGCACGATCACCCGGGGCTGCGCGAGCAGCAGCCGTGCGATGGTCAGGCGCTGCCGTTCACCACCGGAGAGCCGGTAGCCGCGCTCCCCCACCAGCGTGGCCAGCCCGTCGGGCAGGCTGCGCACCAGCTCGGCCAGCCGCGCCCGCTCCAGCGCGTCCCAGATCTCCTCGTCCGTGACGCCGGGCCGCGCGTACTCCAGGTTGGCCCGGATGGTGTCGTGGAACAGGTGCCCGTCCTGCGTGACCACGCCGACGGTGTCCCGGATCGCGGTGAACGCCAGGTCCCGGACGTCCACATCGGACAGCCGGATCGCCCCGGAGTCCACGTCGTAGAGACGCGGCAGCAGCGACGCGATCGTCGACTTGCCGGCGCCGGACGAGCCGACGAGCGCCACCATCTGTCCCGGTTCGGCGCGGAAGCTGATCCCGTGCAGCACCTCCTCGCCCCCGCGGGTGTCCAAAGTAGACACGTCCTCCAGGGAGGCGAGCGAGTACCGGTCGGCCGCCGGGTAGGCGAAGGTGACGTCGGCGAACTCGACCGACACCCCGCCCTCGGGCACCGTCCGCGCATCCGGCTTCTCGGTGATCATCGGCTCCAGGTCGAGCACCTCGAAGATCCGCTCGAACGACACCAGTGCGGTCATCACGTCCACCCGGACGTTGGCCAGCGCGGTCAGCGGGCTGTAGAGCCGGGTGAGCAGCAGCGCCAGCGCCACGACCGTGCCCGGGGCGAGCTGCCCGCGGATCGCCAGCCACCCGCCCAGGCCGTAGACCAGGGCCTGCGCGAGCGCCGAGACCAGGGTGAGGCTGGTCATGAACCAGCGGGTGAGCATCGCCGTCCGCACCCCGATGTCCCGCACCCGGCCGGCGCGGGCGCCGAAGTCCTCCGCCTCCCGCCGCGGCCGCCCGAACAGCTTGACCAGGGTGGCGCCGGGAGCGGAGAACCGCTCGGTCATCTGGGTGGTCATCCCGGCGTTGAGCTGGGCCGATTCCCGCTGCAGGGCGGCCATCCGGCGGCCCATCCGGCGGGCGGGCAGCACGAACACCGGCAGGAGCACCAGCGCCAGCAGCGTCACCTGCCAGGACAGCGTCACCATCACCCCGAGCGAGAGCACCAGCTGGATCACGTTGGTGACCAGCCCGGACAGGGTCGCGGTGAAGGTGCGCTGCGCGCCGATCACATCGTTGTTGAGCCGGCTCACCAGGGCGCCGGTGCGGGTGCGGGTGAAGAACGCGATCGGCATCCGCTGCACGTGCTCGAACACCGCGCGGCGCAGGTCGTAGATCAGCCCCTCGCCGATCCGCGCGGACAGCCAGCGCTCGACCAGTCCGAACCCGGCGTCGGCGATGGCGAGCGCGGCCACCACGGCGGCGAGCAGACCGACCAGGCCGGCCTCCCGCCCGCGCACGATGGTGTCCACCACCTTGCCCGCCAGCAGCGGCGTGGTCACCGCGATGACCGCCGACACCACGGTCAGCGCCAGGAAGACCAGCAGGCTGCGCCAGTACGGCCGGGCGAACCGCGCCACCCGGCGCACCGTGCCCGGTGCCAGTCCCTTCGGTGCGTCCGCCGAGCGCATTGCCGAACTCATCAACGACCAGGTGTTGTCCACATCGTCCTCCGCGGTGCCGCCGCAAACAGCTCCAGATTACTTCAGGTTTGCGGCCGGGATGCCGGGACAGCGCCCGAAGGTCACCACCGCCACGACGGCACGCACCACATCAAGCCCGGCGCGGGCGTCCGCTATTCCGTGATCCCGGGCTCCCCCGGCCTGGCGCGGGCGCCCTCGACGGCGTCCAGACCGGCCAGGAACAGGGCGAGGTCGGCGGCCCAGAGCCGTTCCAGCGCCGCGGGATCGACGCCGGGGAGTTCGTCGAGCCCGGCGATGAACAGGCACAGGACCCGGATCACCTGCAGCGCCGTGGTCTCGGCCCGCTCTCCGAAACCCGCCTCGGTGAGCACGGCCACCAGCCGGGCGCCCATCGGCTGGGGCAGGTGACCGGAGGCGGCGTTGCGCGCGATGTGCCAGGCGACGCCGGGGCACTGGCGCAGCACCCCCCACCCCATCTCCCCCAGGCGACGCACGTACTCGCGCCAGCCGGTCCCGCGGGCCGGGACGAGGAGGATCCGCGCAGCGATGTCATCGACGACGGCGGCGACGAGGACGTCCCGCCCGCCACCCAGGTGGTGGAACACCGCACCCGGGTAGACCCCGACGCACTCGGACACGCCGCGCAGCGACCACCCCTCCAGACCCTGGCGGCGGGTGAGCATGACGGCCGCCGCCACGATCTGGTCGCGGGTCAGCCCCTTGCTGATACGGGGGTTGCTCACCGTGGGCTCACCCGCACCCGTTCCCGCAGGCACGCCTCGCACACCATCCCCGACACGGTATCGGCCCTCTCCGCGGCGCCGCGACCACCCGGCACGGTCACGCCCCGTTCGTCCCACGCTAAGTAGCACACCCGCTCGTTCCCGCTGCCCGTCACGAGCCGGACGGGACGGTAGCGCCGGTTCCCGGGTGACTGGACCGCACCCGGGGTCCCCGGCCGCGGTGCCGGCACCATCCCGGCGGGCTCGACCACGGCGATCGCGCGTTCTGGCACCTCCGTGGCAGGGCGGTGAGAGCCACGGACATGAGCACTGCACTTCGCCGCGCCTCTCGTACGACAGGCACGATAGTTGTACGGCGTTTAACAGTGGCGGGATGATCGGTGAACAGTCGTGCGGATCTCGCCACGGCACCCGGCTGCTCACGCTGACCGGGCCGGCGGACGTGGGCAGGACCCGGCTCCGCGTGGCACCGGCGCAACGGGTCAACAGCGCGTTCGACACCGCGGCCGTGGTGTACCTGGCCGACCTCGACCGGCCGCCACCGCGGAAGCCGTCGCCCAGTCGGCTTCGGGGCGGCAGGCTCGTGCCGGCGGCTTGGTGCCGTTCCAGCGGGAGCACAGCTCGCCGAGGAGCGGATCGTCGCGGCGATCGGCGAAGTCGCATTCCGCCACGGTGCGCTGGACGTGCTCACGCCGGCCGAGGAGAAGATCGCCGCCCTGGTCGCCGACGGCCTGAACCACCCCCGGGACCGCCCGGGCTCTCATCGTGTCCCGACGGACCGTGGAAACACGTCTCACCCGGCCCTTCCAGGAACGGTGCATCACCCGGCGAACAGAACACGCCCTGGACCAGCGGTCCGGTCGACCGGGCGCTTCCCGGGCGCCGCCGGGCGGGACGGTCTCGGTAACCTTTGCCCATGGGGCGGAACGATCTCGGCATGCAGGCACGCGGTGGCAGCCGGTGACCACCGAGCGCACGGCAACGCGCCCACCGGTCCCGGTCACCGCGATCGAACGCACCCGGGCGCTGCTCGCGACGCATCCACTGGCCGTCGACCTGCTCCTCTACCTCGGGTGCGCCGTCTACGCGATCGCACTCGCGCTGACCGGCGAGTTCTACGGCTTCCGCATCTGGGGCACGTGTGCGGCGTTCGGGTACGGCTTCGCGGCCGCGCACACCGGCTGGCTGATGACGGCGCGCCGGCCGGGCGGACCGCTGCGCTCCCGCTGGCTGGGGCTCGCGGGCATCGCCGTGCTGTCGATGCTGCTGCCCCTGGTCGTCCTGGTGATCCGCCGCCTCACCGGCAACGACTGGCTGAACACGCCGTTCTCCTGGAGCGCCCAGCCCGAGGTGTGGGTGATCGAACGTTCCGCGCGTCTGCTGCTGGAGCACGGCACGCCGTACGTCGACGTGACCGCGCTCGACCACGTGCCCGAGGTCAACGACTACACCCCGTACGGCCCGGTGATGGCCGTGTTCGGCCTGCCGCGCGCCCTGTTCGGCGGCGGTCCCGTCGCCGACGCCCTCACCGACGCGCGGCTGATGTTCGTCCTCACCGCGTGCGTGTGCGCCTGGCTGACCCTGCGGCTGATCGGTTCCCCCCGGGTGCCGGTACGCGCGGCCCAGCTGGCCATGGCCTTCCCGCTGACCGCGCTGACCTGGGCGGTCGCCGGGCCGGACCTGGCGATCGTCGGTCTGTTGCTGGTCGCCGCCGCGCTCGCCGCGCGGGACCGGCCGATGGCGAGCGGCACCGTGCTCGCGCTCGTGATCAGCGCGAAGCTCATCGTCGCACCGGCCGCCGTGGTGCTGGCCGTGCTGATCTTCACCCGCCTGGGCGGCACCGCCCTGGCGCGGTTCGCCGGCACGGCCGTCGCCGCGTGCGCGGTGCTGAACGTCCCGGTGTTCCTGGTCGATCCGCACGCGTTCGTGGAGCACGTGGTCCGGTTCCCGGCCGGCGTGGGCCAGGTGGCGTCACCGGCGGCGAGCCCCCTGCCGGGTCATCTCATCGCCGGTATCGGTCCGGCCGGGAAAGTGGCCGCGTTCATCCTGCTCGTCGGCGCCGCCGCCGCGATCGTCGTCTGGTTGCTGCGGCGTCCGCCCGTCGCGGGATCGGACGCGTTGTGGCGCATCGCCGCCGGGTTGTGCGCCTTCACCCTCCTGACGCCCGCGACGCGCTTCGGGTACCTGCTGTACCCGTGCGTGCTCGCCGGCGCGGCATTGTGCTTCCGCCGTGCCGAAGCCGCCGCCGGGCCTACTTCTTCTTAGCTCGTGTCGCTCCGCCGCGCCCGCGCAACTGCACACCGGATTCGGAAAGTACGCGGTGCACAAAACCGTACGAGCGTCCGGTCGACTCGGCCAGGGCCCGAATACTCGCACCCTTCTCATATTTCTTCTTCAGGTCAGCGGCGAGCTTGTCACGCGTGCTGCCGGTGATCCGCGCGCCCTTCTTCAGGTCAGCCACGTCGTTCCGCCTCCACCAGTTCGCGTTGGCAGGCCACAGTGGGCCTCGTCACGCAATGATCGAACACGAACCGCGAATTTGCCAGACGAGGCGAGAAAAACCTGCCCAATGGCGGAAAAATTGCGCCGAACCAGGTGGTTGCCTAGTCCAACTAAGGACCGGCGCCATTGTTTACATCATGCCAACTGGACGAGTTCCAGGTAATCATCCGACCAGTGATCCTCGGTGCCGTCCGGCAACAGGATCACCCGCTCGGGTTCGAGTGCCTCGACCGCGCCGGGGTCGTGGGTGACCAGGACGACCGCACCGGTGTAACTGCGCAGGGCGTTGAGCACCTGCTCACGGCTGGCCGGGTCCAGGTTGTTGGTCGGTTCGTCCAGCAGCAGCACGTTGGCCGCACTGGAAACCAGCCCGGCGAGCGCGAGCCGGGTCTTCTCGCCGCCGGAGAGCGTGCCGGCCGGCTGGTCCAGTTGCTCGCCGGTGAACAGGAACGAGCCGAGCAGGTTCCGCAGCTCCTGCGCACCGGTGTCCGGAGCGAGATGCCGGATGTTCTCCCAGACGCTCGCATCGTGGTCGAGGGTTTCGTGTTCCTGCGCGTAATAGCCCAGGCGCAGACCGTGCCCGGCGACGACACTGCCGGTATCCGGTTTCTCCATTCCGCCCAGCAGCCGCAGCAGGGTGGTCTTGCCGGCACCGTTGAGACCGAGCACGACGACCTTGGTCCCCCGGTCGATCGCGAGATCGACACCGGTGAAGATTTCCAGCGAACCGTACGATTTGGACAATCCGTCGGCGGTGAGCGGAGTGCGCCCGCACGGGGCCGGCGCGGGGAACTTGATGTGCGCCACCTTGTCGGCCTGACGCTGCTCGTCGAGCCCGGCGAGCATCTGCTCGGCACGGCGGGCCATGTTCTTGGCCGCCACGGCCTTGGTCGCCTTCGCGCCGAGCTTGGCGGCCTGCGCCTGCAGCGCGGCGGCCTTCTTCTCGGCGTTGGCCCGCTCCCGGCGGCGGCGCTTCTCGTCGGTGGCGCGCGCCTCCAGGTAGCGCGACCAGGTCATGTTGTAGGAGTCGAGCTCGCCGCGGGTCGCGTCGAGGAACCACACCTTGTTCACGACCTCGGCCAGCAGGTCCACGTCGTGGCTGATCACCACGAGACCGCCCTCGTGCCCCTTGAGGAAGCCACGCAGCCAGTTGATGGAGTCGGCGTCGAGGTGGTTGGTCGGCTCGTCGAGCAGCAGGATCGTGTCCGAGCGGCCGGACGCCCCCACGTCGGAGGCGGCGAACAGGATGCGGGCCAGCTCGACGCGGCGGCGCTGACCACCGGAGAGGGTGCGCAGAGGTTGCGCGAGGACCCGGTCGGCCAGGCCCAGGTTGGCGCAGATGCGGGCGGCCTCGCTCTCGGCGGCGTACCCACCGAGCGAGGCGAACCGCTCCTCGAGCCGGCCGTACTTGCGGATGGCGCGGTCCCGCTCGGCGTCGTCGACCAGCTCGGACATGGCGGTCTGCGCCTTCTCCATGTCCCGCAGCAGGGTGTCGAGGCCGCGGGCGGACAGGACGCGGTCCTTCGCCGTGACGGAGAGATCACCCTCGCGGGGGTCCTGGGGCAGGTAGCCGAGCTCGCTGCCGCGGCGCACCTCGCCCGCGTAGGGCTCGCCCTCACCCGCGAGGACCTTCAGGGTGGTCGTCTTGCCGGCGCCGTTGCGCCCCACCAGGCCGATGCGATCACCCGGCTGGATGCGCACGGTGGTGTCGGACAGCAGGATGCGCGACCCGGCGCGCAGTTCTAGGCCGGTGGCCGTGATCAAGGGGAACTCCCGGAATCGGGGGTGGACAGGAGACATCGACGGGCCCGCCGGGTCTGGCGGGGCCGGGCCCGGAGCTACTCCAACTGGACGTCCACGAGTCCAGTGTACGGATCACCGTCCAGCCGTTTTCCCCGCGGTGACCGTCCTCACCCAGCACGCGGTGCTGCCTGCCGCTACAGCACGAAGGAGTCCGACCAGGGTTGCGCGGACCGGCCCGACAGCGCGTCCAGCAGGGTGACCGCCTGCTTGTCGGTCAGCGAGGACACGAAGTCGATCACCGCGCGGCGCCGGGCCAGGCTGCGTACCGCGTCCGCACCGGTCACCGGCTCGCCGGTGGCTCCGACCAGCAGCTCGGGCGCGTTGCGGGCCAGGTCCTCGAACTCCGACTGCGCCAGCTCGACCAGGTCGTGCAGCCGCCGGGGCAGCCGGGACACCTCGTCCCGGTCGCCGAGCCACGCGTCCAGGGCGTCCACGAGCGTGGTCAGCAACGAAGCCTGCCCCCGCTGGTGCAGCGCCAGTTCCGGCCGCAGCAGCACGAACCTGCGGTGCACGAACTTGAGCACCTGCACCTCGTGCCACTGCGCCGGCCGCAACGACACGTGCCCGGCCCGGGTGGACGGCGTCGGCAGCACGACCACGCCATCCACCAGCCGGTGCGTCCACTGCGCGGAGAACGCCGCCGTGGTCTGCTCGGCCTCGATCGACCCGTCGAACGGGGTGGCGAGCAGGCCGTCGACAAGTTCGGCCCGGATCCGGGACACGGCGTGGGCGAAGGCGTCGTCGTCGACGATCCACGCGTCCTTGGCGTGCATGCGCCGTCGCAGCTGCTCCAGCGAGCGGCCCGGGCGGCGGATCTGCGCCGCGAGCGTGGCGTTGTCGAGCGCGGCCAGGTCGAGGGCGTGGTCCAGCCACTCCCCCAGCTCGGCCGCGACCGGCGCGTGCTGCAGCACCCCGATGCGGTGGAAGTCCTGGATGTCGTGGATCGCGTAGGCGAGGTCGTCGGCGGTGTCCATCACCGACGCCTCGACGGTCTGCTGCCACGGTTCGATCCGGCCCGCGAACGACCGGCGCGCCGCCACGACGTCATCCAGTTCGGTGCAGTACGCGGAGAACTTGCTCGACCCGGTACCGGGTGCCTCGTCCGGTTCGGCGGCGCCGCGGGGCGGGATCCGCATCGCGGACGGGTGCGGGTCGGGCCAGTGCAGCCGGGCCCACGGGTACTTCAGGACCGCCGCCCGCACCGCCGCGGTGAGGTCGAGGCCGACGGCCGCGGGGCCGCGCACGTCCGTGGTGGTGATGATCCGGAACGTCTGCGCGTTACCTTCGAACCCGTCGGGCAGCGAGAACCGGTGGCGGGCGATGCGGTCCAGCACCTGCTCCCCCAGGTGCCCGAACGGCGGGTGCCCCAGGTCGTGGGCCAGCGCGGCGGCCTCGGCCACGTCCGGGTCCAGCCCGCCGAGCTTGCCGATCAGCTCGGCCGAGTCGACCGCGGACAGCAGCCGCTCCGAGATCGCGCGGGCGACCTGGGCGACCTTGAGGCTGTGCGTGAGGCGGTTGTGCAGCAGACCGGACCCGGCGGCGCTCACGACCTGGGTCACGCCACCGAGCCGGGCGAAGAACGGCGACACCACGATCCGGTCCCGGTCGGCCCGGAACGGGTTGTCGGCCAGATCGGACCAGGCCGGTTCCCTGGCGTTCTCCCGGCGCAGCATCCGCGGATCGAGTTCCATGCGCATCACCGTATCGGTCCGGGGACACCCGGTGGGGGCATACGGCGTGCACACCGGAGGTGAACATCCGTGAACATCTCTTTCACCGGAGCCACCTCACCAGGAAGATCGGTCCGTGCGCCCAGTCCGGTTCGCCTTCCAGCCGCTCTACAGCCTGCACACCGGCGGTATGGTCGCGCTCGAAGCGCTGGCCCGCCCCGCCGAGGGGTCCGTGCACGACCTGCTCGACACCGCACGCCGCGAACAGCGTCTGGTCGAGACCGACCTCGCGCTGGCCTGCGAGGCGGTGCGCACCGAGGCCGACCAGCAGACGCTGCTGCCGGTGCACCTGAACCTGACCGCGGCCACCGCGGCGGCCCCGGCGGTGGATCCGCTGCTGGACGCCCTCGCGCGCACCGGCAAGCGGCCGCGCGAGGTGGTGCTGGAGATCGGCCCGCCGTTCTGCTCGGTCCCGCCCGAGCAGCTGCTCGCCGGCCTGACGCGGCTGCGCGAGCTGGGGTTCCGGCTGGCGCTGGACGGTCTCGGGCGCGGGGACCTGCCGTTCGCGCTGCTCGCCGCGGCGCCGGTGGATGTCCTGAAACTGGACCACAGCGTGCTGCGCGGGCTGCCCGGCGACGCCGGTTCGGTGGCGGTCGTGGAATCGCTGCTGCACTTCGCCGCCCGCCGCAACGCGCGGCTGGTGGCGACCGGCATCGAGACCGAGGCCCAGCTGGGGGCGGTGCGGCGGCTGGGAGTGCGCATCGCCCAGGGCAACCTGTTCGCGCCGGCCCGGGCCGGGGTGAGCCTCGGGCACCTGCTCACCCCGGCCATCCCCGACCCCGGGGAACGCGTGGTGCCGGGACCGCTGAGCACCCCGCGGGTGCGGGACTTCCTGCGCCCGGCCAGCACCCTGCCGCACGACGCGACCTGCGACGACGTGCGCTCCGCGCTCGCCGCCGCGGACGCGCCCACCGGGATCGTCGGGATCGGCCCCGACGGGCGCCCGCGGTGGTCGATCGACCGCACCCGGTTCCTGGTCTCGGTCACCGGCCCGTACGGGCACGCGCTGCACGCCAGGCGCAGCGCGGAACGGCTGGCGGACAGCCCGCACACGATCCACGCCGATGCGGGGGCCCTGGAGCTGCTGGAACTGGTGACCGACGCCGACTGGGGCCGCACCGGCGACGACGTGGTGGTGGTCGACGACGCGGGCCGCTGCCTGGGTGTGGTGCTGGTGACCGAGGTGGTGCGCGGGGTGGCCGAGGCCAAGGTCGAGGAAGCGGCCGCGCTGAACCCGCTGACCCGGCTGCCCGGCAGCGACACGGTGGCGCGGGACGTGGACCGCCGGATCGCCGGCCGGGAGGCGTTCGTGGCGGCCTGGCTGGACGTCGACTCGTTCAAGGCGGTGAACGACAACGCGGGTTTCGCCGCCGGGGACGACCTGATCCGCGCGATCGGGCGGGCCCTCACGGACCTGGCGGCCCGCCTGCCGCGGATGGTGGTGAGCCACGTCGGCGGGGACGACTTCCTGATCGCCTGCGACGTCGCGGAGATCGGCACGATCGCCGGGGCACTGCTGGACGTGCCGTGGTCGGCCGAAGGCATGCCGGTGACGGTGTCGCTGGCGACGCTGGTGTGCGCGACGGCGACGATCGAGTCGTACCGGGAGGCGTCCCGGCTGCTGGCACCCCTGAAGAAGCGGGCGAAGGCGGTGCCGGGGTCGAGCTGGGTGCTGGGCCGGCCGGGCTCCGAGCGGGTCGAAGTGCTGCGCGGCCGGTCGCGGCACGCGTTGCCGGAACAGCGCGACCGGTCTGCGGCCGGCTTGAGCCGCGCCGTATAGGTCGTTATACGCCGGCTGCTACGAGGGGATCACGGGCCGCACGCAGCACACCGCCGCCGCAGCCGGAGTACCCGAACGGGCCCGGCCGCGGCGGCGGTGTGCCGCCGATGCGGATCTAGACGGTGAACCCGAGGGCGCGGAGCTGCTCCCGGCCGTCGTCGGTGATCTTCTCCGGGCCCCACGGCGGCATCCAGACCCAGTTGATCCGGAAGTCCTTGACCACACCGGCCTGGCCGACCAGCACCGACGCCGTCTGGTCCTCGATCACGTCGGTCAGCGGGCAGGCCGCCGACGTCAGCGTCATGTCGAGGGTCGCGGTGTTGTCCGGTTCCACCCGGATGTCGTAGACCAGCCCGAGGTCGACCACGTTGATGCCGAGCTCGGGGTCCACGACGTCCCGCATGGCCTCCTCGATGTCCTCGATCTTGGCCACGTCCGCGGCCGGCTGCGCCTGCTCCGGCAGGTCCGCCGCGGTGCGGCCCTCGCGCGTCTGCTCCTCGCTCACTTCACGGCTCCGTTCGTGCGGGTCAGCGCATCCTTGAACGCCATCCAGCCCAGCAGGGCGCACTTCACTCGCGCCGGGTACTTCGACACCCCGGCGAAGGCGACCGCGTCCTCCAGCACATCCTCGTCCGGCTCGATCTGGCCCCGGCTCTGCATCATCGCCACGAAGGTGTCCATCGTGGACAGCGCCTCACCGACGGTGTGCCCGGTCACCAGATCGGTCAGCACCGACGCGGACGCCTGGCTGATCGAGCAGCCCTGCCCCTCGTAGGAGACGTCGGCGACCTTGTCGCCCTCGACCTTGAGCCGGAGGGTGATCTCGTCCCCGCAGGTCGGGTTGACCTGGAACGACTCGGCGTCGAAGGGCTCCCGCAGGCCGTGGCCGTGCGGGTTCTTGTAGTGGTCCAGGATGATCTCCTGGTACATGCTCTCCAGGTTCACCTACGCCACCCCGAAGAACTTCTGCGCCTCGCGGATACCGCCCATCAGGGCGTCCACTTCGGACAGCTCGTTGTACAGGTAGAACGTCGCGCGCACGGTGGCCGGCACCTGGCACACCCGGTGCAGCGGCCACGCGCAGTGGTGACCCACCCGCACCGCGATGCCCAGGCTGTCCAGCACCTGGCCGGCGTCGTGCGGGTGCACGCCGTCGACGACGAACGCGACGGTCGCTCCGCGGTCGGCGGTGTCGCCCGGGCCGATCAGCCGGACGCCCGGGATCTCGGCGATCCCGGCCAGCGCGGACTCGACGAGCGCGTGCTCGTGCGCGGCCACCCGCTCCATGCCGATCTCGCTCAGGTAGTCCACCGCGGCGCCGAGCCCGACCGCCTGCGAGGTCATCGGCACCCCGGCCTCGAACTTCTGCGGGGGCGGCGCGAACGTGGTGCGGTCCATCGTGACCAGCTCGATCATCGACCCGCCGGTGAGGAACGGCGGCATCGCCTCGAGCAGCTCACGGCGCCCGTAGAGCACGCCGATACCGGACGGCGCCAGCATCTTGTGCCCGGAGAACACCGCGAAGTCCACGCCGAGCGCGTGGAAGTCGACCGGGAAGTGCGGCACCGACTGGCACGCGTCGAGCAGCGTCAGCGCGCCGACCTCGCGGGCCCGCCGCACGATCGGCTCGACCGGGTTGATCGTGCCGAGCACGTTCGACTGGTGCGCGAACGCGACGATCTTGGTGCGCTCGGTGATCAGGTCGTCCAGGTTGGACAGATCCAGCCGGAACGTGCCGGTGAGGTCGAACCACCGCAGCGTGGCACCCGTGCGCTGGCACAGCTGCTGCCAGGGCACCAGATTCGCGTGGTGCTCCATCGCGGTGATCACGATCTCGTCGCCCGGGCCGACGCGGAACCGGTCGGCCTCCGGGCCGGCGGTGGCCGCGTTGCTCATCGCGTACGCGACGAGGTTGATGCCCTCGGTGGCGTTCTTCGTGAACACCAGCTCACCCTGGTCGGCACCGACGAACTCGGCGGTGCGGGCGCGGGCGTACTCGTAGGCGTCCGTGGCCTCCTCGGCGAGCTGGTGCGCACCCCGGTGCACCGCCGCGTTGGAGGTCTCCAGGAACCGGCGCTCGGCGTCCAGCACCTGCCGCGGCCGCTGCGAGGTCGCGCCGGAGTCCAGGTACACCAAGGGTTTCCCGTCGCGCACGGTGCGCGACAGGATGGGGAAGTCGGCGCGCAGGGCAGCGACGTCCAAAGGCAGGTTGGCCGCGGCTGTGGTGGTCATGCGCGCCAACTCCTCTCTCGGTGTGTCAGTTCGGGAACGGGGGACGTCAGACCGCCGCGGCTTCCTTCTTGCCGGTGTACTTGACGTAGCCGTTCTCCTCCAGCTCGTCGGCCAGCTCCTTGCCGCCGGACTCGACGACGCGGCCGTCGGCGAAGACGTGCACGAAGTCCGGGGTGATGTGCCGCAGGATCCGGGTGTAGTGCGTGATCAGCATGACGCCGACCTCGTTGTTCGCCTTGTACTCGTTGACGCCCTCGGAGACGATCCGCAGCGCGTCGACGTCCAGGCCCGAGTCGGTCTCGTCGAGGATCGCGATCTTCGGCTTGAGCAGCGCCAGCTGCAGGATCTCGTGGCGCTTCTTCTCACCGCCGGAGAAGCCCTCGTTGACGCTGCGCTCGGCGAACTCCGCCGAGATCTCCAGCTTGGCCATCTCGTCCTTGACTTCCTTGACCCAGTGCCGCAGCTTCGGCGCCTCGCCGCGGACGGCGGTGGCGGCGGTGCGCAGGAAGTTCGACATGGACACGCCCGGCACCTCGACGGGGTACTGCATCGCCAAGAAAATGCCCGCTCGACTGCGTTCATCAACCGACATGTCGAGGACGTTCTCGCCGTCCAGCAGCACCTCGCCAGAGGTCACCTCGTACTTGGGGTGGCCGGCGATCGCGTAGGACAGGGTGGATTTGCCCGACCCGTTCGGGCCCATGATCGCGTGGGTCTCACCCGAGCGGATGGTCAGGTTGACACCCTTGAGGATCTCTTTCGTGCCCTCGTCGGTGGTGACACCGGCGTGCAGATCCTTGATTTCCAGTGTGGCCATGGCCTCGTTCGTCTCTGTCTCTCGTGGTGGAAGGGGAGGGCTTCAGCTGCCGACGGCTTCGAGTTCGGCCTCGATCGCCTGGGTCAGGCGCTCGCGGACCTCCGGGACGTCGATCTTCATCAGGATCTCGTGGAAGAAGCCGCGGACGACCAGCCGCCGCGCCTGCTCCTCCTCGATCCCGCGCGACTGGAGGTAGAACAACTGCTCGTCGTCGAACCTTCCCGTGGCGCTCGCGTGCCCGGCACCGGCGATCTCACCGGTCTCGATCTCCAGGTTCGGCACCGAGTCGGCCCGCGCACCGGTGGTGAGCACCAGGTTGCGGTTGAGCTCGTAGGTCTCGGTGCCCTCGGCCGCGGCCCGGATCAGCACGTCGCCGATCCACACGGTATGAGCCTCCTGTGAGCGGCCATCACTTTGCAGCGCGCCCTTGTACATCACGTTCGACTTGCAGTACGGGACCGCGTGGTCGACGAACAGGCGGTGCTCCTGGTGCTGGCCGGCGTCGGCGAAGTACAGGCCCAGCATCTCCACGTCGCCGCCGCGGTCGGCGAAGCTCGCGGTGGGCGACACCCGCACCAGGTCGCCGCCCAGGGTGACGACGATGTGCTTGACCGTGGAGTCCTTGCCGAGCCGGATGTGCTGCTCGGAGACGTGCACGGCGTCGTCGGCCCAGTCCTGGACGCTGACCACGGTGAGCTTCGCGCCCTCGCCGACGACGAACTCGACGTTGTCGGCGTAGGTGCCGGAGCCGAGGTGGTCGAGCACGACCACGCCCTCGGCGTAGGCCTCGGCGCGCACCTGCACGTGCCCGTAGGCGGTGTTGCCCTCGCCCGGCCCGGTCAGCCGCAGCACGGTCGGCCGGGACGCGCGGGTCTCCTTCGGCAGGGTCACCAGCGTCGCCGCGGCGAACGAGGTGTACGCCTGCGCGGCGATCCGGTCGCTCGGCACGCCGGCCTGACCCAGGCGCTCGTCCTCGCGGCCGACGGTCTCCACGCGCACCTCGGGGGCGGCGTCGACGTCGATCTTGACCTCACCGGAGGCCGTCGCGGTGCCGTCGTGCAGCCCGCGCAGGCGCTTCATCGGGGTGAAGCGCCAGTTCTCCTCGCGGCCGCTGGGGACCTCGAAGGCGGCGACGTCGTACCCGGTGAAGCGCTCCGCGCGGGAGGCCGCCGGGACGACGGCCTCCGCAGCGGCAGCGGTGTTCTCAGCAGCCACCGTCATGTCAGCCGACGGCTCCTTCCATCTGCAGTTCGATCAGGCGGTTCAGCTCGAGCGCGTACTCCATGGGCAGCTCGCGCGCGATGGGCTCGACGAACCCGCGCACGACCATCGCCATGGCCTCGTCCTCGGTGAGACCGCGGGACATCAGGTAGAACAGCTGGTCCTCGGAGACCTTGGACACCGTGGCCTCGTGGCCCATCGACACCTCGTCGTTGCGGATGTCGACGTAGGGGTAGGTGTCCGAGCGGGAGATGGTGTCCACCAGCAGCGCGTCGCACTTCACGGTGGACGCGGAGTGGTGCGCCCGCTTGGCCACCTTCACCAGGCCGCGGTAGGAGGTGCGGCCGCCACCGCGCGCCACCGACTTCGACACGATGGTCGAGGAGGTGTGCGGCGCCAGGTGCTCCATCTTGGCGCCGGCGTCCTGGTGCTGGCCCTCGCCGGCGAACGCGATCGAGAGGACCTCGCCCTTGGCGTGCTCGCCCATCAGGAAGACCGACGGGTACTTCATGGTCACCTTGGAGCCGATGTTGCCGTCGATCCACTCCATGGTCGCGCCCTCTTCGCACTTGGCGCGCTTGGTGAC
This sequence comes from Amycolatopsis viridis, assembly GCF_011758765.1. Lineage (NCBI taxonomy): Bacteria > Bacillati > Actinomycetota > Actinomycetes > Pseudonocardiales > Pseudonocardiaceae > Amycolatopsis > Amycolatopsis viridis. The sequence goes on along the minus strand of NZ_JAANOU010000001.1, from coordinate 2,574,067 downwards.
CAGGTTGTAGACGTTGTTCGACCAGTTCTGGATCGTCGTGTAGCGGCAGCGGCCGCCCTTCTTGACGATGATCTCGACCACGGCCGAGTGCAGCGAGTCGGACTTGTAGATGGGCGCGGTGCAGCCTTCGACGTAGTGCACGTAGGCACCCTCATCGACGATGATCAGGGTCCGCTCGAACTGGCCCATGTTCTCGGTGTTGATCCGGAAGTACGCCTGCAGCGGGATGTCCACGTGCACGCCCGGCGGCACGTAGATGAACGACCCACCGGACCACACCGCCGTGTTCAGCGCGGAGAACTTGTTGTCACCGGCCGGGATGACCGAGCCGAAGTACTCCTGGAACAGCTCCGGGTGCTCCTTGAGGCCGGTGTCGGTGTCCAGGAAGATGACGCCCTGGGCCTCGAGGTCCTCACGGATCTTGTGGTAGACGACCTCCGACTCGTACTGGGCGGCCACCCCGGCGATCAGGCGCTGCTTCTCCGCCTCCGGGATGCCCAGCTTGTCGTAGGTGTTCTTGATGTCCTCGGGCAGCTCGTCCCAGCTGGCGGCCTGCTGCTCGGTGGAGCGCACGAAGTACTTGATGTTGTCGAAGTCGATCCCCGACAGGTCGGCGCCCCAGTTCGGCATGGGCTTGCGCTCGAAGAGCTTCAGCGCCTTCAGGCGCGCCTCGAGCATCCACTCCGGCTCGTTCTTCTTGGCGGAGATGTCGGCCACGACGTCGGTGTTGAGCCCGCGGCGGGCGCTGGCCCCCGCGGCATCCGGGTCGGCCCACCCGAACGCGTAGTTGCCCAGGGACTCGATGGTCTCTTCCTGGGACAGCGGCGTTGTGGTGGGATTGCGCTGCTCGGCAGCGGCAGTCATTCGCGTTTCCCTCCGTCCGGAGCTTTCGCTTGCAGACCCGGCGGATTCTCCGCTGGGACGTGGGTGGTGCACACGGTGTCACCGCGTGCGATGGTCGCCAGCCGCTGGACGTGGGTGCCCAGCAGCTCGGCGAACGCCTCGGTCTCCGCCTCGCACAGCTGCGGGAACTCAGCGGCGACGTGGGCGACCGGGCAGTGGTGCTGGCACAGCTGCGCGCCGGCACCGGTGGCCGGAGCGCCCACCTGGCGGGCCGACGCAGCGTAACCCTCCCTGCTCAGGGCGGCGGCCAGGGCCTCCGCGCGGCCGGCCGGGCCGTCCGCTGCGGTGATCGCGGCCCGGTGCGGCTCCACCATGCCGGCGGCCCGGCGCTCGGCGAAGGCCCGCACGGCCTCCTCCCCCGCGTGTTCGGCGAGGAAGCGGAGGGCGGCGACCGCGAGGTCGTCGTAGGCGTGCCCGAACCGGGCGCGGCCCGTCTCGGTGAGCAGGAAGAGCTTGGCCGGGCGGCCCCGGCCACGCGGTCCGCGCCGGGGCGCGTCCCGCGTCTCGGCCTCCCCGTCGGCCAGCAACGCGTCCAGGTGACGGCGCACCGCGGTCGGGCTGATGCCCAGCCGGTCGGCGACCACGCCCGCCGTCATCGGGCCGTCCTCCAGCAGGAGGCGGGCGACCTCGTGCCGGGTGCGCCCGTCCGGGGTGGCCTGAGCGGCCACGCCGTCACCGGGACGGCCGGCGCCGCCCTGGTGGGAGTGGGGTCCGCTGTTTTTCACAACATAATTGTGTCGTATTTCGGGCGGGGAGGCAAAGAGTGGTCAACTCGGCGTGACCGGGGTCACGGATCCCGGCCGCCGCGCCGGTGCCGCCGGTCGCCGTGGCCGCCCTTCTCGGCAGCCCGGGACGGCGCCGATACCCTCTCTGTGTGACATGGGGTGAGCGGAGCACCGGAGGTGGTGCGGTGGCGGCGCCGCCGTCCCCGGTGCACCCTCCCGGGGCCGGGCCGCTGGAACAGCGGGAACTGCGTGCCCTGGACATCGTGCGCCGGCTGGGCACGGTCGGCGCGCTGCTGCTCGCCCTGGGCTCGCTCGGCGCCGGCGCGGCCCCGGTGCTCAACCCGGTCCAGGACATCCCCGTCCTCCGCCTGTTCGCCCGCATCCCCACCGTCTCGCTGGCGATGTGCTTCGCCGGGATGGGCATGCTCGTCGTCGGGTGGCTGCTGCTGGGCCGGTTCGCGCGGCCCGGGCGCCCGCGGCTGGCCACCCGCGCCCAGCTGACCCGCACGCTGGTCATGTGGCTGACGCCGCTGATGTTCATCCCACCGCTGTTCTCCCGCGACGTCTACAGCTACCTGGCGCAGAGCGAGATCGTGCACCGCGGCATGGACCCGTACGAACTGGGCCCGGCGCAGGCGCTCGGCGTGGCCGATCCGCTCACCAGCGGTGTCTCCAACATGTGGCGCGAGACCCCGGCCCCCTACGGCCCGCTCTTCCTCAAACTCGGCAGCTGGATCTCCGGGCTCACCGGGGACGACATCGTCGCCGGGGTGCTGCTGCAGCGCGCCCTCGCCCTGGCCGGCGTCGCGCTCATCATCTGGGCCCTGCCCCGCCTGGCCCAGCGGTTCGGCGTCGAACCGGCCACCGCGCTGTGGCTGGGGGCCGCCAACCCGCTCGTGCTGTTCCACCTGGTCGCCGGCGCGCACAACGAGGCGCTCGGCATCGGCCTGATGGTCGCCGGCCTGGAGCTGGGTATCCGCCGGCTGCCGGTCCGGTTCACCGGCGACACGCCGCCACCCCTGGCCAACGGCGAGATCCCGTTCCTCGTGCTCGGTGCGGCGGTCATCACGCTCGGCGCCGCGGTGAAGATCAACGCGGTCATCGCACTGGGCTTCTTCGGTGTCATGATCGCCCGCCGCTGGCGCGGCCGGATCAGCGACCTGCTGCGCGCCGCCGCCGCGCTCACCGGCGTGTTCGCCGTCGTCATGGTCGCCGTGTGCCTGGGCACCGGCCTCGGCTTCGGCTGGATCGGCGCGCTGGGCACCCCGGGGCTGGTGCGCAGCTGGATCTCCCCCAGTGCCGAGCTCGCGAACCTCGGCGGGGTCCTGGGCATCGCGCTCGGCCTGGGCAACCACACCAACGCGCTGGTGTCGATCCTGCAGCTGGCCGGCATCGCGCTGGCCGGGCTGATCACCGCGAAGTTCCTGTGGGACAGCTTCCGCTGGCGCTACCGGCCGATCATCGGGCTCGGCGTCTCGCTGGGCGCCTTCATGATCCTGCACGTCGCGATGCAGCCGTGGTGGCTGCTGTGGGCGGTGATCCCGCTCGCCGCCGCCGCGGGCACGTCCCGGTTCCGCGTCGCGGCCACCGTGGCCAGCGTGGCGCTGGCGTTCCTCGCCGCACCGCCGGGCAGCACGTTCGACGGCCGCTCGTTCGTCGTGCCGCAGGCCTACCTCGCCGCGGGTGTCGTGGTCGCCGTGGCCGTGCTCGTCGTGTGGCGCAGGGCACCTCTGCTGCTGAAGAGGGATCCGCAGCCGGCGCCCTGAGCCGGGGTCGTACGCTTGACAGTCGTGAGCACACCTGCCGTCGAGATCACCGGGCTGGTGAAGCGGTACGGCTCGAAGACCGCGGTCGACGGCCTGGACTTGAAGATGCACCGCGGGCGCCTGCTCGCACTGCTCGGTCCCAACGGTGCCGGCAAGACCACCACCGTCGAGATCTGCGAAGGCTTCCGCCGCGCCGACGCCGGGTCGGTGCGCGTGCTGGGCCTGGATCCCGCTCGCGACGGCGCCGCGCTGCGTCCCCGGGTCGGTGTGATGCCGCAGGGCGGCGGCGCCTACCCGGGTGTCCGGGCCGGCGAGATGCTCGGACTGGTCGCCTCGTGCGCCGCCAGCCCGCTGGACCCCGAGTGGCTGCTCGACGTCCTCGGCCTCACCCCGGCGCGCCGCACCCCGTTCAAGCGCCTCTCCGGCGGGCAGCAGCAGCGGTTGTCGCTGGCGTGCGCCCTGGTCGGGCGCCCCGAGCTGGTGTTCCTCGACGAGCCGACCGCCGGTATGGACCCGCAGGCCCGCCGCCTGGTGTGGGACCTGCTCGGCGCACTGCGGGCCGACGGGGTGAGCGTCCTGCTCACCACCCACCTGATGGAGGAGGCCGAGGCGCTGGCCGACGACGTGGTGATCGTCGACCACGGCAAGGTGATCGCCGAGGGCACGCCGAGCGCGCTGACCGCGGACGACTCCGACGCCGCGCAGCTGCGGTTCAAGGCCCGCGCGGGGCTGGACACCGAACTGCTGTCGGCCGCGCTGCCCGAGGGCTACCGCGTGCAGGAGTCCGCGCCGGGCAGCTACCAGGTGTCCGGGAGCGTGAACCCGCAGGTGGTGTCGACGGTGACGGCGTGGTGCGCGCAGCAGGGCGTGCTGGCCGAGGAGCTGCACGTCGGCAAGCGCGACCTGGAAGAGGTCTTCCTCGAGCTGACCGGACGGGAGCTGCGCTCGTGACCGCACCGGCCCGGTTCCCCGCCGGAACCTTCACCCCCGCGCCCGGTCCGGGCCGCCGCACCCGGATGCTGCTCACCCACGCGAAGCTGGAAACCAGCCTCACCCTGCGCAACGGTGAGCAGATCCTGCTCACCCTGCTCATCCCGCTGGCCCTGCTGATCGGCCTGACGCTGCTGAACATCCTGCCCACCGGCGACCTCGACGGGGTCGCCAAGGTGGACTGGGTCACGCCGCGCATCTTCGCGCTCGCGGTGATGTCCTCGGCGTTCACCGGGCAGGCCATCGCGCTCGGGTTCGACCGCCGCTACGGCGTGCTCAAGCGGCTGTCGGCCACGGCCATCCCGCGGTGGCTGCTCGTCGCGGGCCGGATCGTCGCCGCGCTGGTGGTGGTGCTGCTGCAGGTCGTCGTGCTGGGCGTGGTCGCCGCGTTCCTCGGCTGGACGCCGTCGGGCGCCGGGATCGCCGAGGCGGTCCTGCTGCTGGTGGCCGGCACGCTGAGCTTCGGCGCGCTGGGCGTGCTGCTCGGCGGTTCGCTGCGCGCCGAGGTGGTGCTGGCGCTGGCCAACATCGTGTGGTTCGTGCTGCTGCTCGCGGGCGGGATCCTGCTCGCGCCCTCGGCGCTGCCCGCCGGGGCGGCGACGATCATCGAGCTGCTGCCCTCCGGGGCGCTGGCCGAAGGGCTGCGGGCCGCGCTGGTGCACGGGCAGCTCGCCGCGGGCCCGGTCGCCGTGCTCGCCGGGTGGGGCGTGCTGGCGGCGGCACTGGCCAGCCGCACGACGAAACTGACGTAGCGCCGGGGCCCGCTCGTCTCCCGCCACCGCCCTCAACGGAGGCGCTTCGCGCCCGTCTACTATTTCCGCGTGGCACTGAAGTCCCTGATCGCCCGCCTGCCCTACCCGTCGCGCTCCGTGCAGCGCGCGATCGCCGTCGCCGCGGTGGTCGCCCAGGCGGGCATCGGGGTCACCGGCTCGGTCGTCCGTGTCACCGGATCGGGTCTGGGCTGCCCCACCTGGCCGCAGTGCTTCCCGGGCAGCCTGGTGCCGGTCGCGCACCCCGAGCTCGAGACGCTCAACCAGTGGATCGAGTTCAGCAACCGGCTGCTCACCGTGGTGGTCATCCTGGTCTCCGCGCTGGCGGTGCTCGCCGCGTGGCGGGTGCAGATCGCCCACCCGGAGCGCCGGCGGGCGCTCCGGCTCGCCTGGGCAATGCCCGGCGGAGTCGTACTGCAGGCCGTGGTCGGCGGGATGACGGTGCTCGCGAAGCTGGAGTGGTGGACGGTCGCGATCCACTTCCTGGTCTCCACGCCGCTGGTGTGGCTGGCGGTGCTGCTGGTCCGCGCGTTCGGCGAGGGCGACGAGCCGGCGCGGTGGCTGGTCCCGCCGCTGGCGAAGAAGCTGCTGGTCACCCTCGTGGTCGCGATGTGGGCGGTGCTGATCGCCGGCACCACGGTGACCGGCGCCGGCCCGCACGGCGGCGACCCGGCGACCCACCGGCTGGACGCGCCGATCGAGGTGCTCGCCCAGGTCCACGGTGGTCTGCTGGTGTGTTACCTGCTCGTGCTCGCGATGTTCGGCCTGGTCCTGATGCGCGGCGGCACCCCGCCGGCGGTGTGGCGGCGCTACGCGGTCGTCTGGGTGGTGGCGCTCGCGCAGGGTGTGCTGGGGTCGGTGCAGTACGCACTCGGCATCCCGGAGGCGCTGGTGTCGCTGCACGTGCTGGGCTCGGCGCTGGTGATCGTGGCGACCGCCGCCCTGTGGTGCGGCTGCCGCGACCGGGGCCCGGTCGTCCCCGCCGCACCGGCCCCGCCCCAGAGCCCGGAGCTGACCACGGCGTGAGCCGGATTTCCGCGCTCGTCACGCGGTGGTAACGCCCGAGGGGGGTATCCGCCAGGACGGCCTCGTACGGTGGGGCCGGGAAGAGAGGTAACCACCGCCCATGACCAAACCCCTGATTTCACATCGCCGGTCCACCGGTCAGATGATCGTGCTCAAAGCGTTCCTGCTGATCCCGTTCCTCGCGCTGGTCACCGCGGTGCCACTCGCGTGGGGCTGGGGACTGACCTGGCTCGACCTCGGCCTGGCGGTGTTCTTCTACGTGTTCGCCACGCTCGGCGTGACCGTCGGCTACCACCGCCACTTCACGCACGGCTCGTTCAAGACCGGACGGCCGCTGCGGGTCGTGATGGCGATCGCCGGCAGCATGGCCGTGCAGGGGTCGGTCCTGTTCTGGGTGGCCAGCCATCGCCGGCACCACGCCTTCGCCGACCGCGAGGGCGACCCGCACTCCCCCTGGCTGTTCGGCACGAGCCCGGCGGCGCTGCTGCGCGGGTTCTGGCACGCGCACATGGGGTGGATGTTCGAGCGCGAGGTGACCAACTACGAGCGGTTCGCACCGGACCTGCTGGCCGACCGCGACCTGCGGGTGGTGAGCAAGCTGTTCTGGCTGTGGATCGTGCTCAGCCTCGCTCTGCCCACGCTGCTCGGCGGGCTGCTGAGCTGGTCGTGGTGGGGCGCGGTGACCGCGTTCTTCTGGGCCGGGCTGGTGCGGATCGCGTTCCTGCACCACGTGACGTGGTCGGTGAACTCGATCTGCCACATGATCGGCGACCGGCCGTTCGCCAGCCGGGACCGGGCGGCGAACTTCTGGCCGCTGGCGATCCTGTCGATGGGCGAGTCGTGGCACAACTCGCACCACGCCGACCCGACGTGCGCGCGGCACGGGGTGCTGCGCGGGCAGCTGGACGTGTCGGCGCGGCTGATCTGGATCTTCGAGAAGCTGGGCTGGGCGCACGACGTGCGCTGGCCGCGGGCCGAGCGCCTCGCCGCGAAGCGGCTGCAAACCGTTGCGTGAGCCCTACAGGGCGTGCCCGGCCATCCGGCGGCGGTGGCCGGGCCCGATCCGGGTCTCGTTGACGGTTGCCGAGTCCCATTCGGCCGGCTCGAGGTCCTCGACCGCCTCGACCAGCTGCTGACCGGTCTCGACGGTGCGCACAACGATGTCACCGAGCGCACCGTCGTGGCCGACGAGCACCACGCGTGCACCGGCGCGGCCGATGTTCTCCACGACGGCCTTGGCCGGCTTGCCGTGTTCGGCGACGAATCGGCGGGCGGTCGTAAGCTGCTGGGCGGTGGGCGCCGGTGCCTCGGTCTCTTCAGCCATGCCGGCATCTTAAGGAAGATCGGGCGGCCCCACCGGCTTGTACGGGGTGAACCCGACCACGTCAGGAGGAGACACACGATGCCCACGGCAGTGCAGATTCGGCGGACCGGCGGACCCGAGGTGCTGGAGGTCGCCGAGGTGGAGGTCGGCGATCCGGGGCCGGACGAGCTGCTGGTGGACGTCGCGGCCGCGGGCGTGAACTACATCGACACCTACCACCGCAGCGGGAGCTACCCGCTGGACCTGCCCGCGACGCTGGGCCAGGAGGGCGCCGGAACGGTCGCCGCGGTCGGTTCGGACGTCACCGGTTTCCAGGTCGGCGACCGGGTCGCCTGGCAGGGCGTGCTCGGCGGCTACACGCAGCGGGCCCGGGTCCCGGCACGCAGCGCGGTGCGGATCCCGGACGGCGTGTCCGACGAGGTGGCCGCCGCGACCCTGCTGCAGGGCGTCACGGCGCACTACCTGGTCCGGTCGACCTACGAGGTGGCCGAGGGCGACACGATCCTGCTGCACGCGGCCGCGGGCGGGGTGGGCCTGCTGCTGACGCAACTGGCCAAGGCACGCGGCGCGCGGGTGATCGGCACGGTGTCCACCGCGGAGAAGGAGGCGCTGGCCCGGGAGGCCGGCGTGGACGAGGTGATCCGCTACGACCAGGTGGACTTCGCCGAGGAGGTCCGGCGCCTGACCGACGGCGAAGGGGTCGCCGCGGTGTACGACGGGGTCGGCCGGACCACGTTCGACGGCAGCCTGGCCAGCCTGCGGGTGCGGGGGTTCCTGGTGCTCTTCGGCGCCGCGAGCGGCCCGGTCCCGCCGGTCGACCCGCAGCGGCTCAACAAGGCCGGATCGGTGTACCTGACGCGGCCGACGTCGGCCCACTACGTGCGGACCCGGGAGGAACTGGACTGGCGGGCGGGCGAGCTGTTCGAGGCGGTGACCTCCGGCGCGCTGACGGTGCGGATCGGCGGTCGCTACCCGCTCGCCGAGGCGGCGAAGGCGCACGAGGACCTGCAGGCCCGCCGCACGACCGGCAAGCTGCTACTGATCCCGTAGGCCCAGTCGCGCCTAGCGCCCCGCCGACTCCTCCGCGCGCCGGGTGAGCACCAGGGGGCCGTCCTCGGTGATGGCGACCGTGTGCTCGGAGTGGGCGGTGCGGGAACCGTCGGCCGACCGGATCGTCCAGCCGTCCGCGTCGTGGACGATCCGGTCGGTCGTGCGGGCGAACCAGGGTTCCAGCGCGAGGGTCAGCCCGGGCCGCAGCGTCAGCCCCCGCCCCGCGTGCCCCTTGTTGGGCACGTGCGGGTCCTCGTGCATGGTGCGGCCGATGCCGTGTCCGCCGAACTCGGTGTTGACCGGGTAGCCGTGCGCCCGGGCGACGGACCAGATCGCCGCCGAGATGTCGCCCAGGCGGTTGCCCGGTCGTGCCGCCTCGATCGCCGCCGCGAGCGCTTCCTCCGTGGCGCGGACGATCCGCAGGTCCTCCTCGGCGGCGGTACCGACGACGACGGTGCGCGCCGAGTCGGCCACCCAGCCGTCGATGCCGACGGCGAGGTCGGCGGTGAGCACGTCCCCGTCGCGCAGGGTGTAGTCGTGGGGCAGGCCGTGCAGGACGGCGTCGTTGACCGACAGGCAGATGACGTTGCGGAAGGGGCCCCGGCCGAACGAGGGTGCGTAGTCCCAGTAGCAGGACTGCGCTCCGCGCCGGGTGATCATCCCGCGCACGTGGTGCTCCAGGTCCAGGAGGTTGACGCCCACCTCGGCCAGCCGGCCCACCTCGGAGAGCACCTCGGCGACGAACCGCCCGGCCACGTGCATGCGCTCGATCTCCGCCGGCGTCTTCAACTCGATCACGGGTACCTCGCGTCCCAGGGTGTCGGTATAGTTATACCGGAACCCTAGCACTCACCCGGTATAGGAATACCAGGGGTGCCTGGCACACCGCGCGTCGAATCGTCCGCCGCACCGGCGGAGGCGATGTTCGGCGGACGTGGATCCCGCCGGACGCCACGGCGACGAGGACTGCCTCGCCCCGCCCGGCGCGGTGGATCACCAGTTCTTCGCCAGCTGACCGGCGGCGCGGGGACGAGCGGTGATCGCCCCCGCGCTACCGGGTCCGGGTCAGACGCTGACCGCGGCGCGGATCGTCTCCTTGAGACTGCTCGTCGTCGCGATCACGGCCGTCGGTTCGTAACCGCAGTGCGCCATGCAGTTCGCGCACCTCGGGTCCTTGCCCCGGCCGAACTTGTCCCACTCGGTCTCCTCGATCAGCTCCCGCCACGTCTTGGCGTAGCCGTCGTCGAGCAGGTAGCACGGCCGCTGCCAGCCCAGCAGCGAGTAGGACGGGATGCCCCACGGCGTGCACTCCAGGTCCCGCTTGCCCTCGATGAAGTCGAGGAACACCGGCGAGTGGTTGAGCCGCCACTTCTTGCGGCGCCCGTCCGCGAACGCCTTGGCGAACAGCTCCCGCGTCTGCTGCACCCCGAGGAAGTGCTCCTGGTCCGGGGCCTTCTCGTAGGCGTACCCGGGCGAGAGCTGCATGTTGTCGACCTTGACGACGTCGTTGAGGTAGTCCAGCACGTCGATGACGTCCTGCGGGGTGTCGGTGTTGAAGAACGTCGTGTTCGTCATCACCTTGAAGCCCTTCGACTTCGCGAGCTGGATCGCGTCGACGGCGGCCTGGAAGCCGCCCTCCTTGCGCACCGAGGCGTCGTGCTTCTCGGCCAGCCCGTCGATGTGCACCATCCACGTGAAGTTCCGGTGCGGCTTGAACTTGTGGATGTGCTTGGGCAGCAGCAGCGCGTTCGTGCACAGGAACACGATCTTGTTGCGCTCCAGCAGGATCCGGGTGATCTCGTGGATCTGCGGGTGCATCAGCGGTTCCCCACCGGCGATGGACACCATCGGCGCACCGCTCTCCTCCACCGCACCCACCGCCTGCTGCACCGGCATCCGCTGCTTGAGCAGGTGCGCCGGCTGCTGGATCTTCCCGCACCCACCGCACTTGAGGTTGCACGCGAACAGCGGTTCCAGCTCGACCAGGATCGCGTACTTGTCCTTGCGCAGCAGCTTCTGCTTGGCCAGGAACGCGCCCAGCCGGATCGACTGGCGTAACGGCATCGCCATGGTCTAGCTCACCTCCCGGGGTAATGTGAAAACCAGGTCCTCCTCGGCCTCCGCGTGCTCGGTCACCGTCGACCGTCCCACACCGCGCAGGCACCGCACCAGCTCCGCCACCAGATCCGGTGGCGCCGAGGCACCGGCGGTGATCCCGATCCGCCGCGCCCCGGCCAGCCAGCGCAGGTCCACTTCGGACACATCGTCGACGAGCCGGGCCCGCGTCCCCCGCCGCCGCGCCACCTCGACCAGGCGCTGCGAGTTGGACGAGTTCACCGAGCCGACCACGAGGACGAGATCCGCCTCCTGGGCCACCTTCGTCACCGCGCGCTGCCGGTTCGTGGTGGCATAACAGATGTCGTCGTGCCGGGGGCCGGCGATCGACGGGAACCGCGCCCGCAGCACCGCAGCGATCTCCTCCGCCTCGTCGACGGCCAGCGTGGTCTGCATCGCGTAGGCCACACCGGTGCCGTCGGGCACCCGCACCTGCGCCGCCGCCTCCGCGTCCTCGACCACCACGATCCGGTCGGGTGCCTCCCCGACCGTGCCCTCCACCTCCTCGTGGTCGGCGTGGCCGATGAGGAACACGGTGTCGCCGCGGCCGGTGTAGCGCTTGACCTCGCTGTGCACCTTCATCACCAGCGGGCAGGTCGCGTCGACCACGCGCAGCTCCCGCGCCCGGGCGGCCTCGCGCACCGCGGGAGCGACCCCGTGCGCGGCGAGCACCGTGGTCGCGCCTCGCGGAATCTCGTCGACCTCCGCCACGAACACGGCGCCCATCGCCTCCAGCCGGTGCACGACGTGCGCGTTGTGCACCACCTGACGGCGCACGTAGACCGGGGCGCCGTACCGGTCCAGCGCCCGCTCGACGATCTGGATCGCCCGCTCGACCCCGGCGCAGAACGACCGCGGGCTGGCGAGCAGCAGGTCACCGTCGCCGGCCGCGTCACACCATTCGCGCAGCGCCGGCACCGCGGCCCGCAGCGAGCGCAGCCCGCTGATGCCGCGCAGCACGGTCCCCGGCCGCCACAGCGGCTGGTCCGGGGTGTCCACGATGGCCCGTACAACGGCCAGCGGACCGGGCAGGGCGGCGAACTCCGCGGACTCCATGTCGACCGCGATGGCCCCGCGGGCGGCGAACCGGGCCCGGTCCGCACCGTCCACCACGGACGGTGCCGACGCGATCGGTCCCAGGTGGACAGTCAGCCCGTGCCGCCGCAGCGCGGCCGCCAGCAACGGCGCGGACGGCAGCGGCACCCGTCCGGCGGGCCCATCGATCTCGGTGGCCACCACCAGATCACCCGGCCGCACCTGCGGCACCAGCGCACCACCCACACCCGCCACCAGGACCGGCCGGCCGGCCGCGGTCAACCGCTGCGCCGACTCGGCCGCCCGGCGCGGGCCCATCCCGCCGCGCAGCACCGTCAGGCCCGGCACCCGCAGTGCCGCCGCCTCGACGCGCATCGGCGCGACCACCACGCCGGTCATGACCGTCCCAGGTAGCGGCCCAGCGCGGTCACCGGGAACACCAGCCGGTACAGGTGGTAGTTGATGTAGAAGTCGCCGGGGAACCCGGTGCCGGTGAACTGCGGCTCGTCCCAGGTGCCGTCGGCGCGCTGGGTCTCCGCGAGCCACTGCACGCCGCGCGCGGTCACCGCGGAGTCCCGCTCCCCCGCCGCGAGCAGCGCGAGCAGCGCCCACGCGGTCTGCGACGCGGTCGACTCGCCGCGCCCGGACCACGACGGGTCGCGGTAGGAGCGCAGGTCCTCACCCCAGCCGCCGTCGGGGTTCTGGTGTTCGGTCAGCCACCGCACGGCCCGCCGGATCGCCGGGGCCGACGTCGGCACCCCGGCCTCGACCAGGGCCGGCACCACGGCACCGGTGCCGTAGACGTAGTTCGCGCCCCAGCGGCCGAACCACGAGCCGTCGGCCTCCTGGTGGTCCAGCAGCCATTCGACCCCGCGACGGCACTCCCGGCTGCCGGCCTTGCCCTCCTTGGCGAGCATCTCGACCACGTGCGCGGTGACGTCGGCCGACGGCGGGTCGATCACCGCGCCGAAGTCGCAGAACGGCAGCTTGGTGGTCAGTTCCCGGGTGTTGTCGGCGTCAAAGGCGGCCCAGCCCCCGTCCCGCGACTGCATGCCGGTCACCCACTTCACGGCGCGGTCCAGAGCACCGGACAGCCGGGCGCGGTCCGGGTGCGCGACGCGGCGCAGGCCGAGCACGACCTCGGCGGTGTCGTCGGTGTCCGGGTACAGGTCGTTGGCGAACTCGAACGCCCAGCCGCCCGGGTCGAGGCCGGGGCGGCGCACCGCCCAGTCGCCCCGCACCGCGATCTCCTCGCCGAGCATCCAGTCGACGGCCTTGAGCACGTGCGGGTCGTCGGCGGGCGCCCCGGCGTCGAGCAGCGCGACGATCGCCAGCGCGGTGTCCCACACCGGCGACTGGCACGCCTCCAGCCGCCGCACGGTGCCCTCCGGGGTCTCCTCCCGGATGAGGAACCCGTCGAGCCCCGCCAGCCCGGCACGCATCGCCGGGTGGTCCAGCGAGTAGCCGAGCAGGTGCAGCGCGAGCAGCGAGTACACCCACGGCGGCTGGATGCCGCCCCACCCGCCGTCGGCCTCCTGCCGGGCCAGGATCCACTCCGCGGCCTGCCGCATCGCGAACTCGCGCACCGGTTTGACCGCGACCTTGCCGTAGAGGTGCAGCGCCTTGTCCAGGTAGTGGAAGGCGCCCGACCACGTCCACGGCGCGACCAGCCCGCCGCGCCGGTTCCCGGTGCGCAGCTCGTCGACCCCGAACGGCAGCGGGCGGACCGGCCGCAGCGTGCTGACCACGGTCAGCGGGACCACGGTCTGGCGCGCCCAGCACGCCCAGTCGTAGACGTTGAGCGGCACCCACGACGGCAGCAGCACCAGCTCGGGCGGCATGGTGGGCAGGTCGTCCCACGACCACAGGCCGAACAACGCGAGCCAGATGCGGGTGAACACGCGGCTGGCCTCGACCCCGCCGGAAGCCCGGACGAACTCGGCGGCGGCACGCATGTGCGGCTCGTCCGGCGAGTCGCCGGCCAGCCGCAGCGCCACCCACGCCTCGAGTGTGGTGGACAGGTCGCCGGGGCCGCCGTGGAAATTGGCCCAGGTGCCGTCGGCGCGCTGCTGGGAGCGGATCCAGCGGGCCGCCTCCGCGGTCTCGGTGGCCGTCCGGATGCCGAGGAACTCCCGCATCAGCAGGTCCTCGGCGTCCATGGTCACGTTCGTCTGGAGCTCGCCCTTCCACCAGCCGCCGTCGCGTTGCAGGCCCTTGAGGTGGGCGACCGCGCGGTCGAGCGTGCCGGCCGGATCGAACCCGACCGCCCCGGAGATCTCCGAGGTCTGCGTCATCAAGCCTCCCTGGTCACGATGAACCGCGCGAGGGCCAGCAGCTCCGCGCGCACCCGTTCCGGGACCCCGGCGTCGGTGAGCTTGCGTTGTCCCGCCGTCATCCGGCGGTGGGCCTCCTCCAGCGCCCACGCCCGCCCCCCGGCCAGGTCGACCAGGTCCGCGGCGCGGCGCACCGCGTCCTCGTCGGCGGCGTCACCGCCGCTGAGCCACGCGGCCAGCTCCCGGCCGGGCGCGCCGCCGTGGGTCAGCGCGTAGGTGACCGGCAGGCTCTTCTTGCGGGCCCGCAGGTCGGAGTGCACCGGCTTGCCGGTCACCGACGGCTCGCCCCAGATGCCGAGCACGTCGTCGACCAGCTGGAAGGCCAGGCCCAGGTCGGCGCCGAACTCGGCGAGCGCGTCGACCACGCGGGGTGGCGCGCAGGCCAGCACCGCCCCGATCGCGGCGCTGGCGGACAGCAGCGCCCCGGTCTTCCCGCCGGCCATGTCCAGGCATTCGTCCAGCGTGACGTCGTCGCGCTGCTCGAAGGCGACGTCGAGGACCTGACCGCGGATCAGCTCGCCGACCGCCTCGGACAGCAGCCGCGCCGCGCCGACCGCACCCGGTCCGTCGGCCTCGAGCAGGACCTCGTTGGCCAGCGCGAGCAGGGCGTCCCCGGTGAGGATCGCGCTGGCCGCGCCGCGCACCGCCCACACCGTGGGCCGGTGGCGCCGTTCGGTGTCGCCGTCCATCAGGTCGTCGTGCAGCAGCGAGAAGTTGTGCACGAGCTCGACGGCGACCGCGCCGGGCAGCCCGGTCTCCGGGCGCGCACCGGCGGCCTCGGCCGACAGCAGGGCGAGGGCGGGGCGCACAGCCTTGCCGCCGCCGGAGGTCGGGTTGCCGTCCAGGTCGGTCCAGCCGAGATGGTAGTAGGCGATCGCGCGGCTGGCCGGGTCGAGCCGGTCGACGGCGGCCCGCATCGCGGGCAGGACAGCCTGCCTGCCCTGCTGCAGGGAATCGAGAACAGCGGTCATGCGGGTATCCCTTCCGATCGGCCCGGCACCCCCGCGGGGGCGCCGAGCACGGCTTGGGCGGCCGCCTCACCGCTGCGCACGGCGCCCTCCATGGTCGCCGGCCAGCCGGTGGCGGTCCACGCACCGGCCAGGACCAGGCCCGGGACGCAGGTGCGCGCGGGTGGGCGCAGTTCCGCGCACCCGGGCGCCGGGCGGAACGTGGCGTGCCGCTCCCGGGTCACGAAGAAGTCGAGGACCTGCGCGTCCCGCGCGGCCGGCAGCACCTGCCGCAGCGCCGGCAGCAGCCGCTCACGCAGGACCCGCACCGGCAGCTCGATCTCCTCGACGGCGGCCGACAGCGAGATCGCCAGGTACTGGCCGCGGGCCAGCCCGGACGAGGCGGTGCGGTCGAAGACCCACTGCAACGGCGAGTCGACGACGGCGAAGAACGGGGCACCGGTGACCGGGCGGTCGAGCACCACGTGCGCGTTCACGATCGGCGAGCTGCCGAGCCGGTCGGCGAAATCGGCGGGCAGGCGCACCGCGCCCTCGGGCAGCAGCTTCGCCGCGACGATCGGGGGGACGGCCAGCACGACCTGGTCGGCCGTCACCGGCTCGTCCGCGCCGATCCGCCAGCTCCCGTCCACCCGGGCCAGGCCGGTGACCTTGCTGTTCAGCCGCACCCGCACGCCGGCCCCGGTCAGCCGGGCCAGCGCGGGTTCGCCGTGCAGCCGGCGCAGCGGGACGGTCGCCCATCCGATGTCGGCGGCGGCGGCGTCGGTGAGCAGCCCGACCTGGAACACCGTCGCGGCCAGGCCCAGCGAGGCCTGCTCGGCGGGGGCGTTGAGCGTCGCGATACCGACCAGGTCCCACAGCTTGGTGACGGCGTCCCGGCTCTGGCCGTGCGCTGCCAGCCACTCGCCGAACGTGCGCCGGTCCGAAGCCGGCGCAGCGGGGTCCACGGCCTTGAGCGCGAGCGCGGCGCCCGCGAAGCGCATCCGGTCACCGAGGCCGAGCGGGGCGTACCGCAGCACCGAGTCCGCCAGGTGCAGCGGTGCGGGCAGCGGGTTGCGGCGCAGCCACGCCGGACGGCGCAGCCGGGGCGAGCGCACCGGGATCTCCAGACGTGGCTGGAGGTGGACGCGGTCGGTCACGCCCAGCCGCCGCAGCAGCCCGAGGTAGGCGGTGCAGCAGCGCAGGAAGACGTGCTGCCCGTTGTCGACGTGCAGCCCGTCGCGGGTGAACGAGTGCGTGAGACCGCCGAGCAGGCCGCGCGACTCCAGCAGCGTCACCTCGTGCCCGGCGTCGGCGCAGCGCAGGGCCGCGGTGATCCCGGCGAGCCCGCCACCGACGACCGCGACCCGCTGCCTCATGCCGCCCGCCCGCCCAGGGCGCGGAACGCCACGCCCAGCTTCTCCCGCCCGGACAGCGACAGCCGCCGGTCGAACACCGCGGAGGGCTGCTCGGCGATGCGGTCCAGCAGGTGCCGGTAGATGCCGGCCATCGCCAGGCAGCACGCACCGCTGCGGCGGTCCAGCAGCGGTCCCAGCCGCAGCCCGTCGGCGTACCACTCGCGGGCGCGGGCGGCGCTGTGCCGGATGAGGTTCGCCAGGCCGCCGTCCGGATCGGCCAGCACGCCCCGCTCGTCGACGGCCAGCTCGACGCCGAACGCGTCGAGATCCGCCGCGGGCAGGTAGACCCGGCCGGTGAGGAGGTCCTCCCGGATGTCACGCAGGATGTTGGTCTGCTGCAGCGCGATGCCGAGCGCGTCGGCGTAGTGCGCGGCCTGCGGGTGCGGCCGGTGACCGAACACCCCGAGGCACAGCCGGCCGATCGACCCGGCCACGCACCGGCAGTACTCGGTCAGCTCGTCGAAGGTGCCGTAACGGCGGCCCTCGATGTCCATCCAGACCCCGTCGAGCAGTTCCTCGAAGGCCTCCAGCGGCACCGGGTAGCGGCGGGCGGCGTCGGCGACCGCGACCAGCACCGGGTCCGTGCTGCGGTCGAGCGCGGACAGCTCCTTGCGGACCGTCTCCAGCTGCGCGGCCTTCTCCTCGAGCGGCAGGTCGCCGTCGCCGATGTCGTCCACGCGGCGCGCCAGCGCATAGACCGCGCACAGCGCCGAGCGGCGCTGCCGGGTGAGCAGCCGGATGCCCCAGTAGAAGTTCCGGGCCTCCGTCCTGGTGATGTCCTCGCAGGTGGCGTAGGCCTGTGCGATCGTCGGGGTCGTCACGAGAACCGACCACCTTCCCGGATCCGGCGGACATGGGCGGCCGGGCGCACCAGCAGGGCGATCAGGTGCGCCAGGACATCGGGCTTGCGCGGGCGCGGGGCGCCGGGCAGGACGTCCCAGCGGGCCCGGCGCAGCGCGTCGAGTGTGGCCAGTCCCCCGGCGACGTACCCCGCGACGGCCAGGCGCGCCCAGCCGTGCAGGCGGTCCAGCAGGGCCGCGCCCTCGGCCAGCAGGTCCAGCGCGCGAGCGGTCTGCGCGGCCACGGCGAGCCGCACCGGGCGGCTGGTGGCACGTGCGTCCAGGTCGGCGGCGGTGGCGCCGAACGCGGCGAGGTCGGCCTGCGGCAGGTAGACCCGCCCGTTGCGGCGGTCCTCGCCGACGTCCTGGCAGTGCTCGATGAGCTGGAGCGCCGTGCAGACCCGGTCCGACAGGCGCTCGGCCTCGGGGTCGCGCACGCCGAAGATCCGGAGCACGATGCGGCCGACCGGATCGGCGGAGAGCACGCAGTACGCCTCCAGCTCGGCCTGCGTGGCGTAGGAGGCGACGCGCTGGTCCTGGAGGTTCGCCCGCACCAGGCGATTGAACGGTTCGAGTTCCAGATCGCGGCGCCGAATCGCGGGCAGAAGATCACGCAATACCCGTTCGTGTGGTTGCTCTCCCCGAAAGGCGCGTTCCAGATCGTGCTGGAATCGCAGTAACCCGGCCGTGCGCTCGGCCGCGGCGCCGGCCGCTTCGTCGCCCAGGTCGTCGATGACGCGTGCGACGTCGTAGACCGCGCCCAGGTCGTCCCGCAGGTCACGGGGAAGTATCCGCAGCGCTACCGGAAAGTTCTCGGCCTGCTTCTTTTCGCGCAGCACGCGGTCGTCGACCGTGCCGGAACCAGGGGGTGCGGGAGCCATCGCCTCATAATCACTCGGGCCCCGAGGCGAATTCTTCGCACCGGAAACAAAAATGGAGAAGCCCCGGTTGTCACGAGCTGACAGTATTGACCCGGACGATGGACGGCACGCGGGCTGGGCGAGTGGGGGTCCACGACATGGCGGGCAGACGGACGGAGACCAGCGACGGCAAGCTGGCGGATCTGGCGGCGGCGACCTCGCAGCGGCTGCCGCGGATGCTGGACGACGTGGCACGGCTGCTCGGCGAGCACTGGCCGGACTACGCCGAGTTCATCGTCACCGAGCGGGACGAGGTCCTGGTCTCGGCCAACATGTTCCTGCAGCGCCTGCTCCGGATGGCCAAGTGGGACATCGCCGAGCTGTCCGGGATCGCCGAGGGGGCCGACCGGTTCGGCGAACAGCCGCTGTTCGAGGAGATCGGGCGCGCGCAGTGGCAGCAGGGCCGCGATCTGACGAGCCTGCTGTCGGCGTACCAGATCGGCGCGCGCGTGGCGTGGCACCACGTCGCCGCGGTCGCGCTGGAGGTCGGAGTCCCCTCCGACATGTTCGCCTCGCTGGCCGAGGCGGTGTTCATCTTCGTGGACCAGCTGTCCTCGGCCTCGGCGCGCGGATACGTGCTGGAGCAGTCGGAGTCCGCGGCCACCCGGGAACGGTTGCGCGACGAACTCGCGGACATGCTGCTGTCGGACCGTTCCGATTCCGCCGCGATCCGCGCCGCGGCGGCCCGCGTGGACTGGCCGTTGCCGCGCCAGGCCGCGGTGGTCCTGGTGGAGCCGGACAACCCGGTCGGCAGCGCCCTGCTGGGCCGGCTGGGGCAGTCCTGCCTGCACGTCCGGCGGCAGCGGCTGGTCTGCGCGATCGTGCCCGATCCGGGCGGCCCGCAGCGCCGCCAGTGGCTGGCGTCGGCGTTGCGCGGCGCCGGGGCGGTGGTCGGGCACGCGGTGGCCCTGGAACACCTGCCGGCCAGCATGCACATCGCCGAGCTCGCCGCGCAGCTGCGCCGCGACCACGTGCTGACCGACGATCCGGTGTTCGTGGACGAGCACCTGGACTCGCTCATCGTGCACCGCGACGCGAAGCTGTTCGACGCCTTCCGCCACCAGTGCCTCGCTCCCCTGGCGCACCTGGGACCGGTCACGCGCAAGCGGTTGTGCGAAACGCTCGCCTGCTGGCTGCGGCACCTCGGCGACCGCCGGGCGATGGCGGAGGAACTGCACATCCACCCGCAGACCGTGCGCTACCGGATGACCCAGTTGCGGGAGCTGTTCGGGGAGAGCCTGGACGATCCGGACAACCGGCGCCGGCTCACGCTCGCCCTGGCCTGGGGCGGGTCCGAACCGGACGACCTGTGAGGACTTCTCAGTCCAGTTCCGCCAGCACCGCGCGGAACCCGGCGAGGAACTCGTCCACACTGTCCACCAGCGCCGCGTCCACGGTGGCGCTGAGGGAGAACGACCCGTACCAGCCGAGCACGCCGATGGTGAACGGGGTGCCCGGTGCGAGCGGGATGATGGCGAACGCGGTGCGCAGCGGGAAATGCCGGAAGCTCACCTGCCACGACGCCCCGGGCATGTTGGACACCGTGCCGTTGAAGAACCGTGCATTGTAGACAGTCCGGGCGAACCAGGCGTGCACGAACGCCGGCAGCAGCCCGGCCACCGTGTGCTGCACGAACCGGGACGCGACGACCCGGGTGCCGGTGCGCAGCCGCCTGGTGGCCTTGGCGATCCGCCGCAGGCGCTCGGCTTCGGGCATGTCCCCGAGCGGGATGTCGACCATCACCGCGGCGGTGACGTTGCCCTCCGCGCCCGGCCGGGGCTCGGCGGCCATCAGCGTGACCGACGTGAGCATCGACTCCGGCAGCGGCGCGACCGCCACCCGGCGCAGCGCACCGGCGACCCCGCCCAGCAGCAGGTCGGTCACCCGGACGCGGTGCCTGCGCGCCAGCTCGCGGACGTCGTCGAGCGGGATCTGCAGGGTGGCGTAGCGGCGATCCGGCGGGTTCCCGGCCGGCAGCTGGGACTTCGGCCGCCCGTCGGTGGCCAGCTGCGCCAGGCCCACCGCCCCGGCGGCGACCTTCTGCAGGACGGTGGGCCGTTTGGTGTCGTTGAGCCCGTCCAGCAGGCTCGGCGAGTCGAACAGGTCGAGCATCAGGCTGATCGTGCCGATGCCGTCGGCGACGGCGTGGTGCACCAGCGAGATCACCGCGGCGGTGTTCGTCTCGACCCCGCGCACGACCACGAACCGCCACAGCGGCCGGTCCCGCGGCAGGAGTTCGCCCTGGAACCGGGCGACCAGCTTGTGCAGCTCCCCCATGCCGCCGGGCGAGCCGTCCGGCCGGGTGAGGTCGAACTCGGGAACGTGCCAGTCCCAGTCGAGATCGGGGTGCGGCACCCAGTACTGCCGCCGCCAGGGCGAGTACTCCGACAGGCGCTGGGTGTAGCGGGGCAGGTCGGCGAGCTTGTCCCGGATCGCGGCCCGCACCCAATCGCCTGCCGGGCCGGCGGGATCGGCCGAGGTGTTCAGCATGATGAGCCCGCCCACGTGCTGGGGGTAGGCGGGCGTTTCCACGTGCAGGAAGAACGTGTCGGAGGCGGACACCCGGTCGACCGGCCGGGCGACCCGGGCGAGCCCGGTCGCGGCGGCGATGAGCACGGCGGCGCCGGCGGCGTCGATCCAGTAGTGGTTTCCGGTGGCGATGATGACCGCGAACGTGACGAGCACGTGCACCGCGCTGACGATCTGCACCACCCGGCCGCCGCTGATGCGCGCGAGGACCACCGACACCCACAACGCCCAGCCGACGTGCAGGGACGGCATCGCGGCCAGCTGGTTCGCCCCCTGCAACGCCGGGGAGCCCCAGGACAGGAACGTGTGCCCCAGGCGGACGGTGTCGACGAACCCGGCACCCGGGAGCATCCGGGGCGGCGCGACCGGGAACAGCCAGAAACAGGCGAGGGCGAACAGGTTGAGCCAGACGAAACTGGTGCGCACCGACCGGTAGTGGGCCGGGTACCGGGCGTGCACCCAGATCAGCAGGACGAGCGCGCTGACGATGTAGGTGATCGCGTACTCGTAGTTGGCGGCGACCCGGAGCCAGCCCTGCCCGGCGAGCCACTGGTTGACCGGCAGCTCGAAGTCCAGGTGCAGCATCCGCTCGAAGGCCAGCAACGCCTCGCCGCCGGCCTGTGCCCGCGCCTCACGATCGGGCAGCGGCAACGCCTCGACCAGCAGGTAGACGCCGAACACGGCGAGGCCGAGCAGCAGCTCACCCCACCAGCTCGGACGCCGGAGGGCCGCCGTGCGGGCATCCGGGACCACCGGGGACCGGGAGCGGAAACCGACCGTGAGCACACCGTCATATATCACGGTTCACCGTCACGGCGCTCGCCGCGAACCCGCCCGGAACAGCCAAGCCACCACCATGAGCAGCCAACACACCACCCGGAGGGACCAACACACCGCCCGGAGCGGCCAACACACCACCCGGAGCGGCCAACACACCACCCCCGCGTGTTCGCCAGTCGGCGCGGTGTGTTGGCCGGTCGCGGCGGCGTGTTCGCCAGTCGGCGCGCGGTGTGTTGGCCGGTCGGCGCGCCGTGTTCGCCAGTCGGCGCGGTGTGTTGGCCGCGCGCGGCGGCGTGTTGGGCGGTTGGCGTGCGTGGGCCGGGTGTGGAGAGGGGTGCGGGAGAGGAAGGGCCGCAGGTCAGGCGGCGGCGGGGGCCGGGCTGCGGCGGCCGGCCAGGCGGAGCGTCACGCCGTCCCGGCGGAGCTTGCGCCAGCCGTGCGCGGTGCAGATCGCCACGGTGAGCGCGGTCAGCAGGCCGCTGAGGAGGCCCCGCGACATCAGGCCGGCCTCGACGCCCCAGTGCAGGAAACCCAGGGTCATCCCGGCGTCGATGAGGCGCGAACCGCCCCACATCAGGGCCACCTCGACGAACACGCGGTTCACCGTGCGGTGCTTGAACAGCTCCGCGGGCAGCCGCACGAAGTCCTTGGCCAGGCGGGCCGTGATGGGCCGGCCGATCATCGCGCTGCCGACGAAGATGACGAACATCAGCACCGATCCGAGGACCGGTTGCAACACGTACACCGCCGCGCTGGACGTGATCAGCGCGACCGCGGCGCGTCCGATCAGCATGGCGGTGCACAGCAGCAGCGTGCGGGGCAGGTCGCGCTTCATCAGCCGTCGCGCGCCGATGACGAACGCGCTCCAGCCGATGACCGCGCACAACGCCGGCACGAGACCGACCATGTGCAGCAGCAGTGCCAGCAGCACGGTCGGCACGATGACGGTCTCGAGCAGCATGATGACTGCATCCTTGACCGTTTTGCCCAGATGCGGGATTTCGATCACCAGATGGCGCTCGCCGGACGACGCTCGGTGGTGCACGGGTTCCAGCCTCCAAGGGTCTGCCTGGACTGCGCGGGGGCAGCGCACTCATTGACAGGCTCTGTGGGTTCCACTGCTCGCCCGGGCGAAACCTACGCCGGAAACCTGAATTATTCCTGTGCGAGGGTGTCCGAAGAACGACGCCGGGCGGGGACGGTTCCGGAGAACCTATCACCTCCGGGGTAAACCCCGCGTTGGGCGGACCGGCTCGCTTCCGCCTGCACGCTCGGCGAGTGCGCCAGCCCGAACACGCCGAGACCGAGCAACACGGCCGCGCCGGCGGTGGCGGCCAGCGGACCGGGCTCGGTCACCAAGGTCGCGTTGAACGCCAGTAGTCCCAGGAAATAGCTGGCGGCGGGGTTGACGATGGACATGACGGCGATCGCCGCGGACAGCGACCCCGACCCGTACGCCTGCTGGCCGAGCAACAGCCCGGACAGGGTCGACAACGCCAGCACGTACCCCGGCCAGGTGATGGCGGTGTGAGCGACACCCTCGTTCAACAGCAGATCGGTGGTCACCTTCATCATGGCCGCGCTGATCGCGTAGCAGATCCCGGCCGCGGTCGCGATGAGCGCGCTGTGCACGAGCGGACCGCGGTGCTGGGCGACCTGGACGAGGGTGACGACGGTGGCGGCGGCGATCAGCACCGCGATCAGCAGGCGGCCCCGGTCCGGCGGCCCGTCCAGCGGTGCAGCCCCCTCGACCGCGAGGAACACCACCACGCCCCCGGTGATGGCGAGCCCGGCCAGCCAGTCCCGCAGCGGCGGCCAGCGCCGGATCGCGGCCGAGGCCATCGGCAGCGCGAACAGCAGCTCGGTGACCAGCAGCGGCTGCACCAGCGCGATCGAGCCGAAGTGCAGCGCGGCGGCCTGGCTGAAAAATCCCAACAGGTTGGTCGCCCATCCGGCGAGCCACACCCTCTTGCGCAACAGCTTGCGGATCAGCCACAGTACGGGGACCCGGTGCCGGGCGGCGCGACCGTCGACGTCGCTGTCGGCAACCTCGATCACCGCGCGTCGTTGCAGCGCGGCGGACGCGGCGAACAGGAACGCCGCGGCGAATCCGAGGAAGACCGGGACTAGCACGTCACTTGTCAGCGCTTCCAGTGGCGGAAAGATTCCGGGGCTTCAGCTCGAGCCCCCGAACCGGGCAGACAGTGCACGGTACACCGAGGGTGCCGTCGCCCGCACCACCGTGGGCAGCCTCAGCCAGCGCGGGACGTACTGCTCCGCCCGGCCCGTGGTGACCGCTTCGAGCACCGCGTCGGCGACCTTGACCGCCGGAACCGGTTTCGGGCTCCGCCGCTGGTAGGGGCGGCCGCGGCGGGCGAAGAACGCCGTGTCGACCACCCCGGGCACGACGACCCCGACGCGCACCCCGGTGCCCGCCAGTTCGAGCCGTAAGCTCTCCGCGAACATGTCCACCCCGGCCTTGGTCGCCGAGTAGACGCACTCCCCCGCGACCCCGGCCCGTCCCGCGATGGACGTGACGAAGACCACCGCCGCGCGGGGCCGCGCCAGCAGCCGGGGCAGCAGCGCGCGGGTCAGCTCGAGCGGGGCGGCGAGGTTCACCTCGAGCAACCGCCGCACGTCCGGACCGGACATCTCGGTCACCGGCCCTGCCCAGCCCAGGCCGGCGTTGTTGACGAGCACGTCGATCCGCTCCGCCCGCCGCGCGATCTCCTCCGCGGCCGCCTCGGCGGCGCCGGGCTCGGCGAAGT
Organism: Amycolatopsis viridis; assembly: GCF_011758765.1. Classification (NCBI taxonomy): domain Bacteria; kingdom Bacillati; phylum Actinomycetota; class Actinomycetes; order Pseudonocardiales; family Pseudonocardiaceae; genus Amycolatopsis; species Amycolatopsis viridis. Next base: position 2,549,832 of record NZ_JAANOU010000001.1, on the reverse strand, counting down.
CGGCGCGGATGGCGATGGCGCCGGTGCGGTCGGCGATCGCGGCGAGCCGGTCACCGTCGCGGCCCTGCAGCACGAGGCGAGCACCGGCCTCGTGCAGCCGGAGCGCGGTGGCGGCCCCGATGCCGGAGGAGGCACCGGTGACCACCGCGACCGCACCGCGGACGTCCACCGGCGTCAGCCGGCGACCTGGACGGCGTCGACGACGAAGACGAGCGTCTCGTTCGGCTTGATCGGGCCGTTGCCGCGCGGGCCGTAGCCGAGGTTGGGCGGGACGACCAGCAGCCGGCGGCCGCCCTGCTTGATGCCGTCCAGGCCCTGGTCCCACCCGGGGATGGCGGTGCCCGCGCCGAGCGCGAACGAGAACGGCGTCGAGCCGAACGAGTTCTGCTGGTCGGTCTTGTCCGACCAGGTGACCAGGTCGTAGTTCATCTGCAGCGTGCTGCCGGCGTGCGCGGTGGCCCCGGTGCCCGGCTTGAGGTCCTTGGTCACCAGCTTGGTCGGGGCGGCGCAGGTGTCCGGGATCGTGATCGTCGGCTTGGCGCCGACGTCACCGGTCACCGTGATGTCGTCGGCGGTGCACTCGCGCGTGGCGTTGCTGCTCGTGCCGTGGGCCGCCGAGGCGCTCGTGGACGCCGCCGCCGGCTCGGGCGCCGGGTAGGTCGGGCCGCCACCGGGCGGGACGGACGACGGTTCCTGGTCGGGAGAGCAGGCCGCGACGGCGAGGGCGGCGGCCGCCGCGAGCACGATCTTGCCAGCGTTACGCATGGCGACACCTTAACCGGGCGCTGACCAGTCGGTTTCCGCGGGTTACCGCTCCGTGCAAAGAATCCCGAGGCGCTGCGTCGCGCGTGTGCAGGCGACGTAGAGGTCGTTCCAGCCGCGGGGCGACTCGGCCACGATGTCCTCCGGCGCGACCACCACGACGCCGTCGAACTCCAGGCCCTTGGCCTCGGCGACGGTGAGCACCGACACCGCCTCGCCGTGACCGTCCAATTCGGACCGGACCGCGTCCAGCCGGGCCGCGGGGGCCAGCACCGCGACGGTGCCGCCGTCCGCCGCCGCCACCTCGTCGTCCACCACGGACGCGAGCGGCCGCTCGCCCAGGGTGGCGCGCCACGGCTCGACACCGGTCTCGCGCACCGAGGTCGGTACCCGCAGGTCGGGATCGACCTCGTGGAGCGCCTCGGCGGCGACGTTCATGATCTCCACCGGGGTGCGGTAGTTGACCGTCAGCTGGCGCAGCCGCCACCGGTCCCCGACGTGACGGCCGAGCATCTCCTGCCAGGACGACGCGCCGCCGGGGGCACCGGTCTGGGCGACGTCGCCGACCACGGTCATCGACCGGGTCGGGCAGCGGCGCGCCAGCAGCCGCCAGTCCATCGCGGACAGCTCCTGCGCCTCGTCGACGATGACGTGCCCGAACGTCCAGGTGCGATCACGCGCGGCGCGCTGGGCGGCGGTGAGCCGGCTGCGGCGCTCCTGCCGTTCGGCGAACAGCTCGGCGTCGAGGACGTCGGCGATGCGGATCTGGTCCTCGTCGAGGATTTCCTCGTCCTGGTCCATGATGTCGAGCACACCCTCGGCGTAGGCGCGTTCCTCGCGCTCCCGGCGCTCGCGGGCGGCGCGCTCGGCGTCGTCGTCCTCGCCGAGCAGCTCGGCCAGCTCGTCGAGCAGCGGCACGTCGGCCGGGGTCCACGGCGACCGCGCGGGCCGCTGCACCGCCGCCCGGTCGGCGTCGGAGAGCAGCCCCTCCGACGCCGACCGCAGGCGGTCCGCGTCGCCGAGCAGGTCACGCAGCAGGCGCTGCGGGGTAAGCTTGGGCCACAGCTCGTCGAGCGCGGCCGCCACCGTCGCAGACCCGGCGAGCTCGGCGCGGATCTCCATCCGGTCCCGCGCGTCGAGCACCGGCGCGTCGGCGGTCTCCCCCGCGGCGAGCGGGATGTCCGGCACCCCGGCGAACAGGTCGACCTCCATGCGGACCGCGGCACGCTCGACCAGCGCGTCGAGCACGGCGTCGACGAACACCCGGCGCGCCACGTTGTGCGGCCGGCCGGTGCGCCGGGCCTTCTCCCGAGCCCGCTCCACCACCTCGCGGCGCAGGACCAGCACGTCGTCGTCGAACTCGACGGCGAACCGGTCCTCGGGCACGCGCTGGCGGTCGGCGACGGCCCGGGCGAGCACGTCGACCATGACCGGGCGCCCCTTGACCTCGGCGGCCTCGCGGCGCTCCGTGCCACGCGCCCGGACGCCGGGGAACAGCTGCCCGATCGTGGACAGCAGCACCCCGGTCTCACCCAGCGACGGCAGGACCTGGCCGATGTAGCGCAGGAAGGTGCTGTTCGGGCCGACCACGAGCACGCCGCGCGAGGCGAGCTGCTGGCGGTAGGTGTAGAGCAGGTAGGCCGCCCGGTGCAGGGCGACCGCGGTCTTGCCGGTGCCCGGCCCGCCCTGCACGACGAGGACACCACCGAGCTCGTCGCGGATGATGTCGTCCTGCTCGGCCTGGATGGTGGCGACGATGTCGCCCATCTCACCCGTGCGCTTGCGCTCCAGCGCCGCCAGCAGGGCGGCCTCGCCGGCCAGCCCGAGGTCGGCCTGCTGACCGCCGGCGGCCCGCAGGTCGAGGATCTCGTCGTCGAGACCGACGACCTTGCGGCTGAGCGTGCGGATGTGCCGTCGCCGCCGCACACCCTCCGGCGAGGCGGCGGTGGCCAGGTAGAACGGCCGGGCGGCCGGGGCGCGCCAGTCCAGCAGCAACGGCTCGTAGTCGCCGTCGGAGTCGAACAGCCCGATCCGGCCGATGTAGGCGGGCGCGCGGTCGTCGTGGAAGTCGAGCCGCCCGAAGCACAGGCCCTGCTCGACGGACCCGAGCTGCGCGAGGCGCTCGTGGTGCAGGCTGGTGGCCGCGTCGCGCTCGGCGCTCTCCTGCGGGGTTTCGCCGTGCGAGCGCAGCGCCCGGTCCAGGCGGCGCTCGGTGGTCGCGCGCTCGTCGTCGAGCCGGCGGTAGAGCATGGACACGTAGTCCTGCTCGTGCTGAAGGTCGGTGGTGCGGTGTGGTTCCCGGTCCTCAGCCACGGACAAGAGCAACCTGCTTTCGGCTTCGGGGACAAGTCGGCCAGGAAGCCAACGACGACCGGCGCCGGGGAATTCCCCGGACCGCGTCAGAACGGCAGGCCGAGGGCGGGCAGCCCGATCGCCGAGTCGACCGCGAGCGCGCAGAACAGGATCATCAGGTAGGTGTTCGACCGGTGGAACAGGGCCATCGGTTTGGTCTCCACCCCGCGCCGGACCGCCGAGTACAGGCGGTGCGCGTAGAAGAGGAACCACGCCCCGGCCAGCACCGCGAAGCCCGCGTACAGCCAGCTCGTCGCGGGCAGCAGGAGCAGCGTCCAGCCGACCATGACCCACGCGTAGATCAGGATCTGACGGGCCACGTGCTCCGCCGTGGCGACCACCGGCAGCATCGGTACGCCCGCGCGCTCGTAGTCGTCCCGGTACTTCATCGCCAGCGCCCAGGTGTGCGGCGGCGTCCAGAAGAAGATCACCGCGAACATCACGAACGCGGGCCACTGCACGGTGCCGGTGACCGCGGCCCAGCCGATCACCACCGGCATGCACCCGGCGGCACCGCCCCACACCACGTTCTGCGCCGTGCGCCGCTTGAGCACCAGCGTGTACACGAAGATGTAGAACAGGATCGTGGCGATCGCCAGCACAGCGGCCAGCAGGTTCACCGTGAAGTACAGCATCGCGAACGACCCGAGCCCCAGCGCCAGGGCGAACACCAGCGCGTTGCGCCGGGGCACCGAGTCGCGCACCAGCGGGCGCCGCTTGGTGCGCTTCATCACCTTGTCGATGTCGGCGTCGATCACGCAGTTCAACGCGTTCGCACTGCCCGCGGCCATGGTGCCGCCGACCAGTGTCGCCAGCATCAGCCACGGCGACGGGATCGTGCGCGCGGCGAGGAACATCGCCGGGATGGTGGTGACCAGCAGCAGCTCGATGACCTGTGGCTTGGTCAGGGCGACGTAGGCGCCGACGATCCGGCTCACGCGCCGCAGACCGCGCGGGCGCTCGCCTCCGGGGTCGACAGCGCTGGTGCTGTCACTGCGCCCGTGCGCAGCGTTCACCAACGACAATTCCGCTCCCTGAGTCAGATTCGGTGGCACCGGGACGGCCCGGCGCCACAACCGATCGTAATCGCCGGGCCGCGGCCCCGCGTGCACCGGGGTGCACAGGGCGGTGCACAGGGGGTGGGCTGCGGGGTGTGTCGGCCCCGCGGCCGCCGGGTACCCGACCCATTAGGCTGGCGCGGGGGTTTGCGCTTGTGGTCGTGCGCACGCCCGCTGGCAGGAATATCGGCTCTTCGGGATCGATTGAGATGAGTGGAGCCTGCGCGCGCGAAGACCCCCACCAACAGAAGAGATGCCACCGACAAGGACGGGGAGTTCGAGTTCAGTGTCCGATATCGCCTCCATCAGCGAGAACAACCCACTGCTGCGGCGGAACCTGCCCGCCGACTGGACCGACCTCGACACCCGTGCGGTGGACACCGTCCGGGTGCTCGCCGCCGACGCGGTCGAGAACTGCGGCAGCGGTCACCCCGGCACCGCGATGAGCCTGGCGCCCGTCGCGTACGCGCTGTTCCAGCGGATCATGCGCCACGACCCCAGTGACCCGGAATGGCCCGCGCGGGACCGCTTCGTCCTGTCCGCCGGGCACTCCAGCCTGACGCTCTACATCCAGCTGTTCCTCGCCGGCTACGGCCTCGAGCTGGAGGACCTCAAGCAGCTGCGCAAGTGGGGCTCGAAGACCCCGGGTCACCCGGAGTACCAGCACACCAAGGGTGTGGAGACCACCACCGGCCCGCTGGGCCAGGGTCTGGCCAACGCGGTCGGCATGGCGATGGCGGCCCGCCGCGAGCGCGGCCTGCTCGACCCCGAGCCCGCGCCCGGCGAGAGCATCTTCGACCACCACATCTTCGTGATCGCCTCGGACGGCGACATCGAGGAGGGCGTGACCTCGGAGGCCTCCTCCATCGCCGGCCGCCAGGAGCTGGGCAACCTGGTCGTGATCTACGACGACAACAAGATCTCGATCGAGGACGACACCAACATCGCGCTGTCCGAGGACACCGCGAAGCGCTACGAGGCCTACGGCTGGCACGTGCAGGTCGTCGAGGGCGGTGAGGACGTCGTCGCCATCGAGGAGGCCATCGCGGCCGCCAAGGCGGAGACCACCCGCCCGTCGTTCATCCTGCTGCGCACCGTGATCGGCTACCCGGCGCCGAACAAGATGAACACCGGCAAGGCGCACGGCGCCGCCCTGGGCGCCGACGAGGTCGCGGCCGTCAAGGAGATCCTGGGCTTCGACCCGGAGCGCAGCTTCCAGGTCGAGGACGAGGTGCTGGCGCACACCCGCAAGGCGCTGGAGCGCGGCAAGCAGGAGCGCGCCGCCTGGCAGGAGCGCTACGAGGAGTGGGCCGCGGCCAACCCGGAGCGCAAGAAGCTGGCCGACCGGATGGCCACCCGCGACCTGCCCGAGGGCTGGTCCGACAAGCTGCCGTCCTGGGAGCCCGACGCCAAGGGCGTCGCCACCCGCAAGGCGTCCGGCGAGGTCCTCAACGCGCTGGCCGACGTGCTGCCGGAGCTGTGGGGCGGCTCGGCCGACCTGGCCGAGAGCAACAACACCACGATGAAGGGTGCCGACTCGTTCGGCCCGGAGAAGGCCTCCACCGGCATGTGGCAGGCCAACCCCTACGGCCGCACCCTGCACTTCGGTGTCCGCGAGCACGCGATGGGCTCGATCCTCAACGGCATCGCGCTGCACGGCGGCACCCGCCCCTACGGCGCCACCTTCCTGGTGTTCAGCGACTACATGCGCCCGCCGGTGCGGCTGGCCGCGCTGATGCACGCGCCGGTCATCTACGTGTGGACGCACGACTCGATCGGCCTCGGCGAGGACGGCCCGACGCACCAGCCGATCGAGCACCTGGCCGCGCTGCGCGCCATCCCGGGCCTGAACGTGGTCCGGCCGGCCGACGCGAACGAGACGGCCGGTGCCTGGAAGGCCGCGCTGGAGGACAAGCGCCACCCGTCCGGCCTGGCGCTGACCCGCCAGAACGTGCCGGTGCTGGAGGGCAGCTCGGCCGAGGCCGTCGCCAAGGGCGCCTACGTGCTCGCCGACGCCTCCTCCGGCACCCCGGAGGTCGTGCTGATGGCCACCGGGTCGGAGGTCCAGCTGGCGGTCGAGGCGCGCAAGACGCTGGAGGCCGAGGGCGTGCCCACCCGGGTCGTGTCGGTGCCGTGCGTGGAGTGGTTCGAGGCGCAGGACGAGTCCTACCGCGAGTCGGTCCTGCCCAGCGGGGTGAAGGCCCGCGTGTCGGTCGAGGCCGGCATCGCGCAGCCGTGGTACCGCTGGGTCGGCGACGCCGGTGAGATCGTCTCGATCGAGCACTTCGGGGCCTCGGCCGACTACCAGACCCTGTTCCGCGAGTTCGGGTTCACCGCCGACGCCGTGGTCGACGCCGCGCGGCGCTCGCTCGCCAAGACCAAGAATTCCTGATCATCCGAAGGGGATGAAGTCATGAGCGACAACCTTGCTCAACTGTCCCAGGCCGGCGTGTCCATCTGGCTCGACGACCTGTCCCGTGAGCGGCTGAACTCCGGCAACCTGGCCGGCCTCATCCGCGACCGGCACGTCGTCGGCGTGACCACGAACCCGACGATCTTCGCCAACGCCCTGTCCCGGGGCGAGTCCTACGACGAGCAGGTCCGCGAGCTCGCCGCCCGCGGCGCCGACGTGCACGCCGTCGTCCGCGAGCTGACCACCACCGACGTGCGCAACGCCGCGGACCTGTTCCGCGACATCTACACCCGCACGAACGGTGTGGACGGCCGCGTGTCGATCGAGGTCGACCCGCGCCTGGCGCGTGACGCGGACAAGACGGCCGCCGAGGCGCAGGACCTGTGGAAGACGGTCGACCGGCCGAACATCTTCGTCAAGATCCCGGCGACCGAGGAGGGCCTGCCGGCGATCACCAAGACGCTCGCCGAGGGCATCAGCGTCAACGTCACGCTGATCTTCTCCGTGGAGCGGTACCGCAAGGTGATCGAGGCCTTCTTCGCCGGCCTGGAGCAGGCCAAGGCCAACGGCCACGACCTCGCCACCATCGAGTCGGTCGCGTCGTTCTTCGTGTCCCGGGTGGACACCGAGGTGGACAAGCGGCTGGACGCGATCGGCACCGACGAGGCCAAGGCGCTGCGCGGCGAGGCCGCCATCGCCAACGCCCGGCTGGCCTTCGCCGCCTACGAGGAGCTGTTCGCCACCGACCGCTGGCAGGCGCTGGCCGCGGCGGGCGCCCGGCCGCAGCGGCCGTTGTGGGCCTCCACCGGGGTGAAGGACCCGTCCTACTCCGACACCCGCTACGTCGACCAGCTGGTGGTCGCCGGCACGGTCAACACCATGCCGGAGAAGACGCTGGACGCCGTCGCCGACCACGCGCGGATCGAGGGCGACAAGGTCACCGGGACCGGCGCGCAGGCGCAGGAGGTGTTCGACAAGCTCGCCGCGGTGGGCATCGACATCACCGACGTCTTCCTGACCCTGGAGAACGAGGGCGTCGACAAGTTCGACAAGTCCTGGGCCGAGCTGCTCGAGACGGTCACCGGCCAGCTCGAGAAGGCGAAGGGCTGACCCGTGGTGGGGGAACGACTGACGGTCACGATCAGCGACGGGGAGCTGGCCGCGCAGGCCGCTCCCCTGGTCGACCAGCTCGTCGCCGACCAGGTCGCCAGCAAGGTCGCGGCCCAGGACCCCACGCTGTGGGGTCCCGACGCCGAGTCCGAGGCGTCGATCCGGCTGTCCTGGACCACGCTGCACAAGTCGTCGCGGCCGCTGATCGGTGAGATCGAGGCGCTGCGCGAGGAGCTGCGCAGCGAGGGCGTGGACCGGATCGTCCTCGCCGGGATGGGCGGTTCCTCGCTCGCCCCGGAGGTCATCGCGGCGACCGAGCACGTGGCGCTGACGGTGCTGGACACCACCGACCCGGGCCAGGTCGCCGACGCGCTCGCCGGCGACCTCCAGCGCACGGTGCTGGTGGTTTCGTCGAAGTCCGGCGGCACGGTGGAAACCGACAGCCACCGCCGGATCTTCGCGAAGGCGTTCGCCGAGAACGGGATCGACGCCGCGCGCCGGATCGTCGTGGTCACCGACCCGGGCTCGCCGCTGGCGGAGCTGGCCGAGAAGGAGGGGTACCGCAAGGTGTTCCTCGCCGACCCGCACGTGGGCGGCCGCTACTCGGCGCTCACCGCGTTCGGGCTGGTGCCCGCCGGGCTGGCCGGGGCGGACATCGCCCGGCTGCTCGACCAGGCCGCGGCCGCCGCGCAGGTGCTCGGTTCCGACAGCCCCGACAACCCGGCCCTCCAGCTGGCCGCCGCGTGGGGTGCCGCGCACAACGCCGGCGCGGAGAAGGTCGTGCTGGCCGACACCGGCTCGGGCATCACCGGCTTCGCCGACTGGGCGGAGCAGCTGATCGCCGAGTCCACCGGCAAGCTCGGCACCGGACTGCTGCCGGTGGCCGTGGACGGCCCGGCCGCACCCGGTTTCGCCGATGCCAAGGCCGACGCGACGCCGGTGGCGATCGGCCCCGACACCGGCAACGCCGCGGTGTCCACCACCGGCTCCCTGGGCGCGCAGTTCCTGCTGTGGGAGTTCGCCACGGCGATCGCCGGGCGCCTGCTGAAGATCAACCCGTTCGACCAGCCGGACGTGGAGGCCGCGAAGAAGGCCGCGCGGGCGCTGCTGGACGACCCGTCGAAGCTCTCCGGCGGCGAGACGCCGAGCGCGACCGACGACGCGGTGGAGATCTTCGCGCCCGCCGGGGTCTCCGGCGACGGCACGCTGCCGGATGTGCTGCGGGAGTTCCTGGCGACCGCGCCCGAGGGCGGCTACCTCGCGGTGCAGGCCTACCTGGACCGGCTCGACGACGCCTCGGCCGCGCTGCTGCGGCCGGAGCTGGCGAAGCGGACCGGGCTGCAGACCACCTTCGGGTGGGGGCCGCGGTTCCTGCACTCGACCGGCCAGTACCACAAGGGCGGCCACCAGAACGGCATCTTCCTGCAGATCACGGGGGCCAGCGAGAACGACCTGGACGTGCCGGACCGGCCCTACACACTGGGCCAGTTGCAGCACGCGCAGGCGCTCGGTGACGGCCAGGTGCTGACCGAACACGGCCGCCCGGTGCTGCGGCTGCACCTGACCGACCGGGCCGCGGGCCTGGCCCAGCTCATGCGTGCGGTACAGGAGGCTCAGTGAGGGAGCGTGTGACCGGACCGTGCACCACAGCAGTGCTGGTGGCCCGGTCCGCCGAGTACGTCGAGGCGGTGCGATGAGCAGCAAGGGGTGGACCAACCCGTTGCGGGATCCCCGCGACAAGCGGTTGCCGCGCATCGCCGGGCCGTCCAGCCTGGTGATCTTCGGCGTCACGGGTGACCTGTCGCGCAAGAAGCTGATGCCGGCGATCTACGACCTCGCCAACCGCGGGCTGTTGCCGGCCGGGTTCTCCCTGGTCGGCTTCGCCCGGCGGGACTGGGAGGACGAGGACTTCGGGCAGCTGGTGCACGACGCGGTGGCCGAGCACGCGCGGACCCCGTTCCGCGAGTCGGTGTGGAACCGGCTCGCCGAGGGCATCCGCTTCGTGCAGGGCACCTTCGACGACGACGACGCGTTCGACCGGCTCGCGCAGACCGTGCGCGAGCTGGACGCCGAACGCGGCACCGGCGGCAACACCGCGTTCTACCTGTCGATCCCGCCGGGCGCGTTCCCGGTGGTGACCAAGCAGCTGGCGCGGTCCGGGCTTGCGCAGTCCGACGACGAGTCGTGGCGGCGGGTGGTGATCGAGAAGCCGTTCGGGCACGACCTGGCCAGCGCCAAGGAGCTCAACGCGATCGTCAACGACGTCTTCCCCGAGGAGTCGGTGTTCCGCATCGACCACTACCTCGGCAAGGAGACCGTCCAGAACATCCTCGCGCTGCGCTTCGCCAACCAGCTGTTCGAGCCGATCTGGAACGCCAACTACGTGGACCACGTGCAGATCACCATGGCCGAGGACATCGGCCTGGGCGGCCGCGCCGGCTACTACGACGGCATCGGCGCGGCGCGCGACGTGATCCAGAACCACCTCCTCCAGCTGCTCGCGTTCACCGCGATGGAGGAGCCGCTGTCGTTCGAGCCGCGGGCACTGCGGGCGGAGAAGATCAAGGTGCTGCGGGCCACCAAGCCGATGGAGCCGTTCGCCGAGACCACGGCGCGCGGCCAGTACACCGGTGGCTGGCAGGGCGGCAAGAAGGTGCCGGGCCTGTTGCAGGAGGCCGGGTTCGCCAAGGACTCGACCACCGAGACCTACGCCGCGGTGTCGCTGGAGGTGCAGAACCGCCGCTGGGCCGGGGTGCCGTTCTACCTGCGCACCGGCAAGCGGCTGGGACGGCGGGTCACCGAGATCGCGGTGGTGTTCAAGCGGGCGCCGCACCTGCCGTTCGACTACACCTCCACCGAGGAGCTGGGGCAGAACGCCCTGGTGATCCGGGTGCAGCCGGACGAGGGCGTGACGCTGCGGTTCGGCTCGAAGGTGCCGGGCACCACGATGGAGGTCCGCGACGTCACGATGGACTTCGGCTACGGGCACGCGTTCACCGAGTCCTCGCCGGAAGCCTACGAGCGGCTGATCCTGGACGTGCTGCTCGGCGAGCCGTCGTTGTTCCCGGTCAACGAAGAGGTCGAGCTGTCCTGGCGGATCCTGGACCCGATCCTGGAGTTCTGGGCGAAGCACGGCGCGCCGGAGCCCTATCCCCCGGGCACGTGGGGCCCGCAGTCCGCGGACGAGGTCCTGCAGCGCAGCGGCCGGAACTGGAGGCGCCCGTGATCATCGACCTGCCCTCGACCACGACCTCGCAGGTCAACCGGAAGATGGTCGAGCTGCGCGAGCGCGGCGGCGCCGTCGCGCTGGGCCGGGTGCTGACGCTGGTGATCGTCGACGACGACGGCGAGCACCTGGAGGAGCACATCGACGCGGCCAACGAGGCCAGCCGCGAGCACCCGTGCCGGGTGATCGTGCTGGCCCGCGGATCACGCACGGCCGCGGCCCGGATCGACGCGCAGATCCGCGTCGGCGGCGACGCCGGCGCGAGCGAGGTCATCATCCTGCGGCTGTACGGCCCGCTGGCCTCGCAGGGTCAGAGCGCGGTGATCCCGCTGCTGCTGCCCGACGCGCCGATCGTGGCGTGGTGGCCCAGCTCCGGGCCGAAGGTGCCGGCGGAGGACCCGATCGGGCAGCTGGCGCAGCGCCGGATCACCGACTCGGCGGCGGAGCGCAACCCGATCAGGGCGCTGTCGGCGCGGCGGAAGTCGTACGTGCCGGGTGACACCGACCTGGCCTGGACGCGGCTGACGAACTGGCGGGCCCAGCTGGTGGCCGCGCTGGACCTGCCGCCGTACGAGAAGATCACCGGCGCGACGGTCACCGGCGAGGCGGATTCGCCGTCCACCGAGCTGCTGGCGGGGTGGCTGGCCGAGTACCTGAAGGTGCCGGTGCGCCGGGTCAAGACGACCACCGCGCAGGGCATCGTGTCCGTGGAGATGGAGCGCCGGTCGGGCGCGATCGCCCTGCACCGGCCGGACGGCAAGGTCGGCACGCTCATGCAGCCGGACCAGCCCACCCGGCGGATCGCGCTGCACCGGCGCAACACCAAGGACTGCCTGATCGAGGAACTGCGGCGGCTCGACCCGGACGAGGTGTTCGAGGCGGCGTTGCAGGGCCTGGACAAGTTGTCCGCGGGGTCGGCGGGCGCCGCCAGGAAGAAGCCCGCCGCGAAGAAACCGGCGCAGTCGGTGAAGCCGGCGCAGTCGAAGGCGAGCGCCTGATGGCGGAGGTCGTGGTGTACGCGAGCGGCGAGCTGCTCGCGGCCGCGGCGGCGGCCCGGCTCGTGACGCGCCTGGTGGACCTGCAGAGCGCGAAGGGTTCGGCGTCGCTGGTGCTGACCGGCGGCGGTACCGGGATCGCGGTGCTGGAGCAGTTGCGCCGCTCCCCCGCCCGGGACGCGGTGGACTGGTCCCGGCTCGACATCTACTGGGGCGACGAGCGGTTCGTGCCCGCGGACGACGACGAGCGCAACGAGAAGCAGGCGCGTGCGGCGCTGCTGGACCACGTGCCGGTCGACCCGGAGCGCGTGCACGCGATGGCGCCCTCCGACGGCGAGTTCGGGGACGACGTGGACGCGGCCGCGGCCGCCTACGCGCGCGTGCTGGCGGACAACGCGCAGCCGGAGGACCACGGCGACGTGCCGTCGTTCGACATCTGCCTGCTCGGCCTCGGCGGCGAGGGGCACACCGCGTCGGTGTTCCCGGAGTCGCCGGCGGTGTACGAGACGGAGCGCAGCGTCGTGGCGGTGCGCAACTGCCCGAAGCCGCCGCCGACGCGGGTGTCGCTGACCCTGCCCGCGATCCGCCGCGCGCACGACGTATGGCTGATGACCACGGGCGAGGCGAAGGCGGACGCGGTGGCGCTGGCCCTGTCCGGCGCGGGCGAGGTCCAGCTGCCCGTGGCCGGTGCCCAGGGCCGGCGGCGCACGTTGTGGCTGCTCGACCGGACGGCGGCGAGCAAGCTGTCGCACGTCTACCAGCCACCCACGGCCTGAGTCCACCGGGACAAGGCCCGCCGGTACTGCCGGCGGGCCTTTCTCGTGCTGGTGACGCGACGGCGATTCACGGCCCGCCCCGCGTTCTCGTTAGCATCCGCACATTGTTGCGGCGGCCCGCGTCCCGCTCGGACGGCTGGGGACTCTCCTAGACAGTCCACGAGACGAGTGAGGTCGCAACCATGAGCTCCGAGGGACTGTCCATCGGGATTTCGGTCGGCGGCCCGGGCGCGGGGGCCGCCGGCCGGGCACACCGCCGCCCGGCCGGCGCCCGCCGGTCCGGGTGGGTGCCGCTCGCGGTCGATGTCACCGCGATCCTCGTCGCCGCGCTCGACGTCTGGCTCGTCATCCCGGCGGAGGCACCGCCCTACTCGATCCCGCTGTCCGCGCTGGCCTGCCTCGCACTGGCCGCGCGCCGCCGGCTGCCCTTCGGCGCGGTGCTGCTGACTGTGCCCGGCTTCCTCGCCGGCTGGTCCCAGCTGGCGGCGATGATCGCGCTGGGCGCGCTGGCCACCCGCAAGCAGAGGCACTGGCAGGTGTGGGCCGGCGCGGTGCTGGTGTGGGCGTGCCGGTTCGTGCGGTGGCCGCCCGGCGACTTCGCCCAGCTGGGCTGGCGTGAACACGTGCTCGACGGCATCTACGGCGTGCTCGTCGCGGGCATGCCGATCGCGATCGGCCTGCTCGCCGGGGCTCGCGCGCAGCTGGCCCGGAGGCTGGGCGAGCTGACCGCGAGCCGCGACCGGGAACGCCGGCTCGCCGCCGATGCCGTGCGTGCGGAGGAACGGGCCCGCCTCGCCCGGGAGATGCACGACGTGGTGTCCCACGACATCACGCTCATCGCCATGCAGGCCGGGGCGCTCACCGCCCAGGACCCGCCGTCCGCGCGGCAGACCGCGGAGATCATCCGGCAGCTGTCCACCCGCACCCTGGAGGAGCTCCGGTCACTGGTCGGGGTTCTGCGCTCCGGCGGCGAGGGCGACGGCCCGCACCCCGGCATCGGTGAGCTCGGCCGCCTGGTGCACAACTGCGACCTCGCCGTGCGGCTGACCATGGACGCGGTGCCCGAGCAGGTGCCGCCGAAGGTGTCGGCGGCGGCCTACCGGACGGTGCAGGAGGCGCTGACGAACGTGTGCAAGCACGCGCCCGGTGCGCCCGCGACGGTAGTCGTCCGCGGCGGGGACGGCGCGTTGAACGTGGAGATCCGCAACGAGCGGCCCCGGCGGGAACCGCCCGCGCTCCCGTCGGGCGGGTACGGGCTTACCGGGCTCGCCGAACGGGCCCGGCTGCTCGGCGGCAGCCTGGAGATGTGCGCCACCGAGGACGGTGGTTTCCGGATCCGCGCCCGCTACCCGCTCGGGGCCTGACCACCGACGCCCGCGAGCGCTGCCGGCGGGACCCCGGAAATGCGGAACGGACCCGTTCCGCCGGTGCGCGCCGGCGGGACGGGTCCGTCCGTGGTGTCCGCGATTCCTCAGATCTGACGGCGCTGACGCAGCCGCTCGAGCGCCTCGGCGAGGATGGCCTCACCGTCGGCGTCGCTGCGCCGTTCCTTCACGTACGCCAGGTGGGTCTTGTACGGCTCGGTCCGCGGCGCTGCCGGCGGGTTCTTCTCGTCCTGACCGGCGGGCAGCCCGCACCGCGGGCAGTCCCACTCCGCCGGGATCTCCGCCTCGACCGCGAACGACGGCTGGGACTCGTGCCCGTTGGCACACCAGTACGACACCCGGCGGCGGGGAGCGGCCTCACCGCGCTCCGACTCACCGGACGGACCGGCACCGACCCTGGTGCCCCTGATTGCGTTACCGCCAACCATGAATCCTCACAGTGTGATAGGCGGCGCACCCCCCATAGGCACGCCCGTGCGTTTCAGTCCGTCACACCTTCAGCAGCAGCCCCAGGCCCACGATGCTGATCAGCCAGATGGCACCGAGCAGCAGCGTGATGCGGTCGAGGTTCTTCTCGGCCACGCTCGACCCGGAGAGGCTGGACTGCATGCCACCCCCGAACAGCGAGGACAACCCGCCACCGCGCCCGCGGTGCAGCAGCACGGCGATCACGAGCAGCACGCTGGACGCGATCAGCAGGATTTGCAGGAACAGCTTCATCTCATCCTCTGGTCTTCGGGGGTTGCCTGATCGTGTGACGGTCTGAGGTTGCCAGACTACTCGCCGACCGCCCCGTTACGGCAGCGGGCCGCCGGCAGCGAGGGCGCACAGCTTGGTGAACTCGTCGGCCTGCAGGCTCGCCCCGCCGACCAGCGCACCGTCGATGTTGTCGCACGCGATCAGCTCGGCGATGTTGCCCGACTTCACCGAACCGCCGTAGAGCACCCGGACCTCGTCGGCCACCTCGGCGCCGTACTTGTCCACCAGGGCACCGCGCAGCGCCTTGCAGACCTCCTCGGCGTCGGCCGGGGTCGCGACCTTGCCGGTGCCGATGGCCCACACCGGCTCGTAGGCGACCACGACGTTGTCCTTGACCTGCTCGGCCGTGAGCCCCTTGAGCCCGGCGAGCAGCTGCCCGACGCAGTGCTCGACGTGCCCGCCGCCCTCGCGCACGTCGAGCTTCTCCCCCACGCACAGGATCGGCTTGATGCCGTGCTTGATCGCGGCGCGGACCTTCTTGTTCACCACGTCGTCGTCCTCGTGGTGGTACTCGCGGCGCTCGGAGTGCCCGACCGTCACGAAGGAGCACCCCAGCTTGGCGAGCATCGGCCCGGACACGTCGCCGGTGTAGGCACCGGAGTCGTGCGGCGACAGGTCCTGCGCGCCGTGGGTCAGCAGCAGCTTGTCCCCGTCGATGAGGGTCTGGATGCTGCGGATGTCGGTGAACGGCGGCAGGACCGCGACGTCCACCTTCGCGTAGTACTTCTCCGGCAGCGAGAAGGCGATCTTCTGCACCAGGGCGATGGCCTCGAGGTGGTTGAGGTTCATCTTCCAGTTGCCGGCGATGAACGGCTTGCGCGCCATCAGGCACCACCCTCCAGTACCGCCACGCCCGGCAGCTCCTTTCCCTCGAGGTACTCCAGGGAAGCGCCACCGCCGGTGGAGATGTGCGAGAACTTCTCCTCCGGCAGGCCCAGCACGCGGACCGCAGCCGCCGAATCCCCGCCACCGACCACGCTGAACGCGCCGGACCCGGCGATCGCCTCGGCGACACCCCTGGTGCCCGCCGCGAACGGCGCCATCTCGAACACGCCGGCCGGGCCGTTCCAGAACACCGTCCTCGCCGCCGCGACCTCGGCCGCGAAGCGCTCGGTGGTGGCCGGGCCGATGTCCAGGCCCATCCAGCCGTCCGGGATCTTCTCGGCCGCGACGGTGTCGGTGGCCGCGTCGGCCGCGAACCGGTCCGCCACCACGACGTCGGAGGGCACCACGATCTTGTCGGCGTGCTCGGCCAGCAGCGTGCGCGCGGTGTCCACGTAGTCCTGCTCCAGCAGCGAGGAGCCGACGCCGTGGCCCTGCGCGGCGAGGAACGTGAAGGCCATGCCGCCACCGATCAGGAGGCGGTCGACCTTCGGCAGCAGCGCCTCGATGACCGCGAGCTTGTCCGACACCTTCGACCCGCCGAGCACGACCACGTAGGGCCGCTGCGGGTCACCGGTCAGCTTGCTCAGCACCTCCAGCTCGGCGAGCACCAGGCCACCGGCGTAGGCGGGCAGCGCGCGCGCCACGTCGTAGACCGAGGCCTGCTTGCGGTGCACCACGCCGAAGCCGTCGGAGACGAACGCGCCGCCTTCTCCGGTCAGGGCCGCCAGGTCGCGGGCCAGCCCGGCCCGCTCGTCGTCGACCTTGCTGGTCTCGCGCGGGTCGAACCGCACGTTCTCCAGCAGGGCCACCTGGCCGTCGGACAGGCCGGCGACGACCGCGCGGGCCTGCTCGCCGACGACGTCACCGGCCAGCCGGACCTCGGCTCCGAGCAGCTCGCCGAGCCGGTCGGCGACCGGCCGCAGCGAGTACTTGGCCTCCGGCGTGCCCTTCGGGCGGCCGAGGTGGGCCGCCACGATCACCTTCGCGCCGGCCTCGGACAGGCGGCGGATGGTGGGCAGCGCGGCCCGCACCCGGCCGTCGTCGGTGATGGTCGAGCCGTCGAGCGGCACGTTCAGGTCCGACCGGACCAGAACGCGCCGCCCGGAGACACCCTCGGCCAGCAGGTCTTCGAGAGTCTTGACAGCCATGGCCTCAGGAGAGCTTCGAGCCGACGAGCTTGACCAGGTCCGCGAGGCGGTTGGAGTAGCCCCACTCGTTGTCGTACCAGCCGAACACCTTGACCTGGTTGTCGATGACCTTGGTCAGCGGCGCGTCGAAGATGCAGGACGCCGGGTCGTTGACGATGTCGCTGGAGACGATCGGGTCCTCGCTGTAACGCAGGATGCCGGCCAGCGAGCCCTCGGCGGCCTCGCGGTAGGCGGCGTTGATCTCCTCGACGGAGGCCTTCTTCGCCAGGTCGACGGTGAGGTCGGTGATCGAGCCGGTGGGCACGGGCACCCGCAGCGAGTAGCCGTCCAGCTTGCCGTTGAGCTCGGGCAGGACGAGGCCGATGGCCTTGGCGGCGCCGGTGGAGGTCGGCACGACGTTCAGCGCGGCGGCGCGGGCGCGGCGCGGGTCCTTGTGCGGGCCGTCCTGCAGGTTCTGGTCCTGCGTGTAGGCGTGGATGGTGGTCATCAGGCCCTTTTCGATGCCGAAGGCCTCGTGCAGGACCTTGGCGAGCGGGCCGAGGCAGTTGGTGGTGCAGGACGCGTTGGAGATGATCGTCTGCGAGCCGTCGTAGAGGTTGTCGTTCACGCCCAGCACGACCGTCAGGTCCTCGCCCTTGGCCGGGGCCGAGATGATGACCTTCTTGGCGCCACCCGCGATGTGGGCCTTCGCCGCGTCGGCGTTGGTGAAGAAGCCGGTGGACTCGACCACGACGTCCACGCCCAGGTCGCCCCAGGGCAGGTTGGCCGGGTCGCGCTCGGCGAGGGCCTTGATGGTCTTGCCGCCCACGACGATGCCGTCGTCGCCGACCGTGACCTCCTCGGGGTAGCGGCCCAGGACGCTGTCGTACTTGAGCAGCTGCGCCATGGTGGCGACGTCACCGAGGTCGTTGAACGCGACCACCTCGATGTCGTGACCCGCGGCCTGCACGGCGCGGAAGAAGTTGCGGCCGATCCGACCGAAGCCGTTCACACCTACGCGAACCGTCACTGCTGCTCTCTCCTCGGGTTCGTCCCGGCTCCCGCGGGAACCGGGCACACATCTTCGGGCTCGAGGCCAACCCTATCGGTGCTGGCCTGCGTCTACCCGAACACCCTAGCGAGATGTCCACCACCGTGGGGAATCGATCAAGAGGACGATCAAGATGAGAGATCTCGCTCGACGGGAGTGCGGAACTTCGGTATGACCACCGCACCGCCGAGGCGGCCGTGCAACCGGGCGGCCGCCGCGTGCACGGCCGCGGTTCCGTCGGCGCCGATGTCGGCCAGCAGACGAATCGCGATCTCGCCGTCCGGCCGCTGCGCCCAACCGCCGACCACCCGGCCGTCCCACCACACCGTCGGGCCGATGTTGCCGGTGCGGTCGAACAGCAGCGGCTGGTGATCGCCCAGGAACCAGCCGCGCTCCTGCCAGCCCATCGGGGTGGGGTCCAGTGCGGGCAGCAACGCCGCGGACGGCTCCGGCCGGGGAACCGGTTCGTCGTCGCCGGGCAGTGCGATGCCGGGACCGCCGTCCAGGTCGACCTCCACCGGGCCGATCGCGGTGAGCGTCTTCTTCACCTGGCCGGCGCTCCAGCCGGTCCACCACTTGAGGTCGGCGACCGGCGCCGGGCCGAAGGCGCGCAGCCAGCGGCGGGCCAGTTCGGCGCGGGCGGTGCCGGCGTCCACCGGTGCGAGCCCGGGCAGCCAGGTCTCCGCGGTGGACCAGGCGTACTGGGTGGACAACCAGCTGCCGCGCGGACGGCCGCGCACGATGCGTCCGGCGGCGGCGAGCAGGAACAGCACCCGGTTGGTGACGTAGCCGCGTGACTCGTACGGCTTGCCGGCGGCCATCACGATCTCGGTGCGCAGCCGCGGCTCGCCGTCGGCGATGTGCTGGGCGAACGCCGGCTCGCGGGCCCGCAGCGCGGTGTAGGTGCCCTCCTCGACCCCGGCGAGCCAGGTGCCGGGGTCGCCGTCGACATCGGCGGTGGCCAGGTGCTGGACCAGCCGCTTGCGCTCCCGGACGGCGATGTCGTCGGCGCACGCGGCCTGCACGACCGGCACGAGCGCGGCGGGGACGACGAACATGGTGCGCCGCATGCCGAGCATCCGCACCAGCGTGCGGTCGTCGTAGAGGGCGCGTTCCACGTCGGCCGTGCCGGCCGCGCAGCGGGCGAGCACCGACAGGTGCACGGTGGCCGGGTCGGTGGCGTGCAGCGCGACGAGACTCTCGGCGACCTGCTCCGGGCCGTCCGCGGGCACGGCGAGGTGGTGCCGGGTCACCAGCCGGGCCCGGCGCTGGTCGTTCCCCAGCTTCCTGCTCACCCGGTGGTTCTACCACCGGGGTCCGACACTTTTCAGGAGTAGTAGTGCGGACCGTTGTCCCACTTGACGGTGGGCGCCGGCGCATCGCGGTCGCGGCGACGGCGGCGCGCGGTGGCGGCCACCGTGCTCACCAGCGTGGTGATCACCGCCCCGATGGCGAGGTTGATCAGCGCCGTCGCGACCTTGGCGTCGGTCTTCACCGTGAGCGTCAGCGGCAGCACGATCGCGATCGCGGTGATCAGCACCATGATCCAGGTGAAGAACTGCCCCGGCGCCGAGGTGGCGAGGCTGAGCAGGTGCATCAGCCCGGTCGCCAGCAGCGCCGCGACGGCCGCGCACAGGGCGTAGGTGAGCGTGTTGGCGTTGCCCCAGATGCCGTTGCCCTTCGGGGCCAGGACGGCGACGTCGAACAGACCGCGGGCGATCAGCAGGCCGACGACGGCCGCCAGCGCGGCGACGACCGCGGTCGCCACCCCGCCGGCCCACAGCCGGCCGTAGTCGGGCTCGGTCGGGACACTGGGCGGGTATCCGGTCACCGTCCGGGGATTGGCCCGATCCGCCGCGGATAAACATTCGTCACCCGCGCGAACGTGCCGATATGCTCCGGAGATGGTGTCTCCGAGCCACTTCGCCGCCTTCGCCGCGCTGGTGTTCGTCATGGTGATCGTCCCCGGGCCGAGCGTGCTGTTCACCGTGAGCCGGGCGCTGTCCGCGGGCCGCCGGGACGCGTTGCTGACCGTCGCCGGCAACGCGGCAGGGGTGTACACCCAGGTCGTGGCGGTGGCGTTCGGGATGGGCGCGCTCGTGCGGACCTCGGCAACCGTGTTCACCGTGATCAAGCTGGCCGGCGCGGCCTACCTGGTCTACCTGGGTGTGCAGGCGATCCGGCACCGCCGGAAGCTGTCGGAGGCGCTCACCGGCGCGGTGCCGGCCACCGCCGGCCGCACGGCAGCGGTGCTGCGCGACGGGTTCGTGGTGGGCTTCGCCAACCCGAAGTCGATCGTGTTCCTGGCGGCCGTGCTGCCGCAGTTCGTCGACTACCCGGCCGGCGGGGTGGTGGTGCAGATCCTGGTGCTGGGGATCGCGCTGCCGGTCGTCGCGCTGGTGTCGGACAGCGGGTGGGCGCTGGTCGCGGGCGCCGCGCGGGCGTGGTTCGCCCGCTCGCCGCGGCGGCTCGAACTGGTCGGCGGCACCGGCGGGCTGGTGATGATCGGGCTCGGCGCGGGGCTGGCGCTCAACGGTCGGCGGGACTAGTCAGCACCAGCTCCAGCAGGCCGGGGAAGGCGTCGTCGAACTCGGCGCGGCGCAGCCTGTTGAGCCGCCGGGGGCCGGCGTCGCGTTGTTCGATCAGGCCGGCCGCGCGCAGGACCGCGAAGTGGTGGCTGCGGGTGGCCTTGGTGACCGGCAGGTCGAAGGTGCCGCACGTCTTGGTCCAGTCCGGCACCCCGGCCAGCTCGCGCAGGATGGCCCGGCGCACCGGGTCGGCGACGGCGGTCAGGGCGTCCTGCAGGGACACGTCTTTCGGATCGGCGTGGGTCAGCCCGCGCGCCCGCGCGGTGTTCGAATCTTGTCGTACACTCATGTGATCGACCTCCATCGAACACTCTAGACGGCAGGAGCGGACATGACCCGACGCCTCGCGGCCACCTTCGGCCCGGACTCGCGCAACCGGCTGGACGCGGCCACCGCGCCCGGCATCGAAGGCGCGCTGGCCGCGCTGGAAACCTTCTACTTCGCCTTCAACCAGCGCGATTCGGACGTGTTCGCGCAGGTGTGGACCGGCGATCCGCTGGCCCAGCTGAACAACCCGCTGGGCGGCATCCTGCGCGGCGGCCCGGAGATCACCGCCCTGTACGACAAGGTGTTCCACGGCCCGGCGCTGGTGACGGTGACGTTCGGCGACATCGTGGAGTACGCCGGCGAGGGCCACGCGCTGTTCGCCGGGCGGGAGACCGGCTCGTACGTCGTCGACGGCCGTGAGGTGCCGCTGCGGATCCGCACCAGCCGGTACTTCCGCTACGCGGACGGCCGCTGGGCGCAGTTCCACCACCACGGCAGCATCGACGACGCCGGCGAACTGGCCGCGTACCAGGCCGCGATCCGCGGCTGACCACCCGGGGAACGGGGCGGCCGCCTCAGGCGCTCGCCTGCTCCCCCGGCCTGGCGAACAGCCGGGTCGCCGAGATGCGGGCGGTGCCGTCCGGTTCCCCGAGGTCGTCGAGGTGGTTGCGGATCGTCGCGTCGACCGACAGGTACTTGCGGCCGGCCCGCAGGTCGGCGTCGTTGCGCAGGCGGACGATCAGCGGGAACTCCGACAGCGCTCCGGCGTCGAACAGGCCCGTGGTGTAGATCAGCTGCACACCCAGCGCCTCGGCGACCACACGCTGGAGCTCCAGCAGGTACCCGGCCGACGCGCGGCCGATCGGGTTGTCCAGGAACAGCACCCCGGAGTGCCGGTTGCGGACCCGGCCACGGTTGTTCGCCCGCAGCGCGGCCAGCGTGCAGTACAGGATGATCGCCGCGGTGAGCTGCTGCCCGCCGGAGAAGACGTCCCGGATCTCCGACACCCGCTGGCGTTCGGTGCGCAGCACCGAGTCCGGCTTCAGGATGTCCACCCGGAACCCCTTGGGCACCGCCGCCCGCACCCCCCGCAGCACCAGCGACATGCCGTCCCGTTTGACGTCGCGCCCGTCGCCGGTCTTCCCGGTCGCGGCCTCGTCCACGACCTGGCCGAGCGCCTCGGACAGCTGCGGCTCCTCCGGGTCGCCGAACCGGATCCGCAGGAACTCCTGGCCGGACCAGCCGCCGAGTCCCTCCGGCAGCCGCGACAGCCGCTGCGCCGAGCGCAGCATCCGCAGCGCACCCTCGACCATCCCCTGCAGCCGGGCGACGATCCCGGACCGGTGCCGGTCGATCTGCGCCAGGTCGTCGGTCAGCGTCCGCAGCCGCGGCTTCAGCGCGGCCGCCCACTCCCGCGCGTGCGCCGGCAGGTCGTCCCGGCGCACCGACACGATCTGCTGCCGCACCGGGCTGGTCAGCTTCTCGAACCGCTTGTCCGTCGCGTACTGGGCGAGCGCGTCCGCCGCCGCGCGCACCCGCTTCTCGGCGCCCTCCACCGCGGCCTCGGCGTCGGTCAGAGTCGTGTTCAGCTTGCGGTAGCGGGCTTGCGCGGCCTCCACATCGCCGTCGAACACGCTCACCGCCCCGTCCGGCTCACCGCCGGGAACCAGGTGCGCCATCGACCCGGCGAGCATCTCGAACCCGGCGGCCGACGCGGTGGCCGCCGCCAGCGCACGCTCGGCCTCCGCGCGCCGCGCCTGCGCCTCCTCCAGCGCCCGGGCGGCGGCCGACACCTCCTCCGCGGCGTCGTCGATCAGCGCACGGCCGTGCTCGACGTCGCGCGGCCGGGTCTCCAGCACCGCGTTCTGCCTCGGCAGCTGCTCCAGCTCGGCCTTGCAGGTCGCGACGAGCCCGATCGCCTCGCCGTGCTCGGCCTCCAGCGCCGACACGGCCCGCCCGGCGCGGGCCAGGGCCGCGGCCCTGGTCGCGGCGTTCGAGCCGTCCGGCGTTTCCAGCAGGCGCGCGGCGCGCTCCCGCACCGCAGCGTCCACGGCCTCCAGCGCCGCCCGCGCGGCGGACTCCGCGCTTTCGGCCTGGTCCAGTTCGGCCCGCAGGTCGCTGCCGACCTCGACCCGGGCGTAGGCGTCGCCGGCCGCGGCGAACGTCCGGCGCAGCACGTCGACCGGCTCGGCGGGCACCGGTTCGTCCTCGGACACCGATCCCCCGCCGGGCACCTCGGCCAGCTCGGCCCGCGCCTGGGTCACGGTGCGGCGGTGGCCGTCCGCGGTGCGCTGCTCCTCGGCGGCCTCCTCGCGCAGCCGCGCCGCGCGGGCCGCGGCCTGTTCGGCCTCGGCCTCCGCGCGGGCGACGACCTCCTGCGCGTGCCCGGCCGCCTCGGTCCACTGCGGAATCGACGCGACCCGCTCGGCCAGCTCACTGAGCTTGCGGGCGCGCTCCTCGCTCGTGCGGGCACCGGCGCGCAACGCTGGGATCGCCTCCCGCAACCGGTTCCGCCGCGCACCCAGATCGGCCAGGGCGCGTTCCTGCGCAGCGATGGCGGCCGCGGCCTCGGTCTGCTCGGTCGCCGCGGCTTCGGCCTCCTCGGCGAGCGTGGCGAGCGCGCCGGGCGGGTAGTCCTCGCGCCAGGTGGTGAGCTTCCACTCCAGTGCCGCGTCGTCGCCGATGGCGCTCGCCAGCGCGTCGAGCTGCTTCTGCCGGCGGGCGTGCCGGGCGGCGATCGCCTGCCGCTCGGTGTCGGCGGCTTCCTCGTCGTACATCGCGGGGTTGGGCGGGACCAGGAACGCCACACCCGGCGCCGCGCCGCCGGCGCGCACCGCCTCGGTGGTGCCGACCGGCAGCACCACGCTCGGCAGCAGGTTGGCACCGGCGAGCACCTGGCGGGCGCGGTCCAGGTGCGCCGGGTCGTTCACCAGTACCCCGCCGAGCAGGTGCGGCAGGTCCCGCAGCACCCGCTCCCGCCCTGCGCTGTCCATGGTGGACAGATACCGCCACCCGGACCACGCGGTGATGCCCGCCGCCTCCAGGACGTCCAAAGCGGACTGGACCTCCGGCGGCGCCGGCAGCAGCCCACCGGAGCCGAGCGCGGCCAGCGCGCGTTCGTCGGCCGACTCCGCCATGCGCAGCGCGGTCTGCTCGCGTTCCGCGGCTGTCCGCGCCTCCCGCAACCGGGTCAGCAGCGCGGGGGTGTCGGTCTCCAGCTGGACGGTGTCACCGCCGAGCAGTTCCAGCAGCCGCGGGTGCGCGGCGAGGTTGCCGGTGCGGCGCTGCGCCTTGGCCAGCTCCTCGGCCGCGTGTGCGGCGCGGGCCTGCGCGGCGGCGGCTCGCTGCTGCGCGGCGTGCAGCGCGAGCTGGGCCTGGGCGTGGTCCTCGGCCACACCCTCCAGTTCGCTCTCCCGCGCGGCCAGCTCCGCCACGGCCTGCTCCCCGCGCGTGCGGGCCTCCTGCGCGGCAGCGGCGACCTGGGTGCCATCGGTGAGCAGCCCGTCCCGGACGGCCTGCTGCACCCGCGCGCGCACCTCCTCGACGCGGCGGGTCAGCTGGCCCAGTTCGGCGCGGTGCGCGGCGGCGGTGGCGGTGGCCTCGTCCCGCTGGTCCTGCGCGGCCGCGGCGCCGGTCCGCGCGGCCACGGCACGCGCTTCGGCGGCCTCGGCCTGTTCGCCGGCCTCCCGGGCCAGCGCGAGCAGTCCGCGGGCCAGTGCCGTGGCCGCCGCGTTCTTGGCCTCCAGAGCCGGTTTCGCGCTCTGCTCACGGTCACCGACGAGCTCGCGGATGTCGGCGGCCCTGCGGGCTGCGTTGACGTGTGCCAGCACCGTGCCGGTCTCGCGCCAGGCGGCCGCCGTCTCGCGGGCGTGCCGCAGCTGTTCGTCGAGCCGGGCCTTCTCGGCGGTGGCGGCGGCCAGCCGCAGTTCCGCGACGACCCGGCGCAGCTCGGTCACGACGGCGCCGCGGCGCCGGTGGTCGCCCTCGGCGAGCTTCTCCGCGTCCCTGGCATCGTCTACAAAGGACCGAAGTCCGTCGAGGCGCCCGGCCTCCAGCCGGTGCCGGGCGACGACGGAACCGGCCAGCTCGCAGGCCTCCTCGCGGGCGAGGGCAGCCAGTTTGCGGGAGGCCGCGGCCAGCGACTCCTCCTCGGTGAGCGGGGTGAGCAGCTCCAGCGCCCCGGCGACGAACTCGCGCTCGCTCATCAGCTCACCGCGGCGGCCGAGGTTGTGCGCGTAGGTCTGCACCACCTCGGCGAGGTCCTTCGGATCGTCCTCGGGGATCACCGCGCGCAGCAGGAACTCCACGAACGCCTCGTCGGAGGTGAAGGCGAACGCATCGGCCGCCTCACCCTCGCCGGCGTTCATCGCGCGCTGGTACCGGAACAGCTCCGTGTCCAGGCCGAGGCCGTCCAGCCGCTCGGTCCACTCGTGGTGGCGCCGGGTGGTGAACAGCTCCAGCTCCGGCTCGGCCTTGTGCGCGCGGTCCAGCTGCTCGGCGAACCCGGACATGGTGAGCAGGCGGCCGCCGTCGGTGAACGGCAGCGACTCCAGATCCAGCGACGCGGTGGGCCGGAAGCAGTACCACGAATCGATCAGGTTGGCGGGATCACCGGAGGTCACGTGCCCGCGCCACTCCGACACCTTGCCGGTGATCACCCGCTGCCCGGTCTCGGTGTGCTGCCACTCCAGCACGACGTGCGCGACGTCCTTGGCCAGGACGAACTTCTCCAGCACGCGCGTGCTGGTCGTGCCCACCACCTGGCGCCGCCCGGGCAGCATGACCGAGAAGATCAGCTTGATCAGCACCGACTTACCGCCGCCGTTCTCCAGGAACAGCACGCTCGCCGGCGACGGCCGCCGCGGCAGGCCACCCTCGGCCGAGTGGATCCCGGCGGTGAACAGCGCGTCCTGCGCCGGCGCCTGCACCAGCGGGCCGGCGCCGCTGAAGTCGAGCAGCACGTCCTGGTAGCGCGCGCCGGCCGGACCGACCGAGTGCAGCCGCACCCGCGAAAGCTCGTACACCGATCTCCCCCTACAGAGTGTCCGAACCGGACGGACGCAGCGTGCCCTCGCCGTCGGACACCGCGACCACGCCGAGCGCCAGCAGTTCCTCGAAAGCGCTGTCCGCGGCCAGCTCCCGCACCTGCACCTGGTAGCGCGGCGTTGTCCGGTACGTGCCGCCCTGCTCACCGCTGACCTGCACCAGGAAGCCCTGGTCGGCCAGGAACCGCAGCGCGCGCGACACCATGCCGCGCGTGGTGTCCGCGGCCAGCCGGCCGTCCTTGGTGGCCGCGGCCTCGGGACGGCGGGCGTAGGCACGCCACGCCTGCTCCAGCTCCGGCGAGTCGGACAGCGGGTCGTTGTTCGCCTCGGCCTTCGCCGCGCGCTCGTCGAGGATCCGGCACGCCTCGCGCACCACGCCGTCGACCTGGTCGACGCTGACCCGGCCGATGTAGGTGTCGTTGGCCAGGTCGTCCGGGCGCGGGTAACCGAGGGCCGCGGTGGCCAGGTGGACCAGGCCGTGCAGCACCTTCTCGGTGTCGCGGCGCTCGCGGATCTTGCTCTGCCGCGCGTAGCTGTCCATCCTGACCTCGAACACCGACTCGTCGGTGGCGGCCAGCACCGCACCGGCCTGGCTGCTCACGCCGAGCACCATCAGGCCCAGCCCGGCCGCGACGGAGTTGGTCAGCTGCTTGAACGCGCTGTCCTCGCCGTAGCGGCGGACCAGGTCCGCGTACACGACGTCGCGCGCGGGCAGGTGTTTGGGCCGCATGCCGAACGAGATCAGCCGTGCCGCGTTCTCCGCGTCGCCGGTGGTGACCGGACGCGTCATGCCGGCACCTCCACGCCGGACGCGGTCCGCACGGCACCGGATGATCCGGACCTGCGCGCAGTTCTCATGCCGCCCCCTCTTCGTCCAGAACGTCGCGGTCCAGCCGGACCGTGCTCAGCAGCAGGTCGGCGCCGCCGAACTCGTCGTCCGCCAGCGGTGTGCCGTCGTCGACGGCGAGCAGCGCCCGGTCGTCCCCCTGCCGGATCGCCGCACCCACCTCGGGACTGTAGGAGTGCAGCGCCCGCAGTGCCACCAGACGCGGCAGCTGCGGGTCGAGCTCGCGCGCCTCGGCCAGCAGGCCGGACAGCCGCCGCGGCACCTCGGGCAGGTCCAGCAGCTCGTCGGCGCGCCGCCACTGCTCGTCACTGTAGTGGTCGCGGCTCTCGGGCGGGACGAGCTCCGGCTCGGGCACCTCGCCCACCACCTTGTCGCGCTCGGGGGCCGGCCGCAGCAGCAGCGACACCAGCGACGGCAGCGCGGGCACGGTCGGCACGGTCAGCCCGGCCGCGGCGTGGAAGTACTTCTCCAGCGGCGCGACGGCATCGGCGATCGGCAGTTCCAGCGCGGGCACCAGGATCTGGCCGAACAGGTCGACCGTGGCGCGCTGCGGCGGACCGGAGAACTGCTGGCGGTCCTGTTCGGCCCGGAACACCGCACCGGCGGCCTGCAACCGCGCCTGCAACCGGGTGTGGCGGCTGATGCAGTCGCTGACGATGTCGACCAGCTCGGCGGCGCGGCGCTTGTGGTCGACGTCCTCGGCCTCGTCCCGGGCCGCGGTGATGTTGCGCAGGATCGCGTTCTCGGCCCGGAACCGGGATTCGATGTGGGTCAGCGCCGAGTCCAGCAGCTCCGGCATCTCCCGGTCCCAGTCCACCGCACGCACATCCCGGCGGGTCGCGTCGAGCTTGGCCCGCAGCGTCTCGCCGTACTGGACGGTGCGGTAGCGGGCCTGCTCGGCGGCGAGCTTCGCGTCGGCCAGCCGGCCGCGGCTGATCAGGTTCTCCAGCTTGACCTCGGCCGCGATCTGCGCGGACTCCACGTCCGTGTCCAGCGCGCCGACCAGCACGTTGATCGCCTCGTCGCTGGCGCGCAGGTACACCTCACCGTCCGGGGCCGCCAGTTCGACGAGCAGCTTGAAGTCGAACGCGCGGCGCCGGTAGCGGCCGTGCGCGTCCACGCTGCCGTAGACCCGGCGGAAACCGCGGTCGGTGGTGCCGACGTTGATCAGGTTGTCCAGCACCCAGCGCGCGACCCGCAGGTGCTCCTCGGCGGGGCGCTGCGGGGCCTGCGCAGCGACGAACGGTTGCAGTCGGCGCACCACGTCGTCGTGGTCGGCGCCCGTGTCGAAGTCCATCGCGATGGTGACCAGGTCGATGGTGTGCAGCGCGATCTCGGCCATCTGGTAGACGGTCGCGTCGGCCCAGTCCAGCTTCGCCTTGCGCGCGTCCAGGTCGTGCAGGGGCGCGGTGCAGGCGAGCGCCTTGAGCCGCCGGGCCAGGCCCTCGTCCACCAGCCCCCCGCTGATCAGGTCCGAGTCACGCACAGCGGGCCAGACTACCCGGGACCCCGCTCCTGCTCGACTTCACGCTCGTAGGCGCGCAGCGTGTCGAGGAACATCCGCCGCTGTGCGGGCGTGAGCGGCTCCAGCGCGGTGCGCCAGGCACGTGCGCCGGTGGCGAGCCAGCCCTCCACATCCGCGTGGTAGGCCGCGGCGATGCTCACGATGGTGCGGCGCCGGTCCTGCTCGTCCTCGGTGCGCGTGAGGATGCCGCGGCGGCTGAGGTCGCCGACCATCAGGCTGACCGTGGTGGGCGCGACCTCCAGACGCGCGGCCAGCTCGTTGACCGTCATCGGCCCGTCGAAGAGCAGGTAGGACAGCAGCGACAGGTGCCGCGGGGCGAGGGAGAACCCGCGCAGCGACTCCGGGACCGGGATCTTCTTGGCGCGCCCCACCAGCCGCGGCAGGAGCAGCAACGCGGTGCGCACGGCCTCCTCCGTGGTTGGTCCTTCGCTCGCCATGCCGGTCATGATCCCACGCCGCCGGCAGCGGGGATCGCCGTCCGGCGGGCTCCCCGGCCGATTTCCGCCAGCCCCCGCCCGCGAACCGGCGCACACTCGCGGACGTGCGGACCACCGACCTCGCCGGCCTGGACTGGCCGGCTCTCACCCGGGACCTGAACGACCTCGGCTGCGCGCTCACGCCCCCGATCCTGAGCCCGGCCGAATGCCGCGAGCTGGCGGCGCTGTACGACGACCCCGGCCGGTTCCGGTCCACGATCGACATGGCGCGCTTCCGCTTCGGCTCCGGGCAGTACCGCTACTTCGACCACCCGCTGCCGGATCCGGTGGCCCGGCTGCGCGAGGCGTTCTACCCGCGCCTGCTGCCGGTCGCGCGGGACTGGGCCGCCAAGCTCGGCTGGGACGCGCCCTGGCCGGACGACCTGGCGACGTGGCTGGACCGCTGCCACCGGGCCGGCCAGACCCGCCCGACCCCGATCCTGCTGCGCTACCGGGCCGGTGACTGGAACGCGCTGCACCGCGACCTCTACGGCGAGCTGGTGTTCCCGCTGCAGGTCGTGATCGGCCTCGACGCACCCGGCACCGACCACACCGGCGGCGAGTTCCTGCTGGTCGAGCAGCGACCACGGGCCCAGTCCCGCGGCACGGTGACCGTGCTGCCGCAGGGACACGCGCTGATCTTCACCACGCGGGACCGCCCGGTGCGCTCGTCGCGGGGCTGGTCGGCGGCACCGGTGCGGCACGGCGTCAGCACCGTCCGCAGCGGCATCCGCCACACGCTGGGCCTCGTCTTCCACGACGCGACCTGAGCCCCGGCGGCTCCTCACCTGGGCATGGCCGAGCAGCCCCGGGGCGCAACCTGGACGTACGGCTCTTGTGCGGACGGCCCGGCCGCCCCGGGAACGGCGTCCGGGCCGGTCAACTGCGTGACGCCCGGAACGCTGCGGAACCGGACGAGCAGCTTGCGGGCACTGGCACCGAGCTGGGCGTTCACCGCGATCACGGTGCACGCGATCTGGGCCTTCGCCTCTTGCCCGACGTACTCCAAGGGCATGGTGAAGTCCACTGTGACCACGCCGTCCCGCACCGGCCCGACGGACGTGGCGGAGGCCACTGCGGGTCCGATGGCGGTGTAGTAGTCCAAACCCCGCTCCTGCGGGGTCGGACCAGCCAGGAGCAGGGCGACCGCTTCCCGCACGGTGCCCAGATGACCGGTCTGCCGCAGCACCGGTGTCGTGGCCCCCGCGCGCAGGAAGTACAGGATCGGCCCGGGCGCCACCCCGATCGGCCCCTGCCCCGCCCCGACCGGCCCTGTCGGCCGGACGCCGCACCCGGCGAGCACCAGCACGAGCAGCAGCGCGACCCACCGCATCACGACGCCACCGCCCGGGGCAGTCGCAACAGGAACCGCGCCCCACCATCCGGCCGGTTGCCCGCTTCGAGCGTGCCCCCGTGCAGGGCGGCATTGTTGTGCGCGATCGACAAACCCAGCCCGCTGCCCTCCGACCTCGTCCGTGCGCTGTCGGCCTTGTAGAACCGGTCGAACACGTGCGGCAGCACGTCCTCGGCCAGGCCCGGTCCGTGGTCGGTGACCTCGACGAGGGCGGCCGGGCCCGAGCTGCTCAGCCGCACCCGCACCGGCGGGGCGCCGTGGCGCAGCGCATTGCCGACCAGGTTCGCCACGATGACGTCGAATCGTCGCGCGTCCACCGGGGCGGTGATCCCGGCCGGCAGCGCGGCCTCGACCCGGTCCGTCCACTGACGGGTGCGCAAGGTCGCCGCGATCAGCTCGCCCAGGTCGGCCTCCCGCCGGTCCATCCGGGCACGGCCGTTGTCGAAGCGGGAGATCTCGATGAGATCGTCCACGAGCCGGGTCAGTTTGCGGGTCTCCTCGCCGATCAGCCGGGCCGCGGTGCCGGCGTCACCCGGCAGGCGCGCCCCCTCCTCGTCGAGCACCTCGGTCACGGCGGTCATGGCCGCGAGCGGGGTGCGCAACTCGTGCGAGACGTCCGCGACGAACCGGCGCGCGTCGGCCTCCATCCGCCGCAGGTCCCCCACGGACTGTTCCAGGCTCGCGGCGGACTCGTTGAAGGTGCGCGCCAGCTCGGCCAGCTCGTCGCCGCCGCGTTCCGGCAGCCGGGTGGACAGCCGTCCGTGCGCCAGGTCCCGGGCGCCGTCGCGCAGGCTCCGGACCGGCCGGAGCACCGCACCCGCGGCCAGCCACGCGAGGATCACCGCCAGGGGCACCACCACAGCCGCCGTGCGCCAGCCGTTGAGCGCGAACTCGCTGATCTGCCGCTGTTCCTGGAACAGCGGGTACTCGGCGTACACCTCGAGTCCGGACGGCACCGGGCGGAAGTCCGTGCCGACCGTCATCACGGGCATGCCGACCACCAGCGCCGGGCCGATGTCGCCGTCGGAGATGCGCTGGAAGACCAACCGCCCCTCGGTGTGGACGCGGTACACCAGCTCGGGCGGGATCGGAGTCCCGAGCGGGAACGAAGACGGGGAGGAGTAGTCGGACGAGCCGATATCGCGGTAGCGGACGAAGACGGACAATCCGCGGATGACGGTTTTGAGCTCGTCGAGGGTGGTCCGGTCGGGCGGCATCCGCACGGTGGGGGCGAGGGCGTCGACGTCCTGGCGCAGCTGGTTCATCAGCCGGTCCTGGGCCGCCGCGAGCACCGTGCGCCGTGCGCTGACGTAGTTGATGCCGGTCGCACCGGCGGTCGCGACCACCGCGACGAGGCTGATGATCAGCACCAGGCGGGCGCGGATTCCCCGCAGCACCCCCAGGATTCGTCTGATCACAGTGGACCGAACCGGTAGCCGAACCCGCGCACGGTGCGCACGTAGACCGGCGCGGCGGGCCGGTCCTCCAGCTTCGCGCGCAGCCGCTGCACACAGGCGTCGACGAGCCGCGAGTCGCCGAGGTAGTCGTGGTCCCACACCAGTTCCAGCAGCTGCTGGCGGCTGAGCACGCGGCCGGGCACCCGGGAGAGCTCCAGCAGCAGCCGCAACTCGGTCGGGGTCAGGCGGACCAGGTTTCCCTTCTTCGTGACCTCGCAGGCGGCCCGGTCGATCACCAGGTCGCCGTGCTGTTCGCGGTCGTGACCGGCCACGCCGCCGCGGCGCAGCACGGCTTTGATGCGCGCGTCCAGCACGCGCGGCTGCACCGGTTTGACCACGTAGTCGTCGGCCCCGGCTTCGAGGCCGCCCACCACGTCGATGTCGTCACCCCGGGCGGTGAGCATGATGATCGGGACGGGACCGGTCGCGCGGATGCGGCGGCACACCTCGAACCCGTCGATCCCGGGCAGCATCAGATCGAGCAGCACGAGGTCCGGTCGGCGGGCGGCGAGCAGGGACATTCCGCGTTCCCCGTCCGGCGCCGGTTCCACGTCGTGACCGTGCCGGCGCAGGCCAAGGCACAGTCCTTCCCGGACGGCCGGGTCGTCCTCGATCAACAGCACACTCGCCACGCTGCGATTATGGCGGGTGGTCACGAGCTACCGCGACTTGGTAGCGAATCCATGACATGGCGGCGATCGGACCCGGACATTCCTGCCCGATGCTGATCGGCATGTCTGTCCACACGGCGCCGACCGTGCAGCTGAGGGCACGCCGTCGTGGCCCGGTCGCCCTCCTCGTCACCGCCGTCGTCGTGATCGCGGTCGCCCTGGGGACCGCCTTCCTGGTCCGCGGCACCGGCAGCACCTCCTCGATGACGGTGGGCGCCGACGAGTCGGCCACCAGCGTGCTCGTCTACGACCGCACGCAGAACCGGATCCTGCGCGCGGAGGGCCCCGCGGTCCGGTTCCGGTCGGCTTCGCTGGTGAAGGTGCTCATCGCACTGGACCTGGTGCAGCGCGGCAAGGTGACCAGCGAGCGGCCGAGCCCGCGGATCGCCCGGATGCTGGCCGCCAGCGACGACGCGATCGCCAGTGCGCTGTGGCAGTCGGGCGGCGGACCGGACATCGTCCGCCGCGTCGTGCAATCGCTCCGCCTGACGGCGACCGAGCCGCCGGCCGACTCGAGCCGCTGGGGCGACACATTGCTGTCGGCGTCGGACATGGTGACGGTGTACCAGGCGGTGCTCGCCCTGCCGGACGGCCAGCGCCGCCTGATCCTCGACCCGCTCCGCGACGCGGAACGGGTGGCGGCCGACGGCACGGACCAGTTCTTCGGCATCCCGGACGCGCTGCCCGGCATGCCGCGGGCGATCAAACAGGGCTGGGCAGCCGGCCGCGGCGGCGTCGACGTGCACACCAGCGGCGTGGTCGGCAATGGCGACCGGTACATCGTGGTGGTGCTCAGCCACCGCCCGGGCGGAACGCCCGCGCACACCGCGATGGCCGAGGTCACCGTGGCGACGGCAGCCGTGCGATCGTTGCTGACCTGAGGTTTCCCGCCCAGGAACCGACGGGCCACCCACCAGGTCTCCCGCGCCGGCGCTGATCGTCCGGCGCGGGAGGCCGCCTGGCTCGGCTGAGCAACCGCGGTGACCGACCGCGATCGCGTCGCGTGCGGCCGCGGTCGGGTCCCGTTCCGGAGTCAGACGCTTTCTTCGAGCATGTCCGGCGTCACCGCGCTCTCGGTGTCCGGGATGTTCAGTTCCTTCGCGCGCTTGTCGGCCATGGCCAGCAACCGCCGGATGCGGCCGGCGACCGCGTCCTTCGTCATCGGCGGGTCGGCCAGCTGACCCAGTTCCTCCAGCGAGGCCTGCCGGTTCTCCAGCCGGAGCCGGCCGGCCGCCAGCAGGTGTTCCGGCGCCGAGTCCGCCAGGATGTCGAGTGCCCGTTCCACCCGGGCGGCCGCCGCGACCGCGGCGCGGGCCGAGCGGCGCAGGTTGGCGTCGTCGAAGTTTGCCAGGCGGTTGGCCGTCGCCCGGACCTCGCGGCGCATGCGCCGCTCCTCCCACTGCAGCACGCTCGCGTGGGCGCCCAGCCGGGTCAGCAGGGCGCCGATCGCGTCACCGTCGCGCACCACCACCCGGTCGGCGCCCCGGACCTCGCGCGACTTCGCCTGGATACCCATCCGCCGGGCCGCCCCCACGAGCGCCAGTGCCGCCTCCGGGCCGGGACAGGTCACCTCCAGCGACGACGACCGGCCCGGCTCGGTCAACGAGCCGTGCGCCAGGAACGCGCCCCGCCAGGCGGCCTCCGCATCGGCGATGCCCCCGGACACCACCGCGGCCGGCAGGCCGCGCACCGGGCGACCCCGCTGGTCGATCAGCCCGGTCTGCCGGGCCAGGCTCTCCCCGTCCTGAACCACCCGGACGATGTACCGGGTCGTCTTGCGCAGCCCGCCGGCGGACAGCACGTGCACGTCCGAGTGGTGACCGTACAGCTCGTGGATCTCCTTGCGCAGGCGCCGCGCGACCGAACCCGTGTCGAGCTCCGCCTCCACCACCACCCGTCCCCCCACGATGTGCAGGCCACCGGCGAAGCGCAGCATCGATGCGACTTCCGACCGGCGCGGCCCGATCTTGGTGATCTGCAGCCTGCTGAGCTCGTCCTTCACGGCGGCGGTCATCGCCATGGCCCCTCCCTACCCTTTCCCGCCCGCGGTCCCACTGAGACCGAGAGCTTCCCGCACACAGCTCGCCAGCGCATCCGGATCGTGCACACCCTCGCGACCGGGGTCCGCCACATCCGCCAGCAGCGTCTTCGCCCCCAGCCCCGCCGCCGCGTCCCGCAGGCGGCCCGGTGCCGGCACCGAGTCCCGGTCGGCGATCACCGCGTCCACCCGCAACCCGGGCGCGTGCTGGAAGAGTACGTCCAAGTGCCGCTCGGGCGAGAACCCCGCCGTCTCACCCGGTTGAGGTACGAGGTTGAGAACCACGATCTTGGTCGCGGCGGTGCGCAGCAGCGCATCATGCAGGCCCGGCACCATCAGGTGCGGGATCACGCTGGTGAACCACGAACCCGGCCCGAGGAACACCGCCTCCGCGTCCAGCACGGCCCGCACTGCCTCCTCGCACGCCGCGGGCACACCACCCGGCCGCCCCGGCGTGCGCAGCGTGATCCGCTCGACCCGGCCGGGTGTGCTGGCCACCGCGACCTGGCCGCGGATGCGGCGCAGCGACCCGTCGTCGTCGAGCCCGGACACCTCCGCCTCGATCTCCAGCGGCTCGGGCGACATCGGCAGCACCCGGCCGGGCACCCCCAGCAGGCGGCGCGCCTCGTCCAGCGCGGCCACCGGATCGCCCAGCACCTCGAACAGCCCGGCCAGCAACAGGTTGCCGACCGCGTGCCCGGTCAGCGCGCCACTGCCGCCGAAGCGGTGCTGGAACACCTCCGCCCACAGCGACTCGCCCTGCTCGGCGACCGTCAGCGCGGCCAGCGCCTGCCGCAGATCCCCGGGCGGCAGCAGGCCCAGCTCCCGGCGCAGCCGCCCGGACGAGCCGCCGTCGTCGGCGACCGTGACCACCGCGGTCACGTCCGTGGTCAGCCGCCGCAGCGCGGTCAGCGTCGCGTGCAGCCCGTGGCCGCCGCCCAGCGCGACGGCTCGCAACCCCGGCGTCACTCGCGTCCCAGGTCCCGGTGCACGACCTTCACGGCCATTCCGTCCTCATTGGACAACAGGCGGGACAGTTCCTCGGAGATCGCCACACTGCGGTGCTTGCCGCCGGTGCAGCCCACCGCCAGCGTCAGATAGCGCTTGCCCTCCCGCCGGTAGCCGGCGCCGATCAGGCGCAGCAGCTGGTGGTAGCGGTCCAGGAACTCCTCGGCGCCCTCCTGCGACAGCACGTAGTTGCGCACCTCGGCGTCCAGGCCGGTGTGGTCGCGCAACTCCGGGATCCAGAACGGGTTGGGCAGGAAGCGGACGTCCATCACCAGATCGGCGTCCATCGGCAGGCCGTACTTGTAGCCGAACGACAGCACGGTCACCCGGGTCTGCATGGCCGCCTCGCTGCCGAACGCGTCCTCGATCTTCGCACGCAGGTCGTGCACCGACAACGCGGACGTCTCCAGCACCAGGTCGGCCTCCTCGCGCAGCGGCGCGAGCATCTGGCGTTCCGCGGTGATGCCGTCGATGAGCCGCCCGTCGCCCTGCAGCGGGTGGCCGCGGCGCACCTGCTCGAACCGGCGCACCAGCACCGCGTCGGTCGCCTCCAGGAACAGCACCCGCGGCTTGTAGCCGCGCGCGTCGAGGTCCTTGATGATCGACGACAGGTCGTCGGTGAACGCGCGCGAGCGGACGTCCATCACCACCGCGACCTTCGTGATCGCGCCCCGGGCCTGCGCCCCCAGCTCGACCATCGTCGCGATCAGCTCGGGCGGCAGGTTGTCCACCACGAACCAGCCCAGATCCTCCAGGCACTTCGCGGCGGTGCTGCGGCCGGCACCGGACAGCCCGGTCACCACGGCCACCTCCATGCCGGTGCCCCGCTCCTCGGCCATCGTCTCTCCCGTCACTTCTTCTCCGACTCCCCAAGTGAGGCCAACGCGGCGACGATCGCCTCGGCGGTGCGCTTCCCCACGCCAGGCACCTGCGCGATCTCGTCCACCCCTGCTTCCTTCAGCCGCTTCACCGAGCCGAAGTGCTTGATGAGCGCGGCCCGCCGCGCCTGTCCCAGCCCCGGCACTCCGTCCAAAGCGGACACCTGCACGCGCTTGGCCCGCTTCTGCCGGTGGTAGGCGATCGCGAACCGGTGCGCCTCGTCCCGCACCCGCTGCAACAGGTACAGGGCCTCGGAGGTGCGCGGCAGGATCACCGGGTCCGGATCCCCGGGCAGCCACACCTCCTCCAGCCGCTTGGCCAGACCGACCACGGCGATGTCGGTGATGCCCATCTCCGCGAGCACGTCCGCCGCCGCCGTCGCCTGCGGGCCGGCGCCGTCGACCACGAGCAGGTTCGGCGGGTAGGCGAACTTGCGCGGCCGCCCGGTCTCCGGGTCGAGGCCCGGCTTGTCACCGGCCAGGCCCTCCTGCGTCTCGGTCTGGTAGCGGGCGAAGCGGCGCCGCACGACCTCCGCGATGGCGGCGACGTCGCCCTCGGTCGCGGCCTCGCGCAACGCGAACCGGCGGTACTCGGCCTTGCGCGGCACACCGTCCTCGAACACCACGAGCGAGGCGACCACGTCGGTGCCCTGCGTGTGGCTGATGTCGACGCACTCGATGCGCAGCGGCGCGCTGTCCAGCGCGAGGTGCTCCTGCAGCTCGGCCAGCGCGGCGGAGCGCGCCGTCAGATCACCCGCGCGGCGCAGCTTGTGCTGGGCGAACGCTTCCTCGGCGTTGCGCTGCACCGTCTCGGCCAGCGCGCGCTTGTCACCGCGCTGCGGCACCCGCAGCTGGACGCGGGAACCGCGCAACCCGGACAGCCACTCGCTCATCGCGCCCGGATCGGCGGGCAGCTCCGGCACCAGCACCTCGCGCGGCACCGGCGTGCCCAGGTCGGTGCCCTGATCGGCGAGCTCCACCTGTTCGCCGTAGAACTGGGTGAGGAACTGCTCGACGAGCTCGGGCACGCCCATCTCGTCGGCCTTGTCGATCACCCAGCCGCGCTGGCCGCGCACCCGGCCGCCGCGCACGTGGAAGACCTGGACGGCGGCCTCCAGCTCGTCGTGGGCGAACGCGACCAGGTCGGCGTCCGTGCCGTCGCCGAGCACCACGGCCTGCTTCTCCATCGCCCGCCGCAGCGCGCCGATGTCGTCGCGCAGCCGGGCGGCCTTCTCGAACTCCAGCGCCTCCGCCGCGTCGGCCATCTCCCGCTCCAGCCTGCGCACCATGGCGTCGGTGCGGCCGGAGAGGAAATCGCAGAAGTCGTCCACGATCTGCCGGTGCTCCTCGGCGCTCACCCTGCCCACGCACGGCGCGGAGCACTTGTCGATGTAGCCGAGCAGGCACGGCCGGCCGATCTGGCCGTGGCGGCGGAACACCCCGGTGGAACAGGTCCGGGCCGGGAACACGCGCAGCAGCAGGTCGAGCGTCTCCCGGATCGCCCACGCGTGCGCGTACGGGCCGAAGTAACGCACGCCCTTCTTGCGCGGGCCGCGGTAGACGTGCAACCGCGGGAACTCCTCGTGCAGCGTCACCGCCAGCACCGGGTAGGACTTGTCGTCGCGGTAGCGGACGTTGAACCGCGGGTCGAACTCCTTGATCCAGTTGTACTCCAGCTGGAGCGCCTCGACCTCGGTGGAGACGACGGTCCACTCCACGCCGGCCGCGGTGGTCACCATCTGCCGCGTGCGCGGGTGCAGCCCGGACAGGTCGGCGAAGTAGGAGTTCAGCCGGCTGCGCAGGCTCTTGGCCTTGCCGACGTAGATAACCCGCCGGTTCGCGTCGCGGAACTTGTAGACGCCGGGCTCGTCCGGGATGCTCCCCGGCGCGGGACGGTAGGTGGACGGGTCAGCCACGCCTCCAGCCTATGGCTCCCCTCCGACAGTCCGAGACACCCCTCCTGCCGGGCGCGGACGGCCCCTGCCGGTATGCGATTCTTCCGATCATGCGCATCGCCACCTGGAACGTCAACTCCGTCACCGCGCGGCTGCCGCGGCTGCTGTCCTGGCTCGGCACGGCCCAGCCGGACGTGGTGTGCCTGCAGGAGCTCAAGTGCGCCACGGAGGCGTTCCCGGCCGAGGTGGCGCAGGCCGGCTACGAGGTGGCGGCGTACGGGACCGGCCGGTGGAACGGCGTGGCGATCCTGTCCCGGGTCGGGCTGGCCGACGTCCGGCGCGGGCTGGACGGCGAGCCGGCGTTCGACGGCGCGTCCGAGCCGCGCGCGATCGGCGCGACGTGCGGCGGGGTGCGGTTGTGGTCGGTGTACGTACCGAACGGGCGCGAGCCCTCGCACCCGCACTACGCGTACAAACTGCGGTGGCTCGAGGCGCTGCGGGCGACGGTGGCGGCCGAGGCCGCGGCCGACCGCCCGTTCGCGGTGCTGGGCGACTTCAACATCGCCCCGGCCGACGACGACGTCTGGGACATCACGCTGTTCGACGGCATGACGCACGTGACGGAGGCGGAGCGGGCGGCGCTGGCGGCGCTGCGCGAAGCCGGCCTGAGCGACGTGGTGCCGCGCGCGCTGAAGTACGACACGCCCTACACCTACTGGGACTACCGGCAGCTGGCGTTCCCGAAGAACAACGGGATGCGGATCGACCTCGTCTACGGGTCGGCGAAGTTCACCGGTGCGGTCAGCGACGCCTACGTGGACCGCGAGGCGCGCAAGGGCAAGGGCACGTCCGACCACGCCCCGGTGGTCGTGGACCTGACGGTATAACCCGCCCCCGCCACACTCCCGGCGCCGTGTCCACCGCCCCGGGCACCGTGTTTGCCGTTCCGGGCACCGTGTTCACCGCCGGACGCGCTGGGTTGGCTGTCGCAAGCAGCCAACTCAGCGTCGCGAACAGCCGACACACTGCCTCAAGCGGCCAACACGGCGCCACGAACGGCGAACACGCCGGCGGGGACGGCCAACACGCCGGCGCTCAGTCCCGCTGCGCCCACGCGGCCTGGTGCAGCCGCCGCAGGGTGCGCACCGCGTCGACGGCGCGATCGCGGTCCACTGCCTGGATGGCGAGCATCGCGTAGTACTCGTCCTCGGGCAGCTCCAGGCGGGCGAACGACGCGCCGTCCGGGAAGCTGACCGACAGGACCTCCAGCCAGGTGAACCGCCGCCCCACCAGGACGTTGCGCACCGAGACCCCCTCGGCGTCCGCCCGCACCCGCGGGGTGGCGAACAGCATCGTCGCCCCGCCCAGGAGCAGGCCGATGAACACCATGGCGACCTGGTCGGAGCGCTCGAAGATGACACCGGTGCTGGAGCTGCGCAGCAGGATCGCCACCACCACGAAGGCCGCGACGAGCACGACGGCCAGGGCCGACGACATCCACGTCGCGCGGTGCGGCCGGAACACCACCGGCCCGGTCTGGTTCGCCACGGCCACGCTCACACGAACTTCCGATCCGTCCACGGCTGCCGCAGCGACCGCAGCACGTGCGCCGCGTCCAGCGCCGCCTGCGTCGCCTCGCGGCCCTTGTCCTCCGCCGATCCGGGCAGCCCGGCGCGGTCCAGCGCCTGCTGCTCGGTGTCGCAGGTCAGCACGCCGTTGCCGATCGGCGTGCCCTCGTCCAGCGCGACCCGGGTCAGCCCGGCCGTCACCGCGTCGCACACGTACTCGAAGTGCGGCGTGCCGCCGCGGATCACCACGCCGAGCGCGACCACCGCATCGTGCGTGCGGGCCAGCGCCTGCGCCACCACCGGCAGCTCGATCGCACCGGCGACACGCACCACCGTCGGTTCCTCGTTCAGCTTCGCCTCGCGCGCCGTCTTCAGCGCGTTCTCCAGCAGCGCGCCGGTGATCTTCGCGTGCCACCGGGTCGCCACGATCCCCAGCCGCAGGTTCTCGCACTCGCTCAGGTCGAGCTCGACGTCCGGACGTCCCTCACCGCTCATGGCCGTTGCCGCTCCCTGCGGTCGTCATCGCTCACTGTGCCGCACCGTTCCCGTTCCGCGCCTCCAGGTCGGCGCCGACCTGGTCGAACTCCTCCAGGTTGGACAGGTCGTGTCCCATCCGGTCCCGCTTCGTGCGGAGGTAGCGCAGGTTCTCCGGGTTCGGCGAGATCGGCAGCGGCACGCGGCCGGTGATCGTCAGGCCGTAGCCTTCCAGGCCGATCCGCTTGGCCGGGTTGTTGGTCAGCAGCCGCATCGACCGCACCCCCAGGTCGCACAGGATCTGCGCGCCCGTGCCGTAGTCACGCGCGTCCGCCGGCACGCCGAGCGCCAGGTTCGCGTCCACCGTGTCCGCGCCGAGGTCCTGCAGCTGGTACGCCTGCAACTTGTGCAGCAGGCCGATGCCCCGACCCTCGTGCCCGCGGATGTAGAGGACGATGCCGCGGCCCTCGTCGGCGACGATCTGCAACGCGGCCTCCAGCTGGGGGCCGCAGTCGCAGCGCAGCGAGCCGAACACGTCGCCGGTGAGGCATTCGGAGTGCACGCGCACCAGGATGTCCTCGCCGTCGCCGATCTCGCCGTAGACGAACGCGACGTGCTCGATGCCGTCGAGCAGGCTGTCGTAGCCGACCGCGCGGAACTCGCCCGCGGCCAGCGGGATGCGCGCCTCGGCGACCCGCTCGACCTGCTTCTCGTGCCGGCGCCGGTAGGCGATCAGGTCGGCGATGGTGATGATCTGCAGGTCGTGGTCGGCGGCGAAGATCTCCAGCTCTTCCCGCCGCGCCATGTCCCCCTCGTCCTTCTGGGAGACGATCTCGCACAGCACACCGGCCGGGTGCAGGCCGGCCATGCGAGCGAGGTCGACCGACGCCTCGGTGTGCCCGGGGCGGCGCAGCACGCCGCCCTCCTTGGCCCGCAGCGGCACCACGTGCCCGGGCCGGCGGAAATCGCTCGCCTGCGACTTCGGGTCGGCCAGCAGCCGGATCGTGTGCGCCCGGTCGGCGGCCGAGATGCCGGTGGTGATGCCGTCGGCCGCGTCCACGGTGACGGTGTACGCGGTGCCCCGCTGGTCCTGGTTCGTGTGGTACATCGGCGGGAGGTCCAGCCGGTTGCAGTCCCCCTCGGTGAGCGCCACGCAGACGTAGCCCGAGGTGTAGCGCACCATGAACGCG
The DNA here is from genome assembly GCF_011758765.1 of Amycolatopsis viridis. NCBI lineage: Bacteria > Bacillati > Actinomycetota > Actinomycetes > Pseudonocardiales > Pseudonocardiaceae > Amycolatopsis > Amycolatopsis viridis. The sequence continues at coordinate 2,508,652 of NZ_JAANOU010000001.1, read as the reverse complement.
AGCAGTTCCGGCGTCGCCTTCTCGGCGGCGAAGATCAGGTCGCCCTCGTTCTCGCGGTCCTCGTCGTCGACGACGACCACCGGCCGGCCGGCGGCGATGTCCGCGATCGCCTTCTCGATACCGGCGGCATCGACCGGCACCCCCGCCCCGCACGGCGTCCCTGCGCTGCTCACGCGTCCTCCTTCGAGCCTGCCCCGGCTCCAGTGTCCTCCGTGCGGCCGGGCAGATGGGGCGTCGCGAGCTTCTCCACGTACTTGGCGAGCACGTCGACCTCGAGGTTCACCAGATCACCCGGCGCGGCACGGCCGAGGGTGGTCAGCTCCAGTGTGGTCGGAATCAGCGCCACGGAGAACTCGTCGTTCGTCACACTCGTCACGGTCAGCGAGATGCCGTCGACCGCGATCGAGCCCTTCTCCACGATGTAACGGGACAACCCCTCGGGCAGCGCGAACCGGGTGAGGCCCACCGCGTCGCGGGACAGGAACACCCCGGTGCCGTCGACGTGACCCTGCATGATGTGCCCGCCGAGCCGGTCGCCGACCGCGGTCGCGCGCTCCAGGTTCACCCGGTCACCGACCGCGATCTTCGCGAGCCGGGAGCGCTGCAACGTCTCGTGCACCACGTCGACCGTGAACTCGGCGCCGGACACGTCGACGACGGTCAGGCACACCCCGCTGACGGCGATCGAGTCGCCGTGCTTGGCGTCCGAGGTCACCACGGGCCCGCGCACGGTGAGCCGCGCGGCGCCCGGAACCTGCTCGACCGCGATGATCTCGCCGAGCTCCTCCACGATGCCGGTGAACACTGGCGCGCGCCTCCTTGTCGGTGTCAGTGTGCCGCGCCGGCGTTCGCGGCGCGTTCGCGCAGGGCCGCGACGGCCTTGCCCGGGTCCCCGGCGCCGTAGACGGCGGAGCCGGCGACGAAACAGTCCACCCCGGCCTCGGCGGCCTGCTCGATGGTGTCGGCGTTGATCCCGCCGTCGATCTCGACGAGCAGCTTCAGGTGACCGGTGTCCACCAGGCGCCGGGCGGTGCGGACCTTGGCCAGCACGTCCGGGATGAACGACTGGCCACCGAAGCCGGGCTCGACCGACATGACCAGCAGGGTGTCGTAGTGCTTGAGGGTTTCGAGGTGGTCCTCGAGCGGGGTGCCCGGTTTGATCGACAGGCCGGCCTTCGCGCCCGCGGCCCGCAGGTTCTTCGCCAGCATGACCGGGTCCGCGGCGGCCTCGACGTGCACGGTGACGTTGTGCGCGCCCGCCTCGGCGTACCCGATGGCCCAGCGGTCCGGGTCCTCGATCATCAGGTGGCAGTCCAGCGGGATGTCGGTGGTCTTGAGCAGCGACTGCACGACCGGCAGGCCCAGCGTCAGGTTGGGCACGAAGTGGTTGTCCATGACGTCGACGTGAACCCAGTCGGCCCGGGTGTCACCGCCACCGGCGACGGCGCGGATCTCCTCGCCGAGACGGGCGAAGTCGGCGGACAGGATGCTGGGCGCGATGAGAGGTCGGTGGGCCACGGTTCCGGAGTGTAGATCGTGCGCCCGCGCCGCTTCGGGCGCACTCATCCTGTGGACGCCGGGAGCAGGTCCAGCACGGCCGACCAGGGCTTTCCGTACTCGAGACGCTCCACCCGCACGCCGGCTTCGGCGAGGACGGCGAGGTGGCGGCACCACGCCGGATGCCGCAGCCGGCTGTCCTGGACCTGGTAGCCGGCGACGATCGTGACGCCCGGATCGCCGAGCACGTCACCGAGCACGGTGAGCGCCTGGTTGTCCGCGATGCCGAGCGCGAGCTTGGCGATCGAGTTGGCCGAGGCGGGCGCGAACAGGAACACCGCCGGGTCGGGGTGCGGGCGCGGTTCTCGGGGCAGCCGCGACACCGACCGCACCGGCAGGTCGGTCAGCGCCGCCAGCCCGTCGAGTTCACCGGCGGCGTCCAGCCAGCGGTGCGCGGTGGGGGTCAGGGTGATCGCCGGCCGCCAGCCGCGGGCCACCGCCGGCGCGGCCAGCTCGGCGCGGAACCTGGTGTCCAGTCCCCCGCACGCGCTGCCGACCAGCCCGAGGACCGTCACGGCTTGCGCAGCACGGCGCAGAACATCGCGTCCGTGCCGTGCCGGTGCGGCCACAGCTGCACGTACGGCCCGTCGCCCAGCTGCGGCACGCCCGGGAAGAACTCGCGCGCGTCGAGCACCTCGGCCTTGCTGCGGCGGGCGATCTCGCCGACCACGCCCTCGGTCTCGGCCAGGTGCGGTGAGCAGACCACGTAGGCCACCACCCCGCCGGAGCGGGTGAGGTCCAGCGCCGCGGTGAGCAGCTCGCCCTGCAACCGGGTCAGGTCCGGCACGTCGGAGGGCTTGCGGCGCCAGCGCGCCTCGGGGCGGCGCCGCAGCGCCCCCAGGCCGCTGCACGGCGCGTCGACCAGGACCCGGTCGAAACCCGGGTCGAGCCCGGAATCACGCCCGTCGGCGACGTGCACGGTGACCGGCAGGCCCTCGGTGGCCTGCTCGACGAGCCTGGCCCGGTGCGGCGCCTGCTCGACGGCGTCGACGTGCGCGCCCTGGGTCGCGGCGAGCGCGCCGAGCAGCCCGGCCTTGCCGCCGGGGCCGGCGCACAGGTCGAGCCAGCGTTCGTCGGAACCGGCCAGCGGCACCCGCGTGAGAGCGAGCGCGCACAGCTGGCTGCCCTCGTCCTGCACCACCGCCAGCCGTTCCCGGATCGGCTCGGAGTCGCCCGGGTCACCGGCCCCGGTGGGCAGGTGCACCCCGTAGGGCGAGTACGGCGCAACGTCCCCACCGGTGACGGCGGCGAGCTCGTCCGCGCTGATCTCACCGGGCCGGGCCGCCAGGTGCACGGCCGGACGGGCATCGTCGGCCTCGAGCGCCGCCTGCAGGTCGTCGCCCTTGTCGCCGAGCGCTTCGGCGAACGCCCGGGCCACCCACCGCGGGTGCGCGGTGCGCATGGCGAGGTGCCCGATCGGGTCCTGCTCGCGGTCCGGGGTCAGCTGCGCCATCCACGCGTCCTCGTCCTGCTCGGAGATCTTGCGCAGGACGGCGTTGACGAACCCGGCCACGTGCGACCCGGCGTCGGCGCGGGCCAGGTCGACAGTCGAGGTGACCGCGGCGTGCTCCGGGATGCGGGTGCGCAGCAACTGGTAGGCGCCCAGCCGCAGGCAGTCCAGCACCGGGCCGTCGACCTTGTCCAGCGGGCGGTCGAGGCACGCGGCGATGATCGCGTCCAGCATGCCCTGCGCGCGGGAGGCGCCGTAGGCGAGCTCGGTGGCCAGTGCGGCGTCGCGGCCGGACAACCGGTGCCGGCGCAGCATGTCCGGCAGCACGAGGTTGGCGTAGGCGTCGCGCTGGCGGACGGCGCGCAGCACGTCCAGCGCGACGCGGCGCGCCGGGTCCTCGGCCGGCGGGCGGCGCGGGCCCGGTTTGCGGGGCGCCGGGCGTCCGCGCTGCGGCCGCGAGGGCCTGCGCTCGTTCATGACAGCCGTTCTCCTTGCTCGATGCGGGTGCCGCGGGCCCAGTCCGTGGCCGCCATGCGTTTCTTGCCCTGCGCCTGGACCTCGCCCAGCCGCACCGGTTTCGTGGCCGTACCGGCCAGGACGCGCTTGCGTTCCACGCGCAGCTCACCGGGTTCGAGGGCCGGCTCGTCGACGACGGTGACCGGGCCGAGCTTGAGCCGTTCGCCGCGGAACCCGGTCCACGCGCCCGGATCGGGGGTGACCGCACGGATGTGGCGGTCCACGGCGGCGGCCGGCTCGGTGAACGAGACGTGGGCGTCCTCGACGGCGACCTTCGGGGCGTAGGTGACGCCGTCCGCGGGCTGCGGCACCGCCTGGACCACACCGTCCTCGATGCCGTCCAGAGTGGACGCCAGGAGACGGGCGCCGGAGATCGCGAGGCGCTCCAGCAGCGCGCCGGCGGTGTCGTCGGCGGCGATCTTCTCGGTGACGACACCGAAGACCGGGCCGGCGTCGAGCTCCTTGACGATGCGGAAGGTGGATGCGCCGGTGATCTCGTCGCCCGCGCGGATCGCGGCCTGCACCGGCGCGGCACCGCGCCACGCGGGCAGCAGCGAGAAGTGCAGGTTGATCCAGCCGTGCCGCGGGATGTCCAGCGCCCGCTGCGGCAGCAGCGCACCGTAGGCGACGACCGGGCACGCGTCCGGGGCCAGCTCGGCGAGCCGGGCGAGGAACCCGGGGTCGCCCGCCTTGGGCGGGGTGAGCACCTCGATGCCGTGCTCGTCGGCGAGCGCGCCGACCGGGGAGCGGACGAGCTTGCGGCCGCGGCCGGCCGGCGCGTCGGGCCGGGTGACGACCGCGGCGACCTCGTGCCGCGGCGAGTCGAGCAGCGCCCGCAGCGACGGCACGGCGGCTTCGGGGGTACCGGCGAAGACGAGGCGCATCAACGCACCTCGGTGGCGGGTGTGGGAGGGGTCGGCATCGACCCCAGTCTAATGACCGGCCCGGGTGGCCCGTCCGGGCGGATCACCCCGCCCGTCACCGCCGACGACGGCGCCCGGGCCGGCCAACTCACCACCCGCAGCAGCCAACACGCTGCCCGGAAGGGCAAACACGGCGCGCGGAGCGGCAAACACGCCCGCCACCGGCGTGTTCGCCGGTCCCGGCGGCGTGTTGGCCGCTCCGGCTCGCGTGTTTGCCGCTCCGGCTCGCGTGTTGGCCCGTTGCTGCGGTGTGTTGGCCGCTCCGGCTTGAGTGTTGGCCGGTTGCGGCGGTGTGGTTGCCGCTCGGGGATGCTGCGGTCAGGGTGCGGGGTGTACGACCTGGGCCGCTCCCCCGCCCCGGCGCACCGGCTCGGCGGCGGCCAGCCACCGGCCGTCGGGCAGGCGTTCCACGCCGGTGGCGGCCCCGATCTCCGCCGGGGACGACGAGAACTGCTGGCCCCGCGCCCGCAGGTCGGACGCCGCGCGCAGCGCGAGGAACGCGGGCTCCACCTGGGCCGGCCCGGAGTTGCGCTGCGAGGCGCGCGGCGCGGCGATCGCCTGTTCCAGGGTCAGACCGCGGTCGAGCCGGCCGAGCAGCACCTGCAGCACGGTGGTGATGATCGTCGCCCCGCCGGGCGAACCGGCCGCCACCAACGGCTTGCCGTGCTCCAGGATGATCGTCGGCGCCATCGACGAGCGCGGGCGCTTGCCGGGGCCGGGCAGGTTCGGGTCGGGCACGCCCGGGGTGACCGGGGTGAAGGAGAAGTCGGTCAGTTCGTTGTTGAGCAGGATGCCGCGGCCGGGCACCACGATCCCGCTGCCACCTTCCTGTTCGATGGTGAGCGTGTAGGCGACGACGTTGCCCCACTTGTCGGCGACGGTCAGGTGGGTGGTGTTCTCACCTTCGTACGGCGTGGGCGCCGCGGGGCCCGTCGCGCACGGCTGCGGGTGGCGCGGGTCGCCGGCGGGCACCGTGCCGGTGGCGGCGCGGCCGGGGTTGATCAGGCATGCCCGGCTGTCCGCGAAGCGCTGGCTGAGCAGCTGCCGGGACGGGACGTCGACGAACGCCGGGTCGCCGATCCAGCGGTTGCGGTCGGCGAAGGCGAACCGGCTGGCCTCCAGGAAGTGGTGCAGGTAGTCGGACTCGGAGAACCGGGCGACGTCGAAGTTCTCCAGGATGTTGAGCGCCTCGCCGACGGTCAGACCGCCGGAGGACGGGGCGGGCATGCCGTAGACGTCGAGGCCGCGGTAGCGGGTGTGGGTGGGCTCGCGCTCGACCGTGCGGTAGGCGGCGATGTCGTCGGCGGTCAGCTTGCCCGGCCGGACGTTCAGCCCGGAGGCGGGATCGACCGGCGGGTGCTGGACGGTTGCGGCGATCTCGTCGGCGATCGGGCCGTGGTAGAAGGCGCGGGCGCCCTGGCGGGCCACGGTGTCGTAGGTGGTGGCCAGGTCGGGGTTGGTGAACCGGCTGCCGACCGCGGGCGGTGCGCCGCCCGGCAGGTACAGCTCCCGGGTGCTGGGGAACGCGGCGAACCGCGCCGCGTTCTCCGCGATCTGCGTGTGGAAGGTGTCGTCCACCGTGAACCCGTCGCGGGCCAGGCGGGCAGCCGGGCGCAGCATCTCGCTCAGCGGCCGGGTGCCCCACTCGCGCAGCGCGTCCTGCCAGGTGGCCGGCGTGCCGGGGACACCGACGGACAGGCCGCTGGTGACGGCCTCGGCGAACGGGATCGGCTGCCCGTTCTCCACGAAGAGGTTCTCGTCGGCGGTGGCGGGGGCGGTCTCCCGGCCGTCGAGGGTGTGGACCTGGTGCGTGCGGGCGTCGTAGTACACGAAGAACCCGCCGCCGCCGATGCCGGCCGAGAACGGGTCGGTGACGCCGAGGGCCGCGGCGGTGGCGACGGCCGCGTCGACCGCGTTGCCGCCCTCGCGCAGCACCTGGGTGCCGATCGCGGTGGCGTCGGGGTCGATGCTGGCCACCGCACCACCGAACCCGGTGGCGACCGGTTGTCTGGGCGGTGCCTGCTCGGCGTAGGCGACACCAGGGGCGAGCAGAACAGCACTGGCGAGAACCGCGATGACACGCAGAGTACGCATTCGCCGCATCCTGCCCGGTTTCGGTCATTCACTCAACCGGACCCCGGCGGGGCGGACGGCTCAGATCAGCGCCAGCGGGTCGAGCTGGATGCGCACCGCGGCGGTTTCCTTGCGCGCGGCGCGGGTGGCCTGCGCGGCGGCCAGACAGGACGCGAGGGCGCGGCCCTCGCCACGCGGCACGCGGATCAGGGCGCGTTCCCGCTCCGAGCGGCCCTCCTCGTCGGGCTCGGTCAGCGGCACCGGGCCGAGGATCTCCGCCGACGACGGCAGTTCGGTCTCCTCGAGCAGCGCCGCCACCGCCTCGGGCGTGCCCTCCACGCTCGCCATCCGCACGGCCGGCGGGAAACCCAGCTCGCGCCGCTCGGCCAGTTCGCGTTCGGCGTGCCAGGCCGGGTCCCACCGCACCAGGGCCTGCACCGGCGCGAGCGGTGCTTCCGCGCCGACGATCACCCGGCCCCCGGCGGAGGCGGGGCGCACCAGGGCGGCGGCGGCCATCCACCGGCGCAGCGTCTCCTCGGCCGCCCGCAGGTCCTGCCGCCCGAGCAGCGCCCACCCGTCCAGCAGCAGCGCCGCGCCGTAACCGCCCTCGGCGACCGGCTCGGCCCCGGGGGTCGCGACCACCAGGGCGGGGCGGCCGGGAACGGCCGCCAGCACCTCCCGGGCGCCGGAGGTCCGCACCGGGGTCCCCGGGAAGGCCCGGCCCAGCTCCTCCGCGGTCCGCTTCGCGCCGACCACCACCGCCCGCAGCCGGGCCGAACCGCACGCCGGGCACCGGAAATGGGCCTCGGGTGTGCCGCACCACCGGCAGCTCGGCGGGTGCGCGACGTCGGCACCCGCGCCGCCCGGCAGCCCGAGCGGGCCGGCGCAGCGGCGGCAGTGGGCGGGCGTGCGGCACTGCGCGCACGCGAGCGCGGGCACGTAGCCGCGGCGCGGCACCTGGACCAGTACCGGCGCCCCGGCGGACAGGGACTGCCGTGCCGCCTCGAACGCGACCGACGGCAGCCGCGCCACGCGTGCCGCCTCGTCCCGCGCCACGTCGAAGTCCTCCCCGACCGGGGTCACGCGCGGGGCGGCCTTGCGCAGCTCGTCGCGCGAGCCGATCACCGGGTGCGCCCAGCGCGTCTCGACCAGCAGTTGCGCTTCCGCGGTCCGGGCGAACCCGCCGGCCACGAACGACGCGCCCTGCGCGTGCGCCCGCAGCGCCAGCACGTCCCGCACCTGCGGATAGGGCATGTGCGGGTCGACGTGCAGGTCGTCGCCGTCGTCCCACACCACGAACAGGCCGGGGTCGGCGACCGGTGCGAACATGGCCGCGCGGGTCCCGACGACGATCGGCACGCAGCCGCGGGACACGGCGAGCCACCGCCGGTACCGCTCGGCCGGCCCGGTGTCCGCCGACAACGCGACCACCGCGTCCGCTCCGGCGACGCGCGCGCAGGCGTCGTGCACCCGGGTCAGGTCGCGGTGATCGGGCACCACCAGCAGCGCGCCCCGGCCGCTCGCCGCGGCGAGGGCGGCCAGTTCGGCCAGCCGCGCCGGCCAGTCCTCCCCCGGCAGCGCCTGCCACACCGCGTGTGCCTGGCGGGCGGCGCGGAGGGCGTCGGTGAACGATGCGCCGAACTGGTAGCGCTGCCACGCCTCCGTCGGCGGCGCCTGCGTGATCCGCACCGGTGCACCGGCCGGCTCGGATTCGGCCTTGGCGTGGCGCGGCGGGATCGCCAGCCGCAGCACGTCCATCAGCGTGCCGCCGTAGTGGTCGGCGACGCGGCGGGCCAGCGCGTACAACGTCGGGGACAGCACCGGTTCGGGCGAGGTGACCCGTTCCAGGAACGCCAGCCGGCCGCGGTGCCCGGTGGTGGCGGCGCGCTCGACGAGGAACCCGTCGACCAGCTGCCCGGCGAACCGCACCCGCACCCGGCAGCCGGGCACCGCGTCGGCGTCGAGCTTGTCCGGCACCTGGTAGTCGAACGTGCGGTCCAGGTGCGCCAGCGGCACGTCGACGACGACCCGCGCGATCGGGTCCTGCTCCGCCGGCCGTTGCTGCCCCTTCCGGGACGCGGGACGCTTCGCCGCGGCGCGCCGGGGTGGCGCGGCGGCGGGCAGCTCCCAGAGCGCGTCGGACGAGGTCACCACTGTTCTCTACCAGACGCGCCCGGGTCCTGGAGAAGCGGCAGTAGCCGCTCCTCACCACCTACGCAGCCGGCACCGCCGCGGGTTCTCAGACGTTCCCTCGCGAGGACAGCGCCGACGTGGTGAATTGGCATTCATGAGGAGGCGATCCCACAGCGAGGGGACGTCTGAGGTTCCGCCACCCGCACCGCTTCGCAGGCCAGTCGCGGCATCTCCTTAGGCCCCGGCGAGCGACCGGAGCGCGTCGGCGCGGTCGGTGTTCTCCCACGGCAGCTGGAGGTCGGTGCGGCCGAAGTGGCCGTACGCGGCCGTGGCGGCGTAGATCGGGCGCAGCAGGTCCAGGTCGCGGATGATCGCGGCCGGGCGCAGGTCGAACACCTCGGTGATGGCGGCCTGGATCTTGGCCGGGTCGACCGTCTCGGTGCCGAAGGTCTCCACGAACAGGCCGACCGGCGACGCCTTGCCGATCGCGTAGGCGACCTGCACCTCGATCCGCCCGGCGAGACCTGCGGCGACGACGTTCTTGGCGACCCAGCGCATCGCGTAGGCCGCGGACCGGTCCACCTTCGACGGGTCCTTGCCGGAGAACGCGCCACCACCGTGCCGGGCCATGCCGCCGTAGGTGTCGACGATGATCTTGCGGCCGGTCAGCCCGGCGTCGCCCATGGGACCGCCGATGACGAACCGGCCGGTCGGGTTGACCAGCAGCTTCACGTCGCCGTGGTCGAGGTCCAGCTCGGCCAGCTCGGGCCGCACGACCTGCTCGCGCACGTCGACGCCGAGCATGGTCTCCAGGTCGATACCGTCGGCGTGCTGAGTGGACACCACGACCGTGTCCAGGCGCACCGGCTGGTCACCGGCGTACTCGATGGTGACCTGGGTCTTGCCGTCCGGGCGCAGGTAGGGCAGCACGCCGTCCTTGCGCACGCGGGCGAGCCGCCGGGACAGGCGGTGGGCCAGCGCGATGGGCAGCGGCATCAGCTCGGGTGTGTCGGAGCAGGCGTAACCGAACATCAGGCCCTGGTCGCCGGCGCCCTGCCGGTCGATGTCGTCGATGGCGTTCTCCACGCGCGCCTCGTAGGCGGCGTCCACGCCCTGGGCGATGTCCGGGGACTGCGCCCCGATCGCGACGTTCACCCCGCAGGAGTTGCCGTCGAAGCCCTTGGCGGAGGAGTCGTAGCCGATGTCGAGGATCCGCTCGCGCACGATGGTCGGGATGTCGGCGTAGGCCTCGGTGGTCACCTCGCCGGCGACGTGCACCTGGCCGGTGGTGATCAGCGTCTCGACCGCGACGCGGGAGCGCGGGTCCTTGGCCAGGAGGGCGTCCAGGATCGAGTCGCTGATGGCGTCACAGATCTTGTCCGGGTGCCCCTCGGTCACCGACTCCGAAGTGAACAACCTGCGGTTAGACGCGGTCACCACGCTCACATCCCATCAAATCTTCGTCCCTCCGGCCGTCAGCGTAAGACGTGCCGGTCAGTGCCTGATGAATTCCCCGACCGCGTCCCACACTGCGGCGGCGAGTTGCGTTTTGGAGCCCAGCGGGATAGGTCGCTCGGTGCCGTCGGCGGCCAGCAGCCACCCCGCGTTCTCCTCGACCTCGAACGCCCTGCCCTCTCCGACGGCGTTGAGAACCAGCAGGTCACAGCCCTTGCGCCGCAGTTTCGCACGGCCGTGGTCGAGTACGCTACCGTGCTCGTCCCCCGTTTCCGCGGCGAAACCGACGATGACCTGTCCCGGCAATCGATTCGTGACCAGTTCCGCGAGAATGTCCGGATTCCGGGAAAGGGTGATGACGGGATCGGGCCGGTCGTCGGTTTTCTTGATTTTGTGACCGGATCGGGTGGCGGGCCGGAAATCGGCGACGGCGGCGGCCATCACCACGACGTCCGCCTCCTTGGCGGCCTCGTGGACGGCCTCGCGCATCTGCTCGGCGGTGGACACCCGGCGCAGCTCGGCGCCGGCCGGTTCGGGCAGCTCGGCGGTGTGCCCGGTCACGAGCGTCACCTCGGCACCGCGCTGGGCGGCGACGCGGGCCAGCGCGTAACCCTGCTTGCCGGAGGACCGGTTGCCCAGGTAGCGGACCGGGTCGAGCGGTTCCCGCGTGCCCCCCGCGGAGACCACGACGCGCAGGCCCTCCAGGTCGCGCGGCAGGGCCGACGGCGCGGCCAGCAGCAGCCGGGCCAGGTCGACGATCTCGGCCGGGTCGGCCAGGCGACCCTTGCCGGTGTCGGCGCCGGTCAGCCTCCCCGCGGCGGGCTCGGTGACCACGGCGCCGCGGGACCGCAGCAGCGCCACGTTGTCCCGGGTGGCCGGGTGCTCCCACATCTCGGTGTGCATCGCCGGGAAGAAGACGACCGGGCAGCGCGCGGTGAGCAGCGTCCCGGTGAGCAGGTCGTCGGCGCGGCCCTGGGCCGCACGGGCGAGCAGGTCCGCGGTCGCCGGGACGACCAGCACGAGGTCGGCTTCCTTGCCGATGCGGACGTGCTGCACCTGGTCCACCTCGGTGAACACGCCGGTGTGCACCGGGTGCCCGGACAGCGCCTCGAAGGTGGCCGCGCCGACGAAGTTCAGCGCGGCCTCGGTGGGTACCACGCGGACGTCGTGACCGGTCTCGGTCAGCCCGCGCAGCACCTCACAGGCCTTGTAGGCGGCGATCCCGCCGCCCACGCCGAGCACGACGCGGGGTTTACTCACCCTCGGTGTGCTCGAGCAGGCCGGCGTGGATCTCGCGCAGCGCGATCGACAGCGGCTTCTCGCGCGGGCCCGGCTCCACGAGCGGGCCGACGTACTCGAGCAGCCCCTCGCCGAGCTGGGCGTAGTAGTCGTTGATCTGGCGGGCGCGCTTCGCGGCGTAGATCACCAGCGCGTACTTCGAGCTGACCTTCGCGAGGAGGTCGTCGATCGGCGGGTTGGTGATGCCCTCGAGTTCCTCGCCGTAGATGCCGAGCGATGCGGTCACGCGCTTATGCTCCTGAATTCTCTTCGTGAAGTCGGTGGTCTCCCCGCAGCAAGTCTAACAACTGCCGCGCGGCTTCCCCGACGTCGGCGTTCACGACCCGCACGTCGAACTCGCCGGCCGCCGCGAGTTCCCGCTCCGCCTCGGCGAGGCGGGCGGTGACGGCGGCCTCCCCCTCGGTGCCGCGTCCCTTGAGCCGGCCGACCAGCTCCTCCCAGGACGGCGGCATGAGCATGACCAGCCGGGCGTCCGGCATGGCCGCGCGCACCTGCCGCGCCCCCTGGAGCTCGATCTCCAGCACGGCGGGCCTGCCCTCGGCCAGTGCCCGTTCCACGGGCTCGCGGGGCGTGCCGTAGCAGTTGCCGGTGAACTCGGCGTGCTCGAGCAGCTCGCCCGCGGCGACCATCTTGTCGAACACGGCGCGGTCGATGAAGTGGTAGTGCACCCCGTCGATCTCGCCGGGGCGGGGCGGCCGGGTGGTCACCGACACGCTGAAGTAGATGTCCGGGTCCAGCCGGCGCAGCTCGCCGACCACGCTGGACTTCCCGACCCCGGACGGGCCGGAGACGACCGTGAGCCGGCTCCGGGACCCCTGTCGCGCCTGGCCCGGTGCCGGCTCACGGTGCGCCGCCGGGCCGGCATGCCCGCCGGCCCCGGTGACGCGGTCGCTGCCGGTGTCGCTCACTCGCCGCTGAACTCGGCCAGCAGCGCCTTGCGCTGCCGGTCACCAAGGCCGCGCAGCCGCCGGCTCGGTGCGATCTCCAGGCGCTCCATGGTCTGCTGCGCGCGCACCTTGCCGACGCCGGGGAGGGCTTCGAGCAGGGCGGAGACCTTCATCTTGCCGAGAACCTCGTCCTCGTCGGCCTGCTTCAGCACATCGGTGAGCGTGGTGCCGCCTCGCTTGAGGCGCTCCTTCAGCTCAGCGCGGGCACGACGAGCGGCAGCGGCCTTCTCCAGCGCCGCCTTGCGCTGTTCCTCGGTCAGCTGGGGAAGTGCCACGTTTTCCTCCGTAGTACTCAAAATTCTGGGTGGGTGACGCGACGGTACCCACCCCGCGCCACCGGCCACAATGCGGGGGGTGGTCGCTCGGTTCCAGGACAGGGACCTGATATTGGCGCTATCCGGTCAGGCTCGCCTGGATGCGGCGCACCGCGTCGCGCAACGCCACCGGGTCGGGACCGTGCCTGAGCACGTCCCTGGACGACGCGGGCAGCACCCCGGGCAGGTCCGCACCGAACAGCCGCCGAAGATCGGCCACAGTGGCGCCCTGGGCCCCGAAACCGGGCGCCAGGACCGGTCCGTTGAGCCCGGCCAGGTCGAGTTCGCCGTCGTCGATGGTGGCGCCCACGACCACGCCGACGTCGCCGAGGGAGCCGGCACCGGCGTTGCACCGGGCGGCTTCGTCCACAATCGACTGCGCGACGGTCTTGCCGTTGGCCAGCAAGGCGTTCTGCAGCCCGCCGGCCTCCGGATTGGAGGTGCGGGCGAGCACGAACAGGCCCTCGCCGGTGCCCAGCGCCGGCGCCAGCGCACCGAACCCGAGGTAGGGCGAGACGGTGATCGCGTCGGCCCGGACGGGCGCGTCCGGACCGAGGTAGGCCGCCGTGTAGGCGGCCATCGTCGACCCGATGTCGCCCCGCTTGACGTCCAGCAGCACCAGCGCGCCGCGGTCCCGCGCGTGTTCCACCACGCGGGCCAGTACCGCCGCGCCGGGCGGCCCGAACGCCTCGAAGAACGCCGACTGGGGCTTGACGACGGCCACCTCCGGCGCCAGCGCGTCAACCGCCGTCAGGGCGAACTTCTCCAGCCCGTTGGCATCCCGGTCCAGGCCCCACGCGTCGAGCAGCCCGGGGTGGGGGTCGATCCCCGCGCACAGGTTCCCGCGCGCGGCGATCGCCGCCACCAGGCGTGCACCGAAACCCGTCACGCCCCGGCCCCCGTCACGCCTTCGCCCGCAGCGCCGCCTGCAGGTCCTGCAGCGAGCGGACGCCGATGTCACCCCGGATAAGCGCCTCGATGCCGTGCACCGCGGCCGCGGCGCCCTGCACCGTGGTGATGCACGGGATGTCCCGCGACACCGCGGCGGTGCGGATCTCGTAGCCGTCGATGCGGGGCCCGCTGTTGCCGTACGGGGTGTTGATCACCATGTCCACGCCGCCGGAGGTGATCACCTCGACCACGTTCGGCTCGTCCGGCGTGCTGCCTTCGGAGTACTTGCGCACCACCGTGCTGGGCACCCCGTTGCGCCGCAGCACCTCGGCGGTGCCGGAGGTCGCGAGGATCTCGAACCCGAGGTCGGCCAGCCGCTTGACCGGGAACACCAGGGCCCGCTTGTCCCGGTTGGCGACCGACACGAACACCTTGCCCGCGGTGGGCAGCGACCCGTAGGCCCCGGCCTGCGACTTCGCGAACGCCTCGCCGAACGAGGTGTCCACGCCCATCACCTCGCCGGTGGACTTCATCTCCGGCCCCAGCAGCGAGTCCACGCCCTTGCCCTCCGGCGTGCGGAAGCGGTGGAAGGGCAGGACCGCTTCCTTCACCGCGACCGGCGCGTCGATCGGCAGGTGCCCGCCATCGCCCTCGGCCGGCAGGACGCCGCGGGCGCGCAGGTCCTTGATCGAGGAGCCGGTCATGATCAGCGAGGCAGCCTTGGCCAGCTGGACGCCGGTGGCCTTGGACACGAACGGCACGGTGCGGCTGGCACGCGGGTTGGCCTCCAGGACGTAGAGCACGTCGTCCTTGAGGGCGTACTGGACGTTGAGCAGGCCGTGCACGCCGACACCGCGGGCGATGGCCTCGGTGGAGGCGCGCACCGCCTCGACGTCCTGGCGGCCGAGCGTGATCGGCGGCAGCGCGCACGAGGAGTCGCCGGAGTGGACACCGGCCTCCTCGATGTGCTCCATGACGCCACCGAGGTAGAGCTCCTCGCCGTCGAACAGGGCGTCCACGTCGATCTCGATCGCGTCGTCGAGGAACCGGTCGACCAGCACCGGGTGCTCGGGGCTCACCTCGGTGGCGCGCTGGATGTAGCCGGCCAGGGACGCCTCGTCGTAGACGATCTCCATGCCGCGGCCGCCGAGGACGTAGGAGGGCCGCACCAGGACCGGGTAGCCGATCTCGTCGGCGATCCGCTTGGCGCCCTCGAACGAGGTGGCGGTGCCGTACTTCGGCGCCGGCAGGCCCGCACCGGCCAGCACGTCGCCGAACGCGCCGCGGTCCTCCGCCAGGTTGATCGCCTCCGGCGAGGTGCCCACGATCGGCACCCCGGCGTCGGCCAGCCGCTGCGCCAGCTTCAGCGGGGTCTGGCCGCCGAGCTGCACGATCACCCCGGCGACCGTGCCCGAGCGCTGCTCGGCGTAGACCACCTCGAGCACGTCCTCGAAGGTGAGCGGCTCGAAGTACAGCCGGTCGGAGGTGTCGTAGTCGGTGGACACGGTCTCCGGGTTGCAGTTGACCATGACGGCCTCGAACCCGGCCTCCCGCAGCGCCAGCGCGGCGTGCACGCACGAGTAGTCGAACTCGATGCCCTGACCGATCCGGTTCGGGCCGGAACCGAGGATCAGCACCTTCGACTTGTCCGGCTGCGGTGAGACCTCAGATTCCGCCGCGGGGTCGGATTCGTAGGCCGAGTAGTGGTACGGCGTCTTCGCGGCGAACTCGGCCGCGCAGGTGTCCACGGTCTTGAACACCGGGCGCACCCCGAGCCGGTGGCGCAGCGCGCGCACGCCGTCCTCGCCGGCCAGCTCCGGCCGCAGCGCGGCGATCTGCTGGTCGCTCAGCCCGACGCGCTTGGCCTCGCGCAGCAACGGCGCGTCCAGCACCGGGGCGTCGCGCACCTCGGCACCGATCTCGCCGATCAACGCGATCTGGTCGATGAACCACGGGTCGATGCCGCTGGCCTCGTACACCTGCTGCACGGTGGCGCCCAGGCGCAGGGCGCGCTCGACCGCGTAGAGGCGGCCGTCGTGCGGGGTGCGCAGGGCCTCCAGCGTGTTCTCCAGGGTGGCGCCCTCGGGGTCGGGCACGGTCCAGAACCCGGCCGCCTTCGTGTCGATCGAGCGCAGCGCCTTGCCCAGGGCCTCGGGGAAGCTGCGGCCCACGGCCATCGCCTCGCCGACGCTCTTCATCGTGGTGGTCAGCTCCGGGTCGGCGCCCGGGAACTTCTCGAACGCGAACCGCGGCACCTTGACCACGACGTAGTCCAGGGTCGGCTCGAACGAGGCCGGGGTCTCACCGGTGATGTCGTTGCGGATCTCGTCGAGGCTGTAGCCGATGGCGAGCTTCGCGGCGATCTTGGCGATCGGGAAGCCGGTGGCCTTCGACGCCAGTGCGCTGGAGCGGGACACGCGCGGGTTCATCTCGATGACGACCATGCGCCCGTCGCGCGGGTTGATCGCGAACTGGATGTTGCAGCCACCGGTGTCGACGCCGACCTCGCGCAGCACGGCGATCCCCACGTCGCGCATGTGCTGGTACTCGCGGTCGGTGAGGGTCATCGCGGGCGCGACGGTCACCGAGTCACCGGTGTGCACACCCATCGCATCGATGTTCTCGATCGAGCAGATCACCACCACGTTGTCGTGGCGGTCGCGCATCAGCTCGAGCTCGTACTCCTTCCACCCGAGCACGCTCTCCTCGATCAGCACCTCGGTGACCGGCGACTCGGCCAGCCCGATCGAGGCCAGCCGCTCCAGCTCCTCGTCGGTGTGCGCCATGCCCGAGCCGAGCCCGCCCATGGTGAACGAGGGCCGGATGACGACCGGCAGGCCCAGCTCGGCGACGGTGTCGCGGACCTCCTCCATCGAGTGGCACACGCGGCTGCGCGGCACGTCACCGCCGATGGCGCGGACGATGTCCTTGAACTTCTGCCGGTCCTCGCCGCGCTGGATGGCGTCGACGTCGGCACCGATGAGCTCGACACCGTACTTCTCCAGCACCCCGCGCTCGTGCAGGGCGACGGCGGTGTTCAGCGCGGTCTGCCCGCCCAGGGTGGCGAGCAGGCAGTCGACCGGGCGTCCCTGCGCCTGCTCGTGCGCGATGACCTTCTCCACGAAGTCCGGCGTGACCGGCTCGATGTAGGTGGAGTCGGCGAACTCCGGATCGGTCATGATCGTCGCCGGGTTGGAGTTGACCAGGCTGACCCGCAGGCCCTCGGCGCGCAGGACCCGGCAGGCCTGGGTACCCGAGTAGTCGAACTCGGCGGCCTGACCGATGACGATCGGCCCGGATCCGATGACGAGGACGTGCTCGATGTCTGTACGTTTCGGCATCAGCGGCTCTTCTTCTCCATCAGGGTCACGAACTCGTCAAAGAGCGGGGCGGCGTCGTGCGGGCCCGCGGCGGCCTCCGGGTGGTACTGCACCGAGAAGGCCGGCACGTCGGCGCAGCGCACGCCTTCCACCGTGTCGTCGTTGGGGCAGTAGTGGCTCACCTGCGCGGTGCCGAAGGGCGAGTCGAACCGCTGCCCGGGCTCGCCTTCGAGGGCGAAACCGTGGTTCTGCGCGGTGATCGCCACCCGCCGGGTCGCCACGTCGATCACCGGGATGTTGATGCCCCGGTGGCCGTAGCGCATCTTGTAGGTGCCCAGCCCCAGCGCGCGGCCGAGGATCTGGTTGCCGAAGCAGATGCCGAACAGCGGGATCTCCCGGCGCAGGACCTCCTCGGTCAGCGCGACCGCGTGGTCCTGGGTGGCGGGGTCGCCAGGGCCGTTGGACAGGAACACCCCGTCCGGCTCGACGGCCAGCAGGTCCTCCAGCGTGCTGGTCGAGGGCAGGATGTGCACCTCGATGCCGCGGCGGCTCATCTGCCGCGGGGTGTTGGACTTGATGCCCAGGTCCAGCGCGGCCACCCGGAACCGCCGCTCCCCCTCCGGCGCCACCACGTACGGCTGCTTCGTGGTGACCGCGCCGGCGAGGTCGGCGCCCGTCATCGGCGGGCTCGCCAGCACCTGCGCCACCATCGCGTCCTCGGCGCCGAGCGCGTCGCCGGAGAAGACCCCGGCCCGCATCGCACCCTGTTCGCGCAGGTGGCGGGTGAGGGTGCGGGTGTCCACACCGCTGATGCCGACCACGCCCTGGCGTGCCAGCTCCTCGTCGAGGGTGCGGCGGGAGCGCCAGTTCGACGGGGTCCGGGCCGGGTCGCGCACGACGTAGCCGGCCACCCAGATGCGGTCGGACTCGTCGTCCTCGTCGTTCCAGCCGGTGTTGCCGATCTGCGGCGCGGTCTGCACCACGATCTGGCGGTGGTAGGACGGATCGGTCAGCGTCTCCTGGTAGCCGGTCATGCCGGTGCAGAACACGGCCTCGCCCAGCGTGTGGCCCTGGGCGCCATAGGCCGATCCGCGGAACACCCGCCCGTCTTCCAGCACCAATGCGGCCGGTGTCCTGGTGCCCACGGTCACTGGGCCCCTCCCTTGATCTCTCGTTCGGACAAGCTTTGAATCCACTGTGGATAGACATCGAGGTCGTCGCCGCGGAAGCCGGTGTCGAGTTCGGCGTCGCCGAGCCGCCAGCGGATGACGAGCAGGCTGTCGGTGCCCATCACCTTCCCGGCGATCGCGTTCGACCTTCCGGCCTCCACAATGGACTCCCGCGGGATGAAGAACCCGGGCGCGCCGGCCCGGTCGATCTCCAGTCCGGCCGGGTAGAGCCGCAGAACCGCCCGGCCGCGCAGGCCGGCCCCGCGCGTGACGATCCGGTCCTGCCAGTTGCCGGCCGTGGTGGTGCTCACGTAGAGGCCCTTGGCCTCCGGCAGCAGCTCCTCCCCCGGCTCGGCCGGCTTCTGCGGGAACGGCGGCAGCACGGCGCTCTGCGACCGGGCGCGGCGCCGCCAGCTTCGTCGCATCCCCCACAGCGCGAGCAGGAAGCAGGCGATCACCAGCAGGGTGAGCAGCAACCGGTCCATCAGCAGATCTTCCCTTCGCGGGCCGTGACCCGCCCGCGCAACATCGTCGCGGTCACCACGGCGGGCAACCGCATTCCCTCGTACGGGGTGTTGGCGGCGAGGCTGGCCAGCTCCGCCCCCCGCACGGTCCATTGTGCGCCCGGGTCGACCAGCACCAGGTTGGCGGGTTCGCCCACGGCGAGCGGTCGTCCCTGGTCAGGCAGGCCGGCGATCTCCGCGGGCCGCTCGCTCATGACCTTCGCCACGCCACGCCAGTCCAGCAGCCCGGTCTCCACCATGGTCGCGGCGACCACGGAGAGGGCGGTCTGCAGGCCGAGCATGCCGGGCCGGGCCGCGGACCACTCGCAGTCCTTGTCCTGCGGCGCGTGCGGGGCGTGGTCGGTGGCGACGCAGTCGATGACGCCCTCGGCCAGTGCGGCCCGCAGCTTCGCCACGTCGCCGCCGGTCCGCAGCGGCGGGTTGACCTTGTTCACCGGGTCGTAGGTGGCCAGGCGCTCGTCGGTGAGCAGCAGGTGGTGCGGGGTGACCTCGGCCGAGACCCGGGTCCCCCGTTCCTTCGCCCAGCGCAGCACGTCCGCGGTGCCGGCGGTGGAGACGTGACACACGTGCAGGCGCGCGCCGGCGTGCTCGGCGAGCAGGCAGTCGCGCGCGACGATGGACTCCTCGGCGGAGGCGGGCCAGCCCGCGTAGCCCAGGCGTGAACCGTTCTCGCCCTCGTGGGCCTGTGCGCCGACGGTCAGCCGGGGCTCCTCGGCGTGCTGGGCGATCACCACGTCCAGTGCGGTCGAGTACTCCAGCGCCCGGCGCATGATCAGCGGGTCGTGCACGCAGTGGCCGTCGTCGGAGAACACCCGCACCCCGGCCGCCGACTTCGCCATCGTGCCCAGCTCGGCGAGCCGCTCGCCGCGGAGCCCGACGGTCACCGCGCCGACCGGGTGCACGTCGACCAGGCCGGTCTCCCGGCCGCGGCGCCACACGTGCTCGACCACCACCGCGTTGTCGGCCACCGGATCGGTGTTGGCCATCGCGAACACGGCGGTGTAGCCGCCGAGCGCGGCCGCGGCCGAGCCGGTTTCGATGGTCTCGGTGTCCTCGCGGCCCGGTTCCCGCAGGTGGGTGTGCAGGTCGACGAAGCCGGGCAGCAGGACCTGGCCGCCGGCCTCGATCACCTCGGCGTCCCCGGGTGCCTGGATTTCGCCGATTTCGGCGATGGTGCCGCCGGTGACCAGGACGTCCACCGGGTCGCCCTCGCCGTAGAGCCGGGCACCCTTGATCAGAACCTGGGTCACTTCGCGTCTTCCTCTCCGGCGAGCAGGTGGTAGAGAACGGCCATCCGCACGTGCACCCCGTTGCGGACCTGGTCGGTGATCGCCGCGGACGGCGCGTCCGCCACGGCGGAGGCGATCTCCATGCCGCGCAGCATCGGGCCGGGGTGCAGCACCACCGCGTGCTCGGGCAGCAGCCGCAGCCGCGCCTCGTTCAGGCCGTAGGCGATCGAGTATTCGCGAGCCGAGGGGAAGAACCCCGCGAACTTGCCGCCGGGGCCGGCGGCGCCGGCCAACCGCTCGGCCTGCACGCGCAGCATCATCACCGCGTCCAGGGCAGGCAGCTCGGCGTCCAGGTCGTGCGAGACGGTCACCGGCAGCGCGCCGACCCCGGCCGGCAGCAGCGTCGGCGGCGCGATGAGCACCACCTCGGCACCCAGCGCGGACAGCAGGTGGATGTTGGAGCGCGCGACCCGGCTGTGCAGGACGTCGCCGACGATGCCGATGCGCCGGTCCTTGATCCCGCCGAGCCGGTCCCGCAGGGTGGCCGCGTCCAGCAGCGCCTGGGTGGGGTGCTCGTGCATGCCGTCCCCGGCGTTGACGACCGAGGTGCCGGTGCCCTCGAGCCAGCCGGCCAGGCGCTGGGCCGCGCCGGAGGCCGGGTGGCGGACGATGACGCAGTCGGCGCCGGCCGCGGACAGGGTCAGCGCGGTGTCCCGCAGCGACTCGCCCTTGCCGACCGACGAGCCGCCGGCCGAGACGTTCACCACGTCCGCGCTCATCCACTTCCCGGCGATCTCGAACGAGACCCGGGTGCGGGTGGAGTTCTCGTAGAACATGGTCACGACCGTGCGGCCGCGCAGGGTCGGCAGCTTGCGGACCTCGCGGCCGAGCAGCGTGCGCTTGAGCCCGTCGGCGGTGTCCAGCACCGCGGTCGCCAGGTCCGGATCGAGGTTTTCGGTGGCCAGCAGGTGCTTCATGCCTTCGCTTCCCCCTCCCGCAGCAGCACCGCGTCGCGGCCGTCTACTTCGGACAGCAGCACGGCGACGTCCTCGGCACGTGCGGTCGGGATGTTCTTGCCCACGTAGTCGGCGCGGATCGGGAACTCGCGGTGCCCGCGGTCGACCAGCACGGCGAGCTGCACGGCCCGGGGACGCCCGTGATCACGCAGGGCGTCCAGCGCCGCGCGCACGGTCCGGCCGGAGAACAGCACGTCGTCGACCAGGATCACCACCCGGTCATCGATGCCGCTGTCGGGCAGGGTGGTGTCCGCGAGCGGCCGCGTCGGACGGCGGCGCAGGTCGTCGCGGTAGAGGGTGATGTCCAGGGCACCGGTGGGGGGCTCGACGCCGGAGAACTCGCCGATGCGCTCGGCCAGCCGGGTCGCGAGCGAGGTGCCCCGGGTCGGGATGCCCAGGAGAACGGGCGGTGCGCCCGGGCCGCCGCCGAGGGCGGTCTTCTCGATGACCTGGTGGGCCATCCGGGCGATGGTGCGCGCAACGTCGCCGGCGGAGAGCAGCTCGCGCTCGCCACCTGGCTCCGCCGCGCCACGAGGGCGTGACGCCACGGCAGACTCCTTCCCCGCCTCACCGGACGGGTCCTTAAAGGATGTCGATCTCCTGCTTACCGAGGAAATCCACTTGATGGTAACAGGAGGTTCGGTTCAGCCATCCGGGTGGTGGCGGAGGCATCCTCTCCTTGACCTGGTGACGACAATGCGTAACCATTACTCTGAGTGTTCAACTCGGCAGTCCCCCGGCGGCCCACCAGACCGACTGGGCGAGGAAACGGAGAACCACCAGATGGGCGATTACGCCAAGGCGCTCGGGGCGAAGCTCCGCGGGATCCGCCAGCAACAGGGCCTGTCCCTGCACGGGGTCGAGCAGAAGTCCGGCGGACGCTGGAAGGCTGTCGTGGTCGGTTCCTACGAGCGCGGCGACCGGGCCGTGACCGTGCAGAAGCTGGCCGAGCTCGCCGACTTCTACGGCGTGCCGGTGGTCGAGCTGCTGCCCGAAGGCCGCGTGCCCTCCGGCGCCGAACCCGCCACCAAGATCGTGATAAACCTGGAGCGGCTGCAGCAGCTGCCGGCCGAGAAGGTCGGTCCGCTCGCCCGCTACGCGGCCACCATCCAGAGCCAGCGCGGCGACTACAACGGCAAGGTGCTGTCCATCCGCACCGAGGACCTGCGGTCGCTGGCCATCATCTACGACATGACCCCCGGTGAACTGACCGAGCAGCTCATCGACTGGGGCGTCTTGCCGCCGGAAGCGCGTCCCGCCAAGGAGGACTGAGGGCCAGGCGGGCAACCGGGGTTCGCGGAACGGCGCGAACCACTGTCCCGCTGCGCCCGGAACCACCGACACGGAAAGCCCGGCGCGATCTCCGCGCGCCGGGCCTTCTGCTGCTCGCTACAGGACCGCGCGGATGCGGTCGGCGATCGTGCCGATCCGGCCGAGCACCCCGTTGACGAACCGCGGCGAGTCGTCCGTGGACAGCTCCCGGGCCAGGCCCACCGCCTCGTCGATCGCGACCGGGTCCGGCACGTCCGCCGCCCACAGCAGCTCGTAGACGCCCACCCGCAGCACGGCCAGGTCGACCGGTGGCATGCGCTCCAGCGTCCAGCCGTGCGCGTGCTCGGCGAGCAGCTCGTCGATCCGCTCGCGGTTCGCCGTGACGCCCTCGACGAGGCTGATCGTGTAGTCGCCGACCGGGTCGGCGGCGGTGGACCCCACCCGGTCCGCCAGCAGCGTCACCGGATCGAGTGAACGTTGGGCGGCCTCGTACAGGATCTCGACGGCACGCCTGCGCAGGGCCCGGCGGCCGCCGCGCCGTGGTGCCGATGCCGGGTCGGACAACCTAGGCCCTGCCCAGGTAACGGCCGTCGCGGGTGTCGACCTTGACCTTCTCGCCGGTGCTCAGGAACAGCGGCACCTGGATCTCGGCGCCGGTCTCCAGGGTGGCCGGCTTGGTGCCGCCGGTGGAGCGGTCGCCCTGCAGGCCCGGGTCGGTGTGCTGGATGACCAGCTCGACCGAGGTCGGCAGCTCGACGTAGAGCGCCACACCCTCGTGCATGGCGACCTGGACCTCGGTGTTCTCCAGCAGGTAGTTCGCGCCGTCGCCGACCGTCTCCCGCGGCACCGTGATCTGGTCGTAGGTCTCGCCGTCCATGAAGACGTAGTCGGACCCGTCGTTGTACAGGTAGGTCATGGTGCGCCGGTCGACGGTCGCGGTGTCGACCTTGGTGCCCGCGTTGAAGGTCTTGTCCACCACCTTGCCGGACAGCACGTGCTTGAGCGTGGTGCGCACGAACGCACCGCCCTTGCCCGGTTTGACGTGCTGGAAGTTCACGACGGACCACAGTTGTCCGTCGAGGTTCAGCACCAGGCCGTTCTTCAGGTCGTTGGTGGTGGCCACGGGTTGTCCAGTTCTCCTGTTTCCGATCGGGCCGCGCTACACGACCACGAGTTCCTTGCTGCTCAGGGTGAGGAGTTCGGGATCGGCGTCCCGCACGACCAGCGTGTCCTCGATGCGCACGCCACCGCGGCCGGCGAGGTAGACGCCTGGCTCCACGGTGACCGTCATGCCGACGGCCAGTGTACCGGCGACGTTCTTCGCGAGCCTGGGCGCCTCGTGCACCTCCAGGCCGACACCGTGCCCGAGGCCGTGCGAGAAGTCGTCACCGTGCCCGGCGTGCTCGATGACGTGCCGGGCGGCCCGGTCCACGTCGGCGACCGCCTGCCCGGCCAGCGCCGCCTCCAGGCCGGTCTGCTGGGCGCGGCGGACCAGCTCGTACAGGTCTTCCTGCCAGCCGGCCGGGCGGCCGAGCACGACCGTGCGGGTCATGTCGGAGTGGTAACCGTCGACCGTCGCCCCGAAGTCCAGCTTGACGAAGTCCCCGGCGCGCAGCGGGCGGTCGGCCGGCCGGTGGTGCGGGATCGCCGAGTTCGGCCCCGCCGCGACGATGGTGTCGAACGACGGCCCGGACGAGCCGTGGTCGAGCATGCGGTTCTCCAGATCGCGCGCCACGTCCCGCTCGGTGCGGCCGGCGCGCAGGCCGCCGTGCTCGAGCAACCCGGCCAGCGCGCGGTCGGCGGCCGCGCACGCCATCCGCAGCGCCTCGATCTCGGCCTCGTCCTTGACCAGCCGCAACCGCTCGACCAGGCCGGGCGCGCGGGTCAGCTCGACCCCGTCGGCGACGCGGGTGTAGGCGTCGTGCGCTTCGACGCTGACGTGCTGGCTCTCGAAACCGGTGCGCCGGTAGGCGGCCGCGTCGCCCGCGGCGCGCGCCAGCAGAGCCTCGGCGCTCTCCCGCTCGATGACCCGCTCCAGGTCCGGCACCTCGGCCGCGGCCTGCGTGGTGTAGCGGCCGTCGGTGCAGAACACGGTGCGGTCCTCACCCGCGCCGTGCACCAGCAGCGCGGCGTTGGAGCCGGTGAAGCCGGTCAGGTAACGCACGTTGAGCAGGTCGGTGACGAGCAACGCGTCGACGCCGGACTCGTTGAGCACCGTGCGCAGGGCGTCGCGCCGGGAGGCGTGGAGGTCGGGCACACAGGCAGCTTAGTGCGGTGCGACGATGGGTGGATGGGTATGCGGTCCTGGCTGGTTCGAGGTCTGGGCATGGCGGTGCTGCACGCGCTGGTCGAGGTCGCCCTGGCGAAGGCGACCGTGTACGACCCGACCGGCCTGACCACCGCCCGGATCGCGGTGATCGCGCTGCTGGTGGGCATCGCGGCGCTGTGGAGCGCGCTGGACGCGTGGCGGCGCCTCGCCGGCGCCGGCCGGATCTGGCTGATCGCGTCGCTGGTGGCGGGTCCGGTGTCCGGCGTGCTGTACGTCATCGGGCGCGCGGTGTTCGTGGACCGCACGGGCGCGGACGAGCTGTGGCCTGCGGTCACCGGTGGCGCCGCGTTCACCGCGCTGCTGATCCTGGTGCCGGCCGGGCTGGGCCTGTTCGCCGGCGGGCGGGTCCAGCGGCCGGCACCCGACGAGGACGAGCCAGGGGAACGCCCGGCACGACGCCCGCGCCCGCGGCCCGCTCCGCGCCCGAGGCCCGCGGCCGAGGACTGACCCGGATCAGCCCAGCGCGGGCCCGGCCGGGAAGCCGCGCCACTGCGCGGGCGAGACGTCCTCGACGGCGGAACCGTTCGCGGACACCGCGTCCGCCCGCCGCACCGGGTAGAGGCGGCCGTCGTCGAGCAGGAAGCCGACGCCGAGCCCGGCCGCCGTCAGCGCACGCGTGCCCGACTCCAGCCGCGCCGCGACCGGGAACTGGTCCAGCACGTCCAGCCGCGTGTCCAGCACGTGCCCGGCCAGCTGCTGCGCCACCGAGCGGCGGTCGACCCGCACGACCTGTCCGGCGACGACCAGATCCATGGTCCGCACCGGGGACGGCATCGCGAAACCGTCCAGGACCGTCAGCGCGCGGCGCGGGTCCGCGCACCCGGGCACGCCCACGACGTCCAGCCCGAACCGGCGCAGGTCGGTGGGCGCGCCGGCCTCCCCGGTCGCGGTCGCACGGACCACATCGAGCGGCACGCGCCGGCACGGGTCCGCCGCCGAGATCGGCGCGTGCCCGTCGGGACGCCGGACCAGGCCGGGACCCTCCCGCCAGGCGCCCGGGACGAGCAGCGGCTGGTACGGCCTGCGGGTGAAGTCGCGGTCCCAGAAGGTGATCGTGGTGCCGTCCGCGGTCTCGTGCGCGATCGCCCACGCGTTCAGCGCATCGATCCACATCAGGTCCGCGCTGAACGCGTCGGCCACCGACCTGGTGCGCGGCGCGGCGGTGCTCGCCACCGGGGCGAACCCGGCCTCGCCGAGCGCTTCGACGCCACCGGCGAAGGCCGGGTCCTTCGACCGCAGCACGAACTGGCCCGCGCCGTTCCAGCCCGCGGCGAGGCCAGTGGTGTCGGTGAACATCAGGTAGAACCAGCCGTCGAGGTACACCGCGGCGGGCTGGCCGGCGCCGTAGAGGTTGTCGCGGTGGGTGTCGTGGGCCGGGCCGACGATCGGCCCCGCCCCGTTCGCGCGCCGCCAGGTGATCCCGTCGGTGCTGGTGGCGAGGCCGATCGCGTTGCCGAGGGCGTGGTCGCCGGCCGCGCCGGTGTAGTACAGGTAGTAGGTCCCGCCCACCCGGATCACCGACGGGTCGCAGGTGTGCACGCCGTCGAACTGTCCGGGGTCGCCGGACAGCACGGCGGGCGGCACCGCGCCGCCGGGGCCGGTGAACGGCCCGTCCAGCGATCCGGATTCGGCGTAGAGGATGTCGTCGCCGGGCGGCGGCGAGCCGGGGTACTGGCTGCACCACCACATCCGGTTGGTGGCGCCGTCGGCCATCACGGTCGGGCCGTAGTTGTAGGGCGCGCCGGGTCCGCCCGCGCCCACGACACCCGGGCTTTCGCGCGGCGAGGCGGTCTCGAGCGTGATGTCGGCGGGCGCGGTCGTGGTGGTGCCCGGCTGGGCGCCGCCGATCACGCCGTGCCCGGCGCCCTCGGCCTGCGGCGGCACGCTGCCGGCGCACCCGGCCAGCGCGCTGACGGCCAGCACCGCGGCGAGCGTTCCGCCGAGCACCCTGCGCATGGTCACCGCCGTTCGTCCACCGCCACCGACAGGATCAGTGTAGAGAGCGTTTAACCCGGTCGAGTGAAACGCGGCCAGTCAGCGACGAGTTCGACTTCGAAGCCGTCGGCGTTCTCCAGATACGCGGCGTAATGATCAGCACCGCCGGCGTGCGGGTAGCGCTCGGCGAACAACGGCCGCCAGCCGTGGGCGAGCGCGGCCTGGGCCAGTTCGCCGACGCGCTCCGGCGAACCGGCGTGCAGCGCTACGTGGTTGAGACCCGGCGCGCAACGGTCGTGCACGGCACCGGTGAGCGCCGGGGACTGTTCGACCACGAGGTACCCCGCGCCGAGTTTCCAGCTCACGCCGTCCCGCCAGCGCTGGTGCTCCCGCCAGCCGAGTTCGGTGAGCAGCCAGCCGAAGCTCTCCTCGGCGCGCGCGAGGTCGGGCACCCACAGCTCGACGTGGTGCCACTGCCCGGCCGCGGCCGGCAGCGCGACGAACACGCGGTGCGGGCCGCCGTAGTGCTCGCCGCCACCGACGTCGGTGAAACCCAGGCGGTGCACCAGGTTCCGGCTGGCCACATTGGACTCGTGGACGAGCGCCCACACGGCGGGCAGCCCGAGGGCCGCGAAGGCGTGACGCAGCAGCGCGTCGGCCGCTTCGGTGGCCAGGCCCTGGCCACCGTGGGCGGGGTCGAGGAAGTAGCCGATCTCCACGAGGTCCCCGGACAGCTCGGTGGACGGCCGCAGGTGCGCCAGGCCGATGACCTCGCCCTCGCGTTCGACGACCCAGTGGCCGGTGCCGTCCGGCCCGGCGTAGGACAGGCGCCGCGCGACCGAGGCCCGGCATCGCGCCGGGTCGCTGAGGTCGGTCGCCAGGAAGCGGCTCATCTCCGGGTCGGCGAAGATCCGGACGATCGCTTCGGTGTCACCGGCGTGGAGGCCCCGCAGCCGCAGCCGGGGGGTTCGGAGGTCCGGGACGGTCATCCCGCGTTGGCCGCGAGCCAGCGCAGGGCCAGCGGGTAGCCGTCGACGCCCAGCCCGGCGATCACGGCGGTGGCGATGTCGGAGAGCACGCTGTGGTGCCGGAACTGCTCGCGTTTGTGCACGTTGGAGATGTGCAGCTCGATCAGCGGCGCGGTGAGCTGGGCGGCCGCGTCGCGCACCGCGATCGAGTAGTGCGTCCAGGCGCCGGCGTTGAGCACCACGGGGTTGCCGCCGTCGGCGGCCTCGTGCAGCCAGCCGACCATCTCACCCTCGTGATCGGTCTGCCGCACCTCGACCTCGATGCCGAGCTCGCCGCCGGTCTTGACGCACAGCTCCGCGAGCTCGGCGTGCGTGGTGGAGCCGTAGACACCGGGCTCGCGCTTGCCGAGGCGGCCCAGGTTGGGGCCGTTGAGCACGAACACCTTCACAGCAGCACGCTCCCGCCCTCGGACTGGCGGGGACCGGCCACGGCCGAGTAGGCGGCGGCGAGCAGCGCCGGGTCCGGGCCTTCCAGGCGGCCGGGCTTGGCCAGCCCGTCGAGTACGACGAACCGCAGCACACCGGAGCGGGTCTTCTTGTCCTTGCGCATGGACTCCAGCAGCTGGGGCAGGGCGTCCGGGTCGTACTTGGTCGGCAGGCCGAGCGTCTCCAGGATGCGCGCGTGCCGGTCGGCAGTGGCGTCGTCGAGCCGGCCGGCCAGGCGCGCCAGCTCGGCGGCGAACACCAGGCCCACGCTGACGGCCGCGCCGTGGCGCCAGCGGTAGCGTTCGCGACGTTCGATGGCGTGGGCGAGCGTGTGGCCGTAGTTGAGGATCTCCCGCAGGTCGGATTCCCGCAGGTCGGCGGCCACCACGTCGGCCTTGACCTGGATGGACCGGCGCACCAGCTCGCCGAGGATCTCGCCGGCCGGGTCAGTGGCGGCTTCCGGGCCGGCTTCGATGAGCTCGAGGATGCGCGGATCGGCGATGAACCCGGCCTTGACGACCTCGGCCATGCCGGCGACGAGTTCGTGGCGGGGCAGGGTTTCCAGGGTCGCGAGGTCGACCAGGACGGCGCTGGGCTCGTGGAAGACGCCGACCAGGTTCTTGCCCGCGTCGGTGTTGATGCCGGTCTTGCCGCCGACCGCGGCGTCGACCATGCCGAGCAGCGTGCTGGGCACGTTGACCAGCCGCACGCCGCGCATCCAGGTGGCGGCGACGAACCCGGCGAGGTCGGTGACCGCTCCCCCGCCCAGGCCGACGACGACGCCCTGGCGGTCCAGGCCGATGCGGCCGAGGACCTCCCAGCAGAACCCGGCGACGGACAGGTCCTTGCCGTCCTCGGCATCCGGGATCTCGACGCGGTGCGCGTCGAGCCCGGCGGCGATGAGCTCATCGCGCACGGCCTCCGCGGTGGCGGCCAGCGTGGGCTGGTGGATGATCGCGACGCTGGAGGCGTCCTTGACGGCCTCGGTGAGCTCGCCGAGCAGGCCACGGCCGACGATCACCGGGTACGGGCGGGCGGTGCGGACCTCGATCCGGACCGGATCGGTCACTGCGCTTCCTCCAGGGCTAGTTCGCGGGCGATGGCGTCGACGATCTGGGCCGGGCTGCGGTCGTCGGTCTGCACCTCGAGGGTGGCGATCGCGCGGTAGACCGGCAGCCGCGCCTCGAGCAGCGAGCGGTAGGTGGCGCGGGGGTTGACCCCGGCGAGCAGCGGCCGCGCGGTGGACAGGCCGACGCGCTGCACGCCGGTGGCGAAGCCGACGTTGAGGAACACGACCGGGTGGTCGCGCAGGCGTTTCCGGGTGCCCTCGGCGAGCACCGCGCCACCACCGACCGACAGCACGCCGTGGTGCCCGGCCAGCGCCTCGGCGATCACCTCTTCTTCCAGTGCGCGGAAGGCCGGTTCGCCGTCCTCGGCGAAGATGTCGGCGATGGCGCGGCCGGTGCGGGCGATGATGTCGTCGTCGCTGTCGCGGAACGGCACGCCCAGGCGCTCGGCGAGCAGCGGTCCGATCGTGCTCTTGCCGGAGCCGGGCGGCCCGGCGATCACGATGCAGGGTGGCTGGTCCACCGTTCCTCCAGGGCAGCGAGGTAGGACTCGGCGTTGCGCTTGGTCTCGGCCAGCGAGTCGCCGCCGAACTTCTCCAGTGCCGCGTCGGCGAGCACCAGCGCCACAACGGATTCCAGGACGACACCGGCGCGCGGCACCGCGCACACGTCGGAACGCTGGTGGATCGCCACGGCCGGTTCGCCGGTCTTGACGTCCACTGTGGACAGTGCACGGGGGACGGTGGAGATCGGCTTCATGGCGACCCGCACGCGGACGGGTTCGCCGTTGGTGATGCCGCCCTCCAGGCCGCCGGCGCGGTTGGAGCGGCGGGTGACGCCGACCGGGCCGGTGCCGCGGTCGATCTCGTCGTGCGCCTGGCTGCCCCAGCGGCGGGCGGTGGTGAAGCCGTCGCCGACCTCGACGCCCTTCATGGCCTGAACGCCCATGAGCGCGCCGGCCAGACGCGCGTCGAGGCGGCGGTCCCAGTGGACGTGGGAACCCAGCCCGGGCGGCAGGCCGTACGCGATGACCTCGATGACGCCACCGACGGTGTCGCCGGCCTGGCGCACGGCGTCGACCTCGGCGATCATCGCGTCGGTGGCCTCCTGGCCGAACGCGCGGACCGGCGAGGCGTCGACGGCCGCGAGGTCGCCGGGCCCGGGCAGCGGCCCGTCGGGGGCGCTGGCGCCGCCGATGGACACCACGTGGCTGACGATTTCCGCGCCGAGCAGCTGACGGAGGAAGTTCCGCGCGACGGTGCCCAGCGCGGTGCGGGAGGCCGTCTCGCGGGCGCTGGCACGCTCCAGGACCGGACGGGCCTCGTCGAAGCCGTACTTCTGCATGCCGGGCAGGTCGGCGTGGCCGGGCCGGGGCCGGGTGAGCGGCTCGTTGCGGGCCAGGCCCTCGAGTTCGGCCGGGTCGACCGGGTCGGCCGACATGACCTTTTCCCACTTGGGCCATTCGGCGTTTTCGATGTGCACCGCGACGGGGCCGCCCTGGGTGACGCCGTGCCGGACGCCGCCGAGGAACTCGATGTGGTCGGTCTCGAAGCCCATGCGGGGGCTGCGGCCGAACCCGAGCCGCCGGCGGGCGAGCTGCTCGCTCACGTCGGCGGTGGTGACCTCGACCCCGGCCACCATCCCTTCGAGCACGGCAGCGAGAGCCGGGCCGTGCGATTCACCAGCGGTTATCCAGCGCAGTCCCACCAGACGATCCTGTCATGGCCCTCCCGGTGCGATGCACGCGGCTCCGGCCGGTGTGGCGCGGGCCCGCGGGGCGGCCCTGCACGGCACGAACGGAGCCGCCCTGCCACCGCCGGTCATCCCGGACGCAACAACACCAGCGTGGTGGCCGCGGCGAGGAGGCCGGGCCCGTGCGGGACGCCATCGCGCCAATGGCGGCTCGCGGCCAGGACCGCCGTGACGAACGCCGCCAGCACGGCGGCCCCGGGCAGCGCGAGCCAACCCACCGACGCGAGGGCGCCGCCGAGGGCTCCGGCCAGCTTCACGTCCCCGGCGCCCATCGCGTGCGGGGCGAGCACGTGGGCCACCAGGTGCGCGCCGCCGAAGACCGCGGCCCCGGCCAGCGCCTGGAGCGGCTTCGGCGCCACCGCGACGACGAGCGGGTACGCCGGCACGGTGAGCACATCCGGCAGCCGCCGATGGCGCAGGTCGGCGGCGGTCAACGGCACCGCGAGCGCCGCCAGGACGAACGGCAGCCACCGGCTCACCCCCGCCGCGGCGAACACCAGCCACACCGCGCCGGTGCCGGCCGTGACGGCGATGACCGGCACCGGCGCCTCCGCCCGGCGGAGCAGGCGGGCCGATGCGGCGCCGGCACTTGTTCCCGCGGCACCGAGCGCCGCGGCGATTCCCCAGTTCACGATCCCAGGCTGGGACTGGCTCGGCCGGACCGCCAAATCCCGGCCCGCACGAAAGTCCCCTTCGCACGAGGCACCTCGTGCGAAAGGTCTTCTCGTGGCGCGACGGGAGAACCAGTCATGCCCTCCCGCTCGCTCGTGCACCGGAACACCTCCCGCCGTCGCCCCCGCGCCGGGGAAGGCCTGAGCGACGCAGATTCGCGGGGAAGGCACCTCTCGCCGGTGCACAGGAGCGCCGATCTGCGGGTATCACGCCGGTCTCCCGCGGCTGGCGATCCGCTGGTATCTGGCCAGGGCACCCGAGTACCGCTCCGCCGGAACTAGCGAACTTCGCGCACGTGCCCGTCGGCCGGGCCATTCGGCACGCGGAGTTGCCGGCGGGAACCGTGGTCCCGCGTGCGCAAGGTCCGGGCAAGGTCCGGCCGGATGCAGTTCCCGCGGAATCCGGCCACGAGCGTGATCACGGTCCGGTCGACGGGTCTGCGGAGGCACAGCCGCGCCTCGCCCGTCCACGAACGGTCCGGCCGCACGTCACGAGGGTCCCACTCGTGAGCGCACCACACCGGCCGGTCGTCAGGGGTACCAGCGCAGCAGCGGCACGCCGCTCGTGGTGCGGACTTCCAGTGCCGTGATCTGTTCGCGCGGCACGTCGGTGCCCACCGAAATGCGGGCGTCGCGGTCGGGGGTGGCGGTCCACGTGGCCAGCTCGGTCGCCGAGCCGTCCGCGCGGAGGGCCACCAGCCGGTATCCCGCCCCTTGCCGGGCGCCCCGGTAGGTGCACGACATGTCGACCCGGCTGCCGCCGGACACCGAGGCCACCGCGGCCGTCGCCTGGACCGGATAGGCGCCCAGCGGGGTCATGGCGGTCCCGCCACCGTCCCCGGCGGACAGGGACACGAAGATCGCAGCCAGCACCGCTGCCGCGGCCGCCACCGCTGCCGCGATGGTCGCCGCCAGCCGGCGCCGCCGGCCGCGGTGCACCGTGCGCAGCAACGCCGGCAGCATCTCCTCCGGTGGCGGCTCGCCGGGCACCATCCCCGGCCCCCGTGCCCCGCGCGATGACGGCGGCGCGGTCGCGGACCGCGGCTCCCCGCCGGGCGAGCGCTCGCCCGGCGCCGTCACCCGCTGCGGCGCCCCGCTCGATACGCCGCCCAGGGACGGCTCATCTGGGGCCACCCCGGGCTGCCACACCTCCGGCACGGGCTCCCCGGGCGCCATTCCCCGCGGCGACCCGGCCGGTGACGGCTCACCAAGCACGGTCCCCGGCGTCCCGGGCGGAAGCTCCCGGTCCGGGCGTGGCTCCGCCGTGCGACCGCCCGGGGGTGACTCCCGACCCGCCGTCCCCGCGGGACGCCTGCCGGGTCCCGGCAGCACCCCGTCCGGCAGCGACGCCACCGGCCAGGGCCACTCCGGCGGCGGCTCCACGGCCCGGGACGGCTTCACCCCGGGCTTCCCCGTCCCCGGCCGGACCGCACCCGGCGACCCCGCATCCGAAAACCCCGTCGGCGCATCCGGTGCCGGCCCCAGCATGTCGGCGGTCACCTGGGACAACAGCCCGGGCAGACCCGCCAGCTCGGCCACCGCCCGGGAACACCGGTCGCAGGTGCGCAGGTGCTCCTCGAACGCCGAGCGGTCCTCCGGTGAGAGGGCGCCCAGCACGTAGGCCGCGTCATAGGTCACGAACTCGTCGGGTTCGGTCACCGGGTCACCCCCTTCTCCTCCAGCGCGAGCTTCAACGCCCGCAGTCCGTAGTGCGTCCGGGACTTGACCGTCCCGGGTGAGATCCCGAGCCGCTCGGCCGCGTCGGCGACCGAGAAGCCCTGGAAGTAACACAGCAACAGCACCTCGCGGTGGGCCACGGACAGCTCCCGCAGCGCCTCGGCGACCAGCCACCCCTGCAACGCCCGGTCCGTGTCGTCCGGTGCGGCGCGTTCCGGGGGTGAATCCGTGGTCACCTCCGACCGGTGCGCCGCCGACCGCCAGTCGTCGATGGCGATCCGGCGCGCCACCGTGAACAGCCACGCCCGCGCCGACCCCTGCGTCTGGTCCAGCACCCGCGGGTGCTTCCAGGCCCGCAGCAGCGTCTCCTGCACGACGTCCTCGGCCC
The DNA here is from genome assembly GCF_011758765.1 of Amycolatopsis viridis. Taxonomy (NCBI): domain Bacteria; kingdom Bacillati; phylum Actinomycetota; class Actinomycetes; order Pseudonocardiales; family Pseudonocardiaceae; genus Amycolatopsis; species Amycolatopsis viridis. The sequence goes on along the minus strand of NZ_JAANOU010000001.1, from coordinate 2,475,291 downwards.
GGGCCCGGTCGCCCCCGGTGAGCCGCAGCGCGTAGGACCAGAGCGCGGCCGCGTGGTCGGCGTGCAGCGCCCGCATCAGCTGGTCCTCCGCGCCCCCGGTCACGCCAGCACGCTCTGCTTCCGCCGCACCCGCTGCGCGACCAGCAGCAGCACCCCGAACACGATGCACGCGGACTCGGTGATCACGCCCCACTTCTCCGCGGCCGTCACGAACTGCTCCCGCACCCCGAACAGGCCTCCCGGCGTCAGCGAGATCAGGTACGCGCCCAGGGTGGCGGCGCCGAACCCGATCGCCGCGAGCACCGGCAGCCAGTGGTGCCAGAACAGCACGGCGACCGCGATCACCACCCCGGCCGCGACGTTGACCAGGAACAACGGCCCGATCGTGGCGATGTCGCGGAACCCCTCGCCGGACCACAGGGTCCAGTGCACCCACGCCGATCCGAGCAGCCCGAGGACCACCAGGATCCGCAGCAGCCACGCCACCATGACCCGACCTCCTCCACCGGCGATCCTTGCACCGTTTGACCACGGGACGGGCCGCGATCGGGTTCAATCCGCCGGGGAAGTGAACCGGGCGGGGCCGGCGGTCGTTTCACCGGGCATGACTGCGCATTCACCCACCCGCCGTGCCGTCCTGACGACCGGGGTCGCCGTGGCCGGTGCGGCCGCCGGCTCCGTGGCCCTCGCCGCCTGCGGCAGCGGCGGCAGCTCCGGAAGCAGCCAGAACACCGGACCGGCCCCCGCCGCCCCGCCCGGTGCCCCCCTCGCGGCGCTCGCCGACGTCCCGGTCGGGGGCGCCAAGTCGGTCGAGGTCGACGGCAAACCGGCGATCGTGTCGCGCCCGACCAGCACCACCGCGGTGTGCTTCAGCGCGATCTGCACCCACCAGGGCTGCACCGTCGCGCCGGAGGGGTCGAAGCTGCACTGCCCGTGTCACGGGTCGACGTACGACGCCCTCACCGGCGCGGTCGAGAAGGGCCCCGCCGAGCGGGCCCTGGCCCCGATCGCCGTCAAGGTCGACGGCGGCAACATCGTGACCGCCTAGGGTCGGTTTCCGCAGCGGCGGAGCCGCTCGTGCGGCCGCCGGCCGGCACCCGCGGGTTCCGCCACCCCGCGCTAGTCCCAGCTGAACAGCTGCTCGCCCGCGGTGATGCCGCCGCCGGCCGGCAGCCCGGTCAGCGCCTGCGCGTCCGCGTCCAGCGCCACCACCGGCACGATCGGTGAGTAGCCCGCGGCGGCAACCGCGTCCGGGTCCCAGCTGATCAGCAGCTGTCCGGCGCGCACCGACTCGCCCTTGACCACGTGCAGGGTGAAGCCCTCACCCTTCTGCTGCACCGTGTCGATGCCCAGGTGCACCAGCACGCCCTGGCCGCCCTCGGTGGCGACGACGAAGGCGTGCGGGTGCAGCGTGACGACGGTGCCGCTGACCGGGCTGAGCGCGTCCTGCCGTCCGCCGGCCGGCAGCACCGCGACGCCGGGCCCGACCATCGCCTGCGCGAACACCGGGTCCGGCACCCCGGACAGGGGTGTGACCCGCCCGGCGACCGGGCTCAGCACCACCACGCTCACATCAGGTCCTGGATGTCGCCGGCGATGGTGTCCGCCTCGGGGCCGACGACGACCTGCACCACCGAACCCACCTTCATCACGCCGTGCGCGCCGGCCGCCTTGAGCGCGGCCTCGTCCACCAGCGAGCCGTCCTCGAGCTCGCAGCGCAGCCGCGTGATGCAGCCTTCGATCTCGACGACGTTGTCCGCGCCACCCAGTGCCGCGAGAATCCTTTCCGGCCTGTCGTCCGCCACGGCCGCCTCCTTCTCTGCTTGCCGAACACGAACCCGTAACGGTGGTTGACACCCTCCCGGGTAGCGGAGCATTCTGCCCCATCGAGAAATGGTCTAGACCGGAACGTACCAATTCGCGGGACCCGGTGCGAGCCCCGAGACCAACCCGGAACCTGGAGGTGGCGTGCCGCAGACCGTGACCCCGGCGACCCCCGCGTCCACCACCGACCGCGTGGTGGACGGGCCGACACCGAAACACGCGCAGCTGCGGGAAATCCTGCGCCGCGCGATCGAGCGCGAACTGCCGCCCGGCTCGCCGATCCCGTCGGAGCGGGATCTCGCCGAGCGGTACCAGGTGTCCCGGCTGACCGTGCGCTCGGCGATCGGCAAGCTCGTCGAGGAGGGCCTGCTCACCCGCGCCCGGGGCAAGGGCACCTTCACCGCGACCCGGCGGATGGAGCTGCAGCTCTACCTCATGTCCTTCACCGACGACATGCGCCGCCGCGGGCTGACCCCGGCCACCGAACTGCTGCACTGCGGCAGCGAGGCCCCGCCACCGGAAACCGCCGGCGCGCTCGGGCTGGCGCCGCGCCAACCGGCGTACCGGCTGGTACGCCGCCGCCGCGCCGACGGCGTCCCGCTGGCGGTGGAGCGCGGCTGGTACCACCCGCGCCGGGTGCCCGGATTGCCGGATCTGGACCTGACCTCCTCGCTGTACGACCAGCTCGCACAGCACTACGACCTCCGCTTGGACCACGCCCGGCAGACGGTGCGGTCGGAAGCGGCGGACCGGGAGACCGCGCGGCTGCTCGGCATCCGCGCCGGCGACCCGCTCCTGGTCTTCCGCCGGGTCTCCAGTGCGTCCGGAGTCCCGGTGGAGGACATGACCTCGTGGTACCGGGGCGACCGGTACGAGGTGACCATGCAACTCGACCGCACAGTCCCCGCCGAACACGGAGGTAACCCGTGAACGCCACCGTCGCAGAAGGAAAAAAGGGAAGAGGCAGGGGGATGGCGGGGCTGCAGCGCTTCGGCCGCAGCCTCATGCTGCCCATCGCCACGCTGCCGGCCGCCGGCCTGCTCAGCCGGCTCGGGCAGGACGACCTGCTCGGCAAGGACGGCCTGGGCTGGGACAAGGTCGCCGCCGTGCTCGCCGCGGCGGGCGGGGGCCTGTTCGACTGGCTGCCCCTGCTGTTCGCCGTCGGCATCGCCGTCGGGTTCACGCGCAAGGGCGACGGCTCGACCGGTGTCGCCGCCGTCGTCGGGTTCGTGGTGTTCAACAAGGTCGTGCAGGTGTTCGCACCGATCAGCGATCTGGCGGGGTTCAAGCAGGGCTGGTACCTCCAGCCGATCAAGTGGCCCTACAGCGTGCTGGGCGGCATCGTCGTCGGCCTGGTCACGGCGGTGCTGTGGCAACGGTTCCACCGCGTGAAGCTGCCGCCGTACCTGGCGTTCTTCGGCGGCCGGCGGTTCGTGCCGATCATCAACTCGCTGGTGCTGCTGCTGATCGGGGTCGTGTTCGGCCTGGTCTTCCCCGCCGTGGACCACGCCATGCACTGGCTCGGCGACACGGTCACCGGCAACGCGGTCGCCGGTGGCGGCGTGTACGGCCTGCTCAACCGCCTGCTGCTGCCGGTGGGCCTGCACCAGCTGATCAACGTGCCGGTGTGGTTCATCTTCAACGGCGGCGACATCACCAACTTCTTCAACGGCGATCCGCACGCGGGGGTGTTCACCACCGGCTTCTTCCCGGTCTTCATGTTCGCGCTGCCGGCCGCGGCGCTGGCGATCTGGCGGACCGCGCGGCCCGGGCAGCGCAAGGTGACCGGCGGCCTCATGATCGCCGGCGCGCTCACCTCGTTCCTGACCGGCGTGACCGAGCCGATCGAGTTCGCGTTCATGTTCGTGGCCTGGCCGCTGTACCTCATCCACGCGGTGCTCACCGGCTTGTCGCACGCCCTCTGCAACGCGCTGGACATCCACCTCGGGTTCTCGTTCTCGGCCGGGGTCATCGACTTCGCGCTGAACTCGACAGCGCCGGCGGCCCACCGCGCGTGGCTGATCATCCCGATCGGCCTCGTCTACGCGGTGATCTACTACTTCCTGTTCCGGTGGGTGATCACCAAGTGGAACCTGCGCACGCCCGGCCGGGAGGACGACACCGAGCAGGCGGCCCCGGCCGACGAGCAGCCGCGCTCGTCCGGCCAGGCCCAGTGAGGAGAGGAAGACCATGCCGCACCGACGTGTGACGGTGGCCAGCAAGGTGGGCCTGCACGCCCGGCCCGCCGCGCTGGTGGCGAAGACCGCGGCCGCGCAGGCGGTGCCGGTGACGATCGCCAAGGACGGCGGCGAACCGGTGCCGGCCGGCAGCCTGCTCAGCCTGATGACACTCGCGGCGGCGCACGGGGACGAGGTGGTCGTCGCCGCCGAGGGTGACGGCGCCCAGGCCGCCGTGGACGCGGTCGCCGACCTGGTCGCCAGCGACCTCGACGCCTGACCCCGGCGGCGGCCGTCGCCGGCGCGGGACGGCCGCCGTTAGGCTTGCGGCATGCGCAGCCTGGAGCGGATCGATCAGTGGCCGGCCCCGCACGCGGCGGCGGCCGTCGTGCGGGCGGACGGAACGGTGGCCGGCAGCCACGGCGACACGGCGCGGACGTTCCGGCTGGCCTCGGTGACCAAGCTGCTCACCGCCTACGCGACGCTGATCGCGGTGGAGGAGGGCGTGGTCGAGCTGGACACGCCCGCCGGTCCCGAGGGCTCGACCGTCCGGCACCTGCTCGCGCACACCGCCGGCCTCGGCTTCGACTCCGATCGCGTGCTGGCCGCGCCCGGCACCCGCCGCATGTACTCCAACGCCGGGTTCGCCGTCCTCGGCGAGGCACTGGCGCAGCACTCGGGCATCCCGTTCGCCGGCTACCTGTCCGAGGCGGTGCTCGCCCCGCTCGGCATGACCTCGACCCGCCTGGACGGCTCGCCCGGCGCGGGCGGCGTGTCCTGTGTGGACGATCTGGTGCGGTTCGCGGCGGAACTGCAGGCGCCCAAGCTGATCGCCGAGGCGACGCTGCGGGAGGCGACCTCCGTCGCGTTCCCCGGCCTGACCGGGGTCCTGCCCGGCCTGGGGCACCAGAAGCCCAACGACTGGGGGCTGGGGTTCGAGATCCGCGACTCCAAGAGTCCACACTGGACCGGCGCGGCCAGCTCGCCGCGCACCTTCGGGCACTTCGGCCAGTCCGGCACGTTCCTGTGGGTGGACCCGGACGCCGGAGCCGCGTGCGTGGTGCTGACCGACCTGGACTTCGGTCCGTGGGCCATCGAGGCGTGGCCCCCGTTCACCGACGCGGTGCTCGCCGAACTGCGCGGCTGACGCCGCCGGCCCGCCACGGCCAACCCAGCGCCCGCCAGCGCCAACACACCGACCGGACCAGCAAACACGAGGCCCCGGACAGCAAACACGGCGCCCGCAAGGGCAAACACGACACCGGCGGCGTGTTCGCCGCTCCCGGCCGCGTGTTCGCCGCTGGCGGCGGCGTGTTTGCTGGTTGTGGCGGCGAGTTGGCCGGTCGCGCGGGTGCGTAGGCGCGATCGGGCGATCCGGTCCGCTTACCGGTGCGCGTCGTGCGGCGCGGTGTTCCCTTCCGGTGCGGGGCGAGCGGTCACAGCGTCATGACGCGCACCGGGTTGCCCTCCCGCCAGGCGGCGATATCCGCCACCGCGTCGCGGTAGAAGATCTCGTACACCTCGCGCGTGACGTAACCCAGGTGCGGGGTCAGCGTCGCGTTGCGCATCGCGCGCAGCGGGTGGTCCGCCGGCAAGGGTTCGATGTCGTAGACGTCCAGCGCGGCGCGGATCCGCCGGGCCCGCAGGGCGTCCAGCAGTGCCTGCTCGTCGACGATCGGTCCGCGGGAGGTGTTGACGAGCAGCGCCCCCGGCTTCATCGCGGCGAGTTCCGCGGCACCGACCAGACCGCGGGTGCGCTTGGACAGCACCAGGTGGATGGACAACACGTCGGACCGGGCGAACAAGTCCTCTTTGGACACTGCTGTGACACCGTGCTCGGCCGCCCGTTCCGAGGTGAGGTTCTGGCTCCACGCGATGGTCTCCATCCCGAACGCCTGACCGACCTGCGCCACCCGCTGGCCCAGGTTGCCCAGACCGAGCAGGCCGAGTGTCTTGCCGTGCAGGCCGGTACCCACCGTGGACTGCCACGCACCGTCACGCATCGCGGCCAGCTCGGTCTCCAGGTGGCGCTGCGCGGCGAGGACGAGCGCCCAGGTGTGCTCGGCCGTCGGGTGCGGCAGGTAGCCGGTGCCGCAGACGGTGATGCCCAGCCGCTCGGTGGCCTTCAGATCGATGGCGGCGTTCCGGCGGCCGGTGCTGACCAGCAGCTTCAGGTCCGGCAGCCGGTCCAGCAGCTGCGCGGTGAACCGGGTGCGCTCCCGCATCGCGACCACGACCTCGGCACCGGCGAGCCGCCGGACCAGCTCGTCGTGGTCGCCGATGAAGGAGGTGATCACCTCGACCTCGGCCCCCAGCGAGTCCCAGTCCGCGAGGCTCCGCGCGACATCCTGGTAGTCGTCCAGCACCACGATCTTCATGGCCACCACGCTAGTTCAACCGCGCTCGGGAATGGCGGACCCACCCCGCCTGTCCCCTCGGCGTGGGGGTACGACCAGCCGCACGTCGACGAGCTCATCCGATGGGCAGCGGCAAGACGCTGCCGGTGGCCTCGCGCAGGGCGGTGCGCATCGCTTCGCGGGGGGCCGGGCGGCCGGTGAAGTGCTCGACCTGCCCGAACGCCTGGTGCAGCAGCATGTCCAGTCCGGTGGCGACCCGGCCCCCGCGGGCGGCGGCGGCCTCGGCCAGCGGGGTCGGCCACGGGTGGTAGATCACGTCGAGCACGCACGGCGCCGCCGCCAGTTCCGCCGCGTGCTCCGCGACCGCCGCCGGCGGCACCGTGTTCACCAGCACCGCCGCGTCCGCGGCGAGCTTGCCGAAGTCCGCCTCGGCCCATCCGCGCACGTCCGCCTCGATCCCGGCCCGGCCCGCCGCCGCCACGGTCTCCGCCGCACGGGCGGGGTCGCGGACCACCAGCACCACGCGCCGGACCCCGAGCTCGGCGAACGCGACGACCGTCGCGGCCGCCGTGCCACCGGCGCCCAGGACCAGGCCGGTGCCGCCGCCGCTGAACCCGCCCGCGCACCGCAGCGCGCCGGCGACCCCGTCCACGTCGGTGCAGTCGGCCAGCCACCCCTCCGCGGTGCGGACCAGGGTGTTCGCCGCACCGGCGGCCACGGCCCGGCCGGTCGCCCGGACGGCGAAGTCCAGCGCGGCCCGCTTGCCCGGCATGGTCACCGACAGCCCCGCCCACTCCGGGCCGAGCCCGCGCACGAACCCGGGCAGCCCCTCGGCGTCGACCTCGATCCGCTCGTAGCTCCAGCCGTCCAGGCCCAGCGCCGCGTACGCCGCTCGGTGCAGCACCGGCGACAGCGAATGCGCCACCGGCTTGCCGAGCACGGCGGCCTTGCGTTCAGTAGGCACCGCGCTGCCTCGCAAGGGTGATGTTCTGCAGGTGTTCCAGGTCCGTGGTGGCGAAGCAGGACTGGCCGTTCTTCTCGCACTTGACGAAGTAGATGTAGCCGCCCTGGGTGGGTTGTTCGGCGGCGTGGATGGCTTCCACGCTCGGTGAGGAGATCGGCGTCGGCGGCAGCCCGGCGATCCGGTACGTGTTGTACGGGCCGGGGCGGTTGCGGTCCTCGTCGGTCGTGGTCACGACCGGCTTGTCCAGCAGGTAGTTCACCGTCGAATCCAGCTGCAGCCGCATGGCCTTGCCGAGCCGGTTGTAGATGACCTGAGCGACGTTGGCGAAGTCCGGTTTGATGGCCTCACGCTCGATCAGCGAGGCGACGACGAGCGTCTCGTACGGAGTGCGGCCCTGGAACTTGGCCGTGCCGGTCAGCCCGGCAGCCTGGATGCGGCTCGCCGACGTCCGGAGCACGTTCGACAGCAGCTCGGTCGCGGTCCAGCCGGGCTTGACGTCGTAGACGCCCGGCGCGACCAGCCCCTCGATACGCCGGGCGTCGGTGGACGCCGACACGACGGACGCGGCCCAGTCCGGCACGCCGAGCGCGACCAGGTCGGCTCGCGCCGCGATGTCCCGCAGCTGCTGCGCGGTGATGCAGGTGCTCCTGCCGTTGAGGTCGGCGCAGGAAGCCTTCGCCAGCAGCGAGAACACGCCGGGCGTCACCGTGCCGTCGGGCTGGGTGATGTCGTCCAGCTGGGTGCCGGCCCGCACCTGCAGCACGCCGACGCGCGAGCCGTCCTGCGTGAGCTTCGCCGCCGCGGCGGCCCCGGACATCTTCGTCTTCAGGACGTAGTAGCCGGGTTGCAGGCTCAGCACCTTCGAGTTGTCCTCGCTGGCCTTGACGAACGCCTTCGCGCTGGCGACCACACCGGACGCGGCCAGCTCCTGGCCGATGGCACCGGTGGAGTCGCCGGCGTTGATCTGGATCAGGACGTCGGACTCACCGGTGCCCTGGTAGTCGTCGTAGCCGAAGACCGCGTCGATGCCGTACCACGCGCCGCCGCCGATGAGTGCCAGCACCACCAGCGCGACCAGCCAGCGCAGCGGTCTGCGCCTGCGCCCGGTGCCGACGGGTTCGTCGTCGTCCGGGTCGTCCGGATCGTCCGGGTCGATGTACTCCGGTTCGGCCCGGACTTCCTCCGCGTTCTCCGGGTAGTCGTCGAAATCGTCGTAGTCGTAGTCGTCGTCCAGCCGGATGATCTCCGTCGGCGACTCGTCCGGCGGCGGCTGCGGCGGACGAGGGGGACGAACCGGCCGGGTGGGACGGCTGGGCCGGCGCGGTGGGGACGGCGGCCGCTCGTCGAACAGGTCGAGGCCGTAGTCGGGCGGCGCCGGACGGCGCGACGGCGGACGGCGGGGCACCGCCGGCGGCGGAGGCGGGGCCTGCGGTGCCTGCGGTGGCTCCGGGCGCGCGTGGCGCGGCCCGCCGGCCGGCCGCGCGGGCACACCGCGCGGCGGAACCGGTGGGGGCGGTGGGGGCGGTGGCACCGACGGACGGCGCCGCGGCGGGCGCGGCGGCTGTTCGGGGTTCACGCCTCACCCGCCCGTGCGCGGTAGGCGGCCCGCGCGTCGAGCCAGCCCTGCAGGATTTCCACGGCGGCGGCCTGGTCGACCACCGCGCGCTGCTTGCGGCCCTTGACACCACGCTGCGACAGCATCCGTGACGCGGTGACTGTGGTGAAGCGCTCGTCGGCGAGCCGCACCGGGACCGGCGCGATCCGCCCGGCGAGGGCGTCGGCGTAACCGGCGGCGATCTCCGCGGCCGGACCGTGGCGGTCGGCCAGGGTGCGCGGCAGTCCCACGATCACCTCCACCACCTCGTGTTCGGCCACCAGCGCGGCCAGCTGCTCGAGATCGCTGTCGCTGTTCGCATCACGCGACAGGGTAACCAGCGGGCTGGCGAGAACCGGCGACGGATCGCTGAGCGCCACGCCGACCCGGACGGATCCGACATCGACGCCCAGCCGCCGACCGGCCCCGGGATCGTGCTCCCCGGGACGGTCCGGTGTGCGCGGCGTCACCCTGCCGCGACCGCGCCACGCAGCGCCGTGATGGCCTGCTCGATGCCCGCCGGGTTGCTGCCGCCGCCCTGCGCGAGGTCCGGCTTGCCGCCGCCGCGACCGCCGACCGCGCCGGCGAAGGAGGGCACCAGCTTGCCCGCCGCGAAGCCCTTGTCGCGGGCGGAGGCGGTGGTCGCGACCACGAAGCTGAGCTTGTCGCCCTGCGGCGCGAACAGTGCGACCACACCTGGCCGCGAGCCGAGCCGGTTGCGGACCTCCTGCGCCAGCGAGCGCAGCGCGCCCGCGTCGATGTCGCCGTCGAGCTTCTCGGCCACGACCGCGACGCCGTGCACGTCGGTCGCCTTGTCCGCGAGCGTCCCGGCCGAACCGAGCACCTGCCGGGTGCGCAGCTGGGCGATCTCCTTCTCCGCGTTGCGCAGGCGGCTCAGCACGTCCTCGATGCGGGAGGGCAGCTGGTCGCTGGGCACCTTGAAGGTGTTCGCCAGCTGCGAGACCAGCAGCTGCTCCTTGCGCACGTGCTTGAGCGCGTCCGTGCCGACCAGCGCCTCGACGCGGTGCACCCCGGACCCGATCGAGGAGTCGGACACGAGCTTGACCAGGCCCAGCTCGCCGATGCGGCCGACGTGGGTACCACCGCACAGCTCGCGCGAGTACTCGCCCATGTCCACGACCCGGACCCGGTCGCCGTACTTCTCGCCGAACAGCGCCACCGCGCCGAGCTCGAGCGCCTGGTCCTTGGTCGTGGTGTAGGCCTGCACCTCGACGTCGTTCTGCAGGTAGTCGTTGACCTCCTCCTCGACCTCGGTCAGCACATCGGTGGAGACCGGCCCCGGAGTGGTGAAGTCGAACCGCATGCGGCCGGGCGAGTTCAGCGACCCGGCCTGCGCGGCGCGGCGGCCGTAGGCGCCGCGGACCGCGGCGTGCACGAGGTGGGTGGCCGAGTGCGAGCGCGCGATCGAGCCGCGGCGGGTCTGGTCGACCGAACCGGTCACCTCGGTGTCCAGGCCGATCTCGCCCGCGACCACCTCGACGCGGTGCACCCAAAGGCCCGGCACGATCTTCTGCACGTCGACGACCCTGGCCTCGCCGGCCGACCCGAGCAGCACGCCGGTGTCGGCGACCTGACCACCGCTCTCGGCGTAGAACGGGGTGCGGTCGAGGATCAGTTCGGCCTTGTCGCCCTCGCGCACGACCGGCACGCCCTGGCCGTCCTTGAGCAGGCCGACGACCTTCGCGGTGGCCTGCAGGTCGGTGTAGCCGAGGAAGTCGGTCTCCCCGTGCCGCTCCAGCATCTCACGGTAGACCGACAGGTCACCGTGGCCCTTCTTGCGGGCCGCCGCGTCGGCCTTCGCGCGCCGGCGCTGCTCGTCCATCAGCGTGCGGAACCCGTCCTCGTCGACCGACAGGCCCTGCTCGGCGGCCATCTCCAGGGTAAGGTCGATCGGGAAGCCGTAGGTGTCGTGCAGCTGGAAGGCGCGGTCGCCGGCCAGCACGTTGCCGCCGGCCTTCTTCGTCTCCTCCGCGGCGAGGTCGAAGATCCGCGACCCGCTGGTCAGGGTCTGCAGGAACGCTTCCTCCTCGACCCGCATGACCTCGCTGATGCGGTCGAAGTCGCGCGCGATCTCCGGGTAGGACGGCGCCATCGCGTCGCGCACCACCGCGGCGAACTCGGGCAGCACCGGCTCCTGCACGCCCAGCAGGCGCACCGACCGCACGATGCGGCGCAGCAGACGGCGCAGCACGTAGCCGCGCGCCTCGTTGCCCGGGGTCACGCCGTCGCCGATCAGCATCACGCCGGAGCGGGCGTGGTCGGCGATGACGCGGAAGCGCACGTCGTCGGCGTGGTTCGCGCCGTAGCGGCGGCCGGAGAACTCCTCGGCACGCGCGATGACCGGCCGCACCAGGTCGGTCTCGTAGACGTTCTCCACGCCCTGCAGCAGGTAGGCGACGCGCTCGACGCCCATGCCGGTGTCGATGTTCTTCTTCGGCAGCTCACCGACCGGCGGGTGGCCGTACTTCGGGCTCTGCTCGCCCCGCACGTCCTGCATGAAGACCAGGTTCCAGATCTCCAGGTACCGGTCCTCGTCGACCACCGGGCCGCCGTCGCGGCCGAACCCGGGGCCGCGGTCGTAGTAGATCTCCGAGCACGGGCCACCGGGGCCGGGCACCCCCATGTCCCAGTAGTTGTCCCGCCCGTCGCGGGCCTGGATGCGCTCGCTGGGGATGCCCGCGATCTTCTGCCACAGCCCGGCCGCCTCCGAGTCGTTCTCGTAGACGGTGACCCAGATGCGGTCCGGGTCGAAGCCGAAACCACCGTCGTCCTGGGACTTGGTGATCAGTTCCCAGGCGTTCGCGATCGCGCCTTCCTTGAAGTAGTCGCCGAAGGAGAAGTTCCCGGCCATCTGGAAGAACGTGTTGTGCCGGGTGGTCTTGCCGACCTCGTCGATGTCGCCGGTGCGCACGCACTTCTGGATGCTGGTCGCCCGCGGGTACGGCGGCGGCACCTCGCCCAGGAAGTACGGCTTGAACTGGACCATGCCGGCGTTGACGAACAGCAGCGTCGGGTCGTCCAGGATCAGCGACGCGCTGGGCACCGGGGTGTGGTCCTTGGCCTGGAAGTGCGCCAGGAACCGCTTGTTGATCTCGTGTGTTTCCACTGGTCAGTCCTCGTGCGAAGGCAGGCGGCGGGCGCCGCGGGGTCAGGGGCAGCGGCGTCGGCGGAGAACACGGCGCGGCGGCGGTGCCGCGTGGTCAGCTCTCCGCCCGGCGAGCTCGCGCCGGGCGCCGGGCGGCGTGCCGGCCCTCGGAGGCGCGCGGGGTCGCCACCCCGGACCGGTCCACCACCATCTCGCGCAGCTCCTGCTCCCGCTCGCTCATCCCGGCGCGCACGTCCGCGCCGAACGATCCGATGGCGCCGGCCAGCTCCGACACGGCGTCACCCAGGTTCGAGGCTAACCCCGCCGGCGACGCTTGACGAGCGGTCCGGGTGGCCTTGCGGGACAGCGCGACACCGGTCGCGACACCGACGCCGAGCCACAGCAGGCGCTTCACTTGCGGCCCCGCTTCCGGGAGTGCTTGCCCTCGCCCAGTTCCCTGGCCTTGCGGCGGGACCGGATGGCCTTGCTCAGGCCGTAGGACAACGCCGCGGTCTTGACCAGGGGGCCGCCGAGGGTGGCGGTGAACACCGACGAGAGGGCGGAGACGTTGCCGGTCACGGCCTGCGCGTTCGCGGTGATCCCGTCGACCCGTTCCAGCTGGTTGTTCACGTGCGTGATCGTCTCGTTGGCACCGAGCAGGATCGGGTCCGAGTTCTCGTGCGCCTTGCGGATGGCGATCGTCGCCTCGTCCAGCGTGCGACCGAGCTTGAGCAACGGGATCGCGAGCAGCAGCACCAGCAGGACGAACGCTCCTGCGGCGATCAACGCGGCGATCTGCCCTGCCGACACGGGCCCTCCTCGGTTCAAGCGGCGTGAATGCCGGTCAGGTTACCGTGCGTCGCCGTCACCGGCCGGACGGCCCTCCAGGCCGTAGTAGAGGGTTGCCATGTCCTCGTCGCCGTGGCCGGCGTCGATCGCGGCGTCCAGATGCGCCAGCGCGGCGCGCGTTCCGGCGAGATCCACCGCGTCCCCGGCCGCCTCGAGCGCGAGGCGGGCGTCCTTGGCCGCGTGCCGGGCGGCGAACGCGAGCGGGAACTCGCCGTCGATCATGGCGCCGCCCTTGAGGTGGGCGTAGGGCACGTCGAGCGCACCACCGGTGATGGCTTCCAGGAACAGCCGCGGGTCGACGCCGAGCACCTGCGCCAGCCGGATGCTCTCGGCGGTGCCGTTGGTGAGGGCGAGCACCCAGGCGTTGGCGGCGAGCTTGAGCCTGCTGGCCGCGCCGGCCGCACCGGCCCACAGCGTGCGGCTGCCGACCGCGTCGAACACGGGAGCGCACCGCTCGCGCAGGTCCTCCGGGCCGGCGGCGAGGACGACGAGCGCGCCGTCCTCGGCCGGTTTGCGGGTGCCCAGCACGGGTGCGTCGACGAACGCGACGCCGGACCGGCGCGCGAGCGCGGCCAGCCGGCCGGTCCAGTCCACGCCGACGGTGCTCATCTGCAGCCAGACCGCCTGGAACGGGCCGGCCTGCTCGACGACGTCCTGCACCGCGGCGCCGTCGCTGAGCATCGTGACGACGAAGTCCGCGCCGGCGACAGCCTCGGCCGGGGTGTCCACGACGGTGCAGCCCCGCTCGGCGAGGGGCTCGGCCTTGTCGCGGGTGCGGTTCCAGGCCCGCACCGCAAGGCCGGCCGCGGCGATGTTGGCGGCCATCGGCAGGCCCATGATGCCGGTGCCGAGCACGGCGACGGTGATCTGCGGGTTCTCGGGCATGCCTCCGATCATCACACCGCGGACGCCGGACCGCCGCGCACCGACCGGCGCAACCGGGGGACCCGTTCGGACAGCGCGCGCTCGGCGCCGCGCTGCGTCGGGTGGTAGTAGTCCACGCCCACGACCTCGTCCGGCGGGTACTGCTGCGCGACCACTCCTTCGGGCACGTCGTGCGGGTAGCGGTAGCCCTGGGCGTTGCCGAGCTTGGCGGCGCCGGCGTAGTGGCCGTCGCGCAGGTGGGGCGGCACGGTGCCCAGCTTCCCGGCGCGGACGTCGGCCAGCGCGGCGTCGATTCCCGCCACGACGGCGTTGGACTTGGGCGCGGTGGCGAGGTGGATGGTGGCCTGGGCCAGCGCGAGCCGCCCTTCGGGCATGCCGATGAACTGCACCGCGTGCGCGGCCGCGACCGCGGCCTGCAGCGCCGTCGGGTCGGCCATGCCGATGTCCTCGCTGGCGTGCACGACCAGGCGGCGCGCGAGGAACCGCGGGTCCTCCCCCGCCTCGATCATGCGGGCCAGGTAGTGCAGCGCGGCGTCCACGTCGGACCCGCGGATCGACTTGATGAACGCGCTGATGACGTCGTAGTGCTGGTCGCCGTCGCGGTCGTAGCGCACCGCCGCCTTGTCCACCGTGGACTCCACGGTGGGCAGGTCGATCGTCTTGTGCTCGGTGGCCGCGGCGGCGTCGGCGGCGGCCTCCAGCGCGGTGAGGGCGCGGCGCGCGTCCCCGGCGGCCAGGCGGACCAGGTGGTCCTCCGCGTCGGCGGTGAGCTCGAGCGCACCGCCCAGGCCGCGCTCGTCGGTCATGGCGCGGCGGATCAGCAGGCGCACGTCCTCGTCGGTGAGGGGTTTGAGCTGCAGCACGAGCGAGCGGGACAGCAGCGGCGACACGACCGAGAACGACGGGTTCTCGGTGGTGGCGGCGACGAGCAGGACGGTGCGGTCCTCCACCGCGCCGAGCAGCGCGTCCTGCTGGGTCTTGGAGAACCGGTGGACCTCGTCGATGAACAGCACCGTGTTCTCGGCGTTGTACTGGCGGCGGCGCCGGGCTTCCTCGATGACGCCGCGCACCTCCTTGACGCCGGCGGACAGGGCCGACAACGCCACGAACCGGCGGCCGGTGGCGGTGGAGACGAGGTTGGCCAGGGTGGTCTTGCCGGTGCCGGGCGGGCCGTAGAGCAGCACCGAGGCCGGGGCGGCGCCCTCCACCAGGCGGCGCAGCGGAGCCCCCTCGCCGAGGAGGTGCTGCTGGCCCACGACCTCGTCGAGCGAGCGCGGCCGCATCCGGACGGCGAGGGGCGAACCCGGCGGGACCGGCGCCGCCTGGGGCTGCGTCACGCGCTCCGGCGGCGGCTCCAGGTCCGGGTTCACCGTGAAGAGTTCGTCCTGCACACCTCCACCGTAATGCCGCCCCCCGACGAAACCGCCCGCCACCGGCGGCTCACGCGGACCGGGGAGCCTCAGCGCCCGGCCCGGGTCCTGCCGCCAGTTCGCGCGGGGTGCCGCGACGGGCGCGCCAGGACTCCGCCGCCGAGCGGGCCACGATCGCCGCCGCGTGCGGCAGCAGGTCGCGGCCGCGGCGCCACAGCCACGGGATGCCCTTGACCACCAGCCAGCCCACGTGGTCGAGCGTGCGTGGCGCAACCCCACCGGAGCAGACGAGGCTCACCGGGGACGGCACGGCGATCCCGGCCTCGGCGACGAGTTCGGTCACGCCGCGCGCCAGCAGGCGGTGCCCCAGCTCGGACGGGTGCAGCCGGTCCACACTCCACGAGGCGAGGTCGTACGCGCCCGGTAGCGCGCCGAGGTCGAGGCAGGCGATACCGTGCCGCCGGGCGACGGCATCCACGACGTCGTTGACCTCGCCGATCCGCGCGGTGAGGGCCCGCCGCAACGGCCCGGGCAGCCGGAAGACGCGGCTGTGGTCGTGGAAGCGCATCGGGACGACGACCGCGCCGGTTGCGCGCAGCGCGGCCACCACGTCACTCAGGTCGCAGGCCAGGGCCACCGGGTCGAAGTCCGAGCGGAGCGTGTCGTTCATGCCGGCGATCACGACCGCGACGTCGGGCCGGTGGCGCAGCGCCGCCGGCAGCTGGCCGGTGCGCACGTCCCGCATCCGGGCGCCGGTGACGGAGGTGTTGAGGTACCCCTGCGGCGCGATGCCCAGCGCCCCGGCCACGAAGGGCCCGACGCCGCGCCAGGAGCCACCAGGAACGGGATCGCCGAGCCCGACGGCGGTCGAGTCGCCGAGCACGGCCAGCCGGGCGGCCCGGCGGGGACGGGGATCAGGGGCCTGGGTGGGTTCTGCGTGCACCGCGGTCACGTCTGCAGACCCTCGGGCACGCACCCGCCCGCCACGTGATCACCGGGTAACACCGCCCGGACGGCTCAGCGAACGTTCCGGGTGCCGGTGGCCGGCGCGGTCAGCGGAACGCCGGGTACAGCGGCAGCTCCAGCCCCGGCCCGAAGCGGTCGTCGAGGGCGGCGGACACCGCTCGCGCGTGCGCCGCGACCGCGTCCTTGCCGCCACGCTCGGCGTAGGTGCCCAGATCCTGCCACCAGGCCACCAGGGCGGCCGCGCGGTGCTGGGAGATCCCCGCGGACGACCCGCCCAGGGCGGCCCAGGTCGCGACCCACACCAGCAGCATCTGGTGGTCCAGCAGGTGGGCCGACAGCACCTCGTTGTCGGCCAGCGCCGGCCACACGCCCGACACCTCGGCCTTCCACGCGGCGATCATCGCCTCGCTCATGCCGGTCGGCAGCGCCCTCGCGTCGTCGCAGGTGGCGAACGGGACCCGCAGGTGGGCGGCGTCCACCAGGGCGTTGCGCACCACCCCGCGCTCGAAGTCGAGGAAATGCAGCCCGCCGCTGGTCACCAGGTTGTTGTCCGGGCTCAGGTCGACCGGGCTGAACGCGCGGAAGGGCGAGGACGCCGAGGATTCCCGCACCTGCTCGGCGTAGGCGCGCACGTCGTCGGGGGTGCCGACGCCCAGCGCCTCCTCGAGCAGCGTCGGCAGGCGTGCGCACGCCACGGCCGGCGTGGTGTCCTCGTCGGGCGCGAACCCGCCCAGCCGGCGCAGCAGGGCCTCGAAATCGGCCTCCCGGCCGGCGGTGGTCGCGTGCAGGCGGCCCAGCGACCGCGCCCACGACAGCAGCGCCCGCTCGGCCGGCCGCGCGTCCGGGCCGCGGAGCTTGTCCCACAACGTGGGCGCGCGCCCGAGGTCGTCGATCACGAGGACCCGCAGCGGCCCGTCGTGGGCCAGCAGTTCCGGGCACATCCGGTCCTCGGCGGGCAGCGCCGTGAACAGCTGGTAGCTGACCGCCTCCTGCGCGAACGGGTCGGCCACGCCCCGCGGCGGCGCGTCCGGGTAGTGCTTGATGACGAGCGTGCGGGGCAGCCCGAACGGGGACGCGGCGATACGGGCGCGGACGACCGTCGCCGGTCCGCTGCCGGGCAGCGCTTCCGGCTCCACCAGCCCGATCGGGCTGCCGAAGCGCCGGGTCAGCACGGTCTCGGCCGCCTGGACGGCCGCGTCCACAGCGGCCGTTTCGCTGACCGGAACGGCTGTGGCGGGCGGATCCTGGTCGTCCTCCGTGCCTGGGGAAGTGTCCACCGTCATCGCCCTCGACCCTACTAGCGCGCGAACCTCGCTCACCACAACGATTTTTCCACTTCCGGCAGCGGCCGCACGGTGACCGGAACGTGCCGGCGCCGCCGCAGCAGCAGCACGACGACCGCCGCCGCCACGATCCCGACGAGGTTCACCGCGAGCTGACCGAACGACTGCGCCGCCTTCGACCACTCCCCCAGTACGGCCGCGACCACCGCGTATCCGGCGGCCGGCACGGTGGTGACGGAGATGAACACGCCCACCAGCGCGGCCGATTTCGCCGATGTCATCGACAGCATCCCGGCCGCGCCGGCGAGCAGCGCGACGATCAGCGAGTACCAGCCGACCTGGTAGACGAAATCCACCTCGTGCGCCTCACGGAAGCCGCCCACGTCGAGCAGGCCCACGATCCAGGTGAGCACCGTGACCCCGGCGGTCACCAGCATCGCGATCGGGAACCCGAGCGCCAGCGCCAGGACCGCGCGGCGGATCAGGTCACCGCGGCGCAGCACCAGCCCGACGGCGATCGCGGCGAGCGGCCCGAACTCCGGCCCCACCACCATCGCGCCGACGATCGTCACCGGCGAGTCGGTCACGATGCCGACCGAGGCCAGCAGGCACGCGATGGTCAGGAACGTCAGGAAGGTGACGTTGAGCCGGGACTCCTCGCCGGTGCGGTTCAGCAGTTCCTGCCAGACCACGGCGTCCGCCGCCTCGCCCGGCGCGCTCTCCTCGGCCCGGTCCGCCGCGTCGGACAACGCGGTGTCCAGCGCCTCGAGCGTGATCGCGCCGCTGTGGTCCAGGCCCAGGCCGCACAGCGCCTCGATCACCTCGTCGGCCGCCTCGCGGGCCACGTCGGCCTCGATGAGGTCACCGGCCGGGGACACGGCGGCACCGCGGTGCACGATCAGGTGCGCCGTGCCCGGCTGGTCCCGCAGCGCTGCCAGCGCCCGCTCGGTCTCCTCGGCGGGGCTGACGACCCGCAGGTGCAGCACCGCGTCAGCCCTGCGGGGCAGGCGGCTTCGCGTCGACGCCGGCCTCGCGCCGCTGCTGCGCGGTGATCGGGGCCGGGGCGCCGGTCAGCGGGTCGTAACCGCCACCGGTCTTCGGGAACGCGATGACATCGCGCAGCGAATCGGCCTTGGCCAGCAGCATCACGACGCGGTCCCAGCCGAACGCGATCCCGCCGTGCGGCGGGGCACCGAAGGCGAACGCGTCGAGCAGGAAGCCGAACTTCTCCTGCGCCTCGGCCTCGGACAGGCCCATCACCTCGAAGACGCGCTTCTGCACGTCGGCGCGGTGGATACGGATCGAGCCGCCGCCGATCTCGTTGCCGTTGCAGACCAGGTCGTAGGCGTAGGCCAGGGCGTTGCCCGGGTCGGTCTCGAACTTGTCGATCCACTCCGGGGTGGGCGAGGTGAAGGCGTGGTGCACGGCGGTCCACTTGCCGGAGCCCACCGCGACGTCGTCGGTCTCGTCGGCGGCTTCGAACAGCGGCGCGTCGACCACCCAGACGAACGACCACTCGTCCTCGTCGATCAGGCCCAGCCGGTGGCCGATCTCCACGCGCGCCGCGCCGAGCAGCGCGCGGGCTTCCTTCGGCTTGTTCGCGGCGAAGAACACGCAGTCGCCGGGCTGGGCGCCGACGGCCTCCGCGAGACCCGCGCGCTCGGACTCCGAGATGTTCTTGGCGACCGGGCCGGACAGCGTGCCGTCCTCCCCGATCAGCACGTAGGCCAGGCCCTTCGCGCCGCGCTGCTTGGCCCACTCCTGCCAGGCGTCGAGCTGGCGGCGGGGCTGGCCGCCGCCGCCGGGCATGACCACCGCGCCGACGTAGGGCGCCTGGAACACGCGGAACGGGGTGTCGGCGAAGTACTCGGTCAGGTCCGTCAGTTCGAGCCCGAAGCGCAGGTCCGGCTTGTCGGTGCCGTACTTGGCCATCGCGTCGGCGTAGGTGATGCGGGTGATCGGGCGCGGGATGTCGTGACCGATCAGCTTCCACAGCGCGGACACGACCGCCTCGCCGACCGCGATGACGTCGTCCTGGTCGACGAAGCTCATCTCGATGTCGAGCTGGGTGAACTCCGGCTGCCGGTCCGCGCGGAAGTCCTCGTCCCGGTAGCAGCGCGCGATCTGGTAATACCGCTCCAGGCCGCCCACCATGAGCAGCTGCTTGAACAGCTGCGGCGACTGGGGCAGCGCGTACCACGAACCCGGGCGCAGGCGCGCCGGGACCACGAAGTCGCGGGCACCCTCCGGGGTGGAGCGGGTCATGGTCGGGGTCTCGACCTCGACGAAGCCCTGGGCGTGCAGCACCTCGCGGGCGGCGCGGCTGACCTCGCTGCGCAGCCGGATGGCGCGGGCCGGGCCGCTGCGGCGCAGGTCGAGGTAGCGGTACTTGAGCCGCACCTCCTCGCCGACGTCCACGCGGTCGTCGATCGGGAAGGGCAGCACGGCGGCCTCGGACAGCACGTCCAGCTCCGTGGCCAGCACCTCGATCGCGCCGGTGGGGATGTCCGGGTTCTCGTTGCCGGCCGGGCGCTGCGCGACCTCGCCGGTGACCTTGATGCAGTACTCGGAGCGCAGCTGGTGGGCACGCTCGGCCATCTCGCCCTCGCGGAACACCACCTGCGCGACCCCGCTCGCGTCCCGCAGGTCGATGAAGATCACCCCGCCGTGATCGCGCCGCCGGGCGACCCACCCGGTGAGCGTGACGATCTGGCCGGCGTGCTCGGCACGCAGGGTGCCGGCGTCGTGGGTGCGAAGCACTGCGGTTGTTCTCCTTGCGAGGCGTGGCAGCTCGTGGCGTCAGCAGGGATTT
The DNA here is from genome assembly GCF_011758765.1 of Amycolatopsis viridis. Classification (NCBI taxonomy): domain Bacteria; kingdom Bacillati; phylum Actinomycetota; class Actinomycetes; order Pseudonocardiales; family Pseudonocardiaceae; genus Amycolatopsis; species Amycolatopsis viridis. The sequence goes on along the minus strand of NZ_JAANOU010000001.1, from coordinate 2,455,104 downwards.
TCCTGCCGGTAAGAGGCTAACGAACGCGCCCGCGGCCTGGTTCACCAGGTTTTCCTTACAACAGGCTCAGCTGCTCCCCCGGTGCCGGGCGCACCGGTTCCCGCGGCGCGGGCGCGCGGTGCGGCTCCTCTTGCCGGTGCAGGCCGTGCCGGCGCAGCAACGGTGTGACCCGGGCGGACAGCGCCCGCCGGTAGGCGGGTATCGCGTAGCTGCCGCGGCCGTAGATCTCGCGGTAGCGCTCGACCAGGTCCGGCCGGTGGGCGCCGAGCCACCGGGCGAACCACTCCCGCGCGCCGGGCCGCAGGTGCAGGGCGAGCACGGTGGCGCGGGTGGCGCCGGCGGCCGCGATCCCGGCGAGCAGCGGGTCCAGTGCCTCCTCGTTGTCGGTGAGGCCGGGCAGCACCGGGGCGACCATCACGTGGCAGGGCAGGCCGGCGTCGGTGATGCGGCGGACCAGGTCCAGCCGGGCGCGCGGGCTGGGCGTGCCGGGTTCGAGGCTGCGCTGCAGGTCGCGGTCCAGCAGCGCGATCGACACCGCCATGCCCACGTCCACCTCGCGCGACGCGGCGGTGAGCAGCGGCAGGTCCCGGGTGAGGACGGTGCCCTTCGTGAGGATCGAGAACGGCGTGCCGGATCCGGTGAGCGCGCGGATGATGCCGGGCATCAGCCGGTAGCGGCCCTCGGCGCGCTGGTAGGGGTCGGTGTTGGTGCCCATGGCGACGTGCTCGCGGGCCCAGCCCGGGCGGCGCAGCTGGGCGGCCAGCACCTCCGGGGCGTTGACCTTGACCACGACCTGGGTGTCGAAATCGCGGCCGGCGTCGAAGTCGAGGTAGGTGTGGGTGTTGCGGGCGAAGCAGTAGGTGCAGGCGTGGCTGCAGCCCCGGTAGGGGTTGACCGTCCAGCCGAACGGGACCATCGACCCGCCCGGGACCTTGTTCAGCACCGAACGTGCGCGGACCTCGTGGAACGTGACGCCCTGGAACTCCGGTGACGCGACCGACCGGACCAGGCCGTCCAGGCCCAGGAGGGCCGGTTGCGCGTCGCGCCCGGCGCGCTGGTTCTCCCACCTCACCCAGCTAGTCGAACACGCGTTCGAACAACTGTCAAGCGCGGCGGCCCCGGCCCGGACGCCGCATTGTGACGGGCCGATGAGCGGCGGGATATTGCGGGTGCGTCGTGATCAGATCTGTGGCAGGTTGCCTCTCCGTGCCGGACCACCACCACGCGGCAACACCAACCACGCCGAAGCCGGATGTTCGTATCGTGCATCTGACCGGCCCCGCGTTCGACGCGCTCGCCCGCGGGGACCTGGCAGGGGCGAACGCGACCAGCCCCGTGCCCCTGACTGCCTACCTGGCCGGCCCGGACCGGCGCCGGCTCTGGCAGAGGCGCAGCAGGCAGGTCGCAGCGGACCCCGACAGCGCCGCCTGGGTCACCGGCATCATCTGGGACCAGCAACAACTACTGGCCGTCGGAACGGCCGGCTACCACGGGCCTCCCGACACGTCGGGGATGGTGGAAATCGGCTACGCCGTCGACCCCGCACACCGGCGACGCGGTTACGCGCGCGCGGCGCTGGAGTCATTGCTGGCGCGGGCCGCCCGGGAGCCGGAGGTACACACCGTCCGGGTCACCATCAGCCCCGGCAACACGGCCTCCCGCAGATTGGCATCGCAGTACGGCTTCGCCGAGGTCGGCGAACAGTGGGACGACGAGGACGGGCTCGAGATCATCTACGAGATGCCCGCCGACCATCGGTAGCCCTAACTACCGCGCACGCCCCGTCGAGCCACCTTCGACCGCAGGCCACCTAGACGAGCGAAACGAGGTATTCAGCCAGTTCGCGGGGCCTGCTCAGCGCGGCCAGGTGACCGCCGGGAATCTCGTCCAGCTCCAGCCCGAGCCGCTCCCGCACGACCCGCCGCTGGAACTCCAGCGGGAAGAACCGGTCGTCGCGGCCCTGGACGAACCGGGTCGGCACGTCCGGCCACTTCGCCAGCGGCCAGGGCTGCTCGAACGGGGTGCCCGACTGCTGCGGTTCGCCCTGTCCGATGACCTCGGCCCGCACCTCCGGCGGGACGTCGTGGAAGAAGTCGCGCTCGACGTCCATCTCCTCCGGATGCGCCTGCCGGTAGCCGGTCTCCGCCCACCACTGCCCGCCGGGCTCGCCGGGACGCGGGATCATCGCGTTGAGCAGCACCAGGAGCCGCACGGGGACGCGCTCGCACACCAGCGGAGCAGTGAAGCCGCCCATCGACTGGGCAACGAGGACGATGTCGTCGCCGCCGTCGCCGTCGCCGCCGTCGCGGCCCCCGATCGCGTCGACGACCACGTCGGCGTACTCGGACAACCCCGCCGACTCGTCGCCGGCGGGCAGCTCGACGGCGATCGCCTCGTGGCCGCGCGCGGTCAGCTCGGGCACCAGCCGGTTCCAGTACGACGCCTGCCCGCCCGCACCGGGGATGAGCACGAACGTGGCCATGTCAGCGCCCCCGCCGCGCGAACTCCGCGCGCGTGGCGCCGCCGGGGAAGCGTTCCTGGAAGTCGAAGGTGCCGGCCCAGGCCGGCCGCACCGCGATGCGTGCCATCTTCAGGCCAGGGCGGTCCAGTTCGGCGACCCCGGCGTCACCCTGCTCGCCGTAGTAGCGGTGCTGCGCCGCGGCGTACTCGGGCACCACGCCGTCGACCTCGGTCACCACCGCGGTGCCGCGCACCAGCAGCACTTCCGGTGGCGGGCCGGCGCGGTCGATGGTGATCGCGACGGCCGGGTTCGCGCGCAGCGCAGCGACCTTCGCCGTGCCGGCGAACGTCGACATGACCACTTCCTCACCGGTCCAGTGGAACAACATGGGCAGCACCCGCGGGGTGCCGTCCGGGGCCACGTAGGCGAGACGGGCCAGCTCGGTCGAGGCGAGCATCCGCTGGGCCAGGTCGGTGCCGAGAAGTCTGAGGTCTCCCTGTGGGAGCGTGGTAGCCATGCTCCTACTTTAGGAGTGATCGGTGTCATTAAGCTAGTATTTCTTCGTGCGGAGTTACGACGATCCCTGCGGAGTGGCGCGGGCACTGGACGCCGTCGGCGAGCGCTGGGCGCTGCTCGTGGTGCGCGAGCTGCTGCTGGGGCCGAAGCGGTTCCGGGATCTGAGCCGGTCGTTGCCGGGGATGAGCCAGAACGTGCTGTCGCAGCGGCTGCGGGAACTGGAGGCGGCCGGCGTGGTGCGGCGGCGACGGCTCGGGCCGCCTGCCAGCACCAGCGTGTACGAGCTCACCGAGCACGGCGCCGAGCTGGAGGCGGTCGTGCTGGCGCTGGCGCGGTGGGGCAGCCGCCGCGCGGTGCCGCCGGCCGGGGAGCTGAGCGTGGACGCACTGGTCCTGGCGCTGCGGACGACGTTCTCGCCGGACCGGGCGGGCGACCTGTCGGCCCGGGTGGCGCTGCAGCTCGGCGACGACGCGTTCCTGGCCAGGGTCGATTCCGGCGAGTTCTCGATCGAGCGGGGCTCGGGCGAGGCCGATGCGACGCTGGAGACCGACGCGGGCGGGTTGCGTTCGCTGGTGTTCCTCGGCGCTTGTCTGGACGACGCCGCGGTGACTGGCGATCGAGCGGTGGCCGAGCGGTTCCTCGGCTGCTTCCCGCGCCCGAGCAGCTGACGACCGTCGGCGCGGTTCAGCGCGCAGGGCCGATGCGACACTGGAGACGCTGCGCTCGCTGGCGTTCCCCGGCGCCCGCCTGGACGAGGCCGCGGTGACCGGCGACCGGGCGGTGGCCGAGCACTTCCTCGCCGGCGCCCGCGCCCGAGCACCCGACCACCGCCGGTGGCGCGGCTCAGCGCGCGCGGCCGACCAGCCGCCGGCCGACGCAGGCCCGTTGCGATCGCTGGCGTCCCCAGCGCCCCGCCTGAACGTCACCGCGGTGACCGGCAAGCGGGCGCTTCGCGCGCCCGAGCACCCGACCACCGCCGGTGGCGCGGCTCAGCGCGCGCGGCCGAGCAGCCGCCGGCCTACGCAGGCCCGTTGCGATCGCTGGTGTCCCCAGCGCCCCGCCTGAACGTCACCGCGGTGACCGGCAAGCGGGCGCTTCGCGCGCCCGAGCACCTGACGACCGCCGGTGGCGCGGCTCAGCGCGCGCGGTCGAGCAGCTCGTGCAGCAGGGCGACCACCTCCGGCGGCGTGAAGTCCATTGTGGTCTCCCCGACGCTGACCTCGAAGGAGCACCGCCGGGGGTCTGGCGCCGATCGCACCCGCAGGAACAACTGCACGCCCTTCTCGGCGATCAGCTCCTCCGCCGCGCGCTCCACCGCGGCCTTCGGTGCGGGCAGGTGGACGTGGAACATCCCGGCCTGCGGCGGGTCCGGGTGCGCGTACGCCACCCCGTCCTGGTTGATCGCCGTCGCCAGGGACCGCGCGTGGGTGTGGAACTCCGGCATCCGCGGCAGCACCGAGTCCAGCCCGTCCAGCGCCGCGAGCGCCAGCGGCCACGCGTCGGCTATCGCGCCGCCGAGCCGGCGGCGCCAGACCGCCACCTCCGAGACCAGCGCCTCGTCGCCGGCGAGCACCGCTCCCCGCACGCCTTGCAGTCCTTTGTAGAGCGACACGTACACGCTGTCGAACAGGCCGGCGATCTCGGCGAAATCCTTGCCGTAGAACGGTTGCGACTCCCACAGCCGCGCGCCGTCCAGGTGCGCCGCCGCGCCACGGGAGCGCGCGAGCCCGGTCTGCGCAACCAGATCGTCCCACGACGGTAGCAACCCGCCGAGGTCCCGCTGCGGCAGCTCCCACACCACGGCCGCGAGCGGCTCCCCCACCGCCTCCAGGTCCGCCAGCGTCATCAGCTCGTTGCGGTCCCCCACCGGCCGGAACCGCAGGCCGTGCACCGCCGCGTAACCCTTGTCCTCCCAGTTGTCCAGGTGCGTGTGCGGGTGCGCGGCGAACGTCCGCCGCCCGGACCGGTCCGCGTGCACCCGCAGCGCGGCCTGCTGCGCCATCGTCCCGCTCGGGAAGAACAACGCCGCCGGCTTGCCCAGCAGCGACGCGATCCGCGCCTCCAGAGCCGCCACCGGCTCCGCGGGCGACAGGTCCTCCCCCGCCCGCGCCAGCATCCGTTCGAGCACCGCCCGTGGCCGCCGCCGCACCGGGCCGTGCGAGGCGAGCGTCCGCTTGATCTTCGATTCGTCCACGAGCGCGATCATCGCAGCCACCACCGACAGTTTTCCGGCCTTCCACTCAGTGAAAGACCCACTGGCGAACCCAGAAGAGCCCAGGAGGATGGCGGAAAACCTCGCGCATCAGGAGTGACAGTGAGCTTTCTCGACGACGAGAAGTGGACCGGACGCGTCTTCACCGGCAGCTGGGAGCGCGCGGCGGGCGGCGACGCGGCGGTCGTCGAGCCCGCGACCGGGGACGAGCTGGGACGCGTCGGCATCGCCTCGCCCCAGGACCTCGCGGCCTCGGCGGCGAAGGCGGCCGAGGCGCAGCGCGCGTGGGCGGCGACCTCCTTCCAGGACCGCGCCGCGGTCCTGCGCCGCGCCGGTGACCTGTGGCAGCAGCACGCCGCCGAGCTCAAGGACTGGCTGATCCGCGAGTCGGGCAGCATCCCCGGCAAGGCCGACTTCGAACTGCACGTCGCCGCGCAGGAGTGCTATGAGGCCGCCGCCCTGCCGAGCCACCCCACCGGCGAGGTCCTGCCGAGCGAGGCGCCGCGGCTGAGCATGGCCCGCCGCGTCCCGGCCGGCGTCGTCGGCGTGATCGCGCCGTTCAACGCGCCGCTGATCCTGTCGATCCGGTCGGTCGCGCCGGCACTGGCGCTGGGCAACAGCGTCGTGCTCAAGCCGGACCCCCGCACCGCGGTCTGCGGTGGCGTGGCGCTGGCGCGCGTCTTCGAGGAGGCGGGGCTGCCGGCCGGGGTGCTGCACGTGCTGCCGGGCGGGCCGGACGTCGGCGCGGCCCTGGTCGAGGACCCGCACGTCCGGGTCATCTCGTTCACCGGGTCCACGGCCGCGGGCCGGGCCGTCGGCGAATCGGCCGGGCGTCACCTCAAGCGCGCGCACCTGGAGCTCGGCGGCAACTCGGCGCTGATCGTGCTCGACGACGCCGACCTGGAGCAGGCGATGAGCGCCGCCGCGTGGGGCTCGTTCTTCCACCAGGGCCAGATCTGCATGACCACCGGGCGGCACCTGGTGCACGCCTCGCTCTACGACGAGTACGTGGACCGGCTCGCGGAGAAGGCGAACCACCTGCCGGTCGGCAACCCGTTCACCGACCAGGTCGCGCTCGGCCCGATCATCGACGAGCGCCAGCGTGACAAGATCCACGGCCTGGTGACGTCCAGTGTGGACGCCGGGGCGAAGGTCGCGGCGGGCGGCACCTACGAAAACCTCTTCTACCGCGCCACCGTGCTGGCCGGGGCGGGCCCCTCGGTGCCCGCCTACGACCAGGAGGTGTTCGGCCCGGTCGCCCCGGTGGCGAAGTTCGCCACGCTGGACGAGGCGGCGAAGCTCGCGTCGGAGAGCGAGTACGGGCTGTCGCTGGGCATCATCACCGCGGACGTGGCGAAGGGCCTGGCGCTGGCCGACCGGATTCCGACCGGGATCGCGCACATCAACGACCAGACGGTCAACGACGAGGCGCTGGCCCCGTTCGGCGGCGTGTTCGACTCCGGCACCGGCTCGCGCTTCGGCGGCCCGGCGGCGAACATCGAGGCGTTCACCGAGACCCGCTGGGTCACGATGCGCGGCGACGTCGCGGCTTACCCGTTCTGACGGCATGCCGGCCGCGCGCATCCATTACCCGGCGGGTAATCGACGCGCCCGGCCGCCGTGCGCCACAGTCGGCAGATGGACAAGACCAACAAGCAACTGGTTGTCGACGGATTCCGCGAATTCGCCTCGGGTAACACCGAGGTGCTGCGCACCCTTCTGCACGAGGACTTCATCGAGCACAGCCCCGGCAACCCCAGCGGGCGGGACGCGTTCATCGAGTTCATCGCCGCCGCCCCGGTCGCCGGCGCGCACCTCGATCTCAAACGGGTCGTCGCCGAGGACGACCTCGTGGTGCTGCACTACAGCATGACCCCGGAGGGCGGCGAGCGCGCTGCCGCCGTCGTGGACATCTGGCGCCTCGAGGACGGGCAGATCGCCGAGCACTGGGACGTCGTCCAGCGCGTGCCGGAGGCCGGTCAGATCCCGAACGGGATGTTCTGACCCGGAGCGGTCACCGGGCGGTGCGGCTCAGCCGACGATGCCGTCGACGAAGCACCAGCGCCAGTTCTCGCCGGGCTCGTAGCTGCGGATCACCGGGTGGCGGGTGTCGTGGAAGTGCTGGGTGGCGTGCTTGCGCGGCGAGGAGTCGCAACAGCCCACGTGCCCGCACTCCAAGCACAACCGCAGGTGCACCCACGTCGTGCCCTCGCGCAGGCAGTCGATGCAGCCCTCGGCGTCGGCGTCCGGCGAGCCCGCCCGCTCCAGGTGGTCGCAACTGCCCGCGGTGGCCGCGGGGGTCTCCAGCTCACGTTCCATGCCCGGCTCCTCCTCGGGTCGCTCCAGCAGCGACTCCTCGATGTCCAGCCCGTCCATCACCCGCCGCAGCACCTCGTCGTCGGCGGTGCCCCGGGCGCGTGCGGTGAGCAGGACCTGCCGCTCCGCGTCCAGCATCTCGGCGCGCAACCGACGGTACGCGTCGCTGGGGGTCTCCTCCACGTCGCTGAGCCGGCCGAGGCTCTCCCACGCCGAGTCCGACCGGTAGGCCTGCTTGTCCCGCAACCGGTCGATGACCTCGATCGGGTCCTGGGGGCGGCGGATCTCCTCCAGCCGCGCCAGGCCCGCCGACGTCATGTCGTGCAGCAGCGCCGCCTCCTGCAACGCGTCCTCGGCCGGGTTGGGCGGCGGCAGGCGCAGCCGGCGCACCAGGCCGGGCAGGGTGGTGCCGTGCAGCAGCAGCGTGCCGGCCACCACGACGAACGCCGCAAGCACCAGCACCGCGCGCTGCGGCGTGTCGTCCGGGAGGACGAACGCGGCCGCGAGCGTGACCACGCCACGCATGCCCGCCCACGAGATCACCGCGAAGTAGGACCACGGCGTGCGGCCGCCCGGCCGCATCCGGGTGACCAGCCCGTACCCGAGGACCCACACGATCCGCGCGAGGATCGTCGCGGCGAGCACCCCGGCGCAGATCAGCGAGAGCGTCCACGCCGACAGCCGCGCGGCGCCGACCTCCTCCACGATCCGCCGCACCTGCAGCCCGATCAGCAGGAAGACCACGTTCTCCAGCAGGAACTGGATGGTGCGCCAGTTCAGCCTGCTGGCCAGCCGGGACGGGCCGGACAGCAGCTTCGGCATCTGGTGCCCGACGATGAGCCCGGCCACCACGACCGCCAGCACACCGGAACCGTGGACGGCCTCGGCCGGCAGGTAGGCCAGGAACGGGATGACGAACGACCAGGCGGTGTCCAGCACCGGGTCGGTCAGGCGGCGGCGCAGCAGGCTCGCGCCCCAGCCGATCACCGCACCGACCGCGACTCCCCCGCCGGCGGCGAGCAGGAAGTCGCCACCGACCTCGGCGATGCTCACCGCACCGGCGATCGCCGCGATGGCGGTGCGCAGCGCGACCAGCGCCGCCGCGTCGTTGAGCAGGCTTTCGCCCTCCAGGATGCGCACGACCCGCCGCGGCATGCCGACGCGGCGCGCGACCGCGGTGGCGGCCACCGCGTCCGGCGGCGCGACCACCGCGCCGAGCGCGAACCCGGCGGCCAGCGGGATGCCGGGCACGATGAGCCACACGACCCAGCCGACGACGAGCGTGGTGAACACGACCAGACCGACCGACAGCGCCGCGATCGGCACCCGGTTGGCCCGGAAGTCGAAGAGGGGGGTGCGGATCGCGGTCGCGTACAGCAGCGGCGGCAGCAACCCGACCAGCACGACCTCCGGATCGAGGTGGTAGTCGGGCACCCCCGGGACGAACGAGGCGGCGACCCCGGTCGCGACCAGGCACAACGGTGGTGACCAGCCCAGCCGCTGGGCGATGCCGGTGACAACCAGAACGGCGGCGACCAGCGCCGCCAGCTCGACCGCGACGATCATCGGGACCGCGCCGGCCGCGCCTCGCCGGCCAGCGGGGCGGCGAGCTCGCACACACGGGTGGTGGCGCGCCAGAAGTGGCTGCGCCCGACGACGCGACGGCGGGCGTAGCCCCGGCTCTCCAGCGTGTAGACGATGGAGGCGCAGGTGGCCAGCGGGATCCCGCTCGCGCGTGCCAGCGCGGTGAGGGTGACGCCCTCACCGGCGGTGACCAGGGTCTCCAGCACGGTCAGCGTGCGGTCGACCGAGGGTGATGCCGGTCTGTCCGACGCCATGCGCGGTGCCTCTCGGGGGTGATCTTCTCGGGTCTCGATGATAGTTGCCCCGCTCGGCGGGCGTGCAGCCGCCGGGGTCACACCAGGTGCGCCCAGGCGTGCGGTTCCGCGGCCAGGAACTCCGCGAACGTCCACGGGCGGCGGCCCGTCACGTGCTCGACGGTGTGGCTGGTGACGGCCACCTCACCGGTTGCCACCGCGAGGTAGGAGCCGACCCAGCCGTCGATCTGCCAGGGCTGCGCGCCCGCTCGCGACGCACGCGCCTCCTGCTCGGTCTCCGGGTGGTAGGTGATGTCCCGGCCGGTGACCTCGCTCAGCAGCGCCGCGGTCTCGTGCAGGTCGATCGCCTCCGGGCCGGTCACGTCGTAGACCTGGTTCGCGTGCCCGTCGTCGAGCAGGCACGCCACGGCCAGGCGCGCGACGTCCTGGCGGGCGACCCACGCGAGCCGCCCGTCGGCGGCCGGGCCGCGCAGCACCCCATCGGGGCCGGCGAAGTGCGGCGCGACATCGGCGTAGAGCGTGTTGCGCAGCGCCGTCAGCCGGAGCCCGTGCTCCCGGATCAGCCGCTCGGTCTCGGCGTGCTCCCGGGCGAAGGTGAACGTCGCGTGCGGGGCCGCGCCGAGGAACGAGGTGTAGACGACGCGGTCGACCCCGGCCTCGGCGGCGGCCCGGACGGCGTTGCGGTGCAGGTCCATCCGTTCGGGGCCTTCGTGCCCGGACACCAGCAGCAGCGTCGAGATGCCGGTGAGCGCCGCGCGGAACCCGGCCGGGTCGGCGTAGTCCGCGGCCACCACCTCGGCTCCCGCGGCCCGTGGCGCCCGGGCCGGGTCGCGCACGCACAGCCGGTGCGGGACGCCCCGCTCGGCCAGCAGCGTGGCGACCCGGGAGCCGAGCTGCCCGGTGGCCCCGGTGACCGCGATCCTGTCCATGGCCCTCCCCCTCACGCGCCGGCGGCCGGCAGGACACGGTCACCGGCCGGCTGCCCGAGGGCGCGGTGCACCGCCGCCGCCACGGCCGCCGCGTCGGTGACGACCGCCGCGACGTGGGCGTCCGGCCGGATCACCCACACCTCCCCGGGCCGCGCGGCGAGCGCTTCGGCGAGCACCCCGGTCACGTCGATGTCACGCAGCCGCAGCACGCGCACCGGCGCGGCGACGTCCGGCGGCGGCTCGGCCTCCGCACCGTCGGTGGCCAGCAGCAGCACGCCGTCGCGGGCCAGCTCCCGGAAGCGGCCGCAGGACGAGCCGGTCACCGACACCGGGACGTCCGGCACCAGGATCCCCGGGCCGGCCGGCGGCACCTCGCCGCGGGGCGGGCGCCCGCGGAACGGCCGCGACGCATCGGGGGTGGTCAGCGGGGAGTCGACGTACCAGAACGGCTCGGCCAGCCGCCCGGAGTCCACCTGCGCCCGCACCGCCGGGTCGGTGGCCGCGGCGCGGAGCACCTCGCGCCGCCGCCGGTGCTGCTCCTCGGTCTGCGGCACCAGGAAGTCCATCGTGGCCGTGGTGACCGCGATGTTCTCGCACGCCGCCGCGTGGCGTTCGTCGTGGTAGGACTCCAGCAGCTCCGCGCCGGCCCAGCCGTGCAGCACAAACGCGAGTTTCCAGGCGGCGTTCTCGGCGTCGCCGACCCCGGAGTTGAGTCCGCGGGCGCCGAACGGCGACACCAGGTGCGCGCAGTCCCCGGCGAGCAGCACGCGGCCCGCCCGCATCCGGTCGGCCACCCGGGAGTGGAACCGGTACACCGACTTCCACACGATCTCGTACGGCTGATCGCCGATGATCGCGCGGATGCGCGCGTCCAGCGCGCCACTGGCCTCCTCCGCGGCGAGGTCGTAGTCGCCGGGCACCTGCCAGTCGATCCGGAACGTCGAGCCGGGGCACGGGTGGATCAGCACCTGGCGGCCCGGGTTCCACTCCGGGTCGAAGTAGAACCGCCGTTCCCGCGCCCAGCCGGGCAGGTCGGCGCGGATGTCGCAGATGAGGAACCGGTCGTCGAAGGAGTGCCCGCCGAAGCCGATGCCGAGCATCCGGCGGATCTCCTCGCCCCGCGCCCCGGCGCAGGCCACGACGTAGTCGGCGCGCACGGCCGGCCGCCCCGCGACGGCCAGGGTCACGCCGTGCTCGTCCTGGTCGATGCCGGTGACCCGGTGGCCCCAGCGCACGTCGACCAGGGGCTCGGCGGCGATCCGCTCGTCCAGGATCTCCTCGGTGCGGGCCTGGGAGATGTTGACGAACGGCGGGAACGCCGAGCGGCCCGGGTCGGCCATGCTGTAGGCGAACAGTTCGTGGTCGCGGTGGAAGGTCCGCGCGGTGGTCCAGGTGACGCCCTCGTCGGCGATCCGGCGCCCGGCGCCGACCGCCTCCCACACGTCGAGCACGTCGCGCTGCTGGCAGATCGCCTTCGAGCCGACCAGGTCGCGCTCGGCCCGGGCGTCGAGCAGCACCACCGGCACGCCCCACCGGGCGAGCAGCAGCGCGGTGGTCTGGCCGACCGGGCCGTTGCCGATGACCGCCACCCTGTGATGCCCGGTCGAGGGGTCCGTCGTCGTGGTCATCGCTCAGCCCTGCAGCTGGTCCCAGACCTCGCGGTCCCGCTGCGCCGTCCAGATGACCGGGCGCTCGATGCCGGACAGCTCGTCCCACAGGCGGGAGACGTCGAAGGGCAGGCAGTGCTCGAAGATCGGCCAGTGCCCGTACTGCGGCGCCAGCGCGGCGTGGGTGCGCTCGAACGCCTCCTTGAGCGTGCCACCGGCCCGCTGCACGGCGCCGACCTCGCGGATCATCACGTCGAGGAAGTTGCGGGTCTGCTCGACCGCGGCGTCGACGGCGTCCCGGCCCCGGCTGACCGCGCCGCGCCCGCCGATCAGCGCCTCGGCACCGAACGCCTTGACCCGGTCCAAAGTGGACGAGGCCCAGTCGCGGTGGAAGGCGTCCCCGGTGTAGAGCGCGGCCTCGGCCTCGACGAGGTCACCGGCGAACAGGATGCGCTGCCGCGGCAGCCACGCCACGATGTCGCCCTCGGTGTGGCCGCGGCCGCAGTACTGCAGGACCAGGTCACCGCGGTCGCCGCCGAGGTCGATCGTGAGCCGGTCGGAGAAGGTCAGCGTGGGCCAGGTCAGGCCGGGCACCGACTCCGCGCCCTTGGCCAGCCGCGGCATGCGGCCGAATTCGCTCTCCCAGTCCTCCTTGCCGCGCTCGGCGACCAGTGCGCGGGTGTTCTCGTGCGCGACGATCACCTCGGCGTCGAACGCGGACGCGCCCAGCACGCGCACCGCGTGGTAGTGCGACAGCACGAGGTACCGGACCGGCTTGTCGGTGTGCTCCCGCAGCTTCGCGAGCCACTCCCGGGCGGCGACCGGGGTGGCGAGTGCCTCGAAACAGACCAGGAAGTCCTCACCCTCGATGGCGCCGACGTTCGGGTCGCCCTCGGCGGTGAGCGCGTAGACGCCGTCGTCGAGGACCTCCAGGGTCTGCTGCTTCTCCGCCACGTCGCCGGACGAGGCGAACGCCTTCTGGGCCACCCCGCACCTCCTTTGATCAAAGCTTTGACTATCTGGTGGACGACAGCGTAACGCGGGTCACCCCGCAAGGGAAGGGTACGTCCGAACCGCGGCCGCCGGTCGAGGTCGCGGCTGCGACCGCCTAGCCTGGGCGCATGACCGCGGAACCGGCTGCCCCCGACGAGCTGGACTACCTGACGTTCGTGGACTACGCGATCGCGAAGACGACCGCCGAGCTGCCCGCGGTCGATGCCACGGCGATGCGGCTCGGCCTCACCCTGCACCGGCTGACCAGCGCACTCGTCTACGACTGGGAGTCCACGGTGCACCGGCCGCGCGGCTGGAGCTGGGGCGGGTTCCGGGTGCTGTTCGCGCTGTGGCTGGCCGGGCCGATGGAGGCCAAGCGCGTCGCGCAGCTGTCCGGGATGAGCCGCGCGGCGGTGTCCGCCCTGGTCAACACGCTGGAGCGGGACGGACTGGTGTCCCGCCGGCAGGCCGAACACGACCGGCGCGCGGTGCTGCTGGCCCTCACCGAGGCCGGGCACGAGGCGATCACCAGCGCCTACGAGGCCCACAACCAGCGCGAACAGGCGTGGGCGAACGCGCTCACCAAGCCGGAGCAGACCATCCTCATCGGATTGCTGGAAAAGCTCACCACGAGCTCGGCCGCCCTGGACGCGAAGCGCCGGTTCTAGCGCTCATCGTGGCGCCGCTCACGCGCCCCGGGCCGTCAAAGGTTTGATGGACTCAGGCGGCCAGGACCGCTTCGATCGCCTCGACCACCTCCGGGGCCTCCGGATCGGTGCGCGGCCGGAACCGCGCCACCACCGTGCCGTCCGGGCCGACCAGGAACTTCTCGAAGTTCCACTGCACGTCGCCGCTCTCCCCCGCGGCGTCCCGGGCCTGCACGAGCTCGGCGTAGAGCGGGTGCCGGCCGGGTCCGTTCACCTCGATCTTCTCGAACAGCGGGAACGTGACCCCGTAGGTCGCCGAGCAGAACGTGGCGATCTCCTCGGCCGTGCCCGGTTCCTGACCGGCGAACTGGTTGCAGGGGAAGCCCACGACGGAGAACCCGCGGTCGCCGTAGCGTTCCTGGAGCCGCTCCAGCGCGGCGTACTGCGGGGTCAGACCGCACCGGGAGGCGACGTTCACCACGAGCAGGGCCGTGCGGCCGAGGCCGCCCAGGGTCGTCGGTTCGCCGCCGAGCGTGCGCAGCTCGATGTCAGCCAGGGCCATGCCAGTCCTCCGCAGGTGATCGGGTCCTGCCCTGGCCAACGCGATCACGGCCGCACCGTTCCCCAGCCGGCGCCGACCGTGACCAGCGTTACACCCGATCAGCCGTGCCGCTGCGCCGGGACCGGCGCCATCCCCTCGGCCGGCTTGAGGCCCAGCGCATCCAGCAGCAGCGCGCAGTCCTCGGCGTTCTCCGCCGCGGACGCGACCGCGCGCACCGCGCGCCGGCGCTGCGCGGCGACCAGTTCGGTGTCCTCGGCCGACGTGACCGGGACGTTGAAGCCGGCTACCTCCTGCAAGTGCTCCCGCATGTCCATCCCCTGTCCGCACGTGATCCGTGTAGGGCGGCAGTACCCGGGGTAGCCGGGGACCGGAGAAAGGAGCGGTCATGAACTACTCCCCGGACCCGGTGCGTGCCGAGGGCCCGGCCGCCGTAACCGAAGGTACCCCGGACGGCCCGACCGTGCTGGTACTCGACCCGACCGGGCTGGCCAAGCACGAGGGGCTCCCGGCGACCTGGCGGGACAAGACGGACGAGTGGCAGGTGGTGTGGTGCCGGCTGCCGGCCGAGGGCGGGCTGACGCAGGCGGACGACATCCTGTCCGACCCGCCCGGCGAATCGGTGCACGTGGTCGCCAGCGGCCCGTTCGCCGACGGCGCCCTGCGGCTGGCCGAGCAGCACCGCGACCGGGTGCGCTCGCTGCTGCTCGTCGACCCGGCCGCCGACCAGTTCGTGCCGCCGGGCGACGGCGAGACCGCGGACCGGAGCTGGGAGACGGACAACCGCGAGCGGATCAGCGGCCTGGCCGAGGCCGGGGTACCGGTGCGCGTGGTCGCGCACAGCACCGGCGGCGCGGACGACCGGGTCCCGGCACCGCTGCCGCTGGGTCACCCGGACGTGGTCGCCGGCGTCGCCCAGGCCCTCGCCGAACTGCCCGCGAACAACGAGGAGGGTGATCGAAGGTGACCGAGCCCGACGAGGAGTCCGTGCGCGAGGCGCTGGAGCACGACGCGCCGCTGCCGCCCGACCCCGAAGCGCCTGTCGCCGACGCACTGGAGCAGCGGCAGACCGCGGACCCGCGGAAACGCACGCGGCCGGCGCCGGAGCTGCCGTCCGAAGCCGATCTGGGGGACGTGGCCGAGCAGCGCCTGGAAGTGGACTACGAGACCGACGAGGAGGTGCTGCGTGGGTGACCCGGCCCGGATCGTGATCATCGGGGGCGGTTACGTCGGCGCCACGACGGCCCGGCAGCTGCGCAAGCGGCTCGCCCCGGCCGAAGCCGAGCTGACCGTGCTCGACCCGCGCTCGTACATGACGTATCAGCCGTTCCTGGCCGAAGCGGCGGCTGGTTCCGTCGAACCGCGGCACGTCGTCGTACCGCTGCGGGAGGTGCTGCCCGGCTGCACGGTGATGGCCGCGGAGGCGACCGGCGTCGACACGACGGCGAAGTCGGTCACGCTGCGCGTCGCCGACGGGCACGTCGAGCGGATCGGCTACGACATCCTGGTGGTCGCGCCCGGTTCGGTGTCCAAGACGCTGCCCATTCCCGGGCTGGCCGAGCACGGCATCGGGTTCAAGACCCTGGAGGAAGCGGTCTACCTGCGCAACCACGTGCTGTCCCGGCTCGACGTCGCCGCCAGCACGGTGGATCAACAGCTGCGGCGCAAGCTGCTCACGTTCGTGTTCGTCGGCGGGGGTTACGCGGGTATCGAGGCGATGGCGGAACTGGAGGACATGGCCCGCCACGCGCTCAAGGACTACGCCATCGACCGCTCGGAGCTGCGGTGGGTGCTGGTCGAGGCCGCCGACCGGATCATGCCCGAGGTGAGCTCGTCGCTGGCGGGCTACACCCTGGACGTGCTGAGCGGGCGCGGGTTCGAGATCCACCTGGGCACCACGCTCAAGTCCTGTGTGGACTGCCACGTGGTGCTGGGCGACGACACCGAGTTCGACGCGGACACGATCGTGTGGACCGCGGGCGTCAAGCCGAGCCCGATGCTGGCGGACACGGACCTGCCGCTGAACCCGCAGGGCCGGGTCTGCTGCGCCACCACGCTGGAGGTGGACGGCGCCCCGGGCGTGTTCTCGGCCGGGGACGCCGCCGCGGTGCCGGACGTGACCAGCAAGGAACCGGGCGCGGTGTGCGCGCCGTCGGCGCAGCACGCGTCACGCCAGGCGGTGGTGCTGGCGCGCAACATCGTGGCGACGCTGCGCGGCGGAACGCTGGAGGGCTACCGGCACTCCTACGCCGGCTCGGTCGCCAGCCTGGGGCTGTACCAGGGAGTTGCGCAGATCTACGGCGTGAAGCTGCGTGGCTGGCCCGCGTGGGCGCTGCACCGCGCCTACCACCTGATGACCATGCCGACGGCGCACCGCAAGACGCGGATCGCGGCGGACTGGCTGATCTCGCTGCCGTTCCGGCGCCAGGTCGTGGCGACCGGGGAGCAACAGCACCCGCGGGAGCAGTTCGTGCGGGCCAGCCGGCGGTAGGCCGCGCTCCGGGCGCCCGAGGTGTCCGCGTCGTGCGGCAGGGCGGACTTACGTACCCGCCTCGGTGATTCGGCGGAGGTGTGCCCGCCCGGCCCTCGGGCACCCTGTGTGGTATGACCGCGCAAGAACTCCAGGCCCTGGCGGACGTCGCCGCCGGGCTCATCCTGTTCCACAACGGACTGTGGGGTGCCCCCGCCTGCTACATGTGGGCGGACGCGGACGGCGCCGCCGCGGGCCGCGTGCCGCCGTGGGAGTGCGAGGCGCTCGACCGGCTCAGCTGGCGCGGCCTGATCGAGGCGACGCACGGCTCCGGCGCCGGGGACGTTCCCGTGGTGGCCACCGAGGCCGGGCTCGGCGCACTCCGGGCGCGGCACGCGCACGCCGCCTGACCGGCGCGGTCAGCGCACCAGCGCGGTGAAGTCCTCGGTGAACCGGGCGAGCAGCCCCGCCAGTGCCGCGCGGTCCGCGGGGTCCCACCCGGCCGTCACCTCGGCCACCACCCGGGCCCGGAACCCCTGGATCTCCGCCAGAGCCCGCCTGCCCTCGGCGGTGGGTTCCAGCAGTGAGCGGCGTCCGTCCATCTGATCGGCGCGCCGCTGCACCAGTCCCGCGTCCAGGGCCTGCGCGGTCAGGCGGCTCGCGCGCGGCTGGTCGGTACCCAGCGCCGCGGCCACCTCGGTGACGGTCGGCGGCCGTCCGGCCGCCGCGATCACGTCCAGCAGCTCGTACACCGCGTCCGGTACCGGCCCGCGGCGGCCCCGTTCGCGTGCCAGCCGGCTCAGCGCGCGGCGCGACTGGGCCCGGCGCAGGGCAGCGAGTGCCCGGGCGATCGATTCGCTGTTGCGGTCCATGTCCGCCCTCATCTATGGTCAACGACAAGTACATGTAACTTTACATGGGAGTCGTGGTGGACCCTCTCGACCGTCCGATCGGATTCTGGCTCCGGCACCTGCACACCCTGCTGGAGACCGGCCTCGACGAGCTGCTCGCCGGCCACGGCCTGACCCGGCGGCACTGGCAGGCGCTGAACGCCCCGCGCTACGGCGCGGACGTGCTGGAGGTGTTCGAAGGCGCCGGGCAAGCCCGCGCCGACCTGGTGGCCCGGGGCTGGACCACGCCGGACGGCGCGCTGACCGAAGCCGGCCGCGCCGCGCACACCGAGATCGCCGAGCACGTGCAGCGCTTCCGTGCCCGCACGCTCGAGGGGCTGACGGACCAGCAGTACGCCGACACCGTCCGCACGCTGGCCGCGATGGCCGGCAACCTGGAAGCCGCGCACTAGACCGCCCCCCCCCCCGGCCGCCCTGTCGCGGAACACGCCTCAGGGCTCCAGCTCGGCGCGGACCTCCCGCAGCAGCGCCGCCGCCGCGGGAGACAGCGGCCGCACCGCCGAGTGCACCACCGACACCGACCACCGCAGGGGTTCGGCCAGCGCCACCGCCACCACCTCCGCCAGCCGCCCCGCCGCACCTTCCGGCACGAAACCCACTCCCAGGCCCTGGGCGATGAGGGCGCGGGCGGTGTCGTAGTCGGACACCTCCAGCGCCACCTGCCGGGACAGTCCGGCTTCCGCGAAGGCGCGGTCCACGACCGTCCGGTTCCCCCAGCCCACCGGAAAGTCCACGAAGGACTCATCGGCGAGATCGGCGAGCCGCACCGCGGCCCGCCCCGCCACCGGATGGCCCGGCGCAGCCAGCAGAACGAGGTTCTCCTGCGCGACGACCTCCTGCGCCAGACCGGCGGGCACCCGGCCCGGCAGCGACGCCAGCGCCAGGTCCATGCTGCCGTCCAGCACTGCGCGCACGTGCCCGGCGGAGCCGGACGGCGAGTACTGCAACCGCACCGCGGCCTGCGGGTGGTGGCGCGAGAACCGGCCGAGCAGGCGGGGCACGTCCACCCGGCCGGTCGACAGGATCGTGCCCATCGTGACCACGCCCCGCACCTCACCACCGGCCCCGGCGGCCGCCTGCGCCGCCGCGCGCGCTGCCGCGAGGGCGGTGCGCGCCTCCGGCAGCATCGCCGCGCCCGCAGCCGTCAGGGCGACGCGCCGGCTGTCCCGGTCGAACAACTCGGCACCGATCTCCCGCTCGAGGGCGCGCACGGCGGTCGACACCGCCGACTGCACCACCCGCAGTCGCCGCGACGCGCGCGTGAAGCTCAGCTCCTCGGCCACCGCGACGAAGTACGCCAGCTGTCGCAGTTCCACCCCACCTATCTAACTCCGAGATGGCTACGAGCGAAAACATTCGTTGGACGCGATGGCCTGGGCGGGCGCATCCTCGGATCGTGACCACTCAGTCCGCCCGGTCCGCCGCGGCCCGCCGGCACGGCGCCGGATTCTGGTTCGTCGCCTGCACCTTCGCCGTGACCATGGGGTTCTCCGCCGCCCCCACCCCGCTTTACGTGCTCTACCAGGCGAAGGACCGCTTCGGCCCGTTCACCGTCACCCTCGTGTTCGCCGCCTACGCGTTCGGCGTGATCGCGAGCCTCTTCCTGGCCGGCCACGTGTCCGACTGGCTGGGCCGCCGCCGGGTGCTGGTGCCCGCGGTGCTGATCAACGTGGCAGCGGGGGTGGTGTTCCTGATCTGGACGTCGGTGCCCGCGCTGCTCGTGGCGCGGGTGCTGTCCGGCATCAGCATCGGCATGCTCACCGCCACCGCCACCGCGCACCTGACCGAGCTGCACCTCGCCGCGCGGCCGGGTGCCTCCCGCACCCGGGCCGACGTGGTCGCGACGGCCGCCAACCTCGGCGGCATCGGACTCGGCCCGCTCGTGGCCGGGCTGCTGGCCGAATACGTTCCGGACCCGCTGCACGTGCCCTACCTGGTGTTCCAGGTGCTGATGCTGCTCGGCGCGCTCGCCGTGGCGCTGTCCCCGGAAACGGTCACCGCGACCCGGGTGCGTTACCGCCCGCAGCGCGTGTCCGTGCCGCCACACGCGCGGGCGCGCTACCTGGCGGCGGGGGCGGCCGCGCTCGCGGAGTTCGCGGTGTTCGGGCTGTTCACCTCGCTCGCGCCCGGGTTCCTGGCGAACACGCTGCACCAGCACTCGCACGCCCTGGCCGGGGTGAGCGTGTTCGCCGTGTTCGGCGCCGCCGCAGTGGCGCAGATCGTGCTGGCGCGCACGGAGCTGCACCGGCTGCTCGCCATCGGGCTCATCCTGCTGACGGTGGGGCTGGTGCTGGTGACGGTGGCGGTCTGGCTGCCGAGCCTCGCGCTGTTCCTGGTCGGCGCGGTGCTCGCCGGTGCCGGGGCGGGCGCGGGCTTCAAGGGCAGTGTCGGAGTCGTGCTCGGCCTGGCCTCCCGGGAGAGCCGCGGCGAGGCCCTGGCCGGGCTGTTCCTCGCCGCCTACACCGGGCTCGCGGTGCCGGTCCTCGCGCTCGGCGTGGCCACGCAGATCCTCGACCTGCGGGTGGCGCTGCTGGGGTTCACCGCGGCCCTGCTGCTGATCCTGGCCGTGGTGGTGCGGCGGCTGTTCCGGGCGAGCTGAGGGCCTGCACCTCGGCGTAGGACGGCACGGGCGGGACCCCGGCGCCGTGCGCCACCGCGTGGGCGGTCCGGCGCACCGCGGCCAAGGCCGCCCGGAACAGCAGGGAACCGAGGCTGACCCGGCGCACACCGAGGTGCCCGAGCCGCTCGATGCCCGGGCCGCCGGCGGCGTAGAGGATGTTCACCGGGACCTCGACCGCGGCGACCACGGCGGCGATCTCGGCCTCCGTCGTCAGGCCGGGCACGAACACCCCGTCCGCGCCTGCCTCCTGGTAGGCCCGGACACGCAGAAGAGGGTCCTCGCCGGTGCCGAGCCAGTGCGTGTCGGTGCGCGCGTTGACGAACAGGCCGGGCGCCGCCGCCTTCAGCGCGGCGATCAGCTCCTGCTGGTGGACGGGATCGGCGAGGCGGCCGTTGTCCCGGCCGTCCTCGATGTTCACCCCGGCGACGCCGAGCGCCGCCAGTTCGGCGCCGAGCGCCGCGACCTCACCGGGATCCGCCGAGAACCCGCCCTCGATGTCGACGCTGACGTGGCACGGCAGTCGCGTCAGGCGGCGGGCCAGCGTGATCGTCTCGTCCCGGGCCGCACCGGTTCCGTCGGGAAGACCGGCCGCGGCGGCCACGCCCAGACTGGTCGTGCCGATGGCCGGGTACCCGTCGGCGGCCAGGACGGCGGCGGAGGCGTGGTCCCAGGCATTGGGCAGCAGCAGGGGGTTTCCGGTGCGGTGCAGGTCGGCGAAGCTCATGTCCGGACGGTAGCGCCGGAACCCGTCGGCGGCGGCCGATGCGATCCGGCTCCGGTCGCCGTGCGCGCGGCGCTTCCCGGACAATGACGATCATGCTGGACGAGGAGACCTTCCTGTACTTCACCGACCGCGCGCTCGACGGCATGACGGCGATCCTCGCCGCGCTCGGCGACGAGCTCGCCAACACCCGGCCGGACCTGCCCGGCGCCAACTCGCCGTACGCGATCGTCACCCACTGCCTCGGGGTGATGGCCGCCTGGGCCGGTCACGTCGTCGCGGGACGCACCGTGGACCGGGATCGCGAGGCCGAGTTCACCTCCTCGGGACCGGTCGCGCCCCTGCTCGACCGGGTCGCGCAGGCCAAGGACCAGCTGCGGCGGGACATCGCGGCCGCCGACTTCGCCGCCCCGCCGCGCGGCGACGTCCCGGCCCGGTACGCCGGCACCCCGATCGGGCAGCGGCAGGGCGCCGCCCTGGTGCACGTCCTCGAGGAACTCGCCCAGCACCACGGGCAGCTCGAACTGACCCGGGACATCCTGCTCGCCCGCACCCGCTCCTGAGCCCCCGCCCGCGGCGCCCCCGCCCGCACACGCAAACACGCCGCCCGCAAGGGCAAACACGCCGCGCCCACGGGCAAACACGCCGGTTGCGCCGTGTTTGCCGCTCCCCGCGCCGTGTTTGCCGGTCCGGGCGGCGTGTTTGCCGGTCCGGGCGGCGTGTTCGCCGCTCCCGGCGGCGTGTTCGCCGGAGCGGGCGGCGTGTTTGCCGGTCCGGGCGGCGGGTTTGCTGGGCGGGTCCGTTTAGTGGCGGTGTCATCAGATTTTTCCGGATTGCGCCAGGCTGATGCGACCGGGATCACGGGGCCGAAACCCGCGAGCGCTCTCACTCGATCCGCGGAAAATCAGTTAGCATAGGTCAACTAATTTTTCCGGATCGGTCACTGGCGACGGACTTCCCCTGGTTGGAGTGATGGAAGTGCAGTCTGCCCCGCAGACGCAAGCGGGTACCCCCCGGCACCGGCCCCCGGCGCTCGGTCCGCACTACAAGTGGATCGCGCTGTCCAACACCACGCTGGGCATGCTGATGGCCACGATCAACTCCTCGATCGTGCTGATCGCCCTGCCCGACATCTTCCGCGGCATCGACATCAACCCGCTCGAACCGTCGAACACCAGCTACCTGCTGTGGATGATGATGGGCTTCCTCGTCGTCACCGCGGTGCTGGTGGTCGGGTTCGGGCGCCTGGGCGACATGTACGGCCGGGTCCGGATGTACAACCTGGGCTTCGCCGTGTTCGCGGTGTCGTCGATCTTCCTGGCGGTCACCTGGATGAGCGGGGGCGCCGCGGCGATCTGGATGATCGCCTGGCGGATCGTGCAGGGCATCGGGGGCGCGTTCCTGATGGCGAACTCCAGCGCGATCCTCACCGACGCCTTCCCCAAGCACCAGCGCGGCATGGCGCTGGGCATCAACGGTGTCGCCGCCATCGCAGGCTCGTTCCTCGGCCTGGTGATCGGCGGGCTGCTCGGCCCGGTCGAGTGGCGGCTGGTCTTCCTCGTGTCCGTGCCGTTCGGCGTGTTCGGCACCATCTGGGCCTACCTGAAGCTGAAGGACACCAGCGAACGGCACCGCGCCCGGATGGACTGGTGGGGGAACCTGACCTTCGCGGTCGGTCTCATCGCCGTGCTCGTCGGCATCACCTACGGCATCCAGCCCTACGGCGGGCACACCATGGGCTGGACGAGCCCGTTCGTACTGTCCTGCCTCATCGGCGGCGTTGTGGTGCTGCTGATCTTCTGCCTCATCGAGACGCGGGTGGCGAACCCGCTGTTCAACCTCGGGCTGTTCAAGATCCGCGCGTTCACCTTCGGCAACCTGGCGAACCTGCTCGCCTCGCTCGGCCGCGGTGGCCTGCAGTTCGTGCTGATCATCTGGCTGCAGGGCATCTGGCTGCCGCAACACGGGTACAGCTTCGAGCAGACCCCGTTGTGGGCGGGCATCTACATGCTGCCGCTGACGGTCGGCTTCCTGATCGCCGCGCCGGTGTCCGGCATCATCTCCGACCGCATCGGCGGCCGGCTGCTGTCCACCGGCGGGATGCTCCTCACCGCGGTCAGCTTCATCCTGCTCGAGGTCCTGCCGGTGAACTTCAACTACTGGGGTTTCGCCGCGATCCTGCTGCTCAACGGGCTCGGTATGGGCCTGTTCACCTCGCCCAACCGGGCCGAGGTGATGAACAGCCTGCCGAACAACGCGCGCGGCGCCGGCGCCGGCATGACCGCCACGTTCCAGAACTCGGCGATGGTGCTGTCGATCGGTTTCTTCTTCAGCCTGATGATCGCCGGGCTCGCCGACCACCTGCCCTCGGCGATGGCGCAGGGCCTGACCGCGCACGGCGTGCCCACCGCGGACGCGAACCAGATCGCCGTGCTGCCACCGGTCGGCGTGCTGTTCGCCGCCTTCCTCGGCTACAACCCGATCGAACAGCTCCTCGGCGGTGTGCTGCCCACCCTGCCGCCCGACCAGGCCGCGTACCTCACCGGGCGCAGCTTCTTCCCGCAGCTGATCTCCGGCCCGTTCGCCGACGGCCTGACCGCGGCGTTCTGGTTCGCGATCATCGCGTCGGTGGTGGCCGCGGCCGCGTCCTGGTTCACCGGGCGGTCGCCCAAGACCGCGCCGGGGCAGCCGCACGAAACGGCCGGTTCCGAGCTGGCCGCCGCCGCGGGCGAGGTCGTCGACGTGACCGGCGACGAAACCGGGGCGGCCGGGCCGGGCCGGATCTCCGGCCGTCTGCGCACCGCCGGCGGCAGCGCGCCGCCCGGCGGGGTGGTGACCGTGACGGGCCCGGACGGCACGCAGGCCGGGCGCACCCGGGCCGGCGCCGACGGCGGCTACGTCGTGTCCGGGCTGCCGCCGGGCACCTACACCGTGATCGTGACCGCACCCGGGTTCCGGCCGGAGGCGGCCGCGGTGACCGTGACCGGGTCGGGCGCGGTGCGTGACTTCGTGGTGGCCGGTGGCGGCACGGTGACCGGCATCGTCCGGCTCTCCCCCGGCGGCGCCGGCGCCGGGGACACCGCCGTGGTCGCCACCGGCGGCGACGGTCAGGTGCTCGGCCGGACGCTCACCCTCGCCGACGGCACGTTCCAGCTCACCGGCCTGCCCGCCGGGGAGGTCACGGTGACCGCGCACCTGGACGGGCACCGGCCGGCGGCCGCCACGGTCGTGGTGTCCGGCACCGAGCCCGCCGTGGCCGACCTGCTCGTCCAGGCCGCCGGCACGCTGCACGGCACGGTCACCGGCCCGGACGGCCGTCCGGTTCCCGGCGCGCGGGTCGAGGTCAGCACGGCCGCGGGCGAGCTCGCCGCGACCGCGGTGAGCGACGAGCTGGGCGGCTACGAGGTGACCGGCCTCCCGCCCGGCGACTACAGCGTGGTGACCAGCCTGTTCGAACCCGCGGTGCGGCAGGTGGACCTCACCGGTGGCGAGTCGGCGACCGTCGACATCGACCTGCACGCCCTGCACGCGGGCCGGCCCGAGCAGGCGCGGTCATGACCGGCACGCCGATCCCGCCGCGGGGCCGCGGCGCCGAGGTGGCCGGGTGGGTGCGGTCGGCCGGAGGGGATCCGGTGACCGGCGCAGCCGTCACCCTGGTGGACTCCGGCGGGCAGCAGATCGCGCGGGGCACCACCGGCGGCGACGGCGGCTACCGGCTGCCCGTGCCGGGCCGCGGCCGGTACGTGGTGATCGCCGCGGCCCCGGCGTACCGGCCGGCGGCCGCGACGGTGGCGGTCGGCGACTCCCCCGCCGGTGTCGACCTGGTGCTGGAGGGCGCGACCGGGCTCGGTGGCGTGGTCCGTTCGGCGTCGACCGGCGTCCCGGTCATGGGGGCGACGGTGCTGCTGGCCGACTTCCGCGGCGAGGTGGTCGGCTCGTCCCTGTCCGGGCAGGGCGGCGACTACTCCTTCGGCGCGCTGCCGGCCGGGGTCTACACGCTCGCCGTCAACGCACCCGCCTACCGGCCCGCGGCGGTGGCGGTCACCGTGAGCGACGCGACCGTGCGGCAGGACGTCGAGCTGTCCGACGCGGCGACCGTGCAGGGCACGGTGACCGTGCGCGATCTGCCGCAGCCGTGGCCGCGGATCACGGTGAGCCTGCTGGACGACGCGGGCACCGTGGTCCGCAGGGCGCATGCGGACGACGACGGCCGCTACGCCTTCCACGACCTCGAACCGGGCACGTACACCGTGGTCGCCGCCAGCCACGCACCGGTGCGGCAGGCGGTCCGGGTCGGGCCTGGCAGCACCCACAACGACGTCCGGCTCGGCTGACCGGCGATCACCGCGACCAGTGCACCTCCGACCAGGGTATTTCCCGCGTGCCCCGGTGCACGACCTTCGCCAGCCACGCGAGCAGCCACGGCCCGCGCTGGCCGCTCCGCTCGTACCCGAGCAGCCGCCCGCGTCGGCCGCGGCTCACCAGCACCGCGACGGTCCGTTCCTGCCCGTCCGCGTCGAGGCGGGTGATCAGGTCCGTCACCTTCCCCAGCTTCCGCCCCCGCGCGTCGTAGACCCGGCGGCCGAGCAGCTGGCCGGCCCGCACGACCTCATCCTCCGGCATGGCCGGACCCCGGGATCCGCGCGATGAACTTGTCGCGCAACCAGCGTTCCAACGGCTGCTCCTCCAGCACCTCCGCGCGCAGCGACAGGGTCACGTCGCTGCTCACCCGTTGCACGTGGTCGAAACCGATCCGCAACGGCTCGACCCGGCCGCCGCCGAGCCGGGCGCCGAGCCAGCACAGCACCGTGCCGAGCAGTCCGCCGACCCGCCGGCCCAGCACGTACTGGCCGGTCAGCAGCGCGGTCACCCGGTAGGTGCCGTCGTCGTCGCGGGTGAGCTCGACGTCGTCGACCTTGCCCACCGGGTGCCCGTCGACGTCGACGATCTGGCGGTCCAGGAGGTGGAACTCGACCCGCAGCGGGTCCGGCTGTCCGAGGATCATGACTGCCCCATTCCCGTGATGATCATGAGCGGGACCGCGGCGATCGCGGCGACCACGATGATCACCAGGAAGATGACGCCGAGGAAGTTCTGCACTCGCCCGTTGGCGTGGTCGCCGAGGTAGTCCCGGTCGTTGGCGACCACCAGGATCGGCAGGTAGGTCAGCGGCAGCACCACCGCGCTGAACAACAGCGACAGCTCGGTGACCTGCACCGGATCGACGGTGGTCAGCAGCACCGCGGTGCCGAGCAGGATGCTGACCAGCATCACCGTGTGGAAGCGGGCCGCCTCACGCGGGCGGACCATCTTGCCCCACTGCCATCCGAAGTACTGCGCGATCGAGTACCCGGTGGACAGACCGGTCTCCAGCGCCGCGCCGAAGGTGGCGGCGAAGAACCCGAGCATGACCGCGGCGAGGCCGAACTTGCCCAGCGCGACCGCCACCGGCAGCGCCGTCTGGCTGAGCTGGCTGACCTGGATCCCGGCCGGTTCGAACACGGTGGCGGCGCAGCCCATGATCGCCAGGCCGAGCACCCCGCCCAGCGGGAAGCCGACGAGGGTGTTGCTGCGCTCGGTCATCAGGTCCTGCACCGTCCACTTCTCCTCGACGCCACCGGAGGAGAAGAAGAACACCTCGTACGGCGTCAGGGCCGAGGCGAACAGCGACACCGCCAGGTAGCCCCACGTGGCCCAGTTCTCGCCCTGCGGCGGGCCGATGTGCGTGACGTGATGGGCGAAATCGCCCCATGGCGGGTCGAGCGCGACCAGCGCGACGACGAACACCACGAGCGCCAGCCCGAGCGCGCCGAACACCTGCTCCATCAGCTGGAACTTCACCCGCCACAGCACGAGCCACACGGCGATCGCGGCCAGCGGCACCCACAGCAGGTGCGGCAGGCCGCTGACGAGCTGGATGGTGAGCGCGACACCCCCGACCTCGGCGGTCAGGGTCAGCAGGGTGACCAGGTAGGACCCGATGAGGTTGGCCATCGCGGTGCGCGGGCCGAGCCGCTCGCGCACCAGGTCGAACACCGGGCGCTGGCTGACCGCGGCGACCCGGCCGGACATCTCGGCGAACACGCAGATCCCGACCACGCCGATGACGACGACCCACGCCTGCCGCATCCCGAACCGGGCGCCGGACTGGGCGTTGGCGACGAGGTCGCCGATGTCGACGAACCCGCCGATCGCGGTGAGGATGCCCAGGGTGACGGCGAGCGCCTTCTTCATCGGTGGCTCTCCACGAAGTCGGTCAGCTCGCCGGTCACCCGCACCAGCTGGGTGTCGGCCGCGGTGATCCGGCCGGCATCGCCCGACTCGAGGGCTTCCTGCGCCCCGGTGGCCTGCGCGACCGCGTCCTGCAGGCGGGGGTGCAACTCGTCGTAGATCCGCCGGGCGCCGGGCGCGGACGGTTGCTGGTTGTCCACATCGTCCAGTGCTTTGGTGGCCGTTGCCATCACGTCGTCCACCGCGGCGGTGGTGAAGGTCGGGAACAGGTGGCCCTGCTGGTGGGCCTGGATGATGCGGTGCAGGGTACCGACCGCGGCCAGCCCCTCCTGCGCGGAGACGACCGCGCTGTCCGTGTAGCTCGACGCCGAGCCGGCAGAACAGGCGGTGAGCATGACCGCGAGCGCGAGGCCCGCGAAGGCCGTCCCCTTGCGCATCGGCTCCGGTGTACCCCTTGGTCAACTTCACAAACGCGGGGTCCTCTCAGGTGTTTCACGGTCGCGCCGCAGGCGAATCTCAGGGAGGAGGGGTTCACTGGACGGCGGAGGAGAGGCACCCATGACCTACTACCCACCGCACCACGATCCCTGGGCTCCGCCGCCACCACCGCCGCAGCCGCCCCGGCGGCGCCGGCGCGGACCGCGCGCGCTGCTGAGCGCGCTCGGCCTGGTGGTGCTGGTCGCGCTCGGTTTCGTGGCGTGGGACCTGGGGCGCGACTCGCTGCCGACCGGGGGCACCTCCGCCCCGCTGGACCGCACCCTGCACAACCGCCAGACCAGCAGCAGCACGCTCGACGTGCAGGCGGTCACGGACAAGGTCGCGCCCGGGCTGGTCGACGTCTATTCCACGCTCGGCTACTCCGGGCAGCAGGCCGCGGGAACCGGGATGGTGCTCAGCGCCGACGGCAAGGTGCTGACCAACAACCACGTCGTGGCCGGGGCCACCAGCATCAAGGCGACCGACGTGGACACCGGCCGCACCTACCGGGCCGAGGTGCTCGGCTACAGCCGGACGCGGGACGTGGCGGTGCTGCAGCTGCAGGACGCCTCCGGCCTGGGCACGGTCACCACCGGTGACTCGTCGCCGGTGGCGGCCGGTGACCCGGTGGTGGGACTGGGCAACGCCGGCGGCGACGGCGGCGCACCGAGCGTCTCCCCCGGCAAGGTGACGGCGTTGAACCAGTCGATCACCGCGACGGACGAGTCGTCGGGCAGCTCGGAACAGCTGACCGGGCTGATCCAGGTGGACGCGAACATCCAGTCGGGCGATTCGGGTGGTGCGCTGGCCGATGCGCAGGGCCGGGTGATCGGGATGAACACCGCCGCCTCGACCGGCTACCAGTTCGGCCGCCCCGGACGTGAGCCCGCCGGGGTGAGCGGGTTCGCCATCCCGATCGACGATGCGCTGACCCTGACCCGGCAGATCGAGGCGGGCCACGCCTCGGACACCGTCCACATCGGAGCGTCGGCGTTCCTCGGGGTGTCGGTGAGCGACGCCGGCGGCCCGGGCGCGCTGGTGCAGCAGGTGGTCCCGGGCGGCCCGGCCGACGACGCGGGGCTCGTCGTCGGCGACGTCATCACCCAGCTGGACGGCCGCGCGGTCGGGTCGGCGACGGATCTGACCGCGGTGATGGACACGCTGCACCCGGGCAACAACGTCACCCTCACCTGGCTGGACCAGGCGGGTCAGCAGCACAGCGCGAGCACCACCCTGGTCGAGGGTCCGGTGGGTTAGGCCGCCCGGGCGGCGGGTAGGTGGCGGGGCATGACGCAGACAGCTCCCCTCCCGGCAGAACAGGGCGGACGGCCGCGCACGGCGATCGTCACGGGCTCCGATTCCGGCATCGGGCGCGCGATCGCGGTCGCGCTCGGTGGTGGCGGGGTGGACGTCGGCATCACCTGGCACCGCGACTCCGCGGGTGCGGAGGCGACCGCCGAGCAGGTCCGCGAGGCCGGGGCCCGCGCCGAGGTGCGCCGCCTGGACCTGGGTGACCTGCCCACGGCCGCGGCGGCCATCGACGAGCTGGCCGAGGCGCTCGGCGGCGTGGACGTGCTGGTGAACTGCGCCGGCACGGGCACCGGCCAGCGGGCGATGGACATGGACTTCGACACCTGGCGGCACGTGCTGAGCGTGGACCTCGACGGCGCGTTCCTGTGCGCGCAGCGGGCGGCGCGGCACATGATCGAAGCCGGCCAGGGCGGGCGGATCGTGAACATCACCAGCGTGCACGAGCACGCCCCGAAGGTCGGCGCGGCGCCCTACTGCGCGGCGAAGGCCGGGCTGGGCATGTTGACGAAGGTGCTCGCGCTGGAGCTGGCCGAGTACGGCATCACGGTCAATTCGGTCGCGCCGGGCGAGATCTCCACGCCGATGACCGGCCAGACGGACGTGAACCCGCACGACCAGGTGCGCCCGGGGGTGCCGCTCGGCCGGACCGGGCACGCGCAGGAGGTCGCCGCGGTGGTCGCGTTCCTGACCACGCCCGCGGCGAGCTACGTGACCGGCTCGTCCTACGTGGTGGACGGCGGCATGCTGCTGATGGGCCCGCAGGGCGCGTCCGCCCTCGGCCACGACGACTGGCGCAAGGTCTGACGCACCCGGACCGGTCACCGGGGACGGCGGCACACCGCAAGATTGGAGAAGACGCGCCCCGGCCGCGCTCCCTAGGGTCTGGTGACCGGCTGTGGGAAGGAGCGGCGATGAGCGGGGTTCGCGTGCTGGTCGGCACCCGCAAGGGTGCGTTCGTCCTGACCTCCGACGAGCGGCGCACCGACTGGGCGGTGAGCGGGCCGCACTTCCCGGGCTGGGAGATCTACCACGTCAAGGGCTCGCCCGCCGATCCGGACCGGATCTTCGCCTCCCAGTCGACCAGCTGGTTCGGCCAGCTGATCCAGCGGTCCGACGACGGCGGGAAGACCTGGCAGCCGGTGGGCAACGAGTTCGCCTACGACGGCGTGCCGGGCACCCACCAGTGGTACGACGGCACACCGCACCCGTGGGAGTTCGCCCGGGTGTGGCACCTGGAGCCGTCGCTGACCGATCCCGACCTGGTCTACGCCGGGGTCGAGGACGCAGCGCTGTTCCGCTCGAACGACGCGGGCGCGAGCTGGCAGGAGCTGCCCGGCCTGCGCGGGCACGGTTCGGGCCCGCAGTGGCAGCCGGGCGCGGGCGGCATGTGCCTGCACACCGTCATCCAGGACCCGCGTGACCCGAACCGGCTGATCATCGCCATCTCCGCGGCCGGCGCGTTCCGCACCGAGGACGGCGGCAAGACGTGGCAGCCGATCAACCACGGCCTGCGGTCGGGCCAGATCCCGGATCCGGACGCCGAGGTGGGCCACTGCGTGCACCACATCGCGCGGCACCCGCAGCGCCCGGACGTGCTGTTCATGCAGAAGCACTGGGACGTCATGCGCAGCGACGACGGTGGCGGCAACTGGTACGAGATCAGCGGCGACCTGCCCACCGACTTCGGGTTCGTCATCGACGTGCACGCGCACGAGCCGGACACGGTGTACGTGGTGCCGATCAAGAGCGACGAGCACCACTTCCCGCCGGAAGGCCGGCTGCGGGTGTACCGCAGCCGCACCGGCGGCTCCGAGTGGGAACCGCTCACCGCCGGGCTGCCGCAGGAGAACTGCTACGTCAACGTGCTTCGGGACGCGATGGCGGTGGACTCGCTGGAGTCGTGCGGAATCTACTTCGGCACCACCGGCGGACAGGTGTACGCCTCGGCCGATTCCGGGGACACCTGGGCGCCGATCGTGCGGGATCTGCCTGCCGTCCTTTCGGTGGAGGTCCAGACGCTGCCATGATCCGCGTTCACCTGCCAGCGCACCTGCGCACCATCGCGCACATCGACGGTGAGGTCGAGCTGGATCTCGACGGCCCGGTGACGCAGCGCGCCGTGCTGGACGCGCTGGAAGCCCGGTACCCGGTGCTGTGCGGCACGATCCGCGAGCACGGCACCGGGAAGCGACGGACGTTCGTGCGGTTCTTCGCCTGCGAGCAGGACCTCTCGCACCAGGAGCCGGACGCCCCGCTGCCCGCACCGGTGGCCTCGGGCGCCGAACCGTTCCTCGTGATGGGCGCCATGGCCGGCGGCTGAGCCGTCCACTGAGGACGGTCCGATCCGTCCACACCGGACGGCCATCGGCGGGACGCGGAAGCGGTGGCCCCCCATCCGGGCGGGAGCCACCGCCGGACGAGATGCGCTGCGGACCGCCTCAGTTGCCGTCCCAGTCGTGGGTGTGGTGGTGACCGGCGGTCGCGTGCGTCTCCCCGGAGTGCGCGCCGCCCGGCCCGGCCCACGCCCACTTGCCGGCGGAGAAGGCGCTGTGACCGTCGGTGCCGGACACGGTGTACCCGCCACCGGCCCCGTACGGGCCGGCCGACAGGACCGAGTCGTAGTAGGCGGCGCAATGGTGATCCCGGCCGTCGTTGTCGTGGCCCGCGACCGCGCCGGTGCTGGTGATCACGGCGCCGCAGGGGCCGGCGGACGCGCTGGACGAGCCGTAGCTGTCGGCCGAGGCGATGCCCGCGGCGCCGAACGACAACGGAAGGCCAGCAGCCCGGCGATCGCGAAGCGACGAACGTTCATGATGCCGGGTTCTGTTCGTGTCAACGGATTCCGGGCCGCACCGTGATCGGCCCGCGGACCGGATGCCCGGGAGCCCGGCGGCAGATCTGGGCCGCAGTTGTGACGCAGACCACCTTGTGATCACCACCCGCCAGCGCCACCGGAGCCGCTGCCGCTGGTCGGCACCGGAAAACCGATCAACCGCCCGCGGCGCAGGGATGTCCGTTGCAGCACAGGACATCCGCCCTTGGTGCGTCACTCGCGCGGGTGGAATGATCACCGTGGCCGCCCTTGACAACGCCCCGGCCGCCGTCGATGCTCGACCGCGCTGGGTGTTACTTCGGGTAATAGCTTGAGCGAGGAGGCGGCGTGGTCCGGCGAGTGGTGTCCCGCGACGGCACGCGGATCGCGGTCGCGGAAACCGGGGACCCGGCCGCCCCGGTCGTGGTGTGCGTGCACGGCTACCCCGACGACCGCACGGTGTGGGACGGCGTGGTGGCCGAGCTGGCGTCCCGGTTCCACGTCGTCACCTACGACGTGCGCGGCGCCGGCGAGTCCGACCGCCCGGCGCGCCGTGCGGACTACCGGCTCGACCGGCTCACCGAGGACCTCACCGCGGTGCTCGCGGCAGTCAGCCCGGACCGGCCGGCGCACCTGATCGCCCACGACTGGGGCTCGGTCCAGAGCTGGCACGCCGTCACCTCGGACGCGCTGCGCGGCCGGATCGCGTCGTTCACCTCGATCTCCGGCCCGTCCCTGGACCACGCCGCCGACTGGTTCCGCAGCCGGCTGCGCAATCCCGCGCGCTGGGCGCCCGCGCTGCGGCAGCTGCTCCACTCGACCTACATCCTGTTCTTCCAGATCCCGCTCGTGCCCGAGCTGGGCTGGCGCTCCGGCCTGGGCCGGCAGCTGCTCAGGAAGGTGTCCGGCAGCGCCGCCGGCCGCCCCGCGGTGGCGGATGCGGTGCACGGGCTGGAGCTGTACCGGGCCAACATCGGGGCCCACCTGTCCCGGCCGCGGCCGCGAACGGTGGAGATCCCGGTGCAGGTGCTCGCCCCGCTCGGCGATCCCTACGTGACGCCCGCCCTGCAGACCGAGGTGACGCGGTGGGTGCCACGGCTGTGGGTGCGGCGGCTGCCCGGCGGGCACTGGATTCCCCGGGAGCGGCCGGACGTGATCGCGCGGTGCGCGGCCGAGCTGGTCGAGCACATCGAGGGCGCGCCGGAGAGCCGGAGCCTCCGGCGTGCCCGGGCCGCGGATTTCGACGGCCACCTGGTGGTCGTCACCGGCGCGAGCCGCTTCGCGCGGGCGGTGGCGTCCGCGTTCGAGGCGGCCGGCGCCGAGGTGCGCGCCGACGGGCACGAGGTTCCCGACGTCGTGGTGGACGACCAGGGCCGGGCGCGGGAGTTCGCCGCGCGGATGGCCGAGCGGGGCGAGGGCGGGCACCTGGTGTTGCACGACCCGGCCGAGGCCGCCCGCCTGCGCACGCTGTTCCCCGCGCTCGGCGTGGTGGTCGCCGGGGACGGCCCGGTCGACCGGGCCGCGCGGCGGGTGCTCCGGGCGGTCGCCCGCACCCGCCACGCCGGAGTGTGACGGCGTCCGGCCGGGCGGACCGCCCGGACGCCACCACACCTAGGCCCGCGCCAGGCCGCGCTCGATGGCGGCGATGATCTGCGGCCGCAGCTCCTCCGGGCGGATGATCGCGTCGACCGAGCCGACGCGCTGCGCCCGCTGGATGGAGTGCACGCTGTCGAACTCGGCCGCGACCTCGCCCAGCTTCTCCGCCCGCACCGAAGCACGGACGTCGGCCAGCTGGGTGACCAGCTCGGCGCGGGAAGCGCTGTCGGCGGCGGAGATCCGCGCCTCCAGCTCCGTCACCCGCGGGTCGTTCGCCGTGCGGGAGTTGACGTCCTGGGCGAACACCACCGCCGCCGCGGGCGCACCGCCGAGGACCGACGCGAACGAGCCGTCCACGGCCAGCACCGTCATGTTCGGGTTCAACGTCTTGGAGAACACCACGAACGCCCCGCCGTGGTAGCGCGAGATGACGCAGAACACGATCGGCCCGCGGAAGTTCACGATCGCCCGGCCGATCTCCGCGCCGTACTCCAGCTGGAGCTTGCGCATCGACTCCGGGGACCCGTCGAACCCGGACAGGTTCGCCAGCACCACCAGCGGCCGGTTGCCGCTGGCCGCGTTGATCGCGCGGGCCGCCTTCTTCGACGAGCGCGGGAAGAGCGTGCCCGCGGTGTAGGTGTCCGGGCCGTCGGTGGGCGGGAAGCCGCGCCGCGGCACCGACCGCGACTCGATGCCCAGCAGGCACACCGGGTAGCCACCCAGGTGCACGTCCTGCACCACCGCGGTCTCCGCGTCCGCCATGCCCGCCCAGCGTTCCAGGATCACGTGGTCCTGATCGGCCAGCGCGCGCATCACGGTCCGGATGTCGAACGGCTTCTTGCGGTCCGGGTTGGTCTCCCGCGAGAAGATCTGCCCCACCGTGGTGAAGTCGGACCCGACGATCGCGTGCGGGTAGTCCGAGATGTCCCGGTCGACCGGGTCGGTGGTGACGGCCCGCCGTGGAGCGGTCTCACCCGGCAGCACGTAGGTGTGGTCGTAGTGGCTCATCAGCACCGCGTGCGCGGCGCCGAGGTCGGGCGCCCAGTACTGCGCCTGCCCGTTCGGCCCCATCACCCGGTCGTAGCCGCCGATGCCGAAGTTGTCCTCGGCCGACACTCCGCCGGAGAAGTCCAGCGACTGCTTGCCGGTGAGCACCATCGCCGAGTCCGGCGTCATCACGAGGATGCCCTTGGTGTGCATGAGCATCGTCGCCTCGGCGTTCCAGTACGGCTGGGCACCGACGTTGATGCCGGCGACCACGATGTTGATCTCGCCACCGTCCTGGGTGAACCCGACGATGCGGCGCAGGGCCGCGGCGATCCAGTCCATGTTCTCCGTGCCGGAGTCCATCGCGATCCGGGCGCCCGCGGACAACGCGTACCACTCGACGGGCACCTGCAGCCGGTCGGCCAGGTCCAGCGCAGCGATGATCCGCGAACATTCCGGTTCGGACAGTGCCCCGAGCGCCTTCGTCGGATCGCCCAGCAGCACCACGCGTTTGACGCCCTCCGGGTACCGCTCGGTCGGTGTGGTGGCCACGCCCGCCACGATCCCGGCCTTGTTGAGCCCCTTCTCGCGCTCCACCGGGACCAGCGCGCCCGCGTCGTCGAGGTCGTACTCGGTGAACGAGCCACCCTCACCGGCGAGCATCGCGGTCAGCTCGTACGGGTAGACCGTGCCGCGGCGCCGCGCGCGCAGCACCTTCTGGCCGTAGTCGTCCAGCGGCTGGATCAGCTCCGTGGGCGGGTCGGTGACGGCCAGCCGCACCCCGGTGGCGTCGTAGGACACGCGCACCGCGACGGGCTGCAGCTCGCCGGTCTCCTGGTCGCGCTGGCGGCCGAGGAACAGCACCTCCTCCACACCGGCGCCCGCGGTGGTCGGCACCACGCGCTGCGCGACCGTGTTCAGGTCCTCCGGCGAGAGGTCGCTCGGCGGCCACACGTAGAGGAAGATCCGGTTGGTGTCGAGCCGCTTCTTCGCCGGCCGCTGGGCCTGCACCTTGCGGATCGCGTCCAGGCACGCGCCGAGCGCGCCCTCCACCGCGGGCAGTGCGAGGATGCGGCCCTCGTCGTCGCGCAGCGGGGTCAGGTCGCGCACCTGGGCCATCGCGACCAGCCGTTCGTCGGACGGGTTCTTCGGCGCGACGCAGCGCAGCAGGTAGACGTCCTCGTCGGCGGAGGGCAGCCGGGTGAGGTCGAAGTTGCGCAGGCGGCGCAGCTGGAGCCGCTGCCCGATGAGCGGGTGCAGACCGCGGATCAGCCGGTCCTCGGTCAGGCCCGCCGACGACGGCCGGAACGTGAAGTGGTGGTGCATCGCCGATCCGCTGCGCCCGGCGACCGTGGTGGTGACGCGGCGCAGGTTGCCCGGCAGCGCCACCGCGGACAGCACCTCGCGCAGCTCGGCCGCCATCAGGTCGGCCTCGGCGGGCTGACCGGTCCAGGTCAGGTAGATGTCGGCGACCAGGGCGCCCGGCTCGGTCTTGCCGGCGATCTCGACGATCGTGCGGACCGCGTCGGCCAGCTCGGTGAAGTCCGCAACGGTGGCGATCAGCAGCTGCCGCTGACCGTCCAGGTCGTAGCCGGCGGTGACGAACGCGCGCCCGCCGGCGGTGCCGGTCTCCACGCGCGTCACGCCGTGCTCGCGGTAGTAGCGACGGCTCAGCACCTCCAGCAGCGGGCCGGGATCGGCACCCGGGCGGCCGATGCGCTGGCCGAGCAGCCGCACCAGCGGCTCGGGGCTGGCGACCATCTCGGCGATGCGCTCGTCGCGGTCCGGCGCGTCCGGGTTGGCGTCCAGGTAGCTCAGGTGGCGGCGGACCCGGGTGTAGACCTCGGCGCGGGTACGGCGCAGCAGCGGCTGGGCGAACCAGCGGAACACCAGGCTCCGGGCGAGGTCGCCGACCACCGGGAAGCGCAGCTGCGTGGCGCGGATCAGGTGCTCCAGCGCCTGGCCCACGGTCTGGCGCAGACCGTTGTGCGGCGGCGCCTCGGTGAGCCACTGCTGCAACAGGGCGGTGATCACGGCGACGTCGGACGCCGCGCGCTGCTGGGCGAGGAAGATCCGGAAGACCGCCTCCTCCAGCTCCGGCGTGCGGTCCAGGCTGTCCACCCCGTAGTGACCGAGCACGCGGGTCAGCCGGCCCTGGAAGGTTTCCGACAGCCCGGCGCGCTCGGCGTCGAGGCTCTGCAGGTAGGTGTGGAAGTGCTCGCGCGGGCTGTGCACCCGCGTCTCGGCCTTGGTCTCCTCGCCCTCCGGCTTGTTGCGGGACAGCTCGGACAGGTCGGCGAAGACCTCCAGCAGGCCGGTTTCGGCCTCCAGCGGACGCTGCGGCAGCTCGGCCCGCGCGGCCAGGTAGCGGGCGAGGGTGCGGCCGCCGTCGCGCGGGTCGACGTCGAACCCGAGCAGCATGCTGCGCAGATCGGCCAGCCCGCGTTCGGCGCGCTGCGCGGCCGAGAGACCGTCCGGTTCGGACGGCAGGTCCAGGTCGGCCCCGGCCGTCTCGGGGGCGGCCTCGGCGGCGTCGTCGGCGAGCGGTTCCAGGCGCAGCAGCGCCGCCCCGGTCTCCACCTGGCTGCCCACGGAGACCATCGACTCCTTGAGTAACGCCCGGAACGGCGCGCGCAGGACGGTCTCCATCTTCATGCTCTCCAGCACCAGCACCGGGGCGCCGGCCTCGACCTCGTCGCCCACGGCGAGCGGGGTCGCGACCACCAGCGCCGGGGCCGGCGAGCGGACCACGCCGCCCTCGTCGCGGCTGATCCGGTGGGTCACCCCGTCGACCTCGACCAGGTGGATCGGGCCGTGGGTGCCGGTGACCAGGCGGAAGCGGCGGCCGTTGAGGTGGATCTGGCCGGTGTGGTCGTCGAACCGTTCCAGCTCGGCGTCGACCGTCTCCACGTCGTCGCCGGTGAGGAACCCGATGCGGTAGCGGCCCGGCCCGGTCTCGGCGACGGTGAGCCGGTAGCCCGCGCCGCGCAGCTTGAGGTCGATCGGGCGGCCGACCTCGTGCTGCACCTGCGGGCGGCCACCGTGCGCGGTGGAGAGCAGCCGTTGCAGCTCGACCTGCTTCTCGTCCCGGTAGGCCGCGATCGCGGCGGTGGCCAGGGCGACACCGGAGTGGGCGTGCGAGACCAGGCGGCCCTGCCCGCGGACCCGGTCGATCCAGCCGGTGTCGGCGGTGCCGTCGATCACCTCGGGCTGGTCGAGCAGGTCGAGGACGAAGCTCTTGTTGGTGGTGCCGCCCTCGATGAGGACGGTGGTCTCGCGCATCGCGCGCCGCAGGCGGGACAACGCCTCGTCGCGGTCGCGGCCGTAGGCGATGATCTTGGCGATCATCGAGTCGAAGTCGGCCGGGATCGAGTCGCCCTCGCTGACCCCGGTGTCGACGCGGATGCCCGGGCCGGCCGGGAGGTCGAGCAACGCGATGCGGCCGGGGGCGGGCGCGAAGTCGCGGTCGGGGTCCTCGGCGTTGAGCCGGGCCTCGATGGCGTGGCCCAGCTCCGCCGGCGGGGTGCCCTCGAGCCGGCCGCCCGCGGCGACGTGCAGCTGGGCCTTCACCAGGTCCATGCCGGTGGTCGACTCGGTGATCGGGTGCTCGACCTGCAGGCGGGTGTTCACCTCGAGGAAGGCGAACATCTTCTCCACCGGGTGGTAGAGGAACTCGACGGTCGCGGCGCCGCGGTAGCCCACGGCCACGGCGAGCCGTTCCGCGGCGGACTTGAGCTCGGCCACCTGCTCCGGCGCCAGCACGGGCGAGGCGGACTCCTCGATGATCTTCTGGTTGCGGCGCTGCACGGAGCAGTCGCGCACGCCGAGCGCCCACGCGGTGCCCTGCCCGTCGGCGATGACCTGGACCTCGACGTGCCGCGCGCCGGTGACCAGGCGCTCCAGGAACACCACGCCGCTGCCGAACGCGCGTGCGGCTTCCTGGCTGGTGCGCTCGTAGGCGTCGCGCAGCTCGTCCGCGTTGTTGATGACGCGGATGCCGCGCCCGCCGCCGCCCGCGGTGGCCTTGAGCATCAGCGGGTAGCCGATCCGCTCGGCCGCGCGCAGGGCCGCGTCGAGGTCCTCGACCGGGCCGCGGCTCCACGGCGCGACCGGCACGCCGACCTCTTCGGCGATCAGCTTGGCGCCGATCTTGTCCCCCAGCTTGCGCATCGCCTCCGGTCCGGGTCCGACGAAGGTGACGCCGATCTTCTCGCACAGCTCGGCGAAGGCGGGGTCCTCGGCGACGAAACCCCAGCCGACCCAGGCCGCGTCCGCCCCGGTCTCGATCAGCGCGCGTTCCAGGACGGCCAGGTCGAGGTACGGGCGGGCCGACGCGGGACCCAGGTCGTAGGCGAGGTCGGCTTCCCGCACGAAGGTGGCGGTGCGGTCCGCGTCGGTGTAGAGGGCCACGGTCTCGATGCGCGGCCCGCCCTCCGCGTTGAGCTCACCGACGGCGTGGATGAGGCGCATCGCGGCCTCTCCCCGGTTGACGATCGCGACACGACTGAACACC
The DNA here is from genome assembly GCF_011758765.1 of Amycolatopsis viridis. Classification (NCBI taxonomy): domain Bacteria; kingdom Bacillati; phylum Actinomycetota; class Actinomycetes; order Pseudonocardiales; family Pseudonocardiaceae; genus Amycolatopsis; species Amycolatopsis viridis. The sequence goes on along the minus strand of NZ_JAANOU010000001.1, from coordinate 2,416,377 downwards.
GAATCGAGCCTCACAAGTTGTGGTGGTTGGACGGCACGGCCTCCCCTGGCCGCCGGACCAGCATCGCGCGTACCCACCGGTAGTGTGATCGTCGCCCGTTCACCGTGCCGACGGCCGATTTTTGTGGGAACCCTCCAAAGGGCGCCCACGACCCGGGAGTATCCGGGCAGGCCGCGCGCACCCGCCGGCCCGCGGCTCGTGAGAGCCTGGTCACTCGGGCCGGCCCGGCCGGGTTGTAGGAGGCAGCCAAGCCTGGCGCCGCGCCGCGGTCACCGGGCCGGCCGTCCCGGCGTCCTCCCGGCCGGACCGCCCTCCACAGTGGACTCCCGCGGACCGGCCGCGAGGCTGATCTGGCGCAGCCGCGGCGAGACCGTGAACCCGGTGCGCGCGTAGACGGGCACGGCGCGGGCCGAGGAGTGCACCGTCACCCGCTCCAGCCCGAGTTGGCGCGCCAGGGCGAGGAGCTCCTCGATCAGGCGGCCGCCGAGACCGGCCCCGCGGGCCTCCGGGACGACGTAGACGCACTGGATGTCGCCGGACGCGCGGGTGAGGGAACCGGGGGACGGCACGCGCGCGGTGACGGCGAGGAAGCCCATCCCGGCGATCCGGCCCGCCCGGACGAGCACCAGGCAACGGTGGGTCCCGGCGTGCTCACGCGCCCAGGTGGCGAACTCGCGGACGAAGGTGTCCCGGCCGGTGCCGGGCGGCCCGTCCCGCTCGGCCACCCAGCGCCACCGCAGCCCGGCGACCGCTTCGTGGTCCTCGGGACCGGCGGGACGGATTTCGATCTCCGGCATGGCACCATCCTGCCGCCCGCGCGCACCGGGGACCGGTCTGCGGGCGCAGCGGTCAGGGGGCAGCCGGAGTGGGCAGCGCCTGCTCGGCGATGGCCAGCACGGTCCGCAACGCGGCCGAGGGGTTGTCCCGCCGCCAGGCGAGCGCAGCCTGCAACCGGATCGGTTCGCCGGCCAGCCGCCGGTAGGCCAGCCCGGTCTGCTGGATGTGCCGGCACGACGACAGGGTCAGCGTGACCCCGACGCCGGCCGCCACCAGGGCGAGGATCGTGTAGGAGTCGGGTGCCTCCTGGACCACGCGCGGGTTGAACCCGGCGGACACGCAGACCCGCACCGTCGCGTCCCGCACCGTCGATCCCGCGTTGTCCGGGAAGCTCACGAACGGCTCGTCCGCAAGTGCGGCGACCGGCACCTCCTCGAGCCGGGCCAGCGGGTGGTCCGAGGGCAGGGCGCAGATCATCTCCTCCTCGTCGATCACCCGGGCCTCGACCCCGGGTGCGGTGATCGGCAGCCGCACGAAACCCAGGTCCAGCGAGCCGTCCGCGACCCGGGCCAGTGCCACGTTGGCGTACGTCTGACCCCGCATGACCAGCTCCAGCCCCGGGTGCGCGGCGCGCACCGCGCGGGTGAGCAGCGGCAGGCTCTCGTGGCTCGACGCGCCCGCGAAGCCCACCGTCACCCGGCCGTATTCGCCGCGCCCGGCGGCGCGTGCCGCTTTGGTGGCGATGTCGAGGTCCTCCATCACCTTCCGCACCGGCCCGAGGAACGACTCACCGGCGCTGGTCAGCCGTACCGAGCGGGTGTTGCGCTCGAACAGCTGGACGCCGAGCTCCTTCTCCAGCTGCCGGATCTGCTGGGACAGCGGCGGCTGCGCCATCCGCAACCGCTTGGCCGCGCGCCCGAAGTGCAGCTCCTCCGCCACGGCCAGGAAGGACGTCAGGTAGCGCAGCTCCACTATGACCAGCTCCGTCTTGATCTGACTTCGATTTGATATTGGACACTACTCAATCGGCCTGGCACCGTGAAACCCGCCCAGCCACCACCCGCACAGGAGCGCCGATGCCCCGGCCGAGCCCGGACAAGACGATGAGCCTGCGCGAGGCCGTCGCGGCCTTCGTGCACGACGGCGACACGGTCGCGCTGGAGGGCTTCACCCACCTCATCCCCACCGCGGCCGGGCACGAGATCATCCGGCAGGGCCGCCGCGACCTCACGGTGGTCCGGATGACCGCGGACATCGTGGTCGACCAGCTGCTCGCCGGCGGCTGCGTGCGCACGCTGGTGTCGTCGTTCGTGGGGAACTCCTCGGCCGGGTCGCTGGGTGAGCTGCGCCGCCGGATCGAGCACGCCGATCCCGAGCCGCTGGAGTTCCAGGAATACAGCCACTACGGCATGATCTGCCGCTACCTCGCCGGGGCGCAGCGGCTGCCGTTCTACCCGCTGCGCTCCTACGCCGGCTCGGACCTGCCGCGGGTCAACCCGGCGATCCGCAAGGTCACCTCGCCGTACGACGGCGAGCAGGTCGCCGTCGTCCCGCCGCTGAACCCGGACGTGACGATCATCCACGCCCAGCGCGCCGACCGCTCCGGCAACACCCAGATCTGGGGCCTGACCGGCATCCAGGCCGAGGCGGTCTTCGCCGCGGAGAAGGCGATCGTGGTGGTCGAGGAGATCGTGGCCGACGAGGTGATCCGCTCCGACCCCAACCGGACGGTGGTGCCCGCGCACGCCGTGGACGCCGTCGTCGAATGCCCGCGCGGCGCGCACCCGTCGTTCGCACAGGGCTACTACGACCGCGACAACGCCTTTTACCGGGCGTGGTCGGGCATCAGCAAGGACCGCGCGCGCCTGACCGCGTGGATGGCGGAGTGGGTGTACGGCACGGCCGACCACGCCGAGTACGTCGCCAAGCTCGGCGACGGGTTCTGGGCCGGGCTCGCGGTCGGCGAAGCGCTCAGCGAACCGGTGAACTACGGGCGGAGGCTCTGACGTGACCAGCTCGTCGGAACTCCTGTCCGTCGTCGCCGCCCGCGAACTGGCCGGGAAGCGCACCGTGTTCGCCGGGATCGGCCTGCCCACACTGGCCGCGTCGCTGGCGCACCTGACCGTGGCGCCGGACCTGGAGATCGTCTACGAGTCGGGCGTGTGCGGGGCGCACCCGTCGCACCTGCCGGAGACCATCGCCGACGCGGTGCTGATCACCGGCGCCGAGGCGGTGCTGCCGATGCCCGCGCTGTTCGGGTACGTGCTGCAGGGCGGGCACATCGACGTCGGGTTCCTCGGCGCGGCGCAGATCGACCGGTGGGGCAACCTGAACTCGTCGGTCATCGGCGACTGGCACTCCCCGGAGGTGCGGCTGCCCGGTCCCGGTGGCGCGACGGAGGTCATGGCGAACTCGCGCGAGGTGTTCGTGGTGATGCGCCGCCACGAACCGCGGTCCTTTGTGGATGAACTGGACTTCTGCACCTCGCCCGGCCCGGACCGCGCGCTCGCCGACGGGGGGAAACCGTCCGGGCTCGGCGTCACGAGGGTGATCACCGGGCTGGGCATCCTCGCGCGCGGCGGCCCCGGTGAGGAGCTGCGGCTGGTTGCGCGGCACCCCGGGGTCACCGTCGAGCAGGTTCGCGCGGCGACCGGGTGGCCGCTCGAGGTGGCCGGGGACGTGCCGGTGATCGAACCGCCGAGCGAGGCGGAACTACGGTTGCTGCGCGAGGATGTCGACCCGGAACGGGTGTATCTGCGATGAAGGAGAGGACCGTGCGGATCAGGATCGTCGGGACCGGGGTGATGGGACGCGGGATCGCCCAGTGGGCCGCCACCGCGGGCCACACCGTGGAGCTGGCCGACGCCCGGCCGGAGTCGGTCGGCGAAGCCGTGGACTTCATCCGCGGCATGCTCGACCGCGCCGTGCAGAAGGGCCGCAGCACCGCCGCGGAGGCCGCGGCCATCGCCGGGCGGCTGGTGCCGCTGGCCGCCCCGGCCGAGCCGGGCGAGGTGGACCTGGTGATCGAGGCGATCCGGGAGGACCTGGACACCAAGGCCGCGCTGTTCACCGAGCTGGCGGACAACCTGCCCGCGACGGCGGTGTTCGCGACCAACACCTCGTCGCTGCCGGTCACGCAGATCGCCGCGCGGCTGGCGGACCCCTCGCGCCTGGTCGGCCTGCACTTCTTCAACCCGGCACCGCTGATGAAGATCGTCGAGGTGATCCCGGGCGCCCGCACCCGCGCCGGCGTGGTGGACACGGTGTCGGCCCTGGTCCGCGAGTCCGGCCACCACCCGGTGGTCGTGTCCGACACACCGGGCTTCCTGATCAACCACGCCGGGCGCGGCCTGGTCACCGAGGCGCTCGCGCTGCTCGAGCGCCAGGTCGCCGACCCGGCCGAGCTGGACCGCGTCGCGCGGGACGTGCTGGGCCTGAAGATGGGCCCGTTCGAGCTGATGGACCTCACCGGCCTCGACGTCACCGCGACCGTGATCGAGTCGATCTGGACCGGGTTCCGCTACTCCGACCGGCTGCGCGCGTCGTTCCTCACGCCCAACCGCGTCGCCGCCGGGCTGCACGGCCGCAAGACGGGGCAGGGCTGGTTCGACTACTCCCCCGGCGCGGAACAGCCGGCGGAGAAACCGGTCACCGGGGACGCCGACCGTCCGGTGTGGACGGACGACCCGGATCTGCGGGCCGCGCTGACGGAGGCCGGGGCGAAGGTGACCGACACTCTGACCGCGGAAGCGGTCGCGCTGGTCACGACCTGGGGCACCACGGTCGCGACCGTGGTCGCCGCGCAGGGCCTGCCGCCGGAGCGCACCTTCGGCGTCGACCCGCTGTCGGTCCGCACCGCACGGCGGGTCCTGGCGATCACCCCGGCCGCCGACCCGGCCGCCGCCCGCGACGCGCGGGCGGTGCTGGCCCGTGACGGCAGCGCGGTGTCGGTGGTGCGGGACGTCGAGGGCGGCGTCGCGCAGCGGCTGGTGTCGTCGATCGTCTCGGTGGCCACCTCGATCGCCGAGCAGGGCATCGCCGCTCCGGCGGACATCGACCTGGGCGTGCGGCTCGGCCTCGGCTACCCGAAGGGCCCGCTGGCCTGGGGCGACGAGATCGGGCCCGCCCGGCTGCTGATGCTGCAGCGCGCCCTGCACGAGGCGACCGGCGACCCGCGGTACCGGCCGACCCGGTGGCTGACCGAACGCGCGCAGCTCGGCCTGCCGCTCACCGCCGCCGGCACCGCACCCGCGGACGTCTGAGGAGGAGCGGCGCCATGCTGGCACGGGACTTCGGGCTCACCGAGACCCAGCGCGACTTCCGCCGGCTGGCGGCGGAGTTCGTGGACGCCGAGATCGTCCCGCACGCCCGCGAGTGGGACCGCGCCGAGCACGTCGACCAGGCGGTGGTGCGGCGGCTGGGCGAGCTCGGGTTCCTCGGCCTGACGCTGGGCGAGCGCTACGGCGGCGTGGACGCCGACATGCTGTCCTACGTGCTGGTCACCGAGGAGCTGGGCCGCGGTGACTCGGCGGTGCGGGGCATCGTGTCGGTGTCGCTCGGCCTGGTGGCGAAGACGATCGCCACGCACGGCACCGAGGAGCAGAAACAGGAGTGGCTGCCGCGGCTGAGCAGCGGCGCGGCGCTGGGCTGTTTCGGCCTCACCGAGCCGGGCACCGGCTCCGACGCCGGCTCGCTGCGCACCCGGGCGAAACGGGACGGCGCCGACTGGGTGATCGACGGCAGCAAGATGTTCATCACCAACGGCACCTGGGCCCAGGTCGCGCTGACGTTCGCCCGCACCGGCGACACCGGCATCACCGCGTTCCTGGTGCCCACCGATGCGCCCGGCTTCACCGCGCGGGAGATCAAGGGCAAGCTCGGGCTGCGCGGCCAGGCGACGGCGGAGCTGACCTACGACCACGTGCGCGTCCCGGACTCCGCCCGGCTGGGCGAGGTCGGCCGGGGCCTCGGCATCGCGCTCGGCACGCTGTCCCGCGGCCGGATCTCGGTGGCGGCGGGTGCCGTCGGCGTGGCCCAGGCCGCCCTCGACGCGGCCACCGGCTACGCCACCGGGCGCGAGCAGTTCGGCCGGCCGATCGCCTCGTTCCAGCTGGTGCAGGAGCTGCTCGCGGACGCCGCGGTGGACGTGCAGGCCTCCCGGCTGCTCACCCACCAGGTCGCCCGCATGGCCGACGCCGGGATGACGCCGAAGGAGTACGCCACGGACGCCTCGGCGGCGAAGTACCACGCGAGCGAGACCGCTGTGCGCGTGACGAACAACTGCCTGCAGGTGTTCGGCGGGTACGGGTTCATCGACGAGTACCCCGTCGGCAAGTACGTCCGGGACGCGCGCGTGCTCACCCTCTACGAGGGCACCAGCCAGGTGCAGAAGCTGATCATCGGCCGGGACCTGACCGGCGTGGACGCTATGACGTGATGCCCAGGCGGGCCAGCTGCGCCTCGAACGGGACGAACTCGTCCGCATCGGTTTCCGGCGCGGCGGCGGGCCGTCCGGCCATCACCGCGGCCAGCTCCCCGGCGGCGCGGTCGATGCGGGCGGTGAGGTCGCCGTCCGGGCGGTCGGACGCGCCCCAGTCCGCCGAGGCGGCGAACACCGCGGTGGGCACCACGTCGGCACGCAGGTAGGCGAACAGGGGCCGCAGGGCGAACTCCAGCGCGAGCGAGTGCCGGGCGGTGCCCGCGGTGGCGGCGATGAGGACGGGCTTGCCCTGCAGCGAGCCGGCCTCGATCACGTCGAAGAACGACTTGAACAGGCCGCTGTAGGAGGCGTTGAAGATCGGCGTGACGACGATGAGCCCGTCCGCGCGGGTGACGGCGTCGATCGCGTCGCCCAGCTTGGGGCTGGGGAATCCGGTGACGAGGTTGTTGGCGATGTCACCGGCGAGGTCGCGCAGCTCGACCACCGTCACGGCGGCGTCGATCTCCCTGGCGGTGGCCTGCGCCAGCCGGTCGCCCAGCAGCCGCGTCGACGAGGGACTGCTCAGGCCGGCCGAGACGACCACGAGTGTGCGGGACATGGACCTCACCCTGCTCAACTAGTTGTGCGTTCAACTATGCAGGGTCAACCGGCGCGGCGGCGCCGGTATTCCGGCCGCCCGCGGCTCACTGCTGGTAGGACTCGACCTCGCCGGCCGGGCGGGCCTGCGCCTGGTCCGGGTTCTCCCCGAACTCGCGTGCCGCCCGGCGCCGGCGGAGCAGGTCCCAGCACTGGTCCAGCTGCTCCTCGACCCGGCGCATGCGGGCGCGGTCGTCGTCGCTCAGGCCGCCGCCGATCGACCGGGACCGCAGCTCGTGCTCCTCGGCGATCAGCCTGTCGATGTCGGCGATGATCTCCTGGTCGGCCATGGTCTTCTCCTCGTTCCGGGGTCCGGGTCCGACCGTACCCGCGATCACGCCCGCGCACGCGGGTAGCTGCGGCCCTTCCACGCGGCGCCGCGGCCGCGCCAGTGCTGGATCGCTGAGTCGACGGTCATCAGCAGGTACAGGGCCGCGGTCACCGGCAGCAGCACCGCGGCCGGCCAGGGCCGGCCGTGGTAACGCAGCATCGGGACGAAGGTGAGCGTCATCAGCAGCCACGCCGCGAGCGCGAGGAAGCGCGGGACGCCGGTACTCGCGAAGGTCAGCACCGGCGGGGCGAGGAACACCACGGCCAGGCCGAGCACGGTTCCCGCGAGCAGCACGACCGAGTGCCGCAGCTGGGTGTAGGCGCTGCGCGCGACCATCCGCCACAGCGAGCGCAGGGTCGGGTACGGGCGGACGCTGCGCACGTCCCCGGCAAGACCGAGCCAGATACGGCCACCGGCGCGCTTGATCGCCCGGCCGAGGGCGACGTCGTCGATCACCGCGTCCCGGATCGCCGCCACTCCCCCGGCCCGCTCCAGCGCCGTGCGCCGCACCAGGCAGCAACCGCCGGCGGCCGCGGCGGTGCGGCCGGGGCCGTTGACGCGGCGGAACGGGTAGAGCATCGCGAAGAAGTACACGAACGCGGGAACGACGAGCCGTTCCCAGGCGGTTCGGGTGCGCAGGCGGGCCATCTGCGACACGAGGTCGCGCTCCCCGGCGGCCTCGACCAGGGCGGTCAACGAGTCCGGTCCGTGCGCGATGTCGGCGTCGGTGAACAGCAGGAACTCGGCGTCCCCCGCCTCCGCCGTGCCGCGGGCCAGGGCCCACGGCTTGCCGGCCCACCCCGGCGGCCGATCACCCGATGCGGTGATCGTGAGCCGGTCGCCCCCGATCCTCCGGGCGACGGCGGCGGTGTCATCGCCGCTGCCGTCGTCCACCAGCACCACGCGCAGGGGCCCGGGGTAGCGCTGGGCGAGCAGCGTGGGCAGGGTTTCCGGCAGGACGGCGGCCTCGTCCCGGGCGGGCACGACGACCACCACCGACGGCCAGTTCGCGGGCCGGTGACGGGGCGGGAGACGCTGGTCGGTGCGCCAGAAGCCGGTCGCGGCCAGCCACAGCCAGGCCAGCAGCGCGACGACCGCCACGATGATCACCCGGCCAGCCTGCCACCACCCGGGCCAGACCGGAATCGTGACGGACCGGGCCGCGTACGGTACTGTTGGTCGCGTCGGGAGTTTCTCGCAGGCTGGCACCGGGCCGGTTTCGTTCCCTTCGGTTGGCCCGTCGTGGTTGATCCTCCACGAGAGAAGTTCCTTTTTGACCTCTTCGACTTCCGTCGTTCCGGACCGGAAGAGTCCCAAGCCGCTGCTGTCGGACCAGGCCTCGATGACCGAGATGGTGGTCATCCGCGCGTTCCTGATCATCCCGTTCGTCGCGCTGATCGTGGCCGTTCCCGTGTTCTGGGGCTGGGGGGTGAGCTGGCTCGACCTCGCGGTCGCCGCCGCCTTCTACACCGTGTCCACTTTGGGCATCACCATCGGCTACCACCGGTACTTCACCCACGGTGCGTTCCGCGCCAACCGTCCACTCCGGATCGCGCTGGCGATCGCCGGGAGCATGGCCGCGCAGGGACCGGTGCTCGGCTGGGTCGCCGACCACCGGCGGCACCACGCCTTCTCCGACCGCGCGGGTGATCCGCACTCGCCGTGGCTGTTCGGCACCTCCCCGGTCGCGCTGGCCAAGGGTTTCTGGCACGCGCACATGGGCTGGCTGTTCGGCCGCGACCGGACCAATGTGGACCGGTTCGCCCCGGACCTGGCCGCGGACGCCGACATCCGTGCGGTGGACCGGTTGTTCCCGCTGTGGGTGTCGTTGTCCGTGCTGCTGCCGGCGCTGATCGGCGGGCTGGCCACCCTGTCCTGGTGGGGCGCCCTGACCGGCTTTCTGTGGGCGGGGCTCGCGCGGGTGTCCTTCCAGCACCACGTGACCTGGTCGGTCAACTCGATCTGCCACATGATCGGCGACCGCCCGTTCGCCAGCCGGGACCGCTCGGCCAACTTCTGGCCGCTGGCGATCCTGTCCATGGGCGAGTCGTGGCACAACTCCCACCACGCCGATCCGACCTGCGCCCGGCATGGCGTGCGCCGCGGGCAGATCGACGTGTCCGCCCGGGTGATCTGGGCGTTCGAACGTCTCGGCTGGGCCTGGCAGGTGCGCTGGCCCACCGAGCAGCGGCTGGCCCGGCTGGCCGTGAAGTCAACCGCGTCAACCGCACCGTCGAAGGGATCGTCATGACCTGGGCTCGCCACGCTTCCCAGCCACAACCGGAGACCGGTCCGATCGCGCAGGCGCGCGCCCGGATGGCACAGGACGAGGCGATCGCCCACCACCGCGCCGCACGCACGGTCGCCGACCACGCGCTGGACGCACACGACTGCCGCGAGCTGCTGGACATGCTCGGGCTGAGCACGAAGGGCGCGGTTTCCGCGCTCTGATCGGAAGAAGAAAGAAAATCAAGGAGAAACACATGGCACAGGGCACCGTCAAATGGTTCAACGCCGAAAAGGGCTTCGGCTTCATCGCGCAGGAGAGCGGCCCCGACGTCTTCGTCCACTACTCGGAGATCGACGGCAACGGCTTCCGCAGCCTTGAAGAGAACCAGCAGGTGACCTTCGAGATCACGCAGGGCGCCAAGGGCCCCCAGGCGAGCCGGGTCAGCATCGTCTGACCTCCCGCTCACGGTTTTCGACGGGCCGGTTCCCCGAACGGGGGCCGGCCCGTCGGCATTCCCGCCCGGTCAGGCCCGGTCGGCCTCGGCCAGCTCGGGCAGCCCCGCCGGACTGCCCGCGTCGATCCAGCGCGCCAGCCGGTCACGGGTGAACAGCTCGTCCAGCACCATGAACGCCGCGCCCACCACGCCGGCCTTCTCGCCCAGCGACGAGCGCACGATCCGCAGGTCCCGCGTCGCCAGGGGCAGCGACCGCCCGTAGATCACCTCGCGGATCGTGGCGAGCAGGTGGTCGCCCGCGCCGGCCACGCCGCCGCCGATCAGCAGCAGCGACGGGTTGAAGAAACTGACCAGCATCGCCAGCTGGTCGCCGATCAGCCGCCCGGCGCGCTGGATCAGCTCCAGCGCCGCGCGGTCGCCGTTCTGCGCGGCCCACGCCACGTCCTCCGCGGTCACCACGCCACCGGCAGCGAGCCGCTCGGCCAGGACCGGGCTGCGGCCCTCCTTCGCCGCGGCCTCGCCGTCGCGGGCCAGCGCCGCCCCACCGGCCAGTGCTTCCAGGCAGCCGATGTTGCCGCACCGGCACACGACCGTGGTGTCGGCACGCGCCGCGGTGTGCCCGATGTCGCCGGCGCAGCCCTGGCTGCCGCGGTGCAGGCGGCCGCCGGAGATGAGCCCGGCGCCGATCCCGGTGCCGATCTTCACGTAGAGGTAGTCGCCGGCCCCGGCCGCCACGCCCGCCCGGAACTCGCCCAGTGTCATCGTGTTGACCTCGTTGTCCACCCACACCGGCGCGTGGTGCCGCCGTGCGAAGTGGTCACGCACCGGGTAGCCGTCCCAGCCCGGCATGATCGGCGGGGCGCTCGGCCGGCCGGTGGCGAACTCCACCGGTCCGGGCAGCCCGATGCCGACGCCCCACACCACCGCGTCCGGCCGGGCGGCCAGCAGCTCGTCGAACAGCGCGCCGACCTGGGCCAGCACCGGCTCCGGACCGCGCGCGACATCCGTGGGCTCGGTGCGCTGGGCGAGCAGGTTCCCGGCCAGGTCGGTGAGCCCGGCGTTGATGCTGGTCGCGCCCAGTTCGGCGGTGAGGATCACCCCGGCTCCGGACCGGAAGCGCAGTTCGCGCGGCGCGCGGCCGCCGCTGGAGGGGCCGAGCTCACCGTCCTCGAGCAGCCCGGCGCGCATCAGGTGGCCGACGCGCTGGCTGATGACCGTGCGCCCCAGCCCGGACCGGCGGCCCAGCTCGGGACGGGTCCGGGCGGTGCCGGAGCGCACCAGGTCGAGCACCTGGACCAGATCGTCGAGCTGGTCGGACGGGATGGTTGCGGTCACGGCGGTCCCTTCGCTCAACTACCGGAGAATTCGTACCAAACCCGGGGTCAGCCGGGCGTGACGTCCACCCAGTCGCGGCGGGCCGCGGACGCCAGGACCGCCTCCGTGATCGCCGCGGCGCGCGCCCCGTCCGCCAGCGTCGGCAGCCCGTCGGGCTTCTCGCCGCGCATCGCGGCGTAGGCGTCGGCGACGAAACCGGTGAAGGAGTCGAGATAACCCTGCGGGTGACCGGCGGGGACGAGGTTGCGGGACGTCGCGTCCGGGCCGAGGCCGGGGTCGCCGCGGTGCAGGATGCGCGTGCCGTCCCGGCGGCCCATCCACAGGATCTCCGGATCGTGCTGGTCGAAGGCGTACTCGGTGTCCGGGGTGTCGACGCGCAGCTGGAGCTGGTTGCGGCGGCCAGGGGAGATCTGGCTGATCACGGCGGAGCCGAACACGCCCTGGCCGGTCTCGAACTGCACCAGCGCCGCGTCCTCGGTGTCCACTTCGGACCCGGCGCGCACCGGCACGGCGCGCGGCAGGACGGCGTGCACCCGCGCGATCCGCTGTCCGGTGACGAATTCCGCCAGGTCGCACCAGTGCACGCCGATGTCGCCGAAGGCGCGGGAGGGGCCGCCCAGCTCGGACCGCACCCGCCAGTTCGTGTCGGTGTCACGGGAGAGCCAGTCCTGCAGGTAGACGCCGTGGACCAGACGGATCCGCGCGCCGCCCAGCCGCTCCCGCATCTCGCGCACCACCGGGTAGAAGCGGTAGGCGAACGGGACGGCCACCACCCGGTCCGTGTCGCGCCAGCGCTGCCGGAGGTCGGCCACCTCGGCGGTGTTCATGCCCACCGGCTTCTCCAGCACGACGTGCTTGCCGGCGGCGAGCGCGATCCGGGTGAGCGGGGCGTGCAGCGCGTTCGGGGTGCAGATGTGCACCACGTCGACCTCCGGCGCGGCCGCGAGCTCCTCGGCGCTGTCGACGGCGGTGCGGGCGCCCAGTTCCGCCGCGGCCTCCCGGGACCGCGCGGGTGTGGAGGCAGCGACCGCGACCAGGTCCTGGCCCAGGGTGCGCACGGCGCGGGCGTGCACGGCTCCGATGAACCCCGCACCAATGACCCCGGCGCGCAACGGCTCGCTCACCACTTCTCCCCCTGTCGGCAGATCTTCTGCACTACTGAATTCATCTAATGCACAAATTGAACAAAAGTCAAGGCGAAAAAAGGGGCGTCGTCCTCGACCAGCCTGGGGGTCACTGGGAGAACGACGCCTCCACCATCATAACCGCTTCCCCGGCGCACGCGCACGCTGAACGGCTCCGGGCACGAAACAAGCCGGCGAGCCCCCAGGCCCCGCCGGCCGCGCATCCGCTGAAGCGGACGACGTCGGTCAGAATAGGGGCAGGGCGGGAGTGTTTGTCAACGGCTTCCGGCTGACTGAGAATGGCAGCCGACCACCGGGTGTCCGCTGACGCGGACGCACCCTTCGAGCGCGAGGAACCCCATGGACGACGGCGGGCACGAGGGCGGCTCCCTCGCCGCCAAGATCACGCACCTGATCGGCACCCTTTACCCCGAGGGCAGGCCCGGGTACGCCAAGCTCGCGGCGCAGATCCGGGAACGCACCGGGTCGACGTTGTCGAGCACCTACCTGTGGGAGCTGGCCAGCGGCCGCAAGCGCAACCTGACGCAGGAGACGCTGGGCACGCTCGCCGCCTTCTTCGGGGTGCCGCCGGAGTACTTCCTGGACGACGCGGTGGCCTCGCGCGTCGACACCCAGCTCGAACTGGCGCGGGCACTGCGCAACCACAAGGTGCGGTCGATCGCGCTGCGCGCGGAGGGGCTGTCCGACGATACGCTGGACGCGCTGCTGGCCATGGTCACCGAGGCCCGCAAGATCGAGCGGCTCGGGCCGCCGGCCGGGCAGCCGGACGACGAGCCGGGCGCGTAGGCCGTGCAGGTGCCTTCGCGGACCGAGCGGAGGTGACGGCGGCGACATGATGACACGACGCGGGCTGCGGCGGTGCCAGGCCCTGGTGGCGGAGCTGCCGCTGCCCGCACCGTTCTCCGTGCCGGCGCTGGTGGACGCCCTGGCCCGGCGGCGCGGGCGGCCGATCCACGTCCGCGCCCTGCCGCCGGGCCCGGGCACCGGCGCGTGCGGGGCCTGGATCCGGCTGGCCTCCGCGGACGTGATCTACGTCGAGGACAGGACCAGCCGGGTGCACCGGGACCACATCGTGCTGCACGAGATCGGGCACCTGCTGTGCGACCACCCCGGCGACGGCGCCCACCCGCTGGCCCGCGTGCTGCCGGACCTGTCCCCCGAGCTGATCCAGCGGCTGCTGGCCCGCACCGGGTACACCACGGAGGACGAGCAGGAGGCCGAGCTGGTGGCGAGCCTCATCCGGACCGCGGCACGGGCACGCGCGAGCTGGACGACGACCGGAGCGCTCGCCGAGTTCGAAACGGCGCTCGGCCTGCGGGGGACGTAGGTGCCGGGGAGCGGCCGCTGCCGGGGTGCGCGGTGAGCCCGGCGGACCTGGAGACCGTGGGCACCGACGTCCTCGTTCCCGGCACCCTCGCGCTCTGGGCGGCGCTGGTCGTGCGCGCCCCGGCCGCCCTGCGCTCGCCGCCGCGGCGGCGCATGCTGATCGCGCTCGCGAGCCTCGCCACCTCGATCACCATCGCCCTCGATCCGGTGGCCGGGCTGCTCGAGCGCGCCTTCCGGCTCGGCACCAGCTGCGGGATCGTGACGAACGTCTGGGGCGTCATCAGCTCCGCCCTCATCCTCGACTTCGTCCTGGCCGCCACCTCCCGCCGCCGCCCGCTGCTCGTCTACGGCGCCGCGGCCGTAGCCGGCACCACCCTGGTGCTGCTCACCACCGGCGCCGCCACCACGGGCTGCGTCACCCCGGGCGATGTGCCCTGGTTCGGCCTGTTCTGGTGGCTGCTGTGCCTGGCGCATGTCCTGGGCACCGCCCCGGCCGCCGTGCTGTGCGCCCGGTACGCGCAGCGCGCCACGACGCGGCCGCTGTGCGCGGGCTTGTCCATGCTCACCGCGGGATTCGCCTCGTCCACGGTCTTCTGGGGCGTGGTCGCGCCCGCCTACCTGGTGACCCGGTCCCCGTGGCTGGGCGCGGCGTTCTCCCTCAACGCCGGCCTCACCGCGTGGATCATGGCGATCGGCGTGGCGTTGCCGCAGCTGCTGCGGATGCACCGCGCCGCGTGCGACCGCCGGACGGCGCGGCGGCTGGAACCGGTGTGGCGGCAGCTGGTCGCCTCGGTGCCGCACGTCCACCTGCCGGAGAGCGGTCACTGGGCGAGCGACCTGCGGCTGTACCGGCGGATCATCGAGATCCGGGACGCGATCCTGGTCCTGGCCGGCTACGCGGGTGCGGACACGATCGAGGCGGCCCGGGCGCACGTGCGCGGCCGGCCCGGCGCGGAAGCCCTCGCCGCCGCCTGCTGGCTGCCACTCGCCCAAGCGGCGAAGGCACGCGGGGAAGCGCCCCGGGCGACCGCGGCCCCGGCGAGCGAGTCGGGCACGGAGTGGGCCGACGAGGTCGCCTTCGCCCTCACCCTCGCCGAGCACTGGGACTCCCCGCTGGTGCGGGCGTTCCGCCAGGAGCCACAACGTCAGCGGTAGCGGCCCGCCGCGCGGCGGTCAGACGAGCGGCCGGCCGGTGCGCAGACGGCGCCGCAGGTCCCACAGGCAGACGTTGAACGGGAACGCCCGCACCGGCGGGGGCGACAGCCGCACCGCGAGGGCGACCACCCGGCACAGCCGGTCGAACCGGCGCTGGTCGCGGGGCGTCCAGCCGAGCTGCATCTCGTCCCGGAAGCGGGCGGGCAGGAACCCGGTGGTGACGAACCGGTGGACTGGCCCGAGCGCCCGGCTGACGACCTCGGGCAGGAACTTCAGCTCCGCGATCCCCATCAGGTACTCGCGCACCACCGGGTCGATCGAGATCTGCTCGACCGCCGTGCGCCAGTACTCCTCGAACGCCGCCCGGTCCGGCGGCCACATGTCCTGCCGGACCTGCAACGTCGTGCCCAGGACGGCCGAACTCCGGTAGATCTCGCCGTCCGGGTCCGCCAGCGGGCCGAGGAACGCCTCGTGGACGTCCTCGAAGCCCCGGTAGAGGCACGCGGCGACCCACAACTGGAGCTCCGGGTCGCAGGCGTGGTAGGGCACCGGGCTGGCCGCGGTGGAGCGCACGCCGGCGTGTGCGGCGTTGACCGCCCTGCGGTAGGCCCGGCGCTCCTCCTCGGTGCCGAGCGCGGCGACGGCCAGGTAGGTCACGGTGGTCCGGCTCCGCTTGACCGGGTGCCGGTACAGGTTCCCGCGGGCCACGCGGCTCTCCACCACGCCGTGGCCGACGGACGGGTGCGCGAGCTGCATGATCACGTTCGCGGAACCGGCCAGGAGGCCGGCGCCGAGCACGGCGTCGCCGAGGCGGGTGGTGGCCCGGGGCATCGTCGGCCTCCGATGTGCGCACGCCTGTTCGCAGATATTGCAGCGCGCCCCGATCGGCCCTGTCAAGATGAGGACGTGGAACCGACATCGCTGCGCACCTACGGCGGCGTCGCCGGCGAGGACCGGCGGGCCGAGCGCCGCGCGCAGCTCCTCGAAGCCGGCCTGGAGCTGCTCGGCGCGCGCGAGGGCGACCGGAACCTCACGGTGCGGGGGGTGTGCCGGCGGGCCGGGCTGGCCGCGCGGTACTTCTACGAGAACTTCGCCGACCGGAACGCGCTCGCCGTGGCGGTCCACGACCGGGTGGTCGAGGGCATCGCCGCGACGACCCTCGACGCCGTCCAGAACGCACCAGGCGACGCCAGGGCCAAGACCCACGCCGGGCTGAGCCGACTGGTCCGCACGATCGCCGAGGACCCGCGCACCGGCTTCCTGCTGTTCTCCCCGGCGCTGCACGACACCGTCCTCGCCGAGCGGCGCGCCGCCGCCGCGCGCTGGTTCGCCGCGCTGCTGGGCCTGCAGGCACGTGAGTTCTACGGAATGCCCTCCACCGCGCGGCTCGACCTGTTCGCCGAGATGCTGGTCGGCGGGCTGTCGCAGGCGCTGACCTCGTGGCTGGAGGGCACCCTCCCACTGTCCGAAGAGGACCTGGTGGAGCACTGCACCGAGGTCTTCCTGGCCGTGTCGCGGATCGCGGGAACGGCTGGGTAGCGAGTGCGGGGGAAGCACCGTCGAACGGGGATCACGAGGAGGCTGGGGATGAGCGGGTACTGGTTGCGCCGGATCGCGCGGTGCGACCCGGAGCGGGACCACCAGGAGATCTACCGGATCTCCATCGGCTTCGAGTTCCCCTGGGACTACCAGCGGGCGCTGGAGTTCGCCCTGTTCCGGACCTACTGCGTGCCGAGCATCTCGCACCTGCTCGCCGCGACCGGCGAGTTCGAGCAGCGGCCGCAGAAGCGCTACGACGACACCGCCGTGCTGATGGCGGAACTGGCCGAGCACGGGTACGACTCGCCACGGGGCCGGGAAGCGCTGAGCACGATCAACCGGATGCACGGCCGGTACCGCATCAGCAACGACGACATGCGGTACGTGCTGTCGACGTTCGTCTACGACCCGGTCGACTGGATCGACGAGTTCGGGTGGCGGCGGCTGCACGAGAACGAACGGCAGGCCGCGTACTTCTACTTCCGCGAGGTCGGCCGGCGCATGGGGATCAAGGACATCCCCGGCGACTTCGACGCGTTCCGCGAGTTCAAGGACGCTTACGAGGAGGCGAACTTCGTCCCCTCGCCGGACAACCACCGGATCGGCCGGTACACGGTGGACCTGTTCTGCTCCTGGTTCCCGAAGCCGGTCCGGCCCGCCGTGGCGCTGGGCGTGCGCAGCCTGCTGGACGACCGGATGCTCGCGGCGTTCGGGTTCGGCCCGGCCCCGGCCTGGGCCGGTCACGCGGTGCAGGCCGGGCTGCGCGCGCGGGCGGCGCTGGTGCGGCCGCTTCCGCCGCGCCGCAAGTCCAAGCTGCTGCACTCGAAGGTGCGCAGCTACCCCGGCTACCCCACGGGCTACTCGCCGTCGGACCTCGGCGCCGCCGGGCCACCGGCGGACATCGATCCGGCTCTGCTGCGCCGCCGGTCCCGCTGACGGCTTCTCCCCGGGTCCGCCGTCCGGCGAACCCGGGGAGAACGGGGCGGCGCGGCCCACCCCCAGGGGGCCGCGCCACCCCGGGTGTCACGCGGCGGTGGCGGCCTCGAAGAACCACGCCACGGTCAGCGCACCGGGGTCCACGACGCCGCGGGCGTGCTCGCCCACGTAGCTGGCCCGGCCGCGCTTGGCCAGCAGCTCCTCCGTGGAGAGGGCACCAACCTGCGCCGCTTCCGCGGCGTCCTTCAGCGCGGTCTCCACGTCGGCCTTCCGCTCGGCCGCGGCGGTCAGCGCCTGCGCCGCCGGCACCATCGCGTCGACCATGGTCTTGTGACCGACCTCGGCACCGCCGAGACGGCGCACCGTGGCCTCCGCCTCGCTGGCCGCGACGCTCAGGCTGCGCGCCGACAGCTCCTCGTCGCCCAGGCCCTTGGCGAACTCGCGGAACCACATGCCGAACAACGGCCCGCTGGTGCCGCCGGTGTTCAGGAACGCGTTGGACACCGAGGTGAACACCGCACCCGGGGTCCGCGGGTCGTCCGTGTCCAGGTTCGCGCGCACCTTCGCCAGGGCGAGCCGCAAGTTGGTGCCGTAGTCGCCGTCGCCGGCGAGACGGTCCAGTTCGGTCAGTTCCGCTCCGCGCTCGTCAATCACGGCGGCGAACCGCTCGATCCACGCCCGAGTGTCCACAATCGTCTCCTTCACCACGTCAGGGCCGGGGTGGCCACCGGCGAATCCCACAGGGCGAGCAACTCCTCGTCGGCACGCAGCAGCGTGATCGAGCAGCCCCGCATGTCCAGCGCCGTCACGTAGGAACCGACCAGCGCGCGTCCGACGCGGACACCGAGGTCCTCCAGGAACACCGACAGCTCGCGGTGCACCACGGACAGCTCCAGGCCGTGCGTGGAGCCGAGCCCGTTGACGATCGCGATCACCTGGTCGCCGCGGTCCAGTCCGAGCGCGGCCACGATCGGTTTCGTCAGGTCGGCGACCAGTTCGCGCACCGGCGCGTAGGGACGGCGGCCGATCCCGTGCTCGCCGTGGATACCGACACCGAACTCGATCTCGCCGTCCGGCAGGTCGAACGAGGGCTTGTCGTGGCCCGGCTGGGTGCACGGGGCCAGCGCCAGCGCCATCGTGCGGGCCGAGCTCACGACCCGCTCCCCGAGCGCCGCGACCTCGTCGAGCGAGGCGCCGTTCTCGGCCGCCGCACCGCAGATCTTCTCCACCGCGACCACCGCGGCCGTGCCGCGCCGCCCGGGCGCGCCGTCCTCCTGGCCGTCGGTGGCGAGATCGTCGTCGACCAGGACGGTCCGCACCTGAATGCCGTCCTCGGCGGCCAGTTCGGCTGCGATCCGGAAGTTCAGCACGTCCCCGGTGTAGTTCTTGACGATCAGCAACACACCGCGGCCACGGTCGGCCGCGCTTATCGCCCTCCGGACCTGGTACGCGGTCGGACTGGCGAAGACCGCCCCGGGGACCGCGGCGTCGAGCATGCCCGTACCGACGAACCCGGTGTGCAGCGGCTCGTGCCCGGAACCACCGCCGGAGACCAGCGCGACCTTGTCCGACTGCTGCGCCCGGATCACGTACGCCGGGTGCTCGTGGTACCGGATCAGGTCTGGATGGACCCGCTGGAGCCCCTCCAGCGCCTCCCGCACGAAGTCATCCGGATCGTTCACGAGTTGGCGTACTGCCATGCCACCCCTCCGTCATCATCGACTTACATTCGACATCGTCGAATTCCGTACGAAGATAGAGCGATGGCGGCCCTGTTGTAAAGTGCGTGCGGGCAGGAAGGGTGCACCGATGATCCAGTCCGTCGACCGGGCGGTCCGCGTGCTCGCCGTGCTACGGGCGGAACGGCGGTTGAGCCTGTCCGAAATCGCGGCCCGGCTGGGGCTCGCGCCGTCCACAGTGCACGGGATCATCAAGACGCTCCAGGCCCACGGCCTGGTGCTGCAGGACCGCGGCTCGGCCCGCTACCGGCTCGGCCCGGCGGTGCTCAAGCTGGGCAACGTCTACCTGGACACCCTCGAACTCCGCTCCCGGGCACTGACCTGGGCCGGAGAGCTGGCCCGCTCCACCGGGTTCGCGGTGCGGACCGGGGTCCTGCTGCCCGGCGAGGTGATGATCGTGCACCACGAACCGCGCCCGGACGGCTCCCGCCAGATGCCGGAGGTCGGGATCGTCATCCCCGCCCACGCGAGCGCGCTGGGCAAGGCGATGCTGGCCTGGTCCCCCGAACTCGCGCCGGAGCCGCTGCGCAGCATGACCCGGGACACGATCACTGACCCGGGCGAGCTGGCCGGGCACCTGGAACGGATCCGCGGCGAGGCGCTGGCGACCGAGGTGGAGGAGGCGGTGATCGGCGAGTGCGGCGTGGCCGCGCCGATCTTCGACGCAGGGCAGGACGTGGCCGGCGCGATCGGCGTCGTGGTGCCGATGACCGACTGGCCGCCCGGGCCGGCGGTCGACGGCGCGGTCCGCGAGGCGGCCAGGGCGATCTCCCGTGAGCTGGGCGCGCCGGGCTGGCCGGGACGGGCATGACCGGGACCCGCCCGGGTACCCCCACGGCCATGACCACCTCACCGTTCGAACCCGACCCGTACCTGGGCGAGGAGCGCATCGCGGCCGCGGACGCGGGCCCCGGCGCACCGGAACCGGCGCCGGGGTTCGGCCCGCGGGGCGCCACCGCGGACGACGAACACCGCACGGACACGGCGGACCAGGAGCGCGAGGACTCCTGATCCGCCTGCCGGGAAAAGCCTTACGGCTTGCGGCCGACCGCCCCGACGATGCACTGCGCGGCGAGGCTGAGCGGCGCCAGGCGCGGGCCGTCCGGCCACCACTCGTCGCACACCGCCAGGCCCGGCTCGGCCAGCGCGTTCGGCTTGACCAGCTCGAGCCCGGACAGCATCTCCAGGATCTCCGCGCGGGTGCGGAACCGTCCGGCGCCCATCGGCCCGTGGACCAGGATGTTCTCGATCCGCTTCGCCACCTCGGTCAGCTCCGGCACCTCGGGGTCGAAGAAGTGCGAGAACACCACGTAGGAACCCGACGGCAGCGCGTCGATGTAGCGGCGCATGACGGCGGCCGCACCGTCGCCCTCGAAGTGGTGCAGGGTGCCGACGTGCAACAGCACCAGCGGCTCGGCGAAGTCGATGTGGCGCCGCACGACCGCGTTGTCCAGGACCTTCGACGGCTCGAAGATGTCCGCCTCGGTCATGTGGACGAACTCGTTCTCCTCGAGCAGCGCGCGGCCGTGGGCGAGCACGACCGGGTCGTTGTCCACGTAGACGACGGTCGCCTCGGGGTTCGCGCGCTGCACGATCTGGTGCGTGTTCTCCGCGGTGGGCAGGCCGGAACCGCAGTCGAGGTACTGGCTCAGCCTGGTCTGGTTGGCCAGGAACCGGCAGGCGCGGTTGAGGAAGCCGCGGTTGCCGCGGGCGATGTCGACCGCTTCCGGGACCGCCTCGTTGATCTTCCGCATGACCGTGCGGTCGACCTCGTAGTGGTCCTTGCCACCGAGGAAGCCGTCGTAGATGCGGGCAATGCTCGGGCGGGTCGGGTCGACCCCGACGGGCACCTGGCTGGGCGAAGAAGCCATTGCGTACACCTTCTCGCGAGCGGGCGGGTCGACATAGCGTAGTGCTTCGCCTCCGTGCGGTGAAAGCGCCGTCCCGGCCTGCCGCGACGCCGCCACCTGGCCTCTTGCGGGACGCCCCGGCCGGCCGCAGGCTCGTGCCCGGAGGATCACCCGAGGGAACTGGAGCCGCTGCCGTGACCGATGTGCGGGCGTTGCACGAATGGGTGCGGGGACACCGCGCGCAGATGATCGACGACCTGGCCGCCTGCACCGGCCTGGAGACCCCGAGCACCGACCGGCTGCTGCTCGAGGCCGGCCTGTCCTGGCTGGACGGCTGGCTGCGCGCCCGGCTCGGTGAGCCGTCGGCGGTGCGGGTCACCAAGGGCGGCCCGTTCGGCGACGTCCGAGTGTACGACTACGCCGGTTCGGACGCGGCACCGGTGCTGTTGTTGTGCCACTACGACACCGTGTGGCCACCGGGGACACTCGCGCACTGGCCGTTCACCGTGGACGGTGACCGGGCGACCGGGCCGGGCGTGTTCGACATGAAGGCCGGGCTGGTGCAGGCGGTGTGGGCGCTGCGGGCGCTGGACGCGGCGGGCCTGCCGCGGCCGCCGGTGCGGCTGCTGCTCAACGGCGACGAGGAGATCGGCAGCCCGGTGTCGCGGCCGGTGATCGAGTCGGCGGCGTCCGGGGTGCGGGCGGCGCTGGTGTTCGAGGCGGCGGCCGGCGGCGCGGTGAAGACGGCGCGCAAGGGCGTCGGGATCTACCGGGTCACCACGACGGGCGTGGCGGCGCACGCGGGGCTCGACCCGGCCAAGGGCGCGAGCGCGGTCGACGAGATCGCGCGCGTGGTGCTCGCGCTGCACGGCCTGACCGATCCGGCGGCCGGGACGACGGTGAACGTGGGCGTGATCTCCGGCGGCACCCGGGGCAACGTGATCGCCGGGTCGGCCTCCGGTGAGGTCGACGTGCGGGTGTCCACCGCAGCGGAGGCCGGGCGGATCGAGGCGGCGCTGGCCGCGCTGACGGCCGCCGACCCCCGCGCGACCGTGACCGTGACGGGCGGGTGGAACCGTCCGGTGATGGAGCGGTCCGCGGGGATCGCCGAGCTGTTCACGCTGGCGCGCGGGCTGGCGGCGCAGCTGGGGGTCCCACTGCGGGAGTGCGCGGTCGGCGGCGCCAGCGACGGCAACTTCGTGGCCGCGCTGGGCGTTCCGGTGCTCGACGGCCTGGGCGCCGTCGGCGACGGGGCCCACGCGCGGCACGAGCACGTCAGCGTGGCCGGGATGCTGGAGCGGACCGCACTGGCCGCGGCCGTGCTGACCGAACTGGACGGACCGGCCGGTGCGCACCCGCCGTCGAGGAAGGCGCGGCCCCGCGGGGAGAGCCGGTAACCCACCGCGAGGCCGCCGGTCAGGCCCAGCTCCTTGAACCGCCGGCCCCGGCTTTCGAAGCCGTCCCGCCGCAGGCCGACGGCCGCACGGCTTCCTTGTCCGCGATCAGCCGCAGCACCCCGCCGCTCCACCGCACGTCCGCCACCCCGGTCCATCCACCACAGCGCGGCCCCGATCTCCGCGCGATCGTCGCCGCCCGGTCTCGCACGCGCGACCGCCGCCGGGTGTGTCGTCAGCGGCCGGTCACCCGGGCCAGCACCCGCTCCAGCACCGCGTCCGGTTCCGGCACCGCCACCGGTGACCGCCAGGCGACGAAGCCGTCCGGGCGCACCAGCAGCGCCCCGCCGCCCGCGATGCCCACCGTCGACAGCCACGCCGGGCTGGGCACCGTCGCCGCGCCCACGGGCAGGCCGAGCCGCGCTCCGGCCTTGGCCGCGGCCTCCGCCCAGTCCGGGCCGGCGGCGAACACCGTGAACCCCGACCGCACGAGGTCCAGTGTGGACACTCCCGGCGCGGCCCAGTGGTGCGGCAGGAGCGAGCCCGGCGCACCATCCCGGCTCGCCGAGACGTCCTCCGTGGACGGTGGCTCGACCACGGCGCCGATCACGGCCGACGAGTCGTACCGGTAGCCCATCGTCACCATCGGGGCGTTCCACGCCCCGGCCGCCGCCCGCTCGGCCACCGCGCGCGGATCCCAGTGCAGGCGCGGGTTCTCCCACCGCAGCACGGCCTGCCGCGTCACCAGCTCGGACACCGCGTGCCGCTCGTCGTGGTAGGTGTCCAGCAGCTTCTCCCCCGCCCGCCCGGCCAGCACCATCGCCAGTTTCCACGCCAGGTTGTGCCCGTCGGCCAGGCCGCTGTTGAGACCGAAGGCGCCCAGCGGGGGAATGGCCCTGGCCGCGTCGCCGACCAGGAACACCCGCCCGGCCCGGAACTCCTGGGCCATCCGCAGCGTGGGCCGCCACCACTTCGCCGCGATCACCCGCGCCGGCGCGTCCGCGCCCAGCGCCGTGCGCACCAGCTCCGCCGGCGTCCCCGGCGCCCCGGTGTGCAGCACCCACCGCCGCTCGCCGACGCTGAGCAGCATGCCGCGTACATCGGGGTGCCGGATCTCGGTCATGGCCGGCATCGCGCCGAAGAAGCCGACGAGGTCGGCCTCGAACAGGATGTTGCGCACCGGCTCGCCCACCTCGCCCGGCCCGGTGGTGCCGATCCCGGCCGCCGGCCGCACGACGGTGCCGACCCCGTCCGCACCGACGAGGTAACGCGTCCGCAGCACCCGGCCGTCGGACAGGGTCACCGACACCCCCTCGGCGTCCTGGGCCACCGCCGTCACCGCGACCCCGAAGTCCACCGTCACACCCCGCTCGCGCGCGGCCGGCAGCAGGGCCGCGTCCAGCCGGTCCTGCGGGTAGTGACCGCGGGGGGTCTCCGGCGAGAGTTCCGGCTGCGCGAACGGCGGCCCGCTCGGCGCGTGCTCGCGGTCGATCTCCGCCACCGTGCGCGCGTCCGCCTTCCACAGCTCGGTCGACCGCACGGCCACGGCGTCCAGCGCCGCGGACAGCCCGGCCTCGCGGAACAACTCCAGGGTGCGCGGGCTGAGACCGAGCGCCCGCGGGTGCTCCGACAGACCCGCGCGGCGCTCCACCACGTGCGCGCGCACCCCGTGGTGCGCGAGGAACACGGCGGTGGCCAGTCCGACCGAGCCGCCGCCGGCGATCACCACGTCCGACATGGGATTTCCCCTCTCGCTACATTTTCGGGAACACCGTTCCCGCCTATGGGAACACTGTACCCGATCCGTACACTGTGCCCATGCCGAGCGCGAAGAACCCGCCCACGATGGTCTGGATGCGGGACCGGACCACCCGGACCCGGCCGGTGGTCACCGAGGAGAAGATCGTCCGCACGGCCATCGCGATCGCGGACGCCGAGGGACTGGAAGCGTTGTCGATGCGCCGCCTCGCGGCGGAGATGGGCTCCGGCACCACCTCGCTCTACCGGCACGTCGCGAGCAAGGACGAGTTGTTCGAGCTGATGGTCGACACGATCGTCGGTGAGGAGCCGCTGCCCCCGCCGTCGGACGACTGGCGCGCGGAGCTGGCCCAGCTCGCCCGCCGCCAGCGGGCCGTGCTGCTGCGGCACCCCTGGCTCGCCCAGCAGGCCACCCGGTACCCGGCCCTCGGGCCCAACGTGATCGCGCGGGCCGACCACCAGCTCGGCCTCGTCTCCCGCGTGACCGGCGATCCGACCCTCGCCGCGATGGTGGTGAACACGCTCAACACCCATGTGCTCGGCGCGGTGTCCGCCGAGCTCGCCGAGCTGGAGGTGCAGCGCCGCACCGGGATGACCGAGGACGAGTGGCGGGACTGGGTCGGGGGCTACGTCCGCCAGGTCGTCGAGTCGGGCCGGTACCCGCACTTCGCCCGCCGCGTGCTGGAAGCCGGTGATCCCGATCCGGCCACCCGCTTCGAGTTCGGCCTGGAGTGCCTGCTCACCGGGATCGAGGCGGCCCTGACCCGCTGAACCGCGGCGCCGGGACCGGGGAGAGCAGGGCCGGGACCGGTGAGATCTGCCCTCGCCCGCGCGGCCCGGTACCCTACGGAACGATGAGACGGTCCGGAGTCGTGGTGGGTGCGCGAAGCTTGCGCCCGCACGGACACCTGCACCGGGGCGGCGGTCCCGGACCGGGGGTCGCGGAAGTCCGCAAGCCCGGGCACGTCCGCGTGGAGGCGGCACGATGACCAGACAGCAGGGCTTCGTGCACGAAGCCCTCTTCTACTCCTCGCCGCACGAGTACCTGTCCGGGCTGGTCCCGTTCCTGACCGAGGGCCTGGCCGCGGGCGATCCGGTGGCCGCCGCGGTGCCGGGCCCGAACCTGGCGCTGCTGCGGGAGGCGCTCGGCGACGACGCGGACCGGGTGCACCTGCTCGACATGAGCGAGGAGGGCCGCAATCCGGGCCGGATCATCCCCCAGGTGCTGCGCGGGTTCGCCGACCGGCACCCGGACGCGGCGCGGGTGCGCATCGTCGGCGAACCGATCTGGGCCGGGCGCAGCGCGGCCGAGTACCCGGCCTGCGCGCAGCACGAAGCGCTCATCAACCCCGCGTTCGACGGCCGCGACGTGACGATCGTCTGCCCGTACGACACCAGCGCGCTGGACCCGGTCGCGATCGCCGACGCGTACGTGACCCACCCGCTGATCCGGCAGAGCGGCCTGCTGCGCGACAGCGAGACCTACGCGTGGGACGAGCTCGTCACCCGGTACAACGACAAGCTGGAACCGGCCGTCGGCGCGGTGCGCTACCTGGTGCGCGAACCCGGTCAGCTGTCCGGAGCGCGGCACACGCTGGCCGCGTCCGCGCGGGAGTACGGGCTGAGCGAGACCCGCGCCGACGATCTCAAGCTGATCGTCACGGAGCTGGCCAGCAACAGCCTGATGCACGCCGGGACGCCGTGCGAGCTGAACCTGTGGCGCGAGGGTGATGAGCTGGTGTGCTCGGCCGCGGACGGCGGTCACCTCGGCGACCCGCTGGCGGGCCGGCGTCCCCCGCAGGACGGCCAGCTGTCCGGGCGCGGGCTGCTGCTCGTCAACGACATGGCCGACCTGGTCCGGATGTACCGCGGGCCGGACGGGACGACCATCCAGGTCCGCCTGCGGCTGCACGAAGACCCGGTGTGACCCGGCGCCGGTGTCCGGCTCCGTGAGTTTGCGCACGACCCCGCACCCGTCCCGGTGCGCAGGCCCAGAATGGGGGGATTGCGCACCAACCGCAGGAGGGGCCGATGCAGGAGCCGTTGTTCGGCTCGGTGGACGAGGTCGCCGAGCGCCTGGCCGGCGCGGGTTACCTGGCGTCCACCGCCGTCGCCACCACCGTCTTCCTCGCCGACCGGCTCGGCAAGCCGCTGCTGGTCGAGGGTCCGGCCGGGGTCGGCAAGACGGAGCTGGCCCGGGCACTCGCCGCAGCCACCGGCAGCGAGCTGGTGCGGCTGCAGTGCTACGAGGGCATCGACGAGGCCCGCGCGCTCTACGAGTGGAACCACGCCAAGCAGCTGCTGCGCATCACCGCCGGCCGCGACGAGGGCTGGGAGCAGGCCCGCGACGAGGTGTTCAGCGAGGAGTTCCTGCTCCCCCGCCCGCTGCTGAAAGCGATCCGCAACCCCGATCCCACGGTCCTGCTGATCGACGAGACCGACAAGGCCGACGTCGAGGTCGAGGGCCTGCTGCTGGAGGTGCTCGGCGACTTCCAGGTGACCGTCCCCGAGCTGGGCACGATCACCGCGCAGCGCCGCCCGTTCGTGCTGCTCACGTCGAACGCGACGCGTGAGCTGTCGGAGGCGCTCAAGCGACGCTGCCTCTTCCTGCACCTGGACTTCCCGTCGCCGGAGCTGGAACGCGACATCGTCACCCTCAAAGTGCCCGGGCTGGATGCGCGCCTGGCCGACTCGGTGATCCGGGTGGTCGGTGCGCTGCGCACGATGGAGCTGCGCAAGGCGCCCTCGATCGCGGAAACCGTGGACTGGGCGCGCACCCTGCTCGCGCTCGGCGCCGACACCCTGGACGAGCAGGTGGTCGAGACCAGTCTCGGGGTGATCCTGAAGTACCAGAGCGACCACCGCAAGGCCGCGGACGAGCTGCGGCTGGACACGCTGCTGTCATGACCGGGTCCGCGCTGCCGGAGCGGCTGGTCGAGTTCGTCGGCTCGTTGCGCGACCACGGCATCCCCGTCGGTCCCGGTGAGACGGTGGACGCGGCCGCAGCGGTGGCGGCGCTGGGGCTGGCCGACCGCGAGCAGCTGCGGGCCGCGCTGGCGGCGACTGTGTTGCGCCGCTCCGGTCAGCGGGCCACCTTCGATGCGTTGTTCGACCTGTACTTCCCGGTCGCGGTGGGCGCCGCCGGGGCGGCTGCCGACCAGCCGCGGGACGCCACGGAGCTGCGGGACGCCCTGGTGGCCGCCCTCGCCGCCGGTGACGAGGACCGGTTGCGCGCGCTGGCCGCGGCGGCGGTCGAGCAGTTCGGGCGCTACGGCTCGTTCGGCGAGGGCGGGTCCGGCGGCGGCGGGGCGAACGGGATGCGCGGCTGGTCGGCCTACCAGGCGCTGGACCGGGTACGGCCGGAGGCGCTGCTGAACCGGGTGCTCGCGGCGATCCGCACGGACGAAAGCGCCTTCGGCGAGGCGATCGCGCGCACCGAGGCGCGGTCCCGGATCACCCGGTACCGGGAGGCCGTGCAGGCCGAGGCCCGCCGCCGCACCGCGGAACTGCGCGGGCGGGACCGGATCGCCCGGTACGCGGTGCCGCCGCAGACCGACCTGGTCGGCTTCACCACCGCCTCCCGCGCCCAGCTGGCCGAGCTGCGCCGCACGATCCAGCCGCTGTCGCGCAAGCTCGCCACCCGGCTGGCTTCCCGGCGACGGCGGGCCCGGCGCGGGCAGATCGACCTGCGCCGCACCTTGCGGCGGTCGCTGGCGACCGGCGGGGTGCCGATGCGCCCGGCGCTGCGGGACCGCCGTCCCGGCCGGCCGGAACTGGTGCTGCTGTGCGACATGTCCGGGTCGGTGGCCGGGTTCGCGCAGTTCACGCTGCTGCTGGTGCAGGCGTTGTCGGACCAGTTCAGCAAGATCCGCTCGTTCGCCTTCGTCGAGCTGACCGACGAGATCACCGGGCTGATCGCAGCGGGGTCGGCGGACCCGGAGGGGCTCGCCCGGCGGATCCTGACCCAGGCGAAGCTCACCCGCTGGGGCATGAGCAGCGACTACGGCGGCTCGCTCGCGAGCTTCGCGGACGGGTGGCCGGACGCAGTCGGCCCGCGCACGTCGGTGCTCATCCTCGGGGACGGCCGGACCAACGGCGGCGACCCCAACCTGGACGCGGTGCGCCGGATCGCCGAGCGGGCCAAGCACGTGCACTGGCTCAACCCGGAGGCGCGAACGTCCTGGGGCACCGGGGATTCGGCCGCGCTGGAGTACGCGCGGGTGGTGCCGATGCACGAGTGCCGCAACCTGCGGCAGCTCACCCGTCTGGTGACCGAGCTGCTGCCCGGCTGACGGTCCCGGGCCGTCTCCGCGGAGTGATTTTCCTGCTGCGGTGTGTAAGTGGTGCAGACCAGGGCATCCCGCAGGCATGGCGGGGAGCAGGGTCGGCAGGCGGGCGTTCCTCACCGCGGTACTCGCGGGCGCGGCGACCACGGCCTGCAGCAGCGGTGCAAGTTTGTCGACGATGCCGGAGTTGTCGCGGCTGTTCCCGGGCGGTCCGCCGCCCCTGGAATCCCCGGCCGCGGGGCTGCGCCGCATCCCGGACGTCCAGGTCGCGGCCCACAGCGTTGTCGACGGCCACCTGCTGATCGGCTACTGCGGAGCGCCGGGCAGCCCCGCGCTGGGCCGCATGACCGGCGATCTGCGCGGGGCGTCCACCCAGCTGCGCGAGCTCATCGGCACCTATCCGCGGGACCGGCCGATCGTGCCGGTGGTCGAGCTCATCGCGACCACGGTGAACCCCACGCCCGGGCCGGACGGGATGTACCGCAGCCGCACCAACGACGGCACGATCGGCCGTTACCTGGAGGCGGCGCGGGCGCTCGGCGGGCAGCTGTTGCTCAACATCCAGCCGGGCCGAGCGGACTTCCTGCCGGAGGTCCAGGTGTACGAGCGCTGGCTGGCCGAGCCGGACGTCGGTGTCGCACTGGACCCCGAGTGGGCTGTCGAACCCGGGGTCGTGCCGGGCCAGAAGTTCGGCCGCACCACGGGCGCGGAACTGGACGGGGTGGCGGCGTACCTGGCCTCGATCGTGGCGCGGCACCGGCTGCCGGAGAAGATCATGGTGTACCACCAGGTGGCGGTGTCGGTGGTGCAGGAGCCGGCCGGCCTGACGCGGCACAACGGGGTCGCGGTGGTCAACGTCGTGGACGGCATCGGCAGCGCCGAGGCGAAGATCGCGACGTGGGATCTGGTGATGAAGCGCCGGCCCGAGCACGTGCAGGCGGGTTTCAAGCTCTTCTACGAGGAGGACACCCGGGGCGGGAAGCCGCTGATGACACCCGAGCAGGTGCTCGCGCTGCAGCCGAAGCCGGTTTACGTGGTCTACGAATAGGGGCCCCCGAGCGCGGGGCAGTGGGGAGTCCGCACCCGGGGGCCACTCGCCTGCCGCGGCGCTCCGAGGGGGAGTTCGAGCGCCGGGCAAGACGGCGGTGCCGGAGGTTTCCTGGCCACCCTCCGCGCGGGCCTTACCCTTGAATCGAGGCGAAAGCAGGGCGTGTTACTGACCGGTCTTCACCATTTCAGGGGATCCAGGAGATATCGTCCGGGTCGCCGCCACCGAGGTCCTGCCGGGAATCGTGTGAGCTGGGTCGCATGCCCCACAACCCTACTTATTGTTGAACGATCCGTCAACGGGGTTGCCGCATTGTTGAACAATCCTCTAGTCTGTGGCGCACCACACCTCTTTGCGAAAGGTGCCCAGCGATGACTGCGTCCACCCTGACCCACCGTGATGCCGAGTTCCTGAAAGCGGTTGCCGAGGGCCGCGTGGAACTGACCGCGAGCAGCGAGCCGCACGTCTACGTGGACGGTCTCTCCTGCTGCGACCAGTTCGGCGCCCGGATGCTGATCCACGCCGGCCTCGTCCGCCGCGTGCCCGGTACGGGCGCGCGCATTCCCGCCAAACTCACCGACGCCGGCCGCGAAGCCCTGCGCTGACGCGCACCGCCCCATCCGCCCCATCCACATCGTCCGCGTCGTCTGCGTCGTCTGCGTCGTCCACAAGGGACGGTTGCGGCGAAGGCTGCAACGCCACCGCACCGCAGACGGCAGAACCGGGCCGCGGGCTAGGCCCAGGCCTGCCAGCCCAGCGCAACCGCCAGTCCCAGCCCGGCCAGCGCGATCGCGATGCGCAGCGGGGCCGCCGGCAGGCGGCGCACGATTGCGGGCCCCGCGAACGAACCCGCCACCAGGCCGGCGCACAGCGCCGCCGCCGCGGGCCAGAGCACCGGGCCGGTGACGGCGAACACCACGGCGGCCACCAGATTGGCCGCGCCCGTCACGATGTTCTTCGCGGCGTTGGTGCGGGCCAGCGGCTGGGGCCAGGCGGCCGACAGCAACGCCAGCATGACGACCCCGGCCGCGGCGCCGAAGTACCCGCCGTAGACCGCGACCAGGAAGGCACCGGTCGCGGTGCCCGCGGTCAGCCCGCCACCGCGGCCGGCGCGGGCGGCCGGCCGGGGCGAGCACAGCAGCAGCACCGAGGCGGCGGCGATCAGGAACGGCACGATGGAGGCGAACGCGCCCTCCGGCGTGAGCAGCAACAACGCGCTGCCCGCGGCACCACCGGCCGCCGTGATCGCGCACAGGCGCAGCAGGCGCTTCCGCTGGCCGCGCAGCTCCGGGCGCGACCCCGCCGCGGCGCCGACCGCGCCGCCCATCAGCGCCACCGTGTTGGTGACGTTCGCGCTCACCGGAGGCACCCCGATCGCGAGCAGCGCCGGGTACGACACCAGCGACGCGAGCCCGGCGATCGAACCGGTCAGGCCCGCACCGGCACCGGCGACCACGAGGAACACCAGTTGCCACGGACCGGGAGCGAGCAGCGGTTCGGCAGGCACGGTGGCTCAACCTACCGCACCGGCACCCGGTTTCCCGCCGCCCGGGACGTGCCCTCCACTGTGGAGCTACAACGCCGCGCGGCCGACGGCGAAGAAGCGGTGGATCTCCGCGGTACCACCGAGTTCCCGCAGGGGGCGGGCGGCCCCGAAGGGCGCGGTCCAGAACGGACCGGTCCGCGGCCGGTGCGGTCTGACGTAGGCGTAGGGCTCCGGCAGGTAGGCATCCCCCGCGCAGATCCCGTAGGTCGCCTCGCCCACCACCACCGCCAGGTCGAAGTGCTCCGGCCCCAGCACCGGTGGCACCCCGGGTGCGAACGCGCGCAGCGCCTCCTCGCCCTCGGCGAACGCACGCAGGATCAGCCGCGCGGGCTCCGGATCGAGGCGGACCTCCTCGTCCGGCCGCACGCCGGAACCACCGGCGTACACACCGGCCGGTGCGCCCGCCTGCACACCGGCCTCGGCGGCGAGATCGGCGTAACGCCGCCCGGCGACCGGGATCCGCTGCGCACCGGCCACGAGCAGGTCACCGTCCAGGCGCAGGTCCGGCTCGCCGGTGGTGGCGAACCCGCCCGGCGTGATCCGCAGCCGGATGCCGTGGCCGGCCCGGAACTGGGGGCCGGCCAGCAGCAGCTCCGCGATGCCGTGCAGCGAGCGGCGCGTCGGCACCATCACGGCTTGCGGGCGGTGACGAGCCACGCGGCCGACTCCAGCCAGACCCCATCGGGCGTCTGGTAGGGCACCAGCGCCTCGGTCAGGGCGGCGGTCGCCCGCTCCACGGTGTCCGCCGGGCACCGGGCGAGGATCGCCCGGAACATGGCGCCGTGGCGCAGGAAATCCGCCGCGGACGCGGCATCGGCGCCGAGCCGGACCGGCTCCCGGAGCTCGTCCACCCCGGCACCGGTCAGCCCCGCCCCGGTCAGCACCTCCCGCAGGTACTCCGGCCGTGCGAAGGAGAACATCCCCGGCCCGGGCGACGTCACGCCGCTGGTGTCGGCGTACCGCCCGATCACGTCCAGCGGGAGCGCACGGTGCTGGTTCTCGCGCAGCTCCCGCCAGCACAGGAACGCCACCCGGCCGCCCGGCCGCAGTGCGCGCGTGACGTTGGTGAACGCGGCGAGCGGATCGTCGAAGAACATCACCCCGAACCGGCTCAGGGCGAGGTCGAACACCTCCGCGCCGAAGTCGTGGACCTGCACGTCGGCCTGGTCGAACCGGATCCCGTCGCGGCCCGCGGCACGCTCGCGGGCCACGGCGAGCATCGGGCCGGACAGGTCCGCGCCGAGCACCCGCGCGCCCCGCCCGGCCGCCAGCAACGCGGTGGTGCCGCACCCGCAGCCGATGTCGAGGACCCGGTCCCCCGGCCGGATGCCGGCGGCGTCGAGCAGGTGGGGCGTCAGGCGGGCCAGCATCGCGTCGTAGTGCTCGGCGTGGGTGGCCCAGTAGCGCCCCGTCTCGCCGTTCCAGTCCCGTGCCTCGTCCTCGTTGACCATCCCGTCACGGTAACGCCGGGACGCGGCATGGGTAACCTGCGAACATGGCCTACGCGCGCCCCGCCGCACCGGACGAGCTGCGTCCGCTCGAGGTGTTCGGCAACTCGGCGCGGTTCCTGTACGACGAGGACCACCTGAGCGAGCCCGGCCCGGCCGCGCGGTGGCTGGCCGGGCACGCGCTGGCCGACCTCACCCTGGACGAGCCCGGGCGGGCGCGGCTGGTGCGGTTCCGGGAGACGCTGCGGGAGCACCTGGGCGGCGCCGACGTGACCGCCGAGCTGAACGAATTCGCCGCGGTGGCGGTGACCGGGCCGCGCTGGCCGGGTCCCGCACTGGCCCCGGCGGGCGGCGGGGTGGACGGCCTGATCGCCCGGCTGCTGGACGTCCTGTTCCGGGCCGAGGTGACCGGCCGGGTGCAGCGGCTCAAACCGTGCCGCGCGCCGGAGTGCCGGTGGCTGTTCTACGACCGCTCCCCGGCCGGCAACGGCGTGTGGTGCAGCATGGACATCTGCGGCGCCCGGCACAAGATGCGCACCTACCGCGCCCGCCGCTGATCAGCCCGGGCCCAGCCGCTCCCCCAGCTACGCCGGGGAGGCCGCGACCCGCCCGTCCCCGGCGGCCCGGTTCGCCCGGCGCCGCGTCGGGCACCGCCGCCTAGACTCGCGGTCGACACCTCGGGAAGGGGACGTGGATGGGCATCGTGACTCCCGGATTCCGGGGCCGGGCGCGAACCGCGGACGAGAGGCTGCCGCCCGGGCAGTACCTGGTCGAGGACTTCCCCGTGCTGTCCGCCGGGCCGACTCCGCGGGTGCGGACGGAGAACTGGCGCTTCACGGTCACCACGGAAACCGGGCGGACGCACGAGTGGTCGTGGGCCGACCTGCTCGCGCTGCCGTCGGAGACACCGACCGTGGACATCCACTGCGTGACCCGGTGGTCGAAGCTCGGCACCAGCTGGCGGGGCGTGTCGCTGGACACCCTGCTGGCCGACGTGGACACCGCCGCCGACTACGTGCTGGCCGAGTGTCACGGCGGGTACACCACGAACCTGCCGCTGGAGGACCTGCTCGACGGCCAGGCCTGGATCGCCTACGAGTTCGAGGGCGAGGAGCTGGCCCCGGAACACGGTGGCCCGGCGCGGCTGCTGGTGCCGCACCTGTACTTCTGGAAGTCCGCGAAGTGGATCGAGGGCCTGCGGCTCACCCTCGACGAGGACCTCGGCTTCTGGGAGGCCGCCGGGTACCACGCCTACGGCGACCCGTGGCGCGAACAGCGCTACCAGGGGGACTGACGTGGTCCGGGGCCGGCTGGCGTGGCGCGTCGGGCGCCTCGCCGAGGTCCGCGACGAGACGCCCACCGCGCGCACCCTCGTGCTCGACGTGCCCGGCTGGCCGGGTCACCTCGCTGGGCAGCACGTCGACCTGCGCCTCACCGCCGAGGACGGCTACCGCACCACCCGCACCTACTCACTGGCCGCGCCCGCCGACGGCGACCGCATCGCGATCACCGTGCAGCGCGTCCCCGGCGGCGAGGTGTCGCCGTACCTGACCGAGGTGTTCGCCGTCGGCGACCCGGTCGAGCTGCGCGGCCCCGTGGGCGGGTGGTTCGTGTGGCGGCCCACCGCACCCGATCCGGTGCTGCTGGTCGCGGGCGGGGCGGGCATCGTGCCGCTGATGGCGATGATCCGCGCCCGCCGCGCGGCAGGCAGCCGCGCACCCGTCAAGCTGCTGTACTCGGTACGCACCCCGGCCGACGTGTACTACGCCGGCGAGCTGCGCCGCCCCGAGCCGGGCCTGGACGTCACCGTCGTCTACACCCGCAAGGCCCCGGCGGACTGGCCGGGCGAGCCGCACCGGATCGGCATCGCCGACGTCAACACGGCGGGCTGGCCCGCGGAGTTCGCGCCGCAGTGCTTCGTGTGCGGACCGACCGGGTTCGTCGAGACGATGGCGGACGTCCTCGTCGCGCTGGGACACGATCCGCGGCGCGTCAAGACCGAACGTTTCGGGCCCAGCGGGAGCTGACATGAGCGAGCTCTTCGAAGACGGCAACGCCCTCGCCGGACCCGCCGGCGAGATCTTCGCCGTGGACATCACCAGCGCCACGACCCGGTGCGTGAGCTGCGGCCGCGCCGACGCGGTCGCAGCCCTGCGCGTCTACCGGCACGCGCCCGGCCTGGTCGCCCGGTGCCCCGGCTGCGACGCGGTGGTGCTGAAGCTGGTGCGCGGCCGCGACGCGGCATGGCTGGATCTCACCGGCACGTCCAGCCTGCGCATCCCGCTGCCGGAGGGCTAACCGCGCGCGGGCCGCCATTGCAGGCCCGCCACCGCCGCGAACACCACCCCGCCCAGCGGGAGCGTCCAAGCCGGACCCAGACCGGTCCGGTCCGCACCGTAGTCCCCCCAGGCGGTGACCACCACGCCGGCCACCACGGCGGTCCCGGTCAGCACGAGGACGGTCGCCCGGCGGCGCGGATCGCCACCCGGCCCGCACGCCCGGTCCAGCGCGGCCGCGGCGCCGATCGCGGTCAGGACGAGGACCACCGCGGCGGTGATCACCCCGGGCGGGCCGCCGGCGAACACCGCGACGAGCAGCACGACGCGCGCGATCGCGCACCCGGCCGCCCCCAGTGCGGCCGCGCCCAGCACGTGCCGCACGGGCTGCCGCGCGCCGGGCGCCGACACCGGCGCGGGCCGCAGCAGCCCGAACCCGAGGACCGCCAGCCCGGTCACGGTGAGCACCGCCAGGACCACCGCGGCGACGGTCAGCAGCAGCGTGGTGGACCCCGCCAGGTACTCGACCGGCCCGTCCGCGGTGACGCACGTCGCGCTCGGCGGGAAGTAGCTCCGCTCGACCGACCGGGCCCCCGGGCAGGAGTCGCCCGGATCGAACCAGGACGGCATCGCCGACTCCACGACCATCGACCACACCAGCCAGCCGGCGAGCCCGGCACCGGCGAGGACCCGCGCCACGGGAGGAGAGATCGTCACCCCGCCGATCCTGCCACCCGGCCCGTGTCGGCCTGGTCACCGGCGACGGTCCCGGCACCCGCGGGCAGGGTACGTTCCCCTGCGGAGACCGGCCCGGACCGCGGGCGACCACGACGAAAGGCGAGACGAGTGACGGCGTTCTCCTCCAGGTCCTTCTCCACCGCCGACCTGGTCGATGAGCACGGCGACCAGCTGTGGGTGTGCGACACGCAGTTCCGCCAGTTCGGCGGCGAGCGGGTGTTCTCCGGCCGGGTCCGGACCGTGGCGTGCTACCAGGACAACCGTCTGGCCAAGCAGGTGCTCGCCACGCCGGGCGAGGGCGCGGTGCTGGTGATCGACGGGCGCGGCTCGCTGCACACCGCGCTGAGCGGCGACCTCATCGCCCGGTCCGCGGCCGACCACGGGTGGGCCGGCCTGGTGATCAACGGCGCCGTGCGGGACAGCGCGGTGCTCGCCGGTTTGCCGATCGGCATCAAGGCGCTGGGCACGACCCCGCGGAAGAGCGCCAAGGCGGGCACCGGCCAGCTGGACGTGCCGGTCGGCTTCGGCGGCATCACCTTCCACCCCGGTGACCTGCTCTACGCCGACGACGACGGCGTCGTCCTGCTGGCGGGCTGAGCCGGCCCGCGGGGACCGCCGCGGCCCCGCGCCGGCCCTCACCGCCCGGCGGCCACCAGCGCCCGCTCGGTCAGCACGCGGGCCAGGTGCTGCCGGTACTCCGCGGTCGCGTGAGCCTCGTCGGCCGGGGAGGTGCCCTCCGCGGCCAGTGCCGCCGCCTCCGCCGCCGACGCACCGGCGGCCAGCGCCGCCTCGGTGGCCGACGCGCGCAACGGCGTGCCGCCCATGTTGATCAGCGAGACGGCGCCGCCCGCGACCACCACTCCGACGATGGCCCAGTCCAGCGCCCGCCGGGTGAACTTCTCGAACCCCCACCCGGTGCCGTCCTGCACCGGCACCCGCACCTCGGTCAGCAGCTCCTCGGCCGCGAGCGGGGTTTCGAACGGGCCCTGGAAGAACTCCGCCGCCCGGATGCGGCGCTCACCCGCCGGGCCGCGCGCCACGAGCACCCCGTCCAGCGCGAGGATCGCGGCCGGCAGGTCGGCCGCCGGGTCGGCGTGGACGAGCGACCCGCCGATCGTCCCGCGGTGCCGGATCTGCTGGTCCCCCACCGACGCGGCGACCCGGGCGAGCACCGGCGCGTGCTCGGCGAGGACCGGGTCGTGGTGCAGGTCGTGGTGGCGGGTCAGGGCCCCGATGACGATCTCGCCGCCCTCGGCACGCACGTACCGCAGCTCGTCCAGCGGGGCGATGTCGACGACCACCTCCGGCACGGCGAACCGCAGCTTCATCAGCGGCAGCAGCGACTGCCCGCCGGCCAGCAGCTTGGCGTCGTCACCGTGCTCGGCGACCGCCGCCAGCGCTTCGTCCACAGAGGACACCCGGCGGTAGGTGAACGCGGCCGGGATCACCGCTGCACCTCCTGGCCGGAGGCGTTCATCACCGCGTTGACGATGTTGTGGTAACCCGTGCAGCGGCACAGGTTCCCCTCCAGGCCGTCGCGGACCTCATGCCGCGTCGGCTTCGGGTTGTGCTCCAGCAGCGACACCGCAGCCATGATCATGCCCGGGGTGCAGAACCCGCACTGCAGGCCGTGTTCCTCCCGGAAGGCGCGCTGCAGCGGGTGCAGCCCGCCGTCCTCGCCGCGCAGTCCCTCCAACGTGGTGACCGCGTGCCCGTCGGCCTGGGCGGCCAGCACGGTGCACGACTTGACCGACTCGCCGTCGAGCAGCACGGTGCACGCGCCGCAGGACGTGGTGTCGCACCCGACGTTCGTCGCGGTCAACCCGGCCCGTTCCCGCACGAAGTGCACCAGCAGCGTGCGGTCCTCGACCTCCCCGGTGACCGTCCTGCCGTTGATCTCGATCGAGACCTTCACCTCAGTTCGCCTTCCTCGCATCGGTGATCGCCTGCCAGACCCGCAGCGGGGTGGCGGGCATGTCGAGATGACGCACCCCCAGGTGGGACAGTGCGTCGACCACCGCGTTGTGCACCGCCGGCGTGGACCCGATCGTCGCGGCCTCACCGATCCCCTTGACCCCCAGCAGGTTCCGGGTCGTCGGGGTCTCGGATTCGACCAGCTCGAAGTCGGGCAGCTCGGGGGCGGTGATGAACGAGTAGTCGGCCAGCGTGGCCGTGGTCGGGTTGCCGTCGGCGTCGTAGTTCATGACCTCCAGCAGCGCCTGCGCGACACCCTGGCCGAGGCCGCCGTGCCGCTGCCCCTGGAAGGTGAGCGGGTTGACCACCGGGCCGGCGTCGTCGCAGGCGATGATCCGCTTCAGCACGACCTTCCCGGTGAGCGTGTCGACCTCGACCACGGCGAGGTGGGCACCGAACGGGAACGTCGGCGTGCCCTCGCCGAACCACACATCCGCGGTCAGCTCGGCCTGCCCGGCCACCTGCGCCCAGGTCACCGAGCCGCTGGCCGGCGCGCCCCGCACCCGGAAGGAACCGTCGGCCAGCTCGATGTCGTCCGGGGACGCCTCCAGCCGGTCCGCGGCCAGCGCGCGGGCCTGCTCGATGACCTGGTCGGCGGCCTGGCGCAGCGCGGACCCGCCGAGCTGCAGCGACCGCGACCCGAACGTGCCGACGGCCCTGGGCACCTCGTCGGTGTCGCCGTGCCGGATGGTGATCTTGTCCATCGGCACGCCGAGCTGGTCGGACAGCAGCATGGCGAGCGTGCTGTCCAGACCCTGCCCGTGCGGTGAGGAGCCGGTCCACGCGGTGACCGAACCGTCCGCGTTGATCAGCACCCGCCCGCTCTCCCCGCCGGAGTCGCCACCGGTGATCTCGACGTAGGCGGCGATCCCGAGCCCGAGCGCCACCGGGTCGCCCGTTTCACGGCGGCGGGCCTGCTCCGCACGCAGTTCGGCGTATCCGCCTGCCGCCAGGACCCGGTCCAGGGCCTGGGCGTACTCGCCGGTGTCGTAGCTGGCACCGGTCGGCGAGGTGTACGGGAACTCCTCGGGCCGGATGAAGTTGACTCGCCGAACCTGCGCCGGGTCCATGCCGATCTCGGCCGCGAACAGGTCCATCGCGCGCTCGATCGCCGCGGTCGCCTCGGGACGGCCCGCGCCCCGGTAGGCCGCGATCGGCGTGGTGTTGGTGACGACCGCGCGGCTGCTCGTCTCCACCTTCGGGAAGTGGTAGACGCCGGTGGCCATCAGCTCGGTCAGCGTCGGCAGGAACAGCGCGCGCGGGTAGGCGCCGGCGTCCTGCACCACCTCCAGGCGGAAGGCGAGCACGGTGCCGTCGCGGCGGCCGCCGATGGTGATCGTGTTCTGCTGCGCCCGGCCGTGGGTCATCGCGACCAGGTTCTCGCTCCGTGTCTCCGTCCACCGCACCGGCCGCCCGGCCCGTTTCGCCGCCCAGCCCAGCACCACCGGTTCCGGGTCGGCGCCGATCTTCGCGCCGAACCCGCCCCCGACGTCCGGGGTGATCACCCGCACGTCCGCCGACCGGACGCCAAGCCCCTTCGCCACGGTGGAGCGGGCGATCTGCGCGTTCTGGGTGGACAGCCACAGCGTCAGGCGGCCGTCCGCACCCCACGTGCAGGCCGCGCCGCGCACCTCCAGCGGCGCCGGAGCGACGCGCTGGTTGACGATCGTGCGCGTGAGGACGACCTCGCAGTCGTCGAACGCCGTGCCGTCGAACTCGCCGCCGGTGGTCTGCAACAGGTTCGTGCCCTGATCGGGGAACAGCAGGGTCTCGCCGGCGAGCGCGCTGTCGATGCTCGCCACGACGTCGAGCGGGTCGTAGTCGATGTCGACGAGTTCGGCGGCGTCGGCGAGCTGGTAGCGCTCCTCGGTCAGCACGAGCGCGACGGGCTCACCGACGTAGCGGACCACTTCGCCGGCGAGCCACGGTTCGACAACCGGTCCGGCCCGGTGCGGCGCGAGGTCGAGGTCGGCGGCCGTGTACACCGCGACGACGCCGGGCGCCGCCAGCGCGGCGGAGGTGTCGATCGAAACGATGCGCGCGTGCGCGATCGGGCTGCGCACGAACATCGCGTGCACCGCCCCGGTGAGCGCCTCCGCGCGGAGGTCCTCGACGTAGGTTCCGCCCTGCGTGATCAGCTGCTGGTCCTCGATGCGGACCACCCTGGTGCCGACGATGCTCAAAACTGGCCTCCCACTACGGATACTGCGCGATCATGCCTCGCCGGGCGGCGGAAGTCACCCTCCGGACTCCAGTGGCAGGATTTTGTCGCACACTGCCCGTTCTGCCACTCGTCGCGGCCAGTCGATCACCCCATGCTGTCCGGTATGCGATGGCTGAACCGGGTCCGAACCGGACTGCGCGAATTCCTCACGACACAGGCCGAGCTCGCCCAGCGGCACGACCTGCTGAACCGCCCCTGGGAGGAGGACCACCTGCACTGGGCCTTCGACGGCGAGCGCTGGCAATTGCACGGGCACCTCGCCCCGCCAGGTGCCCGGCGCCGCAGCACCACCGGCTCCGGATGGTGCCCGGCCGTCCCCGCCACCCGGACGAAAATCCCTGTGGCGTAACGGGACACCGGGCAATTCCGGCAGGTCGCGGACCTCCCGGCTGCTCCGCACCACCAGATCGATCCCACATCCGGTCGCAACCGTGTCACCGTCGCGCGCACGGGGTTAGGCTGACAGCCGCCGACGAAGGGGAGCGCGACTGATGAGCGGGTGGCAGGCGGACGACACGAGCGCGGGGCCGGCCGGCGTCGCGCCCTTCGGCCTGTCGGGCACCGTCCGGCTGGCCGCGGAGCTGCGGGCCGGAGCCGGTCGCGCCCCGGACCTGGCAAGCGCGGCGCAGGCCGTCGTGGAGCGGCTG
This sequence comes from Amycolatopsis viridis, assembly GCF_011758765.1. NCBI lineage: Bacteria > Bacillati > Actinomycetota > Actinomycetes > Pseudonocardiales > Pseudonocardiaceae > Amycolatopsis > Amycolatopsis viridis. The sequence goes on along the minus strand of NZ_JAANOU010000001.1, from coordinate 2,376,145 downwards.
CGGGACGGGTTCCCGAAGGCCGCCCGTCCGACGTCGGTCGAGTTGTTCATTGTGGACGGTGACGGGGCTCCGGACCTGGTCGCGGCGGCCGGCGAGGCACGGTTCCGGGACGTGCTGGCCGCGGGCACCGTATCCCGGCCGACCGCCGAGGAGTGCTCGGTGCTGCCGTTGCGCGGGGCGCTGGCCTTCGGCGGACCGCTCACCACGGGCCGCACGTTCTGGATCGTGGTACCGGCCGCCACCGGGCTGCCCGCGCCGTCCGCGCGCGCGATCGCGGTCGGCGTCCGCGCCGGCCTGCTGGCACACGGACCGGCCCGGGAGCGGGAGGACGCGCTGCGGGCCTACGTCGAGCTGCTGGAGACAACCTCGTGCACCCGCGGCGCGGAGCTGGAGAACGCGGTCGACCGGGTGGGCGCCGAGGCCGAACTGGTGGACTCGCTGCAGACCATCGGGCAGCGGCTGACCGCGCAGCTCGACATCGACACGCTCGTGCAGGACGCGACCGACGCGGCCACCCGGGCCACCGGCGCCGGGTTCGGCGCCTTCTTCTACAACCTGATCGACGAGATCGGCGAGTCCTACACCCTCTACACCCTGTCCGGGATCCCGAAGGAGACCTTCGACGGTTTCCCGATGCCGCGCAACACGCAGGTGTTCGAGCCCACGTTCAACGGCACCGGGATCGTGCGCAGCGACGACATCACCGAGGACCCGCGCTACGGGCACAACGCGCCGTACCACGGGATGCCGGAGGGGCACCTGCCGGTGCGCAGCTACCTGGCCGTGCCGGTGATCACGCCGACCACCCGGGAGGTGCTCGGCGGGTTCTTCTTCGGCCATCCCGAACCGGGGCGGTTCACCGAACGGCACGAGCACCTGGCCGCCGGGATCGCCGGGTACACCGCGATCGCGCTGGACAACGCGCGGTTGTTCGCGCGGCACCGGTCGATGGCGATGGAGCTGGCGCGCAGCATGCTGCCGGCGGTGCCGGACATCCCGGGCCTGCGGATCGTGTCGCGGTACCTGCCGGCGGCGGTGGGGTCCGAGGTCGGCGGCGACTGGTTCGACGTGATCCAGCTGCCCGGTGGGCGGACCGCGTTCGTGGTCGGCGACGTGGTCGGGCGCGGCGTACCGGCGGCCGCGGTGATGGGACAGATGCGCACCGCGATCCGGTCGTACGCGCTGCTGGACCTGCCCCCGTCGGACGTGCTGCACAACGTGTCCCAGCTGGCCCGGTGCACGCCCGGCGCGGAGTTCATCACCTGTCTGTACGCGGTGCACGACCCGATCGACGAAACCCTCACCTACGCCAACGCCGGACATCTGCCGGCGGTGCTGATCGAGCCGGACGGCACGATGCGGCAGATCGCGGAGGCGCTGGGGATGCCGCTGGGCGTCGGCGAGCAGTACCCGCAGGAGCAGGCACCGTTCCCGCCCGGGATGCAGCTCGTGCTGTACACCGACGGGCTGGTGGAAAGCCGCGCCCGCGAGCTGGGCGCGGGGATCGACGCGTTGCTGGCGGGGCTCGCCGCGCTGCCGCGCGGCGACGACGACCTGGACGCGGCGTGTGACGCCTTGATCGAGCAGCTGACCGGCGGCCGGCACGACGACGACGTCGCCCTGCTGTACGTGGACCACCGGGGCGCGCACCGCCGGGTCGCGACCCTGGCCCTGACCAGGGAGGTCGAGCTGAGGGCGGTGCGGGAGTTCGTCGCGGGCCGGATGGCGGAGTGGGGTCTGGCGGAGGTCGCCGAGGCCACGCTGAAGGTGGCCGAGGAGCTGGTGACGAACGCGGTGCGGCACGCGTCGGCCCCGCTGACGCTGCGATTGTTCCACGACGGCCGGCGGTTGACGGTGGATGTCGCGGACCGGACCGGCACGCTGCCGCACCTGCTCGCGACCGGGGGGATCGAGCAGCGCGGCCTGCGCATCGTGGATTCGGCCGCGGCGCGGTGGGGCACGCGCACGACGCCGGAGGGCCGGGTCGTGTGGGCGGAGCTGACCACGGCGTGAACCCGGGTGTGTAGTCCGTGCACGGTGGGTAATCCCCGGGCGACGAGAGACACACCGAGGGGATTTCGATGCACGCCGGAGATCAACGCCTGCACCGGAAGGTACCGGCCCGGTCGCGCAACGCGACGATTCTCAGACACCTCCTCACCCGGTGGGCGAATGCGGTGGATCTGCCGGAGGACACCACCGACGCGATCGCGCTGGCGGCGTACGAAGCCATGATCAACGTCGTCACGCACGCCTATCCCGCCGGGGCGGACGGCCCGATGGAGCTGTCGGCGGAACTGCGCGGCGCCACCGTGGACGTGACCGTGAGCGACCGGGGCCGCTGGGAGCCGCCCGCGCCGGACCCGGGGCCGCTGCACGGCCGGGGGCTCCCGCTGATCCGCGCACTGTCCGAGCGGGCGGACATCAGCCCCGGCCCGGGCGGCACCACGGTGCGGATGCGCTGGCCCGTCCCGGAGCGGAGCACCTCCCCCTTCGACCTGGCCACCGCCGCCGGCCAGTAGGGACAAGGGCCTGCCGCCGTGTCCCGGTGAGCCCGTCGCCACCGCACGCTGTCCACCGGACCGTCGCCACCCGGCGGGGCGTCATGCCGCGTGCGAGGCACGCGGCATGGGGCGGAAGCGCCAGGACTCGACGGGTGCGCCAGGGCGTGGCGGGACGCGCAGCGGTAGGCGAAGCACTACCACCCGGCGAGCGCGGCACAGCCCGACGCGGGCGCCCGGACCGGCCGGGACCGACGGCCCCTCACTCCGAAGCTTGCTCCGTCGTCGGCAGGTACACCTGGAACCGGGTGTTGCCCGGCTCCGACTCGACCTGCAGATCGCCGCGGTGGCGGTCCACCACGATGCGCCACGAGATGTCCAGCCCCAGGCCCGTCCCCTCCCCCACCGGCTTGGTGGTGAAGAACGGTTCGAAGATCCGCTGTTTGGTCTCCGCGGAGATGCCCGGGCCGGTGTCGCCGATCTCGATCAGGACCCGGTCACCCTCACGGGCCGTGCGCAGGGTCAGGGTGCCGGCGCCCTCCATCGCGCTCACTGCGTTGTCGATGATGTTCGTCCACACCTGGTTCAGCTCGGCCCCGTAGGCCGGCACGGTCGGCAGGTCCCGGTCGTAGTCCTTCACGACCTCGATCCCGGTGCCGATCTTGCCCGCGAGCATCACCAGCGTGGAGTCCAGGCCGTCGTGCACGTCGATCCACTGGTGCGGCGCCCGGTCCATCTGCGAATACTGCTTGGCGGCGCCCACCAGCGCCGAGATGCGCGTGGTGGAGTCCTCGATCTCCCCCATCAGCATCTCGGTCTCCAGCGCGTACGCCAGCCAGCGCAGGGCACCGTCCAGCAGGGCATCGCCCACCGACTCCAGCACGTGGTCCAGGCTTTCCGCCGTCAACCCGGCCGCGACGAAGATCGGGGCGAGGTCCCAGCCCTGCTCGATGTCGCGGTCGGCGAGCCAGTCACCGATCTCGTCCTCGCGGTCGGCCTGCTGCATGGCCGTCAGCGGGGGCGCGTCGGCCACCTGTTTGACCAGCCGCTCCTGCACGTCGATCAGCTGTTCCAGCAGATCGGGCTCGATGTCCCGTTTCGCCAGTATCGCGAGCTTGTGACGCATCCCGGCGACCCGTTCCCGCAGTGCGGCCGTCGCCCGCACCGCGGCGGCCGCCGGGTTGTTCAGCTCGTGGGTCAGCCCGGCCGACATCTCGCCGAGCGCGAGCAGGCGGCGCCGCTGCCCGATCAGCGCGTCGCTGTTGCGCCAGCCGAGGTAGGTCCCCTCGAGCAGGTGCGTGGCCATCGGGAACCAGCTGCGGAACTGGTCGGCGAACTCCCGGGCGGGCAGCGTCAGGAACGTCAGGTCGGTGATCGCGTACACCGACGTGGCGTACCGCTGCTCGTGCTGCCCGTAGAAGAACTGCGTCGCGCCGCAGTAGGAGCCGCGCTGGTCGGAGCGGATCGTCTCCACCTCGCTGCCGCCGACCAGCCGGGTCATCCGCAGCGCTCCGGACAGCAGGACGTAGAAGCAGGTCGCCGGATCGCCCTCGTTGATGATGGCGGTCCCGGCCGGGTAGTGCTCGAGCTTGACGTGGGCGAGGATCCAGTCGAGCTGGTCGTCGGCCAGACTCGTGAACAGGAACAACTCCCGCAGGAACTCGCGGGTCAGCTGCGGCTCGGTCATCGTGCCTCCAGGTAGCGGTGCACGAGCGAAACGGCCATCGCGCCCTCGCCGACGGCGGAGGCCACCCGCTTGACCGACTGCGACCGGACGTCGCCGGCCACGAACACCCCGGGAATGGACGACTCCAGGTGGTGCGGATCCCGGTCCAGGGTCCAGCCCGGCGGTCGGTTGCCCTCGACGACGAGATCGGGGCCGGTGCGAACGAAGCCGTGCTCGTCGCGCAGCAACTCGTCACCGAGCCACTCGGTGCGCGGAGCCGCCCCGATGAACACGAACAGGTGCCCGGTCGGCACGGTTTCGGTGATGCCCTGCTCCTCGTCGCACAGCGTCAGCGCTTCGAGGTGATCGGTCCCGTGCGCCCGCAGCACAGTGGTGCGGGGGCGGACGTGGATGTTGCCGATCGCCTCGATCTGTTCGATGAGGTAGTGCGACATGGACGCGTGCAGCGACGGGCCGCGGACCAGGATCGAGACGTCCTTGGCGTGGCGGGAGAAGAACACCGCGGCCTGCCCGGCGGAGTTGGCGCCACCGACGATGTAGACGTGCTCGCCCTCGCACTCCGGCGCCTCGGTGGACGCGGAACCGTAGAACACGCCACGGCCGGTGAGGTCGGCTACCCCCTCGGCCTCCAGTGCGCGGTAGGACACCCCGGTGGCGAGGACGACGGCGTGCGCCGCGATCTCACTGCCGTCGCCGAACCTGACCACCCGCGCCGAACCGCGGGCCTCCAGCCCGGTCACGTCCCGTGCGGTGAGCACCTCGGCGCCGAACTTCTGGGCCTGGCGGCGGGCGCGGTCGGTCAGCTGGGCTCCGGACACGCCGTCCGGGAAGCCGAGGTAGTTCTCGATGCGCGAGCTCTGCCCGGCCTGCCCTCCGGTGGCCCGGCGCTCGACCAGGACGGTGCGCAGCCCCTCGGAGGCGCCGTAGACGGCCGCACCGAGGCCGGCCGGACCGCCACCGATCACGACCAGGTCGTAGAACTCCGCCGCCGGCCGGGTGGACAGCCCGACCGCGTCGGCGATCTGCTCACCGTCGGGTTTGCACAGCACCGTGCCGTCCGGGGTGATCAGCACCGGGATGTCCTCCGCGGCCCGGTCGGCGGCCTCGAGCAGGCGGCTCGCCTCCGGCTCGTCGACCGAGTACCACCGGTAGGGCACGGAGTTGCGGGCGAGGAAGTCCCGCACCTTGTACGACGGCGAGGACCACCGGTGCCCGATCACCTTCGTCTCCTCCACCGGCCGTTCGCCGGCCGCGCGCCAGGCTTCCACCAGCGCGTCGACCACCGGGTACAGCTTCTCCTCCGGCGGATCCCACGGCTTGAGCAGGTAGTGGTCGACGTCGACGACGTTGATCGCCTGGATGGCCGCGTCGGTGTCGGCGTACGCGGTGAGCAGGGCGCGCCGCGCGGACGGGAACAGGTCCATCGCCTGCTCCAGGAACGTGATGCCGTCCATCTGGGGCATGCGGTAGTCGGCGAGGATCGCCGCGACGGCGTCGCCGCGCAGCTTGATCTCGCGCAGCGCCTCGAGCGCGTCCGCACCCGAGGCGGCGCGCACGACGCGGTAGTCCTGGCCGTAGCGGCGGCGCAGGTCACGGGCGACGGACCGGGACACGGCCGGGTCGTCGTCGACGGTCAGGAGGATGGGCATGCTCACGCGGCAAACCCTACGACCTCGCCGGGGACCGTGGTCAGGACTTTCCCCACGAGACAGCCACGTCGTGGTCGCGCCCTGCTGCCGCCGGCCGCCCGTGACGATCACCGGGACCGGTTCCGGACCGGCCGCGGCGTCCGCCGAAAAGGCCCTTCGACCTGCCCGGGCTCCGCCACCACCGACGTGCCGGGCCAGGAGTTCCCGGCGCGTCCGGCACCGGTGGCCGCGGCACGAAGAGGTACGGTCGCGGGCCTGTGAGGTGCGCAACTCGCGCCGGTTGCCGGCGTGCCCGGCGTGGAGCTCGGCCCTCGCACCGAGCCGGATCGCACCCCGTGGGCCGGTCGCGCCGGCGCCACCTGATCGTCCCGGCCGGCCGCTAGCCTGGGAACATGGCGGACCCGAAGAGCACGGTGACCTCGTTCCTGACCGCCCTCGAACAGGACGACGTCGAAGGCGCGCTGGCCTTCGCCGCACCCGATGTCGTGTACCAGAACGTCCCGCTGCCCCCGGCGCGCGGCGTCGCGGCGGTGGAGAAGCAGTTGCGCCTGCTCAGCCGGTACCGCATCGGGTTCGAGGTGCGGATGCACCACATCGCCGCCGACGGGCCGATCGTGCTGACCGAGCGGACGGACGTGCTGCGCGCCGGGGCGTGGGAGGCGCGGTTCTGGGTGTGCGGCACGTTCGAGGTGCGGGACGACCGGATCGTGCTGTGGCGGGACTACTTCGACTGGGCCACCGTGCTCGCCTCCGGCGCGCGCGGCGCGGGCCGCGCCGTGGTCACCCGCGTGGCCACGCTGCTCGCCCGCGCCCGGCTGCGGGACTGATCCCGGTACGCCGGTGCGGAGCGGAGGGCCGGCGGCGGCTCAGGCCTCCAGTGCGGCGTCGATCTCGGCGAGCAACCGGGACTTCGGCCGGGCGCCCACCCACTGCGCCACGGGCTCGCCGTCGCGGAAGAGGATCAGCGTCGGCAGCGACATCACCTGGTGGTCCCGCGCGGCGCCGGGGTTCTCGTCGGCGTTGATCTTGCGGATGGCCAGCGTGCCGGCGCGCTCGGCGGCGATCTCGTCGAGCACGGGCGCGATCATGTGGCACGGCGGGCACCACTGCGCCCAGAAGTCGACCAGCACGGGACCGTCGTGACGCAGCACCTCCGCCGCGAAGGTGGCGTCGGTGACAGCGCGCACGGCGCCGGAAAGGCCGGTGGAGGTCATCGGGACTCCTCGAACGTGGTGGTGACCCGGCAGGGGCCGGGTTCTCGGTCCAGCGCCTCGGCGAGCTTGGCGCGCAGGTCGTCGCGCACCGCGTGCAGCCGGTCCAGGAACGCCTCGACCTCGGCCAGCTTGCGCTCGTAGACCTCGATCGAGTCGGCACACGAGTCGCCGGTCTCGTGGCCGGCGCGCAGGCACTCCACGAACGGCCGGGTGTCGTCGAGGCTGAACCCCACTGCCTGCAGCGTCTGGATCTCCTTGACGAGGCGGAAGTCCTCTTCGCCGTACTCGCGGTAGCCGTTGGACGCCCGCTTCGCGGACAGCAGGCCCTGTGTCTCGTAGAACCGCAGCGCCCGCGTGGTCGTCCCCGCCCGTTGCGCCAGCTCCCCGATTCGCATGGGATCGAGCGTAAAGGTTGTCGTCCACGTCAAGGCAAGCGTTCGCGCGCCTAACGCCCCCACCTGCGGAAACGGGAAACTGTCGGGGGTGGGTGCGAACCTGTGTTCGTGACGAACGAGGGTCCGATCCTGCACGCCGACCTCGACGCGTTCTACGCGTCGGTCGAGCAGCGTGACGACCCCTCGTTGCGCGGGCGGCCGGTCATCGTCGGCGGCGGGGTGGTGCTGGCGGCGAGCTACGAGGCCAAGGCGCGCGGCGTCCGCACGGCGATGGGCTGCACGCAGGCGCTGCGGCTGTGCCCGTCGGCGGTGGTGGTGCCGCCCCGGATGGCGGCCTACAGCGCGGCGAGCAAGGCGGTGTTCGCCGTGTTCGAGCAGACGACGCCGCTGGTGGAGGGGCTCTCGATCGACGAGGCGTTCCTCGACGTGGGCGGGCTGGCCCGGATCGCCGGCCCGCCGCGCGCGATCGCGGCCGGCCTGCGGCGCGCGGTGGCCGAGCAGGTCGGGCTGCCGATCACGGTCGGGGTGGCGCGCACGAAGTTCCTCGCCAAGGTCGCCAGCGGGGTGGCGAAACCGGACGGGCTCCTCGTCGTGCCGCACGACCGTGAGCTGGAGTTCCTGCACCCGTTGCCGGTCGAGCGGTTGTGGGGGGTGGGCGCGGTGACGGCCGGGAAGCTGCACGCGCGGGGCATCCGCACGGTGGGTCAGGTGGCCGGGCGGGGCGAGGCGGAGCTGGTCGAGCTGCTCGGCCGGGCGAGCGGCCGGCACCTGTTCGCGCTGGCGCACAACCGGGACCCGCGCCCGGTGGTCGTGGGGCGGCGGCGGCGCTCCATCGGGGCGCAGCGGGCGCTGGGGCGGCGGCAGCGGTCGCCGGCCGAGCTGGACGAGGTCCTGGCCGCGCTGGTCGACCGGCTGGCCCATCGGTTGCGCGCCGCACACCGGGTCTGCCGCACGGTGGTGCTGCGGTTGCGGTTCGCCGACTTCAGCCGCGCGACGCGCTCGCAGACGGTCTCCCGGGCGACGGCGCACACCGACGACATCCTCGCCGCCGCGCGTGCGCTGCTGACCGCGGCGATGCCGGTGATCCACGAGCGGGGATGCACACTGCTCGGCGTGGCACTGTCCAATCTGGACGACGATGCACCGCGGCAACTGGAGCTGCCGTTCGACCAGCACACGCCCGGCGCCCTCGACGCGGCGCTCGACCGGGTGCGCGATCGCTACGGCACCGCCGCGATCACCAGGGCGATGCTCCTCGGCCGCGACGACGGCCCGGCGGTACCACTGCTCCCGGACTAGGTGAACCGCCGGCGTCCCAGGTGTTCGCCGGAAGGCCGCACCGGGGCGCGACAAACACCACCCCGCTGCGCGCGACGCGGTGGCCGCAATCCCTGCCGGGTTCCGCGGCGCACCCCGGGCGCCCGTACTGACACGCCCGCAAGTTCCCCCGATCGGGACGTTTTTCACTCTATTGTGCGCGGGCGACACCACGATTCGGGGAGGTACCCCATGCGTTATCAGGTGCTCCGCCCCCCGTACTGCTACCGGTGGGCCGTCCTGATCTCCGTGGTGCTCGTGACCGTCTCCCTGATCCTTTCGCTGTCCTGGTCGGGCGCCGAAGGCACGCCCGGCGCGCCGCAACCCGCGCCGCAACCCGCACCGGAACAGCCGGCGGGTACCGCCGCACCCGCCGGCACCGCCGCGCCGCCGGGCCCGCGCGCCCCGGTGCGCACCACCGCCCGTTCCGGCCGGTTCGTGGCACTGACCTTCGACGACGGCCCGGATCCCGGCTACACACCCCAAATCCTCGACCTGCTGGCGCAGCACGGCGCGGTCGCCACGTTCTGCATGGTCGGCACCCAGGTCCGCCGGCACCCGGAACTGGTCCGGCAGGTGCTCGGGCACGGGATGCGCCTGTGCGACCACACCGCCGACCACGACGAGCAACTCGCCCGGCGGGACGAGGCACGCATGTCCGCGGACATCACCGGTGCCCGCACGGATCTGCGACTGGCTGCCGGGAGCGACGTTCCCGTTCCCTACTTCCGCGCGCCCGGTGGCAACTGGTCGGACACGATCACCGCACTCGCCGTCCGCGCCGGGATGACACCGCTGGGCTGGTCGGTCGACTCCCGCGACTGGACCCTGCCGGGCGTCCCGGCGATCGTGGCCGGCGTGCGCCAGGCGGTCCGGCCGGGCGCGGTGATCCTCTTCCACGACGGTGGTGGCCGGCGGGCGCAGACCGTCGCCGCCCTCGCCGAACTCCTGCCGTGGCTGACCGCGCAGGGGTACCAGTTCGACTTCCCCGCCACCTGACCAGGCGCAACCCAGAATTTCAACTCGTGGTTGACCTCTTCAACAGCGGGTTGTAGCGTCTCGCTCATCATTCGATCGGGTGAGGGAGATGCGATGTCTGCGAGGTCACGGGTGACGCGCTGGGGCGCGGTGGTCGTCGGCTGCCTGCTGCTCACGACCGCGTGCGGCGGCGGGTCCGACGGTGCCGGCGGTGCCGCCGGGGGGACCGCGACCGGCTCGGGGGTGCCGGACACCGCGGCCATCCTGCAGGGCGTCACGAAGGACGCCCAGCTCGCGTCGTCCCTCCCGGCGCCGATCGCGCAGGCCGGCAAACTCACCATCGGCGCGAACATGCAGTCCGCACCGAACAACTTCTACGCCGCCGACGGCAAGACGCCGGTCGGGTTCGAAGTGGACATCGCCAAGGCCGTCGCGGCGAAACTCGGCCTCACCGCGCAGCACACCGATATGGCCTTCGGCTCACTGATCACCAGCCTGCAATCCGGACGGCTGGACCTCACGATGGCCGGGATGAACGACACGAAGGCGCGCCAGCAGCAGATCGACTTCGTGGACTACTTCACCTCCGGCATCACGATCATGGTCCGCAAGGGCAACCCGGACGGCATCACCGGCCCGGACTCGCTGTGCGGCAAGAACGTCGCGGTCGTGCAGGGCACCAGCCACCAGACCTTCGCCACCGAGCAGAGCACCAGGTGCGTCCAGGCCGGCAAGCCGCCGGTCACCACGACCGCCACCGACAGCGACTCGCAGAACCAGAACCAGCTGCGCACCGGGCGGGTCGCCGCGATCCTCAACGACCTGCCGACCGCCGCTTACGTCAGCAAGAACGCGGGCAACGGCGAGTTCTTCGAGGTCGTGCCCGGTGAGCCGATCAACGGCGGCCCCTACGGCATCGGCGTCAACAAGGCCAACCCGCAGCTGCGCGACGCCGTGGCGAAGGCGCTGACCGAGCTCGCCGACGACGGCACCTACGGCCGCATCCTCGGCGCGTGGGGCGTGCAGCAGGGCGCGATCACGAAGGTCACCGTCAATGCCGGAAGCTGACGTCACCACCCGGGTGCCGCAGGCCGAACTGCCCATCGTCCGGCTGCGGCACTGGGGCCGCTGGGTGGCCGCGGTGATCATCCTGGCGCTGCTGGCGGGTCTCGGCGTGGTGCTGGCCGGCGCGAAGATCTCCTACGACACGGTCCCCGGGTTCCTGTGGTACCGGGTGATGGCCGTGGGCCTGCTCAACACCGTCCTGCTCGCGGTGATCGCGCAGGCCGTCGCCGTCGTCATCGGTGTGGTGATCGCCCTGATGCGGCGCTCGGCGAACCCGGTGGCCCGTGTGGTCGCCGCGGTCTACATCTGGCTGTTCCGCGGGCTGCCGGTGCTGCTGCAGATCCTGATCTGGTTCAACCTGGCGCTGGTGTTCGAGTTCGTCTCGATCCCGCTGCCGTTCGGCGGCGGCTACCTGGTGCACGAGCCGACCAACGTGGTGGTCAGCGCGTTCGTCGCGGCACTGCTCGGGCTCGCGCTCAACGAGAGCGCCTACATGGCCGAGATCGTGCGGGCGGGCCTGAACAGCGTCGACCGCGGCCAGACCGAGGCGGCGAAGTCGATCGGCATGACCCCGGCCACCACGCTGCGGCGGATCGTGCTGCCGCAGGCGATGCGGGTCATCATCCCGCCGACCGGCAACGACTTCATCAACATGCTCAAGGGCACCTCGATGGCGTCGGTGATCGGGGTGACCGAGCTGATCCACGCGGCCAACAACATCTCCTCGAACAACCTGCTGGTGATGGAGACCCTGCTGGCGGCCGCGATCTGGTACATGGTCGTGGTCACCGTCGCCGGGATCGGCCAGCACTACCTGGAACGCGCGTTCGCGGCCGAGCCCGTCGCGGCCCGGCCCTGGTCCCGGGTGGGCCGCGCCCTGACGACGCTGCGGAGGGCCTGACATGACCGAACCCCTGTTGCGCGCGGTCGGCGTGCGCAAGCACTTCGCCGGCACCGAGGTGCTGCGCGGCATCGACCTGGATGTCCACAAGGGACAGGTGGTGTGCCTGCTCGGTCCGTCCGGCGCCGGCAAGAGCACCTTCCTGCGGTGCGTCAACCACCTGGAGACGATCGACGCCGGGCAGGTGTGGGTGGACGGCGAGCCGATCGGGTTCCGCCTGCACAAGGGAAAGCTGCACGAGCTGCGTGAGCGGGAGGTCGCCCGGCAGCGGCAGGACATCGGCATGGTGTTCCAGCGGTTCAACCTGTTCGCCCACCGCACCGTGCTGCAGAACGTCACCGAGGGCCCGGTGCGGGTGCGCGGCCTGGATCCGGCCCAGGCCCGGCGTACCGCGCTGGAGCTGCTGGACCGGGTGGGCCTGGCGCACCGCGCCGGCGCCTACCCCGATCAGCTCTCCGGCGGCCAGCAGCAGCGGGTCGCGATCGCGCGGGCGCTGGCGATGAAACCGAAACTGATGTTGTTCGACGAGCCGACCTCGGCGCTGGACCCGGAGCTGGTCGGCGAGGTCCTGGAGGTGATGACCTCGCTCGCGGCCGAAGGGATGACAATGGTCGTCGTGACACACGAGATGGGGTTCGCACGGGAGGTGGCCGACGAGGTCGTCTTCATGGCCGACGGCGCGGTCGTGGAGACCGGGCCGCCCGCGCAGGTCCTCGGCGCGCCCCGGCACGAGCGCACCCGGCAGTTCCTGGCGCGCATCCTCTGATGGCCAGGATCTCGCCCAGCTACCTGCTCCAGTTCGACGAGCCCGCGGGCTACCTGGACTTCGCCCGGTACGGCCCGCCCTCGCACGCCGTCGTGGACACCACCGCGCGCCTGCTGCACTCCTCGGCGAAGGCCGGACCGTCCACTGTGGACGACCTGATGCGGCAGGAGGTCCGCGCGAAGGCCGCGGTGGCACGCCTGTGCGGCACCGACACCGATCACGTCGTCCTGCTGCCCAACACCAGCCAGGGCCTGTTCCAGGCCGCCTTCAACGCCCCGCCCGGCGAAGTCCTGGTGTCCGCGGCGGAATTCCCGGCCAACACCTACCCGTGGGCGCGCGCCGCGGAGGCCGGGCGGATCACGCTGCGCCGCATGCGGCCGCCGCACGGGTACGCCACGCCGGAGGCCGTCGCCGCGGAGCTCAGCGGCGACACCACCACGGTGTCGGTCAGCGCCGTGGACTTCCGCACCGGCTACCGCGCCGACCTCGCGGCGCTGCGGGACACCGTCGGCGACCGGCTGCTCGTCGTCGACGGCATCCAGGGTTTCGGCGTGGCCGACGAGCCGTGGCAGGCCGCCGACGTACTGGTCGTGGGCGGGCAGAAGTGGCTGCGCGCGGGCTGGGGCACCGGGTTCGCCGTGCTGTCGGACCGGGCGCTGGAACGGCTGCGCCCGGTGCTGTCCGGCTGGACCGGCGCGCACGACGCGGGCCTGTTCGACGACGAGATCCACCCGCCCGCGGAGTTCGCGGCGTCCTGGTCGATCAGCAACCTCAGCCCGGTCACCTCGGGCGCCTTCGCGGCCGCGCTGGAGCTGGTCGAGGAGGCCGGGGTGGCGGCCATCGAGTCACGCATCGCCGAGCGGGTCGGTGAGCTGGAGGAGATGCTGCGGTCACTGGGCGCCGAGATCGTGTCCGCGACCCAGCGGCGCGCCGGGATCCTCGCGTTCCGGCTGCCCGGGCACTCCGCCGAGCGGGTCGGGGCGGTGCTGGCCGCCGACGGCATCGCCGCGACCGTGCGCACCGACCACGTGCGGTTGTCCCCGCACGCCTCCACACCGGCGTCGGCGGCGGAGGCGGTGCGCGCCGCGCTGACCTACCTGTCCCGGCCGCTGCCCGCCGGCCCCCGGTTCGCCGCGGACGCCACCGACTCGGTGCTGTCCGCGCTGGTCCCGGCGGTCGACGGGCTGGCCGCGATGCTCGGGCCGGGCAACGAGGTGGTGCTGCACGACCTGTCCAAGCTGCCCGATTCCATCATCGCGATCGCCGGGGAGATCACCGGCCGCACCCCCGGCGGCCCGATGACCGACCTGCTGCTCGGCCTGGTGCGCCGCGGCACCACGCACGACCTGACCAACTACGAGACGCACGGCCCGGACGGCAGGCCGATCCGGTCGTCGACGATCTTCCTGCGCGACGCCGACGGCGTGGCGATCGGCTGCCTGTGCGTCAACAGCGAGGTGACGCGGGGGCCGGCGACGGAGGTGCGGACGGAGAGCTTCCCGCCCGATGTGGACAGCCTGCAGCGGTTCCTGGTGGACCGGGCGGTCGCGCAGACCGGGATCCCGGTGGAGCTGATGAAGAAGAAGCACAAGGCGGCCGTCGTCCGCGAGCTGGAGGAGGCCGGGTTCTTCCTGATCAAGGACGCGGTGGACTTCCTCGCCGGCGAGCTCGAGGTCACCCGCTACACCATCTACAACTACCTCAACGAGATCCGGGGCTGAGGTGGCATGAGCCGGACTCCGGCGGGGTAACCCCGTTTCGAACACATCGGCGAACGGAGGCAGGGGTGACCGGACCGCAGAACCCGGAGAAGGACCCGCAGGAGTGGACGACCGGCGAGGAGCCGATGACCGGCCCGCAGCTGTCGTACCTGCAGACACTGGCCCGCGAGGCCGGTGAGGAGCTGCCGGAGGACCTCACCAAGGCGCAGGCGTCGCAGCTCATCGACCGCCTGCAGGAAAAAACCGGCCGCGGCGCGGACACCTGACGCGCGGGAGCGCCTCAGGTGATCTTCGCCAGCCAGCGGAGCGGCAGGTGCCGCATCGCGACGCTCAGCGGGGCCCACGGCCAGGCCGGGGTGTAGGCGCGGGTGCGCTCGCGCTCGGTCGCCCGCACCATCGCCCGCACCCCGGGCCTGCTGTCGACCAGCAGCGGTGCCTTCCCCACCCGGGCGTTCGTCTCCGACCGGATGTAGCCGGGAACAACGTGGTCACCGTGATGCCCGTGCCGAACCTGTCGGCCCGGATGCCCTCGGCCGGCGCGGCGACCCCGGCCTTGCTCGCCGCGTACGTGGTCAGGTTGCGCGGCATCCCGCGCAGCGCGCTCATCGACGAGATCACCACCAGGTGCCCGGCGCCCTGCTCGCGGAAGATCTCCATCGCCGCCTCGCACTGCGCCAGTGCCGCGGCGAAGTTCGTCTCCGCGGTCTGCCGGTTCGCGGCGAAGTACCCGGTGCCCAGCGGCTGCCCCTTGCCGAGCCCGGCGTTGACCACGATCCGGTCCAGACCGCCGAGCTCGTCCCGCAGCTCGCGGAACACCCGGAACACCGCGTCGTGGTCGGTGACGTCCAGGCCCCGGACCGCCACCGCAACCTCGCCATCGCAACCTCGGGCCGGCCGGCGGTCAGCTCCGCACGCAGCGCCTCGAGACGGTCGGCCCGCCGGGCGCACCGGGCCAGGTCGCGCCCCAGCGCCCCGAACTGCCGTGCCATCTCCTCGCCGAGCCCGGCGCTCGCACCGGTGATCAGAATCCGCTTCCGCACGCCCTACCGAAGGGACGCGGGCTTCGCGGTCCCCAGTGGACGATGGTGGCCGGGGCCGCGGAGGTGGGGCCGGCACCAGGGTCGAATCGGGGGTTTCCACCGATGCGTTCCGCGCCGGGGGCGAGCACGCTGGAGGCATGACGACGACAACGACGACCCTGACAAGGTCCCGCCACAACCGCGTGATCGCCGGAGTGTGCGCCGGGCTCGCCTACCGCCTCGGGTGGCAGCCCCGCACCGTGCGGCTGCTCTTCCTGCTGTCCTGTCTGCTGCCGGGTCCGCAGTTCCTGGTCTACCTGGTGCTGTGGATCATCATCCCCAACGAACGGCACTGACCGTCCCCCGATCGGGTTTGATATTGGCGAAAACGGTCACCCCTTCGTATGACCAGAACGGGTATCTACCGTGGCCGCGGCACCGCTGTCAGAGTGGTGACCGGGATCGGGGCGCTGTTCGCGCTCGTCGAGGCGATCTACATCGTCCTGGTCCTGGCCGGCGCCAACACGGCGAACGCCTTCTACCGGTTCATCGATTCGATCGCCCAGCCGCTCGCGCTGTTCTTCCCCGGGCTCTTCCCCATCGCGAACGAACAGCTCAACGTGCTGGTCAACTACGGGGTGGCGGCGCTGTTCTGGCTCGTCGTCACCGGGTTCGTCGCACGCCTGCTCCGCTGACGTCAGGCCCTCGCCGCCGGCTCAACCGGCGGTGAGGGCCTGACGGCGGGCCCGCGCCGGGGAGACACTGACCTCGCGGGCACCGCGGGGTGCCCGGCGAAGGCGGGGTGGAACGGATGAGACTCCAGGGCCCGGCGCTGCGGCTGACCATCTTCGTCGGCGAGACCGACCGGTGGCACCACAAACCGTTGTTCACCGAAATCGTGCACCGCGCCCACCAGGCGGGGCTGGCCGGTGCCACCGTGCTGCGCGGCATCGAGGGCTACGGCGCCTCGCAACACGTGCACACCACCCGCATCCTGTCCCTGTCCGACGACCTGCCGGTGGTGATCGTCGTCGTCGACGACGAAACCCGGATCCGCGGCTTCCTGCCCACGCTCGACGAGCTGATCGGGGACGGCCTGGTCGTCGTCGAACCGGTCGAGGTGATCCGCTACGTCGGCCGGGACCGGCCCGCGGCGGGCTGACCGCCCGGCCCCGCCTCCACCTCCGCCAGCCGCCGGCTGAGGAAGCGGCGCTCGGCCTCGGCGGTCACCAGCTCCAGCGCCTCCCGGTAGGCCCGCGCCGCCTCGTCGTGCCGGCCCAGCCGCCGCAACAGATCCGCGCGGGTTGCGGGCAGCAGGTGGTACCCCGGCAGGTCCACATCGGACAGTATTCGCAGCCCAGCCTCCGGACCGGCGGCCATGCCCACCGCCACCGCCCGGTTCACCGCCACCACCGGCGACCGCGTCATCTCGGCCAGCCGCCCGTAGAGCGCCGCGATCTGCGGCCAGTCCGTGTCCTCCGCGCGGGCCGCGGTCCCGTGGCAGGCCGCGATCGCCGCCTGCACCTGGTACGGGCCGGGCGCCCCGCGCCGCAGCGCACCGTCCAGCAGCGCGACACCCTCCGCGATCTCGGTCCGGTCCCACCGGCTGCGGTCCTGGTCGGCCAGCAGCACCAGGTCGCCGTGCTCGTCCACGCGCGCGTCCCGGCGGGCGTCCTGCAGGAGCAGGAGCGCCAGCAGCCCGGTCGCCTCCGGCTCGTCCGGCATCAGCCGGTGCAGCACCCGCGCCAGCCGGATCGCTTCCGCGGACAGCTCACGCCGCAGCAGGTCGGCGCCGGCCGTCGCCGAGTACCCCTCGGTGAACAGCAGGTACAGCACCGCGAGCACGGCCGGGGTGCGCTCGGGCAGCAGGTGCGCCGGCGGCACCCGGTACGGGATGCCCGCGTGCCGGATCTTCTGCTTGGCCCGCACCAGCCGCTTCTTCAGCGCCGGTTCGGCGACCAGCAGCGCCCGCCCGATCTCGGCCGGGGTCAGGCCGGCCAGCGTGCGCAGGGTCAGCGCGACCTGCGCGTCCAGCGACAGCGCGGGGTGGCAGCAGGTGAACATCAGCCGCAGCCGGTCGTCCGGCACGCCGCTGTCGTCGGGTTCGGGCTCCGGAACGGGCATCGCCGCGACCTCCCGCAGCTTGGCCGCCCCCACCGCGTCCCGGCGCAGCCGGTCGAGAGCGCGGTTGCGGGCGGTGGTGGTGAGCCAGGCCCCGGGACGGCGCGGCACGCCGTCCCGGGCCCACGAGTCGACGGCCTGGGTGAACGCGTCCTGAGCGCACTCCTCGGCGAGGTCCCAGTCGCCGGTGAGCCGGATCAGGGTCGCGACCACCTGGCCCCACTCGTCGCGGAAGGCCCGGACGAGTGCCGTGTGGACGTCGGTCACGGCTGCCAGATCGGCCGGACCTCGATCGAACCGTAGGTCGCCGCCGGGTGCTTCGATGCGATCTCCACGGCCTCGTCCAGATCCCCGCACTCGATCAGGCAGAACCCGCCGACCTGCTCCCGGCTCTCGGCGAACGGGCCGTCGGACAGCAGCACCTCGTCCGACCGCACCCGGACGGTGGTCGCCTCGTGCGGCGGCCGCAGCCCCGCGCCGCCCCGCAGGACGCCCCGCTCGGCCATCTCCTCGCTCCAGCCCCCGCAGCCGTCCTCGGCGTGCTCGGCGGCCTCCGGGCCACCGCAGATCAACAGCATGTACTGCATCGCGTTTCCTCCTCGCCGGTCGTGATTCTCACCCTCCCGACGAACGGGATCCGCGATCAGGGACGCGCGGCGGCGAGAAATTCGCGGATCAGTCCATGGTCCTTCGTACCGCGCGCGGACTCCACCCCGCTGGAGACGTCCACGCCCCACGGCCGCACGGTCCGCACGGCGTCGGCGACATTGCCCGGCCGCAACCCGCCGGCCAGGAGCCACTGCCCGGTCTGCCCGCGCAGCGCCTCCCAGTCCCACTGCTCCCCCGACCCGGCCCGCGGCGAGTCCAGGATCAGCATGTCCTCGCCGAACGCGCCGACCTCGACCGGGGAGCCGCTGGTTGAGGTGGCCCGCACCAGCCGCAGACCCAGGTCGGTGAGGGCGGCGAAATCCTCCGCCCGGTAGCCACGGCCGTGCAGCTGGACCGCGCCGAGCCCGGTCCGCACGGCGATGTCGCGGACGTCGGCGACGGGCATGCCCAGGAACACCCCGACGCCGAGCACCTCCGGCGGCACCCCGGCCACCAGGCGCGCCGCCTCCGCCACCGTGACCTGCCGCGGGCTCGGGGTCAGCACGAACCCGACCGCGTCCGCGCCGGCCCCCACCGCGCACTCCACATCGGCCTCGGTGCGCAGGCCGCAGATCTTCACGAACACCCCACCAGGGTAGGCGGCGCGTTCTCCGGACCGCCGCGGTGCCCACGTGCCGCGCCACCCGGGATTACCGTCCGCACGCCCCGGGTATCCGCCGCTCATGACCGAGCGCCGCGCGGATCCCCTCGCCCGCCTCGATCACGTGGCTCAGGCGCTGGACGACCTGCGCGGCCAGGCCGCCGAGCAGCCGCTGGAAGTGGTCGCGAAGGGAATCGCGGACAACGCGGTCGCCACCCTGCCGGAGGCCGACGCGGCGACGATCACCGCCGTGGCCGAGGACGGTCACCTCTACACGCTGGCAGCCACCGACGAGGGCATCGTCGA
Source organism: Amycolatopsis viridis (assembly GCF_011758765.1). NCBI lineage: Bacteria > Bacillati > Actinomycetota > Actinomycetes > Pseudonocardiales > Pseudonocardiaceae > Amycolatopsis > Amycolatopsis viridis. The sequence goes on along the minus strand of NZ_JAANOU010000001.1, from coordinate 2,357,256 downwards.
CATCGACGAGTGCCAGTACCGGACGCGTCGCGGTCCGTGCGTGGAGGCCGCGACCCGCCGCCATCCGGTGCGCGCCGTGGTCGGCGAGCACGAGCAGGAGTGGCCCGAGTTCACCGCGGCGGCCAAGGCGGCCGGCATCAACACCTACCTGTCGGTGCCGCTGGTGCTGCCCGGCGACGACGAGGAGGACGAGGTGGTCGGCGGGCTGGACATGTACAGCCTGACCGCGCAGGCGTTCGACGACTACGACGAACACGTGATGCGCCTGTTCACCACCGCCGCGTGCGACGCCTTCATCAACGCGCGGCGCTGGGCGGCCACCAACCGCAAGATCGGCCAGCTGGAGGCCGCGCTGACCTCGCGCGCCGAGATCGACCAGGCCAAGGGGGTGCTGATGGCGATCCACGGCTGCACCGCGGAAGAGGCGTTCACCCGGCTGGTCGAGGAGTCGCAGCGGACGAACACCAAGCTCGCCGCCGTCGCGCGGGCGCTCATCGAGTCGCTGCGGCGCTGAACAAGACGCTGAACGCCAGAAGCGCGCCACCCGGGTTCCGGCGTGGCGCGCTTCGTCGCAGGTCCTGCGGTCAGAACGGCAGCGCGCCGGCGACCTGGCGCAGCGGGTTACCGCCGGTGATCGCGGACAGGGCGCTGTCCTCCCCCGTGACGGCGGTGAGGACGCCCGGGGTCCCGGCGTTGCCCATCAGACCGTTGACGGTCATCCCGACGGCCTCGAGCTGCGGGGCGGAGACCCCCGCGGAGGCGGCGCCCGCCCCGGTCAGAACCGCCGAGACGGCGGCGAGACCGACGACACCAGCACGAAGTGTGCGCAACACTGAGCTCCCTTTCCTCGAAGTGCATTCGAACGAGAGCCGAAAGCTAGCCAGTTCCGCGCCGCACCGCAGGGCGGCGTCCACCCGTCCGGGTGGACCCGGCGGCATTTTCGTCCGACCGTGGCCCGTGGGGTTGCGTTCCGGGCGGACTGCTCGATCGCGGCGCGGTCCGCGCACCCGGCACCACCGGTCGCGCCGGCTCGCCGTCAGCCGAGCAGGTCGGGCCGCTGCCAGTCCTTGCCCAGCACGTGCTGCGCGAGGAACGCGAACACCGTGGAGTACCAGATCTTGGCGTGGTGCGGGGTCAGCACCCAGTGGTTCTCGTCGGGGAAGTAGAGGAACTTGTGCGGGGTCGACCCGTCCCCGGCGGCGGAGCGGGACACCAGGTCCCACCACAGCCGCAGCCCCTCCCCGATCGGCACGCGGTAGTCCTTGTCGCCGTGGATGACGAGCATCGGGGTGCGGATCCGGTCGGCGAAGCGGTGCGGCGAATTGGCTTCGGCCATCTCCGGCGTCAGCTCCCGCTGCCAGTAGTACGTGGCGTCGGTGGTGGGCCCGAACTGGTCCAGCGCCCACAGCGAGGCGTGCGTGACGATCGCCCGGAACCGGTCGGTGTGCCCGGCGACCCAGTTGGCCATGTAGCCGCCGAACGACCCGCCCATCGCGGCCGTGCGGGTCTCGTCGACGGCGGGGTGCTGCTCGGCCGCATCGGTGATCGCCATCAGGTCGGTGTACGGCGCCGCACCCCAAGCGCCCCAGCCGCGCTGGATGAAGTCGTACCCGTAGCCGGTGGAGATCGCCGGGTCCGGCAGCAGGACCGCGTAGCCCTGGGCGACGGCCAGCCACGGGTTCCACCGCCACTGCCAGGCGTTCCACGAGCCCAGCGGGCCGCCGTGGATCCACAGCAGGAGCGGCGCCGGCGCGTCCGGGCCCGCGTCCCGCGGGAGCGCGAGCCACGCCCGCAGCGGTGTGCCGTCCTCCGCGGTCGCGGTGACCTCGTCGAGCCTGCCGGGCACCGCGGCATCGAGGCCGAGCGCCTCGGCCGGGCCCGGCAGCGGCTGCACGGCCGACCCGTCGAGGGCGACCCGCACCGGCGCGGGCGGGTGGTCCACCGCCGAGCGCAGCGCGTAAACCCACTGCCCGTCCGGGGAGACCCGCGGCTCGGTGTAGGCGCCGTCGTCGGCGGTCAGGCGCGTAACCTCGCCGCTGGTCGCATCGACCTTCCACAGCGGCGAGCGGCCCTGGTCGTCGGCGGCCACGACGAGCGCCGACCCGTCCGGCAGCCACCGCGCCGAGTGCGGCCAGCGGTCCCAGTCCCGGGTCAGCGGCCGCGGGTCGCCGCCGGCGAGCGGCACCAGCGCGAGCCAGTGGTCGCCGGGCGCGTCCGGCGTCGAGCGGCGGTACACCGAGACCGCGACGCGGGTGCCGTCGGGCGAGATCCGCGGTGCCTCGAACTCGTGGTCCGGATCGGCGGCCAGCACGCGGCGCTCCCCGGTGGCCGCGTCGATCGCGACCACCGTCGTGCGCTGCGACCCGCCCGCCTCCGGCACCACCCAGGTGGTGACGACGGTGCGGCCGTCCGGCGACACGTCCCAGGACGCCTCGTCGTCCAGTGCCCGCCCGGCGTGCCCGGTGAGGTCGCGCAGCTCGAGCCGCTCCTCCCCCGCCGGCACGCCGTCGGCCACGACGAGCCGGGTGCGGTCCGGGCCGAGATCGTGGTCCCAGTACCGGATGGGGTACTCCTCGTGCAGGATCGCCGAGACCCCGGCGTCCTTGCGTGCCTTGCGGACCTCCGCGTCGTGTTCCGCGCTCGTGGCCGACGGCATCATCGGCGCACCGGCCAGCACCGTGCCGACCTCCGCCGCGACGACCACGCCGCGCACCCCGCCCGCCGGGGCTGCGACGACCCGGGCGTCCCCGCCCGCGGCCGGCTGCACCCACAGCGCGCTCTTCGGCGCGTCCTCGCCTTCGGCACCGGTGTCCGGGCGTGCGGAGACGAACAACAGATCACCGGACGGGGTGAAGGCGGCACCGGACTCGCCCTCGGCACTGCGGGTCAGCCGCCGCGCCGGGCGCTCACCGGCCGGGTCCACCTCCCACAACGCCGTGGTGTAGCGGTTCTTCGGGACATCAGGGGCGGCGACACCGACGACGAGCCGCCGGCCGTCCGGGGAGAGCGCCAGCCCGGACAACCGCGGCAGGCGGACGTAGGCGTCGAGGTCGGCGAAGGGATCGTCGGTCACCTCGCCTTCTTACCACCGACCCCCGACGGTTTTCCGCCTTTTCGATCAGCGGGCGAGCACGGTGCCCGGCGGAGCTGGACGATCAGCCCAGTTTGCGGCCGAACAACAGCTTCCACGGCATCAGCGCGGACTCCAGCTGCACCGCGAGGCTCATCTTCGACACGCCGTCCGCGCGCTCCTCGAACCGGATCGGGATCTCGGCGATCCGCAGGCCCTGCTGGACCGTGCGGTAGTTCATCTCGACCTGGAACGCGTAGCCGTTGCTGCGGATCGTGGCGATGTCGATGCGCCGCAGCGTCTCCGCGCGCCAGGCCTTGAACCCGGCGGTGGCGTCCTTGACCCGCAGCCGCAGGATCGCGTTGACGTAGAAGTTCGCCCACGCCGACAGCGCCTTGCGGTGCCAGCCCCAGTCCCCGGCCAGCGAGCCGCCCGCCACGTAGCGGGATCCGAGCACCACGGCCGCGTCCGACGTCGCCAGCTTCTCGATCATCCGCGGGACCGCCTCGACGGGGTGGGACAGGTCGGCGTCCATCTGGATCACGATGTCGGCGCCCTCGTCGAGCGCGCGCGTGATGCCGGCGACGTAGGCGCGGCCGAGACCGTCCTTTTCGGTCCGGTGCAGCACCCCGATGCGGCCCGGGTCCTCGGTCGCGAGCTTGTCCGCGACGTCGCCGGTACCGTCCGGCGAGTTGTCGTCCACCACGAGCACGTGCAGGCCGGGCAGCCCGAGTCCGGTGAGCTGTCCGACCAGCTTGGGCAGGTTGTCCCGCTCGTTGTAGGTCGGAACGACGACCGTGACCTTCGGGGAGCTGTCTCCCATGATCAAATCCTTCGTGCGCGGTGGCGGGTCGGCACGAACCGTATCGCACCCGGTTGCGCACCTCGTCCGGGTAACGCGGACATCGTTTCCGGCCGACGGCGGCGGGTAGGACCAACCCCCGGCGGCGCCGCGCGTCGGAACCACAGGGACACGTTGCGGCCAGGAGGGAGGGAGCATGCGCAGGAGTCGCGGTGCTCTCCTGGCACTCGTCCTCGCCGTGGTGGTGCTCGCGGGGGTGGTCACGTGGATCGTGCTGGTGATCAAGCCGGTGCCCGGACCGCGGTGCGCGGTGACCGCGGCGGACGGCTCCACCTACCGCCTGACGGTCGAGCAGGCGCGCAACGCCGCCACGATCGCCGCGGTGGGCCGGCGCCTGGGCGTGCCGGGCCACGCGGTGACGGTCGCGCTCGCCACCGCCATCCAGGAGTCGCGGCTGCGGAACCTGCCCGGCGGCGACCGCGATTCGGCGGGTCTGTTCCAGCAGCGGCCGAGCCAGGGGTGGGGCACCTACGCGGAGGTGACGAACCCGGTGTACGCCGCGACGACGTTCTACCAGCGGCTGCAGCAGCAGCCGGGCTGGGCGGACCTGACGGTGACGCAGGCCGCGCAGCTGGTGCAGCGGTCGGCCTTGCCGGAGGCCTACGCCCAGTGGGAGTCGCAGGCGGCGGCGACCGCCGCGGCGCTGACCGGCGCCCGCCCCAGCGCGCTGACCTGCTCGGACCTCTCCCCCGGCGCCCCGGAGGCGGACCTCGTGCCGGTCGCCACGGCCGAGCTGGGGACCGCGGCGCTCAGTGGCCCGCACCCGTCCGCCGAGGGCTGGGCGGACGCGAGCTGGCTGGTCGCCAACGCGATGCGGTTCGGCCTGGACGGGGTCACCTTCGACGGCATGACCTGGACGGCCGCGTCGGGCACGTGGACCGCCGGCGGGCCGCGCGACGGGGTGCTCCGGCTGCACCGGGTGGGCGCCCCCTGAGCGGGGGGACCAGGCCGGCTGGGACTCGTGGCGGCGGTTCACCGGCGCCGAGCCAGCACCCCGAACATCGTCACGGACAGGTGGAAGTCGCCGCGCGCGGCGCCGGCCGCGGCTTCGGCGAGGAGCCGGTCACCCTGCTCGCGGGTGATCGCGCCGCGCCCCGCGGCGTGGGCGACCATCATCGGCAGCAGGGTGTCGCGGACCGACTCGTGGTCGGGCATCAGCGCCTGCGAGCCGCGGTCGAGCACGGTCAGTCCGGCCCCGCTCAGCCAGCCGGCGAGCTTGCGTCCGGCGGCCGGTTCGGCGGTTTGCGAGAGCATCCCGTCCAGCACCGCCCGGACGAGGTCCGGATCGCCGGGGTGCAGGATGCCGGTCGCCCAGTCGGTGTCGACCAGCACCACCCGGCCACCGGGCCGCAGCACGCGGGCGATCTCGGCGACGGCGGCCGCCGGGTCGGTGAGGTGCTGGAAGACGCGCTCGCACAGCACAGCGTCGACGGTCTCCCCGGCGAAGGGCAGCGCGGCGACGTCAGCGGCGACGAACCGGGCGGGCGAATCCGCCGCACGCTGCCGCGCCAGGGCCAGCATGGCCGCGTTGGGGTCGAGCCCGATCGCCGCGCCGTCCGCGCCCGCGGCGGCCGCGAGCACCTGGACCTCGGATCCGGTGCCGCACCCGATCTCCAGGGCCCGCTCCCCCGGCCGGACGGCGAGCGCCTCGTGCGCCCAGGCCCGCAACCGCTGCACGCCCGGGGTCGCGGCCTGCGCGTCCAGGATGGCGGCCAGGCGCTCGACGCCGGCCGGGTCGATCCGGTCGGCGCGGAAGGAGGTCTCCGTCACGTGCCCGATGCTATTCGGGCCGGGCGGCCGGTGGGCCGCCCGGCCACGGTCAGTGGTGGTAGGCGTGGACGACCGCGTGCCCCTTGCCGCGCCCGATCATCCACTTGTTGACCGGCGTGGTGACGGCGAACGCGACGACCAGCGAACCGGCCAGGGAACCCCAGAACAGCGCGTCGCCGAGGCCCGCGTCCATCGCGCCGGGCACGGTCACCATGACGAAGTTGTCCAGGATCTCCATCACCGCGATCGAGACGGTGTCCGCGGCCAGCGCGACCTTCAGCGCGGTCCGCCACGGCACGCCGGCCCGCAGCACACCGCGCATGGTGAGCGCGTAGCCGAACACGAAGGCCAGCGCGACGGAGAGCACCACGGTGATCGCCCCGTGCAGGCCGAAGGCGGTGCCGATGATCATGCCCAGCACCTCGCCGATCGCGCAGCCGGTGAGGCAGTGCAGGGTGGCCTGCGCAGCCGCGGCCCAGGTGGCCGGGGGCCGGTGGGCTGTCTGCCCAGCGTGCCCGGCGTGCCCGAGGTGCCCACTGTGCCCGGTGTGCTCGTGCGTGGAGTGGTCCATCTCGCCGTCCTTCCTTTCATACCCCTAGGGGGTATCACCGGAACGACTTTAACCCCGTCCGCCGGATCACGCAAATCACCGCCGGGCAGCACGCACCGATTGGGCGATCACGGCGAGCACCGCGAGCCCGCCGACGGCGAACCCGTAGACGATCGCGGTGGGCCGCAGCCCGGCCGCGGTCGCGGCGAACCCGGCGATCACCGCGGGCACGCTGAACGCGAGGTAGGCGATGACGTAGACCACCGAGAACAGCTCCCCGCGCTCACCGGGGGCGGCCAGCCGGGCCAGGGTGCCGAAGCTGGCCAGCGCCGCCGCCCCGAACCCCACGCCGGACACCAGCGTGCCGACGGCCGCGAGCGCGACGATGTCCGCCAGGACACCGGCCAGCGTGATTCCCATCCCCACGGCGAGCAGCGCCGCGCCGGCCTGCAGCACCGCGCCGACCGGGGCCGAGCGCAGCACCAGCGAGGTCAGCGCACCCGTCGCGCACAGCAGGGTCACGACGAACCCGCCGACAAGGTGGTTGGTGAGACCGAAGATCCCGGCGGCCACGGACGGCCCGAGCGACAGGTACAGGCCGCCGAGCGACCAGCTGGAGAGCAGGATCGGGAGCAGCGCGACCAGGTCCGGGCGCAACCGCGCCGGCACCCCGAGCCGCGGGGCGAGCGAGGCCAGCGCACCGGGGCGGCGGGCCGAGGTCTCCGGCAGGCCGGCGACCAGCGCGAGCGCGACGACCATTCCGGCGAGCAGCAACACGTAGACCAGGTGGGTCGGGGCAGGCGCGAACTGGACGAGGGCGCCGCAGCCCAGGGCACCGAGGGCGAGCCCGGAGGTCGGCGCGATGCTGCTGATCACCCCGGCGCGGCTGGGCGCGTGCGCCGGGTTCAGGTCGACCAGGGTGGCACCGAGCACGGACATCGCCGCACCCGTCGCCACGCCCTGCACGAGGCGGGCGGCGAACAGCGCCGAGACATCCCCGGCGACCAGGAAGAGCACCAGCGACACCACCTCGCCGACGATGGCGGCGGCCAGCACCGGCCGTCGTCCGACGTGGTCCGACAAGGCCCCCACGACCAGCAGCGACGCGATCAACCCCAGGACGTACACCGCGAAGACCACGGTGAGCGTCATCGACGAGAAGCCCCATTCCTGCTGGTAGACGACGTAGAGCGGGGACGGGACACTGGAGGCGGCCATGAACAGCACGAAGATCACCGCGACCGCCGTGAACGCCACCGGCTGCGGCAACCGGGCTCTGCGACGGGTCGCGGGAGCGGCGACGGCGGGGGAAACGGACATCAGCACTCCTCGAAATGCAAAGATCTCTGCGTTAGCACCACGATAGCGCTAACGCAGCGATCGGTGCGATAATTTCCGCATGCCCGCCACCACCACCGCGCGCCCCGGCGGCCGCTCCGCGCGGGTGCGCGCCGCCGTGCACCGCGCCGTCGTCGAGTTCCTCGCCGACAACCCCGCCGAAGGCCTGACCCTGCCGCTGATCGCCGGCCGGGCCGGCGTCCACCCGACCACCCTCTACCGCCGCTGGGGGTCGGTCGCGGACCTGATGGCCGACGTCGCGAGCAGCAGGTTCAGCGGCGACATCGTGGTCCCCGACACCGGGTCGCTGCGGGAGGACCTCTACCGGTGGGCCGCGGACGTGGCGACCGACCTGGCGGACCCGGACGTGCTCGCGCTCACCCGGGCCACGATCGGGTCCGGACCGGAAGGCGGCTGCGCGTGCACCGCCGACCGGCACGCCCAGCTGACCGCGATCCTCGACCGGGAGCGCGCCCGCGGCGGGACGGCGCCGGAGACCCTGCACGCGGCCGATGCCCTGCTCGGGCCGCTGTACTACCGGGCGATCTTCGTCGGCCAGCCGGCCGATCCGGGCTGGACGAGGGAACTGGTCGACCGGCTGCTCAGGTAACGCGCTTGCGCATCCGTTACTCACATGAGTAAGTTTTTACTCATGCAGATAATCGACGAGGTGCAGCCCGACCTGGGCCTGAGCCCGGCCGAGCAGGCACGGCGTTCGCAGATCATCGCCGCGACCCTGGCGACGATCGCGGAGCTGGGGTACCGGCGGACGTCGTTCGCACGGATCAAGGAGCGGGCCGGGCTGAGCAGCACCCGCCTGATCGGCTACCACTTCGGCACCAAGGCGGGTCTCATCCAGGCGGTCGTGACCACGGCGCTGGGCATGCGGGACCGGTACCTGGAGGAGCGGGCCGCCGGGACGACCGACCGCACCGCGATGCTGCGGGCTCTGATCGAGACAGAGATCGAGTTCGCGCGCGACCACCCCGAATGCGTCCGCGTGCTGCGCGAGGTGGCCGCCCACGCCGACGATCCGGACGGCTGGCCGGTGGCCGGGCCGCTGCTGAGCGGGTTCCGCACCGGGCGCATCGAACGGCTGCTGAAGCAGGGGCAGGCCGAAGGAGCCTTCGGCGACTTCCCGGCCGACATCGCGGCCCGCACGATCGCGCAGAGCATCGACGGCGCGATCGACGCCCACGCCGGCAACCCGGGTCCGGACCTCGCGGCCTACGGGCGGCAGCTCGCCGACTTCTTCGAGCAGGCGGTCGCGCCCAAGCCCTGACCCGGGCACGGCCGGCGCAACCCGCGTCAGACCAGGAAGGCGAACAGCGGGCTGTCCGGCGGCACGCGCTCGACGCGGTGCGGCCCGGCCGCCATGCGCTTCATCATCGGCTCGAGGTTCTCCGGTGCGCCGAGCTCGATGCCGACCAGCGCGGGGCCGGTTTCGCGGTTGTTGCGCTTGACGTATTCGAACAGCGTGATGTCGTCGTCCGGCCCGAGCACGTCGTCGAGGAAGCGGCGCAGCGCCCCCGGTTCCTGCGGGAACTCGACCAGGAAGTAGTGCTTGCGCCCCTCGAAGACCAGGGCCCGCTCGACGACCTCGGCGTAGCGGCTGACGTCGTTGTTGCCACCGGAGACGATGCACAGCACGGTGGCACCGGGCGCCAGCCCGAGGCCGGGCCCGAGCGCGGCCGGGGAGAGCGCGCCGGCGGGTTCGGCGATGATGCCGTCGGACTGGTAGAGGTCGAGCATCTCGACGCAGATGCGGCCCTCGGGCACGGCGACCATGTCGGGGCGGCGCTCGGCGGCCAGTGCGTAGGTGTGCTCACCCACGAGCCGGACCGCGGCGCCGTCGACGAACGGGTCGATGGTCTCCATCGCGACCGGTCCGCCGTGCTCGAGCGCGAGGGCCATGCTGGCCGCGCCCTGCGGTTCGGCCCCGACCACCCGCACCCCGGGGTGCGTCTCGCGCAGCCAGGCCAGCGTCCCGGCGAGCAGGCCGCCGCCGCCGACCGGCACCACCACCACGTCCGGTGCCCTGCCCAGCTGCTCGATGGCCTCCTTGATCACGGTGCCCTGCCCGGCGATGGTGCGCGGATCGTCGAACGCCGGGATCATCGTGGTGCCGGTGCTCGCCGCGTACGCCTGCGCCGCGGCCGCCGCGTCGTCGTAGGTGTCGCCGTGCATCACGATCTGCACGTGCTCACCGCCGAGCCGCGCAACCCGGTCCCGCTTCTGCCGCGGCGTGGTGCGCGGCAGGTAGACGCGGGCCAGCACACCCAGTGCCGCGCAGGCGAAGGCCACTCCCTGCCCGTGGTTGCCGGCGCTCGCGCAGACCACGCCACGCGCACGCTCCTCGGGGGAGAGCTGGCTCACCAGGTTGTAGGCACCGCGGCCCTTGTACGAGCGGACCGCGGACAGGTCCTCGCGCTTGAGCCGCACGTCCACGCCGTGCTGCCGGGACAGCCGGTCGCTGCGGTGCAGTGGCGTCGGCTCGATGACCCCGGCGAACCGGGCGGCCGCCATCGCCACGTCGGCCGCCCGAACCGGGTCTGGCCCGTTACCCACGACTTCGTTCCTCCCGTCGGCGCAGACGTCATTCGTACCAAAGCCGCCACCACCGCCCGCACCCGGAGCGGCCGGTGCCAGATAATGCGGGCGTGGGCGCGGAGCAGCTGGTGGAGGAGTACGGCCCGGCGTGGCGGCCGGGGCCGTTCGAACGGGGCACCGACGGGCCGCACGTGGTGCTCGCCGGGATCGACGGCTCCGCCACCGCGTTGCGGGCCGGCGCCTACGCGGCCGGCCTCGCGCGGCGGCAGCGGTCCCGGCTGGTGCTGGTCTACGTACTGGCACCGACGGCGTGGACCGGGATGGCGACCGGGCTGCTCGCCGCCGCGCAGGAACAGGCGTACCAGGCGGCGATCGAGGAGATGCGCGGGCCGATCCGCACGCTCGCCGACGAGGCCGCCCTGCCGGTCACGTTCATCGTCCGTCGCGGCGACGCCGTCACCGAGCTGCGCCGGGCGGCCGTCGAGCTGCACGCCGACCTCGTCGTCGTCGGCGCGTCGGAGAGCAGGGGGCACCGCATCGTCGGTTCGGTCGCCACCCGCCTGGTGCGGGCCGGCTTGTGGCCCGTCACCGTGGTGCCCTGACCGTTCACGCACGACCGTTCAGGCGAGGCTGCCGAAGAACGTCCGCACGTCCCCGGTGAACAGCTCCGGCACCTCCATCGCGGCGAAGTGACCGCCGCGGTCGAACTCGCTCCAGTGCCGGATGTCGAAGAGCCGCTCGGCGACCGGCCGCACGGACAAGGTGATGTCGTGCGCGAACACCGCCACGCCCACCGGTGCGGAGCACGGTTCCCGCCCGGCGCCGTAGACGCTTTCCTTGCCCAGCCGCGCCGCCGATCCCGCGGTACCGGTCAGCCAGTACAGCATCACGTCGGTCAGCACCCGGTCGTCCGGGATCCGCGACGCCGGGTCCGTCCACTTCGCGAACCGTTCGGCGATCCAGGCCAGCTGGCCGGCCGGGGAATCGGTCAGCGCGTAGGCGATCGTCTGCGGCGTGGTCAGGTGCAGGATCTGGTACGCGGGCCGGTTCGCCGCGTACGCGGCGGTGTGCGCCAGGCGCCGTTCGTCCTCTGCGGACAGTCCGGTGATGCCGCCCGGAGGCGGTGGCGTGGGCAGGTAGTTCACGTGCACGCCGGCCACGTGGTCCGGGTCGGCCGCGGCGAGCGCCGTCGAGATCGCCGCTCCCCAGTCGCCGCCCTGCGCCCCGTAGCGGCGGTATCCCAGGCGGTGCATCAGCTCGGCCCAGGCGCGGGCCACCCTGGTGACGTCCCAGCCGCGGTCCCGGGTCGGCCCGGAGAACCCGAACCCGGGGATCGACGGGATCACCAGGTGGAAATCGCGCGACAGCGGTTCGATCACGTCCAGGAACTCCACCACCGACCCGGGCCAGCCGTGCGTGAGAACCAGCGGGAGGGCGTCCGCCCGGGGCGACCGCACGTGCAGGTAGTGCACGGTCTGGCCGTCGATCTCGTCGGTGAACTGCGGGAAGGCGTTCAACTCCGCCTCGTGGGCACGCCAGTCGTAGGCGTCGCGCCAGCGCTCGGCGAGTTCGCGGACCCGCGCCAGCGGGATGCCGTAGTCCCAGCCCGCGCCGGGCAGTTCGTCCGGCCAGCGGACGCGGTCCAGGCGGGCGGCGAGGTCGTCGAGTGCGGACTGGGAGATGTCGATGCGGAACGGTTTCGCGGTCATGCCCAAAACATTAGACGGACAAACGTTAGTCGGTCAAATGATTTGGTGCCCGAACGGCACCGGTACACTCCCGCCATGGACACCGGTTCCGGACGATTGCGCACCCTGCCCAGCTGGATGCTCAGCCAGACCGCGCAGTACGCACACCGGCTCGTCAGCGAGGGCCTGTCCGAGGTCGGCGCGCGCGGCTACCACTACCGGCTGCTGACCGCGCTCGAGGAGTCCGGCCCGGCGAGCCAGGCGGCGCTCGGCCGGCGCAGCGCCATCCACCTGTCCGACCTGGTGGCGACCATCACCGAGCTGGCCGACCAGGGCCTGGTCAGCCGCGAACCCGACCCGGCCGACCGCCGGCGCAACGTCATCACGATCACGCCCGCGGGCCGGCGGCAGCTCAAGCGGCTGGAGAAGCGGATCGCCCGGGTCCAGGACGAGCTCCTCGCCCCGCTGACCGCGGCGGAACGGGACCAGCTGACCACCCTGCTGACCCGGCTGCTGGACCACCACGCCCGCAACGCCTGAGCCGCGATCATCGTCCCTGCGGTCCGGTTTCGCCCATGCCACCCTGGGTAGCCTGACTCGACCGTTGAGCAGGCAGCGGAAGGAGCCCGCGTGACCGACTTCTGGATCGACACCGCACTGCAACGGGTGCTGAACCACCCCAGGGACGTGCGCGCCCTGCGGGAGTCGGCGGCGGTCTTCCTCGACGACTGCACGGTCGAGACGATCACCGACGCGCTGCTGGTCACCGACGCGCTGGCCAGCGCAGCCCACGACCAGGGCCGCCTGCCGGCCACGATCCGGCTCGTGCGCGAGGGCAGCCGGTCGGACTGGCTGCGGATCTCACTGACCGCGCCCGGCGTCGAGCTGCCCTCGGCGGACGCCGGGTTCGGCGCCGGCCTGCACGTGCTGACCACCTGCGCGGCCCTGTGGGGGCGCAGCGGCGACGGCGGCTCCGCCGCCCTCTGGGCGCATCTGCCGCTGACGACTGCCGCACCGGCCGCCCTTCACGTAGCGTTGACACATGGAGTCGCCCCTGATCACCGACCGGCTGGTCATCCGTGACTGGACGGTCGACGACGCCGAGGCCGCGCTCGCGATCTACGGCTCGGAAGAGGTCACGCACTGGCTGACCCCGGCGATGGACCGGGTCGGCGACGCCGGCGCGATGCGCGCGGTGCTGCAGGCCTGGCGCGAGGCCCAGCCGAACCTGCCGCCGCCGCGGGGCCGCTGGGCGATGGAACGCCGCGCGGACGGGCAGGTGGTCGGCGGCCTCGGGATCCGGCTGCTGCCCCCGTTCGACGAGGACCTCGAGCTGAGCTGGCAGCTGCACCCGGGCGCGTGGGGCCACGGCTACGCCACGGAGGGCAGCCGGGCGCTGATCCGGTGGGCGTTCACCCAGGACACCGACGAGTTGTTCGCCGTGGCCCGGCCGAACAACGTCCGGGCCATCGCGACGGCGAAGCGGCTGGGCATGCAGTGGGTCGGTGAGACCACCAAGTACTACGACCTGCGGCTGCAGGTCTACCGCATCCGGCCGGGCGACCTCGACGACGTGCCGGGGGCTTGACCGCCGTACTGGCCGCGCGGTTGACTGACCGGCGGGTCGACGTCGCCGCAAAACCGAACGCAATTCGGTTGTCCTGACTGCCGACCCGGCCAGAACCGGGCGTTTTTCACGAATAGTGGGCGATCCGGCAGAACGAGGTTCGGAAGGCGGGGCACGGCGATGAGCTTCAACCTGGCGATCATGCTGCGGGAGTCCGCGACCGCGACGCCGGGCAAGGACTTCCTGCGGTTCCCGTCGGGGGCGATGACCTACGCCGAGGTGGACGAGCGCTCCGGGCGGGTCGCCGCGGCCCTGCGGGAGACGGGCCTGCGCCCCGGTGACAAGGTCGCCGTGCAGCTCGCCAACGTGCCCGAGTTCGTTGTCGCCTACTTCGGGATCCTCAAGGCGGGCCTGACGATGGTCCCGCTCAACCCGCTGCTCAAGGCCGCCGAGATCGCCTACCACCTGGATGACTCCGACGCACGGATGATCATCGTGCACGCCGGGGGCGCGGCCGAGGTGTCCCGCGCGCTCAAGGAGCTGCGCGGCGTGTCCGCGGTCGTGGTCGGCGACCTCGACCCGGGCGCGTGGCCGGAGGGCACCACCGGGTTCCGGGCGTTGCTGGAGCCCGCCGACGACGGTGACATCCACCCCGGCGCCGCCGACGACACGGCCGTGCTGCTCTACACCAGCGGCACCACCGGCCGGCCGAAAGGCGCCGAACTGTCGCACTTCCAGCTCTACATGACCTGCACGCTCGGCAGCGAGCGCTTCGGCGCGGAACCCGACGACGTCGCGCTGGCGGTCCTGCCGTTCTTCCACGTCTACGGGCTGTCGAGCATCCTCAACGCCGCCGCGCGGCACGGCCGCACGATCTCGGTGGTGCCGCGGTTCGAGGTGACCGCGGTGCTGGAGGCGATCCACCGCGACCGGGTGACGATCATGGCGGGGGTGCCGACCATGTACCACGCGCTGGCCTACGCCGACACCACCGGCTACGACACCAGCAGCCTGCGGATCGGCAGCTCCGGCGGCGCCGCGATCCCGGAGGAGGTGCTGCGCCGGTTCGAGGAGAAGTACCGGATCCCGGTGCTGGAGGGCTACGGGCTGTCCGAGTCGGCGTCGACCACCACCGTCAACCCGGGCGCGGGCAACCGGAAGGTCCGCTCGATCGGCACCCCGATCTGGGGGGTGCAGCTGCGGATCGTCGACGAGGCGGACCGGCCGCTGCCGGCCGGTCAGGTGGGCGAGATCGTGCTGCGCGGGCACAACATCACCAAGGGCTACTACAAGCGGCCGCAGGAGACCGCGGAGGCGTTCCGCGGCGGCTGGTTCCACACCGGCGATCTCGGCTACGTCGACGACGACGGGTTCGTGTTCATCGTGGACCGCAAGAAGGATCTCATCATCCGCGGCGGGTTCAACGTCTACCCGCGCGAGGTGGAGGAGCTGCTGTACCGGCACCCGGCGATCGCCGAAGCGGCGGTGATCGGCGAACCGGACGAGCGGCTCGGCGAGGAGGTGGTCGCGGTGGTCTCGCTCAAGCCCGGTGCGAGCGCGGAACCGGCGGAGATCGTGGCGTGGGCGAAGGAACGGATCGCCGCCTACAAGTACCCGCGGCGCGTGCGGATCGTCGACGAGCTGCCGAAGGGCGCCACGGGCAAGATCGCTAAGCTGGAGCTGCGCGCGCGTCTGCCAGGATGACGTCGTGCGGTACGACGTCAACATCTCGATCCTGTTCACCGAGCTGGAGCCGGAGCGGCGGCCGGCCGCGGCGGTCGCGGCCGGGTTCACCGGGGTCGAGTCGTGGTGGCCGTTCGCGGGCGTGCCCGGCGACCGGGAGGTCGAGCGGTTCGTGACGGCCATCGCCGGCGCGGGAGCGACACTGGTGTCGCTCAACGTCCCGCACGGCGACCTGGCGGCCGGCGAGCGCGGGCTGGCCGCGTTCCCCTCCCGCACCGCGGAGTTCCGCGACGGGGTCGACGTCGCGGCCGACATCGGCGAGCGGCTCGGGTGCCGGTTGTTCAACGTCCTGCCCGGCAACCGCACCGGTGCGTCGCACGACGTGCTGCTGGAGAACCTGGCCTACGCCGCCCGGCGGCTGCCCGGCACCGTGCTGCTGGAACCGCTCAGCGGCGCACCGGACTACCCGCTGTCGCGTGCCGCCGACGCCCTGGCGCTCGCCGGCGAGGTCGGGCCGGCCAACGTCTCGCTGCTCGCCGACGTCTACCACCTCGGCGTCAACGGCGACGACCTGGACGCGCTGCTCGCCCCGCCGGTGGTCGAGCGCATCGGGCACGTGCAGGTGGCCGACGCACCGGGCCGCCACGAGCCGGGCACCGGCGCGCTCGGGGTCACCGCGTGGCTGCGGCGCCTGGCGGCCACCGGCTACGACGGCTGGGTAGGTCTGGAATACGTGCCGACCCGGTCCACATCGGACAGCTTCGGCTGGCTTCCCGATCGCTAGGCGGGTGGCGGTGCCGCGTCGTCCGCTACGACGACACGGCGCATCAGCTCGACGAGCGTGCGGCGCTCCGATGTGGACAGCACGCCCAGCGACTCCTCCTGCGAGCGCCGTGCCAGGTCCTGCAGCCGCCGCACCAGCTCGCGCCCCTCGGCGGTGAGCGCGGCCCGCTGACGGCGGCGATCCTGCGGGTCGCGCTCGCGCCCCACGAAACCGCGCTCCGCCAACAGGTCCAGATAGCCGACGAGGTGGCTGCGGTTCAGCCCCAGGCGGTCGGCGAGCACATGCTGCGCCAGTGGCCCGAAGTCGGACAGGCCGGTCAGCACGGCGAAGTGCGGCAGCCGCAGGCCGTGCTCGGCCAGTGCGGCCACCAGCCCCCGGTGCCCGATGCGCGCGACGTGCCCGGCGAGGTACGAGGGCAGCTCGAGCAGGGTCGGCGGACGCGTCTCATGCATGGCGCGATCCTACCTTCTGGACGTAATCATGTCCTCATGTAATGATTACGTCATGACACGAACATCCGCGCCGTTCGCCGCGCTCCTCCTCGCGGTGCTGTCGTTCTCGCTGCTGCAGACCATGCCGGTGCCCGCACTGCCCACACTGCAGGCCGAGTTCGGCACGTCCACCACCACCGTGTCCTGGGTGCTCAGCGCGTTCCTGCTCACCGCGTCCGTCGCGACCGGGCTGCTCGGCCGCCTCGGGGACATGTTCGGCAAGCGCCGCGTGCTGCTCGCCTGCCTCGCGGTGTCCGCAGCCGGCACCCTGCTCGCCGCGCTGGCCCCGTCGATCGGCGTGCTGATCACCGCCCGCGCGATCCAGGGTGTCGGCGCCGCAACGTTCCCGCTCGCCTTCGGCATCGTGCGCGACGAGTTCCCGCGCGACCGGGTGCCGGTCGCGATCGGCTGGATCAGCTCGACGTTCGGCATCGGCTTCGGCGCCGGCCTGGTCGTCCCCGGCCTGGTCGTCGACGCACTCGGCTGGCAGTGGATCTTCTGGCTGATGCTCGCGGTGACGGTCGCCGGTATCGCCGCGGTGACCGCGTTCGTCGGCGAGTCGCCGGTGCGCTCGCCAGGCCGGGTCGACTGGAGCGGCGCACTGCTGCTCACCGGCGGTCTGGTCGCGTTGCTGCTGGCGATCAGCGAGGGCCGCGTCTGGGGCTGGGGCTCGGCCGCGATCATCGGACTGTTCGCCGCCGCCGCGGTCCTGCTGATCGTGTTCGCGCTCGTGGAAACGCGGCTGACGCAGCCACTCGTCGACATCCGGCTGCTGGGCCGTCCCGCGGTGCTGACGTCCAACATCACCGCGTTGATCATCGGGTTCGGCATGTACGGCGCGTTCACGCTGGTACCGCTGCTGGCCGAGACGCCGCCGCAAGCCGGGTACGGTTTCGGCGCGTCGGTCACCGAAGCGGGGCTGTTCATCATCCCGATGGCGGTGACGATGCTGGTCGCCAGCCCGCTCGCCGGGCGTCTCGGCGCGGCGGCTGGGTTCAAACTGCCACTGGTGCTGGCGTGCGTGCTCGGTGCGGCCGGGTTCGTCGTGTTCGCCCTCGCGCACACCACGCGGTGGCCGCTCTACCTGGGCAACGGGATCCTCGGCATCGGTGTCGGGTTCGCGTTCGCCTCGCTCGCCAACCTGGTGGTGGCAGCCGTGGACCCGGCCCAGACCGGCGAAGCGACGGGCATCAACACGATCATGCGCACGATCGGCGGCACCTTCGGGGCGCAGATCGCCTCGACCATCGTCACGGCCGGCATCGTCCCCGGCACGCGGTTCCCCGCGGAGTCCGGGTACACCACGGCGTTCACGCTGTCCGCGATCGCGATGGGCGTCGCGGCGCTGGTGGCCGTGGCCGGGCCGGGCCGGCTGGTTCCCGCCGCCGTGCAGCGCCGGGCGGTGGCCCGATGACCGACTACGGTCACGACCTGGTGTTCGGTGCGGTCCTGCCCGCCGCGCCGCAGGCGCTGGAGCTCGCGCACACCGCCGACCGCGCGGGGCTGGACCTGGTGAGCGTGCCGGACCACCCCTACCGGCCCGAGTTCACCGAGGCGTGGACGACCCTGTCTCTGATCGCCGCGCGGACCGAGCGGGTGCGGGTGTTCCCGAACGTCGCCAACCTCCCGCTGCGGCCCCCGGCAATGCTGGCGCGCGCCGTCGCGGCCCTGGCCGCGCTCACCGGTGGCCGCGTCGATCTGGCGCTGGGCGCCGGGGCGTACTGGGAAGCGATCGCCGCCGACGGCGGGCCGTGGCACTCCCCCGCGGTGGCGGTGGAAGCGCTTGCCGAAGCGGTCGGTGTGATCCGGGCACTGTGGACACCCGGCGGACCGGTGCACCTGCCGGGCAAGCACTACACCCTCGACGGCGCCCGCCCCGGCCCCCCGGTGGGGAACCCGGCGATCTGGGTGGGCGCGCTCGGGCCGCGGATGCTGCGGTTGACCGGCACCCACGCCGACGGGTGGCTGCCCAGCATGACCCGCATCCCGCCCGGCGACCTGCCCGCCGCCAACCGGATCATCGACGCGGCCGCCGAAGCCGCCGGGCGGCCACCCGCCGCGGTCCGGCGGCTCTACAACCTGTCCCCTGCGGCGCTCGGCCACCCCCGCGACTGGCCGGCGCGGCTCGCCGAGCTGGCGCTGGTCCACGGGGTGAGCGGCTTCCTGCTCCCCGCCGGTGCACCGGATCACCTCCGGCGCTTCGCCGGCGACACCGCGCCCGCGGTGCGCGAGCTCGTCACGGCGGCCCGGCGCCGGGCACGCACCACGCCCGCCTCCTCGCCAGTGGGACGGTGAGGTGGCTCCGCCGTAGTGGTTCAGCGCGGCACGGTGAACACCAGCGCGGCCGTGTCGTCGGAGACGCCCTCGCGCAAGTCCGACAGCCACTGTCCCAGGCGCTCGACGATCGTGCCCGCGTCCAGGCCCGCGAATCCGGACGCGACGCTCGCCAGCTGCCCCTCACCGAGCAGCGCCCCGTGCGCGTCGCGCGCCTCGAGCAGGCCGTCGGTGTACAGCAGCAACGTCTCCCCCGGGCCGAGCCGGGTGTTCGCGGCCGCCACACCCGCGTCCGCGAACACCCCCACCAGCTGACCGCCGGGCGTCTCCAGCGCGCGCACCGCGCCGTCGTCGGCGACCCGCAACGCCGGCGGGTGGCCGCCACCGGCCAGGTCGACCCGGAAGCCGTCGCCGTCCGGTTCGATCAGTCCGAACAGGACAGTGCAAAAGCGAGCATCAGAGGCGCGGTACTCCTGGAGCAGCACCGCGTTGAGCGTGCGCACCACCGCCCGGGGATCGGACTCCCGCACGGCAACGGCCCGCAGCGTGTAGCGGGCGAGCGAGGTGAGCACGGCGGCCTCCGCGCCCTTGCCGCAGACGTCGCCGATGAAGAACGCCCACCGGTCCGCGCTTACCGGGAACAGGTCGTAGAAGTCGCCGCCGACCAGGTCCCTCGCCGCCCGGTAGTACCCGGCCGCACGCAACCCGGGCACCTCCGGCAGGCCGGGCGGCAACAGGGTCTCCTGCAGGGTCCGGGACAACCGGGCGAGGCGCTCCCGCTCGCGGTCGGCTTCCTGCCGCGCCCGCAGCAGCTCCCGTTCGTAGGCGCGCCGCGCCCGCGCGTCGAACACGGTGGTCCGGATGCCGGCAGCCCCGCCCGGCCCGGTGCGCAGCGTCGAGTTGACCAGCACCGGCAATCGCGAGCCGTCCGCGGCGACCAGGTCGAGCGCGATCTCCCGCACCTCGGACTGCATGCGCAGCAGCGGTGCGTAGTGCGTCTCGTGGTAGATCCGCCCGCCCGCGGTGAGCAGGTCGCTGAACCGGCGGCCCACCACGTCCTCGGCGCGGTAGCCGAGCCAGTTCAGCAAGGTTGCGTTGACCCGCAGGATCGTGCCGTCGGGCCGGGCCGAGAGGTAACCGCAGGGCGCGTTCTCCCACAGGTCCTCGGCGTCGGCCCCGGTCAGCACCGGCGCCTCGGGCCGGGTCACCGCGTCCCGCGGTCGGCCAGGAACGCTCCGATCGCCGCCGCAGTCAGATCCGGGTCACTCAGCTGCGGACAGTGCCCGTTGACCTCCAGCAGCACCAGCTCGCTGTCCGGCAGCCGGTCGTGCACGTACTCGCCGACGGACACCGGCGCGATGGCGTCGTGGCGGCTCTGCAGGACGAGGGTGGGCACTTCCACGCGCGCGAGGTCCGCCCGGTTGTCCGACAGGAACGTGACCCGCGCGAACTGGCCGGCGATCACCGGGTCGGTCCGGCAGAAGCTGTTGGTCAGCTCGGCGCCGAGCTCGGGGCGGTCCGGGTTGCCCATGATCACCGGGGCCATCGCCGCCGACCAGCCGAGGTAGTTGCTGTCCAGCGACTCCAGCAGCTCCTCGATGTCCGGCCGGGTGAAGCCGCCGGTGTAGCCGGCGTCGTCGAGGTAGCACGGCGACGGGCAGACCATCACCAGCTCGGCGAACCGCTCCGGCTCCCGCGCTGCCGCGAGCGCGCCGACCATCGAGCTGACCGAGTGGCCGACGAACACGACGTCCCGCAGGTCCAGCTCCGCGCAGAGCTCCAGCACGTCATCGGCGTACCCGTCCAGCGTCGAGTAGCGCTCGGGCGTCCAGGCGTTGAGGTCGGAGTTGCCCGCGCCGACGTAGTCGAACAGCACCAGCTGGTAGTCCGGTTCGAAGGCGGGCGTGACCAGCCGCCACATCGCCTGGTCGCACCCGAAACCGTGGGCGAACACCATCGGCTGGCCACCGGGCCGGCCGGAGAGCGTCACCGCATTCCTCGTCCGGATGTCCATTGCCGCCAGCCTAACCCCTCAGCCCCGCCGACGCGGGGCGCGCGACACGATCCTACCCGCCGCCCCGAGGGGGACGGCCGGTCCGGCCACGGGTGTGATCGTCCATTGTGGCCATGCCGCGCCGGCAACCGTCACGCTGCGCGCCCCGGTGCCCACCGCGGGTGCGCCCACCGACGAGCGGGACAATCGGAGTCATGAGGTGTCCTTGCGGCCTGGGTGAGACGTACGAGAACTGCTGCGCGCCGCTGCACCGCGGCGAGTCCGCGGCGCCGACGGCCGAGCGGCTGATGCGCTCCCGGTTCAGCGCGTTCGCCGTCGGTGACGAGTCGTACCTGCTGGCCAGCTGGCATCCGGACACCCGCCCGGCGGCGATCGGCCTCGACCCGCGGCAACGCTGGACCCGGCTGGAAGTACTCGCCACGACCGGCGGCAGCCCGTTCCACACCAGCGGCACCGTCGAGTTCCGCGCCCACTACCGCGACGCCGCGGGAGCCGGAACGCTGCACGAGGACAGCGAGTTCACCAGGGTGGACGGCCGCTGGGTGTACCGGGGCCCGCGGCGGGTAGCCCGCGGGGCATGACCGAGTTCGAACGCGAACGCGCGATGCCCGCCCCGGCGGAACGGGTGTTCACCGTGGCCGCCGATGTGAACCGGCTCGGGGAGTGGCTGCCGGGTGTGATCACCGTGCACCCGGGCGAGCCGCAAGGGGTGGACGTCGACGTGCACGACCCCGCGGGCGAGTACGAGGCGCCTGGCGTGCTGGGCGCCTCCCGGGAGCAGCTCCGGCTCGAGTGGGGCCGCCGCGGCAGCTCCGACTACAGCGGCTGGCTGCAGGTTTCCTCGGCCGACGGCGGCTCCAGCTACGCGACGCTGCACCTGTCCTTCCACGGCGACCAGCCGGCCAACCACGGCGGCGACGCGGCACGCGACGTCGAACGCCGGCTCGACGAGTCCCTGGAGCGCCTGGCAAAGCTGGTCTCGGCCGGTTAACCCGCGGCGTCCGCGCGGGCGGTGGCGATGGCCTCGCGGGTCATCTCGACCGCGACGGCGGCCGCCCGGCCGGGGAAGCCGCTCGCGTAGAGGCCGTCGATGATCAGCCAGATCCGGTCCGCCAGGCCCACCGGATCGGGCACGCCGGTCTCCCCCGCCAGCCGTCCGACCAGCTCCCGCGTCCGGTCCAGGTACTCTCGCGCGATCCGCACCGCGGGGTCGTCACCGCCGGGGAACTCCGTGAGCAGGTTGCGGAACGGGCACCCGCGGAAGTCCGGCCGCCGCAGCCGGGCCGCGATCTCGGCGACCAGGGCCACCAGCCGCTCGGCCGGATCACTGCCCGCCGCACGCAGCGCCTGCTCCTCCGCGCGGTCCCGCCACTCCCGGAACCGGCCGAGATAGGCGGCGACCAGGTCGGTCTTGCTCGGGAAGTGGGCGTACAGCAGGTTCTTGCCGCAGCCGACCTCGCCGATGATCCGGCTCATCCCGACCGCGCGCACCCCCTCGGTGTAGAACAGCGCGCCCGCGACGTCGAGGATCCGGTCGCGGGTGTCCGGAGCTGCCGTGCGTGCCATGTGCCGAGCATAACGGACCGATCGGTCCGTGCACCGTTGACAGCGCGGTGATCAGCGGAGCATGCTCGGACCGATCAGTCCGGACCGATCGGTCCGTTTCGGGAGGAGCACCCCATGAGGGACGCCGTCATCGTCGAGGCCGTCCGCACCCCCGTCGGGAAGGGCAAACCGAACGGCGCCTACGCCACGGTTCACCCCGTCGAGCTGCACGCCCACGTCCTGCGCAGCGCCGTGGAACGCGTGCCGGGCCTCGACCCCGGCGAGATCGACGACGTGATCGGCGGCGCCGTCGGCCAGGTCGGCGAACAGAGCGGCAACACCACCCGGTTCGCAGCGCTCGCCGCCGGGTTCCCGGAATCGGTCGCCGGCGTCACCGTCGACCGGCAGTGCGGCAGCAGCCAGCAGGCGCTGAGCTTCGCCGCGCAGGGCATCGTCGCCGGCGCCTACGACATCGTCCTCGCCTCCGGGGTGGAGTCGATGAGCCACGTGCCGATCGGCAGTTCGGCCGACGTCGGCGGCGTTCGCGCCGACGTGACCGGCCCGTCGGTGGCCCCTCGCTACCCCGGCGGGCTCATCCCGCAGGGGGTGAGCGCCGAGCTGATCGCGCGGAAGTGGAACCTGTCCCGCACCCAGCTCGACGAGTTCGCGATGACCAGCCACCAGCGGGCAGCCGCCGCGTGGCGCGACGGGCACTTCGCCAGCCAGGTGGCGCCGCTGAAGGTGACCGCCGCCGACGGCTCCGTCAGCCAGCTCGACGTGGACGAGACGATCCGGCCGGGCACCAGCCTCGAGGTGCTCGCCGGGCTGCGGCCGGCGTTCGCGCACGACCACTGGACCGCGCGGTTCGTCGACATCGACTGGAAGGTGACCGCGGGCAACTCCAGCCCGGTCAACGACGGCGCCGCCGCGCTCGTGCTCACCACCAGCGAGATCGCCCGGCAGCGGGGCTGGCGCCCGCGGGCGCGCATCCACACGGCAACGGTGACCGGCGACGACCCGGTGTACATGCTGACCGGGATCATCCCGGCCACCGCCAAGGTCCTCGCCCGCGCCGGACTGTCCATTCCCGACATCGACGCCTTCGAGGTCAACGAGGCGTTCTCCTCGGTCGTGCTCGCCTGGCTCGCCGAGACCGGCGCCGACCCGGCGAAGGTCAACGTGGACGGCGGCGCGATCGCGATCGGCCACCCGCTCGGCGCGAGCGGCGCGCGGCTGGCCACCACCCTGCTCGGAGTCCTCGAACGCACCGGCGGCCGTTTCGGGCTGCAGACCATGTGCGAGGCCGGCGGCACGGCCAACGCCACCATCATCGAACGGATCTGACCTGGCCTCGCGAGTTCGGCGGCACTCGTAACCGGCGCAGGCCGCGGCGTGCGCCGCGCTCACCACGGCGCTGCCTGGCCACGGCGCGACGACCGGCTACGCCGCGGTGCGCGATCCACCGACCGTCAGCGGCTCGCGGCCGACCCCGGTGGACGTGACCGGCCCGGCGTCCGTCGCGGTGGCGGGCGCCGCCACGCGGGTCGTGAACAACGCCGGGCAGCACCGGCTCACTGCCTTGGACGGTGACCGGTGGCGGCTGCGCTACCGCAGCGTGGACTGCTCGGCCGGCCCGTTGCCGGAACCGGCCAACCGGCCGCGCAAACACCGCGGCCGGCGCGGCAAACACGCCGACCCGAGCGGCAAACACGCCGACCCGAGCGGCAAACACGCCGACCCGAGCGGCAAACACGGCGGCCGGAGTGGCGAACACGCCATGGGGTGGTCAGGTGTCACTCATCCGCCGTGGTGCACCGCCTCCACGTTGTGGCCGTCCGGGTCGCGGAGGAACACCGCGTAGTAGCCCGGGTGGTACTCGGGCCACTCGCGCGGTTCGTGCAGCACCTCGACGCCCGCCTCGACGGCGGCGGCGTGCACGGCGTCCACCGCCGCCCGGTCCGGCGCCCGGAAGGCGACGTGCAGCTCCCGGGTCTCGTCGCCGCGGGCGGGGCCGAACCAGAAGGCGGCCTGCCCGTCCGGACCGGACATGCCCACCACGACCCCCTCCCCCACCGGGAAACGCACGGCCTCGGTCAGCCCGATCGGCGCGAACACACGTTGGTACAGCGCGGCGGACGCCTCGACGTCGGCCACTTGAACTCCCAGGTGATCCAGCATGGGCGCAGGTTAACCGGCACCACCGACACTTTCCGGTCCCAGCGCGCACAATGGGTGGGGTAAGCCGTGGGAAGGGGATGCCGTGCCCGACGAGACCGCCATGCCCGACGAGTCCGTACCCGAGGGCGACTACACCGAATCGGGCGTGCCGAGCTTCGACTTCGTGCGCGACCGCATCGAGAACCGCTACACGACGGCCCTCGGTTCGACCGAGCTCGCCGGGGAGACGCCGGAAGCCGCCTCGTTCGAGGAGAAACTGGCCGACCGGGACCGCGCCGCGCAGGACAAGCTCGCGGAGATCCGGCGTTCCCTGCATGGTGACGAATAGCGGGGCCGTGCGGGGCCGCGGCCTCAGCGCTCCGGCTTGCGCCACACCGAGATGTGCTTCCCGCTGTCGCCGGTGAACGGCTCGCGCGTCCAGCTCGCCCAGCGCTCCTGCAGCCGCAGGCCGGCCAGCTGGGCCATCAGGTCGAGCTCGGCGGGCCACACGTACCGGAACGGGATCGACCGGAACCGGCCGCGCCCGCCGGTCACCTCCACGTAGTTGGAGCTCATCGCCTGCGTGGCCACGTCGTACACGTCGTAGGCCCAGCTCGTGGTGCCGACGTGGAACGGCACGACCGTCTGGCCGGGCGGCAGCTGCCGCAGCGCGGGGACCACCACCTCGATCACGAAGCTTCCGCCGGGCACCAGGTGCGCGGCCGCGTTGCGGAAGCACGCGACCTGCCCGGCCTGGCTGGTCAGGTTCATGATCGTGTTGAACACCAGGTACACCACGGAGAACGTGCCGTCCACCGTCGTCGTCGCGAAGTCGCCGATCGTCACGCCGATCCCGTCGCCGCCGGGTTTGGCGCGCAGCCGCGCGACCATCGCGCGCGAGAGGTCGATGCCGTGCACCGGTACACCGCGCGCCGCGAGCGGCAGCGCGATCCGGCCGGTCCCGATGCCCAGTTCCAGTGCCGCGCCGTCCCCGGCCAGCCGGGTCAGGAACGCGACGGCCGGTTCCACCACGCCGGGCGCGAACTCGGCCGCCGTCGACTCGTCGTAGGTCCCGGCGACGTCCTCGCCGAAGTAGCCGTCGTCCACGGCCGGACCGTAGCGCGACGCCGGGATGCGGTGCGCCTCATTTTCCGCCGAGGAACTCGTCGAGCGCCTTCGCCGTCGCCTCCGCCGGGATGCCGTGCCCGGCGCCGCCCGGCACCTCCGCGTAGGTGGCCCGGGCGAGGTGGTCCGGGAGCGCCTGCGCGGCCTCGCGCAGCCCGGGCCAGGTGTCGCTGCCGCTGAGGACGAGGACGTCGAGGTCCAGGGCGCGCATGGCGGGCGTCGGCAGGTTGGGTGCGGCGGTGAGCGTCGCGTCGTAGACGACGGTCTGCGCGACCGCCTCCAGCTGCGGCCACAGCGGTGAGCGGCGGACCTGCTCGACCACCTCGCGCGGCAGCCCGATGCCCTCGATCTGCATCGTCGCCACCGCGTCCCCGCGCCGGCCCTCGTCCACGAGCGCGGCGAGCTTGCCGGACAGGTCCTTGGCGGAGCCCGCCAGCCCGCCGAGCGCGAACGGTGGCTCGTACAGCGCGATCCGCGTGATCGCCGATCCGCTCACGGCGGCGTGCAGGGCGAGGATGCCGCCGGAGGAGAATCCGAACACCGCGGCCGGCCCGCCCTCGGCGGCGATCACCGCGTCCAGGTCCTCGACCTCGCGCTCGATCCGGTAGTCCGCGGCCACGCGGAGGGCGTCCCCGCTGTCCCCGCGCCCGCGCCGGTCGACGCACACGACCGTGTACCGGTCCCGCAACGCCTCCGCCACCGGCGCGCACGCCGTCCGGTCGTTGAACGCACCGCCGAGGAACACCACGAGGGGCCCGCTGCCCTCCCGTTCGTAGGCGATCGTCGTCCCGTCCGCGGACGTCGCCGAGTGCACTGTTCCCATGCCGGCCTCCTCTGCCGTGAGTGGTGTCGGTGTGCCGACGAACGGGCGGCCGGCCGGAGGACATCCCGCACGGCGCCGGGCTCAGCGCACGGTCATCCGCACGCCGTCGGCCAGCCGGTAGGGGCGGGTGTCCACCAGCGCGCCCAGCAGCCGCCGCAGGCGGGACACCTCGGCGCGCACCGTGACGACGTGCTCGGCGTCGCCGTACAGCGCGCGGCTCAGCGCCTCCGCCGACAGCCCGGCCGGTCCGGCGCGGTGCAGCAGCGCGAGGATCTCGGCGTGGCGGCGGGTCACCGTGCGGCGCCAGCCGGTGTCGCCGCCCTGCAGGACGAGCAGTGGCGTGCGGGTCAGGTCGAGCTCCAGCGACACCCGGCGGTCCGGGCCGGCGGGCCGGATCAGCCAGCCGTCGGCCAGCCGCTCCGGCAGGCACGCGCCCAGCCCGGGCACCGCGATCGGCTCGCCCGGGGCGGGGGCGGTGATGCGGTCGCGCACGGAGACGCCGCTGGCGGCCGCCACCCAGCCGTCGTCGTCGACCAGCAGCGCGGGACCGGTGGCCAGCAGCGGTTCGCCCAGCCGGCGCAGCCGGTCCAGCCGCCGCTGGTGGCCGTGCCGGATCTGCGACTCGGCGAGCCGGCGCCCGGTTTCCACCAGCGCCCCGATCGCCGGGTGCAGCGTCAGCGCCGGGCCGCTCACGTCGATCACACCGGCCAGCTCGCCGGTGCGCGGGTCGTGCACCGGGGAAGCCGTGCAGTACCAGGGGTGCTGGTCCTGCTCGAAGTGCTCACCGGCGAGCAGTTCGACCGGCGCCGCCTCGGCCAGGGCGGTGCCGATCGCGTTCGTGCCGACCCGCTCCTCCGTCCATTCGGCGCCCTCGAAGAACCCGAGGTCGTCGGCTCGGCGGCGCACCGCCGGGGTGCCCTCGCGCCACAGGATCACGCCGTCGGCGTCGGTGACGACCAGCAGCACGTGCGGCATCGCGCCGAGCACCTGCTTGAGATCGCCGACCGCGTCCCGCAACGGGGAGTTCTCCCGCCGCCGGGCCAGCTCGTCCTCGCCCAGCCAGTCGCGGGCGTTGAGCCCGTCCGCCTTCAGCCCGAGCCCGAGCACCCGCTCCCAGGACCGGAACACCACGTCGCGGGGCCGCAGCGGCGGGCGGCCACCGGCGATGACCGCGTCGTGCATGCGGATCAGATCGCGGGCGTAGGCGGGCAGGCTGCAGCCGGGCGGGACTGCGCCGGGCACGCTCACGGGCCACCTCCGCACCAGTGCGTCGACGATCGAGCATAAGTGCCCCGGCACGCGCCGCCAAGGCGTGCAATTCGCTGCAACCGTTGCCACCCGCGCGGGCGGCGGGTGTGATCGGTGTTACATCCCCAACGGCGAGGACGAGGAGTGGCGATGACTCAGACGATCGGCCGGGAGGCGCCGGCCCGTTCGCCGCAGGCGCGCGTCGACGCCTGGCTGGCGCGGTTCGAGGCCGCGCTGGCGGCACGCGACGTCGCAGCGGCGGCCGGGATGTTCGCGGTGAGCAGTTTCTGGCGCGACCTGGTGGCCTTCACCTGGAACATCAAGACGGTGGAGGGCCGCGAAGGCGTCGCCGGCCTGCTGTCGGCCTGCCTGGACAGCGCCGATCCGTCGGGTTTCCGCACCACCGAGACGCCCACCGAGGCCGACGGGGTCACCGAGGCGTGGCTGGAGTTCGAGACCGCGACCGGGCGCGGCAAGGGCCACCTGCGTCTCACGGACGAGGGCGCCTGGACGTTCCTGACCAGCCTGCGCGAGCTCAAGGGCTTCGAGGAACCGCAGCGCGAACGTCGCTCGAAAGGGGTACGCCACGGCATTGTCCGGGGACGCCGGTCGTGGGCCGAGGAACGCGAGCTGGAGAAGAAGGAACTCGGCTACGAACGCCAGCCGTACGTGGTGGTGATCGGCGGCGGGCAGGGCGGCATCGCGCTCGGTGCGCGGCTGCGGCAGCTGGGGGTGCCCGCGCTGGTGCTGGACCGCCACGACCGTCCCGGCGACCAGTGGCGCAAGCGGTACAAGAGCCTGTGCCTGCACGACCCGGTCTGGTACGACCACCTGCCGTACCTGCCGTTCCCGGAGAACTGGCCGGTGTTCGCGCCGAAGGACAAGATCGCCGACTGGCTGGAGATGTACACCCGGGTGATGGACGTGCCGTACTGGACCCGGTCGGAGGTCCGCTCGGCGTCCCACGACGAGCACACCGGGCGGTGGACCGTCACCGTCGACCGGGACGGCGACACCGTGGTCCTGACACCGGAACAGCTCGTGTTCGCCACGGGCATGTCGGGCAAGCCGAACATCCCCGCGTTCCCCGGCATGGACGTCTTCGAAGGCGATCAGCACCACTCCTCGCAGCACCCCGGGCCCGATGCCTACGCGGGCCGCAAGGCCGTGGTGATCGGCTCGAACAACTCGGCGCACGACATCTGCGCGGCACTGTGGGAGCACGGCGCGGACGTGACGATGGTGCAGCGGTCCTCGACGCACGTGGTGAAGTCGGATTCGCTGATGGAGATCGGTCTGGGCGACCTGTACTCCGAGCGCGCGGTGGCCGCCGGGATGAGCACCGACAAGGCGGACATGGTGTTCGCGTCGCTGCCCTACCGGATCATGCACGAGTTCCAGATCCCGGTGTACGAGAAGATCAAGCAGCGGGACGCGGACTTCTACGAGCGCCTGGAGCGGGCCGGGTTCCGGCACGACTGGGGTGACGACGGGTCCGGCCTGTTCATGAAGTACCTGCGGCGCGGCTCCGGCTACTACATCGACGTCGGCGCCTCCGAACTCGTCGCCGACGGCAAGATCAAGCTGGTGCAGGGCCAGGTCGACCACCTGACCCGGGACGCCGTGGTGCTGGCGGACGGCACCGAGCTGACGGCGGACCTGGTGGTGTACGCGACGGGGTACGGGTCGATGAACGGGTGGGTCGCCGATCTCGCCGGCCAGGAAATGGCCGACCGGGTCGGCAAGGTCTGGGGGCTGGGCTCGGGGACCACGAAGGACCCCGGGCCGTGGGAGGGCGAGCAGCGGAACATGTGGAAACCGACCCAGCAGCCGGGGTTGTGGTTCCACGGCGGGAACCTGCACCAGTCGCGGCACTACTCGCTGTACCTGGCGCTGCAATTGAAGGCGCGCTACGAGGGGATCCCGACGCCGGTGTACGGGCTGCAGGAGGTGCACCACCTGTCCTGACCCGTGGGTGCGGGCCCGGCCGCCGTCCGGGGTGGCCGGGCCGGCGCGCGTCAGAACGCGTTCACCCCGGTCAGCTCCGCCGACAGCGCCCACAACCGCTCCGCCTGCTCCGGGTCGGTGGCCCAGTCGCGCACGCCCTGGAACAAGCCGGGCCGCCCGGGCCCGGACGGCACGGGCTCGCCGGAGGCCGGCTCGGCGATGTCGCAGTCTTCGCAGTACACCCCGCCCATCCCGGCGAGCTGCGGGGCCGTCGCGGCCCAGACCTGCGTGGCCGCGCCCTGCCCGGGTGTCATGAACCCGTCACCGGCCGGGTTGCCGTGCTCGTCGACCCAGCCGTTGGCGATCTGCTCCGCGAGCGGGATGTGCCGCTGCAGCGGGGTCAGGATGCTGCCCGGGTGCACGGAGAACGCCTGCACCCCGGACGGTTCCGCCAGCTCGTCCAGGCGCACCGCGAACAACGCGTTGGCGGTCTTGGCCTGCCCGTAGGCCTGCCACTTGTCGTAGCCGCGACCGAACCACAGGTCGTCCCAGCGGATGCCGGAGAAGTGGTGCCCGCGCGAGGACACCGAGACCACCCGCGCGCCGGGGGCGATCGCCGGCCACAGGCGGTTCACCAGCGCGAAGTGCCCGAGGTGGTTGGTGGCGAACTGCGCCTCCCAGCCGGGGCCGACGCGGGTTTCCGGGCAGGCCATGATCGCGGCGCTGCCGATCAGGATGTCGATGCGCCGCCCGGAGGACAGGAACCGCTCGGCGAACGCCCGGACGCTGCCGAGGTCCCCGAGGTCCAGCTCGTCCACCTCGGCGGAGGCCGCCGAGCGCCGCTCGGGCCGCGTCCGGCCGGCGGCCCGGGACGACGACGTGCGCCCCCGCGTTCGCCAGTGCACGGGTGGTTTCCAGGCCGAGGCCGGAGTAGCCGCCCGTGACGACCGCCAGCCTGCCGGTCAGGTCGATGCCCCGCAGGACCTCGGCTGCGGTGGTGGTCGCGCCGAAACCGGTCAACTCACGATTTCTCCATCAGATGCTTGACTGAATCTACAGTGCGCGCTACACATATGACATCAGCGGTGTGGACGCGGAGCTTCCACGGGAGTGAGTCGCGATGCCGGACACGGTGCTGGACGAGCTCGAGTTCGCCGACCTGGTGTGCGCGGACCCGGACTTGCTGCACGAGGAGTTCGCCGCGATCATCGACGCCAGTTTCGGCGACGGCGCCGAGCCCGCGGACGAGCGCCCGCGCCGCCCACCGTGCCCACTCCCCCCGCCGGCCGGCCGCCCACGCGGCCGGGCGCGGGTGCAGCTGTGGCGGCATCAGCGCTCACCTCCGGGAGCGCGATGACCCTGGCGATCGAGGAAAGGAGGGACACCGCGCACGACATTTCCCTGACACATCCGCGATCTCTTCCTGGCCCCGCCGCGGCCCGCGGCGGGGCATTTCACTGCCGGGCCACCGGCACCGCGCGCGGCGCGGCGTCGCGCTGCCCCTGGACCGCCGCCACGAACTGCGCCGCCAGCCACGCCGGATCGCCCGCGCCGAACACGTGGAAGTCGGGCCGCACCAGGACCGCGGGAGCGTCCAGTTCGGACAGCCAGCGGGTGTAGGTGCCGTCCACATCGGCCACCTCGTCCAGCGCGACCGGGGAAATGCCCAGCGCCGTCAGGTCCGGCCCGGCCAGCGCGCGCGAGTCGCGGGCGATCAGGGCGCCGGGCCCGCCGAAGACGTCGTCGAACCGGCCGGTCACCCCGCCGGCCGACACCCGGCCCTGCACGGCCAGGCGCCCACCCGCCGCACCGGCGTGCACGCCCGGGCCGAGCCCCGGTCGCGGCGGCGCCGGCGGCTTCCCGCCCGCGGCCCGCTCGGCGATCAGCCTGCGGTCCCGTTCCGCGGCCTCGGCCGGGTCGGTGATGCAGATGACCTTGCCCAGCTCCACCGAGAACCGCACGAACGCCTGCACGTGGTGCGACCGTTCACTGCCGTAGGTGTCCAGCAGCTCCGGCCGGGCGAGCCCGCGCAGCACCAGATCCAGTTTCCAGCTCAGGTTCATCACGTCCCGCACGCCCGCGCCGAGCCCCTGCCCGGCGAACGGCGGCATCAGGTGCGCGGCGTCGCCCGCGAGCAGCACCCGGCCTGCGCGCCACTGCCGCGCCCAGCCCGCCTGGAACGTGTACGTGGAATGCCGTTCCAGTTCGGCGTTGTCCGGGGTGACGCCGTGCGGCGCGAGCAGCTCCCAGGCCTTCGCCGTACGGTCGAGGTCCGCCGTGGACTCGTGCGGCAGCCGCATGAATTCCCAGCGCCGCCGTCCCGGACCGCCCGGCACCATGGTGGCGGGCCGCTGCACGTCGCAGGACTGGCCGGCGATGTGCGGGAAGACCAGTTCCGGCCCGGGTTTGACGTCGACCACCAGCCAGTCGTGGAAGTAGCCCTCGTCGTGCCAGCCGGCACCGGCCCACTGCCGGACGCGGCTGTTCGCGCCGTCGGCGCCGACGATCCAGGACGCGGCCAGGGTCGTCCGCTCGGAGCCCCGCCGGGCCGTCACCGTCCCCGCCGCGGCGTCGAGGCCGGTCGCCTCCCACCCGCGCAGCACCCGCACCGACGGCAGGCCGCGGGCGATCGCGTCGAGCCGCGCCTCCAGCGCGGGCTGGCTGAAGAAGTACGTGTTGTACCAGCCGGATTCGCCGCGCCCGCTCCAGTCCACCTCGACCAGCGTCTCGCCGTCGCCGTTGCGCCACACGTACAGGTCGTCGTAGGGCTCGGTGATGTCCGGGATCGCCGACGGGGGCAGCCCCACCGACTGCAGGATGCGGGCGACGTCCGAGCAGTGGGTCACGGCGCGGGGCAACGGGTAGTCGGCCTCGTTGCGGTCGAGGACCACCACCCGGTGCCCGCGCCGGCCCAGCTGGATCGCCAGGAGCTTGCCCACCGGCCCGTACCCGACGACTGCGACGTCGAAGTCCACGACGACCTCCCGGTCCTGGTTTGCCTGACCGGGGGAAGATAGGCGCGGGCAGCGGTCAGGCGGCCCCCTGCTGTCCCGGTTCCCGGGACAGCAGCCGGTGCCCGGGCCCCACGATCGGGTTGCGCAGGACACCGAGCCGGTCCACCTCGACCTCGACCACGTCACCCGGCTGGAGCAGCCACTGCGGGGTGCGGGCGTACCCGACCCCGGCGGGCGTGCCGGTGGCGAGCAGGTCGCCGGGCCGGAGGGTGAACGTGCGCGAGATGTGCGCCAGCGTCTCGCCGACGGGGTAGACCATGTCGGTGGTGTTGCCGTCCTGCACGATCTCGCCGTTGACGCGGGTGCGGACCCGCAGGCCGTCGCGCAGGTCGCCGACCTCGGCGGCGGGGACCATCGGGCCGAGCGGACCGGAGGAGTCGGCGTTCTTGCCGAGGATCCACTGCGAGGTCAGCTTCTGCGCGCGGCGGGCGGTGACGTCGTTGAACGTCGAGTACCCGACCACGGCGGCGAGCGCGGTCTCCGGGTCGGCGTCGGCCAGCGAGCGGCCCACCCACGCCACGATCTCGCCCTCCCAGTCCAGGCCCTCCTCGTCGCGCGGCACCGGGATCGGCGCGCCGCCCACCGTCAGCGACTGCGTCCAGCGCGCGAACAGCGTCGGGTGCTCGGGCAGCCCGGCGTCGCGGTAGGAGCCCTCCTCGGCGTGCTCGCGGTAGTTCAGCCCGATGCAGATCACCCGCGCCCCGGGCAGCACCGGCGGCACCAGCCGCGGTTTCGGCACCCGCTCCCCGGCCGGTGGCCGGGCCAGCCAGCCCGCCGGAGCGGCCCAGAACTCCTCGAGCCCGGCGATCAGGGTCACCGACCCGTCCCCGGCGAGGCTGCCCACGGTGATTCCGCCGCCGTCCGCCACTCCCACGATCCGCATCCACTGCTCCTTCGCGCCAAAAGCTCCTAAAGGTTAGAACTTTTATGCTTGAATAGCACTATGACGAAGCTGACGGGCCTGTCCACCGGCGGGCGCACCCGCGCCGAACAGCTCGCCGCCCTGCTCGAGGAGCGCATCCGCACCCTCGCACCGGGCGAGCCGGTCGGCACCATCGAGGACATCCGCCGGGAGTCCGGGCTGGCCAGGGCGACCGTGAGCGAGGCCATCCGGCTGCTGCGCGACCGCGGTGTGCTCGCGATCAAGCCCGGCCGCGGCGGCGGTCTGTTCGCCGCCGAGGCCGGCCCGGTGGTGCGGATGCGGCGCACCCTGCTCGCGGTGCGCGAGGAACCGTCCGCGGTCGCGGACGCGATCGAGCTGCGCAACCACCTGGAGGAGCTGATCGACGTCGGCGCCGCGCGCTGCCGCACCGCCGCGGACGTCCCGCGCCTGCGGTCCCGGCTGGACGCGATGGCCGCCGCCGGGTCCTGGGGCGAGTTCGTGCGGGCGAACTGGGCGCTGCACGAGGAGATCGCGGCGCTGTGCCCGAACGCGATGGCCCGCGCGGTCTACCTGGGCACGCTCGGGCACCTGTCCACCACCGAACCGAACCTGTCCGGCCCCGCCGACGGGTCCTACCGCGCCCGCCGCTTGCAGGTCCACGCCGACCTGGTCGACGCCATCGCCGCCGGCGACGAGGCGGCCGTGCGCGCCGCCGTCGCCCGGCACCACACCACCGACTGAGGAGCCGCCGATGTCTCCCGCTGAATTCCGCCGCTACCTGTTCCCGCCGGACTCCCCGCGCATCACGAGCATCAAGGGCATGGACGCCTACGCCTACGCCGAGGCCGCGAAGACCGGCCCGTTCACCGGCGGCCTGATCCGCGGCTGGCGGCCGCTGCAACTACAGCAGTTCCGCGGTGTCACCGAGGACGGCACCCTGCACCCCGGGGTCCACGCGTTCGAGCCGGCCCCGCCGGGCGAAGAGGCGCCCGTCGAGGCGATGATCGCCGCCGCCCGCACCCTGGTGTCGGCCCTGGACGAGGAGGGCCGCGGCAAACTGCGGTACGCGGTGGACGCGGTCGAGTGGCAGACCTGGGCCAACCCGGAATTCCTGCAGTTCGACACCGGCGTCCGGCTGGAATTCCAGCCGCCGGAGGTGCAGCGGGCCGCGCTGGAGCTGGTGCGGGCCTCGCTGTCACCCGAAGGCTTCCAGCTGGTGCGCGACGTGATGCGGATCAACGGGTTCCTCGGCGAGGTCGTCGGCCTGGCGAGCATCCTCAACGAGTTCAGCTACCACATCGCCCTCTACGGCGAGCCGCACCCGGTGCGGCCGTGGGGCTGGCAGCTGTTCGGGCACCACTGCGCGGTCAACTGCCTGGTCGTGGCGGGACGGATGGTGGTCAGCCCGGTGTTCCTCGGTGCCGAGCCGAACGAGATCGACGAGGGCCCGCACGCGGGCACCACCGCCTGCACCGACCGGATCCGCCTGGGCACCGAGCTGATGGCGGCGCTGCCGGCGGACCAGCGGCGCGCGGCCGTGGTGTACGAGCAGATGGTGGATCCGGCGATGCCGCCCGGCCGGGTGCACCCGGGCGACGAGCGGCACCTCGCCGGCGCCTTCCAGGACAACCGGGTCATCCCGGCCGAGGGCGTCCGGGTCGCCGCGATGCCGCCCGCGGCGCGGGAGACCGCGCTGGCGATCGTCGGGTCGTTCGTGTCGCTGCTGCCCGCCGGGCCGCGCGCCGCCCGGATGCGCGAGGTGCGCGAGCACCTGGACCGGATGTGGTTCTGCTGGATCGGCGGGTACCAGCCGGGGGACGTGTTCTACTACCGCATCCAGTCCCCGGTGGTGATCGCCGAGCTGGACCACCACTGCGGCGTGTTCCTCGACTACGACACGCCCAAACCGTTCCACATCCACACCGTGCTGCGCACCCCGCACGGCAACGACTACGGGCGCGCGTACGTCCGTGCCTGGCAGGACCGGAACGGGTGAGCGCGACGGCCCGGCGCCGCACCGGCACGACGTGGGCAGCCTGATCGTGCAGGCGCGCGGTCGCGGACCGTGGTCGGCTCACTACACTCGCCGGGTGCTCCACCCCGATCCCGGACTCACCACCCTGGGCGAAGACGCGCTGCCCGACGCCGAGGGTGGGTGGCGCATCCGCTCGCTGACCGCGACCCGGACCCGCTGAGATGGCCGATCTCGCGCGGGTCACGCTGGTGCTGGACACCCTCGCGGAAAGCCGGCACGGGCTGACCGTCACCGAGCTGGCGGTCCGCACCGGGCTGCCGCGGTCCACGGTGCACCGGGTGCTGCAGTGCCTGGAACGCGAGCTGTACGTGGTGCGCGCGCACGAGCCGGACCAGTCCGGGTACGTGCTCGGGCCGGCGCTGCTGAAGTTCGGCATGAACAGCCACCTGCGGCTGCTCGCCGCGACCCGGCCCGACCTGGTCGCGCTCGCCCGCGAGCTGCACGAGCGGGTCGAGCTCGCCGTGTTCAGCGGGCGCGAGGTCGTGGTGGTCGACCAGATCGCCGCTCCGGCGCGGCTGCGTGGCGTCACCCAGGTCGGCAAGAGCTTCTCGCTGCACGCCAGCTGCATCGGCAAGGCGCTGCTGGCCCGGCTGCCGGACGCGCGGGTGACGGAGCTGCTGCCGCCGCGCCTGGACCGGTTCACCCCGGCGACGATCACCGACCGGGACGTCCTGCTCACCGAACTGGTGGCCGTGCGCCGGACCGGCGTGGCAGTGGACCTGGAGGAACACGATCAGGGGATTTCCGCGGTGGCCACCACCCGCCCCGGCCCGGGCGGGACGTGGCAGGCGGTCGCGGTGGTGATGCCGAGCCACGCGTTCGCCGCGAAGTTCGCGGCCGTGGTGCGGGGGTTGCAGCGGGTGAACGCGGAGATCGACGTGGCCGCGGCCCTGGACCTGCGCCGGGCGTGCCTGCTGTCCCGGGAACCGGGACGGACCGGTTCTGCGGGACCGGCCACCCCCGCACCCTGAGACCGCCACCACCCGCCGGAGGGACACCAATGGAGCTGGCCAACCCGCCCCGCACCGGGGCGCCCGCGGCACCACGGCACGTCGTCGTCGCCGTCTGCATGATCGTCACCGTCATCGAGGGGTACAACCTCATCGTCTACGGCTCGGTGGTGCCGCTGCTGCTGGCCGACCCCTCCCTGGGCCTCACCGCCGACCAGACCGGGCTGATCGGCGGC
Source organism: Amycolatopsis viridis (assembly GCF_011758765.1). NCBI lineage: Bacteria > Bacillati > Actinomycetota > Actinomycetes > Pseudonocardiales > Pseudonocardiaceae > Amycolatopsis > Amycolatopsis viridis. The sequence goes on along the minus strand of NZ_JAANOU010000001.1, from coordinate 2,320,652 downwards.
GTCGTCTACCTCGGCGCGGTACTGGGCGCGCTGCTGGCCCCCGTGCTCGCCGACCGCACCAGCGCCAAGAGCACCCTCGCCACCGGCATCGCGGTCTTCGGCCTCGGCGCGCTGGCCTTCGCCGTCGCGACGAACGGCACGCTGCTGGGGTTCGCCCGGCTGCTCAACGGCCTCGGCGTCGGCGCGGCCCTGACCACCGCGATGACCATCGCCCGTGACCAGGCGCCCGCCCGGCGCGCGTCGCTGGTCGTGACCATCACCATGGCCGGGATCCCGCTCGGCGGGGTCGTCGCCGCGCTGCTGGCGATCCCGGTGCTGCCCGCGTTCGGCTGGCGCGCGATGTTCGTCGTCGGTACCGCGCTCAGCGTGCTGATCTTCGCCGTCCTCGCACCGCTGCGGATCCCGGCCGACCCGGCGCGGGCGGCGGCGGAACCGGCGTGGAGCGGCCGCCGCAAGCTCGCCGTCCTGGTCGCCGGGCGCGGCAAGTGGATCACGCTCGCGGTCGCCGGGGCGGTCATCGCGAACATGATCGCCTGGCAGGGGCTCAACGTGTGGGCGGCGCAGGCGATGATCGACCTCGGGTTCTCGCTGCGCGGCGCACTGCTGTTCACGTTCGCGCTGACCGGCGCGGCCGTGCTCGGCTCGTTCGGGACGGCGTGGGCCGCCGACCGCCGCGGCAGCGCGCGGATCGCCGTCGTGACCGGCACGTGCACGATCGCGGGCCTGGCCGGGATGCTCACGCTGCCCACCGGTGCGGTGACCGCCGCGCTGTGCATCGCGCTGATGGGCATCGGCGGTCACTCGACGATGAACCTGGTGCACACCACGACATCCACGGTGTTCCCGGCGCCCGCCCGGGCCGCGGCACTCGGCTGGTCCAACGGAACCTCGTTCGTGGGCGCGTTCTTCGGTCCCACGTTGGGCGGAATCGCGATCGGCACGGGCGGTGCGCGTGCGCTGTTCGCTACGTTCGCCGTCGCCGCCGGAGTGTGCCTGGTCGCGGTGACCGCGCTGTTCCTGTTGTCCCGCAAGGAAGACACTCCCGCTGCGCCGATACCCCGGTGACCCCACGGCAAACCCGCCCCACAAGGGGTCGTCCGGCGGTGTCACGACTCCGCTGCCGAATCCGGGCTCCGTGGGCATGATGGGCGGATGGCACCACCCAGCGACGATCCCGGACTGGCCGCGCCGGCGCGCACGATGACCGTGTCCGCGGAGCACCGCGGTCCGGACGTCGTGCTCACCGCGACCGGCGAGCTCGACCTCGCGACGCTGCCCAAGCTGCGCCGCCTGATCCGGCTCGCGCTGGTGGACCGGCCGCGGCTGCTCGTGCTGGACCTGTCGGAACTGCGGTTCGTCAGCTCCAGCGGGCTGGGCCTGCTGGCCACCACCCACCGCGAGGCCGCCCCGGCCCGGCTGCGCGTGGTGGCCGGGCCGGCCGTGCGCCGCGCCCCGGCGTTCACCGATCTGCGGGAGTTGCTGGACGTCCATCCGTCACTGGACGACGCGCTCAAGGACGCGGATTGACGCGCGTCCAGCGGCGGGCGCACCGGCGTGAAAGCGCCGGGCCGTGCGCGTCGCGCGTCAGCCCACCGCCAGCAACACGTCGGCGGCGGGCGCGTACGCCGCCAGCTCGTCGTGCAGATCCGGCGCCGGGACCACCTCCGGCTCCGGGCTGCCCGCCGGGCCGCCGTCCAGCACGCGCCGCACGTACCGCGCCACCACGCGCGGCGCCGGTAACACCGGGCCGCCCAGGTAGCCGAGCACCAGCAGGTCCTCACCGCAGCGGGCCTCCACCGCCACGGCCCAGCCGTACCGCTCGTCCCACAGCAGGGCCACGTCCCGCTCGGGGAACGCGGGCACGTGCCCGTCGATCGCGAGGTACGCGCTCAGCGGCGCGTCCAGTTGCACGCAGGAACCCTGCCCGCTCAGTCCGAGCAGTTCCTCGATCAGCCCGACGTACCGGCGCAGGCCCCGCGCCGGTTTGCTCTGCGGGTCGAGAACCGGGAACACCTGCATTCACCTCCCGCAAATATCTATAGTTTCGACTATAGATTGAGTCAAGCAGGTGCAACAGATAGAATCGAGACGTGGCTATAGACAAGCTGGAGGACGAGGACTACCCCGCCTGGACCATGGGGCAGGCGGCGGACGCGCTGGACGTGCAGCCGGCGTTCCTGCGCAGCCTCGATGCCGCCGACGTCGTCCAGCCCCACCGCTCGTCCGGCGGCCACCGCCGCTACTCGCGCCGCCAGCTGCGGCTGGCCGCGCGGCTCCGCGAGCTGTTCGACGACGGGATGACCCTCGCCGCGGCGGAGCGGATCGTCCGGCTGGAGGACCAGCTGGCCGAGACGCGCGCCGAGAACGCGGAACTCCGGCGCCGGCTGGGCGAGCCGACCGATCCGACGGAAACCGAACTGGAGGCTTGAGGGATGGCTCTGGAGAACGTCTGGATCCGCACGCTGGGCGACGGGCTGGTCCGGGCCGATCAGGTCGTCGGGATCGCCAACCACCGCACCCCCTCGCTGTCCGGCAAGCCCGGGCGCTGGCTGCTGACGGTGGCGCTGCCGGTCCCGATGGACAACGGGCCGCTGCACCGCACCGTGGTGCAGACCGACCAGGAGGCCCCCGCGGCTCCCGACCGGCTGGCGCGCCTGCTGGCGCAGCTGTCCGCGGTCGAGACGGCGGGCGTCATCACGGCCACGCCGTGCGGCCCGGACCGCAGCGACGTCCGGTTCGAGTTCACCCGCTTCGATGCCGAGCTGCCGCCGGCACCCGCGCCGGCGGCACCGGTGCCGGACGTCGTCGGCGCCCGCTGAACCCGCTGCCGTGGGCGGAGCCCGCCGCCCACGGCGACCACCTTGTGGGAAGCTCGCCGTCCACGCGGGCCGCGCTGCCAGAATCGGGCGCACGGACCCCGGGAGGACGACGTGCCACTGCCCTCGCAGCCCCTGCGCAAGCTGGGCTTCCTCACCATCGGCCTGTTCGACGAGACCGACCCGCGCGCGGGCCACGAGTCCACCCTGGAGGTCATCGAGCTGGGCGAGCAGCTCGGGTTCGACAGCGCCTGGGTACGGCACCGGCACCTGCAGCACGGCATCTCCTCGCCGGTGGCGGTACTCGCCGCCGCCTCGCAGCGCACGCGCCGCATCGCGCTGGGTACCGCCGTCATCCCGATGGGGTGGGAGAACCCGCTGCGCCTGGCCGAGGACCTGGCGACCGTCGACATCCTCTCCGGCGGCCGCCTCAACCCCGGTCTGTCCGCCGGCCCGCCCACCCACTGGGAGGACGTCAAGCACGCCCTCTACCCGGACACCGCCGACGCCGAGGACTTCGGCTACCGGCGGGTGCGCCGCCTGCTCGACGCGGTGCGCGGCGAACCCGTCACCACCTTCCGCGGCACCGAGGGCTTCGAGGTCTACTCCGACCGCGTGCAGCCGCACTCCCCCGGGCTGGCCGGCCGCCTCTGGTACGGCGGCGGCAGCCTCCGCTCGGCGCGGTGGGCGGGTGAGAACGGCCTGAACTTCCTCACCAGCAACGTCGTCAAGGCCGAGGAGCCGGCCGGTTTCGCCGACATCCAGCTGTCCCTCGTCCGGGAGTTCCGCGCGCACCACCCCGACGGCGACCGCGCCCGGGTCTCGCAGGGCCTGGTCGTCATCCCCACCGATTCCGCCACCCCCGCCCAGCGCGCGAAGTACACCGAGTACGCGGCGAAACGCACGCCCCGCACGGCGGCGCCACAGGGCCCGCGGCGCCTGCTGTTCGCACCCGACCTGGTCGGCACGTCCGCCGAGATCGCCGGCCGGCTGCACGCCGATCCCGCCTTCCGCGAGGTCGACGAGGTCGCGTTCGCGCTGCCGTTCACCTTCGAGCACGACGACTACGTGCAGATCCTCACCGACATCGCCACCAAGCTCGGACCCGAACTCGGCCGGCAGCCGGCGTAGCCGGGCAGAGCAGCCGGACTCAGCCGGTGAGCAGCGCTTCGGCGATCCGCCGGAACGCGGCCACCAGCCGGCTGCGATCCCCGGCGCGGGTCGCCAGCACGACGTGGCTCGGCTCGACGTCCTCCAGCGGGACGGTCGTCAGATCGGGACGCAGGCTCTCGAGGCGGTGACCGCCAGGGACGATCGCGATCGCCTCGCCGCCGGCGATCAGCTCGAGCTTGTCCTCCATCGACGTGATCACCGGGCCGTCGGGCGCCCGGCTGCCGTCCGGACGCGGGTCGATGCGCCAGAACGCCTCCCACTCCGGCTCGCCGGGCACGCGCGGCAGCGGCTCGCCGGCGATGTCGTCGACCCGCACCGACTCCTTGCCGGCCAGCCGGTGGTCCCGCGGCACCAGGAGCACCCGGGGCTCGTCGTGGAGGACGGTCACGTGCAGCCCGTCGGTGGCGAACGGCATCCGGCCAACGGCCGCGTCCACCCGGTGCTCGAGCAGCGCGGCGGCCACGTCGTTCCACGCCAGGTGCTGGGTGCGCACCTCGGCGCCCGGATGCCGGTGGCGCAACTCGCGCACCGCCGGGGTGATGATCAGGTTCGCGCTGTAGCCGAGGGTGATCCGGTCCGGCCTGGCGGCGGCCCGGGTGCGCCCCGCGGCGCGGGCGGCCGCGCGCAGCAGGTCCTTCGCCAGCGGCAGGAAGACTTCGCCGGCTCCGGTGAGCCGGGTGCCCTGCGGGGTGCGGTCCAGCAGGCGGGCGCCCAGCTGCTGCTCGAGAGCGCGGATCTGCCGGCTCAAGGACGGCTGGGTGATGTGCAGCGCGGCGGCGGCCCGGCCGAAGTGCCGGTGCTCGGCGACCGCGGCGAAGTACCGGACCAGCCGCAGGTCGAGGTCCGCGTGTTCCGCCATGGAACACAGTCTACCTGGGGTGATGCCCGGATCGTATCGTCGGATCCGGAACAAGCTTTGGACTGCGCCCTCGGTGCGCGAGCACGGTGGAAGCGGCGGCCGGGGAAGGATCCCGGCCGGATTCGCGAGGAGTGCGCATGCGTGTGTTCGTCACCGGCGCCACCGGGTTCATCGGTAGCGCCGTCGTCCGTGAGCTGCTCGGCGCGGGCCACCAGGTGGTGGGACTGGCTCGCTCGGATCGGAGTGCGGCGCAGCTCACCGCCGCCGGCGCCGCGGTTCACCGGGGCTCGCTCGACGACCTGGACAGCTTGCGGGCCGGTGCGGACGGCGCGGACGGCGTGATCCACACCGCCTTCGTCCACGATTTCACCGCCTTCACCGCGGCGGTGGACACCGACCGGCGCGCGATCGGGGCCCTGGGCGAGGCGCTGGCCGGCAGCGGCCGTCCGCTCGTGATCGCCTCGGGCACGGCCGGGCTGGCCCCGGGCGAGCTGGTCACCGAGGAGACCGTGCCGGCGCCGGGCACGTTCGCGCCCCGATTCCCGAACGAGGAGGTCGCGCTGGCGTTCGCCGGGCGCGGGGTGCGGGCGTCGGTGGTGCGGCTGCCGCCGTCCGTGCACGGCGAGGGCGACCGGGGTTTCGTGCCGCAGCTGATCGCCGCCGCCCGCCGGGCGGGCGTCTCCCGGCACCCGGGGGCCGGGCGGTGGCCGGCGGTGCACCGGTTCGACGCGGCCCGGCTGTTCCGGCTGGCGCTGGAGAAGGCAGCGGCGGGAGCCCGCCTGCACGGCATCGGCGAGGAGGCCGTGCCGGTGCGGGCCGTCGCGGAGGTGATCGGGCGGCACCTCGGCGTGCCGGTGACCGCCGCGACGCCCGCCGAACTGTCCGAGCAGATCGGGTTCGTCGGCGCCGTGTTCGCGATGGATGTGCCGGCCTCGAGCGAGCGCACGCGGCGTGACCTGGGCTGGGAACCCGTGCACCCGGGACTGATCGCGGACCTCGAAGACGGCCACTACTTCAAGGGATGACATGACTGCCACACACCTCGGACCGGCCGGGGGCGTTCCTGCCGGTCCCCTTCGGCAACGCCCCATCGCCACGCGCCCTGGTCGACGCCGCGATCGTCCTACGGCGGCGCCACAGGGCCCGCGGCGCCTGCTGTTCGCACCCGACCTGGAGGTCGACGAGGTCGCGTTCGCGCTGCCGTTCACCTTCGAGCACGACGACTACGTGCAGGCCCTCACCAACATCGCCACCAAGCTCGGACCCGAACTCGGCCGGCAGCCGGCGTAGCCGGGCAGAGCAGCCGGAGTCAGCCGGTGAGCAGCGCTTCGGCGATCCGCCGGAACGCGGCCACCAGCCGGCTGCGATCCCCGGCGCGGGTGGCCACGACGTGACTCGGCTCGACGTCCTCCAGCGGGACGGTCGTCAGAACGGCTCCCACTCCGGCTCTCCGGGCACGCGCGGCAGCGGCTCGCCGGCGATGTTGTCGACCCGCACCAATTCCTTGCCGGCCAGCCGGTGGTCCGCTGCACCGGAGCACCGGGCCACGGTCGACGCCCTCCGCGGGCGGGCGCCGACCGTGGTCGTGGCCGACCGGTTGTCGGTCTTGGTACCGCAACGACCGTCCCGCCACACCCGGCCCGCACAGCAGAAACCCGCCGGCCCCCGCGGGTTTTCCGTGCTGCTGGTAACCATGTGGTACCGCATGCACCGGTTGCGCGGCTTCACGCCGTGGCGGCAGTTGCCTCGATGCGGGCGCCACGACGGCGCAGCAGCGTGTCGAGCGCGAACGCGCCGGGACCCGTGAACACCAGCAGGAAGAACACCCAGCAGAACAGCGCCGCGGTTTCGCCCTTGTTCTGCAGCGGCAGCAGGCCGTTCGACTGGTGGACGACGAAGTACGCGTAGGCCATGGATCCGGACGCGATGAGTGCCGCAAGGCGGGTGAACAGACCGGTCATCACCAGCACCCCGCAGACGAGCTGGATCACTGCCGCGTACCAGGAGGGCCAGACGCCGATGGCGACTGCGCCACCCTTGGTGCCAACCGCGCCTCCGAAAATGCCGAAGAGAGAGGCTGCGCCGTGACAAGCGAAGAGCAGGCCGACCACAAGCCGGAACACGGTGAGCGCGTAAGTCGTGAGGTTGCCGGTGCGCGAAAGGCGGAGGGGCATGGGAGACTCCTTCAAACGCTTTACTTAAGCAAGGCTTACCTAAGCTAGAAGCTGAGCCGATCGCAGTCCAGGTGCCGTGATGCGCATCACCGCTCATCGCCGATCCGCGGGAAGGTTCGACTGCACCCTTCGTCGTGGCGTCGGCGCGTGCGCGCACCCAGCGCCCGGCCCGCGCGTATCGAGTACGCCGAGATTTCGCCGAGCAAGCGGGAGCCACACCAGCGCGGGAAGGGCGATGCGATGGCGACGTGGGTGCCGGTGAAGGCCGGGAAGGCGTCGGTGATCTGGCCGCGCAGGCTCGCGTTGCCCACGGCGGACAGGAACAGCCCCGCGTACGAGCGCAGGTGCGTGTCGAGATCGTCGCGCTCGTCGTCTCCCCGGTGCACGCCTTCGAGAGCCGCCCGGCCGACGGGCCCCGCCCCGCCCCGACCCGGCCCCGGTCGCGCGCGCCGAGGTGGCCGTGCGCGCCGGTCTGGGCCTGGTGGGGGATCGCTACTTCAACCGTCCGGCGCACCGGCAGGCCGCGGTCACCGTGTTCGCCGCCGAAGCACTCGACGCGCTCGTCCGGGACCTCCGCCTGGACGCCGCGCCGGACCCGGCGCGCACCCGCCGCAACATCGTGCTGCGCGGGGCGGAGGTCGACGCCCTGGCCCACACGCGCACCGCCGCGGGCGCGGTGTTCAGCCTCGACTCCGGCGGCGGACCGGTCCGGTTCCAGGCGCACCGGCCGGCGCATCCCTGTGCGTGGATGGACGTGGCGCTCGCGCCCGGCGCTTTCCGCGGGCTTCGCGGCCACGGCGGGGTCCGGTGCGTGCCCCTCGACGACGGCGCCCTCCGCCTCGGCGCGGCGACCCTGCGGGTCCTCCGCGGCGGGTGAAGCGCGCGAGCCGGTGCCGCCGCTGCCGGCCCGTGTGCTGGCTCAGCGCTTGCGCGCCACCCCGGCCCACACCACCGAGTCGTTGGGCTCGGCGAACTGGACGTCGGGAGCGTGTTCGCCGTTCTCCTCCGGGTGCCACAGCGGCGTCCAGGTCGCGCCGGGCTCCACCATCTCCAGATCGCCGAACAGCGCCTCGATCTCCGCCCGCGGCCGCCAGATCACCGGTGTCGCGGTGGCGTCGTACATCTTGCCGAACTCGGCCATCTCCCGGGCGCGGCTCTCCGGCACCCCGTCCGCCGTGCCGTGCGAGAGCACCAGGTACGAACCGGGCGAGAGCAGTTCCCGGTACCGCGCCACCGCGGCCGGACCGACGTCCGTGCCGTCCGGGCCGGGCTGGGTGACGTGCAGGACCGCGATCAGCAACAGCGCCACCGGCTGCGTGAGGTCTATGACCCCGGTCTCGGCGACCTTGCGCCACAGCAGGTCCGGGTCACGCAGGTCGGCCTGGATCACACCGTGCCGGCCGGGGTCGCCGCCCTTCTCCAGCAACATCTGCGAATGCGCCACCGCGACCGGCTCGTTGTCGATGTAGACCACGCGCGTGGTGTCGTCCAGCTCGTCGGCAACCTGGTGGGTGCTGCCCATGGTGGGCACGCCCGACCCGACGTCGATGAACTGCCGCACCCCCTGCTTGACCAGGTACCGCACCGCGCGGTGCAGGAACAGCCGGTTCGCCTTCGCCGCGGGCCGCACGAACGGGAAGGCCGCCAGAGCCTTCTCCGCGAACACCCGGTCGACCGCGTAATTGGCCTTGCCGCCGAGGTAGTAGTCGTACACCCGGGCCACGTTCGGGTGGTCCAGGTCGACGCCTTCCATCGGGAACTGCTCGAACCGGGACTTCGCCATTCCTGCCTGCTTCCCCCATGCGAGATCGACACCGATGTCGCGATACTAGCGACATCCCGGCGAGGCGGGAGCCGCTAGCCGAACGGCCCCCCGTCGATCCCGCAGGTCGCGCCCGGCGCCGGGAGCGTGCCCGCGATCAGGTACTCGCGCTTGACCTTTTCCGCACAGGTGCTGTGCACGTACATCGTGCTGTGCCCGGCGCCCTCGACCACCAGCAGCCGAGCGTCGGCGAGTTCGTGCAGGCCGTCGATCGCCCCGGCGAGCGGGGTCGCCGGGTCGAACCGGCTGTTGATCACCAGGATCGGGTTCGCGGTCGGCCGGTTCCACGGCCCGGTGTACGGGCGCACCGCCGACTGGGGCCAGTACGCGCACGACATCATGTCGAACACGCCGATCCGGCCGAAATACGGCACCCGCTTGTCCTCGCTGACGGCGAGGCGGCTGTAGACCGCCTCGTTCCGCGGGACCACGCTGTCCGCGCACTGGATCGCGTTGAACGCCTCCGTGCTGTTGTTCGAGTAGGTGTCCGACCGCGCGCGGAAAGCGCTTCCCGGTGTGTCGTAGAGCTGCTGCAGCGTCCGCGCCAGCGCCGGCCAATCCTCCGGTTTGGACAGATCCGAGGCGGCGGAGATCAGCGCGGAGTAGTCGTAGGTGACCTGCTGCCCGTCGACGGTGATGGTGACCGGCTCGCGCCGGACGCGCTCGGCGAGGGTGGCCCACTTGGCGTGCACGTCGCCCGAGGAGAACGCGCACCGCGGCCCGGCGGCCGCGCACCGGCCCAGGAACTGCTCGAAGGTTTCGGCGATACCGGTGGCGACGTCCTGCCTGGTGTCGACGGGCAGGGTGCGGCCGGCGTCGCCGTGGCCGCCGGCGCTGCCCTGGAAGTCCATCGAGCCGTCCATCGCCAGGGCGCGCACCCGGTTCGGGAACAGGTTGGCGTAGATCGCGCCGATGTGGGTGCCGTAGGAGATGCCGTGGTAGGTCAGCTTCGCGTCCCCGACCGCGCGGCGCAGCAGATCCAGGTCACGCGCGGTGTCCACGGACGAGGTGTGCGGCAGCAGGTCGCCCGCCTGCGCCTGGCACCGGTCGGCGAGATCGCGGGAGGCGCTGTAGAAGGCCGGCTCGCCGGTGGGGTCCCCGGGCATGGCGGGGAACGCCGCGAAGAAGTCCTGCTGTTCCCGCTTGGTGGCGAAGCAGTGGACGGCCGTGCTGGCGCCGACGCCCCGCGAGTCCCACGCCACCAGGTCGAAGCGGGCCCGCAGCTCGTCGGAGAACAGCCACGGCCACTTCGCCCGGAGGCGCAACCGCTCCACCCCGGAGGGTCCGGGCCCGCCGAAGTTGACGAACAGCGTGCCGATCCGCCGCGCCGGATCGGCGGCGGCGAGTTTGATCAGGGCCAGGTCGATGGTGCGTCCACGGGGGTGCTGGTAATCCAGCGGGACCTGGGCGGTGGCGCACTGGAAACCGTCGCCGCAGCCGGCCCACGCCAGCGACGGGGTCGGCGCCTGGTCGGCGAGGTCCTCGGCGTGGACGGGCGCGGTCACGGCCAGCAGCCCGCACGCCAGCAGGACCACCATCAACAGATGGCGAATTCTTTTCACGATAAATCCCCAGTATGTCGGCTGCACACGCATTCAACCGGATGCGGTCAACCGCCGACCGGGAGGGTCGATTCACCACCGCTCCCAGCGGACCGGGCCGGCGCGGATGTCCGGCTCCCCGGGCGAGGGCCGGCGCCGCACCGGCCGGGGTGGATGCGGCGGTGCCGGCGGAACGGGCCGCTCCCGCAGCGCACGGTAGGCGGCCAGCACCTCGGCGAGCCGGTCGGGGTCGGGATCGGCCGCGTCCGGGTGCAGTTCGCGCACCAGCCGCCGGTAGGCCGCGGCGATCTCAGCCGGCGTCGCATCGCGGGGGACGCCGAGCACCGCGTACGGGTCCATCCACACCACCCCTGCCGTCACAACGGCGCCCGCCCCGGCCGGGTTCCGGTGTCGAAACACCGGCGCCGGTTTCGACGTCTCCGGTGACAATGGGAAACCGAGGGCGAGGAGGACGCCATGCCGGCACTGGACAAGGAGTTCGACGCGACCCTGCGGAAGAGTCCCGCCAAGGGCGGCTGGACCTACGTGGTGATGCCGGGCTCCGCCGACTACTTCGGCACCCGCGGGCTGGTGAAGGTCCGCGGCACCATCGACGGGCACCCGTTCCGCAGCTCGTTCATGGCGCTCGGCGACGGCACGCACAAACTACCGGTGCGGGCCGGTGTGCGCCGGGCGATCGGCAAGGACACCGGCGACACCGTGCACGTCCGGCTCGAGGAACGACTGGGCTGACCCGGCGGTGAGCCGCCGCGTCAGCGCCGCTCGTGCCCGGCGCGCGCCGGCGGGCGGCGCGCCAGACGGGACAGCAGCCCGGGTTTGCGGCCGCTCGAGGGCAGCCGCCCGGCGATCGCGTCGTCGAGCAGGCTGCTCACCGTCTCGTGCGCGCACGCCCGGTTCGCGCCGATCCCGCCGGACGGTCCCCGCTTGACCCAGCCCACCACGTACGTCCCGGGCGCCACGCGTCCGCCGTCATGCGGAACGGTCCCGCTGTCCTCGTCGAAGGGCAGCCCGGGCAGGGGCGTACCCCGGTACCCCACGGCGCGCACCACCGCACCCGCGGGGATCACGACGTCACCGGACACCCGCAGCCCGGACACCCGGTCCGGGCCCAGGATCTCCTCCGGCGCGGAGTGGAAGCGCAGCACGATGCGCCGCTTCCCGGACTCCGGCGGCGGCGCGGCCCAGTCGACGGTCTCCTGCTTGAGGTCGCGCAGCAGCGCGGCCCGCTCCGCCGTGTCGATCGCCTCGGTGACCCGCGGGTCGTGCGCGTCGACCACGAGCTCGATGTCCTCGTGCCGGGTGAGCGCGAGCAGTTCCGGCGTGGTGTAGGCCGCGGACTCCGGACCGCGGCGGCCGAGCAGCACCACCTCGCGCACGCGGCTCGACCTCAGCCGCTCCAGTGCGGCGGGCGAGATCGACGTACCGGCCAGCTTCCGCGGGTCCGTGGTCAGGATGCGCGCCACGTCCAGCGCGACGTTACCGGTACCGACCACGACGACGCGGCCGGCCGACAGGTCGACCGGATCCGGCGGGGCGTCCGGGTGCCCGTTGTACCAGGCCACCACGGTGGTCGCCGCGACGCTGCCGGGCAGATCCTCCCCCGCGACCCCGAGGCGCCGCGCCGCGGACGCGCCCACCGCGTAGATCACGGCGTCGTGCCGGCGCGCCAGCTCGTCCACCGTGACGTCACGGCCCACCTCGACCCCGAGCCGCAGGCGCAGCCGGGGATGGTGGTGGTAGCGGGCGAAGGTCTCCCCGATCTTCTTGGTGGACGGGTGGTCGGGCGCCACCCCGTAGCGCACCAGCCCGCCGGCGACCGGCAGCCGGTCGATCAGCGTGACGCGGGAACTGGTGTGCAGCAACAGGTCCTCGACCGCGTACATGCCGGCCGGCCCGGTGCCGACCACCGCGACGTCCAGCGCCGGGAAGTCGCTGGGGATGGCGCGGTCGAACACCGGCGGACCCCACGCGTGGAAGTTCGGCGCCGGATCGGCGGCCACCGGTTCCGCGTCGAAGTACCCGGCGTTGATCCCGGCGTAGGGCCGCAACGACTCGGTGAGGCCCTCCACCGGGAAGATCGCGTCGACCGGGCACGCATCGGCGCAGGCGCCGCAGTCGATGCAGCTGCGCGGGTCGATGTAGAGCATCTCGGTGGTCCCGAAGTCCGGCTCGTCCGGGGCCGGGTGAATGCAGTTGACCGGGCACACCGCCACACACGACGCGTCGGTGCAGCAGGTCTGGGTGATCGCGAAGGCCATGACGTCTCAGAGGAGGTTCGCGCGCTTGTAGAAGACGGCCGCGGCCCTGGTCAGCAGCCCGGCGGAGTTCAGGAACTCCATCAGGCCGGCACAGCTGGAGCGCAGCATCGCCTTGTGGTGCTCGTTGGCCTTCGCCTCGCGCAGGGCACGCCGGGTGTCCAGGCCCGCGTTGGCGTACACCTTCGGGTTGACCATGCTGCTCACGATGAAGTAGGCGGCGATGGACACGACCAGCGCGTTGTACTGGCGGCGCAGCGGCCCGGCACCCTTGAGCCGCTCGCGGGTCTCCTCGCGGGCGAACTTCATGTGCCGCGACTCCTCGACCACGTGGATGTTGTTGATCGTGCGCACGAACGGCACCACCCGCTCGTCACGCATCCAGTCGCGCTGCATGACGTCGAGGACCTCCTCGGCGACCAGGATCGCGGCGTAGGCGGCCTCGCCGGTGGCGGTCGACTTGAAGACCCGGCCCAGCTCCACGGCGAGGCGGCGGGGCCGGTAGGCCGGGGCGCGCAGCTTCGCCGCGCCGCGCGCGAACATGATCGAGTGGCGGCACTCGTCGGCGATCTCGGTGAGCGCCCACTGGAACGCCGGGGCGGTGGGGTCCTTGGCGTAGAAGTCCCGCAGCACCATCTGCTGCAGGATCATCTCGAACCAGATGCCGGTGCTCGCGACCGACGCGGCTTCCTGCCGGGTCAGTTCGCGCTGCTGCTCGGGCGTCATCTCGGCCCAGTACGCGGTCCCGTAGAGGGTGCTCCACTCCGGGCTCGCGCCGTGGTAGCTCGTGTCCAGCGGGGTGTCCCAGTCGACCTCCTTGACGGGGTCGTAGGACAACGTCTCGGACGAGTCGAGCAACCGCTGCGCGACCGATTCGCGGTCAGGCTGCCCGGTGTCCGCATGCTCGTGCGTCCCGACGCTGGTCATGGCACCCTCCCTGACACCTCTGCCTGTTACCTCGATTTACAGTTACCCAAGGTAACACATCTGGGCGCGGACGCAAGCCGGGACACCGGGGCGCTCGACGTGACCGCCCCCGCCGACCGCACCCGGTGCCGCGCCCTCCGGCGGCCAACACGCCGCGCCGAGCAGCAAACACCGCGCGCCGAGCAGCAAACACGCCGCCCGGAGCGGCAAACACGCCCGTGTTTGCCCGTCCCGGCGGCGTGTTTGCCCGTTCGGGCGGCGTGTTTGCCCGTCCCGGCGGCGTGTTTGCCGGGTCGGGCGGTCAGCTGGGTGCGGTGAGGCGCGGCCGGGTGCGCGCGGCCCACCGCGCCGCCGGGAACGTCGCCCCGCCGGCGGCCAGGAACAGGGCGGCGAGGACGAACCAGCCGGGCCGCCCCCAGGCACCGACGAGCAAGGTCATCAGCGCCGGGCTGATCATCTGCGCCCCGGCCTGGGCGGAGGCGGCGAGCCCCTGGTACCGGCCGGTCGCGCCGGGCGGGGTGAGACCGAGCGTGAGCGCCCACTTGGCGGCGATGAACCACAGCTCACCGGCCAGGTGCGCGGCCGCGGCGAGCAGCACCAGACCGGCGGCGAGAACCCCGCTGCCACCGCTCGTGGCGGCGAACAGCAGGCACGCCGCGGCCAGCGCGGCACCCGACCACGCCGCCCGCACGGCACCCCCGCGGACGCCGGTGCAGCCACGGCTCGCGACGACCTGCAGGAGGGCCACGCCGAGCGAGTTGACGATCACCACGACCCCGGCGAGACCGGGTGGCAGGTGGGTGCCGCGCACCAGCCACAGCGGCAGCGCGGTCGAGACCAGTCCCCAGCACAGCGACAGCAGCCCGGTCGACGCCACCACCGCGAGGAAGGCCGGATCGGCGACCAGGGTCCGCGGCCGGTGCTCCCGGACGGCCGGCCGCACCGCCGGCACCCGCGTGAGCAGCGCCGCGCAGGCCAGCGAGGTCGCGGCGTCGACCACGATCAGCGTGTGGAACGCGGCCGGGCTGCCGAGCGTCAGGCAGACCGCTCCGCCCGCGGCGCCGATCGTGTAGCCGAGGTGGCTGGCGACCCGCTGCCGGGCCAGGTGCGCGACGCGGGTCTGCTCACCGGCCAGCTCGGCGACGTAGGCGGTGCGGACCCCGGCGATGGCCCGGTCGGCGGTGGTGTTGACCAGCGCCACCGCCAGGAACACGACGGCGTGGTGCGCGAACACGAACGCCGCCATCGACACGCCGTCCACCGCGATCAGGGCGATCAGCAGTTCCCGGGGGCCAAGCCGGTCGGCCAGCGCGCCGACCGGCGTCGCCGCCAGCAGGCCCGCGGCACCGGCGACCGTCAGGCCGGCACCGACCAGCGGCGCGGACAGCCCGGCGACGGTCGTGAAGTAGACCGCCCACGTCGTGTACCACGCGCCCCCGCCGGCGGTGGTGACGAGCCCGCCGAGGGCCAGTACCCGGAACGGGCCGGGCGGCGGGATCTGGTCGCGGCAGTACCGGCGCAGCATCTCCATCACTGACATCTATCACGTATCCGTGAAATGTGAAAGTCGATGGTAGAGTCGGTTCCGTGACCTCCCTCGGATGGACCAGCGCCGAGCAACCGGTGGTGGCGACGGTGACCGGGCTGGCCCGTGAGCTGGCCGACCCGATCCGGCTGACCGTGCTGCAACTGCTCGCGCACGAGGGGCCGCACGGGATGACCCAGCTCGCCGACGTGCTCGGCGTGACCCCGGCGCGCCTGGGCAACCACCTGGCGAAGCTGCGCCAGGCCGGGCTGGTCACCACCGAGCAGAGCGGGCGGCACGTCACCTACCGGCTGGCCGACCCCGCGATCACGGTCGTGCTCGACGCGCTGGCCGACTACGCCGGCGGAGCGCTGCCCCTGCCCAGCCCGGCCGCGCCACCGGAACGGCTTTGCTACGACCACGCCGCCGGGCGCCTCGGCGTCGCCGTGCTCGACCACCTGCTCGCCGCGGACGCGCTGCGCCGCCGCGACGACACCGACGAGCTGGAGCTCGGCCCGCGGGCCGCCGAGGTGCTCGGGCGCTGGCGGATCGACCCGGCCGCGCTGTCCGCGAGCCGCCGCAAGACGGCGACCAGCTGCCTGGACCGCACCCTGCGCCGCCCGCACCTGGGCGGCGCGCTCGGCCACGCGATCCTGACCGGGCTGCGCGCAGAGGGCATCGTCGACGTCGACGCGGACGGCCGCACCCTCACCCTCCGGCCCGGCGCCGGCCGGCGTCTCGCCGAGCTGCTGCCGGGGCTGGACCTGACGCCGCGGGCGGCGGCAGGCTGACCGGTGCGGGCGGCGGAATACTGGACCGGTACCCGGGGTTGGCCCGAGGGCAGGCCGGGCTATCCGGACCACGCGGTGAGAGGTGATGCGAGATGCGGACGTTCGTGCTGGCCGGCGGGTGCTTCTGGTGCCTGGACGCGGTCTACCGGACGCTGCGCGGGGTGCAGGACGTGGTGTCCGGCTACACCGGCGGTGACACGGCCCAGCCCACCTACGAGCAGGTCTGCACCGGACGGACCGGGCACGCCGAGGCCGTCGCGGTCACGTTCGACCCCGAGGTGATCCCGGCCGAGGCCATCCTCGACGTGTTCTTCACGCTGCACGACCCCCGTCAGCTCAACCGCCAGGGCGCGGACGTCGGCACCCAGTACCGCTCGGCGATGTTCTACGCCGACGACACCCAGCGCGCCGAGTTCGAGGCCGCGATCAAGCGCGCGAGCGAGTGGTGGGACGGCGAGATCGTCACCACGCTGGAGCCGCTGGGCGAGTTCCACCGGGCCGAGGAGTACCACCAGGACTTCTTCGCGAAGAACCCCGGCCAGGGCTACTGCCTGGCCGTCGCGCTGCCGAAGGTCAACAAGGTGCGCAAGTCCTTCGCCCAGTACGTGATCTGAGGGCAGTGCCGGTCAGCGCCCGCGGGTGCCGGTCAGCGCCCGCGGGTGCCGGTCAGGGCCGGTTTTCGACGAACGCGGCGAGCTTGGCCAGCGCCATGCGGGTCCCGGTCTCGTTGTCGGCGGGGGCGACCGAGGCCGGCAGGCCGTCGTGCTCGATCACGACCTCGGTGCCGCCGTCGGCGTCGGCCAGGGTGGTCGTCATGGTCATCGTGCCCCGCGACGCCGGGTCCGGACTGTCGAACTCGATGACCTCCACGACCCGCCGACCGGGTTCCAGCACCGCGAACCGACCGGAATAGGTGTCGGTGCGGGCGCCGGACTTGCCCGCCCGGCCGGCGTCGTCGTAGACGAGGGAGATCCGGAACCGGCCGCCCTCCCGCGCCTCGAAGGAGTGCACCCGGCTCGTCATGTCGTTCGGCACGCGCCACACCGCGACGGCGGCGGCGTCGACCAGCGCCCGGTAGACCTCCGCGCGCGGCGCGCGCACGAACCCGGTGACCCGTGTGGATGTCATCCACCCATTGAACCTCCCTCGCGACGCGAGGACCCTGGAACTCCTCCGGAAGCGCAAAGGAGCCCGCCATGTTCGGCAACGCGGAAGAGGTCCTGGGGTTCATCGCCGACGAGAACGTGGAGTTCGTCGACGTCCGGTTCTGCGACCTGCCCGGCATCATGCAGCACTTCACGGTGCCGGCCGCGGCCTTCGACGCCGCGGCGTTCGAGGAGGGGGTGGCGTTCGACGGGTCGTCGGTGCGCGGGTTCCAGTCCATCCACGAGTCGGACATGCTGCTGCTGCCCGACCCGTACACGGCGCGGATCGACCCGTTCCGCACCGAGAAGACGCTGATGATGAACTTCTTCGTGCACGACCCGTTCACCCGGGAGTCCTACAGCCGCGACCCGCGCAACATCGCCCGCAAGGCCGAGGAGTACATCAGCGAGTCCACGATCGCCGACCGAGCCTTCTTCGGACCGGAGGCGGAGTTCTACATCTTCGACTCGGTGCGGTTCCGCAACGTGGAGAACACCGCGTACTACGCGGTCGACTCGGTCGAGGGCTGGTGGAACACCGGCCGCGAGGAAGGCGGCGGCAACCTCGGCTACAAGACCCCGTTCAAGGCCGGTTACTTCCCGGTGTCGCCGCGCGACCACTTCGCCGACCTGCGGGACCGGATGGCGCGCAACCTCGCCGCCGTGGGCATCGAGGTGGAGAAGGCGCACCACGAGGTCGGCAGCGGCGGCCAGGCCGAGATCAACTACCGGTTCAACACCCTGCTGCACGCCGCCGACGACCTGCAGCTGTTCAAGTACGTCGTGAAGAACACCGCGTGGGAGCAGGGCAGGACGGTGACGTTCATGCCGAAACCGCTGTTCAACGACAACGGTTCGGGCATGCACTGCCACCAGTCGCTGTGGGACGAGAACGGGCCGTTGTTCTACGACGAGTCCGGCTACGGCGGGCTGTCCGACCTGGCCCGGCACTACGTCGGCGGCATCCTGCACCACGCGCCGAGCCTGCTCGCGTTCACCAACCCGACGGCGAACTCCTACCACCGGCTGGTCCCGGGGTTCGAGGCGCCGATCAACCTGGTGTACTCCCAGCGCAACCGGTCGGCGTGCGTGCGGATCCCGGTCACCGGTTCCTCGCCGAAGGCCAAGCGCATCGAGTTCCGCTGCCCGGACTCCTCGGGCAACCCGTACCTGGCGTTCTCCGCGATGCTGATGGCCGGGCTGGACGGGGTGCGCAACAAGCTGGAGCCGCCGTCACCGATCGACAAGGACCTCTACGAGCTGCCGCCGGAGGAAGCACGCGACGTGGCGCAGGTTCCGGCGTCGCTGGAGACGGCGATCGACCGGCTCGAGGCCGACCACGACTTCCTGCTGGAGGGCGGCGTGTTCACCGAGGACGTGATCGACACCTGGATCGGTTTCAAGCGCGACACCGAGATCACGCCGCTGCGGCTGCGCCCGCACCCCTACGAGTTCGCGCTGAGCTACGACGTCTAGCGTCCGCTGTGGACGGACGGCGTCCAGCGCCAGCCGGCGCGGCGCAGTGCCTCCGCGCGTGCCAGCACGTTCTCCAGCCGGGCCGCGCTCTCCGCCTTGTCCCAGTACCGGTCGTCCGCCGTGGTCTGCGCGTCGTGCTTGCGGTACCGCACGCTCGGCTCGGCGATGAACTCCCCCGGCGCGACCGCCTCGGCCGCGAGCAGCAGGCCGACGGTCTCCGCCCCGGTGAGCGCCGGCCAGCCGCCCAGGGCGCGGACCAGCCCGGTGTGCGCGGCGAAGGTGTTGGCCTGCACCGACAACCGGTCGTCCAGCTGCTCGGCGTGGAACCGGCCCGGCTCGACGGGGCCGCCCGGCGGATCGAACGGGCCGGGCCGCAGCGTCCCGTCCGGCAGCAGGTCCACGCAGGCCGAGGTGCACCACGCGACCCGGCCCAGCGCCTCGATGTCGCGGGCCAGCGCGCCCGGCAGCAGCACGTCGTCCGCGTCGAGGGTGCGCACGATCTCACCCGTCGCCCGGGACAGCGCCATGGTCCGGGCCACCGCGGCGCGCGCGGGCAGCCCGGAGCCGGCCGAGATGCGGTCGTCGTCGGGCAGCAGTTCGGCCACCAGACCGGTGTCGCCGTCCTCCTGCAGGCACCACTCCCACACCCAGCCCGGCGGCAGCTCCTGCGCAAGCAGCGAGGCGTAGGCCTCCCGCAGGTAGTGGTGACCTCCGTGGTGGACAGCCGTGATCACGCTGACGGCAGGCAACGAACCCCCAGAAACGCCCGATGTCCGGGCCGGCGGTCGGCTCGCCGGCCCGGGCACCATCACAGCAGATCACCGTCCGCGGGCGGCAACCGGGCGGAACGCCCGGCCCCGGTGGGTCAGCGGACGACGTCGTAGACCAGCTTCTGGACGCCGTTGCGGTAGCCTTCGCTCTCCCGCAGCGCCAGGCGCTGCTTGTCCTTGTCGGTGTCGCTGAACAGCCGCTTGCCGGCGCCGAGCAGGAGCGGGAACACCAGCAGGTGGTAGCGGTCGATCAGGCCCGCGTCGGACAGGTGCCGGTTGAGGGTCGCGCTGCCGTGCAGGATGATCGGGCCACCGTCGGTCTCCTTCAGCGCCGCGACGTCGTCCAGGGAGCGGAGGATGGTGATCTCGCCCCAGTTGCCGACCAGGTCCTCCTCCTTCAACGTGGTCGACACCACGTACTTGGGCATGGCGTTGTAGCCGGCGAACTCGGTGGTCATGCCCGGCCAGACCGGCGCGAACGCCTGGTAGGACACCCGGCCCATCAGCATCGCCGTGGCCTCGCCCTGCTCGCGGCCCTTGATCTCGTAGGCGGCCGCGTCGAACTCGATGTCCTGGAAGGTCCAGCCGCTGTTGCGGTAGCCCGGCTCCCCGCCGGGCGCCTCCACGACGCCGTCGAGTGAGACGAACGCGGTGCTGATCAGGGTGCGCATCAGTACTCCTTCGTTGTTCTGACCTGCTCTTTCATCAGCACATCGATCGAGCACCGCCGGATTCGACATCCTGGCGGTGTTTTTTCGGCCGATCATCCTCGTGCGGGGGCCGCACGAGGATCGCGCGCGTGTAGAGCAGACCGAAACCGCAGCTCTGGGCGTTGCGCTGTGATCGCGACGCCGGTGCGGTGGTGACCACCGCGAGGTCACAGCCGGCCGCGGCGGCATCGGCGAGCCGGGCGGACAGCAGCGCGGTCTGGATCCCGCGGCCGCGGTGCGCGGGGAGGGTCGCCGCGCCGGTGAACTGCGCGAGCCCGTCCTCCACGGACATGCTCGCGGCACCGGCGACCACCCCGTCGCACACCGCCACGTAACGCCGGAGACCCGGCGTTGCGAGGTCGCGCAGGGCGCGTTCGAGCACCGCGCGGGGAAATCCCTCGTGCGGCGGTCCCGCGGTATCCGGGCTGGTGAACCCGTCCAGGGCGACGCCGAGCCAGGCGCCGAACTCGTCGTCCCCGCTCGCCCGGACCTCGATCCCCGGTGGAACCACCCGGCCGGGACCGTCCCCGGGCGCGCGGCCGAGCACGTTCCCGAACGACTCCAGCCGGTACCCGCGAGTGGTCAGCAGTGCGCCGATCGCGGGATCGACGAGGTGGGCGAGCTCGACCTGCACCGGCGATCCGCACGCCGCGAAGGCCAGCTCGACCTCACTCAGGGCCTGCGGGCCGGGCAGGCCGCCGAAACCCAGCCCGGCGACCTTGTTCAACGGCGAGCCGTCCTCGGCGTAGCACGCCACTCCCCCGGCGACGGGCCGCACGAAGGCGGCCGGGCCTGCCCGCCGGCGCGTGGTTTCGGTGGCCGCGGCGATGCGCCGCGCCTCGGCGCGCTCGATGCGTTCGGCCAGCGGAAGATCACAGAAGGGCACGGTCACGCCGGCAGGGTAACGTCCCGGTCGCCGCGGTTCGCCGGAATTTTCGCCGGCACCGCCGCCGTGCCGCGGCGGTCACCCGTTGCCCGCGGTGCCGACACCGGAGCGACCCGCCGCTCCGGACGACCCGGCGTCACCGGCTGGGGTCACCGCACCCGTGGTGGCCGCCGCCGGCGCCGGCTCGCCTCCTGCCAGCGCTGCACCAGCCCCGCGAGACCCCGGCGGCGCCGGACGAACACGATGCGGCCGGCCCGCGCGGCGGGGCGGGCCCGGGCCGCCTGGAACCGGCGCAACCCCTCGCGGAAGACCTCCGGGTCGCCGCCCACGTCCGGGTGGTGCGCCCGCACGAACGCGCGGAAGGCGTCGCGGTCGAACCCGCCCGCTGCGTCCATGGTCGCGCTCCTCGTGCCCGGGGGTGCCCGCCCACGGTACCCCGGGTGGCCACGGCAGCACCGGGACGAGCCGTGCCACGGCGAAATTAGGGTGGTGCGATGACGTCGATCAAACAGTTCCAGGTCACCTTCGACTGCGCGGATCCCGAGCGGGTCGCCCGGTTCTGGTGCGAAGTACTGGGGTACGTGGTGCCCCCGCCCCCGCCGGGGTTCGCCTCGTGGGCCGAGTTCGACCGCTCGCTGCCGCCCGAGCACCAGGGTGCGGCGTTCGCCTGCGTCGACCCCACCGGGGTGGGACCGCGGTTGTTCTTCCAGCGGGTTCCGGAGGGCAAGGTCGTCAAGAACCGGGTCCACCTGGACGTGCGGGTCGGCACCGGGCTCACCGGCGAGGAGCGCCTCGCCGCGCTCCAGGCCGAGCGCGCCCGGCTGGAGGCGCTCGGCGCGGTGTGCGTGCAGGTCCTGCTCGCCGACGGGGTCAATGAGTCCTGCATCCCGATGCAGGACATCGAGGGCAACGAGTTCTGCCTCGACTGAGGCCCGGCCGGGGTGCGGAGGTTGGACTCCGCACCCCGGTGCCGTTCCATGGGCCGAGCCACGGTCTCCGGCTTGGATACCGTGCCGGGGTAGGGTTGAGTTGGGCTACCCCCCTAGGGTATAAAGATCAGGTCGGCGGACGTGAGGAGAAGGACATGCGGGGTTACACGAGCGACAAGGACGGCTACCTCACGCGGCTGCGCCGGATCGAGGGCCAGATCCGGGGGCTGCAGCGGATGGTCGAGCACGACGAGTACTGCATCGACGTGCTGACCCAGATCGCGGCGGCGACGAAGGCCCTGCAATCGGTGTCGCTGGGCCTGATGGACGAGCACCTCAAGCACTGCGTGGCCGAGGCCATCGCCACCGGTGGCGACACGGCGGACGCGAAGGTGCGCGAGGCGAGCGAGGCCATCGCCCGGCTGGTGCGTTCCTGACCATCGAAAGGACGAGACAGATGACCCAGCAGACCTACACCGTGACCGGCATGACCTGCGAGCACTGCGTGCGCTCGGTGAGCGAGGAGGTCGGCGAGATCCCCGGCGTCACCGGCGTCGCCGTGGACCTGCCCACCGGCAAGGTCACCGTGACCAGCGAGCAGGAACTCACCACCGACGCGGTGCGCGCCGCCGTCGAGGAAGCCGGATACCAGCTGACCGCGTAGCGGCAGCCCGAGGACAGGAATGTCATGAACACTGCAGGGAAGCTCTCCGCCTACGGTGCGGCGCTCGTCCTGGTCGCCGGTGGCGCCTGGGCGATCGGCAGCGCTGTCGGTCCCGTCACCGGCGAAGCCGGCACGCGCGGCCCCGAGGAGGCCACGCACGGGGACAGCCACAGCGGCACCGTCGCGGAGACCGCACACCCCGATCAGCCCGCCGGGCTGGCGTCGTCCAGGGGCGGTTACACCCTCACGCCCACCAGCACGATGCTGACCGCCGGGACCACCAACCAGTTCGCCTTCCGGATCACCGGACCCGACGGCAGCGCGGTCACCGCGTTCGACGTGGAGCACGACAAGCGCATGCACCTCATCGTGGTGCGCCGCGACACCGCGGGCTTCCGGCACGTGCACCCGGAGATGGCCGCGGACGGCACCTGGACCGTGCCGCTCGACGTGGCCGACGCCGGCAGCTACCGCGCCTTCGCCGACTTCACCCCGGCCGGGGGCGAGGCCACGACCCTGGGCGTCGACCTGGCCGCCGCCGGCGACTTCCAGCCGCGGACCTACCAGCCCTCGCGCGTCGCGCGGGTGGACGGCTACGAAGTGCGGCTGGACGGCGAACTGGCCCCGGGCGGCACGTCGAAGGTCACCGCCACGGTCACCAAGGACGGCCACGACGTCACCGACCTGCAGCCCTACCTGGGCGCCTACGGGCACCTGGTGGCGCTG
Organism: Amycolatopsis viridis; assembly: GCF_011758765.1. Classification (NCBI taxonomy): domain Bacteria; kingdom Bacillati; phylum Actinomycetota; class Actinomycetes; order Pseudonocardiales; family Pseudonocardiaceae; genus Amycolatopsis; species Amycolatopsis viridis. Next base: position 2,297,442 of record NZ_JAANOU010000001.1, on the reverse strand, counting down.
CGCGAAGGCGACCTGGCCTACCTCCACGTCCACCCCGACGGCAGCCCGGGCGACGGGAAGACGCAACCCGGGCCCGCCGTGACCTTCTACGCGGAAGCCCCCTCGGCGGGCACCTACCGGCTGTTCCTGGACTTCCAGCACGACGGCACGGTCCGCACGGCCGAGTTCACCGTGCCGACAGCGCCGACAGGGCCGACCGCGCCGACAGGGCCGACGGGGCCTGCTGGGTCCACTGCGCCGACGGCCGGGACCGCACCAGCGGACCCGGGTACCGGCCACGGGCACGGCCACGGACCGGAAGGAGCGTCGCGATGACCTCGGACCTGCAGCAGGCCGCGCCGGCCCGCGACGTCGAGCTGGCGATCGGCGGCATGACCTGCGCCTCGTGCGCGATGCGGATCGAGCGCAAGCTCAACAAACTCGACGGGGTCACCGCGACCGTCAACTACGCCACCGAGAAGGCGAAGGTCACCTTCCCCGCCGACCTCGACCCCGCCGCCCTGGTCGCCCAGGTCGAGGCGGCGGGCTACTCGGCGGAGCTGCCCCGGCCGCGGACCGCGGAACCGGCCGGGACCGCCGAGGAGGACCCGACCGCGTCCCTGCGGCAGCGGCTGATCGGGTCGGCGGTGCTGTCGGTGCCGGTGATCGCGCTGGCGATGGTCCCGGCGCTCCAGTTCACCTACTGGCAGTGGATCTCGCTGACGCTCGCGGCACCGGTGATCGTCTGGGCGGCGTGGCCGTTCCACCGCGCGGCGTGGATGAACCTGCGGCACGGCGCGGCCACCATGGACACGCTGATCTCGATGGGCACGCTCGCCGCGTTCGCCTGGTCGCTGTACGCACTGCTGTTCGGCAGCGCCGGAACGCCGGGCATGACGCACCCGTTCGAGCTCACCATCGAACGGATGAGCGGGGACGGCAGCATCTACCTCGAGGTCGCCGCCGGGGTGACCACGTTCATCCTGGCCGGCCGCTACTTCGAGGCCCGCTCCAAGCGGCGGGCCGGGGCGGCACTGCGCGCGCTGCTCGAACTGGGCGCCAAGGACGTGGCGGTGCTGCGCGGCGGCCGGGAGGAGCGCATCCCGGTCGAGCAGCTGGCCGTGGGCGAGGAGTTCGTGGTCCGGCCCGGTGAGAAGATCGCCACCGACGGGGTGATCACCGAGGGCAGCTCGGCGGTCGACGCGAGCATGCTCACCGGCGAGTCGGTCCCGGTCGAGGTCGGTCCGGGCGACGCGGTGACCGGGGCGACGGTGAACTCCGGCGGGCGGCTGGTCGTGCGGGCCACCCGCGTCGGCGCGGACACGCAGCTGGCCCAGATGGCGAAGCTGGTCGAGGAGGCGCAGACCGGCAAGGCGGCCGTGCAGCGGCTGGCCGACCGGATCTCGGCGGTGTTCGTGCCGATCGTCATCGCCCTCGCCGCCGGGACCCTCGCGTTCTGGCTCGGGGCGGGCGGCACGGTGTCGGCGGCGTTCACCGCCGCCGTCGCGGTGCTGATCATCGCCTGCCCCTGCGCGCTGGGCCTGGCCACGCCGACCGCGTTGCTGGTGGGCACCGGCCGGGGCGCGCAGCTCGGCATCCTCATCAAGGGCCCCGAGGTGCTGGAGTCCACCCGCCGCGTCGACACGGTCGTGCTGGACAAGACCGGCACCGTGACCACCGGGAAGATGGCCCTGACCGAGGTGCACGCCGCCGAGGACGTGGACACCGCCGAGGTGCTGCGCCTGGCCGGGGCGCTGGAGAACGCCTCGGAGCACCCGATCGCCCAGGCCATCGCGGCGGGCGCCCGGGAGAAGGTGGGCGACCTGCCCGCGGTCGAGGGGTTCACCAACGTCGAGGGCCTCGGCGTGCAGGGCGTCGTCGACGGCAAGGCCGTGCTCGTCGGCCGCACCGCGCTGCTGGCGGACTGGGGCCAGCACCTGCCCGCCGCGCTCGCCGACGCCAAGGCGGCGGCCGAGCGGCAGGGCAAGACCGCCGTCGCGGTCGGCTGGGACGGCCGGGCACGGGGGGTGCTGGTGGTCGCCGACACCGTCAAGCCCACCTCGGCCGAGGCGATCCGGCAACTGCGCGGGCTCGGGCTCACCCCCGTCCTGCTGACCGGGGACAACCAGGCCGTGGCCGAGGCGGTCGCCGCCGAGGTCGGCATCGGCGAGGTGATCGCCGAGGTCCTGCCGAAGGACAAGGTGGCGGTCGTCCAGCGGTTGCAGGGCGAGGGCAAGGTCGTGGCGATGGTCGGCGACGGGGTCAACGACGCCGCCGCGCTCGCCCAGGCCGACCTCGGACTGGCGATGGGCACCGGCACCGACGTCGCCATCGAAGCCGGCGACCTCACCCTGGTGCGCGGCGACCTCCGCGTCGCCGCCGACGCGATCCGGCTGGCCCGGCGCACCCTGCGCACCATCAAGGGCAATCTGTTCTGGGCCTTCGCCTACAACGTCGCGGCCCTCCCCCTGGCCGCGGCCGGCCTGCTCAACCCGATGATCGCCGGCGCTGCGATGGCGTTCAGCTCGGTCTTCGTGGTGAGCAACAGCCTGCGGCTGCGTGGCTTCCGCAGCGCGATCGGCTGAGGACCGGTCACCACCGGCCGGCGCCCGACCGGGCGCCGGCCGGTTTGGTGTCCGAAGTGGACGGCAGTCGCCGGCCGGGCGGGAACCTTGGCGATCAGCCGGATTTCGAGTTAGGGTGCGGACAGCGCTCCGGACCCCGGCGCGGCAGCCGGTCGTGGTGAGCCACCCGTGGAGGGGTTATGACGGATATCGCCGAGCAGCCCACGAGCACGGCGCGGCAGCGGATGCCCGGCATCCCGCTTCCCGCCACGGATGAGGGCCGGGCGCGCCCCGGCGACAGCGAGGAAGCGTGGGAGCGCCGGCTCCGGCAGATGGCGATCGAGGCCGGGGAGTTCGTCCGGATCCTGGACCTCCGGCGGCGCGACGTCCGCGCCCGGCCGGGCATCAGCACCGCGCGGCTCGCGGCACTCGACGAGGCCGCCGCCGCGGCGGAGGACCTGGCGTGCAGTGTGCACCGGGCCGCCGCCCTCCTGCAGGACGAACTGGACACGGACTTCTCCACGCTCCGCGCTCCCGGGCCGCCCCGGTCACCGAACTGACCAGGCCTGGTCACTCCGCCAGCGCCTGGCCCACCGTGGGGTACACCGGGATCTCCCGGGTCACGCCGGTGATCTCCAGCGGCCGGCGGATCGCGGCGCGCGTCGCCACCAGGCGGATCGGGGTGGCCCCTCGCCCGCCCTGACGGGCCGACACCAGCTCCCCGATCGCGGCGGCGGCCAGGAACTCGACGGCCGACAGATCGACCACCAGCAACGCGGGCCGCTCGGCGAGCGCAGCCGCGAGGGCCTGCCGCAGCCGCGGCACGGTCGCCAGGTCGAGCTCCCCCGCGAGCCGCACCACGATCGCGTGGTCGCGGCGCAGCGCCTCGGCCGCCAGGCCGGGGCAGTTGCGGGGATCCGGCACCACCGTCAACGCACCACCTCAGGACGGGGGCGGCCCGCCCCAGCCACTTTCCGGGATGTTATTTGCGTCCCGCAGGAATTCGGCGGCCGTTGCGAACCGTTCCATGGCGCGCACCACCCCGGCCCGCTCGGCGGGGTCGAGCCGGTCCAGGACGGCCGTCAGCGCACCCAGCCGGTCGGTGTGCACCCGCTGCACGATCTGCCGCCCGTGCACGGTCGGCGCGAGCAGCACCTCCCGCTTGTTCAGCGGGTTCGGCGCCTTCCGCAGCAGGTCCTCCGCCACCAGCCGGTCACAGGCCCGGGTCATCGAGGACGGGTTCACGCCCAGCTGCTCGGCCACCCGGCTCAGCGTGATGGGCGTCTGCTCGACGACGATCCGCAGCGCGCGGAACTGGGTCAGGGTGAGTTCGCCGATCACCCGCTCCACCGAGGCGTCCGCGATCCCCACCATGACCTGCAGCGCCCCGAGGACGGTTTCCGCCTCATCGCCGACCGAGCACGTTTGCGTCACGCAAGTCAGGATAACCCGGTTGCGACGGCGGCCACAACGCGCAGCGGGAGGGGCCATGACGACAGACCTGCCCGATCCGGTCGTCCGGCCGGTGACGCCCGAGGTGGACGTGACCGCGCTGGAGAGCGCGCTGCGCGCCCGCGTCGCGGGTGAGGTGCGGTTCGACGCGGGCAGCCGGGCGGCCTACTCGACCGACGCGTCCAACTTCCGCCAGGTTCCCATCGGTGTCGTGGTGCCGCGGACGCCCGAGGACGCGGTGCAGGCGATCGCGGTGGCGCGGGAGCACGGCGCGCCGGTGCTGTCGCGGGGCGGCGGGACCAGCCTGGCCGGGCAGTGCACCAACACCGCGGTGGTGCTGGACTGGTCGAAGTACTGCCACCAGGTGGAGTCCGTCGACGCCGAGGCCCGCACCTGCGTGGTACAGCCGGGCATCGTGCTCGACGACCTCAACCGGCACCTCGCCCCCACCGGCCTGCGGTTCGGCCCGGAACCGGCGACGCACATGAACTGCACGATCGGCGGCATGATCGGCAACAACTCGTGCGGCGCCACCGCGCAGCGCACCGGCAAGGTCGTGGACAACATCGCGGCGCTGGAGGTGCTCTGCTACGACGGCACGCGCTTCTGGTGCGGCGAGACCGGCGACGAGGAGTACCACCGCATCGAGCACCGCGGCGACCGGCGCGCGGAGATCTACCGCCAGCTGCGCCGGCTGCGTGACCGCTACGCCGACGAGATCCGCGCCCGGTTCCCGGACATCCCGCGCCGGGTGTCCGGCTACAACCTCGACTCGCTGCTGCCGGAGCACGGCTTCGACGTCGCGGGCCTGCTGGTGGGCAGCGAATCGACCCTGGTGACCGTGCTGCGGGCGAAGCTGGAGCTGGTTCCGGTGCTGGAGCACCGCACGCTGGTGGTGCTGGGCTATTCGAGTGTGGACAAGGCCGCGGACGCGGTGCCGGCGATCCTGCCGCACGAGCCGGTCGCCCTGGAGGGCCTGGACTCCAAGCTCATCCGCGACGAGCAGATCAAGCACCTCAACCCCGAGGCGCTCACGCAGCTGCCCCGGGGTCGCGCGTTCCTGATGGTGCAGTTCGCCGCCAAGAGCCCCGACGAGGCCGACGCGCAGGCCCACACCATGCTCGACGAGCTGCGCGACAGCGACCACCACGCCGACGTGGCCTTCCTCGACGACCCGGACCGCGAGAAGGAGCTGTGGCGGGTCCGCGAGGCCGGGCTCGGTGCGACCGCCCACCTGCCCGGCCGGCCCGACACGTTCGAAGGCTGGGAGGACTCGGCGGTCGCGCCGGACCGGCTCGGCGACTACCTGCGCCGGCTTTCCGCGCTGTACGCGGAGTTCGGGTACGCCAGCGACACCGGCCCCAGCCTCTACGGCCACTTCGGTCAGGGCTGCGTGCACACCCGCATCCCGTTCGACCTCTACTCCGCGGGCGGGGTGGCGACCTACCGGAAGTTCATGGAACGCGCGGCCGACGTGGTGTCCGAGTTCGGTGGTTCGCTGTCCGGCGAGCACGGCGACGGGCAGTCACGTGGCGAGCTGCTGCCGCGCATGTTCGGCGTCGATGTGGTGCGGGCGTTCGGGCAGCTGAAGGCGATCTTCGACCCGGGCGACCGGATGAACCCGGGCAAGGTGGTCGCCCCGCATCCGCTGGACGCCGACCTGCGCCTGGGCAGCGACTGGTCGCCGGCGGACCCGCAGGGGTTGTACTTCCGGTTCCCGCACGACGGCGGCTCGTTCGCCGAGGCCGCCAACCGGTGCGTCGGGGTGGGCCGGTGCCGCCAGCACGCCACGTCGGGCGGTCAGGTGATGTGCCCGTCATACCAGGTCACCGGCGAGGAGGAGCACTCCACGCGGGGCCGGGCGCGGTTGCTGTTCGAGATGCTCGGCGGTCACGCCGGCGGGCCGATCACCGACGGGTGGCGCTCGAGCGAGGTGCGCGAGGCACTCGACCTGTGCCTGGCCTGCAAGGGCTGCAAGACCGACTGCCCAGCCAACGTCGACATGGCGACCTACAAGGCGGAGTTCCTGGCGCACCACTACCGGCACCGCCCGTGGGAGCGCCCCCGTTCCGACCTGACGATGGGCTGGCTGCCGCTGATCGCGCAGGCGGTGTCGCGGACCCGGCTCGCACCGGTGGTCAACGCGCTGACCCACACGCCCGGCCTGGCGCGCCTGGCGACGAGCGCGGCGGGCGTGGAGCACCGCGAGCTGCCGCGGTTCGCGCACCAGAGCTTGCAGCAGTGGTACGCCCGCCGCGGCCCGCGCGGCAGCGGCGCGCGCGGCACCGTCCTGCTGTGGCCGGACACCTTCACCAACCTGTTCCACCCGCACATCGGCCGGGCCGCGGTCGAGCTGGCCGAGGACGCCGGCTGGCGGGTGGAGATGCCGCGGCGCGCCCTGTGCTGCGGGCTGACCTGGATCTCCACCGGTCAGCTCGCGACGGCGAAACGGGTGCTGCGCCGCACGGTCCGCGCGCTGGCGCCGCACCTGCGGCAGGGCGGGCTGGTGCTGGGCCTGGAACCCAGCTGCACCACGGTGTTCCGCGGGGACGCCCCGGAGCTGTTCCCCGGCGACCACGACGTGCGGCGGCTGCGCGGGCAGACCGTCACGCTCGCCGAGCTGCTCACCCAGCACTCCCCCGGCTACCGGCCCCCGTCGCTGACGGGGACCGAGGCGGTGGCGCAGGTGCACTGCCACCAGCACGCGGTGCTGGGCTGGGACGCCGACGAGGAACTGCTGCGGCGGGCGGGCGCCCGGGTGCGGCGCCTGGACTCCGGCTGCTGCGGGCTGGCCGGCAACTTCGGCTTCGAACGCGGTCACCTCGAGGTGAGCGAGGCGTGCGCGGAACGCGTCCTGCTGCCCGCGCTGCGGGAGACCGGCCCCGGCACGGCGGTGCTGGCCGACGGGTTCAGCTGCCGCACCCAGATCCACGAGTTCGACAGCGGCGGTCACGAGGGTGTCCACCTGGCAGAGCTGCTGGCCACCGCGATCCGACGAGGCACGGGCGCGCCCGTGCGGTGAGGAGGACACCATGTCCGAAACGGTCGCCGACCACGTGCTGCGGCGCCTGCGGGAATGGGGTGTGCAGCAGGTTTTCGCCTACCCGGGCGACGGGATCAACGGGATCGTCGCCGCGTTCGGCAAGGCGGACGACCAGCCCCGGTTCGTGCAGGCCCGTCATGAGGAGATGGCCGCGTTCGAGGCGGTGGGGTACGCCAAGTTCAGCGGGCACGTCGGGGTGTGCATGGCGACCTCGGGGCCGGGCGCCATCCATCTGCTCAACGGGCTCTACGACGCCAAGCTCGACCACGTCCCGGTGGTGGCGATCGTGGGGCAGACCGCGCGCAGCGCCATGGGCGGCAGCTACCAGCAGGAAGTCGACCTGCAGCCGTTGTTCAAGGACGTCGCGAGCGAGTACCTGGTCGAGGTCAACGTCGCCGAGCAGCTGCCCAACGCACTGGACCGGGCGATCCGCACGGCCCTGGCGAAACGGGCGCCGACCGCGCTGATCATCCCGGCGGATCTGCAGGAGCAGCCGTACACGGCGCCGAAGCACGCGTTCAAGCAGGTGCCCTCCAGCCCGCCCGGGTTCCCGCATCCGGTGGTGATCCCGCCGGAGGACGAGCTCGCGCGCGCGGCCGAGGTGCTGGATGCCGGGGAGAAGGTGGCGATCCTGGTCGGCCAGGGTGCGCGCAACGCCGCCGCCGAGGTCCGGGAGATCGCGGAGCTGACCGGCGCCGGAGTGGCGAAGGCGTTGCTGGGCAAGGACGTCCTGCCCGACGACCTGCCCTACGTCACCGGCTCGATCGGGCTGCTCGGCACCCGGCCGAGCTACGAGATGATGCGCGACTGCGACACGCTGCTGATCGTCGGTTCGAACTTCCCGTACAGCCAGTTCCTGCCCGAGTTCGGCCAGGCCCGCGCCGTCCAGATCGACATCGACGGCAGCATGATCGGCATGCGGTACCCGACCGAGGTGAACCTGGTCGGCGAGGCGAAGGGCACGCTGCGGGCGCTGATGCCGATGGTGCAGCGCAAGGACGACCGCCGGTGGCGGGAGAAGATCGAGAAGAACGTCGCGTCCTGGTGGGACACCGTCGAGCAGCAGGCGATGGTCGACGCGGACCCGGTGAACCCGATGCGGGTGGTGCACGAGCTGTCGAAGCGGATTCCCGAGGACGCGATCGTCACGGCCGACTCGGGGTCGTCGACCAACTGGTACGCGCGCAACCTCCGCATCCGCGGGCGGATGCGGGGCTCACTGTCCGGCACGCTCGCCACGATGGGGCCGGGTGTGCCGTACGCGATCGGGGCGAAGTTCGCCTGCCCGGACCGGCCGGTGATCGCGCTGGTCGGCGACGGCGCGATGCAGATGAACGGCATGGCCGAGCTGCTCACGATCCGCCGCTACCGGCACCTGTGGTCCGATCCGCGGCTGGTGGTGTGCGTGTTCCACAACAACGACCTCAACCAGGTCACCTGGGAGCTGCGGGCCATGGGCGGCGCCCCGAAGTTCGAGCAGTCGCAGTCGCTGCCGGACGTCGACTACGCCGGGTTCGCGCGGTCGCTGGGGCTGGATGCGATCGGCGTCGACGACCCGGACCAGCTCGGCCCCGCGTGGGACCGGGCGCTGGCGGGGGCGGGCCCGGTGGTGCTGGACGTGCGCTGCGACCCGGACGTGCCGCCGATCCCGCCGCACGCCACCCTCGACCAGGTCCGGTCGGTGACCGAGGCCGTGCTCAAGGGCGATCCGGATGCGTTCCACCTGGTCGCGCAGGGCGTGAAGACCAAGGCGCAGGAGATGCTGCCGGGCGGGCGGTCATGACCGCGATCGAGGCGGTCGAGGCGCGCGCCTACCGGATTCCGACCCCGGAGCCGGAAACCGACGGCACGCTGACCTGGGACGCCACCACGATGGTCGTCGTGGAGGTCCGCGCCGCCGGCACCACCGGTCTCGGCTGGACCTACGCCGACGCCTCCTGCGTGCCGCTCATCCACGGCACGCTCGCCCCGGCGGTGCTCGGCCAGGACGTGCTGGACGTGCCCGCGGCCTGGACGGCGATGCAGCGGCGGATCCGCAACCTCGGCCGTCCCGGGCTGGTCTCCTGCGCGATGTCCGCCGTCGACATCGCGCTGTGGGACGCGGCCGCGCGCGTGCTCGGTGTCGCGCTGAGCCGCCTGCTCGGCCGGGCGCACCAGGACGCGGCCCTCTACGGCAGCGGCGGGTTCACCAGCCAGAGCACCGGCGAGCTGCGCGACCAGCTGGACCGGTGGGTGCACGAGCAGCGGATCCCGCGGGTGAAGATCAAGATCGGGCAGGACGGGGGCCGGGACGTGGATCGTGACCTGGCCCGGGTCGCCACCGCCCGCGAGGTGATCGGGGACGGCACCGAGCTCTACGTCGACGCGAACGGCGGCTACACCCGCGGGCAGGCCCGGCGGGTGGCGCAGCGGCTCGCCGGGCACGACGTGCGCTGGTTCGAGGAACCGGTCTCCAGCGACGACCTGGAGGGGCTCGCCGAGCTGCGGCGGACGACCACGATCGACGTCGCGGCCGGCGAGTACGGCTACGACCTGGTCTACTTCGGACGGATGGTGCGCGCGGGCGCGGTGGACTGCCTGCAGATCGACGTGACCCGCTGCGGCGGCTACACCGAATGGCGGCGGGCGGCCGCGGTGGCCGCGGCGGCCGGGCTGGAGGTGTCCGGGCACTGCGCCCCCAACCTGTCCGCACACGCGGCCGTCGCCACGCCGAACTTCCGCCACCTGGAATGGTTCGCCGACCACGACCGCATCGAGTCCGCGTTCCTCGACGGCGCACTCGACCCCGCCGGTGGCCGGGTCCGGCCGGACCCGGACGTCCCCGGCCACGGGCTCACCCTCAAGGCCGCGGACCTGGAACCCTACGGAAAGGACTGACCCGTGCGTGCACTCACCGTCGTGCCCCAGCAGCCCGGTTCGCTGCGGGTGTCCGAGCTGCCCGATCCGGAACCGGGTCCCGGTGAGCTCCTCGTCCAGGGTCTCGCGCTGGGCGTGTGCGGCACCGACAAGGAGATCGTGGGCGGCGCCTACGGCTGGTCCCCCGACGGCGCGGACCGGCTGGTGCTCGGCCACGAGTCCCTCGGCCGGGTCCGGCAGGCGCCGCCCGGTAGCCGGTTCCAGCCCGGCGACCTCGTCGTCGGCGTGGTGCGGCGGCCGGACCCGGTGCCGTGCGGGGCGTGCGCGCACGGCGAGTTCGACATGTGCCGCAACGGCCGCTACACCGAGCGCGGCATCAAGCAGCGGCACGGTTACGGCAGTGAACTGTGGACGGTCGAACAGGACTACGCGGTGCCGGTGGACCCGCGGCTGGAGCGGACCGGGATGCTGCTGGAACCGACCACCGTCGTGGCCAAGGCGTGGGAGCAGGTGGAACGCGTCGGTGCCCGGGCCTGGTTCGACCCCAAGCGCGTGCTGGTGACCGGTGCCGGGCCGATCGGCCTGCTGGCGGCCCTGCTCGGGGTGCAGCGCGGGCTCGACGTGCACGTCCTGGACCGGGTGAGCACGGGACCGAAACCGCGGCTGGTGCGGGCGCTGGGCGCGACCTACCACACCGAGCCGGCCGGCGACGTCGCCGAGCGCCTGGAACCCGACGTGGTGATCGAGGCGACCGGCGTCGGCAGCGTCGTCCTCGACGTCATGCGGAACAACGCCGCCTACGGCATCGTGTGCCTGACCGGCGTGTCGGCCGCCGGGCGGTCGCTGCCGGTCGACGCGGGTGCGCTCAACCGCGAAATCGTGCTGGAGAACGACGTGGTGCTGGGCTCGGTGAACGCGAACCTGCGGCACTACCACCAGGGCGCGGAGGCGCTGGCCAAGGCCGATCCGGAGTGGCTGGCGAACCTGGTCACCCGGCGGGTGCCGCTGGGGCGGGCGGCGGAGGCGTTCACCGCGGGCCAGGACGACGTCAAGGTCGTCGTCACCCTCACCGGCGGGGAGTGAGCGGAACGATGACAGCGATCGAGGACTACGCCCTGCTCGGCGACCTGCACACCGCGGCGCTGGTGTCCCGGCACGGCTCCGTCGACTGGCTGTGCCTGCCGCGCTTCGACTCGCCCGCCTGCTTCGCGGCGCTGCTCGACGCGGAGCGCGCCGGGCACTGGCAGCTCGCCCCGGCCAGCGGCGGCCCCGCCACCCGGCGGTCCTACCGCGGCGACTCGCTGATCCTGGACACCGAATGGGACACCGCCGAGGGCACCGTCCGGGTCACCGACTTCATGCCGCCCCGCGCCGAGGCGCCGGACGTGGTCCGCATCGTGGAGGGCGTGTCCGGCCGGGTCCCGATGCGCTCGACGATGCGGCTGCGGTTCGACTACGGCTCGATCAAACCGTGGGTGCGGCGCGACCAGGACCGGCTGGCCGCGGTCGCCGGCCCGGACGCGGTGTGGCTGCACACCTCCGCGCCGGTGTCCGACCGGGACGGGGTGATCGGCGGCGAGTTCAGCGTCGCCGCCGGGGAGCGGGTGCCGTTCGTGCTCACCCACCGGGCCTCGCACCTGCCGGCCCCGGCGCGCGTCGACCCCGGCCGGGCCCTGGACGACACCGAGCGGCTCTGGGCCGGGTGGATCTCCCGCTGCACGTACCGCGGCCGGTGGTCCCCGGCGGTGCGGCGCGCGCTGGTCACGCTCAAGGCCCTCACCTACGACCCGACCGGCGGGATCATCGCCGCCGCCACCACATCCCTGCCCGAACAGCTCGGCGGGCCGCGCAACTGGGACTACCGGTACTGCTGGCTGCGCGACGCGACGTTCACCCTGCAGGCGCTGCTGGGCACCGGGTTCACCGAGGAAGCCCGCGCCTGGCGGGAATGGCTCGTCCGCGCGGTCGCCGGGGACGCGTCGAAGCTGCAGATCATGTACGGGCTGGACGGCACCCGGCGGATGCCGGAGTCCGAACTGGACTGGCTGTCCGGGTACGAGAAGTCAGCTCCGGTGCGGTCCGGCAACGCGGCCGCGGGCCAGTTCCAGCTCGACGTGTGGGGCGAGGTGCTCGACGGCCTGCACCTGGCACGGGAAGCGGGCCTGCCCACCGAGCACGTCGCGTGGGACGTGCAGCGGGCGCTGCTGGACTTCCTGGAGGGGCACTGGGACCAGCCCGACAACAGCCTCTGGGAGGTGCGTGGCCCGCGGCGGCAGTTCGTGCACTCCAAGGTGATGGCGTGGGCCGGGCTGGACCGGGCGGTGCGCACCGTGGAACGGCAGCACCTGGACGGGCCGGTCGGGCGGTGGCGGGCGCTGCGCGACCGCATCCACGACGAGGTGTGCGAGCACGGCTACGACCCGGACCGCGAGACGTTCACCCAGTTCTACGGCTCACGCGGGCTGGACGCGGCGCTGCTGCTGATCCCGCGCGTCGGGTTCCTGCCCTGGCGGGATCCCCGGGTGCGGGGCACGGTGGAGGCCGTCCGCCGCGAGCTGTGCCGCGACGGGCTCCTGCTGCGGTACGACCCGTCGGCCGACGGCGGCGTGGACGGGCTGCCCGGCGGCGAGGGCAGTTTCCTCGCGTGCTCCTTCTGGCTGGCCGACGCCCTGCACGGCGACGGGCGCACCGGCGAGGCGGAGGAGCTGTTCGAGCGGCTGCTCGACCTGCGCAACGACGTCGGCCTGCTCAGCGAGGAGTTCGACACGCAGCTCGGGCGCCAGCTGGGCAACGCGCCGCAGGCGTTCAGCATGGTCGGGCTCGTCAACACCGCGCGCCACCTGTCCGGCAGCCACACCACGACCAGCGCCACCCGCGGCGAGCAGGACCTCGCCGGCGACCCGGGTTAGGGATCCGGTCCGAGCGGATGCGGCCGCGGCGTAGCGCCCGCCCACCTGCTCCCGCAGCTCCTCCGACCGGTTCGTCGTCACCAGCGTCTGCCACCCGCCGGAACTCAGGCGGCCCCGGCGACCGCGAGCGCCCCGTAGGCCACCAGCGCGACCAGGACGGTGGACACCGCGCCCAGCGCGAGGCCGCGGCGGCCCGTGCGCAGCAGCGCACCGAGCCGCACCCCGCTGCCCAGGCCGAACAGCGCGGCGGCGAACAGCAGGGTCGTCACCACGTTCGCGGTGGAGAGCACCGGCGCGGGCACGAGGCCGGAGCTGCGCAGCGCCATCGTGGCGAGGAAACCGAGCACGAACAGCGGCACCAGGGGCGGGCGCTTGCCGGTCGTGGTGGCCGGGGCGTGCAGTGCGCGGCGGCGCCGCACGATGCTCACCCCGGCCACCATCGGCGCGAGCAGCACCACCCGGGTGAGCTTCACCACGACCGCGACCGCGACCGCGGCCGCCCCCGCCGGGGATGCGGCGGCCACCACCTGCGCGACCTCGTGCACGCTGAGCCCCGCCCACTCGCCGAACCGCTGCGGCCCCAGGCCGAGCGCGCGCCCGGCCAGCGGCACCAGCGCGATGGCGGCGCTGCCGTAGAGCGTCACGAGCGTCACCGCGGTCGCGACCTCCTCGCGGTCGGACTCGGTCACGCTGTCCATCGCCGCGATCGCAGAGGCGCCGCAGATCGAGAACCCGGTGCCCACCAGCAGCGCCAGCCCGCGCGGCACCCCGATCAGCCGGCCGGCGAGGATCGTGCCGAAGAAACTGACCAGCACAGTGACCACCACTGCCACCACGGTGCCCGCACCGAGCCGGAAGACCTCGCCGAGCCCCAGCTGGCACCCCAGCAGCACCACACCCAGCCGCAGGAACTTCCGGGTGGCCCAGCGCAAGCCGTCCTGCGCGGCCGGGGGGACGGCACTCGCGACGAGCACCCCGAGCACGACCGCGACGGTCAGCGCGCTGACCGCGGGCACAAGTTTGTTCAGTCCGAACGCGACCGCCGTGCCGGCGGCGGCCACGAGCAGGCCCGGCACCAGCCGCCGGGCGGGCATCGTCGATCGCGGGGCGTTCTCCCGAGCGGAATCTGCTTTGGTCACAACCAGATCGTCACCGCGTGGCGCGCTCCCCGGTACCCGCCAAGCGACTCGCACGTCATACCCTTACTGCATGACCCGTCTGCCCGATGTCGAATCCCTGCGGCTGCTCGTTCTGGTGGGGCACCACGGCAGCCTCACCGCGGCCGCGCAGACCGCCGGGATCAGCCAGCCGTCAGCGAGCAAGCGGATCAGCACGCTGGAACGGCTGCTCGGCATCCAGCTGCTGGACCGGTCGCGGCGCGGTTCGGCGCTCACCCAGTCCGGGCTGCTGGTCAGCGGGTGGGCGCAGCGGGTCCTCGACGAACTGGGCGTGATGATGGACGGCGCCGAGGCACTGCGCCGCGAGCGCGGCGCCCAGCTGTCGCTGGCGGCGAGCCTCACGGTGGCGGAATACCTGCTGCCGACGTGGATCGGCGAGCTGCGGCGCGCCGTCCCCGACCTGCACGTGGGCATGCAGGTGCTCAACTCCAGCCGGGTGCACGAGCTGGCCCGCCACGGCGACATCGACCTGGGGTTCGTGGAATCGCCGGGCGGGCTGGCCGGGGTGCGGTCCCGGGTGGTGGCCCGGGACCGGCTGGTGCTGGTCGTGGCGCCGGACCACCCGTGGCGGCGGCGCCGCCGCCCGGTCGACCCGGCCGAGCTCGCGGCGACCGCGCTGATCAGCCGCGAATCCGGTTCGGGCACCCGGGAAACCGCGGAACAGGCGTTGCGGGCGGCCGGCGCCGAGCCGGTGGAACCGCTGCTCGAACTGGGTTCGGCGACCGCCGTGCGCAGCGCGGTGGCGGCCGGGGCGGGGCCGGCGCTGATCAGCGAGCTGATCGTGGCGCCGGACCTCACCGCCGGGACGCTGGTGGAGATCCCGACCGTCGGCGTCGACCTCGGCCGGGCACTGCGCGCGGTGTGGCGGTCCGGCACGACCCCGGTCGGCCCGGCCGCGCGGCTGCTGACGATCGCGCTGCGCCGGAACCGCCGGACGGCCCCGGCGCCGGGGAGGTGACCGGTCAGCGGGTCCCGAGCAGGGCGGGCAGCTGCGCCACGGAGTCCAGCACGTGCGTGGCACCGTGTGCGGTCAGTGTGGCCGCGTCGTGGGCGCCGGTGAGCACCCCGGCCACCACGGACGCACCGGCGCGGCGCCCGGTGAGCATGTCGAAACCGGTGTCGCCGGCCACCGCCACCGCCCGCACGTCACTGACACGCAGGCGCAGCGCCGCGGTGAGCACCAGGTCCGGGAACGGCCGCCCGCGGCCGGCGTCGTCCGGGCACAGCACCAGGTCGGCCACATCCGTCCACTCCAGACGGTCGAGCAGCGCGTCCCGGGTGGCGGCGGAGAACCCGGTGCTCAGGCACACCCGCCGGCCCTGGTCGCGCAACGCCCGGATCGCCTCCTCGGCGCCCGGAACCGGTTCGGCCACCGCGATCGCCCGCTCCGCGAACGCCTCCTCGAAGACGCGGTTCGCCTGCTCCGCACGGTCACCGGGGAACAGCGCCCGGAACACCACGATCTTCGCGGTACCCATGGTGTCGCGGATGTAGGCCTGCGCGCGCCGCCACTGCGCCGATCCGGCGGGCACGTCCACCGCCGTCAGCGCAGCGGCGAAGGCCGCCTCGACGGCACCGTCGTCGCGCACCGTGGTGCCCGCGAGGTCGAGGACGACCAGCTCCACGTCCGGGTTCACCGGGCGTCCTGGGTGTCGCGGGCGGACACCGCGTGCACCGCGGCGATCAGGGCCATCGTCTCGATCCCGGCCACACCGCAACCGCGGGAGAGGTCGTGCAGCGGCGCGGCGACGCCCTGCAGGATCGGGCCGAACGCGTGCGCCCCGCCGAGCCGTTCGGCGATCTTGTAGCCGATGTTGCCCGCGTCGAGGTTGGGGAACACCAGCACGTTGGCCCGCCCGGCGACAGCCGACCGCGGCGCCTTCACCGCGCCGACCGCGTCCACCACGGCCGCGTCGAACTGCAGCTCGCCGTCCACCTCGGCGCCGGGCAGCCGGTCGCGGACGAGTTCGGTGGCGCGCCGCACCTTCTCCACGGCGGCGTGCCGGGCACTGCCGAACGTGCTGAACGACAGCATCGCGACCACCGGTTTGGCGCCGGTCAGGGCGCGGTGGGTGGCGGCGGCCCCGGTGGCGATGTCGGCGAGCGCCTCCGCGTCCGGGTCGGGCACCACGGCGCAGTCGGCGAACGTGATCGCGCGGCCGTCGCGCAGCAGCATCAGGAACGAGCTGCTGAGGGTGCGCACCCCGGGCGCGAGGCCGACGATGCGCAGCCCGGCGCGCAGCACGTCGGAGGTGGGCCGGGTCGCGCCGGCGACGCAGGCGTCCACCCGGCCCACGGCCAGCGCGGCGGCGGCCAGTGCGACCGGGTCCCGCACCGCGGCCGGCCGCCCGGGCAGCGCCTCGGCGAGCCGTGCGGCGACGGCCGGGTCGGCCGCGAGCGCGGCGGTGTCGAGCAGGTTCTCCGCCGCCAGCGGCACACCCAGCTCCTCCGCCGCCGCGGCGACCGCCGCCGCCTCCCCCACCAGGACCGGCTCGATCTCGCCGCGTTCACGCAGCCGCGCCGCCGCCCGCAGTGCCCGCTCGTCGGTGCCGTCGGCGAGCGCCACCCGCATGCCACGGCCCGCGACGCGCTCCCACCAGGTCTCGGCCAGGGTCCCCTGCCCGGCGGCCATCGTCATCGTCGAACTCCCTCGCGGTCGGCCGGCAGTGCTCCCCGTGAGGATGACCAGGCACGCCGGGCACCGACAGAGCCAGAACCGGGGCCGATGACGGGTCCAGTCTGGCACCGTCGACCGGCCCGTTTCTGGTACTTCTGCCCCGGCCAGTCGTCCCGCACGCTCGGATCGACGCAGACGGCAGATGGGAGCGGACGATGAGGATCGGTGTGCCACGCGAGGTGAAGAACCACGAGTACCGGGTGGCGGCGACGCCGGCCGGCGTGCACGAGTTCACCGCGGCCGGCCACGAGGTGTTCGTGGAACGCGGCGCGGGCGAGGGCTCGTCCATCCGCGACGAGGACTACGCGGCCGCCGGGGCGAAGCTGCTCGACACCGCCGACGACGTGTGGGACACCGCCGAGATGGTGCTGAAGGTGAAGGAGCCGGTCGCTCAGGAGTACCACCGCCTGCGCTCCGGCCAGCTGCTGTTCACCTACCTGCACCTCGCGGCCAGCGAGGAGTGCACCCGGGCCCTGCTCGACGCCGGCACGACCGCGGTGGCGTACGAGACCGTGCAGCTGCCCGGCGGTGCGCTGCCGCTGCTGTTCCCGATGAGCGAGGTGGCCGGGCGCCTGGCGCCGCTGGTCGGCGCGCAGACGTTGATGCGCGTCAACGGCGGCCGCGGCGTGCTGATCGGCGGCGTGTCCGGGGTGGCGCCGGCCCGGGTGGTGGTGCTGGGCGCCGGTGTCGCCGGGATGAACGCCGTCGCGGTCGCCGCGGGCACCTGGGGCGACGTGGTGCTGTTCGACAAGAACGTGGACAAGCTGCGGGCCGCCGACCGGATGTACCAGGGGCGCATCCGCACCGCCGCGGCCAACGCCTACGCGATCGAGCAGGCGGTGCTGGAGGCCGACCTGGTGATCGGCGCCGTGCTGGTGCCCGGTGCGAAGGCACCCAGCCTGGTGTCCAACGAGGTGGTGTCCCGGATGAAGCCGGGCAGCGTGCTGGTCGACATCTCCATCGACCAGGGCGGCTGCTTCGAGGACTCGCGCCCGACGACGCACGCGGAACCGACCTTCCGGGTGCACGAGTCGGTGTTCTACTGCGTGGCCAACATGCCGGGCGCGGTGCCGCACACCTCCACGCACGCGCTGACGAACGTGACGCTGCCGTACGCGCTGGAGATCGCGAACAAGGGGCTGCGGGCGGCGGTGCGCGACACGCCCGAGCTGCGCGGCGGGGTCAGCACCGTCTCCGGTGCGCTGACCTCCGAGCCGGTGGCCCGGGCGCACGGCCTGCCCGCGGTGGACGTGGACGCGGCGCTGGCCTGAAATGCCGACGGCGGCGGGGTGGGGTGGGAAAACCGGCCACCACGGGTTAGGTTTCTGCTCACCCCGCTCCGGTGCGGCCAAGCCAGGAGACTGCCCTTGCCACGCACACTGATCGAGATCGACCGGTCCTCCGACGAACCGCTGTACCGCCAGGTGCGGCGGGCGATCGAGCACGGCATCGCCATCGGCACCTTCGACCCGGCGCGGCGGCTGCCCAGCTCCCGGGAACTGGCCGTCGAGCTGGGCGTCTCCCGCAACACCATCAACCTCGCCTACCAGGAGCTGGTGGCCGAGGGGTACGTGGAAAGCCGTGAGCGCAGCGGGTTGTTCATCAACGGGGAGATGCGCCCGCACTGCGCGGTGCAGGAACGCGACACCGAATCCCGCATCGACTGGGCCAGCCGGGTGCACCGGTTCCCCGACGCCGGGGTCGCCCACATCGAGAAACGCACCGACTGGGCGAGCTACCCCTACCCGTTCCTCGCCGGGCAGGTCGACGTCTCGGCGTTCCCGGCCCGGTCCTGGACGCGGTGCCTGCGGGACGCGCTGTACCGGCCGCACGTGTTCCACAGCCTGCAGGACAGCGTGGGGTCCGACGACCCGATGCTGGTGGACATGGTGTGCCGCCACCTGCTGACCACCCGCGGCATCGAGGCGAGCCACGACGAGGTGCTCATCACCGTCGGTTCGCAGCAGGGCCTGGACCTGCTCGGCCGGGTGCTGCTCGGCCCGCAGCAGGTGGTGGCGATCGAGAACCCCGGCTACCTCGACGCGCGGCACATCTTCCTGCGCACCGGCGCCCGCGTGGTGGGCCTCGACGTCGACTCCAGCGGCCTGCGGCCACCCGCGTCGCTGGACGGGGTCGACCTGCTCTACCTCACCCCCAGCCACCAGCACCCGACCAACGCGACGCTGAGCATCGGGCGGCGCCGCCGGCTGCTCGCGCAGGCCGCCGCGTCCGGCACGGTGGTCGTCGAGGACGACTACGACAGCGAATTCCGGTACCAGGGCAGCCCCACGCCCGCGTTGAAGGCGCTCGACAGCACCGGGGACGCGGTGTACCTCGGCACGTTCTCCAAGTTCCTCTCCCCCGGCTTGCGGCTGGGGTACCTGGTCGGGCCGCGGGAGCTGGTGCGGGCGCTGCGCGAGGCCCGCCGCTACATGCTGCGCCACCCGCCCGGGCACCTGCAGCGCGCGCTGGCGCTGCTCATCGAAAGCGGCGAGTACCACCGCTCGCTGCGCCGCTACCGGGCCAAGCTGATGCGCAAGTGGACGGCCACCTGCACCGCGGTCACCGAGCACCTGCCGTGGCCGCAGGCGCCGTACCCGCCGGGCGGGGTGAGCCTGTGGATGAGCGGGCCGCCGGAGCTGGACTGCCGGATGCTCGTGGAACGCGCGGAGCGGATGGGTGTGCTGATCGAGCGCGGCGACATCTTCTTCCTCGGTGACGACCAGCCGCGCAACCACTTCCGCATCGGGTTCTCCGCCACCCCGCTCGCCGCGATCGATCCGGGGATCCGGTTGCTCGGCCGCCTGTGCACGGCCCTCCTCGGCAGCTGACCCCCCGGCGGCTTCCCCACCACCGCATCCACCCCGCCGGCATCTTCACCCCTCCCGCGCGTGTTTGCCCCTCGCCGCAGCGTGTTCGCCCCTCACGGCGGCGTGTTCGCCCCTCACGGCGGCGTGTTCGCCCCTCACGGCGGCGTGTTTGCCCCTCACGGCACCGTGTTTGCCCCTCACGGCGGCGTGTTTGCCCGGCGCGGCCGCGTGTTTGCCCGGCGCGGCAGCGTGTTCAGCACTCCCGACCGCGTGTTCACCACTCCCGACCGTGTGTTTGCTCCTTGCCGCAGCGTGTTGGCCCCGCGGGGCAACGGGTTGGCCAATCCCGACGGCGTGTTTGCCTGTCGGCGACGAGTTTGCCGCTCCGGTGGCATGTTTGCCCCTCCGGCACCGATTGAGCACCCCGGGTGAGTGCCGGCCATCCATCCGGCGACCCGTGCCAGGTCGGAAATCAACCGAACTGGCGACGAGAGGCCGACGCCCCCCGGACAGGCGAACACGCCGCCCAGGCGGGCAAACACGATGCCCGCAGCGGCGAACACGGTGACCGGACGGGCAAAGACGATGCCCGCAGCGGTTGACACGATGCCCGGCCCGGCAAACACGGTGACCGGCCGGGCGAACACGGTGACCGGAGGGGTGGACACGGTGACCGGACCGGCGAACACGCGGGGCGGTGGTGCGAGGGGTCAGCGGGTGATCAGGTCCAGGACTTCGCGGAAGGCGTGGTATCCCGTGTCTTCCGCGGTGTCCAGCGCCAGGCTGCGGCGGTAGTACCGGCTGAGGTCGAGGCCGACACCGAGCCCGTACACCTCCACCTCGCCGGCGCGTTCCAGCTCGCCGGCCACCTGCATCAGGTGGTGGTCGAGGTAGTGCCGGTCGTTGGCCAGTGCGGTGGCGCCGTCCATCGGGCTGCCGTCGGAGAGCACGCACACCAAACGCCGCCGGGCCTCGCACGCCCGCGCGCGGGCCGCGGCCCAGGCCAGCGCCTCGCCGTCGATGCCCTCCCGGTAGAGGTCGGGCTTGAGCAGGGCGGCGATGTCGCGCCGGGCGCGCCGCCACGGGGTCGTGGCGTCCTTGAACACCAGGTGGCGGCGCTCGTTGAGCCGGCCGGGGTGGGCCGGCCGTCCGGCGCGGATCCAGTCCCGCCGGGCGCGCCCGCCGTGCCAGGTGGCCGTGGTGAAGCCGAGGATCTCGCTCGCGGCACCGGCCAGGTCGAGGGCACGTGCGAACACGTCGACCAGCACGGCCACCGTCTCGCGGTGCGACGTCATCGAGCCGGAGCAGTCGACGAGGAACGTGACCAGCACGTCGGCGACCGGCGCGAGCCGCTCCACGCGGAACAACCGGCGCTCGGTGGGCGAGGTGACCAGCCGCGCCAGTGCCCGGCCGTCGACGTGGCCCTCCTCCTGCGCGCCGTCCCAGCCGTCGCGGTCCGGCGCGGCGAGGACCGCGGTCAGTTCCCGCGCGAGCCGCGCCACGTTGACGCCCTGCCGGGCGACCCGGTGGTCCAGCCGTTCGCGCTGTTCGCGCAACAGCTCCGGCCGCACCAGCGCGCCGGGCCGCTGCTCGCGGTCGTAGGCGGTGGTGAAGACCCGGTACGGCCCGGCGCCGGCGACCGGGACCGCACCGCCCGCCACCGCGATGCCGCCACCGTCCTCATCGGACTCACCGCCGTCGAGATCCAGCAGCAGCGCGTACGGCGAGCCGGCCGGGTCGTGCTCACCCTCCTGGTCGGCCGGTTCGAGCAGGCCGGCCACGGCGGTGGCCAGCGCCCGGGCACACCCCGCGAACGCCTCCTGGTCCGTGCGGTGCCGCCGCAACCCGGCCAGGTGCGTGCCGATCAGCGGGGCGAGCGCCGCGCGGGCGGGTTCGATCAGGTCCTCGGTCCCGGGCACCACCGGCTCGCCGGTGATCCGGGACCGGCACACCTGCGCGAGGGTGTAGACGAGCAGGCCACGTTCGGTGGCGGTGAGCCCGGCGTGGTGCGCGGCCAGCGACCACCGTTCGTGGCGGCGCCGCAGGTTGGCCGCGACCCCGGGCAGCACGGGCGGGACGAGGGACTCCACCCGGAACTGTTCGAGCAGGTCGAACAGCAGCCCCGCCACGCCGGCGCCGGGCCGCAGCCGCGCGTGCAGGCGGCGGTCGGACAGCGCGAGACGCAGCGCCATGCCGTCGGCCGCGCCGCGGAAGGAGATCACGTCCTCGGCGTCGGGCCGCAGGTGCGGTGCGGACAGCGGTACCGGCCGGCCGCCGCGGTGCAGCCGGCCACCGCGGAAGTGCACGTCCGGCTCGCCGCTCACCGCCCGGATCGCGGCCGCGGACAGCTCCTCGACCTGCCGGCGCCGCCGGGTCCCGGCGGCCGTCTCGGCGCCGGTCACGCCGTGGCCGCGAGCGGGGACTCGTCGAGCTCGCGGTCGAAGCAGCGCTGGAAGTACTCGGCGACCACCGGGCGTTCGGCCTCGTCGCACTTGTTCAGGAACGTCAGCCGGAACGCCAGCGCCGGGTCGCCGAAGATCTCGCAGTTCTCCGCCCAGGTGATGACGGTGCGCGGGGACATCAGCGCGGACAGGTCGCCGGCCCGGAACCCCTCGCGGGTCAGGCCGGCCACGGCGACCATCGCCGCGACGAGTCGCCTGCCGTGCTCGCCGGCCAGCCCCGGCACGCGGGCGTGCACGATCGCGGCCTCCGCCGCGGGCGGCAGGTAGTCGAGCGCGGCGACGATGTTCCAGCGGTCGATCTGGGCGTGGTTGAGCCGCTGGACGCCGTGGTAGAGCCCGTTCAGGTTGCCCAGGCCGACGGTGTTGGCGGTGGCGAAGAGCCGGAAGCCGGGATGTGGCCGCAGCACGGTGTTGGTGTCGGTCAGGGTGAAGCTGCCGTCCCGTTCGAGCAGGCGCTGGATGACGAACATGACGTCGGGGCGGCCCGCGTCGTACTCGTCCAGGATCAGCGCCATCGGCCGCCGCAACGACCACGGCAGCACGCCCTCGCGGAACTCGGTCACCTGCTTGCCGTCGCGCAGCACCACGGCGTCGCGGCCCACCAGGTCGAGCCGGCTGAGGTGGCCGTCCAGGTTCACCCGCAGGCACGGCCAGTTCAGCCGCGCCGCGACCTGTTCGATGTGGGTGGACTTGCCGGTGCCGTGCAGGCCCTGCACGAGCACGCGCCGGTTGTGCGCGAACCCGGCGAGCAGGGCCAGTGTCACGTCCGGGTTGAACCGGTAGGCCGGGTCTATCTCGGGCACGTGCTCGCCGGGTTCGGCGAAGCCGGGCACCACGAGGTCGGTGTCCAGGCCGAACACGTCACGCACCGGGATCCGCGCGCCGGGGCCGTTGCTGGTCATCGGTGTTCCTCCGTCAGGACGGGATGGCGTCGGCGGCGCCGGGCGAGCCCTCGGCCTCGACCTCGCGGATCGCCTCGGCCGCGCGCTGCAGGGCGGGCAGGGCCTGCAGCGCCTTGTCGGCGGTGAGCCGCATGACCGGCGCCTGCACCGCGACGGCCAGGTTCGACCGGCCGGTGCGGCTGGGCACCAGGACGGCCACGCAGACCAGCCCGGGCAGGAACTCCTCGTCGTCCAGGGCGAACCCGTCGCGCCGGATGCGGGCGAACTCCTCCTCCAGCGCGTCCAGGTCGGTGATCGTCTTCGGGGTGTACTGCTTGAGCGGGGCGTGCGCGAGGAGTTTGCGGCGCTGGCCCGGGCTCATCTGGGCGAGGATGATCTTTCCGCTGGCCGAGCAGTGGATCGGCACGCGGGAACCGGGCCGCAGGTAGAAGCGCAGCGGTTCGGGCGTCTCGACGCGGTCGAGGTAGACGATCTCGCTGCCGGACAGCGCGGTGATGTTGCAGCTCTCCCCCAGCTCGTCGACCAGGTGCTTGAGCACCGCGTGCCGCGAACCGTGGTGGGTCGCGTTGAGCAGCAGGTTCTCCGCGAGGCGGCGCAGCCGCACGCCGGTGCCGTAGTGCCGGCCGTCGGCCTGGCGCACGAGCAGCCCCGCACCCTCCAGCTGCTGCAGCATGCGGTGCAGGGTGGGTTTGGGCATCCCGGTCTCCTCGACCAGGCCCTGCAGCGTGACCAGCTGGTCCTTCGCCGCGATCAGCTCGAGCAGCGAGAACAGCCGCATCGTGGGGGTGTCCCCGTTCACGCCGGCGGCGTCCGCTTCCCGCACGAGCTCGACGGCCCGGTCCTTCGACGACTGCACCATGTCTCGAAAAGTAGCACAGCTCGTCTCGTTTTACAGCTCACACAGTTGACCCGCCTCACGCGGCGCCCTATCGTCCATCGTGTTCAGGTTCTAGGAACGTCTCGTTCCGAAAATTCGGATTTCACCGGTCGAAGGAGTGCACCATGGCGGAGAGGAAGACGGGCGACGGCCGCACCGTCGTCAGCGGCCCGGCGAAGATGACCCCGTCGGAGGCCTTCGTCGAAACCCTGGTGGCCAACGGGGTCACCGACATCTTCGGCATCATGGGCTCGGCGTTCATGGACGCGATGGACATCTTCGCCCCGGCCGGGATCCGGCTGATCCCCGTCGTGCACGAGCAGGGCGCCGCGCACATGGCCGACGGCTACGCCCGGGTCAGCGGGCGGCACGGCGTGGTCATCGGCCAGAACGGCCCGGGCATCAGCAACTGCGTCACCGCGATCGCCGCGGCCTACTGGGCGCACAGCCCGGTGGTCATCGTGACCCCGGAGGCGGGCACCATGGGCATGGGCCTGGGCGGCTTCCAGGAGGCCAACCAGCTGCCGATGTTCCAGGAGTTCACCAAGTACCAGGCGCACGTCAACAACCCGCGCCGGATGGCCGAGCTGACCGGCCGCGCGTTCGACCGTGCGATGTCGGAGATCGGCCCGACCCAGCTCAACATCCCGCGCGACTTCTTCTACGGCGAGATCGAGGCGGAGATCCCGGAGCCGCAGCGCCTGGAGCGCGGGCCGGGCGGGCAGCGTTCCCTGGACGAGGCCGCCGAGCTGCTGGCGAGCGCGGAGTTCCCGGTGATCCTCGCCGGCGGCGGGGTCGTGATGGCCGATGCGGTCGAGGAGTGCAAGGCGCTGGCCGAGCGGCTGGGCGCGCCGGTGGTCAACAGCTACCTGCACAACGACTCGTTCCCGGCCGGCCACCCGCTGTGGTGCGGCCCGCTGGGCTACCAGGGATCCAAGGCGGCGATGAAGCTGATCTCGCGGGCGGACGTGGTGATCGCGCTCGGCTCGCGGCTCGGCCCGTTCGGCACCCTGCCGCAGCACGGCCTGGACTACTGGCCGAAGAACGCCAAGATCATCCAGATCGACGCCGACCACCGGATGCTCGGGCTGGTGAAGAAGATCAGCGTGGGGATCTGCGGGGACGCCAAGGCCGCCGCGGTCGCGCTGACCCAGCGGCTGGCCGGCCGGGACCTGGCCTGCGACCACAACCGGGAGCAGCGCGCCGGCACGATCCGGTCCGAAAAGGACGCCTGGGAGACCGAGCTGTCCGAGTGGACCCACGAGCGGGACCCGTTCAGCCTGGACATGATCGCCGAGCAGGCGCAGGAGGAGGGCAGCTGGCTGCACCCGCGGCAGGTGCTGCGCGAGCTGGAGAAGGCGATGCCGCCGCACGTGATGGTGTCCACCGACATCGGCAACATCAACTCCGTGGCCAACAGCTACCTGCGGTTCGAGGAGCCGCGCAGCTTCCTCGCCCCGATGAGCTTCGGCAACTGCGGCTACGCGCTGCCCACGGTCATCGGCGCCAAGGTCGCCGCGCCGCACCGGCCCGCCATCGCCTACGCCGGTGACGGCGCGTGGGGCATGAGCATGGGCGAGATCATGACCGCGGTGCGGCACGACATCCCGGTGACCGCCGTGGTGTTCCACAACCGGCAGTGGGGCGCCGAGAAGAAGAACCAGGTCGACTTCTACAACCGCCGGTTCGTGGCCGGCGAGCTGGACAACCAGAGCTTCGCCGGGATCGCCAGGGCGATGGGCGCCGACGGGGTGGTCGTGGACCAGCTCGACCAGGTGGGGCCCGCGCTGCGGCAGGCGGTCGACGCGCAGATGAACTCCGGCCGCACCACGGTCCTGGAGATCATGTGCACCCGGGAGCTGGGCGACCCGTTCCGGCGGGACGCGCTGTCCAAGCCGGTCCGGTTCCTGGAGAAGTACCAGGACTACGTCTGACCCAGGGGTGCGGGGACTGTTCGCGAGAGCCGGCCGGGCGGTGGTGCCCGGCCGGCTCTCGCCGTGTCCGGACCCCATCTGGATCCAGTGATCGCCTGCTTTCTGGCTCTGGGCCGGGGCCAGAGTTGTTGCGATCGTCGAGGCGTCCCGTTCCCGCACATCACAGGAGGTCGCCAGGTGAACGTCACGGAGCTGCGAGCCACGGCTCGCCGACACCTCGGGCCGCACTTCACGCGCAAGGACACCTGGGCCGGCGACTTCCCGGTGTTCGTCCGCGGCGAGGGCAGCTACCTCATCGACACCGAGGGCCGGCGCCACCTCGACGGTCTGGCCGGGTTGTTCTGCGTCAACATGGGCCACGGGCGCGAGGACATCGCGCGGGCCGCCGCGGAGCAGGCCGGCACCCTGGCCTACGCCAGCAACTGGGGCTCGGCCCACCCGCCGTCGATCGAGGCGGCCGCGCTCATCGCCGACCTCGCCCCCGGCGACCTGGGCACCACGTTCTTCGTCAACTCCGGCTCGGAGGCGGTGGAGACCGCGCTGAAGTTCGCCCGGCAGTACCACCGCAGCCAGGGCGCCCCGGAACGGACGAAGATCATCAGCCGGGAGATGGCCTACCACGGCACCACGATGGGTGCGTTGTCGGTCACCGGGCTGCCCAAGATCAAGGAGCCGTTCGGCCCGCTGCTGCCGGGTGTGCGGCACGTGCCCAACACGCTGGGCCACACCGGCGACTGCGGGCCCGCGGACCAGCTGGACTGCGTGCGCGCCATCGAGGACGTGATCCGGGCCGAGGGCCCGGAGACGATCGCGGCGGTGTTCGCCGAGCCCGTGCAGAACGGGCGGGGCGCGCTGGTCCCGCCGGATGGCTACTGGCCGGCCCTGCGCGCGCTGTGCGACAAGTACGGCATCCTGCTCGTCTCCGACGAGGTGATCTGCTCCTTCGGGCGGCTCGGCCACTTCTTCGGCCACGGCCTGACCGGGGTGGTGCCGGACC
Organism: Amycolatopsis viridis; assembly: GCF_011758765.1. Lineage (NCBI taxonomy): Bacteria > Bacillati > Actinomycetota > Actinomycetes > Pseudonocardiales > Pseudonocardiaceae > Amycolatopsis > Amycolatopsis viridis. Next base: position 2,270,802 of record NZ_JAANOU010000001.1, on the reverse strand, counting down.
TGATCACCTTCGCCAAGGGCTCCACCTCCGGATACGCGCCGCTGGGCGGGGTCATCGTGCGTGAGCCGCTGGTCGAGCAGCTCTACGACTCGCCGCGGGGCGGGGTGTTCACCCACGGTGCCACGTGGGGCGGGCACCCGGTGGCCACGGCCGTGGCGGTCGCCAACATCACCGCCATGCGCGACGAGAAGGTGCCCCAGCACGTGCTCGCCGAGGGACCGAAACTGTTCGCCGCGCTCCAGTCGCTCAAGGACGCGCACCGGTGCGTCAAGGACGTGCGCGGCACCGGCTTCTTCTACGCCGTCGAGCTGATGGCCGACCGCGACAGCGGCCGCGAGCTGACCGAGGAGGAGTCGCTGACCGTGCTGCGGCAGGTGCTGCCGGAGGCGTTCCGGCGCACCGGCGTGGTCCTGCGCGGCGACGACCGCGGCGCGACGATGATCATGATCTCGCCGCCGCTGGTGGCCGACCAGGACGTGCTGTCGGACCTGCTGCACGGCGTCGACGGCATGCTGACCGACGTGGAGAAGGCCGTCCAGCCCTGACCACGGGGCGCCCCTGGGCGCCGGGTACCCGGGCCACCGGGCACCCGGCGCCCGTCGTGCTGCCCGCACGGGGGTCAGACTGGACCCAGCGCATGCCGCGCATCTGGCACTCGCGCGTGGACCGGGTCGGTTCCTACGGTGACGGGAACCACACACCAGCTCTCGACGAGATCGCGGTGGCGCCGGCGCAGGGACGCGCAGTCCCGCCGGCATCGCCGGAAGGAGGAGACGTGGGTTCTGCACCGGAAACGGCCGCTTCGAGCGGGCTCAAACCGGGTCTCAAACAACGCCACATGAACCTGATCGCGCTGGGCGGCGTCATCGGCGCCGGCCTGTTCGTCGGAAGCGGGGTGGTGATCCAGTCGGCCGGGCCGGCTGCGGTGATCTCGTTCCTGATCGCGGGCCTGATCACCGTGCTGATCATGCGGATGCTGGCCGAGATGACCGTGGCGCGGCCCGCGCTCGGCTCGTTCTACGTCTACGCCCGGGAGGCGCTGGGCAACCGCGCCGGGTTCGCGGTGGGCTGGATGTACTGGTACTTCTTCGTGATCGTGGTGGCCGTGGAGGCGGTGGCCGGCGGGCGGATCCTGCGCCTGTGGCTGCCGGGCGTGCCGCTGTGGGTGCTCAGCCTCGGGCTGCTCCTGCTGCTCACCGCGACGAACCTGGTGTCGGCGCGGTCCTACGGCGAGTTCGAGTACTGGTTCTCCTCGATCAAGGTCATCGCGATCGTGGTGTTCCTCGTGCTGGGCGCCCTGTACCTGTTCGGGATCTGGCCGGGTTCGCACGGCGGGGTCGGCAACCTGGTGTCGCAGGGCGGGTTCGCGCCGATGGGCATCGGCGCGGTACTGGCGGCGGTCGTGCCGTGCGTCGGGTTCTACACCGGGGCGGAGATCGTCACCATCGCGGCGGCGGAGTCCAGCGAACCGCGGCGCGCGATCGCCAAGGCGATGCGGTCGATCGTGTTCCGCGTGGTGCTCTTCTACGTCGGTTCGGTGTTCGTCGTGGTCGCCGTCAAGGCGTGGAACTCACCGGACACCGCGGTCAGCCCGTACGCGGCGGTGCTGGACGTGCTCGGTATCCCGGCGGTGGCGACGATCATGAACGCGATCGTGCTGACCGCGGTGCTGTCCTGCCTCAACTCCGCGCTGTACACCTCGTCCCGGATGTTGTTCGCGCTGACCCGCAACGGCGACGCGCCGAAGGTGTTCACCAAGCTGTCCCGCAGCGGGGTGCCCCGCCGGGCGATCATCGCCGGGACCGCGGTCGGTTACGTGTCGGTCATCGCCGCCTACACCTCGCCGGACCTGATCTTCCAGTTCCTGGTGAACTCCTACGGCGCGGTCGCGTTGTTCGTCTACCTGTCCATCGCGGTGGCGCAGGTGCGGCTGCGCAAGCGGCTGCAGAACACCGACCCGGGGGCGCTCGGCCTGAAGATGTGGTTGTTCCCGTGGCTGAGCTACGCGACGATCGCGTTGATGGTGGCGGTCATCCTGGCCATGGCGTTCCTGCCGTCCACCCGGTCGCAGTTCTGGCTCAGCGCGGTCACCCTGGTGCTGATCCTCGCCGCCTACCAGGTCCGCAAGCGCCGGCCGGCTGCGCCCGCACCCACCGCCGGGCAGCAGACCCCGCAGGGGTCGGCCGGCATCGTGCGGGGGTGAGCGGCGTGCAACTGCTGGAGCCGTCCGAAGTGGACGATGGCGTGCGGGCCGGGCCGGGGCGGGTGCTGGATGGCCTGCCCTCGTGCGTGACGGTGGTGACCGCCGCGGCCGCCGCCGGGCCGGCCGGCTCGGCGGGCCACCCGGTCACCCCGGTCTCGCTGGACCCGCCGCTGGTGGCGTTCTTCGCCCCGGGCGCCTCCCGCGCGGTCGCCGCGGTGCGCGAGTCGGGCCGGTTCGCCGTGAACGTGCTCGCCGCCGACCAGGCCGCGCTCTACGACCGGTTCACGCGCGGCACCGGGGACCGGTTCGATCCGGCGGACTGGGAGCTGGGTGGTCCGCCGCGGCTGCGTCGGGCGCTGGCCGTCCTCGAGTGCGAGCTCGAGGCGGTCACCCCGGCCGGTGGCCGGGTGATGGTCCTGGGCCGGGTCCGCCGCCTCGGCGCGCGCCGGGCCGAGCCGCTGGTGTCCTGGCGGGGTGCGCTGCACGGTCTCGCCCACACGCCGCCGGAGCACCCGCACTACCGCGCGCTCCCGGCGTGCTGACCGCGACCGGACGTCTGGCACCACCCGATGCCGTGGTTCTGGACCTAGCACGGTGACCAGATATGCCCGAGGGTGGAGCCGTTCCCGCATCGTGGAGGTCCCGATGTCCGCGCCCACCTTCTGGCCGCTGCCGGCGGGGGCGATGGCGTTCGCCGTCGCCCCCGCCGGCGGGCTGATCCGGGACTGCTCGGGGTTCGGCGGGCCGATGGCCGGGGCGAGCTGCCGGTGCCTGGTGCTGCCGTCCCCGTCCGTGGTGCCCAGCACGCTGTGGGAGTTCGCCTCCAGCACGGCCCTGGCGCCACCGATGTGGCCGGACGCCCACCGCCGGTCGCCGCGCCGGCCGCCGGCCGGGACGCTCGCCGGGGTCGCCGTGGGCAGCCGGCTGTACCGCCGGGCGGCGGGTGACGTGCGGCGGATCGTGCTGGGCATCCTCGCCGCCGTGTCGCTCGCCCCGGCCAACCAGGCGGTCCGCAAGTGAGCGCGCTGGTGCTCGCCTCGGCGGCCGTCGCCTTCGCGGGCCTGATCGGCGGCCTGACCGGGTTCGGTGCCTCGCTGGTCGGTACACCGTTGCTGCTGCTGACCGGGTTGCCGCTGCCGCAGGTGGTGCTGATCAACCTGGTCACGACGATGATCACGCGGATCGCCGTGCTGCGCCGCGAACGCCGGCACGTGGTGTGGCGCCGCGTCGCGGTGCTGGGCGCGGCGAGCCTGCCGGGCGCCGCGGCCGGGACGCTCACGCTGCACTGGCTCCCGCCGCACGGGCTGCGCATCCTGGCGGGGGTGGTGGTGATCCTGTCCGGACTGCGGCTGCTGATCCGCCCCGCGGACCGGGTGCACGCCGCGACCCCGCGCAGGCAGGCCGTCGCCGGGCTGCTCGGCGGTTACCTGTCCACCACCACCTCGCTCAACGGCGCACCACCGGCCGTGCTGCTCGCGGCGGCGAAGGTGCCGCCGCGGACGTTCGTGGCCGACCTGGCCGGCTACTTCGTCCTGACCAACACGCTGTCGCTGCTGCTGCTGGTGACGGCCGGGCAGGTCACCGCCGACGGCCTGTGGCCGGGGCTGCCGGTGCTGGTGGCCGCCGCGGTGGTGGGCAACGCCGTCGGCGGGCGGCTCATCGGCCGGGTCCCGCGGCGGGTGTTCGACCGGGCGATCGTCGGGCTGATCGTGGTGTCCGGCGTGGTGACCATGGCCAGTGCCTGAGCCGCGCGCCCCGGGTCCCCCGGCCGGCGTTTCCCAATCAGCGTTCCCCGGCCAGCGCGCTGCGGGCGGCCGCCTCGCAGTCGGCGAAACCCACCTCGGCCAGGCTCGCCCCGACGGACCTGATCGCCGCGGCGTTCATGGACAGGCTGGTGATGCCGAGACCGGTCAGCACGCGGGCCAGCCGCGGGTCCGCCGCCGCCTCACCGCACACCCCGGCCGGTTTGCCGGTCGCCCGCGCCGCCTCCCCGACCAGCGCGATCAACCGGAGCAGTGCGGGCTGCCACGGATCGTTCAGGGCTGCCACGGCGCCGAGCTGGCGGTCCGCCGCGAAGGTGTACTGCGCGAGGTCGTTGGTGCCCACCGAGACGAAGTCGGTCACCTCGAGGATCTCGCGCGCGGCCAGCGCCGCCGCCGGGATCTCGATCATCACGCCGGCCCGGGCGATGCCCGCGGCCCGGACCCGCCCGGCGAACCAGGCGGCCTCCTCGGCGGTCGCCACCATCGGCGCCATCACCGACACCTCGGCCCCGGAGTCCGCGGCCGCCGCGGCGATCGCGGCGAGCTGGCGGTCCAGCACCTCCGGCCGCTCACGCGCGACCCGCAGGCCGCGCACCCCCAGCGCGGGGTTCGGTTCGGGATCGGGGGCCAGGAAGGCCAGCGGTTTGTCCGCGCCCGCGTCGAGCGTCCGCACCACCACCGGCTTCCCGGCGAACGGCGCGAGGATCGCCGCGTAGGCGGCGCGCTGTTCCTCGACCGACGGCTCGGACGGCGCGTCCAGGTAGCAGAACTCGGTGCGGAACAACCCCACGCCCTCGGCGCCGGCGTCCGCGGCGGCCCGCGCGTCGGCCGCCGAGCCCACGTTGGCGAGGATCTTGACGCGGTGCCCGTCCGCGGTCTCGCCCACCCCGTTCCACTCCGCCCCCGCCTGCCGGTCGGCGGCCACCACCGGCGCGCGCGGGTCGGCGGGCTCGACGACGCCGGTGTCGCCGTCGACGAGGAGGGCCTCGGCGTCGAGCTCCAGCAGCCCGCGCACCGCGACGACCGCCGGAATGCCGAGCGCCCGCGCGAGAATGGCGGTGTGGCTGGTCGGCCCGCCCTGTTCGGTGACCAGCGCCAGCACCTTCGCCGGTTCGAGCCCGGCGGTGTCGGCCGGCGCGAGGTCGCGGGCGACCAGCACGCTCGGGGATTCCAGCTCCGGCACGCCCGGCGGGGCGACGCCGAGCAGTTCGGCGACGATGCGGTCCCGCACGTCCTGGATGTCGCGCACGCGCTCGGCCAGGTACCCGCCCGCGGCGGCCAGCGAGCGCGCGAACCCGTCGGCGGCGTCGTACACCGCGCGGGGTGCGGGCAGCCCCTCGACGGTGACCAGCCGTTCGGCTTCGCCGACCAGGCCCGGGTCGTTGGCCATCGCGGCCGTGGTGAACAGGATGTCCGCCGCTTCGCCCTGCGCGGCGGCGGCGAGGTCTTCCAGCCGCTGCGCCACGGCCGCCGCAGCCGGGCCGATCCGGGCGGCGTCCGCGGCTGGATCGGCGGGCGCCGGGGTACGCGGGGGCTCACCGAGGGGCTCGGCGACCCGCACGACGGGCCCGCGTGCGCGCCCCGGGCTCACCGCGACGCCGGACAGCCTTGTTTCCGCCATGCCTCACACCTTCCCATGGGAACCGCGCAGCAGCGCGGTGGCCAGTGACTGGTCGCAGATCAGCACGTCGAGGACGCCGGTGCGCAGCGCGCCCGCCGTGCCGCGCGCCTTCTCCGTCCCGGCCGCGACCCCGGCGACCGTCGGAATGCGGGCCAGGTCGGCGAGCGAGACGCTGAGCACCCGCTCGTCGACCGGGCCGGGCACCGGCCGCCCCTCGACGTCGAAGTAGCGGGCGCAGAAGTCCCCCACCGGCTGGTACCCGTCGAACTCGCGGCGTTCCTCCGGCGTCAGTTCCAGGGCGTCGACCAGTGCCGCCGACGACCCGACGCCGACGTTACCGATGCCGATGACCGCGACGTGCACCTTGCGCGCCCGCTCCAGAGCGTCCCGGATGGACGGTTCGGCGAGCAGGATGTCCCGCCCCGCCTGGGAAGTCAGCAACGCGGGCGCGTGCAGCCGCTGGAACGCCCCACCCAGCCGCGCGGCGAGGTCGCGGACCAGTTCCTCCCCGGTGATCGCCGACTCGACCGACGACAGCCCGCCCACCAGCGGCAGCACCTCGACGTCGAGCGCGGTCTCCTCCGGCACGTGCTGCACGACCGCCTGCACGCTGCGGCCCCAGGACACGCCGATCCGCTGTCCGGAGTGGAGGTTCTCCAGCAGCCACCGCGCGCCGAGTTCGCCCACCCGGGGAAGCGGCCGCTCCCCCGCGGCGTTCTCCGCGACCCGGCAGTCGCGCAGCCCGAAGCGGCTGGCGAGCTCGCCCTCCAGGTCGAGGTCCCGGCCGGCCGGATCGTTGATCCGGATCTGCACGATCCCGCGGTCCCGGGCCGCGGTCAGCATCCGCGACACGCTGGAGCGGCTGACCCCGAGCGTGTCCGCGATCTGGTGCTGTGACCGGCCTTCCTCGTAGTACAGCCGGGCCGCCTTGACCAGCAGCTGCTGTTCCCGGGGCGGTGGCATCAGGCGTCCGGAGCAGACACCAGCCGGGACAGTTCGGCGAGCGTCTCGTCGGCGTTGTCGCCCTCGGCGCTGATCACGATGTCCTCGCCGTGCCCGATCGCCAGGCCCAGCACGGACAGCATGCTGCGCGCGTCGACCGGATCGGCCCCGGGCCGGGCGATGGAGACCGGCCCGCCGTGCCGGGCGGCCGCCTTGACGAACTGGCTCGCGGGCCGGGCGTGCAGACCGACCGGCGAGGCGATCCGAACCGTGATCTCAGGCATCTCGCTCCTTCGCGTTGGGGGTTGTGACCCGCTGGACCGGCATGTTACACACATCACTGTCAAACGTGAAGAAGAACTGCACAAATGTGCATACACGTTTGGTCAGGGGGCCGACAAGGAGGAAACTATGGAGGAGCTTGCTGTAATGGCGCAGCAGGCGGACACCGGGTCCAGTTCCGGTCCCCTCGGTGTCCTGGAATGGCTGGGCAGCCACTTCATCGGCTTGTTCACCGCGTCCGGCAAACAGTTCGTCAGCCTGGTGACCGGCATCCTGCCCACCCTGGTCGTGCTGCTGACCGCGATGTACGCGATCACGACGTTCATCGGCGAGCAGCGGGTCACCAGGGCGGTCCAGTGGTCGGCGCGGTGGTGGATCACCCGCTACACGATCATGCCGATCCTGGCCGTGCTCATGCTGACCAACCCGATGGCCTACTCGTTCGGCAGGTTCCTGCCGGAACGGCACAAGCCGGCGTTCTACGACTCCGCGGTGTCGTTCGTGCACCCGGTGACCACGTTCTTCCCGTACGCCAACGCCGGTGAGCTGTTCGTCTGGCTCGGCGTGGCCAACGGCGTGTCCCAGCTCGGCCAGTCGACGGTGCCGCTGGCACTGCGGTACTTCCTGGTCGGCATCGTGGTGATCTTCATCCGCGGCGTGGTCACCGAGCGGATCACGGCGTTCATGATCAGGCGGACCGGGCGGACCGAGGTCTTCGCGGACTTCGACCGGCAGTTCGAGGCGGCCAGGGCGGAGGCGAAATGACGGAGACACACACCTCCCGCGCGGTGTTCGTCCGCCCCGGGGAGGGCGGCTGGGGCAAGGGACTGCTGCTGCGGTCCGACGGCAAGCGCGACAAGGTGCTGTCGGTGACCGGCGGCGGCATCCACCCGGTGGCGGCGCGGATCGCCGAGCTGACCGGGGCGGAGGCGATCGACGGGTTCCACACCACGGTGCCCGACGACGAGGTGGTCGCCGCGGTCATCAACTGCGGCGGCACCGCCCGGATCGGCGTCTACCCGCGCAAGGGGATCCCGACCGTGGACGTCTACCCCGGTGCGCCGGGCGGGCCGCTGGCGAAGTTCATCACCGAGGAGCTGTTCGTCTCCGCCGTCGGGGCCAAGGAAGTGACCGCGGCCGGCGACGAAACGGAAGCTCCCGCGGCCGGGCAGGCACCGCCGACGGTGCCGCCGCGGGCGGAGCGCCCGTCGGCGCGGGCGGTGGCGGCCACCGTGACCGGGGGCTCCTCGACCGGTTTCGGGCGGGCGTTCGACTCGGTCTCCGGCGTGTTCGTCAAGTTCGGGTCGGCGGTCGGCGCGTTCGTGAACACCATGCTCGCCTCGGGGCGGCAGACGGTCGAGCTGACGCTCACCACGATCCTGCCGTTCATGGCCTACGTCAGCCTGCTGCTGGGCATCGTGAACTACACCGGCATCGCCCGCGGCATCGCCAACGTGCTGTCCCCGATCGCGAGCAACCCGCTCGGGCTGGTGGTGATCTCGCTGGTGGTGTCGCTGCCGTTCCTGTCCCCGATCCTCGGGCCGGGCGCGGCGATCGCGCAGGTGGTCGGCACGCTGATGGGCAGCCAGATCGCGATCGGGGCACTGCCGGTGCAGTACGCGCTGCCGACACTGTTCGCGATCAACGGGCAGGTGGGCTGCGACTTCATCCCGGTGGGCCTGGCGCTGGGTGAGGCGAAACCGGAGACCGTCGCGGTCGGCACCCCCGCGGTGCTGATCAGCCGGTTGATCACGGCGCCGCTGGCGGTCATCATCGCCTGGGGCGCGAGCTTCGGACTGTGAGGTGTCGACGATGACGGTGTACTACGAGAGCACGATCCTGCGAGCCGGTGAGGAGGCGCAGGACATGGTGGACGGCGGGGTGGTGATCCTCTACGCCGATCCGATCCCGGACGCGCTGGAAAGCGTCAGCGTGGTGCACTCCCCGGCCACGAAGCCGGAGCGGGAGGTGCGGGTCGGGGACATCTTCCGGCTCGGTGACGCCGAGGTCGAACTGACCGCGGTCGGCGAGCGTGCGCACGAGAACCTGCACACGCTCGGCCACCTCGTGGTCTACCTCAACCCGGACGAGAGCACGGCCCTGCTGCCGGGTGCGGTGCACGGGACGGGCACGGTGTCGCTGCCGGCGGCCGGGGCGAAGCTGTCGCTGAGCGGGGGCCGGACGTGACCTGGCAGGCCGCCGCGATCCTGGTGGCGGGGTTCGCGGTGGCCGGGTTCTTCAGCTACCGGCAGCACGCGCGGTACGCGCGGGTGGTCAACCAGGTCGCGGCTGAGGAGAACCGCGGCGGCGTGCTGCTCGTGTCCGGCCGCGCCAAGGGCAAGCTCCGTGGCGCGGTGGTCCTGCTGGTCGTCGACCGGCGGCAGGACACCGTGACCCGGGCACTGGCCATGGAGGGCGCCTCGGTGTTCGCGCGGTTCCGGGAACGCCCGGAGCTGACGGGTCCGCTGGGCACCCTCGCCGGCCGGGCGCCGTCGAAAGCGGTGGGCAAGGCGGTGGCGGACGCGCTGACGATGGTGTCCCGGCTGACGGCGGGACAGCGCTCGGCCGCCTGAGCGTTCGCGGAAAAGGGCCGGTTTCCCCCGGAGGGGAGACCGGCCCTTTTTCCTGCGTTGCCCTGCACAAATGTGCAGATGATGCGGAGCCTTGTGCTGATCCACGCAACCGTGGTACCAAGAAATCACTGTGGTGCAAATGAATTGCACAAATGTGCAGACGGGGAAGGTGTCGCGATGAGTTACGTCGATCGGCTGCGGGCCCGGGAACGCGAACTGGGCCGGCCGGTCCGCGTCGGGCTGGTCGGCGCCGGCCAGATGGGACTGGGTTTCGTGGTGCAGGCCGCGCGGATCGACGGGATGGAGGTGGCCGCGATCGCCGACATCGCCCCGGAACGCGGTGTGCGGGCGTTCGAGCGCGCCGGCCGCGGCGGCGCGACGACCGAGGGCGACCTGGCGAGCGCGGTGGCTCAGGGGCGCCCGGTCGTGGTGGACGACGCGCTGGCCCTGACCCGCCTGCCGGTCGACGTGATCGTGGACGCCAGCGGCGTGCCGGAGGTCGGTGCGCAGGTCGCGTTCGCGGGACTGCTGGCCGGCCAGGACATCGCGCTGCTCAACGTCGAGTGCGACGTCACGGTCGGCCTGCTGCTGGCGCGGATGGCCGCCGGGCTGGGCCGCGTCTACACCGTGTGCCGTGGCGACGAACCGGCCGAGTGCAAGGCGCTCGTGGACTACGTGCGCGACATCGGCTTCACCGTGGTGTGCGCGGGCAAGGGCAAGAACAACCCGCTCGACCCGTCGGCGACACCGGGTTCGGTCGCCGCCGAGGCCGCGGCGAAGGGTATGAACCCGCACATGCTCGCCAGTTTCGTGGACGGCTCGAAGACGATGATCGAGATGGCCGCGCTCGCCAACGGCGCCGACCTGACGGTCGCCCGCCGCGGTATGACCGGCCCGTACTCCACTGTGGACGATCTGAACACGGTCTTCCGGCCCGTCGCCGACGGTGGGCGGCTCACCGGGACCGGCGTGGTGGACTACTGCACCGGGCCGGTCGCGCCGGGCGTGTTCGTGATCGGTCACACCGACGATCCGGTGGTCATGGCGGAAATGGCCTACCTCGGCATGGGACCCGGCCCGTACTACACGTTCTACCGGCCCTACCACCTGGCGAGCGTGGAGGCGCCGCTCTCGGTGGCCGAGGCGGTGCTCGACCGCACGCCCAGCCTCGCCCCGGTGGCGTGGAACGCCGAGGTGCTGGCGGTGGCGAAGCGGAACCTCGCCGCGGGGGAGCGGATCGACGGCATCGGTGGCGACACCGTCTACGGCATCACCGACTCCGCCGACGCTGCCCGCTCGGGCGGCCACGTGCCGCTCGGCCTGGCCGCCGGGGCCCGCGTGCTCCGCGACGTGCCGGCCGGCACCGTACTGACCTCGGCGGACATCGCCGTCGACGAGACCACCACGATCGCGTCCCTGCGGCGCCTGCAGGAGCGCCTCCTGCAGGGCGCGCCCGTGCGGGACCTGATCCCGGCCTGAGGGGACACGACACGATGGATCTCATCGGCAACGCCGCGGCGGCGCGCCAGGCGCTGGTCACCATGTGGACGATCCGGCGCTTCGAGGAAGCGGTGGACGACCTGTTCGCCCGCGGCCTGATGCACGGCACCATGCACCTGTCGATCGGGCAGGAGGCCGTGCCGGTCGGCGCGTGCCTGGCCCTGTCCGACGGCGACTACATCACCTCCACCCACCGCGGGCACGGGCACTGCATCGCCAAGGGCGCGCGCCTGGCGGACATGATGGCCGAGTTGCTGGCCAAGGAGACCGGGTACTGCCGGGGCCGCGGCGGCTCGATGCACATCGCGGACGTGGCCACCGGCAACCTGGGCGCGAACGGCATCGTCGCCGGCGGCGTGCCGATCGCCGCCGGAGCCGGGCTGGCGGTGAAGATGCGCGGCGGGCGCGAGGTCGTGGTCAGCTTCTTCGGCGACGGCGCGGTCAACGAGGGCGCCTGGCACGAGGGCGTCAACCTCGCCGCGATCTGGGACCTGCCGGTGGTGTTCGTGTGCGAGAACAACCACTACGGCATGTCCATGTCGGTCAGCCGCGCGTTCCGGGTCAAGCAGCTGTCCGAACGCGCGGCGGCCTACGGCATCCCGGGCGTGACCGTGGACGGCAACGACCCGCAGGCGGTGCACGACGCGGTCGCGGACGCGGTGACCCGCGCCCGGGCGGGCGAGGGCCCGACCCTGATCGAGGCGACCACCTACCGCTGGAAGGGCCATTCCAAGAGCGACAAGAACCTCTACCGCACCCGCGAGGAGATCGAGCAGTGGCGGGAGCGCGACCCGATCGCGCGGTTCGAGCAGCGGGTCGCGGCCACGCTGGGAGACCAGGAGATCCAGTCCTGCCGGGACGAGGCACGCGACGCGGTGCGGGCGGCGGTCCGCGCCGCGCACGCCGCGCCGGACGCCTCGGCGGACTCGCTGACCGAGGCGGTGTACGCACGATGACGGCAGTGGCGGAGCAGACCCGCACCCTCACCTACGCCGAGGCGGTGCGCGAGGCGCTCGCCCAGGCGATGACAGCCGACGAGCGGGTGTTCCTGCTCGGCGAGGACGTGGGCACCTACGGCGGCGCGTTCGGCGTCACCGGCGACCTGGTGCACCGCTTCGGCGAGGAGCGGATCCGCGACACCCCGATCAGCGAGCTGGGCATCGTGGGCGCGGCGGTCGGCGCCGCGCTCGCCGGGATGCGCCCGGTGGTCGAGATCCAGTTCTCCGACTTCACCGCGCAGGCGATGGACCAGATCGTCAACCAGGCCGCGAAGATCCACTTCATGCTGGGCGGCGCGGCGACCGTGCCGATGGTGCTGCGCGCACCGGCCGGGTCCGGCACCGGGGCCGCGGCGCAGCACTCGCAGAGCCTGGAGGCGTGGTTCGCGCACGTGCCCGGGCTGAAGGTGGTCATGCCGGCCACCCCGGCGGATGCGAAAGCGTTGCTGCTGGCGGCCATCGCGGACCCGAACCCGGTGATCGTGCTGGAGCACAAGCTGCTCTACAAGCAGAGCGGCCCGGTACCGGAAGCGGCCACGCCCGCCCGGCTCGGTGAGGCCGCGGTGCGGCGCCGCGGGACCGACCTGACGATCGTGGCGACCGGCGTGATGGTGCCGCGGTCCCTGGAGGCGGCGGACGAGCTGGCCGCGGACGGAATCGAGGCGTCGGTGGTCGACCCCCGCTCGCTCAAGCCACTCGACGGCAAGTCCATTGTGGACGATGTGACGCGCACCGGGCGCGCGTTGCTGGTCCAGGAAGCCCCGAAGACGGCCGGGTTCATGGCGGAGATCGCGGCGACCATCGGTGAGTCCCCCGCGTTCGGGCACCTGCGTGCGCCGATCAGCCGGCTGTGCGGGCTGGATGTGCCGATCCCCTACGCACCGCAGCTGGAACGCGCCGCGGTGCCGCAGGTGGCGGACATCGTGCGCGCGGCGACCGATCTGGTGCGGAGGTGGTGATGAAGGAAGCGCCGCTGGTCATGCCGAAGATGTCGATGACCATGACCGAGGGCACGCTGGTTACCTGGCACAAGGCCGAGGGCGACCAGGTGCGGGCCGGTGAGGTGGTGTGCGAGGTGACCACCGACAAGGTCGACATGGAGGTCGAGGCGACCGCCGACGGGACCCTCACCCGGATCGTCGCGCAGCCCGAGGACGTCGTCGCGGTCGGGGAACCGATCGCCTACCTCGCCACCGCGGCCGACGACCTCCTGGCCGGGCTCTTCGACGCACCCGCACCCGAGCCGGAACCCGAACCCGAGCGAGAGCCCGGACGAGAGCCCGGACCCGAACCGGTGCCGGCGGCGCGATCGTCCTGGGTCGCGGCGGTCCCGGCGGCCCGCCGCGCAGCCGCCGAACGCGGGATCGACCTGGCCACGGTCACCCCGACCGGCCCGGCGGCCACCATCCGCCTGTCGGACCTGCCGCCGGCTGCGGCCCGGCCGCGCCGCAGCCCGCGCGCCGCGATCGCCCGGCGCATGACCGCCAGCGCGCAGGTGCCGCAGTTCGTGGTGTACCGCGACCTCGAGCTGACCGCGGCGGGCCGGAACTGGACGACGGTGTTCGTGCAGGCCCTCGCCCGGGCCCTGCGGCGGCACCCCGAGCTCAACGCCGAGTGGGCCGGCGGCGAGGTGCGGCGGCACGACCACGTCGGTGTCGCGCTCGCCGTGGACACCGGCCGCGGCCTGCTGGCCCCGGTCCTGGCCGATCCGGACCTCGACGACCCGGACACGCTCGCCGCGCGGGTGCGGGACGTGGCCGGCCGGGCGCGGGCCGGGAAGCTCACGCTCGCCGAGCTCTCCGGCGGCACCACCACCCTGTCCAACCTGGGCGGGTTCGGCGTCGACGCGTTTCACGCGCTGCTCAGCCCACCGCAGGCCACCGCGCTGGCGGTGGGACGGGTGCAGGAGCGGGTGGTGCCGGTGCCCGGCGGTATCGGCGTGGCGCTGCGCTGCACGGCCGGGCTCACCGTGGACCACCGGGTCGCCGACGGCGCGGACGCCGCCCGGTTGCTGGACTCCGTCCAGGAGTTCCTGTCGTTATGATCACCGGTATGGCGAAGCGTTCCCACGCGGCGGCGGTCGTGCTGGCGAGTGGGTCCGGCACGCGGGTCGGGGCCGACGTGAACAAGGTCTACCTGCCCCTGGCCGGGCGGCGGCTGGTGTCGTGGTCGCTGGAGGCGTTCGCCCGTGTGCCGGGCATCCGGACCCTGGTCCTGGTCACCCGCCCGCAGGACCACGACCTGGTCGAGTGGGTGCTGGAACGCGAGTTCGACGGCGCGGCCGTCGAGGTGGTGCACGGCGGCCGGACCCGGCAGGAGTCCGAGCTGAAGGCGTTGCGGCACCTGGCGGAACGGATCGGCAGCGGGGCCGTGGACACCGTGCTGCTGCACGACGGGGCCCGCCCGCTGGCCAGCCGCGAGCTGATCGCCGGGGTGCTGCAGGCGGCCCGGCGCCACGGCGGGGCGGTGCCCGGCCTCGCCGCGGACGACATCATGGCGGCCGTCCCCGGCGGGCTGGCGAAACTGCCGGCGGGCACCGCGATCCGGGCGCAGACCCCGCAGGCGTTCCACGCCCGCCCGCTGCTCGACGCGTACGAGGAAGCGGCGCGGCAGGGGTTCGACGGCACGGACACCTCCTCGGTGATGGAGCGGTTCTCCCCGCTGCCGATCGAATGGGTCGCGGGCGAGCCGGAGAACATCAAGGTCACCTACGCGCACGACCTGGTGATCGCGGAACAGGTACTGGCCTCGGCGAACTACCGGAGATGAGGCGAGCGAGCATGAGCACCGTCCAGCACACCGAACTGACCTGTGCCCGTTGCGGCACCGACACCCCGCACGACGTGGTCTACGCCGGCCGGCTGCTGGTCCAGGTCACGTGCACGGCGTGCGGCAAGACGCTGGAACGGGACGTGCGCGCGGACTACCTGGCGGACCTGCGCCGCCGGGTGGCGAGCAAACCGAAGCGGATGCTGCGGCGGCTGCGCAAGAACCCGCTCCGCTTCGCGGGTTCGCTGCCGAAGACGGTGCCGGCGAAACCGCTGGAGCTGCTGTCGGAGATCGTGGTGGTGTGGCGGGCGGGCCGCACGCACGACAGCACCCGGTCGGGCTCGCGCAACCCCTGACGCGCGCGGTCAGCTCGCCAGGATCTGCGGGGACAGCTGCTTGAGCATCGCGTTGGTCCACTTGAGCTGCCGCAGCGTCTGCGGGTGGCAGCGGGCCGTCAGCTCCAGCAGGTCGCCGTCCTTGACGGCCTGGGCGCTCTGGCCGAGCAGCTCCCAGTCCAGCGACACGCCCGCACACGTGCGGTGCAGGCGGCGCAGGTCGGCCAGCAGGAGCAGCCCGGGCTCGGGCCGGCTGCTCAGCAGCTCGCTCACCGCGGCGCGCACCGGCGCCAGCGGGCCGGACGAGCGCGGCACCTCGGTGCTCAGGTCGAGGTCGTAGGACCGGCCCGCCTCGGCGAGCGCCCGCACGTGGTCGCGGGACCAGCGCGCGAGATCGCCGGCGACGTGGTGGATCTCCGGCTCGTCGCGGTGCCGGTCGGCGGCCTTGAGCAGGTCGCGCGCCAGCGCCGTCTCCGCGCGGTGCAGCTCACGCAGCGCGAGACCGACCTTCATCCCGCACCTCCGGAAGACCGGGCGAGCGCCGCCGCGGCGGTCTTGAACAGCGGTTGTTTGGACACCGGGTCCCAGTCGGTGACGGTGAGCTCGTTGGCGGCGCGGTGACCGTCGTCCCCGGTGGGGTCGTCGGTGTCCCAGTAGCCGTAGTGGAACGGCAGGAACAGCACGCCCTCCCGGATACCGCCGGTCCGCACCCGGGCGCGGACGGTGCCGCGCGGGGTGCGGATCTCCGCGAAGTCCCCTTCGGACAGTTCGTGTGCGCGGGCGTCCGATCCGGACACCTGCACCCACACCTCCGGTGCCGCGTCGCGCAGCTCGGGCGCGCGACCGGTCTTGGTGCGGGTGTGGAACTGGTAGATGGTGCGCCCGGTGATCAGCGCGAACGGGAACTCCGGCGACGGTTCCTCGTGCGGCGGGAGGTATTCGGCCGCCTTGAGCATCGCCTTGCCGTCCGGGTTCGCGGCCCGGTACTCGGCGGGTTCGGCCGGTGCCCCGGTGATCAGGTCGCGGCCGTAGGTCTCGCAGTAGTCGGGGTGGGCGAAGAACTTCCCGTCGGTGTAGAGCCGCTCGGTGCCCTCCGGGTGCTCGGCCGTGCACGGCCACTGGATGCCACCGTCGCGCAGTTTCGCGTAGGTCAGGCCGGTGTAGTCGCACGGCCGCCCGGCGCTCGCGCGTTTCCACGCCTCGAACGCGGATTCCGGGTCGTGCCAGGACGGGAACGGCTGCCCGTCGGCGTCGCGGAAGTCCATGCGGCGCGCGAAGTCGAGCCAGATGTCGAGGTCGGCGCGCGCCTGGCCGGGCGGCTCGACGGCCTTGTCCGACAGGTGCACGGTGCGGTCGGCGTTGGTGAACCCCCGGTCTTCTCGCCCCACATCGCGGCAGGCAGCACCACGTCGGCCAGTTCCGCGGTCTCGGTGCGGAACGCGTCCTGCACCACCACGAACAGCCGGTCCTGGGACAGGATCGAGCGGATCCGGCGCAGCTCGGGCAGGGACACCGCCGGGTTGGTGGCCGAGATCCACAGCAGGCGCAGGCTCCCGTTCTCCGCGTACCGGAAGATCTGCATCGCGTGCGTCGGCGGGGTGTAATGCGGGATCTGCAGCGAGTCGAGGTTCCACAGCCCGGCCAGCTCGGCCACGTGCGCGTCGTTGGACCAGTTGCGGAACCCGGTCAGGTCCCCGTCCGCGCCGCATTCGCGGGTGTTCTCGGCCGTCGGCTGCCCGTTCATCTGCAGCACCCCGCAGCCCGGCCGGCCGAGCATGCCGCGCAGCAGGTTGATGTTGTTGACCTGCACGGCCGCCGCGGTGGCCTGGTGGGACTGGTAGAAACCCTGCAGGACCGTGCACAACAACCGTTCCGCGCGGCCGAGGAGCCCGGCCGCCAGCCGGATGCGCTCGGCGGGGACGCCGCAGATCTCCGCGGCCCGCTCCGGCGGGTAGTCCTGGACTGCGGCGGCGAGCTCGTCGTAGCCGACGGTGTGCCGCCGGACCCAGTCGTGATCGACCCAGTCGTGGGCGATGATCTCGTGCAGCAGCGCGTTCATCAGCGCGACGTTCGTGCCGGGCAGCGGCGCAAGGTGGATCGCCGACGCCCGCGCCACCGGGGTCTCGCGCGGGTCGACGCACAGCAGGGCCGGCGGGTTCGGCCCGGCCAGCCGGTCCAGGATGCGCATCCACAGCACGCTCTGGGTCTCCGCCACGTTGTGCCCGAACAGCGCGATGACGTCGGCGTGGTCGACATCGGTGTAGGAGCCGGGCTGCCCGTCGCAGCCGAAGGACTCCTTGAGCGCGGCCGCGGCGGTCGCCGTGCACAGGCGGGTGTTGCCGTCGAGGTGGTTGGTGCCGATGGCGCCGTGCGCGATCGCGGCCAGCGTGTAGTACTCCTCGCAGAACAGCTGGCCGCTGGTGTAGAAGCCGACGCCGCTCGGCCCCTGCTCGTCCAGCACCGCCCGGGTCCGCTCGACGATCAGCGACATCGCCTCGTCCCAGCTCGCCTCGGCCAGCCGCCCGTCCCGGCGGACGAGCGGGGTGCCGAGGCGGTCCGGCGAGTTGCTGGCCTGCCAGCCGAACAGGTCCTTGACGTCCACGCGCCCGTGGTTGACGCGGTCGCCGGCCCGCCCGCGGACGCCGGCGATCCGGCCGTCCTTCACGGCCAGCTCCAGGCCGTCGCCGTTGGAGTGCAGCACCGCGGCGGTGGGCACCCACCGGTCGACATCGTCCTCGGTGAGGCCGTCCGCCAGCTGCACGTCCACCCGCACCGGCCACCGCTCTCCCGGCCCGTACGGCGTCCGCGCGCCCCACGGATCGGCCACGGCGTCTCGCCCCACCCCGGCTCCTTCCCGCATGATCCAATCGCACCCCGCTTACCCCGGCGGCGGGAGTTGAAACTCCAGAGCGGCGAGATCAATTCACCAAGAAGCACGGAATGGGTCACGACTTCCCGCGGGAACGTTCTTTTGTCTCATTTTTCCGGCGCTTGGCCCGAGTAGTTCCTTTTGCGCGTTGAACGTCGTACTCTGATGTGCTGCTCCAGCTCAGCTGACCACATCGCACTGATTGCGAGGACAGTGATGACCGAGTACGAGCCGCAACCGGGCACCGGCCGGACGGAGGGCGCGAAATCTCCCCGGATGAGCACGGAGATCATCGACGTGCTGATGCGGGGCCTGGTCGCAGCCCGGGACCGCCTCGGCGCCGGCGAGGTGGAACCGGACAGCCTGGTCTGCGCCGGCCTCTACTACGACGGTCACCACTACTGCCCGGTCCTGTACCTGAACTAGCACCGACCAGCCGCGGGAGGAAATGCCATGACGGAGCCGGACTCGGCCCGGAAACCGGACCAGGGCGGTGACTCACCGGATCTGGACCCCAGGGCGGAATTGCTCAACGTTCTCATCAGAGGACTGGAAACAGCGCGGCGGAAGTCCGCACACGACATCGGAGCCGAGGAGCCGGTGGAGCTGTTCTGCACGTACGCGTACGCCGAGGCGGGCACCCTGTTCTGTCCGCTCTTCTACATGCACTCGTGACGGGACCGCCACGATGACTGCCGAGACACTGGACGGGGCGGGTCCGGTCGAGGAGACACTGGCCGACGGCGTGCCGTTCGGGCGGTACCGGTACATCGCCGAAGGGGTGGCGGCGGTTTACACCAACCTGCTGACCCTCCTGGCCGCCGACTCCGCCGCGGCGAAAGCCCTCCTGGACGGACTCGATGGGATGAGCTGGGAGTCCCGCAGCGCGGTCTTGCGCGACTCCTTGGTGCGGCGCACCATCGAGGACGGCGCGTGCCGGATCATGATGGGGCTGGACACCATCGACCCGGCGACGCTGGACGAGCTGCTGACCGCCGCCTGGTCCGCCGCGTCCGGGAACCGGACGCTGCTCGACGGCGGCGAGCGCGGCGCCCTCCTCGGAGCGGATTCCCGCTTCGGGTACGTGTGGACCGGCGATCACGGCAGCGACCTGCCCGGGCGCCGGTTCACCGAAGAGGTCCACAAGCGGATTCCGCGGTTCCGGATCCACGGGGCCACGCCGGAGCAGGTCGACGTACTCGCCCGGAGCGCGCGTCTCGCGGTGCGGGTCGCGCCGGACCTCGCGACGAGCGCGCTGTCGCACAACTTCATGGTCGTGCTCGGCGCGTTCGAGGCGGTGGACCACCGGTTCAACTCGTTCACGGTGCCCGGCCTGCCGGGCGTGCTCATCCTGTCGCCGGACCTGCTGTCCAGCGACGCCGGCTACACCGTGGTGGCCGAAGCTCTGTTCCACGAAGCCTTCCACCTGAAGTTCCTCGACCTGGACTACGTCCATCCGCTGTTCAGGTCCGGGTTCCGGCAGGAGACCTCACCCCGGATCACCCCGGTGTGGCACGAGAACGACCCCGGCCGCGGCGACTGGCCGATCGACCGCGTCCTCACCTCGATGCACGTCTACCTCGCGCTCACCGTGTTCCTGAACCGGGCCGCGACGGAAGTCCCGGACTGGGAGAACGCCGCCGCACGCGCGGTGCAGTGCCGCACCAGGGCGAGCTGGCTCTGCGACACGGTCCAGCAGCACCTCGGCGAGCTCACCGATTCCGGCAGGCGGTTCGTGGCCTCGATCCGCGACATGCTGGCCGAACTCGGCGCGGTCCGGTAGCGGGCCGGGCAGCACGGGGAGACCACCGAAGCCACCGAAGCCACCGGAGCCACCGGAGCCACTGAAGCCGGTGCGCCGATCCACCGGCCACCCCTTGACATCCCTGCGACGCGGAACACACACTGGCGGCTGCAAAAACGGTTTTCCACGACGAGGAGAAGCACCGTGAAGGTGGTCGCACTCAGTTCGAGTCCGCGCCGGGACGGAAATTCCTGGGCACTCGCGCAAGCAGCAGGCAAGGGGGTGCGCGAGGCGGGGCACGAACTCGACTTCGTCCACCTCACCGACTACGTCGACCGTCCCCTCGGCGACTGCCGCCAGTGCCGGCTCAGCAACGGATCGTGCAGTGTGGACGATGGCTACGAACGCCTGCTGCTCGACCACGTCCTGCCCGCCGACGCGATCATCTACGCCACTCCCCTGCACTGGTACGGGATGACCGGCAGGCTCAAGGACTTCTTCGACCGGTTGTTCTGCTACACCTCGGCGAGCTCGCCGCACGCCGAAGTGGCCAATGCCGGGTTGATGCACAAGCGCGCCGCGGTGCTGATCTCCTGCGAAGAGAGCTACCGCGGCGCCACGCTGGGACTGGAGGCGCAGTTCCAGGAACTGACCCGGTACCTGCGACAGGATCTCGTCGGGATCGTCGTGGGCGTCGGCAACAGCCGCGGCGAGGTCGAACGCGACCCGGCGCGCCCGCTGGAGGCCGCCGCCGACCTCGGTCGGCGGTTGTTCGACATCAAGGTCACCGACTACCGGCTGGACACCGAGCGGTCCAACCGGGTCTGGAGCCCCGCGCCACCGGACGAGACCTACTGAGCCGGGCCGCCGCAGGGCGGCCTTTTCCCCGGCTGCAAAAACGTTTTACCAATAGAAGGGACAACGATGTCCGCACACCAGTCCGAGCAGGTGGACCGGGCCAACGCCCGCGCCCTGCGCCTGCTCTACGACGCCGAACCGGTTCTGGTCGACGTCCGGCCCGCGATCGAGGTGATCCCGGGCATGACCAAGGACACCGTGCTCACCTCCGGGCCACCACTGCACTGGGACGCCTACACCGGCGGTCAGCGCACCGCCATCCTCGGCGGCGTGCTCCACGAGGGCCTCGCGAGCAGCACCGCCGAGGCCGAGCGGTTGCTGAGCCGGGAGGCCGTCCGCGTCGCCGGGTGCCACGACTTCGGGGCCGTCGGGTCGCTGGCCGGCGTCACGACCGCCTCGATGCCGGTCCTGGTCGTCGAGGACGCCGGATCCGGCAACCGCGGCTACTGCACCCTGTTCGAAGGTGCCGCGCCCGCCCGGCTGAACTACGGGGTGTACGACGCCTCCGTCCAGCAGAACCTGGAGTACCTGGCGAGCGTCATCGGCCCCGCGCTGGGTGCGGCCGTCCGCTTGCTGGACGGCGGCATCCCGCTGCGGCCCATCATGGCCCGCGCCCTCCGGCAGGGCGACGAGCTGCACAGCCGCAACACCGCGGCCTCCGCGCTGTTCCTCCAGGAGATCCTGCCCGGGCTGTTCGACCTGGGCGCGGACCTGGCCCGGGAGGTCGTCGCCTACCTGACCTCGGGTGACTACTTCTTCCTGCGACCGTCGATGGCGGCGGCCAAGGCGATGGCCGACCGGATGTACGGCGCCGAGGGCTCCTCCGTGGTGACCGCAATGGCGTTCTCCTGCGCCGAGTTCGGCATTCGCGTGGCGGGGCTGGGCCCCCGCTGGTTCCGGGGGCCGTTGCCGGAGGTCGAGCACGCCCGCTTCTTCCCCGGGCACGACCTCGGCGACATGGAGATCATGGGCGGCGAGAGCCTCATCACCGAGGTCTGCGGCCTCGGCGCCTTCGCCCAGGCGGCCGCCTTCACCCTGCAGAACTACCAGGGCAAACCCGAGGTGATGGTGCGCCGCAACCTGGAGATGTACCGGATCACCGCCGGTGAGCACGAGGTCTTCAAGATCCCGTTCCTGGAGTACCGCGGCACTCCCGCCGGGATCGACGTCCGGAAGGTCGTCGCCACCGGTGTCACCCCCGCCCTGGACGTCGGCATCGCCGGGAAGGGCGGCGGGCAGATCGGCGCCGGCTCCTTCCGCGCCCCGCTGCAGCCCTTCGCCGACGCCTGCGCCGCCCTCGACCAGCTGAACTGAAGGAGACCCCGATGGACACCGTCAACCAGATCGATCCCGACCACACCCGGCTGGCCCGCGAGCTGGCCGGCCAGGGCGTCAAGTACGCCGTCGCCGCCTGGGTCGACGTGCTCGGCCGGCCCAAGTCCAAGACCGTCCCCATCGACCACCTGCCCAACCTGCTCGCCGGTTCCGAGCGCTACACCCCGCGCGGCATGGGCGGCATCGGGCGCATGAACCCGGTGGAGGACGAGATCGCCGGGCTGCCGGACCTGTCCACCCTGCAGGTGCTGCCGTGGGACCGCCGCGTCGCCTGGATGGTCGCGGACATGTCGTTCGGCGGCCGCGAGCCCTACGCGCTGTGCCCGCGGTCGATCCTCAAGCGGCAGATCGAGGCAGCGGCCGAGATGGGCTACGTCTGCCAGCTCGGCGTCGAACCGGAGTTCTACGTGTTCAAGCCGGAGTCACTGGACGCCGGCAGTGCCGGCCTGGTGCCCATCTCGCTCAGCGAGCAGATCCGCCCCTCCCCCGCCTACGACGTGCAGTCCACTCTGGACTCGATGCCGTTCCTCGACCGGATGTGCGACTACCTCACCGAGCTCGGCTTCGGCGTCTTCAGCTTCGACGCCGAAGGCGGGGACGGCCAGTACGAGTTCGACTTCGCGCACGCCCCGGTCCTGGAGTCGGCCGACCGGATCACCCTGTTCCGGCTGGCGGCACGCCAGGCGGCACGGGAGTGCGGGCTCTACGCGACCTTCATGCCCAAGCCCTACTCCGACCTGTGGGGTTCCGGTGCGCACTTCAACATGAGCCTGGAGGACCGCGCCGGCGTCAACATGTTCCGCGACGAGACCGGGCGCCAGGGCTGGTCGAAGGAGGCCTACCAGTTCGTGGCCGGGGTGCTGCACCACGCGCCCGCGCTCACCGCGCTCGCCAACCCCACCACCAACTCCTACCGCCGCCTGGTGGACCGGCTCGCCGACGGCGAGATCTCCTGGGCCCCGACGAAGATCAGCTACGGCTACAACAACCGGTCGTGCATGATCCGGCTGCCCGCCAACCGCCCGGCGCTGGAGAACCGCGCCGTGGACAGCGCCGCCAACACCTACCTGACCGCGGCGTTCATGCTCGCGGCCGGGCTCGACGGGATCCGCCGCGGACTGGACCCGGGCGACCCCCGCGACGACCTGTCCTACACCGGCGACATCCCGCGGCTGCCGCGGACCCTGCTGGAGGCGGTCGAGGCGTTCCGGACCGATCCGCTCACGGCGGAGGTGTTCCACGAGGCGTTCGTGCGCGACTACGCGGAGATGAAGATCGGCGAATGGGAACGCGCCCACCGGGACGTGACCGACGCCGAACGCGACGCCTACCTCCTGAACCTGTGACCGTCGTCGGCATCGTGGCCGCCCACCGCGACTGGACGGTGGCCGTGCCGCGCAACTACGTGGACTGCGTGCTCGCCGCGGGCGGGGTTCCCGTGCTCCTGCCGGTGTCCCTCACCGGCGCCGACCTGGTCGCGGCGTTCGACCAGGTCGGCGCCCTGCTGCTGGCCGGCGGCGGCGACGTCGACCCGGCCCGGTACGGCGAACGCCCGTCGGCGACGCTGCACAAGGTCGATCCGGAACGGGACGAATGCGAGATCCAGGCGTTCCGGCTGGCCGTGGCGAAGGGCCTGCGGGTGCTCGGCGTGTGCCGCGGCGCCCAGCTGATGGCGGTGGCCACCGGCGGACGGCTCGTGCAGGACCTGCCCTCGGCCGGATTCGGCGGGCACCTCGACGTGCACCGGGACCGCACTTACGCGGGACTGCGGCACGAGGTCAAGGCCGAGCCCGGTTCCCGGGCCGAGCGGGTGCTGGCCGGGCTGACCGAGATCAATTCACACCACCACCAGGCGATCGCGGACCCGGGCGAGCTGCTCGTGCCGACCGCGTGGTCGGCCGACGGGGTGATCGAAGCCGTGGAGGCGACGAACCTGCTCGGCGTGCAGTGGCACCCGGAGACGGCCGCGCGTGTGGACGGCCGCCACCTTCGTGCCTTTCACTGGTTGACCGGCGGAGACAGGGGTGTACCCGATGAACTCTGACGTCATGAAAACCACCGGCGCGGCCGAGTTCGAGGACCGGGTCGGCAAGATCGAGCGAACCGGGATCGAACACATCCCCGAGGAGGCGCGGAAGTCCCGGCCCCGGAACCTGTTCACCATTCTGTTCGGCGGCAGCCTCACCTTCAGCGTCATCATCATCGGCTGGTTCCCGATCAGCTTCGGGCTGAGTTTCTGGCAAGCCACCTCCGCGGTGGTGGTCGGTTCGGCCGTGGGCGCGGCGCTGCTCACGCCGACCGGCCTGTTCGGGCCGCGGACCGGCACCAACAACCCGGTCTCCAGCGGGGCGTTCTTCGGCGTGGCCGGCCGGCTCATCGGCTCGTTGCTGGAGGCGACCGCGTCACTGGCCTTCGCCGCGCTGAGCATCTGGACCGGCGGTGACGCGCTGGCCGGTGCGCTGAGCCGGTTCTTCGGGATGACCGACGCCACGGTCGCCCGGCTGGTCGCCTACGCGGTGCTCAGCGTGATCGTCACGCTGGTGTCCGTGCTCGGCCACGCGAACATGGTGGCCGCGCAGAAGTTCATGATCCCCACCGCCGGGCTGTGCCTGCTGGTCGGTATCGGGGTGTACGCCCGGCACTTCGACGCCTCCTACGGCGGCACCGGGCACTACGCCCTGGGCTCGTTGTTCCCGACCTGGGTGGCCTCGGCACTGCTGTGCGCCTCCACGGTCGCCTCCTACGGGGCGTACGCGGGTGACTGGACGCGGCACATCTCGCGCAAGCTGCACACCGACGGGTCGGTGATGCGCGCGATGTTCCTCGGCGGCCTGTTCGGGCTCGGCGGGCCGTTCATGTGGGGCACGTTCACCGCCACCGCGGTGTTCAACAACGGCGGGTTCGCCGCGCCCTACGTGCTCGGGCTGGTCGACAACGCACCACTGTGGTTCGTCCCCGCGCTGATCTACCTGGGCCTGGCGTCCGGCACGGCCCAGGCCGTCATCAACACCTACGGCACCGGGCTGGACACCTCGGCGATCATCCCCCGCCTGAGCCGGGTCCAGGCGACACTCGTTGCCTGCGTCCTGGCCACCGGACTGGTCTACGTCGGTCACTTCAGCCATGCGGTGTCCGCGGCCGTCACCGTGTTCCTGCAGTTGCTCGCGTGTTTCTCGATCCCCTGGATCATCATCGTCACCATCGGGCACGTGCGTCGCCGGGGCTACTACGATCCCGACGCGCTGCAGGTGTTCAACCGCGGTGAACGCGGCGGCATCTACTGGTTCCGGCACGGGTTCAACCTGTGCGGGCTCGGTGTCTGGATCGTGGCGACCACCGTCGGTCTGCTGTTCTCGGCGAACGAGTGGTTCACCGGCCCGGGTGCTCACCTGTTCGGCGGAGCCGATCTCGGGTTCCTCGTCGCAGGGTGTCTCGCGGCGCTGCTGTATCCCCTGGTCGTGCGGGTGTTCCCGGAGCCGGCCGAGGTGTACGGACCGAGCTGAGCCGTGCCCCGTCACGGTGGCCGGTGTGCGCTAACCTGACCGGGTAGGACGTCGAGCCCGCGTGAGGAGTGCCGTGCCGCCGACCATCCGTGACGTGGCCGCGGCGGCGGGAGTCTCGATCACCACGGTGTCCCATGTGCTCAGCGGTCAGGGACGCATCTCCGAGGCCACCCGCCGCCGCGTGGCAAAAGCCGCGGCGGATCTGGGTTACCAGGCCAACATCCACGCCCAGCAGCTGGTGACGCGGCGGAGCCGGACGCTGGCGATCCAGCTGGCGAACTCGGTGGAGGCCACGACGAGCAGTGCGCTGGTGCCGAATTCCGACTACTTCCTCGAGGTGCTCAACGGAGCAGCCGAAGCCGCCACCGGGCGGTCCTACGCGCTGCTGCTCACACCGCCCGACGCCGACCTCGAAGCGCTCGACGCGTTCGCGGTGGACGGCGCGATCCTGGTCGACCCGCGCGGCGACGAACCGTTCTTCGCCACCGGCTGGAGCCGGAACCGGCCGCTGGTGACCACCGGCCGTCCGCTGGCCCGCAAGCGGCGGGTACCGGTGGTCGTAGACAACGACCTGATGGCCGCGGCGCGGCTGATGCTGGACCACCTGGCGGGCAACGGGTACCGGCGCCCGGCGCTGATCACGACCGACACGTCCCGCTCCTACACCGCCGACCTGGTGGCGGGCTACCGCGAGTGGTGCACCGGCCACGCGGTCACCCCGCAGGTGGTCGAGCTGGACGAGCCGCCCACCACCGAGGGCGCGGCCACGGCGCTGGGCCGGCTGCTCGACCAGCGCACCCCGCCGGATGCGATCTTCACGACGTCGGAGAACCTCGCGCTCGGCGTGCTGCACGAAGCACAGCGACGCGGCCTGGCGGTGCCCGCCGGCCTCGGCATCTGCAGCGCGGTCGACAGCGGTGCCCTGCAGCTGACGTCGCCGCAGGTCACGGGGATGTTCGTGTACCCCCGCGAGGTCGGGCGCCAGGCCGCGATCGCGCTGATGGACCTCATCGACGACGGGCCGCGCCGCACCACCCGGCGCATCGAGATTCCCGTCCGGCTGAACGCGCGGGCCTCCACGCTCCGCGGCACCCCGCAGGCGGGCTGAACGCGGGGGCGGCCTCCGCCGAGCGGCCGTGGTCAGTCGTCGACGGTGCGCAGCAGCCGCCGGATCTCGGGGGACGGTTCGATGTCCAGCTCGGCCCGCAGCAGGTCGCGGTAGCGGCGGAACTGCCGGATGGCCTCGGTGTGGTTCCGTTCGAGCAGGTGCACCCGGATGATCGACCGGTGCGCGCTCTCCCGCAGCGGATCGATGTGCGCGCACACCATGGCGGTGTCCAGCGCCTCCACGTACCGGCCGGCGTCGGCCAGCCGTCCGGACGCCGCCTCGAGCGCGTGCAGCCGCAGCTGGCGGAGGCGTTCCCGCGCGGTCAGCACCCAGTCCTCGTACCAGCCGCAGAGCAGGTCACCGACGTGCAGCAGGCGCAGGATCTCGCCGGTGTCCGGCGGCTCGTCCGACCCGCCGTAGAGGATCGACTCGGCGGCCTGGACGAGGTCGTGCACGTCCACCGACACCGACGGCGCCAGCGCGAGCATCTGCCTGCTGACCTGGATGACGCCCAGGTCGCGGGTCGCGAGCCGGGACAGCGCGGACCGCAGGTTGGCGTAGGCCTGCGCGTCGGATCGTTCCGGCCACAGGGTGCCGGCCAGGTAGGAGCGGTTGTGCGGGCCGTTCAGCGCGAGGAGCGCGATGAGCCGCTGCGCGGGCCCCGGCACGTCGACGTCGACCTGGTTGCGGGTGAGCCGCCAGGACGGCAGCAGGCGCACCGCGAACTCGGGGCGCGGTACCGGTGGGTGCTCGGTTCGCGCGCCGATCGTCCGCTCCGCCGAGCGGCGCACCGGCACGGCAACGCGCGGCCGCGGCGGAACGGCGTCCAGGTCGGCGGGACCGCCGTACCCGGTGCCGGCCTGCGCGACCGCGCCGGTTCTCGGTTCTGACTGGGGACGGGACCAGGTCGGCACAACCGGGGCTCCTCTCGTGTGGGAACGAGTGCCCGCTTCGTGCGTCACGGCGCGATCGAACCATCCGAGGCCGAAGCAGGGGCGCCTGCCGGGCCGGCCCACCCGGTGGCCCCCCGATGGCCATGACCGGATACCCGGGCCAGCCGGATTGAACATCATTAACGAAATTGTAGCAGCGCCGGATTCCAATTTCGAGCAGAGGCCCGATCCGAAATAGAACCCGATCGAGTGGCGGGGATCGATCCATCGAGCGTTTAGCCCGCGACGGCCAGGTGGACGAGGGGATTCTTGTTGCACCGCAACAGGTGTTACCCCGCAAGACGATCCCACGCGGACGGTCCGTGACGACTGCCGCCACGCTCCGGAATCGTCACCCGGCCGATAGATCGCGGACGTCGCGAAATTGCGCGGTACGCAGTGAATTCGCCACATTTTGATGTTGGTCATTTCCGGTGGAGATCCTCCCGGGTAACCACGGCCCGGCCACGCTCCGGTGACGCCGTCGTCACGACCGGGCCACCACCCGGCGATCGCGCGGTCACGGCGCATCGGCGCCCCCGCCCCGCGGCCGCCACGTCACGCGCACGCCGGGGGCACGGCGGCAGTGGTTCGCTGCACCCTCGCGGTCACGAGCGGCACGACACCGCCCGGCCGCGGCCAGTTGCAGTGAGGAGGAACTGCCATGACCTACCGAAGTGTGATCGTCGCCCGTATCCGCCCGGACTCGGAGGAGAAGGTCGCCGACATCTTCGCGCGCAACGACGAGACCACGAGACCCCAGGACTTCGGCGTGATCGGCCGGACCCTGTACTCGTTGAAGGACCTCTACATCCACGTCATCGAACGCAACGTGGATCCCAAGGTGTCGCTGAGCAAGGCCCGCGGACTGCCCACGTTCCAGCAGATCTGCGAGGACATCGACCCGTACGTGACGCCGTACTCGAAGAACTGGAAGGTCCCCGCAGACGCCGTCGCCAAGGAGTTCTACCACTGGACCCCGAACGGGAACGAGTCCCGGCCGGCGAACTACCAGGCGGTGATCGCGGCGCACATCAAGCCCGGCACCGAACCGGAAGTGGCGCGCATCTTCGCCGAGTCGGACGCGGGCCCGCTCCCGGCGCAGATGGGTATCACCGCCCGTTACCTGTACTCCCTGGACGACGTCTACCTGCACATCCTCGAACGGGCCGACGCCCCGATCTTCACCGCGATGCAGGAGAACCACGGCCGGCCGGCCTTCGCGAAGATCATGGAAGACCTCAACCCCTACATCAGCCCCTACGACCCCGACAACTGGCGCACGCCGGCGGACGCGGTCGCGAAGGAGTTCTACCGGTGGCGAGCCGACGACTGAGCGCGCCGGCGCCGGGCAAGCTCTCCTCCGTGTCCGCGGACGACGCGGCCGGCTGGGTGAGCTGTCCCGGCTGCCGGACGCTGCTGTACCGCAAACGGCTGGCACGTGACCTCGGCGTGTGCGCCGAATGCGGCCACCACACCCGGTTGTCCCCCTGGGAGCGGATCGCCCAGCTCGTCGACGTCGGCACGTTCGTCGAACGGACCGCGGACGCGCTGCCGCCGACCGCCGACCGGCACCGGGACCCACTCGGGTTCCACGACCAGCAGCCGTACCGGGAGCGGCTCGCCGCCGCCGGCCGGGAGTCCGGCGAACCGGAGGCCGTCGTGTTCGGCACGGCCGAAGTCGGCGGGTTCCCGCTGGTGGTCGCCGTGCTGGACTTCCGGTTCCTCGGCGGGAGCATGGGGACCGCCGTCGGCGAATGCGTCACCGCGGCCGCCGAGCGCGCGCGGCGCACCCGCACCCCGTTGCTGCTGGTCACCTCCTCCGGTGGCGCGCGGATGCAGGAGGGCTGCCTGTCCCTGATGCAGATGGCCAAGACCGCGCAGGCCATGGCCCGGCTGCGGGAGGACGGGGTGCTCTCCGTCTGCCTGCTCGCGGACCCGACGTTCGGCGGGGTCAGTGCGTCGTTCGCGACGCTCGGTCACGTGGTGCTCGCGGAGGCCGGGGCGCTCGTCGGGTTCGCTGGTCCGAGGGTGATCAGCGAGACCGTCGGGCAGGAGCTGCCGGCCGGGTTCCAGACCGCCGGTTTCCTCGCCGACCACGGGATGGTCGACGCGGTGGTGCCCCGTGCCGAGGTGCGCCCGCTGGTGCGCCGGCTGCTGCGCATCCACGCGCCGGGTGCCCGCACCCGGTCCGGTCCCGGCGGCGGCGGGGCACCGCCGATCCGCCGCGCCGCCGCGCTCACCACCGCGGACCCGTGGGAGACGGTTCGCCGGGCCCGGGACGCCGACCGGCCGTCCACCGCCGACTACCTGGCGACCGCGTTCGACGAGTTCTGCGAGCTGCGCGGGGACCGCTGCTTCGGCGACGACCCGGCGGTGATCGGCGGCCCGGCCCGGATCGGCGACCGGCCGGTGATGCTGATCGGTCACCAGAAGGGGCACACCACGTCGGAGCGGGTGGACCGCAACTTCGGCATGGCCCACCCGGAGGGCTACCGGAAGGCCCGGCGGCTGATGGAGTACGCGGCCTCGCTGCGGCTGCCGGTGGTCTGCCTGGTGGACACACCCGGCGCGTACCCGGGTATCGAGGCGGAGGAGCGCGGACAGGCCACCGCCATCGCCGAGTGCATCGCGCGGGCGAGCACGCTCCCGGTCCCGATCGTGTCCGTGATCACCGGCGAAGGCGGCAGCGGGGGCGCGCTCGCCCTGGCCACCGCCGACCGGGTGCTGATGCTGGAGAACGGCTTCTACTCGGTGATCAGCCCGGAGGGATGCGCGGCGATCCTGTGGCGGTCCGCGGACGCCGCCCCGGAGGCGGCCCGGGCGCTGCGGATCACCGCGCCGGAACTGCTCGACCTCGGCATCGTGGACGCCGTCGTGCCCGAACCGGCGGGCGGTGCGCAGCTGGCACCGGACGTCGCCGCCGCCAACCTGCGGCGGGCCGTCCTCGATCAGCTCGACGAGCTGGCCGGAATCCCGGCGCGTGAACTGCTCTCCCTGCGGTACCGGCGGTTCCGCTCCTTCGGTGAGCGGCGGGCGAGTGAGGTGAGGTCGGCATGACCGGCACCGGGCAGCCCGACGAGCACTGCACCATCCTGCACGCGCTGGCCGCCGAGGTCGCCGCGGTGACGCGGCTGCCGGGCACGGTGCGGCGGATCGCGGTGCACGCCGCCGGGCACAGCCTCGAGGTGGAGTGGACGGACCCGGAACCGGTGGACGCCCCGCCGCGGCCGTCCGCGGATCCGGTCGCCGCGGAGGCCGAAGCGGTGACCGAAGCAGTGGACGGCGTGGTGGTGCGGGCGCCGCTGGTCGGGACGTTCTTCACCGCGCCGCAGCCGGGTGCCCCCGCGTTCGTCACCCCGGGCGACGCCGTGGAGAAGGGCCAGACGCTGGCGATCGTGGAGGCGATGAAACTGATGAACCCGGTACTCGCCGAGTACACCGGCACCGTCGTCGACGTTCTGGTCGGCAACGGCGAGCCCGTGGAGTTCGACCAGCCGCTCGTCATCCTGGCACCGGGGACGCCCGGATGATCCGCCGGATGCTGGTCGCCAACCGCGGTGAGATCGCGGTGCGGGTCGCCCGCGCCTGCCGCGAGCTGGGCATCGAGGTGGTGGCGGTGTACTCCACCGCCGATCGCGAAGCCCGGCACGTCGCGGTCGCCGATACCGCGGTGTGCGTCGGGTCCGCCGCCCCGAAGGACAGCTACCTCAACATCCCCAACCTGATCGAGGCGGCCCGGCAGACCGGCGCGGACGCGGTCCACCCCGGCTACGGCTTCCTGTCCGAGGACCCGGACTTCGCCGAGGTCTGCGCCGCCGAGGGGCTCACCTTCGTCGGCCCCCCGCCCGGGGTGATGGCCGAACTCGGCGACAAGGCCGCGGTCAAGGCGCTGATGGCCAAGGCCGGGCTCCCGCTGCTGCCCGGCACCGACACCCCGGTGGACACCGTGGAGGACGGCGAGCGGGTGGCCGCCGGGATCGGCTACCCGGTGATCATCAAGGCGGCGGCCGGCGGTGGCGGGCGGGGCATGACCGTGGTGGCGGACAGCCGCGAGTTCCGGTCGGCCTACCTCGCCACCCGCACCGCCGCGCACGCCGTGTTCCGGGACAGCGCGGTGTACCTGGAACGGTTCCTCGTCGGCGCGCGGCACGTCGAGATCCAGGTGCTGTGCGACCAGCACGGCCACGCGGTGCACCTCGGCGAACGGGACTGTTCGGTGCAACGGCGGCACCAGAAGCTCGTCGAGGAAGCGCCGTCCACCCGGCTGGACGACCGGCTGCGCGCGGAGATGGGACAGGCCGCGGTCCGCGGGGTGCGGTCCATCGGCTACACCGGCGTGGGAACCATGGAGTTCCTGGTCGGCGAGGACGGCCGGTACTACTTCCTGGAGCTCAACGCGCGGATCCAGGTCGAGCACCCGGTCACCGAGGCGGTCACCGGGATCGACCTGGTCGTCGAGCAGATCCGGGTCGCCGCGGGTGAGCCGCTCAGGCTGGCCCAGGACGACGTGCGGTTCGCCGGCGCCGCGATCGAATGCCGCATCAACGCCGAGGACCCCGACCGCTCCTTCGCCCCGGCACCGGGCGTGCTGGACCGGTGGGAGCCACCGGCCGGTCCCTGGATCCGGGTGGACGCCGGATACCGCACCGGTGACCGGGTGCCGCCGCACTACGACTCGCTGCTCGCGAAGGTCATCGCCTGGGGTCCCGAACGCCCGGTCGCGCTGGCGCGGATGGACCGGGCACTGGCCGAACTCGACGTGCACGGCGAGGGGATCCGCACGACCGCGGGTTTCCACCGGGCCGTGCTGAACCACCCGGCGTTCCGCGCCGGCGAGCACACGATCCACTTCGTCGACGAATTCCTGAACGAGGAGAAAGGAGACGGTCAATCATGATCACGCAGGAGTTCCGCTTGTCGGACCTGATGGACATCCTCGAGGAAAAGGCGGGCCTTCCGGCCCAGGACCGGACGACCGACGGGAACCTCACGCTCGACGCCGTCGGTCTGGATTCACTGGCGTTCCTCGCCGTGCAGGCCGCGCTCGAAGCCCGGTACGGCTTCGAGCTCCCCGACGAGGGCCTGGAACGCGGCTCGTTCGCGGAGGTCGTCGCCGCGGTCAACCGGCAGCTGGAGGAGCACGCGGCATGAGCGGGCACACCGAAAACACGATCTACATCGACGCGCCGATCGACAAGGTCTGGGAGATGACCAACGACGTGGCCTCCTGGCCGGACCTGTTCACCGAGTACGCGAGCGCGGAGATCCTCGGCCGCCACGGCAACACGGTGACGTTCCGGCTGACCATGCACCCCGACGCGGACGGCACCAGCTGGAGCTGGATCTCCGAACGCACCCTCTACCCGCAGCAGCGCAGGGTCCTGGCCCACCGGGTGGAGAAGGGCCCGTTCGAGTACATGGACATCGAGTGGACCTACCACGAGGAAGGCACCGGCACCCGGATGCGCTGGGTGCAGGACTTCGCGATGCGGACCGACGCGCCGGTCGACGACGACGCGATGACCGAGCGGATCAACAACAACTCCAAGGTCCAGATGGAGATCATCGCGCGCAAGGTCGAGCAGGTCGTGGAGCACACGCCATGACCGCCACCGCGAACTCGGCCCGGGTCGTCGGCGCGAACGACGTCGCACCCAACCGCCGCCGGGGCGGCGACATCCGCACCGTGCTGTCCCCGGCGACGGTCGGCACCACCACGGGCTTCCTCGGCACCGTGACCCTGGGTCCCGGCGAGGTGGTGACCGAGCACTGGCACCCGTACTCCGAGGAGTACCTGTTCTGCGTGCGCGGCACGATCACGGTGCGCCTGGACGGGGAACCGGTCACGGTGCCGGCGAACCACGGCGTGCACATCCCCATCGGGGTCCGGCACCGGCTGATGAACGAGGCCGCGGACGAGGCGCTGGCGGTGTTCAGCCTCAGCCCCCTCGCGCCGCGCCCCGAGCTCGGCCACGTCGACACCGAAGGGCAGCCCGGATGAGCGCGCGCACGTCGGTGATCACCGGGATCGGCGTGGTGGCGCCCGGTGGCAACGGGCGCAAGGAGTTCTGGCACCGCATCACCAGCGGCCGGACCGCCACCCGGCGGATCTCGTTCTTCGACCCGGACCAGTTCCGCTCCCAGATGGCCGCCGAGTGCGACTTCGACCCGCTGGCCGCCGGGCTGACCCCGCAGGAGGTCGAGCGCAGCGACCGGTTCGCCCAGTTCGCGCTGGTCGCGGCGGACGAGGCGGTCGCCGACTCGGGGCTGGAGCTCGACGCGCTCAACCACGACCGGCTCGCCGTCGCCATGGGCAGCGCGGTCGGGGCCACCACGCGGCTGGAGGACGAGTTCGTGGTGCTCTCCGACGGCGGGCGCCACTGGCTGGTCGATCCGCGCTACGGCACCCGGTTCCTGTACGAGGCGCTGGTGCCGAGCAGCATGGCGGCCGAGGTGGCGGTCCGGTTCGGTGCCAACGGCCCGGCCGCGGTGATCTCCACCGGATGCACGTCCGGGATCGACGCGGTCGGCTACGCACACCAGCTGATCGAGGACGGCGACGCCGACGTGGTGATCGCCGGTGCCACCGACGCGCCGATCTCGCCGATCACGATGGCGTGCTTCGACGCCATCCGGGCGACCTCGGCCCGCAACGACGACCCGGAGCACGCCTCCCGCCCGTTCGACGCGAGCCGGGACGGGTTCGTGATGGGCGAGGGTGCGGCGGTCCTGGTCGTGGAGGAGGCCGGGCACGCCCGGCGCCGCGGCGCGCACCTCTACTGCCAGGTCGCCGGATACGCCAACCGCTGCAACGCCTTCCACATGACGGGGCTGCGCCCGGACGGGGTGGAGATGGCCGCGGCGATCGACGAGACGCTCCGCCAGGCGCAGCTGCCCGCGGAGGCCATCGACTACGTCAACGCGCACGGGTCGGGCACCAAGCAGAACGACGTGCACGAGACCGCGGCGTTCCGGCGGGCGCTGGGCGAGCACGCCTACCGGGTGCCGGTCAGCTCGATCAAGTCGATGATCGGGCACTCGCTCGGCGCCATCGGGTCGATCGAACTGGCCGCGTGCGCGCTGGCGATCACGCACGGCGTGGTGCCGCCGACGGCGAACTACGAACGCCGGGATCCGTTGTGCGACCTGGATTATGTGCCGGTGACGGCCCGGGACCAGGCGCTCGACGTGGTGCTGTCGGTGGGCAGCGGGTTCGGCGGGTTCCAGTCGGCGATGCTGCTCACCGGACCGGGGAGGTTGCCGTGAACGCGGTCGTGATCACCGGAATCGGCATCGTCGCCCCCAGCGGCGTCGGCACCGAGCCGTATTGGCGGTCCACCACGGACGGTGAGCTGCACGTGCGGCCGATCGAGGCGTTCGACGCCAGCGGCTACGACACGACGATCGCCGGTCAGGTGCCCGGGTTCCGGGCGGAGGACTACATCGACGACCGGCTGACCGTGCAGACCGACCGGTGGACCTGGATGGCACTGGCCGCCGCGGGGTTCGCGCTCGAGGACGCCGGCTACGACGTCGGCGGCCGGGACCGCTACCACACCGGGGTGGCGTTCGGCAGCGGCTCCGGCGGTGTGGAGTTCGGCCAGCGGGAGATCCAGGCGCTGTGGTCGCAGGGCCGGCGCGCGGTCAGCGCCTACCAGTCCATCGCGTGGTTCTACGCCGCGAACACCGGCCAGGTGTCCATCCGGCACGGTACGAAGGGACCCTCCAGTGTGGTCGTGACCGAGGGGGCCGGCGGCCTGGACAGCATCGGTTACGCGCGCCGGACGATCCGCCGGGGCACGCCGACCGTCATCGCCGGTGGCACCGAGGCGCCGCTGTGCCCGTACTCGCTGGCCTGCCAGTCGGCGAGCGGCCGGCTGACGACCAACCCCGACCCCCGGTACGGCTACAAGCCGTTCGACGTGGCGGCCAATGGCTACGCCCCGGGCGAGGGCGGCGCGGTGCTGGTCGTCGAGGACATCGAGCAGGCCCGCCGCAGGCACGCCGAGCGGATGTACGCCGAGGTCGCCGGGTACGCGGCGACGCACGACGCGCACCACCACCACCGCCCCGCCACCGACGCCACCCAGCTGACCCGGTGCATGCGGCGGGCGATCGAGGACGCCAGGATCGAGCCGCAGGACGTCGACCTGGTGATCGCCGACGGCGCGGGCAGCCGGGAGCTGGACGAGCTCGAGGTGCGGGCGATCCGCGACACCTTCGGCGACTACGCCGGCGAGGTCCCGGTCACCGCGCCGCAGGGCTACATCGGCCGGCTGTGCGCGGGCGGATCGGCGCTCAACCTCGCGGCCGGGATGCTCGCCATGCGCGACGGCCTGGTGCCCGCCGTCGGCAACCTGGACGACCCGGTCCCCGGGTACGGCCTGGACTTCGTGCGCGAGCTCCGCCGGATGCCGGTCGACGTCGTCCTCGTCAACGGCCGCGGGTACGGCGGGTTCAACAGCACCGTCGTCCTGCGCAAGCCGGCCGGGGAGAGCTGATGATCCGGGCCATGTACCGGTTGCGCGCCCGCCCGGGAGCCGAGGGCGCGATCGAGGCCGCGTGGCGGACGGTGTCGGCGCGGATCGGCGCGCTGGCCGGCAACCGCAGGCGCGAACTGCTGCGGGACGCCGACGATCCGCGCTCGTTCGTGGTGGTCACCGAGTGGGCCGACGAGCGGGCGCTGCGCGACTACCGGGGCGGCCCGGTCGCCGCGGACCTGGCGGCGGCGTTCCGCCCGCTGCGGCAGATGTGTGGCGACGAGGCGTTCCACGTGCTGGACACCGTCGCCGGGCACGGGCCGCCGATCCGGGTCGAGTTCACCGTGACCGTGCCGGAGGACCGGCGCACCGACTTCGAGCGCGGCTACGCCGAGGTCGCCACCCGCATGGCCGGCGTGCCCGGGTACGTCGGTGAGGAGCTGCTCCGCGATCCCGGCACCAGCACCTACCACATCTTCGCGGAATGGAGCAGCGAGGAGGCGTTCCGCGCCTGGGTCGACGACCCGGACCACACCCGGCGGACCGGTCCGATCCTGCCGTTCACCGCGGACTTCCGCCGCCGCATCCTGCACATCACTGCGCGTCCGGAAACGGTCGCCGGCAAGGAGAACCACATGAGCACCACAACCGATGTACTCGTCGTCGGTGCCGGTCCGGCCGGGCTGACCACGGCCGTCGAGCTCGCCCGGCGCGGAATCGACTGCCGCGTCGTGGAACAGCGCGCCGAACCGCCGGCGCACGCCGACAAGGCGATCGGCGTGCACTGCCGCACCATGGAGATCTGGGAGGACCAGGGCATCGTGCGCGATGCCATGGACAGCGGGATCTGGCTGACCGGGCAGGCGGTGTTCGTCAACGGCACCGAGATCCACCGGATGAGCTGGGAGCTGCCGGAACTGCCGTACGCGCACCTCGGTCTGCCGCAGTACGAGACCGAGCGCATCCTCACCCAGCGCCTCGCCGCACTCGGCGTCCACCCCCGGCGCGGCGCGGAGCTGACCGGCTTCACCCAGGACGCCGACGGCGTGGTGGCCACGCTCGCGGTGGACGGCGGCACCGAAACGGTGCACGCCCGGTACCTGGTGGGCTGCGACGGCGCGCACTCCACGGTGCGGGAGCGGCTCGGCCTGACCTTCACCGGTGGGCTCGGCCGGTTCCCGCAGCTGTTCATGCTGGCCGACGTGGACGTGGCCTGGGACATGCCGGACGGGCACCTGCTCCGGTTCCTGCACCAGACCGACGGGAAGATGGACAACATGCTCGTCTGCGTCCCGTTGCGCGGCGAGTCCCGCTACCGGGTCGCGACGGTGGCGCCGCCGCGGTTCTTCGCGCAGACCGGCGGGCAGGACGCCCCGCCGGGGTTCTCCGCCGAGCTGGCCGAGCCGGCGCTGGCCGATGTGCAGGCGGCGTTCGACCAGCTCGCCCCGGCCGGGTCCCGGGTGTCGAACCTGCGCTGGTCGTCGGTGTTCCGGATCAGCCACGGGATCGTGGACCGGTACCGGGAGGGCCGGGTGTTCGTGGCCGGTGACGCGGCGCACCTGCACCCGCCGGCCGGCGGGCAGGGCATGAACACCGGGATCCAGGACGCCTACAACCTGGCCTGGAAGATCGCCCTGGCGGTGAAAGGCGTTGCCGCGCCGGGACTGCTGGATTCCTACGAGGCGGAGCGGCGGCCGCAGGGCGAGGAGGTCGTCGGGCGCGCGGTGCGGCTGGCGGGCACCGACGAACTGGACCGCGAGGACCTGAAACGCCAGTTCCTGCAGGAGATGTCGATGCTGGTGTCCTATGCGGACAGTCAGTGGGTCGGCGAGTCGGGCGGGTTCGACGGCGGACCGGGACCGGGCGAGCGGGCCCCGGACGTGGGCGGGCTCCGGCGCCGCGGCGTCGGTCACCCGCTGCGGCTGCACGACCTGACGCGCGGCACGCGGCACACGCTGCTGATCTACGCAGACGATTCGGCGGCCGAGGCCGACGTGCTCGTCGCGGAGAAGCTGTGCGCCGACGCGCGTGCGCGATCCTGCGGCGAACTCGACGTGTACCTGCTGCTCAGCCCGACCGCACCGGCACCGGTGATGCTGGACCCGCCGGTGCTGCGCGATCAGCGCGAGGAGTTCCGCGGGACGTACGCCGTCGCCGGGACCGCGCTGTACCTGGTGCGCCCGGACGGCCACGTGGGGTTCCGCAGCCGTCCCGCGGACGGTGACGCGCTGGCCGCGCACCTGCGCGGGGTCTTCGGGAGCACCCGGTGACCGCGGCGGACGCGGCGGGCCCGGGGGCCACGGTGCGCACGGCAGGCGCAGCGGGCACGGTGCGCACGGTGCTCGCCATGCGGGCCCGGGCCGGGTGCGAGCAGCAGTTCGAAGCGGCCTGGCTCAGCGCTGCCGAGGAGATCGGCCGGCTGGACGGGTGCCTGCGGCAGGACCTGGTGCGCGACACCGACGACCCGCGCAGCTACCTGATCATCAGCGACTGGGCCGACCGGGAGCTGCTGGATGCGTTTGGCCGCAGCGAGCACCGGGACCGCATGATGCGGGTGGTCCGCGAGCTGCGGGAGTCCGCCCGGCGGCAGACCTACCAGGTCCTGTACAGCCTGCGAAGCGAGGAGGCGCGATGACCGAGCACACCGTCCCGGCGTCCGAGCTGTACACGGAGTCGTTCGCCGCCGACCCCTACCCGGTCTGGGCGCGGCTGCGGGAACAGGCCCCGGTGTGCCCGGTCAGCTCGCCCCGGTTCGACTCGTACCTGATCACCAGGTTCGACGACGCCAGGGACGCGCTGACCGATCCGCGGCTGTCCAAGGACCTCTACGGCCCGGGCGAGCACTACCTGCGGATCTTCGGGCCGAACTCGGCGGAGCTGAACAAGAACATGCTCAACTCGGACCCGCCGGAACACACCCGGTTGCGGCACCTGGTGTCCCAGGCGTTCGCGCCGCGCCGGATCGAGGCGCTGCGGCCGCGGATCGCGGAGGTGGTCGACGGGCTGCTGGACAAGATCGTCCCGTCCGGCGAGTGCGACCTGATGCGGGAGTTCGCCATCCCGCTGCCGATGGTGGTGATCTGCGAGCTGCTCGGCGTCCCGGAGATCGACCACGACCGGTTCATCGGCTGGACGCAGGTGATCCGCACGTCCGGGTCCATCAAGCGCAGTCCCGAGGAGGAGCGGGCCGCGGTGCAGCAGGCCCAGCTGCAACTGCACGACTACCTGGCGGATCTGGTGCAGCGCAAGCGGACCGAGCCGGGCGACGATCTGATCAGCGCCCTCATCGACGCGTGCGACCAGGACGGCAGGCTGTCCGAACGGGAGCTGGTGTCGACGACGTTCCTGCTGCTGTTCGCCGGGCACCAGACCACCGCGGACTTCCTCGGCAACGCCGTGCTGGCGCTGCTGTGCCATCCCGGGCAGCTGGACCTGCTGCGTGAGCGGCCGGAGCTGCTGCCGAACGCCGTCGAGGAGCTGCTCCGCTACGACGGCCCGCTCCCGGTGGCCAGTCCCCGGGTGGCCACCGAGGACGTCGAGTACGACGGCATGCGGATCCCGCGCGGGTCGATCGTCGGTGTGGTGCTGAACGCGGCGAACCACGACCCGCGGCGGTTCGACGATCCGGACCGGCTGGACGTGCGCCGGACGGGCCCGCACCTGGGTTTCGGCTACGGCGTGCACCATTGCCTCGGCGTCTCGCTGGCCAGGATGGAGGCGCTGATCGGCATCGGCGCGCTGATCGACCGCTTGCCCGGGCTCCGGCTGGCGGTCCCGGTGGACGAGCTGCGCCGGCTGCCGCCGGCCTCCCCGTTCCGCGG
Source organism: Amycolatopsis viridis (assembly GCF_011758765.1). Taxonomy (NCBI): domain Bacteria; kingdom Bacillati; phylum Actinomycetota; class Actinomycetes; order Pseudonocardiales; family Pseudonocardiaceae; genus Amycolatopsis; species Amycolatopsis viridis. The sequence goes on along the minus strand of NZ_JAANOU010000001.1, from coordinate 2,231,163 downwards.
TCTGCTCGAGCTGCCGGTGCGGTTCACCACGGGCCGGTAACCGTTCCGGGCAGGATGGCTGGGCGATCACGCGGGGGTGATCGCCCAGCCATTCACTTCTCCTGGAGCGAGAGGGCGCGGGTCTCCGGGAGGAACGGCAGCACGACCAGCCCGACGATGTACAGGGAACCGAGGATGACCGCCGCCTTCGTGACACCACCGAAAGCGAGCACGAGGTTGCCGAACACGATGGGGCCGGCCGCCGCGATCAGGCGGGTGGAGTTGAACACGAAACTGATCGCCGTCGCGCGCACCCGGGACCGGAACAGCTCGGGCAGGTAGATCGCGAAGGCCGCGAACATCCCCAGGGTGAAGAACCCGTTCACCGCGGCCAGCCAGACGACCGTGGTGGCCGAATCCGCGGTGAGGTAGAGCACCGCCGTGGTGGCCACGGCGCCCACCAGGTACAGCGCAATGTACCGGCGCCGACCGAGGGCATCGGCGATGAATCCGCCGGCGATGTACCCGAGGATCGATCCCACGTTGTAGGTGATCCCGGCCAGGCTGGTCAGGTGGTTGACCACCGCTTGGCCCTGACCGCCGGCGAGCTGCTTGACGAAGAGCGGCAAGGAGGTCGACACGGTGTAGTAGGCGCCGATCGAGAACAACGACAGCACGAGCGTGAGCAGCACGCGTCGACGGCCGACCCGGTCGCGGAACACCTGGGCGAGGGTGAACCGGCTGCTCTTCTCCGCGGTCTCGCGACCGGCGGATTGCTGCCACACCTTCGACTCGGTGACGTTCCGCCGGATGTACAGGGTGAACAGGGCCGGTACGACACCGATGACGAACACGACCCGCCACATCCCGGGGCCGAACTCGCTGAGGACGAGCCACACCGCGGAGGCGAGCAGTGCGCCGAACCCGAAGCCGGCCTGCATGGTTCCCGCGGCCTTCGCGCGCGCCCGGGTGGGCCACGTTTCGGCGATGAGCGCCGTCCCGGTGCCCCATTCGCTCCCCAGCGAAAGGCCGGTCAGGAAGCGCAGGACGATCAGCATTTCGAGGTTCTGGGAAAAGGCGGTGAGACCGGCGAACGCCGAATAGGCCGCGATCGAGAAAAGCATGACGCGTTTGCGTCCGATGCGGTCGGCGACCATTCCACCGATCACGCCGCCGATCGCCCATCCCAGGAGGGTGACGCCCACCGCGATTCCGCCCCACAGCGGCAGGTTCGCGCGCTGACCTGGATCGAGGAGCTGGTTCAGCATCGGCGTCAGCACCACGGTCAGCGCATAGGTTTCGTAGCCGTCGAAACCCCAGCCGAGAAACGCCGCGAACAACGATCGCCAGTTCGCGGCGGTGACGTCGCGATACCACGGGCCGGTATCGGTGGGAACGTGAGTCTTGGTTTCCTCGTCGTTGAGGGCCATTTACTTCTCCTCGTCGAACCGGTAGGGGACCGCGGCGGGTCCGGCAACTGTAGGCGGCGCCCAGCTGATACCGCTTCGGGTAGTCGCATGATCCGGGCCGCCCGGCGTTGGTCCAATCTCCAACCGCGCGTACCGCTCGGGCCCACCCGGTCACCGGTCGGTATCGGCGGGCTGCGTGAGCGATCGCGCAAGCGGTCGGCGTTGGAGTTCCACACGACGCCAGGGGCCGGCAATCGGAGGAAACGCCAACGGCCGGCGGGCGCGGGGCAGCTATCCTGTGCCGAAGCTCCGTCGACGAGGAGGTGGTGGTGCGACTCGGTGATCTCCTTGCGGTGCTCGGAGCGGAGCAGCTCGAGGTCGAGGTGCTCCAGCGGGACGGCACGGCCGTGGTGACCGACGTGGCCATCCTCGACCCACCGGAACAGGTGGATCGGGGTCAGCTCGTGCTCGCTGTCGGTATCGATGCAGGTGATCCACGAGCCGGCGAGGTCGTCGCCGGCGCGGCGAAAGCCGGCGCCGCGGCGGTCGTCTTCCGGGCGACGGGTCGACCGGGTCCCGCCGGCCTCGCCCGCGAACACGGGATCTCGCTCCTGCGGGCCAAGCCGAGCATCAGCTGGACGAGACTGGTCACGCTGGTCCGCACGTTGCTCACCGCGACCACGGCCGACCCCGAATCGCCCCAGGACCGAACCAGTCCCAGTACCGTCTACGGTCTCGCGGACGCGATCGCCGTCACCGTCGGTGGTTCAGTGGTGCTCTACGACCGCGCCCATCGGGTCGTCGCCTACTCGGTCCAGGGGTTCGAGATCGACGAGGTACGGCGGGACACCATCCTCGGCAGGCGCACACCGGACCAGTGGATCGAGCGGTTCACGACCGACAACAGCGCGTACGAGACTTTCCGCGAGCCCGGCAGGGTCGTGCGGGTGGACGGTTACGAAGGTCTGTCCACCCGGCTGCGCATCGCGATCTGCTCCGAAGGTGAGGTTCTCGGCGAGATCTCCGTCGCCGAAGGCAACCAGCCGCTGGGCCCGGAAGCCGAAGCCGCGTTGGTCCGCGCCGCACGTCTCGCCGTGCCGCACATGCTGCGGCACCGGCTGGTCGAGGATGCCGACCGCGCAACCAGGATGCGGCTGCTCCGCGGGCTCCTGTACGGAGACGTCTCACCGGCGGCGGACTTGGGCCTGGGCGGCAAGACCGGGCTCGTGGTGATCGGTTTCGCCGGCGCCGACCTCCCACCGGGCGACGACGGGAGCCTCGCCGGGGAACGGGTCTGGCACCTGCTGTCGCTTCAGATGAGCAGCATCGGTCCCGCTGTCGGCGTACTGCCCGCGGGATCCGTCTACTACGCACTGGTGCCGGCCGGCGAGGGCGACCGGGTGACCCGGATCGTGGAACCGGCGTTGCGCCACATCGAGCGGATGGGCATCACGGGACACGCGGCGATCGGCCCGTGGTCGCCCGGGCCTGGTGACGTGCCGGCCGCGCGCCAGGTCGTGGACGATCTCCTGTACATCCTGCGCCGTCCCGGCTGGCCGGCCACCCCCACGGTGGTGACCGCCGAAAGCCGGTGGCCGGACCTGGCGTTGCTGCCGGTCGAACGAGCGCTCGCCGGCACGACGCCCTGCGCCCAGCTGCGCAGCCTGCGCGAGCACGACGAACTCCAGAACACCGACTACATCAGGACCCTGCGGGTGTTCCTCGACGAGTTCGGGTCGGTGTCCCGGACGTCCGAACGGCTCGTGCTGCATCCCAACTCGGTGCGGCACCGGCTCGACCGCCTCGTCGAGATCGCCGGACTGGACCTCTCCGATCCGGCGCAACGACTGGCCGTCATGATCCAGCTCCGCGCTCTGGCCTGGGGTGCTGCACCCGGCTCGCGCGGTACCGGGAAGTAGCCGCCGACGGACCGCGCCGACGAGAAGCCGCGCGGTCCACCACGGAACGATGACTCACACCAGAGGATCCGGTGCGCTGCCGCGGAGTTCGGCCAGCACCTCCGCGGTGTGCTCACCGAGGCCCGGCACGCCCCGGCTGCGGGCGGGCTCGTCCCCGAGGTTGAACGGCGGACGCAGTGCGCGGACCGGGCCGCCGGGTGAGCCGGTGTCGAACCACCGGTCGCCGAGTTGCGGGTGGTCGAGGAGACCGGCCAGGTCGTTGACGTTGCCGGTGGGAATACCGGCGGCCATCAGCCGGCCGACCACATCGGACACTCCCGCGCTGGACGCGAACTCGCGCTCGATCAGCCGCTCCAGGCTGTCCCTGTTCCGGACGCGCAGCTCGTTGGTGCGGTAGTCGGGGTGGTCGGCGAGGTCCGGCCGGTGCAGCACCTGGTCGCACAGGGCCCGCCACTGTGCGGAGGTCTGGACGGCGAAGTTGACGTGCCCGTCGTCGCCGACGCGATAGACGCCGTACGGCACCATCATGTTATGCCGGGCACCTTCCCGCGACGGCTGCCGGCCGCTGTAGAGCTGGTGGTACACCGGTGCCATCATCCACTCGGCCAGGCAGTCGAGCATGGAGATGTCGATCGTGCGCCCGCGACCGGTGCGCTCGCGCTCCACGACCGCGGCGAGGATCGTCGACAGCGCGTACACGCCGGCGCACATGTCCGCGACGGAGATGCCGACCTTCGCGGGCTGGTCCGGGGTTCCGGTCACCGACAGCAGCCCGGCCTCACCCTGGATCAGCAGGTCGAACGCCTTGTGGTCGCGATACGGCCCGTCCGCACCGTAACCAGAGATCGCGCAGGCGATCAGCCGGGGCCACCGGCGTGCGACGACTTCGGCGCCGAAGCCCATGCGGTCGACCGCGCCGGGGCCGAGGTTGTGCACGAACACGTCGGCCCGGTCCAGCAGCTCGGCGAGGACGGCACGTCCGTCTTCGGTCTTCAAGTCCAGGGCGACGCTGCGCTTGCCGCGGTTGGCCCAGACGAAGTACGCGGACTGGCCCTTCACGACCGAGTCGTAGCCGCGGGCGAGGTCGCCGCCTTCGGGCTTCTCCACCTTGACGACGTCGGCGCCGAGGTCAGCCAGGTGGCGGCTGCACAGGGGGGCCGCCACCGCGTGCTCCAACGCCACGACGCGCAGCCCGGTGAGCGGTCGGCCGCTGAACCCAGCGGCGTCGGTCTTGGTCATGCCGGCTCCTCATCGACGATGAAACTCTCCGCGGCTGCGGGCAGGACTCCCCTGCCGCGCAACGGAACAGGTGACACGCGGGCCCGGTCCGCCGGCCGTCCACCGGGTTTGTGCGAGCCCGTACCAGGCAGTCTCGCGTTCCGGGGGCGGCTGAAGCGAGGTGCACTTGTCCAACGTGGCAGGACGGGCGTTGCGCGATCTTCCGATGCTGTCGAGGCAGTTCCGTTCAGCGACGGTGCACCAAACCCGCGACCGCGCGGACGGTGCCGTCCTGCCACAGCCGTACCTGGGTGAACAGGGTCCGGCGGGTGGTGTGCTCGACCGCCGGTTCGAGCACGATGGGCTTCGCCGCGCTCGCCCCGGCCAGGAATCGCATCGTCCCGGAGACCAGCCTCGAGCGGGCGCCGTCGCGGGGTGCGCCGCATCGGGCGGCCGCGGCGAACAGCACGCCGCCCTGCACGGCGCCCGCCCGGTTGGTCATCACCTCGCTGGGCACCAGCACGCTGGTCCCGTCCTCATCGGCCATCGCAGTGCCCACCACCTGGTCGCACCACGACCGGCCGACCGCCTCCGCCGACCGCGCAGCCGCGAACAGTGCTCGTTCCGCGGGGGTGAGCTCGCCCAGGTCGACCGATCGGTGATTGTCCTGGCTGGGCGGATCCGGTCTGTCCCACGGAAGTTCCGCTTGTGATCCCCCGGACGGAACAGCGAAGGTCGCACTGCAGTGCCCCAGTACGGCGTTCCCGCTCCGGATCGCGCCGGCCGCGGTCCCGATGCCGTCCGCGGCCACCGCGACGTCACGTGCTTCGGCGAGCGTCCGCGCCCCGGCGACATCGGGCAACCCGGTCAGGTCGAGCGTGAGGCTCAGGGTCGGCAGCGGCCGGGTCCGCCCGAGCCGCTGGCGGAGCGCGCCACCGAGCGCGAAGTCCGCCAGCATCGCCACCTCCACGAGGCCGAGGCGTTGCGGTGCGGGCGGGGGCGCGAAACCCAGCGTGAACGGGGAGGACGACGCGTGGCGCAGGCCGGCCGCACAGGCCAGGGCTGGCGCACCCGTCGCGCGGGAGAACGCGAGCGCCTGGCGCAGCCACTCCGAGCTGCCCGGCGAGGCCGGTTCGAAGGTCACGCCACCACTATTGCGGGCATTTCCGGCCGGAGCGAGGTGCCACCCACCAATCACGGGCTTCCGGTGTCGGGCGTTCCTCCGATGCCAAGGAACTCCGGCGTCGTTAGCGTTCACCGCGTCCCATCCGCACCTCATTCCACTGGAGTACGCGAAGTGACTGAGCAGACCGAGTCCCTGACCGGCGTCAAGGCGCTGATGTTCGACTTCTACGGCACCGTCGTCGACATGCAGAGCGGCCTGACCAAGGCGATCACGCCGTACCTGCGCTCGAAGAACTACACGGCACAACCGCCGAACCGGGTGGTGACGTGGTGGCGCCGGACACACTTCGAGAACTCGATGATCGACGGCCTGCTCGGGCGTGAGCACATCCCCTACCGGGAGATCGGGCGGCAGACGGTGGACTACACGCTGACCCGGGCGGGTATCCCGCACACGATGGACGAGGTGCGCGAACTCGTCTCGGAGATCGAGCGGCTGGAGCCGTTCCCGGACGTGGTCGAGGCGCTGGGGACGTTGAAGGAGGCCGGTTTCAAGCTCGTCATTCTGTCCAACGGCGACCCGGACATGCTCGAATCCGGGGTGAAGTACTCCGGCACCGAGGACCTCTGGACCCGGGTGGTGTCGGTCGCCGAGGCCGGCGCCTTCAAGCCGCACTTCGCCACCTACGCCACCGGGGCCAAGGCCGTCGGCCTGGACCCGTCCGAGGTGCTGTTCGTCGCCAACCACGCGTTCGACTGCGTCGGCGCGAAGGCCGCGGGCATGCGCACGGCGTTCGTCGACCGTCGCAAGCGCCCGTTCGGCAACGAGTACTACCCGCCGACGCTCGTCGTCGACGACTTCGCGCACCTCGCGCGCGAGGTGATCGCCCGCACGCAGGGCTGATGCCGGACCGCCCGGCCGGGCAAGGGGATCCTCACCGCTGGCGGGACCCCTTGCCCGCCGCTCCGGCCTCGGTCCGGTCAGCTTCCACCGAAGGCCGGACGCAGTTCGCGCCGCCTCGTGCCCGCAACATGATTGCCAATTTCCTCGAGTGACCATGTGGAGCCGGGTCGGCTACCTGAACTTTCGGATAGATTCGAGCTGCAATCGAAGATCATTCTGAGTCACTCAACACACCGTTCACTGGCGCGAAGGCGAGTCGACGCCGAGGTGCAGCCGCAGTTCCGGCCGACCTTCCGAGCGCCGCCGACCGTTGATCGCTTCCACCATTTCGGCAGTTTTTTGGACGAGTTCTTCGATAATCTCCGGAATATTGTACAAGTCGTTTTCGGGCGTCCACTCATCGCGTGCCGCCTGCAGTAGCGAGCTGAGGATTACCGTGAGCACCTGGGATACTTGCCGCTCGCTGAACACCGTGAGCGGAATGTAGCCGTACCTGCCCTCAGCGAATTTCCGGAGGCTAGCCTTCAGTTCACTGTCAGTGACACGCTCGCTGATCTCGTTGAGAACCCATACCGCGACACCGGAGGAGGCATTCCAGATCACGTCGTGCTGCGTCTCGTCTTCGCGCCCGCTACCAATGATGAGGTCGTAAGACAATGTTTTCACTCCAGGATGAACACACGAGGTTGGAAGGGCCCAATATACTCCCGCACCTTCGTTGCCTGTTCCGCCTTCAACCGGTCCAGCCAGACGGGAACTCGGAATTTCGGTGTGAGCCGCGTACGCGGCACCGCGCTGACTTGCGGAAGCGTGACTTCTGCAGGTCAGAGTGGATCGCTCAGGACAATTGAGTCACGTTTCGGCTCGTTGCGAGCACAGGGCTGCTCCCCACATTGCTCCCGGGCTGTCGCATCCCCCGCCCTGGCTGAACCAGTCGTTACGGACAGGCCTTAGCTCCGCGTGCCGTGAACGTTCGCTTCCGCCGACGAGCGGAGGCGGGATCCTCCGCATCAGGGACGGCGCGGCGCCCACCGACGCCGACGAGACGCAGTTCCACGCGTGGATGGACGACCTCGGCAGCTCCGGGGACCTGACCCACAGCCACCTGCCTCGCCGCCTGCCCCGCACCGGTGAAGCGGCGGACGCTCACCGGGTGGCGCTCACCCGCACCGGGAACGAAACCGAACGCGCCTGCCTCCGGCGGCACCCGAGCTCAGCCGGACAGGCGCGTCCGGAACTCCTCGCTCGTCAGGACGTCCGCTGTGGACTGCGCGAGCACCACGAGGGTGGCGGTGTGGACCTCGGCGGCCTTCATCGCGCCGTGGCCGAGGTCCGGGTGGTCGTAGGTCGCGCACAGGTCGGACAGCACGGCGGGCCGGAAGTCGCGGAACATCGCGTCGCGGATGGTGGCGTGGACGCAGTCCTCCGTGGTGACGCCGGTGGCCACCACGGTGTCGATCCCGCGCCCGCGGAGAATCATCTCCAGATCGGTGCCGAAGAACGCGCTGTAGCGGTGCTTGCGGACCACCGGCTCGTCCGGCCGCCGGTCCACCTCCGCGTACAGCTCGGCGCCGGGCGTGCCATCGATCAACGCCACCCGCTCGGCGATGGGCGGGTAGAGGTCGGCGAAACGGCCCATGTCCGAACCGTCGGCGCGGTGCACGTGCGCGGTGAACACCACGAACACCCCCACCCGCCGGCACAGCTCCAGCGTCTCGTTGAGCCGCGGCACCATGGCCCGCCCGTCCGGCGACTCCAGCGGCGCGCCGGGCGCGAGGAAATCGTGCTGCATGTCGACCACGATCAGCGCGGTGCGCCCGGGCTCGATCGGGTCCAGCCGGTAACCCATCCCGGATGGGTAGCACGCGGACGCTACAACCGTCAACGATCCGTCATACGCCACCAGACCCGCACCAGCCGGGTCCACACCCCGCGGTTCCGCGGCCGCACCGGGCGCCACGCGATCCGGACCGACATCCCACCCCTTCCCCAGCAGCACGTCCAGCGGCGCGTGCAAGCGGTCGGTGACCAGGCATCCGGCCTCCGCACCACCCACCCCAGCCTCGGCCAGCACGGCGAGCGCCTGCGGTTCCGGCAGCAGCGTGAACCAGCGGCGCGCCAGGGCCTCCCGTGCCGCCTCGGTCGGCTGCCCGTAGAGGCGGAACCGGCCGAGACCGCCGTCCGGGTGGATGGCGATCCGCACCCGCGTCACCGGGCGCTGCGCGCCGAGCCGGAAGCATGGCCGGACACGACGCAGTCCACCACGCCCTCGGCCAGCCCCGGCCAGAGCCGGTCCCGGTTCGCCGCGTCCCGGATCGGCGGGCAGCACTTGAACTCGGTCGCCCCGGCCGGGATCGCCTCGGCCGCCAGCGTCAGGTAGTGCGGGCAGGTCTCGGCGGTGATCGGCGTGCCGGCGCGACGAGCGGCGGCACGCCGGTCCAGGGCCGCCGCCGAGGACAGGTGCAGCACGTGCACCCGGGCGCGGTGCACGTGGCTCGCTGGATCAGCCCGTGCACCGCACCGCACGTGCTGCAAACCATGGACGACGTGCCACCCGCCTTCGTCGACGCCCTCAACGCGACGGCCGACCGACACCTCATCGACGTACACATCCTCCTCGTCAACAACGGCAACCTCCTGCTCACCCGCCGCCGCGACACGAACCCCACCTTCAACGGCCGCTAGCACCAGCCCTCCGGCAAACTCGACGCTGGCGAATCCGTCCTCCACGCGGCAGTACGAGAAGCCCAAGAGGAAGTCGGCGTCCTCATCGACCCCTCCGACCTCCAGCACGTCCACACCCTCGACGTCAACGAATCCGGCGTCGAGCCCCGCCTCGGGCTGTTCTTCCTCGCCACCCGCTGGGCCGGAACGCCAGCCAACCGCGAACCCGACAAATGCTCCGCCATCGACTGGTTCCCCTCGACAACCTCCCCCTGGGCCTGATCGACTATCCCGCCGCTGGCATCCACGCCTGCCTCGCTGGACAGCCTTCGCCGTCTGCGGCCGGCCCATCACAACTCCCGCAAGCATCCTCGGCTGAGGTCGTCAGGAGCGGTTCCGGGCACGGCGACTTCGATAGCGATTTAGTACGGGGACTGAGTCGACGGCATCACCGTCACCACGAAGGTCGACGTCGGCATAGGCAGCACCACCGCCCTCTCGACGCCGCCAGCACTCTCCATTCCCGGAGCCAGCTACCCGTTGCGGACGGATCACGGCGCAGGATCCACTGCTGACAGATCGACCCCTCGAGCTGGGTGCCGACTGAGTTCGCCAGCCACATCTAGCGGTCGTGCCACGCAGCGTGCCTGCGGAGGCGCGAGGACCAGCTCCGGACACCGTGTCGAGCGCGTTCACCTGGTCCCAGCGCCCGGCGAGCATTGCGCCCGGTTGAGCGGCACGCCGTCGTGCGAGCTGCCACCCCGTTCGGAGTTCTAGGATCGCCCCAAACGCTGCGATGACGGCGCGCTCGGCACGGTGGCCTCCCCTAACGACACTTCCTCCCTGCGAGACAAGCCCGCGACTGAGCCGCCCCGGGCGGTCCTTGGGTCAAATGAAACTCTCAACGTTCATGTGCATCGCGAGCCTCCGGCGGTTGCTCCAGATTCTGCTCGCGCTTCCGCTGCTCCGACTTGAGCCGATGGACCTCCTCGACGAACTCCCGGAGCGCGATTTCTTCCGTGTCGCAGTACTTGTAGCGACCGACGCCTACCTCGAATGCCTCCCACTCATGTTCGATCGAGTCGGCCGTCTGCTGGAGGTAGAAGGAGCGCTCCTTGTACTTGTAGTAGCCCATGAAGCCGCTGGCGATGCCGACCGCGAGCGAGACGCCGAGCACAGCCCAGCGCACGCCCTGCTCACCGGAAGCGACACCGGACGCGGCCGTCGCCGCAAGTGACCCGACAATGAGGATTCCCTGAAACGCGTTGTTGATCCGCCGATAACGGTTGCTGTCCGCCCGAAGCTTCTCGATCTCCTTGAATGCGTCGTCCTTATAGATGATCCTTCTGGTTTTCTGGGGGAACGTTCCGTCGGCGATCTTGAGCTTGCGCGTGTCGCGCAGCTTGGCGATCTCCAGTTCCGATTCCTCGGCGCTTCGACGCATCTTAGAGTCCCCTACAGGTAGGCCGCCTGGATTCTTCAGCAGGTGATAGGCCGCGCAGCAGCACCCGAGGCTGACGGGAATCCCGGGGATCAGAATGGCGCTCAGCAGAGATGAGCTCAAGGGGAGCCAGTACATGACGTAGAAGACGAGCAGGAGTGCGGGCCCGAAGACGCAGGACAGCACGGCCCGCCGGCGACGCCGCCGCGCATAGCGGACCTCGAACTCGAACTGACGGATCTGACTGTCGATCTCGAGCAACTGCACGTTCGCCGCTCGTGCCCGTTCTTGAGCCTCGACGAACTCCTCGGGAGTCATCTCCCTCGGCTCACCGTCGTCCTGCGAGGACCTCTTCCTCATCTGTCCAGGCACAACAGAACACCCTTACTGTCGCAGCGGCACGTATTCAAAGGGGCATTCGTGCTCAGGGCGGCGTCAGCAGCAACACTGTCCCCGCGACCGGGAACAAGACACCCGCACTCCCGATCGTCAATCCACTGCAGAAATCGACGATTCGGACAGCCACGCCAGGCGCGCTCGCCGAGAGGTCCACGAGAACGACACGCCCAGCGCGGTAGTACTGGGTGATCTGACGACTGTCCTCAGCGAATACGACCGGGGCGACACGGATCGCTTGCTGCAAATGAACTACCGAGTCAGGCGGTTGCACCGCGACCGCCGAGGCCGACTCCTCCGCCTCCGCAGCAGCCTGCGACACCGTCGCCGACAATTCGCCTCCGTCACGTGACCGAGACGAACTTGGAAAAATTGGCCGCATTCGGCGACTTTCCCCTTGCCGCCACCGAAGCAGGACCACCGCGGCAATGACGGCCACGAGCAGAAAGAGAAGTGGCCAGGCCACAGTTTGGACGAACGGAAGCGTCCCCTCCCCAGAGCTCATTGGCGAGATGATAGCGTCGACCTTCGCTCTTCCAACCCCTGCTGACGCAACTCTGCCCGGAGCACGACAAGATCATCCATTCGGCCGCAATCGCCGGTTACTCAAGTTGACTCCCCCTCGCCGTTACGCGCCCGTACGAGTGAATTGAGTCGCGACGACAACCTTTCTTATCCCGTTCGGGTTTGCGACCACGTATGCAAGTTCGATGTCGGGCCGACAGATCTGGGGCCATCGCGGCTCAGTCCCCGGATACAACGGCCGCGAGGGGCCTCGCGCTGCAGCAGCAGTCCTCACAGGCGTCAAGCCACGGGACCCTTTTAGCGCCGCGCTGGCGGCGGGTCGTCGTGGCACCCGTTTGGCATCGCGAGCAGTTGGCGTGGTTCACGTTGGAGTACAGCCGGAGGTCGGAGCCGAGGGTTAAAGTCCACGGACTCGATCGCGTCGACGGTGCGGGCCGAGGGACTCGCGAACAGCGGGAACGCCTGCCCGCAGGTCTTCCGGTCGCCACCGCTGAGGACACGGGTGCCGGAAAGTGGACCAGGGCAGGTGTCGTCCCCGGGCCAGACCGGCTCCCGGCGACCGCGGCTAACCTGCGAACTCCTCCTCCAGATTCCGCCGGTAGGTTGCGACAACACCGGAAGGCGACTGCCCCGAGCTATCCGGCGAGACGTCTGGCGGTGTCCCTTCCGCCAGACGCTTCCGGCGCTCCATCACCATCGGCGCGATCCGGCAACGCCACGCGCGTCAGCAGCGCCGAAGCCGGTGTGCGTCTGGGTGGAGCCGCCCTCGGGGGCACATTCCCCGTACTCGTTTTCGGGGCTCGTCGGTGGTCGAGACAATCGCTCATCATGGAGAAGCGTCACCCCGGGAGCGACCTGGCTCCAGGCGGGGATTGACGCAGAGGGGCGGGGCTGATGACCATGATGCTGGCCGACGCCGCCGACGAGCGCCTCATCCCGGTCAACCCGATCCAGCCGTCGGCGGCACGGCCGCCGACGGCATCAGCTCCGGACCGAGCAGTTGTGGGCAACGCCGGAGCAGGTCGTCGCGATCGCGGCGCAGGCCAGCGCGTTGGTCGGCCTGTGGGCCGGACTGCTCATCATCACCGCGGCCTGGACCGGCGCCCGCTGGGGCGAGCTGATCGGCCTCCACCGCCCCAACACCCATCTCGACGACGGGTGAGATCGTCATCGATCCCCACCTCGGCGCGCTGCACGAAGTCAACGGGCAGCTCGAACTCGGCCCGCCCAAGACGGCGTGTTCCGCGCGCACCATCTCCCTGCCGCCGTTCCTCATTCCGCCGCCGCGGGCCTATCTCGACAGTCATGACCATCCGCATGTGTTCGTCAGTGCCGAGCACCAGCTGTTGCGGCGGTCGAACTTTTCCCGCCGCGCGATGCGGCCCGCGGCCGACGGGAATCTTCAGCGGGTGCGACCCGAGGTGCGGGTGCAGCCAATCCTGCCTGGACTGCGCTTCCACGATCTCCGGCACAGTGACAAGACCTGGATGATCGCCGACGGCATTCCCGAAGTCGCCCAGTCGCGGCGGCTGGGGCACCGGATCTCCGACGAGATCCGTGACGTCTATTCCCACCTCGCCGCTGAAGTCGAGACCCGCCTGCTGGACAGCCTGGAACGCCGCTGGCACGACGCCGTCGCGAGCGTGCATCAGCAGCATGGACCATCGACGAGGCTGAGCGAACGTGAGGTAAACACGAAGAAAGCCCGCCGACCTGGGCTTCCACCCAGAGCCAGCGGGCTCCCACAGACCGTCGGGCTGACAGGATTTGAACCTGCGACCCCTTGACCCCCAGTCAAGTGCGCTACCAAACTGCGCCACAGCCCGGCCGTCCCCACCGCAGCGGCGGCGACGGGGACTAGCTTATTACGGACGGCACTCGCCCCGGTAGCGGGGTCCCTCATCCGCTCCACCTGGGGAAACGGCGGGACCGCGTTCGAAGCGTCCGATCAGAGCCGCGCGGTCAGGCGGGCCCGCAGCGCGGGTTCGTCCGCCAGCCCCTCGGCCAGGGCACTCCTCCCGAGCCCGTGGAACAGTTCTCGCGGGGCGGCGCTCCAGTCGAGGCCGCCGAAGGGCGGCTCCGGGTCGTACTCGATGGCGAACTGCAGTACGCGCGCGGCGTCCTCGCCGGCGAACCGCGCCGCCAGGTGAAGGGCCATGTCGATGCCGGCGGCGACCCCCGCCGCGGTCAGCACCGCCCCGTCGGCCACCCAGCGGCGCCGGACGGGCAGGGCGCCGAATTCGCGCAGTGTCTCCAGGAACGACCAGTGTGTGGTCGCTTCGCGGTCCTTCAGCAGGCCGGCCGCGCCGAGGATCAGGGAACCGGTGCACACCGACGCGGTCACCTCCGCCGTCGCAGCCGCGGAGCGCACGTAGTCCACCAGCCGCTGATCGGCCAGGGCGCGCATGGTGCCGGCCAGCCCGCCGGGCACCACCAGGGCGTACGGGGCGGGCACCTCGTCGAAGGTGCGGTCGGCCGTCAGGCGGACGGGGTGTCGCTCGGGACGGGGTTCAGGGACGCGGCGACGACCGCCGTCTCGAAGGACGGGTCGGCGATCGGCAGCGCGGACAACACCTGGAGCGGACCGACGAGATCCAGCGGCGTCAGCCCCGGGTACAGCACGAAAGCAATCGTCTTCATGCCGGTCACGATGCCGCCCGCGACCGTGCTGTGGCGGACGGATGTCCGGAAGCCTGGGATCGTCGTCGCACGGACGGCTACCCTTGCGCTGTGCGCCGCATGGTGATCGTCGGATACGCGGAGTCCGCACTGCTCGACATCGCCTGCCCCCACGACGTCCTCGACGCCGCCAACCACCACGGCGCCACGCCGCCCTACGACATCCGCGTGGTCAGCCTCGACGGCCGCCCCATCCGCTGCCAAGCCGGCATCCAGCTCGCCGCCCAGGGCCGGCTCGACCAGCTCCGCGGCCCCGTCGACACCCTGATCATCGCGGGCGGGTTCGGGCACGAGCGGGCCGCGGCGGACGTCAACCTCATCAGGCACGTCCGCCGGGTGGCTGCCCGGGCGAGGCGGGTCGCGTCGGTCTGCACGGGGGCCAGCGTGCTCGCGGCGGCGGGCCTGCTCACCGGCCGCACGGCGACCACCCACTGGAGGTGGGCGGGCAAGCTGGCGACCGACTACCCCGCGGTCACCGTCGACCCGGCACCGCTGTTCGTCCAGGACGGCAACGTCCACACGGCCGCCGGGGTCACCAGCGGGCTGGACCTCACGTTGTCGTTCGTCGAGGCCGACCACGGCCCCACGATGGCCCGCGAGGTGGCCCGCTCACTGGTCACCTACCTGCAGCGGCCGGGCAACCAGGCACAGGTCAGCATGTTCCTCGCCGCTCCCCCGCCCGGGCACCGCCAGGTGGCCGACCTCGTTGCCCAGATCACCGGACATCCGGACGGCGACTTGTCGACCGGCGCGCTGGCGGCGCGGGCGGGTTTGAGCACACGGCAGCTGACGAGGCTGTTCCAGCAGCACCTGGGCACCCCACCGGGGCGGTTCGTCCGGCGCGCCCGCACCGAAGCCGCGTCGCAGCTGCTCGCCACCACGGACCTGCCGCTCACCGCCGTCGCGCGGCGCTGCGGCTTCAGCTCGGCCGAGACGTTGCGACAGGCATTCGTGGAGCTGTGCGGGACACCTCCGTCGGCTTACCGGCGGGTACACCGCAGGGCGGCGTGAGCAGCGGTTATTGAATCGCTACAGTGTATCGCGATGCGCAAATACCTGTGGCTGCTGCCGGTGCCGTGTGCGGTCTGGCTGTTCTTCGCGACGCTGGGCATGATGCACGCTCTGCCCGCGCGTCCCCAGCTCGACCTGGAAGTCTACCGCTTCGGCGTGCAGGCCTGGTGGGACGGCAAGGACATGTACGGCCCGCTGCCGGCGGTGGCGAACGGCGCGCATCTGCCGTTCGTGTACCCGCCGTTCGCCGCGCTGCTGTTGTCGCCGCTGGCGATGCTGCCGTGGAACGCCGCGGTGACGACGCTGTACATCCTCAACTGGCTCTGCGTGTTCGGCACCGTCTACCTGGTGGTCCGCGCGGTGCGGCCGTCGCTGGGCCGGGACGGCGGGGTCGCGGTGGCCTCGGTCGTGCTGCCGCTGACGGTTTTCCTCGAACCGGTGCGCGATACGTTCGGCTTCGGGCAGGTCAGCATCATCATGATGGCCCTGGTGGCGGTCGACTGCCTCGCCGGGCGCACGGTCTGGCCGCGCGGGTTCGGCATCGGCCTGGCGGCGGCGCTGAAGCTGACCCCCGCGGCGTTCGTGTTGTTCTTCCTGATCCGCCGCGACTACCGGTCGGCGATCGTTTCGGCGATCACGTTCGGCGTGGCGACCGCGATCGGCTTCGCCGCCGACTTCGGCGGCTCGATCACCTACTGGTTCCGGGGTGGTCTGAGCGGCGGCGGGGTCAGCGGCACCGCGTTCAGTACCAACCAGGCCATCGAGGCGGTGATCGTCCGCACCGGGCTGTCCGGGGTGGCGGAGAAGGCCGTGTGGATCGTGCTGGTGCTCGCGCTGCTGGCCGTGGTGGCGAGCGCGATGCGGCGGGCCGAGCCGGTGCTCGCGCTGCTGGCCAACGCTGGTCTGGCGCTGCTCGTGTCCCCCACCTCGTGGTCGCACTACTACGTGTGGGTGGTGCCGGCGCTGGTGGTGATGCTGGCCTTCGCCGCCCGCCGCGCCGCGGAACGGTCGTGGCTCGCGGCCGCCTGGGTCGCGTGGGGCGTGCTGACGACGGTGCTCTTCATCCTGGCGCCGTTCCACCACCTGCCGCAGACCGACTTTCCCGTGGTGCACCGCGACTGGAGCCTCCTCGAGCAGCTTTCCGCCGCCACCTACGTGCTGCTGGGCGTCGCGCTGCTGCTCGCCTTCGCGATCCTCCGGCGGAAGCGGCCGCAGCCCCTGGACGAGCCGGTCACCCCCGCGCGGCGCCCCGCCGGCGCTGCCAGTCCGTGACCGCCGCGCAGCCCGCGTCGACTTCCGCCCGCAGCAGCGCCTCCTGCTGGGCCGCGACCTCGTCCCCGAGCAGTTTCGCAACCCGGTCGAGCCCGGTGAGCGCCTCCCACGGCGTGCCGGGCAGCGCACCGAGCACGGCATCGGGCGGCGGCGCCGGAAGCCGCTCCTCGATGCCCGCCCGGCCCGCGGCCAGCAGCGCCGCGAGCACCAGGTGGGGTTGCGCGTCGGCACCGGCGAAGCGGAACTCCAGCCGCAGCGACCCGTCCCGTCCCGCGACCCGCACCGCGGCGGTCCGGTCGTCCACGCCCCAGCGCAGCTCGCGGGGCGAGAACGGCGCGGTCCGCAATCGCACGTAGCTGTTCCACGTCGGCGCCCAGATCGGTGTGAGCGCCGCCGCGTCCCGCAGCACCCCGGCGAGGAACGACGCCATCACCGGGGGCAACCCGGTGCCGCTCCCGGCGGCGGGTTCACCGGCGACCGTGGCCAGCGACAGGTGCACGTGGCACGAGCTGCCCTGTCCCGGCTCCGGGGCGGCCAGATAGCTCGCCGTCACCCCGTGCTCGGCGGCCACCGACCGCACCACGAGCTGCTGCAGCAGGGCGTCGTCGCACGCGGCGAGCGCGTCCCGGTGCCGCAGCACGATCTCGTACTGCCCGGGGTGGCATTCCGCGCGGGCGGACTCCACCCCGAGCCCGGAGCGGTCCAGCGCCACGCGGAGGTCGCGCAGCAGCGGTCGCATCCGCTCGGTCCCGCCGACCGCGTAGTCCACGCCGTGCGGGCTCAGCGGTCCGTCCGCGTCCCGGAACACCACCTCGTGCTCGAGCCCCGCCGAGGGCACGTACCCCAGTGCTTCCAGAGCGGTCAGCTGTTCGGTCAGCGCGTGCCGCGGCGCGGCCCGGACCGGCTGCCCGTCCGGCCATTCGACGTCGCACACGATGCCGCACAACCCGTCCGGCAGCGCGGTGATCGTCGCCGGGTCGGGCCGCATCCGCAGGTCGCCGTAGCCGCCGAGGTACCGCGCCAGGAGGTGGTCCGGCCCCAGCGGCAGCGGTTCGCGGTCCACGTCCCACACGAACACGTAGGTGCAGAGCCCGTAGCCGCCGGCCAGCACCTCCTCGGCCACGAACCGCCCGGACAGCTCGACCGCGGCGAACCGCGCGTGCGGGTCGGGCACCAGCAGCAGCACCCGGGACGAGTCGCCCCGGGCCAGCGCGGCCCGCATGCCGCGGGCGGCGGCGGCGCGTTCGGCGAGCGTGCGCGGCCCGACCGGGCGGGGCGATTTCACCACGCCCCCGCCGGATCCGCGGCGTGCAGCGGGTTGGGCACCCGGCCCCAGCGCACGTCGAACTCGTCGTCCCGGTCGACCTTGTCGAAGCCCTGCCCGGCCAGGTGTTCCCGGTTCAGCGTGACCCGTTCGACGTCCGGCGCGAACAGCAGGCAGCCGTCGAACCGCGCGGCGACGTCCGGGTTGTCCGCGCGGTAGCGGCCCACGACCTCCCGGACCAGCTCCCAGAACCGGGCCCGCGGGAAGCCCAGGTCGTCGAGCAGGATCTCCGCCCAGAACCGCAGCTGCCCGGAGAACACCGAGCTGAACAGCGATTGCGCGAGCAGGTGCGGCGGCCACCGGAGCATCTCGTCGGCGGCCTCCGGCGGGAGCAGCCGGTAGCAGTCGAGGTCCTCGTCGAGCAGGTCGACGCCTTGCGCGAAATCCTTGATCGCCACCCGCAGCGGCCGGCCGCGCTCGTCGGCGATCAGGATCAGGTTCTGGCCGTGCGGGCAGAACCCCACGCCGTAGCGCAGCAGCCACTGGAGCAGCGGGGTGAGCAGCAGGTCGAACACCGTGGCGCACCAGCGTTCTGCGTCCCAGCCGGACCGCTCGATCAGGCCGGTGATGACCGCGGCGCCTGACGGGTCGCGGTAGGGCAGCGCGGCGAACGAGATCGCCTGCTCACCTTCGGCCAGGCGCGACCGCAGCGGTTCGCGCCACAGCGCCCCGAGCGTTTCGTGGAACCGGTAGGGCAGCTCCTCGAGGGTGCCGAACAGCGGGTGCTCGACCGAGACGCTCGCCACCTCCCCGAGCAGTTCGAACCGGTACTCACCGGTGAGCAGCGGGTCCGCCGCGCCGACCTGCTTGAGCCAGCTGGTCACCGCCGGGCCGGCGAGGGTCGCCCCGGCCGCCAGGCCGCGGTAGACCAGGGTGTTGCGCACCGAGACCGCGGTCTTGACGTCGCGGCGGTCGGGGCGGGTCGTGTTCGCGAGGGTGCGCACCGTCTGGTGTGGACGGTAGGCGTCCCGGGACTCGCCCAGCTCGATCATCACCCCGGTGGCGAGCTCACCGGCGTACAGGGTGCCCAGGATTTCGTCCGCCTGCCACGGGTGCACCGGGACCCAGACGTAGTCCGCCGGGTCGGCGCGGCGCGTGAACTCCGCACGCTGGTCGTCGTCCAGCTCACCGGCGAACAGCTGCTCGGCCGACAACCCGGCCACGCTCCGAAAGCGCGCGTGGTCGCGGTGCACCGCGAACCACCGCAGCCGCACGTCGGTCCCGGCCTCCGGCGCGTAGCGGGCGCGGTCGGCCGCGGAGAACCCGACGCGGCCCTTGTTCAGCACCAGCCGCGGATGCCCGGTCAGGTGCCCGTCCGCCAGGTTGTAGTCCATCGTGGACAGTTCCGCGGCGGTCGGTGCGCGGCGCAGCCGGGCGGCCTCGTTGGTGACCGTGGCGGTCAGCTCGGCCAGCACGTCCGCCAGCCGCGCGCCGGACAACCCCAGTTCCTTGCGCGCGTCCACGACCAGTACGCGCGGATCGGTCGCCGGTGCGCCGTCGCGGGTGGCCGAATCCGGTTGCACCGTCCAGGACTGGAACGCTCCCCGGCGCGCCCGGAACTCGTAGGTCACGCCGGGCAGCGCGAGACGCCAGGGCCGGTGCTGCCCGGGCTCCTCACCGCCCACCGGCGAAGGGGCGAACAGGCCCTCGTAGGACAGCTCGCCGAGCATCTTGTGCACGATCAGGGTGCCGGCCGCGCGCCACGCCTGAGCAGGTTCCACGCTCACTCCTCCAGCCCGAACCGGGTGAACGCCGTGCGCGACGGCAGCCGGTAGACGGTGCGGCCGCAGACCGCGTTGACGATCGAGGCGGCCCGCCAGGCGGCCAGGCCGAGGTCCGGCGCGCCCACGCCGTGCGTGTGCCGCTCGGCGTTCTGCACGAAGATCGCGCCACCGATCTCCGGTGCGAGCCGCAACCGGTAGTCGTGCTCGACGACCGGACGGCCGCGGCCGTCGCGGGCGACCGCGTCCGCCAGCGGTCCGAGCAGGCCGTCGAGGGGCCGCTCGCGGTAGCCGGTGGCGGCGACCACCGCGTCGGTCACCCAGGTCGCGGTACTGCCCTGCTGCCGGTGCCGCAGGCCGAGCGCGATCCGCTCGCCGTCCCGCGCCGCGGACACGACCTCCACGCCCGGCGTGAGGGTGACTCCCGGCCACCCGCCGCCGACGGTGCGGCGGTACAGCTCGTCGTGGATGTCGGCGATCGTGGCGTCGTCGATGCCCTTGTACAGCTGCCATTGCGCGGGCAGCAGCCGGTCGCGCTCGGCCTCCGGCAACCGGTGGAAGAACCGCGTGTAGTCGGGCGTGAACTGCTCCAGCCCGAGCTTGGAGTACTCCATCGGCGCGAACGACACCGTGCGCGTCACCCACCGCAGGCCCGCCGGCTGTTTGCGGTGCCGCAGCAGGTCGAGGAACACCTCGGCGCCGGACTGGCCGGAACCGACGACCGTGACCGCGGGCAGCGCGAGCAGCCGTTCGCGTTCGGCGAGGTACTCCGCCGAGTGGATCACCGGGGCGCCGGGGACCGCGGCGAGGTCACGCAGCGGTGCCGGCATCCAGGGTTCGGTGCCGATGCCGAGCACGACGTGGCGTGCCCTGAGCTCACCGGCCGTGGAGCGCAGCCGGAACGTCCCGTCGCGCCACTCGATCGCGTTGATCTCGACGCCGAAGCGGCAGCTGTCCAGCCGCTCGCTGACCCACCGGCAGTAGTCGTCGTATTCGGCACGGGGAACGTGGAACCGCTCGGCGAAGTAGAACGGGAAGAGCCGGTCCCGCTCGCGCAGGTAGTTCAGGAAGGACAGTTCGCTCGTCGGGTCGGCCAGGGAGACCAGGTCGGCGAGGAAGGGCACCTGCAGCGTCACCCCGTCCAGCAGCAGGCCGGGGTGCCAGCGGAACTGCGGGCTGCGCTCGTACAGCGCGACCGTGAGGTCCGCGACCGGTGCGGCGAGCGCGGCCAGCGACAGGTTGGCCGGGCCGATCCCGACCCCGGCCAGATCGACCGGGTTCACCGCAGGACCACGCTTCCGGCCAGCTCCGCCGCGGTCGCGACCACCGACTCCAGCACCGGCCGGTAGTCCTCGGCGCTGGCCCGCGGGTGCAGCAGGGTCAGCTTGAGCCACACGCCGTCGGGCATCGTGGCACGGCCGACGACGGCGGTCCCGGCCTCCAGCAGGGTCCGCCGCACGCGCGTGACCAGCTCGTCGTCCGCGCCGGCGGGCCGGAACAGCACGGTGGACAGCGTCGGCGCGCCCCACAGCCGCAACGCGGGGTGCGCCTCGATCATCGCGGCGACGCCGGCCGCGGTGGTGCAGCAGTGCTCGACCAGCGCGCCCATGCCCTCGATGCCCAGGGCCCGCAGGGTGACGGCCATCCGGAACGCGTCCGGACGGCGGGACGTGCGCAGGGAGCGGCCGAGCAGGTCGGGCAGCCCGGCTTCGGTGTCGTCGTCGGCGTTGAGGTACTCGGCGCGCACCGACAGCGCCGCGAGGTCGGCGGCCTCGCGCACCGCGAGCAGGCCCGCGGAGATGGGCTGCCAGCCGAACTTGTGGGCGTCGAGCGCGACCGAATCGGCCTCCGCCAGGCCGTCCAGCCGGGTCTTCAGTTTCGCGCTGCACAGCGCGAGCCCGCCGTAGGAGGCGTCGACGTGCAGGCGGGCGCCGTGGCGGCGGCACACCTGGGCGAGGGCACGCAGCGGGTCGATCGCGCCGGTGTCCGTGGTGCCCGCGGTAGCGACCACCACCGCGCGGCCATCCAGGTCGCGCAGGGCGTCGGCGAGGGCGCCGGGCCGCATGCGCTCGCCGTCGCAGTCGATCAGGATCGGCGCGGGCAGCCCGAGCAGCCACGCCGCCCGCGACGCGCTGTGGTGGGCGTTGCGCCCGCACACGGGCCGGACGGCCGGGTCCTGCTCGCGGGCGAGCAGCAGCCCGAGCAGGTTCGACTCGGTGCCGCCGGTGGTGACGAGCGCGTCCGGTGCGGCCGCGTCCGGGTAGCAGAGCCGGGCGACGAGCGCCGTCAGTTCGCGTTCGATCTCGCTCGCCACCGGCGCCTGGTCCCACGAGTCCATCGACGGGTTCAGCGCGCTCGCCACGACGTCGGCGGCCACCGCGACGGCGAGGGGCGGGCAGTGCAGGTGCGCCGCGCACGCCGGGTCCGCGGGGTCGACCGAGCCGGCAGCCAGGAGCCGGGACAGCTCGGTAAGCGCTTGCGCCGCGCCGACCCCGGTGGCCCCGGCCAGGGGTCGCGCCCCGGTCAGCGCCGCCAGCCCCGCCGCTACGGCGGCCGGGCCGCCGGCCGGGGCCGCTCCGCCGCGCTCGGCGGTTCCCGCGGCCAGCCCGTCGAGGACCAACGGGATCAGCTCGGCCAGTCGCCGGTGCCCCTCCGGGCCGCCGGCCAGCGCGACGCTTTCCGGCATCGTCTCGCCCACTCACCACTCCTTAGGTATGCCTACGCTAAGCCACCATACGGACACGGTGCGCGCGGGCACACCCCGGGCAGGCACGTTCCTCCTACAGTGCCCGGCCGCGGAGCGCACGTCATGCCGCCAACGGGGTCATCCCCGGGCCGGGGCGAGCGCCTCGACCTGCCGCACCGGGTCCTCGCCGGTGGGCAGCAGCGCGATCACCGGGGTGGTCAGCCCGTTGTCCACATAGGACTGCACTTTTTCCCGGCACTCCGCGGGGCTGCCGTGCACGATCAGATCGTCGACCACCTCGTCCGGGATGACCTCGTTCGCCCGCTTGCGGTCGCCCGCGCGCCACGCCTCGTGCATCGGCGCGAGCACCTCGCCGCGGCCCAGCCACTCGTGGAACGCGGCGTACACCGGCACGGTCAGGTAGCTGCTGATCATCATCCGGCCGAGCCCGCGCGCCGCATCGCGATCGGTGGTGGGACAGACGAAGATCCGGGCCGCGAGTTCGGTGTCCGGCCCGACCTCGGCCCGCACCTGCCGCACGTCCGACGGCGAGAGCCAGTTCGTGATGGCGCCGTCGGCCTCCGTGGCGGCCAGCTTCAGCATCCCCGGCCGCAACGCGGCGAGCATGATCGGCGGCGCCGGTTCCGGTGCCCGTTCCAGCCGGAACCGGCTCACCGAGAAGGTCTCGTACTCCGCCGTCACCTTCTCCCCCGCCAGCGCCGCACGCAGGAACCGCAGGGTGTCGCGGGTGCGGGCGAACGGCTTGGCGAACTCGGTGGCGTTCCAGTTCTGCACGATGACCGGCGAGGACGCGCCGATGCCGAGCACGAACCGGCCGGGCGCGGCCTCGGCCAGCGTCGCCGCGGACATCGCCAGCAGGCCGGGGCCGCGCGTGTACACCGGCACGATCGCCGTGCCCAGCCGCAGCTCCGGCGCCCACTGCGCGGCCAGCAGCAGCGGCGAGAACGCGTCCGTCCCCGCGGTTTCGGCGGACCAGGCGTCGGTGTAGCCGAGCGCGGGCAGCCGCTCGATCAGCTCACGGTGCGCGGCCAGCGGCACCCCGGTCAGCGGAATCGTGATACCCCAGCGCTTCATCGCGCAGCAGCCTCCAGCTCTCGGCGGATCCAGTCGACCTGGACCCGCATCAGGTTCTCCGCGACCTCTTCGGCCTGCGGCGTCATGTGCGTGGCACCGACCAGCGGCAGGAAGACGTGCGGCCGGCCGGCGGCCAGCAGCGCCGCGGACAGCCGCAGCGCGTGCGCGACGAACACGTTGTCGTCGGCGAGACCGTGCACGATCAGCAGCGCGCGGCGCAGGCCCGGTGCGTCCGCGATCAGCGAGTTGCGCTCGTAGCAGTCCGCGTCCTGCTCCGGCAGGCCCAGGTAGCGCTCGGTGTAGTGGGTGTCGTAGAGGGACCAGTCGGTGACCGGGGCGCCCGCGACGGCCGCGTGGAAGACGTCCGGGCGGCGCAGCACGGCCAGCGCGGACAGGTAACCGCCGTAGGACCAGCCGCGGATGGCCACCCGGGACAGGTCGAGCTCGGGGTGCTCGGCGGCGACCGCGTGCAGCGCGTCCACCTGGTCGGCGAGCGTGACCCCGGCCAGGTCCCGCGCGATCTCCTTCTCCCACGCCGGCCCGCGGCCCGGGGTACCGCGACCGTCCGCGACCAGGACCGCGAAGCCCTGGTCGGCCAGCCACTGCGAAGTCAGGAACGCGTTGCGGCTCTGCAGCACCCGCTGGGCGTGCGGTCCGCCGTAGGGGTCGAGCAGAACCGGGAGCTTGCCGTCCGCGGGCCGGTACCCGGTGGGCAGCAGCAGCGCGGCACGCAGCCCGCGCTCGCCCACGGTGAGCCACCGCGGGTCGGGCACCAGGCCGGGATCGGCCGGGTGGGACCGCACCTGCGCGAGCGGACGGCCGTTGCGCAGCACCGTGACCTCCGGGCCGCTGTGGCGCAGGCTCCACGACGAGAGCACGGTGATGTCGGCGGTGCCCGCGCCGACGTGCACACCGTCGCCGTCGGACAGGCGGGTCACGCCGTCCGGCCCGGTGCGGTAGACGTGGATCTGCGTCGGGTCCTCCGCCGAGGCGCTGAACAGCACCTCCGCGCCGACGTGCAGCACCGAGCGGACCTGCAGACCGGGCTCGGTCACCGGGTCGCCGTCGATCACCAGGCGGTAGCTGCCGTCGGCGGCGCTGACGTGCACCAGCCGTCCGTCCGCGGTCCACGCCGGCACGCCCGGGACGATCTCGACCCAGTGCGGGTCGGTCTCGGTGTGCAGCAGCTTCGTCGAGCCGTCCGCCGGGTCCACCGCGTGGATCGCGAGTTCGCGCTGGTCCCGGGGCTGCACCGCGATCAGCGGCGGACCGCCGGCCGACCAGTGCACCGCGACCAGGTACTCCCAGTCGCCGCGCTCGACGTCCACGCGGGTGCCGTCGAGGCCGAAGAAGGACAGCGAGACGTCGACGTTCGTGGTGCCGGCCGCGGGGTAGGCGACGGTGTTCGCGCCGGCCTCGGGGTGCGCGGGGTCGGAGATCGTCCAGCGCGGCACGTTCGCCCGGTCGGTGCGTTCGACGAGCAAGGTGGTGCCGTCCGGCGACCACCAGTAGCCCCGGGCACGGCCGAGCTCCTCGGCGGCGATGAACTCCGCGAGCCCCCAGGCGACATCGTCGCCGTCGTCGCCGTTCTCGCCCGCGATCACGGTGTCCTCGCCCGTGGTGAGGTCGACGACCCGCAGCGCGCGGTCCCGGACGTAGGCGACGTGCGTGCCGGTCGGGTCGGGACGGGGGTCGACGACCGCGCCGCCGACCAGTTCCCGCACCTCGCGCGTGCCCAGGTCGACGGTGTAGAGCTTGCCGGACAGCGAGAACGCGGCCACGCGGAACTCGTCGTCGACGGCGTAGCCGACCACGCCGCCCGCGCTCTCCCGCATCCGCTCGCGGCGCGCGCGCTCCTCGGGGGGCAGCTCCTCCTCCCCGGGCAGCAGCTCGGCGGCATCCACGATCTTGGTCTCGGTGCCCTCGGTCAGGTCCAGTTCCCACAGGCTGTTGCGCCGGTCGGTGCCGGATTCCGACCGCAGGAACAGCAGCCGCCCCCCGTCCGGGGCGACGCGGAACTCGCGCGGGGTGCCCAGGGTGAAGCGCTGGGTGCGGGCTTGCATGCGCAGGAAGGAGTGCTCGTCGGTCACGCCTCGCACTCTGTCAAACCGCGGCCCGTCTTGGCGAGCGCTGGTTGACTTCTTCTGTCAGCGACCACTAACGTTAGCTTTTCCTGACAGAAGGGAGCAGTCATGGGTCAGCAGGTGGCGTTCTTCGAAGTGATCAGCGCGAACGCGGAACGGGCCAGGACGTTCTACGCCGAGCTGTTCGACTGGCAGGTCAGCGCCGATCCCGCGATGGGCGGCTACGCGCTCGTCGACACGGGCGGCGGCATCGGCGGCGGCATCGGGCCGTCGACCGCACCCGGTGACACCGGAGTCAAGATCTACCTGCGGGTCGACGACCTCGACGCGTACCTGGACCGGGCGGAGCAGCTGGGCGGGAAGCGGCTGGTGCCGCCGACCGACCTGCCCGGCGACTTCGGGCGGTTCGCGATCTTCACCGACCCGGACGGCAACCCGGTCGGACTCTGGGCGTAGGAGCGGGCATGACGGAGGACGAGCGGACGGACGAGGCGCTGCGGGCACTCGCGGAGCCGAGACGGCGGGCGATCCTCCGGCTGGTCGCGCACGACGAGCTGGCCGCCGGCGAGATCGCGGAGTCGTTCGACGTGAGCCGCACGGCGGTCAGCCAGCACCTCACCATCCTGAAGAACGCGGGCCTGCTCGACGAGCGCCGCGTCGGCACGCGCCGGCTCTACCGGGCGCGGCCGGACGGGCTCGCCGGCCTGCGGCGCTTCCTCGACGACATGTGGGCCTCATCCCTCGACACGGCCCGGCGGCTGGTCGAAGCTGAGCGGGGGATCGGCGAACACGACACGGCGAGAGGATCGGCATGACCGGGATCCTGAGCCGCCCGCCGGTGCGGCAGGCGACCCTGGTGCGCAGCGACGCCGCGCACACCTTCGACACGTTCGTCCGGACGATCGGCGTGTGGTGGCCGGTCGAGCCCTTTTCGCGCGGCCGCGACCGGGTGCGGGACGTGACCTTCGAACGCCGGCCCGGCGGCCGGGTCTACGAGACGTGGGAGGACGGCACCGAGCACGACTGGGGCGAGGTTCTGGCGTGGGAGCCCCCCGAGCGGTTCACCATGACCTGGCTGGTCACCCCGGCGCCGACCGAGGTGGAGCTGACCTTCCGGGCGCTCGGGCCGGGGTTGACCCGGGTCGCGGTCGAGCACCGCGGCTGGGAGGCCCTGGACGACGACCAGCTCCGCGCCGCCTGCGCCCGCGACGGTGGTTACGCCGGCGGCGCGTTCACCGAGGGCTGGGCGCACATCCTCGGCCGGTTCGCGGCGGAAGCGGCGGGGGCGGCATGAAGTACCTGCTGTTCTACGAGCCCGCCGACAACGTCGTCGAACGCGGCGCCCCGCACATGGCCGGCCACTCCGCGCGGCTCCGTGAGTTCCACGCCCGTGGCGACCTGCTGCTCGTCGGCCCGCTCGAAGATCCGGAGCGCAACGGTGCGCTCAGCGTGTTCCGGACACGGGAGGCCGCGGAGGAGTTCGCCGGCGGGGATCCCTTCGTGCGCCACGGGGTGGTGCGGAACTGGTACGTCCGCGCGTGGGACGAGATCCTGACGCCGTGAGAAGTGGCCACAATTCTCCGATACGTTCGTAGCATGACGGCTCGAGACGACGACCGCGTGGAGTTGCGGGAGCCGCGGCACCACACGAGCCCGGTCATGGCGAAGTTGCTCACTTCCGGCCGCGCGCAGCGCGCCACCCGTCCCGGGTACCGCCCGCGCATGCATGCGGGCGACGGCAGCGACCGGCTCGGCGACGCTCTCCGTGACCTCCGTGAACGCGACGAAGATCGGCGCTGAGCGCGTAACCCGGCGACACGTCCGGCCATCGAACTCCTCAGCGAGGAGCCACTCGACGGCTTCGTCACCTATGACGACCGCCTGGCAGACGCCGCGACTGACGCGGGCCTCCCTGCCCTCGCTCCGGGCGCAACGAACCACCGGTATCGCGGGTAACTGCGCAACGATCAGCTCGTGCCAGCAACGATCAACGGATGATTCCCACCTCCGGCTGCCCTTAACCTGAGTGGCATGACGACCTCCGCGGCCGAGTTCATCGCGCTCGACGAGCGCTGGAGCACGCACAACTACCACCCGCTGCCCGTCGTGATCGCCGAGGCCGAGGGCGCCTGGGTGACCGACGTCGAGGGCCGCCGCTACCTCGACTTCCTGTCCGCCTACTCCGCGCTGAACTTCGGGCACCGCCATCCGGCGCTGATCGCCGCCGCGCAGGAGCAGCTGGGGCGGGTCACGCTGACCTCGCGCGCGTTCCACCACGACCAGCTGGGTTCGTTCTGCCGCGAGCTGGCGGAGCTGACCGGCACCGAGATGGTCCTGCCGATGAATTCCGGTGCGGAGGCGGTGGAGTCTGCGCTGAAGATCGCCCGCAAGTGGGCCTACGAGGTCAAGGGCGTACCGGACGGCCGGGCGGAGATCGTGGTCGCCGGATCGAACTTCCACGGGCGCACCACCACGATCATCTCGTTCTCCACGGACGAGACCGCGCGGGCCGGGTTCGGGCCCTACACGCCGGGGTTCACCGTGGTGAAGTACGGCGACGCGGCGGCGTTGCGGGACGCGATCACCGAGCGCACCGCGGCAGTCCTGCTCGAGCCGATCCAGGGCGAGGCCGGGGTGCTGGTGCCGCCGGAGGGCTACCTGGCGGAGGCGCGGCGGCTGTGCGACGAGGCCGGCGTGCTGCTGATCGCCGACGAGATCCAGTCCGGGCTGGCCCGCACCGGCGCGCTGCTGGCGCTGGAGCACGCCGGCGTGCGGGCCGACCTGTACACGCTGGGCAAGGCGCTGGGCGGCGGCATCGTGCCGCTGTCCGCGGTGGTGGGGCGCCGCGACGTGCTGGGGGTCCTCAAGCCCGGCGAGCACGGGTCCACGTTCGGCGGGAACCCGCTGGCCTGCGCGGTCGGCCGGGCGGTGATCACGTTGTTGTCGACCGGCGAGTTCCAGCAGCGGTCCGCCGAGCTCGGGGCGCGGATGCACGCCCGGCTCGGCGAACTGGTCGGCCACGGCCTGGCCGAGGTGCGCGGACGCGGCCTGTGGGCCGGCATCGACATCACCCCGGGCGGCCTGAGCGGCCGCGAGGCATGCGCGGCGCTCGCGGAGAAGGGCCTGCTGGCCAAGGAAACCCACGGCGCCACCCTCCGCCTGGCCCCGCCGCTGACGATCGCGGAGGCGGACCTCGACCGCGGCCTGGACATCCTCGCCGGCGTCCTGACCCGCTGACCGCACGCACCGGGGCGCGTCACCGCCCGGTGAGCCAGTCCCAGAAACCTCCGGCACCCGCCGTACGTTGTGCAGACTGTGCGGACGGTGCAGACGGCGGGAGGAGGCGGGGATGGAACGGGCCCTGGTGCCGGGCGAGGTGAGCGACCCGGCGGAACTCCACGCGCGCGGACGCGAACTGGCCGCGCGCACCCCGCCGGCGGTGCACGACCACGACGCGAAGGGCGCGCACCGGCCGGGCGTCGTCGAGTTCGTCGACGCGGGCAACGACGGACGCCTCGACGAGTTGATCCCGCTGCGGATCGGGCGCATGATCGTGTCGCCGTTCGCGTTCTTCCGCGGCGCGGCCGGGCTGATGGCCGCCGACCTCGCCGGAACACCGCACAGCGGGCTTTCCGCCCAGATCTGCGGTGACGCGCACGCCGCGAACTTCGGCCTGTACGGCACGCCGGACGGGCGGATCGTGATGGACGTCAACGACTTCGACGAAACCGTGCGCGGCCCGTGGGAGTGGGACCTCAAGCGCCTCGCCGCCAGCCTGGTCCTGGCCGGGCGCGCGGGCGGTGTGTCCGAAAAGGACTGCCAGGACGCGGCCGAGGACTCGGTGAAGTCCTACCGGCGCGTCGTGCGCCGGCTCGGTACCGCACCGTTCCTGCGGTCGTGGACCGCGCTCGGCGACGAGGACGTCTCGTCCGACGTGCGGGCCGAGGACCTCGCCGACGAGTTCGGGGCGGCCGCGGAGAAGGCACGCCGCAACACCAGCGCCCGCGTCGCCGCCAAGTGGACCGAGCGCATCGACGACCACCCGGCCGGCCTGAGCCGGCACCGGTTCGTCAGTGACCTCGTCGACCCGCCCGTGCTGCGGCGCGTCGACGAGGCCACCGCCGGCGCGGTCGCCGACAGCCTGGTGTCCTATGTGCACACCCTCCGCGAATCGCGCCGCAACCTCATAGCCCGATACCGGATCGCCGATGTGGCCTTCCGCGTGGTCGGCACCGGCAGTGTCGGGTTGCGCAGCTACCTGGTGCTGCTGCACGGCAACACCGACGAGGACCTGGTGCTGCAGGTCAAGGAGGCCCGGCCGTCAGCGCTCACGCCGTACCTTCCGGAGCACCGCACCGAGCACGAGGGACAACGCATCGTGCACGGCACGCGTCTGGTGCAGGCCGAGTCCGACATCCTGCTCGGCTGGACGACCATCGCGGGCAGGCCGTTCATCGTGCGGCAGTTCCGCAACCACAAGGGTTCCATCGAGCCCACCGAGCTGAGCGGCACGGATCTCGACGACTACGGCCGCCTCGCCGGTGCGCTGCTCGCCCGCGCGCACATCCGGTCGATCCACCCGCGGCTGCTCGCGGGGTACCTCGACGGCGACGACCGGCTCGACGAGGCGATCGGCCGGTTCGCGGTGCGATACGCCGACCAGACCGAGGCCGACCACGCCGAGCTGGTCCGGGCGGTCGAGCAGGGCCGTCTCCCGGTGGCACGGGGTGACCGGTGAGGTGGGGCGTGGCCGCGGCCTGCGCCGTGGTCACGGTCGCCGTCGGGATTCCGTTCGCCGGGGACACCACCGCCGGCGGCATCGACACGCGGATCACGGCGTGGATCTACGGCGCCGCGGCCGGTCAGCCCGCGCTGCTGCACCTGTTCGTGCTGCCCACCGAACCGGTGGTGCTGCTGCCGCTGCTCGGGATCGTCGTGCTCGCCTGCGCGCTCGGCCGCCGCTGGGACGGCGTGGCGTTGGCGGTCACCGGTGTCGCGGTGCCGATCGCGCTCAACACGTGGGTGCTCAAGCCGCTGTTCGACCGGACGAAGGAAAGCGACCTCGCCTACCCCAGCGGGCACACCGTCAGCCTGGCCGCCACCCTCACCGTGCTCGTGCTGCTCGCCCGCCCCGGTGCGGCCACCGCGATCACCGCCTCGATCGGCGGGTTCGTGCTGGTCGTCGCCGGTGTCGGGCTGGTCGGGCTGGGTTACCACTACCCCACCGATGTGCTGGGCGGCGCGTGCTTCGCCGTCGCCGCGGTGCTCGCGCTCAGCTCACCGACGCGGCGTCTCGCGCGAGTGCCGTCAGACGGCTCACCGCCCGCAGGTACTTCTTCCGGTAGCCCCCCTGCAGCATCTCCTCGGTGAACAGGGCCGCGAGCGACTCGCCGGAGACGACCACCGGGATGGCCCGGTCGTAGAGCCGGTCGGCGAAGGCGACCAGCCGCAGCGCGACGTTCTGGTCCGGCGCCGGCCGCACACCGCGGACGTGCACGACGGACACGCCGTCGACGAGACGGCCGTAGCGGGACGGGTGCAGCGTCGCCAGGTGGGCGCACAGCGCGTCGAAGTCGTCCAGCGTCGCGCCCTCACGGGTCTCCGCCGACGTCAGCAGGGTCTCCTCGTCCACCGGCGGCGGCGCCTCGGGCAGCCCGCGGTGGCGGTAGTCCGGCCCGTCCACCCGCACCACGGAGAACCGCGACGACAGCGACTGGATCTCCCGCAGGAAGTCCTCGGCCGCGAACCGGCCCTCGCCCAGCTTGTCCGGCAGCGTGTTCGAGGTCGCCGCCACGTGCACACCGGCGTCGGTCAGCTCCCGCAGCAGGCGGGTGACCAGCATCGTGTCGCCAGGGTCGTCCAGCTCGAACTCGTCGATCGCGAGCAGCCGGTGCTCCGACAGCCGCCGCACCGCCTCGCCGAACCCGAGCGCGCCGACCAGGTGGGTCAGCTCGACGAACGTGCCGTAGGCCTTGGGCGAGGGCGCGTCGTGCCAGGTGGAGGCGAGCAGGTGGGTCTTGCCCACGCCGAACCCGCCGTCGAGGTAGAGGCCGAGGGTCGCCGGGTCGGGCGCCGATCCCCCGCCGAACAGCGCCCGCAGCTTCGACTTCTTCGGGGCCGCTGCGCCGATGCGCGCCGCGAACGCCGAGCAGTCCCGCACGGCCTGCGCCTGGCTCGGCTCGTCCGGGTTCGGCACGTAGGTGGCGAACCGCACGGCGTCGAAGCGCGGCGGCGGCACCAGTGCGGCGATCAGCTCGTCCGCCCCCAGCTCGGGACGCCGGTCGGTGAGGTGCGCGGGCATCCGCCCAGGGTATCGGGAGCACGGCGGCGAGCCGGTGCCCTCCGGCCGTGATGTGATGGAGATCGTGCGCAGCGTGTGGCCCGACCTCCTCGACGACCTCTCCGACGACGACCTGGAACGGATCTACGGATACCCGGAGGCCCTCGACGGGCCCTGGGTGCAGGCCAACTTCACCTCCTCCGCGGACGGCGCCTCGACACTGGAGGGCCGGTCCGAGGGCCTGTCCGGCCCGGCGGACAAGCGGATCTTCTTCCTCGGCCGCCTGCTGGCCGACGTGGTGCTGGCCGGCGCCGGCACCGTCCGCGCGGAGAACTACCGCGGTGCCCGCACCAGCCCGGAACGCCGGGCACGCCGGGCGCGGCTCGGCCTCGCCGAGGTGCCGCCGATCGCGGTGGTCACCGGCAGCGCCCGTCTCGACCCGGCGGCGCCGCTGTTCACCGATACGACGGTGCCGCCGATCGTGATCACCACCGAGCACGCCCCGGCGGAGCGGCGGGCGGCGCTGGCGGACGCGGGCGCCGACATCCTCCTCGCCGGGGTGGAGACCATCGACCTGCGCAGCGCGCTCGCGCAGCTGGCCGGCCGCGGCCTGAAACGGATCAACTGCGAGGGCGGGCCGCACCTGTTCGGCGAGCTGGTCGCCGAGGACCTGGTCGACCAGCTGTGCCTGACGGTGGCGCCGTTGCTGGCCGGCGGGGGCGCGGACCGCATCGCGATCGGGCGGATGGCGAGCGGGGCCCGCGCGATGGAACTGGCATCGGTGCTGGTCGAGGACGGTTTCGCGATGCTGCGGTACCGCCGCCGCGGCTAGGGTGGGCCCATGCTGCCGCTGACCCCGCCGATCCAGCCGATGCTGGCGAAACCGGCGAAGGCGATCCCGGACTCCGACGAGCTGCTGTTCGAACCGAAGTGGGACGGCTTCCGCTGCCTCGTCTTCCGCGACGGTGCCGAGCTGACGTTGCAGTCGCGGGCCGGCAAGCCGTTGAACCGGTACTTCCCGGAGGTCCTGGCGCAGCTGCCGCCGCTGCTGCCGGACCGGGTGGTGCTGGACGGCGAGCTGGTCGTCGGCCGCGCGGGCCACCTCGACTTCGACGCGCTGACCGAGCGCATCCACCCCGCCGAGTCGCGCATCAAGCTGCTCGCCGAGCAGACTCCGGCCACGTTCGTCGCGTTTGACCTGCTCGCGCTCGGTGACGAGCCGTTCCTCGGCGAGCCGACCGCGGCGCGGCGAGCCCGGCTGGCGGAGCTGGCCGGCGGCGGCCTGAACATCACCCCCGCCACCACCGACCCGGCCACCGCGCGGCACTGGTTCGAGCTGTTCGAGGGCGCCGGGCTGGACGGGGTGATCGGCAAGCCGCTGGACGCCGGGTACGAGCCGGGCAAGCGGATCATGATCAAGTACAAGCACTCGCGCACCGCCGACTGCGTGGTGGCCGGGCTGCGCTGGCACAAGGACTCCACCCCCGGCGAGGCGGTCGGGTCGCTGCTGCTCGGCCTGCACGACGAGCGCGGCGTGCTGCACCACGTCGGGGTCGTCGGCTCGTTCCCGGTGACGCGGCGCCGGGAGCTGGCCGGGGAGCTCGCGGACCTGATCACCGAGGGGCCGCCGCACCCGTGGCTGGACGGCACCGTCGACGGGCAGCGCCTGCCGGGCGGCATCACGCGGTGGCGGGCCACCGAGCAGCCGTGGGTGCCGCTGCGGCCCGAGCGGGTCGTCGAGGTCGCCTACGAGCACACCGAGGGCGGCTACCCGTCGCGGTTCCGGCACACCGCGCAGTTCGTGCGCTGGCGCCCGGACCGCGACCCGGCCTCGTGCGACTACGCCCAGCTCGACGAGCCGGCCCGCTACGACCTCGACGCGGTCTTCCACGGCGAGGTGAAGCGCACCCGCTGACTCCGGGCACACGGGGGTCGTGCGAACCTCGGAGCGGACAAGCACCACAGCGGAAAGAGGAAACGTCGTGCCACGCCGGGGTCTCGTGGGTCTGGTGGTCGCCGTGCTGTCGACGGCCCTCGTCGCGGGGTGCACGGCGGGACCGTCGAAGCGGCCACCGGTCGTGGAGAACGACGAACCGGTCTCCTCCGCGCCGTCCAGTTCCGCCGCGGCGGTGCCGTTGCCGCCCCTGACCGAACCACGCTCGCCGACGCTGGACTGGACCGACTGCGACCAGCAGACCCGCAGCCGCCTGGGCTCCGCGGCACCGGGCTACCTGCGGTTCAGCTGTGGCACGGTGCTGTCCACATTGGACACACCAGCGCTGCCGGGCCGGATCCAGACGCGCGTGTCCGTGCTCAGGGCGGGCGACGGCGCGGTCCCCCTGGTGGTGGTCAACGACGTCGACGGCTCGCCCGGCACCCTCTACGCGGCCCGCCTCGCGTCGACGCTGCCGCCCGCGCTGCTGCAGCGGTTCTCGCTGATCGGCGTCGACCGGCGCGGCACGGGTGAATCCGACCCGCTGTCCTGCGTGCCCGAGGACACCCGCGCCCAGCTGCTCGACGCCGACCCCGCCGGCCACGACCTGGAACCCCTGCTGGACGCCGCACGCAAGGCCGGGCAGCAGTGCGCCATCGACCTCGGCGGGACCCAGCAGGCGTTCGACAGCTGGCGCACCGCGGGCGACCTCGAGGAGATCCGCGGCGAGCTGGGAGTGCCGAAGCTGCACGCGCTCGGCCACGGCGAGGGCTCGCAGGTCCTCCTCTCCTACGCGGCCCGGTTCCCGGACCGGGTCGGGCGGTTCGTGCTGGACGGCGTGCCGGACCCGTCCGGGGACACGGCGACCGTGCTCGGCGACCTGGCCGCCGCGCAGCAGGCGACGCTGGACACCTACGGCAGGGCCGTCGGGCAGGACGCGCCCGCGACGGTCACCGCGGTGCTGGACCGGTTGCGCACCGCACCCCAGGCCACCTCGGGTGGCGCGGTGTTCGGGCCGGGCATCGCGCTGCGGGCCGTGGTCGCCGGCCTCGCCGACCGGACCCGCTGGACCGAGCTGGCCCGGGCGCTGGACGCCGCCCGCACCGGCGACATCCGCGGGCTGGCGGCGTTCGTCGCACCGGCGCTCAACGGCTCCGACAGCGCACCCTCCAGCCTGGACGGGACGCTGGCCACCGAATGCAACGACACGACCGCGCGGGTGCCCGCCGACCGGATCGCCGGGCTGACCGACCAGCTGCGCGGCCGCTACCCGCTCTTCGGCGGGCTCGTGACGCAAACGCTGGCGTGGTGCCTGCCGTGGCCGGCGCGAACCGAGCCGCTGCCCACGCCGGGCACTCCGGGAATCCCGCCGGTCGTGGTCACCAGCACCCTGATCGACCCGGTCACGCCCGAGATCGGCACG
Source organism: Amycolatopsis viridis (assembly GCF_011758765.1). Classification (NCBI taxonomy): domain Bacteria; kingdom Bacillati; phylum Actinomycetota; class Actinomycetes; order Pseudonocardiales; family Pseudonocardiaceae; genus Amycolatopsis; species Amycolatopsis viridis. The sequence continues at coordinate 2,196,075 of NZ_JAANOU010000001.1, read as the reverse complement.
GCGCGCGCCGCGCAGCAGATCCCCGGCGCGGTGCGGGTGGCGTGGCAGGGCGCCGGGCACGGTGCGCTGTCCTCGCCGTGCGCGGCGGAGGCGGTGCGGGCGTTCCTCGTCGACGGCAAGGTCCCCGCCGACGGCACGCTCTGCCCGGCCTGACGGGAGGCGGAGCGCATCCGGCCCGTTTAGGCTTGTCCACCATGCGCCCGGACCAGCAAGCACTGGGAGTGCCGGTGCCCTCGTCCACCGCCGAGACGGCGGCCGCGGGGCCGGCACCGCGGGACGGCGGCCGGCGACCGGTGCCCTGGGCGGTCTTCTGGCCGGTGCTGGTGCTGGGCGGGGTGTGCGGTTTCTGGTACGTGCGCGAGGTCCTGGCCAACCTGCCCGCACTGCTGCACCTGCTCGACCTGGGCGTCTACCGGATCGCGGGTCAGCGGGTGCTGCACGGCGTGTCCGTCTACGACACACCGCTGGTGGGCCACGTCCGCGGCGTGTGGGAGTTCGTCTACACCCCGTTCGCGGCGCTGCTGTTCGTCCCGCTCGCCGCGGTGACGGGCGCGGGGTTCCGCTGGGTGGGCGCGCTCGGTGACTACGCGATGCTGGTGGCCGGTGTGTGGGCAGCGCTGTCGCTGCTGCGGTTGCGGCGCGACGTGCGGCTGGTGGTGTTCAGCCTGCCGGTCGCGGCGGTGCTGATGTGGTGCGAGCCGGTGCGCGAGACGATGGCGTTCGGTCAGGTCAACATCCTGCTGATGACGCTGGTGCTGCTCGACGTGGCGCTGCCCGACTCGTCGAAGGTCAAGGGCGCGCTGATCGGGATCGCTACCGGGATCAAGCTGACGCCGGCGTTCTTCGTGCTGTACCTGCTGGTCACGCGCCGCTACCGGGCCGCGGCGGTCGCCGGCGGCGCGTTCGCGGCGACCGTGGCGATCGGATTCGCCGTCCTCGGGCACGACTCGGTGACCTTCTGGTCCGGCGCGTTCGCCGACCCGGCCCGGGTGGGGGTGCCGGAGAACCCGTCGAACGAGTCGCTGCGCGGGTTCTTCGCGCGCACGACCGGCCTCGCCGGGGGCATGCAGATCGTGTGGCTGCTGGCCGCCGTGGTGACGGCGGTGGTGTGCCTGCTGCTGGTGCGCCGCCTGTCCGCGCGCGGCGAGGAGCTGGGCGCGGTGACGCTGTGCGGGCTCGCGATGACGGCCGTCTCCCCGTACAGCTGGGTGCACCACTGGGTGTGGCTGGCGATGCTGCTGATCTGGCTGGCCGATCGCGCCTTCCGCGGCTCGGTGCCGGCCTGGGTCGCGCTGGCCGGCACCCTCCTCGTGACCTCCGGCGGGGTGCTGCCGTTCGCCGGGCTGCAGGAGAACTCGGTGTTCGACTTCACCGCGGCCGGGGTGCGGTGGCTGTGCCAGAACGCCTACCTCTGGCTGACGTTCGGCGTGTTCCTCACGGTCGCGCTCGGCTACCGCGCGGCCGTCAGGACCGATTCGGCCAGCAGCCGGTAGGAGGCGAGCATCTCGGCACGGTCGTAGGTGCTCGTCGTCACCAGGATCTCGTCCGCCCCGGTGCGTGCCACGAGCTCGTCCAGCTTCCCGGCCACGTCCCGGGGCGTGCCGGCGAGGTGCCCCTGCCGGGCCTCGTCGAAGAACGCGCGTTCGCGGCCGGTCATCGTAGCGGTGAGGATCTCGCCGGCGGGCCGCAGCGGCGGGAAGACGCCGTGCGTGCGGGACCAGGCCGCCGACCACGCCTCCGGGACGAGGAGCCGCTCCGCCGCCTCAGCCGTCTCCGCGACGGCCACGGTCGCCGAGACCACCACGTACGGCACCGGGCAGCGCGCCGACGGCACGAACCGCTCGCGGTAGCGGCCGATGGCCTCCACCATGGCCGCCTCGCCGCGGACCGCGCCGATCACCAGGGGCAGGCCCAGCTCGGCGGCGAGGTCCGCGCCGGCGCCGGTGGCGAGCAGGAACGCCGGGACCGGCGCGCCCTCGGCGGGGTAGGCGTGCACGCCCGGGTGCTCGCGCTGGGTGCCGTCGAGGTAGCCGAGCAGCAGCCGCACCTGCTCACCGAAACGGTCGGCGTCGTCCTTGCCGTGGCCGAGAGCACGCCGCACGCCGCCGGTGAACCCGACCGAACGGCCCAGGCCCATGTCGATCCGCCCGGGGTGCAGCGCCTCGAGCACCCCGAACTGTTCGGCCACGACGAGCGGCTGGTGGTTGGGCAGCATCACGCCACCGGTGCCCACGCGGATGCGGGAGGTGGCGCCGGCGACGGCCGCGGCCAGGACGGTGGGCGCAGATCCGGCCACCCCCGGCACGCTGTGGTGCTCGGACACCCAGAACCGGTGGTATCCCAGCTCCTCCGCCTGACGGGCGAACGCCACGGTCTCCCGCAGCGCCGCGGCGTGCGTACCCCCTTCGCGGGTGCGGGACCGGTCGAGCACAGACAGCTTCACGACAAGGTCAACACCCCGGCGGCCGACGGTGTTCCGCGCTCCGCGCCCGGCGCGGCCGCCGTCACTCCCGCGCGGCCGGGCTGCACGCGGTGGCTACGGCATCTGCCCCAGACCGAAGTCCCGGTCGGCCGGACCCGCGCCAGCACGTGCACCGCTTCGTGATGCCCCGCACGGAAAACGCACCTTGTCCGGAGTGGACACCCGCACGGTGCGGGTACCGACGCGGTACCCGACTGCCGGCGGAACCCGGTAGCCGTGCCCGACCGCATCCGCGCGTGCCCTACCGTGGACGCCGTGTCCCGCCGCCGGAAACTGATCATCGCGCTCGTCCTGTTCGCCGGTGCGGTCCTCGCGGCGTTCACGCTTCCCGTGCCGAGCCCGGCGGAGCTGCGCGACTGGGCCGCCGGCGCCGGGCCGGTCACCGCGCTGGTGTTCCTCGCCGCCTATTCGGTACTCACCGTCGCCCCGATTCCGCGCACCGTGTTCAACCTCGCCGCGGGGCTGCTGCTGGGCGACGCGCTCGGCATCCTGGTGGCCGTCACCGCGACGGCGATCTCCGGCGCGCTCGGGTTCGGCCTCGCCCGCTGGGCCGGCCGGGACCTGGTGTCCCGCCACCTGGAACGGAAAGCGGTGCGCGCGGTCGACGAACGGCTCGCCGGCGGCGGGGTTCTCGCGGTGACGTCGCTGCGGCTGATCCCGGTGGTTCCCTTCGCCCCGCTGGGATACTGCTGCGGCATCCTGTCGGTCGGATTCCGGCCGTATCTGATCGGTACCGTCCTCGGCAGCCTGCCCGGCACGATCGCGGTGGTGGTGCTGGGCGACGCGCTCACCGGCGGTACGCCGCCGGCGCTGCTCGCCTGCTACGGTGCCTTCGCGCTCGCCGGTGCCGTCGGCCTCGTGCGAATCGCTCGCGGGACAGCTTACGGCGGGCGTTCCGGGCAGCCCGCTACACTCGACCCGGTGCGCGAGGAGATCGTTCGCGCGGAGCCAGGCCAGCACATGCGGAGAGTTTCCGAGGAGTAGTCCCATCGACACCGGTCAGCTGATCGCAGGGCACTATCGCCTCGTTGAGCACATCGGCAGCGGCGCCATGGGCGTCGTGTGGCGCGCGGTCGACGAGCGCCTCGAGCGTTCGGTGGCGGTGAAGCAGATCCTCGCCCAGCCGGGCATGTCCGAGACCGAGCGCAACAACATGCGCCAGCGGGCGATGCGCGAGGCGAAGAACGCGGCGCGCTTCCAGCACCCCAACGCGATCGTGGTGTTCGACATCGCCGAACACGGCGGTGATCCGTGCCTGGTGATGGAGTACCTGCCCTCGCGCAGCCTGTCCGCGGTGATCGCCGAGCAGGGCACGCTGCCGCTGCCGGAGGTGGCGCGCATCGGGCACCAGGTCGCCTCGGCGCTCGTGGTGGCCCACCGCGCCGGCATCGTGCACCGCGACATCAAGCCGGCGAACATCCTGATCGACGAGAACGGCACGGCGAAGATCACCGACTTCGGCATCTCCCGCGCCGCCGGCGACCTCACCCTCACCCAGACCGGGCTGATCGGCGGTACCCCGGCGTACCTGGCGCCCGAGCTGGCGCGCGGCTCGGACCCGGCCCCGGCCTCCGACGTCTTCTCCCTCGGCGCGACGCTCTACCACGCGCTGGAGGGCCAGCCGCCCTACGGCAACAGCTCCAACCAGCTGGCGCTGCTGTACACGGCGGCGAACGGGCAGGTCATCCCGCCGCGCCAGTCCGGCATGGCGACCGCGCTGCTGATGAGCCTCCTGCGGGTCGAGCCGGAGGAGCGGCCGACCATGCTGGAGGCCCGGGACCGGCTGGCCGCGCTGGCCAACGGCGAGAAGGACGCCCGGGGCACGCTGGTGTCGCCGCCGCTGCACACCTCCGGTCGCCAGCCGGTGGCCGTGCCCGTGGACACCCCGGCCGAGCGCCCGCCGTGGCAGCGCACCGGTGTCGCCACGGCTGCGCCGCCCGCCCCGCCGCAGCACGGCCCGCGCAACCCGACCGCGGCGTTCGTCCCGTCGCCGAAACCGGCCGAGCCCGCCGGGACCCCGCTTCTCAAGCGCAAGGCGGTGCTCACCGGGTCGGCGATGGCCGTGATCGCCGTGCTCGTGGTGGTGCTCGTGGTCGCGCTCAACCGTGGCAACGGGCCGGACAGCTCCTCGCAGGCCAACGCTGGCGGCAGCAAGCCCACCACGCCCACCTCGGCACCGTCGAGCACGTCCAGCAGCGCACCCGCGACCGCGCTGGGCAAGACACCCAACACCGGCGGCTCGGTCAACTACGGTCAGGCCGGGCAGGTTGTGAAGACCTACCTCGACGGCAAGGGCTCGGCCGCGGCGTGGGCCGTGCTCACGCCCGCCGCGCAGGCGGTGTTCGGTAGCCAGCAAGCGTTCCAGCAGTACTGGAGCGAGCACCGGATCGAGCAGTACAGCTCGATTCTGGCGGACAACGGCCTCAACGCGGACGGCTCCGCCGACATGTACGTCACCATCTCCGGGGCCGGCCGCATCTCGTGGCGGGTCGTCAACACCGAGCAGGGCCTCAAGATCGACGACGACACCCGCCTGTGACCTACGCTGGCGGTATGACCGAAGGCGGCCGCGACCCGCGGTTCGACGACGACCTGATCGGGCTGGACCCCGACGATCCGGAGGCGCAGGCGTTCGCGCGGCACCTGGACCGGATGCAGCGGACCGAGCCCGGGTTCACCGTCGAGGCCACCCTGCACAACGTGGCCGAGTTCGCCGAGTCCAGCACCCGGGCCGGCGGCCTGCGCTGGTGGGTCGCCGCGACCGTGGTGGTGCTGCTGGTCCTGGGCGTGATCGTCGCCGCGTGGGACATCGTGGTGCAGGCCGTGCAGTGGCTGTCCGAGTAGCCTGAACGGTATGAAGCCCCGCATGGAACCGGTCGTGGGAGCCACCCCGAAGGTCGTCAAGCCGGACCACGAGTGGCGCGAGCAGCTCTCCCCCGAGGAGTACGCCGTGCTGCGCCAGGCCGGCACCGAGCGGCCGTTCACCGGCGAATACACCGACACCAAGACCACCGGCGTCTACGAGTGCCGCGCGTGCGGCGCCGAGCTCTTCCGCAGCGACACGAAGTTCGACAGCCACTGCGGCTGGCCGTCGTTCTTCGACCCGGCCTCCTCCGACGCCGTGCTGCTGCGCGAGGACCGGTCACTGGGCATGGTGCGCACCGAGGTGCTGTGCGCGACCTGCCACAGCCACCTGGGTCATCTGTTCGAGGGCGAGGGCTACGCCACCCCCACCGACCAGCGGTACTGCATCAACTCGATTTCGCTGCGCCTGGTCCCCGCCGAGTAGCGGGCCGGCTGGACCTGGGCGCCCGGCATCCTGACGACCGTCCCCGTGAGGGAACCGGCGGCCGTCGCGGGTCGTCTCACCGTGGAACGGGCTGAGGCGGAGGTGCCGGCGTTGGGGGTTGAGGCGACGGTCAGGGACGTGGGCGGGTCCGGGTACTGGGGACTTCCGCTGCCGGCGTTCCTCGTGATCTGCGTCGGGCTGGTGCTGCTCCCGATCCTGGTACTCCTGGTCGGCCCGCGGCTGCTGAAGGGACGTGCGGCCGCGCCGCACCGGACGCCCGGTCCGGCCGAGCTGGGGTTCCTGGCGGGCGGCCCGATGCGCGCGATCGACGCGGCCCTGGCCGACCTGCTGGAACGCCAGCGGGTCCGGGTGAGCTACGCGGGACGGCTCACCACGACCGGCGACCGTCCCCCGGCCGACGAGCTGGGCGCGGCGGTGTGGACGAGCGTGCACCACGAACGCGGCGCAGCGACGCTGCACACCGTGCGGGCGGCCCTGCGCGGTGGCACCGTGCTCGACGTCGCGCGCGAACGGCTCGCGGAGGCCGGGCTCCTGGTCGAGCAGGGCCCGCTGAAGAACATCCGGCGGCTGGCCGCGGTCCTCATGGCCGCCGTCGCGGTCGTGGCGTTCACGAGCTTCCCCGGCGGCGGTTTCCTGCTCGCCCTGGCGCCCGCCGCGATCCTGTGGGCGGTCACCGGCCTGCCGGGCCGCCGCCCGCCCCGCACAAGGACCGGCGACGAGGTCGTCCGGTCGGCGTCGGGCACGAGCGCGGCGCAGGCGGTGGCGCTGGGCGGCCTGACCCGGTACCCGGATCGGAAGATCGCCGAGGCGCTGGACGGGGCGCCCGCCCCGCGGCCGCAGAAGTCGCGCGGGTCGGCCGGGGCGCCGCGTCGCTCGTCGCGCGGTGCCTCCTCGTGCGGGTCGTCGAGCAGCTGCAGCAGCTCGTGCGGGGGGAACTCGTGCGGCGGCGGCAGTTCCTGCGGCGGCAGCTCGTGCGGTGGCGGCGGGTGCGGAGGTGGCGGTGGCGACTGACCGGCTGGGCGTGGGGATCGGGTGGCGCCCCGAGATCGATCTGTCCATCGCCCGCATGCCGGGCGTGGAGTGGGTCGAGGTGATCGCGGAGAACCTGCACCCCGGGCACCTGCCGGCCGCGCTGACCGAGCTGCGCGCGCGGGGTCTGCCGGTGCTGCCGCACGCGGTGTCGCTGTCGCTCGGCGGCGCCGAACCGCTGGACACGCGGCGGGTCGAGCACCTCGCGGCAGTGGCCGACGAGCTGGACGCGCCGGTCGCCAGCGACCACGTCTGTTTCGTGCGCGCGGGCGGTCTCGACGCCGGGCACCTGGTGCCGCTCCCCCGCACCCGGGAGGCGCTCGACGTGCTGGCCGGGAACGTGCGGCTGGCGCAGTCGATCATCGGGCGGCCGTTCGCGCTGGAGAACATCGCCGCGCTGCTGGAGTGGCCGGACGCGGAGATGGACGAGGCCGCGTTCCTGCGCGAGCTGACCGAGCGGACCGGCTGCCTGCTGATCGTGGACGTCGCGAACCTGTATGCGAACGCGCGCAACCTGGGCACGGACCCGGCGGCCTTCCTCGACGAGGTGCCGCTGGAGCGTCTGGCGTACGTGCACGTCGCGGGCGGGGTCGAGGTGGACGGGATCTACCACGACACGCACACGCATCCCGTGCGGCCGGAGGTGCTGGACCTGCTCACCGAACTGCGGCGCCGCGCCGAGCCGCCGGGTGCCCTGCTGGAACGGGACGGCGCCTACCCGCCCGACGACGAACTGGCCGCCGAGCTCGCCGCGGTCCGGGACCGGTTGTGAGCCGCGCGGAGCTGGCCGCCCGCCAGGCCGCGTTGCTGCGCGCCCTGCTGGCCGGCGAGCAGGTTCCCACCGGTTTCGACCCCGGGCGCGTGGCCGCCGAAATCCGCGCCCTGCGCGCCAAGCGCGGCTCCATCGTCGCCGACCTGCGTCCGGACCTGCCCCAGGCGCTCGGCGAACGGTTCCGTCCCCTGTTCGACGCCTACGCGGCGGCCACGCCCCGCACGGACGGCGTCGGCTACCGCCAGGACGCCGCGAACTTCGCCACCTGGCTCACCGAGCGCGGCGAACTGCCCCGGCCACGCCGGAGGTTCCGGCTCGGCCGGTGAGGTAGCACTGCCGGTCGTCCCGATCCAGGCCGACGCGGGTGGGCCGAGCACCTACGGCAGGTTGGCGATCAGCTCGGCCGGCGGAACCCGCGTCCCGGTGTAGAACGGGGTCTCCTCGCGCACGTGGCGGCGCGCCTCGGTGGCGCGCAGGTGGCGCATCAGGTCGACGATGCGGTGCAGCTCGTTGGCCTCGAAGGCGAGGATCCACTCGTAGTCGCCGAGCGCGAACGAGGCCACGGTGTTGGCGCGCACGTCCGGGTAGTCGCGGGCCTCCTTGCCGTGGTCGGCGAGCATCTTGCGGCGCTCGGCGTCCGGCAGCAGGTACCACTCGTAGGACCGCACGAACGGGTACACGCAGATGTACTTGCGCGCCTCTTCACCGGCCAGGAAGGCGGGGATGTGGCTGCGGTTGAACTCGGCGGGCCGGTGCAGCGCGAACTGGCTCCACACCGGCGCCGACACGCGGCCCAGCGGGGTGCGGCGGAACCCGGTGTAGGCGGCCTGCACCTGCTCCGCGGTCTCGGCGTGCCACCAGATCATGAAGTCGGCGTCGGCGCGCAGGCCGGCGACGTCGTAGACCCCCCGCACCACGACTCCCTTGCCCTCCAGGGCATCGAGGTACCCGGTGGTCTCCGCGGCGGCCTGGCCGCGATCCTCCGGGAGCCGCCCGGGCTCGACCCGGAACACCGACCAGGCGGTGTAGCGGATGGTGTCGTTGAGCTCCTGGTAGTTCAGCCGCGCCATGCCCCCATCTTCCCACCGCGGCCGAAGCCGCTGCTAGCGCACCACGTGTGAGGTGATGCGCGCCGCTGCCGCGATGGCCGTCGCGATGCACGCGGGCACCCCGACGCCGTGCAGCGCGGCTCCGGCCAGCGCCAGCCCCGGCACCTCCGCGACGGCGCGCTCGGCGCGGTCGACCAGGTCGAGGTGGCCCGGCCCGTACTGCGGCAGCCCCCCGCCCCAGCGGGTCACCACGACGTCGATCGGTTCCGCGGTGATCCCGGTCAGCTCCGCCAGGTCGGCCCGCACCAGGGAGACCACCTCGTCGTCGTCGCGGTGCAGCGCGCCGGGCTCGCCGAAGCGCCCGACCGACCCGCGCACCAGCACGGGTCCGGTGTTCAGGTGCGGCCACTTGCGACTGGAGAAGGTGAACGCCTTCGCGGCGAACGGAGTCCCGTCGGCGCGGCGCTCCCGCGCGCCGATCAGCACCCCCGAGGCGTCCGGCAGCTCGGTGCCGGGCGGCAGGGCCATCGCGACGACCGCCATCGACGCCAGCTCGATCTCGCCGAGCGCGGCGGACGCGGCCGGGGCGACCCCGGCGAGCAGCCTGCGGGCGGCGGGCGCGGGCACCGCGAGCAGCACGGCGTCGGCGTCGACGGCCTCGCCGCCGGCCACCAGCTGCCAGCGGTCCTGGCGGCGGTGCAACGCGGTGACCGGTCGGCCCAGGCGCACGTCCGGCTTGGCGAGCTCGACGAGCCGGTCGACGAGGGTGCCCAGGCCACCGGGCAGCGTGCCGAACACCGGGGCGGTGCTCGGCTGGTCCGGGATCAGCCCGGCCGCGGCCGCGGTCAGCGACGGCGCGCCGCGGTCGAGGGCGGCGGCCAGGGCGGGCACCGTGGCCCGCAAGCCCAGCCCGTCCGCGCCGCCCGCATAAACCCCGCCGAGGAGCGGGTCGACCAGCCGGTCCACCAGCTCGTCGCCGAAGCGCTCGCGCAGCAGTGCGCCGAGCGCGACGTCGGCGCCCAGCCGCACCGGCGGCAGGTCCGGCTCGGCGGCGACCCTCGCCAGCGCACCGTCGGACAGCACCCCGGCGACCGCGTCCGGCGAGCCGGGGATGCCCATCATCGTCCGGCCGGGCAGCGGCGCGAGCCGGCCGCCGGCCAGCACCGTCGACCGGGCACCGCTGGGATGGACCAGATCCAGGCCCAGCTCCGCCGCGAGCCCGACGCCTTCCGGGCGGCGCGCGAGGAAGGCTTCGGCGCCCGTGTCGTAGCGCATGCCCGCAACCTCAACGGTGCGCAGCTTGCCGCCGAGGCGGTCGCCCGACTCGAACAGCGTGATCGCCGGACCGTCACCCAGCGCGGCCCGCAACCGGTACGCCGCGGCCGCGCCCGAGACGCCACCGCCGACGACCGCGACGTGCATCAGGGCTCCAGGCTGTGGACGAGCTCGACGATGCGGGTCAGCACCTCGGGGTCGGCGCCCGGCGGCACGCCGTGGCCGAGGTTGAAGATGTGCGCGGCGGCGGCACGGCCCTCCGCGGCGATGCGGCGGACCTCGGCCTCGATCACCGGCCAGGACGCCTGCAGCAGTGCCGGATCCAGGTTGCCCTGCACCACCGGGGTGGGCTCGCCGTTCGCGGTCAGCCGCCGCACGGCCTCGTCCAGCGGGACCCGCCAGTCCACGCCGACCACGTCGGCCCCGGCATCGCGCATGGCGGGCAGCAGCTCGCCGGTGCCGACGCCGAAGTGGATGCGCGGCACGTCCAGGTCGGCCACCGCCGCCAGCACGCGCGCGGAGTGCGGCTGCACGAACTCGCGGTACTCCCGCAGGGTGAGCGCGCCCGCCCAGGAGTCGAACAGCTGCACCGCATCCGCGCCCGCCTCGACCTGCCCGCGCAGGAAGGTCACCGCGATACCGGCGAGCCGTGCGGCCAGGTCGTGCCACAACGCGGGCTCGGAGTGCATCAGGGCCTTGGTGCGCTCGTGGGTGCGGCTGGGGCCGCCCTCGATCAAGTAGGAGGCGAGCGTGAACGGCGCGCCGGCGAACCCGATCAGCGGCGTCTCGCCCAGGCGGTCGACCACCAGGCGGGTGCCCTCGATCACCGGTTCCAGCCGTGCCGGGTCCAGCTCGGGCATGCGGGCGATCGCATCCGCGTCGCGCACCGGGGCAGCCACGACGGGGCCGGTGCCGGGCACGATGTCGACGTCGATGCCGGCGGCGACCAGCGGCACCACGATGTCGCTGAAGAAGACGGCGGCGTCCACCCCGAGGCGGCGCACCGGCTGGAGCGTGATCTCGGCGATCATCTCCGGGTCGAACAGCGCCTTCAGCATCGGCACGCCCTCGCGCAGCGCGCGGTATTCGGGCAGCGAGCGGCCGGCCTGGCGCATGAACCAGACGGGCAGCCGCGCGGGACGGCGGCCCCGCGCGGCGGCCAGGAAGGGCGACGCGGTGAGGTCACGGGGGGCACGGAGTTCGCCGTGGGCCGCTCGCGGCCGCGATTGTGCAGTAGTGGACATCGTCATCCATGGTGCCACGGGCCCGGACGTCGGCTTTCCTCGGCGCGTCTGCCGCCCGGGGCCGCCGCGTCGCCTTACAGTCGGGCTGTGACCGCGATGACGCATGCGCCCGAGTTGTTCCGCCAAGCTGTCGCGGCGCTGCAGGCCCTCCGGCCCCGGCCGGAGATGACGCTCGAGCCGATCCGCGCACCGCAGCGCCTCGCGCCCTGGTCCTACGCGCTCAGCTGCGACGCGACCGGCCCCGCGGACGTGACGGCCACCGGCCGTCTGGTGCTGCTGCACGACCCGGAGGGCCAGGAGTCCTGGCACGGCGTGCTGCGCGTGGTGGTCTACGTGCGCGCGGAGATCGACCGGGAGCTGGCCAGCGACCCGTTCCTGCCCGCGGTGGGCTGGTCGTGGTTGACCGACGCGCTGGAGAACTCGGGCGCGTCCTGGACCGCGCTCGGCGGCACGGTGACCGAGACCTCCTCCGCCCGCTTCGGCGACATCAGCGGGCCGGCCCGCACCGACGATCTCGAACTGCGGGCGTCCTGGACCCCGGTGGACGAGGACGCCCGTCCGCACGGCGAGGCGTTCTGCCAGCTGATGTCGAGCGTGGCCGGGCTGCCGCCGGTGGGGGTCTCGATGTTCGGGCACCGGCAGAGCGGCTGACCCGGCCGGCACCGGAGAGGCCGTGGAGGCCGTGGCGACCCGTGGACACGGCGGGTTGTGATGCAGACCTCATTCCCGGATGTCCGGTGGTCCGGTCGCGGTGCCTCGCGCCCCGGTTCCGGAGCCGTCGGCGGCCGTCTACGCTGTGCGTTGGCCCGGTTACCTCGACCCGACGACGCAGTTAGCTCGACCAGGGAGCGCGGCGCGGTCCGCGGAGCGAGCAGATGCACGGTCCGTATGCACGCGCATCTCTACGTGCCGAACCTTGTTAAATCGCTGGCGCTCGGCAATCTGTTAGCCACGAAGAGTTCATTGGTCCGATTGTGCTACAGCGATGCCAGCTAGTAACTACCCGATCGGGATAGATACCCGTTCGATCCCCCCGCGGGCGGCGATCGACGGCTAGAGTGCCCTTCGACGACACCACTTTCGGTCTACAGCTGGCGCGGCTGATCGGCCGAAAGTACCCGGTGCCGGTCGGGGGGCACGACCGACTCCAGGGAGGTAGTGACGTGGCTGCCGTCGGCTTGTCGCAGGCCGTCAGATCCACGCCAGCCGGTGCTTTGCCGGCGAGCATGGTTCCGCATCCGCGGGAAGAGCTGTTTTCGGTGCTGGTGGTCGACGACCACCCGCTGCTGAGGGAGGCGATTGCCGCACGACTCGCACAGATGGGTGCGGGCACCGTACACGAGGCCGCCTCGGTGGCCGAGGCGAGGGCGCGGGCTGCCGCGACGGGTCCGTGCGACCTGGCCATCCTCGACCTCGGACTGCCGGACGGCAGCGGGATCGACCTGGTGACGGAGCTCCGTAGCCAGGGCTGGCCCCGCATCGTGGTGCTCGCCTCGTCCGACGATCCGTATGCCGTGCGCTCGGCCTTCCAGGCCGGTGCCCAGGCGTACCTGCTGAAGTCGGCCTCCCCCGTGGTAGTGACCGACGGGGTGCGCCGGGTGCTGGACGGCGGGGTGTACGCGGACCCGAGTGTGGCCCCGGTCCTCGCGACCGGCACGCGGGTGCCGGGCACCGACAACACGCCGCGGGAGCTGTCCGCGCGCGAGGTCGAGGTGCTTCAGCTGGTCGCCGACGGCCAGTCCAACAAGGAAATCGGCGAGGAGCTCAGCCTCTCCGCGCTCACCGTCAAGTCGCACCTGTCCCGGATCGGGCGCAAGCTCGGCACCGGCGACCGGGCGCAGATGGTGGCGCTGGCGATGCGGGCCGGCGTGATCCGCTGATTCAGCCGAACAGGGTCCCAACGGACGGGCGTACCGGTGACGGTGCGCCCGTCCCGTAGGGTTGTCCGACGTGGAAACCGCAGATCACGTGCCTGACACCAGCGAACCGGCTGTCCCGGTCACCCTCACCGAGCCGTCCGAAGGGACGCCGGACGTGGTGGCGGACGAGCAGGCGCTGGCGCGCGCCTGCGATCGGCTCGCCGCCGGTACGGGCGCGATCGCGGTGGACACCGAGCGCGCGTCCGGCTACCGCTACTGGCCCAAGGCCTACCTGGTGCAGCTGCGCCGCGAGGGCTCGGGCACCGTCCTGGTGGACCCGATCGCCCTCCCGGGCCGGCTCGGACCGCTCCAGGACGTCCTCAACGGCCAGGAGTGGGTGCTGCACGCCGCCTCGCAGGACCTGCCGTGCCTGGCCGAACTGGGCCTGGTCCCGGGCAGCCTGTTCGACACCGAGCTGGCCGGACGGCTGGCCGGCTACGACCGGGTGGCGCTCGGCACGCTGGTCGAGCGGCTGCTCGGCTACCACCTCGAGAAGGGGCACAGCGCCGCGGACTGGTCGAAACGGCCGTTGCCGGTGGACTGGCTCAACTACGCGGCGCTGGACGTCGAGCTGCTGATCCCGCTGCGGGAGAAGCTCGAGGCGGAGCTGGACGCGCAGGGCAAGCTGGACTGGGCGCGTCAGGAGTTCGAGGCCGTGCGGACCGCCCCGCAGCCCGCCCCGCGGACCGAGCCGTGGCGCCGCACGTCGGGAATTCACAAGGTGCGGACCGCCCGGGGCCTCGCCGCCGTGCGGGCGCTGTGGGAGGCGCGGGACGAGCTGGCCCGCAAGCGCGACCGGGCGCCGAGCCGGGTGCTCCCGGACAGCGCGATCGTCAACGCGGTGCTGGCCGACCCGAAGTCCGTCGCCGAGCTGCAGGCGCTGCCGGTTTTCGGTGGCCGCGTGCAGCGCCGGTACACCGGTAACTGGTTCCGGCACCTGCAGGCGGCCCGTCAGCTGCCGCGGGACCAGCTGCCCAACCCGGCACAACCCACCGACGGCCCGCCCCCGGCGAACCGCTGGGCGGACAAGGACCCCGACGCGGCAGCCCGGCTGGCCGCGGCGCGGGCCGGTCTGGCGAAGCTCGCCGAGCACCACCAGCTGCCGGTGGAGAACCTGCTGCTGCCCGACCTGTTGCGCCGCACCTGCTGGCGCCCGCCGGAGGACCGGAGCGTCGACGGCGTGTCCGCGGCGCTCGCCGCGGGCGGCGCCCGGGCGTGGCAGATCGAGCTCACCGCACCGGTACTGGTGGACGCGCTCCAGGCGACGGCCTGATCGCTGCCGGCCCGGCTGGCCGCCGCGCACCGGGGCTGGTCAGCCGTCGCGCCGGATCCCCCTACCGCACCCCGCAACCGGCGGTGCCGCCGCTTCTCCCGTTCGGCCGCCCGAAAAGGTGGTCTCACCCACTCCACCAGGCCACGCCCTGGTTACCGACGGGTAACCGGGTCTAGAGTGACGGCATTACCGCCGGGTAACCGGCGGCCCGGAACTCACAGAGGGAGCACATCGTGGCCGCAACCCCCCTTGCGCCGACCGCGCGGGCGGTGCGCACCGTGGCCTTCGTCGAGGGGGTCCGCACCCCGTTCGGCAAGGCGGGTGACAAGGGCATCTACGCCGGCACCAGGGCCGACGACCTCGTGGTCAAGGTCATCCGCGAGCTGCTGCGCCGCCATCCGGAACTGCCACCGGAGCGGGTGGACGACGTCGCCATCGCCGCCACGACCCAGACCGGCGACCAAGGTCTGACGATCGGCCGCACGGCCGCCCTGCTCGCGGGCCTGCCGCGGTCCGTGCCGGGCTACGCGATCGACCGCATGTGCGCCGGTGCGATGACCGCCGTCACCACCGTCGCCGGCGGGATCGGGTTCGGCGCCTACGACATCGCCATCGCGGGCGGCGTCGAGCACATGGGCCGCCACCCGATGGGCGAGGGCGTCGACCCGAACCCGCGGATCGTGGCCGACCGGCTCGTCGACCCGTCCGCGCTGGTGATGGGCCAGACCGCGGAGAACCTGCACGACCGCTTCCCGGCGATCACCAAGCGCCGCGCGGACGAGTACGCCGCGCAGAGCCAGGAGCGCTACGCGGACGCGGTCAAGGCCGGCAAGATCGGCCCCGAGCTGGTGCCGGTCGCGATCCGCTCGGAGCTGGGCTGGGGCCTGGCCACCGAGGACGAACCGCCGCGGCCGGGCACCACCGTGGAGAGCCTGGCGAACCTCAAGACCCCGTTCCGCCCGCACGGCCGGGTCACCGCGGGCAACGCGGCCGGCTTGAACGACGGGGCGACCGGTGCCCTGCTCGCCGACGAGGAGACCGCCCGCGAACTGGGCCTGCCCGTCGCGATGCGGATGGTCGGCTACTCCTTCGCCGGCGTCGACCCCGAGGTGATGGGCGTCGGCCCGGTGCCGGCCACCGAGAAGCTGCTCAAGCGCACCGGCCTGACGATCGGCGACATCGGCCTGTTCGAGATCAACGAGGCGTTCGCGGTGCAGGTCCTGGCCTTCCTCGACCACTTCGGCATCGAGCAGACCGACCCGCGGGTCAACCCGTGGGGCGGCGCGATCGCCTGCGGCCACCCGCTGGCCTCCTCCGGCGTGCGGCTGATGACCCAGCTGTCCCGCCAGTTCGCCGAGCACCCCGAGGTCCGCTACGGCATCACCACGATGTGCATCGGCCTCGGCATGGGCGGCACCGTGATCTGGGAGAACCCTGCCTACGACGGGAGTGACAAGTGACGTTCACGGTCGAGCAGGCCAAGGCCGCGTTCCCGGACGAGGTCGTCACGCGGGCGACCACGCGCCTGATCGCGGTACCCGGTCTGGACAAGCAGGTCGCCCTGATCACGCTGGACAACGGGCACGACCACACCCGCCCGTCCACCTTCGGCCCGCAGGGCCTGGTGAGCCTGAACGCCGCGCTGGACGAGGCGTTCGCCGCGGAGCCGGCGGCCATCGCGGTCACCGGCAAGCCGTTCATCTTCGCCGTCGGCGCGGACCTCTCCGGCGTCGAGGCGGTCTCCGACCCGGCTCTGGCGCACGAGATCGCCGAGACCGGTCACGCGGTGTTCCGCCGCCTGACCGACTCGGCGATCCCGACCTTCGCCTTCGTCAACGGTGCGGTCATGGGCGGCGGTCTCGAATTGGCCCTGTCCTGCCACTACCGCACGCTGTCGGAATCGGCGGCCGCGATCGCCTTCCCCGAGGTGTTCCTCGGCCTGTTCCCGGGCTGGGGTGGCACGCAGCTGCTGCCGAACCTGATCGGGCCGGACGCCGCGGTCACCGTGATCATCGAGAACGCGCTGAACCAGAACAAGATGCTCAAGCCGAAGCAGGCCGCCGAGCTGGGCATCGTGGACGAGGTGCTGGGCAGCGCAGACTTCCTCGAGCAGTCCCTGCTGTGGCTGGCGCGGGTCGTGCGCGGCGAGGTCGCCCCGCAGCGCACGGAGATCGACCGCGGCGCCGGCTGGGACGCCGCGATCGCCCGGGCCAAGGCCATTGTGGACGGCCGGACCAAGGGCGCGTCGCCCGGCGCCACCAAGGCCGTCGAGCTGCTGGAACTGGCGCGTGCCAACGACCTCGACGCGGGCTACGCGGCCGAGACCCAGGCACTGGCCCAGCTGCTGATGGACGACACCCTGCGCGCCGGGCTGTACTCGTTCAACCTGGTCAACAAGCGCGCCAAGCGGCCCGCCGGCGCGCCGGACAAGTCGCTGGCGCGCAAGGTGACGAAGGTCGGCGTGGTGGGCGCCGGCCTGATGGCGAGCCAGCTCGCGCTGCTGTTCGTCCGGCGGCTGAAGGTGCCGGTCGTGCTGACCGACGTGGACCAGGCGCGCATCGACAAGGGTGTGTCCTATGTGCACGGTGAGATCGACAAACTGCTCGGCAAGAAGCGGATCTCGCCGGACGAGGCCAACCGGCTCAAGGCGCTGGTGAGCGGTTCGCTGGACAAGGCCGCCTTCGCCGACGCCGACTTCGTGATCGAGGCCGTGTTCGAGGAGATGGGCGTCAAGCAGCAGGTCTTCGGCGATCTGGAGAACTACGTCCGGCCCGAGGCGATCCTGGCGACCAACACCTCGTCGCTGTCGGTGTCGGAGATGGCGTCGAAGCTGCAGCACCCGGAGCGGGTCGTCGGGTTCCACTTCTTCAACCCGGTGGCCGTGCTGCCGCTGCTGGAGATCGTGCGCGGCGAGAAGACCGACGACGCGGCGCTGGCGACGGCGTTCGCGGTCGGCAAGCAGCTCAAGAAGTCCAGCGTGCTGGTCTCCGACGCCCCGGCGTTCGTGGTGAACCGGCTGCTGCTCCGCTTCCTCGGCGAGGTGCTGACCGCGGTCGACGAGGGCACGCCGTTCGACGTGGCGGACCGGGCGCTGGAGCCGCTCGGCCTGCCGATGTCGCCGCTGACGCTGATGCAGCTGGTGGGCCCGGCGATCGCGCTGCACGTGGGCGAGACGCTGCACGCGGCGTTCCCGGACCGCTTCGGCGTGAGCGAGAACCTGAAGAAGTTCGTCGCGTCCGGCAAGACCGCGGTCTGGCAGTGGGACG
Organism: Amycolatopsis viridis; assembly: GCF_011758765.1. Lineage (NCBI taxonomy): Bacteria > Bacillati > Actinomycetota > Actinomycetes > Pseudonocardiales > Pseudonocardiaceae > Amycolatopsis > Amycolatopsis viridis. Next base: position 2,178,456 of record NZ_JAANOU010000001.1, on the reverse strand, counting down.
ACCGGGGCAACCAGACGGTCGACCCGGAGGTCGCCGCGCTGTGGCAGCAGGGCGACAAGCCGTCGACGGCGGAGGAGCTGCGGGAGCGGGCGCTGTCCGCGATCGCCGGGGAGATCCGGATCATGCTCGACGAGGGCGTGGTCGCGGAGCCGCAGGACATCGACCTCTGCCTGATCCTGGGCGCCGGCTGGCCGTTCTGGCTCGGCGGCATCACACCGTACCTGGACCGGACCGGCGTGTCGGCGAAGGTGACCGGAAAACCGTTCCTGGCGCCGGGTGTGGCTTCCGTGCCCGCGTAGACAGCTCAACCCGGAGGCCCTCTCGCGCGTCCTACCGCGAGAGGGCCTGTCAAATATGCGGGGTGAGTCGTGGGCTGGGTGGTCGGTGCGGTGCTGAACACGGGCCTCGGTGTGGTCGCGGTGTGGCCGCTCGGGTTGCTGGTGATCCTGGGGTGGGCGGTGCTGGACCGGCTCGGCTGGGCCTCGATCGACCCGACCCTGGTCGACGACGGGCTCACCGCGATCGCGATGATCACCGCCGGGGCGTGGCTGCTCCTGCTGCCGCTGTTCCTCGGCCTCAACGCGCTCGTCACGCGGAAGTGCCGCGTGACGAAGCGGGTGTACTGGCCGCTGGCGGTCGTGCTGCTGGTCGTCCCCTACCTGGTGACGATCTCCTGACCCGCGGTGGACGCCCGGACCTGCAGTTCCGGCTCCAGCCGTTGCGACTCCGGGTGCTGTCCGTCGAGAACTGTCACGAGCAGTTCCAGCGCGCGCCGCCCCATCTCGTGCATCGGGGAGCGGACACTGGTCAGCGGCACCGGCAGTTCGGCGGCGAGCGGGATGTCGTTGAACCCGGCGACCGCGACGTCCGCACCGGGCCGCAGACCGGCGTCGCGCACGGCGCCGAGGGCACCGATGGCGGCGAAGTCGTTGACGGCGAAGAGGGCGGTCGGCCGGGGATCCGCGGCGAGGAGCTGCTCGGCCGCCCGGTGCCCGCCCACGGTGTCGAATCCGGAGTGGACGGACGCCACGTCGAGCCCTTCCTCGCGGTAGCGGTCGGCGAACCCGGCCGTCCGGTCGATGCCGGTGCTCGCGAACGGCTCTCCGGCGATCACCGCGGCGCGGCGGTGACCCAGCGCGAGGAAGTGCTCGGCCACCAGCCGCCCGCCGCGGTAATCGTCGCAGGTGACCGCCGGGTGCTCGCCGGCGTGACGGCTGACCAGGACGAACGGGACACCGCGCTCGGCCAGTTCGCCGGCGAAGACACCGTCGTGGTGGGCGTCGCCCAGGACGAGCCCGTCCACCCGGCGGGACAGCGCCAGCTCGGTCCGCGCACGCTGCTCGGCCGGCCGGTCGTGGCTGTTCATCACGAACGTCGCCAGCCCGTGCCCCGCGGCGGCGTCCTCGACGCCCTCGTAGATGGTGGCGAGGACGACGTCGGACAACCGCGGCACCAGGACGCCCACCAGGTTGCTGCGCTGGGTGCGCAGGCTCTTCGCGTGCGGGTTGGGCCGGTAGTCCAGCCGCGCCGCCCACTCCCGGATCGCCTCGGCCGTCTCCCGGGACGCGGCGCGCGCCGCGTCCTCCGGCGACCCGTTGAGCACCCGGGACACGGTCGACACGTCGACCCCGGCGCTTCGCGCGACGGTCCGCAGCGTCGCCGGCCGCTTCCGCTCCTCTCGGCCCACTTCCCACCTTTCGCCGGTGCCGCCCCTTGACGTCGGCTCCCGGATCCAGTGATACTACCCAAACGATTTCCCCAAACGTTTGGGCGCGTGAACAACTCGCACTCAATCGTTTGTGTCACGGAAGGAATCCGCGTGTCGTCATCCCTGCCGACCAGGACGGCCCCACCCGCGGGTGCGGGCTGGTTCGCACACAGATCCGTCGCCGGACTGGCCGCGGACCTGCGAGCCGGGCGGCTCACCGCGTGTGACCTGGTCGCCGCCGCACTCGCCGAGATCGAGCGGTGGGACCCGGTCGTCAACGCGTTCGTCACGGTCGACGAAGCCGGCGCGCGGCGCGCCGCCGAGCAGGCGGATCGCGAGCTGGCGGACGGAGTGGACCGCGGGCCGCTGCACGGCATCCCGATCGCCGTCAAGGACCTGATCGACGTGCGCGGCCTGCCGACCACCGCCGGGTCCCGCCACTTCGCCGGTGCGGTGGCCGCCGACGACGCCGACTGCGTGCGGCGGCTGCGTGCCGCTGGGGCGATCGTGCTGGGCAAGACCGCCACGCACGAGATCGCGTTGGGCCCGACTGGTGACCGGGCGGCCGGCGGCCCCACCCGCAACCCGCACCTGCCCAGCCACATGGCCGGCGGATCCAGCAGCGGATCGGCCGCCGCGGTCGCGGCCGGCATGGTGCCGCTCGCCCTCGGCACCGACACCGGGGGCTCGGTGCGGGTCCCCGCCGCCCTCTGCGGCGTTGTGGGGCTCAAGCCCACGCACGGCGCGCTGAGCCTGCACGGCGTCCTCCCGCTGGCCCCGTCACTGGACACCGTCGGCCCGCTGGCCCGCACCGCGGCGGACTGCCGTCTGCTGTGGACGGTGCTGAGCGGAACCCGGCCCGTTTCCGGGACCACTCCGCTGGCCTGGATGGCGCCGGAGCAGATCCACCCCACGCTGCCGGAAGTCACCGCGGTGGTCCGGGCCGGCCTGGGTGACCTCACCGAAGTCACCGAAGTCGCCGAGGTCACCGTGCCGGGAGTGGCGGAACTGCGCGAAGCGTACCCGGTCCTGCAAGGCAGCGAAGCGTTCGCCGTGCACGCGGAACGCTTCGCAGCCGCACCCGAGCTCTTCGGCGAGGAGGTCCGCGAACGCCTGCGCGCCGGCAGCGAGGTCCGCGGCTGGGAGTACGTCCGCGCCCGCGAACTGCGTGACCGGGTGCGCGCCGACGTGCTCGGCCTGCTCCGGCGCCACGGTTTCCTCGCCCTGCCCACGGTTCCGCTGCCCGCCCCGCCGGTGGACGCGCGCACCTCGGCCGTCGGCGACGTGCGAGCCGCGTTGCTGTCCCTGGCCAGCCCGTGGAGTGTCCTCGGGCTGCCCGCCCTGTCCGTACCCGCCGGCCTGGCCGGCGAGCTGCCCGTCGGTCTGCAGCTCGTCGGCCCGCCCGGCTCCGAGCACCGCCTCCTGGCCATCGCCGAACAACTCTGAACGGACGGCCATGTCGACGACCTGCACCACATCCTCGACGCGCTGGGCGGCGAGGTGGACCTGTTCGGCTGGAGCTATGGCGCGCTGATCGCGCTGGACGCCGCGGCCGGACGGCAGGACCTGCGCTCGGTGGTCGCCTACGAACCGGTGTCCGGGCCGTTCGGGACGGACGCGCTGGAACCGTTGCGCGCTGCCGAGGGCGACCTCGACCGCGGTGGAGATCGTGAACCGTACGTCGAGGTCGCGGTACCGGTCGAACGCCTGGGGTGTCGTCGTTGATCGCCGTGAGTCCCGTCGCGAGCGGGTGCGCGAGCGGCCGCAGCACCGGCCACACCGGGCTCTCCCGCAACGCGGCCACGTACTCGGCGGAGAACCCGGACACCACAGGGCCATCTCGCCCACGTCCAGGCTCCCGAGGTGCTGGCCGAGTTCTCGCCGCAGCCCTCCGGCGCTAGCCGAGCTCCTCGGCGACCGCCTCGCGAACGGCCGGGACGATCTCCCGTGCCCAGCGACCGAGGGACACGTCGTCGTGCGCACCGTGGCCCGGCGAGAAGAGGATGAACCCCGACACCTCGTGCTCGATCACGGCGGCGGTCAGTTCCTCGATCCACTGGTCGACGCTGCCGCCGACCCACCGGCCCTCCTCGTCGCGTGTCGCGGCGAGGGGCCGCTCGGTGATCGCCCCGGGGAAGTTGACCACCGTCCGGATCTCCCGCGGGTCCCGGCCCACCGCGGCGGCTGCCTCGTCGATCACCGGCCGGGACCTCCGGTACCGCTCGCTCAGCCAGTCCGCCGCGCGGCCCGGGATCCAGCCGTCCGCGACGCGGCCGGTCGCCGCCAGCGACTTCGGCCCGGCCGACCCGGTCCATACCGGTGGCGCCGCCACCGGCGCGGGCTCGATCCGGTGCACCCGGTAGTACCGGCCCTCGTGGGTGACCCGCTCGCCGCCGCCCGCGAGCGACTTGACCAGCACGATCGCTTCCTCGAACGCCTCCACGGACTCCGCCGGGGAGAACCGCGGCCCGCCCATGTCCGCGATCCGGTCCGGCAGCCCGCCCGCACCCAACCCGAGCACGATCCGGTCCGCGGACAGCGCGGCCAGCGAGGTCACGGTGCGCGCCAGCATCGGCGGCGGCCGCAGCGGCAGGTTGGTGACGTTCGCGAGCCCGGCGATCCGTTCGGTGCGCCCCAGCAGGAAACCGATCGCCGCGTAGGCGTCCAGCCGGCTGCCGAGGTACGGGTGGTCGGACAGCGAGAACAGGTCGAGCCCATCGGAATCCGCGCGCTCGACCATGCGCCGCAGGCTCGCCGCCTCCTGCACGGTGGAGTGGGCACCGATTCCGAAAACCACATCGCGCCGGGACACTTACGCCTCCTTGAAGTTCGTACTGCGAACTATAATGTTTCGTAATACGAACGGCAAGGATCAGGCGCCGGATTCCAGGAAGACCGGGGGCACCGCGTTGTCCACCACCACGCGGCCGAGCAGGCCCGCGAGCTGGTCCCGCTCCGCGGCGCCGAGCCCGGCGGGCAATCCACCGATGCGGCGGCACGTCTCGGCGTAGAACTCACCGGCCACCCTGCTGCCCTCGCCGGTGAGCGCGACCCGCACGGCACGGGTGTCCCGCGGATCCGGCTCGCGCCGCACCAGGCCGTTGCGCTCGGTGCGATCCACCAGCCCGGTCAGGCTCGACTTCGCCAGCCCCAGGACCGCGCCGAGCTCCGTCATGCCGTACGGCCGGGCCATCAGCACGCACAACAGCTGCCCCTGCGGCATCGTCAGGCCGCACTCCCGGGCCGATTCCGAATACACCGCGTTGACCAGGAACGCCGACCGCACCAGCGCGGCCACGATTCCCATCCGGTCGCCCTCCGGTCCAGCACCCATTTCCCCAGACTATCACCAAAAGTTCGTGGCACGAACTGTCACGCCTCGGGATGCGGGCCGTGGCGGTCACCGCTCTCCAGGGTCGCGAACCCGGCGATGTCCTGTGCGTCCAGCTCGAAGTCGAAGATGTCGATGTTCTCCCGGATGCGGCTGGGCGTCGCCGACTTGGGGATGACCATGTGACCCATCTCGATGTGCCAGCGCAACACCACCTGCGCCGGGGTCTTGCCGTGCTTGCGGGCGACCGTGGTGACCACCTCGCTGTCCAGCTGACGGCCGCGGGCCAGCGGGCTCCACGCCTCGGTCACGATGCCGTGCTCGGCGTGGAAGGCGCGCAGCGCCGGCTGCTGCAGGCCGGGGTGCAGCTCGACCTGGTTCACCGCGGGCACCACCTCGGTCTCGGCCATCAGCCGTTGCAGGTGCGGGACCTGGAAGTTCGACACCCCGATCGCCCGGGCGCCGCCGTCGGCGAGGATCTTCTCCAGCGCGCGCCAGGTCTCCACGTACTTGTCCTGCCGCGGTACCGGCCAGTGGATCAGGTAGAGGTCGACGTAGTCGAGCCCGAGCTGCTTCCGGCTGCCGTCGAACGCGCGCAGCGCCGAGTCGTAGCCGTGCTCGGTGTTCCACAGCTTGGTGGTGACGAACAGGTCCTCCCGCGGCAGGCCCGACGAGCGCACCGCCGCGCCGACACCCCGCTCGTTGCCGTACAACGTCGCCGTGTCGAAGCTGCGGTACCCGGCCTCGATCGCCACCTGCATCGCGGCCTCGACGTCGCCGTCGGCCAGCTTGTAGACCCCGAACCCGAGCGCGGGTAGCTCGACGTCGTTGTTCAACCGGATCGAAGGCACCATGGCAGCACGGTAACTCAGCGCGCCGCGGGTAGCCGCACGGTGACCGCCAGCCCCCCGCCGACCACCGGTTCCGCCTGCACCAGCCCGTCGTGCGCCTCGACCGCCGCACGCACGATCGACAACCCGAGCCCGGCCCCGTGCCGGGCGGTGCGCGCCACCCCGGCCCGGCGGAACGGCTCGAACAGCTCCCCCACCGCGGCCGGGTCCACCAGCCCCCCGGAGGAGCGCACCCGCAGCGTCGACCACCGGTCACCGGGCTGGGTGGTGACCTCGATCCAGCCGCCGTCGACGTTGTGCCGCACCGCATTCTCCAGCAAGTTGCCCGCGATGCGCTCCAGCAGCGCCGGATCACCCGTCGTCCAGGCCGGCTCGGTGGTGAAGGTGGTCTTCAGGCCGCGCTGGTCGGCCTCGCCCGCCACCGCCCGCCACGCGCTGTCCACCAGCACCGCCAGGTCGACCGGCTCGCTGACCACCAGCCCCGCGCCGTCCGTGCGGGCGAGCAGCAGCAGCGACCCGACCAGCTGGCTGGCCCGCTCGGTCGCGTCCCGCACCACGCCGGCCATGCGGCGCAGCTCGTCCGTGTCGGCCTGCTCGTCGGCGAGGGTGACGTCCAGCTCGGTGCGGATCACCGACAGCGGCGTGCGCAGCTCGTGGCTGGCGTTGGCGACGAAGTGCCGCTGCGCCTCGAACGCCGCCTGCAACCGGTCGAGCATCGCGTCGAAGGTCTGCGCGAGCTCGGCCAGCTCGCCGCGCGCGTCCACCTCGCCGATGCGCTCGCCCAGCGACTCGACCGACAACCGCCGCGCGGTGCCGGTGATGTCCCGCAACGGCCGCAGCACCCGCGAGGTGAACGTCCAGGCCAGGACGGCGGTCGCCAGCACCACGCAGCAGAACGCGATGCTCCCGGCGAGGAGCATCTTGTCGCGCGCGTGGTCGCGCAGGTGCGCCGCCAGCGCGGCGGCGTCCACGTCCACCCCGTCGACGCGCACCACCGTGCCCGGCGGCATCTGCGGCACCGCGGACACGGCGTCGCCGACCAGCGTCCACGCCAGCCACAGCAGCACGAGGCTGACCCCGGCCGCCAGCCCGGTCGCGAGCAGCGTGATGCGCGCACGCAGGCTGCGGACCGGCGTGCGTGCCGAGCGCGAGCTCACCCCTTCGCGGGGCCGGTGTCGCGTACCCGGTACCCGGATCCCACCACGGTCTCGATGATCCCAGGTTCGCCCAGCTTCTTGCGCAGGGTCATCACCGTGACCCGGACCGTCGTGGTGAAGGGGTCGGCGTTCTCGTCCCACACGCGCTCCAGCAGCTCCTCGCTGCTGACCACCGCGCCCTTGGCCGCCATCAGCACCTCGAGGACGCCGAACTCCTTGCGGGTCAGGTCGATCGGCCCGCTCGCGCGGCGCACGGTGCGCTTGGCCGGGTCGAGCTCGACGTCACCGACGGTCAGCAGCGGCGGGGCGGCCGGGGTGGCCCGGCGGCCCAGCGCACGCACCCGGGCGACCAGCTCGGGGAAGGCGAAGGGCTTGGCCAGGTAGTCGTCCGCGCCCAGGGACAGCCCCTCGACGCGGTCGGAGACCGTGCCGCTGGCGGTCAGCATGAGGACGCGCGTCAGCTCGTCGGAAGCGACGATCTCCTGGCACAGGTCGTCGCCGGACATCCCCGGCAGGTCCCGGTCCAGCAGCACCACGTCGTACCGCGTGATGCTGGCCTTCTCGTGTCCTTCGTCGCCGGTGAGGGCGACGTCGACCGCCATGCCTTCCCGGCGCAGCCCGCGCGCGATCGCGTCCGCCAGCGGCGCCTCGTCCTCGACTACCAGTACTCGCACGGCACCACGGTGCCACAGTTTCCTGAGAGTTACCTCAACGGGACTCAGCGCCGTCGTCCGGGCAGCGTGCGGGCAGCCACCGCCACGAAGTCGGCCAGGTGCGGACGCCGGTTCTCCTCCGCGACGGCGAGGCAGATCTCGTACTCCCCGGCGTCGCCGATGGTCCGGTGCACGATGTCCGGGCGCGAGTAGTAGCGCGCGACGCTGCGCGGCACCATCGCACAACCGCGTCCTGCGGCGACCAGCTCCAGCTTCTCCTCGATGGTGGTGACCCGGCGGTCGGTCGCGTCGATCACCGGAACGCCGTCGAGGTCGGCGTAGCGCACGCGGCGCCGCGCGGCGAGGGGGTGCGCGGCGGGCAGGCACACCACCTTCGGCTCGCTGCCCACCCGCAGGGTGTGCAGCCCGGCCGGGTCGAACGGGCGCCGCAGGTAGCCGACGTCGGCGCGGCCGTCGCGCAGCGCCTCGGCCTGTTCGAACCAGTGCAGGTGCAGCAGCTCGACCTCCACCTGCGGGTGCTCCTGGGTGAAGGCCCGGACCGCGGGCGACACGGTCAGTCCGGGCGCGAACCCGACCACCAGGCGGCGGGAGCCGCGCGCCGCGCCGTAGGCCCGGCGGGTCGCGGCGACCGCGGTGGCCAGCACTCCGGGCGCGTCCGCGTAGAGCTGCTCGCCCGCCGGGGTCAGCCGCACCGACCGGGTGGTGCGCTCCAGCAGCTCGCAGCCCAGTTCCCGTTCCAGGGCGCGGATCTGGCGGCTCAGCACGGGCTGCGCGATGTGCAGCCGTTCCGCGGCCCGGCCGAAGTGCCCGTGCTCGGCGACCGCGGCGAAGTACCGCAGTTTGCGCAGGTCCAGGTCCATACCGTTAGGGTATCAATCCCGCTCAAGAGGTATTGGACGGTCGCCGCCGTGCGGGCGGACAGTGGAGCCATGATCGTGATCACCGCACCCACCGGCCGCATCGGCCGGCACCTGGCCGACACCCTGCTCGACGCCGGCGCACCGGTCCGCGTCATCGTGCGCGACGCGTCCCGCCTGAGTCCCCGGGTCCGCGACCGGGCCGAGGTCGTCACCGGCTCGCACGGCGACCCGGACGTCGTGGAGAAGGCGTTCGCCGGCGCCAGCGCGGTCTTCTGGCTCGTTCCGCCCAACCCGGCGGCCACCGACCTGCACACCGCCTACCTGGACTTCACCCGCCCGGCCTGCGCGGCGCTGGCCGGCCAGGGCGTTTCCCGGGTCGTCGGCGTCTCGGCCCTCGGCCGCGGAGTGCCCGGCGAGGCGGGCCTGGTGACGGCCTCAATCGCGATGGACGATCTGATCGCGAGCACCGGCGTCGCCTACCGGGCGCTGACCATGCCGACGTTCATGGACAACCTGCTCTGGCAGATCCGGTCGATCGCCGAGGACGGCGTGTTCTTCGCGATGGCCGAGCCGGACCACAAGCGGCCGATCTGCGCGACCCAGGACATCGCGGCCACCGCCGCCCGGCTGCTGCTCGACGACACCTGGAGCGGCCGGGGCGAGGTCCCGGTGCTCGGCCCGGAAGACCTGTCCCACAACGACCTGGCCGCGATCATGGCCGAAGTTCTGGGCCGTCCCGTCCGCTTCCAGGAGGTCTCCGCCGAGGAGCTGACGGCCGACCTGCGGCGGCAGGGGTGGTCGGCAGCGATGACGCGCGGGATGGTCGACATGATGGCGGCGAAGGACGCCGGGCTGGACAACGCGCAGCCCCGCACGCCCGAGGCGTCCACGCCGACGACCTTCCGGCAGTGGTGTGAGGAGGTCCTCCGCCCGGCGGTGCTCGCCCAGTAGCATCCGTTCGTGGAGATGATCGCCGTGCCGGCGGGCAGCGTGACGGTGTCCGACCGGCGGACCCGGCGGAGCTGGACCGTCGAGGTCGGGCCCTGCCGGATGGCGGTCCACCCGGTCACGCAGGCCCAGTACGCGGCGGTGACCGGGGACCGGCCGAGCGCGTCGGAGGGCCCGCGTTTGCCGGTGGAAAGCGTGTCGTGGACGGACGCGGTGCGGTTCTGCAACGCACTGTCCGTCCACGAAGGACTGTCGCCGGTGTATTCGGTCGACGAGGAGGTCCGGTGGGACCGGGACGCGGACGGCTACCGCCTGCCCACCGAGGCGGAGTGGGAACACGCCTGCCGCGCCGGCACCACCGGCCCCCGCTACGGCGAGCTCGGCGAAATAGCCTGGTATCGCGGCAATTCCGGGGAGCGGATCCACGAGGTCGGCGGCAAACAACCGAACGCGTGGGGATTGCACGACATGCTCGGCAACGCCTGGGACTGGTGCTGGGACGTCTACGACCCGCAGGTGTACGGCGGATACCGCGTCCTGCGCGGCGGTGGCTGGTTCGACGAGCACTGGAGCTGCCGCGCCTCGGTGCGGCGCCGCAGCCACCCCGGGTTCCGCAGCGACGACGTCGGCTTCCGGGTGGTCCGGTCCGGCTGACCGGGCGGCCGCTGACTGCTGTGGCCGCCCGTCACCGGGCTACTCCGCCGGGGCGTCCGCGGGCTGGGCCTCACCGATCAGGTTCGAGGCCCACTCCGTCACGCGCCGCGCCACGTCCTGGGCGGTCAGGCCGACGCCCGCCAGCACCTCCTCACGCGAACCGTGCGCCAGGAACCGCTGCGGCACGGCCAGGTCGCGCAGCGGCACGTCGCATTCGGCGTCCCGCAGCACGGCCGAGAAGGCGCTGCCGAACCCGCCGTGGCGGCCGCTGTCCTCCACCGTCACCACCAACCGGTGCTCGCGCGCCAGGCCGACCAGCTCGGCCGGCACCGGCAGCACCCAGCGCGGGTCCACGACCGTCACGCCGATGCCCTGGTCGGCCAGCCGTTCTGCGGCGGCAAGCCCGAGCGTCGCGAACGCGCCCACCGCGACCAGCAGCACGTCGGCGCCCGCACCCTCGCGCGGACGACGCAGCACGTCGACCACGCCGACACGGTCGACCGCCGGCACCGACTCGGTGATGCTGCCCTTGGAGAACCGCAACGCGGTCGGGCCGTCCGACACGGCCACCGCCTCACGCAGCTCCTCGCGCATCGTCCGCGCGTCCCGCGGCGCGGCGACGCGCATCCCGGGCACCATACCGAGCAGCGACAGGTCCCACATGCCGTGGTGGCTCGGCCCGTCCGGCCCGGTGATGCCGGCCCGGTCGAGGACCAGCGTCACCGGCTGGCGGTGCAGCGCCACGTCCATCAGCACCTGGTCGAAGGCGCGGTTGAGGAACGTCGAGTAGACCGCGACGACCGGGTGGTACCCGCCCATGGCGAGGCCGGCGGCCGAGGTGACGGCGTGCTGCTCGGCGATGCCGACGTCGAACCAGCGGTCCGGGTGCCGCTCGGCGAACTCGTGCAGGCCGGTCGAACGCAGCATCGCGGCGGTGATCGCCACCACGTCCTCGCGTTCCTCACCGATGCGCGCCAGCTCGTCGCCGAACACCGACGTCCAGCTCAGGCCCTTGGGCTTGGGCAGGCCGGTCTCCGGGTCGATCGGGTCGGTCTGGTGCATCTGGTCGGCCTCATGGTTCACCGCGGGCGGGTAACCGTGGCCCTTCTCGGTGACCGCGTGCACCACCACCGGGCCGCCGAACGCCTTCGCCGCCTGGAAGGCCTTTTCCAGTGCCGCGATGTCGTGGCCGTCGACCGGTCCGAAGTACTTCAGCTTCAGGTCGGAGAACATCTCCTGCGGGCTCAGCGCGTCCTTGATGCCGGCCTTGGCCGCGTGCAGGGCCGCGTAGATCGGCTTGCCCACCACCGGTGTGTTGAGCAGCAGCTCGCGGCCGCCGTCGAGCATGCGCTCGTAGCCCGGCTGCAGCCGGAGCGACGCGAGGTGCTCGGCGAAGCCGCCGATCGTCGGCGAGTAGGAGCGGCCGTTGTCGTTGACCACGATCACCACGGGACGCCCCGGTTCGGCGGCGATGTTGTTGAGCGCCTCCCAGCACATCCCGCCGGTCAGCGCACCGTCCCCGACGACCGCCACCGCGTGCCGCCCGCCCCCGGCGAGCTCGAACGCCTTCGACAATCCGTCCACATAGGACAGCGCGGTGGAGGCGTGGCTGTTCTCCACCAGGTCGTGCTCGCTCTCCTCGCGGGACGGGTAGCCCGACGGCCCGCCCTGCTGGCGCAGCAGGTCGAACTCGCCGTGCCGGCCGGTCACGATCTTGTGCACGTAGCACTGGTGACCGACGTCCCAGACGATCGCGTCGTTCGGCGAGTCGAAGACCCGGTGCAGGGCCAGCGTCAGCTCGACCACGCCGAGGTTGGGGCCGAGGTGACCGCCCGAGCGGCGGACCTTGTCGACCAGGAAGTCGCGGATCTCCCCCGCGAGGTGCTCGAGCTGGCCGTGTCCCATGCGCTTCAGGTCGGCCGGCCCATGGACGGACTCCAGGAGCGTCACTTTCCACCTCACCCGCATCGATACCCGCCCTGCCCGCCAGGGCGCGTCCCGTCAGTCTACGGAGAACCGTAGTCCCCCGGCCGCCGCGCGCGTCCCCGGTCACCGATCCGGCGGCGGGACGCCGGCCCGGTACAGTCCCGGCGCAGCCGACCGTGTGAACGGGGTCTCACCGGCCGGACCCAACCGGGTGGGTACGCGGTGACATCAGGTGAGATCGGCCCCCGCCGGACGTGGCGTTACCCGGTCCAGGCGATTACTGTACCGATCAAGAGTCGCAGCGCCTGCTGCGGGTGTACCGGGGCGCGCCCGGGCGGATTCGTCAAGGGGCCGCCAGCGGCCCGACGGCGATGCGGCAGCCCGGCCGGGGAGCGGCCCGGCCGGGCAGCGGCCCGGCAGCCCGGCGAGGAGCGGGCCGGCAGCCCGGTCGGGCAGCGATCCGGCAGCAGCGGGTTCTCGAAGCGCGTCCGACTGGACCGGCGACCGACAGAATCCTGCGGTGGCGCACCCCACCAGACCCGCACCCACCCCGCCGGCCCCGCACCCAGCAAACACGCCGCCGGGAGCGGCAAACACGCCAACGGCCGGCGTGTTTGCCACAGCTGGCGCCGTGTCGGCCCCTCCGGGCGGCGTGTTGACGACTCCCGGCATCGTGTTGGCCGCTCCCGGCATCGTGTTGGCCGCTCCCGGGCGGCGTGTCGGCCGCTCCCGACCGCCGCGTTCGCCCTCCGGGCAGCGTGTCGGTCGCTCCGGGCAGCGTGTTGGCCGCTCCGGGCAGCGTGTTGGCCGCTCCCGGCGCCGTGTTGGTCGGTCGCTCCAGGCAGCGTGTTAGCCCCGCCCCGCCGGGCAACGCATTCGCCCCTCCGGCTGGTGGGTTGGCCACGGCGGACACCGTTTTGGCCGCTTCCGGCAGCGTGTTGGCCCGTCCCAGCAGCGCGTTGGCCCGTCCAGGTGGGTTGGCCGCTCCAGGTAGTGGGTTGGCCGCTCCGGGCAGCGTGTTGGCCCCTTGAGGCAGCGTGTTGGCCGCGGCGGGCGGGGTGTTGGCCGTGGCGGGCAGCGAGTTGGTCCCTCCGGGTGGTGGCCGGCGTTCGGTCGCGAGGTGCCGGTGCTGCGTCTGCAACGTGGCCGGCGAGCGGTCGGCCTCGCGGGGCGGGGCGCCGGTACTTCCGCTGCCGCGGCGGCAAGGACGCGTTGCCGCAGCTCTCCTACTGTCCCTCCACGGCTGTCCTCTCCACGGTCAGCCGGGCGCGGTCCGCGGCCGCTCGGCCCGCTGCCCAGCCGTCGCCGTTGCTGATGGTCGTCCTGCGAGTAACGGTGCGCGGGAACAGCTCCCCGAACAGCGTGTCCACCTCCTGCCGGCGCCGGGTCAGGATCGGGAGCAGGCGGTCGTCCGGGAACTCCTCACCGGCCGCGCGGTCGGCCGCGGTCAGCCGTTCACCCACGCGGCCGGCGTAGGCGAGCAGGAACGCGTGCCGGAACGACCGCGTCCGCGACCGCGTCCCGGCGGCGAGCATCGCCTCGTTCGCCTGCACCAGCAGGGACGTCGAGAGCAGCTCCACCAGGTCGAGGTCCACCTCGTGCCCGACCAAGACGACGAACCCGAGCCCCGCGTAGAACGCGGCCCGGCACCGATTGGCGGACGCCACCGCCGTCACCAGCGACGACTTCGGCCCCAGGTACGGCTGCTCCAGCCAGAACCGCCGCGCCGAACCGGCCCGCGCCGGCGGATCCAGTAGCGCCTGCTCGAACGAGTACCGGCTCATCAGCTGCTGCGCCTTCGCCGACAGCGCCTCCGCCTCCTCCGGGAACGACGTCGACTCGGCTTTCGCCAGCAACGCCCGGATCCGGGCCGGCATCCGCTCATCCACCCCCGGCGCCGCCGCGGCGACCGGCAGATCCGGCAACCGCGGCAACGGCAACAGCGCCGCCAGGACCGCCAGGACCGCCAGCAACGCCGGCTCCCGCGCCACCGCGTGCCGCGCAGCCCACTGGCCGAGCAGCGGCCGATCACCCGCCCACCACACGACGGCCCCGATCCCGGCGAACTGCTCCCCTGCCGCCGCGCATCCGGCGATGGCGTCCACGACCAGGGACACCGCCCGCCGGTCCAGACGGCGCCGGGCGACCTGGTGCACGTCGCGCGGCTGCCAGCCGGTGCGCCACAAGCGGGCGAGCACCTCGCGCAGCGCCAGCTCCGCCGCCCGGTCGATCACCTCCTTGTCGTACCGCGGGCCGGCCAGCTCCCGGGCCGCGATCTCACCCAGCCGGCGCCTCGCCGCATCGCGCAGCAGGACGGCGAATGTTTCCACAGTGGACTTTCCCACGCACTCCCCCCTACGTCCCGCCCAGTACCCGCACGGTGATCCACCGGACGGCCGGAACTCTCCACAATGGACACAGCAGCCGGTGCGCTACCGGAACGTCTCCGCATCATCCGGGGCGCGTACCGACCGCCGGCCGAGGAAGGCCGCCAGGCGGTCGGCCGCGGACGCTCCCGCGGGCGCCGGCACCGGCGGCCCGAACGGACCGCCCGGTGGTCGTGGCGCGTCGCCGAACCGGGCGGCCCACGACGACAGCGCCTCCTCCGCCAGATCGGGCTCCAGATCAGTCGACTGACCGGTGGCGTCGGCAATGTCCCAGCCGTGCACCAGCAGCTCGTTGACGCGGATCGGCACCAGCATCGCGCCCGGCACGTCACCGAACGGCACGTGCACCGTCCGCCCGGGCAGTCCCGGATCGGCCAGCGCCTCCCGCAGAACGGACAGCGAACGGGCGAACACCTCCGGCGCGTCGTCCCACGGCGGCGGGGACTCGGGCGGGGGCTCCCCGCGCGCCCACGCCGCGGTGCGCAGGTTGCCGTGCACCAGGTGCTCGAACACGGCCCGCACGTTCCACGACGTGCAGGCCGTGGGCAGCTCCCACTGATCGGGCTGTACCGCGGACACGACACGGGACACCGCAGCGGCCGCGCGGTCGAAACTCGGCAAGGAAGTCATGCCCGGCATCATGCCGGAGGGGTCCGACAATTCCGGGGCGCTCACCGCGTCAGCAGCGCCACGCACTCCACGTGGTGCGGCACCGGGAAGGTGTCAGTCCGCGGAGATTCGGGCCACGGGATACGCGATCGGCTTCCAGGAACGCGCACGCGGCTGGGACTCCGTCGCCGCGCCCGTGCTGTGGGACGGCACCGTGCTGGGCTCGCTCGCCCTGCTCAAACCGGCTCACCTCCCGTGACCGTTGCGTCCTGGCCGTCAAGTCCGCGACGGCCGAGGTGAGCCGGCTGATGGGAGTGCTGGAACCCCGCCGCGCGGCCGGATCACCTGACCTCCCGCCCGCAGGCTCCCCGCGGGGCTCCGCACGGCACCGCCGCCACGGTCCGTGCGGGCCCCCGCGCGTTCGCGCGGTCAGCGCGCCGTGACGGCCCGGACATCGGCCGGAGCGTCGCCGTCGCCCGCCTGCGCCCGGCGCATCCCCCGCTTGATCAGCAGGTAACCCGCCTCGCCGATCAGCAGGCCCGCAACGACGATCGCCGCGGACGGCATGCCCAGGTAGCGCATGTCCACGCCGTGGTCGAGGAAGAAGCGGCCGATCACCGGGGCGAGGGAGACACCGACGTAGTTCGCCGAGGAGCTCAGGGAGATGGACATCTGCGCGACCTCGGGGTTCACTCCGGCGAGCCGGTGCTGGATCGGGACGAGCATCGCCCATCCGCAGGCGCCCCAGAGCATCACGGCGACAACGGCGGTCGCCAGGTGCGGGCTGGTCCACGGGGTGGTGGCGAACACGACGACCGCGATGACGCCGGCCGTGTTGATCACGACGCGGTTGCCCAGCTTGTCGGTCAGGCGCCCCGCGGTCATGTTGCCGACGACGGCCGCGATGCCCCAGGCGAACAGCAGCCAGGCCAGGGCGCGGCCACTGCCGTCCGTGGCCGGAGCGAAAATCTGGCTGACGTAGGTGTACAGGATGAACAAGCCGCTGTACGCGACCAGGACCAGCAGCAGCGCCAGGGCGATCCTCGGGTCGGTGACAGGCGACAGGCGCTGCTTCAGCGTCACCGCCGGCGGGCTGGGCACCGAGGGCAGGGCCACGGAGATGGCGACCGCGGCCAGGAGACCGACCGCGGCGACGAACACCATGGTGCCGCGCCAGTCGGTGAATCCGCTGATCGCGGTGCCGATGGGGGAACCGAGGGCGGTGGCCGCGCTCAATCCGCCGAACAGGATGCTCAGGGCGGTACCCCGCCGCTCCGGCCCGGCGAGCGCGACGACGACCCCGGCCGCGGTCGGCGTGAACATGGCACCGCCGAGCGCGGCCACCACCCGGAAACCAAGGGCCGCCTCGAACCCGGGCGCGAGCCCGGTGCCGATGTTGCCCACGATGAACACCACCAGGCCGATGATCAGCAGCAGCCGGCGGGGCACACGGGCGGCCACCGCCGCGACCACGGGCGAGAGGATGGCGTAGGACAGCGCATAGGCCGTGATGAGCTCCGCGCTGGTGGGCACGTCGACGTCAAGGTCCTTGGCCACGCTGGGCAGGATGCCGGCCACCACAAAGCTGTCCGTACCGATGGCGAACATGCCGATGGCCAGCGTGATGAACCGCAGAGTCAGGCCTTTGTCTGTCTTTCCCACAGGGATCCCCCTCGTCGACAACGGAAGCTGGAGCACTTGGTCTAACGGTAGAGTTTGTAATTCACCGTTGGACTCACCGACCTTATCCCAGCCTCACGGCAAAGCTCAAGTGCTAGCGTTAGGTCATGGACGCTGCCGAATCCTCCACCGCGACGACCCTGCTGGAGGCTCCCGGGGAGGACCGCCACGGCGCTCTGGCACTGGTCAACACCGAGTTCAGCCGGCCGAGCGGCCCGTACGACGGACTGCGCGACACCGAGAGCGCGACCACCTGGCTGCACCACCGGGGGCTGATCCCCGCAGGGGTCCCGGTCGGCTCAAGGGAACTGGATCATCTGCGCGAACTGCGCGGCTCTCTCCGGGAGTTGCTCAACGCACACCTCAACGGCGGCTCTCCCGCGCCGGCGGCCCTGGCCACACTGAACGGCACGCTCGCGGCGGCCCCCGCCGTCCGCGAGATCCGCTGGGCGGAGGCCGGTCCGGTGGCGGCGGCGTGCCGCCCGGCCGGCGATCCCGTCGGCGCGGCCCTCACCGTGCTGGCCGAGGACGGCATGGAGCTGCTGACAGGCCCGCCGAGCACGCGTCTGTCCACGTGCGGAGCGCCCGGCTGCACCCGTCTCTTCATCCGCAACCACGGCGCCCGCCGCTGGTGCTCGGACCGCTGCGGCAACCGCGTCCGCGCCGCACGCCACTACACCGAGCACCGCTTGGGGCGGGACCGCTCGGTGTGACCTCAGGTATGGGCTTTTCCACTCCCCGCGTACCTGTCCGAAGGTTCCGCTCATCCGCCCCGGCCGGGACCAGCCACCGGCCGGGAAGACGAGCACCGACCCGTACGGGATCTTGCCGTCGCACACCGGCGCGACAGCGGCGAAGTCGTCGGAGACCTCGATGCACGCGCCGCCGTCCTGGTTGCTGTAGCTGCTCTTACGCCAAGACGCCGCACTCAGAAGGAGCGTCATTTCAGCGCAAGATATTGCCCGTAACGCCCAACCGCACATCAAGCGAACAGACAAAACCGCAGGTCAGGCACCCTTCCCGGCCGGTTCGAGCAGCGCCACGCACTCCACGTGGTGGGTCATCGGGAACGCGTCGAACGCGCGCAGCCGCTCCAGCCGGTAACCGGCGGCTCCGAAGAAGGCCACGTCCCGGGCCAGCGCCGCGGGGTCGCACGCCACGTAGACGACACGCGCCGGTGACGCCGCGGCCACCGCCTCGACCACCTCCCGCCCGGCACCCGACCGGGGCGGGTCCAGCACCACGACTTCCGGCTGCCCGGACAGCGACTGGAGCACCCGTTCGGTGCGGTCCGCGCGCCAGCTCACCTGCGGCAGGTCGGCGAGGTTCCGCTCGCCGTCGCGCACCGCGCGCCGCCCGGACTCCACCGCGACCACGTGCCCCGTCGCGCCGACCTGTCCGGCGAGCACGGACGCGAACAGCCCGACCCCGGCATACAGGTCCCACGCCAGCGCGCCGGGCGACGCGGCCGCCCACTCCCGCACCACCGCCGCGAACGTGTCCGCCGCCGCCGGGTGCACCTGCCAGAACCCGTGCGCCTGCAACCGCCAGTCGCGCCCGGCGGCGTGCTGCACCGCCTCCCCGCCGGTCAGCTGCCGCGCCCTCCGCTTGCCGCGCACGGTCGCCAGCTCACGCGTGTGCACCCGTCCGTCGCCGTCGCTGGTCACCTCGATCTCGGTGCCCGGCCGCCACCGCCGCTCCACCGCCTGTTCCACCGCTCCCGGCACCGCGATCGGGCACTTCCCGACCGCGACGACGCGGTGGCTGCGGTGCGCGCGCAACCCGGCCCGGCCGTCCGGCCCGGCCACCAGCCGGACGCGGGACCGCCAGCCGAGCACGCCGCCGGGCAGCGCCTCGACCTCGACCGCCCAGTCCAATCCAGCGAGCCGCTGCAGCTGCTCGGCCACCACCCGGGCCTTGAGCTCACGCTGGAACGCCGGCGCCGCGTGCTGCCAGTCGCAGCCGCCGCACTGCCCCGGGACCGCCAGCGGGCACGGTGGCTCCACCCGTTCCGGCGCGGCCAGCAGCACCTCCACGGCGTCCGCCCGGCAGAACGAGCCGCCCTTGTCCTCGGTCACCGCGGCACGCACCCGCTCGCCGGGCAGCGCGTGCCGGACGAACACCACCCGGCCCTCGGCGCGGGCCACGCAGTGCCCGCCGTGGGCCACGGGTCCCACCTCGAGCTCCAGAACCCGGCCGGTCCAGTCGGGACCG
The DNA here is from genome assembly GCF_011758765.1 of Amycolatopsis viridis. NCBI lineage: Bacteria > Bacillati > Actinomycetota > Actinomycetes > Pseudonocardiales > Pseudonocardiaceae > Amycolatopsis > Amycolatopsis viridis. The sequence goes on along the minus strand of NZ_JAANOU010000001.1, from coordinate 2,159,457 downwards.
CTCACCGTCCGCCGTCCTTGCCGGCACCGGCGCGGGCACCGTCCCCGAAGTAGCCGCGGCGGACGTCCCCGGCCACCGGCCGCGCCCGTGCCGCGCGCCGCAGCGCCTTGGCCGAGGACCGCAGCTGCCACGGCACGCTGGTGACCATCACACCCGGCTGGAACAGCAGCCGCCCCTTCAGGCGCAGGGCGCTCTGGTTGTGCAGCAGCTGCTCCCACCAGCGCCCGACCACGTACTCCGGGATCAGCACGGTGACCACGTCCCGCGGGTTGTCGCCGCGCACGCGCTTGACGTAGTCCAGCACCGGCCGGGTGATCTCGCGGTAGGGCGACTCGACGACCTTCAGCGGGACCTTGAACCCCTTGGCCTCCCAGTCGGCGGTGAGCTGGCGCGTCTCGGCGTCGTCCACGTTCACCGTCACCGCCTCCAGCACGTCCGGCCGCATCGCCTTCGCGTAGGCGAGGGCGCGCAGGGTCGGCAGGTGCAGTTTGGAGATCAGCACGATCGCGTGGTTGCGCGAGGGCAGCACGGTGGGATTGCTGTCGTCGAGCGTGGCCAGTTCCTCCGAGACCCGGTCGTAGTGCTTGCGGATCGCGGTCATCAGCAGGTAGATCGCCACCATGGCGGCGATGGCGATCCACGCGCCGAGCAGGAACTTGGTGATCAGGACGATGATCAGCACGGCGCCGGTCATGGTCAGGCCGATCGCGTTGACCGTCTGGGACCGCCGCATGCGCCGCCGGGCAGCCGGGTCGGTCTCCCGGGACAGCAGCCGGTGCCAGTGCCGCAGCATGCCGGTCTGGCTCACCGTGAACGACACGAACACGCCCACGATGTAGAGCTGGATCAGCTTGGTGACCTCGGCGTCGAACGCGATGATCAGGACCAGTGCGAACGCGGCGAGGAACAGGATGCCGTTGGAGAAGGTCAGCCGGTCGCCGCGGGTGTGCAGCTGGCGCGGCAGGTACCGGTCCTGCGCGAGGATCGAGGCGAGCACCGGGAAGCCGTTGAACGCGGTGTTCGCGGCGAGCAGCAGGATGATGCCGGTGCTGAACGAGATGTAGTAGAAGGCCGGCGAGAAGTGCGGGAACACGGCCTTCGCGATCTGGGTGACGATCGTCTTCTGCTGGTAACCCGCCGGCGTGCCGCTCAGCTGCGTCGCCGGGTCCTCCGCGAACTTGACGTCGGTGAGGATCGCCAGCGTGATGATGCCGAGCAGCATCGTCACCGCGAGCACCCCCATCATCAGCAGCGTGGTGGCCGCGTTCTTCGACTTCGGCTTGCGGAACGCGGGCACGCCGTTGCTGATCGCCTCGACCCCGGTCAGCGCCGCGGCGCCGGAGGAGAACGAGCGCAGGATGAGGAACACGAACGCGAACCCGGCGAAGGACGCCTCGGCGTGCAGCTGGAACCCCGCGCTCTCCGCCCGCATCGGGGTGCCGCGGACCGCCTCGAACAGGCCCCACAGCACCATGCCGAGGATGCCGATGATGAACCCGTAGGTCGGGATCGCGAACGCCTTGCCGGACTCCCGCACCCCGCGCAGGTTGATCGAGGTCAGCACGATGACGATCAGGATCGCGCTGAACACCTTGTGCTCGGCGACGAACGGGACGGCCGAGCCGATGTTGGCCACGCCGGAGGAGGTGGACACGGCCACGGTCAGCACGTAGTCGACCAGCAGCGCGCTGGCCACGGTCAGGCCGAATCTGCCGCCGAGGTTGGTGCTGGCGACCTCGTAGTCCCCGCCGCCGCTGGGGTAGGCGTGCACGTTCTGGCGGTAGGAGGCCACCACGACCAGCATGACCACCGCGACGGCGATGCCGATCCACGGCGAGTACGCGTAGGCCGACAACCCCGCGACGCTCAGCGTCAGGAAGATCTCCTCGGGCGCGTACGCCACGCTGGAGAGGGCATCCGACGCGAAGATCGGCAGCGCGATCCGCTTCGGGAGCAGGGTGTGGGACAGCCGGTCGCTCCGGAACGGACGGCCAACGAGCAGCCGTTTGGTGGCGGTCGCAATCTTCGACACGTCAGAAGGGTACGGGCGGGTCCGCGAGGCGGCCGGACAAGGTAGGTTCTGCGACGGCATCTACCGGGTAGCCGCCGTTCGGGTGACACACAGGAGGCAGGACGTGCACGTGGTGATCATGGGGTGCGGCCGGGTGGGCGCGTCCCTGGCCGCGGCCCTGGAGCGCCTCGGTCACGAGGTCGCGGTGATCGACAAGGCGCAGGAGGCGTTCCGGCGCCTCGGCAGCGATTTCCAGGGCCGGCAGGTGCTGGGTATGGGCTTCGACCGGCAGGTGCTGATCGACGCGGGCATCGAGCGGGCCGGCGCCTTCGCCGCGGTGTCCAGCGGCGACAACTCGAACATCATCTCCGCCCGGGTGGCCCGGGAGAACTTCGGCGTCGAGCACGTCGTGGCCCGCATCTACGACCCGAAGCGGGCGGCGGTCTACGAGCGGCTGGGCATCCCCACCGTGGCGACCGTGCCGTGGACGACGGACCGGTTCCTGCGCACGCTGCTGCCCGACGGGGTGGCGTCGGCGTGGCGGGACCCCAGCGGCAACGTCGCGGTGCTGCAACTTCCGTTGCACGAGGACTGGGTCGGCCGCAGCGTCAGCGAGCTGCAGGAGGCGACCGGGGCGCGGGTGGCGTTCGTGATGCGCTTCGGCACGCCCGTGCTGCCCGATTCCAAGACGGTGCTGCAGGCGGATGATCTGGTGTACGTGGCGGCGAAGTCCGGCACGGTCGGCGACGTGACGAGCATTGCGGCGCGCGCGCCGGAGGAGGAGAGCTGATGCGGGTCGCGATCGCGGGGGCCGGCGCGGTGGGCCGGTCGATCGCCAAGGAGCTGATCGACGGCGGCCACCAGGTCATGCTGATCGAGCGGCAGGCCGGGCAGTTCGAGCCGGACAGCGTCGAGCAGGCCGACTGGGTGCTGGGCGACGCGTGCGAGGTCTCCACGCTGGAGGAATCCGGCATCGAGCGCTGCGACGTGGTGATCGCCGCGACGGGCGACGACAAGGTGAACCTGGTCGTGTCGCTGCTGGCGAAGACCGAGTTCGCGGTGCGCCGCGTGGTGGCGCGGGTGAACAACCCGGCCAACGAGTGGCTCTACACCGACGCGTGGGGCGTGGATGTCGCGGTGTCCACCCCGCGGATCCTCGCGGCGATGGTCGAGGAGGCGGTCAGCGTCGGCGACCTGGTGCGGCTGCTGACGTTCCGGCAGGGGCAGGCCAACCTGGTCGAGCTGACCCTCCCGGAGCAGACGCCGCTGGCCGGCCGCCCGGTGAGCGATCTGGCGTTGCCGCGGGATGCCGCGCTGGTGACGATCCTGCGCGGTGACCGCGTGATCGTGCCGCAGCCGGAGGACCCGCTGGAGCCGGGTGACGAGCTGCTGTTCGTGGCCAACGCCGAGGTGGAGAACGACATCCGCAAGGCCCTGGGCTACTAGGACCGGGCGAGGAGTTCCCGGATCGCGGCGGTGACCTCGGCCGGGCGCTCCTCGGGCAGGAAGTGGCCAGAGGGCAGCACCCGGGTGCGCAGATCCGGCGCCCAGCTCGCCCACACCTGCCGCGGATCGAACGGCAGGACGAAGTCCCCGGGGTCCTGCCACATCGCCAGGACGGGCATCGTCAGCCGTCGTCCGGCGTCGCGGTCCGCCTCGTCGTGCGCGGCGTCGACGAACGCGCTGGCGCGGTAGTCCTGGCAGATCGCGTGGATGCTCCCGGGTGCGCGTGAGGCGCTCAGGTAGGCGGACCGGACGTCGGCGGGGATCGCGTCCGGCTCGGACGTCCAGCCGTCCAGGAAATGCCCGAAGAACGCGTCCGGGTCCGCGCCGACCATCCGTTCCGGCAGGTCGGTGGGCTGGGCCAGCAGGTACAGGTGGAACGCGAACACGCCACCGGCGCCGTGCAGCGCGGCCCAGTTGTCGACCGTGGGGATCACGTCGAGCACCGCGAGGTTCTCGACGACCCCGGGGTGGTCGAGCGCGGCGCGGAAGGCGACGAGGGCTCCCCGGTCGTGGCCGACGACGCTGAAGCGTTCGTGCCCGAGTTCACGCATCAGTGCGACCATCGTCGCGGCCGTCTCCCGCTTGGCGTAGGCGGCGGGACTGTCCTCCCCCGCCGGCGGGGAGCTGGCGCCGTAGCCGGGCAGATCCGCGCACACCACCCGGAAGTCCTCGGCCAGTGACGGGGCCACGTGCCGCCACGCCAGGTGGGTCTGGGGGAAGCCGTGGAGCAGCAGCACCGGATGACCGGCACCGCCTTCTGCCACGTGCACATCCACTCCGGCGGCCGACACGGTCCGCTCGTCCAGTCCAGGGATGCCGCCCATCGTCCGCCCCTCAGCTGTACACCGTCCAGTTCAATACTGGACAGCGTACAGTAAGCGCGTGGAACGTGGACGTGCTCCCGGCCAGCGGGCCGGCCTCACCCGAGCGACGGTGCTGCGGGCCGCTCGGGATCTGCTCGCCGAGCGAGGCCTGCCCGGCCTGTCGATGCGCGCGCTGGCCGCCCGGCTGGACGTGGCACCGAACGCTCTCTACAGCCATGTGGCGAACAAGACGGCCCTGCTCGACGAACTGCTCGACGACGTGCTCGCCGAGGTCGCGGTACCCCCGGACGACGTCGCCGATCCGGCCGCCGGCCTGCACGCACTGCTGGCCTCGACCTACACCGTGCTCCTGGCCCACCCCGGGCTCGTGCCGCTCTACCTCAGCCGGCAGGGCGCGCACGGCCCCCACGCACACCGTCTCGGGGAGGTCACCGCAGCGCTGCTGCGCCGGGCGCACGTCGCGGAACCGGCCGTGCCCGAGGCGTTGCGGGTGCTGATCGTCTACACGATCGGCTTCGCCGCGTTCGCCAGCCACCTGCCGGAGGGCACCGGCACCGAGCGACGGCCGGGCACCGCACAGATGCGGGACAACTTCCGCCAGGGCCTGGACTGGCTGGTGAGCGGCATCCGGCAGACGGCCGGGGAGCGCCCCTAGGCTTCCTGCGGCGGGCTGTCGTACTTCATCCGGAGGCGGGCCTCGGTGTCCGCCTCCGCCGCGGCGCGGGCGTCTTCGAGGGCCTTGAGGCGCTTGTCGGAGCGGCGAACGGCCCACACGACGACCAGCAGCGCCAGTCCGTACAGCGGCCAGCCCATCGCGATCTTGGCGAACGCGAGCCAGCCGGTGTGATTGGCGTCGTAGAGCCACCGCTGCACGACGAACCGCGCACCGAACACCGCCGCCAGCGCGAGCGTGGCGATGTCGTAGCCGAAGCGGGACGGCTTGTCCCGGCGCCAGGCGGTGCCGGTGCCGTTGAGGAAGCTCCAGATGACGCCGGACAGCGGCCAGCGCACCACCACCGACAGCACGAACACGCCGCAGTAGACCAGGCTCGCCCAGATCCCGAACAGGAAGAAACCCTTCGCCGACCCGGTGCGGTAGGCGATGAACGCCCCGATCGCGACGCCGAACAGGCCGGAGATCGCCGGTTGCAGCGACTCGCGGCGCACCAGGCGCACGACGGTGATCAGCGCGGCGCTGCCGACCGCGCTCCAGATCCCGGCGGTGAGCCCGAAGACCGAGTTCGCGAGCACGAACACGACGATCGGCACCGACGAGTAGACCAGCCCGGCGACGCCGCCCATCTGCTCCAGCATCGTGGGCTGGGGTTGATCACCCGCCCGCCCGGGCTCGGCGCCGGCCTCGCCGGGGCGCACGTCGGTCTTCTCGCCTGGACGGACAGGTTCAGTCACGCGGTTACCAATTCAGGAAGTCGTCTGCAGCTCGTAGAACGGGTTGTACAGCACCTTCTGGCCGTCTCGCTCGGCCAGGCGGCCCCGGACCTTGATGGTCCGGCCCGGCTCGATACCGGGGATGCGGCGCCGTCCCAGCCACACTAGCGTGACGCCCTCCGTGCCGTCGAACAACTCGGCCCGCAGTGTCGCCGCCTCTTTCGTGGGACACAGCTCCACGCTGCGCAACCGGCCCAGGACGGTCACCTCTTCGCCCGACCGGCAGTCGCAGGCCCGGCGCGCCCCGCCCGCCTCGGACTTCTCGGACAGATCATCAGCGTCGAGCTCTTCGACATCGCTGGTCAGCTTGCGTACCAGCCGGCTGAAATAGCCGCCGTCTTTGGCGGACATAGGCGTCTGCTCCTGTTCCGGGGCCCCCGACTCGATCGGCCCGTACGTCGTCCAGCGTAACCTCGCGGGGGCCAGCACAGCGGCTTTGCGGCAAGATCGCAACGTGACGTCCGCAATGCCGCAACCGGCCGCCGTCCTGCTACCGGGAACCGGGTCGGACGAGGTCTTCGTGCGGAGTGTTTTCGCAGGTCCACTGGATGCGTTCGGCATACGCACACATGCTCTCGCACCGCCGCGCGGCGCGGCCGTCACCGTGGGTCTGCTCACGGCGCTGGACGCGGCGGCCAGCGGTGGCCCGGTGCTCGCCGGGGGCATCTCGCTGGGTGCGCACCTGGCGGCCGAGTGGGCGGTGCGCCACCCCGGCCGGTGCGCCGGGCTGCTGCTCGCGATGCCGGCCTGGTGCGGGGATCCGGATGACGCACCGGCGTCGCTCGCCGCGCGGGCCTCTGCCGATCTGGTGACCCGGCACGGTGTGGCGGGCGCGCTGCGGCTCGCCACGGCCGGGGTCGCGCCCTGGCTCGCCGGCGAGCTGACGCGGGCGTGGCAGCGGCACGGGGACGGCCTGGCGGCCGGCCTGCGCGCCGCGGCCGCCCACCCGGCGCCGACGCCGGACGAGCTGGCCTCGATCGAGGTGCCGGTCGGCATCGCGGCCTGCACCGACGATCCGGTGCACCCGGCCGGGGTCGCGCACGCGTGGGCGGCCGCGCTGCCGCGCGCCGCGGTGGTCGAGACGACGCTCGCCGCCCTGGGCGCCGACCGCGAGTCCCTGGGCCGGGCCGCGCTACTGGCTTGGCTGCGGGCGGCCGGGTGACCGGCGCAGCGCCAGGGCGCCGGCACCCACCGCGGTGACGACCAGCGCGCCCACCGCCAGCAGCGTCGCACCGTCCGGCCGCAGCAGCGGCTGACCCCGGAGGGCTTGCCAGGTCAGCACGGCGATCAGGCCGAGGTACTCGAGCGCCGCGATCCGGATCAGCCGCCGGCGCACGAGCGGCGGGCGCAGCACCGGCACCCGCCGGGACAGCGCTGCGAGACCGAAGGCCAGCAAGGGCAGCAATTGCAGCGCGTGCAGGCCGGCGAAATGCGCGATCCGCAGGTCACCGCCGGCCGTGCTCCATCCGGTCAGCGGCAGCCCCGGACCGTCCTCGGGCGCGCCGATGCTGTGCGAACCCACGACCGCGGGCTTGCCACCGGCGTCCAGCACGGCCCGCTGCTCCGGAGTCGGGGCGAACATCAGCATGCCCAGCGCCATTCCGGTCAGCGCCAGGAAGAGCCCGGCACGCACCGCCGTCGCCTGCGGCCGGTCCGGCAGGCGCTGGCACGACAGCAGCACCGCCACCACGAGGGTCGCCGCCCACAGCAGGTAGATCGCCGTCGCCATCTGGTTGTGGATGAACCGGTCGGACGCGGTGGCGAAGTTGAAGTGCAGCCGCCTGCCGCGGACGATCGTCTGCCCGATGATCAGCGCCATCTCGACCACCAGGCAGGCCGCCACCACGGTGCCCATCCACCAGCCCCAGCGGCGGGCTTTCGGCAACAGGGACAGCATCCCGGCCAGCGTGGCCGTGTACACGGCGATCGAGACCGCGAACTTCGCCGCCTTGCTCCAGATCGGACCGCCGACGAGTTCGCGGGGATCGGTGAACAGGCCCACCACGGCGACCGCGGCGAGAACCGTCATCGCGACGGTGACGACCATCAGGGGGCGGTGCAGCCGCACCGGGCGCTCGATCAGCAACATGATCAAGAGCTTCCGGCACCGCCGGACCGCGCACACTGGTGCGCGCCGCCGCGCTCACCGTGGGGCTGGCCCCACCTACTGCTGGGCCTGCTGTTGCGCGATGTGCTCGACGACGGCGTCGGGCAGCGTGATGGGCAGCGGGGTGCGCACCGGCATCGGCGCGTCGCCGCGGTCGACGATCGTGCCGCGCACGATGTCCCGCAGCACCGCGGGCGCCTCCGCGGCCATCGACTGCGGCCCCGCGATCACGCCCCGCAGCATCCAGCGCGGGCCGTCGATGCCGACGAACCGCAGCGCGACGTCCCCGATCAAGGCGGACAGCTCGGGGCCCCACTCACCCTGGCCGGGCGCCACCCGGGCGCCGTCGTTGCGCAGCTGCTCGGTCAGCTCCGCGACCACCTCGCGCCACAAGCCGCCGGACCGCGGCGCGGCGTAGGCGCTCACGGTGACCTGCCCGTGCGCGGTCACCACGTGCACCGCCCGGACACCGCCGGCCTGCGGGTCCATTTCGACCTGCACCTGGGTGCCGTCGGGCACCGGGACGCGCACCGAGCCCAGGTCGATCCGCGGCCGGTCGTCCTCGGGCGCGTCCGCGATGTCGAACGGTCCGTCCGTGGCGGCCGGCTCCGGCTCCGGCTCGTCCTCCGGCTCCTCGGCGACATCCTCTTCCCAGGAGTCGTCGGGCCCGGCCATCGCGTGCCGGCCCCGCTTCTTGCGTCCGAAGATGCCCACTACTTCCTCGTTCCTTGCCCGGTGTTTCCGCTCAGCGTCGCATGCCCGCCGGTCGAGCCGTAGCCACCCGCCCCGCGTTCGCTCGCCGGCAGCTCCGCGACCTCCACGAACGCGGCCGTCTCCACGCGCTGGATCACCAGCTGCGCGATCCGGTCACCGCGGGAGAGCCGGATCGGCTCGTCCGGGTCGTGGTTGACCAGGCACACCTTGATCTCCCCGCGGTAGCCCGCGTCGATGGTGCCCGGCGCGTTCACCACGGACAGCCCGGTGCGCGCGGCCAGCCCGGACCGCGGGTGCACGAACCCGGCGTACCCCGGCGGCAGCGCGATCGCGATCCCGGTCCCCACCAGCACGCGCCGACCGGGCTCGAGGACGACGTCGGTGGTCGTCACGAGGTCGGCGCCGGCGTCGCCGGCCCGGGCGTAGGAGGGTAACGGGATGCCCGGATCGAGCCGGGAGAGCAGGACCTGTACGGGGGACACGGGCGGCGAGACTACCCTTAGGGCATGGGTGACCACGCGAGCACGGCCGGTGCGGTGAGCGAGACGGCTGCCGACGCCGGCGGGACGCGGTATTCCGAACGGCTCTACGTGTCGTGGTGGGGCTGGCCGGCGCCCCTGGTGGGCGCGGGGCTGCTGGCGTACGAGATCCACCTCGGCTACCCGGTGGTGCCGTTGTGGCTGCCGTTCGCGGTGCTGATCCCCCTGATGGCGGCGTGGCTGGTGGCGATGGGCCGGGCCCGGATCCGGGTGACCGGCGACGAGCTGTGGGTCGGGGACGCGCATCTGCCGTTGCGGTTCGTCGGTGCGGTCGAGGTCATCGGCAAGGATCGGAAGCGGAAGGCGATGGGGCCGGAACTCGACCCCGCCGCACACGTGTTGCATCGCGGCTGGGTCGGTTCGCTGCTGCGCGTGCACCTGGCCGATCCTGCGGATCCCACCCCCTACTGGGTGTTCAGCACCCGCAGGCCGGAGGCGCTGGCCGAGCTGCTCCGTTCAGCGAAGTAGCCCGGCCGTCCGCGGTGTCACGCGCAATCGCGGCAGATCATCTGCCCGTTGTGCTCCTCCGCCAGCCTGCTGCGGTGGTGCACGAGGAAGCACACGGAGCAGGTGAACTCGTCCGCCTGCTTCGGCACCACCTTCACCGTCAGGTCCTCACCCGACAGTCCGGACAGGTCCGCGCCCGGAAGCTCGAAGTTCTCCGCGCTCGCGTCCTCGTCCACGTCCACCACGCCGGACTGGTTCTCGTTCCGGCGAGCCTTCAGCTCCTCCAACGAGTCCTCGGCGAGCTCGTCGGCTTCGCTGCGGCGCGGAGCGTCGTAGTCGGTCGCCATTGTCCCTCACCCCTGCGATCAGCTTCGTCATCACTGTTCAAGCACGCTGTTCGCATGCCGTCGTGCCGCTGGACAACGCTCCAGCGCCCCTGTTTGTGCCCGCCGCCGTAGTGAGCCAGGTCTCTCTTCAGCAACGTGTTGTCGGTACCTGATCCACGGGCGGAGCCCGCAGAGGGTAGCTCACGCCTTACCCGGGCGCGCAGAGTGTCATTCGAAGCAGGACGCACGTCACCCAGCAGGGGGAACGCGGCCGGGGAGGGTTCGTGGGACCGTGCGACACGGACCCCGCCTTCGACCGGGTGATCAGGCTGGTGCACTGTAACGCCTACGCTGATCAGGAACGACGGTCCGGGCAAGCGGGGTCTTCGATCGAAGGGGTGGGGCAGGTGTCGTCGGGGATCGGTCACGGCACGCGGAGATCGCGGGCGTACCGCAAGCATCGTCCGCTGCCCGCGTTGATCGTGATCGGGGTGCTGGGCCTGGTCGCGATGTTCATCTGGGTGCGCGCGATCACCAGCAAACAGGACATCGACCAGGTACTGCGGTGCGATCCGCCGCCCACGGCCCCGCCCGGGGTGACGTACACGAACCTGAGCTACACCGCGCTGGACGGCACCGCTCCGATCCCGCCCGACCGCATCGCCGTGAAGGTGCTCAACGCCAGCGGGAAGCGCGGGCAGGCGGCGATCAGCACGGAAAGCCTGCGGCAGCTGGGTTTCACGCAGATCGCGTCCCCGGAGAACGACCCCGCCTACGCGGACGGTGAGGCGCGCTGCCGCGGCCAGTTGCGCTTCGGCGACAACGGCAGCTCGGCGGCGCGCACGCTCAGTCTGGTCGTGCCGTGCGTCGAACTGGTGCGGGACAACCGGGACGACGCCAGCGTGGACCTGGCGATCGGCAGCGCCTTCGGCGACGTCGTGCCGACCCAGGCGGCGCGCCAGATCCTCACCCAGCTGCAGACGTGGTCGGCGCAGCACGACGACAGCGGTGGCGAACAGTCCACCGCGAGCCCGCCGCTCCTCGACGACGCCTTGCTGCACGCCGCCCGTCCCGGCACCTGCTGACCGCGAGCCGCCCGCGCTACACCTCCCCGATGCCGCACTCCAGCACGGCGTCGTAGAGCGCCCCGGCGATCGAGGGGGCGGCCGCGAAGGTGGCGTCCGCGCCGAGGGCCGGGTCCGCACCGGGCAGGTGCACCACCGCACCCGCCTCTTCCGCGACCAGCGCGCCCGCGGCCCAGTCCCACCGGTGCAGACCGTGCTCGACGTAGGCGTCCAGCCAGCCGGCCGCCACGGCGCACAGGTCCAGCGACGCCACCCCCGCCCGCCGCACGTCCCGCACCCGGGTCAGCAGCCCGGACACGAACCGGGCCTGCCGGGCACGCCGGTCGGCCCGGTAGGCGAACCCGGTGCCGACCAGGCTCAGCTCCAGCCGCGACGGCGACGAGACCGCCAGCCGCCGCCCGTCGAGCCACGCGCCCTGGCCCCGCACGGCCGTCCAGTGGCGCCCGCTGACCGGTTCCACGACCGCCCCGGCCACGGATACCCCGTCCACCTGCGCGGCCAGCGACACGGCGAACAGGGGCGCGCCGTAGAGGAAGTTGACGGTGCCGTCGATCGGGTCGACCACCCACGTGACGCCGTCGCCGGGCGAGCCACCGGCCTCCTCACCCAGCACGTGGTCCCCCGGCCGCAGCTCGGCCAGCCGGTCCCGCACCAGCCGTTCGGCCGCGTGGTCGACCGCGGTGACCACGTCCGTGTCCGTCGTCTTGGTCTCGACCCGGACCGCCTCACCTGCGACCATGGCCTCACGGGCCCGGCGGACCAGCTCCGCGGCCTCGGCCGCGACCTGGACGGCGACGTCCTTCAACTCCGTTTCGGCAACTCCCACGTCCACCATGGGACCACACCCGGTTAAAGTCTCCGGCACAGGTTTCTGAATCGAGCGAGAAGGGACGGCGCCAATGACGGCGACCCGCGGTTTCGGCATCGACATCGGCGGCAGCGGTATCAAGGGCGCCCTTGTCGACCTGGAGAAGGGCGCGCTGATCGGCGACCGGTTCCGGATCGACACGCCGCGTCCGGCGACCCCGGACGCGGTCGCCGACGTGGTGACCCGGATCGTCGCCCACTTCGGCTGGGACGGCCCGGTCGGCATCACGCTGCCGGCGGTGGTCAAGAAGGGTGTCGCGCACACCGCGGCGAACATCGACCCCAGCTGGATCGGCACCGACGCGGACGCGCTGTTCGCCAAGCGGCTGGACCGCCGCGAGGACGACATCGCGATGCTCAACGACGCCGATGCGGCCGGCATGGCCGAGATCCGCTACGGCGACCCGGTGGCCCGCCGGGGTGTCACCACGCTGCTGACGTTCGGCACCGGCATCGGCAGCGCCCTGTTCCAGCACGGCGCACTGATGCCGAACACCGAGTTCGGTCACGTCGAGGTCGACGGGCACGACGCCGAGAAGAAGGCGGCCGCCTCGGTCAAGGACAACGAGGGCCTGTCCTACCCGCAGTGGGCCAAGCGCGTGAACCGTTACCTGTCCGTGCTGGAGAACCTCATCTGGCCCGATCTGTTCATCGTGGGCGGCGGCGTCAGCAAGAAGGCCGAGAAGTGGGTGCCGCTGCTGGACATCAGGACGCCGGTCCTGGCGGCATCGCTGCAGAACAACGCCGGGATCGTGGGCGCGGCGCTGGCGGCGGCCGAGGGCCTGGAGCACTGAGCGGCGCACCCGCCGCGGGATTGAACGGTGATCGGCCGCAACGCACCGGCGTATCGTCGTTACAATGGAACACGGCCCACGGTCGCGGAGGACAAAACCGCAGGCCGCGGGACGTTCCCCGAATCTGAGGCAGCCGGGACGCACCACCCCCGGCTCGCCGTGATCGACCGCTGCGAAAGGGCGTACGTGGCAGCCGCAAAAACCGCTACCCGAAGCGGCACGAAGACAACGAGCGCCGCCGACGTGAGCGCGGAACCCGACGCGGGCCGTGAGAACGTGACCGAGGCCGAGGCTCAGGGCTCCGGCGCCACGAAGAAGGCGACCGGCCGCAAGCCGGCCGCGGGCAAGGGCCCGAAGAAGGCCCCGGCCAAGGGCCGCACGGCGCGCAAGGCCGGCAAGACCGAGGACGGGGAGCCCGACGGCCCTGGCGGCGAGGACATGGAGGACGTCGACCTCGACGCCGATCTCGCCGAGCTGGAGAGCGAGGTGGAGGTCGACGTCGTCGACGCGACCGTCACCGACGAGGCCGAGGACCTCGACGAGGAAGAGCCCGACGGGAAGGCGCCGAGCAAGTCCGGTGGCAAGTCCACCGACCGCGACTTCGTCTGGGACGAGGAGGAGTCGGAGGCGCTGCGGCAGGCCCGCAAGGACGCCGAGCTCACCGCCTCCGCGGACTCGGTGCGCGCCTACCTGAAGCAGATCGGCAAGGTCGCGCTGCTCAACGCCGAGGAGGAGGTCGAGCTCGCCAAGCGGATCGAGGCCGGCCTGTACGCGGCGGAGCGGTTGCGCATCGCCGAGGAGGAGGGCGAGAAGCTCGCCACCCAGATGCGGCGTGACCTGCGCTGGATCATCCGGGACGGGGAGCGCGCCAAGAACCACCTGCTGGAGGCGAACCTCCGGCTGGTCGTCTCGCTGGCCAAGCGCTACACCGGCCGCGGCATGGCGTTCCTGGACCTGATCCAGGAGGGGAACCTGGGCCTGATCCGTGCCGTCGAGAAGTTCGACTACACCAAGGGCTACAAGTTCTCCACCTACGCCACCTGGTGGATCCGGCAGGCGATCACCCGCGCCATGGCCGACCAGGCCCGCACCATCCGCATCCCGGTGCACATGGTCGAGGTGATCAACAAGCTCGGCCGCATCCAGCGTGAGCTGCTGCAGGACCTCGGCCGCGAGCCCACCCCCGAGGAGCTCGCGAAGGAGATGGACATCTCTCCGGAGAAGGTCCTGGAGATCCAGCAGTACGCCCGCGAGCCGATCTCGCTGGACCAGACGATCGGCGACGAGGGCGACTCGCAGCTCGGTGACTTCATCGAGGACTCCGAGGCGGTCGTCGCCGTCGACGCGGTGTCGTTCACGCTGCTGCAGGACCAGCTCCAGTCGGTGCTGCAGACGCTGTCCGAGCGGGAAGCCGGCGTGGTCCGGCTGCGCTTCGGTCTGACCGACGGCCAGCCGCGGACTTTAGATGAAATCGGCCAGGTCTACGGCGTGACGCGCGAGCGCATCCGTCAGATCGAATCGAAGACCATGTCCAAGCTGCGCCACCCCTCGCGGTCGCAGGTCCTGCGGGACTACCTGGACTGAGACGAGCCGGCAGAGCCCGGGCCGCCACCACGGCGGCCCGGGCTCTTTCTCGTGCACGTGGGCGCGGCGATCCCCAGGGCACGCACCGCACAGCTGCGGAACGCAGTGCTGCGGCCCGCGCGGTGATCTTCTAACGTTCCCGCATGGGCATCACCCGAACGCTCGACGTCAACGACATCCTCGCCCGGCAGGAGTCCGGTGAACTGAAGCGCCGTCTGCGCGCCCGTGATCTGGTGGGCTTCGGAGTCGGCATCATCATCGGCACCGGGATCTTCACGCTCGCCGGGGTGGAGGCCAAGACGCACGCCGGACCCGGCCGTGACCCTGTCGTTCGTGATCGGCGCCGTGGTCGCCGGGCTCGCCGCCCTCTGCTACGCGGAGCTGGCGTCCTGCGTGCCGACCGCGGGCAGCGCTTACACCTACGCCTTCGCGACCCTGGGCGAGGTGTTCGCCTGGATCATCGGCTGGGACCTGCTCCTCGAGTTCGCCCTGGGCGCGGCCGTGGTGTCCCGCAGCTGGTCGGGATACCTGGCGAACCTGCTCGGCCTGCCACAGGACTGGTTCGGCGAAAAAGCGACCGTGAACGTCGGTGCCGTGGTGATCATCGCGGTCCTCACCGTCGTCGCCGTCCTCGGCATCCGCGAGTCGGCCCGGGTGACGAACCTGCTGGTGCTGGTCAAGGTCGCGGTGTGCGTCCTGATCGTCGCCGTCGGGGTGTTCTTCATCAAGGGGGCCAACCTGACCCCGTTCGTCCCGCCGGTCCAGTCCAGCGGTGGCGAGTCGAACGTGCTGCACCAGCCGGTGGTGCAGGCCGGGCTCGGGCTCGAACAGTCCATCTACGGCATCGGCGGTGTGCTGTCCGCCGCGGCGATCGTGTTCTTCGCCTACACCGGGTTCGAGGCGCTGGCCAACCTCGGCGAGGAGACCCGCAACCCGCGCAAGGACCTGCGCGTCGGCATCCTGGGCGCGCTCGGCTTGTGCGCGCTGCTCTACATCGGTGTTTCGCTGGTGCTGACGGGGATGGTGCCGTTCACCGACATCGACACCGGCGCCCCGCTCGCCGCCGCGTTCGACTCGGTCGGCCAGCACTGGATCAGCGCCCTCATCTCGCTCGGCGCGATCACCGGCCTGACCTCGGTGATGATGGTCGAGCTGGTCACCATCGGCCGCATCGGCTTCGCGATGGGCCGGGACGGGCTGCTGCCGAAGCCGATCGGCACCACGCATCCGCGCTGGGGCACCCCGCACCGGATGACGATCGGCGGCGCGGTGCTGATCGCCGTGCTCGCGGCGTTCGTGCCGATCACCGAGCTGTCCGACATGGTCAGCATCGGCGCGCTGTCCGCGATGGTGATCGTCGCGATCGCGGTGCCCGTGCTGCGCCGCAAGCGACCGGACCTCACCCGGCCGTTCACGGTTCCGCTGTCCCCGGTGCTGCCGGTCGTCGCCGCGCTGGCGTGCCTTTACCTGATGCTGAACCTCAGCGTCATGACCTGGATCCGGTTCGCCGTCTGGCTTGTGATCGGCCTGGTCATCTACTTCGCCTATGGCCGCCGGCATTCCCGGCTCGCGGTCAGGCGCTGAACCCGGCCCTGGCCACCAGCGCCCGGGCCGCGGCCGCGTCCCCGGCCGGGACCACCAGCAGCAGCCCGCGCAACGCGGCCACGACCCGGTCCAGGAGTTGCAGGTGCACGCCGTCGCGGCCAACCCCGCGCTCGGTGTCCACAATGGCCAGAAGTGTCCCACCGGGACCGGTGATCGTTCCGGCGAGGAACACGAATTTCCGGGCCCGGCAAGGGAAACTCCAGAACGGGGGCAGGCCGCCGTCGAGGTAGTCGCGCAGGGCGCGGTCCGGGGTGTCGGGCGCGCCCAGGTCCGCGGTGTCCACGACGGCCACCACCGCCGCGTCCAGCTCGGGCACCCCGGACAGGATCGCCTCGAGTGCGGCGGCCGTCCACGCGCCGTCGGCGGCCACCGCCGTCAGCCGCCCCTCGGACAGCCTGGCGACCGCGTCCGCGACCGTCTCCGGCGACCTCGCCGCCACCGCGGCGTCGTCCTGGGCGGGCGCCGTGACGCCGTGCGCACGCACCGACACCAGCGTCACGAGAGCGGTCGATTCGCTCTTCCACTGCGCCGTCCCGGCGCGCGCGAGGTCGATCAGGCGTGCGGCGCCCGGGAGCCAGCGCACCTCGTCCAGCAGTGCCACTAGCACCGCCACCGGCGGGCGGCGGGGAGCCGGCCGGGTGCGCCCACCGCGCCGTCCGGCGCGGACGGGATCCGGCCGGAGGTCAAGGTGAGACGCACGTCACTGCCAAAGAGAGGCGCACCGACGTGCCGCAGATGGGACACCGCCCGGAACCGCCGCGGGCTGCCGCCGCCGGCCCCGGCCGCCACTGTCGTCATGCCCGCAGTGTCCCACCACTGCCCCGGGCGGGGGATGGTCTCGCGCACGGACTGATCACGATCCCGCCTCGGACCGGCGCGAAAAATTCTGCTGAGAACGAACAAGCCCGCCCGCGTGGCCACTTGACACCGGTTCCGGCCCGCCGGTCCCTGCTGCACCGCACGGTGCTGACCACGGAAAACGAGTGCCCGGCGTGCGGCACTGCCCGGACTGCGGGATTGATCTACGGCATCCGGGGTAATTCTGCGTGACACACATCCCACACAGCCGGGAACACTTGCCAGGCGCTCAGCGTCTGCAAGAGTGGAGGCCAGCGAACACCGCGGAGCCGACGGGCAACCGCAGGGGCCGAAGTGGTCGCCGCTGGATCGATGGCATCGGGCGACCGATGCCGGGACGGAGGGAGACTCCAATGACATCACCGACGCTCACCCGCCCCGAGTTGACCGCAGCCGACCGTTGTGACCGGTGCGGCGCCGCAGCACAGGTACGAGCCATCCTCTCCAGCGGTGGCGAGCTGCTCTTCTGCGGCCACCACGCCCGCGAGTACGAGTCGAAGCTCAAGGAGATCGCTGCGGAGATCCAGCGCGGCTGAGGCACCACAGACGACCAGCGGGCGCCCGGGACTTCCCGGGCGCCCGTTCTGGTTTCCGGGACCGTCCGGTGAGGCTCGCAACCCGGCCGGTGCGGGGCCTCACCAGGAACGCAGGGTCGCGATCCGCTCCTCGAGCTGCTCCATGGTCGCCATCGCGGTCGGCGGGCCGCCACAGGCCCGGCGCAGCTCGCTGTGGATCGCGCCGTGCGGCTTGCGCGTGCGGTGGTGGTACATGCCGACCAGCGTGTTCAGCTCCTTGCGCAGGGCGGCGATGCGCTCGTTGACCGACTGCGGCTTCGGCCCCGGCGCGGGAACCTGCTCGGTCGCCGGCTTCCGCCGGGCGGCGTCGGCCAGCTGCTCCTCCTGCCGCTTGCGCAGCAGCGCCCGCACCTGGTCCGGCTCCAGCAACCCGGGCAGTCCGAGGTACTCCTGCTCCTCCTCGCTGCCGGAGAACACCGCCGTGCCGAACGAGTTGCCGTCGTAGATCACCTGATCCAGCTCCGCGGACGCGCCGAGCGAGGTGAACGCCTTCTCCTCCTCGCCGGGCTCGTCCTCGGTGCGGTTGGCCTGCGCCAGCAGCTCGTCGTCCCAGCCGTCCTTCTCCCGGTGCGGCTTGCCGAGCACGTGGTCGCGCTGGGCCTCCAGCTCGCTGGCCAGCTCCAGCAGCACCGGCACGCTGGGCAGGAACACGCTCGCCGTCTCGCCCTTGCGCCGCGCCCGCACGAACCGCCCGATGGCCTGCGCGAAGAACAGCGGGGTGGACGCGCTCGTCGCGTACACGCCGACCGCCAGGCGCGGCACGTCGACACCTTCGGACACCATCCGGACCGCGACCAGCCACCGGTCCGTGGACTCGGAGAACTCGCTGATCCGGGCGGTCGCCTTCGGGTCGTCGGAGAGCACCACGGTGGGTGCCTCGCCGGTGATGCGGGCGAGGATCTTGGCGTAGGCGCGCGCGGACTCCTGGTCGGTGGCGATGACCAGGCCGCCCGCGTCCGGGATCCCACCGCTGCGCAGCTGCTGCAGCCGCGTGTCGGCGGCCTGCAGGACCGACGGGATCCACTCGCCCCCGGGATCCAGCGCCGTGCGCCACGCGCGGGCCGTCTGCTCAGCCGTCAGCGGCTCGCCCAGGCGTGCGGTGAACTCCTCCCCCGCGCTGGTGCGCCAGGACGCCTCGCCGCTGTAGGCGAGGAACACGACCGGCCGGACGACGCCGTCGGCGAGCGCGTCGGCGTAGCCGTAGGAGTGGTCGGCCTTGCTGCGCAGCGAGCCGTCGGCGTCCGGCTCGTAGGTGACGAACGGGATGGGCGAATCATCGCTGCGGAACGGTGTCCCGGTCAGCGCCACTCGCCGCACCGCCGGCGTGAACGCCTCCCGGATCGCGTCGCCCCAGGACTTCGCGTCACCGCCGTGGTGGATCTCGTCGAGGATGACCAGCGTCTTGCGGCCTTCGGTGCGCACCCGGTGCAGCGTCGGGTGGGCCGCCACCTGCGCGTACGTCAGCGCCACACCGCGGTAGTCGGCCGCGACCGCGCCCTGGCCGTTGCGGTAGTTCGAGTCGATCGGGATGCCGGCCATCGCCGCGGAGGCGGCCCACTGGTGCTTGAGGTGCTCGGTCGGGGTCACGATCGTGACCGCCTCGACCGTCCGGTCGGACAGCAGCTCCGCCGCGATGCGCAGGCCGAACACCGTTTTACCCGCGCCCGGCGTCGCGACGGCGAGGAAGTCCTGCGGCTTGGTGCTCAGGTACTTCGTCAGCGCCCGGCGCTGCCAGGCCCGCAGCGGGCGGGCGGTGGAGTCGTGCTGGGGCTCGGGTGCGGCGAAGCCCTGATCGGTCCGATTACCCTGGGCCGTGTCCGACAAGGGATTCCTCCCCCTCCTCTCGCCGACGATGGAACGCGACATGCGAATGCCCCCACGGAACTGCCCGGCCGCGACGCCGGACGGGGGTGAGGGCGGCTCACCGGAGATTACCCGCCCCCACCGACAGTCGCGGCGAACGGCACGGCGGAGTTGAACACACCACAGGTCTTGACAAGCCAAATCCAGCCACGTCCGCCATGCTTGGGGCTGACATGAGTGCACCGTCCGACGAGACGCCCGGAGGCACCGCCCGCCGCAAGGGGCCGGTGCGCCTGCTCAGCCGCACGCTGAACAAGGCGTGGGACAGCAACATCTTCTCCGAGTCGGCGGAGGCCGCGTTCTGGCAGACGCTGTCCCTGCCACCGCTGCTGCTGGGCCTGCTGGGCAGTCTCGGTTTCATGGGCGACTGGTTCGGCCCGGGCTTCGTGCGGACGGTGCACGACCGGATCATCACGTTCGCGGACAAGATCTTCAGCGGCAACGTGGTCAACCAGATCATCTCGCCCACGGTCGATGACATCCTCACCATCGGCAAGGGCGAGATCGTCTCGGTCGGATTCCTGATCTCGCTGTGGGCGGGCTCGTCGGCGATGTCGTCGTTCGTCGACGCGATCACGGTGGCGCACGACCAGTACGGCGTGCGCAACGAGGTCTGGCAGCGGATCTACGCGCTGCTGCTCTACCTGGCGAGCCTCGTCCTGCTGGTGGTCGGACTGCCGATCATCGCGATCGGACCGGACGTCCTGATCGACTTCCTGCCGGACAGCTGGGCGCCGACGATCACCACGTGGATCAGCTGGCTGTACTACCCGGTGATCGGGCTGCTGCTGGTCCTGGCCGTGGCAACGCTGTACAAGCTCGCCCTGCCGCGGCGCCTGCCCTGGCACCGCGGCCTGCCCGGCGCGGTGCTGGCGATGGTGATCTTCCTGCTCGCCAGTATCGGGCTGCGGATCTACCTGTCCTGGATCACCAGCACCGGCTACACCTACGGCGCGCTGGCCACGCCGATCGCGTTCCTGCTGTTCACCTACTTCATCGGCATGGCGATCGTCAGCGGCGCGTACTTCAACGCCGCGATCCAGGAGCTGTGGCCGGCGAAGATGACGCGCCGCCAGCGGCGCAAGTGGCGGCGGCTGGAGATGGAACGCGCCCAGGACCGCCTGCGCGGCGACTCGCCGTCACTGTGGGAGCGCACCGCCCAGCCGCTGCGCAGGCCGCGCAAGCACGAGGAGGCCCCGGCGCGCGACCCCCTCGCCGATCAACCGTCTCAGTCGTCGCCCTCGGGACCGGGCCGCAACCCCTCGTAGATCTCCTTGCAGGCCGGGCACACGGGCGACCCGGGCTTGGGCGAGCGGGTGACGGGGAAGACCTCGCCGCACAGCGCCACCACGTGCGTGCCCATGACCGCGCTTTCGGCGATCTTGTCCTTGCGCACGTAGTGGAAGACCTTCGGCTGATCGCTGTCGGTCTCCTCGGTGGACTCCGGACGGGTGTCGACCTCGGGCAGCGTCGATGTGCTCATGCCCCCATTTTGCCGCAGCACCCCGGTGCGACGACACCGCGGCCTTCTGTACCTACTGGTATGTACAGTGCGGTCATGCCCCTGGTACGAATCGACGCCCTGCCCACCCACGACGACGCGACCCTGGCCGCCCTCGGCGACGCCGTCCACCAGGCACTGACCGAGACGCTCGGGTTCCCCGACGACGACCTCTTCCAGGTCATCTCGTCGGCGGGGCAGGTGCGGTACAGCACCTACCCCGGCATCCCGCGGGACGACGGCGTGGTGTTCACCATGCGCGCCGGCCGCACGTACGCGGAGAAAAAGGCGCTCTACGCCGCCATCGCGGAGCTGGCCGCTGAACGGGCCGGGATCGAACCGCGCAACGTGCTGATCACGGTGACCGAGAACCAGCCGGTGGACTGGTCTTTCGGCGAGGGTGTGGCGCAGTATCTGGAGTGAAGGGAGGGCCCGCCGATGACCTTTCCCCGCACCACCCGCCCGCACATGCCGGGGTACGGGACCCTGCCCGCGGACCAGGGCACCGGCCTGCTGCCCTGGTCGTGGGCGGAGAAGCGGCTCCGCGACTCCCGCGACTACTGGGTGGCCACGGTGTGGCCGGACGGCCGCCCGCACCTGATGCCGGTGTGGGCGGTGTGGCTCGACGAGGCGCTGTGGTTCTCCTCCGCACGCTCCGCGCGCAAGGTGCGCAACCTGCTGGCCAACCCCGCGGTGACGATCTCGACGGACGACCCGCTCAACCCGGTCGTCGCCGAAGGGACCGCTCGGGTCGTGCGGGACAGCGTGTCCAGGCAGGCGTTCCTGGACGCGGTGAACGCGAAGTACCGGACCGGCTACGGCCCCGACTTCCTCGATCCGGAGGTCAACGCGACCGTCCGGGTGCGGCCCCGGTGGGTGTTCGGCCTCGACGGGCGCGACTTCGGCGGGTCGCCCACCCGCTGGGACTTCACCGGGCCACGTCGGTGAAGATGGTCCCTCGTGACCGGAACACCGCCGATAACCCTCTCCGACGAGATCGCCGACGCCGTGCACAGCGGCCGGGCGGTCGTCGCGCTCGAAAGCACCATCCTGTCCCACGGCCTGCCGCCCGGCCGCAACCTCGCCGTCGCGAACCGCCTGGAAGAGACCGTGCGCAAGGCCGGCGCGGTGCCGGCCACGATCGCGGTGCTGGACGGGGTCGCCCACGCCGGCCTGTCCCGAGCCCAGCTGGAGCGGGTGTGCGCGGCCGACGCCGGGCTGGACAAGCTGTCCCTGCGTGACCTGGGCCCCGCGATCGGACTCGGCCGCTCGGGCGCGACCACCGTGGCGAGCACCTCGGCGCTCGCGCACGCGGCCGGCATCGGCGTGTTCGCGACCGGCGGCCTCGGCGGTGTGCACCTCGGGGCGACCGAGTCCTGGGACGTCTCCGCGGATCTGGGTGTGCTCGCGCGGGTGCCGGTGCTCGTGGTGTGCTCGGGGGTGAAGTCGGTGCTGGACATCGCCGCGACCCTGGAGGTGCTGGAGACCAGCTCGGTGCCGGTGCTCGGGTACCGGACCGGCGAGTTCCCCGCCTTCTACCGGCGCACCTCCGGCTTTCCGGTGCCGTGGCGGGTCGACGACCCCGCCGCAGCCGCGGCCGTGGTCGCCGCGCACCGGCGGTACGCGAGCTCGGGGGTGCTGCTGGCCAATCCGATCCCGGCCGACGCGGAGATGGACGCCGGGCTGCACGACCGGCTGCTCGCCGAGGGCCTGGAGCTGCTGTCTTCACGCGGGGTGCACGGCAAGGACGTGACCCCGGTGCTGCTGGAGCACTTCCACACCGCCAGCGGCGGGGCGAGCCTGGACGCCAACGAGGAGCTGGTGGTGTCCAACGCGCGGGTCGCGGCCGAGGTCGCGGTGGAGCTGTCGTGAAGGTCGTCGTGGTGGGCGACGCCGGGCTGGACGTCGTCGCCCGGCACGAGGGGCCGATCGTCCACGGCGGCGACTCGCGGTCCCGGGTGCGGCTGGCCAGTGGCGGCGCCGGCGCCAACACCGCGGCGTGGCTCGCGGCGAGCGGTGTCGACACGACGCTGATCGCCCGGATCGGGGACGACGCCGGCGGGCGGCTGGTGCGCGCCGAACTGGAGTCCGCCGGCGTGGTCTGCGCGTTCGCGGTGGACGAGGTGGCGCCGACGTGCTGCGTCGTGGTGCTCGTCGACGGCTCCGGCCAGCGGAGCATGCTCCCCGACCGGGGCGCGAACGCGCGCTTCTCCCCCGCCGACGTCTCGCCGGCGGCGCTGGCCGGTGCCGACCACCTGCACCTGTCCGGGTACGTGCTGCTCGACCCGTCGTCGCGGCCGGCCGGGCTGGCCGCGCTGGCGGCGGCGAAGGAGGCCGGGCTGACCACGTCGGTCGACCCGCAGGCGGCGGCCCTGATCACCGATGCGCAGGCGTTCCTGGCGGACGTGCGCGGGACCGACCTGCTGATGCCCAACAC
This sequence comes from Amycolatopsis viridis, assembly GCF_011758765.1. Lineage (NCBI taxonomy): Bacteria > Bacillati > Actinomycetota > Actinomycetes > Pseudonocardiales > Pseudonocardiaceae > Amycolatopsis > Amycolatopsis viridis. The sequence goes on along the minus strand of NZ_JAANOU010000001.1, from coordinate 2,136,365 downwards.
CGCCGAGCTGCTGGCGCTGACCGGGTCAGCCGATCCGGCCGCGGCGAAGGCACTGCTGGACACGGTCGGCGCGGTGGTGGTGACGTCCGGCCTGGACGGCGCGACGTGGGTGTCCGCGGAGGGCGCGGTCAGCGTGCCCGCCGAGGAGGCCGAGTGCGTGGACTCCACCGGAGCAGGCGACGCCTTCGACGCGGGCGTGCTGGCGGCCTGGCTCGCGGGTCAGTCCACTGTGGACGTCCTGCGGGCGGGGGTCCGGCTGGGCGCGCGGGCTGTCACGAAGGTCGGCGCGCAACCCTGACCGTCCGGGAACCGCCAACTCCCCACTGCGAACGGCCAACTCACCGCCCCCGACAGCCAACTCACCGCCCGGAGCGGCAAACACGCCGCCCGGACGGGCCAACAGGCCCCGCCGTCGTGTTTGCCGCCCGTGACGGCGAGTTGGCCGCCCGCGGCGGCGAGTTGGCCGCTCCGGCCGGTCGTGTTGGCGGCTCGCGGTGACGTGTTCGCCGCCCACCGCGGCGAGTTGGCCGCCCACCGCGGCGTGTTGGCCGCCCGCGGCAGCGAGTTGGCCGCTCCGGTCGGGCGTGTTGGCGGCTCGCGGTGACGTGTTCGCCGCCGACGGCGCGGTGTTTGGCGCCTACGGCGGCGTGTTGGCCGCTCCGGTCGGCGTTGGCGGCGATTGGCACCCGGTGGCGTGTGGCGGGCGTGTTTGCCGTCCGCCGCGGCGTGTTTGCCGCCCGCGGCGGTGAGTTGGCCGCTCCGGCCGGGCGTGTTGGCTGCTCGAGGTGACGTGTTTGCCCCCGCGGCGCGCGTGTTTGCCGCCCACGGTGACGTGTTTGCCGCCGGCGGCGGTGAGTTGACCGCTGCGGCGGCGTTGGCCGCTCCGGCTCGCGTCTTTGCCGCCCGCGGCGTTGTGTTGGCGGCGCGCGGCCGCGTGTTGGCCGCGCGCCGCCGCGTGTTGGCCGCCTGCAGCGGTGGGTTGGCTGTGCGGGCGGGCGTGTTTGCCGGTGATGGCGGTGAGGTTGCCGGGGGTGCGCGGGGGTCAGCCGTCGATGATGCGGTGTTCGCGGTTTTCGATCGCCTTGGCGGTGCGGTGGAAGCGACTGACCTTCTCCGACTTGCGCGGCGGCCGGTCGTTGGCGATCAGGACCGCGACCCAGGGCAGCGGGATCGAGATGACGATGAACAGCAGCGCCAGCCACCAGGTGTGGTAGAAGATGCCGGCCAGCACCAGGCACGGGAAGCGCATGCCCATCATGATCATGTACTTGCGCTTGCGGGCCGCGTGCTCGTCGTCGTACGAGGGGGAAGCCTCGGTGATGAGAACGGGTGCGCCTTCGCCGCCGCCGGTACCGCGGGGGGACCTGTTCACGCGACCACCTCCTGACACCTCCATGCTGCCACTCCGCCCGGCCCGGCGACACTCGGGTCGGGTCAGATTCCGCACCACCCGGCGCAGATCCGCTTCAGGATCTCCACCGATTCGGCGAGCCGGGTGACCGAGCACCACTCGTCCGTGACGTGCGCCTGCTCCGGCTCGCCCGGACCGCAGATGAGTGTGGGTACGCCGCCCAGCGCCGGGGTGAGCACGGAAGCGTCGGTGAAGTACGTCGCCGTCGCCACCTCGCTGCCCGCGCCGGTGACCTCGTGCACGATCGCCGCCGCCGAGGCCGCCCACTCGTCACCCGGATCGGTCCACACCGGCGGCAGGTCGACCAGCGGCGTGAGCACCACCCCCTCGCCGGCGACCGCGGCCAGCGACTCCAGCACCCGGGCGTGGTCCTGGCCCGCCACCGTCCGCACGTCCACCGTCGCCACCGCCCGGTCCGGCACCGAGTTCGTGTTCAGGCCGCCGGTGAACGTGCCCACGTTGAGCGTCGGCGGCCCCATCACCGGATGCGGCTCCACCCCGAACCGGTGCCCGGCCAGCCGGGTCACCGCCGCCGCGAGCTTGACCACCGCGTTGTCCCCCAGGTGCGGCATCGACCCGTGCGCCGTCACCCCGGTGGCCAGTGCCTCCAGCCACAGCGCGCCCTTGTGCCCGTGGAACGCCGCGTTCGCGGTCGGCTCGGTGATGACCAGCGGACCGCTGCGCCCGAGCCGGTCCGCGACGAACCGCGCACCCTGCGAGCCCGTCTCCTCCGCCGCGGTCAGCACGAGACGCAACCCGGCCCGCCGGGGACGGGACCGGGCCACCGACACCGCCGCCGTCACGATGGCCGCGACCCCGGCCTTCATGTCGCTCACCCCGCGCCCGTAGAGGCGGTCGCCGTCGGTCTCGCCGGCGAACGGGTCGCGCCGCCACGGCGCGCCACCCAGGGGCACCGTGTCCACGTGCCCGGACAGGCACAACGGGGGCGTGTCGTGGCCGGTCTCCCACTCGGCGACCAGCGTGCCCCGGCCGGGTTCGTGCTCGAACACCTCGGTGCGGAAGCCCGCCTCCGCCAGCAGCGGCGCCACGACCTCCAGCGCCGCGCTCTCCGCGTGGCCCACCGTGTCGACCGCGGTCAGCGCGCGGGTGAGAGCGAGTGCGTCTGTCACGTTCCCTCCTCCTCAGTAGCCGGTGCTGCCGTCGATCCGCTCGCGCAGCAGGTCGGCGTGACCGTTGTGCCGCGCGTACTCCGCGAGCACGTGCACGACGATCCGGCGCAACGAGATCGGCTCACCGGAAGCCGCGTGCACGCCCGTGACGTCCAGCGACGGCGCGTCGGCGACGATCCGCCGGGACTGCTCGCACTCGGCGCGCCACACCGCGAGCGCCTGCGCCGGATCGCCCTCCAGGCGCTCGAAGTCCTGCTCCGGATCGTCGTCGGAGTAGTAGAGGAGCGGGACGTCCTCACCGCGGAACTGGATGCGGAACCACCAGCGCTCGACGCCGGCGAGGTGGCGCAGCAGACCGTGCAGGGTCAGGCCGGAGGGCGGGATCAGCTTCTCGGACAGCCGGTCCGGCGGCACGCCGGCGCACTTGAGTTCGAACGTCTGCCGGTGCCAGTCGAGGTAGGCGGTGAGGATCTCCCGCTCGTCACCGGTCCTGGGCAGGGGCGGGCGGGTGTCGTCGGCCCACAACTGGGCGAAGTTGGCGGCGGGGATCGGGGAGCCTGCGGTCATGCCCCGAGCCTGCCAGCACCCACCGACAAAAACGTGAGCGCGGCGACGACCAGCGTCTCCACGCCGGTTCGCAGCGTCGGGTGCAGGACGGGCGCGAACCGCGGCGAGTGGTTGGACGGCACGTCCTGCTCGAACCGGCCCTCGCCCATCGCCTTGAGCACGAGGTCCGCGTCCAGCCCGCCGACCAGCCAGAACACCGAGGGCACCCCGGCGGCCCGGCCGAACTCGCCGAAGTCCTCGCTGCCGGTGACCAGGGGCGCCTCGATGGTGCGGTCGGCGCCGAAGTGGGCGGTGAACGCCTCGGTCAGGGTGCGGTTCGCGCCCTCGTCGTTGGTGGTGACCGGGAAGGTCGCGATGGGCGTGATCTCCGGCGGCCGGGGCGCGCCCGCCGCCGCTGCCTCACCCTGCACGATGCGCTCGACCGCGGCGAGCACCCGGCTGCGGACCTGCCCGTCGAAGGTGCGGACGTTGACCTCCAGCACCGCCTCGTCAGCGATGATGTTGGGCGCGCTGCCGACGCGGATCGACCCGACGGTCACCACGGCCTGCTCGGTCGCCGCGATCTCGCGCGACACGACCGTCTGCAGCCGCATCACGACCGACGCGGCCAGCACCGCCGGGTCGACCGTGGTTTCCGGGCGCGACCCGTGCCCGCCGCGGCCGTGCAGCACGATCCGCAGCGAATCGGTCGCCGCCATCAGCACTCCCGGCCGGGTCAGCACCCAGCCGGCGGGGCCGGGCACGACGTGCTGCCCGAGCACCACCGCAGGGGTGCCGGTCCGGTCGAACAGCCCGTCGCGCACCATCGCCGCGGCGCCCTCGCCCGCCTCCTCGCCCGGCTGGTACACCACGACGAGCGTGCCCCGCCAGCCGTCCCGGCCCGCGGCGAGCAGCCGTGCCGCGCCGTCCAGCCAGGTCGCGTGCATGTCGTGACCGCACGCGTGCATGACCGGGACCTCGTCCCCGCCGGGTCCCGGCGCACGCACCTCGCTGGCGTAGGGCAGACCGGTCTTCTCGGCAACCGGCAGCGCGTCGATGTCCGCGCGCAGCATCACCACCGGGCCCTCGCCGTTGCGCAGCACCCCGGCCACCCCCGTGCCGCCGATGCCGGTGTGCACCTCGTACCCGGCGTCGCGCAGCCGGGACGCGAGCTTGCCGGCGGTGCGGTGCTCGGCGAAAGACAGCTCCGGGTGGCGGTGCAGGTCGACGTACAGCTCCTCCAGGCCCGGCAGGAGCTCGTCGAGCCCCGCGAGCAGACCTGCGCGGTCCGTGGTCGTCATCCGGCCATCACAGCACAGCCGGGACGGCCCGCGTGGGAGGATCACCCACCGTGAGCATTCCGCGGTTCTCCCACGACTTCCTGGCCCGGCTGCGCGAAGCGTTCCACCGCAGCGGTTACGACGCCGACGGCGTGGTCGGTGCCCTCGGCGGTGCGGCGCACGCGGCGCTGGGCCGCGGCGAGCCCGAGCTCGCCTTCCGCGCCAGCGGGGACGCCGGTGAGCTCGGCACGCTCATCCGGCTGTTCCTGCTGGGCTCGGCGGAGCCGGAAGCGGCGGTGCGTGCGGCGCTGGCGCCGGTCCCGCTCGACGAGGCCATCGCCGCCGGACTGCTCCGGGGCAGCGCGGAGCGCCTGCGCGCCGGCCTCGACGTGCGCCCGCACGGCGACGAGCAGGGGTCCTGGTGGGTGCTGTCGGACCTGGACTCGGACGCGCTGGGCGGGGAGGTGCCTGCCGACCACGTGCTCGGCGTCGGGCACGCGTCGCTGAGCTTGATCCGCGCCACCACGCGCCGCCCGGTGGACACCCTGCTGGACCTGGGCACCGGCAACGGGGTGCAGGCGCTGCACGCGACGCGGCACGCCCGGCGGGTCACCGCCACCGACGTGTCGGAGCGCGCGCTGGCGCTGGCGGACGCGACGTTCCGGCTCAACGAGCTGGACGTGGAGCTGGTGCGGGGCGAGTGGTTCGCCCCGGTGGCGCGCCGCCGGTTCGACCAGATCGTGTGCAATCCGCCGTTCGTGGTGGGACCGCCGCGGGTCGACTACACCTACCGCGACTCCGGTCTGGGCGGTGACGACGCGAGCGCGCTGGTCGTCCGCCAGCTGCCCGGGTTCCTGACCGAGGGTGGCACCGGGCAGCTGCTCGCCTCCTGGCTGCACGTCGAGGGCGAGGACTGGGCCGATCGGGTGAGCCGGTGGCTCCCGCCGGGCACCGACGCGTGGTTCGTGCAGCGCGATGTCGCCGATCCGGGTCTGTACGTGGGCACCTGGCTGCGGGACGCGGGCATCGATCCCCGCTCCGATCGCGGCCGGGCGAAGGCGGCGGACTGGCTCGACTGGTTCGCGGAGCACGACGTGCGTGGTGTCGGGTTCGGGTTCGTGACCCTGCGCCGCACGGACGCGGCACACCCCACCGTGGTGTGCGAGGACCTGCGGCAGGCCTACGACGACCCGCTGGGGCCGGAGGCGGGCGCCTGGCTGGACCGGGTCAGCTGGCTGCGCGAACACGGGCACGACCTGCTCGAATCGCGGTTCCGGGTGCCGGACACGGTGCTGCTGGAGCGGGTGTCGGCGCCCGGTGACGAGGGCTGGGACACCACGGTGCTGCGGCTGCACCGCTCCGACGGGCCGGGCTGGCAGCACGAGGTCGACGAGCCGGTGGCGGCGCTGCTGGCCGGCTGCCGCGGCGCGCTGCCGCTGTCGGACCTGTTGTCCTTGCTCGCCGCCGGTCACGGCCTGGACGAGGACGAGCTGGCCGGCGCGGCGCTGCCGCTGGTGCGGGAGCTGGTGCGGCACGGGTTCCTGGAGGCGGTGTGAGGGCGGTCGCGGCCCGCGTGACGGAGGCGCGAGTCACGGTCGAGGGCGAGGTCGTCGGCGCCATCGGGGAGCCCGGTCTGCTGGTCCTGCTCGGGGTGCACGTTTCGGACAGCACAGACAAAGCGGTCACGATGGCACGCAAGCTGCACGAGCTGCGCATCCTGCGGGACGAGCAGTCCTGTGCCACGGCCGGGGCCCCGCTGCTCGTGGTGAGCCAATTCACGCTCTACGGCGACACCCGCAAGGGACGCCGTCCATCGTGGACGCAAGCGGCCCGCCCGGAGGCCGCGCTGGCCCTGTTCGACCGCGTCGTCGCGGAGCTACGGGAGCGCGGAGCCCGTGTCGCCACGGGGAAATTCGGCGCGATGATGGCGGTGCACAGCGTGAACGACGGGCCGTTCACGGTGCTCGTAGAGGTCTGAACCACTGCCCGCCAACGGGTCTCTCAGCAAAACCTCAGCTTTGGTCGAGCAACCCGGCCCGGTGTCCCGCCGTCTTCGAAGTGGAGGAGGCGGGAACGTTTCGGCAACGACCGGCGTTGGAACCAATGTCCAGCCGACGAGCTGGGCACGCGGGGGTGGAGCACTCCACAGGATTCACCCACGCGGCGCAGGAGCCGGTGTGACGCACCGAACGTGTCCGCCCGTGACCGGGGAGGCAGAACATGTCAGTACAAACTCTCGAGCGCCCGACTCGTGAGGTCCCCGAGCCCGAAATCGAGCCCGTCGAGTCCAGCGTACGCCCTTCGCCGAACCTCGACGCGGATCTCGACGCCCAGGGCCCGGCCGCGGACCTCGTGCGGGTGTACCTCAACGGGATCGGCAAGACCGCGCTGCTGTCGGCCGCCGACGAGGTCGAGCTCGCCAAGCGCATCGAGGCGGGGGTGTTCGCGCAGCACATGCTCGACACCGCGCCGAAGCTGAGCGCGCAGCGCCGCAAGGAGCTCGAGGCGCTGGTGCGCGACGGCCACCAGGCGAAGAACCACCTGCTGGAGGCCAACCTGCGACTGGTCGTGTCGCTGGCCAAGCGCTACACCGGCCGGGGGATGCCGCTGCTCGACCTGATCCAGGAGGGGAACCTGGGTCTGATCCGCGCGGTGGAGAAGTTCGACTACTCCAAGGGGTTCAAGTTCTCGACCTACGCGACGTGGTGGATCCGCCAGGCCATCACCCGCGGGATGGCCGACCAGGGCCGCACCATCCGGCTGCCGGTGCACCTGGTGGAGCAGGTCAACAAGCTGGCCCGGATCAAGCGCGACCTGCACCAGCAGCTCGGCCGGGAGGCCACCAACGAGGAGCTGGCCGCCGAGTCCGGGATCCCGGTGGACAAGGTGGCCGACCTGCTCGACCACGCGCGTGACCCGGTGAGCCTGGACATGCCGGTCGGCACCGACGAGGACGCCCCGCTGGGCGACTTCATCGAGGACTCCGAGGCCACCGACGCCGAGAGCGCCGTCATCTCCGGCCTGCTGCAGGACGACCTGCGCCGGGTGCTGGCCACCCTCGACGAGCGGGAGCAGCAGGTGATCCGGATGCGCTACGGCCTCGACGACGGCCAGCCGCGCACCCTCGACCAGATCGGCAAGCACTTCGGGTTGTCCCGCGAGCGGGTCCGCCAGATCGAGCGCGAGGTCATGTCGAAGCTGCGCCAGGGCGAGCGCGCCGAGCGGCTGCGCGCCTACGCCAGCTGACCGTGCCCGGTACACCGGGGCCACTCCGCCACGCGGCGTGGTCCCGGTGCTCCACGGACTACCCGATCGGCAGCGTTGACCTATGACACAGGTCACGTCACCGTGGAAGCAACGTGTCGCGGCTTCGCCACGTCCTGTGTTCGGTAGAACTTCGCGGCGGGGTGCCCTGCGCTCCCGGCCGCTTGCCCCGGAAGGTCGGGTCCGTCGGGGTGGGCCCGGCCTTCCGACTTTTCCGGGGCACACCGGCGCTAGGAGCGGAAGCTGATCTGCAGCACGGGCTCCGACGTCTCGGCGAAGAAGTCGTTGCCCTTGTCGTCGATGACGATGAACGCCGGGAAGTCCTCGACCTCGATCTTCCACACGGCTTCCATGCCCAGCTCCGGGTACTCCAGCACCTCGACCTTCTTGATGCAGTCCTGCGCCAGCCGCGCCGCCGGGCCGCCGATCGAACCCAGGTAGAACCCGCCGTGCCGCTGGCAGGAGGCGGTGACCTGCTTGGACCGGTTGCCCTTGGCGAGCATGACCATCGACCCGCCGGCCGCCTGGAACTGCTCCACGTAGGAATCCATGCGGCCCGCGGTGGTCGGGCCGAACGAGCCGGACGCGTACCCGTCCGGAGTCTTCGCCGGGCCGGCGTAGTAGACCGGGTGGTCGCGCAGGTACTGCGGCATCTCCTCGCCTGCCTCCAGACGCTCCGCGATCTTCGCGTGCGCGATGTCCCGCGCCACCACGAGCGGACCGGTCAGCGACAGCCGGGTCTTGACCGGCAGCGACGACAGCTGCGCGCGGATCTCGTCCATCGGGCGGTTCAGGTCGACCTGCACCACCTCGTCGGACAGGTCCTCGGTGGTGACGTCCGGCAGGAAACGCGCCGGGTCGCGTTCGAGCTGCTCGATGAACACGCCGTCCGCGGTGATCTTCGCCTTGGCCTGCCGGTCGGCGGAGCAGGACACCGCGATGCCGACCGGGCAGGATGCGCCGTGCCGGGGCAGCCGGATGACCCGCACGTCGTGGCAGAAGTACTTGCCGCCGAACTGGGCGCCGATGCCGAACTGCCGGGTCATTTCCAGCACCTGCTGCTCCAGGTCGGTGTCCCGGAAGCCGTGGCCCAGTGGCGAGCCCTCGCGCGGCAGGTTGTCCAGATAGCGGGCCGAGGCGAGCTTGGCGACCTTGAGGTTGTACTCGGCCGACATGCCGCCGACCACGATCGCCAGGTGGTACGGCGGGCAGGCCGCGGTCCCGAGGCTGCGCAGCTTCTCGTCCAGGAACTTCGCCAGCCGCTTGGGGTTCAGGACGGCCTTGGTCTCCTGGTAGAGGAAGGTCTTGTTGGCCGAGCCGCCGCCTTTGGCCATGAACAGGAACTCGTAGCTCGGGTCGCCCGCGCCGTCCTTGTGGTACAGCTCGATCTGCGCGGGCAGGTTCGTCCCGGTGTTCTTCTCCTCCCAGAAGGAGACCGGCGCCATCTGCGAGTAGCGCAGGTTCAGCTCCTGGTAGGCGTCGAAGATGCCGCGCGCCAGGGCCTGCTCGTCGTTGCCGCCGGTGAGCACCCCCTGGCTGCGCTTGCCGATGACGATCGCCGTGCCGGTGTCCTGGCACATCGGCAGCACCCCGCCGGCCGAGATGGCCGCGTTGCGCAGCAGGTCCATCGCGACGAAGCGGTCGTTGCCGCTGGCTTCGGGGTCGTCGACGATCGCCCGCAGCTGCGCCAGGTGCGACGAGCGCAGCAGGTGCTGGATGTCGGTGATCGCGGTCCGGGCGAGCTTCGTCAGCGCGCCGGGGTCGACTTCCAGGAACTTCCGACCGGCGGCCTCGACTACCCGGACGCCCTCGGCCGTCACGAGCCGGTATTCGGTCTCGTGGTCCGGACCCAGCGGCAGCACGTCGGTGTACTGGAAGGTGGTGGTGGTCACTCGGGCTCCCTCGCAGGCAATTCGGGCCCTTGACGTTACCGCCTGCGCGTGCTCCCCCACGCTCTGGTGTGGTGCGCGCTACGCACCGCGGGCCGCGAAGTAGGCCACACCCCCGCGCTCAGGCCTCGAACATCCGCACCAGCCGGTCCAGGGTCTTCTCGATCGCCTGCCGGTTCTTGCGCGGGAAGAAGCTGAGGTCGATCAGCAGCGGAAGGCGCGCCGTGGACCAGTCGAAGGTCTCGGTGACGTCGGTGGCCCCGTCCGGACGGGGGTCGAGCCGCCACCGCCAGCGGTGCCCGTTGAAGTGCCGCCAGGCGATCAGCCGGTTCTCCTCGAACTCGACGACCGTGTTCCGGATGCGGTAGCTCGCGCCCATCTTCATGTCCATGCCGAACCGGGAGCCGAGCGTGAGCCGCTCCGGCCCGTCGTGCCGCGCTGCGAGCACCGTGCCGGATCCGTCGATCAGCGGGTGCTTCGACGGGTCGGTGAGCAGCTCGAAGATCTTCTCCGGGGGCGCCGCGACCGTGCGGGTGGCCGCGACCTGGCGTTGCGTCATGCCGCGCATCCTACCGGTCAGTAACCTCGCTTGGCGCTCTTGAGCACGACGGTCCGCTCGTTCAGCGGAGCGGACAGGGTCACCGAGACCACCGGGTACCGCAGGTCCATCGTGCACATCTGGCCGGCCAGGTTGCTCTTGCTCTCCACCAGGGTGACCACCACCCGCTGCGCGTCCTGCCCGGTCAGCTCCGCGGCGGCACGCCCGCACCCGCCCTCCTCGGCGCGGACGAACAGCTGCCTGCCGTCGGCGCTGACGTACACCTCGCGGGGGAAGTCCGCGGGCAGCGCCGAAGCGTCCACCCGGCCGGCCGGCACCGGGGTGACCCCGGCGGGTGGTTGCATCTCGCGCGGGCCGCCGGGCAGCGCCGGTGGCACGCGGGTGGCCGGTGCGGACGGCGCCACCGGCGCGGTGGATGTGGCCCCGCCACCGGGCGGGCTGCCGGCCGGGCCGCCGGTGCCGGTCTGCCCGCCGCAGGCCGCGGCCACCAGGAGGACCAGCCCAAGCCCGCACGTCGTCGCGCGCCACCTCATGCCTGCCCAGACGGAACGACCCGGCGGTCCGGTTGCACGAAAATTTCCGCGGGCGATGTCGATCCGGTCCTTTCCCCGTTCGACTCAGGGGTGAGAGGGTTCGACCGAACCCGGACATCGAGGGAGAACCACCATGAAGTTCATGCTCATCTGGCGGGCCACCGACGAGGCGTTCGCGAACCTGGGCAACGTCGACTTCACCGAGATGCTCGAGCTCACCGGCCGGTACAACCAGGAGCTGATCCGGGCCGGGGTGCTGGTGGCCGCCGAAGGGCTCGACGACGCGAACGAGGGCGTGGTGGTCGACTTCTCCACCGAGCCGCCGGTGGTGACGGACGGCCCGTACGGGGAGACGAAGGAGCTGTTCGGCGGCTTCTACATCCTCAACGTGGCCTCGAAGGAGGAAGCGATCGAATGGGCCAAGCGCTCGCCGATCAAGGGCAAGGGCTTCAAGACCGAGATCCGGCGCGTGACCACGATCGACGAGTTCCCGCAGGACAACGAGTGGATCCAGAAGGAGCGTGCGTGGCGCGAGGCGACCGGCCAGCTCTGAGATGACCGAGCGGGATGCGGTGGCCGCCATCTGGCGGATCGAGTCGGCGCGGATCGTCGGTGCGCTCGCGCGCTACACCGGCGATTTCGCGCTGGCCGAGGACCTCGCGCAGGAGGCGCTGGCCGAGGCACTCGTGACCTGGCCGCGGGAAGGCGTCCCCCGCAATCCCGCCGGGTGGCTGCACACCGTGGGCCGGCGCCGCGCCGTGGACGTGTTCCGCCGCCGCGCCGCGCTGGACGCCAAGTACGCCGTCCTCGCGAACGACCTGCGGGAGGACGCCGTCACCGGCGACTGGGACCCGGACCAGATCGACGACGACGTGCTCGCGCTGATGTTCGTCGCGTGCCACCCGGTGCTGTCGCGGGAGGCCCGGCTGACGCTGACCCTGCGCGTGGTGGGCGGGCTGACCAGCGACGAGATCGCGCGGGCGGTCCTGACGCCGACCGCCACCGTGCAGGCCCGGATCACCCGGGCGAAGAAGGCCCTCGCCGCGGCGCAGGTGCCGTTCGAGGTCCCGCCGCCGCAGGAACGGGCCGAGCGGCTCGGCTCGGTGCTCAACGTGATCTACCTGATCTTCACCGAGGGCTCGTCGGCCAGCTCGGGCAGCGACCTGATCCGGTTCGACCTCGCCGGAGAGGCCCAGCGCCTCGCCCGCGTGCTGTCGCGCCTGGTGCCCGGCGAGCCCGAGGTGCACGGGTTGCTGGCGTTGCTGGAGCTGACCGCGGCGCGGTTCCCGGCGCGCACCGGACCGGACGGCGAGCCGGTGCTGCTGGAGGACCAGGACCGCCGCCGCTGGGACCGCTCGGCGATCCAGCGCGGCCGGGCGGCACTGGCCCGGGCCGGGGCGGCGGGCCGCGGGCTGGGGGCGTACGGCCTGCAGGCGGCGATCGCCGAGTGCCACGCGGTCGCGCCGTCGGTCGCCGAGACGAACTGGGAGCGGGTGGTGCTCCTGTACGAGGCGCTCGGGCGGCTCGCGCCGTCACCGGTGGTGGAGGTCAACCGCGCGGTGGCGGTGTCGATGGCGCGCGGGCCGGCGGCGGCACTGCCGATCGTGGACTCGCTGGCGGCAGCGGGCGCGCTGCGCGGATCGCACCTGCTGCCGACGGTGCGCGGGGAGCTGCTCACCCGGCTGGGCCGGCCCGGGGAGGCGCGAGCCGAGCTGGCGCGAGCCGTGGAGCTGTGCGGCAACGACCGGGAACGGGAGGTGCTGCGGCGCAAGCTGGCCGGGCTCGAACGGCCGCCGAACATCCGGTGACGAACCGGCCCCGTGGGGCGCCGGTCGGTTACGGTCGCCCCGTGACACGACTGGAGCGACGCCTCGGCACCGGCGATGCGGTGGTGATCGGGCTCGGCTCGATGATCGGGGCCGGGGTGTTCGCGGCCTTCGCGCCGGCCGCGCGCGCCGCGGGCACCGGCTTGCTTCTCGGGCTCGCGCTGGCCGCGGTGGTCGCCTACTGCAACGCCACCTCCTCGGCCCGGCTGGCCGCGCGGTACCCCACGTCCGGCGGGACCTACGTCTACGGGCGGGAACGGCTCGGCGCGTTCTGGGGCTACCTCGCCGGATGGGGTTTCGTCGTCGGCAAGACGGCGAGCTGTGCGGCGATGGCCCTGACGGTCGCGTCCTACGTCGCACCCGGCGCGGGGCGGCCGGCGCAGTCGCTGATCGCGGCAGCCGCCGTCCTGGCGCTGACCGCGCTCAACTACCGCGGAGTGCAGCGGTCGGTGACGGTCACCAAGGTCATCGTGACGATCACGCTCGTCGTGCTGGCCGGGTCGGTGCTGGCGATGGCGGTCGCCGGTGCCCCCGCGGCGGCGCCACTGACCCCGGCGGCGCCCGCCGGCGGGGTGCTCCAGTCCGCCGGACTGCTGTTCTTCGCGTTCGCCGGGTACGCCCGCATCGCCACGCTCGGCGAAGAGGTGCGGGACCCGGCACGCACCATCCCGCGGGCCGTCCCGATCGCGCTCGGCATCACGCTCGTCGTGTACGCGGTGGTGGCCGTTTTCCTGCTGCGGCAACTCGGACCGGCGCGCCTGGCGTCCACTCCGGACCCGATCGCGGCCGCGCTCGCGGGCACGTCGTGGGCGGCCCTGACGCCGGTGGTCCGGGCCGGGGCGGCGCTGGCCGCGCTGGGCTCGCTGCTGGCGCTGGTGCTCGGCGTGTCCCGGACGACGTTCGCGATGGCCCGGGACGGGCACCTGCCCGCTCCCCTGGCGGCCGTGCACCCGCGCTTCGCCGTGCCGCACCGGGCGGAGGTGACGATCGGCGTGGTGGTGGCCGCGCTGGTGCTGGTGACCGACCTGCGCGGCGCGATCGGGTTCTCCTCGTTCGCGGTGCTGACCTACTACGCCATCGCGAACGCGAGCGCGTGGACGCTGCGCAAGCGGCGGGTGGTGCCGGCGGTGGGCCTGGCCGGGTGCGTGGTGCTCGCGTTCAGCCTGCCGGTCGCGTCGGTGATCAGCGGCGTCGTGGTGCTGGCGGTCGGTGTGGTGGCGTGGTTCGTCACCTCGCGCCACCGCACCGGGCGCTGACCGGCCAACTCACCGCCCGCAGCGGCAAACACAGCGCGCCGGGCGGCGAACACGGCGCTGGGGGTGGGTGCGGGTCACCGGGTCCGGTCGAGGCGGGTGAGGGTTTCCGCGTAGCCGCTGACCAGGTCGGCGACGATCTCGGCCACCGGGCGCACCCGGTCGATCCGGCCAATGATCTGGCCGGCCGGCATCGACACCACCGTCGGGTCGCCTGCGGCGTGGATGCGGTTGTGCGCGGGGCTGACCAGCAGGTTCTGCAGCGGCATCGGCAGCGGTTCGGGTGCGTCCGGCGCCGCCCACGCCTCCGTCCAGCGCGTCTTGAGCAGTCGCGCGGGCTTGCCGGTGTAGATGCGCGTCCGCACGGTGTCCGACGAGGTCGCCCCGACCAGCGCGGTCTGCATGGCCGCCGACTCGGGCATGGTCCGCAGGTACTCCTCGGTGGCGAGCCAGATCGACCCGGTCCACGCGCCCGACGCGCCGAGCGCCAGTGCCGCCGCCACCTGCCGCCCCGAGCCGATGCCGCCCGCCGCGAGCACCGGTACCCGGTCGCCGACCGCGTCGACGATCTCCGGCAGCAGCACCATCGACCCGATCTCGCCGGTGTGCCCGCCGGCCTCGTAGCCCTGCGCCACCACGAAGTCCACGCCGTTGTCCACGTGCCGCACCGCGTGCCCGGCCTTCCCGGCCAGCGCCGCGACCGGCACCCCGTGCGCGTGGGCCTGCTCGATTACGTCGGCCGGCGGGGAACCGAGCGCGTTGGCGATCAGCTTGATCGGGTGCCGGAGCGCGACCTCGACGTGCGAGCGGGCCACCGAATGCAGCCAGCCGAGCACGCCAGCGCGCTCCTCGGTGTCCTCCGGCAGGGCCGGCACCCCCAGCTCGCGCAGGGTCCGCTCGACGAACGCGCGGTGCTCGTCCGGGATCAGCCTGGCGAGGTCGACCGCGGCGCCCTCGGCGGGGATCTTCGCGGGCATGACGACGTCCACCCCGTAGGGCCGGCCGTCGGTGTTGGCGTCCATCCAGTCCAGCACCCGGTCGAGCTCGTCCGCGTCGTTGAAGCGCACGCAGCCGAGCACGCCGAGGCCGCCGGCCTTGCTGATCGCGGCGGCCACGTGCTCGGACGGGGTGAACCCGATGATCGGGTACCGGATGCCGAACCTCTCGCACAACGGGGTGCGCATACGGTCTCCTTCAGGCGTTCTGCGGCTGGGCGGGCGGGTTCCCGGCGGCGTGCCGCTGCGCCCACGGGTAGTCCGGCTTGCCGCTGGGTAGCCGGCCGATCTCGTCGACGATCCATACGCTGCGCGGCACCTTGTACCCGGCGATCTTCGTCCGCACGTGCGCCTCGAGGGCACCCAGATCGAGACCGGTGCCGGGCCGCGGCTGGACGATCGCGGCGACCCGCTGGCCGAGCCGGCCGTCCGGCACGCCGATGACGAGCGCGTCGAACACGTCCGGATGGGACTTCAGCGCGCCCTCGACCTCCTCCGGGAACACCTTCTCGCCACCGGTGTTGACGCACTGCGAGCCACGGCCGAGCAGGGTGACGGTGCCGTCGGACTCGTAGCGGGCGTAGTCGCCGGGCACGACGTAACGGTGGCCGTCGATGTCGACGAAGATCGTCGCGGTCTTGGCGGGGTCCTTGTAGTAGCCCAGCGGGACGTGCCCGCGCCGCGCGATCCGGCCGGTCGCACCGGGAACCCGGGGCACCACGCGGTCGTCCTCGTCGATCAGGACCGCGTCCTTGCCGAAGTTCACCCGCGGGCCGGCGGAGTGGTCGGCGTCCCTGGCGACCATCCCGATGCCGGTGAAACCGCTCTCCGACGAGCCGATGGCGTCGGTGAGCACCAGGTTCGGAAAGGTCCGCAGGTACTCCTGCTTGACCGGCTGGGAGAACAGTGCGGCGTGGCTGGACACCGCCACGAGCGAGGACGCGTCGTACCTGCCCTGGTGGTAGGCCTCGATCAGCGGGCGCGCCATCGCGTCCCCCACGATCGTGAGCACCTGGACCCGGTGCCGGGCGACCTCGCGCCAGATGAGGTGCGGGTCGAACTGCGGCACGAACACGACCGTGCCACCGCTGAACATCGCGCCGAACGCGGCCCACTGGGCGGCGCCGTGGATGAGCGGCGCGGCGGGCAGCCGGACCATGCCGCCCTGCTTGCCCTGTTCGGCCATCGCCCACTCGTCCGGGACGTACTGGCCGGTGACGAAGTCGATGCCACCGCCGAGGGCGCGCCAGACGTCCTCGTGGCGCCACATCACGCCCTTGGGATATCCGGTGGTGCCACCGGTGTAGAGGATGTAGAGGTCGTCGGAACTGCGTTCGCCGAAGTCGCGGTGGGGCGGCTGCGCGGCCAGCGCGGTCTCGTAGTCGACGCCGCCGTAGCCGGTGAAGTCCGCGTCACTGTCGTCGTCGATCACTAGTACGTGTTTCAGTTTTGGCGCGGCGGGCAGCACCGCGGCGACCCGGTCGGCGTACTGCCGCTCGTGCACCAGCGCGACCAGGTCGGCGTTGGTGAACAGGTACTCCAGTTCGCCCTGCACGTAGCGGTAGTTGACGTTGATCGCGATGGCGCGCAGCTTGTAGGCGGCGAACATCGCCTCGATCATCTCGACGGAGTTCCGGGAATAGACGCCTATGTGCGCGCCGGGGCCGATGCCCTGTGCGGCGAGGTGGTGCGCGAGCCGGTTGGCCCGCTCGTCCAGCTGGGCGTAGGTCACCTGCCGCCCGCCGCAGATGACCGCGGGGCGATCCGGCACGGCGTCGACGGCGTGCTCGAGCAGATCCGCGATGTTGTAAGCCACTCAGTCAAACTAGAACATGTTATCGTTTTGGGCAATGGCGCCGAGCGGGGAGGTACCCATGGCACAGCCGCACGCCCTGGTTGAACAACGCGCGCACACGCTCGTGGTGACGCTGAACCGGCCGGAGGTCCGCAACGCGATCAGCGGCGAGATGATGGCGATCCTGACCGGCGCCTGGGACCGGGTGGACCGCGATCCGGACATCCGGTGCTGTGTGCTCACGGGGGCGGGCGGGGCGTTCTGCGCGGGCGCGGACCTGAAGTCGATGAGCCGCAACTCCCCCGCCGACTCCTACGAGCGCGGCACGTTCGACCCGGCTCGCATCGAGGGCCTCCTCAAGGGGCGCCGGCTCACGAAGCCGCTGATCGCGGCCGTGGAGGGCCCGGCCATCGCCGGCGGCACCGAGATCCTGCAGGCCACCGACATCCGGGTGGCCGGGGAAAGCGCGCGCTTCGGTGTCTCGGAGGCCCGCTGGGGCCTGTTCCCGATGGGCGGTTCGGCGGTCCGGCTGCCGCGGCAGATCCCGTACACGATGGCCGCGGAGATCCTACTGACCGGACGGCACCTCACCGCGGCCGAGGCCAAGGAGATCGGGCTGATCGGCAGCGTGGTGCCGGACGGGACCGCACTCGACCGCGCACTGGAGCTGGCGGACCTGATCGCGGCCAACGGCCCGCTCGCGGTACAGGCGATCCTGCGCACGATCCGCGACACCGAGGGGATGGCCGAGGAGGAGGCGTTCGAGCTGGAAGCCCGGTACGGGCTGGCGGTCTTCCGGTCCGCGGACGCCAAGGAGGGCCCGCGGGCGTTCACGGAGAAGCGCACACCCCGGTTCGAGGGCCGCTGACGCCGGTGGCCGCGGTGGGCGCCGCCGCCACCAGCGGCGTCCACCCCGGCGCGGGTGCGCAACGCGGAACACCCAGGACCACCGCGAAGCGGACGAGCTGCCCGGACCGCGCGGGCAGGCGGCACCAGTGAGCCGGGTGCCTGCGCTCATGACCCGGCCCTGCGCCGCGTGGCTCTTCGTGCGCTGTGCGGAAGCTGTGCCGGGACTGTGCGGTCAGATCTGCCGGTCCGTCCAATACGGATCGCGCAGCTTCCGCTTGTACAGCTTCCCGTTGGGATCGCGTGGCAGTTCTTCGGTGAAGTCCACGCTGCGGGGCAGCTTGAACTTCGCCAGCCGCCCGCGCACCCACTCCAGCAACTCGGCGGCCAGTTCCGGCCCGGGCGCCACGCCGGGCGCGGGCTGCACGACCGCCTTGATCTCCTCGCCCCACTCCTCGTGCGGGATGCCGAACACCGCGACGTCGGCGACCTTCGGGTGCACGACCAACTCGTTCTCGATCTCCGCCGGGTAGATGTTCACCCCGCCGGAGATGATCATGTCGTTCTTGCGGTCGTGCAGGAACAGGTAGCCGTCCTCGTCCAGGTACCCCACGTCGCCGAGGGTGAACAGGTCCCCGGTCCGCGCCTTGCGCGTCTTCTCGGCGTCCCGGTGGTACTCGAACGTCGAGGACCCCATCCGCATGTACACCGCGCCGGGCCGGCCCGGCGGCAGCTCGTTGCCGTCGTCGTCGAGGATCTTGACCACCGACCCGGGCCACGGCCGCCCCACCGAGCCGGGCTTGCGCAGCCACTCCTCACCCGTGATCATCGTGCCGCCGCCCTCGGTCGCGGCGTAGTAGTCGGTCACCACCGGACCCCACCACTCCAGCATCCGCCGCTTGACCTCCGGCGGGCACGGCGCAGCGCCGTGGATCATGTTCCGCAGCGACGACAGGTCGTACCGCGACCGCACCTCCTCCGGCAGCGCCAGCAGGCGGCGGAACTGCGTCGGCACCAGGTGGCTGTGCGTGACCCGGTACCGCTCGATCAGCCGCAGCATCTCCTCCGGATCCCACCGGTCCATCAGCACGACCGGGTGCCCGAGCTGGATCGAGATCGACGCGAAGTTCAGCACCGCGGTGTGGTAGAGCGGCGAACCGCACAGGTGGACGTGCCCGTCGAACGGTTCGAGACCGAAGATGCCGAAGAACCACGTGGACGCGGCCGGCACGGTGTCCGGATCGGCGCCGCTGAGCGGCCGGCGCACGCCCTTGGGCCGCCCGGTCGTGCCCGACGTGTAGAGCATCGGCGACCCGGCCGTCCGCACCTCCGGGCGGCCGCTCCCCCCGGCGCCGAGCTCGGCCACGTCGCGGAACCCGTCGATGTGGCCGACGGCGAACCGGGCGCCGGCCGGGATCCCGGCCTCGTCCGCCGCCGCCGTGGCCACCCCGGCGAACCGCTCGTGCGCGAGGAACGCCTTCGCACCGGAGTCGGACAGGATGTAGGCGACCTCCGGACCGACCAGGTGCCAGTTGACCATCACCACGTACAGCCCGGTCTGCAGCGCGGCGAAGTAGGCCGCGAGCAGCTCGGCGCCGTTGGGTTGCAGCACCACCACCACGTCGCCGGTCTCCAGGCCCAGCTCGCGCAGGCCACGCGCGTAGGCGTCGGCCTTGCCGGCGAGCGCGCCGTAGCCGATCTCGCCGCCGTCGGGGTTCACGACGGCCGTCCGGTCCGGGTGCCCGGCCGCGATCCGCCACAGGCCGATGGTCTCCAGTGTGGTGGTCATAACCCCGAATCTAGAACCTGTTCCAGTTGACGCGCAAGCCGCGGGCAGAGCGTCTTGCCGTCAGATCGAGAACGTGTTTCACTTCGAGTCGTGAGCACACCGCTGTCCGCACCGCTGGATCTGGCATTCGACTACACCCGCTCCCTCGGGCCCGTGCTCGGCCGGTTCGCCGCCGGACTGCGGGAGCGCCGCATCGAGGGCGTGCGCGGCGCGGACGGCCGCGTGCACGTGCCCCCGGTCGAGTACGACCCGGTCACCGCCGCGGCGCTCACCGAGTTCGTCCCGGTGTCCGACGAGGGCACGGTGCTGTCCTGGTCGTGGATGGCTGAACCGCTGGCGGGCCAGCCGCTCACCACGCCGTTCGCCTGGGCGCTGATCCGCCTGGACGGCGCCGACACCGCGATGCTGCACGCCGTGCACGTCCCCGGCCCCGCCGAGATGAGCACGGGGCTGCGAGTGCGGGTCCGCTGGGCCGACGAGCCGGTGGGGCACATCCGGGACATCTGCTACTTCCTGCCCGTCGGCGCCCCGGACGGGCCTGGCACCGCGCGGCCGCCGGGGTCCGCGCAGGACGGTGTCATGGTCACGCCGATCCAGCTGCACTACCGGCATTCGGCCTCGCCGGAGGAAAGCCGCTACCTGCGCGGGCTCGCGGAGGGCAAGCTGACCGGGCAGCGCTGCCCCGCCTGCGGGAAGGTCTACATCCCGCCGCGCGGCGCGTGCCCCACCGACGGCGTGCCCACAGTGGACGAAGTGGAGCTGCCCGACACCGGGATCGTCACCACCTTCTGCATCGTCAACGTGCCGTTCCTCGGCCAGCGCATCCCGCCGCCGTACGTGGCGGCCTACATCCTGCTCGACGGCGCCGACATCGCGTTCCTGCACCTGGTCCTCGGCTGCGACGCCGCGCAGGTCCGGATGGGCATGCGGGTGCGCGCGGCCTGGAAACCGCGGGACGAGTGGTGGACCAGCCTGGAGAACATCAGCCACTTCGAGCCGACCGGCGAGCCGGACGCGCCCTACGAGTCCTTCGCCCACCACCTGTAGAGGGGAACTGCCATGCGGGACGTCGCGGTGGTCGGGTTCGCCCAGGCCCCGAACGTGCGCTCCACCCCGGGCACCACCAACGGCGTGGAGATGCTCGTGCCCATCCTCGCCCAGGTCTACGAGCAAACCGGACTGTCCAATCAGGACATCGGGTTCTGGTGCTCGGGCTCGTCGGACTACCTGGCGGGCCGGGCGTTCTCGTTCATCTCCGCCATCGACGCGATCGGCGCGTTCCCGCCGATCCACGAGTCGCACGTCGAGATGGACGCGGCGTGGGCGCTGTACGAGGCGTGGCTGAAGATCCGCACCGGCGAGGCGGACACCGCGCTGGTGTACGGATTCGGCAAGTCCTCGGCCGGGCAGCTGCGCCGGGTGCTGGCGTTGCAGCTCGACCCCTACACCGTCGCGCCGCTGTGGCCGGACTCGGTGAGCATCGCCGCCCTGCAGGCCCGGCTCGGGCTGGACGCCGGACTGTGGAGCGAGAAGGACCTGGCCGCGGTCGCCGCCCGCAGCCGCGCCGACGCCACCCGCAACCCCTTCGCCCAGGTCTCCGGGATCACCGAGGTCACCGAATTGCTGGACGCGCCCTACCTCGCGGACCCGTTGCGCGCACACGACATCGCGCCGGTCACCGACGGCGCGGCGGTGATCGTCCTGGCCGCCGCCGACCGGGCACCCGAGTTCGCCGAGCGCCCGGCGGTCATCACGGGCATCGAACACCGGGTGGACACGCCCGTGCTCGGCGCCCGCGACCTGACCCGGTCACCGTCGACGGAGGCAGCCGGCCGGGCCGTGGGCACCAGCGGCGTGGAGATCGCCGAGCTGCACGCGCCGTTCACCCACCAGGAGCTGATCCTGCGGACCGCGCTCGGGCTCGGCGACGACGTCCGCGTCAACCCCTCGGGCGGGGTGCTCACCGGCAACCCGATGTTCGCGGCCGGGCTCGCCCGCATCGGCGAGGCCGCCACCCGGATCCTCACCGGGCAGGCCTCGAAGGTGCTCGCGCACGCCACGAGCGGGCCGGCCCTGCAGCAGAACCTCGTCGCGGTCCTGGAGGCATGAATGGCGAAACAGCTCGCCGCGGTGCTCGGCACCGGGCAGACCCACCACCGCGCCAAACGGACCGACGTGTCCATGCCCGGTCTGCTGCGGGAGGCGATCGACCGGGCGATGGCCGATGCGCGGGTGGCGTGGCCGGACATCGACGCGGTCGTCGTCGGCAAGGCACCGGACCTGTTCGAGGGCGTGATGATGCCCGAGCTCTTCCTGGCCGACGCGCTCGGCGCGACCGGGAAACCGTTGCTGCGCGTGCACACCGCGGGTTCCGTGGGCGGGTCGACGGCGCTGGTCGCGACGAGCCTGGTGCAGTCCGGCATCCACCGCCGGGTGCTCACGGTGGCGTTCGAGAAGCAGTCCGAGTCGAACGCGATGTGGGCGCTGTCGATCGCGCCGCCGTTCACCATGCCGGTCGGGGCCGGTGCCGGCGGGTACTTCGCGCCGCACGTGCGGTCCTACATCCGGCGGTCCGGCGCGCCCGAACACGTCGGCGCGATCGTCGCGGCGAAGGACCGGCGCAACGGGGCGCTCAACCCGTACGCGCACCTGCGGCAGCCGGACATCACGGTGGAGAAGGTGCGCGCCTCGCAGGTGCTCTGGGACCCGATCCGCTACGACGAGACCTGCCCGTCGTCGGACGGCGCGTGCGCGATGGTGATCGGTGACGAGACCGCCGGTGACGCGGCCGGAAGCGGCGTGGCCTGGGTGCACGCGACCGCGATGCGCACCGAACCGACCACGTTCGCCGGGCGGGACCAGGTGAACCCGCGGGCGGGCCGGGATGCGGCCGCCGCGCTGTGGCGGGAGGCGGGGATCACCGATCCGCTGTCCGAAATCGACGCGGCCGAGATCTACGTGCCGTTCTCCTGGTTCGAACCGATGTGGCTGGAAAACCTGGGCTTCACGCCCGAGGGCGAGGGGTGGCGGCTGACCGAGGCCGGCGAAACCGCACTGGGCGGGCGGCTGCCGGTCAACCCCTCCGGCGGGGTGCTGTCGTCGAACCCGATCGGTGCGTCCGGCATGCTCCGCTTCGCCGAGGCCGCCAAACAGGTGATGGGCCGGGCCGGTGACTACCAGGTCGACGGCGCCCGGCGCGGTCTCGGGCACGCCTACGGCGGTGGATCGCAGTACTTCGCGATGTGGGTGGTGGGCGCGGGCAAACCCTGACGGACCGGCGGCAGGCCGAAGGCCGCGAAGACCGCCGGGTCTCCGAACACGACGGTGCGGGCGATCTTCCCACCGGTCACGGTGAACAGCTGCACCGTGTGCAGCCGGTGCCCGCTCCCCGGTTCCGGCGCGTAGGCGGCCACGGCCGGCTGCCCGTTGGCCGCGATCGGGACCATCCGCCAGCCGGTCCCGCGCATCGCGAACACCCGCCGGATGAACGCGGCGTAGTCGTCGCGGCCGCGGTACCACAGCGGCACCGGCGGCATCTCCAGCACGGCGTCGTCGGTGAGCAGCTCGACCAGCGCACCGACATCGCCCGCTTCGAAGGCGCGGACGTAGGCCTCCACCGTCCGGCGGGCGGCCGGGTCGGTGGGGCGGGTGATGTCGTCGAGGACGGCGCCGCCCAGCCCCGCCCGCGCCCGTTGCAGCGCGCTGTTCACCGCGGCGGCCGACGTGCCGAGCAGGCCGGCCACCTCCGCTGCGCTGAACTCCAGCACCTCACGCAGCACCCACACGGCGCGCTGCCGTGGCGGCAGCAGCTGCATCGCGGCGACCAGGGCCAGCCGCATGCTGTCCCGGTGCACCGCGCGCGTGGCGGGGTCGTCCAGCCGGGCGTCCGGGAAGGGCTGCAACCACGGCACGTCGAAGGCCGGCCGCAGCGGCGTCCCGGGGTCCGTGCTCGGCGGGCCGAGCCCGGACGGGAGCGGGCGGCGCGCCCTGCCCTCCAGCGCGGTCAGGCACACGTTCGTCGCGATGCGGTACAGCCACGTCCGGATCGACGCCTTGCGCTCGTCGTAGCGCCCGCGCGCCCGCCACGCCCGCAGCATCGTTTCCTGCACCAGGTCCTCGGCCTCGTGGACGGATCCGAGCATCCGGTAGCAGTACGCGAGCAGCTCCGGGCGGTGCGGTTCGGTGCGCGCGGCGAAATCGGCGATCGGCATCGCGATGAGTATGACCGCTCCCGCCGGTACGTACCCCCGTCGAGCCACCCGGCCGGCGCGGACAACCGAGGAGCACACCATGGGCAAGGTCATCGTCATCGAGTTCGTCACGCTGGACGGCGTCGCCGAGGACCCGGACGGTTCCGGTGGCACACCGGGCGGCGGCTGGGCGTTCCGGCACGGCCCGGAGGCGGTCGCCGGCGACAAGTTCGAGCTCGGGCCGGTGCTCGACACCGGGGTGATGCTGCTCGGCCGCACCACCTGGGAGCTGTTCGCGAAGATCTGGCCCGGCCGCACCGACGAGTTCTCCGCGCGGATGAACGCCATCCCCAAGCTCGTCGCGTCACGGACCCTGGCCGCCGCCGGCGGGTGGCAGAACTCGTCGGTGCTCGGCGACGACCTCGTCGCGGCCGTCCGCGCGCGCACGGCCGTCCAGGACGTCATCGTCACCGGCAGCCTCAGCGTGGTGCACGAGCTGGCCGGACACGGCCTGGTCGGCGAATACCGCCTGCTGGTGTTCCCGACGGTGCTCGGCACCGGGCGGCGGCTGTTCGCCGACCGCACTCCGCCCGCCGAGCTGCGGCTGCACTCGGCCGGGCGGAAGGGCGAAGCGGTGCTGCTGTGCTACCGCGGTGCGGGGAAACCACCCACCTCCCGCTCGTAGGCCGCGGCCACGCGCAGCACCGTCGCGTCGTCGAAGCGGCGGCCCGCGATCATCAACCCGGTCGGCAGGCCGTCCACCAGGGCGGCCGGCACCGAGATCGCCGGGTGACCGCTCGCGTCGAACGGGGCGGTGTTGCCGACCATGGCCAGCGCGTTGGCCATCTGCTCCTCGTGGCTGGCGTCCGGCCCGGGCAGCGGCTTCGCCACGTAGGGCACGGTCGGCAGGACCAGCACGTCCACCTCGGTCAGCGCCGCGTCATAGGCCGCCCGCAGCTCCCACGCCAGCTCGCGCGCCATCGCGTAGTGCCGCATGTCGTAGCGCTCCGCGGCGTGGGCACCGGCGAGGATCACGGTCTTGAGCATGTCCGACATGGCGTCGCCGTGCGCGCGCCTGCCCTGCGCGAAGTGCACCACCAGCTCGGGGTCGTACCGGCCGGAGACGTTCATGCCGTAGCCGTTGCCGTCGATCATCTGACGGGCGGTGCCGTCCGTGCCGATCACGGTCCACACGTCGAACCCGTCCCGGTGCCACGGCACGCTCACCTCGGACACCACGGCGCCCGCGGCGGCGAGCCGGTCGACCGCGGCGCGCACGGCGTCGTCGACCCCCGGCTCGGACACGGGCAGCCCGAATCCCTCGGTGAGCACCCCGACCCGCAGGCCACGGATGTCCTGCTCGACGGCGGCCAGGTAGTCCTGCGGCTCGGGCGTGCGGAACTGGCGCGGGTCGTAGCCGTCGTCGCCGGCGAGGACGGCCAGCAGCAACGCCGCGTCCCGCACCGTGCGGGTCATCGGGCCGAGGTGGTCGATCGTGGTTTCGATCGGGAACGCGCCGGTGTAGGGCACCAGCCCGTGCGTCGGCTTGTGCCCGACCACGCCGCAGAACGCCGCCGGGATCCGCACCGAACCGCCCTGGTCACCGCCGATGGCGAAGTCGACCTCGCCCGCGGCGAGCAGGGCCGCGTTGCCCGACGACGAGCCGCCGGTCTGGCGGGTGGGGTCCCAGGGGTTGCGGACCGGGCCGGTGGCCGACGTGAAGCTGGACCCGGAGTAGCACAGGTCCTCGCACACCGCCTTGCCGGCGATCGTGCCGCCCGCCGCGAGCACCCGGCTGACGACGGTCGCATCACGGCGCGGCACGAACCCTTCCACCGCACGGGAGCCGTTCATCATCGGGACACCGGCGACCGCGATGTTGTCCTTCACCGCCACCTCGCGGCCGGCCAGCGGACCGTCGCCGGTCGGCGGGATCCGGGTGCGCACGTACCAGGCGCCGAGCGGGTTGTCCCCGGGCCAGGAGAAGTCCCGGTGCGGGGCGCTGGGCGCCGAACGCGCGTACAGGCGCTCGACGGCGTTGTGCGCGGCGAGGTTGGCCTCCACCAGACCGGTGAAGGATTTCAGATCGGCTTCACTGAAGCGGAAGCGGTAACGTGCGCCGAGTTCGGCGAGTTCTTCCGGGGTGGGCGGGACGACGGGCACCGGGCACCTCCTGGCCGCAGACGATCACCTGGGAGGTGCGAGCGTAACCCCTACGTGTAGGCCACCCGGTAGTGCTTGATGCCGTTGAGCCAGCCGGACCGCAGCCGTTCCGGGGGTGCGACCTCGCGGATACCAGGCATTTCGTCGGCGATGGCGTTGAAGATCAGGTCGATCTCCAGCCGTGCGAGATTCGCCCCGATGCAGTAGTGCGAGCCGGTGCCGCCGAAGCCGACGTGCGGGTTCGGGTCGCGCAGCACGTCGAAGCGCTCGGGCTCGTCGAACACCTCCGGGTCGAAGTTGGCCGAGCTGTAGAACATGCCGACCCGGTCGCCCGCGCGGATGTGCTGCCCGCCCAGTTCGGTGTCGGCGGTCGCCGTCCGCTGGAAGGCGATGACCGGTGTCGCCCAGCGGACGATCTCGTCCGGCGCCGTCTTCGGCCGCCGCTCACGGTAGAGCTCCCACTGCTCCGGGTGGTCGAGCATGGCTTTCATGCCGTGCGTGATCGCGTTGCGGGTGGTCTCGTTGCCGGCCACCGACAGCAGGATGACGAAGAACCCGAACTCCTCGGAGCTGAGCGACTCACCGTCCACATCGGCCTGGACCAGCTTGGTGACGATGTCGTCCATCGGGCACGTGCGCCGCTGCTCGGCCATGTTCCAGGCGTAGCCGACGAGCTCGGCCGAGGCCGCGATCGGTTCGACGTCGTACTCCGGGTCGTCGTAGCCGATCATCTGGTTGGACCAGTCGAAGATCTTGCGCCGGTCCTCCTGCGGGATGCCGATGAGCTCGGCGATCGCCTGCAGCGGCAGCTCGCACGCGACGTCCTCGACGAAGTCGCCGGACCCCTTCCGCTTCGCCTCGTGCACGATGCGGGCCGCGCGTTCGCGCAGGGTGTCCTCCAGCCGGGAGATCGCGCGGGGCGTGAAGCCCTTGGACACGATCCGGAGCAGCTTGGTGTGCTGCGGGGCGTCCATGTTCAGCAGGACGAGCCGGTTCGCGTCGAGGCTCTCGTCGGTCATCGTCTGGTCGAAGCGGATGATCGCGAGCTTCTCCCGCGAGGAGAACAGCTCGCTGTCCTTCGACACGGTCTTGACGTCCTCGTGCCGGGTGACGACCCAGAAGCCGTCGTCGCGGAAACCCGCGCGGTTGTACGGCTGCGCGTTCCACCAGACCGGTGCGGTGCGGCGCAGCTCGGCGAACTCCGCCAGTGGCAGCCGCTGCGCGATCAGGTCGGGGTCGGTGAAATCGAAGCCGGCGGGGATCAGGGGCGTGGCCACGGCTACCTCCCGAGGTGCCTCAGTGCCTCACGTGGTCGTGGAACACGTTCTAGAGACGATTAGAGCATACGGTGTTAACCAAGTCGAGCGTTTGAGTGATACCTGTTTACTCGATCTTGAAATCCCTGGTCGGCGCATATCGTCCGATTCGTCACCGAATAGCGGTTGACCTGGATCACACTTGCCCAATACTGAAACAAGTTCTACTTTTATGGTGGTGCGGGAGAAGGGAGTGCCGTCGTGGGTGAACCCGTCGTCGTCGAGGCCGTGCGGACCCCGGTCGGGAAGCGACGTGGCTGGCTGGCCGGGTTGCACGCCGCGGAGCTGCTGCGGTCCGCGCAGCGGGCGCTGGTGGACCGGGCCGGGCTGGACGCCGCGATCGTGGAACAGGTTATCGGCGGGTGCGTGACGCAGGCGGGTGAGCAGTCGGGCAACGTGACGCGCACGGCGTGGCTGCACGCAGGGCTCCCCGAGACGACCGGCGCCACCACCATCGACGCGCAGTGCGGCTCCGCCCAGCAGGCGGCGCACCTGGTCGCCGGGTTGATCGCGGCAGGCGCGATCGAGGCGGGTGTCGCGTGCGGCGTGGAGGCGATGAGCCGGATCCCGCTCGGCGCGAACCGCGGGGTGGACGCCGGCGCGCCGAAGCCCGGCTCGTGGTCGATCGACATGCCCAACCAGTACGGCGCGGCGGAGCGGATCGCCCGGCGGCGGGGCATCACCCGTGCCGACGCGGACCGGTTCGGCCTGGCTTCACAGGCGAAGGCGGCCACGGCGTGGGCGCAGGGCCGGTTCGACCGCGAGGTGGTGCCGGTGAAGGCGCCGGTGCTGGACGCCGACGGGCAGCCGACCGGGGAGACCCGGCTCGTCGCGCGGGACCAGGGCCTGCGCGAGACGACACCGGAGGGCCTCGCCCGGCTCACGCCGGTGCTCGACGGGGGCATCCACACGGCCGGCACGTCGTCCCAGATCTCCGACGGGGCCGCCGCCGTGCTGATCATGGACTCCGCCCGGGCAGCCGCGCTGGGACTCCGGCCCCGTGCCCGGATCCGCGCGCAGGCGCTGGTCGGGGCCGAGCCGTACTACCACCTCGACGGCCCGGTCCAGGCGACCTTCCGCGTGCTGGAGCGCGCGGGCATGACGATCGGCGACGTGGACCTGTTCGAGGTCAACGAGGCGTTCGCGTCCGTGGTGCTGTCCTGGCAGCAGGTGCACGCGCCGGACCCGGAGCGGGTCAACGTCAACGGCGGCGCGATCGCGCTCGGGCACCCGGTCGGCAGCACGGGCGCGCGACTGCTCACCACGGCGCTGCACGAGCTGGAACGGAGCGACCGGACCACCGCGCTGGTGACCATGTGCGCGGGCGGTGCGTTGTCCACGGCCACCGTCCTGGAGCGGCTGTAGGTCCCGGACGACCGCGCTCCCACCAGGCGCACGTGCGCCGGCCGCGATCGGTGGCCGCGACGGTCGTACCGGAGCGCTTCGCGTCGCCGTCGGCGGACGGGAACGCGTGCAGCACCAACCGGCTGTCCCGGTGCACGGTTCCGCGCCTTGCTCGTGGCAGGCGGCACCGGCCGGCTCGCCCGCCACACGCCGGCGGGAGCCGATTGCCGCCGCGGGCAGCCAGCACGCTGCCGTGGGCAGCGAACACACCCGCCGGAACGGCCAACACGCTGCCGTGGGCGGCGAACACACCCGCCGGAGCGGCCAACACACCCGCCGGAGCGGCCAACACGCTGCCGTGGGCGGCCAACACGCCCGCCGGAGCGGCGAACACGCCCGCGGGGGCGGCGAACACGCCGGGGCGGCCGGGGAAACCGGTCGCGCCGCACCGCACCCGCGGATACGGTCGCGGGCATGCCGGACGCGATCTTCGCCCACCCCCGTCTCGCCGCCGTCTACGACACCTTCGACGGCCCCCGCGACGACCTCGGTAACTACCTCGCGATCGCCGACGAACTCGGCGCGGAGCGGGTCGTCGACGTCGGCTGCGGGACGGGCAGCCTGGCGCTGCTGCTCGCCGCGCGGGGCCGCACCGTCATCGGCGTCGACCCGGCCGCGGCCTCGCTGGAGATCGCCAGGGCGAAGGACACCGCCGGTCACGTGACCTGGATCCACGGGGACGCCACCGACCTGCCGCGTGCCGGGGCCGATCTCGCGGTCATGACGGGCAACGTCGCGCAGGTCTTCGTCACCGATGAGGACTGGAGCCGCACGCTCGCGGGCATCCACGCCGCGGTGCGGCCGGGCGGCTGGTTCGTGTTCGAGACGCGGCGCCCGGACCGGCGCGCCTGGGAGGACTGGGCGGCGGCCGGTGAGCCGCTCGTGCTCGACGTCCCCGGGGTGGGCACCGTGACCCGCCGGCTCGAGGTGACCGACGTCAGCCTGCCGCTCGTCTCGTTCCGGTTCACCTACAGGTTCCACGACGACGGCGAGGTGGTCACTTCGGACTCGACGCTGCGGTTCCGGGACCGCACGGAGATCACCGGAACTCTGGCGGCCCAGGGGTTCCGGGTGGCGGACGTGCGGGACGCGCCGGACCGGCCCGGCGCGGAACTCGTGTTCCTGGCCGAACGGGCCTAGCCAGAGACCGCCCCGATCCACTGTGGAGGGCGGCGCCGACGCGGCCCTGGCGGCGGGGCGGGCCGCCGCGCTGTGCTTGACTGCGCACATGATCTCGGACAGCGGTACGTGCCCGGTGCCGGACGGGCAACTGCACGTCGAGCGGCGCGGATCGGGTCCGGCCCTGCTCCTGGTCGCCGGGGGCACCGGCGCCGCGGCCGCCTACCACGCCCTCGCCGACGAACTCGCCCGGGACTACACCGTCCTCGGGTACGACCGGCGCGGCCACTTCGGCAGCGCGAGCCGCACCGGCGGCCCGCTCACCGTCACCCGCCACGCCGACGACGCGCGGGCCGTTGTCGAGCACTTCGGCTACGGCAAGGCGCTCGTGTTCGGCAGCAGCGCGGGCGGTCAGATCGGCCTGGAGCTGGCCGCCCGGCACCCGGAGGTGGTGGGTGGCCTGGTCGTGCACGAGCCACCGGCGGTCGGCCTGCTGCCGGACGCCGAGGACTGGATCGCCTTCGCCCGGGAACAGGCGGCGCGGAGCGCCTCCGGCGATGTCTTCGGCGCCTTCCGGGCCTTCCTCGCCTCGATCGCGGGCGCCGGGCTGCCCCCGCTCAAGACCGTGCGCCTGCCGCACGAACACGAGTGGCAGGTGCTGTTCGACCGCGAACTCGTCGGCATCTACCGCTACCTGCCGGACCTGGACGCGCTGCGCCGCACCCCGGTGCCGATCGTGCTGACCGCGGGCGAGGGCAGCCGCGGCTACTACCACTACCGGCCGGCTCGCGCGCTCGCCCTCGAACTCGGACTGCCGTTCGTCGAGCTGCCCGGGGCACACCTGGCCCCGCAACGGGACGCGAAAACCTTCGCCGCGGCGCTGAACGTCGTTCTCGCCGATCTGGTGCTCTGACCCGCTCCCGCCGGAAACCTGCCGAGTTCCTGAGAAACCGTTTCCGGCGGGACAACGCGCGCTATCCTGATGACATACGGCCGGTGTCATCCTCCCCAGTTTCGCACCGGCCGGAGCTCCGGCGCTTACCTCCCCCTCGGGCGCTGGAGCGTAGGCCCCCGGGCCGTGCCCTCCTCCCCCAGTTCGGTGCGGCCCGGGGGTCTTTTCACGTGCCGGTCTCCGCCGGCGGGCGCAGCACCCGCGCGAAGGTCACTTCGCTGCACCCGGGGCCACCACCTGCACGCCGTCCTGCCACACCTCCCGGATGCGCCCGGGCAGCGCGGCCAGGTCGTAGGGGTCGCCGGAGGCGACCACCAGGTCCGCGCGGAACCCGGGTGCGAGCCGCCCCAGCGAGTCGCCGTACCCGAGCAGCTCGGCGGCCGACGAGGTGGATGCCGCGAGCACCTGACCCGGCGTCATCCCGGCCGCCAGCATCAACGGCAGCTCCTCGAGGTTCGTGCCGTGCGGGCCGACACCGCTGTCGGTGCCCGTCGCGATCTTCACCCCCGCTTCGACCGCCCGGCGCACCGAGTCCGCGTGCACCTCGGCGACGTCCTCGGCCTTGCGGATCATCTCGTCGGTCAGGGCGGCGCCGGCCCGGGCCGCGCGGATCACCGCGATCGGCGCGATCAGCGTCGGCACGAGCCAGGTGCCGTGCGCGAGCATCAGGTCGATGGCCTCGTCGTCGAGGTAGATCCCGTGCTCGATGGACCGGATCCCGGCCCGCACCGCGTTCTTGATGCCGTCGGTGCCCTGTGCGTGCGCCATCACCGCCTTACCCTGCATCGCCGCCTCGGCGACGAGCACGTCGAGCTCGGCCGGCGAGAACTGCGTGTGCCGCGGGTCGTCGCCCGGGGAGAGGACACCGCCGGTCGTGCACACCTTGAGCACGTCGGCCCCGGCGCGCAGCAGGGTGCGGGCGACCTTGCGCATCTCGTCCGGCCCGTCGACCACCGTCCGCGGGCGGCCGGGATGCGGCAGCGTCAGCGGGACGCAGTGCCCGGAGGGCATCCAGTCGTCGCCGTGCCCGCCGGTCTGGCTGATGATCCCGATCGAGATGTCCAGCCGCGGACCGGCGATCAGTCCGTCCGCCTGCGCCTTCTTGATGCCGAGATCGGCGCCGCCCGCGTCCCGCACCGTCGTGATGCCCAGCTCCAGGGTGCTGCGCAGGTTCCGCGCGGCCTCGTAGAACTGGTAGGAAAACGGTTTCTGGAACTGCTTGATCAGGCTGATGTCGGACACCGTGACGTGCACGTGGCAGTCGAACAGGCCGGGCAGCAGCGTGGTGCCGGCGCAGTCGACGACCTCGTCGCCGTCCAGGCCGGTGCCGATCCCGGCGATGCGCCCGTCCTCGACCACCACGTCCGCCTCGAACGGGTCGCTGCCGGTACCGTCGAACACGCGGCCGCCGGCGAACAGGATCCGGGTCATGCTGGCACCCCCTGCAGGCGCCGCGCGGCCAGTTCGGCGAGCAGCGCAGCGCCGTCGGCGAGCACGCTGTCGTCGAACGATGCCTGCGGAGAATGGTTGTAGGGAGCCGAGTCGGGGTCGTCGGCGAAGGTCGCACCGAGGAACACGAACGCGCCCGGGACGCGATCCAGCACGCGTGAGAAGTCCTCGGACCCGGTGACCGGATCCGGAGCCACCGCGAACCGCTCCTCGCCGAACACCTCCCGCACGGTCTCGGCGACGAACTCGTGCCCGGCCGGGTCGTTGACGGTGACCGGGTACTCGGCCTGGTACCGGATCTCCACCTCGAGGCCGTGCGCCGCGGCGATGTCCCGGCACAGCGGGACGGCCAGCTCCGCCACCCGCTCCCGCGCCTGCCGGGAGAAACTGCGGATGGTGGCCTCGAAGCGGGCGTCCGGGGGGATGATGTTGCGCTGGGTGCCGGCGTGGAAGGTGCCGACGGTGACCACGACCGGGTCGAACACGCTGAACCGGCGGGTCACCATCGTCTGCAGCGCGGTCACCATCTCGCACGCCGCCGGCACCGGGTCGAGCGCGGCGTGCGGCCGCGACCCGTGACCGCCGGCGCCGAGCACCCGCACGAACAGGCCGTCGGCGGCGGCCATCAGCGGCCCCGGCCGCGAGACGAACATCCCGCGCGGGATCATCGCGGACACCACGTGCAGCCCGTAGGCTTCGGCGACCGGACGGCCGGCCGCCTCCAGCACGCCCTCGGCGATCATGCGCCCGGCACCGTCGTGGCCCTCCTCGCCGGGCTGGAACATGAACACCACGTCCCCGGCGAGCCGGTCCCGGTGTGCCGACAGCAGCTTCGCGGCGCCGACGAGTCCCGCGGTGTGCAGGTCGTGACCGCACGCGTGCATCCGGCCCTCGTGCCGCGAGCTGAACTCGGCGCCGGTGTCCTCGGTGACCGGCAGCGCGTCCATGTCGCCGCGCAGCAGCACGACCGGGCCACCGCCGCCGTCCCGGGCACCGCGCAGCACCGCGGTGACCGACGAGAGGCCGGTGCCGGTGCTGATCTCCAGGGGCAGGCCGTCGAGGGCGCCGAGGACCGTCTCCTGGGTGCGGGGCAGGTCGAGACCGAGTTCGGGAACCTGGTGGAGCGCGCGCCGCAGTGCCACGAGATCGCCGGACAGCTCCTGCGCGTCTTGCCTGAGATCCATTACCCGACTCTAGAGCCGCGCGGCGCCGGATGGCAGGTCACGCGGCGATCGCGTCCACCTCGAAGAGCATCCCGGGCAGCGCCAGCCGGGCCACGCCGGCGAGGGTCTGGGCGGGTTGGCCGCTGTCCCCAGATCCCGCCGATCTGCTGGCCGAGCACGATCTGCCCGGTTTCGTCGGCCGCGTACTGCCCCGCCACGAAGACCAGTCCGCTCGACGTACGGGTCAGGTGGCTGTAGCCGTAGGGCACGGGGTTGGCCAGGCCTGCCGGGTCGACGACGGTGTGCGCCATCCCGGTTCTGTCCACTGTGGACGCAGGAGCCAGGCGCCGCCCGGTAAGATCGAATGTACCGATCATGGACCCGTCGTGCCCGTGGTGATCCGCCTCAGTGGTCCTGCTCACGACGAGCGTCCGCCAGGGGCCGCCCGATGTCCGCCGTCACAACCAGTCGTCCGGGCCGGCCCAGCTGATCACGTCCGCCCGGACCGGCGCCGCACGGGTGTACTGGCCGCGGTAGAACAGCAGGGGCCGCCCGCCCGACGGCTCGCCCAGCGCGGTCACCCGGCCCACCACGACCCAGTGGTCGCCGCCTTCGAACACCGTCTCCACCGCGCAGTCGACCCAGGTCAGCGCGTCCTGGAGGACCGGTGACCCGGACGGCGCGGTGCGCCAGCCGACCCCGGCGAACTTGTCCGCCCCGCGGGCGCCGAACACCTGGCTGACGTGGTGCTGCCCCTCGGCCAGCACGTTGACCGCGAACCGGCCGCTGCGCTCGATCACCGGCCAGGTCCGCGACGCCCGGCCCGGGCAGAACAGCACCAGCGGCGGGTCCAGGGACAGCGCCGCGAACGACTGGCACGCGAAACCGGCCGGCTCCGCACCGTCCATCGTGGTCACGACGGTGACGCCGGTGGCGAAGTGCCCGAGCACCTGGCGGAACCGGGCCGGCTCGATCGCGGCCTCGATCATGGCTGCATCCCGACGCTGAAGTCGTGGCCCCACAGGCTCACCGCGGTGCTCTCCCGCGCGATCCAGGACTCGTCGTCGACCTGGCGGCCCTCGCACCCGAACTCGACGTCGAACCCGCCCGGGGTCTTCATGTAGAACGACAGCATCAGGTCGTTGACGTGCCTGCCCAGGGTCGCCGACATCGGCACGCCCCGCCGTTTCGCGCGGTCCAGGCACAGGCCGACGTCGTCGGTGTGCTCCACCTCGATCATGAGGTGCACGATCCCGCTCGGGGTGGGCATCGGCAGGAACGCCAGGCTGTGGTGGCGCGGGTTGCAGCCGAAGAACCGCAGCCACGCCGGCGGGCCGTCCGCCGGGCGGCCGAGCATCTGCGGCGGCAGGCGCATCGAGTCGCGCAACCGGAACCCGAGCACGTCCCGGTAGAAGTGCAGGGCCGCCTCGTCGTCGTGGGTGGACAGCACCACGTGCCCGAGACCCTGTTCGCCGGTCACGAACCGGTGCCCGTACGGGCTCACCACCCGCCGGTGCTCGAGCGCGACGCCGTGGAACACCTCCAGGGTGTTGCCGGACGGGTCGTCGAAGCTGATCAGCTCGGTGACCCGGCGCTCGGCCAGCACCTCGGCGCTGCCCTCCTTGTACGGCACGCCGTGCGCGTCCAGCCGCGCCCGCACCTCGTCGAGATCGGCCGCTCCGGCGGTCTCCCATCCGGCGACGGCCAGCCGGTCGGTCTGGCCGGGCACGATCACCAGCCGCGCCGGGAAGTCGTCCATCCGCAGGTAGAGCGCCTCCGGATGGGAGCCCTTGCCCTCGACCATGCCGAGGACCTTGAGCCCGTACTCGCGCCAGGCGGCCATGTCGGTGGCCGCGATGCGCAGGTAGGCCAGCGAGCGGATGCCCATCTCATTCACCTCGCAGGAAGTCCAGGGCCAGCCGGTTGAACTCGTCGAAACGCTCCAGCTGCACCCAGTGCCCGCAACGGCCGAACACGTGCAGCTGGGCGCGCGGGATCGTCTTGAGCGCCACCAGCGCACCGTCGAGGGGGTTGACCCGGTCCTCGCGGCCCCAGACGAGCAGCACGCGCTGCCGCAGCCGGTACGCGTCGCGCCAGAGCATGCCCTGCTCGTGGTCCGGTCCGGCGAAGGAGGCACCCATCGCGCGCATCGCGGCCAGCGACTCGGGCGTGCTGGCGGCGGCGTAGCGCTCCTCGATCAGCTCGTCGGTGATCAGCGACGGGTCGAACACCATCAGCCTCAGGAACGCGGCGAGCTTCTCCTTGCTGGGTCCGGGTGGCGCGGCGAACCGGCTGAGGGCGCGGACGCCTTCGGTCGGGTCGGGTGCGAACAGGTTGGTGCTCAGCCCACCCGGCCCCATCAGCACGAGCCGCCCGGCGCGTTCCGGGTGGTCCAGCGCGAGCCGCACCGCGGTGCCGCCGCCGAGCGAGTTGCCGACCACGTGGGCCGTGCCGATGCCGAGTGCGTCGAGCAGGCCGACGACCGCGGCCGAGCTGTGCGTGAAGTACTGGGGGTGCTGCGCCGGTTTGTCCGACCGGCCGAAGCCGGGCTGGTCGACGGCGACGACCCGGAACGACTTGGCGAACACCTCGATGTTGCGGGCGAAGTTGCTCCACGCCGACGCGCCCGGGCCGCCGCCGTGCAGCAGTACCACGGTTTCCGCGTGTTCGGTGCCGGCTTCGTGGTAGTGCAGCCGCAAGCCCCCGCCGACGTCGGCGTAGTTGCCCTCGGTCATCTCACACCATCGCATTCTCGACCGGGAGGCCGAACTCGCCGTTGCCGAACAGGGTGTAGGCGCGCTCGGGGTCGTTGGCGGCGTGCACGCGGCCGGCGTGCACGTCACGCCAGAACCGCTGGATCGGGGTGCCGCGTTGCAGCGCGCGGCCGCCGGAGTTCTCGAACAACCGGTCCACGGCGGCGATCGCCCGTTCGGTGCCGCGCACCTGGTCCCGCCGGACGCGCAGCCGGGTGGCGAACGGCAGCTTCTCCCCGCGGCAGGCCAGCTGGTACAGCTCGTCGATGTTGCGGGTGAGCTGGAGCCACGCCGCGTCGATCTCACTGGCCGCCTCGGCGACCCGCACCTTCGCGAACGGGTCCTCTTTGGACTGCTCCCCGAGGTACGCGGCGCGCACCCGGTTGCGCTGGTGCGCCACGTGCGCGTCGTACGCACCCTGGGCCATGCCGATGATCGGCGCGGTGATCGTCGACGGGTGCACCGATCCGTACGGCAGCCGGTACAGCGGCCCCGCGTTGATCTCCTGCCCCGGCGTGCGGCACGTCGAGGTGTCGCGGAAGCTCAGCGCGCGGTGGGCGGGGACGAACGCGTCCTCGACGAGGATGTCGTTGCTGCCGGTGCCGCGCAGGCCCACGGTGTCCCACACGTCCTCGATCGCGTAGTCGCCGATCGGCAGCAGGTAGGTGCAGAAATCGACCGGCTTGCCCTCCGCGTCGAAGGCCGGTGCGCCCAGGAAGACCCAGGTGGCGTGGTCGCAGCCGGAGGAAAAGCTCCACCGCCCGGACAGCCGGTACCCGCCGTCGACCACGCGGGCCTTGCCCATCGGCGCGTAGGACGACGAGATGCGCACATCCACGTCGGCGCCCCACACGTCCTGCTGCGCCTGCGGCGGGAACAGCGCCAGGTGCCACGGGTGCACGCCGAGGATCGAGGCGACCCACCCGGTCGATCCGCACGCGCTCGCCAGCAGCTTCACCGCGGTGTAGAAGGTCACCGGGTCGGCCTCGTAGCCGCCGAAGGTCTTCGGCTGGAGCAGCTTGAAGAACCCGGTTTCCTGCAGCGCCTTGATCGTCTCCTCCGGGATGCGCCGTGCGTCCTCGGTCTCCTGGGCCCGCTCCCGCAGGACGGGAAGCAGCTCCCGGACCCCGGCCAGCACCCCGCGACCATCCTGATCGGTCATCTGCACGCCCCGTCCGTCATGTCCCGCTGTTGTCGCCACTCAGACTAGAACACGTTCTCGTTTTTGTCATCCGTCCAGCCGTCGAGCTGCGGATATTCCCGCCCTGCGGCCGGAGAACACACAGTCGGCAAGAGACAGACCGCTCACGTAGGACCTGGAACAGATTCCCACCGCGGAGCGGCCCGCGGCATACAGGCCCGCGATCCCGGTGCCGTCCCCGGCACGCACCTGGCCGGTCGACTCGTCCACCACCAGGCCACCGAGGGTCAGCATCGGGCACGGGAAACCGAGGCTGGGCTTGATGGAGACGTCGATGAGCGAGAACGGCGGCGTGCGCACCGGCCGCACGTACTCGGCGGGCTTGCCCGCCGGATCGGCCGCCCCGGTCTCCGCGGCCGCGTTGTACGCCTCGACGGTCGCCCTCAGCCCCTGGGCGTCCACCCCCGCGCGCCGGGCCACCTCCTCCAGCGAGTGCGCGGACACCCGGCCGCGCCGCAGCAGGTACCGGGCCTGCAACCACTGGAACCACTGGCTTTCCCGCCGCGCGGTGCGGCGCGCCTCGGCGATGGTCCCGGCGTCGGCGAGCAGCCAGCCCCTGCCGTCGTGCTCGCCGATCAGCACCTCGCCGATGGCTGCGCCGTAGCGGGACTCGTCGATGATCCGCCGGCCGGCGGCGTCGACCAGTACGCCCGTGAGCAACGCGCTCGGCGGGGTGATGAACCGCCAGGCCGAGATCCGGTGCATCTCGGCGGTCGCGGCCCCGACCGCGGTGCCGAGGCCGATGCCCGATCCGTCGTCGGCGATCGTGCCCAGCGGCAGCCCGCCGCGGTAGGCCGGAGCGTGCTCGCGCACGAGCTCCCGGTCGGTGATGAACCCGCCGGCCGCGATCACCACCCCGCGCCGCGCCGTCAGATCCACTTCGCGGGCGTACCGGCGCTCCAGCCGCTCGATCCGGCGCCGCAGGGCGTTGCGCACGGCCGGCACGTAGATGCCGGGTTTGGCCGCGTACCGCGCCATCCGGGCGTGCGCGGCACGCACCCGCGCGGGCGCGTCGCGCAGGGTCCGCACGCGCACGCCGGTCACCACACCGCCGGAGACGATCAGCGATTCGGCCCGGGTACCGGGCAGCACCCGCACGCCACGCCGCCGGGCCGCCTCGGCCAGCCGGGCGAACAGCACCTTCCCCGAGGTGCCCGGCCCCTTCGCGCGGTGCCCGCGCGCCGCCGGTTTGGCCAGGTCGCGGAACCCGCCCGCGGATTCGCTGCCCGAGTAGTAGAGGTAGTAGTCGTCGTTGGGGTAGGAGGTCTTGTACGGGCACAGGCTGCCGTCGAACGGCACCCCGTTGCGCTCCAGCCACTCGATCATGGCCGGGCTCTCCGCGCAGAAGCGGCGCAGCGTCTCCTCCGACACCACGTCGCCGGCCTCGAGCCGCAAGTAGTCGTACATGGCGTCGGCCGAGTCGTCGACCCCG
Organism: Amycolatopsis viridis; assembly: GCF_011758765.1. Classification (NCBI taxonomy): domain Bacteria; kingdom Bacillati; phylum Actinomycetota; class Actinomycetes; order Pseudonocardiales; family Pseudonocardiaceae; genus Amycolatopsis; species Amycolatopsis viridis. The sequence goes on along the minus strand of NZ_JAANOU010000001.1, from coordinate 2,098,107 downwards.
GCCGCGCGCTGCTGCGCGGTGCCCCCGCCCGCGTAGACGATCCCGCCGCTGAGCGCGGTCGCTCCGCCGCCGCCGAACCGGTCGACCACCAGCACGTCGGCACCGGCGTCGGCGGCCTCGATCGCCGCACAGGCGCCGGCCGCCCCGAACCCGATCACGATGACATCCGCCGTGTGTGTCACCCGCCCCACCCTAGAACTGAAACACGTTCTCGTCTATCGTGACCAACGGGACGACGAACAGGCTGGAATCAAACTGGAACAGGTTGCAGCGGAGGTGGCATGACCGACGAGTTCGACGTCGTGGTGGCCGGCAGCGGCGCGGCCGGCATGACCGCCGCGCTCGCGGCCGCCGACGCCGGCCTGTCCGTCGTGGTGATCGAGAAGGCGGCGAAGTTCGGCGGTTCCACCGCCCGCTCCGGTGGCGGGGTGTGGCTCCCCGGCAACGAGGCGCTGCACGCGGCCGGCGTCGTGGACAGCCCCGGACAGGCGCGCGCCTACCTCGACGCGATCGTCGGCGACGTCGTGCCGGCCGGGCTGCGCCAGGCCTTCCTCGACCACGGGCCGGAGGTGGTGTCGTTCGTGCACCGCACGACCCCGCTGCGCCTGCGCTGGGTGCCCGGCTACTCCGACTACCACCCGGAGGCACCCGGTGGACGGGCCGGCGGGCGGTCGGTCGAGCCGGTCCCGCTGAACGGCAAGGTGCTCGGTGCCGAGCTGGCCCGGCTGGAACCGCCCTACAGCGGGGCGCCGCTCGGCGTGCCGATCACGCAGGCGGATTACCGCTGGCTGAGCCTGCTCGCGAGGCACCCGAAGGGGGTGCTGCGCGTGCTGCGCATCGGCGCGCGGTGGCTGGCCGGGGTGGCGCGCGGGCAGCGGCTGCTGTCGATGGGCCAGGCGCTGGCCGCCGGGCTGCGCGCCGGCCTGCTGCGGGCGGACGTGCCGGTGTGGCTGGACACTCCCCTGCTCGACCTGGTCACCGAGGACGACCGGGTCACCGGTGTGGTGGTCCGGCGGGACGGCCGGGAGGAGATCCTGCGAGCGCGGCTGGGGGTCGTGCTCGCCGCGGGCGGGTTCGAGCACAACGAGGAGATGCGCGCGAAGTACCAGCGCAGCCCGATCGGCACCCGGTGGACTGTCGGCGCGAAGGCCAACACCGGCGACGCGATCACGGCCGGGCTCAAGCTCGGCGCCGCGGTCGCGCTGATGGACGACGCGTGGTGGGGCCCGACGATCCCGCTGCCCGGCGGGCCGTGGTTCGCCCTGGCCGAGCGCTCCCGCCCGGGCAGCATCATGGTCAACGCGCGCGGCGAACGGTTCGTCAACGAGTCGGCGCCCTACGTCGAGGCGGTCCACGCGATGTACGGCCCGGGCGAGGGCCCCGCGGTGAACATCCCGGCCTGGCTGATCTTCGATCAGCGCTACCGCGACCGGTACATGTTCACCGGGATCGGCCCACGGCAGAAGCTCCCCGGCCGCTGGTTCAGACACCGCGTCGTGGTCACCGCGCCCACCCTCGCCGAACTCGCCGCCCGCATCGAGGTCCCGCCCGGCGCGCTGACCGCGACCGTGCAGCGCTTCAACGGCTTCGCCCGGCGCGGCGTGGACGAGGACTTCGGCCGCGGGCGCAGCGCCTACGACCACTACTACGGCGATCCGCGCCAGAAACCCAGCCCCAGCCTCGGCCCGCTCGAGAAGGCCCCGTTCTACGCGGTCGAGATCGTGCCCGGCGACCTGGGCACCAAGGGCGGGCTGTGCACCGACACGCATGCCCGCGTGCTGCGCGAGGACGGGTCGGTGATCCCCGGGTTGTACGCGGCCGGGAACACCAGCGCCGCGGTCATGGGACACACCTACGCCGGCCCCGGCGCCACCATCGGGCCGGCGATGGTCTTCGGGTTCCTTGCCGCGCGGCACCTGGCCACCCAGAATCGCACTGGAGGTCGATGATGACTGAAGTCCGCACGATCGACGCGGGTGCGCCGCCGGCGCGGTTCGCGCGTGGCTGGCACTGCCTGGGGCTGGCCGAGACGTTCCGGGACGGGAAACCGCACGCCGTCACCGCGTTCGGCACCAAGCTCGTGGTGTTCGCCGGTGCGGACGGGACGCTCCACGTCCTGGACGCCTACTGCCGTCACATGGGCGGTGACCTGAGCCAGGGCAGCGTCAAGGGCAACGAGGTGGCCTGCCCCTTCCACGACTGGCGCTGGGGCGGCAACGGCAAGTGCGTGTCGATCCCCTACGCCAAACGGGTTCCGCTGCGTGCCCGCACCCGGTCGTGGCTCACGCTGGAGGAGAACAAGCAGCTGTTCGTGTGGCACGACCCGCAGGGCAACCCGCCGCCGCCGGATGTGGTGATCCCGCGGATCGAGGGCGTCTTCACCGGCGAGTGGAGCAACTGGACCTGGGACTCGGTGCTGATCGAGGGCTCCAACTGCCGCGAGATCATCGACAACATGGTGGACATGGCCCACTTCTTCTACATCCACTACGCGTTCCCGACCTACTTCAAGAACGTGTTCGAGGGCCACATCGCGACGCAGTACCTCAACACCAAGGGCCGCCCGGACGTCGGGATGGCGTCCAACTACGGCGGTGAGGACAACCTGCTGCGCTCCGAGGCGAGCTACTTCGGGCCGTCGTACATGATCAACAAGCTGCTCAACACCTACCGGGGCTTCGAGATCGAGAACGTGCTGATCAACTGCCACTACCCGGTCACGCCGGACTCCTTCGTCCTGCAGTGGGGTGTGAGCGTGAAGAAGCTGCCGGGCGTCTCGGACGAGCAGGCGGACAAGATCGCCGGCAAGTTCGCCCGGAGCATCGGCGTGGGGTTCCTGCAGGACGTGGAGATCTGGAAGAACAAGACCCGCATCGACAACCCGCTGCTGTGCGAGGAGGACGGCCCGGTCTACCAGCTGCGCCGCTGGTACGAGCAGTTCTACGTGGACGTGGAGGACGTCACCGAGGACATGACGCGCCGGTTCGAGTTCGAGGTGGACACCACCAAGGCCAACGAGGTGTGGGCGCGGGAGGTGGCCGAGAACCTGGCCCGGCAGCAGGAGGCGGGGATCGCCGGATGACGACGGCCGAGCGCACCGAGTTCCTCGCCGGCGGGATGCGGCCGCACGCCTGCGCGTCGTGCGGCACGCGGGTGCTGGTGAAGAAGAACAGCCTCAAGCACACCAGCATCCAGTGGACCACCGACGCCGGCAGCTGCCCGGTGTTCGCCGAGCACGCCGCGGGCGGTGCGCCCACCGCGCTGCTGGACACCTGCCCGAAGCTGGTGGACAGCATCGGGGCGGCGGTGCGGGACGGGGAGTTCGGGGTTCTCGATGCCGGATAGCTATCCGCTGACCGTCGCCGAGGTGATCGCCGAAACGGCACAGGCGTCCTCGATCGTGTTCGACGTGCCTGCCGAGCACGCCGCGGAGTTCCGGTACCGGCCGGGACAGTTCCTGACGCTGCGGGCCGGTGCGGCGGCGCGGTGCTACTCGTTGTCCAGCGCCCCGCACGAGGGCTCCCGGCTGAAGGTGACCGTGAAGCGCACCGCCGGCGGGTACGGCTCGAACTGGTTGTGCGACAACGTGCGTGCCGGTTCCACTGTGGACGTCCTGCCACCGGCGGGGGTGTTCACCCCGGAGTCGCTGGACGCCGACCTGCTGCTGCTGGCCGGTGGCAGCGGGATCACCCCGGTGATGTCGATCCTGAAGTCGGCGCTGGCCTCCGGCGGTGGCCGGATCGTGCTGGTCTACGCCAACCGGGACGAATCGTCGGTGATCTTCGCCCAGGAGCTGGCCGCGCTGGCGCGGGAGCACCCGGATCGGCTGGTTCTGGTGCACTGGCTGGAGAGCGTGCAGGGGCTGCCGTCGGTGACCCAGTTGCGCGAGCTGGCCCGGCCGTACGCGGAGTTCGAGGCGTTCCTGTGCGGTCCCGAGGCGTTCATGACGGCCGGCCGGCAGGCGCTCCAGGACCTCGGCCTGCCGCGCCGGCGGATCCACCTGGAACGGTTCGTGTCGCTGGGCGGCAATCCCTTCGAGGACAAGGCCGCGGCGACCGCGCCGGCAGCGGGCGGGACGACCGCGCTGTCGGTCGATCTGGACGGGGCGCAGCACTCGCTCTCCTGGCCCCGGCAGCAGAAACTGCTCGACGTCCTGCTGGCCCGCGGGCTGGACGCGCCGTACTCCTGCCGGGAGGGGCAGTGCAGCGCGTGTGCCTGCCGCATCGTGTCCGGCGAGGTGAAGATGCTGAACAACGAGGTCCTGGATGCCGAGGACATCGCCGACGGCATCGTGCTGGCCTGCCAGTCGGTGCCGTTGACCGACGAGGTCTCGGTCAGCTACGAGTAGGAGACCCTCGATACACTCGCCCAGCCGGAATACCGGCGTCACCCGCGTGCGCTCGTCCTGCGCGGTCCGCTGGACCGGCTGCTGGTGCCTACAGGCCGGTGACCAGCATGTAGGCCATGCCGGCGCCCATCAGCGCCCGGCAGACCTGGCGGGACGCGCGGTGGTCGCGCAGGCTCTCGGTGCGCGCCCAGCGCACGCCCAGCAGCCCGGCGCGCACGCTGTCCACCGCGAAGTAGGCGATCGCGGCGAGGGCGAGCACCGGCCAGGCGAGCTTGACCGGATGGCCCGCCATGGACAGCCACGGCCCGTGCTCGTGGTGGCCGGGCATCGCCGTGATCATGTAGAGCATCGCGGCGGCGGACACCAGGTGGTGCAGGGCGCAGCAACGCCGCCCGCGCAGCGCGGCGACCAGGAACCAGCCCGCGGTGAGCACGAGGATCGCCTGCCACCCGGCCGCCGGGATGGGCCCGCCGAGCGGCGAGACCATCGCGAGCATCGCCAGGACCATCAGCAGCTCGGCGAGGTCCATCTGACGGGTGTCCGGGGTCGTGGTCAGCGCGTCCCGGCGGACCAGCCGCGCCAGGCTGGGCACGGCCAGCAGCGCGAACGCCACGGTCAAACTCCACGCGAGGGCGGCCGGGATGTGCATGCCCCCAAGTTCGCGCACGGCCCGGCCGGCGCGCTAGCGGTCAACCCGGTGAATTCCACACCATGAGACGACGCAGCCGGTGACGGTTCCCCCCATGCGCTGACAGCACTGGTGTTTCACCGCAGGTGTGACGGGAACCACACCAGGGAGGCGAAGTCAGGAAGGACAACAGACGATGACCGTCACCGAACCGATCACCGACCCCGCACCCGACCTCGACAGCGGCGCCCTCGACCCGGCACCCGGCACGCCCGAAACGCTGCCCGCGGACGACGAGAGCCACCTCGTCCGCGGCTACGACTGAGCCAGCACCAGCCCGCTCGTCGGCACCCCGGTACCGGCCGTGACGAGCACGTGCTCTACCGACGCCACCTGGTTGCACGACTCACCGCGGATCTGCCGGACGCCCTCGGCGATGCCGTTCATCCCGTGGATGTAGGCCTCGCCGAGCTGACCGCCGTGCGGGTTGAGCGGCAGCGAACCGTCCAGCTCCAGTGCGCCGGACGCCACGAAACCGGCAGCCTCGCCCCGCCCGCAGAAGCCCAGCGCCTCCAGCTGCATCAGCACGTACGGCGTGAAGTGGTCGTAGAGCACGGCCACGTCCACGTCCGCGGGCCCCACCCCGGCCTGCGCCCACAGCTGCCGCGCCACCACGCCCATCTCGGGCAGTTCCGTGAGCTCGTCCCGGTAGTAGCTGGTCATGACGTACTGGTCCGGACCGCTGCCCTGCGCCGCCGCCGCGATCACCGCCGGTTTCCGCCGCAGGTCTCGCGCCCGCGCCACGCTCGTGATCACCAGGGCGACCCCGCCGTCGGACTCCTGGCAGCAGTCGAGCAGCCGCAGCGGCTCGGCGATCCACTTCGACGCCTGGTGGTCCTCGAGCGTGATGGGCTTGCCGTGGAACCACGCGGCGGGGTTCGTCGCCGCGTGCTTGCGGTCCAGCACGGCGATGCGGCCGAAGTCCTCGGTCGAGGCGCGGTATTCGTGCAGGTACCGCTGCGCCACCATCGCCACCGTGGCCGCCGGGGTAGCCAGCCCCATCGGGTAGTGGAACGCGTTGTCCAGGCCGGAGGAGTTGACCTGCCCCGCGGCGGCCGCCGACACCTGCCCGAACCGGTGCCCGGAGCGCTCGTTGAACGCCCGGTAGGCGACCACCACCTCGGCCACGCCGGTCGCGACCGCCATCGCTGCCTGCTGAACGGTCGCGGCCGCCGCGCCGCCGCCGTAGTGGACGCGGCTGAAGAACGTCAGCTCCGGGATGCCCAGCTCCCGCGCCACCGCGATCTCGGCGTTGCCGTCCATGGTGAACGACACCAGACCGTCCACATCGGATGGACGGAGCCCGGCGTCGTCCAGCGCGGCGCGTACCGCCTCGGCCGCCAGCCGCAACTCGCTGCGCCCGGAGTCCTTGGAGAACTCGGTCGCGCCGATGCCGGCGATCGCGGCCTTGCCCGCCAGGCTCATGAGTCCAGCTCCACGGTCACCGTCCCGCTCACGTGCGCCCCCAGTTTCCCGGTCCCGGTCACCTCGACGACCGCCACGCGGCCCTCGACCGAACGGACCCGGCCGGTGAACACCAGCCGGTCCCCCGCGTAACACGGCACCCCCAGCTTGATCCTGATCGACCGCACCAGCGCGTCCGGCCCGGCCCACCCGGCGACGAACCGCTGCACCAGCCCGGTGTCGGTGAGGATGTTGAGGAAGATGTCCGCCGAGCCGCGTGCGACGGCCGCGTCCCGGTCGTGGTGCACGTCCTGGAAGTCCCGGGTGGCCAGCGCGGTGCTGATCACGAACGTCGGCGTGACGTCGAAGGCCAGTTCGGGCAGCTCGGTGCCGGCGGCGATCACCGCGCCACCCGCCAGGCCGGCAGGGTCAGGTCGTCGTCCACGGTCACGAAGGTGACGGTCACCGGTAGTCCGATGTGGACATCCGCCGGATCGGCGCCGACCAGTTCACCCAGCATGCGGACTCCCTCCTCCAGTTCGACCAGCGCGATCACGAACGGCGGCTCCCGGCCCGGCACCGCCGGCCGGTGGTGCACGACGTAGCTGTGCACGGTGCCGCGGCCGCTCGCCACGACCCAGCCGGGTTCCGCGCCGAGGTCGCCGTCCGGCGGCATCGGACCGGGCGGGTGCCGCAGGGTGTCGCCCCACCGCTGGATCCGCAGCTCACCGGCCTTCGTGCCCGCCCAGAAGAACTCGGTGTCCCGGCTGATCACCGGCCGCAGCACACCCGGCGCCGACTGCACCGATTGCGCCGGCTGCGCCGGTGGTGGCGCGAACTTGAGCACCCGGAACAGCATGTCGGCGACCAGTTCCCCGCCGACGTAGAAGGACGTGCGCGTGGTGACGAACCAGCCCTCGCCGAGCGCGGTCCGCTTCGGCCCCACCACCGACTCCAGCGCCGTGGACGCCGAGACGTGCTCGCCGACGCGCAGGTAGCGGTGGTAGGTCTGCTCGGAGTTGGTCGCGACCACCGAGGTGTAGCCGGCCTCGTCGAGCACCCTCATCATCGCGCCCAGCGGGTCGTCCGCGGCGCGCTGCCCGTGCAGGCCCGGCATCGTCCACACCTGCACCATCGCCGGTGGCGCGACCCCCCGGGTGTAGCGCGGGTCGGTGTCGCCGATGGCCTCCAGCCAGTTGTTGATCATCGCCTGGTTCACCGGATCCCGCGCGAGCCGCCGGGACGACTCGCCCTGGGCGGCGATGCGCGCCGCGGCTGCTTCGATGCTCATCGCGGCACCCTCGGCAGCCCCAGCCCGGCGGTGGCGATCAGCTCGCGCTGGATCTCGTTGACACCGCCGCCGAAGGTGAGCACGAGGTTGCGCCGCGCCAGCACGTCGAGCCACTCCGCCAGTTCGGCGGTGTCCGGATCGGACAGGTCACCGTGACGGGTCACGATCTCCTCCATCAGCCGTGCCACCCGCTGGATGCGGTCGGAGCCGAACACCTTCGTCGCCGACGCGTCCGCGACATCCAGGGCCGCACCCGCCACCTGCCAGTTCAGCAGCTCGTTGATGCGCATCACCGCCCGCGTCTCGCCCAGCGCCCGCCGCACGTCCGGCCGGTCCAGCAGGCCGCGCTCCGCTGCCCAGGCGCGCACCCGGTCGTAGAGACCGCCGACCCGGCCGGCCGGGCCGAGCATGACCCGCTCGTGGTTGAGCTGCGTGGTGATCAGGCGCCAGCCCTGGTTCTCCGCGCCGACCCGCATCGCCACCGGCACCCGGACCCCGGAGTAGTAGGTGGCGTTGACGTGGTGCGCGCCGTCGCAGGTGATGATCGGGGTCCAGGAGTAACCGGGGTCGCGGGTGTCGACGATGAGGATCGAGATGCCCCGGTGCCGGGGCGCATCCGGGTCGGTGCGCGCCGCGAGCCAGATGTAGTCGGCGTCGTGCGCGCCCGTGGTGAAGATCTTCTGTCCGTCGACCACATAGGACTCGCCGTCCCGCACCGCGGTGGTGCGCAGCGACGCGAGGTCCGTGCCGGCGTCCGGTTCGGTGTAGCCGATCGCGAAGTGCACCTCACCGGCGAGGATCTTCGGCAGGAAGAACGCCTTCTGCTCCGGGGTGCCGTACTCCTGGAGCGTCGGGCCGACCGTCTGCAGGGTCACCGACGGCAGCTGCACGTCGGCGCGGGCGGCCTCGTCCGCGAACAGGTGCTGCTCGAGGTCGCCGAACCCGCCACCGCCGTACTCCGCCGGCCAGCCCACGCCCAGCCGCCCGTCGGCGCCCATGCGCCGCACGATGCGGCGGTAGACCTCGCCGTGCCGCTCGCGCAGCAGCGCCCGCCGCTCCTCCGGCGTGACCAGCCCGGCGAAGTACTCGCGCAGCTCGTCCCGCAGTTTCCGTTGCGCCGCGGTCAGTTCGATGTGCATCAGCTCTCCACCAGGTCGCCGAGCCGGTCCAGCCGCTCCGCCGCGCCCCCGACGACCGCGGCGAGCTCCTTGACCAGCCCGTAGTGGCGGTGCAGCGGGTAGGTGACGTCGACGCCGAGACCACCGTGCAGGTGGTGGCACAGCGCCAGCGCCCGGGGGGCCTCCTCGGCCAGCCAGTACGCCGCGACCGCCAGGTCCTCGTCCGGGTCCAGACCTTCGGCGAGCCGCCACACCGCCGACAGCGCCGCCAGGTGCAACGTGCGGGAGGTGATGTAGACGTCCGCGATCTGCTGGGCCACCGCCTGGAACGTCGCGAGTGGACGACCGAACTGCTCGCGCCGCCGCACGTGCCCGGTGGTCAGCGCGAGCGCTCCGGCCACGGCGCCGTCGCCCAGCGCGGCCGCACCGGCGAGCGCGAACCGGTGCAGGTCGGCCAGTGCGCCCGCGGGCAGCAGGTCCGCCTCCCCGGCCCGTACGCCGGTCAGCCGCAGGGTGGTGCCGCAGACCTGCGCGCCCGGTGCGCACGGATCGACCAGGAAGACCCCGGTGCCCCACGGCAGGGTGGCCGGCACGAGCACGCACCGCGCCTCCGGCAGCGACGGCACGAGCGTCTTCGTACCGGTCAGCGCCCATCCCCCGCCGGCCGGCACGGCTTCGGTGGACGGCGCGGTGACGAACGGGGCCGACGGTTCGTGCGGCGCGGCCGTGACCACCGCCTCGCCCGACGCGATCGCGGGCAGCCAGCGCGCCCGCTGCTCCGGGCTGCCCAGCCGGTCCAGCGGCAGCACCCCGAGCGCGAGGGCAGCCAGCGCCGGCACGTCCGCGGCTGCCCGGCCGACCTCGGTGAGCACCACGGCGACCTCGGCCGGACCCAGCCCGTCCCCGCCCAGTTCGGCGGGCAGGGCGAGCGCGAGCAGGCCCGCTTTGGCCAGCGCCGGCCAGGCGTCCGCCGGCTCCCGTGCCAGGACGTCCGCGGTCAGCGCGGCGATGTCGGCCTGGGTCGCATCCAGGGTGAAGTCCACACCGGCTCCTCGGCAACAAGACTGAAACCTGTTCTAGTCTTAGCCGAGGAGACGAGTTCAGGCAAGAGCCGCGGCCGCCGCGAGTAGTTCCCGCATCTCGTCCCGCATCGCCTCGACGAGCACCCACACATCTGGAACCAGTTCTCGCGCGGCGAGCAGGCCGATGTCCATCTTGCCGGCGTAGGACAGCACGGTCACGTTCAGCCCGGCGCCGTGGAACACCGGGCCGAGCGGGTAGAACGCGGTGACCCGCGCACCGACGAAGTACAGCGGCATCGGCGGGCCGGGCACGTTGGAGACGACCAGGTTGTGCACCACCGGGTGCTTGTCCGCCAGGCGCAGCGCCGCATACGCCCGCACGGCGAGCCCGAACAGGCCGGGCGCGGCGAACTGCGCCCAGTTCTGCAGCATGTCGGCGTCGATCTCGTGGTGGTGCTCCTTCGCCTGCCGGTTGCCCTCCGCGGCCGCGTAGATCCGCGCGGCGGCCTCCGGCAGGTGCGTGGGCAGGGTCGCGAAGAAGGCGGACACCTTGTTGCTGCTGTCGCCCTCCTGGCCGGTGCGGCCCAGCGTGGACACCGGGACGGTCGCGACCAGCGGATCCGGCGGCAGTTCGCCGCGCGCGTCCAGGTACCGGCGCAGCGCGCCCGCGCACAGCGCCAGGACCACGTCGTTCACCTTCACGCCGAAGGCGTTCTTCACCGTCTTGACGTCGTCCAGGTCCACGGTGCCGTAGGCGATGCTGCGCACGCCGGTGATCGTGGAGTTGAACGAGGTGCGCGGCGCGGTGAACGGGACCGGCATGCCCTGGCGGCGCAGCGCGCGGCCGAGCCAGCGCGGCGCCATGCCGGCGAGACCGGGCAGCAGCTTGGCCACCTCCACCGGGCGCCGCGCCAGCTCCTGGACGCTCGCGCGCAGCAGCTGGAGGTGCGAGGGCGGCTCGAGGTTGGGCTCCGGGTCCGGCAGCGGCGGAAGTTCACCCGGTTCGGTGCCCGCCAGGTAGGCGATCAGGTTGGCGCCGCCGACCCCGTCGACCGTCGCGTGGTGCATCTTGAACAACACCGCGACGTGGTCGCCGGGCAGGCCCTCGATCACGTACATCTCCCACAGCGGCCGCTCCCGGTTGAGCGGCTGACCGGCGAAGTGGGCGCACAGCTCGGCCAGCGTCTCCCGGTCGGCCGGCGCGGGCACGGCGACGCGGTGCACGTGGTGGTCGATGTCGAACGCGTCGTCCTCGACCCACACCGGGTGCAGGAAGTTCAGCGGGGAGTTGTGCAGCTTCCGGCGGAACTCCGGAATCGCGCAGATGCGCCCGGCGAGCGTGCGCTTGAACTCCGCGAAGCGGTAACCACCCGGAATGCTCGACCCGTCCAGGGTGAGCAGCCCGCACACGTGCAGCACCTGGGAAGACGTTTCCAGGTACAGGAAACTGGCGTCGAGTCCACTGAGCGGTCGCACCCGGTAAGGGTAAGGGAAAGCGACTACGATCATGGGACATGCGACCCCGATTCCGCACCCGGCGGGCCCTGCAGCTCGCCCTGACGGCGAACGCGCTGCGCCCGGTGCCCGGGGTGCGCGCCTCGGTACCCGCGTTCTTCGCCGGCTGGCTGACCGGGGAGCTCGCGCCGCACCTGCTCGCGCTCACGGTCGCCGACACCGCCGCGCACCTGGCGCGGTACGGGTTGCGCACGCGGGCGGACCGGGCCGGCCTGGGGCTCGCCGCGGCATCGGTGGCCGGGCTGGGGTCGCTGATCGTGACGTCGCAGCGGGCGAAGGGTGCGGTGGAGCAGGCGCTGGCGGAGGCGCTCGGGCCGCGGTACGCGGCGGATCTGGAACGCCCGCCGGACCCGCGGGACCTGGCGACGCCGTGGGGGCAGCTGGTGCTGCCGTTCCGGATGCGCAACCCCGACGTGCGGCGCGACCGGAACCTCGCCTACGCGCCGGGGGGCAAGCGGTTCCTGATGGACATCTACCGGCCGCGTGAACCGGTGCGGGGGCGCCCGGTGCTGCTGCAGATCCACGGCGGCGCCTGGATGGTGGACAGCAAGGACCACCAGGGCATTCCGCTGATGCTGCACATGGCGCAGCGCGGCTGGGTGTGCGTCGCGGTGAACTACCCGCTGTCGCCGAAGGCGCACTGGCCGGACCACATCGTCGGTGTCAAGCGCGCGGTGGCGTGGATCCGCGAGCACATCGGCGAGTACGGCGGCGATCCGGCGTTCCTGGCCGCCACGGGCGGTTCGGCCGGCGGTCACCTGGCCGCGCTGCTGGCGCTCACCGCGGACGACGCGGGACTGCAACCCGGTTTCGCCGGCGCCGATACCCGCGTGCAGGCGTGCGTGCCGCACTACGGGGTGTACGACTTCGCCGCGTCGAGCGGTTCGCGGGCCAGCACGGTGCGGTTGCACGCGCTGCTGGCCCGGTACGTGGTGGGCAAGGACCCGGCGCAGCACCTGGACGAGTACCGCGCCGCGTCACCGCTGGACCGGATCACCGGCAAGGCGCCGCCGTTCTTCGTGATCCACGGCGCACACGACTCGCTGGTGCCGGTCCGGGAGGCGCGCGAGTTCGTCCGGCGCCTGCGGGAGACCTCCGGACAGCCGGTGGCGTACGCGGAACTGCCCGGCGCGCAGCACGCGTTCGACGTCTTCCCGTCCATCCGCAGCGCCCACGTGGTGCGTGGCGTGGAACGCTTCCTGGAGTGGACCTACCTGCGCTGGCTCCGCGGGCGCACCTGAGCCGGCGCCCGGCCCGGCTCACCCAGACGGACCAGCGTGGTCAGCTCCTCGTCGGACAGGTCGGTGATCCAGTCCTCCCCGGAGCCGACCACGCCCTCCGCCAGCCGGCGCTTCCCGGCGAGCACCGCGGCCACCCGCTCCTCGACCGTGCCCTCCGCGACGAGCCGGTGCACCTGCACCGGGCGGTCCTGGCCGATCCGGTGGGCCCGGTCGGTCGCCTGGTCCTCCACCGCGGGATTCCACCAGCGGTCGTAGTGGATCACGTGCGTCGCGCGGGTCAGGTTCAACCCGACGCCGCCGGCCTTGAGCGACAACAGGAACACCGGCACGTCACCCCGCTGGAACCGCGCCACCTTCACCTCCCGCTCCCCCGCGCGATCAGCACCGGACAGCAGCTGCACCGGCACCCCGCGTTCGCCCAGCCGCGCCGCCAGCAACCGGCACAGGCGCACGTACTGGCTGAACACCAGCACGCTCTCGCCCTCGTCGAGGATCACGTCCAGCAGCTCCTCGAACGCGGCCAGCTTGCCCGACCGCCCGGGCAGCGGCCCGGTCTCCTTCAGGTACTGCGCCGGGTGGTTGCAGATCTGCTTCAGCTCGGTGAGCAGCTTGAGCACCTGACCGCGCCGCCGCACGCCACGGGACTCCCGGATCACCGCCAGGTTCTCCCGCACCACGGCCTCGTACAGGGTGGCCTGCTCCGCGGTCAGCGGCACGTACCGGTCGGTCTCGGTCTTGCGCGGCAGCTCCGGCGCGATGTCCGGGTCGGTCTTGCGGCGCCGCAACAGGAACGGCCGCACCGTCGCCGCCAGCCGGTCGGCGGCGGCTGCGTCCCGGTGGCGCTCGACCGGGCGCACGGTGGTGCAGCGGAAGTGCTCCAGGGTGCCGAGCAGGCCCGGGGTGGTCCAGTCCAGAATGGACCACAGGTCGGTGAGCCGGTTCTCCACCGGCGTGCCGGTGAGCGCGACGCGCGCCGCGGCGGGGACACGCCGCAGCTGTCCGGCCGTCACCGACTGCGGGTTCTTCACGTGCTGGGCCTCGTCCGCCGCCACCAGCCCCCAGTCCACTTCGGACAGCGCGGCGCCGTCGCGGCGCAGCACCCCGTACGTGGCGAGCACGATCTCGTCCGGCTTCACGCCCGTCAGGTGCCGCCCGCCGCCGTGGAAACGCCGCACCGGTACCGTCGGCGCGAACCGCGCCACCTCGCGTTCCCAGTTGCCCAGCAACGACATCGGGCACAGCACCAGCGTCGGACCAGCGCCGAGCGCGCGCCGGTGCAGGTGCAGCGCGATCAGCTGGATCGTCTTGCCCAGGCCCATGTCGTCGGCGAGGACGCCGCCGAGCCCCAGCTCGGTCATGCGCGCCAGCCACGACACCCCGGCGCGCTGGTAGGGCCGCAGGGTGGCCTGCAGGCCGGCATCCGGTTCGACCGGCTCCCCCGGTACGCGCAGCCGGGCGACGAGCCCGGCGAGCGCCGGCGGGGCGGCGAAGTCCACGTGCTCGTCGCCGAGCTCGAGTTCGCCGGTCAGCGCCGCGGCGAGCGCCCGCGCACCGGTGACCGCCCGGCGTGTCCCGCGCAGGCGGGACAGCAGAGCGTCGTCCACCCGCACCCATCGCCCGCGCAGCCGCACCAGCGGGCGCTTGGCCTCGGCGAGCGCGGTGACCTCGGCGTCGGTCAGGGTCTGCTCGCCCACACTCAGCTGCCAGCGGAAGCGCAACAGCTCGCTCAGGCGGAACACGCCCTCGCCGCCCGGCGACGGCGTGACGCTCGCCCGGACCCGGACCGGCTCGGCGGCCAGGCCGCTTGGCCACAGCACCTCGACACCGGCCGCGGCCAGCGCGCCCCGGCCGTCGTCGAGCAGCTCGACGACCTCGGTGTCGTCCAGGGACAGCTCGGCCGGCGCGGCGGCGCCGAGCAGGCGGCCCAGCGGCGCCCAGGCACGAGCGGCGCGCCGCACCGCGACGAGCAGCTGGGCCTGCACCTGGCCGCCGAACCGGGACCGCACCGCCGCCGGCGCGGCCGGCAGCGCGGCGGCGTCCACCACCAGGCTCGGATCGGCGCGGCTGCGCAGCGCGAGAACACCGGCGAAGGCGAAGCCGTCGCCGGTCTCCCGGACCTCGACGCGGAGCTGGAGCTGCGCCCCGTCCGCGGCGCCCCCGCCGGCGAGCACGTCGGCGGTGGCATCCCAGAGCGCGCGCACCAGGGTCTCCGGCGAGTGCAGGCGGATCCGCTTGAGGCCGGACAGCGGCAGGGCGTGGGCCTCGGGCGGCAGGGCCGCGGCCAGGTCGCGCAGCAGTTCCTCGTCCGCCCGGTCGAGCGGCCCGGCCCGCCAGGCCGCCACCTCGCCCGGGCCCGGCACCGGCCGCACCCGGCCGCGGGAGACCAGGTCCGCTCCCGCCGCCACCGCCGCCGACCACGCGCGCAGGCCCGGGCTGCCGTCACCGGCGGCGAGCAACCGCGGCAGGGCGTCGGCAAGCGGGAGGACGTGCGCCTCGACCCTGGTGCGGTGAACGGATCTCCCCGCCCCGGGCAGCACGAGCTCGACCGGCGTCGGCCCCGGCTCGTCCCCCCACACGGCCAGCACACCGTCGCGGGGCGGCTCGGAGGGCACGAAGATCGCCCTCGTCGTCCCGCTCCAGTCCACGCCGGTCACCCTAGGCGGAACCACCGACAGTTCAGCCGCGTGGCATCCCCAGCAGCTGTTCCGCCGCCACGGACGACAGGATCTGCGTGGTTCCGCCCGCGATGCTCAGGCAGCGCGACAGCAGGAACTCGTGCTGCGGGCCGGAGGTCTGCGCGGTCACCAGGACGCCCGACGGGCCCAGCAGCTCCAGCGCCGTCTCGGCCGCCGCCTGCCGGTGCCGCACGCCGATCAGCTTGCGCACGCTCGACTCCGGCCCCGGGTCCTGTCCGGCCAACCGCCGCAGCGTGGACCGCAGGTCGAGCAGCGCGCAGGCGGTGCCCTCGGCCACCAGGGCGCCAAGCCGTTCCAGCACCGCCGGATCGGGATCCGTCACCGCCGCCAGCAGTTCCTCGGCGGCCTCCCCGACCGACGACCCGCCCGCCATCGCGACCCGCTCGTTGGCCAGCGTCGTGCGGGCCAGCCGCCAGCCGTCGTCCACCTCGCCCACCACGTTCGCCGCCGGGACGAACACCTCGTCCAGGAAGACCTCGTTGAACCGCTCGGCCCCGGTGATCTCCCGCAGCGGCCGCACATCGATGCCCGGTGCCGACATGTCGACCAGGAAGTAGGTGATGCCCCGGTGCTTCGGCGCGTCCGGATCGGTCCGGGCGAGGCAGATGCCCCAGTCGGCCTCATGTGCGAGCGAGGTCCAGACCTTCTGCCCGGACAGCACGAACCCGCCGTCCACTCGCCGCGCCCGGGTGCGCAGCGACGCCAGGTCCGAGCCGGCACCCGGTTCGCTGAACAGCTGGCACCAGGTCAGCTCACCGCGCAGCGTCGGCATCACGAACCGTCGCCGCTGCTCCTCGGTGCCGTGCTCCAGCAGGGTGGGCACCGCCCACGCGCCAATCACCAGATCGGGTCGCGTCACGCCGGCGCGGGCCAGCTCCGCGTCGATCACCAGCTGCTGCGCCGGGCTCGCGGCCACCCCGTAGGGCTCCGGCCAGTGCGGCATCAGGTACCCCGTCGCGGCCAGCCGCTCCCGGCGGTCACCCTCGGGCAGGGCGGCGATCTCCTCGGCGGTCGCCCGCACCCGCGGGTCGAAGTGCTCCGAGAGGTCGACCCCCAGCTCCCGGCGGACGCCGCCCAGCGCGAGCGACGCCGCCGCGCGCCGCCACAGCGCGGAACCGCCGAGCCACTGTCGCAACGCGACCGTGCGCCGCAGGTACCGGTGCGCGTCGTGCTCCCAGGTGAACCCGATCCCGCCGAGCACCTGGATGCAGTCCTTCGCGGTGTCCACCGCCGCATCCAGGGCCGCCGCGGCGGCGACCGCCGCGGCGAACGCGTGCTGCTCCGGCGACTCGTCCGCCGCACGCGCGGCGTCCCAGGCCAGCGCCTCGGCCAGTTCGGCCCGGCACAGCATCCCGGCGCACAGGTGCTTGACCGCCTGGAACGACCCGATCGGCCGGCCGAACTGCTCGCGCACCTTCGCGTACTCCGCCGCCGTGGTCACGCACCAGCGCGCGATCCCGGCCGCCTCGGCCGCGGCCAGGGTGGCGGCGAAGGTCCGCGGTTCGCCGCCCGCGAACACCACCCCCGTGCCCGCGCGGACCCGCCCGAAGGCACGGGACAGGTCGAACGACTCCACGGCGTCGGCGCCGGATTCCCGCACGCTCCAGCTGCCGCCGTCGGCCACCAGGACGTGCGTGGCGTCGGCGTCCAGCACCGGGCCGTCCGGAGTCAGGGCCACGCCCGCGCTCGCCGAGCCGTCCGCGAACGCCGGGAGCAGCTCCTTGGCCGGCGGCGAGTCGCCGTGCCGGGCCAGCACCAGTGCCGCCAGCACCGTGCCGGTCACCGGGCCGGGCACCAGCGCGGCCGCCGCCTCCTCGACGGCCACCGCGGCGTCGGCCACCGTGCCGCCGGCGCCGCCCAGCTCCTCGGGCACGCCGATGCCGAACACCCCGGCCGCCACCAGGTCTGCCCGGGTGCGGCCGCCGGAGCGGATCGTGTCGGCGAGGGCGCGCTGCTCCGCGGTGCGAACGGACATGCGACTCACTATAGAACGTGTTTCAGTTTTGCCGCCAGATCCACTCACTGCGCGAGATCAGCAGACCGGCCGGTAGACTGTCGAGCGAAACTGAAACAAGTTCCGGAGCAGGTACCGATGGCCGCCAAAGCGAAGACGTCCGCCCAGCCGAAGAACGGGATGGGCGCGTTGTCCACCGACGAGCTCGGTTCCGCCGCGCAGCGGGACCGGCGCAGGCGCATCATCGACGCGACGCTGGCACTGGCGTCCAAGGGCGGGTACGACGCCGTCCAGATGCGGGCCGTCGCCGAGAAGGCCGACGTCGCACTCGGCACCCTCTACCGCTACTTCCCGTCCAAGATCCACCTGCTGGTGTCCGGCCTGGCACGGGAGTTCGAGCGCGCGCACGAGAAGCTGCAGCGCAGCAGCATCCCCGGCGACACCCCGACCGAACGCCTCATCTTCGTGCTCAGCCGCAACACCCGGCTGATGCAGCGCGATCCGCACCTGACCGAGGCGATGGTGCGCGCGTTCATGTTCGCCGACACCACGGCCGCGGCCGAGGTCGAGCAGGTCGGGCGGCTGCTGGAGAGCATGTTCGCCCGTGCCATGGGCATCGAGGAGCCGACCGAGCACGACCGCGCGGTGTTCCACCTCATCGCCGACGTGTGGATGGCGAACCTGGTGGCCTGGGTGACGCGGCGCGCCTCGGCCGCCGACGTCGCGAACCGGCTGGAGCTGTCGGTGCACCTGCTGCTGGACGACACGCGCTGACGCAGATTCGCCGGGAATCGGGATACCGGCGCCGCAACGAGTCGTGATCATGCCCGCGTCTGGTGGGCATGAGACGCAGAACGGCCACCAGGGTCGTGCTTCCCGCTGCCGTGTTCGCCGCCGTCACAGCCCTGATCCTCACCATCGGGCACCCGCCCCGGGCCTCCCTGGCGAGCACCGTCGCCCCGGTGACCGCCACGCACTCCGCGGTTCCCCTGGTGGACGCGGCCATCGCGACGCAGGTGCAGGAGCGGGTGCGATCGGCACTGCCCGCCGCCCAGGTCGCGGTCGAGGTGTTCGACCGCCGCACCGGCACCGTGCTGACGCAGCTGAACGCCGACTGGCAGTTCGCGTCGATGTCCGTGGTCAAGCTGCTGATCGCGCTGGACGTGTTGCGCGCCGGCCACTGGCAGGTGCCCGACGTGCACACGCAGGCCCAGCTCACCCGGATGATCAGCGCCAGTGACGACGCCATCGCCAGTGCCTATTGGGTGCAGCAGGGTGGCGGCGCGCTGGTGACCCGCATGGCGCACCTGCTGGGACTGCACGGCACCCAGCCGCCGGACAGGCCCGGCCAGTGGGGCTCCACCTGGATCACCGCCGAAGACGTCGTCACGGTGTACCGCTACATCGAGGAAAGCCTGCCCCGGCCGGCGCGCGACCTGCTCTACCGCGCCATGTACCACGCACCGGCGGCGGCTGCGGACGGCACGGACCAGTACTTCGGCATCCCGGACGCGCTGCCCGGCACGACGTGGGCGATCAAACAGGGCTGGGGCACCAGCGAAGGGCGCGCCTTTTACCACACGACGGGTCTGCTCGGCGCCGACGCGCGACACGTGGTGGTCGTGCTGAGCAGCGCGCCGGTCAAGTCCTTCCACGCGCTCCCGCCGGCCCTGACCGCCGGCACCGCCGCCCTGCGGCCGCTGCTCAGCTGAACCGGGGAACCAGCGCGGCGAGCGCGTCGAGGCGGCGCATCGTGCTGCCCGCCGACGACGCGGGCAGGGCGAGCGTGACCCGCTCGGCCCCGGCCTCGGCGTAGGCGTCGAGCAGCCCTGGGTCCGGGGGCGCGGACGTCGCCGTCACCGGCACCGAGCCCGCGTGCGCCAGCTGCGCGGTCGCCGCTTCCGGGTCGCGCACCGCGCTGGGCAGCCACCCCGCGCCGAGCCGCTTCGCACGGTCCAGGGCCGCCGCGCTGGTGCCGCCGATGTAGACGGGCACCTCGCGAGCCGGCTTGGGCCACTGGAACACCGGGTCGAAGTCCACGTGCACGCCGTGGAACTCCGCCTCGTCGTTCGTCCACAGTGTCCGCAGCGCCTGGATCTGCTCGTCCAGCAGCGCGCCGCGGGTGCGCGGGTCGGTGCCGTGGTTGCGCATCTCCTCGCGGTTCCAGCCGGCGCCGACGCCGAACAGGAACCGGCCGCCGGACAGCAGGTCCAGGCTCGCGACGGACTTCGCGGTGTGCAGCACGTCCCGCTGGATCAGCAGCGCGATGCCGGTGCCCAGGGTGAGCGCCGTGGTCGCGGCGGCGGCCGCGGTCAGCACGACGAACGGGTCGAGCGCGCGGTAGTAGTGGCGCGCCATCTCGCCACCCGGCGGGTACGGGGACTCGCGGCTGACCGGGATGTGCGAGTGCTCCGCGATGAACAGCGCGTCGAACCCGCGCTCCTCGACCGCCTTGGCGAGCACGTCCGGGCGCGCGCTCTCGTCCGTGACGAACGTCGAGATGCCCAGCTTCACCGGTAGCCCTCCGCGAGTGCGGCGAGCTCGTCCAGCTCGGTCAGCGTCTCCGACTCGGGACGGGTACCCAGCAGGAACGTCACGCGCTCGACACCGGCCTCGGCGAACCCGGCCAGCGCCTCCTCGTTGCGCCCGGCGCCGAACACCGTGAACGGGACGTCCGGGCGGCCCTGCTCGGCCAGCCACGCGCGGACCCGCTTGATCTCCTCCGGCGAGGTGTGCGCGCGGGGCAGCCACCCGTCGGCGTGCTTGGCGAGCCGGGTGAGCGCTGCCTCGCTCTCGCCGCCGACGTAGATCGGCGGGTGCGGGCGCTGCACGGGCTTGGGCCACTGCCAGATCGGGTCGAAGTCGACATACTCGCCGTGGAACTCGGCCTCGTCGGCGGTCCAGATCGCCTTGAGCGCCTGGATCTGCTCGTCGATCAAGGCGCCGCGGGTGCGTGGTTCGGTGCCGTGGTTGCGCATCTCCTCGCGGTTCCAGCCCACGCCCACCCCGAACGCGACCCGGCCGCCGGAGAGGAGGTCGAGGCTCGCGACCTCCTTGGCGGTGTGGATCACGTCGCGCTGGACCAGCAGGGCGACACCGGTGAACAGGAGCAGGTCGGTGGTCTCGACCGCGGCCGCGGTCAGCGCGACGAACGGGTCGAGGGTGCGGTAGTAGACCCGCGGCAGCTCACCGCCGCCGCGGTAGGGGCTCTCCCGGCTGACCGGGATGTGCGAATGCTCGGCGAGCAGCAGCGAGTCGAACCCGCGTTCCTCCAGCGCGCGGCCCAGCGCGCCCGGACGGATTCCTTCGTCGGTCACGAAGGTGGAGATCCCGAACTTCATGTCCTCCGGCAACCGCGGAACCCCGGCGGGCTATTCCCGCCGGGATCCCCGGCCCGGGCCGCGGGTGTCAGATGTTGCGCCGGTACTGGCCACCGACCTCGAAGAACGCCTCCGTGATCTGCCCCAGCGAGCACACCCGTGCGGCGTCCATCAGCACACCGAAGACGTTCTCACCCCGCGTGGCGGCGTCCCGGAGCGCCTGCAGCGCCTCCTGGGCCTCCTGGCCGTGCCGCTGCTGGAAGCCGGCCAGCCGCGTCAGCTGGGACTGCTTCTCCTCCTCCGTGGCGCGGGCCAGCTCGACCTCGACCTCGTCGTCCTCGGGGTGCGGGTTGCGGAACGTGTTGACCCCGACGATCGGCAGCGAGCCCTCGTGCTTGAGCCGCTCGTACAGCATCGACTCGTCCTGGATCTTGCCGCGCTGGTAACCGGTCTCCATCGCGCCCAGCACGCCGCCGCGCTCGGCCATCCGGTCGAACTCGGCCAGCACCGCTTCCTCGACCAGGTCGGTCAGCTCGTCGATGATGAACGAACCCTGCAACGGGTTTTCGTTCTTCGCCAGGCCCCACTCCTTGTTGATGATCATCTGGATCGCCATGGCGCGGCGCACCGAGCTCTCCGTCGGAGTGGTGATGGCCTCGTCGTAGGCGTTGGTGTGCAACGAGTTGGCGTTGTCGTACAACGCGCACAACGCCTGCAGCGTGGTGCGGATGTCGTTGAAGCTCATCTCCTGTGCGTGCAGCGACCGTCCGGAGGTCTGCACGTGGTACTTGAGCTTCTGCGAACGCTCGTTCGCGCCGTAGCGCTCCTTCATCGCGATCGCCCAGATCCGGCGGGCGACGCGGCCCAGCACCGAGTACTCCGCGTCCATCCCGTTGGAGAAGAAGAACGACAGGTTCGGCGCGAAGTCGTCGACGTGCATGCCGCGCGCCAGGTAGGACTCGACGTAGGTGAACCCGTTGGCCAGGGTGAACGCGAGCTGCGAAATGGGGTTCGCCCCGGCTTCGGCGATGTGGTAGCCGGAGATCGACACCGAGTAGAAGTTGCGGACGCCGTGCTCGATGAACCACTCCTGGATGTCCGCCATCATCCGCAGCGAGAACTCGGTGGAGAAGATGCAGGTGTTCTGCCCCTGGTCCTCCTTGAGGATGTCGGCCTGCACCGTGCCGCGCACGTTGCGCAGCGTCCACTCCCGCAGCTCGGCGGCCTCCTCCGCGGTGGGTTCACGGCCGTGCTCGGCGCGGAAGGCGTCCATCCGCTGGTCGATGGCCGTGTTGAGGAAGAACGCCAGGATCGTCGGCGCGGGCCCGTTGATGGTCATCGACACCGATGTGTTCGGCGCGGTCAGGTCGAACCCGTCGTACAGCGCCTTCATGTCGTCCAGCGTCGCGATGGACACGCCGGACGTGCCGATCTTGCCGTAGATGTCCGGGCGGGTGTCCGGGTCGTGCCCGTACAGCGTCACCGAGTCGAACGCGGTCGACAACCGCTTGGCCTCGGAATCGGCGGAGAGGTACTTGAACCGGCGGTTGGTGCGGAACGCGTCGCCCTCGCCGGCGAACATGCGTGCCGGGTCCTCACCCTCGCGTTTGAACGGGAACACGCCCGCGGTGAACGGGAAGTAGCCGGGCAGGTTCTCCCGGCGCAGGAACGACACCAGTTCGCCACGGTCGGTGTAGCGGGGCAGCGCCACCCGCGGGACCCGGTTGCCGGACAGCGTTTCCCGCCACAGCTGGGTGCGCAGCTCCTTGTCCCGGATGTGGACGACCAGCTCCTCGGCCCGGTAGGACTCGGACAGCTCGTCCCAGCGCTCCAGCAGCCCGGCGACGGACGAGTCGACTTCGGACTCCGCCTTCGCCAGGAGCCGTTCGATGGCCTCGGTGTCCGCGTTGTCCGCGGCCAGCGCGTCCTTCGCCGCGCGCAGGTGGTCGACCTTGCGGACCGACGCGACCTGTTCCCGCGTCTGCTCGTGGTAGCCGCGCACGGTGGCGGCGATGTCGGCGAGGTAGCGCTCGCGCGCCGGCGGGATGATCACCGAGGCTCCGGTGGACACCTTGGTCCCGGCCTTGGGCAGCTGCCCCGCCGATACCGACAGGCCCCGCTCGGCCAGCGCGTCCCGCAGGTACTGGTACAGCGCGGTCACACCGTCGTCGTTGAAGCGCGCGGCGCTGGTGCCGAACACCGGCATGTCCTCGGGCGAGGCGCCGAACGCCTCGCGGTTGCGCACCAGCTGGCGCGCCACGTCCCGGCGGGCGTCCTCGGCGCCGCGGCGCTCGAACTTGTTGATCGCCACCACGTCGGCGAAGTCGAGCATGTCGATCTTCTCCAGCTGCGAGGCGGCGCCGAACTCCGGCGTCATCACGTACAGCGAGTAGTCGACGTGGTCGACGATGCCGGCATCGCCCTGCCCGATGCCCGGCGTCTCGACGATCACCAGGTCGTAGCCGGCGGCCTTGCACGCCAGCACGGCCTCGTCCAGCCCTTCCGGCACCTCGCCGCCGGCCTGCCGGGTGGCCAGCGAACGGAAGTAGATCTGCGAGCTGTCCAGCCCGTTCATCCGGATCCGGTCGCCCAGCAGCGCGCCCCCGCCGCGGCGCCGGGTCGGGTCGACCGCCAGCACCGCGATCCGCAGCTTGTCCTCCTGGTCCAGCCGGAACCGCCGGATCAGCTCGTCGGTCAGCGACGACTTGCCGGACCCACCGGTGCCGGTGATGCCGAGGACCGGCACCGGCCGCCTCCGGGCCGCCTCCGCGATGCGCGCCAGCCGGTTGTCGTCCACGCGGCCGGCCTGCAGCTGGGTGATGAAGCGCGCCAGGGTCGGCACGTCACCGGCCAGGAGGTCGTCGTCCGGCCCCGCGGGCACCTCCGCGAGGTCGTAGTCGCACTCCTTGATCATCAGGTTGACCATCCCCGGCAGCCCGAGCTGGAGCCCGTCGTCCGGGGAGAAGATCCGCGCGACGCCGCGGGAGTGCAGCAGCTCGATCTCCTCGCGCACGATGACGCCGCCACCGCCGCCGTACACCTTGATGTGCCCGGCGCCGCGCTCGTTCAGCAGCTCCACCAGGTAGCTGAAGTATTCGACGTGCCCGCCCTGGTAGGCGCTGATCGCGACACCCTGGGCGTCCTCGCTGATCGCGGCGCGGACGACCTCGTCCACCGACCGGTTGTGCCCGAGGTGGACGACCTCCGCACCCTGCGACTGCAGGATGCGCCGCATGATGTTGATCGAAGCGTCGTGCCCGTCGAACAGACTCGAGGCGGTGACGAACCGCACCGGGTGCACGGGCCGGTGAAGTGAGGCGTTCATGCCTCAAAAATACTTGGACTTCCTACTATCGCAAACCCAAGCGTGACCGCCGCGACATCCCACGCGGTACGGTAACGATTCAGCAGACGGGCAGCACGAAGCCGGCGCTGGACGGATTCGTGCCGGGCCGCCGCCCGGCACCCCGTTGCGCCTGTCCCGCCTGTGTCAGCGCGTGCCCGCGCGCATCGCGATCCACTGCCGCATCGCGTACTCGACCAGCGTGATCAGCGTCTGCTTGGTCGATTCGCGGTCGCGGGCGTCGCACCGCACGATCGGGATGCTCTCGTCGATCGCCAGCGCCTCGCGCACGTCGCTCAGCTCGTGGTGCAGCTGCCCGTCGAAGGTGTTGACCCCGATGATGTAGGGCAGCCCGCGGTCCTCGAAGAAGTCGACCGGCGCGAACGAGTCCGCCAGCCGCCGGGTGTCCGCCAGCACCACCGCGCCGATCGCACCCCGCACCAGGTCGTCCCACATGAACCAGAACCGCTGCTGACCCGGCGTACCGAACAGGTACAGGATCAGGTCGGTGTCCAGCGACACGCGGCCGAAGTCCATGGCCACGGTGGTGGTCGACTTGTTGGGTGTCTGGTCGAGGTTGTCGATGCCACGGCTGGCATCGGTCATCATCGCCTCGGTGGTGAGCGGCACGATCTCCGAAACCGAGCCGACGAAGGTGGTCTTACCGGCACCGAACCCACCGGCGACGACGATCTTCGCCGAGGTCATGGTCTGCGGCGCGGTCTGCCGCGGTGCCTTAAAGCCGACGGAGTCCACTCAACACCCTTTCCATCAACATGAGATGCGCCTCGGCGTCGTCGTTGGTCGACACCGTGCGGTGCACGGTGACCAGACCAGCATCGGCGGCGTCGCTGATGAGGACTCTGGCCACGCCGATCGGGACCCGCAGCAGCGCTGCGATCTCCGCGACCGACCGAGGTGTGCGACATTCTTCCATGATCGAGCGGTGCTCGAACTGCACCGTCAGCGTCCCGGCGTCCAGCCGGGCGAGGACGGCGTCCTGGACGGAGACCAGGGTCTCCAGCTCCAGTGCGACCCGGGCCTTGGTGCGGCCGCCGGTGAGCGCGTACGGGCGCACCACGGCGGTCTCCTCGGCGGGGTGGATCTCCGGCTCCTCCGGCCACACGGGCACGTCCCGGGACGGCTGAACCGGCCGCGCCGGCTCCGCGTGCTGGACGGGCCGCACGGGCTCGAAGAACCCGGTGCCCGGCGCCGAGCCGAACGGGCTCGCCGGCGGCGCCGGCTTGTCCGGCGCGGGTGCCGGATGCGGTGACGGCGAGGGCTGCGGCGCCGGTGCGGGCGGCGCCTGCTCGGCCCGCGGTGCCCCGGGGGCGACCGCCCGGTCCGGCTCGGGCTGCGGGTCGCGCTGCTTCTTGCGCTTCCGGCGGCCCCGACCGGAGTCCAGGCTGAAGCTGTTCATCACGTCGGCGAACGTGGGTTGTGGTTCGCCGCCGGAGGGGGAGCCATTCTCGGATCCCGTGGTCATGTCGGCATCATCCCACCGGTTCGCCGATCAGGGGCCCGCCGGCACCCTGCAGCTGGGCGCGCAGTTCGGGGGTGAGGATCTGGCCCACCCGGTCGACGAGCATGGTCATTTCGTAGGCGACCTGGCCGATGTCGCAGTTCGGAGCGGCCAGGACAGCCAGGCACGAGCCGTCGCTGATGGACATCAGGATCATGATCCCGAGCTCCATCTCCACGACGGTCTCGTTGACCGCGCCCGCCTCGAAGCACCGCGCCGCGCCCTGCGTCAGGCTGATGAGCCCGGAGGCCACCGCGGCGAGCTGGTCGGCGCGGTCGAGCGGCAACCGGTTCGAGGCGGTCAGCAACAGGCCGTCGGCCGAAACGACCACCGCGTGCGCCACGCCAGGCACACGCTCGGCGAAATCATTGACCAGCCATCCGAACTGGTTCTGTGGCTGCGGCGTGGTCATTCACCCTCCATGGTTCCTTGATCGGGGTCGGCGGACTGAGCGGTCCGGTGCCTTCCACGCTGAACACCTTGCTGGAAACTGCTCAGCCTGCCACGCACATCCTGCGGGTCGCGGCGAGTCCGCGGCGCCGCCGGTGTGGCCGCGCCCGGGGAGAGGGCGCTGCCGGGCAGAAGCTGTTCGCCGCGGCGCCGCTTGGGCAGTCCCGCGGCGGTGAAACTCGACGGTGCCGACGCGGACGCCGAGGAGACCGCCTGGACCGCAGCCCAGCTCTCGTCGGTCGCGAACGACCAGGAGCCCGTTCCGCTCGCCGGCCGCTGGGGCCCGGCCCCGGCCGGCTCGCGTGGTGGGACCGGCGTGCCGGCCCCCTCGTCCTGGGCGGCTGGGGCGGTCTGGGCCGGCTCCGGCCGCTGGAACAGTCCGGTGCCCTCACCGGTGACGGGCTGGAAGAGGCCGGTGCCCTCGCCGGCCGGCTGGGCGGGTCCGGCGGTGCCGT
This sequence comes from Amycolatopsis viridis, assembly GCF_011758765.1. Taxonomy (NCBI): domain Bacteria; kingdom Bacillati; phylum Actinomycetota; class Actinomycetes; order Pseudonocardiales; family Pseudonocardiaceae; genus Amycolatopsis; species Amycolatopsis viridis. The sequence goes on along the minus strand of NZ_JAANOU010000001.1, from coordinate 2,071,740 downwards.
GCTCCGCAGGCCCACCTGGCTGGCGCCGGGGCAGCCCGCTCCCGGACGTCGACTGCCGCTGCGGGAGCGCGGTGCCGGACCGGTCCGCCTGGGCCGAACCACCGTCGGCCTGGTCGGCCGCACCGGCCGGCTGCCCGTCCGCCCCAGGCTCCGCCGGCTGCCCGCTCGCGGTCACGCCCGCCGTCGACTGCGGCGGGGCGCCTTTGTCCGCCTTGGTCTCCCGGCGGGGCAAGCCGGTCCCGGCCCGGGTGGCGCCGGCCTCGGCGGTGTCGGCCTGGGCGGTGTCGGTCCGGGCGGTGTCGGCCTCGGCGGTGTCGGCCTCGGTGCCGTCGTCGTTCTGGGCCGGAGCCGGTTCCGCGGCGCCCGGCGACCCGGGCTGAGGGCTGGGCGTGGCGGACTCGGCTTGCGTGGCCGTCGGCCGCGGCGCCGGGTCGTCCGTGCCGTCCGGTGCCGGGCGCCGCTGGGGCGTGACAGCGCTGTCCAGCTGGGGCGTGACAGCGCTGTCCGGGGACGGCCGCGGTTTCCGGCGGGGCAGGTCGCTGCCGGCGGTGCCCGCGCCGTTCTCCGGCGCGCCGGAGGGCTCGGTGGCAGAACGCCCGGCGGGCTGCACCGGCGACCCCTGCGCCGTCCCGTCCGCCTGGTCCGCACCGGTGGCCTGCCCACTGTCCTCGGTGGACTGGTCCCGCTTGACGTGACGCGCCCGGTTGACCCCGTGCTGGAAGCTGCTCAGCCGCCCGCGCACGTCGGCCGGGTCGCGGGCCGGCAGCTGCGGAGCGGCCGCGGGAGCCTCGCCGGTCGCACTGCCCGGCAGCAGCTGCTCGCCGCGCCGCCGCTTGGGCAAGCCGGCGTCGGTGAAGGTCTTCGGCTCCACCTGGGACGCCGCCTGCACGGCGCGCCAGTTCTCGTCGACCGCGAAGTCCCAGCTGCTGGCCGACTTGGGGCTCGCCGGCTCGTCCCCAGTGGACTCCTTGGCGGCCGGCGGATCGTCGCTGCGGAACCACGCGGACAGCGTCTCGTCGAAGATCGGCGTCGTTTCGCGGCGTGTCGGCGGCGGCGTGACCGGCTTCGGCTCGTTCGCGGCCGAGCTCCACCACTCCGACAACGGGCTGCTGTTCGCCGCGAACAGCGCCTTGCCACTGGGCAGCTCGTCGGACGCCGGCTCCGGCTCGGCGGGCGGCGCCGCCTGCGGCGCGGGTGGCTGGCCGCCCTGCTCGGCGGGAATCGGGGTGAAGAGCGCGGTGCCGGAGATCTCCAGGTCCGACGGCGGCCGCGAGGGCAGCACCCCGGTGTGCCCGTTGTGCCCGCCCTCGCTCTGGCCGAAGTTCGCCAGCGCCTCCGGCCGCCCGGCCCCGTTGACCGTGCGCCGCCGCGGCAACGCGGCCGCCGCGTCCGGCGCCTGCTGCCGGACCGGTGCCGGCGCGGGCAGGTCCATCACCAGGTCCGGGGGCACCGTCACCGTCGCCCGCACCCCGACGATGTCCTTGCCGCCGTGCAGGACCACGCCGATGTCGTGCCGCCCGGCGAGGCGGCCGACCACGAACAGGCCCATCCGCCGGGACGTCGCGAGGTCGATCGTGCCGGCCTCGCGCAGCCGCGCGTTGGCCTCGGCGACCTCGGCCTCGTTCATGCCGATGCCCTGGTCGATGATGTCGACGACCAGCCCGCCGGCGTCGGACACCCGGGTCGTCACCGTCACCTGGGTTTCCGGCGCGGAGAACGCCGTCGCGTTGTCCAGCAGCTCCGCGACCAGGCGCATCAGGTCACTGGCGGCGAACCCGACGATCCGCGCGTCCGGCGGCGGCTGCACCACGACCCGCTGGTAGTGCTCGATCTCCGACACCGCGGCCCGCAGCACGTCGGAGGTGGTGACCGGCTGGCCGGAACGGCGGCCCGGCTCTGCACCGGAGAGCACCATCAGGTTCTCGTTGTTGCGCCGCATCCGGGTGGCGAGGTGGTCGAGCTGGAACAGGGTCGCCAGCTGGTCGGCGTCCTCCTCGTCCCGCTCCAGCCGCTCGATCAGCTGCAGCTGCCGCTGCACGAGGCTCTGGCTGCGGCGGGACAGGTTGACGAACACGCTGCTGTAGCCGGCGCGCATGTTGGCCTGCTCGACCGCCAGCCGCAGCGCCTGGCTGTGCACCGCGTCGAACGCCCTGGCCACCTCGCCGATCTCGTCCTTGCTGTCCACCGGGACCGGCTGGACGTCGGTGGTCTGCTCGCGGCCCTCCTGGATGTTGCGCACCGCCGCGGGCAGCTGCCGGTCGGCGATGTCGTGGGCACCCGCCCGGAGCACCCGCAGCGAACGCAGCAGGTGGCGGGTGATCAGGATGACGACCGCGGCGGTGAGCACCAGCGCGAGGAACAGCAGCACCGCGAGCAGGCCCGCGTGGGTGCCTGCGCTGTCGGCGAGGCCGGTGGCGGTGGCCGTGAGCTCGTTGCCCAGGCTGTCGCTGACCGTGGTGAGCGCGGCGAGCACGGACGCCGACACCGACGTCCACTGCGGCGCGGAGATCCCGTGCAGCGCGCTGGTCACCGAGGCGCCCTCGGCGGCGAGCACCCCGTTGACCAGCCGGGCGCGGGTGTTGAAGTCCGCACCGACGACCGCGTGGTCGAACTGGGTTTCCTGGGCGGCGGAGGCCGCGGCGCGGAAGTCGGCGAGCCGGTCGGTCACGCGCAGCTCGGCGGTGCGCAGGTCGTTGAGCTGGCTCGGGGTCAGGTTCCCGCGGGCTATGCCGTAACCGAGCAGCGCCTGGGAGGTGGACACCTCCTCCTTGACGACCATCAGGTCGTGCAGCGCGCTCGGGGTGCCGCCGATGGCGTCGTCGCCGATGCCGGCGACCACTGCCGTGTCCAGCCCGAGCAGCGCGTCGGTCATGTCGCTGTAGGCGGTCAGGGCCTGCACCGCGTCCAGGCGGCCCTCGGCGACCTGGCGGCGGACCTCGGCCAGGCGCCCGACCGCCGTGGTGGCTGCCGTGCCGGGTGCGCGGACGCTCCCGTCGGCGTCGGCGGCGTGGGCGATGGCGTTGCCGACCGGGCCGGTCGTGGCGTCCACCTGCTGCCGGGCCGCGTCCAGCTGGGGCGAGCTGCCGACGGTGCCCTGGGTGAGCAGCGCCGCGGTCTCGGTGCGTTCCCGCTCCAGCGCGTCCACCAGCGTGCGGACCGTGCCGCCCAGTTCGACCAGCCGGTTCATCCGCTCGTAGTTGCCGGAGCGCTCGACCTGGTTGCCGATGGTGATCCCGCCCAGCACCAGGGCGACCACGATGGGCACCAGCGACACGGCGGCGAGCTTGGCGGACAGCCGCCAGTCACGCCACCGCGTGAACGCGGCCCACTTCGACGGCTCCTTGGGCTGCTGGCCGAGGAGCTGCCCCACCGGCACCTGGCCCTGTCCTGCAACGGTCACGAAGGTGACTCCCTGTCCGGCGTTTCGTGTTCGCGTCGGTGGGCCGGACCCGTGCCGGGGCACATGGCGGCGGCACCGTGTGGCGTCAACCGCATGGCTCTCCTCGTCACGGGTAGAACTCGTCGCTTCTCGTGCAGCCCCAGCCGACGGCGCTGTCCCGGCCGCCCGCCGTCCCGCCGGACCGGATCACGGCGGCGGTGCCGTGCATCATGCGGTGTGCACAATGCGGTGCACAACACCGGTTTACGCTCGGTCACAGCGAGTCAGCGTGGCCCCGGAAGCGTACACCAAACGGGCTGACCGGAACTCCGCCGAAGCCAGCGCGGCTGACCTGCGGAAACACCGGCCGTGACCAGGGGTTGACCGGAAAATCCCTCGTCAGGGCACTCCGGCTCGTGCTTCCGGTTACGCGAGGACACGCCGGGAGCGGGGAGCGTCACCCACATAGCCCAAAGCGGGCGGGGGTAAAGCGGGAAAATCCGCACGGGCTGTACGAACAGCGCGGCGCGATACACCCAATACCCCCCGATCTTGTGGCATTCGCGGCGATGTGGATTTCTGCCGGGTCACCGCCGTTGGCCAGCACTTTCCCACCATCGGCGCGGTGTTGCGCATTCCACCGCGCCTCACCCCTTCAACGTACGGCACCCCGCGTCACATAACTGCGCGTCACGTGCTTGCGCGGAATGGCACACGCCTTTCCCCCGAACAGCGGATTAACCCATCCGGGTGGCGCAGCATCGCTTCACTCTGAAGAGGTCCTCCGCCGACAGCGGCCCAGGTCGGCGTGGCTAGCATGTGCGCCCACCGAAAGAATTCCACCGAGTTCGCTCGCTTGCCGGGAGGCAGAAATGCAGGACGTCGCCCCCACCCCTGCGGCGCCCAACCCCGTGGAGGACCCCGGAGAACCGCGGCCGCTGTTCGGCGCTCCCGCGGACCAGGCACCGCAGCCGCGCCCGCCGGCCGGCCCCGACTTCGTCGCCATCCAGCGCAGCCCCGAGTTCACCGAGTTGCGCGGCCGCTTCCGGCGGTTCGTGTTCCCGATGAGCCTGGCGTTCGTGCTCTGGTACCTCGCCTACGTGCTGCTCGCCGCGTACGCCCACGACTTCATGAGCACGAAGGTGTACGGCGAGATCAACGTCGCGATCGTGCTCGGGGTCCTCCAGTTCGTGTCGACGGCCGCGATCACCGCCGGATACCTGCGGTTCGCGCGGCGCCGGATCGACCCCGGCGTGGACGAGGTCCGCCAGCAGGCAGGAGTGCAGTGATCCGATGAGCCACCTTCTCGCCGCGGACAGCAGCCCGATCCTGAACATCGCCGTGTTCGCCCTGTTCGTCGTCATCACGCTGTACGTGGTGTACCGCGTGAGCAGCAGGCACTCCTCCCGCTCCGACTACTACGCCGCGGACGGCGTGTTCACCGGCAGGCAGAACGGGATCGCACTGTCCGGCGACTTCCTGTCCGCCGCCTCGTTCCTCGGCATCGCCGGCGCCATCGCGGTGCACGGCTACGACGGCTTCCTCTACTCCATCGGCTTCCTGGTCGCCTGGCTGGTGGACCTGCTGCTCATCGCGGAGCTGCTGCGCAACACCGGCCGCTTCACCATGGGCGACGTGCTGAGTTTCCGGATGAAGCAGCGCCCGGTGCGGGCCGCCGCCGCGACGTCGACGCTGGTGATCTCGCTGTTCTACATGCTGGCCCAGATGTCCGGCGCCGGCGGCCTGATCGCGCTGCTGCTGGACATCCGCGGCGGTTTCGGGCAGGCGCTGGTCATCGCCGTGGTGGGCCTTGTGATGGTGGTGTACGTGCTGGTCGGCGGCATGAAGGGCACCACCTACGTGCAGATCATCAAGGCCAGCATCCTGATCCTGGCCGCGGTGCTGATGACGGTGTTCCTGTTCGGCAAGTTCGGGTTCAGCCTGTCGAACCTGCTCTCGCAGGCCGCCTACCGCAGCCCGATGGGCGAGAAGCTGCTCGAGCCGGGCGGCCAGTACGGCGCCAACGGCACCACGAAGCTGGACTTCGTGTCGCTGGCCGTGGCGCTGATCCTGGGCGCGGCCGCGCTGCCGCACATCCTGATGCGCTTCTACACGGTGCCAAACGCGCAGGAGGCGCGCCGCTCGGTGGTGTGGGCCACCGCCTGCATGTTCGTGTTCTACCTGTGCACCCTGGTGATCGGCTTCGGCGCCGCCGCGCTGGTCGGCAGCGGCGAGATCAAGGCCGCACCGGGCGGCGAGAACTCCGCGGCGCCGCTGCTGGCCCTGCACATCGGCGGCACCCTGCTGCTGGGCATCATCGCGGCGGTCGCGTTCGCGACGATCCTCGCGGTCGTGGCGGGCCTGACGCTGACCGCGTCGGCCTCCTTCGCGCACGACGTCTACGCGAACATCGTCAAGCGCGGGCAGGCCGACCCGGCCGACGAGGTGCGGGTGGCGCGGCTGACCGCGATCGTGGTCGGTGTGCTGGCGATCATCGGCGGGATCCTCGCCAACGGGCAGAACATCGCGTTCCTGGTCGCGCTGGCGTTCGCGGTCGCGGCGTCGGCGAACCTGTCGACACTGCTGTACTCGCTGTTCTGGAAGCGCTTCAACACCACCGGCACGCTGTGGGCGATCTACGGCGGCCTGGCCGCCTGCCTGGTCCTGGTGGTCTTCTCGCCGGTCGTGTCCGGGGCACCGGAGTCGATCGTCAAGGGCGTTGACTTCCACTGGTTCCCGCTGAAGAACCCGGGGCTGGTGTCGATCCCGTTCTCGTTCCTGTGCGGTTTCGTGGGCACGCTGGCCGGCCGGGACAGGGCCGACGTGCGCAAGCACGCCGAGATGGAGGTCCGTGCGCTGACCGGCATCGGCTCCTGAGACCCTTCGGCGGTGACACCAGCAACCCTGGAACGGATCCGCCGGTTCCTGCGCGAGCACGACCCGCCCGCGCCGTGCCTGGTGGTGGACACCGGCGCCGTCGCCGCCCGGGTCCGGCAGTTCGGCCGGGAGTTCCCGCGTTCCCGGCTGTGCTATGCGGTCAAGGCGAACCCGGAGCCGGCCGTGCTCCGGGCCGTCCTGGCCGCGGGCGGCGGGTTCGACGTCGCGAGCCCCGCCGAGATCGACGCGTGCCTGGCCGCCGGTGCCGAGCCGGCCGCGCTGTCCTACGGCAACACGATCAAGAAGGCCACCGACATCGCCTTCGCGCACGCCCGGGGCGTGCGGGACTTCACCACCGACTCCGAGGGTGACCTGGCGGCGCTCGCGGAGCACGCGCCGGGCGCGTCGGTGTCGGTGCGGATCCTCGTCGACGGCCCGGCTTCGGCGACCCCGTTCGGGCAGAAGTTCGGCTGCGAACCGGACCGCGCGGCCGAACTGCTGGTCGCGGCCGTCCGGCTGGGGCTGGACCCCGCCGGGGTCGCGTTCCACGTCGGTTCGCAGCAACCGGACCCGCAGGCGTGGGAGACGGGGGTCGCGGCCGCGGCGAAGATCTTCGCCGAGTGCGCCGCCGCCGGTGTACAGCTGCGGCGGCTGAACCTCGGCGGTGGCTTCGGCGTCACTTACCGGGAGGCGGTGCCCCCGCTGGAGTCCTACGCGCGGACGATCCGCGCCGCGGTGCGGGCGCACTTCCCCCGGGAACCGGAGGTCCTGCTCGAGCCCGGTCGCGCCGTCGTGGCGGAGGCCGGCCTGATCCGCACGGAGGTGGTGCTGGTGTCCACCAGGTTCGGCCGGCGCTGGGTCTACCTCGACGTCGGGCGCTACAACGGGCTGGCCGAGACCGAGAACGAGGCCATCCCCTACCGGCTGGATCCACCGGACCGGTACGGTCCGCGCGGGCCCGTCGTGATCGCCGGACCGACCTGCGACGGGGACGACGTGGTGTACCAGCGCACGCCGTACGAACTGCCGTTGTCGCTGCGCGCCGGCGACCGGCTGGACATCCTCGACGCCGGCGCCTACACGGCGAGCTACTCGTCGGTGGCGTTCAACGGAATCCCGCCACTGCCCACCTACTGCCTTGAAGGAGACACGACCACCCATGACATCTGAGATCGGCGCGTTCGCCGGGCGGCACGTCCTGGCCGAGCTGAGGAGCATCGATCCCGCGCTGCTGGACGATCCGGCGTTCCTGCGCGCGGCGCTGCGGGTGGCGGTGACCGAGGCCGGCGCGTCGGTGCGCGAGGTCGTCGACCACCGGTTCGAGCCCCAGGGCGTGACCGTGCTGGCGCTGCTGTCGGAGTCGCACGCCTCGGTGCACACCTACCCGGAGGTCGGGGCCCTGTTCGCGGATGTGTTCACCTGCGGGCACCAGGCCGACCCGGTGCTGGCGGTCCGGCTGCTCGCCGCGGCACTGGGTACCACCGCGGTGCACATGTCGGTTGTCGACCGTGGAGAGAAGGATGTCGCGGCAGCTCGTTGAGTCCCTCGGTCCGGGTCTGTCCCGGGTGTGGGACGTCTCGGAGGTGCTGTTCGACGAGCACACCGGGTACCAGCAGGTGCTGATCGGCCGCACCGCGCAGGGCGTGTCGCTGTTCTGCGACGACGAGCGGCAGAGCACGGAGGCGAGCCAGCTCGTCTACCACGAGGCGCTGATGGTGCCGGCGATGCTGCTCGCGGACGCGGTGCGGCGGGTGCTGATCATCGGCTCGAGCGAGGGGGTGGCGAGCCGGCTGGCAGTCGAGTTCGGTGCGTCGCTGGTGGACCACGTGGACCTCGACCGGGTGGTGGTGCGCGCGTGCGCGGAGCTGCTCCCCTACGGCTACACGGTCGAGGAACTGGAGGCGGCCGAGCGCGGGGAGGGGCCGGTGCGGATGCACTACGCGGACGGTTTCTCGTTCGTCGACGCATCCGAGGGGGGCTACGACGTGGTGGTGATCGACCTGCCGGACGAAAACACCGACGCCGGTGCCCAGCACAACCGGTTGTACGGGGCGGATTTCCTGCGCCGGTGCGCGGCGCTGCTCGCGCCCGGCGGCGTGGTGAGCTGCCAGGGCGGCTGCCCGACGCTGTGGCGCAACGACACGCTGCGCACCGCGTGGGCCCGGTTCACCGAGGTGTTCGCGACCCCGGTGTACTTCGGCTCGGACGAGCACGAATGGGCGTTCCTGTCCGGCCGGGTGGACCAGGTGGCCGACCCGGTGGGGGCGATGATCTCCCGGCTGGGCGGGTTCACTCCCGCCACCTTGGACGCGGAGACCCTGCGCGGCTCGACGGTGGTGCCGTTCAGCCTCCGCGCCCGCCGCTGAGCGGCCGGCGTGTTGGCCACTCCCGGCGGCGTGTTCACCGCTCCCGGCAGCGTGTCGGCCGCTCCGGGTAGCGTGTCGGCCGCTCCGGGCGGTGGGCTGGCCGCTCGGCGTCAGAGCTTGCGGCCCGCCTGCACGCGGTGCGTGACGGCGCGCTCGGCGACGAAGGACAGGAACGGGATGGTGCCCGCCAGCAGCACGAGGACCGTCCCCTTGATCGACCACCGCGCCTTGAGCGCCAGGTCGACCGCCAGCACCAGGTAGACCATGTAGAACACGCCGTGGGTGACGCCGGCCCAGCTCATCATGCCGGCCGAGTCGAACCCGTACTTGAGGATGAACGCCGCCGTCAGCAGCAGCAGCGCCACGCCGGTGGCGTAGGCCAGCACGCGGTACCGCAGCAGCGGCCCCCGCAGCGCCGGGCCGGCCTTCGCGGCCGGGGCGCCGGCGCGTTCGTCCGTGTCCACCATCGCAGTCTGCCTTCCTAACTCTCGCGCTGGTCCCGAGCGTGCAGCTCGGCCAGGTACCGGTTGTAGGCGGCGAGCTCGTCGTCGGGCTCGTCGGGCACGGCCTGCCGCATCACGGGCACCCGAGCCGCCGGCACCGCGGCCGCGGGACCCCGCTCGGCGCGGGCCTGCTCCGGCTGCGCCGCGTCCTGCTCGGCGGCCTCGCGGCGCAGCCGCATGATCCGCCACACCATGAACGCCGGGAACACCCCGAACAGCGGCCACTGCAACACGTAACCCAGGTTCTGGAAGGTACCGCTCGCCGACTCGAACCGGTTCCACTGCCACCACGCCAGTCCACAGCACACCGCGAACGCGGCGACGCACAGCGCGCCGATCGCGATCCGCCGGGGCGTGAACAGCTTCGTGGGCACACCACGACGCTAGCACCCGCGGGTCAGGAGACCTTGACGACCTGGGCGGCCTTGGCGTAGGCGTCGGCCAGGGCGAACACCTTCTGCCCGTAGTCCACGGAGTTGTTGTAGGACAGGATTCCCGACCACCAGCCGCTCGCGGTGGCCATGTCCCGGCCGCCGGCGCACAGGTACTTCGCGGCGGCGAGCGCGGCCGCGTCGATCTGCTGCGGGTTGTACCCGCCGCCGTAGCGCGCCCACGTGCCGGGCAGGAACTGCATCGGCCCGACCGCCCGGTCGTAGACCGGGTCGCCGTCGAACCGGCCGCCGTCGGTGTCGCCGATGGCCCGGACACCCGGCGAGCCGTCCAGCGGCACGCCGACGATCGGCTTCGACGGCAGCCCACTGGCCTGCAAGACGGCACCGCCGTACTGGCCGTGGTTGGACTCGATCCGGCCGATCCCGGCGAGCGTGGCCCAGGACAGCCGGCATTTCGGCTGGGTGGCCCGCATCTCCAGTTCGGCGTTGCCGTACGCGACGAGCGCGCGGGCCGGGACACCGGTGACGTCGGCGACCTTGTCCGCCCACCGCGACAGCAGGTCCGGCCCGCCGGCGCTGTGCTGTTGCTGCTGCGCCTGCTGGGGCGGCCGTGTCTCCGCCACCGGCGTGCCCTCGACGGTCGCGTTGACCGGGACCGCCGTGCCGGGTTCGACCGAGGCCGCGAGGTTGTCCAGGTCCGGGATCTCGGTGGTGGTCGGCGTGTGGCCGGGGCGGGTGACCGTGCTGGTCGCCCAGATCCCGCCGACCGCCGCGGCCAGCACCACCACCACGACCGCGACCCGGCCGAGCACCGGCGGGACGGCCCGCCGCCGGGCGGGCCGCGTGTCCCCCGCGATGCCGTCGTCCTCGGTGGACACGTCCGCAGGGTCGTGCTCGATCTGCCCCGTGTCCAAGAACCTTGCCTCCCAGCGACGTGCGCCCGCCCCGCCGCGCCGACGATAGGTGCGCCGGTGTCAAGCGGGCGCGAAGCCCTGCCTGACCAACGAGGCGGCGGTCGCCGACGTTACGCGACGGTCAGCCGGCGCGCTGCTGCCGGGCGAGCCGCGCCACGCACCAGGCCGGGGCGCTGCCGCGGCGCAGGTGCTGCAGGACCGTCATCGGGCCCAGGCGGCGGGACAGGTCGGAGGGGGTGAGCCCGGCGGACCGGTAGTCGAGCGCGCGCTGGTCCAGCGGGCTGATGCCGGCGTCCCACCACGCCTTCGCCTCCGCGATGTCACCGACCATCTGCCACCACCCCGCGGCGGCGACCAGCAGGTCCAGCGGCACCCCGGGCAGGCGCTCCCGCATGGCGTCGAGGTAGTCCGGGTCGGCCGACTCGACCGGCTTCCAGGTGCGCGTGCCGGTGCGAGCGCGCTGGCCGGGGATCCCTGGTGGTTGCTGGGGCAGTTCGGCGAGCCAGGCGGAGGCGATCCGGTCGGCCTCCATCTCCTCGGGCGTGCGCTCGAGCTCGGCCGCCCACTGCGCAATCACCGCATCCACTCCGGGATCTCCGGTCATCCCTGCCTCCTCGTGCCCCACTGAAAGCCACCGTCGAACGGCGATGATCGAAGCGATTGACCGTTTCGCCGGGAAGAACCGGCTGGTCACGCAATGTGAGCACCGTAGGGCGAATCCGGCCTGCCGCGCCAGAGGTTCGGGGCAAGGAATTCAGCGACCAGCACGTTAATCACACCAATCCACCCGGATGGTCGAACAATGCCCTCTGATGCCAATCTTCGTGACTCTCGGTAGCGCTCGCGAACGCGCGCACAGCCACGGCCGGCACCGCACACGACGGTGCCGGCCGTGGCCGGATGGGGTCAGGAGAAGAGGCTGCGGACGAACGTCACGATCGCTTCCGCGCCGTCGCGCAGCCAGCCCAGTGCGCTGCGCACGACCTCGGCGGACTGCGTCGGACGCGAGATCAGGAAGAAGAGCACGAGCGCGACGACGGCCACGATGACGATCTTCTTGGTGTTCGCCGACATGGCTTACGCCTTCCCCTCGCTCCGCTGCGCCCGCGTCGTGCCGCAGGCTCGTGCGCCCCCGGATCACCGGCAATCCTGCCGTCACCGGGACGTTTTCGACACCCCTTCACACGAACGGCGGAACGTGGTGACCCTGCGTGCCCAGCCCGGGCCGATGACCACTCTAAACGATCCGTCCGCTCCGCGTCAGGAGGCGATCACCCCCGCCGCGCGCAGCGCCGCGAGGGCGTCGGAGTCATACCCGAGTTCGGCCAGGACATCCGCGGTGTCGGCACCTTTCTCGTGCGGCGGTTCCGGGGTGCCGGGCGGGGTGCGGTCGAACCGCGGCGCCGGCGCCGGCTGCACGACCCCGCCGATCTCGACGAACGTGCCGCGTGCCGCGTTGTGCGGGTGCCCGGCCGCCTCCCACGGACTGAGCACCGGGGTCAGGCAGGCGTCCGTGCCCTCGGCCCGGGCCACCAGCTCGTCCCGGGTGTACCTGGCGATCGCCGCCGCCAGGATTTCCCGCAGCCGCGGCCACTGGTTCCCGTCCAGGTGCGCGGGCAGCTCGGCCGGATCCAGCTCGAGCACCCGCACCAGATCACCCCAGAAGCGCATCTCGATCGCGCCGACGGCCACGTACTTGCCGTCCGCGGTCTCGTACGTGTCATAGAACGGTGCGCCGCCGTCGAGGAGGTTGCCGCCCCGCTCGTTCGGCCACAACCCGGCCGCGCGCATCCCGAACAGCTGGGTCATCAGCAGCGCCGCGCCGTCGACCATCGCCGCGTCCACGACCTGCCCGCGCCCGGAAGTGGTGCGCTCATGCAGCGCAGCCAGGACACCCAGCGCCAGCAGCATGCCGCCGCCGGCGAAGTCGCCGACCAGGTTGAGCGGCGGCACCGGCCGCTCCCCCGCGCGCCCGACCGGTTCGAGCGCACCGGCGAGGCTGAGGTAGTTGATGTCGTGCCCGGCCGCGGAGGCGAGCGGCCCGTCCTGGCCCCAGCCGGTCACCCGGCCGTAGACGATGCGCGGATTGCGAGCCTGGACCTGCTCCGGGCCGAGCCCCATGCGCTCGGCCACGCCCGGCCGGAAACCCTCGATGAACACGTCGGACCGCTCGGCGAGCCGCAGCACCACCTCGACGCCCTCGGCGGTCTTGGTGTCCACCCCGATGGTCCGGCGCCCACGCGTCAGCGGGTCGTTCGGCACGCCCAGCACATCAGCGCCCGGCCTGGCCCGGTCGACGCGCACCACCTCGGCACCGAGGTCGGCCAGCAGCGTGCCGGCGAACGGCGCCGGAGCCAGCCCGGCGAGCTCGACGACCGCCAGTCCGGCGAGTGGTCCCGCCATCACAGCGTCCGGGAAATGACTTCGCGCATGATCTCGCTGGTCCCGCCGAAGATGCGGGAGACGCGCAGATCCGTCCACGCCCGGGCGATCGGGTACTCGGTCATGTAGCCGTAGCCGCCGTGCAGCTGGACGCAGTCGTCCACCACCTTGTTCGCGCGCTCGGTGGCCCACAGCTTGACCATGGCCGCGCCCTGCACGTCCAGCTCGCCCTTGAGGTGCCGTTCGATGCACTGGTCGAGGAAGGCGCGGGCGACGACCGCCTCGGTGGCCGCATCCGCGAGCTTGAACTTGCTGTTCTGGAAGTTGTAGACCGGGCGGCCGAACGCAGTGCGGCCCTTGGTGTACTCGATGGTCAGGTCGATCGCGGCCTCCATCCCGGCGACCGCGGTGACGGCGATGATCAGCCGCTCCTGCGGGAGCTGCTCCATCATCTGGATGAAGCCCTGCCCCTCCTCGCCGAGCAGGTTCGCCGCGGGCACGCGGACGTCGTCGAAGAACAGCTCGGCGGTGTCCTGGCCCTTGAGGCCGACCTTGTCCAGCACCCGGCCGCGGCGGAAGCCCGCGCGGTGCGTCTCCACGACGATCAGCGACACACCGGCCGCGCCCGCGTCCGGATCGGTCTTGCAGGCCAGCACGACGAGGTCGGCCATGCCGCCGTTGCTGATGAACGTCTTGGCGCCGTTGATGACGTACTCGTCGCCCTCGCGCACCGCGCGGGTCTTGATGCCCTGGAGGTCGGAGCCGGTGCCCGGCTCGGTCATGCCGATCGCGCCGACCCACTCGCCGCTGGCGAGCTTGGGCAGCCACTCCTTCTTCTTCTCCTCGGTGGCGTAGTTGAGCAGGTAGTGCGCCACAATCCCGTTGTGCACGGACACGCCCCAAGCGCCGTCGCCACTGCGGGCCTGCTCCTCGTAGAGGACCGCCTCGTGGGCGAAGGTGCCGCCACCGCCGCCGTACTCCTCGGGGATGGAGATCGCGAGCAGGCCGACCTCACCGGCCTTGGTCCACAGCTCGCGGTCGACGTGCTTGTCCTCGGCCCACCGCTCCTGGTTCGGCGCGAGCTCCTTCTGGCAGAACGCGCGAGCCAGCTCGCGGAACTCGCCCAGGTCCTGCGCCCAGGAACTCCTCGGTGCGGGCAGCGGCATCGGTGACCTCCAGCCGAAAAACATGACGTTCGGAATGTAAGTTATCACTGGAATGTACATCCGGCGGGTTCGCCGGTAAAGGGAGGCAACGTGACTGCGCGGCGGCACCGCACCCAGGCCGAGCGCCGGGAGCAGACCCGGACGGCCCTGCTCGACGCGACCATCGAGTGCCTGGTCGAACTGGGCTACGCGCGCACGTCGGTGCAGGAGATCTGCGCCAGGGCCGGAGTGTCGAAGGGCGCGGCGCAGCACCACTTCGCCGACAAGGCCGACCTGATGGCCTCCGCCGTGGCCCACCTGACGACACGGCGGATGGCGGCGCTGTCGGCGTCGTTCGCGGATCTGCCGCGGGGTGAGGCGGCCATCCCCACGGCGATCGACCTGTTGTGGGCGGGATACTCCGGAACGCTGGCGACGGCGGCGACGGAGCTGTGGATCGCCGCCCGCACCGACCCCGCACTGCGCGCCGCCATCCGCCCCGTCGACCGGGCGCTGGGGCGGGAGACGCTCACGCAGATCCGCACGCTCGCGCCGGAGCTGCCCCGCGAACGGCTGGAGACGCTGTTCTGGCTGACGGTGAACTTCACCCGCGGGCTGGCGCTGGACGCCGAACTGGGCGGCGCACCCGCGCGGCGCAAGCAGCTGCTCGAGGAGTGGAAGCGGCTGGCGCTGGCCGCCTACCGGGGCGCGTGAGCGGACGCAACCCCTCACCGCCCCGCGGGAGCGCCCCCTCCCGCACCCGACCGGCCAACACACCACCTCAAGCGGCAAACACGCCACCACGAGCGGCATACACGCCGCCCACAACAGCAAACACGGCGCGCCGAGCGGCCAACACGCCAGCGTCCGGCGTGTTGGCCGGTCCGGGCGGCGTGTTCGCCGGTCCGGGCGGCGTGTTCGCTGGTTGGGGCGGTGAGTTGGCTGGTCCGGGCGGTGAGGTCGGTGGTCGGGTGCGGGGGGCCGAGTGGCCGGTCCGGCCCTCGCCCGGGCCGGCCACTCTCCAGGGAGACGGGGGCAGCTACCGGCCATGACGTTTGCGAACGGGAATGGCAGACGGCCATACCGCCGGTATGCTGTACTCGCCGGTAACGTTGCCGACCAGCGTCAGGAGGGCCGATGACCAGCACCACGGCGAGCACGGGCGAGGCTTCGACAGGGCCGGCCACGGTCGGCGGGATCGCCGGCGCACCCACCGCCGCCCGGGCCGCGCAGCTCGCCCGCCGCGCCGAAGGCGGGCAGGACTCCGCCCCGGTCGAGGTGACCGCGCCGTTCACCGGGCTGCCAACAGTGACGTTGCCGCAGGCCACCGATCCCGACGTCCGCGCGGTGTTCGCCCGCGCGCGTGCCGCGCAGCGGGCGTGGTCGGCGCGCCCGGTGACCGAACGGCAGCGGGTGCTCCGGCGGCTGGGCGAACTCATCCTCGGCCGCCAGGAAGAGATCCTGAACCTGGTGCAGGTCGAGGCCGGCAAGGCCCGCATCGACGCGTTCGACGAGGTCAGCGCCACCGCTCTGGTGGCGGGCTACTACGGCAGGCACAGCGCGAAGTTCCTCGGTGCGCGCCGGGCGGCGGGGGTCATCCCGGTGGCGACGAAGGCGGGCGAGATCCGTCACCCGAAGGGCGTCGTCGCGGTGATCTCGCCGTGGAACTACCCCCTCGCGCTGACCGCCATGGACGTGCTGCCCGCGCTCGCCGCCGGCAACGCGGTCGTGCAGAAACCCGACAACCAGACGGCGCTGTCCGCGCTGTGGCTGCACGAGCTGGCCGAGGAGGCCGGGCTGCCCGCGGGGGTGTGGCGCATCGTGCTCGGCCGGGGCTCCCGGATCGGCGACGCGATCGCCGAGGAGTCGGACTACCTGTGCTTCACCGGGTCGACGCCGACGGGCAAGGTGCTGGCGGAGAAGATCGCGAAGCGGCTGACCGGGTACTCGCTGGAGCTGGGCGGCAAGAACCCGATGATCGTCCTGCCGGACGCGAACGTCGCCAAGGCCGCGGCGGGCGCCGTCACCGCGTGCTTCTCGTCAGCGGGGCAGCTGTGCGTGTCGGTCGAGCGGATCTACGTGCACGAGAACGTCCGCGAGGAGTTCACCCGGGCGTTCGTGACGAAGACGCAGGCGCTGCGGCTGGGCGCCGAGCTCGGGTTCGGCGCCGACATGGGGTCGCTGACCAGCACGGCCCAGCTGGCGGCGGTGAGCGCGCACGTCGAGGACGCGCGGGCCAAGGGCGCGGCGATCCTGACCGGCGGCCGGGCCCGCCCGGATCTCGGCCCGCTGTTCTACGAGCCCACGATCGTGACGGACGTGACCGAGGACGTGGCCCTGTTCCGCGAGGAGACGTTCGGCCCGGTCGTGGCGATCTACGGTTACACGGATCTGGACGACGCGATCGAGCGGGCGAACGACACCGAGTACGGGCTCAACGCGAGCGTGTGGTCCGGCAGCGGCGCGGCGGGCTGGGCGGTGGCGTCCCGGTTGCGGGCGGGAACGGTCAACGTGAACGAGGGTTACGCGGCGACTTTCGGCAGCGTCGGGCTGCCCATGGGTGGCATGAAGGCCAGCGGTGTGGGACGGCGCAACGGCCGGGACGGTTTGCTGAAGTACACCGAGGTCCAGTCGATCGCCGTCCAGCGCGGCGTGCGGCTACGGCCGCCGCGGCTCGTGCCGGGCAGCGCCTGGGCCAAGGGGATGACCGCCGGGTTGCGGCTGCTGGGCAAACTCCCGGGCCGGTGAGCGCCCGGACCGGCGGCGCCGGCACGCCGTCCGGCGAATCCGCAGGCTGCGCCCCCGCCGTCCAGCCGCCGGGGTCGAGGGCGTTCTGTCCCGCCCGGACGCCACTGACACCCGAAACGTCCCGCCGGACGCGCACCGGCAGGAGGCCCGGTCAGGTCAGCAGGCCCCGGTCGTAGGCGATCGCCACCGCCTCCGCGCGCCGGCTCGCGCCGAGTTTCGCCATCACCCGGGACAGGTGCACGCTCACCGTCTTCTCGCTGATGTACAGCTCCTCGCCCACCTGCTTGTTCGTCCGGCCGAGTGCCACCCGTTCGAGCACGGCGCGTTCGCGTCCGGTCAGCGGGTCGATCGTGGTGCGGGGGGCGGCTTTCGGCTCCGTCCCGGGGATCTCGATGCGCGCCCGGCGGGCCAGTTCGCGGATCGCGGTGCGCAGCGGGCCTGCTCCCAGGCGGTCGGCGACCTCGTGCGCGGCCAGCAGCTCCTTCGCCGCCGGACCGGCGTCGCCCGGTCCGGCCAGGAGCGCTTCGGCGTGGTGCCAGCGGCAGATCGCCTGCTCGTAGACCGCGCCGTAGTCGAACGCGGCGACCGCCGCGGCCCACAGCGACGGATCGGCCGGGCCCTCCAGGCCGCTCGCCGACGCCTCGGCCCGCGCCAGCCAGGCCCGCGCCTCCGGACCGACCTGCTGGGCCCGCGGCCGGCCGTTTGCCACCGCGTACCGCACGTGCTCGATCGTCTCCCGGCCCACCGCGGCCGCATGCTCGGCCCGCTCCTGATCGCCGTGCGGGCGGGCGCTCCCCGCCCACGCCGCGGCTGCCTCGACCGCGAGCGCGCCCAGGCGGACGGTGGCGAGCAGGTAGTTCTCGTCGGACGCCAGGAGGAAGTCGATGACCTTCCGCGCCCGCTCCACCGCCTGCTCGTAGTCACCCTGCCAGTAGGCGAGTTCGGCCCCGGTCGCCCCGCTCACGATCGCGGTCGCGGGTTCGGCACGCCAGTGCGGCCGCAACTCCTCCAGGAGCTTCTCGGCCGTCGCCACCCGGCCGCGCGCGACCTCGAACGGCAGCCACGACGAGGTCATCCGCGCCGCCAGCACGCTCGACACGCCCCGGGCGGGCGCGTTCGTGCCCGGCATCTCCGGCCAGTCCCCGGTGAGGTAGCGCAGCGTCACGTACCGGGCGCGCATCTCCAGCCCGAAGATGCTCCACGTCAGTCCGGTCTGCTCGGCCCGCGCGATACCGCGCCGGTAGATCTCCATCGCCTCGGCGTACTCGCCCAGGTCCTCGTGGCTGAACGCCTGGTAGCAGATCGCCCGCAGCTCGACGTTCAGCGAATCGGATTCGACGGCTTTGCGCTCGGCCTCGCGCAGCCGCTTGCGTGCCTCCACCGGTTCACCCGCCCAGTCCGCCAGCGCGCCCAGCGTGACCAGGGCGGCGGCCTCCCCGCCGGCCGTGCCGACGGCCTGCGCGTCGGCGGCCGCCGTGTGCGCGTTCCAGCTGGCCGCCTCGAACTCACCCGCACTGCGCAGGATCGAGGCGCGGGTGGCCAGCACCCACGCGCGGGTCTTGCTCGGCTCGCGCTCGGCGACCAGCTCCCACGCACGGTTGATGGCGCCGAGCGCCTCGTCCAGGGTGCCCTCGGCGTTGAGCAGCGCCTCGGCGAGGCGCCGCCACGTCTTGGCCGCCGTCTCCGGCGGCACGTCCGGCCCCAGCGCCTGCACCGAGGAGCGGGCGTAGGCGATGGCCCGCTCCGGCTCACCGGACGTGCCGGCGAAGTAGGACGCCTCCTGCAGCAGGTCCAGCTCGGTGATGTCGGCGGGCCGGTCGGCCTCCGGAACCGCGTCCCAGATCTCCAGCGCCTGTTCGATCTGCCGCAGCGCCGCACCCGGCGCGCCCAGCCGCTCGGCCTCCTCCGCCGCGCGCGCCAGCGCCGGCAGCGCCGCGGTCAGGTCCCTGCTGCGGAGGCTGTGGTACGCGAGCTTCGCGTCGTGGCCACGGCCCTGCGGGGTGCGGCGGATGCGCCCGGCGTACGCCGCGTGCAGGCGCACCCGCTCCCCCGGCAACAGGTCCGCGTACACCGCCTCCTGCAGCAACGCGTGCCGGAACGTGTAGGCGCCGCGCTCGATGACCAGCACGTGGTGCTGCACCGCCTCGCGCAGCGCCTCGTCCAGCTCGAGCTCGTCCAGCCCGCTGACCTCGGCCAGCGCGGCGTGCGCGACCGAGTCACCCGCCGCCGAGACGGTGCGCACCACGCGCCGCGCCTGCGGCGACAGCCGTTCCAGACGCGACAGCAGCACCTCCGCGAGCCCGGCCGGCAGGTCCTCGCAGTCCAGGCCGGCGGCCATCAGCTCCTCGGCGAAGAACGGGTTGCCCTCCGACCGCTCGGCGATGTCCGTCAGCACCTCCGGCGACACCGGCCCGTCGGCCAGGGCCTCGACGAACACCCGCGCCTCCGCGGCGCCGAACGGCCGCAGGTCGATCCGCGACACCACGGGCAGGCGGACCAGCTCGACCAGCAGCGCCCGCAACGGGTGCCGCCGGTGCACGTCCTCCTCCCGGTAGCTGCCGACGACCAGCAACCGATGCCCACGCAGGCGGTTGAGCAGGAACGACAGCAGGTTCCGGCTGGACGAGTCGGCCCAGTGCAGGTCCTCCAGCACCAGCACGACGGGCCGGTGCTCGGCGATCCGGGTCAGCACCCCGAACACGGCGTCGAACAGCTGGAGCTGTCCGAGGTCCTGCTCCTGCCGGACCCGGTACGGCACGTCCCGCTCCCCCGACGTGTCCGGCACCAGGTACTCACCGCCCGGCGCCGGCGGCATCGCCCCCTGGGGCAGCAGCCGCGCCAGCGCCGGCCGGAGCCGCACCGCCTCGGCCACCACCGGATCCTCGTCCGTGCTCAGCGGGGACAGCGCCTCGGCGAAGGGCAGGTACGGCAGACCGCCCTCCCGCACGTCCAGGCACCGCCCGGTGAGCACGAGCGCGCCGCGGGAGGCGGCGTGCTCGGACAGCTCGGTCAGCAGGCGCGTCTTGCCCACCCCGGCGTCACCGGACACGAGCACCGCGCCGCCCTCACCCCGGTCGGCGGCGGCGAAGGCAGCACGCAGCCGTCGCATCTCGTCAGCACGGGCGACCAGCGGGATTCCGGAACCTAGGCGGGGCACGACCATCATTCTGACGCACCCCACCGACAGAACCGGTATCCTTTTCGGCCCGCCGGGCGATTCACCCCGGTGGGCCTTACCGGGCCCGGACGAGCTCGAGCGCGCTCGGGCGGCGCTGCTCGGGTACCTGCACCCGGGTCCGGGCGCGCCGGAACCACGGCCGGCCCGGCCGGCCCGCCTTCTCCAGCTGCTCGCGACGGTAGGCGACCTCGGCCATCACGGCGTCGAACATCAACTCGGTGCGCATCGGGAGTCCCTCTTCCGGTTCGTCGATTCCCCTGGCGAACCTCAGAGTCGTCCTGAGGGCGGCCCCCCGGCATCGGACGATCACCTCGTCCTGGACGCGAAACGACCCCTTACCCCAGCCGTGTCCTCCGTACGGCGGGGTAAGGGGTCGTCCGGTCAGTTCACCCGGGCGCGGTCGAGCGCACCCACCGCGCGGAGCAGGCCGCGCCAGCTCTCGGCGGACACGTGCAGCTCGCCGGCGTCCGGGTTCTTGGAGTCACGCACGCCGACGCCCCCGGCGATCATCGCGACCTCGACGCAGTCGTTCCCGCCGCCGCTGTGGCTGCTCTTGCGCCACACCGGGGCGCTCCGATCCACATGGGACATTTCTTTCCCCGCTCCTCACTTCCCGGGCAACGCCCGGGCGACTCCCCGGCCGCGGTCATCCGGAAAAGCGTTCGACCGCCGCGGCGATCACCTCGGTCGAGTCGTCCGGTTTGAGTGCCGCCGCACGAAGATGATCGAACATGAGGATGTATCGGCGAACATCGGGGGGTAGTTCGAGGAAGAAGCCACCGGAGGTGCTGTCCAGGTACACCACGTCGGGGTCGGCCTGCTCCGGGAAGCCGAGGATGAGGAACGGTCCCTCCATGCCCGGGTGCGCGCCGGCGCCGAACGGGACCACCTGGATGGTGACGTGCGGCAACTGCGCGACGGCCAGCAGCCGGTGGGCCTGGTGCGCCATCACCTCGGGGCCCCCGACCACGCGGTGCAGCACCGCCTCGTCGATGACCGCCCAGTACTCCGGCGGGTTCTCGTCGGTCAGCAGCTGCTGGCGCGCGGTGCGCGCGGCGACGCGGCGCTGGATGTCGGACTCGTCGGCGTCCGGGCGCATGGCGCGGATGACGGTGCGCGCGTACGCCTCGGTCTGCAGCAGCCCGGGCACGAGCAGCGCCTGGAACGCCCGCAGCGAGCTGGCGTCGGCCTCCAGCCCGACGAAGGTGCCGGTGAAGACCTCCTTGTACGCCTGCCACCAGCCCGGTTTGCGGGCCTCGCGGGCGAGCTGGACGAGCGCTTCCCGCTCGTCGCCGACAATGCCGTACAGCTCCAGCATGTCGCGCGCGTCACGGGGCGTCACCCCGACGTGCCCGGTCTCGATGCGGCTGATCTTCGACGCGGAGCATTCGAGTTTCTCCGCGACCTCGTCGATGGTGAAGTCCGCGGTCTCCCGCAACCGGCGCAGTTCGCTCGCCAGCCGTCGTCTGCGGATCGTGGGACCCTGACCCCGGCTCATGTGCGCTCCTCCACTCCGGCCCGCGCGCGTTCCTGCTGGCTCGTGGACAACGCGTTCCATCTAACCAGCCGAATGGGGAAAGTCCGTCCGCCTTCCTCACCCCCGCGGGGTATGTTCCGCGAACAGCGCGCTGCAACTTGCAGAACGCCCCGGTAACCTCGCCTCCGCGTAACCAACTTCCAGGAGGCGGCGTGCTCGACCGCGACACCATCGCCGGTCCACTCCAGACGTCCGTGCACCGCAAGCTGGACGATCTCCGCCGGTCGGCCGGCCTCGCCGACCGCGACGGGGCAGCCGAGCTCGCCGCCCGGGAGATCCCCCGCCTGGTGGAGGCGCTGCGCGCCACCCTCGCCACGCACGCCCCCGACGCACGCGGTCACTGCCCGGTGTGCCGCGGCCGCGTGTCGCGGCTGTTCTTCCGGCGCCGCGGGCGCACACCGTGCCGGGCCTACCTGGCGGCGCAGCTCAGCCTGGGGCCGGCGATCGAGGACGTGGTGCGGCCGCGGACCAAGCACCGGCACCGCACAGCACCCTCGAGGTCGCCGAGGTCGCCGAGGTCGCTGAGCCCGCTGGCCTGACCCGTCAGCCCGGCTGTCCGTCCGGTGGCAGCACGCGCAGCAGCCCCTCCTGCACCACGGTCGCCAGCAACTGCCCGTCGCGGCTGAAGAACCGGCCGGTCGCCAGCCCGCGCCCGCCGGACGCCGAGGGCGACTCGGTGTCGTACAGGAACCATTCGTCCGCGCGGAACGGCCGGTGGAACCACAGCGCGTGGTCCAGGCTCGCGCCGAGCACCCGGTCCAGGTCCCAGTACACGCCGTGCCGGGCCAGCGGCGAGTCGAGCAGAGTCATGTCCGAGGCGTAGGTCAGCACGCACACGTGCAGCAGCGGATCGTCCGGGAGCACCCCGTCCGCCCGCATCCACACCTGGTTGCGGTCCGGCCGCTCCCCGGTCTGCCGCGTCACCCACGGCGGGTCGTTGACGTAGCGGATGTCGATCGGCCGGGGGCGCTCGCGGAAGTCCGGCAGCGCCTGCGGGACCGCGCGGACCCGCTCGGCGTAGGTCGGCAGGGACTCCGGGTCCGGCACGTCCGGCATCGCGGCCGCGTGCTCCAGGCCCGGCTCGGACTTCTGGAACGACGCGGACAACGCGAAGATCGCCTTGCCGTGCTGGACCGCCACCACCCGGCGGGTGGTGAACGACCGGCCGTCCCGGATGCGGTCGACCTCGTAGACGATCGGCACCCGCGGGTCCCCGCCGCGGATGAAGTACGCGTGCAGCGAGTGCACCTTCCGCTCCGGCGGCACCGTGCGCCCGGCGGCGACCAGGGCCTGCCCGGCGACCTGGCCGCCGAAGACGCGCACCGGTGAATGCGGCGGGCTGACCCCGCGGAAGATGTCCTCCTCGATGCGCTCGAGGTCCAGCAGCGCGACGAGGTTGTCGAGCACCGCCTGCCCGCCGGCGCCCTCCTGGGCGTCCAGTCCGGCGGCCGCGTCCCGCGCCAGCTCAGTCATGCCGAAAGCCTACGGGGCGCGGCCGGGACCGACGTGTCAGGCGTGGTCGTCCTCACCCAGCTTGTGCACCCGGATCAGGTTGGTCGAACCGACGGTTCCCGGCGGGGAGCCGGCCACGATGACGACCAGGTCGCCCGGCTGGTAGCGGCCGGTCTCCAGCATCGCGCGGTCCACCTGCTTGATCATCCGGTCGGTCGAGTCCACCGACGGCACCAGCTCGGTGTAGGTGCCCCAGGTCAGTGACAGCTGGCTGCGCACGCTCTCCTCGGGTGTGAACGCCAGCAGCGGCAGCCGCGTGTGCAGCCGGGCCAGCCGGCGGACCGTGTCACCGGACTGGGTGAACGCGACCAGTGCCTTCGCATTGAGCCGCTCGCCGATGTCCTTGGCCGCGTAGGAGATCACGCCCCGCTTGGTGCGCGGCACGTGCGACAGCGGCGGCACGGCCGGGGTGTCGGCCTCGACCGCCTCCACGATCCGGGACATGGTCTGCACCGTCTCGATCGGGTAGCGGCCCACGCTGGTCTCGCCGGACAGCATGACCGCGTCCGCGCCGTCGAGCACCGCGTTGGCCACGTCGGAGGCCTCGGCGCGGGTCGGCCGCGAGTTGTTGATCATCGAGTCGAGCATCTGGGTCGCCACGATGACCGGCTTGGCGTTCTCCCGGGCGATCTGGATGGCCCGCTTCTGCACCAGCGGCACCTGCTCCAGCGGGAGCTCCACGCCCAGGTCGCCGCGGGCGACCATGACGCCGTCGAAGGCGAGCACGATGGCCTCGAGGTTGTAGACCGCCTCGGGCTTCTCCAGCTTCGCGATGACCGGGCGGCGCCCCTTGCCCACGCGGTCCATCACCTGGTGCACCAGGTCGATGTCGGCGGGCGAGCGGACGAAGGACAACGCGATGAAGTCGGCGCCCAGCTCGAGCGCGAACTCCAGGTCCTCGACGTCCTTGTCGGACAGCGCCGGCACCGAGACGTCCATGCCGGGCAGCGACACGCCCTTGTTGTTGCTGACCGGGCCGCCCTCGGTGACCTCGCACACCACGTCCGGCCCCTCGACGCCCCGGACGACCAGGCCCACCTTGCCGTCGTCGACCAGCAGGCGGTCACCCGGCTTGGCGTCCCTGGCCAGGCCCTTGTAGGTGGTGGAGACCCGGTCGTGGGTACCGGCGACGTCCTCCACGGTGATGCGCACGACGTCCCCGGTGCGCCACTCCACGGGGCCACCGGCGAAGGTGCCGAGCCGGATCTTCGGGCCCTGCAGGTCGGCGAGGACGCCGACCGCGCGCCCGGTCTCGGCCGCCGCCTCCCGGATCAGGTCGTACACCTGCTTGTGGTCGCCGTGGCTGCCGTGGCTGAAGTTCAGGCGTGCCACGTCCATTCCGGCGTCGACTAGGGCACGCACCTTCTCCGCGGTCGCGGTGGCGGGTCCCATCGTGCATACGATCTTCGCGCGTCGGCTCACGTTCCCATAGCGTAGTCCCTTACCCGCCGCACGTCTGTACCGATCTCTCGAACGGTTCAGCAAACGTTCACCAGTGAGCGGCATCACGGCTGCTCAGGGGCCGGGCGACGGGCGCCGGACCGGATTTAACTCGTTCGGGGGACGCGGTCAGCGACGCGGCTTCGCGCTCACCCCGACGTGGTCGCGGGCCCACTCGTTGAACGGCCGCAGCTGCCGCCACGCCTTGCGTACCCGCTCCAGGCAGGCGCGTTCGTGCAGGGTGTCGTCCGGTTCCCAGGAGCGGACGGCGTACAGCGAGCGGTGCTTGAGCAGGTCCAGGCGCGGATGGTCGTCGGGGTAGCCGCGGGGTTTCGTCTTCAGCACGTCCCCGGTGATGGTCCAGCCGGCGCGGCGCAGGCCGGCGAGGATGCCGGCGAGCTCGGCTCCGTGGATCTCGGTGCCGACCGCCTGCCGGAAGCGGGCCAGCTGGTCGGACTGGAGGTGGAAGCACCCGCCGCCGACCCGCAACCCGGCCGAGGACACCTCCACGTAGTACGCACCGCCGCCACGGCCCGGCTCGACCACGCCGCCGCAGTGGGTCTTGTACGGGGTCTTGTCCCGGGCGAACCGCACGTCGCGGTAGGGGCGGAACACCTTGCCCTCGCCGAAGCCGGGACCGAACTCGGGCGTCAGCTCGGCGATCAGCGCCTCCATCGGGCCCCGCACGTCCGACCGGTAGACCTCGACGTGGTCGGTCCAGTACGCCTTCGAGTTGTCCGCGGTCAGGCCGTCGTAGAACTCGACGGCGTGCTCTCCGAATCCGGCGAACTTCGTCACCGCGCCACGATAAGCGCGGGCGGGGCGGCGAAGAACCGGGGGCGCGACGGCCGAAGCCGTCGCGCCCCCGGGACGATCCACCGGATCAGCCGAAGAAGACCTCGGCCTCCTGGTACCGCTCCGGCGGCACGGTCTTCAGCTCCGCGGTCGCCTCGGCGAGCTTGACCCGCACGATGTCGGTGCCGCGCAACGCGACCATCGTGCCGAAGTCGCCGTCGGCGACCGCGTCCACGGCGTGCAGGCCGAACCGGGTGGCGAGCACCCGGTCGTAGGCCGTCGGGGTGCCGCCCCGCTGCGTGTGGCCGAGCACCACCGCACGCGACTCCTTGCCGGTGCGGGCCGCGATCTCGTCCGCGAGCCAGGTGCCCACCCCGCCGAGCTGGACGTGCCCGAACGCGTCCGTCGCCCCGGTCTTGAGCACCTCGGCGCCACCCTCCGGCACCGCGCCCTCGGCGACCACGATGATCGGCGCGTACATCTTCTCGAAGCGCCGCTCGACCCACTCGACGACCTGCTCGACGGAGAACGGCCGCTCCGGTACGAGGATCACGTTGGCGCCGCCGGCGAGGCCGGCGTGCAGCGCGATCCAGCCCGCGTGCCGCCCCATGACCTCGACGACCATCGCGCGGTAGTGCGACTCGGCGGTGGTGCGCAGCCGGTCGATGGCCTCGGTGGCGATGTGCACCGCGGTGTCGAAGCCGAACGTGTAGTCGGTGGCGGCGAGGTCGTTGTCGATGGTCTTGGGCACGCCCACCACACCGATGCCGTCGTCGGTCAGCTTCTTCGCCACCCCCAGCGTGTCCTCGCCGCCGATCGCGACGAGCGCGTCCACGCCCTGCTCGGCCAGCACGGATTTGATCCGCTCGACGCCGCCCTCCTCGCGGTACGGGTTCGTGCGCGAGGACCCGAGGATGGTGCCGCCGCGGCTGAGGATCTCCTCGACGTCGGCCAGACCGAGCGGGCGGCTGTCCCCGGTCAGCGGGCCGCGCCAGCCGGAGCGGAAGCCCACGATCTCCCAGCCGTGCGTCTCGATGCCCTTGCGGACGACCGCGCGGATCACCGCGTTGAGCCCCGGGCAGTCGCCGCCACCGGTCAGCACGCCGACACGCATCTGATCAGACCTCCGAAAAGTAGTGCTGGTCACACCTGACCTCCGCCAGCGTAGCGGCCACCACCCTTGATCGGTAAAGGGGTCGGGGCAGCTGCTAAGGTGGCCGGCGTGCAGCGGTATTTCTGGTTTAGCGGGCCGGCCCTGGGTGGGCCAGCCGGCGGCCTCGCTGCGCGCTGACCTTCCACCCTGGAGCCGGATGACCGACCGGCTCGTCAGGGACTCCCGCGGGCCGGGCACCGAAAGGACACCCCCCGCAATGACACCCCGCGCCACGACCTCCCGCGCCACGACACTCAGCGCAGGCCCCGCGGACACCAGCGCGGCCCTCGACAACCAGCGCACGCTCGGCGTCAGCCCGCTGATCTCCCCCGCCCTGCTCCGGCAGGAGCTGCCGGTGGACGCGGCGGTCGCCAAAACGGTCGCGCAGGGCCGGGCCGCCACCACCGGCATCCTCGACGGCGCCGACGACCGGCTGATCGTCGTCGTCGGGCCGTGCTCGGTGCACGACCCGGCGGCCGCGCTCGACTACGCGCACCGGCTCGCCGCGCACACCGCGGAGCTGCGCGACGAACTGCACGTGATCATGCGTGTGTACTTCGAGAAGCCGCGCACCACGCTGGGCTGGAAGGGCCTGATCAACGACCCGGACCTGGACGGCACCTACTCGGTCAACAAGGGCCTGCGCCTCGCGCGCAAGCTGCTGCTCGACATCTCCGCGCTGGGCCTGCCGGTCGGGTGCGAGTTCCTCGACCCGATCACGCCGCAGTTCATCGCCGACACGGTGAGCTGGGGCTCGATCGGCGCCCGGACCGCGGCGAGCCAGGTGCACCGGCAGCTGTGCAGCGCGCTGTCCATGCCGGTCGGCATCAAGAACTCCACCGAGGGCGACGTGCAGGTGGCGGTCGACGCGACGCGGGCCGCCGCGGCGAGCCACGTGTTCGCCGGGATCAACGACGACGGCCTGGCCGCGCTGTTCACCACCGCCGGCAACCCGGACTGCCACGTGATCCTGCGTGGCGGATCGGCCGGACCGAACTACGACGCGGCGACGGTCGCCGACACCCTGGCCCGGCAGGCGAAGGCCGGGCTGCCGGAACGGGTGATCATCGACGCGAGCCACGGCAACAGCGGCAAGGACCACGTGCGGCAGGGCGTGGTGGCCGGGGAGATCGCGGACCGCATCGCCGCCGGGGAACGCGGGATCGCCGGGATCATGCTGGAGAGCTTCCTGGAAGCCGGGCGGCAGGACCTGGTGCTGGGGCGCGCCGGGGACCTGACCTACGGGCAGTCCATCACCGACGCCTGCCTGGACTGGCCGAGCACGGCCGGGCTGCTGGACCGGCTCGCGGCGGCGGTGGCCGCGCGGCGCTGACCGCGGGCTCCCCGGCGAGGTGCGTGCGGACTCAGAGCGGGAAGCCCTTGCGCCGCCGCACCTCGTCGATGATCCGCCACCGCTCCAGGTTGAACCGGGCGTCGGCCAGCGCGTCGTGCGCGTTCGCCGGCGGCAGGGGCAGTTTCGGTTTGCCGACGTCCTCCCACCGCTGCCGCAGATCCCGGGTGAAGCGGGGCAGCTGGCGGGGCAGCTCGGGCATCGTGCCCCACAGCTGGGCCAGCGCGACGTGGTCGTAGGCGGCGTACCAGGCCCACAGCTCGATCCCGCCGTGCGGCCGCCCGAAGAACTCCAGCAGGTCGGCCCGGATCTGCGCCCGGCTGCGCCACGCCTTGTCGCCCGGGGAGGGCAGCTTCGGCAGGACGTTCTCGCGCACCCACGGGCCGGCCTTGGCGGGGTCGAAGTCGGTGGACACCGCGTAGAACTCGCGTCCCCGTTCGTCCACGACACCGATCGAGACCAGATCGATCGTCACGCCGTCCTCGATGAACTCGGTGTCGTAGAAGAACCGCACCGGAGCACCTTAGTCAGACGCTCAACCGGCTTTGGTCTCCGGTACCCGGTCGGCCTCCGGCGCGCCGGTCTGCGCGGGCACCACGGGACGCACCCCGGCGGCCTCGGCGGCCATCAGTTCCTTGGCCTTGGCGGCGTAGATGTCGACGTACTCCTGGCCGGAGAGCTCCATCAGGGCGTACATGATCTCGTCGGTGATGGACCGCTCGACGAACCGGTCCCCGGACAGCCCCGCGTACCGGGAGAAGTCGAGCGGCTTGCCGAACCGGATCTCCAGGCGGCGGGGACGCCACATCTTCGACCCGATCGGGTTGACCTTGTCGGTGCCGATCATCGCGACCGGGACGACCGGGACACCGGCCTCCAGCGCGACGCGGGCGACGCCGGTCTTGCCCTTGTAGAGGCGGCCGTCGGGCGAGCGGGTGCCCTCCGGGTAGATGCCCAGCAGGTTGCCCTCGCGCAGCAGGCGGATCGCGGTGTCGAGCGCGGCCTGCGCGGCCGAGCCGCCGGACCGGTCGATCGGGATCTGGCCGGCGCCGGTGAAGAACCACTTCTTGAGGGTGCCCTTGATCCCCTTCTCGGTGAAGTACTCCTGCTTCGCCGGGAAGGTGACGCGGCGCTTGACCCGCAGCGGCATGAAGAACGAGTCGGCGACGGCGAGGTGGTTGCTGGCCAGGATGGCGCCGCCGGTGTCGGGGACGTTCTCCGCCCCGGTCACCTTGGTGGGCCACAGGAGCTTGAGCAACGGCCCGAGCAGCACGTACTTCAGCAACCGGTACACCACTCGGCACGCCCTCCTACCTGCCCCGACTCCCTGCCGGGTCCAGGGTAGGAAACACCGTCCAACCGCACAACGGCCCCCTCCGCACTGGGCGGGAGGTCACAGCAGGAGGACGGCGGGCACGGGCGGCTCCCCGAGCGGGCCCGGGCGTGCGACGATGGGGCCGCGTTCGAGGGAAGGGGCGGATGCCATGCCTGTGCTCGCCGGTGCGGAACCGTTCGCGCACACCGGTTCGGCCGAGGTCGGCGTGCTGCTGTGCCACGGCTTCACCGGCACCCCGCAGAGCCTGCGCGGCTGGGCCGAGCACCTGGCCGCACACGACTTCACGGTGCGGCTGCCCCGCCTGCCCGGGCACGGCACGACCTGGCAGGAGATGAACAAGACCGGCTGGCCCGAGTGGTACGGGACGGTCGAGCGCGAGTTCCTGGAGCTGCGCGAGCGGTGCGCGTCGGTGTTCGTGTTCGGCCAGTCGATGGGGGGCACCCTCGCGCTGCGGATCGCCCAGCAGCACGGGGACGCGGTCGCCGGCCTGGTGCTGGTCAACCCGTCGGTCACCCGGCTGAGCTGGGACACCAAGCTGCTGCCGGTGCTGTCGCGGGTGGTGCCCTGGTCGCGCGGCGTCGCGAACGACATCGCCAAGCCGGGCGTCACCGAGCTGGCCTACGACCGGGTGCCGGTGCGGGCGGCGGCGAGCCTGGCGCGGCTGTGGAAGCTCGTGCGGGCCGATCTGCCGAAGGTGACGCAACCGCTTCTGCTGCTGCACTCGCTCGTCGACCACGTGGTGGAGCCCGAGAACGCGCGGATCGTGCTCGACGGCGTCCGCAGCCGCGACGTGACGGAAGTGGTGCTGGAGAAGAGTTTTCACGTGGCGACTCTGGATCACGACGCGCCACTGGTCTTCCGGCGTAGTGTCGATTTCGTGGAAGCGGTCCGCGATCCGGGACAGGTGGGGGCCCGATGAACTCACGCGTACCCGACCCGGACGACGTCGACGCCACGTTCGCCGCGATCGTCGCGGACCTGCGGGCCGAAGGGGTCGGCCTGGTCGACGACATCGAGACCGAGCGCGCCCCCGCGCGTTCGGAGCCGGACAAGCCGGACAAGCCCGCGGAGCCGGAGAAGCCGGCCGCCGAGGCCAACTGGCGCACCGGCGGCACCGCGTGGGAGGACACCGTGCTGGGCGACGACCCGGCCGGCTCCATCGACGAGGAGCACTACGTGCCGCCGGAGCCGCCGCCGCTGCCACGGCCGGGCAAGGGCGCGTTCGTCGTGCTGCTGTTCTTCCTGGCCGGGCTGTTGCTGCTGATCGCGCCCGGCGTGGTGGGTGTGAGCACCACCGTCGCGACACCACTGGGCATCCTGGCGCTGGCGGTCGCGATCGCACTGCTGCTGCTGCGGGTCAAGCAGGGTCCGACGGACGGCGACGGGGCGCAGGTGTGAGCGGTCCCCGGGTGATCGTGGCTCCGGACAAGTTCAAGGGCACCCTGCCGGCCGACCAGGTGGCGGCCGCGATCGCGGCCGGGCTCCGGCGCGGCCGCGGCGACGCCGACGTGGTGGAGTGCCCGATCGCCGACGGCGGCGACGGCACGGTGGCCGCCGCCGTGGCCGCCGGGTTCGAGTTCGTGCCGGCGCGGGCGAGCGGACCGGTCGGCGAGCCGGTCGGGACCGGCTACGCGCGCCGGGGCGGGACCGCGGTGATCGAGCTGGCGGCGGTGTCCGGGCTGGCGCTGCTGGACGAGCCGGCCCCGCTGACCGCGACCACGCTCGGCGTCGGCGAGCTGATGCGCGCCGCCCTGGACGCCGGCGCGACCCGGCTGGTCCTGGGGCTGGGTGGCAGTTCGAGCACCGACGGCGGTACCGGGCTGCTGCGGGCGCTGGGCGCGCGCCTGCTGGACGAGAACGGCGACGAGCTGCCCCTGGGCGGGGCCGCGCTGCGGCGGCTGGCGCGCGTCGACCTGGACGGTCTGGACGCGCGGGTGCGGGACGTGGAGCTGCTGGTCGCGAGCGACGTGGACAACCCGCTGCTGGGCGAGCACGGCGCGGCGGCGGTGTACGGGCCGCAGAAGGGTGCTGCCCCGGAGGACGTCGAGCTGCTGGAGTCCGCGCTGCACCGCCTGGCGGAGGTCGTGCGGGCTCACGGCGCCGACGTGGCGAACGTGCCGGGTGCCGGGGCGGCCGGCGGCACCGGGTTCGCGCTGGCGCTGCTCGGCGCGTCCTTCCGCCCGGGCATCGACGTGGTGCTGGAACTGACCGGACTGGCGGAGAAGCTGCCGGGCGCGGACCTGGTGATCACCGGCGAGGGTTCGCTGGACGAGCAGACCCTGCGCGGCAAGGGCCCGGCCGGCATCGCCGCGGCCGCGGCCGAGCGCGGCATCCCGGTGGTGGCGCTGGCCGGGCGCACCACGCTGGCACCGGACGCGCTGACTGCAGCGGGTTTCACCGCGGCGTACGCGCTGACCGACATCGAGCCGGACCTGCGGCGCTGCCTCAGCGAACCCGCTCCCCTGCTGACGCAGCTCGGCGAGCGGGTCGCCCGGGAGTTCCTCTAACCACCGAACATCGTCTTCCACTCGTCGAGGTTGCGCGGCCGGTAGACGAAGTTGTTCTCCTTGACCGTCGACAGCGGCGCCGACGGGGCGGGCGAGTACTGGTGCCCGGGGTAGACCACCGGGTCGCCCGGCAGGCCGGCCAGCCAGCGCAGGCTGTGGTACATCGCCTCGGCGTCGCCGCCGGGGAAGTCCGTCCGGCCGCACCCCTCGAGGAACAACGTGTCCCCCGCGACGAGCCGGTCGCCGACCAGGAAGCACTGGCTGCCCGGGGTGTGGCCGGGGGTGTGCAGCAGCCGGATGCCGATGGCGCCCACCTCGACCACGTCGTCGTGGTCGTGCCCGGTCAGGTCGGTGGCGGACACGCCGGTGACCCGCTGGACCCAGTCCGTCTCGTTGCGGTTGACGTGCACCGGCACGCTCTCGCGCGCCAGCAGCTCCGGCAGGCCGGCCAGGGTGAAGCCCATCATGGTGCCGCCGACGTGGTCGGGGTGGTGGTGGGTGGCCAGCACCCCGGCCAGCCGCATGTCGTCGGCGGCGAGCACGTCCAGCAGGTCGCCCACGGCGTAGGCCGGGTCGACGATCACGGCCTCCCGCGTCTCCCGGTCGCCGATCAGGTAGGCGAAGTTGGCCATCTGCCTGGCCACCGGATTGCCCACCGCGAAGTCGCGGCCGGACAGCAGCTGGCGGAAGTACAGGCGCTCGTCGGACATGCCCGAAGACTAGCCGGGCCCGGGGGTGGCGAGGGTGCGCAGCATCCCGATCAGGGCACCGCGGTCGGGCACGGACCGGAAGAACGCCGCGTCCACCCCCTCCACCCGCTCGATCGCTTCGCGGGCCAGCTCGGCGCCGCGTGCGGTGGTGCGCAGCCGCTTGGCCCGTGTGTCGGCGCGGTCCACCTCGCGCCGGATCAGGTCCTTGTCCTCGAGTTTGCGCAGGACCTGCGAGGCCATCTTCACGTCGGTACCCGCCCGGCCGGCCAGGGTGAGCTGGTTGGGCGCCTCGCCGTGGGTGTTCATCCACCACGTGGTGGCGAGCAGGACGAACTGCACGTGCGTGAGACCGAGCGGCGCCAGCGCGGCGGTGATCTCCCGCTGCCACCGCAGCGTGACGTGCCAGAGCAGGAAACCGGGACTCGCGCCGGGGTCGAGCGGCACCGCTCAGCCCTCCGCGCGCCGGACGAGCGCGGCGAGCACCGCGGGGAAGTCGCCGGTGATCGCCGGCCCCAGCTCAGGGCCGGCCGCGTCGGCGGCCGGCCCGGTGATCTCGGTGCGGTAGCGCACCCGGGTGCGGCCGCCGGCCAGCGGCTGCACCCGGTGCTCGTCGACGAACAGCTCGCCGGGCACCACGTCCACCAGCCGCAACCGCACGTCGTCCCCGTCCAGTGCGGTCATGGTGAACGCCGTGCCGGGCTGGAACGGTCCGTCGATCGCGATGCTCGCGAGGCCCGGGTTCCACTCCGGCCACGCCCGCACGTCCGACCAGCACTGCCACACCGCGTCCCGGCTCGCCGTCGTCTCGGCCGTCTGCTCGTACTGCCACACGTCGCCCTCCGCGATTTAGTCTCCGCAGAGACTGTCTGCGCGGAGGTTACCTGGGCAAGCGGTCAGGCGAACATCGTGCGGGGCCGCTCCTGCCGGACACCGTCGAGGTAGACGTCGACCTTCTCGTCGTAGAACGCGACGAGCCCCTGCACCTTCTGGCTCTCCGGCAGCGGCGCGCGGTAGTACCAGACCACGTCCTCGTGCAGCGTGTCCCCCACGCGCACCGAGTAGTACCCGGCCTCGCCCTTGTAGGGGCAGCGGGTGATGGTGTCGCTGGGCTCGAGCAGATCCAGCCGCACGTCGGTCTTGGGCAGGTAGTAACGGGTCGGCAGACCGGTCTCGAACAGCAACCGGGGGCTGCGCGATTCGGCGACGGTCACCCCGTCGATCTCGATCCGCACGTGCCGGGAACTGGCGAGGATGTCGACCCGGGTGTGCGGGTCGCGCGGGTGGACGAAGATCTCCTCGTCCTCCTCGAACCACGAGTCCATCACGGCGAAGTCGAGCCGCACGTGCCCCGCCAGCCCGTCCAGCGGCGAGTCGGTGTAGTCCAGCGCGGCGGCGGGGGCCTCGCGATCACCCACCCGCACGGTGAACACGTCGGCGTCGCCCCGGCTCGGCGAATGCGCCGTCTCGCCGGTGGCGACCAGGTAGTCGTCCCGCACGTCCTCGCGCGGGACGTAGTAGGCCGGGTAGTAGGGCACCTCCCACACCAGGAGCGGGCGGAGCGTGTCGGCGACGACCTGCCCGCCGAAGACCGCCCGTACGCGCTTGGTGCCCGGCTCGGTCCGGACCCGGCCACGACCCTCTGTTGTCATGCCGGTCACAACGGCCGCGGGTTCGGTCTTATTTCCGGTCCTCCCGGCGCCGGGCCGGCTCGCCCCGGCCACGCCACCCGTTTGCCCGGGTGGACGCGGGGTATCCGGCCGGCATGACCATCCCGGATCCCGACCGGCTGCACGCATTGCTGTCCGATGTGGACTTCCCGTGCGGCAGGGCGGAGCTGATCCGCCGGGCCACGGCCAACGGTGCCGACGACAGCGTCCTGGGACACCTGGGCGCGATCCCGGACTCCACCTACCCCGACCTCGACGCCGTGACCAGTGCCTGCTCCGAAATCACCTGACGAGTGGGACGACGGTGACGACGGTGACGACCGCGACGACCCAGCGGCTGCGCAAGAGCAAACTCGGCCAGCCCGGTATCAGGCGGCAGCGCAGCGGACGCGGATTCCGGTACTTCACCCCGGAGGGCGAGCCGCTGCGCGACGAGGAGACCCTGCAGCGGATCAAGAGCCTGGCCGTGCCACCCGCGTGGCGCGACGTGTGGATCTGCCCCTACCCCAACGGCCACATCCAGGCCGTCGGCACCGACGACGCCGGGCGCCGGCAGTACCGCTACCACGACCGCTGGCGGCAGGAACGGGACGAGGAGAAGCACGAGCGCGTGGTGGAACTGGCCCGCCGCCTGCCGAAGTGGCGCCTGCGGATCGCCGAGGACCTCGTGCAGCCGGGCCTGGGATGCGAACGCGTGCTGGCGGCCGCGCTGCGGATGATCGACCGCGGCGTGTTCCGCGTCGGCAGCGAGGAGTACGCCGAGAACAACGGCACCTACGGCGCAGCCACCCTGCTGCGCGAGCACGTGACGGTCAAACGGGACGAACTCACGTTCTGCTACCCCGCCAAGGGCGGGATCGAACGCAACATCACGCTGACCGACCCGGACCTCGCGGCCACCGTCAAGGCGCTGCGCCGGACGCGGTCGGGCAGCGACCGGCTGTTCGTCTACCGCACACCCAACGGCTGGCACCAGGTGCACGCCGACGAGATCAACGAGCACTTCAAGGAAATGGTCGGTGACGAGTTCACCGTGAAGGACCTGCGGACGTGGAACGCGACCGTGCTCGCCGCCGCCGCGTTCGCCGCCGCCGAACCGGTCAGCTCGCAGCGCGGGCTCAAACGCACCCAGGCCGCGGTGATGCGCCAGGTGTCCGAGGAGCTCGGCAACACGCCGGCGGTCTGCCGCAAGTCCTATGTGGACCCGCGGATCGTGGAGGCGCACAGCAAGGGCAGGACGATCCAGAACGCGCTGCGGCGCATCGGCGCGGGCGGCGTTCGCAGCGACGCGGACCGGGAGGTGCTCGAGCGCGCCGTCGTCCGGCTGCTCGGCGGCGTTTGACCGGCGTTCCCGGTGGTACCTGCAACAGGTGAAACTGCTGAGACTCCCCGGGGTGTACCGCCCGCAGGCGGACACCTGGCTGCTGATGCGCGCGATGCGGGAGGCCCGCATCCCGGCCGGTGCGCGGGTGCTCGAGGTGTGCACCGGCACCGGCGCGCTGGCGATCGCCGCGGTCCGCCACGGCGCGGCGAGCGTGACCGCCGTGGACCGGTACCTGCCCGCGGTGCTGAGCGCCCGGTTCAACACCCGCGTGCGCGGGCTTCCCGTGGAGGTCCGGCACGGCGACCTGTCCGGGAGCATCGAAGGCGCACCGTTCGACGTGGTCCTGGCCAACCCGCCGTACGTGCCGTGCGAGTCGGCCGGGGACCCGGACGGGGCGGCGCTGGCCTGGGACGCCGGTGCGGACGGGCGCAAGCACCTGGACTGCCTGTGCGACAAGGCCCACGACCTGCTCACCCCCGGCGGGACGATGCTGGTGGTCCACTCGTCACTGTGCGGCATCCGGCAGACGGTGGAGATGCTGCGGGACAACGGCCTGAAGACGTCGGTGGTCGCCCGGGCGATCGAGCCGTTCGGCCCGGTGCTGCGCAGCCGCATCGGCTTCCTGGAACGCTCCGGCCTCATCGCGCCCGGACAACGACACGAGGAACTGGTGGTGATCCGTGCCGACCGGACGGAACGCTGAACCCCGCAAGGTGACGCTCGTCGAGGGCGGGCCCGTGCTGGTGGAGGGCCCGGTCGAGCTGGAGCTGCCGGACGGCACGGTGGCCCGCTCGGACCGGTTCCTGGTGGCGCTGTGCGCGTGCCGCCGCAGCAAGCGGTACCCCTTCTGCGACACCAGCCACCGCAAGCGGGTGCGGAACGAGAACCAGACGGGAAGTGGCACTGCGGGTGGCGGAGCCTGAGGCTGGTCGACCCCGTGATCGACCAGCCCCCTGACGGCGGCCTCGATCAGCTCTCGGCGGCATCACTTGCAGTGCGAGGGCTTGGAGTACCAGGAGACCCAGCCAGGATTTGCGCCACCTCCCCAGCTGATGCACGTGTGCGCGGCCGTCATCCTCACCGGACCGGCGTAGTAGGCGTAGTCGCTGATATCTCCTACTGTTTTCCCGACACCATCGGGGCTGATGCTGTTGAGCCAGGCGAGCACCTGGGTGGGCTTTCCGCGGTCGACCTTCTTGGTCGTCACGACACAGTTCGTGGTCCCGTTGTACAGCAGGTGAACCGTCGCAATGCTGCCCAGGTCGTGGTGATCGATCTCGTGGTAGTTGTTGCCGCACGCCTCGGCCGGTGACGCCACCGCCGGTGATGCCGCCTCCGCCGGGACGCTCACGGCGACCGACCCGGCGAGCAGGCCCCCAACGGCAAGGGCAAGCCCCGCCCGCTGCTTGATTCTGCCTCAGGTGAACATTAGACAACGGAAGCATACTGCTGGTTAATGTCCCACGTGACCTTCAAGAACGCCGCCCGGGTCGTGGAGGGCACGGTCCTGGGACGCGCCTGCACGAGCTACAGCGGTTCGCGCAACGCGTTCGGTGCCCAGCAGCCCGCCGAGCACGTCCCGGCGCATGACCTGTTCGTGCACCGCGTCGGCCTCGATGTGATCGGTGCAGAAGTACAGCAAGCGGTACCCCTTCTGCGACACCAGCCACCGCAAGCGGGTGCGGAACGAGTGAGGCCCGACGGCTCCGTGAACACCGAGGTGATCACGGAGCCGCCTCCTCGATCAGCTCACCTCGGCGGCATCACTTGCAGTGCGAGGGCTCGGAGTACCACATGATCCAGCCCGGGTCTGCCGCGCCTCCCCAGCTGATGCACGTGCGCGCGGCATCCACCCGCACCGGACCGGCGTAGTAGGCGCGCTTGCCGTGATCGTCGATGTACCCGTACGAGCCATCGGGTCGCACTTTGGCGATCGCGGCGAGCACATGGGTGGGCTTTCCGCGGTCGACCTTCTTGGTCGTCACGACACAGTTCGTGGTCCCGTTGTACAGCAGGTGAACCGTCGCAATGCTGCCCAGGTCGTGGTGATCGATCTCGTGGTAGTTGTTGCCGCACGCCTCGGCCGGTGACGCCACCGCCGGTGATGCCGCCTCCGCCGGGACGCTCACGGCGACCGACCCGGCGAGCAGGCCCCCAACGGCAAGGGCAAGCCCCGCCCGCTGCTTGATTCTGCGCATCTGGCACACATCCGTTCCCTCAGGTGAACATCGGACAACCAAAGCATACTGTTGATTAATGTCCCACGTCACCCGCAAAGACCCGCCCGGGTGGTTTGGACGGCGCAGTCCTCGGGCCCGCGCCTGCGCGCGGTGGCCGCTACAGCGGTTTGCGCAACGCGCTGCGGCCCGCGCGCCACGCGCCCAGCACGTGGTCGGCGAAGCGCTGTTCCACCAGGTCGGTGGCCTGGATGCCGAACACGATGTCACCAGCGAGGTCCGGCTCGGTCTCCAGCAGCCCGCCGAGCACGTCCCGGCGCATGACCTGCTCGTGCACCGCGTCCGCCTCGATGTGCTCGGTGTAGAAGTAGCGGCACCGGTCGTCGGCGCCCAGCCGCCGCAACGCCTTGTCCAGGCGCTGCGCGCTGGGCGCGGTGGTGATCTCGGCGGCGGCGAAGTGCCCGGCCAGCGCCGCGCGGAAGCGGCGGTGCAGGCCGAACAAGGACATCATGTTGACCACCGCGAGCATGCAGGCCGGGGCGTGGTCGAGGTAGTGCAGGTAGTCCGAGTTCATCCCGGCGCCGTCGAGCAGATCGGCGTAGAGCTGGGCGTGCACCTGGCTGGGGTGGCCGCCGCCGTACTCGTCGAACTCCACGGCCACCAGGGCCGCCTTCGGTTTGCCGCGCAACCGCGGGATGACCCACGCGTGCGGGTCGGCCTCCTTGTGGTGGTAGACCGAGCGCAACGCGAAATACTCCCGGATCTGGTCCCAGGTGCCCTCCGCCGCCAGGAAGTGGGACAGGCCGGTGCCGTGCACCGGTTCCACCAGCAGGGGCGCCAGTGCCTCCTCGACGTCGTCCCCGCCGGCGGTGTGGGCCCGCAGCTCGGCCAGGAAGACGCGCTCCATCGCGGCACGCAGCCGCAGCAGGTCGGGGTCCCACTCCCAGTCCGGGTCGACCCCGGTGAAGCCCTGGTAGTGCAGCTCGTAGCAGACGTGCAGGGCCAGCTGCAGGTCCTCGCCGAACGGGTCGGC
Source organism: Amycolatopsis viridis (assembly GCF_011758765.1). Lineage (NCBI taxonomy): Bacteria > Bacillati > Actinomycetota > Actinomycetes > Pseudonocardiales > Pseudonocardiaceae > Amycolatopsis > Amycolatopsis viridis. The sequence goes on along the minus strand of NZ_JAANOU010000001.1, from coordinate 2,033,314 downwards.
GGCCGCGGTCACCGGCAGCTCCGGGAACTCCCCGCGCTCGTCGCGGCCCAGCGCCTCGATCACGGCTTCGGACAGCGGTCCCCGGGCCGCCGGGAGGGCAGCCGAAAGCGTCATGGCGGTCGTCACGGGCGGCGGATACCCGCGGCGGTCGGGCGTCAACCCTGGTGGGTGATCGTGGCGAGGAGCGCGGGCAGGCCGGCCGCGGCCGCCTTGCGCTGCCGGCGCGCGCCGCTGCCCTCGTGCCGCAGCCGCTCCAGCACCGCCGCCACCAGGTCGCGGTCCCCGGTCTCGTCCAGAGCGGGTGCGACGTGCCGGACCAGCTCGCCGACGAGCTGCCAGGCCGGTACCCGGCGCGCCTCCAGCGGGTGCACGCCCTCGCCGTCGATCCCGTCCCGCGCGGCGGCCCACAGCGCGGCCGCACCCACCTGGCCGGAGAACTCCGGCGGCGCGGCCCCGTCGGCCACGTCGTGCAGGGCACGGCGCACCAGCGCCCGGGACAGCACCGCCTGCAGCACCGCCTCGTCCACAGTAGACACCGCGTCGGCGACGCGGAACTCCACGGTGGGGAACGCCGCCGAGGGCCGGACGAGCCAGAACGACATCGACTCGTCCACCAGCGCACCGCACGCCACCAGCCGCCCGACCTCGGCCTGGTAGGACTCGAGGTCCGGGAAGTACGGCGGGATCCCGGCACCGGGGAACCGTGACTGCTGCACCATCCGCCAGCTGCCGTAGCCGGTGTCCCGGCCGCGGTCGAACGGCGAGTTCACCGATAGGGCCAGCAGGGACGGCAACCACGGGCGCAGGTGGTTCATCACCCCGACCGCCGTCCCCGGATCCGGCACGCCGACGTGCACGTGGCACCCGCACGCCTCGTAGTCACCGACCACCCCCCGGTAGATCCGGTCGATGTCGCCGAACCGGCCGTCCTGACCGTCCGATGTGGACGGTCCGGACAGGACCGGCGTGCCGCACGAGGCGATGACCGCACCGTGCACCCGGGCCACGCCGGCGAGCGCCGCGCGGTTGCCGACGAGCTGCTCGCGCACCTGCCGCGCCGAGGTGCACACCCCCGTCGAAGCCTCCACCTGGGTGGGCCGCAGTTCCCGGTGCAACCGGGCGCCGGGCGGCAGCGGCGGGTCGGCGGCGAGGATCGCCGCGGCGCGCGGGAGGGTCGCCCCGGTGGCCGGGTCGAGCAGCAGGAACTCCTCCTCGACCCCGATGGTCAGGCCGGCGGCAGGGGCCGGGTCGCCGGGCCCTGGATCACCGAGCCATCCGTGCCGAATCGCGATCCGTGGCATGCGCAGTCCCAGGTCTTCTCGGCGTTGTTGAACGCGACCACGCACCCCAGGTGCGTGCAGCGGGCGCTGACCTCCCGCAGCCGCCCGTCCTCGCCCCGGTAGGACGCGACGAGATCGGTGCCCCGGCGCGCCACCTGCGCGGTGCCCGGAGCGAGCTCGTCCACTGTGGCGGTGAGCGCACGGGTGTATCCGGTCACGTAGTGCCTGCCGACCTTGACACCGTCCTCGGCGAGGGTGATCGAGGACCGCAGGTCGAAGCGGTTGGGGTCGAACAAGCCGGCGGCGGGGTGACCGGCGCCGCTGATCAGGTCCGTGAGCAGGAGCCCGGCGGCGGTGCCACCGGACATGCCCCACTGGCCGAAGCCGGTGGCGACCCACACGTGCGCGGTGGCCGGGTGGTAGCGGCCGACGTAGGGCACGTCGTCCAGCGTGCTCATGTCGTGCGCCGACCAGCGGTGCGTGACCCCGGTGACGCCGAAGGTCGCGGCGGCCCCGGCGAGCCGCTGGTAACGGGCCTCGACGTCGACCGGTTCGCCCGTGCGGTAGTGCTCGCCGCCGACGATCACGTAGTGGCGGTCGCCCTCGGTGTGCCCGCGGATCGACCGGTGCGTGACCGCGTCGAGGTACATCCCCGGCGGCGCCTGCCCGTACCCGGCGACGACGAGGTCACGGGTGATGTCCAGGCGCGCCCAGTACAGGCCCCGGTCGAAGACCGGGTAGTGGGTGGTCACCACGACGTCGCGGGCCTTGACCCGGCCGCGGTCGGTGTGCACGACCGGCGAGGGCCGCTCGTCGAGCTGGCGCGCCCGCACACGCTCGACGATCCGCCCGCCGAGCCGCTCGACGTGCTCGGCCAGGCCGAGCAGCCAGCGTCGCGGGTGGAACTGGGCCTGATCGATGAACCGCACCGCACCGACCGTGGCGATCGGCAGGTCGACGTGCTCGACGAAGTCCGCGGGCAGGCCGGCCTCGGCCGCGGCGTCGGCCTCCTCCTGCAACCGGCCGAGCTGGGCGGCGTCGGTCGAGTAGACGAAGCTGTCCCGGCGGGTGAACCCGCACTCGATGCCCAGTTCGCTCGCGGTGGCCGCCACCCACTCGACCGCGTCCAGCTGGGTGCGCCCGTACTGGGCGGCGGCGTCCGCGCCCTTGCGGGAGACCAGCGCGGCGTACTTGAGCGCGTGCTGGGCGGACAGCTTGGCCGTGGTGTGACCGGAGACACCGGAGGCCACCTCCGCTGCCTCGAGCACCAGCACCGACTTCCCGGCGCGCGCCAGGCCGAAGGCGGTGGTCAGGCCGGCGATCCCGGCGCCGATGACCACCACGTCGGCCTCGGCGGGCAGCTCCCGCCCGGCCCGGTCCGGCGCCGGAGCGGTCTCCACCCAGAGCGAACGCGGGGCGGGCAGCTTGACGGTCACGGCCCAGATTGCCCTGGCGGGGCGGGATCGAAACGCCGCGCACCCGGTCACGGGCCCGTCACTTCCGGACCGCGTGCCGGCCGGCGCCGCGTTCCCGGCCGCGGCCCTCCTCCCGGACCGGCGCCCGCTCACCCCGGCATCGGTTCCGCTGTCCGCTCCGGATCGCGTTTCCGCCGGTACTCGCCGAGATCGGGCACGTGGGCGACGGTACCCGTCACCCGCCGGTGTTTACCGTTGAGCGACAACGGGGATCAACTCGGGGTGAGTGAAACCGACATTTTCGTGCTGGGACTCGACGACGCGAACATGCGCACCCTGCGACGCATACCGGGAGCGGAGAACTACCGCTACCACGGGCTGCTGTCGCAGGCGGACGTGCAGGAAGGCGACATCGACATCGCCGGCCTGATCGACCGGGCCGTGGCGGAACTGGACGCCTTCGACGGGAAGATCGGCGCCGTCGTCGGCTACTGGGACTTCCCGGTGACCACCATGGTGCCCATCCTCGGCCGCCGCTACGGACTGCCGACGCCGAACCTGGAAGGCGTGCTCAAGTGCGAGCACAAGTACTGGAGCCGCCTGGAACAGCAGAAGGTCACCGACGCGCACCCGAAGTTCGCGCTCGTCGACCTCGACGGCGACCCGGAGCCGCCGGCGGACCTGTCGTTCCCGATGTGGCTCAAGCCGGTCAAGTCGTTCTCGTCCGAACTGGCCTTCCACGTCAAGGACGAACAGGACTTCGCCCAGGCCGTGCGGGAGATCCGCGCCGGGATCGGCCGCGTCGGCAAGCCGTTCCAGTACATCCTGGACCAGGTGACCGATGTGGACATCCCGCCCGAGGTGGCCGAGGCGGGCGCGCTCGCCGCGCTGGCCGAGGAGGAGATGACCGGTCAGCAGGCGGCCACCGAGGGTTTCGTGTACGACGGCGAAGTCGTCGTCTACGGTGCGCTGGACTCGCTGAACTACCCGGACAGCTCGTCGTTCCTGCGCCACCAGTACCCGTCGCAGCTGCCCGCGCCGGTCGTGCAGAAGATGCGCGACGTGTCCACGAAGGTCATCGAGCAGATCGGCCTGAACAACTCCACGTTCTCCATCGAGTTCTTCTGCCGGCCGGAGACCGGTGAGGTGAAGCTGCTGGAGATCAACCCGCGGCACTCGCAGTCGCACGCGGAGATGTTCGAGAACGTCGACGGTGTGCCCGACCACTACAACATGATCGAGCTCGGCCTGGGCCGGCGCCCGCGGATGCCGCGCGACCGCGGCGAGTACCGGATCGCGGCGAAGTGGTACCACCGCCGGTTCGAAGACGGCATCGTCAAGCGCATCCCCACCGCCGCCGAACTGGAGCGGCTGCGGGCCGAGATCCCCGGCGTCGAGGTGGACATCGTGCCGGCGGAGGGACAACGTCTGTCCGATATGGACGCCCAGGACAGCTACAGCTACGAGCTGGCCTTCGTCTACGTCGGCGCGGACAGCGAGGACGAGCTGAAGGACAAGTACCAGCGCACCATCGACTCGCTGCACTTCGAGTTCGAGGAGGTCTGATCGGCCATGCGGGAGGTCCGCTCCCTGCCGTACGAGATCACTGTGGAAGAACACGTCTGGATACCGGTGTCGGACGGCACGCGGCTGGCCGCGAAGATCTGGCGGCCGGTGTCCGCCGACCACGAACCCGTGCCCGGGATCTGCGAGTACATCCCGTACCGCAAGCGGGACCTGACCGCGGTCCGGGACTCGGTGCACCACCCGTACCTGGCCGGGCACGGCTACGCGTGCGTCCGGGTGGATCTGCGGGGCACCGGCGAGTCGGAGGGTGTCCTGACCGACGAGTACGTCGAGCAGGAGCAGCGCGACGCCGAGGACGTGCTGGCCTGGATCGCGGCGCAGCCGTGGTGCGACGGCCGCACCGGCATGATGGGCATCTCCTGGGGCGCGTTCGCCGCGTTGCAGGTCGCGGCGCGGAAACCGCCGACCCTGCGGGCGATCGTCATCTCGTCGTTCACCGACGACCGCTACTCCGACGACTTCCACTACATGGGCGGCTGCATGCTGTCGGACAACCTCGGCGAGGCCGGCACCATGTTCGCCTACAGCACGCTGCCGCCGGACCCGGCCCTGGTCGGCGAGCGCTGGCGCGACATGTGGCGCGAGCGGATCGAGGGCGTCGGGCCGTGGGTGGACACGTGGCTGGAGCACCAGCGCCGCGACGAGTACTGGTGCCACGCCTCGGTGTGCGAGAGCTACAGCGACGTCCAGGTGCCGGTGCTGGCCTCCAGCGGCTGGGCCGACGGCTACTCCAACGCGGTCACCCGGCTGCTGGCGAACCTGTCCGTGCCGCGCAAGGGCCTGATCGGCCCGTGGTCGCACAAGTACCCGCACCTGGGCGAGCCCGGCCCGGCGATCGGGTACCTGCAGGAGGTCGTGCGCTGGTGGGACCACTGGCTCAAGGACCGCGACAACGGCGTGATGGACGGGCCGATGCTGCTGACCTGGATGCAGGACAGCGTGCCGCCCTCCACGTCCTACCAGGAGCGTCCCGGCCGGTGGGTCGGTGAGCCGCAGTGGCCCTCGCCGCACATCGACTGGCGCACCTACCCCCTGGCGCCGCACCGCATCGCGCGCCGGGACGAGGAGGTGGCGGACACCCCGCTGCCGGTGGAGTCCCCGTTGTCGGTCGGCCAGTTCGCGGGCAAGTGGGCCTCCTACAACGCACCGCCGGACCTGCCCTACGACCAGCGCGAGGAGGACGGCGGGTCGCTCGTGTTCGACGGCGACGAGCTGACCGAGACGTGTGAGATCCTCGGCGCGCCGAAGGTCCGGCTGGAGCTGTCGGTGGACAAACCCGTGGCGATGGTCGCGGCCCGGCTGTCCGATGTGCACCCCGACGGGCGCGCCACGCGCGTCACCTACGGGATGCTCAACCTCACCCACCGGGACAGCCACCACGACCCCCAGCCGCTGGAACCCGGCAAGCGCTACCAGGTCGAGCTCGAGCTCAACGGCGTTGCGCAGGCTTTCCCGCCCGGCCACCGGATCCGCCTGTCGCTGTCCACTTCGTACTGGCCGCTGGCGTGGCCGGCGCCGGAACCGGCCCGGCTGACCGTTCACCCGAAGGGCAGCAGCCTGACGCTGCCGGTCCGGCCGATCCGGGAGTCCGACGAGGTGACCGGGCCGGTGTTCGGCGAGCCGGAGGGCTCGCCACCGATGACCTCGACCGTGCTGCGCCCCGGGGAACAGCGGTGGACGGTGTCGCGCGACCTGGTCGACTACCGGTCCGCGCTGGAGATCGTCAAGGACTCGGGCACCGTGCGGCTGGACGACATCGACCTCGAGGTGTCCCGCCGCGCCTACGAGCGCTACAGCTCGGTCGCCGACGATTTCGCCTCGGTACGCGGCGAGACGAAGTGGAGTATGACGTTCGCGCGCGGGGACTGGGAAGCCCGCACGGAGACGCACACGGTGCTGGCCTGCACGCCCACCGAGTTCGTGCTGCACGCGACGCTCGACGGGTACGAGGGGGCGCAACGGGTGTTCTCCCGCAACTGGCAGCGGCGGTTCCCGCGCGACCTGGTCTGAGTTTCGCCGCCGCGGAGCAGGGGTAACCGCCGCCGGTGATCGGGAAGACCAGCCTGCACGCGAAACTGCTGATCGCCCAGATGCTGCTCACCGCGCGCAAGCGCACGTTCACCGATGTGGACGCCCTGCACAAGAGCATGGGACCACGGCAGCAACGGGAGAACGCGGTGCCCCCGCCCGCGGTGCGCGCCCAGGTCGACATCGACCGCACCGAGGTGCACGGGCATCCGGTGTACACGCTGCGGCCCAGGGCGAACGCCGCCCCGCGGCACGTCGTGTACTTCCACGGCGGGGCGTACGTGCACCAGATCCAGGGCGACCACTGGAAGTTCTTCGCCCGGCTGATCGGGCGAACCGGCTGCACCGTCACCGCGCCGCTGTACCCGCTGGCACCCGGCAGCCACTACGACGAAACGCTGTCGATGATCCAGGCCACCTACAAGGAAGTGCTGGGCGGTGTGGCGCCCGGGGAGCAGATCCTGATGGGCGACTCGGCCGGCGGTGGCCTGTCCCTGACGCTCGCCCGGGCACTGCGCGACGAGGGCCGGCCGCAGCCGAAGGAGATCGTGCTGCTCTCACCGTGGCTGGACATCACGATGACCGACCCGGCGCAGCCCGGGTACGACCGGCACGACCCGTACCTGGGCATCACCGGGCTGCGGGAGGCCGGCCGCCTCTACGCCGGCGCGCTGGACCCGGCCGACGAACTCGTCAGCCCCCTGCACGGCGATCTGCGCGGGCTGGGCGCGCTGAGCTGCTTCATCGGGACGCGGGACGTGCTGCTCGCCGACGCGCGCAACCTGTACCACAAGGCGGCCGCCCAGGGCGTGCCACTGGAGTACTGGGAGTACAGCGGGATGTTCCACGCGTGGATGATCGCGAACATCCCGGAAGCGAAACACGCCCTGGACCGGATCGCGGAGCTGGTGACGCGGTGAGCGGGCTGCCGGCGGCCTCGGTGCCCGAGACGGTGCAGGTGCTCGCCACCGTCCTCGGCCCGCCGCTCGCCGGCGGGGTGATCAAACGCCGCCCCCGCGTGATCACGGCTCTGGAGAAGATCCAGGCCGACGCCTCCGCCGTGCGCACCCTGCGGAAGCTGCGGGCGCGACACGGCCCCGGGCTGGTGCGCCTGGCGGTGCCCGGCCGGTCGTTCGCGCTGGTGCTGTCCGCCGACGATGTGGGGCGCGTGCTGGCCCGGTCGCCCGAGCCGTTCACCCCGGCGAACCTGGAGAAACGCGCGGCGCTGTCGCAGTTCCAGCCGCACGGCGTGCTGATCTCCGGCGGGCCGGACCGCGCACGCCGCCGGGAGTGGAACGAACGCGCCCTGGAGACCGGCCGGCCGGTGCACCACCTGGCGCCGTCGGTGGAGGCGAAGGTCGCCGGCGAGTTCGGCGCGCTGGGACCGGGACCACTGGACTGGGACACGTTCGCCCCGGTGTGGTGGCGGCTGGTGCGCCGGATCGTGTTCGGCGACCACGCACGCGACGACCAGGTGACGACCGACCTGCTGGGACGGTTGCGCCTGGCAGCGAACTGGTCGTACCTGCTGCCGCGGCGGCGCCGGCTGCGGGACGAGTTCCTCGGCCGGGTGCGCGCGCTGCTGGCCCACGCCGACGGGGACAGCCTGGCCGGGGCGTCGGCGGCTGCCGACGACGAGGCGGCGAGCCAGGTCGCGCACTGGCTGTTCGCGTTCGACGCGGCCGGGATGGTCACGTTCCGGACGCTGGCCCTGCTGGCCACGCATCCCGCGCAGCGGCAGCAGGCCCGCCAGGACCTCGCCTCCGGAGCCGCGCGGGGTTACCTGCGAGCGTGCGTGCTGGACACGGTGCGGCTGTGGCCGACCACGCCGGCGATCCTGCGGGACACGACCGAGGAGCTGGACTGGGACGGGCACCGGGTGCCCGCGGGCACCGGTCTGCTGATTTTCGCGCCGCTGTTCCACCGCGACGAGTCCCGGTTGCCCTACGCGCACAGTTTCACGCCGGAGATCTGGCTGGACGGGCGGGCGCAGCGGGAACCGTCACTGGTGCCGTTCAGCGCCGGCCCGGGCGAGTGCCCGGCGAAGAACCTGGTGCTGTTCACGACATCGGCCGTGCTCGCGACGATGATCAAGGACCGGGACTACACAGTGGACTCCGCACCGAAACCCGCGCCGGGCCGTCCGCTGCCGGCCACGTTCGACAACTTTTCGTTGCGCCTGACGGCTCACCCGTGAGGTTAGGCCCGGATCGGGTGGGTACCGGTCGGGTGGAATCTTCGAACGGACCGAAACGGAGCCACGATGACCGCCACGGACAAACCGGACCTGATCTCGGTGATCATCTCCGACCACCGGCACGTCGAGCGCGTCTTCACCGAGCTGGAGGCGGGCACCGGCACCCCCGAGCACCGCCGCGACCTCGCCGACCACGTGATCGCCGAGCTGGTGCGGCACTCGGTCGCCGAGGAGCAGTTCATGTACCCGGCGGCCCGCAAGTACCTGGAGAACGGCGACCAGCTCGCCGACCACGAACTGGAGGAGCACGCCGAGGCCGAGGAGGTCATGAAGCAGCTCGAGGACGTGCCGGCGACCGACCCGCGCTTCGACGAGCTGATGCGGCAGCTCATGCAGGACATCCGGCACCACATCGAGGACGAGGAGCAGGACCTGCTGCCCAAGCTGCAGGCGGCCTGCTCGGCCGAGGAACTGCAGGACCTGGGCGACAAGGTGGAGCGGGCCAAGAAGATGGCCCCGACGCGCCCGCACCCCAGCGCCCCGGACCGCCCGCCGCTGAACCTGATCCTCGACCCGGGCGCCGGCCTGATCGACAAGATCCGCGACCGGCTCTCCAAGCGCAACACCTGAACCTGCCGGAACCCCTCGCCGTTGCGGAGCCCCTCGCCCTCCCGGCGAGGGGCTCCGCCATTCCCGCGAGCGGTTTCCGGCCCCACCCCCGGCGGCCACGGCCCACCGCCCGGCGGCCATCAGCCAACACACCGCGCGCACCAGCCAACACACCGCCCGCTAGCGCAAACACGCGGCGCCCAGCGGCAAACACGCGGCCCGCTAGGGCAAACACGCCGCGTGTTTGCCGGTCCGGGCGGCGTGTTTGCCGGTCCGGGCGGCGTGTTTGCTGCTCCGGGTGGGGTGTTGGGCGGTCGGGGTCACATCATCTCGGGTACCGAGCGCAGGTCGGCCACCAGCGCGGCGTAGGCCTCGTCGCGGTCCGGTGCCCGCAGCACCGAGGACGGGTGCACGGTGGCCAGGACCCGCTCCGGCCGCCCGGCGAACTCCTCCGGCGCGGGCAGCAGCTCACCCCGGTGAGCGGTCACCCGGAACGACGGCCCCATCAGCGACGACGCGGCGGTGGCCCCGAGCAGAACCACCACCGACGGCTGCACGGCCTCGAGCTCGGCCACCAGCCACGGCCGGCACGCGACGATCTCCCCGCGCGACGGCTTCTTGTGGATCCGCTGCTTGCCCCGCTCACCGCGGACGAACTTGAAGTGCTTCACCGCGTTGGTCACATACACCTGCGAGCGGTCGACGCCGGCTTCGTCGAGCGCCCGGTCCAGCAGCCGGCCCGCGGGCCCGACGAAGGGCTCCCCCGCGACGTCCTCCTTGTCCCCCGGCTGTTCCCCGAGCATCAGGACCTTCGCCGGCGCCGGGCCGTCCCCGAACACCGTCTGCGTCGCGTCCCGGTGGAGGTCGCACCCCTGGCAGCGCAGCGCCGCCGAGCGGAGCCGGTCCAGCGAGCGGCTGTCCGGCACGAACTCGGCGGCGTCGCGTCGGGTACTGGTGGCCATCAGCTGCCCGGGCGGTCCACGTCACCCCGCCACGCGCCGGTCTCCTGACCGCCACGCTTTTCGATGAACGCCTTGAACCGCTCCATGTCCCCGTGCACCCGGCGGTCCAGGATGCCCAGCTTGTCGGCCGCCTTCTCGACGAACCCGTCCGGGTCGATGTCCATTTGCGCCGTGACGCGGGTCTGGTTGTCCCCCAGCCGGTGGAAGGTGATGACCCCGGCGTGGCTGGGACCGGAGTCGGCCCGCCACGCCACCCGCTCGTCGGGGTGCTGCTCGGTGATGGTCGCGTCGAATTCGCGGGTCACCCCACCGATCTTGGTCACCCAGTGCGTGTGGGTGTCGTCGACCTGCCGGATCTCCTCCACGCCCTCCATGAACTCCGGGAAGGACTCGAACTGGGTCCACTGGTTGTACGCGGTGTGCACGTCGACGTCCACGTCGACGGATTCGGTGATCGTGCTCATTTCGGCATTTCTCCTTTCACCCGATCGTTGTCCGGGTACCTCGGGGCCGGCCGCTTACACGTCCACCGGTAGCGCCGATCGCGCCAGAACCGGGACAGGTGGCCGGCCGATCATGCGGACGGCTGCAGGAGGATCTTGATCGCGCCGTCCTGCTTCTGCTGGAACATGCGGTAGGCGCGGGGCGCGTCCGCCAGGGGCAGCCGGTGCGTCGCGAGGCCCTCCACACCGAGCGGGTCACCGTCGCCGGACACCAGCGGCAGCACGTCGTCCATCCACCGCCGCACGTTGGCCTGGCCCATCCGCAGCTGGATCTGCTTGTCGAACAGGTCCATCATGGGCAGCGGGTCGAGCATGCCGCCGTACACGCCGGACAGTGAGATCGTGCCGCCGCGGCGCACGGTGGCGATGGCCTGGTGCAGCACCGCGAGCCGGTCCACGCCGCCCTTCTCCATCAGCGGCCCGGCGACCTGGTCCGGCAGCAGCCCGACCATCTGGTGGGCGAGTTTGCCCAGCGGTGCGCCGTGGGCCTCCATGCCGACCGCGTCGATCACCGAGTCGGAGCCGCGGCCCGCGGTCATCTCCCGCACCGCGCCCGGCACGTCCTTCTCCGCGCGGGCGTCGATGGTGGTGACCCCGTGGCGTTCGGCCAGCGCCAGCCGCTCGGGCACGAGGTCGACGCCGATCACGGTGCCGGCGCCGCGGTGCGCGGCGATGCGGCAGCACATCTGGCCGATGGGGCCGAGCCCGAACACCGTGACGCTGCCGCCGTCGGGGATGCCGGCGTACTCGACGGCCTGCCACGCGGTGGGCACGACGTCGGAGAGGTAGACGAACCGGTCGTCCGGCGGCCCCTCGGGCACCTTGACCGGGCCGTACTGGGCCTGCGGGACCCGCAGGTACTCGGCCTGCCCGCCGGGCACCTGCCCGTAGAGCTTGGTGTAGCCGAACAGGGCGGCTCCCTTGCCCTTCCCGGTCACCTGGGTGGTCTCGCACTGCGACTGGAGCCCCTGATCGCACATGAAGCAGTGGCCGCAGGAGATGTTGAACGGCACCACGACCCGGTCGCCGGGGCGGAGGTTCGGCACGCCGGGGCCGACCTCCTCGACGACGCCCATCGGCTCGTGGCCGAGGATGTCCCCGGCGTCCAGGAACGGGCCGAGCACCTCGTACAGGTGCAGGTCGGAGCCGCAGATGCCGGTCGAGGTGACGCGGACGATCGCGTCCGTGGGCTCCTCGATCCGCGGGTCCGGGACGTCGTCCACGCGGACGTCACGCTTGCCGTGCCAGGTAACAGCCTTCATGCCCGTCCGTGTGCCCGCGGCCCGGGGGGTGAAACATCTACCGGCCGAGCCAGCCGTGGTCGCGGACGACGTCGAGGACGACGCGGCGGACGCTCAGCACCTGCTCGGCGGTCAGCGTCGGCACGCCGGCGAGCAGCGCTTCGGTCAGCTCCTCGCGGAGGTCGTGCGCCGGGGGCGGGCCCTCGCCCTCGGCGGGCCGGCCGACCAGCCGGATGTCCGACGCCTTGCGGCCGCGCTCACCGTCGGAGACCGTGAACTCCACGACCACACCGGGCGTGATCAGCCGTTTGTCCGCGTCGAGATCGTTGACGTGCATGAAGACGTCCTCACCACCCCCTTCCGGCGCCACGAAACCGTACCCGCGCACCTCGTCGAACCGGACGACCTTGCCCCTGACCACGAGCCCCCACCCTCCCGGCGAAGTATCGCGCCAAGGTACGCCCTTGCCACGACCTCGCACAACGGGCCGGGTGTCACCCGCGGCGACCGTGGGTACCCGGACGGTGGAGCGGGGGTCCACTGTGGAGAGGTGACGGGATGAAACTGCTGTACAAGCCGCTGAGCCTGGCCGTGAGCGCGCTGGGCGGGATCCTGGCCGGCATGCTGTTCAAGCAGGCTTGGCGGGCCGCGACCGGGGAGGACGAGGCACCGGAGGCCACGTCGTCGGACTACTCCACCCGCGAGGTGATCACCGCGGCGGTGCTGCAGGGCGCGATCTTCGGCGGCGTCAAGGCGGCGGTCGACCGCGCCGGTGCGCGCGCGTTCGCCAAGGCGACCGGCAAGAAGCTCGACTAGGTCCGGTGTCCGGTACGCACGGCTCTGCGGGCGCGGTCGCCGAACATGGACAACGCCCGCAGCGCCGCACCCAGCTCCGCGATGTCCGCCGGGTCGGTCAGCGACCGGCCGAGCACGTCGGTGATCCGCTTCACCCGGTGCCGCACGGTGTTCGGGTGGCAGTAGACCCGCTCGGCGATCTGCTTGGTGGACCCGCCGCAGTCGAACCAGGCGCGCAGCGTCAGCAGCAGCACGTTGCCCTCCTCGCCGGGCAGCTCCAGGATCGGCCGCAGCACCTGACCGGCCAGTTGCGCGGACGCCTCCGGGTCGCTCGCGACGAGCCCGGCCAGTGGTGACTCCTGGAACCGCGCGACGTCCTTCGTCCCGGGCGGCAGGCTGTTCATCGCCACGCGGGCCAGGTGCAGCGCCCTGGCCGTGTCGCCGAGGCCGGCGAACACCGGGCTGACCCCTACTCGCGCGCGCGGGTTGTCCCGCAGCAGTTCCAGCACCCCGTCCGCGTCGCGCACCGACACCACCCCGATCTGCAGCTCGGGCGTGAGCCGCCAGGCCGAGGCGTGGTGCCGCTCCCGCAAGCGGGTCTCGATCAGCGGCAACGCCTCCTGGCCCAGCCCCGGCGCCTCCGCCGCGACCACGACGAACGTGCCCTCCAGGGGCAGGTCGAGCATCCGCGCGATGTCCCACAGCGTGCCCTCGGTGGCGCTGCCCCCGGCGAACAGCGCCTCCACCAGCGCCAGCCTGCGGTTCTGCCGGGTCCGGCTGATCTCGGCCATGGTCGCGCGGTAGGTCGAGGTCAGGTCCTCGGTGTAGTCGTCCATCAGGTCCCAGATGGCGGTGGTCGCCGCGACCAGCGTGGCGACGTCCTGCGCGGGCGTGGTCAGCTCGACGAAGCACTGCCACACCTCGGTGAACCCGATCCGGAACGCCCGCAGCAACTCCGGCAGCGGGGCGCCGGCCAGCGCTCGGTCGCGGCCGGTCGCGCGTGCCTGGGACAAGTCGGGTGCGCCGGGCTCGGACAGGGCGCGGACCAGGAACTGGAGGTTGTCGCGGCAGGAGGCGAACAACTGGTCGTGGGAGACGAACCGCTCCTCGCGGTAGACGGTCATCTCCCCGAGAATCTGCTCGTAGGTCGCCTTGGTCATCTCCGGCAACCGCGTCAGGGCGCGGCCGGCCAGGCCGGCCACCGCGGGGTCGGCGCCCGTGTACCTCATGAGATGTCCGTCCTCCTCGTCGAGGGCTCGCGAGTGGACATCTAACACGAAAGTGTCCAACTGTGCGCAACCGCAGCACAAAGCCCCGCATCTGCGGAGAGATGCGGGGCTTTGCCGGCGTAACCGCGGACGATCACTTCATCTCGGCCGCCGCGGTCCGCACCGCCTCCCGGATGCGCGAGTAGGTACCGCAGCGGCAGATGTTGCGGATCTCGTCGAAGTCGGCGTCGCTGATCTCGCGCCCCTCCGCGCGGGCCTGCCTGACCTTCGCGATGGCCGCCATGATCTGACCGGGCTGGCAGTAGCCGCACTGCGCGACGTCCCGGTCGAGCCACGCCTGCTGCATCGGGTGCAGTTCGCCGGTCTCCGGGTCGGCCAGCCCTTCGATGGTGGTGATCTCGTCGTCCGGCCCGATCGCCGACACCGGCACCGAGCACGGGTTGAACGCCTTGCCGTTGATGTGGCTCGTGCACGCCTTGCACACGTTGATACCGCAGCCGTACTTCGGACCGGTGATGCCGAGCAGGTCACGCAGCACCCAGAGCAACCGGACCTTGTCGTCGGCGTCGACCGTGACCCGCTTGCCGTTGACCGTGAAAGTGTGTTGGGACAACGAAGTCTCCTCAGAAGGTGTGGGCCAGGCCGTCGACCGGCGATTCGGGCACCGGCGGCACCTTCGGCTTCGGCTCGAAGCTCAGCGTGCCGTGGTTGATCGGGAAGCGCGTCGGCATCTTCCCCACCGCGCGGCCGTAGGCGCAGGCGGCCGCGGCGAACGAGCTGGCGACCGCGAGCTCGCCCGCGCCGCCGGGCTCACCGGTGGTGGCGGGCAGGACCACGACCTCGATCTCCGGCGGCGTGTTCCACTGCCGGGTGTAGAAGTAGTTGTCCCAGCTCGCTTCCAGCGGCAGGCCCTGGTCGATGTGCAGGCTCGAGGTGAGCGCGAGCGCGATGCCGTCGTTGACGCAGCCGATCGTCTGCGCCTCCAGGCCCTTCGGGTTAATCGGCAGGCCGGCGTCCACGACCGCGACCGCCTTGGTGACGCGCGGCCCGGCGACGCCGTTGCGGATCTTGCGGTTGACGGTCTCCGGCCGGCAGTCGATCTCCATCAGGACCGCGCTGACGCTCTTGTACTCGTGGTGCAGCGCGATGCCCTGGGCGGTGCCGGCGGGCATCTTCCGGCCCCAGTTGCCGACCTCGGCGACCTTGTCGAGGACCTTGCGGATGCGGTCGTCCTTGAGGAAGTTCCGCCGGAACGTCAACGGGTCCTGGCCCATCTTCGCGGCGAGCTGGTCGACGATCAGCTCGCGCGCGCAGACCACATTGGGCGAGTACACGTTGCGCATGCTGGCGGTGTGGAACTTCAGCGGCACCTCGTTGAGCAGCTGCGTGGTGGCACCGAAGTTGTAGGGCATCGAGGTGGACAGCATGAACACGGTCTGGGAGAACCCGACGTCGCCGACCGGCAGCTTCGCCGCGACGGCGGTGAGGATCTCGCCGAGGCCGTGACCGAAGTCGGTGGTGACGCTGGTGTGCCGCTGCTCGTAGCTGACCACGTTGCCCAGGGCATGGTTGACCCGCACGCGGGACAGGCACATCGGGTGGGTGCGGCCGTGCCGGGCGTCGTCGGCGCGGTGCCACATGAGCTTGACCGGCTTGCCGATCTTCTTCGAGATCTCCGCGGCCTCCAGCGCGGCGTCGCCGAACAGCTTGCGCCCGAACGAACCGCCGCCGGTGACGACGTGCACCTTGACCGCGGGGACCGGCAGGCCGAGCATCGCGGCGACCTTCTCCTGCGTCACGATCGGCGACTTGAGGCCGGACCAGATCTCGGCCCGGTCGGCCCGCACGTCGGCGATCGCGCAGTTGGTCTCCAGTGCGCTGTTGCTGGCGAAGGCGAACACGAACTCGGCGTCGATCGACTGCGTCAGCACCGGCGGCACGGCCAGCGGCAGCGCGGCGGCCCGCAGCTTCGCCTCGACGGTCGCGTCGGACTCACCGTCCACTGTGCCCGGTCCCCAGTCCACCTTGAGCGCGCGGACCGCGTCGATGCACTGGCCGAACGTGTCCGCCCGCACGGCGACGCCGCTGGAGACGGTGACGACGTCGGTGACGCCGGGCATCGCCTTGACCTCGGCGAGGTTGGCGACCGACCGCACCGTGCCGTTGATCGTCGGCGGGCGGCAGACCATGGTCGGCTTCGCGCCCGGGACCTGGAGGTCCATCGTGAAGCGCTTGCGCCCGGTGACCGCGTCGAGCGCGTCGATGCGGGTGGTGGGCTTGCCGATGATGCGGAACTCGGAGGTCTTCTTGAGGGTGGCGGAAACCTCCTCGGTGCGCGCGGCGGCGGCGGCCTCGGCCAGGGAACCGTAGCTGGCGCTCCGCCCGGAGGCGGAGCGGATGACGCCGTCGCGGGCGGTGAGCGTGGCAGCGTCGACCTTCCACTGCGCGGCCGCGGTGGCCAGCAGGCGGGCGCGGGCGATCGCCGCCGCGGTGCGCACCGGGTTGTACAGCGAGCGCACCGAGTTCGACCCGCCGGTGAGCTGGTTGAACACCAGTTCCGGGCGGGCGTCGGCGAGGTTGACGCCGACCTTGCTCAGCGGCAGGTCCATCTCCTCGGCGATGAGCATCGCGACCGTGGTCGTGATGCCCTGGCCGACCTCGGCGCGGGGCACCGCGAAGGACACGGTGTCGTCGCGGTTGACCTGGATCGCGATGAGGCCGGAGGTCGGCATCGCGGCGAGCGTGAGGGCGTCGCCGAGGTCCAGGACGTCGGCCGGGCCGGGGAGGGTGGGGATCGCGGCGCCGGCCGGTGCGGGGGCGGCGAGATCACCGCCGAGCTTCGCCGCGACCGCCAGGGTGGGCGCGGCGAGGAGATAACCGAGGAACCGGCGCCGTTCCAGGGCCGGGGCCCCGTCACCGGGCGCGGGCGATCGCCGTTGATGCGCCATCGAGAAGTCCTTCCGAGATCCACGTTGATCGCGGTCACGATAGGAATCGGGCTCCGGCAGGGTCAACGATGAGTAGCCGTGCCTGCGCATCTCTGTGACGGGATGACAGCCGCGTGCCACACAACTGTGACGCAGACACAGCCGAACGTCGTACAGCGCTCGGCCGAACGGTCCAGCCCCGGACAGCGGTGCGGGCGGAGACCACCGGCCTCCGCCCGCACCCGGACCGCGTCTCAGTCCGCGGAGTGCATGATCACGCCGCGGATGTTCTTCCCGTCGCGCAGGTCCTGGTAGCCCTCGTTGACCTCGTCCAGGGTGTAGCGCTTCGTCACCAGCTCGTCCAGCTTCACGTGCCCCGCCTGGTACAGGCGCAGCAGCCGGACGATGTCGTACTGCGGGTTGGCCGACCCGAACAGCGTGCCCTTGACCGTCTTCTCGAACAACGTCATCACGCCGCCGGACAGGTGCACCGTCAGCTTCTCCGGGTTGGCCAACCCGGTGATCACGACCGTGCCGCCCTTGCCGATCACGTTGAACGCGTCCGTCACGACCTGCTCGTCCACCGTCCCGACGGTGATCAGCGCCTGGTCGGCCATCTGGCCCCAGGTCAGCTCCGTCACCTTCTCGGCGGCCTCGGCGGCGGTGGCGAAAGCGTGCGTGGCACCGAGTTCGAGCGCCTTCTCGCGCTTGAACTCCACCGGGTCCACCGCGATCACGTTGGCGGCACCGGCGTGCGCCGCGCCCTGCACCGCGTTGATGCCGATCCCGCCGATGCCGTACACCACGCACGTGTCACCGGCCCGGACACCGCCGGCGTAGTTCGCCGACGCCCAGCCGGTCGGCACTCCGCAGCCCACGAGCACCGCGGTCTCCAGCGGCAGCCAGTCGTCCACCTTGACCACGGAGTGCTGCGAGATCGTCGCGCGCTCGCTGAACGTGCCCAGCATGCACATGGCGCCGTAGTCGGTGCCGCCGCGGTGGAAGCGGAACGAGCCGTCGGGCAGGTTCCCGTTGAGGATCGTGGCGCCCATGTCGCACAGGTTGGACCGGCCGGTGGCGCAGTAGCGGCAGGTCCCGCAGTTCGGGATGAACGAGCACACGACGTGGTCGCCCGGCTGGACCTTGGTCACGCCGGGGCCGACGTCCTCGATGATGCCGGCGCCCTCGTGCCCGCCCACGATCGGGAACCGCGGCACGAGATCGTTGTCGATCAGGTGCAGGTCGGAGTGGCACAGCCCGGCGGCCGTGTACTTGATCAGAACCTCACCCTCACGCGGCCCGTCGAGCTCGAGTTCCTCGATCTCGAACGGCTTTCCCGCGGAGTGCAGGACTGCGGCCTTGGTCTTCACGCCGATCACCTCTTTGTGACAGGGGTCTCATCCGCCGACGGCTACATCATGCCATCTCCGGCCAGCGATGCGGCAGCGTCAAGTAGACCGTCCGTCCATCGGTCGAGGGTGGCGCGCCCCGCTTCCGCGCTCGCCCCGGCCGGGTCGCCCAGCACCCCGTTCGGGCTGACCCCGCGCACGCCTTCGCCGCGCAACCGCCCCATCAGCTCGGGCAGCGGACGCGTCACGCCGGCCTGGAAACGGTTGGTGCGCACGGCTTCCGGCCGGACCGCCAGCATCACCGACGTCTCCAGCCGCCCGGCGTGGGTGTCACCGGCGGGGCCGTCCGGCGACCAGGCACGCACGTTCCGCCCCTCGGCCCGCAGTGTCCGCACCGCGCGGCGCACCGGCATCGCGTTGCCGCCGTGCGCGGACACCAGGAGCACCCCGGCGAAGGCGTCCGCGGAGCGCACCAGCTCGACCAGGACGAGTTCGGTGGCTTCCTGGCCGATCGACAGCGTGCCCGGAAAACCCGCGTGCTCCCCGCTGGATCCGAACGGCATCGCGGGTGCCACGACGATCTCCGGCCGCGCCCGGCCGAGGCGGCGGCACAGCTCGACCGCGATCTCGGTGTCCACCGTGTACGGCAGGTGCGGGCCGTGCTGTTCGGTGGCGCCCAGCGGCACCGCCAGGAGGGGGCGCTCCCCCAGTTCGGGCCAGGCGAGATCGGCGAGGTTCACGGTCTGGTCCCGGCCGGCGCGGCACCGCGCGGCGGATCGGCGGCGGCACGTCGCGGCCGGCGGGCCGGCCAGTTCGACAGGTCGGGGACGAGCGGCCCCGGTTCGCCCTCGCGCAGGCACCCGCGCCACACCCCGGCGCCGTAGGCGAGGTCGTCGGCGGCGCGCGCCAGCAGCCACCGGGGCGGGTCGAGGTCCGGCCGGGTCCGCACCCAGTCCAGCAGGTGCCGGGCGTAGGCCAGGGCGAGGACGCGGCGGCCGCGCCGGGTCAGCGCGAGCAGCGGGACCGCCGCGGGACCCCACGCTCCGGTGAGCGCACCGGCGAGGAAACGCCCGGCCGCGACGTGCCCGCGCAGGGCGATGCCCAGCGCCTCGCCCGCCGGCACGCCGAGGGGTGCCAGCTTGCGCGGAAGCAGGGCCGCGGTGGCGAGCGCGATCGCCACCGCGGTCTTCGGACGCCCGGCGGCGAGCGCGAGCCACGCCAGGGCCGTCCAGCCGGACACCCGGACCGGTGCGAGCGCGGTGCGGCCGTGCCGGCGCGCCAGCGGGGCGGCGGAGGTGCCGTAGCTGTAGCGCTGCGTCAGCCAGGCCCGCCAGGTGGTGCGGGGTTCGTGCACCACTTCCGACCGCGGCTCGTACCGCACCGACCCGCCCGCGTCGACGAGCCGCCAGATCAGGTCGACGTCCTCACCGAAGCGCAGGTCCTCGTCGAACCCGTGGATCGCCCGCAGCGCCGACGTGCGGACGACGAGCGCGGCCGTGGGCAGGTAGGTGATGCGCCCGCGCGGGCGCACCTGAGCCGGGACGCAACCCATGTCCAAAGCGGACTCGTGGCGTTCGTAGCGGGCCAGCGCCCCGTCGCCGGGCGCGCTGCGCACCCGCGGCGCGACGGCCACCACCGCGGGGTCCTCGAACTGCGCGAGCAACGGTGGGAGCCAGCCCGGCCGGGGCCGGGTGTCGGCGTCGAGGAAGGCGACCAGCTCGGTGGTGACCTTGCGCCAGCCGGTGTTGCGGGCCGCGGCGGGGCCGCGCGGCACCGGGTGGCGGTCGACGGCGTGCGGGACCGGCACGGCCGACCCGTCGTCGATCACCAGGGTCTCGCGGACCTCGGCCAGGCACGGCAGGAGCGCGGCGAGCCGGTCGGCGTGGTCGCGCACGGGCACGACGACGGTGACGTCCCGCGGGGTCAGCGTGGCCTCGGCGTAGCCGGGGTGGACCATGCCGGCGAGGACGAGTTTCTCGGCGAGCCGCCGGTGGTGGGGCATGTCCCCGACCTCGGCGCCGGCCGCCCACGCGGCGTACAGCCGGGCGCCGGTGGCGGACAGGGTGATGACCCGCAGCGGCGAACCGCCGACGAGCACCCGCCCCCCGGCGACCGCCTTCGTCGAGGGATCCACGCGCAGCACCGTCATGCCGTGAACCCCCCGTCCGCGTGCACCACCGTGCCGGTGATCGCGCTCGCGTCGGGTCCGCAGAGCCAGCACACCGCGGCCGCCACCTCCTCGGGTTCGAGCAGCCGCTCGGCGAGCTGGTGCCGGGCGAACTCCTCGACGTCGTCCAGCTCGTACAACGCGGCGGTGGCCGCGAGCATCGGGGTGCGGGTCGATCCGGGCGACACCGCCGTCGCGGTGACGCCGGTGCCGCGCAGGTCCGTGGCGAGACCGCGGACCAATCCGGTGACGGCGTGCTTGGCCGCGTTGTAGCCGGCCAGCCGCCACAACCCGGTGTGGGCCGCGGCGGAGGCGAGCGCGACGAAGCGCCCGCTGCGCGGCTGGGGGCGGCGCAGCAGGGCCGGCACGGCCGCGCGGGCGAGGTGGAAGACGCCGTCCACCCCGGTGCCGAACAGCGATTCCCATTCGGCATCGGTCGTTTCCCACAGCGGCCGCCCGCCGGCCATCACCGCGGCCGCGGCGACGGCCGCGTCCAGCCCGCCGAACTCGCGCTCGGCGACGCGGACCGCCTCGTCGAGCGCCCGCTGGTCGCGCACGTCGGCCACGACGTCGATCACCTGTCCGGGCCACTTCGCGGCGATCCCGGCGAGCTGCTCACGCCGCCCGAGCGGGTAGGCCACGCCCGGCAGGTCCGCGGCGATGTCCACCGCGACCACGCGCCAGCCCTCGTCGGCGAGCCGGTGCACGACGGCCGCGCCGATGCCCCGGGCCGCCCCGGTCACCACGGCCACCCGCGCGGTCACCTGATCATCTCCACGCCCGGAGCGTGCCAGCTCAGCCCGCATCGCGGAACCACCCCACCGCACCCGGCCGGGCCGTTCACAACGACACCCCCGCCCGGTGCCCCTCCACCACCGCGGCGTGCGCGCGCCGCGGGGCCAGGCAATCACCCGCCCGCAGGACCGGGAAGGGCGCGTCGCGCAGCGCGTGCCACAGCGAATCCTCCGGTGCCTGGTGCGTCGCGCACACCACCCAGTCGCAGCGGACCTGCCGGACCTCGCCGGTCGTGTGCCTGAGCACCCGCAACACCACGCCCCCATCCTCCGCCGCGGCGGCATCCAGCACCATTTCGTCCGTCGACTCGGCCACCCCGAGCGCGTGCGCCCGCCGCCCGAACAGCTCGCGGTCCAGCGTGGTCCCCAGGTCCTGTCCCACGACCATGGCCGGTGTCGACAGCGTCACCCGGCACCCGCGCTGCGCCAGCAGCTCCGCCACCGAGGTCGCGGGGTGGAAACCGGTCTCGTCGATCACCACCACCGATCCCGACGGCGACACCCCGCCCAGCACGTCCCGCGCGTGCACCACCCGCGGCAGGCCCGCCGCCCACTCGGGCACCACCGGGCGGGCCCCGGTCGCCAGCACGACCGCGTCCGGCGCCTCCGCCAGCAGCTGGGCTGCGGTCACCGCCACCCCGGTCCGCACGTCCGCACCCGCCGCACGGCACTCGCGCGACAGGTCGCGCACCAGGTCCCCCAGCTCGGCCCGCCCGGGCGCCGTGGCCGCCAGCGCGATCTGCCCGCCCACCGACGCCGCCCGTTCGCAGACCGTCACGTGGTGCCCCCGCTGGGCGGCCGTGGCCGCCGCCCGGAGACCCGCCGGGCCGCCGCCCACGACCAGTACCCGCTTCGGCCGCGGTCCCGGCTCGGGCAACGGCACCGCCTCCCGCCCGGCGCGCGGGTTCGCCACGCAGCCCAGCCACCGGTTCAGCCCCACCCGGCCGGCGCACTCCTGGTTGCACGACAGGCAGGTGCGCACCGGCCGGCCCGCGCGGGCCTGGCCGGCGAACTCCGGGTCCGCGATCTGCCCGCGCACCACCCCGACCAGGTCGCACAGACCCTCCGCGAGCGCGCGTTCGGCCTCCGCCGGGTCCTTGATCCGCCCGATGCCGACCACCGGCAGCGACACCGCCCGCCGGAACGCCCCGGCCACCGGCAGCGCGTACCCGCGCGGCACCGCCATTGACGGTTCGACCAGGTACAACGACGCGGTCGCGACCCCGATGGAGGTGTTCAGGTAGTCGATGCCGGGCGCGATCATCCGCGCCACCTCGACCGCCTCGCCGAGCGTGACACCGCCCTCGACCAGGTCGTCACCGGACAGCCGCACGCCCAGCGCCCGCGACGGCCCGATCGCCGCGCGCACGGTGCCGATGATCTCCCGCAGGATCCGCGCGCGGTTCGCGAGCGACCCGCCGTAGTCGTCGGTCCGCAGGTTCGTCGCGGGCGCCAGGAACCCGCGCACCAGCGAGGACTGCGAACACTGGATCTCCACCCCGTCGAACCCGCCCTCGGCGCAGTGCCGGGCGACCCGGCCGTACCCGGCGACGACCTCGGCGATCTCCGCGTGCGACATCGCCTTGGGCACCTCCCGGAACAGGGGATCCGGCACCGGCGAGGGCGCCCACACCACGCGGCGCGAGTACCGCGACCACGCCTGACCGCCGTTGTGGTTGAGCTGCGCGAAGATCGGCACACCGTGTGCGTGCACCGCGCCGGTGATCCGCCGGTAGCCGGGCACCACCTCGGGCCGGTAGCCGTGGATCACCTTCTCGTAGGGCCAGTCCGAGGGGTGCACGACGTGCTCCTCGGAGATGATCAGTCCGGCACCGCCCGCGGCACGGGCGGCGTAGTACGCGGCGTGCTGCTCGGTGGGCAGGTTGCCGGCCGCGTAGTTGGTCAGGTGCGCGGCGAACACGATCCGGTTGCGCACCTCGACCGGCCCCAGCCGCAGCGGTTCGAACAGCAGGCTCACAGCGCCACCGCCGCGCGCCTGCCCTCCAGGACGGCCTCGTGGATCGTCCGCGGCGCCACCGCGTCCCCGACGGCGATGCCGGGCAACGCCGGATCCGGCCACCGATGTCCACAGTGGACCAAAACCGCGCACGGCAGCTCCCGCACCGCCCCGGTGTGCACGTCCTCCGCCACCACGTGGTCCCGCCGCACCACCCGCGGGCGGGACCGCTTCACCAGCGTCACCCCGGCCCGCTGCAGCCGGGTGTTGACGCCGGCGAGGTCGCCCGTCCGGGCAGCGATCGCCGGGTCCGGGCTGACGATCGCCACCGCACGGCGGCCCGCCAGCAGCTCCGCGACCCCGGCGCCGACCCAGTCGCCGACCGGGTCGTGCACCACAACCGGCCCGTCCGGCAGGGCGGCACCGGCCAGCACGGTCACCACGTCGAGCACCGCACCGCCCTCGACGGCGTAGTCCCGGGGCCCGGCGGTACTGCCGGTCGCGACGATCACCGGCCGCCCGTCCGGCTCGCGGGTCTCCACCCCGGTCGAGACCCGCACGCCCAGCCGCCGAACCTCGGCCTCCAGCCAGTCCACCAGCTGGCCGAGCCGCTCGCGGCCCGCCACCCGCGCGGCGATCCGGACCATGCCGCCGAGCCGGTCGTCCCGCTCGGTCAGCTCCACGTCGAACCCGCGCAGCGCGAGCACGCGGGCGGCCTCCAGCCCGGCCGGTCCGCCGCCGGCCACCAGCACCGCACCGGATCCCGGCCCGCCCAGGGGATCCTCCGTCTCGTGCCCGCTGCGCGGCTCGCCGATGCAGCTGACGACCGGGTTGCGCGGATCCCGCACCCGGCACATCTGGTTGCACAGCACGCACGGCCGGGGCGCCCGCCCGGCGCGGACGTGCCGGACGAGGTCGGGGTCGGCGATCAGCGCTCGGGTCATCTCGACCAGCCCGGCGTAGGCCAGTGCGCGTTCCGCGTCGGCGGGGTCGACCACACCGCCCTGCAGCACCGTCGTCACCGGCCCGGCGAGACTGCGGCACAACCCGGCGTTGAAGGCCGGCCCGGTATGCAGATCCGGGCGGGAGTCCGCGAACGCCGAACCC
The DNA here is from genome assembly GCF_011758765.1 of Amycolatopsis viridis. NCBI lineage: Bacteria > Bacillati > Actinomycetota > Actinomycetes > Pseudonocardiales > Pseudonocardiaceae > Amycolatopsis > Amycolatopsis viridis. The sequence continues at coordinate 2,009,167 of NZ_JAANOU010000001.1, read as the reverse complement.
CGCACCGGCACCAGGTAGTCCAGCAGGCCGGCCACGTCCGGCACGAGCTCGGCCGCCTGTTCCGGCGTGATCCCCGCCCACGGGGCGCCTTCGTCGCACGCCAGGCGCAGCCCGAGGATCCGGTCGCCGATGGCCGCCCGGACCACGGCCAGCACCTCCCGCAGCAGCCGTCCGCGGTCGCCGTAGGCGTCGCGCCGCTGGTTGGTCAGCCCGGAACAGAACTGCCGGATCAGCGAGTACTGCCCGGCGTCGATCTCCACACCGTCCACATCGGATTGGACGGCCAGCGCCGCGGAGTCGCGGAACCCGGCGATCAGCGCGCTGATCTCCGGCTCTTCCATCTCCATCGGCAGTTCGCGGCTCACCGGGTCCGGCACCCGCGACGGCGCCCACAGCGCCGACTGGTGGTAGGCCGAACTCCCCTGCCCGCCGGTGTGTCCCAGCGAGGCCACCACCAGTGTCCCGTGTGGACGACAAGCGTCCGCGGTGGATCGCCAGCCCGGTCCGCACGCGGCGGCCAGCGGCGCGCGTTCGTAGGGCCAGTCCGATGCGTGCACGCTGGCCGTCTCGGTGACCACGATCCCCGCGCCACCCTCGGCGCGCCGCCGGTAGTAGGCGACATGCCGGTCCGCGAGCGCCCGGCCGCAGGCGAGGTTGGTTTCGTGCGGGCCGAAGAGGACCCGGCTCGGGGCGGTGTGGCCGCCGACCCGGACGGGGCCGGTCAGCCCGGTCATCGCGCCGGCTGGAACCCCGCGAGCGGGCTGGTGTCGCAGGCCCGGTCCGGCCGCGCGCCGGCCTCGGGCGGCCCGAACCCGATGCTGACCGGCACCTTCCGGCTCTGGCGGCTCTTGCGGGTCGTGGAGTGCGAGTGGTCGATGTGCGAGCGCGGTGCGGGCGTGCCCACGCCGGCCAGCGCCAGTTCCCCCCGGCCCTGGACGCATTCGGGATCCGGCCCGTCCAGCGGCAGACCGGTGAAGAACTTCGCCGCCATGCACCCGCCCTGGCAGGCGTCGTAGGCCGAACACGACGTGCACGCACCACCGGTCTGCGGACCGCGCAGGCGCTCGAACAGCTCCGAGGTGCGCCACACACCGGCGAACCCGCCCGCATCGCGGACGTTGCCGGCCAGGAACTCCTCGTGGATGGCGAACGGGCAGGCGTAGACGTCGCCGACCGGGTCGATCAGGCACACCACGCGGCCCGCGCCGCACAGGTTGAGACCGGGCAGCGGGTCCGAGCCGAGCGCGTTGAGGTGGAAGAACGAGTCGCCGGTGAGGACCTGCTCGCCGTGCGCGACCAGCCAGTCGTAGAGCTGCCGCTGCTGCCCGGCGGTCGGGTGCAGCTCGTCCCAGGTGTCGGCGCCGCGGCCGGACGGGCGCAGCCGCGTGATGCGCAGCTGGGCGCCGTAGCGGTCGGCGATGGCCTTGAACTCGTCGAGCTGCCCGACGTTGTGCCGGGTCATGACCACGGACAGCTTGAAGTTGCGGAAACCGGCGTCGCTCAGGTTCCGCATCGCCCGGATCGCGGTGTCGTAGGAACCGGGCCCGCGCACGTGGTCGTTGACCTCGGCGGTGGCACCGTCGAGGGAGATCTGCACGTCCACGTAGTCGCTGGCGGCGAGCCAGCGGGCCCGCTCGGGGGTGAGCTTCACGCCGTTGGTGGAGAACTTGACACCCACCTGGTGGTCCACCGCGTACTCGACGAGCTCCCAGAAGTCGGCGCGCACGGTCGGTTCGCCACCGCCGATGTTGACGTAGAAGACCTGCATGCGCTGCAGCTCGTCGATGACGGCCTTGCACTCCGCCGTGCTCAGCTCCCGCGGGTCACGGCGTCCCGACGAGGACAGGCAGTGCACGCACGAGAGGTTGCAGGCGTAGGTCAGTTCCCAGGTCAGGCAGATGGGCGAGGTGAGCCCCTGCTTGAAGTGTTCGACGAGCTTCATCGCACGCCCTTCGTGGTGGGTTCAGCGCGGTTCGATCGTGCCGTTCTCGGCCAGTCCTGCCAGCGCCGCGAGGTAGGCCGGGCGCTGGTCGGCGGGGACGCCGGCGGCGTCGAGCGTGGTGTGCACGTCGGGCTGGTCCCCGAGCGTGCGCACCACCTCGACCAGGATCTTCGTCTTCAGGAACGACAGCCTCCGGGTGCCGAAGTCGTAGGCGAGCGCCCCGAACGGTTCCGGCCGCAACGCGACCCGCGGGGAGCACCGGTAGGCGCGGTCCGGATCGAACACGCCGGTCAGTAGACGCCGCACATGCCGTCGATGGAGACCTCTTCGACCAGCAGGTCCTCCTCGACGAGCGTGTCCTCCACAGCGGGGGCGGCGTTCTCGGCGTCGGACATGCGATGCTCCCTTCGGCGATCCGGCCGCTGCGGTGCGGCCGCGCTTCCCGGACAATAATGGCACCGAGTGCCGAATGGAAGAGGGATGACCGAAAAGGCGGATCCGGCGCCCCGCGCGGGGCGCAAGCCGATCACTTCGCGGGCGGAGGTCGAGCACGCGGCGTTCGCGTTGTTCGCCAGCCGCGGCTTCGACCGCACCACGATCGACGACATCGCGAAGGCCGCCGGCATCGGACGGCGCACGTTCTTCCGCTACTTCCCGTCGAAGAACGACATCGCGTGGGGCGACTTCGACGGCCAGCTGGACAGGATGCGCAAGCGGCTCGCCGCCTACCCGCCGGACCTCCCGCTGCCCGACGTGCTGCGGGACGCGCTGGTCCGCTTCAACCGGGTGGACCCCGCCGAAGCGGTGTGGCACCGGCAGCGGATGGAGCTGATCCTCACCACCCCGGCGCTCCAGGCGCACTCGACCTTGCGGTACGCGGACTGGCGGCAGGTGATCGCGGAATTCGTCGCCGGACGGCTCGGCGTGCCCGCGTCGGCGCTGGCCCCGCAGACGGTCGCCTACACCGCGCTCGGGATCGCACTGGCCGCGTACGAACAGTGGCTGCGCGACCCCCTGGCGGACCTCGCCGACCTGATGGCCGCCGGGGTGGACCAGCTGACCGCGGCCCTGGGCTGAGCTCCCGGTCAGGCGGCCTGGCGGAGGAACTCCGAGGCCTGCGCCCACACGGTCCGCAGGTCCGGGTCCTCGACGGTCCAGGTGGTGGACCGGATGCTCCCGCGGTCGCGGTAGGTGCGCATGATCCGCACGTGCTCGGGCAGCCCGACGAACCCCCGCAGGGCCTGCTTGCTCCGCCACACCGAGACCGACCCGGACCGGCGTTGCAGCGGCTCCGCCCACAGCCAGTGCCCGACGGCACCATCGAGGCTGGGCCAGTGCCGGGCCAGCCGGCGGCCCGCGCGGTAGATCCCCGGCATGTCCCACAGCCGGTTCGAGGTGTAGTCGGTGACGCTGACGAGCACCGGACCGGCGGCCTCGGCCGGTCCGGCAACCCACGACGTTCTCAGCACTGTTCATTCCTCCGGTAGCAGATCGGGGTGGACGGCCAGGGCACGCAGCCGGTCCAGGACGGCGCGGCGGGCGCGCGGAAAAGTGGTGTCCGGGCCGACGAACCGCGAATGGATCACCGCGGACTCGCCCAGCGCGTCGATCTCGTAGGCGAGCTGACCCGCGTCGGTGCCGCCGGGCAGTTCACCGAGCGCGATCGCCTCCTCGACCACGGACCGGACGAAGCCCAGCCAGTCGTGCAACGACTGCGCCGTCTTCTCCCGGACCACCCCGGGCCGGTCGTCGAAGTCGGTCTGCGCGGCCAGGAAGAAGCAGCCGCCGGGGAGCACGCCCTCGGCGTAGAAGGCCATGCGCGCCTCGTGCAGCGCGAGGACGCGGCGCACCCCCGCCGGAGCCCGCAGCGCAGGCGCCATCACGCGGTCGGTCCACTGCGCACGCGCCCGGTCGATCGCGTCGAGCTGCAGGTGCTCCTTGTCCTTCCAGTGCGCGAACAGCCCGGACTTGCTCGTGCCCAGGTGCTCGGCGAGCCGGCCGAACGTCAGCCCTTCCAGGCCGTACACCGACGCCAGCGCGACCGCCGCATCGAGCACGGTCTCCCGGGTCCGCCGCCCCCGTTCGAGCCGGGCGTCCCGCCGCTTCTCCATCACACCGATCAGCATACACATAAAAGCGACCGGTCGGTCTTTTTTCTGCCGCCGCTGGTCCCGAGCACGACCGGCGGAACCGGTCCTAGTCCGCGACCAGGTTCAGCAGCGCCGCCGGGCCCAGCACGCCCGCACCCTCGGCCTCGACCCGCGCCCGCAGCTCCCGGTCCGCGGTGACCACCACGATGTGATCACGCGGGCGGGCGTCCCGCGCCTTGCGCACGCTCTCCACGATCTGCGCATCACCGTCACGCACCGCCGCGATCACCTCGACGTCATCGGCCGGTGGCACGTCCCGCGCCTGCCCCTCCACGACCATCTGCACCCGCGGCCACCACGACCACTCCGCGCCGCCCAGGCCGACGTCGGTGCTGCGCACGCCCTCGTGCACCAGCCCGGACAACCGGTCCCGCAACCGTTCGGCGGCACCGGCCCGGTCCCGCCACCACCCGTCCGGCCGCGACCCGACCACGTTCGCCGCGTCCACGACCAGCACCAGCTCGCGGCCGAGCTGCGCGTGCAGCGCCGGCCACGCGGTCGCGAAGTCCACGTGCAACGGGTAGGAGCCGACCTCCTCCGGGGGCACCCACCGCAGCTCGGCGCTCTCCTCGCTGACCACCCGCTCCCGCACCGGGTGCCGGGTGCACGCGAGCACCGTCGTGTAGCTCCAGCCGCCGTGGTCCACCACCGACTCGGCCGTGGGCCGCACCGCGGCAGCCGGCACCGCGGCCTCCTCCCCGGCCTCCCGCGTCGCCGCCTCGCGCGCCGTCTCGTCGCCGCGCCGCGCGCCGCCGGGCAGTGCCCACGTCTCGCCGTGGTGCGTCCACCACGCCCGGTGCTGCAGCAGCACTCCCCGCTCGGGGTCGGTCAGCAGCAGGCCGGCGGCGCCGTGGATGCCCCAATGCCGATGGCCGAGTTCGCAGTACACGAAGCCGTCGCCGTCATCCGGGGTCATAGGTCCAGCTTGGCACACCTCATCGCACCGCCCGCGCCTCGAGCGCGAGCGCGGCGGCGCCGACCAGGGCGGCATCGTCGCCCAGCTGCGCGGTGCGGATCCGCGCGAGCGGCCGGTGCCTGCCGCCGGTGATCGCGGCCGCGTAGTGCTCGCGCGCCTCGTCGAGGAACAGCGGCGCCGACTCCGACACCCCGCCCGCGATCACCACGATCTCCGGGTCGAACACGTCCGCCACCAGCGCGAGTCCTTCGCCGAGCCACTTCGCCAGCTCGGCGACCGCGCGCTGCGCGAGCGGGTCGCCGTCGCGCGCCGCGCCGGCCACCCGCCGCCCGGTGAGCGCACCGGGGTCCGCGGCGATGTCCCGGGCCAGGACCGTCGAGCTGCCCGGGTAGCGGGCGAGCAGCTCGATCGCCGTCGCCGCCAGCGCCGTCCCGCTGCAGTAACGCTCCCAGCAGCCGTACTTGCCGCACGGGCAGGCCCGGCCGTCCGGCACCACGGTGAGGTGCCCCAGCTCGGGCGCGACCCCGTGCGCGCCCCGGTACAGCCGGCCGTCCAGCAGCAGGCCCGCGCCGATGCCGGTGCCGATCGCCACCAGTGCCGCCACGTGCGCACCGCGGGCCGCGCCGAACCGGTGCTCCCCCACCGCGGCGGCGTTGGCGTCGTGCTCGAGCGTGACCGGCAGACCGACGCGCTTGGCGATCCGGTCCGCCACCGGGGCGTGCCGCCACGCCAGGTGCGGCGCGAACATCACCGTGCGGCGGTCGCCGGCGACGAACCCGGCGACCGCGAGCCCCACGGCGCCGACCTCGCCGGCCCCACCGGCCCCACCGGCACGGTCATGCCGGTTGCGCAGCTCGTCGATCACCCCGCCGATCGCGTCCTCCAGCGCGGACTCCGTGCCCGGCGTGCCCGTGCGGGCGGTGTCCAGGACCGAGCCGTGCTCGTCCACCACCCCGGCCCGCACACTCGTGCCGCCGACGTCCAGACCGATCGCGAGCACTAGCTCTCCCGCCACTGCACCGGAATGCGCTGCACCCGGCCGGACTCCGGCCGCGGCCGCGGGGGTGGCTGGAACCCGGGCATGTGCACGCCCTCCTGCGGCTCCCACCGGTCGGCCAGCACCGCGCGCAGCAACGCGATCAGCTGCGCCGCCTGCTCCAGCACGCGGGCCGCGAACTCGGGCTTCTCCCCGCGCACGAGGGCGACCACCGCGCACAACGGGCACCAGCCGCAGTCGGTGCCGTCCGCCGGCGTCTCCGGCTCGCCGTGCCCGGCGGCGACCACCCCGTCCAGCCAGGGCGCCGCGCGCTCGACGACCATCTCGACGAGCAGCCGGATCTCCTCCGCCAGGCTCGCCGCAGTGGCCCCCTCACCGGTCGTCATGCGTCCTCCCCAGGGGCGGCCAGCCAGACCACGAGCCCGTCCGCGCCGGACTCCGCGCCGGTGATCCGGCACGGGCGCAACGCCTCCGGCAGCGCCACCAGGCGGCGGAACCCGTCCACCGTGACGGCCAGGTCGTCGTCCACCCGTGCCAGGTCGAGCCGCGCGTCGCGGTTGAGCGGCAGCGCCAGCCGCAACCGGTACCCACCGTCCACTTCGGTCACCTGGAGCAGCGGCGTGGGGTCGCCGCCCCGGCCCGCCAACGGGTCCCGCTCGCCGTAGAGCTCAGCGGCGATCTCGCGCAGCGCGGGCAACCCGACCGGCTCGGCCGCGCGGTGCTCCACGCAAGCCGGCTCCCCGCTCAGCTCGGCGAGCACCTGCTCCTGCTGGCGGCGGCGGGTGCGCATCCAGGACGCCGCCGGGCCGCCCCACACCCCGGGCGCCGGCACCAGCCGGTTCACGATCAGCCCGTCGACCCGGATACCGCGCAGCGCCAGCGAACTGAGGGTGCGCCGCGCCTCGGCCACCACGACCCGCTCCGGGGTCAGCACCAGCCGCACGGTCGTGACGGCGGGATCGGTCAGCAGGTCCCGCAGCGCGCCCACGTGCGCGGCGAGGTCGCGTATCGACCGGGCGAGCCCGCGCGACCCGGTGACCGTGAGCTGCCAGCCGAACACCTTGTCCAGGTACCCGGAAACCGCTTCGGGAAGCGCGAGCAGCCGCAGGGTCTCCGCGGTCGGGCCGCAGTCGACCACCACCACGTCCCAGCGGCCGGCCTCGGCCAGCCGCTGCACCTCGGTCAGCGCGAGCAGCTCGTCCACGCCGGGCAGCACGCTCAGTTCCTCGGCGTCCAGCGCGTCCACCCCGGCCCCGGCGAGTGCGCCCTTGAGCCGGGCGCGCAGGTCCTGCCAGATGTCGTCGGCCAGCCCGCGCGAATCCACCTGCGCGCCGTGCAGCCGGCTGTCCACCTCGGACGGTTCAGCACCGAGCGGGACACCGAACGCGTCACCGAGCGAATGCGCCGGGTCGGTGGACACGACCAGGGTCTTGTACCCGCGTGCGGCGAGGGCCGCGGCGGTCGCCGCGGCCAGCGTCGTCTTGCCGACGCCTCCCTTGCCGGTGAACAGCAGCAGCCGCGTCATGCGCCGCCCCGCCCTCAGGCGAGGTCCTCCACCCGGCGCTTGAGCTCCTTGAGCGCGGTGTCCATCACCATCTTCTCCGCCTTGCGGCGCAGCAGCCCGATCATCGGCAGCACCAGCTCCACCGACAGCGTGTAGGTGACCCGGGTGCGGCCCTCCCCGGCCGGCACCAGCTCGTAGCGGCCGTCCTGCGCCTTCTGCATCTGCCCGCGCACCAGGTGCCAGCTCACCGAGCGGCCGTCGGCGGCCCAGTCGTATTCCAGCGTGTAGACGTCCTTGATCGGACCGGCGTCCAGCGTCAGCTTGACCTGCTTGGCGCGGCCGGCGTCGTCGGTGGCGAGCACCTCGGTCTCCCGGACCTGCTTGGCCCATTCCGGGTAGGACCCGAAGTCCGCGATCACCGCCATGACCTTCTCCGGCGGCGCCTCGACCTCGATGGACTGCGTGGACTGCTCGGCCATGGCGGAGAGGTTACCGCCTGCGCCCGGTTCGCACCGCAGTCACCACCGCAGCACCCAGGGCCGCCCGGTGACCTTGAAGTGGCCGACGTTGCGGCACTCGGTGCGGCCGACCCGCAGCCGCGCCGACAGCGGCTGGTGCACGTGCCCGAACAGCGACCACCGCGGCTGTTCCGCGTAGATCAGCCCGCGCAGCGCCGACGAGCCCAGCTCGTGCCGCCGGGCCACCACGTCGTAGGTCAGCTCCGGCAGCGCCGGCGGCTGGTGGGTGCAGAGCACGTCGATGTCGGCGAGCTTGCCGACGGCCTCGTCGAACTCCTCCTGGGTGCGCAGGTAGGGCCGCCACACCGGGTTGGACCGGCGGATCGTCGCGCCCGGCGGCAGCACCACGCCGCCGGTGAAGCCGAACCGGAGGCCGCCGATCTCGACGACCTCGCCGTCCACCAGCCGCACCTCGTCCCCGGCGAACTCCGGCCACAGGTCCGGCGAGTCCACGTTGCCGGCGATCGCGTACGTGGGCGTGGTCATCGCCGCGAACAGCGCCGCGTACTGCTCGCGGACGGCCTCCGCGACGGCCGCGGCCGGGTCGTCCAGGCTGGACCACAGCGAGCGGGAGAAGGCGATCGACTCCTCGCGGGTGCCCTCGCGCCGCAGGCGGGCGAACGTGGCGACCTTCTCCGCGCCGAACAGCGTGCCGAGGATCCCCTGGTCGTGCTGGTGGTAGTCGACGAAGTCCAGCAGGTCGCCGAGGACGATCAGCGCGTCGGCGCCCTCCCCGGCCCGTGCCAGGGCCTCGGTGTTGCCGTGGACGTCCGACACGACGTGAACCCGCATGATCCCCCAGTTTAGCGACGCGGCGAACCCGCCGGGGGGACACCGGGCTCCCGGCCGTCCTCCAGGATCTCCTTCAGTCCCAGCGCCACCGCCTTCGCCGCGCGGGCGCGCCGGTCGAACTCGCGGCGCAGCTGCCGCGGGCTCATCGGCGCCTGCGGACTGGCGCGGAGGAAGTAGTGCAGCAGGGTGCCGTCGAGCGTGCGCTCCAGCCAGACCTCCATGGTGCCGACCAGAGCACCCCGCACGGTCCAGCGCAGGCCCTCGTCGCCGCGGTCGGTGTAGACCTCCAGCACCAGGTCCGGCCAGTACCGCCGCCACGCCGCCGGGTCGGCGAACACCGCGGCCACCGTGCCGGGCGGTACCGCGAGGAAGGTCTCGTCGACGATGTCGATGCTCGGCGGCGCACCGTTGAGCGTGCTCACGCCCAGCAGGATGTCACGCCCCGAGGTGCCGGTGGCCCGCCCCCTTGGTCGTAAGGTGTCACCGACGCTAAGTTGTGACTGGCGAGTAACACCCTTGAACCACGGAGGTCCACCGTGCGCGAGTACAGCGCCCCGGCAGTGCAGCCGGTTGCCGACGACGAGAACCTCGCCGACATCGTGTGGGCGAACGCCGAGCGGTTCCCCGACGTGATCAGCTTCCGGCGCCAGGTGGACGGCTCGTGGCTGGACATCACCGCCCGCGAGTTCGCCGCGCAGGTCATCGGGGTGGCGAAGGGCCTGGTCGAGGCCGGGATCGAGCGCGGTGACCGGGTGGGGCTGATGTCCAAGACCCGTTACGAGTGGACGCTGATCGACTTCGCGATCTGGGCGGCGGGCGCGGTGACCGTGCCGATCTACGACACGTCCTCGCCGGAGCAGGTCGCCTGGATCCTGTCCGACTCCGGCGCCAAGGGTGTGTTCGTGGAGACCGGCGAGCACCTCGCCGCCGTCGACGAGGTCCGCGACCGGCTGCCGGAGCTGCGCTACACCTGGCAGATCGAGGCCGGCCGTCCCGCCGTGGACGAGCTGACCACGCTGGGCGCCGAGGTGGCCGACGACACCGTGCACGACCGGCGCCGCGCGGTGCGGGCCGGCGACCTGGCCACCATCGTGTACACCTCCGGCACCACCGGCCGCCCCAAGGGCGTCGAGCTGACCCACCGCAACCTGCTCGCCGAGATCCGCGCCGACATCAACGCGTTCCCGCAGCTGATGGAGCAGGGCAACTCGCTGCTGTGCTTCCTGCCGCTGGCGCACGTGCTGGCCAGGGCGATCGCGGTCACCGCGTTCACCGCGCGCGTCACGCTCGGGCACACCCCGGACGTGAAGAACCTGGTCGCCGACCTCGGCACGTTCCGGCCGACGTTCGTGGTGGCCGTGCCGCGCGTGTTCGAGAAGGTCTACAACGGCGCGAAGCAGAAAGCGCACTCCGAGGGCAAGGGCAAGATCTTCGACGCGGCCGAGCAGGTCGCCGTGTCCTACAGCGAGGCGCAGGATTCCGGCGGGGCGGGCCTGGCGCTGAAGGCGCAGCACTTCCTGTTCGACAAGCTGGTCTACGGCAAGCTGCGGGCCGCGCTGGGCGGCCGGTGCATCGCCGCGGTGTCCGGTGGGGCGCCGCTGGGCGCGCGGCTGGCGCACTTCTTCCGCGGCATCGGCGTGCCGGTGTTCGAGGGGTACGGGCTGACCGAGACCTCCGCGGCAGCCAACGTCAACACGCAGGACGCGTTCCGGGTCGGCACGGTGGGCCGCCCGGTGGCCGGCACCTCGGTGCGCATCGCCGACGACGGCGAGGTGCTGCTCAAGGGTGACGTGGTGTTCGGCGCCTACTTCAACAACGAGACCGCGACGAAGGAGGCGCTGGAGGACGGCTGGTTCCACACCGGCGACCTCGGCGAGCTCGACCGCGACGGGTTCCTGCGCATCACCGGGCGCAAGAAGGAGATCATCGTGACGGCGGGCGGCAAGAACGTCGCGCCGTCCGGCCTCGAGGACACCATGCGCGCCCACCCGCTGATCAGCCAGGCCATGGTGGTCGGCGACCAGCGCCCGTTCATCGCCGCGCTGGTGACGATCGACGAGGAGTTCTTCCCGTCCTGGAAGCAGCAGAACGGCAAGCCGGCCGGCGCCACGGTCGCGGACCTGGCGCAGGACCCGGACCTGCTCGCCGCCGTGCAGGGCGCGGTGGACGAGGCGAACAAGCAGGTCTCGCACGCCGAGGCGATCAAGAAGTTCGTCATCCTGGACAAGGACTTCAGCGAAGCAGGCGGCGAGATCACGCCGAGCCTGAAGCTGAAGCGCAACGTGGTGACGAAGAACTACGCCGGGTTCATCGAGGGCCTGTACCAGAAGTAGCCGCGCCGCTACTGCGGGTCGAGGGCGGCGATCTTCCACGCGCCGTCCACCTTGCGGGCCGTCACCGCCAGGGCGGCCGAGGAGGACGTCTGCTGCCCGGTCGTCGTGTTCAGGGTCTGCTGGTCCAGGAACGCCAGCACCCGGGCGGTGCCCCCGCGCAGGTCCTGCACCCCCAGTGCGGACACCGTGGTGGTGCGGATGAGCTTCTGCGCGGACGCCTGCTGCCCGGCGGCGGCGAACGTGTCCCGGTACTGGGTCACCGCCTCGTCCACCAGGACCGCGGCCGCGGCGCGCTCGGTGCGGGCCAGGTTGCCGTAGTCGTAGGAGAACACGGCCTTCAGCCCCGCGCTGATCTGCTCCCCTACCTCGCCGGTGGCGGTGGTGTCCGCGAGCGCCTCGTTCGCCGTGTGCCACCGGCCGGCCTGCACGGCGGCCCACCCGGCGAACCCGCCGGCCAGCACGATGACCGCGGTGAGCACCGACACCCAGGTCGCGACCCGTGGCGTCATCCGGCCGCCTGCACCGAGGTGATGCGCCACGTCCCGCCGGCTCGCGCCACGTCCGCCGTCAGATGGCTGCGGCCCGGCTGCGGCGCGGCGCCGTTCGCGGCGATCGAGACGTCCAGCACCGCGATCACCCGTGCCGTATCGCCGGCCAGCTGGGTCACCGCGATCTGCCGCAGCGAGGCGGTCGTGACCAGTTTCGCGGTCGTGGCCCGCGCCACCTGCGCCTGCCGGTCACCGCTGAGCGAGGTGCCCAGCTGCCCGCTCGTCACCGCGATCCACCGGTCGAGCGCGGCGTTCCCGTCCCGGTAGTCGATGGTGTTGAGCGCCACCAGCGCGTCACCCGCGGCGGCGGCCACCGCGTCCCGGTCGCGTCCCCGCACCGCTCCGTCGTCGGATGCGGCGCGCCACCAGCCCCACCCGGACCACGCCGCGGCCAGCACCGCCAGCACCGCGACCACCGCCAGTGCGCCCAGCAGGCGCGGGATCCGCCTCATCCCGGCAGCCCCAGCAGCTGCCCGAGCGTGCTCGCGGTCCCCGCGGCCAGCCCCAGCACCCCGGGCAGCTGCGTCCCCTGCGCGGGCGCCGCCGGCGCCGGCTGCGACGCCTTGGCCGGGTTCACCGGCTTGCCCGCGTACGGCGCGTTCTGCGCGCCGCGCACCCCGGTCGGGCTGCCCGGCGGCTCGGCGCAGTACGCCTGCGTGTTGGCCGGGGCCTCGCTGGTGTCGCTGGCCGGGCGTTCCCGGGTGGTCTCGTAGCCCTTGGTGCACGAGTGCGGGTCGAAGAAGTTCAGCACGAGCCCGAGGTGGCCCTCGCCGTTGGACCACACCGAGCGCGTGAACGCGGAGATCACCGGGTAGGCGACCAGCAGCTCCTCGATCGCGTCGGTGCGCACCGAGGTGATCTGCGCGGTGGTGAGCAGGTTGGCGACCAGGACCCCGAGGTCGGTGCCGGAGGTCGCGAGGATCGTGTCGAGGTCCCGCGCGAGCCCGGGCGTGGTCTCGATGACCTTGCGCAGGTCGGGGTCGGCGCCCTTGAGCCGGTCGGCGATGGTGCGCAACCCGGCCGCCATCGAGGTGATGGTGCCGGCCTGCCGCTGTTGCGTGTCCAGGACGACCCGCCCGTCGGCGAGCAGCCTCGTGGTCTGCGGCAGGTTCTGCGCCGCGGCGGCGGTGACGGAGTTCGCGGTGTCGAGCAGCTGTTGCAGGTCGGGGCCGCTGCCGGCGAACGCGTCGTAGGTCTCGTCCACCACCGTCCGCAGCGACCTGGTGTCCACACTGGACACCAGGCGGTCCAGGTCGGCCAGCACGGTGTCCGGCGAAACCGGGATCGCCGTCCGGTCGCTGGTGATCACCGACCCGTCCGCCAGGTACGGCCCGTCCTGGTGCTGGGGACGCAGGTCGACGTACTGCTCGCCCACCGCCGACCGCGTCGCGACCACGGCCCGGGTGTCCGCCGGGATCTCCTCGGCGGAGGTGATGTCCAGGTCGACGGCGACCCCCTCGTCGGTCAGGTGCAGCCTGCTCACCCGGCCGACCGCGACACCGCGGTAGGTCACCTCGGCGCCGGCGAAGATGCCACCAGACTCGGTCAGGTTCGCCGTCACCCGGTAGCCGCTGGTGCCGAACAGCCGGTCCAGGCCCGCGTACTCGCCGCCGGCGTAGCCGACCGAGGCGAGCGCGATCAGCAGGAACGCCATCAGCTGGATCCGGTGCTTGCGGGTGATCACGGCGTGCCTCCCAGCAGGGTGCCGAGCAGGCCGCCGAGCCCGGTCAGCAGGCCGGCCTGCTGCTGCGCGGACGGGGCCGCCTGCGCGGCCGGCGGCGGGATCGGCAGTGGTGGCGCCGCGGCCGACGACGACGGGATGCTCCCGGTGTTCTTGGGCAGCTGGATGACCGGGAGGTGCCCGGAGTTCGCGATGTTTTCGAAGATCGCGTCCAGGTTGAGGTCCAGGCGCGCGGTGACGTTCGCGTAGTCGCCCTTGACCACGTCCCCGGCGACGTCCGGCAGCGGGTAGGTCGGCAGGATCTTCAGCGCCTCCGGCAGGTTCGTCCCCGCTTCGGCCAGTTTGGACAGTGTGGGCGCGAGCGCCCGCAGGTCCGCCACGAGCGACTCGCGGCTGGCGTTGATCGTGTCCACCGCCACCCCGGAGAGCCGGTCGAGCGACTGCAACATGCCGACGAGCTGGTCCCGCTGCCGGGTCACCACGGCCATGCCGGGCGCCAGATCGGTCAGCGCCGTGGTGAGGTTCGCGGTCTGCGCGACGAGCGTGCCGGACAACCGGTTGAGGCCGTCGATGGCGCGGATGATCTCCGACTTCTGCCCGTCCAGCTCGGTCGCGATCTCGTCCACCCGCGCCAGCAGCGCCCGGATCTCCGCCTCGTTGCCGGTGAGCGCGTGGTTGAGCTCCCGCGTGATGTCCGCCAGCTGGTTGATCCCACCGCCGTTGAGCAGCAGCGACAACGCGCCGAGGACCTCTTCGACCTCGGGGTTGCGGTTGGTGCGGTCCAGCGGGATCACCGAGCCCTCGTGCAGCGACCCGGGGGCCGGTTGGCCGGCCGGTTCGGCGAGCTCGACGAACTTCTCGCCGAGCAGGCTGGACTGGCGCAGCTGGGCGAAGGAGTTCTCCGGCATCCGCACGCCGCCGTTGAGGCTCATGGTGACGACCGCCGACCTGGTGTCGGGCGCCAGCTCGATCACGTCGACCCGGCCGATGGGCACGTCGTTGACCTTCACCGCGGCCTGCGGCACCAGGTCGAGCACGTCGGTGAACCGGGCGGTGATCCGGTACGGGTGGTCGCCGAGGTCCGCCCCGCCCGGCAGCGGCGTGTGGTAGAGCCCGGAGAACCCGGCCGGCCCGCAGCCGGCCACGAGCAGCAGCACCCCGGCGAGCAGTCCGGTGAGCCGTGTCATCGGCCGGCCTCCGGGATGTCGACCAGGGGCAGCAGGGGCAGCGGCGGCAGCTTGCCGCTGCCGATGTCGGCGAGCAGCTGCGGGATCGAGGGCACCTTCGCGATGCCCTCCACCACCGGCGCGATCGCCTGGCACACGTCGCTCACCGTGGTGGGCAGCCCGACCGGGGTGGACGCCTTGATCAGCCGGCACAGTGTGGTGATCAGCGGATTGGTGAACTCGTTGGCGTTGTAGCGGATGGCGATGCTGCCGGAGGCCGCGTCGTAGGAGTTGATGAAGTTCGTCATGCCGGTCGGGCCGACGTCGAGCACTTCGGCCAGGGCCGCCCGCTGGTCCACCAGCACCTGCGTGATGCTCGCCAATTTGTCCACATTGGACGTCAGCAGGTCCTTGTTCTCGGCGACGAAGCTCTGCACGTCCCCCAGCGAGGAGCCGAGCGCGGCCAGCGCGGCGCTGACGTCGCCGGAGTCGGCGGCGAGGAAACCGGTGACGTCGCCGAGCCGCCGGTAGAACTCGTCGAGCTGCGCGTCGCTGCCGGCGAGCGTGGTGGTGAACGACTGGAGGTTGCGCACGGTGGCGAACAGGTCGTCCTTGGAGTCGTCCAGCGTGCGCGACAGGTTCGCCAGCTCGGTGACGGTGCTGTTCAGGTTCAGGCCGTTGCCGTCGAGGTTGGCGGCCGCGGTGTTCAGCAGGTCGGACAGCGCGCCGTGCGCGTTGGCGCCGTCCGGCCCGAGGCCGGTGGACAGCTTGTCCAGGGTGCTGTAGAGGTCGTCCAGCTCCATCGGCGTCGCCGTGTGGTCCTGCGGGATCACGGTGCCCGGCGCCATCACCGGTCCGCTGTCGTAGGCCGGGGTGAGCTGCACGTACCGGTCGCTGACCAGGCTGGGCGCGACGACCACGGCACCGGCACCGGCCGGGATCCGCACGTCCCCGTCGATCCGCATGTCGACCCGCACGACGGCGCCTTCCGGCGTGACACCGGTGATCTCGCCGACCGGCACACCGAGCACGCGGACCGACGATCCGGCGTAGAGCCCGACGGTCTTGTCGAACAGCGCGGAGATGCGGGTGCCGCCGGTGTCCCGCAGCGCCAGGTACAGCCCGGCGGTCACCAGCAGCGCGGCCACGCACCCGGCAGCAACCCAGCGGTACGCACCGCGTGCGGCGTGGCTGTCCAGCGTCATCGGCCCCCCACTCCCTGGTCCGGCGCCGACAGCGGCGGCGTGCAGCCCTCCGGGTTGACCGACAGCCCGCCGGCCTTGATCACCGGTGGCAGCAGGCCGCAGATGTAGCCCTCGAACCAGCGCCCGTTGCCGGTCGCGTTCGCGCCGACACGGGTGAACGGCGCGAGCAGCGCCAGGCTGCGGTTCAGGTTGTCCTGGTTGTTCTGCAGGATCGTGGTGACCTCGCCGAGCCGGTCCAGCGTCGGCCGCAGCCGCGCCCGGTTGTCGGCGACCAGGCCGGACAGCTGGGCCGCGAGCTGCTGCGTGCCGGTGAGCAGCGCCTTGATCGCGTCCCGGCGCTGCTGGAGCTCACCGAGCAGCAGGTTGCCGTCGGTGATGATCGCGGTGAGCTGCGCGTTGCGGCCGGCGAGCGTCTGCGACACCTGGCGGGTGCCGGCGAGCAGGTTCGCGAGCTCCTGGTCGCGTGAGGACACCGTGCGCGACAGCGCGGACAGGCCGGACAGCGTGTCCCGCAACGGTTGCGGGGTGTCCTTGAGGGCATCGGCGACCGCGTCGAAGCTGCGCGCGAGCTGTGTGGTGTCGATCTCACCCACGGTGGCGGTCAGCTGCTGGAACGCATCCTGCAGCTGGAACGGCGTGGTGGTCCGCTCGACGGGGATCGGGTCGGCCGGGTCCTGCGCGCCGCGGCCCCGGGGTTTCAGCGCCAGATACTTCTCCCCCAGCAACGTCTTGATCTCGATGGAGGCGGTGGATGCGTCGCCGACCCTGGTGCGCTCCACCGTGAACCTGACCAGCACCTGCTTCCCGGCCAGCGACACACCGGTGACCTTGCCGACCTTCACCCCGGCCACCTGGACCTCGTTGTCCGCGGTGAGCCCCGCGGACTCGGCGAAGTACGCCTGGTAGGTGGTCCCGGTGCCGAGCAGCGGCAGCTGGTCGGAGAAGTAGGACACCAGTGTCACCAGGACGACGAGCACCAGCGTCACCGCGCCGACAGCGGCCTGGTTGCGATCCTTGAGCGGCTTCATCACCGGCACCTGTCCGGAAGCTCGGTCGCCGGGAGGGGGAGCATCGGCAGCGTGATGTTCAGCGAGGTGATGCCGATGGTGCCGGTCAGGTTGCAGAGGTAGTAGTTGTACCAGCTGCCGTAGCTCAGGGTCCGGGTGAACTTCTCCAGGTTGCCGGGCAGCTTTTTGAGCAGCTGGTCGATCAGCTGCCCGGAATCGGCGAGCGTGCCGGACAGCGTGCCGAGCGCAGCGATGTCCTGCTGCACCGGCGGGCGCGCGTCGGCGAGCAGGCCGGCGGTGGCGTCGGTGAGCTCGCCCAGCGCCGACACCGCGTCGCCGATCGGGCCGCGCTGCGCGGCCAGGCCGGACACCAGCTGCTGGGTCTGGCCGATCAGCTCGGACAGCTGCGGGCCGTGCTCGTTGACCGTGGTGAGCACGGTGTTGAGGTTTGCGATGACCTGGCCGATCACCTGGTCGCGCCCGGCGATGGTGCGGGTGAGCGAGGCGGTGTGCGACAGCAGGCTTTCGATGGTGCCGCCCTCACCCTGGAACACCTGGATGATCTCGTAGGAGAGCTGGTTGACCTGCTGCGGGTCCAGCGCGGCGAACAGCGGTTTGAACCCGTTGAACAGCACGGTGAGGTTCAGCGCGGGCTGGGTGCGCTCGGGCGGGATCATGCCGCCGGCGGGCAGCTGGTCCTCACCCGGGACGGTGGTGCCCAGCGACAGGTACCGCTGGCCCACCAGGTTGCGGTACTTCACCGTGGCGGTCACCGCACCGGGCAGCCGGTAGGCCGACTGCACGGTGAAGTGCGCGTCGGCGTAGCTGGTGTCGCCGTCCTGGGTGACCGTGATGCCGTCGACCTGCCCGACCTTGACGCCGGCGATCCGCACGTCGTCACCCTCGTGCAGCCCGGAGGCGTCGGTGAACCGCGCGGTGTAGGTGTCGGTGACGCCGAAGTTCGTGTTCGCGATGGTCGCGCCGAGGATCCCGGTGAGCAGGACCGTCACGGCCGCGAACACGCTGATCTTGATCAGCGCCGGCAGGAACCCCCTCACCGGACCTCCACCTCCGCCCCGCGGTAGAGCGGTCCGGCGAGCAGGCTCGCCCAGCCCGGCACGTCCTGCGGCGCGGCCGGGGACACCAGCGCCGCGATCAGGTCCTGCTCGGCCGCCGAGTTGGCGATGGAAGCGGTGGTGGACGAGCCGCTCGCGATGATCCCGTTGCTGGGCAACGGCACGCTTGCGCCGGGACCGGCCGGCGGGTGGGTGGACCCGTCCTGGACCGGGCCGCCGGGCGGGTACTGCGGCCACCGGCCGGGCGGCAGCACCATCGGGTAACAGCGCGGGCCGCGCTTGTCGAGGTAGGCCGGCTCGTCCCGGCCCGGCTCGTACTTGGTGCGGTCGGCGACGAACCGGATGGTCACGTGGTTCATCCGGTCGGTGCCGTACCCGAACGCCTGGTACGCGCGCGGCACCGCGTCGGCGAGCTGCTGGAGCAGGCACGGGTACTCCGGCGCGTACTTGGCCAGAACGTCCAGAGTGGACTGTGAGGTCACGGTGAGGCGGATCAGGTTGGCCTGGTTGACCCGCAGGAAGCTGTCCAGGTCGTCGCTCGCGGTGGTCACCGTCGCCCACACCTGGGCCAGCGTCTGCTGTTCGTCCACCAGGGTCTTCGTGGTGGTGGTCAGGTCGGCCAGCGCCTGCAGGAGGTCCGGCGCGGCCCGGTTGTAGGTGTCGGCCACGTTGGCCAGCCCGCTGATGTCGGCCTTGAGGTCCGGCAGCGACGGGTTCAGCCCGCCCAGGTACTCGGACAGGTGGACCAGCGTGGCGCCGAGCTGTCCGCCCCGGCCGTCGAGCGCGGTGGAGACCGCGCCGAGCGTGCTCGCCAGCT
This sequence comes from Amycolatopsis viridis, assembly GCF_011758765.1. Lineage (NCBI taxonomy): Bacteria > Bacillati > Actinomycetota > Actinomycetes > Pseudonocardiales > Pseudonocardiaceae > Amycolatopsis > Amycolatopsis viridis. Next base: position 1,990,515 of record NZ_JAANOU010000001.1, on the reverse strand, counting down.
TCTGCGGCTGGACGGCCTGCAGCAGCGGCATCACGTTGTCCAGCACCTGTTCCAGCTCGATGGCGGAGCTGCTGCGGTCCTGCGGGATGACGTCACCGGCTGCGAGGTGCCGCGGCACCGGGCCGGGCGGGATCTGCAGGGCCACGTAACGCTCGCCGAACAGGGTCTTGGGCAGCAGCCGCGCCGACACGTTGGCCGGGATCACGTCCAGCTGGGCCGGGTCGAGCGCGAGCTGGAGCGCTGCGTGGTCGCCGAACGCCTCGATCGCGCGCACCTCGCCCACCACGACACCGCGGATCTTGACGTCGGAACCCTTCCGCAGCTGGTTGCCGACGTGGTCGGTCTCCAGCCGCACCAGGGCGACCGGCGTGAACTCCTGGTGGTAGGCGGCGATGGTGGTGGCGAAGAACAGCCCGCACACGACGAGGAACACCAGGCCGAGCACCTGGTACCCCAGCCGCCGGAACAGCACCGCCCGTCTCATCCGGCGATCCTCACCGTCGTGGTCGCACCCCACACGGCCAGGCTGAGGAAGAAGTCGAGCACCGAGATCAACACGATCGACGTCCGCACCGCGCGGCCCACCGCCACGCCGACACCGGCCGGGCCGCCGCTCGCGGTGTAGCCGTAGTAGCAGTGCGAGAGGATCACCAGCACGCTGAACACGATCACCTTGCCGAACGACCACAGCACGTCCTCCGGCGGCAGGAACAGCCCGAAGTAGTGGTCGTAGGTGCCCGCGGACTGACCGTAGAGCCACACCGTGACCTGCCGGGAGGCCAGGTAGGACGAGAGCAGGCCGACCGCGTACAGCGGGATCACCGCGCCCAGCCCGGCCAGCACCCGGGTGGTGACCAGGTAGGGCAGGCTGGGCACCGCCATCACCTCGAGCGCGTCGATCTCCTCGGAGATCCGCATCGCGCCGAGCTGGGCGGTGAAGCCGCAGCCCACGGTCGCCGACAGCGCGAGCCCGGCGGCCAGCGGCGCCACCTCCCGCGTGTTGAAGTAGGCCGAGATGAACCCGGTGAGCGCGGCCGTGCCGAGCTGGTTGAGCGCCGCGTAGCCCTGCAGGCCGACGATGAGACCCGTGAACAGGGTCATGCCGATCATCACGCCGAGTGTGCCGCCGATCACCGCGAGACCGCCGGTGCCGAAGCAGACCTCGGTCAGCAGGCGCAGCGTTTCCCTGCGGTAGCGGCGCAGCGTGCGGGGCGCCCAGGCCAGGGCGCGGACGTAGAAGGAGAGCTGGCTGCCCAGTCCCTCCAGGATCGCGCCCGGCCGCGCGATCATCTCGAGCGTCCGGTCGGGCACCCCCGGCCGCCGGTCCAGTGTCTCCGCGGTCATCACAGCGCCTTCGGCGGAACGATCCGCAGGTAGATGGCGGTCAGTACGACGTTGATCAGGAACAGCAGCAGGAAGGTGATGACCACGGCCTGGTTCACCGCGTCGCCGACGCCCTTCGGCCCGCCGGCCGGGTTGAGCCCGCGGTAGGCGGCCACGACCCCGGCGACGAACCCGTAGAGCACGGCCTTGATCTCGCTGACGTAGAGGTCGGGCAGCTGCGCCAGCGCGTTGAAGCTCGCCAGGTACGCGCCCGGGGTGCCGCCCTGCAGGACGACGTTGAAGAAGTAGCCGCCGAGCACGCCCACCACGCTGACCAGGCCGTTGAGCAGCACCGACACCACGATCGCGGCGAGCACGCGCGGCACGATCAGGCGCTGGACCGGGTTGACCCCGAGCACCTCCATCGCGTCGATCTCCTCGCGGATCTTGCGCGCCCCGATGTCCGCACAGACCGCACTTCCTCCCGCACCGGCGACGAGCAGGGCGGTGATCAACGGCGCGGCCTGCTGCACGATGGCGAGTGCGCTGGCCGCGCCGGTGAACGACTGGGCGCCGATCTGCTGGGTGAGCGACCCGAGCTGCAACGCGATCACCGCGCCGAACGGGATCGCGACGAGCGCGGTCGGCAGGATGGTGACGCTGGCGAAGAACCAGCACTGCAAGATCCACTCGCGGAACTGGAACGGCCGGCGCGGGATGGCGCGCAGCACCTGCCAGGCCAGTGTGGACAGGCGGCCGACCTGAGCGAGCGCGGCGGTGCCCGGTACCGTCAGCGTTCCCGTGCGTGACCCCATCACACCTCCGCGACCCCAGCCCTCGTTTGCTCTGAGTCTTACTCCTCGGTGGGAAACCGTTTTGCGTTAGCGGTGTTCACTTCGTATTCCCGTGAAGTCGATCACCCGTGGGAGTTGAGCGCGTGGGTGGCCGTCGCACCGCCGTCGGCCACGAACTCCGCACCGGTGCAGTAGGAACTCTCGTCGCTGGCCAGGAACACTGCGAGCTGCGCGATCTCCGCCGGCTGCCCGACGCGTCCCAGCGCGACCTTCCGGCCCACCCAGGACGTGTCGACGTCGGCGCCGCCCGCGGCGTCGGACACCATCCGGGTGTCGATCATCCCGGGATGGACCGAATTGACCCGGATCCCCCGGCCACCCAGTTCGAGCGCGGCCACCTTGGTCATGCCGCGGATCGCGAACTTGCTGGCCGTGTAGGCGATCAGGAACGGCATGCCGGCCAGACCCTCCACAGAGGACACGTTGATGACGGAGCCGCCACCGGCCCGTGTCATCGGTCCAACGACCGAGCGCATCCCGAGAAACGCGCCGACCTGGTTGACCCCGACGACCCGTTGGTAATCGGCCAGTGACGTCTCCGCAAGCTCGGAAAAGTGCAGTATTCCGGCGTTGTTCACCAGCACGGTCAGCCCGCCGAACTCGTCCTCGGCGCGCCGCACCGCGGCGTCCCAGTCGTCCTCTCGGGAGACGTCAAGGTGCTGGTAGACCGCGCCGATCTCCGCGGCGAGCGCCGCGCCGTCGTCATCGGCGACGTCGGCGACCAGGACGCGGGCGCCCTCCTCCGCAAAACGCCGGGCCGCGGCCGCACCCTGTCCGCGCGCCGCGCCGGTGATCAGCGCGACCTTGCCGTCGAGGCGTCCCATCACATCATCTCGTCGGTCAGTGGCAGGTACACGGACTTGAGCTCGGTGTAGGCCTCGATGGACGACTTCCCGCCCTCACGGCCGAGCCCGGACTGCTTGAACCCGCCGAAGGGCAGGTGCGGCTCGATCTGGAAGCCGTTGATGCCGATCGTGCCGGCCCGCAGCTTCCGCGCCACCCGGAACGCGCGCTGGACGTCGGCGGTGAACACGCCCGCACCCAGGCCGTACTCGGTGTCGCCGGCCAGCTGCACCGCCTCGTCCTCGCCGGTGAACGGGACCACCGCGAGGACCGGGCCGAAGATCTCCTCCTGCGCGATGGTGGCGTGGTTGTCCACGTCGGCGAAGATGGTCGGGGCGACGAAGTTGCCGCAGGCCAGGTCACCGCCGAGCCGCTCGCCACCGGTCACCAGCCGGGCACCCTCGGACTTGCCCTTCTCGATGTAACCGAGCACCCGGTCCAGCTGCCGGTCGTTGATCAGCGGGCTGGCCAGCACGGCCGGGTCGAACGGGTCGCCGTAGGTCATCGCCCGGGCCATGCCCGCGGCGGCGCCGAGGAACTCGTCGTAGACGTCCCGGTGCACCAGCGCCCGCGTGTTCGCCACGCACGCCTGGCCGGACAGCCCCATCGTGACCGCGCCGACCACGGTGGCCGCGGCCAGCGCGACGTTGGGTGCGTCGGCGAACACCAGTGCGGGGCTCTTGCCGCCGAGTTCGAGCGAGACCCGCTTGAGCGTGCCGGCGGAGGCCGCCACGATGCGCTTGCCCACCGCGCGGCTGCCGGTGAAGCTGACCTTGTCCACCCCGGGGTGGTTGATCAGCGCTTCGCCGACCGGGTCACCTGGGCCGGTGACGACGTTGAGCGTTCCCGCCGGCAGTCCCGCTTCGGCGAGCAGCTCCACCATGCGCAGCACGGTGAACGTGCAGTACTCCGAAGGTTTGAGCACGAGGGTGCATCCGGCGGCGAGCGCCGGGGCGACCTTCTGCGCGAAGAGCAGGAAGGGCGCGTTCCACGGCAGGATCGCCGCGACCACGCCGATCGGCTCGCGGAAGGTCATCGCCAGGTGGTCGCCGCCCTGGTACGGGGTCAGGGTCTCGCCGCCGAGCTTGTCGACCCAGCCGGCGTGGTGGTCGAACACGTCCGCGGCGGCGCCGACGGACGTGGCGTAGATCGTGCTGCTGAACGACAGCGGCACCGAGTTGTCCAGCGCCTGCAACGCCCGCAGCTCCGCGGCGTGCTCCCGAAGCAGGCTGGCGTACCGGTGCAGCACCGCGATGCGGGTTCCGGCCCGGGAGTGCGACCACGCCCCGGACTCGAAGGCCGCCCGGGCCGCGGCCACAGCGGCGTCGACGTCGGCCGCGGTGGCGACGGCGAACTCGCCGATCTCCTCCCCGGTGGCCGGGTGCCGGTGGATCCAGGAGTCACCGCCGGTGCCCGGTACCCAATGGCCGTCGAGGTAGAGCCGGCCGGGCCGGAGCCCGGCGGCTTCGCGGTGCGGCAGCACGGTGAGTGTCATGGGAGCTCCAGGATCTCGGTGGCGGCGAACATCGCCTCGGGGTCTCGCTCGTCGAAGTAGGCGCCCACGGTGGAGTCCAGCTCCCCTTCTGTCCACAATGGACCTACGGTGTCGAAGCGCCGCTCGACGGCGGGCGGCCGCAGCAGCGCCACCATCCCGCCGTGCACCACGAACACCTGACCGTTGATCCGGTCCGCCCGGTCGGAGGCCAGGTAGGCGACGAGCGGGGCGACGTGCTCGACCGAGAGCGGGTCCACCCCCTGGGCCGGGGCGTCGCCGAAGACCCCGGCGGTCATCGCGGTGCGGGCGCGCGGGCAGATGGCGTTGGCCCGCACGCCGTAGCGCGCGGCACCGCGGGCGATGGCGACGGTGAGGCCGACGATGCCCGCTTTGGCCGCCGCGTAGTTGGGCTGACCGGCGGAACCGACCAGGAACGCCTCGGACGCGGTGCTGATCAGGCGCGCAGGCACCGGCCGGCCCGTCGCCTTCGACCAGGTGCGCCAGTACGCGGTGGCGTTGCGGGACAACAGGAAGTGCCCGCGCAGGTGCACGCGGATCACGGTGTCCCACTCCTCGTCGGACATGGCGAAGATCATCCGGTCGCGCAGCACGCCGGCGTTGTTGACGACGACGTGCAGCCCGCCGAAGTGCTCCACGGCGGCCTCGACGAGGGCATCGGCGGTAGCGCGCTCACCCACGTCGCCGGTGACGAGGAGCGCCTTGCCCCCCGCGGACTCGATCTCGTCCACGACGCCCCCCGCGGTGTCGGAGACGTCATTCACCACCACCGACACGCCCGCGCGGGCCAGGGCGAGCGCCTCCGCCCGGCCCAGTCCCGCCCCGGCACCCGTGACGACGGCCACCCGCGGTTCCACATCACCTTCCACGAGGGCCAGACTAGAATCTGTTCTCGTTCGAGACAAGCCCCCGTTTGCCTCGATCAGTCCCGGATGAACAGCGCGTTCTTCGGACACGCGGCCACGGCACGCGAAACACGTTCTACTTCTGATTCGGGCACCGACGGGGTGAGGACGCGCAGCTCCTCGTCCTCGTCCAGCTCGAACACGGCGGGCGCGAACCCGATGCACACCTCGTTCGCCTCGCACAGCGTCCGGTCGACCGCGACCTCCATGGCTTTCCTCCTCGGCTGCACAGCTGATAGAAATAGAACGTGTTCTAGACTAGCGCCACGGACCGGTCTGCTTCCAGCAACGACCGGGCGGGCCGGAGGTGACGGCATGCGGATCAGCTACACGCCCGGGCAGGAACGGCTGCGCGCGGAACTGCGCGACTACTTCGCCCGGCTGATGACCCCGGAGCGCCGGGAGGCGCTGGCCGGCGACGGCGGCGAGTACGGGGATGGCAAGGCGTACCAGGAGATCGTGCGCGAGCTGGGCCGGGACGGCTGGCTCGCGATCGGCTGGCCGGCGGAGCACGGCGGGCAGGCCCGGCCGATGCTCGACCAGCTGATCTTCACCGACGAAGCGGCGGTGGCCGGCGTGCCGGTGCCGTTCCTGACCGTCGGCACGATCGGCCCGACGATCATGCGGTTCGGCACGCCGGAGCAGAAGGCGTTCTACCTGCCGCGCATCGCCGCCGGCGAGCTGCACTTCTCGATCGGCTACTCGGAGCCGGAGGCCGGGACCGACCTGGCGTCGCTGCGGACCCGGGCGGTCCGCGACGGCGACTCCTACGTGATCAACGGCCGGAAGATGTGGACCAGCCTGATCGAGTACGCCGACTACGTGTGGCTGGCCGCGCGCACCGATCCGGACGCGGACCGGCACCGGGGCCTGAGCATCCTCGTCGTGCCGACCGATGCGCCCGGGTTCTCCTGGACGAAGGTGCACACGGTCGCCGGGCCCGGCACGAGCGCGACCTACTACGACGACGTGCGCGTCCCGGTGACCGCCCGCATCGCCGAGGAGAACGCCGGCTGGCCGCTGATCACCAACCAGCTCAACCACGAGCGGGTCGCGCTGACCTCGGCCGCGCCGATCCTCGCCGCGCTGGACGAGGTGCGCCGCTGGGCACGGCAGACCGCGCAGCCGGACGGCAGCCGGGTCATCGACGCCGAATGGGTCCGGATGCACCTGGCTCGCGTGCACGCGCACGCGGAGTACCTGAAGCTGCGCAACTGGCGGATCGCGTGGGCGGCCGGCTCCGGCGAACTGGGCCCGGCGGAGGCGTCGGCGACGAAGGTGTTCGGCACCGAACTGGCGATCGAGGCGTACCGGCTGCTGATGGAGGTCGTCGGCCCCGGCGCGGTGGTGCGCGCCGGATCCCCCGGTGCGGTGCTGCGCGGCCGGCTGGAACGAGCCCACCGGTCCGCGCTGATCCTCACCTTCGGCGGCGGCACGAACGAGATCCAGCGTGACCTGATCGCCGCGTCCGCCCTGTCCCTGCCCGTCACCCGCTGAGGAGGAACCGTGGACTTCGCGTTGGGCGAGGACGTCACCGAACTGGCCGCGCTGGTCGCGCGGGTGCTGGCGGACAAGGCGGCACCCAGCCCGCACGGCGAGGGCGGCTTCGACCGGGGGGCGTGGGCCGGGCTGGCCCGCGTGGGTGCGATCGACGCGGCGCTGCCCGCCGCGGCCGGCGGCGGTGGCCTGGGGCTGCTCGGGCAGTGCGCGGTGCTGACCGAGATCGGCCGCACGGTCGCGGAGCTGCCCTACCTGCCCACCGTGGTCGCCGCGACCGCCATCGCCGGGTCGGGGGACGGGCGGCTGATCGAGCGGTGGGTGGTGCCCGCCGTGCGCGGGCAGGCGGTCCTCGCGCTCGCGCTGCCGGACGCCGCGGCACCGTGCGGGTTCACGGCGGAACCGGACGGCTCCGGCTGGCGCCTGTCCGGCACCCAGACCGCGGTGCCGTTCGCCGCGGTCGCCGACGCGCTCGTCGTGCCCGCGCGCACCCCGGACGGGACGGCGGTGTTCGTGGTGCCCGCGCGGGGCGAGCCGCAGAGCGTGGTGGACCACGCCGACGCCGGGCTGGTTTCGCTCAGCGGTGTCCGGGCCGACGCCCGGCTGCCCGTCTCCGCGGTCCGGCTGCGCGAGCACGCGACGGTCGGCCTGTGCGCGCAGCAGCTCGGGGTGCTGGACAGCGCGTTGCACCGCACCGCGGACTACGCCCGCACCCGTGAGCAGTTCGGGCACGCCATCGGGGCGTTCCAGGCGGTGCGGCAACGGCTCGCCGACGCCTACGTCGACGTGGAGGCGGTCCGGCTGACGTTGTGGCAGGCCGCGTGGCGCCTGTCCGAGGAGCTGCCGGCCGCCGCGGAGGTCGCGACCGCGAAGTACTGGGCCGCCGAGGCCGGGCACCGCGTCGCGCACACCGCGGTCCACGTGCACGGCGGGGTCGGCATCGACACCGGCCACGACCTGCACCGGTACTTCGTGGCGGCCAAACGGCTGGAGTTCACGCTCGGCGGGGCAACGGCGCAGCTGCGCGCGCTGGGCGACGCGCTCGCGGCGGCACCGTCATGACGGTCACCGAGCTGCTGCTGGCGCGCGCCACCGACGACCGGCCCGGCCTGCGGTTCGCCGACTCGGTGTGGACCTGGCGCGAGCACGTGCAGCAGTGCGCGGAGCACGCCGCGGTGTTGCGTGCGCTGCTCACCGGGCCGCGGAAGCACGTCGGGATCCTGGCGGACAACGTGCCGTCGTTCTCGTTCCTGCTCGGCGGCTGCGCGTTCGCGGGTGCGGTGCTGGTGGGGCTGAACCCGACGCGCCGGGGCGCGGCACTGGCGCGGGACGTCCGGCTCGCGGACTGCGAGCTGGTGCTCACCGAGGGACGGCACGCCGGGCTGCTGGACGGGCTGGACGTGCCGGTGCTGGACCTCGACGGTCCGGAGTGGGCCGCGCTGCTGGCCGCGCACGCGGGCGCTGCCCTCAACCCGGCGCCCGCCTCCGGCGACGACCTGCTGATGCTGATCTTCACGTCCGGCACGAGCGGTGATCCGAAGGCCGTGCGGTGCACACACGACAAGATCGCCGCCCCCGGGCGGATGCTCGCCGACCGGTTCGGACTGTCCTCATCGGACTGCGTGTACGTCTCGATGCCGATGTTCCACTCGAACGCGATCATGGCGGGCTGGTCGGTGGCCCTGGCCGCCGGGGCGGTGCTGGCCCTGCGGCGCCGGTTCTCGGCATCCGGGTTCCTGCCTGACGTCCGGCGGTTCGGCGCCACCTACGCGAACTACGTGGGCAAGCCGTTGTCGTACGTGCTCGCGACACCCCCGCTGCCCGGCGACGCCGACAACCCGTTGCGGATCGTGTACGGCAACGAGGGCGCGCAGGCGGATCTGGCCACCTTCGCGCGGCGGTTCGGCTGCCAGGTGGTGGACGCGTTCGGATCGACCGAGGGCGGCATCGGCTTCGCCCGCACCCCGGACACCCCGGAGGGCTCGCTGGGACGGCTGCCGGACGGGGTCGCGATCCTGCACCCGGACACGGGCGCGGTGTGCCCGCCGGGGGTGGTGGGCGAGCTGGTGAACACCAGCGGGCCCGGCGCGTTCGCCGGGTACTACCGCAACCCGAGCGCCGACGCCGAGCGGATGCGCGACGGCCGCTACCACACCGGCGACCTCGCCTACCACGACGAGGACGGGTTCTGCTACTTCGCGGGCCGGCTGGGCGACTGGGTGCGCGTGGACGGCGAGAACCTGGGCACCGCCCCGATCGAGCGGATCCTGCTCCGCCACCCGGCGATCGCGGAGGCCGCGGTGTACGCCGTCCCCGATCCCGCGGTGGGCGATCAGGTGATGGCCGCGCTGGTGCTGTCGGATCCGCTGGACCCGGCATCGTTCGGCGCGTTCCTCGCGGCACAACCGGACCTGGGCCCCAAACAGCTGCCGCGGTTCGTGCGGATCGTTGCGGAACTCCCCCGCACGTCGACGCACAAGGTGGTGAAACGGTGCCTCGCGGCCGAGGGGCTGCGCTGCGCCGGCCCGGTCTGGACCCGCCCGCACCGGGACTGTGCCTACCGGGTCCACCAGCCCGGCACGGCATAGCGCCGGGTGTCAGAACCGTGCATCGATCGGTCGCAGCCGCCGCGGCCCGGTGTCCGGGCGGGCGGGCGGCGGGCCCAGCACGACACGCGCGTTGGCGACGAACCCGCCTTCCGGGGAGGCGACCACCGGGTCCAGCGTCAGCGCCCGCACCTCGGGGTGGTCCTCGGCCAGCGCCGCCACCCGCAGCACCATGTCCTGCAGCGCCGCCAGGTCCGCCGGTTCGTCACCGCGGTAACCGGTCAGCAGCGGGGCGCTCTTCGGCTCGCGGACGAGTGTCGCGGCATCCACGTCGGTGAGCGGCACCGCCCGGTAGGCCCGGTCCCCCAGCAGCGTGCTCACCAGCCCGGATAGCCCGAACGACACCAGGCTGCCGAACGACGGGTCGTCCTGCAGCCCGATCAGGCAGGAGATGCCCTTCGGCGCCATCTTCTGCACGTAGACGTCCCGCTCGCCGGACACCTCGCTCAGGTCCGCGTACCCGCGCCGCACCGCGTCCGGCGACGCCAGGTCCAGTCGCACCCCCGCGAGATCCGGCCTGCCGCGCAACCGTTCGTCCACGGCCTTGACCGTCACCGGGTAGCCGAGTTCCCCGGCCGCCTCGACGGCGGCGTCCGCACTGGACACCATCCGGAAGGGCACCACGTCGATGCCGTAGCACCCGAGCAGCCGCACGATGTCGTGGTCCTCGAGCACGACGTTCTTGTCCCCGCCGGCCAGGATGTCCCGCACCACCTGCTCGGCCTGCTCCAGGTGGATCCCGTCCGGGCGGATCAGGGTGCCCTGCGGCCGCTGCCGCCACGCCGCGTACCGCACGACCTTCGCCAGCGCGTTCACCGCCCGTTCCGGGCTGGGGAACGACGGGATCGACCCGGGACCGGGGGCGCCGTCGGGACCGGGGACGGCCAGCTCGGCGGGCACCCCCTCCGCCGCCAGGAACGTCGAAACGATCGGTTTGCCCTGGTCCAGCTCCTGCGCCGCCTCGCGCAAGGCGCGCGCGTAGGTGCTGCCCGGGATCGACACCGGCGGCACGAACACCGCCACCAGCGCGTCGGTCTCCGGGTTGTTGAGCGCCTCCCGCACCGCGGCGGCGAAGTCCTCCGGGCCGGCCTGCGGTCCGACGTCGACCGGGTCGAACGCGAGGCGCAGCCCCTGCGCGCGGGCCGTGTCGGCGGCGAGCAGCCCGATCGCGCTGGAGTTGCCCACGATCCCGATCCGCGGGCCGGCGGGCAACGGCTGGTGCGCGAACACCAGCGCGGTGTCGAACAGCTGCGCCAGCGTCTCCACCCGCACCACTCCGGCCTGCTCGAACAGCGCCTGCACGCTCGACTCGTCGACCTCCGCCGAGGTCGCGGCCAGTTGCGGCCGGACGGCGTGCCGCCCGGACTTCACCGCGACGATCGGTTTGCTGCGGCCCAGCCGCCGCGCGAGCCGGGCGAACTTGCGCGGGTTGCCGAACGACTCGAGGTAGAGCAGCACGAGATCGGTGTTCGGGTCGGTCTCCCAGTACTGGAGCAGGTCGTTGCCGGAGACGTCGGCGCGGTTGCCGGCCGAGACGAACGTGGACAGGCCGAGCCCGCGCGCCTCGGCGTCGGCGAGGATCGCGGTACCCAGGGCGCCGGACTGGCAGAAGAATCCCGCGCGGCCGCGTTTGGGCAGCCGGGGCGCGAGCGTCGCGTTGAGCCGCACCGCCGGGTCGGTGTTGAGGACGCCGAGCGCGTTCGGGCCGACCACCCGCATGCCGTGCGCCCGCGCCTCGCCGACCAGCCGCAGCTCGGCGTGCAGGCCGTGCGGGCCGGCCTCACCGAACCCCGCGGTGACGATGAGCAGGGTCTTGACCCCCTTGGCCAGCGCACCGTCCAAAACGGACTCGACCTGGTCGGCCGGGACCGCGACCACCGCCAGGTCCACCGGGTCCGGGATGTCCACCACGGACGGATACGCGCGCACCCCGCGCACCGAGCGGTGTTCGGGGTTGACGGGGTAGACGGTGCCGGCGAAGTCGGCGGCGAGCAGGTTGGACAGCACCGAGTAGCCGACCTTCGTGGAATCGGCGGAGGCACCGATCACGGCGACCGAGCCGGGGTGGAGGAGGTTGTAGACGCTGCGGGCCTCGGCGGCCTGCTCGCGCGCACGGGCGACGGCGAGGGACTCCTCGGTAGGATCGATGTCGAACTCCAGGTGCAGCACGCCCTCCTCGATGGCGCGGCTGACCTGGTAACCGGCGTCGCGGAACACCCGCACCATCGAAGCGTTCTCGGCGAGCACCTCGGCGACGAACCGCCGCAGACCGCTCTCCGACGCCGCGGCGGCCAGGTGTTCCAGCAGGATCGACCCGATGCCGCGCCCCTGGTGCGCGTCGTCGACGACGAACGCCACCTCGGCCGACGGCCGGTCACCGAGCCGCTCGTACCGCCCCACGGCGATGATGTCGTCCCCGAGCAGGACGACGAACGCCACGCGGTCGTGGTGGTCCACCACGGAGAACCGCTCCAGATCCCGCTGCGGGATGCGCGGGTAGGCGCCGAAGTAACGCAGGTACCGGGTGCGCTCGGACAGCTTGCCGTGGAAGGCCACCAGGGCGTCCGCGTCGCTCGGCACGATGGGGCGCAGGTGGACGGTGCCGCCGTCACTGAGCAGCACGTCGGCCTCCCAGTGGCGCGGGTAGTCGTACGGGTCGCGGGGGCCAGGCTGGTCGCCCTGCCCCTTCCCGGGACCGGCACCGCTCTCCGGGCCGGCGCTCCCCTCCGGACCCGCATCGCGCTGTGGACCAGCACCGGGGTCCGGACCAGCACCGGGCTCGGCGGCGGCAGGGCCTTCGGGGGCCGGGCCGCCTGCGCTACGCGCTGCGGCGGCCCTGCCGTCCGGAGCGCCACCGTCCGGTGCGCCACCACCCTCCGGAGCAGCACCGCCCTCCGGGACGGCGCCGCCCTCCGGGCTTGCACTGCGCTCCGGGGCGGTGCTGCCCTCAGCGGCGGTTCCGCTGTCCCGGGCAGCACTGCTTCCGGGGTCCGCGCTGCCCGGCGGACCGGCACTGCCTGCCGGATCTGCGCTGCCCTCCGCGGCGGCACTGCCCTCGGCGGCCGTGCTGCCCTGCGCGGCCGCGCCGCCCTCCGGGGCCGGGCTGCTCTGCGGACCGGCGCTACCCCCCGAACCTGCACCGCCTGCCTGGGCAGCACCGGCCCCCGGCCCTGCGCTGCCCCGCGCGGCAGCACCGCCCCCAGCGGACGGGCTGCCCGGCGAGGCCACGCCGCCCTCCGCGGCAGTCCCGGCACCACCCGCCGGGGCGGCATCGTCGCTTGCGTCGGCGCCGGGTTGTGTGCCGGCGCCACCGCCGGAGGCGGCAGCGGGGTTCGGACCCGCACCGCGCACCCGGCCCTCACCGCGGTCCGAACCCGCAGTGGCGCCCGCACCGGCCCCACTCCCCCGGCCCGCGCGGATCCCCGGTCCCGCACCGGGCGGGGTGGCACCGGCGGCCCGGCCCTGGCCGGCGGGCTGGTCCTGCTGGGCGCCACCGGGCGTGTCGCTGGTGCTCATCTCGCGTCGATTCCTCGGATCATCGCGGTCAGTCCCTCGGATCGTCCGGGTCCAGGCCGTGCAGCGGGAACACCGCTCGCCGGGTGTCCCGGATCGCGACGTCGACGGGGTCGTCCACCCCGTCGCCCCAGGGCCGGAACGTCGTGTCGCGACCGTCGGTCATCTCCGGGGGCAGCTCGGCGCTCGGCGCGGCCCGCAGGACCGTGCCGACCCAATTCGGCGGCAGTGGCGTCTCCGGCTTCACGTCGCGGTCGAGCACCGTGGCCATCAGGTGGGTCCACGAGCGCGGCACGACCCGGATCAACTGGTATCCGCCGCCGCCCACGGCGAGCCAGCGGCCGTCGGTGTGCCGCTCGGCGAGGTCACGCAGAGTGGCGTAAATCGTGCGGTGCCCGTCGACCGACAACGCCAGGTCGGCCAGCGGGTCCTCCTCGTGCGAATCCACGCCGCACTGCGTGACCAGGATCTGCGGGCGGAACACCGCCAGCAGCGACGGCACGACTGCGTGGAAGGCCCGCAGCCAGCCCGCGTCGCGGGTGCCGGGCGGCAGCGGGACGTTCACCGCCGTGCCCTCGGCCTCGCCAGAACCGGTCTCGCCGCTGTACCCGGTGCCCGGCCACAGGGTGAACGGGTGCTGGTGCAGCGACACGGTCAGCACGCGGGGATCGTCGTAGAACGCGGCCTGCACACCGTCGCCGTGGTGGACGTCGGTGTCGATGTAGGCGATGCGGTCGAAGCCGTGGTCGAGCAGCCACGAGATGGCGACCGCGCAGTCGTTGTAGACGCAGAACCCGGCCGCGTTGTCGCGCATCGCGTGGTGGAGTCCGCCCGCGATGTTCACGGCGCGGCGCGCCGCGCCGTCGGCGATCTTGCGGGCACCCAGCAGCGTCGAGCCCACCACCAGCGCGGAGGCGTCGTGCATGTCGCTGAACACCGGGTTGTCGGCGGTGCCGAGGCCGTGGCCGACCTCCCAGCCCACGGCCGGGGCGAGCTTGACCGCCGCCAGGTATTCCTCGGAGTGGATGCGGTACAGCTCGGTGTCGGTGGCGGGCTCGGGCACGAGCAGCTCCACACCGTCGAGAACACCCAGCTCGGTGGCGAGCCGCACGGTCAGGTCGAGCCGCACCGGGTTGAACGGGTGGTCACCGCCGAGGTCGTAACCAAGCAGTGCGGGATCCCAGACGACGGCGGGCTGCATGACGTCCGATGGTAGCCGCGCGGGGCGCGATTATCCTCCTGGTCACCTGGGGTGACCGTCGCCCGGAGCGACTACCATGGATTGTCGCGGACGAAGGGGACATCGTGAACGATCTCATCGACACCACTGAGATGTACTTGAAGACCATCTTCGAGCTCGAAGAGGAAGGTGTCGTACCGCTGCGCGCCCGCATCGCCGAGCGGCTGCAGCAAAGCGGTCCGACGGTCAGCCAGACCGTGGCCCGCATGGAACGCGACGGGCTGGTGCGCGTGGCCGACGACCGCCACCTCCAGCTGACCGAGCACGGGCGGGAGCTGGCCATCGCCGTCATGCGCAAGCACCGCCTCGCGGAGCGGCTGCTGCTGGACGTGATCGGCCTGGAGTGGGAGCACGTGCACACCGAGGCGTGCCACTGGGAGCACGTGATGAGCGAGGCGGTGGAGCGCAAGCTCGTCCGGCTGCTGGACCACCCGACCACCTCGCCCTACGGCAACCCCATCCCGGGGCTCGACAAGCTCGGCGAGGGCGGGCTGCCCGCACCGCCCGCCGAAGCGGACCTCGTGCGGCTGGACGACTTCGCGCGTTCCGGCGGCGGCAAGGCGGAGATCCGCCGGCTGGCTGAGCACATCCAGCTCGACGAGAAGCTGATGGTGGACCTGAAGAACGCGGGCGTCGCCCCGGGCAGCGTCGTGTCCGTCCGCCGCGCGGACGGCGGCGGCACCGCTGAGGTCACCGGTGAGCTCGGTGCGGTCCAGGTGCCGATGTCGGTGCTCCACGCCGTCCTGGCCCAGGCCAAGTGAGCTCCGCCCGCGCGGCCGCGGCGGCGTTCGAGTCCGTGCACGGCCGGCCCCCGGCCGGGGTGTGGTCGGCGCCGGGCCGGGTCAACCTGATCGGCGAGCACACCGACTACAACGACGGTTTCGTGCTGCCGTTCGCGCTGCCGCACCGCCTGGCGGCCGCCGCGTCCCCGCGGTCCGACCAGGTGCTCACCGTCGCATCCCTCGGCTCCGACGGCCAGATCCAGCACACCGAGCCGGTGACGATCCCCGAGCTGCGCCCCGGCAGCGTGCCGGGCTGGGGCGCCTACCCGGCCGGCGTGGCCTGGGTGCTCCGCGACCACGGTGCCGATCGCGGCGCCGACGTGGTGCTGGCCGGTGACGTCCCCACCGGCGCCGGGCTGTCCTCGTCCGCCGCGCTGGAGTGCGCCGTGGCGCTGGCCCTGCTGGGGCTGGCCGGCGAGGAGAACCCGGACCTGGACCGCCGCTCCGAGATCGCCCGCTGGGCTCAGCGCGCCGAGAACGAGTTCGTCGGCGCCCCCACCGGCGTGCTCGACCAGACGGCCTCACTGTGCTGCATCGACGGTCACGTCCTGTTCCTCGACGTCCGGTCCGGCGAGATGGAGCAGGTCCCCTTCGAGGCCGCCGCCGCGGGCCTGCGCATCCTGGCCATCGACACGCGCGTCAAGCACGCCCACAGCGAAGGCGGCTACGGCGAGCGCCGCAAGGGCACCGAGCGCGCCGCGGACCTGCTCGGCGTGAAGGCGCTGCGGGACGTCGGGCCGGACGACCTGGCCGGCGCGCTCGCCCGGCTGCCCGGTGACCTGGCCCCCCTCGTCCGCCATGTCGTCACCGAGAACCAGCGCGTGCTCGACGTCGTCGCCCTGCTCCGCGACGGCCGGATCGGCGACATCGGCCCCCTGCTGTCCGCCTCGCACGCGAGCATGCGCGACGACTACCGCATCTCCTGCCCCGAGCTGGACCTCGCGGTGGATGTGGCCGTCGAGTCCGGCGCCCTCGGCGCACGGATGACCGGCGGCGGGTTCGGCGGCACCGCGATCGCACTCGTTCCGGAGTCCGCTGTGGACGCGGTCGAGGCGGCGGTCATGGCGGCGTTCGACCGCGCAGGCTACCGCGCTCCGCGCGCCTTCGTGGCGGTCCCCTCCGCCGGGGCCCGGCGCGACGAGCTGTAATCCGGCGGGGCGGGACCGGTGCGTGGTTCACCGGTCGCTGGTCCACACTGGTGTCACCTCCCTGTCGTCTTCGAGAAAGGCTTTCGACAAGACCATGGCTTCCGACTCCTCGCGCCTCAAGCTGATCGTCACGGGCGGTGCCGGTTACGTCGGCAGCGTCTGCACCGCCCGTCTGCTGGAAGCGGGGCACGAGGTCGTGGTGGTGGACGACCTGTCCACCGGCCACGCCGACGCCGTCCCCGACGGTGCGCGCTTCGTCGAGGGCGACGCGGCCGACGCGACCGCGTCCCTGCTGGGCGAGGGCTTCGACGGCGTGCTGCACTTCGCGGCGAAGTCTCTCGTCGGCGAGTCGATGCAGGACCCGGCCAAGTACTGGCACGGGAACGTGATCACCTCCATCCGGTTGCTCGATGCGATGCGCGCGCACGGCACGCCCCGCCTGGTGTTCTCCTCGACCGCCGCGACCTACGGCGAGCCGGAGCGCAGCCCGATCCCGGAGTCCGCGCCGACGATGCCGACCAACACCTACGGTGCGTCCAAGCTCGCGATCGACCACGCGATCACCAGCTACGCGCGGGCACACGGGCTGGCGGCCGTGAGCCTGCGGTACTTCAACGTGGCCGGCGCCTACGGCCGCTACGGGGAGCGGCACACCACCGAAACCCATCTCATCCCGCTGGTGTTGCAGGTCGCCACCGGGCAGCGCCCGCAGGTCGGCATCTTCGGCGAGGACTACCCCACCGAGGACGGTACGGCCGTCCGGGACTACATCCACGTCGCCGACCTCGCCGACGCCCACCTGCTGGCCCTGACCCACGCCCGGGCGGGCGAGCACCGCATCTACAACCTGGGCAACGGCACCGGGTTCTCGGTGCGTCAGGTCATCGAAGCGTGCCGGGCCGTCACCGGTCACCCCATCCCCGCCGAGGTGGCGCCCCGCCGCGCCGGCGACCCCGCGATCCTCGTGGCCGCCAGCGACCGGGCCCGCGAGGAGCTCGGGTGGAAGCCCGAGCGCGCCGACCTGCACGACATCGTCAGCGACGCGTGGCGCTTCACCCAGGAGCGGCGGGGCCTCGCGGGCTGACCCCTCGGGTCCGTACCTGCCCGGCCGCCGGTGACGCCTGCGGGGGCCGGTAGCTCGGGCTGGGGCAGGGTTGCTGGACAGCCGCCGGGTGACCGGCGGTGGCCGGGAGGACGGGCGGCGGCCACGGCACCGACCCCTGGTAGCCGGGGTGGCCCGGCCGGCCAGGGGTGTGGCCGACGGTAGTCGTCGTGACCCTGTGGCCGTCGTGTCCGGCGGTGACCAGGGCGGCCCGGCGGCCATGCTCGTCCACGCGCGGGGCCACCGGCAGCCGGCGCAGACCCGCACGCCCCAGGCGAGCCCCAGCGGCCGCCCGGGCAGCCCCGGCAGCCCCGGCAGCCCGGACGACCGCCGACCGGCGCGGCCGAGGTGATCGGCGCTGTCGCCGCGATGCGCAGGTAGGCCACCCAGCGGATGTTCCGGTGCTGGAGCCACAATTGAGGTGATCGGCCGCTGGCGCCGGACGTGCCCAGTACCGGCGGGCGAGCCGGGTCGGGCCAGTCGGCTGACCCCCGCCGGTGGCAACCCGGCCGCTCTACGCGGCGGGGAGCCGTGGTGCGGGGAGGGCCGGTCATCCGCGCTACGGGTCCGTCGGCATGAGGTTGCCTTCCTGGGCGCGGCTCAGTCTGCCGAGCGCGTCCGGCGGCAGCTGGCGGTGCAGGCAGATCTGGAGCAGCTCCGCGAGCCGGTGGCCCGGGTGGGCGGCGAGGGCGTTGCCGAACGCCAGGCCCGCCAGGACGCAGTCGCCGCGGCGGTAGGCGGCGTAGCCGAGCAGGACGGCCGCCTCCGCGCGTTCCGGGGGCGGCGTGCGGCGCACCAGTTCCAGCCACAGTCGCTCGGCGGCGATCGCCGCTGGCTCGCCCGGCGGCTCGGCCGTGGTGAGGCACCGGTCGCGCACCTTCAGGTCCGACAGAGCCATCGCCAGCAACACCACGTCGTCGTCGCTCAGGTCGAAGTCTCCCCGGACGGCCCGCCCGAGGGCAGCGCGCACCACGGCGAGGCGCCCGGCACGCTCCTCCTCGGCGGATCGGCCCGTACCGGCCAGCGCCTCCACCGCGTCGTCCAGCAGCCGTTGTCTCCGGTCGAGCGCGGCCGGGTCGTCCGGATCGAGCTGCCGCACCAGCTCCTCCCGGCTGTCGTGGGTCACCCAGCCGCGCGTCGCCATCGTTGCCGCCATGACGGTCTCGCGATCGTCCGGCAGCACACCCGCACCGCAGTCGTCGTGGTAGCACGTCCAGGGCGCCCCGCCGCGGATCTCCGGCACCCACAACGCGTGGTCGACCGGCCGGCCGGCCTCGTCGAGTGCGGTGATCAGCCGCTGGGTCAAGCTCCGGTGCGGCAACTCGCCGGGCCGTGCCCGGTGCCCCAGGCGCGAGCCGACGATCACGACGGTCACCCCCGCCCCGGGATGCCGGAGCAGCCTGTCGACGAGCTCGCGAACCACGTCGCGCTCGTGCGGCTCGCCGGGCAGGTCGGCGCGGATCACCGGGATGATCCGGCGTTCCCGGCCGCGGCTGTGGTTGAGGAGGATCACGGAGGGACCGGGCCGGAACGACAGCAGGTGCGGCACGGCCGCGACGAGCTCGCCCGGGTCGGAGATGCGGACGATGATGCGGCCGTCCGTGCCGGTGGTGGTCGTGGAAGTCATGGACCCACTATGCGGCAGGAAACAAGCAGTCGAAGAACAGAACGAAATTCTGTGGATGGCTGAGGCCGATGTGGACAAATCTGTGACCCGGGCGGCGGACTACGCCGTCTTGTCGGAGGTGTGCGGTAAGATCCCCGCCCCGTCCAGCGTCCACAGTGGATGCTCGTCCCGGTGCGCGGAAGGGCGGTTAGACTCTGCGCCCGATGGCCGGGAAACTGAACAGCCGCGTCGCCGCCGTGGCGGCTTCGGCGCTCGCACAGCGCAAGTACGTTGCTCCGGTCGACGTGTTCGCCGGGCTCGGCTGGGTGCGGGCGGCCCGGATCGAGGAGTGGCGCCGGGGCCGGTTCAGCCCCCTCACCGCGGCGCTCCCCGTCGACGACGCGCGCATCGGCGAGGCTCTCCGCTGCCTCCAGGCGTGGGCGCGCGAGAACGGGCTGACCCCGGCCGACACCGCGTACACCGCGGCCACCCGGGAGCGGGGCGACCTGCGGTTCACCGGTGACGACGCGCTGGACCGGCTCTGCCGCACGCACTGGCTGGCGCCGAACCTCACCGAGGAGCAGCGGGCCCGCCTGACCGAGCGGCAGAACAAGGCACCCGACCTGGCGGTGAACCCGGCCGATGCGGCGTGGACGTGCGCGGGGTGCGGTGCGGCCGGCCGGGCGGGCGACCTCCTGCTTCCCGAGGGCCCGCTCTGCCTCGCCTGCGCCGACTTCGACCACCTGGTCCTGCTGCCCGCCGGGAACGCCGCCCTGTCGCGCCGCGCCAAGCAGGAAAGCACTCTCTGCGTGCTGGTCCAGCGCTTCAACCGGCGGCGCAAACGCTACGAGCGCCAGGGGATCCTCGTCGAGGAAGCCGCCCTCGACCGGGCCGAACAGCAGTGTCTCGCCGACGAGGACGCCCGCGCCCGCCGGCGGGACCGCGACGCGCAGCGGCGCGCCGCCCAGGACGTGGACTTCCAGGCGGCGTTCGCGGACACCATCCGCCGGCTCTACCCGGGCTGCCCGCCGGACCGGGCACGGGCGATCGCCGAGCACGCCGGAACCCGCGGCAGCGGACGGGTGGGACGGTCGGCCGCCGGGCGGGCACTCGGCGAGGAGGCGGTGCGGCTCGCGGTGATCGCCTCGATCCGGCACCTGGACACCGGCTACGACCGGTTGCTCATGGACGGCGTGCCCCGCGCGGAGGCCCGCGAACGCATCCGTCCCGCCCTCGACCGGATCCTCCGGAGCTGGGAAGAGCGCGCTCAGCCTTGCGCGATGTAGGCGGCGAGCTGCTGCTGCGTCGCCTCGAGCTGTTCCATCCGGGTCTTGACCACATCGCCGATGCTGACGATTCCGGCGAGCCTGCCGTCCTCGATGACCGGCACGTGCCGCACTCGCCGCGTCGTCATCAGCACGCTGAGGTCGTCCACCGAATCGCGCGGGGTGCAGGTGGCGACGAGCGTCGTCATGATCTCCGACACCGGCCGCTCCAGCAGGGCCGGGCCGCGTTCGTGCAGCTTCCGCACCACGTCCCGTTCCGACACGATGCCGGCGATGCCGTCGTCGCCCACCACGACCATCGCGCCCACGTTGTGCTCGGACAGGCCGGCGAGCAGATCGGTGATGGACGACTCGGGCCGTACCGTGGCGACCCAGTCCCCCTTGCTCCGCAGTACGTCGGCGATCCGCATCGGCAGCCTCCAGCTGGACGTGACCCGGCTCACATCAGGTTAGAGCCCGGTCGCTCTCCGCGAAAGCCCGCAATCCGGGCTCGATCCGCTCCCGTGGGATGGCGCCGAAGCCGAACACCAGCCCGTCCAGGGCGTCCGGCACGGTCGTGAAGTCGCCCAGCGTGGAAATCCGCACCCCGGCTTGCCGCGCGGCTCGCACCACCGGGCGCACCGGTTTGGAGCTGAGAGCACTCACGTGGAGGCCGGCCGACGACGGGATCAGCCGCAGCCACGGGAAGTCCCGCTCGACGACCCGGCACACCACCTCCCACCGGGCGGCGTACTCGCGCCGGGTGCGGCGGAGGTGCCGCGCGAACTCACCGGTGTCCATGAACTCCGCCAGCGCCGCCTGCGTGACGCTCGCGGAGTGCCAGTCGGTCAGGTACTTCGCCTTGGCCAGCGCGGGACGCAGCCCCGGCGGGGCGACGAGGAAACCCAGGCGCAAGCCGGGCAGCAGGACCTTCGAGAACGATCCGATGTAGAGCACGCGTCCACTGGGATCGAGGTTGCGCAACGGCTCCAGCGGCCGGCCGGTGTAGCGGAACTCGGTGTCGTAATCGTCCTCCAGGATCGCGGCGTCGTGCCGGCGCGCCCACTCGATCAGTGCCACGCGCCGCGCCATCGACATCGGCACGCCGAGCGGGTACTGGTGCGACGGTGTCACGTACACCAGCCGGCAGTCGGCCGGGATGTGGTCGACCACGATGCCCTCCTCGTCGACCGGCACGCCGACCGGCCGGGCGCCGAGGGTGGTGAACAGCTGCCGCGGGGGTGGGTAGCCGGGGTCCTCGACCGCGACCCGCGCGCCGGGCTCGATCAGCACGCGCGCGGCGAGGTCCAGCGCCTGCTGCGAGCCGTTGGTCACCAGGACGTCGTCGGGGGTGACCCGCACCGCCCGGGACACGCCGATGTGCCGGGCGATCGCCTCCCGCAGCGCGGGATGCCCCTCCGGATCACCGTAGGTCAGCACGTCGCGGCGCGACCGGCGCAACTGCTGGGTCACCAGCCGGCGCCAGGTGTCGAACGGGAACAAGGACACGTCGGGGGCGCCGGTGCGGAAGTCGAACTCCGGCTGTTCGCAGAACCGGTGCGGCGGCCCGGGCACGTCGTGCCACACCGCGACCGGGGTCAGGGACGCCGGGGCACCGCCCGCCGGGCGCACGTCGCGCCGCGCGCCCGCGCCGACGAAGGTGCCCGATCCCACCCGGGACTCCAGGAACCCTTCCGCGATCAGCCGGTCGTAGGCGGCGCTGACCGTGGTGCGCGAGACCGCGAGGCGCTGAGCGAGCTCACGGGTCGGCGGGAGCGTGTCCCCGGCGCGCAGCCGCCCGTCGAGGATCGCGTCGCGGATCTGGCGGTAGATGGCATCCCGCCGGCCCCGGCCGGGTCCCAGCTCGATCTGGATGTCCATCCCCCGAGCCTAATTAGCCCACCTCGAAATACCCGGTTTTGGCCCTTCGACGAGGCCACTGGTGTTCGTAGGGTGGCGGCATGGACATCCGTGACCTCGACCGCCGGGTTCTCGCGACGATGGACAAGATCGTCTCCGGCGTCAGCGATCTCGGCCTGCGCACCCCGTGTGCCGGCTGGACGCTGGGCGACCTGCTCACCCACCAGGTCCGGGAGAACCGCGCCTTCGCCGTGGCGCTGCGCGAGGGCGCAGCAGCCGACTGGCACATCGGTTCGCTCGACCCCGGCCCCTACCGCGCTTACCGCGAGTCCGTGGACGCCTTCCTGGACGCCGCGGCGGACGACGCCGTGCTCACCCGCGAGGTGACCGTGCGGGAGTTCGGCACCTTCCCCGGCTCCGTGGCGCTCACCATGCACCTGGTCGACTCGGTCGCCCACGGCTGGGACCTCGCCCGCACCTTCGACGTCCCCTACGAGCCGGACGCCGAGGCCGTGCACGTCGCGCTGCTGTTCGCCGAGCGGATGCGCTCCCGGCCGCGCCCGGACGACGACGTCTTCGCGCCCGTCGTGGAGGTCGGCCCCGGCGCGAGCGAGCTCGACCGCTTCCTCGCGCTGACCGGCCGGGACCCCGCCTGGCGTTGAAAACGATCCCCACCTGGCAGGATGGGGACATGGCTGACGAAGACCCGTACCTCTGGCTCGAGGACGTGACCGGCGAGCAGGCGCTCGAGTGGGTTCGGCAGCGCAACGCCGAATCGGTCGCCGAGCTCACGCCGAGCACGCGGTTCGAGCAGCTGCGCGCCGAGGCCCGCGAGGTGCTCGACGCCGACGACCGGATCCCCTACATCCGCCGGCGCGGCGAGTACTTCTACAACTTCTGGCAGGACGCGGCGCACCCGCGCGGCCTGTGGCGGCGGACCACGCTCGACTCCTACCGCACCGATCGTCCCGACTGGGACGTCCTGCTCGACGTGGACGCGCTCGCCGAGGCCGAGGGCGAGAACTGGGTGTGGCAGGGCGCGGCGGTGCTGCGGCCGTCGTACCGGCGTGGCCTGGCCGAGCTGTCCCGCGGTGGCGCGGACGCGGCGGTGGTGCGCGAGTTCGACCTGGAGTCTCGCGAGTTCGTCGTGGGTGGCTTCGAACTGCCCGAGGCGAAGAGCCGGGTCGGCTGGATCGACGAGGACCTGATCTACGTCGGCACCGACTTCGGCCCCGGTTCGATGACCGCGTCGGGTTATCCGCGGGTCATGAAGGAGTGGCGGCGGGGCACTCCGCTGTCCGAAGCCGTCACGGTCTTCGAAGGCAAGCCGGACGACGTGGCGGTGTTCGCCTACCACGACCCGACGCCGGGGTTCGAGCGCGACTTCGTCGGCCGCGCCATCGACTTCTACCGCACCGAGAAGTTCCTCCGCACCCCGGGCGGGCTGGTGAAGCTCGACGTGCCCGAGGACGCGCAGACCACCAGCCACCGGGAGTGGTTGCTGATCCGCACGCGCACCGCGTGGACCGTCGGCGGCCAGGAGTACGCGCCGGGCACCCTGCTCGCCGCGAACTTCGACGCCTACCTCGCCGGGGACCGCGAGCTGACCGTCCTGTTCGAGCCGGACGGGCGGACGTCGCTGGAATCCTGGCACTGGACGCAGCACCACCTGCTGCTCACCACCCTCGCCGACGTGCACACCGAGCTGCACGTGCTCACGCCCGGCGAGGACGGCTGGCGGCGTGAGCCGCTGGCCGGCGCGCCGGAACTGGGCACCGCGGAGATCATCGACACCGATCCCGACCACAGCGACGAGTACCTGCTCAACACCAGCGGTTTCACCCAGCCCGCGACGCTGTCCTACGGGCAGGTGGGTAGCGGCACCGAGATCCTCAAGCAGGCCCCGGCCCGCTTCGACGCGACGGGCATCACCGTCGAACAGCACTTCGCCACCTCCGACGACGGCACCCGCATCCCGTACTTCGTGGTGCGGCCGCGAGGCGGCCACGGGCCGACGATGCTCACCGGCTACGGCGGGTTCGAGGTGTCCCGCCTGCCCGCCTACAGCGGTGTGATCGGCCGCGGATGGCTGGCACGCGGCGGTACCTACGTGCTCGCGAACATCCGCGGCGGCGGCGAGTACGGCCCCCGCTGGCACACCGGCGCCATCAAGGAGAACCGGTACCTGGTCTACGAGGACTTCGCCGCGGTCGCCCGGGATCTCGTCGAGCGGGGCATCACGACGCCGGAGCGGCTGGGCATCCAGGGCGGCAGCAACGGTGGCCTGCTGATGGGCGTCATGCTCACCCGGTACCCGGAGCTGTTCGGCGCGATCGTCAGCCAGGTGCCGCTGCTCGACATGCGGCGCTACCACCTGCTGCTGGCCGGCGCTTCCTGGATGGCCGAGTACGGCGACCCCGACGACCCGGCGGACTGGGCGTACCTCGCGCAGTACTCGCCGTACCAGAACGTCCACAAGGGACGGACCTACCCGCCCACGCTGTTCATGACGTCCACCCGCGACGACCGGGTGCACCCCGCGCACGCGCGCAAGATGATGGCGCGCATGCGCGAGCAGGGGCACGACGTGCGGTACTACGAGAACATCGAGGGCGGGCACGGCGCCGCGGCGGACAACGAGCAGCTGGCCTACAAGTGGGCCTTGCTGTTCGAGTTCCTCTGGCAGAAGCTCAGCAGCTGACCGGCCGCCGCCACCGCGGCGGCGAGCAGGAACGCCCAGCCGAATTCGCCGGTGGCCACCACCGCGCCCATCACCGCGACGCCCACGGTCGCCCCGACCTGGCGGACGGCGTTGAGCAGGCCACCGGCGGTACCGGCGTACCCGTCGGGCGCAGCGGTCACCACACCGGTGACCAGCGCGGGCAGGGCGAGGGACACACCGAACCCCAGCAGCAGGAGGCCGCACGCCAGCAGCGGGTAGGGCGCGTGGACGGTCGCGGCCAGGCCGGCGGCCCCGGCGGTCAGCAGCGTCAGACCGGCCACGACCGGCAGGCGCGGCCCGCGGGCGGCGACGATCCGGCTGGTCAGCAGCGGGTTGAACGCGGTCGGCAGGGTCAGGGGCAGGAACGCCAGCCCGGCCTCGACCGGGGTGAGGTGCCGCTCGTTCTGCAGCAGCAGCGTCACCGCGAACAACGCGCCGGAGAGCACGAAGTTCACCGCCGCGCCGGCGAACAGGTTCACCGCGACGCCGCGGCTGCGGACCAGCACCGGTGGCACGGTGGGTGCGGTGGCGCGACGCTCCCAGTGGACGAACAGCACGAGCACCAGCAGCGCGAGGACACCGGCGAGCGGGCGCGCGTCCACGATCGCCTCGGTCAGCAGACCGAGGAACGCGCACGCGGCGAGCTGGGTCTTCACGTCGAAACCGCGCCCGGCCGGCGTCGTCTCCCGGCCGCGGGTCAGGGCGAGACCGACCACCGCGAGCGGCACGTTGACGAGGAACACCGCTCGCCAGCCCGCCAGATCGACCAGCAGCCCACCGGCGATCGGGCCGGCCGCGAGCGCCACCCCGGTGATCGCCGCCCAGGCGCCGAGCGCCTTCGCGCGCGCGGCCGGTTCCGGGTGCAGGCGGCTGATCAAAGAGAGTGAACTGGGCAGGCACGCCGCGCCCGCGACGCCGAGCAGGACGCGCAGCACGACGAGCAGGGTCAGGTCCGGGGCGGCCGCCGACACCAGCGAGAGGACGCCGAAGCTCGCGACGCCCACGCGGAACACGCGCAGCGGGCCGAACCGGTCGGCGAGTGCGCCGCCGCCGAGCAGGAACGCGGCGAAGGAGACGGTGTAGCCGTTGACCACCCACTGCTGCCCGGCGACCGATCCGCCGAGATCGGCGCGGATGCCGGGCAGCGCGACGGTGAGCACGGTGGTGTCCAGCAGGACCAGGAAGTAGGCGAGGGAGATGCCGAGCAGACTGCCTCGGCGAGTCGTTGTCGTCACGACAGTGACTCTCCGGTTCCCGCCGTCACCGCTCAACAGGCCGGTCCGGACGCCGCTTTCGGTTTTCCCGAACGCCGGATCACTAGAATGGTTCTCATGGAGTTGCGACAGTTGCGGGCGTTCGTCGCCGTCGCTTCGGCGGGCACCGTGTCCGCCGCGGCGCAGCGGCTCGAGCTGTCCCCGGCGACGGTGTCCGAGCACGTGCGGTCGCTGGAGACCTCGCTCGGGGTGGTGTTGTTCGATCGGAAGCCGACGGGGATGGAGCTGGCCGAGCGCGGCCGGTTGCTGCTGCCCGAGGCGCGGCGGCTGCTCGACCAGGCCGAGTCGATCCGGCGGCTGGTGAGCGACGAACGGACCCGGTTCACCGTCGGCGCCCTCGAGACGCTGGTGGCGACGCGGCTGCCGGCGGTGGTCGCCCGTCTCGGCGACCGGCGGCCGGACGTCGACCTGGCGGTGCGGTCGCTGATGCGGCAACCGATGGTGCGGGCGGTGTCGGACGGATCACTGGACGCGGGACTGCTGCTGGACACCGGACCGGCACTCGGGACCCTGGGGTTCGACGGCGGTGATCTGTCGTTCGCCGATATCGACACCGTGCGGTTGTACCTGGTCGCCCGGCCGGGCCAGACCGCGCGGGACGACGTGCTGCTGGTGACCCCGCCGGGGTGTTCGTTCCGGATGGCGGCCGACCGCCTGCTCGGCACCACCGGCCGGCGGCTGGAGTTCGACAGCGTCTCCACGATCCGCGCGTGGGTCACCCAGGGACTGGGCGTGGCGCTGCTGCCGGACTTCGTGGTCAGCGGCGACCTCGCGGACGGCACGCTGGTCGCGTTGCCGGTACCGGAAAGCGCGGAACTGGCGCTGCGCGTCGTGTGGCGCACCGACCGGGAGGACGCACTGCGCGAGGTGCTCTACGCGATGGCCGCCTAGTCGGCCGCGCGGCACCTCACGTGCGGTCCGCCAGGAACTGCTCGAACGTCCTGTGGCCGGTGGCGTTCGAGGTGAGGTGGTGGCCCGCGCGGTATCCCCGGCCGACCGCGCCGGGGATGGGAACCGGCACGAGCGGGCGGCGGCGGTTGCGAGCGCGGAGGTAGAGCCGGGCGAGGTCGGTGACGTCGCGGACCTCCGGTCCGCCCAGGTCGGGTGCGCGGCCGGCGGGGTCGCCGAGCGCGAGTCCGGCCAGGCGCTGCGCGACCTCGCGCGAGTCGACCGGCTGGAAGCGGAACCCGGCCGGGTGGAAGACGACCGGGAGGCGCCGCTGAACCTCCAGCCCACGGAACAGGAGATCGTGGAACTGCGTGGCGCGCAGGACCGTCCACGGCAGACCGGACGCGATCACGGCCTCCTCCGCGGCGAGCTTGGCCCGGTAGTACGGCAGCGGGATCCGGTCGACGCCGACGATCGAGATGTACACGAGGTGCGGTGCACCGGCCCGCCGGGCGGCTTCGACGAGCGTTCGCGTGGTGGCGGCGTCCTTCGCACCGAGAGTGGTCGCGCAGTGCACGATCACACCGGCGCCCGCGACCGCCGCGTCCAGGCCGTCAGCCGTGCGCAGGTCACCGGTGTGCCACGCGTAGGGGGTGCCGACGGGCTTCGCCCGGCGGCTGAGGATCCGGACCTCGCGCCCCGGCGCGAGGAGGCAGCGGGCGACCTCCCGGCCGAGGACACCGGTTCCGCCCGTGACGAGAATGGGTTCGCTCATACCGAAGAGACCGGCGACGGCGCCGGAATGTGACAGCGGTGCCGAACGCGCCGGTCAGGTGCCCTCGATCCAGTAGCGCCGAACCCGGGCGACCGCCTCGTCCTTGCTCATCTTCGCCACCTCCGCCTCGTCGAGACCGACGCGCGAGATCAGGATGTGCACGAGATCGGCCGGCAGAGCCCCTGCGGGCGGCGCAGGTGTCCCGCGAGGCGGTGCGACGCGGTCGTGCACGCACGACCAGAACTCCGGTTCCTCGACGTCGAGCTGGTCGCGCAGGATGTGCTTCCCCATGCCCCGGCCGTAGCCGCCGCGGTCCACCGGGTGCGAGATGCGGGTACGGAGAACCCTGCCGTCGGCGAGATCGGGTTCGTACGTGACGTGGTGTGTTCCGGTCCGGCCGCGAGCGTCGCGCACCCGGCGCCACTCCTCGACCCGGCAGAACGTCTCGTGATCCTGGCGAGTCGGCTGTGGCCAGGTGGTCACCGTGCTGCGCCGACAAGCCAGTCGCGTAGCTGCCCGTCGTCACTGAGGCTGATCAACTGCACCAAACCCCAGTTGTCCCGGTGATTCGGAGCATCCAGCAGGCGCTCCTGCCAGTCCTGCGCGTACTCCCGCAGGGCGTCGATCATCTCGCCGACCGCCTCGTCGAACGACGCGCCGTCCGCAGCCACCGGCAGCCCCGGAATGAACACCGACCAGCCCCCGGCTTCCGGGACGGCCTGGGCGCGCGAGGGGACGAGCGACGCGAGGAAGTGGCGCAGCCGCCTGACATCCACCACGGCGGCCGTCGCGGAGTCCCGCCTGACCGTGGCGACCCGGCCCTTCTCGGCGGCATCCAGCAGGTCCTTCAGATGTGCGCGCGCATCGCTGTAGCTGTCGTAGTGAACAGCAGACATGCCAGCCTCCCGGTGATCCCCACCAGGAGACCCCGCACGCTCAGGTACGTCAAGTACGTAACGTACTCGAACGCCATCGGGACCAGACGCGGCAGAGCCGGGACGGCAACTGCCGCCCCGGCTCCGACCAGTCACTTCACCTGTCGAGAACGTGCCCGCTCAGCTGCAACCGGAGGTGGCGCCGCAGCCCTCGCACGCGTAGCAGGATCCCGCGGGACGCATCTTGGTGCCGCAGGTCATGCACAGCGGGGCGTCCGCAGCCTTGCCGAGGTGCAGCTCCATCAACTCGGCCGTGCTGTGCGCCACGTGGGGCTGCTCCGCCGACTCGGACTTCGCCGGGCTCGAATCGACCGTGCTGCGCAGTTCCTCGAGGTCCACGTTCTCCGGCTCGGCGGGCTGGGCACCGTACCCGGTCTCGACCTGGGCCGCACGCTCCGCCGCGGTGAAGATGCCCAGCTCGGCCCGCTTCTCGTACGGCAGGTAGTCCAGCGCCAGGCGCCGGAACAGGTAGTCCAGCACGCTGGTGGCGATCCGGATGTCCGGGTCGTCCGTCATCCCGGCCGGCTCGAAACGAAGGTTGGAGAACTTCGAGACGTAGAACTCCAGCGGGATGCCGTACTGGAGACCCACCGAGATCGACATCGAGAAGGCGTCCATGACACCGGCCAGCGTCGACCCCTGCTTGCCGAGCTTGACGAAGATCTCGCCCAGCCCGTCGTCCGGGTAGGAACCCGCGTGCAGGTAACCCTCGGCACCGCCGACCGTGAACGACAGCGTCTGGCTGGGGCGCTTCTTCGGCAGCCGCTTGCGGATCGGCTTGTACTCGACAACCTTCTCCGGCTCCGCGACCTCCGCGGTCTCCGCCTTCTTCTTCCCGCTCGACAGCGGCTGGCCGACCTTGCAGTTGTCGCGGTAGATCGCCAGCGCCTTGAGGCCCAGCTTCCAGCCCTGGAAGTAGATCTCCTCGATGTCCTCGACCGTCGCCGACTCCGGCATGTTGACCGTCTTGGAGATCGCGCCGGACAGGAACGGCTGCACCGCGGCCATCATCCGCACGTGCCCCATCGGCGCGATGGAACGCTCACCGATGGCGCAGTCGTACACCTCGTAGTGCTCCGGGCGCAGACCCGGCGCATCGACCACGTGGCCGTGCTCGGCGATGTACTCGACGATCGCCTCGATCTGCTCGTCCTGGTAGCCCAGGGTCTTCAGCGACCGCGGGATCGTCTGGTTCACGATCTGCATCGAGCCGCCACCGACGAGCTTCTTGAACTTCACCAGCGAGAAGTCCGGCTCGATCCCGGTGGTGTCGCAGTCCATCATGAAGCCGATCGTGCCGGTCGGGGCCAGCACACTGGCCTGCGCGTTGCGCCAGCCGTTCTTCGTGCCGATCTCGATACCGCTCTGCCACTCGCGGGTGGCGAGGTCGCGGATCGCGGCGTCGTTGGTGTGCATGGTGCGGATCGCGTCGTTGGCCGCGGCGTGCTTGCGCATGACCCGCTGGTGCGCCTCGGCGTTGCGGCTGTAGCCCTCGTACGGGCCGACCACACCCGCGATCTCCGCCGAACGCCGGTAGGAGGTCCCGGTCATCAGCGAGGTGATGCTCGCCGCGAGCGCGCGGCCGCCGTCGGAGTCGTAGGCGTGACCGGTGGCCATCAGCAGCGCACCCAGGTTGGCGTAGCCGATGCCCAGCTGGCGGAACTTGCGGGTGGTGTCACCGATCGCCTCGGTCGGGAAGTCCGCGAAGCAGATCGAGATGTCCATCGCGGTGATGATGAACTCGACCGCCTTGACGAAGAGCTCACCGTTGAACGTGCCGTCGTCGGAGAGGAACTTCAGCAGGTTCAGCGACGCCAGGTTGCAGCTGGAGTTGTCCAGGTGCATGTACTCGCTGCACGGGTTCGACGCGGTGATCCGGCCCGACTCGGGGCAGGTGTGCCAGTCGTTGATGGTGTCGTCGTACTGCAGGCCCGGGTCGGCGCACTCCCACGCGGCCTGCGCCATCGAGCGGAACAGCTTCTTCGCGCCGACGGTCTCCAGCACCTCACCGGTGAGGCGGGCGCGCAGGCCGAACTGGCCGTCCGACTCGACGGCACGCATGAACTCGTCGGTGACACGCACCGAGTTGTTGGCGTTCTGGTACTGCACCGACGTGATGTCGGCGCCGGAGAGGTCCATGTCGAACCCGGCGTCGCGCAGGACGCGGATCTTCTGCTCCTCGCGCGCCTTGGTCTGGATGAACTCCTCGATGTCCGGGTGGTCGACGTCCAGGACGACCATCTTCGCCGCGCGGCGGGTGGCGCCGCCGGACTTGATGGTGCCCGCGGAGGCGTCGGCGCCGCGCATGAACGACACCGGACCCGAGGCGGTGCCGCCGGAGGACAGCAGCTCCTTCGACGACCGGATGCGGGAGAGGTTGATGCCCGCGCCGGAGCCGCCGCGGAAGATCATGCCCTCTTCCTTGTACCAGTCGAGGATCGACTCCATGGTGTCGTCGACGGCGAGGATGAAGCAGGCGGAGACCTGCTGCTTGGAGGAGGTGCCGACGTTGAACCACACCGGCGAGTTGAAGCTGAACACCTGGTGCAGCAGCATCCAGGTTAGCTCGTGCTCGAAGACCTCGGCGTCGGTGGCCGTCGCGAAGTAACCGTGCTCGGTGCCAGCCTTGACGTACGCGCTCACGACGCGGTCGATGAGCTGCTTGAGGCTGCGCTCGCGCTGCGGGCTGCCGACCGCGCCGCGGAAGTACTTGCTGGTGACGATGTTGGTGGCGTTCATCGACCAGAACTCGGGGAACTCGACGCCCCGCTGCTCGAAGTTGATCGACCCGTCCCGCCAGTTCGTCATGACGACGTCACGCTGCTCCCAGGTGACCTCGTCGTACGGGTGCACGCCCTCGGTCGTGAACACCCGGCTGATCTTCAGCCCCCGCTTGCCCCGCTTGGCCGCCTTGCCGCTCGCCGTGTTCGCGCCCACGGTTTCGGTCATGGATCCGTCCCTCCCGCTACGCGCCGGGCTCATGCCCGGGCCGCGCTGTCGTCGCCGTGCTTCTCAGCCATGGCCTTGCGCAGGTCCGCGATCTCCTTCTCGAAGTCCTCGACCGAGGAGAAGGAGCGGTAGACGCTGGCGAACCGGAGGTAGGCGACCTCGTCGAGCTCCCGGAGCGGCCCGAGGATGGCCAGGCCGACCTCGTGGCTCGGGATCTCGGCGACTCCGGCCGCGCGGATCGACTCCTCGACCCGCTGGGCGAGCTGCTGCAGGGCGTCGTCGTCGACCGGCCTGCCCTGGCAGGCCCGGCGAACGCCCCGGACCACCTTGTCCCGGCTGAACTGCTCGGTGACGCCAGACCGCTTGACGACCGCCAGCACCATCGTCTCGGACGTGGTGAACCGGCGCCCGCACGCCGAGCAGGACCGCCTGCGGCGGATGGCCTGCCCCTCGTCCACCTCCCGTGAGTCGACGACCCGGGAATCGGCGTGACGGCAGAACGGACACCGCATCGTCTCGGCCACCTTCCCCTCTCGCGTCTCAACGGGCGGCACCCACCCCAGCCCGCGTCGCCACGCTACGACCCGGCCTGGTGATCGAGATGTGGATGCCCGGTGGATGAACACCCACCGCCTGTGGACAACTCGTCCTCAGTCTACCCCAACTTGTGGACCAACTACAGCCATGTAACTACTAGATATAGCGGTGGACCTTAGATCGCGTGCAGGCGGGGCGCAAGCGACACGAGCGAGTGATGAGGTATGGCGGCGCGGTTCACGGTGCGGGTGTCACGGAGCCGGACCCGACCGGCACGGTGAGCAACAGACCGGGCACCACGGAACCGGCCGGCAGGTGGTTCAGCGCTTCGATGCGCTCCACCACGGCGCCCGTGTCGCTGTCCGGCGCGTACTGCCGCGCCAGATCCCACAGCGTCTCCCCCGGCGCGACCGCGACCGTGGCCGTCCGCTCCGGGACGCCCGGACCGAACGACCCGGCGAATGCACCCAACCCGGTGACGGTGAGCGCGATGGCGGCGCCGATCGCGGCGAGCCACGGCCAGCGCGGCGCGACCCGGCGCGAGCACGCGGCGACCGGCCCGGAACCGCGCCCGGCGGCGACGCGCGAGCGCGTCGGCGGCCGCCGGACCTCCGGCCGGCGCGGGCGCAGCGCCGTGCGCCCGCCGTCCTCCGGCGCGCGCCGGACCAGCCGCTGCCCGCTCCCCGGACCCTGGTACGTCAGTACCGACATGGCGGAACCTCCTCGCAGATCCCCGACCCGCGGCGTGGACCGCCGGTCGAACAACCGTTCTATCGAACTCCCGTGCGAATGTGTACCACCCGGGTACGACAAAATCGAGCACGCCCCGGCGTGTCGTCGAACAGTTGTTTGATGTTTGCTGTCCGGTGCACTACTGTGGGTGACCAGCAGAGGCGGACAGCGCCGGTCGCGCGGGTGCGCGTCCCGGCCGCTCCAGAGCTGGGAGGCAGCAGGGTGTCGCAAGAGACGGGCGAGACGATCCGCAGGCCCGGGGGCCGGTTCGGGGACGTGCATCCCCTCCCCGACCCCGAGGACGTGGAGGAGGGCCTGAGCCCGCGCCAGCAGCAGATCCTCGAGGTCATCAAGGCGTGGATCGACCGCTTCGGCTACCCGCCCAGCGTCCGGGAGATCGGCGAGGCGGTCGGGCTCACGTCCACCTCGTCGGTGTCGCACCAGCTGCGCACGCTGCAGCGCAAGGGTTACCTGCGCCGGGACGCCAACCGCCCGCGTGCCGTCGGGGTGCTGACCGCCCAGGCCGAGGCGGAGACCACGCCGATGCCCAAGCCCGCGTACGTGCCGCTGGTCGGCCGGATCGCCGCCGGCGGGCCGGTCCTGGCCGAGCAGTCCATCGAGGACGTCTTCCCGCTGCCGAAGGACATCGTCGGCGAGGGCGAGGTCTTCCTGCTCAGCGTCACCGGTGACTCGATGGTCGACGCCGCGATCACCGACGGGGACTGGGTGGTCGTGCGCCAGCAGCCCACCGCCAACAACGGCGAGATCGTGGCCGCGATGATCGACGGCGAGGCCACGGTGAAGACGTTCAAGCAGAAGGACGGCCACGTCTGGCTGATGCCGCACAACGAGGCGTACGACCCGATCCCCGGCGACGAGGCCACGATCCTGGGCAAGGTCGTCGCGGTGATCCGCCGCCTCTGACCGAGGGTTTCCGGCGGTTTGGCCGCGTGCACGCGGAAGATCGCCCGGTCGTTCGAAACGATCAGCGGCCGAACCGCTTCCGCAGCTTGGTCCAGGCGAACACCGCGCCTCCGGCGACCAGGACCGCGAGAAGCAGCGCGGGCACCGGCGCCATCCCGCCCGGCCCGGCGGAGGGGCCGGGCGCCTCCCCGCCCGCGCCCGACGCCTGGCCGTTGGCCGTCGCCTCCGTGGCCACCAGCGCCGCCGCCCCGCGCACCGCCCGCACGGGCTGACCGGTTCCTTCGGACGCCGACAGCAGCGTGCCGTCGGGCTCGAAGGCGATCGCCTCCCCCTGCTGTTCGTCCGGCAGCGGGATGCGCACCGGCTCGCGTCGCAGCGCGGCCGCCACGTCCCGGTCGGGCGCCGGGAACAGGTAGGCATCGGTGTAGGTCCGCAAGGCGACAACCGTGCCGTCCTTGCTCACCGCACCGCCGGTGATCAGCACCGACCCGAACCCGGCGACGGGACCGCCGCGCGTGTCCGTGGACCTGATGGTGATCGAGCCGACCCGCTCCAGCGGCGTCGGCCCGGGGCTCGCGAGCGCCTTCGCCGGCCGGTAGATCCCGGCCTCACCCAACGGGGACTTCGTGACCAGGTACGGCGTACCCGACGCGTCCAGCAGCAGCGCCTCCGTGTCGTGCTGCCCGTCGGGGTAGGTCAGCCGGTACAGCGTCACCCTGCCCTCCGGCGTGACGGCGAGCAGGGCGACGGTGCCGCGTTGTTTGCGGTTGTCGCCGGTGTCGGCGAGCCAGAAGGTTCCGTCCGCGGCCCGCGCCAGATCCTCCACGTCGTACGGATCGGTGCTGCCGGTGATCACCCGCTGCACCGCGCAGTCCCGGCCCAGCACGAAGATCTGCACCTTCGTTCCGCCGTCGTTGATCGCGTACCACCGCGACCCGTCGCTCACCAGGCCGGAGAGCTCACCGAGCCGCTTGTCCGTCACCGAGCACACCGGTTCCGGCGACGGCACCTGCGCCGCGCTCGCCGGTCCCGCACCCAGCCCCAGCAAGACGGACAGGACCAGCGCCGGCGCAGTGCTTCCGAGGCTCACCCGAGCCACGGTACCGATCTCAGGCCGGTGAGCCGTTCACCGCGTACGCCTCCAGGGCGGACGCCACGTCCGGGCGGACCCGCGCGCTCAGCCGGGTGCCTTCGGGCAGGTGTTCCTCGGCGAGGACCTCGCCTTCGGCGTGCGCCCGGGCGACCAGCTCGCCACGGGTGTAGGGCACCAGCGCCTCGACGACCACGTCCGGCCGTGGCAACCGCTCGGCCAGCGCCTCGACCAGCTCCGGCACGCCCTCGCCGGTCCTGGCCGACACCACGAGCGCGCCCGGCAGCAGGTGCCGCAGCCGGACCAGCGACAGCTCGTCGGCCGCGTCCGCCTTGTTGATCACGATCAGCTCCGGCGGCAGCGGGCTCTCGTGGCTGGCGGTGATCTCGGTGAGCACCTGGCGCACCGCGTTGACCTGCTCCTCCGGTGCCGGGTCGGACCCGTCCACCACGTGCAGCAGCAGGTCCGCGTCGGCGGTCTCGTCCAGCGTCGAGCGGAACGCGTCGACCAGCTGGTGCGGCAGGTGCCGGACGAACCCGACCGTGTCGGTCAGCGTGAACGTCCGCCCGTCCGGGGTCGCCGCGCGCCGGGTGGTCGGGTCCAGGGTGGCGAACAGCGCGTTCTCCACCAGGACACCGGCGCCGGTGATCGCGTTGAGCAGGCTGGACTTGCCGGCGTTGGTGTAGCCGACGATCGCGACGCTGGGCACCTCGTTGGCGACCCTGCGGCCCCGCTTCGTGGCCCGGATGGTGTCCATCGCGGCGATCTCGCGGCGCAGCTTCGCCACCCGCTTGTTGATGCGCCTGCGGTCGGTCTCCAGCTTCGTCTCACCGGGACCACGCAGGCCGACGCCGCCGTTCGCGCCGCCGGCGCGGCCACCGGCCTGCCGGGACAGCGACTCACCCCAGCCGCGCAGACGCGGGATGAGGTACTGCAGCTGGGCGAGCTCGACCTGGGCCTTGCCTTCGCGCGAGCGCGCGTGCTGGGCGAAGATGTCCAGGATCAGCGCGGTCCGGTCGATCACCTTGACCTTGAGCCGCTCCTCCAGCTGCCGCAGCTGGCCGGGCGAGAGCTCGCCGTCGCAGATGACCGTGTCGGCGCCCGTGGCGACCACGATGTCGAACAGTTCACGCACCTTGCCCGAGCCGATGTAGGTGGCCGGATCGGGCTTGGAGCGGCGCTGCACGAGTCCTTCGAGCACCTCGGAGCCCGCGGTCTCGGCCAGGCGCGCGAGCTCGGCGAGGGAGGCTTCGGACTGCTCCGCGGTGCCCTCGGTCCACACGCCCACCAGCACCACGCGTTCGAGGCGGAGTTTCCGGTACTCGACCTCGGTGATGTCCGACAGTTCGGTGGAGAGCCCCGCCACCCGCCGCAGCGAGGCGCGGTCGGACAGCTCCAGCTCGCCCGTCGACGGGTCGAGGGCGGGGTTGGTGTAGGTCAGTTCTGTCATCGTCCTTCCATGGTCCCACGGGTCGCGGGATTGTCCGAATCCTTTAGCGGCTGGGGTACACCGCCACGTAGACGGCGAATTGCTCGGCTCCCTCCGGGCTGGAGCGCTCCTTGAACTCGTCCAGCAGGCCGGCCAGGCGGTGTTCGAACTCGCGCCGGACCGCCGCATCCACCCGGATGACCAGGCGGGACTGGTCCAGCTCGCCGCGGTCCAGCTCGGCGACCTCGGCCAGGTAGGCCTCCAGGATCGCCTCGGACAAGGCGCGGTCGCCGGTGCCGTCCAGCTCCCAGGACTTGCCGGTGGAGCGGTACGGGATCTCCTTCGCGCCGCGGTTGCCGCGGCGCGGCGGCTGCGGCGCCAGGAAACCGGTGTCGACCAGCTTGCGCACGTGGTGCAGCGTGGTGGCCGGGTCGCGGTCCAGACGTTGCGCGATCTCCTTGTTCGTCAGCGCCTCCGCAAACGTCAACCGGATGATGCGCAGGCGTATTCCCGAGGCCAGCGCACTGGCTTCGGCCTCGCTGGCGCGGCGGCGGTCTCCCACCGGCTCAGCGTAGTCCGCCAAGTGATTGACGGATTCCAATCGGTCGTTCACCCTATCGGGGTGCCCCGACGTGACTCCCTCTGGTTCCACCCAGGATTCCGGCTGCTCTGGGCGGGTGACACGGTCAGCCAGGCCGGCACCTTCGTCGGGCAGACCGTGCTCCCCCTCCTGGCCGCGACCGTGCTCGCCGCCACCCCGGGCGAGATGGGCCTGCTCACCGCGGCGGAGAACGCCGCGTTCCTGCTGATCGGGCTGCCCGCCGGGGTCTGGGTGGACCGGATGCGGCGTCGGCCGCTGATGCTGCGCGCGGACTTCGCCCGCGCCGCGCTGCTGCTGACCGTCCCGGTGGCGTGGTGGGCCGGCGCGCTGTCGCTGGCCCAGCTCATCGTGGTGGGCCTGCTGGTCAGCGTGGGGACGGTCTTCTTCGACATCTCCTACCAGTCGTACCTGCCGTCGCTGGTCAGCCGGGAGCGCCTGCTGGAGGGCAACGCGAAGCTGCAAACCAGCCAGTCGGTCGCGCAGGTGGCCGGCCCCGGCATCGGCGGTGGCCTCGTGCAGCTGGCGGGAGCGGCCAACGCCGTGCTCGCGACCGGTGCCGGCTACCTCGCGTCGGCGCTGTTCCTGCTGCGCATCCGCACCCCGGAACCGGAGCCCGAACCGCACGACGGCACCCCGCTGCGCACGCAGATCGCCGAGGGCCTGCGGTTCGTGTTCGGCAACCGGCCGCTGCGCGCCATCGTGCTGTGCACCTCGGGCGGCAACTTCGCCGGCACCGTCGTGATCTCCATGCAGGTCCTGTTCCTCACCCGGGACCTGGGCCTGAGCCCGTCGGCCGTCGGCCTGGTGCTGGCCATCGGCAGCGGCGGCGGGGTGCTGGGCGCGCTGACCGCCGGGTTCTGGACGCGGGTGCTCGGCCAGGCCAGGGCGATCTGGCTGGTGCCGCTGGTGACCTGGCCGCTGCAACTGCTGCTGCCGCTCGCGCGGCCGGGGTGGTCGGTGGCGCTGGGCGTGCTGGGCCTGGTCGCGGCCGGGTACGGCATCGTCGTCTACAACGTCGCCCAGGTCAGCTACCGGCAGGCCATCTGCCCGGACCGGCTGCTCGGCCGCATGAACGCGACCGTGCGGTTCGTCGTGTGGGGCACGATGCCGCTGGGCGGCCTGGCCGGCGGCGCGCTGGGCGGGGCGATCGGGGTCCGGCCCACGGTGTGGGCCGGGTGCGCCCTGATGGCGGTGTCGATGCTGCCGGTGCTGCTGTCGCCGTTGCGGCGGATGCGGGACCTGCCGGTCAGCCCGCCTGCTCCCACCACGCCGGATCCAGCTCACCCCGGGCCACGAACTCCGCCGGCCCGGTCAGCGTCGACGCCCCCCGCTCCACGGTGACCTCGACCCGGCCACCAGGCACGTCCACAGTGGACTTCCCGGTGTCGGTGCCGGCCAGGTGCAGCGCGGCCGCGACGGCCGCCACCGTGCCGGTGCCGCACGCCCGCGTCTCGCCCACGCCGCGCTCGTAGACGCGCATCTTCAGGCGCTGCTCGCCGAGCGGGTTGACGAACTCGAGGTTGACCCCGTCCGGGAAGAAATCGCTGTCGTAGCGCGGCGCACGGGTCAGGTCCAGCTCGTCGATGTCGTCATCCACAATGGACACGAGGTGCGGGTTGCCCACGTCCACCGCGACGCCGGAGAAGTCGTGCCCGTCCACGATGGCGACCGACGCACCGGTGATCGAGGCCGGGCCCATCTGCACGGTCACCGACAGATCGGGATGCACCACCACCGGCCGGTCGCCGGCCCGCGTGCCGATCACGAACTCCCGCCCGGACACCAGCCCCGTCTCGACGAGGTAGCGCGCGAAGACGCGCGTCCCGTTGCCGCACATCTCGGCGATGGACCCGTCCGCATTGCGGTAGTCCATGAACCACTCCCCCGCCGAGCCGGCCGCGGCCGGGGCGTCCACCGCGTCCCGGCGAACCACCCGCAGGACGCCGTCGGCACCGAGCCCGCGCTGCCGGTCGCACAACGCGGCGACCCGCCCGGCTGTCAGGTCCAGCCGCCCGTCGGGGTCCGGGAGCACCACGAAGTCGTTCTGGGTGCCATGCCCCTTGAGGAACTCGATTGCCACACGCTCAGACTACTGGGCCAGCACGGAGAGCACTCGCGCGGCCACGTCCGGGTCCGCGCCGTCGAACCACCGGATCCGGGCGTCGCGACGGAACCAGGATCGTTGCCTGCGAACGAATCGGCGCGTCGCCTGCTTGGTGGCCTCGGCCGCGGCCGCGAAGTCCCGGCCGCCGTCCAGCTCGGCCAGCACCTGCTGGTACCCCAGCGCCCGGGAGGCGGTCCTGCCCTCCCGCAGGCCCCGCTCCAGCAGCGACTCCACCTCGGCGACCAGGCCCGCCGCGAACATGCGGTCCACGCGCACCTCGACCCGGCGGTCCAGGTCCGCGGTGTCCCGGTCGATGCCGATCAGCAGGGTGCCGTAGCGTGCCGGGCCGGGTTCGGGCAGGTTCGCCGAGAACGGCTGCCCGGTGATCTCGATGACCTCCAGTGCCCGGACGATCCGGCGGGTGTTGCTGGGCAGGATCGCGGTGGCCGCGGCGGGGTCGAGGCTGCTCAGCCGCGCGTGCAGGACCGGGGCGCCGACCTCGGCCGCTTCGGCCTCCAGCCGCGCCCGCACCGAGGGGTCGGTGCCCGGGAAGCGCAGGTCGTCGAGCACGGCCTGCACGTACAGACCGGAACCGCCGGCCAGCACCGGGACCGTGCCCTCGGCCAGCAGGCGTTCGATGACGGCCCGCGCGTCGCGCTGGTAGGCCGCGACCGAAGCCGTCTCGGTGACCTCGAGGACGTCGAGCAGGTGGTGGGTGATGCCGCAGCGCTCCGCCTCGGGCACCTTCGCGGTGCCGATGTCCATGCCGCGGTAGAGCTGGAGCGCGTCGGCGTTGACCACCTCACCGCCGACCGCCCGGGCGATCGTGATGGCGAGCTCGGACTTGCCGGTCGCGGTGGGGCCGACGACGGCGATCGGGTTCACCCGCGCTCCCACACCGCGACGTGGTAACCGACACCGAACGGCGCCGCGGAGTAGAGCAGCTCGGCGCGCCAGTCGTCGCCGGTGCCGGCCAGGACCTGCCACGGTGCCCGGCCGCCGGCGCCCAGCTCCGCCGCCAGGTCCGGGTCGAGCGCCCGCAGCGCGGCCGTGTCCCCGGTGGCCAGGGCGCGGGCGACGGTGTCGTCGAAGCCGGGGGCGCGCTCGTCCTCGCTGCCGGGGGATTTCGGGCCGTGCCGGTTCGAGCCGTCACCGAGGACCAGCAGGCCGGTCCGCTCACCGTGGGCCAGCTGCTTGCCGAGGCGTTCGCACTCGGCCGGGTCACCGTCCACCAGGTGCACCCGGACGGAGTCCGCCGCCGCCTGCTCACGCAGCCAGCCCGCGACGAGGGCAGGCAGCGGAAGCTCGGCCGGGCTGACGGGACCGGCGGACAACGCGACCGCAACGTCCACCCCGTAGCCCCGGAACGAGCCGGAGACGCCCGGCTCGACCACCCGTTCGTGAAGCCCGGCGCCGACCGCGATCCACTCCCGGGTGACGGCGGCGAGCCGCCGCACCGCGGCGCGGCACGCCGCACGCAGGGACTCCAGGTCGGCGCTCGCACCCGGTGACAGAGCGGGCACGAGCAGCGGGGGCTGCGGTACCACCACGGCTTGCACGATCACACCCGTCGAGGTTACCGGCAGCCACCGGCGAGCAGCCGGTGGACACGGAGCGCAGCGAGTCGAGCGATCACAGCGACCCCACGCGGCCCGGAAGTAGAATCACCCGCTCCGACTCGCCAACCGAGTACCACGAGCGGCGCTGAACTGCTTGAATGCGGCCAGAGGATCGATACCAGCATGACCCGGCCCCGCGCGCCCGCGGGGCGCCCGCCACCAGGCGGGCCGACAGGCGATAAGGAGCCTGCGATGTCCGACGAGAACACCGGCACCCCGGCGCCCCACCAGGTGCCCCACGGTCACACGCCCGCCACCGCTCACGGCGTGCCGGTCCCGCCGGCCGAGCCGCACCCCGCGCGGTGGGGGCGGGTGGACGACGAGGGCAACGTCTACGTGCGGACCGCGGACGGGGAACGCGCCGTCGGGGTGTGGCAGGCCGGTTCGCCGGAGGAAGGGCTGCTGCACTACGCGCGCCGCTTCGACGACCTGCGGACCGAGGTGGAACTGCTCGGCACGCGCCTGTCGTCCGGTGCCGGCGATCCCAAGCACGCGCTCGCCACCGCCACCCAGCTGCGGGACAGCCTGCCGACCGCCGCGGTCGTCGGTGACCTCGGGGCGCTGTCGGCGCGGATCGACCAGATCGTGGCGCACGCCGAGACCGCGCTCGCCGCCGCGAAGCAGGAGCGCGAGGAGGCCAGGGCGGCCGCGGTGGGGCGCAAGCAGGCGCTCGCCGAGGAGGCCGAGCAAATCGCCGCCGAATCGGTGCAGTGGAAGGCCGCGGGTGACCGGCTGCGCGCGATCCTGGACGAGTGGAAGACGATCAAGGGCGTCGACCGCAAGACCGACGACGAGCTGTGGAAGCGCTTCTCCAAGGCACGCGAGGCGTTCAACCGGCGCCGCGGCTCGCACTTCGCCGAACTGGACAAGCAGCGGGCGGCAGCCAAGGCCCGCAAGGAAGAGCTGATCGCCGAGGCCGAGGCGCTGGCCGACTCGACCGACTGGGGCCCGACCGCCGCCCGGTACAAGGAGCTCATGGCGGAGTGGAAGGCCGCGGGCCGGGCGCCCAAGGAGGCCGACGACGCCTTGTGGCAGCGCTTCCGCGGCGCGCAGGACGCGTTCTTCTCCCGCCGGTCGGCGATCTTCTCCGAGCGTGACGCCGAGTTCGCCGCGAACGCCACGCGCAAGGAGGAACTGCTCGCCGAGGCCGAGAAGATCGACCCGGGGGTGAACCTGGACGCGGCGAAGGCGCAGCTGCGGCGCATCCAGGAGCAGTGGGACGAGATCGGCAAGGTGCCGCGGGAACGGATCCGCGAGCTGGACGGCCGGCTGAAGGCCGTGCAGGACCGCGTCCGCGAGGTCGAGGACAGCCAGTGGCGCCGCAGCGACCCGGAAGCGCAGGCGCGCGCCGCGCAGTTCCGCGAGCGGGTCGAGCAGTTCGAGGCGCAGGCGGCCAAGGCCCGCGCCGCCGGGGACGAGCGTCGCGCGAAGAAGGCCGAGGAGCAGGCGGCGCAATGGCGCGAATGGATGCGCGCGGCCGAGCAGGCGGTCGCGGACCGCTGAAGCCCACGAAGCCCACGACCGGCTGCCTCGCGGCCCCTCCGCTGCGTGCGGAGGGGCCGCTCGCTCACCCCTCGCGGTAAGACCCGGCGAGCGCGGTGAACGCCGCCTTCGGTTCCAGTGCGGGTGGCGCCTCGATTCACGGTCAGGGCTGGCCGGGCGACGCCGCCCGTCCCGCAACGGCAAACTCACCGCCCGCAACCGCCAACTCACCGCCCCCAACGGCAAACACGCGGCCCGCAACGGCAAACACGCCGCCCGGAGCAGCCAACACGACGGCCGCGGCGTGTTTGCCGCTCGTCGCGGCGTGTTCGCCGCTCGTGGCGGGGTGTTTGCCCCTCGTGGCGGGGTGTTTGCCGCTTGTGGCGGGGTGTTTGCTGCTTGTGGCGGCGGCTCGGGTGATGTGCTCGCGTCAGGACGATGCGGTCCGGTGCCGTAGCGCCACGCCGGCGCCGGTCAGGAACGCCAGCACCGCCGCCGCGCCGAGGATGACCGGCGGTGTCGTCACCTTCGTCAGCAGCGCGAACACGTACGGCGCGCAGAACCCGATGTAGGTCAGCGCCCACCACACCGCCGACAGCCGCGCGAGGCCCTCCGGCGGGGCGATCCGGGCGATCTCGGTCAGCCCGAAGGTCACGCACAAGCCGTATCCGCACCCGAGCACCGCGTCGGCGAGCAACGCGAACGCAGGCCCGCCCGTGACCGCGGCCGCGGTGCCGAGCAGCATGCCGAACCCGATCGCCGCCAGGCCGATCAGCGCGGGCAGCAGCACCGCGCGCGCCGCGAGCCGCCGGCCGACCGGCTGGATCAGCAGCCCGGCACCGAGCACGACGGCGATCGCCACCCCGGCGAACACGGTCTCCGCCCCGCCGAGACGCCTCTCCACGACCGACGGCAACACGGCGAACCCGGTCGCGGGTGCGGCGAACACCCACGGCGCCACCGGCACGACCATCCGCCGGAACCGCGGGTCGCGGATCCCGGTCACCCGCTTGCCCGGCACCACCCGCGGTGCGGTTTCTGGCACCCGCACCGCGGCGACCAGCGCGACCGTGGACAGCACGAGGTGCGGCAGGTAGGCCACATCCAGCGGCGCCCACTGCGCGATCAGTGCCGCGACCAGGCCGCCGAGGCCGAACCCGGCGGACAGGAACAGGCTCGCCCGCCGCGCGCCGGTGCCCTCCGGGGCGTCGTCGTGGGGCGGATGGGACAGCTCCTTCACCCACGCACTGCCCGCCGCGAGCACCGCACCCATCGCGAACCCGGACGCGAACCGCCCCACCCCCAGCCACGGCACACCCACTTCGCCGAGCAGCAGCGCGCCCGTCGCCAGCACCGACAGCGCCACCGCGCCGAGCACGACCGCCCGCCGCCCGTAGCGGTCGGCGCCCGGCCCGCCGAGCAGCAGGCCGGGCACCAGGCCGAGGACGTAGATCGCGAAGAGCCC
Organism: Amycolatopsis viridis; assembly: GCF_011758765.1. NCBI lineage: Bacteria > Bacillati > Actinomycetota > Actinomycetes > Pseudonocardiales > Pseudonocardiaceae > Amycolatopsis > Amycolatopsis viridis. The sequence goes on along the minus strand of NZ_JAANOU010000001.1, from coordinate 1,946,932 downwards.
CGTCACCGTCGCCGCGGACAGGCCCAGCTCGCGGCGGTAGGCACCCAGCATCGGCGAGAACTGGTTCGCCCCCCACCCCGCCGCCGTGATCAACCAGGCCGCCCGCGGCCACATCGGCCGGGTCGCGGGCAGCACGGCACTCTCCGTCATACCCGGGTTGTAACCCACCCGGGCGCGCACGAACCAGATCGTTCACGAATTCCGAACGCTCCGCCCCCGCCGGGGATGCCACGGATCACCTTGGCGAACGCCGTGCCCCGGCCTACCGTCGGGGAGTGGATCTGCGCCGCCTCTCGTCCTTCCTGGCGGTGGCCGAGGAAGGGCACTTCGGCCGGGCCGCGGCACGCCTGTTCCTGTCCCCGGCCGCGGTGACCGCCCACATCCAGCAGCTCGAACGCGAGCTCGGGGTCGCCCTGTTCGACCGGTCGCCGGTGCGGCTCACGCCCGCCGGGCACCGCTTCCTCGGTCACGCCCGCGGCCTGGTCGACGCCACCAACGCTGCGGTCGAGGACATCGCCGGCCTCGCCACGGACGCCGACGTGCTGCGCGTCGGCGTCATGGGGCACGGCTCGGCCGAGCTGACCCCGGCCGCCATCTCCGCCTTCCGGCACCTGCGCCCGCACGTGCAGCTGACCCTGGAGGCGCTCACCTTCACCGAGCACACCAGCGCACTGCTGGAGCACCGCGTCGATGTGGCGTTCGTACGCCCCGCGGTGACCGACGAGCGGATCGCCGTCGACGTGCTCACCACCGAGGCCCGCATCGTCGTCATCCCGGCGCGCTCCGAGCTCGCCGCGGCCGGCGAACTGCGCCTCGCCGACGTCCTGGACCTGCCGTTCGTCGCGCTGCCGCGGCACACCCCGCGGCCGTTCACCGACTACCTGTACTTCACGCCCGCCCGCGGCGGGGAGGCCCCGCGGCCGGGGCCGGACCACGCGGTCACCCCGCAGGAAGTCCTGATGAGCGTGGCCGCGGGCCGCGGTGCGGGCTCCGCGCTCAGCTCGTTCGCGCGCTTCTACCGCTGGCCCGGGACGGTGTGCGTGCCCGTGGTGGACGCGCCGTGGGACCACAGCGTGCTCGCCACCCGGGCCGGTGACCGGAACCCGGACGTGGCGCTGTTCCGCCGGCTCGCGCGGTCCCTGGCGCCGCGGTTCGCCTCAGGTGCGGGACCAGGCGGTGCGCATCCACTGGGCGGCCAGCAGGATCATCGCGATCAGGGCGATGATCATGCCGATCCCGGGCCCGCGGCCGGTGGCGCCGTTGGCCACCGATGACTGCTGCGACCAGATCGCGAGCAGCCCGTCGACGGAGGCGAACCAGCCGCCCATCGCGCACACCCACGCCAGCCACCAGCGGCGGGTCATCAGGGTCAGCGCCGAGGCCAGCACACCGATCACGGTGGACGTGGTGGCGAACAGCTGCGGGATGCCGCCGCCACGGCCGAGCAGCACCTCCCAGCCGACGTGGTCCCCGACCCAGGGCAGCAGCTGCCCGACCAGCAGCACGAACACGAGCACCGCGATGACGAATCCGCGGCGGCCGAGCTCGACCGTCCGGGACGCCTTGGTCACGGCGTGATCGACGTCCGCGGCGAGCCGGTCGTAGTCGTCGGTCACAGGCCGCACCCGCCCGTCGTCACCGGCTGCGGCGCCGGGCGGCCGAACGCGGGCAGGCCGAGGCTCACCCCGCCGGTCTTGGGCCGGCGGCCCGCCTCCACGTTGTCCCCGGCGCGGGTGCGCCGGTGCGTGAGCACGTCGCCGTCGGCGACGAGGTGGTGCGGCGCGCCGTAGGTGATCACCGTCTCGACGACGTCGCCCGGCCGCACCGATCCCGCGACCGCATCACCGGTGGGCGTGAAGTGCACCAGCCGCCCGTCCCGGGCACGGCCGCTCATCCGCCGGGTCTCGGTGTCCTTGCGGCCTTCGCCCTCGGCGACCAGGAGCTCGACCTTGCGGCCGACGAGCTTGCGGTTCTCTTCCCAGGCGATCTCGTTGACCAGCTCGACCAGCCGGTCGTAACGCTCCTGCACGACCTGCTTGGGCAGCTGGTCCGGCATCTCCGCGGCCGGGGTGCCGGGCCGCTTGGAGTACTGGAAGGTGAACGCGCTGGAGAACCGCGCCTGGCGCACCACGTCGAGGGTGGCCTGGAAGTCCGCTTCGGTCTCGCCGGGGAACCCGACGATGATGTCGGTGGTGATCGCCGCGTCCGGGATGCGGTCCCGCACCTTGTCCAGAATGGACAGGAACCGGCTGGACCGGTAGGACCGGCGCATCTCCCGCAGGATCCGGTCCGAACCCGACTGCAGCGGCATGTGCAGCTGCGGGCAGACGTTCGGCGTCTGCGCCATCGCGTCGATGACGTCGTCGGTGAAGGCCGCCGGGTGCGGCGAGGTGAACCGCACCCGCTCCAGCCCGTCGATCTGGCCGCAGGCGCGCAGCAGCCGGGAGAACGCGTCCCGCTCGCCGAACTCCACGCCGTAGGAGTTGACGTTCTGCCCGAGCAGCGTCACCTCCAGCACGCCCTCGGCGACGAGCGCCTCGACCTCGGCGAGGATCTCGCCCGGCCGCCGGTCGCGTTCCTTGCCGCGCAGCGCGGGCACGATGCAGAACGTGCACGTGTTGTTGCAGCCGACCGAGATGGAGACCCACCCGGAGTGGGCCGACTCCCGGCGGGCGGGCAGCGTCGAGGGGAACGTCTCCAGCGACTCGAGGATCTCCACCTGGGCTTCGGCGTTGTGCCGGGCACGTTCCAGCAGCACCGGCAGCGCGCCGATGTTGTGGGTGCCGAACACGACGTCCACCCAGGGGGCGCGCTGGACGATCTCGCTGCGGTCCTTCTGGGCCAGGCAGCCGCCGACGGCGATCTGCATGCCCGGGTTGGCGTCCTTGGCCGGGCGCAGGTGCCCGAGGGTGCCGTAGAGCTTGTTGTCCGCGTTCTCCCGCACCGCGCACGTGTTGAACACGACGAGGTCGGGCACGTCACCGGCGCCTGCCGGAACGTAGCCCGCCTCCTCCAGCTGCCCCGCGAGGCGCTCGGAGTCGTGCACGTTCATCTGGCAGCCGAACGTGCGGATCTGGAACGTCTTGCCACCGGTCATCGGGCACCGTGTTCGCTGGTAGGTTCGCTGGTCGGACGAGACATGACGGCTACCAGCGTAACGCTCCCGGCTCACCCGGCCGCGCGCGCGTCACCTCTGGAGCGCGACGTACCAGCCTTCCGGAATGGGCCCGGGCAGCAGGTCCGGGATGAACGTGCAGACGTGGCCGGGCCAGGACGGCAGCACCGCCTGGCAGTCCGCCTGGGTGCGGTACGGGCCGGCCTTGAGGGTCACCGAGTAGCCGGGCGCGGCCTGGGCCGGCGCGGCGAGGGTGCACAGCCCGGCGAGCACGAGCGCGGCGGCCGCCGCGCGGAGGTTGCGTACAGTCACCACCCGAGTATCGAGCGCGACGAAGCCGAGCGCAGGACGGTACCCCGTTCGAGTGAACCGACCCCCTCCGAGCTGCGCGGCTTGCCTGACTACAGTTACCCGCACCCGGGGTCACCGTCCGCAGCAAAACGGGCAGAACGGATGACACCTGGGTTGCGTTTGCCGCGATATGCGGGCGCCGTGTTGCCACACGGTGTTAGATCGCCGCATGAGCCGGGCTATGGAGGGCAGATGAGCACAGCTACGTCAGCACCAGCGATGATCAGGGCTGCCGGCGTGAACAAGTTCTTCGGCGACCTGCACGTGCTCAAGGACATCAACCTGGAAGTGCCGCAGGGCCAGGTCGTGGTGGTCCTCGGGCCGTCCGGCTCCGGCAAGTCCACGCTGTGCCGTGCGATCAACCGGCTGGAGCCGATCGACTCCGGGGAGATCTCGGTGGACGGTCAGCCGCTGCCCGCGGAGGGCAAGGCGCTGGCCGCGCTGCGGGCCGAGGTCGGCATGGTGTTCCAGTCGTTCAACCTGTTCGCGCACAAGACCATCGTCGAGAACGTGATGCTCGCGCCGGTGAAGGTCCGCCGGATCAGGCCGAACGAGGCGCGCAAGACGGCGATGGAGCTGCTCGACCGGGTGGGCATCGCGAACCAGGCGCAGAAGTACCCCGCGCAGCTGTCCGGGGGTCAGCAGCAGCGGGCGGCGATCGCGCGCGCCCTGGCGATGAAGCCGAAGGTGATGCTGTTCGACGAGCCGACCTCGGCACTGGACCCGGAGATGGTCCAGGAGGTGCTGGACACCATGACCGGGCTGGCCCGCGAGGGCATGACCATGCTCGTGGTGACCCACGAGATGGGCTTCGCCCGCCGCGCCGCGAACCGGGTGGTGTTCATGGCCGACGGCGAGATCGTCGAGGACACCACGCCGGACGAGTTCTTCACCAAGCCGAGGTCGGACCGCGCCAAGGACTTCCTCGGCAAGATCCTGACGCACTAGTTCAGTTCCCGCGGCGCGTGCGCCGCCTGATCCCGGGAGAACAGGAATCCAGATGAAGATCCGCACCCTGGCAGCGGGGCTGCTCGTCGGCGCCCTGACGCTGACCGCCTGCGGCAAGGAGGGCACCCCCTCCGGCTCCGGCACCGGCGACACCGGCTCGAACGCCGCCGCGCTGCCGACCTACACCGTCGCGCAGAACGTCGACGTGGCCGGTTCGCCGACCTTCGCCCGGATCAAGGGCGCCGGCAAGCTGACCATCGGCGTGAAGGACGACCAGCCGGGGATGGGCCTGAAGGACCCCACGACGGGCAAGTTCCAGGGTTTCGACATCGAGATCGCGAAGATGGTCGCCGCCGGTCTCGGCTTCGACGAGAGCAAGATCAACTTCACCACGGTCGACTCGGCCGCCCGTGAGGCCGCGATCAGCAACGGCAACGTTGACTACTACGTCGGCACCTACACCATCACCGACAAGCGCAAGCAGCAGGTCTCCTTCGCCGGCCCGTACTTCATGGCCGGCCAGGACCTCCTGGTGCGCAAGGACGACAGCTCGATCACCGGTCCGGAGACCCTGAAGGGCAAGAAGGTCTGCTCGATCACCGGGTCCACCCCGATCCAGCGCGTGCGTGACCAGCAGCTCACCGAGCCCGGCAACATCGTCGAGTTCCAGAAGTACTCGCAGTGCGTGGACAAGCTGCTGACCAAGGAGGTCGACGCCCTCACCACCGACGACGCGATCCTCAAGGGCTACGCCTCGCAGGACCCGGACAACCTCAAGGTCGTCGGCAAGACGTTCTCGCAGGAGCCCTACGGCATCGGCCTGAACCGCGACGACGCCGCCCTGCGCGGCAAGGTGAACGACCTGCTCCAGGCCGCCATCGACAACGGCACGTGGCAGAAGATCTACGACGCCACCCTGGGCAAGTCGGGTTCGCCTTCTCAGCCGCCGGCGATCCAGCGTTACTGACCATCCGTTGTGGCCGGTGAGCGCGCTCGCGCTCACCGGCCACTCCCTGTGCACCCATTCACCAACCGCGGCGGGGAAGGCTCGATGGACGTCCTGCTCGACAACCTGGACCTCTACGGTCCGTTCTTCTGGACCACGATCAAGCTGTTCCTGATCTCAGGGGTGGCCAGCCTGATCTTCGGCACGTTCCTGGCCGGTCTGCGGGTCAGCCCGGTGCCGGTGTTCCGCGCCATCGGCGCCACCTACGTGACGCTGCTGCGGAACACACCGCTGACGCTGGTCTTCGTGTTCCTCGTGTTCGCCTATCCGCTGCTCGAGATCCTCGAGCTGTCCTACTTCACCGCCGCCGTGGTGGCGCTGACCATTTACACGTCGGCGTTCATCTGCGAGGTGGTGCGCTCGGGCATCAACACGGTGCCCGTCGGGCAGGCCGAGGCCGCCCGTGCGCTCGGCCTGACGTTCAGCCAGATCCTCGGCCAGATCGTCCTGCCGCAGGCGATCCGCTCGGTGGTGCCGCCGCTGATGAGCACGCTGATCGGCATGCTGAAGAACACCACGATCGCCGCCGGGTTCTCGGTCACCGAAGCCGGCGCGATCCGCCAGTACCTGTCCGAGCGCGGCGACAACCAGCTGATCGGCCTGCTGTGGGTCGCGCTCGGCTTCATCATCCTGGTCGCGATCCTGTCGTTCGCGCAGCGGGCTCTCGAAAGGCGCTGGAGCGTGGCGCGATGAGCAACGTCCTGTTCGATGTTCCCGGTCCGAAGGCCCGCGTGCGGCACCGGCTGATGGCGGTGCTCGGGATCGTGGCCGTGGCGGCGATCCTCACCTACATCGTCTACCGCTTCTACGACAGCGGGCAGTTCACCGCCCGCAAGTGGCAGTGGCTGCAGTACACGCAGGTCCAGCGTGACCTGGTGACGGCACTGCTGGCGACGGTCAAGGCGTTCGCGCTCGGGGCCGTCCTGGCGCTGGTGTTCGGTGCGATCTTCGCCGCCGGCCGGCTGTCGGACCACGCGTGGGTCCGGGGCGTCTCGACGTTCATCGTCGAGTTCTTCCGCGCCATTCCGCTGCTGATCCTGATGTTCCTCTTCTACTACGGCGCCCCGGCCCTGGGCGTGACCCTGCCGCCGTTCGCCGCGGTGGTGCTCGGCCTCACCCTCTACAACGGTTCGGTGCTCGCGGAGGTGTTCCGCGCCGGTGTCCAGGCGCTGCCGAAGGGGCAGAGCGAGGCGGCCTACGCGCTGGGCATGGGCAAGACGCAGGTGATGACGCTCGTCCTGATCCCGCAGGCGATCCGCTCGATGCTGCCGACGATCATCAGCCAGCTCGTGGTGCTGCTCAAGGACACCGCGCTGGGCTTCTTGGTGACCTACCCCGAGCTGCTGTACTACGCGCGCTACATCGGTTCGCAGGGCGCGTTCAGCCGGCCGATCGTCCCGTCGACGATCGTGGTCGCGGCGATCTACATCGCGCTGTGCCTGCTGCTCACCGCGCTGGCCAACTTCATCGAACGCCGACAGCGGCGCAGCAAGAAGCACGTGGAGACCGAACGCCCGCCGGCCACCGAGGACGTCGTGGGCGTGGCCTGATCCCGCGCGGGAACGGGGGCGTGGCGAGCGGTCGCCGCGCCCCCGTTCTGCTGTTCGCCCCCGTGCGCGCCCGATCCGCCGATAGCATCGGATCATGGAGGGGAACCACCTCGAGACGCTCGTCCGGATCGCCGGCCGGTTGCGGACGCCGCTCACCCTCGCCGGGCTGACGGCGCTGATCCTCTACCTGATCTACGAGCAGGTGCTCGGCCTGCCGGTGCTGACCCCGCTCCAGTCGAGCGACACGTTCGCGGTGGTCGACTCGATCGTCTCGAAGGTGTTCTGGCTGGCGGTGCTGGCCGTGGTGCTGGGGTTCGCCGGTTTCGTGCTCACCGCCCTCGTCCGGCTGCGCCCGACGCTCAAGCGATCGGCGGTCTCGCTCGTCAGCACCTCGCTCGACCCGGCGCTGTCCGAACCGGCGGAGCCCGCCGGGTTCGAAGTGGCCGGACAGCGGTTCGCGGTGGGCTCGATCGATTGCAAGTTCGTCAACCGGGGTGACGCCACCGCCGTCCTGGACGCCTTCGCGGTACGGGTGGCGGCGTTCACCCTGGACCGGACGCCGGTGCTGTCGCTCGACCAGCGGGTCGTCGGGGGTGCGCTGACCGTGCAGGTGCGCAACACCGGATGGGGCCCGGCCCGGCAGATACGGCTGCGGCTCGCCGATCCGCTCCTGCCGGATCTCTTCGAAGACCGCGCCACCGGCACCGCACCGGTGGTCGGTCCGGGCGCGACCAGCACCGTGCTCACCCTCGAACCGGCCTCCACCACCGCCGCCAGGATCAGCGAACTGCGGCGGCGCCGACGGGAACTCCTCGACGCGCTCGCCGGGCGCGGCCGGGACGGGGACGACGCGGCCCGCCGGTCACCGGAGTACCGGGTCCTGCTCTCCGACGCCGAGCGGGACCGGCCGCCGATCGCGCACCACTGGCTCAGCCTCGGCCCGCCGCTGGACCGGCTGCCGGTGCGGGTCGTCGTCGAAGGCACCTACGAGACTCCCGACGGGGAGATCCGCGAGATCGCCCGCACGGAACTCGGGTCGGATCCGCTCTGGCTCGACGAGTCCGGGTTCTCCTACGACCACCACCTCCGGCTGCCGGCGATGCGGCCGGCTGCGGAGGTGTACGCGGTGGTGCTCGGCGCGCGAGCCGGGGAACAACGGGACTACGCGCTGTCCAGGGTGATCGAGCCCGGCGGCGTCGAGCGCTTCCACGTGGCGCTGGCGTCGGTCAGCTCGGGCACCTACGAGATCTCGCTCGGGTTCCGGGTCGACGGGCGGAACGAGGTCTGGTCCACACCCATGCCGGTGAGCCTCTGGCGGCCCCGTGACGCGCCGTTGCCGCGCAACCTCACCGACGGCGCCGTGTTCGAGATGCGCGACGGCCGCCTCGAGCTCGGTGGTACCGGCAGCGTCTGGTGACCGGCGTCAGCCGTCGTCGTCGCAGAGCCAGTCGAGCACGACCGCCGCGGTCCAGGACTGGTCGGTGCTGCCGAGCGGCTCGCCGGTGAACGGTTCGTAGTACTCCCCGAACGCACCGTCGCCGGTCAGGCGCAGCCCGGCCGCCCGCAGCTCGCGCGCGCGCTCGTGCCATCCGCGGCGTTCGAACGCCCACCCGAACAACCAGGCGACGACCGGCCACTGTGGACCGCGCCAGTACTGGCGCGGGTTGAAGCCGGGCCGCATCGGCGAGACCGACGGCGGCACCGGCGCCAGCAGGTCCGGGTGCCCGCACCAGCGGTCGCTGTCCAGCAGCGACAGCAGCCGCAGCTGCACCTCGTCCGGCGCTCCCCCGCACAGCAGCGGCGCGAACCCGGCGATGGTCTGCGTGTCCAGCCACCGGTTGGCGCGCAGGTCGCGGTCGCGGGCCATGCCGGACACCGGGTGGCAGCTCGCCGCCACCGCGTGCCGTGCCCGGGAGGCCCAGTCCGCCAGATCGGCCAGCTGCGAGGCGGGCCGGCCGAACTCGCTGCCCAGCTCCAGCAGCACGTCGCAGGACACCGCGAACAGCGCGGTGATGAACACGTCGCCGACGAGGAAGCTGGAATTGCGGACGACCTCCCGCTGGTCGTAACCGGCGCGGCGCATCTCCTCGATGAGCCACAGGTAGCGGTCGTACTCCTGGTCGGTCGGCCGCTCACTCGGATCACCGACGATCCGCACGTCCTTGCGCACGTACGGGGGCAGCTCGGCACCGGGCCGCACGGCCGCGTAGGGCAGGTCCCACCGCGGCGAATTGTCCATTCCGGACTCCCAGCCGTGCACGATCGCGATCAGGCCGCTGTGCCCCGGGGTGCGGTACTCGACCAGCCAGCGGTGCCAGGAGTACAGCGCCGGCCAGATCGACCGGCCGAACCGTTCCGCCTCGGCCCGCTCCTGCGGTCCGGAGGCGCGGGCGACCTCGAGGATCCGCTGCACGGCGATCGCGTGCACCGGCGGCTGGCAGATCCCGGAGGTGCGGACGCCGCGCGGCCCGTCGGCGGCCGCGTCGGTGCCCCAGCGGTCCGGGCCGGGGAAGTAGGCGTCCTCGTCGCCGGTGAAGACGATGTGCGGCACCATGCCGTTGCGCCACTGCGCCCGGAACAGGGTCTCCAGCTCTGCGATCGCGCGCGGCAGGTCCAGCCGGGCGAGGCCGACGGAGATGAACGCGGCGTCCCAGCTCCACATGTGCGGGTAGAGCCGTGGCGCCGCGGTGATCACGGTGCCGGTGTCGTTGTCCCGCAGCACCCGGGCGGCCCGCGCGGCCAGGGTGGCCCTGGCGTAGCGGGCCGGCCTTCTGCCGCCGGAGGGTTCCCCGGCACGGTTGGTCACGGTCACGGTCCGCTACCCCGTCGCCAGCAGGAGCTGGGTTTCCGGGTCGTACCACCGGCACTGCTCGGGCGGCAGGCCCAGACGCAGGGTCTGACCGGGCTCGGCACGGAAACTCGCCGGTGCCTGCACCTTCAGCACCTGGCCACACAGCTCCGTGGTGAGCAGGGTGGCGGAGCCCAGCGGTTCGAACACCTGCACCTCGCCGCGCAGGCCGTCCCCGTCCGGGGCCACGGCGATCGACTCGGGCCGGATGCCCAGCCGCAGTTCCCGGCCGCGGAAGGTCTCCAGCGCCCGCGGAATGGGCAGCGTCTGGCCGCCGAGATCGATCCGCGTCCCGTCGCCGGTGACGGTCCCGGTGAGGAAGTTCATCGGCGGGCTGCCGAGGAACCCGCCCACGAACTCGTCCGCGGGTTCGGTGTAGACGGCAACCGGGTCACCGCACTGCGCGATCCGCCCGTCCCGCATCACCGCCACCCGGTCCCCCAGCGACAGCGCCTCGACCTGGTCGTGCGTCACGTACAGGGTGGTCACGCCGATCTCGTTGACCAGCTTCTTCAGCTCGGCCCGGAAGGACAGCCGGAGCAGGGCGTCCAGGTTGGACAGCGGCTCGTCCATCAGCAGCACGTCGGCGTCCATCACGATCGCGCGCGCGACCGCGACGCGCTGCCGCTGGCCGCCGGACAGCTTCGCCGGGTACCGGTCCAGGTAGGGCGTGAGCTGCAGCAGTTCCGCCGCCCACTCGACCTTCTTGCGCACCTCGTCCGCCGGCACACCGTGCACCCGCAGGCCGAACCCGATGTTGTCGGCGACCTTCTTGTTCGGGAACACCGCGTAGGACTGGAAGACCATGGACAGGTTGCGCCGCCGCGGTTCCAGGTAGGTGACGTCCCGGCCACCGATGACGATCTGGCCCGCATCCGGGGTCTCCAGCCCGGCGACCATCCGCAGCAGCGTGGTCTTGCCGCACCCGGACGGGCCGAGCAGGACCATGAACTCGCCGTCGGCCACGTGCAGCGACACCTCGTCGGTGGCGCGGGTGGTGCCGCCCGGGTAGGTCTTCACGAGCTCGTGCAAGACGACCTCAGCCATTGTGCTCCCTCATCGCAGCGTGGTCCCCCACATGTTCACCAGGTACCGGCGCATCACGAGGATGAACACCAGCGCGGGCAGGATCAGCGCGAAGCCACCGGCGAACCGGTACGCCTGCGGCGCCTCCCCGAGCGAGGCCAGCACCTGAGCCGGCAGTGTCCGGTGCCCGAGCGTGATCACGGCGGCGCCGAGGATCTCGTTCCAGGACAACACGAACGTGAAGATCGAGGACGCGGCGAGGCCGGGCAGCGCGAGCGGGACCACCACCCGGCGCGCCGCCTCGAACCGGCCGCAGCCGAACACCCGGGCGGCTTCCTCGACGTCGGCGGGCACCGACACGAAGATGCTCGCGCTGATCAGCACGGTCGTCGGCATGGCGAGCGTGGTGTGCAGCAGCGTCACCGAGAACACCGTGTCGTAGACGCCGGAGTTGAGGAACATCGTGGCCAGCGGCACGGACAGCACGACGATCGGCAGCGCGCGAGCCAGCAGCATGAACACCTGGTAGGCGTCCTTGCCGCGGAAGACCTGGCGGGCCAGCGCGTATCCGGCCGGGGCGCCGACGAGCACCGACAGCACCACGGTGTAGATGCCGGTCAGCAGCGAGTTGCCCAGTGCCGGAACGGTTCCGGTGGCCTGGATGAACGCGAGCAGCGTGTCGGCGGAGAAGTCGCTCGGGATCAGCGGCTTGGGGAACTCCAGCAGTGCCTGCGGCGAGGACACCGCGGCCAGCCCGATCAGGATCATCGGCACGAGCATGAACAGGCTGACCAGGATGCAGGCGACCTGGACGGCGATCGCGCGACGGCGACGACGGCGCAGCGGCGCCCGGTCCACCGGGGGCAGGGTCGTGGTGGTCGTGGTCACTCGGCCGCCTCCCGCTGCCGCATGGTGCGCAGGTAGACCACCGCGGTCACCAGCGACAGGACGAGCACCACGAGGGCGGCGGCGCTGGCCACGGCCGGGTTCTGCAGGTTGACGTACCACTGGTAGGTCTCGCCGACGAGCAGCGGGAAATCGCGGCCGGTCAGCGCCTGCGCGACCGCGAAGGCCTGCAACGCGAGGATCGTCCGCAGGATCAGCGCGACCTGCAGGCTCGGCTTGAGCTGCGGCAGCGTCACGTGCCACAGCCGCTGCCACGCGCTCGCCCCGAGTACCTGGGCGGCCTCGTCGAAGTCCTTGGGCACCATCTGGATGCCGGCGACGACGATCACGAACACCAGCGAGGTGGCGCGCCAGACCTCGGCGATCACCACGGCCAGCAGCATCGTCCCGGTGTGGGTGTAGTTCAGCCACTGCACGCCGGTGTCGGACAGGCCCCACGACACCAGCAGCGAGTTCAGGTAGCCGCGGTTGTCGAACACCGACAGCCACACCAGCCCGGCGGCCAGCTCGGACACCGCGAGCGGGACGGTCCACAGGTAGAAGTGGCCGGACAGGAACTTCGGCCGGGCCTGCACGAGCAGTGCCATCGCCACCGCCAGCACGAGCTGCACCGGCACCACGATGACGATGAGCAGCAGGGTGTTGCGCAGGGCCTTGAGGAAGTACGGGTCGCCGAAGAGGCGCTCCCACGCGGCGAGCGTGAAGCCGGAGCCGTCGGTGAACGCCGAGATCAGCGCCTGCACCACCGGCCAGCCGAACAGCGCCAGCATGAACACGATCGACGGCGCGAGCAGCAGCCAGGGCGACCCGGCCCGGCGGCGCCTGCTCCCCGCACGGATGGTGGCCACCGCCATGTCAGGCCACCTCGCAACGCTGTGCCGGTGGGTCGGGCGCCCAGCACGGCACCTTCAGGTCGTCGAACACCTTCTGCAGCACCCTCGCCTGGTTGTCCAGTGTGGACCGGATGTCGGCACCCTCCAGGACGATCGCCCGGAAGGAGTCCTTGAACGCCTTGGTGACCTCGCCCTCGCGGGTGCCCAGGCCGACCGGCAGCAGCGACAGGATCGCGCCCGGCGCGTCCCGCTGGCGCTGCACCGCACCGGCCTCCAGCTGCAGGGCGGGCGGCAGGTCGTCCGGGATCGGCGCATCGACCACGGGGAAGAACCCGTTCGACCGCAGCAGCTCGACCTGCGCCTGCGGGGTGGACAGCGCGGCGATCACCTGCTCGGCCTGGCGGCGGTCGGTGCTGCCCTTCGGGATGGCGAGGCCGAGCACGACGGCCATGTAGCCGAGGCCGTGCGGACCGCGCGGCGCGGGCAGCATGCGCCACCGCTGCGGCTCGGTGCCCGGCGCGGACACCAGGCGCGCGACGTGGTCCCAGCCGATGCGCACCGCACCGGACTGCAGCGGCTCCTGCATGAAGTCGTAGGTGGTGCTGGACGGGCTGGTGTTGGCCCACAGCTCCTTGAGGTACCGCCAGGCGGTGACCGCCTCCGGCGAGCGGAAGGTGGTGATCTGGCCGCCGGTGAACGAGGGCAGCAGGTAGCCCTGCAGGAAGCGGTGGATGAGCCCCTTCGGGCCGCACGGCAGGCCGAGCATCGGCCGGTTGCCGTTGGCCCGGCGGGCGGCGATGGCCCAGTCCAGGAACTGGTCGTAGGTCAGCGTGTCCGGGTCCGCGCCGGAGGGCAGGTGCTGCAGGGCGTCCTCGTGCGCGGCGAGCACGAAGCTGGCCTGCGCCCACGGGACGTACCAGGACTGGGCGGTACCGGCCTTGGCGAGCGCCAGGTACTCCGCCGGGTAGCCGTGGCCTGCGGGCACTCCGGAGACGTCCTCCAGGTACGTCCCGGCGAGCGGCGCGAGGTCGCTGTGCGAGCCGCCGAGCAGACCGACCTGGGTGCGGCCGGCGCCGACCTGGCTCTGCACCTGGCTGGCGAACGGGCCTTCCTCGATGGTGACGTAGCTGACCGCGCCCGGGAACGTCCGCGTCAGGAACCCGCGGAAACGCTCGGCCTCGGCGACCGGGCGGAACTGCGTGGACAGGAAGACCATCCCGCCGCCGCCCGTCGTCGCGAAGCCGACGCAGCCGGCCGCCATCGAGGCGGCGCCGGCCAGGAAGAGCCCCCGCAGGACGGTACGACGGGTGGGGCCGCTGCCGATCGGGCGGGCCGCGCGCATTCAGTTCCACCCCTGTCGTCGTCTACACTTCTGTCTGGGCGCTGAACATAAGTCCTCGCGGGAGATCCTGTCAACATGCCCCCGGCACGCACCGGCACGCCCACCTCGGCGGGCCACATCCTCGCGATCCTGCGCAGCGAGGGACCGCTGACGCGGCAGCAACTGCAGGACCGGATCGGCCTGTCCCGCGCAACACTGGTCGAGCGCCTCGATGTGCTGCAGCGACTGGGACTGCTCCGGCAGGAGGGCCACCGCGCGTCCAGCGGCGGCCGTCCGGCCGAGGTACTGGCGGCCAACGACGTGGGCCGCACCGCGCTGGTGGCCGACATCGGCCAGCGGCACGCCACGATCGCGGTTGCCGACCTGCGCGGCACGGTGTTCGGGCAGACCCACCGCGCGCTGCCGGCCGGGCACCGGCCGGAGGACACCCTGTCGTTCCTGCTGTCGGCCGGCCGCGAACTGCTCGCCGGGTCGGGCCGCGCGGACAGCCTGTGCGCCGTCGGGCTGAGCGTGCCCGGGCAGATCGACTACGAGGCGGGCACCACGATCGCCCCGCCGTCGATGCCGGACTGGCGCGGCGTTCGGCTGCGCGACCCCTTCGCGGACACGCTGTCGGTGCCGGTGTTCCTGGACAACGACGCGAACGCGCTGGCGTTCGGCGCGTACTGCGAGATGAACCGGCCCCGGGCCGCGCTGGTCGGGGTGAAGGTCGGCACCGGTATCGGCGCCGGGATGGTGATCTCCGGGCGGGTGCACCGCGGGGAGACCGGGTGCGCCGGCGAGGTGGGGCACATCCGCATCGAGGGGTCCGAGCTGCGGTGCGACTGCGGGCGACGGGGCTGCGTGTCGGCGATCGCCAGCGGGCAGGCGGTCATCCGCACGCTGCGCCCGACCGGGGTGCGCACCTCCGGCGACGTGCTGCGCCGGGTCCGCGCGGGTGAGGCCGAGGCGGTCCGGGTGACGCGGGAGGCCGGGCGGCTGGTGGGGACCGTCCTGGCGACCGTGGTGACCATCGTCAACCCGAGGTACGTGCGGGTCGGCGGCGCGATCGGGGTGCTGCCGCCGTTCCTGGCGGGCCTGCGCGAGGTGGTGCTGTCCCACGCGCACACCAGCTCGCTGGACAGCCTTGACATCGGGCCGTGCGCGGTCGGCGTGAACACCACGCTCACCGGCGTCGCGGGGATCGTCGCGGACGAGATGCTCGCGCCGGAGACCGTGGACGCGATGGTGTCCCCGTGACGGCCCGCTACTCCGCCTTCCGCCGGAAGATCTTGCTGCCCAGCCACACCACCGGGTCGTACCGGCGGTCCGCCACGCGCTCCTTCATCGGGATCAGCGCGTTGTCGGTGATGTGGATGTTCTCCGGGCAGACCTCCGTGCAGCACTTGGTGATGTTGCAGTAGCCCAGCCCGTGCTCGGCCTGCGCGGCCGGGCGGCGGTCGGCCACGTCGAGCGGGTGCATCTCCAGCTCGGCGATCCGCATCAGGTACCGCGGCCCGGCGAAGTGCTCCTTGTTCTCCTCGTGGTCGCGGATGACGTGGCAGGTGTTCTGGCACAGGTAGCACTCGATGCACTTGCGGAACTCCTGCGACCGTTCCACGTCGGCCTGCTTCATCCGGTACTCGCCCGGCTTCAGGCCCGGCGGCGGCGTGAACGCGGGGATCTCGCGCGCCTTGGTGTAGTTGAACGACACGTCGGTGACCAGATCGCGGATCACCGGGAACGTCCGCATCGGCGTGACGGTGACGACCTCGTCCTCGGCGAACACCGACATCCGCGTCATGCACAGCAGCCGGGGCCGCCCGTTGATCTCCGCGGAGCACGAGCCGCACTTGCCCGCCTTGCAGTTCCACCGCACCGCCAGGTCGGAGCACTGCGTGGCCTGCAGCCGGTGGATGATGTCGAGCACGACCTCGCCCTCGTTGACCTCGACGGTGAAGTCCTGCAGCCCGCCGCCGGACGCGTCACCGCGCCAGACCCGGAACGACGCCTTGTAGCTCACGACTGCCTCCCCGGGTGCCCGGTCAGCTCGTCTTCGGTGTAGTACTTCTCCAGCTCGCTCAGCTCGAACAGCTCCAGCAGGTCGGGCCGCATCGGCTGCTGGTCCTTCGGTGTGACGGTGACGTGCAGGGCCAGCGGATCGTCCCCGGAGGCGCTGCACACCAGCAGCGTGTTGCGCCAGCGGGAGTCCATCTGGGGGTAGTCGTCCCGGGTGTGCCCGCCACGGCTCTCGGTGCGCATCAGCGCCGCGCGCGCCACGCATTCGCTCACCAGCAGCATGTTGCGCAGGTCCACCGCCAGGTGCCAGCCCGGGTTGAACTGCCGGTGCCCCTCGACGGTGACGTTGCGGATCCGCTTCTTGATCTCGTCCAGCTTCGCCAGCGCCCGCTCGATCTCCTCGGACTTGCGGATGATGCCGACCAGGTCGTTCATCGACTGCTGCAGTTCGCTGTGCAGCGTGTAGGGGTTCTCCTCGACCCCTTCCGCGGGCGGGTCGAAGGGCACCAGCGCGGTGCGGGCCGCCTGGTCCACATCGGACTCCCGCACCGACGGGCGGGATTCCAGACCCTCCACGTAGGACGCGGCGCCGAGACCCGCCCGCCGGCCGAACACCAGCAGATCGGACAACGAGTTGCCGCCCAGCCGGTTCGACCCGTGCATCCCACCGGAGCACTCCCCCGCGGCGAACAGCCCGCGCACGCTGGAGGCCGCGGTGTCCGGGTCGACCTCGATGCCACCCATCACGTAGTGGCAGGTCGGGCCGACCTCCATCGCCTCGGCGGTGATGTCCACATCGGCCAGTTCCTTGAACTGGTGGTACATCGACGGCAGCCGGCGGCGGATCTCCTCCGCGCTCATCCGGCTGGCGATGTCCAGGAACACGCCTCCGTGCGGGGAGCCGCGCCCGGCCTTGACCTCCGAGTTGATCGCCCGCGCCACCTCGTCGCGCGGCAGCAGGTCCGGTGTGCGGCGGTTGTTCTCCTGGTCGGTGTACCAGCGGTCGGCCTCGTCCTCGGAGTCGGCGTACTGGCCCTTGAACACGTCCGGCACGTAGTCGAACATGAACCGCTTGCCGTCGGAGTTCTTCAGCACGCCGCCGTCCCCGCGCACCCCCTCGGTGACCAGGATGCCCTTGACGCTCGGCGGCCACACCATGCCGGTCGGGTGGAACTGGACGAACTCCATGTTGATCAGATCGGCCCCCGCGCGCAGCGCGAGCGCGTGCCCGTCACCGGTGTACTCCCACGAGTTCGAGGTGACCTTGAACGACTTGCCGATGCCGCCGGTCGCGAGCACCACCGCCGGCGTCTCGAACAGGATGAACCGGCCGCTTTCCCGCCAGTACCCGAACGCCCCGGCGATCCGGTCGCCGTCCTTGAGCAGCTCGGTGATCGTGCACTCGGCGAAGACCTTCAGCTTGGCCTCGTAGTCACCGAACTCCCGCAGGTCCTCCTGCTGCAACGAGACGATCTTCTGCTGCATGGTGCGGATCAGCTCGAGCCCGGTGCGGTCGCCGACGTGCGCCAGCCGCGGATAGGTGTGGCCGCCGAAGTTGCGCTGGCTGATCCGCCCGTCCGGGGTGCGGTCGAACAGCGCGCCGTAGGTCTCCAGCTCCCAGACCCGGTCCGGCGCCTCCTTCGCGTGCAGCTCGGCCATCCGCCAGTTGTTGAGGAACTTGCCGCCGCGCATGGTGTCCCGGAAGTGCACCTGCCAGCTGTCCCGCTCGTTCGCGTTGCCCATCGCCGCGGCGCACCCGCCCTCGGCCATGACCGTGTGCGCCTTGCCGAACAGCGACTTGCACACCACCGCCACCGACAGCCCGCGCTGCCGCGCCTCGATCACCGCGCGCAGACCGGCGCCGCCGGCGCCGATCACCACCACGTCGTAGCTGTGCCGCTCGACTTCCGCCATGGCCTGCCCACCTGGTCTTTCGGGTCCTTGTCGTCTGTGTCGTCCGTGTCGTGCCGGTCAGTCCACGAACCGCGGATCGGGGAACGCGCCGCTCGCCACGAGCATCACGTAGAGGTCGGTGACGACGAGCGTCCCGAGGGTGATCCAGGCCAGCAGCATGTGCCGGTTGTTGAGCCGGGTGACCTGGGTCCACAGCCAGTACCGCACCGGGTGCCGGGAGAAGTGTTTGAGCCGCCCGCCGACCACGTGCCGGCACGAGTGGCAGGACAGGGTGTAGGCCCAGAGCATGATCACGTTGCCGGCCAGGACCAGGTTGCCCAGCCCGAAGCCGAACCCGCCGGTGCGGCCGTGGAAGGCGATGACCGCGTCGTAGGTGTTGATGATCGAGATGAGGAAGGCGGCGTAGAAGAAGTAGCGGTGCGCGTTCTGCAGGATCAGCGGCAGCCGCGTCTCCCCGGTGTAGCGGCCGTGCGGTTCGGCGACGGCGCACGCCGGCGGGGAGAACCACACCGACCGGTAGTACGCCTTGCGGTAGTAGTAGCAGGTCAGCCGGAAGCCGAGCAGGAACGGCAGCGACAGGAACGCCAGCGGGATCCAGCCCGGCAGCGCGCCGATCGGCGTGCCGAAGTGGGACGACCCCGGCACGCACGAGTCACTCAGGCACGGCGAGTAGAACGGCGTCAGGTAGTGGTATTCCGGCACGTAGTACGCGGTGCGCACGAAGGACCGGATGCCCGCGTAGATCACGAACGCGGCCAGGCCCATCGTGGTGAACAGCGGGGGGACCCACCACCGATCGGTGCGCAGGGTGCGTGCGCTGATCCGGGCGCGCCCCGCAGTGGTGTCGCCGGTGGCGGGCGCGCTCACCGCTGGTCACGGTGGTATCCGCCGACCCCTTCGTCGTCGGCCCCCTGCCACAGGGCCGGGTCGTACGGGCCGTCGGGGATCTTCACGACGGCCGACGGGTCGAGCGGCCGGGGCTGGGCCGGCACGCCGGGCTGCTCCAGGTCGCTCGCGTCGATGTCCAGCCGCTCGATGTCGTTGGCCAGCCGGCGGACCGCGGAGGCGTCGCCGTAGCGCGACCGCAGGGCGCCGACGCACTGCTTGAGCTGGCCGATCGTCCGGCGCAGTTCGGCGAGTTCGGTGGTGGTCATGACTACCTCCGGTTGGTTCGGCGGCTAGTAGCGACTCTGCCGCCCGGTATGCAATGTGACAAGTAACACACCCTAGATCGGGCATGTGACGACGGTCACCTGAAACGATCTTCTTAATCGATTTTGTCCAGGCACGTCCGCCAGCTACTGTGGCCACTGCCACGACCGTGCGACGCCAGCGAAGTCGTCAGCCGGACCAGCCGACGAGTTCCAGGTGGTTCTCCCGTGCCCGAAGCCCGAACACCCGTCCACCCCGTCGTCGAGGAAGTCACCCGGCGCATCGCCGCGCGCAGTGCCGACACCCGCAGCGCCTACCTCGCACGCATGGCCGCCGCCCGCGCCGAAGGACCCGCCCGCGCCGGCCTCGCCTGCAGCAACCTCGCCCACGGATTCGCCGCCTGCGGCGGAGCCGACCGCATCGCACTGCGCGGGCTGCGCAAGCCCGGCATCGCGATCGTGTCCGCCTACAACGACCTGCTGTCCGCGCACCAGCCGCTGGACGAGTTCCCCGCGTGGATCAAGGACGCCGCGCGCGAGGCCGGCGGGGTCGCCCAGTTCGCCGGCGGCGTGCCCGCCATGTGCGACGGCATCACCCAGGGGCGCGCCGGAATGGAGCTGTCCCTGTTCAGCCGCGAGGTCATCGCGATGGCCACCGGCATCGCCCTGTCCCACGAGATGTTCGACGGCACGCTGCTGCTCGGCGTGTGCGACAAGATCGTGCCCGGCCTGCTGATCGGCGCGCTGGCCTTCGGCCACCTGCCGGCGATCCTGGTGCCGGCCGGTCCGATGACCTCCGGCCTGCCCAACAAGGAGAAGGCCCGCGTGCGGCAGCTGCACGCCGAGGGCCGCGCCACCCGCGAGGAGCTGCTGGCGGCCGAGTCCGCGTCCTACCACTCGGCGGGCACCTGCACGTTCTACGGCACCGCGAACTCCAACCAGCTGGTCGTCGAGGTGATGGGCCTGCACCTGCCCGGCGCGAGCTTCGTGCACCCCGGCACACCGCTGCGCAAGGCGCTGACCGAGGAAGCCGCGCGCCGCGTGGTCGCCCTGTCCCGGGCCGACGAGTACACGCCGCTGGCGGAGGTGGTCAGCGAGCGCTCGGTGGTCAACGGCGTGGTGGCGCTGCTGGCCACCGGCGGCTCCACCAACCACACCATGCACCTGGTCGCGATCGCGGCAGCCGCGGGGATCCAGCTGACCTGGGACGACTTCGCCGACCTGTCCGCGGTGGTGCCGCTGCTCGCCAGCGTCTACCCCAACGGCAACGCGGACATCAACCACTTCCACGCGGCCGGCGGCGTGCAGGTCCTGGTCGGCACGCTGCTCGACGCCGGGCTGCTGCACCCCGACGTCCGGACGGTCGCCGGGGACGGGTTGTGGCGGTACCGCTCGGAACCGGTGCTGGACGGCGGTTCGCTGCGGTGGCGCGAGGTGCCGGCCCGCAGCCTGGACGAGGACGTGCTGCGGCCGGTGGACAACCCGTTCGCACCCGACGGCGGGCTGCGGATGCTCTCCGGCAGCCTCGGCCGTGCGGTGATCAAGGTGTCCGCGGTCGCCCCGGAGCACCGCGTGGTGCGCGCGCCCGCCCGGGTCTTCACCACCCAGGACGGGTTCACCGAGGCGTTCCGGGCCGGTGAGCTGGACCGGGATGTCGTGGTGGTGATCCGCAACCAGGGACCGCAGGCCAACGGCATGCCGGAGCTGCACGGCCTCACGCCGGCGCTCGGCGTGCTGATGGACCGCGGGCACCGGGTGGCCCTGGTCACCGACGGCCGGATGTCCGGTGCGTCCGGCAAGATCCCGGCCGCGATCCAGGTGACCCCGGAAGCCGCCGCCGGCGGTCCGCTGGCCCGGGTCGCCGACGGCGACCTGGTGGTGGTCGACGCCGGCGCCGGGCGGCTCGACGTGCTGGTTGACGAGGCCGAGCTGGCCGCGCGGCCGGTGCGGGACGCACCGCCGGACGAGGCAGCCTGGGTCGGCACCGGGCGCGAGCTGTTCACCGCGCTGCGGCGCGCGGTCGGGCCGGCCGACCAGGGCGCCGGCGTCTTCGGGCCGATGACCCCGGCGCACTTCGGTGCGCCGGCGCGAGTGTGAGGAGAGACGTGAAGACAGGTCATGACGTGCTCGAGCTGTCCGCGGTGCTGCCGGTCGTCGTGGTGGACGACGCGGCGGACGCGGTGCCGCTGGCGAAAGCGCTGGTCGCGGGCGGGATCCGGGCGATCGAGCTGACGCTGCGCACGCCGGCCGGGCTCGCCGCGATCGAGCGGGTGGCCACCGAGGTGCCGGACATCGTGGTCGGTGCGGGCACCGTGGTGACCCCCGAACAGGCCAGGCAGGCGGCGGACGCGGGCTCGGCGTTCCTGGTCACACCGGGCTGCACGGACCGGCTGCTGGAAGCCGTGTCCAGCACCGGGCTGCCGTTCCTGCCGGGCGTGAGCACGGTGTCCGAGGCGATGCGGGCCGCCGAGCACGGGATCACCGCGCTGAAGTTCTTCCCCGCCGAGGCCAGTGGCGGCGTGGCGTACCTCAAGGCACTGGCCGGGCCGCTGCCGGGGCTGCGGTTCTGCCCCACCGGCGGGATCTCCCCGGAGAACGCACCGAAGTACCTGGCACTGTCCACAGTGGGCTGTGTCGGCGGGTCCTGGCTGACGCCGGCGGACGCCGTCACAGCGGGTGACTTCGGCCGGATCGAGCAGCTGGCGCGCGAGGCCGCGGCACTGCGCTGACCCAGCGGGCCCACGTTGCCGCGGACGGCCCGGCTCCCCGATTGGGGGCCGGGCCGTCCGGGTACCCGCCCCGCGGCAGGTCGCGACCGGGGAGATCGCCGTGACGTGGGAGTGGTTCACCGATCCGGGCTACTGGGCGGCCCGGCTGGTGTTCCAGCGCCTGCTCGCGGCGATGTACCTGGTCGCGTTCCTCGCCGCGGCGTTGCAGTTCAAGCCGCTGCTCGGCGAGCGTGGCCTGCTGCCGGTCCCGGACTTCGTGCGGCGCGTGCCGTTCCGCCGCGCGCCCAGCCTGTTCCACTGGCGCTACTCCGACCGTCTGTTCGCGACCGTCGCGTGGTCCGGCGTCGTGGTGTCCTCGGCGCTCGTCCTCGGGTTGTCCGACCACCTGCCGGTGTGGGCCGCGATGCTCGCGTGGACGGTGCCGTGGGTGCTGTACCAGTCGATCGTCAACGTCGGGCAGCTGTGGTACTCCTTCGGGTGGGAATCACTGCTGCTCGAAACCGGGTTCCTGGCGATCTTCCTCGGCCCGGCGGACACCGCACCACCGGTGCTCGTGCTGTGGCTGCTGCGCTGGGTGCTGTTCCGGCTCGAGTTCGGCGCCGGGTTGATCAAGATGCGCGGCGACGCGTGCTGGCGCGACCTGACCTGCCTCTGCTACCACCACGAAACCCAGCCCATGCCCGGCCCGCTGAGCTGGTACTTCCACCACCTGCCCCGACCACTGCACAAGGTGGAGGCCGCGGCCAGCCACGGCACCCAGCTCGTCGTGCCGTTCGCGTTGTTCGCGCCGCAGCCGGCCGCGAGTGCAGCCGCGCTGCTGATCATCGCGACCCAGCTGTGGCTGGTCGCCAGCGGCAACTTCGCGTGGCTGAACTTCCTCACGATCACCCTCGCGGTGTCCGTTGTGGACATCTTCCCGGTGCAGGCCCCACCGCTGCCCGGATCACCGGTGTGGCACCGCGGTCTCCTGATCGGGCTGACCGTGCTGGTCGTCGTGCTCAGCTACCGGCCGGCCCGGAACCTGGTGTCGCGGCGGCAGGTCATGAACACCAGCTTCGACCAGCTGCACCTGGTCAACACCTACGGCGCGTTCGGCACCGTCACCAAGGTGCGGCACGAAATCGTCATCGAGGCCACCGACGATCCCCGGCCCGACGAGGACACGGTGTGGCGCGAGTACGAGTTCAAGGGCAAACCCGGGGACCCGCGGCGCCGCCCACCCCAGTTCGCGCCGTACCACCTGCGGCTGGACTGGCTGATGTGGTTCGCCGCGCTGTCCACCCGGTACGCCCAGTCGTGGCTGCCGGGCCTGGCGGAGAAGCTGCTGGCCGCCGACCCGGAGACGCTGAAGCTGCTGCGGCACGACCCGTTCCACGGCGGACGTCCGACCTACGTGCGGGCGAATCTCTACCGGTACCGCTTCACCACCCCACGGGAGCGCCGGGAGACTGGAGCGTGGTGGGTGCGCGAAGCCCGCGGCCCGGTGCTGCCGACCACCCGCCTGGGAGCGGACGGCGCGGTGGTCGCCGTCGAATGAGGAGGACGACATGCACGCTGGCCGGCTCGCGGAGCTGCTCGGGCGGTGGTCGAGCGGGCGGGAGGCGCTCTACCAGAAGCTGGCCGCGCGGCTGGAGGCGCTGATCGAGCGCGGCGAGATCCCGGCGGACGGGCGGCTGCCGACCGAACGGGCACTGGCGGCCGAGCTGGCGATCAGCCGCAACACCGCGGTCGCCGCCTACGACGTGCTACGCGACCACGGGCTCGTCGAACGGCGGCGCGGCAGCGGGACGTTCGTGCGGCGCCCGCCCCGGCCCGGCCGCGGCGTGGTCAGCCAGTTCAACCCGATGTTCCTGCACCTGCTCGACCCGGTGCCGGACCTGATCGACCTCACCTGCGCCGCGCCACCCCAGCCCGCGGGCTTCCCGGATCTGGTCGCGGAGGCCGTCGGCACGGCCGGTGACTTCGGGATCGGCTACCACCCGTCCGGGATCCCGGCGCTGCGGCAGGCGATCGCGGACTACTACGCGGCGCGGGGGCTGCCGACCGAACCCGGCCAGATCGTGGTGACCTCGGGCGCGCAGCAGGGGATTTCGCTGCTGGCCCGGTTGTTCGTGCGACCCGGCGACACGGTGGTGGTCGAGGAGCTGACCTATCCGGGTGCGATCGACGCGTTCCGCGGGACCGGGGCGCGCATCCTCGGGGTGCCGCTGACCGCCGATGGCGTGTCGGTCCCGGCGCTGGCGGAGCTGGTGGCCGGGGCCAGGCTGGTGTACCTGGTGCCGGCGTTCCAGAACCCGACCGGCTCGGTGCTGCCGTCCGCCGCGGCACGGCGGGTGGTGGCGCTGTGTGCCGCGCACGGGGTGCCGCTGGTGGACGACCACGTGCTCGCCGATCTCGCGCTCGACGGCCCGCCGCCCGCGCCGCTCGCCCGCCACGGCGACGAGGTGATCAGCGTGGGGTCGCTGAGCAAGCTGATCTGGGGCGGCGTGCGGATCGGGTGGGTCCGCGCCGACGCGCGGACGGCGGCGGACCTGGCGCGGCTCAAGGCGGTCGCCGACCTCGGCACCGACGTCGTCGCGCAGGCGATCGGGGTCGCGCTGTTCGCGCGGCTCGGCGAGCTGGCCGAACAGCGGCAGCGTGAGCTGCGGGACCGGCGCGACCAGGTGGTGCGGGACCTGCGCTCGGCGGTGCCGTCGTGGGAGTTCCGCACCCCGGCGGGCGGCCAGACGCTGTGGATCCGGCTGCCGGGGGTGGACTCGCGGCGCTTCGCCCAGTTCGCGCTGCGGTACGGGGTCGCGTTGCTGGAAGGCAGTTCGCTGGCCGCGCACGAGTCCAGCGGTGAGCACATCAGGGTGCCGTTCACCCTCCCGGAGGAGACGTCGACCGAAGCGGTACGGCGGCTGCGGCGGGCGTGGGACGCCTACCCGGGTGCCAATGCGGCCCCATTGGCACTGGCCGGTGCCGGTCCGGAGTGTCAGGGTGACAGACATGCGACGTTTCCCGCCCAGCGCGATGACCAGCCTGCTGGATGACAGCCCCCGCTACGACCTCGCCGAGAGCACCTGCGGTGACCTGACGGTCGCCGACCTCGTCGACGCCGGCCGGCTGGCGGACTTCCCGCTGGGCTACGGCACGTCCGCCGGGCAGGTGGAGCTGCGGAAGCTGCTGGGCGAGCGGCTCGGGGTGTCCGCGGACGAGGTGCTGGTCACGACGGGTGCGGGCACGGCCCTGTTCCTCACCGGGTTGATCGCCGCGGGCGAGGTCGTGGTGGTGCAGCCGGGGTACCCGCCGATGCTGGGGCTGGCGCAGGGGCTCGCCGAACGGGTGCGGACGGTGCAGCTGCGGTTCGACGACGGATACCGGCTGGACGTGGCCGCGCTGCGGGATGCGCTGTCGCCGCGGACGCGGCTGGTGATGCTGGCGACGCCGCAGAACCCGGCGGGGGTGGCGTTCACCCGGGACGAGATCGACGCGGCGCTGTCGGTGATGGCGTCGGTGTGCCCGGAGGCGATGCTGCTGATCGACGAGAACTACCGTGAAGCGGCGTACACCGCGACACCGTCGTTCGCGTCGTTGTCGCCCAAGGTGATGACGTGCGGGTCGTTCTCGAAGGCGCACGGCGCGCCCGGGCTGCGGATCGGGTGGCTGACGGTGCGCGACCCCGAGTGGTACGAGGAGCTGCGCCGGGCGAAGTTCACGAGTGCGGTGGCGTGCGGCACGCTGGACGAGTTCCTCGCGCTGGAGCTGCTGCGCCGGGCGGACGAGGTGCTGGCCGGCAAGCGGGCGCGGATGACGGCGGCGCTCGAGGTGGTCGCAGAGTGGATCTCACGGCAGGACGGCCGGGTGACGTGGATCCGGCCGGACGCGGGCGCGTTCTGCTGCCTGCGGCTCGGCGCGCGGGTGCGTGTGGCGGACTTCTACGAGCGCCTGGGCGAGTCCGGGGTGTCGGTCGCGCGGGGCGAGTGGTTCGGCGACGAAGCCGGCACCTTCCGGCTCGGCTTCGCCCACGAGCCGATCGACCGGCTGCGCGAGGGGCTCGAGCTGATCGGCGCCGCGCTACGGGCCTCATCGGACTCGTGAGGCCCCACGTAACCGAGGACTCGGCCGGAAACCGCCAGTGGATGACAGTCCCAGCGGTGGGTAGTTGAGGTCGTCGGCTGGTGTGGTCGCGAGATGCGCTCTTGCACGGATCGGGCGTACCCGCCGACGGCCGAGACGTGCTGCTCCGAGTCGCCGGTCCTGCCTCGGCGCGTGCCGTGGCTCGGCGGTGAGCCGGTCCGCCATCCGCTCTGAGCCACGATCATTTCTCCGGGACCATCGCGATCCATCCCTGGCCGGCGGATCGCTCGGCTACGCGGCCCCTTTCGCGGTAGCCGTCCGCCTGCCTTCGACGCGGACGTGAAGAAGCCCACCGCGGGTGCGGTGGGCTTCTTCACGTGGTCAGGATGAGCGAGCTCGGCGGGCAGCGGCCGTCCCGATCGGTGCGCCGCAAACAGTACGGCGGCAACCAGCAACTTCGGGTCGGCTGAAAGGCTTCGCGCACGGCCGGCAGACGCCAGGTCAGCGGCGCAGCACCTCTCGCCACCGTCAGTCCAGGGCAGCGTCGTCCAGCGGGGTGGAGTCGGCGCCGGCGTTGCGGAGCTCCTCGCGCACCACGGTGTACGCCAGGCCCTGCGGGTAGCCCTTGCGCGCGAGCGTACCGAGCAGACGACGGGTCGCGGTCTGCTCGTCCAGCGCAGTCATCGTGCGGAGGCGCTTGCGCACCAGCTCACGCGCCCGCTGCTCCTCGGACTCGCGGTCGATCTCCCCCGCCGCCTGCGCGGCCACCTCCGCGTCGACGCCCTTGCGTTTCAGCTCGGCGACCAGTGCGGTGCGCGCCAGGCCCTGGTACGCGTGGCGCGAACGCACCCACTGCTCGGCGAACGCGGCGTCGTCGACCAGCCCGGCGTCGTCCAGCTTGCCGAGCAGCTGCTCGCGGATCTCCTCGTCGAAACCCTTGCGCCGCAACGCCTGCCGAAGCTCGTCCTTGGTGCGGGCGCGGACGGCCAGGAGGTCGAAACAGACCTCCTTGGCCTTCTTCCACGCCTCGTCCCGGGACAGCTCCGCCGGGTCGAACCTCGGCATCGATCAGAAGTCGACCGGGGCGGGCTCGGCCGCCTCGGCGTCGACCTGCGGGCCGATGCCCAGCTTCTCCTTGATCCGCTTCTCGATCTCGTTGGCGATGTCCGGGTTGTCCCGCAGGAACTTCCGCGCGTTCTCCTTGCCCTGGCCGAGCTGGTCGCCCTCGTAGGTGTACCAGGCGCCGGACTTGCGCAGAATGCCCTGGTCGACCCCCATGTCGATCAGCGAACCCTCGCGGGACACGCCGACGCCGTAGAGGATGTCGAACTCGGCCTGCTTGAACGGCGGCGCGACCTTGTTCTTCACGACCTTGACGCGGGTGCGGTTGCCGACGGCCTCGCCGCTGTCCTTGAGCGTCTCGATACGCCGCACGTCGAGCCGGACCGACGCGTAGAACTTCAGCGCCTTACCACCGGTGGTGGTCTCCGGCGAGCCGAACATGACGCCGACCTTCTCGCGCAGCTGGTTGATGAAGATCGCGGTGGTGCCGGAGTTGGACAGCGCACCGGTGATCTTCCGCAGCGCCTGGCTCATCAGCCGGGCCTGCAGACCCACGTGCGAGTCACCCATCTCGCCCTCGATCTCGGCGCGCGGCACGAGCGCGGCGACCGAGTCGATGACCAGGATGTCGAGCGCGCCGGAGCGGATCAGCATGTCCGCGATCTCCAGCGCCTGCTCACCGGTGTCGGGCTGGGACACCAGCAGCGCGTCGGTGTCGACGCCGAGCGCCTTGGCATACTCCGGGTCGAGGGCGTGCTCGGCGTCGATGAACGCCGCGATGCCGCCGGCCTTCTGGGCGTTCGCGACCGCGTGCAGGGCGACCGTCGTCTTACCCGAGGACTCCGGGCCGTAGATCTCGATGACCCGGCCGCGCGGCAGGCCACCGATACCCAGCGCGATGTCGAGGGCGATGGCGCCGGTCGGGATCACGCCGATGGGCGGGCGGGTCTCCTCGCCCAGCCGCATGACCGAGCCCTTGCCGTACTGCTTGTCGATCTGGGCCAGGGCGAGTTCGAGCGCCTTGTCCTTGTCGGGTGCTGCTGGCATGGAAATCCACCTCGTCGTTTGCGGAGCCTGTGGGGCTGGTATTCGGGTTTGTTCGCTGTGGGCCCGAGACTACGGGCGGGGTCCGACAATTCCGGGCGCCGAGACGAGGCTGTGGATCGTTGACCCCGATGTGGACAACACAATAGCCGAACACGTGTTCGAGGCAAGAGCGACACGCCCGGAAGCGCCGGTTTTCCCGGCGGAGCTCACCGGCGCTCCGGCGGCACGTCGAACTCGGCGCACACCGCCCGCCAGATCTCCTTCGCCGGGGTGCCCTCGGCCAGTGCCTGCTCGACGGTCCGGCCGCCCAGGCCGCTGAAGACGTGGTCCTTCGCCAGGATCTCCGCCCGGCCGGGGCCGAACTCGTCGGCCATCAGCCTGCGGAACACGGTGATGCGCATCGAACCCAGGGTAACGGCCCGCGTGCCCGGTACCGTGAGGGCATGACCTCCGCGCAGGAGATGCCGTCCTGGGGACCGGTGGCGATGGCCGTCGCCTCGGCGGCCGTCCTGATCGCCGCGATCGTCGTGGCCCTGCGCGCGCTGTGGAACATGCGCAACCGGAAGTAGCTACTCGCCGGGCTGCACGTTCTTCTCGAAGTACGTGGCCAGGTCCCCCGCCGGCAGCGGGGCCTGCCCCCCAGTCGCCTTCTGGTAGATCACGCCGGCCAGCGGGCGGTCGGCGACGGTGAACACCAGCACCGCGGCGGTGCGCCCGGACGCCGACGAGTAGCTGCCGTCCAGGCCGTTGCCCTTCCACGCGGCCCGCACCTGGTTGCCGCCCACGGCGCCGAGCAGCCGGTCGGTGTACTCCCTGACCCTGGCCTGCGAGACGCCGTGCAGGTAGGTGACCTGCGCCCCGGCCAGCGCGGGCGCCGAGCAGGTGGTCAGCACGCCGATGTTCGCGCTCTGGGGCGGGGCGATGTCCCCGGTGCCGGCGCCGGGCACGCACTTGCCGTCGGCGATCGTGCCGGCCAGCTGGCGCAGGCAGCCGGTGAAGCCCTGCGCGTCGACCGCGCCGGGCGGGTCGCAGTCGGTCGCACTGAAGGTGGCGGCCGGCGAGCCGGACGGCCACCACAGGAAGGCGGCGCCGGCGACGAGCAGCAGGACGACGACCGTGGTGATGCCGGCGACGAGCTTCTTCCGGTTCGAGCGCGGTGCGGGACGGGCTGGGGGGCTCGGGAAGTTCGACGGCCCGCCCGGCGGGAACCCCGCCGGCGGGTACGGGTAGCCGCCCGGCGGGGTGCCGGGCACGGTGGCGACCGGTGGCGGGAACGCGGTGGGGACACCGGTGGACGCCATCCGCCCCTCGACGTTCTGGGTGCGCATGCTGATGCCGTCGCGCGCCACGTGGTGCGCGCCGAGCGCGACCGCGGTCTCCGGCTGGTCCAGGCTGGTGGCGACCACCCCGAGCTTCTCCGCGATCATCGACCCGACCAGCGGCAGCCGGCTGGACCCGCCGACCAGGTAGATGCCGGACAGCCGGTCCGGGGACAGACCGGCCGCCGCGATCGTCCGGCCGAGCAGCTCGACGCTGCGCAGCAGCGCCGGGCGGACCAGTGCCTCCAGCTCGCCGCGGGTGACCAGGACGTCGCTGAACGGCTCGGGCATCGGCACCTCGGTCTGCGGCAGCCGGGACAGCGACTCCTTGGCGGCCTTCACGTCCTCCTGCAGCGCGCGCCGGGCCCGCCGGTCCGCGGTGGACTCCGGGCGGAGCAACCGCTGCCAGCGCTGCGGGTCGGCGTGCGAGACCTCGCGGCCGACGTGCACCATCAGCGCCTGGTCGACGTCGAGCCCGCCGAGGTCGGGCAGGCCGTCCTCGGCCAGCACCACGTAGCCGTTCTGGGTGGCCCCGACGACCGCGACGTCGAAGGTGCCCGCGCCGAGGTCGTACACCGCGAGCGCCTGGCCGGGTGCGGGCACGCGGCCGGGCAGGGACGCGAAGTGGGCGGCCGCCGCGACCGGCTCGGGGACGAGCAGCAGCGGACCGTTCAGGCCGGCCAGGCGGGCCGCCGACAGCAGCACGTTGCGCCGGGTGGGGCCCCACTGGGCGGGGTGGGTCAACCGGACCTCGTCGGGCAGCTCGCCGCCGAGCTGGCGGGTGGTTTCGTCGAGCACGCGGCGCAGCACGGCGGCCAGCGCCTCGTTGACCGGGACGACGTCCTGGCCGAGCAGCAGGGTCTGTTCGTCGACGCGGCGCTTGGGGTTGGGTTCGAACCGGGTGGGGTCAAGGCGGGCGCGCCGCTCGGCGTCGCGGCCGACCACGAGGGTGCCGTTCTCCTCGGCGAACACCGCCGAGGGCATGGTGGCGGACCCGTCCACCTCGACCACGCGGGGCGCCCTGCCGTACGCGGACAGCACTGCCACGGTGTTGGACGTACCGAGATCCACCGACAGGATGCGCACAGCTCTTCCCCTCACGATCACCCAGGCGAGGACTGATGTTGCCACGCTCGCCAGGACCGGCACGGGGCACCCGCGGGAAATTGTCGTACCCGGAGTTCATGATGGATCCGTGACCGACGTGCTGGAGCTCTTCTCGCCCGCCACCCGCGACTGGTTCGCGGGTGCCTTCGCCGCGCCCACGCAGGCGCAGGCGGGGGCGTGGCGGGCGGCCCAGGCGGGCGAGCACGCGCTGGTGGTGGCGCCCACCGGGTCGGGCAAGACGCTCGCCGCGTTCCTGTGGGCCCTGGACCGGCTCGCGGCCGAACCGCCCGCCGCGGACGCCCAGCGCCGCTGCCGGGTCCTCTACGTGTCGCCGCTGAAGGCGCTGGCGGTCGACGTGCAGCGCAACCTGCGGGCGCCGCTGGCCGGCATCCGGCAGGCCAGCCACCGTCTCGGGCGGACGCCACCGGAGATCACGGTCGGCATGCGCACCGGTGACACCTCGCCGGCCGAGCGGCGGGCGTTCCTCAAGGCCCCGCCGGACATCCTGGTGACCACGCCGGAGTCGTTGTTCCTGATCCTCACCTCGTCGGCCCGCGAGTCCCTGCGCGGCGTCGAGACGGTGATCCTGGACGAGGTGCACGCGGTGGCAGGCGGGAAGCGGGGCGCGCACCTGGCGTTGTCGCTGGAACGGCTCGACGCGCTGCTGCCGAAGCCGGCGCAGCGGATCGGCCTGTCCGCGACGGTCCGGCCGATCGACGAGGTGAGCTCGTTCCTCACCGGCGGCCGCCCGGTGCGGGTGGTGCAGCCGGAGACGGCGAAGACGATCGAGGTGCGGGTCGAGGTCCCGGTCGAGGACATGGCCAACCTGGACGCGCCGGCGCCGAGCCCGCTGGAGCGGCTGGACGCGCTGCTGCCGTCGGAGGGTGGCATCGGCACACAGGAGGAGATCGCCGGCGCGGCGGTCCGGCGGCCGTCGATCTGGCCGTCGGTGGAGCAGCGCGTCCTGGAGCTCATCCGGCAGCACCGGTCGACCATCGTGTTCGCCAACTCCCGCCGCCTGGCCGAGCGGATGACGGCACGCCTGAACGAGCTGGCGGCGGAGCAGACCGAGCTGGCGGCCGATCAGCGGTTCCCCGCCGAGGCGATCGGCGAGTCCGGGCTCACCACGGGCGCCGAGGCGACGGTGGCGAAGGCGCACCACGGTTCCATGTCGCGCGAGCAGCGGACCCGGGTCGAGGAGGAACTGAAGTCCGGCCTGCTGCCGTGCGTGGTCGCCACGTCGTCGCTGGAGCTGGGAATCGACATGGGCGCGGTGGATCTGGTGGTGCAGATCGAGGCGCCGCCGACGGTCGCGTCCGGGCTGCAGCGAGTCGGCCGGGCGGGGCACCACGTCGGCGCGGTGTCCACCGGGGTGATGTTCCCGAAGTTCCGGGGCGATCTGGTGTCGTGCGCGGTGGTGTCGGAGCGCATGACCGCCGGTGCGATCGAGGCGATCCGTTACCCGCGCAACCCGCTCGACGTGCTGGCGCAGCACATCGTGTCGATGGTGGCGCTGGAGCCGTGGTCGGTCGAGGAGCTGGCGGCGACGGTCCGGCGGGCGGCGCCGTTCACCGCGCTGCCGGACGACGCGTTGCTGGCGGTGCTGGACATGCTGGCCGGGCGGTACCCGAGCGAGGAGTTCGGTGAGCTGCGCCCGCGCATCACCTGGGACCGCGTGGCGGGTGAGCTGCGCGGGCGGCCGGGGTCGCAGCGGCTCGCGGTCACCTCCGGCGGGACGATCCCCGACCGGGGGTTGTTCACGGTGATGACGCCGGGCAGCGACGGCAGCCCGGGCTCGCGGGTCGGCGAGCTCGACGAGGAGATGGTCTACGAGTCGCGAGTGGGCGACACGATCCTGCTCGGCACGTCGTCGTGGCGGATCACGGACATCACGCACGACCGGGTCATCGTGGTCCCGGCTCCGGGTGAGCCGGCGCGGATGCCGTTCTGGAAGGGCGACGCACCGGGCCGCCCGCTCGAACTCGGCCGCGCGCTGGGCGCATTCGTCCGCGAACTGTCTACTTCGGACGATGAGAAGGCCCGTTCGCGGGCGCGGCAAGCCGGTTTGGACGAGCTGGCCTGCGACAACCTGCTGACGTACCTGACCGAGCAGCGCTCGGCGACGCGGCACGTGCCCAACGACCGCACGATCCTGCTCGAACGGTTCCGCGACGAGCTGGGCGACTGGCGGGTGGTGCTGCACTCGCCGTTCGGGGCGCAGGTCAACGCGCCGTGGGCGCTGGCGATCGCGGCGCGGCTGCGTGAGCAGCGCGGCGTGGACGCGCAGGTGATGCACTCCGACGACGGGATCGTGCTGCGGCTGCCGGAGGCGCTGGACAGCGACGGCGCCGAGGTGACGATCGGCACCGACGACGTGCTGATCGATCCGGAGGAGGTCGAGCAGATCATCGTCGCGGAGGTCGGCGGCTCGGCCCTGTTCGCCGCGCGGTTCCGGGAGTGCGCGGCGCGGTCGCTGCTGCTGCCCCGGCGCGACCCGCGGCGGCGCACCCCGCTCTGGCAGCAGCGCCAGCGGGCCTCGCAACTGCTCGCGGTGGCGGCGAAGTACGAGCGCTTCCCGGTGGTGCTGGAGGCGATGCGGGAGTGCCTGCAGGACGTCTACGACGTGGGCGGGCTGCGGGAGCTGATGGCCGACGTACGGGCGCGGCGGGTGAAGGTCGCCGAGGTGGAGACGCCGTCGCCGTCGCCGTTCGCACGCAGCCTGATGTTCGGCTACGTCGGCATGTTCCTCTACGAGACGGACGCGCCGCTCGCGGAACGCCGGGCGGCGGCGCTGTCGCTGGACTCCACCCTGCTGGCCGAGCTGCTCGGCACCGAGGCGATCCGGGAGCTGCTCGACGCCGACGTGGTCGACGAGGTCGAGCGGTCGCTGCAACGTCTGGAGCCCGACCGGCAGGCGCGCAACGCCGAGGAGACCGCGGATCTACTGCGGTTCCTGGGCGATCTCTCCGACGCCGAGGCCGCGGCGCGGGGCGTCCGGCCGGAGTGGCTCGACGAGCTGGCCGGACAGCGCCGGGTGATCCGGGTGCGCATCGCGGGTGAGGACCGCAACCTGTCCATCGAGGACGCGGGCCGGGTACGGGACGCACTCGGGGTGGCGCTGCCGATCGGGGTCCCGGAGGCGTTCACCGAGCCGGTGGCCGATCCGCTCGGGGACCTGCTGTCCCGGTACGCGCGCGCACGCGGGCCGTTCTCCGCGCACCAAGCGGCGGAGCGGTTCGGGCTCGGGCCCGCCGTAGTCACCGGGGTGCTCGACCGGCTGACCGCGGAGGGCCGGCTGGTGCGCGGCGAGCTGCGCCCGGTGGGGCATCCGGACACGTACGGCGCGGGCACCGAGTACTGCGATGCGGCGGTGCTGCGTCGGTTGCGGCGCGCCTCGCTGGCGCGCCTGCGAGCCGAGGTCGAGCCGGTGGAACCCGCCGCGCTGGGCCGGTTCCTGCCGTCCTGGCACGGGATCGGGGCGCGCATGCGGGCGGCGCCGAGCGTCGACGACGTGCTGTCGGTGGTCGAGCAGCTCGCGGGCGCGCCGCTGCCGGCGAGCGCGCTGGAATCACTGATCCTGCCAAGCCGCCTGCCCGGGTACTACCCGGCGCTGATGGACGAGCTGATGACCGCGGGCGAGGTGGTCTGGTGCGGCGCCGGTGCGCTGGCCGGTGGTGACGGATGGGTGTCGCTGGCGCCCGCGGACGTGGCCGACCTGCTCCTGCCGGAGGTCGGCGAGGAGGTGCCGGCGGGCCCGCTGCACGAGGCGGTCCTGAGCGCGCTCGACGGTGGCGCGTTGTTCTTCCGCCAGCTGGTCGACCGGGTGACGCCGCTGGTGGACAGCGCCCCGGGCGACGCTGACGTGGTGGCCGCGTTGTGGGACCTGGTGTGGACGGGCACGGTCACCGGCGACACGCTGGCGCCGCTGCGGGCGCTGGTGTCGGGCAAGGGCGCGGCGCACAAACCCCGGCAGGCGGCGCCGCGCAGCCGGTACGGGCGGATGCGGGCCGGCCGTCCCGCGATGCCTTCGCGCACCGGCCCGCCGACGGTGGCCGGGCGGTGGGCGCTGACGCCGCTGCGGGAGCCGGACCCGACTCGGCGCACGCACGCCCGCACCGAGGCGTTCCTGGAGCGGCACGGCGTGCTGACGCGCGGTGCGCTGGAGACGGAGCGGGTCACCGGCGGGTTCTCCGGGATCTACAAGGTGCTGCGCGCGATGGAGGACTCGGGGCAGGTGATCCGCGGCTACGTGGTGGAGGGCCTGGGAGCCGCGCAGTTCGCCGCGCGCGGGGCGGTGGACCGGTTGCGTGCCATGTCCGATCAGGGCGGCACGCGGCGACCGGACGCGGTGGCCGACGCGGTTGTGCTCGCGGCGACGGATCCGGCGCAGCCCTACGGCGCGGCGCTGGCGTGGCCGGCGGTGCCGGGTGACACCAAGCACCGTCCCGCGCGCAAGGCCGGTGCCCTGGTGGTGCTGGTCGACGGGGTGCCGGCGCTGTACGTCGAGCGCGGTGGCCGGTCGCTGCTGTCGTTCACCGAGGACGAGCCGGTGCTGAAGGCAGCCGCACACGCCCTGTCCCGCGCCGTCCGGGAAGGCTGGCTGGGACAGCTGGCGGTCCAGCGCGCCGACGGCGAGCAGGCGCTGACGTCCGCGCTGGCCGACGTCCTGCGGGACGCCGGTTTCCGGGCGACGCCGAAGGGACTGCGACTACGAGCGTGAGATCACGTCACCCTGCGTTGGCTCACTCGCGGCGAACACGATTTACTTTTCGTGACCTGAACGAGTGAGAGGACGACCTGATGGCGTTACGGGAGCTGCGGTACTTCGGCGACCCGGTGCTCAAGACGGTCTGCGACCCCGTGACGCGGTTCGACAAGGGGCTCGAGCAGCTGGTGACCGACCTGCTGGACACTGTGCGGCCGGACGGACGCGCGGGGCTGGCGGCGCCGCAGATCGGTGTGAGCCTGCGGGTGTTCAGCTACGAGGTGGACAACCTGTTCGGGTACGTGATCAACCCCGAGATCGTGGAGCTGTCCGACGAGACGCACGAGATCAACGAGGGCTGCCTGTCGGTGCCGGAGCTGTGGTTCCCCACGCGGCGCGCCACCCGCGCGGTGGTGCGCGGCGTCGACCTGCGCAACGAGCCGGTCACCGTCGAGGGCAAGGGCGTGCTGGCGCAGTGCCTGCAGCACGAGGTCGACCACCTCGACGGCACGCTCTACCTGGACCGGCTCGACAAGGACCGCAAGCGGGAGGCACTCAAACAGGCCCGGGACAAGGACTGGTTCTGGAGCCGGTGACCACCCCGGCCCCGCCCGGCCCCGCCCGGCCCCGTGGCCGGCCGGGTTACGCCTCGCCCAGCGCAGTGATCGGGCGGGCGGACCCGGTGCGGAAGTAGGTCGTGCGCGCCGGCCGCGCTCCGGGCTCCGGCAACCACGCGGCACGTCCCCTCGACCGCACCCGCGGGCTGACACTGCCGCCCAGATCGTCCCGCACTACAGGTCGCTCAGTAGATGCGGTCCGGCCGGACGGAGGTCAATGCGCAGCAGCCCCTCCTCCTCCGGCGGTTCCGGCGCCAGCCCGGCGCGCCACGCGGTCCGGTGGATCGCGTCGCGCCCGGGCAGGGACATCGCCACCAGGCGGCGGCACCCGCGGGCGCCGGCGATCTCCGCCAGACGCTTCAGCAGCGCCGTCCCCACGCCGTTGCGCTGCCAGATGTCCTCGACGAGCAGCGACACCTCGGCGATCTCCCCCGGGCCCGGGATCAGCTGCCCGACCCCGATCACGTCGCGCCCGCAGACCGCGAGCAGGCTCAGGCCGCGCGGCGGCATCAGCAGCCGGTGCAGCCAGCGGCGCGGCACGGTGCGCATCCCGGTGTGGTACCGCTCGAAGAGTGTGGTCATCGAGCACCGGCCGTGCAGCGCGGAGACCGCTTCCGCGTCCGCCGGCCTGCCCTCGCGCAGCACGATCGCCGCACCGTCGGCACACGTGACGGCCAGCGGGCTGGTCACGGCGCGCCGCGCGCGGTCCAGCAGGCGCAGCAGCGCCTCCGCGCGCGCCACCTCCAGCTGCACGAACGGCGCCCACCGCCGCCGCGCCACCAGTGCGGTCCGCCCGTCCACGGCGAACACCACCCGATGTCCGCCCTCGACGCGCGCCGGGTTCGCCTCGGCGAGCGGCACGGCCGTGACGAGGTCCGCGGCGAGCACCTCGCACAGCACCTCGGCCTGCCGCGCCGGGTCGTCGACCGCCCGCCCGGCCGCGGTGAGCGTCGCGGCCGGGCCATCCACCAGCTCGCGGACGTCGGCATCGGTGCGGCACGCGCACTCGCACCCCTCGGCCTGGATCGCCTCGACCAGCCGCTCCCTGCTGAGCCCGGACGCGGGCCGGACCACCAACTCGTCCAGCACACCGCCCGGTACCGGCAGGACGGCCAATCCCAGGATGTTGCACCCCAGGCCGGCCAGCCGCACGGCGACGCGGGCGAGCGTGCCGGGATCGTCGTCCATCCGGATCCGCACCCGCCAGACGACCGGCGACACCGCACCCGGATCGGGCATCACCGGCCGCGGCGGGGTTCGTGTTGTTCCCGTTCGACTCTCCATCACGTCATGGTCGCCACCGCATGTTGCCGGTCGTGGACACCGGTGTTTCGGCCGTGTCAGGGCGCGCCCGCAGTGGGCAACCGGCCGGAAACACTCAGCGCGGCGAGAGCACGCAGAA
The DNA here is from genome assembly GCF_011758765.1 of Amycolatopsis viridis. Classification (NCBI taxonomy): domain Bacteria; kingdom Bacillati; phylum Actinomycetota; class Actinomycetes; order Pseudonocardiales; family Pseudonocardiaceae; genus Amycolatopsis; species Amycolatopsis viridis. The sequence goes on along the minus strand of NZ_JAANOU010000001.1, from coordinate 1,909,897 downwards.
CTCGTTGCCCTCCGGGTCGGCCAGCACCTCCCACGGCACCGCGCCCTGCCCGATGTCGAGGCGCCGGGCGCCGAGTCCGCACAGCCGGCCGGCCTCGTCAGCGGTGTCGCCGTCCGCGAACGGCGCCACGTCGAGGTGCAGCCGGTTCTTGCCGGTCTTGGGCTCGCCGACGCGCAGGAACTCCAGCCACGGCCCGCGTCCGGTTGGCGCGCGCAACCCGACGATCCCCGGCTCCTGGTTCGCGATCCGCCATCCGGTTGCCTCGGCCCAGAACGATGCCTGCGCGAGTGGGTCCCGGGAGTCGATCACGACCGCGGCGAGGGCTTCGGTGGTGGTGTAGCCGGGGCGGGGCTCGAGCACGCAGAACTCGTTGCCCTCCGGGTCCACCAGCACCTCCCACGGGACGGCGCCCTGCCCGATGTCGTGCTTGCGCGCACCCAGGGCCAGGGCCCGGTCCACGGTGGCCGCCTGGTCTTCCGGCGAGGTGCTGGCCAGGTCGAGGTGCACCCGGTTCTTCACCGCCGGGTCCTTCACCTCCGGCACCGTCCCGAAGACGAGGTCGAGGCCGTCGTCACCCGGCGCGCCGACCCCGACCTCGTCGTCCTGGACGTAGGTGATCGTCCAGCCCAGCAATTCCGCCCAGAACCGCGCGAGCTCGCCGGGGCGGTTCCCGTCGATCACCAGGCTGTCCACGCGCGTCGCCATGCCCGCGACGATATCCGGCAACGCTTCCCCACGTCCCGGATTTCACCTCGTGGCCAGGCGCAGCAGCGCCCAGAACTGCCCGATCGGATCGTCATCGCCTTCCCAGGCCACCGCTGCGTGTCCCAGGCGCCCCCACAACCACTGGTAGACCGCGGCCGGTGAGCCGGTGACGATACCGTCCGCGCGTTCGGCCTCGGCGCCGGAGCAGCGCCAGGCGGTCGTCTCGCCGGGCCCCGCGCGGGCGATCCAGTTGTGGCCGCCGGTGCGGATCGCGACCGTTCCGGCGAAGGTGCCGGACAGGCCGAGCATCGGCAGCCGTTGCCCGAACCACAGCGCGAGGATCTCGTCCACCCCGTCGAGGGCGATCTCGTCGTCGATCTCGGCCACGATCGCGTCCGCCGCGTTCTGCACGTCGATGCGGTGCACGGTCGTCTCGTGCGCCATCCGGCGGCACCAGAACCCGTAGGTGCGGTCCGCGGGCCACCAGCCGGCGGCGTACTCGCCCGGGTCGTGCGCGGTGAGCTCGCGGTACAGCGCGGCCAGCCCGTCCCGCAGGTACTCCTCCCCGGTCTGGCCGGGCGCCGGGCCGTCCTGCCATTGGGCCGGCCGCGTGCCGCCGGTCATCCAGCCGGTGGCGACGCGGTAGACGCCGCCGAGGTGCCGGACCACCTCACCGATGGTGAGGCCGGGCGTGGTCGGCACCGGGGTGTCCCCCGGAGATTCACGGGCCGTGTCGAGAAGCAGCTCGACCTCGACGCCGAGCGCGTCGAGCAGGCGGCCGTGGTCGACGAGTGCTTGCCCGCCCATTACCGCCGGGACGCCTTTCCCAAGGCCGGTGGCGTGCCGCACTGCCGCACCCGGCCCGGCTGCGGCGCGGACGTCCGCCCGTGCACCAGACCCCGCGCCAGCTCGACGAACCGCGACGCCTGGCGGAGCAGCTCGTCGGCGCGCTCGGCGGTGATCCGGCGGGTGTTGCCCGCCTGCGCCGCGGCACGGGCCGCCGAGTGCGCGGCGAAGTACGCCGTCCAGTCGCTCAGCTCGGGCGCGGCCGTCTCGAGGAGCACCCAGACACTGGCCGGACGTGCGCGGCCCCGGTGGGGCCGGCCGCGCGCGGCGAGCACCGCGGCGCCCGCGCGGAGTGCGGCCAGGTACGCCGCGATGAACTTCGGCGCGGGCTGGGCGGCGTGGCGGGCTTCGCCGATGCCGCGCCGGGCGTCGGCGAGCAGGGCCGTGGCGGCGGGTGCCGCCGGCGGACGGACCGGTAGTGGCAGCGCCGGCTGCCTCTGCGCGGCGCGGGATGCGACGGCAATGGACATTGCCCCTCCCTTGCGGACAACGTGCGATGGCGGCGCCCGGTGCCGAAACGCTTCCCCCGTCCCAGCACCGGGCGACCTGACCGGCGAGCGCTCACCGGATGTCGAACTCTTGTTCGATCGAGTTCCAGAGTAGCTTCGAACACGTGTTCGTTCAAGTCCTCGAATGACGTGGTGTGCCGCACGTGATCACCCGATCAGGTCGGAACGAAACGTGCCGGGAACCCGTTCCGGCCCCTCGGCGACCTGCACCACGTCACGCCGGGCCGGTCCGCCGTCCGCCCACCTGCCCGGTGTCACGACCCCACCGGACCCACCCCGCGGGAAATCTCGTTGGCGTGCAACGAAAACGGCTTCGGGAGGCACCGTGTGAAGACCTGCTTCCGGGCGTCCCCGGCAGCACACCGGGGACACGCGTCGCAGGCCGTCGTGGCACGTGATCTCATATCGGTATGAGCAGCCTGGACCATCCGGCGGTGGCCAAGGTCGCTGCCGCGCTCGCCGAGGCGGGCAGGCACGACGCCGCTGCCGGCATCCGCATCCTGCCGGCCGAGGTGCGCACCGCGGCGCAGGCCGCCGAGGCCCTCGGCGTCGAGGTGGGCGCGATCGCCAACAGCCTCGTCTTCCGCGCGGTGTTCGCCGACCGGATCGAACCGCTGCTGTCGCTGACCTCCGGTGCCCACCGGGCCGACACCGGCACGCTCGCCGCCCTGATCGGCGCGGAATCGGTCGAGAAGGCCGATCCGGCGTTCGTGCGGGAGCACACCGGTCAGGTCATCGGGGGCGTCGCCCCGTTCGGGCACCCGGCCCCGGTCCGCACGCTCGTCGACACCGCGTTGCGGGACTACGGCACGGTGTGGGCAGCGGCCGGGCACGCCAAGTCGGTGTTCCCGACCACCTTCGACGACCTGGTCGCCGTCACCGGCGGGCAGCCCGCGGACGTGGCGTCATGACCACGTCCCTGTCCTACGCCCGGCTGTCCGCGGACGACTTCCGCACCCGCCTGCGGGAAGCTCTGGACATCTACGTCGAAGCGATGCGCTACCCGCCCGGCACGGCCGAGCAACGCGCCCCGATGTGGCTGACGCACGCGTTGCGCGACGGCTGGCGCTGCGTCGCCGCACTGGACGCCGAGGGCACGATGCTCGGCCTCGCCTACGGCTACCAGGGCGCGCCCGGCCAGTGGTGGCACGAGCAGGTGCGGCGCGGGCTGGCGTCGTCCGGCGGCGAGGAGCTCGCGCAGCGGTGGCTGTCCGACTACTTCGAACTGACCGAAATCCACGTCCGCCCGGCGAGCCAGGCCCGCGGGATCGGCGAGGACCTGTTGCGGCGCCTGCTCGACGGGGTGCCCAACCGGCACGTCCTGCTGTCGACGCCGGAAGGGCCGAGCCGGGCGTGGAAGCTGTACCGGCGCCTGGGGTTCGCCGACGCGCTGCGCAACTACCACTTCGCCGGCGATCCACGCCCGTTCGCCATCCTCGGCCGCACCCTGCCCCTGGAGCCTCAGGACCGCAGGTAGCCCACCAGCAGGCCGGTGGCCAGCAGCGCGGCGCCGCACCAGCCCTGGACGCCGAGGTCCTCGTGCAGCACAACCGCGGACAGGATCGCGGCGGTCAGCGGTTCCAGCAGGGTCGCGAGCGCCGCGACGACCGGATACGCGGCGCCGAGGACCCGGAAGTAGGCCGCGTAGCCCAGCCCGGTCGGCACGACGCCGAAGTAGAGCGCGACGGCGAGGACGTCGATCCGCAACGGCAGCGCCATGCCGAGGACCAGCGCCGCCGGCAGGAGCAGGACGCCACCGGCCAGCAAGCCGAACGCCGTGGTGCGCTGGTGGTCCAGGCCCACGACCGGGCGGCGCAGGACCAACGTCAGCGTGGCGAACCCGGCCCCCGCGAGCAGGGCGAACGCAACGCCGGCGGCCAGCCGCCAGCCGGAGTGGCCGGGACCGGCGGACAGGAGCACCAGTCCGGCCAGCGCGAGGGCGACCGACAGCAGGGTCGCCGGCCGCGGCAGGTGGCGCGACCGGATCGCCAGGGCGACCGTGACGAACACCGGCACACTGCCGATGGTCACCATGGTCGCGGTGCCGACCGAGGACAGGCCGACCGCGGCGAAGTAGGTCGCCTGGAACGAGCCGAGCAGCCCGCCGGCGACCGCGATCCGGCGGACGACCGCCCTGGTCCAGACCGTTCCGCGGAGGCCACCGGTCAGCGCGAGGAACAGCACGACCACCGCACCGCCGACCAGCAACCGGTACGTGGCAACGGAAATCGGGTGCAGCCCGGCGCGGGCGGCGAGCAGCGACCCGGACAGGCCGCCGGTGCCCCACAGGAGACCGGCGAGCAGAAGCGTGAGAGTCGATCGGGTACGCGCGGGCGCGTCGAGGGAAACAGACATGACAAGTCGCTCCAGCATCGGAAACGGATGATGACCGTCGACGCGGGGCGACGCGTGCGCCGGGAACGGCGCGATGGGAGTTGCTACCGCACTACCGCCGCCAGGCTCGTGCCGCCGTGCTGCCCGAGCGAGCGCGGCGCCGGATGGGCAGCGCGCCAGCCGGAGCGGCAAACACGCCAACCGGAGCAGCAAACACGCCAACCGGAACGGCAAACACGCCGACCGCAACGGCCAACACCGGGCCGGGGGTGGCGGTGGCGGGCTGGGAGTGCCGCCGTGGAGGCGGGCCGCCGGGGGGCGGGCGTCCGTCGCCGGAAGCGGCCGTGTGCCTGCCCCGGCGGCGGGTGTGCGGTGTGGGTCGCCCCGCTAGGCCGGCGGCGGCGGGGTGACCAGGAAGACCCGGTGCATCGCGCTGTCCTTCCTCGTGGGCGGTGTCAGTCCAGTTCGGCCAGCTGCTCGCGCAGCGTGTCCAGGCCCATGCCGCCGAGGCGGAGTGCCTTCGTGTGGAAGTCCTTCAGGTCGAAGCGGTCACCCTGGCGCTTGCGGGCGTCCTCGCGTGCCTCGATCCACAGCCGCTCCCCCAGCTTGTACGCCGGAGCCTGCCCGGGCCATCCGAGGTAGCGGTTGATCTCGTCGCGCACCAGCGGTTCGTCGGTGATCGTGCGGGTGAGCATGAATTCCAGGCCCAGCTCGGGCGTCCAGCGCTCGCCCTCGTGGAACCCGGTGCCCGCCGGGATCTCCAGCTCGAGGTGCATCCCGAAGTCGACGATCACCCGCGCGGCGCGGAACAGCTGCTCGGAGAGCATGCCGAGCAGATCGCCGTCGTCCGCGAGGTACCCGAGGTCCTGCATCAACCGCTCGGCGTAGAGAGCCCAGCCCTCGCCGTGGCCGGAGGTGAAGGCCATCAGCCGCTGGAACCGGTTCAGCGACCGCTCGTGCACGGCGGTCGCGATCTGCAGGTGGTGCCCGGGCACGCCCTCGTGGTAAACGGTGCTGACCTCACGCCAGGTGGTGAACTCGTCGCGGCCGGGCGGCAGCGACCACCACATCCGGCCGGGACGGGTGAAATCCTCGCTGGGGCCGGTGTAGTAGGCGCCGGCGCCCCCGCCCGGCGGGGCGATCCGGCACTCCAGCGCCATCAGCGGGTCCGGGATGTCGAAGTGCTTGCCGCGCAGCTCGGCGAGCGCGGTGTCGGACAGCTCCTGCATCCACCGCGCGAAGGCGTCACGGCCCTGTACCTGGTAGCGCGGGTTCGCGTCCAGCACGGCGGCGGCGTCGGCGAGCGTGCCGCCCGGGGCGATGCGTCCGGCGACGGCCTTCATCTCGGCTTCCAGCCGCAGGAACTCGGCCCAGCCCCATTCGTAGGACTCGCGCGGGTCGAGCCGCGCACCGATGAAGTACCGCGACCACAAGCGGTAGGCGTCCTCGCCGACCGCGTCCTTCACGCGGGCCTTCGGCGCGAGCTCGGCGCGGAGGAACCCGGCCAGCTCGGCGTACGCCTCCTGGGCGGCGCGGGCCCCGCGGTCGAGGTCGGCGCGCACGGCGCCCTCCGGCGCCCCGGAGACGAGGTTGGCGAAGAACCCGGTTTCCCCGGACAGCCCGGCCCACGTCTCGGCCTGCTCGGCCACCTTGGTGACCTGGCGCAGAGCGGGCGGGTTGCCCGCCTCGACGGCGGCGAGCAGGGAGGCGCGGATGCCGTCCACCGCCTGCGGCACCTTCGCCAGGCGCCGCGCGATCACCGACCACTGCTCGGGCGTGTCCGCGGGCATGAGGTCGAACACCATGCGCAGCTCCTGCACCGGGCTGGCGATGACGTTGAGCGATGCGAGGTCCAGGCCGGCCTCGTGGATCTCCACGTCCAGCCCGACCCGCTCGGTGAAGACCGCCTTCGCGGCGCGCTCCCCGGGGTCGGCCGGTTCCGCAGCCGAGACCGCGGCCAGTGCCCGTCGTGCCAGGGCGGCGCGGGCGGCGTGACCTTCCGGCGAGTAGTCGGTCAGCTGGTCGTCGTAGCCGGGGATGCCCAGCTCGGTCGCCGCGACCGGGTGCGCGGCGGCGAAGTCCTCGACGAACCGGTCACAGATCTGGTGCACACCCATGCACGCAAACCTACCGAATGTGGCAACCGCATTACGCGCGCGCGGGCACCAGACCGAGCCGGCGGACCACCTCGCGCGTGGCCTTGGCGCGGTTGAACGTGTAGAAGTGCAGATCCGGCACGCCCTCGGCGATGAGCCGCTCGCACAGCTCGGTGACCACGTCCAGCCCCTCGGCGCGGAACGCCTTCGGGTCGCCGGCCAGCGGCTCGAGCCGGTCGAGCAGTCGCCGCGGCGCGGGCGCACCGGACAGGCGGATGGTGGTGTGCAGGGTGCGCGGCGTGGTCAGCGGCATCACGCCGGGGATGAGCAACGCGTCGCAGCCCGCGGCGGCGACCCGGTCCCGCAGCCGCAGGAAGTCCTCGGCCTCGAAGAACAGCTGGGCGATGCCGAAGTCGGCGCCCGCCCGGAACTTGCGCACCAGGTACTTCGTGTCGGTGTCCAGGTCCGGCGAGCGCGGGTGCCCGTACGGGAACGCGGACACGCCGACGCAGAAATCGCCCAGCGACCGCACCAGCGACACCAGTTCCTCGGCGTAGCAGAGGCCCTGCGGATGCGGCACCCAGTCGCCGTACGGGTCGCCCGGCGGGTCGCCACGCAGCGCGAGGATGTTGCGGACCCCGACGGCCGCGTACCAGCCGATGACGTTGCGCAGCTCGGCGACGGTGTGGTCCACCGCGGTCAGGTGCGCCATCGGTACCAGCGTGGTCTCGGTCGCCACCCGCGCGATGCTGCGGATGGTGCCGTCCCGGCTGGAGCCGCCCGCACCGTAGGTGATCGACATATAGGCGGGATCCAGCGGTTCCAGCTCGCGGACCGACCGCCACAGCACGGCCTCGTCGGCCGGGTCGCGCGGCGGGAAGAACTCAATGGAGAACGCCGGGGAGTCCCCGCGGAGGCGCTCGATCACCGACGTCATGCCGGCCATCGTAACCGGTGTCCGCAGAGTGGGAAATGTGGTCCGCGTCCTGGGAACGGTTAACCGGACCCAGCGACGGCCGGTTGCCCCGCCTCGGCCTGCGCCCCCCACCGCCGCGCGAGCACCGCACAGATCATGAGCTGGGCCTGGTGGAACAGCATCAACGGCAGCACGATCAGGCCGACCGTCTGCGCCGGGAACAGGACCGCGGCCATCGGCAGGCCGCTGGCCAGGCTCTTCTTCGACCCGGCGAAGATGATCGCGATGCGGTCCGCGCGGTCGAAGCCGAGCTTCGGCGTGAGCAGCTTGAGGATCCAGAACACGGTGTAGAACAGCGCGAGGTTCACGACCACCAGGCCGCCGAGCGCGACCGGGGTCAGCTGGTGCCAGATGCCGGCGACGACGCCCTCGCTGAAGGCGGCGTAGACCACGAGCAGGATCACCGTGCGGTCGGCGCGGCCGAGGACCTTCTTGTGCCGGGCGATGAACCCCCCGATCCAGCGCCGCGCGATCTGCCCGGCGACGAACGGCACGAGCAGCTGCAGCACGATCGAGGTGACGGCGTCGAGGGAGAAGCCGTGGCCGGAGCTCTCCAGCAGCAGCGCGGCCAGCAGCGGGGTGAGGACGATACCCAGCAGGCTGGAGAACGAGGCGGCGCAGATCGCGGCGGCCACGTTGCCCTTGGCGATCGAGGTGAACGCGATCGAGGAGTTCACGGTCGAGGGCAGCGTGCACAGGAAGACGATCCCGGCGGCGAGCGCGGGGGTCAGCACGGCCGGCACGAGGAGTTTGGTGGCCAGGCCGAGCAGCGGGAACAGAACGAACGTGGTGGCCAGGATCACCAGGTGCAGCCGCCAGTGCCGGAATCCGGCGACGGCCTCGGCGGTGGACAGGCGCGCGCCGTAGAGGAAGAACAACAGCCCGACGCCGATCGAGGTGACCCAGGACGCGACCTCCGCGCCCTGTCCGCGCGCCGGAACCAGGCAGGCGATCCCGACCGCGGCGAGGATGCCGAGGATGAACGGATCGATCCGGAGCTTGGCCAGGAGCGCGGCGGGACTCATCACGGTTCCATGGTCCGCCCGGCCAGGCCGATTGTGAAGTATGATGAGCGGCATAACTGCTATCGCGGAACGCGATGGAGGTGGCGTGCTGGACCCCGTGTGGCTGCGGACGTTCCTCACCGTGGCCGAAACCCGCAGCTTCACCCGCGCCGCCCAGCGACTGGGGCTGCGGCAGTCGACGGTGAGCCAGCACGTGCGCAAGCTCGAGGACGCCACCGCGCAGCAGCTCCTGCTGCGCGACACCCACTCGGTCGAGCTCACCCCGGACGGCGAGGCGATGATCGGGTTCGCCGGAACGATCCTGGACGACATCGAACGGGCGCTGGCCTACTTCACCGGGCCGGAGCTCCGCGGCCGGGTGCGGTTCGGCGCGTCGGAGGACTTCGTGGTCGGGCCGCTGCCCGAGATCCTGCGCGAGTTCCGGCGGCTGCACCCGCTGGTGGACCTCGAGCTGACCGTGGACCTCTCCGGTGTGCTGTACGAGAAACTGCGCGGGGGTGAGCTGGACCTGGTGCTGGGCAAGAAACGCGCGGGCGACGAGACGGGAAGTCCGTTGTGGACGGACCCGCTGGTGTGGGTGGGCCGCGAGGGCTTCACCCCGGAGCCGGGCCAGCCGGTGCCGCTGATCGCCTACCCGCCGCCGAGCATCACCCGTGCGAGGGCACTGGAGTCGTTGCGGGACAACGGGAAGCCGTGGCGGATCGTGTGCACGAGCGGCAGCCTGAACGGCCTGCGCGCGGCGGCGCTGGCCGGGCTCGGGGTCGCGGTGTTCGCCCGCAGCCTGGTGCCGGCCGGGCTGGCGGAACTGCCACCCGGCCACGGACTGCCCGATCCGGGCGAGGTGCAGTTCCAGCTGAGCACGCGCGCGGCGACCGGCCCGACGGCCGCACTGTCCGAGGCGATCCGCGCCGAGGCCGGCCGCCTGCACGGCTAGGCGGATCGAGGCACTCACCGCCGCCCCGGCGCTGCAGCCCGGGCCCTCGGCGGTGCACGGCGGACGCAGCGGTTCGAGGGCTTGAGCCCGCGCGCTGAACGCGTCGCGCCGGATATCCGCGAGGTGCGCAACGGCCGGCGCGCCAGCCGGGCCGCACCGCACCAGTGCCGCACCGCACCCCGGCCGTGGCATCGGCCCGCTCACCGCCGGCGGCGGCAAACACACCGCGCGGAGCAGCAAACATGCCGCCCGCAGCAGCAAACACGCCGCATCTTCGTGTTTGCCCTCCCGCGCGCCGTGTTTGCCCGTCCGGGCGGCGTGTTTGCCCTCCCGCGCGCCGTGTTGGCCCGTCCGCGCGCCGTGTTGGCCCGTCCGGGCGGCGTGTTTGCCCTCCCGCGCGCCGTGTTGGCCCGTCCGGGCGGCGTGTTTGCCCTCCCGCGCGCCGTGTTGGCCCGTCCGCGCGCCGTGTTGGCCCGTCCGCGCGGCGTGTTTGCCCTCCCGCGCGCCGTGTTTGCCCGTCCGGGCGGCGTGTTTGCCCTCCCGCGCGCCGTGTTGGCCCGTCCGCGCGCCGTGTTGGCCCGTCCGCGCGGCGTGTTTGCCCGTCCGCGCGCCGTGTTGGCGTACCGCGGCGCTCGTTGCGGCGCATCCGCTGCGCGGTGGCGTTTTCCGGGCGCCTGTCGCGGACGAGCGCCGGAGCGCACCGTTGCGGTGGGGCCACCCGCGAGGCCGGGTCAGGGCACGCCGGCCAGTCGCAGCAGGGCGGTGACCGCGGCTGCGGCCACGACCACCACCAGGAACGGTGCCTTCCGCCAGGCCAGCACGCCGCCGACCACGACACCGGCCGGACGGGCGAACCCGGCGAACGAGTGGCCCTGGGTCAGTGCCTGCGTCGCCACGACCGCGACCAGCAGGACGGCCGCCGCGATCGTCATCAGGTTCTGCACCTTGGGCGGGATCTGGATCCGGGCCTGCAACGCCGGCCCGGCGATCCGGAACGCGAAGGTGCCGACCGCGAGCACCGCGATCCCGATCAGGATGGTCATCGCCGCACCACCAGCACGAGCACCCCGGTGAGCGCGAGCAGCACCGGCAGACCCGCGGGCAGGAACGGCGTCACGGCGAGCGCGACCACCGCTCCGGCCAGCGCAGCCCGCCGGGTCCGGCTGTCTCGCAGCGACGGCAGCACCAGCGCGAGCAGCACGGCGGGGAACGCGGCGTCCAGGCCGAACGCGTCGGTGTCCCCGATGACGGTGCCCGCGAAGGCGCCGACCACCACGCCGAGGTTCCAGCACAGGAAGATGCAGATACCGCACGCCCAGTACGCGGTGCGGCGGCGCCCCGGATCCTCCTGGGCGAGGGCGAAGGCGACGTCCTCGTCGGTCAGGAGGTGGCTGCCGAGCACCCGTCCCCGGCCGCGGAGCACGTCGCTGACCGCCATGCCGAACGGCAGGAGCCTGCTGTTGACCAGCAGGCCGGCGACCGCCGCCGCGAACGGGCTGCCCCCGGCGGCCACCAGCCCGACGAACAGGAACTGGGCGGCCCCGGCGAACACCAGCAGCGACATCACCACCGGGAGCCACCAGCCGAACCCGGATCCGGTGCTGATGGCGCCGTAGGACACGCCGACGACGCCGTCCGCCAGCGCCACCAGCGCCACGTCGCGCATCAGGCGAGGGTCGAGTGTTCGGTAAATCGCACGCATCGGCTCTTATACTGAACGGACACGCGAGCGTTCGTCAAGGCGAACGACTGGACTTCTGGAGCGAACACGCATGGCTGACCGGAGTGCACCACTCGACGTCATCGCCGCTTCGCTGCGGCGCGAGCGCGCCCGCACCGGCCTGTCGCTGAGCGAGGTCGCCAAGCGGGCGGGTATCGCCAAGTCGACCTTGTCCCAGCTGGAAGCGGGCAGCGGCAACCCGAGCGTGGAAACGCTGTGGGCGCTCAGCCTCGTGCTCGACGTCCCGTTCGCGCGCCTGGTGCAGCCGGTGCGGCCGCAGGTGCGGGTCCTCCGCGCCGACGAGGGGCCCGCGTTCCGCTCGGAACGCTCGGACTACGTGACGACGCTGGTGTCGTCCTGCCCGCCGCACGCCCGCCGGGACCTCTTCCGCGTCGCCGCCGAACCGGGCCCGCCGCGCCGCGCCGACCCGCACGCGCTCGGCGTGGTCGAGCACGTGGTGCTCTGCGCGGGCCGCGCGCTGGTCGGTGTGACCGACGACCCGGTCGAACTCGGCCCCGGCGACTACATCGTCTACCCCGGCGACGTCCCGCACATCTTCCAGGCCCTGGAGCCGGGTACGCGGGCGGTGCTCGTCTCCGAGCACTGCTAGGCCGCCGCGAACACCGCCACCGCTCCGGCGCCGTCCGGCGCCGCCAGCCCGTGCCGTTCCCGCGTCAGCACCGCGGGCGTCACCCCGGCCAGCTCCCGTGTCTCGCGCGTCAGGTGGGCCTGGTCGGCGTACCCGGCGGCCGCCGCGGCAACGGCCAGTGCACCGCCCGAGTCCGCGTGGCGCAGGAACCGCTGGAACCGCGCGACGCGCTGGAGCGCCTTCGGCCCGAGCCCGGCCTGCTCGGTGACCAGGCGGCGCAGCTGGCGACCCGTCACCCCGGCACCGGCGGCGACCGAGTCGAGCGGGTCACCGCGCCAGATCCGGCGCACCGCGTGCCGCACGCGTGCATCGCCGCGCCGGGGCGTCAGCGCGGCGGGGAACTGGCCGCGCCACACCGAATCCGCGACCACACGGGCCGCGGCGTCCGGCAGCACCGCGGTCAACGGCACCACGGCGTCCCGCACCTCGTGCCCGGGCAGGCCCAGCACCGCCGCGATCGCCTCCGGCCGCAACCGCAGCCCGCGCAGCTCCGCGCCGGCCGGCAGCCGGTGCAGGGCGGGTGACAGCGTCGGCCCCACCAGGTACGCCACCCCGGTGGACGCCACGATCAGGTCTGCCGCACCGTCCGGCACGACCCGCTGCAGGCGGTGACCGGCGGTCCGCTGCGCCCACCAGCAGTGCACCGCCCCGGAAGCCGGCCATTCCCGGTAGACGTCCGTTTCGTTCAAGCCCGCGCCGGGCTCCCCTGCCATGCTGCCGAGTATGGAACAGAGCGTGCAGATCATCACCGTGGCCACCCGCGACACCGACGCGGCCCGCGAGTTCTACGTGACCGGGCTGGGCTGGCGGCCTCTGCTGGACGTGCCCGGCGAGATCCTGTTCTTCCAGGTGGCGCCCGGCGTCGCGCTCGGCCTGTTCGACGCGGTGAAGTTCGCCGAGGATCTCGGCGGCGCGGCCGTGACCGGGCCGGCGGGGCTGACGTTGTCGTACAACCGGGACAGCCCCGAGGAGGTCGACCAGTGCCTGGCCGAGGCCGCCGCGGCGGGCGCGGAGATCGTGAAGCCCGGGCAGCGGGCCGCGTTCGGCGGCTACCACGGCCACTTCCGCGACCCGAACGGGCTGATCTGGGAGATCGCGTACAACTCCGGCTGGTCGGTGGGGCCGGACGGCCGGGTGCGGATCGGGCTGATCGAGGAAGGCTAAAGCCCCGCCATCAGGTCGGTCTCGGTGATGCCCGGTCCCTGTCCCGCGCGGATGAACCACTCGGTGCCGAAGGTGTAGGCGAAGGAGTCCGCCGGCATCGCCAGGAACAGCGACTGCTCGCTGATCTGGCTGGCGTGCGCGCGCATCGCGGCGCGTTTGGCGTCCAGCCAGGGCCGCACGTCGACCGCGGCGGTGATCTCCGCGGCCGGCTTGCCCAGTTCGGCCAGGCCGTCGATGCCGGGGATCCGCACCCCGGTCTCGGCGGCCTGCGCCGCGAACAGCTCGAGCCCGGCGCGCATGTGGTCGCGGTTGCCCGTGCTCTGGTACACCCGGGGCGTCCCGGCGAGCTCGGCCGCGCGCAGCCCGACGCGGTGCACCTGGATGTGGTCGGGGTGCCCGTACGTGCCGTGGTCGTCGTAGACGGTCAGCACGTCGGCGCCCTCCTCGCGCAGGATCGCCGCGAGCTTCGCCGCCGCGTCCTCGACCGGCGCCTGCCAGAACGAGCCGGGCAGGTCGTTCTCCGGGGCACCCATCATCCCGGAATCGGTGTACCCGAGGAATTCCAGCCGTTTCGCGCCGAGGATCCCGGCCGCGGCGCGGGTCTCCACGACCCGGCGCTGCCACAGCGGTTCACCATCGGCGAGGAACCCGGGCGGGACCTCGCCGTGTTCGCCGCGGGTCGCGACGACGAGCACCACGCGGTGGCCCTCGTCGGCGGCCTTGCGCATGATCCCGCCGCAGGCGATGCACTCGTCGTCCGGATGGGCGTGGAACGTCACCAGGGTGGCCACGCCGCCGAGCCTACGGGTGCCGGTCACATCGCGCGCACCCCTGGCGAGCGCGCCCGGTGGCCGTCCCCGACGATAGGCTCATGGACTTCGACGCCAACCTGCCCCAGCACCTGGAACGCCACCTCGCCGCGTTCCTGACCGAGGCGGGCGCGGACATCCGGGCCGGGGAGCCCGCGTTCGGCTCCGGCGTCGACGCGCTCACCCGCTTCGTGCTCGGCGGCGGCAAGCGGCTCCGTCCCACGTTCGCGTGGTGGGCCTGGCGTGGCGCGGGCGGCGACCCGGGCGGCCCGGACACCGAGGGCGTGCTGCGGGCCGTGGCCAGCCTGGAGCTGGTGCAGGCGTGCGCGCTGATCCACGACGACCTGATCGACTCCTCCGACTCCCGTCGCGGCCGGCCCACCGTGCACGTCTCGCACGCCCGCGAGCACCGGGCCCACGGCTGGCTCGGCGCGCCGGAAACGTTCGGCATGGCCGCCGCCGTCCTCCTCGGTGACCTGGCGCTGGCCTGGGCCGACGACATGTTCGCCGGCGCCCCGCTGCCGCCCGCGACGCTGGCGGCAGCCCACCCGGCGTGGCGGGCGATGCGCACCGAGGTGCTGGCCGGCCAGTACCTGGACGTGCGCACGCAAGCCGTCGGCGACACCACGCCGGAGGCGGCGCTGCGGGTGTGCCGCCTCAAGACCGCCGCCTACACGGTGCAGCGCCCGTTGCACCTGGGTGCCGCGCTCGCCGGCGCGGACGAGGCGCGGATCGCGGCTCTGCACGAGTTCGGCAGCGACCTGGGTGTCGCCTTCCAGCTACGCGACGACCTGCTGGGGGTTTTCGGGGATCCCTCGGTCACCGGGAAACCGGCGGGTGACGACCTGCGCGAGGGCAAGCGCACCCTGCTCGTCGCGCTCGGCCTGCAGATGGCCGAGGACCCGGAGCAGCGCAAGCTCATCGCCGACGCGATCGGCGCCGATCTCGCCCAGGACGAGGTGGACACCGTGCGCCGCACCCTGACCGAGGTCGGCGCGGTCGACGCGGTGGAGGTGCAGATCACCGCGCTCACCTCCACCGCGCTCACCGCGCTGGAACGCGCCCACCTGGCCGAACCCGCCGCCGCGCGGCTGGCGGGGCTGGCCGAGACCGCCACCCAGCGCGTGTTCTGATCGGTACACAGTGGACAACCACCTGGAGTGCGATCCAGGTGGAAGCCCGGGACGGGCAACCGGTTCCGGCCTGCTGGGCGGTTCGCGCACCGGTGGCTAGGCTGACGGCATGAGCGACACCACCAAGCCGATCCGGATCGGGCTGCAGCTCCAGCCGCAGCACGCCGACTACCAGACCATCCGCGACACCGCATCCACCGCCGAGGACCTCGGCGTGGACGTGCTGTTCAACTGGGATCACTTCTTCCCCTTGACCGGCGACCCCGACGGCCTGCACTTCGAGTGCTGGACGATGCTCGCCGCCTGGGCGGAGCAGACCTCCCGGGTGGAGATCGGCGCACTGGTCACCTGCAACAGCTACCGCAACCCCGAACTGCTCGCCGACATGGCGCGCACGGTCGACCACATCAGCGACGGCCGGCTGATCCTCGGCATCGGCTCCGGCTGGTTCGAGAAGGACTACGACGAGTACGGCTACGAGTTCGGCACCGCCGGCGGACGGCTGGACAACCTCGCGGAGTCGCTGCCGCGCATCGAGTCCCGGCTGGCCAAGCTGAACCCGGCGCCCACCCGGGACATCCCGGTGCTCATCGGCGGCGGCGGGGAGAAGAAGACCCTCCGGCTGGTCGCGAAGCACGCCGACATCTGGCACAGCTTCGGCGACCTGGAGACCATCGAGCGCAAGACCGGCATCCTCCGGCAGCACTGCGCGGAGGTGGGCCGCGACGCGGCGGAGATCGAGATCTCCACTGCGGTGCAGAGCGAACCGGACGAGCTGGGCCCGAAGCTGCGGGAGCTGGGCGTCAGCCTGTTCACCGTCGCGGCGAGCGGCCCGGACTACGACCTGGACCTGCTGAAGAAGTGGATCGCCTGGCGCGACGAGCAGAACGGCTGAGCCACCGGTGTTGCGGGGCGCGGCGGCACGCGCCCGCCCCGCAACACCACGGGAACTCCGCTCGGACGCCGCTAGAACGCCATCGCCTGGGCCCGGCGCTTCACCTCCGTGCCGTGGTTGGTGCGCAGGGCGTTGATCGGGGTGCTGCCGGGCAGGGTCTCGTCCGAGGTGTAGAGCCACCGCAGCATCTCGGTCCGGCTGAACCCGGCGTCGGCCAGCACCGTCAGCAGGCCGGTGAGGCCCTTCACGGTCTGGCCGCCGACGAGGAAGTCGGCCGGGACGACCAGGTCGCCGCCGCGGCGTACCGCGAGCAGCTGACCGTCCCGCAGCAGCTGCCGGACCTTGTTGACCGACAGCCCGATTTCCTGGGCCACCTCCGCCAGCGGCAGCACGGCCACGTCGGCGTCGAGAACGTCATCAGCGACTGGGATCGCACTCACGCAAGACAGGGTGCCACATCTGGCCTGGTTGTCCGCAATGTCGCGCGAACGGCGTAACGAAACCTCAACTCCGGCGGTCCGGGGCGGGTCCGGCGGCTCCGCCGATGTCCGTACGATCGGCAACCGTGACGAGCACGGACACCAGCCTGGCCGGAACGCTCCTGGAGCGGCGCTACCGGGTCGACGGCCTCCTCGCCCGCGGCGGCATGTCGGCGGTCTACCGGGGGTCGGACACGAGGCTGGACCGTCCGGTCGCCATCAAGATCATGGACCCGCGGTTCGCCGACGACCGGTCGTTCGTCGAGCGGTTCGAGCGCGAGGCGCGGCTGGCCGCGAAGCTGCACCACCCGAACGTGGTCACCGTGCACGACCAGGGCGTGGACGTCGCGGGCGACCGCTCGCACGTGTTCCTCGTGATGGAGCTGGTCGACGGCGGCACGCTGCGCGACCTGCTGGACCAGCGGGGCAGGCTGGACGCGCCGCTGGCGCTGAGCGTCGCCGAGCAGATGCTGGCCGCGCTGGCCGCCGCACACCAGGCCGGGCTCGTGCACCGGGACGTGAAGCCGGAGAACGTGCTCATCGGGCACACCGGTCAGCCCCCGAGCGGGGTGGTGAAGGTCGCCGACTTCGGGCTCGTGCGCGCCGTGGCGAGCGCGGGCACCACCAGTTCCAGCATCATCCTCGGCACTGTCGCCTACCTGGCGCCCGAGCAGGTCACCACGGGTGCGGCCGGTGAACGCGGCGACGTCTACTCGGCCGGCATCGTGCTCTACGAGATGCTGACCGGGCAGGCCCCCTACACCGGCGACACGGCGATCTCGGTCGCCTACCGGCACGTGAACGACGACGTGCCGGCGCCCAGCACGGTGCAGCCGGGCATCCCCGCCGCGCTCGACGACCTGGTGCTGCGCGCGACGCGCCGCGACCCCGAGGCCCGGCCCGCGGACGCCGCCGCGTTCCTGCAGGAGCTGCGGCACGTGCGGGCCGCCCTGGGCGTCGCCCCGGCGCCGATCCCGGTGCTGCCGCCCAGGCCGGTGCCCGCCCCGGCCCCGGCCGCGGACCCCGACCGGACCGTTCCGGCGTTCTCCCCGGTGACCGCCGCGAATCCGGTCGCCGGCCCGCGCGGCACCCGCGCCATGGTCCGGCCGCAGAACGCGCCCGTGCCGCAGCCGCCGCCGGCGCCGCCCGCGGAGGAGGAGCAGCCGGCGGCGGTCCGGCGCCGTCCGGTGGTGCTGTGGGCGGTGCTCGCCGCGCTGCTGCTGGCGCTGGCGGGCGGCGGGATCTGGTGGTTCACCGTCGGCCAGGACGCGGCGGCAACGGTCGCCGTCCCGTCGGTGGCCGGCTTGGACCAGGTCGCGGCGGAGAAAACCATGCACGACGCCGGGCTCTCGGTCACCGTGGTGCGGCAGCGGCACAACACCGTCCCGGCGGGCAAGGCGATCGGCAGCGATCCGGCGGCCGGCGCGTCGGCGAAGAAGGGCACGACGGTCGTCGTGCAGCTGTCCTCGGGCCGCCCGACGGTGCCCGACATCCGCCCCGGGATCGATCTGGCACAGGCGGAGGCCGCCATCCGGGACGCCGGGCTCACCCCGCAGCGCGAGCCCGGCTCCGACAATTACAGCTCGGCGGTGCCGGCCGGGAAGGTGCTCACGATCAACCCGGACTCCGGAACGCCACTGCCGATCGGTGCGACCGTGAAGATCGGCGTGTCCAAGGGGGCGCCGCCCACCCCGGTACCCGCCGTCGCCGGAATGAGCCGGGACGACGCGTTCCAGCGGCTGCGCAACGCCGGGTTCGAGCCCTACGACGCCGGCGGTGAATTCTCCGAGAACGTGCCGGGTGGCAGCGTCACCCGCACCACCCCGGCCGCGGGCACCGCCGTCGACGCCCAGGGCAGCAAGCGGGTCGGGGTCTACGTCTCGACCGCGGTGGAGGTCCCGTCGGTGGTCGGACGCCCGGTGCCGGACGCGATCCGGCTGCTCGGCGACGCCGGGCTGCAGGCCGACGTCGAAGGCCGCACCCGCAACTTCTCGATCGTCGTCGGGCAGGATCCCGAACCCGGCGAGCGGGTCGAACGCGGCAAGAAGGTGAAACTGGAAGTATTTCCGTGATCGAATAGCGGATCACATCCTTTTCACGTCCACAAAGGACCAATACCCCGTTCGAGTGAGAAATCGGAACAGTTAGCGCTGCCGAAACAAATGGACTACCGTTTCGTCACGTCCGTTTGCTCGAGTAGCAGGCAATTCCGTTGTCACCGACCGTAGAGGGGTCGTCTATGGCTGGCCGTCAGCTCAGTGGGCTGGACGTGGCTTTCCTTTGCCTGGAAGGGGAATCCACCCCCATGCACATGGGGGCGGCGGTGATCTTCCGGCCGGGCGCACCGATCGATCCGCAGGCCGTGGCCGGGTTGCTCGCCGACCGCGCGCGGCGCATCCCCCGGCTGCGGCAGCGGGTCCGCCCGTCGCTGTTCCCGCCGGGTGGCGCCACTTGGGCCGACGACCCGGACTTCGACCCGCACCGGCACATCCGCGTGCACCGGCTCGCCGGGTTCTGCGCCGACGACCCGCTGGCGGTGCACGCGGCCGAGTGGATCGAACAGCCACTGCCGATGGACCGGCCACTGTGGGACTTGGAAGTCGTCACCGGACTCGACGACCACCGGTACGCGTTGCTGCTCAAGCTCCACCACGCGTTCACCGACGGAGCCGGCGCGTTCGCCGTGGCCGCCGGGCTGCTGGACGAGCTGCCGATCACGCGGATGTTCGCCGACGCCCACAACGCCGCCACCCGCCGGGCCGAGCCCCGCCCGCCGCTGGAAGCGCTGCGCGACGGGGTCACCGCGGCGATCACGCAGGCCGGGGAGAACGCGGCGATCGCGTCCGCGGTCCTGCGCGCCGCACGGCCCTACCCGTCGTCGCCGCTGAGCGCGCCCGGTTCGGCCGGACGGCGGCTCGGGTTCGTCCGATTGCCGGTCGCCGACGTCCGCGCCATCCGCACCGCCCACGGCGGCACCCCCAACGACGTGGTCCTGGCGGTGGTGACCGGTGCGCTGCGCGAATGGATGATCAACCGCGGGCAGCGCCCGGACGCGTCCCCGCTGCGGGCGCTGATCCCGGTCAGCATGCGGGGCCGGGACGGCAGCTGGGGCGCGAACCAGCTGTCCGGCTACCTGTACGACCTGCCGGTGCGCCTGGACGACCCGGTGCGGCGGCTGCGGGAGATCCGCCGGTCGATGAACCGGAACAAGGCGGCGGGGCCGCAGCGCGGGGCGGGCGCGCTGCCGGTGCTGGCCGACCGGTTACCGCCCGGGCTGCACCGGTTGACGGCGAAGATGGCCGGCCGGGCGGCGGGTGTCCTGTTCGACACCGTGATCACGAACGTGCCGCTGCCGAAGCTGGACCTGTCACTGGACGGCGCGCCGCTGTGCGAGGTCTACCCGTTCGTGCCGCTGGCGCCGCGGCACGCGGTCGGCATCGCGGCGGCCACGTACGGCGATCACGTCCACATCGGACTCCAGATGAACGCCGACGCGGTGCCGGACGCGGGATCGCTCCAGGACGCGGTGCTGAAGTCCGCAGCTGCGCTGTACGAGCGGTCCATCTGACGATCGCCGGGGGCGTCAGTCATGATGAAGCCATGCCGGTCCCCGACGCGCAGTGGCTCCGCCGTGCCACGCAGAGCGCCATCGTCGTCCCCGTGCCCGAGACCGACCACCTGGTCACCCGGCACCGGCGCAACGTGCCCGCGCACGTGACGGTGCTCTACCCGTTCGTGCCCCCCAAGGACATCGACGCGCGGACGGTGGCCGACCTGGAAGCCGCGCTGATCGGGATCGAGGCGTTCGACTGCGCGTTTTCACAGGTCGGGTGGTTCGGGTCGGAGGTCGTGTGGCTGGCGCCGGAACCGGATGCGCACTTCCGGGCGCTGACCAGGGCGGTGTGCGAGCGGTTCCCGGGCCACCAGCCCTACGACGGCCGGCACCCGGACACGGTGCCCCACCTGACCGTGGCCGACCACCGCACGGGAGACGCGCACACCCGCCGCCGGGCGGCCGAGGACGCCGCGGCGGTCCTCCCGATCCACGCGCGGATCGACCGTGTCCGGCTGGTCGCGGGCAACGACGAGCACGGCCCGTGGCGCACGGTCACCGAGTTCGCGCTGCCCGCACCCCTGGAGAACCCGCGGGAAGCGGTGGCGGACACCTTCGCCGTCTGACCCGGCCGGTGCCTGGTCAGCCCCGCAGCATCTCCGCGACCAGGAAGGCCAGCTCCAGCGACTGCTGCGTGTTCAGCCGCGGGTCGCAGGCGGTCTCATACCGCCCGGCGAGGTCGGAGTCGGAGATCTCCTGCGCCCCGCCCAGGCACTCGGTGACGTCCTCGCCGGTCAGCTCGACGTGGATGCCACCGGGGTAGCTGCCCAGCTTGTGGTGCACCTCGAAGAAGCCCTGGACCTCGTCGATGATGCGGTCGAAGTGGCGGGTCTTGTAGCCGGTGGACGACTCGTGGGTGTTGCCGTGCATCGGGTCGCACTGCCAGATCACCTTGTGCCCGGTGGCCTCGACCTTCTCCACGATGTGCGGCAGCACCTCGCGGACTTTGCCGTTGCCCATGCGGGAGATCAGGGTGACGCGGCCCGGCTCGTTGCGCGGGTCGAGGCGTTCGACGTACTCGACGGCCTGCTCCGGCGTGGTGGTCGGGCCGATCTTGACGCCGATCGGGTTGGCCAGCAGCTCAGCCAGCGCGATGTGCGCGCCGTCGAGCTGGCGGGTGCGCTCACCGATCCACAGGAAGTGCGACGACAGGTTGTACAGCTTCGGGTTGGCCGCGTTGGCGTTGTCCATGCGCAGCATGGCGCGCTCGTAGTCGAGCAGCAGGGCCTCGTGGCTGGCGAAGATCTCGGTGGAGTGCAGCGAGGTGTCGGTGACGCCGCAGGCCGACATGAACCGCAGGCCGCGATCGATCTCGCCGGCCAGCGCCTCGTAGCGCTCGCCGGCGGGCGAGGTGCGCACGAAGTCCTTGTTCCAGTCGTGCACCTGCGCCAGGTCGGCCATGCCGGCACCGGTCAGGGCGCGGACCAGGTTCATGGCGGCGCCGGAGTTGGCGTAGGCGCGGATCATGCGACCCGGGTCGGGCACGCGCAGCTCGGGCTTGGCGACGAGCGAGTTGACGATGTCGCCGCGGTAGACCGGCAGGCCGAGCGCGTCGGTGGCGTTGGAGCGGGGCTTGGCGTACTGCCCGGCGATGCGGCCGACCTTGACCACGGGCAGGCTGGCGCCGTACGTCAGGACCACGGCCATCTGCAGCAGGGTGCGCAGGTTGGCGCGGATGTGCGGCTCGGTGTTGGACTCGAACGTCTCGGCGCAGTCACCGCCCTGGAGCAGGAACGCCTCACCGCGGGCCACCATCGCCAGGCGGCTCTGCAGCCGGTCGATCTCGGCGGGCACCGTGATCGGCGGCACGGCCTCGAGCAGGTGCCGGACCCGGGAGACCGCGTCGGCGTCCGGCCACTCCGGCTGCTGCGCCGCCGGGCGGGACAGGGCGTCGTCCAGGCTGGCACGCAGTTCCGGCGGCAGGGGCGGCAGCGCGGGAAGGGTGTCGACGGGCACGTCCACGGTCCAGTTCACCACCCCAGGATATGGGGTGCACCGCGGAGATCGGCCTCCGCCCCGAGCCGGTCACACTCCCGCGGCGCGCAGCGGCGGCACCACCCACTCCGCCAGGCCCGGCCGTCCGGCCCCACCCGCCCCCAACAGCCAACACGCCGCCACCAGCAGCCAACACGCCGCCACCAGCAGCCAACACGCCGCCCCGGCCGGCAAACACGGCGCGACGAGCAGCAAACACGCCGCGGCGGCGTGTTCGCCGCTGCGGAAGGCGTGTTCGCCGCTGCGGAAGGCGTGTTCGCCGGTCCGGGCGGCGTGTTCGCCGCTCCGGGCGGCGTGTTCGCCGGTCCCGGCGGTGTGTTGGCTGGTCCGGGCGGTGTATTGGCTTGCGGGCGCCCGGGGCCGGGTGGGTCCGGGCGGCCGGGCGGGCTAGACCACCGCGAGGGGCAGCGCGGTCGGGTGGACCGGTGCCGGCAGGTCGGACGCGCCGGTCAGGTAGGCGTCCACCGCGTGGGCCACCGAGCGGCCTTCCGCGATCGCCCACACCACCAGGGACGCGCCGCGGTGCGCGTCGCCGCAGACGAACACGCCGGGGGCCTCCGTCTGCCAGTCCGGACCACACGAGATGGTGCCCCGGCGGGTCAGCGAGATGCCCAGGTCGTCGAGCAGCCGCATGTGCTCCACGCCCTCGAACCCGATCGCGAACAGCACCAGGTCGGCCGGGATCTCCTCGATCTCGTCGGAGACCGGCACCACCTCGCGACGCCCGGTCTCCGGGTCCTTGACGACCTTGACCTGCTGCAGCTCGATCGCGCGGACGTGCCCGTTCTCGTCGCCCACGAACCGCCGCACGGCGACGCCGAACTTCCGCTCGCCGCCCTCCTCGTGCGCCGGGTAGGTGCGCAGCACGTACGGCCACGTCGGCCACGGCGACCGGTCGTCGTCCCGGGTCGACGGGGGCATCGGGTACTGGTCCAGCTGGGTGACCGACGCGGCGCCCTGGCGGATCGCGGTGCCGTAGGAGTCGGCGCCGGTGTCCCCACCGCCGATGATCACGACGTGCTTGCCGTGCGCGTGGACCGGCGACGGCCCGTCGCCCTCGCACTGCTTGTTGGCCGGCACCAGGTGCTCCATCGCCAGGTGGATACCCGCGAGCTCCCGTCCCGCCGTGGTGGTGTCGTCCCGGCCGCGCAGCGCGCCGACCGCGAGCACGACCGCGTCGTAGCGCGCCCGCAGCTCCTCGACGGTGATGTCGACACCGACCTCGCAGCCGGTGACGAACTGCGTGCCCTCCTTCTTGAGCTGGGCCAGGCGCTGGTCGAGGTGCTTCTTCTCCATCTTGAACTCGGGGATGCCGTAGCGCAGCAGCCCGCCGAGCCGGTCGTCCCGCTCGAACACCGTCACGTCGTGCCCGGCGCGGGTGAGCTGCTGGGCGGCGGCCAGCCCGGCCGGGCCGGACCCGACCACGGCCACGCGCTGACCGCTGGCCACCTCGGCGACCTGCGGCTGGGCCAGGCCCAGCTCCCACGACTTCTCCGCGATCGTCGCCTCGACGCGCTTGATCGCGACCGGGCCCCCGGACAGGGGCGAGATGGACAGCGTGCAGCCGGCCTCGCACGGCGCCGGGCACAGCTTCCCGGTGAACTCCGGGAAGTTGTTGGTCGCGTGCAGGCGGTCGCTCGCCGCGGCCCAGTCACCGCGGCGCACCAGGTCGTTCCACTCCGGGATCAGGTTGCCCAGCGGGCAGCCGGAACCCGCGGAGTGGCAGAACGGGATGCCGCAGTCCATGCAGCGGGTGGCCTGCGTGCGCACCTGCTGGTCGCGCTCGGCCGGTTCGAGGTCGGCGTAGACCTCGCGCCAGTCCTCGGCGCGGTGCGCCTTGGGGCGCTTGGGCGGCTCGACCCGCTCGTACTTCAGGAAGCCCTTGGGGTCAGCCACGAGACGCCACCTCCATGATCGCCTCGTCGACGTCCCGCCCGGCGGCCTTGGCGGCCTTGGTCGCCTCCAGCACGCGCTTGTAGTCGCGCGGCATCACCTTGGTGAAGCTCGCCGAGCGGCGCGGCCAGTCGCCGAGCAGCGACGCGGCGACCGCCGAGCGGGTGAGTTCGTGGTGACGGGTCACGATGTCCTTCAACCAGTTCAGGTCCTCGGGCTCCAGCGGGAGCAGCTCGACCATCTCGCCGTTGACGTTGCCCTGGTCGAGGTCGAGGACGTAGCCGATGCCGCCGGACATGCCCGCGGCGAGGTTGCGTCCGGTCGGGCCGAGCACCACCGCGCGGCCGCCGGTCATGTATTCGAAGGCGTGGTCGCCCACGCCCTCGGCGACGACGACGGCGCCCGAGTTGCGTACGCAGAACCGCTCGCCCACCTGGCCGCGCAGGAACATCTCCCCCGCGGTCGCACCGTAGGCCAGCGTGTTGCCGGCGATGACCTGACGCTCGGCGGCGAACGTCGCGTCCGGGTCGGGGCGCACGATGATGCGCCCGCCGGACAGGCCCTTGCCCACGTAGTCGTTGGCGTCCCCGACCATCTCCAGCGTGACGCCGCGGGGCAGGAACGCGCCGAGCGACTGCCCCGCCGATCCGGTGAGCCGGATGTGGATCGTGCCGTCGGGCAGGCCCTCCCCGCCGTAGCGGCGGGTGATTTCCGAGCCCAGCAGCGTGCCGACGGTGCGGTTGACGTTGCGCACCGGCAGTTCCAGCCGGACCGGGTGGGCGTCCTCCAGCGCGGCCTCGGACAGCTGGATCAGCGTGCGGTCCAGCGCGTGCTCGAGGCCGTGGTCCTGCTCGCGGATCTTGCGCCGCGCCCCGCCGTACGGGGTGTCGGCAGGCATCTCGAAGATCGGCGTCAGGTCCAGCCCGGTGGCCTTCCAGTGGTGCACGGCCTCGTCGGTGTCCAGCACGTCGGCCCGGCCGATCGCCTCGTCCAGGGTGCGGAAGCCCAGCTCGGCCAGCAGCTCGCGGACCTCCTGCGCGACGAACCGGAAGTAGTTCACCACGTGCTCGGCCTGGCCGGTGTAGCGCTTGCGCAGGTCCGGGTTCTGCGTCGCGACGCCGACCGGGCAGGTGTCCAGGTGGCAGACGCGCATCATGATGCAGCCCGCGACGATGAGCGGCGCGGTCGCGAAGCCGTACTCCTCGGCGCCGAGCAGTGCCGCGACGACGACGTCGCGGCCGGTCTTCATGGCACCGTCGACCTGGACGGTGATGCGGTCGCGCAGGCCGTTCAGCATCAGGGTCTGCTGGGTCTCGGCCAGGCCGATCTCCCACGGCGTGCCCGCGTGCTTGAGCGAGTTCAGCGGCGAGGCGCCGGTGCCGCCGTCGTGACCGGAGATCAGCACCACGTCCGCGTGCGCCTTGGACACACCCGCGGCGACGGTGCCGACGCCGAGCGAGCTGACCAGCTTCACGTGGATGCGGGCCTGCTCGTTGGCGTTCTTCAGGTCGTGGATCAGCTGCGCCAGGTCCTCGATCGAGTAGATGTCGTGGTGCGGCGGCGGCGAAATCAGCCCCACGCCCGGCGTGGAGTGCCGGGTGCGCGCGATCCACGGGTACACCTTGTTCGGCGGCAGCTGACCGCCCTCGCCGGGCTTGGCGCCCTGCGCCATCTTGATCTGGATGTCGTCGGCGTTGACCAGGTACTCGCTGGTCACCCCGAACCGGCCGCTGGCGACCTGCTTGATCGCGCTGCGCCGCTCCGGGTCGTAGAGCCGCTCCGGGTCCTCGCCGCCCTCACCGGTGTTGGACCGGCCGCCGATGCGGTTCATCGCGATCGCGAGCGTCTGGTGGGCCTCGGCGGAGATCGAGCCGTAGGACATCGCGCCGGTGTTGAAGCGCCGGCAGATCGACTCGACCGACTCGACCTCGTCGATCGGTACCGGCGTGCGGCCCTGCGTGCGGAACTTGAACAGGCCGCGCAGCGCGCCGCCCTCGCGGGAAAGGCGGTGCACCTCCTCGCTGTAGCGGCGGTACACCTCGTCGCGGCGGGTCTTGCTGGCGTGCTGCAGCAGGAACACCGACTCCGGGGTGAACAGGTGCAGCTCGCCCTCGCGGCGGTAGGCGTACTCGCCGCCGCTGTCGAGCCGGCGGTGCACGCGGTCGGTGGGGTTGTCCGGGTAGGCCCGGCGGTGCCGGACCGCGACCTCCTCGGCGAGCACGTCCAGGCCGACGCCGCCGAGCTTGGACACCGTGCCCGTGAAGTACTCGTCGAGCAGTTCCTGCGACAGCCCCAGCGACTCGAACACCTGCGCCGCGGTGTAGGCGCCGACCGTCGAGATGCCCATCTTGGACATGATCTTCAGGACGCCCTTGACGAGCGCGTTGACGTAGTTGCGCACGGCCTTGCGCGGCTCGATTCCGCTGATCGCGCCCTGGGCGATCATGTCCTCGATCGTCTCGAACGCCAGGTACGGGTTCACCGCGGCGGCGCCGTAACCGAGCAGCAGTGCGATGTGGTGCACTTCGCGGGCGTCCCCGCTCTCCACGACGAGCGCCACCCGCAGCCGCTCCTTGGTGCGCACCAGGTGGTGGTGCACCGCGGAAACCAGCAGCAGCGACGGGATCGGCGCCATCCGGTGGTCGGAGTCCCGGTCGGACAGCACGAGCGTGCGGGCGCCGGCGGCGATCGCCTCGGACGCCTCGCGGCGCACCCGCTCGATCGCCTCCGCCAGCGCCTTGCCGCCGCCGTCCACCTCGAACAGTCCGGACAGGACGGTGCAGGCGAATCCGGGCAGGTCGCCGTCGTCGTTGATGTGGATGAGCTTGGCGAGCTCGTCGTTGTCGATGACCGGGTAGGGCAGCTGGATGTGCCGGCACGAGGCCGGGCCCGGGTCGAGCAGGTTGCGCTCCGGACCCATGATCCGGCTCATCGAGGTGACCAGCTCCTCGCGGATCGCGTCCAGCGGCGGGTTGGTCACCTGCGCGAAGTTCTGCTTGAAGTAGTCGTAGAGCTGGCGCGACCGCTTGGACAGCACCGCGGGCGGGGTGTCGGTGCCCATCGAGCCGAGCGGCTCGGCACCCTTCTCCGCCATCGGCGCGAGCAGGATCTTCAGTTCCTCTTCGGAGTAACCGAAGGCGAGCTGACGGCGCAGCACGGAGTCGTGGCTCTGCGTGACGTGGTCGCGGTCGGGCAGGTCGGCCAGCTGCAGCAGGCCGGCGTGCAGCCACTCCTCGTACGGGTGCTGCTGCGCCAGCTGCGACTTGATCTCGTCGTCGGCGACGATGCGGCCGGCCTCGGTGTCCACCAGGAACATGCGGCCCGGCTTGAGCCTGCCCTTGGCGACCACCTGGTCCGGCGGCACGTCCAGCACGCCGGCCTCGCTGGCCAGCACGACGCGGTCGTCGGCGGTGCGCCACCAGCGGCAGGGGCGCAGGCCGTTGCGGTCCAGGACCGCGCCGACCAGGCTGCCGTCGGTGAAGGTCACGCAGGCCGGGCCGTCCCACGGTTCCATCAGGCTGGCGTGGTACTGGTAGAACGCGCGCCGTTGCGCGTCCATCGTGGTGTGGTTCTCCCACGCCTCGGGGATCATCATCAGCACCGCGTGCGGCAGGCTGCGGCCGCCCAGGTGCAGCAGCTCCAGCACCTCGTCGAAGGACGCCGAGTCGGACGCCTCCGGTGAGCAGACCGGGTACAGCCGCGTCAGGTCGCCCGGGATCCGGCTCGACTCGAGCAGCGCCTCACGCGCACGCATGCGGTTGCGGTTGCCGCGGATCGTGTTGATCTCACCGTTGTGCGCGACGAACCGGAACGGGTGCGCCAGCGGCCAGGACGGGAACGTGTTGGTGGAGAACCGGCTGTGCACCAGCGCGATGGCGCTGGTCAGCCGTGGGTCGCGGAGGTCGCCGAAGAACGCCGGGAGCTGCTCGGGCGTGAGCATTCCCTTGTAGACCATGGTGCGCGAGGACAGCGACGGGAAGTAGACGCCCTCGGACCCGGCGTCCGCGATGTTCCTGCTCTCGTGTTCGGCGCGTTTGCGCAGGCAGAACGTGAGCCGGTCCAGCTCCAGGCCGGACGGGCGCACGCCGTCGGCGTCCGGTGCGCCGGCCACGAACAGCATCGCGAAGTGCGGCATCACCGACCGCGCGGTGGGGCCGAGGCCGGCACCGTCCGGGTCGACCGGCACCTCGCGCCAGCCCAGCACCTCGAGGCTCTCCTCGCCGGCCAGGCGCTCGATCAGCGCGACGGCCTTGCCCCGCGCCTCCTCCTCGGCGGGCAGGAACGCGATGCCGGCGGCGTAGCGGTGGTGGCCCTGCGCGTCGGGCTCGGGCAGCGTGACCCCGGCCTCTGCGCGGAGCAGCTGGTCGGGCAGCTGCACGAGGATCCCGGCGCCGTCGCCGGAGGTCGGCTCGGCGCCCGCGGCACCCCGGTGGTCCAGGTTGATCAGCGCCGTCAGCCCGTCGGTGACGATGGCGTGCGTGCGGCGGCCCTGGATGTCGGCCACCATCGCCACGCCGCACGAATCCTGCTCCAGGGCAGGGTCGTACAGGCCCTGCTTGCCCGGGTTGGCGGAGAAGATCATGCGGGGACCTCCTTCGTCGTCTCAATCAGTTCGGAAAGTTCCCCCGGTACTGCTGCGGGACGACGATGGCCCTTGGATTAGCGCGACCTTAACACCCAGGAAACATGACGGCACCCTCTCGCCTGTGGAATTTCTCATCCGATCGGTAACGATCTGGCTGCGAGGAACGACATCGTTCTTGATGGGCTGCGGCCGGTGCTGTCCCCGACTCTACGCCGCGCGCGATCCCGTGAAGATTACGCGAGTATCGCCGCGATTGACCAGAATCAGCGGTGGTAGCGTTCCTCACGCTGGTCAGCGGCTTGCCGACCAGTGACGCGGCGGCCGCGAAACCGGTGTGAACCCGGTGCTGTGCCGCAACTGTGATGACCCGGGTGCGCTGCGTGCACACCCCGGTCGAGCCAGGTCGCCTGCCGCCGCGCCGACGCCAGAACGCCCCCGGCGCAGGGGTGCGGCGTCCGTAACGCCTGGGTGCGGGACGGGGCCCCGTGACGCCGGCCGGAAACCCGAGGATTTCTTGTGTTCCGTCGTTTCGCACCGCTCCTCGCGCTGCTGCTCGTCCTGACCGGGTGCGCCACCCGGCCGTCGGAGGATTCCGCCGCCCCGCCCGACACCGAGGGCACCTTCCCCGTCACGGTCGCCGCCCCCGGCGCCCCGCCCGTGACGCTGGACCGGCAGCCGCAGCGCATCGTGTCGCTGTCACCGTCGGCCACCGAGACGTTGTTCGCGCTCGGCGCGGGGTCACAGGTCGTCGCCGTCGACTCGGCCTCGGACTATCCCGCGCAGGCGCCGCACACCCAGCTGTCCGGCCTGAGCCCCGATCCCGAGGCGATCGCCGCCTACCACCCGGACCTGGTCGTCGTCTACGCCGACACCTTCGGCCTGGCCGACGCCCTGGCGAAGATCGGCACGAAGACCCTGGTGATGCCGGACGCCAAGACCCTCGACGACGCCTACGCGCAGTTCGCGGCGCTGGGCAAGGCGACCGGGCACCAGGCCGAGGGCGAAAGCCTGGCGCGGCAGACGCGGGACGACATCGACAAGGTCGTCGCGGGCACCCGCAAGCCGGCGCGTCCGCTGTCGTACTACTGGGAGCTGGACCCGACGTACTACAGCGCGACCTCGGCCACCTTCATCGGCCAGGTGCTCACCCGGTTCGGGCTGACCGACATCGCCGACGGGACCGACCCGAAGGCGAACGGCGGCTACCCCCAGCTGTCGGCCGAGCGCATCCTGCAGGCCAACCCGGATCTCGTCTTCCTCGCCGACAGCAAGTGCTGCGGGCAGAGCGCGCAGACGGTCGCCGCGCGGCCGGGCTGGAACACGCTGACCGCCGTGCAGCGCCAGCAGGTGATCGCGCTCGACGACGACATCGCCTCCCGGTGGAGCCCGCGCATCGTCGAACTCGTCCGGACCGTGGCGGACGCGGTGGCGAAGGCCGGTGCCTGACACCCGGTCCCGGCTGCGTGCACCGGTGCTGCTCACCGGTGTGCTGGTGCTCGCGGCCGCGCTTCTCGGCGCGGTTCTCGTGGGCGCGAGCGACCTGGGCTGGCAGCGCGTGCTCGCCGAGCTCTGGGCGCAGGTGACCGGCGGCCGGTCACCGTTGTCGGCACGGGAAGCGGCGATCGTGTGGCAGCTGCGCGTGCCGCGGGTGCTGCTGGCGGGGATCGTCGGCGCCGCGCTCGCGGTGTCCGGTGCCACGTTCCAGGGCGTGTTCCGCAATCCGCTCGCCGATCCCTACCTGCTCGGTGCCGCGGCCGGGGCGGGCATGGCGGCCACGCTGGTCGTCGTGCTCGCCCCGGCGGTCACCGGCTGGGTCGTGGGTCCGTTGCCGCTGGCGGCGTTCGCCGGTGCGCTCGGCGGGGTCGGGCTGAGCTGGCTCGTCGGCCGGTCCGCGGGCCGCGGCACGAGCACGCTGCTGCTGGCCGGGGTCGCGGTCGCGTCGTTCCTCACCGCGGTGCAGACGTTCGCGCAGCAGTTGAACACGGACACGATCCGGCAGGTCTACACGTGGATGCTCGGCGGTCTCTCGGTGAGCGGCTGGCGCGAGGTCGCGATCGCGCTGCCGTACGTGGCGGTCGCGGCGGTCGTGCTGTGCCTGTCGGCGCGGCTGCTCGACGTGCTCGCCCTCGGCGACGCCGAGGCCGCCTCGCTGGGGCTGCGGCCCGGGCGCATCCGGCTGGTCCTGCTCGCCTCGGCCTCGCTGGCGACCGCGGCCGCGGTGTCGGTGAGCGGGCTCATCGGGTTCGTCGGGATCGTGGTGCCGCACGTGGTGCGCCTGCTCGCCGGGGCGAGCTACCGCGTGGTGATCCCGCTGTCGCTGATCGGCGGGGCGGCGTTCCTGGTGCTGGCCGACCAGCTGGCGCGCACGATCATGCCCGGCGAACTGCCGCTGGGCGTGGTCACCGCGTTCACCGGGGCGCCGTTCTTCGCCTGGATCCTGCGCTCGTCGCGGAGGGGGTTGTCGTGACCGCGCTGTCGCTGCGGGGAATGCGGTCCGGGTACGGCGACTGCCCGGTGCTGGACGGTGTTTCGGTCGACGTACCGGAGGGCGGCTGGCTGGCGATCGTCGGCCCGAACGGCGCCGGGAAGTCCACTGTGCTCAAAACCG
The DNA here is from genome assembly GCF_011758765.1 of Amycolatopsis viridis. NCBI lineage: Bacteria > Bacillati > Actinomycetota > Actinomycetes > Pseudonocardiales > Pseudonocardiaceae > Amycolatopsis > Amycolatopsis viridis. The sequence goes on along the minus strand of NZ_JAANOU010000001.1, from coordinate 1,878,929 downwards.
TCGCCGGACTCCTTCCGGCGCAAGGGGAAGTGCGCATCGGCGGCCGGACCGGGGTGCCGCGCAAGGAACTCGCCCGGATCGTCGGCTACGCGCCGCAGGATCCGGCCGTGCCCGCGGGACTGACGGTGACCGACTACGTGCTGCTCGGCCGCACGCCGCATCTCGGCCTGCTGGCCAGGGAAAGCCGAGCCGACCTGTCCATTGTGGAGGAAGTGCTGACGCGCCTGGACCTGGCCGGGCTCGCCGGCCGCCGGATGGACATGCTCTCCGGCGGCGAGCGGCAACGCGCGGTGCTGGCGCGGGTGCTGGCGCAGCGGGCGAGCCTGCTGCTGCTCGACGAGCCCACCACCGGCCTGGATCTCGGGCACGCGCAGGCGCTGCTGGAACTGATCGACCGGCTCCGGCGCGAGGACGGCATCACGGTGGTGTCGACGCTGCACGACCTGACCTTCGCCGCCCAGTACGCCGACCAGCTGCTGCTGCTCGACCGCGGCCGGGCGGTCGCCGCCGGCTCCCCGGCGCAGGTGCTCACCGCCGAAGCGCTGGCCGAGTACTACGGCGCGTCCGCGGAGGTGCACACGACCGGGCAGGGCGGCCTGGCCGTGCTGCCGATCCGTCCCGTACCCGTGCCGGAGAACCCGCGGCCATGACCGGACCCCCTACTCGCGGTCGCTGGTCTCGCTGCTCGCCACCGGCTCGGCCGGTTCGTCACCCTTGCTGCGCAAGGTCTCCGGCTCCTCCCGCGGCCCGCGGCGCCGGGCGGCGACGAAGTAGACCACCGCGCCGGCGAAGACCAGCAGCGACACCCAGGTGTTGACCCGCAGACCGAGGATGTGGGTGGCGTCGTCGGTGCGCATCAGCTCGATCCAGAAGCGGCCCAGCGTGTAACCGGCGACGTACAGGGCGAACGCGCGGCCGTGGCCCAGGCGCAGCCGCCGATCGGCGTACACGACCAGTGCCGCGACGAGCAGGTTCCAGATCAGCTCGTACAGGAACGTCGGGTGCACCGGGCTGTCGGCGAGCGGGATGTGCCCGAACGCGATGCCGCCCGGTGACTGATCGGGGATCCCGGGGTTGCCCGGGTCGAAGCGCTGGTAGATCTCCAGGCCCCAGGGCAGCGTGGTGTGCGCGCCGTAGAGTTCCTGGTTGAAGTAGTTGCCGAGCCGCCCGACGGCCTGCGCTGCGACGATGCCCGGGGCGATCGCGTCCGCCATGGCCGGCAGTGGCACGCCCTTGCGGCGGCAGCCGATCCACGCGCCGACCGCGCCGAGGGCGATCGCGCCCCAGATGCCGAGGCCGCCGTCCCAGATGTAGAGCGCCTTGACCGGATCCTTGCCCGCGCCGAAGTACCGCCACGAGTCGGTGATGACGTGGTAGAGACGCCCGCCGACCAGCCCGAACGGCACGGCCCACACGGCGATGTCCACGACCGTGCCTTTCGTGCCACCGCGCTGCACCCAGCGGCGGTCACCCCACCAGATGGCGACGACGATGCCCGCGATGATGCAGAGGGCGTAGGCGCGGATCGGGACCGGCCCCAGGTGCCAGACGCCGCGGTCCGGGCTCGGGATCGTTGCGAGGAACACAGCCGAGGCGGAATTCACGTCGCCACCGTAGCGTGCCCGTCCGGCGGGGTACGGGTCAGCCCGCGCGGTTGAGTGCGGCCGACCCGAGCGCGAGCACGCACCCGGCACCGAACAGGGCCGTGATCCACCACTGCCCGCCGTGGCTGACGTTCCAGATCGCCACGAGAGCCGCCAGCACGGCGATGACGAGGTTGCGCACCTGGAGCGGAGAAGGCCGGGCCATGCCCCCAGCCTGCCACCCCGGGCTCAGCGGGTGAGGTCGAGGGTGGCGGCCAGCTCGACCAGGACGTCCGGGTCGACGACCAGGTAGACTGCACGGCCGCCTGGGCGTAGCGCTGCCTCGAGCACCCGGTCCGGCATCCCGCCCGGTCCAGGACGAGCAACTCGGTCCCGGCCGGAAGCAGCGGCGGCAATCCGACCGGAAACCGCTGCAGGAGGCGCGGGGCGTCGTGCCTGGCACGAAGCAGCCCGGATCCGCCGGCCCTTTCGGATGTTGCCCCGTGGTTCGCTCGAAACGCGAGCGCACTCCCCCTCCGGGTACGACGGTCCTAGCCCGCGGACGCTCCCTGCCGCTCCACCGCGCGGCGCACATGGCGCTTGTCGTATTCCGGCAGGGCGTCCACGCCGGCCAGCCGCGGCAACAGCGCAGGTTCGGTGGTGAACGCCCGGAACGTCATGCCGATCGTCATGCCGTGGTCCGGTCGCGACACGACCCGCACCACGTCCCCGGCCCGCACGGACCCGGGCTCCAGCACCCGGAAGTAGGCGCCGGGCACCGCACGCCGCGTGAAGGTCTTCACCCAGCCGCGCTCGCCCAGCCAGGCGGCGAACGTCCGGCACGGGATCCGGGGCGAGGTCACCTCCAGCAGCAGCGACTCCCCGACCCGCCACCGCTCCCCGATCAGCGCACCGGTCACGTCGAGTCCGGTCGTGGTCAGGTTCTCGCCGAACACGCCCGGGGCCAGGTCGCGGCCCAGCTCCCCGGCCCAGAAGTCCAGGTCTTCCCGCGCGTACACGTACACCGCCTGGTCGTCGCCGCCGTGGTGGCGCAGATCGCACACCACGTCACCGGCGACCCCGCTCGCACCGACGCCGCGCGGCCCCGGCGCGGCCACCGCGACGGGACCGTCGACAGGCCGCTTGTCGATCCCGGTGACGCCGAGGTCGGCTTCGCGCAGCTCCCGCTTCGAGCCGATGTTGACCGACAGCACCTTCCCCGTGCTCATGCCCGGCACAACCAGTCGGCCTGCCCGGGCCCGGCGACGGCACCACCGGGCGGGAACCTCCCGGCCCCGAAGTCCTTGAGCTGGGGCGAGGTCAACGGTGCAGCCGGCCGCCCGGTGTTCACCTGCGCGAGTTCGTGGGCCATGCCGACAGTCTGCCGATCATCGCCCGCCACGGCTACGGGTTTGGTGCCGGCTCACGCCGGAGCCACGGCCTGCCGCACACCCTCGGCGAGCTCACCGGCCAGCGCGTGCACCGGTTCGGTGCCACCGGCTGCGGCCGACACCAGCGCCGATCCCACGATCACCGCATCGGCGTACCCGGCGATCTCGGCGGCCTGCTCCCGGGAGCGGACACCCAGCCCCACGCCGATCGGCAGATCGGTGTGCGCCCGGGTGCGGCGGACCAGGTCGGCGCCATCGCTGCTCACCTGGTCGCGGGCACCCGTGACACCCATCACCGCGGCCGCGTAGACGAACCCGGAGCACGCCTTGACCGTCAGGTCGATCCGCTCCTCCGACGACGACGGCGCGACCAGGAAGATGCGGTCCAGACCGTGCTGCGTGGACGCCGCCACCCACTCGCCGGCCTCCTCCGGGATGAGGTCCGGCGTGATGATCCCGAGCCCACCCGCGGCGGCGAGGTCGCGCGCGAACTTCTCGACCCCGTACCGGCGCACCGGGTTCCAGTAGGTCATCACGACCGCGTGGCCACCGCGAGCGGACACCGACTCGACCACCTCGAACAGGTGGCGCAGCCGGAATCCGTTCTTCAGCGCCGCGTCCGCGGCGAGCTGGATCGTGGGGCCGTCCATCACCGGATCGGAGTACGGCACGCCGATTTCGACGAGGTCCGCGCCCCCGTCGAGCAGGGCCGCGAACAGGTCCTTCGAACCGGGCACGGTCGGGTAGCCGGCGGGCAGGTAGCCGACCAGGGCCGCCCGGCCCTCGCTGCGGGTCTGGGCGAACAGTTCCGCCAGGCTCACGACTGGTCCACCAATCCGAAGTACTGCGCGGCCGTGTCCATGTCCTTGTCGCCGCGGCCCGACAGGTTGACCACGACCAGTCCGTTCCGGCCGAGCTCACGGCCGAGCTGGATCGCACCGGCCAGCGCGTGGGCCGACTCGATCGCCGGGATGATGCCCTCGGTGCGCGAGAGCAGGGCGAACGCCTCCATGGCCTCGGCGTCGGTGATCGGCCGGTACTCGGCGCGGCCGCTGTCCTTGAGCCACGCGTGCTCGGGGCCGACGCCCGGGTAGTCCAGGCCGGCCGAGATGGAGTGCGACTCGATCGTCTGGCCGTCCTCGTCCTGCAGCAGGTACGACATGGCGCCGTGCAGGTTTCCCGGCGAGCCCTTGGTCAGGGTCGCGCCGTGGCGGTCGCCGTCGATGCCCTCGCCGCCGGGCTCCAGGCCGACGAGCCGGACGTCCGGGTCGTCGATGAAGCCGTGGAAGATGCCGATCGCGTTGGAGCCACCGCCGACGCACGCCGCGACGGCGTCCGGCAGCCGCCCGGTCTGCTCGAGGATCTGCGCGCGCGCCTCCTCGCCGATGACCTTGTGGAAGTTGCGCACCATCATCGGGAACGGGTACGGCCCGGCGGCGGTGCCGAACAGGTAGTGCGTGGTGTCGGCGTTGGCGACCCAGTCGCGCAGCGCCTCGTTGATCGCGTCCTTGAGGGTGCGGGACCCGGTCTTCACCGGGACGACCTCGGCACCGAGCAGGCGCATGCGCGCCACGTTCAGCGCCTGCCGCTCGGTGTCCACCTCGCCCATGTAGACCACGCACTCCAGGCCCATCAGGGCGCAGGCGGTGGCGGTGGCGACGCCGTGCTGGCCCGCGCCGGTCTCGGCGATGACCCGCTTCTTGCCCATCCGCTTGGTGAGCAGCGCCTGGCCCAGCACGTTGTTGATCTTGTGCGAGCCGGTGTGGTTGAGGTCCTCGCGCTTGAGGAAGATGCGCGCGCCGCCGGCGTGCTCGGCGAACCGCTCGGCCTCGGTGAGCAGCGACGGTCGTCCGGCGTAGTCACGCAGCAGGCGCTTGAACTGGGCCTGGAAGTCCGGGTCGACGCGAGCCTTGTCGTACTCGGCGGACACCTCGTCGACGACCCCGATCAGGGCCTCGGGCATGAACCGGCCGCCGTAGGGGCCCCAGTAGCCGCGCTCGTCGGGGTCGTGCTCGTCGTGCCCGTGGTGCTGGTCGCTCATCGGCTCGGCCTCGGGCATGCGGGATGGGATCCGGCGGTGACCAGCTTCATCAGGGCGCCCTTCGGGTCACCCGAGGCCACCAGGCCCTCGCCGACCAGGACCGCGTCGGCCCCGTGACCGGCGTAGGCCATCAGGTCGCCCGGGCCGCGGACGCCGGACTCGGCGACCTTCACCGTCTCGAACGGCAGGCCCGGCGCGAGGCGGCCGAAGACGTCCCGGTCGACCTCGAGGGTGTGCAGGTTGCGGGCGTTGATGCCGATCACCTTGGCCCCGGCCTCGAGCGCGCGGTCGGCCTCCTCGGCGTTGTGCACCTCGACCAGGGCGGTCATGCCCAGCGACTCGACGCGGTCGAGCAGGGCCGCCAGCGCGTTCTGCTCGAGCGCGGCGACGATCAGCAGCACCAGGTCGGCGCCGTGCGCGCGGGCCTCGTGCACCTGGTAGGGGCTGACGATGAAGTCCTTGCGCAGGATGGGCACGTCGACCGCGGCCCGGACCGCGTCCAGGTCCGCGAGCGATCCACCGAACCGGCGCCGCTCGGTGAGCACGCTGATGACGCGGGCACCGGCGGCCTCGTAGTCCTTGGCGAGCGCGGCGGGATCGGGGATGTCGGCCAGCGAGCCCTTCGACGGACTGCGGCGTTTGACCTCGGCGATGACGCCGATCGACGAGTCACGCAACGCGGACAGCGCGTCCCGCGGTGGCGGCGCCTGCGCGGCGAGCCGCTTCAGCTCGTCGAACGGGAGCGACTTCTCCCGTTCGGCCAGATCTTCCCGGACGCCGGCGACGATGTCTTCGAGAACGGTCACGGCGCAACCTCACCGGTTGTCGCACATTCACTCGAAAGCTGGCTCACAAACACCTTCCCCTTCCCGCAGAAAAGATGCTAACCCGCCCACTTGTGCGGACCGGTTCCGGGTCGGACTTGCCTTGTCCGGTAGCGAAAACGGTGGCCTACCGTTCGGTAGTCGGATCTTCTCCTTCGGAGAGCGCCTCCCACAGTTCGGTGTCCGGATCCTTCGCGGCCTTCTTGCGGCCCGCCGGGGCCTGGTAACGGGCACCCAGCTTCGCCATGCGCCCGGCGCCCTTGCCAGCGATCAACCCCGCGACGAGCATCAGAATTCCCGCCAGCAGAGCCAGTCCGCGCCCGGCGAAGATCTGCCCGGCGGGCGCGCCCGCGGGGAAACCGCCGAACCGCCAGCCGTCGACGGCGATCCAGCCGGCGGCGACGCCGGCCAGTGCGACCACCACGCCCAGGACGCGCCGCAGCCAGCCGCTCGCGGCGACCAGCCCGGCGACCCCGGCCAGCGCGAGCACGGCGAGCGGGACCAGCGCGCCGGAGATCTGCGCGCCGGTGTGCTCCTCCAGCACCGTCCCGCGCACGCCGGCGTCGCGCAGCTCGGCGGACCACACCAGCCGCGAGGAGCCCCACAGCGCCGCCGCGGCCAGCAGGAGCGCGACCGCGACGATCCACAGTGGACGTCTACTGGATGCTGGCGGCGTCATCAGCGGGATCCAGCTTCCGCGGCGGCACCATGGTCTGCGCGGCCGCGACCGCGGAGAGCACCGTGCGCGCCTTGTTCAGGCATTCGTTGTCCTCGTACTCGGGCACCGAGTCGGCGACCACCCCGCCGCCCGCCTGCACGTAGGCGACGCCGTCGCGGATCAGGGCGGTGCGGATCGCGATCGCGGTGTCGGCGTCCCCGGCGAAGTCGAGGTAGCCGACCACCCCGCCGTAGAGGCCGCGGCGGGTCGGTTCCAGCTCCTCGATCAGCTCCATCGCGCGCACCTTCGGTGCGCCGGAGAGCGTGCCGGCCGGGAAGCACGCCGCGACCGCGTCGAACGCGGTCTTGTCCTCGGCCAGCTCACCGGTGACCGTGGAGACGATGTGCATGACGTGGCTGTAGCGCTCGATCGCGAAGAAGTCGACCACCCGCACGGTGCCCGGCTTGCACACCTTGCCGAGGTCGTTGCGGCCGAGGTCGACCAGCATCAGGTGCTCGGCGCGCTCCTTCTCGTCGGCCAGCAGGTCCTTGGCGAGCTGCGCGTCCTCCTCCGGGTCAGCGCCGCGCCAGCGGGTGCCGGCGATCGGGTGCGTGGTGGCCCGGCCGTCGCGCACGGTCACCAGCGATTCGGGACTGGAACCGACGATGTCGAACCCGTCCAGCCGCAGCAGGTACATGTACGGGCTCGGGTTGGAGGTGCGCAGCACGCGGTAGATGTCCAGCGCGTCGGCCTGGGTGGCGATCTCGAACCGTTGCGAGGGCACGACCTGGAACGCTTCACCGGCCTTGATCGCCTCGACCGCCTTCTCCACCGCCGCGTAGTAGTCGGCCTGGGTGCGGCGGCGCTCGAACTCCGGCGCCGGGCGCTCGAAGACGGCGGCGGTGGCCGGTGCGGCAGCGCCCAGCCGCTCGGTCATCTCCGCCAGGCGGCGCAGCGCGTCGTCGTAGGCCGCGTCGACCCGCTCCGGGCTGTCGTCCCAGTTGACCGCGTTCGCGATCAGCGTGACCGTGCCCTCGTGGTGGTCCATCGCGGCCAGGTCGGTGGCCAGCAGCATGGTCAGCTCGGGGATGTCGAGGTCCTTCTCGGCCAGCTCGGGCAGCTTCTCCAGCCAGCGCACCGCGTCGTAGCCGAGGTAGCCGACCATCCCGCCGGTCAGCGGCGGCATGCCGGGCAGCGGCTCGGTGTGCAGGGCAGCGACCGTCTCGCGCAGCACGGTCAGCGGGTCACCACCGGAGGGCAGGCCCACCGGCGGCGCGCCCTCCCACACGGCCTGACCGTCGCGCACGGTCAGGGTGGCGGGGCTGCGCACACCGATGAACGACCAGCGCGACCACGACTGCCCGTTCTCGGCCGACTCGAACAGGAACGTGCCCGGACGATCGGCCGCGAGCTTGCGGTAGACCCCGACGGGCGTCTCGCCGTCGGCGAGCAGGCGCCGGACCACCGGGATCACGCGACGGCCCTCGGCGAGGGCGCGGAACTCGTCGCGTGCGGGGCTCACCGAACCGAGGCCGCCGTCGGTGGGATTCGCACTGACCATGGAGCCATTGTGCCGCCCGGGTCCGACACTCTTCGCACCGGGCGCTAATTCACGCAACGTTGAATTTTACCCGTGTTCGCGTCATGATGGCGGGGTGAGCACCGCGGAACAGCCTACGCCCGCCCGGCGGCGCGGCCGGCGGCCCGGCGGCCAGGACACCAGGGCCGCGCTGCTGGAGGCCGCGCGCGAGGTCTTCGGCGAAAGCGGCTACGAAGGCGCCACCGTCCGCGCCATCGCGGCACGGGCGGGTGTCGACGCGGCCATGGTGAACCACTGGTTCGGCGGCAAGGAGGCCCTGTTCGCGCAGGCCGTGCTGAAGCTGCCGTTCGACCCGGTGCAGCTCCTGTCCGACCTGATGGACGGGCCGGTGGAGGAGCTCGGCGAACGCATCGTGCGGCGGTTCCTCACCGCCTGGGACTCCACCGAGGGCGGTGCGTTCCCCGCGCTGGTGCGCAGCATCGCCGGGCACGAGCAGGCGGCCCTGAGCCTCAAGGACTTCCTGATCCGGCACGTACTGGAGAACGTGGTCCGGCACGTGTCGCCGGACCGGCCGGAACTGCGCGCGGCGCTGTGCGCGTCGCAGATCGCGGGCATGGGCATGGCCCGGTACGTGGCGAAGTTCGAGCCGTTCCCGGCCACCGGCATCGACACGCTGGCGGCGGCCGTGGGGCCGACGCTGCAGCGCTACCTCACCGGCGAGATCGACTAGCCGGACCGCGCCGGCAGGCCGCTGCCGGAGCGAACCCCGGCCACTCCGCCGGGCGCCGGCGCGGCGAACCCGGCCGGCCTCTCCACACCGGGGCCAGGCGTTCCGGTCCCGCTGTCCCAGCTGGCGCGGGACTCGATCACCGTGTCGCGGTGCTCCGCCGCCCAGTCGGCGACGGCTTTCAGTACGAACGTGAGGCTGTGACCGGTGGGAGTCAGCGCGTACTCGACGCGGGCCGGAACGGTCGGATAGACGGTGCGTGCGACCAGGCCATCGCGTTCCAGGCGGCGGAGGGTCAGGGTCAGCATGCGCTGGGAGATGCCCGGGACGTCCCGCTGGAGTTGCCGGAAGCGGCGTACGCCGTGCGCCAGCTCGTTGATCACCAGCACCGTCCATTTGTCGCCGATGCGGTCCAGGACCTCCCGGACATCGCAGGCCATCTGTTCGTCGTCACGGACGATGGCGGGATCGGTGGTTACCCCGGTGTGCCTCACCGACATTGACGTGCCTCCTTACGCTCCGCCCGGCCGCGGCCGACAATGGTGCGGTTACCGAAGAGAACCATAGCGAGGGGGCAGCGTTGATCCTGGTGACCGGTGCGTCGGGTGGGCTGGGCAGCCTTGTGCTGGAGCGCCTGACCGAGAACGAGGGCGTGTGGGCGGCAAGCAGGACTCCGGATCAGCTGTCGGTGGACGTGCCGACACGCCACATCGACTTCGACGACCCGGCGAGTCTGACGAAGGGGTTCGAGGGCGCGGAAGTGGTGTTGCTCATCTCCGCGGGATACGCGGAGGACGACGTGGTCATCGCACGCCATGGAGCCGCCATCGACGCCGCGGAGCAGGCCGGGGTCGGCCACATCGTCTACACGAGCCTGTCCGCGGCCGGGGACCACCTCGCGTTCGCGCTGCCGCATCGCTGGACGGAGCGCCGGTTGATGGCCGGCCGTACGGACTGGACGATCCTGCGCAACGGCATCTACGCCGAGATGAGCATCCCGGGTGCGGCCGAGGCCGCGGCCACCGGCAGGTTCACGGGCCCGCTGGGAGAGGGACGGCTGGCCGCGGTGGCCCGTGCGGACCTCGCGGAGGTCACCGCCAAAATCGTGGCCGAGCCCGCCGGCCACGGTGGCAAGATCTACGAACTGGTCGGCGAGCACGCCATCGGTGGCGCCGACATCGCCCGCGCGGTGGCCGAGGCAACCGGACGGGACGTCGTCTACGAGCCCGGCACACTGGCCCAGCTCCGCGAGGCGCTCACCACCGCCGGTGTCCCGGGCTGGCAGATCCCGATCGTGGTCTCCACCTACTCCGTCATCGCGGCCGGTTTCATGGCCGAAACCGCCGGCGACCTGGCCGATCTGCTCGGCCGGGCCCCGCAGTCCGCGCTGGACGTGATCGCCACCGCCGTGGCATGAGCGGCGGGCGCGGCCGGGCGCGCCCCAGTTCCCCACGGTCACCGCCGCCATCGAGGCGCCCGGCTCGGGCCCGAGGATCTGCTGTCACCGACGGGCCCGCTGCCGGCGGCGGAACAGGCTTCGCGACAGGCGCTAGCCCTCGTCGGCCAGCAGGAGCCGCTCGCCGCCGTCGAAGCAGGTGCGGCTGCCGGTGTGACAGGCGGGCCCGGTCTGGTCCACGCGCACCAGCAGCGTGTCGGCGTCGCAGTCCACGCGGACCTCGCGCACGTGCTGCACGTGCCCGGACGTCTCGCCCTTGACCCACAGCTCCTGCCTGCTGCGCGAGTAGTACGTGCCGCGCCGGGTGGTCAGGGTGCGCTCCAGCGCCTCGTCGTTCATCCACGCCACCATCAGCACGTCGGACGTCGCGTGGTCGACCACGACCGCGCAGACCAACCCGTCGGCGTTGCGCTTGAGGCGCCCGGCGAGTTCGGGTGCCAGGCTCACCGGACCTCCACCCCGCCGGCGCGCAGGGCGTCCTTGACCGCACCGATCTTCAACTGTCCGAAGTGGAACACGCTGGCGGCGAGCACCGCGTCCGCCCCGGCCCGCACGGCCGGCAGGAAGTGCTCGACCGCGCCCGCGCCACCACTGGCGATCACCGGCACGCTGACCACCTTGCGCGTCTTCTCGATCAGCTCCAGGTCGAACCCGGCCTTGGTGCCGTCGGCGTCCATCGAGTTGAGCAGGATCTCCCCCACTCCGAGCTCCTCGCCGCGCTGGGCCCAGTCGACCGCGTCGATGCCGGTGCCGCGGCGGCCGCCGTGGGTGGTGACCTCGAAGCCGGACGGCGTCGGCTCGGCGCCCTCGGGGACCCGGCGGGCGTCGACCGACAGCACGATGCACTGCGCGCCGAACCGGCGGGACGCCTCGCGCAGCAGCTCGGGCCGGGCGATCGCGGCCGTGTTGATGCTCACCTTGTCCGCACCGGCGCGCAGCAGGCGGTCGACGTCGTCGCAGGCCCGCACCCCGCCGCCGACGGTCAGCGGGATGAACACCTGCTCGGCGGTACGGCGGACCACGTCGAGGGTCGTCTCGCGGTTGCCCGAGGAGGCGGTCACGTCGAGGAAGGTGAGCTCGTCGGCGCCCTCCGCGTCGTAGGCCCGCGCCAGCTCCACCGGATCACCGGCATCCCGGAGGTCGGCGAAGTTGACGCCCTTCACCACCCGGCCCGCGTCGACGTCCAGACACGGGATCACCCTGACCGCTACACCCATGCCACCAGGGTAGATGACCGCGCACCGGCCTAGAGTGGTCGCCGTGTGGTGGGGGTTGCTCTGCGCGGTGGCCGCCGCGGTGGCCTACGGCGTGGCCTCGGTGTTCCAGGCCGTCGCGGCGCGCGCGGTCGACGACGGGGGGTCCGGTGTGGACCCCCGCCTGCTGGTGCGCGTGCTGCGGCAGTGGCGGTACGTCCTCGGCCTCGGCCTGGACGCGCTGGGGTTCGTGGCACAGCTGGTCGCGTTGCGGGTGCTGCCGTTGTTCGTGGTGCAGGCCGCGCTGGCCGCGAGCCTCGCCGTGACGGCCGTGGCCGCGCTCGCGGTCGGTGCGCGGCTGGCCCGCCGGGAGTGGACCGCGATCGCCGTGGTGTGCGCCGGGCTGGCGCTGCTCGGTGCCTCCGCGCAGAGCGAGGGCTCGGCGCCGGTCGGCACCGCGTTCCACGCAGGCCTGCTCGTGGTGGTCGCGGTGCTGGCCGTGGCCGGCTGGGGCGCCGGCCGCGCGCCGGAGCGGATCCGCACGCCGGCGCTCGGGCTGATCGCCGGGTTGTGCTTCGGCACCGTGGCACTGGCCGGCCGGGTGCTGACCGTGACCGGCGTGGGGAGCGTGCTGACCGATCCGGCCGCGTACGCCCTGGCCGCCGCGGGGGTGCTCGCGATGTTGTTCTTCGCCTCGGCCCTGCAACGGGGCAGCGTGACGACGGCGACGGCGCTGATGGTCGTCGGGGAGACCGTGGTGCCGTCGGTGATCGGCGTGCTCGTGCTGGGCGATTCGACGCGGGCCGGGTTCGGGACGGCCGCGGTGGCCGGGTTCGTGCTGGCGGTCGCGGCGGCGCTCGCGCTGGCCCGGTTCGGCGAGCTGGAGAGTCCACAGGAGACGGCGACCTGACGCTTGACCGGGCCTCCGTCACCGGCGCAGAATTCAACGCGTGACCAATTACGCCGTCGGCGTGGACGGCCTCCGGGTCGTCCGCGGCGGCCGCGAGGTGGTCCGCGGCGTCACGTTCGCGGTACCGCGCGGCACCGTCACCGGGTTGCTCGGGCCGAGCGGCTGCGGCAAGACGACCCTGATGCGGGCGGTCGTCGGCGTGCAGATCGTGGCGGGTGGCACCGTCACGGTGCTCGGCCACCCGGCCGGCAGCCCGGCGCTGCGGCGCACGATCGGGTACGCGACGCAGAACCCGGCCGTCTACACCGACCTCACGGTCACCGAGGCGCTGCAGTACTTCGCCTCGATCCTGCGGGTGCCCTCCGCCGACGTCACCCGGGTCATCGCCGAGGTGGGCCTGACCGAGCACGCGCACGAGCTCATCGGCACCCTCTCCGGCGGGGAGCACAGCCGGGCCAACCTGGCGGTCGCGCTGCTCGGCGAGCCCGAGCTGCTGGTGCTGGACGAGCCTACGGTCGGGCTGGACCCGGTGCTGCGGGACAGCCTGTGGGAGATGTTCGGGCGGCTGGCCGCGCAGGGCACCACGCTGCTGGTGTCCAGCCACGTCATGGACGAGGCCGCGCGGTGCGACCGGCTGCTGCTGATGCGCGAGGGCACACTGCTCGCCGACGACACCCCCGCCGCGCTGCGCGCCCGCACCGGCGCGGCCGACCTGGAGCAGGCGTTCCTGCACCTCATCCGCCACCGCGAGGGGGCGATCCCGTGAACCCGGCCATCACCCTCGCGACCGCGCGCCGGGTGCTGACCCAGCTGCGGCACGATCCACGCACCGTCGTGATGCTCGTCGCGGTCCCCGCGGTGCTGATGCTGCTGCTGCGGTACGTGTTCAACTCCGCCGCGCAGTTCGACCGGATCGCACCGGCGCTGCTGGGGGTCTTCCCGTTCCTGACGATGTTCCTCATCACCTCGGTCGCCACGCTGCGGGAACGCACGAGCACCACCCTGGAGCGGCTGATGACCACGCCGCTGGGCAAACTGGACCTGCTGTTCGGCTACGCGCTGGCGTTCGGGCTGCTCGCGGTGGTGCAGGTGGGGGTCGCGTGCGGGGTGAGCGTGGGTCTCGGGCTCGTCATCGCGGGCTCGCTGTGGGTGCTGCTGCTGATCGCACTGCTCGACGCGCTGCTGGGCGTGGCGCTGGGCCTGTTCGTCAGCGCGTTCGCCCGCACCGAGTTCCAGGCGATCCAGTTCATGCCGGTGTTCGTGCTGCCGCAGTTCCTGCTGTGCGGGCTGTTCGCGGCGCGCGACGAGATGGGCTGGGTGCTGAACTGGCTGTCGCACGTAATGCCGCTGTCGTACGCGGTCGAGGCACTGGGCCGCGTCACCACGTCCTCCACACTGGACGTCACGACGGTGCGGGACGTGCTGGTGGTGGCCGGTTGCGTGCTGCTCGCCCTCGTCCTCGGCGCGGTCACGCTCCGGCGCCGCACCCCGTGATCCGCGCTACCGTGGCGGCATGTCGGAATTCGAGCGGATCGCCGCCGAGAAGTTCCTCCTGCTGACCACGTTCCGCAAGTCCGGCGCCCCGGTGCCGACACCGGTCTGGGCGGCCGGGGACGCCGGGGAGATCGTGGTCTGGAGCGAGCGCACGGCGGGCAAGGTCAAGCGGATCCGCAACAACCCGGAGATCACGGTGCAGGGCTGCGACCTCCGCGGGAACTCGGTACACGGCCCGGTGGTGCGGGGCCGCGCACGGATCCTGGACGACGAAGCCACCGAACGGGTGCGGACGGTGATCGCGCGCAAGTACGGGATCGTCGGTCGGGTGACGATGTTCTTCAGCAGGCTGCGTGGCCGCCGCCGGACCGTGGGGCTGGCGATCAGGCTCGCGGGCTGACCGCGGCGAGGGCTTCCGGCAGGGTGAACGCCCCGGCGTAGAGGGCCTTGCCGACGATGGCGCCCTCCACCCCGTCGGGCGCCAGGCCCGCCAGCGCACGCAGGTCGTCCAAACTGGACACCCCACCGGAGGCGATCACCGGCGCGTCGGTGCGGGCGGCGACCTCGGCGAGCAGGTCGAGGTTGGGGCCCTGGAGGGTGCCGTCCTTGCTGACGTCGGTGACCACGTAGCGGGCGGCGCCGTCGCGGTCCAGGCGTTCCAGGACCTCCCACAGGTCACCGCCATCGCTGGTCCAGCCGCGGCCCTTGAGCCGGTGCCCCTGCTCGGTGATGCGCACGTCGAGCCCGATCGCGACGCGGTCACCGTAGGCGGCGATCACCTTGGCGGTCCACTCCGGATCTTCGAGCACGGCGGTGCCCAGGTTGACGCGCCGGGCGCCGGTGGCGAGCGCGGCCGCCAGGGAGGAGTCGTCGCGGATGCCGCCGGAGAGCTCGACCTGGACGTCCAGCTCGCCGACCACGCGGGAGATCAGCTCCTGGTTGTCACCCGTGCCGAACGCGGCGTCGAGGTCGACCAGGTGGATCCACTCGGCGCCGTCGCGCTGCCAGGCCAGGGCCGCCTCCAGCGGGCTGCCGTAGGAGGTCTCCGTGCCGGCCTCGCCCTGGACGAGACGCACGGCCTGGCCATCGGCCACATCGACAGCGGGAAGCAGGGTGAACGTCACGCGGCCACTATAAGGAGCAACGGGGTTGCGCCGGCCGGAGGGTACGGGCCCGGGCAGGACCCGTCTCACAGGGTGCGCAGCCAGTTCTCCAGCAGGTGGGCGCCCGCGTCGCCGGACTTCTCGGGGTGGAACTGCGTCGCCCACAGGGGCCCGTTCTCGGCGGCTGCGACGAAGTCCTCACCGTGGTGCGACCACGTCACCTTCGGCTGCTGGCCCGGCAGGCCGGAGTCGAGCTCCCAGCGCCGGGCGGCGTAGGAGTGCACGAAGTAGAACCGCGTGCCGGCGTCCAGGCCGGCGAACAACTGCGAGTCCGCCGGCGCGCGGACGGTGTTCCAGCCCATGTGGGGGACGACGTCGGCGTGCAGGCGTTCCACGGTGCCGGGCCACTCACCCGTGCCCGCGGTCTCCACGCCGTGCTCGACGCCCCGCTCGAAGAGGATCTGCATGCCCACGCAGATTCCGAGCACGGGCCGTCCGCCGGCGAGCCGGCTGCCGATGATCTTCTCGCCGCCCACGGACAGCAGACCGGCCATGCAGGCCGCGTAGGCGCCCACGCCCGGTACGACGAGGCCGTCGGCTTCGAGCGCCGCATGCGGGTCGGCGGTCACCTCGACCTCGGCGCCGACGCGCCGCACAGCGCGCTCGGCGGAGCGCAGGTTCCCCGATCCGTAGTCCAGAATCACGACGCGAGCCACCTGGCCAGTCTAGGGGTTCCGGGCCCGCGGTCGCCCCGGGTGGCGCCGTGACGTTTGAGTGGGCCGGAAGGGGGAAGGCACCAGGAGGGCGCCCGCGGTAGGGAGTGACCATGTCGTCGCAGAGCGAAGCTCAGGGGCCCGGAACGCTGGCCGGTGAGCAGGCCGCCCGGCTGGCCAAGCGGCTGGACGAGCTGGTGAGCGTCGCCCTGGGCGCGGACGAGGTGCGTGACCTGCTCGACGGCCTGGACCGGCTGGCCGCGGCGGTCACCGGGGTGCTCGACGAACTGCGGGACTGCCCGGGTCTGCGCGAGCGGGAGCACGACCTGGAGCTGCTGACGGTCCAGACGATCCACAGCACACTCGAACAGGCCGCCGCGGCGTCCGAGGACCTCCAGGTCACCGTCGACGCCCTGTGCCGCCTGCTGCCGGAGCACGCGCCACGCCAGAAGTGAGGCCGCACGCCGGTGCTCGGCCGCGCCGAGCGGTTCGGCACGGCCGCTGACGGGGAGCTGCTCGACGGCCACCCCGTCGCCGGCCGGAGTCCCTCCGCCGACCGGCCCCGGCGCGCGCATCCGGCGAGACCTCCGGTACCCCCGGTCCGGCGCCTCGCCAGCACATCTACAGTGGACTCCGCCGCGCCCGGGCGTCTCCCGGGACGCCGGTCGTGTCGCCCAGGCCACCACGGACCAACCTCGACTTAAGTCGAAGTCGGGGATAGGCTGGCCGCGTGACCAAGCTTGCCGACCACCTGACCATCGGCCAGGTCGCCGAGCGCAGCGGCGTGCCGCACACCGCCCTGCGATTCTACGAGGACCGGGGCCTGATCTCGTCCGAGCGCTCGGCGGGGAACCAGCGGCGCTATCCGCGGTCGGTGCTGCGCCGCATCGCGTTCATCCGCGCGGCGCAGCGGGTGGGCCTCAGCCTCGAGGAGATCCACGACGCGCTGTCCACCCTGCCCCGCGACCACGCGCCGACGAAGGCCGACTGGGCGCGGCTGTCCCGCGGGTGGCAGGACGAACTCGACGCCCGCATCGACGCCCTCCAGCGGCTGCGTGACCGGCTGACGGGGTGCGTCGGCTGCGGCTGCCTGTCGCTGCGCGTGTGCGGCCTCTACAACACCGACGACCGGATGGCGCAGTACGGCCCGGGGGCACGCGGGCTCAAGCCCGCCGCCGAGGGCGGGGCGTAGCCGGGCCGGAGCCCGTGCCGGATGACCGTTTCCCGCCCGGCGGCGGGGCTTGGTGGGGCGGGCGCTGCCAGGCCGGGCAGGGCTGTGCCGAGCCGCGGCGGACCCCGGAGCAGGGTGGCGGCAGCGTCGTGACGGCGTCGCCGTGGCGCACCGGGCCGGCCCCGAACGCGGACGGCACGCCGCAATCGCACGTGGTGCGGTGCTGCCGGAAGATCCGGTCGAGCGAGGTGACCGCCGGGGCGCGGCGGGTCCGCCACCGCCGCGTCCAGCGCATCGTCCCGTCGCAGCCGAAATCGGCGCGCATTCGCGTCACGTAGCAGAGCAGGCATTCGCGCTCCTGCGGCTCGGTCCACAGGTCGAGCAGCGCGGCGTCGGCGGGCATTGGACATCGGCCTCCTTCGGGTGCCTGCGTCCTGCCTACCAGCCTGGGCCGACAAAAAACCTTGCACCGGCTGGGCCGCCGGTGCGTAACTGGACGCCGGAATGAACGAAAAGACGATGACCCGGGTGTCCAAGCGGCTTTCCCGGCACCTGCGGCACCGGCCGGCGGAGATCGGGCTGGCACTCGGACCGGGCGGCTGGGTCCCGGTGGCCGATCTGCTCACCGCTCTGGCCCGGCACGGTCTGTCACTCACCCGGGCGGAACTCGACGCGGTGGTGGCGGGCAACGACAAACGCCGCTTCGCGTTCGACGAGACGGGGACGCTCATCCGGGCGAGCCAGGGGCACAGCGTCGCCGTCGACCTCGGGCTGCCGGACGCGGCCCCGCCGGACGTGCTGTTCCACGGGACGGCCGAGCGGTTCCTGCCCGCCATCCGCCGCGAGGGCCTGCGGCCGGGATCGCGGCACGACGTGCACCTCTCCGGCAACCGGGAGACCGCGCTGCGCGTGGGAGCCCGGCACGGCAGACCGGTCGTGCTGACCGTCGACGCCGCGGCGATGGCGCGCGACGGGTACCGCTTCCAGGTGAGCGCGAACGGTGTCTGGCTCACCCGGGCGGTGCCTCCGGAGTACCTGCGCCGTCACTGACTGACGACAATGAGCGGGTGCGGATCAGGCCAGCCGATGTCACCGATGCCGAAGCCGTCTTCACCCTGCTCGGTCAGGCCACGGAGGGCCGTGCCGCCCGGCCGGTCTTCGAACACAACTACGAACAGCTGATCGCGGCGACGACGTACGACGACACGGACTTCCTGGTGGCGGACCGGGACGGCGAGGTGGTCGGCTACGTCCTGGCCGCTCGCGTGCTGTCGCTGCATTCCGGCGGGCCGGTCAGTCAGCTGCTGGAACTCGTGGTGGACACCGGGCACCGCGGACACGGGATCGGCGGGCTCCTGGTGGACGCGGTGATCCAGCGGGCACGCACGGCCGGGGCCGTCGCGGTGAGCGTCGCGGTGCGGGGCGCCCGCGGCTACTACGAGCGGCGCGGCTTCGTCGCGAGCGCCGCGTGCCTGACGCTGCCGCTGACCTGAGGTGGACGCGAGGCCGCGCGCTCAGGACGGCACCGCGGGGCGGCGCCGGGGACGGCCCAGCAGCTTGCGTCCCACGTCGAGCAGCGACTCGCGCAGGACGTCGTCGCTGAAGCGGGCCAGTTCCTGCGCGCCGCCGGCCAGGGCGATACCGCCCAGCGCGGCGTGCACGGCCACCACGCGCGCGGCGTCGGGATCGGGGCCGGTGAGGATCGTCATCATCCCGGTCATGAAGCTCTCCTTGCGGAAGAAGTGCTTCTCCAGCGCCCGCGCCACCCCCGGATCACCCGAGAACAACGCCACCAGCGCCCGGTGCCGCACCACCACGTCGACGAACCCGGCCAGCAGGTGGTCGATGCGTGCGCCCGGCCTGCGCTGGCGGGCCGCGGCCGCCACGATCGACTCCAGCTCGCGCAGCCCCGGCTCGACCACGGCCTCGGTGATCTCGTCCTTCGTCTTGAAGTGGTAGTACACCGCCGCCTTCGTGACCCCGAGTTCGTCGGCGATCATCTGCAGCGAGGTGCCCTCCACGCCGTGCTCGGTGAACAGCTTCAGCGCCGTGGCGAGCAAACGCGTACGGGTGTCCTCGTGTCCGGCCACGGCTGCCATCGAACTGGTGAACCTCCTCCTCGGCGACCGAAGGGTACGCGACCGGCGACAGGTCCGGCAAACGCGGATGGCACTAGCCGTGCGGCTAGTCACACACTAGCCGATCGGCTTGTAGTGCACTTGCCGATCGGCTAGCTTCGGGATCACCGGATCAGATGTCACCCGACCGTATTGGAGCCGGCCTGTGGCCACCCTGCTCTACCGTCTCGCCCGGTTCTCCTTCCGCCGGCGCTGGCTCGTCGCGAGCGTCTGGGCGGCGGTCCTGCTCGCCCTCGGCGGCGGGGCGCTCGCCCTGTCCGGGCAGATGTCGAACTCGGTGACCATCCCGGGCACCGAGGCCCAGCAGGCCATCGACCACCTCAAGGACAAGTTCCCGCAGGCCTCGCCCGGAAACGCGACGGCACGCGTGGCGATCGAGGCCCCGGCGGGTCGCACGCTGGCCGAACCGGACGTGCGCGCCGCGGTCGAGGACCTCGTCGGCCGGCTCAAGTCCGCTCCCGGCGTCGCCACGGTCGCCGACCCGTACCAGGCCAAGACCGTCACCGAACGGGTGGCGATGGCCCAGATGAGCTACCGGGTTCCGGCCACGGATGTCACCGAGGGCGACCGGGCAGCTCTCAGAGCGGCGGCCGATCCGGCCCAACACGCCGGGTTCACCGTCGAGTTCGGTGGCGACGCGATCCAGGGCGTGCCCGGTTCCCAGGCCACCGAAGGCGTCGGCGTCCTCATCGCGGCCCTCGTGCTGGCGATCACGTTCGGCTCGATCGTCGCCGCCGGGCTGCCGCTGCTGACCGCGTTGATCGGCGTCGGGGTGGGCATGGCGGGCGTGCTGACCGTGTCCGGCTTCGCCGATCTGAACTCCAACACCCCGGTCCTGGCGCTGATGCTCGGCCTCGCCGTCGGGATCGACTACGCGTTGTTCATCGTCTCCCGCTACCGGCACGAACTCGCCGGGGGGCACGACCCGGAACTGGCCGCCGGGCGGGCGGTGGGCACCGCGGGCTCGGCGGTGGTGTTCGCCGGCCTGACGGTGATCATCGCGCTGGCCGGCCTGACCGTCGTGGGCATCCCGATCCTCGGCCAGATGGGCATCGCCGCCGCCGCGACGGTGGCCGTCGCGGTCCTCATCGCGCTCACCCTGCTGCCCGCGCTGCTCGGTTTCGCCGGGCGCAAGGTGATCGGCAAGCGGTCCCGCCCGAAGCACCACGGCAAGCCCGCCCTGGGCGAGCGCTGGGCCCGGTACGTCGGACGGCACCGCATCCCGGTGCTGGTCACGGCCGTGCTCGGCCTGCTCGTCGTCGCGATCCCGGCGCTGAGCATGCAGCTCGGGCTGCCCAACGACAGCACGGCCGCGCCCGACTCGACCCAGCGCAAGGCGTACGACCTGATCAGCAAGGGGTTCGGGGAGGGCACCAACGGCCCGCTGATCGTCGTGATCGACTCAGCCGGGGCCCCCGACCCGCGCCTGGCCGCGGCCGGGGCCACCGACTCGATCTCCCGGCTGCCGGACGTCGCGCGGGTGACCCAGCCGCAGTTCAACGCCGACGGCGACACCGCGCTGGTCACGGTGATCCCGAAGAGCGGGCCGAGCAGCACGGAGACCGAACAGCTCGTCGCGAACATCCGCGAACAGTCCCACCGCCTCTCCGGCGCCACCGGGGCGAAGCTGTCGGTGACCGGGCAGACGGCGCTGCAGATCGACGTGTCGGAGAAGCTGGCCGGCGCGATGCTGCCCTACCTCGGCCTGATCGTCGGGCTGGCGTTCCTGCTGCTGATGCTGGTCTTCCGGTCGCTCGTGGTGCCGCTGAAGGCGACCCTGGGCTTCCTCGGCTCGGTGGCGGCGACGTTCGGCGCGGTGGTCGCGGTGTTCCAGTGGGGCTGGCTCACCGGCCTGCTCGGCGTGAAGTCGACCGGGCCGATCATGAGCATGCTGCCTATCCTGCTGATCGGCGTGCTGTTCGGCCTCGCCATGGACTACCAGGTGTTCCTGGTGACCCGGATGCGCGAGGACTTCGTGCACGGCGCCGACGCGGGCGACGCGGTGGTGAGCGGGTTCCGGCACGGCGCCCGCGTGGTGGTCGCGGCCGCGCTCATCATGATCAGCGTGTTCGCCGGGTTCGTCGCGGCGGAGCTGTCGCTGATCCAGTCGATCGGCTTCGCGCTCGCGTTCGGCGTGCTGGTGGACGCGTTCGTGGTGCGGATGACGATCGTGCCCGCGGTGATGTCCCTGCTCGGCAGGCACGCGTGGTGGCTGCCGAAGTGGCTGCAGCGCGTGCTGCCGAACGTCGACGTGGAAGGCGAGAGCCTCGCCAGGCACCTCGACGAGCACCACGCACTGGAACGCGCGCGGGGCTAGGACACCAGCCAGGCGATCGCGCCGCCGACGGCCAGGAGTGCCGCGACCAGCAACGCGGCCGCGAGCACCTTGGCCGTCTTCCACGTGCTGTACACGCCGCCGACCAGGAAACCGCCGAGCGCCAGCAGCAGAACGGCGACGACCTCCTTGCTCACAGCACACCCTTCGTCGAGGGGATGCCACCCGCGCGCGGGTCGGGTTCGGTCGCCGCCCGCAGCGCACGGGCGACCGCCTTGTACTGGGCCTCCGCGATGTGGTGCGGGTCCCGGCCGTGGACGACCCGCACGTGCAGGGCGATCTGCGCGTGGAACGACAGCGAGTCGAACACGTGCCGGGTCAGCACGAACGGGTAGTTCCCGCCGATGGTGAAGGTGTTGAACTGCTCGGGCTCGCCCACGTGCACGCAGTACGGGCGCCCGGACACGTCGATCGCGGCGTGGGCGAGCGTCTCGTCCATCGGGATCCACGCGTCGCCGAAGCGGCGGATGCCCGACTTGTCGCCCAGCGCCTGGCGGATCGCCTGGCCGAGCACGATGGCGGTGTCCTCGACCGTGTGGTGCGCGTCGATCTCGATGTCACCGGTCGCGTCGATCTTCAGGTCGAGCGACCCGTGCACGCCGAACGAGTTGAGCATGTGGTCGTAGAACGGCACCCCGGTGGACACCTCCACCTGCCCGGTGCCGTCCAGGTCGACCACCACGGTGATCGAGGACTCCTTGGTGGTCCGGGAAACCTTGCCGACGCGGCTCACCGCGGAACCTCCTTGCTCGCCGCCAGGAAGGCGTCGTTCTCCTCCGGGGTGCCGATGGTCACCCGCAGGTGACCCGTGATGCCGACGTCGCGGATCAGCACCCCGTTGTCCACGTAGCTCTGCCAGCTCGCCCGCGCGTCGGCGAAGCGGCCGAACAGGATGAAGTTGGCGTCGCTGGGCACCGGGGAAAAGCCCAGGCCCAGCAGGCTCTCGGCGACCCGCTCGCGCTCGGCGGCGAGCTTGGCGACCGTGGCCAGCGTCGCGTCCGCGTGCCGGAGCGCCGCGCGCGCGGCCGCCTGCGTCAGCAGCGACAGGTGGTAGGGCAGCCGCACCAGCTGCAGCGCGTCGATCACCGCCGGGGCGGCCGCCAGGTAGCCCAGCCGGCCCCCGGCGAAGGCGAACGCCTTGCTCATCGTGCGCGACACGATCAGCTGCGCCGGGTAGGACCCGATCAGCTCGACGGCGCTGCGCTGCGACGAGAACTCCGCGTACGCCTCGTCCACCACGACGATGCCCGGCGCGGCCCGCAGCACCAGCTCCAGCTCCGCGAACGGGATCGAGCCGCCGGTCGGGTTGTTCGGGCTGGTCACGAACACGATGTCGGGCTTGCGCTCGCCGACGATCCGCGCCGCGGTCTCGGTGTCGAGCATGAAGTCGTCCCGGCGCGGGGCCGGGACCCAGTCGGTGCGGGTGCCCGCCGCGATGATCGGGTGCATCGAGTAGGACGGCTCGAAACCCAGCGCGCTGCGGCCGGGACCGCCGAACGCCTGCAAGATCTGCTGCAGCACCTCGTTGGACCCGTTGGCGGCCCACAGGTTCCGCTCGGTCAGCGGCACGCCGGTGGCCCCGGACAGGTATGCGGCGAGGTCCTGGCGCAGAGCGATCGCGTCGCGGTCCGGGTACCGGTGCAGGTTCGCGGCCACCTCGCGGACCGCCTCGGTGACGTCGTCGACCAGTGCCTGCGGTGGCGGGTACGGGTTTTCGTTGGTGTTGAGCCGGACCGGGACGTCCAGCTGCGGCGCGCCGTAGGGGCTGCGGCCCCGCAGGTCCTCGCGCAGCGGCAGGTCCTCCAGGCGGACCTCGTCGGAAGTCACTGAACTCCTCCCGGGAAGCGCGCGGTGACCGCTTCCCCGTGTGCGGGCAGGTCCTCGGCGTTCGCGAGCGCGACGACCTTGCCGGCCACCTCGCGCAGCGCCTGTTCGCTGTAGTCGATGACGTGGATGCCGCGCAGGAAGCTCTGCACGGACAGCCCCGACGAATGCCGGGCGTAGCCGCCGGTGGGCAGCACGTGGTTGGACCCCGCGCAGTAGTCGCCGAGCGACACCGGCGCGTACGGGCCGACGAACACCGCGCCCGCGTTGCGCACGCGGGCCGCGACGGCGCGCGCGTCGGCCGTCTGGATCTCCAGGTGCTCGGCGGCGTAGGCATCCACCACCCGCAGACCGTCATCCACAGTGGACACCAGGACGACGCCGGACTGCTTGCCGCGCAGCGCCTCCCCGATGCGCTCGGTGTGCTTCGTGGCCGCGACCCGCCCGGCGAGCTCCCGGTCCACGGCGTCGGCCAGCTCCGCCGAGGTGGTGACCAGCACGCTCGCGGCGAGCGGGTCGTGCTCGGCCTGGCTGACCAGGTCGGCCGCCACGTGCACCGGGTCGGCGGTGTCGTCGGCCAGGATGGCGATCTCCGTCGGGCCGGCCTCGGAGTCGATGCCGATCAGGCCGCGCAGCAGGCGCTTGGCGGCGGTCAGGTAGATGTTGCCGGGTCCGGTGACCAGGTCGACCGGGACCAGCTCCGCGCCGTCGGTGTCGGTGCCGCCGTAGGCCAGCAGCGCAACGGCCTGCGCACCGCCGACCGCCCACACCTCGTCGACGCCCAGCAGTGCCGCCGCGGCCAGGATCGCCGGGTGCGGGCGCCCGCCGAACTCCGCCTGCGGCGGCGAGCACAGCACCAGCGAGCCGACACCCGCGACCTGCGCCGGCACCACGTTCATCACCACGCTCGACGGGTACACGGCCAGCCCGCCGGGGGCGTAGAGGCCGACGCGCTCGACGGGCACCCAGCGCTCGGTGACCGTGCCACCGTCGACGACCGTCGTGGTCACGTCGGTGCGGCGCTGGTCGGCGTGCACCTTGCGGGCGCGCTCGATCGCCTCCTCCAGCGCGGCACGCACCGCCGGGTCGAGCGTGGTCAGCGCGGCCTCGATCTCCGGCCGCGGCACGCGGACGCTCTCCGGGCGCACCCGGTCGAACCGCTCGGTGTACTCCAGCACCGCCTCGACCCCGCGGGCGCGGACCGCCTCGACCACCGGGCGGACCTGATGCAGCGCCGCGTCCACGTCGATCTCGGCACGCGGGAGCGTGGCTCGGAGTTCCGTGGCGGACGGCACGCGTCCACGCAGGTCGATGCGGTTCAACATGGGTCTAGGGTACGAGTTGGAACGTGGACGACGACCAGGGAGGTAGCCCGTGCTCCGGATCGGCTTGTGCCAGCTCACATCGAGTGCCGAGCCCGCGGAGAACGTCACCGCGATCCGGGAGGGCGTGGCGCGCGCGGCGGGCGACGGGGCGCGGGTCGTGGTGTTCCCGGAAGCCACGATGGCGCGGTTCGGAGTACCGCTCGGGCCGGTCGCCGAGCCGCTGGACGGGCCGTGGGCGAAGTCGGTGGCGTCGATCGCCGACGAGCACCGGGTGCTCGTGGTGGCCGGCATGTTCACACCGAACGACGACGGGCGGGTGCGGAACACGCTGCTCATCACGGGCCTCGGACACCACCTGGGCTACCACAAGATCCACCTCTACGACGCGTTCGGGTTCCGCGAGTCCGACACGGTCGCGCCCGGCAGCGAGCCGGTCACGGTCGAGGTCGACGGCGTGACCCTGGGCTTCGCCACCTGCTACGACGTGCGGTTCCCGGAGCTGTTCCGCGCGCTGGCCGACCGGGGCGCGTCCGCGGTCGTGCTGCCCACGTCGTGGGGCGCCGGGGAGGGCAAGCGGGACCAGTGGGAGGTGCTGGTGCGGGCGCGCGCGCTGGACTCGGGCTGCTGGGTACTCGGCTGCGGGCAGGCCGACCCGGCCGCCGCCGGTGTCGAGGTGAACCCGAAGGCGCCGACCGGTATCGGGTTCTCGACCGTCGCCGACGGCTTCGGCCGCGTGCACGCCCAGCTCGGCGCGGGCCCCGGCTCGGTCGTCGTGGACATCGACCCGGAGGTCACCGGCCAGGCCCGCAACGCCACCGGAGCGCTCGCCAACCGGCGGCTCTAGACCATCCCCTCCTCGATGGCGAGCCGGGTCAGTTCGGGGCGCCGGCGGCGGCCCGTCTTGTCGCGGATCCGGTCGAGGTAGGAACGGACGGTGCGGACGCTGATCTCCATCGCCGCGGCGATGTCGGCGTCCCGCTCCCCCGCCGCCAGCAGCGACAGCACCTGCCGTTCCCGGTCGGACAGCACGCTGCGCGACCCGGCCCGCGGGCGGGTGGAGTCCAGCAGGTAGGACGCCAGCGTCGGGGAGACGTAGGAGTTCCCGGCGGCGATCTCGCGGACCGCGTGCAGGATGTCGTCGCCGTCGGCGTCCTTCGACAGGTAGCCCCGGGCACCGGCGGAGATCGCGCCCAGCACCTCGTCCTGCCCCGCGTGCGCGGACACCACCAGCACCTGGTGGCCCATGCGCACGACCTCGTGCACCGCCCGCGTACCGGTGACCCCGGGCAGTTTCAGGTCCAGCACGACGACGCAGCCGGCCGGTTCCCCGGCGGCGGCGAACGCGGCGACCGACTCCGCGACCGGACCGAGTTCGACGTCGCGGGCCCCGGACAGCACGTTCGCGACCGCGTGCCGGTACAGCGGGTGGTCCTCGATGACGCCGGCCCGGATGGGCCCGCCCTCGCTCGCGGTCATCAGAACTCACTCCCTGTGGGCATTTTTCCCGGCAGCGGACCCGGCTTTTCCGTTTATTCTGTACCAGGAGCAAGGAGAAGCGAGTTGACCGCTGCCGACGCGGGGGTCTCCGCCGGTGGCGGAACGGCACCCCACACATCCCGGCCCCGCCGGTTCACCCTGGCACCGTCGGTGCTGCCCATCTCCTTCGCCCAGGTCGCGGTCTGGGAGTCCGCCCTGATCGCCGTGCTGCTCGCCGTCCAGGGCGTGCTGCCGGCCGCGCCGCTGGTGATCGTGCTCGCGGTCCTGGTCATCGGGGCCACGTCCGTCCGGTTCGCGGGGCGTCACCTCGCCGGGTGGGCGGGCACGTGGGTGTCCTACCGGCTGCTCCAGCACGACGAGCGCCGCCAGGCCGCGGATCCGCTGCGGGTGCTCGCCCACGACTTCCGGTTGCGGCAGCACGCCGACCGCGCCGGGAACCGGTTCGGGGTCGCCGGTGTCGGGGATGGCTGGACGGCGGTCATCCGGCTGCATGCGGGCGTCGAACCGGACGTGGCGAAGGTGCTGGATCTCCTGCGGGCCGCGTGCGAGAACCCGGAGATCCCGTTGTCCAGCGCGCAACTGGTGGTGCGCACCGGCTTGCGCGACCGGACGTTCCTGGTCGCGGTGCGGTACCGGCCCGACGAGGCGCCCCTGGCGGCGCTGGCCCGCGGCGGCGGGGAGGCCGGCGAGCTGCGGGCGACGACGCGCGCGGCGCTGACGCTGATGGGCGCGCTCGCCCGCGCCGGGTACGGCAGCACGCTGCTCGAAGCCGGCGAGCTGGCCGCCGAGCTGCGCGCCACGCTGGGCACGGACCTCCCACCGCGCAGCACGGTGACCGACCGGTGGCGCTCGTGGTCGGCCGGGCGCGCGACCCAGGCCGGGTTCGCGCCGCTGACCCGGGCCGACCTGCCGGTACTGCTGACCGCGGCGGCCCGCGGGGCGGCACTGACGGTGGCGGCGTGCACCCTGCGGCGCAACCGGCTCGGGCGGCTCACCGAGGACGTCACCCTGCGGCTGGCCCGCTACGGTCAGGCACGGCGTCCACCGCGGCCACGGGACCTGGACCTGCCCGTCGTCCCGCTCTACGGCCGGCACGCCGCCGCGGTCCGCCGCACGCTGCCGCTCGCGCTGCCCCGCTGACCGCTACGCCATGAGCGGTCCCGGGTCGGCGTAGATGCCGGCGAGAACACCGGTGCACGCCGCGACTGCCTGGACGTCGGGGCCGAACCGGGTGACCGTCACCAGGTCAGTCCCGGGCAGCGCGGTCGTCGCGGCGAAGGCGTGCAGCAGGGTGGCGAGGTGCTCGGGGGCGTCGGTGATGTTCTGGCCGCCCAGCACGACCTGGTCCGGGTTCACGATGTCGCGCAGCAGCGCGACCGCACGCCCCATCGTCGCGGCCCGGTCGGCCAGTGCACCCCGGTCGGTCTGGTCGTTGATCGTCGCTTCGAGGCACCCGGTCCGGCCGCACCCGCAGCGCACGTCGCCGCCGACCGGCAGGTGCGCCACCGAACCGGCCTGACCGGGGCCGCGGTGCAGGACCCCGTCGACCACGATCGCCGCGCCGACGACCTGCCGGGCGTAGAAGTAGAGCAGGCTCGGGTACTGCTTGCCCTCGCCGAACAGCAGCTCGGCGTGCGCCATCGCGGGCACGTGGCCGTCCACGTGCACCGGCAGCCCGGTGCCGCGCGACAGCACGGCCCGCGCCGGCGCGCGGTGCCAGCCCAGCCGGTCGTGGCTGATCAGGCCGCGGGTGGTGTCGACCTGCCCGCCGGTGGCGAGCCCGAGGCCGACCACCCGTCGCTCCCGCCGGCGGCGCAGGAACGCGCGGACCTTGGCGGCGAGGAACGCCAGCCCGTCCTCCGCGCTGCCCCGCGGGGTCGGGATCTTCTCGCTGGCGACGAGCCGTCCGCGCAGGTCGACGAGGCCGAACGTGGTGGTACGGACACCGATGTGCACGCCGCAGGCGGCGAGCACCGTGTCGTCGATGTCCACCGGCACCCGCGGCCGGCCGACCGCGCCCGGCCGCGCCAGGTCCGGCACGTCCCGCACCAGCCGCGCCTCGGCGAGCGCGGCGACCTGACGGCTGACCGTCGGCATGCTCAGCGACGTCAGCTCGGCGATCGCGGCACGCGACAGCGGGCCCTCGCGCCGGATCGCGCCGAGCACCGCGGCGGCGTTCGACACTACGCACCCCCAGCGGACGATGATTTTCTTCCATCCTGCACGAAAGTGCCCGGAGCGTCCGGTGTCAACGCGGTCCGGGATCCGGGATGGCAGACTCACCGGACGTGAGCACGCGCCCGTACGTCATCGCCTCCGCGGCGGTGTCCCTGGACGGTTACCTGGACGACACCAGCGACCAGCGGCTCCTGCTGTCCAACGAGGAGGACTTCGCGCGGGTCGACGAGGTGCGGGCCGGGGTGGACGCGATCCTGGTCGGGGCGGGCACGATCCGCACCGACAACCCGCGGCTGCTGGTGCGGTCCGGGCGCGCGCACCCGGCGAAGGTCACGATCACCGGCAGCGGCGACCTCGACCCGGCGGCGAACTTCTTCACCACCGGCGACGTCGAAAAACTCGTCTACACCTCGGCACCGGCGCCGGTGCGGGACCGGCTCGGTGCGGTGGCGACGGTGGTCGACGGCGGCCGCCCGCTGGACCTGCGGCGCGTGCTCGCCGATCTGGCCGCGCGCGGCGTCGGACGGCTGATGGTCGAGGGCGGCGGCGCGGTCCACACCCAGTTCCTCACCGCGGGCGTGGTCGACGAGCTGCACCTGGCGATCGCGCCGGTGTTCGTCGGCGAGGCGGCGGCGCCGCGGTTCGTGGGCCCGGGCCGGTTCCCGCCGGGGCGGTTGCAGCTGACCGAGACCCGGCGGATCGGTGACGTGGTGTTCATGCGGTACCACCTGGGTCAGGCGGCGCGCGACCACCGGCGGCTGCGGGAGGCGATCGCGCTGGCGGCGAACTGCCCGCCGTCGGCGACGTTCCGGGTCGGCGCGATCGTGACCGACGCGGCCGACCGGGTGCTGGCCACCGGGTACTCGGGCGAGACCGCTCCGCACGACCACGCGGAGGAGGTCGCGCTCGCCAAACTGGGCGACGACCCGCGCCTGGCGAGCGCGACGATCTACTCCTCGCTGGAACCGTGCAGTGCGCGCGCCTCCCGGCCGGTGTCGTGCACGCAGCGGATCCTGGACTCCGGCATCCCGCGGGTGGTGTTCGCCTGGCGCGAGCCGGACCTGTTCGTGGACTGCGTGGGCGCGGAAACGCTGCGCGCGGCCGGGCGCGAGGTGCGCGAACTGCCGGACCTGGCGGGCCTGGTCCAGGAGACGAACGCGCACCTGCCGTTCCGCACCTGATCGCGTCCGGTCAGCGGAGATCCATGCCGAGGTCGAGCGCGGGCGAGGAGTGGGTCAGCCCGCCGACCGACAGGTAGTCCACCCCGGTCTCGGCGTACGGGCGCGCGTTGGCCAGCTGCAGCCCGCCGGACGCCTCCAGCCGGGTCTTCGGCGACAGCTCGTCCTTGCGCCGCACGGCTTCCGCGCACTGCTCCGGGGTGAAGTTGTCCAGCAGGATCTCGTCGGCACCGGCGGCGAGCGCCTCGTCGAGCTGATCGAGGGTGTCCACCTCGACCTCGCACGGCAATTCCGGGGCGTGCTCGCGGGCCGCGGCCAGCGCCGCGGTCACCGAGCCGGCCGCGACGACGTGGTTGTCCTTGATCAGGACCGCGTCCCCGAGGCCCATCCGGTGGTTCACCCCGCCGCCGCACCGCACCGCGTACTTCTGCAGCAGCCGCAGGCCGGGCAACGTCTTGCGGGAGTCGCGGATCCCGCACCCGGTACCGTCCACTGCGGACACCCATGCGGCGGTGGCGGTCGCCACCCCGGACAGGTGGCACACCAGGTTCAGCGCCGTCCGCTCGGCGGTGAGCAGCCCGCGCACCGGGCCGCGCACCACGAGCGCCGGGGTGCCGGCGACGAGCCGGCTGCCGTCCTCGGCCCGGTCGAGCACCGCGTACCCGGAGCCGAGCACGGCGTCGAACACGGCCAGCGCGACCGGCACACCGGCGAGCGTGCCGTCCACGCGCGGGGTGATCTCCGCGATCGCGGTGGCCCCGGCGGGCACCGTCGCCGCGGTGGTCGCGTCCGGTCCGTACCGCAGGTCCTCGGCCAGCGCGGTCTCCACGACGCGGCGGACGTCGTCCTGGTCCAGGGTCATGCCACTTCCTCCGAGCAGACGGGGTCGGCCAGCACCGGCTGGCCGGACGGGGTGAGGCGGATGAGCTGACTGCGCTGCCACCGCAGGTCGTCCCGCGCCGGGTGGTCGGTGCGCACGTGGCAGCCGCGGGACTCGGTGCGCCGGGCCGCCGCGGCCAGCAAGGCCTGGGCGACCAGGGTGAGCGCCGCGTCCTCGACGTCCGCGTGCGTCCGCAGTAGACCGTCCGAAGTAGACAGGTCGAGGACGGAACCGGCCACGGCCAGCCCCTCGGCGTCCCGCCCGATCGCCGCGTACCGGCTCATCGCGCGCTGGAGCGCGTCCCGCTGGGCGATGCGCACCGGAGCGGGCACCGGTGCCACCGCCTGCTTCGGGTCGCCCAGCACCCCGGCGGCGAGGTCCGCGGCCACGGCCTGCGCGGCGGCGGTACCGGTCACCAGCCCTTCCAGCAGGCTGTTGGACGCCAGCCGGTTCGCCCCGTGCAGCCCGGTCCGCGCGACCTCCCCGGCCGCGTAGAGGCCGGGCACCCCGGTGCGGCCGTCCGTGCCGGCCACCAGCCCGCCGCACGCGAAGTGCGCCGCCGGCGTCACCGGGATCGGGTCGCGCGCCGGGTCCACGCCGATCGCGCGGCAGGCCGCGAAAACCGTGGGGAACCGAGCGGCGAACCCGGACACACCGGTGGCGTCGAGGAACACGTGGTCGTCGATCCCGCCCGGCGCGGAGGCCAGCCGGCGGATGATCGCGCCGGACACCACGTCCCGCGGAGCCAGATCGGCCAGCGGGTGCACGCCCTGCATCACGGACGCGCCCGCGCCGTCGACCAGGACCGCACCCTCGCCGCGCACGGCCTCGGTGACCAGCGGGCACCGGCCACGCGCGCCCGGCGTGTACAGCACGGTCGGGTGGAACTGCACGAACTCCAGGTCGGCGGCCGCCGCCCCGGCCCGCAACCCCAGTGCCACCCCGTCGCCAGTGGCGATCTCCGGGTTCGACGTGGCCTGGTACAGCTGACCCGTCCCGCCGGTCGCGACCAGCACCGCGGGCGCCCGCAGCACGCCCGGCCTGCCCTCCGGGTCCAGCACCGTCACGCCCGCCACGTCCCCGCGCGGCGTGCGCAGCGCATCGATCGCGATGTGCCGCTCCAGGACGGGCAACCGCCGGCCGGTGGCCTCGGCGACGAGCGTCCGCTCGACCTCGGCCCCGGTCGCGTCCCCACCGGCGTGGATGACGCGGAACGCGCTGTGCCCGCCTTCGCGGGCGCGGGCCAGCAGGCCGGCGACGCCCGGATCGAACCGGGCTCCCACCGACCGGAGCCAGGACACCGCGCGCGGGCCGCCGGCCAGGATCGCCGCGACCGCGTCGGTGTCGCACAGGCCGGCGCCGGCGACCAGCGTGTCCTCGACGTGCCGCGCGATGGAGTCGCCCTCGTCGTGCTGGTCCTCGAGGACCACCGCGACACCGCCCTGGGCCCACCGGGTGTTGCCATCGGCGACCGCCGCCTTGGTGACGACCAGCACCCGCAGCCCGAGCTCCTGCGCACGGATCGCGGCGGTCAGCCCGGCCACCCCGGTGCCGAGCACGACCAGATCGGCCCGCGCCTCCCAGCACGCGGTTTTCGACTCGCCGTCGATAACCGGGCTGGTCATTCGCCGCCGCCGGGCTGCCCGATCTCGATCATCCGCTGCACCGAGGCGCGGGCGCGAGCTGCCACGTCCGGGTCGACGTGCACCTCGTCGGCACCCTCCCGCAGCGCGCGCAGCAACGCCGCCGGGGTGATCATCTTCATGTAGGCGCACGACGCGCGGTCGTTCACCGCACGGAAGTCCACGCCCGGCGCGGCCTTGCGCAGCTGGTGCAGCATGCCCACCTCGGTGGCCACCAGCACCGACTTCGCCTTGGTGGCACGGGCCTCCTGCACCATGTCGCCGGTGGAGAGGATCTTCACCTTGTCCGCGGGCACCGCGCCCTCACCGGCCAGGTACAGCGCCGAGGTCGCACAGCCGCACTCGGGGTGGATGAACAGGTCCGCATCCGGGTTGTCGGCCGCGCGCTGCGCCAGCTCGGGGCCGTTGATGCCGGCGTGCACGTGGCACTCGCCGGCCCAGATGTGCAGGTTCTCGCGCCCGGTCTTGCGCTTGACGTGCGCGCCGAGGAACTGGTCCGGACAGAACAGCACCTCGCGGTCGGCCGGGATCGAGGCCACCACGTCGACCGCGTTGGACGACGTGCAACAGATGTCCGTCTCCGCCTTGACCTCCGCCGTGGTGTTCACATAGGACACCACGACCGCACCGGGGTGCTCGGACTTCCACGCGCGCAGCTGGGCGGCGTCGATGGAATCGGCGAGCGAGCAGCCGGCCCGCGCGTCCGGGATCAGCACCGTCTTGTCCGGCGACAGGATCTTCGCGGTCTCGGCCATGAAGTGCACACCGCAGAACACGATGGTCGACGCGTCGCTCGCGGCGGCGATCCGGGACAGCGCGAGGGAGTCCCCGGTGTGGTCGGCGATGTCCTGGATCGCCGGCGCCTGGTAGTTGTGCGCCAGCAGCACGGCGTCCCGCTCGCGCGCCAGCTTGCGCACCTCTTCCGCCCACGCCTCGTCCGGCTCCACGCCGCCATACGGGGTGAGATCCACACTCGCTGCAGTCATCGGCCCTCCTGGACCAGTCGCTGGTTTTCGCCTTACAATCGAAAACCGTGCGGAGCCATATTAACAACAGCGCCCCCCTGGCACACGAGGTTTTGGCGGCGGTATTGCAAGTGCGTTCCGCCACACTGCAGGTCCTGCTGTGGCGGCGCGCGCTGGATCCGCACCTCGGCCGCTGGTCGCTGCCCGGCGGCCGGCTGCGGCCGGACGAGGACGTGGAGACCTCCGTCCGCCGGCAGCTCGCGGAGAAGGTGGACGTCCGGCAGCTGACCCACGTCGAGCAGCTCGCGGTGTTCAGCGCCCCGGACCGGGTGCCCGGGCCACGCGTGGTCGCCACCGCGTTCCTCGGCCTGGTCCCCTGCGGCGTCGACCCGGAGGTCCCCGAGGACACCCGCTGGCACCCGGTGAACGACCTGCCGCGCACCGCGTTCGACCACCGCGACATCGTGCTGCGCGCCCGCGACCGGTTGCGCTCCAAGCTGTCCTACACCAACGTCGGCTTCGCACTGGCGCCGCGCGAGTTCACCATCTCGGCCCTGCGCGAGCTGTACTCGGCGGCGCTGGGCTACAAGGTCGACGCCACCAACCTGCAGCGCGTGCTGTCCCGCCGCGGCCTGCTCTCCCCCACCGGGCACACCGCGCCGCCCGGCCGCAGCGGCGGCCGGCCGGCCGCGCTGTTCTCGTTCACCGGGAAGGGCATCCAAGTGACAGACCCGTTCGCGGTGTTCCGTCCGCCGCCCCGACGTTGAGCGAGAACCACGGGATCGACGTACCGTGTAGCCGTGGATGCGGAGCGGCAGGAAAGAGCGACAGAGACCATCCCCCTGTTCCCGCTGCAAACCGTTCTGCTGCCCGGCGCCACCCTGCCACTGCACCTGTTCGAACCGCGTTACCGGCAGCTCGTGGTCGACCTGCTGACCGGCGCGGTGCCGGACCGGCGCTTCGGGATCGTGGCGATCCGCACCTCCGCCGTCCGCGAGGTCGAGCACGTCGAGCACGTCCACGGCATCGGTTGTGCCGCCCTGCTCGGGGAGAGCGAACGGCTGCCCGACGGGCGCTTCGACATCGTCACCCGCGGGGAACGCCGGTTCCGCGTCCTGGAGATCCACGTCAGCCGCGCCCCGTACCTGGTGGGCCGGATCGAGTGGGTCGACGACGCGCCGTTGCCGCCCGCCGCGGCCCACGCCGTACACGGCCTGCGGCGCGCAGCGCTCGCCGCGCACACCGCCTACTGCGAGGCCGCCTGGCACCGGGACACCTGGGCGGCGCCCGAACCGGGCATCGAACCCGGAGCACTGTCCTACCTGCTGGCGGCCGACTGCCTCCTGCCGCTGGCCGACCGGCAGGAGCTGCTCGAGGAGACCCACCCGCTGCGGCGGTTGCGCATGGTGAGCCGGATGCTGCGGCGCGAGGCCGGCTTCCTGTCCAAGCTGCGGGCTGTGCCCGCTCCCCCGCCCGAGCTGATCCAGTTGGGGCTGCCCGCCAGCCTGAACTGAGCCACCGCGGCAAACCGTGAATCGGGTCACACGGACGGGGAAACATTTTCGCGGACCCTGGGGAACAACGATCTTCCTGGTACCGTTGGACCTTCGGCGCTGGCAACAGCCCTCTGCCACCGGCCCGCCAGGATCAAGGTGATTGATCCGAGCCCGGCGTGGCAACCCAGATACCGCAGCAAGAACAAGATGGGCTTTTTCCTGTGCTCATCGCCCTTGCTGGTGCCGGGAGCGCCAGCTGGAACGCAACGCAACGAGAGGAGGCGGCACGCCATGAGCCGCGACGTGATCGACTGGCGTACGAGTGCCGCCTGCCGGGACGAGGACCCTGAGCTGTTCTTCCCCGTGTCCGAAATGGGCCCGGGCGCCCGGCAGGTCGCACGGGCCAAGGCGGTGTGCGCAAGCTGTCCGGTGCGCGCCGAATGCCTGGCCTACGCACTGGACGCCGGTCTCGACAACGGCATCTTCGGCGGCACCACCGAGCAGGAGCGGCGGAGCCTGGTCCGCTCGCGCCGCCGCGCCGAGGCCGCCTGAGACAAGCCCACGGCCGGGATCCCGACAAGGGGTCCCGGCCGTGTGTGTTCCTAGCCCAGCCTGCGGCCGAGGTCCTCGCGTCCGTTCCAGCCGGCGAGCACGCCGTACACCAGGGCGGTCGCCAGCGGCTGGGCGACCAGCACCGACATCGACTCCAGGCGCGGGGCACGCTCGATCACATCTCCGACGGCCGGCGTGGTGGTGACCGCGTAGGCGCCGTTGGCGAACGCGACTCCCATCTGGGTGCCGAGCCAGGCAGCGAGCAGCCCGCCGAGCACCGCGGCGATCATGATCACCGGCCCGCGGCGTTCCCGCAGCATCCACACGGCGACACCGGTGACCACCCCGGCGGCCATCCCGATCAGCGCGAAGACCGCCAAGCCGTCGAAGCGGTGCCAGCTCTCCAGCTGCAGCGGGACCAGCTGCCCGCCGTCGAAGACACGCACGCGTTCGGGCGGCGCGAGCAGCGACCACACCCAGCCCAGCGGAATGCCGGCGATCCCGATCAGCGACAGCAGGCTGACCGCGGGCAGCAGGTCGGCCTTGACGACGACCCGCGGCCGGGCCGGCCTGCGGGTCAACAGCACAGCAGGCAACTCCGAGCCGGGGCCTCCCGGCCTGGCCTGCACCGGCGACGAGTCGGCCACCGCACCCCTTCCGTTCCCGCGTGTTCCGCCGGAACGAGACTAGCCGGTCGCCTCGGCCGTGCACGCACCGTGTCGGTTGCGTCGCCCGGCCCGTTCGCGCGGCGAGAGCACCGGCGCGGACGCAACCGCTCAGCGATGCCCGTCCCGTCTCAAGTGGACAGGCCCTTGTGGAACCGTTCCGCGTCGAAGTCGCCACCGAACCAGGGGGACAGCCCGGCACGGGCGGCCGTCAGGAACGCCGCCCGGTCCAGCTCGCCCGCACCCTCCGGGAGAGCACCGAGCAGTGGCGCCCCGGCGGCCACCGGCAGGTCGGTGACGTTGCACAGCGCGGCGAGATCCGGCTGTGCCGGCCAGGAGCCGATGACCACGCCCAGCACGTTCAGGCCGCGCGCGGTCGCCACCTCGGCGGTCAGCGCCATCGGGTTGAGCGTGCCGAGCCCGGCCTGCGCGACCACCAGCAGCGGGGCGGACAGCGCCCACGCCACGTCGGCCAGCGTGGCACCGTCGCCGTCGAAGCGGACCAGCAGCCCACCCGCGCCCTCGATCAGCACGAGGTCGTGCGTCTCGGCGAGCTCGCTCGCCGCGTGCGCGGCCTCCGCGGGCCGCACCACCGCGATCCCGCTCCGCTGGGCCGCCCGCTCCGGGGCGAGCGGGTCGGGATAGCGCCGCAACTCGCGCGTCGTCACTCCGCCGGCCAGGCGGGCCACCTCGTCGACGTCTCCCGGTTCGTCCGGGCCGACCCCGGTCTGGGCGGGTTTCAGCACGGCGACCCGGCGGCCCTCGGCATGCGCGAGAGCAGCGAGCGCCGCGGTCACCACGGTCTTGCCGACGCCCGTTCCGGTCCCGGTCACAACCAGCACGCTCACGGGATCCGACAGTAGTACCGGCACCGGACCGGGCGGTGCCCGGTCCGTGGCTAACCGGTGACCATCCGGTGCCCCGGTTCGCTCCCCGCCGCGGCGGCGGAGGTGAACGCGCCGGACCCGGGGTCGTACAGGTGCACCCGCGCGGCACCGACGTCGAAGTACATCCCGACCAGGTCGAGCTCGCCGCGTCGGTGGGCGGCCGCGACCGCCGGGTACTCCCGCAACCGGTCCAGCTGCTGCAGGATGTTGTGCAGGGCCAGCTGGTCGGCCGCGGAACCGGGCAGCTCGCCGGCCACGCGGATCGGCGGGTGGGTCCTGGACCGCGCCAGGCTCGGCTCGCCGTGCGTGAGCCAGGACCGCAGCCCGGGGGCGTCCACCGGCGCACCGCCCAGCAGCGCCGTCATCGCCCCGCACGACGAGTGCCCGCACACCACGATCTCCCGCACCCCGAGCACCCCGACCGCGTACTCGACCGCGGCGCCGACCGAGGCGTCCGCGCCCTCCGCGTGGTCGGGCACCAGGTTGCCGATGTTGCGCACCGTGAACAGGTCGCCGGGACCGCTGCTGGTGATCAGGTTCGGCACGATCCGCGCGTCGCCGCAGGTGATGAACAACGTCTCCGGGTCCTGGGTGTCGGCGAGCCGGCCCAGGATCGGGCGGACCAGCTGCGAGGTGCGCCGCTCGAACTCGACCATGCCGCGCCGCATCGAGCTCTCCCGCGGGCCGCGCTGCT
The DNA here is from genome assembly GCF_011758765.1 of Amycolatopsis viridis. Taxonomy (NCBI): domain Bacteria; kingdom Bacillati; phylum Actinomycetota; class Actinomycetes; order Pseudonocardiales; family Pseudonocardiaceae; genus Amycolatopsis; species Amycolatopsis viridis. The sequence goes on along the minus strand of NZ_JAANOU010000001.1, from coordinate 1,841,868 downwards.
CCGGGACGGAGACGGGCTCCCCCTGGTGCGCACGCTGCCATTCCGACCAGGGCGCGAACCAGCGCGGCGCGATCCGCTGCGCCCTGGCCTTGTGCACGGTGGGTTCACCGGCCTTGCCGCGAGCGAACCACGGGTGCCCGATCTCGTCCACGACCACGTGGCCGCCGGCCTCCTCGTGGGAGCGCTGCCAGTCCGACAGCGTGTCGAACGCGGCGTGGTCGAGGTAGTCGACGACGAGTTCGAGCGTCACCGCCGCGCCGCGCGGAACGGTGCCCAGCACCGCGGTCAGGCGCGGGATCGACAGCGCGGACAACGCTCCCTCGACGACGACGCGCCACTGGCCGCCGTCGCATTCGGTGTGGATGCGCGCCCACAGCAGGCGGTGCAGCATGGTCAGCGCGGCCACCGCGAAGCCGATCAGCACACCGGTGAGCAGGTCGAGGGCGACGACGCCGACCAGCGTGACCAGGTAGACCGGCAGGTCACCGTGTCGGCGCAGTTCCCGGATCTGGGCCGGGTTGACGAGCTTCGCGCCGACGTGGACCAGCAGCGCGGCGAGGGCGGCCAGCGGGATGCTGCGCAGCGCCCCGGCGAGGACGGCGACGAACAGCAGGATCCAGACACCGTGCAGGATCGCGGACATCCGCGTGCGGGCGCCGCTCTGCACATTGGTCGAGCTGCGCACGATCACGCCGGCGACCGGCAGCCCGCCGAACGCGCCGGACAGCACGTTCGCGGCGCCCTGGCCGACCAGCTCGCGGTTGAGGTTCGCCCGCGGACCGGCGTGCATCTTGTCCACGGCTACCGCGGACAGCAGGGTCGCGACGCTCGTGACCAGGGCGATGGTCACGACGGCGACGCCGAAGTCGACCCACCCGCCGTCCGGGAACTCCGGCACGAAACCGAGGTCGAGCACGTTGCCCGGAACGTCCACACGGGACACATCCAGGCCCGCGACGAGCGACAGCGCGGTGGCGGCCAGGATCGCGGCCAGCGGTCCGGGCACCTTGCGGACCGTCGCGGGCAGCTTGCCCCACCCGAGCACGACGGCCAGGGCCACCAGGCCGGTCAGGGTGGCGGCGCCGTGCGGATCGAGGACCAGGGACGGCAGCCGCAGCAGGTTGCCGATCGGCGAGGTCTGAGCGGTGCCACCGAAGACGAGCGGAAGCTGGGACAGCACGATCGTGACGCCGATGCCGGCGAGCATGCCGTGCACGATGGCCGGGGACAGGGCCAGCGCGGCGCGCGCGATCCGGCTCAGCCCGAGCAGGATCTGCAGCACACCGGCCAGCACGGTGATGGCGCAGGCGGCGGCCCAGCCGAACTCCTCGATCGTGCCCGCCACGATCACGGTGAGCCCGGCCGCGGGACCGCTGACCTGCAGCGGCGCGCCGCCGAGCGCACCGGCCACGAGGCCGCCGGCGATCGCGGCGATCAGACCCGCGACGATCGGCGCCCCGGAGGCCAGCGCGATGCCCAGCGACAGCGGGATCGCGACCAGGAAGACGACCAGCGAGGCCGGGATGTCGTGGCGGAGGTCGTCCAGCGCGGACCGCCACGAGCGGGGCGGGGCGTGCTCACGCTCCTGGGCAGAATTGTCGATCATGCAGGTCTCCCGGGGTGAAGTAGCGGGCGCAGACCGTCGTCGGTGACGCCGGTAGCACCAGAGATACCGAAAGCCGCCGGAGATGTCCGGTATGTCCACCCGTGTTCGCAGCCGCGTACGACGACCGTGTGACGGTCAGGAACGTCCGGGGGCCAGGCGCAGCTGACCGCCGTCACCGGGATGATCGACACCCGCACGCGGCGGTGACCGGCGGTAGCCGGTGATCCGGGCAGCGGCGCCGACCGCGCCGGATCGGGTGAAATACGCCGCATGGCCGGGTTTCGCCGCTGTACCCGGACCGTCCTGTTCGGACACCCGCCACCGCCGGGGTCGGCGGGTCGCCTGTTCCCCGGTGCCCGGTCGGCCGCCGCTGGCCTAGGCCGAGAACTTTCGCCGCGAGACTTCGGCGTGCGCCATGCGCCGGAGCGCGGCGAACAGCGCGTCACCGAGCACCGTCCCCACCACGGAGCCCTCGACGACCGCTTCGGTCGCGTCCAGGCGGCCCAGAGCCGTCACGTCGGCTTCGGCGAGGGACGCCGCGGCCTCCGCGTAGCGGTCCAGCGCCTCCAGCACCCACTCGTGCCCGACCTGGCGCAACGCGCAAAGCACGCCGACCAGCGACTCCACCACCGGCAGCTCCGGGTGCACCTGCCAGCCCCGCTGCCGCGCGATGTCCTCGATCCGGCCCATCGCCCAGGCGCGATCCTCCGCAGTCACCTCCCGGGTGGGCATCGGCAGACCGTGCTGCGCCAGGCCGAGGACCTTGTGCGTCGAAATGCCCGGGTCGTCGATGGCCGCCAGCACCTCCGCCACGGCGGCGACCGTCAGGCCGCCGATCTCCAGCAGGGCCCGGACCAGCTTGAGCCGCCGGACGTGCGCCGGGCCGTAGCGGGCCTGGTTGGGACTGGTCAGCTCGCCCGGCGGCAGCAGGCCCTCGCGCTGGTAGTACTTGATGGTCGCGACCGGGACGCCCGACTCCCGGCTCAGCTCCGCCATGCGCATCCGGCGTTCCTCCCTGTGGGCGTTTCCTCATGGGTAGTTTAGCTTCCCATTTACGGACAGCGGCGCCGTCCGCGGACGCCCCGGACCGGCTGCTCAGCCCAGCACGACCGGGAGCGTGTCCAGACCGTGCACGAGCGTGCTCTCCCGCCAGCGCAGCTCTCCCGGATCGCCGTCGAGCCCGAACCCGGGGAAGCGGCCGAGCAGGCGCCCCAGTGCCACCTCCGCCTCGAGCCGCGCCAGCGGCGCACCGACGCAGTAGTGGATGCCGTGGCCGAACGCGAGGTGGCCGCCGGCCGGGCGCGTCACGTCGAGACGGTCCGGGTCGGTGAACCGCTCACCGTCGCGGTTGGCCCCGATCAGCGAGATCATCACGAACTCGCCTGCCGGGATCTCAGCGTCACCGATCCGGACCGGCTCGGCGGTGAACCGCAGCGTCGCGATGTTGATCGGGCCGTCGAACCGGAGGAACTCCTCGATCGCGCCGGGCAGCAACGGCGGGTCCGACCGCAGGAGCGCGAGCTGGTCCGGGTGCCGCAGCAGCGACAGCACACTGTTGGCGATGAGGTTGACCGTCGTCTCGTGCCCCGCGACCAGCAGCAGGAACGCCATCGCCACCAGCTCCTCGTGCGACAGCTGATCGCCCTCCGCCGACACGTGCACCAGATCGGACAGCAGGTCCTGGGTGGGCACCGCCCGCTTCGCCTCGATCAGGCCGGTGAGGTACCCCGCCATCGCACCGGCGGCCTGGTGGAGGCTCTCGTCCGAACCCGAGTTGAGCAACGTGGCGGACCACTCGCGGAACTCGCCGCGCTCCTGGTCGGGGATTCCGAGCAACTCGCAGATCACGGTGATCGGCAGCGGATAGGCGAACGCGTCCAGCAGGTCGACCCGGGCCTTGGCCGCCATCGCGTCCAGGAGCTCGTCGGTGATCCGCTCGATCCGCGGCCGCAGCCGGGCGACGGTGCGCGCGGTGAACGCCTTGTTCACCAGCTTGCGCAGCCGGGTGTGGTCCGGCGGATCGGTGTTGAGCAGGTGGCGGCGCAGCAGGTCGCCCGACGGATCCGGCCCGGCAGTCACGCCCGCCGCGGCCAGGTGCGACTCGAACAGCGCGTGGGCCCGGTCCGCGTCCTTGCGCAGCCGTGGGTCCGCGAGCAGCGCCTTGGCCTCCGCGTAGCCCGACACCAGCCACATGCGCAGCCCGTGCCGTGCGATCGCGGGCCGGACCGGCCGTTCCGCCCGCAGCACGCGGTACAGCGCGTGCGGATCCTGGATGATGTCGTCGCCCAGTCTGACGGGTTCGTCCACCACGGGCATGCGCGGTCCTCCCAGTGACGTCGGTGCTCCAGCACGTCGTCAACGGACGGTGCCGGCGAATCGTGCCCCGGCGGCCGGACCCCGCGCGGTCAGCATCCAGCACGGTCAGCCACCGGGTCGGCCACGCAGGACGGTCAGCCACCGGGTCGGCCACGCAGGACGGTCAGCCACCCAGCACGTTTGGCCACCGGCACCGTCAGCCACCCAGCGCAGTCAGCCACCCAGCGCGTCGGCGACCCGGTCGATCACCCCCGTCCAGTGCTCGCGCTGCCGCGCGCGCTCCTCCGCGTTCGCCAGCCATTCCTGGTGGAAGCGGAGCACGCTCCGGTCCCCCGAGCCGGACACCGTCACCTGCACGGTGGACTCGTGATCCCAGTCGCGGGGCCGCCAGGTGAGGCGGATCCGGTCGAGCTCGCGGAAGCTGCGCACCTCGCCCGCGGTGCCGCTCGCCGTCTCGTAACGTTCGCCCGGGCGCTCCGGGACGGCGGTGCCGAGCCAGATCGCGGCGCCCTCCGCGCTGGTGAGGAACGCCCAGACCGCGCTCGCCGGGTGCGGCAGGGTCCGGGACACGCCGATCTGCCACCCCGCGCCGGCCGTCCGGCCCACTTCGTTGGTCATGGGGTCATGATGGCAGGAGGCACCGACATTTCCGGCGCAACGATGGGGCACGATGGTGGATCGTGCGGTATCGGCCCATCACCCTCGAACGCCTCGCCGGTGAGCTCACCGAGCGGGTGCTCGCACTGGACGCTCCGTGGGTGCGGGTCGCCGTGGACGGACCGGCCGGTACCGCGGACCTCGCCGACGCGCTGGTCGACCCGCTGCGGGTGCGCGGTCGCGCGGTGCAGCGGGTGTCCACTGTGGATTTCCTACGGCCGGCGTCGCTGCGGTTCGAATACGGCAAGGAGAACCCGGACTCCCGGTACTGGTCGTGGCTCGACGAGGGAGCGCTGCGGCGCGAGGTGCTCGATCCGTTGAGCGGCAATGGAAGCGGGCTCGTGCTGCCCGCGTTGTGGGACGCGGCGCGCGACCGGGCGACACGACTGGCGCGGGTGCGGCTGCCGGCCCCGGGTGTGCTGATCGCGGACGGGGAGATGCTGCTCGGGCGGGGGCTGCCGTTCGAGCTGACGGTGCACCTGGAACTGTCGCCCGGGGCGCTGCGGCGCCGCCTGCCGGAGGACGCGCAGTGGGCGCTGCCGGCGTTCGAACGCTACGCGGAGGAGGTGCGGCCCGCCGAGATCGCGGACATCGTGGTGCGGGCCGACGATCCCCGGCACCCCGCCCTCCTCGAACGTCCCCGGCCCGGGCCGGGATAGCTCCCCGGGTGGCGGAGCACCGCCGGCGCGATCAGGAGGCGGTGACGGGTTCCCCGGCGAGGAACGACCGCAGCCGGGCACCGAGCAGGTCCCACCGCCAGTGCCCGGTCACCCACGCCCGCCCGGCGGCACCCATCGTGCGGGCGCGGGCCGGGTCGGTGAGCAGGGGTGTCAGCGTCTCGACCAGCTGGTGCACGTCGCGGCCGTTGACGACGTGGCCGGTGACCTCGTCGAGCACCGTCTCGGGCGCGCCGCCCGAGTTGCCCGCGACGACCGGCAGCCCGGTCGCCGACGCCTCCAGGTAGACGATCCCCAGGCCCTCGACGTCCAGGCCCTTGCCCCGGGTCCGGGCGGGCATCGCGAAGACGTCACCGGCCGCGTAGTGCGCGGGCAGCTCCGGCCAGGGCACCGAGCCGGTGAGGATGACGTCGCCGCCGACACCGAGCTCGTCTGCGAGCCGCGCCAGGGTCTTCCGGTACGGGCCGCCGCCGACCAGCAGCAGTGCGACGTCCGGAACCCGGCGGCGCAGCTCGGGCAGGGCGTGGATGAGCATGTCCTGTCCCTTGCGCGGCACGAGACGGGACACGCACACGACGGTGGGCCGGTCGCCGAGTCCGTGCCGCGCGCGGATCTCGGCGCGAGCGCCGTCGTCCGGCTTGAACACGTCCGGGTCCACGCCGGGTGGCAACAGTTCCAGCCCGGCGGACGGGCCGAACGCGGAGGCGAACCGGCCGCGGGTGTACTTGCTGACGTAGGTGATCACGTCGGTGGTGTCGCCGATGCGGCGCAGTGCCTGGCGGGCCAGCGGCAGCATCGACCAGCCCACTTCGTGCCCGTGGGTGCTGGCGACGACCCACTCCGCACCGGCCGACCGCAGCGGCTGGGCGAGCAGGGCCAGCGGGGCGGCGGCGCCGAACCAGACGGCCTGGCAGTCGTGCGCCCGCAGGATCTCCTTGGCGCGGCGCAGCACGTCGGGGGTGGGCAGCATCAGCGAGGTGGGGTGCCGGACCACCTCGAAGGGCGCGGCGGCGTCGAACTCGGGGTGCGAACCGGACGGCTTGTCCCAGGAGGGCGCGTAGACGACGAGCTGGTCCGGCGGCAGCAGGCGCGCGAAGGAGTTCAGGTAGTTCTGGATCCCCCCGGGCCGCGGCGGGAAGTCGTTGGTCACCAGCAGGGTCCGAAGCACGGCTGGAGACTACTAGGGCGGAAAAGCTGGGGGCGGCACCGGCTGCCGGCCGGTACCGCCCCCGAAACGTGCTGCGCGGACTCAGTTCACGGCCACGCGCCGGGCCCCGACGTAGTCGTTCTGCAGGGGCGAAACCTTGACGACGTCCCCGGTTTCCGGGGCGTGCACCATCTTGCCGTCGCCCAGGTAGATCCCGACGTGGTGGATCGGCGAGCCGAAGAACACCAGGTCGCCGGGCTGCAGCTGGGACCGGGACACGGCCATGCCGACCGTCGCCTGAGACTGGCTGGTACGCGGCAGCGTGACGCCGGCCTTGCCGTAGGCGTAGAGCGTCAGGCCCGAGCAATCGAACGTGGTGGGCCCGGTGGCACCCCACACGTAGTCGCTGCCGAGCTTGCTCAGCGCGACGTTGATGGCGGTCTGCGCGGCCTGCGTCGGGGCGGGCAAGGTCGGCGCACTGCCACCGACGTCCTTCTGCGACGCGCGCTCGGACGCGGTGAGCCGCTGCCGCACCTGGTTCAGCTGGTCGAGCTGGGTCTGCAGCGCGGCCTGCCGCGCGTGCAGGTCGTTGAGCAGCGCCGCCGCGGCGTCCTTGGCCGTCTGCGAGCGTGCCTGGGCATCGGCCGCCGCGGCCTGCGCCGCCGCGGCCGCCTGGATCGCCGCGTTGTAGTCGGCGAGCGCCTTGTTCTTCTCGTCGGCGAGCACCTCCAGAGCCGAGGAGCGCTCCAGGAAGTCCTGGGCAGAGGTGCCGTTCAGCAAGGCGGACAACTTGTTGAACTGGACCCCCCCGACGAACGAGGCGTCCGCGAACTGGTCGACCACGCCCTGGTACCGGCTCTTGGCGGCCAGCGCCTGCTGGCCGGCGGTGGTGGCGGCCGCGAGGTCGGCGTTGGCGCGGTTCAGGTCCGCTTGCTTGGCATCCAGGTCGGCCTGCGCCTGCAGTGCCTCCTGGTTCAGCTGCTCGGCCTGCGTGGCGAGCTGCCGGTACTGCGCGAGGGCGTCCGCCGAGTTGGCGGGCTGCTGCTGCGGGGCCGGGAGGGGGACCGCGCCGGCCGGAGCCGTGGGGAAGCCACCGACCGCGAGTACCGCGGCGGCGGCGAGGGCTCCTGCGACCACGCGCTTGATGGGTTGCGACTGCACGCCGCGCGTGTCTCCTTTGCACTCATGTCGCCGCCGGCCACCGCGGGGAGGCCGGGGAATCCTCCACCCGCACCGGATCCGGGTGGACACACACACCCGAACCGGTTTCACGGCGGTATCCCGTCAGGTTCCAGACGCAGGGGGTAGCGCATCTGGGTCCGTGCGCGGGTCCGGCGCAGCTCCCCGACAAGCTGCTTCGGCGACAATCTCGCGTCGCCGCCGCGGGCGCGACGGCTGCCGGGCGCGAGATCTCGGCCAGGTTACGAAACAGTCGCCTTCGCGTCCACCAGGCATCAGGTAAAAACTTTCCGTAACCGTCTCCTTCCTCGTTCGGACCAGCAGTTCCCCGGCGAGTGTGACCAACACCATAGTTGGCGACACCACGACTACTTACCGTTTATCGACGGAATCGACCGTTTGTCGCCTTCGGCGTGTCGACCGACGAGCCTGAGCCACCGCCCCGCGCCCGGGTGGCAGGACGCCGCAGCTGCACCCCAGCACCGGGGCGGCTCCCTCCCACCCGCCGCGGGGTTCGGGCGGAGCCCGTCCGGCCCGGGCCGGTGCCCGAAACTCAAGCGCGGGACACGCTCGTCGCCCTGACCAGCAGGTTCCGCGGGATGGCCCGCTTTCCCGGCCGCCGCCCACGGTCTGGTCGCGCACCGGCGACAGCCGCGCCGCGCTCGTTGGCAGTGCAGGGCCGGCCCAGATCGGCAGCGGTTGCGGGCACGACGGCGCGCAACTTGCCTCGGCTGTGCTGCGCTTCGGCCGGTGGCCGGTAGGGCTGCGGTTCCGGCAGCTCAGCCAGGGCGGGCGAGAGGTCGTCCAGCTCGGCTGTGTACGCGGCGGCGGTGGCCGGCGGCACGGTGGTGACCGCCCAGCCCGGCCTGCCCGCGTCGGCCACTTCGAGCCCGAGTTCCTCGGCCAGCGCGACGAACCGATTGTTGTGGTATCGGCCGCGCCGCGACGTGTCGGTGATGCCCCGTGCGGCGGCCAGGCCGTGCGCGGCCGCGTGCAGCAGTGCCTGCAGAGCTCCCTCAGCGCCGTGGCGCAGCACCTCGTGGCTGGCCACCAGGCGGTGCCCGCGCGCCACGATCTCTAGATCGGCCGGCCACCGGTTCTCGGGCATTCAGCACAGCTGGGTGGCCTGGGAGGCGCCGAGCGTGAGCACGGTCGGCGGCACGTCGGGATGGCGGGTCTGAATCGCGCGCCATGTCGCGGCCAGGGCCGCCGTGAGCCGCTCACCGACGTCAGTCGTGCCGGTCGGTCGAGTTCGCGCTGGTCGGGCGTCGCTCTCTCGGCTCGTGATGCTCAAACTCCCGGTTGTCCCGGGTCAACGCTGCCAGTGTCCCTGGCAAGCGGGTTGTACTCAGCCTGCCGGGCCCATCCCACGCCGCGTCGTCCTGCTGGCCGCCGGTGCGTGCGCCGCTCGCGGCCTGGCTCGATCACCGAGCTCGCCGGTGGCCTGCCACCGCCAACCCCATCTCCTCATCAACACCAAGACCGCCGTCCGCTTGACTCAAGTCAGCCACAGCTGGATCAACACGACTCTCGGTCTGTCCCTTCAAGCCGTTCGCGAAGATCGGATCCTCGACGAAGCCAGCGCGGCACAAGGAGACGTCCGTCGCCTGTGCGATCTGTTCGGCATCAGCGTGAAAGCAGCCGAACGCTACGCCCACGCAGTGGGGCATCCCATGCTCACCGGCACGTCGCCCACCAACGACACGCTCTCCATGCGGCAGGAGCGGTCCGGCACCGGCAGATCAGGAGGTCGGCCTCGAGCCGGCAAGCCAGCGTGGCACCCTTGCACCATGCTGCTCGTGTGCCGCTTCACCGGGCCGGAACCCGAAGTCGTTCGCCGGGCGCGTCGCGCCCGAAGCGAACACCAACGAACTCGGCTGTCTACAGGCCGCGGCCCCTCAAGCAGGTGTCACATCCCTTCCCTCCGGACGACAGGGCACTGATGATCGACTTCGGTTCACCCCGGCACCTGCTCGACATGGGCTTGCGTCTGGCGGCCTCCGGAGACGTGCCGGGCGCCCAGAACGTCTTGGTGAAGGCGGTCGAGTCCGCTGACCCAGAGATCGCGCCACAGGCTGCGAACGCGTTGGGCCGGCTGGTGGCGGACAGCGATCCGGCTATGGCCGAGGGCGCGTTCAAGTTTGCGATCGAGTTCGGGGGCCAGTACCACGGCGGCCAGGCCGCGTTCGCGCTGGCGTCGCTGTACCGACAGCACGGCGAACTGACGGGAGCGGCGCAGATGTTCGAGGTCGCCACTCACTGTTCGGATGAGGAGACCGCGACCCTGGCCAGGGAGGCGCTCAAGTCGCTCGGCGACGCACAGGCCGAGCTGTTGGCCGGGATGGGCGCGGCCGAAGCCGCCTTCACCGAAGGCCTCCACCTGCAAGCAGCCGGTGATCTGTCCGGGGCCGCAGTGGCCTTCGAGCGCTGCATGGCGACCGGGGATGCCGAATTCGCCCCGTACGCGGGCTGTACGTTGGGTGCGGCGATGGCGACCGAGGGCGCCTACGACACCGCGAAGGCCCCGCTGTGGTTCGCGGTGCGGTCAGGGCACGACGTGTACGCGCCGGTCTCCGCCTACGTGCTGGCGGAAATCCTACTGGAGGAGGGCGATCGGGCAGGGGCACGTGAGTTGCTCCAGCTGGCGACCCGGCACCCCGATCCGGACACCGCCCGCCGTGCGACCGCGATCCTGGCCAGTTTGTAGGAGGTAGCGGCGACGGTCCACCCCTGCGCATTTTTCGACGGCAGGGCTCGTTGGTGATGTCGCGTCCTGGCGGCAAACTCGACCTCGACGAAGATTTTCGCGGCCCGGCACCGGTCCCGGTCGGCGGTGACTACTGCCATCGCAAGGCGGTCCCATCACTGGCAAGGCGGTGGTCCCCTGTCCGAGACAGGCGACAGAAGCTCGTCCCTGAGCTGGGACGAGCAACGCTGTTGGCGCCGGAAATCCGCGCGCCACCACCGACGTCCGCTCGGAGCGCGTCGTGGACAACCACCGGCGGGTGGACGGGCGGCGTACGGCCCGCCAGCTCCGCGGACAGCGCCACGACCCCGGCCCAGCTCTCGTCACATCCACTTGGACGAGCTCCGGAACCCGTGCCGCGACGGCTTCGCGCCCGCCGTACCCGGCCCACCTCTGTGCCCCACCGCAGTGCCCCACCGCAGTGCACGACCGCAGTGCCCTACCGCAGTACCCGATCAAGGCGCCCGATCGAGGTGCTCGAGCCGACCGGCGCCGGGAACCGCCCTGGCGACGGCATCGCCCGCGCGCGCCGGGAACCGGACCGGTGCGGGCCGCACGCGAGGGACTGTCAGCCCGCTCGGCGTTCCGGCAGCCGGACGTGCGGGCGGCGCCCTCGCGAGATCACCCGCGGCGGGGGGACCAGTCCGGCCTCACTGAGGAGCTGGACCGCGGCCAGCTCCTCGCTGTCCAGTTCGACGACGGGCGGTGCGTCGACCATGACGCTCAGCACGCACTCGCCGCACGCGCGGCCCCGCAGAGTGCACCGGTTGCAGTCGATGATGACGGTGTGGTCGGTCATTTCCAGCCTCCTCGAGTCTTGCTGGGATGCACGTTACGAGCGACCACCGACAATTTCGGGACCGCGTATCGAACGAATGGACCAACCGTGCACAAAAAACCCGCTGACCAGGAGAAATGTGGCGGAAAAAGTCCTCAGACCCGCCCCAGCCGGGCCAGCAGCACCGCCGATGCGACCGGGTGCGCGCCCGCTCGGCGAACGGAATCGGCCACCGCACGGTCGCTGGAGGCGACGACCAGCGGCCGCCCCTGGGGCTCGGCCGAGACCAGCGAGCGGATCACGTCGTCCGCGATCACGCCCGGGTCCGAGAACAGCACGCGGACCCCGCGGGCGCTCACCGTCGGCACGGACAGCACCTCGGCGCCGTCGAACACCACCGTGACCTCCGCGCCCGTGCGCGCCGCCAGCGCACCCAGTTGCTGCACCAGACGGTTGCGCTGATCGGCCAGCGCGAGCTCCGGGTAACCGGTCTTCGTGACGTTGTACCCGTCGACGATCAGGTGGACCGCGGGCAGCGCGAGCAGCCGGTCCAGCACCACCGGGTCCCGCACCTGCCGCCCCGCGCCGGTGCCCGGTGCAGCGCCGGCGACGGTGTCCGCGGGCCGGCGCGAGCTGGTGTCCAGCGCGAGCTCCCGGCGCAGCCCCGCGACCGCGCCGTGCAGGGTCTCCACCAGGAGGGACAGCCGCACCTCGTCGGCGGCACGGGCCTCCTTCGCGGACTGGCGCGCGATCTCCGCGTCGGCCGCCGCGCGGTCCGCCCGGGCCCGCTCGGCCGCCACGCGCTGGCGCTCACGCTCCAGCTGCGCGGTCACCGCGGCCACCTCCTGCTCCCGGCGCGCGTCAGCCTGCGTCAGCAGCTCACGTGCCTCCTCCGCCTCGTCCTGGGCCTGCCGCAGCTGGGTGCCCTGGGCGCGCAGCCGGTTGCGGAGCCTGGTCAGCTCCTCCTCCCGCTCCCGGCGCGCGCCGTCGACCGCGTCCAGGGCGGCCGCCAGCTCGTCGCGCACCCGCGCGAGCTCCGCCTCCAGGCGCTGGCTGCGTGCCACGGCAGCGTCGCGCTCAGCCCGCAACGCCGTCTCCGCCGCGTTCTTGACCACCAGCCGCACGCGGGTCGCCGCGCTGGCCTCACCCAGCAGGACGGCCGCCACGGCCGCGGCCACCGGGTCCGGATCGTTCGGGTCGAGCACGTCCGGGCGGTACTCGCGCACCCACTCCAGGACCGCGGTGCGGAAGGCCGTCGAGTCCTCCAGGGTGGTGAGCAACGCCGCAGCGCCCAGCTTCGCCCGCTTCGCCGGCGCGAACTTCGCCACCGGACGCAGCTGCTGCGGAATGTCGATGCGCGGGATCTTCCCCAGTGCCTCGGCGGCGAGCTCGGCGAGCCGTCCGCGGACCGGCTCGGGCAGATCGCGCCAGGTCACCGACTTGCCGTCCGGCTCCGGGCGCGCGCTCGCCGAGGTGTCCCGGAGACCGGGGTCTTCGGGCTCTTCGGCGGGCACTGAAGGAAACATCCGTTCAGGGTAGTCCGCTTCGGTAACGATCACCCGTCTCGGCGTGATCCGGATTGTCGGTCCCCCTCCTTAGGGTGCCGATCATGCAACTGCCGGACGGCGCGCAACTGACCTTCGACGAACTCGGCACGCCGCTGCGGGACACCACGTTCGTCGTCGTCGACCTGGAGACCACCGGGACCAAGCCGGGGCCGGACGGCATCACCGAGATCGGCGCGGTGAAGGTCCGCGGTGGCGAGGTGCTGGGTGAGTTCGCCACCCTCGTCGATCCCGGCACGCCCATCCCACCGCAGATCGTCGCGCTGACCGGCATCACGTCGGCAATGGTGCACGACGCGCCGCGGATCGAACGGGTGCTGCCCGCGTTCCTGGAGTTCGCGAGCGGCGCCGTGCTCGTTGCGCACAACGCACCGTTCGACACGTCCTTCCTGCGCGCGGCCTGCCTGCACCACGGCTACCCGTGGCCCAGACCGGCGGTGGTGTGCACGGTGCGGCTCGCACGCCGGGTGCTCACCCGGCAGGACAGCCCGAGTTTCCGGCTATCCGCCCTGGCGGCGTTGTTCGGCTCGCCGGTCACGCCGAACCACCGCGCACTGGAAGACGCCCGCGCCACCGTGCACGTGCTGCACGCGCTGCTGGAACGGGTCGGCAACGTCGGCGTGCACTCGCTGGAGGAGCTGCTCGACTACCTGCCCGAGGTGACGCCCGCCCAGCGCCGCAAGCGCGGCCTGGCGGCCCACCTGCCGGAACGCCCGGGCGTCTACCTGTTCCGCGGACCGGGCGACGAAGTGCTGTACGTGGGCACCGCGAGCAACCTGCGGCGCCGCGTGCGCCAGTACTTCACCGGCTCGGAGAGCCGCGGCCGGATCCGCGAGATGGTCGCGCTCGCCGAGCGGGTCGACGGGATCGAGTGCAGTCACGCGCTGGAAGCCCAGGTGCGGGAGCTGCGGCTGCTCGCCGCGCACCGCCCGTCCTACAACCGGCGCTCGAAGAACCCGCGCAAGTCGTGGTGGATCGTGCTGACCGACGAAGCGTTCCCGCGCCTGTCCGTGGTCCGGCTGCCCAAGGACGGCGCGCTCGGACCCTTCTCGTCGCAGGTGACGGCGAAGATCGCAGCGGACGCGCTGGCGAGCGCCGTGGGCCTGCGCACCTGCACCCAGCGGATCCCCGCGCACTCGCCCACCGGGCGGGCGTGCGCGCTCGCCGAGCTGGGCCGCTGCGGGGCGCCGTGCGCGGGGCGGCAGACCGTCGAGGAGTACTCCCCCGGCGTGCGCGCGATCGCCGACCTGGTGTCCGGCCGGGGCACCCGCCCGTTGGACTCCGCGCGACGCCAGCTCGACGAGCTGGCCGGAGCCGAGCACTTCGAGCAGGCCGCACGGCGGCGGGACGAGCTCGCCGTCCTGGTGCGGGCCGTGGACCGGGCGCACCGGCTGTCCTCGCTGGCCGCCATCCCGGAACTGGTCGCCGCCGCCCCGGACGGCAACCGCGGCTGGGAGTTCGCGGTCATCCGGCACGGCAGGCTCGCCTCCGCCGGCGTGGCGCGCCGCGGCGTGCCACCGATGCCGGTGGTCGAGCAGCTCGTCGCCGCCGCCGAGACGGTCGAACCCGGCGCCGGCCCGCTGTTCGGCGCGCCCGCCGAGGAGACGTCGATCCTGTTGCGCTGGCTCACCCGTCCCGGCGTGCGGCTGGTGCGCACCGCCGTGCCGTGGTCCGAGCCCGCGCACGGCGCCGGGCCGTGGCGGGGCTGGCTGGAACGGGTCACCACGGCCGTGTCGCTGGAGCAGGCCGGGTGACGCCGCGGGGAGCTACGATCGCCGCGCTACCCAATTGACGAGGAGGACGCGAGTGATCACCGCGATCGTGCTGATTCACGCCGTGGCGGACAGCATCCCGGAGACCGCGCAGGCGATCGCCGACATCGACGGCGTGGCGGAGGTGTACTCGTGCGCCGGCGACGTGGACCTGATCGCGATCGTGCGCGTGCACGCCCACGAAGAGCTCGCCGACCTCATCCCGGCGAAGATCGGCAAGGTGCCCGGGGTGATCGACACCGACACGCACATCGCGTTCCGGTCCTACTCCACCGCCGACACCGAATCCGCCTTCGCGATCGGTGTCGAGGACGCCGACTGACACCACGAACACGAGAAGGGCCCCGGGTACGCGACCCGGGGCCCTTCTCGTGGGTGATCTAGTGGTCCGGCGTGTGCCAGCCGGCCGGGACCTCGCCCTGCTCCGGCATCTCGCCGGAGGCATGCCCGTTGCCGTGCCCGTTGCCGCGGGCGCGGTCCAGCGCCGCGGTCTCCTCCACCGGGTCCGGAGCCAGCAGGTTGCCCGGCACCGCACGTCCGGCCGCACCGAGCTTGTTCATCTTCTTCGGCACCGACGCGCCCTGGTACTCCAGCGGGATGGCGTGGCCGTGGCCGTCCACACCGCCCAGCGGCTGGTGGATCTCGATGAACTCACCGTGCGGCAGGCGCTTGATGATGCCGGTTTCGATGCCGTGCTCGAGCACCTCGCGGTCGGACCGCTGCAGGCCCAGGCAGATGCGGTAGGTGATGAAGTACGCCAGCGGCGGAGCCACCAGCAGCCCGATCCGGCCGGCCCACGTGGTCGCGTTCAGCGAGATGTCGAACTTGTCCGCGATGATGTCGTTGAACCCGGACAGCTCCAGCACCATGAAGAACGCCAGCGCCATCATGCCGATGCTGGTGCGGACCGGTGCGTCCCGCGGACGCTGCAGCAGGTTGTGGTGCGCGGTGTCGCCGGTCAGTCTCCGCTCGATGAACGGGTACGCGAGGAGCAGCCCGATCAGGACCGGCATCCAGACCGCGCCCGCGAAGAACACCGCCGGGACCGTGTAGTTGCCCAGGTAGAGCTCCCACGCGGGGAACACGCGGAGCATGCCGTCGGCCCAGGCCAGGTACCAGTCCGGCTGCGAGCCCGCGGACACCTGCGACGGGTTGTACGGGCCCAGGTTCCAGATCGGGTTGATCTGGAACACGCCGGCCATGATCGCCATGACGCCGGTGACGACGACGAAGAACGCGCCGGCCTTGAGCGCGAACACCGGCATGATCCGCACGCCGACGACGTTCGTCTCCTTGCGGCGCACACCCGGGAACTGGGTGTGCTTCTGGTACCAGACCAGCGCGAGGTGTACGCCGACCAGCGCGAGCATGATGCCCGGCAGCAGCAGGATGTGCACCGCGTACAGCCGCGGCACGATCACGTCGCCGGGGAACTCGCCGCCGAACAGCGCCCAGTGCAGCCAGGTGCCGATGACCGGCACCGAGAGGACGATGCCCGACATGGTGGCGCGGACACCGGTGCCCGACAGCAGATCGTCGGGCAGCGAGTAGCCGAAGAAGCCCTCGAACATGCCCAGGATCAGCAGCAGCGCGCCGATGACCCAGTTGGCCTCACGCGGCCGGCGGAACGCTCCGGTGAAGAAGATCCGGAACATGTGCACCATCATGGCCGCGGTGAAGACGAGCGCGCTCCAGTGGTGCAGCTGGCGGACGAACAGGCCGCCGCGCACCTCAAACGAGATCTGCAGGGTCGTCTGGAACGCGCGGGACATCTCGACGCCCTGCAGGTTCTTGAACGGCCCGTTGTAGGTGACCTCGGCCATCGACGGATCGAAGAACAGGGTCAGGTAGACACCCGTGATGATCACAACGATGAAGCTGTAGAGCGCGACCTCGCCGAGCAGGAAGGACCAGTGCGTCGGGAAGACCTTGTTCATCTGGTGCCGCAGGCCCTTGGCCAGGCGGTACCGCTGGTCCATGTTGTTCGCGGCCTCTGCGGCATGCCGTTCCAGCATGCTCGAGCCCCGGGTCGGCGTGGTGAGTGAACTCATGACTTGCGCTCCCAAAAGGCGGGGCCGACGGGTTCGATGAAGTCGCCCCGCGCCACGAAGTACCCCTCATCGTTGACGGTGATGGGGAGCTGCGCAAGTGCACGGGTCGCCGGGCCGAAGATGGGCTTGCCGTACTCCAGCGCGTCGAACTGGGACTGGTGGCACGGGCACAGGATCCGGTTGGTCCGCTGCTCGTACAGCGAGGTCGGGCACCCGACGTGGCTGCACACCTTCGTGTAGGCGTAGTACTCGCCGAAGTTGAAGTCCTCCTGGCCCTTGCGCTTGACGACGCGGTTCGCGTCCTCGGGCCGCAGGCGGATCAGCATGACCGGGTTGTCGGAGCGCATGAACGCCGCGGACAGCGCCTCGTGGTTGCCCCGCTCCGACTCGCGGAACGGGTACACGGTCTCCATCGCGCCCGCATCCAGGTCCTCCGGGCGGACCAGCACGATCTCGTCCGACTTGCCGGTGAAGCGGCGCATGTAGACGACCTCACCGGGGTGCTGCGGCAACCAGCCGGTGTGCCACAGGGTGTCCTGCGGCTCGCCCTTCCACGGGCTCTTGATGAACGACGCGACCGGCAGGCCGACCAGGCCCAGGCCCATCACGCCGGCACCGAGGCCGGCGGTGCGCTTGACCAGCGAACGGCGGGCGATGGTGCTGCGGTTACCCGCGTCGGCCAGCTGCGCGACGATCGTCTGACGGTCGATCTCGGCCGAGCCCTTGCCGTCGCCGTCGTGCCGTTCCTGCACCGCGAGCTCGCTCGGGATGAACCGCTTCGTGTACAGCAGCACGCCGATGCCCAGGGCGAGGATGGAGATGCCCAGCGTGGCGCCCAGCACCGGGGTGTAAAGCGCGTACTTCTCGTACTCGCCGGTGTCCGGTGCCCGGTACTCCCACCACTGCGGCCAGCACAGCGTCACCAGGAAGCCGAGACCGGCCAGCGCCGCGATGGTGAACCACAGCGCGATGACCCGTTCCGCGCGCTTCTCCGCGCGGGTGCCCTTGACCGGCCACGGGTCCGGGTAGTCGACCAGCTCGACCCCGTCGAGCTTCGTGCCCAGCTTGACCAGCTCGTCGCGGTCCATCTCGGCCAGTTCGGCCTCGGAAGGCTGGGGAACACCCGGTTCGCGCCCCGCGCCCGGGTGGTCTTCCATGCTAGTCATGCCCTCGATCCAATCCACAGAGTCACGCCGAGGATGGCGCCGATTCCGACGATCCACGCGACGAGCGCCTCGGGAGCCGGCCCCAGACCGCCCAGACCGTTACCGCCCGGGTTGTTGTTCCCGTCGGACACGGACTTGACGTAGGCGACGATGTCCTTCTTCTCGTCCGGGGTGAGCTGGCGGTCGGAGAACTTCGGCATGTTCTGCGGACCGGTCAGCATCGCGGTGTAGATCTGGTCCTCGGTGGCCGGGCCGAGCTCCGGCGCGAACTTGCCGGCCGACAGGGCACCACCCTGGCCGGTGAAGTTGTGGCACGACGCGCAGTTGAGGCGGAACAGCTCGCCACCGCGCGCCGGGTTGTCCCCGCGCAGCGCCGCACCGGTCTGGGCGGGGCGCTCCGGCCCGCCGCCGTTGGCCTGGACGTAGGCGCCGACCGCGTCGATCTCCTCCGGCGTCAGCTTCGGCGGCTTGCGCTCCGCCTGCGCCTCCTGCCGGACCGCCGGCATGCGGCCGGACGAAGTCTGGAAGTACACAGCCGCGTCACCGACGCCGATCAGGCTCGGCCCGCGGTCCTCCACGCCCTGCAGGTTCGCGCCGTGGCAGGTGATGCAGCTGTTGTTGTAGACCTGCTGGCCCAGGCGCAGCTGCGCCGGGTCGCCCTGCGCCTGCGCGGTCTGCGGCTGCGGCACCAGGATGGCGTAACCGAGACCCACGCCGACCAGCGCCACGCCCAGCGCGAGCGCACCGGCGAGGCGGCGGCGCAGCTTGGTGCGGGCGCCGAAGCGGCGCCTGGAGGAGTTCTTGCTGGTGGTCATTCTTCGGCAACCCTTGCTGTCAGTTCAGGCCGGTCCATGGGTGGCGGGCGCGGTCACGGGATGATGTAGATGACCGCGAACAGGCCGATCCACACGATGTCGACGAAGTGCCAGTAGTACGACACAACGATCGCCGAGGTCGCCTGCGCGGGGGTGAACTTGCTCAGCTTCGTGCGGATGAGCAGGAAGACGAAGGCGACGAGACCACCGATCACGTGCAGACCGTGGAACCCGGTCGCCAGGAAGAACACGGTGCCGAACGGCCCGGACGGAATGGTCACGCCCTCATCGATCAGCGAGACGTACTCACCGGCCTGACCCGCGACGAAGATCGCGCCCATGATCAGGGTGATGACGTACCAGCGGCGCAGCCCGTAGACGTCACCACGCTCCGCGGCGAACACGCCGAGCTGGCAGGTGAACGACGACGCCACCAGGATGATCGTGAAGGGCAGCGCGTACGGGATGTCCAGGTGGATGGGCTCGCCGGTCGCCGCGTTGATCGGCGGCCAGACCCCCGTGGCGTTCTGCGCCTTGACCGTGAAGAACATCGCGAACAGCCCGGCGAAGAACATGAGCTCGCTGGAGAGCCACACGATCGTGCCGACGCTGACCATGTTCGGCCGGTTCAGCGAGTGCACCCGCTGGCTGATGGTGGGAGCTGCCGTTGTCACGGGTCGCATTATGTCTCCCTGCGCGGCGACCTGCTTGCTCGGGTCCGGCACGCCGCGCCGGGGGTGTCGGTCACACCGGTGGACGCGGAGGGTGAGGATCAGGGCGTGAGTTTCTTCGATCGGGTGCGTGACCTGCTGCGAAAGCGCGACGAGCCGGTTCTGACCGTGGATGCCGAGGGTGTCGCCGTCGTGGCCGAGGCGTTCGACGTGGCCGAGGCGGACTCCGCGGTGCTGGCGAGATCACATCGCTGGCGCGCGGCGGAACCGGCGATTCTGCGCCACCACCTCGTCCTGCCACCGGACCGGGTCACCGAGGCCGCCGCGGTCCTGGCGCAGGACGGGTGGGAGCTGCGCCCGGAGCCAAGTGCCGGCGGGCCCGTCCGGGTGCACGCGCTGCGGGTGCAGAAGCTCGACGCACTGCACTGCGCGCAGGAACGCGCCCGCATGGCCGGGCTGGCGCAGCGGCTGGACGGCGACTGGCTCGGCTGGGACGCGTTACAGCCGATGGGCCTGGGTGGAACCGGGCGGGACGGCTAGCATCGACACGACCAGTACAGCGACGAAGCCGGAGGGTCGACTTGTCCGAACAGTCCACGCGGATCCTGGTGTTCAGCCATCGACCGGAGGTGCGGGAGTCGATCATCACGGCGGTCGGTCGCCGGCCCGCCACCGACCTGGGCCGGGTCGACTACGTCGAGGCCGCCGGCGTCGCCGACGTGCTGGCCGAAATGGACGAGGGCGCGGTCGATCTGGCGATCCTGGACGGCGAGGCCCAGCCGACCGGCGGCATCGGGCTGTGCCGGCAGTTGAAGAACGAGATCGACGACTGCCCGCCGATCGTCGTCGCCGTGCGCCGCAAGGACGACCGCTGGCTGGCCACCTGGTCCCGGGCCGACGCCGTCCTGGTCCATCCGCTCGACCCGCTGACCGCGGCGGAGACGGTCGCGGACGTGCTGCGGGCCCGCCGGGTCCCGGTCGTCCGGGGCTGAGGCGCCGCGACGAACTCAGGCCGGTTCGCCGGCCTGGAGGAAAGGTGACCATGGGCACGCAGAACTGGCCCACGCTGTTCAACCAGCTGATCGCCGGCGCCGACCTGTCCGCCGAGGACACCGCGTGGGCGATGGACCAGGTGATGTCCGGGGAGGCCACCCCCGCCCAGGTGGGCGCCTTCCTGATCGCGCTGCGCGCGAAGGGCGAGACCCCCGCGGAGGTCATCGGCCTGGCCGACGCGATGCTCGCGCACGCCAAGCGGGTGGAGATCGACCCGCCCGCGGTGGACATCGTGGGTACCGGCGGTGACCGGTCCGGGTCGGTGAACATCTCCACGATGGCCTCGCTCGTCACCGCGGCCGCCGGCGTGGCGGTGGTCAAGCACGGCAACCGGGCGGCGTCGTCAAAGGCCGGCACCGCCGACGTGCTGGAGGCGCTGGGGGTCGCGATCGACCTGCCGCCGGAGGGTGTCCGGCGGTGCGTGAACGAGCTGGGCATCGGCTTCTGCTTCGCGCCCGTGTTCCACCCCGGGTTCCGCCACGCGGGTGCGCCCAGGCGGGAGCTGGGGGTGCCGACGGCGTTCAACCTGCTGGGCCCGCTGACCAACCCGGCGCAGCCGCGGGCGGGCTTGATCGGGTGCGCCTTCGCGGACAAGACGGAGGTGCTGGCGCGCGTGTTCGCCCGCCGGGGCACCACGACGCTGGTCGTCCGCGGCGACGACGGTCTGGACGAGCTGACCACCACCACGACCAGCTCGGTGTGGGTCGTGGCGGACGGTGCGGTGCGGGCCGAGCGCCTGGACCCGGCCGAGCTGGGCATCCCGCGCGCCACGGCGGAGGATCTGCGCGGCGGCGACCCCGCGGTGAACGCCGAAGTGGTCCGCGAGCTGGTGGCGGGCAAGCCGGGGCCGGTGCGCGATGCGGTGCTGCTGAACGCGGCCGGCGCGCTGGCCGCGGACACCGGCTTCAGCGAGTCCCTGGTGGACGATCTGTCCGCCGGCCTGGTGCGAGCCGCCGAGGCGATCGACACCGGCGCAGCGGCCGATCTGCTGGCGCGGTGGGCCGCGTTCCGCTGATCGCTGCCACCGGGGTCCGGGACAAAACACCCCGCAGAGCACGACGACGAGGGCCCACCGGTGGTGACAAACCGGTGGGCCCTCGTCGAACAGCTCGGAAGCGGCGCTCCGCGAACCCTTACTCGTGGTTCGGGCCGGTGTGGTACTCGAACACCAGACCGCCCACGGCGAGGAGGATCAGGATGCCGCCGACGATCAGCATCCACACGTGGAAGAAGGCGAGGCCGAGCCCCATGAACGCGGCCGCACCGGCCAGCCCGATCGGCCAGTAGCTGCCCGGGCTGAAGAAGCCCATCTCACCCGCGCCGTCGCTGATCTCGGCGTCGTCGCGGTCCTCGGGGCGCGGTTCGATCCGGCGGCCGACGAACCGCATGTAGCTGCCCGCCAGCAGGGACAGCCCGCCGGTCAGGATGAGCGCGACCAGGCCGACCGGCTCGACGCCGTGGCCACTGCCCAGCCCGGTCCACACGCCGTAGACGATCGCGATGAAGAACGCGAAAGCGGTGACCAAGTCGAAAATCCGGGCTTCGACCTTCATGACGCTGTCCTCACTGTGCTCATGCTTCCAACACCCACGGGAACCAACCGGCTCAGCCGGACTGCGTCCGCAGCGTGCGGTCGGTGTTGAACGGCTTCGTCGTGGTCGCCTGCGGCGCGCACAGCTCGCCGCAGTTCAGCGCGGCCAGCGCCTCGGCAGTCGTGTTCGGCTGCCCGGTGGCCGGGTTGATCTGGGTCCGCAGCTGGATGTAGCGGTCGAACTGGTCGGCCGGCAGCGCGCGGACCTCGAAGTTCATCCCCGAGTGGTAGGTGCCGCACAGCTCGGCACACCGGCCCACGAAGGCGCCCGTCCGGTCGATCGTGTTCTGGAACGACGAGTCCTGGTTGTTCTTGTCCGGGTCCGGGAACACGTCCCGCTTGAAGTGGAACTCCGGCACCCAGAAGGAGTGGATGACGTCGGCGGAGCGCAGGTTGTACTGGATGCGCTTGCCCGTCGGCAGGACCAGGATCGGGATCTCGCTCGAGCTGCCGACGGTCTTGATGACCTGGCCGTTGGCGTCCTTCGGCGCGCCCGGGTAGTCGAACTCCCAGTTCCACTGGAACGCGATCACGTCGACCGTGACGTCCGGGTCCGGCTCCTTGGCCAGCACCTTGCTCTCGGTGGTCGCGGTGAAGAAGAACAGCACGCAGACCATCACCAGCGGCAGCACGACGCAGAACAGCTCGAGCGGCACGTTGTACTGGAACTGCCGCGGCAGGTCGCCCGGCTGGTCGCTCTTCTTCTTGCGGTGGAAGGCGACCGACCAGAAGATCAGGCCCCACACGACGACACCGACGGCGAGCGCGGCGATGACCGACCAGGTCCAGAGGACACGCATGTCCTCGGACTCCTTGGTCACGCCGACGGGCCACCCGAACCGAAGCACCTCGTCACCGGAGCACCCGGTCGCCAGGAGCGCGACGAGCCCGGCCAGCGCGGCGACCTTACCCACTTTCGCCGAACGTGATGCCGGAGTGCGCTCATCCCTGCCCACTGCGCAGCGCCCTTTCAACCCAGGCCTCCTTGACGATTTCTGGCTTACCAGCGGGAGCCTAGCCGAGTTCCCCCGATCCGCAGTCCAAGGGGTGACCGTTGGTGGCGGGGGCTGCGGGCATACTGGGCGCTCGACATCCGGCCACGACCTCGAGGTGTGAATATCCGTGTGCGGCCTGCTTGGACTGGTGTGTGCCAGTGAGAACGACGCGGCGAAGGCGCGCGAAGCCGTCGGCGAGGCGATGCGGTGCCAGCGGCACCGCGGTCCCGACGAGCGCGACACCTGGACCGACGCCGAGGTCGTCTACGGCTTCAACCGGCTCGCGTTCATCGACGTCGAGCACGCCCACCAGCCCCTGACCTGGGGCCCGCCGGAATCGCCGAACCGCTACACGCTCAACTTCAACGGCGAGATCTACAACTACCTCCAGCTGCGCGAGCAGCTGATCGCCGAGCACGGTGCGAAGTTCGCCACAGCGGGCGACGGCGAGGCGATCGTCGCCGCCTACCACTACTGGGGCCGCTCCGCGGTGGCGAAACTGCGGGGCATGTTCGCGTTCCTGATCTGGGACGCGGACGAAAAGGTGATCTTCGGCGCACGCGACCCGTTCGGCATCAAACCGCTGTTCTACGCCTCCGGCCCCGGCGGCACCGCGTTCTCCAGCGAGAAGAAGTCGCTGCTGGAGCTCTCCGGCGTGCTCGGGATCACCCACGAGCTGGACCGCACGGCGCTCCAGCACTACCTGACCCTGCAGTACGTGCCCGAGCCCGAATCGCTGCACACCGGGATCCGGCGCATCGAGTCCGGCACGTCGTTCACCGTCTCCCCCGGCGGGACCCCGCGGATCGAGCGGTACTTCTTCCCGGAGTTCGCCGCGAAGCCGGTGCGCGGCGAGGCCGAGGCGAAGATCCTGCACGAGCGCATCCGCGACGTGATGCGCGACTCGGTCGGCAAGCACATGATCGCCGACCCGGACATCACCGTCGGCACGTTCCTCTCCGGCGGGATCGACTCCACGGCGATCGCGGCGCTGGCGAAGGAGCGCAACCCGAACCTGATCGCGTTCACCACCGGGTTCGAGCGCGAGGGCTACTCCGAGGTCGACGTGGCGGCCGAGTCGGCGGCGGCGATCGGGGTGAAACACATCATCCGCACGGTGTCGGCCGACGAGATGATGGACGCGCTGCCGCTCATCGTCTGGTACCTCGACGACCCGGTGGCCGACCCGGCGCTCGTCCCGCTGTGGTTCATCGCGCGGGAGGCGCGCAAACACGTCAAGGCGGTGCTGTCCGGCGAGGGCTCGGACGAGCTGTTCGGCGGCTACACGATCTACAACGAGCCGCTGTCGCTGGCGCCGTTCGAGAAGGTGCCCGGGACCGTGCGCCGGGTGCTCGGCAAGGTGTCCGAGCGGATCCCGGAGGGCACCCGCGGCAAGGACCTGCTGCGCCGTGGCGCGCTGCCGCTGGAGGAGCGCTACTACGGCAACGCCCGCATCTTCCGCGACGACCAGCTGCGCGGGGTGCTCAAGACGTTCCAGGAGGGTGTCGGCCACCGCGATGTGACGGCCGAGCACTACCGCACGTCGGCGAACTGGGACCCGGTCGCCCGCATGCAGCACGTCGACCTGTTCACCTGGCTGCGCGGCGACATCCTGGTCAAGGCCGACAAGATGACCATGGCGAACTCGCTGGAGCTGCGGGTGCCGTTCCTGGACGCCGAGGTCTTCAAGGTCGCGGCCGGTATCCCGCTGGACCAGAAGATCACCAAGGAGACCACGAAGTACGCGCTGCGCCGCGCGCTGGAGGGCATCGTGCCCGCGCACGTGCTGAACCGCCGCAAACTGGGCTTCCCGGTGCCGATCCGGCTGTGGCTGCGCGACGAGATGTACGACTGGGCGCGCGGCATCATCGCCGACTCGCGCACGGACGAGCTGCTCGACAAGCGCGCCGTGCAGCGCCTGCTGGACGAGCACAAGGCCGGCACGCTCGACCACAGCCGGCGGATCTGGGCGCTGCTGGTCTTCATGATCTGGCACGGGATCTTCGTCGAGCACCGCATCAAGCCCGAGATCCCGGAGCCGGTCTACCCGGTGCGGATCTGACCCGGCCGCGGTGCGCGGACGGACCGCAGCCGCCGGACGGCGGCGGCCGGTCCGTCCCGCGTGGCGCCGGGCTCAGACGGGCAGCGCGGGCGCGATCTCGGCGGCGGCGTCCGGACCGAACGCGTCCCCGATGCGGGCGAGAGCGGAGGCGCGGTCCAGCGTCCACTCCTGGGTCCCGATCGTCTCCAGCACGAGCACCGCGATCATCGACCCCAGCTGGGCCGAGCGCTCCAGATCCAGGTCTGCGTTCAGGCCGGCCAGGAACCCGGCGCGGAAGCCGTCGCCGACGCCCGTCGGGTCGGCCTTGGTCAGCTCGGGCACGGCGCCGACCTCGAGAGCCAGCCCGTCGCGGCCGACGATCTCCACGCCCTTCTCGCCGAGCGTGGTGATCCGGATGCCGACGTGGTCCAGCACATCGGACTCGGACCAGCGGGTCTTCTGGAGCAGCAGCTCCCACTCGTAACCGTTGGTGAACAGGTAGCGGGCGCCGGCGAGGAACCGGCGCGCCTGCTCACCGTCCATGCGGGCGAGCTGCTGCGACGGGTCGACCGCGAAGGGGATGCCGCGCTGCCGGCACTCCTCGGCGTGCCGCAGCATGCCCTCCGGGTCGTCCGGGCCGATCAGCATCAGCCCGATCCCGCCGACGCGGCCGGCGATCGGGCCGAGCTCGATGTTGCGGGCCTCGGCCATCGCCCCGGCGTAGAAGGTGGCGATCTGGTTGAGGTCGTCGTCGGTCGTGCACACGAACCGCGCCGTGTGCGCCAGCTCCGAGATCAGCACACCGGAGGTGTCCACGCCGTGGCGCTCCAGCCAGGACCGGTAGTCGGCGAAGTCCGCGCCCGCGGCACCCACCAGCACCGGGCTCGCCCCGAGCACGCCGAGGCCGAAGGCGATGTTGGCGCCGATGCCGCCGCGGCGGACGACCAGGTCGTCGGCCAGGAAGCTCAGCGACACGCGGTGCAGCTGGTCGGCGACCAGCTGCTCGGCGAACCGGCCGGGGAAGTGCATGAGATGGTCGGTTGCGATGCTGCCGGACACGGCGATGCGGGCGTTGATTCCCACCGGTTCTCCCTGGCTCCCGAACTCGAGTTACCGGCGGGAAATACCCCGTCGGAGTAAAACTGACCCGCCGACCGACACTACTAGCTGGTAGACCTGTCCGGCGCGCCCGGCTCGACCTACGGTCGGGTGCGTGAGCACCATGACCGATCCGGAGACCATCGCCGAGCTGATCGACGACTGCGCCGACATCCCCGCCGACCTGCGCGTGGCACGCGCCTCGGTGCCCCGCCCGCCGGCGCCGGGGGACTGGGCCGTCGACGACGCCTGCCACGCCCAGGTAGTCGGGCTGGAGGACTACTAGTTACCCGGACACGACAACGGGCGCCGGTCTTCGACCGGCGCCCGTTGTCGTGTCCGCGTAACTCAGTGGAACGAGTCGCCGCAGGCGCAGGAGCCCGTGGCGTTCGGGTTCTCGATGGTGAAGCCCTGCTTCTCGATCGTGTCGACGAAGTCGATCACGGCGCCCTCGACGTACGGCGCGCTCATCCGGTCGACCGCGACGCGCAGGCCGTCGAAGTCGCGGAACAGGTCGCCGTCGAGCGTGCGCTCGTCGAAGAACAGCTGGTAGCGCAGGCCCGCGCAGCCACCGGGCTGGACCGCGATGCGCAGGTGCATGTCGTCGCGGCCTTCCTGCTCCAGCAGGGCCTTGGCCTTGCTGGCCGCGGCGTCGCTCAAGGTCACGCCGTGGGTGGCCTCGCCAGCTTCGGCCTGCGTGCCGGTCTGCTCAGCGGTAGTCATAGCTCTCCCTCGGGGTCTTGCCGTGCACCGGGTGGGGGGTGCTCCTCCCTGGTGGAACACCGGGGACACCCGATCTGTTCCGGGCTGGTTCCCGCTTTGGCGCTCGCCTCCATGGTGGCACATCGACGAGGGGGTTGAACACGGACGCCGAGGTCTGGAATAAGCTGGTCGGGTGAGGTTTCTTCGTCGTAGCAGCACGACCACCGCAGACAGCCCCGAGATCGAGGCGGCCGAGGTGGCCGAAAGCGTCGAATCTCACACCCGGGGCTACACCCCGAGCAAGGGCAGGCCGACGCCCAAGCGCAAGGAGGCCGAGGGCAAGCGCCGCGGCCCCGTCGCTCCCCCGCCGCGCACGATGCGGGAGGCGATGAAGCGCAACCGCGAGCTCCGCAAGGCGAACCCGGCGAGCAAGGAAGAGCGCCGCCGGCTCGCCAAGGAGCGCCAGGAGCGGATGGCCGCCGGTGACGACCGCTACCTGCTGCCGCGGGACAAGGGCCCGGTCAAGGCGTACGTGCGGGACCTGGTGGACTCGCGCCGCCACTTCCTGGGCGCGTTCATGCCGCTGGCGATCCTGGTGTTCATCGTGCTGCTGGTGCCGGTTCCGGTGATCCAGCAGTACGTGACGCTGCTGTGCATGGTCGCCCTCGTCGTGATGGCCGTGGAGGGCTACTTCAACGGCCGCCGCATCACCCGGCTGGTCCGGCAGAAGTTCCCGAAGGAGACCGTCAGCGGCCGCTCGATCGGCTGGTACGCGTTCGTCCGCGCCAGCCAGATCCGCAAGCTGCGGATGCCGAAGCCGCGGGTCAAGGTCGGCGAAACCGTCTCCTGACCTGGAGCCGCCCCAGGTCGTTAGCAAGGCGAACCAGTTCGGCGTAGGCTCGCCGCCATGGAATTTCGCCGTCTCGGCCGCAGTGGCCTGACCGTCAGTGAGATCGCCTACGGCAACTGGCTCACGCACGGCTCCCAGATCGAGGAGGAGCAGGCCCAGGCGTGCATCAGGGCCGCGCTGGACGCCGGCATCACCACCTTCGACACCGCCGACGTCTACGCCAACACCGCCGCCGAGTCGGTGCTCGGCCGTGGCCTGGCCGGTCAGCGCCGGGAGAGCCTGGAGATCTGCACCAAGGTGTTCTGGCCGACCGGCCCGGGCGGTCCGAACGACCGCGGACTCGGCCGCAAGCACATCATGGAGTCCTGCCACGCGTCGCTGAAGCGCCTGCAGACCGACCACATCGACCTGTACCAGGCGCACCGGTTCGACCCGTCGGTGCCGCTGGAGGAGACGTTCACCGCGTTCGCCGACCTGGTCCACCAGGGCAAGGTGCACTACATCGGTGTCTCCGAGTGGACCGCCGAGGAGATCACCCGCGGTGCGGCGCTCGCCCGGGAGCTGCGCATCCCGTTCGTGTCCAACCAGCCGCAGTACAACATGCTGTGGCGGGTCATCGAGCCGCAGGTCGTGCCCGCGAGCGAGCGGGAGGGTCTCAGCCAGATCGTGTGGTCGCCGATCGCGCAGGGCGTGCTGACCGGCAAGTACCAGCCGGGCCAGCCGCCGCCGGCCGGCTCGCGCGCCACCGACGAGACCGGCTCGCGGTTCGTGCAGCGGTTCCTCCGCGACGAAGTGCTCGAGCGGGTGGCCCGGCTGGAGCCGCTGGCCGCGCAGGCCGGGCTGACGCTGGCGCAGCTCGCGGTCGCGTGGGTGCTGCAGAACCCGAACGTCTCGTCCGCGATCATCGGCGCCTCCCGCCCGGAGCAGGTGCACGAGAACGTCAAGGCGGCCGGGGTGCGGCTGGACACCGATCTGCTCACCGAGATCGACTCGGTGCTGCTGGGCGTGGTGGAGGACGATCCACGCCTCACCGCCCGCGCGGGCTGACGATAGGTTGACGGCGTGACCGACGTGTCGTTTGCCGGAGTCCCCCATCCCGACGAGCCCGCCCGCGCCGAGGCGCTGCGCCGGCACGCCGAGCTGCTCAAGCCGGTCGCGTCGCTGGGTGAGCTGGAGGCTCTCGGTGCGTGGGTCGCGGCCTGCCAGGGCGCGGTGCCGCCGCGCCGGTTCCAGCGGCCGCGGATCGTGGTGTTCGCCGGGGACCACGGGATCGCCGCGAAGGGCGTCTCCGCCTACCGGCCCGAGGTGACCACGCAGCTGGTGCACGCCCTGCTCAAGGGTTCCGGCCCGGTGGCCGTGGCGGCCGCGGTGGCCGGTGCCGGGCTGCGCGTGGTCGATCTCTCGGTGCACGGGGAGACGCCGGTGGCCGAGTTCAAGGTCCGGGCCGGGTCCGGGTCGATCGACGTCGAGGACGCCCTCACCGGCGACGAGGTGCACGCCGCCCTGCGCGCCGGGATGGCGATCGCCGACGCCGAGGTGGACGAGGGCACGGACCTGCTGGTCGCGGGCAGCATCGGCGTCGGGGCGACCACCCCCGCCGCCGTACTGGTCGCGGCGCTCACCGGCGCCGAACCGGTCGCCGTGGTGGGCCGCGGTTCCGGCATCGACGACCACGCCTGGATGCGCAAGGCCACCGCGGTCCGGGACGCGCTGCGGCGGGCACGCGCGGTGCTGCCCGATCCGGTCGCGCTGCTGCGCACGGCCGGCGGAGCGGACCTGGCCGCACTCGCCGGGTTCCTCGCGCAAGCCGCGGTGCGGCGCACCCCGGTGCTGCTGGACGGGCTGGTCGTGGGCGCCGCCGCGCTGGTCGCCGAGGAGCTGGCGCCGGGGGCGCGCGCGTGGTGGCAGGCCGCGCACGCGGACGCCGAACCGGCGCACAGCATGGTGCTGGAGCACCTCGACCTGAAACCGATCGTCGACCTCGGCATCCGGCTCGGCGACGGCACCGGCGCCGCCACGGCGCTCCCGCTGGTCGTCACGGCCGCCCGGCTGCTGACCGACCTGCCCACCCACGACGAGGCCGCGGTCACCCCGCCGAACGCTTGAACCTCACGTCACGTCAGGTCTTAGCGTCGTGCACACCGGCGCACAAGCGCAGGTGGAAGTGGGTGAACGGCATGCTGTACAAGGTCGGCGAGCTGGCGAAAGCCACCGGGCTCACGGTGCGGACCCTGCACCACTACGACCACGTGGGGCTCGTGCGTCCGTCCGGGCGCACGTACTCGGGGCACCGGCTCTACGACGAGCCCGACGTCCGGCGGTTGTACGAGGTGCTGGCCCTGCGGCAGCTGGGCCTGCCGCTCGAGGACATCGGCGCCGCACTGGCGGGCACGTCCGGTCTCGGTGAACTCCTCGAACGGCACCGGGAGCACCTGGACCGGCAGCTGGTGGCGATGCGCACCCTGCATGCGCACCTCACCACCATGCTCTCGACCCTCGGCGAGCAGGCCGGCGTCACCGACTTCCTGGCTCTGATCAGGGAGGTGACCACCGTGAACGAGACGGTGCGGCAGTACTTCAGCGAAACACAGCTGGCGGAGCTGGCGGAACGCCGCTCGCGGCTCGGCGACCAGGAGGACGTCCAGCGGAAGTGGCAGGACCTGATCCCGCGCGTGCAGCGCGCCGTCGAGACCGGGACCGACCCGGCGTCGGCGGAGGGCCGGGAACTCGGCCGCGAGTGGATGTCGCTGCTGGAGGCGTTCCACGGCGGCGACCCCGGCCTGCGGGACTCGCTGTACCGGATGCAGGCCGAGAACTCGGCCGAGATCCAGCACCAGCACGGTGGTCCGTCGCCGGAGCAGGTCGACTTCATCCGGCGGGCGACCCAGGGCTGACGAACAGCGGCCCCCGCACCGGGAACACCGGTGCGGGGGCCTTGCTCGTCGGAGGTGGATCAGGCCATCTTGCGCATCCAGCCGTGCCGGTCGGGGCGGGTGCCCTCCTGGATGCCGGTCAGCTCGGCCCGCAGCTGCATCGTCACCTCACCGGGCTCGCCGCCGGCGATGGTGAACTCGCCGCCCGCGTACTTGACCCGGCCGACCGGCGTGATGACCGCCGCGGTGCCGCACGCGAACACCTCGGTCAGCTCACCCGAGGCCGCCGCCTTCTCCCACTCCTCGGTGGAGATCCGGCGCTCCTCGACCGGCAGGCCGCGGTCGGCGGCCAGCTGGAGCAGCGAGTCACGCGTGACACCGGCCAGCAGCGAACCGGTCAGTTCCGGCGTGACGACGCGGGCGTCGGAGCCCGAGCCGAACACGAAGAACAGGTTCATGCCGCCCATCTCCTCGACGTAGCGGCGCTCCACCGCGTCGAGCCACACCACCTGGTCGCAGCCCTGCTCGACGGCCTGCGCCTGCGCCACGAAGGACGCCGCGTAGTTGCCCGCGAACTTCGCCGCACCGGTGCCGCCCGGCGCCGCCCGCACGTACTCGGTGGACAGCCACACGCTCACCGGCTTGACCCCGCCGGCGAAGTACGAACCGGCCGGCGACGCGATCAACAGGTACCGGTAGTCGTTGGCCGGCGAGTTCACGCCCAGCCCCACCGAGGTGGAGATCATGAACGGGCGGATGTACAGCGAGTCGCCCTGCCGGCTGGGCACCCAGCGGCCGTCGACCGCGAGGAACTCCTGCAGCGAGCCGAGGAACAGCTCGTCGGGCAGCTCCGGCATGGCCAGCCGCACCGCCGACCGGCGGAAGCGGGCCGCGTTGGCCTCCGGGCGGAAGGTCGCGATCGACCCGTCCGGCTGCCGGTAGGCCTTCAGGCCCTCGAAGATCGCCTGCGCGTAGTGCAGCACCGAGGTGGCCGGGTCCAGCGTGATCGGCTCGTACGGGCCGACGCCGGCGTCGTACCAGCCGCGGTCCTTGCTGTAGCGGATCGAGACCATGTGATCGGTGAAGACCGTTCCGAAGCCGGGCTTCGCCAGTACCTCGGCTACACGCTCCGCCGAAGCGGGTGACGGGTGCGGGGTACGGGTGAAGGGCATCGTGGTCGTCATCGGCCCAGAATAGCGGTTAGTTGGACTTCCGAGAATCGCCGACTCACTTACCATGTCCCGGTGACCGCCAACCTGCCGCGACGCGCGACCGACAACTCGGTGTCCGCGGGCCCCGCCTCCGACGTCCGCACCTTCATCACGGCCGTCCTGCTCACCTTCGCCGCCGGGGAGCTGATGCTGCTCGGCTACGCGCTGCTCGGCGTGTTCGGCGGGATCATCGGCCTGGTCGCCGCGATCTTCGGTGTGGTGTGGTGGCGCAGCATCCACGACAAGCGCGCCTTCCCGCGCGACCTGCCGGTCAAGTCGGTGGTGATCCTCGCGGTGGTGACCGCCGTCATCACCCTGCTGGCGTTCCTGACCGTCGCGTGACCGCGGTGGCGGCCGCGACCGCCACGACCGTACCGAGCAGAGCGAACGGCGGCAGCCAGGCCAGCAGTGTCACGGCCAGTACCGCGGTGATCACCGCCCGCGCGGTGATCCCGGTGGTCATCGACAGCACCGCGGTCACCAGTACCTCGGCCAGGGCGGCCGCCGCGGCGAGCAGCAGCGCCTGCTCCGGATCCAGCAGCGCCGCGGCCGCCGCCGCGATCAGTCCACAGGGGACGGACGCCCACCGCCACGCGAGTTCCTCCCGCACACCCCCGATCGCGAGCACCGCAGCGGGCACAGTGGACAGCACGACCACCCCGGCGAGCAGCGGATCGAGTGCCTGACCGTCCACCGCGGCGAGCGCGTCGCGCACCGGCACCCCGGACAACGCCAGCCGCACCGGGCCGAGCTGGTACAGCGCGCCCGCGGCGACCGCCAGCACGGCGATCACCGAGCCCGCGAGCCACGCCGGTTTCCGCCGGGGCAGCAACGGGAACAGCACCGCGGCGGACGCCAGCAGCCCGCCGGTCGTGAACCGCGGCGCGGTGACCGGCTGGGCCGGCTCGATCGCGAAGCACAACGCCACGAACCCGGCAGCCGCCACCAGGAGGACGCCGAGCAGCCACGCCCGCGCGTACCGCGCGAGCCGCAGCCCGGCGGCGCCCGCGGCGGTCACGACCAGGGCGCAGACCGCGGCGGCCCACCGCTGCCCCGGGACGAGGTAGGCGGCGAACACCGAGGCGCACAACGGCACCAGCGCCAGCCGCGACACCAGACCCGCCGCGGACAGCAGCCGGGCCGGGTTCGCCCTGACCACGGGTCCCTCCGGCACGCACCACGCCAGCAGGGCCGCCACCACGGCGCCACCGAGCAGCCACCAGCCGCCCGCCCGGGCGCCCACGGCCAGCGCGATCAGCAGTCCCGCCGCCAGCCGCACGCCCACCACCTGCCTCTCCCACCGGGCTCCGTCCTCATTAGCATGGCTCACGACCTCGCCGGGTAGCCGACCCGGCACGACCGTCGACAGATGCGCGAGGAGCCACAAGTGACCGTGCCGAAGTTTGCCCTGATCGAGAACACCGGCGCCGCGCTCGGTAAGAGCCGCGCCGAGGTCGTGGTGGTCGGGACGCTGCAGGGCGGCAAGGCGGTGACCCTGGCGCCCGGCGCCGAGGCCGTCGACGCGGCCTTCGACGGGACGCTGGCCGACGTGCTGGCCACCGTCGGCGCCACCGGCAAGGCCGAGGAGATCGTGAAGCTGCCCACGCTGGGCAAGCTGCCCGCCGCGGTCGTGCTCGCGGTGGGCCTGGGCCGGGCGGCCGAGGACGGCACCGTGACCGCCGAGCAGGTGCGCCGCGCCGCCGGTGCCGCCGGCCGCGCGCTCGCCGGCACGGCGCGCGCAGTCGTCACACTGTCCGCTGTGGACCTGCAGGCCGCGGTCGAAGGCACCGCGCTGGGCGCCTACCGGTTCACCGAGTACAAGTCCGAGCCGGGCGAGGCGCCGCTGGCGGCCGCCGACTTCACCACGCCGCAGGCAGGCACCAAGCGGGCGCACACCGCGACGCTGAAGGCCGCGACCGCGATCGCGGATGCCGTCACCATCGCCCGCGACCTGATCAACACCCCGCCGAACGACCTGTACCCGGCGTCCTTCGCGGAGCGGGCCCGCAAGCTGGCCGAAGCCGAGGACCTCGAGTTCGAGGTGCTCGACGAAAAGCAGCTCAAGCGCAAGGGCTTCGGCGGCATCCTCGGTGTCGGCGGCGGGTCGTCCCGCCCGCCGCGGCTGGTGCGGGTGTCCTACCGGGGCCCGAAGGCGGCCAAGAAGGTCGCGCTCGTCGGCAAGGGCATCACGTTCGACTCGGGCGGCATCTCGATCAAGCCGGCCGCGAACATGGACCACATGACCTCGGACATGTCCGGGGCCGCCGCGGTGCTCGCCTCGGTCGTGCTCGCGGCCCGGTTGAAGTACCCGCTCGAGGTCACCGCCAGCATCCCGCTCGCGGAGAACCTGCCGTCGGGCACCTCCTACCGCCCCGGCGACGTGCTGCGCATGTACGGCGGCAAGACCGTGGAGGTCCTCAACACCGACGCCGAGGGCCGTCTGGTGCTGGCCGACGCGATGGTGCGCGCGGCCGAGGACGACCCGGACTACCTGATCGAAACCTCGACGCTGACCGGCGCGCAGATGGTCGCGCTCGGCAACCGCACCGCCGGGATCATGGGCTCCGACGAGTTCCGCGACCGGGTGGCGGCGATCGCGCAGGCCACCGGTGAGGGCGGCTGGCCGATGCCGCTGCCCGAGGAGCTGCGCGGCGACCTGG
The DNA here is from genome assembly GCF_011758765.1 of Amycolatopsis viridis. Taxonomy (NCBI): domain Bacteria; kingdom Bacillati; phylum Actinomycetota; class Actinomycetes; order Pseudonocardiales; family Pseudonocardiaceae; genus Amycolatopsis; species Amycolatopsis viridis. The sequence goes on along the minus strand of NZ_JAANOU010000001.1, from coordinate 1,807,648 downwards.
ACTCGCGGCTGGCCGACCTGGCGAACGTGACCGGGCACCGGTGGGGCGGCATGCTCGCCGCGGGGATCTTCCTGCGCGAGTTCGTCGCCGAGGGCCTGCCGTGGGCGCACATCGACATCGCCGGCCCGGCGTTCAACACCGGCGCGCCGTGGGGCTACACCGGCAAGGGCGGCACGGGCGTCCCGGTCCGGACGATCGCCGCGGTGCTCGCGGACATCGCCGACCAGGGCTGACGAGCACCCCGCCGTCCGGGTGGCGCCGCGCGCGGCGCCACCCGGACGGCCGGATCAGCTCTGCGCGCGCTTCCGCCGCTGGGTGTACTCACGCATGCGCGTGGGGTAACCGACTTTCGCGACCTCGTAGACCGGGATGGCGTGCTTGCGGCCGAACTGCTGGGCGGCGCCGAGGCTGCCGATCCGCCGCCTGGTCCATTCGCCGTCGTGCGCGATGAGGACGACCGTGGTCTCGGTGACGGTCGTGCGGGGCTCGACGTAGGCCTCGACGCCGCGCCGCGCGTCCGCCCAGGCCGTCAGGTGGCGCAGGTCCGCGTCGGTGGCGCGGCGCAGCGTGCCTGCCTTCCCGGCACCGCGCCGGCGCTTCAGACCGTCGAACAGACCCACCTCGACCACCTCATCTCCGCCTGCCCTCCCCGGCCATTATCCCGTTGATCCAAAGTGCGCCGATTAACACACCCCGGCTACCTCGCAGCCCCCGACTCCGTAGTGACAAGATGATGAGGGTTTGGACGTAAAACGAGGAGTAAACGACGTGAGCGACGCTGGCGCCGACCTGGTGATCCTCGGTGGCGGATCCGGCGGCTACGCGGCGGCCTTCCGCGCCGCGGAGCTGGGGCAGTCCGTCATCCTGATCGAGAAGGACAAGCTGGGCGGGACGTGCCTGCATCGCGGCTGCATCCCGACCAAGGCCCTGCTCCATGCCGCCGAGGTCGCCGACACCGCCCGTGAGGGCGAGCAGTTCGGCGTGAAGACCACTTTGGAGGGCGTCGACATCGCCGGCGTCCACAAGTACAAGGACGGGGTCATCAGCCGCCTGTACAAGGGGCTGCAGGGCCTGGCGAAGGCCCATCAGGTCACCGTCGTCGAGGGCACCGGCACGTTCGTCGGCGGCACCACCGTCGAGGTGGACGGCACCCGCTACACGGGCAAGAACCTGATCCTGGCCACCGGCTCGTACTCCAGGACGCTGCCCGGGCTCGAACTGGGCGGGCGCATCATCGCCAGCGACGAGGCGCTGACCCTGGACTGGATCCCGGAGAAGGTGGTCGTGCTCGGCGGCGGCGTCATCGGCGTCGAGTTCGCGAGCGTGTGGGCCTCCTTCGGCGTGGACGTGACCATCGTCGAGGCGCTGCCGCGGCTGGTCCCGGCCGAGGACGAGTTCGCCAGCAAGCAGCTGGAGCGCGCGTTCCGCCGGCGCAAGATCGCCTTCAAGACCGGGGTGAAGTTCACCGGCGCCAAGCAGGACGAGAACGGCGTGAGCGTGTCGCTGGAGTCCGGTGAGACGCTGGAGGCGGACCTGCTGCTGGTCGCCGTCGGCCGCGGCCCGAACACCGCGGGCCACGGTTACGAGGAGGCCGGGGTCGAGATCGAGCGCGGGTTCGTCGTCACCGACGAGCGGCTGCGCACCAACCTGCCGAACGTCTACGCGGTCGGCGACATCGTGCGCGGCCTGCAGCTCGCGCACCGCGGTTTCGCCCAGGGCATCTTCGTGGCCGAGGAGATCGCCGGGCTGCAGCCGAAGCCGATCGACGAGGCCGGCATCCCCCGCGTCACCTACAGCCACCCCGAGGTCGCCTCGGTGGGCCTGACCGAGGCGGCGGCCAAGGAGCGCTACGGCTCCGGCGTGCAGACCCTCACCTACGACCTCGCGGGCAACGGCAAGAGCCAGATCCTCAAGACTTCCGGCGCGATCAAGGTGATCAAGGCGCCGGACGGGCCGGTCGTCGGCCTGCACCTGGTCGGGGACCGGGTCGGCGAACTGATCGGCGAAGCCCAGCTGATCTACAACTGGGAGGCGTTCCCGGAGGACGTCGCTCCGCTGATCCACGCCCACCCGACCCAGACCGAGGCCCTCGGCGAAGCACACCTCGCCCTGGCCGGCAAGCCACTGCACGTGCACAGCTGAGCCGGACCGCAGCCGACAAGATTCAAGGGAGTCAATTCACGATGGCCTTCTCCGTCACACTGCCGGAGCTCGGCGAGAGCGTCACCGAGGGCACCGTCACCCGCTGGCTGAAGCAGGAGGGCGACACGGTCGCGGTCGACGAGCCGTTGCTGGAGATCTCCACCGACAAGGTCGACACCGAGGTCCCCTCCCCGGTCGCCGGCACCCTGCAGAAAATCGTCGCCCAGGAGGACGAGACCGTCGAGGTCGGCGGCACGCTCGCGGTGATCGACGACGGTTCCGGCGGCGACTCCGCCCCGGCCCAGGAGCAGGAGTCCGCGCGGCAGGCCCAGCCGGAGCCGGAGCCGCAGCCGGAGCCGCAGCCCGAGCCGCAGCAGGAGCAGGCGGCACCGCAGGCGCAGCCGGCGCCGAGCGGGTCCGCCCAGGGCACCCCGGTGACCCTGCCGGAGCTCGGCGAGAGCGTCACCGAGGGCACCGTCACCCGCTGGCTGAAGTCCGTCGGCGACCAGGTCGCGGTGGACGAGCCGCTGCTGGAGATCTCGACCGACAAGGTCGACACCGAGGTCCCCTCGCCGATCGCCGGCACCCTGCTGGAGATCAGCGTGGGCGAGGACGAGACCGTCGAGGTCGGCGGCACGCTGGCGATCATCGGTGACGCGAACGCCGCGCCCGCGCCGCAGCAGGAGCAGCAGAAGGCGCCGGAGCCCAAGGCCGAGCCGAAGCCGGAGCCCAAGCCGGAACCGGAGCCCGAGCCCAAGCCGGAACCGGCCGCGCAGGCCCCCGCTCCGCAGCAGCCCGCCCCGCAGCCCCAGGCGCAGCAGCCCCAGGTGCAGCAGCCCGCCCCGCAGCCGCAGGCCGCCCCGGCCGCGAGCGACGGCGACGGCAGCGGCCCGTACGTCACCCCGCTGGTTCGCAAGCTGGCCTCCGAGCACGGCATCGACCTGTCAACCGTGACCGGCAGCGGCGTCGGCGGCCGCATCCGCAAGCAGGACGTGCTGGCGGCGGCCGAGGCCAAGCAGAAGCAGAGCGCACCCGCCGCGCAGGCGCCGGCCGCGGCGCCGAGCGCACCCGCCGCGCAGGCGCCGGCCGCGGCGCCGAGCGCACCCGCCGCCAAGGCGCCGGCCGCGGCCTCGCCGGAGCTGGCCGCGCTGCGCGGCACCGTGCAGAAGGCGAGCCGGATCCGCCAGGTCATCGCGCAGCGCACCCGCGAGTCGCTGCAGACCTCGGCGCAGCTCACCCAGGTGTTCGAGGTGGACGTCACCAAGATCGCCCGGCTGCGCCAGCAGGCGAAGGCCTCGTTCCAGGAGCGCGAGGGCGTGAAGCTCACGTTCCTGCCGTTCTTCGCCAAGGCGACGGTCGAGGCGCTCAAGCAGCACCCGAACATCAACGCCTACCTGGACGAGGAGAAGAAGGAGATCACCTACTTCGGCGAGGAGCACCTCGCCATCGCGGTGGACACCGAGAAGGGCCTGATCTCCCCGGTCATCCACAAGGCAGGCGAGCTGAACCTGGCCGGCCTGGCCCGGGCGATCGCGGACGTCGCGGCCCGCACCCGCGCGAACAAGATCAAGCCGGACGAGCTGTCGGGCGGCACCTTCACGGTGACCAACCTGGGCAGCAACGGCGCCCTGTTCGACACGCCGATCATCAACCAGCCGCAGTCCGGGATCCTGGGCGTCGGCGCGGTGGTGAAGCGGCCGGTCGTGGTCACCGACGCCGACGGGCAGGACACCATCGCCATCCGGTCGATGGCCTACCTGGCCCTGACCTACGACCACCGCCTGATCGACGGTGCCGACGCCGGCCGGTTCCTGACGACGGTCAAGAACCGCCTGGAAGAAGGCCACTTCGAGGACGAGCTGGGCCTGTAACACCGCCACTCGTGAGAACCCCTCCTCCGCCCCACGCGGAGGAGGGGTTCTCATGTGCCGCCGCACCGCGGGGGGACGTGCGCGATCCGGCGGCGTGAGCAACGATCGGGGTATGCGTGTACTGATCGCCGGTTCCAGCGGGCTCCTCGGCTCGGCGCTCGTCGCCGCGCTGCGCGACGCGGGCCACGACGTGCGGCGGCTGGTGCGGCGCGCGGCCCGGGCCGCGGACGAGCACTCATGGGATCCGCCGGCGGGCCGGATCGACGACCGCGCGTTCGAGGACGTGACGGCTGTGGTGAACCTGTGTGGCGCGCCGATGGGCCTGCGGTGGAGCGCGGCACGCAAGCAGATGATCCGGGACAGCCGGATCGAGCCGACGGAGGTGCTCGCCGAGGCGGTGGCCGAGTACCGCATCCCGGCCCTGGTCAACGCCTCGGCGATCGGCTACTACGGCGACACCGGGGACACGGTGGTGACCGAGTCCGCGCCCCGGGGCGAGGGTTTCCTGGCCGAGCTGTGCGAGGCGTGGGAGTCGGCGACCGCGCCGGCGGCCGAGGCCGGATCGCGCGTGGTGAACCTGCGCACCGGCCTGGTGCTCGGTCCGGGCGGCCTGCTCGGGCCGCTCAAGCCGTTGTTCTGGCTCGGGCTCGGCGGGCGACTCGGCGACGGCGGCCAGTACATGGCGTGGATCAGCCTCCGCGACCACGTGTCGGCGGTCCGGTTCCTCCTCGAGCACGAAACGGTGTCCGGCCCGGTGAACCTGTGCGCGCCGGAACCGGCCACCAACGCGGAGTTCACGCGGGCGCTCGCGCACGTGCTGCGGCGTCCCGCGCCGTGGTGGGTGCCCGGGTTCGCGTTGCGCGCCGCGCTCGGCGAGGTGGCCGACGAGATGGCGCTGGTTTCGCAGCGCGCGGTGCCGGCGGTGCTGGAGAAGGCCGGGTTCACGTTCGTGCACACCGATCTCGTCGGTGCACTGGCGGTCGCCCTGTGAGGAGGTGGCCGGCGCTCGGCGCGGTGTTCCTCGTCCTGTTCCTCGGGCTGGGCGTGGCCGTCGCCGGGCCGCCGACCGCGGTCGACCTGACCGTCGCCGGGTGGGTGCAGGGCTGGTGGCGGGGAACGCCGGGCCGCATCGCGCAGGTGGTCAGCGACGTGTTCGGACCGGTGGTGCCCGCGGTGTTCGCGGTCGCACTCGCCCTCGGGATCGTGCTGTGCTGGTGGCGCGGGCTGCGCCGCGCGGCTGGCGTGGGCCTGCGGGTACTGGGGGTGCTCGCGCTGACCCGGCTGGTGAGCGTGGTGTCCAAGCCGCTGTTCGTGCGCGCCCGGCCCCGCGCGTACCCGGAGTTCAGCTACCCGAGCGGCCACGTGGTGTCGATCTGCGGCACCGGCCTCGCGGCGGTGCTGCTGTGCGTGTGGCTGGCGCCCAGGCTGACCCGGTGGGTGGCGGCGTTCTTCGCGGTCGCGACCGTGCTGTGCGCGGCGAGCCGGGTGGTGCTCGGGGTGCACTGGCTCAGCGACACGGTGGGCGCGGTGCTCGGCGTGCTGGGGGTCGGTCTGCTCACCGCGTGGGCGGTGCGGTTGCTCCCGCCACAGCCCGTCCCGGCCGCTGCGCCATCGGCGTAATGTGCCCATCGTGAGTCCACAGTCCTGCCGTGCCACCAGCACCCCGATCCGCGTCAAGAACATCGGGCTGATCGACTACCAGCAAGCCTGGGACCTGCAGCGCGAACTGGTGAACACCCGGGCGGATTCCGCGGACGCCCCGGACACGCTCCTGCTGCTGGAGCACCCGTCGGTCTACACCGCGGGCAAGCGCACCGAGGAGGCCGACCGGCCCACCGACGGGACACCGGTGATCGACGTCGACCGCGGCGGGAAGATCACCTGGCACGGGCCGGGTCAGCTGGTCGGGTACCCGATCGTGAAGCTGGGCGACCCGATCGACGTCGTGCACTACGTGCGGCGGCTGGAGGAAGCGCTGATCCGGGTGTGCGACCAGTTCGGCGTGTACACCGGACGGGTCGAGGGCCGCAGCGGCGTGTGGGTGCCGGCCGACGAGCGCGGCCCGGAGCGCAAGATCGCCGCGATCGGCATCCGCGTGCAGCGCGGCGTGACGATGCACGGCTTCGAGCTCAACTGCAACGCCGACCTGTCGGCGTTCGACAAGATCATCCCCTGCGGTATCCGCGACGCGGGCACCACGTCGCTGTCGCAGGAACTGGAGCGCGACGTCCCGGTCGCCGAGGCACTCCCCCTGGCCCGCGACGCCGTGCTCGCCGCCCTCGACGGGGAGCTCGCCGTGTCGGACGACCGGTGGCTGCGCCGCGAGGACACCGCACCGTCCGCGCCCGGGGTCACCTTCGCCCTCCGGCCCTGAGCGCGGGCCGGAGGGCGCGGGCGATCAGAGCTGCCGGGCCACCTCGGACGCGATCAGCTCCAGGTGGTCCAGATCGGACAGATCGAGCACCTGCAGGTACAGCCGGGTGATGCCGGTGGCCTCCCGGTACCGGCCGATGCTGTCCACCACCTCGGCGACGGTGCCGGCGAGACCGTTCTGCTTGACCTCGGCGGTCTCCCGCCCGATCGCCGCGGCCCGGCGCGCGAACTCGGCGTCGTCCTTGCCGACGGCCACCACCTGCGCGGCCGACCGGATGATGCCGGACGGGTCACGGCCGATCTCGCGGCAGGCCGCGTCGACCCGCTCGAACTGGGCAGCGCCGGTGGCGGCGTCCACGAACGCCACGTTGAACTCGTCCGCGAAGCGCGCGGCGAGCGCCGGGGTGCGCTTCTTGCCGCCACCACCGATGATCACCGGCGGGCGCGGCGACTGCGCGGGCTTCGGCAGCGCGGGCGCGTCGCTGAGCTGGTAGTGCTTGCCGGTGAAGGAGAACGTCTCACCGTCCGGGGTTTCCCACAGGCCGGTGATGATCTCCAGCTGCTCGGCGTAGATGTCGAAGCGCTCCTTGATCTCCGGCATGGGAATGCCGTACGCCTCGTGCTCGGCGTCGTACCAGCCCGAACCCAGCCCGAAGTCGACGCGGCCGCCGGACATCTGGTCCACCTGTGCGACGGAGATCGCCAGCACCGACGGGTGCCGGAACGTCGCGGCGGTCACCAGCGTGCCCAGCCGGATGCGGGAGGTCTCGCGCGCCAGCGCGCCCAGGGTCACCCACGCATCGGTCGGCCCGGGCAGCCCGGAGGCCGAGCCCATCTTCAGGAAGTGGTCGGAACGGAAGAAGGCGTCGAAGCCGTTGTCCTCGGTTGCCTTGGCGACGCGCAGGAGGTCGTCGTAGCTCGCACCCTGCTGCGGTTCGGTGAAGATCCTCAGGTCCACCCCGTCAGCCTAACCACTCAGCTGGTGCGGCGAACGCGGTGCAGCAACTGCATGATCACCTGCTCGACCTGCGCGCCGACCTTCTTCGGGTCCGGCGAGCTCGCGATCTCGGTGGCCGCGCTGTGCAGGGCGCCGAACAGCAGCCGTGCGGTGACCTCGACCGGCACTTCGTCGACCTCGCCGGCCTCGATCAGGTCCTCCAGGCTCGACCGGATCAGCCCGAAGCTCGCCCTGTCCTCGGCCTCCCGCCAGCGCTCCCAGCCCATCACCACCGGCGCCTCGTGGATCGCGATGCGCTGGTAAGACGGGTCGAGGCAGCTGGCGATGAACCCGCGCAGCCCGGCCAGGGCGCGCTCCCACGGGGCGCCGCCGCCGGCCATGATCTCTTCCAGCCGCCCCAGGACCTGGCTCTCGACCTTCGCGAACGCGGCCTCGAACAGCGCCTGCTTTCCGCTGAAATGGTGGTACAGCGCCCCTTTCGTGACCCGCGCGCGCTTGGCGACCTCGTCGAGCGAAGTGTTCGCATATCCCCGTTTGGTGAACAGCTCGACCGCGCTGCTCACCAGGGCCGACCGCGTGGACTCGGAATAGTCGAGGCGCCTGGACCGCATTGTCACCACGCTCACAAGCTTACGCCGGTTTCGGTTTCCATACCCGTGGTATGTTCACGGTGTCGGCACCATACCGACGGTATGCTTCAAACTCTCAGTAGGCGGTCACGCGATGAGCTGGAACGACTTCTACCGGCGGCGCGACATCCTGGACGCCGTCCTGACCGCAGCGGCCCGCGACCCGCGGGGCCCGCTGCCCTTCGACGAGATCCCGGGGGCCGCAGAAACCTTCGGCAGCCGGGAGAACCTGATGCTCGCGCTGCACCACAAGTGGACCCAGCTGCTCAGCGGGCACCTGCGCGCCGAGGCGGCGGGGGACGACGACCACGTGGACGCGGTCAAGCGCGCCTGGACCGCGGCGGTCCGCCGCAACCAGACGCTCCACCAGGTCGTCGCCGCGCACCGGGACGACCACCCCGCTCTCGAGTCCGCGCACCGCGCCGAGCAGGCGATGCTCGCGGTGGCCGCCGGGCTGGCCGAGCCGGACGAACCGGCGGCCGAGATCGTCAAGGTGGGCGCCGCATTCGAGGCGCTGCTGACCGAGGGGCCGGGCGTACGGCCCGCGCGGCCGTTCGACCGCCTGTGGCGGATGCTGGCCCCAAGCGCGTGATCTTCGTCAGGGCCCGGAAACCGCGCCGTCGCCTTACTATCTCGAACATGAAGACGTGGACCGCGGCCGACATCCCCGACCAGCCGGGCCGCACGGTGCTGGTCACCGGCGCGAACTCCGGCCTCGGTCTGCAAACCGCGCTCGTGCTCGCCGGCAAGGGCGCTCGAGTGCTGCTCGCCTGCCGCAACACCGAGCGCGGCGAACAGGCGCTGCGCACGGTCGCCGCGGCCGCGGCGAGCCGGCCCGAGCTGGTCGCGCTCGACCTGGCCGACCTGGCGTCGGTGCGGGCCGCGGTGGCCCGCGTCGGCGAGCTGACCGGCGGCGTGCTCGACGTCCTGATCAACAACGCCGGGCTGATGGCAGCACCCCAGGCCCGCACCAAGGACGGTTTCGAGCTCCAGTTCGGCACCAATCACCTCGGCCACGCGGCATTGACGTGGCTGCTCATGCCGGCCCTGCGCCGCGGCACGCACGCCCGCGTGGTGACGCTGTCCAGCCTGGCCGCGACCGGCGGGCGGGTCGACTTCGACGACCCCAACTTCGAGCACCGCCGCTACAACCCGGCCGCGGCGTACGCGCAGTCCAAGCTCGCCAACCAGATCTTCGCGCTGGAACTGGACCGGCGGCTGCGCGCGGCCGGTGACGCCGTGCTCAGCGTCGCGGCCCACCCCGGGTACACCGCCACCAACCTCAGCTCGACCATGTCGAAGGCCCAGGGCAACACGGTGGTCCGGGCCGTCATGGGCGGTGTCACCGCCCTCGGCGACCTGCTCCTCGCGCAGAGCGTCCGCACGGGTGCGCTGCCGTCGCTGATCGCGGCCACCGCACCGGACGTCAACGGCGGCGACTACCTCGGCCCGCGCCTGTTCGGCGGCATGCGTGGCGACCCCGCGGTGGTGCGGCCGCTGCGGGCCGCGCTCGACCGGGACAACGGGGCCCGGTTGTGGGAGCTGACGGCCAAGTTGACCGACGTCACCCCGGACCCCGCGTAAGGTCGTTTTCCGGCACCGGGGGCGTAGGCTGGGGCGCGTGACTGTTGTGCCTGAAGGTCGGAAACTGCTGCGGCTCGAGGTCCGCAACAGTGAAACCCCGATCGAGAAGAAGCCGTCCTGGATCAAGACCCGCGCGAAGATGGGGCCGGAGTTCACCGAACTCAAGGGCCTGGTCCGCCGGGAGGGCCTGCACACGGTCTGCGAAGAGGCGGGCTGTCCCAACATCTACGAGTGCTGGGAGGACCGCGAGGCCACCTTCCTCATCGGCGGTGACCAGTGCACCCGCCGTTGCGACTTCTGCCAGATCGACACCGGTAAGCCCGCCGAGCTGGACCGCGAGGAGCCGCGCCGGGTCGCCGAGAGCGTCCAGGCGATGGGCCTGCGCTACTCCACCGTCACCGGGGTCGCGCGCGACGACCTGCCCGACGGCGGGGCGTGGCTGTACGCGGAGACGGTTCGCCAGATCCACGCGCTGAACCCGGGCACCGGTGTGGAGCTGCTGATCCCCGACTTCAACGCCGACCCCGGCCAGCTGGCCGAGGTGTTCGGCGCCGAGCCGGAGGTGCTGGCGCACAACGTGGAGACCGTGCCGCGGATCTTCAAGCGCATCCGCCCCGGCTTCCGCTACGCCCGCTCGCTCGAGGTGATCACCCGCGCCCGCGAGGCCGGGCTGGTGACCAAGTCGAACCTGATCCTCGGCATGGGGGAAACCCCCGAGGAGGTCGAGCCGGCGATGCGCGACCTGGTGAACGCCGGGTGCGAGATTCTCACGATCACCCAGTACCTGCGCCCGTCGGTGCGGCACCACCCGGTGGACCGGTGGGTCAAGCCGGAGGAGTTCGTCGAGCACGCCAAGGTCGCCGAGGGTCTCGGGTTCGCCGGTGTGATGGCCGGGCCGCTCGTCCGGTCGTCCTACCGCGCGGGCCGTCTCTACGCCCAGACCAAGCGTCACCGCGGCGAGGAACTGCCGGAGAACCTGGCGCACCTGGCCGAGGCCGGGCCGGCCGCGCAGGAAGCCAGCAGCCTGCTGGCCCGCTGAAAGCCAGGGTCTTTCCCTGACGTGAGTGCACTGTGTGCCCGATACCGTGGCCGGTAGCGTGAACAGGGCAGCAAGGGCATAACGGACAGGGGATCGCTGGTGGCGTTGGTAACCGACATCTTGGACTGGCTGCAGGCACTACCGCAGCCGGCGCTGGTCAGCGCGACGGGCGCGCTCGTGCTGGCCGAGTGCACCATCGGGCTCGGTTTCATCGCCCCGGGCGAGTCGGGCCTGCTGGTCGCCGCGACCACCGCCAACACGGCGCCGCGGTTCCTGATCCTGTGGGCGGTGGTCGCGGTGTGCGCCATCCTCGGCGATTCACTGGGCTACGCGATCGGGCGGAAGTTCGGGCCACGGCTGCGCGAGACCAAGCTGATCCAGAAGTACGGCACGGACGCCTGGGACAAGGCGACGGACGTGCTGCACCGGCGCGGCGCGTGGGCGGTGTTCTTCGCGCGGTTCCTGCCGGTGATCCGGACGCTGACCCCGGCCGCGGCCGGCACTTCCGGGCTGGAGTTCCGGAAGTTCCTGCCGGCCGCCGCCGCGGGGGCGACGTGCTGGTCCCTGCTGCACATCAGCCTGGGCGCCGCGATGGGTGAGGCGGCCAAGCGCATCGAGGGCCTGATGAGCACCGGCGGCCTGATCGTGGTCGGCGTGCTGGCCGCGGTGGGCGTCTTCTTCCTGCTGCGGTGGAAGAAGAAGAAGAAGGCGATGGCCAAGCTGCCGACCCCGGCGGAGAGCAGCAACGTGGAGTAGCCCGCCGGTGACCGGAGTTGGTCACACCGGCGCGGCGCGACGCGGGGAACCCGCCGCGCGCCACCTTCCGATGACAGCGCGGCGACCGCTGGTGCCGGCTCAGCCGGTTGCGTAGCGGCGGGCCACGCTGTCCTCGGTCGAAGCGCCCGCTCGCCAGTCGGCGATCCATGGGCCGGTGCCCTCGCTCGGGTCCAGCACGCCTTCTTCGAGCCAGGTGTGGGCGCCGTCGAGGACGCGGCCGGTCAGCAGGCGGTCGGCCTCGTCCGTGTTGTGCCACAGTGCTTCGAACAGCGCCTCGATCCGCAGTCGTGCCTGCCGGCAAAAGACGTCGGCCAGTTCGTAGGCGGCCTCGCCCTCCCGTGCGTCGTCCTCGCGCTGCATCTCCGCCCGGACGCACGCGGCCGACATCGCGAACAGTTCGGCGCCGATGTCCACGATCCGCCCGAGGAAGCCCTGCCGTTGCTCCAGCCCGGCCTGCCACCGCGCCATTCCGTAGAACGTGGACCGCGCCAGCTTGCGCGCCGTCCGCTCGACGTAGCGCAGGTGTGGGGCGAGCTGCCCGAACTCGGCGAACGACGTGGGCACCTGTCCACGTCCGGCGACCAGTTGCGGCAACCACTTCGCGTAGAACCCGCTGGCCTTCGCGGCGGCCTTCGCCTTCGCCGGCAGGCCGGCGTCCGCGTCCGCCAGTGCCCCGGCCGCCGCGAGGTGCGCGTCGACCGCCTCGCGTGCGATGAGCAGGTGCATGATCTCGGTCGAACCTTCGAAGATGCGGTTGATCCGCAGGTCGCGCACCAGCTGCTCGACCCCGACGGCGCGCTCCCCGCGCGCGGCGAGCGACTCGGCGGTCTCGTAACCGCGCCCGCCGCGGATCTGCATCAGCTCGTCGGCGATCTTGCAGGACATCTCGCTCGCGTACAGCTTCGCCAGTGCCGCCTCGATGCGGATGTCGTTGCGGCCCTCGTCGCTCATGTGGCCGGACAGCTCCTGCACGCTCTCCAGCGCGTACGTCGTGGCCGCGATGAACGAGATCTTGTTCGCCACCGCGGCGTGCTCCGCGATCGGTTTGCCCCACTGCACCCGGGCCGCGGACCACTCGCGCGCGATCTTCAGGCACCACTTGCCCGCGCCCGCGCACATCGACGGGATCGACAGGCGCCCGGTGTTCAGGGTGGCGAGCGCGATCTTCAAACCCTTGCCCTCGCCGCCGACGACGGCGTCCGCGGGTACCCGCACCTGGTGGAACCGGGTGACACCGTTCTCGATGCCGCGCAAGCCCATGAACGCGTTGCGCCGCTCCACGGTGATGCCCGGCGAGTCCATCTCCACGATGAACGCGGTGATCCCACCCCGGTGTCCCTCGCTGCGCGGCACCCGCGCCATCACCACCACCAGTTCGGCCACCACACCGTTGGTGGTCCACAGCTTGACGCCGTCGAGCAGGTAGCCGCCGTCGCCGGTGGGCGTCGCCGTGGTGGCCAGGCGCGCCGGGTCGGACCCCACGTCCGGCTCGGTGAGCAGGAAGGCGGTGACCGCGCCTTCCGCGCAGCGCGGCAGGAACTTCGCCTTCTGTTCGGGCGTGCCGGCCAGCTTGAGCGGCTCCGGCACGCCGATCGACTGGTGCGCCGACAGCAGCACGCCCAGCGTCGGGTGCACCGAGGCGAGCAGCGCGAGCGCCCGGTTGTAGGTGACCTGCGACAGCCCCAGCCCGCCGTATTCCTCGGGGATCTTGATCCCGAAGCAACCCAGCTCGGCCAGGCCCTTGACGTACTCGTCGGGGATGCGCGCCTCCCGCTCGATCACCGCGCCGTCGAGCGTCTCGGCGTACTCGCGCAGGCGGGTGAGGAACGCCCCGGCCTTCGCCGCGGCGGCCGGGTCGGCCCGCGGGTGCGGGTGGACCAGGTCGAGCCGGAAGCGCCCCAGGTAGAGCTCCTTGGCGAACGACGGCTTGCGCCAGCCGCTCTCCCGGGCCTCCTCGGCGACCGCGCGGGCTTCCTGCTCCGTCACCTTCGGCTGATCAACCACCGAGCACCTCCCCGTGTGCCGTCAAGACTTTTGTGACCAGTGTTACTCGTCGGTAGTGCGGAAGGGAACCCCCCGGATCGGGGTGGCCAAGGCCACCCGTTCTCCCGTGGCGTGGGCGCGGGGCGCGGAGCACCATGCGAACAGGGAGGTGGTCGGATGGTGGATCTTCCCCGTCCGGTCGGGTTCGTGCTCGGTGGTGGCGGCAGCCTGGGCGCGATGCAGGTCGGCATGCTCCGCGCCCTCACCGAGGCCGGGATCCGGCCGGACCTCGTCGTCGGCACGTCCGTCGGGTCGCTCAACGGCGCGGTCCTCGCCCTGGACCCGGACGACGCGGGCGAGCGGCTGCGCAAGACGTGGACCCACATGACCCGCCACGAGGCGTTCCCGGGCGGGGTGCTCAGCCAGGTCCGCACCCTGCGGCACAGCAAGACCCACCTGTTCCCGAACATCGGGCTGGCCACGATCGTCGACGACCACCTCGGCCCGGGCACCACGTTCGAGGACCTCGCACTGCCGCTGGGCGTCGTCGCGACCGTGGTGGACACCGGGGAGGCGCGGCTGTTCACCTCCGGCGAGCTGCGGCCGCCACTGCTGGCCAGCGCCGCGATCCCGGGGATCTACCCGCCGGTCGAGCACGAGGGCCGGCTGCTCTACGACGGCGGGCTGGTCGCGAACGTGCCGATGCGGCAGGCGCTCGCCCTCGGCGCCCGCTCGCTGGTCGTGCTCGACTGCGCCTTCCCCGGCCAGATCCCGTCACCACCGCAGACGTTCGCCGAGGTGCTGATGTACACGGCGATGGTGAGCATGCGCAACCAGGCCGTGCTGGAGGCGCCGATCGCCGCGGCGGAGGTGCCGGTCGTGTACCTGCCCGGCCCGCGCCCGGTCCGGCTGAGCCCGCTGGACTTCAGCCGCACCGACGAGCTCACCGACCTCGCGTACCAGGCGGCGCGCATCTACCTGCGCGAGGTCACCGTCGACGGCCCCGGCCTCTACGGCGGCCCCGGCGTGAAAGTCATGTGAACCCGTGGGTGGCGCCGTGACGCGGACCACCCCCGCACAACAAACCGGGTGCGGAAGCGTCTATGCGGGCACGGTAGTTTGCTTGTTCCGCCCACGATTTCCGCAAAGAGACCACATGACAGTCAAAAAGACTCTACTTTCCCCCCGCAGGGCGCCGATCGCGGCCGGACTGCTCGCCGTGGCGCTCTTTCTGTCGGCCTGCACTTCCGGCAATTCGGGCGATACGAACAACGGCGGTACGGCCGGGCCGGCGAGCTCCGGCCAGGCCGCGGTGACCGTGTCCATCGAACCGGCGAACGGCAAGAACATCAGCCCCGCCACGCCGATCGTGGTGAAGGCGAGCAACGGCACGCTCACCGAGGTGACGGTCCAGAACACCGCCAAGCACACCACGGTCAAGGGACAGCTCTCCGCCGACAAGTCCACCTGGACCTCGTCCGAACCGCTGGGCTACGCAAGCACCTACACCGTCGACGTCCACGCCGCCGACAGCGCCGGCAAGACGGTCGACCAGCAGGGCCAGATCGCCACGGTGGCACCGGCCAAACAGGCCAATCCGAACCTGATCCCCGCGCCCGGCGCGGTCGCCCAGACCGGGGTGGGCGTCGGCCAGCCGATCGTCTTCCAGTTCAGCTACCCGGTGAAGAACAAGGCCGACGTGGAAAAGCAGCTGTCGGTGGTGTCGAATCCGCCGCAGCAGGGCTCCTGGTACTGGATCGATGACAAGAACGTGCATTACCGGCCGAAGGAGTACTGGCAGCCGGGCACCACGCTGACCGTGTCGGCGAAGATCTACGGCGTCGATTTCGGCAACGGCGTCTACGGCGCGGAGGACCGCACCGAGACCTACCACGTGCACGATTCCTGGATCGCCAAGGCCGACGGCAACACCGAGCAGATGCAGATCCTGCACAACGGCCAGGTGGTGAAGACGATGCCCATTTCGATGGGCAAGGACGCGACGCCCACCCACCTCGGCCCGCACGTCATCTCGTTCAAGGCCGAGACCTACCACATGGACTCGTGCACCTACGGCGTCTGCAAGGGCGATCCGAACTGGTACAGCTCCGACGAGAAGTGGTCCGAGCGCATCTCCAACGACGGCGAGTTCGTGCACGAGAACCCGCACAGCGTGGGGGCGCAGGGCAACTCCAACGTCTCGCACGGGTGCATCAACCTCAACGACGAGAACGCCCAGTGGTTCTTCCGCAACATGGGCCTGGGCGACGTCGTGGAGGTGACCAACTCCGGCGGTAAGCCGCTGCCGGTGTGGGACCTCTACGGCGACTGGGCGCTGTCCTGGGATCAGTGGCAGCAGGGCAGCGCGATCAAGTGACCGTGTGGTGATCGCGGTTCCGGGACGGCACCATGGGAGCCATGACCGTCCCGGAACTCGATCACGCACGGCGGCTCGTGGACGGCGCCGCGCGGATCGTCGCGCTCACCGGCGCCGGCGTCTCCACCGACTCGGGCATCCCGGACTTCCGCGGCCCGCGGGGTGTGTGGACGACGAACCCGGCCGCGGAAAAGCTGTCGCACATCGACGAGTACGTCGCCAGCCGCGAAGTGCGCGAGCAGTCCTGGCAGGCCCGGCTGGACCACCCGGCGTGGTGGGCGCGTCCGGGCGCCGCGCACCTCGCGCTGGTGGAGCTGGAACGGCAGGGCCGGCTCTCGGCCGTCCTCACGCAGAACATCGACGGGCTCCACCAGATGGCCGGGAATTCCCCGGACCGGGTCGTCGAGCTGCACGGCACCATGGCCGACTCGATCTGCCTGTCCTGCGACGACCGCCGCGACATGCACGACACCTTGGACCGGGTGCGGGCCGGGGAGTCCGATCCGGACTGCGAAATCTGCGGCGGCATCCTCAAATCCGCGACCATCTCCTTCGGTCAGGCGCTCGACCCGGTGGTGGTGGACC
Organism: Amycolatopsis viridis; assembly: GCF_011758765.1. Classification (NCBI taxonomy): domain Bacteria; kingdom Bacillati; phylum Actinomycetota; class Actinomycetes; order Pseudonocardiales; family Pseudonocardiaceae; genus Amycolatopsis; species Amycolatopsis viridis. The sequence goes on along the minus strand of NZ_JAANOU010000001.1, from coordinate 1,791,330 downwards.
GCGCGCAGGAAGCCGCGGCGGGCTGCGACCTGATGCTGGCGCTGGGCAGCTCGCTCACCGTGCATCCGGCCGCGGGTCTGGTGGACGTCGCGGCGGCCGCCGGAGCGCCGGTGATCATCGTCAACGCGTCCGAGACGCCCTACGACGACGTGGCGGCCGTCGTGCTGCGAGAACCGCTGGGCGAGGTGCTGCCCGCGCTGGTCAGTCGCTGACCGGTTCGCCGTGCGCGGCGATCACGGTGGTGGCCACCAGCGCCGCCGCGATCAGGGCGGCCAGGTACACCGGCACCGGTGTGACCGACGCCGCCAGCACGAGCACCGCGGCGAGCGGGAAGGCGATCGCGATGGGCCGGCACTCGTTGCGCGGCCCCACGTGCAGCAGCCACACACTGACCAGGAACACGGCCACCGGCAGCGTCGTGGCCAGCGCGGCGACCAGGCCCGGTGCGTGCCCGGCGCCGGTCGCGCGGTCCAGCGCCACCTCGATGCCCACACCGACGGCGGCGGCCGAGGTGAAGATCAGGTAGTGGCCGTAGCCCCAGGCGAAGCCCTGCCGGAACTGGGCCAGCCGCTGGTGGCCGGGCTGGTCGAAGTACAGCCACCACATGGCGAACACCAGCACCAGCCCGGCGAGCGCGAGCAGCACCAGGCCGAGCACGTCGTGGCCGGTGCCGATGGCCTCCCGGACCGCGTTGGTGGCGCCGAACACCGTCTCGCCGAGCACGATCAGCGTGAACAGGCCATACCGTTCGGCGATGTGGTGCCGGTGCCAGCGGGTCGGTGCCGGCCGCTCGGCCCACACCGGCACCAGCATCTCGGCCGCGGCGAGCACCAGGAAGCTGGGCAGGAACCACGACTCCGGCACGGCGATGCGCGCCACCCAGCCCGCCTGAACGACCGTGATGCCGGCGGCGAACCGCAACGCGGTGGGCCGGCACTCCGGCTCGCTCGCGGCGGCGCGCAACCACTGCGCGACCATCGCCAGGCGCATCAGCACGTAGCCGATCACGATGACGGTGAAGTCGTCGGCGAACGCCCGGCCCACCCCCGCGGCGACCACCAGGGCGCCGCCGATCTGGACGAACGTGAGCAGCCGGTAGGGGCCGTCGTCGGTGTCGAACGCGGACGCGAACCAGGTGAAGTTGACCCAGCCCCACCAGATCGCGAAGAACACCAGCAGGAAGCTGAGCACCCCGTGGCCGACGTGGTTCTCCGACAGGGCGTGGTGCAGCTCGCCCGCGGCCTGGCCGACCGCGACGACGAAGCACAGGTCGAACAACAACTCCAGCGGGGTCGCGACGCGGTGTTCCTCGTCGCGGTCGCGTGCAGCCATCGGCCGGTACCAGACCCGGTACCGCCGGTTCGCCGGTGCCACGGACATGTCCTTCCCTCCCCGACGGCCGAATGTCCGCTCATTGCAGCACAGAAAAAGGGGTGGGCCCGGCTCCCCCTCATCCGGGCCCACCCACACGGGTGCCTTCCTGCCGCCGCACGATCCCCCGCGGACGCCGACGGCACGGCCGGGCGTGACCCTGAGTGTCCACTCTGGAGAGCCCGGAGCACGGTTCCCATCCCCGGAACCCGCCCCGCATCGCCACTGTGCGTAGCTGCCACCCGGAACATGAAGGCTGTATCAGGTTTACCCGGTGGCTCTCCGTAGAGCCAGCACCTTCGGGAAAGTCTCACTCATATGGAGCAGCAGAAGTAGCGTTCGGTAGTTGATCGTCCGAGCCGCGTACTCGCCTGGCCCGCAGTTCCGCGATCCCGAGGCCCAGCGCCACGACGACGAACCCGACGGCGCACAGCATCGACACCGCAAGCGCGGCCGGGAAATCGCCGTGTGTGGCCGGCACGATCGCGCGGAAGACCGAGGCGAGCACCGCAGTGCCGATCGCCGTGCCGATCCGCTGCCCGGTCTGCAACGCTCCCCCGGCGACCCCGGCCATCCGCGTCGGCACGCACTCCAGGGTGAGCGTGGTATTGGGCGAGATGACCATCCCGCCCCCGATCCCGGCGGCGAGCAGGGGCAGCGCGACGACCAACCCGAGGTTTCGTCCGGGCGCGAGCCACGCCAGCAACGCGACCACCCCCAGCCCGCAGGCGACGAGGGACAGGCCGCTGACGGTGAGGCGGCGACCCCACCGGGCGACGAGGCGGCCCGCCACCGCGGCCGACACGGCGGCGCCGACGGCGAACGGGGTGACCGCGAGACCGGACTCCAGCGGCGAATACCCCAAGCCCTGCTGGAAGAACAGGGCGAACACCAGCCAGATCCCGGCGAACCCGCAGAAGTACACCGCCCCGATCGCCGCGCCCGGCGCGTAACCCGGGGTCTCGGTGAACAGCCGCACGTCCATCAGCGGCGGACGCCCGCGCCGCACCACACGCCGTTCCCACCGCACGAACGCGAACCCGACCACCACCGCCACCACGAACAACCACCACAGGCGGCGCAGACCCTGCTGCTCGGACTCCACCAGCGGCAGCAGGACGCACAGGACGGCCGCGCCGAGCAGCAGCACCCCGAGGAAGTCGATCTCGCGCCGCAGCCGGGCGGGGCGGCCCTCCGCGTGGGGCACCAGCCGCAACGCCAGGACGAACGCCAGCACACCGATCGGCACGTTGACGTAGAACACCCAGCGCCAGCCGTGCTCCTCGCCGAACACCGCGATGATGAGCCCGCCCAGAACCGGCCCGACCGCGGTCGAGATGCCGACCACCGAGCCGAACGCGCCGAACGCCTTGCCCCGTTCGGCGCCCTGGAACAGGTCCTGGATCAAGCCGCTGTTCTGCGGTGTGAGCATCCCGGCCGCGCAACCCTGGAGCAGCCGCGCGATCACCAGCACCTCGCCGGTGGGCGCGGCACCGGCGAACGCGCTCATCGCCACGAACGCCGCCAGGGCGATGAGGAACATGCGGCGCCGGCCCAGCGCGTCCCCCAGCCGGCCGCCCGACACCAGGACCAGACCGAACGCCAGCGCGTATCCGGACACCACCCACTGCGCGGTGCCGGCGTCCCCGCCGATGCCCTTCTGGATCGAGGGCAGGGCCACGTTGACGATGCTCACGTCGAGCAGGCCCATGAACCCCGCCGTGAGGGTCACGGCCAGGGCCTTCCAGCGGCGCGGATCCTGTTGCCGGGTGAGGGTCACTCCTCCATCGTCGCTTCTGCTCGCAGATCGCGCCCGCTGCGGGTGCCCGCGCCGCGGGCGGTTGCCCGTCGCCGGCGTGGCCGTGGCGCTGGTGACCTAGGTGCCCGCGGTGATGCCGGGGATGCCCTTGAGCTCACCCATCAGCATCGAGCTGACCTTGACCGGGTAGTCGTAGAGGGCGAAGGTCGTCTCGCGCTGCCTGCCCACCAGCTTCAGGCGCACGGGGGTGTCGCCGCGGTGGGCGAGCAGGGTCGACTTCAGTTCGCCGACCACGCTCTTGTCCAGGCGCTCCGCGGTGCACCGCAGCACCAGCGGCGGCTCGTCGTCACCGTTGCCGATCTCCGACAGGTCCAGCGGGACGAGACCACCGCCGAAGACGGACATCTTGTCCTCACGCCAGTTCACCCGGCCCTTGACCAGGACCGCGTTGTCCTCGACCAGATCTGCCGAGAACATGGCGTAGGACTTGGGGAAGAACAGCACCTCCAGCGAGGCGTCCATGTCCTCCACCGTGCAGATGGCCCAGGGCTCACCCTTCTTGTTGACCCGCCGCTCCAGCGAGGTGATCAGCCCGGAGATGATCAGCTCGCCCTCCTTGGGCGGGTTGTCCAGGATCGCGGCGATCGGCCGCGGGGCGTGCTTGCGCAGGATCCGCTCGGCACCGTCGAGCGGGTGGGCCGACACGTACAGGCCGAGCATCTCCCGCTCGTAGGCCAGCAACTGCTTGCGCGGCCACTCCTCGTCACCGAACTTCAGGTGCGCCAGCGGCGACGACGACGGTGCGGCCTCCGCCGCGTCACCGTCCGCGCCGAACGCCCCGAACAGGTCGAACTGGCCCATCGCCTCCTGGCGCTTGAGCGGCACGACCGCGTCGACCGCGTCCTCGTGGACCTGGATCATCGACAGCCGCGTGTTGCCCAGCGAATCGAACGCGCCCGCCTTGATCAGCGATTCGATGACCCGCTTGTTGCAGGCCACCAGCTCGGACTTGTCCAGGAAGTCGGTGAAGGAGGAGTACTTGCCCTTCTCCTGGCGCGTCTTGATGATCGACTCGACGACGTTGGCGCCCACGTTGCGCACCGCGCCCAGGCCGAAGCGGATGTCGTCGCCGACCGCGGCGAACCGCTGGCCCGACTCGTTGACGTCCGGCGGCAGCACCTTGATGCCGAGCCGGCGGCACTCGGACAGGTAGACCGCCGACTTGTCCTTGTTGTCACCGACCGAGGTCAGCAGCGCGGCCATGTACTCCGCGGGGTAGTTCGCCTTCAGGTACGCGGTCCAGTAGGACACGAGGCCGTACGCGGCCGCGTGGGACTTGTTGAACGCGTACCCGGCGAACGGGAGGATCGTGTCCCACAGCGCCTGGATGGCCTCGGCGGAGAAACCGCCGGGAACAAGGTCACTGGCCTTCATCCCTGCGGCGAAGCCCTCGAACTCCTTGTCGAGGACCTCCTTCTTCTTCTTGCCCATCGCGCGGCGCAGCACATCCGCCCGGCCCATCGAGTAGCCGGCGACCTTCTGCGCGATGTGCATGATCTGCTCCTGGTAGACGATCAGGCCGTAGGTGTCGGCCAGGATCTCCTTCAGGGGCTCTTCCAGCTCGGGGTGGATCGGCTTGACCTGCTGCCGCCCGTTCTTCCGGTCGGCGTAGTCGTTGTGGGCGTTCATGCCCATCGGGCCGGGGCGGTACAGCGCGCCGACCGCGACGATGTCGTCGAACACGGTCGGCTGCATGCGCCGCAGCAGGTCCCGCATCGGGCCACCGTCCAGCTGGAACACGCCGAGCGTGTCACCGCGAGAGAGCAGCTGGTAGGTCTCCGGGTCGTCGACGCCGAGGGTGTCCAGGTCGATGTCGATGCCGCGGTTGGCCTTGATGTTGTCGATCGCGTCGCCGATGACGGTGAGGTTGCGCAGCCCCAGGAAGTCCATCTTCAACAGGCCGATGGCCTCACAGGACGGGTAGTCCCACCCGGTGATGATCGACCCGTCGTCGCGCTGCCACAACGGGATGGCATCCATCAGCGGCTCGCTGGACATGATGACCGCGCAGGCGTGCACGCCGGCGTTGCGGATCAGGCCCTCCAGGCCGCGGGCGGTGTTGAAGATCGTGGAGACCTCTTCGTCGGTCTCGATCAGCGTGCGCACCTCGGCGGCCTCGCCGTACCGCTCGTGCTGCGGATCCACGATGCCCGACAGCGGGATGTCCTTGGCCATGATCGGCGGCGGCAGCGCCTTGGAGATCTTGTCCGCGATCGCGTACCCCGGCTGGCCGAAGTGCACCCGCGCGGCGTCCTTGATCGCCGCCTTGGTCTTGATGGTGCCGAACGTGATCACCTGGGCGACCTTGTCCGCGCCGTACTTCTCGGTGGCGTAGCGGATCATCTCGCCGCGGCGGCGGTCGTCGAAGTCGATGTCGATGTCGGGCATCGACACGCGCTCGGGGTTGAGGAACCGCTCGAACAGCAGCTTCTGCGGGATCGGGTCCAGGTTCGTGATGCCGAGGACGTAGGCGACCAGCGAACCCGCCGCCGAACCACGGCCGGGACCGACGCGGATGCCGACTTTGCGTGCGTAGTTGATGAGGTCGGCGACCACGAGGAAGTAGGCCGGGAAGCCCTTGCCGATGATGACCTCGAGCTCCATGTCGAGCCGCTCGCGGTAGCCATCGGGCGCGCCGGCGGGGAACCGCCACGCCAGACCGCGGTCGACCTCGGCCCGCAGCCACGAAGCCTCGTCGTGCCCGTCGGGCACCTCGAAGACCGGCATCCGGTCCTTGTGCGTGTACACGTCTTCGTAGGACTCGACGCGCTCGGCGATGAGCAGGGTGTTGTCGGCGGCGCCGGGCACCTCGGTGTCCCAGTACTCGCGCATGTCCGCGGCCGACTTCAGGTAGTAGCCGTCGCCGTCGAACTTGAACCGGTTTGGGTCGTTGAGCGTCTTGCCGGACTGCACGCACAGCAACGCCGAGTGCGAGTCGGACTGGTCCTTGGTGACGTAGTGCGAGTCGTTGGTGGCCAGCGGCTTGAGGTCGAGCAGCCTGCCGATCTCCAGCAGCCCCTCGCGCACCGACCGCTCGATCGGCAGGCCGTGGTCCATCAGCTCGAGGAAGAAGTTGTCCGCCCCGAAGATGTCCCGGTAGTCCGACGCCGCCTGGATGGCTTCCTGCTTCTGGCCCAGGCGCAGCCGCGTCTGCACCTCGCCGGAGGGGCAGCCGGTGGTGGCGATGATGCCCGAGGCGTTCTCGGCGATCAGCTCCCGGTCCATCCGCGGCTTGCGGTAGTAGCCCTGGATCGAGGCCAGCGAGGAGAGCTTGAACAGGTTCCGCAGACCGGTGGCGTTCTCCGCCAGCATCGTCATGTGGGTGTAGGCACCGCCACCGGAGACGTCGCCGCCCTCGCCGAACTCGTCGGAACCGCGCTGCGACGCCTGCCCCCAGAACACCGGCTTCTTGGTGAACCGCGACTCGGGCGCGATGTAGGCCTCGATGCCGATGATCGGTTTCAGCCCGGCCTTGCGCGACTGCTGGTAGAACTCGTCCGCTCCGTACATGTTGCCGTGGTCGGTCATCCCGACCGCGGGCATGCCGAGACGGCTCGCCTCGGCGAACAGCGGGGCGATCTTCGCCGCACCGTCGAGCATCGAGTACTCGGTGTGCACATGCAGGTGGACGAAGGAATCGTTCGACACCAGCAGAAACCTCCCCTGTGACCTCACGCCGCCTGCTGCCGGCCTGGAGAGTCAGCGTAGCTCGGGGCACCGACGAAAACGGCGCCGACGTGCCGAGCGAACTTTATTTGACCTCAAGTTCCAATATCAGCTAGGGTCGAGCCGTGGCGAGAGCGAAATCCTTCGACGTCGACGCGGCCGTGGACAAGGCGATGGAGGTGTTCTGGGCGCACGGGTTCGCGGGCACCACGCCGCAGCGCCTGGTCGACGCCCTCGGCATCGGGCGCGGCAGCCTGTACAACGCGTTCACCAGCAAGCACGCTCTCTACGAGCGCGCGCTGCGGCGGTACTACGAGCGGGAGACCGTCCGGCTGATCGAGATCCTGGACGGCGCAGGACCGGCGCGGGAGCGGGTGCGCAGGGCGCTCGACCTGGTCGTCGAGGCGGCCCGTGACGACCGCCGGGGCTGTCTGGTGGCCAACGCCGCGGTGGAGTTCGGCGAGTCCGACCCGTCGGTCAACCACCTGGTCCGCCGCACCTTCGAGCGTCAGGAGGCGGCGTTCCGCAGCACCATCGAGGAGGGCCAGCGCGCGGGCGAGATCGACCCCGGTGCCGACGCCCGCGCCCTCGCGGCGTTCCTGCTCACCACCCTCAACGGTATCCGCGTGCTGGCCAAGGCCGATCCCGATCCGGACCGGCTGGCGAGCCTGGCGGAGACGGCGATGCGCGCGCTCTGAGCGGTTCGGCTCCGCGGCGCTTCGCGCTGCCGTGATTTTGTAACTACAGTTCAAGAAAGGGAAGTACGTGGACCTGCAGCTGGACGGGAAGACGGCGGTCGTGACCGGCGCGAGCAAGGGAATCGGGCTGGCGACCGTGCGGGCGCTCACCGCGGAAGGCGTGACCGTGTTCGCGGCGGCACGCAGCGTGAGCGAAGGGATCGGGATCGAGGCCGACCTGACCACGCCGGACGGAGTGGCACTGCTCGCCGAACGCGCCGGTGACGTGGACATCCTGGTGAATAACCTGGGCGGGGTGGTGCCGGCCAGCATGCGGGCCGGCGGCTTCCTGGACGTCGACGACGACGCGTGGCAGCGGACCTACGAGCTGAACCTGTTCGCGACCGTGCGGGTAACCCGTGCGCTGCTGCCCGGGCTGCTCCGCCGGCGCGGCGTCGTGATCAACATCTCGTCGATCGGCGCCCGGGCCGCGTTCCCGCCGGTCGACTACGGCACGGCGAAGGCGGCCCTGACCAACCTGACGAAGGCGCTGGCCGAGGAGTTCGGCGCGCAGGGCCTGCGCGCGCTGACCGTCAGCCCGGGCCCGACGCGGACGCAGAACTGGGCCGACCCGGCCGGGTACGCGGGCGAGCTGGCCGCGGCCGCCGGGGTGCCGCTGGAGGAGTACCTGGCCGGGGTTCCGGCGGCGATGGGCATCACCACCGGACGGCTGAGCGAGCCGGCGGAGACGGCCGCGCTGGTGACGTTCCTCGCCTCGCCACGCGCGGGCAACCTCACCGGCGCCGACTACCTGGCGGACGGCGGAGTGATCAAAACCGTGTAAGTGACGAGCGTCCGCTTGACACGGCGGCAAGCCCGCGGCGAGCCTGGCCGTCGTGGTGATCCCTCTGGTCCAGGTGTTCCGTGACGGTCGGGTGGAAAGCGTCCACTTCGGATCGCGAGTGGTCCTCGCGCCCGACGGGACGCTGCTGGAAGCCCGGGGCGAGGTCGACGAGCCGGGCTACCCCCGGTCGACGGCCAAGCTCATGCAAGCCGCCGGCATGGTGCGGCTCGGTCTCGACCTGCCGCCCGACCTGCTCGCACTGGCCGCGGCGAGCCACTCGGCGGAGGAGTTCCACCTGGCCGGTGCCGCCCAGATCCTCGGCGACGCGGGCCTGAGCGAGGACGACCTGCGGTGCCCGGCGCACCTCCCGCACGATCCGGTCCTGCGGGACCAGTGGCTCGCCGACCGCCGCGCGCCCCGCCGGCTCGCGCACTGCTGTTCCGGCAAGCACTCGGCGATGCTCGCCACGGCGAAGCGGAACGGTTGGCCCACCGCCGGATACCTGGACCCGGCACACCCGTTGCAGACCCGGCTCGCCGCCACCGTGGCCGAGCTCGCCGGCGAGCCGGTCGCGCACACCGCGGTCGACGGGTGCGGCGCCCCGCTGTTCGCGATCTCCCTGCACGGCCTGGCCACCGCGGTCCAGCGCGTCGCCACCGCACCGCCCGGCACACCCGAGCACCGCGTGGCCGAGGCCATGCGCAAGCACCCGGAGATGGTCGCCGGCCCGAACCGGGACGTCACGCAGCTGATGACCGCCGTGCCCGGCCTGATCGCCAAGGACGGTGCGGAGGCCGTGCAGATCGCGGTCCTGCCGGACGGCACCACGGTCGCGGTCAAGATCGCCGACGGCGCGGACCGGGCCCGCATGCCCGCGGCACTGGCCGCGCTGCGCCGGGTCGCCCCCGAATACGACTGGGACGACGTCGTCCAGAGGTGTCCCCGCCTCGCCACCCCGAATATGGTCGGTCTGTGACGACCTTGACCACACTGGACGCAGCAGCCGTCGATCGCCTCCGCCAGGAGACCCCGGGCACCGGCGAAGTCATCCACCTCAACAACGCCGGTTCGTCCCTCCCGCCGGACCGGGTCACCGACACCGTGCTGGACTACCTGCGCGAGGAGTCGGTGCGCGGCGGCTACGAGACCGCCGCCGCGCACGCCGAGCGGATCGAGGGCGTGTACGGCTCGATCGCCCGGTTCCTCGGCGCCGGCACCGCCGACATCTCGCTCACCGACCACGCCACCCGCTCGTGGCAGGCGGTCTTCTACGCGTTCCGGTTCGGCCCCGGCGACCGGATCCTCACCTGCCGGTCGGAGTACGCCAGCAACGCGATCGCCTACCTGCAGGTCGCCCGCCGCACCGGCGCCGTGGTCGAGGTCGTCGAGGACGACGAGAGCGGCCAGCTCGACGTCGCCGATCTGGAGCGCCGCCTGGACGACCGGGTGAAGCTGATCTCGATCACCCACGTCCCCACCCAGGGCGGCCTGGTCAACCCGGCCGAGGAGGTCGGCGCGATCGCCGAGCGCGCGGGCATCCCGTTCCTGCTCGACGCGTGCCAGTCGGCCGGGCAGCTGGACCTCGACGTGCGCCGCCTGCGCTGCGACGCGCTGTCCGCCACCGGCCGCAAGTACCTGCGCGGCCCGCGCGGCACCGGTTTCCTCTACGTGCACCCGCGGCTGCGGGAACGGCTGGAGCCCGCGACGCTCGACCTGCACTCGGCCACCTGGGTCGCGCCGGAGGAGTTCGAGATCGCCCCGGACGGACGGCGGTTCGAGACCTGGGAACGCAACTACGGACTCCTGCTGGGCCTCGGCGCCGCCGCCGACTACGCGATGGAGATCGGGCTGCCCGCGATCGAGGAGCGGGTGGCGGCGCTGGCTGCTCAGCTGCGGGCGGACCTGTCCCGGATCCCCGGCGTGACGGTGCACGACCAGGGCCGGCGCAAGTGCGGCATCGTGACCTTCAGCGTCGCCGGCGTCGACTCCTGGGACGTGCGGGACGCCCTGCACGGCGCGAAAGTCAACACGTCGGTGGCCCGCCCCACCTCCTACCAGTTCGACCAGCAGGTGCGGCAGCTGCCGCACATGGTGCGGGCCTCGGTGCACTACTACAACACCGAGGACGAGCTGCGCACCCTGGTGGAGACCGTGGAAAAGCTGGCCTGAACCGGACGCACCGGCAACGCCGCCCTCCCCGGTCCTTCCCATCCGGAGGGACCGGGGAGGTGCGCAGCCGGCGTCCTCGCTGCACGATGGACGGGGACAGGCGGTGACGGCACTGGAGGCGGGGGCCTGCCGGCCGGGGCACGATGAGCGAGCTGCGGAACCTGCTCGGCGTGCTCGCGCCGCCCGCCGACGGCAACGAGCACGCAGCCCAGCCTGAGCCGGGTCCGCCCGCTGATCGACCGGATCGGTCCGGTCAGCTCGAGCGCGCCCCGGTCAGGGCAGGTCGTCCGGCATGCTCGGCCACGAACCGGCCACTTAGCTGGTCAATGGTCTGACGACCCGTTCCGGAAAGTGATCTCCCGGACGGGCAGGAGTTCCACCACGGCGCCCGACCGCTCCAGCAGCGGTGCGGACGCACCCCGCCGGGGATCGGCGCGGTACGCGGCGAACTCCTGCTCACCGGGGAACGACACCAGGTGCGCCTCGGTGCGGTCGTCGAGGGAACGCACCCGCCGCTCGAGGCGCCCTCCGTACTCGGCCAGCAGCGGCAGCACGGAATCCTCGTAGGCGTCGAAGGCCGCCGCCCCATCCTCGGGCAAGCGGGCGAGCAGCAGGAACGTCACGGTCATGGGTCCATCCAACCGGCCCGGGACGACCGCCCACCAGTGCCCCGGTGGCCCGTTCACCACACGGCTGTCACGATCGGCGGTTCCCGGCCGAGCCGCCGGAACAGGTCGAGCGCGAACCGGGTCAACTCGCCGGAACGGTGGCCGGACGCTTCGTCGATCCCCGGTTCACGCTCGTCACCGGACCGTCATCGGGCGCCGGTGCGCGGTCTTCCGCCCCGGTCCGTGATCGCCGCGGCCAAGATCGACGCCGGCACGGCGAGGAGTGCGCATCCGGCTACCGCCGCCGCGGCCGCGAGCCATGGCACGTGGATCGGCAGCGGACCGACGACGCGCACGAGCGCCGCCCATTGCCCGGTCAGCGCCAGTGCCGCCGTGGCGGTGGCCAGGACGACGCCGATCGCCACCACCAGGAGGGACTCCGCCGCGACGAAGCGCAACACCTGGGATTGGCGGGCACCGGCGAGACGCAGTGCCCGGCGTTCCGGCGCCCGTTGGGCCGCTGCCATCAGCGCGATGTTGACCAGCGCGATGGCGGTGTACGCGAGGATGACGCCGAGCACGGCCAGCAGTCCGAGCCTGCTCGCCGAGCCCCGGTGAGCCGCAAGGCTGTCGGCCCACACCGAGCGGGACACCACCTGGGCGTTGTGCCCCTCGGTCGCCCCGCGCAATGCCTCCTCGACGGCCGCGCCCGGGGCGCCGTCGTGGAGCTTCACGTAGGCGACGCTGGGCAGAGCGGCCGGGGGGTCCACGGCCGGCGGCGCGATGTAGGCGTCAGCGCTGGCTCCCGCGGCGAGCACGCCGACCACGGTGAGCGTGGTCGCGGAGCCGTCGGCGCGGCGGAGACGCAGGCTCTCGCCGAGGCCCCGCTCCCAGTCGGCGGAGACCACGATCCCGTGCTCGTCGAGCGCGGAGAACGAGCCTTCCGCCAGGGCGATCCGGACGGCGGACGGAAAGGTACCCGGCTCGACGACCTCGACCGGGCGCTGGATCAGCACGGTGTCCTGGCCTTCCGCGGTGTACACGCTGGTCGGCGTGGAGGTGGCGACGTCGACCCCGGGGATGGTCCGCAGCCGTCCGACGAGCTCCCGGTCGAGGCCCGCGTCCGTCGTGGGCAGGACGAGGTACTCGGCCCGCACGGGTGCGGTCTGCCGGGTGGTGTCCGCCGCGTCGCCGGTCGCGGCTCCGCCGAGCAGTGACACGGCCAGCGCGACCATCACCAGCACCGGCCCCGCGGCCGCGGCTGTCTGCCGGGCGGAGGTGAGGGCGGAACCGGCCACCACCATGCCGGTGGCGCCGCGCAGCCGCTCGAGCGGTCTGGCCAGTACCCGGGTGACGGGCCGCACCACGACCGGAGCGAGGAGGCTGACGCCGGCGACGAGCAGCATGACGATCGGCATCGCCGTCTTGTTCTTGGCCGCCGACTCGGGGTCGAACCCCGCGTTGACGGCCATGCTGATGATTCCGCCCAGGAGCGCGGCAACACCGAGCAGCCAGCGCACCGGTGTCATCGGCCTCGTCTCGGCCGCCGCCTGGCGCATCGCCTCAACCGGGGCGACGCGCGAGGCACGCCACGCCGCGGCGGCCGCGCCGAGCAGCGCGACGAGAACACCGGCCGGGAACGCCACCAGCGCGGGGACGGCCGAGTGGCTCACCACGGTCCAGGCCGGGGCCATGCCATGGCTGATCAGGCCGTCCAGCGCCCACCCGGTGGCGAGGGGCCCGACCACCGCACCCAGTGCGGACGCGACGACCGCGACGGCCCCGGCCTCGGCGAGCACCATCCGGCGCACCTGGCGCCGGGTTGCCCCGACAGTGCGCAGCAGCGCGAACTCCCGCAGGCGCTGCACCACGGTGAACGCGAACGTCGAGGACACGACGAAGATCGCCACGAACGCCGCGAAGCCACCCGCGATACCCGCGATGGTGTTGGCGTTGTTCCGCGCCCGGTCGTCGTCGTGCCTGGTCGGGTCGGCCAGTGCCCGGTCCTGGCCGGTGAGGATCTGGCCGCGGTCGCCGACCACGGCCCGTACGGCGTCGGCCGGTTGCCACAGCGCCAGCGCGTCGATTCTCGGCGACAGCGCCGCGGCCCGTGCGTCGGTGAAGAACAGGGTGTCCTGTGGGCCGGCTGAGGTGAGGCCGACGACCGTGTACGTCTGTGCACCGCCCGCGGTGACGATCCGCACCCGTTCGCCGAGGGTGACTCCCTGGCGGGCCGACACGCTCGCCGCGATCTCGCCGTCCACGGCCGGCGGGCGTCCGGCGGTGAGCTGGTGCGGTGCGGCGCGCGCCGCAGACCACGGCCGCCCGGTCGCCGGCGGACCGCCGGCCAGCGCGGCGGGGAAGACCCGGTCGATCACGGCGTCCGGGAACTCGGCCGCGAGGACCGCGGGCAGCCCTCGCGGCTCCGCGGGCCGCGAGGGCTGCCCCGCGATCGGAGGCAGTCCGGTCAGCTCGCCGGGTACGACCACCACCGGTGCCGCGGCGTACCGCTGCGGCGCCCGGTCAGCGGTGGTGACCGTGCTGGCAAGCACCTGCCCGGTCACGGCGATCAGCCCAGCGCCGAGAAACAGAGCGAAGAAGCACCCTACGAAGGACACCCAGCGGGTGCGCAGGGTACTGAGCGCGATGGTCAGCACGACGCCTCCAGCAGCACCATCCGCGACATCACCGAGCGCGGATCGGGATCGACCAGTTCGTCGCGGATCTGGCCGTCGGCGAGGAAGACGACCCGGTCCGCGTACGCAGCTGCCACCGGGTCGTGGGTGACCATCACCAGGGTCTGGGCGTGCCGGTCGACGAGCGTGCGCAGCAAGTGCAGTACGTCGCGCCCGGTCGCCGTGTCGAGCGCGCCGGTCGGTTCGTCCGCGAACAACACCGCGGGCCGGGTGACCAGTGCCCTGGCGATCGCCACCCGCTGCTGCTGGCCACCGGACAGTTGCGCCGGACGGTGCCCGCGCCGGTCCTCGAGCCCGACGGACGCCAGCCCCTGGCGCAGGAGATCGGGATCGGGCCGCCGACCTGCCAGCCGCAGCGGCAGCGCGACGTTCTGCTCCGCGGTAAGCGAGGGCATCAGGTTGAACTGCTGGAAGACGAAGCCGACCTTGTCGCGGCGCAGCTGGGTCAGCTTCCGCTCGCTCAGCGCGGTGAGGTCCGTCCCGCCGAGGAACACCCGGCCGGAGTTCGGACGGTCGAGGCCGGCGGCACACTGCAGCAGCGTCGACTTTCCCGAGCCCGACGGACCCATCACCGCGGTGAACGTCCCATGCCCGAAGGTGACCGACACGTCGTCCAATGCGGTCACCTCGCCGCCGTCACCCCGGTAGCTACGGGTCACCGCCTCCAGCTTCACCGAGGTGCCGGTATCGGTCATCATCGTCATCACGGTCTGGTCCGTCCTGCTCGTTTGGGCCGGGGCGACCGCCCCTACCAGGGGACATTAGGAAGACCGTCGTCCGGCCGGTACCGGACAACCGACTAGGATCCGGACTGGACAGAAGGGAACTCCGAGGTGACGCCGCTGCACGGCAGGGGGCCCGAACAGGCAAGGCTCGACACCCTCCTCGCCGCCGCGTCGGCTGGGTCCAGCGGCACGCTGGTGCTCCGGGGAGATCCGGGCATCGGCAAGACCGCGCTCTTGTCCTACGCCGCCGCGCAAGCCCGCGACACCCACGGCATGACGGTGGTCCAGGCCGCTGGGTTCGAGACCGAGGCGGAGTTGCCGTACGCCTCGCTGCACATGCTCCTGCATCCCGCGCTGAACCGGATCGACGCGCTGCCCGCCCCGCAGACAGCCGCCCTCAAGCAGGCGTTCGGCCTCGCGCGGGAGGGCGGCGGCGACCAGCTCATGGTCGGCCTCGCCGTGCTGTCCCTGCTGTCCGAGCTCGCCGCCGACGGTCCCCTGCTGTGCCTGGTCGACGACGCGCACTGGCTCGACCACAGCTCGGCTCGCGCGCTGTTGTTCGCGGCCCGGCGCCTGCACGCCGAGGGCATCGCCCTCGTCCTGGCCGCCAGGGACGGCTTCGACGCGGCGGGTCTGCCCGAGCTACGGCTCGCCGGGCTCGACGACGACAGTGCCCGGGATGTGCTGGCCGAGCACGCGCCGGGGCTCACCCCTCCGCTGCGGCGCCGGGTCCTCGACGAGAGCGCGGGCAACCCGCTCGCCCTCGTCGAACTGCCCAGCACCGTGGCGGACCATTCCCGGGCCTTCGAACCGCTGCCGCTGCCGCGCCGCATCCAGGACGCGTACGCCGCGCGGATCGCCGAGTTGCCGTCGCAAGCCCGTACCTGGCTGCTGGTCGTTGCGGCCGAGGACGACGGCGATCTCACGACGGTCCTCGCCGCCAGTGCGCGACTCGGCGCTGACGCCGGGGCACCGGATGCCGCGGAACGGGCCGGATTGGTACGGATCGCCGGCGGGCGCGTCTCCTTCGCGCACCCGCTCATGCGTGGCGCCGCACTGCGCGCCGTCACCTTCGAGGAGCGCCTAGCGGCGCACCGCGCGCTCGCGGCTGTGCTCACCGACCGGCCGGACCGCCGCGCCTGGCACCTGGCCGCCGCCGCGACAGGCCCCGACGAACAGGCGGCGCTGGCCCTCGAGGAGAGCGCCGCCCGGTCCAGGGAACGCAATGGACACGAGGCCGCCGCACCCGCGCTGGAGCGTGCGGCCGAGCTCACCGCCGACCCGGGCCGGCGTGCCCGCCGGCTGATCGCGGCCGCCAGGGCCGCCGTGGACGCCGGTCTGGGCCCGAGGGCGGGCTCACTGCTCGACACGGCCGCCCGGCTGACCGACGATCCCCGAACACGGGCACGGGCACAAGCCCTGCGCGCCCGCACCGCCTTCGACGACGGCGACCCCGGTACCGCGCACGAGCTGCTGCTGGCCGCCGCCGGCACCATCGCCGGAGGCAACACCGCCCAGGACCGTGCCGAGGCCGGTCTCCTGCTGGTCGACGCGGCGCGCAACGCGTGGCAGCTCAGCGACGCCGGCCGGCTGCGGGCCGCCGCGGACCGGCTGCGCGAACTGGGACCGCACCCCGAGCACGGGCTGGGGCCCGCCGCTGCCGCGGTGTACGGCGCGGCGGAGTTCCTCGAACGTGGCCCGGCGGCGGCGTTGTCGACCATGCGCGCCCTCGTGGACCACGGCCGCAAGTCCTCCAGCAGTCCGGACCTGCGGGTCAACGCCGCCTTCGTCGCCGGCCTGGTCGGCGACTTCGAGGCCGGACGGGAGATCTCCCTGGCCGTCGCCGCCGAGTGCCGCTCGCGCGGCGAGATCGGGTGGCTACCGCTGGTACACCTCACCCTCACCGCATCCGAGCTCTACCTCGGCAAGTTCCGGGACGCCGAAGCGTCGGCGGCCGACGGGCTGCGGATCGCCGCGGACACCGGCCAGCCCAACCGGGCCGGCTACCTCGAGGGGATGCTCGCCTGGATCTGCGCGGTGCGCGGCGAATACGACCGTTGCGCCGAACTCGCCGCCCACTGCCACGACCACTTCGACACCACCGGCATCGTGAACAGCCTGGCGTGGGCCGAGTGGGCCCTTGCCCTCGCCGATCTTGGCCGGGGCAGGTTCGCGGAGGCGCTCGAACGGCTCGAGCATGCCCAGGAGGGCCCGGTCCGCCGCCAGATCCAGAGCGTCTACTACGCCCCGGACCGCATCGAAGCCGCCTCCCGTCTCGGCGGTCACGACCGCTCGGCGCGCGCGGCGCTGGAGCAGATCACCGCCTGGGCCGAGGCATCCGGGCTCGGCTGGGCCGATGCGGTGCTGCACCGCTGCCGGGCGCTCATGGAACAGGACTGGCCCAAGGCGCACGAAATGTTCCGCACGGCCGTTCGCCTGCACGCCGACACCGGCCGGCCGTGGGAGGCCGCCCGCACCCACCTCCTCTTCGGCGAGCGGCTGCGCCGCGAGCGCCACAAGACCGATGCCCAGCTCCACCTCCGCACCGCCTTGTCAACCTTCGAACGGCTTCGCGCGACGCCGTGGGCCGACCGCGCCCGTGCCGAACTGCGCGCCGCCGGCGCCAGCATTTCCCCGCGGCCCGGCCGTGACCCGGCGCCACCGCTTTCGCCGCAGGAACTGCGGATCACCCGCCTGGCGGCGACCGGCATGAGCAACCGGGAAATAGCCGGGCAACTGTTCCTGAGTCCGAAAACGGTGAGCTACCACCTCTACCGGGCGTTCCCCAAGCTCGGCGTCACGAGCCGCGCCCAGCTCGCCGGCCTCAGCCTCGCGGACTGACGCCCCGGGCCGCGCCGGCACCGGTCCGCGCGGCCCGCCCGCGCACCACTTCCGCCAGGTCACCCGGTTGCTGATGTCGGGGGTTGGTGGTGCCGGCGTAGCACACAGCGGTCCCCGGGGGCTCGGGCACCGGTCACACGTGCGTGTGGAGATGTTGGCTCCATCGGGTTTCCGCGGCGCGAGAACGAGCGACGGCGTGGTTTCGTGGCGTGCCGCGACCACGACCGAGGAAGATGCTTGTGACGGCAATGACCACCCGGCAGGAGATCGTCCCGCTCACGTTCGGCGGATTCACCTACGAGGGCAGGAAGGTGCACGGATCGGGCGGCGGGCTCGAGCCGGTCGTCCTGGTCGGCGGCGCGTTCCAGCGCAAGGACGCCTGGGGGCGCGTGGAACGCGATCTGCTCGGCCACGCCGACGTGATCACCGCCGACCTGCCCGGCTGGGGCACCGCGGACCGGCTGCCGCCGGAGTACGGGGTGGACTTCCTGGCCGACGCGCTCGACCACCTCCTCGACCACGTCGCGCCCGGCCCGGTGCACCTCGTCGGCGCCTCCTACGGCACCGGTGTCGCGCACCGGTGGGCGCAGCTGCGGCCCGACCGGGTGCGCCGCGTGCTGCTGGTCGGCACGATGACGCACGTGACCGGTCCCTTGCGGGAGCGCATCGCGCGCAGCGTGGAACTGGCCGAGCAGGGGCGGCACGACGAGTTCACGACCGAGGTGCTGGATCTGATGCTCAGCCGCGAGGCGGGCGTGCAGCGCCAGGCCGCGGTGCGCCGGTGCCTCACCGGGCTGGTGGGCGCGATGACCGGCGCCGACGTCGCGAAGTACCTGGACAACACCCGGCGGCTGCTGGACCACGCCGGTGACGACGGTGCGGTGCTCCCCGTCCCGGTTCTGGTCACCACGGGTGAGCACGATCCGCTGACCACGCCGCGGCTGAGCCGCGCCGCTGCCGCCCGCTGCGCGGACGCGCGCTTCACCGCGATCCGCGGCGCCGACCACTTGGTGCACCTGGAACGACCCGCCGAGATCGTGGACCTCGCGCTCCGGTTCTTCCGCGGCGAGACGCTGTCCGGCTTGCCCTACTGCACGCCGGTCGAGCACGTGGCTGGCGGGGTGGCGCGGTGAAGCACGCCCTGTTCGTCAACGTCGCGGACCACGGGCACGTCAACCCGACCCTCGCGGTGGTGGCCGAGCTGGTCGCCCGCGGGTGGCGGGTGACCTACGCGGTGGGCGCGGAGTTCGTCCCGCAGGTACGCGTGGTGGGCGCGGAACCCGTGGTGCTGCCCGGAGTGCGCGACGGCGGGCCACCGCCGGAGGACCTGATGGCCGGCGTGGAGGTGTACCACCGGGAGGCGCAGGCCGCGCTCCCCGTGCTGGAGGCCGCGATCGCCGGTGACGTGCCCGACGTGATCGTCTACGACTTCGTCGCGTTCGCGGGAAAGGTGCTGGCACTCAAGCTGGGTGTGCCGATGGTGCAGCTGTCGCCGACGCACGCGCTGTTCCCGGGCTGGGAGCAGGTCGCGTTCGGGGTGACGAGCCTGTCGGAACTGCCGGTGTACCAGAGGTTCCAGCGATTTCTCGACACCCACGGGCTGGGGTGCTCGGTCGAACAGTTTCAGGCCACCGCCGATCCGAAGGTGGTGTTCGTGCCGCGGGCGTTCCAGATGTCACCGGAACTGCTCGGGCCGGAGCACACCTTCACCGGTCCGGCGCTGGGCGACCGGTCCTTCCAGGGCCGCTGGCGGGCTCCGGGGGGCAAGCCGGTGCTGTTGGTCTCGCTCGGCTCGTGTTTCACCGACCAGCCGGGGTTCTTCCGGGCGTGTCTGGACATGGCGGCCGGGCTGGGCTGGCACACGGTCATGGCGATCGGCCGGCACGTGGACCCGGCCGCGCTCGGGCCGGTGCCGGACGACGTGGAGATCGCGGCGATGGTGCCGCAGCTGGACGTGCTGGCCATGGCGTCGGCGTTCGTCACGCACGCGGGGATGGGCAGCGTGCTGGAGGCGCTGTACCACGGCGTCCCGATGGTCGCGGTGCCGCAGATGGCGGAGCAGCGGCTGAACGCGGCGCGGCTGACGGAGCTGGGCCTGGGGGTCACGCTGGACCGGGCGGACGTCACGGTGCAGGCGCTGCACAACGCGGTGCTGCGGGTGTCGTCGGACGCCGGGATCGCGGAGAACGTGCGTGGCATGCGGGAGATCGTGCGGACGTGCGGCGGGGCGGCGGAGGCCGCGGACGTGGTGGCGCGGACGGGTGACCGCTCAGCGGGTTCCGGTACGCAGTTCCAGCAGGCCGTCGGCCAGCTCGGGTAGCGGGAGATCGTTGACCTCGGTGACCGTGCGGACGGCGTCCTCGGGGAAGGCGCCGGCTCCGGTGCAGGCTCCTGCGATGGCACCGGCCATCGCGGCGATCGTGTCGGTGTCGCCGCCCAGGCTCGCCGCGGTGCAGCAGGCGTGCCAAGGGTCGTCGGCGTGCGCGAGCACCGCGAAGGCGGCGGGCACCGATTCCTGGGTGGCGACGCTGGTGCCGATCACCGTGGCGATGCGCGCGGGATCGAGGTCGCGTGCCCAGCGGATGCGGGCGGCGACGTCCGCGGCGGCGACCCAGTTCCCGCGCTGCGCGGCGAGTTCGGCGGCGGCGATGGCGACGTCGATCGCGTCCGGCAGGGCCGCCCCGTCGATCCCCGCGCTCACGGCGGCGGCGACCGCGGCGGCCCCCGCCAGGGCGACGCCGGTGTGGTGGGTGACCCAGCTGGCCTCGACCACCCGCTCGACGAGGAGCTCCAGGTCGGGCGGCGTGGCGATCCCGACGGGCGTGATGCGCATGGCCGCGCCGTTGGTGGCACCGTACCGGCCGGCGCGCTCCAGGGGTTCACCCGCCGCGACGGCGTTCAGCGCGGCACGGGTGGAGGGCCCGAGCAAGCCGTGGACACCGCGGCCGCGCAGATCCCGTTCCCAGGCCAGCAGCGCCCCGGCGAACCGGTGCGGATCGATGCGGCCACCGCCGTCGATCAACAGGCGAGCCACGATGACGCTCTGCTGGGTGTCGTCGGTGACCGCACCCGCCGGAAGGCCCCGGGCAGCCGCGAAGCCGGTCACCGGTTCGATCTCCGCGGGCGATTTGCCCTCGGTCGGCATGCCCAGCGCATCCCCGATCGCCAGCCCCGCCAACGCCGCCAACGCCCGTTCCCGCACCCGCCCACCCTCCGACAGACAGCACGAAGCCAGCCCCAGCGAACCACCCCGCCAAGGCGACGCCAGGCACCCTTGGTCGTCCCGGAGCCTACCCGTCCGGCGAGGACTCTTGTGATCTTTTTGCCGCTTCGCGGTGGGGGAGGTCTGTGCGTGAGTGGTTCCGTTGCGGTGCAGGTGTTCCGAGGGTGGGGCGTAAGCGGTTGCGCGGTCGGGAGGTTCGCGCGCGGTGCTGGGGCGTGCAGCTGTAGACCGCTCGCCGCTCAGCCCGTCAGATAGCGCGTCGCCACCACGTCGGGGTACTCCACGGGTCTCCCCCGCGCCACCGACCACGCCAGCCGCAGGTATTGGGCGTGCGTCCAGGCCAGCGGGGTGGCCGAGGCGGTCGGCGTGCCCGGTCGCACGGCCGGGTAGGGCGGGTTCGTGTCCCACACCTGTTCCGGCAGCAACCCGGTCTCGCCGGCGCAGGCGGCGATGTCCCGCAGCCTTCCGCGGGCCGCGTCGCGGTTGCCGGCCAGCAGTTCGTACTCGCCGCGCTCACCGGCGAAGATCGGCCACAACCGGCCGTAGGTCCGCACCACGTCCGGCCGGTTCACGTTCCACGGCCGGCCGTCGGCCTGTTCGCCGTATCCGTCGCCGGAGTAGCGGTGCCAGTGCCGGCCCGACGGCGTCAGCGTGGAGATCCGCGCGTCCACCACCGCCAGCGAGTTCAGCACCACCGGGTCCTGCGCCTGCCGCACACCCAGCCGCACCAGCTCGAGGAAACCGGCGTCCACCACGGCCCGCTGGTCGGTCGTGCCGGGGTTGTTGTTGCCCAGGTGGTACGCCGTCCCGGCGTTGGGGTTGCCGTCCTTCGTCAGCCGCAGGAAGTACGGGCGAGGCGAGTACGGCCCGTTGCCGGTCACCGTCCAGCCGTCCACCGCGGCCCGCCACCGGTCTGCCGCGGCGAGGAACCGCGACGGGTCACGCCCGGCCCGGTGCATCAGGTCGGCCAGGCACACCAGCCCGGCGATAACCGACGCGATCGTGGACGGGGAATAGCCGCTCTGCTCCTCCCACCGCTCCTGCTCGGTGTACGGCGAGGCGTGCCCGTCCCCCGTGTCGGACAACAGGAAATCGCCACCGCGCGCGAGACTGTCCACTGTGGCCGGATCATCTCGGTCGAGCAGCCACGCCAGCAGCATCGGCGCGGCGGTCTCGTCGAGCTGGACCGAGGTCCAGAACGGCGTGCCGTCCACAGTGGTGTTCTGCGGCCAGTGCCCGTCCGACTGCTGCACCCGCAGCAGGTAGTCCAGCGCGCGTTCCGCGGCCGCCCGGTCGCCGGCGGCGAGCAGCCCGGTGGCGATCTGGTACAGGTCCCGCGGCCACACCAGGTGGTAGGACCCGTACCGGGGCGCCACCGCCCGGTCGAATCCGAACGCCCACGGCATCGACGGTGACGCGATGAACGCACCCGGGTTGCGCTTGTCCTCACTCGCGGCCAGCACCACCACCGAGGTCAGGTAGACGCGCCGGTCCGCGTCGGCGGGCGGCCCGGGCAACCCGGCCAGGTAGTGCCGCCACCCCGAGGCGTACGCCGACGCGGTGGGGCCGAATCCGCGGGCCAGCGAGGCCCGCGCGGCGCGCACCGCGTGGTCGGCGTCCGCGCCGAAGCCGAGGGCGATCAGCTCCCGGGTGCGGGTCAGGCCGTCGAGCCGCAACCGGCCGAGCTGAACGACGTTGCCGGGCCCGGCCGTCGCGTAGTGGTGCGCCAGCCGGCCGCCGCCGGCGACCAGCTCGGTCCACCCGTCGTTGACCCCGGCGTAGCCGACGGTCGACTCGCTGAACCCGCCGCCCGCCATCAGGGCGCCGGCGCTGCTGCCGTTCGCCGCCACGAGCGCACCGGCCTGCGGAAAGGCGTGGTCGGTGGTGCCGTCACCGCCGAGCGCCGGATCGTACAGCACGTACACCCGCAGCGGCCGGCGTGACCGGAACTCGACATCAACGAGCACCGTGTCCCGGTCCGGATCCGTCACGTACCGGGTGGTCAGCGTCCACCCGGTGCCGCGCGCGGTCTGCCGGTACGCGGGCACCTCCTCGTCCGGGAGTTCCGTGCGGTGCTCGACGTCCGACACGCGCTCCACAAAGGACTGGCCGTCGGTGACGACGATCTGCGTCTCCCGGCTCGCCGGCGTGCTCAGGTCCGGGTGGTACACCTCGGCGAGCCGGCCACCCTCGAGCGTGAACCAGACCGGGCTCGCCGACCGCGCGGTGCCGAAACCCAGCTTGTCGGCGGGGGTGAACGTGGTGTCGGCGCCCGGGCCGCCCGGTGCCGCACCGCCGGGATCCGCGCTCGCGGGTACCGCCGGTGCCGCCACGGCGGAGGCGCCGACCAGCGCGGCAGCACGGAGGAAATCCCGCCTCGAGGTAGCCACCCGTCGACCTCCCACAATCCGATGCCCGATCCGGAAAACAATTACCAGGACCGTGGGCGGCGGAAAAGGGGCCGATGGTCTGGGCACTGCTCGCGAACCCGGCCGTCATCCGCGGCGTGCCGCTCAGCGTCGCGCTACGGGTGTGAGCACGAGGGTGAGGAACCCGAAGCAGTGCCGGTAGCCACGCAACCACTCGTCCCGGTGCTCGGTCGCCGTGGCGAGCTGGTCGGGCGCCCGCTCGGCGAGGGAGCCGCTCCAGTTCCACTCGTAGTCGTCCAGCTCGTGCCGGGTGCTGAGGTGCCCGTAGACCGGCACCCAGCCGTCGGCGGTCACCATGTCGACGGTGGTGGGCAGGTCCGCGAGGTCGCCGAGCAGCTCGACGGCCTCCGCGCTCGGTTCCTGTTCCCAGTACCCGTCGCCCACGATGACCCGCCCACCGGGCGCGAGCAGCTTCCGGGCCGCCGCGAGGGCCGGCAGCAGACCGCCGAACGCGTGGGTGGAGCCGACGCAGAGGACGAGATCCGCGGGCGGGCCGGTGAACTCGGCGGCGTCCAAGTGGTGGACGGTCAGCCGGTCGGCGAGGCCACGCCGCTCGGCTTCCCGGCGAGCGTGCTCGAGAGCGACGGCGGAGAGGTCGACACCCTCACCCCGGGCCTGCGGGCGCAGTTCGAGCGCACGCAGCAGCCACTCCCCGCCGCCACAACCGAGGTCGAGGATGCGCGCGTCCAGACGCGGCAGGCCCCTGGCCAGCAGCCTGGTCACGGATTCGTCACCGAGCGGTGCGGCGACGGGGTGATCGGCATGCGCGAGGCGCGAGATCAGGTCACGGTCCACGGCACGCAGTCTGTCAGCACGAAACGCCGCGAGCACCGGGTTTTCCGCGCGACCGGCGCGGCCGGACGGGTGGGCGCAGCAGGGTTCGAACCTGCGACCCCCTCCTTGTAAGGGAGGTGCTCTTCCGCTGAGCTATGCGCCCCGGACCGGCGGCGCCCCGAGGGACCCCGCCGGTGCGAGCATCATTCCGGCAGCTCGGCCACCGCACGCTTCCAGGCGAGCTGGTCGCGCGGCTCACCCGGCTGGTTCACCTCGGCGAAGCGCACCACGCCGTCCTTGTCGATCAGGAAGGTGCCGCGGTTGGCCAGGCCGGCGCCCTCGTTGAACACGCCGTAGAGCTTGGCCACCTCACCGTGCGGCCAGAAGTCCGACAGCAGCGGGAACTGGTAACCCTGCTGCTCGGCCCACGCCTTGAGCGAGAACGGTGTGTCCACCGACACCCCCAGCACCTGCACGCCCTGGCCGTCGTACTCGGCGAACTCGTCGCGCAGCTGGCAGAGCTCGCCCTGGCAGATCCCGCTGAACGCGAACGGGTAGAAGACCAGCAGCACCGGCTTGTCGCCACGGAACGACGACAGCGTGACCGGCTGCTTGTTGTAGTCGTTCAGGGTGAAGTCCGGAGCAACTGAACCGACCTCGATCGCCATCGAAGCACCTTCCCATCGCCAACGTTGCGCTTGCCGCACGCCCACCTTAGCGTGCGGCTTCTCAGCGCTGCTTCGACTTGGACTTCGGCGGCACCAGCTTGGTGCCGGACCAGTTCGGCCCGACGCTGATGTTCGAGGTCTGGGCGAGGCCGACGGTGGGCACCGCCTCGGCGATCTCGCTCGGCTCCACGTGCCCGGGCTGCCCCGTCTTGGGGGTGAGCACCCAGATGAAACCGTTCTCGTCGAGGGGCGACCGCGCGTCCATGATCGCGTCGACCAGGTCCCCGTCGTCCTCCCGCCACCACAGCAGGACCACGTCGATGACCTCGTCGGCGTCCTCGTCGAGGAGATCGCCGCCGATATGTTCTTCGATCGCGGCACGCAGGTCGTCGTCGACGTCCTCGTCCCACCCGATCTCCTGAACCACCATGTCCGGCTTGATGCCAAGCCTCTCGGCGACGCTGCTGTGCTCAGCGTCTCCAGCGGCGACCACTGCTGTCACTCCTCCAACTCACGACGCGGGCGGCAGGACGCCGCCGCACCCGACATACGGATGGGTGTAGCGAACACGTCCGGCGGCTCCGGCGCAACCGTCCACACCGGATCTCTGTCAACTCGTAGCGCAGCGTAGGGCCCGCCGGGACGTGTCCGCGACCGCAAAACGACCCTCTCGGGAACCCCTCCGGGGACACCTGGCCTAGGGTAGAGATAACGCGCGCGCGTGCGCGCGCGGAACTAGGTGAACGTTACCGCTCAGTAGCGATGACGGGAAGCTCGGATCGAACGACCATGACAGAGAGGACACGGCCACCAGAGGCACCCGTGTCCCGTACTCGAAAGTGACGACCGGCGAGGAGATCCCTTGGCCCCCCAGAACCACCAGGCCGCAGGCAACGGAGCCAGCAGCGATCGGGCCCCGGCCCGGGTCCGCGTCATCCGCGACGGATTGGCGGCCCACCTGCCCGACATCGACCCGGAGGAGACCGCCGAATGGCTCGACTCGTTCGACGAGGCACTCGCCCGGGGCGGCCAGCAGCGGGCTCGATACCTGATGCTGCGGATCCTGGAACGCGCCCGTGAGCGCAACGTCGGTGTCCCGCCGCTGACCGCGACGGACTACGTCAACACCATCCCCACGGAGAACGAACCGTGGTTCCCCGGCGACGAGGAGATCGAGCGCCGGTACCGGGCCTACATCCGGTGGAACGCCGCGATCATGGTCCACCGGGCGCAGCGGCCCGGGGTCAGCGTGGGCGGGCACATCTCGACCTACGCGTCCTCGGCCGCGCTGTACGAGGTCGGCTTCAACCACTTCTTCCGCGGCAAGGACCACTCCGGCGGCGGTGACCAGGTGTTCATCCAGGGTCACGCCTCGCCCGGCATCTACGCCAGGGCGTACCTGGAGGGCCGGCTCACCGAGTCGCAGCTCGACGGCTTCCGCCAGGAGATGTCGCACGCGGGCGAGGGCGGCGGGCTGCCGTCGTACCCGCACCCGCGCCTGATGCCGTCGTTCTGGGAGTACCCGACCGTGTCCATGGGCCTCGGCCCGATGAACGCGATCTACCAGGCCCGGTTCAACCGGTACCTGCGCGACCGCGGTATCAAGGACACCTCCGACCAGCACGTCTGGGCGTTCCTCGGCGACGGCGAGATGGACGAGGCGGAGTCGCGCGGCCTGATCCACGTCGCGGCGGGCGAGGGCCTGGACAACCTCACGTTCGTCATCAACTGCAACCTGCAGCGGCTGGACGGGCCGGTGCGCGGCAACGGCAAGATCATCCAGGAGCTCGAGGCGTACTTCCGCGGCGCGGGCTGGAACGTGATCAAGGTCATCTGGGGCCGCGAGTGGGACGCGCTGCTGCACGCCGACCGCGACGGCGCGCTGGTCAACCTGATGAACGTCACCCCCGACGGTGACTACCAGACGTACAAGGCCAACGACGGCGCCTACGTGCGCGAGCACTTCTTCGGCCGCGACCCGCGGACGAAGGACCTCGTCAAGGACCTGACCGACGCGGAGATCTGGAACCTCAAGCGGGGTGGCCACGACTACCGCAAGGTGTACGCGGCGTACAAGGCCGCGATGGAGAACCACGGCCAGCCGACGGTGATCCTGGCGCACACCATCAAGGGTTACGGCCTGGGCCCGACGTTCGAGGGCCGCAACGCCACGCACCAGATGAAGAAGCTCACGCTCGACGACCTGAAGCTGTTCCGGGACGCGCAGCGCATCCCGATCAGCGACGAAGAGCTGGAGCGCGATCCGAAGCTGCCGCCGTACTACCACCCGGGCCCGGACTCGCCGGAGATCCAGTACATGATCGGGCGCCGCAAGACGCTCGGCGGGTTCGTGCCGGAGCGGCGCAACCGGGCGAAGTCGCTGGTGCTGCCGGGCGACAAGGTGTACGAGGCGGTGCGCAAGGGCTCGGGCAAGCAGGAGGTCGCCACCACGATGGCGTTCGTCCGGCTGGTCCGCGAGCTGGCCAAGGACGGCGAGATCGGGCACCGGATCGTGCCGATCATCCCGGACGAGGCCCGCACCTTCGGCCTGGACTCGATGTTCCCGACGGCGAAGATCTACAACCCGCACGGGCAGAGCTACACGTCGGTGGACGCGAGCCTGATGCTGGCCTACAAGGAGTCCGAGCACGGCCAGCTGCTGCACGAGGGCATCAACGAGGCCGGGTCGACGTCGTCGTTCACGGCGGTGGGCACGTCCTACGCCACGCACGGCGAGCCGATGATCCCGATCTACATCTTCTACTCGATGTTCGGGTTCCAGCGCACCGGCGACGGCCTGTGGGCCGCCGCGGACCAGATGGCGCGCGGGTTCGTGCTCGGCGCCACCGCCGGCCGCACCACACTGACCGGTGAGGGCCTGCAGCACGCGGACGGGCATTCGCTGCTGCTGGCGCACACCAACCCGGCCGTGGTGGCCTACGACCCGGCGTGGTCGTTCGAGATCGCCCACATCGTGCGGGACGGCCTGCGCCGGATGTACGGCGAGGGCGGCCCGGACGGCAACGGCGAGAACGTGTTCTACTACATCACGATCTACAACGAGCCGTACCGGCAGCCGGCCGAGCCGGAGAACCTCGACGTGGCGGGCCTGCTCAAGGGTCTCTACCGCTACGCGGAGGCGCCGGCGGGCGACGGTCCCGAGGCGCAGATCCTGGTGTCCGGCGTGACGATGCCGGACGCGCTCAAGGCGCAGCAGATGCTGGCCGAGGAGTGGGGCGTGCGCGCGGCCGTGTGGTCCGCGACGTCGTGGTCGGAGCTGCGCCGGGAGGCGGTCGCGGTCGACCGGGACAACCTGCTGCACCCGGCGGACGAGCCGCGCGTGCCGTACGTGACGCAGGCCCTGTCCGGCGCGACCGGCCCGGTCGTGGCGGTATCGGACTGGATGCGGGCGGTACCCGACCTGATCCGCCCGTGGGTGCCGACCGACATGGTCACCCTGGGCACCGACGGGTTCGGGTTCTCCGACACGCGTCCGGCGGCGCGGCGGTACTTCCTGGTCGACGCCGAGTCGATCACGGTCGCCACGCTGGCGGCGCTCGCCAAGCGTGGCGAGGTCGCGCAGGACAAGGTGGTCGAGGCCGCGCGCAAGTACCGGATCGACGACGTGACCGCGGCGGGTCCGCAGCTGACCGACGCCGGCAACGCCTGATCCGCCCGTGACCGTGACGGCCGCCCCCGCACCGGGGGTGGCCGTCACGGCGCGGTGCGCGAGGATGTCGTCCCATGACGCGACGCCGACTCCCCCGGCCCCGTGAGCTGCAGCGGATCCTGCGGCCCCGGCCGGTCGAGCTGAACCCGACCGACCGGCGGCTGGCGAAGGCGCACACCATCGCCGATCTGCGCACGATCGCACGCCGGCGCACGCCGCGTGCGGTGTTCGACTACGCCGACGGCGCAGCCGAGCTCGAGGAGAGCCTGCGCCGTGCCCGGCAGGCGTTCCGCGCAGTGGAGTTCCACCCCAGCGTGCTGCGTGGTGTGTCCGATGTGGACACCGGCGTACCGGTGCTCGGCGAGCGGTCGGCGCTGCCGTTCGCGTTCGCGCCCACCGGGTTCACGCGGATGATGCACCACGAGGGCGAACGGGCGGTGGTCCGGGTCGCGCAGCGGGAACGCATCCCGTACGTGCTGTCGACGATGGGTACCGTCTCGATCGAGCAGGTCGCCAGTGCGGCCCCGCAGGCACGGAAGTGGTTCCAGCTGTACGTGTGGCGGGACCACGGTGCGGGCCGGGAGCTGATGCAGCGGGCGTGGGACAACGGGTACGGCACGCTGCTGCTGACGGTGGACACGCCGGTGGGCGGGGCGCGGATGCGGGACGTGCGCAACGGCCTGACGATCCCGCCCGCGCTGACGCTGCGGACGTTCGCCGACGGCGCCCTGCACCCGGCGTGGTGGTTCAACCTGCTGACCACCGAGCCGCTGACGTTCGCGTCGTTCGAGTCGTGGAACGGCACCGTCGCGGAGCTGATCAACTCCCTGTTCGACCCGGCGTTGAACTTCGACGATCTGGCGTGGGTCCGCGAGACCTGGCCGGGCAAGCTGGTCGTCAAGGGGATCCAGAACCCCGCCGACGCGCGGGAGGTGGTCAAGTGCGGCGCGGACGCGGTGGTGCTGTCCAACCACGGCGGCCGCCAGCTCGACCGGGCACCCACCCCGCTGGAACTACTGCCGGCGACGCTGGACGCGGTGGGTGGCGACGCCGAGGTGTGGCTGGACACCGGGATCCTGTCCGGCGGCGACATCGTGGCCGCGATGGCGCAGGGCGCCTCGCTGTGCCTGGTCGGCCGGGCCTACCTGTACGGGCTGATGGCCGGCGGGGAGCGGGGCGTGCAGCGGTGCGTGGACATCCTGCGCGGCGAGATCGTGCGCACCATGCAGCTGCTCGGAGTGCGGCGGATCACGGACCTCACGCCGGCCCACGTCACGGTGCGCTAGCGGGACGCCGTGGTGAGCTGCTCGACGCGCGCGCTGACCCGGTGCCAGCTCCACCAGCCGTGCACGACCAGGACCGCGAACACGAGGTAGACGGCCGCCGAGAAGTACAGCCCGGAGGAGATCTGCAGCGGCACGCCGATCGCGTCGACGACGAGCCACACCAGCCAGAACTCGACCAGCCCGCGTCCCTGGGCGGCGAAGGCCACCAGGGTGCCGACGAAGATCGCCGCGTCCGGCCACGGCGCCCAGGACGCGTGCAGCGCGTCGAGCACCAGCGCCATCACCACGGTGCCCGCCACGAACGCCGCGGCCATGACGATCCGCTCGACCCCCCGGCCACCGCGCACGATCACCCCGAACACCGGGTCGCGCCGCCGCGTCCACGCCCACCAGCCGTAGACCGAGATCAGCAGGATCGCCACCTGGCGGGCGGCCAGGCCGCCCAGGTGCGCCGACGCGTAGACGGCGAACAGCAGCACAGTCGCGCCGACCTGCACCGGCCAGGTCCACAGCGTGCGGCGCTGCGCGAGGAAGACGACGGCCAGCGCGCACAGCTGGCCGGCCAGCTCCGCGATGGAGATCCACTGCCCGAAAACGGACAACCCGTGCTGCAACAGAACGTGCATGACGCCTCCCGTCTGCGGCACAACCTGCCACATCCCGCCCGCATTCCGGCACACGCAGTGAGCCCTGCTACATCCGTGGAAAATTTCTGTCACGATCGAGTGAGAAGACTGGCGGAAAATATCCACTGGGTCCATATTGGACCTACCGGTGGGGACCGGGGAGATAAGGCCGCCCGGCGCTGCGAGAACCGCAACGCGCCGGGCGGCCTCGCATTTACCGGACGGCCGGTTAGAGTCGGTTCCGCGATGACCCAGACGAACGGCAGGCGGCCGGCCAAGCACCACGGCCTTTCGGCGAAGACGCTGCGCAGGCTCGAGCACGCCTCGGGACGCCTCGCCTCCGCCAGCGTCGCCGCCATGGAGCAGCGGCTGCCCTGGTTCGGCCGGCTGCCCGCCGAGCAGCGGGCGAGCATCCTGCTGATCACCCAGACCGGCGCGGCGGGGTTCGTGGACTGGCTGCGCGATTCGCAGGAGGCGCTCAAGCTCACCACCGAGGCGTTCCGCGGCGCGCCCGAGGACCTGTCCCGCTGGATCAGCCTGCGGCAGGCCGTCGGGCTGGTGCGGCTGGCGATGGAGGTGTTCGAGGAGCAGCTGCCGGAGTTCGCCGCCACCGACGAGGAGCACGCCGCGCTGGTCGAGGGCATCCTCCGCTACGGCCGGGAGATCGCGTTCGCCACGGCCAACTCCTACGCCGCCGCTGCGGAGGCACGCGGCGCGTGGGACGCCCGGCTGGAGGCGCTGGTCGTGGACGGCATCGTGCGCGGCGACGCCGAGGAAGCGGTGCTGTCCCGGGCCGCGGCGCTGGGCTGGGAGCCGTCGGCGATGGCGACGGTGCTGGCCGGGCGGCCACCGTCGGACGACCCGCCGAGCGTCGTGTTCGAGGTGCGGCGCCTGGCGGCCCGGCTGGGGCGCCCGGTGCTGCTCAGCGTCCAGGGGACCCGGCTGATCGTGGTGGCCGGCGGACCGACCGACGGTGACGCCCGGCAGCGGGAGGTGCTCGGCAAGCTGGCCGGCGCGTTCGGCGAGGGGCCGGTGGTCGCCGGGCCGACGGTGCCCAGCCTCGCCGAAGCGCACCGCAGCGCCGCCGAGGCGTTGTCCGGGCTGCGGGCGGTGGTCGGCTGGCCGGGGGCTCCGCGCCCGGTGCGGTCGTCGGACCTGCTGCCGGAACGAGCCCTGTCCGGGGACGCCGACGCCGAGCGGCTGCTGATCGAGGAGATCGCGCAGCCGCTGGAGAGCGCCGGGCCGACCATGCTGCAGACGGTGGACGAGTACCTGGAGTCCGGCGGGGTGCTGGAGACGTGCGCGAAGAAGCTGTTCGTGCACCCCAACACGGTGCGGTACCGGCTACGGCGGGCAGCCGAGCTCACCGGCCGCAACCCCGCCGAGCCGCGCGACGCCCTCGTACTGCGGGTCGCCCTGACCGTCGGCAGGCTCGCCCGGGCGCGCGGCCTCTGGTGACCCGCCGGTCACAGGCTGCTGGTGACCGGTTTCACTTCCGGCCTGCCCGGAACCGACAACACATCGCCGCTGGAAGAGGGCACCCGGGCGCCATCTTTGTAGGTCTTCTACAAGATCGCCGCTCCGACTTGGTGACCAGCGGCATCCCGGCCCCGGCCGGCGAGCATGTTCCCTTGAAGGCGTGACAGCAGTGCTCGCTCCCGGGCAGGGCTCCCAAGCGCCCGGCATGTTCTCCCCCTGGCTCGAACTCGACGGTACCCGCGAGAAGCTCGCGCGGTGGTCGGAGCGGACCGGGCTCGACCTGGTCCACCTCGGCACCGAGGCCGACGCCGAGACCATCCAGGACACCGCGATCACGCAGCCGCTGATCGTCGCGCTCTCGCTGCTGGCCTTCGACGCGCTGGGCGACGTCCCGTCCGGCGCCCCGGTCGCCGGCCACTCGGTCGGCGAGCTGGCGGCCGCGGCCGCGGCCGGCGTGCTCACCCCCGAGGAGGCCGTTGCCCTGGCCGCGGTGCGGGGCGCCGAGATGGCGAAGGCGTGCGCGATCGAGCCGACCTCGATGGCTGCTGTCATGCTGGGCGACCCGGACCAGGTCGTCGCGTGGCTGGCGGATCACGGCCTCGTCGCGGCGAACCGCAACGGCGCCGGCCAGATCGTCGCCTCCGGCGCCAAGGACGCGATCGAGCGCATCGTCGCCGAGCCGCTCGAGGGCACGAAGGTCCGGCCGCTGAAGGTCGCCGGCGCCTTCCACACCCAGTACATGGCCCCCGCCGAGGAGGCCCTGCGCGCCCACGCCGCGTCCATCACGCCGAAGGACCCGGTCCGCCCGCTGCTGTCCAACGCCGACGGCACCGTGGTCACCAGCGGCGCCGAATACCTGGAGCGGCTGGTCAAGCAGGTCACGCGCCCGGTCCGCTGGGATCTGACGATGGACGGCCTGGTCGAGCTGGGCGTCACCACGACGGTCGAGCTGCCGCCCGCGGGGACCCTGACCGGACTGGTCAAGCGCCAGCTCAAGGGCACGGTCACGCAGACCGTCGCCGTGAAGACCCCCGCCGATCTGCCCGCCGCCAAGGAGATCCTGTGAGCCCGGTGTTACGCCAGAAGCAGGGCCCGGCCGCCACCCGCATCCTCGGCGTCGGCAGCTACCAGCCCGAGCGCGTCGTCACCAACGACGACCTGTCCCAGATCATGGACACCAGCGACCAGTGGATCCGGGACCGGGTCGGCATCATCGAGCGCCGGTTCGCCGACAAGGACGAGCTGCTCGTCGACATGGCGGTCAAGGCGGGCAACGCGGCGCTGGCCGACGCCGGCCTGCAGCCGGCCGACGTGGACACGGTGATCGTGCCGAACTGCACCATGCCGTCACCGATCCCGAACGCGGCCGGCCAGGTCGCCGACCGGATCGGGGTCAAGGCGGCCGGCGCGTTCGACCTCAACGCCGCGTGCGCCGGGTTCTGCTACGGCCTCGGCGTCGCCTCCGACCTGATCCGCGCCGGCTCGGCCGGGCGGGTGCTGGTGATCGGCGCGGAGAAGCTGACCGACGTGGTCGACCCGGTGGACCGCGCCAACGCGATCATCTTCGCGGACGGCGCGGGCGCCGCGGTGGTCGGACCGTCGGACGAGCCGGGCATCGGGCCGGTCTCCTGGGGCAGCGCCGGGGACCTGGTCGACACCATCTACATGCGCGACCACCGCTACATCTACCAGGAGGGCCAGTCGGTCTTCCGGTGGGCGACCACGCAGATCGCCCCGATCGCGTTGCGGGCGGTCGAGCTGGCCGGGTTGCAGCCGTCGGACGTCGACGTGCTCATCCCGCACCAGGCGAACCTGCGGATCGTGGACGCGATCGCCAAGCGCCTGCGCGCCAAGGGCGCGCGGGAGGACCTGATCGTCGCCGACGACATCAAGTTCTCCGGCAACACCTCGTCCGCGTCGATCCCCATGGCGCTGGACCACATGCGGAAAGCGGGCACCGTCAAATCGGGTGACGTGGTGCTGATGGTTGGATTCGGCGCGGGCCTGTCCTACGCCGGACAGGTCGTCATCTGCCCGTGATACCACTATCGCCGGCAGGCACGGGCCTGCCGGTGTCGAACCCTCAGAAAGGAAACACCATCGTGGCGGACAAGCAGGAGATCCTCAACGGCCTCGCGGAGATCGTCGAGGAGGTCGCGGGCGTCTCGCAGGACGACGTGAGCCTGGAGAAGTCCTTCGTCGACGACCTGGACATCGACTCGCTGTCGATGGTGGAGATCGCGGTGCAGGCCGAGGACAAGTTCGGGGTCAAGATCCCGGACGACGAGCTGGCCAACCTCAAGACCGTCGGCGACGCCGTGGACTACGTCGCCGCGAACGCCAAGTAAGCACGAGCTGAATTTCTTCGGCCGAACCTCGGGGAGACTCCGCATGAGCAACATCGACGTCGTGATCACGGGGATCGGCGCGACGACGCCACTCGGCGGGGACGTCGCGTCCACGTGGGAGGGCTTGCTCGCCGGCCGCAGCGGCATCCGGCGGATCGAGGCCGACTGGGTCGAGCGGTTCGACCTGCCGGTCAAGATCGGCGCGACGCTCGCCGAGGATCCGGCGGAGAAGCTGCCGCGCGTGCAGGCGCGCCGGCTGGACCGGTGTGAGCAGATCGCGCTCATCGCCGCCCGGCAGGCGTGGGCGGACGCCGGTTTCGAACAGCCCAGCGACGAGCACACCGACGTCGACCCGGATCGGCTCGGCGTGTCCATCGGCACCGGCATCGGCGGCCCGCTGACGCTGCTGGCCATGGACGACCTGCTCGAGGAGCACGGCATCCGGAAGGTCTCGCCCCTGACCGTGCCGATGCTGATGCCGAACGGGCCGGCCGCGCACGTCGGCATCGACCTCAAGGCCAGGGCCGGCGTGCATTCGCCGGTGTCGGCGTGCGCCTCCGGTGCCGAGGGCATCGCCAACGGCTACCAGATGATCCAGAACGGCCGGGCCGACGTGGTGGTGGCGGGTGGTGCGGAGGCCTGCATCCACCCGATCACCATCGCCGGGTTCGCGCAGGCGCGGACGGTGTCCACGCGCAACGACGAGCCGGAGCGCGCGTCGCGGCCGTTCGACACCGACCGGGACGGGTTCGTGCTCGGTGAAGGTGCCGGTGTGGTCGTGCTGGAGCGGGCCGACCGGGCGAAGGCCCGCGGCGCGCGGATCTACGGCCGGCTGGCCGGGTACGGCATCACCTCCGACGCGCACCACATCACCGGCAACCACCCGGAAGGCATCGGGCAGATCGCCGCGATGGCCAACGCGATGACCATGGCGGGTCTCACGTCGGCCGACGTCGGGCACGTGAACGCGCACGCGACGTCCACCGTGGTCGGTGACATCGGCGAGGCCAACGCCATCCGCAAGGCCGTCGGTGAGCACCCGGTGGTGACCGCGCCGAAGTCGGCTCTGGGGCACCTGGTCGGTGGCGCGGGGGCGGTCGAGGGCATCCTGACGCTGTTGTCGCTGTACCACGGGGTGGTGCCGCCGACGCTGAACCTGGAGCACCTGGACCCGAAGGTCGAGCTCGACGTGGTGTCCGGGGAGCCCCGGAAGGTGGAGCTCGCGGCCGCGCTGAGCAACTCGTTCGGGTTCGGCGGACACAACACGGCGCTGTTGTTCACCGGCGCGTAGGTTCTGTTGCCCGGCGAAGACCCCGGCCCGGTGCCGGGGTCTTCGTCATGCCGTCAGCAGCGGGACAGCTCCGGGGTGGTGGAGCCGGTGACCGCGTCGATCTTCCACGCACCGGACTCGAGGGCGAGCGGCAGGACCAGTCGCCAGTGGACACACGGTTCGGGGAGTTCGGGCGGGGCGTCCTCGGCGTTCTGGGTGCTGGTGAACCCGACGAGGACGCGCAGCTCCGCGTCGGAAACCGGGTTGATGCGGTAGACGAGGATGCTGCCGTCGCGAGTGCTGCCGTAGTCGTCGAGCCAGGTGCTCCTGGGTTTGGCCTGGATCCGTTCCCGCGTGACGACCGTCCTCCACAGCTCGTAGTCGCGGTGGTTGATCGAGTCGTAGTAGGTCTGGAGCAGCGTGCGCACGACCTCGCTGCGGGGGTGGGCCGCCGCGTCCGGGGTGAGCTCGACGGTGTCCGGGCCCGGTTGCTGGGCGAGCGGCCGGTTGGTCGTGGACTCGGCCAGGATGGTGTCCGGCACGGCCTCCGGCAGGCGGTAGAGCTCGCGGGCGAGGAGACCGCCGCCGACCATGATCGACACCACCACGATGACCACGGGCACCAGCCAGCGGGGTGGTGCTGCGGGAGGCGCCGGCATGGCTGTCACACCGGCAGCGTAGTGCGGGCGGTCACCCGCGGATGGAGCAGGTTTCCGCGACATCGATCACCGCCGCGACCAGCGTCGCGGGGCAGCCACCTCACCCCACGCGGTGCAGCCACGTGACCGGCGCCCCGTCGCCCGCGTGGCGGAACGGCTCCAGCGCCTCGTCCCAGCTGGCGGCCAGCAGCTCGTCCAGCTTGTGCGTCAGCTGCTCCCCCGCACGGCACGTCGCGACGAGGGTGCGCAGTTGGTCCTCCCCGACGACGATGTCACCGTTCGCGCTCGTGCGGCCACGCCACAGACCCAGCCCGGGCACGTAGCAGAACCGCTCGCCGTCGACGCCGGCACTGGGCTCCTCCGTCACCTCGAACCGCAGCATCGGCCACGCCTTGAGACCGGCCGCCAGCTTGGCGCCGGTTCCCGCGGGCGCACTCCACGTGCACTCGGCACGCAGCTGCCCTGGAGCGGCGGGTTGCGCCGTCCACTTCAGATCGACCCGGGTACCCAGGGTGCCCGAGATCGCCCACTCGACGTGCGGGCACACCGCAGACGGCGACGAGTGGACGTAAACCACGCCACGGGTGCTCACTGCTGACCTCCGCTACTCGACGAGGGGCGTCTTCCCCTACGACCTCGCGAGCCTCGGCACGCCTGCGGTGAAGCAGTCCTTGACGTGACTGCCCACATTCTGCACCCCGCCGACGGCATTTCGCCACAGGAACCTCAGATGTCGCAGCAAACACAGGCACGCGGGGGGCCGGCCCGGCCCCCCGCCCGGGGGAGCGCTGTCGTCCGCGCCACCCCGTCGACTGCAACCAGTAACACTTAACAGAACGACCTCGATCACTGTCAATCACCAACGAGCCGCCCAGTGCCACCAAAGCGGGAGATCTTCCGCGCACTCGTCACACCATCGAGGCCCGTCGGCCCCACAGCGCGCTAGCGTGATTCGCGCGCGGACGAGTTCGGGGAGGTGCGCCGTGCGGTTGGTCCGCCTGGAGCCACAACCCGCGCGCGTCGCCGCCGACGTCCGGGCCGCGCTCGCCGCGCTGGGCCGCGGGGACGACGTCGCCGGCGGTGTCGCACTCGCCGGTGCCCGCCCGCTGCCGGGCCGGCCACCGGTCGAGGCGATCGTCGTGCTCCCCCGCGCCGTCCTCGTCGTGATCGGCGTCGACCTGCCCGGTCCGGCGATCCGCCTCGAAGCGCCCCTGACCGGCCAGTGGAAGGCCGACGGGTGGCCGCTCGTCGCCGACCTTGACGTCGTCAACCCCGCGGCGCACGCGCTTGCGCTGGCCGAAGCCGTCACCGACCGCCTGCGCCCGGACGTGCCCGAGCACCTGCCGATCGCGACGATCATCGCGGTCGGGCCGTTCGCCGAGGAGATCGAGCAGCCGGCCGCCGACCTCGCCGGCCACGTCCGCGTCCTGTTCCCCACGCAGGACAGCCTGCTGGCCGCGATCACCTCGCTGACCCCGGCCCCCTGGCCGTGCACACCGGACCAGGCACGCGCGCTGATCGGCACCCTCGCCCCGGACACCGCCCTCACCCCGGACGATCTGGCCGCCGAAGGCTTTAGCGCGTCCGAAGAACCGGTGACGGTGAAGCTGCCGCCGGCCAGGCCGCGGCCGCGCCGGCGGCCGGCGGAACCCGCGGCGGTGCCACCGGTGGTCCCCCTGCCCGAGGCCGCGATACCGGTGTCCCGGCTCTCCGCGGCCGAGCCGGTGCGCACGATCCCGGCGCCGCGGCCGTTGCCGTGGCGGCCGGCCGCGGCGATCGCCGCGGCGCTGGTGCTGGTGGTGGCCGTGATCCTGCTGGCCACCACGGGCGGGGGCGACGAGCCGGTGACCGCGTCCCCGACCACCACCGTCCCCGCCGGGCGGCAGTCCGTCGCCGGTGTGGAGTTCGCCGAACGGGCCGGCGGCACGGACCGCACCTGTGCCGCGCACTCCTACGGGGACCTGCAGGCCCGGTTGCAGGCCGGTGGCTGCGCGGGCATGGAACGCGGCAGCTTCGAGGCGACCGTGAACGGGCGGGCCGTGGTGGTGTCGGTTGCCGTGCTCACGTTCGGCAGCGACGAGCAGGCCGCGGCCTTCAAACAGCTCGCCGACACGCCGGGCAGCGGCGGCATCACCGATCTGGCGACCGAGACCCACCGGTGGCCGCGCGAACCGGACCTCGCTGGAGCCGCCTACCAGAGCGCCGTCTCGGGCAAGGCGGTCCGGCTCGTGCTGGCCGCCTACCCGGGCGGGCGCTCCGCGCCGGACGATCCGACCCTGCTTCGCGTGGCGGGCGCGGCGCTCGGCGTGCGGATCTCCTAGCCGGTCGCCGCGGCGAGGACTTCGGCGGCGTGGGTCCAGAGCAGGGCGGCACCGGCGCCGGGCACGATCCGGCGTCGCGCGCCGGGGATGCGGGAGGCGAGCAGCGCACCCCCATCCGGCGAGTGGACGTGGTCCCGCTCGCCGGACCACACCAGCACCGGCACCTGGATCGCCTGCCAGTCCAGCGGCCACGGCGACATCGCCAGGAGCGTGTCCGTCGCGTAGCCCGCCCCGCCGTGGGCGAATCCTTCCCGCAGCGCGGCGCGATAGCGGC
Organism: Amycolatopsis viridis; assembly: GCF_011758765.1. Taxonomy (NCBI): domain Bacteria; kingdom Bacillati; phylum Actinomycetota; class Actinomycetes; order Pseudonocardiales; family Pseudonocardiaceae; genus Amycolatopsis; species Amycolatopsis viridis. The sequence goes on along the minus strand of NZ_JAANOU010000001.1, from coordinate 1,752,887 downwards.
TCAGGAACCCGGGTTCGCGGTACACCGCGCGGTCGGCCGGGTCGGCGCCGTCCAGCACCATGCGTTCCATCCCATCCGGACCGAGCTCGGCGAAGAACGCGCGGGCGCCGTCGGGATCCGCCGCCACCCGCGCGACCACGTCCTGGAGCGGGGCGGGCACCTGGGCGCGCACGCGTGGATCGGCGACCTCGTCAGCGGGCGACACCAGCAGGAGCCGGGAGGTGATCCCGCGCTCGGCGAGCGCGAGACCGAAGACCGCGGCCTGCGAGTTCGCCACCACCGGCACCGGGCCGCCGAGGCGCGCCACCAGGCACGCGAGGTCCGCGGCCGTGGACGGCACGGTGCGGCCGGGATCGGATGTCGACCCGCCCATGCCGGGACGGTCGACGGTCACCAGCCGGACGCCGGCACGGTCGAGGTGCTCGGCACCGAAGGTCATGGACCGGCCGGTGGCGGCTCCGGCGAGGAACAGCACCGGCACGCCGTCCGCCGGCCCGGTCGCCGACCACGCCAGCACCCGCCCGCCAGGCGGGGACAGCTCGTGATCTTCGCGCACCTGGCACAGGGTGGCGCACACACCTACCGCGGGCAAACGGTTTTCCCGGCTAGAGGCCGTACTCCTCGAGCAGCCGCAGCCACACCTCGCTGATCGTCGGGAACGACGGGACCGCGTGCCACAGCCGGTCCAGCGGCACCTCGCCGGTGATCGCGACCGTCGCCGAGTGCAGCAGCTCCGCGACGTCCTGGCCGACGAACGTCACACCGACCAGCACCGCACGCTCGGTGTCGACGATCATCCTGGCCTTACCGGCGTAGCCGTCGGCGTGCAGCGACGACCCGGCCACCGCGATGTCGATGTCCACCACCCGCTGCCGCGCACCGGGTTCCGGCTCGGTGAGCCCGACCGAGGCGACCTCCGGATCGGTGAAGACCACCTGCGGAACCGCGTAGTGATCGGCCGTGCTGCTGTGCTTGCCCCACGGACGGGTATCGACCGGCTTCCCGGTCGCGCGGGCGGCGACGACGTCGCCGACGATCCGGGCGGCGTACTTGCCCTGATGGGTCAGCAGCGCGCGGCCGGTCACGTCACCGGCCGCGTACAGCCACTCACCATCCACTTCGGACACCATTCCGCTGTCGTCCACGGTCAGCGGCTTGCCCGGGGCCAGCCCGACCACCTCGAGGCCGAGATCGTCGGTGGCCGGCCGCCGTCCGGTCGCCACGAGCACCTGGTCCGCGGTCAGCGTCTCGCCGCCGGTGAGCTCCAGCTGCGCTGCACCGTCCACTGAGGACGCCCGGGACAGGCCCGAACCGGTGTGCAGCCGGACCCCGTCGGCCCGCAGGCCCTCGGCGACCGCGTCACCGGCGAAGTCCGGGTACCGCGGCAGCGGACGCGGCCCGGTGACGATCAGGTCCACCCGCGCACCGAGCCGCGCCCACGCCTGCGCCATCTCCACGCCGACCACGCCGCCGCCGACGACCGCGAGCCGCCCGGGCACGGTGCTGCCGGCGGTGGCCTCACGCGAACCCCACGTCGGCACCTCGTCGAGACCCGGGATCGGCGGTGTCTTCGGGACGCTGCCGGTACAGATCACCACGGCGTGCCGCGCGCGCAGCACCCGGGTGCCGTCCACAGTGACCTCGCGCTCACCCGTGAGACGGCCGCGGCCACGGATCGGCTCGATACCGGCGCCACGCGCCCACTCGACCTGACCGCTGTCGTCGCCCCGGCCGGTGAAGTAGTCGCGGCGCTGGAACACCGCCGCGGGATCCAGCCTCTCCCCCACCGGCACGCCCGGCAGGCGCCGGGCCGCGGCGAGCGCGTTTCCCGGTCGCAGCAAGGCTTTGCTCGGGATGCACGCCCAGTACGAGCACTCGCCCCCGAACCGCTCCCGCTCCACCAGCGCGACGGACAGGCCGCCCTTGACGGCGCGGTCCGCCGCGTTCTCCCCCACCGGTCCGCCACCGATCACGATGACGTCAAAAGTCTCGTCGGCCATGGGCACAGCGCACACCAGCCCGGCGGCCGGCGCAAGTGGGGCGGGTATTCTCGGCGCGAACGCGTGAGTACTGGAGGTTTTCGGTGGCGAAGAACACCGCGGTGCAACTACTGGACGACCTGAACGGCGAACCGGCCGCGGAGACGGTGCGGTTCGGCCTGGACGGCGTCGAGTACGACATCGACCTCTCGGACCCGAACGCGAACAGCCTCCGTGAACTGCTCGGGACCTACGTCCGCGCGGGCCGCCGGACGGGTGGCCGCAAGCGCCCGCCGCGCCGCCTGACGGCCACGCGCCGCGCCAAGTCCCCTGCCACCACGGCGAAAACCACGGAACCCGCGCCGTCGGCGAAGGCGGTGCAGACGGCGAAGACCGGCAAGACCGTCAAGACCGGGAAGCCGGGGAAGTCGGGGAAGTCGGGGAAGCCGGCGCGCACGGGCACCGCTGCCCGGGCCAAGTCCGCCGCCGCGGCGGCGCAGCCCGCGGGCCGGAAGACCACCACCACGGCTCCGGCCGCGAAGGCCACCGCGGCGAAGACCGCCGGGAAGTCCGGCACCGGCCGCAAGGCCACCGCGACGACGAAGCCCGCCGCGGGCACCAAGGCAGCCAAGCCGGCCACCGCCACACCGAAGGCCACGAAACCGAAAGCCACCAAAGCCACCGCAGCGACCGCAACGACGGCGAAACGCGCCACCCGGGCCGGGTCCGCGGCGAAACCGAAGACCACCACGTCCGGCGCGCAGCGGGGCACCAGGGGCGGCGCCGGGACGAAGCAGGACAGCGCGGCGCAGCCGAAGGCCGCCGCGGCGAAGCCGTCCCGCGCCGCGGCTTCCGGGACCACCGGTGCCCGGAAAACCGCCACCCCGGCGGCGAAGACCGCGCGCACGGCGGTCCGCAAGGCGCCGCCCGTCGTGTTCTCCGCCGCCGGGAGCTGACCCGCCGGCTGCGCGGTTCAGCGATCGATGCCGAGGTGGTCGCGCAGCGTGGTGCCGTCGTACTCGCTCCGGAAGACGCCCCGCTCCTGCAGCAGGGGCACCACCTTGTCCGCGAACGGGTCCAGCCCGCCGGGTGTGACGTGCGGGACCAGGATGAACCCGTCGCTCGCGTCCTCCTGCACGTAGGTGTTGATCGCCTCGGCGACGGTCGCCGGGGCGCCGACGAACGTCTGCCGCCCGCTGACCTCCACCACCAGGTCGCGGATCGACAGGTTCTTCGCCGCCGCCAGTTCCCGCCACTCCCGCACCGTCGCCACCGGGTCCCGGTACATGCGGGTCTGCGCTCGGCCCTTGGCGAGCGCGTCCGCGCCGACCACCGGTTCGACGTCGGGCAACGGGCCCTCCGGGTCGTAGCCGGACAGATCGCGGTTCCACACCTGCTCCAGGAACCGGATCGCCGTCTGGCCGCTGACCTGCTGGTACCGCACGACGCTCGCCAGCTCCTCGGCCTCGGCGTCGGTGTCGCCGAGCACGAACGTCGCCGCGGGCAGCACCAGCAGCTGGTGCGGCTCGCGCCCGTAGGCGGCCAGGCGCCGCTTCACGTCGGCGTAGAACTTCCGCCCCGCGTCCAGCGTGCCGTGCCGCGTGAAGATCGCGTCCGCGGTCGCGGCCGCGAACTCCCGGCCCTCGTCGGAGTCGCCGGCCTGCAGGATCACCGGCCTGCCCTGCGGGCTGCGCGGCACCGTGAACCGGCCCGCGATGTCGAATTGCGCGTCGTGCCGCTCGAACGCGCCCGCGCGCGGGTCGCGCAGGAACACGCCGGACGACTTGTCCGCCACGATGTCGTCCGCGCGCCACGAGTCGAACAACTCGAACGCCGTGTCCAGGAACAGTTTCGCCCGCTGGTACCGCTGGTCCTCGGGCAGGTATCCACCGCGGCGGAAGTTCTCCCCGGTGAAGGCGTCCCACGAGGTCACCACGTTCCACCCGGCCCGCCCCTCGGACAGGTGGTCCAGGCTGGCGAACTGTCGGGCCACCTCGTAGGGCTCGTTGAACGTCGAGTTGATCGTGCCGGTCAGGCCCAGCCGCTCGGTCACCGCCGCGAGCCCGGCCAGCACGGTGAACGTGTCGGGGCGGCCGACGACGTCGAGGTCGTAGATCCGGCCGGCGTGCTCACGCAGCCGCAGGCCCTCGGCGAGGAAGAAGAAGTCGAACTTCGCGCGTTCGGCGGTCTGCGCGAGGTGCGCGAACGACGAGAACTCGATGTGGCTGCCCGCCTGCGGATCGCTCCACACCGTGGTGTTGTTGACGCCGGGGAAGTGCGCGGCGAGGTGGATCTGCTTCATCGCGACGCTCCTGCGTAACGGTTGGCGGGACGGCTCAGGCCGAGCAGGCCCCGCAGCGTGGTGGCCTCGTACTCGCGGCGGAACGCACCGCGCTGCTGGAGTTCGGGCACGAGCCCGCGGGTGATGGCGGTGAGGTCGTGCGGCAGCGCGGCCGGGCGCAGCCGGAAACCGGTCAGCCCGGCGTCGCGCCACGCGAGCAGCTGGTCGGCCAGCCCGGCGGGCGTGCCGGTGAAAACGAGGGCATCGGAGGTGTACTCGGCCCCGTCGAGATCGTCCAGCCGCGCCTTGCGGTCCCGCGCCGCCTGCTCGGTCTCGTCGAGGAACACCACGACGTCGCCGAAGACGAGCAGATCGGGCCGCAGCCCGCGCAGCTCCGCCGAGAGCGACCGCGCCTGTTCGGTGTCGTGCGGGGTGACGAACACCAGGTCGGCGGAGCGGGCGGCGAGCCGGTGGATCTCGTCGATGTGCGAGAGCACGGCCACCGGTGGCTGGCCCTGCGGCGGGCGCGGCGTGATCGACGGGCCCTTCACGCTGAAGAACCGGCCGGTGAAGTCGATGTAGTGCAGCTTGTCGCGGTCGACGAAGCGGCCGGTCGCGACGTCACGGATCTCCGCGTCGTCTTCCCAGCTGTCCCACAGGCGCCGCACCACCTCGACCCAGTCACCGGCCTCCTCGGCCAGGTCCGGCAGCGGCACCGGGAACTCGCGGCGGCCGAAGTGCCGTGCGTCCTCGGGACTGCTCGCGATCCGGACCCGCACCCCGGCGCGGCCGGACGAGACGTAGTCGAGCGTGGCGATCGCCTTGGACAGGTGGAACGGCTCGGTGTGGGTGGCGACCGCGGTCGGCAGGAACCCGAGGTGCCGGGTCAGCGGCGCGACGCGGGACGCGATCAGCACCGCGTCCAGCCGCCCGTCCACCCGGTCGGTGCGCCCGTCCCGGGGCGCGCCGAGGGAGTCCTCGATCGTCACGAAGTCCAGCAGGCCGCGTTCGGCCTCGGTCGCCAGATCGCCCCAGTAGCGCGGGCGGAACAGCTCGTCCGGGCGCGCGTCCGGCTCGCGCCACGCGGCGGGGTGCCAGCCCGCGCCCTCCAGTGCCACCGCGAGATGAACCATGCCTCGCTCCTTTCGCCTCCCACCGTCCAGCGATCGGGCGGCACGCGCTATTTCGCGTACCACCCGTTGGGACGCCTACGGTGAGAGGCATGTACTCCACGGAGATCGAGGTGCAGACCGGCGGCCGGGCCGTCGTGCACGACCTGACCAAGGAAGCCGAGGCGTTCCTCGCCGAGGCGGAGGCCGCCGACGGGCTGCTGCACGTCTTCGTGCCGCACGCCACGGCGGGCCTGGCGATCCTGGAGACCGGCGCGGGCAGCGACGACGACCTGCTCACCGCGCTGGACGACCTGCTGCCCCGTGACCAGCGGTGGCGGCACCAGCACGGCAGCGCCGGTCACGGCCGGGACCACGTGCTGCCCGCGCTGGTGCCGCCGTACGCGAGCGTGCCGGTGCTGGGCGGGTCACCGGCGCTGGGCACCTGGCAGTCGATCTGCCTGGTGGACACCAACATCGACAACCCGGTCCGGCGCGTCCGGTTCAGCTACCTGGCCGGCTGAAGCTCGGCCGCCGGGGCAGGCGCCGGCCGCGGCGCGCGGCGGGGCCAGAGGACCACGACCAGCCCGGCGACGAGCATCGCGCCGAGCACCCACACGCCGGTGGTCACGTCAGGGGCGCCCGGGGTGCCCTGCAGCAGGCTGCGGATGCCCTCGGTGGAGAACCGGAACGGCGCCCACGACCACAGCAGGATCCGGTAGGCCGGGTTCAGCAGCTCCGGCACCTGCCCGGCCACGTTCGGCGCGAGCAGGTAGAGCGGGCCGAGGATCGCCATCGCCCGGATACCCAGCAGCCGCAGCAACGCGGCCTGCACGGCCGCGAACGCCGCCGCGGTCAGCAGGACGTAACCGAGGACGTCCCAGCCGGGTGTCAGCGACGAGTCCCACAGGGCCAGGAACCCCGCGACGACCGCGGTGATCAGCACCGCGGTGGCCGCGATCTGCGTCAGGCGGGCCGCGGTGCCGATCCGCGCGCCGGACCGCCGTCCGAGAAGCACCAGCAGCGCACCGGCGGCGAGGCTGCCGACCCAGGCCAGGATGCTCACCGCGAGCGGCGCGATCCGGCCGGCCGGGCTCGCCGGGTGCACGGTCTCCACCCGCACCGGCGCGGCCGGGGTGCCGGTCGCCTGCGAGATCGCGGCCGACAGCGCCTGGCCGGCCCCGGTGAGCGCCTGCTGCACGACCTGGGTGCCGGCCGGGTTGACCGCGCCCGACACGACGACACCGACCTGCCCCGGGGCGAGTTCCAGGACGCCGTAGACGGTCTTGTCGTCGAGCAGCCGCCTGCCCTGTTCCGGTGAGGTGACCTGCACGCTCAGGGCGTCGCCGCCCGCCGTGGTGAGGTGCTGCGCCGCGGCCCGCACCGGGGGCGCGGCCTGGTCCGGCACGGCGACCGCGACGGGAAGTCCGTGTGGTGCGACCGACGCCTGCACGCCCACCGTGAGGAACCCCAGCACCACCGCGATCACCGCACCGGCCAGGGCGGCGAGTCCGGCGATCCGCCGCGTGGATGTTCCGGTCATGGGAACCTCCGACTGAATTCTTCCAATGTTGAATTTCAGCGTAGACGCGGCTCCACGCAGAAGTCAACGCTTGATGAATAACGGGGTTGGTAGCGTCGGCGGACGTGACGAGCAGTACGCACCGGCTGGTGCTGTGGGACATCGACCAGACCCTCATCGACCTGCGTGGCGCCGGCCGCGGCTGGTACCGGCAGGTGCTCACCGAGGTGACCGGCGTGACGCTGACCGAGATGCCGGACTTCTTCGGGCGGACCGAGCGCGCCATCACCGCGGAGGTGCTGACCCGGCACGGGATCGAGCCGACCGAGGAACTCATCCAACGGATGTGGCTGGCGCTGACCGCGGTGTCCGAGACCGCGCTGCCGGAGCTCGGCAAGCAGGGCCTGGCGCTCCCCGGCGCCGCCGCGGCGCTGGCCGGGGTGGCCGCCGCGGGCGGGGCGTTGCAGTCACTGGTGACCGGCAACCTGCGGGACATCGCCTGGCACAAGCTGTCCGCGTTCAGCCTGCACACGCACCTGGACTTCGAGATCGGCGGTTACGGTGACCTCTCCGCGCACCGGCCCGACCTGGTGGCGTACGCGGTCGACCGGGCACGGGCGGCACACGGATCACCGTTCGAACCCGCCTCGGTGGTCGTCGTGGGCGACACGCCGCACGACATCGACGCCGCGCGGGCGCACGGCGCCGTCGCAGTGGGGGTGGCAACCGGCCGCTTCGACGAGCAGGCGCTGCGCGACGCAGGTGCCCAGGTCGTGCTGCGCGACCTGAGCGACACGAACCGGGTGCTGGCAGCCGTCTTCGGCGAGGGCTGACCGGGACGGGAGCGGCCTGCCCGGCGGGCCGCTCCCGGTGCTCAGCCGCGGATGAGCTTCACCAGGTGACCGGCCACCGCGTCCACGGCGATCTCCTCGCGCTCGCCGGACTTGCGGTCCTTGACCTCCACGACGCCCTTCGCCAGGCCGCGGCCCACCACCAGGATCGTGGGCACGCCGAGGAGTTCCGCGTCCGCGAACTTGACACCCGGCGAGGCCTTGCGGTCGTCCAGCAGGACCTGCACCCCGGCGGCGTCCAGGTCGGCGGCCAGCTTCTCCGCACCCGCCGCGATCGACTCGTCCTTGCCCGCGATCACCACGTGCACGTCGTAGGGTGCCACCTCGCGCGGCCACACCAGGCCGAGCTCATCGTGGCTCTGCTCGGCGATCACGCCGACCAGGCGGGACACCCCGATGCCGTAGGAGCCCATCGTGATGCGGACCGGCTTCGAGTCGGCGCCGAGCGCGTCCACCTGGAACGTGTCGGTGTACTTGCGGCCCAGCTGGAAGATGTGCCCGATCTCGATGCCGCGCGCCGCGACCAGCGTGCCCCGGCCGTCCGGGGACGCGTCGCCCTCGCGGACCTCCGCGGCCTCGATGTAGCCGTCCGGCCGGAAGTCACGGCCCGCGACGAGGTCGACGACGTGGTGGTCGGCCTTGTCGGCGCCGGTCACCCACGCGGTGCCGGTGACCACCCGCGGGTCGACCAGGTAACGGATCCCGTTGTCCTGCAACGCCTTCGGGCCGATGTAGCCCTTGACCAGGAACGGGTTGGCGGCGAAGTCGGCCTCCTCGAGCAGCGCGACCTCCGCCGGCTCCAGGGACGCCTCCAGTCGCTTCGGGTCGACCTCGCGGTCGCCCGGAATGCCGATGCCGATGATCTGCCAGTCCTTCTCGCCCGGCCGGCGGATCTTCACCATCACGTTCTTGAGGGTGTCCGCCGCCGTGAAGGTGCGGCCCAGGTCGGCGCGGCTGTTGAGGTGGTCCACCAGGGTCTGGATCGTCGGCGTGTTCGGCGTGTGGTGCACCTGCGCCGCGGGCTTGTCCTCGACGGACTGCTCCGGCGGCGCGGGCGTGACGACGGCCTCGACGTTGGCCGCGTACCCGGACTCGGTGCTGCGGACGTAGGTGTCCTCACCCGTCTCGGCGACGGCGAGGAACTCCTCCGACGCCGAGCCGCCCATCGCGCCGGATGTGGCCGCGACGATCACGTAGTCCAGGCCCAGCCGGTTGAAGATGCGGATGTAGGCGTCGCGGTGCAGCTGGTAGGACCGCGACAGACCGTCGTCGTCGAGGTCGAAGGAGTAGGAGTCCTTCATGACGAACTCGCGGCCACGGAGAATGCCGGCGCGGGGACGCGCCTCGTCGCGGTACTTCGTCTGGATCTGGTACAGGACGACCGGGTAGTCCTTGTACGAGCTGTACTCGCCCTTCACGGTGAGCGCGAACAGCTCCTCGTGCGTCGGGCCAAGGAGGTAGTCGGCACCCTTGCGGTCCTTCAAGCGGAACAGGGCGTCGCCGTACTCGCGCCAGCGGCCGGTCGCCTCGTACGGCTCGCGCGGCAGCAGCGCGGGGAACAGGATCTCCTGGCCGCCGATCGCGTCCATTTCCTCGCGGACGATGTTCTCGATCCTGCGCAGCACCCGCAAACCCAGCGGCAGCCACGAGTACCCGCCCGGCGCGACCCGGCGGACGTAGCCGGCCCGCGTCAGCAGCTTGTGGCTGGGAACCTCGGCGTCGGCCGGATCCTCGCGCAGCGTGCGCAGGAACAGCGACGACATCCTGGTGATCACTGGGGTGCTCCTCGGGGTCGAAACACGGTGTGAACAGCGTAGTCAACCCCGGTGTCCGGGCTTCAACCGGTTATCGGGCGCCCCGGTTCAGCGGGGCAGGGACGCGGCCAGTTCGCGCGCCGCGGCCTGCAGGGCGGGCACGAACGCCTCCAGCTCGGCCATCGTCACGCGGTACGCGGGCGCGGCCGTGGACACGGCGGCGATCGCGGTGCCGTCCGGGGCCAGGACCGGCACGCCGACCGCCCTTATCCCCGGCTCGTGCTCCTCGTCGGCCACCGCGTAGCCGCGCGCCCGCACGGAGGCGATCTCCCGGGCGAAGTCCGCTCGCGAGGTGATCGTCCGTGGCGACAGCGCGGTCAGCTCCAGCGACTCCACCAGTGCTGCCCGCTCCGGGGCGAACGCCACCAGGCACTTCCCCATCGACGTGCAGTGCAACGGGCCGCGCTGCCCCGGTTCACCGCGGATCTGGATCTGCCGCGGACCCTGCACCGAATGCACGTACAGCTGTTCGTGCCCGTCGAGCACCGCCATCAGCGTCGGCTCGCCGGTCTGTTCCGTCAGCGTCCGCAGCACCGGCAACGCCACCCCGGCGAAGCCGCGGGCGTGCGACACCCGCTGCCCCAGCTCGAACAGCCGCAACCCCAGCGCGTACCGCTTGGATCCCGGGTCGCTGCGCGCGAAACCCTGCTCCTGCAACGAACTCAGCAGCCGGTGCGTGGTGCTCACCGGGTAGCCCGCGCGCCGCGCCAGCTCGGACAGCCCGACCCCGTCCGGGTACTCACCGAGCAGCGACAGCACCCGCAGGGCCTTGCCCACCATGTCGGCCACACACCACCCCTTGACGCCGTCCGGCCGAGGTCCCACACTCATCGGGCACCATATCGCGGAATAGTTTTCCATATTATGGAAAGAACGGCAAGGAGGCCGACATGGGGAGCCCGCCAGTGACCGGCAGGGCGACGACGCCGGGGAGACAGCGCTGGCTGCGCCTGATCCCGATCGTCTTCGTCACCTACAGCCTGGCCTACCTCGACCGCTCGAACTTCTCCATCGCCGCGGCCGGGGGCATGGCCGAGGACCTGGGCATCACGAGTTCGACGTCCGGCCTCATCGGAGCCTCGTTCTTCGCCGGCTACTTCCTGTTGCAGGTCCCCGGGGTGCTCTACGCCGACCGCCGCAGCGTCCGCGGCCTGATCTTCTGGTCGGTGCTGGCCTGGGGCCTGCTCGCCACGCTGCAGGGACTGCTCAGCTCCGTCGTGCTGCTGATCGTGGTCCGCTTCCTGCTCGGCGCCGTCGAGGCCGCGGTGCTGCCCGCGCTCGTGGTCCTGCTCGCGCGCTGGTTCACGAAGGCCGAACGCGGGCGGGCCAACGCCTTCCTCATCCTCGGCAACCCGGTGACCGTCATGTGGCTGTCCGCGGCCTCGGGCTACCTGGTCGAGGCCACCAACTGGCGGGGCATGTTCATCATCGAGGGCATCCCGGCGCTGGTCTGGGCGTTCGTCTTCCGCTCGCAGGTCCGCGACCGCCCCGCCGACGCGGCGTGGCTGGCGCCGGCCGAACGCGCGGCCGTCGACACCGCGATCGCCGCGGAACAGGCCGAACTCGCGACGACCGCGGAGACCGGGGAGCGCCACCCGCTCAGCGAGGCCCTGCGCACCCCGTCCGTGCTGATCCTCGCCGCGCAGTACCTGCTGTGGAGCATCGGCGTCTACGGGTTCGTGTTCTGGCTGCCCTCGATCGTGAAGGCCGGCTCATCGGCCGGCATCGGCGCCACCGGCCTGCTGTCGGCAGTGCCCTACGCCTTCGCCGTGGTCGCAATGCTGCTCAACTCGCGCCTGTCCGACCGCGCCCACCGCCGGATCCGGTACGTGTGGCCGTGGCTGTTCGCCGGCGCGATCACGTTCTACGGCTCCTACCTGGCGGGCCACAACGCCTTCTGGCTGTCGTTCCCGCTGCTGATCCTCGCCGGGATCGCGATGTACGCGCCCTACGGGCCGTTCTTCGCGATGATCCCGGAGCTGCTGCCGCGCCGCACCGCCGGGGTCGCCGTCGCGCTGGTCAACGCAGCCGGCGCCCTGGGTGGCTTCCTCGGCACCTACCTGGTGGGCTGGTTGCGCACCGCCACCGGCACCGACGCCGCGGCGTTCCTGATGCTGGCGGGCACGATGGCCGCATCCGCGCTGGTCCTGTTCGCCGTTCGCTCCCCGAAGAGGAAGGTCGCATGACGCCCCGAGTTCTGCTCCCCTGGTCCGATGTCGCCGTCCCGGCCGGCCTGGAAGCCGCCTGCTACGACGGCACCGGGACGCCGCCCGGCCTGGACGGCGTCGAGTTCTACGTGCTGCCCTACGACAGCGGCCCGCAACCGCCGGAACTCATCGCGCGGATGCCATCGCTGAAGGCGGTGCAGTCGCTGTCGGCGGGCGTGGACAGCCTGCGGCCGCTGATCCCCGCGGGCGTCACGCTGGCCAACGGCCGTGGCCTGCACGACCTGAGCGTCGCCGAGCACACGCTCGCGCTGATCCTGGCCGCGCAGCGGAACCTGCCGCGCTGGTTCCGCCAGCAGCGCACCGGCTCCTGGGACCGCGAGCACACCCGCTCGCTCGCCGACGAGCGCGTCCTGCTGGTCGGCTACGGCTCGATCGGCCAGGCCATCGAGCGGTACCTGCTGGCCGGCGAGGCCGATGTGGTGCGCGTGGCGAGCACCCCGCGCGCGGGCGTGCACGGCGTCGACGAGCTGGCGGACCTCCTGCCGGGCGCGAGCATCGTCGTACTGATCCTGCCGGACACCCCGGCCACCCGCGGGCTGATCGGCGCACCGGAACTGGCGGCCCTGCCGGACGGGGCGCTGGTGGTCAACGTCGGCCGCGGTACCGCGATCGACACCGCGGCCCTGACGAAGGAGGTCTCGGACGGCCGGCTGCGGGCCGCGCTCGACGTGGTGGACCCGGAGCCGCTGCCGCCGGAGCACCCGCTGTGGCAGCTGCCGGGATCGATCATCACCCCGCACGTGGCAGGGGGTTCGGACTCGTTCTACCCGCGGGCGAAGCGGCTGGTGGAGCAGCAGCTCGAACGCTTCGCGCGCGGCGAGCCGCTGCTCAACGTGGTGCGGTGATCAGGACGCTTGCGCGTACTCGACGGTGTGGTCGGCCGTGCAGATGCAGCCGCCGTCCACCTCGTCGCACCGGATCGTGAGGCGGTGCCGCACCAGGTCGGTGTCCGTGCAGTCCGGTTCGGTGCAGTCCACCAGGGCGTCCACGTGCAGGACGAGGGTGCCGTGGCAGTGGTCGAGGTCCCGTGCGCAGCTGGGGCACTCCATGTCTGACACCTTCCGCCGGTAGGGGTTGCGGCACCTTGGTACCACCCAGCCCGGCCGGACGGTGGGAGGGCGCCCCGGCGTGTCGGTGTGCGGTCAGGCACTCTTGGGTGAGCGGCGGCCACGCCCCGAGGTGGACGAGGTGGACGAGGTCCCCGCGGACTTCTTGGCGGGCGTCCGCTTGGCCGGTTTGCGGGCCTTCTTGGCCTCGCTGACGCTGGCCTCCAGCGCCGCCATCAGGTCGACCACGTCGGTCTTGGGCGACCGGCCCGCGGGCCGCGTGGTCTTCTTGCCGGCGATCTTGGCGTCGATGACCGCTTCCAGCGCCTCGCGGTAGTGGTCGGTGTACTTGCCCGGGTCGAACACCGGCTCGGACAGCGAGTCGATCAGCGAGCCGGCCATGCTGAGCTCCTGCGGCCGGACCTGGGGCAGCTCGTCGCGCAGGAAACCGAAGTCGGGGGTGCGCACCTCGTCCGGCCACAGCATGGTGGTCATCACCATGACGTCGGCGTGCACGCGCAGCAGGGCGAGGGTCTCCCGCTGGCGCAGCGCGACCTTGGCGATCGCCACGTGGCCGGACTTGTGCAGCGCATCGCGCAGCAGCACGTACGGCTTGACCGCCGCCTTCTGCGGCTCCAGGTAGTAGTGCCGGTCGAAGTGCAGCGGGTCGATGGCCTCGAGCGGGACGAACTCCAGCACGTCGATCACGTTGGAACTGGACAGCGGCAGGTCCTTGAGGTCGTCGTCGGTGATCACGACCATCTCGCCGTCGTCGGTTTCGTAACCCTTGGCGATGTCGGCGTAGGGCACTTCCTCGCCGTCGATCGTGCAGAAGCGCTTGTACTGGATGCGCCCGCCGTCGGCCACGTGCACCTGACGCAGGGACACGTTCTTGTTCTCGGTGGCCGTGTAGAGGTTGATCGGAATGGTGACCAGCCCGAACGACACCGAGCCCTTCCACATCGATCGCATCGCCGGGGCCCTCCGCTCCTGCCGAGATAACCGCAGGTCGGACGTTACGCGAGAAGCGCTCGCACCACCAGGCGGCCACCCGGCCGACGGATACCCCCGGTATTTGAGCTGTCCGGACCGCACCGATCAACGCCGGCGCCAACTAGGCTGATGCAGTGGCGGGCACACTTCCGAGCGAGCTCACGAGCTTCGTCGGCCGGCGGCAGGAACTCGCCGAGATCCGGCGGTTGCTGTCCGCTGCCCGCCGGGTGACGCTCACCGGCCTGGGCGGGGTGGGCAAGACCAGGCTCGCCGTGCGCGCCGCGGCGGGGCTGACCCGGGCGTTCCCGGACGGGGTGCACTTCGCCGAGCTGGCCGCGCTCGACGATCCGGCGCTGCTGCCGCAGACCATCGCCACCGCGCTCGGCCTGCGGGACGAGGCCGTCGATCCCGCCGACCGGCTGGCCCGGTTCCTCGCCGACCGGCAGGTGCTGCTGGTGCTGGACAACTGCGAGCACCTCGCCGACGCCTGCGCGACGCTGACCGGCAAGCTGCTCGCCTCGACGAGCGGCCTGCGCGTGCTGGCCACGAGCCGCCAGCGGTTGTCCGTGGAGGGTGAGCACCTGCTGCCGGTCGAGCCACTCGACCTGCCCATCGGGAGCGGGACGAGCGATCGCGCGGACGGCTGGGACGCGGTGTCGTTGTTCGCCGACCGCGCCGCCGCGGTGTCGCCCGGCTTCGCCCTCACCAGGGCCAACGAGGCGCTGGTCGCCGCCATCTGCCGCCGCCTGGAGGGGCTGCCGCTGGCGATCGAGCTGGCCGCGGTGTGGCTGCGCACCCTGTCGCTGACCGAGCTCAACGACCGCCTCGCCGACCGGTTCGCGCTGCTGACCGAGGCCACGCGCACCGCGCCGCCGCGCCAGCAAGGGCTGGAGGCGCTGGTGGACTGGACCTACCAGCTGTGCCTGCCCGCCGAGGAGCGGGCGTGGGAGCGGCTGTCGGTGTTCCGCGGCGGGTTCGACCTGCCCGCCGCCGAGCACGTGTGCCGGAGCGAGGGCAGCACCGACGGTGCTGACGCTGATGACAGCACCGTGCTGAACGTGCTCGCCGGCCTGGTCGACAAATCGGTTCTGGTGCGCGAGCGGGACACCTACGGCCACAGCGCGCGCTACCACATGCTGGAAACCCTCGCCGAGTTCGGCGCGGCCCGGCTCGCCGAGCGCGGCGACCCGGCCGAACCGGTGCGACGGCACCGCGACTACTACCGCGAGCTCGCCCGCCGCTTCACCACGGAGAAGATCACCGAGCGGCAGCAGGACTGGATCGCGCGGCTGCAGAGCGAGCACGCCAACCTGCGCGGCGCCCTGGAGTCGTGGCTCGAGGAGCCCGATCCGCGGCCCGCACTGGAGATGGCGGGCAACCTGTCCACGTTCTGGATCGCGGGCGGCCACCTCGTGGAAGGCGGCCGCTGGCTGGACCGCGTACTGGCGCGCGACAGCGGGCCGTGCCGGGAACGGGCGCGCGCCCTGCACGCGTCGCTGCTCGCCTGCACCTGGCTGGGGGTGCGCAAGGGCTTCGACGACCGGCTGCAGGAGTACCGGTCGATCGCCGTGCAGCTGCGCGATCCGGCGGTCGACGTCGAACTGCTGGTGTGCGAGGGGGTCAGCCGCTACTTCCTCGGCGACCCGCGGTGGGCCTGTGAGCTGCTGGAGAAGGCACAGGAGGAGTGTGCGGCGATCGGCAAGGAAGGGCTGCCACTGCAGATCCTGTCCTACCTGGCCCTGGCGCGGTTCGTGCTGGGCGAACCGGACGCCGAAACCGCCGGGGAGCAGGCGGTCGCGTTGTGCGCCAGTCACGGCAACCCGCCGTGGTACACCGCGCTGGCCGTGTGGGTGCTGGGGCTGGCGGTGTGGCGGCGCGGCGACGTACGGCGCGCGGAACGCCTGCACCGGGAGGCGATCCGGCTGCGTGAGCCTGCGGCCGACCATTCCGGGACCGCGCTGGCCCTGGAATCACTGGCCTGGTGCGCGGCCTCGGACCGGCGGTTCACCCGGACCGCCCGCCTGCTCGGTGCCGCCGCGACCGCGTGGCGGCTGTCCGGCGCGGGACGCATCGAACGGGCCTTGCGGCAGGTGTCGGAAACGCACGCCGCGGCGCCGGCCCGGGACGCCCTGGGCGACGAGGCGTTCGAGCAGGAGTACGCCCGCGGCGCGGCGATGTCGTTCGAGAACGCGGTGGCGTTCGCCCTGGACGAGCGGCGGACCCGGACCGCCCCGGCGACGTCGTCCCGCCATCCCCTCACCAACCGGGAGAAGGAGATCGCGGGCCTGGTCGCCAAGGGGCTGAGCAACCGCCAGATCGCCGGCCGGCTGATCATCTCCCAGCGCACCGCGGAAAGCCACGTCGAGCACATCCTGGCCAAGCTGGGCTTCAGCTCGCGCACCCAGATCGCCGCGTGGATCACGGCGAACGAGTCCTGAGGTGGCCGGGTTCGCCGCCACGCCCGCGGCGCGCGGTTCAGCCGACCGGTGCCGGTTTCCGCTTCCCGAGCCTGCCCAGCCGGGCCGGCACGTCGAACCCCACCAGCAGCGCGGTGAGCACCGTCAGGCCGGCCGCGAGCCAGCCCAGCGCCGGACCGAGCCCGAGGTGACCGGCCACCTGCGCGCCGAGCAGCGGGGCGACCGCGCCGCCGAGGGCACCGACGTTGTAGGTGAACCCGAGGCTCGCCGCCCGCGTCCGGGTCGGGAAGTGGTCGCCGATGTACTTCGGCAGCAGCCCCGAGATCCCGGAACTGGTGCCCTGCAACACGAACAGCAGCAGCCACACCAGCACGATGCTGCCGGACCCGAGCGCGAACGCGGGGAACACGAACACCAGCGACAGCAGCAGCCCGCCGACGTAGGTGGCCCGCGTGCCGAACCGGTCACCGACGACGCCGGCCAGGCAGGACCCGGCTGCGTAGCCGAGCCCGGCCCAGGTCAGCGCGTTCGCGACCTGACCGGCGTTGTAGTGCAGCACGGTCTTCAGGTAGGTCGGCAGCAGCGACTGGATCGGCCACGAGTACAGGAACGCGCAGAACACGGTCAGCATCAGCCCGACCGCCATCGGCCACGCCCGGCCGCTGATCTGCACGGCGAACACGACGAAACCGATCACGCACAGGGCGATGCACAGCGGGTAGAACGCGCCGGCGTGGCCGGAGAAGATCAGCACGAGGCTGGTCGCGAGCACCAGCGTGACAACCACGTTGACCGCCGCCCAGCGCCGGTCGAGCAGCGCGGTCGCGCTCGTCGACCGCGCGTTGCCGGAGCCGACCTCCGCCGTCCAGTCCCCGGCCTCGGGCAGCGCCCGGCGCAGCCACAACGCCACGAAAACCGGCACGATCCCGATCCAGAACAGCCACCGCCAGCCCAGGTGCGGCACGATCAGGTCGTACGCGCGAGCGGCCAGGACGGACCCGATCGGGTAGGCCGACAGCAGGAAACCGGTGGCGCGGTTGCGCAGGTCCTTCGGCCAGCTCTCCATCACGTAGGTGCTGCTGGCCCCGTACTCCCCGGCCATGCCGAGCCCGACGATCGCGCGGAAGACGAACAGCGACCAGTAACTCCAGGCGAAACCGCACAACGCGGTGCCGGCGGCGTACAGGACGATGGAGGCGATCATCGCCGGGCGGCGGCCGAAGCGGTCGCCGAACGCGCCGAGCGCGAGCCCGCCCAGCCAGCGCGACACGAACGCGGCGGACACCAGCGTGGCGGCGGTGGCCAGGGACAGGTGGAATTCGTCGCGCAGCTCGGTGAGCACCAGGGTGATGATCACGAAGTCGAAGCCGTCGAGCAGGTAGCCGAGCCACGCTGCGCCGAACGCCTTCCACTGTCCGGGCCCCAGGCGGCGGTACCACGGGATCGGGGAGGTCATGCGTCCTACCTCTGCGTCGAGGACTGGTTGTGGGACGTTGGACGTCGTATGATGCCCGGGACGGTAGCCGACGACCTCGGATGGTGGCAAGAGTGCGGACACTGCGCAGCCAGGAACTGGCCGACTCGATCGTCGAGCTCATCGACCGGCGGCAGCTCGGTCCCGGCGACCCCCTGCCGCCGGAGCCGAGGCTGATGGCGGAGTTCGGTGCGGCGCGCAACTCGGTGCGGGAGGCGCTGCGCACGTTGCAGGCCCTGGGCATCGTGGAGATCCGGCACGGCTACGGCACCTTCGTCGGTGCCGCCAGCATGACGGCCCTCAGCCCGTCCCTGCTGTTCCGCACCCGCGCGCGCTCCCGGGACGACCTGCAGGGGCTGCGCGACCTGCTGGAGGTGCGGCAGATCCTGGAGACCGAACTGACCCGCAAACTCGCCCGGCAGCGGGACGAGGCGCTGCTCGACCAGCTCGCGGAGCGGGTGCGGCGGATGGCGGACCCGGCCACCTCGGCGGTCGCGGACGGCGAGTTCCACGAGCTGATCTGCACCGCGGCGGGCAACGAGCTAGCCGCCGAGCTGATCCGCCTGTTCTGGAGCGTCTACCGGCAGACGGAGGTGCTCATCGGCGCGCCACGCACGCCGTCGGACGCCCTGGTCACCAAGCACCAGCTGGTGGTGGACGCCATCGCGGCGGGCGATCCGGACGGTATCGAGGACGCCGTGCGCCACCACTTCGACGAGGTCCGGGGCCGACTCGAACCGTGTGCCCGCGCCTGAATTCCGCTCGCTCACCCGAACGTGCGGAAACACACTGTTCGATTCTGCCCGCAACGAGTGAAGTCGGCTGGACGTCCGCGCTGCGGCGAGAGGACCCTGGATCCCAGACGCGGAAAGGTGGGGCGATGGCGACAGTGGCCGAGCAGATGGTGCGGATCCTGCGGGAGTGCGGGGTTCGCCGCATCTACGGGATCGTCGGGGACAGTCTGAACCCGGTCGTCGACGCGGTGCGGCGCACCCCGGGCATCGACTGGGTGCACGTGCGGCACGAGGAGACGGCGGCGTTCGCCGCGGCCGCGGAGGCGCAGATCACCGGGCGGCTCACCGTGTGCGCGGGCAGTTGCGGCCCCGGGAACCTGCACCTGATCAACGGCCTGTACGACGCGCACCGCAGCGGCGCGCCGGTGCTCGCGATCGCTTCCCACATCCCGTCCGGGCAGATCGGCACCGGGTTCTTCCAGGAGACGCACCCGGAGCAGTTGTTCGCCGAGTGCAGCCACTTCAGCGAGCTGGTGTCGCAGGCCGAGCAGATGCCGCGGCTGCTGCGGATCGCGATGCAGACGGCCGTCGGCAAGGGCGGGGTGTCGGTGCTGAGCATCCCGGGCGACGTGGCGGAGCGGCGGGCCGTCGGCACGGCGGACGAGACGGTGCACCTGGTGGAACCGTCGCCGGTGGTGCCCCGCGACGCGGCAATCGAGGAGCTGGCCGAGGTCCTCGACGGCAGCGGGAAGGTGATGCTGTTCGCCGGGGCCGGGTGCCGGGATGCGCACGACGAGGTGATGGCGCTGGCCGGCCGCCTGCTCGCACCGGTGGGTCACTCGCTGGGCGGCAAGGAGTGGATCCAGTTCGACAACCCCTACGACGTCGGCATGAGCGGGCTGCTCGGGTACGGCGCGTGCTACGAAGCGATGCACGAGGCGGACCGGGTGGTGCTGCTGGGCACCGACTTCCCGTACGACGGGTTCCTGCCGCAGGCGCACACCGTGCAGATCGACACCAACCCGGCGCACCTGGGCCGCCGCACGCCGCTGGACCTGGCGGTGCACGGGTCGGTGAAGGAGACGCTGGCCGCGGTGCTCCCCCGGCTGCGGCAGCGCACCGACCGGTCCTATCTGGACCGCATGCTGCGCGAACACGCCCGGAGCCTGGAGAAGGTGGTCGACGCCTACACGCGCGACATCGAGCACCGCACGCCGATCCACCCGGAGTACGCCGCGGCGGTCCTGGACGAGGTCGCGGCCGACGACGCGGT
Organism: Amycolatopsis viridis; assembly: GCF_011758765.1. Taxonomy (NCBI): domain Bacteria; kingdom Bacillati; phylum Actinomycetota; class Actinomycetes; order Pseudonocardiales; family Pseudonocardiaceae; genus Amycolatopsis; species Amycolatopsis viridis. The sequence continues at coordinate 1,733,166 of NZ_JAANOU010000001.1, read as the reverse complement.
GTTCACAGTGGACACCGGAATGGGCAACGTGTGGGCGGCGCGGTACCTGACGCCGAACGGCCGGCGCCGGGTGATCGGGTCGTTCCGGCACGGCAGCATGGCCAACGCCCTGCCGCACGCGATCGGCGCCGCGCTGTCCTCCCCGGGCCGCCAGGTGGTGTCCATCTCCGGCGACGGCGGGCTGGCGATGCTGATGGGCGACCTGCTGACGCTGTCGCTGTACGACGTGCCGGTGAAGGTGGTGCTGTTCAACAACGCGTCCCTGGGCATGGTGAAGCTGGAGATGCTCGTGGACGGCCTGCCGTCCTTCGGCACCGACCACACGCCGGTCGACTTCAGCGCGATCGCCGCCGCGTGCGGCATCTGGTCGACCCGGGTCGACCACCCGGGCGAGGTGCGCTCGGCCCTGAGCAAGGCGTTCGAGCACCCGGGCCCCGCGCTGGTCGAGCTGACCACCGATCCGAACGCGATGTCGATCCCGCCGAAGATCACGAGTGAGATGCTGCGGGGCTTCGCCCTGGCCGCGAGCAAGACCGTGCTGAACGGCGGCGTGGGCAAGATGGTCGAGCTGGCCCGCAGCAACCTGCGCAACATCCCCCGCCCGTAGACCGGACACGCCGGCGCCGGTGGCCGGGTGCACCGTGCCGGCCGCGCGGTCGCAACACCCGGCCGGGTGGCCGTTCCGTCGATCGCCACGGCTAGGGTCGGGCGTGCTGGTTCTGCGCTCGATCGCGTTGTTCGTGCTGGCGGCGCTCGCCGAGATCGGCGGTGCCTGGCTGGTGTGGCAGGGAGTCCGGGAGCACCGGGGCTGGCTGTGGATCGGGGCCGGAGTCGTCGCGCTCGGGCTGTACGGCTTCGTCGCCACCCTGCAACCGGACGCGAACTTCGGCCGCATCCTCGCCGCCTACGGGGGTGTGTTCGTCGCCGGATCGCTGGTCTGGGGCATGGTCGCCGACGGGTACCGGCCCGACCGGTTCGACGTCATCGGCGCGCTCGTCTGCCTCGCCGGTGTCGCGGTCATCATGTACGCCCCGCGCGGCTGAACCCCGTTCGGCGTCCGCCTCCGCCCACGGCTGGTTTGCCGACGGGCGGAAGTGGTAGCCGAGGGCCGGACCGCAGCGAAGGGAGGCGACCGTGCCGGACCACGAGCACGACGAGCTGGCCGAATCGAGGAAGGCGCTCGCCGAGGCGAAGGAAGCCGCACGCAAAGCGCACCTCACCAGGCCCTACGAGCAGGCCGAGCACGAGGGCGCCCCCACCGAGCGCCCGCCCCACCAGGAGGACGACGACCACTTCTCGCCGTCCTGAGCGAGTCCGGGATGGCTCCCGGCAGCCCGCGGGCAGCGGCTACCCCCGGACCGCCGCCGCTACCTCGGCCAGCACCGACGGATCGGCCGGGTACGGCGTGTACAGGGTCGCGCGGGTGAAGACATCCGCGTAGCGGCGGCGCACTTCTTCCGCGGCCTGGGCCGGCGGTCCCACCACCGCGATGGCGTGCACCAGCTCGTCGTCGACGAGGGCGGCCATCCGGTCCCACTCGCCACGCCGGGAGAGCGCGTGCAGCTGCTCCCCCAGCGCTCCGCGATCGTGCAGCTCCAGCACGCCCCGGTACGCCGGGGTCGACCCGTAGAACGCGATCTGCCGGCGCGTCGCAGCCACCGCGGCCGCGATATCCGCCGCCGAGCGGCCCGTCACCACCATCGGCGAACCCACCAGCTCGAACCCGTCCAGCGACCCGCGCCCGGACCGCAACGCCGGCACCGTCACCGACCGCAGGTAACGCTCCGTCGTGAAGCCGTGGCACAGGAAGCCGTCCGCCACCTCCCCGGCCACCCGCGTCATACCCGCGCCCACCCCGGCCAGCAGCACCTTCGGCGGCCCGAACGGGTGCGGCGCCGGCGTGAACATCGGTGTCATCACCGTGTGCGTGTAGAACTCGCCGCGGAAGTTCAGCCGGGTGCCGTGCTGCCAGGCGTCCCAGATCGCGCGCAATGCCAGCACGAACTCGCGCATGCGGGCGGCCGGGCGTGACCACGGCATCGAGAACCGGTGCGTGACGTGCGCCTTGATCTGCGTGCCCAGGCCGAGCAGCAGCCGGCCGCCGGACAGTTCCTGCAGGTCGTTCGCCGTCGCCGCGACCGTCATCGGGCTGCGGGCGAAGGCCACCGCGATCGCCGTGCCGAGCTCGATCCGCGAGGTCGCCGTGGCGCCGAGGGCGAGCGGGACGAACGGGTCGCGCTTGACCTCGGTCGTCCACACCCCGTCGAAGCCGTCGCGCTCCGCGCGCCGCATCAGCTCCCGGGTGTCGGCCGGGCTGTCGAACGGCACCGCGAAATCGACCTTCACCGGGCGAACGTCACCGCCTGCGGTTCCGGAACAGGCACTCCTGCGCGAGGCTCGCGAGCAGCACCCCGTCGCGGGTGCGGACGGTGCCGGTGTACCAGCCGCGGCCGCCCGCGACGCTCTGCGGCACCAGGTCCATGTGCACCCATTCGTCCAGGCGCCCCGGCCGGTGGAACCACACGGCGTGGTCCAGGCTGGACGACGCGGACGCCTTCTCATCGCCGAACGCGGCCACGCCCGAGGAGATGTCCGACAGGTAGGTCAGGACGCAGGCGTGCAGCAACGGGTCATCGGGCAGGTGGAGCTCGCACCGCGCCCAGAAGCGGGTCGGCCACTGGCCGTCCGGGTACGGCTGCGGCGGGAGGGCGCCGCGCATCGAGAACAGCCGGGGCATGCCGCCGCTGGGCAGCTCCTCCGGGTCGCCCTCCGGGCGTTCCGGGTGCGCCTCACGGTCCACACCTTCTTCCGGGCGGTGGAAGGAGGCCGACATGTTGAAGATGACCTCGCCGTTCTGCACGGCGACGACCCGGCGGGCGGAATAGGAGCCGCCGTCGCGGTCGCGGTCGACGTGGAAGATCGTCGGCCGGGTCGCGTCGCCCGGCCGCAGGAAGTACCCGTGCAGCGAGTGCGGCAGCCGCTCCGGCTCCACGGTGCGGCCGGCCGCGGCGAGGGCCTGCGCGGCGACCTGGCCGCCGTAGAGCGGCAGCGGATCGTCGAAAACGCGCGTGGCACGGTAGAGGTCGCGGTCGATCTCCTCGAGATCGAGCAGGTCGGCGAGGGTGGGCTCGGCCACCGCTGTCTCACTGACGGCGTGCATTACCGCACGGTAATACAGGGAGTGCGCGTGGTGCCCGGTGGTAGACAGGTATCACAGACGGGAGGAGGCGGCCGTGACCGAGCGCAAACCCCCGGACGTCAGCTTCGAGACGTGGGTGGAGAAGCAGATCCGCGAGGCGGCCGAGCGGGGCGAGTTCGACGACCTGCCCGGCGCGGGGAAACCGCTGGCGTGGCTGCGGAAACCGCACGACGAGAACGCGTGGCTGCGCGAGAAGCTGGCGCGCGAGAACGTGACCTACCTGCCGCCGTCGCTGGCCCTGCGCAAGGACGCGGCGCAGGCCCGCGCGGCCGCCGCCGCGGCCGGTTCCGAGGCCGAGGTGCGGCGGATCCTCGCCGACATCAACGAGCGGATCGTCGCGGCGATCCGCCGCCCGCCGCCCGGCCCGCCGCTGAACCTGGCGCCGTTCGACGTGGAGCACGTCGTCGCCGAGTGGCGGGCGGACCACGGCTGAGCCCGCCCGGGCAGGACGGCTACCAGCCCTGACCCCGCAACCGGTCCAGCAAGCGGCGGTCCCGCTTGGTGGGGCGGCCGGCTCCCCGCTCGCGGCGGGCCACCGGCATCGCCGCTTCCGGCGGCGGCGCGGGGGTGCGGTCGATGTAGCAGGTCGCGGCGTCCGGGGCGCCGACCCGCTTCTCGATCACCCGCACCACCTCGACGATCCGCGTCCGGTCGTGCACGCGAGCCCGGACCGTGTCGCCCGGGTGCACGCCCGTCGCGGGCTTCGCGGGCCGGTCGTTGACCCGCACGTGCCCGCCGCGGCAGGCAGCCGCGGCATCCGATCGGGTCTTGGTCAGGCGGACCGCCCACAGCCAGCGGTCCACACGCGTGGACTCCATGGTCATCCATCATGCCTGGCCGGCGCCCGCACCGGCAGGACCGCGACCAGCCCGGCGGCGAGGATCAGCACGATCCCGGCCATGCCGGCGCGCTGACTGCCGAAAATGGCGAGGAAGCCGCTGAACGCCAGCGGCCCGAGGAAGCTGACCGCGCGGCCGGTGGTCGCGTACAGACCGAACGCCTCGCCCTCGCGCTCCGGCTCGACGATCCGCGCGAGGAAGGTGCGGCTGGCCGCCTGCGCCGGGCCGAGGAAGACCGACAGGCACAGCCCGCACACCCAGAAGGTCGCCTTGCCGGGCAGCGCGGTGATGGCGATCCCGATGACGACCAGCGCGGTCAGCGACGTCACGATCACCGTCTTCGGCCCGAACCGGTCGTCGAGCCGGCCACCGCTCACCGCGCCGATGCCCGCGGTCACGTTCGCCGCGATCGCGAACAGCACCACCTCGGTCTGGCTGAACCCGAACGTGCCGGCGGCGACGACCCCGCCGAAGGTGAAGATCGCGGCCAGCCCGTCGCGGTAGACCGCGCTCGCCGCGAGGAACCCCAGCGTCCGCCGGTCGGTGCGCCACAGCGTCGCGAGCCGCTTACCGAGCACGGCGTAGCCGGAGAAGAAGCTGCCCCGGTTCCGCTGGGCGGCGGGCGGGTTCTCCGGCACGAACAGCAGCACCGGCAGCGCGAACACCGCGAACCACACCGCCACGAACAGCGCCACCACGCGGATGTTCAGGCCACCCGCGGACGTCACGCCGAACAGCCCGACGTCGGGCTGCACGAACGCGAACAGCACGATCGCCAGCGCGATGACGCTGCCGAAGTAGCCCATGCCCCAGCCGAATCCGGACACCCGGCCCATCGTCTTCGGCGTGGCCACCTGCACGAGCATCGCGTTGTAGCTGACCTCGGCGAACTCGAAGAACACGCTGCCGACGCCGAGCAGGACCAGCCCGGCCAGGAGGTAGGACGGTTCGTCGCGGATGAAGAAGAGCCCCGCGGTGCACGCGATGGCGACGGCGCTGTGCACGCCGAGCCACAGCTTGCGCCGGCCGCCGGCATCGCCGCGCTGCCCGGTGACCGGGGCGAGGAGGGCGACCACGACCCCGGCGATCGTGGTCGCCACGCCCAGCGCCTGCGACCCGCTCTCCGTGTCGGCGGCGACACCCTTGGTGAGGTAGACGGTGAAGACGAAGGTGAGGATCACCGCGCTGAACGCGGACGCTCCCCAGTCCCACAGCGCCCAGCTCAGCACGGCTTTCCGGGCGCCTGGCGCGGCCTTGGCGGTGACGGTCACGGCGTGATTCTGCCCGACGGGAAGTCCGCCGCACGCACTGGTGAACGCCGTCACGTCCGGAACCAGCCAACACACCGCCCGGACCGGCAAACACGCCACCCGGAGCGGCGAACACGCCGCCCGCAGCGGCGAACACGGCGCGCGGACGGGCAAACACGCCGCCGCGGCGTGTTTGCCGCTCGACGCGGCGTGCTTGCCGCTCGACGCGGCGTGTTTGCCGGTGGCGGCGGGGTGTTGGCCGCTAACTGGCAAATGTTGACAAGCTCACGGCTGCTGCGCGGCGGTAACTCCACACGGGCCGGCGACGATACCAGCAGTATCCGAAGTGTACGGGAGGGTTTCGCTGTGGGGTTCGGCCAGTCCAAGACACCGGTCACCGACCGTCCGGTCTGGCTCGTGCTGACCGTGGTGTTCGCGGCGACCGCGGCCGTCCAGCTCTACCTGGCGGTCGCGATGTCGGTGTGGTTGTCCGGCGTGCTGGGGGTCGTGCTCGCGTTCGCCGCGGCGGGTTCGCTGGCCGCCGCGGCGAAAGCGATGCCGATCACACGGATCACACGTCGAAGTCGACCGTGAGCTGGTCCGAGACCGGCAGCGACTGACAGGTCAGCACGAACCCGGCGTCGACCTCGCTGTCCTCGAGCGCGAAGTTGCGGCGCATGTCCACCTCGCCGGCGGTCACCTTCGCGCGGCAGGTGCCGCACACCCCGCCCTTGCAGGCGAACGGCAGGTCCGGCCGGGCTTTCTGCGCACTGTCGAGCACCGGGACGTCCCGCGGCACGGCGACCGTGGTGGACCGTCCGTCGAGGACGATCGTCGCCTGGGTGACCACCCCGTCGAGAGCTTTCTCCTCGTGCCGCACCGGTTCCGGCGGCACATCGTCCACATAGAACAGTTCCTGGTGGATCCGCTCGGCCGGTACGCCGGCGTCCCGCAGCCGTTCGCGGGCGACGGTGACCATCCCGAACGGACCGCACAGCCACCAGTGCCCGATCGCGGAGACGTCCGGGATCAACGCCAGCAGCGCGGTGAGTTTCGCACCGTCGAGCCGGCCGGTGAACAGCTCCGCCTCGCGCGGCTCGCGGGAGAGCACGTGCACCAGCTCGAGCCGGTCCGGGTAGCGGTCCTTGAGGTCGGCCAGCTCGTCGGCGAACATCACGGTGTCGGTGCGGCGGTTGCCGTACAGCACGGTGGCCGTCGCTTCCGGGTGGCGCAGCACGGTCGCCGCGATCGACAGCACGGGGGTGATGCCGGACCCGGCGGCGATCAGCACGTGGTGCTCCGGCGTCGCGGCATCGGGCGTGAAGTTGCCGGTCGGCGTGCCGACCTCGACCTCGTCACCCGGCCGCAGCTGGTGCACCAGCCAGGACGAGAACAGCCCGTCCGGGACCTCGCGCACCCCGATCCGCGGCCTGCTGCCTTCCGGCGAGCAGATCGAGTACGACCGGCGCTCCTCGCGCCCGTCGATCGTGCGGCGGAGGGTCAGCGACTGACCGGCGCGGAACGCGTAGGCCTCCGCCAGCTCCGGCGGCACGTCGAAGGTGACCGCGACGGCGTCGTCGCACAGGGGCGTCACCTCGGCCACCGTGAGGTTGTGGAAATCGCCCCGCAGCCTGGACTTGATGCCGGCGGTCACCTCAGATCTCCTTCACGTGCTCGAAGGGTTCGTCGCAGGCCCGGCACCGCACCAGCGACTTGCACGCGGTGGCCCCGAACTCCGACACCAGCTCGGTGTCCGCCGAGCCGCAGCGCGGGCAGGACACCCGGCGCACCGGCGGGTGCAGCGTCAACGGGATCGGGCCGGACGGCCGCTGCGGCGCGCTGCCGGGCGGCGCGATCCCGGCCTCGGCGAGCTTGCGGCGGCCGTCGGCGCTGATCCAGTCGCTGCTCCAGGCCGGCTGCAGCACGGTGCGGACCTCGACCCGCTCGTACCCGGCGCCACGCAGCGCGTGCACCAGGTCGTCGCGCATGGTGTCCATGGCGGGGCAGCCGGTGTAGGTGGGCGTGATCGCCACCGTCACCGCACCGTCCGATTCGGACACCTCGCGCAGCACGCCGAGGTCGGCCAGCGTCAGCATCGGCAGCTCGGGGTCGCGGACCGTTTCCGCGACGGCGCGGGCGCTCACCATGTTGCCTCCGGGTGGGCACGCGCCACGCTCTGCAGCTCGGCGAGCAGGTAGCCCATGGCCTCGGTGTGCCGGCCACCCCGGCCGGTCTGCCCGTCCACCCCGGCCTTGCCGCTCACCTGCGGCCGGTTCAGGGTGCCCGCGGTGAACACCTGCGCCAGCACCTCGTCGACCTCGGCGCACACCGTCGCCGGGTCGGCCGCGACACCGGCGGCGGTCAGCCGCGACTCGATCTCGTGCGGCACGAACAGCTCGTCCACGAACGGCCAGATCTCGTCCAGCCCGGCCTGCATGCGTTCCCGGGAGAACGCGGTGCCGTCGCCGAGCCGCACGGCCCACTGGGCGGCGTAGTCGCGGTGGTAGGTCAGCTCCTTGACGCCCTTGTCCGCGATCGCGGCGAGCACCGGGTCCGCCGAGTCACGCAGCCGCTGGAACAGCGCCAGCCGCCAGGTCGAGAACACCAGCAGCACCGCGATGAGCTGCCCGAAGTCGCCGCGTTCCAGCTCGGCGAGCCGCACGTTGCGGAACTCGTGCTCGGCGCGGAAGAACGCGTAGTCGTCCTCGCCCCGGTCGCTGCCGTCGGCCTTGCCGGCACGGGCGAGCAGCAGCCGGGCCTGGCCGAGCAGGTCCAGGCCGATGTTGGCGATCGCGACCTCGTCCTCCAGCTCGGGCGCCCGGGTGCACCACTGCTGCAGCCGGTGCGAGAACACCAGCGCGTCGTCGCCCAGCATCAGGCAGTACTGCGCCAGCTCCACACCGTCCACACCGGACGGCACCGAGGTGTCCACCCCGGCCAGCGGATCCTCGAAACCGGTGCCGAACGCCCACCGGGAGTCGTCGTGCGCGTCGATCAGCGCTTCATACGCGTTGTCAAAAGACACAACAGGACACCCCTTACATGTGGGGAACGTTGTCGGGGATGTCGTAGAAGGTCGGGTGCCGGTACACCTTGTCACCGGAGGGCGCGAAGAACGGGTCCTTCTCGTCCGGCGACGAGGCGGTGATGTCGGCCGCCTTGACCACCCAGATGCTCACGCCCTCGTTGCGCCGCGTGTACAGGTCGCGGGCGTTGTGCAGGGCCATCTGGTCGTCGGCCGCGCGCAGCGACCCGACGTGCACGTGGTTGAGGCCACGCTTACCGCGCACGAACACCTCGTACAGCGGCCACTCGCTCTTGCTCACGCCGACGCCTCCGCCCTCTTGCGCGCGTGCGCGGCCGCCGCCTCGCGGACCCACGCGCCGTCCTCGTGCGCCTGGCGACGCCGGGCGATGCGCTCGGCGTTGCACGGCCCGTTGCCGGCGACGACCTGCTTCATCTCGTCCCAGTCGACCTGGCCGAAGTCGTAGTGCCCGCGCTCGGGGTTCCACTTCAGCTCCGGATCCGGCAGCGTGACGCCGAGCGCCTCGGCCTGCGGCACGGTCATGTCCACGAACCGCTGGCGCAGCTCGTCGTTGGTGTGCCGCTTGATCTTCCACGCCATCGACTGCGCGGTGTTGGCCGATTCGGCGTCCGGCGGTCCGAACATCATCAGCGACGGCCACCAGAACCGGTTGACGGCGTCCTGCACCATGTCGCGCTGCGCCTGGGTGCCCTTCATCATGGTCATCAGCAGCTCGTAGCCCTGCCGCTGGTGGAACGACTCCTCCTTGCAGATCCGGATCATCGCCCGGGCGTAGGGGCCGTAGCTGCTGCGGCACAACGGAACCTGGTTGCAGATCGCCGCGCCGTCGACCAGCCAGCCGATCGCGCCGACGTCGGCGAACGACAGCGTCGGGTAGTTGAAGATCGAGGAGTACTTCTGCCGTCCGTTGATCAGCTTCTCGGTCAGGTCGCCGCGGTCCGCGCCCAGGGTCTCCGCCGCCGAGTACAGGTAGAGCCCGTGCCCGGCCTCGTCCTGGACCTTGGCGAGCAGGATCGCCTTGCGCCGCAGCGACGGCGCACGGGTGATCCAGTTGCCCTCCGGCTGCATGCCGATGATCTCGGAGTGCGCGTGCTGCGCGATCTGCCGGATCATCGTCTTGCGGTAGCCCTCGGGCACCCAGTCCCGCGGCTCGATCCGCTGGTCCTTCTCGATGGTGTGCTCGAAGTGCTGCTCGAGGTCGTCGATCGGTATCGCGGACAGCGTCATGATCAGTTGCTCTCCTTGGCCACCAGGGTGAGCACGTCGTACTTGGCGACGGAGTCACCCGCGGAGTTGGTCACATCGGCGTCCCAGCGGACCTCGCCGTAGTCGGCGTTCTCGCGGGGGGTGATCTGCTTGGCGGTCAGCGTCACGGTGAGCTCGTCACCGGGCTTGACCGGGGTGAGGAACCGCAGGTTCTCCAGGCCGTAGTTGGCGAGCACGGGGCCGGGCTCGGGCGAGACGAACAGGCCGGCGGCGAACGACACGACCAGGTAGCCGTGCGCCACGATGCCGCCGAACAGCGGGTTCGCCGCCGCGGCCGCCGGATCGGTGTGGGCGTAGAAGGTGTCGCCGGTGAACTCGGCGAAGTGGTCGATGTCCTCCTGCGTCACCGTCCGCGGACCGGCCACCACCGCATCGCCGATCTTCAGCTCCGCGAGGGACTTGCGGAACGGGTGCACGTCCTCGGTCGCCCGCGGCGCGCCCGCCACCCAGCGGCCGGTGACCGCGGTGAGCACCTTGGGGCTGCCCTGCACGGCGGTGCGCTGCATGTGGTGCAGCACGCCGCGGATGCCGCCCATCTCCTCGCCGCCACCGGCGCGGCCGGGTCCGCCGTGCACCAGGCCGGGCATCGGGGAGCCGTGGCCGGTGGATTCCCCGGCGTCGTCGCGGTCGAGCACGAGCAGCCGGCCGTGCCACGGCGCGACGCCGAGCACGACCTCGCGGGCGAACTGCGGATCCGCGGTGACGACCGAGCCGGCGAGGCTGCCCTGGCCACGCGCCGCGTAGTCGACGACCTGCTCCACCGAGGTGTACGGCATCAGCGTGGACACCGGGCCGAACGCCTCGACCTCGTGCGGCTCGGCGCGCTCCGGGTCGCCGGAGAGCAGCACCGGGGAGATGAAGGCGCCGCGCTCGGCGTCCGCGTCGACCACCTCGACGTGCTCCGGGTCGCCGAACACGACGCTCGATGCGTCCTGCAGCGCCTTCAGCGAGCGGCGCACCTCCTCGCGCTGCTCCAGGCTGGCCAGCGCGCCCATCCGCACCTCGGCGTTCGCCGGGTTGCCGATCCTGACCTCCGCCAGCCGCTCGCGCGCGGCCTCGGCGACGGCGTCGAGCAGGTCCGCCGGCACGAACGCGCGCCGGATGGCGGTGCACTTCTGGCCTGCCTTGACGGTCATCTCGGTGACCAGCTGCTTGACGTAGAGGTCGAACTCGGGCGTGCCGGGCCGGGCGTCCGGGCCGAGGATCGAGCAGTTCAGCGAGTCGGCCTCGGCGTTGAATCGGACAGCCTGGCGCACGATGACCGGGTGCGTGCGCAGCTTCTGCGCGGTGGAGGCGGAGCCGGTGAACGACACCAGGTCCTGCTCGGTGAGGTGGTCCAGCAGGTCACCGGCGCTTCCGGAGACCAGCTGCAGGGTGCCCTCCGGGACGAGCCCGGACTCGATGATGAGCTCGACGATCCGCTCGGTGAGGTAGGCGGTCTGGCTGGCCGGTTTGACCAGGCTCGGTACGCCGGCGAGGAACGCCGGGGCGAACTTCTCCAGGGGGCCCCAGACCGGGAAGTTGAACGCGTTGATCTGCACCGCGACACCGCGCAGCGGGGTGGCGATGTGCCGGCCGAGGAACGTGCCGCCCTTGCTCAGCGGCTCGACGTCGCCGTCGACGTAGACCGTGTCGTTGGGCAGCTCGCGCTTGCCCTTGCTGGAGTAGGCGAACAGCACGCCGATGCCGCCGTCGACGTCGAACTTGGAATCACCGAGCGTCGCCCCGGTTCTGGCGGACAGCTCGTACAGCTCGTCTCGGTGCTCGCGCAGGTGGGAGGCCACGGCCTTGAGCAGCGCGGCCCGCTGGTGGAAGGTCAGTTCCCGCAGGGCTGGGCCGCCGACGCGGCGGCCGTGGTCGAGCGCGGCGGCCATGTCGATGCCGGCGGAGGAGATCCGGGCGACCTCGGCGCCGGTGACCGCGTCGTGCAGGGGCGCCCCCTCACCCTCGCCGGTCCGCCAGGCGCCGCTGACGTAGCTGCGCAGCATCCTCGTCGACTGCTGGGCCATCGTTCCTCGCTTCCGCGGATTTACCAACCGAACGTTCAGGAATTCATGGTAGCGTCTCGACATGGCTGACGAAAGCACCGGCGACGTTGTTTCCGTTTCCCGTGACGGCGCGGTGGCCACCGTGACCCTGCTCCGGCCCGCGCTCACCACCGACCTGAAAACCGAGCTGCGGGACGCACTCGAGCGGGTGGCCGCCGACGACGAGGTCCGCGCGGTCGTGCTGACCGGCACCGGCCGGGCGTTCTGCGTGGGCCAGGACCTGGCCGAGCACGCCGACGCGCTGCGCGCTGATCCGGCCACCGCCTTCACCACCATCGACGAGCACTACAACCCGATCGTCACCACGCTGGCGACCATGCCGAAGCCGGTGGTCGCGGCCGTGAACGGGACCTGCGTCGGCGCCGGGCTCGGCCTCGCCCTGGCCTGCGACCTGCGGATCGCCGCGGATACCGCGAAGTTCGGCACCGCGTTCACCGGCATCGGCCTGACCTGCGACTCCGGGTTGTCGGCGACGCTCGCGCGGGCGGTCGGCGCGGCCCGGGCGAGCGAGCTGGTCCTGCTCGGCGACACGTTCACCGCCGCGCAGGCCGCCGAGTGGGGTGTCGCCGGCCGCGTGGTGCCCGCCGACGAACTCGCCGCGACCGCCGCGGAGCTCGCCGCCCGGCTGGCCGCCGGCCCCACGCTCGCCTACGCGGCGGCCAAGCGGGCGCTGGCCGAGTCCTGGGGCGCGCCGCTGCCGGACGTGCTGCGCGGGGAAGGCGAGGCGCAGGCGCGGCTCGGGCTCACCGCCGACCACCGCGGCGCCGTGGAAGCCTTTCTGGCCAAGTCGAAGCCCGTCTTCCACGGGTCTTGACAGTGTCCCGGCACGACGCACATTATTAACCGTCCATTCGGTCAGTAACCTGGAGGCGGTGCCGCCGTGTCCCACGCCGCGCAGGCGATGTTCGCCGACGACGTCGCGTCGAAGGCGCTCGGCATCGAACTCGTCGAGGCACACGACGGACGGGCCGTCGCGCGCATGACCGTGACCGAGCAGATGGTCAACGGGCACGCCATCGCCCACGGCGGCTACCTCTTCCTGCTGGCCGACACCACGTTCGCCTGCGCGTGCAACAGCCACGGCCCGGTGACCGTCGCCGCCGGCGCCGAGATCTCGTTCGTCGCCAGCGCCCGGCTCGGCGACCGGCTGGTCGCCACGGCGGAGGAACGCACGCGCTACGGGCGCAACGGCATCTACGACGTCACCGTGCACCGCGAGACCGACGCGGGACGCGAGGTGATCGCCGAATTCCGCGGCCGCAGCCGCACGATCGGCCAAGCGAAGAACTGAGGAGCCGGCCCCCATGACCACCACGCACAGCGACGTGCCCTCCGCGAAGCGCCTCGGCACCGCACCGGCACCGGACGACCTCTCCCCCGCCGAGCGGATGAGCGTCGACGAGCTGCGGGCCGTCCAGCTCGAGCGTCTCCAGTGGACATTGCGGCACGCCTACCGGAACGTCCCGTTCTACCGCCGCAAGTTCGACGAGGCCGGGGTGCACCCCGACGACTGCCGCGAGCTGGCGGACCTGGCGAAGTTCCCCTGCACCACCAAGAACGACCTGCGCGACAACTACCCGTTCGGCATGTTCGCGGTGCCGCAGGAACAGGTGCGCCGCATCCACGCCTCCAGCGGCACCACCGGCAAACCGACCGTCGTCGGCTACACCGAGGCCGACATCGACACCTGGGCCACCGTGATGGCCCGCTCGATCCACGCGGCCGGCGGGCGGCCGGGCCAGAAGGTCCACGTCGCCTACGGCTACGGCCTGTTCACCGGCGGCCTCGGCGCGCACTACGGCGTGGAAAAGCTGGGCTGCACCGCGATCCCCGCCTCCGGCGGCATGACCGCGCGCCAGGTGCAGATCATCACCGACTTCCGGCCCGAAGTCATCATGGTGACCCCGTCCTACATGCTCACGCTGCTGGACGAGTTCGAGCGGCAGGGCATCGACCCGGCGTCGTCGTCGCTGCGGGTGGGCATCTTCGGCGCGGAACCGTGGACCGAGCAGATGCGCCGGGAGATCGAGCAGCGGATGGACCTGCACGCGGTGGACATCTACGGTCTGTCCGAAGTGATGGGTCCGGGCGTGGCGCAGGAGTGCGTGGAGACCAAGGACGGCCTGCACATCTGGGAGGACCACTTCTACCCCGAGGTGATCGACCCGGTCGAGGGACACGTGCTGGACGAGGGCGAGACGGGCGAGCTGTTGTTCACCTCGCTCACCAAGCAGGCCATGCCGGTGATCCGCTACCGCACCCGGGACCTCACCGCGTTGCGCCCGGGCACCGCGCGGCCGTCGTTCCGGCGCATGGACAAGGTCACCGGCCGCAGCGACGACATGATCATCCTGCGGGGCGTCAACGTATTCCCCACGCAGATCGAGGAGATCGTGCTCGCCACCGCCGGGCTGGCGCCGCACTTCCAGCTCAAGCTGACCAAGCAGGACCGGATGGACCACCTCACGGTCCTGGTCGAGGCGCGGCCGGACACCGCGGCCGAGCGCCGGGCGTCGGCGGCGGCGGAGGTCGCGGCCCGTGTCAAGGACGGCGTCGGCGTCAGCGTCGGCGTCGAGGTGCTCGACCCGGACACCCTCGAACGGTCGATGGGCAAGCTGCGCCGCGTGATCGACCAGCGGCCACCGGCCTGAGCGTGCTTGGGATACTGGGGCCATGACGACCGCACCGCCAGCCCGGCCCGCCCGGCGTGGCAGGCCGGGCTACGACCTGGAGTCCCTGCTCGCGGTCGCGGTCAAGCTGTTCAACGAGCGCGGCTACGACGGCACCAGCATGGAGGACCTGTCGCGCAAGCTCGGCATCACCAAGTCCGCCATCTACCACCACGTGCCGAGCAAACAGGAATTGCTGCGGCTGGCGGTGAACCGGGCACTGGACGGGTTGTTCGAGATCGTGGCCGAGCTGGACGCGGTCGACGGGCGCGCGGTCGACCGGCTGGAGTACCTGGTCCGCGGCAGCGTGCGGGTGCTGGTGGACCGCCTGCCGTTCGTGACGCTGCTGCTGCGCGTGCGCGGCAACACCAAGGTGGAGCGGGACGCCCTGGCCCGCCGCCGGGAGTTCGACCACATCGTCTCCGACCTGGTCACCCGGGCCGTGGAGGAGGGCGACCTGCGGCCGGACATCGACCCGCCGACCGCGGCCCGGCTGCTGTTCGGCATGGTGAACTCGCTGATCGAGTGGTACCGGCCGCGCGGTGGGCAGAGCGCCGGCCAGCTCGCCGAGACCGTGGCGGCGGTGGCCTTCGACGGGCTGCGGATCCGGTCCGCATAGGACGTCCTCGCCGGGTGAGCGCGGTCACACCGGGAATCTTGCGGCCGCGGCGCGTGTCGGCACTGTCATGCCGGAAAACCGCACCCTGCGGCTGATCATGGTCGTGCTCGCGTTCTCCTGCGGCACCACGGTGGCGAACCTGTACTACGCGCAACCGCTGCTGGCGGGGATCGCGTCCACGTTCGGCGTGAGCCAGGGCAGCGCCGCGCTGGTGGTGACGCTGACCCAGCTCGGCTACGCGGCCGGGCTCGCGCTGCTCATGCCGCTCGGTGATCTGGTGGAGAACCGGGCGCTGGCCTCGCGCACGCTGGTGTTCACCGCGCTCGCGCTCGTGGTGGCGGCCATGGCGCCGGTGTTCGGGTTGTTCCTGGCAGCCTCGGTGCTGATCGGGGTGACGTCGGTGGTGGCGCAGATCCTCATCCCGTTCGCCGCGCACCTCGCGCCCGAGGAGCAGCGCGGCCGGTTCGTCGGCACGGTGATGACCGGCCTGCTGCTGGGGATCCTGCTCGCACGCACCCTGTCCAGCGTGGTCGCCGGGGCGTTCGGGTGGCGCACGATCTACGTCGTGTCGGCGGTGCTGATGCTGGTGGTCGCGGTCGCCGTGCGGCGGATCCTGCCGCACCGCCGGCCTTCGCACGACGAGGGCTACCGGCGGCTGATGGGGTCCATCCTGACGCTGGCGCGGGAGGAACCCGCGCTGCGGCGGCGCGCGGCGTGCCAGGCGCTGATGTTCGGGGCGTTCTCCGCGTTCTGGACGTCCGTGGCGTTCGAGCTGACCGGCCGGCACGGGCTCACGCAGACCGAGGTCGGGATGTTCGCGCTGGTCGGCGCGGCGGGCGCGACGGCGGCACCGCTCGCGGGGCGGCTGGGCGACCGCGGCCACGGCCGGCTCGGCAGCGGGATCGCGCTGGCGCTGGCCGCGGTGGCGATGGTGGTGGCCTGGCTGGGCGCCGGTTCGCTGATCGTGCTGGCGCTCGCGGCGATCGTGCTGGATCTCGCGGTACAGGGCCACCAGGTGCTTTCGCAGCGGGAGATCTACGGCCTGCGGGCGGACGCGCGTGCCCGCATCAACACGGTGTTCATGACGACGATCTTCGTCGGCGGCGCGGTGGCCTCGGCGCTGGCCGGCACGTTGTACGACCGCTTCGCCTGGGCGGGTCCGTGCCTGTTCGGTGCCGCGCTGCCCCTGATCGCGCTGGGCATCTGGACCACGTCCACGGTCCGCGCCCGCCGCCGGGAAGCCGCCCGGCGCACCGCGCCCGTGTCCTGAACCGTTGGTGACGCCGGAATTCGATGCTTCCGGCCCGTGCGTCGTGCCGTTGTGCTTCACTTCCCGTGACCGTCCGGGCACGAGAAGGGAACCACTGGGGTGACGAGCTGGCGCGATCTCGCGACGTTCATCCGGCAGCAGTACAAGGTCGTCCGGGACGAGCCGGACGAGCTGCGCATCCGCATCCGCTTCCAGTCCGATCCCGAGGAGGAGGAACGCACCCAGATCGTGGTCATCGCGCGGGAGGTGCTCGACCGGCGGGACGAGTGGATCCAGATCGCGACCCCGTTCGCGCGCGTGGACGAGGTCGACGTCCCTGCGGTGCTCGCCGAGGTGGGGCACACCACCGTCGTCGGCGGGGTGGTCGTCATGGGCGAGTACCTGGTGCTCCGCCACTCGCTGCCGCTGGCCAACCTGGACCTCAACGAGTTCGTCGACCCGCTCGCGCTGGTCACCAGCTCCGCCGAGCTGCTCGAGGAACAGCTCACCGGCCGCGACGACTACTGAAATCCGGTTGCTCCGGCCGGTTTCCCGGGTAACCCTGGGGATCCACCGCAGCGAAAGGATCTTCCGATGTTCACCGCAGTCGAGGGCGCCCGGGTACCCATCCGCATGTGGGCCGACCCGGCGTCCGTCGAGGACGCCGCGATGCGGCAGCTGCACAACGTCGCCAACCTGCCGTGGGTGCACGGGCTGGCCGTGATGCCGGACGTGCACTACGGCAAGGGTGCGACGGTCGGCAGTGTCATCGCGATGCGCGACGCGGTCTCCCCCGCCGCGGTCGGTGTGGACATCGGCTGCGGCATGAGCGCGGTGCGCACCTCGCTGACCGCCGGGGACCTGCCCGACGACCTGGGCCGGCTGCGGCGGCGCATCGAGGACGCCGTGCCGGTTGGCTTCGCGCTGCACCAGACCCCGGTCGACCCGGCCCGGGTGCCCGGCACGCGCGGCTGGAACGAGTTCTGGTCGGCGTTCGGGCACCTGCACGAGGGCGTGCAGAACCTGCGGGACCGGGCGCGGGCCCAGATCGGCAGCCTCGGCGGCGGCAACCACTTCATCGAGGTCTGCCTCGAACAGGGCGGCCCGGACGCCGGCCGGGTGTGGCTGATGCTGCACTCGGGGTCGCGCGGCATCGGCAACGAACTCGCCAAGCGGCACATCGACATCGCGCGGAAGCTGCCGCACAACGCGGACCTGCCGGACCGCGATCTGGCGGTGTTCGTCGCCGGGACACCGGAGATGGCGGCCTACCGGCGGGACCTGTTCTGGGCGCAGGAGTACGCGGCCCGCAACCGGGCGACGATGGTCGCGCTCGTGCAGCGGGCGCTCGCCGCCGAGGTGCCCGGGGTGCGGTTCGACGAGCCGATCTCGTGCCACCACAACTACGTGGCCGAGGAAACCTACGACGGCGTGGACGTGCTGGTGACCCGCAAGGGCGCCATCCGCGCCGGGGCAGGTGACCTGGGCATCATCCCCGGCAGCATGGGCACCGGCTCGTACGTCGTGCGGGGCCTGGGCAACGAGACGTCGTTCCACTCGGCGTCACACGGCGCCGGGCGGCGGATGTCGCGGACCAAAGCCCGCAAGACGTTCACCGCCGCCGACCTCGCGGCCCAGACCAGCGGCGTCGAGTGCCGCAAGGACGAGGGCGTGGTCGACGAGATCCCGGCCGCCTACAAGGACATCGAGTCGGTGATCAAGGCGCAGACCGACCTGGTCGAGGTGGTCGCGCACCTCAAGCAGGTCGTCTGCGTGAAGGGCTAGGTGTTCGCGGCCGGTGGATCAGGCCAGCCGAGCTCGGCCGGGGCCGCTGGCCTCCTTCGCCGGGCTGGTCAGCCCCCGTGTCGCGCGGGGGCTGACCGGCGGAACCCGGGCTGCGGACCAATCCGGCAGGCGGCAATGTCACGCCAAGTGACCGAGATCAACACTGTCCTCCCCTGTGGACGAACGCAGCCCAGCTGTCGGCTTCGATGTGACAGATTGAGACGGCTTCGACGATGCCCGCCTCTGTTGCATCTCGGGCCGAAATGGCTGGGAACTAGTCGTTGTACCAGGCAGCCTCGCGGCAGCCCTTGGCGGCGCTGTTTTCCTTGACGAGGCACACCTGGACGGAAATGTACCGGTGCTCGTCGAGGTCGTACTTCCCCTTCTTCTTCTCGCTCACCTGCCGGCAGTTGTTGTGGCCGCCGCCGATCTGGAGGGGGTACAAGTGGGACCCGCCGTCGTCGATGTAGGCCCAGGCGGCGTAGCCGTCGACTTCGAGGTCGCAGAGTTCGACGACGTCTTCGTGTGCCCTGAACTTGAGGATAGCGCCCGGATCGCCGTCGGTGGTTTTCATGGTGTAGTCCCAGGTGATGGCGGAGGCCGCCGGGGCTGTGGCCACAGAGAAGGCCACGGCCATCGCGACGCCGAGCAGAGCCACCATTGTCTTCCGCATACGCTACAAATTCCTTTCGCGTCCATGGCGCCGAAAAACGAGCAACTGATGCCCCGGAGGGCAAGTTGTTCGACGCCATGCCGAAAGGGGATCGATGTCAGACCGTAGCAGAATCCACTCGCGGGATCACGTTGGGGCAACTGGCTTCCTGCGGCCAGTACCGCACCACCCTCGATGAAATTCCTTCATCACAGCCATTCGCCTCCGCCGACCCCCGCCATCGCGGTCGCCGAGCTGCGAGGATCCGGAAAACGTGCGAACTCAACGGTTGTGAACGAGGCTGGTCATCACCGGCGTCACGCAGGTGGTGACCAGCAACCCTTGGGCGAAGCCCCCGCAAGCCCCGGACCGATCACGCGGGAACTCCCCGGGCCAACCCGGAGACCGTCCTCTGCGCAGCCAGTACCGAAAACCGCGTCGGAGAACGGAAGTATGACCCTCCCAAATCAGCGTCTCTCCGGCGCTGCCACGAGATCAGACGCCTGCGAGCCGCCGCTCACCATGCGACGACCGAGGGGAAGACACCGGCCTGCCGTAGGATCATTCGGTGAGACGGCGCCGATTTCGCGACGAAGCTTCCGGAGCCGCCGCGAACTAGTGCTAGGGCTCGAAGTTGAACCAGGCAGCATCGTTGCAGAACCTGTCCTTGCTGCCGTCCCTGAGGCACACCTTGATGCCGATGTCATAGACGATGCCGATGACATCCCAGCCGTCCTTTTGGAGACCGCATTCCTCGACGTCACCGGCTTCCCGGAACTTGATGATCCCGCCGTCGACCGCAACTCACGTCGACCACCGGCCGGAAGAGCGAGAATCGCGCGCGCGGTCTCGACATCGAGCCCTTGACGGCGCGGGCGCACTGGTCCAGGAACGGCCGGTGCGTCCAGGCCGGTCACGCGGGCGGCTTCCGCCAGCCCGAGCGCCGAGCGGCCCGGTCCGCAGCCGGGATCGAGCACGCGCGGTCGCGCGGGCCGTGGCGCTGCGAGGTCGAGCAGCCGCCCGGTGACGTCGGAACCCGGGCCCTCCCGCGGCAGGCCGGAGAACAACGCGAAGAAGGGTTCGGTTACGGGCGGCAGCTTCATGCAGACGCGGACCGCGCGGCAACCAGATTCAGCGGCTCAGGTTTACCAGCACCACATATTCTTTCAATGCGGTCGTTCCCTCCGCCGTTCCCCACCACCGCGGATGCGGATCGGCGGGACCGCGAGAACCTAACCGTTGTGCTGATACGGGGCTGGCCATCACCCGCACGCAGGTGATGGCCAGCAACCCTCGGCCTGCACCCCTGCAGGTCCCAGCCGATCAGCCGCAAGCCCCTCGACCGTCCAGAGACTCGGGGATTCCACCACCGAGCCTCATCACAGACATGCGTACTTGGAGTCCTGCATGAACCACTTGACGGACTGCTTCTCGTGAAGATCGCTCAATCGTCCGCCGTGAACTTGATGATGCTGCGGAGCAGCACCATCGGTCTTCGTGGTGCAGCCCCAGGGTACGGCGGAAGCCGACCGGCCAACGGACACCGAGAACGCATCAGCCATCCCGCCAGTCATCATGCGGTCAACCAGCCGGAAGATACGGGCCTGCTGTGGGTTCGTCCGTCGAGACGGCGCCGATTTCGCGGCGAATCCGGCCAACACCGCTGCGACTAGCCTAGGGCTCGTAGTTGAACCAGGCAGCATTGTCGCAAAAATCCTCCACTTTACCCTTCTTGAGGCACACTTTGAAGCCAATGTACCGAACCTCGGCAAGATCGTATTTGCCCTTTTTCTTGGCATCGACACGCGTGCAGCTGCCATTGCCGACTGCCTGGATCGTGTAACTGTGCCCCGCAGCGTCGTCGACATGCGCAACGGCATCCCAACCGTCGGCTTGGATGTCGCAGACCTCGACGACATCACCGATCATGTGCCACTTCACGATGCCGCCGGGGCGGTCATCATCGGTCTTCATAGTGTGGTCCCAAGTGACGGCGGAGGCCGACGGGGCAGCGGCCACCGAGAACGCGCCAGCCATCACCACCCCCAGCAAGGCCCCCATGGTCTTCCGCATACCAAATCTCCCTTCACATCAACTGCGCGAAAAAAAAAGCATCTGCCCTTGTCGCGCACCAAGACAGGCATGACAAAAGATAAGTCCGAGATCCAGACGTGAATCGGTCACCGGGAACACGACACAACAATCGAGCCCGGTACTTCACCACTATCGAAAATCAATTCCGGTAGCTCAATATATTCCAGTCACCACCGACGAGACAAAACACCCGCATCGCGCAGGTACTACGCTCCGACAAGCGGGGGAATCGTCCAAATATTCCCTAGCGCTTTTTGTTCAACCAGCCACCGTCATGGCAAAAGTAACTGTCATCGCCACCCTTTTCGAGGCACACCATAAAAGATACGTACCGGTTCTCGGAGAGGTCGTACTCACGGTTCTTTTTAGCATCAACCCGTGTGCAGTGGCCCTGGCCACGGGACTCCTTGATTTTGTAGCCGTGCCCCCATACGCCGTCATCGACGACGCCGACGACGTTATATCCGTCTGCTTGGAGGTCGCAGATTTCGACGACGTCACCGGCATCCCGGAACTTGATGATCCCGCCCGGATTATCATCTTTGGTCTTCATGGTGTGGTCCCAGGTAATGGCAGAGGCCGATGGGGCAGCGGCCACCGAGAACGCACCAGCCATCACCACCCCGAGCAAAGCCCCCATGGTCTTCCGCATACTAAACTCCTCCACCGCGCGAAAAAGACAACCGTAGAACTGTGCGTCGCAACAGGACAACACGGTCGAGGCGAGACCATAGCAGAAACCGGCCGCGGCAAAAAAGACACGACAACCGATCTCCGTACCCAAGCAGCACCGAAAACCGCACCTGGTCAACTCTTCACAGGTCAGAGGCCTGGGATCGGTGACAATGAGCAGCGTCAGGTGCCAGCGAGCGGCCACCATCCGGCGGACAGCTGAACAGCAGATCCCGTGTTGCGGCGGTGATGGGCTCATCGTGGAAGCAGGTGAGGCGGATCTTGCTGCTCCACGCGCCCCACAATGAGCCGAGCGCTTTCCATCGACCGCAACTCACCTCGACTACTGGCCGGAAGAGCGAGAATCGCGGAGAACAAAGCCGGTGTACCGGTACTCGTGACCGTTGTCGCGGCGCATCGCGATCTCCTCCCTCGCCGCCGCCACTGCCGCGACCATCGCCGGGTCGGTCGTGACGGCCGCGTCGGCGCGAGCGGACAGGGGGCCGTAGTACTCGTCCCACCAGTCGCTGTCCGGTTGCGGGAACACGGCCTCCACCCGGTAACCGGCAGCGGTCGCGGCGGCGGTGTTCTCCTCGCGGGTCCGAAGTGGGTAGTGCCGGTCCCAGAACTCCCGTGCCGCCAGGGAAGGCGTTTCGGTGGACCACTCGCACTCGGTCAGCACCAGCACCCCACCCGGGTTGAGCAGCCGCCGCCACGTCCGCAACGCCGCGTCGAACCCGAGCACGAAGACCGAGCTCTCGGCCCACAGCAGGTCGAAGGTCCGGTCCGCAAACGGCGGCGCGGCCATCGACGCGTGCACGGTCTCGACGTCGAGCCCCTCAGCGGCGCGGGCGAGGTGGTCCAGGAACGGCCGGTGCGTGTCCAGGCCGATCACGCGGGCGCCCGCTTTCGCCAGCACGAGCGCCGAGCGGCCCGGTCCGCAGCCGAGATCGAGCGCGCGCGCTCGCGCGGGCAGTGGCCCGGCGAGATCGAGCAGCCGGCGGGTGGTGGCGTCGGAGCCCGGGCCCTGCCGCGGCAGGCCGGAGAACAACGCGAAGAAGGCTTCGGTCACGGGCGGCAGCTTCACGCAGCCGCAGACCGAGCGGCAACCGAATTCAGCGGCGCAGGTCCACTTCGGCGAACAGCACGCCGTGGTGGCCGTGCAGGTCGACGCACCAGCTGCGCGCGAGCCGGTCCAGGACGTGCAGCGGCAGCCGCAACGCCGTGTGGCCGGGCAGCGCGCGGCAGCGCAGCTCGCGGAGGTCGGCCCGCAGGCGGGCGCCGGGACGGTGCCGGAGGCGCACGGTGCACGGCGGCTGGGCGTGCCGGCAGGCCAGGCCGGCGAGGGTGTCGACGACGAGGAGCGCGCGTTCGGCCGCCTCCGGACGTTCGCCGTCGAGCAGCTCCCGCACGTGGCGCCGGAGCCCGGCGAGCCCAGCCGGGCCCAGCAGCGGTACCGCGGTGGTTCGCTCACCGAGTTGCGCTGGTTCCGGCACGACGGCCCTCCGCTGCGGTCACCGGGTGCGAAGGGTTGTGGTACCCCGGGCGACGCAGCGGAAACGTGCTCAGCCCAGCAGCTCCGGCGCCGCGTCGGCGATCCGCTGCCGCATCGGCCGGGCCCGCAGGGCCTCGATCGCCTCGTCAACCAGCGCGCTCAGCGGGTAGGCCAGCTCCGCTTCGAACTCCTGCGCCGCCGCGGTGGTCGCCGCCCATTCCGCGTCCAGCACCGGCAGCAGCTCCTCCGCCTTGCGGGTCAGCCGGACGATCCGGTGCCGCGCGTCCGCGCCCGGGCTCAGCGTCACCAGGTCCGCCTTGACCATCTGCGCGACCGTCTGGCTCGCCGCCGAGTGCGTGACCCCGAGGGCGTTGGCGAGGTCGCGGATGGGCTGCGGCCCCGAGGCGGTCAGCAACCGCACGACCGGGGTGAATCGCGGCCGGAACCAGGGCAGACCGAGATCGGCGTACACCGCGGCGACGTCGCCGTCGAGCAGGTCCAGCAGGTTCCGCAGCCGGGTGCCGAGCAGGTCGGACCGGGAAATCGTCACAGCGCTAATATAACAGCACTGTTGTGTCTGGAGGGACCATGACCCAGCTCCACCCGACCGCCGAGCCCTACGCCGAGGGCATGCTCGACGTGGGCGACGGCAACCGCATCCACTGGGCCGCCTGCGGAAACCCGGACGGCAAGCCCGCCGCGGTCGTGCACGGCGGCCCCGGCTCGGGCGCGTGGACCAGCACGCGCGGCTACTTCGACCCGGACCGCTACCACGTCGTCCTGTTCGACCAGCGCAACTGCGGCCGCAGCACACCGCACGCGAGCGACCCGGCCACCGACCTGACCCACAACACCACCGAGCACCTGATCGCCGACATGGAACTGCTGCGCGAGCACCTCGGCATCGACCGGTGGCTGCTGTTCGGTGGCTCCTGGGGTTCCACCCTGATCCTCGCCTACGCCCAGCGGCACCCGGAACGGGTCAGCGAGATCGTGATCGCCGGGGTCACCACCACCGACCGCCGCGAGCTCGAGTGGCTCTACCACGAGGTCGGCCGGTTCTTCCCCGCGGAGCGGGAGCGGTTCCGGGCCGGGGCCGGTGACGTCGAGGGCGGCACCTTCGACGTCCTCGCCGCGTACGCACGGCTGCTGGCCGACCCCGATCCCGCCGTACGAGCGAAGGCCGCGCGGGACTGGAGCACCTGGGAGGACACCGCGATTTCGCTGGAACCCCACGGGGTGCCGAACGTCTACAGCAACCGGCCGTCCCGCGAGGTGCTCGCGATAACCCGCATCTGCGCGCACTACTTCTCGAACGCAGCCTGGCTGACGGAGGGCGTGCTGATCCGGGAAGCTCACCGGCTCAAGGGCATCCCCGGCAAGCTCATCCACGGCCGGCTCGACCTGTCCGGCCCGGTGGAGACCGCGTGGGAGCTGGCCAAGGTGTGGCCGGACGCCGATCTGCAGGTGATCGAGGACGCCGGCCACACCGGCAGCGACGCGATGCGGGCGGCGATGCGCGCCGCCCTGGACGAGTTCGCGGTCAGGCCAGCTCGGGGATGACGCGGTTGGTGAACAGCTCCACCGACGTGCGGTCGTAGGCGATGTCGGCGAAGTAGGTGATCGCGTAGGTCATGCCGAGACCGCGCAGCTCGGTGAGCCGCTCGGCGACCTGCTCGGGTGTGCCGACCAGCGGACCGTTGCGGAACGATTCGACCGTGTTCTCCAGCACGTCGGCGGGCACGTGCGGCTCGTAGTGCGCGCGGATCCAAGCCAGCCGGTCGGCCACGTCCTTCTCGGTCTCGCCGATGACCACGTTGTAGTTGGCCGACCGGACGATCGCGTCGAAGTCGGTGCCGAGGTCGCGGCAGTGCGCGGCGAGCACCTCGGACTTGTGCTTGAAGTCCTCGGCACCACCGGCGAAGTTGGTGTAGCGGGCGTAGCGGGCGGCGATGCGGAGCGTCTTCTTCTCCCCGCCGCCGGCGATCCACAGCGGAATGCCGCCTTCCTGCAGCGGCAGCGGGTAGGACCGGGCGCCATCGACCTGGTAGTGCTTGCCGTCCAGCGTCGCCGTGCCCGTGGACCACAGCTGCCGCATGATCTGCACGCCCTCGTCGAGCATGCCGAGCCGCTGCCCGGCCGGCGGGAAGCCGTAGCCGTAGGCCCGCCACTCGTGCTCGTACCAGCCGGCGCCGATGCCCATCTCGACGCGGCCCCCGGAGATCACGTCGGTGGTCGCCGCGACCTTGGCCAGGTAGGCCGGGTTGCGGTAGCTCATGCAGGTGCACATCTGGCCCAGCCGGACGCGGCTGGTGCTCGCGGCCAGCGCGGCCATCAGCGACCACGCCTCGTGCGTGGCCTCCTCCGTGGGCACCGGGACGGTGTGGAAGTGGTCGTACACCCACACCGACTCGTACGGCCCGTTCTCGGCGTACCGGGCGATGTCGAGCATGGTCTGCCACTGCCGGGCGGGCTCGATGCCGGTCAGGTCGAGCCGCCACCCCTGGGGAACGAAGAGTCCGAAACGCATGCGCCCAGCCTAACCGGCGGCACCGTGCTCGTCATCGGAAACCGCCGAGACACACCGGTCCCGAATAGTCCATTTTGGAGTGGTTCGGAGCGGCGGCGAGGCTGTTGTGGATGCTGGTTGATACCACCCGCGCCGGGCCGGAGCGTCAGCGGCTGATGCGGCCGGGCATCGGCTGCGGCTTGCTCGGCGGCGGCTGCGGGCTCGGCGGCCGGCGCTGCCACGGCCGTGAGCTGGTCTTGCGCACCTGACCCCCCGGGACGTACTACTCGGACATTCGCGTGGCGAAGGGTAACGACACCCCGGATGTGACCCACACGACATACCGTGTTGTGTTGCTGGAGGGGCTGGTGTTACTGCTGGTGCGAACCGCCGGAAGATCGACTCCCGGCAGTCTGCCACGGCGACCCGGCGGTCGTGGTGACCGCCCGGTCCCGCCGGGCGGTCACCTCGGGGTCCGCACGCCACCGTCACCGCGCGGGGCGGATGTTCTGGTTGACGTGGAAGACGTTGTCCGGGTCGTATGCGGCCTTGACGCGTGCCAGCCGGGCGTAGTTGTCCCGGTACGAAGCGTGCACCCGGTCCTGGCCCTCGTCGTCCATCATGAAGTTGATGTAGGCGCTGCCGGCCGAGGTCGGGTGCAGCTCGGACCAGTAGTCCTTCGCCCAGCCCGACATCGCGTCCACGTCCGCCGGGTCCGGCGACACGCCGACGATCACGCCCGCCCAGCCCCCCTCGCGGTGGGCGAACGCCGTCGACCCGGCCGGGACCCGCGCGGCGGCGCCGTCGATCGGGTACAGGTGCATCGTGGAGAACGGCGTCGGCAGGGTCTGCCCGTACCGGCAGTGGACGTCGATCGCCTCGTCGGTGATCTCGGTGAAGAAGTCGGCCTTCCAGTACCACTGGAGCCCGGGCGGGAACAACGCGTCGAACGCGGTCTGCAGGACGGTGTGCGGCATCGGCTGCACACCCACGACGAGCGGCGCACCGTAGCTCGTCACCGGCGCCAGCACCTCGTCCGCGCGGTCGTGCGGCCCGGTGTAGCACCACACGATGCCGCACGCCTTGCGTCCCCACAGCTGCTCCGGGAACGGCGGCGCGGGCGGGATCGTCAGCAACCCGAACCAGCCGGACAGTTCCTCGGGCAGCGACGGCACCAGCTCCCGGTACCAGCGCAGCACGTCCGCCGCGTCGGCCAGGTCGTAGAGCACCGGGCCGCCGATGATCACGCCGTGCTCACCGATGTCGTGGGCGCGGAAGGTGAACGAGGTGACCACGCCGAAGTTCCCGCCGCCGCCCCGCAACGCCCAGAACAGGTCCGGGTGCTCGGTCTCGGTCGCGGTGACCAGGGTGCCGTCGGCGAGCACCACGTCCGCCGCGAGCAGGTTGTCCACGGTGAGACCGAACCGGCGGGACAGGTAGCCGATCCCGCCGCCTAGCGTGAGGCCCGCGACACCGGTCGAGCCGACGAACCCGCACGGCACGGCCATCCCGAACGGGACGGTGGCGTGGTCGACGTCGGCCCACGTGCACCCCGCGTCGACGCGCACGGTGTGGTGCCGCGGGTCGACGGTGGTGCTGTGCAGCAGGGCGAAGTCGATGACCAGGGCGTCGTCGGCGACGCCGAGGCCACCGGCGTTGTGGCCGCCGCCGCGGACGGC
Source organism: Amycolatopsis viridis (assembly GCF_011758765.1). Classification (NCBI taxonomy): domain Bacteria; kingdom Bacillati; phylum Actinomycetota; class Actinomycetes; order Pseudonocardiales; family Pseudonocardiaceae; genus Amycolatopsis; species Amycolatopsis viridis. The sequence goes on along the minus strand of NZ_JAANOU010000001.1, from coordinate 1,706,095 downwards.
GATCGTGATGTCGTGCGCCCGCGCGAACCGCACGCACGAGACGACGTCGGCGGTGTCGCGGACCCGGACGATCGCGGCCGGGCGCCGGTCGATCATCCCGTTGTAGACGGCCCGGGCCGTGTCGTAGTCCGGGTCGTCCGGCCGCACGAGGTCGCCGCGCAGCGTGGCCGCGAGTTCGTCGTACGGTGCGGTGACGATGGTCGTCATGGTTCCTCCTCCGGTGGGTCGCCACGACGCTAGGGACCGGCCGTTCGCGCAGCGTTCGCCCGCGCCGGGTCACGGCGTGCCGGCCCGAACGCCCAGGTCGTGCGCACACCGCCGGAGCAGCGCGACGCTGCCCTGGGCGCGGGCGAGCCGGATCGCCGACCGCAGCCGGGGCACCGCGCCACCGGGATCGTCGAGCGCGGCGCGTTTGCGCATCACCTCGGGCAGCCACCACACGTCGTCGCGGGCCTGCCCGGCGACGATCGCCGCGTCCAGGGTCGCCCGGGCGGCCTCGGGCGCGGAGGTGTCGGCGAGCAGCGCCAGCCAGTACGGCATCCGCGCGAACGAGCCCGCGGCGCGGAGGTTCTCGACGCCCTGGCGCGCCGTCGCGTGGTCACCGGTCCGCCAGCCGCCCAGCACCAGGCCCCATTCGCGGTAGTAGGCGAATCCGTAGCGGTCGCACAGCTCGGCCAGCTCCCGCACGGTGTCGCCGAGCCGGCCGGTGTCGCCGCACATCTGGTGCGTGATCCCGGCGTAGGCCAGTGCGACGGCCAGGCTGTACGGGTGCCCGGCCGCGCGGGCGCGGACAAGGGCTTCGCGGCAGCTCGCCACGGCCTCCGCGGTGTGTCCGAGCAGCCAGTGCGGGTGCGCGGCCCACGCGAGCGCGTGCACGTCCGGTCGCGTGCCGACGGTGAGCGACGGCGCGCCCCGGCTCAGCCGGACCGCCAGGTCGAAGTGCCGCACCGCCTCCGAGTGCCGTCCGAGGCTGGTGGCGGATCCGGCGAACGCGAAATGGGCCGAGCAGCGCAGCTCGGAGTCCTCTCCGGCGAGGTCGAGCACCTCGGCCGCCACGCGGCCGGCGTCGATCGTGCGGCCCTGCACGAACCGCGAACCCCACAGGCCGACCAGGGCGGTGAGCATCGTGTCGTGCCGACGCAGCCGTTCGGCGAGTTCGATGGTCCGTTCCAGCGCCTGCTGCAGCTGCGGTGAGGCGTAGCCGTGCCGGGCGTTCAGCGGTGCCGCCATCGTCTCCAGGATCGCGAGTTCCTGACGGGCGGATGAATCACTGGACTCACCGGCACCATCGGGTTGCGCCCGGACCAGCTCCAGCGCCTCCTCGTGCAGCCGGATCGCCTCGGCGTGGGCGAACGTGCTGGACGCGAACTCCGCGGCCCGCCGGTAGAAGGCGATCGCGCGGTCCGGCCGCCCGCCCCGGGCGTACTGCTCGGCGAGCAGGCCGGAGACCGGGCCGGTGTCCCCGGCGTGCAGGAGTTCCAGCGCCTGGGCGATCCGGCTGTGCAGCAGCCAGCGGTGCGGCGGGCTGACCAGTGCGTAGGCGGTGTCCCGGAGCAGGTCGTGGCTGAAGTCGTAGCCGTCGCCGGTCGCGCGGACGAGGCGGCGCCGCCACAGTTCGTCGACGGCCCGCACGACGGTGTCCGGTGGCAGGTCGCTGGCCTCGGTGAGCAGGGCGAGCGTGAAATCGCGGCCGACCGCGGCGGCGAGCCCGGCGACGGCGCGCGCCGCCGGGGACGTCTGCTCCAGGCGGTTGCGCAGCACGTCGGTCAGGCCGCTGCCGGGCAATGCCCCGCCGCGGACGGCTTCCACCACGTAGAGCGGGAACCCGCCGGTGGTGGCGTGCAGGAGCCGGCGATCGGCCGGCGCCGGCGGCCGTCCGGAGATCAGGCCGGCCAGACGGGCCGAATCCGCCTCGTCCAGCGGGCTCAGGGTCAGCTCGGCCAGCAGTCCGGCGGCGCGCATGCGGGTGGTCCAGTCGCCGATGTCCGGCCGCTCGCCGAGGTCGTCGGTGCGCAGGGTCGCGGCGATGAGGACCGGCGCGCGCGGGGCGAGGCCGAGGCAGAACGTGAGGAACGCCAGGGTCTCCTGGTCGCACCACTGCAGGTTGTCCAGCACCAGCAGCATCGGCCGTCCAGTCCCGGTCAGCGCCCGGGCGAGTCCCTCGAAGAAGCGGTGCCGCTGCCACGCGTCGACCATCGCGCGCGGCCCGGTTCCCGGCTCGCTGCGCGCCCTGCCGGACGGTACGAGACGGTCCACCTCGGTGCGCCACACCGGGTCCAGGGTCGCCGTGGCGGCCTGGACGACGGGGGTGCGCAACCACTCGGCGACCGGTGCCAGCGGCAGCCGCCCGGGGGTACCGAAGCACTGCGCGATCGCGACGATCGCACCCTGCGTTCGCGCGGTGTCGGCGACCTCGGCGACCAGACGGCTCTTGCCGACCCCGGCGCCACCCCGCACGAGCACCAGTCCGGGCCGTCCGCCGGCGGCGGCCTGCCAGCGGCGGACGAGGGCGGCCAGCTCGCGGGTGCGCCCGACGAGTCCGGTGGTGGCCGGCCGCGCCCCCTCGGGTCGCCCGGCGAGCAGCCGTTGCAGCGCCCGCCGGGTGGCCTCGTCCGGCGCCACCCCCAGTTCACGCTCCACTGTGGACGCGCACTGGTGGTAGGTGCTGACCGCGCCCGCGCGGTCGCCCATCGCGGCCTGCAGCTCCATCAGCGTCCGGTAGCCCTGCTCTTCCAGGGGGCGCAACCGGATCCGGGTGCGCGCGACGTCCGCTGCGCCGGTCAGGTCCCCGCTCGCGCGGCGCGCCTGGCACAGCCGGTCGCACAGCCGCACGCACCGGGATTCCAGTTCGGCACGCGGCTGGATCACCCACTCCTCGTTGGTGGCGGGCAGGAATTCACCCCGGTAGGCCGAAACGGCCACCGGCGCCCGGGCCAGCACCGCCGCCGCGTCACCGTCCAGCGCGGCCCGGCACGCCGTGTCGAACTCCCTCACATCGACGCGAACACCAGCGCAGTCCCGCCAGCACAGGTCCTTCGCGGTCACCACCAGGCACTCGTCGCCCACCGCGTGGCGCAGGTGGTGCAGCTCGCGGCGCAGGTTCGTCAGCGCCTGCGCCTCGGTGGAGTCGGGCCAGAACAGCTCGGCGATGCGCTGCCGGGGCTGCGGCACCCCGGCGTGCACGACCAGGAACGCCACCAGCGCGAGGGTTCTCGGCGAGCGGGTCACCACCGATCCGGTCGCCTCGTCGAGGATCGCCTGCTCACCCAGCAGGCGGACCCGCAGCATCCAGCCAGACTAGACCGCGGCGCGGGCCGGATCGACCGTCACTGCCGGGCCAGGACCTCGCCGATGATCCGGGCACCGTCGGCAAACGCAGCCGGGTTCGGGCCGGAGTAGTTGAGCCGCAGGTAGGCGCCGGGCGGTTCGGCGGGGAACCACTCGCCACCCGGGCTGAGCGCGACCCCGGCCGCCTCGCACTCCCGGCTCAGGCGCACCGGGTCGACGGTGTCCGGCAGCCGCACCCAGAGGTTCAGCCCGCCCCGCGGCACCGACTCCAGGCGCGCGTACGGCAGGTGCTCCCGCACGGCGCGGACGAGCAGGTCGCGCCGGGCCGCCAGCTGGTCACGCAGGCCCCGCAGATGCCCGCGCCACGCGGGCTGCGTGACCACGTCCAGCGCGACCGCCTGCAGGATGCCGCTGACGAACAGCGCCTCGGCCCGGACACCGGCCAGGACGCGCTCGCGCGCCGGGCCGCGCGCGACGAGCCCGGCAACCCGGACCGCCGGGGACACGCTCTTGGTCAGCGACCGCAGGTACACCACGTGCCCGTCGTCGTCGCGCGCAGCGAGCGGCACCGGGTCGGCGTCGATGCCGAAGTCGTGTGCCCAGTCGTCCTCGATGAGGAACGCGCCGTGCTCGCGGACGACGTCGAGGACCCGGCCGGCCAGCTCCGGCGACCAGCGGGCGCCGGTCGGGTTGGCGAAGTTCGGCTGCGCGTAGAACGCGCGGGCGCCGGTCTGCCGGAACGCCCGCGCCAGCTCGTCCGGGTCGGGACCGTCCGCGCCGCTGGGCACCGGCACCACCTGTACCCCCGTCTGCGCCGCGGCGAGGATCGCGCCCCAGTAGGTCGGCGACTCCAGGACGAGCGGGCGGCCGGCACCGACCAGCCCGCGGAACGCCGCGCTCAACCCGCTCTGGCTGCCGGGGAAGACGACCACGTCACCCGGCGCCGCCACCCCGAGCTCGGCCGCGAACCACGCCTGCAGCCCGGGCAGCCCCGCGACGGGCGGGCGGTGCACGGCCGCGTCGCCACGCGCCGCGCGGGCGAACGCGGCCCGGACCAGCCGCTCGGGAAGCAGTTCGGGGTCCGGATAACCCGAGTGCAGCGCGATCACGTCGTTGGGCATAGTGCGCAGTGCCGCCGACCCGCGCGGCAAGCGGTGGCGCGGGGAGCCCAGCGCGGCGGTCTGCCACCCGTAGTCGCTGGGCCGGGCCAGTCGTGCCGCGCGCACGAACGTCCCCACCCCGGGCCGGCTCTCCACCAGCCCGTGCGCCGCGAGGGTCCGCAACGCCTTCTGCACGGTCACCGGACTAGCCGCGTACTGGGCGACCAGTGCCCGCGTGGACGGCAGCCGGGCACCGGGCTGGGCGGTCGCGATCCACGCGCGGAGGTCGGCGACGATGCGCGCGCTGCTATCGTCGGACATGAAGCAGGATAGTAGCGCTACTCTCCCCGGGCGCCCGGTGCTATCTCCCGCGCGGGGCGGTCCCGGCTGGGGACTGCTCGGCGTGGCCGCGTTCTCGTTCACCGTGCCGTTCACCCGCGTCGCCGTCGGGACGATGTCACCGTTGTTCATCGGCTGCGGCCGCGCCGTGATCGCCGCACTGCTCGCGGCCGGTGCACTCGCGGCCACCCGGCAACGGCTGCCCCGCGGCGTCCAGTGGCTGCGGCTCGCCGTGGTCGCCGCGGGCGTGGTGGTCGGCTTCCCGGTGCTCACCTCGTTCGCGCTGACCAGCGCGTCGGCCAGTCACAGCGCGGTGGTGATCGCACTGCTGCCTGCCGCTACCGCGGTGATCGCGGTGCTGCGCGGCCGGGAACGGCCGCCGGTGCGGTTCTGGGTGACGGCGGCGGCCGGCGCGGGCGCCGCGGTCGGCTTCGCGGTGCTGCAGGGCGGGGGGTTCGGCGGGCTGCACTGGTCCGATCTGCTGCTGCTCGGGGCCGTGCTCGCGGCCGGGGTGGGTTACGCCGAGGGCGGGCTGCTCGCCCGCGAACTCGGCGCGTGGCAGACGATCTCGTGGGCGCTCGTGCTGTCCGCACCGGTGATGGCCGCGCTCGCGGCGACGTCGGCGGCACAGCACCCGCCAGCGGGCGGCGTGGCCGAGTGGGCGGCCTTCGCCTACCTCGGCGTGGTGAGCATGTTCCTCGGGTTCTTCGCCTGGTACCGCGGGCTCGCGATCGGGCCGATGGCACACGTCAGCCAGATCCAGCTGGTCCAGCCGGTGCTGAGCATCTGCTGGGCGGTCCTCCTGCTGCGCGAGGCGATCACCTGGCCGACCGTGCTCGGCGGGCTCGCGGTGATCGCCTGCGCCGGTCTGGCGGTGCGGACCCGGCTCACGCGCGCGTGACCTCCTCCGGGTGCCGGTCCGGCCGCAGCCCGCGCCAGGACGGCGCCCGCAGCCGCCCGTCGGAGGTCCACTGCCGGAACTCCACCTCGCCCACCAGCTCCGGCTCCACCCAGTGCGCGTGGCGGGCGTACTCGCGGGGCACCGGGGTGGCGAACGGGCTGGTGCGACGGGCGAGCGGGCGCAGCCGGTCCTGCAGGTCGGCCAGCATCCGGTCGGTGAAGCCGGTGCCGACGTGACCGGCGAAGCGCAACCCGGTCTCGTCGTGCAGCCCGAGCAGCAACGCGCCGAACGTGCCCGATCGTCGTCCCCCGCCCGCGGTCCAGCCCGCGATCACCACCTCCTGGGTGCGGGTCAGTGGCGTCTTCACCCAGTCCGGCGACCGCAGCCCCGGCTGGTAACGCGAGTCGAGCCGTTTGGAAACGAGGCCCTCCAGGCCCACCTCGCGGGCGGCCCGCAGCAGCTCCGCACCCTCCACTTCGGACGCCCGGAAGTGCCGCCGCACCCGCACCTCCGGGCGGTCGATCCCCAGGGCCAGCAACCGTTCCCGGCGCTCTTCGTAGGGCAGGCCGGTGCAGTCGGCGGTTCCCTCGTGCAGCAGGTCGAACGCGAAGAACACCACCGGCACCGACGCCAGCCGCGCGGGCGTGGGCGCGGACAGGTTCATCCGCTGCTGCAGGCGCCCGAAGTCCGGCCTGCCGTCCTCGTCGAGCGCGACGACCTCGCCGTCGATCAACAGGGTCCGGCGGTCCCGGCCCAGCACGGCGAGCTCGGGGTAAGTGGCGGTGACCTCCCGCAGCCGCCGCGAGTAGAGCCGGACGTCGCCGCCGGACACCGCGGCCTGGCACCGCACGCCGTCGTACTTCCACTCGAACGCCCAGCCCTCGCTGTCCTGCACGGGTCCGGGAACGGCCAGCATCGGGGCGACGGGCTCGGGCGTCGGCATGTCCCGATGCTGCGCCGGATCACCGCCCGCCGCCAATCGGGTCAGCCGAGCAGCCCCCGCTGGTGCGCCAGGGACACCGCCTCCGTGCGGCTTCCGGCGCCGAGCTTGGCCATCACCCGCGACAGGTGCACGCTCGCGGTCTTCTCGCTGATGTACAGCCGCTCCCCCACCTGCCGGTTGGTCAGGCCGCCGGCCACCAGCTCCAGCACGGACCGCTCGCGCGGGGTCAGCACGTCCCCGGCCGGCGCCGCCGCACCCGGAGTCGTCAGGCGGGCCCGCTTCGCCAGGTCCGCCACCGCGGCCCGCAGCGGCCGCGCGCCCAGCCCGGTCGCGGCGTCGTGCACGAGCCGGACCTGCTCGGCCGCGGCGTCCCGCTCGCCCTGGGCCAGCAGGGCCGCGGCCCATCGCCAGCGGGCGAGCAGCTGCCAGTACGGGATCGGCGCGGCCCGGTCCACTGCGCGCGCCCAGCTGTCCGGGTCGTCGTCGCCGCGCAACCGGTTCAGCTCCGCGGCGAGCCGGGCGGTCGGCGCCTCGGTGTCGGGGTGGCGTTCCTCGAGCCGGATCTGGACGGGCGAGACCAGCTCGCCCGGGTCGGCCGCCCACCGGGCGAACTGAGTGCCCTCCTCGACCAGCGCGCCGGCGTCCTCGCCGCGGCGCCGGGCCTGCTCGGCGAGGTCGGCGAGCGCGGACACCCCCACCGCGACGGCCCAGCGGGTCTCGGCCAGGCTCGACCGGGACAGCGTCCGCATGCGGTCGGTCACGCCGTGGATCTCCGCGACCGCGGTGGCCGGGTCGCCGCGCCACTGCGCAGCCTCGGCCAGCGCGATCCCGAGCAGCACGCCGGTGCGGGAGTCGTCGTGCTGATCGGCCAGCCGCGCGGCGAGGGCCCTCACCTCGGCGAACCGCCCCTGCGCGACCAGGACCGGCGCGGAGTACGCGCCGATGCGGGCACGCGCGAACCGGGGCGCGCCCGGCACCTCGGCGCGGGCGAGCGCGGTGTCCCAGTCGCCCAGCGCGAACAGGTCGAACAGCTCGCCGATGCGCCCCTCGACGCCGAGGTCGCTCCAGCCGAGCCCGGACTCCTCCGCGCGCCGCCACACCCGCTCGGCCATCCGCGCCGCCGCACGCAGGTCCCCGCTCTGCACGAAGTTGGAGCCGACGTTGTGCAGCGCGCGCAGCTCGACGCGGACCGCGCCGATCTCGGCGGCGCGGGCCGCGGCGGCCAGGCCCAGCTCGGTGGAGAGCCCGGTGTTGCCCTGCCAATGCTCGAAGGCGGCGAGCGTGACCAGGCCGTCCGCCTCGACGTCTGGCGCCCCGGCCGCCCGCGCGTCCGCGATGGCCTGCTCGACGTGGCCGCGCAGGACGTCGACGTCCACATCCGGCGCGCCCCACACCCAGGCACGGGCGCGCAGGGCCAGCACCTTCGCGCGGACCAGGCTCGCCGGGCGGTCGCGCACCAGCTCCCACGCCTCGGCCACGGCCTTGGACACCTCGGCACGGTGCATGTGGATCGGGATCAACGCCACGGCCAGCTGGTGCCGGGTCTCCGCGGCCAGCTCGGGGTCGTCGCGCTGGTCCGCTTCGGTCACCGCGGACCCGGCGTAGGTGACGGCGCGGTCGACCTCACCGGCCGCCGATGCCATCGCCGACGCCGACCGCAGCAGCGCCAGCCGGTCGCGCCCGCTGATCCGCTCCGGGTCCGCGACCGCCTCCCACAGCTGCAACGCCTGCTCCAGGTGGTGCAGCGCGTCGCCCGGCGCGTGCATGGCCGCGGCCTGGCCGGCGGCGCGCACGGACGCGGCGAGCGCGGTCGGCAGGTCGTGGCTGCGGAGGCTGTGGTGCGCCAGCGCGGCCGGGGTGCCGTTCTCCTCGGCCAGGCGGGCGTACGCGGCGTGCAGGCGGACCCGTTCCCCCGGCAGCAGATCGTCGTAAACCGCTTCGCGCAGCAGCGCGTGCCGGAACGCGTAGCCGTCCCCAGCGGCGACGAGCACGTTGTGCAGCACCGCTTCCCGCACCGCGCTCTCCAGCGCGTCCTCGCCGAGGCCGCACACGGTGCGCAGGCTCGTGTGCGCCACGAGCTGCGCCGCGCCGGACACGGCGCGGACCACGCGCTGCGCCTCGGAACTGAGCCGTTCCACGCGGGCCAGCAGCAGTTCGGCCAGCCCGCCGGGCAGGGTCACGCCGCGGGAGGCGGCGGCAGTCAGCTCCTCGCAGAAGAACGGGTTGCCCTCCGAGCGTTCGGCGACCGTGTGCACGGTGGCGTCCGGCAACGCGCCGTCGGCGAGGGCGGTGACGAACGCGACGGTGTCGGCCGCGCCGAGCGGGGCCAGCTCGACGCGGGTGACCGCGGGCAGCCGGGACACCCCGGCCAGCAACGGGCGCAGCGGATGGCGGCGGTGCAGGTCGTCGGTGCGGTAGGTGGCCACCACCAGCAACCGCTGGGTGTCCAGCCGGGACAGCAGGAACAGCACGAGGTCGCGCGTCGAGGCGTCCGCCCAGTGCAGGTCCTCCAGGGCGAGCAGCACCGGGCCGGGCGTGGCGAGGTCGGCGAGCAGCGCGTGCACGGCGTCGAACAGGCGCAGCCGCTCCACGCTCTGGTCGGCGGGCTCGGGCGTGGCCAGGCCGGGCACCAGGCCCCCGAGCACCGGCCACCGCTGCGCCGCCTCCTGCTGCGTGCTCAGCGCCTCGGCGAACGGCAGGTACGGCAGCCCCGCCTCGCCGACGTCCAGGCAGCGGCCGGACAGCACCGTCACGCCGTCCCGCCCGGCGCCGTCGACGAACTCGGCCAGCAGGCGGGACTTGCCGACCCCGGCGTCACCGGCCAGCAGCACCGCGCTCGCGTGGCCCTCGCGGGACCGGCGCAGGGCCGCACGCAGGGTGTCCAGCTCCCGGACGCGGCCGACCAGCGGGATCTGCGTTCCGAGACCAGGCACGCCCCATGATCCCACGGGGCGAGCTCAGCGCGGGGGCCGCTCGTCGGCGAGGGCGGCCACCGAGTCGGCGAGCCCGAACCGGTCGCGCACCCGGCACAGGAAGTCCGGTTCGTCCAGGCGGACCAGCCGCGCCCGCCGGCTCGACGCCTGCACGGTGATCCAGTCGCCCGGCTCCAGCACGCCGCGCAGCTGCCCGTCGACGCTCACCGCGGCCTCCCCGGACCGCTCCAGCACCCGGATCCCGACCCGCTGCTGCGGCGCGAGCACCACGCTGCGGTTGAACACCATGTGCGGCGCGACCGGCGTGAACACCAGCGCGTCCAGGCCGGGCGAGACGATCGGGCCGCCCGCGGAGAAGCTGTAGGCGGTGGAGCCGGTCGACGAAGCCACGACGAACGCGTCGGTGGAGTAGACGGCGAACTGGCGGCCGTCGACGTAGACCGCGAGGCTCGCCTGCCGGTCCCGCGCCAGCTTCTCCACCACGATGTCGTTGAGCCCCAGCACGTCGAGCTGGATGCCTTCGCCGTCGGACATCTCGCGCCGCCGCGGCGTCGGCGGGGGCAGGGCTGGGCCGCGCCCGTAGCGCAGCATCGGCTCGATGCCCTTCGGGATGCTCAGCGGCCGGGACGCGCACATGGTGAGCGTCATCCGGGAGTCCTCCTGGAAGGCGCCGTCGTTCACCGCGTCCAGCGCGGCGATCACGTCCTCCGTGGCGACCTCGGTGAGGAACCCGACGCGCCCGACGTTCACGCCGAGCACCAGCGACTCGACCGGCGCCGCGACCCGCACGCCGCGCAGGAACGTGCCGTCCCCGCCGACCGTGACGATCAGATCCGGGTTCCCCGCGCGCTCGGCCTCCTCCTTGGCGTGGCGCCGGTGGCCGTCGAAGTCGTCCCACACGTCGATGTCCGTGCACGGGATGCCGCGGGCGGCCGCCCACGCGCGCACTTCGCCCGCGGTGCGCCGCGCGCTCTCCTTGCCGCCGTGCACCACCAGGCCGATGCGGGAAACGGAAGCCATGACCCTCCTCGTGGAGGCACTCGGTACGGCCTCCTGGTGTCCAAGCTAGCCCGGCCGGTCAGGACGCGAGCGGCTCGGCGCCTTCCGGTACGGCGACGACGGCCGGTTTGGCGAGTTCGGCGCAGCTCACCCGCAGTTCCGCAGGCCGCGGGGTGGCCCAGGTGCCGAGCATGAGGAACGTGACCGACTCCCCCGGCGGGAGGTCGGCGGAGTCCGGCAGGCGGCGCGTGAGGGACCGGTCGTAGTGCTCGCCGAAGTCGATGCGCACGCCGGTGGCCGCGACGGGTCCGGTGTTGGTGAGCCGGTACCACTGCTGCGGCTGCGCCTCGAGCCGGAACACCGGCACCGGCCCGCTGCGGCGCGGCCGGGCCGAGCGCCGCCCCAGCCAGAACGCCCCGCCCACGGCCACGGCCAGGACCACCACCTCGATCAACACGCGCACACCCCGCTGATCGCCCGTTCGGCGCAGATCGCTACCGCGGTGATCCAACTGTGATCCGCCGACGGTGACCTGCCACCCCGCGTCCACCGCGCATTCGGCCGCGCGTCACGGAGCCGATCTACCGTTTGCCCGCCTTCTCCGGATCCCGAAAAGGTGACGCATGTCCGAGCTGTCCCCCACCCGCCGTCAGATCCTGCTCGCCGGAACCGCCACCCTCGGCCTGGCCGCCGTCTCCGGCTGGAGCACCGCCTCGGCCAGTCCCGTCCGCGACCCGTTCACGCTCGGCGTCGCCTCGGGCGACCCGCTGCCCGACGGCGTGGTGCTGTGGACCCGGCTCGCGCCCGAGCCACTCGCCGCAGACGGCCTGGGCGGCATGCCGTCGAAGGTGGTGCCGGTCGAGTGGCAGGTCGCCGCCGACGAGCACTTCCGCCAGGTGGTGCGGGCCGGTGCCGAGGTGGCGCGGCCGGAGTCGGCGCACACCGTGCACGCCGAGGTGTCCGGTCTGCGCCCCGGTGCGGAGTACTTCTACCGGTTCCGCGTCGGCAACCAGATCAGCCCGGTGGGCCGCACGAAGACGGCACCCGCGCCGGGCGCGCGGCTGGAGCGGTTCTCGTTCGCGTTCGCCAGCTGCCAGAACTACCCGGACGGCTTCTACACCGCCCACGCCCACCTCGCGCGGGAAGACCTGGACCTGGTGGCGTTCCTGGGCGACTACATCTACGAGGGCGGCGGCCAGGGCAGCATCGGCCGCGGGCACACCCCGGCGGCGGAGACGTTCACGCTCGCCGACTACCGGGTGCGGCTCGCGCAGTACAAGGGCGACGCGGACCTGCAGGCCGCGCACGCCGCGTTCCCGTGGGCGGTCGTGTTCGACGACCACGAGGTGGAGAACAACTGGGCCGGCGACATCTCCCAGCCCGACACCGAACCGGACCAGGACCCGGCGGTGTTCCGGCAGCGGCGCGCGCAGGCGTTCCAGGCGTACTGGGAGCACATGCCGCTGCGCCGCGCGCAGCGGCCGAGCGGGCCGGACATCCAGATCTTCCGCCGGCTCACCTTCGGTGACCTGGTGGACGTGCACCTGCTGGACACCCGCCAGTACCGCGACGACCAGGTCGCCGGGGACGCCCGCCTCGACCCGTCGCGCACCATCCTGGGTGCGCGGCAGAAGGAGTGGCTGCTGCGCAACCTGGCCGGGCCGACCGCCCGGTGGAACGTGCTCGCGCAGCAGGTGTTCTTCGCGCAGCGCGACTTCACCGCCGGCGCCGCCGACTCGTTCAGCGACGACGCCTGGGACAACTACTACGTGGAGCGGAACCTGGTGCGGGACCGGCTGGCGCTGGCGAGCAACCCGGTGGTCATCACCGGTGACGTGCACGCGAACTACGTGGCCGACGTCAAGGCCGACTTCGAGGACCCGACGTCGGCGACGGTGGCGACCGAACTGGTGGGCACGTCGATCTCCTCCGGTGGCGACGGGACGGACCAGAACGCCGGGGATCGCGTGCAGCTGCAGGAGAACCCGCACATCAAGTTCATCAACCGCCGGCGCGGTTACGTGCGGAACACGATCACGCGTGCCGCGTGGACGGCCGACTACCGGGTCGTGGACTACGTGAGCCGGCCCGGCGCGCCGGTCCGCACCCGGGCGAGTTTCGTCATCGAAGCCGGTCGTGCGGGGGCCCGGCAGGTGTGACGGCGGGGAGCCCCGCCCGCGGCCGGGTCCGGCGGGCGGGGCACTACCCCGCGCACTCACGCAGCCGTCGCGTCAGGAACTCCCGCTCGGCCGCGTTGTCGGTGCGCGCCAGCGCGGCCTCGTACGCCCGCACCGCCTCCGCCGTGCGGCCCAGCCGCCGCAGCAGGTCGGCCCGGATCGCGTGGTACAGGTAGTACTCGGCCGGCTCCAGCGCCGCCACCGCCGCGAGACCCGCCGCCGGGCCGGCGACCTCGGCCACCGCGACCGCCCGGTTCAGCGCGGCGACCGGCGACGGCGCGACGACCATCAGGTGGTCGTACAACGCCACCACCTGCCGCCAGTCGGTGGCGGCCGCCGTGGGCGCGTCGCTGTGCACGGCGTTGATCGCGGCCTGGATCTGGTACGGCCCGGGCCGCCCGCGGCGCAGGCACCGCCGCACCAGTGCCTGCCCCTCGGCGATCAGCGCCCGGTCCCACCGGCTGCGGTCCTGCTCGGCCAGCAGCACCAGCTCCCCGCCCGGCCCGGTCCGCGCGGCACGGCGGGACTCGGTCAGCAACATCAGCGCGAGCAGCCCCAGCACCTCGGGCTCGTCGGGCATCAGCCCGGCCAGCACCCGGGTCAGCCGGACCGCCTCCGCGCACAGCTCGGCGCGGCGGGCCGTGTAGCCCTCGTTGAAGATCAGGTAGAGCACGGCGAGCACGGCCCGCAGGCGGTCCGGCAGGTCCGCCTCGGCCGGCACCCGGTACGGGATCCGGGCGGCGCGGATCTTGCCCTTCGCGCGCACGATCCGTTGCGCCATCGTCTTTTCCGGCACCAGGAACGCGCGGGCGATCTCACCGGTGGTCAGCCCGCCGAGCAGCCGGAGCGTCAGCGCGACCCGCGCGGCCGGGGCCAGCGCCGGGTGGCAGCAGGTGAAGATCAGCCGGAGCCGTTCGTCGGGCACGGCACCCTCCTCCGCCGGTTGGTCCCGGGCGTGCAGCAGGGCCGCCTGGGCCTGCCGGTCGTCGCGGGTGGCTTCGCGCCGCAACCGGTCGATGGCCCGGTTGCGCGCGGTCGTGATGATCCAGCCGGCCGGGCTGGGTGGCACGCCCTCGGCGGGCCACCGCTGCACGGCGGTCGTGAACGCGTCCTGGACCGCGTCCTCGGCGATGTCGAGGTCGCCGAAGACGCGGGCCAGGACGGCCACCGCGCGGCCGTGCTCCTCGCGGAACACGCGCGCGATCTCCGCGGCCGGCACGGTCAACCGCGGGACCCGTCGGTCAACGGCCGGACCTCGACGGGCAGCGTGGTCGCCCGGGCGGCCTTGCGGCCCCACTCCAGGGCCTCGTCCAAATCGGCCGCGCGGATGACGGTGAACCCGCCGACGTGCTCCTTGCCCTCCAGGTACGGGCCGTCGGTGATGAGCACGTCGTCATCCTGCGGCCGCACCACGGTCGCCGTGTCCGGCGGGTGCAGGCCGCCGGTGAACACCCAGGCACCCGCCGCTTGCAGCTCCTCCTGGAACGCCGCGACATCGGCCATGATCGGGTCGAGGATCTCCGGTGCCGGCGGCTCGCCGTCGGGCTGGTAGATGGTGAGCAGGTAGTGCGTCATGGTCCCTCCTCGGGTCGGTCTGCACCCCCTACACGAACGGCACCCCCGCGGATCGACACCCGGGCCGGGGATTCGCCCAACCTAACGGAAAACCCTTTGACGGTCGCGGATCCACCGACGACAGTGGAGACACCGGAACCTCACGCACGCTCGCCCGCTCCCGCGCGCCGGCTCCACACCGCGCGCGCCCGGCGGATCGCTGAGCTGCGTGCGCGGGCCCGTCATCGGACGGGCCGGCCCGGCCGGTGCGGCGAAACCGCGCCGGCCGGGGAGACCACCTCCGGCGCCTCGATCACGACCGGGTGGCGTCCTGCGCGGCGGTGGGATTCGGGACGACCGGGTAGGCGGGTTCGCTCATCTCGCCGAGGGCCGTCTCGCGGGCCTCGGCGGTGAGGTGGTCGAGGTACAGGTGGCCGTCGAGGTGGTCGGTCTCGTGCTGGAAACACCGCGCCAGCAGATCGCGTCCGGTCACCTCGACGGGGTTGCCGGCCAGATCGAAGCCGCGGACCGTGACGCGGGCGGCACGCGGGACGACCGCCCGCGCGCCCGGCACGGACAGGCACCCTTCCGCGTGCGCGCCGGTGCCGTCGCCGGTGACCTCCACGACCGGGTTGACCACGTGCCCGGCGTGCCACACCTCGTCCTCGGCGCGGTCGTAGCTCTCCGGGCAGAGGTAGACGAACACGCGCAGCGGCACGCCGATCTGGTTGGCCGCGAGGCCGACGCCGCGGGCGGTGCGCATGCTCGCGAACAGGTCGGACACCAGACGGGCCAGGTCGTCGCCGAAGTCGGTGACGTCGGCGCAGCGCTCGTGCAGCACCGGGTTGCCGACGACGGTGATGGGCCGCGACTCGCCGCGGGCGTAGTGGGTGGCCAGGTCACCGCCGGCCGGGACGTCGTAGTGGATCTGGAGGTCGGGCATGCGTCGAGTAAACCAACGGGCCGCGGCGCAGCGGCGGGCGGACGCGTTTGCCCCCGGTCGGGCCGGGTATGCGGGGAGGGCCCAGTTCGGCGTGGATCGGAGGCAGGCAGAGAAGATGACCAAGGCTCGCGAAATCATGACGTCCGACCCCGAGTGCGTCCGCACCAGCGACACGGTGCTCGACGCCGCGAAGCGGATGGCGGAGCTGCAGGTCGGCGCAATGCCCATCTGCGGTGAGGACAACCGGTTGAAGGGCATGCTGACCGACCGCGACATCGTGGTCAAGGTGCTGGCGGAGGGCAAGGACCCGCGCGCCCTGAGCGTCGGGGAACTGGCCCAGGGGGAGGCCGTCACCATCGGTGCCGACGACGACGCGGAGGAAATCCTGCGCACGATGTCGAGCCACAAGGTGCGGCGGTTGCCGGTGATCGACGGCCACGACCTGGTCGGGATCGTCGCCCAGGCCGACGTCGCCCGCGCCCTGACGGATCCGCAGGTCGGCGACCTGGTCCAGGCGCTCTCGACCGACTGATACCACCGCTGCTCCGGCCGGGTGAGGAGCCACCGACGACTCGTTCGGGTGGCCTTTCCCCGGCCGGAGCGCTGTTTTTGTTGGGGCCGTTCGTGGCCAGGGGAAGGTGCTCATCGAATGGTCGAGGATGTCTCTGCGAACCCCGCGTTGAACCCCACGAGAAGGTGGGAGGACTCGGTCGGTGTCCGGAACGAGCTCTCGTTCATCGTGCAGGGGAGCACGCCGGCTGACCGGATCGATTTTCTCCGCGAGCTGCTGGATGCCGGCGAGATGGAGTTGAGTGGTTCCCGCCCCCGGGAGCTGGCGGTGTTCTTCAACGAGGTTGCCGCGGCGTTCGGGTTCGTTCCCATGATCGAGTTCGGCGCGGAGTCCTGCCGGTTGACTCCTGACGTGATGGCGCCGCTGCGAACCGTGCTGTCTCCGTCCTACCGACCAGAATGACGAGTCCGCCTCGGTGATCCAGTTCCCACCGTTGGTCCTCATCCTGGCGCGAGAACGCCGATCGCGCGCCGATCAGTCCGCGTCCTCCAGGCGGAACCCGACCTTCATGCCGACCTGGAAGTGGCCGATCGCGCCGTTCTCGATGTGGCCGCGGATCTCGGTCACCTCGAACCAGTCCAGCTCCCGCAACGTCCGCGAAGCACGCTCGATGCCCCCGCGGATCGCCGCGTCGAGGCTTTCGCTGGACGAACCAACGATCTCGGTGACGCGGTAGGTGTGCCCGGCCATGACGGCCTCCTTGCCCTCGGCGAATACCGGCCCCGGCATTGTCACCCGGCGCACCCGCACCCGCATCCCGCTCGCCACGTCCGAGGGGCCCGCCGTAGCCCCGGACCCGCAGCGAGTCCGCGCGCCCACGCGTGCCACACCCGTGATTCCGCCCGTGCCAGGATCGGGGGCATGACACCAGAGGAGCTGTTGACCACCACCCGCAGCGTGCGCAAGCGGCTGGACCTGTCCCGTCCGGTGCCCAACGAGCTGATCGAGCGGGCGATCACCCTCGCGTTGCAGGCGCCGACCGGGTCGAACCGGCAGGACTGGCACTGGATCGTGGTCACCGACGCGGATCTGCGCGCCCAGCTCGCCGATCTCTACGCGAAGTCCTACCGCGCCTACCGGGCGAGCGGCCCCTCGCCGGAGGAGCGCTACCGGGACGACGCCGACCGCGCCGCCACCCAGCACCGGGTGATGAGCAGCGCCGACTACCTGGCCGAGCACATGGCGGAGGTGCCGGTCCTGCTGGTGCCGGCCATCCACGTGCCGGGCGGGGACCTCCCGGCCGGCAACCAGGCCGGTCTGTGGGGCTCGATCCTGCCCGCGGTGTGGAGCTACATGCTGGCCGCCCGCACCCTGGGCCTCGGCACGGCCTGGACCACGCTGCACCTGGCCTACGAGCGGGAGGCCGCCGAGCTCCTCGGCATCCCCGGCCACGTCCGCCAGGCCGCGCTGATCCCGACCGCCTTCTACACCGGCGAGACGTTCAAGCCGGCGAAACGCCAGCCGCTGTCCGAGGTCCTCCACCACGACGGGTGGTGACCCGGTGCCCAGGAAGAGCGCGGCGTTCCTGCTCTACCGGCTCACCGGCGACCGGCGGCTCGAGGTGCTCATCGCCCACATGGGCGGCCCGTTCTGGGCGCGCAAGAACGAGCGCGCCTGGTCCATCCCGAAGGGCGAGTACACCGACGAGGACCCGCTGCTCGCGGCCCGCCGCGAGTTCGCGGAGGAAGTCGGCGAACCGGTGCTGACGGGGGAAACCGTGGACCTGGGCTCGTTCCGCCAGTCGAGCGGCAAGGTCGTCACGACCTTCGCCGCCGAGGGCGACTTCGACCCGGCGCGGTTCGAGAGCAACACGTTCCAGATGGAGTGGCCGAAGGGTTCCGGGCGGGTGCAGGAGTTCCCCGAGGTCGACCGTGTGGAGTGGACGGACCCGGACCGGGCCGCCGAGCTGCTCGTGAAAGGACAGGTGCCCATGCTGGCACGCCTGCGGGAAACGCTGGTGGCGCGCGGAGTTCTGGACGCGTGACAGTGGGGGCCACGCGTACGTGGCCCCCACCCGTCGCTTCCGCCGCGTCAGCCCAGCGAGGCCGCCACCTGCTCCAGCCTGTCCAGCGACTCCTGCATGCCGCCTTCCATCCCGGATTCCAGGTGCCCGTCGCGCAGCTCCTTGCTGGGGTACTCGGCCAGCACCGTCAACGTGGTGCGCCCGTCGCGCTCGACCAGCGTCAGCGTGTTCAGCGAGGACGCGTCCGGCAGGCCCTCGTACACCTCGGTGGACACGATCCGCTCGTGCTCCACGATTTCCCGGTACTCGCCGTGGAAGGCGACCTCGAACCCGCCGTCGGCGATCATCACGTTCCGCCACCGGCCGCCGACCCGCAGATCGACCTCGACCGAGGTCACCTCACCGCGCTCACCGGCCCACCACCGCTTGATCAGCTCCGGCGTCGTCCACGCCTTCCACACCAGGCGTGCCGGCGCGTCGAACTCGCGCGTGATCAGGATCTGGTTGTCCGCCGGGAGCGTCACCACTGCCGTTCCACTACTGGTCACCGTGCTCATCTCCGTCCTCCGATTCCTTCAGTTCCGCCAGAACCACGTCCATCCGGTCGAAGCGCCCGGACCACCAACGCCGGTACCCGCTCACCCAGTCGTCGATGTCCTTCAACGGGCGGGCGTTGAGCCGGTACACCCGCTGGCGCCCCGAGTCACGAACCTCCACCAGGCCCACCTCCCGCAGGACCCGCAGGTGCTTCGACACCAGCGGCTGAGCCAGCGCGAGCACCGCCACCAGCTCGTTCACCGGTTTCTCCCCGCCCGCCAGGAGGTCGAGGATCTGCCGCCGCCGCGGTTCGGCCACCGCGTTGAACGCGTCCGCTGTCGTCGCTGCCCGTGCCATGCACCCAATATATACCCATATGGGAATGTGTCAACCCGTTAGCCTGGGACCATGACGCCTGCCGCGCTGAAGGAGCTGTGCCTGTCGTTCCCCGGGGCCCGCGAGGAGTTCCCGTTCGACGAGGCCAGCAGCGTGTTCAAGGTCGCCGGCAAGATGTTCGCGCTCAGCGCGCTGAAGTCCCGGCCGCTGCGGATCAGCCTCAAGTGCGACCCGGACCTGGCGGTGCAGCTGCGGCACGACCACGAGGCCATCACGCCCGGCTACCACCTGAACAAGCGGCACTGGAACACGGTCGTCCTGGACGGCTCGGTGCCCGACGACCTGGTCCGGGAGATGATCGAGGACTCCTACGACCTCGTGGTCGCCGGCCTGCCGCGGCGGGAACAGGAGAAACTCCACTGGACCGCGCTGAGCCAGGAGAAGGCGGCCCCGCGGACGGACTAACCTACTCCGGTGACCGTCGAGCTGCGCCTCTTGCCGGAGGTCGTCTGCCGCGGCCGCGAAATCACCGCGCCGCGTCTGCGGGACCTTCTCGCGCTGCTCGCTGCCGACCTGCCCGGCGGGTGCGGGACCGGCCGCCTGATCGAGGGGCTGTGGCCGGACGAACAACCGGAAAACCCCGTCAAAGCCCTGCAGATCCTCGTTTCGCGGGCACGCGCCCAGCTGGGCGCCGACCTGATCGCCAGCACACCGGCCGGCTACCGGCTCACACTGACCGCGGGCCAGGTCGACACCACCGCGTTGCACCGGCACGCGTCCGCAGCCCGCACCGGCGACCCGCGCACCGCGCTCGCCGAAGCCGAGGCCGGGCTGCGGTTGTGGGACGGCACGGCGGACGACGCACTGGACCCGCTGTCCACCCTGCGTCGCGAACTCCGTCCCGCGCACCGGTTCCTGGTCCGCGCCCGTGGGCTGGCGCTGTCCCGGCTGGGCCGTCACGCCGAGGCGATCGAACCGCTCACCGACGCGGCCCGCGAGCACCCGCGCGACGAGGAAGTGCTGCTGGAACTCCTGCGCTCGGAGTCCGCCACGGTCGGCCCGTCCGCCGCACTGGCGCGTTACGAGGCCTACCGCCGGAAGCTGCGCGACGACCTCGGCACCGACCCGGACGCCGAGCTGCAGGCGTGGCACCGCGAAACGTTGCGCGCGGGCGCGCCGGCCGTCCGGCACGGTATTCCGCACGAGTCCAATCCCCTGGTCGGCCGCACCGACGACCTCGCGGCGATCCGCAGCCTGCTGCGCCGGTCCCGGGTCACCACGATCACCGGCCCCGGCGGTATCGGCAAGACCCGTATCGCGCACGCCGTCGGGCGGGACGCCGAACAGCCGCTGGTGCATTTCGTCCCGCTGGCCGCCGTCCGCGCCGACGGCGACGTGGTGCGGCACGTCGCGAGCGCGCTCGGGGTCGGGGAGCTGCTGCGGTCGCGGTCCCCGCTCCCACCCGACGAACTGTCCGGCGTCGCCGAGGTCCTCGGTGCCGCTCCGGCGTTGCTGATCCTGGACAACTGCGAGCAGGTCCTCGACGGGGTCGCCGAGCTGGTCGGGGCGCTGGTCTCGAGAACCCATGACGTGCGGGTGCTGACCACCAGCCGGGCTCCGCTGGGGCTGTCGTCGGAATCGGTCTACCCGCTGCCGGAGCTGGGCCTGGCCGCGACGGTCGAGCTGTTCACGCAGCGAGCCCGTGCTGCACGGCCGGATGCCGACCTGCCCGCGGACATCGTGGCCGGCCTGTGCCGCCGCCTGGACGGACTGCCGCTCGCCGTCGAGCTGGCGGCCGCGCGGGTGCGGGTCTTGTCGGTCGCCGAGATCGCCCGCAGGCTCACCGACCGGTTCGCGCTGCTGCGCGGCGGCCCGCGCGACGCGCCGCAGCGGCACCGCACGCTGGCGGCGGTCGTCGACTGGAGCTGGCACCTGCTCGACGAACCCGCCCAGGCCGGACTGCGCGCGCTGTCGGTCTTCCCCGGCGGGTTCACCGAGGACGCCGCCCGGCACCTGCTCGGTGAGCGGGACACGCTCGACGTCCTCGACGAACTGACCGGGCAGTCCCTGCTCAAGGTGAGCGACACTCCCGCCGGCACCCGGTTCCGGATGCTGGAGACGGTCCGCGAGTTCGGTGCCGCCCGCCTGGACGAGGCGGGTGAAACCGACCGGGCCACCGGCGATTTTCTCGCCTGGGCGCAGGATTTCGGTCGGGCGCACCACGAAGCGGTGTTCGCGGACAACCCCTCCGCGGCCACCGAACGGATCCGGGCCGAACGGGACAACCTCGCGGCGGCGCTCCGGCTGGGCCTCGAACGCGCCGACGGCCCGACGGTCGCGGCCGCGGCTGCGGCGCTGGGCGCCCTGTGGATGTTCGACTCCAACTTCGGTCGCCTCGCCGGCCTGGCCGTCGAGGTCCCGGACGTGCTGGCGCACTTCCACCCGGAGCCCGCGTTCGTCGAGGTGACGCGGAGCGCGGCCGCCGCGTGCACCGTGACGGCCTTCATGCTCCGCGGCCCCCGCGCAATGCGCTCGCTGATCGTCCTGCGGCGTCTGCCCGAAGCGCCGCCGACGACCCTGATCCGGGCGCTGTCGATCACGCTGTGCGCGTTCCCCGAGATCATGCTTCCCGACCGCCGCGCCCTGAAAGCCTTGTGCGACAGCGGTTTCCCGCTGCTCGCCTTCGTCGCGCGCGCCGTGGACAGCTACCGGTGGGAAACCGAGGGTGATGCCGGCCAGGCGCTCACCGCGGCCCTGCGCATGCTCGAGGCCGCTGCGGAGGCGGGCGGTGCGTGGCTACGGCTGATGACACACGCCCGCATCGGCGAGTTGTACCTGCAGCGCGGCGACGCGGTGTCGGCCAGCCGGCACCTGCGGGCGGCCATCCGGTTGGTGGAGGATGTGACGCCCTGGCCCGACACGCTCGGGCTCCGCTGGGGTCTGATGCTCGCCGCACTGCAAGCGGGTGAGGTCGACGAGGCAGAACGGTTGCTCGCCGGGTCCGGCTCCGCCGGCGTGGAAGACCGGTTCGACCTGCTCACCTTCGACATGGGCGTGCGCGCCGAGATCGCGCTGGCGCGGAACGAGGTCGACCGCGGCCTCGTGCTCTGGCGGCAGGCCGTCGCCCGTCAGCGCGCCAACGGCTTCCTCGGCCTGCGCGAAGCGCCCGGGCTGGATGCCTGGACGCTGGAGCTGACCGCCGTCACTGTGGTCGCCCACGCGCAGCACGGCCGGCTGGACCTGATCGGGGACCTGATTGGCGAACTGCCGGTGCTGGTCGCGCAGTTGTTCAGCGAGCAGGCGGCGAAGCTGCCCGCGTACCTGATCGGGATGCCGGTGCGCGGGGCGGCGCTCGTGGCGGCCGGCATGGTGGCCTTGGACCGCGGCGACCCGACCGGCGTGCGGATGATCGCGCTGGCCGAACACATGGGGTTCCTGCGCAACTTCCAGCCCACGATGAGCCCCGCCGGGATCCGGGCCGCGGTCGTGAACGCGGACGGGCCGGCGTACTCCGCCGCGGTGTCGGAGTACGCCGGCCTGGCCCCCGAGGACCTGCTCGCCGCGGCGCTGGAGCTCGTCAGCGCGTCGGTTCGCGGTTGAACAGCGCCTTCGACCACAGGTAGCCGAGCAGGGCGATGCCCACCCCCCAGCCGACCGCGGCCCAGCCGTACCACCCGACCGGCGTGCCGGCGAGCAGCCCGCGCAGGGTCTCGATGACCGCGGTGAACGGCTGGTACTCGGCGAACCAGCGGATGCCGGCCGGCATCGACTCCAGCGGCACGAAAGCGCTGGACAGGAACGGCAGCAGCAACGTCATCGGCATCACGATGTTGCTCGCCCCCTCGGGTGTCTTGGAGATCTGGCCGAGCGCGGCGGAGAACCAGCTGAGCCCGAGCGTGAGCAGCAGCAGGACAGCGGCCACGAGCAACCAGTCCCCGACCCCGGCCGAGCTGCGGAAGCCCAGCAGCAGGGACACGCCGAGGACGATCACCAGGCTCGCCACGGCCTGGATCACGTTGCCCAGGACGTGTCCGGTGAGGACGGACGCGCGGGCGATCGCCATGGTGCGGAAGCGGGCGACGATGCCCTCGGTCAGGTCGGTGCAGATCGCCACGGCGACCGGCATCGTGGCCGATCCCACGGTGAGCAACAGCATCCCGGGCACCAGGTAGGCGAGGTAGTCGCCGCCGGCGGGCCTGCCGGTGAGGCCGGCGCCGATCGCGCCGCCGAAGACGTAGTTGAACAGCAGGAGCATCAGGATCGGCATCGCGGCGACGCTCAGCGTCAGCGACGGGTAGCGCAGCGCGTGGCGGAGGTTGCGCCGCAGCATGGTGGCGGAGTCGGTGAGCGCGGGCATCAGCGGGAAACCTTCTCTTCCGTTGGGTGTCCGGTCAGGGCGAAGAAGACGTCGTCGAGGTCGGGCGTGTGCACCGCCAGGGCCTCCGGCTCGATGCCGGCGTGGTCCATGCGGTCGAGCAGGGCGCGCAGTGAGCGGACGCCGCCGTCGCCGGGGATCTGCAGGGTGAGGGCTTCGTCGTCGCGGGAGACCTCGCCGAACGTGCGGGCGGCCAGGTCGAGGGTGCGGGCGTCGGCGAAGCGCAGTTCGACGTGCCCGCCGGGGATGCGGCGCTTGAGCTCGGCCGGGCTGCCCTCGGCGACGAGCACGCCGTGGTCGAGCACCGCGATGCGGTCGGCCAGCTCGTCGGCCTCCTCGAGGTACTGGGTGGTGAGGAAGACGGTGACGCCGCGGGCGACGAGGTCGCGGATGATGTCCCACATGGTGTGGCGGCTGCGCGGGTCGAGTCCGGTGGTCGGCTCGTCGAGGAAGATGATGCGCGGCTCGCCGACCAGGCTCATCGCCAGGTCCAGCCGGCGGCGCATGCCGCCCGAGTAGACCGCAGCGAGTTTCTTGCCCGCCTCGACCAGGTCGAAGCGCTCGATCAGGTCCGCGGCCCGGCGGCGACCCTCGGCCTTGGGCAGGTGGTGCAGGTCGGCCATCAGCCACAGGTTCTCCTCGCCGGTGAGCTTGTTGTCGACGGCGGAGAACTGGCCGGTGACGCCGATGGCGGCGCGCACTTGGTCGGCCTGCGTGGCGAGGTCGTGCCCGGCGATGCGGGCGCTGCCGGAGTCGGCCCGCAGGTAGGTCGACAGGATCTGGACCATGGTGGTCTTGCCCGCGCCGTTGGGCCCGAGCAGGGCGAAGATCGAGCCGGCCGGGATGCGCAGATCGATCCCGTCGAGCACGACCTTGTCCCCGAACGCCTTGCGCAACCCGGCGACCTCGATCGCCGGGTTCGTGGTGGTGGTCAACGCCCCTCCTCGTGGTGAGTGCTCCTCGTGTGGGAGCGACTCTCGAGGGAAGCGGCTTCAGCCGGGCTTCACGCCGGTTTCAGGAGCGCCGGGGACGGTTTCCACGACCCGCATGCGGGTGGGTGCGGACGCGTGTGTGCGGGGCCCGTCCCCCGACGACAGGCCCCGCACATCCCCCGGATCCTCAGACGCGTGCCAGCTCCGGCTCCGCGGCGAGGCGGCGTGGGCGCACCACGCCGGAGATCGCGATCAGCAGCCCGAGGGCGGCGATACCGGTGATCACCGCCAGCGCGGGGGTCAGCCCGGTCAGCAGTGAGCCCTTGCCGCTGCCGGTGAGGACCGCCGTGACGATCGCGAGCCCGATCGCGCCGCCGACCTGCAGCGAGGTGTTCAGCAGGCCGCCGGCCAGCCCCTGCTCGTTATCGCTGATCCCGGTGGTCGCCTGGATGTTCAGGGACGAGAACGCCAGCGTGAAGCCGATGCCGAGCAGGATCATGCTGGGCAGGACCGACCCGGCGTACCCGGAATGCTCGTCGATCCGCAGGAACAGCGCGTACGCGATCACGTGCGCCAGCACGCCGCCGAGGATGGTGACCGGGGTGCCGACCCGGTCGATCAGCGGTTCGATGCGCGGCGAGACGAACGCGACGATCAGCGCGGCGGGCAGGAACCCGAGGGCGGTCTCCAGCGCCGACCAGTGCAGCACGTCCTGCAGGTACAGCATCACCACGAACTGGAACCCGATGTAGGCGCCGAAGAACAACGCGCCCCCGAGGTTCGCCCGCGCCAGCGGTCCGGACCGCAGGATCCCCAGCCGCAGCAGCGGGTGCGCGCTGCGCTTCTCGATCAGCACGAACGCGACCAGCAGTGCCACCGCGACGGCGAAGGTGATCAGCGTCCGCGGTGCGGCCCAGCCGGCCTCCGGCGCTTCGACGACGCCGAACACCAGCAGCAGCGAACCGGCCGCGCCGGTGATCGCGCCGGGCAGGTCGTAGCCGCCGGCCGAACGGTCCCGCTCGTAGGCCGGGACCACCTTGATCGCGGACACCAGCGCGATCAGCGCGATCGGCACCGGCAGCAGGAACGTCCACCGCCAGCCGACCTCGGTCAGCAACCCGGAGAAGACCAGGCCGGCCGAGTACCCGCTGGCGCCGAACACGGCGAAGATGCTGATGGCGCGGTTGCGGGCCGGGCCCTCCTGGAACGTGGTGGTGATGATCGACAGCGCCGCGGGCGCGGTGAAGGCCGCCGCCAGGCCCTTGACGAACCGGCTCGCGATGAGCAGGGCGCCGTCGTCGACCAGACCGCCGAGCAGCGAGGCGACCGCGAACACGGCCACCGCGACGAGGAACACCCGGCGCCGGCCGAGCAGGTCGGCCGTGCGGCCGCCGAGCAGGAGCAGCCCGCCGTAGCCGAGGACGTATCCGCTCACGACCCATTGCATTGCGTTGGTCGACAGGCCGAGGTCGGCCCGGATGGACGGCAGCGCGACGCCGACCATCGAGACGTCGAGGGCGTCCAGGCCCACGACGGTGGACACGGTCAGGAGCACGGCCCACAGCCGGGCGTCCCATCGCGTCGAGGTGGTGGACAGGTGGGCGGGAGAAGTCATGGCCACGAGATTACATGCATACGCATCTAATGCAAGAGGGTTTAATGACTTTGCATCAAATTCCTGTGCATGCTATGGTGTGTGCCATGGGTGACGTCGCCGAAGCCTCCCTCGTGCAGCAGTGGCACAACCTGATGGCCTTGCACGCCACCGTCTCCGGCGAGCTGGAATGCCGCCTGCAGGACCGGCACGGCATCGGGGTGAGCGAGTTCGAGGCCCTCGAGCGGCTCGCGACATGCGACCACCAGTGCCGCTCGGCCGACCTCCTGGCCGCCGTGCACCTGAGCCAGAGCGCCACCTCGCGCCTGGTCGCGCGCCTGGAGAAGGAGGGCCTGGTCGACCGCGCGATGTGCGAGCAGGACCGGCGCGGCATCTTCGTCACCATCACCGAGGAAGGCCGCCGCCGCTACGCGGAAGCGAAGCAGACCCACCGCGCGGTGCTCCGCGCCACCCTCGCCGAGGCCCGCATCCCCCAAGCCGGTTGACCCACCGCCGCACGGGGTAGCTCACCGCCACGCGCAGACGCCGATGGTGGGAGTGCAACCGTGAGCCAGCACAGCAGGGAAAGCGTTGCCGGCCGGGCCAAGGCCGGCCTCGACCGCGTGGACGCGGTGCAGCAGGAGCACACGGCGCTGTCCGTACCGGTCGCGGTGGCCCGCAAGTTCGTCGAGGACCGGTCCACGAACCTGGCGAGCATGATCGCCTTCTGGGCGTTCTTCTCGATCTTCCCGTTGTTCCTCGTCCTGATCACCCTGCTCGGGTTCTTCGTGCCGGAACACCTGAAGAACGACGTCCTCGGGCAGGTGAGCAGGATGTTCCCGCTGCTGAACCCGTCGGCCATGCAGGGGCTGAGCGGGTCGTGGTGGGCGCTGACCGTCGGGCTGCTCACCGCGCTGTGGAGCGGGATCGCGGTGGTGCGCGCAACGCAGAACGCGTTCAACGCGGTGTGGGAACTGCCCTACCACGCCCGGCCGAGCCTGCCCAAGCAGATCGTGCGCAGCGTGCTCGTGCTGGTGACGATCGGGCTCGGCCTGGTCGTCAGCACGATGATCAGCGGGTTCGTCTCCAGCGGCACGGACCTGCTGCACCTGGGCTGGCTGGGGAGCATCCTCGGGTACGCCATCGCGATCGTGCTGGACATCGGGTTGTTCATCGCGGCGTTCCGGATCCTGACCGACCGGGACGTCACCACGCGGGACGTGCTGCCCGGCGCGGTGCTGTCCGGTGTGCTGTTCTGGGTGCTGCAAACGCTGTCGTCGCTGATCATCAGCCGGTACCTGCACAACGCGCAGAGCACCTACGGCACGTTCGCCACCGTGATCACCCTGCTGTGGTGGTTCTACCTGCAGGGCATCGTGACGCTGCTCGGGGCGCAGCTCAACGTGGTGCTCACGGACCGGCTGCACCCGCGCGCGCTGGCCGGCCCCCCGGAGACGGAGGCCGACCACCGAGCCTACGAGTCCTACGCGGAGGAACGCGCGTACCACGAGGAGGAACGCGTGGACACCTCGTTCCCGTCCGACCGGCGCCGGTGAGCTACCGGGCGCCGGTGACGAACGCCTCCCGCTCCGCGGCCGGCCGCTCCCGCAGGGCCAGCACCGCGGCCAGCGTCACCAGGCAGGCCAGCAGCATGTAACCGGACACCGCGAGCGACGTGCCGGTCTCGCCGACCAGCCAGGTCGACACCAGCGGCGCGAACCCGCCGCCGAGGATCGCGCCGAACGCGTAGGCGAAAGAGACACCGCTGTACCGGATCGAGGCGGGGAACAGCTCGCTGTACGCCGCGGCCTGCGGACCGTACGTCAGTCCGAGACCGAACCCCAGCACGACCACCGACAGCAGCATGAGCGGCAGCGCGCGGGTGTCGAAGAGCAGGAAGAACGGGAACGTCCACGCGCCCATCGCGAGGATGCCGATCAGATACGTGCGCCGGCGGCCCCAGGTGTCCGACCAGTGCCCGGCGGCGATGGTGAACACACCCCAGGCGACCGCACCGACCATGCCGACGAACAGCATCGTCGAGCTGGACAGCTTGAGCGTGCGGGTGCCGTAGGAGTTGATGAACGCGATCAGGATGTAGCCGACCATGTTGTTGGCGATGAACAGCCCGATCGCGACGACCAGTTCGCGGCGGTTGGTGCGCAGCAGCTCGGCCAGCGGCGCGGACCGGCGGGCCCGGCGTTCACGCAGCTCGCTGAACACCGGGCTTTCCGAAACCCGGGCCCGCACGAAGAAGCCGACGGCGATGAGCACGACGCTGAGCAGGAACGGGATCCGCCAGCCCCACCGGGCGAACTGGTCGGCGGTGGTGGCGGCGGAGACGCTGAAGAACACCAGGTTCGCCAGCAGCAGCCCGATCGGCACGCCGATCTGCGGGAACGAGCCGAAGTAGCCGCGCCGGCCGGCGGGGGCGTGCTCGACCGACATCAGCGCCGCGCCGCCCCACTCGCCGCCGGCGGACAGGCCCTGCAGCAGCCGCAGCACGACGAGCAGGATCGGCGCGGCGACGCCGATCGAGTGGTAGGAGGGCAGCAGGCCGACACCGATCGTGGACAGCCCCATCAGCAGCAGCGTCGCCACGAGCACCGCCTTGCGGCCCACCCGGTCGCCGAGGTGCCCGGCGACGATCCCGCCGATCGGCCGCGCCACGAAGCTCACCCCGAGGGTCGCGAACGACGCCAGGAGTGCGGCGGTGGCGTCCAGCGAGGGGAAGAACTGCTTGCCGAACACCAGGCCCGCGGCCGAGGCGTAGATGAAGAAGTCGTACCACTCGATCGTCGTACCGACGAGGCTCGCACCGACGACGCGGCGCAGCTGCCCGCGGTCGCGCGACCGGCTCATCCGGGCCGAGGCCTCGGGGGTCTGCGTCATGTCCATCCCTTCCCGCCGTTGGAAAGAAGATCAAAGGTTTGACTAGTTCCCTGGCAACCTAGAGCGCGCGCTGCGCGGGCACCAGTGGTGGACGCACACCTTTACCGTCCTGATACCTCGGGAGCCGGCCCCACCTGCCGGTCAGAGCAGCTCGCGCAGCCGGGCCGCGAACGCGTCCGGCTGCGAGGCGAAACCCGTGTGATCGCCGGGGAACGGGGCGGGCTCGATGCCGACGAGCGTGGCGAGGGCGCGGGAAGTGCGGTCGCAGATCTGGCCCGCGGAGTCCGCGCCGATGCCGATCACGAGGCGGTCGCCCAGCGCACGCAGCTTCGCCACGTCCGGCAGCCAGCGGGTCGTCGGCCGGTACAGGTGGGCGTACTGGAAGTCCGCATCGGCGAGGTCCTGCGGGCTGGGCTCCTGGGCGAACATCTGCTGGAACACCGCCTCCGGCAGGTCGATGTCCGCCATCGCCAGGAACTTCCGCCACGCGCCGACGCGATCCCCGGCGAAATGGGTCGCGATGATGTCCTCACTCTGCGCGCGCAGAGCGTCGCGGTCGGGGAGCAGCTCCGGCAGCGGCGGTTCGTGCGCGATGACGGTGCTGATCAGCCCGGGGTGGTCCTGCGCGAGCGCGAGCACGCTCACCGCGCCGCCGCTGGAACCCAGCACGGTGGCGGGTCCCGCGTCGACGTGCCGGATGAGCCGGGCAAGGTCGTCGGCACGGGTCTCCGGTGTCACATCAAGGCCGGGATCGTCGACCGGGCTGCGGTTGATGCCGCGCGGGTCGGTGGTGAGGACGGTGTGGCCGTCGGCGAGCAGGCCGGCGAGCGGGGCGAACGGGCGCGCATCCATCGGTGCGCCGACGAGCACGACGAGCGGGCCCTGTCCGCGGACCTCGTGGTAGAGCTCGGCGCCGGGGACGCGCAGTGAGCTCGCGGTCACGGTGTGGTTCATGGTTCCTCCCGGGATTGGCTTTCCGAAGTGGAGACCGCCGTCGTGCGGCAGAATCATCGCTCGTGACCGAACTGGCCGTGGACCTGGAGCGGGCGCGCACGGGCGACGGACCCGCGTTCGCCCGGCTGGTCGAGCCGCTGCGCCCGGAGCTGCACGCGCACTGCTACCGGATGCTGGGTTCGGTGCACGACGCCGACGACGCGGTGCAGGAGGCGTTGCTGCGTGCCTGGCGCGGGCTGGCGCGCTTCGAGGGCCGCGCTTCGCTGCGGTCGTGGCTGTACACCGTGGCGACGCGGGTCTGCCTGGACGCCGTGGAGCGGCGCGGCCGGCGGGCGCTGCCGATGGACCTCGGGCCGGCCGCCGACCACGTGGTCACCGGGAACGCGCCCCGCGCGGAGGTCGCCTGGCTCGGTCCCTACCCGGCCGGACCGGGCCCGCGAGCCGAGCAGCGGGAGGCGGTCGAGCTGGCGTTCGTGGCCGCGTTGCAGCACCTGCCCGGCAACCAGCGGGCCGCGCTGGTGTTGTTCGAGGTCCTGGGATTCTCCGCGGCGGAGATCGCGACGATGATGAACACCTCGGCCGCCTCGGTGAACTCGGCGCTGCAACGGGCGCGGCGGGCCATGCCCGCACGCGTTCCGGCACCGTCCGACGCCACGATGCGCACCCTGGCGACGGCCTACGCCGGCGCGCTGGAGCGCGGCGACGCGGATGCGCTCGTGGCGCTGCTGACCGAGGACGTGACGTGGGCGATGCCGCCGATGCCGCACTGGTACCGCGGAACCGGCGCGGTGATGTCCTTCGCGCGGCAGTACCCGCTGGCCATCTGCGGCGACTGGCGGCACCGCCTGGTGGGCGCCAACGGATCGACCGGCGTCGCCGCGTACTTGCGCTCCGCACCCGGCGGGACGTTCGAAGCCTGGTCCATCACCGTGCTGACACCGCGGGACGGCCGGATCGCCGGGATCACATCGTTCCTGGGGCGGGAACACTTCGCGCACTTCGGCCTGCCGGACGCACTGCCCTGACACCGCGGCGTGCACTGTGGACCGGTTTCACCGGCTGCCGCACCGGGTAAACCGGTGGCCGCACGCAAGACGGGTCACCGGCGGCCCGGCCGCCGGCGGTCCTGCTCCGCGTCACCAGCGGTGCTGCCGGTAAGGTGTGCAGGCTGACCGTACGGATGATGGAGGGATCGTGCCCCAGGCTTTCGCCACCCGCTGGACACGCGAGGGAGGCGAAGCGATCGTCGCGATCATCGGTGAGGTCGACCTCGGCACGGCCTCGCGGGTCCGCGAAGCCGTCAAGGAGGCGCGCGACAGCACCGGCCCGGTCCCGCTGACCACCCTCATCCTCGACCTGTCCGAGGTCGAGCACCTGGACTCGCTCGGGCTGGCCGTCCTGGTGGAGACCGCCGCCGAATGCCACTCCGCCGACCAGGCGCTGGCGCTGATCTGCCCGACCCCGGTCGTGACCCGCCCGCTGGAGATGACGGGGCTCGACGGCATCCTGACGATCACGGCGTCGCTCGCGGAGGCCCGCGAGGCGGCCCGGCGGGCCCTCGCGGAGGCGGACCGCTGACGCGGTGGCGCGTGGCCACCGGAGTCCTCCCCCGCGCGGGACGGATCCCCGGGCCGCGCGCGAAGTCCTAGCCCGCCAGGGGTTCGAGGACCTTCGCGCCCGTCTTGTCGCGCAGCTCGTCCTCCGTGACGCCCGGCGCGGTCCGCACCAGCCGCAGCCCGTCCGGGGTCACGTCCAGCACCGCGAGGTCCGTGATGATCCGGTCGACCACACCCGCGCCGGTCAGCGGCAGCGTGCACGTCTCGACGATCTTGGGGCTGCCGTCCTTCGCCACGTGGTCGGTGATCACGATGATCCGCTTGGTGCCGGCGACGAGGTCCATCGCGCCGCCCATGCCCTTGACCAGCGCGCCGGGCACGGTCCAGTTCGCGAGGTCCCCGTTCGCGGCGACTTGCAGCGCACCGAGGATCGCCAGGTCGATGTGCCCGCCGCGGATCATGGCGAACGACGTCGCCGAGTCGAAGAAGCTCGCGCCGGGCTGGACGGTGACCGTCTGCTTGCCGGCGTTGATCAGGTCGGCGTCCTCCTCGCCCTCGAACGGGAACGGACCGAGGCCGAGGATGCCGTTCTCGCTCTGCAGGGTGACCCGGACGCCCTCCGGGATGTGGTTCGCCACCAGCGTGGGGATGCCGATGCCGAGGTTCACGTAGTCCCCGTCCCGCAGCTCCGCCGCCGCCAGCGCGGCCATCTCGTCGCGGCTCCAGCCCATGGTCACGCCTCCGTTCCGGTCAGCGCCCGCGGGCGCACCGTGCGCTTCTCGATCTCCTTCACCCGCGGTGCGGCGACCACCAGCCGGTCGACGAACACGCCCGGGGTGATCACCAGGTCCGGGTCGACGTAGCCGTCGGCCAGGACCTCGGTCTCGGCCACGGTGACGCGGCCGCAGGTGGCGACCACCGGGTTGAAGTTGCGGGCCGCCATCCGGTACACGAGGTTGCCCTCGCGGTCGGCGGTGTGCGCGTGCACCAGCGCCAGGTCGGCGACGATCCCGCGTTCCTGCACGTAGGTCTCGCCGTCGAACTCGGCGTGCGGCTTGCCCTCGGCGACCGGGGTGCCGACGCCGGTCTTCGTGTAGAACGCCGGGATGCCCGCGCCACCGGCGCGCATCCGCTCGGCCAGCGTGCCCTGCGGCGCGAACTCCACCTCGACCGCGCCGTCCAGGTACTGCTGCGCGAACAGCTTGTT
This sequence comes from Amycolatopsis viridis, assembly GCF_011758765.1. Lineage (NCBI taxonomy): Bacteria > Bacillati > Actinomycetota > Actinomycetes > Pseudonocardiales > Pseudonocardiaceae > Amycolatopsis > Amycolatopsis viridis. The sequence goes on along the minus strand of NZ_JAANOU010000001.1, from coordinate 1,674,001 downwards.
CTCCCCCACGTAGGACGCGATCACCTTGCGGACCTGCTTGTTCTCCAGCAGCAACCCCAGGCCCTTGCCGTCCACGCCCATGTTGTTCGACACGATCGTCAGATCGCGGATCCCGGAGTCGCGCACGACCTCGATCAGGTCGTAGGGAATTCCGGACAGGCCGAAGCCGCCGACCGCGATCGTGATGCCGTCCCGCAACGCGCCGGCCATCGCGTCGGCGGCCGCGCCGAACACCTTGGACACGTGAAACTCTCCTTCGAGCGTCCGTGGAATGAGCACTGCGCGAAAGTGAACCGGAGCTGGGAAAACCGGGTCAAGCGAGGTAACGGCATCGCTCGTCAGGTGAACGAGCGCGGCCACCGCGTTCACTGAGTGGACGTAGCATGGGAGCATGCCGCCAGCCCACCTGATCGGCCGCGCCGCGATGGTGCTGCGCGCGCTGTCCACGGCCGGTGAGCCCGGCGCGTCCACGTCCGAGGTGTCCCGCACGACGGGCCTGGCCCGGCCCACGGCCCACCGGCTGCTCGCGGCGCTGGCCGACGAGGGGTTCGTCGACCGCGACCACCGCACCGGCCGCTGGTACCTCGGCCCGGAGCTGTACCTGCTCGGTGAATCCGCCGCGGCGCGTTACGACGTGACGCAGCACGCGCGGGCGAGCGTGCACCGGCTGGCGGCGGCGACCGGCGAGAGCGCGTTCTTCTCGGCCCGGCGCGGCGACGAGACGGTGTGCCTGCTGCGGGAGGACGGCGACTTCCCGATCCGCTCGTTCGTGCTGTACGAGGGCGCGCGGTTCCCGCTGGGCGTGGTCTCGGCCGGGCTGGTGGTGCTGTCGTTGCTGTCCGACCGGGAGATCGACGAGTACCTGGCACGCGTCGACCTGACCGAGCGGTGGGGCGCGGCGCACGCGCCCGGGCCGCTGCGCGAGCGGATCGCGCAGACCCGGGAACGCGGGTATTCGGTCAACCCGGGCCTGGTGGTCGAGGGCAGCTGGGGCATGGCCGCGGCGGTGTTCGGCTCGTCCGGGGAACCGGCGTGGGCGTTGACCCTCACCGGGGTGGAATCCCGGTTCCGCGAGCCGCGGCGGGCGCAGATGGGCGCGCTGCTGCTGAAGGAGGCGCACGCCCTGACCACGGCCCTGCGCGCGGACCGGCGGCGCGCGGCTCAGTGACGACCGCGGCGGAACTCGAACTGGGTGACGCCGTTGTACCCGTAGCTCTCCGGGTGCATCTCGTAGAGCGCCACCCCCGCGACCGGTGGCAGCAGGCCGAGCGTGTCGCGGAGGAGGTCGTAGGTCCGGCGGATGAACCGGGCCTTTTCGTCCGCGCTGTTCGTGCCCGCCGTGATGCTGACCTCGACGTGCGCCCCGGTCGCCTCGCCGACGGGCGCTCCGCCGACGAAGTACTGGTCCGCCGGCACGAGGTTGAGGTGCACCGTGGTCCGGTCGAGCGGCTTGCCGAGGACCGTGACGGCCAGGTCGGTGAGCCCCTTGGCGAGGGACGACCGGAGTTCGGGGGCGAGCTGGGGGTCGCTGATCGTCGCGCGGATGAACGGCACGACCACACTCTGTCCCAGCGGCCGGGCGCGTTCCACCGAATTTCCCGGGAAGTCACGGCGCGGCCGGCCGCTCCCGTCGCTCGAAGTCCGCGCGCAGTGCGGTGCAGCGGGCCCGCAACCGTTCGTGCAACCGGCCGAACACGAACGCATCGCTCACCGAGTCCCACGACCCGTCGTGCAGCAGCCGGGCCGCGCCCGCCAGGTCGTGGTACTCGCCCAGCTCACGCTGCGCCGCCTTGACCGCCCGCCGCCACCTTCGCACCCGGTTGCCCAGCACCGGCCGAGCCGCGTCCGCCATGTAACGCGCCGCCTTCGCCTTCTTGCGCACCTCGTGCAACGCGGTGTCCGGGTCGGGCGCTTCCCGGGCCGCGGCGACCGCTGCCGACAGGCGCTCGTCCGCCTGGCGGAGAGCCGTGCGCAGCTCGCGCCGGCCGGACTCGGCGGACATCGTCAGCGGCGGGTCCGCCACCCACTCGTCGAGCGCGCCGAGCAGCCGCGCGTACCGTTCGGTGTTCAGCCGGGCGAGCAGCGTCTCCCGGTCGCGCGCGGCCACTTCGTCCAAACCGGACAGGAGGCTGCGGCGGGCGTGTTCGATCTGCGGGCCGGGCGGGAACTCCGCCAGCGCGTCCAGCAGGATCTCGCGCCGCACCTCGCCGTCCCGCGCCGGGGACAGCACCTGCCCGGCCCACTTCAGCTCGTCCGCCAGCCACCGGGCCCGCTCCCGCACGAACAGGCGCCGGTATCCGCGCAGGGCGCTGCGCAAGCGCCGCATCGCGACCCGCAACTGGTGCACCGAGTCCGGGTCCCCGCGCCGGACACCCGCGTCGTGCACCCGGAGAGCGTCGACCTGGTCGCGCAGGTAAGACATCACGGCCTCGCCGGCGTTGCCGTGCTTGCCCTCGGCGGCCAGTTCGGCCGCGAGCAGCCGGCGCAGCTTGGACGGCCAGTGCGCCGGGCGGACCCCGCCGGCGAGCAGGGCCGCGGTCAGGGTGTCCAGCAGGCCGGGGTCCCCGGCGTCCAGCTCGACCTCGAGTTCGCGCCAGCTGTCCAGGTGGGCCTGATCACCGGCCCGCGCGCCACGCACGTGGTCGTCGGTCAGCAGCGCCAGGCGGCGGCCGTCGTCGTCGGTGAGGTCGTGGGTGAACCGGTCGACCCGCAGGTGCGCCACCTCCACGAGGTCCGCGCCACCCGTCCACTCGCGCGCGGCCTCGGCGAGCTCGGGCGGCATGCGGTCGCCGAGGGGCAGCTGGGTCTCCTCGCGCGCCCCGGCGGCGCCGGGCCGCTTGAGGTGCCAGCCCTCGTCGTCCCCGCCGGTGCGGCGCCGCAGCGTCACGCCGGCGCGGGCCAGCCGCAGGTCCGGGGTGTCGTAGTAGATGGTGTCGAGGTGGGATTCACGCGCGTCGGCCTGCGCCGCAACCGGTCCCACCCCGGTCAGCCGGGGCACCGGCCGCCCGTCGTCGAAGTCGAACTTCCGCTCCCGCTCGATCACCGTCGTCGCGCCCATGTCCCGGAATGCCCGCCCCGCTGCCGGGAGAAACGCGGGCACGGCGGCCACGCGGGGGATCAGCCGGCGAGTGTCGCGCGCGCCTCCATCAGCGCGAAGCCCAGCAGGTTGAGCCCGGGCCACCGCGCCGGGTCGCTCGCGCGCGGGTCGTCGGCGGCCACGCCGGTCCCCCACACGGCGTCGACCGGGCTGGCCTCGACCAGCACCCGCTCCCCGGTGCCGAGCAGGAACCGGCGCAGCCGCGGGTCCTGCCCGAACTTCGCGACCGACGCGGCGACCACGATGCCGTACCGGCACTCCACCCACCGGTCCTCGTCGAACCCGGCCACCCGGCGGCCCAGTTCCTTGGCCGTCGCCGGGTCCGGCGTCCGCAGGATCTCCCCGGCCGTCGCTCGGTCGCCGAACAGCGTCGCCTTGCGCCACATCATGTAGTGCTCCGCCGTGGCGAACTCCCGGCCGTCCACCGTGAACCGCGCGGGCCACCACTGGCTCAGGCACCCCCGCCCCACACTGCCGTCCCGTTCCGGTCGGTGTCCCCAGAAGAAGAGGAAGGTGACCGGTTCACCCCGGCGCACGCGCTCGGTCAGCTCCGCCAGCATGCGTGCAGTATGACCGGTCGCCGGGACGCGGTGCACCGGAATTCCCCCGCCGCGGGGCAACCGCGTGATCACGCTCCGCGTAAGGAGAGGTGTACGACCTCAACTGGGAGGAATGGTCATGCACCTCAAGGGAATCGTCCTGGCGGCCGCGACCGGGGCACTCGGGCTGTCGTTGTTCGCCGCACCGTCCGCGAGCGCCACCGCGCACCGGTACTGCGTGCCGGACCCGGGCAGCACCGGTTCGTGCGGGTGGATCAACGTCGAGCCGGACTTCGTCCACGCGGGCCAGGTGGTGGACGTGGAAGCGCACTGCGTCAACGCGTCCGCGGCGCCGGAATCGGTCGCATTGGAGAACGTCGTACCCTCCGGCGTGCCGACGCACTGGAACGCCACGGTCCCGGCCGGCACCGCCCGGGCACCTACTACGCGTGGATCGTCTGCCCGGAGAACGCGTACGCGTCGGCGTTCTCCGTCGAGTGAGGACGTTCCGCCGCGCCCGGCGGTGGCTGCCCCTGGTACACAGTAGACACGGTGGACACAGTGGACACAGTGGACACGGTGGACGCTGCGTCGTCGCGCGGATGGAGCACTGACTTCCGCGGGGTTCCGGCATTAGTCTCGGCCGGGACCCCGCGGAAGTGAGGATGCCGGTGACCACCACCTACGATCTGCCCCTGTCCGAGTTGTCGGAATACCGCCCAGCGCTGGAGGAGCCGCCGGACCTGGACGCGTTCTGGGCCGCCGCGTTGTCCGAGGCGGCGGCGTTCGACCTCGATCCGGTGTTCCGCCCGCACGAGACGCTGCTGCGCACGGTCGAGGTGTTCGACACCTCGTTCACGGGCGCGCACGGCCAGCGGATCTCGGCGTGGCTGGTGCTGCCCCGGCAGCGGCCGGAGAAGCTGCCGTGCGTGGTGCAGTACCTCGGGTACAACCTGGGCCGGGGCCTGCCGCACGACGTCCTCACCTGGTCGGCGTTCGGCTACGCCCACCTCGTGGTGGACACGCGTGGTCAGGGCGGGAAAACGCTGCCCGGCGCCACCGCCGACACGATGCCCGCGCCGCCCGGGCCGCACGTGCCCGGGTTCATGACCCTGGGCATCCTGGACCCGGCGCAGTACTTCTACCGGCGGGTCTACGTGGACGCGGTGCGGGCGGTGGCCGCGGCGCGGGCGCACCCGGCGGTGGACGCGGACCGGATGGTGGTGGCCGGCGGCAGCCAGGGCGGCGGCATCACGCTCGCCGCGGCCGCGCTGGCGCCGGACATCGCCGCGGCGATGCCGGATGTGCCGTTCCTGTGCCACTTCCGGCGTGGAGCGGAAATCGCGACCGACGGCCCCTACCTGGAACTGGTGACGTGGCTGGCCGCGCACCGCCAGCGGTCGGCGGAGGCGTTCGCCACGTTGCGGTACTTCGACGCTGCGGTGCTGGCCCCGCGGGCATCGGCGCCGGCGTTGTTCAGCGTGGCGCTGCGGGATCCGGTGTGCCCGCCGTCCACGGTGTTCGCGGCCTTCAACCGCTACGGCGGCCCCGGCGAGATCCGGGTCTGGGAGTGGAACCAGCACGAGGGCGGGCAGGGCGCGCAGGTCGCCGAGCAGGCCGCCTGGCTCGCCAAGACCCTGGCCTGAGCGGGCAGTGCGTGCCCGGCGGCAGCACGGCCGGGCACGCACCCGTCAGCAGGGCGTCGCCGCGCCCAGCCCGCCGTACGCACCGGCCTTCGCCCGCTTGCGGACCTCGTCGAAATGCCGGTGCACGGCTTCCTCCGCGGCGTCCGGGTCGGCCGAGACCAGCGCATCGACGATCGCCTGGTGCCGCTTCGCCGTGGTCACCGCCGATCCCGCCGGACCACCCAGCTCGGACTCCGCCGCCTGGTAGACGTCCCAGAACAACCGCGTCAGCTCGCGCGCCAGGTCGAACCCCGCCTCGGCGCAGATCAGGTCGTGGAACTCGCGGTCGGCGGTCGCGCTGTCCGGGCCCTTCCGGCGCATCCGGGCGACGCGCTCCTCCAGGTCGGCGATCAGCTCGGGCCGGTGCCGCCGGGCCACGCGCCGCGTCAGCTCGGTCTCCAGCATCTCCCGCACCTCGAGCAGGTCCCGCAGCCGGCCGGTCGTGCCGGCCCCGGGTGTCCGCGTGCGGAACAGCAGCCAGGTGCGCAGCGCCTCGGACCCGGCCGAGCCGACGAACGTGCCGTACCCGTGCCGGACCTCGACGATCCCGAGCGCCCGCAGCGCGCGGATCGCCTCGCGGATCGAGTTGCGGCTCACCCCGATGTCGGCCATCAGGTCCAGCTCGGTGGGCATCGGCGACCCGGGCGGCAGATCCCGCTCGATGATCAGGTCGATGATCCGTTTGCTGATTTCGTCGCCGAGCTGAGGGCGTGCCACATCCAACTCCCCGCCTGCTGACCGCCGAATTTCCGGACATCCTACGTCAGACCCTTGACCGCCGGGCACGGCGATGTTTACAGTCACCCGAACGCAGGACGTCCTACGTCCTACTTCCCCGCTGAGGCTTGATCAACGAAGCACAAGTCAGGAGACGTCATGTCGCACAGCTTGTCCGGGCTCAGCCGCCGTAGTTTCCTGCGGTACACCGGGCTGGCCGGCACGGCCGCGGCCTTCTCGGTCACCCTGGGTGCCTGTGGCGGACCTTCGTCCACCAACTCCACGGGCAACTCGACCGGCACGCTCACCGCGGTCATCGGCTACGGCAACAACCAGACCTGGGACCCGCTGCAGACCGCGTCCGCGTTCTCCATGGCGGCGAACCTGCACTGCTACGAGTCGCTCGTCGAGGGCGACCCGATCACGCGCGACCCGTTCCCGGGGCTCGCCAAGGCGCTGCCCGCCGACCTGACCGGGACCAGCCTGAAGTTCGAGCTGCGCGACGGCGCGAAGTGGCACGACGGAACTCCGGTGACCGCCGACGACGTCGTGTTCACCTACGCCCGCGTGCTCGACCCGAAGGAGAAGGTGCTGGTGCACAGCTTCTTCGCGGACTGGCTCGCCGAGGTGCGCAAGACCGGCGAGAACTCCGTGGAGTTCGTGCTCAAGCACCCCTTCCCGTACGCGCTGCAGCGCATCCAGACCGCGAAGATCTGCCCCAAGCACGTCTTCGAGGGCAAGTGGAGCGACGCCGCCGGCGGCAAGGTCGTCGGCTCCGGGCCGTACAAGGTCGTCGAGCAGGCCCCGTTGTCCTACACGCGCTTCGAGAAGTTCGCCGACTACAACGGCCCGCGCCCGGCCGCCTACCAGTCGATGCTGTGGAAGTCCATCGTCGACGCGGCACCACGCGTGGCCGCCATCTCGGGCAGCAACCCGGAGGCGCAGATCGTCGACAACATCCCGCCAGCCAACGCCGACCAGCTGCGCAAGGCCGGCCGCACGGTCGAGTTCGCCGACGGCGGCAACAACCTGTTCCTGATGTTCAACACCACCCACGCGCCGTTCACCGACAAGCGCGTGCGGCAGGCCCTGCACTACGCCATCGACAAGCAGAAGATGATCCAGATCGGGTTGCAGGGTGCGGGCACCGCCGCCACCTCCTTCATCAACCCGAAGCTGCCGGCCTCGCAGCCCGCGGCCAACGACTTCACCTACAACCCGGCCAAGGCCAAGGAATTGCTGCAGCAGGCCGGCATCACCAACCTCTCGGTCACGCTGTCCACCACCAACACCTCGCTCGTCGCCGACTGCGTCAAGGTCATCAAGGAGGGCTGGGACGCGATCGGCGTGACCACCACCCTCGACTCGCAGGACACCAAGGCGCTGTTCTCCAAACTGGACAGCGGCAAGGACTTCGAGGTGGTCGCCACCACGAACAACCCGCTGCAGTTCGGCAACGACCCGGACCTGCTCACGCGCTACTACTACGACACCACCTCGGTGCTGATGACCACCTACGCCCGCTGGACCGGGCCGGAGTCGCAGGCGCTGCTGCAACTGCAGAACCAGGCGGCGTCCGAAACCGACGAGACCCGCCGCAGGCAGCTCACCAAGCAGCTGCTCGACATGATCTCCGACCACGCGGTCATCTACCCCGTGGTGTTCACCCAGCTCGGCACCGCGTGGGACGCGCGGAAGATCAACGGCGTCCGCGCGCAGGGTTACCCGGGCATCTACCTCAACCAGGCCAAGCCGGCCTGATCCGCGGGAGCCGCCATGGTCGTCGTCCTCCGGATGCTGCTCGCGCGCATCCTCGCCCTGATCCCGCTGCTGCTCGGCGTGATCCTGTTCGTGTTCGTGGTCATGCAGTTCTCCCCCGTCGACCCGGCGCTGGCCGCGTTCGACGGGGCGAACGCCACCCAGGAGCAGCTCGACCAGTTCCGCCGGGACAACGGTCTGCTCGACCCGCTGCCGCTGCAGTACGTGCACTTCGTGTGGCACCTGCTGCAGGGTGACTTCGGCACGAGCGTGATCACCCGGGAACCGGTGGGGCACACCATCGCCACCGCGCTGCCGCTGACGGTGCAGCTGACCCTGCTGGGCCTGCTGATCGCGGTCGTCGCCAGCCTCGTGCTCGGCGTGACGTCGGCGCTGTTCCGCGACCGCTGGCCGGACCAGCTGATCCGGATCGTCACGCTGGCCGGCGTCGCCGCGCCCGCGTTCTGGATCGCGGTGCTGCTCGTGCAGTGGCTCGCGGTGGGTCAGGGCCTGTTCCCCACCAGCGGGTACGTCAGCCCGGCCGACTCGTTCGGCGGCTGGTTGAACTCGCTGACCCTGCCGGCGGTGTCGCTGGCGCTGCCGGTGGCCGCGCAGCTGACCCGGATCATCCGCACCTCGATGGTGGAGGAACTGGACAAGGACTACGTCCGCACCGCGCGCGGCGGCGGGTTGCCACCGGTGGTGGTCGTCGGCCGGAACGTGCTCCGCAACGCGTTGATCAACCCCCTCACCGTGCTCGGCCTGCGGGTCGGCTACCTGCTGGGCGGCGCCGTCGTGATCGAGACGATGTTCGCGCTGCCCGGGATGGGACAGAACATGATCCGAGCCGTCACCGACGGTGACACCGCGAAGGTCCAGGGCTTCGTGATCACGATCGCCGTCGGATTCGTCCTGGTCAACCTGATCGTCGACGTGCTGTACCTGATCGTGAACCCGCGCCTGCGGAGCCGGTCGTGATGCGGCAGCTGTACCGGCCCGGGCTCACGAAACGGCTGTCCCGGCCCGGTATCCGGTTCCGGCGGCTCGGCACGGCGTCCTGGGTCGCGGTCGTGCTGCTGGTCCTGCTAGCGCTGGTCGCCCTCGTCGGACCGCTGCTGGTCAAGGACCCGTACGCGCTGGGCACCGAGGTCACCGGGCCGAACGCCGCGCACTGGTTCGGCACCGACCAGTCCGGTCGCGACATCCTCTCCCGCGTGGTGCACGGCACCCGCTGGTCGCTCGCGATCGGCCTGGGGGCCGCCGTGCTCGCGCTGCTCGCCGGCGCGCTGATCGGCGCGATCGCCGCCACCTCGGGGCGCGCGGTGGACGCGGTGATCATGCGCGTGCTGGACGTGCTGATGGCCTTCCCGGGCATCGCGCTCGCCGCGGTGTTCGTGGCGGTGTTCGGCCGCGGCATCGAGGTGCTGATCTTCGCGATCGCGTTCGTCAACGTGCCGCCGGTGGCGCGGGTGGTCCGGGCCAACGTGCTCGCGCAGTACGGCGAGGACTACGTGGCGGCCGAGCACATCATCGGCGCCCGGCGGTTCTTCATCCTGGTGCGGCACGTCGCGGTGAACTGCGCCGCGCCGATCCTGGTGTACTGCACGGTGATGGTCGCCGACGCCATCGTCTTCGAGGCGTCGCTGTCGTTCATCGGCGCGGGCATCCAGCCGCCCGACCCGTCGTGGGGCTCGGTGCTCTCCGACGGCAAGGACATGGTGCTGACCGGCGGCTGGTGGGCCACCCTGTTCCCCGGCCTGATGATCCTGATCACCGTGCTGGCGCTGAACGTGCTGTCGGAAGGGATTTCCGACGCGTGGGCCGCGCCGTCGGCCCGCACCGCCCGTGCCGCGGAGGTCGCGAAGGCGGTCGTCGCCGAGGAGGCGGCCGAGAACGTCGCGCCGGTGCTGCCGATCCGCGGCCTGCGTGAGGTCGGCGAGCGGCTCAGCCGCCGTTCCCGCACCCTCACCGACCGCGAACCTCTGCTGTCGGTGGAGGGGCTGACGATCTCCTTCCCGGAACGGCACAACGGCGTCAACGTGGTCGACGACGTGTCGTTCACCGTCCGGCCGGGCGAGGTGCTGGGCCTGATCGGCGAGTCCGGCTGCGGCAAGTCGCTGACCGCGCTGTCGGTCGTCGGCCTGCAACCGCGGACCGCGCAGCTGTCCGGCCGGCTGATGTTCGACGGGCACGACCTGCTGACGATGAAACCGTCGGCGCGGCGCCGGCACCTCGGGCACGACATCGCGATGATCTACCAGGACGCGCTCAGCTCGCTGAACCCGGCGATGACGATCCACGCGCAGCTCAAGCAGTTCACCCGGCGCGGCGGCACGCGCAGCCCGCGTGAACTCGTCGAGCTCGTGAACCTCGACCCGGACCGGACGTTGGGGGCCTATCCGCACGAGCTGTCCGGCGGGCAGCGCCAGCGGGTGCTGATCGCGATGGCGCTGTCCCGCAGCCCCAAGCTGATCGTGGCCGACGAGCCGACCACCGCGCTCGACGTGACGGTCCAGGCGCAGGTCATCGCGCTGCTGCTGCGCCTGCAGGAGGAACTCGGGTTCGCGCTCGTGCTGGTGTCGCACGACCTGGCGCTGGTGTCCGACGTCGCCGACCGCGTGGTGGTGATGTACGGCGGGCAGGTCGCCGAAGCCGGCACGACCGCGGAGATCGTCGGCGCGCCGCGGCACCACTACACGCGCGGCCTGCTCAGCGCGGTGCTGTCGCTGGAGGAGAACGATGCGAGGCTCACCCAGATCAAGGGTGTCGTCCCCCCGCCCGCCGAGTTCGCCCCCGGCTGCCGGTTCTCCGACCGCTGCCCCGCCGCGCGGGCGCACTGCCGGGTCGAGCCGCCGGTGGTCGCCGGTGACGGCATGCACCACCTGGTCGCCTGCCACCACCCCGCCGAACCGATCACCGCACCGGAGGTCCTGGTGAAGGGAGCCCCGGCATGAGCCTGCTGGAACTCGACGGCGTGCACGTCGTGCACAAGATCCGGTCGTCCGGACTGCTCGGGCGCGACTCCGTGCACGCGCTGACCGACGCGTCGCTGACCGTCCGCCCCGGCGAGACGATCGGCGTGGTCGGCGAGTCCGGCTGCGGCAAGACGACGCTGGCGAAGGTCGTGGTCGGACTGCAGAAGCCCACCCGTGGTGTCGTGCGGTTCCGCGGGAAACCGTTGTGGGAGCGCAGTTCCGTGCGGCGCGACTTCGGCCGCGACATCGGGATGATCTTCCAGGACCCGTCCACCGCGCTGAACCGGCGCATGTCCATCGCCCGCATCGTGCGTGATCCGCTGGACGTGCACCAGGTCGGCACGCCGGCCGAGCGCGCCGAACGGGTGCGCGAGCTGATGGAACTGGTCGGCCTGCCGGCCAGCGTCGCCGACGCGGTACCCGGCCAGCTCTCCGGCGGGCAGCGGCAGCGGGTGGCGATCGCGCGGGCGCTGGCGCTGGAGCCGTCCCTGCTGGTCGCCGACGAACCGACCTCCGCGCTGGACGTCTCGGTGCGTGCCCAGATCCTCAACCTGCTGCTCGACCTGCGCGAGCGGCTGAACCTGGGGATGATCTTCGTCTCGCACGACATCCAGACCGTGCGGAAGATGAGCGACCGCATCGTCACGATGTACCTCGGCCGCATCGTCGAGGACGCACCGGCGGCGGCCATCCCGGGCGAGGCGCGGCACCCGTACACGCGGGCGTTGTTCTCGGCGACGCCGAGCCTGCTCAACCCGATCGAACCGATAGTGCTGACCGGGCCGGTGCCGTCCGCGGTCAACCCACCCAGCGGCTGTCCGTTCCGCACCCGGTGTCCGAAAGCGACGGACGAGTGCGCCGAGGCGGTGCCACCGGCGTCGGAGGCCGGCGCCGGGCACACCTACCACTGCATCCACCCAGAACTCGAAGTGAGTGTTCGATGACTCGATTCACCGGCATCATCCCGCCGCTGTGCACCCCGTTCCGGGACGACTTCACGATCGACGTCGACTCGCTGCGGCGGCACCTGGACGTCCAGCTGGACGCGGGTGTGCACGGGGTGTTCGTGCTCGGTTCGTCCAGCGAGGTGGCCTTCCTGCCGGACCGGCAGCGCCGGGTGGTGATCGAGACGACGGTGGAGCACGTCGGCGGCCGGGTCCCGGTGCTGGCCGGCTGCATCGACATGACGACACTGCGGGTGGCCGAGCACATCCGCGTCGCCGAGGAGGCCGGCGCGGACGCACTGGTCATCACCGCGCCCTACTACACGCGCACGCACGTCGCGGAGATCGAGCAGCACTTCCGGCTGCTGCACGCGCAGGCCACGCTGCCGATCTTCGCCTACGACATCCCGATGGCGGTGCACACCAAGCTGGACCGGGAGATGGTGCTGCGCCTGGCCGCGGACGGCGTGATCGCCGGCATCAAGGACTCCAGCGGTGACGAGGCCGGGTTCAGCGCGCTGCTGCTGGGACGGCAGGAGCGCGGACTGTCCGGGTTCGCCGTGTTCACCGGATCGGAACTGGTCGTGGACCTGGCGCTGCAGATCGGAGCCGACGGCGCGGTGCCCGGACTGGCCAATGTGGACCCGCGAGGGTACGTGTCCATCTGGGACAGTGTGCGCGCGGGCGATCTCGCCGCGGCCCGGCGGGAGCAGGAACGGCTCCTGCGGCTGTTCGACATCACGTGCGCCGCACCGCCGGAGCGGATGGGGCGCGGCTCGGCCGGGCTGGGCGCGTTCAAGGCGGCGATGAAGATGCGCGGGTTCATCGACAACCCGGTGATGGCGCCCCCGCAGCTCCCGCTCAACGACGAGGAACTGCTCCGGATCAAGGGCACGCTCACCGAGGCGGGCCTGCTGTGATCTCCTACGGCGCCGACTACAACCCCGAACACTGGGCGCCCGAGGTCTGGGACGAAGACGTCAAGCTGATGACCGAGGCCGGCGTCACGCTGGTGACGCTGGGCGTGTTCTCCTGGGCGAAGGTGGAGCCGCGGCCGGGCGAGTACGACTTCGGCTGGGTCGACGCGGTGATGGACAAGCTCGCCGACGCCGGCATCGGCGTGGCACTGGCGACCATGACCGCGTCCCCGCCGCCGTGGCTGACCCACCGCCACCCCGAGGTGCTGCCGGTCCGCGAGGACGGCACCCGGCTGTCGGCCGGGTCGCGCCAGCAGTTCTGCCCGTCCAGCCCGGTGTTCCGGGAGCACGCGGCCCGCCTGGTGGAGCAGCTCGCCACCCGGTACGGCGACCACCCGGCGCTGAAGATCTGGCACGTCGGCAACGAGTACGGCTGCCACATCCGGGCGTGCTACTGCGACGTCTCCGCCGCCGACTTCCGGTCCTGGCTGCGCGAGCGCTACGGCAACCTCGACGCCCTCAACGCCGCGTGGTCCACCACGTTCTGGTCGCAGGGCTACTCGGACTGGGCGGAGATCCAGCCACCGCGGGTCGCGCCGTCGTTCCGCAACCCGGCCCAGCAGCTGGACTACCAGCGGTTCTCCTCCGACGCGTCGCTGGGCTGCTACCGCACCGAGGCGGAGGTGCTGCGCCGGCTGACCCCGCACGTCCCGCTCACCACCAACTTCGTCGGCCTGGTGCAGAAGGCGCTGGACTGGCACGCGTGGGAACCGCACGAGGACGTCGTGTCGCTGGACTCCTACCCCGAGCCCTACGACCCGCGCGGCCACGTGGAGGCCGCGTTCGGCTACGACCTGGTGCGGTCGCTGAAGGACGGCCGGCCGTGGATGCTGCTGGAGCACGCGCCCAGCGCGGTGAACTGGCGCACGCACAACGGCGCGAAACCGCCGGGCGTGATGCGCCAGGGCGTGCTGCAGGCCGTGGCACGCGGCGCGGACGCGGCGATGTTCTTCCAGTGGCGGCAGAGCCGCGGCGGCGCGGAGAAGTTCCACTCCGCGATGGTGCCGCACGCCGGTGCGGACACCCGGGTGTTCGCCGAGGCCCGCGCGCTGGGCCAGGACCTCGCGGCGCTGGCCGACGTGGCCGGCACACGCGTGCGGTCGGACGTGGCGTTCCTGCACGACTGGGACAGCTGGTGGGCGCTGGAGCTGGACGCGCACCCCTCGGCCGACGTCACCCAGCTCGACGCGCACCTCGCGCACTACGCGCCGTTCTTCGACGCCGGTGTCACCTGCGACGTGGTGCGGCCGACCCGTGATCTGTCGGCGTACCGGCTGGTCGTGGTGCCGAACCTGTACCTGCTCGAGAACGAGGTCGCCGAGGGCCTGCGCCGCTACGTCGAGGGCGGCGGGCACCTGCTGGTGTCGTTCTTCTCCGGCATCGTCGACGCCTGCGACCGCGCCCACCTGGGCGGGTACCCGGTGGCTCCGCTGCGCGAGACGCTCGGCGTGCGGGTGGAGGAGTTCTGGCCGCTCGCCCCGGGCACGACCGTGCCGCTGACCTCGGGCGCCACCGGCACCCTGTGGTCGGAGGCGATGTCGGCGGAGGGCGCGGAGGTCGTCGACGCGTTCACCGGCGGTGACCTGACCGGTTCGCCCGCGATCACCCGGCACGGCTACGGCGCCGGGGTCGCCTGGTACCTCGGCACCCGGCCCGATCCGGACGGGATGCGGCGCCTGGTCGACCGGATCGCCGCCGAGGCGGGCGTGGCACCGGTACTGCCGGGGCTGCCGGCCGGTGTGCAGGCCGTGCGCCGGGCCGGGCCGGACCGGGAGTTCCTGTTCCTGCTGAACCACAACACCGAAAAGGTCCAGATCGGCCTGCCGGAACCGGCACCCGACCTGCTCACCGGCTCGGCGCCCGCGGCCCGGCACACGCTGGCGCCGCGCGGGGTCGCGGTTTTGCGCATCCACTGACCGAAGGGAAGGCAGATGAGATCGTCCGCAGCGTGGCGCGCGGTCCCGCTCGTGGTAGCGGTGCTGCTCGCCGGCCTGCTCGGGGGCACCCCCGCCTCCGCCGACACCGCCAGACCCGGGTTCGACCAGCAGGCGCTGTTCAACCCCAAGCAGGAGCAGGGCTACTCCTGCTTCCGCATCCCCGCCATCGTCAAGAGCACCCACGACACCCTCCTGGCCTTCGCCGAGGGCCGGGTGCACGACTGCGGCGACGCCGGTGACATCGACCTCGTCCTCAAGCGCTCCACCGACGGCGGCAAGACCTGGTCGCCGCTGAGCGTCGTCAACCCCGGCGACGGCGACACGCACGGCAACCCGGTGCCGATCGTGGACCAGACCACCGGGCGCATCGTCCTGATCACCACCTACAACGCCGGCCGCACGGACGGCAAGGGCTGCGCGGTGCCGTGCGCCCGCACCCCGCACGTGCAGTACAGCGACGACGACGGGCTGACTTGGTCGGCGCCCGTCGACATCAGCGCGCAGGCGAGCCGGCCGGAGTGGGACGCGTGGTACGCCTCGGGTCCGGTGCACGGCATCCAGCTCAGCAAGGGCCCGCACCGCGGGCGCCTGGTGTTCGGTGTGAACGCGGAGACCGCGCAGGGCACCAACCCGGTGGTCAACTACGGCGCGCTCGTCTACAGCGACGACCACGGCCAGACCTGGCACATCGGCGCGGTGGACAGCTACCCGTTCCAGGCGAAGGGGCCGTTCCCGCAGAAGCCGTCGGAGATCAGCGTCGTGGAGCTGGCCGACGGGTCGGTCTACGCCGGTGGCCGCGAGCAGAGCGGCACCGACATCGGCAACCGCGACTTCGCGATCAGCCGGGATGGCGGGGAGACGTTCAGCCAGCCGTTCCGGACGATCCCCGACCTGGTGACGCCGATGGTGCAGGGTTCGCTGCTGCGCCTGGACCGGCCGGGACCGGACCGCATCCTGTTCGCCTCGCCGTCGGACACCGACCGGCGCCGGTGGATGATGATCCGCTCGTCCTACGACGGCGGCCGGAGCTGGGAGGACGCCGAGCAGGGCACCCGGGTCACCGACGACTGGTCCGGCTACTCGGACATGGTGCAGATCACCGGCCGGCACGCGGCCACGACCGAGATCGGGCTGATGTACGAGGGCGGTCCGGTGGACGCCCGGGACGAGATCCGCTTCGCGCGCTTCGCCGAGGACGTGCTCGGCTGGCGCAACTCGCCCGGCCCGACGACCCGGGACGTGTCGGGTCAGCGGTCCAACGCCTACCTGATCGGCGACCCGGCGACGGTCCCCGGCCGCTACGGCAGCGCGCTGGAACTGGACGGCGTGGACGACTTCGTCCGCGTGCCCTACGACAGCTCGCAGCTGGTCGGGGACGGTGACTTCACCTGGACCGGCTGGGTGAACTACGGCGCGTCGACGAGCAACCAGGTGTTCTTCTGGATGGGCGGCATGGGCTCGACCGCGCCGCAGATCTGGCTGCGCGGCGAACCGGCCGCGAACCGCCTGATCGCCTCGATGACCACCCCCTCCGGCACGAAGCAGATCAGCTCCGCGGGTGCCTACGCGGATCAGCAGTGGCACCACGTGGCGTTGCAGCGCACCGGCGGGCAGCTGGTGCTGTGGGTCGACGGCGCGCAGGTGGCCGCCGGTCCGGCCGCGGCCGGTTCGGTGACCCAGACGGTGTCGTTCCAGTTCTGGCTGGGCCGCCGCCTCGACGGCACCTTCGGGCTGACGGGCGACCTGGACGAGGTCCGGCTCTACCGCCGCGCCCTGTCACCGTCCGAACTGGACAGCATCCGCACGGCGAACGCCCCGGTGCGGGACTCGCTCGTGCTGCGGCTGCCGTTCTGATCCCCGGTGGTCCGGCCCCTCGCAGGGGCCGGACCACCACTCCGCGCGCCGTGTTCACCACCCCGCGCGCCGTGTTGGCCACTCCGCGCGCCGTGTTGGCCACTCCGCGCGCCGTGTTGGCCACTCCGCGCGCCGCTGCGCGGCGTCGCGGCACTCACCCGCACGTGCGTCGGCACATCACCCCGCAGCCGCCGCCTCCTGCCGCAGCATCACCGCCTGGCCGGGCGCCAGTTCGGCGGGCACCCGGTCCGCCTCGGGGTCGTCGGTGTCGAACTCGCATCGCCACCGGCCCGGACCGGGGTCGAACGGGTGCGGTGCCTCGGACAGGTTGGCGGCGACCACGATCGGGCCGGTGCGGTAGCCGAGCACGTCCCCGCTGTCCTCGAGCCACAGCGGTGCGGTGCGGGCGCACGCGGTGCGGGCGCGGGCGGCGATCAGCCTGCGGTGTATCGACAGCGGCGAGGACGGGTCGTCCCGCTGCTCCGCCACCGTGTCCCCCGGGCGGCGATCACCGAAGGGCAGCCACGCCGCCGGCGCGGTGGTGAAGCCCAGGCCCGGCCCCGGCTCCCAGGGCATTGGGGTGCGGGCGCCGTCGCGTGACTGGCTGCCGCCGTCGGCCGCGGCGAGCGGGTCCTGGGCGTGTCCGGGTGGGACGGTCCCGTCGGGCAGGCCCAGTTCCTCCCCGTTGTAGAGGAACGGGATGCCCGGCAGCCCCATCAGCAGAGTGGCCACCGCGATGGCGCGCCGGGCGCTGCCGTAGCGGGTGACGGCGCGCTTGCGGTCGTGGCTGCTCTGCACCCAGGCGAGGTTGGGCGCGGCGGCGGCCGCGGCCCGCAGCATGGTGGCCACCCGCTCGGGCGCCCAGCCGGACTCGACCAGTCCGAACCAGAACGTGGAGTGCAGGCCGTCCGCCTGCACGTAGGTGGCGAGCCGGGCGGGGTCGAGGATGTACACCTCGCCGATCAGCACCGCGTGGTAGAAGTCGGCGATCGCGCGCCAGCGGCGGTGGATGTCCATCGCCGAGGGCTGCTCGATGTCGTACCGGTGGTCCTGCCGCAGCCACTCGGCCGCCACCCCGCCCTGCACCGGCACGTCTTCCGCCGCCAGCCACGGGTTGTCGGGGAGTCCGGGGTGCTTGGTGAGGTAGTGCGCGGTGTCGATGCGGAAGCCGTCGAGGCCGCGGTCGAACCAGAAGCGCAGGATGTCGTCGACCTCGTCGGCGACCTCCGGGTTCTGCCAGTTGAGGTCCGGCTGGTCCGGCGTGAACAGGTGGAGGTAGTACTGGCCGGTGTGCTCGTCGAACGTCCACGCGGGACCGCCGAAGTGCGAGAGCCAGTTGTTCGGCGGGCCGCCGTCCGGCGCGGGGTCGCGCCAGATGTAGCGGTCCCGCATCGGGTCGGTGCGGGACCGGCGCGCGCTGCGGAACCACGGGTGCTCGCTGCTGGTGTGGTTCACCACGAGGTCGGCGACGACCCGGATGCCCCGCTCGTGCGCGGCGCACAGCAGCTTGTCCACATCGTCCAGTGTGCCGTAGCGCGGGTCGACCCCGCGGTAGTCGGCGACGTCGTACCCGTGGTCCCGCATCGGCGAGGGGTGGAACGGACTGATCCACAGCAAGGTGACGCCGAGGTCGTGGAGGTGGTCCAGACGGCTGATCAGACCGGGCAGATCGCCCCAGCCGTCGCCGTCGCTGTCCTGAAAGGACGGCAGGTACACCTGGTAACCGATGGCGTCCTGCCACCATGGACGATCGCGCATGGCACCAGGAAACCTCGCCGCGGCGGGGGTTTCCAGAACCAATCAGCAAGGATTGGCCGCCAGTGCCGCGCCGAGGACCCCGGCGTCGTCGCCGAGCTGCGCCGGGAGCACCGCCCCGGTGTGCCACCGCAGGGTACGCGCGGCGGCGAGGTAGGCGTCCCGGATCGGGCCGGAGCGGGCGATGAGGCCGCCGCCGAGCACGACGGTGTGCGGCGCGAGCACGGCGCAGAGGCTGTCCAGCCCGCGGGCGAACTGCCGGGCGTGCTGCTCCAGCGCGGCCACCGCGCGTGGTTGTCCGGCCACGACAGCGGCGGCGAGTCGCGCGGCACCGGGTGTTCCGTCCCCGGCCGGGCCCAGCGCGGCGCCGGTCCGGTTCAGCGCGACGCCGCCCGCGAGCTGTTCCCAGCACCCGCTGTTGCCGCACCGGCACGGCGGTCCCCCGGCCTCCAGCACCAGGTGACCGACCTCGCCGGCGTGCCCGGCGCCCTCGAGCAGCCGCCCGCCGGTCACCACCGCCCCGCCCAGCCCGGTGCCCACGGTCACCAGCAGGACCGTGGCCGCACCGGTGCCCGCGCCGAGGCGGGCCTCGGCCAGTCCGGCGGCGCGGGCGTCGTTGAGCACGGTCACCGGACGGCCCAGCTCCGCCGCAAAGTCCACACCGGACAGCCCGAGGTTCGCCGACCAGGTCAGCACGCCGTCCCGGACGGTACCGGCGACCGCCAGGCCCACCGCGGACACCTCGGGGTGGGCCGCCACGACGGACCGGAGCGCGTCCAGCCGGGCGGTGGGATCGGGTGGCAGCGCCTGCCGGGTCACGCCGCTGAGCCGGCCCGCCCGGTCCACCAGCCCAGCCCGGAGGTGGGTCGCGCCGAGGTCGACGCCCAGGGTGGTCACAGCAGCACCGGCTGGTCGTCGCCGCTGTGCCGGTACCGCGCCCACGCGGCGGCCAGCCGGTGGACGCCTTCGTCGAACACCTCCGGCGGCCGCGCGTACACGATGCGGACGTGGTCGTCGGACAGCCCGCGCGGGGACAGCACGCCACCGGGTACCACCGCCACCCCGAACCGGGTGGCGACCTCGCTGAACGCGGTCGCCGTCCCGGCGGGCAGTTGCAGCCACAGGCTCAGCCCGCCCTCGGGCGGTGTCCACCGGAACTCGGGCAGCAACGCGGTCAGCGTGGCGCCGGCGTGCGCGAGCCGGTCACGGAGCTCGGCGACGCGCTCGGCCCGCACCTCGTCCTCGACGCCGAGCAACCGGGTGGCCAGCACCTGGTCGAGCACCGGGGTGCCGAGGTCGGCGCGTGCCTTGGCGCGGGCGAGCGCGGCCACCAGCGGCGCCGGCCCGCGCACCCAGCCGAGCCGCAGCCCGCCCCAGTGCAGCTTGCTGAGCGAGCCGACGGTCAGCAGGTTGTCCGACTCCGCGTACGCGGCCAGCGGCGGCGGCACCTGCTCGAACACCAGCCCGGCCTGGCTGACGTCGTCCACCACCAGGGTGTCCCGCTCGGCGAGCGCGGTCGCCAGCCGCTTCCGGTCGCCGGCACCGAGGACCCGGCCGAGCGGGCTGAGCGTCGGCACGAGGTACACCAGGCCGGGACGGATGCGGTCGACGAGCGCGGGCAGTTCGTCACCTCCGGCGGTCACCGGCGGGGCACCCCGCAGCGGCACGGACAGCCCGTGCAGCACGTCGAGGATGCCCGGGCTGGTCGGTGCCTCCACGATCGCCGGTTCCCGGTCCGGCAGCGCGTGCCCGGCCAGCAGCGACAAGCCCTGCTGGTCACCGGTGGTGACGAGCACCTGGTCGGCGGCCGTGGGCAGGCCCTGCGCGGTCAGCCGGTCGGCCAGCGCGGCCCGCAGCGCGGGCAGCCCGGCCGGGTGGTAGCCGGGGGTGTCGAGCGCGGCCGCGGTGTCCGGGTCGGCCACGCCCAGCGCGGCGACCGCGTCACGCAGGCGGCGGTGCGCGGGCAGCGCGGCGGTGGCGAGATCGACGAGCGCCGCCGGGTTCCGCAGGGCCGCGACGGGCAGCGAGTCCCGGGGGGCTTCCGCGTTCCCGTTCCGGTGCCCGCCGGTGACCCAGGATCCGCTGCCCTGCCGGGTTTCCAGGACCCCGGCCTCGCGGAGGCGGGCGTAGGCGTGCATCACCGTGCTCCGGCCGATCGCCAGCCGTTTGGCCAATGACCGCTCCGGTGGCAGCACGGTGCCGGGCGGGATGTCGCCGCGCTCGATGGCCGCGGTGAGGGCCGCGGACAACCGGGCGTACAGCGGCCCGGACCGCGCGGACCAGTCGGCGAGCGCGTCCTGGATGTGCATGACGATTCCAACCAATCGGACCTTGATTGGTCCTACTAGAGCGAAGGTAGACACGCCATATTGGCATCAAGGATGTATCCGATGTCAATCCATTGGCGGAAGGTCGAGGAATGCAGCTCGGATTGGTTGGTCTGGGGAAGATGGGCGGGCCCATGGCTCGCCGCATCACCGAGGCCGGGCACGAGGTGGTCGGCGCCGACTCGTCCGCGGACGCGGTCGAGCGGGCCCGCGCGGCGGGCATCACCGCCACCGGTTCACTGGCCGATCTCGTGGCGGCCCTGGCGCCACCGCGCGCGGTGTGGGTGATGGTGCCGCCGCCCCTGACCGGCGGGGTGCTCGACGAGCTCGCCGGGCTCCTCGAGGAGGACGATCTCGTCGTCGACGGCGGCAACAGCGACTGGCGGGAGGCGGCCGGGCGGGCCGAACGGCTGGCCGCGGCCGGTATCCGGTTCCTCGACGTCGGCGTCAGCGGGGGCCAGTGGGGCTGGCGGCACGGGTACGGGCTGACGGTCGGGGGCGCGGCGGAGGACGCCGAGCGCATCGAGCCGGTGCTGACGGCCCTGGCCGCGCCGGGCGCGGTCGCCGTGGTCGGGCCCACGGGTTCCGGCCACTTCGTCAAGGCCGTGCACAACGCCGTGGAGTACGGCCTGATGCAGGCGTACGCGGAAGGCTTCGCGCTGCTGTCCGCGCGCGACGGGCTCGACCCGCTCACGGCGCTGCGCGTGTGGCAGGCGGGCTGTTCGGCCCGGTCGTTCCTGCTGGAGCAGACCGTCGACGCGCTGGCCGCCGACCCCGCGCTCAGCGGTGTCGGCACGGCCGTCGCCGACTCCGGCATGGGCCGCTGGACCGCGGAGGAGGCCGTCCGGCAGGGCATCGCCACGCCGGTGCTGACCGCGGCGTTGCAGGCCAGGTTCACCAGCCGGGACGACGACCGGGCGGCCAACCGTCTGCTCGTCGCCGCGCGGGCGCAGATCGGGGGGCACGCACATGCCTGACGTACTGGACCGGGCGCGGTCGGTGCTCACGGAGGTCCACGACGCGGTGACCTCCGTCGATCCGGCCGCGGCGACCGCTCTCGGCGCGGCCATCGCCTCGGCGCGGACGGTGTTCTTCGACGCGCGGGGCCGTTCGGGTCTGGTGGCGCGCGCCCTGGCGATGCGGTGGATGCACCTCGGATTGCGGGTCCACGTGGCCGGCGAGACCACTTCACCCGCGATCACGGATGGCGACCTGCTGGTCTGCCTGTCCGCGAGCGGCCGCACCGCCGGCCCGCTCGCGAACGCCCGGGTCGCGCGTGCCCGGGGAGCGCGGGTGGCCGTGCTGACCGCGACACCCGACTCCCCGCTCGCCGCGGAGGCTGACCTCGTCGTGGTCGTCCCGGCCCAGGGCCGTCAGCACGGCGGCTCGCTGTTCGAGCAGGCGTGCCTGCTGCTCGGCGACGTCCTGTGCGGGGCCTTCCAGGAAGACCACGCGATCCCGGACGCGGCGCTCGACGAGCGCCACGCGAACCTGCTGTGAACGCACTACTGGCCTCGGCCGCCGGGGACGGGGACACCGCGAGGCGACTGGCCCGCGCGGGGGTGGACGTCATCGTCGCCTACCACTCCAGCGTGCTGCGCCGCCGCGGTCTCCCGTCGGTGGCCGGGTTGCTGCCCTGGGCCAACGCCAACGAGCTGACCCTCGGGATCGCCCCGGAGGTGGTGGCCGCGGCCGGCGGACGGCCGGTGCTGGCGACGGTGTGCGCCAACGACGCCCTGCGCCCGCCCGACCAGGTGCTGGACGAACTGGCCGGGCACGGCGTGGCGGGTGTGCTCAACGCACCGACGACCGCGCTGCTGTCCGGGCCGGTGCGGGCCGCGCTGGAGGACGCCGGGCTCGGCTACCGGCGTGAGGTCGAGCTGATGGCGCTGGCGCGCGACCGCGGGCTGCTGGCGTGGGGGTATGCGTGCACGCCCGAGCAGGCGGCGGCGCTGGTGGCGCACGGCGCCGACGCGGTCGTCGCCCACCTGGGGATCACCCGCGCGGGCGCGCTGACCGCCGAGCACACCGCCACCCTCGCCGCGATGGCGGAGGCGGCCGGGACCGTGCCGCTGCTGGCGCACGGGGGTCCGCTGACCGATCCTGCCGCGTTCCCGCGAACCGGGCAGGATGGGGTCCGCTTCGGATTTTTCGGGGCCTCGGTGTTCGAACGAGCCCAGGACCTGGACAGCACGGTGACCGCGTGGCGGCGGGCCGTGGAGCAGAACGGGGAGACATGCCGGACCACGTGATCACGGTCGAGGACGTCGAGACCTGGACCGGCCCGCCGCTGGTCCTGTTCGCCGGCATCAGCACGGCGGGATCGCTGGCGCACGTCGTGTTCGACGGCTGGGCGGGTGCCCTGGGCCGGTCGTGGGTGCTGCGCGGGATCGACCTGCCGGCGGACAGCCCGCCGCCGGTCTACCGGCGGCTGCTCGCCGCGATGCGCGGCAACCCGTTGGTCCAGGGCGCGGTGGTGACCGCCCACAAGCTGCGGTTGTACCGGGCGTGCGCGGCGGAACTGTCCGAACGCGACCGGCTGGTCGAGCTGACCGGCGAGATCAACACGCTCGCCACCGGCGACCGGGTGGCCGCCTACGCCAACGACGCCCGCTCGCTGACCGCGATCCTGGGCTCGCCCGCGGGCAGCCGGATCGTGTGCCTCGGCGCGGGCGGCGCAGCGACCGCTCTGCTGCTGGCGCTGCACCTGGACGTCGAGATGGGGGTCCCCCGCCCGGATCCGCCGGAGCGGCTGGTGTTCGCCGACATCGATCCGACGGCGCTCGACGCGCTGCAGCGGGTCGCCGAGCGGATCGGCGCGCGGCCGGAGCTGGTGCACCTGTCCGGGCCGGCCGACCACCTCGTCCCGGACGCGACGCTGGTGGTCAACGCCACCGGGCTCGGCAAGGACCGGCCCGGCAGTCCGGTCACCGGCCACGCCCCGTGGACCCCCGGCACGGTGGTGTGGGACCTGAACTACCGGGGGGACCTGACGTTCCTGCACCAGGCGGCGACCCACGGACTGTCCACACAGGATGGCTGGGACTATTTCGTCGCCGGGTGGGCGGGTGCGCTCACCGCGATCGCCGGGGAGCCGTTCACCCCGCACATCCTGTCCGCACTGGCGGCCGCCGCCGCACCACACCGACCGAGGAGGACCGGCACGTGATCCCGTTCCAGATCGACATCCCGGAGGAGGAGCTGACCGACCTGCGGGAGCGGCTCCTGCGCACCAGGTGGCCCGACGAGGAGCCGGTCGGCGACTGGTCGCAGGGCGTGCCGCTGGCCTACCTGCGTGAGCTGTGCGAGTACTGGGCCACCCAGTACGACTGGCGGGCGACCGAGCGGCGCCTCAACGCGCTGCCCCAGTACCGCACGGAGATCGACGGCGTCGGGATCCACTTCCTGCACGTCCGCTCGCCGCACGAGAACGCGTTGCCGTTGATCCTCACGCACGGCTGGCCCGGATCAGTGCTGGAGTTCGAAAAGGCCATCCCGCTGCTGACCGAACCGGACGATCCGGCCGACGCCTTCCACGTGGTGGTCCCGTCGCTGCCGGGCTACGGGTTCAGCGACCGGCCGACCACACCGGGCTGGGGCGTGCAGCGGATCGCCGCCGCGTGGCGCGAGCTGATGGCCGGCCTCGGGTACGAGCGGTACGGCGCGCAGGGCAGCGACTGGGGCACCAGCGTCACCACGAGCATGGGGCAGCAGGACCGCGGCCAGCTGGCGGGCATCCACGTGATGCCCCCGATCGCGGCGCCGGACCCGGCCACCTTCGACGACCTCACCCCGGCCGAGGAGGCGGCACTGGCGGACCTGCGCCACGCGGCCGCGCACGAGACCGGGTACTCGGAGGAGATGACCACCAAGCCGCAGACGGTGGGTTACGCGCTGACCGACTCCCCCGCCGGGCTGTGCGCGTGGATCGTGGAGAAGATCGCGTCCTGGACCGACAGCGGCGGGCGCCCCGAGAAGGTGCTGACCCGCGACGAGATGCTCGACAACATCACGCTGTACTGGCTCACCCGCACGGCCGCCTCGTCGGCGCGCCTGTACTGGGAAAGCTTCCGGCAGGTCGGCGAGTGGTTCAACACGGCGACCGACGACACGGTCCCGGTGCCGACGGGCTGCACGGTGTTCCCGAAGGAGATGCCGCGCCCGTCCCGTCGCTGGGCGGCCCAGCGCTACACCGACATCCGGCACTGGAGCGAACCCGACCGCGGCGGGCACTTCGCGGCCTGGGAGCAACCCGGCCTGTTCGCCGAGGAAGTGCGCGCGTTCTTCCGCACGGTGCGCTGACCACCTCGTTGCTCGTGCCGGGGGGTTCCCGGCACGAGCAACGAGGCTGCGCATGACACCTGCTATTTCGATGGCTATCGTAGGATTCAACAGTCATCGAACCCGGGGGGTGAGGATGCGCGTGTCGGAAGCCGTCCGGCTGCCACAACCGGACCTGGCTCGCGTCGACATCGGGACCGTGCTGCACGCCCTGGCCGATCCGGTGCGCCTGCGGATCGTGCGGATGCTGACCGAGGTCGGCGAGGCCGCCTGCGGCGCGCTCGACCTCCCGGTCAAGCCGTCCACGGTCACGCACCACATGCGCACGCTGCGGGAAAGCGGCCTGGTCGAGATGGAGCTGCGCGGCAATACCCGCGTCAGCAAGGTGCGCCGGGAGGAGCTCGACCAGCGCTTCCCCGGGCTGCTCGCCGCCGTCCTCGACGCCCGGCCCGCGATCGCGGACGACCCGGCGGACCCGGCGGACACCGAGGGGGCAGGACAGTAGATGAGCCGCTACGCACACCTGGCGTACACCGAGAGCGTGCGCCGGGAACAGGAACAGAACGGCAGCGCCGCGGCGGCCGCCCGCGCGCTCACCGGGGGCGAGGTGCCGGATCCGCTGGGCCCGCACGAGGCGGCGTTCATCGCGGCCCGGGACGGGTTCTACCTGGCGAGCGTCAGCGAGACCGGGTGGCCGTACGTGCAGCACCGCGGCGGCCCGGCGGGCTTCGTGCACGTACTGGACGAGCAGACCCTCGGGTTCGCCGACGTCCGGGGCAACCGGCAGTACATCACCACCGGCAACGTCCGGGCCGGCGGGCGGGTGGCCCTGTTCTTCATGGACTACCCGCACCAGGCCCGCCTGAAGATCTTCGGGCACGCCCGGGCCGTCCCCCTCGACGAGGATCCCGGGCTGACGCGAACGCTGACCGAGACGCGCACGGACGGGCGGGTGGAACGCCTGATGGTCATCCGCGTCGAGGGCTTCAACTGGAACTGCCACCAGCACATCACCCCGCGCTACTCCGAGGCCGAGCTCGCCGAGGCACTCGCGCCCGTCCGGGCACGGATCGCCGAACTGGAGGAACAGAACAAGGCGCTGCGTGCGCTGCTCGGGGAGCGGTGATCGGCCCCGCTTGACGCAAAACGGAACCGATCAGTACCATCTGACAAATGGAACTGATCGGTACCGAGGAGGGGTCATGACTCGCACGCCCACACCCGACAGTGGCGGCGCCACGCCGGGAAAGGGCCCGGCCGCGTCGCACTGGCGGAGCGTCCTGATGCTCGGCTTCGGCACGTTCGCGATCGGTACCGACGAGTTCGTCCTGGCCGGCGTGCTGCCCGAGTTCAGCCGGTCGCTGGACGTCTCCATCGCCACCGCCGGCCAGGTGGTCACGGTCTTCGCGCTGACCTGCGCGGTGATGTCGCCGATCCTGGCGACCCTCACCGCCGCGTGGCCCCGCCACCGGGTGCTCAAGCTGTCCGTCCTGCTCTACCTGCTTGGCGTCGTCGGCACCGGGCTCGCCCCGAACTTCCCCGGGGTCCTGATCGCGCAGGTCGTCGCCGCCGCCGGAGCCGGCCTGTACATCCCGGCGGCCAGCGTCACCGCCTCCGCGCTGGTGGGACCCGAGCGCCGCGGCCGGGCCATCGCGGCCGTCACCACCGGACTGACCGCCGCGACCGCCCTGGGCGCACCGATCGGCACCGTCGTGGGCAGCGCGCTCGGGTGGCGGGCGACGATGTGGTTCATCACCCTGCTCACCGTCCTGAGCCTGGTCGGCGTCCTCGCGCTCGTCCCGCGGGTTTCGGTGGCGGCCCCGGGCGGGCTGCGCCAGCGCCTCGCGCCGCTGGGTGACCGTCGCGTCGTCGTCGTCCTCGCCACCACACTGGTCGCGTTCACCGCCGCGTACGTGGTCTACACCTACATGGCCGAGGTGTTCGCCCCGGCCACCGGCGGCGACGGCACCCGGCTCGCGGTGCTGATGTTCGCCTTCGGCCTGACCGGCACGGCGGGCAACTTCTACGCGGGGACGCTCGCCGACCGGTTCGGCGCGCGCCTGGTGGTCGGCGGTGCGGTCACACTGCTCGCGGCGAGCCTGGTCGTCCTGCCGTTCGCGACCGGTTCGTTCCCGGCCGCCCTCGTCATCACGGTGGTCTACGGCATCGCCGCGTGGGGCATCACCACGCCCCAGCAGTCCCGGCTCATCGCCCTGAACCCGGCCTCGGCACCGCTGCTCATCTCGCTCAACGCGGCGTTCCTCTACCTCGCGATCGCCTTCTCCGGCGTGATCGGGGCGGTGGGCATCGGCGCCATCGGCTCCCGGTGGATCAGCCTGATCGGTGCGGTGGTGGCGGTGCTGGCCCTGGCGCTGTCCGAGCTGGGACACCGCCTGGCCAAGCGCCGGTCCACCCCGGTCGCCGAGACCGCCGCCTGACGCAGGAGGCACGGTGGGGGTTGCGTCTGGTTCGTCGCCCTTTCGGATGGTTTTCCGACATGCGGGTTCTGTTAGTCTCTGCCGCGATGTCTGCGTTCTTCGTGAGAAGAGCACATCTGTTCCCGGGCCCGTGTTGATCTGAAGGGGATTCCATGAAGTTGCGAGCCCTCACCATGACCGCACTGACGGTGCTGTCCGCGGTGTTGCTCCCGTTGGCCACCACGCCTGCGGCGTGGGCGGCGGGGCCGCTGAAGTGCCGCAAGGTGCACGGGGCGTTCCCCGGCGCGGAGATCGACGGCACCCTGTGCGAGGGGCACTACTGGACGGTGAAGGGCTGGGTGAAGGACACGGCGGCCGACAAGCACGAGGCGGTGTTCCGCATCCGGTACGTCACCCCCGACGACATGATCCCCTGGCACGAGCAGACCTTCACCCAGGACGTGGCCAGCACGAAGGGCAAGCCGGCCGGCTTCGTGAAGCGGTTCGAGGCGACGTTCGCCGGCACCGCGCACGACCTCGTCGCGCAGCCCTGCATCTTCAACGGCAACGACGGCCGCATCTGCGACAAGAAGTGGTACTGACGGCCGAACCGTCGCATGGGAAGACCCCTGTCCCGGTCGCGGGGCAGGGGTCTTCCCGTGCGCGGGTCAGCCGCACACCTACGTCCCAGCCGGCTGGTCGTCGTGGAACCCGACGACCAGCTGGGTGCGCCGCCCGGAGGTGAAGCCACCGTCGACGGGCAGGATCACGCCGGTGACCCACCGGGCCTCGTCGCTGGCGAGGTAGCGGACCGCGTAGCCGACGTCCCACCCGGTTCCTTCGATGCCGAGCAGCGTGCTCTCCCTGCGGATTTCGCGCATCTCCTCATCCAGGCCGCCCGCTTCGACGACGAACGGCGTGTACACGACGCCCGGCGCGACGCAGTTCACCCGGATCCCCTCGCGGCCGTGCAGTGCCGCCATGGCACGGGTGAGCTGGACGACCGCGCCCTTGGACGTCGGGTAGAGCAGGGCGGGGTCACCACCCAGGAGACCGCCGATGGACGAGATGTTGACGATGGCCCCGCCGCCGCGTTCTCGCATCGCGGGTATCGCGGCACGCGAAGTCAGCACCATCGACGTCACGTTGACGCGCATGCCGCGGTCCCACGCGTCGAGGTCGACGTCCACGGCCGTGCCGGGCGGGCCGACCGTGCCGACCACGTTGACGAGGATGTCCAGCCCATGCCACCTGCTGGTCACGGCGCGGACCGCGTCCTGGCACGATCCCGGGTCGGTCACCTCGGCCTCGATCACCGCCGCTTCGCCACCCTCGTCCATGATCATCCGGTGCGTCAGGTCCGCCCACTCACGGTTGCGGTCCAGCAGACCGACTCGGGCGCCCTCACGGGCCAGCAGGATCGCGGTGGCACGGCCGATGCCGATCCCCTCGCCGCGCGAACCGGCGCCGGTGACCAGCGCGACCTTGCCGCTGAGCCGGCCCGTCCGCCCGGCCGCGGTCACGCGCCGATCCCGAGGATCTGACGCGCCTCCTCGGGAGTGGCGACCTCGCGGCCCATCGAGCGCGCCAGGTGCGCGACGAGCCGGACGATGTCGGCGTTGCGCGGCTTGCCGAGTTCGGGGAACGGGTAGTCGCCGAGCCCGAGGGTGAGGTGCCCGCCTTCCGCGATCACAGCGGTGGCGACCGGGAGGACGCTGCCGGGGTAACACCCCGCGATCCACTCCACCGGGCCGTTGCGCGGCAGGAAGTCCAGGTGCGCCAGCAGGCCGCGCAGGTTCCCCGGATGACCGGCGAACAACCCGCGCTCGGACATCAGCACGGCGAGGTAGGCGGGTCCCGGGATCAGCCCCATCTCGATGAACGCGTCCACGGTCCGGGAGCACTGGATGTTCCAGCACGTGTGGATCGTCTTGATGCCGAGACGCGTGAGCTCGCGGGTGAAGTACTGCAACCTGCTGGTGGGGTTGGCGAACAACAGGTCCTCGGTCTCGAAGCGTCGCCGGACGCTGTCGTAGACGTCGACGTTGATGCTCGCCATGTCGACCGGAGCGATGTCGGGCTTGGTCCGCGGATCGGCCGCCAGATCGATCATCTTCTGCAGCCGTTCCTCCGGGGGCTGGGTGACGTAGCCCAGGGTGGGGTGCACCAGGACGTCGCACGCCTCCCGGATCCCGGTGATCACGTCGGCGTAGTAGGACGTGTCGTTGCAGGGAGCGCCGGTCCGGCCGTCCCGGCCGTGGAAGTGCACGGCGGACGCTCCGGCTTCGGCGCATTCGGCTGCGTCCCGCACGATCTCCTCGGCCGACCACGGCACGTTGGGATTCTCCTCGCGCGTCGCGTACTCGTTCAGCCGCACGTCGATGATCAGCTTCTTCATGAGCTCCCTGCCAAAACGTATCGCTATACGTACCATCAGTTCACGATGCGAAAAGGACGCTAACCTCCGCCGCTGGCGCTTGTCAACGCAAGGCTGAGCGCGCCTGCTTTGCCTCAGAAGATTGACCGACGCCAGGAACGTGGGCTACCGTCTGCTCACCCTAGCGATCCAACGGTTCGCTATACGGATCGAGCTGATCGCACCCCGTCCACTGTTGACACCGGTAGGTGACGATGACCGAAAACCTTGAGGCCGCTGTCGTCCGCAAGGTCGTGTGGCGTTTCATCCCGCTGCTGATGGCCGGCGAGATCGTCCTGAAGATCGATCTGAACAACATCAGCATCGGCGCGCTCACGATGAACGCCGATCTCGGGCTGTCCGCGGCGACCTACGGGCTGGCGGCCGGGATCTACTTCTGGGCTTACTGCCTGCTCGAACTGCCCAGCAACCTGATCCTCACCAAGGTCGGCTCCCGCGTCTGGATCAGCCGGATCATGCTGTTGTGGGGCCTGATCACCATCGCCTCCGCATTCCTGATCCACAGCGGCACCAGCCTGATCGTCATGCGCGTCGTGCTGGGCGCCGCCGAGGCCGGGTACTCACCCGCCGCGATCTACTTCATCAGCCGGTGGTTCCCCAAGGCGATCCGCGCCCGGATGTACGGGATGTTCGTGGCCTCGCTGGCGGTGTCGGCGCTCTTCTCACCGGCCATGGGTTACATCCTGAAGATGGACGGCGTGGCCGGCCTGGCCGGATGGCGGTGGCTGTTCATCCTGACCGGCATCCCCGCGGTCGTGGTCTCCATCGCGTGCGCCGTGTGGCTGCGCAACGGACCGCACCAGGTCAAGTGGCTGTCCCCAGCCGAACGCGGCTGGCTGCAGGACACCCTCGACCAGGAGCGCCGGCAGCAGGACGCGGTCAAGAAGCACTCGATCGGCACTGCGTTGCGCGATCCGCGGCTGCTTGCGCTGTGCGCGGTCTACTTCCTCATCGCCTTCAGCTACAACGGGTACAGCCTCTGGCTGCCCCAGGTCCTGCACAGCCTCGGCCTGGGCAACACGGCCGTGGGCTGGTTCGCAGCGCTGCCCGCCCTGCTGGCGATCGGTCCCCTGCTGTGGTGGCTGCGGCACTCCGACCGGAGCCGGGAACGCGTGGTGCACTTCGTCATCCCCGCGTTGATCGCAGCGGCCGGGTTGACCGTTGCCGGGCTGAGCCTGGCCGTGCCGGTGCTCGCGATCGCCGGATTCTGCGTGTCGCTGTTCGGGATCCTCGCCTCGTTGTCGGTGTTCTGGTCGCTGCCCACCGCCTATCTCACCGGTGGTGCCGCTGCCGCCGGCATCGGGCTGATCCACACGGTGGCCAACTCCAGCGGCTACTTCGGCCCGCAGCTGATCGGCGTCATCAAGAGCGCCACCGGCAGTTTCGCCGGCGGGGTGCTCGTGCTGGGTGTCGCGTCGCTGATCGCCGCGGCACTCGTGTTCGTGCTTGGCCGCCACTCGGCTCTCCGGGACAGCCTGGCGCTGGAGCGGGAGCACCACGCCACGCGAACCGACGCGGTTCCGGGCAGGATGCCGGGGGGCTCGCCGGAGCACCGCAAGAGCGAACTGGGAGGGCGCTGATGGACAAGGAATTGGACACCCCGGTGCGGGGCGATCGCGGGCTCGGCTCGGTCGCCAACGCGCTACGGCTGATCGAAGCGCTTGCGGCCACCCCGGAGGCGGGCGTGTCGGAACTCGCCCGTGAGCTCGGGCTGACCAAACCGTCGGTGGATCGGTTGCTCACCACCATGGTGAGCGCCGGGTTCGTCGAGCAGAACGGGGAAACCCGCAAGTACCGCCTCACTGTGAAACTGGTCAGCCTCGCTGACAGCGTGCGCCCCCGGATCCGGTTCATCGACATCGCCCGTCCCTACCTGGTCGAGCTGTCGGAACGGTTCCACGAAACCGTGAACCTGGGCGTCCTCTCCGGCGACTCGATCCTGTACGCCGACACCATCCCGTCCAGCCAGATGTTCCGCATCGACGTGCGCGCGGGTAGCCGGCTGCCCGCCTACTGCACGGCGATGGGCAAGGCCATCCTCGCCTTCAGCGATCCCACCACGGTGGCGGCGTACCTGCGTGACTTCACCCCGATGGCCTACACGCGGTTCACCACCCCGAACGCGGCAACGCTGCGCGAGCAGCTCGCCGAGGTCCGGCGCAGCGGCTACGCGCTGGACGAAGGCGAGATCCTCGAGGAGGTGTGCTGCATCGCCGCTCCCATCCTGGACGCCGACGGGCACGCTGTCGCATCGGTGTCCATCACGGCCCCCCGATCCACCTTCCACAAGAAGCTCGCCGAACTGACCGCCGTCGTCCCGCGGACCGTGGAGCGCATCAGCGAACAGGCGCGCACGGCGAACGTCCAGCCCGGTGCCGCGAGCTAGCGCGCATCCTTCGGAGGTTTTGTTGCCATCCCGGAAAGTCATCGTGACCGTCGCCCCGACCGGGGGCTTCCTGACCAAACGCGACACACCGCACGTCCCCACCCAGCCGGAGGAGATCGCCGAGGACGTCTACCGCTGCTACAACGCCGGCGCGAGCGTGGCCGCACTGCACGCACGGCGGCCGGACGACGAAGCCACCTGCGACCCCGAGATCTACCGCCACATCAACCGGCTCGTCCGGGAACGCTGTGACATCGTGGTGAACAACTCGACGGGCGGTGGGCTGAACGGCGACCTGGTCGTGCGCGGCGCGCAACGCTGGGAATCGTCCGCCGGACAACGCGCACTGGGCGCGCTGGCCGGCGCCGAGATGTGCTCGTTCAACGCCATGACGGTGCTGGCCACGGTGGATGGCCGGGAAGTGCTGATGAGCACCTCCCCGGCAGAGGCTGTCGAGCTCGCGACCACGATGCGAGACTCCGGGGTCAAGCCCGAGTGGGAGGTCTTCAGCCCCACCCACCTGGTGCAGGACGTCACCACGCTCATCGAGGCCGGCTACGACGAGGCACCGCACGCGGTGAACTTCTGCTTCGGCCTGGACCGGGTCTTCCAGGGCGCGATGCCGTACTCCCCGAGAACGCTGCAGTACCTGGTCGACCTCCTGCCCGCGGGAAGCATCTTCACGGTCAGCGGGCACGGCGCGGCGCAGCTCCCGGCCACCACGCACGCGCTCCTGCTGGGCGGCCACATCCGGGTGGGACTGGAGGACAACATCCGCGACACCGATGGGGAACTGCGGGACAACGTCCACTTCGTCGAGAAGGCGGTCCGCCTCATCCGTGAGCTCGGCCTCGAACCCGCCACCCCGGCCGAAGCACGACAACTGCTCGGCCTCACCTCCGCCCCGGTCACGACCGTCCAGAATGGAGCTCACCGCCCATGACAGTGCCCCCAGCCGAGGGAGAATCCGCCCGGCTGCGCTCCCACGCGTGGTTCAGCCGTCGCGGGAAGTCGGGCTACCTGCACCGCTCCCGGATGAAATCGCAAGGCATGCCCCACCGGATGTTCGACGGGCGGCCCGTGATCGGGATCTGCAACACGTGGTCGGAACTCGCGCCCTGCAACGCCCACTTCCGGACGCTCGCCGAGCACGTCAGGCGGGGTGTCTACGAAGCCGGTGGCTTCCCGCTGGAATTCCCCGTCCTGTCCCTGGGCGAGACATTGCTGCGCCCCACCTCCATGCTCTACCGCAACCTGGCGAGCATGGACGTCGAAGAATCGCTGCGCGCGAACCCGCTCGACGGGGTGGTGCTGCTCTGCGGCTGCGACAAGACGACTCCCGCGCTGCTCATGGGTGCGGCCAGCGCAGACATCCCGGCAATCGTCGTCTCCGGCGGACCGGCGCTCACCGGGCGCTTCCGGGGCCGGCCGATCGGCAGCGGGACCGCGATGTACGCGATGAGCGACGAAGTTCGCGCAGGCACCCTCGGCGAGTGCGATTTCATCGCCGCGGAAGCGTGCGAGTCCCGTTCTGCGGGGCACTGCAACACGATGGGCACCGCATCCACGATGGCCAGCATCGTCGAGGTGATGGGGCTCAGCCTGCCCGGCAACGCCGCGATCCCCGCGCCGGACGCGCGGCGGGCGGTGCTGGCGCACGACTCCGGACGGCGCATCGTCGAGATGGTCCGCGAAGACCTCCGGCTGTCGCACATCCTCACCCGGACCGCCCTGGAGAACGCCATCCGGACCGTCGCCGCTCTCGGTGGCTCCACCAACGCCGTCGTGCACCTGCTGGCCATCGCCGGGCGGCTCGGTGTTCCGCTGAGCCTGTCCGACTTCGACGACCTGGGCCACGACGTGCCGCTGCTGGCGAACTTGCAACCCGCGGGCCAGTACCTGATGGAAGACTTCTTCGAAGCCGGCGGCCTCCCAGCGCTGCTGGCCGAGCTCGGCGATCTGCTGCACCTGGACGCACCCACGGTCAACGGACGCACTCTCGGCGAGAACCTCGCCGACGCGCAGTGCTGGAACCCGGAGGTGATCCGGCCGCGCACGCGACCGGTTCAGAAGTCCGCCGGAATCGCCGTGCTCACCGGGAACCTGGCCCCGGACGGCGCGATCATCAAGCCATCGGCCGCGTCACCGGAACTCCTCCGGCACCGCGGGCGAGCAGTCGTGTTCGACGGGGTCGACGATCTGCACGCCCGCATCGACGACCCGGCGCTCGATGTCGACGCCACCTGCGTGCTCGTGCTCAAGAACGCCGGGCCGCGCGGATACCCGGGCATGCCCGAACTCGGAAACCTGCCCATCCCGGCGAAACTCCTGCAGGGCGGTGTCACCGACATGGTGCGCATCTCCGACGCGAGGATGAGCGGTACCGCGTACGGCACGGTCGTCCTCCACACCGCCCCCGAAGCCGCCGTGGGCGGGCCGCTGGCCCTCGTCGAGGACCGCGACCTGATCGAACTCGACGTCCCCAACCGCTCACTCCACCTGCACGTCAGCGCGGACGAACTCGCCGCGCGCCGCGCCCGCTGGTCCGCGCCGACACCAGCGGCGGCCAGTGGTTACACCCGCCTCTACGTCGACCACGTCACCCAGGCCAACCACGGTGCCGACTTCGACTTCCTCACCGGCGCGCGTGGTGCCGCGATCCCCCGGGACAGCCATTGACCACCACCACCCACGCCCCGAAGACAGCGGTGGTGACCGGAGCCGGTTCCGGGATCGGCCGGGCCGTCGCACACGCACTGCTCCGTGACGGGTACCACGTCGTGCTCGCCGGCCGCAATGAGGCGCACCTGCACGACACCGCTGCCGACGCCACCGGGCCGGGCGCTGCGACCGTCGTGCCCGTCGACGTCCGGGACGCGGCGTCGGTCGGGGCGCTGTTCGACCAGGCCCGCCACCACCTTGGACCGCTCGGCCTGTTGTTCAACAACGCGGGCGTGACCGGGCCCGCGCAGCCGGTGGAGGAGGTGTCCGAACAGGACTGGACGGCCACCGTCGACACCAACCTCACCGGCGCGTTCCTGTGCGCGCAGGCCGCCTACCGGCTGATGCTGCGCCAGCGGCCCCGCGGTGGGCGGATCATCAACAACGGGTCCGTGTCCGCGCAGGTGCCCCGGCCGCACACCGTCGCCTACACCGCGACCAAGCACGCGATCACCGGGCTCACGAAGGCGTTGGCGCTCGAAGGCCGCCGCCACGACATCGCCTGCGGCCAGATCGACATCGGCAACGCACACACCCCGATGACCCGGACCATCGCCGCCGGCACCCGGCAGGCCGACGACACCCGCGCCGCCGAACCCACTTTCGACGCCGAGGAGGTCGCCCGGACGGTCGTGCACATGGCCGGCCTTCCCCTCCAAGCCAACATCCCCTTCATCACCATCATGGCCACCGCGATGCCCCTCTTCGGCCGCGGCTGACTCACCTGGGAGGACTTCCATGGCTCGCCGCACCAAACTGGCGACGTTCGCCCTGCTCGACGCCACCGAGGTGGTCGAACTGATCGCCCTCGCCGGTTTCGACACGGTCATCCTCGACGCCGAGCACGGGCCGCTCGGGCTGCCGCAGCTGGCTCAGCTCGTCGTCGCCGCGCGGTCCCGCGACCTGCCGGCGCTGGTCCGGGTCGCGAGCAACGACGCGCAGGCGATCGGCGCCGCGCTGGATCTCGGGGCGGACGGCGTCCTGGTGCCGCAGATCGCCTCACTCGCCGACGCGGAGCGGGCCGTCGCCGCCGCCCGGTTCGCGCCGGCCGGGCACCGTGGCGCCAATCCGTTCGTCCGCGCAGCCGGCTTCGCCGGTTCTCCCGAATGGTTCGCCAATGCGAACAAGTCGACCGAGGTGCACCTCATGATCGAGGGCGAGGCCGGGCTCGATGCGCTCGACGCGATTCTCGCGACCTCGCGCTGTGACGGGATCTTCGTCGGACCGGTCGATCTCTCCCACGCCCTCGGTGTGCCGGGTGAACTCGACCATCCCACCGTCGTCGAGGCCGCCGCGGGGATCATCGCCGCCGCTCAGGCAGCCGGGGTATCGGCCGGTGTCTTCGCCACCGAAATCGAAGCCGCCCGCCGGTGGGCTGCCCGTGGGGCCGACATGGTCGCCCTGGGTACCGACACGCACTGGACGCTGCGGGGTTTCCAGACGGCGGTCACCGCGTTCACGCGGACCTGACAGGGTTTCGGCTTCCGCTGCCCGCCGCGGTGGACGAGGCAACAGCCTCGATCCCGGCGATCGTCTGCGTTGTCCCGGTACCGCACCGCGTGCAGGCCGGCGTCGAGAGCACCGGTGACGTTGGCGTCGAGATCGTCCACGAAGATCGTCTCTTCCGGGGCGGCACCGAGGCGGGCACAGGTCAGCTGGTAGATCCGCGGATCGGGTTTGGTCATCCCGACCTCGTGGGAATAGACGAGGTCGTCGACGAGCGCGGGAAAGCCGTAAGCCTCCTGCTCCCGTTCACGTGCGCCCACGAAACTGTTGCTCAGGATTCCGGTGCGATACCGGGGCCGCAGCCCCCGCACGTACTCGATCAGCTCGTCGTTGGCGACACCCAGGTATTCGGTCCACATCTGCGACATCATCAGCTCGACCTGCGCACCGGCGAGACCCAGTTCGTCACCGATCGCACGGTGGACGTCGTCCTCGGAAATCCTGGCGACCGTTCCCCCGGCCCACACATCGGCCAGCCGCCGCCCGATTTCGCCCGGGGAAAGCCCCAGTTTCGATTCCCACTCCCGGCTGAAGGTCATCTCCCCGGTGATTTCCAGGACGCCGCCGATGTCGAACACCACTGCCGGTATCCCCATTCGCGGCAAGCTATACCGGGGAAAGCGTCACGACAACCGCGCCGCTCCGGAAACCTCGTCCCTGAGCAGCGAACCGCCGGGGATCACCGCCGGTCCGCGCGGGACTAGGGGCGCCGGCGAACACGCATCCACTTGTCGTCGCAGATCCAGTTCCGGACGTGCCGGGTGGCGTGCAGGTCACGACGATGTTCGGTCACTTGCTCCCAGAACCCGTTCCGCCGCCCGGCGCGCCGGAATCGCCGGTCGTACCCGGCCGCGGCCAGAATCAGCGCGCCGACACAGCAAAGCAGAACCACCAGCAACATCATCGGCGCCACCACCCCGGAATCGTTCCGCCACCTCGACGAATACACCACAACCACAACGAGCACCAGCCTGACGGTTCCGCCGGGTCGTGCTGGAGCGCCCGCGTGTCGAGCTCGGCAATCCGGCCGCCCTCACCGACGGCTTCTCCGCCGCCTTCCTCGGCGCCACCGCCCGCGCGATCGCGGGCGAAGTCGGCCTTGGCCGCGGTCCGGTTCCACCCGCACAGCTGGTGACCGCCCGCCGAGTCCCGGCCACCGGCTGTCCCACGACCAGCGAAACGGCCGGTGGTTGCGCCGATCTGACTGGACGAAAAAACCGATCGGGTCGCACCGAGCAGGACCCCTTGACCTCGGCCGCCGATAAGACCAAACTTCGTTGGCTAAAAGGAGGGCGACATGGCCAACGACATCGAGCAGGCCAAGCGGCCGGTGAGCGCGGCGCTGGCCGGCCCCTACGGGCACCCCTTCCACCCGATCCTGGTCACCGTGCCGATCGGCGCCTGGGTGTCCAGCCTGGTCTTCGACATCGGGTCGCGGATCGTGGCGGACCCGGGCTTCCTGGCCAGGGGGTCGCTGTGGCTCGTCGCGATCGGCGTCGTCGGGGCGCTCGCCGCGGCACTGGTGGGCACGCTGGATCTGCTGGCGATCCCCAGCGGGACTCCCGCGTTCCGCACGGGGCTGACGCACATGAGCCTCAACCTCGCGGTCACCGCCGCCTACATCGCCGGCTTCTTCTGGCGCCGTGCCGCGTACGACCAGCCGGGGCCGGTGGGGATCGGCCCGCTGGTGCTGTCGGCGGCCGCGCTGGTCGCGCTCGCCGCATCGGGTTACCTCGGCGGGAAGCTCGCCTACCACTACGGCGTCCGCGTCGCCGCCGAGTCCACCCAGGCGGAGGGTTACCGCACCGCGGCCCGCCGCTCGTCCTGAGCGTTCCGTTCCACACCACCACACCGAGGAGAGGGTTCATGGACATCGCCGCGCTGATCGCCTGGCTGGTCACCGCCGTGGGCGGGTTCGTCATGCTGGGCACCTGGATCGCCAAGGGCGGCACTCGCGAACCGGGCAGCTCCCGGTTCTCCCCGGGGCTGATCTTCGGGCACTTCGCCATCGCGGCGGCCGGGCTGGTCCTGTGGATCATCTACCTGGTCGTCGGCGGCGCCACCCTGGCGTGGATCGCGTTCGTCCTGCTGGTGCCGGTGGCGTTGCTGGGCTTCACCATGTTCGCCCGGTGGGTCCCCGGCTACCGCGCCCGCACCGCGCCCGCCTCGGGCAAGGAGGCGGCGCCTGAACAGCACTTCCCGGTCGCCGTGGTCGCGGGGCACGGGCTGGTCGCGGTCGCCACCGTGGTCCTCGTCCTGCTCGCGGCCCTGGGCGTCGGTAGCTGACCCATCCATTCGAAGTCGTCATCGAGGAGCTGATTGTGGTACCGCCGACGTTTGTGATCATCGGGGCCGGGCTGGCCGGCGCCAAGGCCGCCGAGGTGTTGCGGGAGAAGGGTTTCGACGGGCGGATCGTCCTGCTCGGCGACGAGCAGCACCGCCCGTACGAGCGGCCTCCGCTGTCCAAGGACCTGCTCACCGGCAAAGCTGACCGCGAGAGCGCGTTCGTGCACCCCGAGAACTGGTACACCGATCACGACGTCGATCTCCGGCTCGGCGCCGCGGTCACGGCGATCGACCGCGGTGCCCGCGAAGTCGTGCTGGGCGACGGCAGCCGGGTCGGCTACACCAAACTCCTGCTGGCCACCGGCGCGGAACCCCGCTCTCTGCCGGGCGCGGACGCCACGCTGCGGCTGCGCCGGTTCGGCGACACCGAAGCGCTGCGGCAAGTGCTGGCGACCGGGTCGCGGCTCGCTGTGGTGGGCGCGGGGTGGGTCGGGCTCGAGGTCGCGGCGGCGGCCCGGCAGGCCGGCCTGGAGGTCACCGTGCTGGAGGCCCTCGAACTGCCGCTGCTGCCCGCACTCGGCCGCGAAGCCGCGCGGGTGTTCGCGGACCTGCACGTCGAGCACGGTGTCGATCTGCGGCTCGGCGTCCAGGTCGCGGAAGCCGGCCCGGGCGGTGTCCGCCTCGCCGACGGCACGCGTATCGAGGCCGATGCGGTCCTCGTCGGCATCGGCGCGATCCCGAACACCGCGCTGGCCGAAGCGGCCGGGCTGGACGTGGACAACGGCATCCAGGTGGACGAGCACCTGCGCACCAGCGATCCCGACATCTTCGCCGCCGGTGACGTCGCCAACGCCTACCACCCGCTGCTGGGGCGCCACCTCCGCGTCGAGCACTGGGCCAACGCGCTCAAGCAGCCCGCGGTCGCGGCGGCCGGGATGCTCGGCGTGGACGCGGTCTACGACGAGCTGCCGTACTTCTACACGGACCAGTACGACCTCGGGATGGAGTTCCTGGGCCACCCCGACGGCTACGACCGGGTCGTCTTCCGCGGCGACGTGGCAGCCCGCGAGTTCATCGCCTTCTGGCTCAAGGGCGGCAAGGTCGTCGCCGGCATGAACGTCAACGTCTGGGACGTCACGGGTCCGATCAAGGCCCTGATCCGCTCCGGCAGCGCCGTCGACATCGACCGGCTCACCGACCCGTCGGTGCCGCTGGCGGACGTCAACACCGACCGATCCGGCGCGCCCGCGTAGAACGGCCGCGGTCGGCGGCCTGCGTGTCAGGCCGCCGGCCGTCCGCGGTGGCCCGGCCATATCGGCGGGCATGTCCGCCCCCGAAGCGACGGCGCCAGCACCGAGGAGCGACGCACCGCCTCGACCCGCGGCAGGCATCATGCTGTGCCCTACCGCCACATGCTGTCGACATCTCATGCAGTACCGCATTTGCTCCGGAGTAACGGAGCAATCAGCTAGCGCCCCCAGCTGACATGAGCTCCGCATCGCTGTGCGCACGGACACTGACATACGGCCGGCACAGGACAACCGGAGGCTCTCTGAATTGACAGCATCTCAACGCTCGGCCAGAAAGATCAGCCCCTCTATTTCGGCAAGCCTCTCACGAATCACATCAGGCCTCGCAGTGCCGTTGACCTCCAATATAACATCGAAGTCCTCATACGCTGGCTCAAACAACTCGCCATCTTCGTCCCGCCAATTTTTCTCAAGAATGAAGTGTTCACCACGAAGCTTGCCTGCCCGGTAATAGTCTCCGCCATGATAGTCACTACGACGAGGTTCAAAGTCTATATCTAGCACATCGCGCAACGACGAACACAGCTCATCGATATTCACAGTTGAACTTCCGAACAACAGATATGAAGGTTTAGTCACGGGACAATGATACTCGGAGCCCTGCCGAGCGCGACCTCGCTAGATCTATAGATCATGAAGTTGACATCCCTCCCAGCCAGATCGCTGAGGTCTGCGCGCAAGTCAGTCAAACCCAAAGCGGCCAGGTCGTGAGCGCGAAGCGGACCTGTGCGCGTCCCCTTGCCTCGCAATCCGATTCCCGCGGCCTGTGCTGCCGCAAAGATTTCTGGACCGGCAAGTGCGATGTCGAAATCACTTGTCCTGCCAACGTCGAACGGTTCTCCAGTCCTGTAGCTCTTGCCGGTGACGGCACTACCCTGGAAAGCAGCGAAAGTACCCTCAAAACCCGCGTCTCCCAATCCTTCTCGAAGAAGTGCGGCGAATGCCTCGAACTGATCTCGACCATCGAAGCCGTGGGGCGTCGCAGACGATCCTACGCATGACCAAATGACGTTGTCAGAGGTACTGCCTCGCTGTGCGCAAGCGTCGCTCAAATATCCCCGCGCCCCAGGGAGCGCTGCCGGCTCGCCGGATCCAGCAGCAACTCCAGGCTGGTACGGATCGTCATCGCCGTTGACGCGCGTCGCGTCAAGGACGCCAAGGTCGATGCTGGGGAGGACCGTGTTGATCAGATCCTGAATGCCCTCCGCCAGGGTTGGTGTGGTGACGGGCCGAGCGTGCCAAGTTCGCGCGTCCTGCTCTACACGATGTTGACGTGCAGCTTTCCTGGCGGCTGCTGCCGCGGCAGCTGCGGCCGCGGCAACAGCAGAGTTGCCAGGGTTGCTGAGATAGCGGGAGTTTTTCGACAGCCTCCCGGGAGATCGATTGGGGGTGTTGCCGCGAAGTCCGCAGCAAGGCTCGTTCACGTTCGGACCAGGAGCCCCGCCACCCGGCATTCGACGGCTGAGATTCCATTTCCACGGATGCTTGAAACCGTCACCGCGTCTGGTGAGCTTTTCATAAAGCTCATACAGCGCGAACCCAACCCCGATCCAGCCGCCGCGGCCAAACCTTGCTCCTCGCAGCGGGTCCCGGCCCACACCCTCTCGCTCAGCCCATTGCCGTATTTGTTCGTCTCTATCAAGACCAGGCGGGACAATGGTGTCAGTCCCACTATTACCAGTTGGGTCGATGTACTTCAGCGGATTGTTTGCAGCGTAGGCGTAGCGGTTTCCGTTGGTTAGGTCGCGGGGGTCGAGGCCGGCGGTATCGCGGGAACTGAACCCACCCGTGTTGGGTCGTACCAGCGGGCGCCCATGTTGGTGTTGCCGCTGGCCGGGTCGGTGTATTGGTGCTGGTATCCGAGTGCGGTCTGGGTTCCGCCGGTGCTGGTGACCTTTCCGAAGGGGCTGTAGCTGCGGGATCCGGTGACGGCGCCGGTGGCGGGGTTGATGAGTGCGGTGAGGTCGGTGTGCAGGTCGGTCAAGGCCAGTGACGCGCTCGTGCCTTGCTTCGCACCGAGCAGGGCACCCGCGGGGGTGTAGGTGTAGCTGGTGGGGCCGTCGTTGGTGATGTTTTGGCTGGTACCGGCGTAGCTGAGGGCAGAGTTTCCGGTGGTGACGAGCCGGTTGAGCGCGTCGTAGGTGTTGGTGGTGTCGCCGTCGGTGGTCAGTTCGTCGTAGGCGTTGAAGGCCAGCTGGGTGGTGGCGCCGCCGGTGGTGCGGGTGTCGAGGGTGCCGCGTGCGGTGTAGGTGTAGCTGGTGCCGCCCTTGGTTTGGAGTTGGTTGCGTTCGTTGTAGGTGGCGGTGTCGGGGCCGTCGCGGGTGAGGTTGCCGGCGCCGTCCCAGCCGTAGTCGGTGGTGGTGTTGCCGACGGTCCAGGAGGTGAGGCGGCCGGCGTCGTCGTAGCCGTAGGTGTTCGCGGCGGCGCCGGCGGTGCCGGTGGTGGTTTTGCTGGTGAGCCGGTCTTCGGGGTCGTAGCCGTAGCTCACCGACGCGGTGACGGTGCCGTCCGGGGCCTTGATCGTGTCGCTGGTGAGGCGGCCGAGTGGGTCGTAGCCGTAGGTGCGGGTGGCGTTGCCGGTGCCGTAGCCGGTGGTGGTGAGCTGGTCGGCGTTGTCGTATCCGTAGGTGGCGGTGGTGCCGGTGAGCGGGTCGGCGGCGGTGGCCAGGCGGCCTGCGGTGTCGTAGCCGTAGGTGGTGGTGCCGGCCGCTGTGGTGGCGGTGGCGAGGCGGTTGTCGTCGTCGTAGGTGGCGCTGGAGTTTCCGGACGGGCCGGTGGCCGAGGTGAGGTTGGCGCGGTCGTCGTAGGTGTAGGTGTTGGTGCCGCCGGGTGCCGAGACGGTGCGGAGGTCGCCGCGGGCGGTGTAGGTGAAGGTGCGGTCCGGGGTGGCGACGGCGGCACCGGTGCCGGTTTGCTTGGTGATGTTGCCGAGCGCGTCGTAGGTGTTGGTGATCACGACGCCGCCCGGTTTGGTCAGGCTGGCCAGCTGTCCGTTGCGGTCGTAGGTGGCGGTGTAGGTGCGGTCGGCGGCGCCTGGGTGCTGGGCGGTGGCCGGTTCGATGGTGGACTCGGCCAGGTTCCACGGCGTGACGGTGAAGACCGTCGTGTGGTTGTTGCCGTCGGTGGCGCGGGTGATGTTCCCGGTGGCGTCGTAGCCGTAACTGGTGGTGATCGACTCGGTGGCGGAAACCGGGCGGGTGATCGAGGTGAGGCGGTTGTCGGCGTCGAAGGTCTGGGTGGTGGTTTTGCCGCGGCCATCGGTCGCGCTGGTCTGGTTGCCGGCGTTGTCGTAGCCGAAGCTGCGGGTGCGGAGCACGGTGCCGG
This sequence comes from Amycolatopsis viridis, assembly GCF_011758765.1. Classification (NCBI taxonomy): domain Bacteria; kingdom Bacillati; phylum Actinomycetota; class Actinomycetes; order Pseudonocardiales; family Pseudonocardiaceae; genus Amycolatopsis; species Amycolatopsis viridis. The sequence continues at coordinate 1,630,768 of NZ_JAANOU010000001.1, read as the reverse complement.
CTGCGTCGAGGTCGGTGCTGGCGGTGACGCGACCGGCCCAGTCGTAGCTGGTGGTGGTCTTCTCCCCCAGCGGGTTGGTGACCGAGGTGACGCGGCCGGCGCCGTTGTAGGTGCTGGTGGTGGTCTTACCGGCGCCGGAGACGGCGGTGAGCTGATGGCCCACGTCGTCGAAGGTGGCCTTGGTGGTCACCCCGGACGGGGTGGTGACCGAGGTCGGGTTGCCGAGGGTGTCGAAGGTGAAGCGGGTGGTCAATGTGCGCGCGGGGGCGGGCACTCGCTCGGTGACCGTGCTCGTGATCCGGTTGCCGAGCTTGTCGTAGGTGGCGTAGGTCTGCGCACCGGTCGGGTCGCTGACCATGAGTTGTTCGCCGAGCGGGTCGAAGGTGGCGATCCAGGTGCCGCCGGCCTGCCCGTAGAGGGCGGGCGGGTCGGTCTTGCGGCGCTGGTTGCCCAGTTCGTCGTAGCCGTAGGTGGTCGTGTTGCCGCGGCCGTCGGTGGTGGTGATAACCCGGCCGGCGGGGTCGTAGCCGACGGAGCTGGTCGCGACGACCGGTTCGGTTGCGCCGGGTGGTGTGTAGGGCGGCAGCGTATTGGCCGTCGGCCGCCCGGCGATGAACTGAGAGTTCTCGTCCCAGCGCTGATCAGCGACATCGACGTATCGGGGGCGCTGCACGAGCGTGCCGGCCACGACAGTCGCGACACTGACCCGCACTTCGATTGCGTCCAGGTCCGCGTCATGCAATGCACCCAGGCCATCCGCACCCATGGCTTCAGCATGCAGCAGGTGCGCACCAAGTTGACCCGAGACCCCTTGACCTTGTTGCGGCGGAGCGCATCTTCCTGGCCAGGACGGCGAAAGCGACGTGGCGGGCCCGTGCTCACGGGACCCGCCACGTCGTGCGTGGTTACCTGTTGGTGCCGGGGTTGAGCACGGTGTCGATGACGAACACGGTGGCGTTCTTGGTGTGGATGTTGCCGCAGAGCACCTTGGCGCCGTTGACGGTCATGTTGGCCCCGGTGCCGGAAATCTTGATCGGGCCGCCGTCGGTGTTCAGCGTCGGTACGCTGCCCGCGGCCTGCAGGCCCTGGGCGTCGTAGCGCTGCGGGAGCACGTGGTACTGCAGGATCGGCGCGAGCTGGCTGGGGTTCTGCGCGAGCTCGGTGAACTTCGCGTCCCCCAGGGCGTTGAACGCGCTGTCGGCCGGGGCGAACACGGTGATGGCCTGCTGGCTGTTGAGGGTGTCGACCAGGTTGGTGGCCTTCACCGCGGCGACGAGCTTGGTCAACAACGGGTTGGTTGACGCCGCGGACGCGACGGGTTCCGGGCCCATCGAGTCCAGGCTGCCCGGCGCGTTGCCCTGCGGCAGCTGACCGCACGCGGACCCGAAAACGTCCGCGTTCGTGGTGGCGCCGTTGCCCATGCCCGCGCCGCTGGTCATCGGGGCGGACTTGGCACCGGAGGGCGCCATCGCGCTGCTGTTGGCGGCCCGGACGCGCTGCCGGAGTTGTCGTTGGTGCCGCACGCGGCCAGCGAGAGGGCGGCGGCGGAGACGAGAGCGGCACCAGCGATACGAGCAGTCTTCACAACAATCACTCCATTCCAAGGTGTCACGGGGGCGAAGGGCCGTGTCCGTGCTGTCATCCGCTATTCGAAGCCGGTGCGGCACCGGATTGGCGGAAACTGGGGAAATACCGAAGGTTCTCACTTCGCGGTGAAGGTGATGGTGTGCCAGCCGGTGGCTCCGTCGGGAACGGTGCCGGCACGGTCCTGAGTCTGGGTGTAGCCACTGCGATCGACGGCACGGCAGGTGACCTGATGCAAGCCAGGGCGGACCTCCAATTCGGACCACCACATACGCCAGGTGTCCACATCGACCTGTGCGGAAAGCGTCGCCTGCTGCCAGGGCCCGTTGTCGAGCCGGACTTCCACCTTGTCGATGCCGGTGTGCTGGGCCCAGGCCACGCCCGCGACGCGCACCGTTCCGGCGGGCAGTTTCTGGAACCCTGTTGGTGTGTCGATCCGGGACTCGGTCTTGATCGGCGCCTGCTCACCCCAGCCGCGCTCGAGCCAGTACGCCTGCCGCGCCGCCCACGTGGTGACCTCCAGGTCGACGACCCACTTGGTCGCCGACACATACCCGTACAGGCCGGGAGTCACCAGCCGGGCGGGAAAGCCGTGCTCCAGCGGTAACGGTTCCCCGTTCATACCCAGCGCCAGCATCGTACCACGACCACGGTCCAGCACCGCCGCCACCGGGGTCCCGGAGGTCCACCCGTCCACACTGGACGACAACAACTGCTCCGCTCCGCGCTTCACACCGGCTTCCTCCAGCAGGTCCGCCAGATCGACACCGACGAAGTTCGCCGTGGACACGTACGGTCCCCCGACTTCGTTGGACACGCACGTCATCGTGATGGTGCGCTCGACGAGGGGCCGGTTGCGGATGTCGGAATAGCGGTAGGTCTTCTCCGCCTCCACCATGCCGTGGATGCGCAGCGACCAGTCCTCGGTGCGCACCTGCGGCACGGTCAGTGCGGTGTCCACCCGGTAGAACTCCCGGTTGGGGGTCAGGAACGGTGGGGTGCCGAGCTTGGCGAAGTCCGCGTCGGCCGGGATCGCCGGAGCCGTGCGCACGGGCACCAGCCGGCCCACCGCCGCCCGGGACGCCGTGGCGTCGCGGGCGGAACCCAGGAGCTGGCCCCCCACTCCGGCCACCGCCGAGCCCGCCAGCACCCCCGCGCCGGTGACCAGGAACGATCGCCGGGACTTGCCTGCCCCTGGCTCGTCACGTCCGCCGCTCCGGGTTCGCGCCGCCCGGTGCAGCAGCCGGAACACTCCCACCCCCGCCACCAGGCTCGCGAGCGGGGCGAGGATCGCGACCGGTCCGAGGTCCGGGCGGACCGCGACCGCGACGATCCCCACCACCCCGAACAGGGCGACCACGGCGGTGCCGGGCCACGGCGAACGCCGCGACGCGAGCCCGGCCAGCGCGGCGGTCCCCACCGACACCACCGCCATACCGGACAGCAGCACCAGCTTGTCGTGCGTGCCGAACGTGCGAACGGCGAAGTCCTTCAACTCCACCGGGGTCAGATCGATCGCCCCGTTGCCCACCGCCAGGTACGGAGAGGCGTTGACGCTGATGAACCCCGCGACGAGATGCCCCACCGCCAGGGCGGCCAGCAACGCCAGCACCCCGCACAAGGCCGCCACCAGCACACCCGGCCTCGTCCGGGCCGGAGGTTCCGTCGTGGTCGGATCGCGCGCAGTCATGTCCGGTCTTCGGAGCCCACGGCCCGGAGTATTGGTCCCGGGCGGCGGAAATATTTCCCGGACCGCTGAACAGGCCAATCCGCGGCGCCGCGCGGTGCGAATCACACCTGTCCGGCGCACTCCCGCCGGGAGAGGATGGGGCGATGGATGACTCCGTGCGGGCAGTCCCGGCGCCTGCGCCGGGCAGCGCCGGCCTGGGCGCCGACGACCTGCTCGTCGAGGTGGCTCGGGGCAGTGAGGTCGCGTTCGAGCAGCTGTACGAGGTGGTGGCGGGGCCGGTGTACGGCGTCGTGCGCCGGGTGGTGCGTGATGTGGCCCAGTCGGAGGAGGTCACGCAGGAGGTACTGGTGGAGCTGTGGCGGACCGCGGCGCGTTTCGATCCCGCGCGGGGCAGCGCGGTGAACTGGGCGCTGACGCTGGCGCACCGCCGGGCGGTCGACCGGGTGCGGTCGGCGCAAGCCCGCGTGGACCGCGAGCAGAAGACGCAGGCGATGGCATCGGGGCGGGAGTTCGACGAGGTTGCGGAGGCGGTGACCGCCCGGCTGGAGCGTGAGCAGGTGCGCCGCTGCCTGTCCACGCTGACCGAGCTGCAGCGCGAGTCCGTCGTGCTGGCCTACTACGGCGGCAAAACCTACCCGGAGGTCGCCGAGCTGCTGGACTGTCCGCTGGGGACGATCAAGACGCGGTTGCGGGACGGGCTGATCCGCCTGCGGGACTGCCTGGGGGTGACCCGATGACCACGCCCGACGTGCACCTGCTCACCGGTGCGTACGCGCTGGACGCGCTGGACGAGGTGGAGCGGCGCCGGTTCGAACGGCACATGGCCGAATGCGCCGAGTGCACCCAGGAGGTCGCCGAACTGCGGGCCACCACCGCCCGCCTCGGGCTCGCCGTGTCGCAGCCCCCGCCGCCGGACCTGAAGTCGCAGGTCCTCACCCGGATCGCCGAGACGCGCCAAGACCCACCGGTCACGTCCGGCAGGCCGCGTCGTCGCCTCGCGCTGCGCCTCGTGTCGGTGGCCGCGGCGGTCGCCGTCGCGGTGGCGGCCGGGCTCGGCGTGGTGGCGGTCCGCACCTCCGGCCAGCTCACGGCCGCCCGCAGCGAGCTGGCCCAGACCCAGGCCCGCGACAACGCGATCGCCGAACTGCTGTCGGCGCCGGATCTGCGTGCCGTGCCCGGGCAGCACGGCAGCGTGCTGGTCTCGCAGCGGCTGGACCGGGGGCTGCTGCTGGTATCCGGCATGCCCGCCACACCTCCCGGCTCGGCCTACCAGGCGTGGACCATCGTCGGCGGCACCCCGCGCTCGATCGGCGTCCTCGGCGGCGAGCCCCTGCTGTTCGACGGGCTGCGAGGAGTCCGGCAGATCGCGATGACCGTCGAACCCGCGGGCGGCTCACCCCAGCCCACCACGGCGCCGGTGGCGACGTTCGGCATCTGACCCGTTCGTGGGCGACACTGCCACCCCGAGCCGCTCGGTCTGGGCATCCACCCAGGCCAGCGCCGCCGGCGAGGACGGTCTCGCCCGGGGGACGGCTGATGAGCGGCATCGGTCAGCTCTGCTCGGTGACGCGCGACAGGGCGCGAACGGAACGGACACGCGTCGGCCGGTCAGCCGCGCGGGAACGGGGTGCGCAGGACGCGCGCGGCGAGCACGGCGCAGACCAGCGCGATCGGGATCTCGACGAAGACCGCCGTGACGATCGCAGTGGCCAGGTCCGCGGCGGACGCGGCCGAGGTGACGTCGAACCAGGCGTCCACGAGCAGCAGCACCGCGGTGCCGACCGCGGTCAGCATGCACCGGTTGTCCCGCCGCAGCAGGAACCGGCCGGTGGCGAACAGCGCCAGCGCCTCGCAGCTGTCCAGGCCGACCCAGGCGAGCGACCAGTGCGCGTCCCGCGCGCTGGCCGGCAGGGTGACCGAGAGGTAGAACACCCACGGGATCATCGCGAGCCCGGCCAGCACGAAGGGCGATCACCGGCGAGTCCTGGCCGTGCTGCGATTCCTGGAGCGCGCGTCGCCGACCACGTGAAGGGTGACGCGCCCGCCCCGCGCCGCGGGGGCCAGAACCGCAGGTGGACCCCCACCTCGATATTCTCGTTTCTCTGGCGCGCTACGGGGATTCGAATGGTGCCTCGTGGTGACGTGTCACGGATGGTGGAGCTGCACCGCGGCTCCACCACTTACTCGCCCGGCGGGATCAAGGGCGAGCTGGACAAGATCCGGTTCCTGCGCGGCATGGGCGTGGACGGCTTGGACGTGTCGGTGGTCCCAGAGGCCGAGCGCGACCACGCCGAGGGCTTCGCGTTCGGGCGGGTAGACCTGGCGGATGTTGGGGAACCGTTCTACGGCCGGGGCAGGCCGGCCTCGTCGTACTCGCGACGCGCCTGCTCGACGTGGTCCAGGTTCGCCGTGGCCCAGCGCGACAACGTCGCGAACAGCGGACCGAGGCTGCGGCCGAGCGCACTGATCTCGTACTCGACCCGCGGTGGCACCTCGGCGTGATAGGTACGAGTGATCAGGCCGTCGCGTTCGAGCTGCCGTAACCGCTGAGTGAGCACCTTCGGCGTGATCGCGCCGATTCGCCGTTCCAGCTCCACGAACCGCTGCCTGCCATGGTTGTTGAGCGCCCACAGAATGGGCGTGGTCCAGCGGCTGAACACGATGTCGACGACCGGCGAGATCTCGCATGCGGAGTCCCGCACCACTGTGGTCTCGGTCACGATTGCCCTTCCGGTCCAATACTTTCCTCTAGGTACCTACTATACAACGGTTGCTAGCGTCGTCCGCATGATCGTGATTACGGGAGCAACCGGAAATGTCGGACGGCCGCTGGTGCAGGCGCTGGCGGCCGCGGGAGAAGTAGTGACGGCGGTGTCGCGGCGCATCTCCGAGACAGACGTGCCAGCGGGAGTCCGTGTCTGGCAAGGAGATCTGGCCCAACCGGTGAACCTTAAGGGCGCGTTCGACGGCGCCGACGCGGTGTTCCTGCTGACCTCAGGCGATTTCGTGAGCTCCGGCGGCAACCTCGGCGAGGTCATGGACGTCGCGCGGGCCGCCGGCGTCCGCCGCGTTGTTCTGCTGTCCTCGCAAGGCGTCAGCAGCGGCAACCATTCCTCCGAACTGGAGGACGCCGTGACCGCGTCGGGCCTGGAGTGGACGATGCTGCGCCCCGGCAACTTCAGCTCCAACGCCTTCCAGTGGGCGGATTCAGTGCGCACGCAACGAATTGTTGCGGCTCCGTTCGGGGACGTCGCACTGCCGGCCGTCGACCCGCTCGACATCGCCGACGTCGCGGCGGTGGTGCTGCGGAAACCCGGCCACGTCGGCAAGATCTACGACCTGACCGGGCCTGCCCCGATCTCACCCCGTGAGCAAGCCGCGGCGATCGGCGACGCAGTGGGCGAACCGGTGGAGTTCGTGGAACTGACCCGCGCCGAGGCCAAGTCCGCAATGGTGCGATTCATGCCCGAGCCAGTCGTGGAGAACACCCTGGACCTGCTTGGCACGCCACCCGCCGTGATCCAGCAGGTGAGCCCCGACATCGAACAGATGCTGGGCCGCGCGCCGCGTCCGTTCGCGGACTGGGCGGCACGCAACGCCGCCGCGTTCAGGTGACCGGCGTGCGGACGAACAGCTTGTCATAGAGCGAAACGAGCACGTCGCACCCACCCCGCAGAAGGATCAACCCGGCGAGAGCGCAATCGCGCCGCGATCGGCTCCTGGCTGGCCTGGTGCGCCGACAAACAGAACTGGACCGCGCCGGAACGGCCGGCATCCATCGAACGGCAGCGCGAAACAACAATAAGGACACCAAGGCCGTGTCGCGCTCCCGGATCGACCGGCTGTGCCGACGCGGGGCGTGCCGCTGCGGGAGAAGACTCTTGCGGATGCTCTACGAATCCGCCTCCCGCACCAGCACGGGCCCAAACCCACTCGTACTGCGCGGTGAACTCCTCGACCCGCTTGGTGCGCGGCTTCCAAAGCACGGCGAGCCAGCGCAGCGCGATGGTGCGCTGCGCGGCCGCGAACCGGGCGCGGTTCTCCGGCGTGACGCCGAGGTGGCTTCGGCGCCGGCCCAGACTTCGTCGGGAATGAATCGGGCGCCGATCTGCTCGATGTGGTCGGCGGCGTCGATGGCGATATCGGAGAAGCCGCTGAACTCGAAGTCCGCGACATAGTGGACTCGCCAATCGTGGAGCCAGTTGAGCAGATTTGCGTCGCCACGGGAGTAGACGCGGGCAGCGGGCTGCGCGAGCAGTTCGGCGTCGCCGCTGTTCTCCCCAGCGGTGCAGGCGAGCGAGCATCTCTGGGGTCTGGGAATCGTCGGCGGCGTCGGCGAGCTGGCCGGGCCGGACATCGGCGAGCCGGGCGATGGAGGGGCCGATGGAGTCGACGCGCTCCAGACTGGCCAGCGGCTCTGTCAGCGGAATCCTCTGGAGAGCGCGGGTGGTGTTGGCGAACGACTTGATGGCCGACGCCGGGTCGAGGACGTCGAGGATCGGGGAGCCGGGCAGCAGCGTCATGCCGAGGGCCAGGGTCCTGGTCGAGCCACAGCGCTTTCGGTGCGCTGCCCAGGGCGGCGACGTGGGTGAGGCCGTGCCACTCGCGCTCGACGCGCTGCCGGTCGGTCGTGGCGGCCAGTGCGTCGGCTCCGGCGGCACGGGCGATGCGCAGGGCGCCGAGCAGGTCGATGGGGGCGGCGTGCTCGCAGTGGCTTTGCCAACGTGGTCATCGTTTCGGACTGTCGGTTTCGACTCGGCGCGGATGGGCAGGACTCAGCGCAGGAGACAGGCTCAGCGGTTTCGTGGTGCCCCGCACACGAGACCAGGTCGATGTCGCCCGTCTGGCTGATCTGACGGAGGGTGGCGTGAATAGCGTGGCGGGTGTCGACCGGATCGAGCTCGGTGACATCGAGGATGGTGAGTTGGGGGTCTCGTTCGGCGAGCAGTGCGCAGGCGTGGTCGACCCAGGTGAGGTGAGCGGATTGTTCGCCGGTCAATGCGGGGCGGCGGTCTCCGACGCGTTCACCGGCCCGACGGGCGGCGACCGCTGGGGGCGCGTCAAGATTGTCCGGTCCGGGGGATCGAGAGCCTGGGTAAGAAGAAGCGCAGGCGGGAACGCCTGGTCAACGACAAGACGATCGGCCAGGTGCTCGACGTCTTCCACGCCTCGGCGGATGCCGGCCGATGGGACCTCGTCGACATGGTGGACGTGCTGTCCGGGCTCGTGAGCTGCTGGCCCTCACCTGGGACGATCTCGACTTCGAGCAGGGCACCGTGACGTTCGGGGGAACGGTCATCCGGGTCGCCGGCCGCGGGGTGCTGGTCCAGGAACACACCAAGACCATCGCCGGAATGCGCACCATCCAGCCGCCGAGCTGGGTCATGGACTTGCTCAAGCGGCGTAGCGCGACCCGCGATCGAGCCGCCGAAAAACGAGGGTTGAGCATGGGCCGGTCAGGGCCTTGATCGGATGTCGGGGTCCTGACCGGCCAAGATGTGCCCCCGGCAGGACTCGAACCTGCGACCTAGAGATTAGAAGGCTCTTGCTCTATCCGGCTGAGCTACGAGGGCCTGGCGCCGACGACCCCGCCGGCTGTTCTGACCTGGCAGTTTAGTCAACGTCACTTCCCCTATCGCCGGATGGCGGGGGAACGTTTCAGCCTCGGCCGATGAACGGCATCTTCGTGGCCGTCACCGTCATGAACTGCACGTTCGCGGTCAGTGGCAGGTCCGCCATGTACCGGACGGCTTCGGCCACGTGTCTGGCGTCGAAGGTGGGTTCGGGCAGCTCGCGGCCGTCCGCTTGGCGGGCGCCGCGCGCGATGCCGGCCGTCATGTCCGTTGCCGCGTTGCCGATGTCGAGTTGGCCACACGCGATGTCGTACGGGCGCCCATCCAGGGACAGCGACTTCGTCAGTCCGGTGATCGCGTGCTTCGTCGCCGTGTACGCGACGCTTCCGGGGCGCGGCGCGTGCGCCGAGATGGAGCCGTTGTTGATGATGCGGCCGCCGCGCGGGTCCTGGTGCTTCATCATCCGGAACGCCTCCCGCGCGCACAGGAACGCGCCGGTCAGGTTGACCGCCACCGTCTGCTGCCACGCCTCGACCGGGATGTCGTCCGGGTCACCGGCCGGGCCGAACGTGCCGGCGTTGTTGAACAGCACGTCGACCCGGCCCCAGCGGTCCGCCACCGCCTCGAAGAGGGCCTGGACCTGGGCGGGGTCGGCCACGTCCGCCGCGTGGACGAGGGCGTCCGGCGCTCCGGCCGCGGTTTCCTCCAGCGGACCGGGCCGCCGGCCGCTCAGCGCCACGCGGTAGCCCGCGCGCAGCAGCTCCCGCGCCACCTCGCGGCCGATTCCCGACCCCGCGCCCGTCACGACCGCGACCCCACCCACGCAGAACCTCCCGAGGCTGCCGCCACCTACACCGTCAGCACGACTTTGCCACGTCCGTGGCCGGTCTCGATCTCCCGGTGCGCCTCGGCCGCCTCGTCCAGCGCGTACGTGCGCCGCACCAGGAAGCTCAGCTCGCCCCGCGCGTACATCGCGGCCACCTCGGCCAGCCGCTCGGGCGTGCGCTCCCCCCGCACCAGCTGAACGCCCAGCGACCCCGCCCGGCCGTGGTCCACCAGGGTGATGACGCGCTGACGCTCCTTCACCAGGGTGAGTGACAGGTCGAGCGCGTCCCCGCCCGCGCCGTCCAGGACGGCGTGCACTCCCCCGGGTGCGAGCGCGCGCACCCGGTCCGCCAGCCCCTCGCCGTAGACCACCGGGGTGGCGCCGAGTGAACTCACGTACTCCTGGTTCGCCTCGCTCGCCGTGCCGATCACGCTCGCTCCCCACCGGCGCGCGAGCTGGACCGCCGCGGTGCCCACCGAGCCCGCCGCGGCGTGGATCAGCACCGTGTCGCCCTGACCTACGCCGAGCTGCCGCAACGCCAGGTACGCGGTCTGGGTGCCGGCCGTGAAACCACCCGCCACGGTCCACGGCATGTTCGCCGGCTTGGCGGTGATCTGGTCCGCCCCGACCACCACGTACTCGGCATAGCAGCGCAGCACGTTGAAGCCGAGCACCTCGTCGCCGACGGACCACCCAGCTCCGTCGCCGACCTGGTCGACCACTCCGGCGAACTCGTTGCCCGGTACCCGGGGCCAGCTCAAGTCCGTGGCAGTGGGTGGTGCCCAGCCGGCCCGGACCGCGGCGTCGAACGGCTGGACGCCTGCCGCGCGCACGCGGACCCGGACCTGTCCCGGACCCGCCTGGGGGTCCGGGAGGTCCATCGTGCGCAACACTTCGGGGCCACCGGGCTCGGTGAACGCCGCCGCCTTCATGGAGGTACCTCCTCGATCTCGACCTGTGAGAACGAGGATGGCACCTCCAGTTAACTGGAGGTCAATCAGAAATTGATCATGTGACCGGCGAGACCGTGGATGGCCTCCTTGACCGCCTCGCCGAGCGTCGGGTGCGCATGCACGTTGCGTGCCACCTCGTGCACGGTCAGGTCCCATTGCTGCGCCAGCGTGAGCTCCGGCAGCAGCTCGGTGACGTCCGGACCGATCAGGTGCGCGCCGAGCAGCTCGCCGTACTTGGCGTCGGACAGGATCTTGACGAACCCGCCCGGGTCGGCGAGACCGTGGGCCTTGCCGTTGGCCGTGAACGGGAACTTGGCGACCTGGACGTCGTAGCCCTCTTCGCGCGCCTGCTCCTCGGTCAGCCCGAAGCTGGCGACCTGCGGCTGGCAGTACGTGGCGCGCGGGATCATCCGGTAGTCGAGCTCCATGGTCTCCACGCCACCGATCGTCTCGGCCGCCACGATGCCCATCGACTCGGCCGCGTGGGCCAGCATCAGCTTCGCGGTGACGTCGCCGATCGCGAAGATGTGCGGCACGCTGGTCCGGCACCGGCCGTCGACCGCGATGGCGCGCCGCTCGGTCAGCTCCACCCCGGTGTTCTCCAGGCCGTAGCCCTCGACCCGGGGCTGGAAACCGATCGCCTGCAGCACCTTGTCGGCTTCCAGGGTCTGCTGGCTGCCGTTGCTGGAGACGGTGACCTTGACCTTGGCGCCGCTGTCGTCGATGCTCTCGACCTTCGTGCCGGTCAGGACCTTGATGCCGAGCTTCTTGTAGCGCTTGGCCAGCTCCTTGGACACCTCGGCGTCCTCCAGCGGCACCATGCGGTCCAGGAACTCGACGATCGTGACGTCGACGCCGTAGTTGTGCATCACGTAGGCGAACTCGACGCCGATCGCGCCGGCGCCCGCGATGATGATGCTGCCCGGCAGCTCGCGGGAGAGGATCTGCTCCTCGTAGGTCACCACGCGTTCGGACAGCTGCGTGCCCGGCAGCAGCTTGGTGGTGGCGCCGGCGGCGATGATGCAGTGGTCGAAGGTGACGGTCTCGGTGCCGTTCTCCCCGGCGACCTCGATGGTGTGCGCGTCGGTGAACGTGCCGCGCCCGGTGAACTCCTGGATCTTGTTCTTCTTCATCAGGAAGTGCACGCCCTTGACGCGGCCGTCGGCGACCGAGCGGCTGCGGTCGAACGCGGCGCCGTAGTCGAAGGTAATCGGCCCGTCCGAGCTGATGCCGAAGGTCTTCGCCTCCTGGGTGACCAGGTGGGCCAGCTCCGCGTTGCGCAGCAGCGCCTTCGACGGGATGCACCCGACGTTCAGGCACACGCCGCCCCAGTACTTCTCCTCGACGATCGCCGTCTTCAGGCCGAGCTGCGAAGCCCGGATCGCCGCGACATACCCGCCGGGCCCGGCGCCCAGCACCACAACGTCGAAATGCGCACTCATACCCGCCACCCTATGCCTTCGGGGACGGGCGGGTCGTGGGTGCTCGGACCCACGACCGGCCCCGGATCAGACGCGCTCGAGCACCACGACGGGGATCTTGCGGTCGGTCTTCGTCTGGTACTCGTCGTAGGCCGGCCACACCGCGGTCATCTTCGGCCAGAGCGCCTCGCGCTCGGCGTCCGTCGCGGTGCGCGCCCTGGCGGTGAACTTGTCGGCCTTGACCTGCACCTTGACCTCGGGGTGGGCCTGCAGGTTGAGGTACCAGCCCGGGTGCCGGGGCGCGCCGCCATTGGACGCGACCAACGCGTAAGCGCCTTCGTGCTCCTGGTAGATGAGGGCGAACTTGCGCTCCTGACCGGTCTTGCGGCCCCGGGTGGTGAGGATCAGCGTCGGGGCGCCGTTCTCCCAGTCGTGACCGACTTCACCATCGGTCTCCTCGTACCGGCGGACGTGTTCGTCACCGTAGAGCATGCGCGGGTCCTTTCGCGGGGACAGGGTTCTCCGCCAATGCGCAACACCGTGAGCCACGCTGGTATTTCCGCCGGGGCGAACAGTGACACCCACTCGCTCGGGTGGTCGTGACCAGGCAAAATCCGGAAACCAACCTAGAATTCGGCGCAACGTCGACCGCGGGGAGGGACGATGAGCGACCGGCAGCACGTGACGCTCGAGGACGTGGCGAGGACCGCCGAGGTCTCGCTCGCGACAGCGTCGCGTGCGCTCAACGGCACCACCCGGGTGCGCGACGACCTGCGCGAGCGGGTCCTGTCGGCCGCCGCGGAGCTGGCGTACACACCGAACGCGCACGCGCAGGCGCTCGCCGGCGGTTCGCGCCGGACGGTGGGCGTGATCTGCCACGACATCAGCGACCCGTACTTCGCGGCGATCACGCGCGGGGTGATGCGAGTGGCCGACAGCCACGGGCTGCTGGTGATGCTCGCCGGCACGTTCGCCGATCCGGATCGGGAGCTGGCCTGCGTGTCGGCGCTACGGGCGCAGCGCGCGACGGCGATCCTGCTGACCGGGTCGGCGTTCGAGGACCGGGCGTGGGAGCGGCGGATGGCCGCCGAGCTGGACCCGTACCGGCGTGGCGGCGGGCGGGTTGCGGTGGTGACGCGCCACCGGTCGCTCAAGGCGGACACCGTCGCGCCGGACAACCGCGGCGGCGCACGGGCGATGGCGGAGGCGATGCACCGGCTGGGGCACCGCCGCTTCGCGGTGGTGACCGGGCCGGAGCGGCTGACCACAGTGGCGGACCGGGTCACCGGGTTCCGGGAAGGGCTGGCGGCGGCGGGGATCGAACTGTCCGAACGGGACGTGTTCACAAGTTCGTTCGACCGGGACGGCGGCTACGCGGCAGCGGGCGCGTTGCTGGCGGCCCGGCACCGGGCGACGTGCGTGCTGACCGCGTCGGACGTGATGGCGCTCGGGGTGGTCAGCGCCCTGCGCGAAGCGGGGCTCTCGGTGCCGGACGACGTGTCGGTCACCGGGTTCGACGACCTGCCGCTGGTGCGGGACCTGGCGCCGCCGCTGTCCACGGTGGCGTTGCCGCTGGAACGACTCGGTGCGGAGGCGCTCGAGCTGGCGCTGGACCCGGGCAGCGCGAGCCGGGGCCGGGTGCGCCGCCTGCCCGGCGAGGTGCTGCTGCGGGGCAGCACGGCGAGACCCCGCCGGCGGCGCCGCGCGTAGCCGGTCCCCCGCAGTGGCCGGGCTCGACCAGGGCCGGGCACACCTGCGCGGCGGCCTCACTGCCGCTGCCCGGTCGCGCCGGTCGAGGACGTCCACCACGGACCCTTCGCCGAACTCCCGTGCACCGGTAGCCGGAGCCGCAGAGCGGCCGCGAATCCACAGTGGGGTGACGACCACCAGCACAATGGAGATTCGACGGGCAATTCCAATACCGTTAGAATTTCGTCATGTATTCCCGGCCCGTTTCGCCGGGAAACGCTCTTGATACCGGCAGCCGATCGAATGACGTATTCCACGAGTTGTCGGAAAAGGACAACTCGGCCGCGTGGCCCGTGCCAGCATGGCGGCCATGACGGACTCCGAGCCCCGGTGGCGCCGACTCGAACCGGACGAACGCCGGGAGCAGATCTTCGCCTGCGCCGCACGCTTGTTCGGCGAGCGCCCTTACGCCGACGTGTCCACGTCGGACATCGCAACGGCTGCCGGTGTCGCCCGCGGGCTGATCAACCACTACTTCGGCACGAAACGCGAGCTGTACCTGGCGGTTCTCCGCCGCGCCGTGACACTTCCGCAAGCTACGCTGGACATCGTCACCGACGGTCCGCTCGAGGAAAAGGCGCGGGTGGTGGTCGACTGGTTCCTCACCCTGGTGACCAGACACGGCAAGACGTGGCTGGTCGCCACCGCACCGGACGGGCTGGGCAGCGATCCCGAGGTGGAGGCGATCCTCGTCGAGGCCGAACGGCGCTCCGCCGCGCGGGTACTGGAGGCGCTGGGCGTCAAGGTCGACAGCGTGCACTCGGAGACGTGCAACGCGCTGGTCCGCGCCTACGGCGGCATGGTCAAGGCGGCCGGACGGGAATGGCTGCTGCGCGGCGACCTCGACCGCGACCAGGTGCACACGCTCCTGTCGCGGGCGCTGGTGACGCTGATCGAGGACGTGTTCCCGGCGATCAGCGGTACGTGAGCAGCCGTGCGTCCCGGCCCTCGAAGTGCGAGTGCTCGTTGAACGACACCAGCGAGACCCCGCTCCGTCCGGACACCAGCTTCGTGATCCCGCAGTTCACGGTGACCCGGTTCAGCCGCAGCAACCCCATCTCCGGATCGCCCAGCAGGTGCCCGGCGATCGTCCCGATCACCCCGCCGGAGGTGAACACCACCGCGCTCTCCCCCTTGCGCAGCACGGCGACCAGGTCGGCCAGCGCGGCGCGCACCCTCTCGGCGAACCGGGGCCAGGTCTCCGCGCACGGACCGCGGTCGCCGGCCCGCGCCCACGCGGCGAGCGAGGCGTCGAGCACCTCCTGGTAGCCGCGCGGGTCGTCCGGGTCCTGCCGCACCCCGCCGCCGTGGTTGGCGACGATGTCGACGTGGTCGTACTCGTTCCACCGCGGGTCCTCCTTGGCCAGCGCGGCGCTGCCGAGCCAGTCCAGGACGATTTCGGCGGTCGCGCGCTGGCGGGCCAGGGACCCGGTCCGGCCCTCGGTGCAGCGAACCTTGCGGCGCAGCAGCTCGGCGCCGGCCACCGCGCCCTGCTCGACGCCGGTACCGGAGAGCTGGTCGTAGTCGGCCGCGCCGAAGGAAGCCTGACCGTGCCGGATCAGGTAGATGGCGCCCATCGGCCGTCCTTTCGCTCGCCGGTTCCCACCGGCAGCGTAACCAGCGGTGCCGAAAGGACGGCCGGGCCTGTCCGGGGGTTGCGCCGCGGATCTTGTCCGGCGGCTGGGCGTCACTGACTGCTACGATCGGGGTGGCGAAGTCGATTTCCAGGTGGTAACAGGTGTCCACGTCCGAGCGCGCGGTGCCGAGCCCGTTCGCCAAAACCCTCCGGTCGGCCATCGCCCGCAGTGGTCTGAGCCTGGACCGCATCCAGGCCCGGTTGCAGGCCGGCGGTGTCCCGGTCAGCGTCACGGCGCTGAGCTACTGGCAGTCCGGCAAGCGGCAGCCCGAGCGGCCGAGCTCGATCTCCGCGGTGCGGGTGCTCGAAGACGTCCTCGGCCTGCAACACGGGGAGCTGTTGTCCCTGCTGCCGCCGCCGCGGCCGCGCGGGCTGCCGTCCCGGCGCCAGGCGGACGGGGTCGTGAAGTTCCCGATGGAGGCGCTGCGCATCCTGCTGGAACGGGTCGGCGCACCGCACGCACTGGAGCAGCAGCACCGGCTCAACCTGCTCAACTTGCACGACCGGTGCGAGATCGCGGCGGGTGGGCGGCAGCGGTCGCTGACCACGCGCTCGGTCTTCCACGCCACGGCCGACCAGCAGGACCGCTGGATCCTCGTCTACGACCACGGCGGTGCGCCCGCGCCCACCCTGCACGAGCTGCGCAACTGCCGCAGCGGGCGGGTCGAGGTCGACCCCGAGCACGGCCTGACCGTCGCCGAACTGGTGTTCGACCGCCCGATCCACCGCGGGGAGACGTACCTGATCGAATACACGCTGACCAACGGCGGCCCGCCCTACCCCGACTGCGAGAACACCTACTACCGCGAGTTCCGCCGCCCGATCCGGGAGTACCTGCTGGAGATCCGTTTCGACGAGGCCGGGGAGCTGCGGAAGTGCTGGCAGTACGCGCGCCGCGCCGGTGCGGAGAACGAGGAACGGCGTGCGCTGCACCTGGACACCGCCGGCGGCGTGCACGCCGTGGCGCTCGACTACGGGCCCGGGGTGTTCGGCATCTCCTGGGAGTGAAGGAGCCGGTCACGGTGGACCGGCCCGGCGCTCACGCCCGCTCGAACCGGCGGCCGGCCACGTGGTCGGCCGCCTTCACCAGCACCAGCACCAGCATGCACAGCACGGCCGGCTGGATGGCCTTCACCAGGGCGAACGCGATCATCGCCAGCGCCGACACGGCCGCCAGCCCGATCAGGACCGCCCGCCACAGCCGGCCGCAGTGCGCGACGGTGCGGCTCAGCGCCGGGCGGAGCACCGGCGGCGAGGTGTCCACTGTGGCCGCATCGACGGCGTAGAACGATTCGTCGAGCACTATCCGGTGCCGTTCCGGCCCGGGTTGTACGGTGGGCACGTTGATGCCTTCCTCTCCGGATGGGTCGACAACCCGCGCGGCTCCCTGTGGCAGCAGGGGGCCGCGCATTCCGCCGCGGCCTGCCGCGACATCACTCATAGTGCCGAACCGGATCGGTACCGTCACCTGACCAGCCGGAACCAGCGCCGACCGGCAAGACAGCGTCGCCGAACGGCTCGTCCCGGTAGATCCCTACCTCAATCGGGTGACCGCGTCAGGTCAGCTTGTTGCGCAGGACCTTGCCGGTGGCGTTGCGGGGCAGCTCGGGCAGGAATTCGACGTCGCGCGGCACCTTGTACCGGGCCAGGTTGCCCTTGACGTAGTCGCGGATCGCGTCGGCGTCGAGCCGGGAGCCCGGTTTGATCACGACGAACGCCTTGAGACGCTGGCCGAACTCGTCGTCCGGCACCCCGGTCACCGCGGCTTCGAGCACGTCCGGGTGCTCGACGAGCAGGTTCTCCACCTCGACCGGGAACACGTTCTCGCCGCCGGAGACGATCATCTCGTCGTCCCGGCCGTCGATGAACAGCAGCCCATTGCCGTCGAAGTGGCCGACGTCGCCGGTGGACAGCAACCCGTCGATGATCTCCTTGTGCCGCCCGTCGGTGTAGCCCTCGAACGACAGGCCGCTGCCGACGAACACCCGCCCGGTCACGTGCGGTTCGGTGATCCGCCTGCCCTGCTCGTCGTACAGGTGCACCCGGCAGGTCACCGGCGGGCGGCCGACGGTGCCGGGGGCCCGGCGCCAGTCCTCGGGGGTGGCGACGGTGGCGACCGCGACCTCGGTCGAGCCGTACAGGTTGTAGATCACCTCGCCGAACGCCTCGGTGGCCCGGTTGCCCAGGTCCGGGGAGAGCGCGGAGCCGGCGACGAAGATGATCCGCAACGACGACGTGTCGTACTTGCCCAGCACCTCCGGCCCGAGGTCGACGATGCGCTGCAGCATGGTCGGCACCAGGACCAGCGCGGTGCACCGGTGCTCGGCGACGCCGCGCAGCGTGGCCTCCGGGTCGAACCGCCGGCGCAGCACGACCTTGCAGCCCAGCGCGAACGACAGGATGAACTGGGAGATCCCGGTGCCGTGGAAGATCGGCGCGCCGAGGAACGTGGCCTCGCCGGCCCGCAGCGGGATGCGGTCCAGGAACTGGACGGTGCCCAGCACGGAGGTCCGGTCCCGCGGGGCGCCCTTCGGCGTACCGGTGGTGCCGCTGGTGAGCAGCACGAACCCGCCGCGGCGGGGCGGCGGCGGCAGGGGGCGGTCGGCGGTGCTGGCGATCAGCTCGTCCAGCACCGGGATGCGGTCGTCGGGGTCGGGGTCGTCCACCCAGGCCAGGTACCGGTCGACGGTGTCCGGAACGCCGGACAGCAGCCCGGTGAACTCCTGGTCGTGGACGAGTACCTCGACGTTCTCCCGCGCGGCGACGTCGGTGAGCTGCGGTTTCGCGAAACCGGTGTTCATCAGCAGCAGCCGCGCACCGATCTTGCCCGCGGCGATCATCACCGTGACCAGGCCGCGGTGGTCCCGGCACAACCCGGCGATCACCGTCCCCGGCCGGACCCCGCGCTCCGCCCAGGCGCGGGCCAGCGCGTTCGACCGGAGGTCCAGTTCCCGGAACGTGAGCGGCCCGAGCTCGTCCACCAGGCCGATCGCGCCCGGCGCGCGCCGGGCGGACACCTGCGCCGCCGCGGCGAACGGTCCCACCTTCTGGGTCGCGATCACGCTGCGCACACCCTCGTCCAGACGGGGGAACGGGATGAGCCCGGCGCGCCACATCACCTCGATCCCGCGGGCGGTCTCCGCCACCTTGCCAGGAAGAACGGACAAGCGGGGCGGAATGCGCATGGACAGCACCTCCATTGGGCCGGCCGTACTGAGGGTATGTCTTGGTTACTGGACAGTAGCGGAACGGCGTGCGAATGCGCCACCGGCTGGAGAAGCTGGGGGCGACTCGACAGTCCAAGACCGCCTCAGGCAGATGGGTGGCGATTGCCTGCGCGGGCCGGCCGGGCA
This sequence comes from Amycolatopsis viridis, assembly GCF_011758765.1. Lineage (NCBI taxonomy): Bacteria > Bacillati > Actinomycetota > Actinomycetes > Pseudonocardiales > Pseudonocardiaceae > Amycolatopsis > Amycolatopsis viridis. The sequence goes on along the minus strand of NZ_JAANOU010000001.1, from coordinate 1,611,983 downwards.
GTGAATCCGCCGGGCAGGTGCACCGGTCAGGCTGGTGCAGCGGGCCTCCACGGCCGCTACTTGGCGTCCGCGTAGGTGTCGACCGTGGTGGGGGCCATCGGGAAGTGCACCGGACACCCGGGCCCGAACGTCAGCGCCGCGGACTCGGCCACGGACTCGGTGATGGCCGCTTCCACCCGGGGGGCCAGGTCCGCGGGGGTGTGCACCACGACTTCGTCGTGCTGGAAGAAAACCAGGTGCGCCGGCTCCGGGAGCTTCCGGCGGAGGGTGGCGAGCAGGACGGCCGTGAAGTCGGCCGCGCTGGCCTGCACCACGAAGTTCCGGGTGAACCGGCCCCAGTTGCGCGCCGCCTGACGGGCGCGGCCCTCGTCCTCGTCCGCGCCGCCGGTCAGGGCCCGCCACGCCTCCGACGGCGCCGGCGACACCCGGCCCAGCCGTGACCGCACCCGCTCCCCCCGCTCCCCCGCCTGCGCCGCGCGCTCCACATAGGACACCGCATCCGGGAAACGCTGGCGCAACAGCGCGAGCAGCGACGCGGCCTCCCCCGCGGTGCCGCCGTACATCGCGGACAGCATCGCGATCTTCGCGCGCGGCCGGCCCTCCTCGGCGGTCATCGTGCCGGCGAACAACGCCTCCGACAGCCGCGCGTACAAGTCCGTCGACGCCGACGCCTCGGCCAGCCGCCGGTCGCCGGACAACGCCGCCAGCACCCGCGGCTCCAGCTGCGCGGCGTCGGCCACCACGAGCTTCCAGCCGGGATCGGCCCGCACGCACACGCGCAGCGTCTTCGGGATCTGCAGCGCGCCCCCGCCCGAACTGGCCCACCGCCCGGACACCACACCGCCCACCACCCACGACGGGCGGAACCGCCCGTCGGCGACCCACTCGTCCAGCCACGCCCAGCCGTTGGCCGAGTGCAGCCGGGACAGCTCCCGGTACTCGATGAGCAGCGGCACCGCGGGATGGTCGACCTTCCGCAGCACGTGCGCCCGCGCCGACGGGATCGAGATACCCTCCCGCCCGAACGCGCGCACGATCGTCTGCGGGCTGTCCGGGTTGACCGGTTTCCCCCCGAACGCCTCGCTGATCCGCGCCGCGAGCTCCACCAGCTTCTTCGGCCGCTGCCCGGCCGGCACCCGGGGACCGAGCAGCTCGGTGAGCAGCGCGTCGTGCACGTCCGCCCGCCACGGCAGACCGTCGGCAGCCATCTCGGCAGCGACGAGGGCGCTCGCCGATTCGGCCGCCACCAGCAGGCGGAACCGGTCCGGGTGCTCGACGCCCCGGATGCGCCGCTCCTGGTCGGCGAGCACTTCCCGCGCGGCCTCGGCGGCACCGACGCCGGAGGGCAAACCGGACTCGCGGGTCTCGAACAGCACCGGCTGGGTATCGGCGTGGGACGGCGGGTCCGGCGGTACCTCCCGGCCGTGCAGGCGGGCCCACGCCGCCGGGAGCATCTTGGGCTGACCCGCCCGGTTCTCGGCGGCGAGCAGCAACCCCTCGGTCAAGGACAGGTCGTGGCAGCGGCTGACGCGCAGCCCGGCGCGCAGCAGCACCGGGTACAGGCGGTCGACAGCCGGGAACACCCAGCGCGGGGCGTGCGCGCGCTCGATCGCGCCGAGGTGGCCCGCGAGCTCACCGGCGGGCACCTCCCGCCGCCCGGCCGGGCCGAGCACGACGAAGGCCCCGCCCTCCTCTTCCGCCACGATCACCTGCACCGCACCATTGTGCTCCGGGGCACCGACAAAAACCGGTGCCAGGCCGGGTCAGGCAACGTCGTCCGTCCGCGGTCAGCCCACTGCGGCCCGGGGTGGAGCTGAGGGTTGAGCGGGCCGAACTCGTCCAGGCGTTCCGGTTCGAAGCGGTGTTCCCACTGCTTGGCGAAGCCCAGCCGCTCGTACCAGGCGACCGCCGCCGCAGCGTCCTCGACGTCCTCGACACGAAGAATGGGAATGACTTCCCCGTTCGGGAAGCCATCGTTGCGGACCATCCAGGGCGGACGTCGATCCGGTGCGGCGCTAGGCCGCCTCGTCCAGGGCCCGGATCACCCGCTTCACCGACACCGGGTGCGCGGTGCCCAGGGTCTGCGCGAAGAAGCTCACCCGCAGCTCCTCGATCATCCACCGCACCTCGAGCAGCTCCGGACCGGGCCGCACACCCGGCGGGAGCGCGGCGACGGCGGCCTCGTACTCGCCCGTCACCCACTCCACGTCGCGCATCAGCTCGACGTCCTTGGTGCCCGTGGACGGCAGCTTCTCCAGCCGCCGGCCGATGCCCCGCAGGTAGCGGACCACGTTCGCCAGCCGGTCGAACCCCGTCGCCGTCACGAAACCCGGGTACACCAGCCCGGACAGCTGCCGGCGCATGTCGGCCAGCGACTCCGCCGGGCCACGGGCGCCCGCCAGCGCCACTTCCACCTCGTTCGCGGCCGCGAGGATCTTCTCCACTTCGGACAGCACGTCCAGCACCGCCGGGTTCAGCGCCCCGCGCACCTTCTCCAGCAGCACCCCGAACCCGGCCTCGTCCCACGCCGGTCCACCGTTGTCCGCCATCAGCTTGTCCACCGCGCAGTCGACGCAGTCCTCCAGCAGTGCCGCGACGCTGCCGTGCGGGTTGCGGCTGAGCGCCAGCTTCGCCTGGTTGGTGAGGCTGCGGTTGATGAACTTCATCGGCGAGGGCAGGTTGAGCCGCAACAGCTTCCGCGTGCCCTGCCACATCCGCTGCCGCTGCTGCACCGGCGTGTCCAGCATCCGCACGGCCACCGTGTCACCCTCGTCGACCAGCGCCGGGTACGCCTTCACCTGGTGCCCGCGCCGTGTGCCGGCGAAGACCTTCGGCAGCTCCCCGAACGCGGGCGTGGTCAGGCCGGCCTTCTCGATGCTGTCCGCGGCCGCGGAGATCGTCGCCCGCACCTCGCCGCTCAGCCGCTCCTTGAGCACCGCGAGGTCCTTGCCCTCGGCGAGCTTGCGGCGCTTGTCGTTCACCACCCGGAAGGTCATCCGCAGGTGGTCGGGCACCGCGCCGAGCTGCCAGGCGCCCGGTGGCACCGGCACGCCGCGCAGGCTCTCCAGTTCGCGGGCCAGCACGTCGAGCAGCGGCCCGTCGCCGGGCGCCACCCGGGCCAGGACCGCCTGGGCGGTGTCCGGCGCGGGCACGAAGTTGCGCCGCAGCTGCTTCGGCAGCGACTTGATCAGCGCGGTCACCAGCTCCTCGCGCAGCCCCGGCACCTGCCAGTCGAAGCCGTCCGGGGTGACCTGGTTGAGCACCGCGACCGGGATGTGCACGGTGACGCCGTCGGCGTCGGCACCCGGCTCGAACTGGTAGGTCAGCGGGAACCGCAGCGAGCCCTGCGTCCAGGTGTCCGGGTAGTCCGATTCGGACACCTGCCGCGCGGCGTCGTTGAGCAGCATGGCCTTTTCGAAGCTGAGCAGGTCCGGCTGCTGCTCGCGAACCTTCTTCCACCAGCTGTCGAAGTGCCGCGCGGACACGACCTCGGGACCCACGCGCTGGTCGTAGAACTCGAACAGCGTCTCGTCGTCGACCAGCAGGTCACGGCGCCGTGCCCGGTTCTCCAGGTCCTCGACCTCGTCGAGCAGGGCCCGGTTCTCGGTGAAGAACCGGTGGCGGGTGTCCCAGTCGCCGTCGACGAGCGCGTGGCGGATGAACAGCTCACGCGAGGTCTCCGGGTCGATCCGCTCGTAGTCGACCTTGCGGCCCACCACGAGCGGGATGCCGTAGAGGGTGACCCGCTCCGAGGCCACCACCGCGCCCCGTTTGCGTTCCCAGTGCGGCTCGGAATAGGTGCGTTTGACGACGTGCTGGGCCAGCGGCTCGATCCACTCCGGCTCGACGCGCGCGTTGACCCGGCCCCACAGCTTCGAGGTCTCCACCAGCTCGGCCGACATCACCCAGCGCGGCTGCTTCTTGAACAGGGCCGAGCCGGGGAAGATCGAGAACCGGGTGCCGCGGGCGCCCAGGTAGTCGCCCTTCTCCACGTCCTTGAGCCCGATGTGCGAGAGCAGCCCGGCGATCAGCGCGGTGTGCACGCGCTGCGGGTCGGCCGGCTCGGAGTTGAGCGTGACGCCCAGCGGTTTGGCGAGCTGCCGCAGCTGGCTGTAGATGTCCTGCCACTCCCGCACACGCAGGTAGTTGAGGAACTCGGCCTTGCAGCGCTTGCGGAACTGGTTGTTCGACAACGTCTTCTGCAGGTCCCGCAGGTACTCCCACAGGTTCAGGTACGCCAGGAAGTCCGAGGTCTTGTCGGCGAAGCGCGCGTGCTGCTGCGCCGCGGCCTCCTGCTTGTCCGCCGGCCGCTCCCGCGGGTCCTGGATGGACAGCGCGGCGGCGATGATCATCACCTCGCGCACGCACCCGGTGCGCGCGCCCTCCAGCACCATCCGGCCCAGGCGCGGGTCCACCGGCAGCTGGGCGAGCCGCCGGCCGATGTCGGTGAGCCGGCGCTCCGAAGTGGACTGCTCCAGCGCGCCGAGCTCCTGCAGCAACTGCACGCCCGCGGTGACCTGACGGCGGTCCGGCGGGTCGACGAACGGGAACTTGGCGAGGTCGCCCAGCCCGAGCGAGGTCATCTGCAGGATGACCGACGCGAGGTTGGTGCGCAGGATCTCCGGGTCGGTGAACTCGGGCCGGGACAGGAAATCCGCTTCGCTGTAGAGCCGGATGCAGATACCGTCGGAGGTGCGGCCGCAGCGGCCCTTGCGCTGGTTCGCCGACGCCTGCGAGACCGGCTCGATGGGCAGCCGCTGCACCTTGGTGCGGTGGCTGTACCGGGAGATGCGGGCCGTGCCCGGGTCGATGACGTACTTGATGCCCGGCACGGTCAGCGACGTCTCGGCGACGTTGGTGGCGAGCACGATCCGGCGGCCGGCGTGGCGGCTGAACACGCGGTGCTGGTCGGCCGCCGAGAGCCGCGCGTAGAGCGGCAGCACCTCGGTGCTGGCCAGGTCGAGCTTGTTCAGCGCGTCCGCGGTGTCGCGGATCTCCCGCTCGCCGGACAGGAACACCAGGATGTCGCCGGGGCCTTCGGCGCACAGTTCCCCGACGGCGTCGGCGATCGCGGTGACCTGGTCGCGGTCCTGATCGGACTCGGGGGCGTCCGGGTCGACGATCGGGCGGTAGCGGACCTCGACGGGGTAGGTGCGGCCGGACACCTCGACGATCGGCGCCCCGCCGAAGTGCGCGGCGAAGCGTTCCGGGTCGATGGTCGCCGAGGTGATGATCACCTTCAGGTCCGGCCGCTTCGGCAGGAGCTGCTTGAGGTAGCCGAGGATGAAGTCGATGTTGAGGCTGCGCTCGTGGGCCTCGTCGATGATCAGCGTGTCGTAGCGGCGCAGCATCCGGTCGCTGGAGATCTCGGCGAGCAGGATGCCGTCCGTCATCAGCTTGACCATGGTGTCGTCACCGGAGGAGTCGGTGAACCGCACCTTGTAGCCGACGGTGCTGCCGAGCTCGGTCCCGAGCTCCTCGGCGATCCGTTCCGCGACCGTGCGCGCGGCGAGGCGGCGGGGCTGCGTGTGACCGATCTGCCCGCGCACGCCCAGGCCCAGTTCAAGGCAGATCTTCGGCAGCTGGGTGGTCTTGCCCGAGCCGGTCTCCCCCGCCACGATCACCACCTGGTGGTCGCGGATCGCGGCGGCGATGTCGTCCTTGCGCCGGCTGACCGGCAGCTCTTCCGGATAGCGGATCCGCGGCGCGCGGCGGCGCTGCACGCGGGCCTCGGCCGCCTCGATGTCGGCCGCGATCTCCCGCGTCACGCGGTCGCGGTCACGCGCCCGGCGGGCACCGTCGAGCCGGCGGCGCAACCGGTGCTCGTCGCGCAGCATCAAGCCGGGCAGCCGGGCCCGGAGGTCGTCGAGGGGGGATCGGGTAGACATACGGCCTCCAGGATAGCTGCGCACGATCCCGGGGTCCTGCGAATATCCCGTGATCAGGACCGCCGCAGCGAGTCCGGTCCCAGCTCGGCGATCCCGCGGTGCCCGGTGAGCGCCAGGCTGAGGTCGAGGTCGGCGAGCAGGCCGCGCAGCACGTGCCGCACGCCCTCCTCGCCCGCGTGGCCCAGCCCGTACACCCAGGGCCGCCCGACGAGCACGGCCCTCGCGCCCAGCGCCAGCGCCTTGAGGATGTCCGCGCCGGTGCGCACACCGGAGTCGAACAGCACCTCGATGCGGTCGCCGACCGCGCTCACGATCGGCGGCAGCGCCTCCAGCGACGCGATCGCGCCGTCGACCTGGCGGCCGCCGTGGTTGGAGACCACGATCCCGTCCACGCCGGCATCCACCGCGCGGCGGGCGTCGTCGACGTGCTGGATGCCCTTCAGCACGATCGGGCCGTCCCAGTGCTCGCGCAGGAACGGCAGCTGGCTCCAGCTGTGGTCGGTACCGGTGAACAGTGACACCCACCGCAGCACCGCCGACAGCAGGTCGTCCTCGGGTGGGGTGTCCAGCAGCGCGCGGAAGGCCGGGTCGGACAGCGGCGTGGCCAGGCCCTCACCGGTGAGGAAGGGCAGGTAGGCGCGGTCGAGGTCGCGCGGCCGCCAGGCCAGCGTCCAGGTGTCGAGGGTGACCACGAGCGTGGTGTAGCCGGCCTTCTGCGCGCGGTTCAGCAGGCTAGCGGTGACGTCGGAGTCGGCGGGCCAGTAGAGCTGGAACCAGCGCGGCCCGTCGCCGGAGGCGGCGGCGACCTCCTCGATGGTGTGGGAGGAGGCGGTGGACAGGATCATCGGCAGGCCCAGCGCCGCGGCGGCGCGGGCGGTGGCCAGTTCGGCGTCCGGGTGCACGATCGACTGCACCCCGACCGGCGCGAGCAGCACCGGCGCGGGCAGTTCCGCGCCGAGCACCGTGGCGGAGGTCTCGCGCCGGGTGGCGTCGGTGAGCATGCGCGGCACCAGCCGCCACCGGTCGAACGCCGCGCGGTTGGCCGCCATCGTCGCGCCCGAGCCCGCACCGCCCGCGACGTAGTCGTACGCCTGCGGGGTCATCACCTCGCGGGCCGAGTCCGCCAGCCGCGTCGGATCGGTCGTGAACGGCGGTGTCGTCCCGCCGAGACCGTGCAGGTAGATCTCGCTCTGGTAGCCACCGAAGCGCTCGGCCATGCGCACCTCCTCGTCACCCCGCGTCGACACGCCGGAGGAAGCAGCGTACCGCCGGTAGTCGATCACTTACCCTCACCGGCGTGAAGGCTCGGGTGTGGGTGCCGTTGGTCGTGGCGGTGGCGGTGGCGGTTCTGGTGGTGGTGTGGCGGCCGGGGCCGGTGCCCCCGTCGAGGGCGAACCCGGGGACCGACCCGGGCGTGGCGCGGCAGCAGCTCGCGGAGCTGCAGGTCAAGCCGCGCGGAACGCTCAACGGCTATTCGCGGGAGAAGTTCCCGCACTGGGACACCGTCGAAGGCACCTGCAACACCCGCGAGGAAATGCTCAAACGGGCGGGCACCAACGTGGTGGTCGGCACGGACTGCTCGCCGGTCTCCGGCACCTGGGTCAGCCCCTACGACGGCGCGACCTGGACCAAGGCGTCCGATGTGGACATCGACCACATGGTGCCGCTCGCGCAGAGCTGGGTCAGCGGGGCCTCGGCCTGGACCCAGGCGCAGCGCGAGGCGTTCGCGAACGACCTGGTGCGGCCGCAGTTGTGGGCGGTGACGGACAACGTGAACCAGTCCAAGAGCGACAAGGCCCCGGACGAGTGGCGGCCGCCGCTGGAGTCCTTCTGGTGCACGTACGCGACCGACTGGATCGCGGTCAAGCACTACTACCAGCTCAGTGTGACCACGGCCGAGCAGGCCGCGCTGACGGACATGCTGAACCGCTGTTGACCTTCGACCCGCTCGAAGCCGCAGGATCGACGGCATGCTGACCATCAGCGCCTTCGCCCGGCGCGCCGGGCTCACGCCGAGCGCGCTGCGCTTCTACGACGACTGCGGGGTGCTCACGCCGGCGCGGGTCGACGAGGTCACCGGCTACCGCTACTACCGGGAGGACCAGGTCGGCCGGGCCCTGCGGCTCCGCGAGCTGCGGGCCGCCGGGCTGCCGCTGGCGCAGGTCACGACCGTGCTGGACGGGCCGCCGGCGGAGGCGCGCGCGGTTCTCCAGGCGCACCGGCGCCGGCTGCGGGAGGAGTTCCGCGCCGCCACCGAGGCCGTCGGACGACTGCTGGCCGGACCGGTCCGGCTGCCCGGCGTGGACCTGGCGAGCGCGATCCGGCAGGTCGCGCCCGCCGCCGGGGCGCCGCTGGACTTCGTGCTGATCGAGGCCGACGGCGACGAGGTCCGCCTCGTCGCGACCGACCGGTACCGGCTCGCGCTGCGCGTCCTGCACCCGTCGCACGGCGGCGCGGGCCGGTTCGTGGTGCCCGCCCGCGAACTGGCCGCACTCGGCCCGTGGGCGGCGCGCCACGACGAGGTGATCCTCGGCGACGGAGCCCTCCACGCGCACGGCGAGTCGCGGCCACTGCCCCTGCTGGACGACGAGTTCCCCGACTACCGCACCCTGCTCGACGCGCTGCCCGTTCCGGACCAGCGGGTCGTCGTCGACCGCGTCGCGCTGCGGGACGCGCTGCCCGCCTCCGGCCCGGCCGAACTCCTCCTCGGTCCGGACCGGCTCACTGCCGGCGGCACCGCGCTGCCCGCGATCGGGGGTGGTGAGCTGCGCATCGGGTTCGACCCGGCCGTGCTGGGCGCCGCGCTGGAGGCGAGCGTCGGACCCGACGTGCTCCTCGAGTTCGCCGGGCCGCTGCAGGTCACCCGGGTGCGATCGGCCGACCAGGGCTCGTTCACCACGCTGGTGATGCCCGTCGCACTCGGCCCGGCCGCTTCACCGGGGAGCCGCTGATCGCGTCACCGTCCAGTGTGGACTTTCCGGGTGGTCGCGGCCACACGGGGGAATTCCGGCGGCCGGGACGGTGTTCGAGTTGCCGGGTTGATCTCGTCGAGTGGAGGCGCATTGAGCACGGCAGCGGTCACGGCACCGGCGAAGGTGGGGCGGACCCCGGGCACCCTGCGCTACGCGCTCATCCTCGGCGGCCTGTCCGCGTTCGCGCCCCTGTCGATCGACATGTACCTGCCCGCCCTCCCCCGGATGGCGGACGACCTGCACAGTTCCGCACCGACCCTGCAACTCACGCTGACCGCGTTCATCATCGGCCTGGCGATCGGGCAGCTGGTCGCCGGACCGCTGTCGGACTCGCTCGGCCGCCGCCGCCCGCTGCTGGCCGGACTCGCGCTGTACGCGGTCGCGTCGGTGCTGTGCGCGCTGAGCCCGTCGGCCGAGCTGCTGATCGCCGGGCGCGCGGTGCAGGCGCTGGGTGCCGCGGCCGGGATGGTGATCGCGCGGGCCTGCGTGCGCGACCTGTTCGCCGGCACCGCGATGACGAAGTTCTTCTCGATGTTGATGCTGGTCAGCGGACTGGCGCCGATCCTGGCGCCGGTGATCGGCGGGCAGGTGCTGCGGTTGACGTCGTGGCGCGGGGTGTTCGTGGTGCTGACCCTGTTCGGCGCCGCCCTGCTGCTCGCCGCCGCGCTGGCACTGCCCGAGACGCTGCCCGCGGAGCGCCGGCGCCCAGCCCGCCTCGGCGGGACGCTGCGGGGATACGCGCGGCTGCTGCGGGACCGGTCGTTCATCGGGTACGCGCTGTCGGCCGGGCTGATGTTCGCCGGGCTGTTCGCCTACATCTCGGCGTCGTCGTTCGTGCTGCAGGAGGTCTACGGGCTGAGCCCGCAGGAGTACAGCCTGGTCTTCGGTGCCAACGGGCTGGGCATCGTGATCGCCGGACAGGTCAACGGGCGGATCGTGGGCCGGTTCCGGGAGCGGACGCTGCTGACGGTGGGGCTGTGCGCCTCGGCCGTGGGCGGCGCCGGGGTGCTCGTGGCCGCGCTGACCGGCCTGCCGCTGGGGGTGCTGCTGGTCCCGCTGCTGGTGATGGTGTCCAGCATCGGGCTGGTGATGCCGAACGCGTCGTCGCTCGCGCTGGCCGAGCACCCGCACAACGCCGGGGCGGCGTCGGCGCTGCTCGGGGTGATGCAGTTCGTGGTGGGCGGCCTCGCGACGCCGCTGGTGAGCATCGGGGGCGCGGCGAGCGCCGTGCCGATGGGGCTGGTGATGGCCGCGTTCGCGGTGGTGGCGCTGCTGGTGTTCGCGACGCTGACCCGGCCGCCCGGCCCCCGGGTCGCCCCGGGGGCCGGAGCGCTCAGCGGGCCACGGTCTTGACGACCCCGCCGTTGAAGTCGAAGTCGATCCCCGCACCGCACTCGACCTGCTTGCCGTTGGCGAAGTAGACGGTGAGGTTCCCGCGGCACTCGAACGCCTGGAAGCTGTTCCAGTTGCGGGTGCCGGGACGCAGGCACAACGCGTCCTTGGCGGGGCGGCGGATGTAGCCCGAGTAGCCCGGGCCGCAGGTGGTGATGATGTCCTTGCCGGCTGCGACGGGCGCCGCCGAGGCGGGGCTGGCCGCGGCCGCGGCGGGCAGTGCGGCGGCGGTCGCGGCGGCGGTGGCGGCGATGGCCGCGAGCAGGAGGGTGCGCATGTCGGGTCCTCTCAGTAGCAGCGGGTCGAAGAGATGGCGAAGGTGTAGTTGTTGCTGAGGTTCGAGGTCACCTCGAACGCGATCTCGTAGCCGATCGGCGGCTCACCGAAGACGTCGGTGCGCACGTTCTGGTCGCCGCCGGGCGCGACGATGCCCTTCCACAGCTGGTTGCCCCACCGCACGTCACGGATGACGAGCGCCAGACCGCGCCAGTCGTGGTTGTGCACGTTGATGTTGATGGCCTGGTCGGCAGCCAGTCCGATGGTGGTCGTCTGGCCACCCATGAGCGGGCCGCCGACGCACACGTTGGCGACGGCCGACGCAGCGGGCGTTGCGAGCAGCGGGAGGGCCACCGCGAGGGGCAGCGCGGCCGCCAGGGTTCTGATCGGGTTCCGCATCGGGGATCTCCTTCGCCGGATCGAGCTGGTGCCGACGACGCTAAGAGGTCTGAACCACTGTGCGGAAGCTCGCGGTCGGCCACGGCTTGTCCGGCGGCCAAATACCAATGTTCGCGCAGTTCAGCGCTTTGACCACCGGATCGGGTAGCCGAATCAGCCGGTCACCTGGACGAAGAAGTAGACCGCCCGGGTGCCGGGCAGGACCACGTGGCCGGCCCGGTCGACCATCTTGAAGTACACCTGGCAGTACCCGGGCTCCGCCGGCGCGCGCACCTCCACCGAGACCCGCACGACCTGGCCGGGCCGCGTCTCCGGCACGGGCACCTCGGCAGGGGTCCGGCAACCGTCGCCCGGACCGAAAGCGCCCTCGCGGCGCAGCGACCGGTCCACCCACGGGACGGTGCCCGTGTTGCGCAACTCCCAGGTCTTGACGAACCGCCCACCGGTGGGCACCTGCGTGCCGTCGGGCACGGTGACGTCGCCGCCGAACTCCGACGCGTCCCCGGGCACCAGCGGCGCCAGGGCGAGCGCCGGCGGCGGCACGTCGGCCACAGCGGACCCCGTCGTGGCGGGCCCGGCCGTGGCAGGCACCGTCGTGGCAGGCCCGGCCGGGGCGGGCGGGGTGGCCGACGGCTCGGTCGTGCGGAGCATGGTGACGGCCGTGACCACGCCGAGCGCGAGAACGACGGCCACCGCCGCGGCGAGCACCACCACCCGTCCCCCGCTCCGCGGCGCCGGAGCCGGTGCCGTCCCGCCGTCCCGGGCCCGCTCCCAGGCGGCGCGCCAGCAGGCCCGGGTCTCGTCCTCGGGTTCGCCGAGGACGCCGACCGCGAGGACGCGCACGAACTCCCATGTCGTGTCCCACGACGGCAGGCGCTGACCGCGCGCGGCCGCCGACAGCGCCGACTTCGACGCGAGCGCGCCCAGTTCGGTGCGCATCCGGTCGTAGGAGGGGTCCCCGGCGGCGCGCTTGAGGGTCCACAGCCGATGGGCGAACGCGGCCACCGGACCGGCCGCCGGATCCGGGCAACTGGCGACGCGGCCCCGCCTGGCCGCTCCGTGTGTCACCACAAGAGGGTAGGGGCAGATTGGTCCAAACGGGTGGTACGCGAGCGCGTTTCAGCCGAGCAGGTGGCACGGCGCGGACCGCTCCCGTCCCCGGATGCCCAACACGACGCCCGGACCAGCAAACTCAGCGCCCGCAACAGCAAACACAGCGCCCGGAGCGGCCAACACGCCACCACCGCGTGTTCGCCGCTCCGCGCGGCGTGTTCGCCGCACCGGGCGGCGTGTTGGCCGCTGGGGGTGGCGTGTTGGCCGCTGGGGGTGGCGTGTTGGCCGCTGGGGGTGGCGTGTTCGCCGCACCGGGCGGCGTGTTGGCCGCTCGGAGGGTCAGGGCAGCGCGGCGAGGTCGGAATTGCGCAACTGCTCCGGGGTCACCTTCGCTTCGCCGTCGACCAGAGCCTGCAGCGCGTCGCCGTCGTCCCACATGTTCACGTTCATCGCCGCCGTGACCTGGCCCTCGCGCAACCAGAACGCGGTGAACTCACGCTTGCCCAGGTCACCGCGGACCACCAGCTCGTCGCGCGACGGGTCCGCCAGCCCGCGGTACTCGCAGCCAAGGTCGTACTGGTCGGTGAAGAAGTACGGGGAGCGCGTGTACGGCTCCTGCCCGCCGGCCAGGTTCGCCGCCACGTGCGCGCCCTGGTTCTTCGCGTTCGCCCAGTGCTCGACGCGGACGCGGCGCCCGTAACGGGGGTGCCACTGCGCCGCGATGTCCCCGGCCGCGTACACGTCGGGCGCCGACGTGCGCAGCGACGCGTCGACCGCGACCCCGCCCTCGTCGGCCAGTTCGAGTCCGGCGGCGTGCGCGAGATCGACGCGCGGCACCGCGCCGACGGCGACCAGCACCACGTCGGCGGGCAGTTCGCTCCCGTCGGCCAGCCGCACCCCGGTCACCCCGCTCGGGCCGCCGGTCAGCTCGGTGATCCCGCTGCCCAGCCGCCATTGCACGCCGTGCTCGGTGTGCAGGCCGGCGAACACCTCGCTGATCTCCGGCCCGAGAACCCACAGCGGGCCGGGCAGCACGTCGACCATCGTCACCTCGGCGCCCTGCTGCCGGGCCGCGGCCGCGGCCTCCGTCCCGATCCAGCCCGTGCCGACCACGACCACCCGTGGGGAACCCGCGAACGCCGACCGCAGCGCGAGCGCGTCGTCGAGGGTGCGCAGCGAGTACACGCCCGGCAGGTCCACCCCGCGCACGGGCAGGGTCCGCGGCTGCGAGCCGGTCGCCAGCAGCAACCGGTCGTAGGAGTGCCGCCCGCCGCGCGCGTCCTGCACCACCCGCGCGCCCAGCTCCACGCGGGTCGCGCCAGTGCCCAGCCGCAGGTCGATGTCGTGCCCGGAGTAGAAGTCCGCGTCCCGCACCCAGTCCGGCTCGTCCGACTGGCCCAGCAGGATCCGCTTCGACAGCGGCGGCAACTCGTAGGGCCGGTGGGCCTCGGCGCCGAGAACGGCGATTTCGCCGTCGTAGCCGTTGTCCCGCAGCGCGGCCGCGGCCGAAGCACCGGCGAGACCGGCCCCGACGATCACGATCCGCTTCGGCTCGGACATGTGCCCTCCCAACAGAGTGAACCAAGTCACCTGACGTTACTGCGGACATTTTTTCCGCGCCACCGCGTCACACGCCGCTCCCGGGGTCGTCCCTTCATCATCCGCACCCCCACCGAAGGAAGGCGACGGACGTGGCGGCTCCAGACGAATGGTCGATCAGCTGCCGGGACCTGGCCGGGCGCCGGCGGGACCTGACGGTGTTGGTGAGCAGCGGCCGGGTGGTCCTGGTGGCACCGCCGGGCGAAGCCGCGGTGCTCGAACCGCTCGACGTCGGCCGGCTGCGCGCGGCGCTGCGCGACGCGGTCGTGGTGGTCGGCGAACAGTCCCGGTAGGTCACTCCAGATCCGCGATGACCGCGGCGACGTCCACCGGCGGCACCGGCTGGGCGTTCTCGCACACGGTGAACGCGGCTGCGCAGTAGTCGTCGACCCGCTCGACGAGCCCGCCCCGGTCGGCGCCGATCTGTTGCAGCGTGACCCGCAGGTCGGTGCTGAACATGATCGGGTCGAGCACGTGCCAGCGGTAGAACCCGACGAACTTGGGGATCGGTCCGCGGCCGGGCACCTCCAGCGGTGCACCCGAGTACAACCCCGCGTGCGGTCCCATCCCCCAGGCCGATCCGACGTAGTCCTCCAGTCCGGTCCCGCAGATCGTGGGGAGCTCCCGATCACCGTCGCGGTAGACCTTCACCTCGCCCTCGCCATACCACTGGCCGCCGTCGATGGGCCGCACGCCGCCCACCCAGCCGAGGAACCGGCCGGGGCCGTGCAGACCCTCGGTCACCACGAAATCCCGTTTCGCCACCGTCGGGTTCTCCCGGCGGAAGCTGACGTGCAGGCGCCCGGACGCGGATTCGCCGAGCGTGTAGTCGATCTGGAAGTACAGGACGATCGGGTCCGGGTTGCCGTTGACCAGGTCGACGCGGATGCGCTCGCCGAAGGCCATCGGGAGGTAGCTGTTGAACCCGCGGGCTTCCGGCATGCTGGTCAGCGCGCTGGCGTAGGCGACCGGGCGGCCGTGCGGCGAACCGAAGAAGTCCACGCAGGGCACCGAAACACTGGGATACGACAGGCCGCCGTAGCGGATCTCGAGGTACACGGCGCGCATCCGGGCCGGCCGGTCCGGCGGGAACGTCATCCAGATGTGCCGGATGGTGCCCGGGCCGGCGAGGTCCGCCAGGGTGACGCGCTCACCGCCCTCGATCACCCGGCTGGGGGCACCCTTGCGTCCGCCGCCGGCCCGGCCACCCGCGCCCCGTTCGCCGGCGGGGTTTTCGAACGTGACGGCGCGCGAGTCGAGCACCGGCGCGACGCGAGTCAGATCCGTGACGTCGAACACCCTGCCAAGGTAGGCGCGGTCCGTACCGTTCGCCAGCTCGGTAGGTTAGCCTAACCTCCATGGCCCAGACCGTGGATCTCGCCGCCGAGCCGATCACCAGCACCCGGCTGCGCGGTGACGGCCTGACGCTGGGATACGACGGACGCGTGGTCGCCGAGGGTCTGTCGGTCACCATCCCGGACCATTCGTTCACGGTGATCGTCGGCCCGAACGCGTGTGGCAAGTCCACGGTGCTGCGGGCGCTGAGCCGGCTGCTCAAACCGCGGCGCGGCATGGTCTACCTGGACGGCGAGGTCATCACGTCGTTGCCGGCCAAGCAGGTCGCGCGCAAGCTCGGGCTGCTGCCGCAGAGCTCGATCGCACCGGACGGCATCACGGTCGCCGACCTGGTCTCCCGCGGCCGGTATCCGCACCAGCGGCTGCTGCGCCAGTGGTCGCGCCAGGACGCCGAGGTCGTCGAGCGGTCGATGGCCGCGACCGGGGTGTCCGGCCTGGCCGACCGGATGGTCGACGAGCTGTCCGGCGGGCAGCGGCAGCGGGTGTGGCTGGCGATGGCCCTGGCGCAGGAGACGGAGCTGCTGCTGCTCGACGAGCCGACCACGTTCCTGGACATCGCGCACCAGATGGACATCCTCGACCTGTGCGCGCAGCTGCACGCCGAGCAGGGCCGCACCCTGGTCGCCGTGCTGCACGACCTCAACCAGGCGGCGCGCTACGCCACCCACCTGATCGCCATGCGCGACGGCGCGGTGGTGGCGACCGGCACGCCGGCGGAGGTGGTGACCGCCGAGTGCGTCGAGGAGATCTTCGACCTGCCGTGCTCGGTGATCCCCGACCCGGAGACGGGCACTCCGCTGGTGATCCCGAAGGCGCGCCGGTAGTTTCGGCTCCTGTGAGCCAGGACGTGTGGAGCGCGGTCGACGACTACGTGGGCCGGACGCTGATCGCCGCGGACGCGGTGCTGGACGACGCCAGGGCCGCCGCGGCCGATGCCGGGCTGCCGGAGATCGCGGTGTCCCCGGCGCAGGGCAAGCTGCTGCACCTGCTGGCGCGGATGCACGGCGCGCGGTCGATCCTGGAGATCGGCACGCTCGGCGGCTACTCGACGATCTGGCTGGCGCGGGCGCTGCCCCCGGAGGGCAGGCTGGTGACCCTGGAGGCCGACCCGAAGCACGCCGAGGTGGCGAGCAACAACCTGGACGCGGCCGGCTTCGGCGAGATCGTCGAGGTCAAGGTCGGCGCGGCGCTGGACACGCTGCCCACCCTCGACGGCCCGTTCGACCTGGTCTTCATCGACGCCGACAAGCCGAACAACCCGGAGTACTTCCGGTGGGCACTGCGGTTGTCGCGGCCGGGTTCGGTGATCGTGGTGGACAACGTGGTGCGCGGCGGCGCGCTCGCCGACGCGGGCAGCACCGACCCCGCGATCGTCGCGACGCGGGAGATGCACGACCTGATCGCGGCCGAGCCGCGGGTCGAGGCCACCGTGGTGCAGACCGTGGGTGTGAAGGGCTACGACGGGTTCACGCTCGCGCTGGTGACCGCATGACCGGCGGGGACCGGCGGGTGATCGACAAGGTGACGTGGGTGCGGGTGGAGTCCGGGCGGGTGCTCGCCGCGCGCTCGCACGGCAAGACGGTGTGGTACCTGCCGGGCGGCAAGCGCGAACCGGGCGAGAGCGACCTCGCGGCGCTGACGCGCGAGGTCGCCGAGGAGCTGTCGGTGTCGATCGACCCGGCGACCGTCCACCACTTCGGCACGGTCGAGGCCCCGGCCCACGGGCAGGCCGGGGTGGTGCGGATGGCCTGCTACACCGCCGAGTACCGCGGCACCCTCGTGGCCTCGGCGGAAGTGGCGGAGCTGGCCTGGCTGGGTCCGGGCGACCGCGACCGGCTCTCCGCGGCGGGCGCGCTGGTCTTCGACGAGCTGCACCGCCGCGGCGAACTCACCGGGTAGCCGTCTCCCGCTGGTAGAACGGCAGCCCGACCACCTCGACCGGCTCCACCCGGCCGCGGATGTCGACCGCCAGTTCGGTGCCGGGAGCGCTCAGCGCGACCGGCACGTACGCCATCGCCACGGGGTAGCCCAGCGTCGGCGACAGGGCGCCGCTGGTCACCTCGCCCACCGGCTCCCCGCCGGAGAGCACCCGGTACCCGTGCCGGGGCGCGCGCCGCCCGCTGCCGCGCAGGCCCACCAGCACCTCGGCCGGATCCTGCCGCTCCGCCAGCGCCGCCTTGCCCACGAAGTCCGGCTTGTCGAGCTTGACCACGCGGCCCAGGTTCGCCTCGAACGGCGACCGCTCGGTGGACAACTCGTTGCCGTACAACGGCATCCCGGCCTCCAGCCGGAGCGTGTCGCGGCAGGCGAGCCCGGCCGGCACCAGCCCGTGCGGCTCGCCGGCGTCGGTGAGGATGTGCCACACCGCCGCCGCCTCGTCCGGCGGCACGTACAACTCGAAACCGTCCTCACCGGTGTAGCCGGTGCGCGCGAGCAGCACGTCGTGGCCCTTGACCGTCGCCGGGACGCTCGCGTAGTACTTCAGGCCGGCGAGGTCGGCGTCCGTGACCGCGCCGAGGACATCCACCGCCCGCGGTCCCTGCACCGCGATCAGCGCGAACTCGGCGGAGCGGTCGGTGACCCGCGCGTCGAAACCGGCGGCCCGCTCAGCGAGCTCCGCGGCCACCTCCGGCGCGTTGCCCGCATTGGCCACCACCAGGTACTTCTCGTCCTCGAGCCGGTAGACGACGAGGTCATCGATCACCCCGCCGGTGGCGTTGCACATCATCGTGTAGCGGGCACGGCCCGGCTTCACCGCGGACAGCTTGCCGACGAGCGCGTGGTCGAGCGCGTCCGCAGCCTGCGGTCCGGTCACCTCGATCTCGCCCATGTGCGACAGGTCGAACAGCCCGGCGGCCTCCCGCACCGCGCGGTGCTCGGCCAGCTCACTGCCGTAGCGCACCGGCATCTCCCAGCCGGCGAAATCGGTGAACAGCGCGCCCAGTCCCTTGTGGACGGAGTACAGAGGGGTCCGCATGGATCAGCTCCCGTAGGCTTCGATGGACGGGCACGAGCAGACGAGGTTGCGGTCACCGTGCGCGCCGTCGATGCGGCGCACCGGGGACCAGTACTTGTTCTTCGGGGAGACACCGGCCGGGTAGACCGCGGTCTTGCGGTCGTAGGGCAGGTCCCAGTCGCCGGTGAGCATCTCCGCGGTGTGCGGCGCGTTGCGCAGGGGGCTCCGCTCGATCGGCCAGGTGCCCTCGGCGACCTGTTCGATCTCCCGCCGGATCGCGATCATCGCGTCGCAGAACCGGTCGAGCTCGCCGACGTCCTCGCTCTCGGTCGGCTCGACCATCAGCGTCCCGGCGACCGGGAAGGACATCGTCGGGGCGTGGAAACCGTAGTCCACCAAGCGCTTGGCGACGTCGTCGACGGTCACGCCGGTGCGCTTGGTGAGCGCCCGCAGGTCGAGGATGCACTCGTGGGCGACCAGCCCGTTCCGCCCGGTGTAGAGCACCGGGTAGTGCGGGGACAGCCGCGCGGCGACGTAGTTCGCGGCGAGCACGGCGACCTTGGTGGCGCTCGTCAGGCCGGCGCCACCCATCATCCGGATGTAGGCCCACGAGATCGGCAGGATCGACGCCGAACCGAACGGCGCCGCCGAGATCGGGCCGACCCCGGTGTCCGGGCCGGCACCGTCGGCGAGCGGGTGGTTCGGCAAGTACGGGGCGAGGTGCGCGCGCACCGCGACCGGGCCGACGCCCGGGCCGCCACCGCCGTGCGGGATGCAGAACGTCTTGTGCAGGTTCAGGTGCGACACGTCGCCGCCGAACTCGCCCGGCTTGGCCAGGCCCAGCAACGCGTTCAGGTTCGCACCGTCCACGTAGACCTGACCGCCGGCCTCGTGCACGATACGGGCGATCTCGCCGATGCCCTCCTCGTACACGCCGTGCGTGGACGGGTAGGTCACCATGATCGCCGACAGCGTCTCGCGGTGCTGCTCGGCCTTGGCGCGCAGATCGTCCAGGTCGACGTCACCGTTGTCGTTGCAGGCCACCACGACCACGCGCATCCCGGCCAGCACCGCCGACGCGGCGTTCGTGCCGTGCGCCGAGGAGGGGATGAGGCAGACGTCACGCTCCGGCCGGCCGTTGGCGCGGTGGTACGCGCGGATCGCCAGGAGCCCGGCGAGCTCACCCTGGCTGCCGGCGTTGGGCTGCAGCGACACCTGGTCGTAGCCGGTGACCTCGGCGAGCCAGCCGCACAGCTGGTCGATCAGCTCCCGGTACCCGGCGGCGTCCTCCGCCGGGGCGAACGGGTGCAGGCTCGCGAACTCCGGCCAGCTGATCGGCTCCATCTCGGCGGTCGCGTTGAGCTTCATGGTGCACGACCCGAGCGGGATCATGCCGCGGTCGAGGGCGTAGTCCTGATCGGACAACCGGCGCAGGTACCGCAGCATCGCGGTCTCCGAGCGGTGGGTGTGGAACACCTCGTGGGTGAGGAACTCGCTGGTGCGGGCCAGTCCGGTGGGCAGCGCGGCGGCGTCCTCGGCGATGCCCGGGCCGGCCTCGAAGGCCCGCAGCACGCGGTCGACGACGTCCACCGTGGTCACCTCGTCGCAGGCCAACCGGACGTGGTCGTCGTCCACCCGGCCGAGGTTGATGCCCGCCGCGCGCGCGGCGGCGACGACCGCGGCGGCCCGGCCCGGCACCCGCGCGAGCACGGTGTCGAAGAAGCCCTCGTGCACCACCTCCACGCCCGCGGTCCGCAGCGCCCCGGCCAGCCCGGCGGCCAGCCCGTGCACCCGCCGCGCGATCTCGGTGAGCCCCTCCGGGCCGTGGTACACGGCGTACATCGCGGCCAGCACGGCCGGCAGCACCTGGGCGGTGCAGATGTTCGAGGTCGCCTTCTCGCGGCGGATGTGCTGCTCACGGGTCTGCAGCGCGAGCCGGTAGGCGGTGTTGCCGTCCGCGTCGACCGAGACGCCGACCAGCCGGCCGGGCAGCGACCGCTCCAGGCCCCGGCGCACGGCGAGGTACCCGGCGTGCGGGCCGCCGTAGCCGAGCGGGACACCGAAGCGCTGGGTGGTCCCGGCCGCGATGTCCGCGCCGAACTCGCCGGGTGCGGTGATCAGCGTCAGCGCCAGCAGGTCGGCCGCCACCGTGTAGAGCGCGCCGGCGTCCTTCGCGACCTTGCCGATGGCCTCGTAGAAGCCCTTGCCGCGCAACACACCGGACGCGCCCGGGTACTGCACGACGACGCCGAAGAAGTCCTCCGGCAGCCCGGTGCCCAGGTCGCGCACGTCGACCTCGATGCCGACCGCCTCCGCCCGGGTGCGCACCACCGCGATGGTCTGCGGCAGGCACTCGGCGTCCAGGACGACGCGCGACGACTTCGCCTTCGACGCGCGGCGCATCAGCAGAACGGCCTCGGCGACCGCCGTGGACTCGTCGAGCAGGGAGGCGTTGGCGATGTTCAGGCCGGTCAGGCCGGACACCATGGTCTGGAAGTTCAGCAGCGCCTCCAGCCGCCCCTGCGAGATCTCCGGCTGGTACGGCGTGTACGCGGTGTACCAGGCCGGGTTCTCCAGCACGTTGCGGCGGATGACCGGTGGGGTGACGGTGTCGCTGAAGCCCAGGCCGATCATCTGGGTCATCGGGCGGTTCTTCGCCGCCAGCGCACGCAGCTCGGCGGTCGCCTCCTGCTCGGAGGCCGGGGGCAGGCCCAGCGCACCCGAGGTGCGGATCGCGGCCGGGACGGCCGCCTCGACCAGGGCGTCCAGACTCCCGTACCCGCACTCGGCGAGCATCTTGGCCTGTTCGTGCTCGGAAGGTCCGATGTGACGATCGGCGAAGGACATCGGGAGCTCCTCATCTGCGGGTGGCGGGAACTCCCCCTCTGTCATCGGCACCTGAGAGTTTCACCGCGCTCGCGGCTTTCACCTTGGGTGAGGCGCGATGCGCGCGCCTGCTTTCCAGAGTGGCCTGGCGCGGAGCGGTAACTGGTACCTGAGAGATTGACGGGGAAGTTGCTCCTTCGGTGCCCCAGTGACCCGGGGACTCTCCCGCTCCGGCTCGTGACGGCCTGGTGTTCAGTTGTCCGGCTTCAGTCTACAGCGGCGTAACGTACGCGGCCGGGATGCCGCCGTCCACCGGAAACGCGAAGCCGTGATGAACACCGCAGCGTCGCCGGGACAGCCCCCATGGGTCCGTGGAACACCATCGAGATGCACACAGGGGCTGTCGAGCGCGAGTTTTAGAGGCTAGTCTCCACAAACATGGGCCGACCACCACGGCATACCGCCGACGAACTGCTGGACGCCGCCGTCCGGCTGTTCGCCACGGGCGGGCCGGAAGCGGTCACCATGTCGGCGGTGGCGCGCGAGGCGGGCGCGCCGAGCGGATCGGTCTACCACCGCTTCCCGGGACGGCCGGCGTTGCAAGCCGCGTTGTGGTTGCGCACCGTGCAGCGGTTCCACCGCGACTACCTCGCGGTGCTGTGCGGAGAACGGCCCCTGGACGCAGCGGTTGCGGCCGTGCGCTGGTGCCGGGAGCGCCCCGGGGAGGCGCAGGTGCTGTACGCGGGAAAACGGCTGCTCGGCGCGAGCTCCTGGTCGGCCGAGGACCGCGCCGAGGACGCCCGGTACGACGCCGCGCTGGACGAGGCGCTGCGCATCGTGGTGCGGCGGCTGCGTGCTGAGACCGGCTCGAGTGCCGACGAGCTGCTGCTGGTGCTGGTCGACCTGCCGTACGCGGTCGTGCGGCGGTACCTGGCCCAGGGGCGGCCACCACCGGAGTCCGCCGTGGACCTGGTGGCGCGGGTCGCCCGCACGATGTCGACCAAGGAAGGGACGAACGATGGCTGACGTGATCGACGTGTGGATGCAGCAGCCGAACCAGCGGTTCATGGACCAGCCGTGGCTGGAGACGCTGGTGCGCTGGACGGGCATGGCGCGCCGCGCGCCCCAGCTGTCCGGGACGCTCGACGCGATGGACGAGGCCGGTGTGCGGGTGGCGCTGCTGTCCGCGTGGCACGGGCCGGACGGGGCGCTGATCACCAACGACGAGGTGGCGGAGATCGTGTCCGCGCACCCGGACCGGTTCGCCGGGGTGGCGTCGGTGGATCTGCGCGACCCGGTGCGGGCGGTGCGGGAAATCCGCCGGTGCATCCGGCTCGGGTTCGTCGGGGTGCGGGTGGTGCCGTGGCTGTGGAACCTGCCGCCGAACGACCGGCGCTACTACCCGGTGTACGTGACGTGCGTGGAGGAGGACGTGCCGTTCTGCACGCAGATCGGTCACACCGGGCCGCTGTGCCCGTCCGAGCCGGGGCGGCCGATCCCGTACCTGGACGAGGTGCTGCTGGACTTCCCCGAGCTGACCGTGGTGGGCGGCCACGTGGGCTACCCGTGGATGGCGGAGGTGCTGTCCCTGGCCGCGAAGTACCCGAACTTCCACGTGGACACCTCGGCGTACGCGGTGCACCGGCTGCCCGGGGAGCTGGTGGAGTTCATGCGCGGGCGCGGCCGGGAGCGCGTGCTGTTCGGCAGCAACTACCCGATGATGACCCCGGCCGACGCGTTGAAGCGCCTGCCGGACCTGGATCTGGGACCGGCGGCGACGGAGCTGTACCTGAGCGGCAACGCCCGGCGGGTGTTCGCACTGCCCAACTGAGCAGCGCGTACCCGGTTCGCCGCCGCGCAGGCGCGTGGCACTCGGTGGTGCGCTTGCGCGGCGCGGCGGGCAGGGGCGCTCAGCTCGCGGCCGCGGTCTCCACCGGCCGGGTCGTCAGCAGCTGCCGGATCTCGCGGACGGCGGTGCGGCCGGCGCGGTTCGCGCCGATCGTGCTGGCGGACGGGCCGTAACCCACCAGGTGCAGCCTCGGTTCGGCGACCACGCGGGTGCCGTCCATGCGGATGCCGCCGCCGGGTTCGCGCAGGTGCAGCGGCGCCAGGTGATCGAGCGCGGCGCGGAACCCGGTGGCCCACAGGATCACGTCCGCCTGCTGCTCGGTGCCGTCTGCCCAGACCACGCCCGTCGGGGTGATGCGGTCGAACATCGGCTTGCGGGTGAGGATCCCGCGGGCCTGCGCGTCGCGCACCTGGGGTGTGCGCATCAGCCCGGTGACGCTCACGACGCTCGCCGGTGGCAGCCCGGCCCGGACCCGCTGGTCGACCTTCGCAACGGCTTCGCGGCCCAGTTCCGGGCCGAACTCCGCGTCCTGGAACACCGGCGGCCGGCGGGTGACCCAGGTGGTGCCGCTCGCGAAGTCCGCGATCTCGATCAGCAGCTGCACGGCCGAGGTGCCGCCGCCCACGACCAGGACGTGCTGCCCGCGGAACTCCTCGGCGGTGCGGTAGTCGGCGGTGTGCAACTGGCGGCCGGTGAAGGTTTCCTGCCCCGGGTAGTGCGGCCAGAACGGGCGGGTCCACGTGCCGGTCGCGTTGATGACGGCGCGGGCGGCCCAGGTACCGCCGGTGGTCTCGACGAGGAGGCGGGGACCCGCATCACGCACGGCGAGCACCTCGACCGGGCGGTGAACCGGCAGGTCGAAGGTGCGCTCGTAGCGCGCGAAGTACTCGGCCACGACCTCGGACGCCATCCGGTGCTCGTCCTGCTCGTGGAAGGCCAGGCCGGGGAGGTCGTGGAAGCCGTGGACCTTGTCCAGCCGCAGCGAGGGCCACCGGTGCTGCCACGCACCGCCCGGCCGGGAGTTCGCGTCGAGGACGACGAATTCCAGACCCGACCGCCGGAGGAAGTAGGCGGACGACAAGCCGGCCTGCCCCGCGCCGATCACCACCACGTCCGTTTCGCTGCGCACACCGCTTACAACCGCCGCCGGGCCGTGCCGCTTCCCGGTGGTGGCGGGGCACACGGGTGCGCGGTTGGCCGCGGGGTGGTTGCAGGCAGGCGGTGCGCGGACGCCAGGTGGGCGACGGCCGCGCGCACAGCCGTCGCGGCCACCGTGCGCGGCCGGTGTCCCGGGCACCTTGATGCGGTGCCCGGGGCGACGCTCCGGTCTGCTGGCGCGGTGTCAGCGCAGCAGCCACCCGGTCTTGCCGGCCGCGGCGGACGTCAGCGGCGGCGGAGCAGGCGGACGATCGCGACCACTCCGAGCGCCGCGGCGACCCCGGCGAGGATCGGCGCGAGGCGTTTGGTCAGGGAGCTCCCGGCGTACTCGAAGAGGTCGATCGCCTCGGCTTCGTGGGGCTGGGGCTTCACCGACTCGAGCTTGGGCTTCTCCGGCGCCGGCTCGGTGGTCACCCCGGATTCGGCCGGCTTCTCCTCCGCGGCCGGGCTCTCCGCGGTACCGAGCCGGTCCGCCAGGTTCGCCGCGAACTGGTCCAGGATCTTGCCACCGACCTCGGAGATCATGCCGCGGCCGAACTGCGCCGGCCGGCCCGTGACGTTCAGATCGGTGGCCACGGTGCCCTTCGTGCCACCGTCGTTCTCCGACAACGTCACCGTGACCGTCGCGGCCGCCGTGCCCGCTCCGCGGGAGTCCTTGCCCGACGCCTTGATCACGATCTTGCGAGCCTGTTCGTCGGTCTCCAGGTACTCGCCGGAACCCTTGTACAGCAGGGAGATCGGGCCCAGCTTCACCTTGACCGTCCCGGTGAACGTCTCGCCCTCGACCTTCGTCAGGGTGGCACCGGGCATGCAGGGCGCAACGCGTTCCGGATCGGTGACCGCCTTCCACACCTCGGCAGGCGGGGCCGGAACGGTGAATTCATGGTCGAGCCGCACGGGCCGACCTCCCTTCTCCAGAAAGCTTCGAGTCCCTCGGACCACCTTAGTGCCGGAACCGGCGCCCGGTGCGTACGCGGGACCGGCATCGGCGCCCCGTCGAGCACGGTGCCAGGCCCGCGGCCGTCCCCGGCGGGACGGCCGCGGGCCCGCCCGGCCTACACCCCGGCCAGCGCCGCCGACACCGCGCGGCCCGTCAGCACCTTCGCCAGCTCCTGCCGGTATTCGACGTCCGCGTTGCCGTCGGCGGTGGGACTGGTCCCCTCCGCCGCGTGCGCGGCCGCGGAGCGGATCGTCTCGTCCGACGCGGACTGGCCCACCAGCGCCTGCTCGACCGCGGTGGCCCGCACGGGCACCGACGCCATGTTCGTCAGCGCCACCCGGGCCTCGGCGATCGTGTCGCCGTCGGTGCGGACCGTGGCCGCAACCGCGACCATCGACCACGCCTGCGCCACCCGGTTGAACTTCTCGTAGTGCGCCTTCCAGCCGGTGTGCTTGGGCACCCGGACCTCGACCAGGATCTCCGCCGGCTCGAGTGCCGTGGTGAAGAAGTCCTGGAAGAACTCCGACGCCGGCACCGTCCGCCGTCCGCTGCTGCTGGCGATCACCATCTCGGCGCCCAGCGCGAGCGCGGGGGCCAGCAGGTCACCGGCCGGATCCGCGTGGGCGATCGAGCCGCCGAACGTGCCGCGGTGCCGCACCTGCGGATCGGCCACCGTGTCGGTCGCCTTGGCCAGCAACGCGGCGTGCTCGGCGATCAGCTGATCACGCTGCACGTCGTAGTGCGTGGTCATCGCCCCGATCACGATCGCCTCGCCGTCGTCGCGGACACCCCGCAGCTCGGAGATCTTGCCCAGGTCGATGAGCGTGGTCGGCGCCGCCAGCCGCATCCGCAGCACCGGCAGCAGGCTCTGCCCGCCGGCCAGGACCTTGGCGTCCTCACCGGCCGCGGCCAGGGCCTGCACCGCCTCGTCCACAGTGGACGGAGCGACGTAGTCGAAGGCAGCGGGGATCACTGCGCACCTCCCGAAGCGTCGATGGAACCCAGACCGCCACCGGCCTCCGAGCCGACACCACCGGCGTCGGTCCGGCCGCGGTGGACCGCCGACCACACCCGCATGGGCGAGCACGGCATCTCGATGTCGTTGACGCCGAGGTGCCGCACCGCGTCCACGACCGCGTTGACCACCGCCGGGGTGGACGCGATCGTGCCGGCCTCGCCGACACCCTTCACACCCAGCGGGTTCGACGTCGCCGCCGTCTCCGTGCGGTCGGTGACGAACGACGGCAGGTCGGCCGCCGAGGGCAGCAGGTAGTCGGCGAACGTGCCGGTGGTGAGCGTGCCGCTCTCGTCGAACACCGCCTCCTCGTAGAGCGCCTGGGCGATGCCCTGCGCGAGACCGCCGTGCACCTGCCCCTCCACGATCAGCGGGTTGACCACCTTGCCGACGTCGTCCACGCAGACGTACGAGCGCAACCGCACCCGCCCGGTCTCGGTGTCCACCTCGGCCGCGCAGAGGTGGGTGCCGTGTGGGAACGAGAAGTTCTCCGGGTCGAACACGGCCTCGGAGTCCAGCGTCGGCTCCATGCCCTCGGGCAGGTTGTGCGCGGCGAACGTCGCGAACGCGACGTCCTGGATGGTCGTGGACGTGTCGGTGCCGCGGACGGTGAACTTGCCGCCCTCGAACTCCAGGTCGTCCGGCGAGCACTCCAGCAGGTGCGCGGCGATCGTCCGGGCCTTGTCGACCACCTTCTCGGCCGCCTTCACCACGGCGATGCCGCCGACCGCCAGCGACCGCGACCCGTAGGTGTCCATGCCCTTGTGCGAGGACTGCGTGTCGCCGTGGATGACCTCGATGTCCTCGAACGCCACCCCGAGCCGGTCGGCGACGATCTGGCTCCACGCCGTCTCGTGCCCCTGTCCGTGCGCCGAGGCGCCGGTGACCACCTCGACCTTGCCCGTGGGCAGCACCCGGACCGCCGCGTGCTCCCAGCCGCCCGCGCCGTAGTCGAGCGAGCCGAGCACCCGTGACGGGGCGAGACCGCACATCTCGGTGAACGTGGAGATGCCGATGCCGAGCTGGACCGGGTCGTTGCGCTCCCGGCGTTCCCGCTGCTCGCGGCGCAGGCCCTCGTAGTCGAACAGTTCCTTGGCCTTCGCGGTGGCGGCCTCGTAGTTGCCCGAGTCGTAGGTCAGCCCGCACACCGTGGTGAACGGGAACTCCTCGTGCTTGATCCAGTTCTTCTCCCGCAGCTCCAGCGGATCCATGCCGAGCTCGGCGGCGAGCTCGTCCATGATCCGCTCGATCGCGAACGTGGCCTCCGGCCGGCCGGCGCCCCGGTAGGCGTCGGTGAGCGTGGTGTTGGTGAACACGTTGGTGCAGGCGAAGTGGTACGCCGGGATCTTGTAGATCGCGTTGAACATGAACGCGCCCAGGATCGGCACGCCCGGGCCGACGAGACCGTTGTAGGCGCCCATGTCGGCCATCAGCTCGACCTTGAGGCCGGTCACCTTCCCGTCGCGGGTCGCGCTGATCGTGATGTCCTGGATCTGGTCCCGGCCGTGGTGCGCGGTCTGCATCGCCTCCGAGCGGGTCTCGGTCCACTTGACCGGCTTGCCGAGCCGCTGCGCGATGAGGACTGCCATGGTCTCCTCGGGCAGCACGGCGATCTTGCCACCGAACCCGCCGCCGACATCCGGGGCGATGACGCGCAGCTTGTGCTCGGGGATGCCGAGCGTCAGGGCCGTCATCGTCTTGAGGATGTGCGGGACCTGGGTGGCCGACCACATGGTGATCTGGGTGCCGGTCGGGTCGACCACGACCGACCGCGGCTCCATGAACGCCGGCACCAGCCGCTGCTGGCGGAAGCGGCGCCGGAGCACCACCTCGCCGCTCGAAATGGCTTCCTCGACGTTCTCCCCGGTGCCCGCCTCGGCCGAGTCGAAGACCCACGTGGCCTGCTTGTTGGTGCCGAGCTCCTCGTGGACCAGCGGCGCGCCCTCGGCGAGGGCGTTCTCCAGGCCGAGGACCACGGGCAGTTCCTCGTAGTCCACGTCGATGGCCTCGAGCGCGTCGGCGGCCTCCGCCTTGCTGCGGGCCACCACCACGGCGACACCCTCGCCGGCGAAGTTGACCTGGTCGGCGGCGAGCACCGGCCGCCGCGGCTGCTTCATGTCCGGCGTGATCGGCCACGCGCAGGGCATGCCGATCGCGCTGTCCGGGTCGAGATCGCGCGCCGTGTAGACCGCCACCACGCCCGGCATGTCCCGTGCCGCGGACGTGTCGACGGAATTGATCCGGGCGTGCGCGAACGGACTGCGCAGGATCGCCACGTGCAGCATGCCGGGCAGGGTGATGTTGTCCGTCCAGCGGGTGCGGCCGGTGATGAGCCGCGCGTCCTCCTTGCGGGTGCGCGCCTTGCCGACCTCGGGTTCGATCGTCGACGTCATGTCACTCGCCTCCGCCCGCAAACGCGCCGGACGTGCGGCTGACGTCGTCGCCCGCCACGCGCTCGGCCTCGGGCCCCGCGCCGGGGCTCATCCGCTGTGCCGCGTCCCGCACGGCCCGGACGATGTTCTGGTATCCCGTGCAGCGGCACAGGTTGCCCTCGAGTCCCTCGCGCACGGCTTGCTCGTCCGGATCCGGATTGTCGGCGAGCAGGTCGATGGACTGCATGATCATGCCCGGCGTGCAGAACCCGCACTGCAGCGCGTGGTTGTCGTGGAACGCTTCCTGCACCGGGTGGAGCCGGCCGTCGCGGGCCAGACCCTCGATGGTGGTCACTTCGGCGCCGTCGGCCTGCACGGCCAGGACCGAGCAGGACTTCACGCTGTGCCCGTTGAGGTGCACGGTGCAGGCACCGCAGTTGCTGGTGTCGCATCCGACCACGGTGCCGATTTTCCCGAGCGTCTCCCTCAGGTAGTGAACGAGCAACGTGCGGGGTTCGACCTCGTCGGTGTAGCCGGTTCCGTCCACAGTGACGGTGATGCGCATGAGGCCTCCAGTGGTGGGAGCTGGGTGATCGGCTTCACAACCGAGCGTGCTACGTCCATGCCGTTCGGACAAGTCCTGGTTGGGTGACGCTTGGACCGGACTCCCGCAGATGCGCGCGAATCCCTGCTCCACCACCGCATCCGCGGAACTGCCGTGCACGAAGTGCCCACTCACGGACCCACGGGAGGGCTCAGCCGTGAATGCGCCCGGACAGCTCGGTGAGCCGCCGCCCGCCGCCGCCCCACCGCAACGCGATGATTTCCGCGGCGATCGACACCGCCGTCTCCTCCGGTGTCCGCGCGCCGAGATCGAGCCCGATCGGGGAGGACAACCGCGACAGTTCCACCTCCGACAGTCCCGCCTCACCCAGCCGGGCGAGGCGGTCCTCGTGGGTGCGCCGCGAACCCATCGCCCCGATGTAACCGACGTCCAGGCGCAGCGCGACCTCCAGCAACGGCACGTCGAACTTCGGGTCGTGGGTGAGCACCGTGATCACCGTCCGCTGGTCGATCCGGCCCGCTTCGGCCTCCGCCTGCAGGTAGCGGTGCGGCCAGTCCACCACCACCTCGTCCGCGTCCGGGAAGCGGGAGGCGGTGGCGAACACCGGACGCGCGTCGCACACGGTCACGTGGTAGCCGAGGTAGGAACCCATGCGCGCCATCGCGGCGGCGAAGTCGATCGCGCCGAACACCAGCATCCGCGGCTGTGGTTCGAAGGAGTTGACGAACACCGCCATGCCCTCGCCCCGCCGCTCACCCTCGAGCCCGTAGTGCAGGGTTCCGGTGCGCCCGGCGGCGAGCAGGCCCCGCGCGTCGTCCGCCACGGCGTCGTCGATCCGGTCCGTGCCGAGCGTGCCGGCCGTCCGGTCCGGCCACACGATCATGTGCCGCCCGCGCCGCGCCGGGTCCTCGTGCTCGATCACCGTGACGACCGCGACCGGCTCCCCCCGGTGGACGGAATCGACGACGTCACCCAGTTCGGGCAGGGTCTGCCGGTCGATCCGCTCGACGTAGATGTCGATGATCCCGCCACAGGTCAGGCCGACCGCGAACGCGTCGTCGTCGCTGACGCCGTAGCGCTGCAGGACCGGCTCGCCGTCGGCCACGACCTGCTGCGCCAGCTCGTACACCGCACCTTCGACGCACCCGCCGGACACGCTGCCGGTCGCGGAACCGTCCTCGCCGACCAGCATCGCCGCACCGGGCGCGCGGGGCGCGGACGAGAACGTGGCCACCACCGTGCCCACGCCGACGGCCTCACCCGCGTTCCAGCGCTTGTACAACTCGTCCAGTACGTCATGCATCGCGGATCTCCTGCAGCAGTCGTTCCAGGGTCGCCAAGCTGTGGCCGGCCAGCAGGCGGTCGACGTGCGGGAGCGCGGCCGCGATGCCGGACTGCACCGGAGCGTAGCCCTCGCGTCCCGCGTGCGGGTTCACCCAGAACACCGCGTGCGCCAGACGCCGCATCCGGGCCATCTGCTCGCCGAGCAGCGCCGGATCGCCGCGCTCCCACCCGTCGGAGAACACCACGACGACCGACCGGCGCGCCAGCCCGCGCTGCCCCCAGCGGTCGAGGAAGATCCGCAGCGTCTCGCCCAGCCGGGTGCCGCCCGCGAAATCCGGCACCGCGGTGCCGGCGGCGAGCATGGCGCGCTCCGGATCGCGCTGCCGCAGCTGCCGGGACACCCTGGTCAGCCTCGTGCCGAGGGTGAACACCTCGACCGCGGCCGGCGCGCGGCGCACGACCACGTGCGCGAACCGCAGCAACGCGTCGGCGTACGGGCTCATCGAGCCGGACACGTCGAGCAGCAGCACCACCCGGCGCGGCCGCGTCGCGCGGTCGCGGTGCACGAGCCGGACCGGTTCCCCGCCGCCGGCCAGCATTGCCCGCAGGGTCCGTCCGCCGTCCAGCGATCCGCGCCGCGCCGGCCGGACGCGCAGCGACTTGCGCATCGGTGGCTGCGGGCGCAGCACCGCCATCAGCTCCCGCAGGTGTTCCCGCTCGGCCTTGGTCAGCTCCGCGAGGTCGCGTTCGCGCAGCACCTCGGCGTCGGTGGCGGCGACCCGCAGCTCGTCGTCGTCCGCGCCGGACTCGCCCTCGCCCGCGGACTGGGAAACCAGGGCCGCGATGCGGGACCGCTGCTCGCGGCGGACCGTGGCCGGCCGCGGCTCCGGCGGCGCCGCGGCGAACCACTGGGCGAACGCGTCGTCGTAGCGGATCAGGTCGTCCGGCTCGGAGCACAGCGTGAGCCGCCCGGCCCAGTACAGCTGGTCGGCGTCACCGACGTCGAGCCGCTCGACCGCGTCCAGGTACGCCTGCACCCGCTGCGGTCCGCAGTCGACGCCGGCCACGCGCAGCGCGGTCGCGAAACCGACGAAACCCGGCAGTGGGTCGCTGGTGCTCACCCGCCCATTGTTACGCGAAAATCCGATGCAAGGGGTTCGCGGCTCGCGCGCTGCCGGAGAACGGCCTCAGCGGGCCGAGGCCGCGGCGATCACCTCGTCGAGGACCTCGCGCGAACGCAGCAGGTCGCCGATCATCCGGTTGATCCGCTCGCGCTCGCCGCGCAGGTCGGCGACCAGCTTCTCACCGGCGATCTCGGATGGGCCGCTGCCGCCGTCGTGCATGCAGGGCAGCAGCTGCGCGATCTTCGCGCTGCACAACCCGGCGGCGAACAGCTCCTGGATGCGGATGACGCGGTCGACCGCGGCCTCGGCGAACTCCCGCTGACCGCCCGCGGTGCGCTCGGCCGTCAGCAGCCCCTGCTTCTCGTAGTAACGCAGCGAGTGTTCACTGACCCCGGTGCGCCGCGCCAGCTCGCCGATCCGCATCGTCACCTCCGGACTTGAACTTCGCACCAATACTAGGTTTTACCTTCGGCGCATGACAAACACACTGTTCGACGAGGTCCGCCTCGGCTCACTGCTCCTGCCCAACCGGCTCGTGATGGCACCCATGTCCCGCACGCGTGCGGGCGCGGACGGCGTCCCGCAGCCGATCATGGCCACCTACTACCGGCAGCGCGCGACAGCCGGCCTGATCATCGCCGAGGCGACCACCCCCAACCAGGTCGGGCAGACCTACCCCGACATCCCGGGCATCCACCGGGCCGCGCAGGTGGACGGCTGGCGCCGGGTCACCGCCGCGGCCGGCGGGCGCATGTTCCTCCAGCTGCAGCACGGCGGGCGGATCGGGCACCCGGACAACAGCGGCCTGCACCCGGTCGCGCCGTCGCCGATCCCCTTGCCGGGCACCATCTTCACCCGCGACGGCCACCAGCCCACCGTGACACCCCGGGAGATGACCACCGGCGAGATCAGGGCGACGATCGCGGACTTCGCGGCCGCCGCGGGCAATGCGATCGACGCGGGCTTCGCCGGTGTCGAGGTGCACGCGGGCAACGGCTACCTGCTGCACCAGTTCCTCGCGCAGAACACCAACCACCGCACCGACTCCTACGGCGGCCCGGTCGCCAACCGCGTCCGGTTCGTGGTCGAGGTCGTGCGCGCGGTGGCCGGCGCGATCGGGGCGGAGCGCGTCGGGGTGCGCGTGTCGCCGGGGAACACGGCCAACGGCATCGAAGAGGGCGACACCGGGGCGATCTACCGGACCCTGTTGGGTGAACTGGCCGGCGACGGGCTGGCCTACCTGCACGTCGCCTTCGCCGATCCGGAGGACGGGTTCTTCCGCGCGGAGTGGCCCGGTGTGCTGATCGCGAACCCGGCACTGCCGTGGCCGGGCCCGCTGCCCGAGGACGGGGGCAGGCGGGCGGGCGAGCGGCTGCTCGCGGCGGGCGCGGACCTCGTCTCGCTCGGGCGGGCGTTCCTCGCCAACCCGGACCTGGTGGCGCGGCTACGGGCCGGCGCGCCGCTGAACCCGTTGCGGGGCAGAGAATTCATGTACACCGGCGGTGAATCGGGCTACACCGACTACCCCGTGCTCGATACCGTCGCCGTGTGACTCATCTCGACCGGACCCGTACCGCCTACGACACCGTGGCCGCCGACTACGCCCGGCTCCTCGAAGGGCTTCTGGAACAGACCCCCGAGGACCGCGCCATGCTGGGGCTCTTCGCCGACTACGTGCGCCGGGACGGCGGGCAGGTGGCCGACATCGGCTGCGGCACGGGGCGGGTGACGACCTACCTGGACTCGCTGGGGCTCCCCGTCTTCGGTATCGACCTCTCGCCCGGCATGGTGGCCGAAGCGCGACGGCGCTACCCGCACCTGCGGTTCGAGGTCGGCGCGATGGCGGACCTCGCGCTGGCGGACGGGAGCCTCGGCGGGATCCTCGCCTTTTACTCGATCATCCACACCCCGCCCGAGCTGCTGCCGGAGGTGTTCGCGGAGTTCGCGCGGGTCCTCGTGCCGGGCGGCCACCTGATGCTGGCCTTCCAGGTGGGCGACGAGCGCCGGAGCTTCGAGCAGGCCTACGGGCACGCGGTTTCCTACGATGCCTACCGGCTGCCGCCGGACCGCATCACGGAACTGCTGGCCGGTGCGGGGTTCTCCGTGAGCGCACGGCTGGTCCGGCAGCCCGCCTTCGAGCACGAGGGGACGCCGCAGGCCTACCTGCTCGCCCACCGCGCCCGCTGAGGGGGTGGTTGAGCCGTGGCACCACGGACGGTGCCTAGGCCAGGACCGCGTCCAGCTTGGCGCGGACGCGGTCGAGATCCTCGGAGTACTTGAGGACCGCCCCGAGCGTGCGGGCGGCGATGTCGGCGTCCAGCTCGGAGCGGTTCAGCGTCACCAGCGCCTGCGCCCAGTCCAGCGACTCAGCGATGCCCGGCGGCTTGAGCAGCTCCAGCTCACGCAGCCGGCGGACGGCCGCGGCGATCTGCGTCGCGAGCCGTTCGCCGACGCCGGGCAGCCGGCGGCGCAGGATGGCGACCTCGCGGGCCAGGTCGGGGTGCTCCAGCCAGTGGTAGAGGCACCGCCGTTTCAACGCGTCGTGCACCTCGCGGGTGCGGTTGGAGGTCAGCAGCACCAGCGGCGGGCGTTCGGCGCGGACCTCACCGAACTCCGGGATCGTCACGGCGTTCTCGTCGAGCAGCTGCAGCAGGAACGCCTCGAACTCGTCGTCGGCGCGGTCGATCTCGTCGACCAGCAGGACGCACGGCGCCTCCTTGAGCGCGCGTAGCAACGGCCGGGCCAGCAGGAACCGCTCGGTGAACAGCGACTGTTCGGCGGTGTCGACGTCCAGCCGCTCGCTGCCCGCCTCCAGCGCACGCAGGTGCAGCAGCTGGCGCGGGAAGTCCCATTCGTACAGGGCCTGCGCCGCGTCGATGCCCTCGTGGCACTGCAAGCGCACCAGCGGCAGGCCGAGCGCCTCGGACAGGGACACGGCCAGCGAGGTCTTCCCCGTGCCGGGTTCGCCTTCGCAGAACAACGGGCGCTGCATGCGCAGCGCCAGGAAGGCGGCGGTGGCGACACCCTCGTCGGCGAGGTAGCCGACCCGGTCCAGCTCCGTCGCCAGCTCTTCGGGTGAGTTGACCTTCACCCCTTCCACCCTAAGGGGTCGGCGGGTGGTTGACACACCACTCGGAGCCATTTAGCTTTGTCATCAAATATGATTTGTCATCAAGGAGAGTCGGCATGCCGCACCTGACCGTCCACGCCCTCGAAAGCGACCTCACCGGCCGCGAGACGGCGTTGATCGAAGCGCTGACCGACGCCGTGGTCGCGGTGTACGGGGACTGGGCACGTGACCTCGTGGACGTGCGGCTGATCGGCCTGCCGCCGAACCGGTGGGGCATCGGCGGCAAGCCGGCCGAGTCGCCCGCGCCGGCCGTCACCTTCGGCATCAAGGAGAGCGTCTTCGCCCGCCCGGACGCGGACGAAATCGTCGCGCGGCTGGTCACGGAGGTGACCGGCGCGATCGTCGCCGTGTGCGGCGAAGGCGTCCGCTCCGGGGTCACCGTCGATCTGGTGGGTACACCCGTCGGCCGCAGCGGCGTGGGCGGGGTGGTCGTCGCCGCTTAACGAGCCAGGTCCGCCGGGGTGTCCACGTCCTCGCCGCCGCCCAGGTCGGCGCATTCCACCAGCCGCAGGTCGGCGCGACCGCGCAGCCAGTCGCGCGCGCCGCGGTCGCCGGAGGCGCTGTCGGCGACCTCGCGCCACCAGCGGCGGCCCAGCAGCACCGGGTGACCGGGCACCCCGTCGTAGGCGGCGCGCGCGACCACCCCGGGTGCGGCCAGCTCACGCAGCCGCGCCACGATCCGCGCGTCCACCCCCGGCAGGTCCACCAGGTGCACCACCACCGCGTCCGCCTCGGGCAAGGCCCGCAGTCCGGCGCGGAGCGAGGCGCCCATCCCGGT
Source organism: Amycolatopsis viridis (assembly GCF_011758765.1). Lineage (NCBI taxonomy): Bacteria > Bacillati > Actinomycetota > Actinomycetes > Pseudonocardiales > Pseudonocardiaceae > Amycolatopsis > Amycolatopsis viridis. The sequence goes on along the minus strand of NZ_JAANOU010000001.1, from coordinate 1,577,051 downwards.
GGCCCAGTCCGGCGATTCCACGGCCAGTTCCGGGGACGGCAGCAGTGCACGCACGTCCTCCGCCTGGGCGCCGACCACGACCCGGATCGGCGCGCAGCCGCCGTCGGCCAGGACACGCAACGCCCGGCGCAGCAACGGTTCCCCGGCCAGCTCGACCAGGGCCTTGGGTTTGCCGAACCGGCGCCCGGCACCCGCCGCGAGCAGCAGACCCGCGCACTCAGCCACGGCGGGCCTGCGCGGGCGCGACGGCCAGGTCGTCCTCGATGCGCTTCGCGGCGGCCAGCAGCGGCGGCACCATCTCCTCGACCACCGTCTCGCGCGCGGTGCGGCCGGCGTGCGTGGACACGTTCACCGCGGCGACGACGGTGCCGTGCCGGTCCCGGATCGGCGCCGCCACCGACCGCAGGCCCTCCTCCAGCTCCTGGTCGACCAGCGCCCACCCCTGCTGCCGGACCGCGGCCAGCTCCGCTCGCAGCGCCGCCGGGGAGGTCAGCGTGTGCGAGGTGAGCCGCTCCAGGTTCGCCTGCTCCAGGTACGCCGCGAAGCCCTCCTCGCCGAGACCGGCGAGCAGCACGTGCCCCATCGATGTGGCGTAGGCGGGGAACCGGGTGCCCACGTTGATGCTCACCGTCATGATCCGGGACACCGCGACCCGCGCGACGTAGACGATGTCGGCCCCGTCGAGCACCGACACCGAGCTGGACTCGCGCACCTCCGCCGACAGGCGCTCCAGGTGCGGCTGCGCGACCTCGGGCAGCGTCATGCTGGACAGGAAGGCGTACCCGAGTTCCAGTACGCGGGCGGTCAGCGAGAAGTGCTTGCCGTCGGTGCGCACGTAGCCGAGGTCGGCCAGCGTCAGCAGGAACCGGCGGGCCGCCGCGCGGGTGAGCCCGGTCGAGCGGGCCACGTCGGACAGCGTCAGCTCCGGTGCGCCGGCACCGAACGCGCGGATCACGGCCAGCCCGCGTTCCAGCGACTGGACGTGGTGCGCGCCGCGCTCGGTCGGTTCCGCCATGCTCGCCAATCTAACGTGGTGCGAAGCACCGGCGTCGAGGGTGCGGGTGGGGTTACCGGTCGCGTGGCTGGGCGGTGGGTTCGCCCATTTCGGCCAGGGTCTGCTGCGCGATCGCGAACGCCTCGTTGGCCGCCGGGACGCCCGCGTACACGCCGGCGTGCAGCAGCACCTCGCCGATCTCGTCGGCGGTCAGGCCGTTGCCGATCGCCGCGCGGACGTGCATGGCGATCTCGCCGTGGCAGTGCAGCGCGGTCAGCACGGCCAGCGTGATGCAGCTGCGCGTCTTGCGGTCCAGGCCCTCGCGGGTCCAGATCGAGCCCCACGCGGCACGCGTGATGTAGTCCTGGAACTTGCGGGTGAAGTCGGTGGCGTTGCCGGCCGCGCGGTCGACGTGCGCGTCCCCCAGCACCTCGCGCCGGACCCGCATGCCCGCCTCGTACAGCTCGTCGCTCATCGCGCCCCCTTCAGGTGCTCCAGCAACAGCTCGGTGAACTTCTCCGCCTGCTCGTAGCTGCCCAGGTGCGCCGCGTGGGCGAGGACCTCGAAGCGCGCGCCCGGGATGCCCTCGGCGATCAGCCGGCCGTGCGACGGCGGCAGGGCGGCGTCGTCGGCGCCGGAGACCACCAGGGTCGGCACGCCGATCCTGCCCAGTCCCGCGGTCAGGTCGAGCCCGGCGATCGCTTCGCAGCACGACGCGTACCCCTCGGCCGGGGTGGTCTCGGTCATCCGCCGCAGTTCCGCGGCCCGTTGCGGGTGCGCGGCGATCCAGCCCGGCGTGAACCACCGGCCGATGCTGCCCTCGGCGACGCGCGCCATGCCCCCGGCCCGCACCTGCTGCGCGCGCTGCGTCCACATGTCGACGTTGCCCGGCCGGGCCGAAGTGAACGCCAGGGTCAGCGACCGGATCCGCGACGGCACGTGCTGCCCGAGCCAGGCGCCGGTCATGCCGCCCAGTGACAGGCCGACGAAGTGCGCGGAGGCCACGCCGAGCGTGTCGAGCAGCTCGACGACGTCGCCGCCGAGATCGGCGATGGAGTACGGGCCGGGCGGCACCGGCGAGTTCCCGTGCCCGCGCGTGTCGTAGCGGACGACGCGGAATCCGTTGTCGGTCAACGGTTTCACCTGCGGGTCCCACATGCGCAGGTTGCTGCCGATGGAGTTGCTGAGGACGACGACCTCACCGGATGCACCGTCGCCGGTGGTCTGGTGGTGGACCCTCACCGCGTTTCCTCCCGCTTCTCGTGCGCGGCCAGCACCCGTTCGGTGAAGAGGCGGGCGCTGCCCAGGTAGCCCGCGGGGTCGAGCAGTTCGTCGATGCGCGCGCGGGTGAGGTGCTCGCCCACCAGCGGGTCCCCGGCCAGCAAGTCCGCCAGCTCACCCTCGCCGGCCAGGGCGCGCCGGGTGCACGCGCTGACGGCGTCGTGCGCTTCGAGCCGGCCGGTCTCGGCCGCCAGCGCGGTGGTGACCCGTTCGGACAGCAGCGCGCCCCCGGTGATGTCCAGGTTGGCCCGCATCCGGTCCGCGTCCACCTGGAGACGGTCCAGGCTGGTGCGTAGCCAGTGCACCGCGGATCCGGTGCTGCGGAACAGTTCGGTGAGCGGGCGCCACTCGGCGTGCCACGACCCGGCGGCGCGCTGGTGTTCCTGCGCCATCGCGCCGAGCAGGGTCGCGACCAGCCCCGGCGCCTGCTGGGCGGCGGCGTTCGCGGCGACCGCGGCGACCGGGTTGCGCTTGTGCGGCAGGGTCGACGAACCGCCGCTGCCCTCGGCCACCTCGGCCACCTCGGCAACCTCGGTCTGGGCCAGCAGCACCAGCGACCGCGATATCCCGGCGACCACTCCGGACAGTTCGCCGAGCGCGGCGGCCAGCTCGGCGATCCGGGTGCGCTCGGTGTGCCAGGGCAGGACCGGTTCGTCCAGCCCGAGGCGCCGCGCGAACGCGGCCAGCACCGCCGGGCCCCGCTCGCCGAGCGACGCGAGTGTGCCGGTGGCACCGCCCAGCTGCACGGCGAACCGCTGCGCGCGCAACCGGTCGGCCGCCGCGTCGAGCCCGGACAGCCAGCCGGCGGTCTGGAACCCGAACGTCACCGGCAGCGCCTGCTGCAGCAGCGTCCGTCCCGCTTGGACGGTCCCGGCGTGCTCCCGGGTCAGTTCCGCGAGCCGGTCCGCACAGGCCGCGGCCTCGTCGAGCAGCACCGCCGAGGCACGCCGGGACACCAGCATCGCGGCGGTGTCCACAATGTCCTGACTGGTCGCACCGAGGTGCACCACCCGGCCCGCCTCGCCGCCAGCCTGCGCGGTCAGCTCCCGCACCAGCGGCGCGGCCGGGTTGCCCACGCCCACGGACTTCTCTCCGATCGCCGTGGCATCGAAGCTGCTGTCCCGGACCACCGCCGCGATCCGGTCCGCGTGCTCCCGCGGGATCACGCCCGCGTCCGCCTCCGCAGCGGCCAGCGCCGCCTCCGCCTCGAGCAGACCCCGCAACCACGCGGCGTCGGACACCTCGGCGCGGACCGGCCCGGCGGCCAGCATGGGGTCGAACAGCTCAGACATCGAAGAACACTGTCTCAGCCGCGCCCTGCAACCGCACGTCGAAGCGGTACCCGTCCGCGGTCCGTTCCGCGATCAGCGTGCCGCGCCGCTCCGCGGGAACCGCGTTCAGCACCGGGTCGGCGGCGTTGGCCTCGGCGTGGTCCGGGAAGTAGATGCGGGTGACGACCCGGTTGAGCAGTCCGCGCGCGAACACCGACACGTCGATGTGCGGCGCCTGCATCGACCCGCTCTCGCCCGGGATCGCGCCCGGCACCAGGGTCAGGATCGCGTAGCTGCCGTCCGGTTCGGTCGGGCACCGGCCGAAGCCGCGGAACCCGGGCACCCGGCCACGCGGGTCGTCCGGGTGGTCGAAGCGGCCCTGCGGATCAGCCTGCCAGGTCTCGATCATCGCGTCCGGGATCGGGTTGCCCGCGCCGTCGGTGACGGTGCCCCGGATCCACACCGCGCCCGGGGTGCCCTCGGGCACCACGGTGGGGCCGTCCGCCCAGGGCAGGCCGATCGCGAGGTAGGGGCCGACGGTCTGCGACGGGGTCGTCATTCTTCCTCTTCCTCGTTCTCGAAGACGGACTGCTCACGCCCGCGGACCACGATGTCGAACTCGAAGGCCAGCGCCCAGTGGTCGGTGGTGCGGCGGTAGTCGAAGCGGGAGATCATCCGCTGCCGCGCCTTCTCGTCCGGGATCGAGTTGAAGATGGGGTCCTGGAAGAACAGCGGGTCGTCCGGGAAGTACATCTGCGTCACCAGGCGCTGCGTGAACGCCTGGCCGAACACCGAGAAGTGGATGTGCGCGGGCCGCCAGGCGTTGTCGTGGTTCTTCCACGGGTAGGCACCCGGCTTGATGGTGGTGAACTCGTACCGGCCGTCGGCGTCGGTGACGGTGCGGCCGACGCCGTCGAAGTTCGGGTCCAGCGGGGCCGGCCAGTTGTCGCCGATGTGCCGGTAGCGGCCGCCCGCGTTGGCCTGCCAGATCTCGATGAGCGAGTCCGGGATGCCGCGCCCGTCGCCGTCCAGCAGGCGGCCGTGCACCAGGATCCGCTGGCCCTGCGGCTCCTCGGCGTGCTGGCGGGTCAGGTCGTTGTCGAGCTCACCGATCCGGCCCGGGCCGAGCAGCGGGCCGGTGATCTCGGTGAGCATCTGCGGCAGCAGCACGAGCGGCTGTTTCGGGTGCCGCAGCGCCGTCGACCGGTATCCGGGCGAGTCCAGCGGCGGGTGCGTGCCCTCCGGGTCCCGCCGGTATCGCGGCAGGATCAGCTTGTTGCCCGTCGGTGCTGCCATGACACGGTCTTCCTTTCTCCTCACGCTTCCAGCACGACCGCGAGCCCCTGGCCCACGCCGATGCAGATGGCCGCCAGGCCGTAACCGCCGCCGCGGCGGCGCAGCTCGTGGGCCAGCGACGCGAGAACCCGGCCACCGGAGGCACCCAGCGGGTGGCCGATCGCGATCGCGCCGCCGTTGACGTTCACGATCGACGGGTCGAGCTCGGGCCAGTCGGCGAAGCAGGCCAGGCACTGCGCGGCGAACGCCTCGTTCAGCTCGACCGCGGCCAGCTGATCCCAGCCGATCCCGGCCCGCTCCAGCGCGATCTCCGCCGCGCGCACCGGGCCGATGCCGAACACGTCCGGATCCACGCCGGCCGCACCGCGCCCGGCGATGCGCGCCAGCGGCGTGATGCCGAGCCGGTCGGCCGCGGCCTGGTTGCCGAGCAGGACGGCGGAGGCGCCGTCGTTGAGCGGCGAGGCGTTGCCGGCGGTGATGGTGCCCTCGGCGCGGAAGGCGGGCTTGAGCTCGGCGAGCTTCTCCGGCGTCGAGTCGGGGCGGATGCCCTCGTCGCGGGTCAGGCCGGTGCCGGGCACGGGGACGACGTGGTCGTCGTAGAAGCCGGCGTCCCACGCCGTCGCCGCGTTGCGGTGGCTGCGCAGGGCGAACTCGTCCTGGGCCTCGCGTGTGATGCCGTACTTCTCCGCCAGCCGCTCGGTGCTCTCCCCGAGCGAGATCGTCCACTGCCCGGGCATTTCCGGGTTGACCATGCGCCAGCCGAGCGTGCTGGAGTGCAACGTCTGGTTCGCGGCCGCGTACGCCTTCTCGGGTTTGAGCAGGATCATCGGCGCCCGGCTCATCGACTCCACCCCACCGGCGACGACCAGGGACGCGTCGCCGGTCGCGATGGTGCGGCTGGCCTGCATGACCGCGTCCAGGCCGGACCCGCACAGCCGGTTCACCGTGGTGCCGGGCACCGAGGTGGGCCAGCCCGCGAGCAGCGCCGCCATGCGGGCCACGTTGCGGTTGTCCTCGCCGGCCTGGTTCGCGTCGCCGAGCACGACCTCGTCGACGTCCGCCGGGTCGAGGCCGGTGCGGGCGGCGAGCGCACGCAGCACGTGCGCGGCGAGGTCGTCCGGACGGACCCCGGCGAGTGCGCCGCCGTAACGGCCGAACGGGGTCCGGACGGCGTCGAGGACGAATGCGCCGGTCGCGTTGTTCGGTGTCACCGTGCCGCCTTCAGCTCGCGCAGGGCCGTCAGCTCGGCTTCGGTGGGCGGCGGCGTGGTCGTCAGCTCCGGCGCGACCGTCAGGTCCCAGCCGGTCGCCGCCCTGACCTGCTCGACCGTGACGCCCTCGTGGATCTGGGTCAGCACGAGTTCGGCGGTCTCCGGGTCGGGACGCAGCACGCCCAGATCGGTGATCACCAGCGTCGGACCGGCCCCGGGCAGGCCCAGTTTCTCCCGGTCGCCCTTGCCCCGGCCGTGGCCGAAGGAGGTGATGAAGTCGACCTGCTCGACGAAGCTGCGCCTGCTCTGCCGCACCACGACGTAGACCTCGCGGCAGTTGGCGGCGATCTCCGGCGCACCGCCCGCACCCGGCAGCCGCACCTTCGGGCTGGCGTAGTCGGGACCGATGACGGTGGTGTTGATGTTGCCGAACCGGTCCAGCTGGGCCGCGCCGAGGAAGCCGATGTCGATGCGGCCGGGCTGCAGCCAGTAGTTGAACACCTCGGGGACGCTGATGACGGCGTCCGCCGTGTCGGCGAGGATGCCGTCGCCGATCGAGGCGGGCAGCCGGGTGGGCTTGGAGCCGAGGGTGCCGGACTCGTAGACCAGCACGAGGTCCCCGGCGTGCGTGCGGCGGGCGAGGTTGGCTGCCGTGGAGGGCAGGCCGATGCCGACGAACACGCGCTGCCCGCCGGACAGGGCGCGGGCCGCGGCCACCGACATCATTTCGTCGGACGTGTACGCCCGCTCGGCCGTCGCGGTCACTTCGCCACCTCCTGGCTGAACACCTTCTCGTCCAGCCACCGCTGGAACGAGTCCCTCTCCCGCCCAATGGAATCCCAATACGCGTAATAGTCGTTGTCGCGCTCGGAATACCCCGCGGCGTAGGACGGGTGCGCCCCGCCGGGCACCTCCGCGACCGCGGTGACGGCCCAGGCCGGCAGGATGACCTGACCGGGCACCGGGGTCAGCTCGTCGACGATCTCCTCGACGGTGACCAGGCTGCGCCGAGCGGCGAGCACCGCTTCCTTCTGCACGCCGACCAGGCCCCACATCTGCACGTTGCCGGCGCGGTCGGCGCGCTGCGCGTGGATGATCGAGACGTCCGGGTTGAGGGCGGGGACCGCGGCCAGCTCCTCACCGGTGAACGGGCAGGTGATGGTCTTGATGGTGTCCGTGTGCCTGGGCAGGTCCGTGCCGCGGTAGCCGCGCAGGACCGCGAACGGCAGACCGGAGGCACCGGCGACGTAGCGGTTGGCCATGCCGGCATGGCTGTGCTCCTCGATCTCCAGCGGCGCCGGCCAGGCGTTCTGCACGGCATCGCGGAAGCGGTGCAGCGAGCCCACGCCGGGGTTGCCACCCCAGGAGAAGATCAGCTTCTTGGCGCACCCGGCACCGATGAGCTGGTCGTAGACGATGTCCGGGGTCATCCGGACCAGCGTGAGGTCCCGGCGCCGCTGGCGGATGATCTCCTGGCCCGCGGCGTGCGGAATCAGATGGGTGAACCCTTCGAGGGCGACCGTGTCCCCGTCGTGCACCAGCTGGGCGACGGCATCACGGAGCGACGTTGTCTCGGCCATTGCGCTGCTCTCGTTCACTCGATGTGTTCGCATTACGCACACAAGTTCTTCATATGAACATAGCTGGCCGACCGGGGCGGTGCAAGGAAGAGTGGAGGCATGAGCGGACCCGAGATAGATCCCGTCACCGCCGAGAGCGAAGAGCAGGACGCGGACGTCGGCGGCGAGCACAGCGAACCCACCTACCGCGATCAGGACCCCCAGGTCGGCACCGACGAGGCCGAGCCCGAGGGCGAGGGCGGCCCGGGCGGGATGGACCCGCGGTAGCGGTCGCCGCCCGACCCCGGGGCTGCGACAGTGGGGCCATGCGAATCGTGGTGACGCGGCAGGTTCCGGAGGCGGCACTGGTGGTGCTGCGCGAAGCCGGCGAGGTGTGGGTGTCCGGCGAGGACCGCCCGCTGACGCCCGACGAGCTGCGCAAGGCCGTGCGCGGCGCGGACGCGGTGGTCAGCATGCTGCACGACCGCATCGACGGCGCCGTCGCCGAGGCGGCCGGGCCGCAGCTGAAGGTCGTGGCGAACGTCGCGGTCGGCTACGACAACATCGACGTGCCGGCGCTGGCCGGGCGGGGTGTCGCAGTCACCAACACGCCCGACGTGCTCACCGACGCCACCGCGGACCTCGCGTTCGCCCTGCTGCTCGCGGTGACCCGGCGGATCGGCGAGGGCGAACGGCTGCTGCGGGCGCGCCGGCCGTGGTCGTTCCACCTCGGGTTCATGCTCGGCGCCGGGCTGCAGGGCAAGACCCTCGGCGTGGTCGGGCTGGGGCAGATCGGCCAGGCGGTGGCCCACCGCGCCCGCGCGTTCGGCATGCGAATCGTCTACAACGGACGGTCGCGGGCGCGGCCGGAGGTGGAATCGGGCCTGCACGCCGAGCGCCTCCCGTTCCGCGACCTGCTCACCACCGCGGACGTCGTGTCGCTGCACTGCCCGCTCACCCCGGAGACGCGGCACCTGATCGACGCCGAGGCCCTCGGCGCGATGAAGCACACCGCGTTCCTGATCAACACCACCCGCGGACCGGTCGTGGACGAGGCCGCTCTGGCCGACGCGCTGCTGCGCCGCGAGATCGCCGGTGCCGGGCTGGACGTGTTCGAGAAGGAACCGGAGGTCGAGCCGCGGCTGCTGGAGATGGACAACGTGGTCGTCACGCCGCACCTGGGCTCGGCGACCGTGGAGACCCGGACCGAGATGGCCCTGCTCGCGGCGCGCAACGTGGCGGCGGTGCTGTCCGGCGAGCCGCCCGTTAATGAGGTGCGCATCTCCGGTGCCGCCCCCTAAGGTGTCGCGGGTGCGCAAGACCGGGCAGGTGCTGATTCTGGACGCCGACGACACCCTGTGGGAGAACAACGTCGTCTTCGAGCGGGTCATCGACGACTACCTGGACTGGATCGCACATCCGACGCTGGAGCGCGCCGCGGTGCGCGCCATCCTGGACGACATCGAGCGCGCCAACGCGGTCACGCACGGCTACGGCACGAAGGTGTTCCTGCGGAGCCTGGCCGAATGCTTCGAGAAGCTGCGCGAACGCCCGGTGACCCAGGCCGAACGCGACCGGATCGAGGAGCTGGCGTCGGCGCTGATCCACCACGAGGTCGAACTGATCCCCGGCGTTGCGGAGACGCTCGACGAGCTGGGGTCGCGGCACGAGCTGCTGCTGCTCACCAAGGGTGACCAGGAGGAGCAGCAGCGCAAGATCGACGCGTCCGGGGTGGCCCACCACTTCCGGGAGGTGCACATCGTGCCGGAGAAGCACGTCGGGGTGTACCGCGGGCTGGCCGATGCGCGGATGCTCGCCCCGGAGACGACGTGGATGATCGGCAATTCACCGAAGTCGGACATCCGGCCGGCCCGTGCGGCGGGGATGAACGCGGTGTTCATCCCGAACGCCCACACCTGGGTGCTCGAACACGACGACCTGGACGACGCGGACGAGCGCGTGCTGACGCTGACCTCGTTCCGGGAACTGGTCCAGCACTTCTAGGAAGCAGCCGGGGGAGGGCACCGGTGCGGTGCCCTCCCCCGGCTGAAGTTCCGGTTCTAGTGGCCCGGCTGGGGCAGGACGGCGAAGTTCAGCTGTCCCTGCTCGTCCTGCTGGACGTCGAGCACCTTGTCGTCCAGGAAGATCGCGGCCTGCGGCTCGAGGAACACCTTCGCACCCCCCTCCGCGCCCACGACCTGGTCCCCGTCCTCCGGGGCCGGCGCTACGGACAGCGCGAGCTGGGCCCCGCTGTCCTGCTGGGCCTGCACGGCGAAGCGCAGGCCACCGTTGTCGGTCTGGCCTTCCTGTGCCGTCAGGGCGCTGATCGCCTCGGCGGCGGCGTCGGTCAAAGCGAGCATCGTGTCAGTCCCTTCGCGTTACGTGCACTCGTGTCTCCCGACCGTAGGGGCCGCGCGCCGGTCACGCTGCTCCGCGTGGGGCGCGCGCACCCATCGGCGGGGGTTCGACCAGGTCAGATGCACTGTGATGGACGTCACACGGGGTCTTCGTCCGGCGGAGTGCGGATCGCGTCCGGGACCGAGCCCGGCGGGTTGTCGGCCATCTGGTCCACCGCATCGCCGAGGTTCTGCCCACCGTCGGCGCCCAGCCTGGTGTCCGGCCGGACTTCGGTCTCGTCCACCGGCACGTCCTCCGGCTGGACGTCCGGACGCTCCTGCGCCAGCCGCCCGTCCAGGCTCTCGCCTTCGCGCTGCTCGTTCGGCGTCGTGCCGAACCGGTCGGCGGCAAGGTACCGCTCCGGCGGCTCGATGCCCTCCTCCAGCGGATCGACGCGCAACCGGTCCTCGTCGAGGTCCTCCGCGCTGTTCAGCGCGGCTGGATCACTCTCCACCGCGTCGGGGACGGGATGGCCATGAGCCTCACTCATCGGTCCTCCTCACCTGCTGGTCCTAGCGGTGGCGATACCCGACCGGCGGAACGGGCAAACCCGAGATCAAGCTCACGTGCTTGTAATGTACAAATATATGCTGAGCATAGGTAAGTTCTGAACCATGACCGCGACGTGGATGAGCGGGCCGGCGACCCGGGAGGCCGCGGCCGTCCCCCATCCGGCCGGACATCCGATCGCCTGGTACACGGTCGCCGGAGCGCTGACCACCGGGCTGCAGGAAGTGCTCTTCCTCGGCACCCGGCCGCTGCTCGGTGCGCTCGCCGCGAACGTGCTCGCCCTGGCGCTGACCACGATCGCCAACACGGAGTTCCAGCGCCGCGTGACGTTCGCCGGACACCCGGCCGCGTCCCCCCTTCGAGTGCACCTGCAATCCGTGGGGACCTTCGCCTTCTACGCGGGCTACGGGTCGGTGGTCCTGCTTTCCCTGCACCTGTTCACCCCGGCCCCGTCGGCAGGCGTCCAGGCGGCCGCGCTCGCGCTGGCCAGTGCACTGGGCGGGCTGGCGCGGTTCGCCGTGTTGCGCTGGTGGGTCTTCCCACCGCGCTGACCGGCGCGTTGTCACATGGCGACGGAACGTGTCACACGTGCGTCCGCCTGTTCGTCGATGCTCGCGGCGCGCATCGGGCACGCTCGATCGAGCGGGTGCTTGCTGCGAATGGGGTACGTCTAGTTGAAATCTGGACTGCCGGGGCGGGCACCACTTACGATTACGCTCAGTCGCGTCGGTGACGGGTAGGCAGGGACGTAGAGGGAGTACCCGCTCACCGAGAGTTACACGAAACGCGGGCCCCCGACGGCGACCGGTCGACGGGTCTTCGTTGTTGTCGTTGGGGAGCCGACCATGCGAACGAGTGTCCCGCCCAGCACTACCGGAAGAGTCGAGCCCGAGGCGCCGGGGCTGACGCCCCAGGCATTTCCTCGGGCATCACAACGGCTCACGAAAGAAGAACTCGACCCGGTCGTCCGCGAAGCCGCCACCGGTGACCACGGCGCCGTGGCCAGGCTGATCGAGATGATCACGCCGGTCGCCGTCCGGTACTGCCGGGCCAGGCTGGGCGGTCGCGACCTGTCCTACCTCTCCGCCGACGACGTCGCGCAAGAAGTCTGCCTCGCCGTCCTGCACGCGTTGCCGCAGTACCAGGACCGGGGCGGGTCCTTCCTGTACCTCGTGCACGCCATCGCGTCCAACAAGGTGGCCGACGCCTACCGCCTGGTCTCCCGCGACCGGTCGGACCCGGTCGCCGAGCTGCCGGAAAGCCCGCTGGCCGACAACGAGCCGGAGAAGCACGCGCTCGACGTCGACCTCGGCGACCGGATGACCAAGCTGCTCGCCACCCTTCCGCAGCTGCAACAGGAGATCCTGACGCTGCGCATCGCGGTGGGACTGTCGGCGAACGAGACGGCCGAAGCGCTGGACATCTCGCCCGGCAATGTCCGGGTCACCCAGCACCGCGCGCTGGGCAAGCTACGGGCGCTGATCACGCGCGAGGGCGATCTGCTGGGCTAGTCCGGGAGCGTGAAACCCTCCGGCGGCGCACCCTCGACGAACAACATCGACACCCGCGCCGCGCCCTCGCGGATCTTCCGGGCCCGCCGGTACTCCGGCGAGTCGTACCACTCCCGGATGCGGTCCATGTCGGGGAACTCGAGGATCACCAGCCGGGGCGCCGCCCAGGTGCCCTCGACCGGCTCGGGCGTGCTGGGCCACCCGGGCATAGGCCAGCCCGGCCTGCTCGTCGAGCACCTCGACGGTGACGATGACGTACGCGGGCATCGGCCCCCCATTCCGCCGGACACGGCGCGATCGTGCGTGAACTCCAGCACTCTCGCACCACCTGCCGAGCCACCCCGCACGGGGTCAGAGCACTGTGACCCCAGCCCCAGCGTGGATCGCATTCTTTTCGCGTCAAGAACCGAGCCGAACCGGAGTTCGCGCTCGCTACTCGTCATGGGGACGTCTCGACCGCAATCGGCTCTGCGCCGGTCATCCGGACTGAGTGCTCCGGACGTGGGCCGGGCAACCCGCCGTCGGCCTGGGCAGCGCGGTTGCCGTCGAGCAGGATTTCCGTGGTGTGGCTGATATGCCGCGCCAACGCCTCGACCGCGGCTTCGGTGTCGCGGGCGAGCGCGAGTTCCATCAGCGTGCGGTGTTCGGCGATGACATCGCGGCCGGGGTGCCTGGAGTGCTGCTGGGACCACGAGCGGTAAAGCTCTGCCGAGTCGCGCAGCGAATTCGCGATGCCCAGCAGGCGGGAGTTGCGGCAGCCGGCCAGCAGCGTGTGGTGGAAGTCGGCGTGCGCGCGTGACCACGCGTCGCTGACCCGTTCCGGATCGTCCTGGTCGTACTGCGGAGTCCGCTCGAGCGTGTGGTGCTTCGCGACCAGATCCGATTCCCACGGCGTGTCGCCCTCGGCCAGCGACATCCGCAGCACCAGGCACTCGATCGCCACGCGGGCGGCGGTGAGGTCAGTCAGGTCCTCCGCGGACAACGGCGTCACCTGGAAACCCTGGTGCGGCTGCGACCGGACGAGGTCCTGCTCGACCAGCCGGGTCAGAGCTTCGCGGAGCACCCCCACGCCGACGCCGTACCTGGCGCCGAGTTCCGGGAACTTCAACTTCTCCCCCGGGGCCAGCCGCCCGGCCAGGATGTCGGCCCGCATCGTGGCGAACGTGTCGTCCGCGCGGGTGCCGTACGTGGATCGCGCCATGTTTCAACAGTAGCAGCAGAAGAGAACGTACCCAGAACTTTCCTCTTTCTCTTGAATTTTAGAAAGTTAGCGGGCATGCTGGGTCCCACAGCGCAGGGTGGCGCCGGCCGCCCCGGCCAAGGAGGACGACGATGAAGTTGGCAAACCTGGCAGGACGAGCGGTCCTGGTGACCGGCGACGGAGCGGCTGACGTCGCCCGGGACAGCGACGGGCGCTTCGGCCCGGATCCGCAGGCGGTCCTGGAGCGCTGGGCCGAGTTCCGGGAGTGGGCGCGAAGCGCGACGCTGACTCCGCGGAGTTTCGACGAGGCGCTGCTCGGCCCGCCGGTGCCGAGGCCGCGGCAGATCTTCGCGATCGCGCTCAACTACCGGGCGCACGCGGTCGAGTCGGGCTTCGAAATCCCGGCCAAAGCATCGGTGTTCACGAAATTCCCCTCGTCGCTGACCGGACCGGCCGGCGACATCACCCTCGTCGACGGAAACGTCGACTGGGAAGCAGAACTGGTCGTCGTGATCGGCCGCGAGGCGCGCGCCGTGCGCGAACAGGACGCGTGGGACCACGTCGCCGGGCTGACCAACGGCCAGGACATCTCCGAGCGCACCCGGCAGCTGGCCGGGCCCGTGCCGCAGTTCAGCCTGGCCAAGTCGCACCCGGGCTTCAGCCCGATCGGGCCGTGGGTGGTCACCCCCGACGAACTGGAGAACCCGGACGACCTGGAGATCGCCTGCGCGATCAACGGCGAAGAGGTCCAGAAGAGCCGGACCTCGGACCTGATCTTCCCGGTGCCCGTGCTGATCGCACAGCTTTCCGAGGTCCTCACCCTCTACCCCGGCGACCTGATCTTCACCGGGACCCCGGCCGGCGTCGGCCTCGGCTCGCACCCCCAGCGCTACCTCGCCGCCGGCGACGTGCTGACCACCCGGACCGAGGGGCTGGGCCGGATGACCCACCGCCTCGTCGCGCCCCGCGGCTGACCGGGAAGGAGACCGACCATGCGAGTCGTCGAAACCGAAGTCCTCGTCGTGGGCGCCGGGCCCTGCGGACTCACGGCCGCGGCGTTCCTGGCGATGTACGGCGTCGAGGCCATCACCGTCACCAAGTATCCGCGCACCGCCAACACTCCGCGGGCGCACATCACGAACCAGCGCACCATGGAGGTCATGCGCGACCTCGGCATCGAGGAACAGGTCCGCGCCGTGTCCGTCCCCAACGAGCTGATGGCCGACAACGTGTGGGCCACGAGCATGGCGGGCAAGGAGATCGCCCGGGTGAAGACCTGGGGGACGATGGTCGGCCGCAAGGCCGACTACGAGGCGGGCAGCCCTTCGGCCATGTGCAACATGCCCCAGCACCTGTTGGAGCCGCTGATCCTGCAAGGCGCGGTCGACCGCGGCGCCGACGTCCGGTTCTCCACCGAACTGACCGAAATCACCCAGGACGACACCGGTGTCACGGCGACCGTTCGGTACCGCCACACCGGCGAGACCTATCTGATCAAAGCGAAGTACGCCATCGGCGCCGACGGCGGCCGGTCGACGGTCGCCGAACAGCTCGGGTTCTCGATGGAAGGAGAAACCGGTCTCGGATACGCGGTCAACGTCTGGCTCGAAGCCGACCTCTCGCGCTTCCGCGCACACCGCCCGGGCGTGCTGTTCTGGACCGCTCAGCCGGGCAACGACTTCTGGCTCGGCTCCGGAGTCTTCATCACCGTGCGGCCCTGGAACGAATGGGTCCTGGTGTTCATGTACGACCCGGACACCGAGGAGATCGACACCAGCGAGGAAGCGATGCTGCCTCGCATCCACAAGGCCATCGGCGACGACAGCGTCCCCGTCACGATCAAGAACGTCTCGACCTGGCAGGTCAACCACGTCCTCGCCACCGAGTACCGGCGAGGACGGGTGTTCCTCGCCGGCGACGCCGCACACCGGCACCCGCCCGCGAACGGGCTCGGGTCCAACACCTCGATCCAGGACGCCTACAACCTCGCCTGGAAACTGGCCGCGGTCCTCAAGGGCCAGGCCGGCGAAGCGCTGCTCGAGAGCTACCACCAGGAACGCCACCCGGTAGGTCGCCAGGTCGTCGACCGCGCCCTGAAGAGCGCCGACATCGTCGGCCGGGTGCCGTCCATTCTCGGCATCCGGCCGGGCCAGACCGACGAGGAAGGCTGGGCGGCGATCGACGGATTCTTCGCCGACACCGACGACGGCCGCAGGCGACGGAAAGCCCTCGAAGACTGCCTCGACGAGAACGCGTACCACTTCCACGCGCACGGTGTCGAACTCGGCCAGCGCTACACCTCGGCCGCCGTCGTCGACGACGGCACCCCGTTCCCGGCCTACACCCGCGATCCCGAGCTCTACTACCACCCCACCACCCATCCCGGCGCGTACCTCCCGCACGTCTGGGTCGAACGACACGGCAAGCAAATCTCGACGCTCGACGTCGTCGGGCACGGCAAGTTCACCCTGATCACCGGCATCGGCGGCGAAGCCTGGACCGCCGCCGCGGAGAAGGTCAGCGCGGAGCTGGGCGTCGAGATCGCCAGCGCACCCATCGGCTACCGGCTCGCCTTCGACGACGTGTACGGCGACTGGGCCAGAACCCGCGAGGTGACCGACGGCGGCTGCCTGCTGGTCCGGCCCGACCGGCACATCGCCTGGCGCAGCCACGACAAGGCCGACGACCCGGTCAGCGCGCTGCGCGAAGCGGCCAAGTCCGCCCTCTCCCGCACCTGAGCCCGGCCATTCATTCGATCAAGGAGGCTCGAAATGACCATCACGACCGGCACCATGACCGACGAACAGCGCAAGTCGGTAGCCCTGGAGTTCCTCAAGCGAGTCGATTCGGGCGGCAACGTCGCCGAACTCTTCGCCGACGACGCCCAGTTCTGCTTCCCGAAATACGGCACGGTCCGCGGCATCAACAAGATCAAGGAATTCTTCGGCCAGCTCGGCGGCATCATCTCGTCGATCGAACACCACACCGCGTACTTCAACTACGTCGTCGACGGCGACAAGGTCGTCGTCGAAGGCACCAGTCACGGCACGACCGCGACCGGCGTCGAGTGGCGTGCGGGAGTCACCTCCGCCGGGCCGTGGTGCGACGTGTTCGAAATCCGCGACTTCAAGATCCAACGCCTCTTCGTCTACCTCGACCCGGACTACGCCGGCGAGGACACCGCCCGCTACCCGTGGCTCAACAAATAGCCTTTCCCTTCTGCCGTGAGGAACCCTGACTCATGACGACCATGCGACCGGACGCAGCACTGTCCCGCGACGAGATCATCGCGCGCAATCTCGAGGTGGTACAAGAACACTTCCACAACGAAAACCCTGACGACGTCGACAAGGCGATTGCTCTCTACGCCCCCGAAATCTCCTGGGAAGCGCCCAACCGCGGGCTCGTCTACACCGATGCCGGCGACGTCCGCGATGCCTACATGAAGATCTTCCGCACCCTGCAGTTCCACTCGCTGACCACGTTGCGGCGGTTCGCCACGGAACAGTTCGTGTTCGACGACGCAGTGGCCGACGTGACCGTGGTCGGCGACGAGATGCCCAACCTGCCGTTCTCCGTCGGCAGTCGGATCAGCCTCCGGATCGTGCACTGTTTCGAACTCCGGGACGGCAAAATCACCAAGGAGATCGCCTACGAGATGTGGCGCGAGGATGGCGGCCCGCTCGTCAACGACGTCATCCCGCCGGGCTCGCCGGTGGAGTACTTCCCCGAACCGGGCAACGCCGAAGGCTGACGAAACGATGAACGTGGCAACTCTGCTGGCAGCTAGCGCGCTCCGGGTCCCGACCCGGGATGCCTGGCGCCACGGCGACCGGTCCGCGAGCTACGCGCTCGCCCGCGACCGGATCGCGCGCCTGGCCGGCGGGCTCCGGGCGCTCGGGCTCCGTACCGGCGACCGGGTCGCCCTCGTCCTGCCGAACGGGCCCGACCTGTTCGAACTGCTGTGGGCGACGTTCTGGGCCGGGCTGGTGACGGTGCCTCTCAACCGCCACCTGCACCCCCGCGAGGTGGCGTTCGTCCTCGCCCACTCCGGAGCGAAGGTCGTCGTCGTCGCGCCCGAAACCGAGGACTCGGCGAGCAGCGACACCACCGACGCGACCGTGCTCCGCACCGGCTCACCCTCGTACGAGGCGCTCACAGCCGGACGGCCGGTGCCTGTCGCCGAGGTGCACCCCGAGGACGCCGCCTGGATCTTCTACACCTCAGGGACCACCGGGCGGCCGAAGGGCGCCACCCTCACCCACCGGAATCTGCTGAGCATGACGCTCAACTACTACGCCGACGTCGATCCGGTCCACGACGATGCCGTTTTCCTCCACGCCGCTCCGCTCACCCACGGCAGCGGGATGTACCTGCTCCCCGCCGTGGGACACGGAGCGGTCAACGTGATCTCCGCGGCCGGCAGCTTCGACCCAGCCGACTACCTCGCACTCGCCGAAGCCAACCAGGTCACCCACGGAGCGTTCCTCGCACCCACGATGCTGCGCCGGCTGACCGACGAAGTCCGAGCCGGCTCCGCACCGGACCTTCCGCAGCTGCGCAGCCTCGTCATCGGCGGAGCCGCGCTCTATCAAGAGGACCTGCAGCAAGCACTCGACACGTTCGGCCCGGTCATCACCCAGATGTACGGACAAGGCGAGGCGCCCATGACCATCGCAGTCATGAAACCGGACCAGATTCCCCACGACAAGGCACACCCCCGCCGCCGGTCCTGCGGCCGGCCGTTCACCGGCGTCGAGGTCCGGGTCGCCGACGCCGACGGCACCGAACTGCCCGCGGGAACGACCGGAGAAATCCGGGTTCGCGGCGACGTCGTGATGGCCGGCTACTGGTCCGATCCGGCCGCCACCGCCGGCGCCATCGACAACGGCTGGCTGCTGACCGGCGACGTCGGGCACGTCGACGAACACGGATTCCTGTATCTCACCGACCGGTCGAAAGACGTCATCATCAGCGGCGGCTCGAACATCTACCCCCGCGAGGTCGAAGAAGTCCTGCTCGCACATCCGGCTGTCTGCGAAGCCGCGGTGGTCGGCCTCCCCGACCCCGAATGGGGCGAGAACGTCGGCGCGTTCGTCGTGACCGGTCCAGGCGCCGACGTCACCGAAGCAGAACTCATCGCGCACACCCGTGCGCACCTGGCGTCCTTCAAGAAGCCGAAGTCCATCACGTTTCTCGACGAGCTTCCCAAGAACGCCAACGGGAAGATCCTCAAACGCGACCTGAGGAACCTTCGATCTTGAGGGGTCGCTGAAGCCGATGCGCACCGACCCGACTCCGCAGGTTCTGATACCGGCCCGTTCACCAGGTCGACGGTGGGCTGGGGTGAGTCTGTTGCCGATGCGGACCGGTGAGCCGCGGCGGCCGTTTTCGGATGCGCGAACGACGGTCGAGAGGATCATCGAACTACACGAATCCGCTGATCGAGCCGCTTGGTCACACTGCTGACACCAGGCCAAGCCGGGACGCGCCATCCGGACACACCCGCGCAGGAGGGGAATCCGGGCGGTCATCCCCCTGGACACAGGCATTGTCAGACACGGCCTAGTCGCCGCCGTAGGCCTCGGTCAGTGCGGGCAGGAGTTCCTTCGACGCGAAGTCGAAGAACCCGTCCTGGTGCTCGCCGCCGATCTGGACCAGCGCCAGGTCGGTGAAGCCGGCCTCGGCGAACGCCTGCGCGCTCTTCACGATCGGCTCCGCGTCGGGGCCGCACGGAATGGACTGCGCGACGTCGTCGGGGGTGACGAACTGGGTGGCACCGGCGAACCCGGACGGGCCGGGCAGCTCGGCGTTGACCTTCCAGCCGCCGCCGAACCAGCGGAACTGCTCGTGCGCCCGCCGCTTCGCCGCCTCGGGATCGGGGTCCCAGCACACCGGCAGCTGCGCGTACTTGCGCGAGGCGTCCTGCCCCAGCCGGCCGCGTTCCTCGTCCCAGGCCGAGATCAGTTCGCCCTTCGGCTCGGTCGCGATCAACGCGTCGGCCACCGGGGCGAACCGGGAGACCGATTGCTTGCCGGACACCGCCACGCCGATGGGGACGCGCCGCTCGGGCAGGTCCCACAGCTTCGCCGAGTCCACGCGGTAATGCCGGCCCGAATAGTTCACGTAGCCGCCGTCGAAGAGGTCGCCGATGATCGCGAGCGCCTCGCTGAGCATCTCGTGCCGCACGTTCGCCGACGGCCAGCCGCGGCCGATCACGTGCTCGTTGAGGTTCTCGCCCGCACCCAGACCCAGCGTGAACCGGTCACCCGACAGCAGGGAGATGGTCGCCGCCTTCTGCGCCACCACCGCCGGGTGGTAGCGCATGAGCGGACAGGTCACGAAGGTCAGCAGCTCGACGCGTTCGGTCACCTGGGTGACCGCGCCCAGCACGCTCCACGCGTACGGGGCGTGACCCTGTTCGTCGAGCCACGGTGAGTAATGGTCGCTGCACACCTCGAACGCGAAGCCCGCCTGCTCGGCGGCCGCCGCGTGCCGGACCAGTTCCCGCGGTCCGGCCTGCTCGGTCATCAGGGTGTAACCGAAACGCACTCCTGCTCCTTCTCAGCGCTCGACAGCAGCTGCTTGCGCCGCAGGATCATCGCCCGCCGCTCGGTCTCGTCCAGCCCGCCCCACACCCCGAAGGGCTCCTCGGCGGTGAGCGCGTGGTGCCGGCACTCGACGATCACCGGGCAGGACATGCAGATCTGCTTCGCCCGCGCCACCCGGTCCGCCCGGGCGAAGCCGCGCTCGCCGTCCGGGTGGAAGAACACCGAACTGTCCAAGTTCCGGCAGTTGCCGTGCCGCTGCCACTCCCAGGTTTCGGCAACAGGCGCCGGGAGCCGTGACGTGTCCGCCATCTCGACCTCACCTCCGCGACCATCTCAGTTGCGCGCAGGACTACCCCGGTTCTCCGGCGACTACACCTGTCAGCCGAGCGCCGGCCGCTTCTCGCACCAGTGATCGGCGTACAACCGGTGGTCCGGAGCCTCGATCTCGCGGTAGCCGTATTTGGTGTAGAGCGCCCGAGCCTCCACCAGATCGTGCCGCGTGTCCAGTCCCATCCCTCCCGGAACCAGCCGCTGAGCTGCGAGTTCCGCGGCTTGCCGGAGCTGCCGGCCGGCGCTGCGATCGCGCGCGCGGGGCAGCCCGGACATCGGGGACAGTTCGGTCGTCGTGACGTCGCGCACCCCGGCGCCCGAGCCACCCGTCACCGCATCGTGGGACCGCGCGAGCAGGTCCGGACCGTCCGGCGAGGCGCCGCAAAGCCGTTAGGGTGACCGGCATGGCTTACGACGTCGTCCTGTTCGGCGCGACCGGGTTCACCGGGCGGCTCACTGCGGAGTACCTGGCGCGGCACGCCCCCGAGGGCTGCCGCTGGTCGCTCGCCGGCCGCAACCGGGCCAAGCTCGAAGGCGTGCGCGCGAGCCTCGGCCCGGAGTTCGCCCAGCTGCCGCTCCAGTACGCCGACGTCGGCGATCCCGCGTCGCTGAAAGCGATTGCCGCGTCGAGCAAGGTCGTGATCAGCACCGTCGGCCCCTACGTGCAGTACGGCGAGCCGCTGGTGGCCGCGTGCGCCGAGGCGGGCACCGACTACGTCGACCTGTGCGGCGAGCCGGAGTTCACCGACCTGATGTACGTCCGCCACCACGCCCGCGCCACCGAAACCGGTGCCCGCCTGGTGCACGCGTGCGGCTTCGACTCGATCCCGCACGACCTCGGGGTCTACTACACGATCAAGCAACTACCCGACGACGTGCCGATCCGGGTGCGGGGCCAGGTGCGGGCCGGCGCGACGTTCTCCGGCGGTACCTACGCCTCCGCGCTGGGCGCGGCTTCGCGCCTGCTGCCGATGCGGCAGGCCGCGCGGGAACGCCGGAAGGTGCAGCACCACCCGGCGGGGCGGCGCGTGCGCGCGGTGACCGGCACCCCGCGACGGGACGGCGAGACCGGCCACTGGCTGGTGCCGCTGCCGACCATCGACCCGCAGGTCGTGGTCGCCTCTGCGCGGGAGCTCCCCGAATACGGGCCGGACTTCACCTACAGCCACTACGCGGCGGTCAAGCACCTGCCGGTCCTGGCCGGGGGACTCGCCGGGCTGGGCGCGGCGGTCGCACTGGTGCAGCTGCCGCCGGTGCGCGCGGCGCTGGAACGCCTGCGCAAGCCGGGCGAGGGCCCGAGCGAGCAGCGGCGCGCGAAGTCGTGGTTCACGGTGCGGTTCACCGCCGACGGCGGCGGCCGGCGGGTGGTCACCGAGGTCTCCGGCGGCGACCCGGGCTACGACGAGACGGCCAAGATGCTCGCCGAGTCCGCGTTGTGCCTCGCGCTCGACGAGCTGCCCGCCCGGGCCGGGCAGCTCTCCCCCGCCGCCGCCATGGGCGACTCGCTGCTGACCCGGCTGAAGAACGCGGGTCTCACCTTCCGGACCCTCCCAGCTTAGTCACCCACATAGGTGACAGCGGACGATCGTTGCCTACCGCGCTTGAACGCAGTTCAAGCCTCGTCGTAGAGTGGCCCCATGGCTCGACTGACGCGTGCGGAAAGTCAGGCGCACACGCGCCGACGGCTCCTTGACACCGCCACCGGGCTCTTCCTCCGGGACGGCTACTCCAGCACCTCACTGGAGCGGGTGGCCGAGGAGGCGGGGTTCTCGAAGGGCGCGGTGTACTCCAACTTCCGGAACAAGGACGAGTTGTGCCTTGAGGTCCTGGCCGGCATCCGCGCGGAGAAGACGGCGTCGGCGGACGTGGCGGTGGCCCGGGCGGACACCCTGGAAGACCTGCTGACGGCCTTCGCGACGTGGGCCGCGGGCACCGGCGGCGACCAGCAGTGGATCCGGCTGGAAGCGGAGTACCTGCTCAACTGCCGGCACGACCCGGAGCTGCTCGAGTGCCTGGGGAAGCGCAACACAGAGATCACCGACCAGGTGACGGCGCTGCTCGAGGCCAACGCCCGTCGTCTCGGCGTGCAGCTGCCGATGAGCGCCCGGGAGGCGGCGCACGCCTTGTTCGGCATCACCCTCGGGCTGGGCCTGCTGCGCTCGCTCGACCCGGACATCGGCGTCGAGCCGATCACCTCGGTGATCCGGCTGCTCGCGCGGGAACAGGTGGACGTCACCGTGCCGGAGGCACGCACGGCGAGCCGCTCCCCGGAGGTGCAGCCGGCCCGCGGGCCGGCCGAGCCGCCCGCGGCGGAGGCGGAACCGGCCGCCGGAAACGCGAGCTGAACCGGCCCGGAGCGGTAACGACCGGGACGCGCTCAGCGGGGTGGGAGAGCGTGCAGGCGCACGTCCCGCAGCCGTCCCGCGTCGACCCGCGCAGTTAGGTACGTGTGCGCCGGCTGGCGGCGCCGGTCCGTGGGAGAACCCGGGTTGAGCAGCCGCAGGCCGGTGGGCGCCTCGGTGTCCCACGGGATGTGGCTGTGCCCGAACACCAGCACGTCCGCATCCGGGTACTCCCGCGCGCACCGGGCCTCGCGGCCCTTCGCCGGTCCGGTCTCGTGGACCACCGCCAGCCGCAGCCCGTCCAGCTCCGCCCGCGCCACCTCGGGCAGCCGGGCACGCAGCTCGGGCCCGTCGTTGTTGCCGTACACGCCGATCAGCCGCCGGCTGCGGGACTCCAGCTCGTCGAGCAGCGCGACGTCCACCCAGTCGCCCGCGTGCACCACCACGTCGGCCCGCGCGACCTCCGCCCACACCCGGTCCGGCAGATCACGCGCCCGCTTCGGCACGTGTGTGTCCGCGATGATGAGCAGCCGCATGGCCACCGGTGTACCACGCACCACCACCCGGAGCAGGACTGCGCACGCCCCGCCCGTAACCTTCATCCGGGTTGTCCGGATCAGGAGGGGTGAGCCTTGACGCAGGAGCCCACGTGGCCCACATCCGACGACGAGCGGACCGAGGTCATGGCCGCGGTCACCGACGTGCTGCCGAAGGTGCCGCAAGAGCCGCCGCGGCGCACGAAGACCGCCAAACGCGCCGCGATCGTCGCCGGGTCCGTGCTCGGCGTGCTCGCCGCGCTCTACGCCGTCGACCTGCTGGTCAGCCAGGGCACCGTGCCGCGGGGCGTCACCGTCGCCGGAGTCGACGTCGGTGGCCTCAAGCGCAGCGCGGCCGAGGACAAGCTGCGCGCGGAGATCGAGCCCAGGCTGACCGAGCCCGTCGCGGTCCGGGCCGGCGACATCACCGCGGCCATCGACCCGGGCAGCGCCGGACTCAGCCTCGACTGGCAGTCCACATTGGACCAAGCCGGGGACCAGCCACTCAACCCGTTCACCCGCGTCGCGTCCCTCTTCACCGACCGCGAAGTCGGCGTCGTCACCCACGCCGACGAGGACAGGCTCACCGCGGCCGTCGAACAGCTCCGTGCTCGCACCGACCGGCCGCCCACCGAGGGCACGATCCGCTTCGAAGGTGCGAAGCCCGTCGCCGTGACGCCGCAGCCTGGCCAGCAGCTCGATGCCGCCGGCGCCAAGAACGAGGTGCTGAGCCACTGGGCCGCCGGGCAGACGCTGACCCTCCCCGTCACCACCACGCCCGTGCAGGTCACCACCGACGCCGTGCAGGCCACCCTCGACGGGTTCGTCCGGCCCGCCGTGTCCACGCCGCTCGTCATCCGCGGCGAAGGCGCGGTCGCGACCCTGCCGCCCGAAGCCGTCGCCGCCGCGCTCACCTTCGAGCCGGGCGGGGGCGGGACGCTCGTGCCGAAGGTCGACCACAACAAGCTCATCGAGGCCGCGGCGCCGCAGCTCAAGCCCTCGGAGAAGGAGGGCAAGGACGCCCAGATCGTGTTCGAGGGCGGCCGGCCGGCGGTGCAGCCGTCGGTGGACGGCAAGGGCGTGGACTGGAACCCGACGCTCCAGCCGGTCTTCAACGTGCTCAAGGCGCCCGGCAAGCACGAACTGGTGGCGAAGTACCAGACCACCCCGGCGAAGGTGACCACCGAGCAGGCCAACCAGCTGGGCATCACCGAAGTGATCGGCGAGTTCACCACCAGCGGGTTCGCCCCGGACTCGGGCGTGAACATCCGCACCGTCGCGCAGAAGGTCAACGGCGCGATCGTCAAACCGGGCGAGACCTTCAGCCTCAACGGGTACACCGGCCCGCGCGGCACCGCGCAGGGCTACGTCGAGGCCGGTGTGATCGAGAACGGCGCCCCGGCCCGCGAGGTCGGCGGCGGCATCTCCCAGTTCGCCACCACGCTGTACAACGCGGCCTACTTCGCCGGGCTGAAGGACGCCGGGCACAAGGAGCACAGCTACTACATCAGCCGCTACCCCGCCGCGCGCGAGGCGACGGTGTTCCAGAGCCCGAACGGGGCCAGCGTCATCGACCTGAAGTTCACCAACGATTCCGGCACCGGTGTCGCGATCCAGACGATCTGGACGCCGTCGTCGATCACGGTCAAGCTGTGGGGCACCAAACGGTACACGGTCGAGTCGATCCCCGGTGAGCGGACGAACTTCGTCCCGCCCCAGGAGAAGCCCGGTCCGGCGGAGAACTGTCACGCCTCCGCCGGCGCGCAGGGCTTCACCAGCACGGACACCCGGGTGCTGCGCGACGCGAAGTCCGGCCGCGAGGTCCGGCGCGAGACCCGCACCGTCCGCTACAACCCGCAGCCGAAGATCGTCTGCCCCTGACGAGCGGAAACGAGAACGGGGGTCCCGCCGGCACCGGCGGGACCCCCGTTCTGCCGGTCGTCAGGAGGGGTTGATCTCCGCCAGCCGTACCTGGACCCCGTCCAGCACGCGGTCGATCGAATAGTCGAACAGCTCGGCGAAGTAGTCCTCGCTCTTGTCCGGGTCCGAGAGCCGGGCGTGCACCGACTCGTTCAGGGTGGCCAGCCCGGGCAGGTCCGGGCCCGGCGGCGGGGCGCCCCACACGTCGGAGATCTGGGTCCTCACCTCGGCCGCCTTGCGCTGGTCGTCCTCCAGCGAGATGAACAGACACGCCTGGCTCACCAGCAGACGGCACACCATCGACGCCTCGTCGTGCTCGAAGCCGGCCCGCAGGAGTGTCCTCATCGCACGGTCCACAGTGGGCGCCGCAGCCTTCACCGACGGGCCGAGGAGCGCCACCCGGCGCGCTACACCGGGGTACCGCATGAACACGGACCGCAGGTTCTTGAGGAACCGGCGCCACCAGTCGCGCCACTCCAGTTCGGCCGGGGGCAGCTCGTACATGGCGATGACGCGGTCGACCACCGCGGTCACCACCGTGTCCCGGTCGCCCACGTGGTGGTAGATCACCGCGGGGTAGGCGTCCACCGCACCTGCTAGCTGGCGCAACGTCCACGACTCGACCCCGTGCCGGGCCGTCAGCTCGAGCGCCGCATCGATGATGCGATCCGGGGTGACCGCGGGCAGCCCCGCCGCGTCACGCGAACGCGGACGGCCGGGCACGGGAGCAGACTTCGCCATGCCGTAACAGTAACTCCCCGGTGTTGGCACGCCAGTCAACACCGCCGACAATCGCGACGAAAACAGCTCGCCAACGAGACGGGCACCTGGAAGGCTGGACAGGCAAGCGGCAACACCAGGAGGTCGGATGTCCGAGAACACGTCACCGGGCGAATCGGAGGACGACGTCAAGCGCAAGTTCCGCGAGGCCCTCGACCGCAAGCAGGCGAGCGCCCAGGCGTCCGGCCGGCACGAGGGCGGCGGCGGCAAGGGCGGCCACGTGCACGGTCACGGCCCCGCGGCCAGCAAGCGCACCTTCCGTCGCAAGAGCGGCTGACCCGCGGCGTGGGTGGCCTGCCCGGCCACCCACGCCACCGCCCCCGATGAGCGAAGATCACCCGGCGAAGATGGACCGCAGCCGCCCGACCTCGGACATCCGGCGCTCCGCGAGGCGGTCCGCGGCGGTCGCCGGCGGCACGCCCTCGGCGTCGGCCAGCTCGAACACCGCCTTCGTCGTCTCGAAGATGCCGGCCGCCTTGCGCTGGGCCCGGTCGAAGTCGAAGCCGTGCAGCTCGTCGCTGACCTGGATCACCCCGCCGGCGTTGACCAGGTAGTCCGGCGCGTACAACACGCCGCGGTCCTCCAGCGACTTCTCGATGCCCGGGTGAGCGAGCTGGTTGTTCGCCGCGCCGCAGACGACCTCGGCACCGAGCACGGGCACCGTGGCTTCGTTGAGCGCGCCGCCGAGCGCGCACGGCGCGAACACGTCCAGGGGCGCCCGCAGCAGCGTGTCGTTGTCCGCCACGACCTCCACCGCCGGGTACGCGGCCTTGGTGCGCTCGATGGCCGCGCTCGAAACGTCGGTGATCGACACCCGCGCGCCGGCCTCGACCAGGTGCCCGACGAGGATGTGCCCCACCTTGCCGACCCCGGAGACACCGACGTGCCGGCCGGCCAGGTCGGCACTGCCCCAGCGGAACTCGGCGGCGGCGCGCATGCCCTGGAAGACGCCGAACGCGGTCAGCACGGAGGAGTCGCCCGCGCCGCCGTCGTCACGGGAGCGGCCGGTCACGAACCGGGACTCGCGGGCGATGACGTCCATGTCGGCGACGTAGGTGCCCACGTCGCAGGCGGTGTAGTAGCGGCCGCCGAGCGACTGCACGAACCGGCCGTAGGCACGCAGCAGCGCCTCGGTCTTCATGGTCGCCGGGTCACCGATGATGACGGCCTTGCCACCGCCGAGGTCGAGCCCGGCGAGCGCGTTCTTGTAGGCCATGCCCTTGGACAGCGCCAGGACGTCGTCGAGCGCGTCGTGTTCGCTGGCGTAGGGGTAGAACCGGGTGCCGCCGAGCGCGGGGCCCAGTGCGGTCGAGTAGACGGCGATGATCGCCTTCAGGCCGCTCGCCTGGTCCTGGCAGAACACGACCTGCTCATGGCCGGTTTCGCGGCCGAACACTCCATCCGTCACGGTGGTGACTCCTCATCTGCGACCCACCCGACGACGTTCGTGGCGCCGCGGAGGGGTACTCCGGTTGTGGGGCGGAAGCATCCGGGAAGGTCGTCCCCGTTCGCTCCATGGGGAGAACTTAGCGGTCCCGCCGCCGGAAAGGCCATGGCAAGATCGAGCGATGTACGTGCGTTCCGGAGGGTCGGCGGGACCGGTGCTGCTCGTCCTGCACGGCCTGGGCGCGACCGGCGCGGTGTGGGACGAGGTGGTCACGCGGTGGCCGGGCCGGTGGATCGCCCCGGATCTGCCCGGGCACGGCTGGTCCGAACCGCTCCCCCGGTACTCGTTCGGTGCGCTGGCCGCCGCGGTGGCGCCGCTGGTGCCGTCCGGGGCACCGGTCGCGGTGCTCGGGCACTCCCTCGGCGGGGTGGTGGCACTCACCCTGGCGAGCGGTTGGTTCGGCGTGCGGGTGAGCGGGGCTTGCGGACTCGGCATCAAGGTGCGCTGGACCGACGAGGAACTCGCCCGGGCGGCCGAGCAGGCCGCCCGGCCGCCGAAGGTGTTCGCCTCGCGGGAGGAGGCGGCCGCCCGGTGGCTCAAGCTGTCCGGGCTGCACGGGCTGGTCGCCGCGGACTCGCCGATCGTCGACAGCGGCCTCACCGAGGGGTGGCGGCTGGCGCTGGACCAGGCGGCGTTCGGCGTCGGCGCGCCGGACCTGCCGGGACTGCTCGCGGCGGCGCGGGCCCCGGTGGTGCTCGCGGCGGGTGAACACGACCCGATGTGCCCGGCCGCGCACCTGTCGGACGACGCGGTGATCCTGCCCGGGCTCGGGCACAACGCCCACGTCGAGGACCCCGCCGCCCTCGACCCGCTGCTCGCGCGCCTCCGGAACGCCTGACGCCGACCACCCCGCGCGCGCCGAACCAGCCAACCCACCGCCCGCAGCAGCCAACCCACCGCCCGCAATAGCAAACACGCCGCCCCAAGGAGCAAACACGCCGCCCGCCGGCGTGTTTGCCGCTCCCGGCGGCGTGTTGGCCGCTCCCGGCGGCGTGTTGGCCGGTCCGGGCGGCGTGTTGGCCGCTCCCGGGCGCGGTTACAGGTCCGCGCGGACCGCCCACAGCTCGGGGAACAGCGGCTGGAACAGGGTGCCCCGCAGGTACTTCGCGCCCGAGGAGCCGCCCGTGCCGGTCTTGTCGCCGATGGTCCGTTCGACCATCTTCACGTGCCGGTACCGCCACTCCTGCACGCCCTCGTCCAGGTCGACCAGGTGCTCGGCGACGGTCGCCGGGCCGGCGTCGTCGGCGTACACGCTCAGCAGCAGCTTCCGCTGGTCACCCGTCACGTCGTAGCCGTGGGCGGACAGGTAGGCCAGGAACGAGTCGTACAGCGACGGGCGGGCCATCGCCGCGGCGATCCGCTCCCGCGCCGCGCTGCCCTCCGGGTAGTGCTCGAACGCGCCGGGGTCGCGCCGGCCCAGCAGTGCCTCCAGCTCGCGGAACTGCGCCGACTGAAAACCGCTCGCCGCGTCCAGCCGGGTGCGGAAACTGGTGAACTGGGTCGGCGTCATGGTTTCCAGCACGTCGATCTGCGCGACCACGACCTTCAGGATCGTCAGCACGCGGCGAAGCGTGCGGGTCGCGTGCGGCGTGTCCCCGGCGGCGAGCTTGTCCTGCAGGTACGCCAGTTCGTGCAGCATCTGCTTGAACCACAGCTCGTACACCTGGTGGATGACGATGAACAGCATCTCGTCGTGCTCGGCGGAACGGGGGCGCTGGGCGCCCAGCACCTCGTCCAGCGCCAGGTAGGAGGTGTAGGTCAGGGACGCGTGCTCGTCGGTCACGGCAGCCCCGCCAGCGACTCGGCCAGCACGGACTCGGGCAGCTCGTTGTCGATCATCCGCCCGGCCAGGTACGCCGCGTACGCGGGCAGGTCGAGGTGCGCATGCCCGCACAACGCCGTCAGGATGACCTTCTCCTCGCCGGTCTCCTTGCAGCGCAACGCCTCCTGCATGCACGCCGCCAGCGCGTGCGTCGGCTCCGGTGCCGGGATGATGCCTTCCGACCGCGCGAAGGCCACCCCGGCCGCGAAGCACTCCTGCTGCCCGACCGCCATCGCCTCGATCAGGCCCAGCTCGTGGATGTGCGACAGCAGCGGCGACATGCCGTGGTAGCGCAGACCGCCGGCGTGGATCGGGTCCGGGACGAAGTCGTGCCCGAGCGTGTGCATCTTCAGCAGCGGGGTCAGCCCCGCGGTGTCACCGAAGTCGTAGGCGTAGCGGCCGCGGGTCAGCGACGGGCACGCGGCCGGCTCGACGGCCCGGATCACCGGCGCGATCTTCCCGGCCAGCTTCTCCCGCAGGAACGGGAACACCAGCCCGCCGAAGTTGGACCCGCCACCGGTGCAACCCACGATCACGTCCGGTGTGTCACCGGCCTGCTCGAACTGCAGCAGCGCCTCCTCCCCGATCACGGTCTGGTGCAGCAGCACGTGGTTGAGCACGCTGCCCAGCGCGTACCGGGTGTCCGGGTCGGCGGCCGCCTGCTCGACGGCCTCGCTGATCGCGATGCCCAGGCTGCCGGTGGAATCCGGGTCCTTCTCCAGCACGGCGCGGCCGGCCGCGGTCTCCTTGGACGGGCTCGGGTGCACGGTCGCCCCGAACGTCTCCATCATGATCTTGCGGTAGGGCTTCTGGTCGTAGGAGGCGCGCACCTGCCACACCTCGCACTCCAGCCCGAACGTGGCGCACGCGAACGCCAGCGCGCTGCCCCACTGCCCGGCGCCGGTCTCCGTGGTCAGCCGCCGGATCCCTTCGGCGGCGTTGTAGAACGCCTGCGGAACCGCGGTGTTCGGTTTGTGCGAACCGACCGGGCTGACCCCCTCGTACTTGTAGTAGAGGCGGGCCGGGGTGCCGAGCGCCTTCTCCAGCCGCCGCGCGCGGTACAGCGGCGACGGCCGCCAGAGCCGGTAGACGTCCAGCACCTCCCCGGGGATGTCGACGAACCGCTCACCGGTGACCTCCTGCGCGATGAGCGCCTGGGGGAACAGCGGGGCGAGGTCGTCCGGGCCGACCGGTTCCCGGGTGCCCGGGTGCAGCGGCGGAGGCGGCGGCTCCGGGAGGTCGGGGACCACGTTGTACCAGGTGGTCGGCAGGTCCGACTCGTCGAGCAGGTATTTCGTCCGGCCGGTCATGGGCGTACCCCTTCCCCTCGCGCGGTTTCCCCAAGTTATGCCTGGTCGGCACCGCCGTCCAGATGGCGTTGAATGGAGGCGTGCGCAGAACGATCGACTGGGTGGACGGGGCGGTCGAGATCATCGACCAGGTCGCCCTGCCGGGTGAGTACCGGACGCTGCGGCTCGCGAGCGTCGACGAGCTGATCGACGCGATCCGTCGGCTCGCGGTCCGGGGCGCGCCCGCGCTCGGCGGGGCCGGGGCGCTGGGTACCGCGCTGGCCGCGTTCGCCCACGACGACCCGGACGCGGTGCGCGCCGACGCGGCGCGCCTGGCGGACGCCCGGCCGACGGCGGTCAACCTGAGCTGGGGCGTCGCCCGTGCGCTGGCGCGCCTCGGCGAGGGTCCCGACGCGGTCCTCGCCGAGGCGCTCGCACTGCTGGACGAGGACGAGCGGCTCAACCACGACGCCTCCGCCCGCGCCGCCGAGCTGATCCTCGGCATCTGCGCGCGCCGGCCGCTGCGGCTGCTCACGCACTGCAACGCCGGGCGGCTGGCCACGGTCGGCTGGGGCACCGCGCTCGGGGTGGTCTGGCACCTGCACGCCGCCGGGCACGTGGAGTACGTGCTCGCCGACGAGACCCGGCCCCTGTTGCAGGGCGCGCGGCTGACCGCGTGGGAGCTCGCCGCGGCCGGTGTCCCGCACCGGGTGCTGCCCGACTCCGCCGCGGCCGCGGCGATGGCGCGCGGCATGGTCGACTGCGTCGTCGTCGGCGCCGACCGGATCGCGGTCAACGGCGACGTGGCGAACAAGATCGGCACCTACGGGCTCGCGCTGGCCGCCGCGCGGCACGAGCTGCCGTTCGTGGTGGTCGCGCCGTCCTCCACGGTGGACCCGGAATTGCCGTCCGGGGAGTCGATCGTGATCGAGGAACGAGCCGCGGAGGAACTCACGACGTTTTCCGGCATTCCGGTCGCACCGCCCGGAACACCCGTGTTCAACCCGGCCTTCGACGTGACCCCGGCCGACCTCGTCACCGCCGTGGTCACCGAAAAGGGCCCGCTGGGGCGGTGAACCCCATTTGCCGGATTTCCGACTTTCTTCGGTAAACAGATAACGAATTCGCCGCCGGTCTGGCTTTTTCCGGACACCGATCTACTGTCGGCCCAATGCGAAGAGCTATGACCGTTGTCGCGTCGCTCGCGCTGGCTGGTGGCGTGCTCGCCCTCCCCGTGACCGCTTCGGCGCAGGAACGCGCGGTGATCCCGGCGTCCCACCCGGGCTGGGCAACCCCGCAGGCCAAGGTCGCCGATTCGGCGCCGTCCGCGAAGCTGAGCTTCCGGGTCTACCTGACGACGCGCGACCAGGCCGGCGCGGACGCGGCCGCCCGCGCGGTGTCCGATCCGTCCGGTCCGTCCTTCCGTCAGTACCTGTCACCGGACCAGGTGCGCGACCGGTTCGCGGCGAGCGACGCCACGCTCGGTGCGGTGCGGGACTGGTTGTCCGGCAGCGGGTTCGCGATCGGCGACATCCCGCCGAACCGGGCCTACGTCGAAGCCACCGGCACCACCGGCCAGGTGGAGCAGGCGTTCGGCGTGGATCTGGCGCGCTACCGCGTCGAGGGCCAGGTGCTGCGCGCCGCGGACCGGGAGTTGTCGGTGCCCGCCGCGCTGTCCGCCGACGTGCTCGGTGTGATCGGCGTCGACCAGGCCACAGCGCTGATGAAGCCGGCCATCACGGACGGTTCGCCGTCCGACGTGCCGCCGCCGGCGGGCTTCCGCAACGCCCGGCCGTGCAGCGCCTACTACGGCGAGAAGATCGACACAACCGACCCGGCGTACCACGGCCTGCAGCGGCCCTACGCGCCGTGCGGCTACACGCCCGCCCAGCTGCGGTCGGCCTACGGGGTGGACGGGGTGCGCGCGGACGGCACCGGCACGACGGTGGCGATCGTGGACGCGTTCGCTTCACCGACGCTGTACGCGGACGCAGCAGAGTACGCGCGCCGCAACGACCCGGGGCACCCGCTGCGGCCGTCGCAGTTCGCGCAGCAGGTCTTCCCGGCCAACGTCGACCAGGAGCCGCCGGACCAGTGCGACGCGGCGGGCTGGTACGGCGAGCAGACGCTGGACGTCGAGGCGGTGCACGCGATGGCGCCGGGGGCGAAGATCCTCTACGTCGGCGGATCCGACTGCCAGGACGCGTCGCTCGACGAGGCCCTGAACTGGATCGTCGCCGGGCACCGCGCGGACATCATCTCCAACTCCTACGGCGACGCGGGTGAGGACATCCCGGCCGCCGAAGTGCGGGTGTGGACGCAGATCGCACAACAGGCGGCGCTTGAGGGCATCGGCGTGTACTTCTCGTCCGGCGACAACGGCGACGAGGCCGCGCGGCTCGGCGCGCCGTCGGCGGACTTCCCGGCGTCGGACTCGTGGGTGACCGCGGTCGGCGGGACGAGCCTCGCGATCGGCAAGGACGGCCGGACGGTGTTCGAAACCGGCTGGGAGACCGGCAAGAGCACGCTCACGGGCGGCGCGTACACCCCGCCCTACCCGGGTGCCTACACCTCCGGTTCCGGCGGCGGCACGAGCGTGCTGTTCGACGAGCCGTTCTACCAGAAGGGTGTCGTGCCGGACGCGCTCGCGGCGCAGAACCAGCACGGCAAGGCGCGCGGCCGGGTGGTGCCGGACATCTCCGCGGTCGGCGACCCGAACACCGGTTTCCTGATCGGGCAGACGCAGACCTTCCCCGACGGCGTCCACTACGACCAGTACCGCATCGGCGGCACGAGCCTTGCGTCGCCGGTGCTCGCCGGGATCATGGCCGTGTCGGACAGCCTGACCGGGTTCCACCACGGGTTCGTCAACCCGGTGCTCTACCAGGTGGCCGCGCGCACCCCGGCGGTGCGGGACGTGCAGCACGTCGACGCGGCGGTGATGCGGGTCGACTACGTCAACTCGGTGGACGCCTCGGGTGGCCTGGTCACCTCGGCGCGTGATCTCGACTGGCCGGACCTGTCGATCCACACCACGCCCGGGTACGACGACGTGACCGGGCTGGGGGTGCCGAACGGGCTCGCGTTCCTGCTCCTGCCGTAGCGGGACCGCCGTGGCGGCTGCCGGGAACCCGGTGGCCGCCACGGTAAGGTTCGACCACATGGCGCACGAGCTGGTCACCGTCTGCCTGCCGCCCGACGCGCACCGGGACCTGCGGGCCGCGCTCGAGGAGGCGATGGCCCCGTTCGACATGAACGGTGACCCGGCCCCGCGCGAGGGCGAGTGGGACCACTGGTGGATCGGCCGGTCCGGCGACGTGTTCGACGTGCACCCCGGTCACGAGGACGATCCGCGCCTGGTCCGGGCGCTGGTGGACTCCTTCGGCGAGCCGCGCGAGTGGGTTCCCGGGACGTGCGACGGGGGCCCGCGGGGACTGCTCGACTTCGCGGGTATGCGCACCCGCGCCGCGCGGCTGGCGTCGCAGTTCGGCATCCCGTTCAACCAGCGAACCCCGAAGCGGGTGGTCGCCACGGAGAACCTGCTGACCCTGGACGGTACGTGGATCTACCACGACGACCAGGTGCCCCGGGCCGGGATGGGGTACGTCGAGTTCGCCAACTCCTACCTCGACGAGCTGGCCCCGGAAACGATGGTCGTGCGGCTGCGGATCCACTGCTGATCACGGGGTTTCCTCGTGCCGAAGCCGTCGCACCGGGTGAAACGCCGCCCCGGAATCACAGCAACCCGGCCTCCGACGCCTTCCCGATCGCCTCCACCCGGTTGCGCGCCCCCAGTTTGTGCAGTGCCGACTGGAGGTAGGTCTTCACCGTGTTCCGGGTCAGGCCGGTGGTGTCCGCGATCTCCGGGTTGGTCTGCCCCTGGGCGGCCAGCCGCAGCACCTCGTACTCCCGCCGGGTCAGGCCGCTGCGCGCCAGCGCATCGGACCGCGACGGGTGGTCGGGCATGATCCGCGGGTCCACCACCCGCTCCCCGCGCAGCACCCGCCGCAGCGCCGACACCAGGTCGGTGCCGGTCACGTCCTTGAGCAGGCACCCGTGCGCCCCCGCGTCCAGCGCCGCCAGCAACCCCTGGTGATCACCGTGCGCGGTGAACACCACGATCCGCCCGGACGGGTGGACCTGCCGCAGCCCGGCGATGACCTCGGGCGCGAGCATGTCCGGCAAGCGGAGGTCGAGCAGGATGAGATCCGGCCGCAGCAGTCCGACCTGGGCGAGCGCACCCCGGCCGGACTCCGCGCTGCCGATCAGCTCCAGCGACGGCTCGGCCCGCAGCAACAGGGTGACCCCGTCGCGGACCACGGGGTGGTCGTCGACCACCAGGACCGTCGCGGTCATGGCACCTCGGGCACCCAGGCCCGCAGCGTGCAGCCGCCGTCCTCGTCCCGGACCAGGCTCACCCGCCCGCCCATCCGCGCCGCCCGTTCGGCCAGGGAACGCAGCCCCACCCCGGTTCCGGAGGCGGAGTCACCGGAACCGGTGCCGTCATCGGCAACGACCACCTGCACGCCGCCCGCACTCGGCCCGAGGCTGACCACGACCGAGCACGCGTGCGCGTGCTTTTCGACGTTGAGCAGCCCTTCCCGCACCGCGCACACCAGCAACGCGGTGCGCTCGCCGTCCAGTGGCCGCACCGGCGCGAGCTGCACGAAGCGTGCCGGCAGCCCGCAGCGCGACTCGAACGAGCGGCAGTGCTCGGCCAGTTCCACCGGCAGCGCCCGCTCCGGAGTGGACTCCGACAACGACAGCAACGACTCGCGCAGCGCCCGTGACGCCGCCGAGACGTCACCCTCGAGCCGGCACAACCGGCCTTCCAGCACCGGGTCACCGGCCACGTCCTGGTGCAGGTTGCGCACCTGCACGCCGATCGAGAACAACAGCGCGCCGACCGAATCGTGCAGCGCGCTCTGCATCCGCCGCCGCTCCGCGGAGATCGCGTCGGCCCGGCCGGACTCGGCGATGCCCGCCAGCTTGAGCGCGGACGCGGCCTGCTCGGCGATGCCTTCGAGGCGGCGCACCGCGTCGTCGCCGAAGTCGGCCGGTTCGCGCATGGCGGCGTAGGCGATCGCCAGGGTTTCCGCCTCGCCCCCGGCACGGCCGATGATCGGCACGGTGAGCAGCGCGGCGAGCCCCTCACCGGCGACCTGCGCGTCGAACTGGTGCGTGATGGTCGGCGCGCTCAGGTAGTCCGACACCCGCACCGGCCGGCCGGAGGCCAGGACCCGGCCGCCGACCCCTTGCCCGGTGGGCACCACGAGGTTCTGGAGCGCGTCGGTCTTGTTCCCGGCCATCCACCGGATCACCGCCGTGCCCGGGCGTTCCAGCTCGCCCACGAACGCGGCGTGCACGCCCAGCGCTTCGCGGATCAGGTGCGCGGTGCCCTGCAGCGCCATCACCCGGTCGAGGGTGCCGAGTAGTCCCTCGCGTTCGCGCAACAGCTCGTCGAGCACGTCGCTGTGCTCGACGGCACGGTCCGCGGCGACACGCTGCTCTGCGGTCACCTGCCCACGATCGCACACCCGGCGGCGTGCGGACATCCCCTCCTGGAGAGGGCACGGTTGCGCAAAGGTCCGGCAAACCTCTCCAGGTGGGGGTGCCGGACGGGCGGGGGCCGATCAACGATTGCCGCCACCGAGAGTGACACCGGTCACACGATCGGAGGAGGCGGGTGCCCACCGTGTTGAACGTCCGAGACCTGCACGTCCGCTACGGCCGCTCGGTCGCCGCCCTGCACGGCGTCGACCTGACCGTGCCCGAGGACGGGGTCCTCGCCGTCCTCGGCGGCAACGGCGCCGGCAAGTCCACGCTGCTGCGCACCATTTCCGGGACGCTCAAACTGCACCGCGGCGTGGTCACCCGCGGTGAGGTCCGGCTCGGCGACACCCGGATCGACCGGCTCGACCCGGCCGCGATCGTCCGGCTCGGCGTGGTCGGCGTGCCCGAAGGGCGCCAGATCTTCACGCGCATGTCCGTCGAGGAGAACCTGCGCGCGGGCGGAATCTCGGCGTCCGCGGAGCAGCGGGTCAAGGCCCGCGAGCGCGTGCACGAGCTGTTCCCGGTGCTGGCCGAGCGCGCCCGGCAGCGCGCCGGGCTGCTCTCCGGCGGCGAGCAGCAGATGCTCGCGATCGGCCGGGCGCTGATGTCCGCACCGCGCGTGCTGCTGCTGGACGAGCCTTCACTGGGACTCGCGCCCAAGGTGGTGACCCAGATCAGCGCCATCATCCGGGAGATCCACGCGCAGGGCACCGCGGTCGTGCTGGTCGAGCAGAACGCCGTGATGGCGCTGAGCGTCGCCGACCACGCGGCGGTGCTCGAGGTGGGCCGGGTCGCGCTGGCCGGCCGGTCCGACGAGCTGTCCCGCAGCGAGGACGTGCGGCGCCTGTACCTGGGCGGGCACGCGCGATCCGAGGCGGCAGCCGAGCCACGCAAGCACGTCCTGTCGAGGTGGGGCGGATGATCCCGGAACTGCGCGTCGAGCACCTCACGCTCCGCTTCGGTGGCCTGACCGCGCTGGAGGACGTCTCGTTCACCGTGCGGCCGGGTTCGCTGCACGCCCTGATCGGCCCGAACGGCGCCGGGAAGTCCAGTTGTTTCAACGTGATCGGCGGCCTCTACCGGGCCACGGAGGGCCGGGTCCGGCTGGGTGACACCGAGCTGACCGGCCTGCGCCCGCACCGGATGGCCGCGCTCGGCGTCGGCCGCGCCTTCCAGAACGCGGCCCTCTCGCCCGGGTCGAGCGTGCTGGACAACGTGATGCTCGGCCGGCACGCCCTCACCCGCGGCGGTTTCCTGGAATGCGCGCTGCGCGCCCCGTGGATCGTGCGGGCCGAACGCAGGCACACCCGGCGGGCCACGGAGATCTGCG
Organism: Amycolatopsis viridis; assembly: GCF_011758765.1. Classification (NCBI taxonomy): domain Bacteria; kingdom Bacillati; phylum Actinomycetota; class Actinomycetes; order Pseudonocardiales; family Pseudonocardiaceae; genus Amycolatopsis; species Amycolatopsis viridis. The sequence goes on along the minus strand of NZ_JAANOU010000001.1, from coordinate 1,539,921 downwards.
AGTTCCTCGGCATCGGGCACCTGCTGCACACCCCGGTGGCCGCGCTGCCCTACGGCCAGGTCAAACGGGTCGACATCGCCCGCGCGCTGGCCGTGGAACCGGTCCTGCTGATGCTGGACGAGCCGGCCGCGGGCATGACCGCGGCGGAGACGGCCGATCTGGCCGAGACGGTCCGGGCGGTGCGCGACGAGCTGGGCATCTCGATCCTGCTGGTGGAGCACGACATGGGCCTGGTGATGGGTATCGCCGACCGGGTCACGGTGCTCGACTTCGGCCGCCGCATCGCCGACGGCCCGCCCGATGAGGTGCAGCGGGATCCGGAAGTGGTCCGGGCGTACCTGGGAACGGAGGCCGCGTGATGCACACGTTCCTGCAGCTGGCGGTGAACGGCCTCGGCAAGGGCGCGGTCTACGCGCTGCTCGCACTGGGATTCGTGATCATCTTCAAGGCCACCGAGGTGATCAACTTCGCGCACGGCTCGCTGGTGCTCTTCGGCGGCTACCTGGTGGTGGTGACCCGCGAGTCGCTGGGCTGGCTCGGCGCCTCGCTGGTCGGCGTCGCCGGCGCCGGACTGCTCGCGGTGGTGGTGGAACGGCTGCTGCTGTCCCGCACCAAGCTGGCCGACCCGAACAGCCTGGCGCTGCTCACGATCGGCGTGGACGTGATCGTGGCCGAGGAGATCGTGCGGCGGCTCGGCGTCGGCGTGCCGTTCCTCGGCGAGGCGTGGGACGCCAAGCCGATCCAGGTCGGTGGCATCACGTTGTTCCGCACGCACCTGGTCGCGATGGCCGTGGCCGCGGTGCTGATCACCGCCTTCTACCTGGCGTTCAAGTTCTCCAACTGGGGGGTCGCGATGCGCGCGCAGGCGGAGAACCGGGAGGCCGCCGCGCTGATGGGCATCCGCAGCCGGCAGGTGACGATGACCGCGTGGCTCGTCGCGGGACTGCTGGCCGGGGTCGCCGTGCTGTTCCTGGCCACGCAGGACTTCTCCGGCGCCGGCCTGTCCCGTGGCACGCATTCGATCGCGCTGGCCGCGTTCCCGGCCGCCATCCTGGGCGGACTCGACTCGACCGTGGGCGCGATCGTCGGCGGCCTGATCGTCGGCCTGGTCGAGGCACTGTCCGCGCAGTACATCTCGTTCGACTTCTCCAAGAGCGCGGTGTTCCTGGTCATGCTCCTGGTGCTGGTGGTCCGGCCGTCCGGCCTGTTCGGAACGAGGGAGAGCACCCGTGTCTGACCTCGCGATGCGGGCGACGGTCGCCGGCGCGACCGCGAACGCCCCGGCGAAACCGCTCCGCTGGCTGCGGTGGTCCGCGTGGCTGGTCCTGCTGGTGGTGCTGCTGGCGCTGCCGCTGTACGTGGGCTCCGAGTGGCTCAAGGCCGGGCAGTGGATGATGACCGGCGCGGTCGGCGCGATCGGGCTGACCATGCTGGTGGGCCAGGCCGGTCAGCTGTCCCTGGCGCACGCGTTCTTCCTGCTCGCCGGCGGCACCACCTACACCGTGCTGGCGAGCGGAACGGAAGACGGCAGGGTGGTCGGGTTCGGCGTGGACCCGCTGCTGGCGCTGCTCGCCGCGGTGGCGGTCACCGCGCTGCTGGGCCTGGCGTTCGCGCCCGTGTCCGGGCGGCTGCGCGGCATCTACCTGGGCGTGGCGTCGCTGTCGCTGGTGTTCATCGGCCTCTACTTCGGACAGTCCGCGGACCGGCTGACCGGCGGTACCTCCACCGGCCGCACCCCGGCGCCGTTCGCGCTGTTCGGATTCACCTTCGACAACTCGGGCAGCCTGGTGGTGCTCGGTGTGCCGCTGCGGCAGGCCGAACGCCTGTGGTACCTGTACCTGGCCCTGACGGTGATCGCGTTCGTGCTGGCACGCGGTGCGGTACGGAGCCGGGTCGGGCGGTCCTGGCGGGCGGTACGTGACCACGAGGCGTCGGCCGCGGCGATGGGCGTCAACGTGGCGTGGGCCAAGGCCGGCGCGTTCGCGGTGTCCTCCGCCTACGCCGGGCTGGCCGGCGTGATGACGGTGCTGTGGTTCGACATCCTCAAGCCGGACGAGAACGAGTTCGGTACCTACGGCATCAACGTCTCGATCGCCTACCTGGCGATGGTGATCATCGGCGGCCTCGGCTCGATCGGGGGCGCCCTGGTCGGCGCGCTCATCGTGTTCGGGCTGCCGCAGGTGCTCTCGCTGTACTCGAACCAGCTGGGGATCTTCACCGGGAGCGGCGCGGGCGCGGTCACCCCGATCCTCGTCAGCACCTTCGTCTACGGCGCCGCGATCATCCTGGTCGTGCTCTTCGAGCCGGGCGGGCTCGCGGCGATCGGGCGCCGGATCACCGGCGGCCTGCACGCGCAACGCAAGAAGGAAGGAACGTCCCGATGAAGCGACGGCTTTCCCTGGTCCTCGCGGCGATGCTGGTCGTCGCCGCGTGCGGCACGAAGGCGGGCGATCAGGGATCGTCCGGCTCGGACGCCTCCGGCGTCAAGACCGACCTCGGGGTCACCGCGAACGAGATCACCCTCGGCGTGATGAGCGACCTGACCGGTCCGTTCAAGAACCTGTCCATCGGCATCACGCACGGCAACCAGTTGTGGGCCAACGACTTCAACGCCGCCGGTGGTGTGTGCGGCCGGCAGGTCCGGCTGGAGGTCGTGGACCACGGCTACAAGGCCGACCAGGCGAAGACCCTGTACCCGCAGCTGGAGCCCAAGGTGCTCGGGTTCGTCCAGGTGGTCGGGTCGCCGATCATGGCGGCGCTCAAGCAGAACATCAAGTCCGACAAGGTGACCACCACTCCGGCGTCCTGGTCCTCGGAGCTGCTGGACAACCCGTACGTGATGATCGTCGGCACGACCTACGACGTGGAGATGATCGACGGCTTGTCCTACCTGCATGAACAGGGGATGATCAAGGACGGCGACACCGTCGCGCACATCTACATCGACGGCGAGTACGGCGCGAACGGCCTGCGCGGGTCGCAGTACTACGCGCAGAAGCACGGCCTGAACCTGCGCGAGGTCAAGATCACCTCGTCGGACAACGACCTGACCAACATCGTCACCGGCCTGCGCGGCGAGGGTGTCAAGGCGATCCTGCTGACCACCACCCCGGCGCAGACCGGTTCGGTGGCCGCGGCGAACAAGGCGCTCGGGCTGAACGTCCCGGTGCTGGGCAACAACCCCACGTTCGACCCGGTGCTGCTGAACAGCCCGGCCGCGAACGCGCTGGACCGGCTGTACGTGGTGGCCAGCAGCGTGCCGGTCGCCGCCGACATCCCGAAGGCGAAGGAGGTGCTCGGGAAGTACCAGGCGGCCAAGTTCCCGGAGCCGCCGAACGCCGGCGTGCCCTACGGCTACGCGGTGGCCGAGGTGTGGGGCACGGTGCTGAAGAAGGCCTGCGACAACAAGGACCTGACCCGCGACGGCATCCTGCGGGCGTTGCAGCAGACCACTTCGGCCGACACCGGCAACCTGGTGGCCCCGCTGGACTTCTCCAAGCCGGGCGCACCGCCGACCCGCGAGGTCTACGTGGCGCAGCCGGACGGGAGTTCGGTGGGCGGCATCAAGTACGTGAAGCCGCTGTTCGAAGCCGCGGACGCCAAGGACTACGTGGCGCCGCACCAGAAGTGAGCGAACCCGGCCGGGCCGTCGTGACGGCCCGGCCGGGTCCTCAGTGGACCATGGCCGCGCGCACCACGCGGCCACCGGCGGCGGTCGTGACGCCGACCGCGATCACCACGCCGAGCACGACGCTCAGCAGGTACGGGCCGGCCGCGAACGCGGCGGCCACACCGCCGGTCTTGACGATCGAGAACGGGATGACGCACACGACCGCGCCCACCACCGCGGCGATGACGCTGACGAGCGTCGCCGCGACGATCTCCCGCAGCAGCATTCCGCGGGTCTGTCCCGCCGTGGACCCGATCAGCGACATCGCGCCGAACTCCTCGCTCCGCCGGCCGAGCGCGGCCACCAGGTTGTTGGTGAGCGCGATCGCCATGAACACCGCGATCAGGACCACCACGAGGTAGTTGATCGACGCCAGCACCTGCGCCGTGCTGCCCGCGACCGAGTGCTGGTTCTCGATGCCCTGCATGCTGAGCGTGCCGGCGGACACCCCGACGAGCAGCGTGAGGAACGTGACCGCGGGCCGCACCCGCTCCGGTGCCGCGGCGAGGTTGATCGCCGCGAGGTGGCCCGCCGCGCCGCGCGGCAACGCGGACAGAGCACGCAGCACCCGGTTCGCCACGCCGACGAGTTCCGGCGCGAGCACCGCCAGCCCGATCGCGGTGAGCACCGTGGCCGGCCCGGTCATCGCGGTCGTGGCGATGTTGTCCGCGTCCAGGCCGAGCACCGCCGACGCCGAACCGACACCCGCGACGAGCACCACCACCGCGATGATCCGCCGCGGAGACCGGCCGGACCGCTTGCCCCGCGCCGGGCCCGCGCTCTCGACCGGACTGCGCCCGGCTGTGCTGCGGCTGCCGATCCAGGCCGCCACCACGGTCGCAACCAGCACGACCAGGACGCCGAGCAGGGGCAGCCCGAGCCCCGGCGAGTACACCGAGGCCGGATCGATCAGCCCGGAGGACCGCACCGCGGTCAGCACGATCCAGCCGAGCAGGTAGCCCGCGCCCAGGCCGGGCAGCAACGCCACCGCGGAGACGGCGAAGGTCTCGGCCGAGACCATCACCTGCACCTGGCGGGGTGTCGCCCCGATCAACCGCAGGCCGCCGATCTCACCGGTCCGTCCGCTCAGGGTCACGCTGACCGTGGAGACCATCGCGAACAGCACGATCGCCACCACCCAGCCGCCCATGATCACCGGGAACTCGGTGAGGAACGGCCGGTCGGCGGCCGCGGTGGTGTCCGCGAGCCCGGTGCCCAGGAGCGCGGTCATCGCGGTGACCAGCCCCATCCCGATCAGCGCCACCAGGCCGGTGGCGATGGCCGCGCCCCGGTGGTGGCGGAACAGCCGCAGTGCGAGACCCACCACGTCAGCTCACCCCCATCGCGGCGCGCTCGGCGGACTCGACCAGCGTCGCCATCCGGCTCGCCACCGCCGCCGCGGACGGCCGGTCGAGGCGGTCGACGATCAGGCCGTCGGCGAGGAACAGCACCCGGTCGGAGAACGACGCGGCGACCGGGTCGTGGGTGACCATGATGATCGTCTGGCCCCGGTCGGCGAGCCCGCGCAGCAGGCTGAGGACCTCGCGGGCGCTGCGGATGTCCAGCGCCCCGGTGGGCTCGTCTGCGAAGACGACCTCCGGGTCGGTGATCAGCGCCCGCGCCACCGCGACGCGTTGCTTCTGCCCGCCGGAGAGCTGGTCCGGCCGGTGCCCGCCGCGCTGCGCGAGGCCGACGCCGGCGAGCATCGCCTCGGTCCGCTTCGGATCCGGACGGCGACCGTCCAGCCGCAGCGGCAGTTCCACGTTCTCCCTGGCGGTCAGCGCCGGGAGCAGGTTGAACGCCTGGAACACGAACCCGATGCGCCGGCGGCGCAACTCCGCCAGCTTGGTCTCGCCGAGCCCGGCCAGGCTCTCGCCGTTGAGCTCGACGCTGCCCGCGGTCGGGGTGCGCAGCCCGGCCGCGCTGTGCAGCAGCGTCGTCTTGCCCGATCCGGACGGTCCCATGATCGCCAGGAACGATCCTCGTTCGGCGTCGAGATCGACGCCGCGCAGGGCGTCGACCGGCCCCGCCTCTCCCTCGAACCTGCAGCGCAGCCCCCTGATGCGCACGGCTGGAGTGCCCATGGTGATGATCCCCTTCGATGTGATGAACGGTCGTTTTAAACGAACGTACACATGATACGTTAGCAGACGTGGGACATCGAGAGAATTTGCTGACAGCGGCCCGCGGATGCCTCCTTCGCGTCGGGTACGCGCGCACGACCGCACGGGACCTGGCAGCCGCGTCAGGTGCGAACCTGGCGTCGATCAACTACCACTTCGGGTCCAAGGACGAGCTGCTCACACGCGCGCTGCACGAACTGAACACCGAATGGGGTGAACTGCTCTTCCAGGCGCTCGGCGACGGCGACACCCACGAGGCGCTGTGGGAGCGGATCATCGAGTCGGTCCGCGGCAACCGGCAGCTGTGGTTCGTCAACTTCGAGGGGGTCGCCTACCTCCAGCACGACGCGAAGATCCGGGAGATGACCGCGCAGGCGCAGCAGGCGGCCCGCACGGCACTGGCCAGGGCCTTCGGCGGTCTAGGCCCGGATGCCGACCCGGAACGGGTCCGGATCGTGGGCTCGCACTACTACTCGCTGCTCGTCGGCGTCGCCCTGCAGTGGCTGACCGACCCCGCGCACGCACCGTCGGCGGCGGAGATCGTCGCCGCCGACCAGCACACGCACGTCTAGCGGTGTGCCGCGGAGCGGAACGCGGTGCTTGCGGTCCGCGGGCCCGGCCACGAGAGTTCGGGCCATGGATGCGACAGCGGTACGCGAGGCGGCCGACCTCCTGCTGCAGGCCTACGCGGCGGGCAAGCCGATCGGTCCCCTGATCGAGACCTACCCGGAGGCGACGGTCGAGGACGCCTACCGGATCCAGCTCGACCAGGTGCGCGTGTGGACCGAGGGCGGCGCGGAGGTCAAGGGCCACAAGGTGGGCCTGGCCTCGGCGGCGATGCAGCGGCAGATGGGCGTGGACCAGCCGGACTACGGGCACCTCACCGGCGGCATGTTCCACCTCGAGCACCAGCCGATCCCGGCCGGCGGCTTCCTCCAGCCGCGGATCGAACCCGAGATCGCGTTCGTGCTGGGGCGGAAGCTGTCCGGACCGGGCGTGACCGTGGCCGACGCCGTGCGCGCGGTCGACTTCGTGCTCCCGGCGCTGGAGATCGTCGACTCCCGGATCGCGGACTGGCGCATCTCGATCGTGGACACCATCGCCGACAACGCCTCCTCCGGCGGAGTGGTGCTGGGCAGCCGGCCGACCGCACTGTCGTCGGTGGACCTTCGGCTCGCCGGGTGCACCCTGCACGCCAACGGGGAGCTCGCCGCCACCGGGGCGGGCGGCGCGGTGCTCGGATCACCGCTGAACGCGCTGGTGTGGCTGGCGAACACGGTCGGCCCGCTGGGCGTCGACCTGGAGCCGGGCCACGTCGTGCTGCCCGGTTCGATGACCAGGGCGATCCCGGTGCGGGCCGGGGACACGGTGGTGGCCACGGTGGCCGGGCTGGGCAGTGTGACCGCGGTGTTCGCGGGCGGGGAGGACGCATGACCGGGTGGAGCATCGCCGAGGCGGCACGGGTGCTGCTGGCGGCGGAGGACGCGGGCGCGGCGCGCGGGCCGATCACCGCGGAATGGCCGGGGCTGGACGTGCGCACCGCATACGCCGTCCAGGACGAGGCGCTGCGGTTGCGGCTGGCCCGCGGCGAGAAGCTGATCGGGATCAAACTGGGGTTGACGTCCCGGCCGCAGCAGGAGCGCATGGGCGTGGACCGTCCCGTGCTGGCCTGGCTCACCGACGCCATGGTGCTGCCTGCCGCGGACCCGCTGCCGCGGCTGATCCACCCGCGCGCCGAGCCGGAGATCGTGTTCGTGCTGGGTGAACGCCTCGCCGGGCCCGGTGTCACCGCGGCGGTGGCGATGGGCGCGGTGGACCGGATCCACGGCGGGATCGAGGTCATCGACTCGCGTTACCAGGACTTCCGGTTCGCCGCACCGGACACCATCGCGGACAACGCGTCGTCGAGCGTGTTCCGCGTCGGTCCGGTCGGGGTCGCGCCGTCCGGGCTGGATCTGTCCCTCCAGGCGTGCCTGCTGGAGGTCGACGGGGCGATCGTGGACAGCGCCACCGGGGCGGCGGTGCTCGGCCATCCGGGTGAAGCGCTGGCGCTGGCGGCGAACACGCTGGCGGAACGGGGGCTGGCGCTGGAGGCCGGGTGGATCGTGCTGACCGGCGGGCTGACGGAGGCCGTCCCCGTCGAGGCGGGCTCGCGCATCGCGGCGCACTTCACCGATCTCGGGTCGGTGACGGTATCCGGCTGAGCGCCCGGCCCGGGACGCGGTCGGCACCCGTTCGTAACACCTTGATTACTTGATCGGCTCGCCACCCGATCCGGTGAATCGATCACCGGCCCGACCGGATCGGTGTTCGCGCAGGTCAACGGCGGGGCGGGAGGCACTTCCACACCGGGGGCTGCGCCGTCAACGCCCCTATGGCATATGCCACGAGTCCGGTCGGCGTATATCGATCACGGCGAATTCACATTACTGTCATAAGACCCGGCGAACCCGGGGGTAACTGGCGCGCCGCGGGGACCCGCCCACCACGACCCGGGACACGCTGATGCGCGCCAGCGGCCCGACGACGTGCCGACCGCGGCCACCCGATGACGTGTGGCCGGTGTAGGTGAGTCCTGCCCTCGTTCGGGCGACTCCTACCTCTGCTCCCGACTGACCATCGCGCAGGAGGGCCGCTGTGTTAGCAGCGCCCGCGCCGCGCCCACGTGTGAGGAGACGGCCAGCCGTGACCCGCCCCAGTGTTCGCAAGCCAGACGGCTTGTACGACGCGCAATACGAGCACGATGCCTGCGGTGTCGCGTTCGTCGCCGACATGTCCGGCCGACGCAGCCACGACATCGTGACCAAGGCCCTCACGGCCCTGCGCAACCTGGAACACCGTGGCGCCAGAGGAGCCGAACCGGAGACCGGCGACGGCGCGGGCATCCTGATCCAGGTGCCGGACGCGTTCTTCCGCGAGGTCGTCGGCTTCGACCTGCCGGAGGCCGGTCACTACGCCGTGGGCACCGCGTTCCTGCCCACCGGGGAGACCGCCCGCGGCCGCGCGATGAGCGCGATCGAGGGCATCGCCGCCGAGGAGGGCCTGCGGGTCCTGGGCTGGCGCGAGGTCCCGGTGGACCCCGAGCACGTCGGGCCGACCGCGGCCACCACGATGCCGCACTTCGCGCAGCTGTTCCTCACCTCGCACGAGGGCGTGCGCACCGGCCTGGACCTCGAGCGCGCCGCGTTCGTCGTGCGCAAACGGGCCGAGCGCCTGCTGGCCGATGAGGACGTGTACTTCCCGAGCCTGTCCGCCCGCACGATCGTCTACAAGGGAATGCTCACCGAGCCGCAGGTGCCGCGGTTCTTCCCCGACCTGACCGACGAGCGGGTGACCAGTGCCATCGGCCTGGTCCACTCCCGCTTCTCCACCAACACCTTCCCGTCGTGGCCACTGGCGCACCCCTACCGGTACGTGGCGCACAACGGCGAGATCAACACGCTGCGCGGCAACCGGAACTGGATGGACGCGCGCGAGTCGATGCTCGCCACCGACCTGATCCCCGGTGACCTCAAGCGGATCTACCCGGTCGTCACCCGCGGCGCGAGCGACTCGGCGTCCTTCGACGAGGTGCTGGAACTGCTGCACCTGGGCGGCCGCAGCCTGCCGCACGCCGTGCTGATGATGATCCCGGAGGCGTGGGAGAACCACGAGGAGATGGATCCCGCCCGGCGGGCGTTCTACGAGTTCCACTCCACCCTGATGGAGCCGTGGGACGGCCCGGCGCTGGTGTCGTTCACCGACGGCACCCAGATCGGCGCGGTACTCGACCGCAACGGCCTGCGGCCGGCCCGGTACTGGGTCACCGAGGACGGCCTGGTCGTGCTGGCCAGCGAGGTCGGCGTGCTGGAGCTGGACCAGGCGACGATCGTGCAGAAGGGCAGGCTGGAGCCGGGCCGCATGTTCCTCGTGGACACCGCGCTGGGGCGCATCGTCGACGACGAGGAGATCAAGGGACAGCTGGCCGCCGAGCACCCGTACGACGAGTGGGTCCGCCAGGGCCTGGTGCGGCTGGAGGAACTGCCCGAGCGCGAGCGCGAGGTGCCCACGCACGCCTCGCTGGTGCGCCGGCAGCAGGCGTTCGGCTACACCGAGGAGGAGCTCGACACGCTGCTGTCGCCGATGGCGCGCAGCGGCGCGGAGCCGATCGGGTCGATGGGCAACGACTCGCCGCTCGCGACGCTGTCGTCCGGCCCGCGCCCGATCTTCGACTACTTCATCCAGCTGTTCGCCCAGGTCACCAACCCGCCGCTGGACGCGATCCGGGAGGAGCTGGTGACGTCGCTGGGCACCCAGCTGGGCGCCCAGCCGAACCTGCTGGAGGCCAGCGGCGAGTCCTGCCGCCGCGTCGTCCTGCCGTTCCCGGTGCTGGACAACGACGAGCTGGCCAAGCTGGTGCACATCAACGACGACGGCGACCTGCCGGAGTTCGCCGCGGTCACCATCCACGGCCTCTACGACGTGCACGGCGGCGGGGACGCGCTGGTGGCCCGCCTGGAGGAGATCCGGACCGAGGTGTCCAACGCGATCTCCGAGGGCGCGCGGCTGATCGTGCTGTCCGACCGCGGGGTCGACGCCGACCACGCGGCGATCCCGTCGCTGCTGCTCACCGGCGCGGTGCACCACCACCTGGTGCGGCAGAAGACCCGCACCCAGGTCGGCATCATCGCCGAGACCGCCGACGCCCGCGAGGTGCACCACATCGCGCTGCTGCTCGGTTACGGCGCCGCCGCGGTGAACCCGTACCTGGCGATGGCCACGGTCGAGGAACTGGCCCGCGACGGCAAGATCCCGGGTGTCACGCCGCAGCAGGCGACCCGGAACCTGATCAAGGCGCTGGGCAAGGGCGTGCGCAAGACGATGTCGAAGATGGGAGTGTCCACTGTGGCCTCCTACACCGGCGCGCAGATCTTCGAGGCGCTCGGCCTGTCGCAGGAGGTCATCGACACCTGTTTCACCGGCACCACCTCCCGGCTGGGCGGCGTCGGCTTCGACGTGCTGCACGAGGAGGTCCGGCAGCGGCACGCCCGCGCGTTCCCGCGGGACGGGTTCCGCGCCGGCCACCGCGAGCTGGAGATCGGCTCGGACTACCAGTGGCGGCGCGAGGGCGAGCCGCACCTGTTCAACCCGCACACGGTCTTCAAGCTCCAGCACTCCACCCGCACCGGCCGCTACGAGGTGTTCAAGGAGTACACCAACGCCGTCGACGAGCAGTCGAAGAAGCTGTTCACGCTGCGCGGCCTGTTCGAGCTGAAGGAGGGCGTGCGCCCGCCGGTGCCGATCGAGGAGGTCGAGCCGGTCTCCGAGATCGTGAAGCGGTTCGCCACCGGCGCCATCTCCTACGGCTCGATCTCGCAGGAGATGCACGAAACCCTCGCGATCGCGATGAACCGGCTGGGCGGCAAGTCCAACACCGGTGAGGGCGGTGAGGACCCGGAGCGGCTCTACGACCCCGAGCGGCGCAGCGCCGTCAAACAGGTCGCCAGCGGCCGGTTCGGGGTGACCAGCGAGTACCTGGTCAACGCCGACGACATCCAGATCAAGATGGCCCAGGGCGCCAAGCCCGGCGAGGGCGGTCAGCTGCCCGGCGCGAAGGTGTACCCGTGGATCGCCAAGACGCGGCACTCCACGCCCGGTGTCGGGCTGATCTCACCGCCGCCGCACCACGACATCTACTCGATCGAGGACCTGGCGCAGCTGATCCACGACCTGAAGAACGCCAACCCGGCCGCCCGCATCCACGTGAAGCTGGTGTCCGAGGTCGGCGTCGGCACGGTCGCGGCCGGCGTGTCCAAGGCGCACGCGGACGTCGTGCTGATCTCCGGTCACGACGGCGGCACCGGCGCCTCGCCGCTGTCCTCGATCAAGCACGCCGGTGGCCCGTGGGAACTGGGCCTGGCCGAGACGCAGCAGACGCTGCTGGCCAACCGGCTGCGCGACCGGATCGTGGTGCAGACCGACGGCCAGCTCAAGACCGGCCGCGACGTGGTGATCGCCGCGCTGCTCGGCGCCGAGGAGTTCGGCTTCGCCACCGCGCCGCTGGTGGTGTCCGGCTGCATCATGATGCGGGTCTGCCACCTCGACACCTGCCCGGTGGGCGTGGCGACGCAGAACCCGAAGCTGCGCGAGAAGTTCAGCGGGAAGGCCGAGTACGTGGTGAACTTCTTCGAGTTCATCGCGCAGGAGGTGCGCGAGTACCTGGCGCGGCTGGGCTTCCGGTCGATCGAGGAGGCCGTCGGGCACGCCGAGATGCTCGACACCCGCAAGGCCGTCGACCACTGGAAGGCGCGCGGGCTGGACCTGTCGCCGATCTTCCACGTGCCCGAGCTGGAGCCGCGCGCCGCGCGGCACCAGGTGGTCGCCCAGGACCACGGCCTGGAGAAGGCGCTGGACAACACGCTGATCCAGCTCGCCGAGGGTGCGCTGAGCTCCGGCGACAAGGTGCGCCTGGAACTGCCGGTGCGCAACGTGAACCGGACCGTGGGCACCATGCTCGGGTCCGAGCTGACCAAGCGCTGGGGCGGCGAGGGCCTGCCGGACGACACGATCGACGTGACGTTCACCGGCACCGCCGGCCAGTCGTTCGGCGCGTTCGTGCCCAGGGGCATCACGCTGCGGCTGTTCGGCGACGCCAACGACTACGTCGGCAAGGGCCTCTCCGGCGGCCGGATCATCGTGCGCCCGCCGAAGGAGGCGAAGCTCGCGGCCGAGCAGAACATCATCGCCGGCAACGTGATCGGCTACGGCGCCACCAGCGGGCAGATTTTCCTGCGCGGCAGGGTCGGCGAGCGGTTCTGCGTGCGCAACTCCGGCGCGCTGGCCGTGGTCGAGGGCGTCGGTGACCACGGTTGCGAGTACATGACCGGCGGACGCGTCGTCGTGCTCGGCCCGACCGGGCGCAACTTCGCGGCCGGCATGTCCGGCGGGATCGCCTACGTGCTGGACCTGTCGCCGCTGCGGGTCAACCCGGAGATGGTCGACGTCGACCCGCTGGACGACGAGGACGTCGAGTTCCTGCGCGACGCCGTCGAGGCGCACTTCGTGGAGACCGGGTCGCCGCTGGCGCGGGCGCTGCTGGCCGACTGGGAGACCACGGTCCCCCGCTTCGGCAAGGTCATGCCCAAGGACTACAAGCGAGTCCTGGCCGCTCGGGCGGAAGCCGAGCGCGACGGCCGGGACGTGAACGAAGCCATCATGGAGGCCGCACATGGCTGACCCCAAGGGTTTTCTCACGACGCCCCGCGAGACGCCGAAGACCCGGCCGGTGCCGCTGCGGCTGCTCGACTGGCGTGAGGTGTACGAGGACTTCGCCACCAGCAAGCTGGAGAAGCAGGCCGGCCGCTGCATGGACTGCGGCATCCCGTTCTGCCACCAGGGCTGCCCGCTGGGCAACCTGATCCCGGAGTGGAACACGCTGGTCTGGAGCGACGACTGGCGCGACGCGATCGAGCGGCTGCACGCCACGAACAACTTCCCGGAGTTCACCGGGACGCTGTGCCCGGCGCCGTGCGAGACCGCCTGCGTGCTGGGGATCAACGACGACCCGGTGACGATCAAGCGGGTCGAGATCTCCATCGTGGACCGCGCCTGGGAGGAGGGCTGGATCACGCCGCAGCCCCCGGTGACGCGCACCGGCAAGAAGGTCGCCGTCGTCGGGTCCGGCCCGTCCGGCCTGGCCGCCGCCCAGCAGCTGACCCGCGCCGGGCACGAGGTGGTCGTGTTCGAGCGGGCCGACGCCATCGGCGGCCTGCTGCGGTACGGCATCCCCGAGTTCAAGATGGAGAAGCGGCGGCTGGACCGGCGCCTGGACCAGATGCGCGCCGAGGGCACCGAGTTCCGCACCGGTGTCGACGTCGGCGTGGACATCACCGCCGACGAGCTGCGGTCGTCCTACGACGCCGTCGTGCTCGCCGGGGGTGCGACCGCGTGGCGGGACCTGCCCGCGCCGGGCCGCGAGACGCCCGGGGTGTACCAGGCGATGGAGTACCTGCCGCTGGCGAACCGGGTCGCCGCCGGGGCGCTGGAGTCGTCGCCGATCTCCGCCGAGGGCAAGCACGTCGTGGTCATCGGCGGTGGTGACACCGGTGCGGACTGCGTCGGCACCGCGCACCGGCAGGGTGCGCTGTCGGTGACCCAGCTGGAGATCATGCCCCGCCCGCCCGAGTCGCGGTCGGAGGCCCACCCGTGGCCGACGTACCCGATGATCTACCGGGTGTCCTCCGCGCACGAAGAGGGCGGCGAGCGCCTGTACTCGGTGAGCACGCAGGAGTTCCTCGCCGACGACGAGGGCAACCTGCGGGCGCTGCGGCTGGTCGAGGTGCGCAACGAGGGCGGGAAGTTCGTCGAGGTCGAAGGCACCCAGCGGGAGCTGCCCGCGCAGCTGGTGCTGCTGGCGATGGGTTTCGTCGGCCCGCAGCGCGAGGGCCTGCTGGAGCAGCTCGGCGTGGAGCTGGACGCCCGCGGCAACGTGGCCCGGGACGAGAACTTCCGCACCAGTGTGGACAACGTGTTCGTGGCCGGCGACATGGGCCGCGGGCAGTCGCTGATCGTGTGGGCGATCGCCGAGGGCCGGTCCGCGGCCGCCGGGGTGGACGCCTACCTGACGGGCCGGGACGTCCTGCCGGCCCCGATCGCGCCGACGGACCGGCCGATCGCCTAGGACCCCGGGGCGGGCCGGCGCGACAACGCAGTCGCGCCGGCCCGCCCCGTGCCCAGCCCTAGCGCTCCCGATGGAGCAGCGTGACCGCCGCGAGCCCGGCGAGTGAGGGCACCAGGCCGGCCACACCGAGCCAGAGCGGGACGAGCCGCGAGCCGTACTCCGTGATCGCCAGGTTCGTCACCGCCAGGAGCGTGCCCAGCACCAGGAACGTCCACGCGAGCACCCGCGTCCAGCGAGTGCGTCGCCGGTGCGCCCACGCCGTCAGCAGCCACCCTGCCGCGCCCAGGACGCCCACCACCAGCAGGTACGTGACCACGATCCCGCCGGCCCGCTCCGCCTGGTCCGGCCGGTACTGCGCGTAGACGCCACGCAGGTGTTCCTCGATCGCCCCCGTCGCGAGGAGGACCGCCGCGATCGTCAGCAGCTGCAGGACCAGCCCCGCGCCGATCGCGACCGCGGCCCGGCTCGTCCGCCTGCCGCCGTTCAGCCGGTTCACCGTCTCGGACACGCCCCTCACCTTCCCGCCCGGCAAACACGCCGCGGCGCCGTGTTTGCCCGTCGGCGCGCCGTGTTTGCCGTTCGTCGCGCTGTGTTGGCCGGTTGCGGCGCTGTGTTGGCCGCTCGCGTCATGATGTTCCCCTTGCCTGTGGTTGATGATACTTGGGATATCATGTCTCAATGGAGGTGTCCGGTGCAACCTGATCCCACAGCGGCGTTCGGCCGGAAGCGGCGGCCCAGGCTGTCCGACCGCGAGACCGAGCGGCTACTGCTGACCACCGCGGCGGCCGCGGTCGCCCGCGACGGGCTCCGGGTGGGCCTGGACCACATCCAGCTCGAGGAGCTCATCCGGCAGGCCGGGGTCGCGCGCAGCGCGGTCTACCGCAGGTGGCCGAACAAGGAGGCGTTCCTCGGCGACCTCCTGCTGGAACTCGCCGCCGGCGAGGCCCCGCTCGCCGCCACCGGCAGCGATGCGGCGAGCGCACTGGTCCGGCGGATCCTCTCCGAGCGGCTGGACACGCTCACCACTCCGGATGGCCGCCGCGCCGCGGCCGCCGAGCTGATCCGGGAGACCACGCTGCTCGATTTCCAGCACATCCTCGGCTCCCCGCAGTGGCGGACCTACCTGGCCCTGACCGTGACGGTGGCCGGGCTGCCCGAGGGCGATCTGCGCCACGAGGTGACCGCCGCCCTCGCGGCATCGGAACGGACCTTCACCGGCCGGATCGCGCACAGCCACCGAGTGGTCGCCGACCTGCTCGGCCTCCGGCCCGCCCACCCCGGGGTGTCGTTCGAGACGATTGCCCACCTCGGCAACGCGCTGGTGCGCGGGCTGATCACCAAAGCGACCGCGACACCGGAACTCGCGGAGCAGCGCGTGCCGGCCTCGATCGGCGGGGCGAGCGGTGACTGGTCGCTGCCGGCCCTGGGCCTGGCCGCGATCACGCTCACCTACCTCGAACCCGACCCGGAGGTCACGTGGACCGAGGCCGGCCTGGCGCGGCTGCGCGCACGGCTGGACAACGCCGAGGACTTGTTCGCCCCGCGACAGGACATTGTGGACGGCTGACTTCCCGCGTCGCCCCCGCCGGGCTGTGGGTGTTTTTCCGACCGCATCCGCGTTTTCCACGTGGCGGCCAGGGCGCTGATCAGTGTTCACAAGCCGCGCGCGAGCGAGTATTACTGATACGTGGACCGGCATGAGCGGCTCGACACCCTGCTGGAGATCATCGGGCAGCAGGGCCGGATCGAGGTCGAGCAGGCGGCGGAGAAGCTGAACGTCTCCCCCGCGACCGTTCGCCGGGACCTGGACCATTTGGCGAGTCGCCAGTTGCTCACCAGAACGCGCGGCGGTGCGGTCGCCGGGAATGTCGCCTACAACCTGCCCGGCCGTCGTCGCGGTGCGCGGCACACCGGGGAAAACCGGCGGATCGCCGAAGCCGCCGCCCGGCTCGTCAACCGCGGAATGGTGCTCGGCTTCAACGGCGGAACCACCACCACCGAGGTGAGCCGCGCCATCGCGGCCCGGCCGGAATTCAACGACCGCGGCAGTTCCCCGGTGCTGACCGTGGTGACGAACGCGGTGAACATCGCGCACGAACTGGCCGTGCGGCAGAGCATCCGGCTGGTCAGCACCGGAGGCGTCGCGCGGCCGCAGTCGTTCGAGCTGACCGGGCACCTCGCCGGGATGGTGCTTGAGGAGGTCAGCCTCGACCTGGCGTTCCTCGGGGTCGACGCGGTCGACCCGCTGCGCGGGGCCTACGCCCACCACGAGGCCGAGGCGGCGATCGACAAGCTGCTCGCGCACCGCGCCAAGAGGGTCGTGGTGGTGGCCGACAGCTCGAAGCTCGGTGGCTACGCGTTCGCGCGCATCTGCTCGACCCTCGACATCGACCTGCTGATCACCGACTCGGGTGCCGAACCGGACCTGGTATCGGCCTTCGAGCTGGAGGGCGTGCGGGTGACACTGGCCTGATCCGCAGGCCCCGGGTCACGGCACGAGCGGCAGGCCGGGCGGCGCGCCCTGCTCGATCAGCCGCAGCAGCGCACCGGTGTCCAGACACGCCTCGACGGCGTCGGCGAGCCGGTCGAGCATGGACTCCCGCAGGGCCGCGAACCCGGGCGCCCCCGGCACCGGTGACCAGGACACACCGGCCTGCGCCGCCACCTCCGCCAGCCATGCCCGCCGGAAGCCGTCGTTGTCGAACGTGCCGTGCCAGGTGGTGCCCCACACCGCGCCGCGGCGCCAGCCGTCGAGGAACGGTTCGACGCCGTCCTCCGCGGCCAGGGAGACGTTGCCGTGGTGGATCTCGTAGGCCGCGACGTGGTGCCCGCGCCACCGCGCGACCGGCCGTCCGAGCACCTTCTCCTCGCGGAACGTCACCGTGGTGGGCAGCAAACCGAGCCCGGTCACCGTCCCGGCGCCGGACTCCACATCGTCCACAATGGTCTGTGCCAGCATCTGGTGACCACCGCAGATGCCCAGCACCGGACGGCCTGCCGCAGCACGGGCGGCCAGCGCGTCGTCGAGCCCGCGCTCGCGCAACCACCGCAGGTCGTCCACGGTGGCCCGGGTTCCGGGCAGCACCACCAGGTCCGCGCTGCGCACGGTGTCCGGATCGGCGGTCAGCGTGACGGTTACACCCGGTTCGGCGGCGAGGGCGTCCACGTCGGTCGCGTTCGAGGCCCGCGGGAACCGCACCACCGCGACCCGCAGTCCGCCCGCCGGCTGCTGCTCGTGCCGCCATCCGGCGGCGGCCAGCGCGTCCTCGGAGTCGATCCACACCCCGTCCAGCCAGGGCAGGACCCCGAGCACCGGCCGGTGGGTGAGCTCGGCGATGCGGTCCAGCCCGGGACGCAGCAGGGTCTCGTCGCCGCGGAACTTGTTCACCACCCAGCCGGCCAGCAGCGCCTGGTCCTCGGGACCGAGCAGCGCGACCGTGCCGTACATGGCGGCCAGGACACCGCCGCGGTCGATGTCGCCGACCACGACCACCGGCAGCCCGAACCGGCGCGCCAGCCCCAGGTTGACGTAGTCGCCCTGGCGCAGGTTGATCTCGGCCGGGCTGCCCGCGCCCTCGCACACCACGACGTCGAACCGGCCGCGCAGGTCCTCGAACGCGGCGAAGGCGATGCGCGCCAGCTCCCCGCGGCCGGTGGCGAACTCGCCCGCTTCCAGCGTGCCGAACGGTTTGCCGAGGGCGATGACGTGGCTGCGCCGGTCGCTGCCCGGCTTGAGCAGCACCGGGTTCATCGCGGCCTCCGGTTCGGCGCCCGCGGCGATCGCCTGCAGCCACTGGGCGCGGCCGATTTCCGCGCCGTCGGCACACACCATCGAGTTGTTGGACATGTTCTGCGCCTTGAACGGCGCGACCCGGAACCCGCGGCGGGCGAGCCAGCGGCAGATGCCCGCGGTGACCAGGCTCTTCCCGGCGTCCGAGGTGGTACCGGCGACCAGCAGCCCCCTCATCGGGCCAGCCCCGCGGCGAGGACGAGCGCGGCCAGCCCGACCGCTCGCGACAACCGGACGGCGCGGCGCACGTCGGTGGCGTCCGGGGCGGGGCCGTCGCCCAGGGTGCCGCGGTCCTCGACGCGGCCGCCGTAGCTGTTCACCCCGCCCAGCCGCACGTCCAGCGCGCCGGCGAACGCCGCCTCGATCTGCCCGGCGTTCGGGCTGGGGTGCCGGCGGGCGTCCCGGCGCCACACGCGCACCGAGCGTCCCGGCCGGCCCCCGACAACGCGGGCGCACAGCGCGGTGGCCAGCGCTCCGGCACGAGCGGGCAGCAGGTTGGCGAGGTCGTCGCCGCGGGCGGCGGCCCAGCCGAACCGCGCGAACCGCGGCGTGCGGTGGCCCACCATCGCGTCGAGCGTGTTCAGCGCCCGGTACCCGAACAGCCCGGGCAGCCCGGCGACCGCGCCCCACAGCAGCGGCGCGACGACGGCGTCGCTGGTGTTCTCCGCGATCGACTCGGTGGCGGCCCTGGCCAGGCCCTTCTCGTCCAGCCCGGAAGCGTCGCGCCCGCACAGGTGCCCCAGCCGCTGCCGCGCCGCGGGCACGTCCCCGGCCTCGAGCCGCACCGCCATCGCCTCCCCCTCGGCGGCCAGGCCCCGGCCACCGAGGACGGTCCACGTTGCCAGCGCGGTCACCACGACCCGGCCGGCCGGGCGGTGGCGCGTCGCGGCCTGGGCGAGCGCCCCCAACCCGGCGGCGGCGCCGACGCAGGTCGCGGCGTACGCGGCTCCGCGGGCGCGCGAGTCGGCCCAGACACGGCGCTCCAGGGCGTGCGCCGCCCGCCCGAACAGCGCCACCGGATGACCGCGCCGCGGGTCGCCGAGGGCCGCGTCCAGCGCGTATCCCGCCACGAGACCGAGCGCGGTCAACGATCTTGCATACACCACACACGGCACGGTAGCCCGTGCACGACAATGCCGGGTATGACCAAGCTGACCCAGCGGCTGGCCGCCTCACTGGAGGCCGCCGCCCGGCTGCTCCGCCGGTACGGGGACGACGAGGCGAAGGTGCTGGTCCTGGGCGGGGTCCGCTCGGGCAAGTCGCGCCACGCCGAGCGTCTGATGGCCCGCCATCCCGAAGTCGTCTACGTCGCGCCCGGCCCGGTGCCCACCGGCGACGACCCCGACTGGGCGGCGCGGATCGCGTTGCACCGCGCCCGCAGACCGGCGAACTGGCACACGGTGGAGACCGGCGACCTCGCCACGACCGTCCGCAAGGCGTCCCGCCCGCTGCTGATCGACTGCCTGGGCACCTGGGTCACGCGGGTGCTCGGTGACGTCGGCGCGTGGGAGGGCGCACGGGACTGGGAGCTGCGGCTGGACGAACGGCTGGAGGAGTTCCTCGACGCCTGGCAGGTCGCGCACGTGCCGATCGTCGCGGTGACCAACGAGGTCGGCATGGGTGTGGTGCCCGCGACAACCTCCGGGCGGCTGTTCCGTGATGTGCTGGGGGCGCTCAACGATCGCGTCGCGGCGCAGGCCGACAGCGTGCAGCTGGTGGTGGCCGGACGGATCCTGCACCTCGACGAAAGGGCTCTGCTGTGACCCGTTTCGACATCCCGGTGCCCAGCGCGGCCGCGCACGCCGCCGCGCTGGAGCGGCTGGACGCGCTCGTCAAACCGGTGGGCGCGCTGGGCAGGCTGGAGGAGCTCGCCGCGTGGCTGTGCGCCGCGTCCGGTCAGGTTCCGCCGCCGCCGATCACCCGGCCCCGCGTGGTGGTCTTCGCCGGTGATCACGGCGTGAGCCGCCTGTCGGCCTATCCGCGCGAGGTCACCGCTGCGATGGTGCGGGTGTTCCTGGCCGGCAAGAGCGGCGTGAACGTGCTGGCCCGCGAGGCCGGTGCCGGTGTGCGGGTGCTGGACATCGCGGTCGACGCGGATCTGTCCGACGTGCCGGAAGCGGTGCGGGCGTGGAAGGTCCGGCGCGGGTCGGGGTCGATCGACGTCGAGGACGCGCTGGCGGCGGGCGAGGCGCGGCGGGCGTTCGAGGCGGGCCGCGCGGTCGCCGACGCCGAGGTCGACGACGGTGCGGACCTCCTGATCCCCGGCGACATGGGCATCGGCAACACGACCGTGGCCGCGGCCCTGGTCGCGGCGGCGCTCGGGGTGCCGGCGGAGGACGTCGTCGGCACCGGCACCGGTGTCGACGATGCCGGGCGGGCGCGGAAGGTTTCGGTGGTGCGCGCCGCGGTCGAGCGGGCCGGTGCGCGGGTGGCGGACCCGTTCGAGCTGCTCACCGCGCTGGGCAGCGCGTGCGCGGCCGCGACGGCCGGGTTCCTGGTGCAGGGTGCCGTGCGCGGGGTGCCGGTGCTGCTGGACGGCGTGTTCTCCGGAGCGGCCGCGGTGGTGGCGGCGGAGATCGCGCCCGGCGCGGCGCGGTGGTGGCTGGCCGGGCACCGCTCGACCGAGCCGTCGCAAGCGTTTGCGCTCAAGTCGCTGGGGCTGACGCCGATCCTGGACCTGGGTCTGCGGCTCGGCGAGGGCAGCGGCGCGGTCCAGGCGGTCCCCACGCTGCGCGCGGCGCGTGCCGTAATCGCGGACATGGGCCTGCTGGCCGATCTCGCCTGACCGGCCGCCATGCTGACCGGCGACGCGCTGCGGATGGCCGTGGGCACCCTCACCGCGCTCCCGACCCCGGCCCCGCGCGTCATCGACCGCCGGGTCGCCGCCGGAGCCATGCTGCTGGCCCCGCTGGCAGCGGTTCCGCTCGCGGTGCTCGCCGGGGTGGTGGTCCTCGCCGGAGACGCCCTGCGGTTACCGGCGGTCGCCGTGGCCGGGCTCGCCGTCGGCGCGGTGGGCCTGGCCAGCCGCGGCCTGCACCTCGACGGGCTCGCCGACACCGCGGACGGCCTCGGCGCCTCGTTCGACCGCACCCGGGCACTGGACATCATGCGCCGGGGCGATTCGGGCCCCACCGGCGTCGCCACGCTCGTGCTCGTGCTGATCGTCCAATGTGGAGCGCTAGCGGGCGCGATCGGCGCCGGTCACGGGGTCACCGCCGCCTTCGCGGGCACGCTGCTCGGCCGGTGGGTGCTGGCGCTGTGCTGCACCCGCGGCGTGCCCTCGGCGCGGCCGGAGGGCCTGGGCGCGACCGTGGCCGGCAGCGTTCGTCTCCTGTGGACAATCCTCACGTGCGGCGTCGCCGCCGGACTGGCCACGCTCGCCCCCGGCCTACCGTGGTGGCGCGGCCCGGTCGCGGTCGCCGCGGCCTTCCTCGCCGCGGGCGTCGTGGTGTGGCGGTGCACCGCCCGGCTGGGCGGCATCACCGGGGACGTCCTCGGCGCCGGCGTGGAGTTCGCCGCCGCGGCGGCCTGGCTGGCCCTCGCGCCGTAGCGGGGAGACCGCTCACCCGACCGGCCTCCCCGCGGCTCACCGCAACGCGGTGACGTTGTCCGGCACGTCGCCCTCCCCCAGGTCCCGCAGCGAACCGGCGAGGTCCGGCCGCCCGGCCCGGACCATCAAGGACGCCAGCCGGTCCCGGAGCAGCTCACGCTCCGGCTTCTCCTCCGTCGCCGGGTGGAGTGCCCGCACGAACCGGTCGGCGAGATCGGCGGGCGAACTGGGCCGGTCGTCCCGGACAGCCTCGGCTTGCTGCCGGTCGTCCGACGGTTCCGCCTCTGCCGCGAGGCCCGCGAAGTACGGGGAGACCGCGGACTCGTGCACCGCGGACGACAGCAGCGCGAACGTACCGCGCATCCGCACCGCGTCCTCGACCCGGTCCTGGTTCTGTGCCAGCCACCAGATCAGGGCGTCGCTGGGAGTCGCGAGCGCGTCGTCGCGGAGGTAGGCACGCAAAGCCTTCTCCAGCGCGCGCTCGTCCTCCCATTGCCGGACCTTCTTGCGCAATTCGATGCGGCGCTGCACGAGCTCGCGGTCGTCGTCGGACAAAGTCAGCGTCACTTGTGTGGCCCACGCCCAGCGGGACGCGCTGTCCCCCAGCGCCTGCCCCACCGCGACCGCGAGGTCGCGCTGGGCCTGTGCCAGGTCTTCCGGCTGGTAGCGAGCCACGATGTCGGCGGCGCGGTCACGGATGCTCCGCACCGCCCAGCTCGCGGCATCCCGCGCCCCCGGACCGGCAGTGAACTGGCAGTGCACCTGAGCCGAGAAGAAGGCGCGGTAGTCCGGGTCGGCCGTCTGCAGCGGCTCCGCACTGATCTCGTACTCGGCGCTCATCACCGCCGGCGCCGGTGCGGGCGGCGCGATCCGCGGCCGCGAGTAGGCCGCAGCCAGCGCGACACCGCCGATGCCGAGCAGCACGATCACCACGACGAGTGCGACCCACCCGCCCAGTAGCGCGGACACGATCAGGAGTGCCGCCACTGCCAGTCCTGCCGAGACCACCGTCCGGTTGTTCATCGCGAGAGCTCCGTTCTTCCGTCGTCCCACCACTCGGCCACGCCCTGTTGCCGGTCGATCCGGTCCCGCAGGGCGGCGAACACGGCCGCCCCACCGTCGGCCCGGCGCGCCCAGTCCCGGGCCACCACGAACAGCCGCGCTGCCCGGGCCTCGTCGTCACCGGCCGCCGCGGCCAGGACATCGAGAAGATCCGCCCGCGTCCCGGCCTCCGCGAGCCACGCCTGAACCAGCGGTGACCATTGCTCCACAGCACGGTCGTTCAGGGCTGCCCGCCAGCACTCGATCAGCCGTGCCCGGGTCCACGGGTGGTGATCGACCCGGTGCGGTGCCGCGAGCACCGCGAAGAGTGCGTGATCGATCCTGCTCGACTTCGCGAGGGCGGCGAGGATCCGCCGGGACAGCCGCGCGTCGTCGGCCAGGCGGACCAGGACCTCCCGGGCGGCGGCGCTGACCGCCGGTGCGGAATGCAGGGTCAGCAGGCGCAGCCGCACGATCGCGACGTCCGGGTGGGTGTGCGTCAGCACCCGCTCGCACACCGCGAGGATCATGTGGGCGAGCCGGGCGGGCAGCGAGGGATCCTCCGCCCACTCGTACAGCTGTCTCCGCATTGCCCGCCCAACGTGCTGATCGACCGCCGCGCGGGCCAGCAACCGGTACGCGAGCACCCGGACCTCGCTCCGGGGCTGCGTGGCCCAGCTCCGCGCGACCCGACCGACCGACCGACCGTCGCGGCTGCGCAGCAACTGGTCACCGAGCCGGTCGCCGGCAAGACGCCGCTCGTCGTCCGCCAGAGGCGGCGTCACCACCGTGTCCGCGATCCAGCGCTCGAGGTCCTCGTGCAGGCCGGCGTATTCGTCCCACAGCCGGCCAAAAACCGCGTCCGCATAACCGATGCGCCCGAACCCCACCCGCCGATCGGCCACCTCGGCGCCGAGCCGCCCGAGCCGCCCCACGACCCCGTCGTGTTCGAGCCAGTGCTGCTCCGGTTCCGGAAAGCCGATCAGCCCGAGCAGCGTCCGCTCCGCGACAGCCACGGTGTCCAGCCGCGCGCCGGCGAACGCGGTCGCGGCGAACAGCAGAGCCCGCTGCCGGCCGTCACGATGCCGGTCCAGCAGTTGCCCCAGTTCCCCCGGATAGCCCCGGATCGCCTCGACGGCCGCGGCCAGCCAGTCCGCCGCCGCGCCGCGCCTGTTCTCGCTCTCCGCGACGACCAGGTACGCCACCCGTGCCAGCTCGCTCATCGCGGCCGCCTCGAGGACTTCTCCGGCCGCCCGATCGACGCCATCGGGGGGCAGGTCGATCCCGGCGGCGGCGAGATGGGTGAGCACCACGGGAACGGCACCTGGCCGCCCCAGCGGCACGACCCGCCGCCGCAGTTCGTCGGTGAGCCACGCCTCCTGCACCTGGTTGATCACGACAGCCAGCCGCGCCCCGCTCTGCTCCACCGCCGCCGCCAGGGAACGCAACTCCCGGTGGTAGCCGTGGAAAGTCCACCGGTCCAGATCGGAGAGGTTGACCAGGAGCCGATCTGCGGCTTCGACGTCCCCCAGGGCCGCAGCGGCGCCCGCCTCGATGTCGATTTCGTGGATCTCGTTGTCCTCCTCTCCCTCCGGGCACAGCAGCATCCGGGCGGCGGTCTCCCGTCCCGACCCGGTCGGACCGCTGAGGACCACGACCCCGCCCGTCACCACCCGCTCCGCCTTGTCGAACCCGGGTGGGGGCTCGAACCTGATCCGCAGCCAGCGCAGATCGCCGGCGGTGATCGGCCGGCGCGCCGCCGGCACCGGATCGTCTCGCACCAGGCGGAGGAACTGGTAGTAATGGGTGGAGTTGTCGATCTGATCACCGCTGCCGCTGTGCACCGAACCGCGCACGTCCGCGATCTCGGTCTGGTTCACCGGCGCCGTCATCGATCACGCCCTCCGAAGGACTGCTGGATGCTGCCGCTGTTGTAGCCCATGATGTTCTGCCCGTCCCCGTGGAATTGGTTGCCGGAACCGGTGTGCACCGGGCCGCTCGCCTGGTGGATCACGGTCGAGTTGACCGGTGCGGCCTCCTGCGTGGTCGGCTCGTCGTCGATGTCCGCCTCCGCACGGAAGCCGCGGTTCAGCAGGTCACCCGAAGGTTGGGGCACGCGCAGGTAAGCCGTGCCGTGGTAGGTCTTCTGGTCCACCGGCACCCGCACGTACAGGTCTTCGTCCTCGGCGGTGTAGCCGGTGGCGACGGCGTCGGCGAACGCCCGGTCGGACACGATCGCGGCCACGCAGGTCGGTTTTCCCGAGCGGGTGAGCAGGTCCCGCACCGGGTCCGAGTCGAGCAGGCGGTGGTTCTCCACCCGGGACGCACCGCTGCCCTCGGACAGCGCTTTCCCGCCCGAGTCCGTCATCGGGCCGACGTTGACGCTGACCCGCATGCGCAACGGCTCGTCGCCGGCCGCACGCCAGCCCACGGTGTTGCGGTACTCCAGTTCCTCCTGCAGCGCGGGCAGGAACGGGTTGAGCAGGAACGGCAGCTCCTCGGCCGGGAACCCCGCCACGTAGCCGTCACCGGTCGTCGCACCGAACTTGTGCTCCCGCCACATCCTGTCCAGCCCGGCACGCTGGAACGCCTGCGCCAGGATCTGCGGCACAGCGTCGGTCAGCTCCGCGTGGAACCGGCCGCGCCGCCCGCTGAAGTGCCGGATGTCCACCACGAGCAGCGCTCGATACGGCGGCAGAGCTTCGACGTGGTCGTGCTTGGTCATCGTGATCGCCTTTCCGCCCGCACCCGGGGTGTGCGGCGCGATCACGACGATCACCGAACCGCGTCCGCGGAGTTGTCCGGCACCGGACAATTCCACGGGTGACGACCATCACAAGCCGGCGCTGCCGGCCAGCTTGTCGAGGTCGGCCACCACGAGCCGCCGTCCGGCAGTGAGTGCTCCCAGCTCGCGCAGCGCCGCGATCTGCTCGGCGACCGTGCTGCGTGACAACCCCAGCGCACGGGCGAGGCTCTCCTGCGAAAACGGCACGCGCATGCGGTCCGGGTGACCCGGGTCGGCGAGCACGACCAGCTCCAGCATGAGCCGGGCAAGCCGCCGCCGTGCGGTGAAGTGCACGAGTTGCATCTGGTAGGGCACGGTCTCGGACAGCTTCCCGAGGAGGTAGTCGGTGAAGTGCCCGTCGATCCGGTTCCGCTTCAGGAAGTCACGGAACTTCTCGGCGGTGAGCACCTGGGCGGTGCAGTGGTCGATCGCCTGCACGCTCGCCGTCCGCGTCATCTGCGGCACACCCGCGATCTCTCCGACCAGGTCACCGCCGGCCCGCAACGAGACGAGGAGTTCCGCGCCCTGCTGGTCGTGGCCGGTGACCTGCACCCGGCCACGCAGGAGCACGAGCACCGAACCGCCGGGGTCGCCCTGCCGCAACAGGAAGGATCCGGACGGGAAGCTGCGCGTCGCGCCCTCGGAGACAAGTGCGTCCCACAGGCGTTCGCCGATCAGAGCCCGGAACCCACGTAGAACGTTGGACAAGATCACCGTTCGTGACTACTGCCTCACCTGCCGCCCCCACCGGCGAATTCCCGGAGTTCACCCGTTCAGCCGAGGCTCCAGGACCGCCAGGAAGCCGTCCGTCACCTCGCGGTCCCGGACCGCGATGCGCAGCCAGTCGCCGTCCAGGCCGGGGAACGTGTCGCCTCTCCGGACGGCATAGCCGGCCTCCCGCAACCGCAGGCGCAACGCGGCCGCGCCGGGGATCCGCACCAGCACGAACGGGCCCCGCGGCTCGCCGGCGACCTCGACGCCCAGCGCGCGCAGCCCGGCCACCAGGTACTCGCGGTCCTGCTCGGCGCGCGCGGCCAGCTTGTCCGCCTCGTCGAGTGCCGAGGGCCGGGAGCACGCCACCACGGCGCGCGCGGCGAGCGTGGACACCGACCACGGCGGTTGCACGGCCCGCAGAGCCGCCACCACCGGCGGCTCGGCCAGCACGTATCCCGCGCGCAGCCCGGCGATCCCCCAGGTCTTCGTCAGGCTCCGGATCACCACGACGCCCGGCAACCGTTCCCCCGCCAGGCTTTCCGGCTCACCGGGCACCGCGTCCAGGAACGCCTCGTCCACCACCAGGATCCGCCCCGGCCGGGCCAGCGCACGCAGCGCTGCGGCCGGGTGAAGCACGGAAGTCGGGTTGGTGGGATTGCCGACGAACACCAGATCGGCGTCCGCGGGCACCGGTCTCAGCACGAAACCATCCGCAGCGGACAGCACCACCCGCTCCACCTCGTGCCCGGCCGCGCGCAACGCCGCTTCCGGCTCGGTGAACTGCGGGTGCACCACCACCGCGCGCCGCGGCCGCAACGCCGTGGCCAGCAAGGTGAACGCCTCGGCCGCGCCCGCCGTCACCAGCACGTCCGACGTGTCGCGGCCGTGCCGCGCGGCGACCGCCTCCCTGGCCGCCTCCGCCGAGGGGTACGCGGCCAGCTCGTCCAGCGCCGCCACCAGTTCCGCGCGCAACCAGGCCGGCGGCGCGGGCAACCGGACGTTCACCGCCAGGTCGGTCAGCCCGTCCCCCACCTCCCGATCCCCGTGGTGGTGCAGGTCGTAGTCAGCCATGCGCGTGCACCGCCGCCGCGAACCGCTGCGCCAGCACGGGATGCCCGGCCCAGTGCACGTGCAGGTAAGACGCGTGCAGCGTGCGCGACGCGAACCCGTCCGGGGCCCCGTCCCAGGTCCACGCCGCCGGCGCACCGGCCCGCGGCGTCACCTCCGTCCGGTGGAATTCGTGCCCGGTGACCTGGTGCCCGGCCTCGGCCAGCAGGTTCGGCCCGGGCGCGACCGCGGTGCGGTAGCCGAGCGCGCCGCGCCGCGTCATCACCGCCGACGCGTCCAGCGCCCCCACCATCGGCAGCCCGTCCAGTTCCCGGCACAGGTACAGCAGCCCGGCGCATTCGGCCACCACCGGCATGCCGCGCCGGATCGCCGCGGCCAGTTCCGCGCGCAGCGGCGCGTTCGCCGAAAGGTCCTCCACGTGCACCTCGGGGAACCCGCCGCCGAAGTACAACCCGGCACAACCCTCGGGTAATGCCTTGTCGCGCAACGGGTCCAGGTCGACCACGTCGACTCCGGACGCGGCGAGCAGCTCGGCCGTCTCGGTGTAGCGGAACGTGAACGCCGGTCCCGCGGCCGCCGCGACCACCCGCCGCGGCCCCGAGTACGACCCGGCCGGCTCCCACGCGGGAGCGGTCAGCGCGGGAGCCGACCGGGCCACCCGCACGACCGCCGCCAGGTCCACCCCGTCGGCCACCCACGCCGCCAGCTTCGGCAGCAGCTCCCGCGACTCGGCGTCCCGCTCGGCCGCCGGTACCAGCCCCAGGTGACGGCCCGGCGCGTGGATGTCGTCGCTGCGCCGCAACGCGCCGAGCACCGGGATCCCGGTCCGCACCAGCGCCGCGCGGATCTCCTCCTCGTGCCGCGGCGAGCCCAGCTTGTTGAGGATCACGCCGGCGATCTCCACCCCGGGTTCGTAGCGGGCGAACCCGAGCACCGTCGCGGCGACGCTCCGGCTCGCCGCGCTCGCGTCCACCACCAGCACCACCGGCGCACCGAGGAGCCGCGCGACGTGCGCGGTCGAGGCGTACCCCGCGGTGCCGAGCTGCCCGTCGAACAGGCCCATCACGCCCTCGATCACCGCGATGTCCGCACCCGCGGCCCCGTGCCGCAGCAGCGGGACCAGCCGGTCCTCCCCTTGCAGGAACGGGTCGAGGTTGCGCGGTGGCCGCCCGGTGGCGAGGGCGTGGTAGCCGGGATCGATGAAGTCCGGCCCGACCTTGTGCCCGGAGACGGCGAGCCCCCGGGCGCGCAGTGCGGCCATGAGCCCGGTGGCGACCGTCGTCTTGCCGTGCCCCGACGCGGGCGCGGCGATGATCAGCCGGGCTACCACGGCGTCACCATTCGATCCCGCGCTGGCCCTTTTGCCCGGTGTCCATCGGGTGCTTCACCTTGGTCATCTCCACGACGAGGTCGGCCGCCTCGATCAGCTCGGCCGGGGCGTTCCGGCCGGTGATCACCACGTGCTGGCGGCCCGGCCGGTTCTCGAGCGCGGCGACGACCTCGGCGGTGCCGATCCAGCCCCAGTGCAGCGGGTAGGTGAACTCGTCCAGGACGTAGAAGTCGTGCTGTTCGGCGGCGAGGCGCCGGGCGATCTCCGCCCAGCCCTCCCGCGCGTTCGCGGCGTGGTCCTCGTCGGAGCCCGGCTTGCGCGACCAGCTCCAGCCCTCGCCCATCTTGTGCCACTCCACCGGCCCGCCCTGGCCGGTGCTCTCGTGCAGGGCGCCGAGCGCGCGGAACGCGTTCTCCTCGCCCACCTTCCACTTCGCCGACTTGACGAACTGGAACACCCCGATCGACCAGCCCTGGTTCCAGGCACGCAGCGCCATGCCGAACGCGGCGGTCGACTTCCCCTTCATCGCACCGGTGTGCACGGCGAGCAGCGGGCGGTTGCGGCGCTGCCGTGTGGTGAGCCCGTCGTCCGGCACCACCAGCGGTTTTCCCTGTGGCATCAGGCAGCCCTCCGGCGGACCTCGGTGGCCAGTGCGTCCGCGGCGACCTCGCCCAGCGGCACGTGCTCGCCACCGAGGTGGGCGGCCAGTTCCGCGGCGAGCCCCAGGCGCATGCGGCCGGTTTCGCAGTCCATCACCACCGACGCCACCCCGGCCGCGGCCAGCACCTGCGCCGCGGCGTGCGCACGCGCCACGGCGTCCGCGCCGCTGGTCGCCCGGCCGTCGGTGACCACGACCAGCAGCGGTCGGCGGCGCGGATCGCGGACGGCCTCGACACGCAGCACCCGCGCGGCCTCCAGCAGCCCCTCGGCGAGCGGCGTCCGGCCGCCGGACGGCAGCGCTTCGAGCCGCACGGCGGCCGCCTCGACGCTGATCGTCGGCGGCAGCGCCAGCTCCGCGGCACCGGCGCGGAACGTCACCAGCCCCACCTTGTCCCGCCGCTGGTAGGCGTCTAGCAGCAGGGACAGCACCGCGGCCTTGACCTCGCGCATCCGCGCCCGCGCCCCCATCGAGCCGGATGCGTCCACGCAGAACAGCACCAGGTTGCCCTCGCGGCCCTCGCGCAGCGCGAACCGCAGATCGCCGGGCCGCAGCACCAGACCGGCGCCGTCGCGGCCGCGGGAGCGCTGGTGCGGCGCCGCCGCCCGCACGGTCGCGACCAGGTGCGGCCGTCCCTGCCGGGTTCCCGGCGGCCGGACACCGATGGTGCGTCCGGCGTCGGTCAGGGCACGCGACCGCCTCCCGTGCGCGCCGGCCCCCACCCCGGCGACGCTGAACATCCTCGCGCGATAAGGCTTTCCGGCACCCACCGTCCGCTGCCCCCCACCGTGTTCGCCGCTCCCGCCACCGTGTTCGCCGCTCCCGTCACCGTGTTCGCCGTTCCCGTCACCGTGTTCGCCGCTCCCGTCACCGTGTTCGCCGTTCCCGGGCGGCGCGCCGGAGCCGGGACCGTCGTCGTCCGGCGGGCCCGGGTCCTCCGGCGGCTCGGTGTCCCGCAGCGCCTGCTCCAGCTGCTCCTCGTCGATGCCGGGCGCGTCGAACGGGTTGCGGCGACGCCGGTGCGGCAACGCCAGCCGCGCGGCGACGCGGATGTCCTCGCTCGTCACCTCGGTGCGTCCGCTCCACGCCGCGTGCGCGACGGCGGTGCGTGCGGTGACGATGTCCGCGCGCATCCCGTCCACTTCGAACGCGGCACACACCTCGGCGATCCGCCGCAGCGCGTCGTCGGTCAGCTCAACCGCGGGCAGCAGCTTCTGCGCCGCAGCGATCTCGGCCGCGAGCTGGGCGTCGGAGTCGGCGTAGCCGTCGGCGAAGGAATCCGGATCGGCCTCGTAGGCCAGCCGGCGGCGGATCACCTGGGCGCGCTGCTCCGGGTCGCGGCTCGCGGCGACCTCGACCGTGAGGCCGAAGCGGTCGAGCAGCTGCGGCCGCAGCTCGCCCTCCTCCGGGTTCATGGTGCCGATCAGCACGAACCGCGCCGCGTGCGACACCGACACACCCTCGCGTTCGACCGTCGCGCGGCCCATGGCCGCGGCGTCGAGCAGCGTGTCGACGAGGTGGTCGTGCAGCAGGTTGACCTCGTCGACGTAGAGCAGACCGCGGTGCGCGGCGGCGAGCAACCCGGGCTGGAAGTCGGTGACGCCCTCGGTGAGGGCGCGTTCCAGGTTGAGCGAGCCGATCACGCGGTCCTCGGCCGCCCCGACCGGGAGTTCGACCAGCCGCGCGGGCCGGCGGACCGCGCGCGCCGCGTGCGGGGCGTCCGGGCAGTCCGGGTCCGGTGCCGCGGGGTCGCAGGAGAAGCGGCAGCCCTCGACGACGTCGACCTCGGGCAGCAGACCGGCCAGCGCGCGCACCATGGTCGACTTCGCGGTGCCCTTCTCGCCCCGCACCAGGACGCCGCCGATGGCCGGGGAAATCGCCGAGAGCACCAGTCCGAGCCGGAGGTCCGGCATCCCGACGACAGCGGTGAACGGATACGGCCTCAAGCGAACTCCTTCGCCACGCGCGGGTGTCCTCGCCCGCCTGAACAGGGCACGTGCCGGGCACGTAACGGCCGTCGAAGCTCTGGCTCCCGGCCCGCGGGCCGGTCACAGTGGCGGGACCGCCCCGGATTCACACCGGGTTCCTCGCGCGACCGTCCCCCGGATCATCGCATACCGTCAGCCCCGTGAGGATCGTCGTTGTGGGTGTCCCGGCCGACGGGTGGGCCGGGCTGGCCGAGTCCGCGCGCGCGGAGATCCGGGCCGCCGAGGTGGTCTTCGGCGGGCACCGCCAGCTCGGCCTCGTGCCCGCGGACGTCGAGAAGGTGCCCTGGCCAAGCCCGTTGCTGCCCGCGCTGGACGGTCTGTTCGCCGCCCACCGCGGGCGCCGGATCTGCGTGCTCGCCAGCGGCGACCCGATGCTGTCCGGCATCGGGACGACGCTGGTCAGGCGGTTCGGCGCGGAGCACGTGCGGATCGTGCCCGCGGTGTCGTCGGTCGCGCTGGCCCGGGCGCGCATGGGCTGGTCCGCGGAAGAGACCGAGGTGGTCAGCGTCGTCGGGCGCAGCGTGCACCGGGTGAGCCGGGCGCTCGCGCCGGGCGCGCGGCTGGTGGTGCTCAGCTCCGACGGTGCGACGCCCGCGCAGCTGGCCTCGGTGCTGACCCAGCGCGGCTTCGGCGAGAGCAAGCTCACGGTCCTGGAACAGCTCGGCGGCCCGGCCGAGCGGCGCACCGACGGCCGGGCGCGGGACTGGCCGCATCCGCCGGGGGACGCGCTGAACGTCGTCGCGATCGAGTGCGCGGGACCGGCCCTGCCGACCCTGCCGACGCTGCCCGGCCTGCCGGACGACGCCTTCGAACACGACGGGCAGATCACCAAGCGGGACCTGCGGGCGTCCGCGCTGGCCCGGCTGGCACCGGTGGCCGGTGAGCTGCTGTGGGACGTGGGCGCGGGTGCGGGGAGCGTCGGGATCGAGTGGTCCCGGGCGCACCCGGCCAACCGCGCGGTCGCGGTGGAGCGCAACGAGTCACGCGCGGCGCGGATCCGGCGCAACGCGGACCGGCTGGGGGTGCCCGAGTTGCGGGTGGTGACTGGTACGGCGCCCGGGGTGCTGACGGACCTGCCCGACCCGGACGCGGTGTTCGTCGGCGGCGGTCTCGCGTCGCTGGACGCCTGCCGCGAGGCGCTGCGGCCGGGCGGGCGGCTGGTCGCGCACGCGGTCACGCTCGAATCGGAGCAGGCGCTGGCCCGCGCCTACCGGGAGCACGGCGGGGAGCTCGTGCGCATCGCGGTCGAGCACGCCGCGCCGCTCGGAGGATTCACCGGCTGGACGCCGGCCCGGACCGTCACGCAATGGAGTTTCGTGAAATGACCGTGTTCTTCATCGGCGCCGGCCCCGGCGCGGCGGACCTGATCACCGTGCGCGGGCGTGATCTGCTGGCGCGCTGCGGCGTGTGCCTCTACCCCGGCAGCCTGACCCCGCCCGACCTGCTCGCGCACTGCCCGGCCGAGGCGCGCCGCATCGACACGGCGGACCTGTCGCTGGACCAGATCACCGGCGAGCTGGTCGCGGCCGACCGGGCCGGGCACGACGTGGCACGGCTGTGTTCCGGCGACCCGTCGATCTACAGCGCGGTCGCCGAGCAGATGCGCC
Source organism: Amycolatopsis viridis (assembly GCF_011758765.1). Lineage (NCBI taxonomy): Bacteria > Bacillati > Actinomycetota > Actinomycetes > Pseudonocardiales > Pseudonocardiaceae > Amycolatopsis > Amycolatopsis viridis. The sequence goes on along the minus strand of NZ_JAANOU010000001.1, from coordinate 1,506,938 downwards.
GGCTGGACGCGGCCGGTGTGCGGTACGAGGTGGTGCCGGGGGTGCCCGCGTTCGCCGCGGCGGCCGCCGAGCTGGGACGGGAGCTGACGGTGCCGGCGATCGGGCAGAGCCTGGTCATCACGCGGGTTCAGGCGCGCTCGACCGCCATGCCACCGGGCGAAACGCTGGCCACGTTCGCCGCGAGCGGCACGACGCTGGCAGTGCACCTGGCGATCAACCGCATCGAGCAGGTCGTGTCGGAGCTGCTGCCGCACTACGGCGGCGACTGCCCGGTGGCCGTGGTGCACCGCGCGAGCCAGCCGGGGCAGCGCATCCTGCGCGGCACGCTGTCGGGCATCGCGCCGGAAGTGCGCGCGGCGGGGATCGGCTCGGCCGCGGTGATCTTCGTCGGCCGGGTCCTGGCGGCGAGCGGCTTCCCGGACAGCTACCTGTACTCGGCGGCTCGGGACCGGGCGGAGAAGATCAGGCCCCGCTGACCCCGACCACCGTCCCGGCGCGGTCGATCACCAGGACGTCCACCTCGACCGGCGCCGGGGCCAGGACCGAGGCCGCGAATTCGCGGGCCCGTGCGGCGACGAGATCCCCGATCGGGAACCCCTCCGCCTGGGACAGCTGCAACGCGTGCAACGCCGTGTTCGCCGCCCGGATCCGCGCGGCCAGGGGTTCCGGCGCGAGCCCGGCCAGCAGCTCCAGGTCCACCTGCGACCGTTTCGAGTGCAGGTCCAGGTGCCCGGCCGCGAGCTTGGACATCTTCGCGAACCCGCCGGCGATGGTCAGCCGCGGCACCGGGTGCCGCTTGACGTACTTCAGCACCGCGCCGGCGAAGTCGCCCATGTCGAGCAGCGCCGTTTCGGGCAGGCTGTACCGCTGCGCCACCACCCGCTCCGAGGTGCTGCCGGTCGCGCCCGCCAGGTGCTGGTGCCCCAGTGCCCGTGCCACGTCCACGCCACGCCGGATGCTGTCGATCCACGCCGAGCACGAGTACGGCACCACCACCCCGGTGGTGCCGAGGATCGACAGGCCGCCGACGATACCCAGCCGCGGGTTCCACGTCCGCCGCGCCAGCTCCTCGCCCTCCGGCACGGAGATCTCGACCACCACGTCCCCGGGGTCGCGGTGCGCCGCGGCGACCCGCCGCACCGCCTCGGTCATCAGCCGGCGCGGCACCGGGTTGATCGCCGGCTCCCCCACTGCCAGCGGTAGTCCCGGCAGCGTCACCGTGCCGACGCCCGCACCCGCCCGGAACGTCACCCCGCTCCCCGGCTGCCCGCGGCGGACCGTGGACAGGATCAGCGCGCCGTGGGTCACGTCCGGGTCGTCGCCCGCGTCCTTGATCACCCCGGCGGTGGCCGACTCCGCGTCCAGCCGCTCGGTGGCCAGCGCGAACGCCGGGCGCCGTCCCTGCGGCAGCCAGACCTCGACCGGGTCGGGGAACTCGCCGGTGAGCAGGGCGGTGTACGCGGCCGTGGTGGCCGCGGTCGCACACGCTCCAGTGGTCCACCCGTACCTCATCAGGAGGCAGTATGGCTCGCGTGACAAAAGTACTCGTGCTGGGCGGCACCGGTGAGGCCCGTGCGCTGGCCGCGGGGCTGGTCTCCCGCGGCGTCGCGGTCACCTCGTCGCTCGCCGGACGGGTCGCCAGCCCGCGCCTGCCGGCCGGCGCGGTCCGCGTCGGTGGTTTCGGCGGTCCGGACGGTCTCGCGCGCTGGCTGACCGAGCACGGCACCGCCGCGGTGGTGGACGCCACGCACCCGTTCGCCGAGCGCATCGGCGCGTCCGCCGTGACCGCGGCGGCCCGGGCGCGGGTCCCGCTGCTGCGGCTGCAACGTCCCGGCTGGCGGCAGGGCCCTGGCGACGACTGGCACTGGGTGGACACGCTCGAGGAGGCCGCCACCCTCGTCGAGCGGCTCGGCGACCGGATCTTCCTCACCAGCGGCCGCCAGGGCCTGGCCGCCTTCGCCCGCTGCACCCGGCCGCACTTCCTGGCCCGCTGCGTCGACCCGCCGGAGCCGCCGCTGCCGCCGCGGCTGGAGGTCCTCCTCGACCGCGGCCCCTACACGGTCGAGGGCGAGACCGCGTTGCTGCGTGAGCACCGCATCGACGTGCTGGTGACCAAGGACAGCGGCGGCGCGATGACCACCGCGAAGCTGGTCGCGGCCCGGCAGGAGGGGGTACCGGTGGTGGTCGTGCGGCGCCCGCCTCGACCGCCCGGACCGCCCGCGCCGACCGTCGCCGACGTGGCTGCCGCGCTGGATTGGGTGTCGGCGATCCTGGGGACGTGACCGAAGAGTGCTCCGGGTCCTCGGAGCCACGTACTCCGCCCCGAGCGCGGGTCACCCAGCCGTGGGATGCGGCGCGCCTGGACAACACCCGGACGCGAGGCACGTTCACCCGATCAGGATCGAGAGCATCCTGTCCGCAGCGGCGGACCGCGAACGGTCCGGCACACGTCCCGGCCCGAAGCGGGCACGACGATGCGCCGCGCTAACGTTCTCCCAATGTGGATGGTCAGCAGGACACCTACTGCCGCACCGGATGAGGTGACCGGCCCGGATCAGCCGGGCACGGCGGAGAGCACCCCACCGGCGCGGCCGCACACGTTCTTGTGGCGGCTGCTCGCCATCGTGCTGGGCGTGTTCGCCGCCGCCTGCGCGATCGCTTTCCCGTTGCTGCCGACCATCCAGGACACGGCGAAGATCGTGTGGCCCGCCGGCAGCGACACCCGCCCGGTCAACGCCCCGCTCGTCGGCTACTGGGCGCAGGACATGCAGGTCGACCTGCCGTGCGCGACGATCAAATCGGTCGACGCCCGCGCCGCCGGCGCGGCGCTGCTGTTCTCCACCGTGCCGCAGGCCCGCGTGGGCGACGGCGTCGGCATGCAGCTGACCGTCGACGACAACGTGCTCAGCGCCACCAGCCGCGGACAGCAGGTCGCGCGCCAGCCGCTGCCGGGCTCCGGCTGCGACGTCCACCTGCGCTCGAGCGCGACGCACACCACGCTGACGGTGGCCGGCACGCCGGTCTACGACTCGGGCGGCGACGTGCGGCCACGGGTGCTGGGCATCTACACCGACATCTCCTCCGCGCGGGACCCGATCGGCGGCCTGTCCGTCGGCATCACCCCGGACACCCGCTACCAGTCCTCGCCGACCGGGCTGAAGGTCGGCATCGGCGTGTTCGGCGTGCTGTCGCTGATCGGCTGCCTGATCGCGGTCAACCGGCTGGATTCGGGCAGCGCGCGGCGGGCGCCGCGCTGGGCGCCGATCGGCTGGTGGAAGCTCACCAAACGGGACGTCCTGGTGTTCGGCGTGCTCAGCGCGTGGGTGTTCGTCGGGCCGGTGACCGCGGACGACGGCTACATCATGACCATGGCGCGGGTCGCCGGCCAGGTCGGCTACCTGACCAACTACCACCGGTGGTTCGGCGTCGCGGAGGCCCCGTTCGGGTGGAACGACCACATCTACGAGCTGATGGCCGTGGTGTCCACGGTGCCGCCGTGGATCCGGCTGCCGTCGTTCCTGCTGGGCGTGCTGAGCTGGCTGCTGATCAGCCGTGAGGTGCTGCCGCGGCTGGGCAAGGAGGTCCGGCTCAGCCCGGCGGCGGGCTGGGCCGCGGCCGTGGTGTTCCTGGTGTGGTGGCTGCCGTTCAACAACGGTGTCCGGCCCGAGCCGTGGGCCGCGTTCGGCTCGCTGATCGCGCTGTGCGCGGTGGAGCGGGCGCTGGTCACGCGGCGCCTGCTGCCGCTGTGCCTGGGCCTGATCGGCGCCGCGTTCGCGCTGGCCGCGACTCCGACGGCACTGATCGCGGTGGCGCCGTTCCTGGTCGCCGCGAAACCGCTGTTCCACCTGCTGCGCAGCCGCGCCCGCGAGTCCGGGTGGCTGGCGGTGCTCGCGCCGATCGCGGCGGCCGGGTTCATCGTGCTGATCGTCGTGTTCGTCGACCAGACCTTCGCCACCGTGATGGAGGCGACCCGGTTGCGCGGCACGGTCGGCCCGAACAAGTCGTGGTACGAGGAGCTGGCGCGGTACGAGCTGCTGTTCGAAAACAACGCGGACGGCGCCATGTCCCGCCGGTTCCCGGTGCTGCTGCTGATCCTGTGCACCGGCACCTGCCTGGTGGTGCTGCTGCGCCGCGGCCGCATCCAGGGCGCGGCACTCGGCCCGGCCCGCCGGCTGATCGGCACGGTGGCGCTGTTCTTCCTCCTGCTGGCCCTGACCCCGACCAAGTGGACGCACCACTTCGGCGCGTTCGCCGGTGTGGGCGCGGCGATGGCGGCGCTGACCGCGCTGGCGACCGGTTCGACGGTGCTGCGGTCGCGGCGCAACCGGGCGGCGTTCACCGCCGGGCTGCTGGTGGTGGCCGCGCTCGCGGCGACCGGCCCGAACGCCTACTGGTTCGTGTCCAGCCTGGGTGTCCCGTGGTGGGACAAGCCGCCGTCGCTCAAGGGCTGGGACCTGTCCACCGTGCTGCTCGCGGGCGCCGCGGTGGCAGCGGTGTTCGCGTTCGTCGAGAACGTGCGCATGCAGCGGCCGGCTGCGCCGCCACCGGTGCGGGAGCGTCGCGGCCGCGCGCTGCGGCTCGGCGCGGCGTCGCTGGTCGTGGTGTGCGGCGCGGTCGTGGTGTTCGAGGTCGCCAGCATGGCGAAGTCGATCCAGAAGCAGCTGTCCACGGGCAGCTACAGCCTCGCCGCGGCGAACGTGGACCACCTGTTCGGCAAGAGCTGCAACCTGTCCGACCACGTGATGGTGGAGCAGGACCCGGTGTCGAGCATGCTCAAGCCGGTCAGCTCGCCGACCGTGCCGGCGGCGGCACCCCCGGCGCAGAACACCGCGCTGCCCCGGCCGGAGGACACCGGCAACGACAAGACCTCGGCCGGTTTCCACACCGAGAGCACCGCCGACGGCGACCCGCTGAACAGCCCGCCGCACGGCTTCACCACCGCGACCGTGCCGATGTGGAGCAGCTACCACGAGACTTCGGCGACCGGACGCCTGCGCACCGACTGGTACGCGCTGCCGGAGCAGCACGCCGGTGCTCAGGTGACGATCGCGGCCGCGGCGCCGAGCGCCAAGGCGACGAGCGTCGAACTGGAGTTCGGCCGGAACACCCCGGCCGGGGTCGAGGTGGTCCGGTCGGTCACCGTGCTGGCCCCGAACGTGGGCACCGGCGCCACAACGGCCAACCCCAGGTGGGCGGACGGGCGGGTCGACATCGGCGATCTGCCGCCGGACGTGAACCGGGTGCGCGTGGTGGCCAAGGACGACGACATCACGACCGACGGGTGGGTCGCGGTGAGCGCCCCGCGCGTGCCGACGTTCACCACACTGACCCAGCGCATCGGCAGCGCCCCGGTGTACATGGACTGGCCCGCGGCGTTCGTCTACCCGTGCATGAACCCGGTCGCCTCGCACGACGGCATCTCGCAGGTCCCGGCGTACCGGATCACGGCGGGCGACCTCGCGGGTGAGGCCGGGGTGGCGGACGAATACGGCGGCGGCCCGAACGGGTGGCTCCAGGAACTGGCCGACGAACCGGAGGTGCCGAGCTACCTGAAGGGCGACACGTCCGGCCGGTCCTGGGGACGGCTGCTGCAGATCGAGCCGTACACCGACGGGGTCGCCCCGCAGGTGGAGCACGGGACGCAGACGCTGTGGGGCTGGCAGAGCCTCGGCCCCGGCCCGCACCAGCCGACCGGCTCCACCCCGACCCGCTAAGCGGGGCGGGCCCGTCCGGCCACGGACGGGCCCGCCCGCGGTCAGTACGACCGGGGCGTCCACACCTGCCCGTGGGTCACCCGCGTGCGTGAGGACCCGACGATCACCAGGCACCGCATGTCGACCGTGCCGGGATCGAACTCGTCCAGCGTGGTCACGGTGACCGACTCCGCGGCGCCGCCGACGTCGCGCGCCACCACGACCGGTGTGGCCCCGGCGCGGTGCCGGAGCAGCACCTCGCGGGCCCGCGCCAGCTGCTCGGTGCGGGTCTTCGACGCCGGGTTGTACATGGCCACGACGAGGTCGGCGGCCCCGGCCGCGTCCAGCCGCCGCTCGATGACCTCCCACGGCTTGAGCCGGTCGGACAGCGACAGGACGCAGTAGTCGTGGCCCAGCGGCGCCCCGGCCCGGGCCGCCGCGGCGGAGGCGGCCGTCACGCCGGGAACGACCCGCACCGGCACCGGTTCGGCCAGTTCGGCCGCCTGTTCCAGCACCGCCGAGGCCATGGCGAACACTCCAGGATCACCGGAGGACACCACCGCCACGCGGGCTCCGGCGGCGGCCAGTTCCAGTGCGTGCCGTGCCCGGTCCGCCTCGACGCGGTTGCCCGACGCGTGCCGCACCTGCCCGGCCCGCTGCGGCGCCTTCGCCACGTACGGGCCGTACCCGACGATGTGCTCGGCCGCGGCCAGCGCCTCCGACGCCTCGGGGGTCAGCCACTCCGGTCCGGCCGGACCCAGCCCGACGACCACCACCTCGCCGCCCTCGGCAGCGGCCGCCGCGGTCCCGGCCGCCGGAGCCGTGCGGGACGCGGCGGCCGGGCTCGGGACCAGCGCCAGCGAGAAGTACGGCACCGACGCCGGATCGACGTCGGCGAACGGTTCGACCCGCTGGCCGGACCAGGTGGCCCGCTCGACGTAGTACGCCTCGTCCAGCCGTCCCGACTCGGCCAGCGCCTCGCGCACCGAGCCGAACGTGCGGCCCAGCTTCATCACCGCTGCGGCCTGGGTGTCCGCCAGCCGCCGGGCCAGTTCCGGGGCGGGCAGCGTGCCGGGCAGCACCGTCAGCACCTCGTCGCGCTGCACCAGCGGTTTGCCGAGCACCGCCGAAGCGGCCGACACCGAGGTCACGCCGGGCACCGCCTCGGCCTCGTACCGGTCGGCGAGCCGCTCGTGCATGTACATGTAGGAGCCGAAGAAGAACGGGTCGCCCTCGCACAGCAGCACCACGTCCCGACCGGCGTCCAGGTGCTCGGCGAGCCGCTTCGCGCTGAGCTCGTAGAACTCGGCGATGGCGCCCTCGTACCCGCCCGGGTGGTCGGTGCCCTCGGTGGTGACTGGGTACATCAGGCGTTCCTCGATCTGCCCCGCGCGCAGGTACGGTTCGGCGACCGACCGCGCGATGCTGCGCCCGTGCCGCGCGCAGTGGTAGGCGATCACGCCGGCCTCGCCGATCAGCCGCGCGGCCTTGACCGTCATCAGCTCCGGGTCGCCCGGGCCGAGCCCGACGCCCCACAACTTGCCCGTCTTCATTCGGCCTCGCTCGCGAGAGCGTTGATCGCCGACACGGCCAGTGCGCTGCCGCCGCGCCGTCCGTGCACCACCAGGTACGGCGCGGGTGCCCGCTTGACCAGCTCTTCCTTGGACTCGGCGGCACCGACGAACCCGACCGGCACCCCGATGATCGCGGCCGGCACCCCGGCGCCCTCGTCGAGCATCTCCAGCAGCCGGAACAACGCGGTCGGCGCGTTGCCGATCGCCACCACCGAGCCGGCCAGCTCGTCCCGCCACAGCTCCAGCGCCGCCGCGGAGCGGGTGGTGCCCATCCGCTCGGCCAGCGCGGGGACCCGCTCGTCCGACAGCGTGCACACGATCTCGTTGGCCGCGGGCAGGCGGCGGCGGGTCACGCCGCTGGCGATCATCTGGGCGTCGCACAGCACCGGCGCGCCGTCGCGCAGCGCGGCCCGGGCCGACTCGACGACGTCGAGCGAGTAGGCGAGGTCGTCGACGAGGTCGACCATGCCGCACGAGTGGATCATGCGGACCGCGACCGGCTCCAGGTCCTCCGGCAGGATCGCGAGGTCGGCCTCCTCGCGGATCGTGGCGAACGAATGGCGGTAGATCTCCGCCCCGTCGCGGATGTAGTCGATCACGCTGTTCCCTTCTGGTATCCCTCGCTGCCCGCGAGCATGTCCACGTGCGGCTCGTGCGGCCGGCCGCAGCGCCGCGCGCATCCGCTGAAGTGCATCCGCACCCCAGCGGGGACGCGGGGCATGATCGCCCGCGCATCCGCGCGCACGTCGGCGCGGGACTTGGCGCAGCCGGGCCGTCCGATGCACGCGCTGATGCCCAGGCCCGGCGCGGCCGGATCGGTCACCAGCCCCGGCGCGTCCGTGCCGAGCGGCACGACGACCGAACGCCACGGCGTCACCACGATCTCCCCCAGCGCGCGCAGGTCCGCGGCTGCGAGCTGCCCCAGCACGGGTGCGCCGCACACGCCGGTGCGCCCGTCGTCGCGGGTGAACACGCCGATCGGCACGCCGGGGGACGAGGGCAGCCGCTCGCCCGCGGGCAGGTCGAGCTCCCGCACCCGCCACGCGCTGCCGTGCACCTCCAGGAACCACGCCGCCTTCCGCATGAGTGCGTCGACCGCGCCGGCGAGCGGCACCCGTTCCCCGGTGTCGCGGCCGGCGAGCAGCACCGCGCCGGTCGACGAGTCCAGCGCCCGCCAGCACACGTCCGCGTCCTCGCCGGACACGTCACCGCGGCCGTCGTCGAGGGCGAACAGGAACCGGCCCGGCAACGCTGCCAGCCAGGGCCGTGCGCACACCGCCCGGTCCAGTTCGAGCACGGTCTCGCGCACGTCGACCAGCCCGCCGGTCAGTCCGCTCAGCGGGGAGGCGAGGTAGTTGCGCACCCGCTCGTGCGCGGGCGCGGGCAGCAGACCGGCCGCGGTCAGCCGCGCGGCCAGCTCGCCGGTGTCCCGGGACAGGCCGCGCAGCTGGACGTTGCCGCGCGAGGTCAGGTGCACGCTGCCGTCGCCCAGGTCTTCCGCGCAGCCGGCCAGCGCCTCGGCCTGCTGGGCGCTGACGCGTCCGCCGGGCAGCCGGATCCGGGCGAGCGCGCCGTCGGCGGCGTCGTGGGTGGCGAAGACACCCGGGCACGCATCGGGGCGGACGCGTGCGGGAGGGGCCATGCGCTCACTGTAAACGGCGGGCTGAGCCCGAAGTATTACCTGGCTCATACCGGATGCGGGGGTGCTGCTCGAGGTGATCTTCTCCACGCGACCCGCGCCCCGGCCGGGTGGCCGGCTGCTTGACTCCGGGGCGCCTCACCGGACAGGGTTGGGTGACCGAGGAGGGAACCCGCGTGATCCTGCTGCTGTCCACTTCGGACACCGATCTGCTCAGCGCCCGGACCAGTGCGGCCGGTTACCTGCTGGCCAACCCGGCCCGGCTGGACCTGGCCGGGCTGCCCGCGCTGCTGGCCGCGGCCGAGATCGTCGTGGTCCGCATCCTGGGATCGGCCCGGACCTGGCAGGAGGGCCTGGACGTCGTCCGCGCCAGCGGCAAGCACGTGGTGGTGCTGGGCGGTGAGCAGACGCCGGACGCCGAGCTGATGGCGTTGTCCACCGTGCCGGCCGGCATCGCCGCCGAAGCCCACGCCTACCTCGCGCAGGGCGGCCCGGCCAACCTCACCCAGCTGCACCGGTTCCTCTCCGACACACTGCTGCTCACCGGCGACGGTTTCGAACCGCCGGCCGAGCAGCCGGCGTGGGGTGTGCTGCCGCGCACCCCACGCCGCGCGGTGGACTCCGGTGCTCCGGTCGTGGCGATCCTCTACTACCGCGCGCACCACCTGTCCGGGAACACCCGGTTCGTCGAGGCGCTGGCCGAGGCGGTCGAGGACGCGGGCGGTCAGGCCCTGCCGATCTACTGCGCGTCGCTGCGGTCACGGGAACCGGCGATGATGGCCGAGCTGCGCAAGGCGGACGCGCTGCTGGTGACCGTGCTCGCCGCGGGCGGCACCCGGCCGGCGGAGGCCGGGGCGGGTGGTGACGACGAGGCGTGGGACGTCGCCGAGCTCGCCGCCCTGGACGTGCCGACCCTGCAGGCGCTGTGCCTGACCAGCGACCGCGCGACCTGGGCGGACAACGACGACGGCCTGTCCCCGCTGGACGCCGGCAACCAGATGGCGGTGCCGGAGTTCGACGGCCGCCTGATCACGGTGCCGTTCTCGTTCAAGGAGATCGACGACGACGGCCTGCCGCACTACGTGCCGGACCCGGAACGCGCCGCGCGCGTCGCGGGGATCGCCCTGGCGCACGCCCGCCTGCGCCACACCCCGCCGCCGGAGCGCAGGATCGTGCTGATGCTGTCGGCGTACCCGACGAAACACTCCCGCGTCGGCAACGCGGTGGGCCTGGACACCCCGGCCTCCGCGGTGGAGCTGCTGCGCCGCATGCGTGAGCAGGGCTACGACCTGGGCGACGAGCCGTTCCCCGGGGTCGAGCCGACCGGGACCGGCCAGCCGGACGGTGACGCGCTGATCCACGCCCTGATCGCCGCGGGCGGTCAGGACCCGGAGTGGCTGACGGAGGAGCAGCTGTCCGGCAACCCGATCCGGGTGCCCGCCGCCCGGTACCGCGAGTGGTTCGCCGCGCTGCCCGAGGATCTGCGGGCGGACATCGAGGAGCACTGGGGCCCGCCGCCGGGCGACCTCTACGTCGACCGGTCGTCCAATCCGGACGGTGACATCGTGCTGGCGTCGCTGCGGGCCGGCAACGTCGTGCTGATGATCCAGCCGCCGCGCGGGTTCGGCGAGAACCCGGTGGCGATCTACCACAACCCGGACCTGCCACCGAGCCACCACTACCTCGCCTGCTACCGCTGGATCGAGGAGGAGTTCGGCGCGCACGCGGTCGTCCACCTGGGCAAGCACGGGTCGCTGGAATGGCTGCCGGGCAAGAACGCGGGCCTGTCGGCGTCCTGCGGGCCGGACGCGGTCCTGGGCAACCTGCCGCTGATCTACCCGTTCCTGATCAACGACCCGGGTGAGGGCGCGCAGGCCAAGCGGCGCGCGCACGCCACGATCGTCGACCACCTGATCCCGCCGATGGCCCGCGCGGAGAGCTACGGCGACCTGGCGCGGCTGGAGCAGCTGCTCGACGAGCACGCGAACATCGCGGCGATGGACCCGGCGAAGCTGCCCGCGATCCGCGCGCAGATCTGGACGCTCATCCAGGCCGCCAAGCTCGACCACGACCTCGGCGTGTCGGAACGCCCGCACGACGCCGAGTTCGACGACTTCCTGCTGCACATCGACGGCTGGCTGTGCGAGGTGAAGGACGCCCAGATCCGCGACGGGCTGCACGTCCTGGGCGCCGCGCCGGCCGGCGAGGCCCGGGTGAACCTCGTGCTGGCGATGCTGCGGGCACAGCAGATGTGGGGCGGCCAGGCGGGTGCGGTGCCCGGGTTGCGGTCCGCGCTGGGGCTGCGCGAGGGCGCGCCGACGTCCGAAGTGGACTCGGTCGAGGCCACCGCCCGCGCGCTGGTGGAGGCGATGGAGAAGCGCGACTGGTCGCCCGCCGCCGTCGCCGAGGTGGCCCCCGGCCCGGAGGTGGCGCGGGTGCTGGCTTTTGCGGCCACCGAGATCGTGCCGCGGCTGGCGGGCACGTCGGCGGAGATCGACGCCGTGCTGCACGCGCTGGACGGCGGCTACATCGCGGCCGGGCCGAGCGGCTCACCGCTGCGCGGGCTGGTCAACGTGCTGCCGACCGGCCGCAACTTCTACACCGTCGACCCCAAGGCGATCCCGAGCCGGCTGGCCTGGGAGACCGGGCAGGCGCTGGCGGAGTCGTTGCTGCGCCGCTACCGCGAGGACACCGGCGGGTGGCCGAGGTCGGTCGGCCTGTCGGTGTGGGGCACCTCGGCGATGCGCACGTCGGGTGACGACGCGGCGGAGGTGCTGGCGCTGCTGGGCGTGCAGCCGGTGTGGGACGACGCGTCCCGGCGCGTGACCGGGCTGGAGCCGATCCCGCTCGCCGAGCTGGGCCGGCCGCGCATCGACGTGACCGTGCGGATCAGCGGATTCTTCCGGGACGCCTTCCCGCACGTGGTGGACCTGCTCGACGACGCGGTGCGGCTGGTCGCGTCGCTGGACGAACCGGCGAAGGACAACTTCGTGCGCGCGCACGTGCAGGCCGACCTGACCGCGCACGGGAACGAGCGGCGGGCCACCACCCGGATCTTCGGGTCGAAGCCGGGGGCCTACGGCGCCGGTATCCTGCCGCTGCTCGACTCGGGCAACTGGCGGGACGACGCGGACCTGGCCGAGGTCTACGCGACCTGGGGCGGCTACGCCTACGGCCGCGACCTGGACGGGGTCGAGGCGCGGCCGGACATGGAGAGCGCCTACCGGCGCATCGAGGTCGCGGCGAAGAACACCGACACCCGCGAGCACGACATCGCCGACTCCGACGACTACTTCCAGTACCACGGCGGCATGATCGCGTTCACCCGCGCGCTGACCGGGCAGGCACCGGCGTCCTACGTGGGCGACTCGACGAGCCCGGACTCGGTGCGCACGCGGTCGCTGTCGGAGGAGACGGCCCGCGTGTTCCGGGCGCGGGTGGTCAACCCGCGGTGGATCGCGGCGATGCGCAAGCACGGCTACAAGGGCGCGTTCGAGCTGGCGGCCACTGTGGACTACCTGTTCGGCTTCGACGCCACCGCCGGGGTCGTGCAGGACTGGATGTACGAGAAGCTGTCCCAGTCCTACGTCCTCGACCAGCAGAACCAGGAGTTCCTCGCGCAGGCCAACCCGTGGGCGCTGCGTGGCATCATCGAGCGGCTGACCGAGGCCGCCGACCGCGGCCTGTGGGCGGAGCCGGATCCGGAGCTGCTGGGGCGGTTGCGCGAGGTGTACCTGCGGACCGAGGGTGAACTGGAGGGCGAGTGACCGGGGTGGATCTGAACGCGGATCTCGGCGAGGGCTTCGGGGTCTGGCGGCTCACCGAGGACGACGCGCTGCTGGAGATCGTCACCAGCGCGAACGTGGCGTGCGGCTTCCACGCGGGCGACCCGAGCGTGTTGCGCCGCGTGACGGCGGCCGCCGCCGCACGCGGGGTGGCCGTGGGCGCGCAGGTGGGCTACCGGGACCTGGCCGGGTTCGGGCGGCGGTTCCTGGACATCGCGCCGGCGGACCTGACCGACGACGTGCTGTACCAGATCGGCGCGCTGCACGCGTTCGCCCGCGTGGCGGGCACGCGGGTGGCGTACGTGAAGCCGCACGGCGCCCTGTACAACGCGATCGTGCACCACGCGGACCAGGCCGCGGCGGTGGTCGAGGCGGTGCGCCAGTTCGACCCGGCGCTGCCGGTGCTGGGTCTGCCCGGATCGGAGTGGCTGCGCCAGGCGGAGGCGGCCGGGCTGCGGCCGGTGCGGGAGGCCTTCGCCGACCGGGCCTACACCCCGGCGGGCACGCTGGTGTCGCGGCGCGAGCCCGGGTCGGTGATCCACGACGCGGACGAGGTGGTCCGGCGCTGCGTGCGGATGGCCACCGAGGGCGTGGTGACGGCGATCGACGGCAGCGAGGTGGAGGTGCGGCCGGAGTCGATCTGCCTGCACGGCGACACCCCGGGCGCGGTGGAGATCGGGCGGCGCGTGCGCGCGGCGCTGGTGGAGGCCGGGGTGGAGGTCCGCGCGTTCACCGGCTGACCGCACAGCCCGGCGGGGTCACCAGGCCAACGGCAGGTGCGTGATCCCGTTGATGAAGTTCGACGTCAGCCGCCGCACCTCGCCGTCCAGCCGCACCTCGGGCAGCACCGTCAGGAACTCGCGGAAGAACACGCGCATCTGCAACCGGCCGAAGTGCGCGCCCAGGCACAGGTGCGGCCCTTGACCGAAAGCCAGGTGGTCGTTCGGCGAGCGGGTCACGTCGAAGCGGTACGGGTCGGGGAACTGCCGGTCGTCGTAGTGGGCCGAGGCGAAGTACACGACGACCTTGTCCCCGGCCGCGATCCGCTTCCCGCCGAGCTCCGTGTCCCGCGCAGCGGTGCGGCGGAACGTCAGCACCGGCGGGTGCCACCGCAGCATCTCCTCCACCGCCGACGGCACCAGCGACGGGTCCGCCCGCAACCGCCGGTACTCGGCCGGGTGCTGCACGAGCGCCAGCACCCCGCCCGGCAGTGCGCTGCGCACGGTGTCGTTCCCGGCGATCACCATGAGGAAGAAGAACATGCGCAGCTCGGCGTCGTCCAGCGATCGTCCGTCCACTGTGGCCTGGACGAGCGCGGTCATCAGGTCGTCGGCCGGGTCGCGCCGTTTGGCCTCCGCCAGTTCCTGCGCGTAGCCGAACATGTCGGCCAGCATCGCCGGTGATCGCGGGTTGACCGGTTTGCCGTCCGGGCCGCGCACGACCTCGGCGTGTTCCGGGTCCTGGTAGCCGATGACCCGGTTGGTCCACTTCAGCAGCAGCCCGCGGTCCCGCGCCGGCACCCCGATCAGGTCGGCGAGGTTGAGCAGCGGGAAGTCGTCGGTCACCTCGGCCGGCAGGTCGCAGCGCCCGCGTGGCACGACCGCCCCGATCAGGGCGCGGGCCCGCTCGGCGATCTGGTCGGCGGACCGTTCCAGCCGGCGGCGCGTGAAGACCGCGGACACGATGCGGCGCAGGCGGTTGTGCTCCGGCGGGTCCATGTTGAGGATCATCCGCCGGATGAACGCGAGGTCGTCCGGCTCGGGGTCGCGGATCTGGGTCGCACCGAGCCACGACGAGAACGTCTCCGGGGTGCGCAGCACGTGCTTGACGTCGGCGTAGCGGGTCACCGCCCAGTAGCCCGGCCCGGACGGCCAGTCGAGCACCTCGTGCTCGTCCTGCCAGGCGACGGGCTCGGTGTCCCGCAGCCGGCGCAGCTCGTCGTGCGGCACCCCGCGGGCGAACACCCGCGGGTCGAACACGTCCACTTCGGACATCAGTGCTCGTCGAGGAAGACTTCGATCGTGTTGGCCAGCGTCACCGGGATCTCGTCCGCCGCGTAGTGCCCGGCGTCGGGCAGCACCTCCATCTCCAGGTTCGGGTACCACTGCCCGAAGGTCGCGAGCATGAGCTCCTCGTTCAGGGCGGGGTCGTGCTCGCCGATGACGACCTTGACCGGCACCGGGTTGCCGACGACCCGGTCGGCGAAGTCCGCCTTCGCCCAGGACGGCAGGTACTCACCGAACGCGGTCTTGTCGGAGTTGTCCAGGGAGTGCTGGACCATGCCGTCGAGCCACGCGCCGGGGTGGCGGCCGCCGGTGGTGAAGTCGATGATCGCGCGGCGGCTCGACGGGTCCTCGGCGGCGCTGCTGAACAGGCCCCAGGTGGCCTCGTCCATGGGCACGCCGGTCGCGGGGACCGGCGAGATGCCGAACAGCGAGCGGACCCGGCCGGGTGCCTCGGCGAGGACGTACTGCATGACGCAGCCGCCCATCGAGTGGCCGATGAGGGAGAACCGGTCGGCGCCCAGCTCGTCGGCGAGCCGCAGCACGTCGCCGGCGGCCTCGGCGATCGTGTGCGCACCGGCTTCGTCCTTGCGCGTGCCGTAGCCGCGGTAGTCGGGGAAGACGTAGCTGAACCGCTCGGCGTCCAGGTGCGGGGTGAGTTCCCCCCACGCACCCGACGACCCGAACCAGCCGTGCAGCACGAACACCACGTGACCACCGGTGCCGACCCGCTCCATGTGCGCCCTCCAAGTCCTCGCCGACTCCTGCCTTCGCGAGCTTGGCACAGTCCCGCCGCCTCGGCACGCCGCCGTCCTGCGGCGATCCGGAGCGATCAGGAGCAGTCCTCCGATTCGTGGTTCTGCCACAGCGTCGCCGCGTGCAGCGCCTCGATCAGGAGCTCGTCGTCGGCGAACGAGGGATCCCGGCCGAGCGGCACCCACCGCCGGCACACCTCGCGGCCGTCCTCGTACCCGGTCAGCAGTATCCCCGGGTACGACAGCGACACGGGTTCACCGTCCGGCCCCGTCACCTCGACCCGTCTCAGGTGCACCGCCACCCGTACCTGGCGCGTCCCGCGCGAACCGCCCATCCACACCTGCCCGCTCGACCCCGGTACCCCGAGGTCGTCCGCCGGGCCGCGTTGGTTACCGCCCGTTGCTCCCGATTCGGCAACGGCGGGCACCCCTTCCGCGTCCTACCGGGGTGACGCAGGCAGAATTGGCCCCCGCAACCGCGAGCAGGGAGTGATCAGCATCGTGACAGTGGCCGTGCAGTCGATCGAGCAGAAGATCGCCGAGGAACTCGGCGTCCGCGAAGGGCAGGTCAAGGCCGCCGTGGACCTGCTCGACGGCGGGGCGACCGTGCCGTTCATCGCGCGGTACCGCAAGGAGGTGACCGGCGCGCTCGACGACGCCCAGCTGCGGACGCTGGAGGACCGGCTGCGGTACCTGCGGGAGCTCGACGAGCGCCGGGCCGCGATCCTCGAGTCGATCGACGGCCAGGGCAAGCTCACCGACGAGCTGGCCGAGGCGATCCGCGCCGCGGACACCAAGGCCCGGCTGGAGGACATCTACCTTCCCTACAAGCCGAAGCGGCGCACCAAGGCGCAGATCGCCCGCGAGGCCGGGCTGGAGCCGCTGGCCGAGGGCCTGCTGAACGACCCGGGCACCGACCCGCACGCGGCCGCGGCCGCGTTCGCCGATCCCGAGAAGGGCGTCGCGGACGCCCAGGCCGCCCTCGACGGCGCCCGCGCGATCCTCGTCGAGCGTTTCGCCGAGGACGCCGACCTGATCGGCGAGCTGCGCGAGAAGATGTGGCGCGAGGGGTACTTCTCCTCGAAGGTCCGCCAGGGCAAGGAGACCGAGGGCGCGAAGTTCGCCGACTACTTCGACTTCGCCGAGCCGTTCACCAAGATGCCCTCACACCGGGTGCTGGCGATGCTGCGCGGGGAGAAGGAGGAGGTCCTCGACCTCACCGTGGAGCCCGCGGAGCCGCGGGACTCCGCTGCGGAGCCGCGGACCAGCCCGTCGGACTACGAGCAGCGGATCGCGCAGCGGTTCGGGATCACCGACGCCGGCCGGCCCGCCGACAAGTGGCTGGCCGACACGGTGCGCTGGGCGTGGCGCACCAAGATCCTCCTGCACCTGGGCATCGACCTGCGGATGCGGCTGCGGCAGAAGGCCGAGGAGGACGCGGTGAACGTGTTCGCCGCGAACCTGCGTGACCTGCTGCTGGCCGCGCCTGCGGGCACCCGCGCGACGATGGGCCTGGACCCGGGCTTCCGCACCGGGGTGAAGGTCGCGGTCGTGGACGCGACCGGCAAGGTGGTCAACACCCACACGATCTACCCGCACCAGCCGCAGAACCGGTGGGATCAGTCGATCGACGAGCTGGCGAAGCTGTGCGCCGCCCACTCGGTCGACCTCATCGCGATCGGCAACGGCACCGCGTCCCGGGAGACCGACAAGCTGGCCATCGAGCTGATCAAGCGGCACCCCGAGCTGAAGCTGACCAAGGCCGTCGTCTCCGAGGCGGGCGCGTCGGTGTACTCGGCGTCCGCGTTCGCCTCGCAGGAGCTGCCGGAACTGGACGTCTCGCTGCGCGGCGCGGTCTCGATCGCGCGGCGGCTGCAGGACCCGCTGGCCGAGCTGGTGAAGATCGACCCAAAGTCGATCGGTGTCGGGCAGTACCAGCACGACGTGTCCGAGGTGGCGCTGTCCCGCTCGCTGGACGCGGTGGTGGAGGACTGCGTGAACGCCGTCGGCGTGGACGTCAACACCGCTTCGACGCCGCTGCTGACCCGGGTTTCCGGCATCACCGCGGGACTGGCGGAGAACATCGTCAGCCACCGCGACACGCACGGCCCGTTCCGGTCGCGCTCGGCGCTGAAGGAGGTGCCGCGGCTCGGCCCGAAGGCGTTCGAGCAGTGCGCCGGCTTCCTGCGCATCCGCGGCGGCGACGACCCGCTGGATTCCTCCAGCGTGCACCCGGAGGCGTACCCGGTGGTGCGGCGGATCCTGTCCAGGACCGGTGTCGAGCTGCGTGAGCTGATCGGCAACGAGCGGGTGCTGCGCACGCTGCGCCCGGAGGACTTCGTCGACGACACGTTCGGCCTGCCGACGGTCACCGACATCCTGGCCGAACTGGAGAAACCCGGCCGCGACCCGCGCCCGGCGTTCAAGACCGCGACGTTCGCCGAGGGCGTGGAGAAGATCGGCGACCTCGAGCCCGGCATGCGGCTGGAGGGTGTGGTCACCAACGTGGCCGCGTTCGGCGCGTTCGTCGACATCGGGGTGCACCAGGACGGTCTGGTCCACGTCTCGGCGATGTCGAAGAACTTCGTCAAGGACCCGCGCGAGGTGGTCAAACCGGGTGACATCGTGAAGGTGAAGGTGCTCGAGGTCGACATCGCGCGCAAGCGGATCTCGCTGACCCTGCGGCTGGACGACGAAGTCACCGGCGGACGCGCGAAACCCGCTGGTCAGGGTGGCAAACCCGCGGGTCAGGGCGGCGGTGAGCGCCGTGGCGGCCAGCCGCGCAAGGGTGGTCAGCCGAAGCGGCGCGAGCCGGCCGGCGGCGGTGGCGCGCTGGCCGAGGCACTCCGGAAGGCCGGCTACGGTCGCTGAAGCGCTGTCCGGGGTCCATCATCGAAGGGTGCGGTGGGCCGATTTCCTGGCGGATCGATCCGCGCGGCGGTGGCTGCGCGGTGTCGCCGGCCGGCTGGGCCCGGGCTGGCAAGCGCTGGCCGCGGACCCCTCGTTGTCGCGTGCGGTGAACCGGCACGAGGCCGCGGTCGCGGACGCGGTGCGGTGCGAGCAGGACGTGGTCCCGCGCCAGGATCCGGTGAGCAGGCTCGTCCTGCTCGCCGGGCACGCGCACGACGTGTGGACCGAGGCCGAACGCACGGGCTGGCAGCCGCCGCTCGACAGTGCCTCCTGGAGCGAACGGGAGTGGACGGGCCTGCGCCTGCTGGCGTGCCTCCGGCTCGCCGCCGCGGAGCCGCACGGGCCGAAGCTGCCGCGCGCCGCCGAGGTCGCCCGGGACCCGTCCCCGCGAACTGGTGAACAAGTGAACAATCGACGCGAGTTCTTCGGCTGAACTTCGGGAAAAAGCTCCGCGCCGGTACTGGTGAATCCCTGACAGGCTTGCCTACTATCATATTTCCTTTTTTCCAGCCGGGCGTCCGGAGGTGATGCCGTTGGTGTTCTTCCGAGTCCTGGGACCGCTCGAGGTGGAGGTTCGCGGGCGGCCGGCACCCCTCGGTGGTCCGAAGCCGCGCCTGCTGCTGGCCGCGCTGCTGCTCCAGCCCAACGCCACGGTCTCCGCGGACACGCTGACCGACGTGTTGTGGCCGGACCGGGCGCCGCGATCCGCCGCGGCGAACCTGCGGACCTATGTGCACGGTCTGCGCCGGCTGCTCGGCGACCGCATCGAGGGCCGCGCGGGCGGTTACCTGCTGCGCGTCGCGCCGGACGAGCTGGACGCCACCCTCGCCGAGCAGCTGGCGGCCCGGGCGCACACCGAACCCGCGGCCGCGCTCCTCGACCGCGCGGCGGGGTTGTGGCGTGGCGAAGTGCTCGAAGACCTGCCGCACCACCACACCTGGTTGTCCACAGTGGCCCGCTTGCGTGAGCTGCGCCTGTCCGTGCAGGAGCACCGGCTGCGGTTGCGCGTCGAGTCCGGGCGGCACGACGAGGCGGTCGCCGACCTGCGCGGTCTGCTCGCCGAGCACCCGCTGCGCGAGGAGCTGTGGCGGCTGCTCATCGTCGCGCTGGGTGCGGCCGGGCGCCAGGTCGAGGCGCTCGCCGCCTACGCCGAGGCCGAGCAGTTGCTGCGGGCGGAACTGGACACCGAGCCCGGCGCCCGGCTGCGGCAGGCCGTCGCCGAGGTCGGCACGGTCACACCGGTGTGCCAGCTGCCGCTCGACCTGCCGGACTTCACCGGCCGGGCGGAGCCGCTCGCGGAACTGACCGGGGTGCTCGACGGCGAACGGACGTCGGTCGTCGTGCTGTCCGGGCCGCCCGGTGCCGGGAAGTCCGCGCTGGCCGTGCACGCCGCCCACGTCGTCCGTGACCGCTACCCGGACGGTCAGCTCTACGTCGACCTGCGCGGCACGTCGGACTCGCCCCGGCGGCCTCTGGACGTCTTGGCCGAGTTGCTGCACGCGCTCGGCGTGCCGGACCCGGCGATCCCGCGTGAGCTCGGCGAACGATCCGCCCTGCTGCGGTCGCGGCTCGCCGGGCGCCGGGTGTGCGTGGTGCTCGACGACGCCGGCTGCGCGGCCCAGGTGCGCCCGTTGCTGCCCGGCGCGGGCGCGTGCGCGGTGCTGGTGACCAGCCGCGGACGGCTGCCGGATCTCACCGGCGCCCGGCACGCCGACGTCGGTGTGCTGTCCGGAGCGGAGGCCGCGGAACTGCTGACGCGGATCGCCGGACCGGCGCGCACGCAGGCGGAACCCGCGGCGGCGGCCGAGATCGTCGAGGCGTGCGGCCGGCTGCCGCTGGCCATCCGCATCGCCGGGGCCCGCCTGTCGCTCCGTCGCGAATGGACACTCCGGACGCTCGCCCGCCGGCTCGCCGACGAACGCCGCCGCCTCGACGAGCTGCGCGTCGGCGATCTCGCCGTGCGCGCGAGCCTCACGCTCAGCTACGAGCAACTGCCGGGCAGCTGCGCCCGCGCCTTCCGCGCGCTGGCCGCGCTGGGGCCGCTGCCGTTCCCGGGCTGGATGGTCGGTGCGCTCCTCGGCCGGGAATGCGCCGACGAGGTGCTGGACGCGCTCGTCGACGCGCACCTGGTGGAGTCGGTGGGCCGGCGGTACCGGCTGCACGACCTGGTGCGCTGCTACGCGCGGGAACTCGCCGACCCGGCCGACGACGGCGTCCGGCGCGTGGTCGAGGGCTGCCTGTCGCTGGCCACCGAGGCGGCGGAGCGGATGCCGGTGCGGTTCTTCGGCGCCACGCCAGGACCGCTGCCGCCGGGCCTGTGGTGTCCGGATCGGACGGTGCTCGCCGACCCCGTGGCGTGGTACGCGGGGGAACAACCCGTCGCGCTCGTCGAACTGGCCGTCCGCCACGGGCTCGACGCGCTCGCGTGGCAGCTGGCGACGGCCTTCGCCCCGTACTTCGACCTGCGCGGGCACCACGAGGACTGGCGCCGCACGCACGAGCTGGCACTCGGCGCGGCGGAACGCACCGGGGACCCGCGCGGGCAGGCGGTGGTCCTGCGCAACCTCGGGCAGCTCGAGGTCTACCAGGACGACTACGCCGCCGCGCACAGCGCGTTCACGCGTGCGCTGGCCTTGTTCCGGAGCATCGGCGACGACCAGGGTGCGGCCGTCGCGCTGGCCGGGTTGAGCACGATCCGGCGGATGGCGGGCGAGTACGAGGCGGCGCTGTCGCACTGTCACGACGCACTGGAGTTGTTCGTCCGCCACGGCGACCGGCACGGCGAGGCGGTGGTGCGGATCGCCATCGGGTCCGTGTGGCTCGCGCGCGGCTGCGGGGCCACCGCCTTGCGGTGGCTGACCGATGCGCGCGAGATGTGCACGGAGATCGGCGATCGGCACCGGGAGGCGCACGCGCGGCACCGCATCGCGCTGCTGCACCAGCACCGCGGCAACCTCGGCACGGCCCGCGAAGAACTGGACCGGGCGATCACGATCTTCGGCGAGCTGGGCGACGACCGCTGCGTGGGCTACGCGCACCGGAGTCTCGGCGAACTGTGCCTGCGCAGCGGCGAGCTCACGCACGCGAAGCTCCTGCTGGTCAACTCGCTGGCGGTCCACCGGCGCGACGGTGACCGGCGGTCCGAGGCGGAGGCGGGACAGCTGCTGGGTGAGCTGCACGAGCGGCTCGGGCAGGTGCACGAGGCCCAGGGCCTGTTCCGGCGGTCGCTGGAGATCTGGTCGGAGCTCGGGGCCGACGAAGCGGCGGCCGCACTGCGGGAACGGTTGTGTCACCAGCCATTGACCATGATCACCGGCGGGTCCATGCTGCCCTCAGCAACCCCAGTGACTTCGGAGACAGCCGGGAGGCGGCGATGAGCACGTTCGTCGTGGTCGGCGGTACCGGCCGGACCGGCCGACGGATCGCGGACCGGCTCAGCGGTGGCGGCCACCGGGTCGTGGCGGCGAGCCGCAGTTCGGAACCCGCACTGGACCTCACCGGCAAACCGGACCCGGCCCTGTTCACCGGCGCCGAGGGTGTCGTGATCGTGGCGGAGCCGCCGAAGGACCCGGCGGCCGCCGAGGCCGCGATGCACCACGGGGTCGCGGCCATCGCCGAGATCGCGGCGCGCGAGGACATCCCGGTGGTGCTGGTGTCGCAGATCTACCTCACCCGGCCGGCCGCGCACCCGGAGATGAGCGCGCGCATCGAGGCGCGCGCCCGCGGCGAGCAGGCGCTGCGCGACAGCGGCGCGCAGTACACGATCGTCCGGCCGAGCTGGTTGCACGACCTGCCGGTCACCGGGATCCGCGTCGAACAGGGCGACACCGGCGAGGGCCGGGTGAGCCGCGACGCGGTGGCCGACGCCTCGGTCGCAGCGCTGTTCGACCCGGCCGCGTCGGGCAAGACGTTCGAGCTGTACGACGACGCGGACTCGCCGCTCCCGGACTGGCCGTCGGTGTTCGCCGCGTTGCACCCCGATCAGTGACGCGGCGCGGGTAGCGGCTCGAGCACCTGCTTGCTGCGGTGCTGGTAGATGATCGAGGTCCGGAAGGCGAAGATCTCCCGGCGGCTGGTGAAGCGTTCCAGGAGGAACGCGTGCAGCTGGTCGATGTCCTGCGCGGTGACGTGCACGAGGAAGTCGTCGCTGCCCGCCATCGAGAACACCGCGATCACCTCGGGCAGTTGCGCCATCGAGCGTTCGAAGGCGTCCACCACGTCCCGGGTCAGCGGCCGGAGCTGCGTCGCGACGAGCGCCTGCACCCCGCGGTTGAGAGCGGTCAGGTCGATGTCGGCGTGGTAGCCGCGGATGACGCCGCGCTGGCGCAGCAGGCGGATCCGTTCCAGGCACGTCGACGCCGCGATCCCGACCTTGCGCGCGATGTCCCGGTTCGACTGCCGCGCATCCTCCTGGAGAAGCCGTACGATCGCCGAATCAAGTTCGTCCATGTTCGCAGCTCCGATGCTCGCGCCGAATATCGTTCGGTCAAGTCGCTATTCCATTGGGCATCAGCCTAGCGTCCGGCCCATGAACCATGAAGAGGTGAAGGTGCGGCGTGGTCCCCGTTCCGGCCTGGCGTTGATCGTCGCGGTCCACTCGCGGGCGCTGGGTCCCGCGGCGGGCGGCATCCGGTTGCGCCGGTACCCGGACTGGCGGGACGGGCTGGCCGACGCGTTGCGCCTGTCGGAGGCGATGACGTTGAAGAACGCCGCGGCCGGACTGGATTTCGGCGGCGGCAAGAGCGTGATCGCACTCGAACCGGGGACGTCACTGACACCGGAGCTGCGCGAGGCGGCGTTGCTCGATCTGGGCGAGATGATCGACTCCTTCGGCGGTTCCTACTTCGGTGGCCCGGATGTGGGGACGGGCCCGGACGACATGGTGGTGGTGCGGCGCGCGACGTCGCGGGTGTTCTGCCTGCCGGCGGAGCACGGCGGGACGGGTTCGTCGAGCGTGCCGACGGCGGCGGGGGTGTTCGCGGCGGTGCGCGCGGGAGCGCGGCACGTGTTCGGCACTGCCGACCTCGTCGGCCGCACGGTGGTCGTCAGCGGGCTGGGTTCGGTGGGCGGACTGGTGGCGCGGCACGTGTCGGAGGCTGGCGCGCGGGTCCTGGTGTCCGATGTGGACCCTGCGAAGCGTACGGGCGAGTTCGAGTGGGTGGAGCCGGCCAAGGCGTTGCGGACGCCCGCGGACATCCTGGTGCCGGCCGCTGTGGGTGGGGTGCTGCCGGCGGAGCTGGTGCCGGAGTTGTCCGTGCCGCTGATCGTGGGCCCGGCGAACAACCAGCTCACGGAGGATTCGGTCGCCGGGGGCCTGGCTGCCCGGGGGATCGTGTGGGTGCCGGACTTCGTGGCGAGCGCGGGCGGCGCGGTGTACGTCCTGCTCCGGGAGGTCGAGGGCCTGTCCCACACCGCGGCGATGTCCCGCGTCGAGTCGATCGGGGACACGGTGTCCGCGGTCCTGACGGCTGCGCGCGACAACGGCACGACCCCGCTCACCGAGGCCCTGGCCCGAGCCTCGGCGCGGCTGACGCCCTGAGCGGTGCCCGCCCAGGCCACCGCGGGAGCCGCCGGCTCTCCGGCCCGGCTAGCGCTGCGCGTAGGACTCCCGCGCGTCGAGCAGCTCCTCCCAGTGCTCGCCCGCCCAGGCGTAGACCGCTTTCATCGGCGCCAGCATGCTGCGGCCGAGGGGCGTGAGCTCGTATTCAACGCGCGCCGGTGTCCCGCAGTGGCTGGTGCGGCGGACGAGACCGTCGCGTTCGAGACCGCGCAGCGACTTGGTCAGCATCTTCGGCGTCACCCGCTGCAACGGCACGCGCAGTTCGGAGAACCGGCGCGGCCCGCCCTCCAGGCAGGCGATCACCAGCGGCGCCCACTTGTCGCCGAACCGGATCGGCACCAGGCCCGACGGGCAGATCTCGTCGAACATGTCCGGCGGCAGGGGTTCACGCATACTGCCACGATAGTCGGTATCCGGGAGGAAACCAGGGTGCTGGCTACGGTCGCGTCATGAGCAGAATCGTGGTTTTCGGCGCCGGTGGGCGAGCGGGACGGCAGGTGGTCACGGAGGCTTCGGGGCGTGGACACGACGTGACGGCCGTGGTCCGCGACCCGGCCCAGCACGCGGCGCCGGACGGGGTGGAACTGGTCGCGGGCGACGTCACCGATCCGGCGGCCGTCGCCGCCCTGGTGAAGGACCAGGACGCGGTGATCTCGGCGGCCGCCGTCTACGGCGAGGGCACCGACCCGCACGCCTTCTTCACGGAGTCGGCACGGGCGCTGGTCGCGGCCGCGCCCGCGCGCCTGGTCGTCGTGGGCATCGCGTCGCTGGCGGCGGACGCGTCGGGGCAGGCGTGGATGGACGCACCCGGGTTCCCGGCCGAGTTCCGCCCGTTCTCCGCGGCACACGCGGCCGGGTTGGCGGTGCTGCGCGACAGCGAGGTGAACTGGTTGTACGTCAGCCCGGCCGGAGATTTCGATCACTCCGCGGGGCGCACCGGCGCCTACCGGGTGGCTCCGCACGGCAACCCAGCGGACCGGATTTCCTATGCCGACTTCGCGATCGCGCTGGTCGACGAGGCTCTGAACGGGCGTCACCAGCGGCAGCACGTCGTGATCAGCGGCGCTTGACTTCAAGTATTGTCGAGGTTACATGCTGGCCGGCATGGACCAACTTGATGTTGCGGTAATCGTCGGGAGCACGCGGGAGGGCCGGTTCGGGCCGGTGGTCGCGAGGTGGTTCGCCAAGCAGGCGTCCGCCCACGGCGGCTACCGGCTCGACGTGATCGACCTCGCCGAGGCGAACCTTCCCGCGGCGCTCTCCGGCCAGGTGACCGACGAGGTGCGGGCGATCAGCGAGCGGCTGGAGCGGGCGGACGCGTTCGTCGTGGTGACCCCGGAGTACAACCACAGCTACCCGGCGTCGCTGAAGACGCTGCTCGACTGGCACGGGACGCAGTGGCAGGCGAAGCCGGTGGCGTTCGTGTCGTACGGCGGGCTGTCCGGTGGGTTGCGGGCGGTGGAGCACCTGCGGCCGGTTTTCGCCGAGCTGCACGCGACGACGATCCGGGAGACCGTGAGCTTCCACGGTGCCTGGGGCCAGTTCGACGACCAGGGCGAGCTGGTGAGCCCCGACGCGGCCACAGCGGCGGCCAAGGCTCTGCTCGACCAGCTGTCCTGGTGGGCCCACGCTCTCCGCGACGCGCGGCGAGTGCGGCCCTACGCCAGCTGACCCCAGGGCCGGTCACCCGCTCGCAAGCGGGTGACCGGCCCCCTGTCGCAGCCGGCCTGGCCTCGCCTCCACTCGCGAGGGCCGTCGCCGGCTGATCCGCGCCCGCCCGCTCGAGAGGGGCACCCAGCCAGCGATCGCCGTTGTCCCATCGCCAGTCACCGGCCCAGGCCCGCTGGTAGGGGTGTCGCTGGTAGGGGTGTCGGCCCCGGGCACGGGGCGGCCGGCACGAGGTCACGCGCCAAGGTCACCGAACCGCCGCCACGCACCCATCCCGTGCGCCGGGACGCCGCGCGCGCTCGGTGCGTCACCGGCCCTGGCTCACTCCCCTGCCTTCTGCGCCAGCTCATCGAGTCCGGCTGCGAACGCCCGGCCGATCTCGTTGATCTCCGGGCTCCGGATCGTCAACGGCGGCGACACGGCCAGCGCCTTGGCGAGTGTCCGGGTGAGCACACCGCGCTGACGGATGAGCAGGCTGAGGTCGGGTACGGCGGAAGGTAGCCGGTCGAACAGCTCCGGCTGCAACTCGACGGCCGCCAGCAGGCCGACTCCCGCCCGCACCTCGCGCACCAGGGGGTGCGCCGTCAGTGGCTTCAGGGCCGCGGCGAGCTCGTCTTCCAGGAGCCGGCCCCGCTCGACCAGGTTGTCCCGCGCGAGGATGTCGAGGTTGGCCAGCGCCGCGGCGCAGCAGGCCGGGTGGCCCGAGTAGGTGGCGCCGTGCCGGAGGGTCGTTCCGGGCCGCTCCCAGAACGGCTCGGCCACGCGCCCGTGCACGACCACACCGCCCATCGGCAGGTAGCCGCTGGTGACCCCCTTGGCGAAGGTGATCAGGTCCGGCTCCACGCCCCACCGCTCGACGCCGAACCAGGTGCCGAGCCTGCCGAACCCGCAGATCACCGCATCGGCGATCACCAGGACGCCGTACTCGCGGCACACGTCCACCACGCCCTGCACGTATCCCTCGGGCGGCGCGAGCACACCGCCCGCGCCGATGACGGGCTCGAACAGGAACGCCGCGACGCGGTCCGGACCGACGCGCCGGATCTCCTCGCGCAACGCGTCCACCGAGTCGTAGGCAACGCGTGACGAGGAGGGCAGGATTTCGCCGAACCCGATTCGGTTGGCGTCGATGCCGGCGACGCCGGTGCCAATGCCGTTCGTGCCGTGGTAGGAGTTCGTACGACTGATGACGTGCACGCGCTCGGGCTGCCCCTGCGCGTCGTGGTACCGGCGGGCGATCTTGACCGCACTGTCGATCGCCTCGCCACCTCCGGTGGTGAGGAATACCTTGGCATCCGGCATCGGTGCGAGGTCCGCGAGCCGTCCCGCGAGCGCGCGGGCCGGTTCATTGGCGAAGTCGCCGAATATCGAGTAGCCGGCGAGCTTGCGCATCTGCTCGGCGGCGGCGTCGGCGATCTCCGTCCGGCCGTGGCCCGCGTTGGCGTACCACAGGCTGGCCGTGGCATCCAGGTAGCGGTTGCCGGCGGCGTCGTAGACCCACACGTCCTCGCCTCGTTCGAGGACGAATTCCTCGTCCCGGACCACTGCCATGTCCGAGAACGGATGCCACAGTGCTGTCTCCATCCCCTCACGGTAGCGGGCGAACGACCTTGCCGGGGTTCAGAATCCCCAGCGGGTCGAACGCCTGTTTGACCGCCTGGTGGACCGAGACACCCACCTCGCCCAGCTCCGTCTCCAGCCAATCCCGCTTCAACGTGCCTACGCCGTGTTCGCCGGTGATCGTGCCGCCGAGCCGGAGACCGAGCGCCATGATCGC
Organism: Amycolatopsis viridis; assembly: GCF_011758765.1. NCBI lineage: Bacteria > Bacillati > Actinomycetota > Actinomycetes > Pseudonocardiales > Pseudonocardiaceae > Amycolatopsis > Amycolatopsis viridis. The sequence continues at coordinate 1,479,574 of NZ_JAANOU010000001.1, read as the reverse complement.
GTCGAACGCGGCCCTGCCACGCCGCACCGAGTCCGGGTCTGCGCCGTCGAAGACCACGTTCGGGTGCATGTTGCCGTCCCCCGCGTGCCCGCATGTCGGGATCAGCACGTCGTGCTCGCGCGAGATGGCGGTGACTCCCTCGAAGAACTCCGCCAACCGCGAGCGTGGCACGCACACGTCGTCGACGAGCCGGTCACCCAGCCGTTCCATGGCCACACCGGCGAGCCGTCGTGCCGCGATGAGCATGTCCGCCTCGGCGCGGTCGCTCGCCACCAGCACGTCGGTCGCTCCGCAGCTTCGGGCGACCTTGGCGAAGGTCTCGAGATCCCGCGGCGCCGCCGGACCACGGTCCGACTGGGCGATCAGCACGGCCTCGACGTCGGCTGGGAAACCCAGGTCCCGGTACGCCGCGACCGCGTCGATCGTCGGCTTGTCCATCAGCTCCAGTACTGACGGACGTTGCCCCGTGCCGAGGTACTCCGTGACCGTCCGGCACGCCGCCGGCGGGGTCGCGAAGAACGCGACCGCCGTCAACGGCGCCTCCGCCACGGGCCTCAGCGCCACGGTGATCTCGGTGATCACCGCGAGCGTTCCCTCCGAGCCGGTGAACAACCGGACCAGGTCGTACCCCGCAACCCCCTTCGCCGTACGGCGCCCGGTCCGCAGCACTCGACCGTCGGCCAGCACCACCTCCAGCTCCCGGACGAAGTCAGCGGTGACGCCGTATTTCACGCAGCAGAGCCCGCCGGCGTTGGTGGCGACGTTGCCACCGATCGTCGACGACTCCCACGAGCCGGGGTCGGGCGGATAGAACAGGCCCTTGTCCTCGACGGCGCGGGACAGCACGGCGTTCACAACTCCCGGCTGCACCGTCGCCGTGTGGTTGATCTCGTCGATCTCCAGGATGCGGGTCATCCGCTCCATGGAGAGCAGGATCGCCCCATCCACCGCGTTCGCCCCTCCGGACAGTCCCGTCCGGGCACCTTGCGGGACGACAGGGGTCCGGTGCCGGGAAGCGACACGCATGATTCTTACGACGTCTTCGGTCCTGGACGGCCGGGCCAGGGCGATCGGCACACCCGCAGTGCCGAATCCGGCCTGGTCGAAGCGGTAACCGGCCAGCACATCCCGGTCGGTCGTCACGAAATCGGCTTCGAGCTCGGCGATGAGTCCCACCAACTCACCGTATCGAGCGACGAGCAGCGGGAGAACCGGGTGATGCCCGGGTGCTCGTCCACGGTTGTCCGAGCATCACCCCTCCCGCAGCAATCTCAAGCGGTGATCTCCTTGCGGCTCTCACCACTCTCGACTGCGATCTTGCGCGGCTTGGCGGCCTCGGCAACCGGGATCCGCAGCGTCAGCACACCCGCCTCGTAGTTCGCCTTGATGTTCTCGGTGTCCAGCGTGTCGCCCAGGAAGAGCTGCCGGGAGAACACCCCGAGCGGCCGCTCGGCCACCTGCATCTCGACGTCGTCCCCGGTAGCAGCGGGACGCCGCTCCGCCTTGACGGTCAGCACGTTGCGCTCGATGTCCAGCTCGATCGCGTCCGGATCCACACCGGGCAGGTCGAACACCACGACGAATTCGTCGCCCGCACGGTAGGCGTCCATCGGCATCATCGCCGGGCGTGACCACGTTCCAGGCCCCTGGCCGAACACCTGCTGGGTCAGGCGGTCCAGTTCGCGGAAGGGATCAGTGCGCATCAACATCTGGGTCACACCTCCTCGGGTCCGGTATCTCCTTGGCGTTGACGTCGCACACCACAGTTATAGCGCGTCGTCCTCCAGTTGACAAGTCCGTCCGTCATCGGAATGATGACATTCGTGCCGCCCTACGAGAACATGCATGACGCAGTGGAACTGCTGGTGGACGTGCTCGGCGAGGATGCCGGCGAGCACGAACCGGCGGAGGTGCTCGCGGCGCTCCGCGTACTGCGAGCACTGCGCGACGAGTTGACGGCCTGGGAGCCCCAGCTCATCAAGGCCGCGCGCGACGCGGGAGTCAGCTGGGCGGAGCTGGCGCCGGCGCTCGGCGTGGCCAGCAGACAGGCGGCCGAGCGTCGTTACCTGCGGCTCCGGGATGCCACGGGCAGCGGCAACACGGCCGATCAACGAGTACAGGAGACACGTGACCGCCGCGCGGAGGAGAAGGCGGTCACCCGATGGGCACGCGAGAACTCCGCTTCGCTGCGCCGGTTGGCCGGGCAGATCAGCGCCTTGGAGGGAGTGCCGGGAGTCGGACGGGTCCGGCGTGCACTGGCCGAGGACGACGCCTCGGCACTGTTGTCGCCGCTGGCCGGGGTCAGCCAGCACCTCGACCAGGTGTACCCCGAACTGGCCGTCGAGGTGACGGCCTTGCACGAACACATGGACCGGGTCCGCCGGGAGACCCAGGAAAGGAGGCAGTCTTCACGCACGACCAACGGTTCCTGACCGGATCACCCATGCCCGCGGGCCGAATGACGGACAGCCCGAGTGAGAGCGGCAGGCCAAGCGACACAGCAGGTCAACCGACAGCGGGTGGTCAGGTGACACGACAGGTCGAGCGACGCGGCAGGTTGAGTGACACGGCAGGCCGAGTGACCGCGGGACGACGAGCGGCAGCGGCAGCGGCAGCGGCAGGCTCAGGAAGAGCGGGCAGGTGACCGCCACACCCCTCGACGACGAGGTCCGGTCCGGGGTCGGTACCGGCAAGAATCCGCAGGCGTGTCGGCTCGGCACCATCCTGGGCGAGCCGTCGGGAAGGGCCGATCATCCGGCAGCGCGGCGTCCGAAAACAGGTACACAGCTCCGACCACCCCGAGGAGGTATCGACGCAACTTTCCGACAGCCCCGGACGCCACCGGACTGGGCGAACCAGCGTCTGGGCCCGGGAAGCAACTCCCGGACGCGGGAGGGACCCTTCCATTGGGGTCTTGACGAACGCGGCGCGGGTGATCCAGACCGCGTCACTCACCCCGGCCGGCTGGATGGCCGGGGCCGCGCAGGTGCGGCACGCGCAGGGCAGTGAGCACGCCAGGACAGCGAGTACAGCTGAGCGGTGAGTACAGCTGAGCGGTGAGTAGCCCTGACCAGCGCGCCCGGCAAGGGGTGCGCGTGCTGGCGAGAGGTGCACGTCCGGCAAGAGGCGCGCGTGCTGGCAAGGCGTGCGCGCCTGCTACTGGGCAGGGCGACACGGCACCACCAGCGCCACCAGCCGTCGAGCCCCGTCCGAACGGGACGTGCCACCTGAAGCGGAGGCGATCAAGCCTCCCGCCGCTCACCCAGCTGGACTGGCGTGGTGACACCGGCCGTCAGGGAGCCGCTTCCACCGGGGCCTTGTCGGCGGGCGCGGACTGCACCGGGACGGCGATGTCGATGCGCGGGAGCGCTGGTGACCGGCCTTCGGCTCCGGACCCGGCGGGCACCGCCGTCCCGGGCCGTGGTTCCTCGCCTTCCTCGTGAGCGGCAACGCTGTCCTGCGAAGCTCCTCGCGAGTCCGGCGTACCTGGCGCAGTTTCCGCCCAGAGCGGAGTCGCCTCGGCCAGGAGGGCGTTGACGGCACGAAGCCTGCTGGCGGTGTCCTCGCGGATCTGGGTCAGCTCGGCGACCTTGGCCGCAGCCTCCTCGGCGCGGCGGCGGGCCTCGGCGGTGGCTTCGGCCAGCAGCCGCTCGGCCTGGGCACTGGCCCTGCTGACCTTGTCCTCGGCACGAGCAGTCGCCGACGCGACCAGCGAGCTCGCCCGGTCGGTGGCTTCAGCGACCATCGCGTCGGCACGCCGGGTCGCGTCGGACAGCCGGGAATCAGCATCAGCGAGCTTGGCGTCGGCGCGCGCGGTGGCGTCGGCGAGGAGCTCGTCGGCCCGGGACCGGGCGTCGGCGGCCAGCTCGTCGGCCTCGGCCGTGGCCCGGGACACCAAGTCCTCGGCCCTGGCGCGGGCGTCGGCCTCCTGCTTCGTGGCCTCGGCCTGCAAGGTGTCGGCCTCCTCGCGGGCCGCGCTCAGCGTCTGTTCCGCCTCGCGCCGCGCCGACGTCAGCGTCTCCTCCGCCTCAGCGCGGGCGGAGGTCAGCAGCTTGTCGGCCTCCTTGCGCGCGGAGCTGACCAGGTCGTCCGCCTTCGCGCGGGCCGAAGCGACCGTGGCTTCGGCTTCAGCACGAGCGGAGGCGAGCAGGTCGTCGGACCGGGTACGGGCCGAGGTGACCAGCCGGTCGGCTTCCGTACGCGCCGACGTCAGCGTCTCCTCCGCCTCGGCACGAGCCGAGGTCAACGTCTCGTCCGCTTCAGCCCTGGCCGAGGTCACGGTCTGCTCAGCCTCGGCGCGTGCCGCGGCCAGCCTCCGCTCGGCCTCGGCACGAGCCGAGGTCAGGGTCTGCTCGGCCTCGGCACGGGCCGACGTCACGGCCTCTTCGGCCTCCGCGCGGGCGGCCGCGAGGAGCTTGTCAGCGCGGGTCTGGGCGGTGGTGACCAGCTCGTCGGCCTTGGCACGGGCTTCGGCTTCGCGTTCGGCAATGGCGCGGAGCGACGTGGCGCGGCGCACCGCCATCGCCTCTTCGAAGTCCTTTTCCACCGCGGCGCGGCGGCGGGCGGCCTGCTCGTCCAGCTTGTGCCTGCTCTGCGTCGCCTGCCGAGTCATCAGGTCCACCTCGGCCTGGGTGCGACGCATCAGCTCGGCCTGCTCCTCGGCCATCTGCCGGCGGCGGGCATCCAGTTCGGCCACCAGACGCTCGTGCCGCTCACGCAGCCGCCCGGCCGCCTGCTCGGCCGCGGCCCAGCTCCGCTCGGCCGCCAGCCGAGCCCGCTCGGTGACCTCCGCGGCCTCGTCCTCGGCCAGCTCCACCATCCGCAGCAGCCGCTCGGTCAGCCCCTCCGCGTCGATCGGGCTCCGGCTGATCCGGTCGATCTTCTCCCGCAGGGCGTCGTTTTCGGAGCGCAGATCCTCGAGCTGAACGGCAAGACGCTCCGCGGCCGCGGCCGCCGCGTCGCGATCAGCGATCACCATCCGCAGGTCGGCCTCCACGGCGTGGACGTACGCCTGCACCTGCCGAGCATCGTAGCCTCGCCACGAGCGGTCGAAATCCGTCCGCAGTGGCACCAGATCCTCGCGAGCGTCCACGGCCGTCATCCGCACCTCCCGAAGAGACTGTCCTGAATGGACAAAGCTGAAAGCCTGCCACCGTCTAGCATCCTCTCATCCGTGCCCGCCGTCCACTCGCTGGGGCCGGGCAAAGGCAATTTTCCCGTGTGACGCTCGCGGAACCGGGTCCGGCTTCACCCGACGGCGCGCTCCGGCACCACCTCCGGGCGGCGAGAACGCTGCTGTGCCACCGCGAATCGGTTTCCGGGTTCACCACGACGCCGCACCACGGACAGCCTTCGGACGCCCCGATTTCCGCGCCGAGCCGCCTGCGCAATGCCGACCTCGCGCCCATTCCGGCAAAACCGACGCGCACCGTCGGCACCTCATCGCCATGAATCGGTTCCTCGCAGGCATAGGTGCGGCGCGCCGCCCCGCGGAACTGGCGAAAGCCGGTGCTCGCGACCGGGCGGCACCACGAGGAAGACGCCCGCCGTCGAGCGAGGCGGGCCGGCCGCAGCGCTGTTCGGGCGGCGCATCCGCACCGGGCCCGCGGGTCGCACGCGTCACCAGCGGCTTGTGCCGCGCCGTTTCCCGTTGCGGGAGTGGTGGTGTCTGTTGGCGCGCCGCCATGCGGTTGTCGTCCGCCATCTCCGCGTCGCGCACCGGCCAGGCGGCCCTCGGTTGCCCCGTGCTCCCGGGCGACGGTGCCGCGAAAAGGGTCAAGTAGGTGTTGAGGTCGGCAACCCGCCAATGGCCGCCACGCGGTGCGGTGGCCAGCGGAAACCGCCAGGTGGGAGGATCCGTGACGGTGCGACCGGTACCCCTGCCCGGCACCCGGTGCTTGCCGCGCGCGGGGTTGGGACCACACCGTAACCTTGCCGGGTGACGGAGACCGAGGGGCAGGACCACGAGCGCGTCATCGCGGGGCGGTACCGGCTGCGGCGGCACATCGGCGGGGGCGCGATGGGCGTCGTGTGGGAGGCGAGCGATCAGCTGCTCGACCGGACCGTTGCGGTGAAACAACTCCTGCTCCCGCCGCGGCTCACCGACGACGAGGCCGAGCAGGCCCGCAAGCGGTCGTTCCGCGAGGCCCGCCTGGCCGCGCGGTTGCAGCACCCGCACGCGATCAGCATCTTCGACGTGGCCGATGACGACGGCCGGCCCGTGCTGGTGATGGAGTACCTGCCCTCCCACAGCCTGGCCGAGGTCCTCGCCGAGCGGGGCAGCCTCCCGCCGGGCGACGTCGCGCGCATCGGCGCCCACGCGGCTTCCGCCCTGGCTGCGGCCCACGCCGCCGGGATCGTGCACCGCGACGTGAAACCCGGCAACATCCTGCTCGGCGCGGACGGCACGGCCAAGATCACCGACTTCGGCATCTCGAAGGCCGCAGACGACGGCACTCTCACCGGCAGCGGCCGCTTCGCCGGCACCCCCGCGTTCCTCTCCCCGGAAGCCGCCCGCGGCGAGCAGCCCGGCCCGGAGTCCGACGTCTACTCCCTCGGCGCCACCCTCTACACCGCCGTCGAGGGCCGCATGCCCTACGGCGACCTCGACAACCAGATGGCGCTCCTCTACGCGGCCGCCGCCGGCCGGGTCGCCCCACCGGAGCAGGCCGGGCCGCTCACCGGCGTGCTCACCCGGATGCTCCAGGTGAACCCGACGGACCGGCCGACGATGCCCGAATTGGCGGCGGAGCTGGGCAAACTCGCCCTGATGACGGCCGGCACCGAGGTCGAGGAGCCGGTCCCGCAGCCGAGACCGTCCGGGCGGAGATCCGCCTACGTCGGCGCCGCGCTGGCGGTGGTCGCCGCTCTCGTGGTCGCGCTGGTGGTCCTGCTGCCCTCGTTCAGCGGCGACAACCCGGCCCCCGCCGACACCGCCGGCACCCTCCCGTCCACCAGCACCCTCCCGCCGGCCAGCACCGCCCCGCCCTCCCGCAGCATCACCACGACGGCCGGGACCACGAGCGTCCGTCCCAGCCCGGCCACCGCCTCCGCGGCCCAGGCGGTCAGCGACTACTACGCCCTGATGCCGGGCGGCACCGACGCCGGCTGGGCGCGCCTCGGTCCCGCCTTGCAGGCACAGGGCAAGGCGAGCTACGTGAACTTCTGGTCCACGATCACCGCGGTCACGATCGTCGGCGGCCCCCGGCAGATCGACGACAGCGCCGTCGAGGTCACGCTCGACTTCGTGAAGGGCGGCTCGCACTCGCGGGAACGGCACCACCTCGGCATGATCCAGCGCGACGGGAAGTGGCTGATCAACACCGACACGCTGGTGGGCAGGTAGCCGGTGGCAGCTCACGCGCCGCCGGTCCGCTTCCGCCTCAGGGCAGGTAGTACATCGGGTTCGGCAGTTTGACCGGCCGCTCGGCGTGGCCGCCGTCGAGGTCGCTGTACTGGTCGCCGAGGTTGAGCACGATCGTCGACCCGAGCGACTCGATGTGCGCCCGCGTCCCGGACTTGTACTGCACGGTGGTGCAGGTCAGGCCGCACGACAGGTAGTCCGGCGCCGCGGTCTCCGGTTTGAAGAAGGCGGCGGCCGGCGCCGGGTAACCCTCGTTGGCCAGGTTCTTCAGCGAGGCCGGGCCCTGGTGTTCCTTGCGGCCGGTCAGGAAGTAGACCTTGACCCCGTGCTGCGCGGCCCAGTTCGCCAGCTCGAGGGTCGGCTTGATCGCCGGGAACGCCCCGTCCGCGATGGCCTTCTCCTGCTTGACCGGGTCGAAGCCGAAGTCGTTGTCCGCCTCCCAGCCGTAGGTGACCTCGGAGGTGTCGTCGATGTCGAGCACGATCGCCGGGTTGCGCACGCCCTGCTGGAGGCGGACCGCGAGGTAGTGCCGGGCGCCGTCGACCTGCCGCCGCAGGTCGGTGGCCCACCGGCTGTCGCCGGACTCGTGGTGCCTGCCCTCGGCGTCGATCCGGTCGCCGTAGTAGGCCTTGACGTCCAGCTTGACCTGGCCGAGGTTCGCCGGTTCGTGGCCGCCGCCGGAGGTCGCCATCGCGGTGGTGCCTCCGGCGATGGCCGCGCCGACCGCGGCCGCCGCCGCCAGCTTCACCAATCCGGTCATCTTCTTGCGGAACATGGTTCCTCCCCGTGGACTGTGCACGAGGCGAGAACCTACCGGGGAACCCGTTCCGCGCGACAGAGGAAGAAGTGCGGAGTCCGCCCGATGCGGGTGAGCACCACCGTGGCCTCCTCGGCGCCGGTCAGCTTGAGCCGCTTGCGCAGCGCGTCGGGGTCGACGTCCAGACCACGTACCAGGATTTCCAGCCGCCCCACGCCGCGGGCGCGCAGCAGCGTGCGCAGCGACTTCTCCTGGTAGTGGCCGTGCTCGGCGACCCGGAACGCGCGCACACCGGGCGGTGGTGTGTGCCCGGTGAGGTAGGCGATGCGCTCGTCGAGCTGCCACAGCCCGTGCCGGGCGGCGTAGTGCTTGACCAGGCCGGCCCGCACGACGGCGCCGTCCGGGTCGACGATCCACTCCCCGGGTGCGGCCGCGCCGACGTCGTCCGGGTCCCGGTCGGTCACCGTCCACCCCGGCCCGTCCGAGCGCAGCACGGTGGCGCGGCGGCGCGCGGTGGCCAGCCCGGCACTCCACACGCACGCCTCGCGGACCTGCCCGTCGAGGGAGACCAGCTCGATCTCCGCCGCCCACGGCACCGCGGCCGGGTCGAGGCCGGGTGCGCACTTCACGGCCAGGTCGCGGCCCGCGTACACGTCCGCGAGCGCGTCCAGGGGCGGGGCGAAGTCCGCCGGCCGCCAGGTGCGCCGGCCCGCGGAGTCGCGGCGCGCCGGGTCGGCGACGACCACCGCGTCCCGGGTCACCGGGTTCAGCGCGTCGGCCCGGACCACCGGGACGTCCGGGCAGTTGTGCCGGGCCATCGCCAGCCGCACCGGGTCCAGGTCGGAACCGACGCAGCGCCGCGCGACCCGGGCCAGTTCCGCCAGGTCGGCGCCGATCGAACAGGTCACGTCGTGCACGTCCCGGCCGGCCAGCCGCGTGGCCCGGTGCCGGGCGACCGGCGGCACGCTGGCCTGCTGGAGCGCGTCGGAGGTGTAGAGCCAGTCCGGGTCGAGCTTGCCCTTGCGGCGCAACAGCACGGTCTCCAGCACCGGCGCGAACCGCTCGCCCACGAGCTTGCGCACGGCCGCCACGTCCGCGACCCGGTCGGTCAACGGCAGCCGGGCGACCGCGGCCAGCGCACGCGCGCCGTCCGCCGAGCGGAGGAAGGCGACGTCGTCGAGGGTGAACGCGTAGGGCACTTACGGCTTGGTGCCGGTGATCATCACGTTGTAGAACAGCTGCCGCGGCAGGACCTTGGCCAGCACCTTCTTGTCCAGCGCGGACAGCCGCAGCCACAGGTGGTAGGCGAACATCCGCCAGCGCACGGTCAGCTTCTCCGGCGGCACCGCCGCCTCGAACGTCCGGATCGGCCAGCCGGCCAGGGCTGCGCTGAACTCGTCGGTGACCGCCCGGACGTCCACCGCACCGGCGCCGAGGGCCATCCGCTCCAGCTCCGACGGGTCGAACGTGTGCAGGTCGACGACCGCCTCGAGGGCCGCGGCGCGGGACGACTCGTCCAGCTCCTCCTGCGGGCGGCGCCAGCCGCTCAGCGCCGGGACCCTGGTGATGTTCGTGGTCAGCCACCAGGTCAGCTGGCCCAGCTTGCGCGCGTAGAAGTTGCCGATCCTTGTCGGCTCACCGGCGAACACGAACCGGCCACCCGGTTTGAGCACCCGCAGCACCTCGCGCAGCGCGCCCGGCACGTCCGGGATGTGGTGCAGCACCGCGTGCCCGACCACCAGGTCGAAGCTGTCGTCCGGGTACGGGATGCGCTCGGCGTCGGCGACCCGGCCGTCCACGTCCAGTCCCAGGTTCCGCGCGTTGCGCAAGGCGACCTGCACCATGCCCGGCGAGAGGTCGGTGACGAACCCCTTCTTGATCACGCCGCCCTGCATCAGGTTGAGCAGGAAGAACCCGGTGCCGCTGCCCAGCTCCATCGCGGTCGGGTAGGGCCGGCCCGCCTCGCCGGCGACCGCGGTGAACACGTCGGTCGCGTAGGAGATGCAGCGCTCGTCGTAGGAGATCGACCACTTCTCGTCGTAGGTGCCGGCCTCCCAGTCGTGGTAGAGGATGTTGGCCAGCTTGGGGTCCGAGTACGCCGCCTGGACCTCTTCCTCGGTCGCGTGCGGGTTGGGCGCGGGATCGGCGGTCACGTCACTTCCCCTCGAAGGTGGCCTTGCCGGGACCGTTCTCCACGAACGAGGTCATGCCCGTGGTCTGGTCCTCGGTGGCCCACAGCGCGGTGAACAGCTGGGTCTCCAGCTTCAGGGCGCTGGCCAGGTCCATGTCGAGGCCGCCGTCGATGGCGGCCTTGGCCTGCGCGAGCGCGACCGCCGGGCCGTTCACGAACTGGCCGGCCCACTTCTGCGCCGCGGAGTAGACGTCGTCGGCCGCGACCAGCTGGTCCACGATGCCGAGCGAGAGGGCCTCCTCGGCCTTGGCGAAGCGACCGGTGAACACCAGGTCCTTGGCCTTGCTGGGGCCGATCAGCCGGGACAGCCGCTGCGTGCCGCCAGCGCCGGGGATGATGCCGAGCAGGATCTCCGGCTGGCCGACCTTCACGTTGTCCCCGGCGATCCGGTAGTCCGCACCCAGCGCCAGCTCGAGCCCGCCGCCCAGGGCGTAGCCGGTGATCGCGGCGACGACCGGCTTCGGGATCGCGGCCACCGCGGCCACCGTGTTCTGCAGCTTGGCGCCGAACGACCGCATCTCGACGTAGGAGCGGGTGACCATCTCCTTGACGTCGGCGCCGCCGCAGAACGTCTTCTCGCCGCCGTAGAGGATGACCGCGCGCACGTCGGCCCGTTCGGTGGCCTCCTGCGCGGCCACCGCGAGCTCCGCCGTGACCTGCCCGTTGATCGCGTTGACCGGGGGCCGCTCCAGCCGGATCGTGCCGATCCCGCCGTCCACCTCGAGCCGAACGAACTCGCCCACGCTGGCATCCTCCTTGATCGTGCGGTGCCTACCGGCTGGTAGGGGTTGACCTTACCGGCGACGCGCGAAGAAGCGGTCACCCGAACGTTCGAGCACCAGATCCTGGTCGAACGTCTTGGACAGGTTCTCGGCCGTGAGGACGTCGTCGACCAGGCCCGCGACCACGGCCCGACCGTCACGCAGCAGCAGCGCGTGGGTGAAGCCGGGCGGGATCTCCTCGACGTGGTGTGTGACGAGGACCATGGCCGGCGCGTCCGGGTCGAGGGCCAGCTCGGACAGCCGCGCCACCAGGTCCTCGCGGCCGCCCAGGTCCAGGCCCGCGGCCGGCTCGTCGAGCAGCAGCAGCTCGGGATCGGTCATCAGGGCGCGGGCGATGAGGGCGCGTTTGCGTTCGCCCTCGGACAGGGTGCCGTAGTCGCGCTCCGCCAGGTGCCGGATGCCCATCGCGGCCAGCAGTTCCCCGGCGCGGCCGGTGTCGAGCTGGTCGTACTGTTCGCGCCACCGGCCGATCACCGCGTACCCGGCGCTCACCACGACGTCACCGACCTTCTCGTCCACGGGCACGCGCGCGGCGATCGCGGCCGAGCTGAAGCCGATGCGCGGGCGCAGGTCGAAGATGTTGGTGCGGCCGATCTGCTCGCCCAGCAGGTGCACCGTCCCGGTGGTGGGGTGCAGCTCGGCGGCCGCGAGCCGGAGCAGTGTGGTCTTGCCCGCGCCGTTGGGACCCAGCACCACCCAGCGCTCGTCCAGTTCCACGGACCAGTCGAGGCCGGCCAGGAGGTCGGTGCGCCCGCGGCGGACCCCCACCCCGGCCATGCGCACCACGAGATCGTCAAGGTCGTTCGGCTCGCTCACGAGCCCATTGTGGCGGCCGGGCGCGGCCGCGGTCCCGCCGCCCCCGTACCACTTGGTGGGACGTCACAACCGGTGACCCCGGCGCCGTGGCAGTATGCGCTTCGTGAGCACCTCCCGGTTCCGTCGGCGCCGTTTCTGGCGCAATCGCGCTGTGGATCTGGTGCTGGTCGCGTCGTGCGGGTGTCGCCCGACGCGGCGGGGTTGCTGACCCTGCCGCGTCTCGCCGCGCCGTTGTTCACGCGACCAATCCGGGAGACCGTCATGACCCAGTCCGTCCTGCGTCCGTCCGAAATCCACCCCCGCCTGGCCGGAACCGAGCTCGACGAGCTGCTGCACCCCGAACGACTGATCTGGACGCCCACCCAGCTCGCGGGCCTCACCCGCACCGTGACCCTGGATCTCGGCGAGCGGATCGCCGAGTTCCTGCACTTCGACCAGGACCGGCGGTGGTGGGCACGGCTCGCCCTCACCGAGGGGCTCGAGCTGTGGGTGCTGACCTGGCTGCCCGGGCAGGGCACCGCGCCGCACGACCACGGCGGCGCGGCCGGCTCGTTCACCGTCCTGCGGGGCGAGCTGGCCGAGGAGTACCGCTACCCGGGCGGGCCGGTCCGGCAGCGGGTGCACGTGGCCGGCGACGGAATCGGATTCGGTGCCGGGCGGGCGCACCGGGTGACCGGCGCGGCCGCCGGGGGTTCCGCGAGCATCCACGCCTACTCGCCGCCGCTGGTGCCCACCCGGGAGTACGCGAGCCTGGACGACGTGCCTGCCGAGATCCCGCCGCTGCCCGGCGTGCTGCGCTGATGACCGTCGACGAGATGCTGGCAGCCGCCCGGTCCGCGCTGGACCGGGCGGAGCCCGCCGACGCGTGGCGCTTGCAGGCCGAGGGCGCGCTGATCGTGGACATCCGGCCGATCGCCTACCGCGAGGCCGAGGGCGAGATCCCCGGGTCGGTGCCGGTCGAGCGGATCCACCTGGAGTGGCGCCTCGACCCGGCGGGCGAACACCGGCTGCCGGGGGTGCACGCGGACCTGCCGGTGATCGTCGTGTGCAACGAGGGGTACGCGTCCAGCCTGGCCGCCGCCGACCTCCGGCGGCTCGGGTTGTCCCGGGCGACCGACCTGGTGGGCGGGTTCCGGGCCTGGCGGGCGGCCGGGCTGCCGGTGCGGCCGGGTGGCACTCCGGCGGTTCCCTAGGCGCGCCCGGCCGCCGGCCGTCGGTGCCGCCGGCACCGTCCGAAGGCGACGGTGCCGGCGACCGCGGGACCCGCGCTCAGGCGAGCACCACCTTGCCCAGCTCCGCCGGGGTCGCGAGGAGGTCGTGCCGCGGCAGGATCCGCACGGTGTACCCGAGCGAACCCGCCCGCGGCAGCCGCACGGTCGCCACGTACTCGCCTTCCTGGGCGGCCACCATCGGCACCGTCACCGGCTCGGCGAGCTCGTCCGTGTCCCCGACGCGGCCCACCACCGTCTGAACGTCCACTTCGGACGGCGCGAGCCCCGCCAGGTCGACCTTCGCGCGCACCCGGACCTCGTCGCCGACCACCAGGCGCTCCTGCGCCTCCACCGTCAGCTCGGTGTCGAGCACCCGCACCTGCCGCCACACGGTGTCGATCCGGCGCCGGTACGCCGCCAGGGACCGCGCCCCGGAGTAGCCGTTGGCGGCCGCCGCCGCGCTCGTCACCGCCGCCGGGTGGTACGCGGTCTCCACGTACTCCCGCACCATCCGCGACGCCTGCACCCGCGGCCCCAGCACGTCGAGCGTGTGCCACACCATCGACATCCACCCGCGCGGCACGCGCGCGGCGTCGCGCTCGTAGAACAGCGGCGCCACCTGCTGCCCCAGCAGGTCGTACAGCGCAGCGGACTCCAGCTCGTCCCGGCGCAACGGGTCGGTGACGCCGTCCGCCGTCGGGATGGCCCAGCCGTTGCTGCCGTCGTAGCACTCCTCCCACCAGCCGTCCCGGATGGACAGGTTGAGCCCGCCGTTGAGCGCCGACTTCATGCCCGACGTGCCGCACGCCTCCAGCGGCCGGGTCGGGTTGTTCAGCCACACGTCGCAGCCGCGGTAGAGGTAGCGGGCCATCGACATGTCGTAGTCGGGCAGGAACACCATGCGCCGGCGGATCGCGGGGTCGTCGGTGAACCGGACGACCTGCTGGATCAGCGCCTTGCCGCCCTCGTCCGCCGGATGGGACTTGCCGGCCACCACGATCTGGATCGGCCGTTCCTCGTCCAGCAGCAACGCACGCAGCCGCTCCGGATCGCGCAGCATCAGCGTCAGCCGCTTGTACGTCGGCACGCGCCGCGCGAACCCGACGGTCAGCACGTCCGGGTCGAACACCTGGTTCACCCAGCCCAGCTCCAACGCCGACGCGCCCCGCTGCAACCACGCGTTGCGCACCCGGCGGCGCACCTCGAGCACGAGCTTCTGCCGCAGGTCCCGTCGCAGCGCCCACAGCTCCTCGTCGGACACGCCCATCTGACTGGGCAGCTTGCCGTCGTGCCCCCACGCCTTGTGCTTGCCACCCAGGAGCGCGGTCAGCTCACGCGCCACCCACGTCGGCCCGTGCACCCCGTTGGTGACCGACGAGATCGGCACCTCGGCGTCGTCGAACCCGGGCCACAGCCGCGCGAACATGCGCCGCGACACCCGGCCGTGCAGCTGGGACACGCCGTTGGACCGCTGCGCGAGCCGCAACCCCATGTGCGCCATGTTGAACATGCCCGGGTTGTCCTCGGCGCCCAGCGCGAGGATGCGCGGCAGCTCCAGGCCGGGCAGCAGGCGGCCGTCACCGAAGTAGTGCTGCACCAGGTCCACCGGGAACCGGTCGATGCCGGCCGGGACCGGCGTGTGGGTGGTGAACACCGTGCCGGCGCGGACCGCGGACAGCGCCTCGTCGAAGGCCAGCCCGTGCTCGGCGATCACCTCGCGCGCCCGCTCCAGGCCGAGGAACCCGGCGTGGCCCTCGTTGGTGTGGAAGACCTCGGGCTGCGGGTGGCCGGTCAGCTCGCAGTACCGCCGCACCGCGCGCATCCCGCCGATGCCGGCCAGGATCTCCTGGCGGATGCGGTGGTCGGCGTCGCCGCCGTAGAGCCGGTCGCTGACCCGGCGCAGGTCCTCGTCGTTGGCGTCGACGTCGGTGTCCAGCAGCAGCAGCGGCACCCGTCCGACCTGCGCCTGCCACACCTGCGCATACAGGTCGCGGCCACCGGGCATGGCGACGTGCACCAGCACCGGCTCGGAATCGGGGCCGGTCAGCAGCTCCAGCGGCAGCGCGCTCGGCTCGATCACCGGGTAGTGCTCGACCTGCCAGCCGTCCAGCGACAGTGACTGCCGGAAGTACCCCGACCGGTAGAGCGGCCCGACACCGATCAGCGGCACGCCGAGGTCGGAGGCCGCCTTGAGGTGGTCGCCGGCGAGCACGCCGAGACCACCGGAGTAGTTCGGCAGCGCCTCGTGCACCCCGAACTCCATGGAGAAGTACGCGATCGCCGCCGGCGCCTGCTCCCCTTGCGGGCGCTGCTGGTACCAGCGGCGCTCGGTCAGGTAGCGGTCCAGGTCCTCGGTCATCGCGCGGGCGCGGGTGAGGAAGTCCTCGTCCGCGGCGAGCTCCTCCAGGCGGGCGGGGGACACCGCGGTGAGCATCCGGAGCGGGTCCCGCACGCGACGGAACAGCTCGTCGTCCATCGACGCGAACAGGTCACGGGTCGGCGGGTGCCACGTCCAGCGCAGGTTGGTGGCCAGCGCGCGCAGCCCGGCCAGCGGCTCGGGCAGGCTCGCGCGGACGGTGAACCGGCGGATTGCTCTCATGAGGATCGACGATATCGGTAAGGTGCGCTGCGACAAGCGTGACGAACATCGAGGGGGCCGGGTGCGGCGAACGCTGGTGGCGCTGAGCGGGGTGCTGGCGCTGGCCCTGACCGGGTGCGGCGGCGGTACGGCCGCGCTGACCATCGAGAGTGACGTGGCCGGCCTGCCGATCACGCACTTCGACAGCGGCCTCAAACGGGACGCGCCCGACCCCGACCTGAACGTGACCAACGTCAGCGACGACGAGGCCGACCGCATCGCGGTCGCCACCATCGCCGACGTCGAGGACTACTGGTCGGACGCCCTGCCCTCCGGCTTCGGCGTCACGTTCCGGCCGGTGAAGTCCCTGCTGTCCTACGACTCCGGCGGCGCGAACCAGAAGAACGGCTGCGGCGACACCAAGGGCAACGTCAACGCGTTCTACTGCAGCACCGACGATTCCATCGCCTGGGACCGCGGTGCGCTGCTGCCCACGATGATGGACAAGTTCGGGCCGCTGTCGGTGGTCACGGTGCTCGCGCACGAGTTCGGCCACGCCGTGCAGTACCGGCTTGGCGACCAGGCCGGCATCACCCGCAACACGCCGACGATCGTCAAGGAGCAGCAGGCGGACTGCTTCGCCGGCGGCTACTACCGCTGGGTCGCCGAAGGCCGGAGCAAGTACTTCGCCGTGTCCACCTCCGACGGACTCAACTCGGCGCTCTCGTCGCTGTTCCTGGTGCGGGACGACGCCGGCACCTCGGCGACGGACCGGGCGGCGCACGGCACCGGGTTCGACCGCACCTACGCCTTCCAGATCGGCTTCGAGCGCGGCCCGAAGAAGTGTGCGGCGATGACGATGGACAGCATCCGCCCGCGACTGACCGAGCGGCCCTTCGACGCCGACGACCGGGACGGTGACCTCAGGGTCGACCGGGAGGCGATCACGCTGCTCGGGGCGAGCCTCGACCGGGCGTTCGCGGGTGCCAAGGTGCCGTCGCCGCGGATCACCGACGACGGCGGCAGCTGCCCGGGCGGCGCGTCCACCCCGCCCGCGTCCTACTGCGCCGACGGCAACACGGTCAGCATCGACCTGGCGGCGCTGGCCGCACTGGGCCGCCCGGTCGACCAGCGCAGCGAGCTCAGCGGTTCCGGCAGCGGCGGGCACGGCGACTTCGCGGCGTTCGCCGAGGTCGCCTCCCGCTACGCGCTGGGCATTCAGAAGGGCGTGGGGGCGTCGCTGGACAACCCCAACGCGGGATTGCGGACGGCCTGCCTGGTCGGGGCGTGGGCGGCGGTGGCCGCGCAGCCCGGCCAACAGCTCCGGCTGTCCGCCGGCGATCTGGACGAGGCGATCTCGGACCTGCTGCGGCCGGATTCGCTGGTGGCCGCCGACGTGCACGGCAAGCCGGCGGCCAGCGGGTTCAACCGGGTGGAGGCCATGCGGACCGGGTACCTGCAGGGCTCACAACCCTGCTCGCAGCGGTACGGCTGATCCCTCCCGCACCGGGTGCGGGAGGGGAAGCGCCGGGCGTCCGGTCAGAACAGGGCCGAGGCGAGGTTGCGCCGCGCCACGGCCACCCGCTCGTCGGCCGGGTCGAAGAGCTCGAAGAGCCCCACCAGGTGCTCGCGGACGCGGTTGCGGTCCGGGCCCGCGGTGCGGCGCACCGCCTCGACGAGCCGCGAGAAGCCGTCCTCGACCTTGCCGGTCGCCACCTCGTAGTCGGCCGCCGCGAACTGGGCCTCCAGGTCGTCGGGTGCCGCGTCCGCCCTGGCGACGGCCGACGGGTCGGCCTCGGCGGCGCGGGCGGCGAACCGGACCTGCGCGAGTCCTTCCCTGGCCAGGTCGTTGGCCGGCTCGGTGTCCAGGATGCGCTGGTAGGCGGCCTCCGCCGCGGCGAAGTCGCCGCGCTCGAACGCGGTCTCGGCCTCGGTGAACCGCGGGTCCTCGGGCTGCTCGGCGTCCTCCGCGCCGGACGGCGGGACGCCGGGCAGCTTGCCCTGCAGCGCCTCCAGCAGCTGGTCCAGCCACTGGCGGATCTCCGGCTCGGGCAGCGCGCCCTGGAACGCGTTCACCGGCTGGCCACCGGCGATCGCGACGACCATCGGGATCGACTGGACCCCGAAGACCTGCGCGATGCGCGGGTTGGCGTCCACGTCGACCTTCGCCAGCACCCAGGCACCACCGGACTGCTCGGCCAGCCGCTCCAGCACCGGGCTGAGCTGCTTGCACGGCCCGCACCACTCGGCCCACAGGTCCACCACCACGAGCTGCCGCATCGACCGCTCGACGACCTCGGTCTGGAACGTGGCCTCGGTGACGTCGATGACCGCACCGGCGGCGCCACCACCCCCGGCCGGAGCACCACTCGACGGCGGCGGGGCGTTGCGCTGCGCCTCGGCCCGGGCCTTGAGCGCGGACAGGTCCACCGCGCCGGACAGCGCGGCGGACATGGCGGCTGACTTCGCTGCTTGTGCGCGTGGATTTGTCACGCTTCCATCCTGGCATGTACGGTCCGACGTTTCACCGGAGGTGCTCCTCCAGCCGGTCCACTTTCGCCTCCAGCTGACCGCTGTCGAACCCGGGCCGGATGTCGGCCTTGAGGACCAGCGACACCCGGGCCGCGCCTTCGCCGGCCGCCTGCACCGCCCGCTTCACCACGTCCATCGACGTTGGTGAACATGGTTGCGTCTGAACTGGAACACGAACTCGACACATACGGGCAACGCGCGCGGTGCGCATTTTCGTGAGTTGTTCAACCATATCAAGCACACGACCTCAGTGAGCGTCCGGAACTTCTCTATCTGCAAGGCCGTTCCCGGCCAGGTCGAGCCCCTGAATCCTGGTATAAACGGAACTGTGGCGACTGACCTGACTGTGTTCTCCGACTACCGGCAGATCCACCTCCTGGATAGCGGCTCGTCCACCGAACTGGCAGACCAATGGTCAGATTCCGCACTGTTTCACTACCTCGCGCTGGCGGACGACGCAATTGGTATCTGGACAGGGGTCAACGGCGATGTGATCGTCACCATCGATGTGACCGATGTGGCGCCCGCCGATGACAAGGATGCCTTCGACATTGTCACGGAGTGCAGCCTGCGAGCCGCCTCTGGCGCGTTGAGGCTTACTTCTCCGACCTACGGCGAGGACGACGGTGATCTGGTAACAGTTCCGAGGGGGTGGTTGCGATTGCGCCTGTCTCTGACGCGGACGCCCGGTGATTGGCCACACGTCCGGATTCAGTGCTGGCCTGCCGAACCCACCGACGCAGTCTTGGTCAAGGGGTGGAATCCCGAGACAGGCTCATTCCACCCCGGGCCGAGGAACTGAGCTCTCGGACACTCATTGAGAGTTCACTCATCGCGGTTCCTAATTCAACTGCATGGCCAGCTTGCGCGCGGGAGCTGGTTGTCAGTCGTTTCAAGCATCCGAGCGACATTCTGCTGCGAAGGAAGGTTCAACAGGCCGTCGAGCACTCGACGGATGGCCTCGCGAAGATCGTCATAAGCCGGTCGTACGACCTCGTCGTCAGCCGCGGACAGGTCGTTGTCCGAGAACACCCGATAGGCAGCCCAGGCGACGCCTGACGGGCGTAATCACGTCCCCAGCGTTCCCTGGCGCATGACGCCCTCTTGGCGGCCCTGGCGGTCGATTGAGATGCGGCAACACGGGGCAACGTATCGGTTCACAGCGCCAAGCTTGCCGCACGGTACGTCTTGACATCAACCACCGTTGGTGGAGTTCGGCAGGCCGGACTCGCGCACGACCCGCACCGCACGGGCGACGGCTTCGCTGACTCCGCCGTCCGGGTCACCGCCGGACGGGCTCACGCTGAACGCGACGATCATCGGCTCTCCTCACACTTGTGACACTTTGCGCACTACCCTGCCCCGCCGGTCAAGAACCCGCTGGTAGCTTCCCTGCCATGAACCGCCCGCTGCCTTTCGACCCGATCGCCCGCGCCGCGCAGCTGTGGGAGGAACGGATCGGGCCGTCCGGGGCGATGGCGGCGGTCACCGGCGTGATGCGGGTCCAGCAGATCGTCCAGTCGGCCGTCGACGCCGCGCTCAAACCACACGGCCTGACCTTCGCGCGCTACGAAGCGCTGGTGCTGCTGTCGTTCGCGCGGCGCGGCGCACTGCCGATGCGCGTGATGGGCGAACGGCTGCAACTGCACCCGACGAGCGTGACCAACATCGTGGACCGGCTGGAGAAGGACGGGCTGGTCAAGCGGATGCCGCACCCGACCGACCGGCGCACCACGCTGGTGGAGATCACCAGCGACGGTCATGCGCGGCTGGAGGAGGCGACGAAGGCGGTCACCGCGATCGACTTCGGGCTGGTCGGTCTCACGCCCAAGCAGACCGAGCAGCTGTCCGAGCTGCTCACCAAGGTGCGCAAGGCCACCGGCGACTTCAACGGCTGACGGCAGCGCGAAGCGCCGCCCCGGCGCGTGCGGAGGCGGCGCTTCGATGCCGCGGGGTCAGGCGGAGACGGTGTCCCGGACGATCAGGCCGGTGCCGCCGTAGGTCAGGCGCTCCGGGCCGTCGAGCTTCCCGGTGCGCAGCGCCCAGGTCTCGAACCACCAGGTGAACAGCGGTGGGATGCTGGCCAGCAGCGCCATGGCGAGCACGCGCGGGCGCCAGCCCAGCGGCTTGAACACGGCGAGCGTGACGACGACGTACACGACGAAGACGACGCCGTGCACCATCCCGAGCACCGGCACGCCACCATCGTTCGGGGCGTCCACGACGTACTTCAGGAACATCCCGATCAGCAAACCCGCCCAGGACAGCGCCTCGGCGACGGCGGCCACGCGGAACACGAGAGCGGCCTTGCTGGTCACTGCTTTCCTCCTCGTGAGAAGCACATGGAAAAACGTCCGACTTCGCTGACGTCAACCACGCTGTCGGACGTTCCGGTACCCAGTGTGAGCCGTGATCGTGGTCACCGGAACTCCGGGGGTCGTGATCATCCTCACGACTGGCGGACGCGGCCGACGCACGGTGACCACCGGTTGACACCGCGCTGCCCGGTGGTGTGGAATCCACCCGCTATGACAACGTTGTCGTCCGGTGCGGGCAAGGCGTCCCGGCGCGCCACGATGAACGACGTCGCCCGGCTGGCCGGAGTGAGCGTCAAGACGGTGTCGCGCGTGGTCAACGACGAGCCCGCGGTGCACCCGGACACGGCCGAGCGTGTCCTCGCCGCCATCGACGAGCTCGGGTTCCGGCGCAACCTCGGCGCGCGCAACCTGCGCCGCGGCTCGACCACCGGCACGATCGGCCTGGTGCTGGAGGACGTGGGCAACCCGTTCTACTCCGAGCTCACCCGCGCGGCGGAGCAGGTCGCCACCGCGTTCGGGCGGCGCCTGCTGTCCGGCTCGTCCGGTGAGGACCCCGACCGCGAGCGCGAACTGGCCCTGGAGTTCTGCGCGCGCCGGGTGGACGGCCTGCTGGTGGTCCCGGCCGGCCGCGAGCACGGCTACCTCCTGCCCGAAGTGCGCGCCGGCACGCCGGTGGTCTTCGTGGACCGCCCGCCCGGGGACATCGCGGCCGACACCGTCCTGGTCGACAACGTCGGCGGCACCGTGCAGGCGGTGGCCCACCTGGTCCGGCACGGTCACCGCCGCATCGCCTTCCTCGGTGACCGGCCCGAGATCCACACCGCCGCCGAGCGCCTGCGCGGCTACCGGGACGGGTGCGCTCGCGCCGGCCTGCGCCCCGACGAGCGCCTGGTGATCATGCGCCCGCCCACCCGGCAGGGCGTCGCGGACGCGGTGGCCCGGCTGCTCGCCGACCCGGACCCGGCCACCGCGATCATCGCCGGCAACAACCGCGTCACGGTCCACCTGCTGCGCGCGCTGGCCCACGTCACGCCGCGCCCCGCGGTCGTCGGCTTCGACGACTTCGAACTCGCCGATCTGCTCGACCCGCCGGTGACCGTCGTCGCGCACGACGTGAGCCGTCTCGGATCGGCAGCGGCCGAGCTGTTGTTCGCCCGCATCAACGGTGATGCCTCCGCACCGAGAAAGGTTGTGCTGCCCGTGCGTCTCGTTCCCCGCGGCTCCGGAGAGGTGTCCCCGTGACCGCCCCGATCAAGCTCCCGGCCAACCAGCCGGCCCAGTTCTACCGCGGTGGTGCCGCGATCGCCGCCCTGCGCGGGGTGTCCGGACCGGACTCCGCGTTCGGCCCCGAGGACTGGGTCGCCTCGACCACCACCCGCTTCGGCCAGGAGGAGGCCGGGCTGACCCGGCTGCCCGACGGCCGGTGGCTGCGCGACGCGGTCCGCGCCGACCCGGAGTCCTGGCTGGGCGCCGAGCACGTCGCCGCGTTCCACGATTCCACCGCGCTCCTCGTGAAGCTGCTCGACGCAGGTCAGCGGCTACCGGTGCACTTCCACCCCACTGACGGCTTCGCGCGCAAGCACTTCGACTCGCACTTCGGCAAGACCGAGGCGTGGATCGTGGTCGGCACCAGCGGCGAGGACCCGCGCGTCTACCCCGGTTTCCGCGAGACGGTCAGCCCCGCCACCGTGCACGAGTGGGTGCGTGAGCAGGACACCGGCACGATGCTCGGCGCGCTCAACAGCGTCGCGGTCCGTCCCGGCGACACGGTCTACATCCCGGCCGGGCTGCCGCACGCCATCGGTGCGGGCGTGTTCGTCGTCGAGCTGCAACAGCCGACGGACTTCTCGTTGAGCATCGAGTGGCGGGACTTCCTGGACGACCCGGACCAGGCACACCTCGGGCTCGGGTTCGACACCGCGTTGCAGGCGCTGGACACCTCGGGCTGGGACGACGAGCGGCTGGCGTCGATCGTCAAGCGCACCGCCGGCGCCGAAGGGTCCACTGTGGACCTGCTGGCGGCCGGGTCGGCGGAGTTCTTCCGCGCCGACCAGCTGCGCCCCGCGCCCGCGCTCGCGCTCGACCCGTCGTTCGCCGTGCTGGTGGTGCTCGACGGGCAGGGCACGCTGCGCACGGAGCGCGGTGGCGAGCTGTCCCTCGCCAAGGGCGAGACGCTCGTGGTGCCGCACGCCGCCGGGCAGCTCGAACTGTCCGGCGACCTGACCGTCATCCGCTGCCGGCCGCCGGTCCCGCGGGCGCGCTGACGGGTTCGTCCGGCCCGGCGCCCGGGGAGGTGCGCTCCTCCCCGGGCGTTCAGCGCAGGGACTTCAGGTGCTCGGCCAGCCAGCCGCGCGCGTCCCGCCACAGGCCGGCGCCCAGCGAGATCCGCGCCACGCCCAGTTCCGCCAGCGCCGCGAAGTCCGGGCCGTTCGCGTTCACCGCGGCCGGGCGCACCGCCTGCACGAATTCGGCCAGCACGTCGCGGTCGCGCAGCAGGATCGGGTACACGCAGTCCGCGCCGGCGTCGAGGTAGGCGCGGGCCCGCTCGATCGCCTCGGGCAGCACGGCGCGCGCGTCGGCGGCTGTCAGGAACACGTCGATGCGGGCGTTGAGGACCAGGTCCGCGCCCGCGGCTTCGCGGATCGCGGCGAGGCGGGCGGCCTGCTCGTCCACCGGTCGCAGCCCGCCACCGGCGTGATCGGTGTCCTCGTAGTTGCACCCGACCGCCCCGGTCGCGAGCAGCCGGTCGGCGAACTCGGGCCCGGGCAAGCCGTACCCGCCCTCGGCGTCCACCGTCACCGGCACCGGCACGGCCCGCGCGATGCGTGCCGCGGCGGCGAACATCTCCTGCACCGGCGCCACCTCCCCGTCGGGGTAGCCGAGCGACGCGGCCACCGCGACCGACGACGTGGCCACCACGGGAAAGTTGGCCTCCGCGACGAGCCGGGCGCTGTCGGCGTCCCACGCGTTCGGCAGGATCAGCGGGTCACCCGGCACGTGCAGTGCCCGCAACGCCGCGGCCGTCACTTCGGCTCCGCCGGCAGCGCCTTGCGGCTGGTCACGCCGACCCGGTTGAACGTGTTGATCACCGCCGCCGCCCAGGCGACTGCGACGTACTGCTCCTCGGTGAACACGCTCGTCGCCTGCTCGTACACGTCGTCGGGCACGTCCTGGTGCTCCGACAGCCGGGTTATCGCCTCGGTCAGCGCGAGCGCGGCCCGCTCCTGCTCGGTGTAGAGGTCGGTCTCCCGCCACGCGCTGACCATGACGATCCGGCGCTCGCTCTCACCGAGCTTGCGCGCGTCCTGGGAGTGCATGTCGAGGCAGAAGGCACACCCGTTGAGCATCGACGCGCGGATCTTGACCAGCTCGATCAGCCGCTGGTCGAGACCGGCGTTCGCGGCCGCCTTCTCGACCACGGTGTGCAGGTCGCGGATCGCGCGGTAGGCGTCGGGCAGCGCGGCCGACAACTGGATTCGCTTCGTCATGACACCCAACCTAGCCCGCGCTGGCCTACGGGTATGGTCCAGTTTCATGGCACGTTCGTGGTCCAGTTCCGATCTCCACCTCGACTGGGATCCAGGTACGGGCCGCCGCGGACTGACCGGCGCGCTGCGCTCCGCCATCCGTGACGGCCGCCTCGCACCCGGCACGGCGCTGCCGTCCACCCGCGCGCTCGCGGCCGACCTCGGCGTCGCCCGCGGCACCATCACCCGTGTGTACGGCGACCTGACGGCCGAGGGCTACCTGCGCAGCCGCCAGGGCGCCCCCACCCGGGTCGCCGCTGTCACCCGCGCTCCCGCCGAAGCCCGCGAGAAGGCCGGACCGGCATCGGCGGCGTGGCTGCGCGACGCGCGCTGGGACCTGTTCCCCGGGCGGCCCGACCTGTCGTCCTTCCCGCGCGCGGCCTGGGCCTCGGCCACCCGGCGCGTCCTGCACGCGATGCCGGCCGGCTCGTTCGACTACGGCGACCCGGCCGGGCCGGCCGCGCTCCGCGAAGCGCTGGCGCGGTACCTCGCGCGCAGCCGCGGCGTCCTCGCCGAACCGGACCGCATCGTGGTCTGCGGCGGGTACTTGCAAGCCATCACCGTGCTGGGGCAGTTGTACGGCGAGATCGCCTTCGAGGACCCCTCGCTGCCCGAATTCCGCCTGGCCGCGGCGCGGGGCGGAGCGAAGACCGTCCCGGTGCCGGTGGACGAGCGCGGCCTCCGCGTGTCCGAACTGGACAGTCCGGTCGTGGTGGTGACGCCCGCGCACCAGTACCCGCTGGGCGTCACGCTCGCGCCGGAACGCCGGTCGGCGCTCGCCGGCTGGGCGGCGGCAGGCGGCCTCGTGATCGAGGACGACTACGACGGCGAGTTCCGGTTCGACCGCCAGCCACTCGGCGCGGTGCAGTCCCTGGCGCCGGAACGGATCGTCTACGCCGGCGGGGTGAGCAAGACGCTCGCGCCGTCGTTGCGCATCGGCTGGCTGGTCCTCCCCCGCCGGCTGGTCACGCCGGTGCGCGACCGGATGGCGGAGCTGGGCTGGCGGCCCCCCGTGCTGGACCACCTGATCCTCGCCGACCTGCTGACCTCGGGCGCCTACGACCGGCACGTTCGCCAGCGCCGGACCGCCTACCGCCGTCGCCGCGACCGGCTGCTCGCCGCGCTGCCACCGGAGTTCGTCCCGGAGGGCATTTCCGCCGGCTTGCACCTGGTGCTGAAGGTGCCGGACGAGGAAGCGGCCGTGCGGGCGGTGCGCAGGCGTTCGGTGGCGGTGGACCAGCTCAGCCGCCATTGGATGACGAGCGGCCCCGGCGGAATCGTGGTCGGCTACGGAACCCCCGCCGAGCACGCGTTCGGCCCCGCGGTGGCGGCGCTGGTGGAGGGGCTGCGCGCCGTCGCTACGCCTCGTCCCTGAGCGCGGCCAGCAGCTCGTCCGCGGCGGCGTAGGGGTCCAGCGCCTGGTCGGCCACCTTCTTCGCAACCGACGGCAGATGTCCACCGCGGTGCGGGTCGGTCAGGCGGGCCCGTAGCTCCCGCAACGCGATCGCCGCCACCTCGCTCGCGGCACGGTCGGCCCGGCGGCGAGCCAGCTCCCCGTGCGCGACCAGCCAGTCGTGGTGCCCGGACAACGCCTTCACCAGCTCCGGCACACCCTCGCCGCGGGCGGCCACGGTCCGCACGACCGGCTGCCGCCAGCTCTCCCCCCGGATCTCGCGGCGGGCGAAGGCGATCAGCTGCTTCAGATCGCGCACCACGGTGTCCACGCCCTCGCGGTCGGCCTTGTTCACCACGAACACGTCGGCGATCTCGAGCACCCCGGCCTTCGCCGCCTGGACACCGTCGCCGAGACCGGGTGCCAGCAGCACCACCGTGGTGTCGGCGAGCCGCACGACGTCCACTTCGGACTGCCCGACGCCCACGGTCTCGATCAGCACGACGTCGAACCCGGCGGCGTCGAGCACCCGCACCGCCTGCGGCGTCGCCCAGGACAGGCCGCCGAGATGGCCGCGGGTCGCCATGGATCGGATGAAAACGCCGGAATCGCTCGCGTGCTCGGTCATCCGGATCCGGTCGCCGAGCAGCGCACCCCCGGAGAACGGTGACGACGGGTCGATCGCGAGCACGCCCACCCGCTTGCCCTCCGCGCGCAACGCCGACACCAGCACCGACGTCGAGGTCGACTTGCCGACCCCGGGCGGCCCGGTCAGGCCGATCACCCGCGCGTGCCCGGTGTGCGGCGTGAGCGCCGCGGCCACCTCGCGCAAAGCCGGGTGCGCGTCCTCGACCAGGGAGATCAGCCTGGCGACCGCGCGCGGTTGCCCGTTCCGCGCGCGGTCGACGAGGTCCGCGACGTCCAGCGGCACTACCGGGTGGGCACCTTGATCAGCAGCGCGTCACCCTGGCCACCGCCACCGCACAGGCCGGCCGCACCGAGGCCGCCACCGCGGCGGCGCAGTTCGTGCACCAGGTGCACGGCCAGCCGGGCGCCGGACGCGCCGATCGGGTGGCCGAGGGCGATGGCACCGCCGTCGACGTTGACGATCTCCGGGTCGATGCCGAGCTTCTCGGTCGACACCAGGCCCACCGCGGCGAACGCCTCGTTGATCTCCACCAGGTCCAGCGCGCTCGCGTCGAGCTTCGCCTTCGCGAGCGCGGCCTTGATCGCGTTGGCCGGCTGCTCGTGCAGGCTCGCGTCCGGACCGGCGACCACCCCGTGCGCGCCGATCTCGGCCAGCGGCTCCAGACCCAGCTCCTCCGCCTTGGCCCGGCTGGCGACGACTACCGCGGCTGCGCCGTCGGAGATCTGCGAAGCCGAGCCCGCGGTGATGGTGCCGTCGGAGGCGAACGCCGGGCGCAGCTTCGCCAGGCTCTCCGCCGTGGTGCCGGCACGCACGCCCTCGTCGGTGTCGAAGACGATCGGGTCGCCCTTGCGCTGCGGGATCGTCACCGGGGCCATCTCGGCCTTGAACCGGCCGGCGCCGGCGGCAGCCACCGCGCGCTCGTGCGAGCGGGCCGAGAAGGCGTCCTGATCCTCGCGGGTGATGCCGTAGCGGGAGTTGTACTTCTCGGTCGAGGCACCCATCGCGCACTGGTCGAACGCGCAGAACAAGCCGTCGTAGGCCATGTGGTCGAGCAGCGTGGTGTCGCCGTACTTGAAGCCGGAACGCGACTTGGGCAGCAGGTGCGGCGCCTGGGTCATCGACTCCTGGCCGCCCGCCACCACCAGGTCGAACTCGCCGGCGCGGATGAGCTGGTCGGCCAGCGCGATCGCGTCCAGACCGGACAGGCACACCTTGTTGATGGTCAGCGCGGGCACGTCCATCGGGATGCCGGCGGCGACCGCGGCCTGCCGCGCCGGGATCTGCCCCGCGCCCGCGGTGAGGACCTGGCCCATGATCGTGTACTGGACGGCGTCCGGCGACACCCCGGCCTGCTCCAGCGCCGCCTTGATGGCGATCCCGCCGAGCTGGGCCCCGGTGAAGTCCTTGAGGGATCCGAGCAGACGCCCGATCGGGGTACGAGCGGCACCCAGGATGACGGAACCGGACACGGCAGCCTCCAAAAACGAGCAACGGCGGTCGCTTCGACGATACCCGGAGCGGCCGTCCAGTACAGGTGTGAGCCGCGGCACGACCGGACCCGGACCCCGCGGCCTATCCTGACCACCATGGATGACGCGCTGAAGCCGTTCGTGACGACCATCGACCACGTCGGTGTCGCCGTCGCCGACCTGGACGCCGCGATCGAGTTCTACGCGTCGAACTTCGGCCTGGTCGCCACGCACTCCGAGGTCAACGAGGAGCAGGGCGTGCGCGAGGCGATGCTGCACGCGCCCGGCGACGAGTCCGGCCCGGCGATCCAGCTGCTCGCCCCGCTGCGCCCGGACTCGACGATCGGCAAGTTCCTGGACACCAAGGGGCCGGGCCTGCAGCAGCTCGCCTACCGCGTCACCGACGTCGAAGCCGCGGCGGAGGCGCTGCGGGCCAAGGGACTGCGGCTGCTGTACGACAAGGCCCGGCGCGGCACCGCGAACAGCAAGGTCAACTTCGTGCACCCCAAGGACGCCGGTGGCGTCCTCGTCGAACTGGTGGAACCGGCCGCCGCGCACTAACCCGGTGCGGGCCGGGCCGTCAGAGCCTCGGCGACGAAGTTCAGCTCGCGTTCCATCAGGTCTTGCGGGTCGTCGGCGGCGTGCCGCGCCACCGAATGCCGGTAGCTCACCGCGAGCGCGAGCAGCCCGGCCGCGCTGTCCACGTCGGCGACCGCCAGCTCACCACCCCCGGCGGCGACGATCACCGCCCGCACCTGCCGGACCAGTTGCTGGAACCGCTCGTGCAACGCGTCCCGCACCGCCCGGTGCGTGTCCGCCTCGCGCCACAGCAGGTGCGACAGCATCCGGGACCGGGCCAGGCGTGCGTCGAGCTCGGAAACCAGCCGCCGCAGGCTTTCCGCGATGTCGCCCGGCACCACGACGCGGGCGGCGTCGACCTGCTCCTCGGGCAGCCGCTTGACCAGCGCACTGAGCAGGTCCGGTTTGCGGCGGAAGTAATAGTGCACGAGCCCCTTGGGCACCCCCGCGCGCTCGGCGATCCGGGAGGTCGGAGTGGCGTCGAAACCGCTTTCCGCGAACAGGTCCTCGGCCGCGCGCAGGATGCGCTCCTTGGCCGGGAGATCGTCCTCGTGATCGGACCGCGCCACTCCGCCCGCCTCTCGCTTCCCCACCGCGCTCAGTGCGCGGTCCTCATTCCGCCGCGGTGCACGGAGTTCGCCACCGGCAGGGCCGCCAGGCCGGCGATCACCGTCAGGGCACCGATGATCCACGACGACCAGGCCGCCACGCCCAGGCCCGTGTAGGTCATCACCCACGGTGCGATGAACAGCAGCGCGCCGAGGACGACCTGGAGTCCCTCGCCGTACACCAGACCCGGCACGGCCAGCGACAGCAGACCGTCCAGGGCGATGAGGGCGCCGAGCACGATCATCGTCCACATCGCGGCGTTGTCGGTACTCGCCCACAACGGCGTCAGCAGGGCCACCAGTCCGAGCACGACCTCGGCCCAGTCGTGCGGACGGGTCCACGCCCGCTTCGACCGAACAGCCATTCGTGATCACCTCCGAAACCCGATCCGGGAGGCCGCGTTCCGCGGTCTCCGCAGGTCCATGGTGCGCCTTGATTGGCCGCCCGGTCAAACTCCCCCGGGGATGAATTCGAACACGATGTTTGTTCGCATTTCGCGGATTTCCGGGACCTGCCGGGAGCGGAAAGCCGAGGTGAGTGCCTTGGCCGGTCGGCGGGAACGCGAGCGCGCGACCCGCGGATGCGGCCGGAGCACCTCGACCGGATCAGTTTGTTCCGCCGGACCTCAGTAGTCTGAGCCGCATGAGCCTTGGCGACGAACGAGAGCTGGTACCGCTCGGCGCGGGTTTCGACCTGGTCAAGCGCGGCTACGACCGCCACCAGGTCGACGAGCACCTCGAACGGCTGGACAGCGATCTGAAGATGCTCGCCGCCGACCGGGACGCCGCCATCTCGCAGGCCGGCGACCTCGCCCGGCAGCTGGAGCAGGCTCGTGGGGAGATCGAGAACCTGCGGGGGCAGGTGGAACGGCTGGGCCAGCCGCCGACCACCGTCGAGGGGCTGTCCGAGCGGCTGCAGCGCATGCTGCGGCTGGCGCAGGAGGAAGCCGCCGACACCCGCGCCCGCGCGGAGGCCGAGGCCGGGCACATCCGGGCCAAGGCCGAGGCGGACGCCAGCGCCATGCGCGCCCGCTACGAGCAGCTGCTGGCCGAGCTGGACGCCCGGCGCAAGGAGATGGAGGCCGAGCACCGCACGGTGCTGGAGACCGCGCGCGCCGAGGCCGAGTCGATCACGACCAAGGCCAGGGAGGAGCGCGACCGCCTCGACCGCGAGGCCGAGCAGCGCCGCACCCAGGTCGAAGAGGACTTCGAAATCGCGATGGCGACGCGCCGCGCGGAGGCGATGCAGGTGCTCGCCGAGCAGGAGGCGACCAGCAAGGCGGAAGCCGAGCGGCGCGTGCGCGAAGCGTCGGACGAGGCCGCGGCGATCCGCAAGAAGGTCGCCGAGGAGGAGGCCGCCGCGAACGCCGAGATCGAGCGCCGCCGCCGGGAGTCCGTCGAGGACGCCAACCGGCGCAAGACGGAGTCGATCACCGAGGCGAACGCCCGGCTGGCGGAGGCGTCCGACGAGGCGGCGCGCCGCGTGCGCGAGGCCACCGAAGAGTCGAACCGCCGCATCAACGCGGCGGCCGACCGGGTCGAGGCCCTGCGCAAACTGCGAGCCGGAATAGCCGAACAGGTCAAGGCGGCGCGCGCAGTGCTCGTCGAGGCGAACTCGGTCCTCGGCGACGCCGAACCGGTGATCGAACCGCTGCCGGAGGAACGCGAGGCCACGTCGGCGGGCAAGCCGGCCGGACGCCAGTAACCCGCGGCTCCGCCCGTCGGCACCGGCCGGGCGACAGCGCGGCGGTGCCCGGTTCAGCGGCCTGCCGGGGTTGGCCGCCCGTGAGCGCCGCCGGATCGCGCTTAGGCCGGCACCCGCCGGCCACGCCGCACCACCGGCCGGCCACGACGACGCGCCCCGCCACACCGCTGCGCCACCGGGTCAGCAACCTCCCGGCGACCAGCAGACCCGGCCGGGAGCACGTCCTGGTGCTGGGGCTGCGCCGGAACCGACTGGCGAGTAACCTGGCGCCACTCGCGAATGCGCACAGGGCGCGCACCCTTGCCGGAGGTATTGGGATGGCTGCATACCGGACCGTGGTCGTCGGTACGGACGGGTCTGATTCATCGTTCCGCGCGGTCGATCGCGCGGCCGCCGTCGCGGCGGACTCCGGTGCCACCTTGGTCATCGTGTGCGCCTACTACCCGGCGACCAGGCAGGACGTGGAGAAGGCCCAGGACGTCCTGGGGGACGAGGCCTACCAGGTGGTCGGCTCCGCACCGGCCGAGGACACCCTCCGCAGCGCGCAGGACCGCGCCCGCAAGGCCGGCGCGGAGAAGACCGAGACGGTCGCGGTGGTCGGCGAGCCGGTGGAGGCGCTGCGCAAGGTCGTCGCCGACCGGTCGGCCGACCTGCTGGTGGTCGGCAACCGCGGGCTGAACACCCTCACCGGCCGGCTGCTCGGTTCGGTGCCGTCCGAGGCGGCCCGCAAGTCCGGCGTCGACGTCCTGATCGTGCACACGACGTAGGCCGGGCGTGGATTCCGAGCGTCTGGAAGGCATCCTGCTCGGCGGCAAGCGCCGGTACACCCGGCTCGAGGTGGCCGAGCGGGCGGGCGTACCGATCGAGCGGGCCACCCGGCTGTGGCGGGCGCTCGGGTTCGCCACGGTCGGGGATGACGAGGTCGTCTTCACCGACGCCGACATCGATGCTGTCCGCACCACCGACCAGCTGATCTCCTCCGGGCTGCTCGACGAGCGCCTGGAGGCTCCGGTCGCCCGCACGCTCGGCCTGCACCTGTCGCGGCTGGCCGAGTGGCAGGTGCGGATGCTGTGGACGCTGATCACCGAGACCGGGAACCTCGGCGAGGACGATGCGCAGGTCGTCACGCTCGTCGAACGGCTGCTCCCGGAACTGCAACGCGTGCAGGACTTCGTGTGGCGCCGCCACCTGGCAGCGTTCGCGGGGCGGGCGCTGGCCTCGCCGGAGGAGAACCTGGAGGCGCGAACCGAGGCCGTCGGGTTCGTCGACATGGTCGGCTACA
This sequence comes from Amycolatopsis viridis, assembly GCF_011758765.1. Lineage (NCBI taxonomy): Bacteria > Bacillati > Actinomycetota > Actinomycetes > Pseudonocardiales > Pseudonocardiaceae > Amycolatopsis > Amycolatopsis viridis. The sequence continues at coordinate 1,447,814 of NZ_JAANOU010000001.1, read as the reverse complement.
CCCGGATGACCCGCCGTCTCGGTGAAGGCGAGCTCAGCGCCGTGCTGGAGAGCTTCGAGCTGCTCGCCACCGAGGTGATCGCCGATCACCACGGCCGGGTGGTGAAGATGATCGGCGACGAGGTGCTGTTCGTGGCGGACGCGCCCGCCGACGCCGCCGAGATCGCGTTGACGCTGACCGAACGCACAGCGGCGGACGCAGAGCTGCCCGAGGTGCGGGCCGGACTGGCGGCGGGCCGGATCCTGAGCCGATTCGGTGACGTGTACGGGTCGGTGGTGAACGTGGCCGCCCGGCTCACGTCCGTCGCGCGCCCGGGAACCGTGCTGGCCGACCGCGCCTTGGCCGATGCACTGGCCGATGTGCCGGGGTTCGCGGTGCGGTCCCGGCGGCCGGTGGCGGTGCGGGGCTACCCGCGACTGCACCCGTACGTGCTCATGCGCGGCTGAGGTCGAGTGCCGGTGGTGGCCGGTGGTGGCTGCCGGGCGCATCCCGGCAGCCACTCGTGCTCACTGGTTCTCGGGCAGGACCGCGAACTGGCGCACGTACAGGTCGGTGTAGGTGACCGGCCCGCGGGGGCCCGGCACCTTGTCCAGGTTGATTCCGGTCTCGGGCACGGCGAGGAGCTTGAAGCCGTCGAGCAGGCGGGTCGGGGCGTTCCAGAACACGCCCGTGCCGGTGTAGCCGTCGAAGAACGCCTGGGCGGTCCCGGCGTCCTCGGTGGCGATGCCCGCGGCGAGGCCGGAGGTCCGCTCGTTGGCGATCTCGACGGCCTCGGTCACGCCCGTGACCTGCGCGATCGTGACCGTGGCCTCGCGCTCGGAGTCGAGGGCCCACTCGTAGCCGATGGGGTGGTCGTGGGGCGGAAGGGAAGGCGTCACGTTCCGCTCGGCCAGTGCCTCGGCGATCACCGGCCACAGCTGGTCGTGCACCGCGGAGTGGATGAGCAGCAGGTTCAGCCGGTTGCACACGCCCAGCCGGTCGAGGCTGTGGAAGACCAGGTCGCGCACCTTGCCGGCGTCGGCGGCCTCGTCGACGTACAGCACGCCACCGCCGTCGGCGTGGGCCAGCGTCCGGACGCCGTGCTGGGCGGCCTCGAGCGCGAGCGCACGGGTGCTCTCACCGCTGCCGCGCAGGATGACCAGCGGCACCAAGTCCGGGAACCGGACGAGGGCCGCGGCGGCCTCCCGCTCGACGCGCGGCACCAGCTGCACGACGGCGGGGTCGATCCCCGCGTCGGCCAGCGCCGGCACGATGACGACCTCGAGCAGCCGCTGCGCGGAACCCAGCGCGGCGGAACCGGTGCGCAGCACCCCGGCGTTGCGGGACTTGACCAGCTGCGACGCGACGTCGACCGTCACGTTCGGCCGCGCCTCGTAGTTCGCGCCGATCACCCCGACGGGGCGGCGCCGCTCGACCAGCCGCAGACCGCCGGAGAGCGCCTTCACCGGGATCTCGCGCTCCGCGTGCGGCGCGCCGGCGAGCAGGCGCAGCTGCTCGGCCATGCCGGTGAGCCGTTCCTCGGTGATCGTGAGCCGGTCGAGCAGGCCGGCGCTCATGCCGTCCTGCCGGGCGCGCGCCACGTCGGCCCGGTTGGCTTCCAGGACACCCTCCCGCGCGTCGAGGAGACGGTCGGCCATGGCGGTCAGTGCCGCGTCGATGGCCGCATCCGACGCGGTGGCCAACGACGGAGCCGCCGCCTTGGCCGCCCGCGCGCATTCCTCAACAGCCTTCGCCACCTCGTCGGACACCGCTACCTCCACACGTGAAACCAGGAGACACCAGTGTGCCGCACGAGCAGGTCACGGCGTCAGCGCGGGTTCGAGCAGCCAGGCGCCACCGACCACCAGGCAGGTGATCGCGATCACGGCCAGCATCAGCATCCACAGCGCGGCCGGCACCTCGGTGAGCCGGGCCAGCTGGTCCGCGTCCGAGTCCCGCGCCGCGCCCCGTCGCCGCTTCATCTGCAGCTCGACGACCGGGCGGAGCGCACCGAGGAGCAGGAACCACGTGATCAGGTACACGAACCACGCCTGCACCTCCGGCCCGGCCACCAGCGCCACCACCGCGAGCCCGGCGGCCGTGAGCACCACGGACAGCACGCCGTGGGCGTTGCGGACCATGACCAGCACGCCGAGCAACAGCAACGCGGCGAGCACGAGCAGCGCCGTGATCCGCCCGGCGGCCAGCAAACTCGCGAACACCAGCCCGAGGATCCCCGGCGCCGGATAGCCCGCGAGCGCGGTCAGCACCATGCCGGGGCCTTCCGGCTTGCCCCGGGAGACCGTGACACCCGACGTGTCCGAGTGCAGCTTGATCCCCTGCAGCCGCCGCCCGGCCAGCACCGCGACCAGCGCGTGGCCCGCCTCGTGGACGATCGTCACCACGTTGCGAGCCAGCCGCCACGGCGCGCCGGACAGCACCAGCAGCAGCGCGATACCGCCGGTCACCAGCGGCACCGGAATGGACGGAGCGGGCTGCGCCCCGAAGAGACCCGCCAGCACGTGGAGCTCTGCCGTTGCCTCGTTCACGCGCGAAGCTCACCACATACCAGGTGCACTCCCTGTTATCACCCCCATCACGTGCACAGCTCCTTCCCTGGTAGTTCGAACCGATCGATGTCGCCTCCCACGCGCCACCCGCGGGCGGGGAGCTCAGAGCGCACCGCTGCGCGCACGAATCCAGCGGCGCGCCCGAGCGGCCGCTGCCGGCCCGGCCGGGCCCGTCCGCGTCGGATAGACCCGTTCCGGAGCGCCCGGCAGCGGCCGGCCACCGCGAGGCCTGTCCGCGAGTGCGGGGTGCACGCACGCCGGCGCGGTTGGACCCGCAACCACCTCAACGACCGCCGCCCGGCACCTCCTGGAACATCACCCGCCCCGCCACGAGCAGCATCGACCACAGGTGAGCCGAATCCCAGCGCGGCCAGCCACAGGCGCGTGGCCAGGCGCCAACCGGTGGTCAGCCGCCGCGCGATCCGGCAGCGACAGCGGGCACCGGCAGTGCGCGATCACCGGCGTCCCGACCGGCGGCACGACAGTCGGGAGGCCACGCGCGAACGGGTGCGTTGATGCTGGAGCAGCTGGCGCCGCTGGGGGTTCCGGTGCTGGCCGGGGTGCCGTTCGGGCACGTCGAGGGGTCGCTGACCGTCCCGCTCGGGGTCGACGCGGTGCTGGACACGGCGGAGCTGCGCACCGCGATCAGCGGCGGTGTGGTGCGCACCAGCGTGATCAGAGCCGGGGATCGGTCGCGCCCGCCCGTCGACGACCGGCACCGTGACCAGCCGCGAGCCGCAACAACCACACCCGCCCCTCGACAACAGGCACCGCGACCAGCCCTCCGTCGGACCAACCGCCAGCCGCACCAACCGCCCCCAGGATCAGCCCTCGGCGCGGAGCGCGCCATCAGCACGGGGTGAGCCGGCCGCGCACGACCGATCAGCGGTCGCCGTGGACAGCACAGATCGTCGCGCCTCAGGCGGCCTGCACCTGGCTGCGCGAGTCACCTCCCTTCGGCGCGGTGCGGTGACTGCGGCTCACGCGGAACAGGAGGGCGACCCAACTGCGGTAGGGGCGCCACGCGTCGGCGACGGTGACCAACTCCGCGACGGAAGCACCAGGACGGTCGTAAGCCCGCCGCATCTCCTCGAGCAGGTAACGCTCGTCCCGCGGAAAGACGTCCGGGTGGCCGGCGCCGCGGATCAGGATCAGCTGCGCCGAAAACGCCCCGATTCCGGGCAGCCCGCGCAACGCCTCCAGCGCGTCTTCGGGTTCGGCGGCGCGCAACGTCACGGGATCGAGGAGCCCAGCGAGAGCTGCCTCGGCCACCGCGCGCAAACGGTCCACTTTGATCTCCGGCAACCACGGCGGCGCCGGCATCGCCAGCAACTCGGCGGGCGCGGGAAAGGACCACAATGGACGGCCGTCGACGTTCAGCCGCGTACCGTGCGTTTCGGCGAGACGCTGCTTGAACAGCGCGGCCTGCCCGAACCGGATCCGCTGCCCGATGATCGCCCAGCAGGCAGCCTCGTACGGCGACGTGAACAGCACGGGCCGCAGACCCGGATACCGCTTCTGCAACGCACCCACGACGGGGTCACGCTCACCGACCGAGCCGAAGCCGGAACCGTCCACGTCCAGCGAGAGGATGCGCGCCACCTGACGCGCCACCTCCGTGAAGTCAGCGGCTTTCGCGAGACCCGATTCGCCCGCCGGCACGGACACTTCCACCACTCCCGGTGACCGCTGCCGTACCCGCGCCGCGCACGGGACCCAGCTGCCGGGCAGCGGGAACGCGAACCGGAGCGTGCCCGGCTCTTCCGCCGCATCCGGTCGCGCCGCGGGCGTGAACCCCTCCAGGAATCGGGCCGCAGCGGCGAGGTCGAACGGCCCCGGCACCGGGATCTCCACAGTGCGCCGTGCAGCGCTCGTCACGGCTGTCGGCACAGTGTTCGTCATCGTTGTTCTCCTTCGGCTCGAGGACGATGGGACGACGGTAGCGGGGCCCACCGACAATTCCGGAAAACCACTTGGCGGCGCCGGTAGTCTGAGCCCATGGGTACGTTGTCCCGCTCCTGCGTCGTGTTCGCCCGCCTGCGGCGAGGCTGACGCAGCGGCTGCCTCCTGCACGACAGCGCTTCGCGCCAGTCGCTGCGTCATGAGCCCCCTGCCCGCTCTCATGACGTGGAGTACCCATGCCCTCGGCACCTGGTGCCGGGCGGTCGGCCGGTGTGCATTTCCTCGCCACACCAGCGATCGCCGCACATCTCGTCCAGTCCTGCGCCATCGGCCGTGACGATCTCGTCCTCGAGATCGGCGCCGGACAAGGCGCCCTCACCCGCCACCTCGCCACCACCGGAGCGCGCATCCTCGCCGTCGAACGAGACGACCGGTTCGCGCGCCGGCTGACCGCCCGGTTCCGAGACCAGCCCAATGTGCGCGTCGTGCACGCCGATGCCAGGCAGATCCCCTTGCCCCGGCGACGGTTCCTGGTCGTGGCGAACATTCCGTACGCGCTGTCAACCACTCTCCTGCGCCGCCTGCTCACACCGCGGACCGCACTCCACCGCGCGGAAATGCTCGTCGAGTGGGGCTTCGCGAAACGGATCTGCGCCACCGTGCCACGGCACGCGGAACAGGCGTGGTGGGCCGCACGCTTCGACCTCCACCTGGTGTCCCGCGTCGGTGCCCACCACTTCTCGCCGCCACCGCGCATCGACTCCGCACACCTGTCGATCCGCCGGAACCACTTCCCCCGGTCGGCGGAAGAAGCACTGTGGACGATTTTGTCCACCGCCTACCGGCAACCCGCCACACCGGCACGGACGCTGTTCGACCGCCACGCACTGCGCCGGGCCGGAATCCGGCCGTCCCAGCCGACGGCGACCGTCCCACCCCACCAGTGGGCCCAGCTCGCCCGCGACCTGTCCCCCGGACGGACTTGGCCCGCCCTCCCCCGGAGGCTCCGGACCTGACGCTCTCAGGAAATTCTTCTCAGCGGATTTCCAGGTCCTTCCACAGCATTCTCACAAGGAGGCCGACCAACCTCGAGGACATGAACGAGAACCAGTTCCCGGCGAGCCAGGCCGGCGGGAACCCGCCGGCCCACGGCCACCCCCACCACCAGCAGCCGGTCGCGGCCGCACCGGTGCTCACGCCCCCGCGGCCGAAGAAGAAGCGCCTCGCCGTCCTCGTCACCGCCGGCACACTCACCGCGGCCGTCGTCGGCGGCGCCGTCGGAGCTGCCATCGTGGGCCTCGACCACGCGACGTCGACCAGCGCGCTCACGCCGTCCGCCGCGACCACCATCTCCAGCACCACCAACACCGACGTCAGCGCGGTCGCCGCGAAGGTGCTGCCCAGCGTCGTCCAGGTCAACGTCACCACCGGCGACGGCGAAGCCATCGGTTCCGGGGTGATCCTCACCGCCGACGGCAAGATCCTCACCAACGCCCACGTCGTGTCCGGCGCCGAGGGTGACGTCACCATCACGCTGTCCGACGGCACCAAGTACCGGGCCGCCGTGCTCGGCGCCGACACCAAAGCCGACATCGCCCTCCTGCAGGCCAAGGGCGCCAGCGGACTCACCCCCGCCCAACTCGGCGACTCCAGCAAACTGCAGGTCGGCGAGCCGGTCGTCGCCATCGGCTCCCCCGGCGGCCTGCAGAACACAGTCACCTCCGGCATCGTCAGCGCCCTCGGCCGGCAGCTCTCCGACATCTCCAGCGGCGAACAGAACAGCCCGTTCGGACAGACCGCGCACCGCACCGGCGACAGCCCCAGCTACACCGCCATCCAAACCGACGCACCCATCAACCAAGGCAACTCGGGCGGCCCGCTCGTCGACACGAACGGCGAGGTCATCGGCATCAACTCGGCCCTCTACAGCCCCTCGCCCACCTCCGCCGGATCGGTCGGCATCGGGTTCGCCATCCCCAGCAACGACGCCAAAACGATCGTCCAGCAGATCGAGAACAGCTGACACACCGGTTCGGGCCGCGGTCGGGGCGGCCCGAATCGCTGTGCCGGGCGGTCCCCGCGCGCGGACCGCGTTAGGGTTTCCCGGTGACCGACCGTCTTGTCTGGATCGACTGCGAGATGACCGGGCTGGACCTCGCGAAGGACGCCCTGATCGAAATCGCCGCCCTGGTGACCGACGCCGACCTCAACATCCTCGGCGACGGCCTCGACCTCGTCATCCACGCCGACGACGACGCGCTCGCCGGCATGCCCGACATCGTGCGCGAGATGCACGCGAAATCCGGGCTCACCGACGAAGTCCGCCGCTCCGCCATCACCCTCCAAGAAGCCGAACAACACGTCCTCGACTACATCCGGACCCACGTCCCCGAACCCAACAGCGCCCCGCTCGCCGGCAACTCCATCGCCACCGACCGCGGGTTCATCGCCCGCGACATGCCGGCGCTCGACGCCCACCTGCACTACCGCATGGTCGACGTGTCCTCCGTCAAGGAACTGGTCCGGCGCTGGTACCCGCGCATCTACTACGCCAAGCCCGAGAAGGGCCTCGCCCACCGGGCCCTCGCCGACATCAAGGAATCCATCAGCGAACTCGACTACTACCGGCGCACCGCGTTCGTGCCCATGCCCGGCCCGAGCAGCGAACAAGCCCGCGCCGCCGCCGCGAAAGTGCAGCTCGAACACGGCAAGTGACCCCGCGCGTGGCCCGCGCCGCGGCCACGCTACGATATCCCGGCTGGTGGCGATCGAAAGACGCCCCGCGCGGTGGGTGTAGCTCAGTTGGTAGAGCACCTGGTTGTGGTCCAGGAAGTCGCGGGTTCGAGTCCCGTCACTCACCCCATGGCCCCACCCTGCTCGGTCGCTTCGCGGCCTCGCTGGGGTGGGGTTCGTCATTGCTTCCGGGGGCCGAGCCCCCAGACCCCCACGGTGCGAGCTCCTCACCTGGGCGGGCGCTGGTGACGTTGACGACTGACCAGCATCACGTGAGGCCCCACCCTGCTCGGTCGCTTCGCGGCCTCGCTGGGGTGGGGTTCGTCATTGCTTCCGGGGGCCGAGCCCCCAGACCCCCACGGTGCGAGCTCCTCACCTGGGCGGGCGCTGGTGACGTTGACGACTGACCAGCATCAGGTAAAGCCCCACTCGGCGCGTCGCGGCCTCGTGGGCCAGAGGTCGCGTCGCTCGGCCTAACGGGCTGGCGAACCTCACTCTCCGGCCCCGCGCTGCCGCTTTCGGTAGTTGCGGCTGGCTGGCGGGCTTAGTTTGCTGGGGTGGTCCAGGCGGGCCAGCTCAGTTGCCAGACCGACCAGCCGTCGGTCGGCTCCAGCGACGGGCCGCCGCTGTTGACGACGGTGAACACATCGCCCTTCTTCGACAAGTCCATCAGCCACTTGGCGTTGTCGTTCGACAGGTTGATGCAGCCGTGGCTCACGTTCCGGCGTCCCTGCGAACCCACCGACCACGGCGCCGAGTGGTAGAAGATCCCGCTGTTCGACAACCGCACCGCGTACTTCACGAACGTGCGATAACCACCCGGCGTGTCGGCCGGGACACCGTAGGTCCCGGAATCCATGGTGTAACCCTCGTGCTCGCTCATCACGGTGTACGTACCCGCCGGCGTCGTGTGCCCCGGCTTGCCCATCGAGATCGGCAGGGTCCGCACCTCGGCGTCGTTCACCGACACCGTCGCCCGGTGCGAGCCACCATCCGCGACCACGACCACCTTGTCGCCCACCGTGACGTGCGCCGACCGGTCCTCCAGGCCGAACGCGCCGCCACCCAGCGGCTTGCCGTAGATCGCCGCGTCCACCGAGATCTTCGTGCCCGGCCGCCAGTAGTCCTTCGGCCGCCAGATCACCGTACTGTCCTCCGTCCAGCGGAAGGCGCCCTCGGTGACCGGCTCGGTCACCACCCGCAACGCGCGCTCCGCCGCCGCCCGATCAGCCACCTTCGAGGCGAACGTGAAGATCAACGGCATCCCCACGCCGACCGTCTCGCCCTCCTGCACGTTCAGCGAGACGGAGACCGTCCGCCGCGGCTTCCCGACTGTGGTGAACCCCGAGGTCGAGGTGACCGGCTTCCCGTCCGCCCCCACCGCCACGACGGTGAGCGCGTACTGCTTGCCGTAGCCGAGCCCTCCGGCGAACTCCCACGACCTGCCATCCGGCGACAGCACGCCCGGGACCGCCGCACCCTCGGGATTGCGGAGCGTGACCTCGGTCAGCTTGCCGTCGGTCGTCTGCACCGACACGGGCTCCCCGGGCGCGACGTCCACGGCACCGGCCGGGGGAACCACGGCCAGCGACGCCGGCTTGGCCACCTCGGACTGGCCCGCCGGAGCGTCATGCCCGCCGGCGCCGCCCTGTGCCGGCCCCGCCGTGCACCCCACCAGCAACGCGGCCGCCAGCACCAGCCCTGCCCATCCGCCCGCCACCACCGAACGCCGCATCGTGCCCCCAACCGGGTGAAGATCGTCCGCTTCGGACCTGTAGCTCCAGTTTGCCCGATCAGCGCCCGCGCAGACGCGCGACCTGCCGAAACGTGTTACGGGACCCTCCGCCAAGGGTCCCCGCAGGGCGTGCTAATCTTTTCCACGTCGCCAGGGAGACCAGGCGGCCAACGCCAGCGCCATTAGCTCAACTGGCAGAGCAGCTGACTCTTAATCAGCGGGTTCGGGGTTCGAGTCCCTGATGGCGCACAGTCACCCCAGGTCCTAGGGCCTGGGGTTTTCGCTTTCCGGGCTCGATGCCGCCGAACCGCCGGAATTGGTCGACGTCCAGCACAGACCGGCGCGGGGCATCAACGGCTCGCGGGAAGGTCGATCCACTCCAGTGCCCACTGGTTGAGTTCCAGCAGGACCTTGCCGAGGGCCGCCCCCTTCTCGGTCAACCGGTATTCGATGCGCACCGGCGTGCTGGCCTGCACAGTCCGCTCGACGAGCCCGTCGGCTTCGAGGTCCTTCAGGCGCTGCGACAGCAGCTTGTCGGTCATGCCGGGAACCGCGCTGGAGATGTCGCTGAACCGGGTGGCCCCGGCCAGGAGCGCGCGCAACACCGTCGCGGCCCAGCGACGGCCCAGCATGTCCATCGCCGACGCGAAGTACGGGCAGTACGGCCGGATGGAGTCGATGTCCAGCTCCCGATGTGTCATGGCTCACTCCTCGACGACTCGCACAACGAAAGTGCCTATCTTCAGGATAGTCACTAACTTGACCGAGGAGAAGGATATGCCCGAGCCCCCTACGGCTGCGCTGTCGTACGACGTATTTGTGTCCGAGCCCATCCCCACCACCGGCATCCTCCCCACCGGGAAGCCACAACTGTGGTCACCACTCTCGACGACGCTCATCTCCGGCGCGACCGACGCGGTGCTGGTCGACCCGCCGTTCACGGTCGAGCAGACCCGGCGGGCCGGTAACTGGATCGAGCGCTCCGGCAAGCAGCTGACGCACATCTACGTGACGCACGGCCACGGCGATCACTGGTTCGGCGCGGCGGCGTTGGTCGAGCGCTTCCCCACTGCGACCGTGCACGCCACCCAAGGCACCATCGCGCTCATGCACGCCTCCGCGTCCGGAGCGCGGAAAGCGTTCTGGGACAGGCTCTTTCCCGGGCAGATACCCGATCCCCGGGTGATCGCGCGGCCGCTGCCCGCCGAAACCCTGGTGCTGGAAGGACACCCGCTGATCCCGGTCGAGGTCGGCCACAGCGACTGCGACGACTCCACCGTGCTGCACGTGCCCGACCTCGGGCTGGTCGTCGCCGGCGACGTCGCCTACAACAACGTGCACCAGTACCTCGCCGACGGCGGGCTCGCCGGCGGCATCGACGCCTGGCTGCGAGCCCTCGACAAGGTGCGGGGCCTCGCGCCCACGGCCGTGGTCGCCGGTCACAAGGATCCCGCCCGCGCCGACGATCCCGGCATCCTCGACGAGACCGCCGACTACCTGCGCACCGCCCAGCGGGTGCTGGCCGGCAAACCCGCCCCCCGCGAGTTCTTCGACGAGATGGTCCGGCACTACCCGGACCGGCTCAACCCGGGCACCGTCTGGCTGAACGCGCAGAGGCTGACGTGATGCGGGCAGTTCGATTCCACGAGTTCGGCGGACCGGAACACCTTCGCGTCGAGCAGCTGCCCGATCCGCACCCGGACGGCGAACACGTGCTGATCCGGGTCACCCGTGCCGGGGTCAGCCCGCTCGACGACAAGGTCCGGGCCGGTGTGCTGCCGCCGTCGATGCGCAAGCCGCTGCCGCTGGTACCCGGCGCCAGCGCCGTGGGCCGGGTGACCGATCCGGGTGGTTCCGGGTACGCGCCGGGAACGCGAGTTCTGTTGTGCGGGTGGGGTTACGGCACGAAGACCGACGGGACCTGGCGGGAAGTGCTGGCGGTTCCGCCGACCCACCTGGTGGCCATCCCCGACGGCGTGACCGACGACGAGGCGGCGGCGTTGGTGGCCGGGTCGGGATATCTCACCGCCTGGCTGGCGCTCACCAGCGTCGTGCCCCTGCGCCCGGGACAGGTCGTGCTGGCACCGGGCATCCACGGCGCGGTGGCCTCCGCCGCAGCTCAGGTGGCGCCGATCCTCGGCGCCGCACAGGTCATCTCCACCGCTCGCGGCGCCGACCGGGTCGCCGCGGTACCGCACGACGACCAGCTCACGATCATCGACCTCGGCCGCGAGACCCTGGCCGAGGGCGTCGCACGGGTGACTGGCGGCTCCGGCGTGGACATCGTGCTCGACCCGCTCGGCGGCGACATCACCGGTCAGGCGCTGGGCACCCTGCGGGCCGGCGGAACCCTGGTCAGCATCGGCTACACCGCGGGCACCAAGGCCACGATCGACGTCACCGACCTCATCTGGAAAACGGCGAAGATCACGGGATTCCTCTTCACCGCGTTCACCCAGCAGGACATCGCCGACACCTACCGCACCCTCCTGCAGCAGCTCGGCACCGGGGCCCTGAAACCGGCGGTGGACCGGATCTACCCGCTCGAACAGGCGGCCGACGCGCAACGGCGCGTCGTCGAGGACCGTCCGCCCGGCCGGGTGTTCCTCGACCCGACCAGCACCGACCACCAGAATCGTCCCGACACCAAGGGAGCGACCACATGACCCCCACCTCCGAGCACGGCACGATCACGCTCGAACGCGACGGGCACATCCTGCTGATCGGCCTCAACCGGCCGCAGAAGCACAACGCGTTCAACCTCGCGATGCTGCACGACCTCTCCCGCGCCTACGCTCTGCTCGAATCGGACGACGACCTGCGCTGCGGTGTGCTGTTCGCGCACGGCGAGCACTTCACCGCCGGACTGGACCTGGCCGACGTCGGCCCGGCAATCCAGTCGGGCACCGGTTTCTACCCCGAAGACGGCCGCGATCCGTGGCGCCTGGACGGGGACTGGACCACCCCGGTCGTCGCCGCCGCCCAGGGCCGCGTGCTCACGCTGGGCATCGAGCTGCTCCTCGCCGCCGACATCCGGGTCGCGGCCCGCGACACCCGCTTCTCCCAGCTCGAGGTCCGCCGCGGCATCTACCCGTTCGGCGGAGCGACCCTGCGCTTCCCGCGCGAAACCGGCTGGGGCAACGCCATGCGCTGGATGCTCACCGGCGACGAGTTCGACGCCGCCGAGGCCCACCGCATCGGTCTCGTCCAGGAGGTCGTCAGCGCCGACCCCGTGGCACACGCGGTCGCGATCGCCCGCAGCATCGCCGACACCGCCGCACCCCTGGGCGTCCGCGCCGTGCTCGAGTCGGCACACCGCGCCCGCGACCACGGCGACGCGGCCGCCATCGAGGAGCTCACCCCCACCGTCACCCGGCTGTTCGCCACCGCCGACGGTCAGGAGGGCATCCAGTCGTTCATCGAGCGGCGCAAGGCCGTTTTCACCGGCCGGTAGGAGCACGCTTCAGCGCGCTCGTACCGCAGGCCGGCCGGACCGGGCCCCGCCCCGGTCCGGCCTCGCCGGGATCCGAACGACAGCCAGATCAACCCACGCGTTCGAGCGGCGCGGGGCCGGTCGTCACTCGACTTCTTCCAACGTGACCCGGCGTCCTTCGACAATCGAACGCCAGCCTGCCAACGCTGCTTGCAGGGCTTGCAGCGCGTCGCGGCCGTCGGCGGCGATGTCGTCCGGGGCCGCACCCGCTTTGGCCGCAGCGATGGCGTTGCCGAACGAGCTGAGCTGGTCGATGTAGGACTGCGCGTAACGCGTGGGGAAGAAGTCGACGAGGCGCGGAGTCGTGAATCCTGCCGCACCGATTCGCGTGGCCTGCGGGAGCGCCTCGTTCCCGGCGTGCAGCGTGCCCGCTTCGCCGTGCACCTCGATGCGCTGGTCGAACCCGTACGAGGTGGCGCGGCAGTTGTCGATCCCGATGAGCGTGCCGCGGGCCATTTCGAGGATGAGGAAGACGGTGTCGGTGTCGCCGACGGCCAGCGCGTCGGTGTCGAAGGTCCCGGTCCCGCGGGCGGTCACGGCCACGATGTCGTCATCGACGAGATACCGCGCCGTGTCGAAGTCGTGGATGGTCATGTCGCGCAGCATGCTGCCCGCCGAGCGCGGGTAGCCGGGAGGCGGCGGGAACGGATCGCGCGAGATGATGTGGACCGAGCGGACCGGTCCGGTCTCCGTGCCGATTCTCGACTTGAGATCCCGGAAGAGCGGGTCGAACCGCCGGTTGAAGGCCGTCCGGAGCACCAAACCCTTCTCAGCGGCCAGTTCCGTGAGGTGCCGTACTTCCTGAACGTCTTCGGACAACGGTTTCTCACACAGCACGTGCAGGCCGGCGTCGAGCGCCAGCGTGGTGTGCTCGACGTGGAACGGAGTGCTCGAGGCGACGAGAGCGGCATCGAGTTCGAGACCGGCGGACAGGAGCTCGTCCACCGACTCGAAGGTTTTCGCCCCGAGCTGCGCGGCGGCTGCCCGCGCGTCCGGATTCGCGTCCGCGACCGCACGGACGTTGATCGGCAGGTTCCCGCTGGCGATGGCCTTCGCGTGGACCTGCGCGATCCGGCCGAAGCCCAGTAGCGCGATGTCGGTCATAGAGCACTCCCTCGTGTCCGCTGGTGACCAGTGGCTTGACCATAGCCTCAGATCCTGTATTTTCGAAATAGTCGGAGATATTCGTTACGTAGTCGTCGGACTCCTCACCGTGGAAGGCCCCAGGCAATGGCGCAGGATGTTGATCTCTTGGCAACGTGTTGGACGACGGCTGGCTCCGCCGGCCCGCTCATCGGCAACGACCACAGCGAGTTCGGGCTCCTCGATCGGATCTCGGCAGCGGCCGAAGCGGGCTTCACGGGTTTCGGACTGCTCCTGGAGGACCTGCAGATCGCCGAGAAGTCCGTCGGGTGGTCCCAGGTCCGCGACCACTTGCGCGCCTCGGGCATCGAGCACATCGAGATCGAGATGCTCAACGACTGGTTCCGCACGGGCCCAGCGCGGCGGAAGTCCGATGAGGACCGCGCGTACCTCCTGCGGGCGGCTCACTTCTTCCGCCCCCGGCACGTGAAGGTCGGCGGCAGCATCGACGGTGAGGTACTCGACGTGGCCGTCGTCGGTGATGCGCTCGGCTCGGTGTGCGACGACTTCGCCGAGGCGGGCTGCGCTGTCGCATTCGAGATCATGCCGCACGGCAACGTGAACACGATCGACAAGGGCGTGGCCATCGTCGACCGGGCCAACCGGGCGAATGCCGGGTTGATGATCGATCTCTGGCACATCAGCCGGTCGGCCAGCACGTTCGAGGAGATCGCGGCGCTGCCCGGCCACTACGTGGTCGGCGTCGAACTCGATGACGGACCCGCCGAGCCGCTCGGCGACGATCTGCTCCACGAGACACTGCACGACCGGAACCTGACCGGGGAAGGGGGGATGGACGTGGCGGGCTTCGTCGCCGCGATCCGTGCGACCGGGTTCTCCGGTCCGTGGGGCGTGGAAATCATCTCCGACGAACACCGCGCTCGCCCGCTCAAGGACCAGGCGCACGAGTCCTACCGGACGGCCAGGAGGTTCCTGTGACGGACACGATTGGCATCGCCTGCCTCGGCGTCACTCATCCGCACGCTTCCGGACGGGTCCGGAAGATGATCGGGACGCCGGGCGTGCGGGTGATGGGCGCGGCCGACGACGCGGATGTCATCGAGCCGTTCACCCGGCTGCTGAACATCCCGCGCAAGTCCACCGACGAGCTGCTGGCGGATCCGGGCGTCCACGCGGTGTTGATCCACTCGAAGAGCAAGGACATGACGCCACTGGCAGTACGCGCCATGCGCGCGGGCAAGGCGGTCCTGGTCGAGAAGCCGGGCGGGGCGTCGGTCTCCGACCTGGAGGAACTCACCGAGGTGGCGGAAGAGACCGGGTCGGTCTGCCAGGTCGGGTTCACGTACCGCTTCTCACCGGCGATCACGGCGGCCAACGAGATCCTGCGATCGGGCGCTCTCGGGGACGTGCTTCAGGTACGGGCGCACGGCGCCTGTTCGCTGGACGAGGCTTCGACATCGCACATCAACCTGCCGGACGACATGGGCGGTGCGTTCTGGGTCATCGGTTCACACATCGTCGACCTCGTCCTGTCCCAGTTCGGGCTTCCGACATCCGTGAACGGACGGGTGTCGAAGCTTCCTGGCGACCAGCGTGCCGCTTACCGCGAAGACGCCGCGATCGCCATCCTCAACTACCCGGACCGCGCCGTCTCGATCGACTTCTTCTCCTGGGACTCCATGCCCTGGGTGGAGAGCTGGGTCGTCGAGACACACGGAACGGGCGGCAGCCTGTACACGCGCCCGCTCCCGGTCGGCTTCGACCTGTTCCTCGCCAACGGTTCTGCGGGTTATCCGAAGGGGTGGACGCGATGGTCGGAAAGCGCGTTCCCGGAGCCATGGGCCGCGCACACGACCGAGTACTCTCCGGAGCTCGCGGAGATCGCGAACACCGAGTTCTTCGACATCGAGGGCGACGCTTTCCTGCGCGCGGTCAGGGGCGAAGCACAGGTTGTCGTTACGCCGCGGGACGCTTACAACGCGGCGCACGTGATCGAGACCGTGTATCGCTCCTCTGCCGCGGGCGGAGCTGAAATCAAGGTCTGAGCCAGGTCTGCGGACCGAACCGGGATGGAAGCCGGCGATGTCGAAGGGGGCGTGGTGCGGGACGGGTGCATTCCCACGATGTCAGGCCGTGCCGCCCTCTTCGACATGGACGGCACCCTCGTGGACTCGACCGAGGTGGTCGAAACATTGTGGACGGAGTTCGGTGCGCGGCACGGCATCGAACCCGCCCGGATCTTGAGCTACGCACACGGGCGGCAAAGCCGCGACATCGTCGCGCGGTTCCTGCCCGAGACGAGCGTCGACGCGGCCACCGCCGCGCTCCTCGAGGAAGAACTCAACCGGCTCGAGGAGATCAAGCCGGTTCCCGGGGCCCCGGAGTTCCTGAGGCGGGTCGCCGCACAGGTGCCGGTGGCCATCGTGACATCTGCTCCGCGCCGGCTCGCCGAGGCGCGGATGGCGGCGGCCGGGGTGCCGATCCCCGACGTCCTCATCAGCGGTGACGACGTGCGCACCGGCAAGCCGGCGCCGGAGGGCTATCTCCTGGCCGCACGGCGACTGCGGATCGCCGCAGCGGCGTGCCTGGCGTTCGAGGACGCCGAAGCCGGGCTGGCCGCGGCGATGACTGCCGGGGCGTTCACCGTGGTGGTGGGCGACCACGAATCGCCGCGCGCCAATGCGCTTCCGAGACTGCCGGATTTCACGAACGTGTCCGTCAGCGGCAGCGCGGGGGCGGTCACGATCTCGAGTACCCGCGACGCGCCGGTGACCCGGCGGGAACCTCGCCGGCCGTGAGACCGGCGAAGACCGCCCGTCGGGTCATTCCAGATGGGACGCGGCCTTTTCGATGTGCTCTCGCAGCAGCCGGCAGGCGAGCTCTTCGTCGCGGTCGACCGCCGCCTTCAAGATCGCGCGGTGCTCTTCGTCCGGGTCCCGTGCGGTATCGCGGCTGGGTGGTACGGACCATCGCCGGTACAGCTCGGCTGCATCGCGAAACTGGGCTGCCACGTTGAGCAGGCGACGATTGCGGCAGCCGCTGAGGAGGGCGTGATGGAAGGCGGCATGGGCCACCGCCCACTCTTCGGTGAGGTGATCGGGCGAGGTCTCGTCGTGCCGGGGCGTGCGCTCGAGCACGTGCAGGGACGCGACAGCAGCGCCTTCCCACGCGATGTCGCCCTCGCGAACGGCGTGGCGCAAGGCCGCCACCTCGATGTCGATGCGCGCCTCGGTCAGATCGGCCAGGTCTTCGTCCGACAGGCGAACCACGCGGAACCCTTGTTGCGCAAACGACTCGACGAGCCCGATCTCCGCAAGTCGTTGCAGGGCCTCGCGCAGCGTTCCCATCGAGCAGTCGTACTTCTCCACCAGCTTCGCGAAGGGCAAGCGCGCCCCTGGCTTGAGGAGTCCCCCCAGAATCTCCGCACGGATCGCCTCGAAGACGACCGCGCTCCGAGTTGTGGCAATCGGGGCGGACCCCGCGCCCTCAGTCATTGTCTGCCTCCTTCGATGAGCCAAGCATAGCATCGTCCTCAATTCCATGGAATTTTCGAAATAATCTTGCTTTTTCGCTGACCGCCTGTTTCGATGATGCCCCAGGGAGAGGCGCCGCAGGGCGGCACCTCCGCGACTTCCGATCCACAAGGAGCACCATCGATGCACGTCGAAGCCGCCGTCATCGCTTCCCGGGGCGCAACGCCCACCGTCACTCGTGTCGAGCTGGACGCGCCCCGCGAGGATGAGGTCCGCGTGCGCATGGTGGCCTCGGGCGTCTGTCACACCGATGCGATCATTCGCGACCAGGTGTACCCAACGCCGCTGCCGGCGGTCCTCGGTCATGAAGGTGCCGGGGTCGTCGAGCTCGTCGGTTCCGCGGTGACGCGGGTCAGCGTGGGCGATCACGTGCTCCTGTCGGCGAACTCGTGCGGGCAATGCACACCGTGTCTGAGCGGCAGCCCGGCCTATTGCGCGGACCTCTTCGCCCGCAACTTCGGCGGCCGGCGCCCGGACGGCAGCACGTCTTTCACCGACGACCAGGGGCAGACCGTCTCCTCCCACTTCTTCGGCCAGTCGTCGTTCGCGAGTTACGCCAATGTCGCCGAGCGCAGCCTGGTCAAGATCGACCCGGACGTGGATCTGACTCTCGTTGCACCCCTGGGGTGCGGGATCCAGACCGGTGCCGGCGCCGTTCTCAACGAGTTGCAGCCGGCGCTGGGATCGACCTTCGCCGTGTTCGGCGCCGGGGCGGTCGGTGCAGGCGCGATCATGGCCGCGGTCATCGCCGGGTGTTCGCGCATCGTCGCCGTGGACATCAACGACTCCCGCCTCGACCTCGCGCGCGAGCTCGGCGCCACGGACGTGATCAACAGCAGGACCGAGGACGTCGCCGACCGGCTCGACGTGATCACCGGTGGCGCCGGGTTGGATTTCGCACTGGACACGACGGGACGGCCCGAGGTGCTCCGCGCCGCCGCCGACGCGCTCGGTACACGCGGTGCGGTCGCCCTCGTCGGCGCATCGCTACCGGGCACCGAGGTCTCCTTCGAGATCGGCGAATCCCTGAACAAGGGGTGGTCGTTCCGCACGATCATCCAGGGCAGCTCGGTGCCGCAGGTCTTCATCCCGCAGCTGATCGGCCTCTGGCAGCAGGGGCGTTTCCCGTTCGACAAGATCATCCGCCACTACCGGCTCAGCGACATCGCGACCGCGTTCGCCGACTCCGAGCAGGGCCGGACAGTCAAGCCCGTCCTGGTCTTCTAGACCGTTCATCCACCAGGCAGGAGTGCACATGCCATCGAACCCGTTCACGTCCGGACCAGCTCGGCACTACATCGACGGCGAGTGGGTCGCGACCGGTCCGGTACGTGAATCGCGGAATCCGGCCACGGACGAAGTTCTGGGCACCTACCACGACGGTGGATCGGAAGCCGCCAACGCCGCGATCGAGGCCGCAGACGTGGCGTTCAGGACGAGCTGGTGGCGGTCGGACCGCGAAGCCAGGGCGCGGGCGCTGTGGGAGCTGTCGCTGGTGCTGGAGCGCAACCTCGACCGGATCGCGACCGCGATCACCCTGGAGAACGGCAAGCCGCTGCGTGAGGCGCAGTTCGAACTCAGCATCGCAGCGCCGAAACTCCGCTACTTCGCCGGGCTCGCGCTGACGGATCTGGGCACGGCCGCCGAGACCCCGGGCGGCATGTCGATGCTGCTGCGGGAACCGGTGGGGGTGGCCGGCGTGATCGTCCCGTGGAACTCCCCCGGGGTACTGACCATCCGGTCGCTCGCGCCGGCGCTGGCGGCCGGATGCACCGTCGCGGTGAAGATGCCGGCCCAGACGGCACTCACCAACGCACTCGTCGCGGAGGTGTTCGCACAGGCCGAGTCGTTGCCGGCGGGCGTGGTGAACTTCTTCACCGAGTCCGGCGACGAGGGCGCCAAGGAGATCGTCGCGAACCGGGCCGTCGGGGTGATCAGCTACACCGGAAGCTCGGCCGTCGGCGCCCGGATCATGGCCGCCGCGGCACCGCAACTCAAACGAGTGTCCCTGGAGCTCGGCGGGAAGACGCCGATGATCGTGTTCGACGACGCCGACCTCGACGCCGTGGTCCCCACGCTCCGCGCGGCAGTGACCACCTTCGCCGGCCAGTTCTGCATGACCGGCAGCAGGGTGCTGGCCCACGAAGCGATCGCCGACGAACTGCGCGACCGCCTCGCCGCCGCACTCGCGTCGGTGAAGCTCGGCCCGGGCATCGACCCGGCCACCGAGATGGGCCCGCTGATCGACCACGCCTCGGTCGACCGCGTCGACCGGCTCGTCAACGGCAACAAGGCGGAGGTCATCCTGCCCGGCGGTCCGGTCGACAGTCCGGGCGCGTTCTACCGTCCTTCCCTGGTGGGCGTGACCGACCTGCAGTCACCCCTGATCCAGCAGGAACTGTTCGGCCCCGTCGCCACCTTCGAGACGTTCGGTGACGAGGACGAGGCGGTGCGGAGGGCGAACGCCACCGACTACGGGCTGTCCGCGTCGGTGTGGACCGCCGACGGCGGGCGGTCGCTCCGGGTGTCCCGCGCGATCGAGGCGGGCACGGTCTGGACGAACGCCTGGGCGCAGATATTCGACCAGTTCGAAGAAGGCGGCTACAAGCACAGCGGAGTCGGCCGGCTCAACGGCCCGGGCGGACTCGCCGAATTCCAGGAAGTCAAGCACGTCTACCGCGCTGCTGCCTGAGCGCACCAGCACGACACGAAGGTTTCACACATGGGTGAAGAAAATCGCGTTGCCATCATCGAGAACGACAACGCCGGGATCTTGCGGGACACCGCAGTTTCCCACATCGGGTTCCGGGTGCCGGACGTACCGGCGAGCGAGGCGTTCTACGCCAACGTCCTCGGTCTGGTCCGGCAGGAGGAGCTGCCCGACGGCGGCGTACGGCTCGGGTGGGGGACCGGCCACCACGTCGTCGACCTGCTGCCCGGTGAGTCACGGCTGGACCACTTCGGGTTCGAGGTCCGCGACGCCGGGGGCGTGGCCGGAATCCGTTATCGGCTGAAGACGGCGGGTTTCCAGGTCACCGATCTGGACCCGGGTTTCGTCGACTTCGCCGCGGAACCGGTCGAGGCGATCTCGGCCGTCAGCCCCGACGGCGTCCCCGTGCACTTCCACTCGGCGGTGTGGCGGCAGGGCGAAACCGCCGCCGACACCGGCCGGCGTCCCGTCAAGTTCCAGCACACCACCATCGGCACGGACGACGTGCAGCGGCAGGTCGACTTCTTCGCCAATGCCGTCGGCTTCCGCGTCACCGACCAGCTCTCCGACGGCCGCTTCTGCTGGCTGCGCAGCAACAAGGACCACCACACGCTCGCGATCGTGAACGTGGGGAAGTCCGGGGTTCTGGACCACTACTCGTACGACCTCGCGGAGTGGGAGGACTTCAAGTCCTGGTGTGACCGGCTCACCGAGCTCGGTGTCACCGTGCAGTGGGGACCGGGGCGACACGGACCCGGCAACAACCTGTTCGTGTTCTTCGACGACCCCGCCGGCAACCACATCGAGCTGTCGGCCGAGATGGAGAAGTTCTACGACGACCAGGTGGAGTACGTGGCCCGTAAGTGGCATCCGGTACCCGAGAGCGTGAACCTCTGGGGTGGTCAGCTTCCCCACTGGCGCAAGACCAGCGAAGGCCACCGCGGAGTCGCGGAGGCGGGCCGGTGAAGTACGCCAGCTACCAGATCGAGGGATCTGCACGCGTCGGCGTCGTCGAAGGGGACACGATCGTCCCGCTCGGAGACGCCACGCTCACCGTCAACGCCGGAGTCGACGCCCTGCAAGCGGCCCCCCGGCACGAGGCCCGTCGCATCCCGCTCGCGCAGGTGCGCCTGCTGCCGGCGAGCCCAGCCCCGAAGAAGATCTTCTGCGTCGGGCTCAACTACCTCGATCACGTCCAGGAAACCAAGCGGGAACTCCCCCGATACCCAGTGCTCTTCCCGAAGTTCGCCTCCAACCTGATCGCAGCCGGCGCGCCCATCCAGCTTCCGCCCGAGTCGCGTCAGGTGGACTGGGAAGGTGAGCTCGCCGTGATCATCGGCAGGCCCGGGCGGCGCATCGCGCGCGCGGAGGCACTGGACCACGTCCTCGGATACTCCATCGCCAACGACATCACCGTCCGGGACTACCAGTACAAGACCCACCAATGGTTGCAGGGGAAGGCATGGGACGGCTCGACCCCGCTCGGACCGTGGATCGTGACTCCCGACCAGGTGGACCTGACCACCGCGGGCATCCGGACGATCCTGAACGATGAAGTCGTGCAGGAGTCCACGTTGTCGAAGCTGATCTTCGACGTCCCGCGGCTGGTGTCGGAGCTGTCCGAGTTCACCGCGCTCGAACCCGGCGACGTGATCCTCACCGGGACACCCGGAGGTGTCGGTTACCGCAGGGATCCGCAGGTCTTCCTCAAGAACGGTGACGAGATCCGGGTCGAGATCGACGGTATCGGGCGGATCACGAGCACAGTCGTCGACGAGGTCGCAGCGGGAGAAAGGCCCGCCTCGGTCGGGTAGCAGATTCCGGAGTCCGACAACGATGTCCAAGGGACCACACGATGACCCAACGTTCATACATCTTGGAGATGCGCTCCATCACGAAGAAGTTTCCCGGTGTGACCGCGCTCTCCGGCGTCAACCTCGCGGTGCGCAGCGGCGAGATCCACGCGATCTGCGGGGAGAACGGCGCCGGCAAGTCCACCCTGATGAAGGTGCTCTCGGGTGTCCACCCGTACGGGTCCTACGAGGGTGACATCATCTACCGTTCCGAAGAAATGCGCTTCGCCAACGTCCGGCAGAGCGAGGCAGCCGGGATCGGCATCATCCACCAGGAGCTGGCGCTCATCCCCCAGCTGTCGATCACCGAGAACATCCTCCTGGGCAACGAAACCGCCCGGTTCGGCGTCATCGACTGGGTCAGCGCTCAGCGACGGGTCCGCGAGCTCCTGGAGTGGGTGGGGCTCGACGACCACCCCGACACGCTCGTCAAATCCCTCGGAGTGGGCAAACAACAGCTCGTGGAGATCGCGAAGGCACTCCACAAGTCGGTCAAGCTGCTCATCCTCGACGAACCGACGGCGGCGCTCAACGAGACCGAGTCGCAGCACCTCCTGGATCTCATCGTGGGTCTCAAGGAGCGCGGCGTCACTTCGATCATGATCTCGCACAAGCTCAACGAGATCGAACAGGTCGCCGACTCGATCACCGTGCTGCGGGACGGACAGTCCATCGAAACGCTCGACCTCGAAGGCGGAAACGTCGATGAGGACCGCATCATCCGCGGTATGGTCGGACGATCGCTGGAAAACCGCTTCCCACCCCGTACCCCGGACATCGGCGACACGCTCTTCGAGGTCCGGAACTGGACGGTTCAGCACGCGCTCGATCCCAGCCGCCTCGTCTGCAAGGACGTGAACCTCTCGGTCCGGCGGGGCGAAATCGTCGGCCTCGCCGGGCTGATGGGCGCCGGGCGAACCGAGCTCGCGATGAGCGTGTTCGGACGTTCCTACGGCACCTACGTCAGCGGTGAGATCTTCAAGAACGGCCGCCCGATCAAGGTGGGCAACGTCCGGGAAGCGATCCGGCACCGCATCGGCTACGTCAGCGAGGATCGCAAAGGTCTCGGCCTCAACCTCCTCGACAGTGTGCGGCGCGCGACCGTGTCCGCCCGGCTGGACAAGGTGTCCTCCCGCGCCGGTGTCATCGACGAACTCCAAGAGCACGAGATCGCCGAGCGATACCGCGCCGCGCTGGGAACGAAGACGGCAAGCGTCGACGCCAGCGTGGGCAAGCTGTCCGGCGGCAACCAGCAGAAGGTCGTCCTGTCGAAGTGGATGTTCACCGATCCCGACGTGCTGATCCTGGACGAACCGACACGGGGGATCGACGTGGGCGCCAAGTACGAAATCTACAAGATCATCAACGACCTGGCGGCCGCCGGCACCGGGATCATCCTGATCTCGTCCGAATTGCCCGAGGTAATGGGTCTTTCCGATCGCATCTACACGATCTTCGAAGGCCGGATCACCAACGAGTTCACGGCCGCCGAAGCGACATCCGAGGCGCTGATGGTCAGCATGACCTCCACCAGAAAGGCGGGTGCCGCCGCATGAGTACCAAGCCTTCACCCGTGCGCGCGCTCACCGGCGGCCGCGGCATCAGCCAGTACAGCATGACCATCGCCCTCGTCGTCATCATCCTCGTCTTCGAGCTGTGGACCGGCGGTGTGACACTGGACCCGACGAACGTGATCAACGTCGTCCAGCAGTACTCCTACATCCTGATCCTGGCCGTGGGCATGGTGATGGTGATCATCAACGGGCACATCGACCTGTCCGTCGGGTCGGTATCGGCCTTCGTCGGGATCGTCGTGGCCCAATCCATGTCGGTCTGGCACCTCCCGGCAGGACTCGCGATGCTCCTCGGGCTGGGCATCGGCGCGCTCGTCGGCGCCTGGCAAGGCTTCTGGGTCGCCTACGTGCGCGTACCGGCGTTCATCGTCACCCTCGCCGGCATGCTCATCTTCCGCGGCGCCAACCAGGTGGTGGGCAACTCGACCGCGACCACCACGCCGGCGTCGTTCAACTGGATCGGCGCGGGATTCCTCCCCGACTTCGGCCCGGACACCGGTTACAACAATCCCACGCTCGTCCTCGGCGCAGTCGTCGTGGCGGCCATCGCCTGGCTCGAGATCCGGGCTCGCCGACGTCGTCACAAGATGGGCGAGGTCCCCCGCCCCCGGTGGGTCTCGGTGCTGAAAGTCCTGGTGCTCGGCGGGATCACGGTCTACGCGACGTTGCTGCTGGGTGGCGGGCGAATCGGCACGAGCCTCCCGATCGCGGGCATCATCAGCGGGGTCCTGGTCATCGTCTACTCGTTCGTGACCTCGAAAACCGTGTTCGGCCGCCAGATCTACGCGGTCGGCGGCAACTCCCAAGCCGCCGCCCTGTCCGGTGTCGACACCCGGCGCGTCAGCTTCTTCGTCATGATGAACATGTCGGTGCTCGCGGCGGTCGCCGGAATGGTGTTCGTCGGAAACTCGAACGCTTCCGGGCCCTCCGACGGGACCAACTGGGAACTCGACGCCATCGCGGCGGTCTTCGTGGGCGGCGCGGCCATCTTCGGCGGCGTCGGAACCGTGCCGGCGTCCATCGTCGGAGCCTTCGTCATGGCCTTCCTCGCCAACGGCTTGTCGCTGAAGGGCATCGACCAGAACATCGTGTCCATCATCCGCGGCATGGTGCTGCTCGCAGCTGTCGCGTTCGACGTCTACAACAAGACGCAGGGCAAGCCGTCGCTGACGGGACTCGTGCTGAACGGTATCCGACGCACCCGAGCTCGTCCCGCACCCGAGCGCATCTCCGGGGAACTGCCATCCGAAGCGCGTGACAGCAGGGAAAAAGCATCGCTGGGCTGATGTCGCTCAGCCGCGGCGATCACGGGCCGGTCAACGAGGACCGCGCCTGCCTCCACACAGCAAGGAATTGACGACATGCGTAGAAAACTACTGGCCGCTGCCGTAGCCACCGCCGTCGCGGCGATCGCTCTGACCGGGTGTTCCCAGCGGAACGCCGAATCCGGGGCGACGGCCCTCAAGGTGGGCGACACCATCGGGGTCGCCCTCCCCACCAAGACTTCCGAGAACGTCGCCAACTACGAGCGATACTGGCAGGACGCCCTGACGAAGGCCGGGTTCAAAGCCGACATCCAGTACGCGTCGAACTCCAACCCGGTGCCGGACCAGCAGAACCAGATCCAGTCGATGGTCACCAAGGGCTACAAGGTCATCGCGATCTCCGCGCAGGACGGCGGCCAGCTCGGCAACCAGCTGGCACAGGCCAAGAAGGCGGGCGTGACGATCATCGCCTGGGATCGCAACATCGTCAGCACGGAAAACGTCGACTACTACGTGAGTTTCAACAACTTCAGGGTTGGGCAGCTGCAGGCCCAGTCACTCCTCGAGGGGCTCAAGAAGAAGAATCCGAACGGGCCGTGGAACGTCGAGCTGTTCGCCGGAGCCGCCACCACGAACCTCTCGACCATCTTCTTCAACGGCGCCATGAGCGTGCTCGACCCGCTCATCAAGTCCGGGCAGGTCGTCGTGCCCTCCGGGCAAACCGGATTCCAGCAGGTGGCGACCGAGGGCTGGCTCGGTCAGAACGCCCAGACCCGCATGACGAACCTGATCACCAGCACCTATGCCGGCGGCAGGAAGCTCGACGGAGTGCTTTCGCCGAACGACACCCTGGCCCGCTCCATCATCACCGCCCTCCGGCAAGCCGGGCTGTCCGGCCAGGTCGTGACGGGCATGGACGGCGACAAGGCGTCGGTCCCCCTGATCATGGACGGAACGCAGTACTGCACCGTGTACAAGGACAGCGGTGTCGAGGCACAGGCCGCGGTCGATCTGATCAGCCAGCTGGCTCAGGGCAAGCAGCCGACGGTCGTGGCCGACGACAAGGACAACGCCTGGAACGGCGTCAAGGTCGTGCCCGCGGTCCTGGTCCCGCCAGTGCTGGTCACCAAGGACAACGCGGCCGAGGCGTTCCAGGGCAATCCCGAACTCGCGGCCCTGGCGAAGACGAACAACTAGCGCGGGCACCGGCGTGCGGGGAGGCGACGGTGTCGTCGCCTCCCCACTTGGCCGGGGCTTCCCCGGCGCCCACGCTGTACCCGCCGTCCGCTCCCGGAACCCGGGCGCGGTGAACCCCACGGAGAATCCCAGGAGGAGCCGGCTCATGCTGGATCATCAAGGACGGCCCGCCACCCACGGCCGGATCGCCGTCAACGGCACTCGTCTGCACTATGTCGTCGCCGGCTCGGGCGAACCGCTCCTGCTGCTGCACGGCGTCCCGAAATCACTCCACTACTGGCACCTGGTGCTGCCCCTGCTGACCCCCCACTACACGGTCATCGCCCCCGACATCCGCGGCTTCGGCGACTCGGCCCGCCCCGATTCCGGCTACGACATGCGCACCGTGAGCGACGACGTGGCCGAACTGGTCACCGGACTGGGCTACTCCTCCGTCAAGGTCCACGGTGAGGACTGGGGAGCGGCGTTCGGGTATGCGCTGGCCGCGTACCACCCGGAACTGGTGGAGAAGTTGTCCTACGCCGACATGCTGTTGCCGGGTTACGGCCTGACCGAAGGTGCCTACTACACGCCCGAGAACGTCAAGTCCGGCCACTGGGTGTGGCACCTCAACCTGTTCGCGCTCCGCGACTACCCGGAGATGCTCATCCCCGGGCACGACCGCGAGTTCTGGACCGCCTTCATGCGCGACGAGTGCGTCAACCCCGACGCCATCACGGATGAGGACATCGACATCTTCCTGCGCGGCTGTACCGCGCCGGGCGGGCTACGCGCGATCCTCAGCGTGTACCGCGCCGCGTTCGAAAACTCCGAGCAGACCCTGAAGAACCCGAAGCTGAAGCAGAAAACCCTCGGCATCGGCGCGAGTTACTGGCTGGGCGACGAAGTCAAGCGGATCGTCAGCAGCATCGCCGAGGACTGGACCTACGTGTCCATGGACTGCGGGCACAGCCTCGCCCTGGAAAAGCCGCACGAGCTGACCGAGATCCTGCTCGGCTTCTTCCAGGGCGACTGAACCCGGCGGTGTTTCTTCCCCCGGGAATGGTTTCAACCGGAACAGCCGGTACGACAGGGAGGAACGAGTCGTGGGAAAACTCGACGGCAAGACCGCCATCGTGACGGGGGCGGCACAAGGACTGGGTGAGGGTATCGCGCGGCGGTTCGCCGGCGAGGGCGCGACGACGATCATCGTGGATCGCACCGACGCCTCCGAGCTGGCGGCCGAGTTGCCGCTGAGCAGCGCGGGCAAGAAGGCGACCGCGGTCGTCGCCGATGTGACCGACCGCGCGATGGCCGAAATGGTGATTGCCGAAGCGGTCGGCCGGCACGGCCGGCTCGACATCCTCGTGAACAACGCCGGGACCTACCACGTGCGCAACCTCATCGACGAGACGGTTGAGAGCTTCCGGCAGCAGTTCGAGGTCAACACCTACGCGGTGTTCGCGTGGTCGCGGGCTGCTGCACGCAACATGCGCGACCAGGGCTGGGGCCGCATCATCAACACCTCGTCCCAGCTGGGCAAGGTTGCACGTGAAGGCTACGGCATATATTCGGCATCCAAGGCCGCCGTGATCCTCTTGACCCAGGCATTGGCGCTCGAGCTGGGACCGTATGGAGTGACCGCCAACGCGATCTGCCCCGGCACCATGGCCACCCAGCTGCTGTCGACGGCTGACGGACGGCCCGGCATGGAATACGCCGCCGAACTGGGCGTCGATCTCGATACCGCGTTCCGGGATTACGTCGCGGACAGGATTCCGGTCGGACGCCTCGGCGTGCCCGGCGACATCGGCGCTCTGGCGGCGTTCCTGGCCAGCGATGACGGCGGGTTCATCACCGGAGCCGCGCTGAATCTGACCGGTGGTGAGCAGGTCTTCTTCTGACGGGAGCCCGGTCCGTGCACTCGGGTGCGATCACCGGCTCGCGCCGGCCGGTACCACCGGCGCGACCGGGACCGCCTCGGCGGGCCGGTACTCCCGGTGGCGAACCGTGGAACACCGCGTCGCCCAGCAGTGCGTGGCCGGCCTGCGCGCGGGCGGACGATCCCGGCCGATCCGGATGTCCGCCTCCTGGTGGGTGACCTGTGCGCGGAGGACAGCACCACCAAGCGGACCGTCCAACCCGGTGGTTGGCGAGCTCGAACTGGCCTGGGCGCTGACCGTTTCCGTTCCACGAGCATCGCGGGCCGGTCTACCCCGCCGGGCGCGGTTCGAGATCGCAGCGCGTTGCCTCCCTTGCACGGTGAACAACGTCCGGATACCGTCATTATCGGGACAACAATTTCCTGAATTGCCGCGGTAACGTTCGCGATCACGGAAACGACAAAGCGGCTGAATTGCCCCGAGATCGTTTTCCCGGAAAAGGACGTCCCCCCATGCGTATGATCAGTCGCGTTCTCGGCACGGCCGCGGTGGCCGGTATCGCCCTGCTGGGCCCGGCACCCGCGGTGTTCGCCGCGCCGGCGGCCGACCGGTACAACTGCAGCGATTTCACCTACCAGGAAGACGCGCAGGCCGTTCTCGACCAGGACCGGTCCGACCCGAACCACCTGGACCGCAACAAGGACGGAGTCGCCTGCGAAGATCTGCCGCACCGGGCCGGCGGTCACCCGTCCACGCCGACCAGCAGCCACAGCCCCGAGGCGCCGCCGGTCACCCCGACGAAGACCAGCCCGGCCGACCTGGACTGCGCCGACTTCGCGACCCAGGCGCAGGCCCAGGCGGTCCTGGACGCCGACCGAAGGGACCCGAACCACCTGGACGCCGACCACGACGGCTACGCCTGCGAGTCCCGCTTCGGCGAGAAGAAGGCAGTCGGCGGCGGTACGCAGGTCAAGGTCAAGCCGGTCGGCGGCGTGGCCACCGGCGGTGGTGACGCCGGCGAGCCCGGCGCGGGCCCGGCCGTGGCGGTCGGCGCGCTCGCCCTGGTCGGTGGTGGCGCCGGCACCGTGCTGCTGATGCGGCGGCGCGCCGGCCGATGACCAGCGCACGTTGGCGCCGATGGCTCGCGATCGCGGCCATCGGCGCCGCTCTCACCGCTTGCGGCGCTCCCGCGGCGCCGGCGCCCACCCCACCGGCACCACCGTCGAGTGCCGCGGCGCCATCCAGCGCGGCTCAGGCCGCCACCGCCGACGGTCCGTTGCCGCACGCGCGCCCGGTGCGGCTGGAGGTGCCCGCGATCGGGGTCAGCACCGGCCCCATCGTCGACCTCGGGCTCGCCGGTGACGGCGCGCTCGAGGTGCCCGAGGACGCCGTCACGACCGGCTGGTTCACCGGCAGCCCGTCGCCCGGCGAGACCGGCCCCGCGGTGCTGGCCGCGCACGTCGACTACAACCACGTGCCCGGCACCTTCAACCGGCTGAAGGACACCAAACCCGGCGACCAGGCGATCGTGCACCGCGCCGACGGGACCACCGCGGTGTTCACCGTCTACCGCGTCGAGCGGTACCCGAAATCGGCCTTCCCGACTGACGACGTCTACGGCGACACCGCCGGACCGGAGCTGCGGATGATCACCTGCGGCGGCGCGTTCGACCGGTCCACCCACAACTACGAGGACAACATCGTCGCCTACGCACGCCTGTCCCAGGCGTACCGCGGCTGACACTCGTCCGCCAACAGCAAACACGCCACCCGCACCGGCAGACACGGCGCCCGCACCGGCAAACACGACGCCCGCGCCAGCCAACACGCCACCGCCTGGCGTGTTTGCTGCTCGTGGCGGCGTGTTGGCCGCAGGTGGCGGCGTGCTGGCCGCTCGTGGCGGCGTGTTGGCCGCAGGTGGCGGCGTGTTGGCCGCTCGTGGCGGCGCGTTGGCCGGCCGGTGGGGCGGTCGTGCGTCTCGGGGGGACGTGGGTAGCGGGCCGAGGGCGCCGGTGGTCTCGTCGCGGGCGTTAGGGCAGGCGGGCGCGCACGACGGCATCGTGGACCGTCACCGGGTTGCCGTCGGGGTCGGTGGCCTGCCGCGGGCGGGCCTCGGCGACCTCGACGGCCCACCCGGCGGGCAGCCAGGCCGCCACGTCCGCCGCGGCGGCGAACCGCTCGGGCAGGTGCGGCCGGCCCACGGTGGTGTCGAGGTCGTGCGCGTCGTGCTGCACCACCAGCATCGTCCCGCCCGGTGTCACCGTCCCGGCGAGCCGGCGGAGCAGGTCCCGCAGTTCTTCGTTGCGCAGGTGCAGGAACTGCGCCGAGACCAGGTCGAACCGCCGCTCGCCCGGGTCCCAGGTCCGCACGTCCCCGCGCACCCACTCGATCCGCTCCCCGACCCCCGCCCGCGCGGCGTGCTCGGCGCCGCGCCGCAACGCGGTCGCGGACAGGTCCAGCGCGGTCACCCGCCAGCCGCGCTCGGCGAGCCAGCAGCTGTCGGCTCCTTCGCCGGCACCGACGTCGAGAGCGGTGCCCGGTGGCAGGTCCGCGACCTCCGCGACCAGCTGCGGGTTCGGCTGTCCACTCCAGACCGACGGGCGGGAGGCGTAGCGCTCCTCCCAGAACTGCTCGCCGTACTCCTCCTCAGGCCCCATGGCGGCACACCCCCGGCACGAATTCGTCGTCCATGCCGGCGACTATCCCCCGCACCCGACCGTCGCGACAAGCACCCGGCAACTCGCGGCGCCCGGGCTTGAAGCGCCGGGGAGCGGGTAACCAGCGGCGACCGAGTGGAGAGGGCGCAGGGTGGAGCAGATACCGACGTTCGGCGTCGAGGAGGAGTTCCTGCTCGTCGACGAGCAGGGCCACCTGTCGGACCGCGGCCCGGAGGTGGTCGAGGCGTCCGCGCGCCCGGACGGCGACGTGCAGCGGGAACTGGCGCGCAGCCAGGTCGAGCTGGCGAGCGAGGTGTGCCAGGACGCCGCGGAGCTGCTCGACCGGCTCACCCACTTCCGCTCCAGGCTGGCCGGCGAGGCCGGGAAACGGCAGCTCCGCCTGGTCGCGACGGCGACCCCGCTGCTGGCCGAGCAGCACCCGCCCGGTATTACACCCACCCCGCGCTACCGGCGGATGGGTGAGCACTTCGGCCTCATCGCCCGCACCGGCACCACCTGCGGATGCCACGTGCACGTGCGGATCCCGGACCGCGCCACCGGGGTGCGGGTGAGCAACCACACGCGGCCGTGGCTGCCGGTGCTGCTCGCGCTCACCGCGAACTCGCCGTTCGACGGCGGTAGGGACACGCGCTACAGCAGTTGGCGGTACGTGCTGTGGTCGCGGTGGCCCTCAGCGGGGCCGCCACCGCTGTTCGCCTCGCTGGACGACTACGAAAGCCGGGTCGCGGCGCTGCTCGAAGCCGGCGCGATGCTCGACCGCGGCATGATCTACTGGGACATCCGCTTGTCCGAGAAACGCCCGACGCTGGAGTTCCGGATCAGCGACGTGACCGCGACGGCCCGCGAGGCGGCCACGCTCGCCGCCCTGGTGCGTGCCCTGGTCCTCACCGAACTGTCCGAACTGGACTGGCCACCCCCGCGGGTACCCGGCGAGGTGCTGCGCGCCAACCTGTGGCGCGCCGCGCGGGACGGGCTGGACGGCTCCGCGCTGCACCCGGAGACCGGCCGGCTCACCCCGGTCCCGGCGCTGGTCGGCCAGCTCGTCGAGCGGGTCCGGCCGGCCCTCACGCACGCCGGCGACCTGGATTTCGTGACCGAGTCGCTGGCCTGGGTGCGCGAGCACGGCAACGGCGCCCAGCGGCAACGCCGGGCCTATGCCCGCAGACAGGAGCTGTGCGACGTGATCGACCTGCTCAGCCTGCACTGACCGGGTCGCTGGTGGAAAGCGCTTCCCGTCCAGGCAACACGACGATCGCGCGGGCGGCGGTCCGGCACATCACAGGCCCGCCACGATCTCGGTGGCGGGCGGCAGGTCGGCGAAGTCGGAGGGCGATTCGAGCACGCGCGCGGCGGCGTAGTGCCCCAGCCGCAGACGGGTCGTCTCATCGCGGTCGTCGAGGAAGCCGCTCAGCCACCCGGCCGCGAACGCGTCACCTGCGCCGACGACGTCCACCACGTCGACCTCCGCCGACGGCACCCGGTGGACACCCGTGGGGGTGAAGCTGACCGCCTCGATCGCCGCGTCCTTGACCACCAGGTAGCGCGGCCGGTCGAGGAGCGCGCGCACGCTCTCCGCGTCGGTGGTGCCCCACAGAGCTTCGGCCTCGTCCCGGCCCACGAACACGATGTCGCTGTCCTGGGCCAGGTCGAGCAGGACCTCGGGGGCGTCGCCGTGCCACAGCTGCGGGCGGTGGTTGACGTCGAAGCTGACCAGGCCGGAACCGCGGACGAGCGCTCGGGTGGCCTCGCGGGTCTGTTCGGACAGGGCCGCCGTGATGCCGGAGACGTGGACGAGCCGCGCGGGCTGGGCGGACCAGTGCGCGATGTCAGCGAGGGAGATGGCGGAGGCAGCCGAGCCGCCGCGGTAGTAGTAGACGCGGGTGCCGGCGGGGGTGGGGTCCTTGAAGTAGACCGCGGTGGGGCGCTGCCCGTCCCGCCGCACGAGCGACACGTCGACCCCGTGGCGCCCCAGGTCGTCCAGAACGAGGTCGCCGAGCGGGTCGGCGCCGAGCGCGCTCGCCCAGGCGGCCTTGTGCCCGAGCCGCGCGAGGAGGGCCGCCACGTTGGACTCGGCGCCGCCGGGCCGGAGCAGGTACCGGCTGCCCGAGGCCAGCCGACCTCCCGCCTCGGGCGTGACCACGACCATGGTCTCGCCCACCGCCAGCACGTCCACGGGGCCGCCTTTCGTTGCGCACACGGCAATCCGAGTGCCGGTAACGGAATGTAGCAGGGGCACGCGGCGTCAGGCCCGGCGCGCGTACCAGCTGGGCGGCTCCCCCACCACGGCGGTGAACTCGCGGGTCAGGTGGGCCTGGTCGGCGTAGGTGAGGTCCGCGGCGAGCGCGGCCCAATCCACCGGCTCCGCCCGCGCCGCGCGTTCCGCCGCGTCGTAGAGCCGGTAGCGCCGCAGCACCCACTTCGGGCTCACGCCGACGTGGTCGCGGAAGGCGCGCTGCAGCCGGCGCACGCTCACACCACCCGCCGCGGCCAGCTCCTCGACCCGGCGCAAGTCCCGATCGCGCGCCGCGAGCTCGGCCAGTGCCGTGGTCTCCTCGGACGGCTGGCGCGCGGCGGGGACGAGCGCGGCGATGGCCGCGTCGACCAGGCCGGCCACCTCGGCACCACCGGCGCCCCCGGTGAGCGCCTCCACCACGGTCGGCTCGGCGGCCCGCAGCGCCGGAAACTCCTCGGCCAGCGGGCCGACGGTGTCGGTGATCGTGGCGAGCGAGCGACCCAGGAACGGCCGGAACCCGCCCGGGCGGAACATCACGCCCAGCGCCTGGCCCCGGCCGGACAGCCGCCGCGTGAACCGTCGCGTCTGGACGCCGTGGACCGCCGCCCGGCCCGCCTCGAACACCACGTTGACGACCGGGTGCACGAGCACGTGCTGCTCGTGCACGTCCGGCAGGTCCCACGACACCAGCCAGTAGCGGTCGACGAACCGGCCGACCTCCGGCGAGGGCGGGAACCGCACCAGGTCGAACCGCCGCAGCCCGGCCCGCGGATGCAGGATGCCGCGACTGTCCCGCTCGACCGGCTCCACCACGAATCCGAGCTTGGTGAGCGGCTCCGGAAGTAGTTCCGGGTCGAGCTGGATCGTGGTTCGGTGGACTTCGCCGATCTCGGATCCACGAGCTCCCGCGAAACCCGCGACGCCGCGTCGAGCCGCCGGCGGCTCGCCGGAACCGGCTATTCCTGCCAGTTCCGCGTGAGGCGGACGCGGCTCCCGTTCTCCCCGGGCGTGATCTCAACCTCGGTCATCAGCGCCTGCATCAGCCCGACGCCGCGCCCGCGGATCCCGGGATCGGCGGGCGGCGGCCGCCAGGTTCCGTCGTCGGTGATGACGATCTCCACGCTGCCGTCCCCGGCGGTCGCCGTCAGGGTGAGCATGCCGTCGCCGCGGCCGCCGTACCCGTGCTCGATCGAGTTCGTGCACGCCTCGTCCACCGCCAGGATCACGTCGGCCGCCGGGTCCTCGGGCACGTCCGCGAGCGCGAGCCACCGCCGCAGTTCGCGTCGAATGTCGATCAAGCTGTCCGGCTCGGCCCGGAGGTCGAGGCGCAACGGGCCCGGCGGGTGCACGTACACCAGCACCGCCACGTCGTCGTTGTGGCCCGCGGCCGGCAGCAGGCTGGTGAGCAGGTGCTCGGTGATGTCGCCGGACTGGCGGCGCGGCGCCTCGCGCAGCGTCGCCCGGGCCCGTTCGATCGCCTCGTCGATGGGCAGGCCGTGCCGTTCCACGAGCCCGTCGGTGTAGAGCAGCAGCACCGAACCGGGCTGCAGCGGCACCGTCGACCGCGGCCGTGGCTTCCGCCGGCGCACGGCGAGCGGCACCGACAGCGCGCCGTCGAGCAGTTCGTCGCTGCCGTCGGGGTGGCTCAGCACCGCGGACGGGTGCCCGGCGCTGGAGTAGGTCACGAGCCCGGCGACCGGATCGACCACCGCGCAGAACACCGTGGTGCACAACGCGCCAGGGATCTGCCGGGCGAACCCGTCGAGCTGGTCCAGCGCCCGCGCCGGATCGCCGTAGCTGAGCAGGAGGGCGCTGCACGCGCTGCGCAGCTGCCCCATCACCGACGCGGCCGCGAGCCCGCGGCCGACGCAGTCACCGACGACCACGGCGATCCGGCCGTCCGGCAACCGCGCCACGTCGTACCAGTCACCACCGACCTCCAGCGGCCGCACCGCCGGCTCGTACCGCACGGCGAATCCGCCCGGCAGGTCGGTGGGACCGAGGATGGCGTGCTGCAACGTCAGTGCGACCGCCCGCGCCTGGTCGTAGCTGCGGGCGCGGCCCAGCGCCTGCCCCAGCTGCGCGACGAGCATCCCGAACAGCGCCCGGTCCTCGCCACCCAGCGCCTGATCGGTGCGTTCGGCCCACACGACGGAATCGCCGCCGCCGAGGGTGGCGCCCAGTTCGTGGCCGGGTTCCGGCGGCCAGATCTGTCCGGGTGCCTGCTGCCGCACCCGGTCCAGCCGCTCGTACAGCTCCGGGTCCAGCTCGTCGAACGTGCCGGCGTCGGGGACGGCGGCGAGCAGCCCGCCGGTCTCCGCGTCCGGCCAGATCGCCGCCACCACACGCGTCGCGCCGAGGATCGCCTTCAGCGCGCCCACCCCGGCGTGCAGCACCTCGGCCACGTCGGTGGCGGCGGCCAGGTCGGCCGCGAACGCCGCGAGCACCGACTCCCGGTCGGCCGCCTTCTTCTCGACCGTCACGTCCCGCAGCGTCCCGACGATCCATCCGGGACCGCCCTCGGCCTCCGCGACACGGGTGAGGGTCAGCGCGGCCCAGGCTTCCCCACCGTCCGGCCGCTCGATCACCAGCGACACTTCGAGCCCGTCACCGAGGTGCGACACCAGGCCCGCGGCCGGGACGCGCGCGGCGTCCGCGCCGAGCCACGGGTACGGCCACGCCATCGGGAGGTGGTCCGCGCCGTACCCGGTGATCGTGCTGAACGCTTCGTTGGCCTCGACGATGGTGCCGTCGCTGTCGGCGACGAACACCCCTTCCCGCAACGACTCGACGAGGGCGCGCCGGAACTCCGATTCGCGGCGGCGCAGATCGGACAGCGCCAGGTTGGCCCGCACCCGGGCGAGCAGCTCCGTGCCGGAGAACGGTTTCGGCAGGTAGTCGTCCGCACCGGCCTCCAGCCCGGACACCGCCGCCTCGACCCCGGCGCGCGCGGACAGGAACAGCACCGGGACGGACTTCGTCGCCGGTTCCGACCGCAACGCCCGCACCAGCCCGATGCCGTCCAGCCGCGGCATCATCACGTCCGAGAGCACCAGGTCCGGCCGGTGCCGGCGGGCCAGCTCGAGCCCCTCGGCACCGTCCCGCGCGAGCAGCACCCGCCCCACCGGGTGCAGCAACCGCGCGATGAACCGGCTCAGGTCGGTGTTGTCCTCCACCACCAGCAAGGTCGGGGCGTCGCCCGCCGGCGCCGGCACCGGCCGGCCGTCACCGTCCGCCTGCCACTGGAGTGCTTCGTCCCGGTAGGCCACGGTGGCGGACAACGTGAGCTCGGCGGCGGGTGGCGGCGGGACCTCCGCCAGCGGCATCCGGACCGTGAACGTGCTGCCGGCGCCCTCCACCGACTCGGCCGTCACCGATCCGTCGTGCAGCCGCACCAGCTCCTGCACCAGCGCCAGCCCGATCCCGGCGCCCTCGTGCGACCGGCCCTCGCGCCCGCGTGCCCGGTGGAAGCGCTGGAACAGCCGGGGCACCTCGTCGGCCGGGATGCCGACGCCGGTGTCGGTGACGGTCAGCTCGGCGTGCTCGTCCTTCTCCCGCAGCCGGACGACGACGCCGCCCTGACGGGTGTACTTGAGCCCGTTGGACAGCAGGTTGAGAACGATCTTCTCCCACATGTCCGGATCGACGTCGACGGCGCGGGACAGCGGCGGGCAGTCGATCTCGAACCGCAACCCGGCCCGCCGCAGCGCCGGGGCGAAGCTTTCGGCGATCTCCGTGGTCAGCGCCGCGAGGTCGTGCGGTGCGGTGTCCGGCTGGAGCCGTCCCGCCTCGATCTTGGCGAAGTCGAGCAGGTCGTTGACGAGCCGGCGCAGGCGCCCGGCGTTGCGGTGCACCAGCTCCAGCCGCTCCCGCTGGCCGGGCGGCAACGGCTCCGCGGTGTCGGCGAGCGCGTCCTCGGCCGGACCCGCGATGAGGGTCAGCGGGGTGCGGAACTCGTGGCTGACGTTGGCGAAGAACTCGCTCTTCGCACGGTCCAGCTCGGCCAGCGCCGCCGACCGCCGCCGCTCGCTCTCGTAGGCGAGGGCGTCGGTGATCAGGCTCGACACCTGCCCGCCGACCAAGTCGAGGAAGGCCCGGTGGTCGGCGTCCAGCGCCTGGTAGGCCGACGCCCCGAGCACCAGCGCACCCACCGGCTCGGCCCGGCCGGACGCGATCAGCGGCAGCACCACCGCCTCGTCCGGCGACGCCGTACCGACCACGACCGGCTGCACGAAGTCCGGGCCGAACCGCCGGCGCAGCCCGGAACACACGCGGGTCTCACCGGCCCACAGCGGCCACACCGGTTCCGGGGTGCGCTCCAGCACCGCCGGCGCGGCGCGTTCGCCCGGCCCGACCCCGTAGGCGGCGGCCAGCGACGCCTGCCCGTCCTCGAACAGGTACGCGAGCGCGAACGGCAGGTCGGCGCCGTGCCTGCCGAGCGCGGCGACCGCCGAGCGCGCCGTCCGGGTGACCGTCCCGGCCGCGGAAACCTCGCCGAGGTCGTTGAGGACGGCCAGCCGCCGCTGCCGGACCACCTGCACCGTGGTGTCCTGCACCGCGATCAGGATGCCCAGCACCTCGTTGCGGTCGTTGGAGATCGGGCTGTAGGAGAACGTCCAGTAGGTCTCTTCGAGGTAGTTGTGCCGGTCGAGGAACAGCAGCTGGTTCTCCGAATACGTGGCGCCCTCGCCGGCCAGTACGTGCCGGGTGAGCGGACCGAGCTCGGCCCAGGCCTCCGCCCAGCACTCCGCCGCGGGCCGCCCGAGGTAGCGCGGGTGCTTCTCGCCCATCGCGGGGCGGTAGGCATCGTTGTAGAAGGTGGTGAGCTCCGGACCCCACCACACCAGCATGGGGAACCGCGACGACAGCACCAGCCGCAGCGCGCTGTGCAGTTCCTCCGGCCAGTCCCCGATGGGTCCCAGCGCGGTCGCGGACCAGTCACGGGCAGCGATCCGTTCCCCCATCTCGCCCAGACTGTCCAAATAAGACGTGTCCGCCGGTTTCGCCATCGCCGCGGGTCAGCCCTCGCCCAGTGCGCACTCGACGGACCCGGACACGGTGAACACCTGCCTCAGATCGGCCGCTTCGAGTGCGCGGAGCACCACGCGGCTGGACGCCACGAGGCGCAGCGGCGTGCCGGCCTCGGCACACCGCTGCTCGGCCTCGACCAGCAGGGACAACCCGGCGGAGCCGAGGAAGTCCACGCGGGACAGGTCGACGATCACCGGCTGCGGCGGGCGCGCCGCCCGCCGGGCCTGGTCCATCTCGCTGATCATCGCGGGCGCGGAACAGAGGTCCACGCCGCCGCTCACCGTGACGACAACGGCGTCCCCGGTCACGCGGTGACGCACCGCGAAAACATCTTCGGGCAACGAAACCTCCTGGACGCGCAACAGGTCCTCGTGGACGAGCTCAGCCTAGTGCGCGCACCGGAGGTCGGCGATCCCGCGCATCACCCCGCCAGCGCGGGTGCGGCGTAGGCCGCGAGCCGCTCCCGGACGTCCACCGGATCGCACACCGGCGGCTCGAGCACACCGCGTGCGGTGCCGTCGCAGAGGTCCTCGGCGAACCGCGCCACCACCCGCGGCGCGGGCAGGATGTCGGTGCCCAGGTAGGACAGCACGATCAGGTCCTCGCCGCAGTGGGATTCCACCACCAGGGACCATCCGGTGTCCTCGCTCCAGAGGAGGGCCGCGTCGCGATCGGGGAATTCCGGGAGGCGCCGTTCCAGCGCCAGGTAGGCGTTGGCCGGTGGTGGATCCATCTGCACGAAGTAGGCGTTGCCACCCAATCCCAGAGCCTCGGTCACCAGTCGCACATAACGCCGCAGTCCCCGCGCCTGCGCATCCTCGTATTCCAGGTACATCTGCCCTCGCACTTCGCCCACCAGTCCGCCGGCGGGGCGCCGCTGCTTGACGCCACGCCGGAAACCGGCCCCTTGACGGGTTTGAAACCGCTCACGGCTCGCGCGGAGTACCCGCGTTCGGGAATGCCAAACCTGCCGGTTTCACCGTGGGTGCACGTGAGAGGGGTCACGCGCTCGGGCTGGGTGATTCCTCTCCCTCGATGGTGAACGAACCCAGCAGTCCGGTGATGTCCAGGATGCGCCGTGCGTAACGGTCCACGTTGGCCAGCTTCACGGTGCCGCCGCGCTCCTCGGCGCGGGTCTTCGCCCTGATCAGAGCGCTGATGCAGGCCGAATCGAAGAAGTTGAGGCCCGCGAAGTCGAGCACCAGGTGGACCACGCCGGATCCCAGCAGCTCCTCCACGGCCTGGTCCAGCTGGTCGACCGCGCCGTGGTCGATCTCGCCGAGCAGCAGCACCCGCCCGGTGTCGCCGCTGATCTCCGTGCGCACCACGGAAGCGCCGGCAGACCTGGTCGCGCCTTCGTCCGTCGTCATGGTTCGAACTCTCTCCAAAAATCGTGGCGTCGGCTCCGGCCCCGGTTGTCCCCCGGCGGCCGCGTGCAATAAGTTTGCCGCAAAGCAACGAACTTCGTGGATTGCGCTCGCGTGCTCGCGACCTTCCCACCATGCTGGAGCCTGGGAGCGATGACGACAACCTCCGACCGCCAGATCACCACCGTGGTCAGCGATTTCCTTGACGCGCAAAAGGATGCGATCGTCGCCCAGTGGGCCGGCTCGTCGTTCTTCCGCTCCGTGGCACAGGATTCCGATCAGGCCGCCGGCGACAGCGCCGAGGTGCTGCGCGGGGTGCGCCGGGCCATCGCCGCCGGTCAGGCGGACAACCCCGGCGCCGACGGGTTCAACGACCTGCGTTCGCTGCTCACCGCGCTCGCCTCGCAGCTGGACGGGAACGAGGGTGTGAGCGCGCGCACCGCCGTCGAGGTGAGCGAGCTCAAGCAGCCCCTGCTGCGGCTGTGGCAGGAGCAGGCGGATGCGGAGTTGCTCACACCCGGCGCGGTGATGCTCGTCGGCGCCGTCGACACGCTCCGCCTGGTGCTCGTCGAGTCGGCGCTCGCGGCGGCCAAGGACACCCTGGCGATCCAGCGGGAACAGCTGTCCGAGCTGTCCACCCCGGTGATCAAGCTGTGGGACGGCGTGCTGGCGATCCCGCTCATCGGCACGCTGGACAGCATGCGCAGCCAGGTCGCCACCGAGAGCCTGCTGCAGGCGATCATGACCCAGCAGGCGAAGGTCGCGATCCTGGACATCACCGGCGTGCCCACGGTCGACACGATGGTGGCCCAGCACCTGCTGAAGACGGCTATGGCGGCGCGGCTGATGGGCGCCGAGTGCGTGATCAGCGGCATCCGCCCGCAGATCGCCAACACGATGGTCCAGCTCGGCATCGACCTCGGCGAGGTCGCCACGCGCGCCCGGCTGGCCGACGCGCTCGCCTACGCCCTCCACCGGCTGGGCCTCCAGGTCGGGTCGTCGCCGGCGGGCCCGGGCGTGCTCTGATGGCGGGCGTCCCCATCGTCAGCCTGAACGGTGTCCTGCTGGTCACGATCCAGGAGGAACTCCTCGACCAGTCGGTGGCCGAGTTCGAGCAGGAACTCACCGAGAAGGTCGTGGAGACCCGCGCCCGGGGCGTGCTCATCGACGTGTCCGTCCTGGACATCATCGACTCGTTCCTGGCCCGCACGCTCCACGACATCGCGGCGATCACGTCCCTGATGGCCGCCCGCACCGTCGTGGTCGGGATGCGGCCGGCCGTGGCGATCACCCTGGTCGAGCTCGGCCTGACCCTGCCCGGCCTGGACACGGCGCTTTCCGTCGAGGAAGGCCTGTCGCTCCTCGCCCCGGGGACGGGGCCTGCGCGGACGGCCCGGCCGTGACACGCGCGGCCTCGACGAGCACGGTCGCCATCCACGACGAGTACGACATCGTGCATGTGCGGCACGCCGCCAGGGAGGCGGCGTCGACCGCCGGGTTCAGCCTGGTCCAGCAGACCAAGCTGGTCACCGCCGCCAGCGAGCTGGCCCGCAACGCCCTGGTCTACGGCGGTGGCGGGCAGGCGGAGATCGTCGTCGAGAACCTCGGCGGCAACCCGACCGTGCGGATGTCGTTCACCGACAAGGGTCCGGGCATCCCGGACATCGACGCGGCGATGGCGGACGGGTTCACCACCGGGTCCGGCCTCGGTCTCGGCCTGGGCGGCGCGAAACGGCTGGCCGACCACTTCCGGATCGAGTCGGAACCGGGCCGCGGGACGATGGTGGAGATCAGCATGTCGGTCCGCAGAATCGCGGGACCGTGACGCGCGACGACCTCGTCGTGACCGAACCGAGTCACGTCGGCCGGGCGCGGGTGATCGCCGCGGCGGCTGCCGCCCGGGCCGGCCTGCCCGTGGACCGGGTCCACCGGGTGTCGCTCGCCGCCACCGAACTGGCCTCCAACCTGCTCAAACACGCCGGCCGGGGCATCGT
Source organism: Amycolatopsis viridis (assembly GCF_011758765.1). Lineage (NCBI taxonomy): Bacteria > Bacillati > Actinomycetota > Actinomycetes > Pseudonocardiales > Pseudonocardiaceae > Amycolatopsis > Amycolatopsis viridis. The sequence continues at coordinate 1,407,001 of NZ_JAANOU010000001.1, read as the reverse complement.
CAGCGTGGTACCGGGGCTGGGCAGGCTGGACGTCCTGGCGGCCGATGCGGGCCCCGGGATCGGCCGGATCGAGGACAGCATGCGCGACGGTTACTCGACCACCGGCACGCTCGGCGGGGGCCTCGGCGCGGTGCGCCGCGCCGCGGAGGAGTTCGATCTCTACAGCCGGCGTGGCCAGGGCACCGTGGTGCTGGCGCGGTGGCGCGTGACCCCATCCCCGCTGCCGGGCGGGCTGCGGGTGGGCAGCGCGATCCTCACCGCACCGGGCGAAACGGAGTGCGGGGACCGGTGGACGGCGGAAGTCACCGACGCTACCGTCACCATTGCCGTGAGTGACGGACTCGGGCACGGACAGTTAGCAGCCCGGGCCAGTGACGTGGCGATCTCCACTGTCGCCGCGCACACGGAGCTGAGACCGGCTCGTATCCTGGAGCTGATGCAGCCGTCCCTCGCCTCCACTCGCGGCGCGACCGTGGCTGTCGCGCAGCTGACACCGGCGGAGGGGCGCATGCGGTTCTGCGGGGTGGGCAACGTGTCCACCCGGTTCTACGCGGACCCCGACGGGCCCGTGCAGCGCATCGTGTCCCGCCACGGCATCGTCGGCGTCGCCGCCCGGCCCCGGCCCACCGACTCCGCCCACCCGTGGACCGGGCGCAGCTGGCTGATCCTGCACAGCGACGGCATCTCGGACAGGTGGAGCAGCACCGACTGGCCCGGCCTGTTCAACCACGACCCGGCCACGGTCGCCGGGTGGATCCTCGGGCAACGCGGCCGCGGACGGGACGACGCCTGCGTGGTGGTCGTCACCGGAGGTGGCCCGTCATGACCGAAGCCCGCCCCGGCGAGACCACCGAGGAGCTCGTGCGCGAGCTGCGCGAAACCATCGCGCGGCAGGAACGGGAGCTGCGGCTGCACCAGTCGGAACTGGAGCAGACCAACGCCGGCCTGCTCGCCCTGCACGCCGAGGTCGAGCTGCAGCGCCAGCGCTCGGCGTTCCTGGACGAGGTGAGCCGCAGCGTGTCCGCGTCCCTGCGGGGCCGGGAGGTCGTCGACGCCCTGGTCACGCTCATCGAGCGGGAGCAGGTGGCCGACTCCGCCGCGGTGTGGCTGGTGACCACCGAGCCGCGCGCCCTCAAGCGCCTGCCGGGGCCGGACGACGTGCCCGACTCCGAGGTGATGCGCGTGGTCGCCAAGCACCAGCCACACGTCGAGCCGAAGCGGCTGCTGCTGCCGCTGACCGTCGGACCGCACCTGCTGGGCGTACTCGAACTGCACCGCGACACCGAATTCACCGACGAGGACGTCACCTTCCTCACCGCGGTCGCGGCCCGCTCCGCGGTCGGGTTGCGCAACGCCAGCGAGTACGAGCGCGAGCGGGAGCTGGCCGAACGCCTGCAGCACGCGATGCTGCCCACCCTGAGCACGCCCGACGACCTGGAACTGTGCGCGCGGTACCGGCCCGCGGCGACCGGCGTGAACATCGGCGGCGACTGGTTCGACGCGTTCACGCGGGCCGACGGCACGATCGTGCTCACCGTGGGCGACGTCACCGGGCACGGTCTCGACGCCGCCGTGGTGATGGGGAAGCTGCAGAACGCGCTGCGCGCCTACACCGCCGAGGGCCACCGCCCCGCGGAGGCGCTGCGGCTGGCCCACCACCTGCTCCGCGGGCTGGACAGCACGCTGTTCGCCACCGCCGTGGTCGCCGACCTGGAGCTGGCGACCGGCCGGTTGCGGTGGGCCAGCGCCGGGCACCTGCCCATGCTGATCTCCGGGGCCGACGGCATCCGCTTCCTGGAACGACCGAATGCGCCGATGCTCGGCGTGCCGTTCGCGTTCGACATCGCCGAGCACGAGGAGACGATCACGCCGGGCAGCGACCTGCTGCTCTACACCGACGGGCTGGTGGAACGCCGGAGCGAGGTCCTCGACGACGGCCTGGCCCGGTTGACCGGGGCAGTCGGCGGGATCGCCGGGCTCCCCACGGACGAGGCGGGCGACGCCATCCTGTCGGAGATGCTCGGCCGCAACGAGCACGACGACGACGTGTGCCTGCTGCTGTGCCGGTGGTCGGCGCGGCCCGGCCGGGCGGCGCGCCACGGTGCGCGGCACGTCACCGCGTCGCACTGACCGGCTGCACTGACCCGCTGCACGGGCCGGCCGCACCGACCGGTCAGCAACGCACCGCGAACTCGGCCCACACCCACTTGCCGTCGGCCGCGGCCTCATAACCCCAGCTCTCGCTGAGCGCGTCGACGATCACCAGCCCGTTCCCGCGCACCGGGCCGCGCTGGACCGGGCGCGGAGCAGGGACGCGCACGTCCTCGTCCCACACGCGCAGCAGCAGGCGGTCCCCGTTCTGACGCAGCACCACGGTGACTTCGCCGTGCCCGTGCTCGACGGCGTTGGTGACCAGCTCGGACGCGGCCAGCACGATGTCCTCGCGGAGGTCCGCCGGCACCTCCCACGCCTTGAGTGCCGACGTGGTGAACTCCCTGGCCCGCCCGGCCGCGGTGGCCTCCTCCGGCAACCGCGTCACGGCCCGGCGCAACTCGGGTGTCGTGCTGTGCTGCTTGGTCGGTCGGCGCGAGCCGTCGGTCCTCACACTGCCCTCCCGGTCCTCCTGCCAGCGGTCCTTTGCTCGCGGATCACCTGTCCGGGACATTCCCCGCACGGGGCGGGTTAACCACATCCCGCCCCGATCCTCATCCGGCGGGCAGCCCGGTTAGGATCGGCGGACGGTTGAGCCGCCAGCCTGTTGCCGTGGCGGCTTTGCGGATATCGGTGCAGCTTCCCTGTGGTCGCCGATGGCAGGACGCGGTGAGAGACGACAGTAGGAGGTATCTCGGGTGACCACCGAGTTGCGCGTCACGCGACGCCTCGTGGACGGGGCGATCGTCGTTGCCGCCATCGGCGACGTCGACCTGACCAGTGCGCCGGAGCTGGACAAGCAGGTCCAGTCCGCCTGCGCCGAAACCCAGCCACCGGGTCCTGTGGTGGTCGACCTGTCCGGGGTGTCGTTCCTGGGCTCGATCGGGTTGAGCATGCTGGTCAACGCGCAGCAGAAGTGCCAGGAGAAGTCGGTGGAGCTGCGCGTCGTGGCCACTAGTCGCGCGGTGTTGCGCCCGCTGCAGGTGACGCGGCTCGACGAGCAGCTGCACATCACCTCTTCGCTCGAAGAGGCAGTAGCTCCGCCCGCGACCGAAGCGAGCTGATTGCCCGCGGCGGAGGCGGGTACTCGCTGCCGGTGAGCCGATCCGGGGAGCGAGACATGGTCGTGGTGAGCCAGCGGGTGCCCGTCCCGCCCGAGCGAGTGTTCGCCGTCCTTTCCGACGGATGGCTGTACGCGAGCTGGGTCGTCGGCGCGTCGCACATCCGGCAGGTGGACGGCCACTGGCCGCAGACCGGTGCGCGGATCCACCACAGCATCGGGCCCTGGCCCACACAGGTGCAGGACACCAGCTGCGTACTCGCCGTCGAGGACGGCAAACTGCTCGAACTCGAGGCCCGCATGTGGCCGATGGGCGCCGCGAAGATCACCCTCACCCTGATTCCGGACAGCGACGGCGGCACCGAGATCCAGATGGCCGAGAAACTCGTGAAGGGCCCCCTGAGCCTGCTCCCGCAGCCGGTGCAAAACGTCCTGCTCGGCCCCCGCAACACCGAATCCCTGAAACGGCTCGCGGACATCGCGGTACACCGCTAGCACCCAGCAGGTGGCCGGCCGCGGCCGGTTCCAGTGATCTCCCACCAGGCGGGCTAACACAGCCGGCCAACACCCTGACGCGACCGGCAAACACGCCGCCCTCGTCGGCGAACACACCGCCCCAGCTGGCTAACACGCCACCCCACCCGGCGAACACGCCGCCCCACCCGGCCAACACGCCGCCCCACCCGGCGAACACGCCGCCCTAGCCGGCCGACACGCCGCCCCAGCCGGCCAACACGCCACCCCACCCGGCGAACACGCCGCCCCACCCGGCCAACACGCCGCCCCACCCGGCGAACACGCCGCCCTAGCCGGCCGACACGCCGCCCCAGCCGGCCAACACGCCACCCCACCCGGCGAACACGCCGCGCCAGTCGGCCAACACGCCGACGCGACCGGCCAACACGCCGCGCCACCCGGCGAACACGCCGACGCGGGCGGCAGGAGGTCAGGAGTAGATCGCCCGCTGGGCGGTGCGAATCGTGGCTCCGTAGAGTCCGCCTGCCAGTCCGTTGCGGGCCAGGGCGGCGCGGGCGGCGTTGGCTCCGCAGGCGCCGTGCACGGCGCCTCCCGGGTGCGCCGATGCGCTCGCCAGGTACAGCCGGTCCACGGGCGTGTCCGCGCGCGCCAGCCCGGGCACCGGACGGAACACGAACTGCTGGTGGATCGCGGCCGTCCCGGCGTTGATGGCGCCCTCGGCGAGGCTCGGGTTGTGGGCCTCCAGGTCCTCCGGCCCCTGTACGCACCGGGCCTGGACCAAGCTCGTGAACCCGGGCGCCCGCTGCTCGACGACCTCCTGCATGCGGTCCGCGTACTCGTCCAGCTTGCCCTTGTCCCACCGGTCACCCCGCGGGACATGGGTGTACGCCCACACCGATTCCGTCCCCTCCGGCGAGCGGGACGGGTCGGCCGTCGTCATCTGGCCGAGCAGCAGGAACGGCCGCTCCGGCACCTGCTTGCACGTCAGCGCGGCCCCGAACGCGGTCAGGCCGTCCAGATCCGCGTCCAGGTGCACCACGCCGGCCCGCCGGGCCTCCTCCGCGGTCCACGGGATCTTCCCGGACAACGCCCAGTCGACCTTGATCGTCGCGTTGTCCCACTGGAACCGGTCGAGGTCGGCCACGAACCGCGACGGCAGGTGCTCCTCGCCGACCAGCTCCCGGTACAACGCGGGCGCCGGCACGTCCGCCAGCACCGCCCGCCGCGCCCGCACCAGTTCACCGTGCTCGTCCCGGACCCCCATCGCGCGGCCACCCGCGACCAGGACGTTCCGCACCGCCCGGTTGCACTCGACCCGGCCGCCGCGGTCGGCGAGGCGGCGGACCAGCGCCGTGGTGATCCGCTCGGCGCCGCCCTCCGGCACCGGGAACCCGACGTCCTGCCCCGCCATCGCGAGCAGCCACCCGAACACGCCACTGCCGGCGTTGTCCGGGCCGAGGTCGGTGTGCAGGGCGTTGCCGGCGAGCAACAACCGCGCGCCCTCGCCGTCGAAGAGCTCCTCCCCCAGGCGCCGCACCGGCAGGGTCACCATCCGGGCCAGCCGCAGCGTGTCGGCGACCCCGATCCGCCGCACCAGCTTCGTCGCCGAACGCACCGGCGGGAACGGCCGCAACACCGATTCCAGCAGGTCGTGGCGCACCCGCTGCCACTGGTCGAACGCGTCTCGCCAGGCGCCGGCGTCCCGGGCGTCGAAACCGGCCACCGACGCGGCCGTCTCGTCGACGTCGCGCGACAGCGCCACGCACCGGTCGTCCTGCCGGACGTGCGCGAGCACCAGCGGCGCGTGCCGCCACACCAGCCCGTAGGAGTCCAGCCCGAGTTCCCGCAGCACCGGGGACGCGTAGCCGAGCGGGTAGAACGCGCTGCACAGGTCGCTGAGAAACCCGGGGGCGGTGATCTCCGCGCTGCGCACCGCACCACCGGGCTCCGGCTCGGCCTCCAGCACCAGCACGCTCCAGCCCGCGTCGGCGAGCACGTTCGCGGCCACCAGCCCGTTCTGCCCAGCTCCCACGACGACCGCGTCGACGGTTTCGGTCACGACGCCCCTCCCTAGGCCTGTGTCTGGCGGCTGGGCCGCCCGAGCCTGATCCCAGCCAACCGCGACAGCCACGGTTCCGCACCTTCCGGGGCGAGCGGCCCGCTCGCGGTGCCGGCGCCGTCGCGGATCCCGGCGACCAGCTCCGCCATCGCCTCCTGCGAGTCGTAGCGGGGCTGCCAGTCCAGGTGGGCGTGCGCACGGGTGGTGTCCATCAGCGGCGCCTGGTCGGCCAGCGCCAGCCAGCCGGGGTGCATCGGCTGCAGACCGAGCCGCCACGTCGGCAACGCGGCGCCGGTGACCAGCCGCCGCGGCACCGGGACCCGGAACCCGCCGAACAGCTCGGCGAGGTCGTGCACGCCCAGCACGGGTTCGGAGGCGAGGTTGAACGCGCCCTCCGCGCGGCGTTCCAGCATGAGGCAGATGGCCTCGGCCACGTCGTCGGAGTGCACCACCTGCGCGCGCAGGCCGTTCCACAGCGGCACCGGCAGCCACCGGTTGCCGATCAGACCGGCCGGCAGCAGCGGGCTGAGCGTCCAGCGCGTGAGCTGCGAACCCGCGTCGTACTGGGCCACCGCGCACGGCCGGAACACCGCGACCCGGGTGTCCGGGCGCTGCCGCGCGAACACCTCGACGAGCCGTTCCAGCCGGGCCTTGTCCCGGCTGTAGGCGCTGCCCGGTACGCCGGTGCGCGGCCAGTCCTCGTCGATCCGGGTCCAGCGCGGCGCCGGGGTGTAGGCGGCGACGGAGGACGCGCACACCAGGTGCGGCACCCCGGCTGCGGCGACGGCGGCCAGGACCTCCTGGGAGCCGTCGATGTTGGTCCGGTGGCGGGGCGGCTCGTCGGAGCCGGGATGGATCGCCCAGGCCAGGTGGACCACGGCGTCCGCGCCCGCGAAGACCTTGGGCAGGACGTCCGGGGCGTCGTCGGAGTCCAGGTCGCAGGCGACCCAGCCGGCGGTGTCGTAGGGCGGGCCGTCCGGCACGCGCCGCGCCAGCCCGACGATCTGCCAGTCCGCCCGGCGTGCCGCGGCGCGCAGCAGGGCGGTCCCGATGTTCCCGGACGCGCCGGTGACCACGACCTTCATGCCCCTCGTGTTCCACCCGGCGCGGCCGGCTAACCCCGCGGTGGCGACTCGCTGCACGGTGACGCACCGGAGTGGCCGGGCGGACGCCGAGCCGCGTGTCAGTGGGTCACCGGGCGACACACCGCGCCCTGGTGCTCCAGTCGTCCACAGAGGACTAGGAGCCGGAGCCGGGTTCGGCCATCCGGCGGTGCACGGCCGCCTTGACCGGGTCGGGCACGGCACGTGCGGCCGCGGCCTGCACCTTGTTCCGCGCCGATGCGGCGACCACCTTGTCCTTGCCGGCCATCATCGCGGCGAACCCCTGCTCGGCGACGTCCGCCGGATCGTCCTTGGGACCGCGCGCGATCTTCGTGTCCGTCATCCCGGCCCGCTCGAAGAACGCGGTGTCGGTCGGGCCGGGCATCAGCACGGTGACCGTGACACCGCTGTCCTTCAGCTCGTCCCGCAGCGCTTCGGCGAACGAGGCCAGGAACGCCTTCGTCGCGTTGTAGACGGCCTGGAACGGGCCGGGGGTCATCGCCGCGAGCGAGGACGTGAACAGCACCCGCCCGGCGGCCTGCTCGACCATGGCCGGCAGCAGCCGCCGGGTCAGGTGCACGGCCGAGGTGACGTTGAGGTGGATCACGGTCAGCTCGTCCCGCAGCGATCCGTCGACGAACGCGCCTCCGACCCCGACGCCGGCGTTGACCGCGAGCGCGGCGACCGGCCGGTTCACCGAGGCCAGCGCGGCGACCAGGTTCTCCACGCCGTCGTAGCCGGCGAGATCACCCCGCACGGCCAGCACCCGGGCCCCGAGATCGGTCAGTTCGCGCCGCGCGTCGTCGAGTTCCGCGTTCTCCGCGGCGATCACCAGGTCGTGGCCGTGCCGGGCGAACTGCTTGGCCAGCTCCCGCCCGATCCCGGTGGAGGCACCGGTGACGACCGCGAGGGGTTTGGTCTGCGCACTGGTCATGGCGCCGGTTACCCCCGGCGCGGGCGGCCCACTCCGCCCGCGCGGTCGGCTACCGTGGCACGCAGAGCTTCCACCGGACCCGGGAGGACCGACCGTGACCGAGGCCTGGCACCGCCCGTTGCGGCACATCAAGGGCAGCGAACTGACTGGCGACACGGCGCAGACCAGTGGGATGCGGCGGCTGGAAGCGGTGTCGGGCAGGACGGCGGGCTCGGCGAAGGTGTGGATGGGCGAGACGCACGTCGGCCCGCACACCAGTTCCGGTGACCACCACCACGGCGAGGCCGAGACCGCGATCTACGTGAAGTCCGGGCACCCGGTGTTCGTTTTCGCCGACGGTGACGAGGAGATCCGGCTGGAGACGGAGCCGGGCGACTACATCTTCGTGCCGCCGTGGGTGCCGCACCGCGAGGAGAACCCGGGTGCGGAGGACGCGGTGGTCGTCATCGCCCGCAGCAGCCAGGAGGGGATCGTGGTCAACCTGCCCAGCCTGTGGACTCCGGTGGAGAAGCCGGATTCCTGATCCGGACCGGCTCGGCGCCGCTTCTCCCGGGCTCCGGTCGGCCGCCGTCCCGGGCCACGTATGATTCCGCCAGCGTCAAGCAGCCGGCGCCCAGTACCGTCCGCGGGGCGGACGGGACCACACAGGCGAAAGGCTTGACGATGAACGACTTCTCGCGTATATCCGTGCATCCGCGCCCGTCCGCGCCGGCCGTGATCCGGTTCTGATCCGCCTGGGATCCCGGACCGTCCAGACCTCGCGAGCACCCGCCGACCGCGGTCCGGCGGTGTGCCAGGCAGCGCACACGCGGAGAGAAACCGACACATGACCAGACCCGGGCGGCCGGAGCCACTGGCCAGACTCGACGACGTCACACTCGCACTGGAGAACCTGCGCGACGGTATCGACGAAGAGGAACCGCTCGACGCGGTGCTCCAGCGGCTCGCCGAAACCGCGGTGAACGCGATCGCCGACGCCGACGCCGTCAGTGTCACCGTGCTCGACGAGACCGGCCCGCGCACCGCGGCGATCACCCACGACCAGCTGATCGGCATCGACCTGGCCCAGTACGCGGCGGGCGACGGACCGTGCCTGCGGGCCGTGCGGACGCGCGAACCGGTGCGGGCAGTGTCCAAACCGGACGATGGGGCGTGGCCGGAGTTCGCCGCCGCCGCCCAGGACTCCGGTGTGCTGGCGTTCCTCGCGGTCCCGTTGCTGCTGGGCAGCGGCACGCGGGACGGCGACGAGCTCGTGGGGTCGCTGAACCTGTACAGCGGGGTCGACGGCGCGTTCGACCCGTTCGACCAGCAGCTGATGCGGTTGTTCACCGGCGCCGCCTCCGCGGCGATCCGGAACGCGCGGCGCTGGTACCACGCGCGCCAGCAGATCCGGCACCTGGAGAACGCGCTGACCTCGCGGGCGGAGATCGACCAGGCGAAAGGGGTGCTGATGGCGGTGCACGGCATCAGCGCGAGCGAGGCGTTCGACCGGCTGGTGGAGCAGTCACAGCGGCAGAACGTCAAGCTCCGCCAGGTCGCGCTCGGCCTGCTGGATTCGGTGCGCTCCCGGTGAGCTCGTCACGGCGCATCGCGACCCGCGGCCACCGGTCCAGGCCCCGGGCCGCCTCCGCCGCGCGGATCCGCCGCAGCCCCGGCGTGAGCGCGGCCGGGTCCAGCCGGACGAAGCCGCACCGCTCGTAGTACGGGGCGTTCCAGGGCACCTCGGCGAACGTGGTCAGCGTCAGCGCGGGGAACCCGGCCCGCGCGGCCTCCTCGATCAACACGCGGCCGATCCCGCGCCGCGCCCAGGACGCGTGCACCGACACCTGCTCGATGTGCAGGCTCCCGTCCACGGGCACGGCGACCAGGTAGGCCACCGGTTCCGGCTCGCCGGCCACCCACGCGTACGGGTAACGGGCCAGGTCCTCGGGGGTGGGCAGCACGTCGTCGGCGATCTCGGGCATGCCGATGCCGCGAAAGCACTCCCCCGCCGAGCGTTCGATCTCCGGCAGGCGTGTGAGGTCTGCCGCCGTCGGTTTGCGGATCCGCATGGGTTCCAGTGTGGCGGGTACCGCTTGATCGATGACACGGGTTTTGTCTCCCTGGTACTGGTTCCGGCGGGCGCTGCGGTTTCCCGGCCGGGAGCGCGAGGCCGTGGTGCAGGCGCTGAAGATGGCGCTGGCCGCGGTCCTCGCGTGGCTGCTCGCGCGCGTGGTGATCCCGTCGCCGCAGTCGTTCATCGCGCCCTACACCGCGGTCTTCCTGATGACCGAGACCGTGTACCGATCGCTGACCAACGCGCTGCAGCAGGCCGGCGCGATCCTGATCGGCCTGGTGATCGCCTACGTCTCGGCGCACCTGATCCCGCTGCCGGTGCTGGCGCTGGCGGCCGCGGTGCTGGTCGGCATGCTGGTGGGCCAGTGGCACCGGTTCGGCAGCAGTGGTATCTGGGTGGGGGTCACGGCCCTGCTGATGATCTCCTACGGTACCGCGGGCAACTTCGTCTACCTGGTGGAACGGCTCGCGGAGAGCCTGCTCGGCGCGGCCGTCGGGGTCGCGGTGAACACGGTGGTCCTGCCCCCGGTCCACCTGCGGCACGCGCGGGACGCGGTGAGCGTGCTGGCCGGGGAAGTGCGCGACCTGGTGCAGTCGATCGCCGACGACCTGCGCGGCGACTGGGACTCCGACACGGCCGAGCGCTGGCTGCGGCACGCGCGCCGGCTCGACTCGACCGTGGTGCGCGCGGACGACGCGCTGAGCTGGGGGCGGGAGAGCGTGCGGTTCAACATCCGCTGGCTGGTGCACCACCGCCGCGGTCGCAGCCCGCTGCCGTCGTCGTTCGAATCACCGCTCAGCGTCCTGGAAGAGGTCACCGAACAGGTCAAGCGGATCACCGAGGCGCTGGTGGCGGCCGCCGGGCAGGACGAGGCCGATCCGGAGTTCACCACCGGGTACGCGGGACTGCTGGACGGGCTGGCCGGGGCGGTCGCGTGCCTGGACCAGGCCGAGGACCGGCTCGCCGACCTGCCGGCCCGCCTGGACGAGGTCGCCGAGCGGCGCCGCGAGCTGGACCGCCGGATCCGGGTGGATCAGGTCACCACCGTGATGCGGCAGGCCCAGGACGCCGCGCTGCTCGCGGTGGACCGCTCGACGCGCGTCCTGGAGACGGCCGCCCCGCGCTGACCGCGGGTCAGCGGCCGGCGATCAGTTCCTCCAGCTCGCCCAGCACGTCGTCGACGGAGACGGTGGCCACGAACGAGTCGTCGTGTGCGCAGCGCGGCAGGTCCTCGCGGGTGCAGTCGATCCCGCAGACCGGGCAGTGCGACATCCACGAGATCAGCACGCGGTGCCGCGCCCGGCCGAGCGGGCCGGCGTTCACCACGTTGCCCATCCAGTACACGCTGACCGTCGGGGCGCCCACTGCCGCCGCCAGGTGCCGGGGCCCGCTGTCGTTGCCCGCGAACGCCGAGCACCGGTCGAGCACGCCGATCAGCGCGGACATGGTCAGCGACGTCAGCGGCCGCACCGGTTCCCCGGCCATGCCCGCGACCCGCTCGACCAGGTCACGCTCGTCCGGTGCCCCGATCACGACCACCCCGCGGCCGCTGGACGCCTGTTTCGCCGCCACCTCGGCGAACCGCTCCGCCGGCCACCGCCGGCGCGGGTCGCCGGCCCCGGGGTGCACCACGACCAGCGGGTCGGGCAGTCCGGCCAGCACCTCGGCCGCCGCCGCGCGGTCGGCGCCGGTCACCGCGATCGACGGCTCCAGCTCCACCGGCCGCGCCCCAGCCAGCCCGACCACTTCCAGCGCCCGCAGCACCTCGTGCTGGTAGTACCGGAACGGCAGCCACCGGTCCGCCTCCGCCGCATCCGGCGTGCGAGCCCCGACCAGGTACCGCGGCTCCAGCCGGCGCAGGAACGGGTTGGAGTTCCGGCCGCCGCCGTGCAGCTGCACGGCCAGGTCGACCGGCTTGAGCGCGTCGAACCACGCCTGCTGCTCGGCCTCGTCGAACGGCTTCCCGGCGGGTTCGTGCACGTTCGGGTACGGCGGCAGCGGCCGCACCTCGGTCACCGGGGACGGGCGCCCGGCGAACAGCTCGCGGTGCAGTTCCGTGCCCAGCAGCACGATCTCCGCGTCCGGGTAGGTACCACGCAGCGCGGCCATCGCCGGCACCGCGAACAACAGGTCCCCGAGCCCGCCACCCCGCAGCACGGCGATCCTGCGCACGTCCGGCCAGCTTGCTTCGATCGGGCCGACCGACGGCCCTGCCTCCGAGTTCACCACGCGCAGGAGGTGCCCGTTTCCGCAGGCAGCAAACGGAAATGTTTCGCCGCCCAAGATCCGGCTACTGGTGGAGCAGAAGGAGAGGTGGAGGTGGACATGGCAGGCGAGACCAAGGACGTGGCCCCCATCACGCCGGACCTCGTCCGGCTGCTGTCGGAGACCGCGCCCACAGTCGTGGTGCTCGGCGACGCGATCCTGGACGTGTGGCTGTCCGGCCACTGCGAACGCATCTGCCGGGAGGCGCCGGCACCGGTCGTCGACGTGGGGGCACGGACCACCTCGCCGGGCGGCGCGGCGAACACCGCGGCCAACCTGGCCGCGCTGGGTGCGCGGGTCCGGTTCGTCAGCGTGGTGGGCGACGACGAACCCGGCCGCGAACTGGCCGGACTGCTCGACGCGCACGGCGTCGACACGGAGAACCTGCTCACCGCCCCGTCGCGGCGCAGCATGAGCAAGCAGCGGGTCGTCGCGGACGACCAGGTGCTGCTGCGCTTCGACGAGGGCGACCGCGCGGACCTGCCCGCGGTGCAGACGAACCGCCTCGCCACGGCCCTGGAGAAGGCTCTCGCCGGCGCGGACGCCCTGATGGTGTGCGACTACGGCAACGGCCTGCTGGGCACCCCGCTGCGGGACGCGGTGGCGCGGCTCCGGCCGGACATCCCGCTGCTGGTCGTGGACGCACACGACTTCGAACACTGGCAGCAGGTCCGGCCCGACCTGGTCACGCCGAACGCGGCCGAGGCCGCGAGCCTGCTCGGCGCCGAGCTGCCGGAAGCCGGTGAGGAGCGGGCGCGGTTGTTCGAGGACGAACGGCGGACGTTGCTGGACAAGACCGGCGCCGCGGCCGCGGTCGTGACCATGGACCGGCACGGCGCGATGCTGCTGACCGGTGAAGGCCGCGGCTACCGCACCTGGGCCGATCCCGCGCCGGAGAGCCAGGCCAGCGGTGCCGGTGACACCTTCGCGGCCGCGCTGGTGCTGACGCGCGCCGCGGGTCTGCCCACCACCAGCTGCATCGAGCTGGCGCAGGCGGCGGCGAACGTGGTGGTGCACAAGGACGGCACGGCGATCTGCACGCCGGCCGAGCTGTCGCTGGCGCTGAGCCGGGAACGCGAGGCGGCGGTGCCCGCCGGGGAGCTGGCCCGCGCGGTCGCCGCGCACCGCCAGGCCGGGCGGCGGGTGGTGTTCACCAACGGCTGCTTCGACGTGCTGCACCGCGGGCACATCACCTACCTCAACGAGGCCAAACGGCTCGGCGACGTGCTGGTCGTCGCGGTCAACTCCGACGACAGCGTCCGGCGGCTCAAGGGCCCGGACCGTCCGGTGAACACCGCCCAGGATCGCGCGGCCGTGCTGTCCGCGCTCAGCTGCGTCGACCACGTGGCCGTGTTCGAGGAGGACACGCCGATCGAGATGCTTGAGCTGCTCCAGCCCCAGCTGTACGTCAAGGGCGGCGACTACACGGAGAACATGCTGCCCGAGGCGCCGACGGTGCGGTCCTACGGTGGCGAGGTCCGGGTGCTCGGCTACGTCGCCGACCACTCGACCACCTCGGTCATCGAGAAGATCCGCACCTCCGCACCGGTCGGGGAGGGCGCGTGAGCGTCGACGTCCTCATCCCGACGTGCGAGCGCCCGGCCGAGCTGGCGGTGACGTTGTCCGGGCTGGCCGCGCAGGACTTCCCGGACTTCACGGTGCGGGTGGCCGACCAGTCCGACGGGGCCGCCTCCTACGACTCGCCTCCCGCGCAGGCGATGGTCCGGGTGCTGCGGCACCGCGGGCACCCGGTCCACCTCGGCCGGAACCTGCCCCGCCGCGGCCTGGCGCAGCAGCGGTCGCACCTGCTGGAACAGTCGGGCGCGGACCACGTGCTCTTCCTCGACGACGACGTGTGGCTCGAGCCCGGCGCGATCAGCCGCCTGCATTCGGCGATCACCGAACTGGGCTGCGGGATGGTCGGCAACGCGGTCACCGGCCTGTCTTATGTGGACGACCGGCGGCCGCACGAGCTGGAACCCTACGAGGAGTGGGAGGGCCGGCCGGAGCCGGAGCAGGTCATGCCGGGCACCCGCGAGTGGCAGCGCTGGACGCTGCACAACGCGGCCAACCCGACGCACCTGTCCGAACACGTACGCAACCGTCCGAAGTGGACCCCGTACAAGGTCGCCTGGATCGGCGGGTGCGTGATGTTCGACCGCGAGGCACTGGTGAACGCCGGCGGGTTCGACTTCTGGCGCGAGCTGCCGGTGGAGCACTGCGGCGAGGACGTGCTGGCCCAGATGAAGGTCGCGGCCAAATACGGTGCCGCCGGCATCCTGCCCACCGGCGCGGTGCACCTGGAGTCACCCACTACCGTGGTGAACCGGGACACCGAAGCCTACGACGTCGTCACCCCCTGAGGATCATGATCGAGCCCGTATCCCAGCAGCGCCTCCGGCTCCGGGACGAGTTCCTGAGCCAGGCGGCAGCGGAGATGTTCAAGTTCGACGAGCGGCTGCGCGGCCTCGACCTGGAGGTGCGCTTCGACCGCGGCGTGGCGCACCTGACCGGCGAGGTCGCCGCGCCCGCCCAGCTGGACACCGCACGCGAGCTGATCGGGCGGCTGGACGGGGTGTTCGGCGTGTGGGACCGGGTGCGGGTCGGCGGCCGCGAGCCGCTGATCCTGGACCTGGGCTGCGGCGGGCAGAAGCAGTACCCGGGCAACCTGGGCGTGGACCTGATGACCACCGGGGAGGTGGACGTGGTGGCGGACCTGTCCGGGCCGCTGCCGTTCGCCGACTCGTGCGCGGACCGGGTGTTCCTGGTGCACATCCTGGAGCACCTGATCGACTTCCTGCCGCTGGTGGACGAGGTGCACCGGGTGCTGCGGCCGGACGGCGCCGCCTTCGTGCTGTCGCCGTGGTGGCGCTACGTGAACGCGGTGGCCGACCCCACGCACGTGCGGCTGCTGGACGTCCAGACGATCAAGGGCATCTGCCGCCGTCCCGGCTCGTCGCGGACCTGGTACCCGCTGCACGCGGGCTGTGACGGGGCGAGCATCTTCGCCGAGCTGCGCCCGCTCAAGGACGGACCGCACCCGGATGCGGGACACCTGGCCCGGTTCTTCGACTGAGCGGTCCGGCTCGTGCGGCGGCCGTCAGCGGTACGGATCGGTGATCTCACACAGCTTCGCCAGCGTCTCCCGCAGCTGCGCCATCCGGCGCGTGCCCACGTGCTTCTCCCACTCGGCCTCGATGCGCGCGATCTCGGCGTCCGCGAAGGGAGCCGCCTCGCGGGCCTTGTCCGTGGCGTGGACCAGGCGCGCCCGGCCGTCCCGCGGATCCGGCATGCGCGAAACGTAGCCCGCCTTCTCCAGCTGGTCGACCAGGAACCCGGCGGTCTGCTTGGTCACCTGCGCCGCCTCCGCCAGCTCCGTCAGGCGGCTGCCACCCGGGTTCAGCCGCTGCAGCAACCGCGCCTGCGCCAGCGTGAGCTCGAACCCGGCGGCGCGGACGGCGTTCATCACCCGGTTCTCCAGGTGCCGGTACGGGATGTACAGCAGCAGGCCGGTGTTCACGCGCACTCCTTGACGATAGTCAGAGAATCTGATTAAACTAGTCAGACAATCTTACCACTTTCGGGCGAGGTTCTGATGGACCACAACGACAAGTGGCTGGCGATCGACGCGGAACGCGCGCGCCTGGCCGACCTCTTCGCGACTCTCACCGACGTCGAGCGGGCCGCCCCGTCGCTGTGCGACGGCTGGACGATCCACGACGTCGCCACGCACGTGGCACTGGCGCCCTACGTCCGGTTCGGCACCGTCCTGAAGGCGGCGGTCAAGGCGCGCGGGAGCTTCAACCGCATGGTCCACGACCTGACCAAGCGCGAGGCGGCCCGGCGCTCCGCAGCCGAGGTGACGGCCATGTTGCGGGACGCGGCCGGCCTGCGCCGCCTGGCGCCCCGGCAGACCCTCGACAACGCACTGATGGACGTGCACGTCCACGCGCAGGACATCGCGATGCCGCTCGGCCGCCGGCTGGTGATGCCGGCCGAGGCGGCGGTCGCGTCCGCGGACCACCTGTGGGAGATCGGTTTTCCCTTCCACGCCCGCAAACGGCTCGCCGGCCACCGTCTCATCGCGACGGACGCCGACTGGGCCGCGGGATCGGGCGCGGAGATCCGCGGCCCGATCCAGGCACTGGTCATGCTGCTCGCCGGCCGCACCGCGACCATCCCCCAGCTGACCGGGATCTAGGCGGTGCGGTTCTCCCGGGCGCGCTCGACCGCGGTGAGCGCCCAGCCGAGCGCGATCATGCCCACGCCCAGCGCCAGGTGCAGCCAGTTGTCGGCGCTGTTCAGCGGGACGAAGTTCGCGGCACTGTCCTGGTCGATGGCCAGTCCGTAGATCCACAGCAGCAGGTAGACGAACCCGCCCAGCACGAGGTAGGCGCGGGCGGGACCCGGGGAGCGGGACAGCACCAGGCCGACCACGCCGTACACCAGGTGCACGATGTTGTGCAGCACGGACACGGCGAAGACCCCGAGCAGCATGGCACCCGAGTGGTGGCCGGCGAAGCTGAGCTCGCCGTAGTGGCTGGTGATGCCGGGGATGAACCCGAGGATGCCGACCAGCAGGAAGACCGCGGCGACCACGGCTGCGGCGATCTGCACCGGCCTGCGGACCCCGGTGGAGGTTGCGGAACGAGCGGACATGGCTACTCCTCAGGGACGAATAGGCCCCGGGTAGCCCCGCCGGGCGCGCCGAAACCCGGCCGGGACACCGGCGGAAGTACCACGTCCGGGTGCCGTCAGCGAGCCGAGCCGCTCAGGGCGTGCGCGGCCGCCAGCGCCTCCGCGGTCTCGCGGGCCATCCGCCGGACGTCGAAGTCGCGTTCGGCCTTGGCGCGTGCCGCGGCGGCGAGCTTGCGCCGGAGCGCGCCGTCCGTGCTCACCCGGTCCAGCGCCTCGGCGAGCGCGGCCGGCTCACCGGGCGGGACGATCATCGCGGCGCCGGCCAGCTCCTCGACCGTCTCGCCGACCGCGGTGGTCACGCACGGCAGCCCGTGCGCCATCGCCTCCAGCAGCGCCGGCGACAAGGCGTCCCGCCGGGACGGCAGGCAGACCACGTCCAGCTCCCGCAGGAAAGCGCTCACCTCCGGCACCCGCCCGGCGAACCGGACCGGCAGCCCGCGCGCCCGTTCCGCCAGGTCCCGTCCGTCGCCCGCGACCAGGACCCGCACCTCGCGCCCGCGGCGCCGCAGGGTCGCCACCGCGGGCAGCAGGTCCAGACCGGTCACCCCGCCGATCGCGCCGATGACGACCGGTGTGCGGTCCGGGTGCGCCACGGGCTCGGGCGGGATCTCCACGCCCGGCGGGATGCGGGTCACCCGCTCCGCGGGAACGCCCAGCTCCCGCAGCCTGGCTTCGACGATCCGCGACGGCGCGAGGGCACCGGCCAGCAGGCGGTAGCAGTCCCACACCGCGCCGGAGACCGGCGCACCACCGGTGCGGTGCAGCGTCGCGACGGTGGGCGCGACCGCCTCCGCGGCCTGCATCGCGGCCAGGTTCATCCCGGCGTCGGCCAGGTTGACGAGGACCACGTCCGGCGCCAGCGCGCGCAGCGCGTTCTCGATCTGCGGCGCCCACACCGCCCGCACCGCCGGGGCCACGATCTGCACCGGCAGCCGTTCGGCGAACGCACCGGCCAGGTTCTCGCCCACGACGAGGCTCGGCACGACCCAGGCCGGCAAGAACCGCAACAGCCGCCGGACGTAGGTCTCCGCACCTCCGAACGCCTCGTTGTCCACCACCAGTGCCACGTTCAGGCGTTCCATCGCCACCTCACGTAGTCGGCAAATCGGACACGTTCTACCCGTTCCGGGATCACCCGACACCTAACCGTCCGGTCAGCACCCTGACCGATCGGTTAGACTCGTCCACATGGAGCATGTGACGTGTTGTGTGGTGGGCGGGGGCCCGGCCGGGGTGATGCTCAGCGTCCTGCTGGCCAGGGCCGGAGTCAAGGTGGCCGTTCTGGAGAAGCACCAGGACTTCCTGCGCGACTTCCGCGGGGACACGGTCCACCCGTCCACCCTGCGCCTGCTGGACGAACTGGGCCTCGGTGACCGGTTCGCGGCGCTCCCGCACCGGAAACTGGAGCAGATGCGGATGCGGATCGGCGACGAGACCGTGGTCGCCGCGGACTTCGGCCGCCTGCGGGGCCGGCACAAGTACATCGCGATGGTGCCGCAGTGGGATTTCCTCAACCTGCTGGCCGGGTCGGAAAAGCTGGATCTGCGCATGAGCACCGAGGTCACCGGCCTGCGCCGCATCGGCGGCCGGGTGACGGGCGTGACCTACCGCGACGAGAACGGCACGGGTGAGCTGACCGCCGACCTGGTGGTCGCGTGCGACGGGCGGGATTCCGTCGTGCGCCGGGCGGCGGGCCTGAAACCGCAGGAGTTCCCGATGCCGATGGACGTGTGGCAGGTCCGGGTTCCGGCACCGTCGCACGCCGAGCGCGACGGGCGCGTGTTCGGTGTGTTCACCCGGGGCCAGGCCGCGGTGACGATGGACCGCGGCGACTACCACCAGACCTCGTACCTGATCCGCAAGGGCGAGGACGCCGCACTGCGGACGCGGGACGTCGAATGGTTCCGCCAGCAGCTCGCGGAGCTGTTCGGCTGGGACCGCGAGGTGCTGGCCGCCATCCGCTCGTGGGACGACGTGAAACTGCTGGAGACCTCGATGGGACGGCTGCCGCGCTGGTACACCGACGGCCTGCTGTGCCTGGGCGACGCCGCGCACACCATGTCACCGGTGGGCGGCGTCGGGGTCAACCTGGCGGTGCAGGACGCCGTGGCGGCCGCCCGGATCCTGGCCGGCCCGCTGTCCGCCGGCGCCGTGTCCACATCAGACCTCGCGAAGGTCCAAAAGCGACGCGAGTTCCCGATGCGCGTGGCCCAGCGGTCCCAGCTCGGCGAGCACGAGATGCTGCTGCGGCCGGCACTCGACGGCACCCTGGCCGGCGTGCCCGGTCCATTTCGGATGGTGCAGCGCTTCCCGGCGCTCGCCGGGGTCACCGCCTACGTCGGCGGGATCGGCGTGCGGCCGGAGCACGCACCCGCCTTCGCGCGGCGCTAGGTTCCGTTCCCGTGGCGGAGCCGCTGGCAACCGGCACCGCCGCGCTCACCGGTTTCCCGGTCCGCCCTAGGTGATCGCGGCGAGGACGAAGCGTTCCAGCTCGCCGGCCGCGGCATCGAGGTCCAGCTCCGGGTGCGAGAGCCAGTGCGCGACCACCCCGTCGATCGCACCGCCGATGGCCAGCGCGACCGCCTGCGTGTCGAACGCACGCAGTTCCCCGGCGCGCTGGCCGTCGGCGAGCAGCGCGGCCAGCGCCTGCCAGCGGTCACCCGCGTCGTGCGACCCGGGGGTGCGGAGCTTCGTACCGCCCGCGTCGTCGAGGAGCACCTCGGTGATGAGCCGGACGTCCCGGCGGTGCGCCGACTGGTACTCGACCATCGCCCGCACGTACGCGGTCACCGCGGACCGCGCGTCCGGCTGCTGCTCGACCCGTTCCCGGACGTAGTCGCCGAACTGCTGGAACACCTGCTCCAGCGCCGCCTGCGCGAGGTTGTCCTTGGACGAGAAGTGGTACAGCACGGCGGCCTTGGAGATCCCGGCGCGCTCGGCGATCGCCGACAGTGACGTGCCGCGGTAGCCCTTGCTCGAAATGAGTTCGATGGTGCACTCGATGATTTGTTCCCGGCGGGCACGCTCGGTGAAAGTCATCGGCCGGGTCATACCCCGATCCTAGAGGTTGCCCCCACTGCGGCCGGGTATCCGCCCGGAATGCTGAGTTCGATCCTGCGGGGCGCGGCCGCCGGGGCCGCCGGGGCCACCGCCCTCAACGCCATCACCTACGTCGACATGGCCGTCCGCGGCCGTCCGGCCAGCTCGACGCCGGAGCAGACGGTCGAGAAGGTCGCGCACGCCCTCGGCACCGAGGTGCCCGGCGACGACAAGCAGAAGCAGGCCAGGGAAAGCGGCATCGGTGCGCTGCTGGGACTGCTCACCGGCACCGCGGTGGGCGCCGCCTACGGCGCGGCGCACGGGGCCGGCTGGCGGCCGGGTGTGCTCACCGGCGGCCTCGCCGCCACCGGTGCCGCCCTGGTCGGCGCGAACGCTCCGATGACCATCCTGGGCATCACCGACCCGCGCCGCTGGAGCGCCGCCGACTGGGTCAGCGACCTGGTCCCGCACGTGGCCTACGGGTTCGTCACCGCGGCCACCTTCGCCACGACCGTGCGCAACCGGCGCCGCTGACCAACACGCCGGGGTGAGGTGTGGACGCAACGCCCGGCGGGTATCCGGGCGGCAAGTTCGAGCTGGGAGGAACGGCCATGGGCAGGCACCGCATCGACGACGCGGGCAGGGACCCGAAGTGGGGAGGTCCGGCCCTCCTGTCCCGCGGCCGGCACGAGGCCGGGGCGCGGCACGCGCGGCCCGAGGACGAGCAGCTCGCGCAGCCCCTGGAAGGCGCTCTCAGCGGCGAGGTCCTCGCTGTCCCGTGACGCCCACCGGGCGCCGCCCATTCGGGTTGATTGGTCCGAATCGTTATCGGGTACTGCTCCGGCCGTGAGACCAGAGGTGGTCGTGGTCGGGCAGATCGCCCGTGACCTCGTCCTGCGGGTCGCTGACGCCCCGGGGGCCGGTGAGTCGGCCCGGGTGCACTCGCGGGAGGAGATCCTCGGCGGCAAGGGCGCGAACCAGGCGGTCGGCGTTGCCCAGCTGGGCATTCCGGTCGCGCTGCTGTCGGTGGCCGGCGATGACCGCGCCGGGCACGACCTGCTCGCCCACGCCGCCGCCGACGGCATCGACGTGTCCCACTCGGTCATCCGCGCGGGCACCCGGTCGGCGCTGATCGTCGACATCGTGGACGACCACGGCCAGTGGCGCTACCTCGAAGACATCCCGGACACCGTCCTCGTCACCGAATCCGATGTGCTCGCGGCCACCGGCCTGCTGCGCGCCGCGTCCTCGGTCATCCTCCAGCTGCAGCAACCCGCGCGGACCACGATGGCCGCCGCCCGGATCGCCCGCGAGGGCGGAGCGCGGATCGTGCTCGACGGCGTACGCAGCCGGGCCGGCTACGCGGGAGACGCGCTGATCGCAACCCTGACCTGCGCTTTCTCGCGCGGTCAGGACCTGCGCACCGCCGCCGCCGCAGCGGTCGCGGCAGCGTCGGGCACCACCGGACACGCCGGCGGCCGTCCCCGGCTGAACCCCGGCATCCTCGAGTCGCGGAAGCAACCATGACCCTCAGCCAGCCCCGACCGGCATCCCGGATCATCATCGCCCCGGAGCGCGCGGCACCGCCCGTACCGTGCGAGGAATGCGGTTACTCCGCCCTGCGGATCGCCAAGCTCGTCGACGAAACCGGCGAGCCACTGGCGACCCTGCTGGTGTGTACCAACTGCCGCACGCACACGCCGTTGCCCGAGATGCCCGCGCCGCGGAACCCCTGACGCCATGCGGTACCGGGGGGCGGGTGCACTACGACAGTTCACGAGCGGCGGCCTGGGCCGTCGCGAGCTCCTGGCACAGCTGCACCGTGACCTCCTGCGCCCGCGCCAGCGCGGCCGTGGCGTCGAAGACCGACGTGATCAGCGTTTCGTACCCGCCCTGATCAGCCGGCACGTCCAGGTTTCCCAGCCAGAGCTGCCGCTCCAGCCAGGTACCCAGCTCGGGCAGGCTCCGGGCGACGTTCTGCGAGAGCGCCTTGAGCGACCCGAGCACCTGCTGGATCTCGTCCGCACCGCCGATGCCGGCGACCCCGCCGACACCCGATGCGCGGTGGTACAGCCCGCGCATCGCCTGCTGCGCCTGTTCCGCCAGCCCGCCACAGCTGGCCGTCACCTCACTGTTCCGTGACACGTCCATGTTCGCCGGTCCCCTGTCTGACGCCGGTCGTAGGTACTCGAGCCTTCCCGTTCCCCCGCGGGACCAAACCGTGGCAGCCGAAACGTTCAGCAACCGGCCGACGCGGGTACCTGTGACCCGGGGATCGCGGGAGAGGGGAGACGGGGATGGTGCCGACCGTGTGGCTGGGCCGGTTCGAGGGGATCCGGGTGGGTCTGCATTGGAGTGTGTTCGGCATGGCCGGGCTCCTGGTCGCCGGGCTGCCGATCACGCAGTGGTCGCCGCTCGCGGCGGGGCAGGGGATCTTCGCCGCGATCGTGGCGAGCGTGATCACCGCGGTGCTGTTCGTGCTGTCGCTGTGCGCGCACGAACTACCGCACGCGCTCGTGGCGCGCCGGTCCGGCATCGAGGTGCGCGAGGTGACCCTGTGGCTGCTCGGCGGGGTGACCCGGCTGCGCGGAGCGCCCCGGTCGCCCGGCGTGGAGTTCCGCGTCGCCTTCGCCGGGCCGCTGGTCAGCCTGCTGCTGGCGGCGATCTTCGGGTTCGCCACCTGGATGACCTCGCCGATCGGGGACTCGCTGTCCGGCGCGGTGCTCGGCTACCTCGCGGTGCTCAACCTGATCCTCGGCGGGTTCAACCTGATCCCGGTAGCACCGCTGGACGGCGGGCGGGTGCTGCGCTCGATCCTGTGGGCGGCGTGGCACGACCGGCACCGCGCCACGATCGGCAGCGCCCGCGCCGCCCGGTTCCTCGGGTTCGCGGTGTGCGCCCTCGGGGTGCTGACCCTGTTGCGCGGGCCGATCGGGCTCGGTGTGTGGCCGCTGCTGGTCGGCCTGTTCGTGGTCAACCTGGCGCTGGCCGAGGAACGCGACGCCGAGCTCGGCACCAGCCTGGCGGCGATGCGGGTGCGGGACGTGATGACGGTGCGCCCGGCCACCGCGCCCGCCGCCACGACGGTCGCGACGTTCCTGCGGGACAACGCGATGATGCGCCAGCACTCGGCCTACCCGCTGGTCGACCCGGTCGGCCGGTTCGCCGGGCTGGTCACCCTGACCCGCCTGCGCGCGGTCCCGCCGGGGCAACGGCCCAGCACCCTGCTCGGCGAAATCGCCTGTGCGCCAACGGAAATCCCGCGCGCCACGCCGGACGAGCCGCTGCTCGCGCTGCTGCCGCGGATGTCCGGGTGCGCCGACGGGCGTGCCCTGGTGTTCGACGCCGACCGCCTGGTGGGGATCGTGTCGCCGTCGGACATCAGCCGCGCGGTCACGCTGCGCGGCCTCGGCCTGGACTGGCACGGCGGTGCCGACGTGGCCGTCGTACGCAGCCGCGTCAGCCCGCCGCTGGGCCGGCCGGCCGCCCAGCGCTGGCCCTGAGTTTCGGCGGATCACCAGCGGGAATCCTGCCGACGATGAGCCACGAAAACACCCAGCGAGACGTCCGGCGCCTGGCGGACCAGCTCGTCGAGGACCTCGGCAGGCAGGACTTCGACTCGGTCGCCCACCTGGTGCCCCGGATGATCGGCGCGGACGCCCCGGACCGCGAACTGCTGCGCCCGCTGTGCGCGGAACTGGTCGCCGTGATCGCCCGCGGGGTGCTCACCCGCGCCCGCCCCGACGGCGGTGAGCTGTTCACCGTGGCCCTGTCGGACGAGGGCGAGGGGGGCGTGCCGATCGACGACGTCCAGCCGTCGCTGCGGGCCGTGCTGCGGGCCGTGCTCGCCGAGCTGCACGGCGACGCCGCGGGCGTGGCCACGCAACTGGAGTTCATCGCGGCGGACCCGGATCCGTCCGGGCAGGTCGACGCGCTGGTCCACCTGGTGGCCTGGGCGCAGGACCTGCCGCGCCCGTGACCGGCGGCTGGTGGCGCGACGCCGTCATCTACCAGGTCTACCTCCGCAGTTTCGCCGACGGCACCGGCGACGGCGTGGGCGACCTGGCGGGGCTTCGCGGGAAACTGCCCTACCTCGCCGGGCTCGGCGTGGACGCGCTGTGGATCACGCCGTGGTACCCGTCCCCGATGGCCGACGGGGGCTACGACGTCGCCGACTACCGCGACATCGACCCGCGGTTCGGCACGCTCGCCGACGCCGGTGCGCTCCTCGACGAGGCGCACCGGCACGGCCTGCGGGTCATCGTCGACATCGTGCCCAACCACACCAGCGATCGGCACCCGTGGTTCCGGGCCGCGCTCGCCGCCGGCCCCGGCTCACCCGAGCGCGAGTGGTACGTGTTCCGCGACGAGCCCAACGACTGGCGCAGCGTGTTCGGCGGCCCGGCGTGGAGCCGCGTGCCGGACGGCCAGTGGTACCTGCACCTGTTCGACGCCGCCCAGCCCGACCTGAACTGGGACCACCCGGACGTGCGCGCGGAGTTCCTGGACGTGCTGCGGTTCTGGCTGGATCGCGGGGTGGACGGGTTCCGGATCGACGTGGCGCACGGGCTGATCAAGGACCCGGCGCTGCCCGACCTCGGTCTGGACCACGAGGGCCTGGTCGAACCACCGGACCGCAGCGACCACCCGCACTGGGACCGGCCCGGGGTGCACGAGATCTTCCGCTCGTGGCGGGAACTGGCCCGCCACTACGGCGAGGACCGGGTCTTCGTGGCCGAGGCGTGGGTGGACAGCCCGCAGCGGCTGGCCCGGTACGTCCGGCCGGACGAGCTGCACACGGCGTTCAACTTCGACTTCCTGCGCTGCCCGTGGGATGCCGCGCGGTTGCGGTCGGTGATCGATTCCAGCGTCGCGGCGTTGTCGGCCGTGGACGCGCCGGCCACCTGGGTGCTGTCCAACCACGACGTGACGCGGCACGTCACCCGGTACGGCGGCGGGTTGCCGCGGGCGCGGGCGGCGCTGCTGCTGATGCTCGCGCTGCCCGGCGGCGCGTACCTGTACCAGGGCGAGGAGCTCGGTCTGGCGGAGGTCGAGGACCTGCCGGAGGAGGTGCTGCAGGACCCGACCTGGGAGCGCTCCGGGCACACCCGGCGCGGCCGCGACGGGTGCCGGGTACCGCTGCCGTGGTCCGGGGCGGCGCCGCCGTTCGGGTTCTCCACCGGCACCCCGTGGCTGCCGCAGCCCGCCCACTGGGCGGAGCAGACGGTTGCCGCGCAGGAGAACGACCCGGACTCGACGCTGTGGCTCTACCGGGACGCGCTGCGGATCCGCAAGGAGCACCCCGCCTTCGGCGACGGTGGACTGTCCTGGATGGACAGTCCACCGGAGGTGCTCGCGTTCCGCCGCGAGCCCGGCGTGGTGTGCGTGGTCAACCTCGGCCCGGTGCCGGTCGCGCTGCCGCCCCACCGGAAGGTGCTCCTCGCCAGCGAACCCGGCGATCCCGGCGGCGAACTGGCCCCCGATTCGGCCGTGTGGCTGTCAGCCTAGGTGCGCGCGCAGCTGCTGGCAGGCATCCTCGCAGCTGCGGCAGGCGTCGGCGCAGACCGCGCAGTGTTCGTGGTGCTCGGCGTGCTTCTCGCATTCCCCGGCACAGGCCCGGCATGTCTTCCGCGCCGCCTACCCGGCGCGGCCGCGTCCAACGGTTTGCGCGGCCGCCGCCCGGGTAGGCCATGCGCATGTCCGAACTACCGCTGCCCGAATACGACGAGCTGCCCCTGGCCGCGTTGCAGCACCGCATCCGGTCGCTGGACGCCGAACAGCTCGACCGGCTGATGTCCTACGAGCTGCAGCACGCCAACCGGCTGCCGGTACTCGAGCTGATGCGCATGCGCAAACAACAGCTCGACGACGGCGCCGAACCCTCCGGCGGTCAGCACACGGCCATTCCCGAGGTCACGGCCCACCCCGGTGGCTCACCGGCGAAGGAGCAGACCGCGGCCGAGCCGACCACCCCGTTGCGGCACGGTGTCGCCGGCCAGACCCCGAACCGCGGCCGTCCCTAGAACCGCTCACGCACGCGGCGCAGGGTTTCCCGCACGTTGTCCTCCGAGACGGTGTCGATCGCCTCGTCGAGCGGGAGCCACTTCAGCGGCGCGTCCGGCTTCTCCGGGCGCGCCGCGTCCGGCTGTCCGGTGGCCAGCACGTACCGCAGGTCCGCGTGCTCGTGCGCGGGCTCGGCGCCCTTGGCCGGCACCGGCACGACCACCGCGTGCAGCAGGTCGGCCGTCGGCCACGGCACCAGATCGCCCAGTCCGGTCTCCTCGCGCCCTTCCCGCAACGCGATGGCGAGCGGATCGGTCTCGCCCGGATCGCCGTGGCCGCCGACCTGCAGCCACGCCTGCTGGCGTTCGTGCCAGCGCAGCAGCACGCGCCGCGTGCCCGGGTGCACGATCACCGCGGACCCCGTGACGTGCAACGGCGTGTCCCGTGCGAACGGATCCGCCGTCGCGGCCAGCAACTCCCGGATGCGCGCCACGTCGGCGCGCTCGACCTCGTCCCGTGCGCGATATCCCACCAGCATGCCCCGCAGCGTAGACGTTTCCGCCCGACCCGAGGGGGAACACCCCGCCGGTGTCCAGACACGACGAACTCCGCCGCGCCGCACGGGAAACCTTCGGCTGGCCGGACCTGCGCGAGGACCAGCTGACCGCGATGGCGGCCCTGCTCGACGGCCGCGACGTGCTCGCCGTCATGCCGACCGGGTCCGGCAAGTCCGCCATTTACCAGGTTCCCGCGCTGCTGCTGGACGGGCCGACGCTGGTGGTGTCACCGCTGACAGCCTTGCAGCGGGACCAGGTCGGGCAGATCGCGGACAGCGAGGCGCCGGACGCGGTCGCGGTCAACTCCGCCCAGCCGGCGCGCACCACGACCAAAGCCTGGGACGCGGTGACCGAGGGCGACGCCGAGTACCTGTTCCTCGCGCCCGAACAGCTCGCCAAGGACGAGGTCCTGGAGCAGCTGGCGGAGATCCGGCCGAGCCTGTTCGTGGTGGACGAAGCGCACTGCGTCTCGTCCTGGGGGCACGACTTCCGTCCCGATTACCTGCGCCTCGGGCACGTCATCGAGCGGCTCGGGCGTCCGCGGGTGCTCGCGATGACCGCCACCGCGGGCGGGCCGGTGCGGGACGACATCGTGGAGCACCTCGGGTTGCGTGACCCGGTGCGCGTGGTCTCCGGCTTCGACCGCGCGAACCTCTACCTCGCGGTGCACCGCTCCACCACCGAGGAGGACAAGCGCAACGCCGTCCTGCGCTGGGTCCGGGAGGCACCCAAACCCGGTCTGGTGTACGCGGCGACCCGCAAGGACAGCGAACGTTACGCGGAGGAGCTGGGCGCGGTCGCCTTCCACGCCGGGATGAAGGCGGCCGACCGCAAGCGCGTGCACGAGGACTTCCTCGCCGACCGGGTGGAGGTGGTGGTGGCGACCTCGGCGTTCGGCATGGGCATCGACAAGCCGAACGTCCGCTTCGTGGTGCACGCCTCGGTGCCGGACTCGGTGGACTCCTACTACCAGCAGATCGGCCGCGCCGGCCGGGACGGTGAGCGCGCCGACGCGCAGCTGTTCTACCGGCCCGAGGACCTGGGCCTGCAGAAGTTCCTCACCGCACGGCCGTTCGACGACAAGGGTGTCCAGGAGCTCGCGGAGACGCTCCGCGAGCAGCACGGCCCGGCCAGCCCGCAGGAGATCGACGGCGAGGTGCAGCAGTCGCACCGGCGCGCCATGAACAACCTGAACCTGCTGGAGCAGTCCGGGCTGGTCGAGGAGACCGCACAGGGCAGGTTCAGCTACACCGGCACCGGTCCGGCGGAAGCGGCCGAACGCGCGGCCGAGGTGTCGCAGCGGCGCCGGAAGCTGGACCGGTCCCGGGTCGAGGTGATGCGCGAGTACGCCGAAACCACCGCGTGCCGCCGCCAGTTCCTGCTCGGCTACTTCGGCGAGACCCTGGCGGAGCCGTGCGGGTTCTGCGACACCTGCGACGCCGGCACCGCCGCCGAGCAGGTCGCGGCCGACGGCGAGTTCCAGCCGGGCGCCTCGGTCCGGCACGCCGAGTGGGGCATCGGCCAGGTGGTCCGCCGGGAGGCGGAGAAGGTCACCGTGTTGTTCGACGAGGCCGGTTACCGCTCGCTGTCGATCCCGGCCGTCCGCGAACGCGGGCTGCTCACCGAGGAGTGACCGCTCAGGGTGCGTAGGCCCCCAGATCGAACAGGTCGAACAGCTTCTGCTGCACCTCGTCCCGGCAGGTGAGCAACCGCCGGGTGCGCGGGCGCCCGCCGGTCGAGGGGTAGCGCAGCACCGTCTCGCCGATTCGCGAGAGCAGGTCCAGCAACTCACGCACGGACAGGTCGAGCCCGGCGCGGTCGGCCTCCTGCCGCATGACGTGCGTCACCGCGGTCGCCAGCACGCTCACCAGGGAGTGCACCGCGATCCGGTGTTCGGTCCAGTGCCGTCGCGGCGCGGTCGCCGCCACGAACGGGCCGTTGAGCTGCCGGAACGTCGAGTCCAGGTGGTAGCGCGCGCGGTAGGCGGTGATGACGTCGGCGACCGGCCAGTCGTGGTCGGTCACCAGCAGCTGCTTGCCGAAGTACTCCTCGTCCAGCCGCGACCGGGCCTTCTCGTCGACCCGCCACTCCAGGCGCAGCTCCGCCGGACGGGTGCCGGTAAGCCGGGTCGGCACCACCCGGTCCACCCAGCGCACCCGGGTGATGCGGGCGATCTCCGTCAGCACCTGGTCGCGTGGTCGGCGGTTGGTGCCGGCAGCCAGCGCGAGCGCGAGGCCGTCCAGCTGCCGCGTCGCGCTGCTCAGCGCCTGCGCGAACCCGCGCGCCTGCGCCGCGTGCAGCTTCGCCGAATGCGTGAGGATCACCCGGCGGACCGCGCCGGACACCGTCGCGTGCGTGTCCAGGGCCGTCACCCCGGCGAAGCGGCCCGGCTCCACCGGCCGCCGCGCCGACGCCGGGCGCGCCAGCAGCTCCGGGTGGTCCCCCAGCGGCACCGCGCCGACGAAGTGCCGGCCGTCGTCCAGGTCGAGCTGCGCGTGCTGGCCGGTCTCGAACACCAGCGTCACCGGCCCGGACACGCGCCCGGCCAGCCGGTCCGCCGCCACCCCGAACGGCACCGCACCCTCGCGCCGGTAGACCGCCGAGGCGAGCGGGATCGCGCCGTCGCGCGTGACCACCGTGCTCAGTCCCGCCGGTGACGCCGCCGCGGTCTCCGATTCGGCGTACGTCGCGAAGTTGGGCACGTCCACCGCGAGCAGGATCGGCTCCCCCACGTGCGCCCGCACCCGCGCCGCCACCGCGTCCTCGACCCGCTCCAGCTGCGGCCGGGTCAACCGCCGCGTCGCCCGCCAGAACTCGTCGTCGTGCACCGCGGCCGCCGGAACGCGGGGCCGCACGAACCGGCTCGCTGCGCTCTCCGCCCACCACTGCGCCAGATCCGTACCCGGCGCCGTCGCCCGGTGCAGCACCGCCAGCGCGAGGTAGGTGCCGATCGGCACGCTGCGCGCACCCAGTGCCTCGTCGATCGCGGCACGCACCTGGAGCCGCTCCAGGGTCGACCAGACGGCGGCGACGTCACCGAACGCGAGGTGCCACGTGCCGTCGGGGGAACCGGCCGCGCCGTCCAGGCCGGCCGCGATGTCCTCGGCGGTACCGAGGTAACGCTGCGAGGTGATCCTCGGCTTGCCGTTCACCCGCTCGGTCTTCGCGAGGTAGTAGTAGGTCCTGCCGCCGACCCGCTTGCCGATCACCGAAGCCACACTTTAGGTAATACGCTCGCGCGCCCCGCGGCGCAATGACCCCGGCCACGGTGAGCAGCGCAAACAGGGTGCCGCCGGTGCGGTGTGGCCGATCTTGCGCGGCCGGGTCCTGGCAGGTCCGGGGACGCCGGTCCTAGCGTTTCCAGTATGGCATCCGCTCCCACCGCCTCCGCGATGCGCCGCGCGCTGGCCCGTGCCCGCGACGGCAAGACCCTCGACGTCACCGAGGCGACCGTGCTGCTGCACGCGCGCGACGAAGACCTCCGCACGCTGTCCGAGCACGCCTCCCGGATCCGCGACGCCGGGCTGGCCGAGGCCGGCCGCGACGGGATCATCACCTACAGCCGCAAGGTGTTCATCCCGCTCACCCGGCTGTGCCGGGACCGGTGCGGGTACTGCACGTTCGCGACTGTTCCGGGCAAACTGGACGCCCCGTTCCTGTCGCCGGACGAGGTGCTGGAGATCGCCCGGCAGGGCGCGGCGATGGGCTGCAAGGAGGCGCTGTTCACCCTCGGCGACCGGCCGGAGGACCGCTGGAAGCAGGCCCGCGAGTGGCTCGACGCGCACGGCTACGACGACACGCTGTCCTACGTGCGCGCGATGGCCATCCTGGTGCTCGAGCAGACCGGTCTGCTGCCCCACCTCAATCCCGGCGTGCTGACCTGGCAGGACTTCCAGCGGCTCAAGCCGGTGGCACCGTCGATGGGGATGATGCTGGAGACCACGGCGACCCGGCTGTGGAGCGAGCGCGGCGGTCCGCACTACGGTTCGCCGGACAAGGACCCGGCCGTGCGGCTGCGGGTGCTGGAGGACGCCGGCCGCTCGTCGGTGCCGTTCACGACCGGCATCCTGATCGGGATCGGCGAGAACTACGAAGAACGCGCGGACGCGCTGTTCGCCATGCGCAAGGTGGCGCGGCAGTACGGCGGCATCCAGGAAGTCATCGTGCAGAACTTCCGCGCCAAGCCGGACACCAAGATGCGCGCCACCCCCGACGCCGACCTGCAGGAGCTCGCCGCCACGATCGCCGTCGCGCGCCTCGTGCTCGGCCCGAAGATGCGCATCCAGGCACCGCCGAACCTGATCGGCAGCCAGTACGACCTGATGATCCGCGCGGGCATCGACGACTGGGGTGGGGTGTCCCCGCTCACCCCGGACCACGTCAACCCCGAGCGCGCGTGGCCGCAGATCGACGAACTGGCCCGGCAGACCGAGCGGGCCGGCTACACGCTGCGCGAGCGGCTCACGATCTACCCGGAGTACCTGCTCGCCGGTGAGCCCTGGCTGGACCCGCGCGTGGCCGGGCACGTCGCGGCGCTGGCCGATCCGCAGACCGGGCTGGCGCGCGAGGACGCGGTGCTGGAGGGCCGGCCGTGGCAGGAGCCGGACGGCGGCTGGCAGGACCAGGCCGGTACCGGCCGGACGGAGTTGCACGTCGAGGTGGACACCACCGGACGCACCGAGGACCGGCGCAGCGACTTCGACTCCGTCTACGGCGACTGGAAAGAACTGGCGGAGAAGGTGCCGACCGCGCCACGCCGGATGGACACCGACATCGCGGAAGCGTTGCGCCGCGCGGAACGCGACCCGGCCGGTCTGTCCGATGAGGACGCGCTGGCCCTGCTGCACGCGGACGGCGCCGAGCTGACGGCGCTGGCTTCGCTGGCCGACGGCCTGCGCCGCGACGTCAACGGCGACGAAGTCACGTTCGTCGTCACCCGCAACATCAACTTCACCAACGTCTGCTACACCGGCTGCCGGTTCTGCGCGTTCGCCCAGCGGCGCACCGACGCCGACGCCTACACGTTGTCGCTGTCCCAGGTCGGCGACCGGGTCGACCAGGCGTGGGAGGCCGGGGCGACGGAGATCTGCATGCAGGGCGGCATCCACCCGGACATGCCCGGCACCGCGTACTTCGACCTCGCGGCCGAGGTGAAGCGGCGGCAGCCGGACATCCACCTGCACTCCTACAGCCCGATGGAGGTGGTCAACGGCGCGTCCCGGACGAACCTGTCCATCCGCGACTGGCTGACGCGCGCACACGAGTCCGGTGTGGACTCGCTGCCCGGCACTGCGGCGGAGATCCTCGACGACGATGTGCGGTGGGTGCTGACCAAGGGCAAGCTGCCGACGTCGAGCTGGATCGAGGTGGTCTCGACGGCGCACGAGCTGGGCATCCCGACGACCTCGACGATGATGTACGGGCACGTGGACACGCCGGCGCACTGGGTGGGGCACATCAAGCTGATCGCCGACCTGCAGCGGCGGGCGCTGGAGAGGACCGGGCGACGCGGGTTCACCGAGTTCGTGCTGCTGCCGTTCATCCACCAGAACTCGCCGATCTACCTGGCCGGGCTGTCCCGGCCGGGCCCGACCAAGCGGGAGAACCGGGCGGTGCACGCGCTGTCGCGGATCCTGCTGCACGGACTGATCGACAACATCCAGTGCTCGTGGGTGAAGCTTGGTGAGGACACCTGCCGCGACGTGCTGAACGGCGGGGTCAACGACCTCGGCGGCACGTTGATGGAGGAGACCATCAGCCGCATGGCCGGCGCGGACAACGGCTCGTACAAGACGATCAGCGAGCTGGCAGCGATGGTCGAGCCGATCGGCCGCCCGCTGGTCCAGCGGACCACGACCTACGGCCGCCCGTCCCCGGACCGGGTGGCGGCGGCGCTGGCCTCCGACGGGGTCGCCCAGGCCGTGCGGCGCCCGCTGTCCCTCCCGATCGTCAGCTGACACCCGAGCGGTGAACACGCCGCCCACCCGGCGTGTTCACCCCTCCCGGCGCCGTGTTTGCCGCCCCGGGCAGCGTGTTCGCCCCTCCCGGCGGCGTGTTCACCGCCCCGGGCAGCGTGTTCGCCCCTCCGGGCGCCGTGTTCACCGCTCCGGGCGGCGTGTTCGCCGCTCCGGGCGGCGTGTTCGCCGCCCCGGGCGCCGTGTTCGCCGCTCCCGGCGGCGCGTTCGCCGCTCCCGGCGGCGTGTTCACCGCCCCGGGCGCCGTGTTCACCGCCCCGGGCGCCGTGTTCACCGCCCCGGGCGCCGTGTTCACCGCTCCCGGCGGCGTGTTCACCGCCCCGGGCGCCGTGTTCGCCCCTCCCGGCGCCGTGTTCACCGCTCCCGGCGGCGTGTCGGCCGCCGCGGGCGGCGTGTCTGCCGCTGGGCGTCAGCTGACGTTGTCGGTCGTGACCTCGTCCAGGAAGCGGGCGAGGTTGGCCAGCATCCGCTCCACCCGCTCCTCGAGCGGTGCCCGATCCACCGGGTTGTGCACGGCCGGGCGGCGCTTGCCCCGCAGGTACAGCCCGCAGGCGAGGTCCGCGCACGCGTAGGTACCGACGGTGTTGCCCTGCTTCCCGGCCGCACCGACCCGCCGGGCCGCGAACAGCGACACGTCCGTCGCCGCGTGGATGGTCCCGCAGAACGCGCACACCGACGACTTCACCGAGCTCCGGTGCTTGGCCGCCGCGCGCAACGCGACGCCGACCACTTCGTCACCGTAGGGCGCCACGAGATAGGCGTTCTGCGCGGCCTTCGGGTCCCGCCAGCCGAGAAAGTCCACTTCGGACCAGTCCAGTCCGGTCAGTCCCGGCGGCAGTGCCAGTCGTTGCGCCTCCCCCTTGGAGCAGTTGATGAACGACTTGCGGATCCGGGTTTCGTCGAGGGGTTGCACGGCGGGCATCATCCGTCGCACCGCCGTGACCGGGCAAGTCATTTAGGATCGGCGGTGATGAGCACGAAGATCACGTGGCCGGTGCCCGCCCCGGAACTCCCCGCGACCGTCCACCCCGCACTCGCCGCGATGGCCCGCGCCGCCAGCGCGGCCTACGGGGACGCCCGCCGCCGGCACACACGCGCCGAGCTGGCCGAGAAGGTCGCCGACGGCGCGGACGGCACCCCGACCATGCGGGTGGACGAGATCGTCGAGGGCGCGATCGCCGAGGAGGCGGACCGGCACCGCGTGAACCTGCTCAGTGAGGAGGTCGGTTTCGTCGACAACGGTTCCGCGGTCACCCTCGTCGTCGATCCGGTCGACGGTTCCAACAACGCCGCCTCCGGGGTCCCGCTGAGTTGCTTCGGCGGCACCGTCGCCGTCGACGGGCGGGCGACCGAGGCGCTCACCGTGTGGCTGGACACCGGCCGCGCCTGGCACGCCCGCGCCGGCGAGCCGGTGCCGTTCCGCACCAGCGGCCGCGCGAGCCTCGACGGCGCGACCGTGAACCTGCTCCGCCCCCACCAGCGCAACGCCGAGGCGTGGCTGCGCGTCGCGAGCCGGGCGCAGCGCGTGCGGATCCTGTCCACCACGGTGCTGGAATGCGCGCTCGTCGCGGAGGGCTCGGTCGACGCGTTCTGCGACCCGGGCTCGGACACCCACCGTCTGGTGGACCTGGCGACGGCGATGGTCACCGTGCCCGCGGCGGGTGGCGCGGTGATCGACGTGCACGGCCGTCCGCTGGAGATCGACCCGGACCTGACGCGCCGCTGGTCCGGTGTCGCCGCCGCGACCCGCGCCCTGGCCGACGAGCTGGCCGCCACCGTCCTCGGCTGAGCACCGGGTCCAATGGCCCTACCGGTTCCGGACCGCACCGGGTGATCGTGCCAACCGTGACGTTTCCCGTGCGCGAAGGGCCGGTCCCCTCGATGCTCGATCCGTTCGGATTGGAAGTGCTGGGCCGGGAGCAGTGCCTCGAGCTGCTCGCCACCGCCGGCTTCGGGCGCATCGTGTTCACCATGCGCGGCCTGCCCGCGGTCCAGCCGGTCCGCTTCGTGCTGGCCGGTGACGCCGTGTCGTTCGCCGCCCCGGCCGCCGGCCCGTTGTTCGCCGCGGCCAGCGACGGGGTCGTCGCGTTCGAAGCCGACGCCTTCGACCCGGACCTGGAGGCCGGCTGGTGGGTGACGGTGCTGGGCCGCGCCCACGCCACCCGGCGGCCGGGCCACGCGTGGCCGGCGTCGTCCGCGGACGACCGTTGGATCAGGCTGCCGCTCGACGTAGTCTCGGGGCGGCGGCTCACGAGGTAACGCCGGAGGCACACCCGCCGGGCGGCCGGCCGCCGGGAGGGCAGCGGTGATCGGACCGGACGCACGCGCGCTTGTCGAAGCCGTCGTCGGGATCGCGGCTGATCTCAGTCTGCCCGGGATCCTCACCAAGGTCGTCGCCAGCGCTCGCGCGCTCACCGGCGCCCGGCACGCCGTCGTCGAGGTACCGCACGCCGCGCCGGTCAGTTCCGGCGATCCGGCGCCCGGTCCGGCGCTGGGCGTGCCGCTGCACGCCGGCCGCGGCCGGTTCGGTGAGCTGCGGGTCACCGGCAAGGCGGGCGGTTTCACCGGCGCCGACCGGGAGGCGGTCGCCGCGCTGGCCACCGCGGCCGGGATGGCGATCGACAACGCGGCCGCGTACGCGCGCACGCGGGGCCGCGAGCGCTGGCTGGAGGCGTCGCACGAAGTCACCGCGGCCCTGCTGACCGGCGAGGATCCGCAGCGCACGCTGCGGCTGATCGCCGAGCACGCGCGGGTGGTGTCCGGCGCCTCCGCCGCGGCGGTCGCGGTCCCGCGTGAGGACGATCCGCACACGTTGTCGTTCGACGTGGTCGCGACGGGTGCGGACGCCCCGCCGGGTCTCGCCGGCCTGACGGTGCCGCTGCACGGCACGGCCAGCGGTGCGGCGTTCCGGTCCGGCACGCCGGTGGTGGTGCGCGACTACGGACGGTACGTCGCCAGGGAACAGGCGGGGATCGAGGTGCCCGAGGCGATCAGGGCGCTGGACTCGGCGGTCGCGGTGCCGCTGGCCGTCGGCGGGGAGACGCTGGGCGTGCTGCTGGTCGCGCGAGTCGGCGGCACGTCGCCGTTCACCGACGACGAGGTCGTGCTGGCCCGGACGTTCGCCGGGCACGCCGCGCTGGCCATGGAGTTCGCGCGCGCCGAGGAGGACCGGCAGCGGCTGGCCGTGTTCACCGAACGCGACCGGATCGCCCGCGACCTGCACGACCTGGTCATCCAGCGGCTGTTCGCCACCGGCCTTGGCCTGGAGGGGCTGCGGCCGCTGATCACGCAGCCCGAGGTCGCCGACCGGCTCACCGGGTTCGTGCACGAGCTGGACCGCACGATCCGGGAGATCCGCAACAGCATCTTCTCCCTCACCCAGCCGGAGGAGCCGGACGGGAGCCTGCGCGCGGAGCTGTTGCGGCTGGCGCAGGACTGCACGGAGGCGCTGGGTTTCGCGCCACGCCTGCGGTTCACCGGTCCGGTGGACTCGGCGGTGCCGGCCCAGGTGCGCGTGGACCTGGTGGCGACCGTGCGGGAGGCCCTGGCGAACGTGGCGCGGCACGCGCGGGCCGGTGAGGTGTCGATCGAGGTCGCGGTGGACCGCTCCGCGCGGTCGCTGACCCTGACCGTCAGTGACGACGGGGTCGGGATCGCGGACGAGTCCGGACGGCGCAGCGGGCTGGTCAACCTGGGCGAGCGGGCAGCGCGGTGGAGCGGCCGGTGTTCCGTCCGGCGCGCCGGGAAGCGTGGCACCACACTCGTGTGGACGGCCGAACTCGCCGGTGCGGAGGGTGCGTGATGACGATCTCGGTGTTCCTGCTGGACGACCACGAGCTGGTCCGGACCGGCTTGACGACGGTGCTGGAGTCCGAAGGCGACATCCGCGTGGTCGGCGAGGCCGGCACCACCGCCGAGGCGCTGCGGCGGATCCCGGCGCTCACCCCGGACGTGGCGATCCTCGACGTGCGCCTGCCCGACGGCGAAGGGATCGGCGTGTGCCGCGAGATCCGGTCGGCGATGGAACCGCCGCCGGCGTGCCTGATGCTGACGTCGTACTCGGACGACGAGGCGTTGTTCGGCGCGATCATGGCTGGGGCGGCGGGATACCTGCTGAAGCAGGTGTCCGGCACCGACCTGATCGGGTCGGTGCGGCGGATCGCGGCCGGCGCGTCGTTGCTCGACCCGGAGCTGACCACGGCGGTCATGGACCGGTTGCGTGGCGGGACCGGTCCGGCCGATCCCCGGTACGCACAGCTCAGCCCGCAGGAGCGGCGGGTGCTGGACCTGATCGCGGACGGTCTGACCAACCGGCAGATCGGCCGGCAGTTGCACCTGGCGGAGAAGACCGTGAAGAACTACGTGTCGGCGGTGTTGCACAAGCTGGGGTTCGCGCGGCGCACCGAAGCCGCGGTCTACGCCACCCGGCGGCGGAGCCCCTGAAACAGGGCCGTTGGACCCTGGTCGGCATGCCCGGCGTCGGTGAAGCTGGCGGAGCCAACAGAAAATTCTCGGCCGCGCCGGTCGCCGCGGGCTGAGAGGACGGGCCGGAGCAGCGGCCTCCCAACCCTCCCGCTGCCCCGGCCCACTGTTGTCCGTTGTGGACCGTCAGCGCAACGCCCGCAGTTCCTCCGCGGCCCGCAGCACGTCCGCGTACCGCACGTACAACGCGGCCAAGCCGAACCGCAGCACGTCCGGCGGCCGGTAGTCGCCGATGACACCGCGGGCGATCAGCTCCCCCATCGTCGCCTTGGCGTCCGGCCGGCGCACGGAGATCTGATTGCCGCGGGAGCGCGGGGTGACGACGTCGGCGTCCGGGACCAGCTCGTCCAGGCACCGCAGGAAGAACTCCCCCAGCGCGAGCCCCTTGGCGCGGACCTGGTCGATCGTCACGTCGTCCCACACGTCCAGCGCCGCGTCCAGGGCCAGCATCGACAGGATGTCCGGCGTCCCGGTGCGGCCGCGCCTGATCCCGGTTCCGCCGGCGTAGGACGGCGTCATCCCGAACGGGTCGGCGTGCCCGGCCCATCCGCTCAGCGGTTGGTCGAACACGTCGAGCCACTTCCGGGCGACGTACAGGAAGGCCGGTGCCCCCGGCCCGCCGTTGAGGAACTTGTAGGTGCAGCCGACCGCCAGGTCCACGCCGGCGGCGTCCAGCGGCACCGGTACCGCCCCGGCGGAATGACACAGGTCCCACACCGCGAGCGCGCCCGCGGAGTGCAACGCCTCGGTCACCACGGGCAGGTCGTGCAGCTCGCCGGTCACGTAGTCGACGTGGTTGACCAGCGCGAGCGCGGTCCGCGAGCTGACCGCGGAAGCCATCTCCCGCACCGGTACCCGTCGCACGCGGTGACCGGTCAGCCGCGCGGCGCTCTCGGCGATGTAGCCGTCGGTGGGGAACGTCGCGGCGTCGAGCAGGATTTCCGGCCGATCCGGGTTCAGCCGCACGCCCGCGACCAGAGCCTTGAACAGGTTCACGGTCGTGGAGTCGCCCACCACGACCTGACCCGGCGCGGCTCCGACCAGCGGCGCGATCCGGTCCCCGATCCGCTCGGGCGCGTCCCACCAGCCCTCGTCCCACGACCGGATGAGCCGTCGGCCCCACTGCTCGCCCACGACCTCCGCCAGCCGCGGGGCCACCCCGCGTGGCGGCGCGCCGAGCGAGTTGCCGTCCAGGTAGGACAGATCGGGGTCGACGTCGAACTCGGCGCGCTTCCCGGCGAGCGGGTCCCGCATGTCCAGTTCGGCCGCTTCGTCTCGCAGCGACATCGTGTCCCTTTCTCTCTATCGCCTGTGTCGGCGGTCACATAGAGTGGTGGCTCCGGTTGTCTTCGCCAGCCGATCACGAGGAGGTCGCAGTTGACCAGCCAACCGTCCGTCGCCGAGCAGGCCGAGGGCTTGACCATCCCCATGCTCCTCCGTCGCAACGCCGCGGAGTACGGCGAGGCGCCGGCGCTCACGTCGCTGGACGACCCGGACCGCGAGACGCTGAGCTGGTCCGCCCTCAGGGACGAGGTCGCGGCCGTCGCCCGCGGACTGGCGGACCTGGGCCTACCGCGGGGCGAGCGGATGTTGATCATGGCGCCGAGCACCCCCGACCACCTGATCGCCGACCTCGCCGCCACCCACCTGGGCGCCATCTCGTGCACGGCGTACGCCACGCTCAGCCCGGACCAGATCTCCTACGTGGCCCGGCACAGCGCGGCCGGAGTGGTCGTGCTGCAGGGCATGGACGAGCTGAAACGGTGGCAGCAGGTTCTGCACGAGCTGCCCGCCTTGCGCCACGTCGTGATGATCGACGCGGAGGCGGTGCCGGCGGGCGACGAGCGGTTCGTCAGCCTCGCCGAGCTGCGCCGGCGCGGCGCCGAACTGCACCGCGCCGACCCGCGCGTGTTCGAGGACGGCTGGGCGGGGATCCGCCCGGAGGACCCGATCGCGATGATCTACACCTCGGGCACGACCGGCGACCCGAAGGGCGTGGTGCTGTCCCACCACAACGTGATCTTCGAGGCGTACGCCGTGCACGCGCTGCACGAGACCCCGATGCACCCGGCGAACATCGCCTACCTCCCGCTGGCCCACATCGCCGAGCGGGAGATCTCGATCTACATGCCGATCGTCTACGCCGGTCACGTGCACACCCTGGCCGATCCGACGCAGGTCGCGGCGGCGCTCGGCCGCGTCCACCCGCAGGGTTTCTTCGGCGTGCCGCGGGTGTGGGAGAAGATCGCCGCCGGGCTCAAGGCGATGCTGCCGAACCTGCCGGAGGACCGGCGCAGCCCGTTGCTGGCGGCCAGCGAGCTGCTCCAGCAGGGCTACCGGCTGCGCAACGCCGGTGCGGCGGTGCCGGACGACCTGGCGGCGAAGATCGCGGAGGCCGACCGGACCGTGCTCGCCCCGGTGCGCACCCTGCTCGGGTTCGACCGGGTGCACTTCTGCGCCAGCGGCGCAGCCGCGCTCCCGGTCGAGGTGCTGTACTTCCTCGCCGGGCTGGGTGTGGAGATCCACGAGGTGTGGGGGTTGTCCGAGACCTCCGGCGCGGTCACGTCGAACTCGGCGAAGGCGTTCCGCGCCGGCAGTGTCGGGCGCGCACTGGCCGACACCGAGATCCAGGTCGCGCCGGACGGTGAGCTGCTGGTGCGCGGCCCGCTGGTGTTCATGGGCTACCTGCAGGAGGACGGTTCGATCGCGTCCGCGGTCGACGCCGACGGCTGGTTCCACACCGGCGACATCGGCACGATCGACGCCGACGGCTTCGTCACCATCACCGACCGCAAGAAGGAGCTGATCATCACCTCGGGCGGCAAGAACATCGCGCCGACCCGCATCGAGGGGCTGCTCAAGGAGCACCCGCTGATCGGCCAGGCGGTCGCGATCGGCAACGACAAGCCCTACGTCACCGCGCTGATCGTGCTCGACGACGAGTTCCTGCCGGCTTGGGCCGCCCAGCAGGGCATCGAGGGCGGCGACCCGGTCGTGCTCGCCGAGCACCCGGCCGTGCGCGAGGAGATCCAGCGCGCGGTCGAGTCGGCGAACGCCCGGCTGTCCCGGGTCGAGCAGATCAAGAAGTACCAGGTCCTGGCCAAGCCGTGGACGCCGGAGAGCGGCGAGGTCACCCCGACGCTGAAGCTCAAGCGCCGGGTGATCAACGACCGCTACGCGGCGGACATCGCCGCGCTCTACACCGCCGACCAGTAGGCGTCATCCGCCCGTGACCTGCCCGCCTAGGCCGACCGGAGCGGGGTGGTCCACTTGCGGAGCCGGGGAGGGACGCGCTTCTCCAGGCCGTAAGCCTCGAGGTGCGCGCTGAACACCTCGTCGAACGCCTGCCGCACGGTCTCGGTGTCCCACGTCTGCCGCTCCAGGATCGGCGCCTTGAGGTAGGGCTGGCCGACGATGTGCAGCTGCGGCCCGTTGCACCGCACGAGCTGACCGGTGATGCCCTCGGCGTCGTCGCTCAACAGGAACAGCACGACGGGCGCGATTCGCGCCGGCGTCCGATCGGGCGGGCAGTTGCGCAGGGAACGCTCCGACTTCCAGACCATCCGGGTGTGCGCCAGCGGGCAGACAGCGTTCACCCGGATGCCGGAATCTTCCAAATCCAGCGCCCAGGAATATGTGAGCGATGCCACAGCTCCTTTGCTCGCCGCGTAGACGCCGAGCTTGCGCTGGCCCAGGGATGCGCCGGAGGAGATGTTGACGATCGACCCGCCGCGGCCCTGACCGACCATGGCCTTGACCGCCGCGATCCCGGTGTACATCACACCCAGGACGTTGACCTCGACCAGTTCGCGGACCTCGTCGAGGTCCTCCTCCCAGGGCAGCGATTCGTAGTTCAGCGCGGCGTTGTTCACCAGGCCGTCGATCGCCCCGAACTCGGCGACGCACAGGTCGACGATCGCCTGGGCCTCCTCCGGATCGGTCACGGTGTGCCCGCTCGCGACCGCCCGGCCGCCGTGCGCCCGGATGTTGGCCGCGGTGCGCTCGGCCAGGTCCGCGTCGATGTCGTTGACCACGACCGCGGCGCCGGCCTGCGCGAGGTGCACCGCGAACGCCTCACCGAGGCCGCGGGCCGCGCCGGTGACCACGACGGCCCGGTCCTGCATCAGCATGTTCATCGGTTTCCACTCCCCACCGGCCAGTCCCCGAGCTCCAGCCCGTCCTCAGCTGTCTCCTGGCCTGTGCGTCCAGTCTTGGCGCACGAACCGCCCCGCGGTCAGCACGGCCGACGAACGGTCCGCCCACTGCGCTGAACGAGTGACGTCTGATCGGCCGGGCTGACCCCGCCGCCGGTCACGGGCACCGGAACTG
The DNA here is from genome assembly GCF_011758765.1 of Amycolatopsis viridis. Lineage (NCBI taxonomy): Bacteria > Bacillati > Actinomycetota > Actinomycetes > Pseudonocardiales > Pseudonocardiaceae > Amycolatopsis > Amycolatopsis viridis. Next base: position 1,365,813 of record NZ_JAANOU010000001.1, on the reverse strand, counting down.
CCCACCGTTCGTCGTAACCCAGAAGTAAGAATGTCTACGGCCGTACGGGCGCAATCCCGCGATACGGTCACGCTGTTCCTGTTCGTTCGCGTGTGGTTCGCGGCATACTGATTGTCGCGGGACGTGTCATTTGAGTGACTACGGTCACAGGAACGGGGCGGGCAGCGACAGAATCAGTGAGCACAGGCGGCCACCCGACGAGGGGGAAGTGGGGAGAGGTGTGAAGACCACGACTCGCCCATCCATGGGTGCGGCGCTCGCGAACCGCGAGTTCCGCACCGTGTGGCTGGCCGAGGCACAGTCGGTGCTCGGTGACCAGCTGACCACGGTGGCGCTGGCCCTCACCGTCTACCACCGCACCGGCTCGGCGTTGTGGTCCGCGGTCGCCTACGCGCTCACCTTCCTGCCCGCACTGGCCGGCGGGCTGGGGCTGGCCCAGCTGGCCGACCGGTATCCGCGCCGCACGATCCTCGTGGTCACCGCGGCGGTGCAGGCCGGCTTCATCGCCGTCATGGCGATCCCGGGCACGCCGGTCGTGTGGCTGTGCGTGCTGGTCATGCTGGCGCGCCTGGCCGGCGCGCCGTCCAACGCGGCCCAGAACGCGCTGACCCGCGAGATCTTCACCGACGACGAGCTCTACCTGCGCAGCCAGGACATCCGCGGGATCACCACGAACACCACGATGCTGGCCGGCCTGGCGCTGGGCGGCGTGATCGTCACGGCCGCCGGGCCGTCACTGGCGCTGGCACTGGACGCGCTGACGTTCGCGGTCAGCGCGCTGGCCCTGCACCACTGGGTGCGCCCGCGGCCGGCCGCCGGCGACGGCGACGGCTCGTGGTTCGGCGCCATCCACTGGGTGGCCGCGCAGCGCAGGCTGCGCGTCCTGCTCGGCCTGTCCTGGCTGGTCGGACTGGCGATGGTGCCCGCGGGCCTGGCCGCCCCGCTGGCGCGCGAGATCGGTGCGCCCGATCAGGCGGTGGGATGGCTGCTGGCCGCGGACCCGCTGGGGTTCGCGCTGGGCGTGTTCGTGCTGTCCCGCTACGTTTCGGCTTCGTCGCGCCGCCGGTCGGTCGGCGTGCTCGCGGTCGTCCCGACGGCACTTCTGCTCGCGTTCGGATTGCGGCCGGAGCTCGTCCTCGCCCTGGGCGTCCTCGCGCTCGCCGGTGCGGCGGGTGCGTACATCATCACCGTAGGGGCCACGTTCATCACGTGGGTGCCCAATGAGCTCCGCGGCGGAGCCGGCGGTCTGTACCGGACCGGCCTGCGGGTCGCGCAGGGCGTCGGCGTGGCGTTCGGCGGGTTGCTCGCGCAGTGGTCGGGTACGGCGACCACGGCGATCATGATCGCGGGCGCGGCCGGGGTGGTCCTCGGCGTTCCCCTCGCCGTGGCGTGGGGACGAGTGCTGGGCACGGACAGCGATGCAACCGGCACGGACTGACAGCAACGCGTCCATTCGGAAGATCGGAAGTCTCAGAAGTCACGGTCACGCACGATCATTCACCTCCCGTTTTTCGGGCCGACACAATGACAAATCCACAACGGCTCAGAAGTCGCGGTCGCGCACGACGAACACCTCTTCCTCGGGACCGAAAACGAAAACGATTCACAACCCAGGATCAGAAGTCGCGGTCAGACACGAGGAACACCTCCATTCGGTGCCTGTGGTCCGGACGCGTCGCGTCGGTACGGCCGCTCGTGGCGGAGGTACGCGTCGCATCGCGTGCGGTGAGATGATACCCGTTGATGGAAAGTACCCGGCGTCGTTCCGGGCACAGCAAAGTTACCCGGCGGCAGTACTCGATGTCGAGGGAAGGTGAGCCGGTGCCTCTGCCGCACACGCGTCGGCGATCGCCTACACTGCACGGCGATCCGGACCTCAGGGAGGGCGTTCCGGTCATCGAGGAGCAGAATTCGGTGCCCCGCCAGTCCGCGCCCCTGCGAGCGGAGCCGAACACAAAGAGTGATGCGTCGAGCACGCCGCGCGCCATGATGCCCCGCAATTGGGCATTGTGGCGCCGGCCGAAGCGTTTCATCGTTTTCCTGCTCGTCTCCGAACTGATTGCGGTCGCGTGGCTCGCGATCGCATTCGTGAACGCGAGCGCGCCGAGCGGTCTCGATTGGCTGCGGTTCGCGATTCTCACCGCGGGCGCGACGGCGCACATTCAGCTGACCCGGCGACAGGAAGAACGGCGGCGAAATGCCGGCGGCCGCGTGCTCATCGACCTCACCGCCGTGTGGATCGTTCCGGCCGCGATTATTCTCCCGGTGCCGTTGACGATCTTGGTCGTCGGTCTGGTCCGGGTGCAGCGCTGGTTCGTCGCGCGGCGGCCGGCGCACAACTTCGTGTACTCCACGGTGGCCCACATGCTGGCGGCGACGCTGGCGCACCAGGTGTTCGTTGCGCTGGGCCCGCACGCCTGGGGCGCGCTGGGCATCGGCGGGTCGCTGGTGGACTTCGCCTGGATGCTGGTGGCCGGTCTGGTCTACGAAGGGGTGCAGATCGTCTACATCGGCACCGTGATCGCGCTCGCCGCGCCGCAGAACGCGAACGCGCGGACGGTGCTGGGCAGCCCGGCGGACAACGTGCTGGAGGCGATCACGATCGGTCTCGGGGCGGTGACGGCCATCCTGCTGGTGATCATGCCACCGGCGGTCGCGATCATGGCGGTGGTGACGGTGGTCTTCAACCGGCTCGCCGAGATCGAGCAGTTGCAGGCCGACGTGCGGACGGACCCGAAGACGCAGGTGGCGAACATGCGCGGGTGGACCGAGTCGGCCGAACGGGCGCTGAGCCGGGCCGCGAAAGCGGCCGATCCGGTGGCGATCCTGATGATCGACCTGGACCACTTCAAGTGGATCAACGACACGTTCGGCCACCCCGCGGGCGACGACGTGCTGCGGAACCTCGCGCAGCTGCTGGACGAGGTGACGCGCCCGAGCGACGTGGTCGGCCGGTTCGGCGGCGAGGAGTTCCTGGTGCTGTTGCCGGGCACCGACCAGGCGGCGGCGACAGTGGCCGGGGAGCGCATCCGCGCGGCGGTGGCGGCGCTGCGGATCAGGACGACCAACAAGCGCGGTGAGTGGACGCTGGTGTCCGAACGGACGGCCTCCATCGGGGTCGCGGTGTTCCCCGAGCACGGCGACAGCCTCCCGAGCCTGATGCAGGCCGCCGACGCGGCCGTCTACGAGGCGAAGGAGAGCGGACGCAACCAGGTCCGCATCGCCCGCCCCCCGCAGCCCCCGGCGAGCCCTCCGCGGGAAGCGAGGCACGTCAGCCACTGACCCGCGCTGCCGTGCCCAGGTGCCCCTGACCGCGCCCCGCCTCCCTCACCTGGCTCGTCCCCGCGCCCATCGAGCACCACAGCGCCCTGCGCCGGTCCCGGGACCGGCGCAGGGCACGGGCGAGCACCTCCCGCCGGAGCCCGGCCACCGCGTCCGACACCCACTGCGCGCTGCCCCGGCCCTGGCACCGCCGTGCCGAGCCTCAGTCACGCCGTGCCGCCCGAGCACCGCTGCCGCGTCTGGCTGCTCCACCCGACGCGACCGGCCGACCTCCCACACGGCCGATGCCAGCCGCACGCAACGCCGGACCGGTCGGCCTCGTCACGCCCCAGTCGCCGAACCGCGCCAATCCCCCGCCCCGCACCCCACTCCGGAAACCTGCACCGAGCGCCGCCACGCCCGGCACTCGCGAATGCACCGATCCCGCACCACCTCGTCGCACCACTGGTCCACTCACCCAGAACCCGAAAACCGCATTCGCCCCTACACGACGTGTCCACTCGTACGCGCCGACCGCCGCCCGGCCGGCCACACCCCATCTGACCAGGCGATTCACCGTCCAGACGAACCCCAGAGCCCCGACCCGCCTTCGGTCACCCACTAGAGTGGCGCGCTCAAGGAACCACGATCCGGGGTTTCCCTGGTGGCCGCCATGGCCGATCCCCTGCCACCCTGGGAGGCGATGATCACTCCAGCGACCTTCACCGACCACCCGCCCGGCGCCCGGCCGGCGCCGCGGGTACGCCGCCGCCTGGCCACCTCCGCCTGGCTGCTGGTGCTGTCGCTGGCCGTACTCACCTTCGGGTTCGTCGCGTCGCGCCCGCACACCCCGCCGGACCAGCGGCCGCCCACGGGCGGCGCCCTCGCGGCCCAGCAGGCGATCGAGGCGCTGGTCCACCCGGGCCCGCAGCCGACCGCCCTGGCACTGCTGCCGAAGGACTTCACCCGGGTCACCGGCGTCGTCCCCGGCCAGATGCAGGCGCGTGACGGCACGGTCCGCGCCGTCCACGTCGACGGCGGCTGCTCCACGCCCTGGGGAGACGACAACACGAAGTGGGACTACGCGGTCCCGTGCAAGGCGCACGACCTGGGCTACGACCTGCTCCGCTACGCCGCAGCGGTCGGGCACCCGCTCGGCCCGGACATCCGCGCGGCGCTCGACCAGCGGCTGTCCACGGACATGCACGCGACCTGCGGCATCAACCCGATGGGCTCGCCGCGCAAGTGCCGCCTGGTGGCGAGCCTCTACTCCGCCGGCCTCGTCGTGAACTCCTGGCACCAGCGCTGGGGACCGCCGGTGGGCGACCCGATCGGGCCGCTCCTCGCCGGGGTCGCGGTGATCGCGTGCCTCCTGGTCTTCCGTCTCCGCGGCTGGCTCCAGCAGCGGCACGTCCGTGCCCCGGCTCCCGCGCCCGTCGCGCCGGCGCCGCTGTCGCCGTGGGTCACGCTCGCCGTGGGCAGTCTCGTGCTGCTGATCCTCGGCGAATCCGCGATCGCACTGGCGCGGTGGGCCGGCGCCGGCCCGGAGTGGCTGTGGCCGTTCACCTGGCTCGCGCAGCTGGCCCCGGTGTTCTTCTTCGCCGGGGGTCGAGCGAACGCGGTGGGATGGTGCGCGACCCGGGACAGCGGCGGCGGGTACCGGCAGTACCTGGCCCACCGGGCGAGCGGGCTCCTCCGGCCCGCCCTGATCTTCGTCGTCGTGGCCCTGCTCGTCCCGCTGGCGCTCGAACTGCTGGGCATCCCGGACGGCACGAACGCGGCGATCATGCGCATCGCGCTGCACCCGCTGTGGCTGGTGGGCGTCTACCTGCTCACCGTGGTCGCGACCCCGCTGATGCTCGCCCTGCACCGCCGCGCCGCCGTGGCTTCGGTCGCCGGCCTGGTCGTGCTCGTCGGGCTGGCCGAGTTGGCCGCCCACGCCCTCGGCTCGGCCGTCCCGCACTACCTCGCGGCGTTCGCCCTGGCCCTGCTCGCCCAGCAGGTCGCATTCGGCCGGATCCGCGCCACCCACCGCCTGGTGCCGGCCGCCGTCCTCGCGGCGGGTGTCACCGGACTGGTCCTGCTCACGACGGTCGGAGGGGTCAGCCGCGACCTCCTCGGCGCACCCGGCACGCCGCCCGCGCTGTCCGCGCCGGCCCTGCCGGTCCTGCTGCTCGGCGCCGCCCAGATCGCCCTGCTCGGGCTGGCCCCGAAACCGATCACCCAGCTCGCCGCCCGCTTCGCGGGTGCGGCGCGAGTGGCGCTGCGCGCGCCGATGAGCCTGTACCTCGGGTTCCTCGCGACGATGCTGCTGGTCGTCGCGCTGGTCTACCTGCCGGACCACCCGTCGGCGATCCTGGTCTGGCTCGCCGACCCGCGCACCTGGGTCGCACTGGCGCTGCTCGCCGTCCCGGCGGTCATGGTGTTCTGGTGGTTCGAGCGCCACCCCCGCCGGGCCGTTCCGGTGCTCGACACCCTCGGCGCGGGGGGCTGGCAGGCCCATGCGGCGACGGTGCTGGGCACCGGGTTCGCGGTGGTCGGGCTGTTCGGCTTCGCGCTGACGCGGTTGGGCGGCGACCACGGCACGATCGTCGGATTGCCGGTCGACCCGATTCAGAACCTTATCCAGCTGCTGATCGGGGTATTCCTGCTGCACACGGTGCGGACAGGGTTCAGCGCGGCGCGCAGCACGTGGGTCGTGACCGGGCTGGCGTGCCTTCCGGCGTTGCTGGAAGCAGCGGACGCGGTGACGATGGCGGTACATGGCGTAACGGCCCTGGTCGCGCTCGTGGCGGTGGCGAGCACGCTCGTTCCCGCCAAGGCGGTGGTGCAGAACACGTAACCGAGTGTTGTGAGCCACTTCGGGAGGGCCGTGTGCGACGCTACGGCCAAGTAGGTGGACGACGGTCGCGAGAGGAGTACCTGGCGTGGACGACCCGCGGAACGAACGTGGGACCGGCCGGCCCGCTCGGCCGCGTCAGCCGCGCCAGATCGACGCCCGCCATGAAGGCCCCGTCCGGCGCACCCCGGGTGAACGGACCTCGGCCGGGCGCCTTCCCACCGATCGTGCCGGCCGGCCGGCAGGCAACCGGACCTCCGCGGGCCGCCCACCGGCGAGCCGCGCGGGGCGGCCACCGGCCTCCCGGGGCCGGGCGGCGCCCGCCCCGGTCCGCCGCCGCCCACCGCCCCCGCCGCCACGGAAGCAGGACCAGTCGCACCGCGGCGCGAAGATCGCCGTCGGACTGGTGTCCCTGCTGGTCATGAGCCTGACCGGGTACGCGTGGGCCGCGATGCAAGGCCTGGTGAGCGCACTGACCACCACCGACGTCATCGACGGCAACAAGCCCGCCGACGGGGCCCGCGACATCCTCCTGGTCGGCATGGACAGCCGCACGGACGCCCAGGGCAACCCGCTGCCCGAGGGCCTCCTCGACCAGCTCCGCGCCGGAGTCTCCGACGGCGAGGCGAACACCGACACCCTGATCCTCGTCCACATCCCCAACGACGGCAGCAAAGCCGTCGCGATCTCCCTGCCCCGCGACTCCTACGTCGCCATCCCGGGCTTCGGCAAGCACAAGATCAACTCCGCGTACGCGCGCGCGAAGGCGGCCGAACGCAAGAAGCTGCAGGACGCGGGCCAGACGGACAGCAAGTCCATCGAGGTGCAGAGCAACCAGGCCGGGGCGAGGACGCTCATCCAGACCGTCGAGCAGCTCACCGGCTCGACGATCGACAACTACGCCTCGGTCAACCTGCTCGGCTTCTCCGAGATCACCAAGGCCATCGGCGGCGTGGACGTGTGCCTCAAGGACAACGTCGACGACCCGTACTCGGGCGCGAAGTTCACCAAGGGGCAGCACACGATCTCCGGCGTGGAGGCACTGGAGTTCGTCCGCCAGCGGCACGGGCTGCCGCGCGGCGACCTGGACCGGGTCGTGCGCCAGCAGGTGTTCATGGCCGGGATGGCGCGCAAGGTGCTCTCCGCGGGCACCCTCGCCGACCCGGGCAAGCTGAGCAGCCTCGCGGACGCGGTCAAGAAATCGGTCGTGCTCAACCAGGGCTGGGACATCATCGGGTTCGCCCAGCAGATGAAGGGCCTCACCGGCGGCCAGCTGGAGTTCCGCACCATCCCGGTCCTCAACATGGACTACAACACCCCCGAGGACGGCCAGGCGATCCAGGTCGACCCGGCCCAGATCCGCAAGTTCGTGAGCGGCACGACCGGGGAGTCCCAGCCCGCCCAGCCCACCGGGGCCGGACCGGCGAAACCGGCGACCACCGTGGACGTCCGGAACGGCACCAGCCGCGCGGGTCTGGCGTCGACGGTCCTGCAGACCCTCACCAGCAAGGGCTACACCGGCGGCCAGACCTCGAACACCACCGCACGCAAGTCCACCGTGGTCCGCTACCCCGCGGGTGGCCAGGCGGCAGCCCAGCAGGTCGCCGACGCGCTGGGGTCGGGGGCGACCATCGAACAGGACCCGACGGTCACCGCGGGCCATCTCGTGGTGCTGATCGGGAACGACTATTCGGCCTCGTCGGACCGGGTGGCGCAGCAGGCGGCGGCCGAGCCCACGGAGAACCCGGCGCCGGCCCCGGGCGACGACCAGCCGATCACCGCCAACGGCATCACCTGCGTCAACTGACCCCCGGCCGGGGCACCCACTTCCGGGTTAGCCCGTTCGGCCTAATAACCGCTGTCAACGACACCGAGTTGGCAAAGTCGCGTAAGGAATCCGCGTTCAGCGACTTTCATACCCGTGAACACCACTGAAGTCCGACCGGGCGTACCAGGGCAGGGGTGCGGCGCGCCGCAAGGTCAGAGCAGGGGACGGGGAGTGCACATCGACAATGACCTCTACCAGCGAATCCTGGGGGAGGAACTTCGCAAGCTGCGCCGGCGCCGGGGCTGGACGCGCAAGGAGCTGAACCAGCACCTGCAGAGCGACATCTCGCTGCAGACGCTCGCGACCTACGAGCTGGGCACACGGCAGTGCTCAGTGGTGCGGCTGGTGGAGCTGTGCCTGGCGATGGACGAGCTGCCACAGGATCTGCTCGCCCGCGTGCACCGGCGGGTGTTCGCCGACGAGCCGGGCAAGGTGCGGCTGGACCTGACCCACATCGTCGCCGACGACCGGGCCGAGCTGCTGCCCCTGCGCCGCTGGGCGGAGGACCGGCTGCGCCAGCCCAGTGCCCCGCGCGAGGTGCGGCTGGACCGCTCCGCGATGACGTGGATGGCGCAGCTGTGCGGTCTCACGGTTCCCGAACTGCTGGAGCGCCTGCACGCCATCGCCGGCGTCGAAGACGACTAGGACACCCTCCCCGCCGGGCGTTCAGCTGAGAACACCGCGGCGGCGGGGAACGGTGCCGGCGCCAGGAGAACACGACGGCCGTGGACCCGAACCCGCCCGCGCATCTCCTGGCGCACGTCCACCGAGGACGGCACGCGTCGGTCGGCGAGCGCGGTCACCCGCGACGAGCACGAAATCCGCCCTGACTGTCCACATTGTTCTGCTTCCGCGCGGGAACCCGGAGCCGAGGAAGATCGACGCGCACCGGCCGCCAGGGCTACCGGACCCGAAGGTCGTGCCGGTCCGGCTGAGCACGATCAGGCGAGGCGCGGCGACACGACGAACGACACGGTGCCGGCGGCGAGGCCCGCATCATCCGCCGCGCCGCGCCCGGTCAGGAGGGCTTCGACCGGAGACAGGTCCTGGGTGATGACGAGCACCAGAGGACATCCGGCGGCAGCGGGACCGGCGTTCCCCGCGCCCGCGCGGCGGCGGCCGGTCAGCTCTATGCTGTTGCCGGTGGTCAGAGCTTAACTGTGGGCCCGGAGAGACTCGAACTCTCACTGGCATGGACCTAAACCATGTGCCTCTGCCAATTGGGCTACGGGCCCCGACCGCCCCAGCCTATCGTCCGGGCGCGGTACGGCGTGGCCGGTGCCGCCCGTCCGAGGCGGTGATCTACGGTTGTGCCCTGCGAAGGTGAGGAGGACCTGTGGCTCGCGACCCGGACACCATCGAGCGGGAGATCGTGAAGGCCCGCGAAGCGCTCGCGTCGACACTGGATCAGCTGGGCGAGAAAGCCAGCCCCAAGCGGCTGGCCGACAACGCCAAGACGACCGTGCGCGCCAAGCTCGACGACCCCAGGGTCAAGTTCCCGTTGATCGGGGTGGGCGCGCTCGTGGCGACGCTGTTGCTGCGCAAGCTCTTCCGCTGAGGTCTCAGGCCCGCGCGGCCGGCGTCGTCGCCGCCGCGGTCACCTTGACCGACGAGGTGGCCGCCGGCACCGGCGATGCCGGCCGCGCGGCCGTCAGGGCGTCCCCGATGTCCGCGGTGAGCTTCGCCTTGGGCTTCTTGTCCGGCTTGGGCGCCGGCTGCTCTGGTACGTCAGCCGGTGCCTCCTCCGCGGTCGCCGCCGCGGCCGGTTTCGGAACGTCGACGGGTGCCGCTTCCGGCCGGGTCAGCCGCGCCGTCATGTACGCCGCGGTGAACTCCAGCGCACTCCCGTTGAGCAGGTGGACGACGGTGGCCCCCTTCGCCACCTCGCCCAGCTCCTCGACGAACTGGTCGACGCGGTCCCGCGCCGCGATGATGCCGGGCGCCCGCGCGGTCAGACTCCTGCCCTGACCGGTCACGGTGACCGCCCAGTCGTCGTCCTCCTGCACGTAGATCGCCGTGATCGGTACCGCCATGAGTCTCACACCCCTGCCGCTCTCGGCTGCAACTCCACTTTGAGGGAGCACTCCGAAGCCCCGTCATGACGCCGATCGTGTTCATCCGATCGGGCGTGCTTCTGCCGCCATTCGCTTAACGCTCTGTCAGCTTCTATCGATACATCAACAGAACTCTGCGTGACAAGTTTTGGGCGGAAATGTGCGATGCGTGACGACCAGATGGAGCAACGAGCTGCGCGAACGTCTGATCACTGAGCGCGAAGGGCCAGCCCGGGCCACAGAATTTCCATGGCGAGATCTGTCGCTAGATCGGGTGTCACCTCATCGTGTTGTTCACACCAGATCGCCAGTCGTTCGCTCGCGCCCACCACGAGTTCGGCCGCGGCGTCGAGCAGCAGCGCTCCCGCCCCGGCGTCGAAGTACTGCGCCATGAGCCTCGCGATGAGGTCCGTCTGCTGCCGCCGGGTCGCCTCCAGCGCCTCCGAGGCCGAGGTGCCGATCAGCGCCAGCTCGTGCCGCAGCAACGACCAGCCCTGCCGCCGCTCGCGTGCGAACACGAAGAACGCCCGTAGTCCGCTGCGCAGGGCCGTACGGGCATCGGTGCAGCCCTCGACCGCGCGCTCGGTCACCTCGCGGAGCTCCGCCCTGGCCTGCGCGACGCACGCGAGCAGCAACCCCTCCTTGGAGTGGAAGTATTCGTAGAGCATCGGCTTGGACACGCCCACCCGCTCGGCGATCTCGTCCATCGACGCCGCGGCGAACCCACGCTCCGCGAACACGACCTCGGCGACCTCGAGCATCTGCTGTTCGCGCTGAGCTCGCGGCATGCGTCGGCGGCGCGTCGGCCCGGTCATGAAACTGACTCTACCGGAAGTAACCTACTCCAAGTAAGATGGACTCGCGGTAACACCTAATGCTCAGTGTGGAGGAAGGTACATGGCAGAGCACACGCGCACGGGCGTGATCATCGTCGGCACCGGGTTCTCCGGCCTGGGCATGGCGATCCAGCTGCGCAAGGAGGGCCGCGAGGACTTCGTGATCCTGGAGAAGGCCGACGACGTCGGCGGCACCTGGCGCGACAACACCTACCCGGGCTGCGCCTGCGACGTCCAGTCGCACATGTACTCGTTCTCCTTCGAGCAGAACCCCAACTGGAGCCGCTCCTTCTCGCCGCAGCCGGAGATCTGGGACTACCTGCGCGGCGTCGCCCGCAAGTACGACCTGTACGCGCGGACGCGGTTCGGCCAGGAGATGACCGGCGCGCGCTGGGACCCCGACGAGCACTGCTGGCACGTCACCACGCGCAGCGGGGACACGTTCAGCGCCCAGTTCCTGGTCAACGGCGTCGGCGCGCTGCACCTGCCGCAGATCCCCGACCTCAAGGGCATCGAGCGGTTCCGCGGCCGGACCTTCCACTCCGCCCAGTGGGACCACGACTACGACCTGCGCGGCAAGCGCGTCGCCGTGGTCGGCACCGGTGCCAGCGCGATCCAGTTCATCCCGGCCATCGCGCCCGAGGTCGAGCAGTTGCACGTCTTCCAGCGCACCCCGGCCTGGGTGATGCCCAAGCCCGACCACGCGATGCCGGACTGGGCCAAGGCCGCGTTCGCGAAGATCCCCGGCACGCAGCGCGCCTACCGCAACCTGCTGTACTGGCTGCTCGAGGCACGCGCGATCGGGTTCAACGGCCACCAGGGCCTGATGAAGCTCGCGCAGAAGCTCGCCAAGGCCAACATCGACAAGCACATCGACGATCCGGCGCTGCGCGCGAAGCTGACGCCGGACTACGTGATGGGCTGCAAGCGGGTGCTGATCTCCAACGACTACTACCCGGCGCTGAACCGGGACAACGTCGACGTGATCACGCACGGCGTCGCGGAGGTCACCGAGACCGGCGTGGTCGGCACCGACGGGGTGGAGCGCGAAGTGGACGCGATCATCTTCGGCACCGGCTTCCACGTCACCGACGCCTTCGACCACCTCGACATCATCGGGCTGGAGGGACGCAAGCTCAACAAGGAGTGGGCGACCGAGGGCATGCGTACCCACCTGGGGATCACGGTCAACGGGTTCCCGAACATGTTCTTCCTCCTCGGGCCGAACACCGGCCTGGGGCACAACTCGGTCGTGTTCATGATCGAGTCCCAGATCCGGTACGTCGCCGAGGCGATCCGGCTGGTCGAGGCCAGTGGAGCGGCGGCGCTGGAGCCGCGGGCGGAGGTGCAGGAGCGGTTCAACGCCGAGATCCAGCACAAGCTGGCGAAGGGTGTGTGGACCCAGGGCGGCTGCAAGAGCTGGTACCTCGACGCGAAGGGCGTGAACCGGACGATCTGGCCGGGGTTCACCTGGCGGTACTGGCTGGCGACGCGCAAGCTGCGGCCGTCGGACTTCGAGCTCGTCGGCACGCACTGACGGTTGCCCGGCCGGCGTGCGGCGACGACGTCGCACGCCGGCCGGGTGGGTCAGGGCGCGACGAGCGGCTCCGCCTCGTAGGCGCGGTGCAGCGTCTCGACGAAGGACGGCGGCGTCGGCAGCTCGACACCGCCGATCCGGTGCACCGGCACGCCGGGCGTCCACGAGTTCATCACCACCGCGCCGCGCAGCGCGGGCAGGTCGGCCGTCGTGATCTCCTGCGCGCGTTGCGGCACGCCGAGCCGGTCCAGTTGCCGGCGGACGATGCCCATCGTGACCCCGCCGAGCATGTCCGCCACCGGCCAGACGACGGTGCTGCCGTCCCAGAAGGCCAGGTTCCAGATCGTCGCCTCGCTCAGCCTGCCGCGGCGGTCCACGAAGGCGGCGTCGTCGAATCCGCGCTTGCGTGCCTGGCGGAGGTGGTAGGTCTTCGCCACCTCGCCGACGTGTTTGACCGCCGGCAGAGCGCGCTCGTGCTCGACCGCCGCCAGCGACAGCGGGCCGGCCGGAGGCACCGCCGCCGGTCCGGTGCGCACCAGCACCTCGGGTTCGCGGCCGGAGCCGGTGAACTCCCCCGACGGCTCGAACACCGTCGCGGTGAGGGACAGGTCGCGCGGTCCCGCCGCGATCGCGGACCGCAGCGCCGTCCGCACCAGTTCGTCGGAGGGCGTGCGGTCGAACAACTCCGCCGACGCCGTGCGGAGGCGGGCCAGGTGCAGGTCCAGGCCGCGCACCCGGCCGTCCCGGACCTGCATGGCGGTGAAGTGCGCGTAACCGGCGAAGGCGAGCGGTGCCAGGTCCTCGGCCGTCGCCGCCCGTCCGTTCCGCTGGGCCACGAAAACGTTCATGGATGCGACGCTAGGGCTTCATACCGCTGTGAAGGTCAACCGGCCACTAGGGGCGCATCAGCGGCGCCTGGTTTCCCGGACGTTCTGCAGCCGCCGCAGGTCCCGCCGGTTCCCGTGCCGGATGCTGCCGGCGAGGAACCCGGCCGCCGAACTTCGGATCGGCGCGGTGGTGCAGCGTCCGGCCGGTGCGGCAGGGGGACACCGATGCGCAGGTACAAGCGATTTCCTGGCGGAACGGCCGGGCGGCGCGCAGGACGAGCCGTTCCCCGGGCACGAGTTCGGCCACTTGGTAGGTGTAGCGCGCCGTGCGGCCCAGAAATCGCGTGAGGAAGCCGAGCCGGGAACCCTCCCGCAGCGGCGGCCGCGTTCGCCATTCCACGTCGACGACGTTCGCGCACCACTCCGCCGCGTTCGCGGGATCGGCGACGTAGGCCGCCACCGCCTCCCGCGCCCGAGCGATCACGACCTCGGCGCGCACGTCGACTCGCACCGTCCACCGGCGTCGCGAACACCACGACCAGCCGCACCCACGGCGTCGGTCGTCCTCAATGGACTCCCCAGCCGACCGGCCGGATCCCGGCGTCAGCCGGAACGGCGCGCCAGCCGCAACCGCCGGTGCGCGGCCATCCGCACCGGGGCGTTCGCGGCGCCGTACCCGCGGTAGCCGCCGATCCGCTGAACGACCTCGAGGAACACCCGCGACCCCAGCACCTCGGTGTAGAAGTGCAGGAACTCGCCGTGCTCGTCGCGGTCGTAGAGCACCGAGTACTCGCGCAGCGCCGCGAGCAGGTCCGGCGGCGGGGCCAGCCGGGCGTCCAGGTCGTCGTAGTAGTTCGCCGGGATCTCCAGCAGCGGCGCACCGGCCGCCCGCATCGCCTTCGCGCTCGCCAGGACGTCGTCGCTGGTGAACGCGATGTGCTGCGGGTCCGGCACCCCGGGCGCCCACTCGCCGCGGCGCAGCAGGGCCACGTTGAGCGCGATCCGGACGGTGTTCGCGGGGTTGGTCACCGCGCGGCTGCGGATCAGGCCGAACGGCGCGGCGAACTCGGTCGGCAGGTCCGGCTGCAGCCCGAGCACCGTGCGGTAGAACAACGCGGCCTCGTCGAAGTTGTCGAACGGCTGGGTCAGCGACACGTGGTCCGTTCCGCGCAGCCCGGCACCCGCGGACGTCACGCCGACCGCCCCGGTCGGGGTGAAGTCCGACAGCCACCCGTCCCGGCAGAAGAACACCGCCGTCCCGTCCGGGGCGGCCACCGCGGACAGGTCGGCCTCGTCCGCCCGGTGCTCGCGCGGCAGCACCGGGGCGTGGAAGGACTCCGCCCGCCGCGCGGAGCGGACCGGGTCCGCGCTCGCCACGGCCAGTGCGCTGATTTCGGCGGGTCCGCCCGTCGCGTTCAGCAGGACCCGCGCGTCGCCCTGCGTCCACAGCTGCACGGGCTTGGACCGGTGCTCCCCGGTGCACGCAAACCCCATGGCGGACAACGCCGCGGCCAGTTGCGGCCCGGTGGTCTCGTCCACGGACAGCTCGGTGAACGCGTGCCCGGTCAGCTCCGGCGCCGCGATCGCCGGCTCCCCCAGCGATTCCGCGAGCCCGAGCAGCGACCGCATCGCGTCGACCGCCGCGCGGTGCGGATCGGCCTGGCGGAACACGTCGTTGAAGACCTCCAGCGACAGCGGACCCGCGTACCCGGTGGCCAGGACGTGCCCGACGAACGCGGTGAGGTCGAAGGCGCCCTGCCCGGGGAACAGCCGGTGGTGCCGGCTCCACTGGAGCACGTCCATGTGCAGCCGCGGCGCGTCGGCCAGCTGCAGGAAGAAGATCTTCGCGCCGGGGATGGTGCGGATCAGGGACAGGTCGCTGCCGCGCGAGAGCACGTGGAAGCTGTCCAGGCACAGGCCGACGGCCGGGTGGTCCGCCCGCCGGACGATGCGCCACGAATGGTCGTAGGTGTCGACGAACCGGCCCCACGCCAGCGCCTCGTAGGCGATCCGCATCCCGCGCCGGGCCGCCCGCTCACCCAGTTCGTGCAGCTGCGCGGCCGCCAGATCGTCGTCGTCCACGGCGTCCGGGGACACCGAGGAGCAGACCAGCATGGTGTCGGTGCCGAGCTGTTCCATCACGTCGAACTTGCGCTCGGCGCGGCGCAGGTTCGCCTCGAACACCGGCGGCGGCACCGCCTCGAAGTCCCGGAACGGTTGGTACAGGTCGATCGACAGGCCGAGGTCCGCGCAGCGGCGCCGGACCTCGGCCGGCGAGGCCGGGGAGACGACGAGGTCGTTTTCGAAGATCTCGACGCCGTCGAAACCGGCGGCCGCCGCCGCAGCCAGCTTGTCCTCGAGCGTGCCGGACAGGCACACGGTCGCGATCCCTCGCCTCATGGCCGGGGCTCCTCTCGCACGGGCCGGTGTTGGATGAACCAGGCGGTGAGTCCTACGGTGC
Organism: Amycolatopsis viridis; assembly: GCF_011758765.1. Classification (NCBI taxonomy): domain Bacteria; kingdom Bacillati; phylum Actinomycetota; class Actinomycetes; order Pseudonocardiales; family Pseudonocardiaceae; genus Amycolatopsis; species Amycolatopsis viridis. The sequence goes on along the minus strand of NZ_JAANOU010000001.1, from coordinate 1,350,170 downwards.
CGATATGCCGACCGAAAGCGCCGAACGCCTGCGCGACGCCGAGCGCACCCGCGCCGAGATCCTGGACGTGGCGACCCGCGAGTTCGCCGACCAGGGCTACGCCGGGGCGCGCGTCAACGAGATCGCGGCGAAGACCCGCACCACGAAGCGGATGCTGTACTACTACTTCGGCAGCAAGGAAGGCCTCTACATCGCGGTGCTCGAACGCGCCTACGCCGGCATCCGCGCCCGCGAACAGGAGCTCGACGTCGACCACCTCGACCCGGTCGAGGCCCTGCGGCAGCTCGCCGAGCTGACCTTCGACCACCACGAGTCGCATCCGGACTTCGTCCGGCTGGTCAGCATCGAGAACATCCACAACGCCGAGCACATCGGACGCTCGGAGGTGCTGTCCCGGCTCGCCAACCCCGCGCTGGACGTGCTGACCCGCATCCTGCACCGGGGCCGGGCCGCCGGGGCGTTCCGGGACGACGTGGACGCCCTGGACGTGCACATGATGATCAGCGCGTTCTGCGTGTTCCGCACGGCCAACCGGTACACGTTCAACGCGATCTTCAAACGCGACATGCTCGACCCCGGCCGGCGCGAGCACTACCGGAAGATGCTCGGCGACCTGCTGGTCGAATACCTGACCGCGCACTGACGATTTCGTTCCCTTCGCGGGTTGACAAGCCACGGACCGCTAACTCACCATTTGGTACGTAACCAAACGGTACATTAACACTCCCGCACCGGAGCGACAGGAGCAGTGACGTGGCCGAGCACGGAAAGCCCCGGAAAGCCGCGGTCGCGGCCTGGATAGGCAGCGCGCTGGAGTACTACGACTTCTTCATCTACGGCACCGCCGCTGCGCTGGTCTTCGGCAAGATCTTCTTCCCCAGCTCGGACCCCACGGCGGGCACACTGCTCGCGCTGGCCACGTTCGGCGTCGGCTACCTGGCCCGGCCCGTCGGCGCGTTCATCCTCGGCCACGTCGGTGACAAGTTCGGCCGCAAGAAGGTCCTGGTTCTCACCGTGCTGCTGATGGGCGCCGCAACCTTCCTGGTCGGCTGCCTGCCCACCTACCGGCAGGTCGGCGTGCTCGCGCCGGTCCTGCTGGTGATCCTGCGCCTGCTGCAGGGCCTGTCCGCGGCCGGTGAACAGGCCGGTGCCAACTCGATGTCGCTCGAACACGCCCCGGCACACCGGCGCGCGTACTACACGAGCTTCACGTTGTCCGGCACCCAGGCGGGGCAGATCCTGGCCACCGCGGTGTTCCTGCCGGTCGCCGCGATGCCCACCGCCGCGTTGCAGAGCTGGGGCTGGCGGGTGCCGTTCTGGGCCAGCGCGGTGGTCGTCGTCGTCGCGTTCGTGATCCGGCGCAGGCTGGAGGAGACCCCGGTGTTCGAGCGCGAGGTCGCCGGCAAGGAACGCGCGAAGCTGCCGGTCGCGGTGCTGTTCCGGGACCACTGGGCCGACGTGCTGCGGGTCGTCGTCGCAGCCCTGATCGCCGCGGTGAGCACGATCTTCACCGTCTACGCGCTGTCCTACGCGGTCAACTCGGCCGGGCTGGCCCGCTCCCCGATGCTCTGGGTCGGCGTGCTCGCCAACATCGTCGCGCTGGCCGCGATCCCGCTGTGGGCGCGGCTGGCGGACCGGGTCGGGCGCAAGCCGGTGTTCATCGGCGGCTCGCTCGGCTGCGCGGTGCTGATCTTCGCCTACCTCGGCGCGATCTCGGCGGGCAACTACGTGCTGGTGTTCGTGACCGGGATCCTGATGTTCGGTGTCGTCTACAGCGCGACGAACGCGGTGTGGCCGGCCTTCTACGGCGAGATGTTCCCGGCCCGCGTGCGGTTGTCCGGCATGGCGATCGGCACGCAGATCGGGTTCGCGATCGCCGGGTTCACGCCGACCATCGCCGCCGGCATCGCCGGGGCGAAGAGCGCCAACTGGGTCGGCGTCGCGACCTTCACCGCGGGTCTGTGCCTGCTGACCGTGCTCGCGGTGCTCACCGGCCGGGACAACTACCGGGTGCCGACCGCCGACCTGGGCCGCAAGAGCCGGGACGCGGACCGGGTGACGATGACCTCGCCAGGCGGTGCGGCGGCCTGACGCGCATCAGGTTTTCCGGGCACCGAAACCCGGCCCGGTCGAGTACGCTCTGGCCGAGGCCGATGGGAAACGACAGCACGGACTGCCATGACGACCGATCGCAATGTTCTGGGCGGCGAACTCGAGCCCTGCGGCACCGATCCGATGACCGGGTACTACCGGGACGGCTGCTGCACCACCGGTGACGACGACCTCGGCAGCCACACCGTGTGCGCCGTGGTGACCAAGGAGTTCCTGGAGTACCAGCGCACCGTCGGCAACGACCTGTCCACGCCGCGCCCGGAATACGGCTTCCCGGGGCTGCAACCCGGGGACCGCTGGTGCGTCGTCGCCGCGCGGTGGCGGCAGGCGTACGAAGCCGGGGTGGCGGCGCCGGTGGTGCTGGCGTCGACCCACGAACGCGCACTGGACATCGTTCCGCTGGAAGCCCTGCGGCAGCACGCGGTGGATGTGCCCGCGGATCCTGGTTCGCTGACCTGAGCCTCCGGCGGGCCGGCACGGCGGCCACCAGCCCGGTCGGCGTGGCGGCGATCCGGCTCGTGCGAGAGCCGAGCCTGCCCACGATGTCGAGCGCCCGGGAAGCGGTCACCGCACGACTCCATCCAGCTGCGGGCGGGAACCGGGGACCACATAAAGTGACCGCGTGCGCGGCGAGGGCTACTACGACCTGCTCGGGGTGGACCGGCATGCCTCCACGGCGGAGATCAAGTCCGCCTACCGGCAGAAGGCGCGGACCGTGCACCCGGACGCCGGCGGTTCACCCGACGAGTTCCAGGCGCTGCGGCAGGCGTACGAGGTGCTGGTCGACCCGTTGCAGCGCGCCGCGTACGACCGGGCACTGGATCGCGCGGCCGCGACCGCCAGCCCGGTCCGGGCGCGCCGGCCGGGCCGTCGGCTGGGCGAGGATCCGAGCTTCACGGCCGAACTGCCCGTGCTCGACCCGGACGCGCTGGAGTGGTGGGACGCGGCGCGCGAGAAGGCACGGGCGGGAGACCGCGCCGCACCCGGTCACGCACCGGCGGCCTTGCTGCTGGCGTGGCTGCTGCTCGTGGTGCTGCCGATCATGGCGGGGGCACTCGCGGTCGCGGTGTGGCTGGTGCTCGCGTCGGCGGTGGCGATCTGGCTGGTGCGGCAGCACCTGGAGATGGTGCGGGCCGAGCGCGCGGTGGACGAGGAGTTCGCCGGTGAGGTCGTTTTCGGCAGCCCGGGCAGTGAGCCGGACCAGTGGGGCGAGCGGCTCACGGCGGAGCTGCTGGAGCGGTACCTGACGCGGCTGCCGGGGGCGCGGATCTTCCATGGGCTCGCCTGGCCGGGTTCGGTCTTCGCCGACATCGACCACGCGGTGCTGGCTGGGCGGCGCCTGGTGCTGATCGAGTCGAAGACGTGGCTGCCCGGGCACTACGCGGCCGATGAGTACGGCGAGCTGTGGCGGGACAACCGCCGGTTCCGCGGCGGCGCGACACAGCTACCGGAAGCGCTCGATGCCTTCCGGGCGCTGCTGCCCGGCGCGGAGATCCGCGGGGCGCTGATCGTCTACCCGAGCCGCACCGGCGCGATCACCACCGACGAGGACTTCGACGTGCCCGCGCCGCCCATGACGCCGGACCAGTTCGTGCAGGTGATCGGCGACTGGCTGGCGGCCGAGCCGGCCCGCGTGGACCTGCGGCTGCTGCGCAAGGTGCGCGACCAGGTCGTCTAGTCACGCCACGCCGAGCAGCTGGTCGAAGCAGTAGACGGGTGTGCGCCGCGGTCGCTCGACGACGAACGTGCCCTTCGACGGGATCGTGCGCACGAGACCGCGGTCGCGGAGGATCCGCGTGGCGTGGCGGCAGGTGCCGAGCGCGATGCCGTACTGCCGGGCGAGCACCTGTTCGGCCGGAAGCGGCTGGTTGACCGCGAGTTCACCGCTCTCGATGCGGCGGGCCAGGTCGTCGGCGACGAGTTCGTAGAGGTAGGCGGGACCGTGCGCGGCGAGTTCTCTGTTCACCCCTGCACGGTAGCATGTAAAGGACAAAAAGTAGGGAGAACACGACCATTGGTAGGCTGTGCCGCTGTGACGATGGAGGAGGCCCTGGACGCCCGGCTGCGCGCGCTGGCGACACGGGTGCGGCGGTTCCGTCGGGAGCGCGACCTGAGCCAGGCCGACCTCGCCGACCGGGCCGGGGTGTCCCGCTCGGTCGTCGCCGAGCTGGAACGGTCGCGACTGGCGACCGGCGGCCCGCGCCCCACCCGCAACATCACGCTCGACACGCTGTTCCGCATGGCCGAGGCGCTCGGCGTGCACCCCGCCGACCTGCTGGACGACCGGCCGAGCCCGCGCACCCCCGCGGGCTAGAAGCCGCGCACTCCACGGACGGTGATGTGCACGGCCTGCGGGTACGCCTCCCCGAAGGCCTCCAGGCTGCCGCTGATCTGGGTCATCGCGTCGCCGTACTTCGCCACGTACGCCGGGTTCTCGTGCGGCCCCGGTTGCGAGTCGACCGGCCGGGCGAGGCCGCGGAACACGACGATGTCGCCACCTTGCCCGTCGCTGTCGAAGTTGAGCGACACCTGCGGCCGGTCCCGGATGTGCGACAAGCGCTTCGCGTGCACGGCGTTGTACACCAGGAACCCGTCGCCGGCCCACAGGAACCACACCGGGTTCGGTTGCGGGGTGCCGTCGGCGCCGGCCGTGGTCAGCCACACGACCCGCTCGCGCTCGAGCCGCTCACGCACCCGCTGCCCGAACGCAGTGGACGGGTCGGGAAGCACGTCACCTGCCATGTCACCAGCGTAGTGGCCGGGCTCACTTCCGTCGCAACACCGCGCACCCCACGTGGTAGGCATTCGGGGAGCGAACGCCGGGAAGGAAACGTCGATGCGTCTGCTGCTGCTGTCCAATTCGACCGCGCCCGGACGCGGCTACCTGGAGCACGCGACGGACGCGCTGGCCGAGGTGCTGGCGGACGTGCGCCGGCTGGTGTTCGTCCCGTTCGCGCTGGCCGACCACGACGGCTACACGGCCACCGTCGCCAAGGCGCTCGCCCCGTTCGGAGTCGAGGTCGCCGGCGCCCACCAGGACGACCCGATCCGGTTGCTCAACTCCGCGCAGGCGGTGTTCACCGGCGGCGGCAACACCTTCCGGCTGCTGCGCCAGCTCTACCGCCGCGAGCTGCTCGCCCCGATCCGCGACCGGGTGGCGCACGGGACCGTCTACATCGGATCGAGTGCGGGCACGAACGTCGCCTGCCCCACCATCCGCACCACCAACGACATGCCGATCGTGCAGCCGCCCGCGTTCGAGGCGGCGGGGTTCGTGCCGTTCCAGATCAACCCGCACTACCTGGACGCGCCGCCGTCCGCCACCCACATGGGCGAAACCCGCGAGGAGCGGATCGAACAGTTCCTGGAGGAGAACGACGTGCCGGTGCTGGGCCTGCGGGAAGGCACCTGGCTGCGCCGCGAAGACCGGGCGCTCACCCTCGGCGGCGAGCAGGCGGGTGCGCGGCTGTTCCGCCGCGGCGCGGAACCGGCCGAGCTGCGGCCGGGCGCGGACCTCAGCGACCTGCTGGCCGACGAGATCGCCTGAGCCGCCGCGACGGCCGCGCGTCACCACGCTGGCCGTGATCGTTCCCGGGTACGCTGGCGGCATGGTTTGACGCCTGCCCGGTGCCCGGGCCCCTCCGCGATCTCCTTCGTTCACCGCGCCCGAATTTCGAGCTGACGAAGGAGAATTTCCCGTGACCACACCTGTCCCCGTCGACGTGCCGGACGGATTCGTCGCGTCTTACGGCGTGCACGGCCCCGCGGCGCGGGCATGGTCGCCGAGCTGCCCCGTCTGGCCGGCGAGTTCCTGGAGCGCTGGGGCCTGCGGGTCGACGGCCCGCCGGCGTACGGCATGGCGTCGCTGGTCCTGCCCGTGCGCCGGTCCGACGGAACTCCCGCCGTGTTGAAGCTCCAGCAGCCGCGGGAGGAGACCGCCGGGAGCACGGCCGGCTTGCGGGCGTGGAACGGCGACGGGACCGTCCGCCTGCTCGACCACGACGACCACACCGCCACGCAGTTACTGGAGCGGCTGGACGCGACCCGGCCCCTGTCCGCGATCCCCGACGACACCGAGGCCATCCACATCCTGGCCGATCTGCTGGCGCGGCTGACCGCGGTGCCCGCCCCGGCGGGTCTGCGACGGCTGTCCGACATCGCCGGAGCCATGCTCGACCAGGTTCCGCGTGCGGTGCCGGCCCTGCGGATCCCGCCGAACAGCGGCTGGTGCGCACCTGCGCGTCCGCCGTCGCCGAGCTCGTGGGTGAACCGGGCGACCGCCTGCTGCACTGGGATCTGCACTACGACAACGTTCTCGCCGGAACACGCGAACCCTGGCTGGCGATCGATCCCGAACCGCTGGCCGGCGACCCGGGGTTCGACCTGCTGCCCACGCTGGACAGCCGGTGGGACGAGGTGACGGCCACCGGTGACGTTGCTCGCGCGGTGCTCCGGCGCTTCGACCTGCTGACCGAGGTCCTCGGGCTGGACCGGAACCGGGCAACCGGCTGGACCCTCGGCCGGGTGCTGCAGAACGCGCTGTGGGACGTCGAAGGCGGCAAGGCGGCACTGGAACCGGTCCAGGTCGCCATCGCCACGGCCCTGCTGCGCCATCGGTGAGAGCTCCCAGGCTCCGGGGAAAACCGGTCACCTGTCCGGCGCGGAACGACCACGCTCCGGGAGCCGGATCGGGTGGGCTAGCCTGGGCACGCCAAAGACGTCGAGGTCGGCTTCGCGGGAGGTGAGCGCGATCGCGGACATCACGACCCGCCCCACCGTGAGCAGGCGGCGCGAGGTCAGTCACACGAGCGCGAGGTCGGTTCTGATGACCGTGCTCGGGGAATTCGTGCTGCCGCGGGACCGCCCGGTGTGGACCTCGACCCTGGTCGACGTGCTCGCGATGTTCGGCATCGAGGAGAAGTCGGCCCGCCAGGCACTGGCCCGCACCGCCGCGGAAGGCTGGCTGGTGTCGCAACGGCACGGCCGCCGGGTGCGGTGGTCGCTGACCGCGCCGGGCCGGCGGCTGCTGACCGAAGGCGCTGAGCGCATCTACGGCTTCGGCCGTGAGCACACCCCGTGGGACGGCAGCTGGCTCATGCTGCTGGTGTCGGTGCCGGAGACGAAGCGGGACCTGCGGCACAGCCTGCGCACCCGGCTGACCTGGGCCGGCTTCGGCTCACCGACGCCCGGTGTGTGGATCAGCCCCGATCCGAGCAGGCAGGACGAAGCGAAGGCCATCGTGCGTGACCTGGGGCTGGACGCCGAGGCGATGTCGTTCGTCGCGGCCTACGGCAGCGTCGGCGACGAGGACGCCATGGTCGCCCGCGCGTGGGACCTGACCGCCCTCGAGGAGCGGTACGAGGACTTCGTCGACGAATTCGCCGGGCTGGCACCCGCGTCCGGTGAGGCGGTGCTGCACGCCCAGACCCGGCTGGTGCACGAGTGGCGCCGCTTCCCGTTCCTCGACCCCCGGCTGCCGGGCCGGCTGCTACCCGAGAACTGGAGCGGCGCGAAGGCCGCGGAACTGTTCCACCGCAGGCACGTGGAATGGCGCCCGGTCGCACAGCGGCACTGGGACGCGCTGATCGGCGCGGAAGAGGCCGCCTAGGTTCTGCTTCCGCAGCGGCGGAGCGCCCACCGGCATCGCCTCGGGTTCCGCTACCCGGGGCGATGCCACGCGAGCCACTGCCGAAACGCGCATCAGTCCGGCAGGTTGCCGTCGCCACCGAGGTTCGCCACCATGCGCCGCAGCACGTTGATGGTGGTCACGAAGTCGGCGGTGTCGACACCCTCGTGCATCCGTTCGTGGACCCGCGCGTTGCGCTCCCGCGCCCGGACCCGGCCGGCTTCCCCTGCCTCGGTGAGCGTCAGCCGCCCGTCCCGCTCGGTCATCCAGCCGCGGGCGAGGAGGTCGTCGAAGACCTCGTCGAAGTCGATACCGAGGTCGTCGTACCTCGCCAGGCGCTCGACCAGCGCCTGGCGCGTCCACTCCCCCGGCTTCCCGGCAACGTGGTTGAGCGTCCACCAATGCGGCTGGGTGAGGTCCTCGACCGCCAGCGCGGCGCGGAGCGCGCCCACCACGCGCCGGGATGCTTCGCTGCTCCACGCCCCGATGGGCTGGGCCGCCAGTACTTCAGCGGAGTATTCCTTGATCACGATCCGACCGTAGAACTTCTACCTAACTGGAGGTCAAGCACGGTCCGCGCCGAACGCGGTCAGGTGTTCCAGCAGCAGTGCGGTCAGGACCTCGGGCACCTCCTCGGGAACCCAGTGCGTCACGTCCTCCAGCATCTGGAACGAGTAGGCCCCGGTGACCCAGTTCTCGGTTTCCAGCGCGGCGGTCGAGCCGAACGCGACGTCCTCCGTGCTCCACACGTACAGGGTCGGCACCGCGACCTTCTCGATCGCGGCCCGCGGCCGGTTCGCGCGGTACCAGTTCAGCGCCGCGGTCAGGGCTCCCGGCTCGGACAGCCGCCGGATGTACTCGTCGACCCGGCTCGCCGGCACCTTCCACTCGAACATCCGCCGCAGCGCCTCGGCGTTGTTCGCGAGCATCTGCCGCTCCGTCGAGCTCGAGCGCCAGTCCCGCATGTACTGCGACCGCAACTGCTGGTCCTCGTCCACGCGCAGGGCGTGACCCAGCGCGCCCGGGTGCGGTGTCGACACCACCGTCAGCGTGCGGAGCCGCTCGGGGTGCTCGGACGCCGTCCACCAGGCGACCGCACCGCCCCAGTCGTGCCCGACCAGGTCGAACCGGGACCACCCCAACGTGCCGGCGATGGCGAGGACGTCGCCCACCAGCTCGTCCATGCCGTACTCGGTGGCCTGCTCCGGGCGCACGCCCGGCGAGTACCCGCGCTGGTCGGGCGCCACCGCGCGGAAACCCCGGTCGCCCAGCACCGCGACCTGGTGCTCCCACGACACCGCCGCCTCTGGAAACCCGTGCAGCAGCAGCACGGGCCTGCCGTCGACGGGACCGGCCGCGATCGCGTCGAACGTACCGGCCGCGGTCGGGATGCTCAGGTAATCCATCACGCCGCAGACCCTACGGCCTGCCACCGACAAGAACCCGGCCCTCCCGTGACCGGCCGCCGTCATCCCCACCCGCAGGGTGATGCACGTCCTCCAGGCAGCGCCAGCGGCGCCGCGCGGTCGCGCACGACGCCGTGGCGGTTTTTCGGGTCAGGTGCGGGAGAACTCGGCGCTCACCGCGTTCGGGCCGTCGTACTCGCGGTCCGGCAGCTGGCGCAGGTGGCCCAGCACGTCATCCGGCGCGCCCTGGCTCTGCGCGTGCTCCACGAGCTCGTCACGCGTGCACGGGTAGTCCACACCCGCCAGGAACTTCTGCATCTGAATCGGATTCGGGGCCGACATCGTCGTGCTCCTTCCTGTTGTGGCACGTCCGCCCCCGGGCTACCCACGTGTGGCCCGCTCACTCGCCCGTCCGCACGGACCGTCCGGCCACTTGCTCCCCGCCGGCGCAACGGCGACGGGACCGTGCTGATTCGCCACAGCTCGTCGCCCCCGCCGGCACGGTGCGTCAGGGGCAGGTCGAGCGGCAAGTGGATCGTGCCGGATTTCCCACCGGCGGCGGTGATCTCGTCCGGCAGGCCTCCCAGCCATTCAGGCTGCCGACAGCAGCGCGTTTCAGTTCGGCCCCGTTTCCGGGGATCCAAACGTGCGAAACATTCGCGACCGGATCGAAGTTGTGTCGCTGTACCGGCAAGCTTTCCCGGCCGACGCCGGGGCAGGAGCCGGGTGGTGACAGCCGCATCAGCGTGCAGCGGCTCGCCAGTCCTTCGCTTGGCCGGGTGATTCCACCAGCGGTCCGCATGACCCCGCGCGAGCAGGGGAACTCGCCGAATGCTGGGGAACCGGCGATCGACACCGCCGGGACTTGTCAAGATCGGCACGAAACGGAGGTGGGCCGCACATGCCACCGAAGCGGAAACCGAACCAGAAAACGCAACGTTACGCGAGGTCTCCCGGAGCCGCTTCCAATACCGGGATCGCGCCCAACATTCCACGTCAGGGCGGCCGGGTATCCGGCACCCGGGATCTGACGCAATACCGTCAGTTCAACGAGGGCAACAATCGGGACCGAGCGAATTTCATCAGGAACAACGCCACCACGCAGGGCAGCCCTTTTCACAACCTGGGCAACCCGGGGCCGCTGCCGACGGGCTACACCTACCACAGCTTCACGCTCTTCCCCACCACGCAGGGCGGGCGCGACGGGACCCGGCTGGTGCGCGGTATCAGCACGTCAGGAGGGCCCACCCGGTGGTACGAGACCAGCAACCACTACCGGACGTTCTACGAGCTGACGAACTGGAACGGCGTTCGCTGAGCGGATGATCTGTGATCACACGGGAGATTCGAATGGGTACGTATCCACTGAACAGTCTGAGCGAGTTCCGGCCGGCGAGCGGCCTCACCTCGGGTTGTGTCACCGATCTCATCCTGATCAACGGTACCGGCGAGATGATGTACCGGCCGTTCGCCTGGACCAGCAAAAAAGAAGGATGGCGAAATGGGTACGAGCCACCGGTGAACCTTCGGCCCGGCGAGTTCGGAAACTGCATCGCCGATTACGGCGAGTTCTGGGGCCAGGCCGCGCATGTGCAATACTACGTGAACATCTCGCCGCTCGAAGAGCCCGGCGACGACCTCGAAACCGCCATTCTGAACATATATTGGAGCAACTTCTTCGGCGAGAAGAACAAATACGAGCTCAGGTGGGAGATTCACGACCGGAACTACTCTCCGCGAGTCAGTCGCATGATCATGGACGGGAAGAGCCCCACCCCGGTGCAGGGGTTCGATTCCCAGGGCAGGACGTGGAACCTCGAGAAGCACGAGGAGAAGAAGAACTCGGACAGTTTCGGCAAATCGCATGAGACCAATGGCCGGACGTGCGTCGCGTTCACCGTCGGCTCCGTGCTGGCCGGGCCGGACTGGGTCGACTTGTGGGGAGCCCAAAGCAGTTCGATGTGCGACATCTACGAGGACGGGCTGAAGCAGATGGGCACGAGCTGGAAGAGCGGGGACATCGGTGCCGCGCTGGGCAACGTCCTCGGGTGGATCGCGAACAACTGCCACAACGCCCACGAACAGGACACCTCGCAGGGAAGCGCCGACTGGGCCGACCTCGGCGAGAGCCGCAGGCGTGACACCGGCTCCGAGCGGCCGTGACGCGACTCGGAATTCGGCGGCGGCTGGGTGGTAGGGCGAGCCGGCGGGCGTGGCCTACCGGCCGGGCTTCGGCGTCCGATACCAGCGTGGGGAGGTGTTCACGGGAGGCTTCAACGACGCGCGCACCACGAGGACGTTCGGCTCGGCGCTCCGCACGAACTCGCCCAGCAGCCGCCGGAACGCGCGGCCGAACCCGTCCACCCGCCCGGCGTCCACGCCGAACGATCGCGCCAAACCGACGAAATCGGGCGTGTGCAGGTCGACCCCGCGGTGCGGCAGGCCCTCCCGGTCCTGGTCGAAGCGGAGCATGCCGTAACCACCGTCGTCCACGACGATGACCGTGACCGGCAAGGACTCCTGCGCCAGCGTGGCCAGGTCGCCGCAGCCGTACAGGAAACCGCCGTCGCCGCTGATGCAGACCACCCGGCCCGTCCCGGCGGCCGCGGCACCCAGTGCGGCGGGGAAGCCGAACCCCAGCGTGCCCCAGCCCATGGGGTAGGCGAAGCGGTGCGGCGCCGCCACCCGGTGGAACCCGCCGGCCCAGTAGCCGGCGATGCACATGTCGGCCACCAGCATCGCGTGCTCGGGCAGGGTTTCCTCCAGCGTGCGCAGGAAGTCCGCGGCCTGCGGCTCCTCGCGGCGGACCCGGCGGCGCACCTGGTCGGAGATCCGCTGCAGCCGTTCGGTGAGTTCACCCAGCCCCGGCCGCGCCGGCAGCCCCCGCAGCAACTGGGGTACCACGTCCCGCGCGTCGCCGACGAGCGTGATGTCCGGCGGGTAGTTCTTGGCCGCGTCCTTCGGATCCACGTTGATCACGATCAGCTTCGGCGGCTGGGGCATCGCCCAGTTCTGCGTCATCAGCCCGTCGAAGTCGGTGCCGATGCCCAGCACCACGTCGGCCTCGTCCCACAGCACACCGACCTCCGGCGCGTGCACCGGATTGGGTGCGGCGCACGGGTGCACGGGCGGCAGCAGTCCACGCGCGGCGAACGTCGTGATCACCGGTGCGGCGAGTTTCTCCGCCAGCTGCCCGATCACCGGCCCGGCCTCCGCGCGCACCGCGCCGCCGCCGGCCCAGATCAACGGTTTCGAGGCCATCGCCAGCATGTGCCGGGCCGCGTCCAGGTCCCCGACGGACAGCGCCGGGAACGTCTCGGTCGGCTCCGGGTCCGGGCCGCGGGAACCGTTGTACCGCAGGAAGTCTGTCGGTATCCCGACGTACACCGGCCCGCTCTGCGGCTCCACCGCCAGCCGGGCGGCGCGCAGGACCGTCGGCGCCAGGTCTTCCGGCGCATCCACGGTGAACGCCGCCTTGGTCACCGGCGCGAACAACGCGGCCTGGTCACCGGTCTCGTGCAGCACGCCACGCACCACGCCGGGCCGGCGCAGCGCGGCCGGGATGTCGGTCGCGATGACGAGCACCGGCGACCCGGACGCCCTCGCCTCGCCGACGGCGGCGATCGTGTTCGCCGCGCCCGGACCCGTCGTCACGATCGCGACCCCGAGCTTGCCGGTGGCGCGCGCGAACCCGTCCGCCGCGTATCCGGCGGTCTGCTCGTGCCGCACCCCGACCAGCCGCAGCGGGCTGTCCGCCAGCGCCTCCCAGATCGGCAGGTTGTGCACGCCCGGAAGACCGAACGCGACCTCGGCCCCGAGTTCGAGCAGCGCGTCCGCGAGGTGCTGGGCGCCGGTCTTCGTCACGCCGTCAGCGTAGGGCACCGCATCACCACTGCGGTGGCACGACCTCGTCCCGCGGCGGCGGCCCCGGTGGCGTGCCGTCGCCGAACGGGCGGCCACCGAGGTCCGCGCGCCCGTGTGGCTGCGCCCAGCCCGCGAGGTCCGGACCATTCGGCACGATCCGGGTGGGATTGACCTGCTCGTGCACCTGGTAGTAGTGCCGCTTGATGTGGTCGAAGTCCACGGTGTCGCCGAACCCGGGCGTCTGGAAGAGATCGCGCGCGTACGCCCACAACACCGGCATCTCGGACAGCTTGTTCCGGTTGCACTTGAAGTGCCCGTGGTAGACCGGGTCGAACCGGACGAGAGTGGTGAACAGCCGGATGTCGGCCTCGGTGATCGTGTCCCCGACCAGGTAGCGCTGCCCCGCCAACCGGTCGGACAGTTCGTCGAGCCGGGCGAACAGCCGCCGGTAGGCGTCGTCGTAGGCGGACTGCTTCGTGGCGAAACCCGCCTCGTACACCGCCGCGTTGACGTCCCGGTGCACCGCGCGGTTGATCGCGTCGATCTCGTCGCGCCGCTTCTCCGGGTACAGATCGGGCGCGCCGTCGCGGTAGTAGCGGCCCCACTCGGTGTCCAGGTCCAGCGTGATCTGCGGGTAGTCGTTGGTGACCAGCTTCCCGCTCGGGATGTCGACGATCGCCGGCACGCTGATCCCGCCGTCGTACTCCGGGTCGGCCGCGCGGTACGCCTCACCCAGGAACTCGATGCCCAGCACCGGGTCGCGGCCACCCGGGTCCAGCGTGAACCGCCAGCTGCGATCGTCCTGGATCGGATCGGCGATCGCGACGGAGAGCGCTTCCTCCAGTCCCATCAGGCGCCGCACGACGAGCGCCCGGCTCGCCCACGGACAGGCGCGGCTGACGACCAGCCGGTACCGGCCCGCTTCGACCGGCCAGCCGTCCGCGCCGCCGGCGGTGATCCGTGCCGTGAAGCGGTTCGGCGATCGCTTGAACTCGCCCGTTTCCGGGTCCGTCGGGATGGTCATCCCCTCAGCGTAGATTGTCCCCGGCGCGGTAGCAGTGCGCGTAGACTCAATGACCCTGGGCACACCGCCGCCCGGACGGAGAGGTGGTCACCGATGCCGTTGATGCCCTTCACCGACTCGATGTTCCTGCTGGTGGAAAGCCGCGAGCACCCGATGCACGTGGGCGGGCTGCAACTGTTCCAGACCCCCGAGGGCGCCGATCACACGTACCTGCGCAGCTTGTGTGAGGACCTGGTGAAGAACACCGACGTGCGGCCGTTGTTCCGGCAGCGTCCCGCTCGCCCGGTGAACACACTCGGTTACACCGCTTGGGTGCGCGACGAGGAACTCGATCTCGATTACCACTTCCGGCATTCCGCGCTGCCCTATCCCGGCCGGGTGCGGGAACTGCTGGAAGTGACCTCGCGCTGGCACAGCACCCTGCTCGACCGTCACCGCCCGCTGTGGGAGATCCACCTGGTGGAGGGCCTGGAGGACGGCCGGTTCGCGATGTACAGCAAGGTGCACCACGCGTTGATGGACGGTGTGTCGGCGCTGCGGCACCTGCAGGGCACGCTGTCGGACGATCCGGACGACCGCAGCTGCCCGCCGCCGTGGGGCTCGCGTCATCTCCCGCAGGGCAAACCGCCGCGTAACGCACGGTCACTGCTGCGGCTGGGCGCCAGTTCGCTGAAGCAGGTCGCGGGAATGGCGCCGGCCGCGGTGAAGGTGGCGCGGGAGGCGTTCCGGGAGCACACGCTGCTGATGCCGATGCAGGCACCGAAGACGATCTTCAACGTGCCGATCGGTGGTGCCCGCCGGTTCGCCGCGCAGTCCTGGCCGCTCAAGCGGGTGCGCGCGATCGCGACCGCCACCGGCACCTCGCGCAACGACGTCGTGCTCGCAATGTGCTCCGGCGCGCTGCGCGACTACCTGATCGAGCAGCGCGCGCTGCCGGACGCGCCGCTGATCGCGATGGTGCCGGTGTCGATGCGGAAACCGGCCGACTCCGGCGAGGCCTCGGGCAACCAGATCGGGGCGGTGCTGTGCAACCTCGGCACCGACCGGTCCGATCCGGCGGCCCGGCTGATGACCATCCACCGGTCGATGCGCGAGGCGAAGCGGATCTTCAAGGAGCTGACGCCGCTGCAGGCGCTGCTGCTGTCGGGGATCAACGTGGCGCAGCTGGGTATCTCCCCCGTGCCCGGCGTCGTGAACAACACGCGCCCGCCGTTCAACCTGGTGATCTCGAACGTGCCCGGGCCGCGCAAGCAGATGTACTGGAACGGCGCGAAGCTCGACGGCATCTACCCGGCGTCGGTACTGCTCGACGGCCAGGCGCTCAACATCACGCTGACCAGCAACGGGGACAACCTGGATTTCGGGATCACCGGATGCCGCCGGTCCGTGCCGCACCTGCAGCGGATCCTGACCCACCTGGACACCGCGCTGGAGGAGCTGGAGTTCGCGGCGCGCTGACCGGACGGCTGCCCGCCCGCCGTCCGGTCCGCGCCCGGCTCAGGCGACGCCCTCCGGGCTGGCGCCCTCGACCTGGATGCCGGACGAGGCGATCTCCTCGATGCGGGTCAGGTCCTCGGGTGTGAGATCGAGGTCCGCGGCGGCAACGCTGTCCTCGATGTTCTTCGCCCGCCGCGCACCGACGATCGCCACGTGGACGCCCGGCTGGTGCAGCGTCCAGGCGATCGCGAGCTGGCTCACGGTCGCGCCCTTCTCGGCGGCGAGGTTCTTCAGCTGCTCGACGACCTCGAGGTTCTTCTGCAGGTTCGTTCCCTGGAAGGCGCTGGAGTGCGCCCGCCAGTCGCCGTCCTCGAACGTGGTGTGCGGCGTGAGCGCGCCGGTGAGCAGCCCGCTGCCGAGCGGGCTGTAGACGAGGACGCCGATGTCGTGCTCGCGGCAGTACGGCAGCGGGTCCTGCTCGATCGCGCGGCGGAACAGGTGGTACGGCGGCTGCAGGGTCTCCACCGGACGGGTCCGGTCGAATGCGGCGAGCTGCTCGGCGTCGTAGTTGGAGACGCCGACGTGCCGGATCTTGCCCTCGTCGACGAGTTCCTGCAGCGCGGCCGCGGTTTCTTCCGCCGGGGTGTCCGGGTCGGGCCAGTGCACCTGGTACAGGTCGATGTGGTCGAGGTCCAGGTGGCGCAGGCTTTCCTCGACGCCCTTGCGCAGCCAGTCGCGGCGCGCGTCCCGGGGCCGGTCGCTGCCCGGGTTGATCCCGCCCTTGGTGGCGATCACCAGGCTGTCGCGGTCGCGGTTCAGCTCGTCGCGCAGCGCACGGCCGAGGAGGGCCTCGGACGTGCCGAAGCCGTAGGCCTGGGCAGTGTCGAAGAAGTTGACGCCCAGCTCACGCGCGTGCCGGATGGCCTGGATGGCGGCGTCCTCGTCGAAGGAGCCCCAGTCACCGCCGAGCTGCCAGGTCCCGAACGCGATCCGGGAGACGTCGAGTCCGCTCTTGCCCAAAGTCGTTCTGCGCATGCCTCCAGCACAGCACAGCGGGGACCGGCACGCAGGGTGGGGTGGCTGGTGCCGCAGTCCTCTGTGGATCGGCCGGTCAGCGGCCTGCCGGCCGGTCGGTCGGCCACGGGAGGAGCTCCTCGACGAGCCGGGCGACCGCCAGCACCAGATCATCGGAATGCCGCGGGCCGACGATCTGCAATCCCACCGGCAACCCGCCGTCGGTGAATCCCGCGGGCACGCTGATGGCCGGCTGCTGGGTCATGTTGAACGGGTACGTGAAGGGCGTCCACTCCGGCCAGCCGCTCATCCCGCTGCCCGGCGGCACGTCGAAGCCCGCGTCGAACGGCTGGACGGCCACCGTCGGGGTGATGAGCACGTCGAAGCGGGTGTGGAACTCGCCCATGCGGATGCCCAGCGACGCGCGCTCGGCGTTGGCCGCCAGGTAGTCCGACGCCGAGTACGTCCTGCCCTGCTCCCACAACCGCCGCAGGCCGGGGTCGATCTTGTCTTCGGAACCGGCCGGGAAGGTGTCCAGCCACTGGGCTGCGCCGGTCGACCACAGCACGTCGAACGCCTCGCGCGGATCGCTGAACCCCGGGTCCGTCTCCTCGACGCGCAACCCGGCCTCGTCGAGCGCCGCCACCGCCGACGTGACGATGCGCCGCACCTCGGGGTCCACGTGTGCCCAGCCCAGCGTCGGGGAGAACGCCGCGTACAACCCGCGCACGTCTCGCCGCACTGCTTCCCGGTACGCGCCGACCGGTGGCTCCAGCGCCGTCGGGTCGCGGTGGTCCGGCAACGCCAGCACGTCCAGCAACAACGCGACATCGGACACCGACCGCGCCATCGGCCCCGCGTGCGACAGCGCCCCGAACGGGCTGGCCGGCCACATCGGGATCCGGCCGTAGGTCGGTTTCAGCCCGACGATCCCGCAGAACGACGCCGGGATCCGCACGGAACCGCCACCGTCGGTACCCACCGACAGCTCACCCATCCCGGCCGCCACCGCCGCCGCGCTGCCACCGCTCGACCCGCCCGGCGTCTTCGCCGGGTCCCACGGGTTGCGGGTGACGCCGGTCAGCGGGTTGTCGGTGACACCCTTCCACGCCAGCTCGGGCGTGGTCGTCTTGCCGAGCAGCACGAGCCCGTTCTCCCGCAGCCGCGCGGTGACCGGGCTGTCCTCCTCCCACGGCTGGTCGCGGTCGATGCACGCCGAACCACGCAGGGTCGGCCAGCCCTGCGTCAGGAACATGTCCTTGATCGAGGCCGGCACCCCGTCCAGCGAGCCGATCGGGTTGCCCTCGCGCCACCGGGTCTCCGACGCCTTCGCGCCCTCGCGCGCCACCTCGGGGTCCACCAGGCAGAACGCGTTGCACTCCCTGTCCCGCTCCTCGATCGAGCGCAGCGCGGCCTCGGTCGCCTCGACCGGGCTGATCTCGCCGGTCGAATACGCGGCGACCAGCTCACTCGCCGTCAACAGGGTGCTCATGGTGGCTCCTCACCTACTCCGACGGCACATACCCCAGCTGCTTGTCCACGACATTACGAAGCGGGGTGCCGGTCCGCCAGCGGTGGAAGTTGTCGGCGAACAGTTCGATCAGGGTATCGCGCCAGCCGAGGAAGTCACCCGACATGTGCGGGGAGATCAACACGCGTGGCATCGTCCACAGCGGACTGTCCGCCGGCAGGGGTTCGGTGTCGAACACGTCCAGCGCGGCACCGGCGATCGCGCCGGACCGCAGCGCCTCGATGAGGTCGCCGGTGACGACCAGCTCGCCGCGGCCGACGTTGACGAACCGCGCGGACGGTTTCATCGCGGCGAACGCGGCGGCGTCGAACAGGCCCTTGGTCTGTTCGGTCAGCGGCGCCACGGCCACCACGTAGTCGTAGGCGGGCAGGTGCTCGGCCAGCGCGGCCGAGGCGTGCACGGTGCCGAAGTCGGGGTCGCCCGTCCGCGCCCGGCGGCCGGCGCCCGCGACCCGCATCCCGGCGGCGCGCAGCATGCGCGCGATGGCACGGCCGATCGGCCCGGTGCCGACGATCAGCACCTCGCGCCCGGCGATCCGTTCGGTCTCGCGGTGCTGCCAGCGGCGCTCGCGCTGCAGGTCGAGCGAGCCGTGCAGGTCCTTGGCGAAGGAGAGGACCACGCCCAGCACGTACTCGGCGATGGAGTCGTCGAACACGCCCCGCGAGTTGGTGAGCACGACGTCGCTGTCCCGCATGGCCGGGAACATCACGGGATCCACGCCGGCGCTCGCGATGTGCAGCCACCGCAACCGGTTCGCCGCGTGCCAGGCGTCCGGTACCGCGCGGGACAGGAAGTCGTAGACAAAAAGGACATCGGCGTCCCGCAGCGCGTCCGCGAGCCCGGCCGCACCGGTGTAACGCACGAGGGCCGTCGATTCGATGCCCTGCATGGCCGGTGATCCGGTGAGGTCCCCGGCCTGGTCGTCACCGCAGAGCACCGCCAGCACCGGTTTCTCCTTGCCGATCACCGTTGACACGGTAGGAGCCGGTCGTATGATTGTCAACAATCCGAGGAGCCACCCCGGAGGCTTCCTTGAGATCTTCCTTCGGAGGCTGAGCCTTGGATTTCGACTTCCCTGTCTTCGACGGGCCACTGGCACAGCGAGGCATCGGAGTCATCGCCCCCTTCGATCTGGCGCTGGAGCGCGAGCTCTGGCGATGGATTCCGGTGGAGGTGTCACTGCACCTGGCCCGCACCCCCTACGAGCCGGTGCCGGTGAGCATGGAGATGGCCCAGCTGGTCAGCAACCACCAGCACCTCGCAGCGGCGACCCGCGACGTCCTGCACGTGGAGCCGGAGGTGGTCGCCTACCTGTGCACCTCGGGCAGCTTCGTCAACGGCGTCGACTACGAACGGTCGCTGCGCAAGGCGATCTGCGACGCCGGCGCGCCGGACGCGGTCACGACCTCGGGCGCGCTGGCCGAGGTGCTGCACCTGCTGGACGTCCACCGGGTCGCGGTGATCACCCCGTACGACGCGGACCTGACCCGGAGCCTGCACGATTTCCTCGCCGAGCTGAACGTGGACACCGTCTCCAGCGACCACCTCGGTCTCGGCGGCGGGATCTGGAAGGTCAGCTACCGGACCATCGCCGAGCGGATCCTCGGTGCCGATCACCGCGACGCGCAGGCCATCTTCGTGAGCTGCACGAACCTGCCGACCTACGACGTGATCGAACCGCTGGAGGCCGCACTGGGCAAACCGGTGCTGACCGCGAACCAGCTGACGATGTGGGCGTGCCTGCGGCGCATGGAACTGCCGATCGTCGGGCCGGGCAAGTGGCTGCGTGAAGTGTCCTGAACACCGTACCGTAGGATTGTCAACAATCTTGGGAGGTTCGTGCATGACGACCGTCGGCTTCATCTACCCGGACCACGCCGCCGAGGACGACTACCCCTTCGCCGAGGGACTGCTGGGCGAGCAGATCGCGCTGCCGGTCGAGCACATCTACGGCACCGACCTGCACGCCGTGCCCGAACTGCTCGACCTGGGCAGCGAGCAGCGGCTCGCGGAAGGCGCCCGGTTGCTGGCCGGGCACCAGCCGGACGCGGTGGTCTGGGCCTGCACCAGCGGCAGCTTCGTCTACCGCTGGCAAGGCGCGCACGAGCAGGTGGAGAAGCTGGCGGCGGCCGCGGGCAGGCCCGCGTCGAGCACCTCGTTCGCTTTCGTCCGGGCCGCGCGGGCACTCGGCCTGAAGCGGGTGTCGGTGGCCGCGAGCTACCCGGACGACGTGGCGAAACTGTTCGTGGAGTTCCTCGCCGCGGGTGGGATCGAGGTGGTGGCGATGGCGAGCGAGGGCATCGACACCGCCGCGGAGGTGGGCCGGCTGACGCCGGAGGCGGTGGTCGAGCTGGCCGTGGCGCACGACCACCCCGCAGCCGACGCCGTGCTGGTACCGGACACCGCGATGCGCACGCTCGGCGTGCTCACCGCGATCGAGGAGCGGCTGGGCAAGCCCGTGCTCACCGCGAACCAGGTGACGGTCTGGGAAGGGCTCCGGCTGACCGGCCGGGTGCCCCGGTGCGAACAGCTGGGCAGACTGTTCGCGGAAAGCAGGTGAGCGATGGCCCTGACCGAGCTCGAACCGGTGAGCCGGGAGTCGACCGCGGCGATCATCGCCCGGCAGCTCCGCGAGGCGATCATGAACGGCACGTTCGCGCCTGGCACGCAGCTGGGTGAGACCGAGCTGGCCGGCCGGTTCCAGGTGTCCCGCGGGCCGCTGCGCGAGGCGATGCAACGGCTGGTCTCGGAGGGCCTGCTGCGCAGCGAGCGGCACCGCGGGCTGTTCGTGATCGACCTGGAACCGGACGACGTGCACGACATCTACTCCGCGCGGTTCGCCATCGAACGGGCCGCGCTGATCCGGGTGCTGCGGATCGGCGAAGCGGAATCCGTGGCCGCGCGGCTGCTGGAGGCGGTCGAGGACATGGCCTCCGCAACGGACGCGGACGAGGTGTCCGCGGCCGACGTCCGCTTCCACGAGGAGCTGGTGGCGGCCTCCGGCAGCAGGCGGCTCGGCCGGATGGCGCGCACGCTGCTGATCGAGACGCGGATGTGCCTGTCCGCGCTGCACCGGACCTACGCCACCAACGAGGAGCGGGTGACCGAGCACAAGCGGATCGCGGAAGCGATCGGCGCCGCCGACGAGGAACAGGCGGTGTCCCTGCTGGAGGCGCACATGGAGGACGCGGTGCAGCGGCTCGCCCCGGGGACCAGCCTGTACGCCTGAACGCGGCGGCGCGCCCGGTATCCGGTCCACATCGGACCGGTAACGGGACACTCCGGTACGCCGGCGTCGCCGGGTACGCCGCGGCCGATCACTCCGCGATCCTCGGGCCCAGCAGTGCACCCACCGCCGTCGCCGCGCCAGCGCTGCCCAGCGCCATCCCCCAGCCCACCGGCCCGAGCGGCGTGCAGCCGAAGAACTGGCTCACCCCGGGCGTCTGGATGACCGCCGCGAGTACGGCGACCGAACCCAGCGACGTCGCCACCACCGACGGGTTCAGCCCGCCCGTCAGCAAGGTCTGCCCCAGCTGGGTACCAACCAGCCCGGCGAGCGCGACCGTGCTCGCCCGGCGGCTGCGGCCGGTGAACCGGGCCAGCATCCACGCGCTCGTGGCGCCCAGCGTCGTCACCCCGGCACGCACGCCGATGTCCTTCTGCAGGCGCTTGCCGAGCGAGCTCTCCGGACCCTCCCGCAACAGATCGGCGCCGTCCTCCGGCCGCCGCAGCGCGATCGCCAGGGCCGGCGCCAGGTCGGTCAGCAGGTTGACCAGCAGGAACTGCCGCGCACCGAGCGGTGACCGGCCGGTCAGCGTCGCACCCAGCACGCTGAACCCGATCTCGCCGAGGTTCCCCCCGAGCAGGATCGCCAGCGCCTCCCGCACCGACGCCCACATGGCCCGCCCCTCGACCAGCGCCGCGATGATCGTCTCCAGCCGATCGTCGGTCACCACGAGGTCGGCCGCGGCGCGCGCGGCGGGGGCACCGTGGCCGCCCAGCGCGATGCCGACGTCCGCGAGCCGGATCGCGGGCGCGTCGTTCGCGCCGTCCCCCGTCATCGCGACCGTGTGCCCGTGCTTCTGGTACGCCTTGATGATCCGCACCTTCTGCGCCGGGCTGCACCGCGCAACCACGTCCACGGTCTCCAAAGTGGACGCCAGCTGCTCGTCGTCCATCGCGTCCAGCTCCGCACCGGTCACCACGTGCAGGTCGGCGCCGTTCTCGCTGACCTTGCCCGCGATCGCCTCACCGGTGTCCGGGTGGTCACCGGTGATCATCACGATCTGCACGCCGGCCGCCCGCAGGTCCGCCGCGGCGGCCGCCGCGCTCCCCCGCACCGGATCGGCGATCGCCACGAAGCCGGTGAACCGCAGGCCCCGCACTGCGTCCTCGTCGAGGTCGGTGCTGTCCACTGCGGACTCGGCAACGGCGAGCACCCGCTGTCCCGTCTTGGTGAGCTTCTTCATCCGGCCGGTCAGCTTCTTGCGCTGCCCCTCGTCGAGAGCGCAGCGCGGCAGCACCGACTCCGGCGCGCCCTTGACGCTCAGCACCAGCTCGTCCCCGCGGCGCATCAGCGAGGCGTGGTAACCGCGCGACGGCTCGAACGGCACCGCGTCGACCAGCTCCCACCCGCCGGTGTCCAGGGAAACCCCTTGCGCCCCTTCCACGATCGCCCGGTCCGTCGCATGCGGCAGCTCGGACGGGTCCTCGGCGTGCGGTGTCGCCCGCAACGCGGTCAGCAACGCCGACCGGGTGTCCGGATCGAGCTCCTCGACAGTGCGGCGTTTGCGACCGTCGTCGACCTCGTGCACGGTCAGCGTGCCCTCGGTGAGCGTGCCCGTCTTGTCGAAGCACAGCACGTCCACCCGGCCCAGCGCCTCAATGCTGCGCGGGTTGCGGACCAGGGCGTTGTGCTCGGCCAGCCGGCGTGCCGCGGCCAGCTGTGCGGCGCTGACCAGGAACGGCAGTCCTTCCGGCACCGACGCGACCGCCAGGTTCACCGCCGCGGACAGGCTCTGCCGCAGCGGTACCCGGCGCAGCAGTCCGGCACCGGCGACCGCGACGGCCGAGCCGATCGCGAGCGGCATCGACTTCGACGTCAGCTCCGCGAGCCGCGTCTCGACCCCGGTGATCGGCGCGTTCTCCCGGGCCATCGCCATGCTGCGGCCCGCCTCGGTGTCCACTCCGGTGGCGACCACGATCCCGGTGGCCACACCGGCGGCGATCGTCGTGCCCTCGTAGAGCATGGATGCGCGCTCGGCGACGTCCGCGGCGATCACCGGAGCCGGGTCCTTGGTGACCGGGAGCGACTCGCCGGTCAGCGAGGACTCGTCGGCCTCCACCCCGTCGCCGTCGAGCAGCCGGCAGTCGGCGGGAACCACGTCGCCCGAGGTGAGCCGGATGATGTCGCCCGGCACGAGGTCGTCGGCGCTGACCACGCTTTCCCGGCCGCCACGCACGACGGTGGTGGTGATGGCCGACCGGCTCAGCAGCTCGGCGAGCTGCTTCTCGGTGTGCACCTGCTGGATGCTGCCGACCAGCGCGGACACCCCGGTGATCCCGGCGACCAGCGCGGCGTCCACGGGCGAGCCGACCGACGCGGACAGCGCCGCGCCGCCGATCAGGACCGGGGTGAGCGGGTTGGACAGCTCGTTGATGAACGCCTGCATCAAGCCGGTGCGGCCACCGCTGCCGGTGCCGCGCGCCCGGGCACGCTTGGCGGCGTCGTCCTCGCTCAACCCGTCCGGGTCGGTGCCGAGCCGGTCGAGGACGACGTCCACCGGCATCAGGTGCCAGGGCGCGGCGTCCCCGGCCAGACTCAGATCCCGCTCCGCGAGCCGCTTCGCGCGGCGGTGCGCGTTGGTCAGGGCCACGGCTGCGCCCAGGTTCACCGCCCGCATCGCGCGGTTGGCCGGGCTGCGGCGGCCGGGCTGCAACGCGGCGACCGCACCGACACCGGAAGCGCCCTGCGACAACCAGATGCTGTCCCGGTTGACCTCCCGGGCGGCGGCGATCGCGTCCACGACCAGCGCAGCCACCCCGATCTCCGCGCCGATCAGCAGGTGCGCACCCCACGGCGGCGGGTCGCCCGGCCGCTGGGTGCCGATGCCGCAGTCGGCGGCACCGAGCGCGCGCCGGTCGTCCGACACCAGCATCACGACGCGGCCCTCACCTTGCAGCTCGCGGACGGTCGGCACGAGCCGCTCGCCGCCGGGCATCAGCCGGTCGGCCTCGAACGCGGCGTGCCCGCCGTTCGCGCTGATCACCTCGATGCCGGAGCGGCGGGCGGCGGCGATGACCGCAGCCACACCCGGCGGCACCTGCCTGCCGAGCCCGATGACGGCGGTGAGCTTCTGCTCGTGCACCAACCCGAGGACGGCGGCGGCACCCCGCTTCTCCAGCTGCTCGCGTTCGTGCGCGCCCTCGTCGACCCCGAGTTCGTCCAGCGGGCCGAGCCGCCAGCCGCCGTCGGAGTGGACCTTCTCCGGGGTGTGCGCGTCGAACAGCTGCCACGCGCGCTCGACCACTTCGGAGGAACCGGCAGCGCCGAGCGGAACGAGATCGCCGAGGATCATGTGCCCGGTGTCGAACGCCTCCTCGTCGAGGACCAGCGTGTCGATCGCGTCCAGGTGACGCAGCACCGACCGGTCCATGACCAGCACGCCTTGCGTGGCCAGGACCCGGCCCAGGCGCGCGCCGAACGCGGTGCGCCCGGCCTCGGCGGCCTTCGGCAGCGTGGCCAGCCCGATCCCGATCGCCCGGCGCGGGCGCGCGAACGGCAGCGACACCGCGGCCGCGGCGGCACCCAGGTTGAGAATGCGTTCCTCGTACTGTTCGACCGGTCCCTCCGGCAGCTCCCGCGGGCGCTCGACGACGACCGGTCCGGCGGCCGCGTCGTCCGGACCGTGGATCAGCCGGCTCTCGGCCTGGCACCACTGCCGTTCGTGTGCGCGCGCCTCGCGCCACTGCTCGGCGCGCTGGAGGATGTCGACGACCGTGCCCTCGCCACCGGAGGCCAGACCCTGCGCGAACGCGCCGAACGCCGAGGTCGCGGAGTCCGCCTTCTCCCGGCTGCCTGCCCGGGCGGCGGCGATCTCCCGCAGTCGCGGGTGCAGGTCGACCACGTTGGGCAGCGCGGCGATCTCGGTCGGGATCGGCGCCCAGGGCGCGAGCCGGGTGATCAGCGACAGACCGAGCCCCAAGGTGTCCGCGGCCAGCGTCGGCAGCAGGCGGGTGCCGCGCGGGCCGTCGGCCGGGTGGTGCAGTTCGTCCTCGGCGAGCTGCTCGCCGAGATCGGCCGGGGCGCTCTCGGCCTCCTCGACGAGCCGGATCAGCTCGTCGCTGTCCGGCGCGGGATCGGACACGCCGACGATCACGCGGGAGGAGGGCGCGTTCACCCGCGCCCACGCGACACCCGGGTGCTGCTGGAGGGCCTGTTCGATCCGCTGCGCAACCGCTTCACCGCCCGGGCCGTGGACGCCGTGCGCCTCGATGTGCAGCCGCCCGGGGCAAGACCAGATCCGGCGGCGGGACCTGCCCAGCGGTGACAGCACCGCCCCGGCCAGCCCCTTGACCACCGACGCCGGACCGGGCACCCGGACACCCAGCAACTCCATGAACCACTCCCGCACCTCGACTCCACCGGTGCCAGTGGTGTGCCCATTCCGGGTGAAGATATGCCTGCTCCCGCAGCTCGGCCCGGCCTTTCGCGCACCCTCGCCGCGACCCTCGACGGCCAACACGCCGCCACCAACGACCAACACGGCGCCACCAACGACCAACACGGCGCCACCAACAGCAAACACGGCGCCAGGAACGACCAACACGGTGTCACGAGCGGCAAACACGACGGCGGCGCGTGTTCGCCGCTCCGGGCGGTGAGTTGGCCGGCCCGGGCGGTGAGTTGGCCAGCCCGGGCGGTGAGTTGGCCAGCCCGGGCGCCGTGTTCGCCGCTCCGGGCGCCGTGTTCGCCGCTCCGGGCGCCGTGTTCGCCGCTCCGGGCGGTGAGTTGGCCGGTCCGGGCGGTGGGTTGGCCGGCCCGGGCGGTGGGTGGGGCGGCCGGGCGTGGGTGGGGCGGTCGGGCGGTGGGTCAGGTGATGGCGCTGGCGACGGCGGCACCCAGCTCGGTGGTCGTCGACTTCCCGCCCAGGTCCGGGGTCGCCACCTCGCCGGCCGACAGCGCCCGCTCGACCGCGGTGCGCACCGCGGCGGCCGCGGCCGTCTCACCCAGGTGGTCGAGCATCATCGCGCCCGCGAGGATCTGCGCCACCGGGTTGGCGATGCCCTGGCCGGCGATGTCCGGCGCGCTGCCGTGCACCGCCTCGAACATGGACGGGAACTCGCCCGGCGGGTTGACGTTGCCGGACGGCGCCATACCCAGCCCGCCGGTCACGGCGGCCGCCAGGTCGCTGAGGATGTCGCCGAACAGGTTCGAGCCGACCACGACGTCCAGGCGGTCGGGGTGCTGCACCATGCGGGCGGCCAGCGCGTCGATGTGCGTCTGTTCACTGTGGACGTCCGGGTACTCGGCGGCGACCTCGGCGAACACCTCGTCCCAGAACGGCATCGTGTGGATGATCCCGTTGGACTTCGTCGCCGATGTGACGCGCCCGGTGCGGGTCCGGGCGAGCTCGAACGCGAACCGGATGATCCGCTCGACCCCGGTCCGCGTGAAGATCGACTGCTGCACCGCGAACTCGCCCGGCTGGCCGGAGTTGTGCCGCCCGCCGATCTGCGAGTACTCGCCCTCGGTGTTCTCCCGGACGATCACCATCTCCAGCTCGTCGGCCTCCCGGCCGGCGAGCACCGACCGCGTGCCGGGCAGCAACCGCACCGGCCGCAGGTTCACGTACTGGGCGAACGCGCGCCGGATGGGGATCAGCAGCCCCCACAGGGACACGTGGTCCGGCACGCCGGGGAACCCGACCGCGCCGAGCAGGATCCCGTCGAACGGCCGCAGCTGCTCGATCCCGTCGTCGGGCATCATGCTGCCGGTAGCCAGGTAGCACTCGCAGCTCCAGTCGAACTCCGTCCACTCCAGACGGAACCCGTGCAGCTCGCCCGCCCGGTCCAGGACCCGGCGCGCCTCGGCGGTGACGTCGACCCCGATGCCGTCCCCGGGGATGCTCGCGATCCGGTAGGTGCTCACAGGCTCACCGCGATGTACTTGGTCTCGAGGAACTCGTCGATGCCGACGGTGCCGCCCTCGCGGCCGAGCCCGGACTGCTTGACACCGCCGAACGGCGCTGCCGGGTTGGACACGATGCCCTGGTTGAGCCCGATCATGCCGGCCTCGAGCGCCTCGGACACGCGCAGCGCGCGCTTGAGGTCGTTGGTGTAGACGTAGCTGACCAGGCCGTACTCGGTGTCGTTGGCGGCCGCGACCGCCTCGTCCTCGTCGTCGAACACGCTGATCGGCGCGACCGGCCCGAAGATCTCCTCGCTCGCCATGCGGGCGTCCCGCGGCACGTCGGTCAGCACGGTCGCCTGGTAGAAGTTGCCCGGTCCGTCCACAGTGGCCCCGCCGGTGAGCACCTTGGCGCCGCGCTGCGCGGCGTCGGTCACCAGCTCGGTCACCTTGGCGACCGCGTCCCGGTCGATCAGCGGGCCGACCACCACGCCCGGCTCGGTGCCGCGGCCCAGCGGCAGCGCGGACATCCGCTCGGTGAGCCGGCGCGCGAACTCCCCGGCCACCCCGCGCTGCACGTAGAACCGGTTGGCCGCGGTGCACGCCTCGCCGATGTTGCGCATCTTGGCCTGCATCGCGCCCTCGACGGCCGCGTCCAGGTCGGCGTCGTCGAAGACCAGGAACGGTGCGTTGCCGCCCAGCTCCATGGACGTGCGCAGCACCTTGTCGGCGCACTGTTCGAGCAGCTTGCGGCCCACCGCGGTGGAACCGGTGAACGACAGCTTGCGCGCGCGGCCGTCCTTGATCATCGGCTCCATCACGCCACCGGGGTTGCTGGTGGTGACGACGTTGAGGACACCCGCGGGCAGCCCCGCCTCGGTCAGGATCGCGGCCAGCGCGAGCATCGACAGCGGGGTCTGCTCGGCGGGCTTGATCACCATGGTGCAGCCGGCGGCGATGGCCGGGCCGATCTTGCGGCCACCCATGGCCATCGGGAAGTTCCACGGCGTGATCAGCAGGCACGGCCCGACCGGCTGCTTGGTGACGAGGAACCGGCCCGCCCCGTTGGGCGCGACCTGGTAGCCGCCGTCGATGCGCACGGCCTCCTCGGAGAACCAGCGGAAGAACTCGGCGGCGTAGGCGACCTCGCCCTTCGCCTCGGCGAGCGGCTTGCCCATCTCCAGGGTCATCAGCAGCGCCAGCTCGTCGACGCGCGCGTTGAGCAGTTCGTAGGCGCGGCGCAGGATCTCGCTGCGCTCGCGCGGCGCCGTCCTGGCCCAGTCGGCCTGGGCGGCGACCGCGGCGTCGAGGGCGGCCTTGCCGTCCTCCGGCGAGGCGTCGGCCACCTCGCAGAGCACCTGGCCGGTGGCGGGGTCCTCGACCGCGAAGGTCCGGCCGGTGCTCGACGGGACCCACTTCCCGCCGATGAACAGCTCCTTGCCGACGGCCTCCACGACACCCGTTTCGGTCAGCTCGCCCATCAGTCCTCCTGATCAACCTTGCGCCTGTCCACGGGCCATGCTAGACAGATTGTCAACAATCTACAAGCTCACTCCGCGTTAGGAGTTCCGCCGTCATGGCCCAGCTCTCCCCCCTGCTCAAGCAGGCCACTCCGGTCGTCGTCGAGCACGGCGAAGGCGCCTACCTCTACGACACCGACGGCAACCGCCACCTCGACTTCACCGCCGGGATCGGCGTGACCAGCACCGGCCACTGCCACCCGAAGGTGGTCAAGGCGGCACAGGAGCAGGTCGGCAAGCTGATCCACGGCCAGTACACCACCGTGATGCACCAGCCGCTGCTGAAGCTGACCGAGCGGCTCGGCGACGTGCTGCCGTCCGGTTTGGACTCGTTGTTCTTCGCCAACTCCGGCAGCGAGGCCGTCGAGGCGGCGCTGCGGCTGTCCCGGCAGGCGACCGGGCGCCCGAACGTGATCGTCTTCCAGGGCGGGTTCCACGGCCGCACGGTCGCCGCGGCCACCATGACCACCTCCGGCACCCGGTTCAGCGCGGGCATCTCGCCGCTCATGGGCGGCGTGCACGTGGCCCCCTTCCCCTACGCCTACCACTACGGCTGGGACGAGCAGACCGCGACGAAGTTCGCGCTGCGCGAGCTGGACTACCTCTTCCAGACGATCAGCGCCCCGAACGAGACGGCCGCGTTCTTCATCGAGCCGATGCTCGGCGAGGGCGGCTACGTGCCGGCCAACTCCGAGTTCATGGCCGGGCTGCGCGAGCGCGCCGACCGGCACGGCATCCTGCTGGTGATCGACGAGATCCAGACCGGGTTCGGGCGCACCGGCCGGTTCTGGGGCCATGACCACTTCGGCGTGCGCCCGGACGTGGTGCTGATCGCGAAGGGCCTGGCGAGCGGGTTCCCGCTGTCCGGCATCGCGGCGTCGAAGGAGCTGATGAGCAAGGCGTTCCCCGGTTCCCAGGGCGGCACCTACGGCGGCAACGCGGTGTCGTGCGCGGCGGCGCTGGCCACCCTCGACGTGATCGAGGAGGAGAACCTGGTCGAGAACGCGGCGGCGCGCGGCGAGCAGCTGCTCGAGGGTGCGCGGCTGATCGGCGACAAGACGCCGGAGATCGGCGAGGTGCGCGGGCTGGGCCTGCTGGTCGGGTCGGAGTTCACCAAGGCGGACGGCACGCCGGACACCGCGACGGCCGCGGCCGCGCAGCAGGAGGCGGCGCGGCGCGGGCTGCTGCTGCTCACCTGTGGTGCCTACTCCAACGTCGTGCGGATGATCCCGCCGCTCGTGGTCACCGCCGAGCAGATCGACGACGCGCTCGCGATCTGGGCCGAGACCGTCGCGACCGTCACCGGTTCCAAGTAGGGAGAGGCAACGTTGGCCCGCTACATCACCATCTCGCTCGACAAGCGCGGCGTGTCCTGCCGTGCCGTGCTGCTGGACGCGGAGGCTCCGCGGACCTGTCAGGCGGTGTGGGACGCGTTGCCGCAGAGCGGTTCGGCCTACCACGCGAAGTACGCCCGCAACGAGGTCTACACGCTGGTGCCGCCGTTCGCCGACCCGAAACCGGGACGGGAGAACCCGACCATCACGCCGATCCCGGGCGACGTCGTCTATTTCGGGTTCGAGGCGTGGGAGATCGGCAACCCGGCATACGGGTACGAGGAGAGCAGCGAGGCGCACAGCGACCAGGGCGCGACCGATCTCGCCATCTTCTACGGCCGGAACAACCTGCTGATCAACGGCGACGCCGGCTGGGTTCCGGGCAACGTGTTCGCCACGATCGTGGAAGGCCTGCCGGAAATGGCGGCGGCCGCGCAGGACCTGTGGCTACGCGGCGTGGAGGGCGAAACCCTCTCCTTCGCTCGCGCGGAGTGAACCGGGAGCCGCGGCCGTTAGGGGCTGATCCCCTGACCCCCGTCACTCGTTAGCCTGATCATTAGGGGATTACCTTACGTGGCAACAGCTTCACTCGATCGGGCGGGCGCCGCCGAGGATGCCGACCAAGATCAGCATCGGCCCAGGTGGCCCCGCCCGACGGTGCTACGACAAGCGTTTTCACCCCCCACCGCAAAACCCGAAAGAGTTACATGTTTAGGCTGGGCGGATTTTCCGCCGCGATCTCCGACGGACTCTCCTGCTTGCCGGGCGGTTTGACAGCCCCTGGCGAAGCTGAAAATCTTTCGGCGCTTTCGAAAGCAGTCCGATTCACCGTTCGATTTCGCTAAGGAGCCCCTCCGAATGTTTGCTGCGCACGTTCACCACGGCCACGACATCGTCACCAACATCCTGGCCGGTCTTGCGCACGTTCTCGGCTGGCTGGTCTGAGCCGGGACAGTCTTGAAGATGCGGGGCCGGTGACGTTGGCGCGGACCGGCCCCGCACCCGTATCCCGGGTCCCCGTCCACCCGGATGCGCGGATCAGCCGAGCGAGAGAAACGTGAATCGTCTTCGCTTCCGGCTCGAGGTCCTTCCGTACTACGCTGCGGGCAACGGCAGGCGCGGGAAAGGACGGGGTACGTCATGGGCGACGTCACCGGGCGGATCGCCGAGATCGTGGGCGAACACAACCTCCTCACCGGGGACGCCGTCCCGGACGACTACGCGAAGGACGAATCCCTCACCGTCGAGCCGGCGAAACCGGCATACGTGGCGAAACCCGCCACCGCCGAGGAGGTCGCCGCCCTGCTGACCCTCGCCGCCGAACACGACCTTCCGGTCACGGCGCGCGGTTCCGGCACCGGGCTGTCCGGCGCGGCCCGCCCGCGGGCGGGCGGCTTGCTCGTCTCGTTCGAGCGGATGAACGCGGTGCTCGAGGTCGACGCCGCCAACCAGGTTGCCGTCGTCCAGCCGGGCGTCACGCTCGCCGACCTGGACGAGAAGACCGCCGGAGCCGGCCTCGCCTACACCGTCTACCCCGGCGAACTCAGCGCGAGCGTCGGCGGCAACGTCGGCACCAACGCCGGCGGCATGCGCGCGGTGAAGTACGGCGTCGCCCGGCACAACATCGTGGGCCTGCAAGCGGTCCTGCCGACCGGCGAGATCATCCGCACCGGCGGCAAGACATCGAAGATCTCCAGCGGCTACGACCTGACCCAGCTGATCATCGGCTCCGAGGGCACGCTCGCGCTGGTCACCGAGGTGATCGTCAAGCTCCACCCGCGCCTGGCCCACGCCGCGACGCTGCTCGCCCCGTTCGGCGACCTGGACCAGGTGATGCGCGCGGTGCCGGAGATCATCGCGAGCGGCCTGACCCCGAACATCCTGGAGTACATCGACAACCTCACGATGGCGGCGATCAGCTACACGGAGAAGCTGGAGCTGGGCGTCCCCGAGCAGGTCCGCGACGCCACCCAGGCGTATCTGGTGGTCGGCCTGGAAAGCCGCGACGGTGACCGCCTGGACGGTGACGTCGAGCGGGCCGGGGAGCTGCTCGGCGAGCTGGGTGCGTCGGAGGTCTACGTGCTCGACGGCGGGTCGGCCCGCAAGCTCATCGCGGCGCGCGAGAAGGCGTTCTGGACGGCCAAGGCCGCGGGTGCCGACGACGTGATCGACGTCGTCGTGCCACGCTCGGAGATGCCCGGTTTCCTCGCGAAGGTCCGGGAGCTCGCGACCGCCGCCGAGTCCGGCGCCATCGGCTGCGGGCACGCCGGCGACGGCAACGTCCACATGGGAATCTTCTGCCAGGACCCGGAGAAACGGCACCGGCTGCTGCACGACATCTTCAGCGCGGCGATCGCGATGGGCGGGGCGATCTCCGGTGAACACGGCATCGGGCAGGCGAAGAAGGACCACTTCCGCGCGCTCGAGGACCCGGCCAGGATGGCATTGCTGCGCCGGATCAAGCAGGCGTTCGACCCGAAGGGCATCCTGAACCCGGATGTCCTGTTCGACCGAGGAGTGGAATGAACGGCGCGCAGTCCCTGATCCGCACGCTAGCCGACGCGGGTGTCGACGTGTGTTTCGCCAACCCGGGCACGTCGGAAATGCATTTCGTCGCCGCGCTCGACTCGGTGCCCGAGATGCGGGGCGTGCTCGGCCTGTTCGAGGGCGTCGTCACCGGCGCGGCGGACGGCTACGCGCGGATCGCGGGCAAGCCGGCCGCGACGCTGCTGCACCTCGGCCCGGGGCTGGGCAACGGTCTGGCGAACCTGCACAACGCCCGCCGCGGGCACGTGCCGGTGGTGAACGTGGTCGGCGACCACGCGACGTACCACAAGAAGTACGACGCGCCCCTGGAGTCGGACATCGACGCGATCGCCGGGTCGCTCGAGGGCTGGGTGCGCCGCTCGGCCAACTCGGCGGACGTGGGCGCGGACGCCGCGTTCGCCGTCGCCGCGGCGCAGGAGGCGCCGGGCCAGGTGGCCACGCTGATCCTGCCGGCGGACGTGTCCTGGGGCGACGGTGGGGTCGCCGTGAAACCCGTCCCGCCGCGCGCGCCCCAGCGCGTCGGTGACACCACGGTGAAGGCGGTCGCGGAGGTGCTGCGATCCGGGGAACCGGTGGCGGTGCTGGTGGGCGGCCCCGCCTGCCGCGAGGCCGGGCTGCGCGCCGTGAGCCGGATCGCGACCGCGACCGGTGCGAAGCCGTTCGTGGAGACCTTCCCGGCGCGGCTGGAGCGCGGCGCCGGGTTGCCCACGATCGAGCGCTTGGCGTACCTGGCCGAGCAGGTGCAGTGGCAGCTGGACGGTGTGCGGCACGTCATCGTGGCCGGGACCGGGTCGCCGGTGTCGTTCTTCGCCTACCCGGGCAAGCCGAGCGACCTGGTGCCGGAGGGTGCGCAGGTGCACACGCTCGCGGCGCTGGACCAGGACGTGCTGGCCGCGCTCGAGGCACTCGCGGACGAGGTCGCGCAGGACGCGGAACCGGTCCTGCAGGAGCCTGCCCGCCCGGCCCTGCCGAGCGGCCCGCTCACCGTGCAGAACTGGGTCGACGTGATCGGCGCCCTGCTGCCGGACGGCGCGATCATCTCCGACGAGGCCAACACGTCCGGGCTGCTGCTTCCGGGCGCCACGGCGGGCGCCCCGCGCCACGACGTGCTCACCCTGACCGGCGGTGCGATCGGGCAAGGGCTCCCGGTCGCCACCGGTGCCGCCATCGCCGCCCCTGACCGTCCCGTCATCGCACTCCAGTCCGACGGCAGCGCGCTGTACACCATCTCGGCACTGTGGACGATGGCACGGGAGAACCTGAACGTGACGACGGTGATCCTGAACAACAACGCGTACGCCATCCTGCGCATGGAACTCCAGCGCGTCGGCGCGGAGGCCGCCGGGCCGAAGGCGCAGGACCTGCTCGACCTCGCCCGGCCCGGCATCGACTTCGTGCGGATCTCGGAAGGCATGGGTGTGCCGGCGTCCCGGGCCACCACCGCGGAAGAACTCGCCGACCAGTTCCGCAGCGCACTCGCCGAACCCGGCCCCCACCTCATCGACGCCGCGGTGCCACCCCTGCTCTGAGCGACGCGAAGCGCCGTTGAGCCGTGAAGCGTTGCGTTCTGGGTGCCGAGAACAGACAACGGCGCCCTCCCCGTTGCCGGGGAGGGCGCCTCGTCGTCCGTCCTATTCGAACTTCTCGCCGGCTTCGGCCTTCTTCACCAGCGACTCCGGCGGCTGGAAGTGGTCACCGTAGCGCTCGGCCAGCTCGCGTGCCCGCGCCACGAAACCGGGCAGGCCGCCCTCGTACTGGTTGATGTACTGGATGACACCGCCCGTCCACGCCGGGAACCCGATGCCGAAGATCGAGCCGATGTTGGCGTCCTGCACCGAGGTCAGCACACCCTCGTCGAAGCACCGCACCGTCTCCAGAGCTTCCGCGAACAGCATGCGTTCCTGCAGGTCCTTGAACGGCACGTTGCCGCTGCCGGACTTGAACGCGTCCCGCAGCCCGGGCCACAGCCCGGCGCGCTTGCCGTTCTCGTCGTAGTCGTAGAAACCGGCGCCGCTGGAGCGGCCCTTGCGGTCGAACTCGTCGATCATCCTGTTGATGACCGCTTCGGAGGCGTGCGACTGCCAGGTGCCGCCGGCCGCCTCGATCGCGGCGCGCGTCTCTTCCCGGATCTTCCGCGGCAGGGTCAGCGTCAGCTCGTCCATCAGCTGCAACGGCGGCGCCGGGTAACCGGCCTGCGAACCCGCCTGCTCGATCGACGCCGGCTCGACACCCTCACCGACCGCCGCGACCGCCTCGTTGAGGAACGTGCCGATCACCCGGCTGGTGAAGAAGCCGCGGCTGTCGTTGACCACGATCGGCGTCTTCTTGATCTGCAGCGTGTAGTCGAAGACCTTCGCCAGCGTGGCGTCCGAGGTCTTCTCCCCGCGGATGATCTCCACCAGCGGCATCTTGTCCACCGGTGAGAAGAAGTGGATGCCGATGAAGTCCTCCTGCCGCTGCACGCCCTGCGCGAGGCCGGTGATGGGCAGCGTGGAGGTGTTCGAGCCGAGCACGGCGTCCGGGTCGATGATGTTCTCGATCTCGCCGAAGACCTTGTGCTTGAGCTCCTGGCTTTCGAACACCGCCTCGATCACGAAGTCCACACCCGCGAAGTCCGCCGGGTCGGCCGTCGGCTTGATGCGGGCCAGCAGCGCGTCCGACTTCTCCTTGGTGGTCTTGCCGCGGGACAGGGCCTTTTCCTCGAGCTTGACCGCGTAGCCCTTGCCCTTCTCGGCCGCCTCCTGCGACACGTCCTTGAGCACGACGTCGATACCGGCCTTGGCCGACACGTACGCGATCGCGGCGCCCATCATGCCCGCGCCGAGCACACCGACCTTCCGCGCCTGGTACTTGTCGTACCCGTCGGGCCGGGAGCCGCCGGAGTTGATGTGCTGCAGGTCGAAGAAGAACGCCTTCGTCATGTTCTTCGCCACCTGGCCGGTGACCAGGCTGACGAAGTACCGGGTCTCGATCCGCGTCGCCGTCTCGACGTCCACCTGCGCGCCCTCGACCGCGGCGGCCAGGATGGCACGCGGCGCCGGCATCGGCGCACCCTTGATCTGCTTGCGCAGGTTGGCCGGGAACGCGGGCAGGTTGGCCGCGAACTTCGGGTTGGACGGCGTACCGCCGGGCATCTTGTAGCCCTTGACGTCCCACGGTTGCTGGGCCTCGGGGTTGGCCTTGATCCACTCCTTGGCCCTGGGCAGCAGCTCGTCCACACTGGACACGACCTCGTGCACGAGACCGATCTCCAGCGCCTTGGCCGGCTTGTGCCGCTGGCCCTGCACCAGCACGTTCAGCACCGCGCTCTGGATACCGAGCAGCCGCACGGTGCGCACGATGCCGCCACCACCGGGAAGCAGACCCAGGGTCACCTCGGGCAGGCCGACGACGGCGCCCGGCACGTCCGCCACGATCCGGTGGTGCGTGGCCAGCGCGATCTCCAGGCCACCACCCAGCGCGGCACCGTTGATGGCGGCGACGACCGGCTTGCCGAGGGTCTCCAGCTTGCGCAGCTGGGCCTTCATCTCGTTGGTGCGCTCGGTGATCTCGGCCGCCTGCTCGGGCGTGGCCTGAATCAGGTCGCGCAGGTCACCACCCGCGAAGAAGGTCTTCTTCGCGGAGGTCAGCACCACACCGGTGATGGAGTCCTGTTCGGACTCCAGACGCTCGACGGTGTTCGCGAAGGACTCGCGGAAGTCGGCGTTCATGGTGTTGGCCGACTGGTTGGGGTCGTCCAGGGTGAGCACGACGATGCCGTCGGAATCCTGGTCCCAGCGAATAGTGTTGGTCATGATCACACCCGCTCGATGATCGTCGCGATACCCATTCCGCCGCCGACGCACAGCGACAGCAGCGCGCGCCGCGCCTGGCGCCGCTCCAGCTCGTCGACCATGGTGCCGAGGATCATCGCACCGGTCGCGCCGAGCGGGTGGCCCATCGCGATCGCCCCGCCGTTGACGTTGACCTTCTCGTCCGGCAGTT
This sequence comes from Amycolatopsis viridis, assembly GCF_011758765.1. Taxonomy (NCBI): domain Bacteria; kingdom Bacillati; phylum Actinomycetota; class Actinomycetes; order Pseudonocardiales; family Pseudonocardiaceae; genus Amycolatopsis; species Amycolatopsis viridis. The sequence continues at coordinate 1,313,641 of NZ_JAANOU010000001.1, read as the reverse complement.
TCAGGTCCTTCATCCACTTGAGCACGACCGACGCGAACGCCTCGTTCAGCTCGAACAGGTCGATGTCGTCGGTGGTGAGGCCGGCCAGGTCGAGCACCTTCCGGGTGGCCGGGGTCGGGCCGGTCAGCATGATCGTCGGGTCGGACCCGGTGATCGTGGCCGCCGTGATGCGGGCGCGCGGGGTCAGGCCCAGGTCCTTGCCGACCTGCTCGTTGCCGATCAGCACCAGCGCGGCACCGTCGACGATGCCCGAGGAGTTGCCGCCGGTGTGCACGTGGTTGATCTTCTCGACCGAGTGGTACTTCTGCAGCGCGACCGCGTCGAACCCACCGAACTCGCCGATCCCCTCGAAGGCCGGCTTGAGCTTGGCCAGGCTCTCCAGCGTGGTACCCGGCCGCCGGTGCTCGTCGTGGTCGAGGATCGTGACGCCGTTGATGTCCTTGACCGGCACGACGGACTTGGCGAAGTAGCCGCCCGACCAGGCCGCCTCGGCCTTCTCCTGCGAACGGACCGCGAACCGGTCGACGTCCTCGCGGCTGAAGCCCTCCATGGTCGCGATGAGGTCCGCGCCGATGCCCTGCGGCACGAAGTAGGTGTCGTAGTTGGTGGCCGGGTCGGTGAACATCGCGCCGCCGTCGGAGCCCATCGGCACGCGCGACATCGACTCGACGCCACCGGCGATGATCAGGTTCTCCCAGCCGGAGCGCACCCGGGCCGCGGCCTGGTTGACGGCCTCCAGACCCGAGGAGCAGAAGCGGTTGAGCTGGACACCGGCGACGGTGTCGGGCAGGCCGGCGGCCATCGCGGCAGCGCGGGCGATGTCGCCGCCCTGGTCGCCGACCGGCGCGACGACACCGAGGATGATGTCGTTGATCGCGGCCGGGTCCAGGCCCGGGTGCCGCGCCTGGAGCTCGTGAATGAGTCCGGTCACGAGGTCGATCGGCTTGACCCCGTGCAGGGATCCGCCCTTGTTCTTGCCACGGGGCGTCCGGATCGCCTCGTAGATGTATGCCTCGTTGCTCACACCGACGGTCCTTCCTGCTTACTGCATCCGTCTGGGTCTGACGCTAATGGCCACTAACATAGTCCTACTGATTCCCCTGGTGTCAACCGCTTGCGCCGCTTCTCACTCCGGCTAGAGTGGCATCACCATGTCGAGTACACACCGCCGTCCCGACCGCAAGGACCAGCTCGCCGGCCTCGCGGCCGAGCTGTTCCGCGCCCGCGGCTACCACGGCGTGGGCATCAACGACATCGCGGCGGCCGCCGGCATCACCGGGCCCGCGGTGTACCGGCACTTCGCGGACAAGCAGGCGATCCTCGCGCACGTGCTGCTCGGCGGCGTGCGGGAGATGGAGGAGGCGACCGCGGCCGCGCTGTCCAGCCTGCGCCGGCCGGACGGCGCGCAGGTGGACCGGCTGCTGCGGGGCATCGCGGAGGCGTCGGTGGAGCGGCGGGACGTGGCGGCGCTGTGGCGGTGGGAGGGTCGGCACCTGGCGCCGGAGGACCAGCGCGAGATCGGGCGGCGGTCGGCGGCGTTGCTGGCGGCGTGGGCCAAGGAGCTCATGAACGTGCGCGCCGACCTGCAACCGGCGGACGCGGAGCTGCTGTGCTGGGCGGCGATGAGCGTGTTCGGCAGCGTTTCGGTGCACCGGACGTCGGTGGCGCGCAAACGGTTCGCCGAGCTGCTGGCCGCCCTGGCGCGCCGGGTCCTGGACGTGCGGCTGCCGGACGTGGCGGATCCGCCGACCGCCGGGTCGCCGGGTGTCGGGGTCGTTTCGCGGCGCGAGCAGATCCTGTCCGCGGCCGCGGAACTGTTCCAGCGCGAGGGCTTCCACGCGGTGAGCATGGAGGACATCGGGGCGGCGGCGGGCATCGCGGGACCGAGCGTGTACCGGCACTTCTCCAGCAAGGCTGCCCTGCTGGGGGCGATCGCGCGCCGCGCGGCCGACCGGCTGCTGCTGGACGCCGAGCGGGTGCGGCTGAGCAGCGCCGACGAGACGGAAGCGCTGCGCGGGCTGATCGGCTCGTACGTGCGCGTGCTGACCGGTTCGGCCGAGCTGGCGGTGTCGTTCTCCGCCGACGCGGTCACCTACGCCGAGGAGGAGAGCGCCGAGCTGCGGCGCATCCAGCGGGACTACGTCGCCCAGTGGGTCGGCCTGCTGGGCGCGGCGCAGCCGTCGCTGAACCCCCGGGAAGCGAAAATCACCGTGCACACCGCCCTGACCATCGCGAACGACCTGTCCCGCACCCGCCGCGTCAACCAGCGCCCCTGCCTGGCGGGCGAGCTGCGGGCCCTGATGGCCGCGGTGCTGGACCTGGGCTAGCTCTTGGGGAGCAACGGCTCGAGCCTCGCGGCGAGCTCCTGCGCCGCGGTGCACACCTGGTCCCGGACTTCGGACCGCGTGATCGACGCGACGACCAGTGCACGAGCGTGCTCACCGACCGCCAGTGCGACCTCACACATCCCATCGACCGCGGACCCTGTCTGCAGCGCCTGCCGACCGTTGACCTGCAGGGAAGCTGCTCCTGGTTCCTGGGCTCGCAGCTCGGCCAGCCGCTGGACCGGATCAAGTGCGATCGCAAGGGCGCCGTATCCGCTCTTCGACGCCACGCACTCGTTCCGGACGGTCTTGCGAGCAGCTGATCGAGCACGGCGCAGGCGTCCAGCGAGCCCAGCGCATCCCGGGTGCTGGTCGCCGGCGGTCCGGGAGCCGGCGACGGGCTGCCGTTCACGGTGGCGGTGCACGCCGTCACACCCACAGCGAGGCCGGCCAGGAGGCCGACCACGGCTGAGCTACGGATCACTGGTTCCCTCAGTCCTTGAAACGCCCGAAATACTGCGTCCCTGTTCGCGGGCCAGCTCCACGCCATGATGGCTGCGGTGCTGGACCTGAACTAGCCCCTGGGCAACACTGGCTCGAGCTTCGTGGCGAGCTCCTGCGCCGCGGTGCACACCTGGTCACGGAGATCCGAGCGAGAAATCGACGCGATGACGACCGCGCGGGCGTGCTCGTCCACCTCAAGACCGACTTCACAGGACCCCGGACCGCTGGGCTGCCCCATCAGTGCCTTGCGTCCGCTGATCTGGAGGCCGGTGGTTCCCGGAAGCTGCGCCTGGAGTTCGGCGAGATTTTGCACTGGGTCCAGTGCGATGCCCAGACCACCGTAATCGAGCTTCGTCGCGACGCATTCGTTCCGCGTGGTCTTCCGCTCCCCCTGGTCGAACCCCTGGCCGGCCAACAGCTGGTTCAACACGGTGCAGGCATCCATTGACTTCAGCACGTCCGCTGCAGCCACGGCCCCGGTGGACGGGACCGCCGGAGCGGGCGAGGGAGATCCCGCCATGGTCGTGACGCATCCGGTAACGCTCAGGGCTGCGACGAGGGTCGCGACAAAACGTGTGGTGCGCAATGTGGGAGTCACGTGTCTCTCAGTCCTTGAACTGCCCGAGCCGTTGTACCGCGGCATCGTCAGCGGCATCGTAATTGGCGATGGCCACGTCCAGCGCTTCCCGAAGGCTGTCCAGCCCCTCGAGCAACGCCAGGAACACCCGTACGAGGGACTGCTCGTCGGAGTCCATCGCGCCGCGCATGTGCTCGGCGACCGTGATCGCGTACGTGTCGTCGCCCAGCTTGGGCCGCTGCCGGAGCAGATCGACGCGAATTCGCAAGCCGTCGAACTGCTTGCGCGCCTGGGAAATCGCGTTCCGCAGGTGGGTGCCGGTTTCCTCGTCGACCGCCCACTGGCCGGCTTGCGCTTCGGCCAGCATGTGTTTCGCGCCGTCGGCGAAGGACTTCGCTTGGTCGGGGCCGCCGATCACGCTGGTGATCGCGGAGGCCACCGACTGGACCGGGCTCTCGCTCGAACTCGACCCATCCCCCAGGTCATCAGACACGCACGCACAGTACAACGGGACAGGCCGGCCGCGGACTGCTTCCGCCGATTTCGGTCCGGCTGGCGATCACCCGCCTGGGTACGCTAACCTACTCGTGAGTAGGTAACGGCGATGGGAGTGCCACGTGGCAGCGCTCAGGCAGAACGGCGGCCGGAAACGGGACGTGATGGGCCTCGGCCTGGCCGCCCTCTCCCGGCTCGCGGGCAGCAGGGCCCTGGAACGCGCCGGGCTGCGCGAACCGGTGCAGAACCTGGTCGCCGCGGCGACGCGGAACGGCTTCAAGGTCGCGGGCGCGGCGAGCCGGACGTTCACCTCGGCCCGCCGGCACCGTGGTGCCGGGACCCGCCCCGCCCCGGCCGAGGACAAGGGCCTGTTCGACCTCACCCCGACCGAAGACCAGCGGATGATCGTCGAGACGGTGGGCGAGTTCGCAGCCGAGCAGCTGCGGCCCGCCGCCGCCGAGGCCGACGAGAAGCTCAGCCCGCCGGACGGCCTGCTCACCAGGGCCGCCGAGCTCGGCGTGACGCAAATCGGCATCCCGGAGGAGCTGGGCGGCGCCGGCACCGAGCGGTCGGTGGTCACCAACGCGCTGGTCGCCGAGGCTCTCGCGCACGGCGACCTGGGCCTGGCCGTCGCGGTGCTCGCGCCGTCGGCGGTCAGCAACGCACTCGTGCTCTGGGGCGACGCGCAGCAGCAGGCGGACTACCTGCCCGAGTTCGTCGGCGAGAACGTGCCGGCCGCGGCGCTGGCCCTGCTGGAGGGCAAACCGCTGTTCGACCCCTTCCGGCCCGCCACCAAGGCCCGCCGCACCCCCGGCGGTTATCAGCTCGACGGCGTCAAGTCGCTGGTCCCGCGCGCCGCCCAGGCCGAGCTGTTCGTCGTGTCGGCCGACCTGGAAGGGCGCGGACCGGCGCTGTTCCTCGTCGAGTCGTCGACCGCGGGCGTGTCCGTGGAGCCCGATCCGGCCATGGGCCTGCGTGGCGCGGCGACCGGCAAGCTGCACCTGGAGCAGGTGCCGTTGCCCGCGGGCGCGCTGCTGGGCGGCGGCTCGCCGGAAGTGTTCGCCGAAGCCGTCCGCCTGTCCCGGCTGGGCTGGGCCGCGCTGGCCACGGGCACCGCGAAGGCCGTGCTGGACTACGTGATCCCGTACGTGAACGAGCGCACCGCGTTCGGCGAGCCGATCAGCCACCGGCAGGCCGTGGCGTTCTCGGTCGCGGACATCGCGATCGAACTGGAGGGCATGCGCCTGGTCGTGCTGCGTGCCGCGGCGCGGGCCGAGCAGGGCAAGCCGTTCGCCCGCGAGGTCGCGCTCGCCCGCAAGCTGGCCACCGACAAGGGCATGCGCATCGGCAGCGCCGGGGTGCAACTGCTCGGCGGGCACGGGTTCGTGAAGGAGCACCCGGTCGAGCGGTGGTACCGCGACCTGCGTGCGATCGGTGTGCTCGAGGGCGTCGTCCTCCTCTGACAAGCCTGGGAAGGTCATCATGATCAATCTGGAAACCCCGAAGAAGGCCCGGGCGCTGATCAACCAGGCGTACCAGGCGGCGTCGGAAGTGCTGCGCCCCATCTCCCGCAAGTACGATCGCGCGGAGCACGAGTACCCGGTCGAGCTGGACATGTTCGCCGCGGTGCTGGACGGGCTGAACTCCTCCGGTGAGGGCGGCGCCGGCGCCGCGGGCGTGCGGCGCAACGAGAAGGAGAAGGCGACCGGGAACCGCAACGGCGGCAACCTGGCGACCGTGCTCGGCACGATCGAAATGTGCTGGGGCGACGTCGGTCTGCTGCTGTCGATGCCGCGACAGGGCCTGGGCAACGCGGCGATCGCCTCGGTGGCCAACGACGAGCAGCTCAAGCGGTTCGCGAAGGTGTGGGCCGCGATGGCGATCACCGAGCCGGGCACCGGTTCGGACTCGGCGAACATCACCACGACGGCCACCGAGGATGGCGACAGCTACGTCCTCAACGGCGAAAAGATCTTCGTGACCTCCGGCGCCCGCGCCGACGCCGTGGTCGTCTGGGCCACTTTGGACAGAAGCGTCGGCCGCGCGGCGATCAAGTCATTCGTGGTGGAGAAGGGCACGCCGGGTTTCGAGGTGGTGCGGCTGGAGCACAAGCTCGGGATCCGCGCGTCGGACACGGCGGTGCTGCGGCTCGACAACTGCCGCGTGCCGAAGGAGAACCTGCTCGGTTCGCCGGAGATCAACACGTCCAAGGGGTTCGCGGGGGTCATGCAGACCTTCGACAACACGCGTCCCCTGGTCGCGGCGATGGCGGTCGGCCTGGCGCGGGCCGCGCTGGAGGAGACGGCGAAGATCCTGGCCGAGGCGGGCGTCGTGGTGGACTACGACCGGCCCGCGCACCACCAGCACGCCGCGGCGGCCGCGTACCTGGAGCTGGAAGCCGACTACGAGGCGGCGTACCTGCTGACGCTGGAATCGGCGTGGATGGCCGACAACCGCAAGCCGAACTCACTGCAGGCCTCCATGGCGAAGGCGAAGGCCGGCCGGTCCGTAGTGGACATCACGCTGAAGTGCGTCGAGCTGATCGGCACGCTCGGCTACACCGAGGAAATGCTGCTCGAGAAGTGGGCCCGGGATTCGAAGATCCTGGACATTTTTGAGGGAACGCAGCAGATCCAGCAGCTGATCGTCGCGCGGCGGTTGCTGGGGAAGACGAGTGCGGAGTTGAAGTAGGTTGTAGGACACGGAAAACCGCCCGGCTCGCATGGTGCAGAGAGCCGGGCGGTTCTCGTTCGCCCGGATGACCGGACGGGCCGTTTTCAAGCTCAGGCCGTCTGCAGGCCGTCACCGGGCTCGGGCCGTCCGAGCACGCCGTCGACGGCCAACCGGGCGCGCTCATGACTGGACGGCAGGAGGTGGGTGTAGGTCCGAAGCCAAGGCCGTTGCCTGGCCCCGCCACCGTTCGGAGATCAGGAAGGGCGCGTCCGGTGACCTCCCCACGGCGCGCCCAAGGGCAGCCGGGCCGCGAGGAGATCACCTCAGCCCCAAGTCATGAGGGCCAAGCCCAGCAACATCCCACGGTAAACAGAGGTACCAGGCACAGATCCCCAGCCTGGGGAAGACGAGCGCCGAACTGAAGTAGCTCGGTGACTTGAACCCGCCCGGCTCGGTGTTCTCGGGAGCCGGGCGGGTTCATCGTGGTCCTGGCCTTCCCGCCGATTTGCGCGTTCAATGGGCTCCGGAGGTGCACCATGGGCGATCGCGACGACTTCCTCGCTTGGGTGGGCTCCCGGTTGCGCGAGGCGGAGATCGCGCTGCACAACGGGGATTCCGCGCCGCGGCGGGCGATCTGGTCCCGTCAGGAGCCCGTGTCCGTCCTGGGCGCCTGGCTCAACGCCACCGGCCAGGACGAGATCGACGAGCTGTTCGGCCGGCTCGGCGCCTCCTTCTCGGACTGCACCTCCTACGAACACGAGATCGTCGCGGCGGATGTGGTCGGTGATATGGCCTACACGGTCGGCTACGAGCACACCCGGGCCTCCGTCGACGGCGAGCCCCGCGAGTACACGTTGCGGGCGACCCAGGTCTACCGCCGCGAGGACGGCGAATGGAAAGTCGCGCACCGGCACGCCGACACCGTCCACAACGCCTGAGCCGTCGGAGCGACGTTAAGCTTTCCGCGTGCGCCGAGCGACGGTGAAGCTCCGGCCGGACACCGATCCCGCCACCATCGAACCGCGCCTCGCCGGGTCGGGGGCCGAGCGGCTCCTCATCGACGCGCCGTTGCCCGCACCCGTCCTGGCCGCCGCGGCGGAGGCGATCGCCGTGCATCCGGGCGTCGCGCTCCACCTGCTGGGCGAGGCCGATCCCACGCAGCTGCGCCAGTTCCGCCACGTGCGCGAACTCGCCCTCGACCTGCCGCACGCCACCGCCTTCGACGTGCTCGCCGAGTTCACCGGACTCCGCGATCTCCGGCTCGGCCGCACCGACTCCACCAAACCGTCCCTCGCCTTCCTCGGCGAACTGACGAACCTGGTCACGCTCTCCCTCGACGAGCACGGCAGGGACTTCGAGGCCATCGCCGGCGCCTCCTCCCTGCGCCACCTCGCACTGCGCTCCCCACGTGTGAAAACCCTCGAGCCCCTGCGCGGCCACCCCGCGCTCGAGACGTTCGCCATGGACTTCGGCGGCATCCGCGACCTGACCCCGCTCGCCGGCATCCCGACGCTGCGCGGGCTCGCCCTGTTCCAGATCCGCGGACTCGCCGACCTCGGCGCCCTGGCCGACTGCGTAAACCTCGAAGCCGTCTCCCTCGGGGCGCTCAAGCACGTCCCCGGCCTCCAGGCACTCGCCGGGCATCCCGCCCTGCGGTTCCTGATCCTCGAACTCCTCCGCGGCCTGGACACCCTCGCCCCGCTCGCGACGTGCGAACGCCTCGAACAGCTCGCCCTCTTCGACTCGCGCCCGGCCGACCGGCGGCTCGACGTCCTCGTCCCGGCACCCAGCCTGCGGCACGCCCTCATCGGCGACCCCTACCCACCCGACCAGGTCGACGCCCTGCGCGAGCGGTTGCGCACCCTCCATTACCGCGGCGAGAACCTGCGCGGCGATAGCTCCACTCTCCGCGTGCACTGGCGCACCCCGGTCACGGACCTCCTCTGACCGTCCACAAAAGATCTTCCCGCTCGCCGTAACGCCCTCCGCCCGGGTGCGACTCTCCCTGTTATCCCGGAGGGAGGCGCTGCTGCCCTGGGGCGGCGAGGTCGCCCGCGGCCAGGAGTGGCCGGGGTTCGATCGCGACACCGTGGACCGCGTCTGACAACGCCGTTGTCCAGGTCGTCAAACCCGCCTGGCTTCGACGAGCGCGGTGAGGGCCCTGGCGAACTGCGCGGGGCGCTCCACCGACCCGAGGTGGCCGCCGGGGAACTCGGTCAGCGGCAGACCGAGCCCTGTCGCCAGCGCGGCCGCGGCCCGGTAGGGCAGCTGGCCCCGCGAGTCGATTCCGGCGGCGGGCACCAGTCGCGAGCCCACCGCACCGAGCGCGTCCAGGTCGACCTCCGTGCTGGTGAACGGGACCAGGACGTGCTCCAGGAACAGCGGCTGGAGTTCGCGGAGGTGGGCGAACAGCTCCAGCAGCTCCGGCGTCGGCGGTTCGGCGCTCGTCCCGGCGTAGCCGTCGAGCCAGTCGCCGTCGTGGCGCAGGTCCGGCGAGTCGCCGCCAGGCCCCGGCGCGGTCATCGCTTCGGTCATGAGCCGGCCCGCTTCGTCCAGGTCCCCGGCGCGTGCGGCCGCCCGGACCGCTTCGAACGCGTCGCGGTGGCGTCCGGCGTCCGGCAGCAGGTTCAGCACCGGGGGCTCGTGGACGACCGCGAGGCGGAGGCGGTCGGGGTGGCGGGTCAGCAGGTCAAGAGTGGTGATCGCGCCGGCGCTGAAGGCGAACACGACCGGCGGCTCGTCGAAGAGCGCCTCGATGAGGCCGAGGACGTCCTCGGCGTAGACCTTCGGGTGCTGGTCGCCGTCCGGGCGCGCCGAGACCAGGCGGCTGGACATCGCGACGACCCGGTAGTGGGCGGCCAAGTGCGCGGTGAGCTCGTCGAGGACGCCGGCGTGGCCGGCACCGCCGGGCAGGAGCAGCAGTGGTGGGCCGTCGCCGCGCTCGCGGTAGTCGATGGCGATGTCGCCGAGGGTGATGCACATCGATTTCTCCTGTCGGGTCACGGGATCTTCGTCCAGTTGGCGAGGGTGTGGTGGAGCGTGTCGACCGCGCGGCGCCACGAGACGTCGAGACTGTGGTCGGCGGTGAACCCGCCCGTGGCTTCCAGATCGCTGAAGCCGTGGAACGTGCTGCGCAGCAACCGGACCGCGTCGGTGGCGTCGGGTTCGGACAGGTCGTAGCCGCGCAGCAGCGCGTAGCAGACCTCGATGATGCGGGCGACGCCCGGCGTCGCGGCGGCCCGCTCGGGTGACACGGGGTGCCGGGTCGCGGCGTAGCGGCCGGGGTGCCCCGTCGCCAGAGCCCGGTAGGTGTCGGCGAAGGCGACCAGCGCTTCCCGGCGGGAGCGTCCCGCCACGGCCGCGCTCAGTGCGTCGGCCCACTCGGTGAGCGCCAGCAGCGCCACGCGTTCCCGCAGGTCGGCCAGGCCCCGGATGTGGGTGTAGAGGCTGGCGTCGCGCACGCCGAAGCGCTTGGCGAGCGCCGCCAGCGTCACGTTCTCGAAGCCGATCTCGTCGGCGAGGTCGGCGGCGGCGGACACCAGGGCGTCCGGGGTGATCCTCCCACGCGGCATTTCCTAACCTCCCTAGGATCGGTCCTAACATACACAGAAAACTCGAGGTTGACAGGCAAGTATTCGCTTGCCTATCGTGGCGGGCGTGGGTGACGTCTTCAAAGCCCTGGCCGATCCCACGCGCCGGACGATCCTCGACGAACTGACCAACCGCGACGGGCAGACACTGTTCGAGCTGTGCGCGCGGCTGGTGTCGATCCACGGGCTCGCTTCGTCACGGCAGGCGGTGTCGCAGCACCTGGACGTGCTCGAGTCCGCCGGACTGGTCGAGACCCGGCGCGAGGGCCGGTACAAGTTCCACTACATCAACACGAAACCGCTCGAACCGATCGTCGAGCGGTGGCTCGGGAAGCGGGGACAGACGTGAGGATCAACCTGGCGAGCGTGCTCGTCGACGACCAGGAGAAGGCGCTGCGGTTCTACACCGACGTGCTGGGTTTCGTGAAGAAGCACGACATCCCGATGGGTGACGCCCGGTGGCTGACGGTGGTGTCGCCGGAGGACCCGGAGGGCACCGAGCTGCTGCTGGAACCGAGCGGGCACCCGGCGGCGAAGCCGTTCAAGGACGCGCTCGTCGCCGACGGCATCCCGTGGACGATGTTCGCGGTGGCCGACGTGCACGCCGAGTACGAGCGGATGCGCGGCCTGGGCGTGCGGTTCACGCAGGAGCCGACCGACATGGGCACGGTGATCACCGCGGTGTTCGACGACACCTGCGGCAACCTGATCCAGATCGGGCAGATGAAGTCCTAAGCGGACAGCTGCTCGCCGAGGAAGTCGTCGATGTGGCGCCACGTCGTGTCCCGGGCGCGGCGGCCGGTCAGCACGCCGAGGTGACCGCCGGGCGCGGACTCGAACCGGACCTCCGGCGCGTTCTCCAGCAACGTCACCAGGCGCTCCACGGCGCGCCGCGGGGCGATCGTGTCGTTGCGGCCCGCGATCACCAGCGTCGGCACCTTCACCCCGGACAGCGAGATGATCCGCCCGTTCAGGTCCAGCCCGCCCTCGACGAGGTCGTTCGCCCGGAAGAACCGGTGGTACATCTGCCCGAACGTGCGGCCCGGGTAGGCGATCATGTTGTCCATGAAGTGGTCGACCGCCTCGATCTGCGCGAGGTAGTCCCGGTCGCCCAGGTTCTGCAGGATCGCCAGCGGCTTGGTCAGCTGCTTGTCGATGCCCGTCGCCCAGAACACGCGCTCCACCACATAGGACGGTGCGCCGCCGAGCATCCGGTACAGCGGGGTCAGCAGGTAGCCGCCGGTGAGGTCCACCAGCGGCCGGAACGGCGCGACCAGCGGGATCGCGGTGAAGTCGACCGGCGAGGCCACCGTGGTGATCGACTGCACCGGCAGGTCGGGCCGGTCCGCCGTGGTCAGCAACGAGAACAGCCCGCCCAGGCACCAGGCGACCAGGTGCACGCGGCGGCCACCGGAGTCCTCGCTGACCTTCCGGATCGCCCGCGGCAGCACCTCGTCGATCCAGTGCTCGATACCCAGCCGCCGGTCGGAGAACGCGACCGTGCCGTAGTCGACGAGGTACGTGCGCCGGCCCCGTTCGACCAGGTGCTCGGCGACGCTGCAACCGCGGCGCAGGTCGAAGCACAGCGCGGGCGCGGCCAGCGGCGGCACCAGCAGGACCGGGTCGCCGTCCGCGGACGGCGTCATCCGGTACAGCGACCGGTTCGGGCCCTGGTCGACCAGCACCCGCGGCACCGGTCGCAGGTCGGCGAGACCGCCGCGCAGCACACCGAGCGCGTTGGCGGCCAGCGCGGCCACTCCGGGAACCACCATCTACCTCGAAACTCCGTTCACAGCCCGTGATCCTGTCTGCCGGATCGACGGTACTTCACGCCCGCCGCACCCTGGCCTCGTACTCCGCCCGCGCATCCGCGTGCGCCTGCGTGAACACCTTGTCCGCGCCGATCGCGCGCATGAACCACTCGGCGGCGGCGCGCGGCACCAGCCGGCTGACCCGGCCGGTCAGGTCGAGCGACTTCGGGACGAACACGTCGAAGCGCGGCTTGCGCACCGTCGCCACGATCGCCGCGGCCACGTCCTCCGGTCGCAGTGACGGGAACAGCTTCGTCTCCGGCAGCCCGTCCGCGAGGTGGGTGCGGACGACCGCGGGCATCACGCACGAAATGTCCACTCCCGACCCGCGCAGCTCCTGCCGTACCGCTTCGGACAGGCCGACCACCGCGTGCTTGGTCGCGCAGTAGGTCGCCGCGCCGGGGAACCCGGCCTTGCCCGCCATCGAGGCGACGTTGACGATGTGGCCCCGGCCGCGCGGTCGCATCCGCCGGATCGCCTCCCGGGTGCCGTGGATGACCGCGCCGAGGTTGACCTCGATCTGCCGGGCGGTGGCGGCGTCGTCCTCGTCCGCCAGCGGCGAGAGCAGCATGACGCCGGCGTTGTTGATCAGCACGTCGATCGGGCCGAGGCGGCGCTCGACCTCGTCCAGGAACGCGGTGAAACCGGCGTGGTCGGTGACGTCCAGCGGCAGGGCGATCGTGCCGCCGCCCAGTTCACCCGCGGTCTTCTCGGCGAGGACCGGGTCGAGGTCGCCGATCGCGACCCGCGCACCCATCCGCACCAGGGCGGCGGCCGTGGTGGCGCCGATGCCCTGCGCGCCGCCGGTGATCACGATGACCTTGCCATGCAACGTTGCCATGCCGAACATACTGCCGGGTAACTTACATCTTGACCAGAGGTGTCACAGGTGGTGGCGGTCAGCAGTTGTGCGTGGCCAGCTCCAGGCGGAGGCTGAAGATCTTCTGCGACGGGTCCGTGGTGAAGATGTACACCGCGCGCGAGTTGCCCGGGACCGGTGCGGTGATCACGTAGCCGGTCTTCGTCGCGCTCGGGTAGGCCGCCATGACCTCATCGTCCGTCGAGCCCACCCCGATTCCCTCCGGCGTGGTCACCCCGGGCTTCGCCGAGATGCGCGCCACCCCGTAGCTGGGCGATATGTCGACCGGGCTGCTGCCACCGTTGCGCAACCAGTACCGGTGGCAGGGACTGCCCGACACGCCCTCCGACATGTCGAACTCGTCCGTCGCCACCGCCTGGGCCTCGCTCATCCCGAGCACCAGCCGGCCCCAGCCGCTCGGACCGATCGTCGGGTCGGTGGAGGCCGGGCGCTGCTTCGACGCCGGCGCCGAGGACGAACTGGGCGCCGGTGTGCGGGAACCGCTGCCCGGGACCGTCGCGCTCGACGACATCGCCCCGCCGGACGCGGAGGGCGGCACCGCGTTGCTCGACGGTGGCGGGAACACCGGCTCCCCGGGCACCGAGGCCGCGGTCGTCGGAACCGCGGGGATCGGCGGGTTCGTCGCGGGCAGGGTGTCCATCCGGCCACCGTCCACGCCGGCCAGCGCGATGCCGATCGCGGTCAGCGCGACCATCGCCAGCGCCCCGCCGGTGACGGCCGCCGCGGTGCGCCGGTGCCGCCGTCGCCGGGCACCCGCGACCACCAGCTGCTCGGCATCCGGACGCACCGCAACGTCCAGGCGCTCGTCCTGGAACAACCGGCTCAGCTCGTCCTCGACGTTCACAACTCGGCCCCCACCAGGCTCCCCAACCTTCCGCGCAGGCTCGCCAGCGCCTTGCTGGCCTGGCTCTTCACCGTCCCCCGGCTGATCCGCATCGCGTCCGCGATCTCGGCCTCGGACAACCCCTCGTAATACCGCAGCACCAGGACTGTCCGCTGCCTCGGTGGCAGTGCGGCGAGAGCCTGCCACAACGGCTCGTTCTCGAGACGATCGGGCTGCATGAACGGCGGCGGTTCCGGGATGTCGGCCACCAGGTTCTCCCGCCGCCTGCCGCGCCACCGGCTGATGTTCGTGTTCGCCATCGCCCGCTTCACGTACGGCAGCGGGCTCTCCGCGGTGCGCAACGCGCCCCAGCGGGAACCGATCTTCTCCAGGACGATCTGCACCAGGTCGGCCGCGTCATGCGGGTTGCCGGTGAGCAGGTGCCCGTAGCGCAGCAGCCCGGGCAATGCCGCCCGCACGAACTCCGCGAAGTCCTCGTCCACCGCGCCCCCTGCACAGACCGTCCCAGTTCGTCCCCGGGATACACGCGCAGGGGGCGCGTCAGGTTGCCTCAGTTCGCCCGGTTCAGCGAAGACCCAGCTCGCGGGCGATCAGCATGCGCTGCACCTCGCTGGTGCCCTCGCCCACCTCGAGGATCTTCGCGTCCCGGTAGAACCGGCCGACGGGGAACTCGTTCATGAAGCCGTAACCGCCGAAGATCTGGGTCGCGTCCCGCGCGTTGTCCATCGCCGCGTTCGAGGCGACCAGCTTGGCGATCGAGGCCTCCTTCTTGAACGGCTCACCGCGCAGCATCTTCGACGCGGCCGCGTAGTAGGCCAGCCGGGCGGTGTGGGCGCGGACCTCCATGTCGGCGATCTTGAACTGGATCGCCTGGTACTCGCCGATGCGGTGACCGAACGCCTCCCGCTCCCCCGCGTACCGCAGGCACTCGTCGACACAGCCCTGCGCGAGCCCGACGCTCAGCGCAGCGATCGCGACCCGGCCCTCGTCCAGGATGGACAGGAACTGGGCGTACCCGCGGCCGCGTTCGCCGAGCAGGTTCTCCGCGGGCACCCGGCAGTCCGTGAAGGACAGCTCGTGGGTGTCCGAGGCGTTCCAGCCGACCTTCGAGTACTTCGGCGCCACCGTGAACCCGGGCGTGCCGGACGGCACGATGATCGCCGAGATCTCCTTGCCGCCACCGGGTTTCTCGCCGGTCACCGCGGTGACGGTGACCAGCCGGGTGATGTCGGTGCCGGAGTTGGTGATGAACGACTTGCTGCCGTTGATCACCCACTCGCCGCCGTCCAGCTTCGCGCTCGTGCGGGTCGCGCCGGCGTCGGAACCGCCACCCGGCTCGGTCAGGCCGAACGCGCCCAGCGCCTCACCGGCGCACAGCGCGGGCAGCCACTTCGCCTTCTGCTCGGCGGAGCCGAACCGGTAGAGCGGCATCGCGCCCAGCGACACGCCCGCCTCCAGGGTGATCGCCACCGACGAGTCGACCCGGGCCAGTTCCTCCAGCGCGAGGCACAGCGCGAAGTAGTCGCCGCCCATCCCGCCGTACTCCTCCGGGAACGGCAGCCCGAACAGGCCCATGCGCGCCATGCCGCGGACGATCTCGTACGGGAACTCCTCCCGCTCGTAGAAGCCGCCGATCACGGGGGCCACCTCGGACTGCGCGAAGTCCTGCACGGTCTTGCGCAGCGCCTCGTACTCTTCGCCGAGCCGGAAGTCGATCATTTCTGCTCCTTGACCACCGCGAGCGTCTCGTCGAGGGCCACCTGCTGGCCCACCTGGACGCGGAGTTCCTCGACCACGCCGTCGACCGGGGCAACCAGCGTGTGTTCCATCTTCATCGCCTCGACGACCAGCAGCGGCGCACCCGCGCGCACCACGTCGCCCTGCGCGACCTTGACCACCAGCACCGTGCCCGGCATCGGGCTCGTCACCGGTCCCGCCTCGTTCGCCTCGCCGTGGGTGGCGAGCAGGTTGGGCCGTTCCCCGATGACGACGCCGTGCCCGTCCCGGCCGAGCCACACCCGGTCCTGCGGCGCATCGGCGCGCAGGTACCGGCGGAACTCGCCGTCGTAGTGCACCTCGAGCCGGTTGCCCGTGCGCCGGGCGGACACCGGCACCGGGTCGCCACCGTCCACAGTGACCCGGGCGTCGTCCGGGGAGCCCTCGACCGTGACCAGCGCCTCGGTGTCCCCGGCACGCAGCCGGAACCGGACCCCGCCGGGGCCGCCGAGCCGCCACCCGCTGGGCACGGCCCACGGGTCGGAGGTGCCGGTGGGCACCAGGCCGAGCAGCCGGTCCATCGCGGCGGCGACGAAGAACTCCGCCGGCACCGCCGCCCCGACCAGCTCGTCGAGCCGGCGCTCGACGAGCCCGGTGTCCAGGTTCCCGGCCCGCACGTCGGGGTCGCCCAGCAGGGCACGCAGGAACGTCACGTTGGTCGGCACGCCCAGCACGGCCGTGCCCGCCAGGGCGCGGTCGAGCCGGTGCAGCGCGGCGGCCCGGTCCGGGCCCCACGCGATCACCTTGGCGAGCATCGGGTCGTAGTTCGACCCGACGACCGACCCCTCGGCGAGCGAGGAGTCCACGCGGACACCCTGGCCGCGCGGCTCGTCGAGCGCCAGCACGGTGCCGCCGGTCGGCACGAACCCGCGGGCCGGGTCCTCGGCGTAGACACGGGCCTCGACGGCGTGGCCGTCGAGGCGGATGTCCTCCTGGGTCAGCGTGAGCGGCTCGCCCGCGGCGACGCGCACCTGCCATTCGACCAGGTCGAGCCCGGTCACCAGCTCTGTCACCGGGTGCTCGACCTGCAGCCGCGTGTTCATCTCCATGAAGAAGAACTCGTCCGGCCGGCGCGCCGAGACGATGAACTCCACGGTGCCCGCGCCGACGTACCCGACCGAGCGGGCCGCTTCCACGGCGGCGGCACCCATTCGCGCCCGGGTCTGCTCGTCGAGCAGCACCGACGGCGCCTCCTCGATGATCTTCTGGTGCCGGCGCTGCAGGCTGCACTCGCGCTCACCGAGGTGCAGGACCGTGCCGTGGGTGTCGGCGAGCACCTGGATCTCGATGTGCCGGGGCGTGGTGACGAACCGTTCCAGCAGCAGGCGGTCGTCGCCGAACGCGGCGCGGGCCTCGCGCTGCGCGGACTCGACCGCGGCAGCGAGTTCGCCGGGCTCCTGCACCAGCCGCATGCCCTTGCCGCCACCACCCGCGGACGGCTTGAGCAGCAACGGGTAGCCGACCTCGTCGGCCGCCTTCGCGAAGTCGTCCACATCGGACAGACCGGGCACGACCGGGACACCGGCTGCGGAGACCGTGGCCTTGGCGCGGATCTTGTCGCCCATGGCGTCGATCGCGCTCGGCGGGGGCCCGATGAACGTGAGCCCGGCCTTTTCGCACGCGGCGGCGAACTCGGCGTTCTCGGCGAGGAAGCCGTATCCGGGGTGGACGGCCTGCGCGCCGGAGTCCACGGCGGCCCGGACGATGTCCGGGATGGACAGGTAGCTGCGGGTGGCCTCGGCGGGTCCGATGCGGATCGCGGTGTCGGCCTCGTGCACGTGCCGCGCGTCCGCGTCGGCGTCGCTGTAGACCGCGACCGAGCGGATGCCGAGGCGCCGCAGGGTGCTGATGACGCGAACCGCGATCTCGCCGCGGTTGGCGATGAGGACGGTGTCGAACATGCCCCTCACATCCGGAAGACGCCGTAGCTGACCGGTTCCAGCGGCGCGTTCGCCGCCACCGACAGCGCGAGGCCGAGCACCATGCGGGTGTCCGCCGGGTCGATCACGCCGTCGTCCCACAGCCGCGCCGTCGAGTAGTAGGGGCTGCCCTGCTCCTCGTACTGGCGGCGGATGGGTTCCTTGAACGCCTCTTCCTCGTCGGCGGGCCACTCGCCGCCACGGCTCTCGATCGAGTCGCGGCGCACGGTCGCCAGCACCGAGGCGGCCTGCTCGCCGCCCATCACGGAGATGCGCGCGTTCGGCCACATCCACAGGAAGCGGGGCGAGTACGCCCGCCCGCACATCGAGTAGTTGCCCGCGCCGAACGAGCCGCCGATGATGACGGTGAACTTGGGCACCCGGGCGCAGGCGACCGCGGTGACCATCTTGGCGCCGTGCTTGGCGATGCCGCCGGCTTCGTAGGCCTTGCCGACCATGAAGCCGCTGATGTTCTGCAGGAAGACCAGCGGGATCGACCGCTGGTCGCACAGCTCGATGAAGTGCGCGCCCTTCATCGCGGACTCGGCGAACAGCACACCGTTGTTGGCGATGATGCCGACCGGGTGGCCGTGGATGTGCGCGAAACCGGTGACGAGGGTGGTGCCGTACTCCTTCTTGAACTCCGCGAAGCGGCTGCCGTCGACGATCCGCGCGATGACCTCACGCACGTCGTAGGGCGTGCGGGGGTCGGTGGGAACGACACCGTAGAGCTGCTCCGGGTCGACGGCGGGGGCCTCGACCTGGCGGGTTTCCCATGGGCGCGGGCTACGCGGGCCGAGGGTGGCGACGATGTTGCGCACGATGGACAGGGCGTGCGCGTCGTCGGTGGCGAGGTGGTCGGTGACGCCGGACTGACGGGCGTGGACGTCGCCGCCGCCGAGTTCTTCGGCGGTGACCACCTCACCGGTCGCGGCCTTCACCAGCGGCGGGCCGCCGAGGAAGATGGTGCCCTGGTTGCGGACGATGACCGCCTCGTCGCTCATCGCCGGCACGTACGCGCCACCGGCCGTGCACGAGCCCAGGACGGCCGCGATCTGCGGGATGCCGCGCGCGGACATGGTCGCCTGGTTGTAGAAGATGCGGCCGAAGTGCTCGCGGTCGGGGAACACGTCGTCCTGCCTCGGCAGGAAGGCGCCGCCGGAGTCGACCAGGTAGATGCACGGCAGGTTGTTGTGCAGGGCGACTTCCTGCGCTCGCAGGTGCTTCTTGACCGTCATCGGGTAGTACGTGCCACCCTTGACGGTCGCGTCGTTGGCGATGACGACGCACTCGCGCCCGGAGACGCGGCCGATGCCGGTGATGATGCCCGCCGCGGGAGCCTCGTCCTCGTAGAGGCCGTTCGCGGCCAGCGGCGAGAGTTCGAGGAACGGCGAGCCCGGGTCGAGCAGGGCGTCGACGCGGTCGCGGGGCAGGAGCTTGCCGCGTTCCACATGCCGGGCACGCGCCTTCTCCGGGCCACCGGTTCGAGCGGTCGCCAAGCGCTTGCGCAGATCCTCGACGAGCTCCGCGTGGGCGGTCGCGTTCCGGGCGTACTGCTCGCTTCGCGGGTCCGCGGAGGTGCCGAGCACCGGGAAGTCCATGACCCTCCTCATCCGACGCCGAACATGGTTAGCAGGCGTTAACGCACGGGTCGATGTTAACCACGGCTAACGTGCGCTGTCCAGCGCGGGCGCTCACTTCCCCGGACGGAAGGGGAGCAGCGGCTTGCCGTCGACCTTGCGGATGATGAAATATCCGGCACCGGCCAGCACGATGGCATCGAGCAGTAGAGAAGTGACGAAGTTGATCTCGAGCGTGGCCGTGAGGGCGCCGACACCGAGGCCGACCAGCACGGAGACGGCCGCGATGGCGACGACGAGCCGCCGGAACGCCCGCCTCTCGATCCTGTCCTTCTCCTGACTGGTGTAGATCCGCCGGGGCGGCCCGTTGTTGATCCGTTCCCACCAGAGTCCACTCGCATCGAGGAAGGCGAACCGCGTGGTCGCCTCACCCCGGTCGAGGGGTGAACCGTCCTCCGGCAGGTCACGGAAGATCAATCGAGGGGAGCTGGCGCGATCCTGCGGACCGATCACCGTGTCCAACGGGTAGGCACGCCCCTCGTCACGCTGATGGGGCGCCGCGAAATCCCAATCCCGCAGCGTGGTGCCCCCGAAATGCATCCGGACGTCCCGGAGGTAGACATCGGTGACCGGCAGCTGCCCGTGGTTCTGGACGACGACGGACAACTCGTCCCGGTCGGCGTCCTCGCCGATGCGGCGCACGACCGCGCAGGTCACGGTGCGGGCTTGCGCCGCTTGCCGGTCCGCCAGCTCCCGTCGCCGCCGACGGCCGTCCACCGCCGCGAGCGCCAGCGCGACGATCACCGCCGCCATGCTGCCCAGCGCGCCGGCCCACTGACCCCAGGCGGCGAACGTGGCCGGGTCCGTGCTCCACGGGGGCAGCCAGCTCGTCTCCGCCTGCACACGATGATCGTCGCCGTGCCCGCGCCAGGCGTTACCGAAGCGGTGCGGGCCGGCCGCCCTGACCCGGGATTCACACCCGGAGGTCGCGCATCGCGGCCACCAGCGCCGGGTAGTAGCCCTGCGCCTGACCGGTCGCCGTCGGGTGGTAGGACTCGTCGACGGGGTACGTCAGGCTGTGCAGCCAGGACGCACCGGAGCAGATCTCGTGCCCGGTGAAGGCCGGGCGCACGTCCACGAACGCGAAGCCCGCCTCCGACGCCTCCTTTTCGATGACCGAGTCCAGCGCGTCCGCCCCGCTGTTGACGTAACCGCGCGACGTGTCGGACAGCCCGACCGAGCACGAGCCGCCGATCTTGTAGAAGTGCGGGTACCCCAGCACGACCACCTTCGCCTCCGGGGCGCGCGACCGGATCTCCCCGTAGGTCTTGTCCAGCAGCCCCGGCAGGGTCCCGGCCACGAACGCCTTCGCGTTGTCGATCGCCGTCCGGCAGCCCGAGTCCCCGCCCAGGATGCAGTCCTGCATCACGCTCGCGAAGCCGGCGTCGTTGCCACCGACGCTGATCGTCACCAGATCGGTCCCCGGGGACAGCGCGCCGACCTGCTTGGCCACCACATCGGAGGTCTTGGCGCCGGAGCACGCCCGGAAGTCGAGCGAGGCCGACGTCCGCCGGGCGTAGAGCTCCGGGTAGGCGTTCGAGCTGCGCTTGCAACTGGAGGAGTCGAGATAGCTCCCGGCACCCACCCCGGAGGAGTAGGAATCGCCGAGGGCGACGTAGTCGAGGGTGTCCGCACCGGCAATCCCCCAGTTCAGGCCGATCGCGGTGAGGGCCGCGACGGCGGCGACGGCAAGCGTTCTCAGCACAACGGGGACCACCTTCCGTGAGCGAAGCACTACTGAACGATTACCAGGTGCGCTGCCCGCAAGGGACCCCCGTTGGGAGGCATTCCGTCTACCAACAGGTGACAACGAGCCGACGTTAGCGCTCGCTAACCTGACTCGATAAGATGGTCGCGTGTCGACGAGTCCCACCCCGCTGGTCACCGGCGAGAAGGCCACGCGCCGCGAGGAGATCCTGAGCGCGGCGGCCGAGCTGTTCGCCCGGCACGGCTTCCACGGCGTCGGTATCGACGACATCGGCGCGGCGGTCGGCATCTCCGGCCCGGCGCTCTACCGGCACTTCCGCAGCAAGGACGCGATGCTCGGGGAGATGCTGAACTCGATCAGCCACTACCTCCTCGACGGCGGCACCGCCCGCGTCGAGCAGACCTCCGACCCCGGGCAGGCGCTCACCGAGCTGGTCGAGTTCCACGTCGATTTCGCGCTCACCCACCCGTCGCTGATCACGGTCCAGGAGCGCAACCTCGCCAACCTCACCGACGCCGACCGCAAGCAGGTGCGCGCGCTGCAGCGGCGTTACGTCGAGGTGTGGGTGAAGGTGATCCGCGACGCCGTCCCCGGAGTGGGGGAACGCCAGGCTCGTTCGGCGGCACACGCCGTGTTCGGGCTGATCAACTCGACCCCGTACAACCGCCATCTCGACGACGAGGATCTGGCCGTCCTCCTGCGGCGCCTCGCGCTCGGCGCGCTGCAGGCCGCCGCGTGATCGGCACGTCACTCGTTTTTCCCACTACCTTGAACGGCTTTCCCCGGCTTTGATAGACCCCGTGACCTCCGACCGGCAGCAGCTGATCTCGCGAGCGCAGCGCGCCCTCGTCGCGATGCAGCTCGGCCGCGACGACGACGCGCTCGACGAGGTGGCCCCGTCGAGCCACGACGAGACGCGCGAGCTGATGCTGCTGCTGTTCGAGGAGTGCAGCACGATGGTGACCACCCTCGGTGACGGCGGCAGCGCGCCGGTGAAGGTGCAGGTGTTCGACGAGACGGGTGCGGAGGTCTCGATCGACCAGGCCGACCCGCCGGTGCGCACGGCGGTCCGCACGCTGCTGGCCGAGGTGCACGGCAACACCGAGGCCGCGGCCGAACAGGTGGAGATCGCCCTGGCGAGCGCGAACCGCGCGGAGGTGAACAGCCTCACGCTGCAAGCGCTGCGCTGGACGATCCGGCTGTCCACCGAATGCCTCGACCGGGACCTGCCGGTGACCGACTGGATCTCCGAGGCGCTGACCTGAGACGGGTCGCGCGCACCTCGGCGACCACGGTCGGACCGCCCCGGCCGGGCTCAGTGCAGCAGCGCCTTCACCAGGTTCGCCACCTGCTCGGTCTCGATCAGGAACGAGTCGTGCCCGTAGGGCGAGTTGATCTCCGCCGCCTCGCCCGCGCCCGGGATCCCGGCGGCCAGCTCGTGTGCCTGCCGCATCGGGTAGAGGCGGTCGCTGTCCACACCCGCGATCACGCTCCGCGCGGTCACCCGGGCCAGCGCGGCGCCCACCCCACCGCGGTCGCGGCCGACGTCGTGGGTGTTCATCGACCGGGTCAGCAGCACGTAGGAGCCCGCGTCGAAGCGCCGCACCAGTTTGTCCGCGTGGTGATCGAGGTAGGACTCCACGGCGTACCGGCCGTCGCCGAGCGGGTCCTCGGCGCCTTGCGGCCGGCGGCCGAACCGCTGGTCGAGCTCCAGCCCGCTGCGGTACGTCACGTGGGCGATCCGCCGCGCCACCCCGAGCCCGCGGTGCGGCCCCGCACCGGGCGGCGCGTCGTAGTAGTCACCGCCGCGCCATCCGGGGTCGGCGGTGATCGCGTGCAGCTGGGGCGAGGCCCAGGCGACCTGGTCGGCCGAGGAGGCGGCCGGTGCAGCCAGCACGAGCAGCCCGGCGACCCGGCCGGGGAACGTCACCGCCCATTCCAGCGCCCGCATCCCGCCCATCGACCCGCCGAGCACGGCGGCCCAGCGGTCGATGCCCAGTTCGTCGGCGACCACGGCCTCCGCGCGCACCTGGTCGCGGATGGTGATCCGCGGGAACCGGCTGCCCCACGGCCGCCCGTCCGGACCGGGTGAGGACGGCCCGGTCGATCCCTGGCAGCCGCCGAGCACGTTCGGCACCACGACGAACAGTTCGTCGGTGTTCAGCGCGCGGCCCGGCCCGATCAGGCCGTCCCACCAGCCCGCGGTGGGGTGACCCGGGCTCGCCGGGCCGGCGGCGTGGCTGTCGCCGGTGAGGGCGTGTTCAACCAGGACGGCGTTCGAGGCGTCGGAGTTCAGCCGCCCCCACGTCTCGTACGCGATCCGGTACTCCGGCAGGGTGCCGCCGGCGTCCAGCCGTAGCCGTCCGCCGGCGGACCACTGCCGCCGTCCCGGTGGATCTCCCGCCCGCCACGCGCCGGTCACCGGCGGGAGATCCACAGTGGACGGTTCTGTCACAGGGCCGCCTTGGCCGCCCGGAACCCGGCCTCGAGGTCCGCCTTGAGGTCCTCCAGGCCCTCCAGCCCGACGGCGAGCCGCACCAGGCCCGGGGTCACGCCGCTGGCCAGCTGCTCGGCAGGCGTGAGCTGGCTGTGGGTCGTGCTGGCGGGGTGGACGATGAGGCTGCGCACGTCACCGATGTTGACGAGCTGGCTGTGCAGCTCGGTGCCGTCGACGAACTTCCGCCCGGCCTCCACGCCACCACGCAGCTCGAACGACAGGACCGCGCCGGCACCCTGCGGCAGGTACTTGCGGGCCAGCTCGTGGTGCGGGCTGGACGGCAGGCTCGCGTAGTAGACGCGCTCGACCTCGTCGCGCTGCTCCAGCCACTCGGCCAGCGCCTTGGCGTTGCTGACGTGCCGCTCGAGCCGCAGCGACAGCGTCTCGATGCCCTGCAGGATCAGGAAGCTGTTGAGCGGCGCGATGGCCGCACCGGTGTCGCGCAGCAACTGGACGCGCGCCTTGGCGGCGTACGCGCCGGGGCCGAGGGCCTCCCAGTACTTGAGACCGTGGTAGCTCGGGTCCGGCTCGGTGAAGCCGGGGAAGCGCTCCGGGTACGCGCCGAAGTCGAAGGTGCCGCCGTCCACCAGGACGCCGGCGATCGTGGTTCCGTGCCCGCCCAGGTACTTGGTCGCCGAGTGGACCACGACGTCGGCACCGTGCTCGATCGGGCGCAGCAGGTACGGCGTCGGGATCGTGTTGTCGACGATCAGCGGCAGCCCGGCCGCGTGCGCCACGTCGGCGACCGCGCGGATGTCGAGCACGTCGCTGCCCGGGTTGGCCAGGCTCTCCGCGAAGAACGCCTTGGTGTTCGGTCGGATCGCGGCCCGCCACTGCTCCAGGTCGTTCTGGTCCTCGACGAAGGACACCTCGACGCCGAGCTTGGGCAGCGTGTAGTGGAACAGGTTGAAGGTGCCGCCGTAGAGCTTCGGGCTGGCCACGATGTGGTCACCGGCGTTGGCGACGTTCAGGATCGCCGCGTTGGTCGCGGCGGTGCCGGACGCGAAGGCCAGCGCGGCCACGCCGCCCTCGAGCGCAGCCACGCGCTGCTCGAGCACGTCCTGCGTCGGGTTCATGATCCGCGTGTAGATGTTGCCGGGCTCGGCGAGGCTGAACAGGTCGGCGCCGTGCTGGCTGTCGCGGAACACGTACGACGTGGTCTGGTAGATCGGCGTGGCCCGGGCGCCCGTGGCCGGATCGGGGCTCGCGCCGGCGTGGATCTGCTTGGTCTCGAAGGACCAGGCCTGCGACTGGGTCATCGTCGTTCTCCTCGGTGCGTGGCTGTCGGAGCAAGGGGCGCCGGGACCGAAGTTAGCCAAACCGGGCAACCGCCCCCAACGGTTCCCAGCACATGGGAACCGGCTTCCTCTTGCCAACTAAATCTCTCAGTGTCTAAGATATTCATCAACGGGGATTTCCACAGCAAGGAGGAATCATGGAGAACGTCGACGTCCTGGTCGTGGGGGCCGGGCTCGGTGGCCTGTCCGCGAGCATGTTCCTGGCCCTCGAGGGCGTGCAGGTGCTGACGGTGGACCGGCATCCGGGCACCGCACTGCACCCGCGCGCCAGCGGCCAGACACCGCGCACGATGGAGCTGTACCGGTTCGCCGGGATCGAGCACGAGGTGCTCGGGGTCAGCAAGCGGGCCTCGCAGGGCCTGAAGATCACCGTCGCGGCGAGCCTGGGCGGCCCGGTGTTCCATCGGCTCGTCGAGGACCTCGGCGAGGTCGACCTGAGCGCGGCGACCGCGGCGCCGTGGGGCATGGCCGGCCAGGACGTGGTGGAGCCGATCCTGCTCGCGCGGGCCCGCGCGGCGGGCGCGGACGTGCGGTTCTCCACCGAGATGGTGTCGTTCGAGCAGGACGCGGACGGGGTGACGGCGGTCCTGCGGTCGCGGGACAGCGGCGCGGAGACCACCGTCCGCGCGTCCTACCTGGTCGCCGCGGACGGCGGCCGCGGACGGATCCGCGAAACCCTCGGCATCGGGACCACCGGGATCGGCGCGATCGCGCACTCGATCGGCGTCGTGTTCGACGCCGACCTCGGCGACCGCCTGGAGCGCGACGTCACCGACCTCTACTACCTGCAGAACCCGGAGTTCACCGGCGCGCTGACCAACTCCGACACGCCCGGCCGCTACGTCTGCGCCGTCGACCTGCACCCCGAGCGCGGGGAAACCGCCGCGGACTTCCCGGAGGAGCGGCTGGTCCACCTGATCCGGCTGGCCACCGACCTGCCCGATCTGCAACCGAAGATCCAGTGGACGGGCGTGTGGGAGATGGCCGCGCGGATCGCCGAGCGGTTCTCCGCCGGGCGGGTGTTCCTGGTCGGCGACGCCGCCAAGGTCACCCCGCCCACCGGCGGCATGGGCGGCAACACCGCGGTCGGCGACGGGCACGACATCGCCTGGAAGCTCGCCGCGGTGATCCGGGGCGACGCCGGCCCGGGCCTGCTGGACAGCTACGACGCCGAGCGCAGGCCGATCGCGGAGATGGTGGTCGGCACCTCGCTGCACAACGCCAAGGAGCGGATGTTCCCCGAGCTCGACCTGACCGGGGCACCCGAACCCGTCGACCAGACGGCCCTCACCCTCGGGTTCCGCTACCGGTCCGGCGCCGTGCTCGTCGAAGACGCCGGGGACACCGACCGGCTGGAGAACCCGGTGGAACCGTCCGGGCGGCCCGGGTTCCGCGCGCCGACCGTGCCCACCACGACCGGCTCCACGTGGGACTTCCTGGGCCACCGCTGGGTGCTGTTCACCACCGGCGGATGGCGCGACGCGGTCGACGCGGTCCGCGCCGAGACCGGTCTCGACCTGGACCACCGGGAAGCCGGCCGCGATTTCGACGACCCGCAGGGTGTGTTCGGCACGCGGTTCGGCCTGCGCGACGGCGGCGCGAGCCTGGTGCGGCCGGACGGGATCGTCGCGTGGCGCTCGGCCGGCGGCACCGCGGACCCGGCGGCCACCCTGCGGGACGTCCTGGCCCGTGTCCTGAGCAGGTAGCCCGTATTCTGCGGAAGTGGTGTCCGTCCGCAGCGTCGTCGACCGGGTGGGGCCGACCCTGCTGCACGCCGTGCAGCTGCCGGATCCCTGCCCGGCCGTGGCGGACGTGGTGATCGCCGAGCCCGGGGCGCCCGCGCAACTCGCGGCGGGCGACCTGGTGCTCGGCGTCGCCACGACCGGCCAGGACGCGGCGGTCGAGCTGGTGCGCAGCAGCGCCGCGGCCGGCGCGGCGGCGGTCCTGCTGAAACCGCCGGTCGCCCGCAAGCCGCCGGTCCGGCGGGCGGCGCGGTCCGCGGGCATCGCGCTGATCGAGGTGCACGCGGCGACGGCGTGGGCGCAGCTGGTGTGGCTGCTGCGGACGGTGCTGGACGCGGCGGCCGAGGAACCGGAGTCGCTGGAGGGCGATCCCGGGTCGGGTGACCTGTTCCGGCTCGCGGACGCGGTCGCGGCGGTGGTGGACGCGCCGGTGACGATCGAGGACACCAACTCGCGGGTACTGGCCTACTCCGCGCGGCAGGACATCACCGACCCGGCGCGGGTGTCCACGATCATGGGGCGCCGCATCCCGGACGACGTGCTCGCCAAGTTCCGCTCCCGCGGGGTGTTCCGGGAACTGTCCCGCGGGCGGCAGACGATTTTCGTGCCCGCGCAACGGGACGGCACGCTGCCGCGGCTGATCGTGCCGATCCGGATGGGTGGCGAACTGCTCGGGTCGATGTGGGCGGTGGTGCGCGGGCCGGTGTCGGACGAACGGGCGGCGGCCTTCGCGGACACCGCGCCGGTCGTGGCGTTGCACCTGTTGCGGCGGCGCGCCCACGCGGACGCGCAGCGGCGGGCCTCCGCCGAGTTGCTGCGCGCCGTGCTGGAGGGAAAGGCCGGGCCGCGCGCGGCGGTCGCGGAGCTGGAGCTGACCGACGAGCCGCACCGGGTGGTGGTGATCGACACTCCCGGCGACGACGAAGGACTGCGGCTGGCGTTGCTGGAACGGATGTCGCAGGGCATCGGGCACCGTCCGATCGCGACAGAGCTGGGCGGGCTGCTGTACACGGTGGTGCCGGACGGGGCGGACTGGTCCGCGCTGGCTGACCCGGCGCGGGGCGCGCCCCGGGTGGCGGCCGGGAGCGCGGTGAAGCTCGGCGAGCTGCCGCGGTCCCGGGCGGAGGCCGAGGAGACGCTGAGCCTGCTGCGCGCCGGAGTGGTCGAGGCGTCGTCCGGGAGCTTCGACGGGTTGTGGACGGCGCTGGCGTTGCACCGCACGGCGACGGCCGCGGCCGCGGCGGGTGTGGTGGAACTCGGGCCGCTGGACACCTTGCGCGAGTACGACCGGGCCAACCGCACCGAGTACGTCGAGACGCTCTACGAGTGGCTGCGGCACCCCGGCGATCCGCGCTCCGCGGCCCAGGCGTTGCGGATCCACCCCAACACGTTCCGGTACCGGATGCGCCGGGTGCTCGACCTTGTGCCGCTCGACCTGGACGATGCCGACGTCCGCCTGGCGCTGCTGGTGCAACTGGTGACCGTGCGATGGTCGTAGGAGGGTTCGTGTTCGAAGGGTCCGTTGCCGCGGTGCGCCGCTGGCCGGTGAAGTCGTTGCGGGGCGAGGAGGTCGAGGCCGCGCGGTTCGACGAACGGGGCGTGGCGGGCGACCGGGCGCACGCGCTCGTCGACGGCCGGAACCGGCGCCGCGGCAAGCTGCTGACGGTGCGCCAGCACCCCGCGATGCTCGCCTGGGGCGCGGAGTACGGTCCGGTGATCGACCCGCCGAAGCCGCCGGTGCTGCACGCCCCGGACGGCCGGGCGTGGAACTGGGACGAGCCCGGGCTGGCGGAGGCGCTGTCGGATTCGTTCGGGATGCCGGTGGAACTCCGCGCGGCCGACGGGCAGCAGGACCGCGGGCCGACGGTGCTGGTCACGTTCGCCGCGTCGCTGGCGGCGCTCGCCGTGGAACTCGGCAGGCCGGTCGACCTCGACCGGTTCCGGCCGAACCTGCACCTGACGCTCGATGCACCGCCGTTCGCCGAGGAGGACTGGACGGCTGGCACGGTGCTCCGGGCCGGCGACGTGACGCTCGAGGTGACCGGGGAGCGCGCCGGGCCGTGCATCCGGTGCGCGGTGCCCAGCTGGGACCCGTCCGGCCGCGCGCGGTGGCCGGAGCTGCAATCCCACTTGATCCAGCGGCACGACAACAAGTTCGGCGTGATCATGCGCGTGACCCGCGCCGGGGTGATCGCCGCCCGCGATGCCGCCCGGGCGGACACCGCCTGACGAAGCGGAACCCGCGCCCGGTGCACGGGCGCGGGTTCGCGCGATCAGACTTCGAGCAGCGTCTTGCCGATCGTCCCGCGGGATTCGATGGCCCGGTGCGCGTCGGCGGCCCGCGCGAGCGGGAAGCGTTGCCCGATCAGGGGTTTGACCCGTCCGGCGGCCGCTTCGGCCAGGACCCACTCGGTGGCGGCGCGCAGGTCCGCCGGACTGCCCAGCGCACCGCTGTGCAACCGGACACCACGCGCGGACGCCTCCTCTTCGGACACCTCCGTCCACCCGCCGCTGGCCAGTCCGTAGCTGAAGTGCCGTCCGCCGCGCCGCACCAGGCCGAACGCGGCCGCGCCGATCGCCCCGCCCACACCGTCGAACACGACGTCCACCGGGCCGGCCTCGGCGGCCCAGCCCGGCTGGGTGTAGTCCACGGCCGTCTCCGCGCCGAGGTCGAGCGCCACCGCCGTCTTCCGGGCGCCACCGGCCGCGGCGATCACCGTCGCCCCGGCGTTGCGCGCCAGTTGCACGAGGACGCTGCCCACCCCACCGGCGGCGGCCAGCACCAGCACCCGCTCCCCCGCCGACACCCCGGCCGCGCGGATCAGTGCCGTCGCCGTCCGGCCGTCGGCCAGCAACGCGACGGCGTCGTCCAGCGCCAGGCCGTCCGGCACCCGGAACGGCGCGCCCACGTCCACCACGACCCGCTCCGCGTAGCCGCCCGACCCGGTCAGGCTGGTCACCACCGCCGCCCCCACCAGGTCGTCCGGGCCGGACAGCACCACGCCACCGACCCCGTTGCCCGGGATGACCGGCGGCTCCGCCCGGAACGGCCCGGGCAGGCCCGACCGGAACTGCGTCTCCACGAACGTGGTGTTGGCGAACGTCACGCCGATCAGCACCTGGCCGGGACCGGGCACCGGATCCGGTGCGTCCCCGGCCACCAGCACGTCGGGTCCGCCGAACTCGATCAACCACACTGCTCTCATGGAGATCATCCTGCGATCTCGACCAAGGTGTAGGTCAACACGTTGTCCTGATGGCACCACCCAAGCGCGGGAGAATTGTCCCCATCGCACGATGACACCGCCATCCGAGTGGTTCACCGTGGTCACCACCACGTTCATCACCAGCAGGAGGAAGCAGTGCGCATCGCCGTCCCCCGCGAGGTCAAGAAGCACGAGTACCGCGTCGCCGTGACCCCGGCCGGGGTGCACGAGCTGACCACCCGCGGCCACGAGGTCTTCATCGAGGCCGGCGCCGGAACCGGGTCCGCGATCAGCGACGACGAGTACGTCGCCGCCGGGGCGAAGATCCTCGCCACCGCCGACGACGTGTGGGCCGAGGGTGAGCTGGTCCTCAAGGTCAAGGAACCGGTTGCCGAGGAGTACTCGCGGCTGCGGCGCGACCAGGTCCTGTTCACCTACCTCCACCTCGCCGCCGACCGCCCGCTGACGCAGGCGCTGCTGGACGCCGGCACCACCGCGATCGCGTACGAGACCGTGCAGCAGCCGACCGGAGCGCTGCCGCTGCTCGCGCCGATGTCCGAGGTCGCGGGGCGGCTCGCGCCGCAGGTCGGCGCGCACTCCCTGCTCAAGCCGAGCGGTGGCCGCGGCGTGCTGCCCGGCGGCGTGCCCGGCGTGCACCCGGCCCGCGTGGTCGTCATCGGCGGCGGCGTCGCCGGCCTGAACGCCGCGCGCATCGCGCTCGGCCTCGGCTCCGACGTCGAGATCCTGGACACCAACGTGGACCGGCTGCGGCAGATCGACCACGACTTCGGCGGCCGGATCCGCACCGTCACCTCCAACGCCTTCGCGGTGGAGCAGGCCGTGCTGGAGGCCGACCTGGTGATCGGCGCCGTGCTGGTGCCGGGCGCGCGGGCACCGAAACTGGTGT
This sequence comes from Amycolatopsis viridis, assembly GCF_011758765.1. Taxonomy (NCBI): domain Bacteria; kingdom Bacillati; phylum Actinomycetota; class Actinomycetes; order Pseudonocardiales; family Pseudonocardiaceae; genus Amycolatopsis; species Amycolatopsis viridis. The sequence goes on along the minus strand of NZ_JAANOU010000001.1, from coordinate 1,283,250 downwards.
CCAACGATCTGGTCGCCCGCATGCAGCCGGGCAGCGTGCTGGTCGACATCGCGATCGACCAGGGCGGCTGCTTCGCCGATTCGCACCCGACGACGCACGACGACCCGACCTACACCGTGCACGAGTCGGTGTTCTACTGCGTGGCCAACATGCCCGGCGCGGTCCCGCGCACCAGCACCTACGCGCTGACCAACGTCACGCTCCCCTACGCGGTCCAGCTGGCCGACCACGGCTGGCAGCAGGCGCTGCGCGGCAACCAGCCGCTGTCGCTGGGCCTGAACGCCCACGCCGGAGCCCTGACCAACGCGGCCGTCGCGCAGGCCCACGACCTGACCCACACACCGCTGGCCGAGACCCTCGCCTGAGCGGGGTGGGCGGTCCCACCGCTTCCGGGGTCAGGGACCGCCCACCTCACCGCACGATCCGTGAAGAATTTTTCCCGGGGAACTTGGCCCCCCGCGTGGGCGAAGTCCCGGGACAGCACCTAAGCTGGTACGTGGCGGCCCGCTCCCAGTGACCCCCAGGCTGGTTGAGCGGGTCGCCCCTTTTTGTCCTCCCGCCCGCCGACACGCGGCGCCGGATCGGTTCATCCGGTCGCGAGTAGGGCACTATGTGCCCCGCGATCATGTTCACCGGGCGGGGAGGGGCGCACATGCAGCACGACGGCAGTGGCCGGATTGTCGTGCAGAACCTGAGCAAACACTTCGGGCCGGTCGCCGCGGTGCAGAACCTGAGCTTCGAGGTCCGCCCCGGTTCGGTGACGGGCTTCCTCGGCCCCAACGGCGCGGGCAAGACGACGACCCTGCGCATGGTGCTCGGCCTGGTGACGCCGTCGGCCGGTGTCGCGACCATCAACGGCCGCCCCTACCAGCAGCTGGGCAATCCGGCGCAGGTCGTCGGCGCGGTGCTGGAGAACGAGGGCTTCCACCCCAAGCGCAGCGCGCGGAATCACCTGAAGGTGTACGCCGCGGCGATCGGTGTGCCGGACCAGCGGGTCGAGGAGGTGCTGGGGCTGGTCGGGCTCTCCGGTGTCGCGGATCGCCGCGCGGGCGGGTTCTCGCTGGGCATGCGGCAGCGGCTCGCGCTGGCCACCGCGCTGCTCGGCAACCCGCAGGTGCTGGTGCTGGACGAACCGGCGAACGGACTCGACCCGGAAGGCATCGTGTGGCTGCGCAACTTCCTGCGCGCCTACGCCCGCGAGGGCCGCACCGTGCTGGTGTCCAGCCACCTGCTGTCCGAGGTGGAGCAGACGATCGACCAGGTGGTCATCATCAGCCACGGCGTGACGCGCTACTACGGTCCGCTCGAGCAGTTGCGCAGCAGCCAGCAGTCCCGCGTGCTGGTGCAGGCCGCGGATCCGAACGCGCTCGTGAAAGCGCTTCAGGAAGGCGGGTTCACCCAGGTGGAGCCGACCCCCGACGGCCGGGTCGCGGTGATCGGCGCGACCCGCCAGCAGATCGGTGACCTGGTCGCGAAGGCCGGCCTCGCCGTCTACGGGATCGAGGAGGAGCGGGCCGATCTGGAGCGGCTGTTCTTCCAGCTGACCAGCCCGCAGTACGCGGGCATGCCGCCGCAGCCCTACGGACCGCCGCAGCAGGGCGGATGGGGCCCGCCGCCACCCGGCTACCCGCCGCAGCAGCAGTACCAGCAAGTACCGCCGGGACAACAGCAGGGCAACGGCAGCTGGGGAGGTCAGGGCTGATGGGCCGGTTGATCAAGGCGGAGTTCCGCAAGACCCTCAGCCTCAACACCTGGTGGGTCCTGATCGTCCCGCTGGTGCTGGTCGCGTTCTGGATGTCGTTCGTGTGGGGCCGGATCACCAACGACTTCGCCGACTACATCGGCAGCGGCACCGCCCGGATCATCGCCGGGCAGGCCGGGATGTCGGCCGACGCGCTGCCCGTCGGGCTGCTGAGCATCGCGCACGGCGTGAACATCGCCCAGCTGATCCCGGCGATCTTCGGCGTCTTCGCGCTGGCCGGCGAGTACAGCAGCCGGACGATCACCACCACGTTCCTCACCGCGCCGAACCGGGTGTCCGCGCTGACCGCGAAGATGATCACCTACCTGTTGTGGGGCGCGTTGTACGGGCTGCTCAGCTTCGCGGTCGCGGCGCTGGCGACCGTCGCCACCGTCGACAGCGGCCGGCTGCCCAGCGGCGGCGAGTGGCTCGCCGCGCTCGGCGGGACCGTGCTGGCCTACGCCCTGGTGACGTTGTTCGGCATCGGGTTCGGCGCGGTGCTGAACCGGGTCGTGCTGGCCGTCATCCTGCTGATCGGCTGGTTCCTGCTGGTGGAGAACGTGCTGCTGGTGGCGCTGTGGAACACCAGCGACATCTTCGGTGCGATCCTGCCGAACGGCGCCGCGAACGGGATCGTCGGCGGCATCGCCGCGGACGCGTTCGGGATCAGCTCGCTCAACCTGCCGGGTGACGTCGAGCACTGGGACAAGCTGGGCCTCCAGCTCGCGGCCGGCGCGCCCGGCGTGATCTCGTGGTGGGCCGCCGCGCTGGTGTTCCTCGCCTGGACCGCGGTGTTCTTCGCCGCCGGCTGGGGCTCGAACCAGCGCCGCGACATCACCTGACCGGGCACGCATAACCTGGCGTGGTGACCGCACGACCACTACGCGATTCCGGGGACGAACCGAACGGCTGGATCCGCCGGCTGGCCGCGGCCTGCTGGCGGCATCCGGTTCTGGTCGTGGCGGCGATGGCCGCGGCGGTGCTCAGCGTCGGCCTGCAGGCCGCGAGCCCGCTGCTGGTGAAGGTCGCCGTGGACGACGCGGTGCTGCGGCAGACCGACCGGCTGGGCCTGCTCGTCGCCGGCCTGATCGGTGTCCAGCTGCTCATGTTCGGCACCGCGTTCGTGCGGCGGTACGTCGGCGGGCGGCTCGCCCTGGACGTGCAGCACGACCTGCGCCAGCGGGTGTTCGACGCGGTGTCCCGGCTGGACGGCGGCAAGCAGGACTCGCTGCGCACCGGGCAGGTGGTGTCGCGCGCCATCACCGACCTGCAACTGGTCGTGTCGCTGCTGTTCGTGGTGCCGCTGTCGGCGGGTTCGGTGGTGTTCGCGGTGTTCTCCGTCGCCGCGATGCTGTGGATGTCGCCGGGCCTGACCGTGATCGCGCTGATCGTGGTGCCCGCGGTGGCGATCGTCGCCGGAACGGCCCGCAAACGCCTGTTCCCGGCCACCTGGTCGGCGCAGCAGCGGGCCGCGGACGTGGCGCAGCACGTCGAGGAAACCGTCACCGGCGTGCGGGTCGTCAAGGGCTTCGGGCAGGAGGCCCGGGAGGTCGCGCGGCTGGAGAAGACCGCGCGGCGGTTGTTCGCCGAGCGGTTGCGCGCGGCCCGGCTGGCCGCGGTGCCCACCGCGACGACGTCCGCGCTGCCGGCCGCCGGGCAGGTCGCCGTGCTGGCCTTCGGCGGCATCCTGGCGCTGAACGGACAGGTCAGCCTCGGCACGTTCCTCGCGTTCGCCAGCTACGTGTCCGGCCTGATCGGCCCGGCCCGGATGATGTCCGCGCTGGTGGTGCAGGCCCAGCTGACCCGGGCGGGGGCGGAGCGCGTCTACGAGCTGGTCGATGCGCAGCCAGAGGTGACCGACCCGGCCGATCCGAAGCCGCTGCCGGAGGGCCCGCTGGGTATCGAGCTGGACGACGTGCGGTTCGGCTACACGCGGTCGGAACCGGTCCTGGACGGGCTGAGCCTGCGCGCCGAACCCGGCGAGACGCTGGCGCTGGTCGGCACGGCCGGATCGGGCAAGTCGACGATCTCGCTGCTGCTGCCCCGGTTCTACGACGCGCATTCGGGCAGTGTCCGGCTCGGCGATCGCGACGTGCGGGACGTGCGGATGGCCGACCTGCGGCAGGCCATCGGCGTGGTGTTCGAGGAAGCGTTCCTGTTCTCCACGTCCATCCGCGACAACATCGCCTACGGCCGCCCGGACGCCTCCGACGACGAGGTGATCGCCGCGGCGAAGGCGGCCGAGGCGCACGACTTCATCTCCGAGCTGCCGGACGGCTACGACACCCAGGTCGGGGAGCGCGGGCTGACGCTGTCCGGCGGCCAGCGGCAGCGGCTGGGCCTGGCGCGGGCCCTGCTGACCGATCCGCGGGTGCTGATCCTCGACGACGCCACCTCCGCCGTGGACACCGTGACCGAGGCCGCCATCTACGAGACGCTGCGCTCGGTCACCGCGGCCCGCACCACCCTGCTGATCGCGCACCGCAAGTCCACGCTGACGCTGGCCGACCGGATCGCCGTGCTGGACGCGGGCAAGGTGGTCGACGTCGGCACCGCGGCCGAGCTGGAGGAGCGCTGCGAGCTGTTCCGCGAGCTGATCGCCGGCCCCGGCGAAGGGGTGGAGCAGGTGCACAAGCGCGACTGCGCGGCGAGCCCGCCGACCGGGGTCACGCCCGCGCTGTGGCCGGACCGGGACGAGCGGGACGCGGTCGCCGAGATGGCCGAGTCGGCGGAGCGGCGCAACGCACCGGCGCCGGTGCCCGGGGGCGGCGGCATGGGCGGCGCGCTGAACGTGCCGCCGACGGCCGAGCTGCTGGAAGGTGTCCGGAAGCTGCCGCCCGCCGTGGACCGGCCGCCGCTGGACCCGGACTCGGTGACCCGGCCCGACCCGCGGTTCCGGCTGGGCTCGGCGTTGCGGCCGGTGCGGGCGTTGCTGATCACCGCGGTGCTGCTGGTGGGTCTGGACGCGGCCGCGTCGATCGCGTTGCCAGCGCTGTACCAGCAGGGCGTCGACCACGGCGTGCGGACCGGCCTGGCGTGGGTGGTGTGGCTGTGCGCCGGGATCGGCGCGGTGATCATCGCGGCGGACTGGTTCGTGATCGCGGCGCAGACCCGGATCACCGCGCGCGCCGGGGAAACGGTCCTGTACTCGCTGCGGGTCCGCAGCTACGCGCACCTGCAGCGGCTCGGGCTGGACTACTACGAGCGCGAACTGTCCGGCAAGATCATGACGCGGATGACCACGGACGTGGACGCGTTGTCGACCTTCCTCCAGACCGGGGTCGCGCAGGCCGTGATCAGCGCCCTGACGCTGATCGGCATCACCGGCGCGCTGTTGATCACCGACGTCTCCCTGGCGCTGTACGCGCTGTCGGTGGTGCCGGTGCTGGTGATCGCGACCGTGATCTTCCGCCGGTTGTCCAGCGCGGCCTACACCGAGGCGCGCGAGAAGGTCAGCGCGGTGAACGCCGACATGCAGGAGAACGTGAGCGGCCTGCGGGTGGCCCAGGCGTACAGCCGCGAGGAGCGGTCGGCCGAGGACTTCGCCTCGCGCAGCGACGCCTACCGGCGATCGCGGCTGCGGGCCCAGCGGTACGTGGCGACGTACTTCCCGTTCGTCACGCTGCTGTCCGGGGTCGCGGAGGCCGTGGTGCTGATCGCCGGGGCGAACCGGGTCGCGCACGGCACGCTCGCGGTCGGGGTGCTGCTCGCGTTCCTGCTGTACCTGAACCTGTTCTTCTCCCCCATCCAGCAGTTGTCGTCGGTGTTCGACGGCTACCAGCAGGCGAAGGTCGGGTTGCGCCGGATCGGCGAACTGCTGCGGACGCCGACCTCGGTGCCGCCGCCCACCGACCCGGTGCCGGTGCCCGAACGGCTGCGGGGCGAGGTCGCGTTCGACGCGGTCGACTTCTCCTACGCGGGCACGGACGCGCTGGCCCTGACGGACATCTCGCTGAAGGTTCCGCCGGGCGAGACGGTCGCCCTGGTCGGCGCGACCGGGGCCGGGAAGTCCACTGTGGTCAAACTGGCGGCGCGCTTCTACGACGCCACGAGCGGCAAGGTGAGCATCGACGGCGTCGACGTGCGGGACTACGACCCGGCCGGATTGCACCGGCGGATGGGGGTCGTGCCGCAGGAGGCGCACCTGTTCTCCGGCACGGTCGCGGACAACGTCCGGTACGGCGCACCGTCCGCCTCCGACGCCCAGGTCGAGGCGGCGGTGCGAGCCGTGGGCGCGATCGACGCGGTAGCCGCCCTGCCGCAGGGGTTCCACCAGCCGGTGGGCGAGCGGGGCCGGTCGTTGTCGGCCGGTCAGCGGCAGCTGGTGGCGCTGGCCCGGGCGGAACTGGTGGACCCGGACGTCCTGTTGCTCGACGAGGCCACGGCCGCACTGGATCCGTCGACGGAGTCCGCGGTCCTCGCGGCGACCGAAAGACTCGTCAACCGCCGCACGACGTTCGTCGTGGCGCACCGCCTGGCGACCGCGGCCCGGGCCGACCGCATCGTGGTGCTCGACCACGGCCGCATCGTCGAGCAGGGCACGCACGACGAACTCCTCGCGGCGAACGGCCACTACGCCCAACTCTGGCGAACCGGCAACTAACACCGACCCGTCGCCGTGTTCATCACTCCCGGCGCCGTGTCCACCACCCCGGGCAGCGTGTTTGCCACCCCCGGCACCGTGTTGGCCGCCCCGCGCAGCGTGTTTGCCACCCCGGGCAGCGTGTTTGCCGCCCCCGGCACCGTGTTAGCCGCTCCCGTCGCCGTGTCCACCGCCCCGGGCACCGTGTTCACCACTCCGGGCAGCGTGTTTGCCGCCCCGGGCAGCGTGTCCACCACTCCGGGCACCGTGTTGGCCGCCCCCGGGCGCAGGCCGGCGCGGAAGCGAACCTGCTGCGGCGCCCTGGGATCCCTGCAGCTAAGCGAAAACCTTCCCCGGGTTCAGAATTCCCAACGGGTCCAGCGCGTCCTTCACGGCGCGGTGCATCGCCAGGACTTCGGGGCTCACCTCGCGTCGCAGGCCGCCGCGTTTCAGCAGGCCGACTCCGTGCTCCCCGGTGACGGTTCCGCCCAGCGCCACGGCGTCGGCGATGATGTCCTCGAACGCGGCCTGCGCCCGCTGCCGGGCCGCGTCGTCCCCGATCGGGGTGATGAGCAGCGGGTGCAGGTTCCCGTCACCGGCGTGAGCGATGTTCGCGATCAGCGTGTCGTGCGCCGCGGCGGCCTTCTCGATCCGGGCCAGCATCTCGGGCACCAGCGCGCGGGGCACGCACACGTCTTCGGTCAGCACCGGGCCGAGCCGTTCCAGCGCCGGGTACGCCAGGCGGCGCGCGTCGAACAACGCCTCGGCTTCCTGCTCGTCCGTGGACAGCGCCGCCCAGGTCGCGCCGGCCTGTTCGAAGCAGCGCAGGATCGTGCGGGCCTCCTGTTCCCCCGCGTGCCCCGGGGTGTCGACACGGCCCAGCAGAACCACGTTCGCCTCGGTGGACAGGCCCATGTTCTTCCAGGCGTCGACCGCTTCCAGGCAGTGCCGGTCGACCAGCTCCAGCGCCGACGGGATCACGCCGGACGCGGACACCGCGCTGACCGCCTCCCCCGCGGCGACCACCGAATGGAAGTACCCGGCGATGGTGCGCTCCGGCTCGCGCTGCGGTCGCAGCCGTACGGTCACCTCGGTGATCACCCCGAGCGTGCCCTCCGAGCCGACCATCAGCCCGCACAGGTCGTAGCCCGCGACGCCCTTCGCGGTGCGCCGCCCCAGCCGGACCACGTCGCCGCGCCCGGTGACGACCTCGAGCGCGAGCACGTAGTCCCTGGTGACGCCGTACTTCACGCAGCACAGCCCGCCCGCGTTGGTGGCCACGTTCCCGCCGATCGTCGACCACGGTGCGCTCGCCGGGTCCGGCGGGTACCACAGCCCCTGCTCGGCGCAGATCGCCCGCAGGTCGTCGTTGACGACGCCCGGCTGCACGACCGCGAGCCGTTCCGCGCGGTCGATCTCCAGCACGGAGTTCATCGCTTCGAAGGAGATCACCAGGCAGCCGTCGAGGGCGTTCGCGCCGCCGGACAGGCCGGTGCCGGCACCGCGCGGCACCACCGGGATCCGGTGCTCGCCCGCGAACCGGACCACCTCGCGGACCTCGGCGGTCCCGCGCGGGCGGACCACCGCGGCGGCCCGCCCGTAGTCGGCCCACTCCGCGTGGTCCTGCAGGTAGGACTCGACCACGGCGGGATCGTCCACCACGCGGTCGGCCGGAACGACCCGCCGCAGGGCGGCCACCAGTGTCGCGGAATCCATCGCCACCTCCCGCGTCGAGGCTACCGCTGCGATGGGGCCGGCCGGGCCGGTCGAACCGCTGCCGCCACCCGGGTCACCGCACCGCTCCCGGCCCGGCCGGTGGCTCAGACCAGCTGCCCGCCCGGCCGCCCGCGCAGTCCGGCGCCCGGGTGCCGGTACGGTCGGAACCGGCCGAGGAGCACCGGGCACGGCGCGATCGCCGACAGCGATCTGCCAGGGTTGTGCCAGCGCGGCTGCTGCCCGGAACCGGCGGTTCGGGCTCCCCCGGCAGCGCCGCGATGACCTGCGGAGACGCGCCGTCCACGGGCGCCGGGCAGGACCGGTTCCCGTACCGGTCCCGCACCTGTCAGGGCGGGCCCCATACTCGCCCAGATGTATGCTGGACCGATTAAGTGAGGAATCCCAAACCTCCGTGCCGGGACTTGGGCCACTTCGATCACATCGGTGAACGTGAGGGGGTTAGCCTGGTAGGCGCATCAAGCGGACAACAAGATCGAGATATGGATAGAGGCGAGTCCCTGCCGTGTCCAGCAGCAGCCCTGCGTCACAGTTCGGCCCCAACGAATGGCTCGTCGAGGAGATGTACGACCAGTTCCTCGCCGACCCCGATTCAGTAGACGCCGCATGGCACGAGTTCTTCTCGGACTTCAAGCCGACGCAGACCAGCGAGTCGAAGCCGGCGGACGCGCCCGCGCCCGTCCGTGAGCAGCCCGCGAAGGCGGGCAACGGCCAGGTCGACCAGGCTGCGACTGCCCCGGCCGCACCCGCCCAGCCGAAGCCCGCCGCCCAGCCCGCGAAGCCGGCCGCCCAGCCCGCGAAGCCCGCCGCCCAGCCTGCCGCCGCCCAGGCGGCGAAGCCCGCCGCCGCGAAGCCCGCGGCCGAGGCGGAGAGCAAGCAGCTGCGGGGCGCCGCCGCCGCGATCGCGAAGAACATGGACGCCTCGCTGGCCGTGCCGACGGCCACCAGCGTGCGCGCCGTCCCGGCCAAGCTGATGGCCGACAACCGCATCGTCATCAACAACCACCTCAAGCGGACCCGCGGCGGGAAGATCTCGTTCACGCACCTCATCGGCTACGCCATGGTGCGGGCGCTGCAGGACTTCCCGAACATGAACCGGCACTACGCGCTCATCGACGGCAAGCCGCACGCCGTCACGCCGGAGCACGTCAACCTCGGCCTCGCCATCGACATGAAGGGCAAGGACGGGGCCCGCACGCTGGTCGTCGCCTCGATCAAGAACTGCGAGAACATGACGTTCCGCCAGTTCTGGCAGGCCTACGAGGACATCGTCAAGAAGGCCCGCAACAACAAGCTGACCGCCGATGACTTCGCCGGCACCACCATCTCGCTGACCAACCCCGGCGGCATCGGCACCAACCACTCGGTGCCGCGCCTGCAGGCGGGTCAGGGCGCGATCATCGGTGTCGGGGCGATGCAGTACCCGGCGCACTTCGAGGGCACCAGCGAGAAGACGCTGGTCGACCTGGGCGTCTCCAAGATCATGACGCTGACCTCGACCTACGACCACCGCATCATCCAGGGCGCGGAGTCGGGCGAGTTCCTCAAGCGCATCCACGAGCTGCTGCTGGGCGGGGACGGCTTCTACGACGACATCTTCACCTCGCTGCGGCTGCCGTACGAGCCGATCCGCTGGGTGGAGGACATCCCCGAGGGCGAGATCGACAAGACCGCCCGGGTGCTCGAACTGATCGACGCCTACCGGATGCGCGGTCACCTGATGGCCGACACCGACCCGCTGAACTACCGCCAGCGCCGCCACGAGGACCTCGACGTCCTCTCCCATGGCCTGACGCTGTGGGACCTGGACCGCGAGTTCGCGGTCGGCGGGTTCGCCGGCCAGGAGCGGATGAAGCTGCGCGACGTGCTGGGCGTGCTGCGCGACTCCTACTGCCGCACGGTCGGCGTCGAGTACACCCACATCCTGGACCCGGAGGAGCGCCGCTGGATCCAGGACCGGGTGGAGGTCCCGCACGCCAAGCCGGACCCCAACGTGCAGAAGTACATCCTGTCGAAGCTCAACGCCGCCGAGGCGTTCGAGACGTTCCTGCAGACGAAGTACGTCGGCCAGAAGCGGTTCTCGCTGGAGGGCGGCGAGACGGTCATCCCGCTGCTGGACACCGTCCTGGACAAGGCTGCCGAGCACGAGCTCGACGAGGTCGTCATCGGCATGCCGCACCGCGGCCGGCTCAACGTGCTGGCCAACATCGTCGGCAAGCCGATCTCGCAGATCTTCCAGGAGTTCGAGGGCAACCTGGACCCGGGCCAGGCGCACGGCTCCGGTGACGTGAAGTACCACCTGGGCGCGGAGGGCAAGTACTTCCGCATGTTCGGCGACGGCGAGACCAAGGTGTCGCTGGCGTCGAACCCGTCGCACCTGGAGACGGTCGACCCGGTGCTCGAAGGCATCGTCCGCGCCAAGCAGGACATCCTCGACAAGGGTGACAGCGACACCGGCGGCTTCTCGGTGCTGCCCGTGCTGCTGCACGGTGACGCGGCGTTCGCCGGCCAGGGTGTGGTGGCGGAGACGCTGAACCTGGCGCTGCTGCGCGGGTACCGGACCGGCGGCACCGTGCACATCATCATCAACAACCAGGTGGGCTTCACGACCGCGCCGGAGCACGCCCGCTCCTCGCAGTACGCGACCGACGTGGCGAAGATGATCGGCGCGCCGATCTTCCACGTCAACGGCGACGACCCGGAGGCCGCCCACTGGGTGGCGAAGCTGGCCGTCGACTACCGCCAGGCGTTCAACAAGGACGTCATCATCGACATGATCTGCTACCGCCGCCGCGGCCACAACGAGGGCGACGACCCGTCGATGACGCAGCCGGCGATGTACGACATCATCGACACCAAGCGCTCGGTCCGGAAGACCTACACCGAGTCGCTGATCGGCCGTGGCGACATCTCGGTCGAGGAGGCCGAGGCCGCACTGCGGGACTTCTCGAGCCAGCTGGAGCACGTCTTCAACGAGGTCCGCGAGCTGGAGAAGCACCCGATCGCGCCGAGCCCCTCGGTCGAGGAGGAGCAACAGGTTCCGGCGAAGGTCCCGACGGCGGTGCCGGCCGAGGTCATCGAGCGGATCGGCGACGCGTTCGTCGACGTCCCCGAGGGCTTCACCCCGCACCCGCGCGTCAAGCCGGTCATGGAGCGGCGGCACAAGATGTCCCGCGAGGGCGGCGTCGACTGGGCCTTCGGCGAGCTGCTCGCGTTCGGGTCGCTGGCCATGGAGGGCCGCCTCGTGCGGCTGTCCGGTCAGGACTCCCGCCGCGGCACGTTCACCCAGCGCCACTCGGTGCTGATCGATCGCAAGACCGGCCGCGAGTACGCTCCGCTGCAGAACCTGGCGGAGGAGCAGGGCCGGGTGATGATCTACGACTCGGCGCTGTCGGAGTACGCGGCGGTCGGGTTCGAGTACGGCTACTCGGTGGCCAACAACGACGCGCTCGTGCTGTGGGAAGCGCAGTTCGGTGACTTCGTCAACGGCGCGCAGACCGTCATCGACGAGTACATCTCGTCCGGTGAGGCCAAGTGGGGCCAGCGGTCGGACGTCGTGCTGCTGCTGCCGCACGGTCACGAAGGTCAGGGTCCGGACCACACCTCCGGCCGCATCGAGCGGTTCCTGTCGCTGTGCGCGGAGGGCTCGATGACGGTGGCGGTGCCGTCCACCCCGGCGAACTACTTCCACCTGCTGCGCCGGCACGCGCTGGACGGCATCCAGCGCCCGCTGATCGTCTTCACCCCGAAGTCGATGCTGCGGAACAAGGCCGCCACGTCCCCGCTCGAGGACTTCACCGGCGACTCGAAGTTCATGTCGGTGATCGACGACGCGCAGGTCGAGCCCGGCAAGGTGCGGAAGGTGCTGCTGACCTCCGGCAAGCTGTACTGGGAGCTGGTGGCCGAGCGGGCCAAGCGCGAGGCGAACGACGTCGCCATCGTGCGGATCGAGCAGTACTACCCGCTGCCGAAGAAGAAGCTGCTGGCCGCCCTGGAGCGCTACACCGGCGCCGAGGTGGTGTGGGTCCAGGAGGAGCCCGAGAACCAGGGCGCGTGGCCGTTCTTCGGCCTCCACCTGCCGCGGCTGTTCCCGGACGTCCTCGGCAAGCTCGACGTCGTCTCGCGGCGTCCGATGGCGGCCCCGTCGGCCGGCTCGTCCAAGGTGCACGAGGTCGAGCAGAAGGCGCTGATCGCCAAGGCCTTCAGCTGATCCGGTAAGCGAAAGCGCCCTCCCCGCGAGTCGTGGGGAGGGCGCTTTTCTTCTGGCTCGGCACCCGGAGGCGAAAGATCAGCGAGCGCTCGCAGGACGGGCTGGCTCGGGGACGGCCGATCAGGTCACTCGTGTCCGGCGGCCGGGGTGGCGCGGGGTGCTTCGATCACGTCGAGCACCTGCCGCGCGGTGACCGCGCCCACGGCCTTGCCGGTTTCGTCCACCACCACGCCGAGCCCGGCCGGCGACGACAGCGCCGCATCCAGGGCGCCGCGCACCGAGGTGCCGCGGCGGTACAGCGACCCGCCGGCCACCAGGTCGGTCTCGGCGAGCGGTGCGTCCACAGTGGAACCGGGGGCGAGCCAGCCGCGTGGTTCGCCCGCGTCGTTCACCGCCAGCAGCCAGTCCTCGGTCGGACCGGGCACCCGCTCGCCCAGCGGTACGGTGACGAGGTCGCGCACCTCCACGCCGGCGGAGTCCACGAAGGACAGTCCACGGTAGCCGCGGTCGCGGCCGACGAACGAGGCCACGAAGTCGTCGACCGGGTGCCGGAGCACGTCGGCCGGGGTGCCGTACTGGGCCAGCCGCCCGCCGACCCGCATCACGGCCACCTTGTCGCCCAGCCGCACGGCCTCGTCGATGTCGTGCGTGACGAACACGATCGTCTTGCCCAGCTGTGATTGCAGGCGCAGCAACTCGTCCTGCAGTCCTTCGCGGACGATGGGGTCGACTGCCGAGAACGGCTCGTCCATCAGCAGCACGGGCGAGTCCGCCGCGAGCGCCCTGGCGACGCCGACCCGCTGCCGCTGCCCCCCGGACAACTGCGCGGGATAACGCTTGCCCAGGTCGAGCGGCAGGCCGACGATCTCCAGCAGCTCGGCCGCGCGGTCGCGGGCCTTCCGCTTGCCCCATCCGGACAGCACCGGGACGGTGGCCACGTTGTCCAGCACCGTCCGGTGCGGGAACAGCCCGGCGTTCTGGATCACGTACCCGATGCCGCGCCGCAGCACCGGCGGGTCCGACTCGCGGATGTCCTTGCCGTCGAGCAGGACCCGGCCCGAGGTCGGCTCGACCATGCGGTTGATCATCCGCAGCGACGTCGTCTTCCCGCACCCCGACGGTCCGACGAACACCGTGATGGTGCCCTCCTCGACCGTCAGGCTGAGGTCGTCGACGGCGAGCGTGCCGTCCGGATAGCGTTTGGTCACGCCGTCGAACTCGATCAACACGCCCTCCCGTGCAGCCTGTCCCGGGGGCGCGGAACGAGAACACCCCGGGGAAGACCCAGCTTAGCCGGTGACGCCCTCCTCGACGGCCGCTTTCGCCACCGCGGCGGCGACCTCGGGCGCGACGCGGGGGTCGAGCGGGCTCGGCACGATGCGGTCCGGGCCCAGGTCCTCCTGCGCGACCGCGACGATCGCCTCCGCGGCGGCCAGCTTCATGTTCTCGGTGATCTTCCGCGCACCGGCGTCCAGCGCGCCCCGGAACACACCCGGGAAGGCCAGCACGTTGTTGATCTGGTTCGGGAAGTCGCTGCGGCCGGTGGCCACGATCGCGGCGTGCTCCGCAGCCGCCTCGGGGTGCACCTCCGGGTCCGGATTGGACAGCGCGAACACGATCGGGTCGGCGGCCATCCCGGCGAGCAGCTCCGGCTCGATGGTGGCGCCGGACAGTCCGAGGAAGACGTCCGCGCCGCGCAGCGCCTCGGCCAGGCCGCCGCGCAGCCCGGACTTGTTGGTGGTCTCGGCGAGCTTCTCCTTGACCGGGTTCAGCCCGTCCCGGCCGGCGTGGATGATGCCGCGCGAGTCCAGCACCGTGACGTCCGCGACGCCGGCCTCCTGCAGGATCTTCGCGCACGCCACGCCCGCCGCGCCGGCACCGGAGATGACGACCCGCTGCTGCGCGATGTCCCGGTCGAGCACCAGGTTCGCGCCCCGCAGCGCGGCCAGCGTCACGATCGCCGTGCCGTGCTGGTCGTCGTGCATGACCGGGCAGTCCAGCGCCTCCTTGAGCTTGTCCTCCAGCTCGAAGCAGCGCGGGGCGGAGATGTCTTCGAGGTTGACCGCGCCGAACGAGGGGCGCAGCCGCACCAGCGTCTCGACGATCTCGTCGACGTCCTTGGTGTCGAGCACCAGCGGGATCGAGTCCAGCCCGCCGAAGGTCTTGAAGAGCACCGACTTGCCCTCCATGACCGGGAGGGACGCGCTGGCGCCGATGTCACCCAGTCCGAGCACGGCGGTGCCGTCGCTGACGACGACCACGAGCCGGTGCGCCCACGTGTAGCGCTCGGCCAGCTCGGCGTTCTCGGCGATGGCCCGGCTGGCCTTGGCCACGCCGGGCGTGTAGGCGATGGAGAGGTCGCGGGGCTGCGAGATCGGCCGGGTGGCCGCCACCGAGAGCTTGCCGCCCTCGTGGCCGCGGAAGATCTCGTCGTCGGTCACCGGCGACACGCCGGTGACCGTCGGCGGCGCCGCCTCGGCCGCCGTGCTCTTGCTGACCTCGTCCATCGGTGTTCCCGCCCTCGTGTCGAAGGTCTGAGCGTAAGTCATGGAAAAGAAATCCCTCCCGGGACCGTGTGCAGGGACACTGCCCCCACCCCCAGTGGCGTGGTTGATCTCGCAGCGCGGGAGCCAGGGCGCGGTGGCGCCGGCAGCCGGCTCGGCGTCCGTCTCGGCCGTGCGAAGCCCTTGGTGAGGCGACGGCCGCGAACGCGGCGGTCCCCCCAGTGTTGCAGGACAGGTACCGGTTGTGATGCCGAGGTGCGGCTGATGTCACAAAAAGGTGAGGTCACGGGCCGGATAGCAAGACGTCCGTCCGGCTTGGTTGGTCTCGCCGGCAGCCCTCCCCCTCGTACCGGAAGGACTTCGCGGCCTCTATGTTCAGAACCCATGGAGGTTCGCCAGCTCGCCGTCCCGGACGCCTACGAGTTCACGCCCCGGTCGTTCCCGGACCACCGCGGCCTGTTCGTCGCGCCGTTCCAGGAGGCGGCGCTGGTGGAGGCGATCGGGCACCCGCTGCACGTGGCGCAGACGAACCACAGCGTGTCGCGGCGCGGCACGATCCGCGGCGTCCACTTCGCGGACACGCCACCCGGTCAGGCGAAGTACGTGTACTGCCCGCGGGGCGCGCTGCTGGACGTGGTGGTGGACCTGCGGGTCGGCTCCCCGGCCTTCGGCACCTGGGACGCGGTGCGGCTGGACTCGGTCGGGTACCGCGCGGTGTACGTGGCGGAGGGCCTCGGGCACGCGTTCGTCGCGCTGGAGGACGACACCGTGATGGCCTACCTGTGCTCGACCGGGTACAACCCGTCCGCCGAACACGGGATCACCCCGCTGGACCCGGAGCTGGACCTGCCGTGGCCGTCGCAGCCGGAGCCGATCCTGTCCGAAAAGGACGCGGCGGCCCCGGCTCTCGCCGAGGCCGCCGCGTCCGGGCTGCTGCCGCGCTACGCCGACTGCGTGGCCCACTACGAAAAACTGCGCGCGGGTTAGAAGTCCTCCGCGAGCACGCGGGCGATGTTGCGCTCGGCCAGCGCGGTGATCGTCACGAACGGGTTCACGCCGGTGCTGCCCGGGATCAGCGAGCCGTCGGTGACGTAGAGGTTGCGGTAGCCCTTGACGCGCCCGTACAGGTCGGTCGCCTTGCCCAGCACCAGCCCACCGAGGGGGTGGTAGGTGAACCGGTTCTCGAACGCCCGGGTGTCGCCGAACAGGTCGTACCGGTAGATCGTCCCGTTCGCCGCGTTGATCTTGTCGAACAGGCTCTTCGCCGCGTCGATCGAGGGCTGGCCCTGCGCGACGTCCCAGCGCAGGACCGCCCGGTCCGCGCCAGGGTCGTAGGCGAAGTACCCGCGCTCGGGGTTCTTCGTGATCGCCAGGTACAGGCTCGCCCAGGTCTCCAGCCCGGCGGGCACCGGCGCGATCTCGGCGAACACCGGGTGGACCGGGTCGTCCCAGGCGTCGATCCCCATCGCCGGCATGCCGGACTCGACCGCACCGACCGGGTCCCACACGTGGTTGGCGCGGCCCAGCATCACGTTGCCGTTGGTGCCCCAGCCCCGGCCGACCTCCTCGCCCAGGTCCGGCAGCTTGCCGGTGTCCCGCGCGCGCACCAGCAGCTCGGTCGAGCCCAGGCTGCCCGCGCCGAGGAAGAGGTACTTGGCGCCGAGCTGCCGCACGCCCAGCACGTTTCCCGCGGCATCGATCTGCCGCACGGTGAGCGTGTAGGTGCCGTCCTGCTGCTGGGCGATGTCGCGCACCTCGGTCAGGGTCTGGATGGTCACGTTGCCGGTGCCCAGCGCGGCGGCCAGGTAGCTCTTGTCCAGCGACCGCTTGCCGTGGTTGTTGCCGTAGATGACCTCGGACGCCAGGGCGGACCGGGGCACCTCCCCGGCCTCCTCGCGGCGCATGTAGCCGAAGTCGTACACGCTGGGCACGAAGGTGGTCGTCAGCCCGGCCTTCTGCGCGTGCTTGCGGGACACCCGGGCGAACTGGTAGCTGTCGCACGTCTCGAACCAGGCCGGGTCGATGCTGTTGGTGCCCAGCATCGAGTTGGCCAGCGGGTAGTACCTGCCGTACATCTCGTCGGCGTCGACCTCGGGCAGGATCTCCTCGAAGTACCAGCGCTTCGGTGTCACGGCCATCGCGCCGTTGACGAGCGAGCCGCCGCCCACGCCGCGGCCCACGTAGACCGACATCTCACCGAAGTGCACGCGGTCGAGCACGCCCGCGTACCGGTCGATGTTCCGGTTCGCCGCGTCGAGCCACAGGAACGAGGCCAGCGGCGCCTCGGTGCGGTTCTTGAACCACATCGACCGCCGGTCCGGGTTCAGCATGTCCGGGAAGATCTTGCCGTCGGCGGCCGGGGTGTTCCACAGCTGGCCCATCTCCAGCATGAGGGTGGGGATGCCGGCCGCGCCGAGACGCAGCGCCGTGACTGCCGCGCCGTAGCCGGTGCCGACGACGACGGCGGGCGAGTAGTCGGGGGCCGCCGAGGCGGTCCGGGTCGAGATCGTGGTCAGCCCCAGGGTGGCGGCGGAACCGAGCGCGGTCAGGCCGAGGAACCTGCGTCGTGACAGGGAAGACATAACGCGAACCATATTCGGGTACACCGTTCTTGTAAACGGTGTTAATTCCCCGGGGTCAGATGCCAGGGTCGCCTCCGGGTGTTCCCCGATGGTGCCGAGCTCGCAGGCCAGACATGATTTCGATCATGAAGATCGCACTCGCCGCGGCCGCCGTCGCCGCCGCCGCCCTGACCGCCGTCACCGCCGCCGCCCAGCCGGCCTCCGCGGCCGAGAACACCTTCGCCGACTGCCCCGCACTGCCGGCCGGCGCGGACCCGGCCCAGTGGCGCTGCGAGGTGCTCGACTCGGCCGCCACGATGTCCTTCGGCACCGTGCGCGACCTGCCGCTGGGGCCGATGCGCCTGACCTTCGCCGAAGGGAAGCTCGGCGGGCAGTACGCGCAGGTGTTCGGAGCACTGAGATCCGAACCGGTCGCCGTGCCCGGGCTTCCGCACGGCACGATCCGGTTCGGCTACGGCGGCTACTCCGACTTCCACTCGGACGCGCAGCGCAAGGGCGAGATGGACCTCGTCGCCGAGTTCGACGCGCCCTACCTGCCGCGCAACTGCGCGACCGGAGTAATCCACACGGTCCTGCGGGCCGACGGTCCCACGAGGGTCGTGTCCACCGATCCGCTGACGCTGCAGTTCGCCACCCGGGACGACGAATTCGCCGTGCCGGCGACGGAGAACTGCGGGCCGCAGGCGCGCCTGACCAACCGCAGGCTGGGCCTGCCCGCCGCGGCGGGCACGAACTCCTACGCCCAGACCACCACGGTCCGTCTGCGCGACTACTGAGGTCGGCGCGTCACCCAGATGGTGATGGTGGCCGTGACCACGGGCTCGCCGGCCCGGTCGGAGACGACGACCGGCACCGGCAGCTCCACGCCCTCGTCGCCGAACTCCGGGATCTCCGGCAGCTCGGCGACCGCGCGCAGGGCCGTCTCCGCCTTGGCCACGTACCGGACGGTCATGCCCTTGGGCAACCAGCGGTGCGTGGCCGGCAGCGTCGACTCGGCGAGCATGCCCATCGCGATCTCCGCGAGGTTGCAGGCGGCGATCGCGTGCACCGTGCCGATGTGGTTGTGAACACCCCACCACTTCGGCGCGCGCACCGCGCAGAAGCCGGGGCGCAGCTCCTCGACGGTCGGCAGCACCGAGCCGAAATAGGGCACACGCAGGCAGATCGCGGCCGAGAACAGCCGCTTGCCGCCAGGCAGCCCGCTCAGGCGCTGCCACAGGGAGTAGGTCGACATCACCGGCACCTCCAATGTTACCGGCGAGTAGCAAACCAGATCGGTGGTTATATTCGCAAACGTGGACCACGAGCTCTTCCTCTTCCGCCACGGGCAGACCGAGTGGTCGGTGAACGGCAGGCACACCGGCCGCACCGACATCCCGCTCACCCCGGCCGGCGAGAACCAGGCGCGCGCCGCCGGGCTGACCCTCCAGTCGCTGCGCAAGGGACCCGCGCTGGTGCTGACCAGCCCACGGCAGCGCGCGGTGCGCACCGCCGAGCTCGCCGGTCTGCGCATCGACGAGCGGACCGAAGACCTGGCCGAGTGGGACTACGGCGACTACGAGGGGGTCACCACCGCCGACATCCGCAAGTCGGTGCCGGGCTGGACCGTCTGGACGCACGAGATGCCCGGCGGTGAGAGCGCCGAGCAGGTGGGCGCGCGGGCGGACGCCCTGCTGGAGCGGGTCCGCGCGGCGCTGGCCGACACCGAGGTGATCCTGGTCGGCCACGGCCACTTCAGCCGGGTGCTGATCGCCCGCTGGATCGGGCTGCCCGCCACCGCCGGCGTCCACTTCGGACTGGATCCGGCCGGCGTCACCGTTCTGGGCGAGGAACGGGGCGAACCGAAGATCGAGCACCTGAACATCCCGCCGTCCTGATCGCCGCGGCGCTCCTCGGCGCCGACCGGCGGCACTTCGGTACACGCAGCGTGCAAGCGTGGGGCGGGTCAGGCGGGCGCGGCCGGGACCCGTCCGGTGGGCCGCTCGGCGATGATCTCCCGGATTCCGGAGCTGTCGACCAGCAGGAGGGAGGGCACGAGGTCGCCGCTCGTGTCGGGCGAGGTGCGCACCCAGTCGGCGAGTTGCTCAGCCCAGCCGGAGTTCCGGCCGGCGACGTAGACGTGGTCCGGGCTGACCAGCGCCACGAGCAGCTCGTCCTCGCCGACGTGCGCACCGATGGACTCGGCGAAGTCATCCATCACGACTGCGGATGCAGCGCACAAGCTGTTGCCACCTCGCTCCAGCACGACAAGGGCCCCGTTGTCCGGGTGCGGGTGGACCTTGACCATAAGCCCGCGCCGGAGGTTGCCGACCGCTTCGCCGGCCAACACGTCGAACTCGTCCTCACTCAGGGCGTCGAGCTCGTACTTCATCAGGTGGGACATGCGGACCCGGCCCTCGGGCGTGACGGTCACCTTGGCGAAGCCGAGGTGCAGCCGGTCGCCCACCAGTGGCAAGGAGGCGTACAGCTTGAGCGGACCGTCGTAGGTGTGGAGGGTGGGCAGCCACTCCCCCTCGGATTCGGCCTGCACGACCACGTCGCGCAGGTGCTCGGCCTCAGCCTTCGTGACCGGGTCGGTGGCGGCTTCGAGGACCGCGCTCCAGCCGCCGTCGGCGGGACGGTCGAATTCGTGGGTGATCTCGGCGCCGCGGAACGTGGCGGCGAGGAAGACCCGGTCCACCCGCGAGGGTTGCCAGACGCTGTGCACGCGGGTGATGTCGGACGCCTGGACCTGCCGCTCCCCCTGCACCTGGCGCCAGGCCTGCCGGATGGCGTCCTCGGCCTCGGCCGGCGCCGTTCCACGGAGCAGATCATCCTCGTCGCCGTTCACCTGGAAGACGACGATGTTCATGCGGCTAGCCTCGTTCACGCGCGGTGATCCTACCGGGGCGCGCTCACCCAGGTGAGCAACAGCAGGGAGCCGTGTGGGGGTAACGGGGAGTCGGGCAGTACCGCTCCCGCACCGCACAAGGCTGATCACTGCAAAGGCGGGTCAACGGGGACAGCGGGTTGTCATCCGATCGCCCTAGCGTGATCAACATGACGGACTTCGCGCGGGCCACCCACGTCGGCAGCCTCCTGCGGCCGCCCCGGTTGCTCCAGGCGCGGGCCGAGCACGCCGCGGGCCGGCTCCCCGAACCGGAGCTGCGGGTCATCGAGCAGGAGTCGATCCTAGAGGCGCTGGCGGTGCAGCGGGACAGCGGCATCGGCCCCTACACCGACGGCGAGTACCTCCGCACGGACTTCATGAGCCGGCTCACCGAGCACGTCGACGGGTTCGCCGAGCAGGCGCCGTCGCTGGAGTGGCAGTCCGGCGACCGGACCGAGGAGGACAGCAGCATCCTCCGGCTGGTCGGCGGCAAACTGGCCTACCGCGAGCGGTTCACCGATCGCGAGGCCGCGCTGCTCGCCACGCACGCACCCGGCCCGTACAAGATCAGCCTGCCCGAGGTCACCAATTTCGTGATCGCGAACTGGGACGCGCAGGTCAGCGGCCCGCACTACCCGAGCCGCGGCGACATCGTCGAGGACCTGTCGGCCGTCCTGCAGCAGGAGGCGGCCGCGCTCGCCGCCGACGGCGTCCAGCACGTGCAAATCGACGCCCCGTGCTTCATCGCCTTTGCCAACCCGCGGATCCTCGCGCTCCTGGAGTCGGAGGGCATCGACCCGCGGGCGCTGCTGCGACGCTGCATCGAGGCCGACGCCGCCGTCGTCCGGCTGCTCGCCGAGCGCGGGGTCCGCGTGGGCATGCACATCTGCCGCGGCAACTACCGCGGCCAGTGGTTCAACGAGGGCTTCTACGACGACATCGCGGCGGACGTCTTCGGCGGCGTGCCGGTGGACCACTGGCTGCTGGAGTACGACACCGAACGCGCCGGGACGTTCGAACCACTGCAGCACGTGCCGGCCGGCACCGGTGTGGTGCTCGGGCTGATCACGACCAAGACCGGCGAGCTGGAGGACCCGGACGACCTGGCGCGCCGGGTGGACGAGGCGGCGCGGTTCGTGCCGCTGGACTCGCTGGCGGTCAGCCCGCAGTGCGGGTTCGCCTCCGAGGTCCAGGGCAATCCGCTGACCTGGGACGAGCAGCGGCGCAAGCTCGACCTGACCGCCGCCGTGGCGGAACGCGTCTGGGGCACGGCCTGACTCTGGCAGGATCGGGGACAGCTCACCCGCTCGAACCCCGGGGGTCCCCCATGCCTGACAGCCGTATCCGCCGAATCCGCGAGTCCGATGTGGACGAGGTCGCGCAGCTGGTGCACGAGCTGGCCGCCTACGAGAAGGCGCCGCAGGAATGCCACCTGACGGCCGAGCGGCTGCGTGCCGCGTTGTTCGCCGACGAGCCCGCCGTGTTCGGGCACGTCGCGGAGCAGGACGGCGAGGTCGTCGGCTTCGCGCTGTGGTTCCTGAACTTCTCCACCTGGCGCGGGGTGCACGGCATCTACCTGGAAGACCTGTTCGTGAAGGCCGAGCTGCGCGGGTCTGGGCTGGGCAAGGCGCTGCTGGCAACGCTGGCGAAGGAGTGCGTCGACCGCGGGTTCGCACGGCTGGAGTGGTCGGTGCTGGACTGGAACCCGGCGACCGGCTTCTACAAGTCGCTCGGCGCGATCCCGATGGACGAGTGGACGGTCTACCGGCTGACCGACACCGCCCTGGACAACCTCGCGAAGCTGGGCTAGTCCTCTTCGCCGCGCTCGCGGCGGCGGCCCGCCATGCCGCCGCGTTCGGCGGCCTCCTCCTCGGTCTCGCCCTCGTGCTGCCCGAGCGCCCACGCCCGCGACGGCCGGCGGAACAGCAGCACGATGATCACCGCGCCGAGGATGATGATCGGCACCCCGAACCCCGGCCGTCCGGACGGTCCGGCCATGTACCAGCCGACACCGGCGGTGATGAGCGCCAGCACCAGGCCCGGCGAGCGCGCCCAGGTGTGCCCGAACAGCAGCCCGACGCCGCAGCCGGCGACCGCCAGGGCGAACAGCACGTAGAAGGCGGCTTCGGCGAGCACGCTGGTCAGCGGCATGGTCTCGCCGGGCGAGGCGAACAGCAGGACACCGAAGACCAGCAGTCCGGCGCCCGGCAGGACGGTCAGCGCGCCCGCCGCCCTGACCTCGCGCGGAGCGGGTGAAATCTTGTCGGCGAGCGGCATCGCGAAGGGCCTTCCACCAGCGAATATGCGGCACGGGTGACCGTGCGTGAACACCGTCGATACTAAGCCACCCGGTCGGCCGTTTTCGAACGGCCGTCGCCGGGGCCAAGATTCGATTGTCGTCGATGAGCCGGCGGATGCCCGGGGTGCACTTGTCACGACGAACGGACCACGCCGGACGACGGGAGGTCAAGCGGCAGTCGTTTCGGGAGTGACGAGGTTCGCGCTCGCCGCGGGGAGGCCATTGCGTGGCCTACCCTGCGAGCATGCGCGCGATTCTGGTGGTCAACCCACAGGCCACGTCCACCACGGCCGGTGGGCGGGACGTGCTCGCGCACGCGCTGGCCAGCCAGGTGAAGCTGGAGGTCGTGGAGACCGACTACCGCGGGCACGCGCTGGCGGTGGCCCGGGACGCGGCTCGCGACGGGGTCGACCTGCTGGTCGCCCACGGCGGTGACGGCACGGTCAACGAGGTCGTCAACGGCATGCTCACGGATGGTCCCGGCGGTTCGCTGCCCGCGCTCGGTGTCGTGCCCGGCGGGTCGGCCAACGTGTTCGCCCGCGCGCTGGGCGTCTCCCGGGATCCGGTGGAGGCCACGCACCAGCTGTTGTCGGCCATCGAGGCCGGCCGGAGCCGGCGGGTGGGGCTCGGTCTCGCCGACGGCCACTGGTTCACCTTCAACGCGGGCCTGGGCTGGGACGCCGATGTGGTCGCGACCGTGGCGGACCGGCGCGGCAAGCAAACGAACGCGCTGCTGTACATGCGGGCGGCGGTGACGTGTTACTTCCGGCCGCGGTCACCGCGCCTGCCGCTCACCGTGCACGTGCCCGGCGAGGAACCGGCCGAGGTGCGGATGGCGTTCGTCTCGAACACCGATCCGTGGAGCTACCTCGGGGAACGGCCGGTGCGGCTGAACACCGGCAGCTCGTTCGAACGCGGTCTCGGGTTGTTCGCCCTGCGCAAGCTGACGTTGCCGGTCGTCTTCCGGCACGCGCGCCAGGCCCTGCGCGCGGAGGCCGAGCACCGCGGCAAGGCCCTCGTCAAGTACGACGACCTGGCAAAACTGAGCGTGTCAGCTCCGGAACCGGTAAACTTCCAGGTGGACGGCGACCTGATCGGCCGTCGGACGCAGGTGGACTTCACGAGCGTGCCCGACGTGCTGACCGTGCTGGCGTGAGTGATCAGTCCCGGCGATCTACACCGTGCCGCTCGTCGACGCACACGGCCCATTCACCGCATCGCCCTTCCGCCCGGGAGGCCGTTTCGGAGAGAAACCGCAGGTCAGCGGGGTCGCCTGACCAGGTGAGCTGACTCACCGATGTCGCGAAAACACTTGTCGAAAGCGGTGCTTCGTGAAAGCATTCACAAGCACCCCAAGAAACGATCCGCCATGACGACCTGTGGCGCAGCACGCTCTGCGCCCCGAGAAGGAGCTCACAGAAATGGACTGGCGCCACGACGCTGCCTGCCGCGACGAGGACCCCGAGCTGTTCTTCCCTGTCGGGAACAGCGGTCCCGCGGTGCTGCAGATCGCCGAGGCGAAAGCCGTATGCCACCGCTGCACCGTGGCTTCCGAGTGCCTGGCCTGGGCTTTGGCCAGCGGACAGGACGCCGGTGTCTGGGGCGGAATGAGCGAGGACGAGCGACGCGCCCTCAAGCGCCGTCGTGCTCACATCGGCATGCGCACCGCCTGACCTTCCTACGCGCTGCGGCGTCGCTTAACGCGT
Source organism: Amycolatopsis viridis (assembly GCF_011758765.1). Taxonomy (NCBI): domain Bacteria; kingdom Bacillati; phylum Actinomycetota; class Actinomycetes; order Pseudonocardiales; family Pseudonocardiaceae; genus Amycolatopsis; species Amycolatopsis viridis. Next base: position 1,259,023 of record NZ_JAANOU010000001.1, on the reverse strand, counting down.
CTCTTACGAGAGTACGCGGGACCAGACGCAGGGGTTCACACGCCCCCACCTAACGTTCTGAGGCCCGGTACCCACCTCCCGCGGGTACCGGGCCTTTGAACGTCTTGACCTGGGCTTTCAGACCGGCCTCGACTCTGACGGGCAGGCTCAGGGCCGCCGTCCGAGGGGCAGCCTCAGCGCGGCCTCCGTGCCGTGGCCCGCGCCGTCCTTGAGCTTGCGCAGTGACAGCGATCCCCGCAGCTCGGACTCCACCAGGGTGCGCACGATCTGCAGCCCGAGCCCGTCGGCGCGCTCCAGTGAGAACCCGGACGGCAAACCGCGCCCGTTGTCGCGGATGAGCACGTCCAGCCAGCGCGCCGAACGGCTCACCACGATCTCCACCTTGCCCGGCCGGCCATCCGGGAAGGCGTGCTCCACCGCGTTCTGCACCAGCTCCGCCAGCACCATCACCAGCGGTGTCGCGATCTCCGCGACCACGATCCCGAACGAACCGGACCGGCTGATGCCCACCCGCGACTCCGCGGTGGCCACTTCGCCGACCATCGGCAGCACGTTGTCGAGCAGTTTGTCCAGATCCACCCGCTCGTCGACCGACACCGACAGCGCCTCGTGCACCATCGCGATCGACGCGACGCGCCGCACCGACTCCGTCAGCGCCTGCCGCGCCTCGGCGTTCGACGTGCGCCGCGACTGCAACCGCAGCAACGCGGCCACCGTCTGCAGGTTGTTCTTGACCCGGTGGTGGATCTCCCGGATCGTCGCGTCCTTCGACAGCAGCGCCCGGTCCCGCCGTTTGACCTCGGTCACGTCCCGGCACAGCACCAGCGCCCCCGCCGGCTGACCGTGCGGCCGCAGCGGCAGCGCCCGGAACAGCACCACCGCCCCGCGCCGCGACTCCGCCTCGGTGCGGCTGCCGGGCTTGCCGTCCAGCGCGTCGAGGATGCGGTGGGCGACCTCGGTCGCGTCGAACGGGTCCCGGATCAGCGACCGCGTCAACGGCGCCAGCCGGGTACCCACCAGGTCCGCCTCGTGTCCCATGCGGTGGTACGCAGACAGCCCGTTGGGGCTGGCGAACACGACGTTGCCCGCCGCGTCCAGGCGGATCAGCCCGTCCCCCACCCGCGGGCTGGTGTGCACGTCGGTCTGGCTGTCGACGTGCGGGAAGGTGCCGTCCACGATCATCTGGCACAGGTCGCCGGCACTGCCGAGGTAGGCGACCTCGAGCGGGCTCGGCACCCGCGGCGCGGCCAGGTTCGTCTCGCGGGACAGCGCGGCGATGACGGTCGAGCCGAACGTGACGGGGATCGCCTCGCGCCGCATCGGCAGGTCGCGGTACCAGTGCGGGTCCTCCTCGCGGCAGATCCGCACCTCCCGCATCGCGCGCGCGAGCTGAGGGTGCTCCGCCACCGTGAACCGGGCCCCGACCACGTCCTCCGGGTGCGCGGTCGGGGCGGTGGTCGGACGGGCCTGCGCGACGCACACGAAGTCGCCGCCCTTGTCGTTGTGCTCGGGGGAGACCGGCACCCACAGCAGGAAGTCGGCGAAGGACAGGTCAGCGAGCAGCTGCCATTCGGCCACCACGGCCTGCAGGTGGTCGGCGGCTTCGCCGGACAGGCCGGTGTTCTCGGCCAGCAGGTCGGAAAGTGTCGTCACGCTCGTACTCCTCCTCGGGGCAGCTCAAGTGAACCAGAGCGGGACCTTCCCGGCACCCGCCGGGCCGGGCCTGAGACACTGGTGGGCAGATCGCGACACGGGAAGGAGCAGGCATGTCGAAGCGAGCCCGCAAGCGCCGCGACCGCCGGAAGAACGGCGCGAACCACGGCAAGAAGCCCAACAGCTGAGCACGGCACGAAAAGGCCCCGGTGCGCGAGCACCGGGGCCTTCGTCGTACCGCGCGCCTAGTCCGCGTTCTGCTCGAGCCGGACCTGGGTGTGCTCGACCGTCACGTCACCGTGCCGCTGCACGGTCTTGTAGATCGACGCGCGCAGCTTCTGCTTGAACTCGTCGGGGGCGGTGTCGCCACCGCACTTGCGGTGCAGCAGCTTCTTGAGCTGCTCGTCGATGCCGTACTCCTCAAGGCACGGCGGGCAGTCCTCGATGTGCTTGCGCAACTGCGCGTCGCGCTCCGGGCTGCACTCGCGATCCAGCAACAGGAAGATCTCGGCGAGCGCCTCGGAACAGCGGACGTCGTCCTTGTGCGGCTCACGACCGGTGCTCATCGCACTGCCTCCCGCTGAGCGCCGCGGATGAAGCCGCGCTCGCGCGCGACGTCGGCGAGCAGGTTGCGCAGCTGGGCGCGGCCACGGTGCAGACGGGACATCACGGTCCCGATCGGCGTGTCCATGATCTCGGCGATTTCCTTGTAGGCGAAGCCCTCGACGTCGGCGAGGTACACGGCGAGCCGGAACTCCTCGGGCAGCTGCTGCAGCGCGTCCTTGACGTCGCTGTCCGGCAGCCGGTCCATCGCCTCGACCTCGGCCGACCGCAGTCCGCTCGAGGTGTGGCTCTCCGCCTGGGCGATCTGCCAGTCGGTGATCTCCTCGGTGGGCTGCTGCACCGGCTGACGCTGGCGCTTCCGGTACCCGTTGATGTAGGTGTTGGTGAGGATCCGGTACATCCAGGCCTTGAGGTTCGTGCCCGCCTTGAAGGAGGCGAACGCGCCGTAGGCCTTGAGGTAGGTCTCCTGGACGAGGTCCTCGGCGTCGGCCGGGTTCCTCGTCATCCGCAGTGCGGCCGAGTACAGCTGGTCCAGCAGCGGCATCGCGTCGCGCTCGAAGCGCTCGGCGCGCTCTTCGATCCGCTCCTGCTCGGAGCCGGATTCGGGCACCGCGGAGTTCTGCGTGCTCGGCAAACCGTTCCCTTTCCCATCCGCGTCGAAGCGGTCCGCACCCGTGGCCGGGTACGCGTGCGACAGCTTCGAGGATACGCGGGCGGGCTTGCCCGGGCCGGGCACACCGGCCGGGCGGGTGACGGCCTGCACTCGGGCTCGGCGATCAGCAAGCTTTGACGGCACGCCCCTGACAACACCCCACGGTCCGCGGGCATTCCCCGCCGCCGGAAAAGCACTTGCGCCCGGCGGTTACGGTGCTGGCCATGGCCGGGAAGGGAACGCCGGCGACCGCGCTGCTCACCCAGCGGAAGGTCGCGCACCAGCTGCACGCCTACGACCACGACCCGAAGCACGAGTCCTACGGGCTGGAAGCGGCCGAGGCGCTGGGCGTCGAACCGGACCGGGTGTTCAAGACGCTCGTGGCCGAGGTGGACGGGAAGCTGACCGTGGGCGTGGTGCCGGTCACCGGACAGCTCGACCTCAAGGCGCTGGCCGCGGCGGCGGGCGGCAAACGCGCGAAGATGGCGGAGGCGGCCGCCGCCCAGCGCGCCACGGGATACGTCCTGGGCGGCATCTCCCCGCTGGGGCAGCGGTCCCGGCTGCCCGTGGTCGTCGACGCGTCCGCGGTGGAGTTCGACACGATCTACTGTTCGGCGGGCCGGCGCGGCCTGGAGGTCGAGCTCGCCCCGGCCGACCTGGTGCGTCTCACGTCCGCGACGGTCGCACCGATCCGGGGCTGACCCCGGGGCGGGACCGCCCGCGCAGAGCCGGTCACCCCCTCAGGTCAGCGGCCGCAGCACCTTCGCCAGCCACTCGTGCACAGTCCGGTGCAGCGACTCCAGGTCGGCGTCCAGGGAGTGCGTGCCGGGGATCACGACCACCTCGTGGTGCAGGCCCGGCTTCGGGCAGCCGAACGGGTCGGTCTCGCCCTGCACGACCAGCGTCGGCACCTCCACGGCGTCCAGCTCGGCCTGCCGGCTCTTCTCCGGCTTGCCCGGGGGGTGCTCGGGGAACGCGAGGCAGAGCACGCCCACCGCCTGCCCGGCCGCCGCGGTCCGGCACGCGACCCGCGCTCCGGACGAACGCCCGCCGAACACCACGGGCAGCTCGTCGAAACGGACGGACAGTTCCTCGGCGACCGCGAGCCACGCCGTGTCCAGCTGCTTCGCCGGCGCGGGCGCACGGCGGCCGGCCACCCGGTACGGCTGTTCGACCAGGGCGACGTGCACACCGGCCGCCTGGGCGGCACGGGCGGCGGCCACCAGGTCCTTCGCTGCGATCCCGCCGCCGGCACCGTGGCCGAGCATCAGCACCGCCGTGCCGTCCGGGGCGCAGTGCAGCTCCGCCCTGGCCGGGCCGTGCGGGGTCGGGATCTCGATGCGGGTCATGGCTGGGGCAGGTCGAACAGGGCCTCACTGCCGGCGCGGTCGAGATCGGTCGCCTGCTCGACCCGCTCGATCAGCTCCGGCCCGTTGTTGCGGACGTTGTTGACGCGGTCGGACACCGGACGCAGTTCGATCGTGTCCATCAGGTCCAGCGGCGGCGCGAGCAGCTCCTCGACGTCGGTGCGGTCCGGGTCGAGCCAGTCCGCCCAGTTGCGCTCGTGGATGACCAGCGGCATCCGGTCGTGCACCTCGGTGAGCCGGCCGGCTGCGTTGGTCGTGATGATCGAGAACGTGATCAGCTGGGGTTCGTCCGGGTTCTTCGGGTCGCGCCAGGTGTCCCAGATCCCCGCGAAGGACAGCGAACGGCCGTCCGGGCGGGTCATGAAGAACGGTTCCTTCTGCTTGCCCGTGCGCCGCCACTCGAACCAGCCGTCGGCGGGCACCAGGCAGCGCCGCCGGGCGAGGGGCTTCTTGAACGCCGGCTTCTCCGAGGCGGTCTCGGCGCGCGTGTTGATCATCCGGTTGCCGACCGAGATGTCCTTGGCCCAGAACGGCACCAGCCCCCAGCGCATCACCCGCAGGCTGCGCACGCTCGGCTCGTCCTCCAGGACCTGGCCCTCGGCGTCCCGCGGGTGCCGCTGCACGACGGTCACCACGTTCTTCGTCGGGGCGACGTTGTAATCGGCCTCGCGGGCCTTGCCGTCGGTCTCGTCCACGGCGTCGAACTCCTGGGCCAGATCTGCCGGGTTCTTCTTCGCGGCGTAACGGCCGCACATGTCACCCAACTCCTTCGAACCGGCTGCCGGAGTACCCATCGTGACACGGGTGACGCGCCGCTGGCGAGCGGGATGGGGGATCATCTGTGCGCGGAAGGAGGCATGGGCTTGGCTGGCAGGAACTGGCGCGATCTGGACGAAAGCGACGTCCGCGTGCGCCCGGGGAAGGGTTCGCGGCCGCGCAGCAAGCGCCGCCCGACCCATGCCGACGCCACCCAGGCGATGGTCATCGCGGTGGATCGCGGCCGCTGGACCTGCGCGATCGACAGCGACCCGGACCGGCTGGTCACCGCCATGCGGGCACGGGAGCTGGGGCGCACGCCGGTCGTCGTCGGCGACCAGGTGGGGCTGGTGGGTGACACCAGCGGGGAGCCCGGCACGCTCGCGCGCATCGTCCGCGTCGACGACCGCACCAGCCTGCTGCGCCGCACGGCGGACGACACCGACCCGTACGAGCGGGTGGTCGTGGCGAACGCCGAGCAGCTGCTCATCGTCACCGCGCTGGCCGATCCGCCGCCGCGTCCCGGATTCATCGACCGGTGCCTGGTCGCCTGCTTCGCGGGGGGCCTGCAGCCGGTGCTGTGCCTGACGAAGGCGGACCTGGCGAGCCCGGACGAGCTGCTGGCGCGCTACGCCGAGCTGGACGTGCCGTCCGTGGTGACCCGCCACGACGAGGACTCACTGCCGCTGGCCGGTACCGTGCGCGGCCGGGTCTCCGCGCTCGTCGGCCATTCCGGGGTCGGCAAGTCGACACTGGTGAACCGGCTGGTGCCGGACGCGGAGCTGGCGACCGGCGAGGTCAGCGCGATCGGCAAGGGACGGCACACCTCGGTCGCAGCCGTCGCGTTGCCGCTGCCCGGGGGCGGCTGGGTCATCGACACGCCCGGCGTGCGCTCGTTCGGCCTGGCCCACGTCACGGCGGACGACATCGTCGCCTCATTCGACGAGTTCGCCGAGGCCGCCGAGGAGTGCCCGCCCGGATGCGGCCACCTCGGCCCGCCGGAGGACCCAGGCTGCATGCTGGACGAGGTTTCCGACCAGCGCCGGCTGCCGTCCCTGCGCCGCCTGCTGGCCTCACGCGCCGGGCTCGAGGTGTGATCCTTACGCGGTGCCCGCATTCCGCGAGCCGGTCAAGCCACGCGTGACGATCACGCGCAGCGACCAGACCACATCGACGGGCGACAGCTCAGCCACTACCGGGTGAACGTGCTCGACCGGCTGCGACTCACCGCTCACCAGCTCCCGGTTCCGGTCACGCCGGACCACGACGCGCTCATGACGGCAGCCGACGCTACCGCAAAAGCGCAGAACGCTAGCATGACCATGAAATGCACCGACTGGGGCGGCCCGGTCGACGTCGCCGCGCCACCCGCGATCAGGTGGGTGTGCTCAAGTCGGGGCGCTGACGCCGTAACGCGGGGGTCCCGTTCGGACATGTGTTGTCTACTCACCCGTTGGGGTGAATCGATGCAAGGGGGACCTCCCGCATGAAGAAGACCGCTCTGGTCTCCGGAGCCCTGGCGCTGGTGATCGGCCTGTCCGCGTGTGGCGGCCAGGCGGCCACCGGCGGAGGGAACGCCGTCGGCCCGTCGTTGTTCGGCAACGCGCAGGACCTCGTCCGCGCCGCCTCGGCCAAGACCAGCCAGGCGCAGTCGGCGAAGTTCACCATGTCGATGTCGATGGGCGGCCAGGAGATCACCGGATCCGGTGAGGGCCGGTTCGCCGGCTCGGACACCGCGATGGCCATGACGACGAACGTCGCCGGGCGGACCCAGGAGATGCGGATCGTCGACAAGGTCATGTACCTCAAGCTGCCGGCCAACGCGCAGGCCGCCGCCGGGGGCAAGCCGTGGGCCAAGCTCCCGCAGGGCAGCGAGGCAGCCAAGGCGCTCGGCGCGAGCCTCGACCAGGCCGAGTCGAACAACCCGGCGCAGTCGCTGGAGCAGATCCAGAAGGCCGGCACCATCACCCGCAGCGAGCAGACCACGCTCGACGGGCAGCAGGTCAGCCACTACTGGGTCAACATCGACGTGGCGAAGGCCGCTGACGAGCTGGCCGGCACGGGCATGCCCGCGGAGATGCTCGACCGGCTCAAGTCGATGAACGGCGTCACGTTCCCGCTGGAGCTGTGGCTCAACAACGACCAGCTGCCGGTGCAGGTCACCGAGGACCTGAGCCCGATGATGAAGGCAGTGGGTGCCCCGGCGGAAAGCCAGCAGGCCACCGTCAAGATGAAGTACACCGACTGGGGCGCCCCGGTCACCGTCACCGCCCCGCCCGCCGACCAGGTGGGCGAGCTCAAGCTCAACGGCTGATCCCCGAACAGCACGGCAGCGGCGCGGTCCCGGCTTCCGGGGCCGCGCCGTTCCGCGTCCGCTACCCCATGTGCGGGTAGGCGATCCCGGTGGGCGCGTCGAAGGTTTCCTTGACCGACCGCGGGCTCGTCCAGCGCAGCAGGTTGAACATCGAGCCTGCCTTGTCGTTGGTCCCCGAGCCCCGCGAGCCGCCGAAGGGCTGCTGGCTCACGATCGACCCGGTCGGCTTGTCGTTGACGTAGAAGTTCCCGGCCGCGAACCGCAGCGCCTGGTGCGCCTGCTGCACCGCCGCACGGTCGTCGGCGAAGACCGCGCCCGTCAGCCCGTACGGGGAGGTGCGGTCGACCAGCTCCAGGATCTCGCCGTAGGCGGCGTCGTCGTAGACGTGGACCGCCAGGATCGGCCCGAAGTACTCCGTCGCGAACGCGGTGTGCGCCGGATCGCCGGACACCAGCACCGTCGGTTCCACGAAGTACCCGATCGAGTCGTCGCAGTGGCCGCCGACCAGCACGTCCAGATCGGGGTCCGCGCCGACGCTGCCCAGCAGGTCACGGTGCTTGGCGAACGCCCGGGCGTCGATCACGGCGCCGCCGAACACCGAGAAGTCGGTGACGTCGCCGTACTTCACCGTGCGTGTCAGGTCGGCCAGGTCGTCGCGCAGTCCGCTCTCCCACAACGACCGCGGCAGGTACGCACGGGAGGCGGCGGAGCACTTCTGCCCCTGGTACTCGAACGCGCCCCGCACCAGGGCGGCCACCAGCTTCTCCCGGTTCGCCGAGGCGTGCGCGACGAGGAAGTCCTTGCCGCCCGTCTCGCCGACGATCCGCGGGTAGCTGCCGTAGGAGTCGAGGTTGTCAGCGATCCGCCGCCACAGGAACTTGAACGTCGCGGTCGACCCGGTGAAGTGCAGGCCGGCGAACCCGGGATCGGCCAGCGCCACCTCGCTGACCGCGTGCCCGTCGCCGGTGACCAGGTTGATCACGCCCGGCGGCAGGCCGGCCTCCTCGAACACCTCCATCGTGTAGTGCGCGGCCAGCTGCTGCGTCGGCGTCGGCTTCCACACGACCGTGTTGCCCATCAGGGCGGGCGCGCTGGGCAGGTTCCCGGCGATCGCGGTGAAGTTGAACGGGGTGATCGCCACGACGAACCCGTCCAGCGGCCGGTAGTCCATCCGGTTCCACGCACCGGGCACCGAGTTCGGCTGCTCGGCGAGGATCCGGCGCGCGTAGTGCACGTTGAACCGGAGGAAGTCGATCAGCTCGCAGGCGGCGTCGATCTCGGCCTGCTGCACCGACTTCGACTGCCCGAGGATGGTCGCCGCGTTGAGCGTGTCCCGGTACCGGCCGGCCATCAGGTCCGCGGCGCGCAGGAACACCGCGGCGCGCTCGTCGAAGGGCGTCTCCCGCCACACCCGCGCGGCCTCCTTCGCCGCGGCCACCGCGTCGGCGACGTCCGCCGGGGTGGCCTGCGCGGACGTACCCAGCACGTGGGCGTGGTCGTGCGGCTGGACCACGTCGAACGTGTCGCCGCCGGCGAACCGCTTCCGGCCGCCGATCGTCTGCGGCAGCTCGTGCTTGTCGCCTTCCAGCTCGGCGATCCGCCGTTGCAGGGATTCCCGCTCGGCGCTGCCCCGCGCGTAGGTCCGGACCGGCTCGTTGACCGGGACGGGCACGTTCGTGATGGCGTCCATGCCTACCTCCTCCAGACAGGGCTCGTGGCCTGTCCCCCACGCTAGAGCAGGTCGAGGAGGAACGGCAGCTCTCCAGGCGCGTACCAGGCGAGTTCGTGGTCCTCGGCCTCCCCGAGCACGAACTCCGCGTCCGGATCACCCAGATCGGCGGCGTCGATGACGCGGGCGGCGGCACGCACGGCCTCCTCCGCCTCCTCCGTGTCCACGTGCACCGCGGCCACGTCCTCGTAGCTGATGGGTCCGGACAGCTTCACCACCGGCGCGTCCAGGTCCGGGCGCGGCTTCGCGTCCTCGACGTCGACCGCGATCACCACGCGGCGCCACGGCTCCTTGGCGTCGCCCGCGTCGTGTTCGGCCGCGCCGATGAGCCGCAGCGACGCGCGTGCGGCGTCCAGCAGCGCCGCGTACTCCAGCTCCTCGGTGTCACCGCTGACGTAGGACTCGCGCAGCGCCGGGGTGAGCGCGAACCCGGTCCCGCCGGGCGGTTGCAGACTGCCGTCCGCCACCAGCCTGCGCAACATCCCGATCGTGCCCGGAAGGTAAACCCTCACCAGCTCGCACCCTTCAGCTCTTCCAGTGAATCCTCGATCATGCCGGCGAGCACGTCCACATCGGACAGCGCCTTGCGATCGCCGTTCAGTCCGAAGTAGACGCCACCGTGGTACGACGTGACCCCGATGGCCAGCGCCTGGTTGCGCGCCAGCGGGATCACCGGGTACATCTCGGTCATCCTCGCCTGCCCGGCGTACAGCGGCACCTGCGGCCCCGGTGAGTTGATGACCAGCAGGTTGAAGATCCGGCCGGAGAACGACCCCGCCGCGCGCGCAGCGAGCGCGTGCATCGTGGCCGGGGCGAACCCGCCCACCCGCAGCATGGCACGCGCGGTGACCGAGCGGCCGGCCTCGGCGTGCGCGCGCAGCGTGTGACTGATGTGCTGCAGCCGCAGCGCCGGGTTCGGCTCCCCGACGGGCAGGTCCACCAGGAACGGCTCCACCCGGTTGTTGACCAGTCCGGCCGGGGAGAACTCGACCGTGTCCGGTTCGAGCACGGCCAGCGGCACCAGCGCGCGCACGCTGGTCGCCTCGGACACCGCCTCGCCGCGGGAGAGCAGCCAATCCCGCAGCGCGCCGGTGATCGCCGCGAGCACGATGTCGTTGACCGTGACGCCGTGCTCGGCGCGGACCTTCCGGTAGTCCTCCAGGCGCGTGCGGACCACGGCGAACACCCGGCCACCGGAGACGTGCCGGTTCAGCGGCCCGGACGGCGCCGGCGAGACCACCCGGTGCAGCGCGGCGGCGACCCCGCCGAGCGCATCGGTGACCTTGTCCGCGGTCGCCGTGACGTCGCTCAGCACGTCGCGCACGTTCTCGACCAGCTCGCCCGGCCGCCGGACGGTCTCGCTGACCGCGTCCAGCACCAGCTGCGCGGCGCTGGGCAGGCGGCGGGGCACCCAGGGGTCGGCAGCGTCCCCGGCGCCCTCGGTGTCCTCGCACGGCTGCGGCTCGGAATCCAGGATGAGCTGTCCCAGCTCGACGGTTCCGCTGCCGTCCACGACGGACTGGTGCGTCTTGGTCACCAGCGCGAAGCGGTCGCCCTCCAGCCCCTCGACGAAATACGCCTCCCACAACGGCCGCTCGTGGTCCATCGGCCGGGCCATCAGGCGGGCGACGAGCTCGTGCAGCTGGGCGTCGGTGCCCGGCGCGGGCAGCGCCGAGCGGCGGACGTGGTAGTTGAGATCGAAGTCGACGTCGTCCACCCACACCGGTCGCGCGAGGTGACCGGGCACGTTGAGGACCCGCTGCCGGTAGCGCGGCAGGTAGGCCAGCCGCTGCCGGATCAGGCACCGCACCTGCTCGTGGCCGTGCCCGTCCCGGGGCCGCTCGAAGATCGCGACGCCGCCCACGTGCATCGGCGTCGTCGCGTCCTCCAGGTAGAGGAACGACGCGTCGAGGGCGGAAAGACGGTCGGGCATGACGCGATCCTGACACAAACACCTCCGCTACCCCACCCGCCGGCCCACCGCCGCCCGCACCGGAAACTAGGCTTGCCGGGTGCGTGACGCCACCGACACCACCGTCTCCCCGAAGGACCGGTTCCTGACCGTCTACGGGCGCAAACCGGTCCTGGAAGCGCTGGACGACCCGGAGCTGCGGGTCGACAAGGTCATCCTCGCCGACACCGCGCGCGGCCCCGCGGCCGCCGAGATCGAGCGCGCGGCGCGGGCGGCCGGCGTGCCGGTGCAGCGCGCGAGCGCGCACCGGGTGAAGGTGCTGGCCGGCAACGGCAAGCAGGACCAGGGGGTGCTCGCAGACGTCGTAGCGCCCCGGATGCGCCCGCTGAGCGCCGCGCTGGCCGACGCACCGGCCCGGGTGCTGCTGCTGGACGGCATCACGACCCCGGCGAACGTCGGCATGATCCTGCGCACGGCCACGGCGGCCGGGCTGGGCGGGATCGTGGTGCCCCGGCGCGGCGTGGCCGCGCTGGACCCGCTGGTGGTGAAGGCGTCGGCGGGCGTGGCGTTCCGCGCACCGGTGCTGCGCTGCGCGACCGCGGCCGAAGCCGCATCCATGCTGGCCGACGCGGGGTACGGGCTGTACGCACTGGGGGCCCAGGGTGGTCCGTCGCTGTTCGACGCGCCGCTGCCGGAACGCGCGGCGTTCGTGCTCGGCGGTGAGACGGCGGGAGTGAGCGACGCGGTCGCCGCGCTGGTGACCGGGTGGTTGTCGATCCCGATGCCGGGCGAGGTCGAGTCGTTGAACGTCTCGGCGGCCGCCGCCGTGCTGTGCTTCGAACTGGTCAGGCGGGGAACAACGCGCTGAGCTCGGCCAGCGTGTCCGCCACCGAGGTGTGGTGGACCCCGGTCATGCCGGCGGCGGTGGCGCCGTCGATGTTCCGGCGCGAGTCGTCCACCATGACGCACGCGGACGCGGGCAGGCCGAGTCGTTCGGCGGTGAGGTGGAAGACGCGGGGATCCGGCTTGGCGAGGCCGACCTCCCCGGAGAACACGAACACGTCGAAGTACCGGGCGAGCCGTCCCCGGCCCGCGCCACCGTCCGCATTGGACAGGAGCGCGGTGCGGATGCCCCGTGAGCGGAGCTGGTCGACGGCGGTGAGCAGGTCACCGGCGTCCGGATCGGTGAGCACACCGGCGTAGTCGAATACCAGCCCGCGCAGCACGGTGGTGACCCTATCCGCCCGGATCACTCCATCGGGCGCCCCCTGTCCGGACCGCCGGGGAGGACCGCTCTACAGAGCGGTACAACTCGACGAGGGGGAACCTTGACCGACACCTTTCTGCAAGCGCTGCACCCCAGCGAACCGAACCGGGGCGCGACACCGCCGGTGGTCATCCCGGAACAGGGCGGTTCGCCGCTCACCCGGCTGCGCGGACACCCCGGGGAGCCGCTCGAACTGCGGCACGCGCGAGCCGTCCTGACAGCCATCCTGGAGGTCCGCTCGGGCCGGCGGTCACCGAGCCAGCTGCGCCCGGTCCTCACCCCGCGGATGTACCACCACCTGCGAACCGCACCGGCCGCACCCGGCCCGCGGTACACGGTCAGGTCGGTCCGGGCGAGCCGGAGCGGTCCGCGCACGATCGAAATCTGCGGCACCGCCCACGCGCACCAGCGAGCGTCCGCGGTGATGGCGCGCTTCGACCACTCCGAGACCGGCTGGCGGTGCGGCTTCTTCGTGCTCGTACAACCCCAGCCACGGCGCTGACCTGCACCGATGGTGCACCGGGCGGCAGTTCCCGCCCGGCGCGCCGGCGGTGACCGGCAACAACAGGAGGGCCGGCGCCACCCGGCGCCGGCCCTCCGGAAGAGCTCACCTCAGCGACGCTTCTTCGACTGCTTCGCCTGCGTCCGCGCCGCCGCCCGGCGTTCCCGCCGGGTACCGCCCGCGGCGCCGTCCCCGGCCGACGTCGCGGTCGTGCCACGCGACTGCACGCCGCCCTGCTCCGCCGGGCCGGAGAACGTCAGGCCCTGCTGCTCGCCGTCGCTGCCGAGCCCCTTGCCGCGCAGCGCGTTCGGCACCGCCGGCCGCTCCGGCTCCGGCTGCTCCGGCACCGGCTGGGCGTGCCGGCCGTTGGCCGCCGGCGCGGCGGCCGCGGGAGCCGCCCCCTCCTGCGGTTGCGCAGCCTCGACCTGCAGGTTGAACAGGAAGCCGACGGCCTCCTCCTTCAACGAGTCCAGCATCGCGTTGAACATGTCGAAGCCCTCGCGCTGGTACTCGATCAGCGGGTCGCGCTGCGCCATGGCCCGCAGGCCGATGCCCTCCTTGAGGTAGTCCATCTCGTAGAGGTGCTCGCGCCACTTGCGGTCCAGCACCGACAGCAGCACCTGCCGTTCCAGCTGCCGCATCGCGCCCTCGCCGACCCGGCCGTCGATCTCGGCCTCGCGCCGGGCGTAGGCCTCCTTCGCGTCCTCGATCAACGCCTCGCGCAGCACCTCGGGGCTGAGGTCCTCGTGCTGGTCGACCAGCTCGTCCCAGGTGACCGACACCGGGTAGAGCTGCTTGAGCGCGGTCCACAGCTTCTCGTGGTCCCAGTCCTCGGCGTAGCCCTCCGAGGTGGCGCCGTCCACGTAGGCGGTGAGCACGTCGACCAGCATGTGCTGCATCTGCTCGGACAGATCCTCGCCCTCGAGGACCCGGCGGCGCTCGGCGTAGATGACCTTGCGCTGCTGGTTCATCACCTCGTCGTACTTGAGGACGTTCTTGCGGATCTCCATGTTCTGCTGCTCGACCTGCGTCTGCGCGCTCTTGATGGCCCGCGAGACCATCTTGTGCTCGATCGGCATGTCGTCCGGCAGGCGCATGGTGGTCATGACCCGCTCGACCATCACCGCGTTGAACCGGCGCATCAGCTCGTCACCGAGCGAGAGGTAGAACCGCGACTCGCCGGGGTCGCCCTGGCGGCCCGAGCGACCACGCAGCTGGTTGTCGATGCGGCGCGACTCGTGCCGCTCGGTGCCCAGCACGTACAGGCCACCGGCCTCGCGGACCTCCTCGGCCTCCGCCTTGGCCTCGGCCTTGACCTCCTCGAGCACCTTCGGCCACAGGGCCTCGTACTCCGCGGAGTTCTCCACCGGGTCCAGGCCGCGCTCGCGCAGCCGCTCGTCGGCGATGATGTCCGGGTTGCCGCCCAGGACGATGTCGGTACCACGGCCGGCCATGTTCGTGGCGACCGTGACCGCGCCCTTGCGGCCCGCGCGCGCCACGATCAGCGCCTCGCGGTCGTGGTACTTCGCGTTCAGCACCTCGTGCGGCACGTTCAGCTTGACCAGCAGCTTCGACAGGTACTCGGACTTCTCCACGCTGGTGGTGCCGACCAGCACCGGCTGGCCCTTGGCGTGCCGCTCGGCGATGTCCTCGGCGACCGCCTCGAACTTCGCCTCCTCGGTCTTGTAGATCAGGTCCGGCTGGTCCTTGCGGACCATCGGGCGGTTGGTCGGGATCGGCACCACACCCAGCTTGTAGGTCTGGTGGAACTCCGCGGCCTCGGTCTCGGCGGTACCCGTCATCCCGGACAGGCGGTCGTAGAGGCGGAAGTAGTTCTGCAGCGTGATCGTGGCCAGCGTCTGGTTCTCGGCCTTGATCTCGACGCCTTCCTTGGCCTCGATCGCCTGGTGCATGCCCTCGTTGTACCGGCGGCCGGCCAGGATCCGGCCGGTGAACTCGTCGACGATGAGGACCTCGCCGCCGCGGACGATGTAGTCCTTGTCGCGCTTGTACAGCTCCTTGGCCTTGAGCGCGTTGTTCAGGTAGCCGACCAGGGGCGTGTTCGCCGACTCGTACAGGTTGTCGATGCCGAGCTGGTCCTCGATGAACGCGACGCCCTTCTCGGTGACACCGATGGTGCGCTTGCGCTCGTCGACCTCGTAGTGGGTGTCGCGCTTCATCAGCGGCGCCATGCGCGCGAACTCGACGTACCAGCGGGCCGACTGCTCGGCGGGGCCGGAGATGATCAGCGGTGTCCGCGCCTCGTCGATCAGGATCGAGTCGACCTCGTCGACGATGGCGAAGTTGTGGCCGCGCTGGACGCAGTCCTCCAGGGTCCACGCCATGTTGTCGCGCAGGTAGTCGAAGCCGAACTCGTTGTTCGTGCCGTAGGTGATGTCGGCGTGGTACGCCTTGCGGCGCTCCACCGGGGTCATCTCGGACAGGATCGCGCCGACCTCGAGGCCCAGGAAGCGGTGGACCCGGCCCATCCACTCCGAGTCGCGCTTGGCCAGGTAGTCGTTCGTGGTGACGACGTGGACACCCTTGCCGGAGATCGCGTTGAGGTACACCGGCAGGACCGAGGTCAGGGTCTTGCCCTCACCGGTCTTCATCTCGGCGACCTGACCGAGGTGCAGGGCCGCGCCACCCATCAGCTGAACGTCGTAGGGGCGCTGGCCGAGCACGCGCAGGGCCGCTTCGCGGGCCACGGCGAAGGCCTCCGGCAGGAGGTCGTCCAGGGACTCGCCGTCGCCACCGTCGTGCCGCTTGCGGAACTCGGCGGTCTTGGCGCGCAGCTCGTCGTCGGTGAGGTCCTTCACCTCGTCTTCGAGGGTGTTGATGTGATCGGCGATGTTGCGCAGCCGCTTGATCATCTTGCCCTCGCCCGCGCGCAGCAGGCGGTTGAGAACCATCCGGTCGACCTCACTAGCTGTTGGGACGCACCCAGGCTCTGTCCCGGGACCGCGCCATATCCGAACCCTGTCCGACCCGTGGGTGCGGGTCGTTGCGCACCCTCCATCGTAGGGAAGGAGCCCGCGTGCGCGCACGCACCGTGCGTACGCGCACGAAACGGCCCGCGCGCAGGTGGCGCGCGGGCCGTTCGCGGACGCCGCTACTGGTCGAGGCGGATGACGCCGTAGGCGAAGCCCTTGCGCCGGTAGACGACGCTCGGGACGCCGGCCTCGACGTCGTTGAAGAGGTAGAAGTCGTGTCCGACCAGCTCCATCTCGGAGAGGGCCTGGTCGATGGTCATGGGTTTGGCAGAGTGGTGCTTCTCCCGGACGATCTGGCCGGGGAGGTGTTCGGCCTCGTCGTACCCGCGCTGCTGGGTGGGCAGCTCGATGTCCTCCGGGAGGGCAGTCCCGACCTCTTCGGCCGCGGGAGCGGGCGCCTCCATCACCGCGGTCGACGCACGGCTGGTGGCCGGCGTCGCTCCCGCCGCGAGGGCGCTCGACGTCGCTTCCGCGACGGATTCCGGGCAGCGGCGTCCGTAGTGGACGCGCCGGCGGTCGTGCATCTTGCGGAGGCGGCTCTCGATCTTGCTCAGGGCGGTGTCGAGAGCGGCGTAGAAGTCCCCCGCACAGGCCTCGGCGCGGACGACCGGACCCTTGCCCCGGCCGGTGATCTCCACGCGCTGGCAGTTCTTCAGCTGCCGGCGGTTGGGCTCGTGGAACAGCTCGACCTCGTAGCGGAAGACCTTCTTGTCGTAGCGCTCCAGGCGCTCGAGCTTGTCACCGACGTGTGTGCGGTAGTGATCCGGCACCTCGACGTTACGGCCTTTGACGACGATTTCCATACACGACCTCCCTCATTGCGGAATGAGTTCGAGAGCTCTCATGGATCGGCGCCGACGCCGCTCCCGCCCGAACCGGTCTGATCGCAAACCGGGGGTCAATCTTCCGTCGGCGCCAGGGTCATCGGCTGTTCACCTCCCTGCCGGCGGGACTTGCTATAGCGCAGCACGCTAGCGCGGTAATCCGGATCACAAAACCCCCCGGGCCGGGGGATGTCACGAGCCGGGAACCGGTGACGGTACGCGTCTGAACGCGTCCAGACCCGGTGACCTGCTGCTCCATTCGGATCAGGGCACCGGGCTGGTTTTCACCTTGACATTCCGGCGTTATCCGGCGTGCCCGTCCGTGGGTGACTGGACACCGCGACAGCCGCAGCACTCCCCTGGGCGCTTGCGGGCGACCCGCTCCGGCGTTCCAGGGCCTCATGTCCGGACAACGGCCGCCGACGCACTCGCGTTCCCGGGAAGATGCGCCCGGATGGGTGAAGCCCCGGCCGGCGTCCGACGACTGCCCGAAACTGTCGGTGCCCGTCCGCACACTCTTCGCATGAACCTCGGATCGCTCTCCCTGGACCTGCTCCTGCCCGCCCGGTGCGCCGGCTGCGGCGCGGCCGGCGCCGGCTGCTGCGCGGCCTGCCTGCTGGAACTGGCCCGGCCGCACCCGGCGCCCCGCGCGGCGGTCGACGTGCCCGTGCACGCGCTGGCCCGGTACGACGGCACCGCGCGCCGCCTGGTGCTGGCCTACAAGGAACGCGGCCGGCGCGACCTGGCCGATCCGCTGGGCCGCGCGCTGGCCGCCGCCGTGCTCCACCTGCCCGAGGCGCGAGCGGCGCCGGACGGGACGTGGTGGCTGGTGCCGGCGCCGTCGCGCCGGGCGGCATCGCGGCGGCGCGGCGGGGCGCACCTGCTGCGGCTGGCCCGGCGCTGCGCCGTCCACCTGGCGCGGGCCGGTCACGCGGCGGCGGTCGCCCCGGCGCTGGCGCTGTCGTCCCGCGCCCGGGACGCGGTGGGCCTCGACCGCGACCAGCGAGCCGCGAACCTCGCCGGCCGGCTCCGGCTCGACCGCCGCGGCCACCCACCGCCCGGCAGCCCCGTCGTCCTGCTCGACGACGTGATCACCACCGGCGCGACGATCGCCGCCTGCACCCGGACGCTCGCCGGAGCGGGATGGGAGGTGAGCGCAGCGCTGGTGCTGACCGCGGCGGGCTGATCGTCACGCAGGCGCTCGCTTCGCCGTTGATGCCGGGCACCGGAGCGCTTCGCGCGGCTTTCGCCGCGTGCCCGCACCTGGGCAAACCCGGGCTGAAGCCACCCGCGGTGCCGCGGACCTGGGCTGCGGCGAGCGGCGCCCGGCTCAGCGGCGCCCAGGCCACCCCCGGCCACCCACGCCGGCCCGGCCCGGGCCCCGGCGCACGCCGGCACCGTCAGTCAGTCAGCCAGTCCGAACGCGACCGCACCCGAACGACCGCAGGCACCCGAGCCGGGGCGGCCGACCCGGCCCGGCGCAGCCCGGCCCGGTGCAGCCCGGCCCGGTTCAGCGGAACACCGCTCAGCAAGGCCGACGCTCGAGTCAGCCCTCGCCCGGCTCCTCGCCGCCCAGGCCCGCCCCGGCCGATCCGGGCTCGGTCCGCCCCCGGGCGGCCGCGCCGGTGGGGCGGCGGTGGAGCAGCTCGAACCGGGACCACATGGCCTCGGCGGCCTCGATGGACCGGTTCGTGCGCGCGGGGTCGACCGCGGCGAGCTGCGCCACGATCGCCTGGACCAGGGCCATCCCGGCGGTCAACGACGGAAAGAAGGTGACGCCCTCGGCCGGAACCATCAGCACCCGCTCCGCGGCGCCCGCCAGCGCCGGGCTCGCGGCATCGCTGATCGCGAACACGCGCGCGCCCCGGGAGTGCGCCTCGTTCGCGGCGCGCACCGTGCTCTCGTACAGCCGCCAGAAGCTGATCGCCACCAGGACGTCGTCCCCGGTGATCTTCGCCGTGGCGTTCGCCAGTTCGGCGTCCCCCGCGGTGACCGCGTGGACGTCGTAGCCGGCCAGGCGCGCATTGTGGGCGAAGGCGATCCCGACAGCGGCGTAGCTGCCGTCGGCGATGACGGTCGTCCGGCGGGCCGCAGCCACGGCCTCGGCCACGGCCCGCACCTCGGCCTCGTCGAACCGCCGGTTCACCAGTGCCAGGCTGTCCAGATCCCGCCGCAACGACGCGGACGCCGGCGACCCCGCGCTGTGGTGCTCCTCGGCGACCTGCGGCGCGCTCAGCGACGACAGGTACCGGGCCCGCAACTCCTGTTGCAACGCGGGCCACCCGGCGAACCCGAGCGCCTGCGCCGTCCGGGTCACGGTCGCGACGTTCACACCCGCGAGCCGGGCCAGGTCACCCGTCGAACCGAACGAAGCCTGCCGGGGCTGCGAGACCAGCACGTCGACCACCGCCGCCGACTTGGGCCGCAACCCCCGCGCCGGCATCCGCTCGCGCAACCACTCCGCGAAACCCTCGTCCGCCACCGCACGCCCTCCTGCCGCGCTCACCGTATCCCACGGCCTCGTGTTACAGACATGCAAAGCATATTGCAGATGCGCTGATTTGCAGTTTATGTTGACCGCACCATTCCCCTCCCCACGGAAGGCGTGTCATGACCCTCCTGGCACGACTCGACCGGCTCCCGCTGAGCCGGCCGCACTACCTCCTCCTCCTGATCGGCGGCCTCGGCTACACCTTCGACGGCATGGACTCCGCCGTCGTCGCGTTCCTCCTGCCCAGCGCGAAGACCGTCTGGGGCCTGACCAACGGCCAGCTCGGCCTCATCGGCTCGGCCACCCCGTTCGGGTTCCTCTTCGGCGCGATCGCGGCCGGGCTGCTCGGCGACCGCATCGGCCGCAAGAAGGTCATGATGTACGCGCTGGCCTTCTACGCGCTCTTCTCCGTGGTGGCCGCGTTCGCCCCCAACTACGAGGTCTTCCTGGGCGCGCGGGTCCTCGCCGGGGCCGGCGCGGGCGCGGAGAGCGCGATCATCGCGCCGTTCCTGTCCGAGTTCGTGCCGGCCAAGCGGCGCGGCTGGTTCGTCGGCGCCCTCGCCGGGTTCTTCTCCTTCGGGTTCGTGGCGGCGGCGCTCCTCGGCCGGTTCGTGGTGTCCGCCCTGCCCGAAGGCTGGCGGATCGCGCAGGTGCTCACGGCGCTGCCGATCGTGCTGCTGCTGTGGTGGCGCCGCTCGCTGCCCGAGTCACCGCGGTTCCTGCTCACCCAGGGCCGCCGGGACGAGGCCGAACGCGTGGTGGCGAAGATCGAGCGGGACGTCGAGAAGGCGACCGGCCGGCCCCTGCCGCCGGTCCCGGAATCGGTGACCGAACCACTGACCAGGACCCCGAAGGTCGGACTGCTCACCGCACTGAAATTCCTGTGGAGCCGCAAGATGGCCCGCCGCACCGCGGTCATCTGGGCGGTGTGGTTCGTGATCACGTTCTCGTACTACGGCTTCTTCTCGTGGATCCCGACACTGCTGATCGAACGCGGCATCACGGTGACCAAGAGCTTCGAGTTCTCGATCATCATCTACCTCGCCCAGGTGCCGGGGTACTTCTCCGCGGCCTGGCTGTCCGAGCGGCTGGACCGCAAGCACACCATCGCGCTGTACCTGACCGGCTCGGCGGTCAGCGCGTTCTGGCTCAGCCAGATGAACGCGCCGTGGTCGATCACGCTCGCCGGCGCCGTGCTGTCCTTCTTCCTCAACGGCACCTACGCGGGCGTCTACTCCTACACCCCCGAGGTGTTCCCGACCTGGATCCGCGCCACCGGCACCGGACTGTCCAGCGCGTTCGGCCGCGTCGGCAGCATCCTCGCCCCGACGATCATCGGCGTGTTCGCGGCGAGCCTCGGTTTCGGCGGCGTGTTCGGCCTGACCACCGCGGTGCTCGCGATCGGGGTGCTGTGCGTGCTGGTGTTCGGCCTGTCCACGGCCGGGCGCTCGCTGGAGGAACTGACCGAGAACGGCGCTCCCGTCGCCGCCACCAAGGAGATGACCACGTGACCGACCTGTCCAGAGTGGAATCGGAGGTGTCCGCGGCGATCGGGGTCCGGCTGTTCACCGTGCTCGCCTGGATCCCGGAGCGCCGCGCGATGCGCCGCGTGTACAGCAGTCACCCGGAGCAGTACCCGGTGGGCGGCGAGAAGACCGTCGAGATCGCCGCCGGCTGGCTCGAGCAGTGCATCGAGAAACAGCAGCCCTACCTGGGCGCGGACCGGGAAGCGGTGCGTGCGGTGTTCGCCGACGCCGAGCTGATCGGCTCGCTCGGCTGCGGCTCGGTGATCAACGTGCCCGTGGTCGACGGCCGCCGCACGCTGGGCGCGCTGAACATCCTCGACGCGGAAGGCAGTTACGACGACACGTCGGTGGCCGCAGCGGTGGAGCTCGCGCCGCTGGCCGTTCCGGCCCTGCGGAAGGTGGTGGACGCCCGGTGAGCGGCGACCTGGTGCTGCGCAACGCGACCCTGCTCGAGCCGGAGACCGGCGAGTACAGCGAGGGCGATCTGCGGTGCGCGGACGGGCGGATCGTGGAGACCGGACGCGGCCTGGCCGCCGGCGGCGCCCGGGTCGAGGACGTGCGCGGCGCCGTGGTGATGCCAGGTCTGATCGACGCGCACGTGCACGTCACCGCCTCGACCGCGGACCTGGGGTCGCTGCCGTCCACCGCACCGTCCTACGTGGCCCTGCACAGCGCGCGGACCATGAGCCGGATGCTGGACCGCGGGTTCACCACGGTCCGGGACGCCTCCGGTGCCGACTACGGCCTGGCCGACGCGCAGGCGGAGGGCCTGTTCCGCGGGCCGCGGCTGCTGTTCTGCGGGCGGGCGCTGAGCCAGACCGGCGGCCACGGCGACAACCGCAACCGCGGCACCCGCGTGCACGACGACCACCCGTGCTGCGCCGGCCTCGGCCGGATCGCCGACGGTGTGGACGCGGTGCGCGAGGCCGCGCGCGACGAGCTGCGCAAGGGCGCGCACCACATCAAGGTGATGGCCTCCGGCGGGGTCGCCTCGCCCACCGATCGCATCGACTCGACCCAGTACTCGGCGGATGAGCTGCGGGCCATCGTGGAGGAGGCGGAGGCGGCGAACCGGTACGTCGCCGCGCACGCCTACACGGCACGGGCCGTCAACCGGGCGCTGGAGCTGGGGGTGCGGTCGATCGAGCACGGCAACCTGATCGACGATCGCAGCGTGGAGCTCTTCCGCGAGCACGACGCGTTCCTGGTGCCGACGCTGGTGACGTACTGGGCGCTCAAACAGGAGGGCCGCGAGTTCGGGTTGCCGGAGGCGAGCTGGCGCAAGGTCGACGAGGTGCTCGGCGCCGGGCTGGCGGCGCTGGAACGGGCCGCGCGCGGCGGCGTGCGGATCGTGTACGGCACCGACCTGCTGGGCGGGATGCACCGGCACCAGAACCACGAGTTCCGCCTGCGGGCCGAGGTGCAGCCGCCGCTGGAGATCATCCGGTCCGCCACCACGATCGCTGCCGAGCTGGTGAACCTGGCGGGCGAGATCGGCACGCTCCGGCCGGGTTCGCACGCCGACCTGCTGGTGGTCGACGGTGACCCGCTCGCCGACGTCGGCGTGCTGGCCGAGCCCGCGCGCTTCCGGTACGTCGTGCAGAGCGGCGAGATCGTCACGGGCTGAGCGCACGCCGTTCTACCCGGGCGGCTCAGCCCGGGTAGAACGGCGACGCGTTGCCGCCGAAGCTGTGCGGGTGCGGGCGCCACACCTCGCCCACGTCGGCGGCGGTCCACAGACCGCCGTCGTCCGCCACGACGATCGACCGGCCGGGCGCGGCGGTGATCGCGTGCACCGGCAGCGTCAGGTTGGAGATGTTGAACGGGTCCAGCCGCAGGCCGTCGATCGGGATCTTCACCACCGGTTGCGACGGCATGGTCGTCGCGGCGACCAGGGTGTCCTGGCTGAGCCAGTCGACGTCCACCACACCGCCCAGCGTGCCGCCCTGCAGGATCCGCGGCGCACGCAGCGTCACCGAGTCCTGGGCACGCACCACCGACGCCACCAGCAGCTGCCCGCCGGCCACCACCGCGGCCCGCGCGCCGTCCCGGGACAACCGGAGCACGCTGATCGCCCCGACCTGCAGGATCTCGTCGGCGTTGACCACCTGCGGCACCCAGCCGCCGTCCGGCGTGCGCAGCGTCCGCACCACCGTCTGCCCGTCCACGACGGTCCACACCTCGCCGGAGCCGTCCGCGGTTGCGGTCGGCCGCCAGGTCGGCCGGGTCATCGTCGCGCCGGCCAGGTCGACCGGGACCGCGTCCTTGCCGAACGGGCCGACCCGCAACCGCTGCCGCCCGTCGGCGAACTCGACGACCGCCAGCTGTTTGCCGTCGATCGACTGTGCGGCGCTGGCCACCTGGTACCCGCCGCTCTGGCCGGCCGGGCCGGCGATCAGCGAACCGTCGCCCAGCGAGCGCACCCGGCCGTTCACCGTCACCAGCCCCGGCTGGTCCGCGCTCGGCGACGCCAGCGTGGTGTAGGACGGCAGGTCACTCGGCACCCAGTCCTCGTGCCCGTCCACCAGCGGCGCGCCGTCGGACAGCAGCCGCACCCGGTTCGTCGTCACCGACTGCATCGACAGCACGATCTGCGCCGCGATCAACCGCCGCACGTCCGCCGTCTGGTCCGCCACCCCGGTCAGCGGCACCACCAGCGCGCCATCCGGCGCGGTCGTCACGTTGCCCTCGGTGTTCGCGCCCTCCGGGAGGAGGTTCCGCACCGCGCCGACCAGGCTCGTCGACGGTCCGGCGAGCAACAGCCCCACCACGCGCCCGGCCAGGCCGGACTGCGGTTTCCCGGCCACGTACCGCAGGTCCGGCACCACCGTGTTCGAGTCCTGCGCGAAGAAGAACGCCTGCACCCGCACGTAGTTCGCGGTGAAGTCGCTGTAGGGCATCACCAGGTTCGGCGGTGGGTTGGTGACCCGCCACTGCCCGTCCGACTGGCGCCGCACCAGCAGCTTCAGCTCCACCGGCGCCCGCAGCGAGATGAACGCGCCGTCCTCGCGCAGCGAACCCACGCTCACGCCGCGCAGCACGACGTTGACCTCGTTCGGGTTGGCCGTGGTGTCGGCACCCGCCGCCGGGACGGTCGCGAACACGTCGTCGATGATCGTGATGACCTTGCCGGGGGTCCACGCCTTGCCGGCCGCGTCGTCGAGGTACATGCGGGCGGCCGCGTTGTTGCTGATCGGCTGGGCGCTCGCCCGCACGAAATCGCGGACGACGGTCAGCGCGTCCAGGTCCTTCGCCGGCTGCGGCACGTCCGGGTTGACCGGCTGCCCCAGCTCCTGCTGCGGAACGGCGACCGGTTGCGATTCCTCGGGCACGTTCGCGCAGCCCACCGCGAGCACCAGGCAGGACATCAACGCGAACAGCCGCGCCAGGAGCGTCACACGTCCTCCTTGCGCATCTCACCTATCGTGAGCGTGTACTCGGTGGGCAGGCCGACCTGCAGGTGTCCGTTGGTGGCCGGGGCGTCGCCGGGCACCAGCGGCAGCGGGCTCTCCCCGATCGGCTCGCCCTGCGTGCGCGGCAGCGTCAGGCGGAAGCACGCACCATGCCCGGGCGCACCCCACGCTTCCAGCTGCCCGCCGTGCAGCCGGGCGTCCTCGTGGCTGATCGCCAGCCCCAGCCCGGTGCCGCCGGTGCGGCGGTTGCGGGACGGGTCGGCGCGCCAGAACCGGTTGAACACCAGATCGGCCTCACCCGGTCGCAGGCCGACGCCGTGGTCCCGGACGGTGATCGCGACCGCGTGCTCGTTCGCGGCCAGCGTGAGCCGGATCGGGTTGCCCTCGCTGTGGTCGACCGCGTTGGCCAGCAGATTGCGCAGGATCCGCTCGACCCGCCGCGCGTCGATCTCGGCGAGCGTCTCCTCCTCCGGCAGGTCCAGCTCGATCTCGGTCTCGGCGTTGCCCGCGATGACCCGCACCTGCTCCACCGCGCGACGGGCGATGGAGGAGACGTCGATGAACTCGGCCGCCAGCTCCTCCACACCGGCGTCCAGCCTGCTGATCTCCAGCAGGTCGCCGAGCAGCGCCTCGAACCGGTCCAGCTCGTCGACCAGCAGCTCCGTGGACCGCGCCAGACCGGCCGGGAACTGCTCGCGCGAGGCGTGCAGCACGTCCGCGGCCATCCGGACGGTGGTCAGCGGGGTGCGCAGCTCGTGCGAGACGTCCGAGGTGAACCGGCGCTGCAGGGTGCCGAACTCCTCCAGCTGCCGGATCTGGTGCTGGATGCTCGCGGCCATCTCGTTGTAGGACACGGCCAGTTTGGACAGGTCGTCCTCGCCGGTGACCGGCAGGCGCTCGTCCAGCTCACCACCGGCGAACCGGGCCGCGGCGGCCGCCGCCTGCCGGACCGGGCGCACCACCTGCCGGGTGACCAGGTTCGTGATGCCGGCCAGCAGCACGAGCAGCACCAGGCCACCGACCAGCAGCGTGTTCTGCACGGTCTGGACGGTGTTCTGCTCCGCGGTCATCGGGAACAGCAGGTACAGCTGGACCGGGCGACCGGTGCTGGTGACCGGGGCGCCGACGATCAGGTGCGTGGTGCGCGTGCCGTCCGGGTCGGTGTCGGTGTTGATCTGCCAGGCGACCTGGTTGCTCTCCACGAACCGCTGCAGGCCGTCGGGCACCTTGGTGATGGGGCCGGCGGAGTCGGTGGAGTCGTCGCCGCCCGCGGTCAGCACGGGCTCGAACGCGCCGGCGGCGGACGCGGCCGTGCCCTGGTCCTCCGAGGAACTGCTGGTGATCTTCTTCAGGGCGTTCTGCAGCCGGTCGGCCAGCGCGTCCTGGTCGCTGATGCCGACCAGCTCGTTCTCGGCCGTGCGCACGACCTGCAGGGTCTGCGCGACGGCGGCCTGCCGTTTGGTGTCGGTGAGGCGCTGGGTGATCTGGTTCTGCAGCACCATGCCCAGCACCAGCCCCACCGCCGAGGACAACGCGAGCGTCGAGACGGTCACCTTGAACTGCAGCGACCGCCGCCACAGCACGCCGAACGCGACCACACGGCCGCGCAGGTAGGCGCCCGCGCGGGGGGCCAGCCGCAGCACCGCGCGGACGAAGGCCGGAACTCTTCGCTTCATCTGACTGTTACGGCGGACCCGCCTTGTAGCCGACGCCGCGGACGGTCAGGACGACCTCGGGGTGCTCGGGGTCCTTCTCGACCTTCGAGCGCAACCGCTGGACGTGCACGTTGACCAGGCGGGTGTCGGCCGCGTGCCGGTAACCCCACACCTGCTCGAGCAGGACCTCGCGGGTGAACACCTGGCGCGGTTTCCGGGCCAGGGCGACCAGCAGGTCGAACTCCAGCGGGGTGAGCGGGATGGCCTTGCCGTCCCGGGTCACCTCGTGGCCGGGCACGTCAATGGCCAGGTCACCGATGGTGAGAGTCTCGGCGGGCTCGGCCTCGGTGCGCCGCAGCCGCGCGCGCACGCGCGCGACGAGCTCCTTCGGCTTGAACGGCTTGACCACGTAGTCGTCGGCGCCGGACTCCAGGCCCAGCACGATGTCGACCGTGTCGCTCTTCGCGGTGAGCATGACGATCGGCACTCCCGACTCGGCCCGGATCGCCTTGCAGACGTCGATGCCGTTCATGCCGGGCAGCATCAGGTCGAGCAGCACGAGATCGGGCTTGAGCTCCCGCAGCGCGGGGAGCGCCCGGGAGCCGTCCGCCACCACCGCGGTGTCGAACCCCTCGCCGCGCAGCACGATGGTGAGCATCTCCGCAAGAGCGGGGTCGTCGTCGACGACCAACACACGTGCCTTCATGACCACATATTCGCACTACGGAGACCGTTCGTGACGCGCGACCCTGCGAACGGCCCGGGAAGTGAGCAGGCACGTTAGCCCGGATGGACCAGCCGGGCGACGAGCTCGGCGTGGTCGACTCCCGCCGCGCCGTCCACCACGTGCCAACCGGACAACCACGACATCGCCGCCAGTTCGTCGTAGACCGCGGCGCAGCGGGCCTGGAGATCGTCGTCGGACTCGAACGCGTCCTTGGCCCGGTCGGCGTCGGCCGAGGCGCGCCGGTCGGCCCGCTCGGCGGCCACGGCGGGCGGGACGCGCAGCAGGATCTGGGCGTCCGGCAGCGGCAGCCCGAACCGGTCGATCTCGATCTCCCGCACCCAGCGCACGAACGCGCCGTCGGCGTGCTGGCGGAGGCGGGCCGCACCGTAGGCGGCGTTGGACGCGACGTACCGGTCCAGCAGGACGACGTCGTGGGTGGCCAGGTCGCGGCGGATGTCGCCGGCCGCGCCCCGGCGGTCGAGGGCGTAGAGCAGGCCCATCCCGTACACGGAGTCGGTGAGGTCGCCGTGGCGGCGGTGCAGGCCCTCCCGCACCAGGTCGGCGTGGACACTGCGGCCGTAGCGGGGGAACGCCTGCGTGGCGACCGTGCGGCCCTGGTCGTGCAGCGCCTTGGTGAGGCCGTCGGTCAGCGTGCGCTTGCCCGCGCCGTCCAGCCCCTCGATGACCACCAGCCGTCCCACGGGCACAGGCTATCCGGCGGTGGTCAGCGCACCTCGAGGCCGTGCGCCTCGGCGGCCTCGGCCTGGCGTCGGTCGCGGGTCACCATCACGACCGGCTCGCCATTCGCCAGCCCGGTGGTGTCGTGCAGGGCGACAGCCAGATGAATCGCGTCGAGCGTGCGGAGCGCGTGGTGGTCGGACACGAGGCGACAGGCCGCCGGCATGATCACCTGGGGCACCAGCGGCACGAGACTCAACGCGCCCTCACCACCGGCTTCGGCGTCAAAGCGGGCGAGCGCTCCCGAGGCATCGCGGATCCGCCCGTTGTTCCGCGCGGTCGCCATCGCACTGGCGAACTCAACCCTTGTCAGCTCGCTCGTCAGCACCAGATCTTCGTTGTCGAGAAGCAGCTCCACCATCTGCTCGTGCTCGGGCTCATCCGGCAGGAAGGCGCGCACCACTGCACTCGTGTCCGCGTAGAAGATCGTCACCACTCGCCTCGCGACCAGTCCAGTGCCTCGCTGACGGCGGTTCCACTGCCCCGCAGGAGAGCATCGAGTTGCTCCCGGCTCGGTACCGGCGCTTCAGGCGCGAACGCGACCAGTTTCCCCTCGGCGAGCAACCGCCGCTTGCGTTCCTGCCGGGCTTCCGGCCGGTCGACCGCGGCTTTCAGGACCTCGGTCACGAACTCGTTGACACTGCGCCCCTCCGCCTCGGCCTTCGCCTTGACCCGGGCATGCAACTCGTCGTCGAGACGAGTGATCATCTGCCGCATGGTGCCATGCTATCACATACGAGGTCGATGATAGCACCCGAGCGCGGCCTGGTGCGGTCAGTAGCGGTAGTGCTCCGACTTGAACGGGCCCTCGACGTCGACGTCGATGTACTCGGCCTGGTCCTTCGTCAGCTTGGTCAGCTCGCCACCCAGTGCCTGGAGGTGGATGCGCGCCACCTTCTCGTCCAGCTTCTTGGGCAGGCGGTACACCTCGTTGTCGTATTCCTCGTGCTTGGTGAACAGCTCGACCTGCGCGATGACCTGGTTGGAGAAGCTGTTCGACATCACGAAGCTCGGGTGGCCGGTGGCGTTGCCCAGGTTCAGCAGCCTGCCCTCGCTCAGCACGATGATCGAGTGGCCGTCCGGGAACACCCACTCGTCGACCTGCGGCTTGATGTTGATGCGCCGGACACCGGGATAGCGGGCGAGCCCGGCCATGTCGATCTCGTTGTCGAAGTGGCCGATGTTGCCCACGATCGTCTGGTGCTTCATGCGGGCCATGTGCTCGGCCATCACCACGTCCTTGTTGCCGGTCGTGGTGATCACGATGTCGGCTTCCGGCAGCGCGTTCTCCAGCGTCTTGACCTGGTAGCCGTCCATGGCCGCCTGCAGCGCGCAGATCGGGTCGATCTCGGTGACGATCACCCGCGCGCCCTGCCCGGACAGCGACTCCGCCGCGCCCTTGCCGACGTCGCCGTAGCCGCAGACCACCGCGACCTTGCCGCCGATCAGCACGTCGGTGCCGCGGTTGATGCCGTCGATCAGCGAGTGCCGGATGCCGTAGCGGTTGTCGAACTTGGACTTCGTCACCGAGTCGTTGACGTTGATCGCCGGGAACAGCAGGTCACCGGCCGCCGCCAGCTGGTACAGCCGCAGCACGCCCGTGGTGGTCTCCTCGGTCACACCGCGGACACCCTGGCCGATGCGCGTCCACTTCTGCCCGTCGGCGGCCAGCGACTCCCGGAGCAGCCCGAGCACGACCTTCCACTCGTCGGAGTCGTTGTCGTCGGGTTGCGGCACCACCCCGGCGGCCTCGTACTGGGTGCCCTTGTGCACCAGCATCGTCGCGTCGCCGCCGTCGTCGAGGATCATGTTGGGACCCGCACCGTCCCAGGTCAGCATCCGCTCAGTGCACCACCAGTACTCCTCCAGCGTCTCGCCCTTCCAGGCGAACACCGGCACCCCCTGCGGCGCCTCCGGCGTCCCGTGCGGGCCGACCACGACGGCCGCCGCCGCGTGGTCCTGCGTGGAGAAGATGTTGCAGGAAGCCCAGCGCACCTCCGCGCCGAGCGCCACCAGGGTCTCGATGAGCACCGCCGTCTGCACGGTCATGTGCAGCGAGCCCGACACCCGCGCCCCGCGCAGCGGGTACACCTCCGCGTACTCACGGCGCAGCGCCATCAGCCCCGGCATCTCGTGCTCGGCCAGCCGGATCTCCTTGCGGCCGAATTCGGCCAGCTCAAGATCCGCGACGGCGAATTCCACCCCGTTGCGGGTGTCGTGCCACTTCGCAACGCTTTCGGGGGTCATAGCGGCATTTCCTCCAACGATCGACTCCACCTGAACACTACCGTTGTCCGTTCATCGCGGAACACCCGGAAAAGGAGACAGCCACGTGCCGCTTCCTGGGCCCGACACCCGAGTGGTCGAACTACGCGTACCCGGCCTGTCCGGCACCACCGGCGAGGACCTGCTGGACGCGGCCGGCACGGTGGAGGTCGCCGGGGACGGGGTGGGCCGGGTCGTCCGCCCCGCCGACCGGCTACGGCGCCCGGCGCCCGGCCCGGTACTGCCGGCGCTCGGCCGCTCGGTGCCCCGCACGCTGGAGGGTTACCTGTGGAGCGGCATGACCTCCGGGGGCGCGGCGAAGGCCACGTGGGCGTTGCTCTTCCCGTTCTCGCTGGCCAACGTGGCGCACTGGATGCTGCCGCCGGTCCCGGACGGCAGCCGCACCGCCGCCGTGCTGGGCGCGCTCTGCCGGGGTGTGCTGCGGATCGCCGCGCTGGTGCTGACGATGCTGCTCGTCGCGCAGGTCGCGGTCGTCACGCTCGACCTGTTCGCCGCTCAGTGCCTGGCGCCCGGCCACCACTGCCTGCCCGGGCTGCCCGACTGGCTGCGGGACGTCGGGCAGCTCCGGCTGACCGCCGGGCTGTTGCCGGTCGCCGCGGTGGTCTTCGTGCTGTACCGGGTGTCCGGGGCGAACTGGACCGTCCGGGCGCACCCGCCACCGCCGCCCGGTGACGCGCTCCCGGGCGACGTCCTGCGCGGCGACACGGATTCGCCGGTGCTGCGCTGTGTGCACGCGGTCGCCGCGCTGGGCACGGTGGTCCTGGTCGCCGTGGGCGGCCCGCTGGACGTGCCGGCCGACGTCCCCGGGCGGCTGCTCTGGGCCGCCGCGCTGGTGCTGACCGGTGTCGCGCTGGTCACGTCGGCGTCCGGCGCGCGGCACCTGCCGCGGTGGGCACGTGCCGGGCTGCTGTCCGTGGCGGTCGCGCTGCTGGTCGCCACCGCGGTCCGCGGTGGGGTGCCGGCCGGGTCGGACCCGACCGTGGAGGCCATCGGCGCGGCCCTGCTCGGCGCGTGGCTGCTGTTCGCGCTGCTGCTGGTCCCCGCGGCGCTGCTGGCCCGCCGCACCTGGCGGGAGTTGCCCACGCGGCTGCGCCCGTGGGCCGGCGGCTGGGCGGCCGCTCCCGCGCTGGCGCTGGCCGCGCTGCTCGGCGGCGGGTTCGGCGCGGGCCTGGCCATCGGGCTGCGGCGGCTGGCCGGGGCCGGCGACCTCCGCCTGCCGGACAGCTACCGCCTGGTGACAGCACTGTGGGGCGGCGGTCTGGTGCTGGCGGTCGTGCTGGGCGTGCTCGGATTCGCCGTCGGGGTGCCGCTGCGGCGCCGCTCGCGCGGGGTGCCGGAGATCGTGCGGATGCTCCAGTCGCCGTCGGACGAGCGGACCGCGGCCGCCGCCTGGGCGCGGTCGGCCTGGGAACGACGGCACCTGCACCACCTCGCGCTCGGGGTCGTCGCCGGGCTGTCGCTCGGGGCGGCCGCGCTGCTGGTCGCCTGGTACGGCTTCCACACGCTGCCGGGCTGGCTCGACCCGTTGTCCGCCGCCGGGGTGCTCGGGCTCGGGTTCCTGGCCGTGGGGCTGCTGCGGGTGGTCTACACCGCGGCGACCAAACCGGGCCGCAACCGGCACCTCGGCGCACTGGCGGATCTGGTGTGCTTCTGGCCCCGCGCGGCGCACCCGGCGATCCCGCCGTGCTACGCGCTGAAAGTGGTGCCGGACCTCGCGGCCCGCGCACAGGAGCACCTGGCCGAGCCGAACACGCGGGTCGTGCTGAGCGGGGAGAAACTGGGCAGCGTGCTGACGGTGATCGCGGCCGCGCGGCTCGTGCACACGCTGTCGCCGGCGGACCGCGAGCGGGTGGGCCTGCTCAGCGCCGGGTCACCCTTGCAGTGGGGGTACCAGCGGGCGTTCCCGGCCGTCCTGCCGCACAGTGCGCTCACCGCGCTGCACGAGTCGCTGGGGGGCCGGTGGCGCGGGCTGGCCCGCGGGACGGACATCTTCGGCGGCGGCGTCACGACCTGGCGGCACCGGGTGGACGGCGGCAAGCTGACCGGCGAGGGCTACCTGCCCGACGGCGGCTGGGGCGCGCTCCTGCCGGCCGTCCCGGGCGCGACCGGTGCGCTGGTGCTCGGCGGCGACCACTGGCTCCCCGACCCGGTGCCCCCGCCGCCCGGCGCCCGCCGGTGGCGGGCCGGGGTGCTCGGGCAGGCGGACTACCTGGTGGATCCGGAGTGGGACCAGGCGGTGGCGATCGCCGCCGGGCTGGAGATGCCCGGCCGGGCGGCGAGCGGCGAGGCGGAGCAGGTTCCGCTGTTCCCCGACCTGACCCGGTTCCACCTGAAGACCCCGTCAGCCGGGTAGCGGGAACGTGTAGAGCCGTACCGCGAGCTCACGCGACCCGCGTGCCGGGGCGGGGCGCATCCGGCAGTACCGGGCCACCAGATCCTGGTACTCCGCCTCCAGACGGCGCAGCTCCGGTTCGGTCAGCCAGGCCTGGCCCCGCCAGGCGGTGGCCCACGAACCGAACCCGTCCCGGTTGCGCGCGGCCCAGGACAGCAATTCGAGCTCCCGGTCGTACTTGGCGTCGAGGTACTCGCTGACCTGCTGCTGGTGGGTCCCGGTGAATTCCGCGGGCCGCGGCTCCTTCGTGTTCTGCGGGAGGGCGTGCCACCGGCCGTCCCACCGCCGCCGGACGTACCCGGCTTCGGTCAGCACCGCAACGCGCCCGGAAGCATCGGCACCGAGGCGGCGCGTCAGTTCGCCCGCGGTGGCGGGCAGCTCGCGCAGCACCCGCTCGTAGCCCGGGTCGCTGCGGATCTCGATGTCGCGGAGCGTCAGCGGGCGTGGCCGCATGTCGCCGCTCAGCAGCTTGCGCGCGGTCAGCATGAGCAGCACGGCGATCGGCAGCTCGGCGCACACGGCGAGCGCCAGGCTCGCGTACCGGTCGGCGGACCCCCAGTCGAGCACGACGTCGAACCAGGCGTCGCACACCAGCAGGGCCGCGGTGGCCGCCAGCAGTGGCACCGCCGCCCGGCGGCGGCGCAGCCCCAGCCACGTGGCGGCGGCGAAACACCCCACCAGCGCCACGTCGAACCCCACCCACGCCACCCGCCACTGTGCGGTGTCGAACTGGTCGGGCAGCGTGTTGGCGAGGTAGAGGACCCAGGGCACCAGGCAGACCGCCGCGGCTCCCAGGAAGACGAGCAGCAGTTTCCGGATCACCGGCCCGACGCTAGCCGAGCGCCGGGCCGGTGAGATCCGGGACTTCCCCCGATCACGTCCTCAGGGTCGGGTCGGGTCAGCGCCTCCCACCGGCAGCGGTGTTCCGGTCGCCCCGCGCTTACCGAGCAGCGAGTGCCGCCGGCTGTAGGCGAAGTAGATGACGACGCCCACGACCATCCAGGCCAGGAACCGCAGCCAGGTCAGCACGGTCAGGTTCAGCATCAGCCACAGGCAGGCCAGGATCGCGAGGATCGGCACCACCGGCACGCCCGGCACCCGGAACGCGCGCGGCAGGTCCGGGCGGATCCGGCGCAGCACGAGCACACCCGCCGAGACCAGGATGAACGCGAACAGCGTGCCGACGTTCACCATCTCCTCCAGCTTGTCCGCCGGGAAGAACGTCGCCGCCACCCCGATCATCACCGCGACCAGCACCGTCGCCCGGGCCGGGGTGCCGCGCTCGCTCGTGCGGGCCAGCGACCGCGGCAGCAGACCGTCCCGCGACATCGCGTACAGCACCCGGGTCTGGCCGAGGATCAGCACCATCACCACGGTGGTCAGACCGGCCAGTGCGCCGACCGAGATGATGTTCGCCGCCCAGTTCACGCCGTTGGCGGCGAACGCGGTCGCCAGCGTCTTGTGGCTGCCGTCGCCCGCGGCGGTGGCCAGGTCGCCGTAGGGCACCATGCCGACGACCACCAGCGACACCGACACGTACAGCACGGTGACGATCGCCAGCGCGCCGAAGATGCCGCGCGGCACCGAGCGCTGCGGGTTCTTCGTCTCCTCCGCGGTGGTGGCCACGATGTCGAACCCGATGAACGCGAAGAACACCAGCGAGGCAGCGGCCAGCAGGCCGAACCAGCCGAACGAGCTGTTCGCCCCGCCCGCGATCAGCGAGAACAGCGACTGGTCCACACCACTCTGCCCGGACCCGCCCGTGGAGGCCGGCGGGACGTAGGGCGAGTAGTTGGCACCCTTGATGTAGAACAGCCCGAGCACGATGACGAACAGCACGATGCCGACCTTGATCGCGGTGATCACCATCGAGACGCGCGAGGACAGCTTCGTGCCGAACGCGAGCACCATCGCCAGCACGGCCACCAGGACGAGCGCTCCCCAGTCGACCGTGACCGACCCGATCTCGAAGCTCGTCTTGGTGCCCTTGCCGAAGATGTAGCCGAGCACCGTCTCCAGGTACACCGACCAGCCCTTGGCCACCGCGGCCGCACCGACGGCCAGCTCCAGCACCAGGTCCCAGCCGATGATCCAGGCCACGAACTCGCCGAAGGTGGCGTACGAGAACGTGTACGCGCTGCCCGCGACCGGCACGGTCGAGGCGAACTCGGCATAACAGAGTGCGGCCAGGCCGCAGGCGATCGCAGCGAACACGAACGCCAGCGACACCGATGGTCCCGCGTAGTCGCCCGCCGTGCGTGCGGTCAGGGTGAAGATACCGGCGCCGATCACCACCGCGACCCCGAACACCGTGAGATCCCAGGCCGACAGGTTGCGTCGCAACCTGGTGCCCGGCTCGTCGGTGTCCTGAATGGACTGCTCGATGGACTTCGTGCGCCACAGCCCGTTACCTGGCAAGGGTGTCTCCTCCCGCCGTGTCCTGGATCTCAGGTACGGTTGGTCACCCTAACGCGATCGGGTGACGGGAGCCACCCATGGTTCACACCGGCTGCCGATCCAGGTCCGGTTCCAGGTAGATGAGCCGCGCCGCGGGCACCCGCTCACGCACCCTGGCCTCGGCGGCGTCGATCTCGCTCGCCACCTCCGACAGTTCCAGCCGCGGCGCGAGCGCCAGCTTCGCGGCGACGAGCAGCTCGTCGGGGCCCAGGTACTGGGTGCGGATGTGGATCACCCGTTCGACCCGCCCGCCGGCCAGCGCCTCGCAGATGCTGTCCAGCTCGCGGTCGGTGGCGCCCTCGCCGATCAGCAGGCTCTTCATCTCGACGATGAGGATGATCGCGATGATCCCGAGCAGGACACCGATCAGGACGGTGCCCACGCCGTCCCACACCGGGTCGCCGGTCAGCTCGGAGAGCCCGACACCGGCCAGCGCGAACACCAGGCCGAGCAGCGCCCCGCTGTCCTCCAGCAACACGACCGGCAGCTCCGGGGTGCGGGACTGGCGGATGAACCGCCACCAGGTCGCCTCCCCCTTGATCGTGCGCGACTCCTTCATCGCGGTGACGAACGAGTAGCCCTCCAGGCAGATCGCGACCACCAGGATGATCACCGCGACCAGCGGGCTGGTCAGCGGCTCCGGGTGCTCGATCTTGTGGATGCCCTCGTAGAGCGCGAACACCGAGCCGAGCGTGAACAGCATCAGCGCGACCACGAACGAGTAGAAGTACCGCTCTCGCCCGAAGCCGAACGGGTGCTCGCGGGTGGCGCGCCGGCGGGACTGGCGCTGCCCGAGCAGGAGCAGGCCCTGGTTGGACGTGTCGGCGAGCGAGTGCACCGACTCGGCGAGCATCGACGACGATCCGGTGACCAGGAATCCGGCGAACTTCGCCACGGCGATCCCGGCGTTGGCGCCCAGTGCCGCGAGGATCGCCTTCGTTCCGCCACTTGCCGACACGCTGACCCCCTGCTGAGTCTTTCCGTTTTGCCGGAAGTGAGCCTAGAACCCCGGGTCCGGCGCCCTGCGCGCGCCGCCCGTTCAGCGCAGCAACGGCAGCCCCCCGACCAGCTTATCGATCTTGTTCCGCGGGCCCACCAGGCTGACCGCGTGGTACTCGAAGGCCGCCTCGTCGGTGCCGGCCATCGCCGCCGTGTACTCGTCGTGGGAGCGGCTGGCCTGTGCGTGCTTGGACATGTCGGCGACGAAAATGCCCTCGCGGTTCGCCGCCTTGGCGCGGATCTCCAGCAGCCTGGCCGCGTCGGCCGCGAGGATCGAGCAGCCGGTCCACGGCAGGCCGGCGTGCGGCCGGCCCGAGGCGTCGGCGACTTCGGGGCCGACCAGTGACGGCAGGACCTTGCCGACGGCGGCGCCGAGGCAGGCGGTGGCGTTGGCGACGAGACCCGGGCCGAGCGACGGGTCGGCGACGATCACCCACTTCACCTTGGCGGTGCGAGTGGTGGCGTCGAGCTGAACTTCTACCTGATCATCTGTGGTCACAGTGCAGCACGCTAGGCAGACATGCGAGACTCGTCCACTAACACCGAACTAAATTCGACAGGAGGCCGCTATTGGCCGAGTTGGACGAACTTGATCAGGCATTGCTGCGGGAATTGCAGCGCGACGGACGGCGAACCAACCGGGAGCTGGCCGCGGCCACCGGCGTCTCCCCCTCCACGTCACTGGAACGCGTCCGCGCCCTGCGGGAGCGGGGCGTCATCCGCGGCTACCACGTCGACCTGGACCTGGCGAAGATCGGCCGCCGGGTACAGGCGCTCATCGCGATCCGGGTGCGGCCGCCGTCCCGGCGGGTCATCGATGCCTTCCGGGAATGGGTGACGCGGCAGCCGGAAACCCTGGGCGTGTTCGTGGTGACCGGCGGCGAGGACTTCCTGGTGCACGTGGCCGTCCCGGACAACGACAGCCTCTACGCGTTCGTCATCGACCGGCTCACCCAGCGCCAGGAGGTCGCCGACGTCCGCACCAACGTCATCTACGAACACATCCGCAACGCGGTGATCGACCCGGTCTGAGGTCGCGTCCGCCAAGTGGTCGCTAGAGGCAGCCCGAGGTGGCGCGGAACAGCTGCGTCCGGCCGGCCTCGGCCGGGTGGACCGCGACCGCCGGATCCGAGGCCGGGACCCACATCGACTGGCCGCGGCGCAGCTCCAGCTCCTGGCCGCTCTCCGCCTTGACCCGCACGGAGCCCTGCGTGCACAGCAGGATCTGCGGCTTGCCGTTGCCGACGCGGAGCGCGCCGGTCTCACCGGCGTCCCATTCGCAACGGGACAACTCGAACTCCGGCGCGTCGGTCGTGTACACCTCGCCGCACTCGGACGGCTCGCCACGCAGGATCGGCATGTCCGCGCAGGTGAAGTCGACCACGCGGAGCAGCTCGGGCACGTCCACGTGCTTGGGGGTCAGCCCGCAGCGCAGGATGTTGTCCGAGTTGGCCAGGATTTCCACCGCCGTGCCGTGCAGGTACAGGTGCAGGTTGCCGGCCGGCAGGTAGATGGCCTCGCCGGCGCTGAGCGTGAGCCGGTTGAGCAGCAGCGCGGCCAGCACGCCGGCGTCCCGCGGGTGCGCCTCGCCCAGCTCCAGGATGGTGCGGCACTCGACGTCGAACTCGCCGTGGTCCTTCACGTGCAGCACGCACGCGTCGAGCACCTCGGGCAGCAGCTCGTCCAGCACCGGCTGCGGCAGCGTGATCCACGTGGTGAACAGCGCCCGCAGGCCGTTCGAGTCCGGCTGGGCGGCCAGCAGCTCGGTGTACTTGGCCAGCCCCGGCGTCTCGATGGCACGCAGCAGCTCGACCGTGCGCTCCGGCTTGCGGAACCCGGCCAGCGCGTGGAACTCGGTCAGCGCGCACACCAGCTCCGGCTTGGCCGTCGGATCCGGGTAGTTCCGGTTCGGCGCGTCCCGCGGGATGCCGGCGGCCTCCTCACGGGCGTACCCCTCGGCCGACTGCTCGGCCGACGGGTGCGCCTGCATCGACAGCGGCTCCTCGACCGCGAGGATCTTCAGCAGGAACGGCAGCCGGTTGCCCCAGTGCTCGGCGCATTCCCGGCCCAGCTGGCCGAGCGGATCGGCCTCGACGAGTTCCAGCAGCGTGCGCTCGTCGCCGTCCGGGCCCAGGATCCGGGAGGGGTCGCCGGGATGGGCGCCCATCCACAGCTCCGCCTCCGGGTGCGGCGCGGGCACCTCGCGGCCCAGCAGCTCGGGGATGGTCGTCCGGGACCCCCAGGCGTAGGGCCGCACCGCATTGCGCAGCAGCTCCACCGTGTTCTCAACTCCTTGGCTCTTCCAACCCCTGGCCCGATCCACGGGATCGAGCGCGAACCGGCGTCAGGCCGACGCGGGTTCGTAGTGCCCGCCGCCACCCGTCGTGGCGGTCGCCAGCCCGAGGTAGACCGCGGCCAGCTCGAACCGTAGCGCGAGCACCCCGGCGCGCACGGGCTCGTCACCGACGATCTCGTCCGCGGGAGCCACCACTCCGGCCCCGGGAAGCGTATTCGAAGCCTCGTGGCGCACCGCGTCGGCTGCCGGACCGCTGTGCACCGCGAGCAGCAGCACCCGGTAGTTCGGCAGGTCGGTATCGAAATCGGGGTCGGCGAAGATGTCCCGCTCGCCGGAGCTGCTCGCCGCCGCCTGACGCAGCGCGCGACGGGTGAGCGCCTGACGGTAGTCCGCGATGTCGGCGACGATCCCGGCGAACGCGCCCAGCGCGTAGCCGGCGTGCTGGGCGACCGAGACCGCGATCGGGTCCAGCCCCCACAGCAGCGGGATCCGGTCCGCGAGGCGCAGCGCGAGCGCCTTGGCGGGATTGGCGAAGGAGTCGCGGCCGAGATGGGCGCGCTCCGCCTCGGAGTCCAGCTGGTCGGCGAGCAACTGCACGTCGGCGACCAGCAGGCCGAGGGCGTTCGCGGTGAGCAGCCCGGCGGCGAGGCCGCGGGCGAAGGTCAGTTCCGGCGGCACCGCGACCCGGGGGACGAGCTGGATGCCCTTCCCGGCGAGCGAGGCTCCGACCGGGCCCTCGCTGGGCCCGGACAGCACGACGGTGGCGCCGTAGCGGGCGGCCCGCTCGATACCGGCGGCCAGCTCCCGGTCGAACGGGTCGTCGGTGTGCGCGAAGACGACGTCCAGCGCCCCGATCCACGGTGGCACCGCCTCGCTGACGAGGACCGGCACCGGGCAGGCCGGCGCGAGCAGGGCGTACAGCAGACGCGCGACGCTGCGGCTCACCCCGGGGCGGACGACGAGGACGAGCGCGCGGGGGCGGCCCAGGTCCAGCCGGTCAGCCAGTTCCGCGTCCGCGGCGGCCTCGGCGGTGGACCGCACCTGGGCGCCCGCCATCGCCGCGGCCCTGAGCAGTCCTGCCGTGTCGGCCTCCGCCAGGCGCGCGGGGTCGTCCAGGAGCGTGTCGTCAAGCACCATCGGCACGGGACTCACCTGGAAGCGTGGCCTCGTCGAGCAGCAGGACCGGGATCCCGTCCCGGACCGGGAACTCACGGCCGCAGGAGGTGCACGTCAGCGCGTCGGCCTCCGGGTCGCTCGCCGTTCCCGGCCGCAGCGGCGCGTGGTCGTCCGACGGGCACGCCAGGATCTCCAGCAACTGGGCATCGAGCGCGACTGCCATGGGGGTACCTCCCTAGCTGCGAACGATCGCGAGGACTTCGTCGGTCAGCGCGCGGACCGCGTCGGCGTCGGCGGCCTCGACGTTGAGCCGCAGCAGCGGCTCGGTGTTGGACGGGCGCAGGTTGAACCACGCCTTGCCGGGCAGCTTCACCGTCAGGCCGTCCACCTCGTCGATCTCGGCGCCGGGACGGCGCGCGAACGCGTCCTTGACCGCGAGCTGCTTGGCGACCTGGTCGTCCACGGTCGAGTTGATCTCGCCGGAGGCCGCGTACCGCGAGTACTCCGCGGTCAGCTCGGACAGCGGCCCGTCCTGCTCGCCGAGCGCGGCCAGCACGTGCAGGGCGGCCAGCATGCCGGTGTCGGCGCGCCAGAAGTCGCGGAAGTAGTAGTGGGCGGAGTGCTCGCCGCCGAAGATCGCGCCGGTCGTGGCCATCTCCTGCTTGATGAACGAGTGCCCGACCCGGGTGCGCACCGGCTTGCCCCCGTTTTCGGCGACGATCTCCGGCACCGCCTGCGAGGTGATCAGGTTGTGGATGATCGTCGCGCCCGGCTCCTTGGCCAGCTCGCGCACCGCGACCAGCGCGGTGACGGCGCTCGGTGACACCGGGTCGCCGTTCTCGTCGACGACGAAGCAGCGGTCGGCATCGCCGTCGAAGGCCAGCCCGGCGTCCGCACCCACCTCGCGGACCTTGGCCTGCAGGTCGACCAGGTTCTTCGGGTCCAGGGGATTGGCCTCGTGGTTGGGGAAGCTGCCGTCGAGCTCGAAGTACATCGGCACGATCTCGATGGGCAGGCCCTCGAAGACCGTCGGAACCGTGTGGCCACCCATGCCGTTGCCGGCGTCCACGACGATCTTCAGCGGGCGGCTGCCGGAGAGGTCCACGAGCCGGCGCAGGTAGGCGGCGTAGTCCGGCAGCACGTCCCGCTCGGTGACGCTGCCGGGCTGCCCGGCGAACTCCGGCACACCCTGCTCGACGGTGTCGCGGATCTCGGCGAGCCCGGACTCCTGCCCCACCGGGGCGGCGCCCGCGCGGCAGAGCTTGATGCCGTTGTACTTGGCCGGGTTGTGGCTGGCCGTGAACATCGCGCCGGGCAGGTTGAGCGAGCCGGAGGCGAAGTAGAGCTCGTCGGTGCTGCACAGGCCGATCGACACGACGTCGAGCCCCTGCGAGGTGACACCCTCGGCGAACGCGGCGGCCAGCCCCGGGGAAGACTCACGCATGTCGTGGCCGATCACCACCGACGGCGACTCGGGCTTGATCAGCAACGCGAAGGCCGCGCCGAAGTCCCGAACCAGGCCGGCGTCGAGTTGCTCGCCGACGACGCCACGGATGTCGTAGGCCTTGACGATGGCCGACAGGTCTGACACGCGCTCTCCCCGGGAGTTGTCCATGGACTGCGGATACCCGAGAGCCTACCGGGGGAACACGGGGCGGATGCGGCGTGACCTACGAGATCGGGTCGGGCAGCACCCGCAGGTGCCCACGCCGCCCGGAGGGTCCCTCCGGCTCCGGGGGCGGGGCGGGCTTGTCGGACCGGCCGGCCTCGCGGACGGCCTCGGCCAGCGCCGTGAGCTCGTCGTCGGAGCGGTCCGGCGCGGCGAACTCGCCCTCGTGCCGGACGACCTCCCAGCCCCGGGGTGCGGTCAGCCGGAGCGCGTGCTCCTCGCACAGGTCGTAGGAATGCGGCTCGGACGCCGTCGCGAGGGGACCGACCACCGCGGTCGAATCGCTGTAGGCGTAGGTAAGCGTGGCGACGGCCGGGTTCAGGCACCCCGTTCGCGAACACTTTCGTACGCTCGACACGATCGCAGACGATAGCGCTTCCCCCCGGCAACTGCGCGCAGGCGCACCGGTGGACGCCACGGGCCGAGGCCAACGCGTAACCTTCCGGATGTGTCCATGGCTCGAAGTTCCCGGCATCGGCGGCGTGTCCGCCGGGACCGGCACGGCCGCGGGCTGCGCGGGCCGCTGTACCCGGCGAGCCTGCCCGCTGCGGCCAGCCGTGCGGAGAAGTTCGACCAGCTCGTGCTCGACGCGCTGGAGCCGATCGAGGCCCGGTGGCGGGACCAGCTGACGAAGCTCGACGTCGCGGTCGACGACGTCCCGGAGATCCGCGGCGGCGGTGCCCCCGAGGACGACGGGGTGCTGCACGACGGGGCAGTGCCGCTGTCCCGGCTGGTCCCGGCGGGTGTCGACCGGACGGGCCTGCCGACGCGCGCGCGGATCGTGCTGTACCGCCGGCCCCTCGAGGCGCGCGCCAAGGACCCGGGCGAACTGGCGGACCTGGTGCACGACGTGCTGGTCGAGCAGGTGGCGGGCTACCTGGGCGTCGAACCGGACGTCATCGAGGGCGAGTAGCTCCCCGCCCGCTCACGATCCGGTCGTCGGCACCGGCTGCGGCCGCGGCGGGCGGGCCGCGCCGATCCCGGTGGGCACCGCGGTGAGCAGGGTGAACAGCGCAGCCGCCACCTGGACCAGCAACAGCACGTCCCGGAGGGTGGCGGGGCGCTCCACGGTCACGTCCGCCTGCGCGGTCGGCACCGCGACCGCCACCTGGTGCCCCCACGCCGGCACGACCGGCACCGCGCGGCCGTCAACCCGGGCGCGCCAGCCGTCCTCGTACTCGGCGGCCAGCACGAGCAGCCGTCCGGGCACGCCGTCAGACACCCGCACCCGCACGTCGGGCAGCTGCGCGTCCACCGGTGTCACGCCCAGGGTGCTCGTGGGGGCCTGGGACGTCACCGCCTGCCGCGCCACCCCGGGCGGGATCAGCACGACCTGACCACCGGGCTCCAGCAACCGCAAAACGGCCCGTCCGTCGCTGGTCGGCGCGACCGGGGACGCGAGGGCGGGGGCGGTCGCCACGATCGGGCCGGGTTCCGTGCCCGCCGGGAGCACCACGAACAACGCGCCGGACGCCGCGGCGCCGGACAGCGCCGCCCGGATGCGTCCCGGATCGGCACCCGTCAGCGCTTCCTGCCAGCCCGCGAGGCGCGTGGGCGTTGCCGCGCTCACCGCCAGCTGGTCGTCCCCGAACCGGGGCATCCGGCCGCCCGTCTGCATCGCGGGTGTCCCGCCGCCACCGAGCACCAGGACCGACCGGCCGGTGCGCGCCAGCTCGTCGGCCTGGTCCTGCGCGAGCGCCGGGCCGCCGCCGGATCGCAGCGGCCCACCGCTGCCCGCCACCACGAAGGCCACGGCCAGCGTGACGACCAGCGCCGCCCCACCGGCCAGCACGGGTTTGCCGAGGTCGCCTCGGCAGGTGGACAACACGATCCACAGCAGCCCGGCCCCGGCGACCAGCAGCGGCACCCCGGCGAACCCCGCCGACACCGGCCCGCCCTGCAGGGGCGTCACGGTCACCAGCCGCACCAGCGCCAGGCCCGCGATCCCCAGCACCACCACCGCGAGACCCGCCGCGGCCCCGCGCCCGGGCCGCACCGCGAACGCGACCACGGCGGCCAGCAGCACGGCGAGCCCGGCCGGCCACGCCCCGGCACCGCCCGGATCCA
This sequence comes from Amycolatopsis viridis, assembly GCF_011758765.1. Classification (NCBI taxonomy): domain Bacteria; kingdom Bacillati; phylum Actinomycetota; class Actinomycetes; order Pseudonocardiales; family Pseudonocardiaceae; genus Amycolatopsis; species Amycolatopsis viridis. The sequence continues at coordinate 1,216,658 of NZ_JAANOU010000001.1, read as the reverse complement.
GCCCGGCCAGCTCGACGGCAGTGACCGGGTCGCCCGGGCCGCTCAGTCCGTGCAGCACCAGCGCCGGGTGGTTGACCAGCACGACCGGCCACGGCATCAGCAGCGCCAACGGCACCAGCACCACGATGACCACCGCCGCGGCCCGTTTCAGCAACGGCGCGGGCGAGGGCAGCACCACGAACCCGGCAACCAGACCGGTGAGCGCCAGCAGGTGCGCCAGCGGCGAGAACGCGCCGAGCACGGCCAGGCCGAGCGCGCACAACGACGACGAGTGCAGCCAGCGCTGCCCCGGACCGGCCAGCAGACCGGCGATCCCGGCGATCACCGGCGGCAGCAGGATGTGGGCCGCCACGACGTCGAGCCGGCCCTGCGCCACCGCGGCGGTCGCGGCCGGCAGCAGTCCGTAGGCACCGGCGGTCACCGCCCGCACCCACGGCTGCACCGGCAGCCGGCGCGTCGCGAGGTACGCCGACACCCCGGCGAGCGGAGCGTCGGCGATCATCAGCACGGACACGAAACCGTGCGGCGTGCAGAGCGCCCCGAAGATCCCGAGCACCGCCAGCGCGGCCGGCGGCGCACTCGCGGTACCGCCGCCGACGGGGTGCCAGTTCGCGAGGTAAGCCGACCAGACCTCGCTCAGCGAACCGGCCGGCAACAGCCGCCCGCCGGCGAGGTCGAAGCCGAGCCGTCCCGCGTTCACCGAAAGTCCCAGCGCGGCGAGAACCACGAAAATGCCCACCGCTGGGGCGATCCTGGCCACCGTCGAGGCCCTGTCCGGGACGGTCACGTTGTCGGGCAAGGCTTCTCCAGTGGGCGGCGGCGACCGGTGAGGATCTTCTGCCGCGCCAGCCTAGCCGAGCCGGCAGTCACCCCGAGCACCGCAACGAGCACCCGAAGACCTACCACCTTGTTGTGAAGCAGGCGTGAAATCCCTTACACAGCCCGCTTTTTCAGCTTGCGACGCTCCCGTTCGGACAGACCACCCCAGATGCCGAAGCGCTCGTCGTGGGCCAGCGCGTACTCCAGGCATTCGCCCTTCACTTCGCAGCCCTGACAGATTCGCTTCGCCTCACGGGTCGAGCCGCCCTTCTCCGGGAAGAACGCCTCGGGGTCGGTCTGCGCGCACAAGGCGCGGTCCTGCCACTCGGGGGGCTCGTCGTTGTCGAAGAGGTCGACGAGCTCGCCCAGCTCCACCTCCGGGCCTTCTCGCCACTCCACGACGTTCCCCCAATCCCTTCCGCCGGATTCCAACCGCACGTCCGCCTCCTCTGCTTCCACGCACTCCCCAGGCTGGCGGTCTTGCAACGCCGTACCCGTCGCCCCCTTGCAGCAACGAATAACAGCACTGTGATTACACCCGTGTAATGAGGCTAGGTCAAGCGGAGTAGCGAGGTTGGGGGATGCTTCCCGCCCGCTGCGCAAGCGGACACGCCGAACATCAACTCGCCGGGATGCGGGAGACTGGACCACGTGCAACGATCCGCGGTCCGACCCAGTCCCGTCTTCTTCGGCATTCTCGCACTCACCGTGGTGGGTGGCCTACTCGCGACGTTCGGCGAGCCCCGCACCGACGACACCATGACGGTGGCGGGCGTCTTCATCCTCGTCGTCGGCGGATGGGCGCTGTCCCTCACGCTGCACGAGTTCGGGCACGCCTTCGTGGCCTACAAGGGAGGTGACTACGAGGTCGTCTCCAAGGGCTACCTGAACATGGACGTCCGGCGCTACACGGACCCGGTCCTGTCCCTGTTGCTGCCGCTGCTCTTCCTCGTCATCGGCGGGATCCCGCTCCCCGGCGGCGCGGTGTGGATCAACCGGTGGGCACTGCGCAACCGGGCGTTCGCGTCGTGGACCTCGCTGGCCGGCCCCCTGACGAACCTGCTGTTCGGCATCGTGCTGGCCGTGGCGGTGCAGCTGGTGCCGATGCCCATCACCCTGCTGGTGGGACTGTCCTTCCTGGCCCTGCTGCAGATCGCGACGTTCGTGCTGAACATCCTGCCCGTGCCGGGCCTGGACGGGTACGGCGCGATCGAGCCCTACCTGTCCCCCGACGCGCGCGAGTTCGGCGCGAAGGCCCGCCCGTGGGCTCCGCTGATCCTGTTCGCCCTGCTGTTCGCGGTCCCCGCGGTCGGAGCCGCGTTCTGGGAGGTCGTGTACTGGCTCTACGGCGTGTGCGGCGGCAACGCCTACACGGCCCGGCTCGGCGGCCAGACCTTCCAGTTCTGGCGCTAGGCGTCAGGCCGCGCGGGCGAACCAGTCGTCCGCGCGGCGGCGGACCCGTTTGAGCCCGCTGCGCTCACCCAGGTAGTCCCCGACCACACCGACCACCGGCAGCATCCCCACGGCGCGGTGGTAGAACCGGCCGTGCGGACGCTTCTCCAGCTCGCCGGTGATCGCCATGAGCGCGCGGCCCATCCGCCACAGCGTCTTGCCCGCGGACTTGAGTGAGATCCGCCGCGGCCGGTGCTCCATCTGCGAGAACTCGCCGGCCAGCTTCGCGGTCTCGGCGTCCTCCTCGGCCGGGTCGTACTCGTCGTGCTTGCCCGCCGCCAGCGCCGCGTCGATGTCCCGCCCGAACAGTACCCACGCGACCAGCCGCACCTTGTCCCCGGTGTCGCGCACGCCGTACTCCTCCGCGATCGCGGTGAGCAGCAGCGCCTGCGCGGCCGTGCCGAGCGCGTCCTGCACCGGCAGCCGGTCGGCGAGCGCGCCGCCGAGCCCGGGGATCGCGGTGACCAGCGAGGTCAGCCGGCCGAGCCGGTTGACCCACCAGTCCACGTGCCCCGCGCGGTCCGTCGCCTCCCACGCAGCCGATCCCGGCAACCGGATCGACGCGAGCCCTTCCAGGCGGCCGGGCGTGCGCAACGCGTGCAGCACCGGGCCGGACGCGCGCACGACCGGGCGTAGCACGGCGACGACCTGGCGATCGGAAATCGCTTCACCCACGACCGGCAGCACCTCTCTTCGACGGGAGGGCGAGCACGCCGCCCAGGCTCATGGCCGCGGGGAGTGCCCCGCCGGCGATGAGCAGCAACGCCCGCCAGTCCTGCAGCAGCACGAGATCACCGCCGGGCCCGAACAACCCGACGATCACCACCACCAGTACCCACACCACGAGCGGGGCAAACGCCGCACGTGGCGCGACGAGCCGTCCGGCGAGCCGCACCAGCAGCGGGGTGGTGAGCGCCGCGACCAGCGCGGTGACCGGGAACGGGATCGTCCCGGCGACGCGGAGCGGCAGGAAGAACAGCTCGAGCACCGCCAGCAGGGCCGCGTCGATCACCAGCAGAACGAGCACCAGCCTGGACACCTACAGCCCTCCGAACAGGTCGTGCCCGGCACCCTCGGCCGGGCCGTGCACGAGGACGTAGTGCTCGACCTCGCCGATCGGCTGCGCGATGCCGTTGGACAGCGCGAACGCCGGCGGGCGCACGCTGACCTGCGTCTCGTGCGCGGCCAGTGCGGCGATCTTGGCATCGAGGTGACCGCGCACGTCGATCGCGGTGGTGATCTCCTCGTCCGGGGTGGTGGGCAGCTCGCCGTCGGCCGGCAGCCGCCACGGCAGGCCGGGCTCCTCCCGCAACCGCGCCACGCCGCGGGCGAGCGCATCCCGGGAGGCGGCGATGTGGAAGACGCGTCGCACGTACGGGGCATCGGCCGCGGCGATCATGGTTACTGCGTGTGCCTGGACGTGGTCCGGGTGCCCGTACCCGCCGAAGGCGTCGTAGGTGACCACCACCTGGGGGCGCACCTCGTCCAGAACGGCACGCAACTGGGCCGCCTGCTCACGTTGATCTCCTCCGGAAAAGGCGCGCGGGTGCTCCGCCGACGGCGTGCCCGCCATGCCCGAATCACGCCACCGGCCGATACCCCCCAGATAACACTGGCGGGTCAACCCCAGTGCCCGTCCGGCCGCCGCGAGCTCCCCGGACCGGTAGCCGCCGAGCTGGTCCCCCGCCCACGCGCCGAGCTGGTCCAGACCCTTCGGAATGATCTCCCCCTCCTCGCCAAGTGTGCAGGTCACGAGGGTTACGTCGACACCTTCTGCGGCGTAGCGGGCGATGGTCCCACCGGTGGTGATGCTCTCGTCGTCGGGGTGGGCGTGCACGAGGAGAAGCCGGCGGTCAGCGGTAGTGGTCACGGAATCAGGTTAATTCGGCGATTGTGTGGCGTTGCGGTCACAGGCTTGTGACTACTCCTTTCGCGGGGTCCACAAAGTGGGATCCGTCGGTTATTCTCCCCCGAGCTACGCACCGCGCCGTAGCAGGGGATATCCACGAAGGGGTGGCCGTGCGCCGAGTTCCGGGGGGCAGGTCCGGCAACCACGAGCGGTGGCCTATGTCACCCGTTCGAGTGAGAGACCGCGCGTCACTGTTCCATCACAATCTCACGCTGAGTGGCCGCTTGAGCTGTTCCTCTGCCTACGTTGCACGACTACGGTGAGCAAACTCGATCACCTCGACAGTTCGCCGCCACAGGACGAGGCCGCCTCGGAACCCACGACGGCGTCGAGCAAGGAGAATGAATGTTAGGGAAGACGAAGTCACGCGCCGCCGGTATCGGCGCGCTGGCCGCGACCGCAGCGCTGGTCCTCGCCGCGTGCGGCGGTGGCGGTGGGGGCAACAGCGGCGTGCAGACGGGGCAGGCCTTCGCCCAGTGCGACTCCAGCCCGAACACCTGCAACTCGGCCGCCGCCGACCAGTTGCAGGACGGCGGTGACGTCACGATGGCGATCGAGAAGAACATCGCGAACTGGAACGTCACCTCGGCCGAAGGCAACGTCTTCGAGACCGGGATGGTGACCAAGGGCCTGCTGCCCTACACCTACTACACGTCGCCGGACCTCAAGCCGGTCCTCAACCCGGACTTCGTGACCTCGGCGGACATCACCAGCACGAACCCGCAGACGGTGGTCTACAAGCTCAACCCGAAGGCGGTCTGGTCCGACGGCACCCCGTTCAACGCCGACGACTTCATCTACAACTGGAAGGTCCAGAACGGCAAGGACTGCCCGGACTGCGCGCCCGCCAACACCTCCGGTTACGAGCAGATCTCCTCGGTGGTCGGCTCGGACAACGGCAAGACGGTCACCGTGACCTTCGCCAAGCCGTACACCGACTGGAAGAACCTGTGGAGCTCGAGCGGCGCGATCTACCCCGCGCACCTGGCCGCCCAGCACGGTGACCTGAACAGCCCGGCCGGCCTGGCCGAGTCGTACAAGTGGTTCGGCGAGACCGTTCCGACCTGGTCCGGCGGCCCCTGGAAGGTGGACAACTTCCAGAACAACGTGTCGCTGACGATGGTGCCGAACCCGTCCTGGTGGGGCGCCAAGCCGCACCTGTCGCGGGTGATCTTCCGGATCATCACCGACGCCTCGCAAGAGCCGACGGCCCTGCAGAACCACGAGGTGCAGGTCATCTACCCGCAGCCGCAGGTCGACCTGGTCAACCAGGTGCGCAACATCCCGGGCGTGTCCTCCTACATCGGCCTCGGCCTCACCTGGGAGCACATCGACTTCAACCTGAAGAACCCGGCGCTGGCCAACAAGGCACTGCGTCAGGCGCTGTTCACCGCGGTCGATGTCCAGGCCACGATCAACAAGACCGTCGGCCAGTTCACCAACAAGGTGAAGCCGCTGGGGAGCCACAACTTCGTGCCAGGCCAGGAGGGTTACAAGGACGTCGTGTCCGCCACCGGCCAGGGTTCCGGTGACATCAACAAGGCGAAGCAGATCCTCACCGGCGCCGGCTACAAGCTGCAGGGCAACCAGCTGATCGACCCGAGCGGTGCGCCGGTGCCGACCCTGCGCATGCGCTACACGGTGGGCAACCAGATCCGCCAGAACGAGTGCGAGCTGTTCCAGCAGGCCGCTAGCCAGCTGGGCGTCAAGGTCGACATCGTGCCGACCGACTCCCTGGGCAAGACGACCAGCAGCGGTGACTTCGACGTGATCGTGTTCGCGTGGGTCGCCTCGCCGTTCCCGTTCAACAACGCCGCGCAGAACTGGCCCAGCGGGTCCGCCAGCAACTACGGCAAGTACAGCAACCCGCAGGTCGACAGCCTGATCGCGCAGTCCAACACCGAGACCGACCAGGCCAAGGCGACCGACGCGCTCAACCAGGCCGACCAGCTGATGTCCGAGGACGCGTACGTGCTTCCGCTGTACCAGAAGCCGACCTTCATCGCGTCGTACGACAACGTCGCCAACGTTCGCAACAACTCGACCCTCGACGGGCCGGTCTACAACATGCAGGAATGGGGCATCCGGAAGGGCTGATCGCCTGGACGGGAGTACATTACCGAGAAGTAATGTCGGGGGGAGGCCGGCGGCGCCGGTCTCCCCCACCCCCGCCCCTCACTCGTCCACCACAACTCGACAGATCGCGCCGCCCGGTTCCGCCGTCACGAGCGGCGTGCTGGTCGCACTTCAGCAGGAAGACCTCCATGCTCGCCTTCGCCTTGCGCCGGCTGCTCGTGTCGGTGCCGATCCTCGTCCTGTCGACGTTCCTCGTCTTCGTGATGGTGTCGCTGTCGGCCAACCCGCTCGATCCCCTCATCACGCGGAACCCACCCCCACCACCGCAGACCCTGGCTGCCGAAGCCCACCGGCTGCACCTGGACCAGCCGCTCATGGAGCGCTACTGGAACTGGATCACCGGCATCTTCCGCGGTGACTTCGGCCCGTCCGTGAACTCCACGACGGACATCGGGCACGAGATCCTCTCCCGCTTCGGCGTCACCTTCCGCCTGATCTTCCTCGCGATGATCATCGCGCTGATCCTGGCGATCGTCGTCGGTGCCGTGAGCGCCGTGAAGCAGTACTCGAAGCTGGACTACACGGCCACCTTCTTCGGTTTCCTCTTCCTGTCGATGCCCGCGTTCTGGCTCGCGGTGCTCCTCAAGCAGGCCGGGATTTCGATCAACAACAGCACCGGCGGCCAGGTCTTCTACACCATCGGCGCGAGCTCGATCTACGTGCAGGGCGGCTTCTGGGCCCACCTCGGCGACGTACTGGGGCACATGATCCTGCCGACCATTTCGCTGGCGCTGATCTCCTACGCGTCGTGGAGCCGGTTCCAGCGCGGGTCCATGCTCGAGGTGCTCAACAGCGACTACGTGCGGCTCGCCCGCGCCAAGGGCCTGTCGCGCGGCGTGGTGATGCGGCGCCACGCGCTCCGCAACGCCCTCATCCCGCTGACCACGGTCACCGCACTGGACCTGGCGTCCATCATCTCCGGCGCCGTCGTGACCGAGAAGGTGTTCCAGTGGCAGGGCGCGGGCAGCTTCCTGCTCGACGCCATCTCCCAGAGCGACGTGTACGCCGTCGAAGCGTGGCTGCTCATCTCGGCGACCTTCGTCATCCTGTTCAACCTTGTCGCCGACCTGCTGTACGGCGTGCTCGACCCGAGGATCCGCCATGCCTGAGCGCTCAACCACCGAGACCGCCGCGACCGCCCAGCTCGCGGACAACGCGCCGAAACCGCAGGTCGAGCGCGAGTTCACCGTCCGGGAACGCGGCCAGTTCCAGCTCGTCCTGCGCCGGTTCCTGCAGCACCGGCTGGCCGTGGCCAGCCTCGTCCTCCTGCTGCTGATCGTGCTGCTGGCCTACGTCGGCGGCTGGCTGTGGAAGTACGGGCCGGACGACATCACGCCCGACAACTCGCAGCCGCCGTCGGGGGCGCACCCGTTCGGCACCGATGCAGTCGGCAAGGACATGCTCGCGAACGTCCTGCGCGGCACCCAGATCTCGCTGCAGATCTCCGTGCTGGTGGCGATCTTCTCGACGGTCGTCGGCACGATCTGGGGTGCGGTCGCCGGGTACTACCGCGGCTGGATCGACACCGTGCTGATGCGCATCTCCGACCTGGTGCTCACGCTGCCGCTGCTCGCCGTCGCCGCCGTGCTCGCGCACAACGTGGGCGGCAGCTGGTGGCTGATCGCGGTCGTCATCGCCGGCCTGTACTGGGCCTACGTGTCCCGGGTCGCCCGTGGCGTGGTGCTGTCGCTGCGGGAGAAGGAGTTCGTCGAGGCGGCCCGCGCCCTCGGCGCCGGCGACGCCCGGATCATCTTCCGGCACCTCGTGCCGAACGCACTGGGCTCGGTGATCGTGAACGCGACCATCCTGGTGTCCATCGGCATCCTGCTGGAGACCGCGCTGTCGTTCCTCGGCTTCGGCGTGCGGCCGCCGGACACCTCGCTCGGCCTGCTGGTGAGCGCCGCGCAGACCGCGGTCGACACCCGCCCGTGGCTGTTCTACTTCCCGGGCCTGTTCATCATCCTGATCGCGCTGACGATCAACTTCATCGGGGACGGGCTCCGCGACGCGTTCGACCCCCAGCAGACGAAGGTGCGCGCATGACTTCGTTCGACGACCGGACGACGGCCGATCCCGTCCTCTCGGTGGAGGACCTGTCCGTCACGTTCCCCAGCGACGACGGCCCGGTGCAGGCCGTCCGCGGCGTGAGCTACCAGCTCGGCCGCGGCGAGGTGCTGGGCGTGGTCGGTGAGTCCGGTTCCGGCAAATCGGTGACCTCGATGGCGGTCATGGGCCTGCTGCCCCGGACCGCGCGGGTCGAGGGCCGGATTGACTTCAAGGGCCAGAACCTGCTCGAGATCTCCGAGAAGGAGATGACCCGGGTCCGCGGCAGCGGCATCGCGATGGTCTTCCAGGACCCGATGACCTCGCTCAACCCGGTGTACCCGGTGGGCGACCAGATCGCCGAGGCCATCACCGCGCACCACGACGTGCGCCGGGACGTGGCCCGCAAGGAGGCCGTGGAGCTGCTCGACCTGGTCCGCATCCCGAACCCGAAGCAGCGGGCGACGGAGTACCCGCACCAGCTCTCCGGTGGCATGCGGCAGCGCGTGGTGATCGCGATCGCGATCGCCAACCGGCCCGAGGTGATCATCGCCGACGAGCCGACCACCGCGCTGGACGTGACCGTGCAGGCGCAGGTCCTGGACGCGCTGCAGGCGGCGAAGCAGGAGACCGGCGCCGCCATGGTGCTGATCACCCACGACCTCGGTGTCATCGCCGGACAGGCGGACCGGGTGCAGGTCATGTACGCGGGCAAGGTGGTCGAGTCCGGCACGGTCGACGACATCTTCTACACCCCGCGCATGCCCTACACGCTGGGCCTGCTCGGCAGCCTGCCGCGGCTGGACATCAAGACCGACCGGCTCACCCCGATCGCGGGCTCGCCGCCGTCCGTGGTGAACATGCCGCCGGGCTGCCCGTTCAGCCCGCGCTGCCCGATGGCCGCGGAGATCTGCGACCAGGAGGAGCCGGTGCTCGAGCCGACCACCGACGGCCGGCACACCGCGGCCTGCCACTTCAGCGACCAGCTGGCCGGCCGCGAAGCCACTGATCTGTTCAACCCCACCTCGGTCGACGACGTCGACGCGGTGGCCGCGGTGATCCCCGGGGAGAAAACCGAATGAGCGAGAGCGCAACCGGCGTGCTGCCCGAGCAGCACCAGCGGACCCCGGTGCTGTCGGCCCGCAACGTCGTCAAACACTTCCCGGTGCGCAGCGGCGGCCTGATCCGGCGGCAGATCGGCGAGGTCCAGGCCGTGTCCGGGGTGTCGTTCGACATCTTCGAGCGCGAGACGCTCGCCCTGGTCGGCGAGTCCGGCTGCGGCAAGTCGACCACCGCGCGCGTGGTGCTGAACCTGCAACCGGCGACCGGCGGCGAGGTGTTCTTCGAAGGCACCGAACTGCACAAGCTGCACCGCAAGCAGATGCAGACCCTGCGCCGCCAGATGCAGATCGTGTTCCAGGACCCGTACGCCTCGGTCGACCCGCGCATGCCGGTCAACGAGATCATCGCCGAGCCGCTGCGCATCCACGGGCTGTACGAGAAGGGCGGCCGGGAGCGGGTGCGCGAGCTGCTCGCCACGGTCGGCCTGCGGCCCGAGCACGGCAACCGGTACCCGCACGAGTTCTCCGGCGGCCAGCGGCAGCGCATCGGCATCGCCCGAGCGCTCGCGCTGCAGCCGAAGCTGCTCGTGCTGGACGAGCCCGTGTCCGCACTGGACGTGTCCATCCAGGCCGGTGTGCTGAACCTGCTGCAGGACCTGCAGGCGGAGTTCGGCCTGTCGTACCTGTTCGTCTCGCACGACCTGTCCGTCGTCCGGCACATCGCCAACCGCATCGCGGTGATGTACCTCGGCAAGATCGTGGAGACGGCGCCGTCGGAAGAGCTGTTCTCCAACCCGGCGCACCCGTACACGCAGGCGCTGATCTCGGCGATCCCGGTGCCCGACCCGCGCAAGGAGCGCAGCCGGGAGCGGATCGTGATCACCGGTGACGTGCCCAGCCCGGCGAACCCGCCCAGCGGCTGCCGGTTCCGCACGCGGTGCCCCAAGTTCGCGAACGAGCTGTCGGACGCCGAGCGGACGAAGTGCATCGACGAGGAGCCGTTGCTCGTCGACCACGGGCAGGGACACCCGTCGGCCTGCCACTACGCCGAGGCGCGACAGCTGATCTGACGCCGGGCGGCCAACTCACCGCCCGGAACGCCCAACTCAGCGCCCGCACCGGCAAACACGCCGCCCGGAAGGGCAAACACGCCCCCAGCGGCGTGTTTGCCGCTCGTGGCGGCGTGTTTGCCGCTCGTGGCGGCGTGTTTGCCGCTCGTGGCGGCGTGTTTGCCGCTCGTGGCGGCGTGTTTGCCGCTCGTGGCGGCGTGTTTGCTGCTCGTGGCGGCGTGTTTGCCGGTGTGGGGGGTCAGCGGCCGATGCGGGTCCAGTTCACGGCTTCGCCGAACGGGCCCAGCATCGGCGGGCCCGCGGTCAGGCCCGAGATCCCCTGCCCGGTGGCGAGCGTGTCGGCCAGCTGGAACAGCGGGATCGCGATGTGCTGGGCCCACAGCTTCGGCTCCAGCTCGGTCAGCGCCTCCGGCAGCGGTGTCGCACCGGTCAGCGCCTCCTCGATCGCCTTCTGCAGGCTCTCGTCACAGATCGCGGCCGGATTGGCCGGGATCACCGCGACGTTCGCCGACGGGGTGGACTGGCCGGGACGGCACCCGAACGTCGAGGCGAGCACCGTCGCCGGATCACCACCCGCCGGCACCGGCACGACCGCGATGTCGACCCCGACCGCGCCCGTGTTGCCCGTCGGGGTGGTCGAGCCCTGGCTGACCGGCAACGCCAGCAGGTTGGCGAACAGGTCCCGCGGCTGGGGGTTCAGCCGGTTCACCTGAACACCCGCCGCGACCAGCTCGGTGCTCAGCTCCTTGGCCATGCCCGCGTACGGTTCCTGCTGCCCGGGCGAGGCCACGACGAGCGTGAGCGCCTTGCCGTCCTTGCGCCAGATCCCGGCTTCCTTGACGTACCCCGCCTCGGTCAGCAACCGCTCGGCCTTCGCCGGATCCGGCACGCCGTACCCGGCCGGGACGGTCGGCGCGTAGCCGGGCCGCGAGGGGGCCAGCACCTGAGCGTCGGCGCGCAGGCCGGCCGACGGGCCGCCGTCGGCACCCTCGTCGATGAGCTTGCCGCGGTCGACGATCGCCGACACCGCCTCGCGGACGCGGTCGTCGACCAAGGGACCGTTCGCCGGGCGCAGCAACACCTCGGCCAGCCGCGGGCTCGCCACGGTCTGCAGCCGGACAGCCGGGCCGAGCGCCTGGAACTGGTTCAGGCCACTTCCGTCCGTGCGGGAGATGACGAACTGGTCGTTGCCGCTGCGCAACGCACCGGCGAGACCGGCGGCGTCGGAGCGGCGCAGCACGATCTGGTCCACCGCGGCCGGCTTGTCCCAGTACCGTTCGTTGCGTTCCAGGATGATCTCGCCGCGCGCGTTGTCCCGGGTCTTGATCGAGAACGGGCCGCCGTAGGCCGGGAAGCTGTCCTGCAGCGCGCTCTGCCAGCCGCCGGGCGCGTCCTTGAGCAGGTGCTGCGGCAGCAGGTTCGAGAACAGCGTCTTCCATCCGGGGTAGGGCTGGGAGAACGTCACCTGGACGCCCTTGCCGCCCTCGCTGGGCTGGATGTTGCTGATCAGCCGGTACCCGGCGGGTTGCACGGCACCGGGCTGATCGCGCATCGAGTCGGCCAGGTAGACGAAGTCCTCCACCGCGATCGGCGCGCCGTCGGACCACGAGGCGTCCGGCCGGATCAGGTAGGTGACCGTGAACGGCTCGGTCGAGGTGACCTCCGCCGAACGCATCAGCGTGGTGTCGAGCCGGTATTCGCCCTGCTCGTCGGGCCGGAACACCGACGGCAGCATCATCTGCGCCAGCGCGGTGGTGATCGTCGACTGGTCGGCGAGGTTGTGCGGGTTGTAGCCGCCCCCGATGTCGTCCACGCCGATCACGATCTGCGAGGGGGCCGGCACCGCGGGGGTCGACGACTGGGCCACCGGTGACGTCACGACCGGGTGCGGCGGGGTACTGGTGCAGGCGGCCAACGCGGTCAGCAGCACCGTGATCAGTGCCGCCGCTTTACCGCTCGTCCGCACGCTGCCTCCCTGATGAGCCCATGATGGTGTCACAAGGCCACTGGCCGCGGTACCGAGAGTGCCAGACCGGCCGGCACGCGCTGTCACCGGATCAGGTACCGCCGAAAGGAGGACGTCGCGGAGAGTGCCGGGGTTCCCCTCCCCGACGAAAACAGGGGACGTCCATCCCGTGAACGTCCCCTGTCACGGCCGGGCGGAATCAGCCGCGCGACCTGGCGCGCGACCGCTCCTTGGCCCGCTGCGTCATCTCCAGCGTCACCTTCCGCACCCGCACCGCGTTCGGCGCGACCTCGACGCACTCGTCCACGGCGCAGAACTCCAGCGCCTCCTCCAGGCCGAGCTTGCGCGGGCGGGCCAGGCGCTCCAGCTCGTCACCGGTGGACGAACGCATGTTGGTGAGCTTCTTCTCCTTGGTGATGTTGATGTCGAGGTCCTCCGCGCGCGGGTTCTCGCCCACGACCATGCCCTCGTACACCTCGGCGCCCGGCTCGACGAAGAACGTGCCGCGGTCGGCCAGCTGGATCATCGCGTACGAGGTCACCGGGCCGGACCGGTCGGCGACCAGCGAACCGCTGTGCCGGGTGCGGATCTCCCCGGCCCACGGGTGGTAGCCCTCGAACACGTGGTTCGCGATGCCGGTGCCGCGGGTCTCGGTCAGGAAGTCGGTGCGGAACCCGATCAGGCCGCGCGCCGGCAGCACGAACTCCAGCTTGATCCGCCCGGTGCCGTGCCCGGTCATGTCCTCCATGCGGCCCTTGCGGGCGGCGAGCAGCTGGGTGACCGCGCCGAGGTGCTCCTCCGGGATGTCCAGCGTCAACCGCTCGAACGGCTCGTGCAACTTGCCGTCGATGGTCTTGGTGACCACCTGCGGCTTCCCGACCGTCAGCTCGAAGCCCTCACGGCGCATCTGCTCGACCAGGATCGCCAGTGCCAGCTCACCGCGGCCCTGGACCTCCCAGGTGTCCGGGCGCTCGGTGGGCAGCACGCGGATCGAGACGTTGCCGATCAGCTCCTGGTCCAGCCGGGCCTTCACCAGCCGCGCGGTGACCTTGTCCCCGCCGTTGCGACCGGCCAGCGGCGAGGTGTTCACGCCGATCGTCATCGAGATCGCCGGCTCGTCGACGGTGATCCGGGGCAGCGCCACCGGGTCGTCCACGTCGGCCAGCGTGTCGCCGATCGTGATGTCCGGGATGCCGGCGATCGCGACCAGGTCACCCGCCGACGCCTCCTGCGCCGGCACCCGCTCCAGGGCTTCGGTGACCAGCAGCTCGGAGATGCGCACGTTCTGCACCGAGCCGTCCTCACGCAGCCACGCGACGGTCTGGCCCTTGCGGAGCTTGCCGGCGTGGATGCGGATGAGCGCGATGCGGCCGAGGAAGTTGGACGCGTCGAGGTTGGTCACCAGGGCCTGCAGCGGGCGCTCCGGGTCGGCCTTGGGCGGCGGCACGTGGCGCAGCAGGACGTCGAACAGCGGGTCGAGGTTCTCGCTGTCGGGCAGCGCGCCGTCGGCGGGCTGCTCCAGGCTGGCCTTGCCGGCGCGCGCCGAGGCGTAGATCACCGGCAGGTTGAGAACGGAGTCGAGATCGGTGTCTTCCAGGTCCTCGATGTCGCCCGCCAGGTCGAGCAGCAGATCGTGGGTCTCCTCGACGACCTCGGCGATGCGCGCGTCGGGGCGGTCCACCTTGTTGACCACGAGCACGACCGGCAGGCCGGCCTGCAGCGTCTTGCGCAGCACGAACCGGGTCTGCGGCAGCGGACCCTCGCTCGCGTCGACCAGCAGCAGCACACCGTCGACCATGGCCAGGCCGCGCTCGACCTCGCCGCCGAAGTCGGCGTGGCCGGGGGTGTCGATGACGTTGATGGTGACCGGGCCGTCCGGGGTGTCCCGGCGGATGGCGGTGTTCTTGGCGAGGATCGTGATGCCCTTTTCACGTTCCAGCTCGCCCGAGTCCATCACCCGGTCGACGACCTCGGCACGTTCACCGAAGGCGCCGGACTGCCGCAACATGGCGTCGACCAGGGTCGTCTTGCCGTGGTCGACGTGCGCGACGATGGCGACGTTACGCAGGTCGGTGCGGACCTTCTCGGCGGTTGCTGTGGGCACGCGAGGGCTCCTGAACATTTCGAAGGGATGAATCGCGGGCCCGCTGTGGCATACGCGATCCCGTTCAGGATACCTGGTGCCCCGCTGTGACCAGGCCCACGGTGGTAGAACACTTAGGTTCACCTAACCTAAGAGGACGACCCCCGACGTTGTGGAGTGGCGTGTGGGCAAGAAGACCGCGGACCCGCGCAAGGTCGTCCGCAAGCTCATGAAGGCCGGCAAGGTCAAGAAGAAGTGCTGCCGCTCGCGGCCGCGCTGCAAGAAGTGCCCGGTTCTCGCACTCCAGCGGGCGAAGGCGGACCTGGCGAAGGCAGCCGCCTAGACGACCAGGGCCTCGTTCACCAGACGGAGCTCCGGCGCGGTCCGGGTGGCGTTGAATTCGATGATCCGGAACTGCGCCAGACGCCGCTGCACGATCGGGTTCGCGGCGAGAACCGCCTCCAGTTTCACCTGGGGCATCGGCCTGGTCACGATGACGCACCCGGAGTGCGGGGCGCGCCGCCCGGCGGCCAGGAACTCGCCCGCACCGAAGTGACGATCCAGCCATTTCGCGTGGTCAGCGAGGAGGTAGTCGACTTCTTCCACCGGAGCCGTGTAGTCGATCAGCACGATGAACATAACTCCACGGTAGACCCGAAAACGACGCCCGGGAAATCTTCCCCGCCGGCTTTTCGGTAACTTGTGCAACACCCGTCCCACATTCCAAAGAATGTCTTTCCGGAACGCAATGCCGGGATTACTTCCGGGCGGTGCTACCCTGACCGCATGCGCACGAACGTGAGCTTCTGGTGGCCGCCGGCAGGCGGCCCCTCCGACGTGCGCTGAAGATCAGCCAACCCGAAGGCCGCCCGCGCAGGCGGCCTTCGGTGGTTCCGGGGTCCTGGCGGGGGCGGCCACCGACCTGAGGAACCCCGATGCGACTCTCCGGGATCACCCCGTCCGGCCACACCCACCTCGGCAACTACCTGGGCGCCGTCCAGCGCTGGGCGTCCGGCCGCGGGCCGGACGACCTGTACTTCGTGTCCGACCTGCACGCGATGACGACCACTCACAACCCGGCCAGGCTGCGGGCGCGCACCAGCGAGGTGCTCGCGATCCTGGTCGCGTCCGGCATCCCTTCCGAGCGGTTGTTCGTGCAGTCGGACCTGTCCCGTGAGCTGGGCGCGCTGACCTGGATCCTGGAGTGCACCTGCAGCTACGGCGAGGCCGCGCGGATGATCCAGTTCAAGGAGAAGGGCAGCGGGCAGCCGGGCGTGCGGCTGAGCCTGCTCACCTACCCGGTGCTGATGGCGGCGGACATCCTGCTGCAGGGCGCGGCGGAGGTTCCGGTGGGCGAGGACCAGAACCAGCACGTCGAGCTGGCGCGGGCGCTGGCCCGCCGGTTCAACGGGACCTACGGCGAGGTGTTCACGGTGCCGCGCGCGGTGCTGCCACCCGCCGGGGCACGGATACGGGACCTCGGTGACCCGGCGAGCAAGATGTCGAAGTCGACGCCGGACGCGGCGGGCGTGGTGTTCGTGCTCGACGAGCCCGACCTGATCCGGCGCAAGGTGCGGCGCGCCGTGACGGACGGGTTCACCGGCGTCGAGTACGAGCCCGCGGACCGTCCGGGGGTGGCCAACCTGCTGGAGATCCTGGCCGGTTGCCGTGGCGGCCACCCCGCCGACCTGGCCGCCGAGTTCTCCTCCTACGGCGCGCTCAAGGAAGCCGTGGCCGAGGCGGTGATCGAGGTGCTGCGCCCGATCCGGGAACGGACGGTGGAGCTGCTGGACGACCCGGGCGAGCTGGCGCGGATCCGCAAGGCGGGCGCGGCCCGCGCCGCCGAGCGGGGTGAGCACCGGCTGACCTCGGCGATGCGGCTGATCGGCGCCGGTGCCTGACCGGGCAACGGGCGCAGCCTCAACCGCCGCCGGCGTGGCCCGCCCCGAGGAGGTGCCGCAGGTCGGGAAGCAGCACCTGGTCCGCGGGCAACCACTCGACGGTGTCCAGGCCGGCGGCATCCAGCCAGCGCAGCGCCTGGTGGTCCAGCGCCCGCGGCCGCGCGTGGTGCTCGACCAGCTCCGCAGCGAACACCCGCAGCACCAGCCCGGCTCGCAGCGGTACGTCCGGCCCCACCCGGTCGCCGACCGCGACCGACACCCCGAGCTCCTCGCGGCACTCCCGGCGCAGGGCGTCCACTTCGGACTCTCCGGGTTCGACCCGGCCGCCCGGCAGTTCCCACAGGCCCGCCACGTCACGCGGATACGCGCGCTGCTGCGCGAGCAGGGACCGGTCCCGCACGATGGCCGCTCCCACGATCACCTTCACGAGGCCGAGACGTTACCGGCCGACCGCCACACGATCTGGAAGCGGGCGCCGCCCTCGGGGGACTCGCCGACCGACACCCGGCCGCCGCGCCGCCGCGCCGCCTCGGCGACCATGGCGAGCCCGAGCCCCGTCCCGCCGGAGGTGCGGGCCCGGTCGTCACCGACGCGGTAGAACCGGTCGAACACGCGGTCGCGGTGCTCGGGCGGGATGCCCGGCCCGTCGTCGTCCACCACCAGCCGCACGGTGGCGTGCCCGGGCAGCACCGACACCACGATCTGCGCGGAGGCGTACCGGCAGGCGTTGCGCAGCAGGTTGTTCAGCACCAGCTCCACCTCGGAGTGCGCCGCGTGCGCCCAGGCCTTACCGGCCACCCCGGTGACGCGCACGGCGGGTGAACCGGGTGGCAACCGGTCCGCGGCGGCCCGCGCCTCGGTGAGCAGCTCGACCGCCTCGGCCGGGGGCAGCTCACCGGCATCCGACCGGGCCAGCGTCAGCAACCCGTCCAGCAACCCGGACAGCCGCTCCGCCTCGGCGAGGATGTCGGCCAGCGTCTCCTGCGCCAGCTCCGGATCGGGGTTGGCCACCGCGACCTCGGCCTGCACGCGGATCGACGCGACGGGCGAACGCAGCTCGTGCGCGGCGTCCCCGGTGAACCGCCGCAACCGCTGGTTCGCCTCCTCCTGCCGCGCCAGCAGCGCGTTGAAATCCGCGGCCAGGGCACGCAGCTCGTCGTCGGCCTCCGGCAGCGGCACCCGCTCGCCCGGCGGCAACGCGCGGACCGTCCGGCGCAGGCCGCTGACGCGCCGCAACGCGAACCGCACCACCAGCCAGGTCGCGACGGCGGCGCAGACCGCGCCGATCCCCGCCGCCCCCAGCAGCCACCCGGCTGCCCGCTGCACCGCCGCCCGCTGACCGACCAGCCCGGTGCCGGCGGCGACGAGCCGCAACTGGCCGCCCGGTGCGGTGACCACTGACCCGAGCCACCGCATCCGTGCCACGGTGACCGGCTGGCCCGCCTCGAGAGCGCGCACCTCGCCCGGCCCGAGCCCGGGGGGCGGCCCGCCGTCGACCGGCCCACCCGCGGTGTCCAGCACGCGCAGGACCACCCCGTCCGGCGGCGCGGGCACCCGCCCCGCCGACACGGCCACGGCCGCCGGACCCAGCGCCTCGGACAGCTCGGTGTCGACGGACGAATTCCGCAGCGGACCCAGCCCCCGCCCGGCCACGACGGCGAGGCTCAGCAGGAACAGCAGCGTGACCGCGGCGGCCGGCGCCGTGATCCGGAACTGCATGGACCGGCGTTCCCACCACTGGCGCAGGAAACTCACCCGGGCAGGACCTCGTCCAGTGCGGCGTCGGAGGCGAGGTAGCCGTGGCCGCGCACGGTGCGCACCAGGGCACCGGCGCCGACCGCGTCCAGCTTGCGGCGCACGTACCCGACGTAGACCTCGACGACGTTGCGGGTCGCGGCCTGCTCGTCACCCCACACGGCGCGCAGCAGTTCGTCCTTGGTGACCACCGTCCCGGCGCGGCCGACCAGCACCTCGAGCAGGCTGAACTCGCGCGGGCTCAGCGGGACCGGGTCGTCGTGCCAGCGCACCTCGCGCACGGCGCGGTCGACCACCAGACCGCCGATGCGCAACGGCCCGCGCGACCCGTCCGCCGAGGCCCGGCGCAGCACCGCCCGGATCTGCGCGACCAGCACGACGAACGAGAACGGCTTGACCAGGTACCCGTCCGCCCCGAGGTCGAGACCGTCGGCCTGGTCGACCTCACCGTCCTTGGCCGAGACCAGCAGCACCGGTGTGGTGACGCCCTGCGCACGCAGCGCCTGCAGCACCCGGTACCCGGACAGCCCGGGCAGCATGATGTCCAGCAGCAGCACGTCGAACGACCCGGTCTGCGCCAGGCGCAGCCCGCTCGGGCCGTCCGCGGCGGTGACGACGTCCATGCCTTCCGCGCGCAGCCCGCGGTGCAGCGCCTTGCGCACGCCGGGCTCGTCGTCCACGACCAGGATCCGTGGGTTCACAGTGCCCAAGCATGCCCGGTTTCGCCCGCCCGGGCGCCCGCTCTCAGCGCACTCTCAGCATCTCAGTCCCATCTCAGGGCCGAGGGAGCAGTGTCTGCGGCGGGGAAGGAGCACACTGGTGCTCGTTGACACAGGGAGAAACAATGCAGCCGAAGACGAAGGCCATCACCGCCGCGGTCAGCGGGTGCGCGCTCGGCGCCGCCGGGCTCGCCTGGCTCGCCATGCCGGCCACCGCCGGTGAGGCACCTCAGCTGCCGTCCATCAGCGCCGAGGAGCTGGTGCAGTCGGTGGTCACCACGAAGACCCCGGCGCTGGCCGGGTCGGTCGCGGTGACGAACAACCTCGGACTGCCGGTTTCGAGCCTGCCCGGCGGCATCGACCTCAACATCGACGGGGCGCGCGTGGTCAACGACGGGTCCGGCGACAGCAAGGTCTCGATCCAGCAGGGCGCGAGCGAACACACGATCGTGCGCAACGGCACCACGGTGTGGACCTACGACTCGGCGAAGAACGCGGCCACCAAGACCACCGTTCCGGCGGAGGCGTTGCCGAAGCCGCAGGAGTACCAGCTGAGCGACCCGGCCACGGCCGCGGCGCAGCTGCTGGCCAAGGTCCGGGAGAGCAGCACCGTGACGGTCGAGGGCACCGCCCGCGTCGCCGATCGCCCGGCCTACGAGCTGGTGCTGACGCCCAAGCCCACCGAGCGGACGCTGCTGCGCGAGGTGCGCGTCGCGGTGGACGCCGAGAAGCGGGTGCCGCTGCGGCTGGCCGTGATGACCTACGGCACCGCCGACCCGGCGTTCCAGGTGGCGTTCAGCGACATCGCGTTCACACCGCAGGCGGCGAGCGAATTCCAGTTCACGCCACCGCAGGGTGCGAAGGTGACCGAGGAGCAGGCGCCCGCCGGACACCCGGACGGCACGAGCGCCGGCAACGCCGTCCAGGCCCACGGCGACGGCTGGGACACCGTGCTCACCGGCACGCTGCCGGCGCAGGCGCTCGCCCCGCAGCAGAACGGCGGCGGGCAGAACGTCGACCCGAAGGCCATGCTGGCGCGGCTCGGAAAGCCGGTCAGCGGCGCCTTCGGCACCGGCTACGTGATCACCACCAAGGTCGCCACCGCACTGGTCACCGACGACGGCCGCTTCGCCGTCGGCGCGGTTCCCGAGCAGGTGCTCACCGAGGCGCTGGGAGCGAAATGACGGAGACACTGCCCGTGGGTGCCCCGGCCGGGGCACCCACGGGGGGTCCGGCACTGGCCGCGCGAACCAGGGGGTTGCGCAAGGTGTACCGGACCGCGGTCGCGGTGGACCAGGTCGATCTGGACGTGCCGGAGGGCGCGGTGCTGGGCATGCTCGGCCCGAACGGGTCGGGCAAGACCACCACGATCCGGATGCTGCTCGGCCTGGTCCGCCCCACCGAAGGTGAGGTGCAGCTGCTCGGTCACCGGATGCCGGAGGGCGCGCCGCGCGCCCTGCCGGAGGTCGGCGCCCTGGTCGAGGGGCCGGGTTTCCACCCGTTCCTGTCCGGGCGGGAGAACCTGCGCCGCGTCGCCGCGGCCGAGCCGCGACTGTCGTCGGCGGCGATCCCGCGGGCGGTCGAGAACGCGCTGGAACGGGTCGGGCTGGGACACGCGGCGCACCGGCGTTACCGGGGGTACTCGCTGGGCATGAAGCAGCGGCTGGGGCTCGCCTCCGCGCTGCTGGTGCCGCGGCGGATGGTGGTGCTGGACGAGCCGACGAACGGCCTGGACCCCGCCGGCACCCGGGAGATCCGCAACATCATCGCGGAGCTGCACGCCGAAGGCGTCACGGTGCTGGTGTCCTCGCACCTGCTCGCCGAGGTGGAGGCGACGTGCACGCACGTGGCCGTCCTGCACGACGGCACGGTCGTGGCGCAGGGCGAACTGGCCGAGCTGCTGGAATCCGGCACCCCGTCGCTGGCGGTGTCCACTCCGGACGGTGACCGGGCGCTCGGCGCCCTGCGCGACAACCGGATCGCGGCCCGGCTCACCCCGGAGGGGGTGCGCGCGGACCTGACCGCGGCCACCGCGCCGCAGGTGATCGAGGTGCTGGTGCGGGCCGGGATCGCCGTGCACGAGGCGAAACGTGCTCGCACCGGGCTCGAGGACCTGTTCGCGCGGCTGACGCAGCGCGATGCCGAATCCGGCAGCCTGCCGGATGTGGACGAGGGGGCGGCATGAGTGCCGTGCTCGCCGACGTGATGACACTGCCGCGGCTTGCCGCGACCGACGAGGGGGCGGCATGAGCGAGCTCGCGAGCGAATCATCGAACACCATGCTCGCTGACGTCATAACACTGCCGCGGCTCGCGGCGACCGACGAGGGGGCGGCATGAGCGAGCTCGCGAGCGAATCACCGAACACCATGCCCGCCGACGTCATAACACTGCCGCGGCTTGCCGCGACCGACGAGGAGGCGGCATGACGGCGACGCTGGACGCGGCGCCGGTGGAGCGGTGGAGTGTGCCGTTCCACCGGCTGTACCGCGCCGAGCTGCGGTGGATCTTCCGCCGCCCCCGCACGCTGATCGTGCTGGGCCTGCTCGCGCTGATCCCGGTGATCATCGGCGTCGGCCTGACCATCGCGGCGAACACCGGCGCCGGGCCGGGCGGCGGGAACGGCGGCGGCGATGCGCTGCTCACCACCGCGGCCGGGAACGCGCTGGTCCTGCCGCTGGCCACGCTCGGCCTCACGCTGAACCTGCTGCTGCCACTGATCACCGCGATGTCGGCGGGCGACGCACTGGCCGGTGAATCGTCGGTGGGCACGCTGCGCGGGTTGCTGCTCGCCCCGGTCAGCCGGGGCAGGCTGCTGCTGATGAAGTCGCTCGGGGTGGCGACCTTCACGCTGGCCGCGGCGCTGCTGATGGCCGTGGTCGCAATGCTGACCGGCCTGGTCATCAACGGAACCGGGTCCCTGTTCACCCTGTCCGGCAACACACTGTCCTTTGCGGATGCCCTGGGGCGCGTCGCGCTGGCCGCGGCCTGGGTGACGTTGCAGCTGTGGGCGGTCGGGGCGATCGCGCTGGCGATCTCGGCGTGCACCGAGCACCCGATGCTCGTGGTGGTGTCGGTGCTGGCCGGGACGGTGGTGTCGACGGTGCTGCTCCTGCTGTCGGCGGTGGACTGGCTGCACCCGTTCCTGCTGCCGAAGTCGTGGAACGCGATCGCGGACATCCTGCGCGATCCGATACCCACCGGTCAGCTCAGCGAAGGCGCGATCCGGGCCGCGTGCTACATCGTGATCGGCCTGTCCCTGGCCTACGCCCGGCTGTCCACGAAGGACGGTTAGCTCCCGAGCAGGGCCACGCCGTCCGGGTCGGGTGCGAGCCGGACCTCGTCGCCCGGGTTCACGTCGGCGGACACCGCCGCGACCGCGTCCACCGTGCCCGCGGCGGTACGCACCGACAGCCGGACGTGGTCGCGGCGGTGCACCGTGCTCAGCACCGCACCGGCGACGCCGTCCGCCGCCAGCCGCAAGCCGTTCGGGCGCAGCCCCAGCCGCACCGGCCCGTCCGCCGCGTCGGGCACCGCGACCTCACCGAAGGCGCACCGCACGACCCCGGCCACCGCCTCGCCGCCGGTCACGGTGGTGACGCCCAGGAAGCGGGCCACGTTCTCGTCGGCGGGCCGGCGCCACACCTCGCGTACCGCGCCGACCTGACGGATCCGCCCGGCCTGCATCACGGCCACCCGGTCGGCCAGTGTGAACGCCTCCTCCTGGTCGTGCGTGACCAGCAGCGCGGTGATCTTCGCGGTGCGCAGCACCTCGGCCAGGTCCACAGCCAGCTGCTCGCGCAGCCCCGCATCCAGCCCGGACAGCGGCTCGTCCAGCAGCAGCAGGCGCGGCTCGGGCGCCAGCGCACGGGCCAGCGCGACCCGTTGCGCCTCACCACCGGACAGCTCGGTGACGCGACGCCGCTGGTAACCGGCCAGGCCGACCAGGTCCAGCAGCCGGTTCACCCGCTCCGCCCGCTCCGCGGCGGGCATCCCGTGCATGCGCGGCCCGAACGCGATGTTCCCGGCGACGTCGCGGTGCGGGAACAGCTGACCGTCCTGGAACACCAGCCCGAACCCGCGCCGGTGCACCGGTACGCGCGCGAGGTCCGCGCCGTCCCACCGCACACTGCCCGCGCTGACCGGTTCCAGGCCGGTGATCGCACGCAGCAGAGTCGACTTGCCCGACCCGGACGGGCCGAGCAACGCGAGCACCTCGCCGTCGGCGATCTCCAGGTCCACGCCGGAGACGGCGGTGAACGAGCCATACCGCACGGTGAGGCCGGACACGGTCAACGCCATCGCTAGAACTCCCCCACCCGGCCGGACGCGAGCCGGTCGATCACGATCACCGCGGCCGCGGTGACCAGCATGAGCAGCGCGCACGCCGCGTACGCCATCTGGTTGTTGAGCTGCCCGGGCCGCGCGATGAGCGCCGCGATCGCGACCGGCAGCGTCGGTGCCTGCGGGCGCGCGAGGAAACTCGTCGCGCCGAACTCGCCGAGCGCGACCACGTAGCCGAAACCCGCCGCCGCGATCACCGCGCGCATCGCCAGCGGCACGTCGATCTCCCGCCACACCCGCGGCGGGCTCGCACCGAGGGTCGCCGCCGCCTGGCGCAGGCGGTCGTCGATCGAGCGGACCACCGGCAGCACGGTCCGGACCACCAGGGGGATCACCACCAGCGCCTGTGCCAGCGGCACCAGCAGCGGCGACCGGCGCAGGTCGCCGGGCAGCGCGTCGAGGGTCACCAGGTACCCGAAACCGACGGTCACCGCGGACACGCCGAGCGGCAGCATCAGCGCGGCGTCCATCGACTCGCCGACCCCGCGCGCCAGCCGCCCGGGCGACCGCCGCAGTGCGACCAGCAGCACCGACGCCGACACACCGACGACCATCGCGAGGACCGTCGCGTCGGTGGCGGTGCGCAGCGAGTTCAGCGCCGCATCCCAGCCGGACACCTGCAACGTGCCGTCGTTGCCGGTGCCCGCCAGCGCCCGGTAGCCGGCCAGGCTCCAGCCGTCGCCGGCGGACACCGAGCGCACCAGCAACGCGACGATCGGGGTCAGCAACAGCCCGAGCACCGCCACCGCGGCCGCGACCACCGCCCACTCGCCGCGGACCGGGCGGCGCGCGGTCTCCCGGCGGGACCGCAGCCGCAACGCGCTCTCCCGGCGCCGGCGCGCCGCCGCGCCGAGCAGCAGCACGGCCAGCACGGCGGCGATCTGCACCAGTGACAGGGCCGCCGCGCCCGTCAGGTCGAGCAGGTTTTCGGTGCGCAGGTAGATCTCGGTCTCCAGCGTCCGGTACCGCGCGCCGCCGAGGATCAGGACCACGCCGAAACTGGTGGCGCAGAACAGGAACACCACCGCCGCCGCGGACGTGATCGCCGGCATCAACGCCGGCAGCGTCACCGAGCGGAACGCCCGCCACCGGGAGGCGCCGAGCGCGCGAGCGGCATCCTCGGCGCGCGAGTCGAGCAGCGCCCACAGCCCACCGACCGTCCGGCCCACCACCGCGACGTTGAAGAACGCGTTGGCCAGCACGATCGACAACCAGCCACCGTCGGTCCACAGGGCGCGGAACGCCAGGCCGACCACCACGGTGGGCAGCACGAACGGCACCAGCACGAGCGTGCGCACGATCCCCACCCCGGGAAGCTGCACGCGCGCCAGCAGGAACGCCACCGGCATGCCCGCGGCCACCGCGACCAGGGTCGAGCCGGCGGCCTGGGCGAGCGTGAACCAGGCCAGCCGCCACGTCTCGCCCCCGGCCAGCGCGGCGAACACCCCGCCGTCGACAAAACCCAGCCGCAGGATCGCCCCGACGGGCCACGCGAAGAACACCACCAGGAACCCGAGCGGCAGCACGGCCAGTGCCGCCAGCCCGAGCCCGGCGCGGCTCACTGGCCGAGCAACGAGCGCCACTGCGAGATCCACTGCTCACGCCCGGCCTGCACGGTGGCCGCGGGCAGGCTCGCCGGGTTGGGCGGCAGCGGGGCGGCCGTCGTCCAGGACGCGGGCAGCGCCACGCCCTCGCGGGCCGGGTAGACGTACATGTTCTCCGCCACCGTCGCCTGGAACTGCTGGGACAGCAGGAAGTCGATCACCTTCTGCGCGTTGGCCGCGTTGGGCGAACCGGCGAGCACACCGGCGTACTCGACCTGGCGGTAGCAGGTGTCCAGCAGGGCCTTCGTGCGCGGCTTGCCGTCATCGCCGATCTCCGCCGCGGGCGACGACGCGTAGGACACCACGATCGGCCGCGGGCCCTTGCCCGAGGAGCCGGAGAAGTCCTGCCCGTACGCCTCCTCCCAGCCCGCGTCGGCCCGCATGCCGTTGGCCTTGAGCTGGGTCCAGTAGTTCTGCCAGTTCTGCTCGCCGTAGCGGGCGACGGTGCCGAGCAGGAAGGCCAGCCCCGGCGAGCTGGTGGCCGGGTTCTCCACGACTAGCAGGTCCTTGTACTGGGGCTTGACCAGGTCGTCGTAGGTCGCCGGCGCCGGGACGCCGTGCTGGGCGAACCAGCCGGTGTCGATGTTGAGGCACACGTCACCCAGGTCGACCGCGGAGAGGCGGTGCTCGGAGTCCACGGCGTAGCGCTGCGGGCCGCGGTCGGCCTCGGGGCTGGTGTAGGGCGTGAAGACGCCCTCGCTCAGCGCACGGGAGGCGAATGTCGAGTCGACGCCGAACGCGGCGTCGCCGATCGGGTTGGCCTTGGTGAGCACGAGCGTGTTGGTGAGCGCGCCGGCGTCGCCCTTCTTCACCACGTTGATCTTGATGCCGGTCTGCTGCTGGAACGCGTCGAGCACCTGCTGCGGCGCGGCGAACGAGTCGTGGGTGACGAGCGTGACCGTGGACGGGCCGGAGGCGCTGTCGTTGCCGGCCAGCGTGCAACCGGCGGTCAGGGCGGCGACCAGGCCCACCAGGACGCCCGTGCGGAACTTCATGACCACTCCTCGCTCGGGCCGGCGAGAGGAGTCGGGCCTCCCTGCGCCGGCATGATCCGGATCAGGTGCGAACGGTCGCGGGACAGGCCCGCCTCTCAGCCCGGACAACCCGGACTCCCGTGGCAACCGTGCAGCGTACCCGCCGCGGTACCACCATGGAGCACATGGCGGAACTACTGAGCGACACGGAGATCTCCGAAGCCCTCAACAAGCTGCCGTACTGGCAGCGCTCGGGCGACGTGCTGGAGCGCACGGCCGAGCTGGCCAACTTCCCGCAGGCGATCGCGGTGGTGAACCGGGTCGCCGAGATCGCGGAGAGCGTGAACCACCACCCCGACATCGACATCCGGTGGCGCACGGTCACGTTCCGGTGCAGCACGCACTCGGCGGGCGGGATCACCGCTCAGGACGTGTCGCTGGCCGAGCAGATCGACAGCACGATCGACGCGTTGTGATCTCCGTCGGACCGGCAACATCGGGGCCGGTCCGGTGCGTTTCCCGGGTGGAGGGAACGCACATGGGAAAGGTTGTCGCGCGACTGGCCGGCTTGGGAGCCGCGGTCGCCTTGTTGCTGACAGTACTGGCCGGGACGGCGCAGGCGGTCACGCCGTCCGATCCTGGCAGCGCCGCGGGCGAGACACAGGCGGTCGTCGTCGCGGTGCTGTCGTTCGGGTTGATGATCGCCGCGGCGGGCGGGGTGTTCTGGTATACGGCCCGGCACCGAGGGCCGCAGGAGTGAAATAGGTCACACCAGTGACCAGGCCGTAACGACCGGGGCCTCGCGGGCGCTGTCACGCGCGGAAGTACCTGCTCACCCCTGAGGTCGCCATGAACAGCACGCCCGCCCTGTCGCCCGTCCAGCGCGCCTGGGTCACCGGACTGGCCACCGCCATCACCCTGGTCGCCGTCCTCGCCCTCGCCGTTCTGGGCTGAGCCCAGCCGGCCACCGGCCCGCCGGAACTTCCGGCGGGCCGTTTTCCTGCGCAGATGATCTGTGTGCCTAGCCACTCGCTGGTGACTTCTTCGTGTCCGGTTCGTAATCTGACCGGCGGCCATCCCCCGAATGGCTGAATAAGTCCCCTCCCCGAAACTGGTGATCTTCCGCAATGGCAGGTCGACATAGATCCAAAACACAATCGTTGACGGTTCCGCTGGCGATCGGCTTGGCCGCGGCAGTCGTGCTGGGCCTCGCCGTGTGGCTGACCGGCAACCTCAGCCGGACGGACACCTCCGGCCTGGCGGCTCAGATGGCGCCGTTGCCACCACCGGTCACGACCACGCCGCCCCCGGTCCTGACGACGACAACCACCCCGCCGCCGCCCCCGGTGACGACCACCACCCCGCCGGCCTCCTCGACGACCTCGACGACCACCACGACCCTGAAGTCCAGCACGACGACGCCGAGGACCACGACCACAGCGGCGAACGCGTGTTCCTCGGTGCTGGCCGGGACGCTGCCCCACGTCGCGAAGGTGGGCAACCACATCAAGGCGAAGTTCGACGTGGCCGAGGTGGGCGGCCGGGCGGGCCGCTCCGGTACGAGCGACCACCCGAGCGGACTGGCCCTGGACTTCATGGTGGACACGGCGAAGGGCAACGCCATCGCCGACTACGTGCTGGCCCACCGGGCGGAGTTCAACGTCAAGTACGTGATCTGGCGGCAGCGCTACAACGACGGCAGCGGCTGGTCGGCGATGGAAGACCGCGGCGACGCCACGGCCAACCACTACGACCACGTGCACGTCTCCTTCGAACCGAGCGGCACCGTGAACGTGACCTGCTGACCTCGGTGGTGCGGAACGCCCAGGCATCCCCGGCCTGGGCGTTCCGTGCCGTCCAGGCCGGTGTGAACCGGCCCCGCACGCCCACCCGCCGATCCGGGTACCGCCGTCAGGCCGAACCCGCGTGGCTCATCGTTCGTGTCTCGCGGTCGATTACGAGAGATTGGGGAAGCGCCATTTCGGACATCCATCCCGCGCTCGGCGAGCAGGTCGACCTGCTGGTCGTAGCGTCGGTACTCCTTGACTGCTCCGCCCAAGCACACCACCCAGAAAGAATGAAGACCGGCCCTGGACCTACCGAAGTAGGCGGAACCGGTCGTAGTGGTCACAGCACAGCGCCGAGAGACGACGCACAGCGAATGTCAGGTAGCGGCCGGTCTGCCGGACTCTGACCTGGGTGTTCCGCACTCGCGGACGATCCCGTTCGCGAGCACGACAGGTGCCCTGGCAAACGATTGACGAAGCCCGCCTCTGGCCGAATGCGGAGGACGAAATCCGCCCTGGCATCCACTCGGTTGTGCGCGGACGTTGTCGGTCGCTCCGACGAACCACTGACGAATCCGGTAGCGGCCTGAGCATCTGACCAGGCCAAACAGGGCCTGATCAGACGTTGAAGCGGAATTCGACCACGTCGCCGTCGGCCATGATGTAGTCCTTGCCTTCCATCCGGACCTTGCCGGCGGCGCGCGCGGCGGCCATCGAACCGGCTTCCACCAGGTCGTGGAACGAGACGACCTCGGCCTTGATGAAGCCCCGTTCGAAGTCGGTGTGGATGACGCCCGCGGCCTGCGGCGCGGTGGCGCCCTGCGGGATCGTCCACGCGCGCGCCTCCTTCGGACCGGCGGTCAGGTACGTCTGCAGGCCCAGCGTGTGGAAGCCGGCACGGGCGAGCGCGTGCAGACCCGGCTCGGCCTGGCCGACCGACTCCAGCAGCTCCCGCACCGACTCCTCGTCGTCGAGCTCGAGCAGCTCGGCTTCGACCTTCGCGTCCAGGAAGACGGCGTCCGCCGGAGCCACCAGCTTGGTGAGTTCCTCGCGCTTGGCCTGGTCGGTCAGCACACCCTCGTCGGCGTTGAACACGTACAGGAACGGCTTGAGGGTCAGCAGGCTCAGCTCGCGCAGTAGCGCCGAGTCGATCTCCGATTGGGCGGAGAACAACGTCCGGCCGCCGTCGAGGATCTCCTTCGCCTTCTGCGCGGCCTCCAGCGCCGGCCGGTTCTCCTTCTTCGTCCGGGCTTCCTTCTCCAGCCGCGGCAGCGCCTTCTCCAAGGTCTGCAGGTCGGCGAGGATCAGCTCGGTGTTGATCGTCTCGATGTCGGACGACGGGTCGACCCGGCCGTCGACGTGCACCACGTCCGGGTCGTCGAACACGCGGATGACCTGGCAGATCGCGTTGGCCTCGCGGATGTTCGCGAGGAACTTGTTGCCGAGACCGGCACCCTCGGAGGCACCCTTCACGATCCCCGCGATGTCCACAAAGGACACCGTCGCCGGCACGGTGCGAGCGGAGGCGAACATCTCGGCGAGCTTGTCCAGCCGCTCGTCGGGCAACGGCACGACGCCCACGTTCGGCTCGATCGTCGCGAACGGGTAGTTCGCCGCGAGCACGTCGTTGCGGGTCAGCGCGTTGAACAGGGTCGACTTGCCGACGTTGGGCAGGCCGACGATACCGAGGGTCAGACTCACGGCTCCGAAGTCTACGGGGCAGGCCCCGCACCCGGCCCGGCCGCCCGTTCACACCTATGTCGGATTTCCGCCAGTCGAGCGGCTGACCTGCTGGCAGTATCGAACCCATGACAGCCACCGTGGCACCAGCCGACCAGGCTCTCTGGCGGGACGCCGAGCGCTGCTACCGCGCGGTCGCCTCACGCGACGCCCGCTTCGACGGCCAGTTCATCACGGCCGTCCGCACCACCGGCATCTACTGCCGGCCGTCCTGTCCGGCGCTCACGCCGCGGCAGGAGAACGTGCGGTTCTACCCGACCGCGGCCGCGGCCCAGTCCGCCGGTTTCCGCGCCTGCCGGCGCTGCCTGCCCGACGCCGTGCCCGGCTCGCCGGAGTGGAATGTGCGCGCCGACCTCGCTGCGCGGGCGATGCGGCTGATCGCGGACGGCGTCATCGAGCGTGAGGGCGTGCCCGGCCTGGCCCGCCGGCTCGGCTACTCCGAGCGGCAGCTCGGCCGGGTCCTGACCGCCGAGCTCGGCGCGGGACCGCTGGCCCTGGCCCGCGCCCACCGGGCGCATTCGGCGCGGCTGCTCATCGAGCTGTCCGAGCTGCCGCTGGCCGACGTCGCCTTCGCCGCCGGCTTCGCCAGCATCCGGCAGTTCAACGACACCATCCGCGAGGTGTTCGCCCGCACGCCGTCGCAGCTGCGTGCGGCCGCCGCCGCGGCCCGGCGGCGCGCGGGTGCCGTGGAGCCCGACGCCGGCACCGCCGGTACGCGGCTGTCCCTGCGGCTGCCGTTCCGCCCGCCGTTCGACGCCGCCGGGCTACTCGGCTTCTTCGCCGCACGGGCGGTGCCCGGTGTCGAGTCCGCCGACGAGCACAGCTACGCCCGCACCCTGCGGCTCCCGCACGGCGCCGCGTCCGTGACGCTGACGCCACGGGACGGGCACGTGCGCTGCGACCTGCAGCTCGCCGACGTCCGCGACCTGGGGGCCGCCGTCACCCGCGCGCGGCGGCTGCTGGACCTGGACGCCGACCCCGAGGCTGTGGCGCGCGTGCTCGGCGCGGACCCGGCGCTGGCGCCCGCGGTCGCGGCGACCCCGGGTGTCCGGGTCCCGGGCGCGGCCGACGGTCCCGAGCTGGTGCTGCGCGCGATGCTCGGCCAGCAGGTGTCGGTCGCCGCCGCGCGCACCGCCGCGGCCCGCCTCACCGCCGCGCTCGGTGATCCGGTCCCGTGGCAGGACGGCGTGCTGCTGTTCCCCACGGCCGAGGCGGTCGCCGAGCGCGGACACGAGGTGCTCCGCGGCCCGAAGCGCCGCGTGGACGCCATCCTGGGCGCCGCCGCGGCGCTCGCGTCCGGCGAGGTCGACGTGCACGTCGGCCGTGACCCCGCCGAGCTGCGCGCCGAACTGCTCGAGCTCACCGGTGTCGGACCGTGGACCGCGGACTACGTGCTGATGCGCGTCCTCGGCGTCCCCGACGTGCTGCTCACCGGCGACCTCGTGCTCCGCAAGGGTGCGGCCGCCCTCGGCATCGCCGACGACATCCCAGCCCTGACCGAACGAGCGCAGGCGTGGCGGCCCTGGCGGTCCTACGCCGGCATGTACCTGTGGCGCTCGAGCCAAGCCTGAACCCCCGCAAGGAGAACCGACATGAGCATTGCCCACTGGGCCACCACCGACACCCCGATCGGCCCGTTCACCGCCATCGTCGCCGGCGACGGCGCCGTACTGGCCTCGGGCTGGACGGCCGATCTCGACCTGCTGACTCCCCAGATCTCCCCCGCACTGCGCCCGTCCGACCTGCGCGAGAAACGCGACCTCGGCGCGGTCAGCACCGCGGTCCGTCGCTACCACGAGGGCGAACTCGACGCGATCGACGACATTCCGGTGCGCCAGCGATCCGGCGAGTTCCTGCAGCACGCGTGGGACGTGCTGCGCACGGTGCCCGCCGGCAAGCCCGTCACCTACAGCGAGTACGCCGCGCTGGCCGGCCGTCCCGCCGCTGTCCGGGCCGCGGCTTCAGCCTGCGCCCGCAACGCGGCGGCGCTGTTCGTGCCCTGCCACCGCGTGCTCCGCATCGGTGGCGCGCTGGGTGGCTTCCGCTGGGGCGTCGATGCCAAGCGGTGGCTGCTCGACCACGAAACCCCTTATCACGCCTGAGAAATCACGCCATTTGCAGCTCCAAACTCGACCCGGTGCGGGACTTGCGCACCCGCAGCCGGGTCGGGATCCGCTGCCGCAATTCCTCCACATGGGACACCAGGCCGACCACCCGGCCACCGGCCCGCAGCTCGTCGAGGATGTTCATCACCACGTCGAGCGTCTCGGAGTCGAGGGTGCCGAACCCCTCGTCGACGAACAGCGTGTCCAGCAGCGAGCCACCCGTCTCCGCCGCGACCACGTCCGCCAGCCCCAGCGCCAGCGCCAGCGACGCGAGGAACGACTCCCCGCCGGAGAGGGTCTTCGCCGGCCGGATCGTGCCGGAGAAGTCGTCCAGCACGTCCAGTCCCAGGCCACCCCTCGTGCCGTGGGATCCGGCCGCGTCGGAGTGCACGAACGAGTAGCGCCCTTGACTCATCGTCTGCAACCGCGCCGTCGCGGCGAGGGCCACCTCCTCCAGCCGGGCCGCCAGTACGTACGACCGCAGCGACATCTTCCGCGCGTTCTGCCCGCGCCCGTTGACCACGTCGGTCAGAGCGTCGAGCTCGGCGAACTCCTCCTCCAGCGGCCGCAGCCGCTCGGTCGCGGCGGTCAGCCGTTCGGCGAGCGTGCCGAGCGCGTCCGCCTGTGCGTTCGCCGAGCGCAGGACGGCGAACGCGGCTTCGGCCCGTTCCCGCGCCGACCGGGCCGCGGCCTTCGCCGACTCGACGTCGACCTCGTCGTCCGGCCCGACCCCCGACAGCTCCGGCTCGTTCAGGGTGGCTCGTGCGGCCGCCTCGGCAGCGCCGGCCTCGGCAAGGCGCTGCTCGAGGTCGCGGATCGTCATCTCGTCCCGCGCGGCGGCCCGCATCTCCGCCACCGTCTCGAAGCCGGCGCGGTGCAGGGCTTCCCGCACCTCGACGCGCTGACGCTCGAGCTGCCCGGCCGCGCTCGCGGTGGCCGCGCGTGCCTCGGCGAGTGCGTCCAGGGCCCGCACGATCCCGGTCAGATGAGCACGCCGCGCGCCGACGTCCGGGTGCTCGCCCCGTGCCTCGTCGAGCCGTCGCGCACGCTCGGCGACGCGCTCGGTCAACGCCTGCCGCTGGGTTTCCGCCGCGGTGGCCCTCTGCAGTTCCGCCGCGCGTTTCTCGTCGAGTTCCCGCTGCTCGGTTTCGGTCGCCTGGACCTGCTTGGCGAGCGGTGCACGCTGTTCCGCCAGCGCATTCAGACCGGCGATCTCCTTACGCAACGCGGACAGCTCCTCGCCCAGCTGGGCACCGTCCCGGCCCCGCAAGCGTTCGCGCAGCGCGGCCAGCTTGGTTTCCGCGTCGTGCCGGGCCGCCTCGGCCGCCTTGCGCCGCCGCTCCGCCCGTGCCTCGGCTTCCTCGGCTGCGTGCTCCTGCTCCGGTGAGACGGCCTCGGGCGCCGCGATCGCGGGTGCCGGGTGGTCGGAGGAACCACACACCGGGCACGGCGATCCGGCGGTCAGACGTGCGGCGAGCTCGGCCGCCATGCCGTCCAGCCGCCACCGGCGCAGCTCGAGAAACCGTTCGCGTGCCTCCTGATGCCGGTCGATCGCCTCCCGTGCCGCCCCTTCCGCATCGTCCAGGGCGCGCCGCGCCGCGGGCAGGCGCTCCGCGTCCGCGACAGCAGCGACCAGGTCGGCCTCCCGTTTGCGGACCTCACCGAGCTTCGCCTCGGCGTCGATCGCGACCTCGAGCCGCTCCCGCAGATCCCGCGCGCGCTCCGGGATACCGGCGAGCTTCTCGCCGAGCACCTCGACCCGCGCTCGCGCGTCCGCCGCCGTCTCGGCGAAGCGCTCGATGTCCCGCTGATCCCGCACCTGCTGTTCGGCTTCGGCGACGAGTCCGGCCAGCGCACCGGCTTCCTCACTCAACTGCCCGGACAACTTGCGCAGTTCCGCGGTGTCCACCTCCGCGTTCACGAAACCGGTCGCTGCCAGCGCTTGGGCCTTGCGCTCCTCGGCGAGCCGGGCTTCGTCGAGCTGCGTCGCGCACCGGTCAGCCTGAGCCGCGACCGCCACGACGGTCGCCGCGCGCCGCGCCGCGGCGAGTTCGTCCGCCCAGCGAGTGCGTTCGTCCTCCTGCTCGGCCAGCACCGCGAGCCGCTGGTGCGCCTCCCGGACCCGGCGCACCCGCTCGGCGGCCGACAACCGCTCGGCCAGCAGCTCGTCGGCCGACTCGCGCGCGGCTCGCGCGCGCTGCTCGTCCTCCCGCGCCCGCTCGACCGTGGCCCGGATCCGCTCGCCGGTCCGCGCCACCCAGCCTGCGAGGTCCTCCTCGGGCACCTCCGCGCCCGCCACCTGGGCGAACCGCGCCGTCCACTCCCGCAGCTCCTGGCGCTGCTGGTCGAGTTCGCGCCGCTGCTCCGCCCGCCGTTCCCGGAACCAGGCCTCGACATCGGCGAACCGCTTGGTGCCGAACAGCCTTTCCAGCAGCTTTTCCCGCTCGTCGGTGTCGGCGCGCAGGAACCGGGCGAACTCCCCCTGCGGCAGCAACACGACCTGGAAGAACTGATCCGCACTCATCCCGAGCAGGCGTTGCACCGTGCGCCCGACCTCGTCGATGCGCGTCAGTCCCTCGGCCGGCTGACCGGCGGGTGGCACACCGATCCAGGTGAGCACCGCCTTGGCCTGCTGCGTGGTGGTCCCCTCGCCCCGCCGCTTCGGACGCTGGTACTCGGGGCTGCGCACGATGCGCAACCGCTGCCCCTGCACCGTGAGCTCGAGCACGACCTCGGTCGGCTCCTCCGGATCGGCCAGGTCGCAGCGCAACCGCTTGACCTGCCCGCGGGCGCCGGGAACGGTGCCGAACAAGGCGAACGCCACCGCGTCCAGCAGTGTCGTCTTCCCCGCGCCGGTGTCGCCGTGCAGGAGGAACAGCCCGTCGGCCCCAAGCGCATCGAAATCGACGACCTGCCGGGACCGGTACGGTCCGAACGCCGCCACCTCCAGCCGGTGCAGCCTCATGCCGCGTCCTCCCTGTCCGCCTTCTCCAGGGCCGCGCGCAGCAACCCGGCCTCCCGCTCGTTCGGCGGCGCCCCGCGGCAGTCGTCGAGGAAACCGCGAGCGATCTCCTCGTCCGAACGCCCCCGCACGGCGGCGGCGTACCGCAGCGCCGCCGACGTCTTCCCGTTCTCCGGCTGCCATTCCAGGTGGACGGCGTGCGGGAAGCGGTCGCGCAGTGACCGCATCGCATCGACCGGGCGCACCGGGTCGGTGAGCGTGACCGAGAGGTAGCACTCCACCAGATCGTCGTGCGCCGGGTCGGCCAGCAGCTCCGCCAGACGACCGCTGAGCTTGGCCAGCCGGCGCGGAACCGGCAGCTCGTGCCGCCGGACATCCGCCAGGCCCGAGCCGTCGAGATCGACGATCCACACCGATTTGCGTTGCTGCGCCTCGGAAAACGAGTAGGCGACGGGGCTGCCCGAGTACCGCAGGTGCTCGGCGAGTGTCTGCGGCCCGTGCAGATGCCCCAGCGCGACGTAGTCGGCCCCGTCGAACACCGAACCCGGCACCTGTTCGACCCCGCCGACCGCGATGGAGCGTTCCGATTCGGAGGGCGCGGCCCCGGTGACGAACGCGTGCGCGAGCACGACCGACCGCGTTCCGGGCGGCCGTTCCGCGAGATCGGCCCGGATCCGTCGCATCGCCTCGGTGAGCACGGCCGTGTGCCCGCGCGCACCGGTCACGCCGAGCGCCTGCCGAGCCGGTTCCGGCTCCAGGTAGGGGATGCCGTAGATCGCGACCGCACCGTGGGCATCGTCCAGCACAACCGGATCGGCGATCCGGTCGATGGTGGTGCGCAGGTGCAGGCCGCCGGCCGCGGCGAACTCGCCGAACGCACCGAGCCGTGGGGCCGAGTCGTGGTTGCCGGACGTGAGGACCAGCTGCGCGCCCGCGTGCCGGAGGCGGCCGAGGGCCCGGTTGGCGACCTGCACGGCCTCGGCCGAGGGCACGGCCCGGTCGTAGATGTCGCCCGAGACGAGGACGACGTCGACCCCCTCGGCGGCCACGACGTCCGCGAGGTGCGCGAGCACGGTGTCCTGCTCGGCGAGCAGGTCCAGCCCGTGGAAGGTGCGTCCGACGTGCCAGTCGGAGGTGTGCAGGAGTCTCACGTGGCCCAAGTTAGGAGGACGGTCCGACAGAAACCCGCAGACACACCGCTCGGCTTCACCCGAACGTGTGTTCGGAGAAGATCGGGACGGGCGGGCCCGGTTTTTGTCGGTGCCCTCCGCCATGATGCGGTCACGTTCTCGACGATCAAGAAAGGAGGGCGGCAGTGGCCTCCACCGTGATCACCACGGCAGCCGTCGCGATCGCTGTGGTCCTGGTCGTGGCGATCGCCCTGCTGTGGCGGCTCTACGGCGACAGCGTGCGCCGCGCCGACGCCGCGGCTCGCCTGGTCGAAGCCGAACGGTCACGCGTGGATCAGCACCAGGCGGCGCTGCGCAGGTACGAGGTCGCGTTCGCCTCGATCAGCGGCCGGGGCGAACTGGGCGAGCAGGTCCTGGCCGAGACGGCGCGCGCGCTGGGGCTGCGCGAGGGGCTGCACTACACACTGCAGACCGACCTGGGCGGCGGTGGCTCGGCCAAACCCGACATGGTGCTGCGGGTCGGTGGCGACCGCAGCGTGCCGGTCGACGCGAAGGCCAGCCTCGCCTGCTGGGCGGAAGCGGTGGAGACCGACGATCCGGACGAGCGGATGGACGCTCTGCGGGTGCACGTCCGCAACCTGCGCTCCCGGGCCGCCGAACTGGCGGGGAAGGGATACCAGCGCTGGGCCGACGCGATCTACGGCACGGTGATGTTCGTGCCCTCCGACGCGGCCGTGGTGGCGGCGCTGGACACCGATCCGGAACTGCTGCGCTGGATGCTCGACCGGCGGGTGTTCCTGTGCGGGCCGACCGGATTCGCGGTGGTGGCGTCGGCCGCACTGTTCGCCGCGAGCGACCGGGCGGTCGTGGCCGACATCGAGCGGGTCCGGGCCGGTGCGGCGGCGGCACACCGGGCGGCGGGAAACGCGGTCGAAGCGCTCAACCTCAGCAGCACCCACCTGCAGCGGTTCCTGTCGGCGCGGCGGCGGGAACTGGATGCGCTCGAGGGGTTCCGGGCGGCTGTGGCGCCGCTGTCGGAGGCGGCAGGAAGCCCCTCCGAGGTCGCCCCCATCCGAAGGGGGGACGAGATCGCGGCGAGCTAGCGAAAATCCTGGGTTACCGCCGGGTTGCCAGCACGGTCACCGGCGCCGAAACCGCTGATCAGGACCCGTTCCGGGCGGGCCCGAGCAGTGGCCTGACCCCATCCTCGGCGGGATGGGGAGCCGGTGATGCGCGCTACAGGTTACGGTGTTGCCTCGTGACCGCCATTCCCGATCGCCGGAGCGATTCCGACGCCGACGACGTGCCGCTGCCGTGGGATCAGCGTCCCATCGTCGGTGACCGCCGCGGCTTGCCGTGGTGGGGTGCCGTGCTCCTCGCCTTCGGACTGGCGGTGGTCGGTGCGGTCATCGACATGCAGACGCGGCACTCGCTCGGCTGGCTGTTCCAGGGCGCGTACTTCATCGGCGCGGTCGCGGCGGTGTGCGCCGTGCAGCGGCGCAGCCTGTTCGGGCCGATGGTGCAGCCTCCGCTCATCCTCGGAATCACGGTGCCCGGAGTGGTGCTGTTGGTGTCCGGGATGCCGGAGAACAGCGACATGCTGAGCAAGGCGCTGGCCATCGGGACGCCGCTGATCAACGGGTTCCCGACCATGGCGGTCACGACGGGCTGCACCCTGGTACTGGGCATCGTGCGCATCTACCGCGAGCGAAACCCGGATCTGACAGCCAAGAGCGGGGACAGCAAGCGGCCGACGGCCCCGAAGCGTCCCGGTGGCGCGGGTCGCAGCGGTGCCGAATCACGGGGTCGGCGGCCGGCCGCCGACCGGACCGGCGGCGGAGAGGACCGCGCCGGTGCCGCGAAGGAGGGCCGCACCGGTGGTGGTGCGGCGGCTGCCGGCCGGGCGTCGAGCGGGCGACGCCCGGGGCGTCGGCTGCCTCCGGACGATGATCCGCGGCGCGCCGCGGCCACCCCTCGCCGGGGGCGTGCCGACGGCGACTCCGGTGGTCGCCGCGCCGGGGAGGACGAGCCGCGCCGGGACCCCGCCGCGCGCGGCGGTAAGACGCCACCAGTGGGCCGACGCCCTCGTCAGCGTGGCGTGCCGCCGGAGGAGGACGATCGCCGCGGCGGCGAGCCGCGGTCCGGCGGTGCCGCCAACCGTGCCCGGCGGGTCCCGCCGCGAGCCGGCGACCCGCTCCAGGAGCCGCGCCGCGCCCCACAAGGCCGCCGCGGAATCCCGCCACGCCGCCGCCCCTGGGACGACGACGCCTGACCTGCCGCCAACAAGCCCGAGCGCGGGCTGCGCGGAGCGGCACGGCGAGGGGCAGCGGCTCACCCCTCCCCACCACCGCACCCCTCCCCAACCCTGCGGTCCCTCCCCAACCACTGCGGCCAAGGACACGACAACTCGGCAGCCGCAACCGGCAACCACACCCCACAGCGCGCAGCTGCGAAGAGCGACCGCGGGGCGCCACGAAAACTCGCCTCGACGACCAACCGGCACCCCCACGCAGGCGCGAGAGCATCGCCGGCGATGAGGCGCGGCGAGCCTCACAGCGGCGCTCCTGCGTCGACGTGCAGCGAAGGCCAGCGGGCCACCAGGCACACACCGAACGAGGTCGCAGCCCAGCACGTGGCGAGTGCGCACGCGCTCGAAGCCCCGGCCAGCGAGTCACGAGGGCTGTCCCGGGGGCACAGCACCGGCCGAACGGGCCGCCAGGCAGGCGCACCACCGGCAGCGGGCACCGCACGCACCACACCTCACCGCCGTCGAACAAGTCACCGCCGTCGAACAAGTCGAACAAGCAGCACGCCGTCGCGCAAAGCGGGCCGCCGCGCAGAGCCCCACGCGCCGCCTCACCGGAGCGGCGGCCGGCAACCCAGGACAGCTGCCACGCGGCCGGGGCGGCGAGCCCCGCTCAGGCGCGGCGCAGTTCGCGGGGCAGGGCGAAGGCGATCTTCTCGTTGGCGGTGGTGACCTCCTGGACCTCGCCCCAGCCGCGGTCCGCCAGCCAGCTCAGCAGGTCCATCACCAGCACGTCGGGCACCGAGGCGCCACTCGTGACACCGACCGTCGTCACGTCCGCCAGCCACGACTCGTCCACCTCGTGGGCGAAGTCGATCAGGTGTGCGTCCTTCGCGCCGGCCTGCTTGGCCACCTCGACCAGGCGTTGCGAGTTCGACGAGTTCTTCGAGCCCACCACCAGCACCAGGTCGCACTCCGGGGCCATCGCCTTCACGGCCGTCTGCCGGTTCGACGTGGCGTAGCAGATGTCGTCGCTGGGCGGGTCCATCAGGTTCGGGAAGCGGCCCTTGAGCTGGTCGACGCGCTCCATCGTCTCGTCCACGCTCAACGTGGTCTGCGACAGCCACACGACCTTCGACGGGTCGCGCACCTCGACCTTCGCCGCGTCCTCGGCGGTGTCCACCAGCTGCACGTGCGTGGGCGCCTCGCCCGCGGTGCCCTCGACCTCCTCGTGCCCCTCGTGCCCGATGAGCAGGATGTCGTAGTCCTGGCCGGCGAACCGGTTGACCTCCTTGTGCACCTTGGTCACCAGGGGGCACGTCGCGTCGATGGTGCGCAGGTTGCGCTCCTCCGCCTCCGCGCGCACGGCCGGGGACACGCCGTGCGCGGAGAACACCACGAGCTCACCCTCGGGCACCTCGGACGTGTCGTCCACGAAGACGACCCCCCGCTCACGCAGCGATTCCACCACGTGGCGGTTGTGCACGATCTCCTTGCGCACGTACACCGGCGGCCCGTACAGCTCGAGCGCCTTCTCCACGGCGACCACGGCCCGGTCGACACCGGCGCAGTAGCCGCGCGGCTTGGCCAGCAGCACACGCTTGACGGGCTCGGAGGCAGCAGTCATACCTCCAGGGTACGGGCCGCCGCCCGGGCCGCCCGGGCGCCCACCGGCCGGCTTCCCACCCGGAATCTGTGCGTCCGGTCACCTCTGCCCGCCGCGCCGGTTGGGCTGACCGGCCCAGGTGCGGCACGCTGTACCCATGAAGCCGTTCCCGCTTCCCCTCCGCGTCGCCGCAGGACTCGCCGTGACCGCCGCCGAGCGCGCCCGTGACCTGCCGAAGACGCTGCTCGGCCTGCCCGTCACGGTGATCTCCGGCGTGCTCCAGTTCTCCATGCGCATGCAGCAGCAGATCACCGAGCTGGCCATCCGCGGTGACGACGCCCTGTCGTCACTCCGCCCGGTCGAGGAGACGCCCAGCTGGGCCACCTTCGACGAGGACCTGACCACGGACCGCTCGCCGGCCGAGGAACCACGCAGCAACGGCCACCGCCCGGACGCCGTCCTCGCCGATGTCGCCGACAGCCCCTGGGAGCAGGAGGAACGCGCCCTGGGCGAGGAGCACGCCGAGGGCGAGTTCGACAGCCCGGCCGGCACCGGCGACGGCCCGCTCGGCCTGGACAACTACGACGAGCTCACGCTCCCCCAGCTGCGCGCCCGCCTGCGCCGCTTCTCCCTGGACGAACTCGAGGAGCTGCTGGCCTACGAGCGCGCCCACGGCAACCGGGCGCAGTTCGTGGGCATGCTGGCCCGGCGCATCACCAACGTGCAGCGCGCCAACGCCACCGGGGACGCCGACGCGGAGTGAGCGCCGAACCCACCAGCGCGGAGAACCCGTGGCCGGTCCGCACCGTCGCCCGCAAGATCGCCGAGTGGATCAACCGGCTCGGCTCGGTGTGGGTCGAGGGCCAGGTCACGCAGGTCAACGCCCGCCCCGGCACGCAGACCGCGTTCCTCACGCTGCGCGACCCGGCTGCCGACGTGTCCATGACCGTCACCTGCCCGACCGGCCTGCTGCGCGGCATCGAACCGCCGCTGCGGGACGGCGCGAGCGTGGTCGTCTTCGCCAAACCGACGTTCTACCTGGGGCGCGGCACCATCTCGTTGCGGGCGAGCGAGATCCGCGCGGTCGGCATCGGTGAGCTGCTCGCCCGCATCGAACGGCTGCGCCGCCTGCTTGCCGCCGAGGGCCTGTTCGCCGCGGAGCGCAAGCGCCGCCTGCCGTTCCTGCCCAAGGGCATCGGCCTGATCACCGGCCGCGCGTCGGCCGCGGAACGGGACGTGCTGGTCAACGCGCACGCTCGTTGGCCGGCCGCGCCGTTCCAGGTGGTCAACACCGCGGTGCAGGGCGTGCAGGCCGTGCCGCAGATCGTCAAGGCGCTGCACATGCTGGACGCCGACCCGTCCGTCGAGGTCATCGTCATCGCGCGCGGTGGCGGCAGTGTGGAGGACCTGCTCCCGTTCTCCGACGAGACCCTGTGCCGCGCGGTCGCGGCGGCACGCACGCCCGTGGTCAGCGCGATCGGGCACGAGCCGGACACACCGCTGCTGGACCACGTCGCCGACGTGCGCTGCTCCACGCCGACCGACGCCGGCAAGCGCGTGGTGCCGGACGTCAAGGAGGAGACCGAGCGGGTGCGGCAGCTGCGGGACCGGGCCCGGCGCGCCCTGCACGGCTGGGTGGACACCCAGTGCCGGCTGCTCGACCAGCTGCGCAGCCGGCCCGTCCTGGCCGATCCGATG
The DNA here is from genome assembly GCF_011758765.1 of Amycolatopsis viridis. Lineage (NCBI taxonomy): Bacteria > Bacillati > Actinomycetota > Actinomycetes > Pseudonocardiales > Pseudonocardiaceae > Amycolatopsis > Amycolatopsis viridis. The sequence continues at coordinate 1,175,550 of NZ_JAANOU010000001.1, read as the reverse complement.
GGCCCGGTCGACCGGCGGGCCGACGAGATCGAGCTGCACCGGGAACGCGGCCGGCGCGCCGTGCTCAACCTCGTCTCGCACGAACAGGCCGCCATCGCCGGCGCTCGCGGCACGCTGGCCGCGCTCGGCCCGGCGGCGACCCTCGAGCGCGGGTACGCCGTCGTGCAGTACCGCGACGAGGCGGGCAACCTCCAGGTGCTCCGGCACATCTCTGAAGTTGCGGAGGGAACTCCGCTGCGCGTGCGCGTCGTCGACGGAGCGGTGCACGCGGTGGCGCGATCGACTGAACCCGGGGAGTAGGAAGTGCTGCGTTCCGCCCGAGCGACGTTCCTCCCGCTCACCACCGACGCCGCGGCGCGGGCCGGTGCCCGCACCGTCCTCGACCGGGCCGGCGCCGCGGAGGCCGCGGCCGGCGCCTGCTGGGTGTCGCTGCTCGCCGGGTGCGCCGTGCCCGGTCGCTGGGACCTGGACGTCCGCCTGCGCCAGCTGTCCGAGGCGACCTCGGCCTACGTGGGCACGAAGTGGTGGTTCCACGACGGCGCGCCGCACCGCCGGCGGGTGGCCCACGCGCAGAGCGACATCGAACTGGCGATCACCGAGGGCGACGGCCAGGAGTTCGCGACCGCCTTCGCCGGGTACGACCACGCGATGGCGACCGCGGTAGTGTGCGCTCGTCGACCCGCGAGGAGCACAACCCGGTGACCGAAGAACTCGACTATGAACAGGCCCGCGACCAGCTCATCGAGGTCGTCCGCGAGCTGGAGGCGGGCGGCCTGTCCCTGGAGCAGTCGCTGGCGCTGTGGGAGAAGGGCGAGCACCTCGCGAAGCTCTGCGAGCGGCACCTGGAAGGCGCGCGTCACCGGATCGAGGATGCCCTGAAGTCCGTGGAGGACCCGACCGGCGACGAGGGGTGACATTCACCATCACGCCGCTGCCCTGCGAGCCCGCGCGAGTCTGCGAGAATCGTTACCCGGCCAGCACGACCGTGGAGGGCAGCAATGACCAGCGGCACCGATTCCCCGAGCACGACCAGACGCCGGGAAGCGCCGGATCGCAACCTCGCGATGGAACTGGTGCGCGTCACCGAAGCCGCCGCGATGGCGGCGGGCCGGTGGGTCGGCAAGGGCGACAAGAACGCCGGCGACGGTGCGGCCGTCGACGCGATGCGCCAGCTGATCTCGACCGTCTCGATGCGCGGTGTCGTCGTCATCGGTGAGGGCGAGAAGGACGAAGCCCCGATGCTCTACAACGGCGAAGAGGTGGGCAACGGGGACGGCCCGGCCTGCGACGTCGCCGTCGACCCGATCGACGGCACCACCCTGATGGCGAAGGGCATGCCGAACGCCCTGGCGGTGCTCGCGGTCGCCGAGCGCGGCGCGATGTTCGACCCGTCGGCGGTCTTCTACATGGAGAAGCTGGCCGTCGGACCGGAGGCCGCGGGCGTGGTGGACCTGTCCGCGCCGGTCGCGGAGAACATCCGCCGGGTCGCGAAGGCCAAGCACAGCGACGTGTCCGACGTGACGGTCTGCATCCTGGACCGGCCGCGGCACGAGAAGCTGGTCCAGGAGGTCCGCGAGGCGGGCGCCCGGATCCGCTTCATCTCCGACGGTGACGTCGCCGGCGCGATCGCCGCGGCCCGCCCGACCACCGGCGTGGACATGCTGCTCGGCATCGGCGGCACGCCCGAGGGCATCATCACCGCCTGCGCGATGAAGTGCCTGGGCGGGGAGCTGCAGGGCCGGCTGTGGCCGAAGGACGACGCCGAGCGCGAGAAGGCGATCGGGGCCGGTCACGACCTCGACCGCGTGCTCACCACGGACGACCTGGTGCGCGGCGACAACGTGTTCTTCTGCGCGACCGGCGTCACCGACGGCGACCTGCTGCGCGGCGTGCACTACCGCGCCGGCGGCGCGACGACCCAGTCGATCGTGATGCGGTCCAAGTCGGGCACGGTGCGGATGATCGACGGCTACCACCGCCTGACCAAGCTGCGCGCCTACTCGTCGGTGGACTTCGACGGCGTCCTGACCGGCTCCCCCGACGACGACGTGGTGCCCCCGCTGCCGTGAGACGACTCCTGCTGGCCGCCGCCGCCTGCCTGCTCGCCCTAGGCGTGCTCGGACAGCCGGCGGCGGCCCGGCCGGACCTGGTCGGCGGCGTGTCCGCGGACCAGCCCTACCCGTTCGTGGCGTCGCTGCAAACGACCGCGGGCCGGCACTTCTGCGGGGCGTCGCTGATCGCGCCGCAGTGGCTGCTGACCGCCGCGCACTGCGTCCACGACCAGACGGCGAACGCGTTCACGGCCCGCGTCGGCAGCAACGACCGCACGCAGGGTGGCGAGATCGGCCGCCCCGACCGGGTCATCTCCCACCCGGGCTACAACCCGAACGGCCCGGGCGGGGACATCGCACTGGTCCACCTGGCGAGCCCGGTGCAGGCCGCGCCGATCGGGCTGGCTACGCCGGCCGCGGCCGGCACGCCGGTCCGGCTGCTCGGCTGGGGCCAGACCTGTCCGACCCCAGGGTGCGGAGCCCCGCCGATCGACTTGCAGCAGCTCGACACGACGCTGGTCGAGGTGACGCGGTGCGCCGCGATCGACGCCGCGACGGAACTGTGCACGGACTCCCCGGGCGGCAAGTCCGGCGCCTGCTACGGCGATTCCGGCGGACCGGAGCTGCTCCGCGCCGGTGACCGGTGGCTGCTGCTCGGCCTGACCAGCCGCTCCGGCAACAACGACTCGACGTGCACGACCGCGCCGTCGATCTACACCTCGGCGGTGGCGTACACGCAGTGGATCGCCGAGCAGACCGCGCCCCCGCCGGCCGCCCCGGCACCCGCGCCCGCTCCGGCACCCAGCCCGGCTCCCACCACCAGCCCCGCGCCGCCGACGACCACGGTGCCTACGACCACGGTGCCGACGACCACCGTGCCGACGACCACGGCGCCGGCGGTGTGATCACGGGTTGCTGGAGTGCCCCGGGAACAGGTGGGCCTCCGGGTCGAGCGTGACGGCGATGTTGTTCACCGCGGTCGCGGCCTCGCCGAACCCGGTCGCGATGAGCTTGACCTTGCCGGGGTAGGCCGCCACGTCACCGGCGGCGAACACGCGCTCCACCCCGGTCGCCATGGTCGAGTCGACGCGGATGGCCCGCTGGTGGATGTCCAGGCCCCAGTTCTCCAGCGGCCCGAGATCGGCGGTGAACCCGAGCGCGGCCACCACCGCCTGCGCGGGCAGCACCAGCGCCTCCGCGTCCTTCACCCGCACCTCGACCTCGGCGAGCGCGCCGTCCGGCCCCGGGCGCAGCTCGGTGACCTCGGCGTCGGTGATGATCCGCACCCCCAGCTCGCGGGCCTGCGCGACGATCGACTCGGCCGCGCGGAACTTCGCGCGCCGGTGCACGAGCGTCACGCTGGACGCGAGCGGGTGCAGCGCCAGCACCCAGTCGAACGCCGAATCGCCGCCGCCAACGACCACCACGTCCTGCCCGGCGTGGGCGTCCAGCGACGGCACGAAGTGAACCATGCCGCGGCCGAGCCAGCCGTCCCCGGCGGGCAACGGCCGGGGCGTGAACTCGCCGATCCCGGCCGTGATCAGCACCGCGCCCGCGTGCACCACCTCACCGCCGTCGAGCACCACGTCCAGCCCGTCGGCGCCGCGGCGCAGCTCCTCGGCCTTGCGCCCGAGCAGGTACCGCGGGTGCCACGGCGCGGCCTGTTCGAGCAGGCCCTTGACCAGATCCCGGCCGCGCACCGCGGGGAACCCGCCCACGTCGTAGATCAGCTTCTCCGGGTACATCGCGGTGACCTGACCGCCGGCCTCGGGCAGGGAGTCCACGACCGCCGTCGACAGACCGCGGAACCCGGCGTAGTAGGCGGCGAACAGGCCCGTCGGACCCGCCCCCACGATCAGCACGTCCACTGACAGAGCCATCCGCGCGGCCACCCTTTCGCAGTGATCCAGGACACGTCCGATTCAACCATTCCGGGTGCGCAAACACACGAAGCGAGCACCGGGCGGAAGGGCCAGACTCGGGTTATGGCTGAACAGGAATACCGGATCGAACACGACACGATGGGCGAGGTGAAGGTGCCCGCGGACGCGCTGTACCGGGCCCAGACCCAGCGCGCCGTCGAGAACTTCCCGATCTCCGGCCGCGGCCTCGAGCGCGCCCAGATCCGCGCGCTCGGCCTGCTCAAAGCCGCCGCGGCGCGGGTCAACGCACGGTTCGGGGTGCTCGACGACGACCTGGCCGCCGCGATCGCGGCGGCCGCCGACGAGGTCGCCGCGGGCGAGCACGACGCGCACTTCCCCATCGACGTGTTCCAGACCGGGTCCGGCACCTCGTCGAACATGAACGCCAACGAGGTCATCGCGACCCTGGCGAGCCGCGCGCTGGGCACCGACGTGCACCCGAACGACCACGTCAACGCCTCGCAGTCGTCGAACGACACGTTCCCGACGACGATCCACATCGCCGCGACCGAGGCCGTGCTCACCGACGTCGTCCCGGCGCTGACGCACCTCGCCGAGACGATCGAGCGGCGCGCCGGGGAATGGCAGGACATCGTCAAGTCCGGCCGCACGCACCTGATGGACGCGGTGCCGATCACGCTGGGCCAGGAGGCCGGGGCGTGGGCGGCGCAGGTCCGCTTCGGCATCGAACGGCTGGAGTCCGGACTGGGCCGGCTGGGCGAGCTGCCGATCGGTGGTACCGCGGTCGGGTCCGGGCTGAACGCGCCGGAGGGCTTCGGCGCCGCCGTGGCCGAGGAGCTGGCGACGGTCACCGGGCTGCCGCTGACCGAGGCGCGCAACCACTTCGAGGCGCAGGCCAGCCAGGACAGCGTGGTCGAGACCTCCGGTCACCTGCGGACGGTCGCGGTGTCGCTGGCCAAGATCGCCAACGACCTGCGCTGGCTGGGTTCCGGTCCGCGCACCGGTCTGGCCGAGCTGCAGCTGCCCGACCTGCAGCCGGGCTCGTCGATCATGCCGGGCAAGGTCAACCCGGTGATCCCGGAGGCGACGCTGCAGGTCGTCGCGCAGGTCATCGGCAACGACGCGGCCGTGGCCTACGCCGGTTCGCAGGGCAATTTCCAGCTCAACGTGAACCTGCCGGTCATCGCCCGGAACGTGCTGGAGTCGGCGCGCCTGCTGGCCGCGGTGTCCCGGCTGCTGGCCGACAAGGTGATCGCCGGGATCACGGTCAACGGGGAGCGCACCCGGGCCTACGCCGAGGGCTCCCCGTCGATCGTGACGCCGCTGAACAAGTACATCGGTTACGAAGAGGCCGCCGCGGTCGCGAAGCAGGCGCTCAAGGAGCTGAAGACGATCCGCGAGGTCGTGGTCGAGCGCGGCTACATCGAGCAGGGCAAGCTGACCGAGGCCCAGCTCGACGAGGCCCTCGACGTGCTCCGGATGGCGCGCGGCGGCAGGTGAGCCGGTGGAGGCCACCCGGGCGGGTGGCCTCCACGCCGTATCAGCGGCGGCGCAGGGACTTGTCCGCGAGCGCGGGCGGCGTGTAGTCGGGGTCGGCCGCGTTGAGGTCGACGCCCGGCGGGACGATCTCGTCGATCCGGTCCAGGACCTCGTCGTCGAGCACCAGGTCCGCACCGGCCAGCAGGTCGGTGAGCTGCTCCGGCGTGCGCGGCCCGATGATCGCCGAGGTGACCGCCGGGTGCGAGCGCACGAACGCCAGCGCCAGGTGCGTCAGCGGGCGGCCCAGCTCGGCGGCGATCTTCTTCAGCTCGTTCGTCGCCGCCAGCTTCGCCGCGTTCCCGGGCATGGCGGGGTCGAACTTGTGGTTCTGCACGGCGACCCGGCCGGCCTGCAGGTCCACATCGGACGGCTTCGAGTACCGGCCGGACAGCCAGCCCGCCGCCAGCGGCCCCCAGGTCAGGACGCCCATGCCGTAACGCTGGGTGGTCGGCAGGACGTGCGCTTCGATGCCGCGGTTGAGGATCGAGTACGGCGGCTGCTCGGTGCGGAACCGCACGTGCCCGCGCCGCTCGGCGACCCACTGCGCCTCGACGATCTGCTCGGCCGGGAAGACCGACGACCCGACCGCACGCACCTTGCCGGCGCGCACGAAGTCCGAGAGCGCGGACAGGGTCTCGTCGATGTCGGTCAGGTGGTCGGGCCGGTGGACCTGGTACAGGTCCACGTGGTCGACGTCGAGGCGCCGCAGGCTGGCGTCCAGTGCCTTGGTCAGCCAGCGGCGGGAGTTGCTGCCGCCGCCGCCGAGTCTTTCGAAGTGCCCCTTGGTCGCCAGGACCACGTCGTCACGGCGCCCCTTCAGCGCCTTGCCGACGATGACCTCGCTCTCGCCGTCGGAGTAGATGTCCGCCGTGTCGACGAAGTTGATGCCGGCGTCGAGCGCGGTGTGGATCATGCGGATCGACTCGTCGTGATCCTGGTTGCCCCACGCGCCGAACATCATCGCACCCAGCGTGTACTCGCTGACCTCGATGCCGGTGCCGCCGAGAATCCGTCGTCGCATGTCGGGTTCCTCCCTCGTAGTGCCTGTGCCAACCACGTTGCCGCCGACGGGAGGACCGGACCAGGCATCGCTCGACCTGGGTCCGGCAGTACCAGGCAACGGGCTGCCACCCTGGGATACTGGGCGGCATGGACGGAGCTGATCTCGGGGCGTTCCTCAAGGCGCGGCGCGCGGCGCTGGATCCGCGCGAGCTGGGACTGCCCGAGGGGATCACCCGGCGGCGGGTCCCCGGGCTGCGGCGCGAGGAGCTGGCCCAGCTGGCCGGGATCAGCGTCGACTACCTGACCCGGCTGGAGCAAGGCCGCGCACCCAACGTGTCGGACGAGGTGCTCGATTCGCTCGCCCGGGCGTTGCGGCTGGCTCCGGACGAGCGCACCTACCTGCACAACCTCGCCGTCCCGCGGCGCAAGCGGCCGGGCTGGTGCCCCGCCCAGCAGGTGCGGCCGGCGCTCCAGCAGCTGCTGGACGCGATGGCCGTGCCGGCGTTCGTCTTCGGCCGCTACCTGGACGTGCTGGCCTGGAACGATCTCGGCGGCATCCTCACCTTCGACTTCGGTTCGGTGCGGGCCGAGGACCGCAACATGGCCAAGCTGTTCTTCCTCAACGAGGACGAGGCCCGCGCCCTGCACCCCGAGTTCGACCAGGTCTGCCAGGACCTGGTGGCGAACCTGCGGGCCGAGGCGGGCCGGTGCCCGGACGATGCGCGGCTGCCCCAGCTGATCGGTGAGTTGTCACTGGGCAGCGAGCGGTTCCGGCGGTTGTGGGCCGGGCACCACGTGCGGGACAAGGCCCACGGCCACAAGCTCATCCACAATCCGCTGGTCGGCGAGCTGCACCTGCGGTACGAGACGTTCCGCCTGCCGGACGAACCCGACCAGGCGCTGCTCACCTACACGGCGGAGCCCGGCTCGGAGTCCGAGCGGGCGCTGGGGTCGCTCGCCAGCTGGATCAGCACCGAGGACGTCGATCAGGCCACCCTGCGCCGGGCCGCCGGCGGCTGATGCTCGCGGGACGGCGTGCCCGGCTGGGCGAGCTCGTGCGCGCTGCCGCCGCGGCCCGCTCTGCGCCCAGGCCGGGCGCCCGCCCGGTTGCCCGGCCACGGCCACCGGCCGTCCCGGCGCGCGATCAGCGCCGCGCAGCACACGCCGAACACCAGCGGCAGGTGACTGGCGAGGCGTTCCCAGCCGACCCGGCCGCCCAGCGCGTCCAGCAGGGACAGCCCGCCCAGCACGGCGGTGAAACTGAGCAGCACCGGTAGCTGACTGCGGGCCTGCCCGGGTTTCGCGGCCGCCCACAGCAGCGCGACCGCGACAGCGAAGTTGAACGCCGCGGACTCGTGCTCCAGGTGGGAGCCGGGCTGGACCGCCATCCCGCCTGCCATCGCGTGCGGCCCGGACAGCAACGACACGGCGATCGACATCTGGGCGGCTGCGGCGAGCCCGAGCGCCCAGCGCGGCCAGTCGCCTCCGGCGGTGCGTGGCGGCGCGTGGCCCAGCACACGCTCGGTCACATCCGGCGCGGTGGCGGCCGGTTCGAGGCGCACCAGCCGGGTCACGGCCGCGGCCTCGTCCTGCCAGGCCACGCATGCCGCGCAGCGCGTGAGGTGCTCGTCCAGCGCGGCGGGAGCCACCCCGGGGTCCTCACCGTCCAGAGTGGCCGAGATCGCCTCGCGCGCGGTCGCACAGTCCATACCTGCCTGGTCGTCACGGGTGGCGGGATAGTTCCGCCGCGCCGCCCCGCGATGTGGGACCGGTTGGGATTTCCCGGAGTGTGCGGTTCCATGGACGCCCCATGATCATGCTCGCGGGAGGAACGCGAAGTGGACGACGACGAGATCACCCGGCACGCCTTCCTGGCCGCCCGCGGCGATCAGGTGGCCGCCGAGCGGTTCGTGTCGGCGACGCAGCGGCAGCTGCACCGGCTGCTCACCTACCTGTCCGACCCCGGCGCCGCCGAGGACCTCGTGCAGGAAACCTACCTGCGTGCCTTCGCCGCCCTGCCGTCCTTCGCCGGTCGGTCACCGGCCCGGATGTGGCTGCTGTCGATCGCCAAGCGCGTCGCCGCGGACCACCTGCGCACCAGCCGGCGGCGCCCGCGGACCAACCAGGTGGAGGACTGGGTCGCGACCGCCGAACAGAGCGGCGCGCACACGCCGGACCACGGCCGGCTCGTCGTGCTGCGCGCGTTGATCGCCGGGCTGGAGCCGGAACGCCGGGAGGCGTTCGTGCTCACCCAGGTCGTCGGTCTGTCCTATGCGGACACGGCTGAGGTGTGCGAGTGCGCGGTCGGCACCATCCGGTCCCGCGTGTTCCGGGCCCGCGAGGATCTGGCCGCCGCGCTCAGTCCGGCCCGCCGGGCCGCATCACTGGGCTGAGCTCCAGCGGTGCTCGACGCGCGCCGGCCCCAGCACCTGGGTCGCGGTGCCGAACCGGACGCCGAACAGCAGCCCGACCGGGTACAGCTGAACCGGGCGGGTACCGTCCGCCTGCCGCGAGATCGGGGAGCGGCCGGTCAGCGCGCCGCGGTCGCCTCGTCGACCAGCGACTTCGCCACCCGCTTCGCCGCGGCCACCGCGGTCGGCAGCACGTCCAGCGAAGCGACCACCGTGGCGCCCTCGATCAGGATCAGCAACGCTTCCGCCAGCCGTGCCGGGTTGCGCGCCCCGGCCTCGGCCGCGAGCTGCCGCAGGTAGTCCAGCAGCCACTCCTTGGAGGCCGCGATCACCTGCTGCGCCGGGTGGTCGGCCGCGGGCAGCTCGGCGTGCGCGTTCACGAACGCACATCCGCGCCTGTTCGCCATGCTCATCCAGTCGGCGAGGGCGTCGAACACGCGCAGGATGCGGCGCTGCGGCGCCGCGCGCGGGTCCGCGTACCCGTGCACCCAATCCCGCCACCGCTCGTCCCGGCGGCGCAGGTAGAGCGCGACCAGTTCGGCCTTCGACCCGAACCGGTCGTAGAGGGTCTTCTTGGTGACCCCGGCCTCGGCGGCGATCGTGTCGACGCCGATCGCGTGGATCCCGTTGGCGTAGAACAGTTCCTCGGCGACCGTGAGGATCCGTTCAGCGGCCGGGGTCAGCGGCTTTTCCGTCTCCACGACTTGACAGTACACCCACCGGTATAGCTACGGTGACTAAACAGATCTGTATACCTGGAAGGAGACCGCATGGGCCGGAACGCCATCCCCGGAGCCGGGTTCGTCTTGTTCTGGAGCTCGGGGTTCGTGGGCGCGACGCTGGGTGCCCGGTCCAGCGGTCCGGTGACCCTGCTCGCCTGGCGGTTCATCGTGGTGGGCCTGCTGCTCGGGGCGTGGTGGCTGGTCCGGCGACGCTCGATGCGGCCCCGCGATGCCGCGGTTCACGCCGGTCTCGGCGTGCTCTCCCAGGCCGGTTACCTGTACTTCACGTACGCGGCGGCGGATCTCGGCGTGCCACCAGGCACAACGGCGTTGATCGCCGCGTTGCAGCCGATCGCCGCGGTGGTCCTCGCGCAGCTCGTGCTCGGCGAACGAGCCGGGGTGCGGCGATGGGCGGGCCTGGTCGCAGGGCTCGCCGGGGTCGCGCTGGTGGTCGGCGGCGACCTCTCGGGCAGTCCGGGCACCCCGGTCCTGGCCTACGGGTTGCCGTTCCTGGCGATGCTGGCCCTGGTGGCCGCCACGTTCCTGGAACGCCGCACCGCGCCGGACGTGCCCCTGATGGACGGTCTCGTCGTGCAGTGCCTCACGAGCACCGTGCTGTTCACCGGCATCGCGGCCGCGACCGGCCAGCTGACCCCGCCACCAGTCCCGGAATTCTGGGTCGCGATCGGGTGGGTCGTGCTGTTTTCCACGTTCGGGGGATACGGCTGCTACTGGCTGGTGCTCCGGCGTAGCTCGGTGACCACCGTGTCCACCCTGCTGTACCTCACCCCGCCGACGACGATGGTGCTCGCCTGGATCATGTTCGGTGACACGATCACGCTGCGTGGTCTGCTCGGCCTGGTGGTGTGCCTGGCGGCAGTGGTGCTGGTCCTGCACCGTCCACGGAAATTGTCGGTGGGCCGGGAGATGATGTCCGCATGCTCCTCGCCGACGTCGTCACAGCCTCCGCCTCGCTAGCGGCCACCCGCTCGCGCAAGGCGAAGATCACGACGCTGGCAGACCTGCTCAACCGCGCGGACGAGCGGGAGCTGCCCGCCGTCGTGGCGTTCCTGACCGGACGGCCCACCCAGGGCCGGATCGGGACGGGGTGGCGCACGCTGGCCGAGCTGGGCGCGAGCCCGGCGGACACGGCGAACCTGACGGTGGCCGAGGTCGACGCGGTCCTCGGAGAGGTGGGTGCCGCTGCCGGCAGCGGGTCGGCCAGGCGCCGGTCCGGCCTGCTGGCGGAGCTGTTCACCCGCGCCACCGAGGCCGAACAGCAGTTCCTCTTCCGCCTGCTCACCGGCGAGCTGCGGCAGGGAGCGCTGGAAGGCGTGATGCTGGACGGCATCGCCGCGGCCGCGGACGTGCCGGCCGAGGCGGTCCGCCGCGCGTTCATGCTGTCCGGGCGGCTGCCGGTCACCGCGCTGGCCGCGGTCACCGGTGGCGAGGCCGCGCTCGGGCGGTTCGGGCTCGAGCTGGGGCGTCCGCTGCGGCCGATGCTGGCGTCCCCGGCGGAGTCACTCGACGAGGCGGTGCGCGAGCACCCGTCCGCCATCGTCGAGTACAAAATGGACGGAGCGCGGATACAGGTGCACCGCGACGGCGACGAGGTGCACGTCTACACGAGAACACTGCGTGAGATCACCCAGCACGTGGGCGAGCTGGTGTCGCTGGTGCGCGCACTGCCGTGCCGGTCGGTGGTGCTCGACGGCGAGACGCTCGCGCTGACCGACGACGGCAGGCCCCGGCCGTTCCAGGAGACGATGAGCCGGTTCGGCAGCACGCGCGAGGAGCAGGTGCGCGCGTTGCTGCTGCGGCCGTACTTCTTCGACTGCCTGCACCTGGACGGCACGGACCTGCTGGACAGGCCGTTGCGGGACCGCAACGAGGCGCTGCGCCGGGTGGCCGGCGAGCACCTCATCCCGGGCCGGGCCGAACCGTCCGATCCGGACGCGATCCTCGCGGCCGCCCTCGAGGCCGGGCACGAGGGCGTGATGGTGAAAGCGCTCGAATCGCCGTACGCGGCGGGGCGGCGGGGCCGGGCGTGGCTGAAGGTGAAGCCGGTGCACACGCTCGACCTCGTCGTCCTCGCCGCCGAGTGGGGCCACGGCCGCCGAACCGGTTACCTGTCGAACCTGCACCTCGGTGCGCGCGACCCGGACGGCGGGCCGCCGATCATGGTGGGCAAGACGTTCAAGGGGCTGACCGACGAACTCCTGGCGTGGCAGACCAGGGTGTTCCAGGAGATCGAGTCCCACCGCGACCGGTGGACGGTGTACGTCCGGCCGGAGCTGGTGGTTGAGATCGAATTGGACGGTGCGCAGGTGAGCACCCGCTATCCGGGTGGCGTCGCACTGCGGTTCGCGCGCGTGGTGCGGTACCGCCCGGACAAGGACCCCGGGGAGGCGGACACGATCGACGCGGTCCGTGCCACGGTGCGCGGCTGAGCACAGCGGTGCGTCCCGGCGCCGCTGGCGCGGCTGATCCCATCCACCTTGGCGTGGCACAGTGGGAGCCGGTCTCGTCCATGGCCGGCTTGCCGCCGGTGCGCTCTGCGCGGACATCGATGTGCAAGGCGTGCCACGACGGGAGTGGCACCGGGGTTGCGGCCGTGCCCCGGCTTCCACCCGGCCGCTGTGATGTGGTGCCGACCGGAAACAGCTCGCCTCGACCGGGCGGATGTCGGGATGGGGCATGCCGATCGACCCGCACCTGCTGCTCGCCTTCCTGGCCACCACCATCATCACCATGGTGATCCCGGGCCCCGACATGCTGTTCATCCTGGGCTGCGGCATGCGCGGCGGTCCCCGCTCCGGCCTGCACGCCACCGCCGGGGTCGCCACCAGCGAGGCCGTGCACGTCGCAGTCGCCGCGCGGGGCTCGCCGCGCTGTTCGCCGCCGTGCCCGTCGCGTTCACCGTCGTCCGGGTCGTCGGCGCCGCCTACCTCATCTACCTCGGTGCGCAGGCCATCCGGAAGCGCGGCACCAGTGCGGACGAGGAACACACGACGGGTGTCCCGGGGCGCCGCGCCTACCTCTCCGGCCTGCTGACCAACCTGCTCAACCCGAAGATGGTGACCTTCACCATCGCGTTCCTCCCGCAGTTCATCGACCCGGCACTGGGCCGGGTCTGGCTGCAGTTCGCGATCCTCGGCGCGATCATGATCGCCTTCGAGTTCCTCGTCGACGGCACCGTCGGCGTCCTGGCCGGCCGCATCGGCGGGTGGCTGCGCCGCAAACACGCCGCACGGCGCCGCATCGAGGTCACCAGCGGTGGCATCTTCATCGGCCTCGGCATCCGGTTGGCCGTCGACCACTGAGCAGACCGCGGACAGCGCGCCATCCCGCGCGGCCGCCCCGGGCCGCGCGGGACCGTCAGGACGTCACGCGCGGCCGAGGAAGATCGGGTTGGTCATCGCCGCCATGGGTCCGAAGTTCGGTTCGGGCGACACGGCCGGGGCACCCGGGGAACCATCGGCACGGGGGTGGCGCACCTCGGCACGCACGTACGCCGACACCGCCGGCGTGGTCAGCCACGTCACGGTGCCGCTTCCGGAAGCGGGCAGGCTCTGCTGGAACATCTGTCCCTCGTCGGTGATCAGCCGCACGGTTCCGTTCGGCACACCCGACACGTCCAGGCGCACGGCAACCTTGTCGGCGTCGCCCGCGGGGAGACGGTCGCCGATCCCGGCGGCCTGGCCGCGCGGCCCGGTCGCGACGAGCGACAGGTCGACACCCGCCGATTCGGCGATCCAGCTGCGCCCGGCCTTGATCCCGGCGAGAATCGCGTCACGGGTGAGCGCGTCGGCGGAGACGACGGTCTGCGGCAGCCCGATTGTGTTGCCGGGGCTGTGCGCGTCGCTGTTGCCCAGCGCGGGAACCCAGTTCCCCTTGCCACGCAGGGATTCCACCAGGCCGTTGTCCCAGTCGGCCAACGTGGCCTCGTCGTCCCACGTCCACGGGCCGTTCCACACCTCGACCGCGTCGAAGCCGGTGTAGCCGAACTTGAAGTTGCTCGCGACCCACGGGCCGTTCGGGTGCGCGGCGACGCAGAGTCCGCCGGAACGGTGCACCGCCTGCTGGTACTCGGGCAGCTTGCCGTCCCGGGACCGGTATCGCCAGTCGACGAACTGACCGGGCCGCAGACCGAGCGCGAGCCAGTGCCCGTTGCGGGTGGTGACCTCCTCGCCGAGCATGATCAGCAGGTCGTCCCCGGCGAATTCGCCCCAGACGCCGTGGGACGAGGACGTGTTGTGCTCGGTCGAGGTGATGAAGTCGAGCCCGGCTGCCCGCGCGCCCGCGGCCACCTCGGCCGGTAGCCGCTTGCCGTCCGAGTGCACGGTGTGGAGGTGGCAGTCGCCGCGGTACCACCGGCGGCCGCGGGTACGCGTCCGCTCGGGCGGGTAGTTCGGCTGGTACGCGGCGCCGGCTGGGCCGTGGGTGAGGGTCACCTCGACGCGGTAGTTCAGGCCCTGTGGGGCGATCATGTACGGGCCGAGCACGATGTACCACGTGCCGGGCGTGATGTCCCCGGGCAGGTAGCCCGGGGTGGCCTCGGTGCGGCTGATCGTGAAGCGGTCGCGGAAACCGCCCGACCAGCCGCGGAAGCCGGCACCACCGAGCGCCGTGCCGCGGTTGTCGAAGATGCCGATGTCGCACGAGTTGCCGGGCGTCCCGCTGGGCACGGCCGGCTTGTCGTAGCTGTAGACCACCGACAGCTGGTTCACCCCGGCGGGCACCTCCACCGGCAGGTAGACGAAGTCCGCGGTGCCCGGTTCGAACCGGCCGGTCAGCACCCTGGTTTCGGCCTGCCCCTCGGCCGCTTCGGCGAACGTCACCGGCGCGAGCGTGACCGCCCCGGCCACCGACGCCGCTTGGAGGAAGCCACGCCGGGAAACCCCGCAATTCATGCACATGCGGCCATGTCATCAGCGGCGGGTGACCGTCGCGGGCCGCCGGACGGTCCACCGCGTGTCCAGAACCTGAACGAATGTCACACTTCCGACTTAGGTACGGCTAAGCTAAGTTGCAAACCGTGAACGCGATCGTCTCGGCCCCACCCGCCCGCAGGACGCCGCGCAGGGCACCGGTGCTCCTGATGTCGTTGCTGGTGGCGCTGGTCGTGTCGGTCGCGCTCAGCCTGGTCCTGGGAAGCAACAACCTCGGGCTGGGCACCGCGGTCCGGGTCCTGCTGCACGACGAAGGCAGCGAAGCAGCGACCATCGTCCGGGACCTGCGCCTGCCCCGCACCACGCTCGGGGTGCTCGTCGGCCTCGCCCTCGGCGCCGCCGGGGTCCTCATGCAGGGGCACACCCGGAACCCGCTGGCCGACCCCGGTCTGCTCGGCATCAACGCGGGCGCCGCGCTCGCGGTGGCACTGGCCGCCCAGCTGTTCGGGATCGGCGACCCGCGCGGGCAGGTGGTGTTCGGGTTCGCCGGTGCACTGATCGCGACCGCGGCGGTGTTCGCGATCGGGTCCACCGGGCGCCAGCTCAACGCGGTGCCGATGGCGCTCGCCGGGGCGGCCGTGATGGCGCTGCTGTCGACCTTCACCTCGCTGGTCGTCCTGAGCGACAACCCGACGCTCGACGTCTACCGCCGCTGGGTCGTCGGCTCGGTCAGCGGCCGGGACGCGAGCATCAGCGCCACCGTTCTGCCGTTCGTGGTCGCCGGGCTGGTCCTGGCCATGATCAACACGCGCGCCCTGAACGCGGTCTCGCTCGGCGAGGACACCGCGCGGGGCCTCGGTCAGTCGGTCGCGGTGAGCCGGCTCGTGGGGCTCACCGCGGTCACCCTGCTCGCCGGCGCGGCGACCGCCGCCGCGGGCCCGATCACCGCACTGGGCCTGATCGTCCCGCACGTGGTCCGCGCGGTGACCGGTCCCGACCACCGGTGGCTCGTCCCGTGCTCGGCGCTGGCCGGCGCGGTGTTGTTGCTGCTCGCCGACGTGGTCGGGCGCCTGGTCGCCGGGCCCGCCGAGATCCCGGCCGGCATCACGCTCGCCGTCCTCGGTGGTGGCGCCTTCGTCGTCATCGCCCGGCGCACCCGGATGGCGAAGCTCTGATGGCGCCGCTCACCCGCACCGCCGCCCTCGGCGCGCGGCGGCACACCCGCGCGGCCACGGTGTGCCTCGTCGCGCTCGGTGTGTTGCTCCTGGTCACCGCCGTAGGACTGACCATCGGGGAGTACCCGATCCCGCTCGGGCAGCTGCCCGAACTCCTCGCCGGCGGCGGTGCGCGGATCGACCGGCACATCCTGTTCGACCTGCGGCTTCCGCGAGCGATCACGGGATGCCTCGCCGGCGCGTGCCTCGCCATGGCCGGCGCGCTGACCCAGACGATCTCACGCAACCCGCTGGCCACTCCCGACATCCTCGGCGTCACCGGAGGCGCGTCCGCGGCCGCCGTCGCGGTGATCGTCTTCGGTGGCGGCGTCTACAGCCTGAGCAGCGGCACCATCACCCTCGGGGTGCCGGTCGCCGCGCTCGCCGGTGGTCTCCTCGCGGCCCTCGCGGTCTACGGTTTCGCCTGGCGTCACGGTGTGGACGGTTTCCGGCTGGTGCTGGTCGGTATCGGGTGCGCCGCCGTCCTCGCCGCGCTCACCAACTGGCTGCTCATCCTCGCCAGCATCAACAGCGCCGCCCAGGCGACGGTGTGGCTGGTCGGGTCCATCAGCGCGGTCAGCTGGAACCAGGCCGTCCCGCTGATCGTCCTCACCGCGCTGCTCGTCCCGGCCGCGCTCACCCTCCTCCGCACCCTCGCGGTCACCCAGCTCGGCGACGACGCGGCCGCCGGGCTCGGCGTGCGCATCCAGACCGCGCGGCTGACGACCATCGCGGTAGCCGTCGGGTTGACCGCCGCGGCCGTCGCCGCCGCCGGGCCGGTCGGCTTCGTCGCCCTCGTGACCCCGCAGATCATGCTGCGCCTCACCGGCGGGTCCCGGCCGCCGCTGGTCGCGTCCGCACTCGGCGGAGCCCTGCTCGTCCAGGCCGCCGACCTGCTGGGCCGCACCGCCTTCGGGTGGGAGGTCCCGGTCGGCCTGATCACCGCCGCGATCGGCGCGCCCTACCTCATCTGGCTCCTCCTCCGACGTCGTTGACCCCGAAGAAAGGTGACCCCATGACGACCACCCGCCGGACGTTCCTCACCGGCAGCCTGGCCGTGGCCGCGACCGGCCTCCTCGCCGCCTGCGGTTCGGGCGGATCGAACCCGGCTGCGGGCAGCAGCGCCTGGTCGTTCACCGACGACCTGGGTACCAAGGTCGACCTCGGCGCCCGCCCGGCGCGCATCGCCGGGCTCACCGACGCGGTCGCGTCGCTGTGGAACTACGGAATCACCCCCGCCGCCGCGTTCGGCTACACCGCGATGGCCGACGACGTGAACTTCCGCGGCCGCGACCTCAGTCAGGTCAAGGAGGTCGGCCGGACCTACGGCGAGATCGACATCGAAGCCCTCGCCGCCGCGAAGCCGGACCTGATCCTCACCCACGCCTACCCGGTGGACAGCGCCGGGACCATCGACCGGAACGCGCCGCTGTACGGGTTCAAGGACGTCACCCAGCAGCGGGCCGTCGCCGAGATCGCACCGATCGTGGCGCTGAAGATGGCGGGGTCGGCGACCGGGGTCGTGGACCGGACGGTCGAGCTGGCGCGGGCCCTGGGCACGGAGCCGGCCGCGGCGGCGCGGCAGGACTACGAGAACGCGCGCGCCCGGCTGAAGAACGCCGCCGCGAAGGGCCTGACCGTGATGGCGATCGCCGCGTACCCCGGGGACGGCGTCTACATCGCGAAGGCCGCCGACGACCCGGCCCTGCGCAGCTACACCGAGCTCGGCCTCACCTACCCCGACCCGGGCGGCTCGAAGTACTACTGGGAGCACGTGAGCTGGGAGAACATCGGCAGGTACCCGACCGACGTGGTGCTGTACTCGCTGCGCGCGATGGACCGGAACGCGCTGATGCAGCAGGTCACGTTCGCGCGGATGCCCGCGGCCGCGGCCGGGCAGGTCTTCCCGTGGGAGTTCTCGTCGATGGACTACACCGCACAGGCCCGCACGATCAACAACCTCGCGGCGAACCTCGAGGGCGCACGCAAGGTCGCCTGAGCCCCGGCCACCGACACCGCGACCACTGACACGCCACCCGGACTCGCCAACACGCCGCCCGGACTCGCCAACACGCCACCCAAACCGGCCAACACACCGCCCGGAGGAGCAAACACGCCGCATCCCGCGTGTTCGCCGCTGGCGACGGCGTGTTCGCCCCTCGCGGCACCGTGTTTGCCGTTCGCGGCGGCGTGTTGGCCACTCGCGGCGCCGTGTTTGCCACTGGCGGTAGCGCTTTGGCCGCCGTGCGCGCCGTCTTGACCGCCGTGCGCGCCGTGTTCGCCGCTGGGCGCGGCGTGTTGGCCGTTCGCGGCGGCGTGTTGGCCACTAGCGGTAGCGCTTTGGCCGCTGCGCGCGCCGTCTTGGCCGCCGTGCGCGCTGTGTTCGCCGCTGGGCGCGGCGTGTTGGCCGCCGTGTTCGCCGCTGGGCGCGGCGTGTTCGCCGCCGTGCGCGAGGTGTTCGCCGCTGCGCGCGGCGTGTTCGCCGCTGGCGGTGGTGGGTGGCCGGGGGGCGTCAGGTCAGTCGCGGGGTGGCCAGGTCCTGTGGTGCGTCCGTGCCCGCGCGCGCCCACCGCAGGAGTCCGGCCACGTCGATCCCGTGCGGAGCCTGCGCCGCGTACGGCTCGATGGCGGCCGCACCCCGGGCCAGCAGCGAGGCAGCCCCCTTCAGGTTCCCCCGCGCGGAGTGCGTGAGCCCGACCGCCAGCTGCGCCAAACCCTTCCACAACGCGCGATCCGGCCCGTCCGAGGACTTCCACGCGTCTTCGAACACCTCGTGCGCGTGGAACGGGCGGCCGGCGTCGAGCAGGCGCTGCGCCTCCGTCACGGTTTCCGCGGGCGTGCGCACCACGCCCTCCGGCTGGCGCGACACCCCGGGCGCCCCGTACGGCAACGGGCGCCCGAGCCCGTCGCGGGGGCGGGCGTTGCGCGGCCGCCCCTCGGCGTCGCGGTCCCGATCGGCCATGGTCACGATTGTGCCGTAGTCTGGGGACTCGTGCGTTTTCTCGATGGCCACGGGCCCGCTCACGACCTCACCTACGACGACGTCTTCCTCGTCCCCAGCCGGTCGGGCGTGGAGTCGCGTTTCGACGTCGACCTGTCCACCGTCGACGGCACCGGCGCGACGATCCCGATCGTCGTCGCGAACATGACCGCCGTCGCCGGGCGGCGGATGGCCGAGACGGTCGCCCGCCGCGGCGGGTTGGTCGTTCTGCCCCAGGATGTCGACCCGGCCGCGGTCGCGGACATCGTCGCGTGGGTGAAGCACCGGCACCCGGTCTGGGACACCCCGCTGGTCCTCACCGGCGGTGACGCGGTCGCCGACGCCCTCAACCTGATCGGCAAGCGCGCGCACGGCGCTGTCGTCGTGGTCGACGAGGACGGGCGCCCTCGGGGTGTCGTGGACGAGGCGGCGTGCACCGGTGTCGACCGGTTCGCCCGAGTCGCCGAGGTCGCCTACGAACCGGCGGTCACCTGCCCGCTGGACACCCCCTCACGGGAGGTCTTCGAGCGCCTGCACGCCGCGGGTGCGCAGGTCGCGCTGGGCGTGGACGCCGACGGCAAGCTCGCCGGCATCCTCACCCAGACGGCGGCGCTGCGGGCCGGCATCTACACCCCGGCCGTGGACGCACAGGGCCGGCTGCGGGTCGCGGCCGCGGTCGGGATCAACGGGGACGTGGCGGCGAAGGCCGAGTCGCTGCTGGCCGCGGGCATCGACACGCTCGTGGTGGACACCGCGCACGGCCACCAGGAGAAGATGATCGCCGCGCTGAAGGCCGTCCGCTCGGTCTCGCCCGCGGTGCCGGTGGTGGCGGGCAACGTAGTCACCGCGGAGGGCACCCGCGACCTCATCGCCGCCGGCGCGGACGTGGTCAAGGTCGGCGTCGGGCCGGGCGCGATGTGCACGACGCGGATGATGACCGGCGTCGGCCGCCCGCAGTTCTCCGCGGTGCTGGAGTGCGCGAAGGCCGCGCGGGAGCTGGGCAAGCACGTGTGGGCCGACGGCGGTGTGCGGCACCCGCGGGACGTCGCGCTGGCCCTGGCGGCCGGCGCGTCTGCGGCCATGGTCGGCTCGTGGTTCGCCGGCACCCACGAATCCCCCGGTGACCTGCGCTACGACGAGCACGGGCGGCCGTACAAGGAGTCGTTCGGCATGGCCAGCAAGCGTGCCGTGGGCGCCCGCACCCGCACCGACAACGTGTTCGAGCGGGCGCGCAAGGCGCTGTTCGAGGAGGGCATCTCCTCGTCGCGGATGCTGCTGGACCCACAGCGTCCCGGGGTCGAGGACCTGCTCGACTCGATCTGCTCGGGTGTGCGGTCCGCGTTCACCTACGCCGGCGCCCGCGACATCGAGGACTTCCACCGCAGCGCGGTGGTGGGTATCCAGTCGGCCGCCGGCTTCGCCGAGGGCCGGCCGCTGCCCGCGGGCTGGTGAGCCGTGCGGGCCGCCCCGGCAGGAGGCGGCCCGCACGGAACTCAGCCGTGATCCTCGAGCATCTCGGTGACCAGCGCCGCGATGGGCGACCGCTCCGAGCGGGTCAGCGTGACGTGCGCGAAGAGCGGGTGGCCCTTCAGCTTCTCGATCACCGCCGACACCCCGTCGTGGCGGCCGACGCGCAAGTTGTCGCGCTGCGCCACATCGTGCGTGAGCACCACGCGGGACGCCGTGCCCAGCCGGGACAGCACCGTGAGCAGCACGTTGCGCTCGAGCGACTGCGCCTCGTCCACGATGACGAACGAGTCGTGCAGCGAACGGCCGCGGATGTGCGTCAGCGGCAGGACCTCGAGCATGCCGCGGTCGAACACCTCGTCCAGCACCTCTTGGCTGACGAGGGCGCCGAGCGTGTCGAACACCGCCTGCGCCCACGGCTGCATCTTCTCCGACTCCGACCCCGGCAGGTAGCCGAGGTCCTGGCCGCCGACCGCGTACACCGGGCGGAACACGACCACTTTCCGGTGCTCGCGGCGTTCCATCACCGACTCCAGGCCCGCGCACAGCGCGAGCGCCGACTTGCCGGTGCCGGCCCGGCCGCCGAGGGAGACGATGCCGATGTCCGGGTCGAGCAGCAGGTCCAGCGCGATCCGCTGCTCGGCGGACCGGCCGTGCAGGCCGAACGCCTCCCGGTCGCCGCGCACCAGCTTCACCTGCTTCGCCGGGGTCAGCCGCCCCAGCGCACTGGAGGAGCCGGAGCCGGCGACGAGCCGCAGACCGGTGTGGCACGGCGATTCGCCCACCTCGGGCAGCCCGTACTCGGCCAGGTCCACGACGCCGTCGCGGAACAACGCGTCCACGGCCTCCTGCGGGACCTCGACGTCGAGCATCCCGGTCCAGCCGGACGGCGTGACCTCGAGCGCGCGGTACTCCTCGGCATCCAGGCCGACCGCACCGGCCTTGACGCGCAACGGGATGTCCTTGGTGACCAGCGTGACGGTCGTGCGCTCGACCTTGAGGTTGAGGGCGCAGGCGAGGATGCGGTGGTCGTTGGAGTCGGTGCGGAACCCGGGCGGCAGGACCGTCGGGTCCGAGTGGTTCAGCTCGACGTGCAGGGTGCCGCCGGTGTCACCGATCGGGATCGGGGCGTCCAGGCGGCCGTGCTTGAGCCGCAGGTCGTCGAGCTGGCGCAGGGATTCCCGCGCGAACCAGCCCAGCTCGGGGTGATGCCGTTTCGCCTCCAGTTCACTGATCACGACCAACGGCAGGACCACAGCGTGCTCGGCGAATCTCGTGATGGCCCACGGGTCGGCGAGCAGGACCGAGGTGTCCAGGACGTAGGTGTGCTGCCCGGGAACGGTACTCGGGGGTTCTGCGGTGCCCTCCGCGGAATTCGATGAGCGGCCAGAGGCCCTACGGGACGAACGCTGCGTAGTCACGACGGCATCTCCCTCGTGGACGTGGCACCACGCCCACACTCGCTGGGCCGGGCACCACCCTGGCTGGTCCGCTCTTCGCTGTCGCTTCTGCGTCAGCGCGCAGGGCCACGAGGGCCGGGTGCCGGCCCCCTCGTGGGTATCGCGAACGGCTCACGCGCCGTCAGCTCTACAACCGCCACTACCAGGGCCTCCCGTGATGGTCCGCAAGGTCACGAGCCATCACTTCGGAAGTTACCTGCGTCGGCCGTTTCGTGCAGGCAGCCGAGCAGGTGATTCACCAGGTTGTCATCTCACCGTCGGTAGAGGAGAACGGGCGAAATGACGACGGTGGGTGTTGTCAAGTACCGAAACGGCGGTGCCGCCAGGCGTAGTCGCGCAGCGCGCGCAGGAAGTCGACGCGGCGGAACGCGGGCCAGTACGCCTCGGTGAACCAGAACTCGGAGTGCGCGGACTGCCACAGCAGGAAACCGGAGAGGCGTTGCTCACCGGAGGTGCGGATGATGAGGTCCGGGTCGGGCTGTCCCGACGTGTAGAGGTGCTCGGAGATGTGGTCGACGTCGAGGATCTTCGCCAGTTCGCGGATCGGGGTGCCCTCGTCGGCGTGGTGGAGCAGCAGCTTCTTGACCGCGTCGGCGATCTCCTGCCGCCCGCCGTAACCGACGGCGACGTTGACCTCCATCCCGGTGCGTCTCTCGGTGCTGGCCGCCGCGGATTGCAGGCGCTTGGAGATCGGCTCGGGCAGCAGGTCCAGCGCGCCCACCACCCGGATGCGCCACGGGTTCCCCGGCTGGGCGAGCTCGTCGACGACGTCGGCGATGATCTCCAGCAGCGGTTCGAGCTCCTCGCTGGCGCGGCTGAGGTTGTCCGTGGACAGCAACCACATGGTCACGACCTCGACCTCGGCCTCGCGGCACCAGCTGAGGAAGTCGGCGATCTTGCGGGCGCCGGCGCGGTGCCCGTCGGAGACGTCGGTGAAGCCCGCTTCCCGCGCCCACCTGCGGTTGCCGTCCAGCATGATCGCGATATGTCGCGGATGCTTGCCGGCCGCCTGCTGGATCAGCCGGCGGCTGTACACGCCGTAGACGACCTTGGACGCGAAGGAGCGAAGACTCACGTCCAACCAATGTACGCAGCCGTCCGGAGTGGCGTGGGGCGGGCCACGGTTGGCTGGCGCGGTACCTACGGGGCCGTAACCTGGTGGGTGTGACCGTTGAGACCGACCCACCGTCCTTCGTCGACACGCGGCCCCGGCTCCGCGGGCATATCCACTTCTGGACGTTCTTCGGCGCGCTCGCCTGCGTGGCCGCCCTGGTCGCCTTCGCCGCCGCCACGGTGTCCGGCCTGGCGGTGCTGGCCACCTCGGTGTACGGGGTGACCGTGCTCGGCGTGTTCGGGGTCAGCGCGCTGTACCACCGGCGGCTGTGGAGCCCGCGTGCCTACCAGTGGATGAAGCGCGCCGACCACTCGATGATCTTCCTGTTCATCGCGGGCACGTACACCCCGTTCACGCTGCTGGCGATGTCGAAGCCCACCGGGTACGTCGTGCTCGCCGTGGTGTGGGGCGGGGCGGTGGCCGGGGTCGCGCTGAAGATGCTGTGGCCGGGCGCGCCGCGCTGGCTGGGCGTGCCGATCTACGTCGCGCTCGGCTGGGTGGCGATCTTCGTGCTGCCCGAGCTGGCGACGCACGCCGGTGTCACGGCGCTCGTGCTGCTGCTGGTCGGTGGCGCGTTCTACACCGCCGGCGCGGTCTTCTACGCGGTCAAGTGGCCCAACTACTGGCCGAACACCTTCGGGTACCACGAATTCTTCCATGCGTGCACCGTGCTCGCCGCGGTTTCGCACTACATCGCGGTCTGGCTCGCCCTGTCCGCCTGAGCTACCGCGAACTGCGGACGATCAGGTCCTGCGCGAGATGACCATGATGTATTCGCAGGGCTCGCCGGTTCGGTTGGCGAAGCCGTGGTCCGCGTCGGCCTGGAAGAACAGGGAGTCGCCTGCGTTCAGGGTCTCGCTGATCCCGCCGAGCGCGACGGTGAGGGTGCCGTCGAGCACCACGAGTTGCTTCTCCGTACCCGGCGGATAGGCGGGCAGCAGGCCGGTGGAGACCTGCGCGGGGAGGTGGTGGAACACCACCTCGGCTCCTCCCGCGCCCGGGGCCGCCGAAACGATGTGCCGCTCGAAGCCGGTTTCCGGGTCACGGAAAACGGGGCGTTCGTTCACGCGCATGACCACGGCCACACCGGACGCGGCCGCAGCGGGCGCATCGATCAGGTCCGAGAGCGACACGTTGAGCGCGTGGGCGATCCTGGAGGCGACACCGATCGTCGGGCTCTTCTCGCCGCGTTCGACCTTGGACAGCATCGCCCGGCTGACCGATGACCGCGTGGACAGCTGATCCAGCGTCAGGCCCGCCTCCTCGCGGCGTCGCCGCACGTTCGCGCCGAACGCGCCCGCCAGGTCGTCACGGCGCTGTGGCCCGGCTGCGTATCCGTCTTGCTCGACCATCGTGCTCCTTGATCGATGGCTACCTCGCTCCCAGCAGTGTATGGTCTCTCCTAAAGGAGAGCAGTTCTTCTATCGAAGACATTCTGGGAGTGTTCCATGCGCTTGGTTTCGAGTGGCCGGCACCACGCGAGGTTCGAATTCGGCGATCTGCAGGTGATCTCGTTGCGAGATGGGTACATCGACATGGCGCCGACGCGGCTCCGCGATGAGAATGGACGCGCCCTCGATGAGCTGCCGGCCGCCGTCCCGCTGGCCGGCGACAACTTGCGGCTGTCGGTCAACGCCTTCTTCGTCACCGACGGCACGCGGTCGGTTCTCATCGACACCGGTGCGTCCAACGCGTGGCACGACCCGACGATGGGATTGATCTACGACGCGCTCGAGGAAGCGGAGATCGACCGCGCACAGGTCACCGATGTGGCCATCACCCACCGGCACGTAGACCACGTGAGCGGCCTGATCGCGCCCGACGGTTCAGAGGCGTTCCCCGAACTCGAACGCGTGTGGATCGGCGCGGCCGACACCTCGGTGTTCACGGGACGGCTCGAGTCGTTCCGCGACCGGGTCGTTCCCGTGTCGGAGAATGCCGCGATCAACGACTGGACCACCGCGATCCCGACGCCGGGCCATACCCCCGGTCACACGGTCTACGAGGTCAGCAGCGGCGCCGGCCACCTTCTCGCCTGGGGCGACACCGTGCACGTTCCCACGCTCCAATTCGATCAGCCGAACGTTTCCTGGGAGCTCGACGGCAACCAGTCCCAGGCGCGCGCCGCGCGGGGGACACTCCTCGAACAACTGACCCAACCACACCACTTCGTAGCCGGCGCCCACCTCGACTCGCCCGGCATCGCGCGCGTAACCCCCTCCGGTGAGGGTTACGCGCTGGAATACCTGGCACCACCGATCGGCTGATCAAGCCCCTCGCGAGGCCCGCTCAACGCAGCATCGCGGGCCGCAGGAACGGTTCCGGCACCGCGAAACCGTCCACCAGCAGCCGCGCGTGCGGGCGCAGCTCCGCGCACAGGTCGTTCACCGCGGCGACCACGGCCTTGGACCGCGGCGAGGTGAGCCGGCCGTGTTCGAGGAACCAGGCGCGGTCCTCTTCGACGTTCGACAGCACGTACAGGTCGCACAGCCGGTTCAGCAGCGCACGCGCCTCCTCGTCCGCGCACCGGTCGATGGCCGCGACGAACGCCTCCAGCACGACCCGGTCGACGTGCACCCGCGCCGCGCGCAGCACGTGGTCCTGCGCGTCGTTGAACACCTCGAACGGGTCCGCCTCCGCGGCCCGGCGCAGCCGCCGCGCGCAGCCCTCCAGCACGTGCTGTTCGCGGTCCTCGAACAGCTTCAGCTGCCAGCCGCGGTCGAACAGCACGCCGTCGTCGTCCCGGCCGGGTGCGGCGTCCACGAGCCGCTCGATCACCTTGCGCGCCGCGGTCCGCTCGATCACCGCGCCGACGAACTGCTCGGCGACCAGCCGGGCGGTGGCGAGCGGGCTCAGATCGGCGAAGTGGTCGCGGTAGCTGGTCAGCAGTCCCTTCGCGACCAGTTGCAGCAGTACCGTGTTGTCGCCCTCGAACGTGGTGAACACGTCGGTGTCGGCCTTGAGCGCCGGGAGCAGGTTCTCCGCCAGGTATCCCGCGCCGCCACACGCTTCCCGCGCGATCTGGATGGTCCGGGTCGCGTGCCAGGTGGCGACCGCCTTGATCCCGGCCGCACGCGATTCCAGCTCCCGTTGCGCGCGTTCCCCGGCCTCGGCGGAGCTCTGGAGGTCGTGCAGCGCACGGGTCAGCTCCTCGTGCGCGAAGTGCAGCGCGTAGGTCCGCGCGATGGCGGGCAGCAGTTTCCGCTGGTGCGCCCGGTAATCCAGCAGCACGACCTCGCCGGAGCCGTCGGGCCGGGCGAACTGGCGGCGCTGCTCCGCGTAGCGGGTCGCGATCGCGAGCGCCCGCTCCGTGGCGTGGATCGCACCGCCGGCCACGCTGACCCGGCCGCGGATCAGCGTGCCCAGCATCGTGAAGAACCGGCGGTTGTCGCTGTCGATCGGGCTCGTGTAGGTCCCGTCCTCGGTCACATCCCCGTAGCGGTTGAGCAGCGCGTCGCGCGGCACCCGCACGGAGTGGAACGTCAGGCGCCCGTTGTCGACGCCGTTGAGCCCTGCCTTGCGGCCGTCGTCGCCGATTTCCACGCCAGCCAGCGGGGCGCCGGCCTCGTCGCGGATCGGCACCACGAACGCGTGCACGCCGCGGCTTTCCCCACCCGTGACGAGCTGCGCGAACACCACCGCCATGCGGCCGTGCCGGGCGGCGTTGCCGATGTAGTCCTTGCGCGCCTGCTCGTCGGGGGTGTCGATGACGAACTCCCGGGTCGCCGGGTCGTAGGTCGCCGTGGTGCGCAGGTGCTGCACGTCGGAGCCGTGCCCGGTCTCGGTCATCGCGAAGCAGCCGAGCAGGTCCAGGTCCATGATCCGGGCGAGGTAGCGCTCGTGGTGGTGCGCGGTGCCGAGCAGCTGGATCGCGCCGCCGAACAGGCCCCACTGCACCCCGGACTTCACCATCAGCGACAGGTCGCCGTAACCGAGCATCTCGAACGACACGACCGAGCCGCCGATGTCCCCGCCCCCGCCGTACTCGGTGGAGAAACCGAGCCGGTGCCAGCCGCTCTTCGCCAGCTCACGCAGGCGCTCCAGCACCCAGGCCCGGTACTCCTCCGTGCTCAGGTCGTGGGGCTCGTCGTGGTCGTAGTCCGCGAACTGCGCGCGAATCTCCCGGCGCAGCTGGGCCCACTGTCCATCCAGTACCGCGGTCAACGCATCGGGGTTCATGTTCCTACTCTGGCGTAACTTCCGCGATCCCGCAGGGTGAGCTCAGCCCAGATCCGGTCCCTCGCGGCGCAGTTCGTCCACCTTCGACATGGCCTCGCGCAGCTCACCCAGCCACTGTTCGGCGTGCTGCCCGACCAGGCGAACGGCCCAGGCCAGCGCGTCCGAGCGGGACCGCGCCACCCCGGCGTCGACCAAGGTGTCGAGCACCAGCCGCTCGGGCTGCCGCAGCCGCGTCATCACCGGCACGGACTGTGTGGTGAACAACTCCTCGCTGCCGCCCAGGCGCGCGCCCCACGACACCTTGCGCTGGTACCGGTGTTCGGCCTGCCGCGCGATCTCGATGCGCTGCTCGCGGGTCTCCTCGCGGAACCGGCTGATGCGGCCGGCCTCTGCCGCGGCGCGTGCGGCGTCGTCGGCGAACTCCTCGGTCAGGGCCGGCAGCTCGCCGACGACCAGGATCTCCTCGCGGTCGACGGTGATGTCCGGGGTGCCGGTGAACCAGCCGTCGGGCAACCGGCCGGCGAACCAGCCCGCCGCGTCGTCCGCGGGCGGCACCTCGGCCTGCCCACGGCCCTTCCAGCCCCGACCCCACTGCGCGTGCGTCCGCATCGGTCTCGCCTCCAGCGATGATTACTTGATTACATCGCTATTGACGCTACTCGTGTAGCGCGCAGTCAGGACCGGTGTTCACTGCCGGCGGACAAGGCGGCGACCAGGTCGTCCGGGCTGGTCACCGGCCGGTCGCAGACATAGCCGCGGCAGACGTAGGCGGCGGTCTTCCCATCGACCATCGGCCGGTCCGCGAGCAACGGCACCCCGTCCGCGTCCGGCTCCCCGGCCACCACGACCGCGCCGCCGTGCACGCGCCGGGCAGCCACCCCACGCAGGAGGTCGCGTTCCGTCGAGTCCGGGCCCGCGATGGCGACCTGGACCGGCCCGGCCAGCAGCGCCTCCGCCGCGGTCAGCCAGTGCCCGGCGAACCGCGGCGCCTTCGCGATCAGCTGCCCGGCCCGCCGGACCGCCTCCTCGGCCGCCGCCCGATACCGTGCCGCGCGTTCCCCTCCGACCAGCACCGAGGCGGTGACCAGCGCGTTCGTCAGCGCGGAGGCGCCGGACGGGCTCGCGTTGTCGGTCGGGTCCGCGGGCCGGTGCACGAGGACCTCGGCGTCGTCGGCGGTGTCGTGGAACGCACCCGGGGACCCCGCGACGGCGAACTGCTCCAGCGCGATGTCCAGCAGGTTCACCGCCTCGGCGAGCCGGCGTGGCTCGGCGGTCGCCTGGTGCAGGGCGAGCAGGCCCTCGGCGAGGCAGCCGTAGTCCTCCAGCACCCCCGCCGCGTCCCCGGCGACGCCGTCCCGGGAGCTGCGGCGCAGGCGGTTGTCACGGAGGTGGATGCCGAGCACCGCGGACGCGGCCCGCTCGGCCGCGGCCACCCAGCCCGGCTCGTCGAGCGCGACACCCGCCTCGCACAACGCGGTGATCGCCAGCCCGTTCCAGGCCGCGATCACCTTGTCGTCCCGGCCCGGCTGCGGTCGCTGGTCCCGCGCGGCCAGCAAGGCGGCCCGCACGCGCTCGAAGCGCGCGGGGTCGTCCGGGTCGCGCACCAGCTGGAGGACCGAGCTGCCGTGCTCGAACGTGCCCGATGCGGTGACCGTGAACAGCTCCGCCGCCCAGGCTCCGTCCTCGTCGCCCAGCACCTCGCGCAGCTGCGCGGGCGTCCAGACGTAGGTCAGCCCCTCCTCGCCGAGCGTGTCGGCGTCCAGTGATGCGGCGAACCCGCCCTCGGTGGTGCGCAGGCGCTCCAGCAGGAAGGCCCCGGTCATCCGCGCCACCGTCGCAGCGCGTGCGGAGCCGGTGCGGCGGGCCAGGTGCGCGTAGCAGCGCAAGAGCAACGCGTTGTCGTACAACATCTTTTCGAAGTGCGGCACGACCCAGGACGCGTCGACGGAGTAGCGGGCGAACCCGCCGGCGAGCTGGTCGTGGATGCCGCCGCGCGCCATCGCCCCGGCACTGGACTCGGCGAGGGACAGCGCTTCCGCGGACCCGGTGCGTTCGTGGTGGCGCAGCAGGAACTCCAGCACCATCGACGGCGGGAACTTCGGCGCCCCACCGAATCCGCCCCGCTCACGGTCGGCTTCCGCGGCCAGCCTCCGCAACGCGCCGTCCAGCGCGCCCGCGTCGACCGGGGCCGGCGGCAGCGGGCCGAGCTGCCCGGCGAGGTGCTCGACGATCTTCCCGGCGCCCTCGCGCAGCTCGTCACGCCGGTCCTGCCACGCCTGCGCCACCGCGACGAGGAGATGCTGGAACGACGGCATCCCGGGCCGCGGCTGCGGCGGGTAGTAGGTACCGCAGTGGAACGGTTCGCCGTCCGGGGTGAGGAAACAGGTCATCGGCCAGCCGCCCTGACCGGTCATCGCCTGGGTCGCGGTCATGTAGACCGCATCGATGTCGGGACGCTCCTCGCGGTCGACCTTGATGTTGACGAAGTGCTCGTTCATCAGGCGCGCGGTTTCGGCGTCCTCGAAGGACTCGTGGGCCATGACGTGGCACCAGTGGCACGCCGCGTAGCCGACCGAGAGCAGGATCGGCACGTCCCGGCGCCGGGCCTCGGCGAGCGCCTCGGCGCCCCACGGCCACCAGTCGACCGGGTTCTGGGCGTGCTGCAGCAGGTACGGGCTCGTCGCGGCAGCGAGTCGATTGGCCATGCCACCAGGGTGTCACGGCCTCCGCGGCATCGCCGCGCTAGCTGCTCTCGCTCTTCTCCGGCTGCTTGGCGGGCTCCCCAGCGCGCGCGGCAGCGGGTTCACCGCCCGGCTCGCCGGCCTTCGCCTCCGCGGCGGCCTGCTCCTCGGGGTCGAACGTCGGCGGCACCCGCTTGAGGTGCTTGGTCATCGAGCGCACCAGCAGGGCGACGGCGATGAGGAACAGCAGGAGGATCAGGAACCCCAGCGGCGAGGACTTGCCAAAGTCCTCGCCCTGGCCGCCGTTGTCGCCGTTGCCCGGCTGCTGCGCGAGGACGAGGGCGGTCGTGGCGACCGGCGCCGTCACCGGCAACAAGAGACTCATGTGTTCACCTTCTCACGGATGCCCGCGAACAGGTCGTCCTCGGGCAGCGTGCTGTCGACGAGCGACCGGACCAGCTCGTACTCCTCGGTCGGCCACACCCGGCGCTGCATCTCCAGCGGCACGAAGAACCAGCGGCTGTCCGGGTCGATCTGCGTGGCGTGGGCCTTCAGCGCCTCGTCCCGGACCTCGAAGTAGTCCGCGCACTCGACGCGGGTGGTGACCCGCTCCATGACGTCGGCGCGGTCCGGGTCCCACTTGCCGAGCCACTCCGCGTACGGCGACTCCATGCCCGCCTCGACCAGCGCCTCGTGGAAGGCCTCCATGCGCGCGCGGGAGAACCCGTGGATGTAGTACAGCTTGAGCGGCTGCCACGGCTCGCCCGCCTCCGGGAAGTTGTCCGGCTCGGCGGCAGCGTCGAAGGCCGCGACGGAGACCTCGTGGCAGCGGATGTGGTCGGGGTGCGGGTAGCCGCCGTTCTCGTCGTAGGTCAGCACCACGTGCGGGCGGAACTCGCGGATGACCTTGACCAGCTCGCGCACCGGCTCCTCGAGCGGGGTGAGCGCGAAGCAGCCCTCGGGCAGCGGCGGCAGCGGGTCACCTTCTGGCAGGCCGGAGTCGACGAAACCCAGCCAGCGGTGCTGCACGCCGAGGATCTGCGCGGCCTTCGCCATCTCCTCGCGGCGGATGGCGGACATGTTGGCGAGCACGTCGGGCCGGTCCATGGCCGGGTTCAGGATGCTGCCCGCCTCGCCTCCGGTGCAGGTCACGACCATGACCTCGGCACCCTCGGCCACGTAGCGGGCCATCGTGGCCGCACCCTTGCTCGATTCGTCGTCGGGATGGGCGTGCACCGCCATGAGACGCAGGCGCGATCCCGACCCGGACACCAGTTCGACAGAACCCACCATGCGTCCAACGACCCCTTCTGAATACGTATTCCACCGCGGAGGGATACTGCGGTTGCCCCCATTGTCCCCGGGGGTACGACAGTTTGGATCGGAGGCCCGGCTTGAGCACCGCGAGCGCGCCCCCGTCGCTGCCGGAAGGCCGCTACGGGCGCCCCCAGCGGCCGAGCCGGCGTTGGCGCCGGTGGGCGTACGCCGTGGTGGCGGTGGCCGTGGGCGGCGCCGTGGCGTGGATCGGGTACCTGAACCTGGGCGCCGCGCCGATCACGGCGGAGCGGGTCACGTTCCAGGAGCTGCCGGGCAACGCGATGACGGTGTCGCTCAACGTGACGCGGGACGAACCGGGACGGCCCGGCGTGTGCATCGTGCGGACGCGGGACATCAGCGGCGCGGAGAGCGGGCGGCGCGAGGTCTACGTCCCGCCGGGGGCCACGCGCGTCGACGCGGTGGTGCGGAGCATCGACCAGCCGGTCACCGCGGACGTGTACGGGTGCTCCTACGACATACCGGAGTATTTGTCAAGGAGTTAGCGGCCAACGGGGTGAATGAGGCGCCGAATGCCCGGCTCTTGACGTGCGCACCGGCGCTGACCAGCCCTGCCGTGGTACCCTGATCTACCGGCACGGCCCAGACGGGCCGTGTTTTTCCTTTATCCAGCCGCACTCGATGCAGTGCGGCCGCCGGCATGAACACCCATGTCCGGCAGGCACGACGAGGAGATGGTGGCCGTGAGCGACACCCAGGTGACCTGGCTGACCCAGGAAGCCTACGACAGGCTCAAGCACGAGCTCGACGAGCTGATCGAGAATCGTCCGGTCATCGCTGCGAAGATCAACGACAGCCGCGAGGAAGGCGACCTCAAGGAGAACGGGGGCTACCACGCCGCCCGTGAGGAGCAGGGCCAGCAGGAGGCGCGCATCCGGCACCTCCAGGAGCTGCTGCGGTCCGCCAAGGTCGGCGAAGCCCCGGCGAACGACGGCGTCGCCGGTCCCGGCAAGGTCCTCACCGTCCGCTACGACGGTGACGACGAGGAGGAGAAGTTCCTGCTCGCCACCCGTGAAGAGGGCGCCTCGGAGGGCGACCTGGACGTGTACTCCCCGGAGTCGCCGCTGGGCAAGGCCCTGCTGGGCGCCAAGGAGGGCGAGTCGCGTGAGTACGAGCTGCCCAACGGCAGCACGCAGAAGGTCACCCTGATCAAGGCCGTGCCCTACACCGGCTGAGCCCACGACTTCCGAGAGCGGCTGTTCCGGCTGGGAGAATCAGCTCGGAACAGCCGCTCTCGTCGTGCCGGAGCGGCTAGCGTGGCGGCATGAACCCGATCTGCATGACCTGCGGCATGCAGTACGCCGCGCCGCGGGAGGACTGCCCGATCTGCGAGGACGAGCGCCAGTACGTCCCGCCCTCGGGCCAGCAGTGGACCGACTTCGCCACGCTCCGGTCCGAACACGAGGCCCTCGTGCGGCCGGAGGGTGAGGGCATCACCGGCATCGGCTGCACCCCGAAGTTCGCCATCGGCCAGCGGGCGCTGCTCGTGGAGGCGGCGGGCGGCAACTTCCTCTGGGACCTCACGGCCTACCTGGACGACACCATCGCCGGGGAGATCGCCGCCCGCGGCGGCATCACCGGCATCGCGATCAGCCACCCGCACTACTACACCACGTGCGTGGAGTGGGCCCGAGCCTTCGACGTGCCGGTCTACCTGCACGAGCACGACCGGCAGTGGATCGGCCGCCCGGACGGGAGGATCGAGCTGTGGAGCGGGCGCACGAAGCGGATCAGCGACGAGCTGACCCTGATCAACCTGGGCGTGCACTTCGCCGGCGGCACCGTGCTGCACTGGTCCGGTGGCGAGCACGGTGAGGGCGCCCTGCTGTCCGGCGACATCGTGCAGGTCATCCCGGACCGGGAGTTCGTGGCCTTCATGTACAGCTACCCGAACCTCATCCCGGAACGGCCTGCCGTCGTGCGCCGCGCGGCGGAGATCCTCGCCGGCTACCGCTTCGAGGCGATCTACGGCGCGTGGTGGGACGCGGTGGTGCGCCGGGACGGCCACGAGGTCGTGCAGCGCTCGGCCAAGCGCTACCTGGAGTTCGTTTCGTAGGCGAGCCGTTCCAGCAGCGGCCGGACCCGCGGCGGCACCGGGGTCGACAGGGCCAGTGACGTCGAGGTGCGCCGCACGTCCGGCACGCTGACCACCGCGTCGATCACGCGCTGCAGGTCGTCGTGGTCGCGCGCCACCATGCGCACGAACAGGTCGCCCTGCCCGGTGGTGGCGTGCACCTCGCACACCTGCTCGATCGCCGCCAGCGCCTCCGCCACCGCCGTGCGCCTGCCCTGGGCGATCTCCAGGACGGCGAACGCGGTCAGTCCGTAGCCCATCGCGGCGAGGTCCAGCTCGGGCGGGAACCCGCCGAGGATGCCCTGCTCGGTCAGCCGGTCCAGGCGGGCCTGGACCGTGCCGCGGGCGACGCCGAGCCGGCGCGCGCACTCCAGCACGTTCAGCCGGGGCGCGTCGGTGAGCAGCAGCAACAACTTGGCGTCGAGCGCGTCCACCGCGACCTCCTGGTCAGATTGCGCATGTTGCCGGATCATCGTGGCCGACCACTGGACACAGTGTCCAGCGAACTGCGCTGGCGTTGCGCACGCAGCTCTTCGGCACTCGCTAGCCGACGACGGTGAACCCGGCGCGCTGGAGTTCGGTGCGAACCTCCTGGCAGTGCGCCGGCCCTCGGGTCTCCAGGTTGAGCGCGATCTCGACCTCGCCGAGGGCCAGTGCTCCGGAGATCCGCGAGTGTTCGACGTCGAGGACGTTCGCGCCGAGGTCCCGCACCCGGGACAGCACCGACACCAGCGAGCCCGGCCGGTCCGGCACGCGCAGCCGCAGCGCGAGGTAGCGCCCGCCGGCGGTCATGCCGTGCTGGATGATCTGCAGCAGCAGCAACGGGTCCACGTTCCCACCGGAGACCACAGCCACCACCGGCGCCGCGAACTCGCCCGGGTACTGCAACAGGGCGGCGACCGCCGCCGCGCCCGCGGGCTCGACCACCAGCTTGCGCCGTTCCAGGCACAGCAGCACGGCGCGGGACAGCGATTCCTCCGACACCGTGAGGACGTCATCGACCTTCGCCGCCACGTGCGCGTAGCTCACCGGGCCGGGCTGGCCGACCGCGATCCCGTCGGCCATGGTCTGCATCTCGCGCAACCGCACCGGTCCTCCCGCGGCGAGCGACGGGGGGTACGCCGCGGCGTCCTCGGCCTGCACCGCGACCACCCGCACGTCCGGCCGCGACGCCTTCACCGCGCACGCCACGCCTCCGACGAGCCCGCCCCCGCCGGTGGGCACCAGGACCGTGGCCGCTTCCGGTACCTGCTCCAGGATTTCCAGACCGACCGTGCCCTGCCCGGCGATGATGTCGGGGTGGTCGAAGGGGTGGATGAACACCGCCCCGGTCCGGTCGGCGAACGCGATCGCCTCGGCGAGGGCCTCCTCCAGCACGTCACCGTGCAGGTGCACGTCCGCGCCGTACCCGCGGGTGGCGGCCAGCTTCGGCAGCGGGGCACGGGTGGGCATGAACACCGTCGACGAGATGCCCAGCAGCGACGCCGCGAGCGCCACCCCCTGCGCGTGGTTGCCCGCGCTGGCGGCGACCACCCCGCGGGCCCGCTCCTCCGCGCTCAGGCCGTGCAGCCGCGTGTAGGCACCGCGGATCTTGAACGAACCGGTGCGTTGCAGGTTCTCGCACTTGAGGTGGACCGGCCCGCCGTGTGACTTTTCCAGATCCCGCGCGTGCTCCATGGGGGTCACGCGGGTGATGCCCGCGAGGAGCTTCCGCGCCGCACGGATGCGTTCGACGTCCACCAGATCCATATCCCGGATCATGCCACTCCGGCGGCGGCGGTTTCGGTACCCTGGAGCCGGTCAGGACGGCGAATCGGGAGTAGCCATGCCAGCGCGGAGCGAAACGGGCAGCAGAGTCCGGCGTGCCACGCGTGCGGCCGGACTGCTGCCGCTGGTCGCGGGCGTGACCTCGGCGCTGGCCCTCACCGGCGCGGCCGTCTACACGGTGGACCGGGCCGGCTGCGGCGATCCCGGCCAGTACATCCGCCACGACAACTACGTGGAACTGGTCGGCGGCTGCGTCGACCGGACGGACCTGCACAGCATCCGCACCGGCACCACGCCGGGCGAGGCGAAAACCGCCGAGCTGAACAACTACCGCCCCTGACGCTCCCGGCGTGCCGCGCACCGACGACCGAAGCCGCGGATCCGGAGGCTCGTCTCCCCGGTCCGGCGCCACAATCCGAACGGCAAACACACCGCCCGGAACGGCAAACACGCCACCCGCAGGGGCCAACACGCCACCCGGAACGGCGAACACGGCGGCCACCCGCGTGTTTGCCGCTGGCGGCGCCGTGTTTGCCGCTGGCGGCGCCGTGTTTGCCGCTGGCGGCGCCGTGTTGGGCGGTTGCGGCGCCGTGTTGGGCGGTTGCCCAAGCGGCGGAGCCGCGGGCGGGTGGGCCGCTAACCGGCACGCGTGGTTCCGCTACCCGCCCCGCGGCGCAAGCCACAGGCGGAACACGCCTCAGCCCAGCGCGGAGCGGAGGTCGTCGCTCAGGTCACGGGCGTCTTCGATGCCCACGGACAACCGCAGCAGGTCCTCCGGCACCTGGAGCATCGAGCCGACGACGCTCGCGTGCGTCATCTGGCCCGGGTGCTCGATGAGCGATTCGATGCCGCCGAGCGACTCGGCCAGGATGAACAGCGACGTGCGCGCCGCGGCGTCCAGGGCGGCCTGGTGACCGTCGGCGTGACGGAAGGAGACCATGCCGCCGAACCGGCGCATCTGCTTGGCCGCGAGGTCGTGGCCCGGGTGCCCGGGCAGGCCCGGGTAGTAGACCTCGGCGACCTTCGGGTGCGCCACCAGCATCTCGGCGATCTGCTCGGCGTTGTCGCAGTGCCGGTCCATCCGGACGGCGAGCGTCTTCAGGCCACGCAGGGTCAGCCAGGCGTCGAACGGGCCGGGCACCGCGCCGGCCGCGTTGCGCAGGAAGAACAGGTTCTCCCGCAGCTCGTCCTCGTTGGTGAGCACCGCGCCGCCGACGACGTCCGAGTGGCCGCCCAGGTACTTCGTGGTCGAGTGCACGACGATGTCCGCCCCGAGCGCCAGCGGCGTCTGCAGGTAGGGCGTGGCGAACGTGTTGTCCACGACGAGCCGGGCACCGGCGCCGTGCGCGATCTCCGCCAGCACCGCCAGGTCCGCGATGCCCAGCAGCGGGTTGGACGGCGACTCGCACCAGATCAGCTTCGTCTCGGGCTGGATCGCGGCGCGCACCTCGTCCGCGTTCGACAGGTCCGCGATGCCGTACTCGACGCCCCACAGCTTGAGGACCTTGTCGATCAGCCGGAAAGTGCCGCCGTACGCGTCGTTGCCCAGCACCAGGTGGTCGCCCGGGCGCAGCACGGTCCGCAGCACCGCGTCGGTGGCGGCCATGCCGGACGCGAACGCCAGGCCGTGCCGGGCACCCTCCAGCGAGGCGAGCGCCTCCTCCAGCGCGGTGCGCGTCGGGTTCGCCGTGCGCGAGTACTCGTAGTCACCCTCACGGGTGGCGCCGACACCGTCCTGTGCGTAGGTCGAGGTCTGGTAGATCGGCACGATGACCGCACCCGTCCGCGGGTCAGGCTCCTGACCTGCGTGGATGGCGCGTGTCTCGAAGCCTGCGGAGGAGAGGTCGTGGGTCATTGCCCCAGCCTACGACCAGCCGCGCGCCACCCACCGCCCGGTGGGCGGCAGGCTCGCCAGCACCAGCGTGCCGACCGCCGGGACGCACAACACGGCGATGTAGACCAGCGGCACGTCCCCGTCGACCAGCCCGAGGAAGTACACGCCGAACGCGCCGAGCACCAGCACCAGCAGGTACACCGCGAGCGCCGCGGCCGACCCGGCGATGGTCGCGGCGCGGCCGAACTCCCTGGGCAGGATCAGCCCGACCCCGCCGGTGACGAGGGTCGCGGCGAGCACCAGGTGCGCGGCGAACGTGAGCAGCCCACGCGCCAGGTCGTCGTCGCCGGCGAGCATCACCGC
This sequence comes from Amycolatopsis viridis, assembly GCF_011758765.1. Taxonomy (NCBI): domain Bacteria; kingdom Bacillati; phylum Actinomycetota; class Actinomycetes; order Pseudonocardiales; family Pseudonocardiaceae; genus Amycolatopsis; species Amycolatopsis viridis. Next base: position 1,138,582 of record NZ_JAANOU010000001.1, on the reverse strand, counting down.
GCCACCGGCCACGCCGATGAGGTGGAACAGGCCACCGAGGAGGGCCAGGATCGCGGCGGTGATGCCGGTGCCGCCGCCGCGGGAGGTCGCGGCGGGTTCGGGAGGGGACGGAAAGGTCACCACTACCAACTACCAGCCGGGCGGTACCGCAGGTACCGGAAGGTGCCAGGAAGCAGCGCGAGCACGAACACGACCGGGCCGCCGACCGCGGCGCCGACCCGCACGAACGCGTCGTCGGGCGCGAACCGGAACATGGCCGCGAAGAAGTCCCCGAAGTAGCCGGGGTAGAGCAGGACCGGTTCGCCAACCACCGCGGCGACCGCGAGCAGACCGCCCGCCAGCAGCAGCACCGCACCGGCGACCGCCCGGAAGAACGTCGCCAGCGCGCCCACCAGCAGCACCAGCGCGGCCGCCGAATAGATCACGAGCACGACGCGCACCTTGCCGTCCATCCCGGCAAATCCGTAGTCGACGAAGAACTTCAACGGCAGGTACCCCAGCACCCCGGCGAGGACCAGCCCGAGAGCGCCGGCGAGGGTCGCGGTCACGGCACTGGGACGCGGCTCGTGGTCGTCGCGTCTGGTCACGGCGCCCCCAGGGGATCGAATCGGGTCGGCGCTCACCCTAGCGACGCCGGCACGGGGGCCGGCACCAGCCGGGCACAAGCCGATGCCCCCGGCACCGGGCCGGGGGCATCGACGGGAGAACTCAGCGGATCACCACTGCTGCGGCGGCTGCTGACCGGGCTGCCCGTAGGGGCCCGGCTGCTGCGGCTGCTGCGGCGGCTGGCCGTATCCGGGCTGCTGCCCGTACTGACCGGGCTGCGGCTGCCCGTAACCCGGCTGCTGGCCGTACTGGCCCGGCTGGCCCGGCTGGCCGAACTGCCCCGGCTGGCCGTATTGCCCCGGCTGGCCGTATTGCCCCGGCTGGCCGTATCCGGGCTGCTGGCCGTACTGGCCGGGCTGCGGGAAACCACCGCTGGCCGGGTTCGGCCCGCCCGGCTGACCGTACTGCGGCTGCCCGAACTGACCCGGGTGACCGGGCTGCGGGAACCCGCCGCTCGGCGGACCGCCGAACCCGCCGGGGCCACCGAAGCCGCCCGGGCCGGCCTGCCCGCCGCCGCCCTCGCCGAGGCCGACGAACTGCTTCGTCCCCGGGACGAGACCCAGGACGCCGATCGCCAGCAGGATGATCCCGAAGATCAGGTACATGATCGCCTTGCCGGGCACGTCCACCCGGCTCGGGAACGCGGTCATGAAGAGGATGGCGAACAGCAGCAGCAGGAAGCCGCCGACCGCGGTCAGGATCGGTGCGATCTTCCGGAGCGCGGCGCTGACCCGGCCGGCCAGCGCGATGAGCACACCACCGGCCAGTGCCGCGAGGGAACCGACCAAGATCATGATCAGGTAGAACCAGATCAGGCCCGGGCTCGGCAGCCCGAGGTTCGAGGCCTGCTCCTTGACGGTGTCGTAGAGCTTGGCGTAGTTGCTCGCGTCACCGAAATCGACCAGCACCAGGATGGCGGCGATCAGGCCCAGCAGCGCGGCGACACCACCGGCGATGTAACCGAACAGCGCGTTGTTCCCGGCGCCGCCACCCGGTCGGCCGTAACCCGGCGTCGCGAAATTCTGCGTCGGCTGGGCGAAGCCACCCGGCTGCGAGGGCGGGCCGTAGCCCTGCGGCGGCTGGCCGTACGGACCGGGCTGCTGCTGCCCGAACCCGGGCTGCTGCTGGCCGAAACCCTGCTGACCGAAGCCCTGCTGCGCGAAGCCCTGCTGCGGGTTCACCGCGCCCGGGTTGTCGGCCGCGCTGGGCGGCGGCGCGTACGGGATGCCGGGCGACTGCGAGCCCGGGGGCATCAGCTGCGTGGACTCCGCGCCCGACGTCTCGCCCGGGTTGACCTTCTGCGTGGCGTTCGGGTCGCCATCGGGCTGCACCACCTGAGTCGGCTCCGCGGTCTCACCGAACGAACCACCCTCGGACGGCTGCTGCGACTCGCCGGGCTGCACGACCTGGGTCGGTTCGGAGGAGTCGAACGGGTTGTCTGACTGTTGCTGGGGACCGCTCGGCGGACCCTGAGGCGGCTGACCGCCACCCCACGGCTGGTTGGGCGGCTGCGGAGCGCTCATGTGGGTCTTGAACCCCCTCGAGAGGAATGACAGTATGTGTTCACGTTGGTCTGGGTGGCCACACGCTATCGGATGCGACTGGTGGACGCTCGTAACGCCCCGGCGGTTCCGTGCGATGAAACCCGGTTCAGCGTCCGGCGAGGAAGCCCAGGAGGTCGTGCCTGGTCAGCACGCCGGCGGGCTTGCCGTCGACCAGAACGAGCGCGCCATCGGCACCGGAGAGCGCCTTCATCGCGGCGCCGACGCCCTCGCTCGCGCCGATCGTCGGCAGCGGCGGCGACATGTGCTTGTCCAGCCGGTCCGCGAGCTGGGCCTTCCCGGTGAACAGGGCCTCCAGCAGCTCCCGCTCGTTGACCGCGCCGACCACCTCGCCCGCCATCACCGGCGGTTCGGCGCTGACGACCGGCATCTGGCTGACGTCGAACTCGGACAGGATGGCAACGGCCTCGGCGACCGTCTCGTTCGGGTGCGTGTGCACGAGGTCGGGCAGCGACCCGGTCTTGGCGCGGAGCACGTCGCCGACCGTGGCGCCGGAGGAGTCCGGCTCGAGGAAGCCGTAGCCGGCCATCCACCGGTCGTTGAACACCTTGCCCAGGTAGCCGCGGCCGCCGTCGGGCAGGAGCACGACGACCACGTCGTCCGGGCCGAGTCGTTGCGCGAGCTTGAGCGCGGCGGCGACGGCCATCCCGCACGAGCCGCCGACCAGCAGGCCCTCCTCCAGGGCGAGGCGGCGGGTGGTCGAGAAGGACTCGGCGTCGGAAATGGAGATGATCTCGTCGGCGATGCCGCGGTCGTAGGTGTCCGGCCAGAAGTCCTCGCCGACGCCCTCGACCAGATAGGGACGGCCGGTGCCGCCGGAGTAGACCGAACCCTCGGGATCGGCGCCGATCACCTGCACCCGGCCCTGCGACGCCTCCTTGAGGTAACGGCCGGTACCGGAAATGGTGCCGCCGGTACCCACACCCGCCACGAAATGGGTGATCCGGCCCTCGGTCTGCCGCCAGATCTCCGGGCCGGTCGACTCGTAGTGGCTCGCCGGGTTCTCCTTGTTGGCGTACTGGTTGGGCTTCCAGGCGCCCTCGATCTCACGCACCAGCCGGTCGGAGACGGAGTAGTAGGAGTCCGGGTGCTCGGGCGGCACGGCCGTCGGGCACACGACGACGCGGGCGCCGTACGCCTTGAGCACGTTGCGCTTGTCCTCGCTCACCTTGTCCGGGCAGACGAAGACGCACTTGTAGCCCTTGCGCTGGGCGACCATCGCCAGGCCGACGCCGGTGTTGCCGGAGGTCGGTTCCACGATGGTGCCGCCGGGCCGCAGCTCGCCCGAGGCTTCGGCGGCTTCGACCATCCGCAGCGCGATGCGGTCCTTCACGCTGCCGCCCGGGTTGAAGTACTCCACCTTCGCCAGCACGAGCGGTGCCAGGCCCTCGGCGAGGGAGTTCAGCTTGACCAGCGGGGTGTTGCCCACGAGGTCTGCGATGTGCTCGACGTAGTCCACGCCCCCAGGGTAAGGGTGGTGGACGTCGCGCAGGGGTTTGACCGCGCGCTCCCAGGGTGCAGGATGTGGGTAAGCACGCGCTTAGCCCGACCCGAAGGAGTGTCCCGCCATGCCTGAAGCCGTCATCGTCTCCGCGGCGCGTTCGCCGATCGGCCGCGCCGGGAAGGGCTCGCTGGTGAGCATGCGGCCGGACGACCTGACCGTCCAGATGGTCCGCGCCGCGCTGGACAAGGTGCCGCAGCTGGACCCGCAGGACATCGACGACCTCATGCTCGGCTGCGGCCTGCCCGGTGGTGAGCAGGGCTTCAACATGGGCCGCGCCGTCGCGGTCCAGCTCGGGTACGACCACCTGCCCGGGTGCACCATCACCCGCTACTGCTCCTCCAGCCTGCAGACCACCCGGATGGCGTTGCACGCGATCAAGGCCGGCGAGGGTGACGTGTTCATCTCCGCCGGTGTGGAGACCGTGTCGCGGTTCGCGAAGGGCAGCTCCGACTCCTGGCCCGACACGCACAACCCCCTCTTCGCCGACGCCGAGGCCCGCACCGCGAAGGTCGCTGCCGAGGGCAGTGACACCTGGGTGGACCCGCGCGAGAACGGCGAGGTGCCCGACGTCTACATCGCGATGGGCCAGACCGCGGAGAACCTCGCCCGCCTGAAGAACGTCTCCCGCGAGGAGATGGACGAGTTCGGCGTGCGATCGCAGAACCTGGCCGAGAAGGCCATCGCGGACGGGTTCTGGGCCAAGGACATCACGCCGGTGACCCTGCCGGACGGCACGGTCGTGTCCAAGGACGACGGTCCCCGGCCGGGCGTGACGCTGGAGGGCGTGTCCGGCCTGAAGCCGGTGTTCCGCCCCGACGGCCGTGTCACCGCGGCCAACTGCTGCCCGCTCAACGACGGCGCCGCCGCGCTGGTGATCATGTCCGACACCAAGGCGAAGCAGCTCGGCATCACGCCGCTGGCGCGGGTCGTGTCGACCGGCGTGTCCGGCCTGTCGCCGGAGATCATGGGGTACGGCCCGGTCGAGGCGTCGCAGCGGGCGCTGGCCCGCGCCGGGATGTCGATCGGCGACATCGACCTGGTCGAGATCAACGAGGCGTTCGCGGCGCAGGTCATCCCGTCGTACCGGGACCTGGGCATCGACATCGACCGGCTGAACGTCAACGGCGGCGCGATCGCCGTCGGTCACCCGTTCGGCATGACCGGCGCCCGCATCACCTCGACGCTGATCAACTCGCTCCAGCACCACGACAAGCAGTGGGGCCTGGAGACGATGTGTGTCGGCGGCGGTCAGGGCATGGCCATGGTCATCGAGCGCCTCAGCTAGACCTCTCGGCAGCACACGGAAAAGGGGCCCGGCTCGGTGCCGGGCCCCTTCGTCGTGCGTCCTGGATCAGGCGCTGTCGCGGTTCTTCGCCACCGCGCACATGGTCGTGGCGGGCTCGGAGTAGGTGACCGCGCCGTCGGCCTTCACCCCGGTGCAGGCCGACTCGTCGGCCTGGCCGGTGACGATCTTGATGAACTCGATCTCGGCCGCCGGGTCGGTGCACGGGACGCGCTTGTAACCCGCGGTGTCGGAGGTGACGTTGGCGAAGCAGTCACCCTCGTGCGCGTTGATCATCAGGCACAGCTTGTAGTCGCCGCGGCCGGTGACGCTGTAGGTGTCGTAGTCGCCGGTGGGGCACTTCGACGACGCATCGTCCAGCTTCACCCCGACCTTGACGTTCGCCTCCTGGTCGCCGCAGTCGATCTTCGACGGCGTGTCGCCGCTCTTGGAGAACTCGGTGATGTGCAGGCAGTCGCCGACCGCCGCGCTGTCCGGGGAGTGCAGGACGGCAACGGCCGCCACGACGATCAGCCCGACGACAACGATCGGGGCGAGGACCAGCAACCACGGCGGCCGACGCTTGCGCTGCACCGGACGGCCGGGTGGCGGGCCGAACGGCTGCCCGGGCGGTGGACCGAACTGGCCGGGCGGCGGGAAGGCCGGCGGGGCCCCCGCGGGGTGGCCGGGCGGCGGACCGAACTGCCCGCCGGGCGCGCCGGGAGCGCCCTGGTTGCCGGCGGGCGGCTGGTTGCCGAACGGTGCCGGCTGCCCTCCAGGCGGAACCGGCGGTGGGGGGACGCTCACGCGGACCTCACAGATGTAAAGGGACGAGACAACGCCTCGTATCAAACACCGCGTAGCCGCCTTGGCGATCACCGCCCCACGGAAGGGTGACGAAAAACAAGGAGGACACCCGGCTGGTCACCGGATGTCCTCCTGAGGAACGGGAAAGCGCCGAGGAACCGCTAGTCGTTCTGCAGGTACGACAGCAGGCGCAGGATCTCCAGGTAGAGCCAGACCAGCGTGGTCATCAGGCCGAAGGCGGCGAACCACGCCCACCTGGCCGGCATGCCCTGGCGGATCATCTGGTCCGTCATGTCGAAGTCGAGCAGGAAGTTGAACGCCGCGATGCCGATCACGAGCAGGCTGAAGATGATCGCGAGCGGGTGACCGTCCCGCAGGCCGGTGTTCACCCCGAACAGGCTCATGATCAGGTTGAACAGCATCAGGATCGCAGCACCGGCCGTCGCACCGATGATCCACTTGGTGAGCTTCGGCGTGACCTTCACCGCACCGGTCTTGTAGACCACCAGCATCGTGATGAACACGCCCGCCGTGCCGACGATCGCCTGCAGCGCGATGCCCGGGTAGATGAACTCGAACAGCCCGGTGATCGCACCGAGGAAGACACCTTCGGCCGCCGAGTACAGCAGCGTCATCGGGCCGCTCGGCTTCCGCCGGAAGATCATGATCAGCGACAGCACGAGACCGACGAGCATGCCGCCGACCATCAGCCCCAGGACCGGGCCGAGCGCGCGCGCATGGGCCTGGGACATCGCCCAGGTGGCGGCGAGCACGCCGGTGATCAGGGCGGTGGCCAGGCTCGCACCGGTTTTGATGACCACGTCGTCGACCGTCATGGGGCGTTCGGCCGACGGCGCCTGGGGGCCGCCGTAGCCGGACGGCATGCCGTACCCGGGCATGCCCTGGGGCTGGTTGAAGCCTACGTTCGGCCCGTAGGAGCCGTATCCCGCGCCGCCGGTAGGCAGGTTGCGGAACGCTGGGTTGCTTGTGGAACGCACCTGATCCTCCTGGATCTACTGGCACCTGCATCGGGTTCAACGTCGGCAGCGCCCTGCCGGTTCCCGTCAAGTAAAGACGACTTTACCCTCGCCCGGTGATCACCGGGGGAACCCCGTGCACTAGGACTGTGGTCAAGGCCCGCCGCGCTGACGCACAATGCAGCCGGTCGGGGCAGGCACGGCGGAGGGCAGGCACATGACCGGGTATCTCGTCACGGGGGCCACCGGGCTGATCGGGCGCCACTTCACCCCGCTGCTGCTCGCGCGGGAGGACGTCGAGCGGGTGTTCCTCCTGGTGCGCGAGAAGTCGCGGGAGCGGCTGACCGACCTGGTCAGCGGCTGGCCGCACCCGGAGAAGGTCACCCTCGTCGACGGCGACATCGGCCGGGAGGGCCTGGGCGTCGGCGAGGACGTGCGCGCCGGGCTGCGCGGCAAGGTGGACGGGCTGGTGCACCTCGCCGCGCTCTACGACCTCACCGCCGACGACGCGACCAGCGTCAAGGCCAACGTCGACGGCACCCGGCACGTGCTCGGGCTGGCCGCCGACATCGGCGCCGGCTGCCTGCACCACGTCTCGTCCGTGGCCGTGGCCGGTGACCACGAGGGCGTGTTCACCGAGGAGATGTTCGACGTCGGCCAGCGCCTGCCCACCCCGTACCACCGGACGAAGTTCGAGGCCGAGCGGATCGTCCGGCAGCAGTCCGAGGTGCCGTGGCGGGTGTACCGGCCCGCCGTGGTGGTGGGCCACTCGCAGACCGGCGAGATGGACAAGATCGACGGGCCGTACTACCTGTTCCCCGCGATCAGCAGGCTCGCCGCGCTGCCGGACGTGCCGCTCGCCGGGCCCGACCTGGGCGACACGAACGTCGTCCCCGTCGACTACGTGGCCAGGGCGCTGCTGGAACTCGTCGTCCGGCCCGGGCTGGACGGGCGCGCGTTCCACCTGGTCAGCCCCGAACCGCAGTCGGTGGTGTGCGTCTACAACGCGTTCGCTCGCGCGGCCGGCGCGCCGACGATCAACCTGGAACTCGACCGGCGGCTCTCCCGCGGCCTGCTGAAGCTGGCCCGGCTGAGCGAGCACGTGCCCGGGTTCACCATCACCCGGGACGCGTTCCTGGAGCGCCTGGGCATCCCGGCCGTCCTGCTGGACACGCTGTCGTTCCCGTCGGTCTTCGCCTCCGCGGCGACCCGCAAGGAGCTGGCCGCCGGCGGGATCGACGTGCCGCGGATCGAGGACTACGCGCCGGTGCTGTGGCGGTACTGGCGCGAGCACCTCGACCCGTTCCGCGCGCGCAAGCACGGGCCGCGCGGCGAGCTGGACGGCCGGCGCGTGATCATCACCGGCGCCTCGTCCGGCATCGGGCGGGCGACCGCGCTGAAGGTCGCCGCGGAGGGCGGGGTCCCGCTGCTCGTCGCGCGGCGGGAGGCGGAGCTGACGGAAGTCCGGGACGAGATCGTCGCCGCCGGCGGGTCCGCCTCGGTCTACCCGGCGGACCTCACCGACGAGGAGGCCGTGCGCAAGATCGTCGACCAGATGCTGGCCGACCACGGCCGCATCGACATGCTGGTGAACAACGCCGGCCGGTCGATCCGGCGCTCGATCAAGCTGTCCTTCGACCGCTTCCACGACTACGAGCGCGCGATGGCGATCAACTACTTCGGCGCGGTGCGGCTGATCCTCGCGGTGCTGCCGCACATGGCGGAGCGGAAGTTCGGGCACATCGTCAACGTGTCGTCGATCGGGGTGCAGGGCATCGCGCCGCGCTTCTCCGCCTACGTCGCGTCGAAGGCGGCGCTCGACTACTTCAGCAAGATCGCGGCGACCGAGACGCACGGCGACGGCATCACCTTCACCACCATCCACATGCCGCTGGTCCGCACGCCGATGATCCGGCCGACGAAGATCTACGACGCGTTCCCGACGAAATCGCCGGACCAGGCCGCGGCCATGGTGGTGCGGGCGCTGAAGAACCGGCCCAAGCACATCGGCACCCCGGAGGGGTACCTGATCCAGGCGGCCTACACGCTGCTGCCCGGCCTGGTCGACGCGATCGCCTACGAGGGGTACCGGGTCTTCCCCGACTCGGCGGCGGCCGGTGGCGGCGGCGAGCTGCGCATCGGCAAGGGCGAGCGGCACCTGTCCCGCGCGGCGAACGCCCTGATCAAACTGACCAGGGGATTCCACTGGTGAGTGACACACCGGCCGCGGCCTGACGGTGTTAACACGCTGTGCGCGGGTACGGTTCTGCCATGGTCTCCGAACGCGACAGCCTGCTGCCGTTGAGGCGTGAGTACAACCAGGTGTGGCACGGCTTCGACCGTGGCCAGGTGCTGCAGTACCTGGACCACGTCGAGGCGAACCTGCGCCGGGTGATCGCGGATCGCGACAACGCGATGACCCAGGCGAGCAACTTGTCCCGGGAGCTGGAGGGCGCACGCGGCGAGATCGCGCGGCTGCGCAACCGGGTGGAGGAGCTCAAGCGGCCGCCGGAGCGGATCGAGGACCTCGACGAGCGCATGCAGCGCACCGTGGAGCTGGCCGAGATGCGCGCCGAGGAGATCACGTCCCGGGCGCAGGTCGCCGCGGAGGAACACTGGAGCGCGACCACCGAACTGTCCACGAAACTGCGGGAGCGGTACCAGAACCTGCTGTCCGAGCTGGACTCGCACGGGCAGGCCCTGCAGGCCGAGCACAAGCGCGCGCTGGAGGCCACCAAGGCCGAGGTCGAGCGGCTGACGGCCGAGGCGGCGCAGCGGCGCACCCAGCTGGACATCGAGGCCGAGCGCAAGCGCCGCACCGTGCAGCACGACTTCGAGCAGTCGATGGCGACGCAGCGCGCCGCGCTGGAGAAGCACGTCGCGGACCAGCAGACGGCGAGCAAGCAGCAGGCCGAACGCCGCATCGCGGAGGCGACGGCCGAGGCGAAGCGGCTCGTCGACGAAGCGACCGCGCGGGCGCGGGCACTGGTCGAGGACGCGACGGCGCGCGCGGAGCAACGCGAGCGCGAGGCGCGGGAACTGGTCGAGCGGTTGTCCCGGATCAGCGCGGAGGTGGCCGGACGGCTCCGCAAGACCGACGAGGTGCTGGCGCGCAGCCAATCCGCGCTGGAGCCGCTGCGGGAAGAGTCCGTGGTGGACATGAGCCGCCCGGCGGCGGAGCCCGACGGTGAGGCGACGAAGACGGTACCGCCGGTGCCGCCGCCCGCGCCCGGATCCGGCCCGGTTCCCGCGGCGGGCGGTGGCGCGCCCGGTGGCGGGGCTTCGGCGGCGACGAAGGTGTTCGCCGCCCCGCAGGCGGTGCCGGGTGGCGCGGGTCAGGCGGCGCCGGGCAAGCCCGGTGGTGCCGCTCCGGCGACCGGCAAGCCACCCGCCGCGCTCGCCGGCCCGGCTGCCCGCGGCGAGGAGCAGCAGCCGCCCGCGAACCGGCCGCCGTCCGCGAAGTAGCCGTCCGGCCGGGGCGCGCGTCAGCTTCGGCGGCCTTCGCCGTCCGCACCGAGCGCCGGCCCGTGCGCGGGCACGTCCGCGCCGCCGGCGCCGAACGCGATGCCCTTGGCCTCCTTGCCCACCAGGGTCAGCACCGTGACGACGACCAGCACCGGGACGATCGTCGCGGCCAGGGCGAACGGATACCCGTGCGTGGACGCGAGAGCCTCCTGGATCGGCAGGTTGAACGCCGCCAGGCAGTTGCCGAGCTGGTAGGTCACGCCCGGGTAGAACCCGCGGATCGCGTCCGGCGACATCTCCGTGAGGTGCGCGGGGATCACACCCCAGGCGCCCTGCACCATGACCTGCATCAGGAACGACCCGAGGCACAGCAGCGCGGCGGTCCTCGAGAACGCGAACAGCGGCACGATGGGTAGCGCCAGCACCGCGCAGAACGCGATCGTGTGCCGGCGGCCGAACCGTTCGGACAGCGACCCGAAGATCAGCCCGCCGATGATCGCGCCGATGTTGTAGATGACCGCGATCCAGGTGGCGGTGGTGCTGGACAACCCGGCACCGCCGTTGGTGTGGGCGGACAGGAAGGTCGGGTAGACGTCCTGCGTTCCGTGGCTCATCCAGTTGAACGCGGTCATCAGCAGGACCAGGTAGACGAACCGGCGGATGATCTTCGGGTCGAGCAGGATGTCGCGGATCGAGGTGCGGGTCACGCGCATCCGCTGCTGGGCGCGCTCCCACGCCTCGGACTCCTTGACCCGCGACCGGATGATCAGGCTGATCAGCGCGGGGACGATGCTCAGCCCGAACAGCCACCGCCAGGACAGTCCGGCCCAGTGCAGCACGACCAGCGAGGCCAGGGAGGCCAGCAGGTATCCGAAGGAGTAGCCCTCCTGCAAGACCCCGGAGAAGAACCCGCGGCGGGCGACCGGGATCTTCTCCATCGCCAGCGCAGCGCCCAGTCCCCATTCGCCGCCCATTCCGATGCCGTACAGCATCCGCAGAACGAGCAGCACTGTGAAGTTCGGCGCGAAGGCACAGGCAAAACCGACAACGGAGTAAAAAGCGACATCCACCATCAAGGGAACACGACGGCCCACCCGGTCCGCCCAGAGGCCGAAGATCAGCGCTCCCACCGGACGCATGATCAGCGTCGCGGTGGTGATGAACGCGACCTCGGACTTTCCCATACCGAAGGTTTTCGCGATGTCGGCGTAAACGAACACGACGATGAAATAGTCGAAAGCGTCCATCGTCCAGCCGAGCACGGCGGCCAGGAACGAGTTCCGCTGATCCGTGGTCAGAGGCTGTTTCGCCATATCCGGGATCCTCGCACCGGAATTGCCGGGAAACCACCCGAAGAAACCGGATGAAGAGGCCCGTCCGCACCATTCCGGCAGATCCGGCAGCGGCGAACCAGGTTCGGCCGGACGGGCAGCGTCCGCCGCCGGCGACACCCCGTGAACCGGGCCACAGCTGATCAACAGCGCGGCCGGCCGGGACCGGGGGCACGCGCTGGGGGGCCAGTCGCTGGAATCCGGTTCGGCACGGCGGTACCGGAGCGATCACGGTGCGGAACGCCCCGAAGAAAGCCGCTGATCCCGGAGGCTACGGCCATCCGGAGCAATCGCCCGGACCATCCGGCGGCGCGGGCGGTAACAAGAACTTATCCCGCGGCGACAACCCCGGGCAGTGAACGACTTCTCCACGGTGCGGCGTCGATTGCGGACGGAACGTGAAGTTGACTCGTACTTGTCCGGACTGGTTCACTCTCCCGGTCGCACGACCCCTCGTGGTTCGTGTGCACGGTGTCAAACTCCGGTCCGGGGGCCGAGGCCATCACATCGAGTTGCGGGAAGGCTCCTCAGAGCGTTGGAAAAGGTATTCGGAACACGTAGGCGGCGTGCTTCGATCCGGTCGAGGGTGCTCGCGATCGCGATCGTGCCCAGCGTCGCCCTGCTGCTCGCGGGCGTGGCGCTCGCGGGTTACCTGGTCGTGCAGGCGGTCAACGCACGCGAGTTCGCGACCAAGGTGCACGACTCGGCCGAGCCGGGCGCCCTCTTCTTCGGTGCGGTGCGCGCCGAACGGGTGCTGACCCTGCGCACCGTGGCGAGCAACAGCGCACCCGGCGCGGACCTTCTCCAGGCGCGCGCCAGAACCGACGCCACCGCCGCCCGCATGGCCTCCGTGCTGCAGGACATGGTCGGCGACGCACCCGAGCCGGTGCGTCAGAGCATCGCCAGGACCAGCGCGAACTTCGCGCAGCTGCCTGGGATGCGGCAGCGCGTGGACAGCAGGCAAGCCACCCCGCTCGACGCCTACACCTTCTACAACCGCATCATCGACGAGTTCGCCAACGGGCTCAACGGCGTGGCCGAAGGTGCGCCGGACGCCCGGACCGCGTTCCTCCGGGTCACCGCGATGCCGCTGTTCACCGCGGCCGACGCGATGTCCCGCGGGGACGCGCTGGCGGCGGCGGGCATCGCCGGCCGCGGCCTGTCCGAGGAGGAGTTCCGCACCTACATCGGCCAGATCGGCGCCTACCACGCCGAACTGGAGGTGGCCGCGCCGCAGATGATCCCGTCGGTGCGGGCCAAGTACGACGCGCTGCTCGCCAGTCCCGCCTGGACGACGCTCAGCGCGGTGGAAAGCGCATTCCTGCACGGCAACCAGAGCGCGCTGCCGGTCCCCGAGACGCAGTGGCGGGACGCCGCGACCCAGGTCGGGAACGCGTTGATGAGCCTCTACATCGAGCAGAGTTCCAACGCGACCCAGATCGGCCTGGACAACGGGAACCGCACGCTGGTCACCTCGATCATCGCCGGCGCCGCCGCGCTGATCGTGTCGCTCGCGGTGTTCCTCGTCGCCCGGCGCCTGTCCGGCGGGCTGATCCGGCGGCTTCGGCGCCTGCGCGCGGAGACCCTGGAGGCCGCCGAGACGCAGCTCCCGCGGCTGGTCGAGCGCGTGCGGTCCGGTGAGGCCGTCGACCTCGACTCCGAGGTGGCGCTGCTGGACCACGGCGACGACGAGATCGGCCAGGTCGCCGACGCCTTCAACAAGGCGCAGCAGACGGCGATCGCCGCGGCCGTGGACGAAGCCAAGACGCGGGAAGGCACCAAGAAGGTCTTCCTCAACATCGCGCACCGCAGTCAGGTGCTGGTGCACCGGCAGCTCAAGGCGCTCGACGAGGCCGAGCGCAAGCAGGAGGACCCGGACCAGCTGGACGTGCTGTTCCGCCTGGACCACCTGTCCACGCGAGCCCGCCGCAACGCGGAGAACCTGATCATCCTCGGTGGCGAGCGGCCGGGACGGCAGTGGCGCAACCCGGTCGCACTGGCCGAACTGGTGCGCGGCGCCACCGGCGAGACCGAGGATTACGCGCGCGTCAGCGTCGGCAGGCTGCCCGAGGTCGCGGTTGCCGGCCCGGTCGTGGCCGACCTGGTGCACCTGCTCGCCGAGCTGCTGGACAACGCCACCTCGTTCTCGCCGCCGAGCTCACGGGTCGAGGTGTTCGGCGACGTCGTGGGCAGGGGCGTGGTCGTCGAGATCGAGGACCAGGGCCTGGGCATCGAGCCGGAGCAGGCCGAACGGCTCAACGCGATGCTGCGGGAGCCCCCGGACTTCAGCGTGATGGCGCTGTCCGCGGAACCGCGTCTCGGCCTGTTCGTGGTCGCGCGCCTGGCCGCCCGGCACGGGATTTCGGTCACGCTGCGGGAGTCCGCCTACGGGGGCACCCGCGCGATCGTGCTCGTCCGGTCCGAACTGCTCGCCCCGCTGCCCGAGGAGAGGCCGCTCGCGGACACGGCGGTCCCGGCGCAGGCCGCGCCCGCCCACCACTGGCCGGCGGAGACCGCTACCCCGCCCGAGCCACCCGCACCGGGCCGGCACGCGGATACCCGAGGGGACCTGTTCCGCCCCACCGTTCCGGTCGCCGCCACCGAACCCCAGCAGCACACAACACAGCAGCACACACCGCCGCAGCGCCCGCAGGCTCCGGCACGTCCGCCGCTGGACCAGCGCGTTCCGGTCGACACCCGGCCACCGCAGGTCCGAGCGCAGCACGCCGGACCGATCCCGCCCGACCGCCCGCCGCTACCGCGCCGCCGGCGGCAGCAGAACCTGGCCCCGCAGTTGAGGAAGGACGAGCCGGCCACGACGCGCACCACCACCGCCCACAGCCCGGTGCCCGCCGACAGCCCCGAGCAGGCCCGTAGCAGGCTCTCGGCGTTCCAGCAGGGCACTCGCCGCGCTCGCGAACAGGATTCGAGCACCACCGACGTTCTGGGGAGAACACACGTGACGCACGCGGGAATCAACGAGCTGGACTGGCTCCTCGACGACCTCCTCCAGCAGGTGGTCGGCGCGGACCGGGCCGTCGTGCTGTCGGCCGACGGCCTGCTCGTCGGCAGGTCCACCAACCTGTCCGAAGAGGACGGTGAGCACCTGTCGGCGGTCGCGTCGGCGTTCCAGAGCCTCGCCAAGGGAACCGGGCGCCACTTCGGCGGCGGCGCGGTGCGCCAGACCATCGTCGAGATGGAGCACGCGTTCCTGTTCGTCACCGCCGCCGGGCAGGGTGCCTGCCTCGCGCTGCTGACCGCCGAGGACGTCGACATGGGTCTGGTCGCGTACGCGATGAACACGATGGTCAAGCGGGTCGGTGCCGCGCTGAGCGCCGCGCCACGGGTTGAACCGCAAAGTGCACCATGATGACCTCGCGGGACGACGACACCTGGTTCGATGACGCGGCCGGTCCGATCGCCCGGCCGTACACGATCACCGGCGGCCGCACCCGCGCCGGCGACCTCGACCTGCAGCTGCTGTCGCTCGTGGTGGCGCTGCCCGCTCCGGCCGAGGCCGCGACGATGGCGCCGGAGTACGCCCGGATCGTGCGGTTGTGCCAGCGGCCGCTGTCGGTCGCCGAGGTCGCGGCGCACCTGGACCTGCCGGTGCCGATCGTGAAGGTGCTGCTGGCCGACCTGATCGAGCGCGGTCAGGTGATCTACCGGACGTCCCAGCCCCCCTCCGACACCCCGGACCAACACGTACTCCAGGCGGTTCTCGATGGCATCCGCAGGCTCTGAACCCCGGCGGAACGTCACCGCCACCGTGGTGAAGCTGCTGATCGCCGGCGGCTTCGGGGTCGGCAAGACCACCATGGTCGGCTCGGTGAGCGAGATCTCCCCGCTGCGCACCGAGGAGTCGATCACCCAGGCGTCCGCCGGGGTGGACGACCTGACCGGCGTGGAGCGGAAGACCACCACGACCGTGGCACTGGACTTCGGCCGCATCACGATCAACCCGGAGCTGATCCTCTACCTGTTCGGCACACCGGGGCAGGACCGGTTCTGGTTCATGTGGGACGAGCTCGCGCAGGGCGCGCTGGGCGCCGTGGTGCTGGCCGACACGCGCCGGCTGGAGAGCTGCTTCCCGGCCGTGGATTTCTTCGAGCGCCGCGGTCTGCCGTTCGTGGTGGCGGTCAACTGCTTCGACAACGCCCACCGGTACGGCACCGAGGAGGTCCGCGCGGCGCTCGAACTGGACGGCAGCGTCCCGATCCTGTTGTGCGACGCGCGGGACCGCGAATCCACCAAGCAGGTGCTGGTGATCCTCCTGCAACACCTCATGGCACAGGCGGCGCCGGCCCATCGCTAGTGGACGGTGCCCCACCGGCTGGGCGGGAGCACGATCAAGCGGACCTTGCCGATGATGTTGTCCACCGGGACGACGCCCCTGGGCCCGTCGTGCGGTTCGCAGCGTGAGTCGCACGAGTTGTTGCGGTTGTCGCCCATGACCCAGACGTAGCCGTCCGGAACCCGGACCGGCGGGAACGAATCTTGCCACTGGCGAGCGGGGTTCTCCCAGTGCAGGTACGGCTCGTCCAGCGGCTTGCCGTCCACCAGGACCCGGTTGCGGTCGTCGCAGCACTGGACGGTCTGGCCACCGGTCGCGATGATCCGCTTCACGAAGTCCTGCTCGTCCGGCGGCGCCAATCCGAACGGCGATCCGACGTTCTGCAGGAATCGCAGCACCGCGTTGTCCGAGCGCTCGGTGGACGCCTCGTTCGCCACCCAGCCGTCGGGGCCCTTGAACACCACGACGTCACCTTGTGCGGGGCTGGTGAAGTCGAAGGTGATCTTGTCGACGAGGACCTTGTCGCCGTAGCACCCCTCGCAGCCGTGCAGCGTGGCCTCCATCGAGCGCGACGGAATCGTGTAGACCCGCCCCAGGAAGTGCTGGAACACGAACGCCAGCGCGAGCGCCACGACGAGCAGGATCGGCAGTTCGACCCAGAACGAGCGCTTCTTCCGGGCCCGCTTTCCCGGCCGGGCGCCGTCCTCGTGGCCTGGGTGTTCTTCCCCCGCCGCGGGGGTCTCCGGGTCCGTCACGCGGGTCAGCCTAGCGTGATGTGATCGTTAGTAGGCGTTGACCTGACCGCGGAACTCGGCCGCCACGTCGTCGGTGTCCGACTTCGGGTAGGAGATCCGCGCCGGGTCACCGTCCGACGTGTACAGACCGGCGCGGTTCCTGGCGAGCTTGTCCAGCCACACCGAGGAACCGTATTCGGCCTCGTCGCCCGTCGGCCCCTGCGAGCGGATGCGCGGGATGTCGAGCGGGTCGAAACGGGCGGTGTAGGGCGACGGCGACGGGTTCGACCCGACCAGGAAGGCCCCCCGGTAGTGGTAGCCGGGGCCGTCCAGCGCCAGTTCCTTGGGCCGCGGGTGGATGCCGAACGGCAGCGCGATGGTCGCCGGGGCGGCCTGTGGTGCCGCCCGGCGGATCAGGGCGTCGAGGTCCCCGATCTCGCTCTGCACGGCGCTCTCCCCCGCCGAGCGCAGGTTCGCGTGGGTCATCGTGTGGTTGCCGACGTCGAACCCGTGGTCCAGCAGCCACGGGATGGTGCGGGTGCCACCGGGGTCGCCGAACGGCTCGGCGTTGACGTAGAACGTGGCCACCGGGCGGAACTGCGGGTGGGTCCCGGCGAAGTCGAGCAGGATCCGCACCGCGGTCCCCGCAGCCGGGCCGCCGTCCGGGCCGAGCGTGAACTGGCTGGGATCGCCGTCGTCGAAGGTGAGCACCACCGGGTGCTTGCCGGCCGGGACGTCCAGGCGGCGGGCGGTGAAGTCGGCGGCCGAGACGGGCACGTAACCCTCCCGGTCGAGCCGCTCCAGCTCGGCCCGGAAATCCTCCGGCGTGCGGTCGTAGACCGACTTGGGCTGGGCCACGATCCGGTGGTACATCAGCACCGGCACCTGGCCCAGCTCGTTGGCCCCGACCTCGGCGGGCGGCGGCGCCGCCGGCACGAACGCCGCCTGCTGCCGGCCGGCGTCGCGTTGCTCGTGCGCCTGGCCGTCCACCACCGTCGTGCAAGCCGTGAGCAGGAACAGGACCGCGACGAGGGAAGCCAGTTTGGGTGTCACGCCTTCCAACGTGCGCCCTGAGTAGCACACAGGCAACAGGGTGTAACCCGAAGGGATGCTTTCAGGCGTGACCCCGCGGATCCGGGGAATGCGTCCGCTGCTCGGCACACGGCGCTGGAGGGGTACATGGGGACGCGGTCGCAGAACTCGGTCCTGGTCCTCGTGACCATCATCGCCACGATGGCCGTCGCCGTGACCCCGGTCGTGGTGCAGTCGCTCCCGTTCGGGCTGGCCATCCAGGGACTCGGTGACGGGGTGACGACCAACGCGGAGTCGCTGCGCGCCATCCGGGTGACGGCAGCGCGGGACAGCGATCTCGACCGGGTCGTCGTCACGCTGGACGACCAGTCGCTGGCCACCCGCCGGGACGGCAGCCGCCTGATCCTGCCGCCGCTGAAGATCGACGACGGGGCGCACACCCTCCTCGCGCGGTTGCCGAACGAGGTGCCGGGCCTGCCCGACGCCGAGGTGTCCCGGAGGTTCAGCGTCGACAACACCCCGCCGGAGCTGTCCTTCCAGCCGATCGAGATCACCGATCCACGCAAGCCGGTCACCCTGCGCGGCACCGCGAAGGGTGCGGACAAGGTCACGGTGCAGGGCGAAGAGGTCAAGGTCAACGAGTTCGGCAACTTCACCGTGACCCTCCCGACTCCCCCGGCGAAGATCGAGATCGGCGCGCAGGACGCGGCCGGGAACCGCGCCGCGGGGCGGGTCCCGGTGCACGCGCGGCACCCGGGGATGCGGGCCGTGCACATGTCCGGGCAGGCGTGGACCGCTCCGGCCCTGCGCGACCCGGTGCTGCAGATGGCCCGGAACGGCCTGATCGACACGATCGAGCTGGACATCAAGGACGAGAGCGGCGAGGTCGGATACGCCTCCCAGGTCCCGCTCGCGAAGGAGATCGGCGCCGCGAAGAACTACTACGACCTGAACGGCGTCGTCGAACAACTGCACCGCGCCGGCATCCGGGTCGTCGGGCGGCTGGTGGCGTTCCGGGACCCGATCCTCGCCCGGGCTTCCTGGGAGTCGGGGCAGCACGACCGGGTCGTGCAGAACGCCGCTGGGCAGCCGTGGGCCGGCGGGTACGGCGACTACGCGTTCACCAACTTCGCCAACCGCGAGGTGCGGGACTACAACATCGCGCTGGCGACGGAGGCCGCGCGCGCCGGGTTCGACGACATCCTCTACGACTACGTGCGGCGGCCCGAAGGGCCGATCGAGCAACTGCGCTTCCCCGGCCTGACCGGCACCCCGGAGCAGGGGATCACGGACTTCCTGACGGAGAGCCGCAACGCGGTGCGCGCGGAAGGCGCGTACCTGGGCGCGTCGGTGTTCGGCATCGCGGTCAGCCGGCCGACGCAGATCGGGCAGGACATCACGGAAATGGCGCGCAAGGTGGACTACATCGCGCCGATGATCTACCCGTCGCACTGGGGTTCCGGCGAGTACGGGGTGTCCGATCCGGAGTCGCAGCCGCTCGAGATCACGCAACGCTCGCTGGCCGCGTTCGCGGAGAAGGCAGCCGGGACGCAGAGCGTGATCATCCCGTGGATCCAGGCGTTCAGCATGCGGGTCCACTATGGACGCGATCAGATCCGCGCGCAGCTGGACGGTGCGCGAGCGAACGGCATCGACTCGTTCCTGCTGTGGAACGCCTCCTGCAAGTACGACCCGGCGGACCTGGCGCCCTGACCCGATCCGAGCGGAAGTCGCAGGTCGAGCACGGTGCAGAGTGGATCAACGACCCACCGTGGTTCACCCGTTCGGCCTAGTTCTCGGCGTGCTCGCCGCGGGTATCGCCTGGACACGGGAGGGCGACCCCATGGGCACCGAACTGACCGACGCCCTGCTCGAACTGCTGGCTCACGAGACGAACGGCTTCGACTCGAACCGGTTCGCGCAGGATCTCGCCGCGCGCGCAGTGGTCCTCGGGCCGGCGCGCGACGCCGGGGTGCTGCTGCGTGTTCCCGGGGATCGGCCGGAAATCGTTGCCGGGACGGGAAGTGCGCCGGCACTCGTGCGGTTCCAGCTCGAGCACGGCGAAGGTCCCGCCGCGGAGTGCCTCCACAGTGGATCATCGAGTGGCGGGCCGTGGCCGCGGTTCTCCGCCGCCTGCGCGGAAGCGGGTTACTCCTCGGTCCACACGGTGCCGATCGCGGTGGGCGGTGACGTGTTCGGGGCGCTGTGCCTGTTCGACTGCGGTGGCGATGCCGAGCGCACCGCACGTCCACTTGCGCGCGCAGCGGCACTCCGCCTGATCCAGCAACGGGATCTGCAGCAACTGCGGACGGCACTGGACAGCCGGATCGTCATCGAGCAGGCCAAGGGCATGCTCGCGGAGCGGTACAAGATCGGTGTGGACACGGCGTTCGAGGGCTTGCGACGGTACGCGCGCGACCACAACCAGCGCGTTGCCGACCTCGCGCGGGCCATCGTCGACGGTGGTGATCCGGTGCGGTTCCCTCCGAACTGAGGGTCGTTTTCCGCACAGTTGCCGGTTAGCATCGGTTCGTCGTCGCCAGGAGGCAAACAGGCGGCGGACCATCCGCTCCGGACCCCGGCGGTACCCGCTGTTGGAACGAAATGCGAGGGGAGCACCGGATGACGACCACGTCCCACGACCACCAGCTGCAGGCGGACTCCTTCCCCGTCGGAGAACGGCTGATGTACCTCGACCGCCACGACGACGGGCCGGACAAGGTGACCGTGCGCGTGGGTGTCGTGTCCGGGAAGTGCCGGACGGATGCGAAGGCGGGGGTGCTCGTACCGATGACCGACGCGGACGGCGCGGAGCGCCTGGTCGCCGCCGGGGACGTCCTGGGCAGCGGTTCGCGAGCCGGCAACCGCCACGAGACGAACCGGCCGGCGCGGTGGCGCCACCACCTCAGCCCCGGCGGACGCCACCACCGGCAGCAGGAAGCCGGGCACTGAGCGACCGGGAGGCGCCGTCGCGGTCGTGACCTGCGGCGGCGCCTCCGTTCGGCCTCACCCGGGCGGGGGATGCCCGACGCGCCCCAGCAGCTGTGTTCCCATCGCCCGAGCGGCCAACACGCCGCCCGCACCGGCAAACACGCCGCCCGAACGGGCCAACACGCCGCCGGGAGCGGCGAACACGCCGACGCACCGGCGTGTTCGCCGGTCGTCGCGCCGTGTTTGCTCCTGCGGGCGCCGTGTTTGCTCCTGCGGGTGCTGTGTTTGCTCCTGCTGGCGGTGGGTTGGCCGGTGAACCGCAGGACTTGAGGTCCGAGTCCTCGCGCCGCCGTGGCGCCTGGGTGAGCTTCGCCGCGCGTGACCGGGGCGTGGTGCAGTCCTCCAGCCGGACGTGCACGAACAGTCGGCAGGCGCGCAAGGCCGGCGGACCCCGGCCGAGTTCAGGTGCCCGTCCGCGCTCCGGTGGACCGGGCGCCCGGCCACACCGCCCACCCGCACCGCGACGAACAGCGTCGTCCCGGCCGGAACGCGCTTCCCGGTCGCCGCAGCCGATCGTGCGCCCGGCGGCGCCGAAGGCTCGCCCTTCCCGATCCAGTCACCGTCTGGTGACCGGTGACGAGTTGTCCGGCCTGGTACGGGCGGACTTTCGCCGGCCGCTGACGTGGCACTTCAGTTGTGAAAACGCGGTAACGTCGAAGTTGTGGATCTAGGCGACCCCGGCCAGGACGACGACGTACGAAGATTCCGGCGCACCAGGAACTGGTTCCTTGCCGCTTGCACGCTCGCCTCCGCCGTGGTGTGCGTGTTCGTCGCCGGCGCGATCGCCGGGGTGGTCGAGGGCGGTGTGTCGCGCGACCTGGGCATCTTTACGGCTATCGCCGTGTTGGTCGGCGCGCTCGCTGTCGTCATCGGGATGCAGGCTCGCTACTGGCACCAGCAGGCACGAGACCGGCGGCGGCGAGTCGCGGCGGCCTGGGCGGCCGGCCGCCCGGCCGTGGAACCGGTGAAGTGGCTGCCGTCCACTCCCGCCGACCCCATCATGGGCCTGCAGACGAGGCGCGTCCTGCTGTTCGCGGCGCGGAACGCCGCGATAGCCGTGATCTTCCTCGTGCCGTTGGTCATCGGCTGGGTGGCGATCGGCCAGCTCACGCGGGACTCGCAGGACCGGCTCGACCACGGGACGAGGGTCACCGGCACGGTGGTCGGAACGTACACACCGGGCAAGGGCAGCTGGTCGATCTACGTGCGCTACCCGCTCGGCGACACGTCCCGGACGGCGAGGATCAAGCTCGACGAGCCGAAGCTGCTCGCGGTGGGCGACCCCGTCACCGTCATCTACGATCCCGCGGATCCCGCGCGGGTCCGCACACCCGAGGACGAGAACCTCACCAACTTCGAGACATGGCTGGGCGGCGTGCCGCTCCCGGTCGGGCTGATCGGTGTCCTGATCGCCGGGGTGGCGTCGGTGAGCTGGCTCCGGCGGTACGCGGCGGTGCGGCGCACCGGCTGGCACCCGGCCTCGGTCGTGGTCGACGATGTCGGACGGATCTTCGTGACCTACCCGGACCGGAGCACCATGGAACTGGGCGGCGTGGTGTCGATCCGCCGGGCCAGCCGCGTCGCCGGCGAGCCGCGCCGAGCCTGGATCGGCGGCGAGGCCTGGCCGATGGTCATGCTGGTCGAGCGGGACTACGGCAAGCGCCCGTACCTGGTCCCGGTGCGGGCGGAAGACCGGCTGCGCCCGCCTCCGCGCCCCCGCCGCCGCTCCTCCCGGCGCCGCCGGGCAACCACGTGAAGGGCCCGGCGCGCAGCGCCTTACGCCGCAGCCTTGGAGGACATCTTGTGAGGGTCAGCGGAATAGTGGGGTAAAAGTGGGGCAGATGATCATGACGATCCCTACCTCAAGCCACTGACCTGCGGTTCAGTGCCCCCGACGGGGTTCGAACCCGCACTGAATCGATTTTAAGTCGACTGCCTCTGCCGGTTGGGCTACGGGGGCACCGCCAGCCTAAGCGAACGGTGCCTCCGTCCCCAGCGGAGGTCAGGACTTCGACGCCCGCGTGAACTCTTCCTTCGGGTTGTTGATCTGCCCCAGCGACACGACCTCGCGGCGGAACAGACCGCCCAGCATCCAGTCCAGCAGGATGCGCACCTTGCGGTTGAAGGTGGGCATCGCCTTGAGGTGGTAGCCGCGGTGGAAGAGCCAGGCCGGGAAGCCCTTGATCTTCATGTTCAGCGCGTCGGCGACACCCTTGTGCAGGCCCAGGCCGGCCACCGCGCCGAGGTTCTTGTGGAAGTAGTCCGTCGGCTGGCCGCCGCGCAGCACCTTGATGATGTTGTTCGCCAGGTGCCGCGCCTGCCGGACGGCGTGCTGCGCGTTGGGCGGGCAGGTGGCCGTCGGGTCGGACTCGGTGCGCGAGAGGTCCGGGACGGCCGCGTTGTCCCCGGCGGTCCAGACGTCCGGGTGGCCCACGACCTGCAGGGCGGCCGTCGCCTCGACCCGGCCGCGCTTGTCGATCGGCAGGTCCGAGTTGGCCAGCACCGGGTTGGCCTTCACACCGGCGGTCCAGATGATCGTGTCGCTGTCGAACTCGGTGCCGTCGGAGAGCACCACGTGCCCGTTCTCGAACGACTTCGCCGCCGTCGACAGGTACACCTCGATGCCGCGCTTCTCCAGCTGCTCGACCGTCCACACGCCGAGCGTCTCGCGGACCTCGGGCAGGATCCGGCCGGCGGCCTCGACGAGCACCCACCGGATGTCCTCCGGTGCGATGTTCTCGTAGTACCGCGTCGCGAACCGGGTCATGTCCTCGAGCTCGGCGAGCGCCTCGATGCCCGCGAAGCCGCCACCGACGACGGTGAACGTCAGCAGGCGCTTGCGCAGCTCCGGGTCGAGGGTGCTGGCCGCCTGGTCGAGCTTGGTCAGCACGTGGTTGCGCAGGTAGATGGCCTCACCGATGGTCTTGATGCCGATGCCCTCCTCGGCGAGGCCGGGGATCGGCAGCAGCCGCGCGACGGCGCCGAGCGCGACCACGAGCACGTCGTAGTTCAGCTGCTCGATGTGGCCGTCGGCGGCCTCCACGGTGACGGTCTTGCGCTCGTGCTCGATCTTGTTCACCCGCGCCGTGAGCACGTGGCAGCGCTTGAGCACTCGCCGCAGCGGCACCACGACGTGGCGCGGTTCGATGGCCCCAGCCGCCGCTTCCGGCAGGAACGGCTGATAGGTCATGTGCGGCTGAGGGTCGACGATCGTCACGGAGGCTTCGTTGGCGCGGAGCTTCTTCTGGAGTCCCAACGCGGTGTAAAGCCCGACGTACCCGCCACCCAGAATGAGGATCCGAGTCGGTTCCGACTTCGCTGCGGCCATGCACCCATCTTCCCACCCCCACTGCGGGGCCGCTCGTAGACCCTCGTCACCTGTGACGGGGGTCGCCGGTCCAGGGCGAAACGATTCAGAGGAGTCCCGCCACCGCGGCCGCGCGGCTCAGCACGTCGCGCAGCATCGCCGGGGTGAGGCGTCCGGTGAAAGTGTTCTGCTGCGAGACGTGAAATGACCCAAAAAGGTGGAGATCCGGGGTCCCCGGCAGGACGAAGTGCGCGCCGTGGCCGAACTTCGGCGCCGGTCGGGGCACCGTCCAGGTCTGGGCGACGACCGGCAGCAGCGCCTGCCAGCCGAACGCGCCGAGTACGACCACGGCGCGAAGTGTCGGAAGTAACAGCTCGAACTCCCGCACCAGCCAGGGCCGGCAGTTGTCCCGCTCCGACGGCAGCGGCTTGTTGGCCGGCGGTGCGCACTTGACCGGCGCCGTGATCCGCACCCCGCGCAGCTCGAGGCCGTCGCCGAGGTGCGTGGACGTCGGCTGCGACGCCAGCCCGATGTCGTAGAGGGCCTGGTAGAGGAAGTCCCCGGAGCGGTCGCCGGTGAACATCCGGCCGGTCCGGTTGGCGCCGTGCGCGGCCGGCGCCAGCCCCACGATCGCCAGCGACGCGTCCGCCGGGCCGAACCCGGGCACCGGCCGCCCCCAGTAGGTCCAGTCCGCGAACGCGGCGCGTTTGGTCGCGGCGACCTCCTCCCGCCACGCGACCAGGCGCGGGCATCGGCGGCACTCGGCGACCGCGGCGTCGAGTTCGGTCAGGGCGCGGGGCTTCGGTCGGGGCACGCCGTCAGTGTGCTCCGCTAGGTTGACGACCATGCCGGAAACCCCCGAAGAGGAGACGAAGACCGAGGCCGCGCCCGAACCGAGCGACGACCTCGTCACCACCCAGCACACGCTCACCGTCAGGCGGCGCAAGCTGGCCTACGCCGCCCAGACCGGCCGGATCGTGCTGCGCAAGGAGGTGCACACCGACGGCAAGTTCGACGGGCACGCCGCCAAGGCCGAGGTGTTCCTCACCTCCTACACGCTCGACGGCGCGGAGCCGGGATCCCGGCCGGTGACGTTCGCGTTCAACGGCGGGCCGGGCTCGGCCAGCGTGTGGTTGCACATGGGCGTGCTCGGGCCGCGGCGGGTGGTGTCCGGTGACGTCGACTCGCCCGAGCCGCCGCCCTACCGGGTCGTCGACAACCCCGAGACGCTGCTGGTGCACAGCGACCTGGTGTTCATCGATCCGGTGTCCACCGGCTACTCGCGGCCGAAGAAGGGCGAGAGCCCCAAGGACTTCCACGGGTTCACGGCGGACGTGGAGGCAGTCGCGGAGATCATCCGGCTGTGGACGTCCCGCAACGGCCGCTGGCTGTCGCCCAAGTACCTGGCCGGCGAGTCGTACGGCACGCTGCGCGCCGCCGCGCTGGCCGGTCACCTGCAGGAGCGGCACGGGTTCTACCTCAACGGCCTGATGCTGATCTCGAGCGTGCTGGACATGGGCACGATCCGGTTCACCGAGGGCAACGACCAGCCGTACCCGCTGTTCGTGCCGACCTACGCGGCGATCGCGCACTACCACGGCAAGCACGGCAAGCGGAAGCTGGCGGACGTGCTGGCCGAGGCCGAGGAGTTCGCGGCGCGTGAACTGCCGTGGGCGCTGCAGCGGGGTGCACGGCTCACGCCGGAGGAAAAGGCGGCCGCGGTGCGGAAGCTCGCATCGCTGACCGGCCTCGACGAGTCCTATGTGGACCGCGTCGGCCTGCGCATCGAGCACGTGCGGTTCTTCACCGAGTTGTTGCGGGACCGCGGCCTGACCACCGGCCGGATGGACGGCCGGTTCACCACGTGGGAGCCGGACGGCGGGCGCGAACTGATGAGCGACGACGCGTCGGTGTCGCGGATCATCGGCGCCTACTCGGCCGGCTTCAACCACTACGTCCGCTCGGAGCTGGGCTACCAGAACGACCTGCCGTACGAGGTGCTGTCCATGGACGTGGTGCGCAACTGGTCGTACTCGGAGTTCGAGGGCCGCGCGGTGTCGGCGGTGGAGGCGCTCAGCGCGGCGATGCGCGCCAACCCGCACCTGAAGGTGCACGTCGCCCTCGGCTACTACGACGGCGCGACGCCGTACTACGCGGCCGAACACGTGCTGGCGCACCTGCAGATCCCGGACGACCTGCGGAGCAACATCGAGTCGGCCTACTACGAGGCGGGGCACATGATGTACGTGCACGAACCGTCCCGTGTCCAGCAGTCGAAGGACCTGGCGGAGTTCGTCCGCTCCAGTTCGAACCGGTAGGCGCCGGGTCCGGCGCTGCGATCCGTCCGGAGCGACGGGTGGCAGGGCGGACGTGGTGCCCGCTGGCACCACGTCCGCCGGCCGGCGTCAGTTGCGGCCGTACTCACCGCCGCAGTCACAGCAGTTGCCGCAGTTGCAGTTGCCCGGCGTCTCCGCGTTCACAGCTACCTCCCGTTGACCTGGCCGGCCGTGCGCCGTCCGAAGTGCGGGTCGCGCCGGCGCCGGGCCGGGTTCCCCGGGTCACCCGATCGGGCGGGAACTCAGCCGCGCAGGTAACCGGCCCCGCGGGTCACCGCCGCGTAGGCGTCCACGGCACCATGCCCGTAGAAGCCGTTGAACGACGGCGTGCCCTGGCAGGTCGCGGTGAACGAGGCGTCCCGGCCCTCGTCGAGGTAGTCGACGGTGGCCGGCACCGGGCAGGGGATCCGTGCGGCCGTGCCCTCGATGACGCGCTGCACCGCGTCCGGGTCCATCGTGATCCCGCCGCGGCCGGGCCGTCCGTACTCGGACACGATCAGCGCGGCGACGCCCGCGGCGTGCGGGGTGGCCATCGAGGTGCCCTGCAGGAACTGGTAGTACCCGACCCGGCCGTCCTTGGTGACCGCCTTCTGCACGCCGGCCGCCTGCCCGTCCGGCGTGATGTCGCCGTCCGCGTCGATCGTGCCCTCCGCGACGCCGACGTTGCGCGGGTACGCGGAGAGGATCATGTTTTCGTTCGTGCGATACCAATCGGTGCCGAAGCCGTCGCGGAAGTAGCCGCCCGGTGCGGACACCGAGATCTGCTCGAGCCCGTAGTTCGAGTAGTCCGCCTTGGCGCCGGACGGGCCGAATGCGGAGATCCCGATGGTGTGCGGGCCCTCGACCGGCAGTGACAGGCAGGTCGCGTTGTCGATGGTGCGCGGGTGGTTCGACGACGCCGGGTAGTCCGGGCTCTTCGTGTCCGGCTGCGGCGCCCCGAGGTCGGAGTGCTCGTTGCCGAGCGCCGCGACCTGAGTGACGCCCTTGCGGTAGGCGTAGTTCATCGCGCGCGTCATGGCCTCGGTGACCGTGCGCTGCTCCAGCTGCTGCTCCGGCGAGTCGGCCGGGTTCGCGGCGCAGTTGTAGAGCCACGGGTCCACGTAGAACGACATGTTGACCACGTCGACACCGGCGTCGCCGGCGTAGGTCAGCGCGTCGACGACCGGCTGGAGGAAGAAGTACCCGGCGTCCTGGCCCGCGCGCAGGTTCACGATCGACACGTTCGGCGCCACGCCGGAGATGCCGAACCCGTCGGCGGCCGCCGCGATCGTGCCGGCGACGTGCGTGCCGTGCCCGTTGTCGTCGTGGTCAGCGGGGTCGACGCAACCGCGGTACTCGCACGGCCCGTCCACCACCGCACCGGTCGGGTCGGTGGGGATGTCCCGGGTGAAGTTGCGGGAGGCGGCCCGGTCGAAGTTGGGCGCGATGTCGGGGTGCGAACCGTCGACACCGGTGTCGATGATGCCGACCCGCACGCGCTTGTCGCCGGGCTGCACGGTGCGCGCCAGGTCCGACCGCACCGACTTCAGGCCCCAGAGCTGGTCGTCCAACGGGTCGGTGCCGGTCGCGCCCTTCTTGGCGGCGCCGCTCCGCGGCGCCTGACGGCCCTCCTTCTCCACGTCGGACCGTTTCGGCGCGACCCTACCGGTCGGTGTCCGGCCGATCGCGATCGCCCTGGCCGCACCGTACACGGCGGGATCGGCCGACACGCGCTGGACGAACCCGTCCGCCGGGGCGGCGGCCGTGATCAGGCCGACCGCGGTGTTGGTGCGCAGCACGGTGCCACCGGCCGTGCGGACGGCCTGCTCAGCGGCGGTGACGTCCTGCCCGCCCGCGGCGAGCACGGTGAACTCGGTGGCCGGCCCGGTGGGTGTGGTGGGCTGGGCTCCGGCGCTGGGCACCGCGACGGCCGCGCCGATCAGCGGGACCGCGAGAGCCGCGATGAGCAACCTGGTAGGTCTCAAGGAATTCCTCCTCATCAGGGTGAAGAGGAAGTTACCGCCACGACCGGGCGAACCGGTACGAAATCCCTACCTTCGTCGGGTGCCGAAGAGCCCGCGCGTGATCTCCCGTCCGAGCGAACTGGCCGCCGAACGGACGAACGACCGGACGGCCGGGTTCTCCATCGCCTGCTGGAAGAACCCGGGCGCGGGCTTCGCCTCCGGCGCCGGCCCGGCTTCATCGCGGGCGGGTGGTGCGACCCGGGCCGCGAGCCGTTCGTAGGCCGACTCGCGGTCGATCGTCTCCCCGTACTTCCCGTGCAGCTCCGAAGCCCCGGCGGCGGCCCGGATCGCGTCGGCCCCGATCGATCCCATCTTCGACCGCGGCGCGCGCAACAGGGTCCACGCGACCGGCGTCGGCACCCCGCGCTCGGACAGCACGGTCACGATCGCCTCACCGATCCCGAGGCTGGTCAACGCCTTCTCCAGGTCGTACGCAGCGGTGACCGGGAAGGTCTTGACGGTCCGGCTCAGCGCCTTCTGATCATCCGGGGTGAAGGCCCGCAGGGCGTGCTGGACGCGGGCGCCGAGCTGCGACAGCACCGCGTTCGGCACGTCGGTGGGCAGCTGGGTGCAGAAGAAGACGCCGACGCCTTTCGACCGGATCAGCTTCACCGTCTGCTCGATCCGCTCCAGGAACGCCTTGGACGCGCCGTCGAACAGCAGGTGCGCCTCGTCGAAGAAGAACACCAGCTTGGGCGCGTCCAGGTCGCCCTCCTCGGGGAACTCCTCGAACAGCTCCGCGAGCAGCCACATCAGAAACGTCGAGAACAGCGCCGGCTTGTCCTGCAATTCGTCCAGCTCCAGCAGGTTGAGCACGCCACGGCCGTCGACCTGGCGGGTCAGGTCCCGCACGTCCAGTTCGGGCTCGCCGAAGAACTCCGCGCCGCCCTGCGCCTCCAGGTTGGACAACGCACGCAGGATCACCCCCGCGGTGGCCGGCGCGACACCGCCGATGCCCGTCAGGTCGGCCTTGCCCTCGTCGCTGGTCAGGTGGGTGATCACGGCGCGCAGGTCCTTGAGGTCGAGCAACGCCAGGCCGCGCTGGTCGGCCCAGGCGAAGATCAGCCCGAGCGTCGACTCCTGCGTGGGGTTGAGGCCGAGCACCTTCGACAGCAGGATCGGGCCGAAGCTGGTGATCGTGGCGCGGATCGGCACCCCCTTGCCGCCGGTGCCCAGCGAGAGGAACTGGACCGGGAACCCCTCGGGCCGCCAGTCGTCGCCGGTCTGCTCCGCGCGGCGCGCGGTCCGCTCCGAGGCGGTGCCGGGTTCGGCGAGGCCGGACAGATCGCCCTTGACGTCGGCGAGCACCACCGGCACCCCGGCCGCGGACAACTGCTCGGCGAGCAGCTGGAGCGTCTTGGTCTTGCCGGTGCCGGTCGCACCGGCGACCAGGCCGTGCCGGTTGACCATCGCCAGCGGCAACCGCACCGCCGCGGTGGGGTCGGCGGCGCCGTCGACCAGCACGGCACCGAGTTCGAGCGCGCGGCCGCCGGTGGCGTACCCCGCCGCGATGTCCTGCGCCTCGCCCATGCCGGCCTCCCCGCGTCCCGCGCGGCCAGCGTAAGCCCGATCCGGCGTACCCGCAGCTCAGGCGAGCGAGAGCGCGATGCCGTCGAGGATGTCGTGCTCGCTGACCACCAGCTCGGCGGGGCCGCCGCGCAGGCCGATCTGCTCGGCGAGGATCTGCACGATCAGCCCGCCACCGCCGATCACGTCGACCCGGCCGGGGTGGATCACCGGGTTCGCGGCGCGCGCCGCGTGGTCGGCCTCCAGCAGCTGCCCGGACACCCGCGTGATGTCGGCCGGCGTCAGGCGCGACAGGTGGGTGCGTTCCGAGTCGTACTCCGGCAGCTCCTGGGCCACCGCGGACAACGTGGTGACGGTGCCGGCCACGCCGATCCAGGTGCGGGCCTTCGACACGTCCACCGCGTCGAACGCCTCCGCCAGCACACCGGTGGCGAACTCGCGTGCCGCGACGATCTCGTTCGAGGTCGGCGGATCCGACTTCAGGGCGCGCTCGGTGATCCGCACGCAGCCCACGTCCACCGACCTGGCCGCCGTCACCGAAGCGCGCCGGCCGTCCCAGTCGCCCAGTACCAGCTCGGTGGAGCCGCCGCCGACGTCGACCACCAGGAACGGGCCGTCGTCCGGGTCCTGCTCGCCGACCGCACCGGTGAACGACAGCCGGGCCTCCTCGTCGCCGGTGATCACCTCGGCCTCGGTGCCCAGCACCTCGCGCGTCATCGCGAAGAACTCGTCGCGGTTGCTCGCGTCACGGGTCGCCGAGGTGGCGACCATGCGCACCCTCTCCACACCCTTGCGCCGGGCAGCGATCGTGTAGTCGGCCAGCGCGGCGCGGGTGCGCTCCAGCGCCTCCGGGGCGAGCCGGCCGGTCGCGTCCACACCCTGCCCGAGCCGCACGACCCGCATCTCCCGATGCAGGTCACGCAGGTCGACGGTGCCGTCGTGACGCTCGGTCAGCTCGGCCACCAGCAGGCGGATGGAGTTGGTTCCACAGTCGATCGCGGCAACACGGGGCATGCGCCCACCCTACGGGGTGTGCCCGGTCGTCGATCCCGTGGTGGAGGTCGCCGGGCCGGTGACCGGAGGTTCGCACGGCGGCGTCGTCGAGGTGGGTGTGGTCGTGGTGGTTGTCGTCGACGTCGGCGTGGTGCTGGTCGCGCACGTCGGCGGCACGGTCGTGGTGGTCGTCGTGGTGGTCGTCGTCGTAGTGGTGGTCGTAGTGGTGGTGGCCGGTGTGGTCGGGGTGGTCGAGGGGGTCGTCGTGGTGGTGCTGCTGCCGTCCGACCGGGCCGCCGTCTGCGACGGCGACGGCGACGGCGCCGCCGGTGGCGCGGCGAGGACCGTCGGCGGTGGCGGTGGCGCGACCGCGGGCGCGACCGGGGCCACCGGGACGCTCGGCGCGCCGACCGGCACCTTGCTGTCCGGCAGCAGGGCGACGCCGCTGCGGTACGCCTCGGCCCAGCGGATCACCGTTTCCACGTAGGCGCCGGAGTTGTTGTAGCGGTAGACCGCGGCGCGCAGCTGGGCCGGGTTCGCGAGGTCCAGACCACCGGAGCACAGGTAGCCCGCGGTGGCGAGAGTGGCGTCGTAGATGTTGTTCGGGTCGGCGACCCGGTCGTGGTTGCCGTCCGCACCGTAGAAAACCCAGGTGCTGGGGATGAACTGGGTGGGCCCGACCGCGCGGTCCCACACGGTGTCGTGGTCCCAGCGGCCGTGGTCGGTGTCCCGGATCGCGGCCACCGGGCCGACACCGTTGAGCTCCGGGCCGAGGATCGGCTCGCGGGTGGTCCCGTTCGCGTCGACGTAGCCGCCGCGCGCGTGGTTGGACTCGATGCGGCCGATGCTCGCGACCAGCGCCCAGTCCAGGTGGCAACCCGGGCGCTCGGGCCGCATCAGGTCGGCGGCGTTGCGGTACGCCTTCAGCGCGCTACCGGGGATGCCGAGCGGTCCGGAAGGCAACGCCTCGGGCAGCACCGGCTGCGGCGGCTGCGGGAGCTGCCCGTCGACGCTGATCTGGAGCATCTCCGGCGGCACGCCCTGCACGAGGCCGACCGGGCGGTTCTGCT
This sequence comes from Amycolatopsis viridis, assembly GCF_011758765.1. NCBI lineage: Bacteria > Bacillati > Actinomycetota > Actinomycetes > Pseudonocardiales > Pseudonocardiaceae > Amycolatopsis > Amycolatopsis viridis. Next base: position 1,106,761 of record NZ_JAANOU010000001.1, on the reverse strand, counting down.
CGGTGGGCGCGGTGCCGGTCCAGGTTTGGGTGCCGCTCCCGGCCAGCGCGGCCGGGAGCACGGCGAACACGCCGCCCATGGCGGCAAGCGTCGCTTTGTTGGCCAGCCCGGCTCTGCGCGCCTTGCGGTTGGTGACCTTCAGACGGATCCGGCGCACATCCACTTCCCTCCCCGAGCGGGCGTCACATCCGATGCTGAACCGCGCGGTGTGAAGCCCGTGTTACCGAGAGGTGGTATCGCTGCGTTGGGGCGGAAGTGTTAGCCGATAGTTCAGCGCGTAGCCGATGTGGGTGTCCCGGACGAGCCAACACGCCGCCCGCGCCAGCCAACACACCGCCCGCACAGGCAAACACAGCGCGCGGAACGGCAAACACGCGGCCCACTTCGTGTTTGCCGCTCCCGCCGGCGTGTTTGCCGCTCCGGGCGGCGTGTTTGCTGGTCCTGGTGGCGGTGGGTGAGTGGGGCGGGTGGCGTCAGGCGGCGCAGTCGCCGCTGGGCCAATCGGGTTTGAGCAGTTCGAGGGTTTCGTCGCCGAACGGGTTGACGCCCGGTCCCATCGCGAGGGTGTGCGCGAGATGCACGTGCAGGCACTTCACCCGTCCGGGCATGCCGCCCGCGGTCACCTGGTGTCCGAGCGGCTCGAGGGCGTCCCGCTGTGCCAGGTACGACTCGTGCGCACGGCGGTAGGCCGCGGCCAGCTCCTCGTCCACCGCCAGCCGGTCGGTCATCTCCTTCATGATCCCGGACGCCTCGAGGCGCCCGACCAGCGAAGTCAGCCGCGGGCAGGTCAGGTAGTACAGGGTCGGGAACGGGGTGCCGTTCTCCAGCCGCGGGTTGGTCTGCACGACGGACGGGTGCCCGCTCGGACAGCGCGCCGCGACCGCCCGCAGCGCACGCGCGGGACGGCCGAGCTGCTCGGAGATGATGAGCCGGTCGGACTCGGTGACCGGTTCGAACGAGGGCAGGTCCGTCTTGCTCACCGCCCCATTGTCGCAAGCGCCACCCGGTCAGCCGCCGACGGTGCTCCACAACTGCTGGTACCACGCCCCACCGCCGGAGACCACCGGATCGGGCTTCGCCGGCTCCTGCGGTTTCGGCGCGTCCTCCGGCAGCTGCACGACGTAGGGCGTCTCGCCCGGCATGACGTACCGCAGCCGCCGCCGGGCCTCCGCCTCGACCTGCGCCGGATCCGACACCGCGGCCTTGCGTTGCTCCAGCAGCGCCACGTCGTGCTTCAGCTCTGCCTGCCGCTGCTCCTGCTCGGCGACCTCGGCCCGTTGCGCGAGATAGGTGCGCAACGGCACGGCGACGGTGAACGCCAGCGCGCACACCACGATCGCGAGCACCGCGGCCCGGCGCGTGGTGGACATGCCGAGCACGCGCGCTGCGGCGGCGCCCTGGCCGCCCGGGCCGCGGCGCAGCCGCGCCTTCCCGGCGGCCACCCGCCGGGCCAGTTGCGGACGGCGCGCGGGCGCCCCCTCCGCACGTCGGGCCGGTGAGCCCTCCGTGCGGCGGGGGCGCCGCGCGCGCTGGGTTCCGCGTTGCGTCATCTACCCCGGTCAGCTCTCCGTCGAGAACCGCGGGAAGGCCAGCTCACCGGCGTAGCGGGCGGCGTCACCGAGGGCCTCCTCGATGCGCAGCAGCTGGTTGTACTTCGCGACGCGCTCGCTGCGCGCCGGGGCACCGGTCTTGATCTGGCCGACACCGGTCGCCACCGCGAGGTCGGCGATCGTGGTGTCCTCGGTTTCGCCCGAGCGGTGGCTCATCATCGACTTGTAGCCGCTGGAGGTGGCCAGCGCGATCGCGTCCAGGGTCTCCGACAGCGTGCCGATCTGGTTGACCTTCACCAGCAGCGCGTTCGCGGCGCCGCGGTTGATGCCGTCCTCCAGCCGGTCCGGGTTGGTGACGAACAGGTCGTCCCCGACGAGCTGGACCCGCTCGCCGATCTGCTGGGTGAGCGCCACCCAGCCGTCCCAGTCGTCCTCGGACAGCGGGTCCTCGATCGACACCAGCGGGTACGCCTCCACCAGCTCCTGGTAGTAGGCCGCCAGCTGCTCGGCGGTCCGCTTGCTCCCCTCGAACGTGTAGGAACCGGCCGAGAAGAACTCGGTGGCGGCGACGTCCAGGGCCAGCGCGATGTCGCGGCCCGGGGTGTACCCGGCCTTCTCGATCGCCGTGGTGATCAGGTCCAGCGCCTCGCGGTTGCTGGACAGGTTCGGCGCGAACCCGCCCTCGTCACCCAGACCGGTGGCCAGGCCGCGGCCCTTGAGCACCGACTTGAGCGAGTGGTAGACCTCCGTGCCCCAGCGCAGCGCCTCGCGGAAGGACTCCGCGCCGATCGGGGCGATCATGAACTCCTGGATGTCCACGTCGGTGTCGGCGTGCGCGCCACCGTTGAGGATGTTCATCATCGGCACCGGCAGCACGTGCGCGTTCGGCCCGCCCAGGTAGCGGAACAGCTCCAGCTCGGCCGACTCGGCGGCGGCCTTCGCGACGGCCAGCGAAACACCCAGCAGGGCGTTGGCACCCAGCCGCGACTTGTCGGGGGTGCCGTCCAGGTCGACCAGCTTCTGGTCGACGATCCGCTGGTCCACGGCGTCGACCCCGGTCAGCTCGGGACCGATCTCGTCGAGGACCGCGGCGACCGCGCGCTCGACACCCTTGCCGTTGTAGCGCTTCGGGTCGCCGTCGCGCAGCTCGACGGCTTCGTGCTCGCCGGTGGACGCGCCCGAGGGAACGGCGGCCCGCGCCAGCGTGCCGTCGTCGAGAGCCACCTCCACCTCAACGGTCGGGTTGCCACGCGAGTCCAGGATCTCGCGCGCGCCTACCTGCTCAATGACCGCCACACCTGCTCCTCATCGGTTTGTCCAGCGAAGACGCGACCAGCGTAGCGGCCATCGCCGTTCACCCGGTGGAGGCACGCGTCACTGGCCGGCGCGGACCTCCTGCCATCCCGACGGCAGGTCGGCGGTGTCGGAGATCTGCTGCCAGAACGTCCAGCTGTTGCCCCCGCAGTCCAGCACCGTGAACACCCGCGCGCCGTAGGGCTGGTCCTGCGGTGGCGGTACGTCGCACCCCTCCCCCAGGGCCGTGCACACGTGCTCGTACTGCGCGTCGGCGTCGGGCACGTACACGACGTTGAGCTGCCCGACCGGCCGGTCGACGCCCTTGGTCTCCCAGTAGTCGGCGCCGACCGCGGCGAGCACGATCTCGGCGTCACCGGCGGCCACCACGGCCTGGAAGACGTGGCCGGACGCGTCGACGTACCGGACCTTCTCCGTGAAGCCGAACACGCGCACCAGCCAGTCCAGCGCCTCCGTGGCGTCGGTGTAGTACAGGTAGGGCGAGAGTCCGAGATACCGCGGTTCTTCGCTCATGACCGGTTAGTGCATCATGCCGCCGCCGGCCACCCTGATCGCCCCTGCCGAAACGGGCGCGCCGGGGGTAACGTCGATCAGAAGATGGATGAGGCAGAAACCCCGCGGGGACCAGCAGGCCTGCACCCGCTGCACGCGTTTCGCGAGGCGGAGGATCTCGTCGAGAAGCGGCGTCCGCTGGACGCCCTCAAGGCGCTGCAGCCGGTGCTGGAGAGCGAACCGGACAAGCCCAGCGTCCAGCTGCTCGCCGGGCGCGCCTACTTCCACTCCGCCCAGCTCAACCGCGCCGAGCAGGCGTTGACGCGGGTGCTGGAACTCGATCCGTCCGACCACTACGCCCGCTTCGTGCTGGGCCGCACGCTGCAACGGCTGGGCCGGCTGGTCGAAGCGCTGGGACAGCTGCGCATGGCCTGGGCGATGAACCCGGTGCCCGAGTACCAGGACGCGTTGTCCGAGGTCAATGCCCGGGTTCGGTTGCAGGAGAGCTGATCGCGCGGCTCGGGCCGTCCACTAGCGGGGGGCGGCGCCGGCGAGGTTCGTGGCGATGTCGAAGACGTGCCGGGCGGCCGGGGCGAGGGCGGGTGCGCCGGTGATCGCGGCCCACCAGCCGGGCGCGGTGGCCAGGTCGGCGCCCGTCGAGCACAGCGAGCGGGCCGTGGTCAGTGCCGCGTCGTCGATGTCCGCCGGGTCCGCCTGCCTGCCGTCGCGCGTGGCGCGCGCCGCCCACTGCTTCCAGGTCTCCTCGGGCACGCGCAGCGGGCCGGAGCCGACCGCGGACGCCTCGCCGATCGCGGCGAGCGTGGCCCAGGACAGGTGGCATCCCGGCCACTCCCCGCGCATCCACATCTCCGCCCGGCCGTAGCCGGTGAGCACCCGCGGCGGCAGCCCGGTCGCGCCGGCCACTTCGGTCGACCAGGCGTCGAGCGCCTTGCGGTCGGACTCACGCGGCCGGTCCTGCGGCGCGGCCCTGGCGGGGCGTGGGGCGGTCGCGCCGGGCGGCGCTTCGAGCGTCCCCGTGGCCACGGCCGGTTGGGAGACGACCGGCCGCGGGGCCTCCGCGGGACGGGTCACGCCGATGGTCAGGATGAGCACCAGCCCGGTGCCGGTCACCGCCGCCCCGAGGAGCAACCGGGACGAGAAGCGCCGGATCCGGGCGTCCCCCGGCTGAGTGGGTTCTGCCACCCGAACAGGTTATCCAGACTTCCTGACGGACGGATCACACCACTTCGTTATGGAGCCCCTTGCCGCGCCCTGAACTGCGAAAATGCGCGGAGTGACGCCCGATTTGACCGGTTACCCCGATCAAGCGAGGATGGTCGGGCTGGACTTTCAGGCAAGGCTTACCTAAACCTAGACCGGTCCGATGCGTCCAAGGAGGCCGTCCGTTGTTGTTCTCCAGCCTGCTCATCGGCCTCCGGGAGGGCCTGGAGGCCGCCCTGGTGGTGAGCATCCTGGTCGCGTTCCTCGTCCGGACCGACCGGCGCTCGGCGCTGCGCTGGGTGTGGCCGGGCATCGCGGCGGCCGTCGTCCTCTCGGTCGGCGTCGGCGCGGTCCTGACCTTCACCACGGCCCAGCTGTCGTTCGAACAGCAGGAGCTGCTCGGCGGCAGCCTGTCGATCGTGGCCGTCGGGTTCGTCACCGCGATGATCTTCTGGATGCGCAAGGCGTCCAAGAGCATCGCCGCCGAGCTGCGCGGCAAGATGGACAACGCGCTCGCGATCGGTCCGCTCGCGGTCCTGCTCCTGTCGTTCCTCGCCGTCGGCCGCGAAGGGCTGGAGACCGCCGTCTTCTTCTACGCCGCCGTGCAGTCCGCACAGGGCGGCACCACGGAGCCGCTGATCGGGTTCGCCGTCGGCATCGCCGTCGCAATCGCCCTCGCCTACGGCCTCTACCGCGGGGCGATCCGGTTCAACCTGGGCAAGTTCTTCACCATCACGGGCGTGCTGCTCGTGTTCGTCGCCGCCGGTGTGCTCGGCTACGGCCTGCACGACCTGCAGGAAGCCGGCTTCCTGCCCGGCCTGCACACCCTCGCCTTCGACGCGTCCGCCGCCATCCCCGAGACCTCGTGGTACGGCGCGCTGCTCAAGGGCATCTTCAACTACTCGCAACAGACCACGGTGCTCCAGGCGGTCGCCTGGGTCGCCTACGTCGCGATCGTGCTGCCGCTGTTCCTGCGGCGGCCCGCTGTCAAGACCACCCCCGTGGTGGCCGGTACCAAGGAGTGACCTTGCGCAAGACCCCCCTCGTTGTCGCGGGATCGGCCGCGCTGCTCGCCCTGTCCGCCTGCTCCGGCGGTGACCAGAAGGCAGCGGCGGGCGGCCCGATCACCGTCGAGGCCACCGACACCGCGTGCACGGTGTCGGCGACCACCGCGAACGCCGGGAACCTGTCGTTCGAGGTGACGAACAAGGGCACCAAGGTCACCGAGTTCTACCTCTACGCCCAGGGTGACCGGATCATGGGCGAGGTCGAGAACATCGCCCCCGGCCTGACCCGCAAGCTGACCATCGAGGTGCCCGACGCCGGGACCTACCAGACCGCGTGCAAGCCCGGCATGAGCGGCGACGGCATCCGCGGCGCGTTCACCGTCACCGGCGGTGCCGGCCGGAAGACCGACACGAACACGCAGCTCGCCGACGCGACGAAGAGCTACGCGACGTACGTGGCCAGCCAGAGCGACGCGCTGCTGACCGAGACGCAGAAGTTCGCCGACGCGGTCAAGTCCGGCAACGTCGCCGACGCCAAGGCCCGCTACGCGCCCACCCGCACCTACTACGAGCGCATCGAACCGGTCGCGGAGAAGTTCGGCGAGCTGGACCCGGCCATCGACGTCCGCGAGGCCGACCTGGAGGAGGGTCAGCAGTTCACCGGTTTCCACCGGCTGGAGAAGGACCTGTGGGTCACCGGCCTGCAGCCCGACAGCGGGCAGATCGCCGACAAGCTGGTCACCGACGTGACCACCCTGGTGAACCAGGCGAAGACGATCCAGCTGTCCGCACTCGACCTGGCCAACGGCGCCAAGGGCCTGCTCGACGAGGTCGCCACCGGCAAGATCACCGGCGAGGAGGAAACCTTCTCGCACACCGACCTGTGGGACTTCCAGGCGAACCTGGACGGCTCGAAGGCTGCCATCCAGTCGCTGCGCCCGGTGCTGCAGGAACGGGACCCGCAGCTGGTGTCCGAAGTGGACATCCAGGTCAAGAACGTGCAGACGCTGCTGGACAAGCAGCGCTCCGGTGACGGGTTCAAGTACTACACCGAGCTCACCCAGGACCAGATCCGGGAATTCGCCTCCGCGGTGGACGCGCTGGGCGAGCCGCTGAGCAAGGTCGCGGAGGTCGTCGCGCAATGACCCAGGTGTCCCGCCGTCGTCTGCTGGGGTTCGCGGGTGCCGGCGTCGCCCTCGCCGGCGCCGGCGCGGCGGCCGGCGCCGGGCTGGACCACGCACTGTCCGGTCCCGAGGCGCACGCCGCCCCGGACCTCGTGCCGTTCCACGGCGTGCACCAGGCCGGCATCGTCACGCCCACCCAGGAACACCTGCACTTCGCGGCGCTCGACGTGACGACGAAGGACCGGGCGAAGCTGGTGTCGTTGCTGCGCAAGTGGACCGACGCAGCCCGCCGGATGACTGGCGGCCAGGAGGTCGTGCCGAACGGTGCGGTCGGCGGTTCGGCCGCGGCCCCGCCCGGGGACACCGGTGAGGCCCTGGACCTGCCCGCCGCGTCGCTGACGCTGACGATCGGGTTCGGGCCGTCGTTGTTCGACGACCGGTTCGGGCTCGCGGACCGGCGCCCGCCGGCGCTGGCCGACCTGCCGGCGTTCCCGAAGGACAACCTGGACCCCGCCCGCAGCGGCGGTGACCTGTGCATCCAGGCGTGCGCCAACGACCCCCAGGTGGCCGTGCACGCGGTGCGCAACCTGGTGCGGCTCGGCTTCGGCACCACCGAGGTGCGCTGGTCGCAGCTCGGGTTCGGGCGCAGCGCGTCGACCTCGCGCTCACAGGTGACCCCGCGGAACCTGTTCGGTTTCAAGGACGGCACCAACAACCTCAAGGCCGAGGACACCGACGCACTCGCGCAGCACGTGTGGGTCGCGCCGGGCGACGGCCCGGACTGGATGGCCGGCGGCAGCTACCTGGTCACCCGCCGCATCCGGATGCACATCGAGACGTGGGACCGCTCGCCGCTGCGTGAGCAGGAACAGATCGTCGGCCGGACGAAGGGCACCGGCGCACCGCTGGGCCAGTCGGCCGAGTTCGACCCGGTCGACCTGCACGTCGGCGGCGCGAACGGCGAACCGCTGGTCCCGGCCGACGCCCACATCCGGCTGGCGTCCGCGGAGAACCTGAACGGTGTCCGGATCCTGCGGCGTGGCTACAACTTCGTGGACGGGTCCGACGGGGTCGGGCACCTCGAGGCGGGGTTGTTCTTCATCTGCTTCAACCGCGATCCGCGCACCCAGTTCGTGCCGATGCAGAAGGTGCTCTCGGCCAAGGACGCGATGATGGAGTACCTGGAGCACACCGGCTCGGCCCTGTTCGCGGTGCCGCCGGGCGTGACCGAGACCGGCTACTGGGGCGAGTCGCTGTTCGGCTGAGGCCAGTGAGCCCGCCACGCGCCGGCGTCCATCGCCGCCGGATCGAGACCGGCGGCACGGGCCGACCGCTCCGCCGCCCGCACGTCCGCCGCGAACCGCTTCGCCACCGCGCGCAGCTCACCCTCGGGGTCGACCCCGTCCCGGCGCGCCTGCGCGGCCAGCCGGAACACCTGCTCGGCGGGCGAGTCGCCGCCGGGGAACAGGTCCGCGGGCACCCCGGCCCGGCCGGTGCGCTGCCCGAGCTTCCCGGCCAGCGCCACCGCCGGCTGCCCCAGCGCCACACCGTCCACACTGGACTCGCGCTGTTTCTCGGCCTGCTTGAGCTCTTCCCAGCGCACCTGCTGGTGCGCGGCGGTGTGCACGCGCTCGGCGTCGGTGAACACGTGCGGGTGCCGCCCGACGAGCTTCGCCACCAGCCCGGACGCCACCGCGTCGATGTCGAACGGGTCGCCGGTGTCCTCCGCCGCGACGCGGGCGTGGAAGAGCACCTGGAGCAGAACGTCGCCCAGCTCCTCGCGCAGCGCGGCGCGGTCACGCTCCTCGATCGCGTCCAGCAGTTCGTAGGTCTCCTCGACGAGGTACTGCCGCAGCGAGTCGTGGGTCTGCTCGGCGTCCCACGGGCAGCCGCCCGGCGAGCGCAGCCGGTCCATCACCTGCGCCGCTTCGACCAGGCCCGACCCGGCGGGCTGCGCGATCACCCGCGACCCGGCGCGCACCAGCGCGACCACCGCGGGATCGGTCTCGTCCGCCGCGATCAGCACGATCGGCCCAGGCTCCGCGGTCAGGTCGTCCGGCGCGGGCTTCGCGCCCAGCAGATCGGCCAGCCCGCCGTCGATGCCCGACGCGTAGACCGCCTGGGCGCTGCGCAGGAACGGCACGGCGGCCGGCGGGATCCCGGCGTCCGGGTACGGCAGGAGCACGACCGTCACGGCTGCGCGGCACCCTTCACCGGCAGGACGGCCCCGGTGGTCTCGGCGCTGCTCGGGGCGAGGTTCATGGCCACAGGATCCCACACGCCGTAGCGCGGATTGATGCGCACGCCGGCCTGGTCGACGTCGGGCTGGAGCAGTCGCCGCCCGATCGCGGCGAGCTGAGCCGGCGACGGTTGCATCGCCTGCTCACCGGAGGGCGGCGCGTTCAGGTCGCGCGCCCGAACGATCGCGACGATCCACACCTGCTGTTCCTGGCTCGGCTGGAACGCCACCACCGTGCCGGGCGGGACGCCGAACAGGACGAGCGTGGCCAGATCCGGTGCCTGCGCGGCGGGCACCACCTCGCCGACGCTGGTCCGCTCCCCCGCAGCCGCGTCGGCGCGGATCACGTCGGCGGCCGCGGCCGGGCCCGCCGCCATCTGCTCGGCCTTGTCGATGGCCTTCGCGCGCCGGTCCACACCGCCGTCCGAGGTCACCGAGGTGTAGTCGAAGGTGACGCTCGTGCGGTCGAAGTACTTCTGCCCGAGCGCCTGCAACAGCAGGCTGTCGATGATCACCTCGCGGTGGTCGCGCACCCGGTTGACGACCTGCGGCGCCAGCTGTGACGGATCGGCGCCCGTGCCGGACACCGGCTCGGCCAGCGGGTCGTCGGCGAGGAACTGGTCCAGCGCCTGCTGGTCGGGCACCAGACCCTCGCGCTGCGCGACGCGGGCGAGCACGTCGTGCAGCACCACCTGACGCACGATCTCGCGGCCGACCAGGTCCAGCTTGTGCTGCTGGGCCAGCTGCTGGGCGGCCGGCTGTTCGCGCACCGCCTTGTCCAGCAGGTCCTGCACCTGGTCGACGGTGATCTCGTGGTCGGCGAAGAGGACGGCGGCGCCCACCTGGCTCGGCCCGGAACCGCACCCCGCGAGGACCAGGCAGGCGGTTAACGCGGCGAGCAGCGACTGGGAGCGACCCATGATCCGCATCACAGGCCTAACCCTCTCACATCCGGCGCGCCTGAGGGGACTCCTCGCGGAGGCGGGACGCGAAGTTGTTGAACGATCCTCTTGTCGGATTGTTCCCGGGTCCGCTAGCTTCAGCCGTATCGTTTTCACTGGAGGGACCATGAAGCTCCGCAAGACGATGCTCACCGCGGCCACACTTGCGGTCACCGCGGCATCGGCACTGACCATCACCGGCACGGCCACCGCCACCACCGACCCGCCCGGCGGCAGTTACGACCACGTCTACACCGCGGAGGACCACGCCGCACAGATCTACGTCCAGGAACGCAATGACGTGATCAAGTTGTGCGACATCAGGGCAAATGGAAAACCCGCACACATGGACGTGTTTGTCGAGGGATCATCGCGCAATCCCGTCTACACCGTAGACGTGAAAGGCGGCCTGGGGAGCTGCGTCACGCACAGCGCATCCCAGGGGAAGCCGTACATCCTCCCCAAAGGGAGGCGAGTCTACCTGCACTTCTGGGGCACCGCGCCAGACGGCACCTCGGTGAGCTTCACCAGCCGCTGATCCGGCGCAAGCCGGCCGGGGTGCGGACTTCCCGGCCCTTCCGTCCACCGCACGCCGGCGCGTCGTGCTCGTTCACGACACCACCACGGCGAACGTCCACGTAACTCCCGGAACTCAACAACCGCCGACCCGGTGTCCGGTGGCGAACCCCGGCACTCTCGGCCCAATCGTGTCCACTTGGAGGAAGCATGAAGTTCCGCAAGATGATGCTCACCGCCGCCACACTCACGGTCACCGCGGCATCGGCACTGACCATCACCGGCACGGCCACCGCCACCACCAGCCCGGCCGGCGGCTGGGACCACGTCTGGGCCGGGGGCGACGCAACGGTGTACGCCGAGGAAACGGGGGACGTGATCAAGGTGTGCGACACGAAGGCAGATGGTCAACCGGTGTACGTGAAGGTCAGCTCCGGAGGGCAGTGGAAGTACACCGTGTGGGCCAAGGGCGGCTTGGGGAGCTGCGCCGAGCGCAGCGAGAAGGACAAGGGCGTGTACGACCTGATCGAAGGCCGGGAGATCGAGGTCGAGTTCGGTACCGGTAACGGTCCGCACCACGTCGGCCGCTTCCTCAACGCTCGCTGAACCGGCGTCGGTGGCCTGACGGGTCTGGTACTTTCCCCCCGATCGTGTCCACTGGGGAGGAACCATGAAGCTCCGCAAGACCATGCTCACCGCCGCCACACTCGCGGTCACCGCGGCATCAGCACTGACCACCACCGGCACGGCCGCGGCCACCACCAGCCCGCCGGGTGGCTGGGACCACGTCTGGACCTCGCGCGATGGCGGCGCAGAGGTCTACGTCAACAGGTACAAGGACAACATCTCGGTGTGCGATGTGAAGAAGGATGGTCGCTCCGCTCGCTTGGAGGTGTACATCGAGAAGGCGACCAAGCCCGTGTACACCATGACCACCTCGCAATGCGCCATCCACTGGGAGCCGGACGGAGGCAAGTACAACCTTCCGGAAGGAAAAGAGATTCACCTCTATTTCGGCACCGGGAAAGGCCGCGACAACCTGACCCACCAGAAGTTCCTCAACAACCGCTGATCCGTGTTCGGTGGCCGGGAGTTCGGGAGTTCACCGTCCTTCCGGCCACCGCACGCCCATGTGTTCGCCCGCCCCTCCGGCCGGGAGAATGCCAGACGGACGGCGGAATCGTCAGCCGCCGCAGCGGCAAACTCGCTGCCCGGAGGGACGAACACCCTGCCCGGAAGGGCAAACAGGCCACCGGGAGGGGCAGACACGCTGCCCGGAGGGGCAAACACGGGCTTCCGCGATCACCGCTGACCCGGGCCCGGGAATTCCGGAGTTCAGTCCGGCCACCGGACGCTGGCGTCGTGCTCCGGGTGCTTGCGCAGGTAGGCCCCGATGAACGGGCACAGCGGCACGATCGTCCGGCCGCGCTGCACGGCGTCGTCGATCGCTCCCGCCGCCAGGCGCGAACCCAGGCCCTGCCCGGAAAACGCGTCGTCGACCTCGGTGTGCGTGAAGATCACGTCGTCACCACGCTCGCGGTACTCGGCGAACCCGCCGAGCTTTCCACCGACGTGGATCTCGTAGCGGTGCTTCTCGTCGTTGCGGCTGACCACGGGCTTCTCCTTAACCGACTGGGGCGGGTTTCTTGGTCAGGTTGACCAGGAGCTTGGTGCACCAATCCAGCAGCGCATCATCGCGCAGCTGCGGCGCGCCCATCCGGCCGCCGGCCGGACCCTCGGTCGGCTTCGGCACCGACACCGTCCGCATCGCGGCCTTGTAGGTGGCCTTCGGGTACAGGCGCTTGAGCCGCACCATCTGCGAGTCCATCAGCTCCAGGGGCGCGAAGCGGATGTTGTTGCCCTGCGCGGAAACCTCGGTGACACCCACCGAGCGGCACACGTGCCGGAACCGCGCGACCGCGAGCAGCCGCTGCACCGGTGCGGGCGGCTGGCCGTAGCGGTCGATGAGCTCCTCCTCGACCGCGCGCAGCTCGTCGTCGTCCACCGCCGCCGCGATCTTGCGGTACGCCTCCAGGCGCAGCCGCTCGCCCGGCACGTAGTCGTGCGGGATGTGCGCGTCGACCGGCAGGTCCACCCGTACCTCGCGGAGCTCCTCCTCCTCGGCGGGCGCGTCCCCAGCGCTGCGACGGAACACGTCCACCGCCTCACCGACCAGCCGCACGTACAGGTCGAACCCGACACCGGCGATGTGCCCCGACTGCTCGGCGCCGAGGATGTTGCCGGCGCCGCGGATCTCCAGGTCCTTCATCGCCACCGCCATGCCCGCACCCAGCTCGGTGTTCTGCGCGATGGTCGCCAGCCGGTCGTGCGCGGTCTCGGTGAGCGGACTCTCCGGCGGGTACAGGAAATACGCGTAGCCACGCTCCCGCCCGCGCCCGACCCGGCCGCGCAACTGGTGCAGTTGCGCCAGGCCGAGCAGGTCACCGCGCTCGACGATCAACGTGTTGGCGTTGGAGATGTCCAGGCCGGTCTCCACGATCGTGGTGCAGACCAGCACGTCGTACTCGCGCTCCCAGAAGCCCTGGATGATCTTCTCGAGCTTCTCCTCGTTCATCTGGCCGTGCGCGGTGACCACCCGCGCCTCGGGCACCAGCTCACGGATGCGGCGCGCCGCCTTCTCGATCGAGGACACCCGGTTGTGCACGTAGAACACCTGGCCGTCGCGCAGCAGCTCCCGCCGGATGGCCGCGGCGACCTGCTTGTCGTCGTAGGCGCCCACGTAGGTCAGGATCGGGTGCCGGTCCTCCGGCGGGGTCAGGATCGTGGACATCTCCCGGATCCCGGCCAGCGACATCTCCAACGTCCGCGGGATCGGCGTGGCCGACATGGTCAGCACGTCGACGTGCGTGCGCAGCGCCTTGATGTGCTCCTTGTGCTCGACACCGAACCGCTGCTCCTCGTCGACGATGACCAGGCCGAGGTCCTTGTAGCGGATACCGGTCTGCAACAGCCGGTGCGTGCCGATCACGATGTCCACCGTGCCGTCGGCCAGGCCCGCCAGGGTCGCGTCCGACTCGGTCTTGTCGGTGAACCGGGACAAGCCCTTGATCTTCACCGGGAACGAGGCCATGCGCTGGCTGAACGTGTTGAGGTGCTGCTGGGCCAGCAGCGTGGTGGGCACCAGCACCGCCACCTGCTTGCCGTCCTGCACCGCCTTGAACGCGGCGCGCACCGCGATCTCGGTCTTGCCGTACCCGACGTCGCCGCAGATCACGCGGTCCATCGGGACGCCCCGCTCCATGTCCGCCTTGACCTCGTCGATCGCGGCGAGCTGATCGTTGGTCTCGGTGAACGGGAACGCGTCCTCCAGCTCCCGCTGCCACGGCGTGTCCGGGCCGAACGGGTGACCCGGCGACGCCTGGCGCGCGGCGTAGAGCTGCACCAGCTCGGCGGCGATCTCCTTGACCGCCTTGCGGGCCTTGGCCTTGGTGTTCTTCCAGTCCGACCCGCCCAGCTTGTTCAACGTCGGCAGCTCGCCGCCGACGTAGCGGGACACCTCGTCGAGCTGATCGCTCGGCACGTACAGCCGGTCGCCGGGGTGACCGCGCTTGGACGACGCGTACTCCAGCACCAGGTACTCGCGGGTGGCACCACCGACGGTGCGCTGCACCATCTCCACGAACCGGCCGATGCCGTGCTGGTCGTGCACCACGTAGTCACCCGGCTTGAGCGCCAGCGGGTCGACGGCGTTGCGGCGGCGCGACGGCATCTTCGCGCCCAGGTCGCGGGTCGCCGACCCGGCGGTGGCGCCCCGGCCGGTCAGGTCGGCCTCGGTGAGGACGACCAGCCGCAGCTCGGGGGCCACGAACCCTTCGGCGAGACCACCGCAGGCGACCGTGACGATCCCGGGCCGCAGCTGCTCGCGCAGCCCGTCCGCGGCGTGCGCGGCCGACACCCCGGCCGTGGACAGCTGCTCGACCGCGCGCGTCGCGGTGCCGTGCCCGGCCACCACCAGCACCGCGGTGCCGCCCGCGGCCAGGTGGGCGTGCAGGTCCCGCACCGCGCGATCCAGGTCGCCGCGGTAGCCGGGCGAGGCGTCGATGCCGACGTGCAGCACGTCGGCGTCCTCGCTGGTCAGCTGCGACAGCGTCCACCACGCCCGGCCGGTCTCGCCGGCGTGCTTGGCGACCTCTTCCAGGTTGCGGTAGGCCGAGGCGCCCAGGTCGATCGGCGCCTGGCCACCACCGGCCGCGGACATCCAGGACGCCTCGAGGAACTCCTGCCCGGTGCGCACCAGGTCGGCGGCGCGGGCGCGGATCTTCTCCGGGTCGGCCAGCACGACGTGGGTGCCCTCGGGCATCGCGTCGGTGAGCAGCTCCAGCTCGCCCTCGCACAACACCGGGATGAGGGCCTCCATGCCCTCGACCGGGATGCCGCCGGCCAGTTTGGTCAGCATCTCCGCCAGCTGCGCGTCGGCCGCGTAGGTCTCGGCGAGCTCGCCGGCGCGGGCCTTCACGTCCGGGGTGAGCAGCAGCTCGCGGCACGGCGGAGCGTACACGGAGGACAGTTCGCCGGGCAGGGATCGCTGGTCCGCCACCGCGAACGCACGGACCTCGCTGACCTCGTCGCCCCAGAACTCGATGCGGTACGGGTGGTCGGCGGTCGGCGGGAAGATGTCCAGGATGCCGCCGCGCACCGCGAACTCGCCGCGCTTCTCGACCATGTCGACGCGGGTGTAGGCCAGCTCGACGAGCCGGTCCAGCAGGCCCTCGAACTCCTCCTCCTCGCCGACCGTCAGCTCCACCGGCGCGAGACTGCCCAGGCCCGGCGCCATCGGCTGGATCAGGCTGCGCACCGTGGCCACCACCACGCGCGGCGCGTGGTCGGTGCGCAGGCGGTGCAGCACGTCCAGCCGGCGGCCCACGGTGTCCGCCCGCGGTGAGAGGCGCTCGTGCGGCAGCGTCTCCCAGGACGGGAAGGCGGCCACCGCGTCCTCGCCGATCAGACTCGCCAGCGCGGCCGTCAGCTCCTCGGCCTCACGGCCGGTGGCGGTGACGGCCAGCACCGGGCGGCCCGCCCCGGCGTCGGCGGCCAGCGCGGCGACCACCAGCTGACGGGTGGCGGTGGCACCCTCCAGTTCCAGCTGGGGTGCACCGGCGCGCTCGATCACCGCGCGCAGGGCGGGATCGGGCAGGACGGCGGTGAGCAGGCCGGAGAGCTGCGGGTCGGTCACGGAACGGAACTCCTCGGGCACGCGCGGGCACACCCCTGCCCCGGTCGGCGGGCTCAGGGGTTCTCGGGTTCCAGAGTACGTCGCAGGGGCGACAAAATTTCGGCGAGTCCCGCGAGCTGCTGGTCGATGAGGTGCGGGTCGAGGGCGGCGACGCGCAGCAGGATGTGCCGCGCCTCCCACTCCGGCGCCGTGTTCACCACTCGGGGCGCCGTGTCTGCCACTCCGGGCGGCGTGTTCACCACTCGGGGCGGCGTGTTCACCACTCGGGGCGGCGTGTCGGCCGCTCCGGGCAGCGTGTTTGCCGCTCCGGGCAGCGTGTTTGCCGCTCCGGGCGGCGTGTTTGCCGGTCGGCGACGCCGCACGGCTCGGGCGCGACCTTGGCGAGCAGTTCGCCGCTCGGCGATCCCCCGGGGGGTCCGTGTCCGCGTTCCGTCCCGGAACAGCCAACACGACGCCCGGAACAGCCGACACGTCGCGGCGATCACCGCCGCCGCCGCGAGGTAGACCAGCGCGGGTGGGAGGGTGGCGAGGGGCGCCGATCACGACGTCACGGCCGCGCGGTGCACGAAGGCGGGTGGCAGGTTGCCCCACACCACCCGGCTGCGGCCGACGAACCCGAACCGCCGGGCCAGCGCGGCCTCGAACCGCCGGGCGGCGGGCAGCCAGGCTGCGTGCAGGTAGGCGAACGTGGCGAACCGCCCGCCGGGCGCCAGCACTTCGCCGATCTGGTCCAGGATGCGCTCCTGCCGCTCGCGCGGGAACAGCGCCCAGGGCAGCCCGGACACCACGACGTCCGCGGCCGGCACGTACTCGGCGAGGCGCTCCGCGGATCCGGTGATCACCTCGATGTCCGGGTGGCTCCGGGCGAGGTCGCCGGCCAGTCGCGGGTTCACCTCGATCGCGGTCAGCCGCGCGCCAGGGCGCAGCCGGGCGAGCAGGGCTTCGGTGAACACCCCGGTGCCCGGCCCGAGCTCGACGACGCGGGCCGCGCGGTCGGCACCGACGCCCGCGACCATGGCCGCAGCCAGCCGCCGTGAGCTGGCCGCGATCGCGCCGGTGCAGCCGGGGTTGCGGAGGAATTCCCTGGTGATGGACATGATCCCGACGCTAGGAACGCCGATCTCGTCACGCGTCCGTCTCGTGGCCGCACCATCTCCTCCGCCGGGAGGACACAGTGCATACCTCGGGAGGACGCGCGCGCGGGCACCCGGTCGCTACCGTCGGGTGGGTGCACCGGCTGCTCCAGTGGTTGCGCGGCCACCCGTGGCTGGCCGACCTCCCGCTCTACGCCTATTTTCTGTTCCCGCCCCTGGTGCAGGACCGGCCGGACTGGCGGCCGGTGTGGGTGCAGGCGCTGGTGCTCGCCGGGATGGTGCTGCCGCTGCTGTGGCGGCGCCGCGCCCCGGGGCTGGTCGCGGCGGTGGTGCTGGCCGCGGTCGCGGTGCACTACGCGGCCGAGGTGCAGACCTACGACCGGGGCCGCAGCGAGATCGCGATGGCCGTCGTGCTCTACACGCTGGTGGTGCTGGGCAGGCGGCGGGCGGCGGCGGTCACCGCGGCCGGGGTGGTCGTCCTCGACGTGTGGTGGGCGTGCACCTGGTCGGCGGGCACCGCGATCAGCCCGTGGACCGCGATCCTGGGGACCTTGCCGCTGCACATCACCGCGTGGGCGCTGGGCGAGTTCGTGCGCGCCCGGCGCGCGGTCGCCGCGGAGTCGCAGCGGCGCGTGCTGGCCGAGGAACGGTCGCGGATCGCCCGCGAGCTGCACGACGTCGTGGCGCACAGCGTGAGCGTGATGGTGTTGCAGGCCGAGGGCGCGAAACTGCTGGCGCACCGGGACCCCGACCGCGCGGCGCAGGCGCTGGAGACCATCGGCGGCACCGGGCGCGGTGCGCTCGGTGAGCTGCGGCGGCTGCTCGGGGTGCTGCACGGCACCGAGCCACACCCCGGGATCGGTGACCTGCGCGACCTGGCCGCGCGGTCGAGCGTGGGACGGCGGCCGGTGCGGCTGGAGGTCCGCGGCGACGGCGGTGCGCTGCCGGCGAGCGCGGCGCTGCAGGCCTATCGCATCGTGCAGGAGGGCCTCACGAACGTGCTGAAACACGCGCCGCCCGATGCCGAGACGTTCGTGCTGGTGGAGTTCGGCGACCAGGTGCGCATCGAGGTCGTCAACAGCGGTGGCACCGGGAAGCCACCGGCGCTCCCCTCCTCCGGGCGGGGGCTGGCCGGCGTCGCGCAGCGGGTCGAGATGTTCGGCGGCACCCTCCACACCGGACCGACACCGGACGGCGGCTACCGCCTGGCCGCGACCCTGCGGGCGGCGTCGTGACGGCGCGGGTGCTGATCTGCGACGACCAGGAGCTGGCGCGCACCGGGCTGCGGATGATCGTGGACAGCCAGGCGGACCTGGCGGTGGCCGGGGAGGCGGGCGACGGCGCGGCCGCGGTGGAACAGGCCGTGGCGCTGCGGCCGGACCTGGTGCTGATGGACGTGCGGATGCCGGTGCTGGACGGTGTCGCGGCCACCGGGCGGATCTGCGCCCGGCTGCCCGGGACACGTGTCCTGATCATCACGACGTTCGACCTGGACGAGTACGCCTACGCCGGTCTGCGCGCCGGGGCCAGCGGGTTCGTGGTCAAGGACGCCCCGGCGGACGAGCTCCTGGTCGCGATCCGCGGCGTGCTGCGCGGCGACGCGATGGTGTCCCCGTCGGTCACCCGGCGGCTGCTGGACCGGTTCCTGGACGGCCCGGTGGACGCGCGACCGCTGGACGTGCTCACCGACCGGGAGCGGGACGTGCTGGCGCTGATCGGGCGGGGCCTGACCAACCGCGAGATCGCGGGCCGGCTCTACATCGGCGAGACGACGGTGAAGACGCACGTCGGGCACGTCCTGCGCAAGCTGGGCCTGCGCGACCGGGTGCACGCGGTGGTGACCGCCTACGAGACGGGGCTGGTGCGCCCGGGCGGCTGAACCCGATCGGGAACGAACAGACCCGGATCGCGCGGCGGCAGGGGCACAATGACCGCATGCGCCGCATCGGGGCCGTTGTGCTCGCCGTCCTGGCCTTCGCGGCCTGCACGCCCTCACCCGCCCAGCCACGGCCGTCCACCCCGCCCACCGCACCCGTCACCGTCGCCGGGCGTGGTCCGGCGCTGAAGGTGGACGTGGTGGCGAGCGGACTGCAGCACGGGTGGGACGTCGGCTTCCTGCCCGACGGCTCGATGCTGGTCACCCAGCGGCCCGGACGGCTCACGCTCGTCGACCACGGCACGGTCAGCCAGGTGGCCGCCGACTTCTCCGACGTGTGGGCGCGCGGCGAGGGCGGCTTGATGGGCTTGGTGGTGCACCCGGACTTCGCCACCAGCCGCCGGTTCACCACCTGTCAGACGCACCAGGAGAACGGACGTGCGGTGGACATCCGGCTGGTCACCTGGTCGCTGTCGCCGGACGAGCGCGCCGCGACGAAGGTCCGTGACCTGCTGACCGGCCTGCCGGTGAACGACAGCGGCCGGCACTCCGGCTGCCGCCCGCAGATCGCCGCGGACGGCGCGCTGCTCGTGGGGACCGGCGACACCGCACAGCCGGACGTGTCGCAGGACCGGCACAGCCTCGGCGGCAAGGTGCTGCGCATCGACCTGAACACCGGCGGGCCGCTGCCCGGGAACCCGTTCCTGTCCTCGCCGGACCCGAACGAGCAACGGATCTACACCTACGGCCACCGCAACATCCAGGGCGTGGCCGTGCGGCCGGGGACCGGGCAGGTCTTCACCGCCGAGCACGGCCCGGCGTTCGACGACGAGATCAACCTGATCCGGCCGGGCGGCAACTACGGCTGGGACCCGTCCCGCGGCGGCACGTCCGGCACCTACGACGAGAGCGTGCCGATGACCGACCTGCAGCGGTTCCCGGACGCCGTCCAGGCGGTGTGGACGTCCGGGACGATCACCGAGGCGATCTGCGGTGCCGCGTTCGTTTCCGGGCCGCAGTGGGGCCCGCTGGACGGCCGGCTCGCCGTCGTCGCGCTCAAGGGCCAGAAGATGCTGATGTTCACGCTGAACCCCGCGGGCGCGGTCACCGAGGTGTACCTGCCCGCGGAGTTCGACGCCACCTACGGCAGGCTGCGGGCGGTGCGCAGCGGGCCGGACGGCGCCCTGTACGTGACGACGTCCGACGGCACCGACGACAAGGTCCTGCGGGTCACACCGGCTCCTTGACCTCCGGCGACCGGCGGCTGAGCAGGTAGCCCGCCCCGATCACCACCGCCACGACCGGCGTGACGTACAGGGCCACCCGGGTGTCCTCGCCGAATCCGAGCAGCACCACCACCAGAGCGAGGAAGGCCAGCGCGAGGTAACCGGTCCACGGTGCGCCGGGCATCCGGAACTGCGACACCGGCAGCTCGCCGCGGTCGCTGCGGCGGCGGTACCGCATCTGGCAGACCACGACGATCCCCCACGTCCACAGCACCCCGACGGTCGCGACGCTGGTGATGTAGGCGAACGCCTTCTCCGGCACCACGGCGTTGATCAGGATGCCGAGCGCCATGACGATCGCCGACACGGTGATGCTCGCCGCCGGCACCTGCCGCTTCGACAGGCGGGTGAACTTGGCGGGCGCGGCGCGGTGGATCGCGAGGGTGCGCAGCATCCGGCCGGTCGAGTAGATGCCCGAGTTGCACGAGGACAGTGCCGCGGTCAGCACGACGAACTGGATGATCCCGGCGGCACCGTGGATGCCGACCGCGTCGAAGGCGCGCACGAACGGGCTCTTGCCGGCGTGGAACTCGGTCCACGGGACCAGCGACAGCAGCACCACCAGCGCGCCGACGTAGAACACGCCGATCCGGATCATGACGCTGTTGATCGCCTTCGGCAGCACGACCCGCGGGTTCTCCGCCTCGCCCGCGGTGAGGCCGATCAGCTCGACGCCGAGGTAGGCGAACATGACGCTCTGCAGCGCCAGCAGCGCGCTGCCCGCGCCGTGCGGGAGGAAGCCGCCGTCGCTGACCAGGTGCGCGAACGTGGCGTGCTCGCCGGCAGGCCCGATGCCGAACACGATGACCGCGAGGCCGAGCACGATCGCGCCGACGATCGTCACGACCTTGATCATCGAGAACCAGAACTCGAACTCGCCGAACACCTTCACCGAGATCAGGTTGGCCAGGAACAGCACCCCCAGCACGACCGCGGCGGTCACCCACTGCGGGATCGCCGGGAACCAGTACTGCACGTAGATGCCGGCCGCGGTGATCTCGGCCATCGCGGTGACCACCCACATCAGCCAGTACACCCAGCCGGTGGCGAACCCGGCGAAGCGGCCGACGAACTCCTCGGCGTAGTCCACGAAGCTGCGCGACACCGGCCGGTACATCAGCAGCTCGCCGAGCGCGCGCATGATCAGGAAGATGACGGCGCCCGCGACGGCGTAGGAGACGATCAGGGCCGGCCCGGACGTCTCGATCGCGGCGCCGGCGCCCAGGAACAGTCCGGTGCCGATCGCGCCGCCGATCGCCATCATGCTGATCTGGCGGTTCTTCAGGCCCCGGGCGTAGCCCTCGTCAGTTGCCTCGTTGCTCATGACTCTCTCCTCCTCCGGCCGGTCCAGACCTTAACGTGGCTTTCCGGCGGAGCCTAGGGTGGCATCTGGTCGAAATCTGATGGTAGATTTCGACCATGCCACGACGCGCGCTGGACAACCCCCTGGTCCTCGGGATCCTGGGCTTGTTGCTCGAATCGCCGATGCACCCGTACCAGGTGTTCACCGAACTGCGTGCCCGTAGCGCGAGCGCGATCAACCGGGGCACGCTCTACGACGTCGTGGAGGCCCTCGTCGCGGCGCGATGGGTCGCTCCGCAGGGCACCGAGCGCAGCGGCAACCGGCCGGAACGCACCGTGTACGCGCTCACCGGGTCCGGCCGGGACGAGCTGGTGCGCCGGCTGGACAGCCGCATCCGGGAGCCGAGGCGGGAGTACCCCGAGTTCCTGGGCGCGATCGCGTACCTGGGCGCACTCGGCCCCGGCGGTGCGATCGCCGCGCTGACCGAACGCGCCCGGCGGCTGCGCGAACGCGCTGACGCCGACCAGGAGCGGCTGAGCGCGGTGCTGCGCGACGGCGTGCCGCGGCTGCACGTCATCGAGGCGGAGTACGCGCTCCACCAGACCCGCGCCGAGATCACGTGGGTCGAGGACCTGATCACCGAAATCCGCGACGGCTCCCTGCCCTGGCCCTGAGAGGACGACATGCTCTTCGGCATCTACCCCGGTGGTGTCACCGGCACGGACTCCGGCGACCTCACCGCCGGCCCACCCGACGACCCGGCGCGGATCCTCGGCGCGCTCACCGAACTGCACGGGGCTCGCCCGTTCCTCGTCCGGGCCTACCTCGGGTTCGACGACTCCACATCGGACGGTCCACACGAGACGGCCACACCCGCCGGCGCGTCCCGGTACGCCGGTGACGGCCGCTCACTGGACCTGGTGGCGCAGTACCAGTCGCCGAGCGGCGACGTCTCCGGGTACTGCGCGTTCGTGCGGCGGCTGGTAGAGCAGTACGGCGCGATCACCAGCACGCTGCAGATCACCGAAGAGCCGAACGTACCGGGCAATCCCACGCTGGACGGCTACTACCCGAAGGTGATCGAGGCGATCATCGCGGGAGTGGCGGCAGCCAAGGAACGCGCCCGGGAACTGGGACACGATCACCTGCGCGTCGGGTTCAACACCACGCCGCTGTTCGGTCCGGGCGCGTCGTTCATCGCGGACCTGGTGGCGGCAGGCGGCGCGGAGTTCGTGCGCGACCTGGACTACGTGGGCCTGGACTTCTTCCCGGACGTCTTCCGGCCGGTCGAACCGGACGAGCTGGGGGCGGCGGTGGCGGGCCTGCTGCACCACCACCGCGAGAACGTCCTGGTGCCGGCGGGCCTAGCCGGTATCCCGGTGCACATCACCGAGCACGGCTGGCCCACCGGCCCGGACCGGCCGCCCGCGCGGCAGGCCGAGGTGGTGGACACGGTCGTCCGGGCCGTGGTGGCCGCGGGTGCCGTCTGCTACACGCACTTCGCCCTGCGCGACGCGGACAGCACCCAGGCCGGCCTGTTCCACCGGTTCGGGCTGATGACCGACGATTACACGCCGAAACCGGCGTTCGGCGTGTATCGCGACCTGATCGCCGAACTCACGACGTGACCGGCCGGCCCCGCGGGTCGCGCGAACCGGCGGCGCGGTCCCCGCTCGGGACCTCGGCCTCCGGACGCGGCCGGTCGGCGAGCTTGATCCAGACGACACCGGCGATGATCACCGCGAGCCACACCGCCTTGACCGGGGTGAGGGTCTCGTCGAAGAAGACCGGGCCGAGCAGCGCGGCTCCGGCCGCGCCGATGCCGGCCCAGACCGCGTAGCCGATGCCGACGTCGATCGTGCGCAGGGCGACGCTGAGCGCGAAGAGCGTCAGCAAGAAGAAGACCACGGCGACGAGCGACCACGAGAGCACGGTGAAGCCGTGGCTCCCTCCGACGGAGAGGGCGTAGCCCACTTCGAACACGCCGGCGAGGAGGAGTACGAGCCACGCAGCGGGGCGGGAGACCGGTGTGCGCGACATCAGGCCGCTCCGCTGAGCTGGAGGCCGACGACGCCGACGATGACGGCGCCGATCCCGACGACCTTGCGCCAGTCGAGGCGCTGGCCGAAGAGGAGGGCACCGAGGATGACGATGCCGACACCGGCGACGGAGGTCCAGATCGCGTAGCCGACGCCGACGTCGAAGGTCAGCAGCGCCAGGCTGAGGAGGTAGGTGCCGACAGCACCGCTGACCAGCGTGGCGGCGGTCCACCCGGGCCGGGTGAACCCTTGGGCCTTACCCGCGGAGACGGCGACGGCGATCTCGAAGACGACCGCGACGCCGAGGTAGAGCCAGTGCATGGGTGGATGTCCTTTCGCGGACTCGGGGAACGTTGTCCACCACATCGTGAAACTTCACACCGGTGTCAACTGCAAGAACTGCAAGAATGGGAGCGTGGACGTTCTCCGGAGGTCAGATGCGCATCGGTGAACTGGCTGACGCCACCGGGGTCAGCACCCGGTCCCTGCGGTACTACGAGGAGCAGGGGCTCATCCGCTCCGCCCGCACGCCGGGCGGGTGGCGCGACTTCGAAAGCAGCATGGTCGAGCGGGTCGTCATGATCCAGCACCTGTTCGCCGCCGGCGTGTGCAGCGCGACGATCTACGAGCTGCTCCCCTGCCTCGAAGCGCCACCGGAGGAGCGGACCGGCGTGCTGGAGCAGCTGCTCGCCGAGCAGGTCGAGCGTCTGGAAGCCAAGCGGCGCGACCTCGACCGCGAGCTCGACATCCTGCGGGCGCTCCGCAACGAAACGGCCCTGCCCAGCCGGGTCGGCTGACCCGCGGCCTGCGGCGGCTCGGTCAGTTCAGCCACAGCTTGGGCTTGTGCTCCAGGTGCGACAGACCGTTCCAGGCCAGGTTGACGAGGTGGGCGGCCACCTCGTCACGCTTGGGGCGGCGCGCGTCGAGCCACCACTGACCGGACAGCGCGACCATGCCGACGAGCGCCTGCGCGTACAGCGGGGCCAGCTTGTCGTCGTAGCCGCGGGCGTCGAACTGCCGCGCCAGGATGTGCTCGACCTGCATGGCGATGTCGTTGAGCAGGGTGGAGAACGTGCCGGATGCGCTGGCCACCGGCGAGTCCCGCACCAGGATGCGGAAGCCGTCGCGCGACTCCTCGACGTAGGCCAGCAGCGCGCTGGCCGCCTGCTCGAGCATCGCCCGCGGGTGCCCACCGTGCAAAGTGGACACCATGCGGTCGAGCAGGGACTGGGTCTCGCGGTCGACGACGACGGCGTAGATGCCTTCCTTGCCGCCGAAGTGCTCGTAGACGACCGGTTTGGAGACGTTCGCCCGCTGGGCGATCTCCTCGATCGACGTGCCGTCGAAGCCCTTCTCCGCGAAGAGCTTGCGGGCGACGTCGAGCAACTGCTGGCGCCGTTCCGCGCCGGTCATCCGGACCCGCGGGACCGAACCCGTCGGGCGCACCCCGATGACCTCACGTTTTGCTCGACGTCGTCCCGCCACCCATCGAGAGTAGCCGCAACGCGATGCGTTTCCGTTGCGGGTGGTGGTGGGCGAGGGGCAGGCCCCTACTCGTTCGCCAGCCGCTCGAGGCGCTGCGGGGTGGGCCAGCGCACGTTGTGCACCCACCCGAGCTTCTCGAACACCCAGATCACGCGGGCCGAGATATCGATCTGGCCGCGCTTGACGCCGTGCCGCGCCGAGGTCGGGTCGGCGTGGTGCAGGTTGTGCCAGGACTCGCCGAAGGACAGGATCGCCAGCGGCCAGAAGTTGGCCGACTTGTCCCGCGCCGCGAACGGGCGCTCACCGATCATGTGGCACACCGAGTTGACCGACCACGTGACGTGGTGCAACACGCACACCCGGACCAGGCCGGCCCAGAAGAACGCGGTGACCGCGCCCCAGAACGACCAGGTGATCAGGCCGCCGAGCAGGGCGGGCAGGGTCAGCGTGAGCAGGGTCCACAGCCAGAACAGCTCGTCGACCTTCTTGATGGCCGGGTCCTTGAGCAGGTCCGGGGCGAAGCGCTCGGCGTTGCTCGTGTCCCGCTCGAACAGCCAGCCCATGTGCGCGTGCCAGAAGCCCTTGGCGATGGCCAGCGGCGAGGTGCCGAACGCCCACGGCGAGTGCGGGTCGCCGTCGCGGTCGGAGAAGGCGTGGTGCCGGCGGTGGTCGGCGACCCAGGTGATCACCGGCCCCTGCACGGCGAAGCTGCCGGCGATGGCCAGCAGGACCCGCAGCCACGGCTTCGCCTTGAACGAGCCGTGCGTGAAGTAGCGGTGGTACGAAACCGTGATCCCGAGGCCGCTGATGGCGTAGAAGGCGACGAACAACCCGACGTCCACCCAGCTCAGGCCCCACCCCCAGGCGAACGGCACGGCAGCGATGAGCGCGGCCAGCGGGAGGATCACGCCGAGATAGACCGAGAACTGCACACCGGCGCCCCGCTGGCCGGCGATGACCGGCTTCGGGCCTTTGGTCTGGGGTGGTTCCATGACCGGAGTGGATGTCATGCGCAACACTTCTTCCTACCTGGGCAAACCCTCGGGAAAGGGCGACCTTACCTACGTTTCCGTAAGTTACGGTACAGGAGGTTTTGCCCGCTGGGGAGGCGTCCAAACATCGGACTCGAACCCCTGGACTGGCGCGATTTTTCGACGTCGCTATCCTGACCAGGCACGATCCGCCGTGGTGTAATTGGCAGCACCTCAGATTTTGGTTCTGATAGTTCAGGTTCGAATCCTGGCGGCGGAGCTGCCGTGCCCTGCCCCGACGTGCCCGAAGGGGGTGCGCCACGCTGCGAGGCGAGAGCGAACAGAAGACCAGGCGGCCGGCGCTGGCCGAGCTCTCCGATGCCTGGCTGGCCGGGCGCGCCCGGGAACTGATCGCCGCCGTGCAGCACACCGAGCACGGCGAGCAGCTGGAGATCGTGCGCACCCTCGACGAGCTGCTCGAGGAGGCCCAGCGCCGGGGCGAACCGGTCCTGGTCTCGCAACTGTTGCGCGCCACGTCGCTGGCCCGGCTGGTCACCCGCGGTCTCGCGGCCGAGGCCGAGCCGCTGCTGGACGAGATGCTGGCCCACACCCGCCGCCACGGTCTCGCGCTCTTCCGCGCCGACGCCCACGCCCTGCGCGGCCGCCGCCTGGTGCTGGCCAAGCAGGAGGACGCGGCGCTCACCGAGATAGCCCGCGCGCTGGCGGTCCTCGACGACTCCACCTCCCCGGACATGCACATGTCGCGGCGGGAATGGGCCAAGACGCAATCCAGCGCGCTGGTGGACTGCTGGATCGTGCTGAACCAGCTGGGCGTGTACGAAGCGGCCGAGGAGGTCATCGCCCGCGCCCACCAGGCGATCCGGGAGACCGCCGGTCCGCACGAGATCACCCTGCAGCTGATGAACCGCGTCAAGATGCTGCTGGGCTGGGGCCTGCGGCTGGAACGGGTCGAGCGGCACGAGGAGGCCGCCGCGAAGTTCAGCACGGCCGCGTCGATGGCCGTCGCGGTCGAGGCCCCGTTCGCCGAGTCGCTGTTCCCCCGCCGGATCGGGGTGCCGGCCGTCGACCAGGTCGGAGTGCTCGCGGCGGCCCTCGCGCTGGCCGCCCCGGACGGATCGCACATCGAGCGGCTGCAGCGCCTGCTGATCGAACCGGGCTACCCGCACCAGCAGGTCATCGTCGCGATCGCCCTGGCCCGCTGCCTGGAGCAGGCCGGCCAGCACGACGACGCGCTCAAGACACTGCACGCGACCAAGCTCAACCTGGCCGAGGACAACTCGATGCCGTCGATGCGCCTGCACCTGCTGCGGGAGATCGCGCGGCTGGACAGCGAGGCCGACAGCGAGGCGTCCCGCGCGCTGGCGGACTATTCGGCCGCGCTGGAGGTCGAGTTGTGGCACATGCGGGAGTCGCAGCTGGCAACCCTGGACACCCGGCGTGAGCACGAGCGGCTGTCCGCGCAGCACGGCGCGATCAGCCAGCAGGCGTTGCAGGACCCGCTGACCGGCCTGCCCAACCGCCGCGCGCTGGACGAGCACCTGCGCACCCTGTCGGCGTCGACCACGGCACAGCCCCTCGCGGTCGCCCTGATCGACCTGGACGGGTTCAAGAACGTCAACGACCAGCACTCGCACGCCGAGGGCGACGACGTGCTGCGGGTGGTGGCCTCGACGGTGCGGGACGCGCTGCGCGGTGACGACATCGTGGCCCGCTACGGCGGCGACGAGTTCGTCGCCCTGCTGCCCGGTGCGCCGGTGTCGGCGGCGAAGCAGGCCCTCGGCCGGGCGGTCACCGCGGTCGACTCGCTGCCCCACCACCTCTCGCACGGGGTGACCCTGTCGGTGGGGCTGGTGTCGCTGCGGCCGCAGGAGCGCGCCGACCAGGTGCTGGCCCGTGCCGACGCGGCGATGTACCAGGCGAAACGCGGTGGCGGCAACCAGGTGGCGGCCGCGCGGTCCGGTGCGGCCGAGTCCCCTACCGCAGAGGTGGAGCTGGACTCGGAAGGCGACCCACGGCCGGCGGCCGGGGAGGACACGTAGGATCGGGGCCCGCCACCACCCGTCCCGGATTCGTTGGGAGTGCCGTGACCGGCCCGCTGAGCACTGTCGTCCTCGCCGCGGGCGAGGGCACCCGGATGCGTTCGAACACCCCGAAGGTGCTGCACCCACTGGCCGGGCGGCCGCTGGTCGAGCACGCCGTCCGGGCCGCGGCCGGGCTCGCCCCGGACCACCTGGTCGTCGTCGTGGGGCACGGCCGGAACGCCGTCGCCGAGCACCTCGGCGGCGTCGGCGCAGCGCTCGGGCGCCCGGTGCTGACGGCGGTGCAGGAGAAGCAGAACGGCACCGGTGACGCGGTTTCGTGCGCCCTGTCCGTCCTGCCGGCGGGGCCGGCCGGCACGGTACTGGTCAGCTACGGCGACGTTCCGCTGCTGGACACCGGAACCCTGGCCGCGCTGCTGGCCGAGCACCGCGAGAACGCTGCCGCGGTCACCGTGCTGACGTCGGTGGTCGCCGATCCGACCGGGTACGGCCGGATCGTGCGCGACGCCACCGGCGCGGTCACCGGGATCGTCGAGCAGAAGGACGCAACGCCGGAGCAGCTGGAGATCGACGAGATCAACTCCGGCGTGTACGCGTTCGACGCGGCCGTGCTCGCCGAGGCGCTGTCCCGGTTGTCCACCGACAACGCGCAGGGCGAGCTGTACCTCACCGACGTGCTGTCCATCGCCCGCGCCGACGGCCGACGGGTCGGCGCGCTCGTGGTGGACGACCCGTGGCTGACCGAGGGCGTCAACGACCGCGTGCAGCTGGCGGCGCTCGGCGCCGAGCTGAACCGGCGGCTGGTGCAGCGCTGGCAGCGGGCGGGCGTCACCGTCGTCGACCCCACGTCGGTGTGGCTGGACGTGGACGTCGAACTGGCCCGGGACGTGGTGCTCGAACCCGGCGTACAGCTCAAGGGCGCGACGAAGATCGGCGAGGGCGCGGTGATCGGGCCGGACACCACGCTGACCGGCGTCACCGTCGGCGCCGGTGCCCAGGTGATCCGCACACACGGGTACGACTCGGAGATCGGCGCCGGCGCCAACGTCGGCCCGTTCGCCTACCTGCGGCCGGGCACCAGACTCGGCCCGAAGGGCAAGATCGGCACGTTCGTCGAGACGAAGAACGCCGACATCGGCACCGGCACGAAGGTGCCGCACCTGACCTATGTCGGGGATGCGACGATCGGCGAGTACAGCAACATCGGCGCCTCCAGCGTCTTCGTCAACTACGACGGCGTGCGCAAGCACCACACCACGATCGGCTCCCACGTCAAGACCGGTTCGGACAACATGTTCGTTGCGCCGGTCACGGTTGGTGACGGTGCGTACTCGGGCGCTGGCACTGTGATCAGGCGGGACGTGCCGCCGGGGGCGCTGGCGGTGTCGACTGGACCACAGCGCAATATTGAAGGCTGGGTGCCGCGCCGCAGGCCGGGTACCCCAGCGGCGGAAGCGGCGCAGGCCGCTCTCGCCGCCCAGGAAAACACGGAAGAGACCGAGCGGGAGTCGTCTGATGAGTCCTAAGTCCGGCACGCCGAAGAAGAACCTGATGCTCTTCTCCGGCCGCGCACACCGGGAACTCGCGGATGAGGTTGCGCAGCACCTCAACGTGACGATCACCCCGCAGACGGCGCACACGTTCGCCAACGGCGAGCTGTTCGTGCGTTTCGAGGAATCGGTCCGCGGCACGGACGCCTTCGTCATCCAGAGCCACACCGACCCGATCAACGAGTGGGTGATGGAGCAGCTGATCATGGTTGACGCGCTCAAGCGCGCCAGCGCCAAGCGCATCACCGTGGTCATGCCGTTCTACCCGTACGCCCGGCAGGACAAGAAGCACAAGGGCCGCGAGCCGATCTCGGCCCGGCTGATCGCCGACCTGTTCAAGACGGCGGGCGCCGACCGGATCATGACGGTCGACCTGCACACCGCGCAGATCCAGGGCTTTTTCGACGGCCCGGTGGACCACCTGTTCGCGCAGACCTTGCTCGCCGACCACATCAAGAAGACCTACGGCGGCGCCGACATCACCGTGGTCTCCCCGGACTCCGGGCGCGTGCGGCTGGCCGAGAAGTGGGCCGCCCAGCTGGGCGACCGGCCGATCGCGTTCATCCACAAGACGCGTGACCCGGACAAGCCGAACCAGGCCGTGGCCAACCGCGTCGTCGGCCAGGTCGAGGGCAAGCTGTGCATCCTGGTGGACGACATGATCGACACCGGCGGCACGATCGTGAAGGCCACCGACGCGCTGCTCGCCGAGGGTGCCGCGGACGTCGTCATCGCCACCACGCACGGGATCCTGTCCGACCCCGCCACCGAGCGGCTGTCCAACTGCAAGGCGCGCGAGGTCATCGTCACGAACTCGCTGCCGATCGCGCCGGAGAAGCGGTTCCCGAACCTGACCGTCCTGTCGATCGCGCCGATGCTGGCCGAGGCGATCCAGCAGGTGTTCGAGGACGGCTCGGTGACCAGCCTGTTCGACGGCAACGCCTGAGTCCCACCGGAACGGGCCGTCCGCTGCTGGCGAAACCAGCGGCGGGCGGCCCGTCCGGTTTTGTACCGTCGCGGTCATGGACGATCTTCGTTTCGGGGTGTCCCTGCCGTTCCTGACCGGACGCGACGACTGGGCGGCGCGGTGCCGTCGCGCCGAGGAGCTGGGGTACGACACCATCACCATCCCCGACCACCTCGGGATGCCCGCGCCGTTCCCGGCGCTCGTCGCCGCCGCCCAGGCCACCGAACGCGTCCGGGTGGGCCACCTGGTCCTCAACGCACCGTTCTACAACCCGGTGCTGCTGGCCCGCGAGGTCGAGTCGACGGCGGTGCTCACCGGCGGCCGCCTCGACGTGGGTCTCGGCGCGGGGCACATGAAGTCCGAGTTCGACGACGCCGGCCTGCCCTTCGCGCCGCCGAAGGAACGCATCGAGCACCTGGCGCGGACGATCGACGTGCTGCGCGCCCGGCTGGACGACGTGCCGCCGCTGCTGATCGCGGGTAACAGCGACGGGGTGCTGCGGCTGGCCGCGGAGCACGCCGACATCGTCGGGTTCGCCGGGCTGAAGCACGCGAAGGGCTTCCCGCCGGGCACGTTCGACATCGCCGGACCGGAGGAGCTGGACGAGCGCGTCGGGTTCGTGCGGGAGCGGGCCGGGTCGCGGCCGCTGGAGTTCAACATGCTGATCCAGCAGGTCGTGGTGGCCGACGACCCGTCCGAGACGCTGGAGAAAGCGTGGGGCGGCGTGCCGCCGGCGCTGCGGCGGTCGGTGGACGAGCTGGTGAGCGCCCCGCAGATCCTGGCCGGCACCGTCGAGCAGGTCGCGGCGAAGGTCCGCGCCATGCGGGACCGGTTCGGCTTCACCTACTTCACGGTGTTCGAACCGTTCCTGGAGGAGTTCGCGCCGGTGATCGCGCTCCTACGGTCCTAGCTCGGCGGCGACGTCCCGGCTGAGCGCGCCCGGGTCGACGATCGCGACGGGTTCGGCGGTCACCGACGGCGCGGCGTGGAGTTTCGTCGCGCCGTCGGTGCGGGGCAGCGTGAACCGGACGGAGCAGGACACGTCGGCGGAGGTGTCCAGCGGGAGCACGACTTCCCGCCGGCAGGTGCGCGTGCCGAGGGCACCGGAGGTGACGTCCGAGGTGAACGTGACGCGGGCGGCGGCACCGGGCGCGGCGCCGAGCAGCCGGTTGCCGACGCGGACGGAGTCGGTGCAGGCGCCGCGGGACGTGCAGCGCAGCGTGTGGTCGGTGACCTCCGCGGCGACCACCGGGCCGGCGATCAGCGGCTGTCCCAGCCCGGCGACGCCGTCGTCGAGGCGGGAGCGCAGGTCGGCGAGGCGGACGTCGCCCAGGGTGATCTGCCGGGGTCCGAGCTGCGCGGCGGCCGGTCCGAGGAAGGCGACCGGGAAGCTGAGGACCCGGTAGGGCGGGGTGGTGCTGACCCGCAGGCCGGCGACGTCGAGCGCGTCCCCGGCCGGCACGGGCACCGCATCGGCCGGCAGCGCGGCGCGGATCGCGACGGCGAGCACCGGCGGGGCGAGGACGCGGCCCGGATCGAACGGCAGGCCGCGGTCGGCCCGCGTCCACTGCGCGCCGAACAGCTCGGCGCGGGACGCGGACATGCCCTGGCCCTGCCAGTAGCGGGCGGAGGCCCGCACGTACAGCGCACCACCCACCCGCAGGGCCGAGATCGGTTCGTCCCGCAGCAGGAACCGCCCCTCGGCGAGGCCGCCGCGGGTGACCGAGAGGGTGGCGCCGGCGACGCCGTACGCGACGGCCGGTTCGGCGGCGAGCGCCCCGAGGGCGGACTCGACCACGGCACGCGGGTCCGGCGCGGCGGGATGCTGGGGCGCCTCACAGGCGGCGAGCACGGCCAACAGGAGCACCGCGAGACCGCGCAGCCGCATTCCGCACCCCTCGCTCACCCACCCGGAACAACATTTGTGAATCAGATGCACATTCATGTTCCGGAGTTCCTGCCCGGCGCGCCAGTCATCCGATCGTGCACGCGGACCGTCCGCCCAGCCGGCTATCGCCACCCCAGGAGAAAGCCCAGTTCACCGGAATTCCCGATGCCCCCGCGGGGCCGGGGACGACCACCGTGCCGGCCGTGCCGATCCTGGGAACGACCCCAGGGGCGCGGCGGTTTCCGCGGTGATTACACTGAACAGGTTGTCTCGGCGAGGCGGGCTCCATGCTGCACCCGGTGCCCGACGTGATCGACGCGGCGGCTTGAGGTCCGCTGCTCGAGCACGTCCGTGGAACTCGCCGCCGGGGACGACCGCCCGCCATCTGCGCCGCCACGCAATTGTTTGAAGGAGTGCTACACCGTGTCCGAGGTACGTCTGTCCGCCGAGCCCCGCACCGAGTTCGGCAAGGGCGCCGCGCGCCGCACCCGCCGCGCCGGCAAGGTTCCCGCCGTGCTGTACGGCCACGGTACCGACCCCCGTCACCTGGCCCTGCCCGCTCTGGAGTTCGCCCGGGTCATCCGTGAGAACGGCAGCAACGCCGTCCTCACCCTGAACCTCGACGGTGACACCCAGCTCGCGCTGACCAAGACCGTCACCGTGCACCCGATCAAGAACTACATCGAGCACGTCGACCTGCTGGTCGTGCAGCGCGGCGAGAAGGTCACCGTGGACGTGCCGGTCGTGCTGACCGGTGACCCGGCCCCGGGCACCCTCCAGGTCCAGGAGCTGGACTCGCTGTCGGTCGAGGCCGAGGCGCTGCACATCCCGGAGCAGGTCGAGGTGTCCATCGCGGGCGCCGAGGCCGGCACCCAGATCCTCGCCTCCCAGGTCGCCCTGCCCTCCGGCGTGACCCTGGTGACCGACCCGGACAGCCTGGTCGTCGCGGTGAACGAGGCGCAGGCCACCGGCGGCGAGGAGCCCGCGGACGAGACCCGCGAGGAGCCGGCCGGGGCCGGCACCGACGAGTAAGTGAGTTCGGACGTCCCCGGGGCCGGCGAGCAGGTGTTGCTCGTCGGCCTCGGTAATCCCGGCCCGCGTTATGCCGGCAATCGGCACAACGTGGGCTTCCTGGTGCTCGACGAGCTGGCCGCCCGGCTGGGCGGCAGGTTCAAGGCCCACAAGTCCGGCGCCGAGGTGCTGGAGAGCCGCCTCGCCGGCCGGCGCGTCATCCTGGTCAAACCGCGATCGTTCATGAACGTCTCGGGCGGTCCGGTGGCCGGGGCGGCGAAGTTCTACAAGGTCGGCCCGGCCGGGGTCGTCGTCGTGCACGACGAGCTGGACCTGCCCTTCGGGGCGCTGAAGCTCAAGCTGGGCGGCGGCGAGGGCGGCCACAACGGGCTGCGGTCGATCAGCAAGTCCCTCGGCACGCGTGACTACTACCGCGTGCGCTTCGGCATCGGGCGGCCGCCGGGCCGCATGGACCCGGCCGATTTCGTGCTCAAGGACTTCTCCACGGCCGAGCGCAAGGACCTCCCGCTGGAGCTGGACCGGTGCGCCGACGCCGTGGAAGCGCTGATCGGCAAAGGGCTGACGGCGGCCCAGAACGACTTCCACGCTGGGTGATCAGTAGTCACCCACAGGTGTGCCGCA
Source organism: Amycolatopsis viridis (assembly GCF_011758765.1). Classification (NCBI taxonomy): domain Bacteria; kingdom Bacillati; phylum Actinomycetota; class Actinomycetes; order Pseudonocardiales; family Pseudonocardiaceae; genus Amycolatopsis; species Amycolatopsis viridis. Next base: position 1,072,991 of record NZ_JAANOU010000001.1, on the reverse strand, counting down.
CCCTGCTCGATCGAGTTCCAGCGGCTGGTGGGGGCTTCCGGAGGTGTGGCCCGGCAGCTAGGACGGGATCAGGGAACATCCCGTCCACGCTGAACTGGAGTACTGCATGTCCCTTTCCGCCGACGACGTGTATCGAGTCGAGTTCGGTAACGCCCCCATCGGCCGGCGCGGGTACGCCAAGCACGAGGTCGACGAGTTCGTCGAGCGCATCGCCAGGACCCTGGCGGGTGAGGACGACCTGACGGCCGCCGAGGTGCATCACGTCATGTTCAGCAAGCCGCTGCTCGGTAAGCGGGGCTACGACGAACGCGCGGTCGACGAGTTCCTCGACCAGGTCGAGGACGAGTTCGCCCGCCGCGGTGGCCTGCCCTACGCCGTGCCGGAGGCGCGATCGGTGACCGAGGCGACGGCGCCACGGACCGCGGCCCCGGCGGAAACCCCGAAGGTGACACTTCCCGAGTAACGCCTCGCGCGGAATTCGCGCCCCAGGGGAGGGGCTCGTGGACGTGTCCGCGAGCCCCTCCCCGGGCAGGTCAGGAGGCGGCGTGCCGGGCGATCGCGTCGGCGAACTGCACCGCCGTCGCGGCGCGCTTGACCTTGCCGGACGGCGTCTTCGGCAGGCTGCCGGCGGGCAGGACGACCACCGCGTACGGGCGGGCGTCCACCGCGTCCCGCACCCGGGCCGCGACCTCCTTCTGCAGCCGCCGCTCCGCCTCGGCGTCGCCGGCCAGCTTCGACTCCAGCACCACCGCGAACCGCTCGCGCCGGGTTCCGGCGTCGATCCGCACCGCCACCGCGTTGCCCGCGCGCACCCCGTCCACGGCGGTCGCGGCCCGCTCGATGTCGGTCGGGTAGATGTTGCGGCCGCCCATGATGATGACGTCCTTGCGTCGCCCGCAGATCACGATCTGACCGTCCACCAGGTACCCGAGATCACCGGTGGCGAGCCAGCCGTCGGCATCCTGGGTGGGCTTCGGGCCCGCCATCGTGAGGTAGCCCGGGGTCACGGCCGGCCCGCTCAGCTGGATCTCGCCGACCTCGCGCTCACCCAGCACCGTGCCGTGGTCGTCGACGATGCGCGCCTCGAGCCCGTCCAGCGGCCGGCCCAGCACGGCGAACGACCGCACCTCCTCGGTGCCGCGGCGCGGGTCGCCCTCGGGCACCGGCACCGCACGGTTGTCCGCCTCGAGCGCGTCGGCCTCGATGATGTCGAGCGTGAGACCGGTGAACAGCGGCGCGAACGAGACCGCGAGCGTCGCCTCGGCCATGCCGTAGGCGGGGAAGACGCACTCCTCCGGCATCTTGAACCGGGCGCCACCCTCGACGAACGCCCGCACCGCGGACTCGTCGATCGGCTCCGCGCCGTTGAGCGCGATGCGCAGGGTGGACAGGTCGTAGGCGTTCTCGTCCTCGACGCGTTGCAGCCGCCGGCCCACGATCGCGTAGGCGAAGTTCGGGGCCGCGGTGGTGGTGGCCCGGTACTTGCTGATCAGCTCGGGCCAGATCAGTGGTCCACTGAGGAACTCCGCGGGGGTGATCTTGATCAGCTCGACCCCGAACGTCATCGGTACGGTGAGGAACCCGACCATCCCCATGTCGTGGAAGGTGGGCAGCCAGGACACCATGACGTCGTGGGTGAAGTCGAACTCGGCCCGCTCGACCATGGCCTTGACGTTGGTGTAGAGGTTGCCGTGGGTGATCCGCACGGCCTTGGGGTCGGCGGTCGAGCCGCTGGTGAGCTGAAGCAGCGCCAGGTCGTCCTCGTCGCGCCGCACCGGCTCGCTGATCGGCTCCCCGTCGAACAGGTCGCTGATCATCCGGAACCCGATCTCGTGCTCGGTGAGCACCGGCGCGAGCGCGTCGAACGGCTCGCCGAGGACGACGAGCTTCGCGTCGATCATGCCCAGCACCTTGACGGTGTCCTCGGCCCACAGCGCCAGGTCGGTGCGCGGGGTCGGCTGGTGCAGCATCGTCACGCTGCCGCCGGCGAGCCACACCGCCTGCACGGTGGGTGCGATCAGGGCCGGCGCCCCGGCCAGGACGGCGACGGCGCTGCCCGGCTCCAGACCCCCGGCGACGAGCGCCCCGGCCATGCGCCGGGCCTGCTCGTGCACCTCGGCCCAGGTCCGGCGGACCGGCTCCGTGGGCTCACCGGTGACCATGCCACGCAACCGACCACCCTCCGCCGCGGTGCGGACGAGCGTCTCCACGAACCGACTCATGGCGCTCACCTTATCGGGGGCCGCGCGGGGCCGGCGCGCATGTCGAGAACCGGGCCGCGGCTCCGATCTCCTGGTGCAGACAGCCGATGAGGAGGCACCGGTGAAGTACCTGTTGATCATGCACATGAACCCGGCCGTGTGGGAGTCGCTGACCGAGGAGGACCGGAACGCGGTGATGACCGGCCACGGCGCGTTCATCGACGCGATCCGCGAGTCCGGCGAGATGATCAGCACGCAGGCGCTGGCCGATCCGTCCAACAGCGCGGTGGTCCGCGTGCGCGACGGCGCACCGGTGGTGACCGACGGCCCGTACCTGGAGGCGAAGGAGTACCTCGGCGGGTACTACCTGGTCGACGTCGAGAGCCGGGAACGGGCACTCGAACTGGCTGCGATGATCCCGGACGCCAGCGTCGAGGGGCTGGGTATCGAGGTCCGGCCGGTGATGTTCTCGGCCGGCCAGGAGATGTGACGGTCCGGCGCCGGGCGGGACCCGCCCGGCGCCGGGTCCTCAGGCGGCGCGGGACCCGGCGGAAGCCATGCCCAGCCAGGTGTGCGGGTTGCCTTCCCAGCACCAGCCGAGCTTCGGCGCCCGCTTGCTGATCCAGATCGCCGGGACCCGGCGGTCACCGCAGCGTGATCCGCCCAGCGAGAAGCACTTGTTCTTGACCAGCACCTGCGGGAACTGCGTGATCAGGGCAACGCCCTCGTCGATGGTGAGGAGCGTGCGGCCACGGTCGGCGACCACCCGCATGGCGTCTTTCGGGACGACCCCGCAGAACTCCTCGCCGCGTTCGACGTCGAACAGCAGGTACGCCTCCGGCGCGGGCAGCTCCGGGGTGGCCACGAACCACTCCAGCGACCCGGCTTCGAAGGAGTGGTCGACGAACCCGGGCAGCCGGCCGCCGTGCAGCGTGGTGCGCGGCATCGTCTCCTCGATCGGGGCGATCTTGCGCGTCACGACCAGCAGGAACGGGACCCGCTCCGCCTCCGGGCCGGGCTCACCGCCCCGCGCCTGGGCGCGCAGCGGCTCGACCAGACCGGTGAAGGCGTCCTCGTCGAGACCCGCGAGCGCCGGATAGCCGCGGGCGAGCAGGGTGCCGACCTGGCGGTCGAACTCGGCGGTGGGATCGGTCACGCGCACCTCCATTTTTTTACTACGGGAATAAGTTTAGCACGGTAGTAAGATTGGGGTAAGATGCGGCCATGAGCACGACCGGCCTGCGCGAGGCCAAGAAGCGCGAGACCCGGCAGCTGATCTCCGACCGGGCGACGCAGCTGTTTCTCGCGAAGGGCTTCGAGCAGACCACCATCAGCGAGATCGCGGACGCCGCACGCGTAGCGAAGAAGACCGTGACCAACTACTTCCCGCGCAAGGAGGATCTCGCGTTCGACCACCAGGACGACTTCGTCACGAGCCTCGCGCGCACGGTGACCGCCCGCGCGCCCGGCGAGCCGGCGCTGACCGCGCTCCGGCGGGCCTTCCTGGACGCCGTGGACCGGCAGGACCCGGTGGCCGGGTTCGCCGGACCGGAGTTCACCCGCATGATCGTGAACAGCCCGACGCTGTCGGTGTGCCTGCGCGGCCTGCACGACCAGCGCGAGGACGCCTTGGCGGCCGCCCTCGTCGAGGCGACCGGGGCTGCCCCGGGTGACATCACTCCCCGCGCGGCCGCTGCGGTTCTGGGTGGTGCGCACCGGGTGCTGTTCGCGCGCATCCAGGAACTGACGCTGGCCGGCCGCGGCAACGCCGAGATCGCCGCCGTCGTCCGCGCCGAGGCGGAGCGGACCTTCGCTCTCCTGGAGCCCGCGCTGGGCACCTACGCCCGCACCTGACGGTCCGGGCACCTCGTCGCGGTCGCGGCGGTCTACTCCACCAGCTCGGAGGTCTCCAGCCAGCGCGCCTCGACGTCCTCGATCTCCGCGCGCACCGTCTTCAGCTCGCTGTTCAGCTCGACCAGCTTGCCCGGATCGGTGGCGTGCTCGGCGAGCTGCTCGTGCAGCGTGGTCTCCCGGGCGTGCAGCTGGTCCAGCCGTCGCTCCAAACGGGACAGTTCCTTCTGCGCGGCGCGGAACTCGGCCGCACTGGACGTCTTCTGCGCGGGTTTCGGGGCGGCCGGGGCGATGCGGGCGGCCGACCGGCGCGCCAGGTACTCGTCGATCCCGCCGGGCACGTGCGTGATCCGGCCGTCACCGAAGAGGGCGTACACCGCGTCGGTCACGCGCTCCACGAGATAACGGTCGTGCGAGACCACGACCAGCGTCCCCGGCCACGAGTCCAGCAGGTCCTCCAGCTGTTGCAGCGTGTCGATGTCCAGGTCGTTCGTCGGCTCGTCGAGCAGCAGCACGTTCGGCTCGGCCATCAACAACCGCGCCAGCTGCAGCCGCCGCCGCTCACCGCCGGAGAGGTCCTCGACCGGCGTCCACTGCCGGGCGGGCGGGAAGCCGAGCTTCTCCGCCAGCTGCGAGGCCGACATCTCCTGCTTGCCCAGCACGACGCGCGCCGCGACCTCCTCGACGGCCTCCAGCACGCGCAGCTGGCCGGGCAGCCCGTCCAGCTCTTGCGACAGGTGCGCCAGCCGCACCGTCTTGCCCTCGATCCGCCTGCCCGCGGCCGGCGGAACCTCCCCCGCCAGCAGCTTGAGCAGCGTGGTCTTGCCGGAGCCGTTCACCCCGACCAGCCCGAACCGGTCCCCCGGCCCGATCCGCCACGTCAGCCCCTCGACCACCGGCTTGTCCCCGGCCAGGAGCGTCACGTCCTCCAGCTCCAGCACGGTCTTGCCCAGCCGGCGCTTCGCGAACGACATCAGCTCGGCGGTGTTCCGCGGCTCCGGCACATCCGCGATCAGCGCCTCGGCCGCCTCGATCCGGTACCGCGGTTTCGAGGTGCGGGCCTTGGCACCGCGCTGCAGCCAGGCGAGCTCCTTGCGCGCGAGGTTGCGCCGCTTCTCCTCCGCGGTCGCCGCGAGCCGGGCCCGCTCGGCGCGCGCGAAGATCCAGTCCGCGTAGCCGCCCTCGTACTGCTCGACGCGGCCGTCGGCGACCTCCCAGGTCCGGCCGCACACCGTGTCCAGGAACCACCGGTCGTGGGTGACCACCACGAGCGCGGACCGCCGCGCCAGGAGGTGGTCGGCGAGCCAGCGGACACCTTCCACGTCGAGGTGGTTGGTCGGCTCGTCGAGCACGAGCAGGTCCAGGTCGCCGATCAGCGCGGCAGCCAGCGCGACGCGGCGACGCTCCCCTCCGGACAGTGTCGCGGTCGGGTTGTCCAGCCCCAGCGCGGTGAGCCCGAGCCCCTCCACAATGGACCGGACCCGGGCGTCGGCCGCCCACTCGTGCTCGGCGTCGTAACCGGCCAGCACCGCCTCGCGGATCGTGCTGCCCTCGGCGAGCTCGGTGCGCTGCGTGACCACGGCCATCCGCAGGTCCCGCACGCGGCTCACCCGGCCGGAATCCGGCTCCGCAATCCCGGACAGGACCTCCAGCAACGTGGTCTTGCCACCGCCGTTGAGACCGACAACGCCGATGCGCTCGCCCTCACCGACGCCGAGGGAGACGTCGTCCAGCAGCGGGCGGACCCCGTAGGACTTGGACACGGCCTCGAGGTTGATCAGATTGGCCACTACGCGTGCACCTGCGGGGGAGTCGGTCGGTGTTCGTCGCCGACGAGCCGGGCACCGGGCACCGGGCCGTGCGCGACCCGGACCGTCCGGCACACGCCGGCCCCGGCCAGCTCGGCCGCCACCTCGAGGGCGGATTCCGCGTCGGCGCACAGGAACGCACAGGTCGGACCGGAACCGGAGACGGTACCGGCCAGCGCGCCGGCGTTCACCCCGGCGCGCAACGTGCGGCGCAGGCCGGGCCGCAGCGACACCGCGGCGGCCTGCAGGTCGTTGCCGAGCAGCAGCGCCAGCTGACGCGGGTCGCCCGAGGCCAGCGCCTCGACGACCGGCGCGTGCGAACCGACGCGCGGCGGGTTGCCGGTCTCGCGCAGCCGGTCGAGCTCGGCGTAGACGCGTTCGGTGGCCAGCCCGCGCTGGTCGAACGCGAGCACCCAGTGGAAGGTGTGCCGGGACAGCACCGGGACCAGCTGCTCACCGCGGCCGGTGCCGAGTGCGGTGCCACCGTAGAGCCCGAACGGCACGTCCGAGCCGAGCTTCGCGGCGAGCCCGGCGAGTTCGTCCCGGCCGATGTCGAGCTTCCACAGCGCGGCGAGCGCGACCAGTGTGCCGGCCGCGTCGGCGCTGCCGCCGGCCATCCCGCCGGCAACCGGGATCCCCTTGCGCAGGACCACCCGGACGTTCGCCGGCCCGTCCGGCTTGCCGACGTGCGCGGCCAGCGCCTCGACCGCGCGCCAGGCCAGGTTGCTGGCGCCGGTGGGCACGACCTGCTCACCCTCGCCGTAGACCTCGACGCCCGGCTCCTCGGCGTGCGCGACGGTGACCTCGTCGGTCAGCGACAACGCGTGGAAGACGGTGGTCAGGTCGTGGAAACCGTCCGGGCGCAGGTCACCGACCGACAGGTGCAAGTTGATCTTCGAGGGCACTCTGACGGTGACAGGTGGCGGTACGACGGCGAGCACCCGTCAAGACTACGTGCCCGCCGCGGGCCGCGGAGAAGCAAGCTCCAGTGCGACACGCAGCGCGACTTCGCCCGCGTCCGCGGCCTGGTCTTCGTCGAGGAAATGCGGGTTGCTGCCCAGGATGAGGGCGATCAGCGCCAGCCGCGCACGCAGCCTGTCCTCGGTTCCCGCGCCGGCCGGCACGACGAGGGCGAACAGGCCCTTCATCCGCTCGGCGAGCACGTGCCCGGCGTGCAGCTCCTTGAGCGCGGGCTGGTTGTCCTGCATGAACCGCATGATCGGTCCGAACCGCCCCTGGACGAGCCGGGAGAACCTGCGCAGCACCTCGGCGCGGACGGTGGCGGGCTCGTCGTGCGCCCGCGCCCACTCGATGATCTCGTCCACCGCGGTGCCGATGTCCTCGATCAGGCTCTGGACGATGTCCTCCTTCGTGCGGAAGTGGTAGTACAGCGCGGCTTTCGTCACACCGAGCTGCTCCGCGATCTCCCGCAACGACGTCTTCTCGTAGCCCTGCTCGACGAACAGGTCCAGCGCGACCTGCTGAATGCGCTCGCGCGTGTCGGTCCGCCGCCCCGCCATGCCCGTCCTTCCTGAGGAATCCGCAAACTTGCTTGACGACCGGCTAGCGATACGCCTACAGTGTCGTCAGTGCCATTACTTGTCGGCCGACTAGCAATGGTCCTCTCAGTCTAACCCACTTCTCCACCAGGGGGTTTCGCCCATGACCACTACCACTGCGGCGCCCGCACCGGCACCCCCGGACACCAGGAGATGGCTGGCACTCGCCGTCGTCGGGCTCGCCCAGCTCCTCGTCATCATCGACACCACGATCGTCAACATCGCACTGCCCACCGCACAGGCCGACCTCGGCATGACCGATGCGGCCCGGCAGTGGGCGATCAGCTCGTACACACTGGCGTTCGGCGGCCTGCTCCTGCTCGGCGGCCGGCTGGCCGACCGGCTGGGCCGCAAGAACACGCTGATCGTGGGGGCACTCGGCTTCGCCGCCGCCTCGGCGGTCGGCGGGATGGCCGCCGGACCGGGCCTGCTCATCGCCGCCCGCGCGGCCCAGGGGGTCTTCGCCGCACTGCTCGCCCCGTCCACGCTCTCGCTGCTGACGATCACCTTCACCGAGGCCAGGGAACGGGCCAAGGCGTTCGGGATCTTCAGCGCGATCATGATGTCCGGCGGCGCGCTCGGTCTGCTGGCCGGTGGCGCGCTGGCCGAGTACGCATCGTGGCGCTGGTGCCTCTACGTGAACCTGCCCATCGCGATCGCCGCCGCCGTCGCGGGCGCCTTCGTGCTGCCCAACGTGCCCGGGCACCGGTCGGCGCGGCTGGACTGGTTCAGCGGGCTCCTGGGCAGCGCCGGAATCGCCGGGCTGGTCTACGGACTGTCCGAGGCCGCCGCGCGCGGCTGGGGTTCGGCCGTCGTGCTCGGCTCGGTCGCCGGCGCGGTCGTGCTGCTGGGCGCGTTCGTGCTCCGGCAGACCAAAGCCGGCAACCCGCTGCTGCCACTGCACATCCTGACCGACCGGACCCGGTCCGCCGGCTTCCTGACGATCGCGCTCGCGGCCTTCGGGATGTTCGGGATGTTCCTGTTCCTCACCTACCAGCTGCAGGGGATCATGGGGTTCGGCGCGTTCGGCGCGGGCCTGGCGTTCCTGCCGTTCCTGCTGGCCAACATCACCGTCTCGACGGTGCTGACCCGGCGGCTCATCCCGCGCACCGGGCCGCGGCCGCTGCTGGTGATCGGACTCCTGCTGCTGGCCGCCGGGCTCGCCGTGCTGACCCAGCTGTCCGTGGGCACCTCGTACTGGAGCCTGATCCTGCCCGCGGAGCTGGTGCTGGGGGCCGGCGCCGGGCTGGCGATGCCGACCGTGATGAACATCGCCACCGCCGGCGTGGCACCGAAGGACTCCGGGGTGGCGTCGGCGTTCATCACGACCTCGCAGCAGGTGGGTGCCTCGCTGGGCACCGCGTCGCTGAACACGGTCGCGGCGAGCGCGACCGCCTCGGTCGCCGGCCTCGGCCTGCCCGCTGCGACGGTGCACGGCTACGCGGTGGCGAACGGGTGGGCCGCCGGGATCGTCGCGGTGGGTGCGATCGCGGCCGGCGCCCTCGCGCGCGGCAGGTGACTCCAGAAGAAGGGGGCGTCCCGTCACGCGGGACGCCCCCGTTGCCGCCTGCCGGGTCAGGCCGCGACGATGCTCTTCGGGCCCTCCTTGGGGTGCACCACGTGGGCGCCGCGGTCGGCGATCCACGCCAGCGCCGCGTCGGCCTGGCTGCCGTTGACGCCGACGCGGAACCGGGCCACCGGGGTGTCGCCGACGCGGGTCAGCCCGCCGCCGATGGTGGCCAGCTCGACGTCGAACCGGGCGGCAGCCTCCGGCAGCAGCGCCCCGACGGCTGCGAACCCGATCAGCACCACGTCGACCGACCGGTCGTACCGCGACGACTGGGTCCGCGGCGTGTCGATCGCGGGCAGCAGGGTCTGCGCGACCTTGCTGCCGGGCGTGGACAGCAGTTCGAGCACGGTGCCCTGCTCGACGAGCCGCCCGTCCTCCAGCACGGCCACCCCGTCGCAGACCCGCCGCACCGCGGCGCCGTCCTGGGTGGCGAGCAGCACGGTGACGCCCAGCTCCGCACGCGCGCGGTCGAGGACCGCCAGCACGGAACCGGCCTCCTCGGCGCCGACACCCGCGGTCGGGTCGTCAGCCAGCAGCACGGCCGGGCCGGCGGCCAGCGACCGCGCGAGCGCGACCCGGCGGCGCTGGCCGGGGGTCAGTTCGACCGGGCGCTGCGCCGCGCGCTGCGTGAGACCGGCCAGGTCGAGCAGACGGCCGACGCGGCTCCGGCGTTGCGGGCCCTCCAGGCCCAGCTGCTCCAGCGGGGCCGCGACGTTGCCGGCGACCGTGCGGTCGGCGTGCAGCACCGGCTGCGCGTCCAGCACCGCCACCTGGCGGCGCACCTCGCGCAGTTTCCGCCCGTCCAGGCCGGTGGTGTTCAGCCCGTCCAGGCGGACGGTTCCGCGGTCGGGTCTCTCCTGCAGGGCGATGCACCGGGTCAGGGTGGACTTGCCGGACCCGGCGGGACCGACGACGCCGAACAGGGCGCCGGCGGGCACCTCGACGCTCACGTCCCGCAGGGCGTGAACGGGCTTGGCGGCACCGGGGAAGGACTTGGTCAGGTTTTCGACAGTGATCACGAAGGGCTCCAGCACAACGGGCGCGAACGCGCCGACCGCACACCAAGGCGACCGTCTACAGAGGACGGTCAAGCGAAGTCAGGAAACGGTGAGGAAAGGAGAAGCGGTCAGCGACGACACGCACAGACCGTGCGACGACATTCGTCGACGACGCGGCGCCTCGTGAGCAGCATGCGATACACAGGAATCCTCCATCGGTCCTGGCGTTAGCACCTGCCCCCCGGTTGGGGTGGTTGCTGCGGCTTCGGCGAGCCAGGTCTCTCAGCCGCTCGGGATGGATACCTCAAAGAGTACAGCGGACCTCGTGTGTCCTTGGCAAGTCCCAGGTCGGGATCAGGGTGCGAGATCACACCAACGGTGGTAAGGACTTGCTCTCCACGATCTTCGCGAAGTCCCGCACCCCCAGCTGCTCACCGCGGGTGCGCGGATCGACACCCGCGGCGCGCAGGATCGCCTCGGCCCGCTCGGCGGACCCGGCCCAGGACGACAACGCGGCCCGCAGGGTCTTGCGGCGCTGCGCGAAGGCGGCGTCGACGACCGCGAACACCTCGTCCCGGTCCGCGCCGGACGCCGGTTCCGCCGACCGCTCGAACGCGACGAGCGCGGAATCGACGTTGGGCACCGGCCAGAACACCGCGCGCGGCACCGGCGCGACCTTGCGGGCCGGGCCGTACCAGGCGAGCTTCACGCTCGGCACGCCGTAGATGCGGCTGCCCGGTCCGGCCGCCATCCGGTCGGCGACCTCGGTCTGGACCATCACCAGGCCGTGCGCCAGCGACGGCAGCTCGGCCAGCAGGTGCAGGACCACCGGGACGGCGACGTTGTACGGCAGGTTGGCGACGAGGTGCGTCGGCTGGTCCGCGAGGTCGGTGGCCCGCAGCTTCAGGGCGTCCTGGGTGCGGACGGTGAACCTCTCCGCGGCCCCCGGGGCGCGCTCCACGACGGTGGCGGGCAGGCGCCCCGCGAGGACCGGGTCGATCTCGACGGCGGTCACCCGGGCGCCCGAGCCGAGCAGCCCGAGGGTCAACGAGCCGAGACCGGGACCGACCTCGAGGACGTGATCACCCGGGCCGACACCGGAGAGGTCCACGATGCGGCGGACCGTGTTCGGGTCGTGCACGAAATTCTGGCCGAGCTTCTTCGTGGGGCGGACATCCAGCTCGGCGGCCAAGCCACGGATCTCGGCTGGTCCGAGCAGTGCGGTCACCCGCGTGATGGTAGTGCGCCGGAAAAATCAGATGCCCCCGGCCGGTGGCCGGGGGCATCATGGGCGTGCTGACGGGGTCAGCCGGCGGCCTTGGCGCCGCAGACGGGCCAGGCGCCGTAGCCACCGCGGGAGTCGCGGACCTTGGTCGCCACCGCGATCTGCTGTTCCCGCGTGGCCTGGTGGGGGTAGGCCGCGTACTGGTCGCCGCCGTAGGCGTCCCAGGTGCTCTTGTTGAACTGCAGGCCGCCGTAGTAGCCGTTTCCGGAGTTGATCGACCAGTTGCCGCCGGACTCGCACTTCGCGATGGCGTCCCAGATGGAGCCGTCGCTGACCACCGGCTGCTTGGTACCGACCCGGACGATCTTCGGCTTGGCCTCGACGACCACCTTGGCCGACAGCTGCTCCCGGGCGGTCTCCTTGCCGTTGCGCTTGGTGATCCGGTAGGTCACCAGCCGCTTGCCCGGCGTGCCCTGGTCCTGGACGACCTCCTTGCCGGCCTCCAGCGTGTTGTCCTTGACCTCCTGGACCGGAGGATCGATGTCCTCCTCCTGGTTGATCACGGACACGCCGGTGCGGGAGATGTGCACCTCGGCGCCGTTGGTCAGCTTCAGGCCGGGGCCACCGTCGATCGAGTCGTCCGGGCCGAGCGACAGGCCCTGCTGCGCGAGGAACTCCTCCACGGTGAGGGCGGTGGTGCTCAGCTGGCGCGGGGCCGCGTCGCCGTCGTAGACGGTGATGTTCTTGACGGTCTTGATCTCGACGGTCGCGCCGTCCAGCGGCAGCTCCGCGTCCAGCGGCAGCGAGAAGGCCGTGCCCGGGCCGAACTCGTCGCCGAGGCCCAGCTGCGTGATGGCTTCCTGCAGGCTCGTCGCGCGGACCCAGGACTCGCGGGCCACACCGTCGACGAGCAGGTTCAGCTTGCGGCCGCGCTCCAGCTTGATGACGCCACCGTCACCAACGGGCGCCTGCGGCGAGGGGGACAGCGCGTCGTGCTCACCGACGGTGAGACCGGCGTCCTCGAGGACCTCGCCGACCGTCTTGCCGAAGCTGTGCACGGTCTGCGTGTGACCGTCGACGTCGACGGTCACGCTCTTGTTCATCGCCAGGGCGGCCGCGCCGCCACCGGTGAGGCTGATCAGCAGGGCCAGGACCGAGCCCCGGAGGAACCGGCGCTTCCAGGTCTTGACGGCGGTGACGAGGGCCTTCTCCGGCTCCTCCTCGGCTTCGACGGCCGCGGTCCGGTCCTCCGACACCGCGTCCGGGATGGCCAGCGCCGGGAGCAACGTGGTCTCGGCGTTGATCAGCCTGATCAGCTCGTCGACGTCGATCTCGGCCTCGGCCATGAGATCGTCCGCGTCCGAGCCCAGCACCGTGCGGATGTCGTGCTCGGTGACCGCGAGGTCGTCCGAGAACTCGTCCACGTCGGGCCAGTCGAGGGTGCCCACCGCGCCACCACCGCTGGACTGGAACCAGTCCACCGTCTCGTCCAGGCGCGCGTCGGCCCGTCTACTACCAGTCACAGCAGGTCGATCCCTTTCGCACTACGGCTCCCGGAAGTCGTCGCCATCCCCGATCCCGACCTGCACTGGCTTGACTCCGGGTGTCCCGCGCTCGCTCGGTTCGAACGATCATGCGGCACGGTCACGGGACAGTAACGAACCCCGGCGGGTTGCGCAAACACCGGGGGGAATCACGTGTCCTTCGTCACTCCGCCGAGTGGTGGGGTTGCCGTCCACGAATGTCGCAGTCCGTTCAGCCCGCGGTGACGGACGGCAGCCGGAAGACCCGCTCCGCCGTAGCCGATACCGCCGAACAGAGTTCGTCCAGGTCGTCCGAACGGAGCTCGGCGAGGAACCGGGCCGTGTAAGCCGCGCAGTACGGCTCGTTCGGTCGGCCGCGGAACGGGTGCGGCGTCAGGAACGGAGCGTCGGTCTCGACGAGGAACTGCCCGGACGGCACCAGCCTCGCCGCCGCCTGCAACGCCCGCGCGTTGCGGAACGTGACCGTCCCGGCGAACGACAGCACGTACCCGGCGTCCACGCACCGGCGGGCGATGTCCTCGTCCCCGGAGAAGCAGTGGAACACCACCGTGTCCGGCGCGCCCTCCTCGTCCAGGATCCGCAGGACGTCGGAGTGCGCGTCCCGGTCGTGGATCATCAGCGGCTTGCCCACGCGCTTGGCGAGGTCGATGTGCCACCGGAACGCGTCCTGCTGCGCGTCCGGCGGCGAGTAGTCCCAGTAGTAGTCCAAACCGGTCTCGCCGACCGCGACCACTCGTTCCTGCCGCGCCAGACGCTCTACTTCGGACCGTTCGGGATCACCGAAATCCTTGGTGCGCGTGGGATGGATGGCGACCGCCGCCCACACCCGGTCGTCCCAGGTGGACGCCTCCGCGGCCCAGCGTGCAGCCGCGAGGTCGTCGGCGACGGTCACCATGCGGGTCACCCCGGCCGCCTCGGCGCGGTCCGCCAGCACGGCCACGTCGGCCGCCGTGACCGCGCCACAGGCGTCCAGGTGCGTGTGCGCGTCGACCACCGGCACCGGCAGGCGCTCCGGCACCGGTGGCCGTTCCTTCTCACCCACCGACGATCGGGGCCCACTCCGGCCCGGTCTCGCCCAGCTTCGGGTCGAGCTTGGTGAACAGCGGCGTCGGCTTGGCCAGCGGACGGCCGGGCTCGATCGGAATCGACTCCCAGCGCGCCTGCTCGGCCGCGTAGTCGCCGGTGAGGATCGGGTTGATCCGGCCGGGGATGTCGAGGTCCTCGACCTCCTTGAGCTCCGGCTGCGCCGCCCACACACCAGTGCCGCCCAGCGCCTCGTGCACCTGCTGCGCGGAGTGCGGCAGGAACGGGGTGAGCAGCGTGTTCGCGTCCGACACGACCTGCAGCGCGGTGTGCAGGACAGCGTCCCGCCGGTCCGGGTCATCCTTGAGCTTCCACGGCTCCTGGTCGGACAGGTACCGGTTGGCCGCCGACACCACGCGCATCGCCTCGGTGGCGGCCAGCTTGAACCGCGACCGCTGCAGGTGCCCGCCCACGGTCTCGAACGCCTTGCGGGACAACGCCTTCAGCTCCTCGTCGGCCGGGGCCGGCTTGGTGGGCGCCGGGATGGCGCCGTTGTTCTTGTGCGCCATCGAGATCGACCGGTTGACCAGGTTGCCCCACTCGTTGGCCAGCTCGAAGTTGGTCCGGCGGACGAACTCGTCCCAGGTGAAGTCGGTGTCCTGGGTCTCCGGGCCGGCCACCGCGATGAAGTAGCGCAGGGTGTCCGGGCCGAACTCACGCAGGAAGTCGTTGACGTAGATGACCGTGCCGCGCGAGGTGGAGAACTTCGACCCGCTCATGGTCAGGAACTCGCTGGAGACGATCTCGTCCGGCAGATTGAGCTTGCCGTACGGGCCGACCCCACCGCCAGGAGCGACACGGTCGCCGGCGGCATTGTGACCGAGCAGCAGCGCGGGCCAGATCTGGGCGTGGAAGGTGATGTTGTCCTTGCCCATGAAGTAGTAGCCGCGCGCGTCCGGGTTGTTCCAGAACTCCTGCCACGCGTCCGGGTCACCACTGCGGCGCGCCCACTCCACGCTGGCCGAGAAGTAGCCGATCACCGCGTCGAACCACACGTAGAACCGCTTCATCGGCTGGTCGCGCCACCCGTCCAGCGGGATCTTCACGCCCCAGTCCAGGTCGCGGGTGATCGGCCGGGGCCGCATGTCGTCGAGCAGGTTCTTGGTGAAGTTGACGACGTTGGGCCGCCAGTCGGTCTTCGTGGCCAGCCACTTGCCGAGGCTCTCGGTGAACGCGGGCAGGTCGAGGAACAGGTGCTCGGTCTCGACGAACTTCGGCTTCTCGCCGTTGATCCGCGACCGCGGGTTGATCAGCTCGGCCGCGTCGAGCTGGTTGCCGCAGTTGTCGCACTGGTCGCCGCGTGCGCCGTCGTACCCGCAGATCGGGCAGGTGCCCTCGATGTAGCGGTCCGGCAGCGTCCGGCCGGTGGACGGGCTGATCGCGCCGGTGGTCGTCTTGGGCACGACGTAGCCGTTGCGGTGCAGCGCGAGGAAGATCTGCTGCGTGACCTCGGCGTGGTTGCCGGTGCTGGTGCGGGTGAACAGGTCGTAGGTCAGCCCGAGGCCCTGCAGGTCCTGGCCGATCTGGCGGGTGTACTTGTCGGCGGTCTGCTGGGAGGTCAGGCCCTCCTTGTCCGCCTGCACCGTGATCGGGGTGCCGTGCTCGTCGGTGCCGGAGACCATGAGCACCCGGTTGCCGGCCATTCGCTGGTAGCGCGAGAACACGTCCGACGGGACGCCGAATCCGGAGACGTGGCCGATGTGACGGGGCCCGTTGGCATAAGGCCAGGCCACCGCCGTCAACACAGGGATGCTCATGCCTGTTTAGCGTACGGATGCCGTCTCGTGCATTGTTACCTGGGAAGGCTTAAGGAGGTCCGGTGTCGCCCACGCGGCTGCTGGTGCTCGGCGTCGTACGGATGTACGGCAAGGCGCACGGCTATCAGGTGCGGCGTGAGCTGCTGACCTGGTCGGCCGATCGCTGGGCCAACGTCCAGCCGGGGTCGATCTACCACGCGCTGAAGAAGATGGCGGCCGAGGGCCTGCTGGAGGCCGCGGCGGACGAACCGGAGGGGCGGGGCCCGGACCGCGTCGCCTACCGGTTGACCGCGGACGGCGAGGCCGAGTTCCAGGCCGGGCTCGCCGAGATGATCGCGGACACCGAGGCGGACGGCGCGCAGAACGCCTTCGCCTTCGCCGCCGCGCTGACCTTCCTGCCCTGCCTGCCGAGGGAACGGGCGGTGTCCTTGCTGCGCCAGCGGCTCGCCCGCCTGGAGAGCGAGCTCGGCCTGGTCCGGGACACGCTGGAGGGCACGTCGTGCTGGGCGAACCCGGCGCACGTGAGCGAGCTGTACCGGTTGTGGGGCGTGAACGTCGAGGCGACCACCGAGTGGCTGCGCGGGCTGATCAAGCGCCTGGAAGAGGGCGCGTACGTGATGGCGGACGACCCCGGGCACCACTTCGGCGCTCCCCCCGAGATCAAGTAATCAAATTTGACTAGCGGGCGATAGTTGAGGCAGAGTGCCCGCTGTCACTAGTCAAGTTTGACTACTGAACCAAGGGGGATGTGCATGATCAAGGCACGCGGCCTCGCGCGGACCTTCACCGCGCGCGGCCACAGCGTGGAGGCGGTGAAGGGGGTCGACATCGACGTCGCCGAGGGCGAGCTCGTCGGGTTCCTCGGCCCCAACGGCGCGGGCAAGACCACGACCCTGCGCATGCTGACCACGCTCCTGCGCCCAACCGCCGGCGAGGCGCAGGTCGCCGGGCGCGACCTGCTCGCCGACCCGGTGGGTGTGCGGCGGCAGATCGGGTACGTCGCCCAGGGCGGCGGCGTGACCCCGGAGTTGAAAGTGCTGGAGGAGATCGAGCTCCAGGGGCGGCTCTACGGAATGAGCAAGGCCGACGCGCACAGCCGCGGCCGGGACCTGATCGCCCAGCTCGACCTCGAAAACCTGGACCAGCGGCTGACCAAGACGCTGTCCGGCGGTCAGCGCAGGCGGCTGGACATCGCGCTCAGCCTCATCCACGACCCGAAGCTGATCTTCTTCGACGAACCGACCACCGGCCTGGACCCGCAGAGCCGGGCCAACCTGTGGGAACACATCCGGCGGCTGCGCGCCGACCACGGCGTGACGCTGTTCCTCACCACGCACTACCTGGACGAGGCCGACTCGCTGTGCGACCGGATCCTGGTGATCGACAACGGCCGGATCGTGGCCGAGGGGTCACCGGACTCGCTCAAGGCGCGCGTGTCCGGGGACGGCGTCACGATCGGCGTCGCCCCGGAGTTCGTGGTGGCCGCGGCGGAGGTCGCCGGGCGCCTCGACGGCGCGCACGAGGTGACCACCGGCGAGGGCGTGGTGCGCTTCCGCGTGCCGCGCGGGGACACCGTGCTTCCGGAGCTGCTGCGCCGGCTGGACGCCGACGGCATCGCGATGACCTCGATGCAGGTGCACCGGCCGACGCTGGACGACGTGTTCCTCACGCTCACCGGCCGGTCCCTGCGGGACGCCGAGCAGACCCAGTCACACCCGGAGGCCGCCCATGTTGCGTGACACCTGGCTGATCTTCAAGCGGGACTGGACGCTGTCCATGCGCAACCCCGCCTGGGTCATGATCGGCATCATGCAGCCGGTGCTCTACCTGGTGCTGTTCGGTCCGCTGATGGAGAAGGTGGTCAGCAGCACGCCGGGGTTCCCGCCGGGCAGCAGCTGGACCATCCTGACCCCGGCGCTGATCGTCCAGCTGGCGCTGTTCAGCTCCTCGTTCGCCGGGTTCTCGCTGCTCATGGACTTCCGCAGCGGGGTGCTGGAGCGGTTGCGGGTCACACCGGCCAGCCGGGCCGGGCTGCTGCTGGGCAAGGTCGCGAACAACGTGATCCAGGCGGTCTTCCAGGCCGCGCTGATCACGGTGCTGGCCTACGTCGCGTTCGGACTGGACGCACCGCTGGGCGGGGTGCTGCTGAGCCTGGTGATCGTCGGGCTGGTCGCGGCCACGCTCGCATCCGCCTCGTACGCGGTGGCGCTGACGCTGAAGAGCGAGCAGGCGTTCCCGGCCCTGCTCAACGCCGTGCTGATGCCGGTGCTGCTGCTGTCCGGCATCCTGCTGCCGATCACCAGCATCCTGGCCCCGAACTGGCTGTTCACCATTTCCCGGATCAATCCGTTCACCCACGTCGTCGACGCCGAACGGGCCGCGTTCCGCGGTGACCTCACGATCGACGCGCTCGCGACCGGATCCATCATCCTGGTGGTGATGGCCGCGCTCGCGGTCTTCTGGGGCACCCGCACCTTCCAGAAGGAGAACGCCTGACCTCCACAGTGGACTGGACCCCGTCCGCCGCCCGCGTCGTCACCGCCGCGGGCGGCGGGTGCGGTTGGCGTGGGTCACACCGCTTTCGGGTGGTGCGTCGACACGGCGACCGGGGCTCTTCGCGCTTATGGTGACCACACGGTTTCTTGCGAAGAGTTCGGGAACAGGGCGGCGGCGTGACCGAGGGCAGCACCGAGCGCGGGATCAACCTCGCGCTGCACGCGACGGTGGCGGACTGGGACGCAGTCCGCGCCGGCGCCGTCTCGTTCGCCTCCATCACCGTCACCGAGAACACGAACTGGCTCGACCACGGCGCGGGCAAGCAGATCGAGGCCGCGCAGCAGGCGGGTATCCGCACCGGCATCCGGCACTACGCGCGGCCGGGCGCGCCGCACGACCAGGCGGAGCTGTGCGTCCGGGCCGGACGCGGGCTCGGCGTGTTCGGACCGGGTTCGCTCGCGCCCACGCTGGAGGTCGAGGCGGAAGGCGTCGACGACCGGTTCGTGCGGGCGTGGATCAAGACCGTGCGGCAGACCGCCGGTATCGAGCGGGTCGTCGTGTACGCCGACTACGGGCTCTGGCTGCGCCGGCTGCACCCGGAGAAATGGGCCGATCGCGAGGTCGTGCTGTGGGTGGCGCGGCACAACGACATCCCCGGCCGGCCCGGCTGGTTCCACCCGCGCCTGGCGCTGCACGAGCACAGCTCGGTGCCGCCGATGCCCGGCGTGGCCGGCCCCATCGGGATGGACGCCCTCGTCTACCCGTTCACCCTCGCCGACCTACTGCTCTAGCCGGCTGCGCATGAGGAACACGTTGTACGGGCCCCACTGCGACATCAGGTAGTAGATGTCCGGTCCGTCCAGCGCCCACGGGTGCAGGTACCCGCCGTAGAGCCCGGGGTACTGGTGCCCGGGCACCGCGACCACGCCCGGCGACCAGGGCCCCGTCAGGCGGTCGGCGGAGTGCAGCAGGATCGCACCGCCCGGGTCGTCCAGGTGCAGAGCGAGCCACTGTCCGAGGTGGCCGTCGTAGGCGACGGAGAGCTCCCCGACCGGCCCGGGCAGGACGGGCGCGGCGGCGAACTCGTCGCGAATCCAGCCACGGCCGTCGAAGTACTCGTAGGAGGACGCGTCGAGCAGGTACGGGATCGCGGTGCGGGCGAGGTACGCGGGACCGTGCCGGCCGTTGGTGGTGCCGAAGAGGTAGACGTGGTCACCCTCGCGGGCCAGTGCGCCCATCTGGAACGGGTCGTCCCGCTCGGCGCGGTTGATCCAGCGCGCACTCCACGGTTTCGCCCAGGTGCGGCCGCCGTCGTCGGAGACCGCCAGTCCCGAGTAGTTCGTGGTCCACTTCCCCGGCGGACCCCACTGCCGCACCGACATGTAATGCGCGACCTGCAGCCCGCCGACCGCCAGGCCCGAGTTCGGGATGACGGTGACCTCGCCGACCTCGTCCGGCCGGTCGTCACGGGCGATGACCTGGGCCGCGGTGCCGTCCGGCCGGGCGACCACACCGTCCAGCGTCAGGCCGGACGCCAGGTCCGTCGTGGTCGAGAACGCGAGGACGTTGCTGCGCCAGTCCGCGCTGTCCGGGCCGCCACCGTCGCCGCCCCAGCCCTCGCCGAAGGTGTCCCCGAACAACACGAACACGCGGCCGTCCCCGCCGTCCCACAGGATGCCGAGGTCGGTGCCGTGAATGGCGAACCGATCCGTGCGGTTGATCGAATCCGCGCCGGTGATCTTGGCGATCCGCTCCGTCCCGATGACCCGAACCATGCCCCGACGCTAGGTGCGACACGGCGTCACCGCAGCTTGCCACCACCTTGGGCGACCCCTTTGCGGCGGAAGCAGCTGGTGCGCGAATTTCCCACCTCCGATACTCGAACCATGAAATGCGCCCTCGTCGCCGTCCTCGTCCTCTCCGCCGTCACCGCTCCCGCGGCGACCGCACCCACGTTCGGCGCCCTGGACTTCCCGGGCGGCAACTGGGGTGGTTACGTCAGCGTCGGCAGCTTCACCTCGGCCACCGCCGGCTGGGTCGAGCCGTCGGTGACCTGCACCTCCACCAAGGACCTCTTCGCGCCGTGGGTCGGCATCGACGGGGACGGCTCGCCGACCGTGGAGCAGACCGGCGTGTCGACCGACTGTTCCAGCGGCCGGCCCGTCTACCGGGCCTGGTACGAGATGTACCCGGCGCCCCCGGTCTACTTCGCCAACCCGGTCTCCGCCGGTGACCACATCACCGCCACCGTGACCCGCACCGGCGCGAACACCTACCGCCTCGACCTCAGCGACACCACACGTGGCTGGACGCAGACGGCCACCAGGACGCTCAGCTCGCAGCACTCGTCCGCCGAGGCGGTCATCGAGTCCCCCACCGACTCCTACCCCGCCATCCCGGGCGGGGTGCAGTTCACCGGCGTCCGGTTCAACGGCACCGACCTCGCCGACACCGGCCCCACCAGGCTCGAGGCGGACGACCGCGGGACCTACACCTGGTCGCCCAGCGCCATCTCCGCCGACGGCACCGCGTTCACGGTGACCCGGCACTGACACCGACAATGTCCCGGTGCAGGTCACGCGGACGAGACTGGGCCGGGGCAGAACACCGGACGAGGTGCTGCTGCTGCTCGAGGAGCGGGCCCGCCTCCGCGGTCTGGGCACGGCGGCCGGGCTGTGCGGCGACTGGTTCGGCTCGCGGGCCGTCCTGGCGCCGGAGGTCTGCTTGGAGCCGTCGTCCGACGCGTTCTCGGTACCGGACCGCTGTCCCCCGGTCGACGCGCCGCCGGGCACGGTCGGCGGCGGGTGGTTCGGCTACCTGTCCTACGACCTGACCGACCCGTCCGGGCGGCGCACCCCGCTGCCGGCCGCGGTGTGGGGATGGGCCGACCACGTACTCCGGCTGGACGCCGACGGCTGGTGGTGGTTCGAATCGCTCGGCGACGACCGGGCGGCGGAGTTCGCCGAGCTGCTGACGCGGCCGGCGCCGTCCGTGACCTGGCGGGCGGGGCCGTTGCACCGGCCCCTGCCGGCCGAGCACGCCGACGCGGTCAAGGCGTGCGTGCACGCGATCGAGGCGGGAGAACTGTTCCAGGCCAACATCTGCACCCGGTTCGAGGGCTCGTTCGCCGGTTCCCCGGCGGCGTTGTTCGCGGCCGGGGTGCGGCGCCTGCAACCGCGCCGGGCGGCGTTCCTCACCGGCGGGTGGGGCAGCGTGGTGTCGTTGTCGCCGGAGCTGTTCCTCGCCCGGCACGGCGACCGGGTCCGGTCCACGCCGATCAAGGGGACGCTCCCCCGGCGCGGCCCGGCGGACGACGTGCTGGCCCGGCAGCTGCGCGAGTCGGTCAAGGACGTCGCGGAGAACGTGATGATCACCGACCTCGTCCGCAACGACCTGGGCCGGGTGTGCGCGGTGGGCAGCGTGCGGGTGCCCGAGCTGCTGCGCGTCCGGCCGGCGCCCGGGGTGTGGCACCTGGAGTCGACGGTGGAGGGGCGGGTGGTCACCTCCGACGCCGACCTGCTGGCCGCCACGTTCCCGCCCGGATCGGTCACCGGAGCGCCGAAGATCCGGGCACTGGAGCTGATCGCCGAGCTGGAACCCCGCCCGCGCGGGGTGTACACCGGGGCGATCGGCCTCGCTTCGCCGGTGGCCGGGCTCGAACTCAACGTCGCGATCCGCACCTTCGAACTGCACGGCGACCGCATCGCGCTCGGCGTGGGCGGCGGCATCACCGCGGATTCCGCCGCCGACGCCGAATGGCAGGAATGCCTGCACAAGGCCGCGCCGCTGGAGGCGTTGCTCGCCTGACCGGCTACCCCCGTCCGCCGAGCCCGGAAAGTCAGGCCCGCCCCTTGACGGCCGCGAGGAACCACATGACCGCACTGGAGCCCAACCCGTGGCCGGCCATGGACGTTCCTCTCCGTTGAGGGGTGGGCGGACGGGGCACGTCCTCGTGACGGGGAGATCGGGCCGGTTCGCAGGTTGCTTGCGGTGAAGGCGAGGCCGATGCGGCCGAGTGGACGGAGGGCCTTGGTGTCGACGCGACCGCCTCCGCTGAGCAGGGGTTCGGCAACACGCTCGCATTCGAACACCGCAGCGCAGCCGTCGATGACCGGCGGCTGCACCACCGACGCCGTGCTCGTCGGCAACCGCAGGTCCGCCAGTTCGTCGAAGCCCGGGCGCCGCTCTTTGCAGCCGCTGCACCCGGACGGTCTACCTCGGCTCGGCGATGCGCGGCTTCATCACCGGCCTGTCCCCGACGCCCTCCGCCGGGTCCGCGCCCGCTTCCTCGACAGCTGGCGCGACACCGGGGTTCGACGTCCTCGATGCCCGCGCGCTCACCGGTGTGGCCCGGCAATCCGGCCCTGATTGCCCTGATCGTGGAACCGGATGGTGGCGCGCACCAGTTGTCCAGACCTATGTCCCATTAAGTGGACTGGAATTCCCATCTTGTGGGCTTCCCGCTAGACTTCCGGCGAGTCGGCCAACATCGGGGAGGCGAGAACGATGGTGGAAGCCGTGGCGCTTCCGACACCCTGGCAGGTCAAGTTCCGGGCGGGCGGCAATGACGGCCTCGCGGACACGCTCAAGGAGGGCGTCGGCGGTTCGACGGGGATGCGGCCGCATGAACTTCTGGAGGCGTCGCTGGCCACGTGCATGACCATCTCGGCGCGAATGGCACTGGCCGAGGCCGGCGTCGCCGACGCGGACGTGACCGTCCGGGTGCACCTGGAGCGCGAGGAGTCGACGACGAGGTTCCGGTACGAGCTCGTCCTGCCGTCGGCGCTGGAGGCTTTCCGTCCCGCGGTCGTGAAGCGCATCGAGTGCTCACCGGTGCGCTCCACCCTGAGCAAGCCCCTGACGTTCGAACCGGCCTGACCGCCTGGACCACCGCCGCGTTGGGTAAATATCCGCAGCCTCGCCGCGTCCGGCCGGCGCCCGGGGTGTGGCACGTGGAGTCCACGGTCGAAGGCCGCCTGTCCGGCACGGACGCCGACCTGCTGGCCGCCACGTTCCCGCCCGGATCGGTCACCGGTGCGCCGAAGATCCGGGCACTGGAGCTGATCGCCGAGCTGGAACCCCGCCCGCGCGGGGTGTACACCGGGGCGATCGGCCTCGCTTCGCCGGTGGCCGGGCTCGAACTCAACGTCGCGATCCGCACCTTCGAACTGCACGGCGACCGCATCGCGCTCGGCGTGGGCGGCGGCATCACCGCGGATTCCGCCGCCGACGCCGAATGGCAGGAATGCCTGCACAAGGCCGCGCCGCTGGAGGCGTTGCTCGGCTGACCGGCTACCCCCGTCCGCCGCGCGCGGGAAGTCGCGCACCGGCCGGGAGCGCACTGAGCGGACGCCCCATCGTCTCCTCCCCGAGCACGACCGTGCCCAGCAGGCCCACCGCGTTGACGGCCGCCAGGAACCACATGACCGCGGTGGTGCCCAATCCGGCGAGCACGGTCGGGAGCAGGAACGTGCTGATGGCCGCGCCGATGCGGCTGACCGCCACGACGATTCCGGTGGCCGTGGCCCGGACCGAGGTCGGGAACAGTTCGTTGGGAACGATGATCTCGATGAAGTTCGACGCGCCCGAGGCGATCGCGAACAACGCCAGCGCGGCGAAGAGCAAGCCGGGCGGAGCGGTCGGGGCCAAGGCGATGAACGCGAAGACGACGACCATGATCGCGAACGTGCCGACCAGCAGCGGGATGCGCCCGATCCGGTCCACCAGCCACAGCCCGGGCACGCTGCCCACCACGAACAGCAACGCGATGATCACCTCGGGCAGATAGGGCGAATCGGTCCCGATGCCGAGCCGGTGCAGCAGCGTCGGCCCGAAGCTGTAGACAGCGAAGAGCGGGACGACGTGGGCGATGAAGAACGCGCTGACGAACGCCATGCGCCGCACCGAGCGCCGGTTCAGCAGCGCCGTCGCGGGAGCGGTTTCGGGCTCGCGCAGTTCGTCCACCTGCGCGTCCGGACCCCAGATCTTCCGGACAACGCGTTCGGCATCGTCGCGCCGCCCGTGGTTGAGCAGCCAGCGCGGTGATTCCGGTGCGTTCAGGCGCAGGACGAGTGTGACCACGCCGATGACGGCGGGCGAGGCGAGCATCCACCGCCAGGCATCCGGCCCGAGCGCCGACAGCGCCCAGCCCGTCCCGGCGGCGAGTGCGGCCCCGACGCCGAACGCGGCGAACAGCGCCCCGAGAAGACGGCCGCGGTGCCGGCTGGGCACGAACTCCGCGAGCAGGGAGCTCGCGATGGGGTAGTCGGCGCCGATCATGATGCCGAGCACGAACCGCAGCGCGATCAGTTGCCAGGCGTCGACGACGAACGCGCAGAGGATCGAGACAGCGCTGAGCGCGACGAGGTTCGCGATGTACATGACCTTGCGGCCGATGCGGTCGGTCAGGCGCCCGAACACCAGCCCGCCGATGAGGATTCCGGCGAGGGCCGCGGCCGCGGTGAGACCGGTCTGGGTGGCGTCGAGGTGCAGCGCGGGGGCCAGCGTCAGCAGTGCGAGCCCGATGATGGTGACCGCGTAGCCGTCGAGCAAGGGGCCACCGGCCGAGAACAGGGTCAGTTTCAGGTGGAACCGGGTGAGCGGAGCGCGGTCGATGAAGGACTGGGCATCATGGCCGGCCATGAGCGTTCCTCTCCGTTGAGGGGCGGGGGGTGACGGGGTCAGCACGCGGTCCCGACGGGGCGATCGGGCCGCTCGAGGAGGGTGCTCGCGGTGAAGACGTTGCCGATGCGGCCGAGGGGACGCAGGGCCGCGACGTCGACGCGACCGCACCCGGTGATCAGGTGTTCGGCGACCCGCGCGGCGACGACTCTCCCGAAGACCAGGGTCTCCAGTCCCGGGCGGTGGGTGGTCAGCAGCTCGCATTCGAACACCGCGGCGCAACCGTCGATGACCGGCGGCCGCACCACCGTGGCCGCGCTGGTCGGCAGAGCCAGGTCCGCCAGCTCGTCGAAGTCGGGTGGGCTGGGGTCGCCGCTCCGGGCGACCTCGGGGAGGCGGTCGAGCTCGGCGATATGCACGACGAACTGCCGGGTCGACAGGACGTTGCCGAGCGTGTCCTTGACGCTGCCGTCCTCGCGCGGCTCGATGGCGATCATGAGGATGAGCGGATCGGTCGAGGCGATGGTGAAGAAGCTGAACGGGGCGAGGTTGTGGTCGCCGGCCGGGCTCACCGACGTGACCCAGGCGATCGGCCGGGGTGCGATGGTCCACGACACCATCGCGAAGAGCTCCGCCGGATCGAGGTGATCGAGGGGAATCATCGGCATCACACGGTGGCCCCGACGATGTCGTAGGCGACACCGGTCGGGGTGCGTCCCACGCCGTTCGTGGCCGCCAGGTCCTGCGGGCAGGCGGAGAGCACCACGACGACGTCCTCGACCGCGGTGAGCCGGACCCGGTCACCCGCGCGAGCGCGCGGCGACTCGATCGAGATCGCCCCGTCGGCGGCGATCGGCACCCGCATGAACAGGTTCAACGGCTGCGGGACGAACTGCGGAGCCGGGACGCCGAGCGCCGCCAGAGCCGCGTAGAAGTTGTCGTGGCAGTTGTCGTGGTACTCCCGCACCCCGAGCTGCCGGTAGCGGGGCAGATCACAGCTCGGGATGAGCAGATCGTGGTCGCCCAGGCTGGTGTCCTCCGACAACGACAACAGCGGCCGCCGGGTGTTGTCCACCAGGTCGTCACCGGCCCGGACCACGAGACGGCCGGTGTGCATCCAGGTGTGGGATGCCGACAGGAACCGCGACGGTTCCTGCGCCGACAACGCCCAGGTGTCGACCACCTGCTGGCCGTGCGTGTTCGTCACCACGAGGTGCTCCCCCGCCGAGAGCCGAAGCGCGATGCCGGAGCGCGCTGCAAGGTCCATCAGAGCCTCCACAAACGTTTGGGTAGGTGTTGACAGCATCCTTACCCAAACGTCGGGGTTAGGTCAACAGGTCCGGTGCCAGTTCACGGGGCCATCCCGATCAGCGCTGCTCAGGCGGGGACGGAGTTCGGCGGGAGCGGGTCACACCTTCCCCCGGCGCCCATCGACGCCGCGCCGCGCTGGGTGGCCGCGAACGGGCCGCGGCACCACCAGTCACGCGCGCCGCGTACCCCGCTCGTCCAGCACCACTTCTCAGGCGCAGCCGCACTCCAGCCGCGAACTCAGCCGCCCGACACCACTACTCAAACGCGCCGCGCACCCCGGCGGCAGACCCTGGACGCGGACCCGCCCGCCCCGCACCCACCGCTCATCCGTGGCCGCACACCCCAGACGCCCAACCCCGGAATCCAGCCTGTCAAGCGCGGCGCGCACCCAGGCCGCACACCGCGCGCCCCGCACCACCGGCTCACGCGGAGCCGCACCCCGCCGCACGGCACCACTCACCCGCAACCGCATGCCCCAGACGCACTCAGCCGCCCGGCACCACCAGTCACGCGCGCCGCGCCGCCAGCACCGCGTCGTAGAGCTCCTTCTTCGACACCCCGGCCGCCTCGGCGACCTCCCCCGCCGCGGCCTTCAGCCGCTCGCCGGCCGCCACCCGCGCCGACACCTCCGCCACCAGGTCCGTCAGCGACACCGCCCGCGGCCGGGCGCCCTCCAGCACCACGGTGATCTCGCCGCGCACACCCTCGGCTGCCCACTCGGCGAGCTCGGGCAGCGTCCCGCGCCGGACCTCCTCGTACGTCTTCGTCAGCTCCCGGCACACCGCCGCCCGCCGCTCGCCGCCCAGCGCGTCGGCGGCCTCGGTCAGCGTCGCGGCCAGCCGGTGCGGCGACTCGAAGAACACGACCGTCCGCGGCTCGTGCGCCAGCTCCCGGAACCAGCGCCCCTTCTCACCCGGCTTGCGCGGCGCGAACCCCTCGAAGCAGAACCGGTCGCTGGGCAGGCCGGACAGCGCCAGCGCCGTCGTCACCGCCGACGGGCCGGGCAGGCAGGTGACCGGCAGGTCCTCCTCGACGCACGCGGTGACCAGCCGATATCCCGGATCCGACACGCTGGGCATGCCGGCGTCGGTGACCAGCACGACAGTCTCCCCGGCGCGCAGTGCCTCCAGCAGCTTCGGCAGCCGCGCCGTCTCGACGTCCTCGTAGAAGCTGACCACCCGCCCGCGCGGTGTCACGTCCAGCGCGGTGGCCAGCGACCGCAGCCGCCGGGTGTCCTCGGCGGCGATCACGTCCGCCTCGGCGAGAGCGGTGACCAGGCGGGGCGAGGCGTCCCGGGAGTCACCGAGCGGGGTCGCGGCGAGGACGAGCGGCATGGCCCTCACCCTATTAGCCGCGCGGGCATCCCGAGCTCACCCGTGGGAACCTAGGATCAGGCGCGTGACCGCTCTGCTGACGCGCCCGGACCAGGTGGACCCGCTCCGCCCGCCGACGGACCGTGCCGCGACCCTGCTCGGACGGCCGATGCCGGACGACCGGTTGCGCGGCTGGGTGGTCACGATCGTCCTGACGCTCGTCGCGGCGGTCACCCGGTTCCAGAACCTCGGCTTCCCCACCGACAAGGGCACCCCGGTCTTCGACGAGAAGCACTACGTGCCGCAGGCGTGGCAGATGTTGCGCAACGGCTGGTTCGAGGACAACGCGGGCTACGAGCTCGTGG
Source organism: Amycolatopsis viridis (assembly GCF_011758765.1). Classification (NCBI taxonomy): domain Bacteria; kingdom Bacillati; phylum Actinomycetota; class Actinomycetes; order Pseudonocardiales; family Pseudonocardiaceae; genus Amycolatopsis; species Amycolatopsis viridis. Next base: position 1,045,289 of record NZ_JAANOU010000001.1, on the reverse strand, counting down.
TGCACCCGCCGCTGGCGAAACAGCTCATCGCGCTGGGCGAGTGGGCGTTCGGCTACGACGGCTGGGGCTGGCGGTTCAGCGCCGCGCTCGCCGGGACGCTCATCGTGCTGCTGACGATCCGCCTCGCGCGCCGGCTCACCCGGTCGACGCTGCTCGGCGGCATCGCCGGGATCCTCGTGATCTGCGACGGGGTGCTGTTCCTGCAGGCGCGGATGGGGATGCTGGACATCTTCATCGCCCTGTTCGCGCTGGCCGCGTTCGCCTGCCTGGTGTGCGACCGCGACCAGGTGCGGCAGCGCCTGGCCGTCGCGGTGGCGCAGGGCTGGGCGGACGAGTCGCCGTGGGGACCGCGGCTGGGTTTCCGGTGGTGGCGGTTCGCGGCCGGGGTGTGCCTCGGGCTGACCTTCGCGGTGAAGTGGTCGGGCCTGTACTACATGGCGTTCTTCGGGCTGCTGTGCGTCGGCTTCGACGTCGCCGCGCGGCGCGCCGCGGGCGTGCCGCGACCGTGGCTCGGGACGTTGCGCCGGGACGTGCTGCCCGCGCTGTGGGCGCTCCTCGCCATCCCCGTGCTGATGTACCTGGCGAGCTGGTGGGCCTGGTTCGCGAGCGAGTCCGCCACCGACCGGCACTACGTCGAGATCCAGGGCATCGCGCCCGGGTTCTGGAGCTGGGTGCCGCCGGCGCTGCGGTCGCTGGGCGACTACTCGATGAACGTGCTGCACTTCCACGAAACCCTGGTCACGCCGAAGAACGACCCGCACCCGTGGGAGTCGAAGCCGTGGACGTGGCCGATGGGGCTGCGGCCGATGCTCTACTACTACGAGTCCGGCAACGGCACGTGCGGCGGCTCGGACTGCGTTCAGGCAACGATGCTGATCGGCACGCCCGCGACGTGGTGGCTGGCGCTGCCGATGCTCGGCTGGGGCCTGTGGCGGTGGCTGTTCCGGTTCGACTGGCGGTACGCGGCCGTCCTGGTCGGCTACCTCGCCGGGTTGCTGCCCTGGTTCACCAACATCGACCGGCAGATGTACTTCTTCTACGCCACGCCGATGGCGCCGTTCCTGGCACTGGGCCTGACGCTGGCGCTGGGCCAGATCCTGGGCAGCGCGAGGCGCGGGTTCGAACGGCGCGGCACCGGGCTGCTGGTGGTGGCGCTGTACGTCGGCCTGGTGGTGGCGAACTTCGCCTGGCTGTGGCCGATCCTGAACGGCGACCCGATCAGCAGCGCCCGCTGGCAGGCGGAGCTGTGGCTGCCGTCCTGGCGATGACCGGGTACCTCGACCGCGCGCGGGAGTCGTACGACCGGGTCGCGGAGGACTACGCCGAGTTCGTCCGCCCGCGGTTCGCGGCCGATGCGGTCGGCCGCGGCGTGCTGGGCGCCTTCGCCGAGCTGGTGACCGGGCCGGTGGCCGACGTGGGCTGCGGCCCGGGCCAGGTGACGGCGCACCTGGCCGGCCTCGGCGTGGACGCCTTCGGTGTCGACTTGTCCCCCAAGATGATCGCGGTTGCCCGGCGCACGTACCCGTACCTGCGGTTCGACGTGGGCACCATGACGGCGCTCGACCTGCCCGCGGGTCAGCTGGGCGGGATCGTCGCGTGGTGGTCGATCTTCCACGTGCCGCCCGCAGTCCTGCCCGCGGTGTTCACCGGCTTCGCCCGCGCGCTGACGCCCGCGGGTCACGTGCTGATCGGCTTCCACGCCGGCAACGCCCAGTTGCAGCCCGAGCAGGCCTATGGCCGTCCGGTGGACTACGACGCTTACCTGCTGCCGCCCGACCACGTCGCGAGACTGCTGAAACGGGCTGGTTTCGACATCGTCGCGCGGGTCGAACTGGACGGCGCGAAGCACCCGCAGGCGATCCTGCTCGGCCGGAAGCGCACCACCCGGCGTTCTGCCCTGCCACATCGGTAGGTCTGACGCCACCCCCGGACGCGGCGTCAGCGGCGCGGCGGCATCGCCCTCGTTGTTCCGCCGACGGGCGGCACGATGCGCGTGACCGGGCCGTCCGCCGACTTGCCCGACCGCGCCAGGAAACCCTCCACCTCGCGCACGACCGTGTGCAGCGTCGGACGGCGGCGGGGTTCGTTGTCGAGCGAGGCGATCAACAGCCGGGCGTGCACGGAGCGCTGCGGCAGCCGGGACACCGGCTCCGCGCGTGCCGCCGCCATCAGGGCGGCCATGGGCGTCTCGCGGGTGCCCCGCGGCGGGTAGCCGGACAGCGCGTAGCTGACCGTCGCCGCCAGTTGCCACGCGTCCGAGGCCGGGGAAGCCGGCGCGCCGGCCGCCTGCTCGGGTGCGACGAAGTCCGGCGTGCCGATCATCATCCCGGTGGCGGTCATCGTCGAGTCGCCGCGGCTGCGTGCGATGCCGAAGTCGATCAGGTGCGGGATGCCCTGCGGGTCCAGGATCACGTTCGATGGCTTCACGTCGCGGTGCAGCACGCCCTTCTCGTGGGCCGCGGCGAGCGCCCCGGCCATCGTGGCCCACAGGCGGCCCGCGGCGATGTCGTCGAGCGGGCCAATGGTGTCGACCGCGGTGGCGAGCGACTGCCCTTCCAGGTACTCCATGACCAGGGCGAGCCCGTCCGGCTCCTCCACCAGGTCGTACACCCGCACGCAGTTCGGGTGGTTGACCATCGCCAGCGCCCGGGCCTCGCGGCGCATGCGCTCCTCGGTGTCCCGGTCGGGCGCGTGCGCGATCTTCAACGCGACCGTGCGGCCGAGCTGGTTGTCCACCGCCTGCCAGACCGTGCCGAACCCGCCGTGACCGAGGCGTTTGATCCGCCGGTACCGGCCGCCGCCGTTGGCCGTCGAACCCGGCGGCATCGGGATCGGGCCGGGCGCCGCGGCCAGCTGCTGCGCCGCCGGCGCGACGGCGGTGGGGGTGTACTGCTTCGGCTGCTGCTGCGGCGGCGGGGCCGGCGGCTCCACCGGTGGCGGGGGCTCGGGCCGCGGCTCCGGGCGCTCCCGCTCGGGGCGGTTGATCACGACCCACGCGGGCGGTCCGACCAGTGCGATCGGGATGATCCCGAGCATCGCGACCGGCAGGAAGCCGAGCCACAGGAACACTGCGGTGTTGGCCGAGACACCGACCGAGAACGCGACGAACAGCACGAACCCGACCCACAGCAGGCGGCCCGGCCACTTCGGTCCGCGGCGCATCGCGGTGCGCGCCTGCAAGATCATGAACAGCAGCGCGACCAGCGGCAACCCGACGAGCCCACCCAGGTAGTAGCCGTAGGAGAGGACGTTGCCCGACGAGTAGAAGATCGTCTCGAAGATGTTCTGGCCACCGCCGAGATAGTCGCTCTGGACGCCGATGAGCGAGCAGTACTCGCGGAATATCGTCCCGCTGTCGGCGCCCGGCAGGGAGGCCGTGCCCTGGCGGACGGCGCGGTAGGTGCTCGAGATGCCGTTGAAGGCCAGCCACGGCAACCCGAACGTGAACACGAACGCGATCACACTGATCGCCGAGATCGTGCCGGTGTCGTAGCGGTTGCCGGTGAACTTCCGCATCAGCGCGACGAGGACCGCGCCGGCCACCGGGAACAGCGCGGTCAGCGCACCGGCGGCCACCGTGGACCAGACCCAGTCGCCGGGGCAGAGACCTGGGCTGAGCAGGGTATGCGCGAGGGACAGCAGCCAGTCCGCGAACGCGTTCACCGCCGGGTCCCTTCGTGGTCGGGGTCTTCTTCTGGCCTCTCACCCTATTCGCACCATGGACGCGCCAGGGCGCGGGCGGGTTGCGGTCGCGTTCCAGCCCACCCGGACGAGTGAAAGCACCTGGTGGATGCCCCTCCCGCGAGGGCCATCGGACACGCACGGCTGCCGGTTCGCGTCCCGGCGCAGGGACAGCGGGTGAGCGTGCACGGACCGCGGATCGGCGTGGGTCGTGGGTGCCGGGCCGTGGCCGGGACGGTGGCTCGCGAGTTGCGCGGCTCGGAGCGGCGGCCTCCGGGTGACGCCCGTCCGGACTCGCGTCCTGGTGGTCGCCCGGCCAGGGTGCATCGACGGTGGATGCCGGGCCGGCAGGCCCGGACGGCGAGACACTGGGGCTTGCCGGCCCGGTCTGGTGCGCGCGGTCTGGTGCGCGCGGTCTGGTGCGCGGGGTCTCGTGCGCGGTGTAGCCGAACCGGACGAGCAGCCCTGCGGATCGGTGGGAGCCGGCGCGTGCACCACGGTGGGCATGCCCGACAGCACGCTCGGCGCGCACAGCCTGATCGTCGTCTTCGCTGGTCCAGCGGCGCGGATTCCTGGCCGAGGTCGCCGGTGACGAGATGATCAGCACCACCGACGCCGCAGCGGTCGCCGTGCGGCCTGGGCTGCGGGAGGTCCGGCCGGTTACGGGCGGACCTGAGTCGGTTCGGTTCACCCGCACGGGATGGCACGCGTTCCGGGCTGGTGCGCGAGCTTGGTGAGTTCGAGGTCTCTCGCGGCAGGTAGTCAGGCAGGATGACGCGGTGACTCGCACTTCGGATGCGCCGCCGGTTGACCTCGCGCAGGTTGTTCCTGGCATCGAGGCACACGTTCGCCACGCGGTACGACTTCACCCCCGGCCGGGCCGCCCCGGCCTTCGGGACAGCCACATCGGTGGCCCATTGCTGTGGCCGGCCTCGGAACCGTGGCCGCGCTGTGGGCAATCCCCGTACTGCGCGCTGGGTCCGGACGATCCGATGATCGTGGTCGCCCAGTTGACCGCCGCGGATTTTCCCGAGATCGCCTTCCCGGACGGGGCGGATCTGGTGCAGGTGTTGTGGTGCGGTGGCTACCACGGGGCGCCCGAGGGGGCCGAGCCGGTCCGGGTGTTCTGGCGCCGGGCCGCCGACGTGAGGCAGGCGCTGGCCGAGCAGCCCACCCCCGCGCCGGAGTTGTCCGCGCAGAGACTCGTTCCGCGTCCGTGTGTCCTCGATCCGGAGCGCGTTGTCGAGTACCCGTGGTACGAAGAGCTTCCCGACGATCTGCTCGAGCGGCTGCGGGCCTGGGAGACCCCGTACCCGGACGAGGAGTGGTATCCGCCGCTGTACGACGAGGTCGCGACGGCGCCCGGCTTCAAGGTCGGCGGCAGTATGGGCTGGTGGACGACCGACATGCCGGAGGAGCTCGTGTGCCCCACGTGCCAGGCACCGTCCGTACTCCTGCTCCAGCTCGACACCCACGAATGGTGCCCCCACCTCGAGTGGGACCCCCACCGTGTCTCGCGGTGGCAGCCGCTCGAAGAACGCCACCTGGTCGCGCACACTGCGGAGTACCAGCAAGCCTGTGAGCCGACCGGCGCGAGCATCGGCCGGGCTTCCCATGGAGGCGTGTTCGTCTGTTCAGCGGCTCCTGATCACCCGGCAACGTTCTACGGTCAGTGACGGCCCTCCCGGCCAAGTGCTGCCGCGTGTGACGAACCACCCTCACCAGCCCGGCGCCCTCGCGGAGCTGCTCCCTGAAGGGGACCGGCCCTGTGGGCCAGTAGCTCAAGCCAGCGGGACACAATCCCCGCGCGCCCATCGAGGCGGGCCCGGGGCGTGCGCAGCCGGAAACCACGGGGCACAGCCTGCGGCGGAGCCGAGGCGGACCCGTGCACCGGGGGCGGCACAGGCGAGCGGGGCAGCGCTGCGGATCGAGTGAGGATTCGTGCACCGCGGTCGCCGGAGCGAGCGGGGCCGGCCGTGCGGACGCGTCGAAGCGGGCTGGGGCGCCGGGGTGGTCCGAGCGCACTGGGCGGGCGGCTGGATCGGTGCGGGCAGGACCGCTGCTCGCCGCCGTTTTCTGGGCCATGATGTGGGGCACGAGCTCGACGACGAGGAGGTCTGTCCCATGGGCCGTCACGCGGAGGAATACCAGCGCAGCCTGACCGATCCGGAGGGGTTCTGGCTGGCCGCCGCCAAGGCGATCGACTGGACGCGCGAGCCGTCCAGAGCGCTCGACTCGTCGCAGGCCCCGCTGTACCGGTGGTTCCCGGACGGCGAGCTGAACACCGCCTACAACGCGCTGGACCGGCACGTGGAACACGGCCGGGGCGAGCAGGCCGCGTTGATCTGGGACTCGCCGGTGACCGGCGGCAAACGCACCTACACCTACACCCAGCTGCGCGACGAGGTCGCCCGGTTCGCCGGGGCCCTGCGGTCGCTCGGCGTCGGCAAGGGCGACCGGGTGATCGTCTACCTGCCGATGGTGCCCGAGGCGGTGGTGGCGATGCTGGCCTGCGCCCGCATCGGCGCCGTGCACTCGGTGGTGTTCGGCGGGTTCGCCCCCAAGGAGCTGGCCGCGCGCATCGAGGACGCGAAACCGAAGGTGATCGTCGCCGCTTCGTGCGGCATCGAACCGAGCCGGGTGGTCGAGTACAAGCCGATCATCGACGAGGCACTCGCCGGCACCACGCACCAGCCGGACAAGGTCGTGGTGCTGCAACGCGACGCGGCCCGGGCGACGCTCGGCGAACGGGACGTCGACTGGCAGGACCTGGTCGCGGACGCCACCCCGGTGGGCCCGGTGCCGGTCGCGGCAACGGACCCGCTCTACATCCTCTACACCTCCGGCACGACCGGGAAACCGAAAGGCGTCGTGCGGGACACCGGCGGGCACGCGGTCGCGCTGGCCTACTCGATGACCGCGATCTACGACATCCAGCCCGGCGACATCTGGTGGACCGCTTCCGATGTCGGCTGGGTGGTCGGCCACTCCTACATCGTGTACGCGCCGCTGCTGATCGGCGCGACGACGGTGATGTACGAGGGCAAACCGGTGGGCACGCCGGACGCGGGCGCGTTCTGGCGCGTCATCAGCGAGCACCGGGCGAAGGCGTTGTTCACCGCCCCCACCGCGCTGCGGGCCATCAAGCGGGTCGACCCGGAGGGCACGGAACTCGCGAAGTACGACCTGTCGTCGTTTTCGACCCTGTTCATGGCCGGCGAGCGGCTCGACCCGGAGACCCTGCACTGGGCCTCCGACAAGCTCGGCGTGCCGGTGATCGACCACTGGTGGCAGACCGAGACCGGCTGGCCGATCGCCGCGAACCCGCGCGGGGTGGAGCCGATGCCGGTCAAGCCGGGGTCGGCGACCGTCCCGGTGCCGGGTTACGACGTGCGGATCCTCGACCAGTCCGGTGAGCCGCTGCCGGCCGGGCAGGAGGGCGCGATCTGCCTCAAGCTGCCGATGCCACCGGGCACCCTGCCCACGCTGTGGGGCGACGACGAGCGGTACGTCGAGGCGTACCTGTCCCGGTACCCGGGCTACTACCTCACCGGTGACTCCGGGTACTTCGACGAGGACGGGTACCTGTTCGTGATGGGCCGCACCGACGACGTCATCAACGTCGCCGGGCACCGGCTCTCGACCGGATCGATGGAGGCCGTGCTGGCGGCGCACCCCGCCGTGGCCGAGTGCGCGGTGATCGGCGTGCGGGACGCGCTGAAGGGACAGGTGCCGCGTGGGCTGGTGGTGCTGAAGTCCGGTGTGGACGTCGACGAGGAGGAGCTCAAGTCCGAACTGGTCGCCGCCGTCCGGCGGGACATCGGCCCGGTGGCCGCGTTCCGCCAGGTGTCTGTTGTGGACGCGTTGCCGAAGACGCGCTCGGGCAAGATCCTCCGCAAGACCATGCGCGGACTCGCGGAAGGCCGCGACGAGCCCGTGCCGTCGACGATCGAGGACCCCTCGGTGCTCGACAACCTGCGCACGATCCTGCAGGACTCCTGACCCGCGGGCGCGCCGGACGACGACGCCGAGTGTCCATTTGAGATGGATGAACGTGCTCTCGAAGTTCATACCGGCACGCTAGCCGCGACCGCCGACGAAAACCGTGCTCCGGCCGGAAGATCGCCACCCGATCGAGTCGAACGGGCCGATTCACCCGGCCGGAGCAGGCGGCCGCCAGGTGGAGCATTGCGCGGGCCGGGAGCACTGGTCTATACCTTTAGGTGACCCGCTCCCGAGACCCGGAGAGTGATCCATGCTCAGATCCCTGGCCGCACTGCTCGGCGCCACCGCGCTGACCCTGGCCCTCACCCAGCCCGCCACCGCGAGCCAGCCGGCCACCCACGCCCTGGCGGACGTGATTCCCGTTCCGGTATCCGCGAAAGCCGATCCGCGGAACGACTTCCGGCTCACGCCGGCCACCGCGATCGAGGCAGGCGGCGGCGCCCGCCAGGTGGCCGCCTACCTGGCCGGCCTGCTCCGCCCGTCCACCGGGTTTCCGCTGCCGGTCGTGGAGCGCACCGTGACGCCGTCGGCACCGTCGGCGCCGTCGGCACCGTCGGCACCGTCGATCGCGCTCGAGCTCGGCCCGACCGCGGAGGCCGGTGACCAGGGCTACCAGCTCACCGTGACGCGGCGCGGCGTCACCATCCGCGCGAACAGCGACGACGGCCTGTTCGCCGGTGTGCAGACGCTGCGCCAGCTGCTGCCCGCACGGGTCGAGTCGCGCACGGTCGCCCGCGGCCCGTGGGTCGTGCCGGGCGGCCGGATCGTGGACCACCCGCGGTTCGCCTACCGCGGCGCGATGCTCGACGTGGCCCGGCACTTCTTCTCCGTCGGTGAGGTCGAGCGCTACATCGACCAGATCGCGCAGTACAAGATCAACCGGCTGCACCTGCACCTGGCGGACGACCAGGGCTGGCGGATCGAGATCAAGAGCCGGCCCCGCCTGGCGACCTACGGCGGCAGCACCGAGGTCGGCGGCGGTCCGGGCGGCTACTACACGCAGGACCAGTACCGGGAGCTGGTGGCCTACGCCGCGTCCCGGCACATCACGGTGATCCCGGAGATCGACATGCCGGGCCACACGAACGCCGCACTGGCCTCCTACCCGGAGCTGAACTGCGACGGCGTCGCCCCGCCGCTCTACACCGGCATCGAAGTCGGGTTCAGCTCGCTGTGCGTCGGCAAGGACGTCACGTACCGGTTCCTGGACGACGTGATCGGCGAGTTGGCCGCCCTGACACCCGGCCGGTACCTGGACATCGGGGGCGACGAGGCGCACGCGACGCCGCCCGGGGACTACCAGAAGTTCATGGGCGAGGTGCTGCCGATCGTCGCGAAGCACGGCAAGCTGGCGCAGGGCTGGCACGAGATCGCGCAGGCCCATCCGCCGGTGTCGGCGGTGCCGCAGTTCTGGGACACCGACGGCGTGGACGCCGCCACCGCCGCGGCCGCGGCCGCGGGCAACAAGGTGCTGATGTCCCCGGCCAACAAGGCGTACCTGGACATGCAGTACACCGCGAACAGCCCGCTCGGCCTGCACTGGGCCGGGTACGTCGAGGTCGCCGACTCCTACGACTGGGATCCGGCCACCGCCGTCCAGGGTGTGGGCGAGGCTTCCGTTCTCGGTATCGAGGCGCCACTGTGGTCGGAGACCCTGACCGACAGCGACGCCATCGAGTTCATGGCCTTCCCGCGCCTGCCCGGCATCGCGGAGATCGGCTGGTCGCCGAGGGCGGCGCACGACTGGGCCGGTTACCGGGTGCGGCTCGCGCAGCAGGCGCCGCGCTGGGCGGTCCAGGGGATCGACTTCTACCGTTCCCCGCAGGTCGACTGGCAGTAGCTCGCCAGCCGGCATCGAGGTGGGCCCGTCGTGAGGGGGCGGCGGGCCCACCTCGAACGAGAACGCCCGGGCGGCCGCGGCATCGGACGTAGACACCGTCTACAAACCTTGATAGACAGTGTCTACCAAATGAACACCGCATGTCGGAGCGCCGAATGGGCTACCAGAGGTTCGTCGTACTGGGGGACAGCTGCGCCGAGGGTCTGCACGACCCCTACCCGGGGACCGACGTCTACCGCGGCTGGGCCGACCTGGCCGCCGCCGCGCTGGCGCGGCACGACCCGTCGTTCCGGTACGCCAACCTGGCCGTCCGCGGCCGCCGTCTCGACCAGATCATCGTCGAGCAGATCCCGGCCGCGCTGGACCTCCGCCCCGATCTCGTCGCCCTGTTCGGCGGCGCCAACGACGTGCTGACCCGCAGCTACCGGGCGGAAGTCGTGGCCAAGCGGGTGGACGCCGCGATCCGCATGCTCACCCGCGCCGCCCCGACCGTCGTCGTCTTCACGCTCAGCGACGTGTCCAGCCGCGTGCCGGGGCTGCTGCGGATCCGCGGCCGGCTGGAAGCGCTCAACGACGCGATCCGCACGTCCGCGGCCCGGTACGGCGCGCAGGTCGTCGACCTGTGGGACGAGGAGGCCGTGCACGACCTGCGGTACTTCGGCCCGGACCGGCTGCACCTGTCCGAGCACGGTCACCGCCGCCTCGCCGCGTACCTGCTGACCCGGCTCGGCGTCGGCTACGACCCCGCCTGGCTCGAGCCGCTGCCCGGCGACCCGGTGCGGCCGGGCCTGCGCGCGCACGCCGACTGGGTGTGGCGGGAGGTCCTGCCGGTGATGGTCACGCGGACCCGCAACTGGTTCACCGGCCGGTCCCCCGGCGACGGTTTCGCCCCCAAACGCCCGGACCTGCTGCCCGTCATCGCAGACGAGTTGGCCTCGTGGACGACGATCCCCGGCAACGCCTGATCCGCAGCGCCGTCGCCGTCCTGACGAGCGAGGGTGTCGAGGCCGTCACCCTGCGCCGGATCGCGCGGGAGGCCGGCGTCTCGCACGGCGCGCCGCTGCGGCACTTCACCGGACGCGCCGAACTGCTCGCCGCCGTCGCCGCATCCGGATTCGCCGAACTGCACCGGCAGGCCGCGGACCTGCCCGGGGGAAACCCGCAGCAACGGTTGCTGACGGCGTGCCGCCGGTACCTCGACTTCGCGCTGGAGAACCCCGCGATGTTCGAGCTGATGTTCCGGCCCGACCTGATCGACGTGCGCGAACCCGAGCTGGCGCGGCTGAGCAATGCCGTGTTCGAGCAGTTCCTGGACCTCGTGACGAGTGCGCAGGCCGGTGGCTGGCGCCGGGGTACCGCGTCCCGCCCGCTGGCCGCGTCGCTGTGGGCGGCGCTGCACGGCCTCGCCGCGTTGTGGCTGCGCGGCGGGCTGCCGTCCGCCGCCGAATCCGCCGACGTGGAGCACACGCTCGCCGTCACGCTCAACACCTACCTGCGCCCCTGAGCCGTCCGCCAAGCCCGCTCCCCGAGCAGCCGCAGGCCGTTGAGCGCCACCAGCACCGTGGAGCCCTCGTGCCCGGCCACGCCAAGCGGCAGTGGCAGCTCGCCGAACAGGTCCCACAGCACGAGCCCGGCGATGAACGCACTCGCGATCACGAGGTTCGCCAGCACCAGCCGCCGGGCGCGCCGGGCCAGCGCGACCACCGCGGGGATCGCGGTCAGCTCGTCCCGCACGACCACCGCGTCCGCGGTCTCCAGCGCCAGGTCGGACCCGGCGCGTCCCATGGCGATGCCGGTGTGCGCCGCGGCGAGCGCGGGTGCGTCGTTGATCCCGTCGCCGACCACCAGGACCCGCTCGCCGAGTTCGCGCACCGCGGTGACCTTGTCCTGCGGCAGCAGCCCGGCCCGCACGTCGGTGATCCCCACCTCGTCCGCCACGCGAGCGGCGACGCGCTCGTTGTCACCGGTCAGCAGTACCGGCGAAGCCCCGGCCAGCAGGCCCACCGCCGCGCGGGCGTCCGGGCGCACCCGGTCGGCCAGACCGAGGACGCCCGCGGGCTCGCCGTCGACCCGCACCAGCACCGCGGTCCGGCCCGCGGCTTCGACCTCGCGCACCGGGTCGCCGTCGCCCCGGCCGACGAACACACGCCGGCCGTCCACCACCGCGTGCACCCCCCGGCCCGGCTCGGCCCGGAAGTCCCCCGCCACCGGTACCCGGTCCGCGGCTGCGACGATCGCGCGCCCCAGCGGGTGCTCGCTCGACTGCTCCGCACCGGCGGCGTACCGCAGAACGTCCGGTTCGGACATGCCGAGTGGACGGACCTCGACGACGCGCGGGGTGCCCTCGGTCAGCGTGCCGGTCTTGTCGAACGCCACCCGCTCGGTCGTGCCCAGCCGCTCCAGCACCACGGCCGACTTGACCAGCACGCCATGCCGCCCGGCGTTCGCGATCGCCGACAACAGCGGCGGCATGGTCGCCAGCACCACCGCGCACGGTGACGCGACGATCATGAACGTCATCGCGCGCAGCAGCGTGTCCTGCAGCCCGGCTCCGAACGCCAGCGGAACCAGGAACAACGCCAGTGTCGCCACCACCACTCCGGCGGAGTACCGCTGCTCGATCTTTTCGATGAACAGCTGGGTCCTCGCCTTGGTCGCGGACGCCTCCTCGACCATCGCCACGATCCGCGCCAGCACCGTGTCGGACGGATCGCGCGTGACCCGCACCCGCAGCATCCCGGTCCCGTTCAGCGTGCCGGCGAACACCTCGTCGCCGGGCGCCTTCGGCACCGGCATCGACTCGCCGGTGACCGACGACTGGTCCACCTCGCTCGCCCCGTCGAGCACGATGCCGTCCCCGCCGATGCGCTGTCCGGGCCGGGTGACGAACTCGTCGCCGATCTCGTAGCCGCCGGTCTCGGCGGTCAGGTCGAGCAGACCGCGCACGGAATCGGCGGTCCGCCGGGTCGCGACCGCCTCCAACGCGCCGGAGGTCGCGAAGATGACGATCAGCAGCCCGCCGTCGAAGACCTGCCCGATGGCCGCGGCGCCGACGGCCGCGACCACCATCAACAGGTCGACGTCCAGTGTGCGCTCGCGCAGTGCGCGCAGTCCGGCCAGCAGCGGCTCCCAGCCGCCCGCGCCATAACAGGCCAGGTAGAGCACCCAGGACAGCCATCCCGGGCTCCCGGCCAGATCGGCCGCGAGGCCGGCCAGGAACAGCGCCAGGGCGGCCAGCGCCCAGCGGACCTCGGGCAGCAGCAGCCGGCGCGCGGGGCGCGCGGGGGTTGCTCGTTCGATCACCTGAACCACGTGCCGCAGCATACCCGAACACATGAAGACCTCTACATGTGTTCTTCGACTAGAATCCCTTCCCGTGGGTCACGGAGTCGACGGCAAGGACAGGCCGGCAGCGTCGCTGGACGCGCAGAGCGCGGCAACGGTCGCCGCGACCTTGCAGGCGCTGGCCACCCCGAGCCGCCTGCTCATGCTCACCCGGCTGCGTCAAGGGCCGTGCGCGGTCGGCGAGCTGGCCGAGGCGGTCGGGATGGAGCAGTCCGCGGTGAGCCACCAGCTCCGGCTGCTGCGCAACCTCGGCCTGGTCACCGGTCAGCGCTCCGGCCGCAGCATCGTCTACAGCCTCTACGACAACCACGTCGCCCAGCTCCTCGACGAGGCCGTCTACCACATCGAACACCTCCGCCTCGGAGTTCCGGACAGCTCGACCGCGTGACTGGCACAGTGGTGACGTGACAAGTCCCGTGGTGGATCTGCGCCCGCCCGCGAACCTGGTGAGCCGCAAGGCGGTGCTCTTCTGGGCGACGCGAGCGGCGATCGGCTGGGTCGTCGTGCTCACCGGCGAAGGGGTGTGGCTCGGGCTGACCGGCTGGTTCCCGCTCGTCGTCGTGCTGGCCCTGACCGCGGTGGTGGCGATCGCGCACCTCGCCGTGATGCCGCAGTGGCGGTTCCGGGTGCACCGCTGGGAAACCACGCCGCAGGTCGTCTACACGCAGTCCGGCTGGATCAACCAGGAGCGGCGCATCGCGCCGGTGTCCCGCATCCAGACCGTCGACACCGAGCGCGGCCCGCTGGAGCGGCTGTTCGGGCTGGCGAACCTGACGGTGACCACGGCATCCGCACGCGGGCCGGTGCACATCCACGGTCTGGACCACGACGTGGCGCAACGCCTGACCCAGGAACTCGCCACCCGCACCCAGGCCACGCCCGGGGACGCGACGTGAGCACCGACTGGCACCGGCTGAGCGCGCGGATGCTCGCCGTCCACCCGGTGCAGGAGGTCGTCCGGCTGCTGCCGGTGCTGATCGGTGTGCTGTTCGTCGGGCGCGGCGGCCAGGGGCAGATCTGGAGCCTCGTCGGCCTGTGCCTGGCGGTCGGGACCGGGCTGCTCCGCTGGTTCACCACGACCTACCAGATCACCCCGGAGCACGTGCGGGTGCGGCGCGGGCTGTTCAGCCGTAAGGAACTGTCCGTGCCGCGGGACCGGATCCGCACGGTCGACCTGACTTCCCGTCCACTGCAACGGGTCCTCGGGCTGAGCCGGGTCGTGATCGGCACCGGGCACGGTGGACACAGTGGACGCGGTGGGCACGGCGGCGGGACCGTCACGCTCGACGCGCTCGCAACCGTGGACGCGGCGCGGTTGCGCGAGGAACTGCTGCACAAGCGCGCCGCGCACCCCGCGGAGGCCGGAGCCCTGGTCGACGTGCTGGCCGAGCTCCGGCCGCCGTGGGTGCGGTTCGCGCCGTTCACGCTGTCCGGGATCGCCGCGATCGGCGTGGTCGTCGGGTCCCTGGTGAACCTGTTCAACGAGATCGCCGTCGACCGGACCGACTTCGGTGCGGTGCAGTCGTGGATCGGGCAGATCGCGTCGGCGCCGGTGTGGGTCCTCGTGACCGGGCTGGCGGTGCTGACCGTGGTGCTGGTGTCGGTGCTGTCGATCGTCGCGTACGTGCTGGCGTTCTGGAACTTCCGGCTGGCGCGCGGCGAAGGCACGCTGCGGGTGACCCGCGGCCTGCTGACCACCCGGCAGACGACGATCGAACTGCGCCGCCTGCGCGGCACCGAGATCAGCGAACCGCTCCTGCTGCGGGCCGCGGGAGGTGCCCGCTGCTCGGCTATCACGACGGGGCTGCACGGCGAGCACAGCAGCTCCGTGCTGCTGCCGCCGGCGCCCCGCGTGGTGGCGGACCGGGTGGCCGGTGACGTGCTGGCGGACCCCGTCGCGGCGTCCGCGGAGCTGATCGGGCACGGGTCGCGTGCGCACCTGCGCCGGCACACGCGGGCAGCGCTGGTCGCGGCGGCGGTGACCGGGCTGTTCGTCCTGTTGTGGTGGCTGGCGGACTGGCCGGCGTGGACGTGGCAGGTGGCGCTGGCGTTGTTCCCGGCAGGCGCGCTGCTCGCCGAGGACCGCTACCGCAACCTGGGCCACACGCTGATCGGCGGGAAGCTGGTGGTCCGGCAGGGCAGCCTGGTGCGGCGACGGCAGGTGCTGTCCACCGAGGGCGTGATCGGCTGGGTGTTCCACCGGTCGTTCTTCCAGCGGCGGGCCGGGTTGCTCTCGCTGACCGCGACCACGGCGGCGGGCCGTCAGCACTACACGGGTATCGACATCCCGGCCGCGGAGGCCGTCGCGCTCGCCGACGCCGCCGAACCCGGGCTGCTGGAGCCGTTCCTGGTCCGGGAGCGGTCAGTCGCCGAGGCCGTCCAGGATCTCCGCGGCTAACCGGAGCACGCCGAGCTCGGTGCTGCTGAGGTCGCGCATCGCGGACACGAGCCAGCGGTCCCGCAACGCCATGTCGGCGGCCAGCGCCTCCTCCCCCGCGGCGGTGAGGGTGAGCAGCACTTGACGCGCGTCGTCCGCCCCGGGGTGCCGACGGATGAGCCCGTCGGCCTCGAGCTCGGCGAAGACCCGGGTGAGGGACTGGGGATGCTGCCGTTCGTCTCGCGCGATGCGGGACGGCGTGCTCGACCCGGTGCGCGCGAGGTGGCTCAGCACGGCGACCTTGTTGTTGGACAGCGCCGACTGGTCGCGTTCGACCCGCAGGCGCCGCGCCAGGCGCAGGACGGCGGACCGGACCAGCGGGGCGCACCGTTCGATTTCACTGCTCATTTTAGTAAGTTATCACGTAGTATCTGTCGTCGTGACACCCAGACCGCGAGACATATTGGTCAGCGGACGCTTAGCAATTGCCCAGGCGGTCGCTCTGATGACCGTGGTGCTGCCGGTGTTCTGGTCCATGGGCCAGCTGACGACGTGGTGGTCGCCCCCGGTGGACGCCGTGGTCTTCGCCGTCATGCTGGCCCTCGGCCTGCCCCGCGCGATCCAGGCCGTGCCCCGCGATCACCTGCCGGTCGCGGCGGCCGGCGCGCTCGCCGGCGTCGTCATCGCCACCGGCTGCGGCATGCTCCTGTCCGGCACCACCGCCCAGGTGCTGCTCGGCGCGGCGGCATTCGCGGTCACCGCCTCGGCCGCGGTGTGGTTGCGCCGGTTCGGCGCCGCGTGGCGCACCGCGAGCATCACCGCCGGTGTGCCGTTCACCGCGGTCCTGGTCCACCCGCTCCCCCTGGACCGGACCTGGCCGGTCCTGGGCTGGATGTCCGTGGGCGGGGTGGTGGCGGTGTGCTGGACGCTCGCACTCACCTCCCCCGCCGCGACCAAGGCACCGGCGCGGCGTTCCCGGCAGCGCCTCGCACCGAGCACGCGGCAGGCCGTGCAGCTGCTCGGGGCGCTGGCCGGGGCGTTCGTGGCCGGGGAACTCCTCGATCCGGACCACCTGGTGTGGCCGGTCCTGACCGTACTGCTGGTGAGCAGCGGCAACCGCGGCCGCGCCGACGTGCTGCGGAAAGGGGCGCAGCGGATGGCCGGTGCGCTCGGCGGCACGGCACTGGCGACCTGGGCGACGAGCAGCCTCGCCCCCGGCGACAACCTCGCCGTCGTCGCCGTCTTCGGGCTACTCGCGCTCGCCGCCGGGCTGCGCCCGTTCGGTTACGTGTTCTGGGCCGGGGGTGTCACCGGCGCGCTGGCGTTCCTCTACGGCTTCTTCGGGCAGGGTGGGACCGAGGTGCTGGCGCACCGGTTGATCGGCATCGCCGCCGGCAGCGTGCTGGCGGTCCTCGCCGCCTGGTACGTGCTGCCCATCCGGGCCCGCGGCCGGTCCACCGGGGACAACACCACCCGCGATGCGCGCGCGGACCGCACCGACTCCGCCGCCTGAGCGGCAAACCGGAATCCACAGTGGAACGTGGCAGGCCACCCCGCACCGGGCGGGGGCTGCCCGCCACCGTGGCCGGCGCCACCCCGCCGCTGGTCATGGCAAAATCGGCCGGGTGCAGATCGGGATGCTCGGGCCGTTCGAGGTCCGCACGGACGACGGCGCCGTCGCGGACGTGCCGGGCGCCCGGTTGCGCGCGCTGCTGATCGCCCTCGCGCTGGAGGCGGGCCGGGTGGTCCCGAAGGCAGCGCTCGTCGACTGGATCTGGGGTGAACACCCGCCGGCCGAAGCGGCGAACGCCTTGCAGCGCCTGGTTTCCCGGCTGCGGAAGATCCTGCCGCAGGGGACCGTCGAGGGGCTGACGGACGGCTACCGGTTGCGGGTGGAACCCGGCGCGGTGGACGCGGTGCGGTTCGAGCGCCTGCTCGGCGAGGCTCGCGGCGCGGAGGAGCCGCGGCGGTTGCGGCTGCTGCGCGAGGCCCTCGGGTTGTGGCGCGGCGCGGCGATGCAGGACGTCGGTCTGACCGACAGCGGGGCGTTCGACGCGGCGGCCACCCGGCTCGACGGGCTGCGGCTGACCGCCATGGAGGACCGGTTCGACGCCGAGATCAGCCTCGGTCACGGCGCGGAACTGGTGTCCGAACTGACCGACCTCGTGGCCGCCCATCCCCTGCGGGAGCGGCTCGTCGCCGCCCTGATGCGCGCGCTGGTCGCCACCGGCCGGGACACCGAGGCGTTGCTGCTGTTCGAGCGCACCCGTGAGGCGCTGGCCGACACGCTCGGCGTCGACCCCGCCCCGGAACTGTCCGAACTGCACGTCGCCCTGCTGCGGGGTGAGCTGGGACGGCGGGAGGAGACCCGCAAGACCAACCTGCGGGCGGAGCTGACCAGTTACGTCGGCAAGGACGACGACGTCGCCGCGGTCCGCGAACTGGTGAGCGAGCACCGGCTCACCACCTTGATCGGCCCCGGCGGTTCCGGCAAGACCAGGCTGGCCACCGAAACCGCGCGCGCCGTGCTCGGCGACGTGCCGGACGGCGCCTGGTTCGTCGAGCTCGCACCACTGGGCACCGACGGTGACGTGGCACAGGCCGTGCTCGCCGCCCTGGGCCTGCGGGACGCGCTGCTCGCCGACGCGCCGGAGGCCGAGCCGATCGACCGCGTCGTCGCCGCCGTCCGGGACCGGGCGATGCTGCTGATCCTGGACAACTGCGAGCACGTCGTCGAGTCCGCGGCGAAGTTCGCCGACCGGGTCCTCGGCGAGTGCCGGCACCTGCGTGTCCTCACCACGAGCCGGGAGCCGCTCGGCATCACCGGGGAGGCGCTGTGGCCGGTCGCGCCGCTGAGCCTGCCTGCCGAGGACGCCGGCCCGGCCGAGATCGCATCGTCGTCCGCGGTGCGGCTGCTGCGGGACCGGGCCGCCGCGGTGCGCCAGGACCTCACCACCGACGCCGCCGCGTTGCCGGCCATGGCCCGCGTCTGCCGGGCGCTGGACGGGATGCCGCTGGCGATCGAACTCGCCGCGGCGCGGTTGCGCACCATGTCCCTCGAACAGCTCGCCAACCGGCTCGACGACCGGTTCCGCTTGCTGACCGGTGGCAGCCGCACCGCGCTGCCGCGTCACCGCACGCTGCGCGCCGTGATCGACTGGAGCTGGGACCTGCTCAGCGACGCCGAACGCGTGGTGCTGCGCAGGCTGTCGGTGTTCGCCGGTGGCGCGAGCCTGGAGGCGGCCGAACGGGTCTGCTCGGGTGACGGGGTGCCGGAGTGGCAGGTGCTCGAACTGCTCACCGCACTGTCGGAGAAGTCGCTGGTGGTCACCGCCGGGGACCGGGCGCCGCGGTACCGGATGCTCGGCACCATCAAGGAGTACGCCGCCGACCGGCTCGCCGAGGCGGGCGAGGCGGAACTCGCCCGCCGTGCGCACCTGGCCTACTTCACCGAACTCGCCGAAACCGCGGAACCGCATCTCCGCCGTGCCGAGCAGCTGGAGTGGCTGGCCGTGCTCGAAGCCGAGCACGACAACCTGACCGCCGCGATGCGCGGTGCGCTCGCGGCCGGGGAGGCGGCCGGGGCGATGCGCCTCGCCGCCGCCAGCGGCTGGTACTGGTGGCTCGGCGGGCACAAGGCGGAGGGCCACGAGCTGCTCGTCGCGGCGGCCGCCCTGCCCGGCCCGGTGCCCGACGAGTTCTCCGGCGTGGTGCTGGTGTTCGTGGCGGCCTTCCTGACCGCCGGGCAGCAGGCCGACCAGTACCGGGCGGACCAGTGGATCCGCCGCGGCTACGAAATCAGCAAGCGGGTGACCGACCCGCACCCCGCGCTGCGGTTCGCCGGCGCGCTGGAACGGCTGGTGCAGGCACCGGAGGAGTTCGGGCCGGCGTTCGAACCGCTCCTCGCCGACGACGACCCCTGGGTCCGCGCGCTCGCCCGGCTGCAACTCGGGAAGATGCGGATCGTGCTCGGCCAGGACAGCCCGGATGTGGACACGCACCTGGAGACGGCGCTCGCCGAGTTCCGCGCGCTCGGCGAGCGGTGGGGGATCTCGTTCGCCCTGACGGAGCTGGCGAACCGGATGGCCACGCGCGGTGAATTCCACGACGCGATCGAGCACTTCGAACAGGCGGTCGCGGTGGTCACCGAAGCCGGTGCCGTCGAGGACGTCGTGCAGATGCGGTCGCGGCAGGCCCAGCTGTACTGGCTGGCGGGCGACGCGGCCGCCAGCGCGGCCGCGATGGCCGAGGCGCAGCGGTCCGCCGACCGGGTCGCCTGGCCGAGCATGCTGGCCGATCTGGCCCTGAGCAAGGCGGAGCTCGCGCGCTGGCGCGGCGAGACCGACCAGGCCCGGCGTCAACTCGAGCAGGCGATCACGCTGCTGGGCGAGGACGCGGAGCGGCCGAACGTCCGCGCGATGCGGCACCTCATGCTCGGCTATCTCGCCGGCGATCCGGGCGCGGCCCGCGAACACCATGCCGCGGCCCTGCGGGCAGCCACCGAATCGGGGCACCCGCTCCTGATCGCGGCCGCCCTGGTCGGCCTCGCCGACCTGGCCCTGCACGCCGGCCAGTACGAGCAGGCGGCGCGGCTGCTCGCGGCGAGCACCGCGATCCGCGGCACGCCGGACCGGTCGCAGCCGGACGCGACCCGGATCGAGCAGGCAGCGCGCGACCGCCTCGGTGCGGAGAAGTACACCGAGGCGGCCGCCGAGGGGGCACGGGCGAGCTGGCGCGAACTGGCCGAGGTCACGCTCGCTTGCTGAACTTCGCGCGCGCCCACACGTAGCCGGCGATCGCGATCCCCGCGCACCAGGCCACGGCGGCGATCACGCTGCCGGCCGACGGGGCGCCGGTGAACAGCCCGCGCACGGTTTCGATGATCGGCGTGAACGGCTGGTACTCCGCGAACTCCCGGATCCCCGGGCCCATCTTCTCCGCCGGCACGATCGCGCTGCTCAGGAACGGCAACATGATCAGCGGAACCGTGGCGAACCCGGCCGACTCCGGTGTCTTCGCGGCGAGTCCGAGCGCGACGGTGAGCCAGCTGACCGCGAACACCGTCAGCACCAGGATGCCGGCGACGCCGAGCCACTGCGGGAAGGTCGCGGCCGGGCTGAACCCGAGCAGCAGACCCACGCCGAGGACGACCGCGAGGGCCAGCAGGGTGCGCACCATCGTCGCCACGACATGAGCGGTCAGGACCGCGCCCCGGGAGACGTCCATGACCTTGAAGCGGTTGATGATGCCCTTCGCCATGTCCGAGCTGACGGCGGCCGAGGTGGCGCTCAGACCGTAGCTGACCGTCATCATGAGCATGCCGGGCACCGCGTAGTCGATGTAGTCGACACCGACGTCGAAGGCGTCGCCGAACACGTACACGAAGATCAGCATCATGATGAGCGGCATCAGGATCGAGTTGAACAACGCGACCGGGTTCCGCAGGGTGTGCTTGAAGTTGCGCCGCAGCATGATCGCGGCGTCGGTCAGGGGTGCGGCTGCAGTGGTGGTGCTCATCGGGCGTCGGCCTCCGTGTGCGAGTGTCCGGTCAGGGCGAGGAAAACGTCGTCGAGGTCCGGCGTGTGCACGGAGAACTCCTCGACCTCGATCGCGTAGTCGTCGAGGCGGTCCAGCACCGTCCGCAGCGACTTCACGCCACCGTCGCTGGGCAACCGCAGGGTCAGGTTCTCCTCGTCCGGCGTGCCGTCCGGCAGCACCCGGGTGGCCGCGGCGAGCCGCTCGGCGTCGGGGAAGCGGAACCGCACGTGACCGCCGGGGATCATCCGCTTCAGCTCGCCGGGGGTGCCCTCGGCCACCAGCTTGCCCCGGTCCAGCACCGCGATCCGGTCGGCGAGCTGGTCGGCCTCCTCGAGGTACTGGGTGGTGAGGAAGATGGTGATGCCCTCGGCCACCAGGTCCCGCACGATCGTCCACATCGTCCGGCGGCTGCGCGGGTCCAGCCCGGTGGTCGGCTCGTCCAGGAAGATGATGCGGGGCCGCCCGACCAGGGTCATCGCCAGGTCCAGCTTCCGCCGCATGCCCCCGGAGTAGGTGGCCGCGGTCTTGCGCGCCGACTCGGTCAGGTCGAACCGGTGCAGCAGATCCTCGACGACCCGCTTGCTCTCCCGGGTGCCCAGGTGCCGCAGATCGGCCATCAGCTGGAGGTTCTCCTCGCCGGTCAGCAGCTCGTCCACGGCCGCGAACTGGCCGGTGACCCCGATCGCCGAGCGCACCGCCTTGGTTTCGGTGGCGACGTCGTGCCCGGCGACGCGGACGGTGCCGCTGTCGGCCTTCAGCAGTGTGGTGAGGACGTTGACGGTGGTGGTCTTGCCGGCCCCGTTCGGGCCGAGCAGGGAGAACACGGTGCCCGTGCGCACGTCCAGGTCGACGCCGTCGAGCACGACTTTGTCCTGGTAGGCCTTCCGTAGCCCGGAGGCCGTGATCGCGGAGTTCGTCATGGCGACCACTGTCGACGGTCGCTCTGACACTGCCCTGACACGGCTCTGACACGCCCGGGAGCCGGTGTCCCGCCGGGTCAGGCGCGGTGGCGGTGACGTGTCAGCGCCGGGCGATCGTGATCAGGTCCCCGGCGGACGGGGACACCGCAACGAGCCCGGGGAGGCACACCGTGCAGAAGTTCGAGACCCCCGCCCCGATTTCCGCGACCGTCGACATCGTGTTCGGCGACATCGGTTCGTCGCCGGTGACCGCGCCGACACCACGGTCGAGGTGCTGGTGGAGCTGCAGCATCCGCATCGGCGAGCTCGGCGGCCCGGCCGCCCCGTCCGCCGCCACCGGCACCGTCCAGGTCGGGATTCCCAGTGGTCTCGCGGTCGCGCTGGACGCGCACACCTCGGCCGGCCGGGTGCGCAACGAGTTCGCGGGAGCCGGACCGGCCGGCCGGCCCGTCCCGGTGCGCCTGCGCAGCCACGGCGGCGACATCGTCGTCCGGCACGCCTCACCGGTGCGGCCGGGTCCGGCCGGAACGCTAGCCGGCGGCGGTCACCCGGGGACCTCGCGCCGCGAGCCCGATCACCAGGGACAGGGCGGCGAGTCCGGCGGTCGCCCACAGCAGGGTGACGATGCCCGCGGTCTCGATCACCACCCCGCCGAGGAACGCCCCGGCGGCGATGGCGGCGGTGAAGAAGCCGACGTAGATCCCGGTGACGTGCTCCACCCGGTCCGGTGCCGCCTGCGTCATCCAGAGCTGGCCACCCACCGACAGCCCGCCGTAGGCGATCCCCCACAACGCGATCGCCAGCCCCGCCGCCAGCGCACCGCTGCCGAACAACGCCAGTGCGGCGATCGCGGCGGCGATCCCGGCGGCCAGCGCGAGCACCGTGGCCTTGGCCCGACGGGCGGCGGCGGCGCCCGCGAGGAAGTTCCCGGCCAGCCCGAACACGCCGTAGATCAGCAACAGCAGGGCCACGGCATCCGGCGCGAGCCGCGGCAGCTGCTCCAGGGCGGGACGGACGTAGGTGTAGGCGGCGAAGTGGGCGGTGACCAGGAAGACCACGACGAGCAAACCGATCACCACCGCCGGGCGCACCAGCGAGCGGCGCGGCGCTTCGTCGCCTGCCTCGGTGGTCTGTGGCCGGCGCAGCCGGGGCAACGCGGCCAGCAGTCCGGCCGCGAGCACGACCCCGAGACCGGCGAGCGCGGCGAAGGCCGTGCGCCAGCCGAAGGCGTTGCCGATCAGGGTTCCCAGCGGGACACCGAACACCGAGGCGGAGGCGACTCCGGACACGGCGATGGACACCGCCAGGGCAGCACTCCGCGGAGCCACCAGGCGGGCGGCGACCGCGGCCGCGAGTCCCCACACCGTGCCCATGCCGAGACCGAGCACGGTCCGGGACGCCACCAGCATCCCGAAACCGGTGGAGACCGCGGTGAGCACGTTCCCCACCGTCAGGGCCAGCACCGCGACCGCCAGCACGTGGCGGCGGTCCGCGTTCCCCAGCAGCCGCGGCACCACCGGCGCGGTCACCGCGGCGACCAGCCCGGTGATCGTCAGGCTCGACCCGGCCACCCCGGACGAGATGCCCAGCCCGTCGGCCATCGGAGTGAGCACCCCGACCGGCAGCATTTCCGAGGTCACCACCAGGAAGGTGCTCAACGTCACCATCGCCACCGCGACCCACTGGCCGGGGCTGGTGCGCTCCGCGGGCTCCGTGCGCGCGGGCGTGGTGGGGAAGGGATCAGCAGCGGGCATGCCGCCAGTCCACCCGAGCTCCACGCGGGGAACAACGCCGATCTCCTCACCGATCGATGAGCTAGACTCATCGATGTGCGGGTCCCGACGATGAACCAGGTCCATCTCCAGCAGATCGAGTGCCTGCTGACCCTGGCCGACGAGCTGCACTTCGGGCGCACCGCCGAACGCCTGGGCTACTCGCAATCCCGGGCCAGCCAGCTCATCGCCTCCCTGGAACACCGCGTCGGTGCCCGCCTGGTGCAGCGCACCAGCCGCCGGGTCGCGCTGACCCGGCTCGGTGAGCAGTTCGTCCGGGAGGTCCGGCCCGCCTACCAGAACCTCGCCACGGCCTTCGCCCACGCCCGGGAGCGCGCCATGCGCGGCGCGCTGGAGGAGCTGCGGATCGGGTTCACCGGTATGGTCTACGAAGAGATCACCCGCACCTTCCGCGCGCTGTACGAGCAGCACGGGGTCACCGTGCACACCCACGACCTGCCCCTGGGCTCGCCCTTCACCGCCCTCACCGCGGGCGAGCTGGACGCGGCGATCATCGAGCTGCCGGTGCACGAACCCGACCTGACCGTCGGCTTCCGCTTCCCGGCCCAGGACCAGTTCCTCGTCCTCGCTCGCGGCCACCCGCTCACCGAACGGGAGAACCTCACCGCGGAGGAACTGGCCGAGATCGACCTGCTCCACCGCGAGGGCGATGCGCCGGACTACTGGAAAACCGCCCGCACCCCGCTGACCACGCCATCCGGGACGCCGATCCTGTCCACCACCGGGATCACCACCATCCAGCAGGGACTCGCCCTCGCCGCGACCGGGCGGCACGGCATGCTGGTCTGCCGGCCCCTCATCGAGCACAGCAGCCGCGGTGACCTCGACGTCATCCCCGTCCGAGGACTCGAAGCCACCAGCCAGCTCGGCCTCGTCTGGCGCACCGAGCACACCAGCCCGCAGCTGACCGCCCTGGCCCATCTCCTGGACGAAGCCGTGCACCACTGAGCCGCTGTGGCGCGAACCGGTTACCGGGGAACGGTTTTCCCGGCCGCCCGTGCCCCGGCGATGCGGTCCTCCGCGAGCTGCATCGCGACCGACACGGTGTCCTGCCCGCGCCGGCCGGCCGTCCGGAGGAGGTTCTCGGTGGTGTCGCCGATGGCCTCCACCCGGTGCAGCAAATCGGAATCGTCACCGCGGACCTCCGCGGCGCAGGCGATGAGACCGCCGGCGTTGGCGACGAAGTCCGGGACGTGCACGATGTCCCGCGCGCGCAACGTGGCGGCGAGCGCCGGATCGGCGAGCACGTTGTTCGCCGCGCCGATGACGTAGCGCGCGGTGAGCGTCTTCGCCAGCTCCGCATCGACCACACCGCCCGCGGCGCACGGGCACAGCACGTCGACATCGGCGAGCAGGATGTCCGACGGCGGGACCACGACCGCACCGGTCCGGGCCCGCACCTCCCGCGCCCGGCGATCGTCGATGTCCGCGACGACGAGCTTCGCGCCCTCGTCCGCGAGCAGGTCGGCGATCTGCCTGCCGACGTGCCCGAGGCCCTGGATGCCGACCCGCAACCCGCTCAGGCCGCGGCCTTCGGTCGCCTGCACCGCACCCCGGATGGCCGCGACGACGCCACGCGCGGTGAAGTCCGACGGGTCACGGCGGCTGCTCGACACCGTCGACACGACGGTTCCGACGAGACGCAGGTCCGCGACGGTCGTTCCCATGTCGACCGCGGGGATGTAGCGGCCGCCCAGAGACTGGATGTGCCGGGCGTGCGCGAGCAGCAACTCGTTCCGGTCCGGCGCGGCCGGATCGGCGTTGATCACGCTCTTGCCACCACCGAGGTCGAGACCCGCCAGCGCGGACTTGTACGTCATCGCCTCGGCGAGCCGCTTCGCGTCCGCGGCGGCGGCCGCCTGGTCGGGGTAGCGCCGCATGCGGATGCCGCCCAGGGACGGCCCGAGTGTGGTGTCGTGGATGGCGATCACCGAGGACAGCCCGCTGTGGTCGTCCGAGCAGTGCAGGATCTGCTCGAATTCGGCATCGTCGGGCACGGCGTCTCCGAGGCTGATCGGCATGAGATTTCCTTTCAGGTGAACCGGAACAGCGCTCATCGGACGAGCGCGAGTGACGGCTGGGTGAGCAACTGCGCGATGTGCGCGAGTACCGCGCTGCCCAGCTGCCCGTCGACGAGCCGGTGGTCGAAGGACAGCGACAGCGTGCAGACGCTGCGGAGCTCGATCGCGCCCCGGTGTTCCCACGGCCTGCGCACGATCTGGCCGACGCAGAGGATGCCGGCCTCGCCGGGGTTCAGGATCGGGGTGCCGCCGTCGACGCCGAAGACCCCGATGTTGGTGATGGTGAACGTGCCGCCGGTCATCGCCTCCGGCGGCGTCTTCCCGTCCCGCGCCTGGACGATCAGCTCGTCGAGGGCGTCGCAGAGCTCGCGCGTGCCGAGCTGCTGCGCCGACTTGATGGTGGGCACGAGCAGGCCGCGCGGGGCGGCCACCGCGATCCCGAGGTTCACATCGCGGTACTGCACGATTTCGCCCGCGCCGCCGTCCCACTTCGCGTTGATGGCGGGGTGCGCGCGCAGCGCGGACAGCACCGCCCGCACGATCAGCACGAGCGGGGTGAGCCGGGCTCCGCGGAACGCGGGGTCGGCGCGGAGCTGGTCCAGCAGCGCCAGCGACTCGGTGACGTCGGCGGTCACCCACTCCGTGACGTGCGGGGCGGTGAAGGCCGAGGAGACCATCGCCTCCGCCGTCGCCTTGCGCACCCCCCTGACCGGGATCCGGGTCTCCGCCGGTTCGCCGCTGCCCGCCGTCCGCTCCGCGGCGGCCCGCACGTCGGATCGGGTGATCCGTTCCCACGGTCCCGTCGGACGCACCGCGGTCAGGTCGACACCGAGTTCGCGGGCGAGCAGGCGGACCGGTGGGGTGGCGTGCGGCTTGCCGGGAGCTGTCTGCTGCGGCGGGTTCGGGACGGGCCGGTAGCCGGGTTTGCGGGCGCGGCGCGCCACCTTCCGGCGGCTCGGCCCGTAACCCACCAGCACCGGCCGCCGTTCTTCCTCCGGCTCGGGCGCCGGCTCGGGCTCCGGCTCGGCCGGGCGGGCACCGGCCGCACCGAAGCTGACGATGACGGAACCGACCTCGACGGTGTCCCCCTCGGCCGCGTGCAGGTCGCTGATCACCCCGGCGTACGGCGACGGCAGTTCGACGAGGGACTTCGCGGTTTCGACCTCG
Organism: Amycolatopsis viridis; assembly: GCF_011758765.1. Classification (NCBI taxonomy): domain Bacteria; kingdom Bacillati; phylum Actinomycetota; class Actinomycetes; order Pseudonocardiales; family Pseudonocardiaceae; genus Amycolatopsis; species Amycolatopsis viridis. Next base: position 1,018,602 of record NZ_JAANOU010000001.1, on the reverse strand, counting down.
ACCAGGATGTCGTTCACCTCCACCGCGTCGCCGGGCCGGACGCGCCAGGCGACGATCTCGGCTTCGGTGAGTCCTTCGCCCACGTCGGGCAGGGTGAACTGGTGTGCTTCGGCCATCTGGGTCCTTCGGGAAGACTGGCGCGGGCGGTCAGTACTGGTAGGTGCCGTCGACCGCATCCAGCACGCGGTCGAGGTCGGGCAGGTAGTGCTCTTCGGTCCGGGCCGGTGGGTACGGGGTGTTCCAGCCACCGACCCGCTGCACCGGGGCTTCGAGCAGGTGGAAGCACCGTTCGGTGATCTCCGCGGCGATCTCGGCGCCGAGCCCGCAGAACGTGGGCGCCTCGTGCACGACCACCACACGGCCGGTCTTGCGCACGGAGGCGGTGAGCGTGCCGAAGTCCAGCGGCGACAGCGAACGCAGGTCGATCACCTCCAGCGACCGGCCCTCGGATTCGGCGACGGTCGCCGCGTCCAGTGCGACGCGGACCGCCGGGCCGTACGCGATCACCGTGACGTCCGCACCGGCCCGCGCGATGCGCGCCTGATCGAGGGCGGGCGCATCGGCCGGCACCGGGCCCGGTTCGACGGGCGCCTTGTCCCAGTACCGGCGTTTCGGTTCGTAGAAGATCACCGGGTCGTCGCAGGCGATGGCTTGCTGGATCATCCAGTGCGCGTCGGCGGGGCTGGCGCACGCGACGACCCGGAGGCCGGCGGTGTGGCAGAAATAGGCTTCGTTGGACTCGCTGTGGTGCTCGACCGCACCGATCCCGCCACCGCACGGGATCCGGATCGTCACCGGGATGCGGAGCCGTCCCCCGGAGCGGGCACGCAGCTTGGCCAGCTGCGAGACGATCTGGTCGAACGCCGGGTAGACGAAGCCGTCGAACTGGATCTCGCAGACCGGCCGGTACCCGCGCAGCGCCAGGCCGATCGCGGTGCCGACGATGCCGGATTCGGCGAGCAGCGAATCGATCACCCGGTGGTCGCCGAACTCGGCGCGCAAGCCATCGGTCACGCGGAACACCCCGCCGAGCGCGCCGATGTCCTCGCCGACGAGGATCACCGACTCGTCGTCGGCCATGGCCTGCCGGAGACCGGCGTTGAGCGCGGCTCCCAGCGTGAGTTCCCCGGCGGGCACTTCTGCTGTCGTGCTCATGCGAAGGACTCCCGCCACGCGGTGTACCGCTCACGTTCCGCACGCAGCGCCGCGGTCTCCTCGACCAGGGTGTGGCGGAAGGTGTCCTCCAGCGGCGGCGGCGCCAGGGCCCGGCAGGCGGCACGAGTCGCTTCGGACAGCGCCGTTGCCTCCTCCTTCAGCGCGGTGTGGAACTCCTCGCCGGCCCAGCCGCGGGCGTCGAGCAGCCGCCGCACGCGCGTGACCGGGTCCCGCTCCTCCCAGCGCCGCACCTCCTCGGCGTCCCGGTACCGGGTGGGATCGTCCGAAGTGGAGTGCCCCGCCATCCGGTAGGTGATCGCCTCGATGAACTCGGGCGGCCCGCCGGCGCGAACCCGTGCGGCCGCCGCCGCGGTCGCCGCGTGCACGGCGAGCACGTCGTTGCCGTCGACGACCGTGGCGGTCAGGCCGAAACCGGCCGCCCGCACGTGCAACGGGGTCCGGCTCTGCGCGGCGGACGGGGTCGAGATCGCCCACTGGTTGTTCTGGCAGAAGAACACCAGCGGCGCGCCGGTCACCGCCGCCCAGTTCAGGGCCTCGTTCGCGTCGCCCTGGCTCGCCGCACCGTCACCGAAGTAGCACAGCACGATCTCGTCCACGCCGGGCTCCCGGCGCCGGTCGGCGGCCACGCCCAGTGCGTAGCCGGTGGCGTGCAGCAGCTGGGTGGACAAGACCAGCGAATAGAGGTGGAAGCGGTACCCGCTGGGGTCCCAGCCCCCGTGGGCGGTGCCGCGCCACTGCGTCAGCAGTTCCGCGGGTTCCAGGCCGCGGCACAACGCGGCCGCGTGTTCCCGGTAGGACGGGAACACGTGATCGCTCGCGCGGACGGCCCGGATGCTGCCGACCTGGGCCGCCTCCTGCCCGCGGCAGGACAACCACAACCCGAGCTCGCCCTGGCGCTGGAGGTTGAACGCATCCTGGTCGAACTGGCGCGCGAGCACCATGTCGCGGTACAGGCCCCGGGTGAGCTCGGCGGTGATGCCGGCGTCCGCGGCACCTGCCAGCAGCTCGCCGTCCTCGCCGAGCAGGCGCATCGGCGGCTCGGGCGCGACACCGAGGTCGGCCGGTGTCTTCGGTACGTCGGTCAAGTCCGTCATGACGGCCCTTCTGTGCGGATGGGGTTGCCGTGGCTAGGAGTGCGTGCGCGTCGCCGATCGCGGAACACGGTGGGTCAGGCGGGCACCGGTGCGCACACCCGACACCGCGCTGGTGACGACCTCGGCGATCCCGTGTGGACGGAGCATCGCGACGAAGGCCGCGCACTGGTCGGGTGCCGCGGTCAAGTGCAGGACCACCGCCGCGGCGCTGAGTTCGAGGGTCTCGGCGTGGAACCACCGGGCCAGCTCCCCGACCTGACCGAGGTCGGCGGTGTCCGGCCGCAGCTTGACGTAGACCGACTGCCTGCGGTGCGCGCCGGGTTCGAGCGTCACGACCCGGAGCACGGCCACGAGCCGGTTCAGCCGCTTCGTGAGCAGTTCCAGCCGGTCCTGGGACGGGACCCGCACCGCCAGCTGGATCCACCACAGGTCCGAATCCGGCGGATGGCTGAACTGCATGCCGACGATGTCCACATCGGAGGGCAGCAGCAGACCGGCGACCCGTGCGGGCACGTCGCACCCCGGTCCTGCGACGACGGCAAGCAGATGCTCTTGCACCACGATCACCTCCGGTATTCACGGACATCGTCGGGGTGGCGTGTGGCGCGGCGCAACGTCCACGCACACAACGCGCACCAAAAAGCGGGTAAGTAGCTGCGATCGGCGGTACCAGCTCGCAGAATGTTGCGCTGTAGAGCAATAAGCTGCATCCTTACGACATGCTCGACGAGATCGACCGGGAGATCCTCCAGCTCCTGCGCCAGGACGGCCGCCGGACCGTCCGGGACATCGCCGGCCAGATCGGGCTGACCGTCGCGCCGACCAAAAGGCGCATCGATCGTCTCGAGGAAACCGGTGTGATCAACGGTTACACCGCCCGCATCGACACGACCAAAGTGGACGGTGAGCTGGAGGCCGTGGTCGAGCTCCGGGTGGTCGGCAACCTGGAGCTCGACACGATCCTGTCCTTCGCCGAGAACATCCCGGAAGTCACCGAGGTCCTGACCCTGGCCGGCGATCCGGACGCCCTGGTCCGCGTGCACGCCACGAACACCGACGACCTGCAGCGCGTGGTCAACCTGTTGCGCACCAACGGCCAGGTCACCGGAACGAAGACACTGGTGGTGCTCGGTTCCTGGTCCCGGCTGACCTAGAAGATCGCGGCGAGGTCCTGCTGGGCGATGTCGGACGGAGCGAGGCCGTGCTGTTCCACCGCGCCGGCACGCATGACCGCGACGGAGTCGGCCACCGCGAGCGCCTGGTGAACGTTCTGCTCCACCAGCACGATGATGCGGTCCTCGCGGCGCAGCGAGGCGACCGTGGTCAGCACGACGTCCGCCAGCTTCGGCGACAGACCGACCGACGGTTCGTCCAGCAGGAGGACCTTCGGGTTGGCCAGGAAGGCCCGGGCGATCGCGACCTGTTGTTGCTGGCCGCCGGAGAGCGAGCCCGCGCGTGAGTGCCATTGTTCGTCCAGGACCGGGAAGAGTTCGCGGGCGTCGTCGAGCCGGGCGCGCTCGGTGTCGGTGGTGCTGCGGCCGAGCCGCCGGGCGTTCCACATGCCGAGCTTGATGTTCTCCGCGACGCTCAGGTCGGCGAAGACACCACGGCCCTGCGGAACCAGGACGACACCGGACCGGGCCACCTCCACCGGGGAGCGCCGGGCGATGTCGGCGCCGTCGAGGGCGATGCTGCCCCCCGCCGGGCGGAGAAGTCCCGCGATGGTGCGCAACAACGTCGATTTGCCGGCGCCGTTGTGCCCCAGGATCAAGCTGATCTCGCCGGGCGGCAGGGCGGCGCTCAAGGCGTCGACCACGGTGCGGTGCCCGAGGCGGACGGTCAGCGAGTCGATGGTGAGCATCAGACCTCCTGGTCTCGCTTGCCGAAGTAGAGCGCCCGCACCACCTCGTCGGAGAACACCTCGTCCGCCGTGCCGGTGGCGAGTTCCCGTCCCCGGTCGAGGAACACGACCACATCGGCCAGGTCCCGGACCAGCTGGAGGTTGTGTTCGATCAACAGGATGATCAGGCCGCGTTCCTTGGCCTCGGTCACCACTTCGCAGAACAGGTCGTACTCCCGCGGGGCGAGTCCGGCGGCCTGCTCGTCGAGCAGCCACGCCCGGCCGTTCATGGCCAGCATGCGGGCGATCGACACCGCCTTCTGCTGCCCGTAGCTGAGGTTGGCGGCGAGGTCGCGCCGGGCCCCGGACAACCCGAGGCGGTCCAGGATCTGCGTGGCGCGCACTCGCGTGTGGTGGGAGCGGGTGAAAACGGTCCGCTCGGCCGCGAACACCGTCTGCTCCTGCACCGAGACGCCCCCGAAGAGCCGCAATTCCTGGAACGAGCGCACGATGCCCATCCGCGCGCGCCGGCGGGCCGAACGCCGGAGCAGTTCGGCGTCGTCCAGGCGGATGCTCCCGCTCTCCGGTTCGATGAGGCCCGAGATGACGTTGAACAACGTCGTCTTGCCGGCTCCGTTCGGACCGATCAGAGCGGTGACGGCTCCCGGTTCGGCGGTCAGCGAGACACCGTCCAGCGCAACCAGCCCGCCGAACGCCACGCGGACATCGTTCACCTGCAGGGTCATGACGTCACCTTCCCGCCACTCGCCGGCCCCGAGGGCTCCGGGCGCATTTCCTTGAGCCGCCGCACCATCCGGCCGCGCAGGGCGCTGCCGGCGGAGAAATAGCCGCGCAGCACGACCACGGCGATGATCAGCGCTCCGTAGACCAATTGCTGGAGCGGCCCGACGACCGTGGACGGCAGGTCGAGCAGGCTGATCAGCGGGATGGCGGCGACGATGATCGCGCCGCCGATGATCGGGCCGATGGACAGGCCGATGCCACCGACGACCACGATCGCGACCAGTTCGATCGACAGCGAGTAGCCGAACGTCGGCGCGTTCACGAAGCCGGTGTAGAAGGCGTAGAGCACGCCGCCGAGCGCGGACACGCCGGCCCCCAGGACGATCGCGGCGTACTTGCCGACGACCGGGCTGCGCCCCAGCGTCTCCGTCGCGACCGGGTCTTCGCGGATCGCGAAGAACAACCGGCCGGCCGCGCCCCGGCGCAGCACCGCGGTCAGGGCGACGACGAGGATCGCGATCGTCCACACCAGCGCCGATCCCGCGCCGTGTGTCCCCAGCTCGATCCCGAACACCTGGGGGTAGGGCACACCGGATATCCCGTCGGCCCCTTTCGTCACCGAGTACCAGCTCGCGAAGACGGTCGAGATGATGATCTGGAAGGCCAGCGAGGCGACGATGAAGTATTCGTCGCTCACCCGCAATCCGGTGGACGCCAGTGCGATCGCGGCGACCATCGCCAGCCCGGTGCCCACGAGCGCGCAGACGAGGAAGGAGCCGTCCACGCGCGGCCCGAGCAGCGCGGTCGTGTACGCGCCGATGCCGACGAAGACCGCCTGGGCGGCCGAGAAGACGCCCGCGTAGCCGAGCGTGATGTTCAGGCCGGCCCCGGCGATGGCGAAGATCCCCGTGAGGGTTCCCACGGTCGTCAGGTACTCGATCACTTCGACGCACTCCTCGTCCCGGCCGGACGCCGCGTGCGGAGCGTGGCGAGGCCACGGGGACTGACGAGGATCAGCAGCAGGAAGACCCCGAACACCACGCCGTCCTGCCAGGTCGCCGGGAGCTTCCACACCGCGACGCCCTGGATGACCCCGAAGAGCAGCGCGGCACCCGCGGCGCCCGCGATGCTCCCGACGCCGCCGAGGATGACGGTCGAGAACGCGATCAGCAACGGCGTGTCCCCGACCGTCGGGTAGGCACCGAGGGTGTACGCGACGAATATCCCGGCCGGCACCGCGAGCAGCGCAGCCATGGCGAACGCGACGCGTTCCGCGCGCCGGCGCGGCGTCCCCCACACGTCTGCCATGTCGCGGTTGCACGCCACGGCCCGCATCAGCGAACCGGTCATGGTTTTCGCCAGGAACAACCGCGTCGCGGCGTAACAGGCGATCGCGACCCCGAACGCCAGGAGGTTGATCTTCAGCAGGTGCAGCCAACCGATGTCCATTGTGGAGTTGAGCGAGGTGCGCGGGTGGGACGCGGTGGCCGAGAAGATCAGGGTCAGGACCGAACTGCCGACGATCCACAACCCGAACGAAACCAGGAACAGCGGGAACAACGTCGTCTGCCGGTGGCCGATCGGCCGGTACAGGAACTCGTAACTGGCCATGGTGAACGCCAGCGACACGGCGGTCGTGGCGAGCACCGCGATCAGGATGTTCGTCGATGCCAGTGCGGAAAAGGTCAGGGCGCACAGGCTGAGGTTCGCGCCGTGCGCGATGTGCAGAATGCCGGTGACGCTGAGAATGGTGGACATGCCGATCGCGATCAGGACGTAGATCCCGCCCAGGAACAACCCGCCGACCGCCAGTTGAACTAGCTCGTGCATCTCGGGACGACCTCCGGTGTCGGTCAGCCGGCCGCGGGAACGGTGGCCACCGTGGTGAACGCCCCGTCCTTGACCTGGTTGATGGCGATGGGCGACTTGAGGGTGTGATCGGGCAGGAGCTCGAGGGTCCCGCCGACGGCGTCGATGCGGCCCTGGCTGCCGAACTTGTCGTTGAGGTTCGCGCCGGTGACGTCCTTACCCTCGGCCACCAGCCGCTTCGCGGCCTGCGCCCACATCAGGACGCCGTTGCAGTAGTCCGCCTCGCCCACGATCGCGCCTTCGCCGGGTTTCGCGCCGGTCAGCCGCAGGAACCCGGTCGTGGTCGGGTCCTTGGCCGAGAAGTCCACCGCCTGCAGGGTGAACAGCGACCCCTCGGCCTCCTTGAGCTTGAGGACCGCCGGGGTCGGGAACGGTGAGGCGCCGACGATCTGGGCGGTCACGCCCGCACTCCGCAACTGCTGGATGAGCACCGCCTGCGGGTCGCCGGAGTGCACCAGGAAGATGACATCGGGGTCCTGCGCCTTGACCTTGTCGACCTGCGCGGAGAACGAGGCCAGTTGCACGGCCACCGGCAGCGTGTCGAGCGTGCGGCCGTCGCCTTCCCACGCCTGGCGGACCAGGCCCACGGCGTCCTTGCCCACCACGTCGTCCTGGTAGATCAGCATCGCCTTCTTGCGGTCCGGCATGCGTTCCTTCACGTAGGGCACGCTGGCCGACAGTTCGGAGCTGAGGAACGGAACGGTGTTCCACACCCACGGCTGGTTCGCCAGGGAAGGGCTGAGCGAACCGCCGTTCAACACGGGCACGCGGGTGCGCTGGGCGAGCGGGGCGAGCGCGGTGGTGATCGAGCTGTACGCGCTGAACACGGTCGTGGCGTGGTCGACCGTGGTGAGCTGGGTGAACGCCGCGATCCCCTTCGAGGTCTCGCCGGCGCCGGTGTCCACGTACTTCACGGTGACCGGCTTGGGCAGGTCGTGCCGCTCGTTGACCAGGTTCACGCAGCCGTCGATCCCGCGCTGGTAGGCCGTTCCGAACGAGGCGGCCGCCCCGCTCAGCGGCAGCGCGGCGCCGAGCACGTAGCCGTCGCCGGATGATCCGGAGTCCGCGGATCCGCAGGCCGCCACACCTCCTGGACCGAGCAGTGCGAGAAGTACGAGCACGAGGCTGCTTCGTTTCTTCATGATCCGCTACACCCTTCTCTCATGAGTCGCTGAATCCGGGGTAGCCCGGCAGCCATTCGCGGAGCACGCCGACCCCACGGCTGGGCCGGTCGTCCTTGACCTGCATTGCGTTGTGCCGTGTGGCGTCTTCAGGGGTATCTGCTGCGATGGAAGCGGCAACGAAGTGAACGATCGCTTTGTTTGACGATAGAAGGGGCTCGCGACCCGTGTCAAGGACGAAAGAGGTCGGCCGCGGCTCCAGGATACCACTAAAACTGAGCGATCGATTGCTATGTGTGCGGCGCCGGAGTAGCTTCATGGGCGGTGGCGGCCGCACCGTCCTCCGCGCGGCGGCAAGTCCGCGCGCGCCTGCTCCGCACCATCACCGGCCTCGTCGGCCACGCGCGTCAACCATCCACACCAGACACGCCGGGACTCGTGAATCGGCTACCAGGGAGGGTAAATGGACGAGAAGCACGTTCCGACCTACGCGGAACTACGAAAGCGCACCGACGCGCCGGCGGGTTCGGCCTGGGGCGTCTTCGGACCCGACGACGAGCTGGGCACCCTGAACCACCTCACCCCCGAGCGGGTCCGGGCGGCGGCCGCGGCGGTGCGCACCGGGGAGGTCGTCAACCTGAACCTGCCGCTCGAGGCGTTCGACCCGCCGATGAGCCCGTACCGCAAGAGCCTCCAGCACAACATGTACGCGAACTACGGGTACCACCGCGACGAGTACCTGGACAGCTTCTACCCGCAGGCGAGCACCCAGATCGACGGGTTCCGGCACATCGGCCACCCGGTGTTCGGCTTCTACAACGGCGCCGATCCGGAACGCTTCCAGCCGGGCGACCCGTTCCTCGGGATCAACCGCTTCACCGAACGCGGCATCGTCGGCCGCGGCGTACTGGTCGATGTGGACCGCTACCGCCGGGCGCAGGGCCGCCCCATCGACCACGCCGGGGCCGAAGGCATCCCGATCGGCGACGTCGCCGACGCGGCAGCGGACCAGGGCGTCGAATTCCGGCCCGGCGACATCCTGCTCATCCGGACCGGCTGGGTGCACCGCCACCTCCACGAACTGACTCCGCAGCAGCGCCACGACGAAAAGAGCCCGATCCACGTATCGGGGCTGCTGGCGAGCGAGGAAACCGTGGAATGGCTCTGGGACCACCAGTTCGCCATGATCGCCGTGGACAACTTCGGCGTGGAGGCGTATCCGGCGCCGGACGACTCACCGTTCATCACGGAAGCCGAACGCCGCGGTGAGGTGCCGCGCGCCTACGCCGGCGTCATGCACAACGTCCTGATCGCACTGCTCGGGTTCCCGCTCGGTGAGCTGTGGGACCTGGACGGCCTCGCGGAGCGCTGCGCCCGCGACGGCCGCTGGGACTGCCTCATCGTGTCCACACCGCTGAACCTGACCGGCGGGACCGGGTCACCCGCGAACGCCGTCGCGGTGCGGTGACCGGGATGGACATCCTCGACGACGCCCGTGGCATGCAGGACGACCTGGCCCACCTCCGGAGCCTGCTGCACTCCGAACCCGAGGTGGGTCTCGACCTGCCGCGAACCCAGGAGCGCGTGTTGCGGGAGCTCGATCCCCTGGGGCTGGAGATCACCACCGGGAAGACGACCTCTTCGGTGGTCGGCGTGCTGCGCGGCGGCGCACGGGACGAGCAGGACCCGCACGCGGTCGTCCTGCGCGCGGACATGGACGCGCTGCCCGTCCGCGAGCGCACCGGTCTCGCCTTCGCGGCCACCAACGGTGCGATGCACGCCTGCGGGCACGACCTGCACACCACGTCCCTGATCGGCGCCGCGCGGCTGCTGCACCAGCACCGCGACCGGATCGCCGGGGACGTGGTGTTCATGTTCCAGCCGGGCGAAGAGGGCTACGACGGCGCGGGCATCATGGTGAACGACGGGGTGCTGGACGCGGCCGGCTACCGGGCCGACGCCGCCTTCGCCCTGCACGTGTTCTCGGCCGGGATTCCCCGCGGCGTGCTCAGCAGCCGCACCGGACCGGTCATGTCGGCCTCCCACCGGCTACGGGTGCGGGTGAACGGCGCCGGAGGCCACGGATCGATGCCGCACCGCGCGAAGGACCCGGTGATCGCGGCCGCGGAAATGGTCACGGCGCTGCAAGCCATGGTGACGCGGCGCTTCGACATCTTCGACCCGGTGGTGGTGACGGTCGGATACCTCGCGGCCGGTACGAAACACAACGTCATTCCCGACGACGCCACCTTCGAAGCGACCGTCCGGACCTTCTCCGGCCACACGTCCGGCGTGATCCTGTCGCGTCTGGAAGAGACCCTGCACGGCGTCGCGGCGGCGCACGGGGTCGGTGCGGACATCGTCTTCGAGGAGGAAACCCTGCTCACGATCAACACGGAGCGGGAGGTCCGGCTGGCGGCCGAGGTCGCGCAGTCCCTGCTCGGCGAGGACCGGTACCGGCCACTGGCCAATCCCATCGCCGCGTCCGAGGACTTCTCGCGCGTGCTGGCGAAAGTTCCGGGCGCGTTCCTCGCCCTGGGTGCCACGCCGCCCGGCCTGGACCCGGAATCCGCGCCGAACAACCACAGCCCGCACGCCGACTTCGATCCCGGCGTCCTGCCCGGTGCCGCCGCGGTCTACGCGGAACTGGCGATCCAGCAGCTGGCCCGCGCGGCCTGATCCGCCCAGGGCGCACCGCTCAGCGGCCCGGAGGAGGTTCCTCCGGGCCGCTGAGGCGTGCGGGCGGGCGGATCAGGCGGAACCCGTGCGTTCCGCGAGGAGGGCGGACCGGCGCAGCTTCCCGGCTTCGTCGCGCGGGACCCGGGCGATGAGCTCGTAGGTCTTCGGCAGCTTGTAGGCCGCCAGCTGGCCGCGCATGAACTCGCTCAGCGCCTCGGCCGTCAGGGACGAGCCGTCGGCGGGCTGCACCACCGCGTGCACCGTCTGACCCCACTCCGGGTGCGGCAGGCCGATGACAGCGGCGTCGGCCACCTCGGGGTGTTCCAGCAGCGCCTCCTCCACCTCCGCGGGGAAGATGTTGGCACCGCCGGAAATGATCAGATCCACCCGCCGGTCGGCGATGTAGAGGTACCCCTCGTCGTCGACGCGGCCGAAGTCCCCCACCGTGATGAAACCGTCGCTGGTGGACGGAGCGGGCTCGCTGCCGCGGTACTCGTAGGTGGGGCCCGGGTAGTGCGGTCGCATGTAGATCATGCCCACCTCGCCGGCCGGCAGCTCGCGCTGGTCGTCGTCGAGGATGCGCAGATCGCACCCGAGCGGCTTGCCGACGCTGCCTTCGTGCGCGAGCCACTCGTCGCCGGTGATCGCCGAGGCGCCGATGGCCTCGGTGGCGCCGTAGAGCTCGCGCACCCGGGACGGGCCGAGCAGGTCCATCCACTGCTTCTTCAGCCACCGCGGGCAGGACGCCGCGCCGTGGAACAGCGACTCGATGCTGGACCAGTCGCGGTCGGCGACACCGTCCAGCCGCATGATCCGCATCATCATGGTGGGGACGGCGAACATGAAGTTCACGCCGTACCGTTCCACGCAGTCGACGACCATCTCCGGGGTGAACCGCTCCAGGACGACGAGGTGGTGGCCGAAGAACAACCCCCAGTACCCCCAGCCGAAGGGCGCGTTGTGGTACAGCGGGCCGGCGACCAGCTGGGTCTGGTCGTGCCGGAACCCGATGGTGCGGGCCAGCGGTTCGAGCGCGTGACCGTCAGCGGTGCCCGCCACGGCCCCGGGATTGCCCCATGGCAAGGGATCGAAGATGAGCTTGGGCACGCCGGTGGAGCCGCCGGAGCACACGGCCTTGCCCGGCCGGGCGTCGGCGAGCTGCCAGTCCGGGTCCTGCCGGGTCTCGATTTCCGCCGGGGTGAGGCACTCGTAGCCGGGCACCGGATCGAGCGAGACGACCACGTCGGGTTTCGCCAGGCGCAGGATCTGCTCGCGTTCCCGGGCCGGCATGTCCGAGCGGAGCGGCACCACGCAGGCGCCGAGCTTCCACACGGCCACGGTGGTCAGCACGTGCTCGACCGAGTTGCGCAGTTTCACCACGACCAGGCTGTCCGGACCGACGCCCCGCGCCGCGAGGCCCGAGGCGAAGGAGTCGCTGCGCGCGTCCAGCTCCCGCCACGTCAGTTCGACAGCCGCGCCGTCCGGGTGGGTGACGAACGTCAGCGCCACGTCGTCCGGGCGGGACGTCGCCAGGTGCCGGATGCGCTCGCCGTAGGAGACGTAGTGGTCGAACGCGAGGCGGTGCGGTGTCATGCGATCTTCTCCTCATCTGTGAGCGAGCGCTTGTTATTGATGCTGGTACGATGCGGTTGTGCCCCGTCCGACCCGTGTCCACGAAATCGTCGCCGCCGCCACGAAGTTGTTCAGCGAACTGGGGTTCCAGGGAACGTCGGTGCGGGCGATCGCCGAGGCGGCCGGCATGCAGTCGGGCGGGCTCTACTCGCACTTCCCCTCCAAAGAGGCGCTGCTGCACCACATCGTGATCGAGACGCACAAGCGCCAGCGGGCCGCTGTCGTCGAGGTCCAGGAGAGCGACCTCGAACCGGAGGCGAAGTTCCGGGCCGCCTTCCTGGCGCACGTGTCGTCCAACTTCGAGGTGGGCGCGGCGTCGGCCCCGCGGATCTTCCTGACCGAGTGGCGGCACCTGACCGGCCAGGAGCTCGAGGACGTGCTCGACCAGCGGCGGGCGTACGAGCAGCTCTGGGACGACATCATCGGCGAAGCGATCGACGCCGGGGTGTTCCGCAAGAACATGGACCCGCACACCGCGCGCCTGATCACGCTGTCGGTCGGGAACTGGGCGATCATGTGGTTCAACCCGAAGGGCCGCCAGTCGGTCCGGGAGGTGTTCGGCAAGGTGGCCGACGAGATGCTCCAGGGGTTCCTCGCCCCCTGACCGCCACGCGGGCCACGTCAGAAGTGCTCGAACAGCCATGGACTGGGGCCCGCGAACAGGGCGTCGAGATGGTCCACGGCCGCTGCGGAGCGCGCCTTGAGCTGCCCCATCGCCAGTGCCTCCTGCGCGGTCGACCGGCCGGTGAAGAGGGCCGCGAACGCGCGGGCCGCCACCGTCACGTCCGGCTCGGTGCCGGCTTCCCCGACCTGGCACCGGCCGTCCCGCACTACGAGTCCCAGGCTGCGGGCGGGAGCACCCGTCTCGAGCTGGATGCCCAGCGTGAGGGTCAGGTCCAGGGTGGTGTGGTAGCCGCGCGCGGTGAGCGCGGCCGGGTGGTCGAGGATCTTCGTCATCCACGGGTGGACCCAGTCCATCGCCACCGGGGCGTCGAAGAAGGTCGCCAGCCCGTCCGACGGACCGCCGAACCAGGAGATCTCCTCGCCCGGCGACCCGGCCTGCGCGAGGGCGTGCAGCAGGGCGCGGGCCGCCGGGACCGTCGTCCACACGATCTCGCGCGCCCGGACCCGGTGCCGGAAGGTGAACTCGCCGAGCGGTGCGCTCACCTGGTCCCACAGCGCGTAGCCGGTCACCGCGTCCTGTCGGACGGCGACCACCGCGAACGTCTCGCCGGAGTGCACGCGGGGCAGGATGTGGCTCCGCCACCAGGCCGCATCCCGGTGGATCGGACCGTTGCTGCGCCGGACGAGCGCGTCGTACACCTCGGCGAGCCGGTCCGCATCGCTCGCGGTGAACCAGCGGATGTCGTCCATCTCCTGGCCGGGCCGCAGAGCCCGGGGCGACACGTGGTGCCGGTACCGGAAGCCGCTGACCTCGAACCCGGCCCGGCGGTACGGCGCCACGGCGGACGGGGTCAGGGTGGCGATGGCGGCCCCGGCCCCGGCGTGGTGCGCGAGGACGGGGCCGAGCAGGTGCGCCATGACCCCGCCGCCGCGGCGCGTGAGGTCGACCATGACCGACGAGATCGTGACTCCCGGGACGGGCCGGCCCCCGAACCACTGCCCGCACGGCCGGGCCAGCAGCGCGGCCACCGGGCTCCCGTCGAGCTCGAGGACGTGGCCGTACTCCAACCACAGGGCCATGTCCACCGGTGCGGAAAAGCTCTGGTGCCGTAGCCGCGCTATCACCGCTTCGTCGTCGGGGCGGGCGGGACGGACCAGCGGGGTTCCCGGGCTACCCATCGGCACGCGCCTCCTTCTCGACCGTGTCCAGGAAGTCCATCGCCGTCGGCCACCGGGTCAGTTCCGGGCCGATCTGCCGCTCCAGGTCGTCGGCCGTCCAGCGGCCGTTCGTGGTGAACCGCTTGAGCACGGTGGGCGGCGCGAAGAGGCGCACCTCGTTGCCGACGACGTGGAAGACCTGACCGGTGACCCGGCAGCGGGGGGACGCGAGCCACCCGACCACCGGGGAGACGTTGGCCGGGTCCCAGAAGTCGGAGTCGTCGCCGCCCATCGGGGGGAACTGCTTGGCCGAGGGCATGGCTTTCAGGGTCGTCTCGGTGCGCGCCGAGGGCGCGATGACGTTCGACCGCACCCCCAGCTGTGCACCCTCGAGCGCGAGGACCGCGGACAGCGCGACGATGCCCAGCTTGGTGGCGGTGTAGTTGCCCTGGCCGAAGTTGGCCATCAGGCCGCCGATGGAGCTGGTGTGCACGATCGCGCCCGGCGCCGGCGCTCCGGTCCTCTTCGCCTGCTTCCGCCAGTGGGCCATGGCGTGGACGGCCGGGGCGGCGTGGCCCTTCAGGTTCACGCGGACGACGTCGTCCCACTCGGATTCGGCCATGCGAGCCATTGTCCGGTCCCGCACGATCCCCGCATTGTTGACCAGGATGTCGAGCCGCCCGAACGCGTCCACGCAGGTGTCCACCAGGTCGCTTGCGTGGGTCCAGCTGGAGATGTCGCCGTGGTCGCTCACGGCGCGGCCACCCCGCGCGGTGATTTCACCGGCCACGTCGTCGGCCCGCCATCCGGTACCGGCCCGCCCGACGTCGTTCACCACCACGGCGGCACCCAGGCTCGCGAGGTGCAGGGCATGGCTGCGGCCCAGGCCGCTGCCCGCACCGGTGACGATCGCGGCCAGCCCGGCGAGCGGCTTCATGACACCACCTCAGCGGCGTCGGCGAGGCTGCCGGCCGGGGCGAAGGACAGGACGGGGCGCGCGCCACCGTCGCCCGGCTGCCAGCGAGCTGCCACCCGGTCACCGATGGCGGCGTCGTCGGGGACGGCCGCGAGCAGCCGCGGGCCCTCGTCCAGTTCGACCAGCCCGACGCTGTACGGCGGGGGCAGGTCGGCGCGCACGGGCAGGTGGACCGTCACGCACGAGTACACCGTGCCCAGGCCGGGTGTCTCGGCCCAGGTCAGGTCCGTGGAGTCGCAGGCCAGGCAGAACGGCCGCGGGTACAGCTGGCTGTGGCCGCAGGCCGCGCAGCGCTGCACGACCAGTTTCCCGTCGGCGGCCGCTGTCCAGAACGCCGCCGTCGTCGGATCGAGGATGTCGTCGTTGTCAGTCATTCGTGAGCACCACCGTCGAGCTGTACGAGCACAAGCCACCAATTCCGTTGACGAGCGCGGTTTTCGGCGCGGGGTTCACCTGGCGGTCACCGGCTTCGCCACGCAGTTGCCGGACGGCCTCGATGACCAGGAAGATCCCGAACGCCCCCGGGTGCGTGTAAGACAAACCACCGCCGGACGTCATGGCCGGCAGCTTTCCGCCGGGCCGCAGATGTCCCTGCGCGAACATTTCCCCACCGGCGCCTTTTTCGCAGAAGCCGAGATCCTCGAGCTGGAGGATCGGCGTGATCGTGAACGCGTCGTAGGGCTGGAAGATGTCCACGTCCTCCGGCCCGATGCCCGCCATTTCGTAGGCTTGGCGCCCGGACCGGACGGCGGCCGTCGAGGTGATGTCCCGGCGCTGGTGCGGATGCCAGTGGGTGTGGCTCTCCCCCCAGCCCCGGATGCCGACCGGCGGGCGCTTCGCGGCGCGGGCGCGCTCGGCCGTGGTGACGACGATGGCGCCGCCCCCGTCGGTGATGGGACAGCAGTCCAGTTTTTTGATCGGGCCGCAGATGCGGTCCGAGGCGAGGACGTCCGCAACGGTGAGCGGGTCGCGGCGCCAGGCTTTCGGGTTGAGGCGGGCCCATTCGCGCCCGGTGACGGCGACGGAGGCGAGCTGTTCCTCGGTGGTGCCGTACTCGTACATGTGCCGGGCCGTGACGAGAGCGAAGTGACCGATGGGGACCGGCACCCCGGCCGGCTGGTCGAACTGCGCGGTGATCGACTCGGGTGGCGGCGGAGCGAGGACGTGCGCCCGGGAGCGTTTCCGCAGGGTGCGCTGACGGGACGCGTACGCGAGCAGTGCCACCTCGCACTGACCGGCCGCGATCGCCGCCATGGCGTGCCCGATGAACCCCACCCACGAGCCGCCACCCAGGTCCGAGGAGTCGGCGTGGCTGGGCTCGATGCCGAGGTACTCGCCGAGCTGCACCGAGCCTTCCTCGCCGAGGTAGTTGACGAACAACCCGTCGACCTCGGTGCGCGCGATGCCCGCCTCGTCGAGCGCGGCCATGGCGGCGAGCGCGATCATGGATGGTTCGGATTGGTCGGTGACGTGCCCGAGCGGGCTTTCCGCCACGCCCGCGATGCAGAACTCCGGCATTTCCTTCCCCTCTGGGACGGGTCGCCCCTTCGTCAAGTGGATCCGCAGCGGGTCGCATTCAAAGCGAACGCTCGCTTTGTAATATGGCACGGCCTTCGGGCCGGTGTCAACGCATTCCCGGCGCAGTCAGGGTTTTCCGGTGGATCTCAGGAGTTGCGTGCGCGCTTTCGCACCGCGGCGAGGATTCCGTACGCGCACAGCACGACGGCGAGCGCCACCAGGCTCAGCGCGGCCTGGATGCGGGTGTCGGAGTGCACGAGCATGACGACGTCGGTCGCCACGAGCGCCAGCGCGCAGAGCGCGGCGAACCACGGGTGGCACCACATCCGGACGGGCAGCCGCGCCACCTCGTCCGCGGACAACCGCGCCCGCATCCGCAGCTGCGACAGGCAGATGAAGGCGTAGACGATCAGCGCCACCGCCCCCGCCGAGTCGAGGATGAAGGCGAACGCCTTCTCGGAGGCGAAGAAGTTGATGGCCGCGCCGAGGACGCCGCCGCTCCCGCTCAGGAGCACCGCCCGCCAGGGCACACCTCGCCGGTTGCGGGTGGTGACCGAGGCCGGTGCCCAGCCGTTCGCCGACAGGCGGAAGAGCGTCCGGGAACACGCGTAGATCGACGAATTGACGATCGACAGCACCGCGACGAGCAGCACGACATCGACGATCTGGGCGGAGAACGGAATGCCGAACCGGCTGAACGCGGCCGCGAACGGACTCGAATCCGTGGGCAGCTCCGAGAACGGGAGCACGAGCAGGAGGGCCACCACCGACCCGACGAAGAACAACACGATGCGCCAGGCGGCCAGGCGCGTGGTGCGCACGACCGCGCGCCCCGGATCCTCGGACTCCGCCGACGCGATCACCGCGATCTCGGTGCCGAAGTACGACAGGACCGCCGTCACCACACCGCGGACAACCGGCTCGAACCCGTTCACCAGGAACGGCGCGTGCCCGAGGTTGGACACGCCGACGAAGTGCGCGCCGGGCAGGAGGCCGAGCACGAACAGCACCGCACCGACGACGAGAACGACGATCGTGCCGACCTTGACGCTGGCGAGGAAGAACTCGGACTCGCCGAAACTGCGCGCCGAGTACGTGTTCACCCCGACGAACACGACCATGATCACGAGCGAGCAGATCCAGCTCGGGATGCCGAGCCAGCCGCCGACGATCTGCCCGGCGACGACCGCTTCGAAGGCGATCACCCCGACGAAGAAGTACCAGTACATCCAGCCGACGCTGAAACCGGCCCAGGCCCCGAGGCTCTCCCGGGCGTAGTCGACGAACGACCCGAGATCGGGACGCGCGGTGGCCATCTCGCCGAGCATCCGCATGACGAAGAAGACGATGACCCCGCCGATGACGTAGGACAGGATGGCGCCGGCCCCCGCCGAGCGGACCACCTCGCCGATGCCCACGAACAGCGAGGCACCGATGCAGCCGCCGATGGCCAGCAGGGTGACGTGACGGTTCTTCAGCCGCTCGCGGCGGGAGCCACTTCGTGGCCATTCGCCCCGGGGCGGTGACGAAGGCTTGGCTGATGTCGACTCTGACACCACGGACCTCCTGACTGGTTCCGGATCGGGCCTGCGAGCCGCCACCCGGCGCCGTTCCCGGTGTGGGGCACGAGAGCGGGACGGACCGGGCTCGCCGCCGGGGTGGGGATGCCGGCGGACCGAGCGGGAGCCCGGCGTCCGCCGCGAACCTGCACGGGCGTCCCGGCCGGGCCCGGGTGGCTTGCATCACAGCACGCTAGCTCCCGCCGCAAAAGAAAGCAAGCGATCGCCCAGTTTGCGCGAGCCGACGGCAGCTACGCCCGGTCAAGGCTGACACGAAAAAGGCCCGCGCTCCACCGAGCGCGAGCCTCAGCCACCGTCCCGGCGCTCACCGTCCTTCGAGGTCAGCGGCGAGTTGCGCGCGATAAGCCGCGATGCGGGCCACCCGGTTGCCGGTCAGCGCGCCGATCAGCCGGCCCTGCCGGAAGTAGGCGACATCCAGACGGCGCGCGCCGAGGTCGTACTCGCGCACGTCCGCCGAGTCGGCGAGCGCGGGCAGCCCGACCGACCGGAACTTGACGTCGTACTGGTCCGACCAGAACGAGGGCACCGGGCGGTAGCTCGCGGGCGCTCCTGGGAAGAGCAGTGAGTGCGCGGCGGTTTCCGCCTGTTCCGCGGCGTGGCTCCAGTGCCCCAGGGTGACGCCCGGAGCGTCCGCCCAGGGGTGCGGCCAGCGGGTGACGTCCCCGGCGGCGACCACGCCGGGGGCGGGAGTGCCGTCCCGGCGGAGTACGCGGGCGTGCCGGTCGCAGCGGACTCCGGCGGTGATGTCCAACCCGGAACCAGCCAGCCAGCCGGTAGCGGGCGCCGAGCCCAGGGCAACCACCGCGGCGGTCGCGGGCACCTCCGTGCCGTCGGAGAGCCGGGCTCCGGTGAGCTTGCGGACGCCCTCCAGCGACACGACCTTGGTCGAGGTCCGCAGGTCCACCCCGGCCTGCCGGTGGAGTGCCGCGACGAATTCACCCGCCGCTTCGCCGACGGCACGATGCAGGGGTTGCGGCGCCGGGTCGACCACGGTGACGTCGACGCCGGCGCCTCGCGCGGTCGCGGCGACCTCGCTACCGACGAACCCGGCCCCGATCACCAGCAGCCTGCCGTCCCGCCGCAGTGCTGCCCGCAGGCTCCGGGCGTCGTCCAGGCCACGCAGGGTGTGGACACCGGCAGGCGCTGCGGGCCACGGCCGGGCCGTGGACCCGGTGGCGATGACGAGGCCGTCGAACGGGAAGCGGGTGCCGTCGTCGACCTCGACCGTGCGCGCGGCGAGGTGCAGCCGGGTCGCCCGGCGGCCGAGCTGCCAGGTGATGCCGAGGCCGGCGACGGGCAAGGGCAGGTCCGCACCGTCGGTCCCGCCGGCGAGGAACTCCTTGGACAGCGGCGGGCGATCGTACGGGAGATGTGGTTCGTCCCCGATGACCGTCAGGCGGCCGTCGTACCCGTGCTTGCGCAGCGCCGCACACGCCCGCAGCCCGGCGAGCGAAGCCCCGACGACGAGGATGCCGTGCTCGTCGAACCGAGCACTCATGCGGCTGCGTCACCGGTGGCGGCTTCGATGCGGATGGCCCGAACCGGGCAGGCCGCGGCTGCCTTCTCCACGGCGTCGCGCAGGCTTTCGTCCGCGGTTTCCGCGTGGACGAGGTTGTCGTCGTCGTCGAAGGAAAAGATCGCGGGCGCGGCGAAGACGCACTGCCCGTGGCTCTCGCACAGATCCATGTCCACCTGGATTTTCATGACCGTCCTCATGGTTTCGCCGGCCCGGGCGACGCGGGCCGGACGGCTTGCGGGTTGAAGCGTGAATAGACCGGCGCGCTCCAGCGCAACGGGCTGGAGCCGCGGATTTCGACGACCTCGCTGATCGTGAACTCGACCAGGCGCTGTGCGCCGGGGACGGCTGCGGCCCGGTCCGGGTCCCAGTCCACCCGCGCGGTTCCGGTGAGCTGGAGGGTGGCGCCGGTGTCCCAGTCCGGGAAGAGCAGCCCCGCCACGGGGTTGACCTCGATGTTGCCGAGCGTTCCGAACATCGCGTTGCCGACGTAGTCCGGCCAGCGAAGCGCGGTGGGCGACAGCACCTCGACGAAGCCCGGATTGCCCCCGCGGTGCGAGGCGTCGGCGTTGCCGTCCCGGTCCGCGGTCGCGACGAAGAAGGTGTCGGCGCGGGTGATCAGGTCGAGGTGGCTGTCCTGGAGCCGGTCGGTGCGCAACGGGGCGGCAGGGTCACCCGGATCCCGGCGCGGCGCCCGTTTCTGGATGTACTTGGGGCAGTTGGCGTACACCTGGTCGAGGTCCACGCGGATTCCGGCCCCGGTCGTGGTGGCGCGGCCGTTCATCCGCATGCGACGACGACTGGCGGGCTCGATGGCGATCATGCCCACCGGCACGGCTTCGCCGGAATCCGCGAGCAGGGGCCGAAGCGGGTCACCGGCAGCGGGATGCGCATCGACGACCAGGCTCCGGTCGCCATCGGCCCGGAGGAAACCGGCCGTTCCGGTGAGGAGGGAAGCCCACACCCGCCCCTGCCGATCGGTCGCGCCCAGCACCAGCATGACTTGTTGCCGGAGGAAGTCCCGGGCCACGTCCGGAATCCGGGCGTGGATGGCGCCCGAGGAGAAACCCGCTTGGTCGAGCACACCCGCTCGGGCCTGAACGGCCCGTTCACCCTCGTGGTAGACGTCTGTCACGGCGACGTGTCCTTTTCGTTGGCGCATCCGGGAGTCGGGCCGGTTGCCCGTGGAGCAGAGCACCGGCCCGACGGATCGATCAGAAGAATCCGCAGGTGGGCGCGGCTCCGGCCGGCGCCGGGGCGGTGTCCGCGCCGGTCGGGGCGTAGATCTCCAGGCGGATGCCGTCCGGATCGCTGAAGAAGATGCCACCGGAGGCCGCGCCCTCGCCGTGCGGCACGACGCCGTCGTACTGGAAGGCGGCGTTCCGCTCGCGCAGGACCCGCTCCGCGGCCTGGACCTCCTCGATCGTCTCCACCTGGAAGGACAGGTGGTGGAGTCCGGCCGAAGACGCCGCGAAGCCGGCGTCGCCCTGCTGCCACAGGGTCACCAGGAGTTGCCCGTCGCGCCCGAGGAACGCCCAGCGCCGGTCCTCCTCCTTGCCCTCGGCGAGCACCTCGAATCCGAACACGTCGAGGTAGAACGGCAGCGATCGCTCGATGTCGGTCACGGTGAGGCCGACGTGCCCCGTCTGGAGCGCCTTGATGCCCGGGGTCTGTCCCATCACATTCCTCCTGAGTCGCAGTTCTAACCAGTGATCGGAAGATTAAAGGTTAGACCCGATGGTGTCAACCACCGTAATCGTCTTGGCCGGTTAGACTGGACCTTGTCGCGGGTGATCACCGAGAAGGAGGCCGGACCGTGTCGGGACGTCCAAGCCAGGAAGCCGCCGCGGACCCGCGTCCGCTGACGGGCGAGCCGCTCTCCCTGGATCTGCTGAACACGCGGTGGATCGACCAGGGCACTCGCTACGACCTGCTGGAGTCGGTCGACGGACTCGCCGTCTGGCTGCGGTCCTCGGGCTTGGCGGACCGGGTCGCCGCCACCCCAGAAGCCCTGGACGCGCTGCGGGAAGTCCGGGAAGCGCTGTGGTCGCTGGCGGAGCGCGAAGACGACTCCGGCGAGGCACGCGCGGCGCTCAACCGGACGCTGGGCCACGGCTGGATCCGCCGCTCCCTCGGCCCCGGCGGCCCGGAGTCCGAAGTGGACACCAACCCGCCCGGTCATCTCCCGGCCTGGCTCGCCGCCGCCGACTACCTGCGCCTGCTGGAGGAGGCCCCGGCGCGCATCCGGCGCTGCGCGAACCCGGACTGCGTGCTGCACTTCTACGACGTGTCGAAGAACGGCACCCGGCGCTGGTGCTCCATGGCGGGCTGCGGCAACCGCGCCAAGGCGTCCCGCCACTACCAGCGACGCCGGGAACCCCGGACCACCGGCACGGGGAGCACCGGCCCCCACCGTTGACAAAGGCTCGCGCTCCGTCCGAGCGCGAGCCTTGTGTCTGGAGAAGGAACCGGGTCAGGACCCGCCACGGGCGGCGACCGGCGCGGGCCTGGCGCACCTGCTGGCCAATTCCACCCGGTTACCGGTGCGGGCGGCCTCTCCGATGCCGCACATGATGTCCAGAACGTGGTAGGCCATCTCGGACCCGGTGCGATGTGGACGTCCGGCAGCGATCGCGTCGGCGAGGTCCGCCAGGCCGGTTCCTCTCCCGGTCGGCAGTCCCGCCAGCGGCGCCACCGTCCGCCAGACCGCCGTCGGACCGGTGCCGAGCCTGACCGGTCCGTCGAACTTGTCAGGATCGGGAACCTCGAGCGTGGCGTCGGTTCCGTGGATCTCGATGTGCGGCAGCCGGGACGCGGTGACGTCGAAGGTGAGCAGGCAGGACACGAGCGGCCCGGATGCCAGTTCCAGGATGGCGGTCACGTAGGTGGGCACCTCGACGTCGATCGCGCCGCCCGCACGCGGACCGGTGGCGATGGTGCGCCGGGCGTGCGTGGTGCGGTCGGCGGCCCGCACCGCCCGCACGGGCCCGAGCAGCACGATGATCGCCGTGAGGTAGTAGGGACCCATGTCGTACAGGGGCCCGGCTCCGCGGCGGTAGTAGAAGCCGGGGTCCGGGTGCCACAGCTCGTGACCGGGGCAGCTGAAGGCGACCGTGGCGCCGACTGGTTCACCGATGACCCCGCGGTCGATCAGGTCGCGACAGGTCTGGATGCCCGGGCCGAGGAAGGTGTCCGGTGCGACACCGACCCGCAGCCCGGCCGCGCGGGCGGAGTCGAGGACCGACCGGGCCTCGGCCCGGTCGGTCGCGAGCGGTTTCTCGACGTAGGTGTGTTTGCCCGCGGCCAGCGCCGCGAGCGAAACCTCGGCGTGGGCGGCGGGATTGGTGAGGTTCAGGACGATGTCGACGTCTGGATGCGCGAGCAGCTCGGCGCCGTCCAGGGCCGGGACGCCGTGCGCGGCCGAGACCCGTTCCGCGCGCTCGGCGATCAGGTCAGTGCAGCCGACCAGCGTCAGCTCAGGCCGCACGCTGATCGTCTCCAGGTAGGCGCCGCTGATGGCACCGCAGCCCACGAGGCCGATGCCGGTCATGCGCCCGCGCTCGCTTCGTCGCGTGCGCTGCGGATGCGCACCAGCTGGGACAGGGTGACCGCGACGATGAGGGCGAGCCCGTAGAAGAGGTACTGGAC
This sequence comes from Amycolatopsis viridis, assembly GCF_011758765.1. Taxonomy (NCBI): domain Bacteria; kingdom Bacillati; phylum Actinomycetota; class Actinomycetes; order Pseudonocardiales; family Pseudonocardiaceae; genus Amycolatopsis; species Amycolatopsis viridis. The sequence continues at coordinate 995,427 of NZ_JAANOU010000001.1, read as the reverse complement.
ATAGCCCTGCGCGCCGAGGAGCTGCAACCCGGTGATGCCGGTGACCAGGAAGTACACCGCGATGAGCGTCCCCCACGGGTTGAACCGGCCGGGCTGGATGCTGGTGGAGCCGAGGAACACGGCAGCGAAGGCCGGGAAGAGGAACTGGTCGCCGGAGGTGGGGTCAGCGCCGCCGAGCGTGCCGGTGTAGCACACACCCGCCAGCGCCGCGATGATCGCGGAGGCGACCAGAGCGCCGGCGCGGACACGCGTGACGCGGATGCCGCTCAGCCTGGCGACGTTGCGCCCGCGCCCGGTGAACAGGATCCGCCGCCCCAGCGGTGTGTACGCGAACAGGAACCAGATCGCGGCGCACAGCACCACGCCGAACCAGAACGCCGGTGCCAGCCCGAGGAAGGTGTCGAGCACGACGAGGTGGGACAGGGTGGGATCGACGCCGCTGATGGTGCGGCCGCCACTGATCGAGTACACAACCCCGGTCAGCACCGAGCTCATCCCGATCGTCACGATGAACGAGTTCAGCTCGAACCCCACGACGAGCAGCGCGTTGACGGAACCGACCACGATCGCCGCGCCCAGACTGGCGAGCGCCGCGAGCCACAGCGGCCAGCCGTGCGCGCCGTTGAGGACCGCGACCAGCATGCTGGACAGGGACAGCATCTGCGCCACGGAGATGTCGAAGTCGCCGGTCGACATGGGGATGAGCAACCCCAGCGCGAGCACGACGAGCACCGCCTGCGAACCGAAGATCGTCTGGAAGTTGGCCGTGGTCGCGAACGTCTCGGTCTGCCAGAGGCTGAACGCGACCACGATGGCCAGCCACGCCGCCGGCAGCGCGAGACCGCTCAGCCGGAGGGCGCGGTGCGCCCGCGCGCCGCGCGGTTCGCCGCCGTCCTGGGAATCCGTGGCGGCGACGCCGTCTTCCACCCGCTCCTGTACTCCGCTCACAGCTGGCCTCCTTGCCTCGGCTGCCCGGCGGTGGGCGAGCCGCCCTCGCCGGAGACGTACACCTCGTGCGCGATACGTGTCTTGGTGATCTCGTCACCGGTCAGCTCGGCCACCACACGACCGCCCGAGACGATCAGCACGCGGTCGGCGACGAGTTCGAGCTGCTCGTAGTCGGTCGTGGCGAGCACGACGCACGTACCGGCGCGCGCCTGCCGGCGCAGCAGCCGGAAGATCTCCTCCCGCGCGCCGATGTCGACGCCCTGCGTGGGTTCGTCGAGCAGCAGCAGCGCCGGATCGGCGTCGAACCACTTGGCGAGCAGGACCTTCTGCTGGTTGCCGCCACTGAGTGTCTGGTAGGGCACGAGCGGGTCGCGTGGCCGGACGTCGAACGCGTCGATCAGGCGCCGGGCCTTGTCCCGCATGGTCCGCGGGTGCAGCACCCCCCGCTTGCGGCACCGGTCCAGAGCGAGCAGCAGGAGGTTGTCCAGCACGGACAGCGATCCGGCACTGCCCTGGCCGGCGCGGTCGGCGGGGATCAGTCCGATGCCGCGGCGTACGGCCTCGGCCGGGGTGAGCCGCTCGAGCGCCTGGCCCCGTCCATTGAGGACGATCTTGCCGGAGGTCCGTCCGGTGGCGCCGAACAGGGCGTACGGCAGCTCCTCCGCGCCGCTGCCGATCAACCCGGTGAAGCCCACGATCTCACCGCGCCGCAGACTGACGTGCACGTCCCGCAGTCGTCCGCTGCACAGCCCTTCGACCCGGACCGCGACGTCGCCCGCCGCGGTGGTTTCGCGGCGGGGCGCGGCATCGAGCGTGTGCCCGGTGATGAGCTCGATCAGCCGGGGTTTGCCGGTGTCCCGGGTGCTGACGGTGGCCTGCTTGCGCCCGTCACGCAGGACGGTAACCCGGTCGGTCAGGCTGCACACCTCGTCCAGGTCGTGCGAGACGAACAGCACGCTCGCGCCCCTGCCGACGACTTCGCTGACGAGCTGGAACAGCGCCTCCACCCCTTCCCGGGGCAGGAACACCGTGGGCTCGTCGAGCACCAGCAACCCCGGGGCGTCGTCCAGGCGCCGGATCTGCTCCCCCGCCCGGACGATCGCCAGCCGCGCCCGGTCAGTCGGGTTGAGCGACCCCACTGTCGCGGCGGGATCGAGATCGACGCCGTAGCGCAGCAGGGTCGTCCGCGCCCGCTCACGCATCCGCCGGCCCGAGGTGAGGGCGGTCAGTGGCGCGCGGGTGAACGCGTGCATCCACAGGTTCTCCGCGACGGTGAGATCGCCGATGAGGGCCAGGTTCTGGTGCACGAAGCTGATCTCGCCATTGATCCGGACCTCGGCCGCGGGCTCAGGCGTGTAGTAGCCGGCCAGCACCTTGATCAGAGTCGACTTCCCGGAGCCGTTTTCCCCGATCAAGCCGTGCACCTCACCCGGCAGGACGTCGAGGCTCACGTCGTCGAGCGCGGGCACCCCGTTGAACCTGCGGGACACGTGGCGCAGCGACAGCACCGGCGCGCCGCTGGTCATCGCAGGGCCTCCGCCGGGACGGACCACAGTTTCGCGTAACCGTCGAGGTATCCGGTGCCGTACCCGTTGGCCGGGGTGGCCGGCACACCGGTTTCGGCGACGTTGTCCTTGGTGAAGATTCGCAGTGGTGTGCGCTCGTCGCCGCTCGCGACCGGCTGTGCGCCCACGAGCAGGCGCAGGCACTGGTCGAACATCGCCATCGCGTACCAGTCGAGGCTCTCACCGATGTCCATCCCGATTCCGCCCGACCGGACCAGGTCCAGGGCGGCCGGTGTGCCGTTGTACGTCGCGATGGGCGTCGTGCCGGTGCGGCCCTGCGCGAGCAGGCCGCTCACCACCGGCAGGGCCATGTTGTCGTAGAGCGGCAAGATGTAGTTCAGCGAGGGATCCCGGTTGAGCGCTGACTGCACCTCCGTGCGGAATTTGTCCCACTGGGTTGAGGGCAGCCGGATGAAGGTGGGGCGACAGCCCCCGGGGCAGAGCTGGCCGAGCGATTCGGTGATGCCCTGCTCACCGAACCGCGAACCCAGGAAGTCCGGTGTGGACAGCACGAGTGGCTTGAGCTTGTCCCCGAGCTGGCTGAACGCATACGTCGCCTGCAGCGCACCGGCCTGCCGGAACGGCTTGGTGACGACGGCGGACAACAGGCCGCGCACGTTCTCCGGTACCGTGTCCTGACTCTGGTACAGCAATCCGCTCACCACCTGGATACCCGCCGCCTTGGCACGGGTGAGCTGCGGGACGAGCAGGCCGGGGTCGGGGCTGTCGACGAGGATCACGTCGGGCCGCTGGGTGATCGCGGTGTCCAGTGCCTTCGCCCAGTCCGCAGGGGTGCCGTTGACCGAGAAGTCGATGAACTCGATGCCCAGCCGCGCCGCGGTCTTCTTCAGGGCAGCGGTGATGTTCTGCTGGTAAGCGAGCTGACTGGTGCCGGGGATGTGGGCGATGCGCTTGCCGCGCGCCTTGGCGGCGTCGATGACGGGCGCGTCGAGCGTGAACTCGGGCACGTTCATCGCTTCGGCGACCGTCCTCCTCGCCTCGGCGACACGGGGGTCGTCCGATCGGACGGTGTCGGCGGTGTTGCCCGCGGTGGACACCGTCCCGCAGGCGGTGGCGAGGACGGCGGTCAGGAGCGGCCACAGGAGCCGGGCCCGGTGATGACGACGCATGATCACTCTCCTTTGAGTGACACGGGGGACGGGGTGGCGGGACAGGGATGGGCGCGCAGGACCGGGAGGTCTGCACGGGCTCGCTCGACGAGGTCGAGATCGAGATCGGCGATCGCGGTGCCGGGCTCGGCACCGAGCTCGGCGCGGACGCGGCCGTACGGGTCGACCACCACGCTGCGGCCGATGCCCGCCGGAACCGGGGAGGCGTCACGCGATCCGGTGTGGGCCGGCGGACTGTGGCCGCAGGCGACCAGCCAGGACGTCGTGTCCAGGGCGCGGGCGCGGGTGAGCAGCTCCCACTGCGCCCGCTTGCCGGGGCCGGCCGCCCAGGACGCACCGACGAGGAAGGCCCGTGCACCGGCTTTGGCGAGCAGGTCGAACAGCCACGGGAACCGGAGGTCGTAACACGTCGCGAGGCCGAAGCGGACCCCGTCGACCTCGATCAGGGCGGGCGCCGTACCCCGGGCGATGCGGTCGGACTCCCGGTAACCGTACGCGTCGTACAAGTGGATCTTGTCGTACCCGCGGTGCTGTCCTGAACCGGTGACCAGGGTCGTGTTCCACACGCGGCCGCCGCCGGCGGGCCGGAACATCCCGGCGACGACGACGAGGTCGTGCTCGTCGGCGATGGACCGGACCTTCCGTGCCCAGGGGCCGTCGAGCGGCTCGGCCACCGCCCGCAGGTCGGTGCCGAACGCCGCCATCGTCGCCTCCGGGAACAACGCGATACGCGCTCCCCGTGCCGCCACCTCCGCGGCGGCCCGCGCCACGAGGTCCAGGTTCGCGGTGGGGTCGGTGCCCGCGGTGATCTGGCACAGCCCTATCCGCACGGCTTCCCCCGCAGCACGATCGACTTGGTGCGGGTGTAGCTCGCCAGCGCCTCGAAGCCCTTCTCGCGCCCGTGTCCCGAACGCTTGACGCCGCCGAAGGGAACCTCGACACCCCCGCCGAAGGTGTTCACGTACACACATCCGGCCTCGGCCTCCCGGGCGAGCCACAGCGCCCGGTCCACGTCCTTGGTCCACACGCCCGCGACCAGCCCGTACTGGGTAGCGTTCGCCAGGCGCAGCGCTTCGGCGGGCTGGTCGAAGGGGAGGACCGCCAGGACCGGGCCGAAGATCTCCGCCTGCGCGGCCGCCGAGCCGGGGTCCACCTCGTCGAGCAGCGTCGGCGAGTAGTAGAAGCCGCCGCCGGGCACGTCCGCGGGCACCGAGCCACCGGTCACGATCCGGCACCCGTCCGCGGCCGCGGCGACCTGCCCGGCGACCCCGTCGCGCTGCCGTGCCGAAATCAGCGGCCCCACGTCCGGGTCCTCCGGCCCCGGCCCGAGCCTCGCCTTGGCGAACCGGTCGGCGATGTCGGCGATGACCTGCGCGTGGATCCGCCGCTCCACCAGCAGACGCGACCCCGCCGAACAGGTCTGTCCCGCGTTCTGCAGGATCGACGAGACCACCGCGGGCACGGCGGCGTCCAGGTCGGCGTCGGCGAAGACGATGTTGGGCGACTTGCCCCCGAGTTCCAGGGTCACGGGCACCGCGTGGGCGGCGGCCGCCCGGGTGACGGCCGCGCCGACCGAGCCGGAACCGGTGAACGACAAGTGGTCCAGGCCGGGATGCGCCGCAAGCGCCGCGCCGGCCTCCTCGCCGTACCCCGGCACGATGTTGAGCACACCGGGCGGCAGTCCGGCTTCCAGCGCGAGATCGCCCAGCCGCAGCGGGGTCAGCGGCGCGTCCTCGGCCGGTTTCACCACGCAGCAGTTGCCGGCGGCCAGTGCAGGCGCGACGGTCCGGCCCATCATCGCCATCGGGTAGTTCCACGGGATGATGTGCCCGGTGACGCCGTGTGGTTCCCGGACCGACAGCACCATCGTCCCGGGCGCACTCGGCTGCACCACCTCGCCGTGCAGCGCGAGCACCGTGCTCGCGTAGAACTCGAAGTAGGCCGCGGTGGTGTGCACGTCGGCGCGGGCCTGGCTGAGCGGTTTGCCGGTGTCACGGCTCTCCAGCGTGGCCAGTTCCGCCAGCTCCTCCCGGATCGCGGTGGCGAAGCGGCGCAGCACCTCGGCTCGGTCGGAGGCGGTGCGGTGTCGCCAGTCGTCGCGGAAGGCCCGCCGTGCGGCCGTCACGGCCTGGGCCACTTCGGCCTCCCGGCAGCGGGCCACCGTGGACAGGGGTTGTCCCGTCGACGGATCGGTCACCGTGATCACGTCGTCCGTCGCGACGTGCTGCCCGCCGATCAGCGCGGCGACCTGTCCGGCTACCTGCATGCCACACCTCCCGCCGCGGTCACGAGTTCCCGCCCGCCGGCACGTGCCGGAGCCGGCGGAAAGGCCCACTCGGTCAGCCCGAACTCCAGGCTCCACAGCGCCGCGGCCTGCGCCACCGAACGGACCCCGAGCTTGCGTTTGGCCCGCAGCCAGTACTCGCGCACGGTGTTGGTCGTGACGCCCATCGCGCGGGCGGCTTCCTTCATCTGCATGCCCGCGGCGAAGCAGCCCAGCAGGTCGCGTTCCCGGGCGGACAACAGCCCGATGTCGGCGGGCTCGGCACGCAGCGTGAGACCGTGTGCGGCGAAGTCCCGGCTGACCGAATCGGCGTCCACGTCACCGGGGGTCAGGATCGTGGCGTGCCCCCGGCCGTACCGGGCGGACAGCACGGGCAGCCGTGACTCCGCGCAGTAGGCCATGGCGGCCGCGAACTGGTCGGCTCTCGCGGGTCCGGTGAAGACCACCGGTGGGGCGAGCGGGCCCGTGGTTCTCCTCATGCAACACCGTCCTTCCCGGCAGGCACGCCGCTGGGCGTCACCTGCACCTTGATCCCGGCGCCGGACCGCACCGCGGCCAGCGCGTCCGCGTAGGCGTCCAGCGGGAACTGGTGGGTCACCATCTCGTCCGCGGCGATGACGTCACCGCGGGCGAGCAGGTCCAGTGCGCGGCCGAACGTGCCGCGGATGCCCATCGAGCCGAGGATCGTGATCTCGTCGGCGGCCAGACGTGCGGGCGAGACCGTGACGGCGGCATCCTGGGGGGCGACACCGAACTGCAGGAACGTCCCGCCACGCACGACCCGGCCCAGTCCGTCGGCGATGGCGGCCGGCACTCCGGTTGCGTCGATGACGACGTCCCACGCCCCGCGATCGAGCTCGTCGGCGGAGGCGACGGCGGCGTCCGCGGCGAACCGCTTGGCGTCGGCGCGGCGGCGCTCGTGCACGTCGACGACGTCGACGCGGGACGCACCGCCACGTGCGGCTAGCTGGGCCAGCAGCAAGCCCATCGTGCCGGCTCCGTAGACGAGGTACGAACTGCCCGCGTGCCGTGGCAGCCGGTCCAACCCGCGCAGCGCGCACGCCAGCGGTTCGGCCAGGGTCGCCCACGCAGCGGGCATCCCGTCGGGCACCCGGAACGCCTTGTCCTGAGCCACGCGGACGAACTCGGCGCACCCGCCGTCGAGGGTCAGACCGGTACCGCCGAAGTGGTCGCAGAGGTTGTCCTGCCCGAGCCGGCACTGCCGGCACAGTCCACACTGGAACGACGGGTCGGCGACCACCCGGTCCCCCACCTTCCAGGCGGACACCTCGGGACCGACGGCGACGATCTCGCCGGCGAGCTCGTGACCGGGAACCAGCGGGTAGCGCGTGCTGGCGAAGTTTCCTTCCACCACGTGCAGGTCGGTCCCGCAGACTCCGCAGTGGTCGACCCGGACGATCACCTCACGCGGCCCCGGCCGTGGATCGGCGACCGTGCGCAGGGCGAACTCTCCGGGCCGGTCGATGACTATGGCTTTCACTCCGATGCTCCCCTTTCCGGCCCCGCCGTCACGACGCGAGGGCGTGCATGTCGCCCTTGAAGAAGACCAGCGGTGTGCCCGGCCGCGCTTCCAGCCCGACCACCCGGGCGAGGATCACGTGGTGGTCTCCCCCGTCGACGACGGTGGTGATCCGGACCGCGAGCCAGGCCAGCACTCCGTCGAGCACCGGCGTGCCGGTCACCGGGTCCGGTTGCCAGCGCACCTCGCGGAACTTGTCCGGGCCGGGTTTGCCGAACCGCCACGCGAGGTCCTGCTGCTCCGCGGAGAGCACGTTGACGCAGAGGTGCTCCGACCGCATCAGCCGCGCCCACGTGCGCGAGTGCCGCCCCGCGCAGAGCAGGATCATCGGAGGGGACAGCGACAGGGAATGGAATGCCTGCACGGTCATCCCGACCGGTCCGTCACCGTCCAATCCGGTCACTACGGTGACACCCGATGCGTAGGAACCGGCCACGTCGCGCAGCAGGGCTCCGTCGACCGGTGGGGGTTGGGGTGACGCCGATGTCATGGCTGGCTCCTTTGCGTGTCAGTCGAAAACGAGTTCTTCGCGGGCCTCGATCTTGTCCTCGTCGAGGTCCATGCCCAGACCCGCAACCTCGGGTGGCCGGATCTCGCCGCCGACGGGCCGCACCGGGTTGGCCAGGAAGTGCTGCCGCACCGCGTTGGCGCGGATCAGGTACTCCACTCGCGGGATCGTCGATGCCGGGTGGGCGAACGTGAGGTGGGTGTTGGCCGGCACCGAGTGGCCGTGTGGGATGAGCGGAACGTCGTGCACGCTCGCGAGTGCGGCGATCTTGCTCATCTCGGTGATCCCGCCCGCCCAGTAGGTGTCCGGCTGGTACACCGACATCGCGCGCCGGCGCATCAGCTCGTGCAGGCCCCACCGCGTGTACTCGTGCTCGCCGCCGGCGATCGCGATCCGCCCGGACAGTCGCCTCGTCAGCTCCACGTAGGATTCGTGCTGATCCGGCATGACCGGCTCCTCGATCCACAGTGGACGTATTTCCGCGAGCCGGTCGGCCATCCGCAGTGTGTACGGCACGTCCCAGGACATCCAGGCGTCGAACATCAGGTCCACGTCGTCACCGGCCGCTTCGCGGGCCGTCCGGGCCAGTGCGAGATTGGCCCGCTCGCCTTCCGGACCGTCCGCGGGTCCGTGCCCGAAGAACCACTTGATGGCGCGGTAGCCCTCGGCAACGGCCTGCCGGGTCCGGGTCCGCACGGCTTCCGGGTCGAGGGACGCGCCCAGCATCGAGGCGTAAGCCGGTGCCGACGGCCGTGTCGGCCCGCCGAGCAGGCGGTGGACCGGCGCGTCGAAGAACCGGCCACGCAGGTCCCACAGTGCGCAGTCCAGTGCGCTGATCGCGAGCATGTCCAGTCCCTTGCGGCCGTGCACGCTGGCCCGGTAGAGCACGTCCCACGCCCGCTCCACGGCCAGCGGGTCGGCGCCGAGCAGCAGCGGCGCCTTGGTCCGCGCGATCACCATGGCCTGCTCCGGGCTGATCGGCCCCGCGGTGCCGGTCAGCCCGGCGTCGGTGTCCACGTGGAGGAACACCGACCGGACCAGGTAGCGCCCGCCGGCGGTGCGGCCGAGGGGGTGGATGAACGCCGCGCCGTCCCCGCGGAACTCGGGGTACCGGTCCAGCGGCCGGTGCTGGCGGTCCTCCCACAGCTCGCCCGGCCAGTCCAGCGTGCCCGTGTAGGTCACGCAGCGGATCCGCGTGATGCGCATGTCCTCCACCACCGCCTCGTTCACCGCTGCCGGGTGGCGATCCGCTCGAGCCGCTCGTTCGCCAGCGGCATCACCTTGTTGATCATCAGATCCATGGAGTGGAACCACGGCTCGGGATCGTCGGCGAAGTCGAAGGTCAGCCCGAGCAGCGTGCCCCAGCCACCGGCCTGCTCGTACTGCTCGACCAGCCGGTCGGCGACCGTGCGGGGCGAGCCGACGAGCCAGATGGTGCGGGCGAGGTACTCGGGCGTGATGGCGTCACCCTCGACGTCGGCGTCCGGCGGGACCATGTAGTGCCCCAGGCCGCTGTTGACGAAGGCCGGGACGAGGTAGTCGCCGAGGATGCGCCCCATCGCGCCGGTGGTCGCGAGCCGCAACGCCTCCTCGTCGGTGTCGGCGACGAGGAACTCCCGGGCCACTCGCCACTGCCGGCGGTCGGGGGTGAGCCCGGCCTCCCGCGCGCCCTCGCTGTAGGTCTCCCAGTGCTGCGCGAGGTAGTGCGGGCTCAGGTTGAGGCTCATCGGCAGGAATCCGCGCTGCCCCGCGACCCGCAGGGTGCGCGAGTTGGGAGCCAGGCCGGCCATGCCGATCGGCGGGTGCGGCTGCTGGTACGGCTTGATGTGCGGTCCGCCCTGGAACTCGTCGTAGGCGGGGTACTCGAACGACCAGTACTTGCCGCGGTGCTCGAACGGGCCGTCCGCCTGCCATATCTTCAGCAGGATGTCCAGCGCCTCCTGGGTCATCTCCAGGTTCTGGACCAGGTTCGGGGAACCGTCGGGGTTGCGCTGCATGGTGCCGAACAGCGCTGCGTCACCGGGGATCGAGCCGCTGCCGACGCCCAGCATGTACCGCCCGGCAGCGAGCTGGTCGAGGTAGGCGATGCGGTGAGCCAGCTCCACCGGCTGGTGGTAGGGCAGCAGGTGCGCACCCGGCGCCAGAACGATCTGCCGGGTTTCGCGCAGCGCCTGGGCGATCAGCAGGTCGGGCGCCGGGACCGGCTCCCAGCCGACGGTGAAGTGCTCCCCGATCCACGCCTCGCGGTAGCCGAGCTCGTCGGCCCGCTTGATGACCGACAGGTCGAACTCCGCTGCCGCGCGCGGGTCCCGCTCCGGCGGGTGGCAGGGCATCAGGAACAGGCCGAGCTCCATGCGAAACGGCTCTCCTTCGCTCGCGTCGTCACCGCCTTCCGGCGTTGGCGACTGATCTTCTGGGAACAAATCGGGAACGTTCCCTGTTCGTGGTAAGCAGCTTGAACTCCAGAATTCTCGTTGTCAACCCCGCGAGTGGGACGACATCTGGTTTACTGGGTTCAGAAACCGCGTTCATTCCCGGGAAGGATGCCTGCGTGCCAGCGTCCCCTCGGTCGCCGGAGCGGCGACCTCCGACCATCCTCTCGATCGCCGCGGCGGCCGGGGTCTCCAAATCCGTCGTGTCCCGCGTGATGCGCAACGAACCGGGGGTCAGCGCGCGCAGCCGGCAACGGGTGCTCAACGCCGCCGAGTCGCTCGGATACACGCCCAACGCGGCCGCCCGGAGCCTGGTGCAGAAGCGATCGAACAACATCGGGGTGCTGGTCACCGACCTGCACAACCCGTTCTTCGTCGAGGTGCTGGACGGCATCAACCGCGCCGCGGCCGAACACGGGTACCGCACCATCATCACCACGAGCAGCCGGGACCCGTTGAGCGAGTCGCACGCGCTCCAGCAGCTCATCGAATTGCGCGCGGACGCGATCGTGCTGGCCGGCCCGCTGGGACTGGGTACGGAACTGGTCGCCGACGTGGCCGGGCGCGTGCCCGTGGCCAGCCTCGAGGGCAGCATCCGCGTGCCCAGCGTCGACCTCGTGCTGGGCGACGACCACCAAGGTGCACAGCTCGCCGTCGAGCACCTGGCCGCTCTGGGCCACCAGCGCATCGCGCTGATCGACGGCGGTACCGCACACGCCGCGACGCGGCGCCGCGCCGGGTACGAAGACGCGATGCGACGCCTGGGGCTGGCGGACCAGATCCACGTCGCACCCGGCGAGTTCACCGAGGAGGGCGGCTACCAGGGCGTGCACCGGCTGTTCAGCCGGCCCGGACCGCGCCCGACCGCGGTGTTCGCGAGCAACGACCTCGCCGCGATCGGCGCCATCAACGCCCTGGAGAGCCTGGACCTGCGAGTGCCCGGCGACGTGTCGGTGGTCGGCTACGACAACACCTGGCTCGCCGCGATGCGGCACATTTCCCTCACCACGATCGATCAGCCGCGGCCGGCCCTGGGCGAGGTGGTCGTCGCCGCTCTCCTCCGCCGGATCGACCAGGCCGGCGGCGAAGGACGGCACCGACTGCTGCCCCCGCGCCTGGTGGTCCGCGCGACGACGGCTGCCCCGCGCCCCCAGGACTGAGGGCACGGGGCGACCGAGGTCCGGCCGCTACTGCACCGGCTGGCGCGCCACCGCCGTGGCGGTCGCGGGGACGACCGGGTCGAGCGCGGTCGCGAAGACCCCCGACCTGCCGGCGAGCGCCTTCGCGCTCACCGCGTAGCCGAGCGCCGTGACAACCATCCCCACGAGGTTGGGGACCGCGGCGGCAGGCAGGAGGTTGGTACCGGCGAAACCGGCTACCACCCAGCCGATCGCCAGCCAGTTCACCCCACCCCAGTACCGGTAGCGCCGGGACGCGTCGTACAGCGCAGGCACGTCGATCCGGCACCGCCGCAGGTACAGGTAGTCGGCGACCAGGACACCGGCGAGTGGCGCGAACACCGTGCCGAGCACGCTCATGTATTCGGTGTAGCCGTTGACCAGGTCGGGCACGAGAACTAGAGCCACCCCGAAGACCGACACCGCGAGCGTCGACCAGAACCGGCCGATCTTCGGAGCGATGTTGGACACGGCCATGCCACCCGTGTAGAGGTTGAGCACGTTGACTGTCCAGTTGTCCAGCACGATGAACACGATCAGCAGGGTGAGAACGACCGGCTTCCCGGACGCCATCGCGGCCACCACGTCGAAGGCGTTGCCCTGTTGTCCGCGCGTGGCCGCCGCCGCGTAGGCGCCAAGCGCGCTCACCAGGACGGTGCCGACCAGCACCGCGGACGCGGTGCCGATCCACATGTCCGCGCGGCTGCGGGAATAGCGGCACCAGTTCGACGCGTCGGTGATCATGCTCAGCCAGCCCGAGGCGACGCTGTTGATCCACAACGCCAGCAGGGGCCACGACAGCCCGCCGGTGTTCCAGGACAACGCCTCATCGACAGCGAATCCCGGTTCCCGGTGCGTCATGAGCAGCACCAGGAAGAGCACGGTGAGCGTGATCTTGACCGGGAACGCGTACCGGGACAGCTTCTTCAGCGAGTCGTAGCCGACCAGCGCCACCAGCATCTGCAGCGCGGCGAAGGCCAGGCTCACCGGCAGCAGCGGGATGTCGTGACCGGTGAGGATGCGCAGGGCCGCGGTGATGCCGAGCGAGCCCGCGATCGTCTGGAAGGCGAACCAGTAGATCGAGGCCACCACCCGCAGCGCCGACGGGCCGATCTTGGCACCGTGCACGCCGAACGGCATGCGCAGGGCGACCTCGCCCGGCAGCCCGTGGTCCACCCCGAGCGTGGCCATGACCAGGTAGGCGCCCAAACCGATCGAGGTGCCCGCCGCCACCGCCAGCAGAGCCGCCCAGAACGACAGTCCCGCTGCCACGGCAAGCCCCGCCACCAGGACGTTGCCGGGGTTCACCACGATGTTCAGGATGATCAGCGATATGTCGTACCAGCGGACCGTGCGCAACTCGGGCGGGACGGCCTCGATGCCGAACTGCTCCACTCCGCGTGGCTGGCGGTAGCGACGCGCCAGCTCGAGTGTCCGGTCGTCGGGGTCACGGGCCATGGCTGCTCTCCTCGATTCATCGGATGGTCCCCCCGGTCAGGTCCACCACGTGCTCGGCAAGGAGCTCGATGGTCTTGAGATCGTTTTCTTGCGCCGTGCCGACCGCGTCCGGGTCGTAGGTGTCGAACACCACGGCGGCGACCCCCAGGTCCTCGAGTGCGTGCAGATCGGCCCGGATCTGGTCGAGAGTGCCGCTCCCGGCGACCCGGCCCGCCCCGTTCACCGGGTAGTCGGTGAGCCGGACCTTCAGGCGGGGCGCAACAGCCGGTGCCGCTCGCCCTGCCTCCTCGGCGAGTTCCGCCAGTTCCCGGGCGCCCTGCCGGATCTGCTCCACGGTCAGGTGCAGCGGGTGCCAGACGTCGCCGAACCGCGCGACCCGGCGCAGCGCCGGCCCGGTCTGCCCGCCGACCCACAGCGGGATGTGCGGTTTCCGGTGTGGCAGCGGCTCGGCACGCACGTCCGTGAACCGCACGAACTCGCCCTCGTAGGAGACCAGCGGCGAGGTCCAGGTTGCCTTGAGCACGGCGAGGTACTCGTCCGTGATCGCCGCCCGCTGGGCGTGGTCCACGCCCAGCGCCGCGTATTCCTCGCGAGCCCAGCCCAGTCCGACACCGAGCACGAGCCGGCCGCCGCTCAGCTGGTCGAGGCTCGCGGTCATCCGGGCGAGCAGCAGCGGATGCCGGTAGGGGACCACGAGGACGGTCGTGCCCAGCTCGATCCGGCTGGTGTGCCCGGCGAGGAAGGCAAGCGTGACCAGCGGGTCGTAGAACGGGGCGGGGTACAGCTCCGCCACGTCTTCGGTGATCGCGACGTGGTCGGAGATCATCACCAGGTCCAGCCCGATGTCCTCGGCGTGCTGCCCGCGCCTGGTCAGCACTTCGGGCGTGACGCCCGGCCCATTGTTGATCAGGTTGATACCGAACTTCACAACTGCCTCAGCTTTCGTCGGTCCGATGGGGAACGGGGACGGTGCCGTCCCGCAAGAACCGGGAGAGGTGGGTCCGCATATCTTGAGGCAGGGGGTACGCCTCGTCCAGCGCCCACCCGGCGGCGAGCAGCCGTTGGGAGAAGTCCTCGGCGGCAGCCTGGCCGGGTGCGCGAGCCAGCAATTCGTCCAGCAGCGCTGCCGGGATCACCAGCACGGCCTCGTCGTCGGCGAGGATCCAGTCGCCCGGCTGGACGAGGCAGCCACCGCAGCGCACTGCGACGTCCGCCTCCCACGGCACCAGCGCGACGGAACTCGGATCCGGGTGCAGGCCCCGCGCCCAGACCGGCAGACCCACTCCTCGCATGCCCGGCACGTCCCGCACCGCACCGTCGGCCACCACTCCGGCGGCGCCGAGCCGCTGGGCGCGGGCGGCCATCATGTCCCCGAATACGGCAGCACCGGTGCACTCGAGCGCGTCCACCACCAGGATCTCGCCCTCCTGCAGCGTTTCCACCGCCCGCCGGGCCACCGGTGAGCCGGGTACGTCCTCCCGGGCGGGCAGGTAACGCAGTGTCCGGACCGGACCGGCAAGCGTTCCGGTGCCCACTACCGGCCGCAGTCCCGACACCAGGGTCCGGCGGATCCCGAGTTCGGCGAGCACGGCACGCACGACCACCGTGGGCAGTGCCCGCAGCCGCTCGCTGCGTTCGTGAACGGTCAGCACGTGCGATCACCCACCCCGACCACCTCGCCGTCGAAGGTCAGGGACGTGTCCAAGGGCCCGGACAACCGGATCAGCTCCCGCGCGATGCGTTCCCGGTCGGCGGGCCCGGCGAGTCCCGGAAGGCCGTCCGGTCCGGTCATCGTCGGGTGGAGGTGCATCCGGTAGCTACCGGTGGGTGCCACCTCCGCTACCGCCAGGTAGCCGTCCGGTGACATCGCGTCGTAGATCCGGAGGATGTCCGCGGAGACGCCCGCACGGGGTTGCTGGGCGATGAAATTGCCGGGGCTGTAGAGGATTACCTTGTCCCGGTAGCGTTCCACGCCTTGCAGACCGTGCACGTGCGAGCCCAGGACGAGGTCGGCGCCGGCGTCGATCAGTGCGTGTCCCAGCGGGCGCTGGTACTCCGCCAGCGCCGGACCGAAGCCGAAGCCCCAGTGCACCGAAACCGCCAGGAAGTCCACGTCGCCGCGGAACTCGGCGATCCGGGCCGTCACCCGCTCCAGGTCGCCGGCAACGACCCGGGTCCGGACGACGGGCGGCGCCCCCGGCTCCTCCAGCACACCCGCCCCGTCGATCTCGAACGAGGTCGACACGTGGATGGGCGCGATCCCCGGGCGGTCGGCGGCGGCGGCGAAGCCGGGCGGCAACAAGCACGACCAGGCGAGGAAGCCGACCCGGACGTCGCCCACCCGGAGCACGCAGCCACGCTCGGCCTCCCGCAGCCCCGCCCCGGCGCCGGTGTGGCGGATGCCGACGCGGTCGAGCTCACCCATCGTGCCGGCGACGGCGTCGAAGCCGTAGTCCATGCTGTGGTTGTTGGCCAGGGCCACCACGTCGAACCCGAGCGCGCGCACGTCGTCAGCGAGCCCGGGCCGCGCCCGGAACGTAATGAGCTTCTCCTGCGGGCACCCGCGGTCGGTGAGAGCGATTTCCAGGTCGCCGAACGCGACGTCGGCCGCGGACAGCAGCCCGGCGACGCCCCGCACCGCCGGCCGGAGCTCGGCGCCGAGCGGCCGGGTGGGCACCAGGTCCCCCACGGCAGCAAGGGTGAAGGTCATGATTCACTCCCGTCGAATGGATCCGGCACGCCGAGGGTTCGCGCCAGGGCGGCGAGCTGCGCCGCGAGATCGGCGGAGATCTCGATCCCGTGCCGACGGCGTTCGCGCTCGGTGTGTTGTTCGCGCTCCCCCGGTAGCAGCACCGCGTCGCGTACGTCGCCGGCCCGCAGCTGGCCGACCAGTTCCTCGACGCGGGTCTCGAATTCGGTGCGGTCCAGGAACAGCTCGGGTGATATCGCGATGACCAGGTGCCCGACCCCGCCGTCCGGGTGGTCATGTGCGTCGGCCCGGGCGCCGAACCGCGATCCGGTGAGGACCCCGGCCAGCAGGTCGACGATCAGCGCCAGGCCGAAGCCCTTGTGCCCGCCCATGGGCGCGAGCAATCCGGCGGCCAGCGCGGTTCGTGCGTCTGTGGTCGGGCGGCCGTCGGCGTCCAATGCCCAGCCTTCCGGGATCTCCCGGGATTCCGCCGCCGCCAGCCTGATCCGGCCGAAGGCCGTCTGGCTCATGGCCATGTCGAGCACGATCGGCGGGTGCGGCGCACGGCGGGGAATCGCGATGGCGAGCGGGTTGTTGCCCAGCAGGGGGCGCCGGACACCCGGTGGGGCGAGCACCGGACCGGTGTTCGACAGGACGATCCCGGCGAGCCCTGCCCGCGCGATGCGCTCCACGTAGGTGGCGCCCATGCCGAAGTGGTGGCTGTTGCGCACCCCGGCCACACCCACCCCGCGTTCCGCCGCCGTCCGCACCGCGAGATCCGCCGCCAGCAGCGTCGGCACGTAGCCGTATCCGCCGCCCGCGTCGACGAGCGGGTGCCCCCCTCGCGGGCGGCGGACGGTCACGGCGGGATCGGGCCGGACCCGGCCCTCACGCACGGTTTCGGCGTACTGCAGCAGCCGCAGCACACCGTGGCTGTCCAGCCCGCGCAGGTTGGCCGACACCAGACACTCCGCGGTCGCCGCGGCGTGGTCCGCCGGCATGCCGATGCTCGACAGCACGCGCGTCGCGAACACCGTCAGGTCACCGTGCTTCACAGCGGGCATCGAACGTCCTTTCCGGATTCTCGGTGTCGGCTCACGCTAGGACGCCGGGCCGGACAGGGGCAGTCCTCAAACTGTGGGACAGCGCGGAGCCCGGTGTGGGCCGTACAGTCCGGGCTCGGACCGGCAGGCCGTTCGAGGAGGAGTGAGTGAGTACTGCGATTTCCCGCGATTTCGTGGGCTACGGGGAATTCCCACCGGACTTCGAATGGCCCGGTGGCGCGCGGCTCGCGGTCGACGTGGTGATCAACTACGAGGAGGGCGCGGAACGCAACGGCCTCGACGGCGACACCACTCGTGAACACCTCGTCGAAGCCCGCTACGACGTCCCCGACGGCGAGCGGGAATTGTTCACCGAGTCCACCTTCGAATACGGCAGCCGGGTGGGGATCTGGCGCCTGCTGCGGGTGCTCGACGCGCATGGCGTCGTCCCCACGGTGTTCGCCTCGGCGCTGGCCCTCGAACGCAACCCGGCCGTCACCGCCGCCCTGCTGGAGCGCGACTGCGACTTCGTCGGCCACGGCTACCGCTGGATCCCGCACACCGGCATGACGCGGGAGCAGGAACGGGACAACATCCAGGCGTGCGTGCGGTCACTGGAAAAGCTCACCGGACGGCGGGTCCAGGGCTGGTTCACCCGGCCGCCGAACACCGTGCACACCAGGTCGTTGCTGAAGGAATGCGGGCTGGTTTACGACTCCGGCGCCGTGAACGACGACCTGCCGTACTACGAGGACGTGGACGGCGAACCGTTCCTCGTCATCCCGTACAGCCTCGACGTCAACGACACCAAGTTCTACAAGCAGCAGTTCTTCACCGGCGAGGATTTCGCGCGGTACACGCTGGACTGCTTCAGCTTCCTGCTCACCGAAAGCAGGTGGCGCCCGCGGATGATGTCGATCGGGCTGCACCCGCGCATCATCGGCCGTCCCGCCCGCATGGCGGGCTTGCAGCGGGTGCTCGACCAGATTGCGCACCGCTCGGACGTCTGGCTCGCCGGCCGGGACCGGATCGCGGACTACTGGCGCGCCCACCACCCACCTACATCGGGGTGATCCGCCTCGGCCGGGCTCTCCGCGGGACCGGTCCCTCACGCCCGGCATGCGTCGCCCGGCCTGCCGAACTTCGCAGGCCGGGCGATTTCGTGCGGCGCGGATGACGCCAATGCCGAGAGGATTGTTGAACGATCCTCTTGTCAGATTGACCACTGGTCCAGTACCTTGCTCGTCATCGATGGCTGAACCCGCAACTCGCCGAAAGGCCCGATCATGAAGCTCCGCAAGACCCTGCTCACCGCAGGCACGATCGCCGCAACCGCGACAGCCGTACTCGCCGGAACCACCACCGCCTCGGCCACCACCGACCCGCCGCCGCCCGGTGGCTGGGACTACGTCATCTCGGCGCCTGGCGCAATACTATACATCAAAAAACACGGCGACATCTTCAAGCTCTGCGACACCCAGGCGAACAACTATTCCGCGCAATACGACGTGGGCTATGTGGAAGATGATGAGTGGCATTCGAGGGACTGGGCCTCCATCAACGGTCTTGGAAAGTGCGTAACTCATCGCGCATCGCAAGGTGGCCGGCACAACCTCCCTGAACGAAAATTGACCGTCTTCGTCGAGGGCACTTTCAGCGGCAAACGCGTCATGCAGGACTTTCCGAACGATCGCTGACGTGGGCGAAGGCGCCCGCCGCCACCCCGTCGGGGCGGGCACCTTCGCCATCTCATTCGGACACGAGGCCAGGCCGTCGGGTGCGCGGCAGCAACAGGACGCCGCCGAGCAGGAACACGGCGGTCAGGTACCCCGCGAAGAGAACGCCGGGACTTCCCGCGGCGGGCGGGAGCAGGAGTGCGACCACCGCGCTGAGCCCGGCGAGCACCCAGCGCGACCGTCCGGTCCGGACACCCGCCGCCAGCGGCAGGAGTGTCCACAACAGATACCACGGTTGCACGACCGGACCGGTGACGAGCATCGCCGCGAACACCAGCCCGACACCGTGCACGGCGTGGAACCGGCCGTGGAACCCGCCCCACAGCAGTCTCACCGCCACCACGGCACCGACCACCGCACCGGCCCACACGCACGTCCTGATCGCCGCGTCGGTGAGGCTGGTGCCGGCCAGGGCACCGATCAGGAAGCCGAGCTGGTTGGTCGGTGCCAGCCAGCTGTGCACCTGCGCCGGGGAACCGGCCGCCGCGATCCGGCCGAAGCCGAGCCCGGTGCCGGCCGCGATCGCGGTGGACACGAGCAGGAAACCCGCGGCCACACCGAAGACCACCGCGACCCGGTCCCGGGTGTGGGTCGCGCGGCGCGCCAGTTCCACCGCCAGGAAGCACAGCGCCGCCACCCCCACGAACTTGATGTTCGCCGCGACCGTCAACAGCACGACACCGGCGGCGACCCGCCCGGACAGCGCGATCTCCAGCCCGGCGAGCAGCAGGCCCATCAGGAGACCCTCGTTGTGCACCCCGGCAACGATGTGCCACAGCAGCAGCGGGTTCAGCAATCCCAGCCACACCGCGGTGGACGGCACGACTCCCGTGCGCCGGGCTAGCCGGGGCAGGGCCCAGGCGATCAGCGCGACCCCGGCCAGTTCGACGAGCCGGAACGACAGAACCGTTGCCACCACGTTCTGCCCGGCGAAGTGCGCGATCACGCGGGACAGCTCGACGAACGCCGGACCATACGGCGCCGGTGTGTCCTGCCAGTAGACGCTGACCAGCTTGGTCACCGGGGAGTCCGCGCCGAGAGCGGCGGCCGGACCGAGCCGGTACGGGTCGAACCCCAGGTCGGCGACCGTCCCCTGGGCGAGGTAGCAATACACGTCGCCGCTGAACAGCGGCCGCGCGGCCAGCAGCGGAACGCACCAGGTCGCCGCGATCAGGTACAGCCGCCGGACCCCGATCGTGGAGGCGTGACGCCCCAGTTCCAGCCACGCCAGTACGACGACGCCCATGCCGGTCAACCCCAACGCCAGCGCCACGACCGACGACACCGGAAGACCCGAGGTGACGACCACCAGGGTCGCAGTACCACCGAACCCGGTCCACTGTGCACGGGTCGTGAGTGGACGGTGCCGCGGGAGGAGGTCAAGTTCTGTCACGGGAACCCAGGCTGTCGACGATGGCGGAGAGCGCGGCGATCTCCTCGGCGAGGGCGTCCCGGCCGCGTGGAGTGATGCTGATCCAGGTGCGGGGCCGTTTGCCCTCGTACCCCTTCTCGACCGTGATCAGACCCGCTTCCTCGAGCACCGCGATGTGCCGCGAGAGGTTGCCCGCGGTCAGGTTCAGCGTCGTGCGGAGGTAACCGAACTCGACCCGTTTGGACTCGACCGCGATGGTCAGGATGCCCAGCCGGTGGCGCTGGTGGACGACCTCGTCGAGACCGCTGGTCGGATGTGCGCTCACCGGGCAGCCCTGTTGGTCCAGACCAAGGCGATCAGCCCGCCGGCGAGGAGTACGGCCGCGGGAAAGGCGAGGTCGCAGAGAAGCTGCAGGCGTGAGTCGTGCACGAGGTCCGGGTGCCAGATCCCGGTGTGCGCCAGCGCGTTCGACATGTCGTAGAGATTGGCCAGCAGCGCGGTGCCGGTGAACGCGACCCCGATGGCGGCGCACAGCGCGCTGCGTTCGAGCCAGGCGAGGACGAGCAGTCCGGCGGCGATCACCAGCAGCCCGGCCATGCCGCGGATCAGGTACACGCCGAGGGACGCGAAACCCAGTACCGAGAACAGGACCACGGCGAGGCGGCGACCCCGGCGCCAGCTGATGAGCACCCCGACGGCCGCGCCGAGCATGATCGGCAGGTTCACCTCCGGGCGTGAATACAGCCCGAAGAACAGCGTGGACAGCAGCGGAGCCCCCACCGCGAATCCCAGCACTGCCGCGCCCGCGGCCAGCAGCCAGTTCGTGGTGTCGGCCTCCACCCCCACGCGCACGCCCCGCCGCCGGTACCACAGTGCGGTCACGACGACACCGCCGATCACCCCGGCCAGCCAGAAGTTCCGGTGGACGTACGGCGCCACCAGGAGCAACGCACCGAACAGCAGCAGCGGGAACGGATACCCCCACCGGTCCTGCCGGACCTTGCGGCGGAGCGTTCGCAGATCCTCGAGGGTGGCCGCGGCAGCGTTCTCGTCCCCCAGACTCGATTGCATACGCATCAGGTTTGCAGAACAAACCTAATGCGTCAAGCCCCGCACCTCGGCGAGTGGACACCCACGGACAGCTCTCCGCCTGCTGCTCACTGCTGCATCCTCGGATCGTGCGTGGGGTCGTCGTACAGGGGCGGGCAGCCGTGTTCGACCGCTTCGGGACGCAGTTCGTAGTGCCAGGGTTCGTTGCGGTAGATCTGGCACAGCCCGTACTCGGCGCCGTGCTCGGACAACCACGCCCTGGCCTCGGCGGGCCCGAGGTCGACCGCCTGCCCCGCCACGTGAGCAGAGGTCTCCGCCGTGGTCACCCACCGGGCAGCTTCCCGCGCCGAGCCGTACTTCGCGACCGCTGCATCGCGTAGTTGTTCCTGGTACTCGGGGGAACGCCAGCCACCGTTGACGAAGAACTCCACCCCCTCGGCCGCGGCAGCGGTTGCGGCCTTGCGCAGGGCAGCGAGCAGATCGGGGTCGAGGTTGGCCACGGCCGGGACCTCTTCGTCGAAAACGGACACGGGGATGGGGACCGCGCCCTCGGCCTCGCCGAGGGCGCGCCGGACGACGGATTCGCTGTAGGGCATGCGTCCAGTGAAGGCAGTGCGGTGTTGCCAGGCGGTATCCGGTTTTCGATATGCGGGCGATATGCGTCAGCTCGTAGTATCGCGACTGTGCGTGTGCTGATCGTCGAGGACGAACCGTATATGGCCGAGGCAATCCGTGATGGCCTGCGCCTGGAAGCGATCGCCGCGGACATCGCCGGTGACGGCGATACCGCTCTGGAACTGCTGAGCATCAACGCCTACGACATCGCCGTCCTCGACCGGGACATCCCCGGCCCCTCCGGCGACGAGGTCGCCAAACGCATCGTCGCTTCCGGCAGCGGCACCCCGATCCTCATGCTCACCGCTGCCGACCGTCTCGACGACAAGGCCTCCGGGTTCGAACTCGGAGCCGACGACTACCTCACCAAGCCCTTCGAACTCCGCGAACTCGTGCTCCGTCTCAGAGCACTCGACCGCAGGCGCGCCCACAACCGGCCCCCCGTGCGGGAAATCGCGGGACTGCGCCTGGACCCGTTCCGCCGCGAGGTCTACCGGGACGGCCGCTACGTCGCGCTCACCCGCAAACAGTTCGCCGTGCTCGAAGTTCTCGTCGCTGCCGAAGGCGGTGTCGTCAGCGCCGAAGAACTCCTGGCACGAGCGTGGGACGAGAACGCCGACCCGTTCACCAACGCTGTGCGCATCACCGTTTCGGCCCTGCGCAAACGCCTCGGCGAACCCTGGCTCATCGCCACCGTGGCCGGCGTCGGCTACCGCATCAGCACCGAAGCGGAGACCGGGCGCGCGGGAGGGGACCGTGAATAGACCGCCCGGGTTGAGCGTTCGTCTCAAACTCACGGTCAGCTACGCCGGGTTCCTCATGCTCGCCTGCGCCTTGCTGCTCGGCGCAGTGTGGGTGTTCCTGCTGCGTTACGTACCCGAGGTGATCCGCATCCCCGGGTTGTACATCCACATTCCCAACCGCTCCGACCTCCAGCGCGCCTTCGTCCCGAAAGCAGTCGCAGCGCTGGCGTTCCTGCTGGTGTTCGGTCTCCTGGGCGGATGGGTCCTCGCCGGCAGGATGCTCTCGCCCCTGACGCGCATCACCCACGCCACCCGCCTCGCGGCGGAGGGATCGCTCGCCCACCGGATCCATTTGGAAGGCCGCAACGACGAGTTCCGCGAACTCGCCGACGCCTTCGACACGATGCTCGCACGGCTCGAAGCACACGTCGCCGAACAGCAGAGATTCGCGGCCAACGCCTCCCACGAACTGCGCACCCCGTTGGCGATCACGCAGACACTCCTCGACGTGGCCCGCAACGACCCGAGCCGGGACACCGGCGAACTCATCGACCGCCTCCGCTTCGTCAACACCCGGGCGATCGACCTCATCGAGGCGCTGCTCCTGCTCAGCCGCGCCGACCAGCGGTCCTTCACCCGGGAACTCGTCGACCTGTCGCTCATCGCGGAAGAGGCCACGGAAACGCTCCTTCCCCTCGCGGAAGCACGCGGTCTGACCATCGAGACCTCCGGCGACATGGCCCCGGCCAGCGGCTCTCACGCGCTCCTGCTGCAGATGACCACGAATCTCGTGCACAACGCGATCGTCCACAATCTGCCCGAACACGGCACGGTGCACGTCCACACCGCCGTCCGCGCCGAGTCCGTCGTGGTGACCGTCGAAAACACCAGCGCGAAGCTCTCCCCCCAGCTGGTCTCGACACTCACCGAGCCGTTCCAGCGCGGCACCCAGCGCATCCGCAGTGACCACGCCGGTGTCGGCCTCGGCCTGGCCATCGTCAAGAGCATCGTCCAGGCACACGACGGAACGCTGACCCTCACCCCCCGGGCCGCCGGGGGGCTCTGCGTCACGGTGCGACTACCCGCGGCGCCGCGGCACACCGGCGCATGACGATCAGCAGCGCCGCCTCTCAGGCCCGCGTCGCTCAGCGACGACGGCGAGCACGTGCCGGGCCAGGACGACGTCCGCGTCGGGTGCGCCGGCCGCCGACGCCCGGGCCGACATCGCCGCGATCGCCGGGGATCGGTGAGCAGCGGGATCAGGGTGGTCTCGATCCAGGCCCGGGCCGAGGTCGGCGTCGTTGACGAGCAGCGCCCCGCCGGCCTCGACGACCGGCTCGGCGTTCAGCCGCTGTTCTCCGCCGCGCTCCGGCAGCGGGACGTAGGCGGCCGGCAGGCCGACAGCGGCGAGTTCGGCGCACGTCATCGCCCCCGAGCGGCAGATCACGAAGTCGGCCGCGGCGTAGGCGTACTGCATCTCGTGGACGTAGGGCACGACGACGTAGGGCGGGTCGGCGGGGTCGCCGTCCGGCACCTCGACCACGTGCCCCGGCCCGGTGATGTGCAGCACCTGCACGCCGGCCCCCCGTACCGCCGCGGCTGCACCGGACACCGCGGCGTTGATCGCCCGGGCGCCCTGCGAACCGCCGGTGACCATCAGCACGGGACCGTCCGGTCGCAGGCCGAACCGCCGCCGGGCGGCGTCGCGCAGCGCGGGCCGGTCGAGCCCGGTGATCGCCGGCCGCAGCGGGATCCCGATGGCGATGCCGTGCGGCAGCTGGACGCTCGGCGAGGCGGTGAACACGTGCGTCGTCATCCGGGCCGCCAGCCGGTTGGCCACGCCGGGCCGGGCGTTCGCCTCGTGGACGACGATCGGCACGCCCCGGCTGCGGGCGGCGAGGTAGGCCGGCGCGGCCACGTAGCCGCCGAACCCCACCACGACCTCGGCTCGCACGCGGTCGAGCACCGACCCGGCTGCCAGCACCGAGTCACGCAGCCTGCCCGGCGTCCGCACGAGGGCCCGGTTCAGCGTGCGCGGCAGCGGCACCGGCGGGATGAGTTCGAGCGGGTAGCCGCGGGCCGGGATGAGCTTGGTGTCCAGGCCGCGGACGGTGCCGAGGGCGGTGATCCCGGCCGCGGGCTCCAGCTCGCGCAGCGCGTCGGCGAAGTTCATCGCAGGCTCGATGTGCCCGGCCGAATGGCCGCCGGCGACCACGATGCGCGGTGCCGGCACGCCTGCCCCCGTCACCGGGCGATCCCGTCGGCCCGGGGGGCACGCGATCGGCACCGGCAACTACGTGATGGGGAAATCAAAATAGGTGTGCGGATGGGGTTCGTCCTTGAGCGTGTAATGCCACCACTCGCAGTCGTACCGCGCAAAACCGCATGCCTCCATGATGGCGCACAGTTGTTCCCGGTTCCACGCTTCGACCGGCGTGGTTCCCGCCGCGCCATGATGGGATACCGGGTCCATCAGATCATGGCCGCCACCCATCGGCGCGAGTTCACCGGTAGCCAGGTGGTAGAGCGTCAAGTCCACCGTGCTGCCGCGGCTGTGGCCCGACTTGGCGGCCACATAGCCTTTCTCGAACATCTCGGCTCGGTCGATGTTCGGATAGTGTCGTGGCTTCGTCCGGCCGTCCTCCGGCTGTTGCGACCAGCGCAGGAAGCAGTCCACTGCGCGTTGCGGGCGATAGCCGTCCCACAGGAGCAGACCGAAGCCGAGGGATTCGGCCTTTTCCTGCGCTTCCGCCAGGGCTGCGCACAACGCCCTGGTACCGACTATCCGGTTCGACAGATAGCCGTCCACCGGCTTGCCGGTGAAGTTGTCCCACGTGGCGTACTTGGCATCCCAGCGTATGCCCGTCACGAACTCGTCGACGAAGACAAAATCCTCGTGCATCGTCACTTCCCCGTCAGCGCCAGCGACACCGTGCGGTCGATCACCTCGGCGAGCGGCAGTCCCGCGGCCGCCATCATCCTCGGATAACGGCTGTAGGAGGTCAGCCCGGGAAAGGTGTTGACCTCGTTGAGCACCACGCTGCCGTCCTCCTTGAGGAACATGTCCACCCGCGCGAGTCCCCGGCATCCCAGGGCGCGGTAGATGTCCTTCGCCGTCTCCTGGACGAGCGCGCGCGACTCGGCCGGGATGTCCGCGGGAACGATGAACGCCGAGTTCTCGGATCCGAGTTCCGGTGCATCCTCCTGGTGGATCCGGAAAAAGCCATGGGACAGCGCGATTCGATCCACCTCGCCCGCGAACAGGTCCGGATCGTTCCCCAGTATGGAACACCCGATTTCACTGCCCACGACAGCCTCCTCGATCAGCACCTTCGAGTCGTACTGCCGCGCGGTCTCCACCGCATCCATCAAGTCTTCTTCTCGAGAGACCTTGCTGACGCCGAACGATGATCCCGACCGGGCCGGCTTCACGAAGACGGGAAAGGTGAAGCGGCCGGGATGGACATCCTCGTCCGCCGGGACGATCCAGAAATTCGGCGTAGCGATTCCCGCGCCGCGGACGACGGTGTACGTCAGGGATTTGTCCATGCACAGAGCGGAGCTCTGCACGTCGCACCCGATGTAGGGGATGCCGGAGAGCTCCAGCAAACCCTGGATCGCACCGTCCTCGCCGAGCTTTCCGTGCAGGACGGGCAACACGACGTCCAGATTGATGGTCTGGTAGTGCCCCTGTTCGAGCACGAGCAATCCGCGCACGCTGCGGTCCGGCGACAGCACAGCCGGGCGGCAACGACCGTTTTCCCAATTCGCGCCAGGGCCGTCGCACAGCATCCAGGCACCGCTGCTCGTGATCCCGATGTAGAACGGTTCGTACTTCTCGGTGTCGAGGTGTTTTGCGACCTCTTGTGCGGATTTGACGGAGACCGGGTGTTCCTCGGAACAGCCCCCGAAGATGATTCCGACCTGCAACCTATCCATGCTGGTTCCTGCTTTCGAATTTCAGGCAGTTGGCGAGGGAGTTTTCCACCGTGTCGCGCAGGGCGTGGTCGGTGTAGTAGGCGGTGTGCGGACTGATGAGCACGTTCGGCATTTCGTGCAGCCGCAGCAAGGGTTTGCTCGTAATGGGTTTGTCGCGGCAGTCGGCGTAGAACGTTCCTTCCTCACCTTCGAGGACGTCCAGCGCCGCACCGCCCAGCCTGCCGCTGTCCAGCGCCGAAACGAGGGCCTCGGTGTCAACGAGCGCACCGCGGCCGGTGTTGATGATGAACGCGCCGCGCTTCATCTGCTCGATGCGCTGGTGATCCAGGAGGTGATGGGTATCCGCGGTGAGCGGCGTGTGGAGCGTGACGATGTCACTGCGCCGCAGCAACTCATCAAGAGGAACGTAATCGACGGGGGCCTTGGGACGGTTGTCACAGGCCAGGATCCGGCAGCCAAAACCTCGCAGCCTGTCCACGACTGCGGCGCCGATGCGTCCGGTGCCGATCACCCCGACGGTCAGGTCGCGTAGCTCTTTCCCGCGCACCTCGGTCAGCCGGTAGTCGTGGACGTCGACGCGGCGGATGACGGACTTGGCGTTCCGCACGGCCATCAGCATCAGCATCAGCGTGTAGTCGGCCACGCTGTCCGGAGAATAGGAGACGTTCTCCACGGAAATGCCGACGCTCGCCGCGTAGTTCACATCGAGGTGGTTGTACCCGATGCTGCGGGTGGAGATGTACCTGACACCGACGTCGCTGAGCGCGAGAAGAGTGGAGTTGGTGACCCGGGTTTTGTGACCGATGCTGACGCACCGGTTCCCGGATGCCAGTCCGGCATTGGCTTCGGACACCGGCGCCGCGGTGACGGTGGTCACAACGCCGAAGCGAGATGCCATCTCCCGGAACACCGGAGCCTCGTCCGGCCCGCAGCCGTAAATCGTGATGCCCGTGGCCGGGGCGGCCGAGGAGGATGAGGGCGCCGGCGAACGGGTGCGGCGGCCCACTGTTCGTGCCGGCTCGCGGTAGCTCATGCCGCCAGTCAAGACGGCGTGGTGTTGCCGGGCCGTATCTGATTTTCCATATGCCGGCGATATGTTGGTCTCTCGATCCTCGTGCTCCGGCCACCCCGAGGGACACCACGTCCGGCCCTCCGGTCTCGCCCGTCGGTGCGGGCGGAACCGTGACGGGCAGTACCGCACTTGGTTGTGCTCCCGTACCCGGCGGCTTGACCTGCGCGCTTTGACGATCTTCGTGACACCACCCCGTCAGCACCCGGGCCTAGATTGACAGCGGTGTTTGTCCTAGACCGCAACAAAACTGGGAGGGTGCGGATGCGCAAGCATTGGAGACCGGCGATCACCGGCGCGGTACTGGCCCTGGGACTGGCTTTGCTGCCGACGCCGTCCGCGTCGGCGGCTTCGCCCGATGGTTCATGGTCGGTCACGCCGGTGGACGGCGGTTACCGGATCACGCTGACGCTGGACAAGCGGCTCCGGACGCGTGACGCGTCGCCGGAACTCGCGGTTGACGGCCGGTCGCTCGGTGAGGCACAGGAGTCCCGGGACGGCCGGACGCTCACCCTGGTGACGGCCGATCCCGCCGCGGCGCACCCGTCGTCGGTGCGGGTGGCGTGGCAGGGCGTGGTGCCCGGCACGACCACCCGCAGCGTCACCGCCACGACGGACGTGCCCGCCGGGGCGCCGATCACGTCCGCACCCGAGGCGACGGGGCGCTACGGCGTCACCCGCGCCGACTACGACTTCGGTGACACCGCGCTCCAGCTGTCCGGATTGACCGGCGTGCCGGTCGAGGAGCGCGCAGCGGCGTGGGTGCCGGTCGGCGCGTCCGGCAAGCAGCCGGTGGTGGTGTTCCTGCACGGCCGCGAGGACGCCTGCTACGACCCGGACGCCGGCACGCTCGACAACGCGAACTGGCCCTGCGTCAACGGCCTCAAGCCGATGCCCAGCTACCTCGGCTACGCCCGGTCGGCCGAAACCCTGGCCAGCCAGGGTTACGTCGTCGTGTCGATCAGCGCGAACGCGATCGGCGCGTTCGACCAGAGCACGGCGTCGCCCGACCGTGGTGGCCTGGCCCGCGGCCAGCTGGTGATGGCACACCTCGACCTGCTCGCCAAGGCCGACGCCGGCACCGCTCCCGGAATGAGCACCGCCTTCAAGGGCAAGCTCGATCTCGGCAACGTCGGCCTGATGGGCCACTCCCGCGGCGGCGACGGCGTGGTTCGCGCCGCACTGCTCAACGCCGCCCGCCCCACCCCGTACGGGATCAGGGGCGTGCTCCCGATCGCCCCGATCAACCGGACCCGCCCCGCACTGCCCGACGTGCCGATGGCCGTGCTGCTGCCCTACTGCGACGGCGACGTCTCGAACCAGGAAGGCCAGCACTTCTTCGAGGACTCGCGGTACACGAGCGGCACGGACTCCGCACTGAAGTCGTCGCTGCTCATGATGGGCGCCAACCACAACTACTTCAACGACGTGTGGTCACAGGTGTACGGCGACGACTGGGACGTCTACGTCGATCGGGCCGACCCGGCCTGCGGCAGCACCGCGGCGGGCAGCACCCGGCTCACCCTGGACCAGCAGCGGGCGGCCGGCGTCGCGTACACCGCAGGCTTCTTCCGCATGACCCTCGGTAGGGAAACCGCTTTCCTGCCGATGTTCCAGAGCGGCTTCAGCAGCGCGGTCCAGGTCGGCGCGGCGACGGTGCTGCAGGCGACGCAGTCGCCCGCAGCGCAGCGGCTCGACGTCGCCCCGCTGCAGGCGGCAGCCGGGAACGTGACGTTCTCCGGCAAGGTGCTCGGCCAGTACTGCGCGAGCCTCGCCGGCGCCTCCCCGCAGAGCGGCCTGCCCTCGTGCAGCGACTCCACCGCCACCGGCCGCTTCCCGTCGTTCACCCCGGTGACGCACACCACGAACGTGCCCGCCACTCCGATGCTGCACCTGACCTGGGTGAACGGGGGCCAGATGGCGGCCGCACTGCCGTCCGGCCGGTACGACGTCAGTGGCTACGGCGCACTGACCCTGCGGGCGGCGCCGGACGCGGGCAACACCGCCGCGGATCTGCGGCTCACCGTCGTGGACGGCGCCGGCAGGACGCAGTCCACCACCGTCTCGGCCCTGAGCGGTGCGCTCTCCCCGCTACCGGCGGGGAACCAGGACCTGCTGCCGAAGACGTGGCTGCGCACCGTCCGCTGGCCGGTCGCCACGATGACCAGGGTGGACACGACCGACATCCGGCAGGTCACGCTCACGACGGTGAGCGCCACCGGCGGGGTGCTCCTGTCCGACCTCGCGTTCACCACGCCGTCCGTCGGCACCGGTGTGCCGACCAAGCTGCCGCAACTGTCCGTCAGCGACACGACGGCCAATGAGAACGCCGGCAACGCGACGGTCGCCGTGCAGCTGTCCAAGGCGAGCAGGCTGCCGGTGACCGTGCACCTCCAAGCCAGGACCGGTGCCAGCACCCAGATCACCGCAGCGGCGCAGGAGGTCACGATTCCCGCCGGGCAGACCACCGCCACGGTGACCATCCCGGTCCACGACAACTCGACGGTGGACCCGAGTGCCGACATCCCGTACGAAGTCGTGCTCGGCTACCCCACCAACGCCGTAACCGGCAAGAACACCGCCTACGTCACCGTCCACGACGACGAGGCATGATCCCGGTGCCGGGGGTTTCACTCGCGGAGCGAAACCCCCGGCACCCCAGCTTCACTGCTGTACTTTGCTGCTATCAGGGCAACGAAAAGGGCCGTCCACTCTACGGTGGACGGCCCTTGACCTGTGGTGGAGGTAAGGGACCCTACTCGAACACAAGAGACCAGGTCAGGGCCCCGGAAGAGCTCCGCGAGAAGCTTCCCGGCCTCGATACCCCCAAGCCGCCGTCGATGAAGCGCGACCGCCCCGGCATGCCCGGCAGCTCGGCTCCGATCAGGTCGAGCAGTTGATCGCCGGCTACCGGTCCGGCGCGACGGTATACGAGCTCGGTGACCGACCGGCGCCCGCTGTCACGCATCCGTGACGATCTGGTGTGATCCTCCGCGTGGTGCCAGCGAGTCAGGATCGGGCAGCGTGGCACGTGACGGTAGGATTTCGATGATCTTGGCATTATCTCAGCCGCTGTTTTCGTTTCGATGGCGCATTCGCCATCGTTGATCTGATCATGGTGACATCGCGGTGAGACAATTGAGAACTCGCGGGTCGCAGAAGATCGACATGCCATCGGCGGTGAGACCCTACGGTGATCGCGCAGCGGCGGCCTCCCAGGGGTTTCAGGGGTGGAAGTTCACAAGGCGAATCACTCATCCGATAAGGCGTTCATCACAACGGAGCACCGACCGACCCTTTGGTCGGGTGCGAGCTGATCGATGGCCTGGTCTAAATGATACCGATCGCGTGTGACGGGAGCTTTTGTGGAGCACCGGGTGTGACCGGGACTGGTTTCCTTGGTGACCGAAAGGATTGACCACCTGTGCATGATGGAATTTCGCCCGTCTGAGCCGAGTCGCCATTGGAGTGGGCCATGTCTGCCAGTGCTGCCGAAGCTTCGTCCGACCTGGGAGTCGATGCCGCGGCGATTCCCGTGAACCGCAGGCCGTTGTCGGCGTCGTCCGACTGCGTGCTCACCCGCGATCTCGTCGAGCGCCGCGACTACGTCATGACAACGAGCGGCGCAGCGGTCATCGGCGCGTACCAGAACGCCGACGGCACCCTGTCCGCTTCGGTCATCGAGAACGGATTCGTCCGCACGTTGCACCGCGATCAGGACACTGGGCACTGGACGTTCGGCCCGGCCGCGGAAGGCGGACGCCGGACTGAGGTCGTGGTCGCGCGAACCCCGGACGGTCGGCTTTGGACGATCACCGTCGACGACCAGAGGATCACGTTCTTCAGGGCCAACGGCGACGGCTTCGCGAAGGTGCATGAGGAAAAGATCAAACTGGTCGGGCTCAAGGTCGTGTACCTGCCGGGCCCCGGTCCGCGCGAGCCGTCGATCTTCGCCGCGGGTAAGGACGGCAATCTGCAGCGCTACCGCTACGCCGGCGGCGACTCCTGGAAGCGCGACGGGTACGACGTCGACGGAGCGCTCGCCAAATGGTGGATCTGGACCGTGATCGCGTTCAGGCCCGGTCAGTTCGAGGTCGCGTGGTGCAACGACACCGAGTTGGTCCGGGTCGAGTTGCACGGCGGGAAGACGGGATCGACGCACAAGACGAAGTTCGGCGCACACCAGAAGATGATTGTGCGGGGAAGCTACGTCGACGCAGGTGAGACCGCCGGCTACCTGTGCATCGACGACGAAACCAACACCGTTCACCAGTTCCGCGACGGGAAATGGACGGCCCTTGGTGTCTCCGGACCCAGGCTCACGGCCATCGGCGACAACGCCGGTATGACAAAGGTGTACATCAACGGCAACGACGTCGACGGGCTCAGGTTGTTGCGACAAACCGGGTGGACCGACAACGGACCGGCCTGGGCGACCGAAGGCGGCGTTCCGGTCGCTGTGCCGATCGGGAGCGCGAGCGAGTCGGACTTGTACTACGACCCGCTGCACCAGTCCGTGCCGCGGTTCTTCACCGTCGAATTCGGGGACCACCATCTCGTGCTGCGCCAGCAGGACCCGGACACCGGCACGTGGAGCGGCGAACGGGTGCGAGTGGCCGACACGGCGGTCGCCGAGGTCCGGTACTGGCGGATCCGTGTCGTGCTGCGGGATGTGCGCGGGACGCCGGCGGGGCAGTACCCCGTCCGGTTGCGTACCACGACGTCCACCGAGGTCGTGGTGAACGGCAAGGTGGTCAGGCTCGGACCCGGTCGCGATGAGGTATTGGAGACCCGCACGAACCGACTCGGCGCGGTGACCGTCAGCGTGCGCGCCGACAGCTTCACCCCGCCCGCGATCCTCGTCGCCGCCGACGGATTACCCGACGGCGCGCAGATCCACCCCGCTCAGCACGTGCACGACTACCTCGCCGGTATCGCTCCCCTCCCCGACCGGGGAATGTTCACCGCCGACACGCTCCGCACCGCCAGAGTGGGCGGCCACAAGCTGATCCCGACCGCGAGCAGCTGGAGCGACAGGAAGGCACAGGAGGTCTTCGACCATCTGCGCGACCTGCTCGCGCTGGGCAACCCGACCTTGCCGCGTCCGAAGGGGTCCTGGGTGCTGGAGCTCTCGCCGACCGGCGAGATCAGTGTGAACGACGTGGACGACGAGGCACCGTCCTTGGAGGGCTTCGGCGGAGACGTCGCCAGGTTCTTCACCGACGTGGTGGCCGGTGTGCTCTCCGGCGTCACGGCCGTGACCCGGCTCGCGCTCGACGCGTCGACGAGCACGGTGTCGCTCACCGTGTCGATCGCGGGGAAGGCCATTCGGATCGGCCAGGTGATCGTGCGGACCGCGGGTGAAGCGGTGGACCTGTTCCTCAGTGCCATGCGCGCGCTGGGCGCCGTGACCGAACGCGTGCTCGAGTGGCTGGTCCACCGGATTCCCTTCGCCCAGATCTGGGAAACCAAACTGGAGGTGGAGGACAAGCTCGACGCGCTTCCGGCCGAGATGACGCGCAGGCTGACCGAGATCAAGGCGACGGCACGCCAGCAGTTGACCGCGTTCGCCCGCGACCATCTGGATCCCGTGCTGACCCAGCTCGTCACGAGGGTTGGCGCGAACCCGGTCAGTGCGGTGAAGGGCTCGTCGCACGACCCGGTGCCCCCGGTCGTGGCCGGTGGCAGCGGCGCCAACCTCACCAGCCTGTTCCACGTGGTCGACCAGCTGGTGTCCGCGCCGTCCAACTGGCTGATCGACCTGGTGACCAACCACGCCGAGCCACTCGGCGGCTCGCTCCAGTCGGCGATCACGGCGGCCGCGCGGCAGTTCGGTCCGGCCGCGGAGAGCACGATGAGCCACGTGACCGAACACCTCGCCGCGTTCGAGGCCGCGGCCACCGCGTTCGCCACCTCGCTCCGTGGGGCGATCGACGAGAACAACGGGCACCTGCAAACCGTCGCGCTCAGCGTGGTGCTCGGCGGGGTGAAACAGTTCGCACTGGCCTTGGTGGATGTGGCGAAAGCCCTTGTGGACGCGCTGCTGGACCTGCTGGTGAAGCTGAGCTCCTTCATGCAATCGGTGTTCGACCTGCCGGTGGGCATCAAGACACTCGACGAGGCCGCGCACTACATCGCCCGGCACGCGAACACCGCCACGGGGCCGTTGACGGTCAAGGGGATGTTCGGTCTGCTGGTCGCCTTCCCGAACGCCGCGCTGACCCCGCTGCCGACCGAACCGGGATCGCCGGGCGAACGCAAGGCGCTCGACCTCTCCCTGGGCATCGTGTCGACCGTGCTGGAGGCGGCGAGCGATTTGCTCCCGATCGCGATGGTCGACCCGATCACG
Organism: Amycolatopsis viridis; assembly: GCF_011758765.1. NCBI lineage: Bacteria > Bacillati > Actinomycetota > Actinomycetes > Pseudonocardiales > Pseudonocardiaceae > Amycolatopsis > Amycolatopsis viridis. The sequence goes on along the minus strand of NZ_JAANOU010000001.1, from coordinate 961,779 downwards.
AAGAAGGTCGCGACGGGGATGAGTCTCCTACTGCTCTGCGCGACCTCGTTCGGCGTCGCCTGTGAGGTCGTCGACGACGAACCAGGCCCCGACCGGGCGAAGTGGATGATCGACCTGATCAGCCTCGGAGTCGACCTCGGCATCATGATCGTGACCGCGGTGAAGCACAAGGACCGCGCGCTCGTCGCGAAGTTGGAGGGGACCTACGGGGTGTGGCTCGACAGCGTGGCCGGTCTCGCCTCACTGACCGCCGGACTGTGGTCGTGTGCGTCGAAGAAGGCGTCGTGTCTGGAATGGGCGAACACCACCACGGGCGCCTTCCCGACCGCGACCGCGTTCCTGCGTTCCCCGGAGTTGTGGGAGGAGATGCTGCCCGTCAAGGTCCTCACCAGCTACGCGGCGGGCGTCGCCACTGTGGTGACCCGGGCGCTGATGCCCTGACCTGGTCAGGGACAGCTTCGCTACGCGACGAGCCGTGGTTGCGTTCTGGTCGCTCGATGACCGTGGAGATCTACTCGCAGGCTTCCTCAACGAAGACGCGGGACGCGCTCAAGCGGCTGGGCGAGAGCCTGGACGAGTAGCGCCACTGCTGTACTTTGCTGCTATCAGGGCAACGAAAAGGGCCGTCCGCTCTACGGCGGACGGCCCTTGACCTGCGGTGGAGCTGAGGGGAATCGAACCCCTGACCTTCTCGATGCGAACGAGACGCGCTACCAACTGCGCTACAGCCCCTTACTGGACTTCCCGAAGGAAGCTCCAGAAGCATAGCAACCCGGCGGAGGTGATCAGCGAGGGGGGGCTACTCGCCGACCGCGCGCCGGAACGGGAGCTGGTCGGGGTCGTCCAGGTCGTGGAACGCCGGGTCCTCGTCCTCGACGTCGACGACCACCGCGCGCCCACGCAGGCGGGAGGCCGGTGACGGCCGACGCTCGACACCCGGCACCTCGCGCGCGGGCTCGACGACCTCGAAGTCCTCGACCGGCCGCTCGCGGCGGGCGGGGCGGGCCGCGGTGCGGGCACCGAGCCGGGCCATGCGCCGCTGGCGGATCTCGGCTTCGATGCGGACCTGGCGGCGCAGGTAGGCGAGGTAGCCGACCAGCCCGAGGTCCACAACCCCGTGCAGCCACCACAGCGACGAGGTCAGGAAGCCGGCGCCCGCGGCGGTGACGACCGCGAGCAGGAACAGGCAGAGGACGACCCGCTGGCGGAACGCGTACTTGGCGCGCGCGGCGATCTCGGCGGCCTCCGGGTCGAAGCCACCACGCCCGGGCCGGTAACGACGCTCGGACGGCTGTTCGTAGCCGCGTACCGGGTCCTCGTCGTACTCTTCGACGTCGTCGTAGTCGACCTCGTCGTCGGCCTCGGCGACCTGCTGGGTGGTCTCGGACATCGCGAACTCCTCCTCCGCATCGTCGGCGCCGCCGCCGCTGCGGACCACGCGGGCGGCCAGTTCGGCATCGGCCGTCTGCGTGACCGCCTGGCGCTTGCGCGCGACCATGGGCACGAGCACGACGAGCCAGGCCGCGGCCAAGGCGACGATGATCAGCGAGCTGGGCAATCCCCTCTCACCTCCCCCGTTCACTGCTACATGTCGTCACGCTAGTCACAGGAGTAACAGAAGGGACGGTGCCACGCCGCCCGGGAACAGAAAAAGGGTCACTTGATCCGGTGAACCTTGCCACAGCCGGCTAACGAACCGGGTTACCGGTAGTCGGCGCGCCCGGCGGCGACGAGGCGCGCAACCAGCCCCGGGCCGCTCTCCTCCACGGTCATCGCGTAGCAGTAGTGGTCCCTCCAGTCACCGGCCACATCCAGATACCGGCGGAACAGGCCCTCCTGCCGGAACCCGGCCTTGGTCAGCACCTTGATGCTCGGCGTGTTCTCCGGCCGGACGGTCGCCTCGATCCGGTGCAGCCCGGCGGAGGTGAACGCGTGATCGACGACCAGCGCCACGGCGGCGGTGGCCACCCCGCCCTTGACCACGGACGAGGACACCCAGTACCCCACCCACGCGGACCGCAGTGAGGCCCGGATCACGTTGCCGATCGTGATCTGCCCGGCGAACGCGCCGTCGACGGTGATCGTGTACGGCAGGCACTGGCCGCGCCGGGCGAGCGAGCGCAGCGCCGTCCACTGCGGGGGCCACGACCAGTAGCTGTTGCGATCGCGCCACGGCCCCGGCCCCGTCGGCTCCCACGGCTCGAGGTGCTCCTGGTCGCGGAGCCGGATGCGGCTCCAGTCGCCGGCGTCGCGCAGGCGGATCGGCCGCACCGCGACCTCGCCGGCCGCCACGCGGAGCGGGCCGAGCCGGGCCGGCCACCCGGGGTGCCGGGACTCCAGGTCATACGCTGCTGGCTGCACCGGACAGTTCTAACCCCGCTGGGCCAGGAAGGTCACCTTGACCTGCTCGCCGGCGGGCACCTCGGTGAGGTCCTCGTCCACGTTGACCAGGCAGTTCGCCTCGGCCAGGGACGCGAGCAGGTGCGCGCCGGACGTGCCGAGCGGCTGGACCAGGTACTCACCGGTGCTCTCGTCCCGCAGCAGCTGCCCGCGCAGGTAGCCGCGACGCCCCTTCGTCGACGAGACCGGCGACAGCAGCCGCGCGCTGACCGTGCGGCGATGCGGGTTGCGGGTGCCGCGCGCGGCCCGGATCAGCGGCCGGATCAGCACCTCGAACACGACCAGGGCGCTCATCGGGTTGGCCGGGATGAGGAACGTCGGCACCGAGTCCGGTCCGAGCCGCCCGAAACCCTGCGCGGACCCGGGGTGCATCGCCACCCGCGTCATGTCGATCTCGCCGAGGTCGGACAGGGCGGCCTGCACCTCGTCACCCGCGGTGCCACCGGCGCCGCCCGCAACCACCACGACCTCGGACATCAGCAGCCTGCCCTCGACCACCTCGCGCAGCCGCCACGGATCGCTCGGCACGATCCCGACCCGGCTGACCTCGGCACCGGCGTCGCGCGCCGCCGCGGCGAGGGCGTAGGAGTTCACGTCGTAGACCTGGCCGGTCGACGGGGTGCGGTCCACGTCGACCAGCTCGTCGCCCACCGACACGATCGACACCCGCGGCCGCGGGTAGACCAGCACCTTGGCGCGGCCGACCGCAGCGAGCAGCCCCACCTGCGCCGCGCCGATGGTGTCGCCCTGGCGGACGGCGACGTCGCCGATCTGCACGTCCTCACCGGTGCGCCGCACGTAGGCCGCGGACGGCACCGACCGGTGCACGGTCACCTTGGCCGGGTGGCCGTCGGTGAACGCGGTGGGCACGACGGCATCGGCCAGGGTCGGCAGCGGTGCGCCGGTGGCGACCCGGACCGCCTGCCCGGGCTGTAGCCGTCGGGGCTGTCGTGAGCCCGCCGGAATCTCCCCCACCACCGGAAGCTGCACCGGCTCGTCGCCCTCGACGCGGACGTCGACGCTGCGCACCGCGTACCCGTCGACGGCTGCCTGGTCGAAACCGGGCAGCGCGTGCTCGGCCACGACCTCCTCCGCGCAGAGCAGGCCCTGCGCTTCGGAGATCGCGACCCGGACGGGCCGCGGCCGCACCGCGGCCTGCAGGACGCGGGCGACCTGCTCGTCGACCAAGCGGAGGTCCTGCTCGGCCTGGTCGGTCTCCGGGGTGGGGTCGGTCATCAGCGATCTGTCCCGAGTCGTTCGGTCAGCCAGTTGCGCAGTTCCGGCCCGTAGTCCGGGTCGTCGAGGGCGAAGTCCACGGCCGCCTTGAGGAAGCCGCCCGGGTTGCCCAGATCGTGCCGGCCGCCGCGGTGGACGACGATGTGCACGGGGTGGCCCTCCTCGATCAGCAGCGCGACGGCGTCGGTGAGCTGCAGTTCACCACCCGCGCCGGGCTTGATGCGACGCAGGGCGTCGAAGATCGCCCGGTCGAGGAGGTAGCGGCCGGCCGCGGCGTAGGTGGACGGCGCCTCCTCCGGTGCCGGCTTCTCGACCATGCCGTGCACGCGCTTGACGTCCTCGTCCGCCGTGCCGGTGACGTCGAACACGCCGTAGGGCGAGATCTGCTCCTTGGGGATGTCGAACGCGCACAACACGCTGCCGCCGTGCTCGGCGCGCACCTCCGCCATCCTCGAAAGCACCCCGGCGGGCAGCACCAGGTCGTCGGGCAGCAGCACCGCGACGGCCTCGTCCTCATCGGTCAGGTTCGGCTCGGCCTGCGCGACCGCGTGCCCGAGGCCCAGCGCCTCCTCCTGGATGGCGACCTCGACGTCGATCAGCTCCGGTCCGCGGCGGACCTTCTCCAGCAGCGCGGACTTGCCCTTGCGCTCGAGGTTCGCCTCCAGCTCCGGGGCGGGCCGGAAGTAGCTGACCACCGACTCCTTGCCCGGGGAGGTGACGATCACCAGGCGTTTCGCTCCGGCCTGCGCGGCTTCGCTCGCGACGAGCTCGATGCCCGGCGTGTCCACCACCGGCAGCAGCTCCTTGGGAACCGCTTTGGTGGTCGGCAGGAACCGCGTCCCCAGGCCGGCGGCCGGGACGATAGCGGTTCGGAACGAGTGGTTGTCGAAGGCGCCCGTCATAGGCGCCAAGCCTAACCTGCGTACATGGGTGCGCAGCGCAACGACGAAGTGACGAAGGCCGAGTGGCGCGCCAAGCTGTCCGCCGCGCGTGCCGCCGCCTCCGTGCAGCAACGGGTCGCCGAGGCCGCCGCGCTGGGCCGCGCCCTGTCGGCGATGTCACTGCCCGGCACCGTGTGCGGGTACGTCCCGTTCGGCACCGAACCCGGCTCCTTAAGCCTGCTCGACCTGCTCCGCGAGCGCGGCGCACGGGTGCTGCTCCCGGTGATTCCCGCGGCGCCCGGCCCGCTGGACTGGGCGGACTACACCGGCACCGCGAGCCTGTCCCCGGGCCGGTTCCGGCAGATCCTGGAGCCGACCGGACCACGGCTGGGCCCGGCCGCGCTGGCCGGGGCCGGGCTGGTGCTGGTTCCGGCCCTGGCCGTCGACCACCGCGGGGTGCGCCTGGGCCGCGGCGCCGGTCACTACGACCGGTCCCTCGCCCACGCCGCGCCGGGTGCCGCCCTGGTGGCCGTCGTCCGGGACGCCGAGCTGGTGGAACGCCTGCCCGCCGAGCAGCACGACGTGCTCATGACCGGCGCGCTCACCCCCGGCCGCGGGTACGTCCCGCTTCCTGTGACGAACCCTTGTTTGCGCTGAGGGAATGGTGTCCGACACAATTGTGTTAGCACTCTTGCGGATCGAGTGCCAATGCGCGAAGGAGCACCTGTGCCCACGTACCAGTACGCCTGCAAGGAGTGCGGCCACCGTTTCGAGGCCGTGCAGTCGTTCTCCGATGCCAGCCTGACCGAGTGCCCGGAGTGCACCGGCCCCCTGCGCAAGCTCTACGGAGCGGTCGGCGTGATCTTCAAGGGCTCCGGCTTCTACCGGACCGACTCGCGGTCGTCGTCTTCGTCGTCGTCATCGTCATCGTCGAAGTCCACCTCCTCGTCCAGCTCGTCGAGCACGTCCGGCGAAAGCAAGAGCAGCTCCACGTCCTCATCCTCGTCGAGCGGTACGACAACCGCGGCCGCGGCGGCTTCCTGACCGCCGGGTTATCCACAAGCACCCAGTTATCCACAGCTGCCAGATCCGCGTCTTTTCCGCCGGGTGTCAGCACCCCTAGCGTCGCTGTCGTCGGTGGCACACCGCCGCCGACGCCGACAACTGGGGGTGCTTCGCCATGCGCTTCGATCCGCGTGCCCATGCGAACCGGCTCCGGCTGCGTCTGGGCGGACGCCGCTGGCACCGGCTGCGGAAGCTGGTCGCCGCAGGTCTGCTGATCACGGCGGCCGTCCTGGCCGCGCGTCCCGGCGCGGCCGAGCCGCGGGCCGCGCCGCCACCGCCGTCCGCACCCGTCCCCTTCACGGGTGATCTTGCGCTGGCTGCGGTGCCCGTGCGGCTCGCCGACACCGGCGTGGCCAAGCTGCTGATGCCCGGGATGCGGGTCGACGTGGTCACCGTCGACGAGTCCGCGCAAGTCAGGAAAGTCCTCGCCAGCATGGCCACCGTGCTCACCGTGCGGCCCCCACCGGCCGCGGCCGGGCGCCTCGCCGGCGCGCGGGACGGACCGCTGGTCGTCCTGTCCTTGCCCGAGGAGACAGCTCGGGAGGTGGCGGCGCTGTCACTGCGAAACCCGGTAGCGGTTACCCTCCGTTAGCCGTTTCCGGAAAGAGGGGTGCACATGCTGAAGGGTTTCAAAGACTTCCTGATGCGCGGCAACGTCGTCGAACTGGCGGTCGCGGTCGTCATCGGAACGGCGTTCACGGCGGTCGTGACGGCTTTCACGAACGGGCTGATCAAGCCGTTGATCAACGCCATCGGCGGTACCGAGGCCGCCAAGGGGCTGGGGTTCAACGTCCTGGGCGGCAACGACTCGACGTTCCTCGACTTCGGGGGCGTGATCAACGCGGTCATCAACTTCGTGATCGTCGCGGCCGTGGTCTACTTCCTGCTGGTCCTGCCGATGAAGAAGATCCAGGAGCGCCGCAAGCGCGGCCAGGAGGCAGGCCCCGCCGAGCCGACGGACGTCGAGCTGCTGAAGGAGATCCGCGACCTGCTGCGGCAGCAGAACAGCTCCGACGGGCACGTCACCACCCACACCGCCACCCAGGACTGAGGTCGCACCTGCTCCGGGCGCCCGGTTCGCGAAACAGGTGCCGTCAGCACGGTCCGTTGCCGTCGTACCCGCCTGGTGGGCGGGGGCAGGTCCGGTCACGGGCGGCGGCCTGGCACCCGCGGTCGTGCACCGGCAGGGCCGGCGGGTCAGGACACGCGCGGGCCGGCACCCGCGGCTGCCGCCGGGCGGGTTCGGCCGGGGTCGAGACCGCGGCCTCGTGCCCGGCGAGCCCGCTAGCCGCCGTGGTGGGGCGGCCGGTTCTCCCGGTACCAGGTGTCGTCGTTCCCGGCCGGGCGTTCCGGTTCGCGCTCGTCGGACGTGGTGTCCGGGAGGACCTCCCCGAAGATCTCGTCCAGCTTGCGCCGGTCGCGATCGCGGGGAGGCTTGCGCTCCCGGTCCTGCCCGGCCATCAGGACTCGTCGAGGCCGGAGAGCTGGTCGATCACGTAGGGCACGAGCGACGACAGCGTCGCCATGCCGTCCCGCACGGCAGCGCGCGAGCCGGCGAGGTTGACCACGAGCGTGCTGCCCGAGACGCCCACCAGGCCCCGGGAGATGCCGGCGTCGATCGCGCCGGCGGCGAGCCCGGAGGAGCGCAGGGCCTCGCCGATGCCCGGGATGGGCCGGTCGAGCACGCCGAGCGTCGCGTCGGGGGTGACGTCGCGTGGCGACACCCCGGTGCCGCCGACGGTGATGACGAGGTCCACACCACCGATGACGGCGGTGTTGAGCGCGTTGCGGATCGCCACCGTGTCGGCGTGCACGAGCACCACGCCGTCGACGATGAAGCCGGCTTCCTCCAGCAGCTCCTGAACCAAGGGGCCGGAGGTGTCCTCATGCTCGCCGTGCGCCGCGCGGTCGTCCACGATCACCACGAGCGCGCGGCCCAGCCGCTGTGCACTGCGTTCCATGGGGCACACGGTATCCCGTTCACGCCGCACGCGGGCGAGCACGTCACCACTACACCCGAGTGGCCGTCCGAAGTGGACGAGCTTCCCGGCAGATGGGAAGCCGCGCGCGACCGGTTGACCCAGTCGCACGCGGCTCGGCAAGCGGCTCGCCCCCGAGCGAGCCGTCAGGTTGGTCTCGGCCGCCCCGAGCGGCCGAGCGTCTCCTCGCCCCCGCCGGCCACCCCCGTGGCCAGACCCCAGGCCGGCCACCCCGTGCGACCAGCCGCAAAACCCCATACCTGGCATCCGAACCTCCGGCCGACCACACGCGCCGGCGGCTCTCTCCCCCGGCCGTCACCCCGCCGATCCAGCAGGCACGCCACCCGACCCAGCCCCGAGCTCGTCCCACCGGCCACCTCGTTCAACCCCCGGGACCCACCTGCACCTCCGCGGACGCGCCCCGCTCACGAGTCAACCGAACCACCCCGCCCCGGGCCGCAGGACAACTAGGGCACCGCGCCCGGAGCCGCATCGGGCCGCGCGCAACCAACCCCACAGCCGCCCGTCCAGCCCGCCCCGGGCCACGTCACGACTGGATCACCCCGCCTGACCCGCCCCGACAGCAACCAGGCAAGGACCTCACCGCTCCCGGGCCGGCCATCCGTCCAGCCGAGCCATCGATCCCGGCGGACCTGCCGGGCCGGCCGCCCCGAGCAGCCGGCCCGCGCGAGCCTCAGTTCGTCGGCACCGGCTGGCCGCCCAGCGTGACCTGCACGGTGCGCCCGTCGCTCAGGGTGAAGTTCACCTTGTCGCCCGGAGCGCGGGTCCGCACGGCCGCGATGAGGCCGTCCGCGTCGTTGATGACCGTGTTGTCGATCTTCGTCACCACGTCGCCCTGCTTCAGGCCGGCCTGCTCGGCCGGGCTGCCGGACTGCACGCCGGCGATCAAAGCTCCGCCCTGGGGTGCGTCGCTCACGTTGGCGCCGATGAACGTCTGCGTCGCCTTACCGGTGTCGATGATCTCCTGCGCCGTGCGCCGCGCCTGATTGATCGGGATCGCGAAGCCGATACCGGCGTTGGTCGCCTCCGTCTGGCCCATTCCGCTCGACTGCGGGCTGTAGATCGCCGAGTTGATGCCGATCACCTGGCCCGCCAGGTTCGCCAGCGGACCACCGGAGTTGCCCGGGTTGATCGCGGCGTCGGTCTGGATCGCGCTCATCACCGTCGTCTGATCGCCCTCGCTGCCGCCTGCCCGCACCGGGCGGTGCAGTGCGCTGACGATGCCCGAGGTGACCGTCCCGGCCAGCTCGAACGGCGACCCGATCGCCACCACCGACTGCCCCACGTTCAGGTCATCGGAATTGCCGAGCGCCACCGGCGTCAGGTTCTTCGCGCCGTTGACCTTCACCACGGCGATGTCGGTCGTCGGGTCGCGTCCCACGACCGACGCGGGCGTCTTGCTGCCGTCCTGGAACACCGCCTGGATCTGCCCGCCGTTCGCGGCGACCTCGACGACGTGGTTGTTCGTCAGGATGTAGCCGTCGGTGGAGAGCACGAAGCCGGACCCCTCGCCCTGCCCGCTGCGCCCGGCCACCTGCAACTCCACCACGCTCGGCGACAGCTTCTGCGCCACGGCCTCGACGGAACCGGGCTGGGCCGTCGTCGTCTGCTGCGCCGGAACCGGCTGGTTGAGCGCGTTGTAGGCCGTGCCGGCGCTCCCGCTGTTCTGCGCGGTCAGGTACCCCCCGGCGGCACCCGCTCCGCCGCCGACGATCAGCGCGAGCACCGCGACTCCGGCCACGAGCTTGCCCGAGCCACGCCGTTGGTGCGGCACGGCCGGCGGCGGCATGGTCGCGGTCGCATACGGCGAGTGCGACTGCTGCGCGCCAGGAGGCGTCCACGGGTACCCACCGGGCTGCTGTGGCCCGGTCCCCGGCGCGGCTCCCTGCGCCGACCACGGGCTCGGCTGCTGCTGCGGTCCCGAGCCGAGCGGCGTTCCGCGTGCGGGTGTCTTCGCGTCCTCCGGCGGCTGCTGCGCACCGGAGTCCCGCGGGGCACCGCCGTCGTGCGGTGCGCTGGGGTCGTTCTCGGTCATGTCCCTACCATGCGTGTCGGTCCTGAGAGCTGGCTGAGGCCAGCCTGAGGGTCACGCATGAGTATGCCGCCGGGCTCAGGCCCCCGCCCGGAGACGGTCCGCGATCTGCTCCGGCGTGGCGTCGTTGATCCACACCGCCTCGCCCGATTCGGAGCCGGCCAGGTACTTCAGCTTGTCCGGAGCGCGCAGGATCGAGAACAGCTCCAGGTGCAGCCAGCCCAGCTCGCGGTCGATCCGGACCGGCGCCTGGTGCCAGGCGGCGATGTAGGGCAGCGGGCGGTCGTAGAGCCCGTCACAGCGGCGGAGCACGTCCAGGTAGACCTCGGCGAAGTCGTCGCGCTCGGCGTCGGTGAGCGCGGGGATGTCCGGGACCTGGCGGTGCGGCACGACCAGCACGTGCACCGGCCACCGCGCGGCGGGCGGGACGAACGCCGTCCAGTGCTGCCCCTCCGCGATCACGCGCGTGCCCACCTTGCGCTCGGCGGCGAGGACGTCACCGAGAACCGGGCGGCCGTGCTCCTCCTGGTACGCACGGGCGACGTCGAGCATCCGCCGCGTCTTCGGGGTGACGAACGGGTAGCCGTAGATCTGGCCGTGCGGGTGGTGCAGCGTCACGCCGATCTCTTCCCCGCGGTTCTCGAACGGGAAGACCTGCTCCAGCCCGTCGATCGCGGACAGCGCCGCGGTGCGGTCGGCCCACGCGTCCAGCACCGTGCGGACCCGCTCCGGGCTCAGTCCGGCGAACGATCCATTGTGGTCACTGGTGAAGCAGACCACCTCACAGCGCCCCTTGCCGGGCGCGGTCGGCACGAGTCCCAGACCGTCGAGAGTGGACCGCTCACCGCTCGCCCCCTCCTCGAAGGACGGGAAGCGGTTCTCGAACACCACCACGTCGTAGTCCGGCTCGGGGATCTCGCTCGGCTTGCCCGGTTTGCTCGGGCACAGCGGGCACAGGTCGGCCGGCGGCTTGTACGTGCGGGTCTGCCGGTGCGCGGCCATCGCGACCCACTCACCGGTCAGCGGGTCGAGGCGGATCTCGGAGCTGGCGGCCACCGCGGGCAGGTCGCGGGTGTCCTCCGCGGTGCGGGGCGGGGCGTCCGCGCCCTCGTCGAAGTAGATGATCTCCCTGCCGTCGGCAAGGTGGCGCAGCGTCCGCCTCACTCTTCCTCCGTGTCCTCGTTGACGGGGACGATCCGCAGGTCGCCCACGTGCTCGGCCAAGACGTCACACGCCGCATCCGGAAGACCGTCGTCGCTCACCACGACGTGGGCCTCGTCCAGTTCGGCGATGGTGGAAATGCCGACGACTCCCCATTTGGAGCTGTCGGCGAGGACGACGAGCCGCCGGCCGGCTTCCACCAGCGCGCGGTCGGTCTCGCTCTCGTTCAGGTTCGGCGTGGTGAAGCCGGGTCCCTCGGCCATGCCGTGCACGCCGAGGAACACCTGGTCCAGGTGCAGGCGGCGCAGGCTGTGCACGGCGACCGGCCCGACCAGCGCGTCGGACGGCGTGCGGATCCCGCCGGTGAGGACGACGGTGCGATCGGGCGCCGGCGACGCGCGCAGCACGTCGGCGGTCTGGATCGAGTTGGTCACGATCGTCAGACCGGGGATCCCGTCGAGCGCGCGGGCCAGCGTCCACGTCGTGGTGCCGGCGGACAGGCCGATCGCGGTGCCGGGCTGGACCAGTCCGGCCGCGGCGGCCGCGATGGCCTCCTTCTGCGCCCGCTGCCGCGCGGACTTGGCCTCGAAACCGGGTTCTTCGGTGCTCGGGCCGACCACCGCGGTGGCACCGCCGTAGACCTTTTCCACCAGGCCCCGGCTCGCGAGCACGTCCAGATCGCGGCGGATGGTCATGTCGGACACGCCGAGCTTGTTCACCAGATCGCTCACGCGGACCGCCCCGGCCCGCCGCGCTTCCTCGAGGATCACCGCCTGCCGCTGCCGCGCCAGCACCATCGCTCCCATCCGCCCAACAACTACACAAAATCCTACACGAATCAACACCCGGGAGGTGGGGCGATGGTTGGTTGTCAGCCCGGGGTGCCGGGCAGGCGCAGGGCCATCAGCGCGCCGCCCTCGGGGGCCCGGCCGGCGTGCACGGTGCCGCCGTGCCGTTCGGCGGCCTGCTTGACGATCGCCAGTCCGAGCCCGGACCCGGGCAGCGTGCGCGCCTCGGACGAACGGTAGAACCGGTCGAACACCCGGGGCAGGTCCTCGTCCGCGATGCCCGGGCCGGAGTCGGCGACCTCGATGACGGCGGTCCCGTCGCCCACCGGGTGCATCGAGATCCGGACCCGCGACTCGGGCGGCGAGAACTTGACCGCGTTGTCCAGCAGGTTCAGCACCGCGCGCTCCAGCGCACCGGCGTCGCCGACGACGACCCACGGCTGGAGCTGGACGTCGAACTCGATCTCCCCGGCGCGGCGGCGCGCCCGGTCCAGTGCGCGCTCGACGACCTCGACCAGTTCGACGCGCTCGAACCCGGTGCGCGGCTCGTCCTGCCGGGCCAGCTCCACCAGGTCCCCGATGAGCTGGGTCAGCTCGTCCAGCTGGGCCTTGATGTCGGTCTCGATGTCGGCACGGTCCTGCTCCGACAGCGACGGCGCGCCCGAGCGGCTGGCCGACAGCAGCAGCTCCAGGTTGGTGCGCAAGGAGGTCAACGGGGTGCGCAGCTCGTGACCGGCGTCGGCGACGAGCTGCCGCTGGCGTTCCTGCGAATCGGCAACGGCGCCGAGCATCGTGTTGAAGCTGTGCGTGAGCCGGGCCAGCTCGTCGTCCCCGCTGATCGGGATCGGCCGCAGATCACCGGTCCGGGCGATGTGCTCGGTGGCCGACGTCAGCCGTTCGACGGGCCGCAGCCCGGTGCGGGCAACGGCCGTTCCGGCGAGCGCGGCGACCAGGATCCCGCCGCCGCCGATCAGCGCTAGCACGACAGCCAGTTCGCGCAGCGTCTGTTTGGTCGCGTCGAGCGGCTGCGACAGCACCAGCGCCACGCCCGGCTGGTAGCGGTAGGGCACGGCGAGCACGCGCGAGTCGGTGTTCCGGTCGGTCCGGATCGACGACGACCGCTCGCCGCTGGCGACCTGGCGCTCGTCCAAGCCGATCGGCGGTCGCACCGACGGCTGCGACTCGAACGCGGACGAGCCGTCGGCCACGATCAGGTCGAACCGCACGTCGACCAGGCGCGTGATGTAGGTGGGGATGCGCAGGCCGCCGGTCTGCACGACCTGCGGGTCGTTGATCACGCTGTTCGCCTGCTGGACCAGCTCGTCGTCGACCTGCTGGTACAGGTTGTTGTAGACGGTGATGTAGGCGCCCAATGAGACCAGCGCCAGCACGCCCGCGACACACGCGGCGGCCAGCAGGGTGACGCGCGCCCGCAGCGACATCCGCCGCGGGGCTGGACCTCCGCCCTCGTCGACTCGGATCACGGGCACCGGCTCGGTCATGGTCTGGCTCACGGCGGCGTTTCCCGGAGGACGTACCCGACGCCGCGGACGGTGTGGATCAGCCGCGGCTCACCGCCGGCCTCGGTCTTGCGGCGCAGGTAGCCGACGTACACCTCGAGCGCGTTGCCCGAGGTCGGGAAGTCGTAGCCCCACACCTCCTCGAGGATGCGGCCGCGCGTGAGCACGTGCTTCGGATAGGACATGAACAGCTCGAGCAGCGCGAACTCGGTGCGGGTGAGGCTGATGTCGCGGTCACCGCGCCTGACCTCGCGGGTGCCCGGGTCGAGCATCAGGTCGGCGAAGGTCAGCTTCTCCGCGTCCGGCGGCGTCTGCGCCTCGCGGGAGGCGCGGCGCAGCAGCGCGCGGAGGCGGGCGAGGAGCTCCTCCAGCGCGAACGGCTTCGGCAGGTAGTCGTCGGCACCGGCGTCGAGCCCGGAGACGCGGTCGGAGACGGTGTCCCGGGCGGTGAGCACGAGGATCGGCAGGTCGTCGCCGGTGCTGCGCAGCCGGCGCGCCACCTCCAGCCCGTCGAGCCGGGGCATCATGACGTCCAGGATCATGGCGTCCGGCCGGTCGGCGACGACGCGTTCGAGGGCCTGTGCGCCGTCGCCGGCGAGCTCCACCTGGTAGCCGTTGAACTCCAGCGACCGCCGCAGGGACTCCCGGACCGCCCGGTCGTCGTCGACTACGAGAATGCGCATGTAGACAGTGTTGCCGACGGTGCTGAGACCCGCCTAAGAAGTCACGGGTCCAGCAGGCCGCCGCGGTAGGCGAGCAGGGCGGCCTGGACCCGGTTGGCGGCGCCGATCTTGGTCAGGACCGCGGACACGTACCCCTTGACCGTGGCTTCGGACAGGTGCAGTTTCCCGCCGATCTCGGCGTTCGACAGACCCTGCCCGACGAGCCCGACGACCTCCCGCTCGCGGTCGGACAGCGAGGCGAGCAACTTGCGCGCCGGCTGGGCCGCACGCTGGCCTTCGCGGTGGGCGCGCACCATCCGCGCCGCGACACCCGGATCGAGGACCGCGCCGCCCCGCGCGAGATCCCGGACGGCCCGGAGCAGCGCGGCGGGCTCGATATCCTTGAGCAGGAAGCCGTTGGCGCCGAGCCGGAGGGCCAGGCTGACGTACTCGTCGACATCGAAGGTGGTCAGCATGGCCGCGGCCGGCGGGCCGGGCAGGTCGAGGATTGCGCGGAGCGCGCGGATACCGTCGTCCGGGGCGCGCATCTTGATGTCGAGGAGGACGACGTCCGGGTGCAGCCGCCGCGCGGTCTCCACGGCGGTCCGCCCGTCATTCGCCTCACCGACCACCTCGATGTCCGGCGCGCCGGACATCATGCCGCGCAGGCTGGCCCGCACGAGCTCCTCGTCGTCGGCGAACATGAGCTTGATCAACTATGCCCTCCGGACACTCGGTGGAGCGGGGTCTCCGCATCCCGATCACGGAAGGTTACCCACTGGTAGCGTCCGGCGTCGACACACTGTTCACCCAGGTTGCTCGCACCTTTCGTAGGATTCCCGACCACCTCGTGGACCGGCGCCGGAGCGAGGCCGAGGTCACGCTCATCCACGAGGGCCGGACCCGCTAGTCTGGGACGGCCAGCCCTCGTAGCTCAGGGGATAGAGCACCGCTCTCCTAAAGCGGGTGTCGCAGGTTCGAATCCTGCCGGGGGCACAAAACCCCTGGTAGATCCGTTGGCCAGGGGTTTCGTGCTGTTCCTCCCCATGCTTAACCCTCGCTTTTGGGTTGCTCTGCGGTCGGGCGAGCCGCCATTCACAGCGAGGGAGGCCGTGTGATCGTCCACATCGCGGGCATCTATGGGATCGGTTCCCTGGGAGCCACGCACTACCTGACAGCGCACCTCGCCGAGGTGTTCGGGCAGGTGGGGGACAAGAGTTGTTCCCTGGTAGTGCGCGACATACGAAGGACTGACCATCACCGGCAGCGAACTTGCCGCCGGTCCGTACATCTGGTGAGTGATGCGAGTAGCCACGGCCCAGCTCCCGCCCATCGAGGACAGCGACGACAAGATCTTCACCACCTCGAACGCCGTCATCGTGCTCGACGGCGCGTCAGCGTTCGTGCCGGTGCCGGTCCCAGCGTCGACCTATGCCGATCGCCTGGGGCGGGAACTCGTCGCGTGCTTGAACGAGCGGCCGGACGCAGATCTCGGAGTGGTGCTGGCGGACGCCATCGAGGCTTCAGCGAGTGCCCTTGAGCTGAAGCCGGGAAGTCGCCGTCCAGCACCGAGACCATTCTCCGAGAGTCGGACGGCGTGGTGGATGTGCTCTGCCTAGGGGACAGCGTGGCGCTTCCACCGCCTGGACGACGAGCTGCGCCCCGTGGACGTGGCGATTGACCTTGGCAGCCACGATGGGACTGTCCCGGTCTACGCTGCCGAGCTCTACCACCGCGGCCTGTTCCCGTGGCTCGTCTTCACCGGCGCCAATGCCCCCACCACAGTGGACAGGTTTCCCCGCGGCGAAGCCATCCACTACCGGGAAATCGCCCTCGAACACGGCGTTCCAGACTCCGCCATCCTCGTTGAGCCGAAGGCCCGGCACACCGGGGAAAACACCGATCTCACCCGCGAACTGCTCGCCGCCAAGGGCATCCAGGTCCAGTCCGCGCTGATCGTGTGCCGCCCCTACCAACAACGCCGCGCCTACGCCACTGCCGCCCGGCGCTGGCCCGGAGTCACGTTCCTGTGCTCCGCGATCTGGCAGGAGTTCGGCGACTACCTCCAGACCACCGGCGACCCGGACCGAGTCGTGACCATGCTCGTCGGCGACACCCAGCGACCCACCATCTACGCCGACACCGGAGACGCGATCCCGCAGGAGATCCCCCAGGAAGTCGCGCACGCATACGAGCGGCTCGTCAGCAAGGGCTACACCCAACGCCTCATCCAGTAGCCGCCTGCTCTTCGCCCCGGCTGTGGCGTGCGTGTTCAGAGTTTCCTCACTTGTTCAAGGCGGCCCTTCCGCGGCCGCTGGCCTCAGCGCCTTTGCCCGCAGCCCAGCGGAGGCATGCGGTGGCGGCCGGTTGGAGGCGGTGCTGCGCACCGGCTGCGAGATTCTCGCCCCCGTCCGCCTTGCCGCTAACCCGGCCGGACTCGCCCGCTCCTCAAACGGTCTGGCTCCCGTCGCTCACGGACGCGGAGCCAGCCCGTCGAAGATCAGGTCGAGCAGGGCGGCCGCCTGCCTCGCCGCGTCCGGCTCCGTCTCGGTGACCAGCGCGATGGCGTTCACCAGCTTGAACAGCTGCTCGACCCCTACGCCCGTCCGGACGTCGCCCCCTTCCTGCGCCCGCGCCAGCAGTGCTCGCGCGGCCCCGAACACCTCCGCGCGGCACGACGAGCCGTCCTCGTCGAGCGCTGCCAGCAGCGATGCGGCCAGCCCGCGCTCCGTGCTGCCCTGCGCGATCACTGCGCCCAGCCACTCTTTCAGCGCCGCGCCCGGCGACGGCGCGGACATCAGGTCTCCGGCCCGCCGGCACAGGGCGTCGATGTGGTCGCGGAAGACCGCCTCCAGCAGCGCCTGCCGGGTGGGGAAGTGCCGGTAGAGCGTGGCGTTGCCGACTCCCGCCCGCTGTGCGATGTCGTCCAGCGGCGCATCGGCCCCCAGCTCGCCGAAGGCGGCCCGGGCACAGGCCACCAGCCGGTCGTAGTTGCGCCGGGCGTCGGCCCGCATCGTCGCCTCCAGAGTTGCATAAACGGGGACTATCCCCGTATCGTACCCGACAGAACCGGGGAGAGTCCCCGTTTAGGAGGCACCATGAGCTCCCAGCGACCGGAGTACGCCGACCGGTACGCAGAGCACTTCGTGATGGAGCGCCGCGACGGAGTGCTCCTCCTGCGCGTGCACACCGGCGGCGGCCCGGCCGTCATGTCACTCGCCCTGCACCACGCCTGGGGTGAAGTGCTGCGGGAAGCAGGCGGTGACCCGGACAACGAGGTGCTGATCCTCACCGGCAGCGGCGACGCGTGGACAGGCGGGCTCGACCCCGCCCTGCGCGACCGGCCGCCGGCACTGCGGGGCGAGGACCGCTACGACCTCTACCGCGACGGCATCGCGCTGCTCCGTAGCCTCGTCTTCGCCGTGGACGTGCCCACGATCGGCGCGCTCAACGGGCCTGGCTACCACCAGGAGCTGGCCCTTGCCTGCGACCTGACGCTGTGCACCCCCGGCACTGTCTTCGACGACACCCACTTCCGCTCCGGCGCCGTGCCCGGCGATGGCCAGCACCTGGTCTACCAGGAGCTGCTCGGCCTCAAGCGGACCGCGCGGGTGCTCTACACCGGCGCCGCCGTCGGCGCCGCCGAGGCGCTGGAGCTGGGCTTGGTCAACGAGATCGTGCCGGACGAGCGGCTGCTGCCGCGCGCCTGGGAGCTGGCCACCGAGATCATGGCCGCGCCCCGCGCTACCCGGCGGCTCACCCACGCCGTGATCCAGCGTCCGTGGCAGCGCCGCCTGGTCGACGACCTGGGTTTCGGCCGTGCCCACCACCTGCTCAATTCCTGACCCCGTTCTCGACACCCGCCACCTGGAGGAAACATGACCACCGTTCTCGTGACCGGCGCCACCGGCGCCCAGGGCAGTGCCACGGCCCGCGGCCTGCTGGCCGCGGGGCAACGGGTCCGCGCCCTCGTCCGCGACCCCGGCACCCCTGCCGCACGGGCGCTTGCCGCCGCCGGTGCCGAGTTGGTCCGCGGCGACATGGGCGACCGCGCCTCGCTCGACGCGGCCACCCGCGGCGTCGACGGCGTCTTCAGCGTCCAGCCCACCCTCGGCTACCCCGGCACGCCGCCCGGCTTCACCCTCGACGACGAGCTCCGTTACGGCCGCAACGTCGCCGACGCCGCCGCGGCGGCCGGTGTCCGCAGCTTCGTGTACGCCTCCGTCGGCTCGGCCGACGGCCCGCACGGCATCACGCGCTGGCAGACCAAGAACACCCTGGAGCGGTACGCCCGCGACCTGGGCCTGCCCTTGACCGCGCTGCGGCCGGTCCGGTTCATGGAGAACCAGGTTCATCCGCAGATGGGCGTGCGCGACGGCGTCCTGGCCGACGTCTTCCTGCCGGACGTGCCGGTCCAGCTCATCGCGGCCACCGACATCGGCCAATTCGCCACGCTAGCCTTCACCCGTCCGGCCGAATACGCCGGCCGGACGATCGAACTGGCCGGCGACGAGCTGACCATGCCGCAGATCGTCCGAGCCATGGAGCGGGCGCTGCGGCAGCCCATCACCTACCGGCACATCCCGCGCGAGGCGCTGGTCGGCCGCGACGCCGACGCCGTGGCCGGCTACGACTTCGCCAACCACGGCGGCGGCTGGCACGCCGACATCGACGCGCTGCGCAAGGAGCATCCGGGCCTGATGGACTTCGCCACCTGGCTCGAGCGCGAGGGCGCCGCTGCCTTCACGGCGGCCCGCGTCTGACGGCGCAGGTCGCACAACCGCCATTGCTGCCGTCCGTCAGCCGGTGCCGCTGGCGGGGCTGGCCGAAGCAGTTACTAATCAACACCGAGATCGCCCCACAAGCTGACGTGCGGCGGCCGTCCCCTCGGAAGCACTCCCGAGGGGACGGCCCCGGCGGTCACGCGGCGGGCACCCGTCCCGTCGGATGTCCGGCCACGACGGACGACAGAGGGACACATGCCCGCCTGCAGAGGCCGCGGCCACGTGATGCGGCGCGATGCCGAGAAGGTCCACTGTCACACTTGCGCGGACCGGGCAACAGAACCGACGTGAGGGCGTGACGCGCGTGAGCGACGAGCAGCAGATCGAGACCGGCGCCGACCAGGTGGACACGGAGTGCCCGACCTGCGCGGGGAACGGCACGATCAGCCGGCCGAAGACGGCCATCATGGGCGGCCGGGCGATGACGCTGCTCGCCGAGCAGAAGTGCCCGACGTGCAGCCACCTGCCGCGGCCCGGCTGGCTGCCCGGTCTCCAGCCGCCGGTCTGACCCGACCTGACGCATCCAACGCCCCGTTCCCATGGAGCGAGGGCCTTCGCTGCTCGACGGCAGCGGAGCCTCGATCAGGCAGAGGACGTGTCAGCCGCGTTGTGGCGCCGGTAGTAGCGGGCGACACGGGTCCGGTTGCCGCAGCGGGTGGGCGAGCACCAGCGGCGACGGGGGTGCGCCGGCAGGAACACCATGACGCAGTCGTCGGCCTCGCACTCCTTGAGCCTGCCGATCGCGGGGTCGCTGAACAGCTCGGCAGCGGCGTCGGCCAGCAGTGCGGCGAGGCGGGTGCCGAGGGTGCCGGTGCGGCGGGTGGTGACCGTGACCGCGCCGCCGTCCCAGCCGAGCTCGCGGACGGGTGGTGCCGCCCGCTGGGCCTCGGTGAGTCCGCGCAGCGCGGACCGGGGGGGTTCGGTCCGGTCCAGCAACGCCCGGACGACGGCTTCGGTGTGGGCTCGGACGGCGTGGACGCGCGCGAGATCAGCGCGGGTCGGGGCGGTGTTCTGGACCTCCTCCCCGAGCCGGTCCCGCTCCAGGCTCAGCCAGCCGGCCAACTGCCGCGGCGTGGCGAGCAGGTCCACGCCCATCGGGCGGGTGTTGACCAGGTCCAGGGCCAGGAGCTCGCCGGTCAGCGGGGCGCTGTCAGCCATGTCCTAATGCTACATCGCTTCCTTGACACGTTAGCAACCACGCGGCTATGACTAACGCATCAACAAGTCTTGGAGGCATGTGAAATGACGCTCGCGACACCCCCGCACCTCGCGGTGCCGGCCCGGACCGTTCACCGGTTCGTCGAGGTCGATGACGTGGCGGTCTTCTACCGGGAGTCCCAGCCCGAGCGTCCGGATGCCCCGGTGGTGCTGCTCCTGCACGGCTTCCCCTCCGCCTCGCACCAGTTCCGCCGCCTCATCGACACCCTGGGCCGCCGTGACCGGCTCATCGCCCCTGACTACCCGGGGTTCGGGCACACCCGCACCCCGGGCGGGTTCGGCTACTCCTTCGACCGGCTCGCGGATGTCGTCGAGGGCTTCATCGAACGGCTGGGCCTGACCCGCTTCGCGATGTACCTCTTCGACTTCGGCGCCCCCATCGGGTTCCGGCTGGCGCTGCGTCACCCGGAGCGGGTCGCGGGCCTCATCGTGCAGAACGGCAACGCCTACGTGGAGGGGCTGTCGGAAGCCGCCCGCGAGTTCACCGCCCTCACCCCCGACACCCCCGGCGCCGAGCAGGCCGTCCTCGATCTGTTCACCGTGGACGCCACCCGGGCCCAGTACGAGAGCGGCACCACCGACCCAGAGCTGGTCGCCCCCGAGGGCTGGCTGCTCGACCAGCACTTCCTGGACCTGCCCGGCCGCAAGCGCGCGCAGCGAGCACTGGCCTTCGACTACCAGAGCAACATCGCCGCCTACCCCGGCTGGCAGGCGTGGCTGCGCGAGCACCGGCCGCCGACCCTGATCACCTGGGGCAGCAGGGACCCGTTCTTCCCCGAACCCGGCGCACTTGCCTACCTGTCCGACCTGCCGGATGCCGAACTCCACCTGTTCGACACCGGTCACTTCGCACTGGAGGACCACCTGCCCGAAATCGCCCCCCTGATCGACAGCTTCCTCACCCGCACCTGGGGCTGACCGGCCGGGTCACCCGTCGCCGTGTACGGGCGGGCGGAGATGTTGACACCCGGAACCCCGCGGTTGCTAATGGGACGATGAGCGCCAGGCCGAAAACAGCCGAGCGCCTGGTCTTCTTCTCCGACGCCGTTGTGGCGATCGCGCTGACCCTGCTGGTCCTGCCCCTCGTCGACGCCGTGCCGGAGCTGGTGGACCAGCACCGGCCGGCGTCCGACGTGATCAGTCAGAACCGCTGGGAGATCTTCAGCTTCCTGCTCAGCTTCGTGGTGATCGGCCGGCAGTGGATGAGCCACCACCACCTGTTCGAGCACATCAAGTCGTACAACAAGGCACTCGTGTGGCTGAACTTGGCGTGGTTGCTGAGCGTGGCGGTGCTGCCGTTCCCCACCGAGCTGACCGGCGCCTACGGCAACGAGCGGTTCACGGTGCTGTCCTACATCGGCACGGTTTTCGCCAACACGCTGTGCGTGACGGCGATGACCCTGCTGGTCCGCCGCAATCCCGACCTGGTGTACGACACCGCGGAGATCACCCCGGAGTGGGTGTTCAACTCCGTCGGCGTGGTGATCGCCCTGATCGCCGCGTTCGTGCTGGCGGCGCTGGTGCCTGCGGTGGGGTACTTCTCGCTGTTCCTGCTGTTCGTGCCGCCCTGGGTCGCGCGCGCCCGGTTCCGGTCGCGCTGACCCGTGCACGACGGATCACTCGCGCGAACCGAGCCGCACCGGCGAGCTCAGCCGATGACGTAGAGCCACCACTGCTGGGAGGCGGGGCTACGAGTGCGTGGTACACGCACTCGTAGCCCCGCCCCGCCACCGACGTGGACCCGCGGCTTGCCCACCGCATCGGACTTGGCCTTCGTCGGGTGCTCGGCGTACGGATCCTGCACGGGCGGCCGTGCCCGCGCTCGTGAGCACGATCCCGAGCCACGCCGCGACGACCGCACCCGGAGCAGCCAGATGTTTCACATCAATCCGGGAGATTACGTGATCTGCGAGCTACACCTGGGCAAGCTGCGCCACGTTCAGTGGCAATTGCCCCATTCGGTGTTGGGGCCGGCAATGGCCCAGTAGCCGGCGTCCATTGCGATGCCACCGTGATATTTCACACACCGGTCCCGCGCGAAGGCCTGCACCGCGTTGTAGTACTTGTAGTTCCTGTCGTCATACTTATACCCTCTACCTTGGACCTCGAGCAGGACACTGATTCCGGTCGGCTTACCGACGTAGATACTCTTGAGGGTGACGACGCAGTTGTTCCCGGTGGCCGAGTTGTACATCAGGTAGACGTCGCCCACGTGGCGCTTATCGCGGTCTTTGATGGCGTAGTGGCCGCGGGTCTTAGTCTGGTGCCAGCTGCCACCGAAGTCATGAGCGCACGCACTGGCCGCGGTATAGGGATTGCCCGCGGCGCTCGCGGTACCACCGCCCACGATCATCGCCATAGCGGCGAGCACCGGCACCAACAAGGACAAAACGAGTCTTTTCACACCAGCATCCTGGCCTGCCCGGCGCACCATTCCCCGACCCACATCGCTCCCGGCCGCGGCACCTCACCTTTACCTATCCGGCGGGGTACGGGACGGGTACGGGTGGGCCATCAGTGCCGCGAAAGCGGCGTCAGGGGTTAACGGCCAGGAAGATGAAGCTCGCAAGCAGGGCGAGGTGAACCCCACCCTGCAGCGGTGTGGCACGGCCGGGCACCACGGTCAGCACACCGATCACCACGGTCAGCGCGAGCAGCACCAGGTGGGTGCTGCCGAGCCCGAGCACCAGCGTGCCGGGGAGCCAGATCGAGGCGAGGGCGATCACCGGGATGGTCAGCCCGATGCTGGCCATCGCCGAACCGAGCGCCAGGTTGAGGCTGGTCTGGATCCGGTCGCGGACGGCGGCCCGCACCGCGGCGAGGGTTTCCGGCAGCAGGACGAGCAGTGCGATCACCACACCGACCACCGCGTGCGGCAGGCCAGCGTCGTCGACGCCCTTTTCGATCGCCGGGGACACGACCTTGGCGTCACCGACCACCGCCACGAGCGCGATCAGCAGGAAGACGAGGCTGAACCAGGCCGCGCCCGGGGCGGGCGGGTCGGCGTGCTCGTCGGCGCCCTGCTTGACGGGGAGGAAGTAGTCGCGGTGGCGGTAGGTCTGCATGGCGACGAACAGGCCGTACAACACGAGCGAGGCCACACCGGCGAAGGCCAGCTGCGCGGGCGAGAACTCCGGGCCGGGACGGCTGGTCGTGAAGGTCGGCAGGACCAGGCTCAGCGTCGCCAGCGTCGCGACGGTTGCCAGCGCGGCCCCGGCGCCTTCGGCGTTGAACACCGCGACCCGGTGCCGCAGCGCGCCGACCAGCAGCGACAAGCCGAGGATGCCGTTGCAGGTGATCATCACCGCGGCGAACACGGTGTCCCGCGCCAGGGTGGCACCCTTCGCCCCGCCATCGGCCATCAGGGTGACGATCAACGCGACTTCGATCACCGTGACGGCGACGGCCAGCACGAGCGACCCGAACGGTTCACCGATCCGGTGGGCCACTACCTCCGCGTGGTGCACCGCCGCCAGGACCGCCGCCGCCAGGCACAGCGCGACCACGATGACGAGCAGCAACGGCAACGACCGGTTCCAGCTGAGCAGCAAGGCGACGACAGCCACCAACGGGCCGAGGACGGTCCAGTCGGTCAGCAGAGATCGAATGCGCGCGCCCACGCGCCCACCCTGCCACAACGATCGCGGCGGGGCCGGACTTGCGCGCGCGGCCGGACTGTGGTGCCCTGTCACCCCTGGGTGGATGTTTTCACGCGATCGAGCGACAAGTAACGAGGAAGGTAAGCCCTGTGTCAACGGGTGCCCACAGTCTGGGAACCGGAAGCGGGGTGACGACCGTCGCCGAACTGCTCGCACGTAGTGATCGTCCGGTTCACCGGAGTCACGCCCACACGCGAGTCCCCGCGCCCTCCCCCGTCGAGACGACCATGCCGACCATGGCTGCCGCGATCTCGGTGCTCGACTCGAAATCCCCGCGCCGGCTGGAGCGACCGCCGGTTGCGAGCACCACCGGCATGCGGGTGTTCGGCACCGGCTCGTTCGGCTCCGCCGGAACGGTCGGCGCCACCCTCCGCGGCGCCGACGAGGGCAGCCGCGCGGGACGGACCACCGCGCCGGGCACGATGTCCGGCGAAAAGACCCCAGCCGCGCTCGCGACCACCCCGGTCGCCCCGCCGCCACCACCGGCGCTGCCGGTTCCGGAGCCCGCGACAACCGTCGAAGCGGACGGGACCATCGTGTTCGAGGCGTGCATCCCCCGCCAGGAACCGGGCGAGCCGAGTGAGCCGTTGGTCGTGCCGGTCGCCGAAGCAGCCGATGCACAGCCCGCAAAGGAACGGCGGAACCGCCCGTTGATCCTCGCGACCGCGGGCGCCGGGCTCACCCTCGCCGGGGCGATGCTCGTCGGCGGGTGGATCACCGGCAACGGCGGCACGCCGGAGCCGGTCAGCCTCGCCGGTGGCCACGCCGCGCCACAGGAGCCGGTCGCCCCCAATGGCGGCGGACAGGTGGAGTCCGTGCCACCCCAGGGCCAGTTCAGCGGCATCCTGCCGATCGCCGCGACCAAGCAGGCCGCTCCGCGACCGGCGGCACCGAAGGCGCCCGCGCCGGCGAACACCACGAAGAAGACGGCCGGTCAGCAGGCGCCCAAGCAGGCCCGGCAGCAGCCGAAGCCGCAGTTCACCGTGCCGCGGTACGACATCCCACGCGACTGGAGCGCCTACGAGCGCTACTTCGAACACGGCTACGGGCACGGCGAAGACCATCACGACCGGGGCGGCCGCCGGCACCGCTGACGTGTTGACGCTCCCGGCCGCGGGAGCGGATCATCGCCGGTGATGAGCGTCTACGACGACCGGCCGTGGCTGGCGCAGTACCCGCCGGGGCAGCCGGCGGGGATCACCGTCGAGCACGACAGCGCGCTGGCCATGTTCCGGGCGTCGGTCGCGCGCGATCCCGGCGGTGCGATCCTCCGCTACTTCGGCGGCCGGATCACCCTGCGCGAGCTGGACGACCTCACCGACGCGTTCGCCGCCGGCATCACCGACGCCGGGTTCGCCCCGGGCGAGCGGGTCGCGATCTACGCGCAGAACGTGCCGCAGTTCGTGATCGCCCAGGTCGGCACGTGGAAGGCGGGCGGGATCGCGGTGCCGGTCAACCCGATGAACCGGGAACGCGAACTGGGCCAGGTGCTCACCGACTCCGGCGCGACCGTGCTGGTCACCCTCCAGTCGCTGTGGCACGAGGTGGCCGCGAAGGTCGTGTCCGCGACGGCCGTGCGGACGGTCCTGACGACGTCCGAATCGGAGTACCGGGCGGCTCCCGCCGATCCGGTGGACTGCCCCGGCACCGTCGATCTGGCCGGCATGCTCGCGCGGTTCCGCGGCGTGGCGCCGCCGGAGGTCACGCTCGGGCCGGACGACGTCGCCTTCCTCACCTACACGTCCGGGACGACGGGACCGCCGAAGGGCGCGATGTCGACACACCGCAACGTCGTCTTCAACGCCCAGACCTACCGGGACTGGGTGGGCCTCGGCAACGACGACGTCATCCTCGGGGTCGCGCCGCTGTTCCACATCACCGGGCTGATCGCGCACGTCGCGGTCGCCCTGCTGATCGGCGCACCGCTGGTGCTCATGCACCGGTTCGACGCGGCCGAGACCCTGCGCACGGTCCGCGCCGAGGGTGCCACGTTCACCATCGGGTCGATCACGGTGTTCATCGCGTTGATGAACGTGCCCGGCGCCGACCGGGAGGCGCTGGCGAGCCTGACGAAGATCTACTCCGGCGGAGCGCCGATCCCGCCCAGCACGGTCACGGCGTTCCGGGCGATGTTCGGCACCTACATCCACAACTGCTACGGCCTGACCGAAACGACCTCGCCGTCCCACGCCGTGCCGTTCGGGTCGGTCGCCCCGGTGGACCCGGCGTCGGGAGCGTTGTCGGTCGGGGTGCCGGTGTACGACACGGTGGTCCGCGTGGTCGACGACGACGGTCACGACGTGCCGGCCGGCGAGGTGGGCGAGCTGGTGACGTCGGGGCCGCAGGTGGTGCCCGGGTACTGGGGAAAGCCGGCGGAGACGCAGAAAGCGCTTCCCGGCGGCCGGTTGCACACCGGGGACGTCGGGTACATGGACGCGCAGGGCTGGTTCTACGTCGTGGACCGCAAGAAGGACCAGATCAACGCGGGCGGGTACAAGGTGTGGCCGCGTGAGGTCGAGGACGTGCTGTACGAACACGAGGCCGTGCGGGAAGCGGCTGTGGTCGGCGTGCCGGACGAGTACCGCGGCGAAACGGTGAAGGCGTTCGTCAGCCTGCGGCCGGGCCATTCGGTGGCGGCTGACGAGCTGATCGCGTTCTGCCGGGCCCGGCTGGCGGCCTACAAGTATCCGCGGCAGGTGGAGTTCCTGGCGGAGCTGCCGAAGACGGTGTCCGGGAAGCTGCTGCGCCGCGCACTGCGGAGCGGGTGACGCGCCGGGGAGATCCGCCCCACCCCACCTTGTGATCATCGAACACCTGTTCTAGCGTCGTGCACGGAGGGTGAGGAGTGCGCGATGAACCGGCAGGACGAGGAAGACCGGCTGGAGCGGAAACGGATCGCCGAGCTGGCGGACCAGTGGCGCTCGCTGGCGGGCGCGCTGCCGTTCTGGACCCAGGCGCGCGAGGGCGAGGAGATCGTGCTGCGCAACCAGTTCGGCGACGAGCTGCTGGTGACCTTGCACGGCCGGTGGGCACCGCATTTCGCGCAGTACTTCGGTGCACTACAGAAGACGGCCGGATGTGCACTGGCGGAGCTGCTGTGGACGATCGGCGGCCACGGCGACTCGGTGCAGATCCGGCAGCAGGCGCGCGATCTGCTGCGCGCGATGCTGCTGGAGGAGCCGCGCCCACCCGGCCGATCGCGGTGACGGCGCGTGACTGTCCACACCGGACCAGTCAGGACCAGTGGGTCAGGAAACGCTCGGCGGCCCGGTCCGCGGGCACGCGATGCGGGGTCTCCGGCCACAGCTCGACCGCCGCGTGCCGGAGCACGCGTGCGCGGGCCAGCGCACGCTGCGAATCGTACACCACACTGCGCCCGGCGATGATCACCAGCGCCGGCACCCGCAGATCCCGCAGCTGCCGGCCGGTGAAGGGAACCGGCCGGGGCAGTGCGATCCGGAAGTGCTGCATGCCGGCACTGATCACCCGGCCTTCCACGCACTCGGCCGGGTCGGCGCCATCCGGCCCGGCGATCCAGGCGAGGAACCGCGGCCGGGCCCAGCTGGACACGGAGGGCAGACCGGCCGCCGCGGCCCGCAACAACACGCCGAGCGGCAGTGGCGCGAAGGTCGCGACCGGGTCGACCAGGGTCATCGACGCGATCCGCTCCGGACGGCGGACGGCCAGGTTGCACGCCAGCCAGCCGCCCATCGAGACGCCCAACAGGTGCGCCGCACCGAGGCCGAGTCCGGCGAGCATCTCATCCAGCCAGCGTGCCTGGTCCTCGGCGTCGCGGATCGGGGCGGTCTGCGCGCTGCGGCCGGGCTCGCCGAGAAGGTCCACGGCGTACACCCGATGCCGCCGGACCAGCGACGGAATCGCGGTCCGGTACCCGACTCCGGTGCCGCACCGGCCGGGCAGCAGCACGAGCGGTTGCCCGCCGGCGCCGAACCGGTACACGCGGACAGTCCCGAACGCGGTCGGCACGTCGTGCACCGCGGCCGGTTCCGGCAGGGCACGCAGCCCTTCGTCGTAGACCGCGTCGTAGCGCGCCCGGTCGTTCGCCGAGCGGAAACCGCCGAGCCGATGCCGCCCCACGCGTCCCGAAACTACCCGTGTTCCCTTGCTGACAGCGCGTTTCACCGCACCACCCCGGCACCCTTGATCGAATCCGGCGGCTACCGTGGGGGCATGTTCGGTTTGGCCGCGGTCTGGGCGGAACGGTCGTCCCGCCGGACGTTGAACTCTCTGCACAGCCAGCTCGGAGCCGCGGGGCTCATCGCCGCCGTGGCCACCGCGCCCGGGCTCGCCGCGGTGGTCGACCAGCACTCGGCCGCGGTGCGCGACATCCTGGCCGCAGGCGTCGAGGGATCCACGGCGGTCGCCGGTGTCGTGCTGCTCGCCGGCTACGCCCGTGGCCTGCTCGACCACGCCCGCGAAGCCGGATGGCGGCTCGCCGTGCCGCACGGTCCGGAGACCGGCCCGATGGACTGGCTCACGTTCCGCCTGCTCGCGGTCTGCTCGCTGGCCAGCTCGATGGACGATCCGGGCTACCGCAAGGGTTTCGAGCTGGAACTCCGCTGACGCGAAGACGGCCGGTCCGTGACCGGACCGGCCGTCCCGCGCTGCTTCCCCGGTTACCGGAAGCTCTCCGGCGGCCGCGCGGTCGCGCCGCTGTCCGACCCCACCGAACCGGTGGGCCGGCTCATCTCCTCCGTCGGCGCCTCCGCGGTGGTCGCGCGGGTGGCATCCTCCCGACCGCGCTGGTAGGCATCGGCGTGCGCCCTCGCCGCGGGAATCTGCTCCTCGGCGCGGCCCAGCCAGCGTTCCCAGCGCTGCTGCATCGGCTTCACCAGGCCACCGCCCATGCCGACGATGACGACACCGGCGACCATCGCGAGCACGGTGACCAGCACCGGTGTGGTCACCGTGGTGGCGACACCGATCTGGTTCAGCGCGGCGATGATCCCCAGCGCCCAGATGAAGACCGCGGCGATCGTCCCCAGCGTCTTGCCGTAGGACAGGCCGCTCAGGGCACCGCTGATCAGGTCCTTCACCGCGCGGGCGATCGCACCGGCGATGACCACGATGATGATGGCGACCGCGGCCTTCGGCAGCCACGCGACGATGCCCGCGAGGAGCCCGCTCACCGGGTTCGGGCCCCACACGCCGAAGGCGAACTGCAAGGTGATCAGCAGGATCGCGTAGTACACCAGCTTGGCGATGATGTCCGACGCGTCGTACTTGCTCTTCGCGAGCATCTGCTTGATACCACCACGCTCGACCACCCGGTCGAACCCCACCCGCTCGAGCACCTTATTCACGATCTTGCTCAGCGCCTTGGCGATGAACCAACCGATCGCCAGAATCACCAGGAACGCGACGAACTTCGGCACGAAGGTCGCGACCGCGCTCCAGGCGTTGGACACACCCTGGCCGAAGTCGACGGCCGCCAGGTTGGACGTTGCCACTGGCCTCTCTCCTTCCGTTGCACGAGCAACCCGCGCCCCGTTTCTGAAGCGCTTTCGAGGAAGTGGCTACCCACGCCCGCCTGGACCACACCTGCCGGACCAGCGACTATCCCCCACCCGTGTGATGTGCGTCCTATCCCAGACGGCGGCTCAAACCACCGTCGACCGGCAGTTTCACCGCTGTCGAGAAGGTCGCGCCGAAGGCGAGGAACAGCGCCGCGTCGGCGACCTCGCCGGGGTGCGCGTGACGCCTCATCGGCGTCCGCTCGTCGCCGATCTCCCGGAACGCCGCGCGGTCGGCGTCGGTCGCCTCGGTGACGCCCATGGTCGGTGTGTCGGTGAATCCCGGCGCGACCGCGTTCACCCGGATCCCGCGCGGGAGCAACTCGGCGGCGAGCACCTGCGCGAACGACCACACCGCCGCCTTCGACCCGGCGTAGGCGGCCATGCCGCGGGAGCCGCCTTCGTCCGCGACCGAGCTGGTGAACACCATCGCGCCACCCTCGGCGACCAGCGGGGCCAGCCGCTGCGCGGTGAAGAACGCACCCTTGGCGTTGACGGCGAAGGTGCGGTCGTAGACGTCCTCCGTGGTTTCCTCGACGGTCCGCACGTAGGCCACGCCCGCGTTCACGAACACGGCGTCCACCTGGCCGAACTCCGCCGCCACCCGGTCACCGAGCGCGGCGATCTGCGTCAGGTCGGAGGTGTCGGACCGGACGACACGGGCGGCCAGCTCCGCGCGGGCGGCCTCGATGTTGCGTTCGTTGTAGCCGGTGAGCAGCACCTCCGCGCCACCGTCGAGCAACGCTTCGACGATCGCCCGTCCGATGCCGTGGGTGCCACCGACGACGACGGCCTTCTTGCCTTGGTAGTTCACTTGTTCTCCTCAGGGGTGCGGATCAGTTCGACGATGCCGGTGAAGTCCTCGGCACCGTGGCCGCCGGCGACGCGCTCGGTCATCAGCGCGTGCAGGGGCATCAGCAGGTCGGGGCGCAGGCCCTGTTCCCTGCTGACGTGGATGAGGTTCGGGAAGGCCGCGGCCTGCATCGCCAGGTTCGAGACCACCCCGGTGGCGTAGTCGCCGGTGTCGATCTCCTCGGCGAAGCGCGGCAGATTCGTCGCCATCGCGGCGAGCCACTGCTGGAGCATCGGCACGAAGTCACGTGCGGCCACGCCCCCCGAACCGGCCAGGGCGAACGCCTGCAACGCCCCGCCGAACAGGCCGTACATGCCGGTCAGCAGGGCCAGGTCGGACAGCGCGGCCAGCCCGGGCTCGGTGCCCAGGAACTGCGGCGTACCCAGGACGGCGAGCGTGTCGCGGTACCGGTCGAACGCGGGCTGCGAGCCGGAGTACAGCAGCAGCGCCTGGTCGGTGCCGATGCCCGGCGGGACGGCCATGATGCCGCCGTCGACGTACTCGGCACCCCGGCAGGCGAACGATTCCGCGAGTTCACGAGCCTGCCGCGGGGTGCCGTTGGTCAGGTTCACCACGGTCCGGCCGGCCACGTCGGTGCCGGCGAGTACGTCGGTGACGACCGCGTTGTCGAGCAGGCACACGACGACCAGCGGGGCCGCGGCGACGGCTTGCTCGACCGTGGCGGCTTCGTGTGCACCGCCCTCGACCAGGGATTTCGCCTTCCCCGTGGTGCGGTTCCAGACCGTGGTGCGGTGACCGGCGCCGAGGAAGGCGGCGGCGAGCGCCTGCCCCATCGCGCCGAGACCGAGCACGGCCACGTTGGTACCGGGTGTTTCCATGCCGTCCACCCTGGAGCGCACCGCTTTCGGTTCGGTTCCGGTTTTCTGTCGGTGGTCGTCGTTACCCTGGTGAGGTGCGATTCGGGGTGCTCGGCCCGCTGACGGTGTGGGGAGCGGACGGGCTGCCCGTTCGCGTGCCCGAGCGGAAGATCCGCGCGCTGCTCGCGGATCTGATCGGGCGACGGGGACGGCCGGTGGCGGCGAGCCGGCTGATCGACGACGTATGGGGTAGTGAGCTGCCGGTGAACCCGGCGGCGGCGTTGCAGACGAAGGTGTCGCAACTGCGGCGGGTGCTGGAGCAGGCCGAGCCCGGCGGCCGGGGTCTGGTGGTGTCGCGGCCACCGGGCTACCTGCTGCGCGCCGAGCCGGAGGCGGTGGACGCGGACCGCTTCACGGTGCTGGTCGAGCAGGCGCGGGCGGCCGGTGACGCCCGCGCGAAATCGGCGTTGTTCGCCGAGGCGCTGGGGTTGTGGCGGGGCCCGGCGTACGCGGACTTCGCCGACGAGGAGTTCGCGCGGCCGTTCGCCCAGCAGCTGGAGGAGCAGCGGCTGGCCGCGCTGGAGGAGTACGCCGAGGTCCGGCTCGACCTCGGCGAGCACGCCGGACTCGCCGACGAGCTGGGCGAGCTGGTGCACCGGCACCCGCTCCGCGAACGGCTGCGGGCGGTCCACCTGCGTGCCCTGTACGCGGCGGGGCGCCCGGCGGAGGCGCTCGCGGGGTTCGCCGATCTGCGAGCGCGGCTGGCGGACGAGCTGGGTCAGGACCCGAGCCCGGAGCTGGCGGCGCTGCACCGGGCGATCCTGACCCAGGATCCGGCGCTGGACCCGTGGCCGGCCGGCAACCTGCCCGCGCCGGTGGGCGAGTTGCTCGGCCGCGAGGTGCACCAGGCCGAGGTGGGCGACCTGCTCGCCGCGCACCGCCTGGTCACCCTCACCGGGCCGGGCGGGGTGGGCAAGACCCGGCTGGCGCTGGCCGTCGCCGCCCGGGCCGGCGGCGGCGCGCCCGACGGGGTGTGGCTCGCCGAGCTCGCCGGGCACCAGGGCCCGCCGGCCACCCTCGTGGCCACGGTGCTCGACGTGCGCGACGACACGAAGCTGGCGGAGGCGCTGCGCGCGAAGCGTCTCCTGCTGGTGCTGGACAACTGCGAGCACCGGGCGGACGAGGTCGCCGCACTCGTCCGCACGCTGCTCGGCGCGGCGCCGGGTCTGCGGATCCTCGCCACCAGCCGGGAGCCGCTCGGCCTGGCCGGTGAGGTCCTGTACGCGGTGCCGCCGCTCGATCCGGCGAGTGCCGCCGAGTTGTTCGCCGTCCGGGCCGGAACAGCCCGGACGGCGGACAACGCGGCGGCGGTGGCGGAGATCTGCCGCAGGCTCGACGGGTTGCCGCTGGCCCTGGAGCTGGCGGCCACCCGGGCGCGGGCGCTGGGTGTCCACGAGCTGCGGAAACGACTGGACGACCGATTCCGGTTGCTGGCGCACGGCCACCGCGGTGCGCCGGCCCGGCAACAGACCTTGCGGGCGGTGATCGACTGGAGCTGGGAACTCCTCACGGACGACGAACGGCGGGCGCTGCGGCGCCTCGCCGTGCAGGCCGACAGCTGCGGCCTGGCCGTGGCTGAGGCGGTGTGCGGCGGTGCCGACGTGCTCGCACGGCTGGTCGGCAAGTCGCTGGTCGCGATGATCGAGACACCATCCGGCCCGCGGTACCGGCTGCTCGAATCCGTCGCCGCGTACGGGCTGGAGCGGCTCGCCGAGGCCGGCGAGACCGGGACCGAACGACAGCGGCACCTCGACCACTACCTGGCGCTGGCCGAGGAGGCCGAGCCCGGGCTGCGCGGTGCTGATCAGCGGGGCTGGCTCGACGCGCTCGACGCGGATGCGGCGAACCTGCGGGCGGCGCTGGAGCACGCCGTGCGGCACGGGCAGGCCGAGCACGCTCTGCGGCTGGTGAACGCGCTGAGCTGGTACTGGTTCCTCCGCGGACGGCTGCGGGAGGGGCACCGGTCGATCACGGCCGCCCTCGCGGTCGACGGTCCGGCGCCGACGCTGCTGTGGGCGCGCGCGCAGGCGTGGCAGGCGGGGTTCGCGGCGCAGCTCGGAGACGAACCGGGGTTGTCCGAGCAAGCCGACAAGGTCCTGGCGTGGTACGACGACCTGGACGATCCGCCCGGTCAGGCGCGGGCGCGCTGGTTCCTGACGATGAGCCTGATCGGCTCCGGCGACCTGCCGACCGCTGCCGAGCGCATCAACCGCGCACTGGCGGGGTTCCGCGCGCTGGGAGACCGGTGGGGTGTCGCCGCGGCCTTGTGCACGCGTGCCGCACAGGCACGGCCGCGGGGTGACCTCGCGGCGGCGCGGCGGGACGCGGAGGCGAGCGCGGCCCTGTTCACCGACCTCGGGGACCGGTGGGGTGTGGTGAAGACGCGCGAGGTGCTGAGCTCGCTGGCGGAAATCGCCGGTGATTACCCGCGCGCCGCCGAACTGCACCGCGAGGGTCTGCGCAACGCCGAGGAGCTGGGCATGTGGACGGAGGCGTCGTACCAGCTGTCCGGTCTCGGCCGGATCGCGTTGCTGCAGGGCGATTTCGCGGCCGCGGACGATTTCCACGAGCGGGCACGCCGGCTGGCCGCACGGCATTCCCACAAGCGCGGCGAGCAGTTCGCCGAGGTGGGGCTGGGCCTGAGCGCGCGACGGCAGGGCAAGCTCGACGAGGCGGACGCGCACCTGCGCCGGTGGCTCGACTGGTGCCGCCGGATGGACGGTGAACCCGGGGTGGCTCTGATCCTCGCGGAGCTGGGGTTCACCGCCGAGCAGCGGGGTGACGTCCGGGCGGCGCTGGCCCTGCACGCGGAAGGCCTGACGGCGGCCCGCAACACCGGCGACCCCCGCGCGATCGCGCTGGCGCTGGAAGGTTCTGCGGGCGCCTGGGGTCTCGCCGGCCGGGCCGGCCACGCCGCCCGGCTCCTGGGCGCAGCCACTGCTCTCCGCGAAGCCACCGGTGCGCCGTTACCCGCCGCCGAACGGCACGACGTCGACCGCATCGCGGCCCGGCTCACCACCACCCTCGGCCGCCACCAGTTCGAGGTCCACTTCGCCGACGGCAGAGCGCTGGACCCGGTGCAGGCCGCGACCATCCCCACGGAGCCACCATCCACAGTGGATAGTGCTGGTTGACGGCCGGGCGGACCGGTAGCCCCGGCCGCTTGCGGTGGGCGGCGCTACCCCGCACCGCCACGCACACCACTGTCGGCACTCCCTAGCCGGCCGCCGACCGGGTCGTCCGTCGTGCCGGGACCGCTACCCGCCCCAGGTCCTCGGCCACCACGATCTCGCCACCGAAGGTCTCCGCCGACTCGACGCGGAACTGCTCCGGGTCGGCGTAGCGCTGCGAAAAGTGCGTCAGCACCAGCTTCCGCACCCCGCACTCGGCCGCCACCCGCCCGGCTTGTGCCGCCGTCAGGTGGCCGTATTCGGTGGCCAGCGCGGCGTCCGCGGAGCGGAACGTCGCCTCGATCACCAGCAGATCGGCCCCATCGGCCAGCTCGAACACCCCGTCGCACAGCCGGGTGTCCATGACGAACGCGAACCGCTGGCCCCGGCGCGGCTCGCTCACCTCGGCCAGCTCGACCCGGCGCCCGTCGAGCTCGACGAAGCCCTCGCGTTGCATGCGCCCGACCGCCGGACCCGACACGCCGAGCGCCGCCAGCCGCTCCGGCAGCATCCGCCGGTTGTCCGGCTCGACCAGCTGGTACCCGAACGACTCCACCGGATGCGACAGCCGCCGGGCCACCAGCTCACCGAACGCTCCGCGCGCGATCACCCCCG
Source organism: Amycolatopsis viridis (assembly GCF_011758765.1). Classification (NCBI taxonomy): domain Bacteria; kingdom Bacillati; phylum Actinomycetota; class Actinomycetes; order Pseudonocardiales; family Pseudonocardiaceae; genus Amycolatopsis; species Amycolatopsis viridis. The sequence goes on along the minus strand of NZ_JAANOU010000001.1, from coordinate 927,323 downwards.
GCTCCGAAACCGGCGCCTCGACCAGCTCCGCCGTCTCGTGGAACACACTCGCCCGCCGCAACCGCCCGAAGTACTCCGCGCCGGACGCCGGAAAATGCGCGGTCACGGGATGCCGGACCCCGTCCAGCGACAGCCGCTGCACCACGCCCGGCACTCCCAGGCAGTGGTCGCCGTGGAAGTGGGTCAGGCAGATCCGCGTGATCGAACTCGCCGCCACTCCGGCGAACAGCATCTGCCGCTGCGTGCCCTCCCCCGGATCGAACAGCAACCCCTCGCCGTCCCACCGCAGCAGGTACCCGTTGTGGTTCCGCGTCCGGGTCGGCACCTGGCTCCCGGTCCCCAGCACCACCAGCTCGCGCACAGACACCCCCCGACCCTAAGCCGCCCGTCCGGGACCGGGTGCGGAATCCGGCTCAGGCACCGCCGGGCACGAGTCCCCGCAGCCGCAACGCCATCCACAACTCCGTCCGGACGTCCGGGTCGTCCAGGTCCCGGCCGGTCAGCTCGGCCACCTTCGCCATCCGGTTCCGCAGCGTGTGCCGGTGCACGCCCAGTCGGGTGGCCGCCGCGTCCCACTGCCCGTGCGACCGCAACCACTCCGCGAGCGACACCAGCAGGTCGCCCCGCCCGGCCGCGTCGTGCCGCGCCACCGGCTCCAGCACCATGGCCGCGAACGCTTGCGCGTCCTCTGCCGGCAGCAACGACACCAGGTCACCACGGAACCGCACCAGCTCCGCGGTCGCCGCCACACCAACCGCGTGCCGGTGCGCGGCAGCCAGATCGGCGTACCCCCGTGCTGCCGCGACGCCGCCCGTCAGCCCCGCCATCCGGTACCCCTCGGGAGCGATCGCCACCACGAACCCGTCCAGCTCCGCGCAGAACGCCGGACCGCCGTCGAGCGCGTCGAGCACCTGCTCGGCCGGTCCGGTCAGCGCGAACACCTCCACCGGTTCCGGTGGCAGCTCGACGATCTCCCCGACCAGCGCACGCTGCCCGGCCAGCAGCAGCCGCATCAGGGCGGTCCGCAGGCGCCGCTGGGCGTCCTCGACGCCGCGCACCCGCGTCAGGGCCAGCGTGAGCAGCGAAGCGGCGGCGCTGAGCACGTACCGGCTGGTCCGGTCGAACGGCTCGGGCCGCCCGGCCACGAGGAACCCTTGGTGCCGCAGCACCTGGACGACGACGTGCTGCCCGTCCACCTCGAAGCTCGCGCTCGCCGGGCCGCCGTGCAACCGCGCCAGCTCAGCCGTGACCGACGCCAGCCGGGTGGCCGCGGCGGCCGGCGCGGCGCGCACCACCGCCCCGCGCCGGTCGATCAGCAGGACGAACCCGCCGAGCAGCCGCGCGAGGCGCCGCACCGCGGCATCCGGCCCGCGCAACGCCGCGCGCGTCAGCTCCTGCTGGGCCGCGTTGGTGGCGGTGACCTCGGCGTAGGAGTCCGCGGCGAGCGCCGCCGACACGGCCTTGCTGATCGCGATGAACGGCGTGCGCCGCGGCACCTCGAGCAGCGGCATGCCGGCCGCGACCGCCGCTCGCACAAGTTCGCGTGGCACCTCGGCGTGGCTGAGGCCGATGCCGAACCCCAGGCCGGCCAGCCCTCGTCCGGTCAGCCGCGCCACGTACGCGGCGTCGCTCACCAGGCGCAGTCCCGTGGTGAGCAGCAGTTCACCGCCTTCGAGGAACGGCGTCGGGTCGTCCAGTTCGCTGACGTGCACCCAGCCGACCGGGCGGTCCAGCCCGGACTCCCCGGCCAGGACGCGCAGCCCGAGGGCGGGATCGGCGAGCAGCCGCCGCAGGGTCACCGGCATGCGCCCACTCTGCCACTTTGTCCAGTTCCGCGACATCCGATTGGCCAGTTTGGCCATTTCCGTCCGGCGCGGCCGGACCGATGCTGGACGCATGACCTTCCCCTACTGGGTCGCCGGCCGTCCGGCGTCGAGCACGGATGTCGTCGACGTGCGCAGCCCCCGCGACGGCGCGCTCGCCGGGACCACCAGCAACGCCACCGCCGAAGACATCGAAGCCGCCGTGGCGGCCGCCCACGAAGCGCGGCAGGAGGTCGCGCAGCTGCCCGCCTACGCGCGCGCGGATGCCCTCGACCACGTCTCCCGCCGCCTCGGCGAACGCGCCGACGAGATCGCGAACCTGATCCACGCCGAGTCCGGCAAACCGCTGAAGTGGGCCCGCGCCGAGGTCGGGCGCGGGGTGTCCACCTTCCGCTGGGCCGCGGAGGAGGCCCGCCGCTTCTCCGGCGAGCTGCAGCGGCTGGACACCGACGCGGCGTCGGCCGGACGGCTGGCCCTGGTGCGGCGCGCCCCGCGCGGACCGGTGCTGGGCATCACCCCGTTCAACTTCCCGCTCAACCTGGTCGCCCACAAGGTCGCCCCGGCCATCGCGGCCGGCTGCCCGATCGTGCTCAAGCCCGCGCCGGCCACCCCGCTGACCGCGCTGGTGCTCGGCGAGCTGCTCGCCGAAACGGATCTGCCCGCCGGTTCGTGGTCGGTGCTGCCGATGCCGAACGAGGCGGCGAGCGAACTGGTCGCCGATCCGCGGCTGCCGGTGGTGTCGTTCACCGGGTCCGGCCCGGTCGGCTGGTCGATCCAGGACCGGGTGCCACGCAAGCACGTGACCCTGGAGCTGGGCGGCAACGCGGCGGCGATCGTCTGCCCCGACTGGACGGACCTGGACTTCGCCGCGCAGCGGATCGCGACCTTCGGCACCTACCAGGGCGGGCAGTCGTGCATCTCGGTGCAGCGCGTGTACGCGCACCGCGACGTCTACGCCGAGCTGGCCGACCGGGTGGTCGCGCACGTGCGGAAGCTCGACGTGGACACCGAGGTCGGGCCGCTCATCAACGAGGCCGCCGCGGTGCGGGTGCAGTCGTGGGTCGACGACGCGGTCGCGGCCGGCGCCGAGCTGCTCGCCGGCGGGCCGCGGCAGGGTGCACTGGTCGCGCCGACCGTGCTCGCCGGTGCTCCGGAGGACAGCGCGGTCAACGCCGAGGAGATCTTCGGTCCGGTGCTGTCGCTGGCGCCGGTCGACTCGGTCGAGGACGCCTTCGCCCGGGTCAACGCCTCGCGGTTCGGCCTGCAGGCCGGCATCTTCACGCACGACCTGCGGATCGCGTTCGAGGCGTCGGCGCGGCTGGAGGTCGGCGGCGTGGTGATCGGCGACGTGCCGAGCTACCGCGCCGACCAGATGCCCTACGGCGGGGTGAAGGAGTCCGGCACCGGGCGGGAGGGTCTGCGCGCGGCGATGGACGACCTCACCGAGCAGCGGGTTCTCGTGCTCACCGGGGTCAGCTGAGATTCCCGGACGAAAATTGTCCTGCCTTGTCGATTCGCGCTCGGCTCGATCGATGTCATCGTGAACGGTTCCACGGAAGGAACCACCGACGTCAGGAGACGACCGATGAAGTTCATGGTGCTGGTGAAGGCGAGCGAGGAGACCGAGGCCGGCGTACTGCCCACTGAGCAGGAGCTCACCGCGATGGGCAAGTTCAACGAGGAGCTGGTCAAGGCCGGTGTGCTGCTGGCCGCCGAGGGGCTGCACCCCAGCTCGAAGGGTGTGCGGCTGAAGTACACGAACGAGGGCACGAGCGTCATCGACGGCCCGTTCGCCGAGACGAAGGAGCTGCTCGCCGGGTTCTGGATCCTGGACGTCAAGTCGCGCGAGGAGGCCGTCGAATGGCTCAAGCGCGCCCCGTTCGAGGACGCCGAGATCGAGATCCGGCAGGTGTTCGCGCCCGAGGACTTCGGTGAGGCGTACACGCCGGAGCTGCGCGAGGCCGAGGAGCGGATGCGCCAGCAGTCGGCCGAGCAGCACGGCCGGTAACGACTTGCCCTCGCCGCGGCGAGGTGGTGTGCTCGGTGGCCGTGACGGTCACCGAGGCACACCGCACCATCGAGGCTGTGTGGCGGATCGAGTCCGCCAAGCTGATCGCGGCACTGACGCGGATGGTGCGCGACGTGGGGCTGGCCGAGGAGCTGGCGCAGGACGCGCTGGTGGCGGCGCTGGAGCAGTGGCCGGCTTCCGGCGTGCCGTCGAACCCGGCCGCGTGGCTGATGACGATCGCCAAGCGACGGGCGATCGACCACTTCCGGCACGTGAAGATGGCCGAGCGCAAGCACGAGGAGCTCGGCCTCGACCTGGAGACCGTGCGGCAGGCGATCGAGGTCGAGCCGGACGAGGTGCCGGACGACCTGCTGCGGCTGATCTTCACGGCGTGCCACCCGGTGCTGAAGACCGAGGCGCGGGTCGCCCTCACGTTGCGGTTGCTCGGCGGGCTGACCACGGACGAGATCGCGCGCGCGTTCCTCGTGCCCGAGGCCACGGTGGCGCAGCGGATCGTGCGGGCGAAGCGGACGCTGGCGCAGAAAAAAGTGCCGTTCGAGGTGCCGGTGGGCGCGGAACTGGCGGAGCGGCTGGGGTCCGTGCTCGAGGTCGTGTACCTGATCTTCAACGAGGGCTACTCGGCCACGGCCGGGGACGACCTGATGCGGCCGCAGCTGTGCGCCGACGCGATCCGGCTGGGACGGATCCTGGCCGGGCTGGCACCGGCGGAGCCCGAGGTGTTCGGGCTGCTCGCGCTGATGGAGCTGCAGGCGTCGCGAACCCGGGCGCGCGTGACCGCCGAGGGCGAGCCGATCCTGCTGCTGGACCAGAACCGCGCCAAGTGGGACCGGTTGCTGATCAACCACGGGTTGGCGGCGCTGGAGCGGGCAGAGCGCCTGGCGTCCACGCGCGGGCCGTACACGGTGCAGGCGGCGATCGCGGCCTGTCACGCGCGCGCAGGTTCCAGTGCGGACACGGACTGGGCGCGGATCGCGGCGCTGTACGGCGAGCTGGCGCAGGTGGCGCCGTCGCCGGTGGTGGAGCTCAACCGCGCGGTGGCGGTGTCGATGGCTTCCGGTCCCGCGGCGGCGCTGCCGTTGGTGGACGCGCTGGCGGAGTCGCCGGCGCTGGCCCGGTACCACCTGCTGCCCGCCGTGCGCGGCGACCTGCTGGCGAAGCTGGGCCGCCCGGAGGAGGCACGGGCGGAATTCGAGCGGGCAGCGGGCATGACGCGCAACGCCCGGGAGCGGGACGTGCTGCTCGCCCGGGCGAAGGAAGTTTCGGGCGCACCCGGCGAGTGACGGGGTCGCTCAGGACGCTTTCGGCGGGTCGAGCAGGACCGCCGGGTCCGCCGGCGACGGCTCGACCTGCTTGTGCCGCCGCTCCCGGAACACCCAGCCCCCGACCACGCCCGCGCCGAACCCGAACAGGTGCCCCTGCCAGCTGATGCCTTCCTCGGCCGGCAACAGCGCGGTGAACTGGTAGGCGAAGCACAGGGCCATCACCAGCCCGATCACGATGTCGATCGGGCGGCGGTCGAACACGCCGCGCACGATGAGGTAGCCGAAGTAGCCGAAGACGACACCGCTGGCACCGACGGTGACCGTGTTGGCACCGGCGACGAACCACACCCCGAGGCCGCTGCCGACGACGATGAGCAGGGTGACGGCGAGGAACCGGCGCACCCCGCGGTAGGCGGCGAGGAACCCGAAGATGAACAGCGGCCCGGAATTGTTCTCGATGTGCCCCCAGCTCCCGTGCAGGAACGGCGCGGTGAAGATCTCCGGCAGCGAGCTCACGTCCCGCGACCTGATGCCGAGGTCGAGGGTGAGCTGGTAGCCCGTGGCCCAGTTGCCGATCTGGATGATCCAGATGACGGCGAGGAACCCGACCATGACCCACAGCGCCTTGCGCGCCTCGGCGATCATGGCCAGGGCTTCGGCGCCGGTGGGCAGCGGGCGTTGCGTCATCCGTCAAGGGTAGTGGAATCACCGCCGGTTTCCCGGCGGATCCGCAACGCGGACGCGACCAGGGTCAGCACCAGCCCGGCCGCGCCCCAGATCACCAGCACGGAAATGGGCCCACCGGTCGCGTTCCCGCCGAAGTACACCTCGTTGCGGACCGCCTCGGTGCCGGCCCCGTTGGGCAGCCAGTCACCGATGGCGCGCCAGAACGGCGGGAGCAGCTCGGTCTGGTACGCGCCGCCCGCGCTCGGGTTGCCGAGGATCACGAAGATCAGCACGGTGATGCCCACGCCGATGACGCCGAACAGCACCTGGAAGGCCATCGTGACCGTCGCCGCGGCGAAGGTGAGGGCGGCACCGATCCACCACAGGGACAGGAAATGCCCGGTCAGGGCGCCGAGGGCCTGGTCGACGACGAGCGCGCCGCCCAGGCCGGACACGACCGCGTACGGCACCATCGCGGCGAGCCGGATCGCCGTGCGGCGCAGGGTCGCGGGCCGGGAGCCCTTCGCGATGCCGAGCGCGGCCGCGGCGAGGTACCCGCCGACGAGCCAGCCGACGACGGCGTAGAAGGCCGTCAGGCCGCGGGCGTCGCCGGGCTGCGGCGGGACGAGGTCCCGGACGTCCAGGGTGCGGTTCTGGGCGGCGCCGAGCTGGGTGAAGACCTGCTCGACGGCGGTGGCGAGCGCCGGCCCACCGGCCGTCGCGACCAGGAGGGTGTCGGTGGTGCCGGACGGGTTGAGCAGGTAGGCCGCCTCGACGTCCCGGTCGAGGACGCGCTGCCGGGCGTCGTCCGCGGTGGGGCTGGCGGAGGCGTCGATCGGGGTGCCGTGGATGCCGTTGATCGCCTCGACCGTCTGTTGTGGACCGACCACGGCGACCGCCACCCGGTGCGGCGACGGACTGTGGAAGGCGCCGACGTAGGACAGGATGAAGCCGAGCTGCAGGAGCAGCACGCCGAGCACGAGCAGCACGGTCCGCGGCGCGATCGCGTCCCGCAAATCTGCGGCGAGGCCGCGCGGTCCGGATTCTTGGCTGGTCATGGCTTCCGAACCTAGGCGCGGTGGCGCCTTCCCGCGCGGCGAGTCACTCCATGCCGGTGTCCTCGGGGCTGGAGCGGGCCAGTTCGGCCAGCGTGCCGAGCGCCGTGGCGAGCACATCGGCCGGCGGGGCGGACAGCGCCAGCCGCACGGCCGTGGGGGCCCGGCCGGGGGTCACGGCGAACGCCGCGGCCGGGGTGACGGCGATGCCGCGCCGCGCGGCGGCCGCCACGAACGTTTCCGCCCGCCACGGTTCCGGCAGCCGCCACCAGCAGTGGTACGCGCGTGGGTCCGCCGACACGGCGAAGCCGGCCAGCCGCGACCGAACCAGCTCCTGCCGCGCCGCGGCGTCGTCGCGCTTCGCGCTTTCGATCTTCGCCACGGTGCCGTCACCCATCAGCCTCGTTGCGGCGGTCAACGGGAACTGCGCCGCCGCCCAGCCGCCCGACCGCACCGCCGCCGTCAGCCGCTCCCGCAGCGCCGGTGGCGCCACCACGAATCCGAGCGTCAGCCCGGGCGCCAAGCGCTTCGACAGGCTGTCCAGCACCACCGTCCGCTCCGGCGCGAGCGCCGCCAGCGGCGCCACATCCGGCCGCAGGAAGCCGTTGATGCCGTCGTCGATCAGCGGCAGGTCCCGCGCCCGCGCCGCCTCGACCACCTCCGCACGCCGGGCATCCGGCATCGTCACACCCAGCGGGTTGTGCACCGCCGGCTGCAGGTAGATCGCACGCAGCCGCGGCGGCAGGTCCGGCACGAGCCCGTGCTCGTCGACCTCCAGCGGCACCAGCGTGACCCCGAGCCGGGCCGCGATGCCCTTCACCACCGGGTAGGTCAGCGCCTCGACCCCCAGCCGCTCGCCGGGCGGCACCAGCGCGGCGATCGCGGCGGCGATCGCCTGGCGGCCGTTCCCGGTGAACAGCAGGTCTGCCGGATCGGGCGACCACCCGCCGCGCGCCAGTACCGGCACGGCCTCCGCCCGCGCCTGCGCGCCGCCCGTCACCACCGACGGCCCCAGCCCCTGGGCGAGCAGGTCCGGCCGCAGCGCCGGCCCGAGGCTCGCGGCGATCAGCTCGGGCTGCCCGGGCAGCATCGGGAAGTTCAGCTCCAGGTCGACCGTCGCGGCCGCCGGTTCGGCCAGCGCGGACTCCGGCTTCGGCCGGGCGGCCCGGATGAACGTGCCCCGCCCGGTCTCGCCGACGGCCAGCCCGCGCCGGACCAGCTCGCCGTAGACCCGGGCCGCGGTGGACACCGCGATGCCCCGTTGCCGCGCGAACCGGCGCTGCGGGGGCAACTGGTCCCCCGGCCGAAGCCGTCCGGCGGCGATGTCGGCCGCGACCGCGTCGGCGATCACCCGGTAGTCCCGCACCAACCCACTCCACCTTTGCACCGAGAGCAATGTTTTTATTGCACCGATTCTATCAGCGCACTTACCGTCATCGCCATGAGTTCGATCGAGATCGGCGAGATCACCGCAGGCTACGACGACAAGGGATCCGGACCGGCGCTGGTCCTGGTCCACGGGCACCCGTTCGACCGCTCGATGTGGGAGCCGCAGCTGGACCACTTCAGCGCGCGGGGCTGGCGGGTCGTCGCCCCGGACCTGCGCGGGTACGGCGAGACGACAGTCGTGCCGGGCAAGACCCCGCTGGCGACGTTCGCCCGCGACCTGGCCGCCCTGCTCGACCGGCTGACTGTGGACCGGTTCGTCCTGGCGGGGCTGTCGATGGGCGGCCAGATCGTGATGGAGTGCCACCGGCTGTTTCCGGATCGCATCCGCGGCCTGGTCCTCGCCGACACCTCACCGCGCGCGGAGACCGCCGCGGGCAGGCGCAACCGCACCGAGATGGCGGACCGACTGCTCCGAGAAGGACTCCGGCCGTACGCCGACGAGGTCCTGACGAAGATGGTGGCGCCGGCCAACGTCGAGGCCATGCCGGACGTCGCCGAGCACGTCCACCGCATGATGCGCGGCACCTCGCCGGAGGGCGCCGCCGCCGCGCTGCGGGGCCGGGCCGAACGCCCCGACTACGTGCCGACGCTGGCCGGCGTCGGCGTGCCCACCCTGGTCGTCGTCGGCGACCAGGACGAGTACACCCCGGTGGCCGAAGCGGAGTTCCTGCACGCGAGCGTCCCCGGATCCGAGCTGGCGGTCATCGCCGGTGCCGCGCACCTGCCGAACCTGGAACGCACCGCCGAGTTCGACGCCGTCCTGGCGGACTTCCTGGCCCGGCTGCCTCAGGAGTCGTAAGCGGTGCGCGCCTGCTCGATCTCCGCGATGTGGCACTCCGCCCAGTCCTTGAGCTGCCGCACCACGGCGTGCAGGCTCCGGCCCAGCTCGGTGAGCTCGTAGTCGACGCGGACCGGGACCTCCGCGGTCACGGTCCGCGCGACCAGCCCGTCGCGTTCCAGCGCGCGCAACGTCTGCGTCAGCATCTTCTGGCTCGCGCCCGCGATGATCCGGGTCAGGTCGCGGTAGCGCTTCGGGCCGTCGCCCAGCGCGGCGAGCACGAGGGTGACCCACTTGTCGCTGATCCGCTCGAGCACCTTGCGCGCGGGGCAGGCGGCCAGGAACGCGTCATAGGCCGCGCGGTCCTGCTGCCTGCGCTGCGCGGCGGTCAGGGTCGCCATGGCACCTCCGGGTGTCCTACGCACTTGAAAGTGCGTGCCGTGCGGCGGGATGCGGCGGTTCGTCCCGCTCGTTCTCCACGACTGCACACGCCATCGAAAAATTTCCGGAGGAGACGAAAATGCGTGCTGTCGTCGTCGAGGAGTTCGGCGGTCCCGAGGTTCTGAAGGTCGTGGACGTACCGGTTCCGGTTCCCGGACCCGGTCAGGTGCGGATCCGGGTGTCGGCCACCACCGTGAACCCGGTGGACCTCGCCACCGCGGCCGGCCTGTTCGCCGGGACCGGCGTCGTCCCGGCCGGGCGGGCCGCGATCGGCTGGGACGTCGCCGGCGTGGTCGAGGAAGCCGGCGCCGGCGTGGCGTTCGCGCCCGGTGACCCGGTGATCGGGCTGCGGGCGCGCCTGGCCGATCCGCAGGGCGCGTGGGCCGAGCAGATCGTCCTGGACGCCGCCGCGGTGGCACCGGCCCCGGCCGGCATCGACCCGGTGGCGGCGGCGACCCTGCCGCTGAACGCGCTCACCGCGCTGCAGGCCCTGGACGCCCTGAACCTCAAGACCGGCCAGACGCTCCTGGTGACCGGGGCGGCCGGCGGGGTCGGCGGGTTCGCGGTCGAGCTGGCGGCGTTGCGCGGCCTGCGGGTCGTGGCCGCCGCGGGCGAACACGACGAGGAGGCGGTCCGCGGTTTCGGAGCCGAGTTCTTCGTGCCGCGGACGGAAATCCTCGCCGAGGGGGTCCGCAAGCGGGTACCGGGCGGGGTCGACGGTGTCCTCGACGCCGCGGTGCTCGGGTACGCCGCGCTGGACGCGGTGCGGGACGGGGGCGCGTTCGCCGCCGTGATCGGCAACGGCCCGGACAACTACCGCGGCATCCGGATCCAGCCGGTGCGGATCGCGGCCGACGGGACCGCGCTGACCGGGCTGTCCCGTCTCGCCGCCGCGGGCCACTTGACGCTCCGGGTGGCCGAAACCCTGCCGCTGGCCGAGGCGGCCAAGGCCGCGGCCCGGTTCGCTGCGGGCGGTCTGCGCGGGCGCCTGGTCCTGGTGCCCTAGTTCCCGCGGGCGAGGTGGTGCTGGAACAGCTTGCGGCTGATCCGGCCGAGTTCCGCGAACTCGTCGCCGGTGAGGGGGGCGATCACGGCGTCGTGCACGGCCTGCCGGTAGCCGGGTGCGACGCCGTGCAGGAAGTCCGCCCCCGCGCCGGTCAGCACGGCGTAGAGGCCGCGGCGGTCCGTCGGGTGTTGTTCCCGGCGGACCCAGCCGAGGCCGGCCAGGCGGTTGATCCGGTAGTTGAGCCTGCTGCCCGGTGAGAACAACACGGCGGCCAGCTCGCCCATGCGCATCCGGCGGCCGGGCGCGCCGTCGAGCCGCGCCAGGATCTCGTACTCCGCGTGGGAGATGCCGGCGGCGTCGTGCAGGTGCCGTTCGATGGCGCGTTCCACCAGCGTGTGCGCGCCCAGGTAGTGCACCCAGGCCCGGAGCGCCTCGTCGGACGGCCAGGGGCTCTCCTCCATCGACCCTCCCAGTCGGTCGGCAGGCTGGAATATAGCGCGGCAGGCTCAGCCGAGGCACCGCTCGACGTGGCCCGGCACGAGGATCGCCTTCCGGCGGAGGAGGTCGGTGAACGCCGAGGTCACCGGATCGGCGGCCGGGCGGGTGTAGGCGGTCACCGCGCGCCGCACGGGTGGGTCGGGCCGCAGGAGGTGCCCGGGGAACCGCGCCGGCAGCACGTTCGCCGGCACCAGCGCCGGGCCGAGGCCGGCCGCGGCCAGTGACGGCGCCGCGGCCGTCTGCTCGGTCCGGACCGCGGCGCGCGGCTGGAACCCGGCCGCTCCGCACACCTGGTCCAGCAGGTCCGCCAGACCGTTGCCGGGCGCGTAGTGGACCCACTCCCGGTCGGCGAGGTCCGCGAGCCGCACCCGGGTCGCACCGGCTGCCGGGTCGTCCGGGGACACCACCACGACGAACTCCTCCTCGCCGAGCGGGTGCACCGGACCGTCCCAATCGGACGGTTCCGGGCCGACGGCGAGGTCGGCCTGTCCCTGCGCCATCGCCTCGGCGAGCTCCCCGGCGTGCCGGTGCTCGAACAGCCGCACGTGCACGCCGGGATGGGCGCGCCGCCACGCCTTGAGCACCGGCGGCAGCACGCCCAGGCTCAGCGAGTAGACGGTCGCGACCATGATCTCGCCGCACTGCAGGCCCGCCGCCTGCCGGGCGGCGGACACGGACTTCTGCGCCGCGGCCAGGGTGGCCCGCGCGTGTGGCAGCATCGCGCGGCCCATCGGCGTCAGCCGCACCGATCGGGGCAGCCGTTCCAGCAGCGGTCCGCCGGTGGCCCGCTCCAGCGCCCGCACCTGGTGCGACAACGCGGGCTGCGTCACGTGCAGCAGCTCGGCGGCCCGTGTGAACGAACCGGTGTCCACGATCGTCACCAGGTACTCCAGCTGCCGCAGCGTCATGACCTCAGCTTATGCCGGCACCACGGCCGGCTGGATCCGCTCATGCCACTGCACCCGCCACAGCCACCACGCGGCGGCCAGCGCCGCCACGGATGCCCCGGTCAGCCACCAGAACGCGACCTGGAAGGCGTGCTCGGCCCCGGTGGGCAGCAGGCGGGACAGCACGACCGCGATCGTCGCGCCCCCGACCGCGCCGCCCACGCGCATCAGGATGTTCAGCGTCGTGGTGGCGTCCGGAAGCTGTTCGCGCCGCACCGAGGCGAACGCGGCGGTGCCGGCCGGGGACGCGGACAGCGCCAGCGCCATGCCGCGCAGGAACAACAGCACCTGCAGCAGCACCGGATCGGCATCGGCGCCGAGGAAGGCGAACGGCACCGTGACGAGCACCGTGCCGACCCCGCCGGCGAGCGCCACGATCCCGCCGCCGTGCCGGTCGGTCAGCCACCCGGCCAGCGGCATCACCACCATCGTGCCCAGGCCGAGCGACAGCAGCGACAGCCCGGTGGCCACCACGCCGGCGCCGCGCAGGATCTGGAAGTACAGCGGGAACAGCAGCATCGCACCGAACATCGCCGCGCCGATGAACAGGCTGGACACCGTCCCGGCCGTGAACACCCGGTTGCGGAACAGCGTGAGGTCCAGCAGCGGCCGCTCGCGCCGCCACGACCGCAGCGCGAAGGCCACCAGGCCCGCCGCCCCCAGCACGAGCGACACCAGCACCGCCGGCTTGATCCCGCCGCCGCCCTCACCGACGGCGCTCAGCGCGTACACGAACAGCGGCAGCCCGAGCCCGATCAACGCGAAGCCGGTCCAGTCCAGGCGGCCCGGGGTGCCGGGCTCGCCGCGCGGCACGTACCTGAGCCCGAGCGCGACACCGATCGCACCGATCGGCAGGTTGATCAGGAACAGCCACTGCCAGGACAGCGAGTCCAGCAGCACCCCGCCGACGGTCGGGCCGATCGCGGGGGCACTGCTCACCGCGATGCCGAGGATGCTCATCACCCGCCCCAGCCGCTGCGGGCCGACGGCCTGCCCCAGGACGGTCTGCCCGGCCGGGGTCAGCAGCCCGGCGGCCAGGCCCTGCACGACCCGCAGCACGACGAGCCACTCGACGTTCCCGGCCAGCGCGCACAAGCCGGACGCCACGGTGAACGCCGCGAAGGCGCCCAGCCACAGCCGGCCCACGCCGACCTTCCGGCTGAGCCAGCCGCACAGCGGCAGCGACACCGCGAGCGCGATCAGGTAGGCCGTGGAGACCCACTGCACCTCGTCCAGGGTTGCGCCCAGGTTGGCGCCGATCCGGTCGAGCCCGACGTTGACCAGTGACGAGTCGAGCATGCCCACGAAGGCGCCGAAGACGATCACCAGGGAGATCCGCCACACGGGCCAGGGAATCCGTTCCATGATCCCCAAGCTAGGACCTCCAGTAATGTCGAGGTCAACGGTCGCTGAGCAGCACCGTAGGATGAGCGCGGCGAAATCGGCGACACGGGATGAGAACCATGAAGCACATCTACGCGGGCAAGGTCCGGGAGCTCTACGAAGACGGCGACGACATCGTGCTGGTCGCCTCCGACCGGATCTCCCTCTACGACGTGGTGATGCCCACCCCGGTGCCGGACAAGGGCAAGCTGCTCACCCAGCTGTCGCTGTGGTGGTTCGAGCACCTGAGCGGCATCGTGCCCAACCACGTGGTGTCCACCGAGGTCCCCGAGGAGTTCGCCGGCCGCGCGGTCCGCGTCAAGCCGCTGAAGATGGTGCAGGTCGAGTGCATCGCCCGCGGTTACCTGACCGGGCTCGGTCTCAAGGAGTACCAGAAGCGGGGCACGGTGTCGGGCGTCCAGCTGCCGCCCGGGCTGGTCGAGGGCAGCAAACTGCCGGAGCCGATCTTCACGCCGACCACCAAGGCGACCGAGGGGCACGACGAATTCATCACCTTCGACGACGTGATCGCCCAGGAAGGCCGCGAAACCGCCGAGCGCCTGCGCGAGCTGACGCTGGCGATCTACCGCGCGGGAGCCGAGCGGGCCGCCGCGAACGGGATCATCGTGGCCGACACCAAGCTCGAGTTCGGCTGGGACGCCGACGGGGTGCTGACCCTCGGCGACGAGGTCCTCACCTCCGACTCGTCGCGGTTCTGGCCCGCCGACCGCTGGCAGCCCGGCCGCCCGCAGTTCTCCTTCGACAAGCAGTACGTGCGCGACTGGGTCAGCGGCACCGGCTGGGACAAGACCCCGCCCGCGCCGGAGATCCCGGCCGACGTCGTCGAGACCACCCGCAACCGCTACATCGAGGTGTACGAGCGGATCACCGGGCGGACCTGGGGCTGAGCAGGCGCCCTCCGCGGTCCATAAACGTTGCTCATACCTCCCCTGACCAACGGGACTTCGACTTATCAGCGAGCCCGGCGCACGCTGGGATCATGAGCAACGAACGCAAGGTCGCCCTGGTCGCCGGGGCGAACGGGGTCATCGGTCGCAACCTCGTCGAGCACCTGGTCTCGCTCGGTGACTGGGACGTCGTCGGGCTGTCCCGGCGCGGCGCACCGGACCGCGGGCGCGTCCGCCACATCGCGGTCGACCTGCTGGATCCCGCCGGCACGCGGGACGCGCTCGCCGGGCTGACCGACGTGACCCACGTCTTCTACGCCGCCTACCAGGACAAGCCGACGTGGGCCGAGCTGGTGCCGCCGAACGTCGGCATGCTGGTCAACCTCGTGGACGCGATCGAACCCGTCGCGCGCGGGTTGCGGCACGTCAGCCTGATGCAGGGCTACAAGGTCTACGGCGCGCACCTCGGCCCGTTCCGGACCCCGGCGCGCGAGGACGATGCCGGGCACATGCCGCCGGAGTTCAATGTGGACCAGCAGAACTTCCTGGAACAGCGACAGCAGGGCAAGGCGTGGACGTGGTCGGCGCTGCGGCCGTCGGTGGTGTGCGGGTTCGCGCTCGGCAACCCGATGAACCTGGCCACGGTGATCGCGGTCTACGCGTCGATCTCGAAGGAACTCGGGGTGCCGCTGCGGTTCCCGGGCAAGCCGGGCGCCTACACCTCGCTGCTGGAGATGACCGACGCCGGTCTGCTCGCGAAGGCGACGGTGTGGGCGGCGACGGACGAGCGCTGCGCCAACCAGGCGTTCAACATCAACAACGGTGACCTGTTCCGGTGGAGCGAGCTGTGGCCGAAGCTCGCCCGCTGGTTCGATCTGGAGGTCGCACCGCCGCTGCAGATGTCGCTGGAGACCGTGATGGCGGACAAGGAACCGCTGTGGAACGCGATGCGCGACCGGTACGGGCTCCAGCCGTCGTACGACGAGGTGTCCTCGTGGCGCTTCGGCGACTTCGTATTCGGCTGGGACTACGACGTGATCGCCGACGGCTCGAAGGCCCGGCGGTTCGGTTTCCACGAGTTCGTCGACACCGAGGGCATGTTCCTGTCGATCTTCGACGAGCTGCGCAAGCGCAAGGTCATCCCGTGAGCAGCGGGGAGGCCACCCGGGCGGATGGCCTCCCCGCTCACCTCAGTAGCGCCGGTCCACGACGGATCCACTGGGGTACCACTGGATGTAACCCCACTGGAAGTTGTTCCGCCGCCCGCCGTCCGCGGCGAACTCACCGGAGGTCGGGTAACCCAGGTAGGACTTCTCCCAGCCCAGCCGCGCCCAGCGGTCCCGGATCGCGCCGTAGAGCTCGTGCGCGCCGGTCGACGGCGACCAGTAGATCGACGCCGACTTGCTGAAGTGGTTGAACCGGCCGGTGCCGTCCGGGGCGACCAGCTCGTCGGTGGCCGGGTAACCCAGCGGTCCGGCCTCCCAACCGGTCTGCTGCCACACCTGCCGGATCGCACCCCAGATGTTGTGCGCGCCGCCGGACGGGGTCCAGTAGATCGAGCCGTCCTTGCTGAAGTGGTTGAACCGGCCGACACCGTCGGGTGTGCCGAGCTCGTCGGTCACCGGGTAGCCGAGGCCGCCGGCCTCCCAGCCGAGCGCGGCCCACTTGTCCCGGATCTGGCCCACGATCGCGTGGGCGCCGGTGCTGGGCGACCAGTAGACCGAGGCCGACTTGCTGAAGTGGTTGAACCGGCCGGTGCCGTCCGGCGTGACCAGCTCGTCGGTGACCGGGTAGCCGAGGCCGCCGGCCTCCCAGCCGAGCGCGGCCCACTTCGCCCGGATCGCGCCCTGGACGGCGTGCGCCCCGGTGGCCGGCGACCAGTAGATCGACCCGCCGGCGGCCTGCTCGAAGTGGTTGAACCGGCCGATGCCGTCCGGCGTGACCAGCTCGTCGGTGACCGGGTAGCCCAGCGTGCTCGACGGACCGCCCATCGCCTTGTACTTGGCGAGGATGTCCCCCAGCACGGCGTGCGGACCGGTGTTCGGCGACCAGTAGATGGTGCCGCCGCGGAAGTCCTGCGCCTCACCGCCGTTGGCGGTCGGGTACTGGCCGGACACCGGGTCGCTCAGGACCGAACCCCGCGCACCGCCGAGCTTGTTGTAGTAGTCGGTGATCGGGTCCATGTTCCCGGTCAGGGTCACGATCTGCGCGCCCCGGCCGTCGTCGCCGGTCACCTGGTACTGCGCCGTCGCCGGGTAGGCGTCGGTGGGCGTGAACGTCACCGTCTGCTGCAGCTCGTCGCCGGGCGCGAGGACCTGGCCCTCCGCCAGCGGTGTGTCGGTGTGGAACACGCCCTCGGGCGCCTTGGCCTTGGTGACGGTCAGCGGCACGGTGCCGGTGTTGGCGATCGTGAACGTCTTCGTCACCGGTTTGCCGACCGGGACGATGCCGTAGTCGACCAGTTCCGGCTCGAGCGTGAGCTGCGGCTGTCCGGACAGCGCCGTCGCCTTGAGCGGGACGGTCACCGAACCCTGGTCGCTGGTCACGCTGAACTTCGAGCTCTCCGCCACCCCGCTGTCCGTGCCGCTGGTGGGCGTGTAGACGACCGAGACGGTCAGCGACGCGCCCGGTTGCAGCACGGTGCCCGCGGCGGGCAGGTTCTCCGACGTGAACGCACCGGTGGGCGCGGTGACCCCGGTGATCGTCTCCGGCGTGGTGCCGGTGTTGACGATGTTGACGCCGAGTTCCTTGGCCGCGCCGGTGCGCACGGCGCCGAAGTCGAGCGCGGACGGGTTCGCCCCGAGGCCGGGCTGGGTGCCCTGGCCGTGCAGGTCGAGCGCGGCGGTGCCGGCGTCGGTGGTGAAGGTCAGGCTGCCGGTGGCCCCGCCCCACGTGGTGGGCGTGAACTGGACCGGGACGGACAGCGTCTGGCCCTTCGTCAGCGTCACCGGCGTGGTCAGGTTCACCGAGAACGGCGCCTCGGTGGACACGCCGGTCACCGTCAGGTCCCGGTTCGCGGTCACCGTGACCGTCGCGTTCGCCGTCTGCCCGACCGGCACGGAGCCGAAGTCGTAGGGCTTGGTGGCGAGCACCGCGGTGGTCGGGCGGCCGAAGCCGTACAGCTTGCCCTCGCGGGTGCCCGCGTAGACGCGGCCGCCGTCGGTGCCGGGTACGGAGAACTTGCTCGAGGTGCCGATCGGAGCCGAGTACCGGAGCTTGAGCACGCCGTTGACCGGCACCGGGTCGTAGGCCCGCAGCTGGGCGTTCGCCCCAGTCGGGCCGGTGGTGTAGATGACCCAGACCAGCGCCGAACCGGATGCGGTGCCGCTCGAGGTGACCACCGGCGAGCCGGAGGTGTAGCCGAAGTTGTCCGCGGTGTTGCCGACCGAGGTCAGCGATGGAGCGGCCGAGTTGTACTTGAACGCGCGCAGCGGGCCGCCGGCGCCGACGACGTAGACGTAACCGCCGTCGCCGCCCCAGAACGCCGGGCGGCCCCAGACACCCTGGAACGGGCCGGTCACGCCGACCACGGCGTCGCCGCCGTTCGGGCCCTGGCCGGAACCGCCGAGGTGGTCGGCGTCGAGCAGGTACAGGCGCCCGTCCTTGCCGATCTGCACCACCATGCGCGGGTGGTTGGTGTTGCCGTACCGCGACGGGATCGCCATCGGGCCGCCCGACCCGAGGTCGGCGTCGTCCTGGTTGAGCTTGGTGTTGTCGTGCGGGCTGAAGAAGCTGACCGGCGTCAGGTTGCCGTCCGCACCGACCTGCAGCCGCACGACGGATTCGCCGAGCGTGGCCGGCGGCTGGTCACCGGGGCCGGGCGCGGGTGCGACGCCGTTGCCGGTGGCCACGATGATCCGGCCGGGGCCGTCGGAGACCAGACCCGATCCGGACTGCCAGATGCCGCCCTCGTCGGAGGCGGCGGCCTCGGTCGCCCACATCGCGGTCTGCGCGCCGCTGGTCGCGTTGACACCCACGACGTAACCGACGTACGGGGTGCGGTCGCAGTGGCTGGCGAAGCCCAGGTAGACGACGCCGTCGAGCAGCAGCAGGCCGGGCCGCTGCATCGCGGTCATCGGGTTGAACGGGACGGCCGGGTTGTTGCTCGGCGCGCCCTTGATCGTGGCCGGGAAACCGGAGCGTTCCGCACCGGTCTTGGCGTCCAGCGCGTGCAGGTACCAGTGCGGGTGCTGGGCGTCCGGGCCGTCGTCGACCTTGGCGGTGAAGTAGACCGTGCCGCTGGACGGGTCGTAGACCGGGGTCGAGGTGACGCCGATGTTCGGCGCCAGGTCCTGGCAGCTGACGGTAGCCGCGGCGAAGGGCTTGCCGAACGAGGCGTGCCACTTCTGTGCGCCGGTGACCGGGTCGAGGCCGTACGCGTGGTTGTTCTCGGTGGCCGCGATGACGACCCCGTTCGCGACGATCGGCTGGGCGTAGATCTGGCCGTCGAGCTGGGCCGCGAACAGCTGGCCGAAGTCGGTGGCGCTCACCTGTGACGGCGCCAGCCCGGCCTCGTCGTCGTCCCAGCCGGTGCGCAGAGCGTCATGGCCCGCCGTCACGTTGTCCGCGAAGGCGACCGGCGTGCCGGCAGCGACCAGCGCACCGATCACGAAGAGTAACAGAATTCGGGCAGAGTGGTAGTACTGTCGAAACAACGGGCCTCCCGTGCCACGCTGAAGCGGGACGGGTTCGTCACGCTGCGCCTGTTTTTTCGATCTATCACCCTTTCGTGTTACTTGTCGCAAGATCACTGCTCGGCAACGATCCCGGGTGCCGGTTAACCTGGACGTATGAACACTGAGCGCGCGGTCGAGTTCTACTGGCGCCCCGGCTGCGGCTTCTGCATGGCGCTGCGCGCGGGCCTGGAGCGGGCCGGCCTGCCGTTCACCGAGGTGAACATCTGGGAGGAACCGGGCGCAGCCGAGCGCGTGCGCGAGGTCGCGAACGGCAACGAAACGGTGCCGACGGTGTTCGTCGGCCCGGCCGCGATGGTCAACCCGAGCGTGGCCGAGGTCCTCGCCGCAGTGCGCGAGCACGCCCCCGAACTGCTCTGATCCGCCGTACCTACCCGTAGGTACAGTGATGCCGTGGACATGCCGGACACCGCCGAGCGCCTGATCCGCAGCACGCAGGAGCTGCTGTGGGACCGCGGATACGTCGGCACCAGCCCGAAGGCCATCCAGCAGCACGCGCAGGCCGGCCAGGGCAGCATGTACCACCACTTCGCCGGCAAGGCCGACCTGGCGCTCGCCGCCATCCAGCGCAGCGCCGCCGAGCTGCGGGCCGAGGCCGAGACGGCGCTCGGCGGCCGGGGCACCGCACTGGAGCGCATCGACGCCTACCTGCTGCGCGAACGGGACATCCTGCGCGGCTGCCGGCTCGGGCGGCTGGCCCAAGACCCGGACATCGTGGCGAACGAGGACCTCCGGCAGCCGGTGCACGAGACGTTCGACTGGCTGCGGCAGCGGCTCGCCGGGGTGGTCGCCGACGGTGTGCGCCACGACGAGCTGCCCGCGGGCCTCGACCCGGACGCCACCGCGGCAGCCATCGCGGCGGTCGTGCAAGGCGGCTACGTGCTCGCTCGCGCCACCAGCTCCCCCGACTCCTTCGCCCGTGCCATTGCGGGCCTGCGGCAGTTGCTCGGTGCGATTTCCCAGCACCGACAGTAATGCAGGCAGCATTTTCGCTGCCCCAACAGCTTTACCTTCACCCGGTTGCGGTACAAATGCGCGCAACTGTGGGTATGACTTCGCGTTCGAGAGGTGGGTCCGGTGAACGACGAAGTGTCGGTGGCCGAACTGCTGGAACGCGAGGGCCGGACGGAAGAGCCGCGGGCGCCGCGTTCCCGCTTCCAGGTGGTGGCGGTCATGCTGGCGGTCGTGCTGGGCTGCGGGCTCGCCGCGATCCTGGTCAAGGTCGGCGCGGACACGCCGACCGGCACCGACTCGGCACTGATCAGCCTCCCGGCCGGGCCCACCGGTGGCCTCGGCGGCGGCGGTGTTCCGGAGAACCCGAAGCCCACCGAACGCACCAACAGCTCGTCCCGCATCGTGGTCACCAACGAGTCCCGCGGCCCGCTCGAGCCGGGCGAGGGCATCCCGCGGTCCACGAAGGCGGGTGCCGAGACCCCGACCGGAACGGTCACCGTCACCGGTTCGGCCGTACCCCCGTCGTCGGGCGCGCTGCCCACCCCCACGCCGGGCCCGGGCAGCGCGAGCCAGACCGGCACGCCCACCGGCCGCGTCACCACGACCACCCCGCCGCGGTGGACACCGCCGAGCTGCACGCTGTGGTTCCTCTGCGGGCGATGACCAGGGCCGGCGCACCGGCTTGACTGTCCACAACAGACCGGAGCGGCCAGCGAGAGCGCTTTCATGAAAAACCTCTCGCATCACGGATCAATAACTCGTGGCAACGAAAGCCCCCTTCCGGGCGAAGAGGAAGCGAACGCCCGGAAGGGGGATACATGCACTCTCGGTGGCCAATCAGACGTCTCTTCGCGCTCCTCGGCACCACACTGATCACGTTGGGCCTGGTTACGGCGCTGTCGGCGCCGCCGGCCGCAGCCGCCCCGCCGCCCGGCTTCGCGCTGCTGGACCAGCCGACCGGGCAGAACGCCTTCGACCTCACCGATTTCGCCTACCTGCCCGACGGTGGCTTCCTGAGCACCGGCAAGAGCGGCAAGCTCAACTGGACCGCCGCCGACGGCACGACCACCCGCACCCTGCGCGCCCTGAGTGTGCGCAACCAGGGCGATCTCGGCCTGGTCAGCGTCGCGGTGGCACCCGACTACGCCACCTCGAAGACCATCTACCTGATCCGTTCGGTGCCGTCCGGCAGCACCTTCACGCTGCGGCTGGCGAGGTGGACGGTCACGGGTTCGCCCGAGCCGTCCGGGATCACCGGCGAGCAGACGCTGATCGACCTGCCCGGCGGCTCCGACGTGCACGGCATGACCGGCCTGATCGCCGCCGCGGACGGCACGCTGTGGGTGTCGACCGGCGACAACGCCGACTACACCCGGGTCGACGAGAACGCCCTCAAGGCGGTCGACCGCGACAGCCTCCAGGGCAAGATCCTGCACCTCACGGCCACCGGCGCCGGTGTGCCGGGCAACCCCTACTACGACGCCGCGAACCCGGCATCGGCCCGCAGCCGGGTGTTCGCCAGCGGGTTCCGCAGCCCCTTCCGGTTCGGCCTCGATCCCAGCAGCGGCCTGCCCGTCGCCGGTGACGTCGGCTGGAACGAGTGGGAGGAGCTGGACCTGGTGCAGCCCGGCCGCAACTACGCGTGGCCGTGCTGGGAGGGCAACCACCGCACCCCGGGCTACGCGGACCTGCCGGGCTGCGCGTCGGTGACCAACACACCGCCGCTGTGGGAGTACCACCACGGGAACGCCACCAACCAGGGCAACAGCGTCACCGCCGGGATCGTCTACACCGGATCCAGTTACCCGGCCGAGTACCGGGGCGCCTTCTTCTTCGGCGACTACGTGGGCAAGAAGCTGTGGACCGCGCGCTGGGATTCGGCCGGCACGCTCACCAAGGTGCCGCAGGACCCACCGCTCGCCACCGGAATCGGTGGTCCGGTCAAGTTCGCCGCGGCACCGAACGGCGACATCGTGTACGCCGACATCTACAGCGGCAACCTGCGCCGGCTGAGCTACGTCACGGGCAACACGACCCCGGTGGCGAAGGCGGCCACGACGGCCGACCCGGCCACCCGCACGGTGACCTTCGACGCGTCCCAGTCGACCGACTACGACGGCGACGCCCTGACCTACGCGTGGGACTTCGGCGACGGCGCGACCGGCAGCGGCGTGACCGCGACCCACCGGTACCCGGGCGACGGCCCGTACACTGCGACGCTGACCGTGCGCGACCCGCTGGGCGGGTCCGGCACCACGTCGTTCACCGTGGCACCGGCCAACCACACCCCGGTGATCACGCTGACCGAACCGGCCGCGAAGGACTTCGCGATCGGCGAGCAGGTGTCGCTCGCGGCGACCGCGACGGACGCCGAGGACGGCCCGCTCCAGGTCAACTGGACCAGCACCGTGCTGCACTGCCCGGAAGAGGCGACCTGCCACTCGCATCCCGGCGTCGGGGCGAGCGGCTCGGCCTTCCGCCTCCCGTTCACCGACCACCCCGATTCGCGCATGGTCCTGACCGCCACGACCACCGACAGCGCGGGCGTGTCCACCAGCACCAGCTACACGGCCTGGCCGCGGCGGCACCGGCTGACGCTGAAGTCGAACGTGCCCGCGTCGCTGCAGATCCCGTCCGAGGGCGGTGTGAACAGTGCGCTGGTCACCGAGGGCGTCACACTGGACGTGGTGGCCGCGGAGACGGCCGCGGACGGGGTGTCCCGGTTCACCGCCTGGGCCGACGGTCCGGCGGCCCGGACCCGCACGCTGACGGTCACCGCCGACTCGACGCTGACTGCGAACTACGCGACGGCGATCGACCAGCGGTACACGAGCGACCCCGCCGTGCGGGCGCTGCTCGGCGCGCCGGCCGCACCGGAGGTGCAGGACGGCAACGTGCGGTACCGGGTCTACGCGCACGGCCGGATGTACTGGTCCGCGCAGACCGGTGTGCACGAGGTCCACGGCGCGATCCTCGGCAAGTACCTGGAGCTGGGCGGTCACACCCGGTTCGGCGCGCCGGCGACGGACGAGCTGACCACGCCCGACGGCACGGGCCGCTACAACCACTTCGCCGGCACGCCGGGCACGCTGGCCGCCTCGGTGTACTTCTCGCCGGGCACCGGAGCCCACGCCATCTGGGGTGTGATCCGGCAGAAGTGGGCGGAACACGGCTGGGAGGCGGGCCCGCTCGGCTACCCGGTCACCGATGAGCTGTCCACTCCGGACGGTGTGGGCCGCTTCAACCACTTCAGCCGGGAGGGTTCTGTCTACTGGACGCCCGCGAACGGCGCCCACTCGGTCTGGGGCCTGATCCGGCAGGTGTGGCAGCAGACCGGCTGGGAAACCGGCCCGATGGGCTACCCGGTCACCGACGAGCTGACCGCGCCGGACGGGCGGGGCAAGTACAACCACTTCGACAAGGCGGCATCGATCTACTTCTCGCCGTCGACGGGCGCGCACGAGGTGTACGGCGCGATCCGGCAGCGATGGGCCGCGCTGGGCTGGGAACGCTCCTACCTCGGTTATCCCACCTCCGGCGAGTTCCCCTCCGCCGGCGGCCGCCGCAACAACTTCCAGTGGGGCTACATCCAGTGGTACCCCAGCGGAACAGTCACCGACCGGCGCTAGTGAACCGGGCCGACCGGGGCCGCCCTCCGCGGAGGGCGGCCCCGGTCGCCGTCAGTGGTAGAAGCGCAGGGCGTCGAGCAGGGCGTGGTCCGGCTTCGGATCGCCCAGCCGGATCGCCACCTCGGTGACGAGGGCCTGGGCGAGGGCGGTGAGCGCGGTCAGCGAGCGGCTGCGCGAGACCCCGCTGGTTTCCGCGTAGAGCGCGACGTCCGCGGTCCCGGCCAGTGGCGCGGCCGGGTTGTCGGTCAGCGCCACCACCGGCAGGCCGGTTTCCCCGGCGTATCCGGCGGCTCGCACCGTGTCGGCAGCGTAGCGGCGCACCGAGATCGCGAGCAGCACCTCGCCCTCGTGTAGTTCCGCCAGCTCGTCCGGCAGCGAACCGCGGCCGAGCTGGTGCACGGCGGGCCGGATCTCGTGCAGTCGTTGCGCGGCCAGATCGGCCACGCCGCGTGACTCACGCAGCCCGATGACGTGCACCCGTGGCGCGCCGGCGAGCAGTTCCACCGCGCGCAGCCAGGACGGGCGGTCGATGCGGCCGAACGTGCGGGCGAGGTTGGCCTGTTCCTGTTCCAGCGCCGCGGACAGCAACCCGCCCGGCGACTCCACCTCACCGGCCTGTTCGGTGCGCCGCGCGAGCTGCGCCTGCTCGGCGACCCACCCGCGGCACAGCTCCATGATGTCGGGATAACCGGGCAGCCCCAGCATGTTCGCGAACCGGGTCACCGAGGACTCGCGGACCTCCAGCAGCCGTGCAGCCTCCGCGATGCCGCGGTAGGCCGTGCCTTCCGGATCGGCGAGCAGCAGGTGGGCGATGCGCAGCTGCCCGCCGGCCAGTGCCGGCAACCGGCCACGGAGCAGCTCCGCCAGCTCCTGGTAGCTCCCCGGCGCCCTCACACTCGCAGCTCCACGACGGTGACCCCGGCGCCCCCGGCCGGATCGTCCATCGCCATCAGCGCTCCCGGCGCCTCGTCCAGGGTGATGCGGCGGCCGACCAGCGCATCGAGGTCCATTGTGGACCGATCGATCAGCGCCAGCATCTCCGGGTACTCGTGGGCCTGGATACCGTGGCTGCCGAGCAGGACGAGCTCGTCGGCGATGACCCGGTGCATCGGGATCGGCGGAACACCCAGCCCGGGCGGCAACAGCCCGACCTGGACGTGGCGCCCGCGGGGTCGCAGGCTCGCCACCGAAGCCGCGCAGGTCTGCGGAAGACCGGCGCAGTCCAGGGAGACGTGCGCACCGCCGCCGGTGATCTCGCGGATCGCGGTGGCGGTGTCCGCACCGGCTTCCAGCGCGGCTTCGGCGCCGAGTTTCGTCGCCAGCGCAAGGGCTTCCGGTGCGATGTCGACCGCCACCACCCGCGCGCCCGCGGCGACGGCGAGCATGACCGCGGAGATACCGGCACCGCCGCAGCCGTGCACCGCGACCCATTGCCCGGCGCGCACCTGGCCCTGGCGCAGCACGGCGCGGAAGGCGGTGCCGAAGCGGCAGCCGAGTGCGGCGGCGGTGGTGCCGTGGAGGTGCCCGGGCAGCCGGACGAGGTTCACGTCGGCGTGGTCCAGGGCGACCAGTTCGGCGAAGGAACCCCAGTGCGTGAACCCGGGCTGCGTCTGGTGGGCGCAGATCTGCTGGTTGCCGCTGACGCACTGCTCGCACGAGCCGCAGGCGCACACGAACGGGACGGTCACCCGGTCCCCAGGCCGCCAGTGACGGACCCGGTCGCCGGCCGCGACGACCCGGCCGGCCAGCTCGTGGCCGGGGACGTGCGGGAGGGTGACGTCGCTGTCGTGGCCGCGCCAGGCGTGCCAGTCGCTGCGGCACACGCCCGTCGCCTCCACCGCGACGACCACTCCGTCCGGGGCCGGCGCCGGGTCGGGGAGGTCGCGGACCTGCGGTGGTGCTCCGAACTCGGTGTAGACGACAGCGCGCACCCCGCCACCCTACGTCGCGTCAGCGGTCCTTGAGCAGTTCGACGACGCGGGCGAACTGGTCGGCGTGGCCGGAGTTGATCGTGACGTAGGAGATGCCGAGCTCGTCGCGGCGGCGGAGGAGGGTGTCGGCGGCCTGGCGCGGGGTCCCGGGCAGGACGGAGACCGAGCCGTGGGCGGCCAGCTCCTGGACGGTGGTGCCGAGGTAGCGTTCGAGCCAGGGCGCCGGTTCGTCGCCGACGGCGAGCAGGTTCATGGCGAGTTCCACGTCCCGGTCGCCGGCGGCCTCGCGGACGGCACCCACGAGGTCACGCGCTTCGTCCTCGGTGGCGCGGGGTGACCACGCCACGGTCACCGCGTCGGCTTCCCGCCCGGCGAGGGCCAGCATCCTGGGTCCGCCCGCGGCGAGCAGGAGTTTCGGCCGGTCCGGCTGGGTCTTGAGGTACCGGACCGTTTCGCTGATGTGGTCGAGCCGCTCCCGGGGTGTGCCGGGTTCGACGCCGAGTTTCTCCAGGTGGCGGCCGGCGTCCGGGCGCCCGGTGCCGAGCCCCAGTTCGAACCGGCCGCCGGTGAGCCGGTGCAGGCTGTCCGCCTGCCAGGCCAGCAGGCGCCGGTCGCGGAACTTGTCGACGGCGACGAACGTCCCGACGTGCAGTTCGGTGGTGACGGCCGCGGCGGCAGACAGGGCGGTGAAGGGGTCGAGCCCGGTGAGCGGGTCCGGCGAGACGAGGGTGTCGAAGCCGTGGGCCTCGGTCTTCCGGGCGAGGCGGGTCCAGTCATCCAGGCCGTTCGCCTGCCCGGCGACCAGGCCGAAGCGGAAGGGTTTGTCGGTCATGCGGTCGAGGATGACCCCGGGCGGCGGCTCCCCGCGTCCGCCGGTTGTCGACTCCGCGTGCTACGTCGGAAGGCGCACGGTCAGTACACGGCGACGCTCAGCGCCTGCGCGATCTCCTTGCCCAGCGCGTGTGTGGCCGCCTCGGGACCCGATCCCACCTTCACCACCAGCGACCCGCCGAACGGCTGCCGTTCCACCACCTCGATCCGCTCACCGAGCGCGATCGCGTGGTCGGCGAGGTACCGCAGCATGTCGGGATCGGTGTCCCACACGCGGACGATCTGCCCGACCGCGCCCGGCTCCATCTCGTCGAGCAGGCGCGTCGGCACCTCCTCGACGCTGCCGTCGGCCGCCGGGATGGGGTCGCCGTGCGGGTCGCGCACCGGGTTGCCGAGCTTGGCCGCGATGCGCTCGATGAGCCGGTCCGACACCGCGTGCTCGAGCGCGTCGGCTTCGCCGTGGACCTCGTCCCAGGTGTAGCCGAGCTCCTGGACCAGGTAGGTCTCGACGAGCCGGTGCCGTCGCAGCACGCCGCGCGCGAGCCGACGGCCCTCCGGGGTCAGCGCGATGCCGCGGTACGGAACGTGCTCGACGAGCCCCTGCTGGGCGAGCTTGGTGACCATGCCCGACGCGGACGAGGGACTCACCTCGAGCCGGCCCGCCAGGGTGGCGTTGGTGACGGCCTCACCGCGCTCGACCAGGCCGTAGATGACCCGGATGTAGTCCTCGATGGACGAGGAGGGCGAGCGGTGCGGACTGTCGGACATGGCAACAACTCTACGTGCGGGACGAGCCGGAGTCAGCCTTGCCTAACTCGGCGCCCACCGGTAGCGGATCCACCCCGGAACCGGCTGCGCGCCGAGCTGGGCGTAGAAGGCCGCGGCCCGGTCGTTGCCTTCCTGCATGTCCCACTCGACCCGCCCGTCGGTCCGCGCGCGCAACGCGCCGAGCAGCTCGTTCCCGAGCCCGTGACGGCGGTGCTGGGGGCGGACGTACAGGTCGTCCAGCCAGATACCCGGCCGTCCCTCCCAGGTGGAGAAGTTCCAGGAGCAGAAGGCCATCCCGGCGACCGCCCGCTCCCCCGGCGGCTCCGCGATCAGGACCCACGCCTTCGGCTCCGGACCGAACAGGTGCTTCGTCATCTCGGCGCGGTCCAGCACGAGGGTGTCGTTGCCCTCGTACCGGGCGTGCTCCTCGATGAGCGCGCAGATCTCCTCGACGTCGGCCACCTCGGCTTCTCGTACCGGCATGCACCCCATGCTAAGGGGCGATCCGCCCCAACCGGGCGCCATCCATGATCCGTTGCCGCTATGCTCGCCTTGAACTTTGTACTACGCCGGGGGCGGGAGCAGATGAACGAGGGCGAGCGAGCACACACGATCGGCCCGACAGTAGGCGCAGGACTGACCGCCGTGGGCGGCGCGGGGTACCACTTCGACCCCGACCAGATCGCCGAGCTGATCCCGAAGTGGGAGGAGCTGGTCGACGACCTCGACGAGGATTCACAACTGCTGATCGCGGCAGGCAATCTCGCGACCTCCCCGTCTGCCGACCAGCCTGCGCAGGACAACCTGCGAAAGATCGACGCTTCGATCGGCGCCGCAATCGAACACAACCTGAGATTACGTGAATACGCTCAGACGTGGATCGACATGCTGAGGCGAGCAAACGGGACTTACCGGCAGCAAGACAACGAGGCCCAGAAGGGCCTGGCCGGGCCCTCCGAGCACCCGAGCGGCAGCGGGCTTTACCAGTAGGGAGCACCAGTGGGGAAGATCGAGACAGCGGGCCGGCTGGTCCTCGTGTCCACGACACTCTTGGCGGCTGCGGCATGCTCTGCCGGCGGCGCGACTGGCACAGCTGCCAGCACCAGCGCCGCCGCAGAACTCTCGAGTTCCCCTGCGCCGACAGGGGAACAGGCGCCACCCATTCCGAACCCACTCGACCCAGCGGGCCTCGTTAAGGATCCGTGCCGCAGCTTGACTGTCGCACAGGCCGCCGATATGGGCGTGCAAGAGCGCGGAACCAAAAAAGAGGTCGGCATCGACGACATTCAAGGCTGCGACTGGAAATTTGGCGCCAATCTTGAGTGGAAGATTCAGGTTGCCTACGCTGTCCCATACGCCAGGAACGGGGTGCAGAACCTGTACGACCAGAACGCCGCAGGAAAATTCGCGAACGGCTATTTCATGCCTATTTCGATCAGCGGATACCCTGGCGTATTCAGTGGCCGAGCCGATACCAGACCACACGGGCGCTGCGACCTCAGCGTTGGAATCAACCCGGAGATGTTCGTGATGGTTGGCGTCACCGGTCAACGCGACAAGGACAACTGCAAAGCCGCATCCACGGTTGCGGAACGGATCATCTCGACGATCAAATCCGGGGGGAATTGATGACCGGCACCGCGCTGGGTTCCACAGGTTCGCTCAGCGAGATGACGGCCCAGCAAATCTACGACAACTTCCATAACGCTGTCGGCACCGCGGCCTCGAGGAAGCCAACAAACAGGCACGTCGAGACCTGCGCCACCTTGACGCCCCGCACCGCCATGGGTGATTCGTCCGAACCGGTCGCCATGGATGATCCGTTGCCGCTATGTTCCCCTTGAACAGTGTACTACGCGGGGGGTAGGGAGCAGATGAGCGAGGGCGACCGGGCGCACACGATCGGTCCGACAGTAGGCGCAGGACTGACCGCCGTGGGCGGCGCGGGATACCACTTCGACCCCGACCAGATCGCCGAGCTCATCCCGAAGTGGGAAGCGCTGCGCGACGGGATCGACGAGGATTCGCAGCTACTGACCGAGGCGGGCCGAATCGCCACGTCCCCGTCGGCCGACCAGCCCGCGCACGACAACCTGCAAAAGATCGACGCTTCGATCGGCGTCGCAATCGAATACAACATGAGATTGCGCGAATACGCTCAAACGTGGATCGACATGCTGAGGACGGCGAACGGGACCTACCGGCAGCAAGACGACGAGGCACAGAAGGGTCTGTCCGGGTCCCCCGAGCGGACGCGCGGCATCGGGCTTGACCAGTAGGGAGCACCAGTGGGGAAGATCGAGGTAGCGGCCCGGCTAGTCGTCGTGTCCACAGCAATCTTGGCGACTGCGGCATGCTCTGCCGGCGGCGCGACTGGCACAGCTGCCAGCACCAGCGCCGCCGCAGAACTCTCGAGTTCGCCTTTGCCGAAGGGGGAACAGGCACCACCTATTCCGAATCCGCTCGACCCTGCGGGCCTCGTCGAGGATCCGTGTCACAGCTTGACTGTCGCACAGGCCTCCGATCTGGGCGTGCAAGAGCGCGGCACCAAAAAAGATGTCGGCATCGACGACATCAAAGGCTGCGACTGGAAATTTGGCGCCAACCTTGAGTGGAAGATTCAGGTTGCCTACGCCGTCCCGCATCCCAGGAACGGGTTGCAGAATTTGTACGATCAGAACACCGCAGGGAAGTACGCGAACGGCTACTTTATGCCCACCTCGATAAGTGGATACCCGAGCGTGTTCAATGGCCGAGCCGATACCAGGCCGCACGGGCGCTGCGACCTCAGTGTCGGAATCAACCCGGAAATGCTCCTCGATGTCGCCGTCACCGGTCGAACCGATAAGGACAACTGCACAGCTGCGTCCACGGTTGCGGAACTAATCATCACAACAATCAAATCCGGGGGGAATTGATGACTGGCGCCGCGCTGGGTTCCACAGGGTCGCTCACCGAGATGACGGCCCAGCAGATCTACGACAATTTCCACAACGCTGTCGGCACCGTGGGCCTTGAAGAAGCCAGCAACAATATCACGCAGGTGATGCGCAAGTATCAGGACCGCAGTCGGTTGATCGGAACCGTCTCGAAGATGATGCGAGAGGGCTGGACCGGCGACGCCGCCGACGCCGCGTCGAAAAGCATCAGCCACTTGGCGTGGTCCCATGTCGAAGCCGCGAGCGCCATGAACACCGCGAGTAGCCTCATCAGCAGCCAGACTCAGGCATTTCACGACACCAAGAACAGGGTCGTCCCGGTGCCGCAGACGTTCATGACGCCGATGACGCTGGGTCAGCAGATCTTCTACGACTCCAGCTTCCTCCAGACGACCCAGGCCGCCGTGGCGAACGAGGCCGCGAAACGGAATGTCGAGGCCATGCGAGCCTGGACGACGACCTCCGGTGACAACGGCTCGAAAATGCCCACCTCCTACGGCACCCTCGACGCGGGTGTCCTCGGCGTCACGCAGAGCTCGCCGAGCGAGGTCGCGGTTGAGCACAAGCCGACGAGTGACGGTCCACGCCTCGGAGGCCCTGGGGGTGCTTCCCGAGGGGGCGGCGGCGCTGTCACCGGCGGCACCTCGTCCCTGTCGGGGCCGTACCGGGCCCCGACGGGGCAGGCGCCGGCCGACGCGCGCACCGTCGCTGCGGACGCCGCGTACGCACCGTCCTCTTACAACCCGCTCCCGCCGGGCAGCAACCCCGGCAGCTACGGCTCGTCGGGCGGCGAGGGGGTCCCCGGATACGGCAGCTCAGCCGGTTATCCCGGTGCCACGCCGCCGGGAGAGCGGTTCGGGGCAGGCGCCGGGCGTGGCGGGATCGCTTCCGGGCGTGGGTTCGGACCGGGAGCGGGCGGCGCCGGAGGACGCTCGGGCGGCGCCGGGCGCGGCTTCGGGCCTGGGAGCGGAGGCGGCGGCAATTCGCTGACCGGAGGCAAGCGGCTCGGCGCGGCAAGCCCGGCCGGGGCGGGCGAGTCGTTCGCCCGGAGTGGCGCGGCGGGGCGCGGTGGTGCTACCAGCGGCCCGGGCGCGATGGGCGGCGGCGCGGGCAACCGCGGCAAGGGTGAGGACGACAAGGATCACCAGCGGAAGTACATTGTGGACGAAGACGATCACTTCCAGCTCACCGCGGAGGGCGAGAAAGCGGTCGACCCGATCACGGGCCTGACCGTGTCCCCGCCGGTCCTCGGCCAGTAACGTCATGTGGTTCGCCGAACCGGAACGGTTCCAGGTCGACCTCCTCGCGGCCATGGTCGCCAAGGTCACCGGGAACGAGCTGCACCTCGCGCTCGCGCCGCAGGCCGTGTGGCGGCCGGACGACATCCAGGCCGTCTTCGACCGTGCAGTCGACGCCGCCCTCACGCGGTTCCAGTCGGCCGGCCACGACGAGCCGACCTTCACCGACATCGCGCGCCTGCTCAGCACCCCGGACGAAGCCCGTTTCGGCTGGCTGTCCGACACCACGACCGGCGTCAACCTGTCCGCCCTCGTGGCGGCGAACCACTACTTCGGGCTGGTCGCGGTGCGCGAGGACCGGGAGGTCACGGTCCGCACCTTCCAGCGCGACCGGCTCAGCACAGTGCTCGCCGACATCCTCCCCCAGGACGTCCGGAAGTCATCGGAACCGATGCTGACCGTGCTGCGCAGCGAGGTCCGCGGCGCGCGCCGGGCCGAGCGCAACGGCACCCGGCCGAGCCGTGCCGTCCAGCGCGTCGACTACCTCGCCTCGCTCGAACCGTTCTTCATCGCCGAGCTGTACGCCGAGATGCGGGACCACAGCGGCCGGCCGCGCCAGCCGCGGTTCCCGCTCCACGTCTACGACAACGCCGAAGGGCGCTGGACCGTCCTCGCCACCCCGCACTACGACGACCAGGTCCTCCACCTTGCGCCCGCCACCGCGGCGGACGTCGCCGACCGGCTCGACGACCTGTGCCGGGAACTCCATTAGCTGCGCGAACTGGCGCTCCGGTGGAGCCAGGACTGGCGCCTGCCGGCGACGCACGAGTGGGCACGTTGTCCAGCGGCCTGCGGACCACTGGTGGCATCCCCGGCTGGCCACCATTGGACCATTCGGCAAGGCACGACGGGCCCACTCCCCGATGGGCGAGCGCGAGCGGGCACGTCATCAACTCCGAGATGTCCGCCGACGAGCATCGGTAGCGGGAGCGACCATGCCTGGCGGGCGCGTGAATGGCGCCATCCCTGACGCGGCGAGTGGACACGTCGCGCGGCACCGACCGGGCCACCGTCCAGGCGCAGGCGGATCGACTGGCCCCGTCCAGACGCGGACGGGATGTCTCGCGAGTGTGCCGTTGGGCCACCAGCGGTGTCACCAGACGGTCCGATCGCGGCTCTGCGGTTGGTCCCAGCGTCCCCGCATGAGGTGCGCGCTCATCGCGCCGCCCCACTCGACGGCCGCACGGCTGTCCCCACGGTCCCCACACGAGATGCCCAGCCGTGGTGGAGCAGCTACGTCAGGGCGTGAGCGAGCCGGACGTCGCCGGGCTGCCCACCCAAGCCGCGCTGTCGATGTTCACGGACTCCACGAACCGACTGGCCCCACCGATCCGGGCACGTGCACTCCTGCCCCGCATCGCGCCGAGACGCTGACCCGGATGCTGGCAGAGATCATCGCCTGGTCCGCAGCGCCGGCGCCGCTGCGTGCGGAAGCTCAACCGGTGACCTCCTGAGTCGCAGGTCGGCACCGCACGGCTGACCCAGCGGTCCGTGCGCCGCACCACCCGAACGCGAACCCGCATGCTGGCCGATCGATCGATCGGTCGGCTACGCTCGCCCCATGAGCTCGGTGGACCTCGAGATCGACGGCGACGTCGCACACATCTGGCTGAACCGACCGGAGCGGCTGAACGCCGTCGCGCCGCGGCTCGTCGACGACCTGCTCGCCGCGCTCGGCGACGTGGGCGACACGAAGGCCGTGGTGCTCGGCGGGCGTGGCCGGGCGTTCTGCGCGGGCCATGACTTGAAGGAGAACCCGCAGGGCGACTCCCGCGCCCGCATCGAACGCCTCCAGGACGTCACCCGGCGGCTGCGGGCCCTCCCGCAGCCGGTGATCGCCGCCGTGCACGGGTACGCCATCGGCGCCGGGGCGGAATTCGCGCTCGGCTGCGACCTGGTGCTCGCCGCCGAGGATGCCGTCTTCGCGTTCCCCGAGGCGAGCCTCGGCCTGAGCGTCACCGGCGCCGCTTCCCGCCTCCTGCCCCTCCTCGTCGGACCGCTCAAGGCGAAAGAACTCCTCCTCCTCGGCGACCGCATCGACGCCCGCACCGCGCACGAACTGGGCCTCGTCAACGCCGTCGTCCCGGACGTGCACGCCACGGCGCTCGACTGGGCCCGCCGCATCCCGGCCCACCCCACGGCCACCCTCGCCAAGCGCGCGCTCGACGCCGGCATCGACAGCGCCCTCGACCAGGCCCTCGAGCTGGAGGTCAGCCACGCTCTGATCACCGAGCACCTCCCCGGCACTGCGCTCGGCAGCCGCGCATGATCCCTGACGACCTCGCCTCCCTCGTGCGCCGTGCGGCGCGGCTGTGGCCGGACCGCACCGCCTGGCGCTTCGACGAAACCGGCACCCGCTTCACCTTCGCCGACATCGACCGCGAGACCGACCGCCTCGCCGGCTCGCTCGCTGCGCTGGGCACCCGTCCCGGCGACCGCGTCGCCGTCATGCTCCGCAACGAACCCGCCTTCCCGCTGCTCTGGCTCGCGCTGGCGAAGATCGGCGCGGTCCTGGTGCCGGTCAACACCAACTACCGCGAGCTCGACGGCGCTCACGTGCTGCGCCACTCCGGCGCCCGCATCGCTGTCGCCGCGCCCGAGTTCACCGACCTGCTCACCCGCATCGGTCCGGCCACCGTCGTCACCCCGGACGAGCTGCCCACCGGTGCACCACCCGAGCACCAGCCGGCGGCCGAGGCGCCCACCAACATCCAGTACACCTCCGGCACCACCGGCGCCCCGAAGGGCTGCGTCCTGCCGCACCGCTACTGGACGACGCTCGCGCGCAGCCTCGTCGAGGACTTCCCCCACCTCACCGCCGACGACCGCATCCTCACCGCACAACCGTTCCACTACATCGATCCACAGTGGAACGTCGCGGCCGCCCTCGCCGCGGGTGCCGAACTCGTGGTGCTCGACCGCTTCCACCCCAGCACGTTCTGGCCCAAGGCCCGCGAGCACGAGGTCACCTGGTTCTACTGCCTCGGCCTGATGCCGACCCTGCTCCTCCGCCAGCCCGCCGGTCCCGGCGACCGCGACCACCGGGTGCGCTCCGTCATGGCCTCCGCGATCCCGCGTGATCTGCACGCCGAACTGGAGGACAGGTGGGGCGTACCCTGGTACGAGGCGTTCGGCATGACCGAGACCGGCGGCGACATCCGGGACCGCCCGGCCGACCACCGGCCCGGCAGCGGCTGCATCGGCCGCCCCATCCGCGAGCGCGAGGCGATGATCGCCGACGAGGAGGGGCGGCCGGTCCCCCGCGGCGGCACCGGCGAGCTGCTCATCCGCGGTGTCGGGCTCATGCACGGCTACCACGACGATCCGGAGGCGACCGCCCGCGCGTTCTCGGGCGGCTGGTTCCACACCGGCGACCTGGCCACAATGGACGCCGAGGGCCGCGTCTACTACGTGGGCCGGACGAAGGACATGATCCGCCGCAGCGGCGAGAACATCTCCGCCGACGAGGTGGAGCGCGCCCTGCTGCTGCACCCCGCCGTCGAGCTGGCGGCGGTGATCGCCGTGCCGGACGACCTGCGGGGGGAAGAGGTGAAAGCCTTCGTCGTCCCGGCTCGCGACACCACCCCTGGCGAGCTGGCCGAGTTCTGCGCGACCCAGCTGGCCTACTTCAAGGTCCCGCGGTACTGGTCGCTGACCGCCGAGCTGCCGCGCACGCCCTCGGAGCGCATCGCGAAGGGCAAGCTGTCCGCCCTGGACACCCCGACCTACGACCGGGTGGCCGAGGCATGGCTCTGACCACCGAGCAGCGCGTCCGCCGGGCAGCGGTGAAACTGTTCGCGACGAAGGGGTTCCACGGCACCGGCATCCGGGACCTGGCGCAGTCGGCGAAGATCTCCAGCGCGAGTCTTTACCACTACATGGGCACCAAGGAGGACCTGCTCGTCGGCATCATGCGGGAGTGCCTCGACCGGCTGTTGTTGGCGGCGCGCCAAACACTGGAGACCGTCGACGACCCGGCCGGAGCGCTGTCCGCCCTGGTCACGCTGCACGTCATGGCGCACGCGGCGCAGCCGGACGAGACCCGGGTGGTGGACCACGAGGTCGGCGCCCTGTCCCGCTCCGCCCGGCGGGACATCGTCGCCCTGCGGGACGAGTACGAAGCCATCTGGGCGGACACCATCGCTGCGGGCGTCGCGGCGGGCGTGTTCGACGCCCCCGACCCGGCCGTGACCAGGCTCGCCCTGCTGGAGATGTGCACCGGCGTGGCCCGCTGGTACTCACCGCGCGGTCCACTGCCGCTGGACCGCCTCGCCGCCCGATATGCCCAGCTCGCGCTGCGCATGCTGGATTGCCCCGCTTCCCCCGGCGCGGGGGCCGCCGAACGGGCTCGCGAGGTCGCGGCGAGAGTGTGGCGCACACGGCCCTAGCTGGGGTCTTGCCGACTCGGCCGGGCTGAGGGACCCTCGAAGGGTGACTGAGCGAACGATCCAACTGGAACTGGACGAGCAGGGTCTCGCGTTGGGACTCCCTGCTCCGTCGCACCCTCAGGATCATGTCCACGATGTGCCCTACCGTCCCGTGCAGTTCCGTGACGACGACCTGCCCACCGCGCTCGAGCGGTGCGCGCACTGGCTCAGGTCGGCACAGGAGTGGCTGGGTGAGCCGGTGGATGTGGTCTCCATCCACCTCGACTACGACGACCGCGAAGGCGCGCCGTACTACGACCTGAAGCTCCTCTGCAACGAGGAGGACCTGGCCGGGGCTCCGCGCGCACTGCGGGACGCCGAGAACGAATCCTGAGACAGTTCCCGAAAAAAGGCGCCTCGGGGCCGCTTCCGGAACTTCCGGAGGCGGCCCCGAGGTGGTATTTCCGACGAGTCGATCACGCGGGCGGGGTCGGCCTCAGCCCAGCGCACCGCCGATCTTGACGTGCCCCTTCAGCAGGTTGCGGGCGATCGTGCGGCGCTGGATCTCGTCCGTGCCCTCGTAGATGCGCAGCAGCCGCAGCTCGCGGTACCACCGCTCGATCGGCAGTTCCCGCGTGTAACCCATGCCACCGTGGATCTGCAGGACCCGGTCGACGATTTCGTTCGCCTTGATGCCGCCGTACAGCTTCGCGATGGACTGCGCGTGGCGCGAGTCCATTCCGGAATCGACCTGCCACGCCGCGTGCAGCACCAGCCAGCGCAGGGCTTCCAGCTCGACACCGGAGTCGGCGATCATCCACTGGATCGCCTGCCGGGTCGCGATCGGCGCCCCGAACGTCTCGCGCGTGTTGGCGTGCTCGATCGCCATCGAGATGAGCCGTTCGCAGGAACCGATGGCGCGGGCCGGCAGCAGGTAGCGGCCACGGCCGATCCACTGCATCGCCAGCGCGAAGCCGCGGCCCTCCTCGCCGAGGATCTGGCTCTCCGGCACCCGCACCTCGTCGAAGACCAGTGACGCCGGACCCCACTCGCCCATCGTGTCGATCGGCTCGGACTTCCAGCCCATGTCCCGGTCGACCAGGAAGCAGGTCACCCCGCCGGCCGCGCCCTTCGCCGGGTCGGTGACCGCGAACACCATGGCGAAGTCGGCCTCGTTGCCGCCGGTGATGAACGTCTTCTCGCCGTTGATGATCCAGTCCGCGCCGTCCTTGCGGGCGGACGTGCGGATGTTCTTGGCGTCCGAGCCCGCACCCGGCTCGGTGATCGCGAAGCACGACTTGCGCTCGCCGGCGATCGTCGGCAGCAGGTAGCGCTCCTTCTGCTCGTCGTTGGCGTGGAACAGGATGTTGTCCGCAGCGCCGCCGAAGCGGAAGGGCACGAACGTGCGGCCGAGCTCGGCCTCGAGCAGCGCGGTCATGACAGCCGACAGGCCCATGCCGCCGTACTCCTCCGGTGTCTGCACGCCCCAGAACCCGGACTCCTTCGCCTTGAGCTGCAGCGCGGCCAGCTCGTCGGAGGTGAGGCCGGGCTCGTTGCGGCGCTCGCGGCGCAGCACCTCGGGTTCGAGCGGCATCAGCTCACGCTGCACGAACGTGCGCACCCAGTCGCGCACTTCCCGCTCTTCGGTGCTCAAGCTGAAGTCCATCGTCGGCCCTTCTACTAAGCGCTTGCTTACTACCCAGACTAGCGCACGGCGGCTCAGATCGGAATCCAGTTCGGTATGAAAAGTGGGCATGCAGGCGCTCACGTCCCAGGTGAGCTGGCACAGGTGCCAAATCCCGTTCGGTGCCGAGTCGCTCGCGTGGGCGGTGGCTCGCAGCTGGGGTCAGCACTGCGCAGACGCGCGGCTGCACGCACCGCGTAGGTTGGGCACGTGATCGAGTGCGCGGTGTGGTGGGCGGTTCCACTGCCGGACGAACCGGAGTACCTCACCCTGCTGGACGACGCCGAGCGCGGACGGTACCGGGCCTACCGGCGGGAAATCGACCGGCAGCGGTTCCTCACCGGCCGGGTGCTGGCCAAGACGGTGGCCGGTGACCTGCTCGGACGCGCGGCCGCGGACGTGACCTTCGACGCGGCCTGCGACGACTGCGGCAAGCCGCACGGCCGCCCCCGGGTGCCGGGGGCCGCGTTCGAGCTGTCCATCTCGCACTCCGGCGAGCGCATCGGGGTGGCCGTGACCAGTGGCGTTCCGGTCGGCCTGGACGTCGAGACCACCAGCCGGCGCGTGGACGACGCGCTGATCGGCTACGCGCTGAACGAGACCGAGCGGGCGACGCTGGCGGACCTGACCGAACCGGACCGGGTGGCCGCCTTCTTCCGGTTCTGGACCGGCAAGGAGGCGCTGATGAAGGCCACCGGACGGGGTCTGCGGATCCCGCTGCGGAGCCTCACGCTGGCCGGGCCCGGGGATCCGCCACAGCTGGTCGCGTCCGCGGATCCGGCGCTGGACCCGGCCCGCACCCGGCTGGCCGATCTCGACCCCGGCGAGGGGTACCGGGCGGCGGTCGCGGTGCTGGCCGAGCAGGAGCTGCGGGTGACCGAACGGTGGTGGCCGGCCCCGTAGCCCCGTGGGGCTACAGCTCCAGCCCCATCGCCCGCAGCAGCGTCTGGAACTTCGCCGACGTCTCGTCCAGCTCCGCCTTCGGGTCCGAGGCCGGCACGATGCCGCCGCCCGCGTACAGCCGCAACCGCTCCCCGCTCACCTCGGCGCACCGGATGGAGACCGCCCACTCGCCGTCACCGTGGGCGTCCATCCAGCCGACCGTTCCCGCGTAGTACCCGCGGTCGAACGGCTCCAGCTCGCCCACCAGCCGCCGCGCGTCGCCGGTCGGCGACCCGCAGATGGCCGGCGTCGGGTGCAGGACACCTGCCAGGTGCAGCGCCGTCACCTCCGGGTCGACCAGCTCACCGGTCACCATCGTGCTGAGGTGCCACACCGTGGGCGTCGCCACCAGCGACGGGGTGCTCGGCACGCGCAGGTTGCGGCAGAACGGCCGCAGCGTCTCCACGATCGCCTCGCTCAGGATCGCGTGTTCCACCTGGTCCTTGCGCGAGGACGCGAGCCGCTCGGCGTTCTCCCGGTCGGTGACCGGGTCGGCCGAGCGCGGCGCGGAACCGGCGTGCGGGTGCGACACGACCCGCCGGCCGCTGCGGGACAGCAGCAGCTCCGGCGTCGCCCCGATGAGGGACCGCCCGCCGGGCAGCGCCGCGGCGAACGTGTAGCCGTGCGGGTTGTCCTTGACCAGGTTGTGCAGCACCGCCTTGACCGGCACCGGACCGGGAAACTCCAGGTCCAGGGCACGCGCGAGCACGACCTTGCGCATGCCGCGCTCGGTCAGCGCCCGCACCGCGCGCGCGACCGCCTCGACGTGGGCGACCGGCTCGGGCACGGCTCGCACCACGTCGGGGCCGTCGACAGGCATCCGCGGCAGGTCGGCCGCGCCGGGGTGCGCCGGACCCGCCACCCGGGCGGTTTCCGGCACGACGAGGTATCCGGGTGCCGCAGCGGTGTCGAACGGCAGGACACCGACCGCGAGCGACCCCGGGGACCCGGCCAGCGCGGCCGGGACCGCCTCACTGAGCGCCGACACGTCGGTGTCGGCGAAGGTCAGCCGAGAGCCGGACCCGAAGACAGTGTGCCGTGACGTGGCGAAGTAGAAGTCGCCCGGCGTGTACTCCTCGAGTGTCTCTGCGGCATCCACACCCCCATTGTGCTCCCGGTCCGGCAGCGGGGAGCGGAAGTGTCACTCGCGCAACACTTCCACGCCGACCTGCGGAAACGGGTTACTTGAGGGCGTCGATCAGCGCCGCGCGCTGGCGCTCGCCGAGGCCGCCGGCCCGCCGGTCCGGGTCGATCCCGGCCTTCTCCAGCAGCGCGGCCACCTTCACGGCACCGAGCCCGGGCACCGCCTTGAGCAGCTGGGTGACCTTGGTCTTGCCGATCGTCTTGTCGTCCTTGGCCTTCGCCAGCACCGAGTCGATGGACTGCTGACCGGACTTGATCGACGCGAGCAGCTCGGAGCGGGCCTTCCTGGCCTCGGCGGCCTTGGCCAGCGCTTCCGCGCGCTGCTCCGGGGTCAACGTGGGCAGAGCCAACGTAGTAGTCCTTCCGTGTGTCGGATATCCGCTCTCGCGGCGACGGCTGGCACCCAGCGCGGTGCTTGCTCGCGCAAGCGCTGGCCAGGCCGTCTGGTCCACGCGCCCAGTAAACGCCACCAGGGCCGGAGCCGCGACCTCGACACGCGCGGAAACCCCCGGTCGGGGCGGGTGCGGCCGCTTCTGGCGACCG
This sequence comes from Amycolatopsis viridis, assembly GCF_011758765.1. Classification (NCBI taxonomy): domain Bacteria; kingdom Bacillati; phylum Actinomycetota; class Actinomycetes; order Pseudonocardiales; family Pseudonocardiaceae; genus Amycolatopsis; species Amycolatopsis viridis. Next base: position 887,355 of record NZ_JAANOU010000001.1, on the reverse strand, counting down.
GCGGTGTCTTCACCTTAGAGTGACGGCAGACACGTTCGACGACGAACTTTCACCGCGCGGGAGTGCCCATGTTGAGCACGATGCAGGACGGACAACTCTCCCTGGCTCGCCTGCTGGAACACGGAAGCCGGATCCACGCCGCCAGCCGGGTGACCACGTGGACCGATCAGGGTCCCCGCCGCGAGACGTACGCGGAGCTGGGCCGCAACGCCGGGCGGCTCGCCGGCGCCCTGCGTGGTCTCGGCATCACCGGGGACCAGCGGGTCGGCACCTTCATGTGGAACAACGCCGAGCACCTGGCCGCCTACTTCGCGATCCCCGCGATGGGTGCCGTGCTGCACACCCTGAACATCCGCCTGTTCCCCGAGCAGCTGACGTTCGTCGCCAACCACGCCGAGGACCAGGTCGTGCTGGTGGACGGCTCGCTGGTGCCGCTGCTGGCCCGGCAGCTGCCGGAGATGAAGACCGTCCGGCACGTCGTCGTCGCCAACGGCGACCCGGCCACCCTGGAGGCCCCGGCCGGGGTCGAGGTGCACTCCTACGACGAGCTGCTGGCCGCCCAGCCGGACACCTTCGACTGGCCGGAGATCGACGAGCGCTCGGCCGCCGCGATGTGCTACACGTCGGGCACGACGGGCGACCCGAAGGGTGTGGCCTACTCCCACCGGTCGATCTGGCTGCACTCGATGCAGGTGTGCATGAGCGACAGCATGCGGTTGGCCCCGGAGGACACCGCGCTGGTCATCGTGCCGATGTTCCACGCGATGTCCTGGGGCATGCCGTACGCGGCGATGATGGTGGGCACGTCGCTGGTGATGCCGGACCGGTTCCTGCAGCCGGCCCCGCTGGCGCAGATGCTGGCCTCGGAGAAACCGACCTTCGCGGGCGCCGTGCCGACCATCTGGCAGGGCTTGTTGCAGCAGCTGGAGGAACATCCGCAGGACATCTCGCACCTGCGCGAGGTGGTCGTCGGCGGTTCGGCCTGCCCGCCGTCGCTGATGCACGCCTTCGAGGAGCGCTACGGCGTGCCGATCCTGCACGCGTGGGGCATGACCGAGACCTCGCCGCTGGGTAGCGTGGCCCGGCCGCCCGCCGGCGCGACCGGCGAGCAGGCGTGGCAGTACCGGTACTCGCAGGGCCGCTTCCCGGCGTCGGTGCGGGCGCGGCTCATCGACGACCACGGCAACGAGCAGCCGTGGGACAACGAGAGCGTGGGCGAGCTGGAGGTCGCCGGCCCGTGGATCGCGGGCAGCTACCACGGCGGCGCCGACCCGGAGAAGTTCCACGACGGCTGGCTGCGCACCGGTGACGTGGGCCGGATCAGCCCGGACGGCTACCTGACGCTGACCGACCGCGCGAAGGACGTGATCAAGTCCGGTGGCGAGTGGATTTCCTCGGTCGACCTGGAGAACACCGTGATGAGCCACCCGGCCGTCGCCGAGGCCGCGGTGATCGGGGTGCCGGACGAGAAGTGGGACGAGCGGCCGCTGGTCGCCGTCGTCGTCCGCGAGGGTCACCAGGTGACCGCCGCGGAGCTGCGCGAGTTCCTGGCGGACAAGGTCGCGAAGTGGCAGCTGCCGGAGCACTGGACCTTCATCGACGAGGTGCCCAAGACCAGCGTCGGCAAGTTCGACAAGAAGCGGCTGCGTGCCTTCCACTCGGACGGCAAGCTCGACGTGCGGCACTTCTGACCGGGCGCGTGCCACCGTGCGCAGGGGCGCCGGGCGGGCCGGACCGGGGAGCTGGTGCCGGCCCGCACGGTGCGCTAGAAACGGATCATGACTCAGCTCGACGAGACCGGAACGGCGCTGTTCCACCAGTCGATGCCGTTCTCGGAGCGGCTCGGCATCGAGGTCCTGGAGCACTCGGCGGACGTCGTCCGCGCCCGGCTGGCGTGGGACGCGAGCCTGTGCACGATCGGCGGTGTGCTGCACGGCGGGGCGCTGATGGCGCTCGCCGACTCGACCGGCGCGGTGTGCGCGTTCCTCAACCTGCCCGAGGGCGCGCAGGGCACCTCCACCATCGAGTCGAAGACGAACTTCCTGCGCGGGGTGCGCGAGGGGCACGTGGTGGCGACCGCGCGCCCGCTGCACACGGGCCGGAAGGTGATCGTGGTGGAGACCGAACTGCACGACGACGCCGGCAAGCTGGTCGCGAAGGTGACCCAGTCCCAGGCGGTGCTCTGACCCGCTCGCCCGGTCAGTGGTTTACACCACCGGCGCACCGGGGGAGAATTCCCGGATGACCCGCGCTCTGCTCGCCGTGCTCGCCGCCGCGATGATGGCGACGGTGTCCGTGCAACCCGCCGCCGCTTCCGGCCGCGCCGGCGACGAGGCGATCGACTACCACGAATGGACCCGCCCCGGCCCGTTCGAACCCGCCGGGGTGCAGTCCTACCAGGGACGCGACTACGAGCGGTCGCAGTGGACCTCGCCGTTCCACGCGCCCGGCTTCGACGCCACCGAACTGATCGCGTCCTGGAACGCGCACACCCCGCCGGGCACCTGGATCGAGGTGGAGACCCAGGGCCGGACCACAGCGGGCGCCGAAACCGCGTGGTACGTGATGGGCCGGTGGGCCGCCGGTGACAGCGACATCCGGCGCACCAGCGTCGACGGTCAGGACGACGCGCACGCGCAGGTCTCGGTGGACACGCTGGTGATGAAGCCCGGCGAGCTGCTGCGCGCGTACCGGCTGCGGGTCTCGCTCTACCACGCGCCGGGCACCCGGGCGATGCCGGCGATCAGCGCGGTGGGCGCGATGACGTCGAACGTGCCGGACCGCTTCGAGGTGCCGACCTCGCCGCCCGGCCGGGCCTCCGGCATCGAACTCGCGGTCCCCGCCTACGCTCAGAACATCCACAAAGGACAGTTTCCGGAGTACGGCGGCGGCGGGGAGAACTGGTGCAGCCCGACGTCCACCGAAATGGTGGTCGAGTACTGGGGTCGCCGCCCGCGACCGGAGGACATGACCTGGATCCCCGCGGAGTACGCCGACCGCACCGTCGACTACGCGGCCCGCCAGACCTACGACCTCGCCTACGCGGGCACCGGGAACTGGCCGTTCAACACCGCCTACGCGGCGACCTTCGGCCTGCGCGGGCACGTCACGCGCCTGCACTCGCTGACCGAGCTGGAGGACTACATCGCCCGCGGGATCCCGGTCATCACGTCACAGTCGTTCCGCGCCGACGAGCTGGACGGCGCGGGTTACGGCACGGCCGGCCACATCATGGTCGTCGTCGGGTTCACCGAGGACGGTGACGTCATCGCCAACGACCCGGCCGCGAACAGCAACGCGAACGTGCGGACGGTCTACCCGCGTGCCCAATTCGAAAACATCTGGCAGCGCACCAAACGGCACACCGCGGACGGCTCGGTGGCCGGCGGACCCGGCGGGATCGTCTACCTCATCACGCCGTGACGGACCGGCGGAAGGGGCCAATGAGGCCAATCCTCCGCAACTGGTAACTGGTGAACCCGTTCGGGTCAGGCCGCTGACCTCGATCGAGATCGTCTGATCCCGTCGGGCGGCGAAGCACACCGCACCTCAGGGCACATTTCTCGATACTCTCGGTACCGATGGGGGTAGACAACCACGAGGCATGGTGGTCAACGATGGCGGCAACGGGCTCCAGTGCAACCTATGGACGATGAAGGTCACGCGATGATCGGGCAGGCCCGGCCCGCCAGTGCGCTCGCGAACGCCCGCGGCCGTCCCACGGCCGCCCGCGTATCCGACGACGTGCTGCTCGACGCCGCGCGGCGGTGCGTCCTGGCCAGCGGGCTCCGGCGAACCACGCTGGCCGAGATCGCGCGCACGGCGAAGGTCAGCCGGATGACGCTCTACCGGCGCTTCCCCGATGTGCGCAGCGTGCTGTCGGCGCTGATGACCCGCGAGTTCGGCGCGCTGCTGCACCAGGCCACGGTGAGCGGGGCGGACGCCCCGACCGCCCGGACGCGCCTGGTCCGCAGCGCGGTGGCCGCGGTGCAGCTGCTGAACGGCGACGCGCTGATGCGGACGATCCTCGACGTGGATACCGAGGTCGTCGTGCCATACGTGCTCGGACGGCTCGGCGGCACCCAGCGGCTCGGCGAGAAGTTCATCGTCGCGCTGCTGGAGGCCGGCCACCGGGACGGCTCGATCCGGCGCGGGTCGACAGCCGCGCAGGCGCGTTCGGTGCTGCTCGTGGTGCAGTCGTTCGTGCTGTCGCTGCGGGCCGCGACCACGGACGTCACAACCGAATCGCTGCTGGGGGAACTCGCGCACCACCTCAACGCGGCCCTGCGGCCACTGTGATCCCGGCACGCCGCGCACCGTCCACATGGGACGCGCGCGGCGCTCAACTGATCGCGTTGTAGCGGTCCAGCGCCACCGTGCGTTCGTGTGCGTGGTCGACGATCGGGCGGGGGTAGCCCGTCGGCAGCCGCGGCAGTTTCCACGGCTGGTGCACCGCCTTGCCCGGGATCTCCCGCAGCTCGGGCACGTACCGGCGGACGTAGTCCCCATCGGGGTCGAACTTCTCGCCCTGCGTGGTCGGGTTGAAGATCCGGAAGAAGGGCGCGGGATCGGTGCCGGTCCCGGCCACCCACTGCCAGTTCAGCTGGTTGGACGCGAGATCCCCGTCGACGAGGTGGCGCATGAAGTGGCGCGCGCCGAGCCACCACGGCAGGTGCAGGTCCTTGACCAGGAAGCTCGCCACGATCATCCGCACCCGGTTGTGCATCCATCCCTCGGCGAGCAGCTGGCGCATGCCGGCGTCGACGATCGGGTAGCCGGTGCGGCCCGTGCGCCAGCGGTCGAAGGCGTCCTGGTCGGTGTCGTACTCCAGCCGGTCGAAGCGGCGGTCGTAGTTCTGCCGCGCGGTCTCCGGGCGGTGGTACAGCACGTCCGCGTAGAACTCGCGCCAGGCCAGTTCGCTGCGCAGCGACTCGGCGTCCGCCCCGCGCCGGCTGCCGAGGTCGGCGAGCATCGTGCGGGGGTGGAGACAACCCCAGCGCAGGTACGGGGACAACCGGGTGGTGGCCGGCCGGTCGGGCCGGTCACGGCCGGCGGCGTAGCCGTCGAGACCGCTCTCCACGAAGGACCGCCAGATCTCCTGAGCAGCGGCTTCGCCCGGGCGCGGCAGCGACATCGGCCCCGGATCGGGAGCCGGGGGCAGCGAAAAGGGCTCCTCCGGCTCGATCCAATCCACTGTGGACGAAGGAGCGGGTGCCGGCCAGCCGTGCCGGCGCCAAGCCCGGTAGAAGGGGCTGAACACCCGGTACGGCTGCCCGTCCGGTTTCGTGAGACGGCCCGGGGTCACCGCGTAGGGCGAACCGCACTCGACCCAGTCGACGCCATCGAGTGCCGCGGCGACCGCACGGTCCCGGCGGCGCCCGTAGGGGCCGGTGTCGGTGCTGACGTGCACGCTGCCCGCGCCGATCGAGTGCGCCACCCGGGGCACCTCGCGCACCGGGTCGCCGTGCACCACCAGAAGCCGTCCGTCCAGGCTCCCGGCGAGCGCCTCCAGACAGCCGTGCAGGAACGCCCGCCGCGGCTCACCGGCGGGCCTCAGCAGGGCGTCGTCGAGCACGTACAGCGCCAGGACCCGGGAGGCGCGCTCGGCCGCGCAGGCCAGCGCCGGCAGGTCGGCGAGCCGCAAATCGCGCCGGAACCATAACAAGGCGGTACCCACGCCTCCGACTGTAGGCGATGCCCCGCCATCCGGCTCGGCTCGCGGGCGCATTCCGCCATTTCCCGCGCAACCGGAAGAACGCACAAAAAAGACGGCGCGTCCCGAGCCGGGACGCGCCGCCGGAAAGATCTCAGCGCTCGGAGATCGCGGTGTACTCGCGCTCCTTTTCGCCGACGTAGATCTGCCGGGGACGGCCGATCTTGGTCTGCGGGTCGTTGATCATCTCGCGCCAGTGCGCGATCCAGCCGGGCAGCCGGCCCAGCGCGAACAGCACCGTGAAGAACTGCGTCGGGAACCCGAGCGCCCGGTAGATGAGACCGGTGTAGAAGTCGACGTTCGGGTACAGCTTGCGCTCGACGAAGTAGTCGTCCGAGAGCGCGGTCTCCTCGAGGCGCTTCGCGATGTCCAGCAGCTCGTCGTTCGGCGCGAGCTTGCCCAGGATCTGGTCCGCGGTGCGCTTGATGATCTTGGCGCGCGGGTCGTAGTTCTTGTACACCCGGTGGCCGAAGCCCATCAGGCGGACGCCCTTTTCCTTGTTCTTGACCCGGTTGACGAAGTTCGCCACGTCGCCACCGTCGGCCTTGATGCCGTTCAGCATCTCCAGCACCGCGCTGTTCGCACCGCCGTGCAGCGGGCCGAACAGCGCCATGATGCCGGCCGAGATGCTGGCGAACAGGTTCGCCTCGGACGAGCCGACCAGGCGCACCGTCGACGTGGAGCAGTTCTGCTCGTGATCGGCGTGCAGGATGAACAGCAGATCGAGGGCCTTGGCGACCTCGGGGTCGACCTCGTACGGCTCGGCGGGCAGGCCGAACGTCATCCGCAGGAAGTTCTCCACCAGGCCCAGCGAGTTGTCCGGGTACAGGAACGGCTGGCCGACGGACTTCTTGTAGGCGTAGGCCGCCAGGGTCGGCACCTTGGCCAGCAACCGGACGGTGGACAGCTCGACGTTCGGCTCGTCGAACGGGTTGAGCGAGTCCTGGTAGAAGGTGGACAGCGCGGACACCGCGGAGGACAGCACCGGCATCGGGTGCGCGTCACGCGGGAAGCCGTCGAAGAAGCGCTTGAGGTCCTCGTGCAGCAGGGTGTGCCTGCTGATCTTCTGGGTGAAGTCGTCCAGCTGGGCCTGCGTCGGCAGGTTGCCGTAGATCAGCAGGTAGGACACCTCGAGGAAGCTGGAACGCTCGGCCAGCTGCTCGATCGGGTAGCCGCGATACCGCAGGATCCCGGCGTCACCGTCGATGTAGGTGATGGCCGAGGAACACGACCCGGTGTTGACGAACCCCGGGTCGTAGGTGATGTACCCGGTCGACGCCAGCAGCTTCCCCAGCTCGATGCCGGGAGCACCCTCGACGGCATTGACAACCTTCAGCTCGTGCTCGCCAGTCGGTAGGCGCAGCGATACGGTGCCGCCACCGGTCGCCGCAGTCGCGTCGGACATGCAGGTCGTCCCTCTCACGGTCACACGGGCCGGTAGCTCCTGCAGGTCACACAGGCAGCTTTCTGATCGCGCGTGACCGGAAAAAGTCCGCGCACACCGCCCCGCTGGGGTATGAATTCCCCCAATACGCTAGTCGAACAGTGGCCCTTCGCGCAGCCATTGTGTTACCTAGAGCAAACCGTTGGGATCAGGTTCACACATCTCGGCCGCGGTCGGCGGTTCCGCGCCGCTCCGGGACACCGTGATGGACGCCGCCCGGGCCGCGAAAGTCAAGACTTCGCGCCAGTCGGCCTCACTCAGATCGGTGAGCGCCCCCACATTCCGGTCGTGCAGCCACGACAGCAGGGCTCCCTGCACGGTGTCCCCCGCGCCGATCGTGTCGACCAGGCGGGCGGGCGCGGACGGTACCGGAACGGTCACGGATCCGGTGTGGACGACCAGGCCGTCGCCGCCGCGGGTCACCACCACCGCCTCCACCCCGGCGTCCAGCCACGACTTGACCGCCGCGTCCAGTCCGGCCGGCCCGGCGAGCCATTCGCCGTCGTCGTCGGACAGCTTGAGCAGGCGCACGTCGGGCAGCCAGGAGGCGAACCGGCTGCGATAGGCGTCGGCATCGGCGATGAGGTCCGCGCGGATGTTCGGGTCGAGCGCGGTCAGCACGCCGCGGGCGGCCTCGCGCCGCAGCACCGTCTCGTAGGTGGACGCGCCGGGCTCCAGGACCATGCCAAGGGTGCCCAGGCACAGCACGGAGACGTCCGCGGGCAGCGGACCGGGGTCGGCGACCAGCCGGTCGGCCGTGCCCTCGGTGTAGAAGGTGTAGCTCGCGGACCCGTTCGGCGCGAGGGCGACGACGGCGAGGGTGGTGTTCTCCGGACCGTCCTGCACCATCGATATGTCGACGTTCGACGCCAGGAGCCGATCCCGCAGCGCCTGCCCGAAGCGGTCGGCCGAGATCCGGGACAGGAACGCGGTCGGCGTGCCGAGCCGCCCCGCTGCGAGGGCGACGTTGTACGGGCCGCCGCCGAGGCGCGGCACCAGGGACGTCAGCCCGTCGTTCGTCTTCTCGGCACCCGGCACCAGGTCGACCAGCGCCTCGCCACCCACCACGATCACGGGCGAGATGCTAGCCCGCCGAGGAGCAACTCGGACAGCGCCGTGAACGCCTCCGCGTCCGACACCCCGGCCCGGGAACCGACCACACCGGTCTGGATGGCCTCGACGAGCACCGTGGCCATCTCGGCGATGAGCGTCGCGTGCACCTCGCGGAACACCCCGTCCGCGACGCCCTTGGCGATGAACGACCGGATCTTCGCCGCCGCGGCCCGGCTGTTCAGCTCGTAGGCCGCGCGGGCCGGGGCGAAGTCGCTGATGTCCCGCATGAACGCGACGGACGCCCGGTTCAGGCACTCGGCGATCCCGGTCAGGTAGACGCCGATGATCTCGCGCGCGTCCTCGATGCCGGCGATCCGCTCGTCGAGCAGGTCGGCGGAGCTCTTGAAGTAGTGCAGCACCACGCGGACGGCGAGCTGCTCCTTGCTCGGCGCGAGCGCGTACAGCGTCGACTTCGAGCAGTGCGTCTTCGCCGCCAGGTCGTCGAGCGTGAAGTGGACGAAGCCCTCGACCAGGAACAACTCCTCCAGCTCGGCGAGCAGCGCGCGCTGCCGGGCGGTCAGCGTCTTGCCGCCCGGGGGCCGGAGCGCCTCGCGACTGGTCATCAGCCCACCGTATGTGCTGTACTGAGCATGATTACAGAGTACTGCTTTGAGTACACACGGAGGCAACTATGCCGGTCGACCGCCTACTCCCCGACCGCGAGTACGCGGATCTGCTCACGCTGGCGAAGGAACTGGCCCGCGACGAGCTCAAGCCGCTCGCCGCCGAGTACGAGGAGGCCGAGCGCTTCCCGCGGGAGCAGTTCCGGCTGCTCGGCAAGTCCGGCCTGCTCGGGCTGCCGTACTCCGAGCGCTGGGGCGGCGGCGAGGTGCCCTACGAGGTGTACCTGCAGGTCCTGGAGGAGATCGCGGGCGCGTGGATGTCGATCGGCATCGGCTTGTCGACGCACATCATGGCCTGCTACGCGCTGGCCCACCACGGCACGGACGAGCAGCGCGACCGCTGGCTGCCGGGCATGCTCGAGGGGCAGCTGCTGGGCGCGTACGCGCTGTCGGAGTCGCACGCCGGGTCGGACGCGGCGTCGCTGTCCACGCGAGCCCGGCTGGACGGTGACGCGTACGTCGTCAACGGCACGAAGGCGTGGATCACGCACGGCGGGCAGGCGGACTTCTACACGACGATGGTCCGCACGGGCGACGACGAGATCTCCTGCCTGCTGGTGGACGGCCGCACCCCGGGGCTGTCCGCGGCGCCACCGGAGCGGAAGATGGGCCTGACCGGGTCGACCACCGCGCAGGTGATCTTCTCCGACGCCCGGGTGGACGCGGACCGGCTCATCGGACCGGCCGGGGCCGGCATGCGCATCGCGCTGTCCTCTTTGGACTCCGGCCGGCTCGGGATCGCCGCGTGCGCCGTCGGTCTGGCGCAGGCGGCGCTCGACGAGGCGGTCTCGTACGCCAAGGGACGCACGCAGTTCGGCAAGCCGATCATCGACTTCCAGGGGCTCGAGTTCCTGCTCGCCGACATGGCCGCCGCCGTCGACTCGGCACGCGCGACGTATCTCGACGCGGCCCGGCGCCGGGACCGCGGCATGCCGTTCGGCCGGGCCGCCTCGGTGGCCAAGCTCGTCGCGACGGACGCGGCGATGAAGGTGACCACGGACGCCGTCCAGGTCCTCGGCGGCGCCGGCTACACGCGCGACTTCCCGGTGGAGCGGTACATGCGCGAGGCGAAGGTGCCGCAGATCTTCGAGGGCACGAACCAGATCCAGCGCATGGTCATCGCCCGCCACCTGAAGCGGGCCTGACCCACCCGCGGCGGCCGGGCGGGGCGGGGCGGGGCCACCCCGGTACCGGCCGGACCGCCGCCCCCGTCCCGCACCAGCCAACCCACCACCCGGAGCGGCCAACCCACCGCCACGAGCAGCCAACCCACCGCCCGGAGCGACCAACACGCCGCCCGGAGCAGCAAACACGCCCCCCTCGCCGTGTTTGCCCGTGCGGGCGGCGTGTTTGCCCGTGCGGGCGGCGTGTTCGCCCTCGCGGGCGCCGTGTTTGCCCCCGCGGGCGCCGTGTTCGCCCCCGCGGGCGGCGTGTTCGCCCGTGCGGGCGGTGGGTTTGCCCGTGCGGGCGGTGGGTGGCCGGGGGGTGGGGTGCGCCCGTTACTCGGCGTAGCGGCGGGGGGTTACCACGCCCTCGCCGCGGGCGTCGTCGAAGCGGTAGACCTCCTGGCCGCGCACGAAGACGCGCATCGCGCGGTTCATCACGTCCAGCGGGTCGCCCGACCAGAGCACGATGTCGGCGTCCAGGCCGGGCCGGAGCGAGCCGATCCGGTCGTCCAGCGACAGCATGCTCGCCGGGTTCACCGTCAGCGCCCGCAGCGCGACCTCGGGCTCGAGCCCGTCCTTCACCGCCAGCGCGGCCTGGTAGACGAGGAAGTTGATCGGCACCACCGGGTGGTCGGTGGTGATCGCGATCTTCACCCCGGCGCGGGCCAGGATGCCGGCCGACCGGAGCGTCCGGTTCCGCAGCTCCACCTTCGACCGCGTGGTGAACAGCGGCCCGAGGATGACCGGCACGTCCTTCGACGCGAGCACGTCCGCGATGAGGTGCCCCTCGGTGCCGTGGTTGACCACCAGCTTGTAACCGAACTCCTCGGCCAGCCGGATCGCGGTCACGATGTCGTCGGCGCGGTGGGTGTGCTGGTCCCAGTAGAGCTCGCCGTCGAGGACCTTCGCGAGCGTTTCCAGCGTCAGGTCGACGTCGAACGGCTTGCCCTCCGCCCGTGCGTGGTCGCGCTGGGCGGCGTAGTTGCGCGCCTTCGTGAACGCCTCGCGGATGATGGCGGCGACCCCGAGCCGCGTCGAGGGCGTCTGGTTCTTGTCGCCGTACACGCGCTTCGGGTTCTCGCCGAGCGCGCTCTTCACGCTGACCGCCTCGTCGAACACCATGTCCAGTGCCGTGCGGCCCCACGTCTTCACCGCAACGGTCTGCCCGCCGATCGGGTTGCCGGAGCCGGGCTTGATCACGACGCTGGTCACGCCACCGGACAGGGCGTCGTCGAAACCGATCTCGAACGGGTCGATGCCGTCGATCGCCCGGAAACGCGCGCCGTTCGGGTCGGTCATCTCGTTGGTGTCGTTGCCCGCCCAGCCCTCACCCTCCTCGTGCACGCCGAGGTGGGTGTGGGCGTCGACGAACCCGGGCAGGACCCACGTGCCGGAGGCGTCGATCAGCTCCGCGTCCTCCGGGACGTCGACCTCCGCGTCCGGGCCGACCTGGGTGATCTTGCCGTTCTCGATCAGGATCGTGCCGCCGTCGACCGGGTCGCCCTCGACCGGCACCACGTATCCGCCAACAATCGCCTTCACCATGGTGAGCCAAGCTAACGGACCGGCGCCCGGAAAACCCCTCCGGCTCGCCGCACGGCGTTCCCGGCTCCGGGATCAGCGGTGGCGGCGCCGAAGATGCCGTGGCCGAGGCCACCGGCGTCCGGGCAGGCCACGAAGTCCCCGGACCGCGCCTCGGCGCCTTGGAAGTTCGCTCCCCGGCCGTCGGGCCCGATCGCGCTCACCTCACGGGATGCGCTTCTCCAAATGCACCAGGTGATAATCCCCCTCCGGGGTCCGCGCGGTTTCCACGTAACCGAGCCGGGTGTACAAGCGCAGCGGTGCCGCACTCCGCTCGCCGGTGAACAACCGCAGCACCCGCACGCCGGGCGGCAACCGGTCTTCGGCCACCCGCATCAGTTCCGAGCCGAGGCCCTGCCCCTGCCGGTCGGGGGCGACCACGAGCCGGCCGACCTCGGCCGTCTCACCACGCACCCGGATCCGCACGCTCGCCACCAGCCGTCCGCCGTCCCGCACGCCCCAGGTGCAGACGTCCGGATCGTGGAGGACGGCGACGAGTTCGCCGAGGGTCTCGCGCAGCGGCGGCAGGCCGGGGTCGCCGTGTGCCTGCGCCTCGGTGACGAACGCGGCCCGCTGCAGGGTCAGCAGTTCGCCCGCGTCCGCCTCGCCGAGCCGGACGGGGTCAGCCATGGACGCGGACGCCCCAGCTGCCGGTCCAGGAGCCGCCCGGCGCCAGCTCGATCAGGTCGGTGCCGGAGTTGAGCGCGTCGGCCGGGCAGGTCATCGGCTCGATCGCGACGGCACGGCCACGACCGGTCAGGTCGGCGGGGGTGAAGACCTGCACCCACCGGAAGTCCGGGCCGGCCCACACCTCGACGCTGCGGTCGCCGCGGGACAGGACGTGGTGGAACCGGCCGTCCTCGGCGGCGACGAGACCGCCGAACGCGGTGTCGAGGTCGACCTCGGCGAGCAGCCGCCCCTTCTGGAAGTCGTACTCGGTGCCCGCGGTGTCCCGCTCGTCGCCGTAGGGCAGCTGCTGGTCGGCGACGTACGGGCGCACGCGGGTGGCCGGCAGGGTCAGCGTCAGCTCGTCGGTCGGGACGTCGCCGATGCGGAAGTACGGGTGGGCGCCCACGCCGACCCCGATGGCCGAGGAGCCCTCGTTGCGGATCTCGTGGGTCACGGTCAGCTCGCGCGGCGCGAGGTCGTAGGTGATCCGGGCCTGGAGCGGTACCGGCCAGCCCGGCTGTCGCGGCACCTCGATCTCGAAGGTGATCGACGATTCGGCGTGCTCGACGAGCGTCCACGGCCGGTACCGGGTCAGGCCGTGGATCGCGTTGCCGCGGGCCTCCTCGGTGACCTCGAGCCGCTGGGGCTCCCCGTGGTAGGTCCACTCCGCACCCTTGGTCCGGTTGGGCCACGGCAGCAGGATCTGCCCCGCACCCTTCGGCGGCGCGGCGTCCTCGGCGAAGGTCTCCAGGTAGGGCACGCCGCTGATCTCGAACGCCCGCAGGCCAGCACCGATCTCGGTGACGACGGCGCGCGCGTTGCCGCGGGTGATCTCGAACTGCTGTCCGGTGGGGTTGGCCATGCCCCGAAGATAGCCGCGGCGCGCCGAGCCCCAGTTCAGTGGCCGGGCGCAGCTACTAACTAGACCGGTCGTCATAGTTTGGCTAAGGTGACCGGCGTGGTCCGCAGAACCGACACCCGCCGCCGCATGGTCGCCTCCGCCGCCGAGCTGTTCCGCTCCCAGGGCTACCACGCGACCGGGCTGAACCAGCTGGTCACCGCCGGGGGCGCACCGAAGGGCTCGCTGTACTTCCACTTCCCCGGCGGCAAGGAGCAGCTCGCCGCGGAGGCGATCGCCCACTCCGGCGAGGCGATGGCGGACCTGCTGCGGGAGCTGCTCACCGCCGCCCCGGACGCCGGCAGCGCCATCACCGGCGTGATCGATGCGCTGGGCCGCAACCTCGCCGACAGCGGCTACCGCAGCGGCTGTCCGATCGCGACCGTCGCGCTCGACGCCGGGGACAGCGAGACGATCCGCCAGGCGTGCACCGGCGGGTACCGCTCGTGGCACGCCGTCATCACCGGCTACCTCACCGGTGAGGGCCTCGATGCGGCGCGGGCGGCCACACTGAGCACGATCGCGCTGAGCGCGATCGAAGGCGCTCTGCTCCTGGCCAGGACCCAGCACGATCTCGCGCCGCTGCACGCCGTCGCCGAGCACCTGCGCCACACCTTCGAACGGGAGCTGGAATGAAGATCCACCACCTCAACTGCGGCACGATGCGGCCGCTCGGCGGGCGCCTGATCGACGGCCGCGGCGGGTTCTGGCACCGCGCCGAGCTGGTCTGCCACTGCCTGCTCGTCGAGACCGGGAACGAGCTGGTCCTGATCGAGACCGGACTGGGTTCCCCGGCGGTCACGCGCGCGGACGAGTGGCTGGGCGCGCGGTTCGTGCGGATGGTCGGCGTCCGGACCTCGGTCACCGAGACCGCCGCCGAGCAGGTGCGCCGCCTGGGGTACGCACTCGCCGACCTCCGGCACATCGTCCTGACCCACCTCGATCTCGACCACGCCGGCGGACTGGTCGACTTCCCGCACGCCACCGTGCACGTCCACGCCGAAGAGCTGCGGGCGCTCCGGTCGCCCCGCAACGCGCGGGAACGCTCGCGCTACCGGCCCCAGCACTTCGCGCACGGTCCACAGTGGAGCAGCTACCCGGACGCCGGCGAGAAGTGGTTCGGGTTCGACGCCGTGCGCCAGCTCGACGGGCTACCGCCGGAAATCCTGCTGGTGCCACTGGGCGGGCACACCCGCGGGCACACCGGCGTCGCGGTGGACACCGGCGAGGGCTGGCTGCTGCACGCGGGTGACGCGTTCTTCCACCACGGCCAGATCGACCCGGTGCGCCCGCACGTGACGCCGGGCCTCGCGTGGTTCGAGTCCAAGGTGGAGACCGTGCCGGGCGCGCGGCGGGGCAACCACCAGCGGCTGCGCGAACTGGTGCGTGACCACGGCGACGAGGTCAGCGTGCTGTCCGCACACGATCCCTGGTTCCTGGACAACGTCGCGAGTGGACGGTAGCTAGCGGTCCGAGCCGAGCAGGGACAGCACCGTCCTCCTGGGCAGCAGCCGCGCCACCCCGGTAAGCACCGCGTTGCCGCGGCCGGGCACCACGACCGGACCCCCGCGCCCGGCCAGTGCGGACATGGCGCGGCGCACGACCTCCTCCGGCGTCTGCACCAGCCAGGCCGGCACGTCGGCCGCGTCCTGGGACGCGGTCGCGGTGACGCCCGGGCACAGTGCCATCACGTGCACGCCGCGGGTCTTCTGCTCGTGCCACAACGTTTCCGACAACGCCGTGACGAACGCCTTCGTGGCGCTGTAGACACCCAGGCCGGGCTTCGGCGTGTGCCCCAGGGTCGAGGACACGTTCACCAGCGCGGCACCCGGCTCGGCGGCGCCGAGGAAGGCGTGCGCCAGCGTCACCACCGCGCGGCAGTTGAGGTCGAGCTGGGCGAGCGAGTGGTCCAGTGGCGTGGCCGCGAAGTCGCCGTGCACCGCGGCGCCCGCGTTGTTGACCAGCACCGTGTAGCCGCCGCCGGCGAGCAGGCCGGCGGTGGCGCGCACACCCTCGGGCGTGGCGAGGTCCGCGGCCAGGTGGTCGTGCCCCGGCCCCAGCTCCGCGAGCAATCCGGTGAGCGGGTCTTCGCGGCGGGCCACGGCCGTCACGGCGTACCCCGCCGCGGCCAGTGCGGTCGCGAACGCCCGGCCGATCCCGGCGCTCGCCCCGGTGACCAGCGCCCTCACCGCGCGGCCTTCGGGCGGGTGTCCGGCGCGAAGGCGAACGAAATGCGTTCCATCAGCGACTTGCGCTGCGTGTTGTGGAACGCGGCGACGAGCCAGCGGCCGTCCTGGCGCACGAGGGTGTAGGTCTGCACCTTGGTCAGCGCCTTGGGCCGGTTGCCCTTCACGGTGTCGCCGCGGCTGGTGAGGACCGCCGCGTCCGGGCCGAGGAAACGCACGTCGAGCACCTCGTGCGCGAGCCGGGTGCCCTTGAGGAACTTGGCGAACAGGCTGCGGTGGCTGTCCGTGATGTCCTGCCGGCCCTGGTAGCGGGTGCCGACGAAGGTGACGTAGGTGGCGTCCTCGGTGAAGTGCGCACCGTAGGAGTCCGCGTCGCCGCGGGCCCAGGCTTCCGCGAGCGAGTCGAGGACGGCGGTGACGGGCGCGGTCCGGTCGGTGTCGATCATGGTCTCTCCTGTCCGCTACACTTATCTTCGTCAGTGCAGTATCTGCATACATGCAGATAATACGCAGAGGATGGTCACCGTGGCAAGTCAGCACGAACGGCGCGTGGTTTTCCGCCGCTACCTCGACGCCGTCGGCCTGCACGGGCTGGCCGGCGCCGAGGCGGCCGGCCTGCACGCCACCGAGTGGTACGCGCTCAGCCTGCTCGACCTCGAGGGATCGCTGACCTCCGGTGAGCTGTCCGCCCGCACCGGGCTCACCACCGGCGCGACCACGCGGCTGATCGACCGGCTCGAACGCGCCGGGTACGTGCGCCGCACCGCGGACCCGGCCGACCGCCGCAAGGTCGTCGTGGAGCCGGTCGCGGACGCGGTGGCCGGCGTCGCGGAGATCGTCGGCCCGGCCCGGCGCCACATCGCCGAGGTGATCGCGCAGTACCCGCCGGACAAGCAGGACGTCCTGTTCGACTACTTCGCCCGCGCCGCACCGGCGTACCGCGCGGCGTCGGAGGAGATCCGGCGGACGCTCAAGCGCGGGCGCGCGAAGTGATCGATGCGTGATCCGACCGGCGGCGGGTATCCGCCGCCGATGGACGGCTACCTGGCGATCTACCTCAACGACCAGCTCGCGCTCGGCGTGGGCTGGCGCGAACTGGCCCGCCGCGCCGCGGGCAACAACCGCGACACGGACGCGGGCGAGGCCCTGACCCGGGTGGCGACCGGGATCGCGGAGGACGTCGACACGTTCCGGTCCATCATGGACCACCTGGGCGTCCGGCAGAACCCGCTCAAGACGGCGGCCGTGTTCGGTGCCGAACGCATCGCGCGGCTCAAACCGAACGGCCGGCTGCTGTCGTACTCACCGCTGAGCCGGTTCCTGGAGCTGGAGGTGCTCGCGATGGGCATCGACGGGAAGAAGCAGCTGTGGACGACGCTTCGGGACCAGGCCGACCTCGCCGACCGGGTACCGGGCGTCGACTTCGACGAGCTGATCGAGCGGGCCGCCCGCCAGCGCGAAACCCTCGAACCACACCGCGCGCGGGCCGGCACCGAGGCGTTCCGCGGCGGCTGATCGTCAGCCGGCGACCGCGGCCGCGCGGTAGCGCCAGAACGCCGGCAGCAGCGCGACGGCGATCACGATGAACACGATCACCAGCACCCCGCCCCCGGTCGCCGCGGCAGCCGTGCCCACCGCGGCGGCGGTCCAGCCGTGCGTGAGGTCGGCCAGCCGCGGGCCGCCCGCGACGACCACGGTGAACGCGCCCTGCATGCGGCCGCGCATCTCGTCGGTCGCGGCCATCACCAGGATCGCCTGGCGGTAGATCGCGCTGACCATGTCCGCGGCGCCGGCCAGGCACAGGAACACGATCGCCAGCCACAGCGAGTGCGACAACCCGAACCCGATCACCGCCGCGCCCCACGCGCAGATCGCGATCGTCACCGCGACCCCCTGCCGCCGCACCCGGCCGAGCCAGCCGGAGAACAACCCGATGACCACGGAGCCGATCGGGATCGCGGCGTAGAGCCAGCCCAGGGCGAGGCCGCCGCCGGGCGGGTCGCCGAAGGTCCGCTCGGCCATCTCCGGGAACAGCGCCCGCGGCATGCCGGCGACCATCGCGATGATGTCCACCACGAACGAGGCGAGCAGCACCTTCTGGGTGCCCATGTAGCGGAAACCGTCCAGCACGTCACGCAGCCCGGCGGCCCGCACCGTGCCGGACAGCGGTGGCAGTGCGGGCAGCCGCCAGACCGCGTACAGCGCGACGACCAGGGCGACGGTGTCGATGAGGTAGAGGGTCGGCAGACCGAGCACCGGCATCAGCGCGCCGGCGGCCATCGGCCCGAACACCATGCCGAACGTGTTCACGGTGCCGGACAACGCGGCCGCCGCCGGGAGCAGTTCGGGTTCGATCAGCCGGGCGACGATCGCGCTGCGGGTCGGCATGTTGATCGCGAAGAACGCCTGGTTGCACGCGAGCAGCACGAACACCAGCCACACCGAGCCGACGCCGAAGAACGCCTGTGCCCACAGCAGGGCCGACACGACGGCGATGCCCGCGTTACCGAAGATGAGCAGCTTCCGGCGGTCCACCGTGTCGGCGATCGCACCGCCCCACAACCCGAAGACGAGCAGCGGAACGAGCGCGACGATGCCGGCGAGACCCACGTACCCGGACGACCCGGTGAGGTCGAAGACCTGCTTCGGCACCGCGACCGTGGTCAGCTGGCTGCCGATCGCGGTGATCGCGGTACCGGTGAACAGGCGCCGGAAGCCGGGCGTGCGCAGCGGCCGCACGTCCACGACCACGGACTTCAGCAGTTTTCGCTTCTTACCGCGGCGCGCACCGGCCTCGACACTCACAACCGACCAGTTTAGCCGCGCTAACTAATCGGGTCGCGTGATTTCGCTCGCGCCTCAGGGAGCGACGCGCTCGATGTGCCAGCCGTCCGCGGTGCGCACGTAGCGCAACCGGTCGTGCAGCCGGTCCCGCTGCCCCTGCCAGAACTCGACCACCTCGGGCCGGATGCGCCACCCGCCCCAGTGCGGCGGCAGCGGCACCTCGTCGACGTCGCCGAAGCGGCGTTCGATCGAGGCGAGCGCGACGTCCAGGTCACGCCGCCCGGTGACGACCTTGGACTGCGGCGATGCCCAGGCGCCGAGCTGGGAACCGCGCGGGCGCTGCTTCCAGTACTCGGCCGTCTCCTTGACGTCGACCTTCTCCACCTCGCCGCGCACGGTCACCTGCCGCTGCAACGCGTACCACGGGAAGGTCGCCGACGCGTACCGCGTGATGGTCAGGTCGTGGCTCTTCTTGGAGGTGAAGTTCGTGTAGAACACCACACCGCGCTCGTCGAGGCCCTTGCACAGCACGCTGCGGGAGGACGGCCGTCCATCGGCGTCCGCGGTGGCCAGCACCATGGCGTTGGGCTCGGCGACCCCCGCCGCGATGGCGTGGTTCAGCCAGTCCTGCAACTGCTCGGTCCAGCTGGGAGCCAGATCGGACTCGTCCAGCGCCTCACCGTCGTAGGCCACCCGCATGCCGGGAAGGCGTACCGCAACGTCGTCGATGTTTTCGACCTCTGGCATGTGCCAACCTCCACGACCCGCTTACTCACCCGTAACAACCCACGTTAGGGCTTGGGGGGCCGCTCGGGAAGCCGACGAACGGTGACACCCGCCACGGGCACGCAACTGCGGCGTGGGCCGCTCGGAAACGCAGGATTTTCACATCTACCGCACGCCCGACTGAATCGTTCTCGTAATCGTGACCGAAACCACCGCATTCTTCGATTGCTCCCCCGCCGTGACGGGAGGATGGTGTGGGCACCGTGCGACGAGGCGCCCCGGACGCGTCCCGCGCGCGAAATTGTCGGGGAAATGCGCAGCGAAAGGTTTCCACCAGTGACCACCTCAGCGCCCGTTGCAAACAACACAGAACCGGACGACGGGTTCAAGCCCGGGCTGGAAGGCGTCGTCGCCTTCCGCACCCAGATCGCCGAGCCGGACCGCAACGGCGGCGCACTGCGCTACCGCGGCGTGGACATCGAGGACCTGGCCGGCAAGGTCAGCTTCGGCGACGTGTGGGGCCTGCTGGTCGACGGCAGGTTCGGCGACGGGCTGCCGCCGGCCGAGCCGTTCCCGATCCCCGTGCACACCGGTGACGTCCGGGTGGACGCGCAGGCCGCGCTCGCGATGGTGGCGCCGATCTGGGGCTTCCGGCCGGTGCTCGACATCAGCGACGACGAAGCGCGGGAGAACCTGGCGCGCGCGTCGGTGACCGCCCTGTCCTACGTGGCCCAGTCCGCGCGCGGGGTCGGGGTGCCCGCCGTGCCGGAGTCCCGGGTGGACCAGGGCCGGACGATCACCGAGCGGTTCATGATCCGCTGGCGCGGTGAGCCGGACCCGGCGCACGTCAAGGCCGTGGACGCCTACTGGGTGTCGGCCGCCGAGCACGGGCTCAACGCCTCGACGTTCACCGCCCGGGTGATCGCCTCGACCGGGGCGGACGTGGCCGCGGCGCTGTCCGGCGCGATCGGCGCGATGTCCGGGCCGCTGCACGGCGGCGCCCCGGCGCGGGTGCTGCCGATGATCGAGGCGGTGGAGAAGGAGGGCGACGCCCGCAAGGTCGTCAAGGGGATCCTGGACCGCAAGGAGCGCCTGATGGGTTTCGGGCACCGGGTCTACCGGGCCGAGGACCCCCGGGCGCGCGTGCTGCGCCGGACGTGCCGCGAGCTGGGCGCCGAACGGTACGAGGTGGCGGCCGCGCTGGAGCAGGCGGCGCTGGCGGAGCTGCGGGAGCGCCGCCCGGACCGCGCGATCGAGACGAACGTCGAGTTCTGGGCCGCGGTGATCCTGGACTTCGCCCGGGTCCCGACGAGCATGATGCCGGCGATGTTCACCTCCGCGCGCACGGCCGGCTGGGCGGCGCACATCCTGGAGCAGAAGCAGACCGGCCGCCTGGTCCGCCCCTCTGCGAGCTACGTCGGCCCCGGCCCTCGTTCACCCGAGGAGGTCGACGGCTGGTCCGCGGTCCAGCCGCTCTGATCGGCAGGCCCCGGAACCCGCGCGGTTCCGGGGCCGCTCCGGCTGCCGCACCGCGGGCGGCAGAATGACGCCATGCTGCCCAGCACCGACTTCGCCCTGCTCCGCCGCCTGTCCCTCGAGCAGGCGAACGGCCGTGCGCCATCGATGGTCGCCGCGGTCGTCCGCGACGGGGAGATCGCCTGGTGGGGCGCCCGCGGCACCGTGGACGGCGCTGCGCCCGACGACGACACCCAGTACCGCCTCGGCTCGATCACGAAGACGCTCGTCGCCACCGTCGTCATGCGGCTGCGCGACGAGGGGCGCCTGGACCTCAACGACCCGCTGGACAAGCACGTGCCCGGCACCAGCTTCGGCGCCTCGACCGTCGGCCAGCTGCTCTCGCACACCGGCGGGCTGACCTCGGAGTCGCCCGGCTCGTGGTGGGAACGCAGCGAAGGCGGCGACTGGGCCGCGCTGCAGGCGAGCCTCGCCCAGGACGCGGTGAAGAACCGCCCGGGCAGCCGCTTCCACTACTCCAACGTCGGCTACGGCGTGCTCGGCGAGCTGATCGCCCGCCACCGCGGCACCGACTGGCTGACCGCGGTGACCCGCGAGGTCTTCGAACCGCTCGGCATGACCCGCACGTCCCCGCACCCGCGGGGCCGGCACGCGCGCGGCTGGGCCGTGCACCCGTTCGCCGACCTGCTGCTGCCCGAGCCCAGTCCGGACGCCGGTGCGATGGCGCCGGCCGGTCAGCTCTGGTCGACGGTCCGCGACCTGGCCCGCTGGACCGCGTTCATCGGTGGCGACACCGCCGGCGTGCTCAACCCGGACACCCTCGCCGAGATGCGCGCCGTCGCCACGGTCGACGACGCCGACACCTGGACCTCGGGCTTCGGCCTGGGCCTGCAGCTCGTCCGCCACCAGGGCCGCCGGCTGGCCGGGCACGGTGGGTCGATGCCCGGGTTCCTCGCCGGCACGCTGATCGACGAGAGCACCGGTACCGGCGCGCTGGCCTTCGCCAACGCGACGTCGGGACCGGCGATCATGGGTCTGACGGTCGACCTGATCTCGATCGCCGACGAGCACGAACCGAACCTGCCCGAACAGTGGCGGCCGTCCGAGGTGGACCGCTCGCTGCTGACCCTCACCGGGCTGTGGCACTGGGGCCCGACGCCCTACCACCTCCGGCTGATCCCGGGCGGCATGCTGAGCCTCACCCCGGTCAGCGGCACCGGCCGCGCGTCCCGGTTCCGGCCGGCGGGCCCGGACGAGTGGCTCGGCCTGGACGGCTACTACGCCGGGGAGACCCTGCGCGTCGGCCGTGACTCCGACGGCACGCCGCGGCACCTGGACCTGGCGACCTTCGTCTTCACCCGCACCCCGTACGACCCGGCCGCGCCGGTCCCCGGCGGCGTCGACCCGTACGGCTGGCGTACCGCATAGTGGGACCCGCCACCGCCGTCACGCGGCGGGAACGCGACCTGCGAGACTGGGACGCATGACCGATGAGCTGACCATTCCGGCTGAACTGAAGCCCTCCGACGGGCGCTTCGGCTGCGGACCGTCCAAGGTGCGCCCGGAGCAGCTGGCGAACCTCGCCTCCGAGGGCGCCGCGTACCTGGGCACCTCCCACCGGCAGAAGCCGGTGAAGTCCCTCGTCGGACGGGTGCGCTCCGGTCTGTCCCAGCTGTTCGGCCTCCCCGAGGGCTACGAGGTCGTGCTCGGCAACGGCGGCACCACGGCGTTCTGGGACGCCGCGGCGTTCGGCCTGGTCGAGTCGCGCGCGCAGCACTTCACCTACGGCGAGTTCTCGTCGAAGTTCGCCAAGGTGACCTCGGACGCGCCGTTCCTGGGCGACTCGATCGTCGTCAAGGCCGAGCCGGGCAGCGCCCCGGAGATCGCCTACGAGCAGGGCGCGGACCTGGTCGGCTGGGCGCACAACGAGACCTCGACCGGGGTCGCGGTACCGGTGCGCCGCCCCGCCGGCAGCGAGGGTGCGCTGGTCGCGATCGACGCCACCTCGGGCGCCGGCGGCCTGCCGGTCCAGGCCGCGGACTTCGACGTCTACTACTTCGCGCCGCAGAAGTGCTTCGCCTCCGACGGCGGCCTGTGGCTGGCACTGATGTCGCCGGCGGCGGTCGAGCGGGTCGAGAAGATCGGTGCGAGCGGCCGGTGGATCCCCGAGTTCCTCTCGCTGACCACCGCGCTGGACAACTCGCGCAAGGACCAGACGTACAACACCCCGGCGGTGGCGACGCTGTTCCTGCTGGCCGACCAGATCGAGTGGCTGCTGTCGAACGGCGGCCTGGACTGGGCGGTCTCGCGCACGAAGGACTCGTCGACGCGGCTGTACGAGTGGGCCGAGGAGACCAGCTACACGGTGCCGTTCGTGAAGGACCCCGCGCTGCGGTCCCAGGTCGTGGGCACGATCGACTTCGTGGACGAGGTCGACGCCGCGCAGGTGGCCAAGGTGCTGCGGGCGAACGGCATCGTCGACGTCGAGCCGTACCGCAAGCTGGGCCGCAACCAGCTACGCGTCGGCATGTTCCCCGCGATCGAGCCGGGCGACATCACGGCGCTGACCAGCTGCATCGAGTGGGTCGTCGAGCGGCTGGACGGCTAGGTTCTGGTTCTCAAGCGGCGGAGCCGCTTGTGGTGGGCCGTCAGCTACTCGCGCCGCCACGCAGGCCACGTCCGAAACACGCCCCAGTCCCAGCGTGAGCAGCAGGAGCACGCCGGTGAGGACGTAGCTCTCGGCGAGCGGCCAGACGTCCCGGTGGTCCCACAACGGGCTCACCACGAACACGACTGTCGCGAGGGCGGCGGTGCCGAGCACGAGCGGCCGGAACCGCCGCCCTCGCCACGTCGGGACCCCGATCACGGCACCGCCCACACCCAGTGGTGCGTCCAGGACACCGGGGACGCCAGCAGCGCGCCGACCGCGCACGCCAGCAACGCGACCACCGGGTCGGCGCGGCGCATCACGAGCACGGTGACGACAAGGGTGACGGCCACCGCGATCAGCCAGACCCAGGCGGGCGCGCCGAGCCGGGCGAGCGTGCCGTGCAGCGACTGGTTGCCGGCGTACCCCGGGTCTCCGACGCGGTCGCCCTGGAACACCAGCTGCGTCCAGTAGGTGACCGACGCGCGCGGCGCGCACACCCAGGCCAGCAGCGCACACCCGGCGAACACCCCCACCGCGCGGGCGGCGGCCCGGAAATCCTTGCGCAGCAGGAAGAACAACACGAAGGCGGCCGGGGTCAGCTTGACCGCCGCGGCGATCCCGACGCCGAACCCGCGATGACGGACCGGACCCAGCGCGTCGACCGCGACGAGCAGCATCAGCACCAGGTTGACCTGCCCGAACCCGAGCGTGGCGCGCACCGGTTCGCTGAACAACGCGACGGCCTGCACGGCCAGCGCGAGGCCGCCGGAAACGTGCAGCCGCCGGTCGTACCGCGCGAAGCACAACGCGACGACCGCGCCGAGCGCGACCACGGACACCACGGTGATCGCGGCAAGTGCGACATCCGGTGGAATCACCAGCAACGGCGCGAAAACGATCGCCGCGAACGGCGGGTAGGTGAACGGCAGCAGCGCCCCGTTCCGCGTGGGCGGCAATAGGCCGTACGGGTCACCGTGCTCGAAGAACGCCTGCGCGCCGAGCCGGTAGACGTCCAGATCCAGCCCGTCCAACCGTTTCCACGCCAGCACGATCCCGACCAGCACGACCTCGATCGCCACCCCGGTGACCAGAACCCGCCGCCGCATGGGGCAATCGTGGCCGATACCGGCGCGCGCGTGTTTCCCCGGGTGGCCGAACCGGCGGAATTCCTGCAAGATCAACCAAAAAGTGTCGGCGCGCCTGACCCGTCAAGGGGACGCGCCGACCTACCGTGAACACCCACCGAGGTGAAGCCAGGAGGAGGCGGCGAATGCGGACGCTGAGGGTGGTCGGACTGCACGAGGACGGCAAGTCCATCGTGTGCGAAGACCCGGCGCGGCGCGAGCGTTTCCTCCTGCCCGCCGATGAGAAACTGCGAGCGGCCGTCCGGGGTGACGTCCCCAGGCTGGGGCAGATCGAAATCGAGACGGAGAGCCAGATGCGACCACGCGAGATCCAGGCCCGCATCCGGGCCGGCGAGTCGGTGCAGCAGGTCGCGGACGCCGCCGGGGTGGCGGTGGAACGGGTGGAACGGTTCGCCTACCCGGTGCTGCTCGAGCGGTCGCGGACCGCGGAGCTGGCGCAGTCCGCGCACCCCGTCCGCGAGGACGGCCCGGACGTGCGGACGCTCGGCGAGATCGTGGCGTACGCGTTCGGGGTGCGCGGCCAGGACTACTCGCAGGCCACGTGGGACGCCTGGCGCGGCGACGACGGCCGGTGGATCGTGGCGCTCCGCTGGACTGCCGGGCGTTCCGACAACGCGGCGCACTGGCAGTTCTCCGCCGGCGCCCACGGCGGCACGGTCACCGCGCTGGACGAGCACGCCGAGGACCTGCTGGACCCGCACCGCACACCACGCACGCTGCGGGCGGTGGAAGCCGAGTCGCCGGAGCCGGACGTCGAGGAGACCCCCGGCCAGCCGACGCTCGACATCGACGCCCAGCCGGACCCCACCGCCGCGAAGCCCAAGCCGAAGAAGAAGGCCCACCCGGCGGTCCCGGCGTGGGAAGACGTGCTGCTCGGGGTCCGCAGCCAGCGCGGCTGAACGCCCGGTCCGGCCGGCATCGGACTCGTGACATTCGACGGATCACCGTGGACGCTGACCTGATGGGCGGTCAGCCGTGCATGTGGTGGCGATGCTCGCGGACGGGATGACCGTCGACGAGATCGTCACCAGGCTGCCGGACCTGACACCTGCCGACGCGGTCGAGGCGCTGCACTTCGCCGCCGTCCCGGCTGGCCGTCGGTACTGCTCGTCACCAGGAGAGCGGCCGCTCCGGCGGCGAACATCGTCCTGGCAGACGGCTGGCTCCGCGTGCGGCGCCTCCCGTTCCTAGCCTGACCGCCGCGACAGCGGGCCCACACCCGAACGCCGGCCGGGGCGTTTCGCGGCGTGGCGCTGCCCCGGGCCGGGTCCCTGCCGCGCGGCCAGCCAGTCCGCCACGGCCCCGGTGCCCAGCGCGTACACACCCTTGTGCGTGAGGTCCACGGCCAGCTCGCGGCGCGGCCAGGTCCACGGTGGCGCCCCCACACCGGTGGCGTTCTCCAGCGTCTGGTCGCTCGTCAGCCGCACCGCCCAGAACATCGCCGAGGCCCACGGGCCGCGCAGCCCGGCCGCCGCCATCACCCCGCGCAGCGCGCCGACCAGCGCGCCCTGCCCGAAATGCATCGCGAGGTTCATCGAGCGGCGGCGGCTGTCCGGCCGGCCGAGCAACCGCGCCAGAGTCCGCCCCGGCACCTCGGAGTCCGGCCGCCCGGTGACGCGCTGCTCCACCTTCTCCGCCACCGTCATCACCAGTGCACCCGCCAGCCCGGCGGCCACGCCCTGCACCACTGCTCGTCCCCACATGCCGGCACGGCTACCCGCCCGGGCGGGAACGAACCACCGGAACACGAGCCCGCCACGCCGAATCGAATTCCCGCCACCGGGTACAGATCCGATGTGAAACGCATCCTGGAAGCCGCCGAGTCACTCCGCGCTCTCGATCCCACCAGCACGGCGCTGGCGCGCGGCCTGCGCAAGGTCATCGGCCGGGGCACCGCCGACCGCCTGCTGCGAGGGGCCTGGCTCGGCCACCCCGTGCACCCGCTGCTGGTCACGCTGCCGATCGGTGCGTGGATCTCGTCGGTCGTGCTCGACCTCACCGGTCAACCCGAAGCGGCCCGTCGCCTCGTCACGATCGGCCTGGCCGCGACCCCGCCGACCGTCCTGACCGGCCTCGCCGAGTTCTCCGGACTCGACCGCAAGCAGCGCCGCGTCGGGATGGTCCACGCGGCCGCCAACACCCTCGCCGCGGGCTGCTTCCTCGCCGCCAACCGGTCCGGCCGTGGCGCAGCGCGCGCCTGGACCGCGGCCGGGCTCCTCGCGGTCAGTGCGGGCGGCGCGCTGGGCGGGCACCTGTCCTACGCGCAGGGCGCAGGCGTGCACCGGTGGTCAGCCCTGGAGCCGCGCGGCTAACGACGCCGGCGCCACCGCCCGGTACGCCTCGCGCACGATCGCGCGGATCTCGTCCCAGTCGACCGGCACGTCGAGGTACACCCCGAGCCACCCGCGGTGTCCCACGTACGGTGGCCGGAAGAACCGGTCCGGCTCCGCCCCGGTCATCTCCTCCTGCGCCCCGGGCGGCGCGGCGCACCAGAACGCCACCCGGTCGTCGTGGTGGTGGTCGGCGAACATCACGAACGTTCTGCGCCCCCGGACGAACCAGGCCGGTTCCCCGTGGCTGGGCCGCTCGATAACCTCCGGCAGCGCCAGGCAGATCTCCCGCAGCGGCCCGAGCGGCTCCATCAGAACACGACCGCCAGCACGCCGAACCAGGACAGCGCCACCCCGGCGGCGGCCCCCAGCGCGACCCACCGGATGATCGGCAGCTTCCGCGCCAGCCACAGCGACGGCGCGATACCGGCGGTGACCACGACCGCGGCGAGGAGCACCAGCCACCCGCTGGTCTCCGCTGCCAGCGCCACCACCAGCGCCATCATCGCGACGACCACGACGGCCGCGACGAACCCCGCCGCCACCAGCCCGGTCCCCCACGGTGTCGGCTCGTCACCGACGCCGGCGAACAGCCGCGGGGGTGGCTCGGTTCGCGGGGGCGGCGGCACGACCACCTGCTCGCCCGTCACCGGGTCGACGTAGTGCACCGGCGTGCCCATCACCCCGGCCACCCGGGCCGCGAGCTGCCGACCGCGGCGGGACACCACGGCCGCGGCCTCGCCCGGCCCGGTCGACGACCGCCGCAGCGCCGCCGCGACCTGCGCCCACTCGTGCAGCGCATCGGCTAGCTCCACACCGAGCGCGAGGCTGTGGGGGTCGATTTCGCGCGTGTACGCGGCGCCGTGCCCCTTGAGCACGGCGCGGTCGCCGCGGACCCGCAATTCCACGCCAGCACCTTTCCGCCCGGCACGCCGGGACGCCGGGTCGCAGTCAATTTACCGCTGCGGCCAGCTCGTAGAAGGCCACGGCCGCGGCAGTGGCCACGTTGAGCGAATCGACACCTTCGCTCATCGGGATCCGGACCGCGACGTCGGCCGCGGCCAGCGCCCCGGCGGTCAGGCCGGGCCCTTCCGAACCGAGCAGGAGCGCGGTGCGGCCGCCCGCCGAGGCCAGTTCGCGCAGGCTCACCGAATCGGGCCGCGGCGTGAGCGCCGCGACGCGGAACCCGGCCGCCCGCACCCGGTCCAGAGCGGACGGCCACGGTGTCAACGACGCGAACGGCACCCGCAGCACGTTGCCCATCGACACCCGCACGCTGCGCCGGTACAGCGGATCCGCGCACCCGGCGCCGAGCAGCACCCCGTCGACCCCGAGCGCGGCCGCGTTGCGGAACAGCGCGCCGATGTTCTCGTGGTCGCCCACGCCTTCCAGGATCGCGACGACCCGCGAGCGGGCCAGGATCTCGTCGGCGTCCGGCAGCGGCGCGCGGTCGGCCACCGCGAGCACCCCGCGGTTGAGGTGGAACCCGACGACCTTCGCCATCACCTCGGCGGAGGTCACGTAGGCCGGCACCGGCACGTCCGCCAGATCGGGCGCGAGCTCCGCGATCCGCCGATCGACCCCGAGCAGTGCCCGCGGCGGGTACGCTGAGGCGAGCAGGCGCCGGACCACCACGGTGCCCTCGGCGATCACCAGGCCGCGCCCACCAGGCCGGTCCGGCCGCCGGTCGGCCGTGGACAGGTCCCGGAAGTCGTCGAGCCGCGGATCACCCTCGTCTTCGGTTCGCACGATCTGCGCCACGGCATGAAGTCTGCGGCTTCGGGGTAGATCCTCCGTCGTCGGGGTGGGTGCTCCGAACGTGGTGGGCACCCGTGGGCCGAACGGAGCAGCATCGGAGGAAGTCGCGCGCGTCACGGTGGAGCCACCGTTTTGGCCGATGACCGCGTGTCGATCCATGTGCGACCGTTGTCGGCCGGGCATGCCGGGGCACCACCCGCCGCGGCCGGACACCAGAAGCAGGGATGGCATGGGCAAGGACGTGTCGGCGGAGAGCTTCACCCACCGGGACCGGGCGCGGTACCGGCACAAGCTCCAGCGGTGCCTGGACACCCTGGCCCGCATGCTCGCCGACGACGGCTTCTCGTTCCCGCGTCGGCACATCGGGCTCGAGGTCGAGCTGAACCTGGTGGACGACCGGTTGCGGCCGTCGATGTCCAACACCGCCGTGCTGGCCGCGCTGGACGACGAGTCGTTCACCACCGAGCTGTCGCAGCACAACATCGAGCTGAACGTGCCGCCACGCCCGCTGGCCGGGAAGTCGGCGATCGAACTGGAACACGAGCTCGTCAGTTACCTGGCGGACGCCGACTCGCGCGCGACGACGGCCGGGGCGCGGCTGGCCGTGATCGGCATCCTGCCGACCCTGACCGAGGACCACTTCGACCAGAAGTGGATCACCGACAACACGCGCTACACCCTGCTCAACGACCAGATCTTCGCCGCCCGCGGCGAGAACATGACCCTCACCATGGACGGCGCGCCGCTCGGCGGGCACAACCCGGAGCGGTTGCGCACCCACTCGGAGTCGATCCTGCCCGAGGCCGCGTGCACCTCGGTCCAGTTGCACGTCCAGGTCGCGCCGGACGAGTTCGCCACCCACTGGAACGCGGCGCAGTGCCTGGCCGGGGTGCAGGTGGCGGTCGGCGCGAACTCGCCGTTCCTGCTCGGCAAGGCGCTGTGGCACGAAACGCGCATCCCGCTGTTCCTGCAGGCCACGGACACCCGGCCGGAGGAGCTGCGCAACCAGGGCGTGCGGCCGCGGGTGTGGTTCGGCGAGCGGTGGATCACCTCGATCTTCGACCTGTTCGAGGAGAACGTCCGCTACTTCCCCGGCCTGCTGCCGGAAACCGTGAGCGAGGACCCGCTGGACGCGCTCGACGCCGGGCAGGCGCCCAAGCTGACCGAACTCATGCTGCACAACGGGACGGTGTGGCGCTGGAACCGGCCGGTGTACGACGTGGTCGACGGCAAACCGCACCTGCGCGTGGAGAACCGCGTGCTGCCGGCCGGGCCGACGGTGCTGGACATGATGGCCAACGCCGCGTTCTTCTACGGCGCCCAGCGGGCGCTCGCCGAGGCGGAACGTCCGGTGTGGACACAGATGTCGTTCCAGGCGGCCGAGGAGAACCTCTACGCCGGTGCCCGCAACGGGTTCGACGCGCAGCTGTACTGGCCGGGACAGGGCTGGGTGCCGCCGGACGAACTGGTGCTGCGCGTGCTGCTGCCGCTCGCCGCCGAGGGGCTGCGCAGCGCCGACGTCTGCGAGGCAGCCATCGACCGCTACCTCGGCGTGATCGAGCAGCGCTGCCTGACCCGCCGCAACGGCGCGTGGTGGCAGCGGGCGACGGTCACCGCGGCCGAGGAGCGCGGCGCGGACCGCGAGACCGCGCTGAGCACGATGCTGGGGCGCTACCTGGAGCTGAGCCGCGGGGGTACGGCGGTGCACACCTGGCAGGTCGACCCTGAGTGATCATGGGGACGCTGATCGGGTCAATCCGGTCTGCGCAGGTAGGCCCGGTGACGGATCTCGCCTACGCTGCCACTCATGGTGGCTCCCCTCGCGGTTGACCTGGACCTGAACCGGACCCCGTTCTCGACCACCCTGAGGGAATCGACGCGGCGCGCCCACGATCGGGCGCACCATTCGCGGTACATGCGCGAGCTGTTCAACGGCGACCTCGACCTGCCCGACTACGCCCGGCTGGCGGCCCAGTACTGGTTCATCTACCAGGCGATCGAGGAGGCCGCCGACGCCATGCGCGGCGACCCGGTGGGCGGCCGGTTCGTGTTCGACGAGCTGCGCCGGCTGCCTGCGCTGGCCGCCGACCTGGAGTTCCTGCACGGCGAGCACTGGCGCGGGCGGATCGAGCCGGTCCCGGCCACCGAGGATTACGTGCACCGGATCCGGTCGGTGGCGTTCGACTGGGCCGGTGGCTACGTCGCGCACCACTACACGCGCTACCTCGGCGACCTCGCCGGCGGTCAGGCGGTGCGGAAGCTGCTGGCCGAGGTACACGGCGTGGCGGGTCCGGGCGCGCTGTTCTACCGCTTCGACGACATCGGCAGCGTCCCGGCCTTCCGCAGGCGGTACAAGGCGCTGCTCGACACCACCCCGTGGACCGAGGCCGAGCGCACCCGCATCGTGACCGAGGCGCTGGTCGCGTTCGAGTTCAACATCGCGGTGCTCGACGACCTGGCGAAGTGATCATCGGCACAGCGCGTTGACCTCGATCTAGCTGGAGATTGCAGGCTGGTACCAGAACCAGTTCCCGCAGTGCGGACAGCGGCTCCCCGGTTAGCTTCCCGCGCTCGCGAGGACTAGGTTTTGATACCGCAAGGGACCTCTGCGTCAGACAAGAAGGAGGGCTGATGGCCCGCTACGAGCTTCCTGACCTCGACTACGACTACGGCGCGCTCGCCCCGCACATCTCGGGTGAGATCAACGAGCTGCACCACAGCAAGCACCACGCGGCTTACGTCAAGGGGGCCAACGACACCCTGGACAAGCTCGCGGAGGCTCGGGACAAGGGCGACTTCGGCTCGATCGTCGGCCTGGAGACCACGCTGGCGTTCAACCTGGCCGGGCACGCCAACCACGTGGTGTGGTGGAAGATCCTGTCCCCCGAGGGTGGCGACCGGCCGACCGGCGAGCTGGCTTCGGCGATCGACGACGCGTTCGGCTCCTGGGACAAGTTCCAGGCGCAGTTCACCGCCGTCGCCACGACCATCCAGGGCAACGGCTGGGCCGCCCTGTCGTGGGACCCGGTGGGCAAGACGCTGATCACGCAGCAGCTGCGCGACCACCACAACAACCTCATCCTGCCGACCGTGCCGATCCTGCTGGTCGACGTGTGGGAGCACGCCTTCTACCTCGACTACAAGAACGTCAAGGCGGACTACGTCAAGGCGCTGTGGAACGTCTACAACTGGGCGGAGATCAGCAAGCGCTTCGACAACGCCGTTTCCGGCGGCAACGGCCTGCTCCTCTAGAGCACGACCGTCCGAAGGGTCCTTCCGCGCGCTCGCGCGGACAGGGCCCTTCCTTTTTGCCGCTTGACCTCGACCACAGTGGAGGATGCAGGCTGGCGGCATGGATGTGGACGCGTACTTGGCCCGGATCGGCGCCCGGCAACCGGCCGCCCCGACCGCGGAGACGCTGCGGGACCTGCACGAGGCTCATCAGCTGGCGGTGCCGTTCGAGAACCTCAGCGTTCACCTACCTGAGCGAATCGTGCTGGACGAGGACGCGTTGTTCGACAAGATCGTGCGGCGGCACCGGGGCGGCTTCTGCTACGAGCTGAACGGCTTGTTCGCCGCGTTGCTGCGCGAGCTGGGGTTCCGGGTCACCCTGCTGAGCGCTCGCGTGCACGGCGGCGGGCGGTGGGGCGCGCCGTTCGACCACCTGGCGCTGCGTGTCGGCCTGGACGAGCCGTGGCTGGCCGATGTCGGCTTCGGCCGCTTCGCCCGCCACCCGCTGCGGCTGGCGGCGTGCGAGCCGCAGGCCGATCCCGAGGGTGAGTTCCTGGTGCTGGACGTGCCGGGCGGCGACCTGGAGATCCGGATGGACGGCGAGCCCGCCTACCGGCTGGAGCAGCGGCCACGCGAGCTGGCCGACTTCGTCCCGACCTGCTGGTGGCAGGCCACCTCGCCGGAGTCGCACTTCACCCAGAACGTGGTGTGCACGATGCCCACCTCCGCCGGCCGCATCACGCTGGCCGGCGACAAGCTGATCGAGACGGTGGACGGCAAGCGGGCCGAACGGGAGCTGACCGGCGCGGAGGAGGTCGAGGCGTACCGGGTGCACTTCGGGATCGACGTGAACGAGGCCCCGGTGCCCGGATCGTTCCCGGCACCGGGGCCTCGCCCGTTCCCGAACTGACTGCCGCTCCCACCACGAAGCGGACATGCATTAGGTTAGCCTAACTTCACCGCGAGCCGCAAGCCCGCCCACTCATCCGATCGTGCCGGCCCAGCGGCCCGGCGTGGATCACCGGTCGAGCCCGGAAAGCCACCGGATAGCGTTTCGGCCGTGAAGACGTCGACAGTGATCGCGATCGTGCTCGGCGTGCTGCTGTCCATCGCCTCGGTGTCCGGTGCCGCCGGCTACCTGTGGGCGCAGGGCACCGCCGCTCCACCGCCCCCGCCCGGACTGCCCGCCGTCTGGCCCACCGAGGCCGGCGAGCTGCCGCACCGCGTGCCGATGCCGTCCGGGGAGATGCTCGTCGCGATGCCCGGGGACAGCGCCGCTCACGTGCTCTGCCAGGCCCTGCCCGACCGGCACTGGCAGGCCCTGCTCGGTGGCACGACGCTGCGGGAGGTCCGGGACAACGGGTGCCACCTCGTGACCGGGAGCCTCGACGTCGACGTGCGGCTGGACAACGCGCCGGCCACGCTGAGCGCACCGCAGGCGGTCACGGTGTCCGGGCACGCCGCCGAGGTCGAGTCCGGCGGCACCGTGAACGCGCGGCTGAACGCGCACCTGGTCGACGAGCCGCCCAGCGGCCGGGTGCACCCGTACCTGCGCGTCGACATCACGCGGTTCGCCGTCACCCGGCCCGACCTCGCGCTCGACGACCTGGCGGTCTCCATCGCGCGGGACGTCCTCGACGCGACCATGGCACCCGGTCCCCGCCTGCCCGCGCAGGGCCGGGACGGCACGATCACCCTGCAGGTGACCGACCCCGTCCCCGGCTACGGCATCCGCGGTGCGCCCTGGCCGGTGGTGTCGTGGCAGCTGTGCACCGAGCTCGCGAAGGCGATGGGCACCAGCGCATCCGCGGCGAAGCCGAAGTTCGACGGCCGTTGCACGGTCCGCACCGTGCAGGCCGTGCTGGACGACGACGTCACCCCGCGCGCCTACCCGGACACGCTCGCCGGGCGCCCGGCGCTGATCACCAGCGACCTGGTCGCGGTGAAGATCGCCGACGACGAAAGCCAGGAACTGGTCTTCACCGGAACGGGCCGGGACCTCAGCGCACTCGCCGGGTCCGTGCTGCCTGCCCTCCTCGGCCGCTGAGCACCCGCAGCCCGGCGAGCTCGACCGGCCGGGCCATGCCGCCCCGGCGGACCAGGACGACCGCGCAGGCCACCGCCGTGACCGCGGAGAGCACGCCGCCGATCAGGAACGGGGAGCGGCCGCCGAAGGTGTCGGCCATCCACCCCACCATCGGGCCGCCGATCGGGTTGCCGCCGATCAGCACCAGCACGTAGAGGCCCATGACCCGGCCGCGCATCTCCGGGCTGACCGAGGTCTGCACGAGCGAGTTGGCCGTGTTGAGGAACGTGATGGTGGCGAACCCCAGCGGGATCAACGCGATGCCGAAGGCCAGGTAGGTCGGCATGAACCCGGCGACGAACTCGACCGCGCCCAGGCTGAACGCGGCGACCAGCAGCAGCCGCACGCTCGGCTTGCCGCGGGCGCCGCGGCGGGCGGCCATGAGCGAACCGGTGAACGTGCCCACCGCGATCAGCGTGGACAGCAGGCCGTAACCGTCGGCCTGGGTGCCGAACACGTTGCCGGCGATGATCGCGAGCGAGGTGAAGAACGTGATGCCGAACGTGCTGACGAAGAACACCAGCACCATCAGCGACACCAGGTCCGAGCGGCCACGCACGTAGGCCAGGCCCTCACGCAGCTGTCCCTTGGCGCGCGCGACGGCCGGCCCGCGGAAGAGCTGGTCCGGGTTCATCAGCAGCAGGCCGGTGACGACCGCGAGCGTGCTGACCGCGTTGGCCAGGAACATCCAGCCGGTGCCCACCCAGGTGATCCCGAAGCCGGCGATGGCGGGCCCGACGATGCGGGCCATGTTGAACACCGACGAGTTCAGCGCGACGGCGTTGCTGATCTGCTTGCGCCCCACCATCTCCGCGACGAAGGACTGGCGGGCCGGCACGTCCAGCGAGCTGAAGATGCCCAGCACGAAGCACAGCAGGTAGACCTGCCAGAGGGTGACCACTCCGGCCACGTCGAGCAGCCCGAGAACCAGCGCCTGCACCCCGATGCCGCTCTGGATGGCGATGCACAGCTTGCGCTTGTCCACGCGGTCGGCCAGGACGCCGGCCCACAGGGACAGCATCAGGGTCGGCAGGAACTGCAACGCAACGGCGATCCCGAGGGCCACCGGGTTGTTCCCGGAGAGCTGGAAGACGAGCCAGTCCTGCGCGATGCGCTGCATCCAGGTGCCGATGTTGGAGATCACCTGGCCGGAGAAGAACAGCCGGTAGTTGCGCACCGCCAGGGAGGCGAACATGCTCGCCTTCGGCTCGGGCTTCGTCTCCGGCTCGGTCGCCGCGCCGGCCGCCTGCTCGGTGGCGGCTTCGGCCTGCACGGCCGGCGGCTGCCCGGTGGCGCGGCTCCGCACCCGGCCCGCGGGCGCGGTGCAGGCCCGGTCCGCCGGAACGCTCCGGGCGGGAGGTGCCTGGCCTCGGGTAGCTGTGGTCGTCTGATCGGACTCTCTGTCAGTACCCGTGTTGGCCCGCACCGTTATTCGTTCCCCGCCATTCTGTCGATGATCTCGGCGGCGCGCGCGAGGACTTCACGCTCTTCGCCGCTCAGTTCGGTCAGCTTCCGGTCCAGCCAGGCTTCGCGCACCAGGATCGTTTCGCCCACGAACGCGCGCCCCCGCTCGGTGAGGGCGACGATCGACTGCCGCCCGTCGGTGGGGTGCGGGCTACGCTCGACGAACCCGAAGTCCTCCAGCGCCGCGATGACCCGCGTCATCGACGGCGGCTGGACACCTTCCTTGGCCGCCAGCTTGCCCGGCGTGAGCGGGCCGCACTTGTGCAGTGTGGACAGTGCAGCCAGCTGGGTCAGCGAGACGTTCTCACCGGTGCGCTGCGCCCGGAGTTTGCGGTTGAGCCGCACCACCGCGAGCCGCAACCGGCTCGCCAGGGCAGGCTCCCGCACATCGGACACATAGTTAGCTTACCTCACGATCGAGCGGACGGCCGGGTGAACTCGATCGCACCGTCGAGCGGCACGTGACTCAACCGAGGGCCGCCTGGATCGGGCCCACGGCGAAGTACGCCACGAACGCCACGGCGATCACCCACAGCAACGGGTGCACCTTGCGCGCGCCGCCCGTCACGATCTGGATCACCACGTAGGTGATGAAGCCGGCGCCGATCCCGTTCGTGATCGAGTACGTGAACGGCATGACGACGATCGTCAGGAAGGCCGGCAGCGCGATCCGGAAATCGGTGAAGTCGATCTCCCGCACCTGGCTGATCATCAACGCGCCGACGATCACCAGGGCCGGTGCCGCGGCCTCCACGGGGATCACCTCGTACAGCGGCGTGAAGAACATGGCCGCGATGAACAGCAGCCCGGTGACCACGTTGGCCAGCCCGGTCCGCGCACCCTCCGCGATACCGGACGCCGACTCGACGAACACGGTGTTCGAGCTGGACGAGCTGAACCCACCGGCCACCGCCCCGAGGCTGTCCACGAACAGCGCCTTCCCCGTGTTGGGCAGCTCACCCCTCTCGTTGAGCAGGTCGCCCTCCTTGCCCAGCCCGGTCATCGTCCCGATCGTGTCGAAGAAGTCGGTCAGGATGAGCGTGAACACGATCAGCGTGGCGGTGATCGCCGGCACCTGCACCCACGCGTCGAAGTTCACCTTGCCGATCAGCGACAGGTCCGGCAGCCCGGCGACCTTGTCCGGCAGCGCCGGGTAGCCCAGGTTCCAGCCCTTCGGGTTGGTGCCGTTGGACGGCCCGGCCTTGACGATCGCCTCCAGGACGATCGCGATCACCGTCGTCACCAGCACACCGATGAGGATCGCCCCGCGCACCCGTTTCGCCATCAGGATGCCGGTGATCAGCAACCCGAGCACGAACACCAGCGTCGGCCAGCTCGCGATCGACCCGCCGATGCCCAGTCCGACCGGGACGGTCGTGTTCGCCGCGTCCGGGATCCGCCGCACGAACCCGGCGTCCACCAGGCCGATCAGGGTGATGAACAGGCCGATCCCGACCGCGATCGCCGCCTTGAGCGGCGCGGGCACGGCCCGGAACACCATCGTCCGCACACCCGTGAGCACCAGGACCAGGATGACCAGGCCGTTGAGCATCACCAGGCCCATCGCGGCCGGCCAGCTCATCTGGGGCGCGACGCTGACCGCGATGAGCGAGTTGATCCCCAGGCCGGTGGCCATCGCGAACGGGTAGTTCGCCACCACCCCCATCAGGATCGTCATCACCCCGGCGACCAGCGCGGT
The DNA here is from genome assembly GCF_011758765.1 of Amycolatopsis viridis. Lineage (NCBI taxonomy): Bacteria > Bacillati > Actinomycetota > Actinomycetes > Pseudonocardiales > Pseudonocardiaceae > Amycolatopsis > Amycolatopsis viridis. The sequence goes on along the minus strand of NZ_JAANOU010000001.1, from coordinate 850,613 downwards.
CACCGCCGCCACCTGCGGTACCGGCAGGATGTTGCCGAACAGGTCCTTGTGCGCACCCGTGTCCTGCGCCGAGAAACTGCCGATGATCAGCGGGTTGAGCACCACGATGTAGGCCATCGTGACGAACGTGACCAGCCCGCCGCGCACTTCGCGGCCGACGCTCGACCCGCGCTCGGTGATCTTGAAGAACCGGTCCAGCCCGGTCCTGCCGCTCTGCTCAGCCATGCAACCTGCCTCACCTGGTGCTCCGGGAACGACCCGCGGGTAGCCTTCCTGACGTGGCCGATCCGATCAACGCCGGGGATGTTAAACGTCCGTTGCTTCGGGTACCCGACCTGCCGGAGCGCCTGGTGGTGCTCTACCCGGTCGTCGTCGTCGGCACACTCGTGTGGTTCACCGCGTTCGTGGTGCTGGGCGCGCTGCGCCTGTTCGGTGGCGGCGGCCCGGGCAGCGTGTGGACGTGGACCTGCCTGTCCGGCGGTGTTCTCGGCCTGATGGGCCTGGGCATCATGAGCTGGCAGCGCTGGGCTCGCCGCCGCGGCAGCCGCAGCGCCCAGACCGGCCTCTAGAGCAGGAAGGTCGTGGTCGCGGGGTCGTTCAGCACGGCCTCGACCAGGTGCCGGTCGGACCAGCGGCCGGTGGCCCAGGCGAACGCGCGCGCCAGCCCGGCGGGCGAGTCCTCGGCGTGGAGTTCCTCCTGGAACGTCCCACTTCCGACCCACCACGGTGTGGCGCGCTTGACTCCGTCGACCTCGATCGTCAGCTCGTCGTGCACCACGAGGCCACCGTCGGGCAGCGGGATGTCCAGCAGCTCTGCGGCCAGGACCAGCGCGGTCATCTCCGGCCACGGCACGAACTCACCCTCACCGGCGATCCGGGCGTCGACGTGCTCGCTGAGCAGCGGAATGTCCAGCACGTCGGCCAGCGCGGTCGGGTCCGCGCCGGGCGCGGCGGCCACCAGGCGTTCCGGCGCCCACACCGAGCCGAGCCACGGCCGGTCCAGCACCGCGGTCCGCTCGGCGTCCACCACGGATCCGTCGACGGTCCGCACCCGCTGCGGTGCGTCCAGGCCGGACCAGTCCAGATCGGCGGCGGCGAGCACGGCGTGCGCCCGCAGGATCAGCCCCGGCGGCACCTGCCGGTCCGGGTCGCCGAGCCGGTCCAGCAGGTCGGCCGCATCGTCGAGGTCGTGCACGGCGAGCTCGGACCGGACCCCGGCCGCGGCCAGCACGTCCGGCCGCACACCGACGTCCGGCACCGGGTCGTACAACCCGGCCAGGCCGTCCGCGTCCGGCAACCGCCACTCGACCGGGGCGCGACCAGCGAGCAGCGCGTTGCGCGCGAGCCAGGCACCGGTGGGGCTGTCCGGCATCGTCAGCGCCTGCCAGGTGGCGCGCTGCCCGGCGATCAGCCGCAGTGCCTGCGGCCACGCGTCGTCGGCGACGAGGTCGAGGTCGCGGACCTCCGGTCGCTCGTCGGCGTTCTGCACGACCACGAACTCGTCGAGCACGCCCAGCTCGGTGAGCACCCGGACCGGCCACTGCCCGGCGAAACCCGCGTCCAGCACCGAGAACGGGCCGTCCTCGTCGAACACCTCCGGGTCGAACACCTCGCGCAGCGGCGAGTTCGGCAGCAGCAGCTCGTCCGCGCGGCGCCAGCCGTCCACCGACGGCAACGCCAGCGCGCCCAGCCCCTCGGCCGAGGTCTCGGACACCAGCCGCAGCACGGCTTCCGCCAGCGGCCGGGTGTCCAACCCGGACTCCGCATCGGCCAGGCTGCGCTCGACCGCCTCCCGCAGCGCGGGTGCTTCGAGCAGGTCGGCGGCATCCGCCCGCTTCGCACCCAGCCGCTCCAGCAGGGGGTGCGCCGCGTCCGGGTGCACCAGCCGCAGCCCACCCACGTCGGCCTCGGCGAGCAGGTCCAGCAGCTCCGACTCGCCGAGCAGCAGCGCCCCGCGTGGGCCGGGCAGCGTCCGCCCGTCGGCCAGCGGCACCGGCAGCGCGCCCAGTTCGTCCGCGGTCACCTCGTGGTTGTCCAGCAACGGCAGGAACGCGTCGTAGAGATCGCGCCACCACCGCGGGTCCCGGCCGGCACCGACCAGCAGGTCGACCAGCTCGGCCACGTCGAGGCGGTCCGCGCCGACGGTGGCGAGGACCTGCGCCGCGTCGTACCCGCTGACTCCGGCCAGGCCGGGGACGACCCCGGCGAGCAGCTCCAGCAGCCGCGGGGATGCCACGGACAGCACCCGCGCCCCGCTGGGCGCGAGGTCACTGCCCTCGGCCGCGGGCAACCACGCCTGCGTCGCCAGCTGGCGGCCGACCAGTTCCCGCAGCTTTCCGTCCACTTCGGACAGCGGGAACCCGGCCTCGGGCACCAGGCCGAGCCGGTCGGCGGGCGCGAGCCGGCGCACCAGCGCCGGGTACTCGCGGGCCGCCGCGGCCAGTGCCGCGTCGGCGCCGGGGAGCACGCGCCGCCGGGACGGTTCGAGCGGCACCGTCGCGATCAGCCGGGCAGGCAGGGACAACCGCTCGTCGGTCGGTGTCGGTGCGTGCAGCACGTCCTCGGTGAGCCGGCCGTCCACGGGCGTCGCCCACACCGCGTTCTCCCCGGCGTGGGTGAGCCAGCGGACCGCGCCGGACGGCGTGGACAACTCCGCCACACCGTCCACATCGGAGCGCGACCAGACCGCGCCGGGCGCCTCGATCCGGGTGAGCCACGGCAGGGACAACAGCAGGTCCTCGGCCTCCTCGGCCAGCCGCGCGAGGAGGTCCTCCGGGTCCACGCCGGGCCGCAACGGCAGGCGGACCTCGGTGTCGAAACCCGCCGGCACGTCCTCGTCGGCCGGCCACGGCAGCCGCAGCACCGGCACCGCACCGTCCCGGCCGGCGGCTTCCCGGGTGCGGGACTCGGAGAACGCGACCCCGCCGGTGCGCGAGATCACCCGCGGCTCACCGGTGACCGCGAGCACCGCGGCGAAACCGACACCGAACCGCCCCACCGCGCCGCCCTGCTTCGCCGACGCCCGCAGCGACGCCAGCGACGCGACCCCGGCGGCGTCGAGCGGCGCGCCGGTGTTGGCCACCCGGAGTTCACCGCCGGTCAGGGACACGCGCAGCGTGCCGGGAGTTCCGGCGAGCGCGGCGGCGTCCGCGGCGTTCTGCGCCAGCTCGACGAACAGCCGGTCGCGGTAGCCGCCGGCCCGCAGATCGCCTTCGGCGTTGGTGTCTTCGGTGAACCGGGTCGGCGAGTCGCGCCAGGCCCGCAGCACCGAGGCCCGCAGCGCCTCGGTGCCGAACGGATCACTCAGCTGACTCACTCGCCGTCTCGGCGTCCGGGGTGGCGCCCGTCTCGGTCTTCGGCTCCTCGACCGGCTCGGTGTCCAGCAGCGAGTCGTCGTAGACGAGCTCGGCCACCGGCACCGACGAGGTCACCTCGACCTCGACCTCGGAATGCGCGCCGCAGCCGTACTCGGCGTGCACGACGTTGCCGTCCGCCGGGGCGATCTCGTTGCCGCACACCCCGAACGCCGCCCGCAGCGAACCGGCGAGCGGCAGGTAGAAGCCGCAGTTGCCGCAGTGCGCCGGCGCACCGCGGGCCATGTCCGACCGCGGGCCGAACTCGCCGCGGTGCCACCGCGTAGCGGCCTCCTCGCGGCCGTAGCGGGACAGGACGTGCACCCGGCCGAGCCCGATCTCGTGCGCGACCTCCTCCACCGCCGGGTCGTCGGACTGCACGTACGCCGGGACCAGCCGCGGGTCGTCCTTGTCCGGCGGGAGGATGTCGCCGACGCCGAGGTCACCGGCCCGCACCCGCCGCTCCCAGGGCACCCACTGCGGGGCGATCAGCGCGTCCGGGCCGGGCACGAGCACGACCTCGCTGATCGTCACCGGGGTGTCCGGGCCCGCGCTCGCCACGGTCACCGACCAGCGCCAGCCGCGGTAGCCGGGCACGTTCGCCTCGAAGAGGTGGCTCGCCGACACCGCGTCCTCGCGCGCCACGCCGACGTGCGCCCCCACCTGCTCGGCGCCCGCCTCTTCGACCGCGGCCTCGCGGGCGAGGCCGACCGCCTCGGCGAGAGCGCGCTCCACGGAGCCGTCGTCCAGGGTGAGCAGCAGCGTCATACCCCAATTGTGCCCCGCGCGCGTCGAGCGGCCGTGTCAGGGTGGAGCCGTGCGCACCCTGTTCACCCTCACGCTCGCCGCGGTCGTCGCGCTCGGCGGCTGCGCGGCGGCCGCCCCGCCCGCGCCGGCCACGGTTCCGCAGCTCACGGTGCAGGTGCTGGCCACGCTGCCGCACGACCCGGCCGCCTTCACCGAAGGCCTGGAATTCGCCGGCGACACCCTGTACGAGGGCACCGGGCTGGTCGGGGAGTCGTCGGTGCGGGCCGGGGCGCCCGGGCAGCCACCGGCCGTGCGGGTGGACCTGCCGGCGCCGCTGTTCGGCGAGGGCATCACCGTCACCGGGCCGACGCTGTGGCAACTGACCTGGCAGAACGGCGTCGCGATCGAACGCGATGCCCGCACCCTCGCCGAGCTGCGGCGCGTGACCTACGACGGCGAGGGCTGGGGCCTCTGCCACGCGGGCGGCCGGCTGGTGATGAGCAACGGCTCGGACCGGCTCACCTTCCGCGACCCGGCCACCTTCACGGTCACCGGCGAGGTGACCGTGCACTTCGGGTCGCAGACCTTCGACCAGCTGAACGAGCTGGAGTGCAGCGGCGGCGCGGTGTACGCCAACGTGTGGCAGACCGACCGGATCCTGCGCATCGACCCGGCGACCGGCGAGGTGACCGGCCAGATCACCGCCGCCGGGCTGCTCACCCCCGCCCAGGCGGCCGCCGCCGACGTGCTCAACGGGATCGCGGCGATCCCCGGCACCGACGAGTTCCTGATCACCGGGAAGTACTGGCCGACGATGTTCCGGGTGAAATTCGTCCCGGCTTCCTGATCATCCAGCACATCCCCGCAGGAATACGGCAAGATTGACCCGTGCGGCGCAAACGGAAGTGGACACCGGCCCCAGGTGCCGGCCACTCGTGGCGCGCCCAGGGCGGCTTCTACCCCGAGCCGTCCCCGGTCCCGGCCACGGACGACGCACCGACGAACGCGGTCCCGTCCGGCAACCGGCCGCCGCCACCACCGCGCGGCGCCCGGCCGTACCCGCCACGGCAGGCGCCACCGCCACGCCCGTGGCACACCGATCCGCCATCTCCCCCACCACGCCGCACCGAGCCGCTCTACGACCACTACGACACCAACGGCTACGCGAAGTCCGCACGCCCGGAGCCGGAACCGGCGGACGAGCCGCGCACCGACCCGCGCACCGCGCACGCCGGGCCGCCGCCGCGGATGCCGAAGAAGCTGACGGTCACCCGGGTCGCCGCACTGCGCAGCCGGGAGCTCGGCGGCAAGGCGTTCGGGTTGTTCCAGCGCGCGACCAAGGCCGACGGCGCGGACAAGTCCGGTCTCACGTCGCTGACGTACGCGGTGATGCTGAACTACGCCAGCGACGCGGCGATGGCGATCGCGCTGGCCAACACGCTGTTCTTCGCGGCCACCAGCGGCGAGAGCCGCGGCCGGGTGGCGCTGTACCTGCTGATCACCATCGCGCCGTTCGCACTGGTGGCGCCGGTCATCGGCCCGCTGCTGGACCGCATCCAGCGCGGCAGGCGGCTGGCGATGTGCCTGGCGTCGGTCGGGCAGGTGCTGATGGCCGTGGTGATGGCGCTGCACTTCAACGACTGGGGTCTCTACCCGGCGGCGCTGGGCAAGATGGTGCTGTCCAAGTCGTTCACGGTGCTCAAGTCCGCGGTCACCCCGCGGGTGGTGCCACCGGAGATCACGCTGTCGAAGACCAACGCGCGGCTCACCGTCTTCGGCCTCGCCGCCGGTGGTGTGTTCGGCGCCATCGCCTCCGGGGTGAACTCGCTGTTCGGATCCGCGGGGGCGTTGTGGTTCACCGCGGCGATCTGCGCCGTCGGCGGCGTGCAGGCGATGCGCATCCCGGCGTGGGTCGAGGTGACCGAAGGCGAGGTCCCGGCGACGCTCAAGGCCCATCCGGCGCAGAAGAAGAAACGGCAGCCGCTGGGCAGCGAGGTCGTACTCGCCCTGTGGGGCAACGGGACCGTGCGCGTGCTCACCGGGTTCCTGATGATGTTCACCGCCTTCGCGGTGAAGGCCCACGCCGAGCAGAACGGGCAGACCCCGTTCATGCAGCTGCTGCTCCTCGGGCTGGTCGGCGCCGCGGCCGGGATCGGCGGGTTCGTCGGCAACGCGCTGGGTTCGCGGCTGACGTTCGGGCACGCGAGTCAGGTGGTCCTCGCCTGCGTCGCGGCGTCGCTCGCGTCCACGATCCTCGCCGCCGTCATGTCCGGGATCATCACCGTCACCATCGTCGGCCTGGTCGGATCGACCGCCAGCGCGCTGGCGAAGGTCAGCCTGGACGCGGTGATCCAGCGCGACCTGCCCGAGGAGTCCCGGGCTTCGGCGTTCGGCCGGTCGGAGACGGTGCTCCAGCTGGCGTGGGTGTTCGGTGGCGCGCTGGGCCTGCTGCTGCCGCCGACGTACTGGATCGGGTTCCTCGTGGTGTCGATCCTGCTCGCACTCGGCCTGGCGCAGACTTTCCTGCTGCAGCGCGGCTCCTCGCTGCTGCCCGCAGTGGGGGCGAAGCGGGCACGCCGACCCGCGCGAACGGGCAGCGGGGCCGCTCCCCGAGTGCGCTGAGCCGACCCGTAGTGTTTCCGCCATGCGGCGAACTTTGCTGTTGCTGGCGGCCGGTGCGCTGACGCTGACCGGGTGCTCCGCCACCGCCGGACCGCCCGAGGTCACCTTCTTCGGCGACGGCCACACCGTCAACGCCGACCCGATCGTGAACTGCGACGCACTCCTGAAGTCGTGCTCGCAGGACCCGGGGGCGGCGGCGACGCTGAAGGTGCGCCCGGGCAAGCCGGTGCAGATCTCCGTGCCGTCCGAGATCGGCGACACCCCGTGGCTGGTGAACGTCCAGTACACCAACGCCAAGGGTGAGCTGCAGCCGGTCAAGCAGCAGTACTTCTCGCCGGGTGCGAAACTCGCCTACACCGCAACCGGGAACGCCCCGGGCGACCAGCTGGTCGTGGTCGAGGTGCAGCAGCTCGGCGCGGTGTTCGCCGCGGACCAGGCCGGCAACCCGATCCTCGACGAGAACGGCAACCCGCAGCTCGTCGCGCGCTCGTTGTGGACGCTGCAGGTGCAGCCCGGGTGAGCTGAACCGGACGAGCCCCACTCGCCGCGACGGGTGGGGCCGGCGGTCAGCGGCGCGCTATCACGGGTCGAGGTCGCGCGCGACGGCACGCATCACCTCGGCGATGCGCTTCGTGTTCTTCCGGTCCGGGTAGCGGCCGCGGCGCAGGTCCGGCTGCACCTTCATCTCGAGCAGCTTGATCATGTCCTCGATCAGGCCGTGCAGCTCCTCGGCGGGGCGACGGCGCGCCTCGGCGACCGAGGGCAGGCTGTCGATGAGCCGAACGGACAGGGCCTGCGGGCCGCGGCGACCGTCGGCGACGCCGAACTCCAGCCGCTGGCCGGCCTTGAGTGCCTCCACCCCTTGCGGGAGCGCGGTCTTGCGGATGTAGACGTCCTGGCCGCCGTCCTGGGTGACGAAACCGAACCCCTTCTCCGCGTCGTACCACTTGACCTTGCCGGTCGGCACTGCCCTCACCGTTCCTTCGTTCTGCGAAACATCGTCTCGTCCACCTGCGGCACGGGGCCGCCCTGCACGACGAACGCGCCCTGGGCGTACCCAGGACGCGTATCCGTCAGCCTATCCCGGTATGCGCCCTCCGGTGAAGGAGATATGGGTTCTAACCTTGTGCCATGGATACTCCGGCCGAGACTTCCCCACGCAAGCCGTTCCTCATGCGGCTCGGGATCGGCGTGTTCGCCGTCGGCGTACTGGCCGTGCTGGCAGTGTTCGTGCTGTTCGCCTTCGGCCTGCGCGACCTCCCGGTCTGGCTCAGCGCCGTCGCGGGGGTGGCCACCCCGCTCGGCATCGCCTTGTCGCTCATCTCGCTGGTGCGGGAGCACCGTCGAGCGGCTGCCGGCTGAGCCAGCCGGGGAACTCCGCCAGGCTCTCGAACACCACCTCGGCCCCGGCCTCGAGCAGTGCGTCCCGGCTGCACGGACCCGTCGTCACCCCGACCGGCACCGCGCCCGCGGCGAGTGCGCCCCGCACGTCGCCCAGGTGGTCACCCGCGTAGATCGACGCGCCGTGCTCGCGCAGGGCGACCGCCTTGCCGTCCGACCACAGCTCTCCCACCAGCACGTCGACGGCCAGGCCGAGCGCCTTGACGTGCAGTGCCGCGTTCGGGCCGTACTTGCCGGTGACCACGACCGTGCGGCCGCCCGCCTCGTGCACGGCGGCCAGCGCCTCGTGGGCGCCCGGCAGGGCGACCGTCCCGGGGATCACGATCTCCGGGTACAGCTGGCGGAACCGGTCGACCAGGCCGCCGATCCGGTCCTCGGGCGCGCCGAACTCGCGCAGCACGTGGTCCAGCGGCGGGCCGAGGTTGGCGGCGAAGTGCTCACCGTCCAACGGCAGGCCGGCCTCCGCGCCGAGCGCGTTCATCACCGCGACCATGCCCGGCCGCGGGTCGATGAGCGTCATGTCCAGGTCGAATCCGACGACGATCCCCACGACAGCCACGGTAGCCGGACCCACCGACAGTTCCCGACGCCGTCTTACCTCGTCTTTACAGTGGCGCCGATCGGGTCAACCTTCTTGACATCCTGAACACCTATGTCAAGCTGAGCGTGTGACTGAGATCACCAGCTCGTTCACCGCACGCACCCGGACCTCGCTGCGGGAGACCCTGATCGACGCGGCGACCGACATCCTGGCGGCCCGAGGCTATGCGGCCCTGCGCATGGCGGACGTCGCCGCGGCGGCCGGGGTCAGCCGCCAGACCGTCTACAACGAGTTCGGCAACAAGAACGCACTCGTGCAGGCCGTGGTCCTGCGCACCACCGGCGAGTTCCTGGACGGCATCCACCAGCGGTTCGCCACCGCGCCGGATGTGCTGAGCGGCATCCGCGACTCGCTCATCTACACGATCGAGCACGGCCGGGAGAACCGGCTGGTCGCCTCCGCACTGGGCACTCCGCAGGGTGAGGATCTGCTGCCGCTGCTCACCACCCGGGGTGAACCCGTGCTGTCGGCGGCGATGGCGACCACGGCCGCGCAGTACCGCGAGTTCCTGCCCAGCCTCAGCGGCGAGGCCGCGACCCTCCTCGCGGAGACCGTGGTCCGGCTCGCGTTGAGCCACCTGGTGCTGCCGACCCATTCCGCGGCCGAGGCCGCGGACCTGATCTGCGCCGCGATCGCACCCGCCATCACCCACTACGCGTCCACAATGGAGTGTGAGCAGCGATGACCGGAACCCTTCCCGCGCGCCGCACCGGATTCGCCTCGCTGCGCCGGGGCGGACTGAACTGGGACTCCTTCCCGCTGCGGCTGTTCGTCAAGGGCAACCGGAAGTTCTGGAACCCGGCCGACATCGACTTCAGCCAGGACGCCGAGGACTGGCGGACCCTCAACGACGAGGAACGCCGGTCGGCGACCTACCTGTGCACGCAGTTCGCCGCGGGCGAGGAGGCCGTGACCGAGGACATCCAGCCGTTCCTCCAGGCGATGGCGGCCGAGGGCCGGTTCGGCGACGAGATGTACCTGACGCAGTTCTGCTTCGAGGAGGCCAAGCACACCGAGGTCTTCCGGCGCTGGATGGACGCGGTGGGCCTGACCGAGGACCTGACGTCCTACGTGAGCGAAAACCCGCACTACCGCAAGCTGTTCTACGAGGAGCTGCCGGAGTCGCTGAGCGTGCTGGAGCGCGACCCCAGCCCGCTCAACCAGGTCCGCGCGAGCGTCACCTACAACCACGTGATCGAGGGCAGCCTGGCGCTGACCGGCTACTACGCCTGGCAGAAGCTGTGCGTGACGCGCGGCATCCTGCCCGGCATGCAACAGCTGGTGAAGCACATCAGCGACGACGAACGTCGCCACATGGCGTGGGGCACGTTCACCTGCCGCCGGCACATCGCCGCGGACGATTCGCTGTGGGACGCGGTGCAGCAGCGGATGGGCGAACTGCTGCCGCACGCGCTCGGGATGATCCAGTGGGTGCGGGACCAGTTCGGGGAAACGCACCCGTTCGGCAACGACCCGCAGGAGTTCATCGGCTACGCCGCCGACCGCGCGCAGCGCCGCCTGGGCGCCATCGCGTCGGCGCGCGGAGTGCCGGTGGCGCAGATCGACCTGGACTACTCGCCGGAACAGCTGGAGGACACGTTCGGCGAAGAGGATGCGAAAGCCCTGGCCAACGTCGTGCCCTAGGCGCCCGGACCCCGCGTCCGGGGAGGACTCTTACTCCAGGTCCAGGATCTTCAGTGCCTGTTCCCGCATTTCGACCTTGCGGACCTTTCCCGTCACCGTCATCGGGAACTCGTCCACGATGTGCACGTACTTCGGGATCTTGTAGTGCGCGAGCTTGCCCGCGCAGAACTCGCGCAGCGACTCCGCCGTGAGCGGCTCGGCTCCCTGGCGCATCCGGACCCACGCCATCAGTTCCTCGCCGTACCGCTGGTCCGGCACGCCGATCACCTGGGCGTCCAGCACGTCCGGGTGGGTGTAGAGGAACTCCTCGATCTCCCGCGGGTAGATGTTCTCGCCGCCGCGGATCACCATGTCCTTGATCCGGCCGGTGATCTGGATGTATCCCTCGTCGTCCATCACCCCGAGGTCGCCGGTGTGCATCCAGCGCCCCTGGTCGATCACCTCGGCGGTCTTGTCCGGCTGGTCCCAGTAGCCGAGCATCACCGAATAGCCCCGGGTGCACAGCTCGCCCGGCTCGCCGCGCGGCACGGTCAGCCCGGTCTCCGGGTCGACGATCTTCACCTCCAGGTGCGGCCCGACCCGGCCGACCGTGGACACGCGCCGCTCGATCGAGTCGTCCGACCTCGTCTGCGTGGAGACCGGGGAGGTCTCGGTCATGCCGTAGCAGATGGACACCTCGGTCATGCCCATCCGCTCGATGACCTGCTTCATCACCTCGACGGGGCAGGGCGAGCCGGCCATGATGCCGGTTCGCAGCGACGACAGGTCGTAGTCCTCGAAGCCCGGTTCGGCGAGTTCGGCGATGAACATCGTGGGCACGCCGTACAGCGATGTGCACCGCTCCGACTCGACGGCCTGCAGCGTGGCCTTCGGCTCGAACGACGGGGCCGGGATCACCATGCACGAACCGTGCGAGGTCGCCGCCAGGTTGCCCATCACCATGCCGAAGCAGTGGTAGAACGGCACCGGAAGGCAGATCCGGTCCGCCTCCGTGTAGTGGCAGAGCTCGCCCACGAAGAAGCCGTTGTTGAGGATGTTGTGGTGGGACAGGGTCGCACCCTTCGGGAAGCCCGTCGTCCCCGAGGTGTACTGGATGTTGATCGGGTCGTCCGCGGACAGCCCCACCTCCGGCAGCGGCCTGCCCCGGCCGGACTCCAGCAGCTCCGACCACTCGCCCGAGCCCAGCAGCACGACCTGTTCCAGCCCGGCGCAGCGCGGCCGGACCTCCTCGATCATGGCCGCGTAGTCGGAGGTCTTGAACGACTGCGCCGCGACCAGCATCCGCACCCCGGACTGGTTCAGCACGAACTCCAGCTCGTGGGACCGGTACGCCGGGTTGATGTTGACCAGGATCGCCCCGACCTTCGCCGTGGCGTACTGCAGGAACGTCCACTCCGCGCAGTTCGGCGACCAGATCCCGACCCGGTCGCCCTTGCCGATCCCCCGCCCGGCGAGCGCCGCGGCCAGCGCGTCCACCTCGGCCGACAGCTCCCGGTAGGTCCACCGCCGGCCCGACGCGCACTCGACCAGAGCGTCGCGTTCACCGAACGACGCCACGGTCCGATCGAAATTGTCACCGATGGTGTCTCCGAGCAGCGGCACCTCGGAGATCCCCGACGCATAACTCGGCACGGCTGGCATGACGCCTCCTCGGACCCGGTCCACACTGACCGTCACCGAGTCTAGAAATCCCGCCGCTTCCCGGATACCCCCTAGAGTGGGTGCCATGCGGATCTCCATCGTCGACGCGTTCACCAGCACCCCGTTCGCCGGGAACCCAGCCGGGGTGGTGCTGCTCGACGCACCGGCCGAGACCGCGTGGATGCAGTCGGTGGCCGCCGAGCTGCGGCATTCGGAAACGGCGTTCGTGGAGGTGTCCGGCGACGGCCCGAAGCGGCTGCGCTGGTTCACGCCCACGGTCGAGGTGGACCTCTGCGGGCACGCGACGCTGGCCACCGGGCACGTGCTGGGCGGCGAGCAGGTGTTCACCACGCGCAGCGGCGAGCTGCGCACCCGCGCCGACGGCGGCTGGGTCAGCATGGACTTCCCGCACGACCCGCCACGGCCGGCCGCGGACGACGTCCTGGGCGCCCTGCCCGGTGTGACGGTCACGAGCGTCGCGCGTGGCAAGTGGGACATCCTGGTCGAGGTCGCCGATGCGGCCGAAGTGCGCGGACTGAAGCCGGACCTGGACGTGGTGGCGGGCTGGGATGCCCGTTGCGTGATCGTCACCGCCCCTGGCGACCGGGACGACGTCGACTTCGTCAGCCGCGTCTTCGGTCCGGCCGTCGGCGTGCCGGAGGACCCGGTGACCGGCTCGGCGCACTGCCTGCTGGCGCCGCACTGGGCGGGCAAGCTCGGGCGGGACGAGCTGGTCGGCGAGCAGGCGTCGGAGCGCGGCGGGATCGTGCGCGTCCGGCTCGACGGGGACCGGGTGACGCTGTCCGGGCAGGCCGTCACCGTGCTGAGCGGGGAGTTGCACGTCTGATGCGGCTCATCCTGAACCTGATCTGGCTGGTGCTGGCCGGCTTCTGGATGGCCCTCGCCTACCTGGCGGCCGGGATCATCTGCTGCGTCCTGATCGTCACGATCCCGTTCGGCATCGCGTCGTTCCGCATCGCGAACTACGCGTTGTGGCCGTTCGGCCGCACGATCGTCGACCGTCGCGACGCCGGAGTCGGCTCGCTGATCGGCAACGTCATCTGGATCGTGTTCGCCGGGTTCTGGCTAGCGATCGGGCACGTGGTCACCGGGATCGCGCTGTGCGTCACGATCGTCGGGATCCCGCTCGGGCTGGCGAACTTCAAGCTCATCCCGGTCTCGCTGATGCCGCTCGGCAAGGTGATCGTGCCCGCCGGCCGTGGCTCGGACGCCTACTACCGGCCCTGACCGACCAGCGCCTGCAACAACTCGACCAGCGACTTCTGCTGGGCGGGGTCCAGTGAGACCATCGGCGAGGTCCGGTTGAGACGGTCGAGCACCGTGTCCCGCGCCGTCTGCCCGGCTTCGGTCAGCACGATCTCCTTCGCGCGCCGGTCGGTGGGGTGTGGCCGCCGGTTCACCAGGCCCTGATCCTCCAGCCGGTCGATCACGAACGTCGCGTTCGACGCCTCGCACGACATCCGGTTCGCCAGCTCGCGCGCGGTGATCGGCTCGGACAGCTCGCGCAGCGCGACGACCTGCGCCGGGGTCAACCCGACCTCCTCACCGATCCGGCGGACCTGCCCGTCGAGGCGCCGGGCGAACTCGTGCACCAGTTTGCACACATCACGGTCGAGTTCGACGTCCACCATGCCCCTGAGTCTAGCGGGATGGTCCGAGCTGTGATAGTTCTAGCTCGAATCATTACAACTCGAACTTCTGGGAGTGGTCGTGCCGTTACCCGTCTTCTCGTTGATGCTCGTGGTCTTCGGGCTCACCACCGGCGAGTTCGTGATCGCCGGGCTCGTCCCGGACGTCGCGGCGGACCTGGCGGTCTCCGTGCCGTCGGCCGGCCTGCTGGTGACCGCCTACGCCGCCGGCATGATCATCGGTGGCCCGGTGATCACCCCGCTGACCGCCCGCGTCGGCCGGAAACCGCTGATCACCGGGCTCGTCGCGGTCTCCGTCGTCGCGAACCTCGGTTCGGCGGTGGCCCCCGGCTACGCCGTCCTGCTCCTGGCGCGGTTCGTCGCGGGCCTGATCGTCGCGACGTTCTTCGCGCTGGCGATCTCGATCACCGCGGCGAGCGCGCCGGAAGGCAAGCAGGCCGCGATGATCGCCAAGGTCGCGCTGGGCCTGAACCTCGGCATCATCCTGGGCACCCCGCTGGGCACGTTCGTCGGCCACCACTTCGGCTGGCGGGCGACGTTCGTGGCGGTCGCCGTGATCACCTTCCTCGCGCTGCTGCTGGTGCTGCGGTTCGTGCCCGCGTTCCCGGGCTCCGACGCGTCCGTCTTCGGTGAACTGCGGGTGCTCGCCGACCGCGAGGTGTGGCGCGGCATCGCGCTGACCGCGCTGGGCAACCTCGGCGTGGTCACGGTCTTCACCTACATCGTGCCGCTGCTCACCGACGTGGCCGGGTTCAGCGTGGACGCCGTGCCGGTGCTGCTGCTGGTCTACGGCGCCGGGGCGGTGATCGGCAACCTGGTCGGCGGACGGCTGGCCGACCGCGCCCTGATGCCGTCGCTCGCCTGGATGCTGGCCGCGCTGGTCGCCACGCTGGCACTGCTCTGGGCCGCCGGGGACAACCGCGCAGTGGTGGCGGTCCTGGTGTTCGTCCTCGGCGGGCTGGCGTTCGCGATCGTCCCCGGCATGCAGACGCGGGTCCTCACCGCGGCGGGCGCCGCACCGACCCTGGCCGTCGCGGTCAACGCGTCCGGCTTCCAGCTCGCCGCCGCGTTCGGCGGCTGGCTGGGCGGGCAGCTGATCAACGGCAGCGGCATCGGCGCCCTGTACCCCGCCGCCGCCGTGGTCACCGTGGCCGGGCTGGGGCTCGCGGTGGCGATGCTGCGCAGCGACCAGCGGGTGCGGGTGCGGGGGTAGGGTGAGCCTCGTCCTGGCCTGCCCCGGCCGGCGGGGATCAGTCCCCCGGTTTCCAGGGCAGCGGCACGACGAGGCAGGGGCCACCGACGAACAGGCCGCCGTCGATGCCCAGTACCTTGCCCCCGGCGTAGAGGTAGGGCGCCTCGATCTGCGTGGGGTGGATGCCGAGCTGGTCGGCGATCACGCTGTGCCCGTGCACGATCCGCTCGCCGCCCAGCTGCTCCAGCACGTAGTCCGCGATGTCCGGGCCGTGCGGGCCGCGGAAGGCGTAGCGGGTCGTCATGCGGCGCCACACCTCCCACCACTCGACCAGGTCGTCGCCGTCGAGGATGTCCCGCACGGTGGTGTTGATGTCCTCGGCGTCGTCGCCCCAGTCGAGGTACTCGACGGTGTCCGAGTGCATCAGCAGGTGGTTCGCCGCGTGCGCGATCAACGGCCGGCTGCTCAGCCACTCCACGTGCTCCGCGGTCAGCGCGTCCTGATCGGACAGCTGCCCGCCGTTGATCTCCCAGCTGCGGGCGAAGCTGCGCGGGCCGAAGTCGGAGGGCACCTCGGTGTCGCCGAACCGGTGCATACCCAGCAGGAGGATCTCGTGGTTGCCGAGCAGCGTCTGCGCGGCCCCGCCCGCCCCGGCGGCCTGCTCGTGCAGCCGCATCACCAGGTCGATGACGCCGATCCCGTCCGGGCCCCGGTCCACGAAGTCGCCGAGGAACCACAGGTGCGCCTCACCGCCGGACCAGTTCCCGGCCTCGTCGGCCAGACCGGCCCGGCACAGCGCGGCCGCCAGCTCGTCCCGGTGCCCGTGCACGTCGCCGACGACGTAGGTGCGGGCACCGGGAGGCTGATGGTCGCTCATCGTTCCGACGATAGGCGGTTGCCGCAGGTCAGCTCTGCACCGCCCCGTCCCCGAACGGGTCCTGCGTGCGGCCGACGAGGTCCGCGATCGAGTCGATCACGAGCGTGGGCCGGTACGGGTAGCGCTCGGCCGACTCCTTCGTGGAGATGCCGGTGAGGACCAGGACCGTCTGCAGCCCGGCCTCGATGCCCGAGTGCACGTCGGTGTCCATCCGGTCGCCGATCATGATGGTGCCCTCGGAGTGCGCGCCGAGGCTGCGCAGCGCCGAGCGCATCATCAGCGGGTTCGGCTTGCCCACGAAGTAGGGCTGCCGCCCGGTGGCGCGCTCGATGAGCGCGGCGATCGAGCCGGTGGCCGGCAGGCTGCCCTCCAGGCTCGGGCCGGTGGCGTCCGGGTTGGTCGCGATGAACTTCGCGCCCGCCTCGATGAGCCGGATGGCGCGGGTGATCGCCGTGAAGCTGTAGGTGCGGGTCTCGCCGAGCACCACGTAGTCCGGGTCGCGGTCGGTGAGCACGTAGCCGGCCTCGTGCAGCGCGGTGGTCAGCCCGGCCTCGCCGATGACGAACGCCGAACCGCCGGGCCGCTGGCTGTCCAGGAACTTCGCGGTGGCCAGCGCGGAGGTCCAGATGCGCTCCTCGGGCACGTCCAGGCCGGTGCGCAGCAACCGGGCCCGCAGGTCACGCGGGGTGTAGATGGAGTTGTTGGTCAGCACCAGGAACGGGGTGTCGTTGGCGCGCAGCTCCGCGAGGAACTCGTCGGCACCGGGCACCAGGTGCTCCTCGTGCACCAGCACGCCGTCCATGTCGGTCAGATACGTCCAACGGCTCATGCGTGAAGACTAGCGGGGTGCACGGTCACCGCGGTGGCCTTGATCGCGAGCCGGACCGGCACGCCCGGCTCGAGCCGCAGGTCGGCGACCGCGGCCGGGGTGAGGTCCGCGGACAGGCCGTCCGCCCAGCCCGTCCCGGCCGCCCGGACCCGGATCACCGGGCCGTGTGGTTCGAGCGCCCCGACCACCGCCGCGATCGTGTTGCGCGGGCTGCCCGGATGTCCGTCCTCCGCGGGGTAGACGGACACCGCGCTCGGCTCGAACACCGCGACGGCGGGCTCACCGGTGACCGCGCCGGGTGACCGGATGCCGGACACCAGTCCGCCGTCCGCGGTGCGCAACCCGTCGTCGACGGCGATGCCGGGGACGAGGTTGAGCCCGGCGATCCGTGCGGTGAACGCGGTGCGCGGTGCCGCCAGCACCTCGCGGGTCGGCCCGCGCTCGACCACCCGGCCGCCGGCCAGCACGACGACGTGATCGGCCAGCGCCAGCGCGTCCAGCGGATCGTGCGTGACCAGTACCGTGGCGCGGCGGGGCTCGGCGGCCAGCACCCGGCGCAGCAGCCCGCGGATGGCCGGGGCCGCGTCCACGTCGAGCGCGGCCAGCGGCTCGTCGAGCAGCAGCAGGTCCGGATCGCCGGCCAGGGCCCGCGCCACCGCCACCCGCTGCGCCTGCCCGCCGGACAGCTCTCCCGGCCTGTGCCGGGCGAACCCGGCCGCGTCCACCTCGGCCAGCCACCGCCGCGCGATCGCCCGCGACTCCGCCCGCCCCGTGCCCTTCGAGCGGGGCGCGAACGCCACGTTGTCCACAACGGACAGGTGCGGGAACAGCAACGGGTCCTGCGACAGCAGGCCCACGGCACGGTCGTGCGCGGGCAGGTCGTGCAACCCCCGGCCGGCCAGGGTGATCACGGCGCGGTCCGGCCGGAACAGCCCGGCGAGGCACCCGAGGATGCTGGACTTGCCGGACCCGTTCGGTCCCAGGATCGCCAGCACGCTCCCCGCAGGCACGTCGAAGGCCACGGACAGCTCGAACGTGCCGCGGGTCAGCTCGATCTCGGCGTGCAGGCTCACCGGGCGGTCCCCTCCAGCGCCCGCGGCCGGGCCACCGCGATCACCACGATCGCGACGACGATCAGCAGCAACGCCAGCGCGACGGCACTGTCCACATCGACCTCCGCCTCGGTGTAGACGGCGAGCGGCAGGGTCCGGGTGACGCCTTCCAGGCTGCCGGCGAAGGTGATCGTCGCCCCGAACTCGCCCAGCGCACGGGCGAAGCTCAGCACCGCGCCCGAGCCGAGCGCGGGCAGCAGCAGCGGCAGCGTGACCCGCCGGAACACCGTCCACGGGCGGGCCCCGAGGGTCGAGGCGATCCGTTCGTAGCGCTCCCCGCCGCTGCGCAGCGCACCCTCCAGGCTCACCACGAGGAACGGCATGGCGACGAACGTCTGCGCGATGATCACCGCGGCCGTGGTGAACGGGACCTGCACCCCGGCCGTCACGCCCAGCAGGTAGCCGAGGAAGCCCTTGCGGCCCAGCAGGTACAGCAACGCGAGCCCGCCCACCACCGGCGGCAGCACCAGCGGAAGCAGCACCACGGCGCGCAGCACCCGGATCCCGGGCACGGCCGAGCGGGCCAGCACCACCGCCAGCGGCACCCCGAGCACGATGCACGCGAGCGTGGACACGGCCGCCGTTTCCAGCGACAGCCGCAGCGCAGTCAGCGACGCGTCGCTGACGATCAGGCCCGGAACGCGACGGAGGTCGGTCCGCACCAGCAGACCGGCCACCGGCAGCACGACGAGTGCCAGGGCGAGCGCCGCGGGTACCCACAGAACCCACGGCACCCGCCGGGTCCTACGGAGCGCCAAAACCAGCCTTCTGCAGCTCGGCCCGGCCCTGCTGACCCAGCACGAAGTCGACCCACTCCTTGGCCCGCCCGGCTTCGGATGCGTTCTTCACGACCGCGATCGGGTAGGAGTTGACGGCCTGCGCCGCCTCCGGGAAGTCGACCCGGGCGACCTTGCCCGCCGCGCTCGCGGCGTCGGTCACGTACACCAGACCGGCGTCGGCGTCACCGGTCTGCACCTTGTTCAGCACCTGCTTGACGTCCTGCTCCTCGCTGGCCGGCCGGAGGGTCACGCCGGTCTTCTGCTCGACCTTCTGCGTCGCGGAGCCGCACGGCACCTGCGGGGCGCACACCACGACGGTCAGGCCGCGCGTGGCCAGGTCGGCGAAGCCGGCGACGCCCTTCGGGTTGCCCGGCGCGACGGCGATGGTCAGCACGTTGGTCGCGAAGACGCTCGGCGCACCGTCGAGCACCCCGGCCTGCCCGGCCTTGTCCATGTTCGCCTGGTCGGCGGAGGCGAACACATCGGCCCGCGCGCCGTTGGTCAGCTGCTGCACGAGCGCCGACGAGCCGGCGAAGTTGAACCTCACCTGCGTGCCCGGGTGGGCGGATTCGAACTGCGCCTTGAGCGCGGTGAACGACTCGGTGAGCGACGCGGCCGCGAACACGGTGAGCGTCTTCGTCCCGGTCCCGCCCGAGGACGATCCGCACGCGGTGATCAGCAGCGTGGCCGCGGCCAGCAGGGCGCCCAGCTTCCTCAACTCTGTCCTCCTGGGGTCTCGACGACCACGGTGGTCGCCTTCACCACCGCAACAGCCAGCGACCCGGGCTCGAGGGCCAGCTCCCGCACCGCCTCGGCGCTCATCAGGGAGACGACCCGGAACGGGCCGCACTGCAACTCGACCTGGGCCATCACCTTGTCCACGACGACCTCGGTGACCAGGCCGACGAAGCGGTTGCGGGCCGACCGGCCGACGTCGGACGGATCGCCGGGGCGGGCGGCCTGCTCGCGGGCGAACGCAGCCAGCTCGGCACCGTCGACGACTTTGCGGCCGGCCGCGTCGGTGCCCGCGGTCAGCTGCCCGCCCCGCACCCAGCGACGCACGGTGTCGTCGCTGACGCCGAGCAGCTCGGCGGCTTCGGATAACCGGAATTGCGGCATGGAGGGGAGATTATCCCCGCGTTTGCGGAAAAGCTACGGGTTGCCACCGAGAACGTCCTCGCGCATCAAGGCGATCAGTTCACTTTGGTACCGCTCGATCACGTCGCGTTCGGCCGGCGTGAACTTCTCCAGCACCTTCTCCGTCACCACCAGGGCCGAGGCGAACAGCGGGGCCACCGTGTCCTCGTCCAGCGGCAGGACCTCGACCAGAACCTTGCGCCGGTCGTTCGCGTCCCGCACCCGGCGCACGAAACCCGCGCGCTCCAGGCGGTCGATGACGCCGGTGACGGCGCCGGTGGACAGCCCGGTGACCCGGGCGATCTCGCCCGCCGTCAGCGGACCTTCGGCACGCGCGGCCAGGTCGAGCGCCTTGTGGTCGGTGGCGGACAGGCCCATCTTCTCGGCGATCTGGGCGTGCCGGAGGACGGCGAGCGTGCTCGACTCGCGGCCGTACTCGGCGAACCGGGCGAGCACCTCGGGGGGCACCGGGTACCGGTTTTCCTCGGACATCCGGCGCGTCCCTTCCCCTGTCGTCTTCTCGGTTGAAACACTTCGCTACCGAGACATTCTAGTGAGGAACCACGGGGCGTTCGCCGGGTTAGGCTGGTGTCAATGAGTGCGGTAAATCTCGGGCTTCCCCGCGTGCCGGGCACACGCGGAACCACGGAGCCCCGCCCGGACAACCCCGCCCTCGTCGACACGTTCGGCCGGGTCGCCACCGACTTGCGCGTCTCGCTGACCGACCGCTGCAACCTCCGCTGCACGTACTGCATGCCGGCGGAGGGTCTGCCGTGGCTGCCGGGCGAGGAGGTGCTCACCGACGAGGAGCTCGTGCGGCTGCTGCGGATCGCCGTCGAGCGGCTCGGCGTCACCGACATCCGGCTCACCGGGGGTGAACCGCTGCTGCGCCCGCGGCTCGAGCACCTGGTCGCCGAGATCACCGCGCTGCGCCCGCGACCCCGGCTTTCGATGACCACCAACGGGATCGGTCTCGCCAAGCGGGCCAGGGCGTTCGCCGAAGCCGGGCTGGACCGGATCAACGTCTCGCTCGACACCGTGGACCCGGAGACGTTCGCGCGGATCACCCGGCGCGACCGGCTGGCCCACGTGCTGGACGGGCTCGCCGCCGCCCGCGCCGCCGGGCTGGACCCGGTGAAGGTCAACGCGGTGCTGCTGCGCGGGATCAACGAGCACGAGGCCGCCGCCCTGCTGCGGTTCTGCATCGAGCACGGCTACCACCTCCGCTTCATCGAGCAGATGCCACTGGACGCCCAGCACGGCTGGAACCGCGCCGACATGGTGACCGCGGCGGAGATCTTTTCCTTGCTCAGCAAGGAGTTCACGCTCACACCGAGCCCGGAGGCACGCGGCGGCGCGCCCGCCGAACGATGGCTGGTGGACGGTGGACCGGCCGACGTCGGGATCATCGCGTCGGTGACGCGGCCGTTCTGCGCGGCCTGTGAGCGCACCCGGCTGACCGCGGACGGCGCGGTGCGGTCGTGCCTGTTCAGCAACGATGAAACGGATTTGCGCGCGCTCCTGCGCGGCGGGGCGGACGACGAGGAGATCGCCCAGACCTGGCGGATGACCATGTGGGGCAAGCTCGCCGGCCACGAGATCAACGACGCCGGCTTCGCCCAGCCGATCCGGCCGATGAGCGCGATCGGGGGATAGATCTTGACCGTGAGCGTCGTCGTGCGCTATTTCGCGTCCGCGCGCGCGGCCGCGGGCGTGGAAGAAGAGGTACTGGAGTTGCCGGCCGGCGCATCGGTCGCCGAAGCCGTCGTCGCCCTCCGCGAGCTTCATCCGGAGACCCTCCCGCGGATCCTCCGGGCGGCCAGCTTCCTCGTCGACGGGGTGGCCGTCCGCGACCCCGCGCGCCCCCTCCCGGAGCGGGCCCAGCTCGACGTGCTGCCGCCGTTCGCCGGCGGTTGAACACAGTTCGCGATTGGTCCAACCGTGGATGATCGACGTGACCCAGACCTCACTATCGGTGAAATATCTCGACTTGGAAACAGCCAGGTAACGGCGCGCTGACCAGGAAAAACACGGTGATCGACACAGGTTGCTCGATGTTACTGTGATGTAGGTCACGTCCCGAATAATTTCCGATCACGCTCGTCGTTACGTACCGTCGCTTTTCGGCTGGCCCCGACCGGCCACGGCAACACCGGGATTCCGAGCGCCAAATCCTGTCCGGCGGAATCCCGGACCAAAACCCCGAGCGAAAGTAGGTTTTCCGGACAGGGACGGAGAGGGTCGGACCCGAGCGTTCCGCGAAGGCCCGATTGGCTCGCCCGGACCCCGCCGGGTGGAGCAGGACCCGTGAGGGTTCGCCTCGCAGCATGGCCCCGTCGGCGCGAAGGCCGAGTTGATGGAATGTCCTACCGAGGCAAGCACCGCAAGATGTCCCCCGCCGCTCGCAACATCGCTCGCGTCGCTGTCGCGGGCATCGCGGTCGGCACCCCGCTGGCGATCGCCGCGACCCCCGCGCAGGCCGCCAGCGTCAACTGGGACGCCATCGCGCAGTGCGAGAGCGGTGGCAACTGGAGCACCAACACCGGCAACGGCTTCTACGGCGGCCTGCAGTTCACGCAGAGCACCTGGAAGGCCTACGGCGGCACCGGCAGCCCGCAGAACGCGTCCCGCGAGCAGCAGATCGCGGTGGCGGAGCGGGTCCTGCAGGGCCAGGGCATCGGCGCGTGGCCGGTGTGCGGCAAGAAGGCCGGCTCTTCGGCGAGCTACAAGGGCAGCAACACCACGGGCTCGACCCAGAAGAAGGCTGCCACCCCGAAGCAGGCCGCTCCCAAGAAGGCCGCACCTGCGCCGGCCACCCCGAAGAAGAGCACCCCGGCTCCGGCCGTGAGCGTCCCGTCCTCCAACCCGAACGGTGACTACACCGTCGTGGCGGGCGACACGCTGTCCGGGATCGCCAAGAAGTTCGACGTTGCGGGCGGCTACCAGAAGCTGCAGCAGCTGAACGCGAACTACATCTCGAACCCGAACCTGATCCTGGTCGGGCAGAAGATCGCCACGAAGTGACACTGGGGGCGTCCGGCGGCCCCACCACAATCCCCCGGGTGGTGGGGCGCCGGCGCCCCGGCGGTTCGGGTCGAGCAGACCCGGACCGCTTCGTGCTGGTGTTTTCAGGGGGAGTTGACCCACTCGTCCGTGCCGTCGGTGAAGTGCTGGTGCTTCCACACCGGTAGCTGGGCCTTCACCTCGTCGACCAGCTCCGCGCAGGTCGCGAAGGCTTCGGCCCGGTGGTCGGCCGACACGGCGCAGGCCAGCGCCACGTCCCCGATCTCCAGGGCGCCGATCCGATGGCTGACGGCGATCGTGCGCACCCCGCTCCGGCGGGCGGCGACCTGGGCGACCACGCGGGCGAGCACTTCGCCCGCGGTCGGATGGCCCTCGTAGAAGAGCGACGTGACGCCCTTGCCGTCGTCGTGGTCGCGCACGACGCCGCCGAAGGTCACCACCGCCCCGGCGGACTGGTGGTCCACGAGGCGCGCATGCTCCTCGACCGACAACGGCTGATCGGTCACCTCGGCCCGCGCGATGTACGCGGTCGCCCGGGTGGCCGTCGTCGTTTCCGGCGCAACGCTGATCCGGCCGCCGGTGCCGGTGCCCTCGGGCGAGCCGTGACCGGCTCCCGTGCTGTGCGCGGCGTCCGCCGGTCGCGGGTGGTCACCACCGGCGAGCTGGTCCACCGCGTGGTCGAGCACCCCGTCGAGCACCTCCAGCCCGTCCCGGACGCCGCCGCGGGAGCCGGGCAGGTTCACCACCAGCGTCCGTCCGGCCACCCCGGCGAGTCCCCGGGACAGGACGGCGGTGGGTACCTCGGGCAGACCGGCCGAGCGGATGGCCTCGGCCAGCCCCGGTAGCTGGTGGTCCAGCAACGGGGCGGTCACGTCCGGCGTGCGGTCCGTGGGTGAGATGCCGGTCCCGCCGGTCGTGATGATCACGTGCACGTCGTCGCCGAGCGCCTCGCGGATCGCCTGGGCGACCGGGTCACCGTCCGGGACCACCCGCGGTTCGGGCACGTCGTACCCGCGTTCGGTCAGCCAGGCGGCGATGACGGGCCCGGTGTGGTCCGCGTAGACCCCGGCGGACGCCCGGTTCGAGGCGACGATGACCCGGGCTGTGCGCTTGTCGTCGTTCATGGCCGCTCCCACACGCCGGACTTGCCACCGAGCTTGCGCTCCAAACGGACCTCGTCCAAGGTCGCCGCGGGATCGACGGCTTTGATCATGTCGTGCACGGTGAGCCCCGCGACGGCGACCGCGGTCAGCGCCTCCATCTCGACACCGGTGCGGTCGGTGGTCTTGGCCGTGGCCGTGATGCGTACTTCGGCGGGTCCGAGGTCGAACTCCACCCGCACCCCGGACAGGGCGATCTGGTGGCAGAGCGGGATCAGCTCGGGGACCTTCTTGGCGCCCATGATCCCCGCGATCCGGGCCGTCGCGAGGGCGTCGCCCTTCGGCAGCCCGTCGCGGGCCAGCAGATCGATCACCTGCGCCGTGGTGCGCACCACGCCGGTGGCGATGGCCGTGCGGGCGGTGGCCGCCTTGCCGGAGACGTCGACCATCCGGGCGGCGCCCTTCTCGTCGACGTGGCTCAGTTCACTCACGTGACAAGGCTAAACGCCGTCGGCGGTCTACCGGCGAGGGGCATGCCCGCGTGGTGACGGCCGGTCCGGGCTCACGCCACCTGCACCGGCTGGTTGATGCGGATGGCGTTGCCGAACGGGTCCCGCAGGCCGCAGTCGATGCCGTACGGGCGCTCGGTCGGTTCCTGCGTGAACTCGACACCCTTCGCGAGGAGTTCCTCGTACGTCTTGCGGCAGTCGTCCGTCGTGAGGCCGATCCAGCCGCCCGTCGCGCCCTTCGCGAGCAGCTCGCGGACCTGGGACGCCGTCCCCTCGTCCATCGCCGGCGGACCGGGCTTCTCCAGCAGGATCTCGCGCCCGGGCTCGCCCGGCACGCACACGGTCAGCCACCGCATGAAGCCGAGGTCCTGATCCACCTTGACCTCGAAACCGAGCTTGCCGACGTAGAAGTCGAGCGCCTCGTCCTGGTCGGTGACGAAAATCTGGGACAGTGTGATCGCGTTGAACATGACCACAACGCTAATCAACCGGACGTGCCCCGGGCTTCTCCGAAACTGCTCGGCCGCGTCCAGGCCATGCTGAAACAGGACGGTGCGGCGACCGGAGGCCCGGCGCTCCGCCGGTACTCCGACGGTGACCGCCCCACGATCTCCCGGAAGGTGCGGCTGAACGTCCCCAGGCTGGTGAACCCGACCGCGAAGCAGATCTCGGTCACACTGCGCTCGGTCTCGCGCAGCATGAACATCGACCGCTCCACCCGCCGCCGCTGCAGGTAGCGGTGCGGCGTCTCCCCGAACGTCGCCCGGAAGGTGCGGATGAAGTGCGCCTCCGAAACGTGCACCATCCGGGCCAGGGCCGCGACGTCGAGGGGCCGTGCGTACGCGCGGTCCATCGCGTCGCGCGCCCGCAGCATCCGGCGGTTGGACTCCTCGACGGCGCGGCTCATCGACCGCTAACCCGCCACACCGGACTTCCGCGCCGCGTTCTTGACCGCGTCCGCGACAGCCGGCGCCACCGCCGAGTCGAACACGCTCGGCACGATGTAGGAGGCGTTGAGCCGGTCGTCGACCACGTCGGCGATCGCGTTCGCCGCCGCGATCAGCATCTCGTCGGTGATCTCGTGCGCCTGCGCGTCCAGCAGCCCGCGGAACACACCCGGGAACGCGAGGACGTTGTTGATCTGGTTCGGGTAGTCGCTGCGGCCGGTCGCCACCACCGCGGCGTGCTTCTGCGCCTCCAGCGGGTCGATCTCCGGGTCCGGGTTGGCCAGTGCGAACACCACCGCGTCCGGCGCCATCGTGGCCACCTGGTCTGCCCCGAACAGATTCGGCGCGGACACCCCGATGAACACGTCGGCGTCGACGAGCGCGTCGTGCAGGGTGCCGGACACGTTGTCCTTGTTGGTGTTCTCGGCCAGCCAACGGAGGTTTTCGTCCAGATCGGACCGTCCGAGGTGGACGATTCCGTTGATGTCGGCCGCGATGATGTCGCCGGGCTTCTTGTGCATGAGCAACCGCATGATCGCCGAGCCGGCGGCACCGGCGCCGCTCACCACGATCTTGCAGTCCTCGATCTCCTTGCCCACCACGCGCAACGCGTTGCGCAGGGCGGCGACCACGACGATCGCGGTGCCGTGCTGGTCGTCGTGGAACACCGGGATGTCGAGCTGCTCACGCAGCCGCTTCTCGATCTCGAAACACCGCGGAGCGGCGATGTCCTCGAGGTTGATGCCGGCGTACACCGGGGCGAGCGCCTTGACGATCTTGATGATTTCCTCGGTGTCCTGGGTGTCCAGGCACACCGGCCACGCGTCGACGTCGGCGAACTTCTTGAACAGCGCCGCCTTGCCCTCCATCACCGGCAGGGCCGCGGCCGGGCCGATGTTGCCCAGGCCGAGCACGGCCGAACCGTCGGTGACGACCGCGACCGTGTTGCGCTTGATGGTCAGGCGGCGGGCGTCGGCCGGATTGGCCGCGATCGCCTGGCACACCCGCGCCACGCCCGGCGTGTAGGCGCGGGACAGGTCGTCGCGGTTGCGGAGCTGGACCTTCGGGGACACCGACAGCTTGCCGCCGAGGTGCATCAGGAACGTCCGGTCGGACACCTTGCGCACGCGGACGCCGGGCAGCGCGTCCAGCGCCTCCCGCACGTGCTCGACGTGGTCGGCGTTGACGACGTTCGCCGTGATGTCGACGACGATCGCGTCGGCGTGCGACTCGACCACGTCGAACGCGGTCAGCACGCCGCCGACCCGGCCCACCGCCGAGGTGAGGTCGCCCGCGGCGCTCGCGGACGGCGGCGCCTCGACACGAACGGTGATCGAATACCCGGGGCCGGGAACCGGCACGGCTGTTACCCCCTGCTGTCTACTTGTTGATCTCGGTCTCGGGGTGCACGTACGGCACGGCGTCGAGGGGGAACGTCACGTTCCCGAACGGCGACAGCGCGCCCTGGCGGTCCGAGGAGAGCTCCGTGACCGGGTGCTCGCCATCCGGCAGATGCGGCCAGCTGGGGTCGATCCGACCGCTCTTCTTGTCCTTGTCGCCCTTCGCCACTTCATCCTCCAGTGCTCGGCACCTGTGGTCCCCAGTTTGCCTCACAGCCGCCCGAACCCGATGGTCAGGGCGGGTATCCTCACCTGTGATGCCCGCGACCTCCCTGGCGGACTGGCTGCGGTCCGCGTCCGACGACGAGCTGGGCGCGCTCCTGCAGGCCAGGCGCGACCTGGCGACCCCGCCGCCGTCCGACAGCACCGTGCTCGCCACCCGTGCCGGCACCGCCGGATCGGTCGCCAGGGCGATGGAGGACCTGGACACCTTCACCCTCTCCGTGCTCGACGCCCTGCTCGTCGCCGACGCGGACACCGCGGCCGTGCCGCTCGGCCGGATCGCCGAGCTGGTCGGCGCCGACGTCCGGCCGGCCGTGGACCGGCTGCGGTCGCGGCTGCTGGCCTGGGGCGGCGACGACGCCATCCGCGTCATCCCCGCCGCCCGCGAGCTGGCCGGGCCCTTCCCGGCCGGGCTCGGCGCGCCGGCACCCGGCCTGGACGCCGGGTCCGCGCTCGCCGAAGCCGGGGAGGACGAACGCGGGGTGCTCGCCGCCCTCGCCGCCGGTCCGCCGATCGGGCGTACCCGGGACGCGAGCGCCGAACCGTCGCTCGCCGCGGACGCGACGCCGGTGCAGAAACTGCTCGCCCGGGGGCTGCTGCTGCGCCGCGACGAGGAGACGGTGGAGCTGCCACGCGAGGTGGCCATCGCGCTGCGGGGCGGGCGGATCTGCTCGCCGAAGGCGGTGCGCGAGCCGGAGCTGCCGACCAGCCCGCACCAGCAGTCCACAGTGGATGAGGCTGCGGCGGGCGAAGCAATGGAGTTCCTGCGGCAGACCGAATCCCTGCTGGCGCAGTGGTCGGCCCAGCCGCCCCCGGTGCTCAAGGCCGGCGGCCTCGGGGTACGTGAACTGCGGAAACTGGCGCGTGAGCTGGACGCCGACGACGCCAGGGCGACGCTGCTCGCCGAGCTGGCCGTGGCGGCCGGGCTGGTCGCGGACAGCCAGAGCACCAGCCCGGAGTGGGTACCGACCACGCTGGCCGACTCGTGGCTGGCGTCCGAGCCGGCGCAGCGGTGGGTCGTCATCGCGGAGGCGTGGCTGGACCTGCCGCGACTGCCCGCGCTGGCCGGTGAGCGCGACGCGAAGGACAAACCGATCGCCCCGCTGTCGGAGGACCTGCGGCGGCCGCTGGCGCCGGCCGTGCGCCGGCGGGTGCTCAGCACGCTCGCCGAATTGCCCCGCGGCGCGGGGGTGCACGGGGCCGACGACCTGGTCGAACTGCTCGCGTGGCGGGCGCCGCGGCGGGGTGGCCGGTTGCGGGACGAAACAGTGCGGTGGACCTACGCCGAAGCGTCCACGCTCGGCGTGATCGCCCTGGGTGCGCTGACCACGGCCGCCGCGGCGCTGCTGGACGGCGACCGGGCGGGCGCTCTCAACGCGATGTACGACGCGATGCCCAAGCCGATCGGGCACGTGCTGGTCCAGGCCGATCTGACGGTGGTCGCCCCGGGACCGCTGGAGATGGACCTGGCCACCGAGATCGCCGCGGTGGCCGACGTCGAGTCCGCCGGGCACGCCACGGTGTACCGGATCACCGAGGCGTCCGTGCGGCGCGCGCTGGACACCGGCCGCACCGCCGACGAGCTGCACGAACTGTTCCGGAAGCGGTCCGCCACCGAGGTGCCGCAGTCGCTGACGTACCTGATCGACGACGTCGCCCGGCGGCACGGCAGGCTCCGCGGCGGGGCGGCCGGGTCGTTCCTGCGCTGCGACGACGAGGTGCTGCTGGCCGAAGTGCTGAGCAACCCGGTATCGGGTGACTACGAGCTGCGCAAGATCGCCCCGACCGTGTTGATCAGCCCGTATCCCCTCGCCGACGTGCTGGACGGGTTGCGCTCGGCCGGTTTCGCGCCCGCGGCCGAGGGACCGGACGGGCGGGTGATGGACCTGCGGCCGTCCGGGCGGCGGATCCCGGCCCGGCCGCGCGCGGCACGCCGGGTGATTCCGGAGCCGTCCGGATTGACCGGTGACCAGGCGGCGTCGGTGGTGGCGCACATCCGGGCCGGCGACCGCGCCGCGGCGAGCCGCAAGGGCACGACGGTGCGGCTGCCCGGGGGCGGCGGGGGTTTCGACACCGCGGCGACGATGGCCCTGCTCGCTCGCGCCCACCGCGAACGACGCGAGGTGTGGATCGGGTACGTGGACGCCCACGGCACGGCGAGCCAGCGGATCGTCACGCCGGCACACGTCGGCGGCGGGGTGCTGACCAGCACCGACGACGAGCGGTACCCGCTGCACCGGATCACCTCGGCGGCACTGGTGGACGACTGAGCCGTCCGGTCAGAGACGGCGCAGACCCTGCAGCACCCGATCCATGAACTCCCGCGAGGAGCGGTCCCCGAAGCACAGCCCGGACTGGTGGATCAGCACCAGCCCGGCGTTGTCCAGGTCGCTGACGAGCACCTTCACCACGTTCAGGGGCAGGTCCAGGTACGCGGCGATCTCGGCGATCGAGCGCGGTTCCACGCACAACCCGCAGATCCGCCGGTGCTGCACGCCGGTCACGGCCTGCGGCACCCGCCCCCGGTCGGTCGTCGACACCAGCGCTTCCAGCGCCAGCTCGTAATCCGGTTTGGTGCGGCCGCCGGTGCGGGCGTACGGCCGCATCATGGTGCGCGTGCGGACCGATGCCACCCCGCCACGCGACTGCGCGGGCGGCACCCCGGGTCCGGCCACGCCCACGGCCCCACGTGCCGCCGCCGGTGTGGGCCGCACCGGCGTGCGCACCTGGAGCACCACCGGTTTCTTGGTCAGCACGAACCGCGCCGGCGAGTCCAATCCCTCGCGGTCGGTCCCCTGGTGCAACCGGTCCCAGGCGTCGGCGCCGTTCGACACACCCTTCATGCGCGCACGCCACCCTGCAGCCGGCTGCGCAGCTCCGGCGTCATCTGCATCCCGACCCGGTCGACGAGCATCGTCATCTCGTACGCCACCGTCCCGATGTCGGAGTTCGGCGCGGCCAGCACGGCCAGGCAGGACCCGTCACTGATCCCCATCAGGAACAGGTATCCGCGCTCCATCTCGACGACCGTCTGGTTCACGTACCCCGCCTCGAAGCAGCGCGCCGCGCCCGTGGTCAGGCTCACCAGGCCGGACGCGACCGCGGCCAGCTGGTCCGCCCGGTCCTTGGGCAGCCCCTCCGAACCGGCCAGCAACAGACCGTCCGCGGAGACGACCACGGCGTGCGCCGCGCCCGGGACCCGTCGCACGAAGTCGGTGACCAGCCAGCCGAAGCTGCTCGACTGCTGTGCCGATGCCGTCATGTGCCTCCTCACCGGTCGAGCCTGTTCTGCGATTATTCCGACCAGGGTATTGCCGAACCCGGTCCGGGCGGTCGCCCGCCCGGGTTGATCTCACAGCGATTCACCCTTCCGGCCGCACGGTTACCCGATCACCCCGGCTGTAACGCGCGGTCCCGGGTGATCGCGTGCTCGACCACGGTGATCAGCACCTGCTTGGCCGACTCCCGCTCCCGCGCATCGCACGCGATGATCGGCACCGATTCGGAGATCGTCAGCGCCTGCCGGACGTCCTCGATCTGGTGGTGCAGCAGCCGGTCGAAGCAGTTGATCGCCACGATGTAGGGCAGCTTCCGGTTCTCGAAGAAGTCGATCGACGGGAACGCGTCCGCCAGCCGCCGCGTGTCGACCAGCACGACCGCGCCGATCGCACCGACGGCCAGGTCGTCCCACATGAACCAGAAGCGGTGCTGACCCGGCGTGCCGAAGACGTAGAGCACCAGGTCGTCGCCCAGCGTGAGCCGTCCGAAGTCCATCGCGACCGTGGTGGTCGTCTTGTTCGGGGTGGCGGTCGTGTCGTCCACCGACACGCTGGCCTCGGTCATCACCGCTTCGGTGGTCAGCGGGTCGATCTCGGAGATCGCGCCGACCAGCGTCGTCTTGCCCACACCGAAGCCGCCGGCCACGACGATCTTGGCCGACTGCGTCGGTCCCGTCGCCGCCGACATGTTCGCGTCGGAGTCAAATTCTCCGAAGCCCACTGAGCACCCTCTCCATGAACTCGATACTGGGACGATCGCCGACGACCGACGTCGTGGAATGGACGAGGACCAGGCCGAGGTCGACGACGTCGCCGATCAGCACCCGCGCGACTCCAAGGGGCATGCGCAGGTACGCCGCCACCTCCGCCACGGAGCGCGTGTCCAGGCACAGGCCGCAGATGGACCGGTGCTCGGGCACTTGCACCTGGTCGAGCATCCGTCCCCGTTCGCTGGTCGAGACGAGTGCTTCGATCGCCAGATCGTAGCTGGGTCTGGTCCGCCCCCGTGTGCGGAAGTAGGGGCGGACCAGACCGGACGATTCCTCCGCGGTCACCGGCGCCGGTACCGACGGGAAACTCGGGTGGCTCTGCGCGGTCGGCGGAGCCGGCGCGAGGGGCAGCTCACCGGCCGGGGCCAGCGGCACGCCGGAGTCCCCGAACAGCTCGGCAGCCGGGCCGGCGATGAGCCGCTCGCCCGCCGGGTACTCGGTCGCCTGGTAGCCGGGCGGCTCGGGATCGCTCAGGACACCGGAGCGCCGTTCGCCCGCCGCGGCCCGGCGCAGCCGCCAGGCCCGGTCGACCTTGGCCCGGAACGCGGTCCAGTCCTCGGTCGCCGACTCGTCCGGCCAGGCGGCCTCGGCGTCGCCGTCCAGCCGTCCCGGGCCCGCGCCCGCCGGCTGCCCACCGTCCACTTGCAGTCCCTCTCGTGCCCGGCGCGCTCAACCGCGCGCGGCTCCTTGGAGCTGTGCCCGCATTTCGGGCGTCATCTGCTGGCCCACCCGGTCCACCAGAAGCGTCATTTCGTACACCACGAGCCCGATGTCGCTGTCCGGCGACCCGAGAACGGCCAGGCACGACCCGTCCGACACCGCCATCAGGAACAGGAAACCGTTCGCCATCTCGACCACGGTCTGCGCCACCGGCCCGCCCTCGAACACCTTCGCCGCGCCCCGCGCCAGACTGGTCAGCCCGGACGCCACCGCAGCCAGCTGGTCCGCGCGGTCCTTCGGCAGCCCCCGCGACGCGGCCAGCAGCAGCCCGTCCGCGGACACCACGACGGCGTGCGCGGCACCGGGCACGCGGTGCACGAAGTCCGTGATCAGCCACGCGAAACCGTTCCGCGGCGCCTGCGGCGTCGAGCCTTCCGGCTGTAGCGATCCCGCCCGTGTCACTCTTCGCTCCTCACTGCCTCGTCCGGCGGGGCGGATTCCCCGCCACTCACCGGTTCGCCCTGTTCGCGGCGTCCCGGGGTGATCTCTCGCAGCGCGTGCCTGCCGCTGACGTAGCCGCGCTGGAAGGCCGCCATCCGTTCCCGCGCCGCCTCGGCGGAGCGGGCCAGTGCGCCCTGCCCCGGCGTGCCGGCGGTCGTGTCGGTGAAGGCGCCGGTCTCGCCCGCCGGGATCGAGCCGGGGACGAGATGAGCGTTCGGCACCCGCTTCGGAAGCCCGGCCGGAGTGATCTCCTCCTCCCGGGACTCCAGCAGGGACTGCGCCGCACGCCAGCCTTCGTCGGACACACTGTGCCAAAGATCCCCGCTTTTGTCCTCGGCCTGCGGGGCGGCCTCGGTTGCCGGCGCGGGCTCTTCGTCGAGGTTGCCGGTCACGGAGCCGGGGTCCTCGCCCTCCGCACTGAACCACCTCGACACAACCGACTGGTAGATCGGCAGCCGCTTGGTGGGCACGTCGTCGTCGAAGATGCCGTCGTCCGCCGGCGACGGCTGCTCCACCGGCTGCTCGGTCACCGGCACGTACTGCGGCTCGCGCCGGGGCAGTGTGAGGGCGGAGAACTGCTCCGGCTGCTCCGGCTGCCCGGTGCCCGGTTTCCCCACGCTGAGGTACGCGGCGTCGGACGAGCCGGCCACCAGATCGTCGAGGCTGATCGGCTCGTCGAGCGGCGGCAGCGCAGCGGGCTGCGCCTGGTCCTGCGCGGCCTCGCGGCGCCTCACGTGGGCCGGCGTGCGCTGGGCCGGGACCGGCGGCAGGCTGGGCGAGGAGACTTCGCCGGCGCGCGGCAACGGCTCACGCGCAACGGGGCCGAGCAGGTCCGGCGGCACGACGACCCGCGCGATCACACCGCCGTCGATGTCCTCGTTCTCCCGCAGGCGCACCTCGATCCCGTGCCGCTGGGCCAGTCGCGCGACCACGTACAGCCCCATCCGCCGGGTCACCGAGACGTCCAGGTCCGGCGGGTCCGCGAGACGCTTGTTGGCCTCGGCGACCTGGTCGGACGACATACCGACCCCGCGGTCGGTGATCTGGATAGCGAGCGCCTTCTTGCGCGTCACCACCGCCCGCACGCTGACCTTCGTCTCCGGTTCGGAGAAATAAGTGGCGTTGTCGAGCAGTTCGGCGAGCAGGTGCACCAGGTCGTGCACCGAGGGACCGCGGACCGCGACGTCGGGGATCTCGCCGACGTCGACCCGGGCGTACTGCTCGATCTCGGACACCGCGGCACCGATGACGTCCGCGGCGGACACCGGCTTCGGCATCGATTTGCTCAACCCCGCGCCGGAGAGCACCAGTAGGCTCTCGCCGTTGCGGCGCAGGCGGGTCGCCAGGTGGTCCAGTTCGAACAGGCTCGCCAGGTGGTCCGGGTCCTGCTCGTCGGCCTCGAGCAGGTCGATCACCGCGAGCTGGCGTTCCACCAGGCGCTGCGACCGGCGGGAGAGGTTGACGAAGATGCCGTTGACGTTCTCGCGCAGCAGGGCCTGCTCGGCGGCGAGGCGGACCGCCTCCCCGTGCACCACCTCGAAGGAGCGCGCCACCTGCCCGATCTCCTCGGTCGTGTCCACCGGAACCGGCTCGATCGCCTTCGCGGCGGCCGCCGGGTCGGCGTCGTGCATGATCCGCTCCACCGCCTCCGGCAGGTGCACCTCGGCGACCTGCAGGGCCGTGGTGCGCAACGTGCGCAGCGGACGGATCAGGGAACGCGCCACGACGTACATCAGCGCCAGCACGATCAGCAGCCCGGCGAGGATAGTCGCGACCGTGATCAGCAGGTTCCGCTGCTGGTCACCGATGAGCCCTTCGGTGTAGGCGGCGGCGTCGTCCAGCAACCGGTTCTGGACCTGGCTGATCAGGCCGAGCGTCTCGGACGAGGACCGCGCCACCGCCGCCGGGTCGACGGCCAGCGGCAGCGGTGGGTTCACCTGGGCGCGCAGCAACGCCAGCTGCTGCAACGTGAACCGCTCCGAGACCTGCGGACCGGACAGGCTCGTGGAGTAGTCCAACTGGGCCTGCGGCGTCGCGACGGCGTTGAACCGGTCGATTGCGGCGACCAGGTTCGACTGCGCCGTGGTCAGGTTCTTCAGCTCCGCGGGGTCGAACTTGCCGCGGATCGCGGCGCTGCGCAGGTAGGAGTTCTGCTGGGCGGAGTACTCCTTGGCGTCGGCGAGGAACCCGAGCGCCGCGTGGCGGTCTTGCAGGCCCTGGTCGGTGACGTCGGCGTCGAACTCGTCGGCAATCAGCTGGAGCGCGTCGATCACCCCGGTGTACCCGGCCTGGGCGGCCAGGCTCGGGAAGTCCGTGGCACCGGCCGAGGACCGCAGCTGGCTCAGCCCGTCGAGCCGCGCCAGGCCCTGCTGGTAGCGCGCGGAGGTGGCCTCGTCGCTGATCGCGACGACCTCCTTGACCGCACCGCGCACGGTTTCGGCCGCCCTCTCCGCGGTGCTGATCGCGCCGTCGAGCTCGGCCCGGCCGCCGGGGCGGCCGGAGGCGATCCAGGCCGACATCGCGTCCCGCTCGCGCTGCAGCGCGTCCACCTCGGCCGCAACTTTCCGGCCGAGTTCGATCCGCTGCTCGGCGTGCTGGTAGACGGTCATCGTCGCGAAGCTGTCGTACACGCGCAGGCCGGCCAGCGACAGCGCGGCCGCCGTCGGGACGGCGACCACCGCGGCGATCTTGGCACTGACGCGCCAGTTGGCGAGACCGCGGACCCGGCGGGTGCGCTCACCGCCGGTCGATGCTCCGATCGCGTTGTCCTGCGCACTGCTTTCGTCACTCTGTGCGACAGGCGACTCCGCCGGGGACACTGCCTTGCGACCGCGCTCCCCGCTCGTGGGCTGGGGCACCGAGGACTTCCTTCCCGGTTCGAGCTGTCCAGTTTCCGCGTTTCCGCTCTCGGGCTACACGGCCTCGGAACCAGAACGTGAATGGTTAACGCGAGCCCACCCGATCGGGGGTAGAGGCTATCGGCTGCGGAGACGAAAAGGAAGCGGGCAAAAAGCTCTCACCACGAAGTTTGCCGCCGCGGAGGTGGATGAAATATCACCAACAGCCCCACTGGGTGAGAGACGAGAGTCACCCTGCCGGCGCCCCGCGGAAGGGAGCTGCCCGGTGTCAACCTCGCCGTCCGGAAAGCGGGACAGCGTTGTGACACCGCCTGGGTGAATGTCCCGCCCAGGACCGAGTTCACCTCACGAGGACTTGACGCAGCCGTTGGACCTGCACAATCCTGCGCCGTAGGTCGTGAACTACTTCCACCCAATCGGGTGGTAGTTGCATTACTAAGAGTAGATAGCGGCGACCGGCTCCACATCCAGGAGGGACTTCGCACACCATGACGGCACCAGCACGACCACGGCGCCTCGCCGCCCTGCTCACCGCGATAGCGCTGAGCGCGGCCACCGCCTGCAGCTCCAGTGGCGGCGCGGTACCGCCCGCGGGAGGCGGCGGTCAGGAGCAGAACCTCCTCGACCGGGCCCCAGTCGCGTCCGACGCCGATCTCGCGACCAGCCCGACCGCGCAGGCGATCAAACAACGCGGGCAGATCCTCATCGGCAGCCAGCTGGACACGCCGCTGCTGTCCCAGCAGAACCCGACGACCGGTCAGACCGAGGGGTTCGACGCGATCCTCGGCAGGCTGCTCGCGAAGTACATCCTGGGCAGGCCGAACGTGAAGATCGTCAATTCGACGTCGCAGATCCGCGAGGCGTTGCTGCAGAACAACACCGTCGACGTGGTCCTGCACACCTACTCGATCACGCCGGCGCGAGCCGAGAAGGTGTCCTTCGCCGGACCGTACTTCATGTCCGGGCCGGCGATCATGGCGCGCAAGGGCGACTCGGCCGTCACCAAACCGCAGGACCTGAAGGGCAAGCGGGTGCTGGCCGTGACGAACTCGACCGGGATGACGCTGGCCCAGCAGTACCAGCCCGCCGAAATGGTCACGCTGGGCACCAACGCCGAGTGCGTGACCGCACTGGAGCAGGGCCGCGGCGACGTGTACGTCAACGATCTGACGCAGCTGGCCGGCAACGCACAAACCAACGACAAGGTGCAGATCAACACCGGCACGTTCGGGCAGGACCCGTACGGCATCGGCATCCACCACGGCGACGACACGTTCAAGCAGTTCGTCAACGCCTGGCTGGAGAAGATCCAGGCCGCCGGGCTGTGGCAGGAGGCGTACCGGCAGACGCTCGGGACGGTCATCCCCGGTGACGTGCCTGCCCCGCCCAAGACGGGTTCCGTTCCCGGATCGTGAACGGGTGGGGCGATCACCTCGGGACGTTCGCCGAGGGTGCGCTGAACACGGTCCTGCTGACCGTGTTCAGCTTCGCCGGTGCGGTGACGGTCGCGGTGGTGATCACCGCGTTCCGAATCTGCCCGGTCCGCCCGCTGCGCGCGTTCGGCACCGCTTATGTGGAGCTGTTCCAGAACATTCCGCTCGCGGTGTGGCTGGTGCTGTTCGTGTTCGGGCTGCCGGCGGTGGGAATCAGTTTCGGCCTGTTCACGACGGCGGCTGCAGCGACGGCTCTGTACATGGCTTCGTACTACGCCGAAACGCTGCGGGCAGGCGTGAACGCGGTGGGAGCGGGACAGACCGAGGCGGCCCGCGCGCTCGGGCTCGGTTTCGGACAGTCACTGGCGGCGGTGGTCCTGCCGCAGGCGCTGCGCGCGATCGTGCAGCCGCTCGGCAACGTCACCATCCAGCTGTTGATGAACACCGCCCTCGCCGCCGCGGTGGGGGTGGTCGAACTGACCGAGGCGGCGAACCGGATCAACCTCGTCCTGGCGGAACCGCTGCCGGTCTACATCGGGGCTGGGGTCTGTTACGCCGTGCTGGCGCTGATGATCTCCGCGGGAACCGCACTGACGGAACGAAAGCTGGCGATCCCCCGATGACCCCGGCCGGCTCACGCCCCGTCGTGGAAGCGTACGACCGGGTCAGCCGGCGTGCCCTGCGGCAAGCGCTGCCACCACCGCCCGCAAGTCACTCCGCGGTCCGGCACGCCGCCGTCAACCGCTTGCCCGGCGGCCGGTCACGACATGCCCGTCGGAACGGGTCCCGCCCACACCTGCGGGCCCGGTCACTCGTGCTCACCCAGGCAGGCCCGTCATGACATCCCCGCTCTTCGACAGTCCCGGCCCGCGGGCCCGGCGGCGGATCCGCACCGTCACCGTGGTTGCCGTCCTCGCCGGGCTGGTGCTGGTCGCGCTGGCCGTGCGGCAGTTCGCGATCAACGGGGAGCTCGCGGCCGCACGCTGGGCGCCCTACGGCTCCTGGCCGATGTGGCGCTACCTGCTCGGCGGCCTCGGTGGAACGGCTCTCGCGGCCGTGCTGGCCGTCGCGCTGGCCATGCTCGCCGGGCTCGTGCTCGCCTTCGCCCGGGTGTCCCGGCACCTCGCGCTCCGCGCACCGGCGCGGGTGTACGTCGAGGCCATCCGGGTCGTTCCGCTGCTCCTGCTCATCTACTTCGCGATGTTCGCGCTACCCCGCTACGGCCTGGACCTTCCGCTGCTGTGGAAGCTCGTCCTGCCGATCGCCGTGTCCCGCTCGGCGCAGTTCGCCGAGATCTTCCGCAGCGGCTTCCGTTCGCTGGAGTCCGGCCAGGGCGAGGCCGCCGCCGCGCTGGGGATGCGGCCCCAC
The DNA here is from genome assembly GCF_011758765.1 of Amycolatopsis viridis. NCBI lineage: Bacteria > Bacillati > Actinomycetota > Actinomycetes > Pseudonocardiales > Pseudonocardiaceae > Amycolatopsis > Amycolatopsis viridis. The sequence continues at coordinate 812,938 of NZ_JAANOU010000001.1, read as the reverse complement.
CAGGCGATGCGGTACGTGATCTTCCCGCAGGCCATCCGCCGGGTGGTACCCGCGCTGATCAGCCAGACCGCGGGCGTCGTCAAGGACACCTCGCTCGGCATCGTGGTCAGCTACGCCGAGCTGCTGGAGAGCGGCAAGGTCCTCGCCGGGTACAACCGGCTGCTGATCCAGACCTACCTGGTGATCGCCCTGCTGTACTTCGCGATCAACTACGCGTTGTCCCGCCTGGCCCGCGCGATCGACGCCCGGCAACGGCTGGCCGGACCGGGTTCGGTCAGCTCTCCGCCGCCCGCGCGTCGCGGGCGCGGGCGAAGCCGTTCTGCAGCCGCGACATCCGATGCCGGACCTCGTCCGGATCGAGTGAAAGCGTAGGCGGGTCGAACGAATCCGGCCGGCGCCGCAGCTGCTGGGGGAAGCTCGGCGGGTTGCCGTCCACGGCCGCGTCCCCGTCCGACGACGGCCATTCCGGCTCCGCCGGCCACTCCGGCCGTTCCCCCTGGTTCGCCGGGTCCCGCCGGCTGACCGGCCAGTGCTCCCCGGTCGTGAACCACCGGGACAACACCGCCTGGTAGGCCGGCATCCGCTCGGTCGGTTCCTCTTCCTCGGGCGGGAACACGTCCTTGTCGGCGGTCGGCCAGTCGACGTCCCGCTCCGCGGGCACGCGCTGGTGCTCGTCCCGCACCACCGGGATCGCGACCGTGTCGTCCGGCTCCGGTTCCGGAGCCGGCGGCGGCACGGGTTCCGGCTCCGGCAGGGCGATCGGCGCGAGGGACGGCAGCGCGACCGGCGCCGGCGGCGGTTCCGGGGGTTCCGGGGTGGCCGGGGCGGGCAGCGGCTCCGGGACCGGCGGAACGTGCTCGATCACCAGCGCAGCCGGGACGACGACCGTGGCCACCAGTCCGGCGCCGTCCGCGGGCCGCAACCGCACCTGGATGTCGTGGCGCTTGGCCAGGGTGGCCACCACGAACAGGCCCATCCGCCGCGACACCTCGACGTCCACGTCGGGCGGGTCGGCCAGCCGCTTGTTCGCGCGGTCGATCTCCGGCTGGGGCATCCCGGCGCCCTGGTCGGTGATGTGCACGTGCCACGCGCCGTCCTCGGCGAGTGAGCTGACCACGGTCACCGTCTTGTCGGGCGGCGAGTACAACGTCGCGTTCTCGAGCAGCTCGGAGACGACGTGCACCAGGTCGTTGCACGCCTCGCCGCGGATCGCGATCTCCGGCGTCGCGGTGAGCTCGATCCGCTGGTAGTGCTCGACCTCCGACAACGCCGCACCGATGATCTCCTCGGCGGCGACCGGTTCGGCCTGCGCGTCGCCGAAGTCGTGCCCGGACAACACGAGCAGGTTCTCGCTGTTGCGCCGCATCCGCGTCGCCAGGTGGTCGAGTTCGAACAGACCACCCAGGGTTTCCGGGTCCTGCTCGTCGGCCTCCATCCGATCCAGCACCGACAGCTGGCGTTCGACGAGGTCCTGGGTGCGCTTGGAGAGGTTGACGAACATCGCGTTGATGTTCTCGCGCAGGAGCGCCTGTTCACCGGCCAGCCGCACCGCCTGCCCGTGCACCGCGTCGAACGCGCGCGCGACCTGGCCGACCTCCTCGCGGGTGAACACCGGCACGGGCGCGACACCGCGGTGCGCGGCCATGAAGTCGGGGTGCGGATCGGCGAGGATCTCGTCCACGGCGGCGGGCAGGCGGTGCTCGGCGACGTCGAACGCGGTGTTGCGCAGGATCCGCAGCGGTCGCAGCAGCGAACGGCCGATGACCACGGCGAGCACGCCGCACAGCAGCAGAGCACCGAACACCACCGCGGCGTTCACGGTCGCGGAGCGGCGGGCGTCCGCAGCCAGCGCGTCGCACCGCTGCTGGGTCTGCACCTGCAACGCCTGCTGCGCCTGGTAGGTCAGGTCGATCGTGCCGGTGATCGCCTGCTCCCACTGGCGGGAGTCGAGCCCCGCCAGGTTCTGCCCGTTCTCGCTCCTGGTCACGGCGAGTTCGAACAACGCGGTCGCGGTCTGCACGGCCGGGCCGGACACGGTCTGCGCGTAGGACCGCTGCTCGGCCGCGGTGGCGAACGTGCGGTAGTCGTTCTGCGCGGCGACGAGCTGGGCATCGGCACCGAGGAGTCTCCGCAACCGGTCCGGGGAGACGGTGCCCTCGGCGAACGCCTGGTCCAGGACGGCGCGCTTGACCGACATCTGGTCCTTGACCCGGGCCAGCGCGTTGGCCGCCAGCCGCAGCCTGGTGAGGTCCGGGTCCGCGATCTCCGCCACCGCCTGGTCGGACAGGTTGAGCACGCCGGAGATGAGGTCGCTGTAGGACGTCAGGATTGAATCGGCAGACGAATTCGTGAACTCGCCGGAATAACGCAGCCCGGGCAGTGCCGCGAGCCGTGACTGGGCCTCGCTGAGGTCCTCGGCGCTGGGCGGGGACAAGCGGGAACGCTGCGCCGACAGTTCCCGGCCGAACGCGCCCGCGGCCTGATCCACCCGGGCGCGTTGGTCCCGCAGCTCGCTGAGCCCGTTCCGGCGCTGCCCGGCGACGAAGCGCACCGTGAGGTCCCGCTCGCGTTGCAGCTCGTTCACCACGGCGTTGACGCCCGCGTCGACGCGGCTGTGGGCGGCGAGTTCCGCCAGCTGCTCCGCGTGCTGCAGGTCCCCGCGCGCGTGCAGGGCGGTCAGCACCAGCACCGTCAGCAGCGGGATGAGCAGGACGACGATCAGTTTGGTGCGCAGCCGCCAGTTCCGCAGCCGCCACCGGCTGCCTGGGCGGGTGTCCGGCCGCCGGTCCAGCGCCTCACCGCTCTCGGGACGCTTGTGCCGCCGGGCCACCTGACTTCCTTCTCTTGCCGTCTTACCGGGTTCGGATCGGCACCGGCTGGATCGCCAACCCCGGAGAGGGTAGCGACCCCGGACACATGCGCCCCGCCCGCGCTACTCGTCGCGCGGTCCGTCGGGCGATCGTATTGGCCCCGGTGCGGAGGTTCCACCCGCTCATCGAACTCTTTCGCTCCGCACGACGTCCGGCACTACCCGTGACGTTCCCGCTCTGTGGCGTTCGCCACGCCGCTACGGCCGCCGAGGCTGCCGAAGCCGCCGTCCAGCAACCGAAACGCCTCCTGCGCGGCAGCCTCGGCCTCGGGGAACACCTCGTCCGCGGGCCGCCCGGCCACGACGGCCGCGAGGTTCTCCCGCGCGAGCGTCCAGAGCACCGCGACGATCGCGGCCGCGGCCACGCGTGCCTCGCCCACCTCCACCCCGGCGGTCTCCGTCAGGGCTTCGGTCAGCGCCGCCTCGGCGGTCTGGTTGAACTCGAGCATGCGGGCCACCAGCGCCGGCGTGGCGAAGATCAGCTCGTACAACGCGCGGACGCCGGGCTCGTCGTTCAGGCCCGTGATGGGGTCGCGCCGGTCGAGTCCGTCGAGGAAGTGCTCCCGGAGTGCTTCCAGCGGGGTCCGGCCGTCCGGCCGGGCGCGCACCACCCGTGCGCTTTCCGTCTCGTGGTCGGCGAAGCGGTGGACGACCAGCGATTCCTTCGTCGGGAAGTACGCGAACAACGTGCGCCGGGAGACCTCGGCCGCCTCCGCCACCTGCGCGACGGACACCTGGTCGAACCCGTGGGCGAGGAACAGCTCGATCGCCGCATCGGAGATCGCCGCGCGCGTGCGCTGCTTCTTGCGTTCACGTAGTCCGGTGGGCTCCGTCACAGGGGGCACACTAGCAACTCCTTTCACTCGGTCGTATTCTGCACTGAGTATACTTTTATCTCTGGGAGGACATGTGGACGCCGATGTCGTCATCGCGGGAGCGGGCCCGACCGGCCTGGCCCTCGCCCACGAACTCGCTCTCGCCGGCGTCCGGACCGTGATCGTGGAACTGCTGACCGAACGCGTCGAGCAGACCAAGGGCGGCACCATCCAGCCCCGCACCGCGGAGCTGTTCGAGCAGCGCGGCCTGCTCGACGCCCTGCAGGCGAGGGCCCACGACCGCGCGCCGGTCGGCGGCCACTTCGCGACGCTGCCGGTGCCGCTCGACTACTCGTCCTGGCCGACCCGGCACCCCTCGCCACTGTCCGTCCGGCAGGACCTCGTGGAGGAGGTCCTGGAGCACGCCGCCCTCGGCCGCGGCGCCGACCTGCGACGGGGACGACCGGTCACCGGCGTCCGGCAGGACGGCGACGGCGTCACCGTCACCACCGCCGACCGGAGCCTGCGTGCCCGGTACCTGGTGGCCTGCGATGGCGCGCACAGCACCGTCCGCAAGCTGCTCGGCCTGCCCTTCCCCGGCCGGCCCGGCACCTTCCAGGCCGTGCTGGCCGAGATCCGGCTCGCCGCGGTGTCCGCGCTCGTGCCCGAACGAGCGGGACACATCAGCGAGCTGACCCGGCACGCGAACGGCTACTGGTCGATGCTCGTGCCCGTCGGCGGCGACCGCTACCGGCTGACGTTCGGCCGCGAAGACCAGTCGCAGGGCACCGGCCCGGTCCAGGAGAGCGAGGTCGTCGACGCCCTCACCGCGGTCTACGGCGAGGACACCCGGCTGGCAGACATCCTCACCGCGTCCCGGTGGAGCGATGCGACCCGGCAACTCGAGCAGTACCGGCACGGCCGGATCCTGTTCGCGGGAGACGCGGCCCACATCCACCCGCCACTCGGCGGTCAGGGACTGAACCTCGGCGTGCAGGACGCCGTCAACCTCGGCTGGAAGCTGGCCGCCACCGTGCACGGCTGGGCCCCGGACGATCTGCTCGACACCTATCAGGACGAACGGCATCCGGCGGCCGCCCGCGTGCTGCACCACACCTCGGCCCAGCGCGTGCTCGCCGCGCCGAAGCCGAGCGAAGACGTCCTCGCGCTGCGCGACATCTTCGTCGACCTCCTGCGCCTGCCCGACACCAACCACTACCTGGCCGGCATGATGTCCGGTTTGGATAGTCCGGACCGGGTGCCCGACGCCGACCTGCTCACCGCTGACGGTGCCACCCGCCTGTCGACGCTGCTGAGGACCGGACGTGGTCTCCTGCTCGACCTCACCGGCGACCACCCACTGCCGCCGGGCTGGTCCGGCCGCGTCGACCGGGTCCAGGCCAAACCGGACCACCACCTGACCGAGGCCGCCCTGCTGATCCGGCCGGACGGTACGCGGTGCTGGACGCCGGACGGCGGCCCTCTCGACGCCGCCCTGACCCGCTGGTTCGGCGCCCCGGCCCACGACCAGCACGGCCCGGCCGCCGGCAACGCCGTATAAAGGAATACGTGACCGATGGCCCGTTGATCGTCCAATCCGACAAGACCGTGCTGCTCGAGGTCGACCACCCCATGGCCGACGACGCCCGGATCGCGATCGCCCCGTTCGCCGAACTGGAACGGGCCCCCGAGCACGTGCACACCTACCGCATCACCCCGCTCGCGTTGTGGAACGCCCGCGCCGCCGGCCACGACGCCGAGCAGGTGGTGGACGCCCTGACCACGTACTCGCGCTTCCCGGTGCCACAGCCGTTGCTGATCGACATCGTCGACACGATGGCGCGGTTCGGCCGGCTGCAGATCACCAACAACCCCGCGCACGGCCTGGTGATGACCACGACCGACCGGGCCGTGCTCGAAGAGGTGCTGCGCAACAAGAAGATCAGCCCGATGCTGGGCAACCGCATCGACGACGACACGGTGGCGGTGCACCCGTCGGAGCGGGGCCGGCTCAAGCAGGCGCTGCTCAAGGTGGGCTGGCCGGCCGAGGACCTGGCCGGCTACGTCGACGGCGAGGCGCACCCGATGCACCTGGCCGAGACGGGCTGGGGACTGCGCGACTACCAGCGGCAGGCCGCCGAGGCGTTCTGGGCCGGCGGGTCCGGCGTGGTCGTGCTGCCCTGCGGGGCGGGCAAGACCCTCGTCGGCGCCGCCGCCATGGCCAGGGCACAGGCGACCACCCTCATCCTGGTGACCAACACCGTCGCCGGCCGCCAGTGGAAGCGCGAGCTGGTGGCGCGCACGTCCCTGACCGAGGACGAGATCGGCGAGTACTCCGGTGAGAAGAAGGAGATCCGCCCGGTCACCATCGCGACCTACCAGGTGATCACGCGCAAGTCCAAGGGCGAGTACAAGCACCTGGAGCTGTTCGACTCGCGGGACTGGGGCCTGATCGTCTACGACGAGGTGCACCTGTTGCCCGCGCCGGTCTTCCGCATGACCGCGGATCTGCAGTCCCGCCGCCGTCTCGGCCTGACCGCGACCCTGGTGCGCGAGGACGGCCGCGAAGGCGACGTCTTCTCGCTCATCGGGCCGAAGCGGTACGACGCGCCGTGGCGGGACATCGAGGCGCAGGGCTGGATCGCGCCCGCCGAGTGCATCGAGGTGCGGGTGACGCTCACCGACAACGAGCGCCTGCTGTACGCGACGGCCGAATCCGAGGACAAGTACAAGCTTGCCGCCACCGCGCGGACCAAGATGCCGGTGGTGAAGTCCATTCTGGACAAACACGCGGGCGAACAGACCCTGGTGATCGGCGCCTACCTGGACCAGCTGGAGGAACTGGGCGCCGAGCTGGACGCGCCGGTGATCCAGGGTTCGACGCGGAACAAGGAGCGCGAGGCGCTGTTCGACGCGTTCCGCCGCGGCGAGATCGACAAGCTCGTGGTGTCGAAGGTCGCGAACTTCTCGATCGACCTGCCGGAGGCGACGGTCGCCATCCAGGTGTCGGGCACCTTCGGCTCCCGGCAGGAGGAGGCCCAGCGCCTGGGCCGGCTGCTGCGGCCGAAGGCCGACGGCAGGCAGGCGCACTTCTACTCGGTGGTCTCGCGGGACACCTTGGACACCGAATACGCGGCGCACCGGCAGCGGTTCCTCGCCGAACAGGGTTACGCGTACACGATCCACGACGCGGACGCCTACCTGTAGTACGGCCGCGAGACGGTTCCGGACCGCTCCGCAAGGACGGATCCCGGCCCGGCTCCGCCGCGGCAGCGCACGGAGCAGAGCCGCTACAGGCAGGCATAACCTTCGCCGCACCGTGGAACTCAGGGCCCGTGGTGTGGGCGGGCGTGGTCTTCGTCGTCGTGGCGTTCGTGGTGGCGGCCACGGCGACTGCGCGGTGGGGGCTGTCGGCGCCTCGTGCCCGTCACACCGGACCCGAAAGCCTGAACCGTCTGTGCCGGCTGTGGTCGTGGGCCGGCTTCGTCCTGGCCGCGGTGCCCAGCACGGTGTGGCTGGTGCTCTGGTTGTCCGGCGGTGCACCGAAGGCCCTGATCGGTCTGGCCGGCCTGGTGCTCGCGGCGGCTCCGGTGCTCGCCGGGTACCGGTGGCCGCGGGCGCGCGGGGTGTCATTGGTCCTGTGCCTCCTGGCTTCGGTCGGGATGGTGGTGGCCGGGCAGCGCCTGTTCGTGCTGCTGCCGCTCGCGCTGGCGCTGACGGGGGTCTGGCTGCTCGCCCTCGCCCTGCACGTGCGGTCCGGTACTCACGCAGGTGCGGGCGAAACCCCAGTTCGACGGCGGGACACGACCCGCTCATGACCGAAGCTACCACGTTTCTCGAACACCCGTTCGACCGATCGGGTGAAGTGGCGGAAACTGATTCCCGGGCCCGGAAACTGTCGTACCCTCGAACTACTGTTCGACCTCATCGACGTAGTCCATCCCGAGGAGGTCTCGTGACCACCGCCGCCACACCCGAGGAAAGCCTCGTCTCCGGGGCCCTGACCAGCACCGGCCTGCCGCCCGGCCGCTGGGTCGGCCCGATGTGGGTGTCCGACGGCCCGCTGGCCGACCCGGGCCGGTACCGGGCCTGCATCGCCGAGTTCGACCGCTCGGCGCTGTGGCCCGTGCTGATCCCGCACGACCCGCGCTTCGCCGCCGACGGCGAGGACTGGCTCACCGACCGCGGCCGGCTCGCGCCGGCCGTGCACCGGGTCGGCGACGTCGACGTGAGCGCGACGCTCGCCCGGTGGTGGGATCCGTTCTGCTGCCCGAACGGCACCGGCTGCCTGCGCCCGTACGGTGCCCGCTTCCCCGGCCTGGCCAAGAAGTCCCAGCTGCGGGTGGATCCGTTCGCCGAGGCCGGGAACACCGGCTCGATCCTCGCCCGGCGCGCGCCCTACCGCCTGGGGCTCGTGCCGGTCGAACGGCCCGCGGACGTCCCGGCCGCCCTCGGCTGGACCGGGATGATCAAGTCGACGGACGAGGTGTCCGCCCTGTCGGCGGTCCTGCGCAGCTGGGAGGACCGCTTCGGAGCGGTGCTGGTCGTGCTCGGGTTCGACGAGCTGGAGCTCTCGGTCGCGGCACCGCCCCGCAGTCAGGGCCGCGCGCTCGTCCTCGCCGCGGAGCACCGCGCGTTCAGTGTGCGCAGCTTCTCCGGGCAGCCGGGCACCCTGCGGGAGTACGCCGACGGCCTGGTGCACCGGAGGCACTGGCGGTTCGCCTGGGACTGACGGACGGAAAGAGGAGGTCACCATCGCCGAGATCCGGGTGGGCACCTCGGGGTGGCGGTACCCGCCGTGGCGGGGCACGTTCTACCCGAAGGGCCTGGCGCAGCGCCGCGAGCTGGAGTACATCTCGCGGCAGGTGAACTCCGTGGAGATCAACGGCTCGTTCTACTCGCTCCAGCGCCCGGAGCGGTACCGGGCCTGGGCGGAGCAGACGCCCGACGATTTCGTCTTCGCCGTGAAGGGCGGTCGCTTCATCACCCACATGAAGCGGCTGACCGACACCGAGACCGCACTGGCGAACTTCTTCGCCTCGGGGGTGCTGGCACTGGGCGGCAAGCTCGGGCCGATCCTCTGGCAGCTACCGGCGAACTTCGCGTTCGAGCCCGGGCGCTTCGAGAAGTTCTTCCGGAGCCTGCCCCGCGACAGCCGGGCCGCGGCGGAACTGGCGAAGAGGCACGACGACAAACTGAAGGGAGAGGCCCATACCGAAGCCGGGAAGAACCGGCGGCTGCGCTACGCGCTCGAGCCCAGGCACCCGAGCTTCCACTCGGACGAGTGCCGGAAGCTGTTGCAGGACCACAACATCGCCCTGGTGGCGGCCGATTCGGCTGGCACCTGGCCGAGTTTCGAGGAGGTGACAGCGGATTTCGTCTACGTCCGGCTGCACGGTGACGAGGAGCTCTACGCGAGTGGATACACCGGCGAGGCGCTGGACCGCTGGGCCGGCAAGCTCCGGCGGTGGCGGCGCGCCGGCGGCGGGCGGATGCGGGACGTCTACGTCTACTTCGACAACGACATCAAGGTGAAGGCGCCCGGGGACGCCGTCGCGCTCGCGGCCCGGCTGGGGGTCACAAGCCGCCCGATCGACCTGCCGTCCTGACAAGTCGACCGGGCGTCCGGAAATTTCGGTCAGGCGCTCCGCGCCTGCGCGCGGTGCTTGCCCTCGGCGAACTCCTCCACGAGCTTGCGGCAGAAGGCCGGCAGGTCGTCCGGCTTGCGGCTGGTGACCAGACCGGTGTCGGTGACGACCTCCTCGTCCACCCACTCCGCGCCGGCGTTGCGCAGGTCGGTCTGCAGACTCGGCCAGGAGGTGAGCCGGCGGCCGCGGACCACATCGGCTTCGATGAGGGTCCACGGGGCGTGGCAGATCGCCGCGACCGGCTTCTGCTGCGCGAAGAACTCGCGAACGAAGCCGACCGCGTCCGGCACGGTCCGGAGGAAGTCCGGGTTCGCCACGCCGCCCGGCAGGACCAGTGCGTCGAAGTCGTCCGGTGAGACGTCGCTGACGACCTTGTCCACCGGGAAGGTGTCGCCCTTGTCGAGGTGGTTGAACGCCTGGATGCTGCCCGGCGAAGTGGACACCAGCTCCGGCCGGCCGCCCGCGTCCTGGACCGCCTTCCAGGGCTCGGTCAGTTCGACCTGCTCGGTGCCCTCGGGCGCGACGACGAAGGCCACTCGCTTACCGGAGAGTGTGTTCGCCACGATTGCACTCCTTCCGTTCAGGGGATCCAACCGGTGAACTACCCGCCTCGCGGCGGACACGAAACATGCAGATCGGTGGCGGCCGGAGGATCCGATGACGAGTACGCCGGTTGACGAAGACCCTGGCCACGGGCGGCATTCCGGGCAGGCCGTCGGGCGTGCGTTCGCGGTCCTGCGGTGCTTCGGGCCGGACCGGCCGGCCCTGACCGTGGCGGCGGTGGCCCACCGGACGGGCCTGGATCGCGCCACCGCGCGCGGGTTGCTGCTGACCCTGGCGGACCTGGGGTACGTGCGCCACGACGGAGAGGCGTTCCGGCTCACGCCGCGGACGCTGGATCTGGGGTACGCGTACCTGTCGGGGCTCGCTCTGCCCGAGATTGCGCATCCGCACCTGCACGACCTGGCGCACGAGCTGAACGAGACGGCGTCGCTGTCGGTGCTCGACGGCGGGGACGTGGTGTACCTGACCGTCGTGCCCGGGCACCGGCACGCGCCGCCGACCTTGACGGTCGGCGCGCGCCGGCCCGCGCACCTGTCGTCAGCTGGGCACGTGTTGCTCGCCGCACTGCCCGCCGACGAGCTCGACCGGCAGCTCGGAGCGCTCCCCGGACCGGCGGCGCTCTCCGCCGAGATCGGGCAGGTCCGCGAGCGCGGGTGGGCGATGGTGGACCGCGATCGCGACGGCGGCCTGCGTGCGATCGCCGCGCCGGTGCGGCACCGCCGTGATCGCGTGGTCGCCGCGGTCACCGCGTCGGTGCACCCCGACCGGCTCGGGCACGGGCTGGTCGAACGTGACTACGTGCCCGAGCTGCTGCGGGCCGCCTGGTCCATCGAGGCGGACGCGGCGAAGTCACCGGATCCAGGGGTCAGTCGAAGCTGATCCAGGACTTCCCGGCGACGGACTGCACCGAGGCGAACGCCTGCGCGGCCTCGTCCAGGGGGAAACGCGCCTGCAGCACCTTGCCCGGACGGACCTCGTCGCGCTCGAGCGCGGCCACGGTCGTCTCGAAGTCGACCGGATGGTCGTAGATGAGGGAGCCCTTGAGCGTGTGCTGGCGGTAGACCAGGTCCGCGCCGGCCAGCGCGAGCGGGCGCGGGTCGATGCCGACGAGCACGGCGGTGCCGCCGGGACGCAGGCGCGCCAGGCCGGCGCGCAGGGCCCGCGGGACTCCGGAGGTCTCGAAGACGAGGTCGAACTCGCTCGTGTCACCGGTCTCGGCGCCGAATGCGTGGGCCAGCTCCGCGCGGCCCTCGTGGGGTTCCTGGACGGCGACCGCCGCGCCCAGTGCCCGCAGCGCGAGGCACAGCAGCAGTCCCTGTGAGCCGGCGCCCACCACGAGTGCGCGTTGACCGGGCACGACGCCTGCCCGGCGGATCGCCGAGCGCGCCACGGTCAGCGCCTCGGTGCAGACGAGGTCCTCCAGGGCCACCGTCTCGGCGGCCGGCCACGCGAACTCGGCCGGAACGGTCACGTACTCGGCCAGCAGCCCCGGATGGTTCATGCCGACGATCACGCGCCGGGTGCAGGCGGAGGTGAAACCGCTGGTACACGCCGCGCACCGGCCGCAGCAGTAGTTCGGCTCGATGGCGACCTGCTGGCCCACCACGCGGTCCCGCACGTCCGGGCCGACCGCCACGATCTCGCCGACGCCCTCGTGACCCATCAGCCACGGGCGCCGCGGCACCTGCCGGGCACCGCGGTAGACGCCGAGGTCCGACCCGCACAGGCCGAGCCCCCGCATCCGGACGAGAACCTCGCCGGGGCCGGCCTCGGGTTCGGGCAGGTCGACCAGCCGCATCACCTCGGGCTCGGCCAGTACTACGGCCTTCATGCGCTACCTCCACGTGTTCGCCCTTCGCATGCTAGCCGTTAATTAACCAACTAGTCCATTAACCACCTCGGGTCACCCGATCGCAGACGGGGCGAGCGGGGTGGTCGCGTGCGAGGATGGGCGCGTGCCTGAGCCCCTGGTGTACGCGATCCCGCTCCGGAACCGGTTCCGGGGCGTGACCGTGCGCGAAGGGGTGCTCCTGCACGGCCCGGCGGGCTGGGGCGAGTTCTGCCCGTTCGCCGACTACGACGATCGCGAGAGCGCGCCGTGGCTCGCCGCCGCGGTGGAAGCGAGCCACCGCGGGTGGCCGGAGCCCGTGCGCGACCGGGTCGAGGTGAACACCACCGTGCCCGTGGTCGATCCGGAGCTGGCGTACGAGATGGTCGCGAAGTCGGGCTGCCGGACGGCCAAGGTCAAGGTCGCGGACCCGCGGACGTCCATTGTGGAGGACTGCGAGCGCGTGGCCGCCGTGCGGGACGCACTGGGTCCGGGCGGCGCGATCCGGGTCGATGCCAATGCCGCGTGGGACGTCGGTACGGCGGTGACAGCGATCCGGGAACTCGACCGCGCCGCGGGCGGGCTGGAGTACGTCGAGCAACCGTGCCCGGACATCGACGAACTCGCCGCGGTGCGGCGCAGGACCGATGTCCGCATCGCCGCCGACGAATCCATCCGGCGCGCCGAGGATCCGCTCCGGGTGGCGGTCGCGAAGGCGGCCGACGTGGCGGTGATCAAGGTGGCCCCGCTCGGCGGGGTCCGGCGGGCGCTGGAGGTCGCCGAGGCCGCCGGAATTCCGTGCGTGGTGTCCTCCGCCGTCGAGACCAGCGTCGGACTGGCCGCCGGACTGGCGCTCGCCGGGGCGCTTCCCGAGCTCGACTTCGCGTGCGGGCTCGGCACGATCTCCCTGCTCACCAACGACACGAGCAGCGACAGCCTGTCCCCTGTGGACGGATACCTGCCGGTGCTGCGGACGGCACCCGAGCCGGATCTCGCGGCGGAAGCACGCGCGGACGACGCCACGACGACCGCCTGGCTCGACCGCCTGCACCGCGTCGCCGGCTGACCGACGAACCGCCCTCCGGCTGTTCCCGCTACGCGACTGCCTCATCGGCGTCGGCGGAATCGCTCGACGCACGGACCGGCAGGGTGTCGAACGCGGCGGGTGGCTCACGCCACGGGTCGGGACCCCGGCCCCGCACCGCACGCCACACCCGCTGCGGCGTGGCCGGCATGTCGATGTGCCGCACACCCAGGTGGGCCAGCGCGTCGACCACCGCGTTCTGCACCGCCGGCGTGGAACCGACTGTCGCGGATTCGCCGATCCCCTTGGCGCCCAACGGGTTTCGCGAGGTCAGGGTCTCGGTGCTGCTGACCTCGAGCGGCGGGACGTCGGCGGCGGACGGCAGGTGGTAGTCGGCGAAGGTGGCGGTCACCGGGTTGCCGTCCTCGTCGTAGGACACCTGCTCCCACAACGCCTGCGAGATCCCCTGCGCCGCCCCGCCGTGCTGTTGCCCGCGCACGAGCATCGGGTTCAGCACCCGCCCGCAGTCGTCCACCGCTATGTGCCGCAACGGTTTCACGAAGCCCGTCTCGACATCCACCTCGACCACCGACACGTGCGCGCCGAACGGGAACGTCGCCCCGCCCGGCTTGAAGTCCGTCGCCTCCAGCAGCGGGCGGCCCTCCTCCACGGCCGCGGCCGCCAGCTCCGCCCACCCGATCGTCGCCTGCGGGACGCCCGCGACGCCGAGCCGGCCGTCGGTCAGCACGATGTCGTCCACCCCGGCCTCCAGACGCGCTGCGGCCAGCTCGCGAGCGCGTGCCAGCACCGCATCCGCGGCCTGCCGCACCGCACTGCCGCCGACCTGCAGCGACCGGGACCCTCCGGTGCCGGCGCCCCGCGGCACCTCCGCGGTGTCGGACTGCACGAACTCGATCGACTCCAGCGGGATCTCCAGCGCATCGGCCACCAGCATCGCGAACGACGTCGCGTGCCCCTGGCCGTGCCCGGACGTGCCGACCTTGATCGCGGCGGTGCCGTCCCGCCGGATCTCCACCGACGCGAACTCGCCGTTGCCGCCGCCGGTGATCTCGACGTACGCGCTCACCCCGATCCCCAGCAACCGCGTTTCCCCGGCCTCGATCCGCCGTTTCTGCTCGGCCCGCAGGTCGTCGTACCCGGCGATCTCGAGCGCGGTGCGCAACGGCAGGTCGTAGTCACCGCTGTCGTAGCTCGCCCCGCTGTACGTGGTGTACGGGAACTCCTCCGGCCGCAGGAAGTTCCGGCGCCGGATCTCCGCCGGGTCCATCCCCAGCTCGGCCGCGGCGAGGTCCATCAACCGTTCCAGCATCGCGGTCGCCTCCGGCCGGCCCGCACCGCGGAACGCGCCGACCGGCGCGGTGTTCGTCAGGGCCGCGATCGCCGCGAAGCTGATCTTCGGGATCCGGTACACGCCCTGCGCCATCGTCCGGGTCGGCCCGAGCGCGAGGCCGCCGCCGAACCCGGCATAGGCCCCGGCGTCGCCGATCACCCGGCACCGCAGTCCGACGATCGTCCCGTCGCGGCGCAGTCCCAGCTCGGCGTACTGCACCTGCGCCCGGCCCTGCGGCGAGGCCTGCAGGTTCTCCGACCGCGTCTCCACCCACTTCACCGGCCGCCCCAGCCGCCGGGCCGCCTCGATCACGACGGCGTGCTCGGCGATGACGCCGACCTTGCCGCCGAACGCGCCGCCGACGTGCGGCGCCACCACCCGGACCCGGTCGCGGTCGAGCCCGAACAGCTTGGCCGCCGCGCTCTGGAACCCGTGCGGCATCTGGGTCGACACGTAGACCGTCAGGTCGAACTCGTCATTCCCGGGCAGCGCCACGATCGCGTTGCCCTCCATCGGGGCCACCGCCAGCCGCTGGTTCTCGATGCGCGCCCGCACCACCACGTCCGCGCCGTCGAGCACCTCGGCACCGGCGGCGTCGCGCTCACCGGCCGCGATGTTCGTGCCGAGCTCGGGGAACTGCACGGGCGCGTCGTCCGCCAGCGCCTGCTCCGGATCCACCGCGGCCGGCAGCGGTTCGTAGTCCACGTCGACCAGTTCGAGCGCGTCCGCCGCGGCCACCGCGCTCTCCGCCACCACCGCGGCCACCGGCTCACCGGCGAACCGCACCCGCCCCGATGCCAGCGCGTACCGCTTCGCCTGCGGGTTCAGCTCCAGGAACACCGGCAACTCGGGCAGGTCGAGATCCGCGGCGGTGAGCACCGCGATCACCCCGGGCGCCGCCGCGGCCGCGCTGGTGTCGATGCCGTTGACGAGCGCGTGCGCGAACGGTGACCGCACGAAAGCGACGTGACAGAGGCCCTCGAACTCCAGGTTGCCGACGAACGTGCCGCGGCCGCGCACCAGATCCGGGTCCTCGACCCGGCGGACCTCGGTACCCAGCAAAGATCCCGCCATGGCACCGACCTTATCGGCCCCCGGCCACCCTGGCCCAGAGTTTCCGGGTGCGCTCCGGGTTCGTCCCCGATGTCCTGAGCCGCCAGGCCGCCGACGATGGAGACATGACGAACACCGGGACCGACAAGAAACTCCGCCGCAGCTCCACCGACAAGATGATCGCCGGCGTGGCCGGTGGCTGGGCCGAACTGCTCGGCGTCGACGCGTCGATCATCCGCATCGTCCTCGCCGCCGCAACCCTGCTCGGGTTCGGCGCGCCCATCCTGATCTACGCGATCTGCTGGGCCGTGATGCCCCAGGAGTGAACAGCAAAGAGCCCGGATGCGCGGTGCGCACCCGGGCTCTCGCCGGACTGGGTGGATCAGAAGTCCATGCCGCCCATGCCACCGGTCGGGTCACCGGCCGGAGCGGCGCCAGCCTTCTCCGGCTTGTCGGCGACGACGGCCTCGGTGGTCAGGAACAGACCCGCGATCGAAGCCGCGTTCTGCAGCGCCGAACGGGTCACCTTCGCCGGGTCGATGACGCCGGCCGAGACCAGGTCCTCGTAGTCGCCGGTCGCGGCGTTGAGGCCGTGACCCTCGGGCAGGCCCTTGACCTTCTCCGCGACGACGCCGCCCTCGAGACCGCTGTTGACGGCGATCTGCTTGAGCGGAGCCTCGACGGCGACCTTGACGATGTTCGCACCGGTCGCCTCGTCACCCGTCAGGCGCAGGCCCTCGAAGGCAGCCTTGGACGCCTGCAGCAGGGCCACGCCACCACCGGCGACGATGCCCTCCTCGACGGCGGCCTTCGCGTTGCGAACGGCGTCCTCGATGCGGTGCTTGCGCTCCTTGAGCTCGACCTCGGTGGCGGCACCGGCCTTGATGACGGCCACGCCGCCGGCCAGCTTGGCCAGCCGCTCCTGCAGCTTCTCGCGGTCGTAGTCGGAGTCCGACTTCTCGATCTCGGCGCGGATCTGGTTGACCCGGCCCTGGATCTGGTCCGCGTCGCCGGCACCCTCGACGATGGTCGTCTCGTCCTTGGTGATGACGGCCTTGCGGGCCTTGCCCAGCAGGTTCAGGTCCGCGTTCTCCAGCTTGAGGCCCACGTCCTCGGAGATGACCTGGCCGCCGGTCAGGATCGCGATGTCCTGCAGGATCGCCTTGCGGCGGTCACCGAAGCCCGGGGCCTTGACGGCGACGGACTTGAAGGTGCCGCGGATCTTGTTGACGACCAGGGTGGCCAGGGCCTCGCCCTCGACGTCCTCGGCGATGATCAGCAGCGGCTTGCCCGACTGCATGACCTTCTCCAGGACCGGGAGCAGGTCCTTGACGTTGGAGATCTTCGAGCCGAACAGGAGGATGTACGGGTCCTCCAGGACGGCTTCCTGACGCTCGGCGTCGGTGACGAAGTAACCCGAGATGTAGCCCTTGTCGAAGCGCATACCCTCGGTGAGCTCGAGCTCGAGGCCGAAGGTGTTCGACTCCTCGACGGTGACGACGCCTTCCTTGCCGACCTTGTCCAGCGCCTCGGCGATCAGCTCACCGATGGTGCGGTCCGCGGCCGAGATCGAGGCGGTGGCAGCGATCTGCTCCTTGGTCTCGACCTCCTTCGCGGCCTTGTGCAGCTGCTCGACGACGGCCTCGACGGCCTGCTCGATGCCGCGCTTCAGGGCGATCGGGTCGGCACCGGCGGCCACGTTGCGCAGACCTTCGCGCACGAGCGCCTGGGCCAGCACGGTGGCGGTGGTGGTGCCGTCACCGGCTACGTCGTCGGTCTTCTTCGCAACTTCCTTGACGAGCTCGGCCCCGATCTTCTCCCACGGGTCCTCGAGCTCGATCTCCTTGGCGATGGAGACACCGTCGTTGGTGATCGTCGGCGCGCCCCACTTCTTTTCGAGCACGACGTTGCGGCCACGGGGGCCAAGCGTCACCTTGACGGCGTCGGCGAGGGTGTTGAGTCCGCGCTCAAGCCCGCGGCGGGCGTCCTCGTCGAACGCGATCAGTTTGGCCATTGCGGTGTTGTCCTCCGGTAGTGGTCGCTGCCATGACCCGGTTCAGGGTCGGCAGCAGGACACGTAGCTCGGCCAGGCTCGGTGCCCGCGACGGACGACCTGCTCGGTGTTCCGAGCCGGCCTCACCGTCCCGACCATGGTGCTTCTTGGCACTCGACGCTGCCGAGTGCCAACGCCTGTTTAGCACTCTCCGGTGGCGAGTGCAAGAACCGCACGTCAGGGGCTCGGTTTGATGGAGATCGTGGCGGGCGGCGGGCCGCCGGTGGCGGACCCGCCGGTCGGGGCGCCACCCGGCCCGACCGGGATCTCGGGCGCGGTGGTCGGCGCGGGGGCGGAGCCACTGCCCCGGTTCACCAGAACGAGCGTCACCACGACGGCCGCCACGACGACGAGCCCGGCGAGGCCGGCCCACAACCACTTCAGGCCGCCGCCGGCCTTCGGCGGCTGCGGGCCGCCGTAGGGACCGTAGGGCGGGTAGCCCGGCGGCGGGTACCGGTTCTGCTGCTGCCAGGCGGTGGCCGGCGGGGCCCAGCCGGTCTGGGGCGGCGGGCCCGGGCGGTACCCGCCGGGCTGCGCCGGGAACCCGGGGTGACCGGCGTGCTGTGGCGGGCGGCCGAACTGGCCCGGGGGGCCGAACCGCGCGGCCGGGCCGAATTCCCCCGGTTGAGCGGTGGGCCCGGGCATCCCGGGCTGCCCGAACTGGCCCGCCGGACCGCCCTGACCCGGAGGCGGGGCGGATGGCGTCCCGGGCTCCCGCGCCGGCGGCTGCGGTGGTCCCGGCGGGGTGGCCGAACTCGCGGCAGGGCCGAGCGCCTTGCGTGCCGCGGTGATCAGTTCGACGCAGTTGTCGTAGCGGTCGGCCGGGTTCTTGGCCATGCCGCGGCGGACGACCTCGTCGATCGCCGGGGGCAGGCCGACCACCTCCGACACGGCAGGCGGCTCGACGGCCAGGTGCCCCTTGATCACCGCCGGCACGTCACCGCTGAACGGCGGCTGCCCGGTCAGGCACGTGTACAGCACGCACGCGAGCGCGTACTGGTCGGTGCGCCCGTCCAGCGGTTCCCCGCGCAGGTGTTCCGGGGCGGCGTAGGTCGGCGACCCGAGGAAGTCGCCACCGCGGGTGCGGTGCCCGGTCGCGCCGCGCCGGGTCAGCCCGAAGTCGGCGACGTACACGTGCTCGCGCGCCGATTCCCGGCTGGTGACCAGCACGTTGGCCGGTTTGACGTCGAGGTGGACCAGACCGCGCTCGTGCAGGCAGTCGAGTGCGTCGGCGACCTGGTCGAGCAGTTTCAGCGCGCGTTCGGGCGCGATCGGCCCGTCCGCGACGAAACTCGCCAGATCGGCGCCGTCGACCAGGCGCATGGCGATGTAGAGCATTCCGTCGAGCTCACCGAAGTCGTACAGCGGCACGACGTTCGCGTGGTCCACGGCGGAGGTGTTGCGCGCCTCGTCCACGAATCGTTCGCGGAACTCGGCGTCGGCACCCAGGTGCTCGCCGATCACCTTCAAGGCGACCTTGCGGCCGAGCCGCACGTCGGTGGCCTTGTACATGACGCTCATGCCACCTTTGCCGAGCACTCCGTCTATGCGGTAGTTACCCAGCCGGCGACCGGTGAGGTCCCCCGACACATCGCCTGTCACACAGCGCAGCCTAGCCGCACCGGCTACGACACCTTGCGGACGTCCGCTGCCTGGGTCCGGCCGTCCCGGCCTGCTTCGATCTGGAACTCGACCTGATCACCCTCGTCGAGGGTGCGGAACCCGTCCGACTGGATGGCCGAGTAATGCACGAACACATCGGGCCCCTCGGGGGACGCGATGAACCCGTAGCCCTTTTCGGAATTGAACCACTTGACCGTGCCAACAGCCACGGCTTCCTCCTTGCGAAAAACTCCGGGAGCCGTGCCCGCCCGGCTCCCGAGTGGAGGTAACGGTACCGGAGAAACGCGCGGGAGCAACAAGTTTCAGCGAGATTTACGCGCTTGCACCAAAAGCGTTCCCGGTCCGGCGAAGTCGAGCATCAGCCCGGCGCCCGTCCGGATGGACTGCTGCGCCGAAGGGTCGACCGCCCGCAGACGGCACTGCACGGTGTCCGGATAGGCCAGCACGTGCCCGGGGTGCACCGAGATCAGCTCACCGGCGGCCAGGTGGAACTGGTCCACCGGACCGGCGCAGGCGAGCACGAGGGGACCGGTTCCGCTGTAGTGCTCCAGGAAACCCTGGGACGTTCCCTCGGCGCCGAACATCGTCCGCAGGCCGGGCCAGGAATCGGCCCGCACCGACGCCGGCCGCGCGAACACCGCGTGCCGGGCGACGCACCAGCCGGTGCGCCCGTCGAACTCCAGCGCGTAGACGTCGCCGGCGACGGACGGCGCGAGGTCGAGCCAGCCGCCCTCGGCCGGCGCGGTGAACACCGACGGCGACCGGCGTCCGCCGGCCACCTCGGTGAGGCCGAAACTGCTCGCGACCATCGACTCGCCGGGCGCCTGCACGGCTTCACCGGGACCCAGGATCACCCGGGCCACGCCGAATGCGGGTGTGTGCCGGGTGTGGACCTGCATGCCTCCCCCTCGTGGATCAACGGGCGGGGGGAAGTGTTGCACGACCGCCTTGGCGGGGCAGGATGGTCCGCGTGATTTCCGTCGACACCTACCGCGCGGCCGTCACCGAGCTGCTCGGTACCGCCCCGGTCACCGCGCTCCCGCTGACCGGGTGCGCCGGGCTGGTACTGGCCAGGGACGTGCCCGCGGGCGTCTCGCTGCCGCCGTTCGACAACTCGGCGATGGACGGTTACGCGGTGCGGGCGGTCGACGTCGCCTCGGCCACCGCGAGCACGCCGGTGGAGCTGCCGGTCGCCGAGGACATCCCGGCCGGGCGCACGGACGTGCCGCCGCTGCTGCCGGGCACCGCGCACCGCATCATGACCGGCGCGCCGATGCCGCCGGGCGCGGATGCGGTGATCAAGGTCGAGGACACCGACGGCGGCACCGAGAAGGTGTCGATCCGCGAGCCGGCCCCGGTCGGCACGCACCTGCGCCGCACCGGTGAGGACGTCGCGGCGGGCGCGATCGCGCTGCACGCCGGCACGGTGCTGGGACCGGCGCAGCTCGGGCTGGCCGCGGCGGTGGGCCTGGACCGGCTGACCGTGTACGCGCCGCTGCGCGTGCTGGTGGTGTCGACCGGTTCGGAGCTGGTGACACCGCCGCAGGAGCTGCGGCACGGGCAGATCTACGAGTCGAACAGCATCATGCTCGCCGCGGGCATCCGTGCGCTCGGCTGCCAGGTGGAGATCGTGCGCAGCGTCGCCGATGACGTGGCCGAGTTCCGCTCGGTCGTCGAACCGCGCCTGGCGGCGGCGGACCTGGTGGTGACCTCGGGCGGCGTCAGCGCGGGCGCCTACGAGGTCGTGAAGGACTCGCTGACCGGTGCCGGTGTCGAGTTCGTGAAGGTCGCGATGCAGCCGGGCGGCCCGCAGGGCAACGGCCGCTGGCAGGGCGTGCCCGTGGTGACGCTGCCCGGCAACCCGGTGAGCGTGCTGGTGTCGTTCGAGGTTTTCCTGCGCCCGGCGATCCTCACCGCGCTGGGCCACCGCCAGGTGGACCGGCACCGCGTGCGGGCACGGCTGACCGAGTCCCTGAGCTCGCCCGCCGGCCGCCGCCAGTTCCGCCGCGGGTTCTACTCGCAGCACGAGGGCCAGGTGACCGGGGAGGTCGGGCCACGTGGTGGCCCGGGATCGCACCTGCTCGCCGCGTTCGCGCAGGCCAACTGCCTGATCGAGCTGCCGGAGGACGTGGTCGAGGCACCGGAGGGCAGCGAGGTCGACGTGCTGCTCCTGCCGCTTGGTGCCCCCGTGTGACTTCTTGTAACAGTTGTCCTACGAGTGGTTACGAATTCGCTTGCCGAAGCTAAAATTCAGCGCCTACGGCACCAGCCTGCCGTGCCGGGCCGCTGGGCCGTCGGGGGGTTCAGCGGCCCGGCACCGAACACCGAGCGCTCGCACGGGCCGGATCAGGGCGACCGCGGTTTCGGTCGGGACCAGCCGGGGTATCGGGACACTGTTCACGTCGTCGCGCCACGCCGCCAACAGCTCGGAAAGGCGCTCTTCGCGGATGCGCTGCGGGGCCGACATGACACTTCCTCTCTGCTGCTACTACGGTCCGCACACCCCGTTGTCACCCAGTGTCAGCGGCGCGGAGCTCGTTTGACGGGACGCGGAACGGGCCGCGCGGACCTGCCGGTAGCGTGGATACCCGGATCGGTGACCCAGCACGCCTGACCCGGCGTCACGGACCGGTCACACCTTGGACACGAATCACCCGGGACACCGCTTCGATGAGCACCTCTTCGCCGGACAAGGCGAGCAATCCGATCACCCACGCGCTGCAACTCGCCCGCGAGACGCTGCCGCCGATGCACCCCGCGGGGCGGCCGTTCGTCGCCGGTGGCGTGGCCGCCACGCTGCTGTTGCGGCGGCTGTGGAAGCCGCTGGGCCCGGCGGGCGCGCTGGCGACGCTGGCCGTTGCGGCCTTCTTCCGCGAACCGAAGCGCGTGCCGCCGGAGCGGGACGGGCTGGTGCTGGCGGCAGCCGACGGCATCGTCTCCCTGATCGAGGAGGCCGCCCCGCCACCGGAGCTGGGCCTGCCCGCCGAGCCGCGGATGCGGGTGAGCGTGTTCCTGTCGGTCTTCGACGTGCACGTGCAGCGGGTGCCGGCCACCGGCGTGGTCGAGCGGGTCGCCTACCGGCCCGGCAAGTTCCTGTCCGCGGACCTGGACAAGGCCAGCGACGACAACGAGCGCAACTCGCTGCTGCTGCGCACCGGGGACGGGCACGAGCTGGTGGTCGTGCAGATCGCCGGACTGGTCGCGCGCCGGATCCTGTGCCAGGTCGCCGACGGCGACAAGGTCCGGGCCGGTGACACCTACGGCCTGATCCGGTTCGGCTCGCGCGTCGACATCTACCTGCCGCCGGGCAGCGAGGTGCTGGTCCGCAAGGGCCAGCGGACCATCGGCGGCGAGACGCCGCTGGCGGCGCTGCCGGAGCGAGGAGCCTGATCATGGTCCGGGTGATGACACCGACGGTGCGGCTGCTGCCCAACGCGATCACGGTGCTCGCGCTGTGCGCGGGGCTGTCCGCCGCGCAGTTCGCGCTCAAGGGGCAGCTCGTGCTGGCGATCGGCGCGATCGGCGTCGCCGCCGTGCTGGACAGCCTGGACGGCCGGATCGCCCGCCTGCTCGACGCGACGTCGAAGATGGGCGCCGAGCTGGACTCGCTGTCCGACGCCATCTCCTTCGGTGTCGCACCGGCGCTGGTGCTCTACATCTGGGCCGGGGACAGCTCCGGTGCCGGCTGGATCGTCGCGCTGACCTTCGCGGTGTGCATGGTGCTGCGGCTGGCCCGGTTCAACACGCTGCTGGACGTGGAACAGCCGCCGTACGCGAAGGAGTTCTTCGTCGGCGTGCCGGCGCCCGCGGGCGGCCTGTGCGCGCTGATGCCGGTGATCCTCACGCTGGAGTTCGGCGACGGCTGGTGGTCCAGCGCTCCGGTGGTCTACGTGTGGACGGTGGCGATCGCGCTGCTGCTGATCAGCAGGCTGCCCACGCTGTCGTTGAAGTCGGTCCGGGTCCCGGCGAAGGCGGCCGCGCCGCTGCTGGTCGGGGTGGGCCTCGCCGCGGCGGCGGTCATCCAGTACCCGCTGATCGCGCTGGCCACCGCGTTGCTGCTCTACCTGGCCCACATCCCCTACGCCCTCCGGCGCTACCACTGGCTGGCCAACCACCCGGAGGCGTGGGGCGTGCCGCTGCGCGAGCGCCGGGCGATCCGGCGCAGCACCAGCCGCCTGCGGCTGCGGCGGCCGCGGTTCCCGCGGGTGGCCGGCAACCAGCGGCTGAACGTGCGCCGCACGCAGGACCACGTGGTGCGCGGGGTGCGCACGTACCCGGCGGAGAGCCAGGACCGGTCGCGGCGGCGGAGCTGGCGGCGCATCGGGCTGCGGCAGCGCAACCGCTGACCGGGAAGGGCCGTCGACCCGCTAGCGCAGGCCCTTGATCAGCAGGTCGAGCTGGTAGGTGAAGTCCTGCACGCAGTCGATGCTCGCCATGGCCGGCATGACCCGGTGCAGGCTCGGGTGCTGCCGCGGCGTGACCGTGCGGCGGAACCATTCCATGACCGGCTCCGCGCGCTCGGCCGCCAGCCCGCCCGCGCCGACGAGCACCGCGCCGAACACCATCCCGATCAGCGAACGGTAGGCGCGTGCGGCGTGGTCTTCGTCGAGCCCGGCGTCCAGCAGCGCGCCGATGATCGCGTCCATGAGCCGCACCGCGCCCTCGGACAGCGGGTTGGCCTGCTCGGCGGTGAGGGCGCGGACGACGGCCGGGTGGCGGTTCAGCGTCTCGAAGGCGTTCAGTCCGAGCGCCCGCAGCCGCTCGTCCCAGGGCAACCCCGGATCGGGTAACGCCACCTGCTCGAACACCCGGGCCGCGACCCCGTCCAGCAGATCCTGCTTGCCGGCGACGTGGTTGTAGAGCGACATCGCCTCCACGCCCAGCTCGGCGGCGAGCTTGCGCATCGACAGGCCGCCCAGGCCGTTCTCCCCGACCAACCGCAACGCGGCGTCGAGCACCTTCTCGCGTGTCAACGACATGGCTTACAGTGTAAGTACTTACAGCGTAAGTCTCAGAGAGGACGGCAGATGGACGTGGACACGGCACTGACCACCACCCGCTCGGTCCGGCGCAAGCTGGACCTGGACCGGCCGGTCGAGGACGGGGTGCTCATCGAGTGCCTGCGCATCGCGATGCAGGCCCCGATCGCCGGCAACCGGCAGGACGCGATCCGCTGGCTCGTGGTGCGCGACCCCGAGCTCAAGGCCCGCGTCGCCGAGCCGGTCCGGGAGGTGGCCGAGGCCGCGCAGCGCGAGTACGGCCACCTGGTCGCGCCGCGCTCGCTCGCCTCGGCGCGGTTCCTGAAGGACAACCTGCACCGCGTCCCGGCGCTCGTCCTCGTGTGCGTGGCCGGGCAGCCGGAGGGCGGCAACGCCGAGCTGACCGGGTTCTACGGCTCGATCTACCCGGCGATCTGGAGCTTCCAGCTCGCGCTGCGCGCCCGCGGGCTGGGCAGCACGATCACCGGCTACCACCTGTTCGGCCACGAGGAGGAGGTCGCCCGGACGCTGGGCATCCCGGAGGGGTACACGCAGGTCGCGCTGCTGCCGGTGGCCTACACGACCCAGCAGGAGTTCCGGCCCGCGGCGCGGCCACCGGTCGAGGAGATCACCTACCTCGACCGGTGGGGGTCCCGCGTCAGCTGATCTCCAGGACGGCCTTGCCCCGCAGGCGGCGGCCGAGCAGGGCCGCGGTCGCCTCGGCGTGCCGTGACCAGTCACCGCGCCAGGTGATGCCCGGGTCGAGGCGGCCGTCGGCCACCTCGCCGGCGAGCCAGGTGAGGTCCTCGGCGAAATCCTCCCTGGGCTCCGCGAGCAGGTAGAACGTGCTGATCGACCGGTTGTGGCGGCCCTCGGTGGCGAGGAACGTGCCGAACGGGAAGACCACGTCTTCGCCGGTGGCGCGCCCGACACCGACGAGCTGACCACCGGCGTGCAGTGCCTGGAACGCGGCAACCATCTGCTCGCCCTCCACGTTGTCCAGCACGCCGTGCACCGGCCGGCTCGCCTCGGCCGGGTGCTTGATCACCTCGTGGGCGCCGAGCGCCCGGAGCACGTCGGCCTGGGCCGGATCCCCGCTGACGGCGACCACTTCGGCGCCCGCCCTGGCGGCGAGCTGGACGGCGTACCGGCCGACACCGCCGGACGCACCGGTGATCATGATGCGCCGGCCGAGGGTCTGCCCGAACCGGCGCAGCACGCGCACCGCGGTCAGGCCGGCCACCGGGATCGTGCTGATGGCGCCGCCGTCCGCGCCGGACGGCACGGTGCCGATCATCGCGGTCGGCACCGCCCGCAGCTCGGCCCACGCGCCGCTGTGCGCCAGGGTGACCACGCGGGTACCGGCCGCGGGACCGGATCCGTCGGCCGCCGCCTGGACGACCACGCCGGTCGCGTCCCAGCCGGGCACGACCCCCTCGGGCATCTCCGGCGAGCTCACGCCGTGGGTCTCGCCGAAGTTGAGCGAGACCGCCTCGACCCGCACCAGCGCCTCGTCCGGCTCCGGCACGGGATCGGGGACCTCGGCCAGCCGCAGGTGGGACTCCACCGAGTGGTCGACGACCAGTGCACGCATGTTCTCTCCTCCTGAATGACTTTCGACCATTGTGCCACCGAGTGGCATTTGCGTACAAGCGGCATCAACTACACTGGTGGTGATGACAGTCATGCCGACGACCGGGCAGCCGCTCCCCCTGCGCGAGCGGAAGAAACTGCGCACGCGCCAGGCGCTCGCGGAGACCGCGGTCGCGATGTTCACCGAGCGCGGTTTCGACTCCACGACGCTGGACGAACTGGTCGAGGCGGTGGAGGTCTCCAAGCGGACCTTCTTCCGCAACTTCACGTCCAAAGAGGATGTGGCGCTGGCCGCTGTCAAGCAGTTGTGGGACACCGTCCTCCAGCTGCTGGCCGAACGCCCGCCGTCGGGACCGCTGCTCGGCGGCATCAAGGACGCGCTGCTGACCGCGATCGACCGGATGGACGACCACTGGTACCGGCAGTTCCTGCCGACCGTCCGGCTGATCGACGGGCACCCGGCGCTGCACGCCCATTCGCTGCGGTACTGCGCCGAGGTCGAGCAGGAGATGATCCGCCTGCTGCCCGGCCCGCCCACGCTGGAGCTGCGGCTGCTCGTCGAGATCGTGGTCGCGGCGTGGAACGTGGCGCTCGCGGAGTGGAGCCCGTCCGGCGACCGGGCGCAGCTCCCGGTCCTCGTCGACCGCACCTTCGCCGCCATCCCGGCCGCGCTCGCCCTAGAGTGAGGGCGTGCGCGCGCCCCAGATCACGCTGACCATCCGGCACACGCCGTCCGCCCTGGACACGCGGCGGGGCATCGTGCGCCTGCACCCCGAGGTGCTCGACGCGCTGGGGCTGCGCGCCTGGGACGCGGTGCACCTGACCGGCGCCCGGGTGAGCGCCGCGCTCGCCGCACCCGCAGACGCGAGCGGGACGCCCGGCGTGGTGTACGCCGACGACGTGACGCTGTCCAACCTCGGCGTGACCGAGGGCTCGGAAGTCGTCGTCGCCCCGGCGGACGTCACGCAGGCCCGCTCGGTCACCGTCGCCGGATCGCGCCTGGCCAGCGCATCGCTGTCGCCGAACACGCTGCGGCTCGCGCTCACCGGGAAGGTGCTGACGGTCGGCGACGCGGTGTCGCTGCTGCCGCAGGACCTGGCGCCGGCGCCGGGGTCGGACGTCACCTCGGTGCGCGGTCAGCTGTCCCGGGCGATCGGCGCGGGCTGGACCACCGAGCTGCTCACCGTCACCGCGACCGAACCGGCCGGCCCGGTCGTGATCGGACCGTCCACTGTGGTCGACTGGCGGGACGGCGCGCGCACCGCCGCACCGGCCGCGCCCGCCCCTCCGGTGGCGGCCGCGGTGGTGCCGGAGCCGGACGAGCCGGCCCCGCCGGTGAGCGACCTGTGCGGCGCGCAGGACCAGGCACGCACACTCGCCGAGTGGGTCGACCTCACCTTCCGCCGGCCCGAGCTGCTGTCCCGGCTGGGCACCTCGGCGCGGCTCGGCGTGCTGCTGTCCGGCGCCGAAGGGGTCGGCAAGACGACACTGGTGCGGTCGGTCGCCGCGGCGGAGAACCTGCGGGTGGTCGTGCTGGCCGCACCGTCGGTCGCCGTGCTGGAACCGAACGCGATCGCCACCCGGCTGCGCGAGGCGATCGACCAAGCCGCGTCGGGCGGACCGGCGGTCCTGTTGATCACCGACATCGACACGCTCCTCCCGGCGGCCCAGCCCCCGCCGGTCGCCACCGTGGTGCTGGACGAGCTGCGCGGCGCACTGGCCCGGACGGAGCTCGCGGTCGTCGCGACCACGGCCCGCCCCGAGGCGTGCGATCCGCGCCTGCGCGCCGCCGACCTGCTCGACCGCGAGCTGGCGATCCCGCAGCCGGACGTCCGGGTGCGCATCGAACTGCTGCGCGTGCTGCTACGGGACGTGCCGCTGGACTCCACTGTGGACCTTGGCGGGATCGCCGAACGCACGCCCGGTTTCGTGGCCGCGGACCTGCTCGCGCTGCGCCGGGACGCCGCGGTCCGCGCCGCCCTGCGGCAGCGGGACGAGACCGAACCGCGGATCGCCCAGCAGGATCTGCTGGACGCGCTGCAGTCCGTCCGCCCGATCTCGATGTCCACATCGGACAACCTGGCCACCGGCGGACTGACGCTGGACGACGTCGGCGACATGACCGAGGTCAAGCAGTCGCTGACCGAGGCGGTGCTGTGGCCGCTGCGGTACCCGGACTCGTTCGCGCGGCTCGGGATCGCGCCGCCGCGCGGCGTGCTGCTGTACGGGCCGCCGGGTGGCGGCAAGACGTTCCTGGTCCGCGCGCTGGCCGGCACCGGCGCCTTGAACGTGTTCGCGGTCAAGGGCGCCGAGCTGCTGGACAAGTGGGTCGGTGAGTCCGAACGCGCGGTGCGCGAGCTGTTCCGCAAGGCTGCCGACGCAGCGCCCTCGCTGGTGTTCCTGGACGAGATCGACGCGCTCGCGCCGCGCCGCGGGCAGTCCGGCGACTCGGGCGTGTCCGACCGGGTGGTGGCCGCACTGCTGACCGAGCTGGACGGGGTCGAGCCGATGCGGGACGTGGTCGTGCTCGGCGCGACCAACCGGCCCGAGCTCGTCGACCCGGCCCTGCTGCGCCCGGGACGGCTGGAGCGGCTGGTGTACGTGCCACCGCCGGACGCGCCGGCGCGGACCGAGATCCTGCGTGCCACGGCCCGGCACACGCCACTGGCGTCCGATGTGGACCTGGCCGCCGTCGCGGGCACCCTGGCCGGCTACTCGGCGGCGGACTGCGCGGCGCTGATCCGGGAGGCCGCGCTGACGGCGATGCGCGAGTCGCTGGACGCCGCGGAGGTCACCGCGGCACACCTGGAGAAGGCGCGCGAGACCGTCCGCCCGTCGCTCGACCCGGCGCAGCTCGCCGCGCTGGAGGCCTACGCGGCGAACCGGGCCTGAGGATCGGTCAGGAGCCCTTGACCTGGGAGCCCTTGTAGTCGTTGGTCACGATGACGATGACGCCCGGGCTCGCGTCCCGGATGCCCTCGAAGCGCGGTTCGACCTTCATGCCGAACGCGACGGCCAACGAGCGCGCGGCGGTCTCCTCGTCGGTGCCCGGCGTGTAGTACGCCGTGGTCGTCGGGATGATGCCGTACGGGTAGTTGCCGGACTCGACGACGTTCCAGCCGTTGGCCGTCAGGTCCTCGGCCGCGCGGGCGGCGAGCCCGTGGATGGTGCTGTTGTTGTAGACGCGCACCGGCACCCACTTGGCGGCGGTCTGGTCGGCGGCCGTCCCACCCTGGTTCTGGCCGGGCGTGCCGCCCGGCTGGCCCGGCGCGCCACCGGGGCCGCCCGGGGCGGGCGTGTCCGTCGGCTGGCCCGGCGGGGACACCTCCGGCGACGGCGACGGCGCCGGGCTGGACGGCGGCGGTTCGGTGGAGCTCGGCACGGTGGTCGGCTCCGGCGACGGCGTGCCGCGGCCGGCGGTGGAGCTCGGCGCCGCGGTCTGGTCACTGTCCCCGCCGCCGTTCAGCGCGGTGATGCCGCCGATCACGACCGCCACCAGAGCGACCCCGATCAGCACCACACCGGCCAGGCGCAGCGGGCGGGACAGACCCTGCGGAAAGTTCATAGCGCTTCGATCCCCAGTCGCCGGGCGACCCGCTTGCGCTGCCGCGTGCTGCGCATCCGGCGCAACCGCTTGACGAGCATCGGGTCGGCGCGCATCGCTTCCTCTTTGTCGAGGAGCTGGTTGAGCAGCTGGTAGTACCGGGTGGGCGAGAGGCCGAACTCCTCGCGGACGGCCTGCTCCTTGGCGCCCGCGTAGCGCCACCACTGGCGTTCGAACGCCAGCATCTTCAGCTCGCGGGGCGTGAGCCCGCCCTCGTCGCCGGTGGGCTCGGGCGACGGCCGGTCGCCCTCGGCCATCGACTCCGCGGCGTCCATCTGACTCCTCAACTCGCAAATCACACGGTTGTCATCCCGCGGGCGCCATTCAACCACGGGTCGAGGGTCCGGTTGTGGGATCACGGCCCGGCGCGTCACGGGTCGTGCGCTGGGTACGATCGCGGATTGTGACCATCCACCCGATCCGGATCGCCGGCGACCCGGTGCTGCACCAGCCCACCCGTGAGGTGGAGAAGTTCGACGACGAGCTGCGCACCCTCACCGACGACATGTTCGAGACGATGTACGCCGCCGAAGGCGTGGGGCTCGCGGCCAACCAGATCGGCGTCGACCTGCGCGTGTTCGTCTACGACTGCCCGGACGACGAGGGCGTGCGGCACAAGGGCCTGGTGGTCAACCCGAAGCTGGAGACCTCCGAAATCCCGGAGACCATGCCCGACCCGGACGACGACTGGGAGGGCTGCCTGTCGGCGCCCGGCGAGTCGTACCCGACGGGGCGGGCGAAGTGGGCGAAGGTCACCGGTTCCGACCTGGACGGCAACCCGATCGAGGTCGAGGGCACCGGGTACTTCGCGCGGTGCCTGCAGCACGAGACCGACCACCTGGACGGCTTCATCTACCTGGACCGCCTCGTCGGCCGCCACGCGCGCGACGCGAAGCGGATGCTCAAGCGCAACAAGTGGGGCGTGCCGGGCCTGTCCTGGCTGCCCGGCGCGGACTGAGCTTTCGCCCTCGGTGAACGGGGCGGCCACCCGGCGTCGGCAAGCGCACACTGGTTACGGATGTAACGGTGTAATTGCCCGGGTGGTGGTGGCGGTGGACGACGCCGATGCCCTCGACGCCTACTCACGCTCGGTGAGCTCGGTGGCCGCCGAGGTGACCCCGCACGTCGCGAGCGTGCGGCTGGCCCGCGGCAGCGGATCGGCGGTCGTGTTCGCCGATGACGGTCACCTGGTGACGAACGCGCACGTGGTGGGGAGCGGCGCGCACGGCATCGCGACCTACTCGGACGGTACGGAGACCCGGTTCACGGTGGTGGGTGCGGACCCGCTGTCCGACCTGGCCGTGCTGCGCGCGTCCGAGGCGCCGCCCGCCGCGCGGCTGGGCGACGCGGACAAGCTGGTCGTGGGTCAGCTGGTGGTCGCGATCGGGAGTCCGCTGGGGCTGGCCGGGTCGGTGACGGCCGGGGTGGTCAGCGCGCTGGGCCGGTCGCTGCCGGTGCGCACGCGCAGCGCCGGGCGGGTGATCGAGAACGTGATCCAGACGGACGCGGCCCTGAACCCGGGCAACTCGGGCGGGGCCCTCGCGGATTCGGCCGGCCGGGTGGTGGGGGTCAACACCGCGGTCGCCGGCTTCGGGCTGGGCCTCGCGGTGCCGATCAACGACACCACCCGGCGGATCATCGACACGCTCACGGTGGAGGGCCGGGTGCGGCGGGCGTACCTCGGCGTGGTGGGGGTGCCGGCGCCGCTGCCGGACGACGTCGCGGAGCACACCGGGCAGCGCGCCGGGCTGCGGATCGTCGAGGTGGTGCGCGGCGGCCCCGCGGAGCGCGCCGGGCTGCGGCCGGGCGACCTGGTGCTGACCGTGGGCCGCTCGCGGATCACGGACGCGCAGGACATCCAGCGGCAGCTGTTCGCGGAGGTGATCGGCACCCGCCTGGCGATCACCGTGCTGCGCAACGGCGCGATGGTCGACGTGTTCGCGACGCCGAGCGAGCTGGTGAACTAGAAGGCGGCGGTGTCCAGCGCCAGGCCGAACGGCGCGGGCAGCCGGATCTGCTCGCCGAAGGAAACCTGCTCCGAACGGCGGTAGTGCCCGTCCACCGGGTCGGAGTAGAGCGTGACGGACGGCTTGGGTTCGGTGTAGCGGTCGATCAGGAGGTAGAGCGGAACCGGCGCCTGCGCGTAGGCCCACAGCTTCTCGACACGTCCGTGCGGGCATTGCCTCGCGAGACGATCTCCACCACCAGCTCCGCCGTCTTCGCGGGGACCGGCACGGTGTCCGGGCGGGTGAGCAGCTCACGGCGTGGAACCACCACCAGGTCGGGCTGGTACAGCCGGCTCGCCCCGCTGATGGCGATCCCCAGCGTCTGCAGGACAGCCCGCTCGTCCGGCGCCGCACGGACCAAGGCCCGGTTGACCAGCTCCGCGATGTTGCTGTGCCCGTTCCCGGGCGGCGGCGTCATCGTCACTCCCCCCTCGGTGATCTCCGCACGCCACCCTTCGGGCACGTCGAGCTCCTGCCAGGTACGCAGCAGGGCCTGCCAATCCCAGCCGTAGCCCGTCACGGCACTGCTCATCCTCGCCCCACCTCCTCGCTCGACCTACCCAAAATAGCGGCATCCATCATGAAGACAGCAGCGTAGAAGCCCGTTCTCCGTGGTCAGCCGCGGTCCGGCCCGTCCGCCCGCGGCCCTCAGGTGAGCTTCAGGAGCAGCTCACTCAGCTCCGCGGGCAGCGTGATCATGCCGTCGTGGCCCGTGGGCAGTTCCCAGATCTCCGCGGGCGCGAACCGCAAGCACCCCTACGACGCGCGCCGACTGGTCGGCATCCTCGTCGCGGGCCTGCGACGAGCATGCCCGAAATGCGGTTGCCGCGGGCGACCCCGGTCCGCCACCGTGCGGGGATGCCCAATGTGCTCGCGTTCGTGCCCGCCGCCTTCCTCATCGCGCTCGTGCCCGGGCCGGCTACCCTCATGCTGGTCAAGCAGTCCGCCCGCGGCTCCCGGCGGAACTCGCTCGCCACGATCGCCGGAATCGAGGCCGGTGTGCTGGTGTGGGGCCTGGCCGCGGTGTTCGGGATCTCCGCGCTGCTCGTCGCGTCCGAAACCGCCTACACGGTGCTGCGCATCGCCGGTGCGGTTTACCTCGTCTTCCTCGGCGCGCGGATGCTGCTCCGCCGCCACGGCCCCGTCGACGAGCCCAGGCCGGGCGCCGGGTTCCGGGCCGGCTTCCTGATCAACGTCACCAACCCGAAGGCCGGGGTCTTCGCGATCTCGTTCCTCCCGCAGTTCGTCCCCGCCCACGCCGCGGGCCCGCTGCCGCTGCTGCTCCTCGTCCTCGTCTGGATGCTCACCGACACCGTCTGGTACACCGCGCTCGCCCTCGCGCTCACCCGCGTCGGGCGCTGGCTGCGCACCGCCACCGTCCGGCAGCGGCTGGAAAAGTCCTCAGGCGGCGTGTTCGTGGCGTTCGGCGTGGCGATGGCGGTGGCGGTGGAGAGCTGACACGGCCAGCCCACCGAGCACGCGCCCCGGCCGACAACGCGCGCCCGCCCAACCAGGCTCCCGCGCTGATCCCCAGGTTGCAGATCGACGGGTAGACCGCGACCGCGCGCCGGCGCCGGCCACCACCACGCGCGTCTGCAGCGCGAGGACCAGCACGAACACCCCCACCACCGCACCGGCTCGCGCCGAGCCGCCGCCGGCCAGGTTCCCGCACCGCGCCCCGGCCTCGAACACCACCAGCAGCACGACCGGTGAGCGGTCTCACCGTCGTGCTCTTGAGGTCTGGAGCGCGCCATGGCATGGTCGGACCGACAACCGAACAACGCGGGAGCTCGCGCCTTGGCGTGCTGAGAGGGCGGCTGGTGTCCGTTGGGACCCGGCGCCGCCGACCGCCGAACCTGACCGGGTAATGCCGGCGTAGGGAGTGACTTCGCCAGTGACGACGCTGGAAAACGGCAAGAACGTCGCGCCGACCGTGACCACCGGGCCGATCACCGGTTCCCGCAAGGTCTACCACCACACCGAGAACGGGCTTCGCGTCCCCGTGCGCCGCATCGATCTGAGCAACGGCGGCCACTTCGACGTCTACGACACCTCCGGCCCGTACACCGACCCGGACGTCACCATCGACGTCCACAATGGACTTTTTCGGACCCGTTCCGGCTGGCTGGACGGCCGCGAGCACAACACCCAGCTGGGGTTCGCCAAGGCGGGTGTCGTCACCCGGGAAATGGAGTTCGTCGCGGCGCGCGAGCGCGTGAGCGCCGAGTTCGTGCGCGCAGAGGTGGCCGCCGGCCGTGCGGTGATCCCGGTGAACCGGAAACACCCGGAGAGCGAGCCCATGATCATCGGGAAGAACTTCCTGGTGAAGGTCAACGCGAACATGGGCAACTCGGCCGTGTGGTCGTCGGTCGAGGAAGAAGTGGACAAGATGGTGTGGGCGACCCGGTGGGGCGCCGACACGATCATGGACCTGTCCACCGGCAAGCGGATCCACGAGACGCGCGAATGGATCCTGCGCAACTCCCCCGTTCCGGTCGGCACCGTGCCGATCTACCAGGCGCTGGAGAAGGTCGACGGCGATCCGGCGAAGCTGTCCTGGGAGGTCTACCGGGACACCGTGATCGAGCAGTGCGAGCAGGGCGTGGACTACATGACCGTGCACGCCGGCGTACTGCTGCGCTACGTCCCGCTGACCGCGAACCGCGTCACCGGCATCGTCTCCCGCGGCGGCTCGATCATGGCCGCGTGGTGCCTCGCGCACCACCGGGAGTCGTTCCTCTACACGCACTTCGAGGAACTGTGCGAGATCCTGCGGGCCTACGACGTCACCTTCTCCCTCGGTGACGGGCTGCGCCCGGGTTCGATCGCCGACGCCAACGACCGCGCCCAGTTCGCGGAGCTGGAAACGCTCGGCGAGCTGACGCACATCGCCCGCGCGCACGACGTGCAGGTGATGATCGAGGGCCCCGGCCACGTGCCGATGCACAAGATCAAGGAGAACGTGGAGCTGGAGGAACGGCTCTGCGGCGAAGCACCGTTCTACACGCTCGGTCCACTCACGACGGACATCGCGCCGGCCTACGACCACATCACCTCGGCCATCGGCGCCGCGCAGATCGGCTGGTACGGCACGGCGATGCTGTGTTACGTCACGCCCAAGGAGCACCTGGGCCTGCCCGACCGCGACGACGTGAAGGCCGGGGTGATCGCGTACAAGATCGCGGCGCACGCCGCGGACCTGGCGAAGGGCCACCCGTACGCGCAGGAATGGGACGACGAGCTGTCCAAGGCCCGGTTCGAGTTCCGCTGGACCGACCAGTTCAACCTCTCGCTCGATCCGGACACCGCGCGCGCCTACCACGACGAGACGCTGCCCGCGGAGCCCGCCAAGACCGCGCACTTCTGCTCGATGTGCGGGCCGAAGTTCTGCTCCATGCGCATCACGCAGGACGTGCGCAAGTACGCCGAGGAGCACGGCCTGTCCACGCTGGACGCCATCGAGGCCGGGATGCAGGAGAAGTCGGCGGAGTTCACCGAGAGCGGCAAGCAGGTCTACCTCCCGGTGGTCCAGCCCTGATGACCGTCACCCCGAAGACCGCGCTGACCATCGCCGGAAGCGATTCCGGCGGTGGCGCGGGCATCCAGGCCGACCTGCGCACCTTCTTCGCCTGCGGGGTGCACGGGATGACCGCCGTCACCGCGGTCACGGTGCAGAACTCGCTGGGCGTGCAGGGCTTCACCGAGATCCCGCCGGACGTGGTGTCCGCGCAGATCCGGGCCGTCGCCGGGGACATGGGCGTGGACGCCGCGAAGACCGGCATGCTGGCCACCGCGGAGATCATCGGCGAGGTCGCCAAGACCCTGGACGAGGTCCACATCGGACGGAATTCCAGCGTGCCGTTCGTGGTGGACCCGGTGGCGGCGTCGATGCACGGCGACGCGCTGCTGCGCGAGGAGGCGCTGGAGGCCATCCGCACCGAGCTGTTCCCGCGCGCGACCCTGGTGACACCGAACCTGGACGAGGTCCGGCTGCTCACCGGGGTCGAGGTCACCGACCGGGACAGCCAGCGCGACGCCGCGCGGGCGCTGCTGGCCCTGGGTCCGATGTGGGTGCTCGTCAAGGGCGGGCACCTCTACGACGACCCGGAGTGCGTGGACCTGCTCTCCGACGGGGTGCAGTACATCGAGCTGTCCGCGCGCCGCATCGACACCCCGCACACGCACGGCGGTGGCGACACGCTCGCCTCGTCGATCACCGCGTTCCTCGCCAAGGGACTGGGCGTGCCGGACGCGGTCGACGAGGGCAAGCGGTTCATCGAGCGGTGCGTGGCGGAGGCGTACCCGCTGGGCGGGGGTGTCGGGCCGGTGTCGCCGTTCTGGCGGCTCGCCTGATCGGCCCGTTTGCGACACTGGAGGCATGAGCCAGAACGCGAGTCCGCCTGCCGCCCTCACCATCGCCGGATCCGACTCCGGTGGCGCGGCGGGGCTGCAGGCGGACCTGCGCACGTTCCTGACCTGCGGGGTGCACGGTTTGGTCGCGGTGACCGCGGTGACCGTGCAGAACACCCTCGGCGTGCACGACCGGGCCGATATCCCGGCGCGGATCGTGGCCGGGCAGATCGAGGCCGTCGCCGCCGACATGGGCATGCAGGCGGCGAAAACCGGGATGCTCGCCTCAGCCGAGATCATCGAGGCGGTCGCGGCCGCGTGTGACCGGGCGGAGATCGGCCGGGACACCAAGGTCCCGTTCGTGGTCGACCCGGTGGCCGCCTCGATGCACGGGCACCCGCTGTTCGACGCGGCCGGGCTGGCCGCGCTGCGGGACCTGCTGCTGCCGCGCGCCGCGGTGATCACGCCGAACCTCGACGAGGTGCGCCTGCTCACCGGGCTCGAGGTGACCGACCGCGCCGGCATGCACGACGCGGCGGTCGCGCTGAAGGAACTCGGCCCGAAGTACGTGCTGGTCAAGAGCGGGCACCTGACGCGGGACCCGGAGTGCGTCGACCTGCTCTACGACGGCCGGTCGTTCGTCGAACTGCCGGGGCCGCGGTTCTCCACGCCGCACACGCACGGCGCCGGGGACGCGATGGCCTCCGCCCTGACCGCGGGTCTGGCGCGGGGCATGCCGGTGCCGGAGGCCGCGCGGTTCGGGAAGTGGTTCGTCAGCAACGCGGTCGCCCACTCCTACCCGATGGGCGCGAAGGTCGGCCCGGTGTCCGCCTTCTGGCGGCTCGCGCCCGAGAACCGCTGACCCGCGCCCGGCCGCCGGGCGTCAGCTCTCCTCGCCGGCCAGCAGCGCCTCCAGCGCCGGCAGCGCCTCGCCGAGCGCGGCCTGGTGCTCCGGCGACAGCCGGTCGATGCGTTTCTGCAGCTCGTGCACCCGGGTGGACCGCAGATCGAGCAGCATGCGCTCGCCCGCCGGGGTGGCTGTGGCGAGCCACGCCCGGCGGTCGACCGGATCGGGTTCGCGGCTCGCCCAGCCCGCGTCCACCAGTGAGGCGACGATCCGGGACATCGTCGCGGCCGCCACGCCCTCCTTCGCCGCCAGGTCACCCAGCCGCATCGGCCCCAGCACGACCAGGGTGGACAGCGCGGAAATGGAGCCGTGGCCGGGGCCGGGCGTGCCGGCCTGCCGCAGTGACCGGGACAGCCTGCCGACGGCGAGGAACAACCGTCCAGCGACATCCTCGGTTGACTCAACCACTCTCGAGCTCCTTCGCCTCGCGGACCGTGCGGGGTGCGGTAAACCATACGGGCTCGTCACGGCAAGCCGAGGTGAAGTCCGGATTCTCAGCGCGGCGGGCTCGACGCGTGCGCCCAGAACCGCTGCGGGATGCGCCCCGCCTGACGCGCCAGCCGCCCGGCGGTCACCGCGGACCGCATCGCGTACGCCATGCGTTCCGGGTCCTGTGCCCGGGTGACGGCCGTGGCCAGCAGCACCGCGTCACAACCCAGCTCCATCGCCAGCGCCGCGTCCGAGGCGGTGCCGATCCCCGCGTCGAGGATGATCGGCACCCCGGCGCGGGCCACGATCAGCTCGATGTTGTGCGGGTTGCGGATCCCCAGCCCGGTGCCGATCGGGGCGCCCAGCGGCATCACCGCGGCGCAGCCCGCCTCCTCCAGCCGCAGGGCGAGCACCGGGTCGTCGTTGGTGTAGGCGAACACGGTGAACCCGTCCGCGACGAGCTGCTCGGCCGCGTCGAGCGTCTCGACCGGATCGGGCAGCAGCGTGCGGTCGTCGGCCTGCACCTCCAGCTTGATCAGGTCGGTCTCCAGCGCCTCGCGGGCCAGCCGCGCGGTGAGCACCGCCTCGGCCGCGTTGCGGCAGCCCGCGGTGTTCGGCAGGAGCCGGATGCCGAGCCGGCGCAGCAGATCCAGCACACCCGAGCCGCCCTCGGTGTCGGCGCGGCGCATCGCGACGGTCGTCAGTTCCGTCCCCGACGCGACCAGCGCGCGTTCCAGCACGGACAGGTTCGCCGCACCACCGGTTCCGATGATCAGCCGCGAGGAGAGCTTGTGCTCCCCGATCACGAGCTGGTCGCCGTCGAACATGACCTCACCCACCTTGCACCGCCGTCAGGATCTCCAGGCGCGCCCCGGCCGGCACGACCTGCTGCGCCCAGGTGCCGCGCCGCACCACCTCGCCGTCGAGCGCGACCGCCACACCGCGGTCGGGCGCGTCGATCGCCCTCATCACGTCGGCGACCGTCGAGCCGTCGGGGAACGCCCGCCACTGGCCGTTGACCTGCACTTCCATCAAACCCCTCCTGGTTCCAGCCGGCCCGGGTCCGCCGCGAGCGCCTCCTCGGGCGGTTTCTCCCCGGCCAGCCACGCCACCACGGCGTCGGCGGTCACCGGCGCCATGAGCAGACCGTTGCGGTGATGACCGGTGGCGGCGAGGACGCCGTCCCCCAGGTCCCCGATGAACGGGAGCGTGTCGACGCTGGCCGCGCGCAGCCCGGCGGCGGTCTCGACCAGCTCGTACTCGTCGATGCCGGGAAAGATCCGCTCGGCACCCTCCAGCAGCTCGCGGACGCCGCGGGCGGTGACGGTCCCGTCGAACCCGGCCTCGTACTGGGTCGCGCCGAGGACCAGTTCGCCGTCCGCCCGCGGCACGAGGTACACCGGCCGCCCCTCGACGACGGCGCGCACGGTGCGCGCGGGCGGTGGCAGGCTGGTGCGTCGCGCCCGCAACCGGAGGATCTCGCCCTTCAGCGGGCGGACGCCGCGCGCCAGCAGCGGGTGCAGCCGCGCGCTGTGGGCGCCGGCGGCGATCACCACGACATCGCAGCGGAGGTCGCCGCGCGCCGTCCGGACGAGGCCCGGTTCGACGGCGATGGCTTCGCCGGCCGTGAACTCCGCGCCGCGGGCGACCGCGGCGGCCTGGAGCGAGCGCAGCAGGCGGCGGTTGTCGACGGCCAGGTCACCGGGCACGAGCAGGCCGCCCCGCACGGCGCCCAGCCCGGGTTCGAGCGCGCGCAAGCGGCGGCTGGTGACCTGCTCGACCTCGCGGCCGACCGAGCGCAGGTAGCCGGCCACGATGTCCAGCTGGTCGGCGTCCGCGCGGTCCAGGGCGACGACGACCGTCCCCGCGAAGGACAGCCCAGGGTCGCCACCGTCGTGCGCAAGCGCTTGCGCGAAATCTGGCCAGCGGCGCAGCGACTCCTCGCCGAGGGCGAGCGACTCCTCCTCGCCGGGCCAGGCCTCGGTGACGGGGGCCAGCATCCCGCCGGCCACCCAGGACGCACCGCGGCCGGGTGCGGGGTCCACGACGGTGACGCGGTGCCCGGCCGCCGCGGCGCGCCAGGCCACGGACAGGCCGATGACACCGCCACCCACGACGGTCACGTGGTGCTTGCTCATCAGAATCACGCTCCCTGCGCCGGCATGATCCGGATCAGGTTCCACGGTCGGAGCGCTCCAGCTCCCTCTCAGCCCGTGACCCGGGCTCCCGTGCGGACAACCACACCCTAACCCGCGAGATAGGGTTCAGGCCATGCCAGGGCTCAGCGGGGACCAGATCCGGAAGCGACTCGACACGGCACGGCTGTACCTGTGCACCGGGGACCGGCCGGATCTGGCCGAGTTCGCCGACGCTGCACTGGCCGGCGGTGTGGACATCGTGCAGCTGCGGGACAAGCGGGACGACGTGCCGCTGGAAGCCCGCCAGGAGCTCGCCGCGCTGGAGATCCTGGCGGAGGCGTGCGCACGGCACGGGGCCTTGCTGGCGGTGAACGACCGGGCGGACATCGCAGCGGCGGTGGACGCAGACGTACTGCACCTGGGCCAGGACGACCTGCCGGTGCCGCTGGCGCGCCGGATCATCGGCGACGAGCCGGTGATCGGCCTGTCCACGCACGACGTCACCCAGGCACGGGCGGCGGCGGTGGAAGATGGAGCGGACTACTTCTGCACCGGCCCCTGCTGGCCGACACCGACCAAGCCGGGCCGCCCCGCGCCGGGGCTCGACCTGGTGCGCGCGGCCGCGGAGTTCGGCACCGCGCGGCCGTGGTTCGCCATCGGCGGCATCGACGCGGAGCGGCTGCCGGACGTGCTGGCGGCCGGAGCGTCCCGGGTCGTCGTGGTGCGGGCGATCACCGAGGCGGACGACCCCGCAGCGGCCGCCAGGGCACTGCGCTCCCAGCTCCCCTAGCCGGCACGAACACAGCAACGGGCCCTCCGCGAAACCTCGCGAAGGGCCCGTCCGCGACCGCGGGTCTGGTGGGTCAGGGGCTGGTCGGCGCCGTCGTCTGCGTCGGCGAGGCCGTGGAGGGCTGTTGCCGCGCGCTGCCGCTCGGGGTGGTCGTCACGGGCGGCTCGGTCTCCTCCTCGCTCGATGAAGTCGGCCTGCTGCTCGTGCCGGCCGGCGCCTTCTCGTGCGGCGTGGAGCTCCGCGTACTCGCCGGGACCTCGCTGGTCTTCCGCTGCTCGGCGCCCCCGCCGGATCCGCCGACCACCCGGCCCAGCGTGGTGCCGGTCCCGCCGGACACGGTGCTCCCGGTGGCGGTCTCAAAACCGGTGATGGCCAGCATGCCGACCACGAACGCCACGACACTGGTGGCCGCCGCGAGCGCCCACCGCGTCTTCCACCAGGCCTTCTTCCCCGATGCCGGCGCCTCCTCGGTGGCCGGTGGGTCCACCGGCTTCGGGATGAACACGGTGCGCTCACCACGCGCCGACCCACCCTGTCCGGCGACCGGCATGCGCCGTGTCGGGCCGCCCAGCGGCGGCGGCGCCACCGGGTGCACCACCCGGGTGCGCTGCACGTCCGTCAGCTGCGCGGCCGGTCTTCGCTGCGTCGTCCCGTTCTGCTGCTGGTGCCTGATCAGCGGATGGGTCGAGCGCGGCGCCGCCACCGGCGGGACCACGTTCGTCTGCTGCCGGGTCTCCGCCACCGCCAGCAGCTCGGCCGTCCGCCGGGCCGCCGCGCGGGTGCGCCGCAGCGACCGCAGGTAGATCTCGCTCCCCACCGTCGTGACCACGCTCGCGATCCCGGCGCCGATGACCGTCCCCGCCACGCCCAGCGTGGAGCCCAGGAAGGCAGCCGTCACCGCGGCCAGCGCCGACGCCACCACCTGCGCCGGAGACAGCCCGGACTTCTTTTCGCCGCTCTCTTCCTTCACCTCGGTCATGATCGCGGTGTGTTCGCTCTCCCTCTCGTGGTTACCCCGTCGTGTCCAACGTGTGTGTCGATTGAGATGCTCCCCGCGTTGCGGGATGGTGACGGAAGCCACTCTCATCGTCCACAGTGGACCGACTCGGGTTAACGATTCCTTGACACGTCAAGGGATCTTGTGAGGTCAGGGGCGCCGCAGGGTGGTGACGAACTTGTACCGGTCACCCCGGTAGATCGACCGCACGAATTCGACCGGTTTGCCGTCCGTGGCGAACGAATGCCGGGACAGCAGGAGCATCGGCGTGCCCACGTCGGCACCCAGCAGGTCGGCCTCCTGCGGCCCGGCGAGGGCGGTTTCGATGGTTTCCTCCGCGCTGTCCATCTCCACGCCGTAGTGCTCCCGCAACACCGCGTACAGCGAACCGCCCGCCGACACGTGCTTGCGCAGGCCGCGGAACCGGCCCAGCGGCAGGTGCGTGGTCTCCAGCGCCATCGGTTCGCCGTCGGCCAGGCGCAGGCGGCGCATCCGCAGCACCTTGGCACCGTTGCGGATGCCGAGCAGCTTCGCCAGCTCGGGCTCGGCCGTCAGCTCCTCCACCTCCAGCAGCTTCGACGACGGCTCACGGCCCTTCGCGCGCATGTCCTCGGTGTAGGAGGACAGCTGCAACCGCTGCGCCAGCTTCGGCTCGGCCGCGAACGTGCCCTTGCCCTGGACGCGGTGCAGCCGGCCCTCGGCGGTCAGGTCCGCGAGCGCCTGGCGCACGGTGGTGCGGGAGACCGCGAACTCGGTGGCCAGCGCGCGCTCGGTGGGGATCGGCGAACCCGGCGGCATCGTCTCCAGCAGGTCGAGCAGATGCTGCTTCAACGCCCAGTACTTGGGCTCGCGCTGACCGCGCGCAGGTGACTCCAACATGACCGAACTCCTCCTCGAACCGCGCCCCTGGCGCAGGATGAAACTACCCTTTCCACCGGGGCGCGCGCCCGGGGTAACATTGGTCTAGACCTGCGAAGGGATCAGGGATGAGCAACCCCGGACAGCACATGGCCGCCGAGATCGCCGATCAGCCGGCCGTGCTGGGTGGACTGGTGGCCCGCCGCGCCGAAATCGCCCAGGTCGCCCGGGAAATCGCCCGGCGGCCCCCGCGGTTCGCACTGCTGGCCGCACGCGGGTCGAGCGACCACGCGGCGCTGTACGCGAAGTACCTCATCGAGGTCCTGCTCGGTCTGCCGGCCGGACTCGTCTCACCCTCCACGGTGACCCTCTACGGCGCACGCCCCGACCTGCGGGACGTGCTGCTCGTCTCGGTCAGCCAGAGCGGCGGCTCGCCCGACCTGCTCGAGTTCACCCAGACGGCGCGCAAGCAAGGCGCACTGACGGTCGCGGTGACGAACACGCCGGCCTCACCCCTGGGCGGCGCAGCCCAGCTGTCCGTGGACATCGGTGCCGGCACCGAGACCGCGGTGGCCGCGACCAAGACCTACTCGGCCACCTTGCTCGCGTTGTACCTGCTCGTCGACGCGGTCCGGGGTGGCGACGCGGTGGCTGCTGCGGAGATCGAGCCGCTGGCCCGGCAGGCCCTGGACGTCGACGTGCAGCGCGCGGTGGACCGCTACCGCTTCGTCGACCGGATCATCACCACCGGCCGCGGCTACTCCTACGCGACCGCGCTGGAGTCGGCGCTCAAGCTCGCCGAGACCAGCTACCTGGCGGCCCGTGCGTACAGCGGCGCGGACCTGCTGCACGGCCCGGTCGCGGCCGTGGACGAGGAGACCGCCGTGCTGGCGATCACCAGCGCCGGCCGGGGCACCGCCGCCCTGACGGACGTGCTGACCGCCGTCGCCGACCGGGGCGCGGACGTGCTGGCCCTGGGCTCGTCCGCGGGTGACGTGCCGGCCGCGGTCCGCATCCCGGTGCCGGCCGTGGCCGAGGAAATCGCGCCGGTGCTGGAGGTGCTGCCGGTGCAGCGGATCGCACTCGGGCTGGCGCTGGCCCGCGGGCTCGACCCGGACCGCCCGCGCGGGCTGCACAAGGTGACCCGGACCCGATGAAGTTCGTGCTGGGAGTCGACGCGGGTGGCACGTCCACCCGCGCCATGGCCGTCGCCGCGGACGGCACCGTGCTGGGCACCGGCCGGGCGGGCGGCGCGAACCCGAACTCGCACCCGCCCGAGGAGGCGGTCGCGAACCTGGCGGCGGCGATCCGCGCCGCGCACCCGGAACCGGCCGGTGCGAGCGCCTGCGTGATCGGCATGGCCGGCACGGCCAAGCTGACCGATCCGGTCGTCGCGGCCCTGTTCGACCGCACCTGGCGCGCCCTCGGGCTGGACCCGGTCGTGATCCTGACCGACGCCGAGGTCGCGTTCGCCTCGGCCACCGACGCGCCGGACGGGACGGTCCTGATCGCGGGAACGGGCTCGATCGCCGGCCGCATCCGCGGGCACCGCATGGTGGCCACCGAGGGCGGGTACGGCTGGCTGCTCGGCGACGAGGGCTCGGGGTTCTGGCTCGGCCGGGAGGCGGTGCGCGCGACCCTGGCGGCGCTCGGGCGCGACGCCGAGCTCGGGCCGCTGGCCACCGCCGTGCTCGCCGAGGCCGGGGTCGACCCGGCCGACCGGCGCCTCGCGTGGCGGCGGCTGATCACGGTCGCCAACGCCGAGGCCCCGATCCGGCTGGCGCGCTTCGCCCCGCTGGTCGCGGTAGCCGACCCGGCCGCGGCGGACATCGTCGAACGCGCCGCGGACCTGCTGGTCGCGACCGCACTGGCGACCCGGGACCCGGGCGAGGACTCGCCGATCGTGCTGGTCGGCAGCGTGCTCGGCGAGGACACCCGGGTGGGGGCGCGGGTGCGCGCGAAACTGGCCGGGCTCGACGTCCGCGCCAGCTCCGACGGTGTGCTCGGAGCGGCCTGGCTGGCCGCGGTGGAGGCGTTCGGCGAGGACCTGGCCCGGCGACCGGGCTGATCAGCGGAGACCAAACATCCCGACATTTTTCGTGCGCGCAGCACGAGCGCGGCCGGCGCCGCCCGGCGTACGGTTCAGGCAGCCCCCGGACTCCCCCTCGCCGGGGGCTCTTACTTGCCCGCTACCCGGACCGCACGACCCGCAGGCCGGGGTGGTCCCGCGGCAGCGTCCGGTAGAGCACCCACCCGCTCGCCGCGATGGTCAGCGCCTGCAACGGCCACGTCAGCACGGTGCGCGAGACGCCCAGCGCCACCAGCTCACCCGCCCACCACAGCGGCAGGTAGACGGCGACCCGCAGCACGTACTGCAACGACCACACCAGGCTCGCCCGCGAGTAGGCCCGCACCAGGTCGGGATCGCGCCGCCACCGGGTCTTCTGCCCGAGCAGGAGGCCGACCACCACGCCCAGC
This sequence comes from Amycolatopsis viridis, assembly GCF_011758765.1. Taxonomy (NCBI): domain Bacteria; kingdom Bacillati; phylum Actinomycetota; class Actinomycetes; order Pseudonocardiales; family Pseudonocardiaceae; genus Amycolatopsis; species Amycolatopsis viridis. Next base: position 768,981 of record NZ_JAANOU010000001.1, on the reverse strand, counting down.
AGCGGCCACCGCACGACCGCGCTGGTCAGCCACAGCAGTGCGCTGGCCACGTTGGACAACACCTGGATCAGGAAGAAGTCCTGGGCGCGGCCGGTGTGCAACGCGATCAGCGCGGCCACGATCACCGCGGCGAGGCTGACCACCACGGCCCGCGCCTTGTCGCCGCGCACCAGCCGGACGGCACCCACGGCGACGGCCACGGCGATCGCGGCGGCCGAGCCCCAGGCGATCGAGGAGCCCGCGGCCAGCCAGCCGATCACGAACGCCAGCGGCGGCAGGCTCGCGTCGATCGCGCCGTTGCGGCCCCCCAGGATGGCGGCCAGCGATTCCCGTTCCGGCGTGGCTTGTTCGGTCACCCCACCAGCCTGCCCCAAAACTGTCGGTGCGGGCAGTTACCATCGAGATCTTGACCACAGGATCACGGGGCGGGGCGTAATGGCGAAGCTCAGGAGGCCGACAAGGCAAGAGAATGCGACCCGGGACTGAACCAACGGTGGCGTAGGTCGGGATTAGACGTGCATCCTGCTGAGTTGTTCAAGGGGTGCGGGCGCTCTACAGGTGCTGGCGAAAGGGGACGGCAGCGTGCGTGGGTACAACAGTTATGTCGCGCTCGGTGACAGTTTCACCGAGGGGCTCAACGACCTGAACCCGGACGGGACGTTCCGGGGCTGGGCGGACCGGCTCGCCGAGATCCTCGCCGAGGGCGAACCGGGGTTCCAGTACGCCAACCTGGCGTTGCGCGGCAAGATGCTCGCCGAGATCGTCGAGGAGCAGGTGCCGATCGCGCTGGAGCTCAAGCCGGACCTGGTGACGCTGTGCGCGGGCGGCAACGATGTGATCGTGCCGGGTTCGGACGTGGACGAGATCGCGGCGCAGCTGGACGAGGTGATCGGCAAGCTGCGCGCGGCGGGCATCGACGTGCTCGTGTTCAACGGCCCGGACACCAAGCACCTGCCGGTGATGAGCGTGTTGCGCGGCAAGATCGGCATCTACAACGCCCACCTGTGGACCAGCGCGGCCCGGCACGGCGCGAAGATCGTCGACATGTGGGCGATGGACGTGCTGCACGACCCGCGCGCCTGGAGCGACGACCGGCTGCACTTCACGGCCGAGGGGCACCGGCGGATCGCGTTGCGCGCGGCCGAGGTGCTGGGGGTGCCCACGGCTGAGGACTGGCGCGAGCCCTGGCCGGTCATCGACGCGCGGGCGGACTGGATCGCGATGCGCCGGTCGGACCTGGCGTGGACGAAGACGCACCTGCTGCCCTGGATCCGGCGGCAGCTGCGCGGCGAGTCGATGGGTGACGGGCTGTCGCCGAAGCGGCCGGAGCTGGCGCCGTTCGTGGCGGCTCCGCCGGTGCCGGACGACCACGCCGCGGCGAGCTGAGCGAGCTGCTGACCCCGCCCGTCACCACCACCACCCTCAACGGAGACGCCGCGCCTCGCTGATAGTTTCTGACCATGCCGCTGCCCCATTGGACCCCGCAGGGGGTGCTGCCGCCCGGGCGGCTGCCGGCGGACGTGGCCGACATCTACGAACGTCTCGTCTTCGACGCGCCGCACCAGAACGCCCGCGAGATCCTATTCAGCGCCCTGAACAGCTACCTCGGCGCGGTCGCCCGGATCATCCCGAGCGGCCGCGCGTGGATCGGCGGTTCGTTCATCACCCGGACGCCGGACGTGCCCAGCGGCCTCGACGTGGTGCTCATCCCGGACGACTGGGGCGGGCTCAAGCGCATGACCGGCCCGGTGCGGGATTCGCTGTACGGGCTGCTGACCCTGCGCGGGGTGATCGTCGGGCAACCCGCGATGTACCTCGATCAGGTGCAACCCGTCGGCGGCTTGCTCGACGGGTTCCTGTGTTTCCCCGGTGACGAGGAGACCTGGGCGGCCACCTGGTCGGCCGACGGGCACCGCGGTTTCCCCGAGGTGGTGTGGTGATGATGGACTTCCGGCGGATCGCCGAGGAGATCCCGGGCGGTACGTGGCTGGACGACCTGGCGCGCGCGTCGGCGATGGCCGCGCACGCGAAGTTCGAGCGCACGGCGCGATCACCGTTGCTGCGGGTGTCGATGTTGGGGCCGACCAACCTGGACGCGTACACGTTCTCCGACATCAGCCGTGCGTTGCAGGACGCGACGGCGAAGGTCGGGCACATCATCCGCAACCCGCAGGGCGAGATCACCTACGTCCAGCAGACGGACCGGGACAAGGCGCCGCTGATCCAGCGCGGGCAGGCGGGCAACACGATCTTCTTCGGGTTCCCCGAGCCGGCACCGGACGACGCGTTGATCCACGACGGCATCGAGACGCTGTCCGAGCGGGCGGTGAAGGAGCTGTGCGACTTCCTGCCGGCGAACGGTTCGGACGACGGCGCGCTGGACGCCGTGCTGCTGCAGCGGGACACGGTGCGCAACGCGGTGAGCGACATCGTCAGCGCGGTCGTGAAGAACACCGGCATCGGGTTGCAGCTGACCCCGACGTCCGGTGAGGACGTGACGCGCAGCATGACGACCGACCAGGCGAAGGTGCTGCACAGCAGCCTGCGCGAGTCGCGGGAAGAGGTCGGCTACGAGACGGTGTCGGGCAGGCTGGACGGGGTTCGCACGCGGCGCCGGATCTTCTACCTGGAGCGCGAGACCGGCGGGACGATCCAGGGTGCGGTGGCGCCGGACCTGCTGGACCAGATCAAGGAGAACCTGGACCGCCCGGTGACCGCCCGCCTGCGGGTCGTCCGCACCACGACGATCGACGGCCGCCGCGGCCGTCCCGTGCACGAGCTGCTGGAGATCACGCCGGAAGTGAACCTGTTCGACCAGTGAGCGTCCGGCCCGCCTCGCGGCGCACGCTCGTCGTCACGCCCGGGCGGAACCCAGCGCCGCCAGCTCGGCGAGCATCGCCGCGGACGGGTGGGGGCTCACCCGCTCGTGCAGTTCCGCCGCCAGCTCGACCTGCCGCCGGGCACCTTCGAGGTCTCCGCGGCGCCGCAGGAGCCGCCCCACGGTGAACCGGCCGACGGACTCCTGCAGCTGGAACCCCCGGCGTGCCGCGAGCTCCACCGCGTCGCTCGCGTACGACATCGCCCGCTCGTCGTCTCCCAGGCCGAGGTAGGACTCGGCCAGGTTGTTCAGCGACACCACCAGGTAGCTGTCGTCCCCGAGGCGCCGGTCGATCTCCAGCGACGCGAGCTGGTGCTCGATCGCCCGCGTGAACCGGCCCCGCGCCTTCTCCACCTCGGCGCAGTTCGCCAGCGCCTGCCCCCGCAACTCGTCCGCACCTGCCCGCGCCGCCGCCTCGATCGCCTCACCCAGGCACGCCACCGACTCCTCATGCCGACCGCAGGAGCCCAGCGCGCTGCCGAGGTGGATCATCGCGCAGATCCGGCGCCGGAAATCGGCGCCGGCCAGCGCCACGGCGGCCGACGCGTCCGCCAGGCTCTCCGCTCCCAGGCCGAACGTCAGGGACAGCGCGCACCGCGAGATCAGCATCCAGAACCGCGCCTCGGCGTCCCCGCACGCCTCCGCCGCGGCCATCCCCAGCGCGACCAGCTGCTGCCACTCGTCCCACAGGGGCCGCACCACGCGGTAGGTGTGCACCACGCGCGCCAGGCGCCAGACGTCCCGGTGCAGCCCGGCCTGCGCCGCGGCCTCCAGCACCGCCAGGAGGTTCGGCCACTCGGCCGCGAACCACGCCAGCGCGTCGTCGAAGCCGGCCAGCTCGGGCAGCGGCCCGGCGGAGAACTCCAGGGGGTCCACGATCCGCAGCAGGCACCGCCGCGCCCGGTCGGCCGCCGCCTGGTAGTAGCCCACCACGCGGGCCAGCGCGGCCGGGGACGTGCCACCCAGCTCACGCTGGTAGAGCCGCACCAGGTCGTGCTGCGTGAACACGTCCGGTCCGCTCTCGGCCAGCAGGTGGTGCGCCGCCAGCACCCGCAACCGCCGCCGCGCCTCGGCGACCGGCACCTCGCCCAGCGCCGCCGCCGGGAACGGGCCCACCGCCGGCCCGGGAAACGCCGCGAGCACCTGGAACAGACCGGCGACCTCGTCCGGCAGACCCCGGTACGACACGTCCAGCGCCGCCCGCACCCCGGCGTCGTCCACGTCCAGCGCGTCCAGCCGCGTCCGCTCGCCCGCCAGCTCCGCCACGAACTCCGGCACGGCCCACGCCGGGGCGGCCGCCAGCCGGGCGCCGGCGATCCGCAGCGCGAGCGGCAGGTCGCCGCACAACCGCGCCAGCTGCTCGTGGTGCCCGGCCGCCGCCTCGCCCGCCACCTCGCCGATCAGCCGCACCGAGTCGTCCCGCGCCAGGGGTGCCAGCGGCCGCACCCGGGCGCCGTGCGACACGGTCAGCCCGTCCAGCCGCGCCCGGGACGTCACCACGGCCAGCGAACCCGGCCCGGGCGGCAGCAACGGCCGCACCTGGTCGGCCGACCGCGCGTCGTCGAGCACGACCAGCATCCGCCGCTCACCGGTCAGCGACCGGTACAGCGCGAGCCGCTCGTCCTCGGACTGCGGCAGCCCGGGTGGCGGCACCCCGAGCCCGAGCAGGAACTGCGCGAGCACCGCGGCCACGGGCATCGGCGCATGTGCGGCGTCGAACCCGTGCAACGCAGCGAACAGGACACCGTCCGGGAACCGGGCGCTCGCGTGGTGCGCCCAGCTCACGGCCAGCGCGCTCTTGCCGACCCCGGGCGGCCCGGTGAGCACGCCGATCGTGTCCAGCCCGTCCAGCCACGCCAGGTCCGCCGACCGCCCGGCCAGCACGGCGACCGCGGGCGGCAGCTGGCGCGGGACGACGCGCCGGGCGTCGATCGCGGCGGCAGCCGGTGCGAGGTCGTCGTGCAGCACGTGCTGGTGCAGCGCGCGCAGGTCCGGCCCGGGGTCGAGGCCGAGCTTGCGGGACGCGTACCGCGCGACCTCCCGGTACACCTCGAGCGCTTCCGCCCGGCGGCCGGAGTGGTAGAGGGCGCGCATGAGCTGGCCGGCCGTCCGCTCGCGCCGCGGGTCCTGCCGGACGAGCGGGACCAGCTCGGCGATCAGCTCCTCGTGACGGCCGAGAGCGAGGTCGGCGTCGACCCGGGCGCCGTGCACCGCCGTCCGCAGGTCGTCCAGCTCGGGTGCGCGCACCGACTCCGGCAGCCCGCCCAGCACCGGACCCCGCCACAGCGCCCACGCCTCGGCCAGCAGTTGTCCGCGCTCGTTCAGCGGCGCGGCCTCGGCGCGCTCGGACAACGCGCGGGCCTGGTGGACGTCGATCAGCGACGGGTCGATGCGCAGCCGGTAGCCCGGTGGCGCGGTCTCGATCCGCGCCTGGCTGGTCGCCAGCGACCGCAGGACCCGGCGCAACTGCGAGACGTTGCCGTGCACGATCGTGCGCGCCGTCGGCGGCGGGTCCCGCCACAGCGCGCCGATCAGGTCGTCGAGGGCGACAATGCGGTTCGGCGCGAGCGCCAGCATCGCGAGCAGCCCGCGCACCCCCGCGCCGCCGACCGGGACCGCGCGGCCATCCGCGGACAGCTCCACCGGGCCGAGCAGCCGGACCCGCAACCCCTCGCGCACCGGCCCCTCCCCGAGCACCGCGCCGTGGCAGACAACGAGTACGGCCCCGCACCATCAGTCCCGATCTGATGGTGCGGGGCCGCACTCGGTGAAACAAGTGACGGGGCAGGGTGTGCCACGTCATCGCTACCGGCGTCACACGGAATTCACCCCGAGCAAGGAAGACCCATGTTGCCGCCGTTCGCAGTGGCGGCACTGTAACAGGGCGCGATGAACCGGCTACACCCGACCCGCACTTCTTCCGGTGTCTATCGCGTCACAGGCGTGAAGTCCCGGCTGCCGATGAAGGTCGGCCGGGGCTTCGCGGCGGCGAACGGCTCGACGAGCGCGTTCTCGACGCTGTTGAACACCAGGAAGATGTTCGAGCGCGGATACGGCGTGATGTTGTTGCCGGACCCGTGCATGATGTTCGAGTCGAACCACAACGCCGAGCCGGCCGGCCCGGTGAACTGGTCGATCCCGTACTCCGCCGCGAGCTTGGTGATGTCGTCCTCGCTGGGCACGCCGATCTCCTGCTCCTTCAGCGACGACTTGTAGTAGTCGTCCGGGGTCGCGCCCACGCACGGCACGAACGTCCGCTGCGAGCCCGGCATGACCATCAGGCCGCCGTTGAAGGGGTAGTTGTCGGTCAGCGCGATCGAGCAGCTCACCGCCCGAGGCCGCGACATGCCGTCCTCGGCGTGCCAGGTCTCGAAGTCGGAGTGCCAGTAGAACCCGGTGCCCTTGAAGCCCGGCATGTAGTTCACGCGGCTCTGGTGGATGTACACCTCGGAGCCGAGGATCTGCCGGGCCCGGTCCAGGATCCGCGGGTCGCGGACCAGCTCGGCGATCAGCTCGCTGATCTTGTGGACCTCGAAGATCGACCGGACGCTGCCGGTCTGCTTCTCCGTGATCACCCGCTCGTCGGCCTTCAGCTGCTCGTCGCTGGAGAGCCGGACCAGCTCCTGCCAGTAGCCCTGCACCTCCGCCGGGGAGAGCAACCCCTCGACGATGTGGTAGCCCTTCGCGTCGTGCGAAGCGAGCGTCGCCGCGTCGACCGGGCCGTCGGCCTCGGTGCCCCAGACCGTCGGGTCGGCCCGGTCGATCGGCTGGGTGGCGGCAGCGACCCGCGTGGGGTAACTGTCCTGGACACCGGGTTCCATGATCGTCAAATCGGTTCGCCTCCTTGTATGCGATGTGCCTTCCGGTAGGGGCTTCGCTTTCGGGGTGGCTCAGGCGGTGGCTTCCGCGTCTTCCTCGAGCACCAGCGGGTACACGCCGTTCTCGTCGTGCACCTCACGCCCGGTCACCGGCGGGTTGAAGACGCAGACGGTCTTCATGTCGGTCTTCGGCCGGACCTGGTGCTTGTCGTGGTTGTTCAACAGGTAGAGCGAGCCGGGCCGGAGCTGGAAGGTCTCCCCGGTCTCCTTGTTCGTGATCTCGCCTTCGCCCTCGTAGACGAAGACCGCCTCGATGTGGTTGGCGTACCAGAAGTCGTTGACGGTCCCCGCGTACAGCGTGGTCTCGTGCACCGAGAAACCGACCTTCTCCTTGGCGAGGACGATCCGCTTCGAGCGCCAGTTCGGCGTCTTGATGTCGGCGTCGGTGTCGGTGATCTCGTCGAGGGTCCGGACGATCAAAACTTCTCCTCTTCTCGTTGTTCTACTTCCCGAGCACGGCCTGGACGGAGGCGTCGATGATCTCCAGCCCCTCGCCGATCTCGGCGTCGGTGACGGTCAGCGGCGGCAGCAGCTTCGCCACCTCGCCGTCCGGCCCGGAGGTCTCCATCAGCAGGCCGCGTTCGAAGGCCGCCGCGCACACCTTGCTGGCGAGTTCCCCGTTCTGGAACTCCAAACCGCGGGCGAGGCCGCGGCCCTTCGCGGTCAGCTGGGCGTCCGGGTAGGCGTCGACCAGGCCCTGCAGCGCGGCGCCGATGCGCTCGCCCTTGGCGCGGGTGGCCTTCTCCAGTTCGTCGTCACTCCAGTAGGTGCGCAGGGCCTCGGCGGCGGTGACGAACGCGGGGCTGATGCCGCGGAAGGTGCCGTTGTGCTCACCGGGCTCCCACACGTCCAGCTCCGGGCGGATGAGCGTGAGCGCCATCGGCAGCCCGTAGCCGCTGATCGACTTCGACAGGCACACGATGTCCGGCTTGATGCCCGCGTCCTCGAAGCTGAAGAACGGGCCGGTGCGGCCGCAGCCCATCTGCACGTCGTCGACGATCAGCAGGATGTCGTGCCGCTTGCACAGGTCGGCCAGGCCACGCAGCCACTCCATGCCGGCCGCGTTGATGCCGCCCTCGCCCTGCACGGTCTCCACGATCACGGCGGCAGGCTCGTTGAGCCCGCTGCCGGAGTCCTCGAGCAGGCGCTCGAAGTACAGGAAGTCCGGGTACGCCCCGTCGAAGTACTGGTCGTAGGGCATCGGGGTCGCGTGGACCAGCGGGATGCCGGCGCCGTGCCGCTTCATCGAGTTCCCGGTGACCGACAGCGCGCCGATCGTCATGCCGTGGAAGGCGTTGGTGAAGTTGATGACCGACTCGCGGCCGGTGACCTTGCGGGCCAGCTTCAGGGCCGCCTCGACGGCGTTGGCACCGCCGGGGCCCGGGAAGATGACCTTGTAGTCCAGCTCGCGCGGCTTGAGGATGTGCTCGTCGAACGTCTCGAGCAGGTCGCGCTTGGCGACGGTGAACATGTCGAGGGCGTGCGTGACGCCGTCGCGCTGGATGTAGTCGATCAGGGCCTGCTTGAGCACGGGGTTGTTGTGCCCGTAGTTCAGCGCGCCCGCGCCGGCGAAGAAGTCGAGGTAGGCGCGGCCGTCCTCGCCGTAGAGGTGGGTGCCCTGCGCCCGGTCGAACACGACCGGCCATCCCCGGCTGTAGCTGCGCACTTCGGATTCGAGCTTTTCGAAGATGCTCACGTTGGGTTATCCCCTCACTGGTGCTGGTCGACAGCTAATCGCACGGGCGTCCTCGCCCAATTCGCCGTTATCGCGGCCGGAGCGGACCGATTCGATAAAGGTCTTCCCGCTCGTGCCGGGTGTCGTCGTCCGGAAAGTCCGCCGTGCTGAACAGCTCAGTGGTCTCCAGATGCGCCTGCCACCGCTCGGCAAAGGAGGTGAACAGGCGGATGGACGCTTTGTTGTCGGGCGTGATGGTGGTCTCGAGGTAGCGCACCCCGTCGGCCACCAGGCGCGTGAACAGGTCGTCGAGCAGGGATCCGGCCAGCCCCTGCCCCCGCTGGGACGCGTCGACGGCAACCTGCCAGACGAGCGCCGTATCCGGCGCCGCGGGGCGGCGATAGGCGATCACGAATCCGACCGCATTGCCATCCACCCGCGCCACCACCGAGGTGTCGGCGAAATCGCGGCACCACAGCAGATATGCGTAAGGCGAGTTGAGATCGAGCTTTTGCGAATCGCGAGCGATTCGCCAAAGCGCAGCCCCGTCGGCCTTGGTCGGATTTTCGATCAAGTGCTTTCCGGACATGTCAAAACAACCTAACAGAGATGATTAGGTCGTTCAGCGCAACGTGTCACCCACACGCTGGCTACCTGCAAAAACGACGAAACACACGTGAGAATGACAACAGGGAGCTGGCGTCGCCGAAGCCGGTGTGCTATGGCCGCAATCCAGGTGGGGGCCTGTCACGTAGAGCGCACCTGGGACGCCTCGTGTTACACGGTAGTGGCAGCGATCACAGGACGCGAGCCCAGTCGCCTGGATCGCAGGCGACCCAGAACCGCCTCCCGAACCGCGACAGGCGCACGGTCCGCCGCACCAGCCGGGCCCGCCGGGCGGACTTCACCGCGGTGCGGACCAGGTCCTCGGTCGCCAGGATCTCGTACTGCGACTCCAGCTCGGGCGACTCGTCGTCCAGCTCCACCAGACCGAACCCGGACAGCCGCGTCAGGTAGCCGGGCACCTCGTCGGCCAGCGTCACCCCTGCCGCCTTGCCGACCGTGGAGGCGTTGCGCAGGATGGTCCGGCCGCCACCGAAGCCGCGTTCGGTCACGTCGATCACGGGGAAGGCCGCGCCGGTCGCGAGGGTGGCGATGATGCGGGCCTCGTCCGGCGTCAGCTGCCGGAGCACGGTCGCGTAAAGGTACTCGCGCGCCTGGTCCCGGCGGAAACCGACGGAGCGGTCGAGCAGTTCCTTCATCGCGGCCCGCAGCGGCTCGCGGGCCGGGACCAGCTCACCGGCCGGGTCCGGCGCGTGCTGGGTGCCCGCCGCGTTGAGCGCGATCACGTACGGGTCGTCGACCTCGTCGAGGCGGCGGCGCAGGCCGGTCAGGACCTGACGTTCGACCTGCCGCAACCCCTCGCCGGCCAGTTCCAGACCGGGCACCGGCAGGCGACGGCCGAGGGTGACCCCGGTGCGCGCGGCCCATCCGGCGAGCCGTCCCGCCCGGCGCAGCAGGTTCTCGTCGCCGCCCTCCGGCGAACTCGGCAGGTTCTCGCTGGTCAACCGCATCACCCCGTTTCCGGGGACGATGGTACGGCCGGGTCAGCGCACCGCCTTGTTCGCCTTCCGCGTCGCCTTGCGCAACTGGACGATCCGGGCGCCGCCGACCAGGGCGACGAGCACCGCACCGGCGATCGCGGAGAACAGCATCGCGACGGCCAGCGGCAGGCTGCCCTGCATGCCGAGGAAGGTGACGGTGGTCGAGGCCAGGTTCTGCAGGATGAAGATCAGCAGGAAGATCAGGATGATCAGCGCGATGATGATCGCGAACCAGGTGCCGCTGACGCGGGTCCGCTTGATCCGGACCGGTTTCGCGGGTGCTGGTTGCGTCACGGGCGGCTGGGGTGGGGTGCCGCTCACCGGCTTGTCCCCCTGCGCGTGCGTCATACCGGAATTGTGCTCGGGTGGGTGGGTTCCCGCAGGTCGAAGTCACCCGGGCCGGGGAACCCGCCAGCTGAGCGTGACCACTTCCCGGCCGGACGACCCCAGATCGGGCGGAGTGCTCTCGTCCACGCCGAGGCCCCGCAGCACCTCGGCCACCTCGTCCGCCCGCTCGGCGGGCAGGCACAGGCGGCGGCGCGTGACGTCGACCAGCTCGTCGAAGCGCTCGTACTCCGGCTTCGGGGCCTTGCGCCAGCGCACGACCTCCGGTTCGACGCCGAGTTCGCGCAGCGCGGCGATCGCGTCCCCGGCCGTCGGACCGGACGGGCGGTCGATGCCGTGGAAGTGCCGCCACAGCGGGTTGAGGCTGGTCAGCGGGTGCGCCTGCGCCAGCTCGACGACGACCTTGCGGCGCGCGTGCGCGGTGAGCGCGGCGACGAACGGCGCGAGGTCCGGCGCGTTGTAGAGGACGTGGGCGCAGACGACGACGTCGGCAGGCCCGACCGCGACGTCCGGCCACCGCCCCTCGATCTCGGTGTGGGACAGCGACAGCGCCTCGGCCCGCCGGCGGAACTCGGCGAGCAGCCCGGCGCTGGTGTCCACCGCGGTGACGTGCGTGATCGCCCGTGCGCACGGCAGGCTCGCGGCACCGGCACCCGCACCGACGTCGAGCACGGTGCCCGGCAGCGCGTCCAGCACGGCCTGGTGCGTCGGCGTCCCGGGCTCCGCGATCTGCCGGTCCGCCCGGCGGGCGAACACCGTGCGCGGCACCACCCAGGGCGACTCGGGAGCGGCGGCCAGGATGTGCTCCGGGATGGCCCAGTCCGCCAGCTGCCGCGCCCACCTGCGCACCGCGTCCGCCATGCCCCCATTCTGCCGCCCGGCGCGGGTCAATCAGTGATTGATTCGGTGATGGGCATGTGGTTCGCTGGAGGGGTGCCGAGCACCGATGCCACCACGCGCGAGCGGCTGCTCACGGTCGCCGAGCGCCTGTTGCTCGAATCCGGCGGCGACGCCTACGACAGCGTGTCCGTGCGCGCCATCAACAGCGCAGCCGGCATGAACCCGGCCGCGGTGCACTACCACTTCGGCTCCAAGGACGCCCTGATCGCGGCGCTGCTGGAGACCCGGGTCGCGCCCGTGTGGCGGCAGCGGCTGGACGAGGTCACCGAACGCCGGCGCGACGGATGGGTACCGACGGTGCCCGAACTGGTCGACCTCGTCGTGACCCCGCTGGCCGAGCTCGCCGCGGACCCGGTCGGCCGGTTGCGGCTGCGCCTGCTGGCCCGGTTCGTGCTGGGACGGCGGGAGGCGGTGTGGACGTCACGCTGGTTCGGGCTGGAGCCGTGGATCGAGCTGCTGCGGGACGCGCGCCCGGAGCTGTCGCAGGCCGCGGCCGCGCAGCGCTGGCTGCTCGCCTTCGGGCTGGTGCTCCAGTTCTTCGCCGGCGGGGTGCCCGGGGACGTACCGGCCGGGACGCTGCGGGCGTTCGTCACCGCCGGGCTGGCGGAATCATGACGGAGTTGTCCGAGTCGTCCGAGGCGTTCACGGTGTTCGCGCCTGCGCAGCTGGGCCCGGTCCGGCTGCGCAACCGGATCATCAAGGCGGCGACGTTCGAGGGCGCGACACCGGACGCGCTGGTCACCGACCGGCTGATCGAGTTCCACCGGCGGGTGGCGCGCGGCGGGGCCGGGATGACCACGGTGGCCTACTGCGCGGTCTCCCCCGAGGGCCGGACCGACCGGCACCAGATCTGGATGCGCGCGGAGGCGGTGCCGGGCCTGCGGCGGCTCACCGACGCCGTGCACGCGGAGGGTGCCGCGGTGAGCGCGCAGATCGGTCACGCGGGTCCGGTCGCGAACGCGGCATCCAACCGGTTACCCGCGCTGGCGCCGGGCCGGTTCCCCAACCCGCTGGGGATGCGGTTCACGCGATCGGCCACTGTGGACGATCTGTCCCGGGTGGTGCGCGCACACGCCTCGGCCGCTCGGCTGGCGATCGAGTCCGGCTTCGACGCCGTGGAACTCCACTTCGGACACAACTACCTGGTCAGTTCCTTCCTGAGTCCGCGGCTCAACCGGCGCACCGATTCCTACGGCGGTTCACCGGCCAACCGGGCCCGGCTGGCGCGGGAGGTCGCGCGGGCGGTGCGGGACGCCGTCGGCGACCGCATCGCGGTGACGGCGAAGCTCAACATGGACGACGGCGTGCCCGGCGGGTTCTGGCTGGACGAGAGCGTGCAGGTCGCGCGGTGGCTGGAGGCGGACGGCACGCTCGACGCGCTGGAGCTGACCGCGGGAAGCTCGCTGCTGAACCCGATGTACCTGTTCACCGGCGATGCGCCGGTGCGGGAGTTCGCGGAGGCGTTCCCCCGGCCGGTGCGGTGGGGGGTGCGGGCGGGTGGCCGCGCGTTCCTGCGCAGCTATCCGTTCCAGGAGGCGTACCTGCTGGACCGGGCCCGGCAGTTCCGGGCGGCGCTGGAGTTGCCGCTGATCCTGCTGGGCGGGATCACCCGGCTGGAGACGATGGAACGGGCACTGGCGGAAGGTTTCGCGTTCGTCGCGATGGCACGGGCGCTGCTGCGCGAGCCGGACCTGCCGCTGCGGCTGCGCTCCGGGGCGCGCTCGCTGTGCGTGCACTGCAACAAGTGCATGCCGACGATCTACCGGGGGACGCGATGTGTGCTGACGTGATCGCCGTGACCGGGGCGGCATCGGGAATCGGTGCCGCGGTGGCCTCGGCGCTGCGAACGGCGGGGCACCGCGTGATCGGCGTGGACCTGCGCGACGCCGAGGTCTGCGCCGATCTATCCACTTCGGACGGTCGCCGTGCGGCGATCGGCGGTGTGCTCGACCGGGCGCCCGAGCTGGACGGGCTCGTGCTGTGCGCCGGAGTCGGGCCGCACGTGCCGGATCCGATGCAGATCATCGAGGTGAACTACCGTGGCGCGGTCGAGGTGCTGGACGGCCTGTTCCCCGCGCTGCGCGGAGCTGCGGTGGCGGTGTCGTCGTCCGCGTCGACGATGGTCCGGTGGGCGGACAACCCCATCTCCCGCGGCACGGAGGCTGCCGCGCTGGCCGACGCCGGTGAGTTCGCCGGGCATCTCGCGTACTCGTGGTCGAAGAACGCGGTCACGGTCGCGGTGCGACAACGGGTCGCCGAATGGGGCGCGGCCGGGGTCCGGCTGAACACCGTGGCGCCCGGGGCGGTCGACACTCCCCTGCTGCAGGCCGGGCTGGCGTCCCGTTACGGCGACGCGATCCGCAGCTACCAGCCGCCCATTGCGCGGCACGGGACACCGGAGGAAGTGGCCGCGCTGATCGTCTACCTGCTCGGACCGCACGCCGGCTACATCCACGGCGCCCAGTTCGCGATCGACGGCGGTTCCGACGCGTTGATGCGGCCCACCGAGTTCTAGGAACGGCCGGTCCGGTCCACCCGGTTGTTCTCGCCCGGGATGTCCAGCTTCGGCAGCGCGCGCTCGATCTGCTCGCGGTCCGGCTCCAGCCACGGCGGCAGCTTGAGCGCGCGGCCCAGCTCCAGCAGCGGCTCGTCGACGGCGAACCCGGGCTGGTCGGTCGCGATCTCCAGCAGCGTCCCGCCCGGCTCGCGGAAGTAGATCGAGCGGAAGTACTGCCGGTCCAGGATCGAGGTGACGTGCACACCCCGGTCGACGAGCTCCTCGCGCCAGGCGGCCTGGCTGGTCTCGTCCGGCGCACGCCACGCGACGTGGTGCACGGTGCCGGTGGCGACCAGCCCGCGCGGCGTGCCGGGGGTGACCAGCACGTCGACCATCGCGCCCGGGCCGCCCTCGCCGGCGGTGAAGCGCAGGCGGTTGCTGTCCTGTCCGGCGAACGTCAGGCCCAGCTCACCGAACATCTCGGCGGTCGCGTCCTCCTCGGTGACCGAGAGGGTGACCGAGTGCAGGCCGCGGATCGCGTGCTCGGCCGGGACGTGCCCGTTGTCCCACGGATCGCGCGGGTCACCCTGCGGATGCGCGACGAGCGCGAGCTGGAGCCCGTCCGGGTCGCGGAAGGTCAGGACGTCTTCACCCGCGCGGTTGGCGATGCGACCGGTGGTGATGCCGGCGTCGGCCAGGTGGTCCTTCCACCACCCGATCGACTGCTCCGGCACGGAGAAGGCGGTGGTGGTGGCCTGACCGGTGCCGATGCGACCGCTCGGCGCGTCCGGCCGGGGGAAGAAGGTCAGCAGCGTGCCCGGCTTCCCGGACTGGTCGCCGTAGTACAGGTGGTAGGTGCCTGGATCGTCGAAGTTGACGGTGGTCTTCACCAGGCGCAGGCCGAGGGTGCGCAGGTAGAAGCCGGCGTTGCGCTGCGGGTCGCCGCCGATCGCGGTCACGTGGTGCAAGCCGCTGGTCTTGATGGACATCGTCTGCTCCTTCGCCGGACCCCGGGACAACCGGAACAACCTCTCGCCAGCAAGATATATTCCAGAAAGAGTTATGCTGGTACAGTCGCGGGGTGAGCATGCCCGGCGACGACGAGATCGTGACCTGGTGGGGCCTCGTCATCGAGGGGTACCTCGCCACACAGGATCGACTCATGGACGAGATCGCCGAGCGGTTCGGTCTGGCGCCGGCGCCGTTCGACATCCTGCTCCGGCTGGTGCGCACGCCCGGCCACCGCATGCCGATGACGCGGCTGGCCACCGAGGCGGCGCTGTCCAGCGGCGGATTCACCAAGGTGGCCGACCGCCTCACCGCCGCCGGTCTGATCACCCGCCAACCGAGCCCGGACGACCGGCGCGTGACGTTCGCCTGCCTCACCGAGCACGGGCGCGAGGTCGCGGAGAAGGCGCGCCAGACGTGTGCGGAAATCCTGCGGCGGCGCGTGCTGGAGCCGCTGGGACCGGAGGCGTCGCAGGCACTGGCCGACGCGATGCGCACGCTCCGCGAGGTCAACAGCACGAGCTGACACCCGGTTGCCCCCGCCAGTCCCGAGGCGCACCATGAGTGCTCTCGTCGCTGGAGAAGGAGGCGACATGCTCACCACGTCCACCATCACCCACATGCTCCCGGCGCAGGACACCGAGCGGGCACGGCACTTCTACGGTGACCAGCTCGGCCTGCGGCAGACCGAAACCGGCCCCGACGGGACCTGCTTCTTCGAGGCCGGCTCCGGTCACGTGATCGGCCTGCGGCCGCTGCCGGACACCAAACCGAGCGAGAACACCGCACTGAGCTTCGAGGTCGGTGACATCGCGTCCGAAGTGCGCGACCTGGAATCCCGCGGCGTGCACTTCGCCGACTTCGACTCCGGCGACCTGCGCACCCAGGACCACATCGCCACGATGGGCAACGAAAAGGCCGCCTGGTTCACCGACTCCGAAGGCAACGTCCTCTGCCTGCACCAGGTCATGGGCTGAGCAACCAGGGCCGCGCACCCTACCGCGGTGAGCCGCGTGGTCATCCCGTCGCCCGAGGCGTCCGGAGCGGACCTTTACCGCGTGCGGAGGCCCGGTGCCCCGACAGCCTCGTCCGGCGCGGCCAACACAGCGCCGGCAACGACAAACACGACGCCCGGAGCGGCAAACACGACGCCGGGAACGGCCGACACGGCGCCCGGAGCGGCAAACACGGCGCGCGGCGGCGTGTTTGCCGCTCGACGCGGGGTGTTTGCTGCTCGGCGCCGCGTGTTTGCCGCCTGCTCGCGGGGAGCTGCGGTTAGATGCCCAGGCCGGGGAACAGCTTCCCGGCGTTGCCGGCCAGCACGTCCCGCATCACAGCGTCCGGCAGGCCCAGCTCGGCCAGCGCCTGGACGTTCCGGCGCGTGCCGGGGACACCCGGCCAGTCCGTGCCGAACACGAACCGGCCGGCGAGCCGGGTGAAGTCGAACCGCGCGTAGTACTCCGGCAGCTTCTTCGGTGGCAGACCGGCGAGGTCGAGCCACACGTTGTCGCGTGCCAGCGCCAGGAACGCGGCCACGTCGTACCACCACCCGCGGCCACCGTGGGCGAACACGAACGGCACCGACGGGAAGTCCTCGACGACGTCGGACATCAGCTCCGGGTTGCCGAAGCTCGCGCGGGCGCCGGGAAAGCTGCTCGTGCCCGAGTGGATGATCACCGGCACCCCGCGCTCGGCACACACGTGGTACGCCGCGTACAGCTCCTTGTCCGCCGGTGAGAACGCGCCATGCACCGGGTGGATCTTCAGCGCCACCGCACCGAGGTCGAGCTGCCGCTCCACCTCGACCGCCACCGGGTGGTGCAGGTGCGGGTTCACGTTCGCCACCAGCCGGAACCGCTCCGGGTTGTGCTCGACGATCGGCAGGTTGTCCTCGATCGGCTGGATCCCGGTCGCGCGCGGGCTGTACTCGCAGAACAACAGTGCCCGGTCGACCCCTTCGGACTCGAACAGGGCGTCCAGCCGCCCGGGCACGACGGTGCCATCGGTGTCGTAGACCGAGCGCCAGTCGTGCGGCCCGGAGAACTGCTCGGCCCACTCCAGCCACGCCGGTTTCAGCGTGCTCAGCCGCGGCGGGTGGACGTGCGCGTCCACCACGGTGTAGCCGTCGATCACCTGAGCGCTCCCGGCCGCAGCGAGTCCCGCACCAGCCCGCGGATCACGTTCCGGCGGATCTTGCCGGTCGCGGTCTTCGGCAGCTCCGCGGCCTCGACCACGGCACGCGGCCGTTTGAACGCGGCGAGCCCCTCCCGGCAGAAATCGATCAGCGCATCCGGATCGACCGTGTGGCCGGCGGCGGGCACCACGCACGCCACCGGCTTCTCGATGCCGTCCGAGCCGGGCGCGGCCACCACCGCCACCTCGGCCACGTCCGGGTGCTGGAGCAACCGCTGCTCCACCTCCGCGGGCGACACCCAGATGCCGCCCGCCTTGAGCATGTCGTCGAACCTGCCCAGGCAGGTGTAGGTGCCGTCGGGATTGCGCACGTAGCTGTCCCCCGTCCGCAGCCATTCGCCCTGGAACACGTGCTTGGACGTCTCGTACCGGCTCCAGTAGCCGAACGCGGTCGACGGCCCGCGCACGTACAGCTCCCCCGGCTGCCCAGGGCCCTCGACCAGCGTGCCGAGCGGGTCGCGGATCTCCAGCTCGTACCCGGGCACCGCGACCCCGGTCGTGCCGGGCACCACCTCGCCCGGGCGGTTGGACAGGAAGATGTGCAGCGCCTCGGTCGACCCGATGCCGTCCAGGATCTCCACCCCGAACTTCGCGAGGAACCGCTCGTAGATCACCGCCGGCAGCGGCTCGCCCGCGGAAACCGCCTGCCGCACCGACGAAAACGTGTCGGCCGGCAGGTCCGCGGCGAGCAGCGCGGAGTAGAACGTCGGCACGCCGAAGAACAACGTCGGCCGCTCGGTGCGCACCCGGTCAGCTACCAGCTGCGGCGTCGGCCGTCCCGGTTCGAACACGGTGCTCGCCCCGGCCGACAGCGGGAAGAACGCGGAGTTGCCGATGCCGTAGGCGAAGAACAGCTTCGCGACCGAGAAGCACCGGTCCTCCGGCCGGATGCCGAGCACCTGCCGGCCATAGGTATCGCACACCGCGCGGATGCTCGCGTGGCGGTGCATCGCGCCCTTCGGCTGCCCGGTCGTGCCGGAGGTGTACAACCACAGCGCGGGCGAATCCTCCCACGTGCGGTAGGTTTCCCGGGGGTCCGCTGTGGACAGCCGGGTCCAGTCGTGTGTGGACACCCGGGAGAACGACGCCGGGTCCGCGCGGTCCAGGACGACGTCGGTGACCTCGGGCGCCAGCTCGACCGCCTCTTTGGCGGCCGCGGTGAACTCGCCCGACACGCACAGCACGCGCGCCCGCGAATCCGCGAGCACCCGGCCCAGCTCCGGCCCGGTCACCATGGTCGACACCGGCACCGGCACCGCGCCGGCGCACATCGCGCCGAGGATGCCGGTGAGCATTTCGATGCCGTCGACCATGCACAGCATGACCCGCTCCTCCGGCCGCACGCCGATGTCCGCGAGTCCACCGGCGACGCGGTGCACCGCGTCGGAAAGCTCGGCGTAGGTCAGCGTGCGGGCGGCCGTGACGACCGCGGTGCGGGCGCCGTCACCGTCCCGGACGTGCCGGTCGACCAGGTGGTCCGCCGCGTTGAACTCGGCCATCACGCCCGCCCTTCGCAGGTCACAGGTACACGTACTCGTAGTCGAACGGCTTGCCGTTGATGCCCTGGCGCGGCGGGGCGACCCAGCTCGCGATCTTGCCGCGCTCGTACACCGGGTGCATGAGCGACCGGACGAACGCGAGGTCCTCGCTGCTCGGCAGCCAGCGCTTGCGGTTGCGCTCCCAGGTCGCTTCGTCCACGATCGTCCCGTCCGGCGTGATGTGGTGGCCGGAGTTTATGCCGACCTTGCGGTTGAAACCAGGGTGCGGCAGGCGGAACCGGAAGTCGATGCCGGCGTCGGTGAGGATCTTGTTCCACCGTTTGACACCGGATTCGCAGTCGGCGATGTACTCCCGCCGCAGGTCGAGGTTGAGCAGCAGGATCTTCTGCATCTCCTCGCTGGTCCAGGTGCCGTCCGGTTGCGGCTTGTCCAGCGTCGCCGCGTCGTCGGTCAGCTGGTGGTCGTCCTTGCGGCGGGTCTCCATCCACCGGCCCTTGAGCCCGGCGGTGTAGTAGTTGGCCGCGTTGGTCGACGTCTCGCTGCCGAACAGGTCCAGCGACACGGTGTAGTGGAAGTTCAGGTAGCGCTGGATGATGTCCAGCGGGATGCCCCCGTGTGAGGCGATGTCCGTGGTGTCGTGCTCGCGGATCAGCTCGGCGCTGCGCATCACCACCCGGTCGACACCCGTGGTGCCGACGAACATGTGGTGCGCCTCCTCCTTGAGCATGAACTCGCAGGTGCGCGACAACGGGTCGAACGCCGACTCCTTGAGCGTGCCCAGCTGGTACTTGCCGTCCCGGTCGGTGAAGTAGGTGAACATGTAGAACGCGAGCCAGTCCGCGGTCTCCTCGTTGAACGCACCGAGGATGCGCGGCGTGTCGGGGCTGCCGGAGTTGCGGTACAGCAGCGCCTCCGCCTCCTCGCGGCCCTCCTTGCCGAAGTAGGCGTGCAGCAGGTA
Organism: Amycolatopsis viridis; assembly: GCF_011758765.1. NCBI lineage: Bacteria > Bacillati > Actinomycetota > Actinomycetes > Pseudonocardiales > Pseudonocardiaceae > Amycolatopsis > Amycolatopsis viridis. The sequence continues at coordinate 749,546 of NZ_JAANOU010000001.1, read as the reverse complement.
GACCATCGCCCACAGGTGACGGCCCTCCTCCACGTTGACCTGGAAGAGGTTGCGCAGGTCGTACAGGCTCGGCGCGGTCAGGCCGAGCAGCTTCTGCTGCTCCACCGAAGCCGGTTCGGTGTCGCCCTGGATCACGATCAGCCGTTGCAGGTCGGCCCGGTACTCGCCGGGCACCTGCTGCCAGGCCGGTTCGCCCTGGTGCTCGCCGAAGGCGATCCGGCGGTCCGGGTCGCGCTCGGCCAGGAAGATGCCCCAGCGGTAGTCCTGCGGCACCACGTGGTCGAAGTGCGCCCAGCCCTCGCGGCCGACGCTGACCGCGGTGCGCAGGTACACCCCCTGAGTCTCCAGGGCCGGGCCCATCTCGGCCCACCAGTGCATGAACTTCGGCTGCCAGCCCTCCAGCGCCCGCTGCAGGCGCCGGTTGTCGGACAGCTCCACGTTGTTCGGGATCTTGGCGTCGTAGTCGATCCTGGTCGGCATGTCACACCCGCTTGCGGTCGTAGGAAGCCTTCTGGCCGGTGCCGTAGCGGCGCAGCGCGCCGTCCGGGCCGGAGGCGTTCGGTCTCGTGAAGATCCAGTTCTGCCAGGCCGTCAGGCGGCCGAAGATCTTGGTCTCGAGGGTTTCCGGGCCGACGAACCGGTGGTTGGCCTCCATGCCGGTAAGGGCGTCCGGCGACAGCGCCGCCCGGCCTTCCAGCACGATCCGGATCTCGTCCGGCCAGTCGATGTCGTCCGGGGCCTCGGTGACCAGGCCCAGCTCGACCGCTTCGCCCGCGGACAGCCGCCGGTCGCGTTCCCGCTTGAGCCGGTCGAGGTGGTCGTGGTCGCCGTAGAACCTCGACTCCAGCCGGGACAGCCCGTTGCCCATCGGGAAGGCGCCGAAGTTGGCCTCGGACAGCACCAGGAACGCCCGCTCGTCGCTGTCCTCGTCGTCGATCGGCGGACCGTCCAACATGTACTGCCGGTCGCAGGCCAGCGCCAGCTCCAGCAGTACCCCGGCGAAGCAGCTGCCCGGTTCGACCAGCGCGATCAGGCTGCGGCTGGTGACGTCGAGCCGTTTCAGCGTGCGTTTGTAGTAGTGCAGGATCTCGTTGGACAACCAGTCCGTCCCGGTCAGCACCGCCCGCTCGGCGGCGAGCACGGCGTCCGGATCGCCTTCGGTCCGCACGACCCAGGTGCCCAGCTCGGGTTCGTTGGTCCGCAGGCGGAGGATGAGGTCGTCCAGCTCGCGGGTCATCGCCAGCAGCCAGCCGTCGCCTCGCGGTCCGCGGACGGTGATCGTCACGACGCCGGTGTCCCGGTCCAGCTCGGCGGTCACGTGCGGGTAGGTGATGCGGTCCTCGGTCACCTCGCGTTCCAGCGGTTCGAGCACGATGCCCGGCGCGTCGGCCGGCCTGGTGCTGGACGCGGCCAGCTCACGGGCGCGCTGCTCCACGACAGCACGGAAGTCCTGCCGCGGAACCAGCTCGTCGACCAGCCGCCACTCGACGGCCGTGCGCCCCTTGACGCCGTCCGGGCGGGTGGCGAACACGTCGGCGCGGTCCTTGCGGACGCGCCGCTTGTCGGTGACGCGGGTCAGGCCGCCGGTGCCGGGCAGCACACCGAGCAGCGGCACCTCGGGCAGCGCCACGGTCGAGGAGTTGTCGTCGACCAGCAGGATCTTCTCGCAGGCCAGTGCGATCTCGTAGCCACCGCCGGCGCAGCTGCCGTTGACCGCGGCGAGGTAGATCTGGCCGGAGTTCTCGGTGGCGTCCTCGATGCCGTTACGGGTCTCGTTGGTGAACTTGCAGAAGTTCACCTTCCACTCGTGGGCGGAGCCGGCGAGCATCCGGATGTTGGCTCCGGCGCAGAAGACCTTGTCCTTGGCGCTGGTCAGGATCACGGCCCGCACCTCGGGGTGCTCGAAGCGCAGCCGCTGGACGGCGTCGTAGAGCTCGATGTCGACGCCCAGGTCGTAGGAGTTGAGTTTGAGCTCGTACCCCGGCACGAGCCCGCCGTGCTCGTCGACGTCCATCTCGAGCCAGGCGATCGGCGGCTCGATCCGCAACCGCCAGTGCTTGTAGTCCTCGGGCCGTCGATCGAATGACACCGTCGTCATGGCCTTGATTCTCGACAATTTCTTCTCGGTCGTCAATGTTGTGTAGAGAATGGATCTCGGGCCTATGGTGCTCACCATGGCTGACCTCAAACCGCGGTCCCGGGACGTGACGGACGGGCTGGAGCGCGCGGCGGCGCGCGGCATGCTGCGTGCGGTGGGTATGGGCGACGAGGACTTCGCCAAGCCCCAGATCGGCATCGCCTCGTCATGGAACGAGATAACACCGTGCAACCTGTCCCTGCAACGGTTGGCGCAGGCGAGCAAGCAGGGGGTGCACGCGGGCGGCGGGTTCCCGATGGAGTTCGGCACGATCTCGGTCAGCGACGGCATCAGCATGGGCCACGAGGGCATGCACTTCTCGCTGGTGTCGCGCGAGATCATCGCCGACTCGGTGGAGACCGTGATGGAGGCCGAGCGGCTGGACGGCGCGGTCCTGCTCGCCGGCTGCGACAAGAGCCTGCCGGGCATGCTGATGGCCGCGGCGCGCCTGGACGTGGCGGCGGTGTTCCTCTACGCCGGCTCGATCCTGCCGGGCACCGTCGACGGCCGCGAGGTGACGATCATCGACGCGTTCGAGGCGGTCGGTGCGTGTGCGCGCGGGCTGATCTCGCGCGAGGAGGTCGACAAGATCGAACGCGCGATCTGCCCCGGAGAGGGCGCGTGCGGCGGCATGTACACGGCGAACACGATGGCGTGCGCGGCCGAGGCGCTGGGCATGTCACTGCCCGGGTCGGCCAGCCCGCCGTCGGTGGACCGGCGGCGCGACCGGTTCGCGCGGGAGAGCGGCGAGGCCGTCGTCGGGATGCTCGGCGCCGGGATCACCGCCCGGGACGTGCTGACCCGGGAGGCGTTCGAGAACGCGATCGCCGTGGTGATGGCGCTCGGCGGGTCGACCAACGCGGTGCTGCACCTGCTGGCCATCGCGCACGAGGCCGAGGTGGAGCTGACGCTGGACGACTTCACCCGGATCGGTGACCGCGTGCCGCACCTCGCCGACGTCAAGCCGTTCGGGCGGCACGTGATGACGGCGGTGGACCGGGTCGGCGGTGTCCCGGTGGTGATGAAGGCGCTGCTCGACGCGGGCCTGCTGAACGGCGACTGCCTCACCGTCACCGGCAAGACGGTGGCCGAGAACCTGGCCGAGCTGGCGCCGCCCGAACTGGACGGCGAGGTCGTGCGGAAGCTGTCGAACCCGATTCGCCCGACCGGCGGACTGACGATCCTGCACGGCAGCCTCGCCCCGGAGGGTGCGGTGGTGAAGAGCGCCGGGTTCGACTCGTCCCGCTTCGAGGGCCGGGCACGCGTGTTCGACGGGGAGAAGGCGGCGATGGACGCACTGCCGACGCTGCAACCCGGGGACGTCGTGGTGATCCGGTACGAGGGCCCGCGCGGCGGACCCGGGATGCGCGAGATGCTGGCCGTGACCGGCGCGATCAAGGGCGCGGGACTGGGCAAGGAGGTCCTGCTGCTCACCGACGGCCGGTTCTCCGGCGGCACCACCGGGTTGTGCATCGGGCACGTCGCGCCGGAAGCCGCGCACGGCGGGCCGATCGCCTTCGTCCGCGACGGCGACCCGATCGTCCTCGACATGGAGGCCAGGACACTCGACCTGGGCATCACGCCCGAGGAGCTGGCGGAGCGCCGGGCGGGCTGGCAGATGCCGGAGCCGCCCCGGCGGACCGGGGTACTGGCCAAGTACGCGCGACTGGTCGGTTCCGCCGCGCAGGGCGCCATTTGCGGCTGAACCCGCCCGCCACGGGTCGCTGCGACCGGGCGGGTGACCCTACGGTGGGCGGGTGACCCCGTTCACCACCACGCACGTCGCGGACAGCGCCGAGGTCACCGCACCCGACGGGTCCACGGTCCGTCCGCTGTGCACCCTGCCCGCGGTGGCGAGCTTCGCCCACTTCGCGCTCGCCCCGGGGCAGGTCTCGCGGGCCGTCGAGCACGCCACCGTCGAGGAGATCTGGTACGTCGTCGGCGGCAGCGGCCGCCTGTGGCGCGGGCAGGACGGGCGCGAGGAGATCACCGAACTGCGGCCCGGCACCTGCCTGACCATCCCGCTCGGCACGGCGTTCCAGTTCCGCGGCGGGCCGGCCGGCCTCCAGGTGGTCGCCGTGACGGCACCACCGTGGCCGGGCACCGGCGAGGAGGCCGCACCGGTGCCCGGCCACTGGTGACGGGCGGTCAGTACCGGTCGGTCGTGTACGGGGCGCCGCTTTCCAGGCTGGGGCTGACCCGCGGGTCGCGACCCTCCTGGCCGGGCACCGGCGAGACGACGGGGTCGTTCAGCGAGTGGTCCGCCGGGCGCTGCGCCGGCGCGTTCATCCGCGTGTTGATCTGCTCGACGACCTGCTCCTCGCGCTGACGCGCCAGCACGGCGATGGTGATGCCGTGAGCCAGCGCCAGGACCAGCAGGAACACCCCGATGCGCCCCACGATGGCCGTTGCCGAGGTGCCGCCGGGGAAACCGATCGTCGAGATGAGCGCGAGCACGCCCAGCGTCGCGATGTGGAACAGCACCGCGACCAGCCTGGCCATGGACGCCCCGGATTCCGATTCGCCCTGCCCGTTCGCCAGGTACCGCTTTCCGCTGTGGTAGACGAACTGGCCGTCGATCATGACGATGAGCGCCCCCACCACCAGGAAGGCCACATAGGCGTTCGTGTCCATGACGAGCTCCTCTCCCTCACCGAGAGTCGAGTACCCGTCACGCTTCCGAGCGAAACCAGCGTGCCGGCGCAGCTCAGCGCAGGTGGCGGCGGGAATCGGGGGCCTGCGCGGTGATCCGCCGGGCGTCGAGCAGCTCCAGCAGTGGCACGGCCACGCGGCGCGTCGTACCGAGCGCGCGCCGGGCCTCGCTGACCGTGAACGGCTGGGTCAGCGCGGCCAGCGCCTCGGCGGCGCGGGCCGGGGCGTCCGGGCCGAGGAACACGCCGTCCGCGATCCGGACCAGCCGTCCGGCGCGCACGGCCGCCGCCAGTTCCCGCGCGCCCAATCCCAGCCCGGCGAGGTCGTCGGCCTCGGGCGCGCGGAACGGCTGCGACCGGAACCGCTCGTCCAGCCGCGCCAGCGCGGACAGGACCCGCGGCGGCAACCCGGCGCCGGGACGGCGGACGAGCCCGTCCGCGACCTCCAGCCCGGTTCCGTCCAGTGCCGCCCGCACCAGCTCGGCCGCGGGAAGGTCGAGTGCCTGGCGCAGTGCCTCCACCGGCATGCCGGCCGCCACCGGGTTGCGGCGGGACCACTCGTCGAACCGCGACAGCGCCCGCTCGCGCGCCCGCGTCATCGCCTCGTCATCGACGACCCAGTCACCGATCCGCTTACCGGTCAACGGAAAGCCCATCGCCCGCAGTTCAGCCGCCCGCGCGATCGGCGGTGGCGCGACGCGCCCGGAGGCCAGCTCCGCCGCCCGCGCCCGCGCCGACCCGCGGCGCCTCAGCGGCGGCGGCCGCACGTCCAGCACCGTGACACCGGCTGCGATGCGGTGCTCGCCCGGATCTCGCAGCAACCCGGTGTCCCCGATCCGCAGCGGCAACGGCTCCCGCAGCCGCAACCGCGCCGCGTCCGTCCCGAGTGGACGGACATGCACCGCGACCGCGGCCGCGCCCAGGTGCAGCACGAGTTCCCGGTGCAACTCGCCCTGGGCGCGCACGGCCACGTCCACCTCCGACGTGTGCACCCACGCCCCCGGGGTGAGCAGGGCATCGCCCCGCCGCACCTGGCCGCGGTCCACACCGCGCAGGTTCACCGCGACCCGCGCGACCGCCGTCACCTCGCGTTCCCCGGTCCCGAGCGCCTGCAAGCCACGCACGCTCACCCGCTCCCCGGCGAGCTCCAGCTCGTCCCCGGCCCGCAGGGTGCCGCCGGCCAGCGTCCCGGTCACCACCGTCCCGGCGCCGCGCACCGTGAACGCCCGGTCCACCCACAGCCGGACGTCCGCCGCCGGATCGGGCGCGGGCAACCGGTCGACCAGCGCGCACAACGCCCGCCGCAACGGCCCCAGGTCCCCGCCCCGCCCGACGGCCACCGCGTCGCACCGGCCCAGGGCCGCCAGGTGGGAAAGCGCTTCCTCCCGCGCGGGCCGCGGGTCGGCCAGATCCGCCTTCGTCACGACGAGCAGCGCGTGCCGGACACCGAGCGCCCGCAACGCCGCCAGGTGCTCGGCCGACTGCGGCATCCACCCCTCGTCCGCGGCGACGACGAACACCACCGCCGGCACCGGCCCGACCCCCGCCAGCATGTTCGGGACGAACCGTTCGTGACCGGGCACGTCCACGAAGGCCAGCCGCCGCCCGTCGATCTCCGTCCACGCGAAGCCCAGCTCGATCGTCAGGCCGCGGCGCTGCTCCTCGGCGAGCCGGTCCGGCCAGGTGCCGGTGAGCCGCTCCACCAGCGTCGACTTGCCGTGGTCGACGTGCCCCGCCGTCGCTACGACGTACACGCCCGCACCGCCGCGACCAGCAGTTCGTCCTCGTCCGGGTCGACCGAGCGCAGGTCCAGCAGGCACCGGCCGCGCTCGACCCGGCCCACCACGGACGGCGAGCCGGTGCGCAGCGGTTCCGCCCACGATCCGGGCAGGCTCACCGCCACCGACGGCAGCTCGACGCCCGGCGCGCCACCGCCGCCGACCGCGGCGCGGCACGACTCGACGGTGGCGCCGGGCATCCGCACGGCCAGCGCCTCGGCCCGCCGGCGCAGGTCCGCCACGTCCGCGGCCAGCGCCCGCGCCACCGGCGGCTCCGGACCCCGCACGGTGGCCTCCAGCGCGGCCAAGGTCAGCTTGTCCACCCGCAACGCGCGCGCCGCCGGGTGCCGGCGCAGCTTCTCCACCAGATCGGCGGAACCCAGCAGCAGCCCGGCCTGCGGGCCACCCAGCAGCTTGTCGCCGCTGGCGGTCACCAGGTCCGCGCCGTCGCGCAGCGCCGTGGTCGCGTCCGGTTCGTCCGGCAGCACCGGGTGCGGGGCCAGCAGCCCGGACCCGATGTCGGCCACCAGCGGCACGCCGAGGGTCGCCAGCTCGCACACCGGCACCTCCGCGGTGAACCCGGTGACCCGGAAGTTCGACGGGTGCACCTTGAGCACGAACCCGGTGTCCGGGCCCAGCGCCGCCGAGTAGTCGCGCAGGCTCGTCCGGTTGGTGGTGCCCACCTCACGCAGCCGGGCGCCGGTGGACTCCAGCAGCTCGGGGATGCGGAACCCGTCGCCGATCTCGACCAGCTCACCCCGGCTGATCACGATCTCCTTGCCCGGCGCGAGCGCGAGCGCGGCGAGCAGCAGCGCCGCCGCGTTGTTGTTGACCACGTGCACCGCGCCCGCGGCCGGCACCGCCTCGGCGAGCGCGGCGAGCACCCCACGCCCACGGCGGGCGCGGCGGCCGGTGGCGAGGTCGAACTCGACGTCGGTGCCCCGGCCCGCGGTGACCACGGCGTCCAGTGCGGCCCGGGACAGCGGCGCCCGGCCGAGGTTGGTGTGCACGAGGACACCGGTCGCGTTGACCACCGGCCGCAAGGTCGTCGCCGCCGCCGGCAACGCCGCGATCGCCTGCTCGGCGACCTGCTCCGGCTCGATCTCCCCGGCCCGCGCACGGTCCTGCGCCGCCACCACGGCGGCCTTCACCAGGCTGCGGCCGAGCACCCGCTCGGCCGCGGCCAGGCGCGGGTGCGCGAGCAGCGCGTCGGTCCGCGGCACCCGGCGACGGGGGTCGGCCACTCCTCGCTCCTCCCTGGGTGGCGGAGGCGGACGGGAATCGAACCCGCCAGCGACAGCGCCTGCCGCTCAACGGTTTTGAAGACCGCGCCGGCCACCAGACCGGATACGCCTCCCTGGGGGACACCCCCATGATCGCAACTTCGGGCGGCCGGCGCAGCGCGAGCACGGCACGATGTGCACATGGGCTACCGACTGACGCAGTACGCGCACGGCGGCGGGTGCGCCTGCAAGATCCCGCCCGGCGAGCTGGAGGACGTGGTGCGCGGGCTGGTCGGGCGGCAGCCGTCCGCCCCGGCCGGGGAGCTGCTGGTCGGACTGGACGACGGGGACGACGCGGCGGCCGTGCGGATCCAGGACGGGCTCGCCCTCATCGCGACCACCGACTTCTTCACGCCCGTGGTCGACGACGCCTACGACTGGGGGCGGATCGCGGCGGCCAACGCGCTGTCGGACGTCTACGCGATGGGCGGCAGCCCGGTCGTGGCGGTGAACCTGCTCGGCTGGCCGCGGGAGGTGCTGCCGTTCGAGCTGGCGGCGGAGGCGCTGCGCGGCGGGGCGGACGTCTGCGCCGAGGCCGGCTGCCACCTCGCCGGCGGGCACAGCGTGGACGACCCGGAGCCGAAGTACGGTCTCGCGGTGACCGGTACCGGCGATCCGGACCGGCTGCTGCGCAACGACGCGGCCCGGGCCGGGATGCCGTTGTCGCTGACCAAACCGCTCGGCATCGGGGTGCTCAACTCGCGGCACAAGGCGACCGGTGAGCGGTTCCCGGAGGCGGTCGAGGTGATGACGACGCTCAACGCCCCGGCCGCCCGCGCCGCACTCGAAGCCGGCATCACCGCCGCCACGGACGTGACCGGGTTCGGCCTGCTCGGGCACCTCTACAAGATGGCGCGGGCCAGCGGGGTGACCGCGGTGGTCGACGCCGCCGCCGTGTCCTATGTGGATGGTGCACGGCCGGCGCTGGCGGCGGGGCACGTCAGCGGGGGCACCCGGCGCAACCTCGACTGGGTCCGGCCGCACACCGACCTGTCCGCGGTGCCCGAGGAGGAGGCCCTGCTGCTGGCTGACGCGCAGACCTCGGGCGGCCTGCTGCTGGCCGGGGAGATCCCCGGTGCCCCGGTGATCGGCGAGTTCGTCCCGCGCGGGGAGCACGTCGTGGTGGTGCGCTGACTAAGCTGATCACCCGTGGCGGCTGGGGACGACGACGCGTTGATCACCGCCGTCCTGTTCTCCGACCGGGCCCGCGGGATGCTGGCCGAACAGCGCATCCCGCTGCGCGCGGCGCGGGAGGCGCTCGGCCAGGACCTGGACCTGGCGGACCAGCTCGCCGAGGGCAGGGCCGGGTTCCTGCGCGACCCCTCCTTCGACGGGGTCATCGTGTCCCGGCTGGCCGACGAGTACCCGCGGCTCGGCGCACTGGACCACGTCCGGCTCGCCGCCGGATTCGCCGCGGTGTTCGGCTACCACTTGCTGCTGGTCCGCGCCTGGCCGAACCTGCCGTGGTGGTCGGCGCTGGTCGGGGTGGCCGGTTATCTCGCCGTGCTCGCGATCGCCTCCCGGGCCGGGTCCCGCTGGGTCGAGCCGCTGCACGGGCTCCTCACCCGGGTCGTCACGCTCCCGGTTGACCACCTGTGGCGCGTGCACGCCGCCGAGCGGATCGTCTGGCCGGCGTTGCTCCGCTACCTCGAGGCCACGCGGATCCCGCCGGACAGCACCGAGTTCACCTACCGCGCGATCCAGGACCTCTACACCGACTCACCGACCGCCCCGCCGGTGCTCACCGCGGCCGTCGACCGGCTGCGCACCGCCGTCACCCGGTCCGAGACCGGGGCCATCGCGCTGGCCGGACACCGCGGGGCCGGCAAGAGCACCGCGATCCGGCTCGTCGCCACTGGCGTGCTCGGCGATCCGGCCCGGCCACCACTCGCCGCGATCGCCTCCGCACCCGCCCGCTACGAGGCCCGCGACTTCGTGCTGTACCTGCACGCACTGCTCTGCAAGGAGGTCATCACCCGCACGCACGGCACCGAACGGCCGCAGCGGTGGGCGACGTTCACGCGGCTGGTGGCGCCCGTGCGGCGGCGGGAACGGCTGGCACACCTGCTGCGCCGGCTGCTCGGCCACCTCGCCGCGCTGACGGTGACCGTCCTGCTCGGCAGCTGGGCGTGGGGACGGTCGCCGGTGCGGTTCGTCACCGACCCGCCCCCGCTGACCGGCGATCTGACCGGGTGGCGGGTCGCGGTGCTGGTGCTCGCCGGTCTCGTGGCGCTGGTGATCGTGGCGAACCTGGTCGCGCTCGGCGTCCGGGTGGCCCGCGGGGTGCGGCCGGTGCCACGGGCCGCCGATCCGCGGCTGCGGGAGCTTCGTGCGGTGGCCGGGCAGCAGCTGCGCCGCATCCGGTTCCTGCAGACCTACACGACCGGCTGGTCCGGCAAGCTCGCCCTGCCGCTCCAGGGCGAGGCCGGCTGGACCCGGTCGGCGCAGAGCGCCGAGCAGCAGCTGAGCTACCCGGAGGTGGTCGACGAGTTCCGCGCGTTCGCCGAATACGCGGCCGGGGTCCTGCGGGCCGCGGACGTGACCGACCGGGTCGTGATCGCGGTCGACGAGCTGGACAAGATCGCCGACCCGCAGAAGGCCCAGGAGCTGGTCAACGACATCAAGGGCGTGTTCGACGTGCCCGGGTGCCTGTTCCTGGTGTCGGTGTCCGACGACGCCGTCGTCTCGTTCGAGCGCCGCGGCATCCCGGCGCGGGACGCGTTCGACAGCGCCTTCTCGGAAATGGTGCGGCTGGACAACTTCACCCCCGCGGACAGCCGGGCGTGGATCAGCCGCCGGGTGCCCGGGTTGCCGGAACAGTTCGGGTGCCTGTGCCACTGCCTCTCCGGCGGCCTGCCGCGCGACCTGCGCCGCACGGTCGTCGATCTGCTCGACATCCCCGCCGGGCAGACGTTGAGCGCGGTCGCCGCGCTGCTGGTCCGGCGGGAGCTGGAACGCAAGGCGCACGCGTTCACCGGCGCGGCCCGCGGCGCCGAGCCGTCACCGGAACGGTCGAGCTTGATCGCCGACCTGGTGGCGATCCCGGCGACGGAGGGACCCGGCGAGCTGCGCGCGCTCGGGGCGAAGATCAGCAGCGGTCCGGGCCTGCCGGACCTGCGTGCCCAGGCCGCCGCGTACCTGCTGTTCTGCGCGACGATCCGCGACGTGTTCACCGACGACCTCACCCAGGACCGGCTGCACCGCGTGCCCGGCGGTGAACCACAGCTGCTCGCGCTGGCCCGGCAGCAGATGGCGTTCGACCCGCGGGTCGCGATGGACCTGGTGGCGCGGTTCCGGGCGGCCCGGGGCCTGCCCGTGGAATAACGCCTGGTCGGCGGCGGTTTGGCAGGGTATGGCCGATCTGGGCGAAGACATCCTGAAAGCTGCGAACACGATCGCCGTGGTGGGGCTGAGCCGCGACCCGGCGAAGGCCGCGCACTCGGTTCCGGCCGCGATGCAGGCGGCCGGGTTCCGGATCATCCCGGTGCACCCCTCGGCCGACGAACTCCTGGGCGAGAAGGTCTACCGGTCCCTGGCCGACATCCCCGAACCGGTGGACCTCGTCGACGTGTTCCGCCCCGCCCCGGAGGCACCGGCGGTGGCCGAGCAGGCGGCCGCGATCGGGGCCAGGGCGCTGTGGTTGCAGCAGGGCATCGTCTCCCCGGAGGCGCGGCGCATCGCCGAAGCCGCGGGCATGGACTACATCGAGAACCGCTGCATCGCGGTGGTCCGCGCGCTGGGCCGCATCACCAAGTAGCGCTGCCGCCCGGCCGGAAAACAAATCCGTCCGCGTTGTCCAGCGCGGCGGGAGGCTGTTCGTCCTTATCGTGAACACCGGCGACCGGCGCCGGTGCGCACACCCGAGGAGCAGCCATGCCCACCTATGCCGCCCTGCTCTACACCGCGGACGTCGACTGGTCGGCGCCCGAGCACGCGGAGACCACCCAGGAGTACCTGGACTTCGGCGCGGCCGCGGCGGCCGTGATCCGCGGCGGTAAGGCCCTCTACCCGACCTCGACCGCGACCACCGTGCGCGTGTCCGGGGGCAAGGGCGGGGACGTCCTGACCAGCGACGGCCCCTACGCCGAGACGAAAGAGGCGTTGACCGGGTTCTACCTGTTCGAATGCGCGGACCTCGACGAGGCCGTGCGGCTCGCGGCACGGCTCCCGGCGGCGTGGGACGGGGTCGTGGAGATCCGCCCGGTGATCGAGTTCTGACCGGTTTTGATCATGGAGGCCGGTGACGCGGTCGCGCGGCTGGTGCGGGACGAGGGGACCCGGGTGCTGGCCACGCTGATCCGCGTCACCGGCGACGTCGGGCTGGCCGAGGACGCGGTGCAGGACGCCGTGGTACGGGCGCTGGAGACCTGGCCGCGGGACGGGGTGCCGGACAACCCGCGCGGCTGGCTGCTGGTCACGGCGAAGCGGCGGGCGGTGGACCTGTTCCGCCGCGAGGCGGCGCGGTCCGGGAAGGAGGCGACGGCGATGCCGTTCGTCGAACCGGAGCCGGTCGAAACCGTGCCGGACGACCTGCTGCGGCTGGTGTTCACCTGCTGCCACCCGGCGCTGTCGCTGGAAGCCCAGGTGGCGCTGGCGCTGCGGACGCTGGGCGGGTTGTCGACGGCGGAGGTCGCGCGGGCGCTGCTGGTGCCGGAGGCGACGATGGCCAAACGCCTGACCCGCGCCCGGCAGAAGATCACGCAGGCCTGCATTCCGTATCGCGTGCCCGCAGCGGCCGAGCTGCCGGACCGGCTCGCGGGCGTGGCGGCGACGGTGTACCTGATCTTCAACGAGGGCTACGCCGCAGCCGCGGGCACCGACCTGGTGCGGGCCGAACTGGCCGACGAGGCGATCCGGCTGGCCCGGCTGCTGGCCGGGCTGATGCCGGACGAGCCGACCGCGCTGGGCCTGCTCGCGTTGCTGCTGCTGCAGAACTCGCGCCGCGCCGCCCGGGTGGATGCCGACGGGGTGCCGGTGCTGCTGCCCGACCAGGACCGGTCGCGCTGGGACGTGGCCGCCATCAAGGAGGGCGTGTCGTACCTGGGCCGCGGACTGCAGCGCGCGGCGGCGCCGGAGGAGTACCTGGTGCAGGCCGCGATCGCGGCCTGCCACGCGCTGGCACCCACCTATGCCGAGACGAACTGGGACGCGTTGATCTCGTGGTACGACGTGCTGCTGGAGGTGGCCGATTCCCCGGTGGCCCGGTTGAACCGGGCGGCGGCGGTGGCCGAGCGCGACGGCCCGGCCGCCGGTCTGTCCCTGGTGGACGCGATTCCCGGGCTCACGCGCTACCCCTGGTGGCACGCGACCCGCGCGGAGCTGCTGCACCGCCTCGGCGACACCGAAGCCGCGCGGGCCGCGTACCGGCGGGCCCTGGCGCTCGGCCTGAGCGAACCGCTGGTGGCGCACCTGCGGCTGCGCCTGGCCGAACTGGAGTGACCTCAGCCCGCGGATTCGCGCGAGGCCATCTCCGGGATGATCCCGAGCTGCTGCAGTGCGCCCAGCAGGTCGTAGTTGGTCCACATCTCCACGACGCGGTCGTCGGCCCACTTGCCGAACAGCATCCCGCTCATCACGTAGGTCTTGCCGGTCGCAGGCAGCCCGCGGAACTCCGCCCGTGCCGTGCCGCCCATGGTCCACCGCACCGCGCACAGGTCGCCCTCGACGACCACGTCGTGGATGTCCATGTGCAGGTCCGGGTTCGCCGTGCGCAGCTCGCGGACCTGGCGCTGGAACCCTTCGACGCCGTCGACCTCGAAGCTCGGGTCGTGGAACGTGCAGTTCGGGGCGCACAGGTCCGCGCAGGCGGCGAGCTCACCCTGGTTCCACATCAGGTCCAGCACCCGGCGCATGCGCTCACGTCGCTCGTCGGCAGTCATGAGTGCCTCCTTCCGGCCGCGCCGGGCGGGTGGCGCCCGCCGACTCCGGCCTCGGCCGCGTCCGGCAGTGCACACCCGGCACGGGCCGCGCGACCAGAGGCTTAGGGCTCTTCATCGGACCACCGGCCTGGCGCCGGTGTTACCCGTCAGCTGCGCGGCAGGTGCACCGCCACCTCGGCCAGGGCGTCCAGCACGGCACCACTGACCCGGCCGGTCGCGCACTCCGACTCGGCGATGACGACCGTGTTGCCGCGCACCCGGGAATCGAAGTGCCGCGCCGTGAACCGGACGTCCGCCATTTCGATCAACGCAGCGCCGAGCGGGACGATGTCGCCGTTGCCGTGAACCTTTTCGAGCCGGTCGAAGTCGCGTGCCTGGCCGCGCGAGCGGAAACTCACCCAGACCACGGAGATCAGCGCCGTGTTCCCGTCGCCGTCCCCCACGGCGAGCAATCGCCGCTCCAGCGCGGTGCACGGTGTGCGCAGGAAGAATTCGCGGATCTCACCGGTCGACTGGAACAGGCAGGACGCGTCCTGGCGCACCGCTTTCCGCACCCCGCGCAACCCGAGTCGCTGCCACGCCTCGTCCGGCTTGCCGCGCTCGGCGGAGCGTTTGCCGTCCGCCTTCCTGGCGTTCAGCCCGCGGCCGGCCACGGCGTTCGCCCCGGAATCGGCCACCGCCCCCTCGACCGCGGCACCGCCGCCCAGGCTCACCGCACCGCCACCCACGCCCACCACGCCGACCAGCGCGGCGGCGGCGACCACCCGCCCGGTCTTCTTGCCGCGCCCGGGTTTGGAACCACCGCCCGCACCGCCGATTTCTCGCTCCATGCATTCCTCCCGGCCGCACCATATGGGACCAATCGGGCTCTCGGCGTCCGCCGAACGAGCGATCGAAATCGGTACTTCGATACCCGGATAATTCCGTCCACACGTTGCGGACATGCGCGCAGCGAAGATCACCGAAAGGTTCCAGCGTGTTCGCCGCTCCGGGCAGCGTGTTCGCCGTCGCGGGCGGCGTGTTTGCCCTCCCGACAGCGTGAGTCGCGGTTTGTCTTTGAGTTAACTCGAGCTTCTACCGTCATGACGATGACCGACGTGACGGCGACCGAACGAATCGCGGTGGTCGTGGCTCTCCTCCGCCCCCGGGCAGAGCCGAGAGCGGCCTCTCGCAATAGCGCGCCGCCTCTTCGACGTCGTCGACCTCGATGCCGATCACCGGAACCGGGCAGCTCCGCGACCCGGTCGAAACCGAGTCCGGCGTAGAAGTCCGCCGTGCGCGTGTCGCCGGCGGCGCAGGTCCCTGACTTCGGCCCGTTCGCGCAGGTCACGGGAATGCGCGCGGGCTGCCTAACGTTGCTACCACGGGTTCGGGCGAGCCTGAAGCTGGGACGAGCCGGCCAGGGTGTCTCCTCTCGCGGGGAAACACCCTGGCCGCACGGGGAGCCGACTAGGGGGCTCGAACCCCTGACCTGCTGTTTACAAGACAGCTGCTCTACCAGCTGAGCTAAGTCGGCCTGGCCGGGGCCATCCTAGCAACCGCTGCCGGGCCCTCCGGTTTCGTGGATGATCGGCTGAGTGGCGCACGCCACGGTTGCCCCTTTGCAACGACCGGCGTGATCCAGGCGATGGGCCAGCCGGGAGGCCAAATCAAGGAGGTGACGGCCGCATGAACAGCACCCAGCGCGTCCGGGGCCCGGTGACCCGCAGGCGCGGCTGGCACATTCTCGAGGCGCCGGTGGATCCGGGCGTCGACAAGGCCAACCGGCGGCGGCGATCGACCGAGCCGCGGCGCCGGGCCTGGCACATCCTGGAAGCGCCGACCGGCGATCAGCCGGCGCCGGACGCGACCACCGAACTCGGTCCCGCCCTGCCCGACGAGGCGACCGTCAACTTCGTGCTCGACCTGGTCCTGCGCATCGGCGAGGTGCAGATGGCCAGCGGGGCGGGCGCGTCGGACGTGACCGCGACGATCCTGTCGTTGACCGCCGCCTTCGGTCTCCCGCACTGCGAGGTGGACGTGATCTTCACGTCCATCACCGTCACCTGCCACCGGGGCACCGACGCGAACCCGATCACCGCTCTGCGGGTGGTCCGGTCGCGCAGCCTCGACTACACCCGTCTGTCGCAGACGGAGATGCTCGTCCAGCAGATCCTGCGCGGCAACCTCAGCGCCGAAGAGTCGTACACCGAGCTGCACCGGATCACCACGGCGCCGCACCCCTACCCGCGCTGGGTCGCCACGCTGGCCTGGGGCGGCATGGCCTTCTTCATCACCCTGCTGCTCAGCGGCACCGCGGACGTCGCGGTCGGCGCGCTGATCATCTCCGCGCTCATCGACCGGCTCGGCCGGCTGCTGAACCGCGTCGCGCTGCCGTTCTTCTTCCAGCAGGCCGTCGGCGGCCTGGTGGCGACGGGGCTGGCGACCGTCGCGGTGAACACCGGTCTCGTCCCGGCGCGCTTCTCCACGCTGGTCGCCGCGGCGGCCATCACCGTGTTGCTGTCCGGTCTGTCCACGGTCTCCGCCGTGCAGGACGCCATCACCGGCTACAACGTCACCGCCGCGGGCCGCACCATGGAAACGGTCCTGATGAGTGCCGGGCTGATCACCGGTGTCGCGCTCGCGCTGAACATCGCCAAGGCCCTCGGGTTCGCCCCGGCGGAACCGGTGCTGCCCGCGCAGACGGCCAACAGCCTGCTGGTCATCGTGCCCGCGGGGGCGGCCGCGGCGGCGTGCTTCGCGCTCGCCAGCTACTCGACGATGCGGTCCATGCTGGTGGCGGCCGCGGCCGGTGCGATCGGTGCCGGCGTGTACGGCGCGCTGGTGATCGTGGGCCGCTTCGACGTCATCACCTCCTCGGCTGTGGCGGCGATCGTGGTGGGCTTCTCCGGCGGTGTGCTCGCCCGCCGGTTGAAGGTGACTCCGCTGGTCGTCGCGGTGTCCGGGATCACCCCGTTGCTGCCCGGTCTGTCCACGTACCGTGGCCTGTATGAACTGGCCACCCAGAGCAACGGCAACCTCGCGACGCTGATCAAAGCGGCCGCGATCGGGCTTGCGCTGGCCGCCGGTGTGGTACTCGGGGAGTACCTCGCGCAGCCGGTCCGCACCGGTCTCGGCCGTCTCGAACGGAAGCTCGCGGGCCCCCGCATGGCGGGTCCGCTGCAGACGAGCGAGCGGCGACTGGAGTAGCCGTCCTTGAGCCACCGCGCGGTGGATCCTGGTTCGCCGGCGCGAGATAGTGTTCCAGCGGACGACAAGGGAGCATGTCCACGTGAGCGAACCAGGGATCGGCACGGCCTCGGCGGACTTCGTCGTGGTCGCCAACCGGCTGCCCGTCGACCTCGAACGGACCGCCGACGGCAACCAGCGCTGGACCGCGAGCCCGGGCGGGCTGGTGTCGGCGCTGGAACCGTTCCTGCGCTCGCGCAAGGGCGCCTGGGTCGGCTGGCCGGGCGTGCCGGGCGTGGACGTCGACCCGTTCAGCGACGAGGGCCTGGTCCTGTACCCGGTGTCGCTGTCCACCGAAGAGGTCCGCGACTACTACGAGGGCTTCTCCAACGCCACGCTGTGGCCGCTGTACCACGACGTGGTCGCGCCGCCGGTGTTCGACCGCGGCTGGTGGGAGTCCTACGTCCAGGTCAACCGCCGCTTCGCCGAGGCCAGCGCGCAGGTCTCGGCCGAGGGCGCCACCGTGTGGGTGCAGGACTACCAGCTGCAACTGGTGCCGAGCATGCTCCGGGAACTGCGGCCGGACCTGCGCATCGGGTTCTTCCTGCACATCCCGTTCCCGCCGGTGGAGCTGTTCATGCAGCTGCCGTGGCGGGCCGAGATCGTGCGCGGCCTGATCGGTGCCGACCTGGTCGGGTTCCACCGGCCGGGCGGCGCGCAGAACTTCCTGTGGCTGGCCCGCACGCTGCTCGGGCTCGAACCGAGCCGCGGCGCGGTCGGCGTGCGGTCCCGGCCGGGCATGATGCAGGTCGGCAACCGGACGGTCCGGGTCGGGGCGTTCCCGATCTCGATCGACGCCGCCGGCCTCGACTCGCTCGCCCGCACCAAGGAGGTGTCGGAGCGGGCCGCCCAGCTGCGCCGCGACCTGGGCAACCCGAGGACGGTCCTGCTGGGGGTCGACCGCCTGGACTACACGAAGGGCATCGACCTGCGCCTGCAGGCTCTGCACGAACTGCTCCAGGAGGGCCGTGTCCAGCCCGAGGACGTCACTTTCGTCCAGCTGGCCACCCCCAGCCGGGAACGCGTCGAGCACTACCAGCGGATGCGCACCGAGATCGAGCAGATGGTGGGCCGGATCAACGGCGAGTTCGCCCGCGTCGGTCACCCGGTCGTGCACTACCTGCACCAGTCGGTGGACCGCAAGGAACTCGCCGCGTTCTACAGCGCGGCCGACGTCATGGTCGTCACCCCGCTGCGCGATGGGATGAATCTGGTCTGCAAGGAGTACGTCGCGTGCCGTCACGACCTCGGTGGCTCGCTCGTGCTCTCCGAGTTCGCCGGTGCCGCCGCCGAGCTGACCAGCGCTTTTCTCGTCAACCCGCATGATCTCGACGGGGTGAAGAACGCCCTGGAGGCGGCCATTACGCTCGACCCTGCCGAGGGCAGACGCCGGATGCGCGCGTTGCGGCGTCAGGTCCTCACCCACGACGTCGACAGGTGGGCACGGTCGTTCCTCGAAGCGCTCGGGTCCGAACCGGCCGCCTGAGTGGCCCACCTGTAGCTAAAAGCTTTTGAGCTCCTTAAGGAGGAGTGGTGACCGCCGAGTCCCTGCCCGCTGAGCTGCGCCGTGCGATCGTGCAGATCGCTCGCACGCCGCGTTTGCTGGTCGCTTGCGACTACGACGGGACCTTGGCTCCGATCGTGACCAACCCGGACGAGGCGCGCCCGCTGCCCGAGTCGGTGGGCGCGCTGCGCTCGCTGGCCGGGCTGCACGAGACGACGACCGCAGTCATCTCCGGCCGGGCGCTGCGCGACCTCGCCATCCTGTCGCGACTGCCGCACGAGGTGCACCTCGTGGGCAGCCACGGTTCCGAATTCGACATCGGCTTCGTGCACGAGCTCGACGCCCAGGCCCGCGACCTGCACCGGCGGGTCGAGGCGGAGCTGGAACGCATCGCCGGTGACGTGCCGGGTGTGTCGCTGGAGGTCAAGCCGGCCAGCATCGCGGTGCACGTCCGCCGCGCCGACCGGGACGCCGCCCGCCGCGTGCTCGACGAGGTCCACAGTGGACCGTGCACGTGGGAGGGTGTGACGACCACCGACGGCAAGGAGGTCGTCGAGCTGGCCGTCGTGCAGACCGACAAGGGCCGTGCGCTGGACACACTGCGCCACCAGGTCGGCGCCACCGCGGCGATCTTCCTCGGTGACGACGTCACCGACGAGAAGGCGTTCGCCCGGCTGTCCGGGCCGGACGTCGGCGTCAAGGTCGGTGACGGCGAGACGCTGGCGGCGTACACGGTGCCCGGCACCGAGGACGTCGCCACGGTCCTGGCGTTCATGCTGGAGGAGCGCCGCAACTGGCTCTACGGTGAGCAGGCTCCGCCGATCGAGCGGCTGTCCATGCTGTCCAACGAGCGCGCGGTCGCCCTCGTCACCCCGGACGCCCGGCTGACCTGGATGTGCCACCCCGGCCCGGACGCCCCAGCGGTGTTCGCCGACCTGCTCGGCGGCACCGGCGCCGGCCACTTCTCGATCAAACCGCACCACAACGGCCTGCCGCTGGGCCAGCGGTACCTGCCGAACACGATGACCGTGGAAACCCGCTGGTCGCGGCTGCTGGTGACGGACTACCTCGAACCGGACGGCCCACCGCACCGCACCGACCTGGTGCGTGTCATCTCCGGCACGGCCGCGGCGTCCGTGGTGTTCGCGCCGCGACCGGAGTTCGGTGGCGTGCCGGTGCGGCTGGTGGCCGACCCCGAGGGCCTGCGCGTGCTGGGCACGTCCGAGCCGATCGTGCTGCGCTCGCCGGGTGTGGCCTGGGAGATCACCTCCGACGGGCTGCACGACACCGCGACCGCGCTGGTCCAGCCCACCCAGGACGAGCCGGTCGTACTCGAACTGCGGTGCGGCACCACGGATCTCGGGGCGCACGACTCGTCCGAAGCGGAGCGCCGCGCCCGCGCCGGCGCCTACTGGAGCGACTGGGCCACCACGCTGAAGCTGCCCAACGTCGAGTCGGAGCTGGTCGCGCGGTCGGCGCTGACGCTGCGCGGCCTGTGCAACGCCGACACCGGCGCGGTGCTGGCGGCCGCCACCACGTCGCTGCCCGAGGAGATCGGCGGCGTGCGGAACTGGGACTACCGCTACTGCTGGATCCGCGACGCCGCGTTCACGGTGCGCGAGCTGGTGGGGCTGGGCTCGCTGACCGAGGCCGAGGGGTACCTGCGGTGGCTGCACGGCGTGCTGTCGACGCTGGCCGGCCCGGAGCGGCTGCACCCGCTGTACACGATCAACGGCAACCAGCTGGGCGCCGAGGCGGTGATCGACTCGCTGCCCGGGTACGCGGGTTCGCGCCCGGTGCGGGTCGGCAACCTGGCGAACCACCAGGTGCAGCTGGACGTGTTCGGCCCGGTCGTGGAGCTGGTGGCCGAGCTGGCGCAGGTGCGCGGCGAGCTGCGGGACGAGGACTGGCAGCTGGTGCGCGCCATGGCCGAGGCGGTGACGCGGCGCTGGTCCGAGCCGGACCACGGCATCTGGGAGGAGCGGCACGTGCCGCGGCACCGGGTGTACTCGCGCGTGATGTGCTGGGTGACGGTGGACCGCGCGATCAAGCTCGGCGAGGTGTACGGGCGGGAGATCCCGGCCGGGTGGCCGGAGCTGCGTGAGGAGATCGCCCGGGACGTGCTCACCCACGGCTGGAACGACGAGGTCCAGGCGTTCACCACGGCCTACGACGGCACCGACCTGGACGCGGCGTCGCTGTTCGTCGGGCTGTCCGGGCTGATCGACCCGTCGGACGAGCGGTTCCAGTCCACGGTGACCGCGATCGAGGCCGAGCTGCGCAGCGGCTCGACCGTTTACCGGTACCGCCGGGACGACGGTTTGCCGGGCGGTGAGGGCGGGTTCCACCTGTGCGCCGCGTGGCTGATCGAGGCGTACCTGCTGACCGGGCGCCGCACCGAGGCCGAGGAGCTGTTCGAGCAGCTGGTCGACGCGGCCGGCCCGACGGGTCTGCTGCCCGAGCAGTACGACCCGGTGGCGGAACGGTCGCTGGGCAACCACCCGCAGGCGTACTCGCACCTGGGCCTGATCCGGTGCGCGAAGCTGCTGTCCGCCTGACCCGATCGTCGTCGAAGGCCCCCTCCGGAGCCGGAGGGGGCCTTCGTCACGTCCGGGCCGGGTGGCCAACGCGGCCGCGGACGTCAGGCGTGGTTGGCCGCGTGCAGCGCCGCGGCCACCGAGTCGACCTCCAGCACGCGGATGCCGTCCGGCAGTTTCCCCGGGTCCGGCGGCACGAGCGCGTGCGTGAAGCCCAGCCGCGCCGCCTCGGCCAGCCGCCGTCCGGCCCCGGTGACCCGGCGGATCTCCCCCGCCAGCCCGACCTCGCCGACGACCACCAGCCGCGGCGACAGCGCCACGTCCCGCACCGACGACCACAGCGCGAGGATCACCGCGAGGTCGACGGCCGGCTCGGTGACCTTCATCCCGCCGACCGTCGCCGAATACACGTCCCGGTCGCCCAGCCTGATCCCACCGCGCTTCTCCAGCACCGCGAGGACCATCGCCACCCTCGCCGAATCCAGGCCGCTCACGGCCCTCCTGGGCTGCGGCGCACCGGCGCTGGACACCAGTGCCTGCACCTCGCACAGCAGTGGCCGCTTGCCCTCGACGGTGACCGTGACCGCGGTGCCCGGCACCGCGTCCTCCCGCCGGTTCAGGAACAGCCCCGACGGATCCGGCACGCCGACGATGCCGTCCTCGCGCAGCTCGAAGCAGCCGATCTCGTCCGCGGGCCCGAACCGGTTCTTCACACCGCGGACCAGGCGCAGCGTGGAATGCCGGTCGCCCTCGAAGTGCAGCACCACGTCCACCAGGTGCTCCAGCACGCGCGGGCCGGCGACCGAGCCGTCCTTCGTGACGTGCCCGACCAGCACGACCGGCAGCCCGCGTTCCTTGGCGAGCGCGACCAGCCCGGCCGTGACGGCCCGGACCTGCGTGACCCCGCCCGGCGCGCCCTCGACCTGCGGGGATGCCATGGTCTGCACCGAGTCGACGATCAGCACACCCGGCTTGACCGCGTCGACGTGCCCGAGGATCGCCGACAGATCGCTTTCCGCGGCGAGGAACACGCGTTCGTGCACGTTCTTCGTCCGCTCGGCGCGCAGCCGCACCTGACCCGCGGACTCCTCACCGGTGACGTACAGCGCGGGCCCCGTCCCGCCGCGGGCCCACTGGTAGGCCACCTCGAGCAACAGGGTCGACTTGCCGACCCCGGGCTCGCCGGCCAGCAGCACGACCGCACCGGGCACCAGTCCGCCGCCGAGCACCCGGTCCAGCTCGCCCACCCCGGTGGTGCGGGCGCGAGCGGCCTCCACGTCGACCTGACCGATCGGCCGGGCGGGCGCGCTCGGCGCACCGGCCGCGACCCGGGCGATCGCCGGGCGCGCGTCCCCGCGCTCTTCGATCGTGCCCCACGCCTGGCACTCCGGGCAGCGGCCGACCCACTTGGCGGCCTCGTACCCGCACTCACCGCAGCGGTAGCTGGTGCCCTTCTTGACCATGACCGGTCACGCTAGCGGGCACCACCGACAGTTTCAGTGACCGCCGGCTTCCTGCGAGGCGGGCGCCTGGCAGTTGAGCTGGACGGTGGGCGCCTGGATCGGCAGCTGCACGGTCACCGAACCGGAGTTGCGGAAGGTGAAGGTGACCGGGACCAGCTGGCCGGGCCACACGACCGACTTCAGGCTCTGCAGGACGACCTCGGCGTGGCCGATGCGCGGCGGCTGCCCGGTCGGGCCCGCGGTCGGCGAAGCGGACCCCGGGGCCGGCGCTGCGGACGAGGCCGGCGCGGCGGACGAGGCCGGCGCGGCGGACGAGGCCGGCGCGGCGGAGCTGGACCCCGTCTGCACGAGCGACTCACCCTCGGTGACCGGGCCGACGAGGAGCTTGCTGCCCGCCACGACCGTCTTCTGGCCCTGGACGCTGGCGTTCGCGGCGTTCGGGCTGCTCACGCTGACCAGATCGTCGTCGGCGGTGCCGTCGTTGGCGATGACCAGCGTCAGCGGGGCGCTGGAGCCGCTCGCGTAGGCCTGCTCGCAGTCGTTGCGGTTCACCAGGGCGGCGTCCCGCACCACGAGCTTGCCCGCCTGGCCCATGGCGCCGTTGACCGCGGGCAGCATGGTGCTGGTCTGGGCGATCTGCCCGGCCCCGCACCCGGCGAGAGCCAGGGCGGCACCCACGGCGACCACGCTCGCGCCGAACACACGACGTTTCTGCAGCCTCACGGTCTCAGTCCCTCCTAGAAGCCGTACCGGCCCGATCCTATCTGCGCCGCGAAGCGGCTCCGTTGAGGGTGGTGGTGGGCCGGCGGGAGTAGGTCAACCAGGGCCGGAAAGCCCGCCACCGAGCGTGCGCCGAGGGGCCGAATTACCGTCCACAGTGGATCAGCAAGACAATGTCGACAGGGTTCCCCACCACCTGCATGAGCATGCACTTTATCGGTTTGTCAACCCCCCGGATGGCCCCTGACCTGCGATGACGATCTCGGCCCGCTAGGTGACCCCCCTCGCGACGTGCTAAGATGGAGCCAGCGAAAGGGGCAGAGGACACATGGTTTTCAAGGTCGGAGAGACCGTCGTCTACCCGCACCACGGTGCCGCACTCATCGAAGCGATCGAGACCCGCGTGATCAAGGGCGAGGAAAAGCAGTACCTCGTCCTCAAAGTCGCGCAAGGGGACCTGACGGTTCGCGTGCCCGCTGACAACGCCGAGATCGTGGGCGTGCGGGACGTCGTGGGCCAGGACGGCCTCAACCGGGTCTTCGACGTGCTGCGGGCGCCGCACACCGAGGAGCCCACGAACTGGTCTCGGCGGTACAAGGCCAACCTGGAGAAGCTCGCCTCCGGCGACGTCAACAAGGTGGCCGAAGTGGTGCGCGACCTCTGGCGGCGCGAGAAGGACCGCGGCCTGTCCGCCGGCGAGAAGCGGATGCTGGCCAAGGCCCGTCAGATACTGGTCAGCGAGCTCGCCCTGGCGGAAGGCACCGACGAGGGCAAGGCGGAGACGCTGCTCGACGAGGTCCTGGAAACAGCGGCCGTCTAGAGCACGGACTGACCTCGCGAGATGGGCCGGGCACACTCTGCTCATCCACCACGCTGAGCTCATGAGACACAGCTCGTCCCGCGAAACGAGACACCGGCGATGAAGGTGGCAGCGCTACTCATCGCCGACCCCGAGGGGCCGGACCCCTGCAGGCTCGTGCACGGTGCGCCGTTGCTGCGGCACGCCGTGGCGGGTCTGCTGGCGTCCGGATGCGCCGACCGCCTGGTGGTGGCGGTCCCCAAATCCGCGCTCGGGGACTGTGAAGTGATCATCCGAGCCGTACCCGGCGCCGGTTCCCGGTGCCGGGTACTGGCGTGCGGGGCCGACCGCGCCGAGTCGGCCCGGCTGGCGCTCGACGCCGCCGGGGAGTCCGCCGACGTCGTCCTGGTGCACGACGTCGCACGTCCGTTCGTGCCGCCCGCCACCGTCCGCGCGGTGGCCGAGGCGGTGCTCGCCGGGGCAGAGGCGATCGTTCCGGTGCTACCCGTGACCGACACGGTCAAACTCGTCTCCGGCGGGGTGATCGAGAGCACCTCCGACCGGGACCGGCTGCGGGTCGTGCAGACGCCCGTCGGTTACCGCCCCGACGTGCTCGGCAAGGTCTGCGCCCGCGGCTCGGACCCGCTGTCGGACCTCCCCGGTAGCGTGCGGACCGTGGCCGGGCACCCCACCGCGCTCCGGCTCACCACGGCCTTCGACGTGGCCGTCGCGGAAGCACTACTCGAGGAGCAGGGTTGAGGGTCGGGACCGGGGTCGACGTCCATCCGATCGAGGCGGGCCGCGAGTGCTGGATAGCCGGGCTGTTCTGGGAGGACGTGGCGGGCTGCGCCGGTCACTCCGACGGTGACGTGGCCGCGCACGCGTTGTGCGACGCGATGCTGTCCGCGGCCGGGCTCGGCGACCTCGGCGCGGTGTTCGGCACCAGCGACCCGCGCTGGGCCGGCGCGCACGGCACCGAGTTCGTGGCCGAGGCGCGGCGGCTGGTCGAAGCAGGTGGCTGGCAGCTGGGCAACGCATCGGTGCAGGTCATCGGCAACGCCCCGCGGATCGGCACGCGCCGCGACGAGGCCCAGGAGGCGTTGAGCAAGGCCGCGGGCGGCCCGGTCAGCGTGAGTGGCACCACCACCGACGGGCTCGGTCTGACCGGTCGCGGCGAGGGCATCGCCGCGATCGCCACCGCGTTGCTGCTGCCGGCCGGATAACTCACACCGCCCGCAAGGTCATCGCCGGTAGCCTGTCATCTGTGACGATTCAGGCGGTGATGTTCGACTTCTCCGGCACCCTCTTCCGGCTTGAGCAGGACCCCAGCTGGCTCTCCGATCTCACCGGCTCCGACGGCGCCCCGCTCGACGTCGAGGCCCAGACCGAGCTGATGCGCCGCATGACCGCCCCCACCGGGCAGGTCGTCGAGCTGTCCGAGGAGTACCAGCACGCGTGGGACAACCGGGACCTCGACCCGGTCCTGCACCGCAAGGTCTACCTCGAGGTGCTGCGCAAGTCCGGCGTCGCGAACGCCGAGCAGGCCGAGGCGCTGTACCGCCGTCTGAACGATCCCGCGGAGTGGACGCCGTACCCGGACACCGAGGCCGCGCTCAAGGCCATCTCCGCCAAGGGGGTCAAGGTCGGCGTGCTGAGCAACATCGCCTTCGACATCCGGCCGGCGTTCACCATGCGCGGCTACGGCGAGTTCGTCGACGAGTTCGTGCTCTCCTTCGAGCACGGCTTCATCAAGCCGCAACCCGAGATCTTCCGGTTGCTGGCCGACCGGCTGGGCGTCGCGCCGGAGCGCACGCTGATGGTCGGCGACAGCGCGGAGGCGGACGGCGGGGCGACGGCGCTGGGCTGCGCGTTCGCCCTCGTCGACCCGCTGCCGACCGCCGAGCGCCCGGACGGCCTGCTCACGGCCCTGCGCACGCACGGGGTGCTCTGAGCGGCGCGAACGTGACCCGTACCATTTCGGAGTGGCCCTTCATCTCTACGACACCGCGACCAGGAGCGTGCGGGAATTCCACCCCGCCCGTAGCGGAACGGCGTCCATGTACGTCTGTGGGGCCACCGTGCAGGGCATCCCGCACATCGGGCACGTCCGCGGCGCTCTGAACTACGACGTCCTGCGCCGCTGGCTGATCCACAGTGGACTCGACGTGCTCTTCGTGCGCAACGTCACCGACATCGACGACAAGATCCTCACCAAGGCCGCGGACGCCGGGCGGCCGTGGTGGGAGTGGGCGGCCACGCACGAACGGGCGTTCGAGGAGGCGTACACCGTCCTGGGCTGCCTGCCGCCGTCCATCGCGCCGCGCGCCACCGGGCACGTCACCCAGATGGTCGAGCTGATGCAGCGCCTCATCGACACCGGGCACGCGTACGCGGCGGGCGGGGACGTGTACTTCGCCGTGTCGACCTTCCCCGGCTACGGCGCGTTGTCGCGGCAGAAGCTGGACGAGGTGCAGCAGGGCGAGACGCTGGCCGAGGGCAAGCGCGACCCCCGCGACTTCACGCTGTGGAAGAGCGCGAAGCCCGGTGAGCCGTCGTGGCCGACGCCGTGGGGCGACGGCCGACCGGGCTGGCACCTGGAGTGCTCGGCGATGGCGACCACGTACCTGGGGGCCGAGTTCGACATCCACGGCGGTGGTGTCGACCTGGTGTTCCCGCACCACGAGAACGAGCGTGCCCAGTCGCAGGCCGCCGGTGACCCGTTCGCGCGGTTCTGGCTGCACAACGCGTGGGTGACGCTGTCCGGTGAGAAGATGTCGAAGTCGCTGGGCAACGTCGTCTCGATCGAGGCGATGCTGCGCGACTACCGCGCCGTCGAGCTGCGCTACTACCTGGTGCAACCGCACTACCGGTCCACGATCGAGTACTCCGACGGGGCGCTGTCCGAGGCCGCGCAGGGCTACCGGCGGATCGAGGGCTTCCTGCGCCGCGCGGCGCAGCGGACCGGCACGGTCGAGCCCGGCGAGCTGGCGCCCGAGTTCGTCACGGCGATGGACGACGACCTGTCCACCCCGGCGGCGGTCGCGGCCGTGCACAACCTGGTGCGCGAGGGTAACGCCGCGCTCGACTCCGGCGATGACGCCAAGGCGCGCGCGGCCGCCGGGTCGGTGCGGGCGATGATGAGTGTGCTCGGGCTGGACCCGCTCGCACCCGAATGGGCGGAGGGCTCGGCGGCGGAGACGCCGGCGAGGGCCGCACTGGCCGAGTTGGTCGAGGCGATGCTCGCGGAGCGCCAGGAGGCGCGCGCCGCACGGGACTTCGCCCGGGCCGACGCCGTGCGCGACCGCCTGCTCAAGGCGGGCATCACGGTCGAAGATACTCCCGATGGTCCCGTGTGGACCGTGAAAGAAGCTTAAATGGCAGGCAATTCCAAGCGCCGGGGTGCGATCCGCAAGACCGGCACGAAGAAGGGCGCGGTCGTCGGCTCCGGCGGTCAGCGCCGCCGCGGGCTCGAGGGCAAGGGCCCGACTCCGCGGGCGGAGATGCGCCCCGGGCACCCGGCGCAGAAGCGCGCGGCGGCGGCTGCGGCACGCGCGGAGAAGTCTCGGGACCGGCGCGAAGGGCCGGAGATCATCGCCGGCCGCAACCCGGTGGTCGAGGCGCTGCGGGCGGGGGTGCCGGGCACGACGCTGTTCGTGGCGCTGAACATCGACGCGGACGACCGGGTCACCGAAGCCGTGCGGCTGGCGGCGGACAAGGGCATTTCGATTCTGGAGATCCCGCGCGAGGAACTGGACCGCAAGACCAACCGGGCGGTCCACCAGGGCCTCGGGTTGCAGGTGCCGCCGTTCGAGTACAGCCACCCGGACGACCTGCTGGCGATCGCGCAGAACTCCGGTGAACCGCCGTTGCTGGTGGCGCTGGACGGCGTCACCGACCCGCGGAACCTGGGCGCGGTGGTGCGGTCGGCGGCGGCGTTCGGGGCGCACGGGGTGCTGCTGCCCCAGCGCCGCAGCGCGGGCATCACGGCGGTCGCGTGGCGGACGAGCGCCGGCACCGCGGCGAAGATGCCGATCGCGATCGCCACGAACCTGACGCGGCAGCTGAAGCTGTGGGCGGAGGAGGGCCTGATGATCGCGGGCCTGGACGCGGACGGTTCGGTCGGGATCGACGACCTGTCGCTGGCGACGGACCCGCTGGTGGTCGTGGTCGGCTCCGAGGGCCGTGGCCTGTCCCGGCTGGTACGCGAAACCTGCGACGAGACGGTATCCATCCCGATGGCCGCCGGGGTGGAGTCGCTGAACGCCTCGGTCGCCGCGGCGGTGCTGCTGGCCGAGGTCGCGCGGCGCCGCCGCACCGCGGGCCGCGTCTGACCCGGAGCCGGTCCTGGCCCCGGAGAACCCGGCGCAGCTGGCCAGGACCAGCCGTGACCGTCTCTCGTGCGAAGCGGGAGTTTCACTCCTTCGGGCCAACCGCGTCGGTTAAGGTCAGCACGCTGATCCGGTTGCACAGGGGGACTTCAGGTCGATGTCGTTCGCTTCACCGCTGTTCCTCTGGTACTTCCTGCCGGCGGTGCTGCTCGCCGTGCTGGTGCTGCCGAGGAGCTGGCGGAACGGCATCATCGCGATCGCCAGCCTGATCTTCTACGCCAGCGGCGCGGGCGCGTTCACCCTGCTGCTGCTGGCCTGCATGGTGGTCAACTTCGCGGCCGGCACGGCGCTCGAACCGGGCTCGCCGGCGCCCTCGTCCCGCCGGCGGGCGCTGCTGAGCGCGGTGATCTGCTTCGACGTCGGCATCCTGGTGGTCTGGAAGTACGCCGGGTTCGCCACGCAGCAGATCGACTACTTCACCGGCCTGTTCGGCGGCTCGTTCCCGGTCGCGCACCTGGCGCTGCCGATCGGCATCTCGTTCTTCACGTTCCACCACATCTCGTACGTGGTCGACATCTACCGGGGCGAGCGGCGGGCGCTGCGCGACCCGGTGTCGTTCATGACCTACATCGCGATGTTCCCGCAGCTCGTGGCCGGGCCGATCGTGCGCTACCGGGAGATCGCGGACCAGCTGCCGCAGCGGCGGTCGCACCGGCTGGACGACATCGCAGCCGGCTTCCCGCGGTTCGCGCTGGGGCTGTGCAAGAAGGCGATCATCGCGGACTCGCTGAGCCCGATGGTCGAGGCGTGCTTCGCGACGTCGGGCGGGGACCTGACGTTCGCGATCGCGTGGCTCGGCGCCGTCGGCTACACGTTGCAGCTGTACTTCGACTTCTCCGGCTACTCCGACATGGCGATCGGGCTGGGCCGGATGTTCGGGTTCCGGCTGCCGGAGAACTTCGCCCGGCCGTACTCGTCGGTGACGGTGACGGAGTTCTGGCGGCGCTGGCACATGTCGCTGTCCCGCTGGTTCCGCGACTACGTGTACATCCCGCTCGGCGGCAACCGCGAGGGCGCGGCGACGACGTACCGGAACCTGTGCATCGTGTTCGTGCTGACCGGCTTCTGGCACGGCGCGAACTGGACGTTCCTGGTGTGGGGCTGCTACCACGGGCTGCTGCTGATCCTCGAACGCCGCTTCGGCTGGGACCGCACGCCACCGGCGGTGACCGCCAGAGTGGGGCGCCGGATCCTGACCCTGGTGCTCGTGGTGTTCGGCTGGGTGTTCTTCAAGTCGCCCGACATCGGGCACGCGTTCACCATGATCGGCCACATGGTGGTGCCGGACGCGGACGGCCTGACCGACGTCGTCGACGCGGCGCTGACCAACCAGCGGCTGGTCATCCTGATCGCGGCCCTGGCGATCTTCGCGCTGCCGGCCCTCCCGGTGACCGGGCCGCTGCTGGAAGCCGCCCGCACCCGGCCCGCGGTCGGGTTGCGCATCGGCGTGATGACCGCGGGCGCCCTGTACGCCGCGATCCTGGTCGCGAACGGGACGTTCAGCCCGTTCCTGTACTACCAGTTCTGACGGCAGCGCACCTGCTCGAGGGCAATCCGGTACTCGTCGGCGCTGAACCGGAACGGGCCGACGTCCGGGTAGCGTTCGAGCTGCTGACCGATCGAGTCCTGCCGGCGAAGTCGCGCCAGATGACGTGTTCGTCGTGCTGAACGATCGCCGCTGTGATCGCTCCGCAGCCGAGATCACCGGCAGGGGCTGCCCATCGACCACGTAGTCCAGGAACTCCCGCCGCTCGCTCCTCACACCGGAACGCAGAACAGCACCACCGCGTACGGCGAGCGTCAGGTGGAAACCCTGGAACATCGGTCGTCTCGCGGTCAGCGCTGTCCGTGGGCCGTGCGGTACGTGCGGAAGCCCGGCGGTGGTAGTTCGGCAGGGCGTGCGGATGGTCGAGGTCCGAAGTGTGCAGCCAGATCCGCCGGATGTCCGGCGCGGCGTGCCATGCCCGTTCGACTACCAGGGTCAGCGCATAGGCGCCGATGCCCTTCCCCACGTACTCCGGCACCACGCCGAACGTGGTGATCTCGACTTCGCCGTCGCCGTGGGATTGGAAGTCTGCCAGGCCCGCGACTTCGCTCAGGTAGCGGATCAGTACGCACTGGCGGCCCTCGCGGGCCAGATAGCCGGCCCACTCGTCGCCGCTCCAGCGGGATTTCGGCCAGTTGTAGGGCTTGCCGATCCGCACGGTCGTCGGGCCCACCAGCGCGGAACTGGCAGCGACGTGCTCGACCGAGACCCGGGTACGGGCGGGGCCGGGCGCAGGTCGGCGGGGCTGGTCGTCTCGAGATGGGTGACGATCTCCCCCACCCGCCCAGCATGCCGCCGCGCCCGGGGCCGCGGCCTATTTCTGGCCGTACCCCCTGAGTTTCTCGACCACGTGCGCGATCTCCTCCGGCGGCAGCAGCCGCGGCTCTCCCGCTGACCGGGCCAGCAGCCACACCCGGCACAGCCACTCCAACTGCTCGGCCCGGCTGTACGCGGCCGCGAGGCCATCGCCGTACGTGATCGTCCCGTGGTTGCCCAGCACACAGCCGCGGCGGCCGTCCAGCGCCTCCAGCATCGCCGATGCCAGTTCCTCGGTGCCGTAGGTGGCGTAGCGCGCCACCCGGGCGGACGGGCCGATGGTGGCCAGCATGTAGTGCACCGGAGGCACCTCGTCGACCAGAGTGGACACCGCCGTGGCGTGCACCGAGTGCGTGTGCACCACACCGGTGATCGGCGCGCCGTCCGGGTCGGCGGCCTTGGTGTACACCGCGAGGTGCATCGGCATCTCGCTCGTCGGCCGCAGCTTGCCCTCCACAATGGACCCGTCGAGGGACACCACCGGGATGTCCTCCGGGGTCAGCACGCCGTAGTCCACCCCGGTCGGGGTCATCGCGACCAGCTCACCCGACCGCGCGGAGATGTTGCCGGACGTGCCCACCACGAGCCCGTCGGCGGACAACCGCCGCGCGTACTCGCACACCGCTCGTCGTTCGTCAGCCAGGATCACAGTCGCCACAACCCTCGTGCGGCGGTCAGCGACGCCTGGTAGTCCGCATAACCGCCCTGGTAGAAGTCGATGTTCTCGGGCACCGGCGACACGGTCCGCGAGCTGCTCGCCCACAACTCCGCGTCGAACGGCTGGTTCAGCGCCTCGGCCGCGACCAGGACGGCACCCCGCGCCCCCACCCCCGGATCACTCGGGATCACGATGGGGCGGCCGAGCACGTCGGCGAAGATCTGCGTCCACTCGGCCGAACGCACCCCGCCGCCGCACGCGTACAGCCGGCCGGACAGCCCGGCGGCCTCGAAGCAGTGGCGGGCGGCGTACGCGATCGACTCGCACAGCGCCCGCACCACGTCCGCCTGCCCGTGCTCCAGGCTCAACCCGGCGAACTGCGCCCGCGCGGACGCGTCCACGAACGGCGCCCGTTCACCGGACGCGGACAGGAACGGAAGCGCCCGCACCCCGGCGGCGCCGGGCGGGCTCTGCGCGAGCAGTGCCCCGATCCCGGTGACCTCGATGCCCAGCAGCCGGCAGATCCAATCGATGCCGGCGGTGCCGACCATCGCCGGCATCGCGTGCAGGTACTCGCCCGGCGCCGGCGTCGACAGGAACATCCCGGCCGGCTCGCCCTCGCCGTCGAACTCCGCGCTGTCCGTGAGCACCTGGCAGGCCAACGTGGTGCCCGCCGTGAGGATGCCGTCGCCCGGCGCGCGCACACCGGCGCCGATCGCGCTGGCCGGCAGGTCGAACGGCCCCGCCGTCACCGGAAGGCCCTCCGGCAGGCCGAGCAGTTCCGCGCCCCGTCGGTTCAGCGAGAACACCGCCTTCGGCGGGGCCGGATCGGCCAGCAGACCGCGCCGGTGGGACAACCCGACGGCGGCGATCGCACCGTCGTCGTACTGCCGGGTCTTGGGGTCGAGGAACGGCAGCGATGCATCGGACACGTCGACGGTGATCTCACCGGTCAACCGCTGCACCACCGCGTCGACGCAGTAACCGGCGACCACCGCGCGATCCAGCACCTCAGGCTCGTGCATGTCCAAATAGGACAGGATCGCGGCTGCGCAGCCGGGGAACATGCCGGAACCGGTGCGGCGGAACACCTCGCGGGTGATGCCGTCTGCCTGCCACTTCGCGAGCAGGGCGTTGGCCCGCCCGTCCAGCCAGGAGATGGCCGGGCGCACCGCGTTGCCGTCCTCGTCCCGCAGCCACACGCCGTCACCCTGGCCGGTCAACGCGAGCGCGGTGACCGGGGCGTCCAGCTTCGCCGCGACCTCCCGCACGACGGTCGCGACCGTGCCGACCACCTGGTCGAGATCCTGCTCGACACGGCCGCCGGACAGGTGGCGCACCTCCGACGGCGTGGTGGCCTGGTGCAACGACACCCCGGCCTCGTCGAACACGACGGCCTTCGTCAGCGAAGTACCGATGTCGACGCCGATGATCATCGCAGCACATCCGGGTTCGCGACGTTGGCCAGCTGCTCACCGCGAGCGTACCGGCCGACCTCGGCGGCCACGATCCGCGCGGCGCGCTCCGCGGTCTGGCGGCTGGCCCCCGCCAGGTGCGGCGTCGCGATGACGTTCGGCGCGTCGCGCAAGGCCCAGTCGGCCGGCGGCGGTTCGACGTCGTAGACGTCCAGGGCCAGCGCGCCGAGCCGGCCGGTGCGCAGCATCTCCGGCAACGGCGCGTAGTCGAGCAGGCCGCCGCGGGCGGAGTTGACGAGCACCGCGCCCTCCGGCAGCAGGGCGAGCCGCTCCGCGTTGATCAGGTGCCGCGTCTCGTCGGTCAGCCGCGCGTGCAGGCTGACGACCGCGCTGCGGCGCAGCAGGTCCTCCAGCTCAACCAGCTCGGCGCCGTCCGCCGCGATGTGCTCCGGCTTCGCGTACGGGTCGGCGACCAGCACCTTCGCCCCGAACGCGACCAGCACCTTCGCCACCCGCGAGCCGATCGCGCCGTACCCGACCAGGCCCACGGTGGTGCCCTCGAGCTCCAGACCGGCATTGGGGTAGGCGTAGTAGTCACCGCGCCAGGTGCCGCCCAGCAGCTCGGCCGACGAGGTCGAGATGCGGCGCATCGCGGCGAGGATCATGCCGATCGCGAACTCCGCGGCGGCGGTCGCGTTGCGCCCCGGCGCGTACGTCACGGCGACACCCGCCTCCGTGGCGGCGGCCAGGTCGACGTTCACCGGACCGCCGCGGCACACCGACACGAGCTTCAGCTCGGGCGCGGCGGCGAAGACCTTCTTGGTGAACGGCGCCATCTGGGTGACCGCGACCTCGGCCCCGGCCAGCGCCTCGATGACCTGCTCCTCGGTGCCGCTCGCCTCGTGCACCCCGCCGACCGGGCCGAACGGCTCGATCGGCCAGGGCAGCAACAGCTCGCGGAACTCGGGCTCGGTGGGCAGCTCGGCCCGCACCGCGTCGGCCAGCAGGTTGTTGCCGACGAACTCATCTCCCGCGCACAGAACGCGCACTGTGGCTCCTCCTTGAACCCGTCGGGCCTCAGCCGGCCGCGTGAACCTGTTCGTATTCGGTGATGTGGGCGACCTTGGCCGCGCTGGGCGAACCCGGGTCGAACGTGTAGCCGAGCCACTCGGTGACGATCTTCTTCGCCAGCTCGGCCCCGATGACCCGGGCACCGAACGTGATGATCTGGCAGTTGTTCGACTTCACCGACCGCTCGGCCGAGTATGAATCGTGTGCGACCGTGGCGCGCACTCCCGGTACCTTGTTCGCCGAGATCGCCACGCCGATCCCGGTGCCGCAGACCAGGACACCCCGGTCGGCCTCACCGGCCGCGATCTTCTCGGCCGCGGCCAGCCCGAAGATCGGGTACGCGCGGTCGTCGTCCGGGCTGTCCACGCCGAGGTCGATCACCTCGGTGACGCGGTCGTCCGCGCGCAGCAGGTCCCGCACCTCGTTCTTCAGCAGCACGCCGGCGTTGTCCGCGGCCACCACGACCCGCATCAGTTCCCCTCCTTGCTCAGAGCTTCCCCGATCGCCGTGACGATCAGGGCGAACGAGGTCGCGCCGGGATCGGCGTGCCCCTTGCTGCGCTGCGCCAGCCGGGCCGCGCGCCCCTTGGCGGGCACCAGGTTCGCGGTCTCCTCGGCGGCGAGCGTGGCCGCCTGCGCGGCCTTGCGCCACGCGTCCGCCAGCGCGGCACCGGCCCCGGCCTGCTTGCGCAGCGCCTGCCGGAACGGCTCGATCGCGTCCAGCATCGTCTTCTCGCCCAGCTCGGCCTTGCCCAGCTCGGTGAACGCGCGCACCGCTCCGTCCACGGCGTCGGCGACCGCGCTCGTGGTGATCTCGTCGACCCGCAGCCCGGCGCCGGTCTCGGCGAGCAGCACGCCGTACAGCGCGCCGGACGCACCGCCGGCAGCGTCCGCGAGCGCGGTCCCGGCGGCCAGCAGCGTGTCGGCGACCGACGAACCGGCCGCCCGGCGCGCGGCCGACACGGCGGCCCGCATCCCCCGGGTCATGCCGAGGCCGTGGTCGCCGTCCGCCGCGACCGCGTCGAGCCGCCCCAGCTCGGCCTCGTTCTCCTCGATGCTGCGCATCGCGGCGGTCAGCACCCGGTCGACGACCTCGACGCCGTCACCTTCCGGCCGGTCCAGCTGTTTGTCCACAGTGGACGAAAGTGGGACCGGAGTCATGATCGCGCCGCCGCTGCGGTAACCCGGGGTGTCGCACGGCGCGCCGTACAGCTCGGCCAGTTCGTCGTCGAGCACCAGGACGGACAACGAGACCCCAGCCATGTCCAGCGACGTGACGAACTCGCCGACCTCGGTGTGCACCGGCGTCAGCCCGGCGGCGGTGAGGCGCTCGTGGATCCGGGTGTAGGTCACGAACATCTCTTCGTATTTGGTCCGGCCCAGACCGTTCACCAGCACGGCGACCCGTCCGTCGCCCTCCGGCAGCTCCGGCAGCAGGCCGTCCACCAGTTCGTCGGCCAGCTCAGCCGCGCCGAGGCGGCCCACCGTGCGAACCCCCGGCTCGCCGTGGATGCCCAGGCCGAGCTCCATTTCGGACTCGCCCACGGTGAACAACGGCTCGTTCGCGCCGGGCAGGGTGCAGCCGCCGAAGGCGACACCGAACGTGCGGGTGTGCGCGTTCGCCTTCACCGCCGCCGCGTACACCGCGTCCAGGTCGTCGCCGCGCTCGGCCGCCGCACCGGCGACCTTGAAGACGATGAAGTCACCGGCCACGCCGCGGCGCCGACCGGGCTCCTCGACCGGGCCACTGGCGATGTCGTCGGTGACCAGGATCGTGCGGCTGTCGATCCCCTCCGCCGCCAGGCGGCGCGCGGCGAGGCCGAAGTGCAGCACGTCACCCGCGTAGTTGCCGTAGGCGAACAGCACCCCCGCGCCCCCTCGGCGGCGCGGGCGGTGCGGTAGACCTGCTCGGCGCTCGGGCTGGTGAACACGTCACCGACCACGGCGGCGTCGGCCAGTCCTGGCCCGACCAGGCCGGCGAAGGCCGGGTAGTGGCCACAGCCGCCGCCGATGACCACGGCGACCTTGCCCCGGCGGGGCACGCCGCGGCCCAGCACGCCGTAGGCGTCCGGCACCTTGCGCACCTCGCGCCCGTAGGCGGTGACGAAGCCGTCCAGCCAGTCC
This sequence comes from Amycolatopsis viridis, assembly GCF_011758765.1. NCBI lineage: Bacteria > Bacillati > Actinomycetota > Actinomycetes > Pseudonocardiales > Pseudonocardiaceae > Amycolatopsis > Amycolatopsis viridis. The sequence goes on along the minus strand of NZ_JAANOU010000001.1, from coordinate 713,550 downwards.
CGCTTGAACGTCTCGGCTGTTCCCAGGGTGGTCATGAGCGCACCAGCTCTCCGGTGAGGTAGGCGAGCAGCAGGTTCCGGACGTCGTGGTTGGACTCGGCGACCTGCGCGGCCAGCGCCAGCGCGTCCGGCTTGGGCGGGTAGGTCGGGTTGGGCAGGGCGATGACGGTCAGCCCGGCCGCCGCCGCGGCGCGGATGCCGTTGCTGGAGTCCTCCACCCCCAGGCACTGCTCGCCCCGGAAGCCCAGGCGGGACGCCGCCTCGGCGTAGACGTCCGGGCTCGGCTTGCCGCGGGGCACCTCGGCGCTGGACACCGTCGCGGCGAACTCCCGCGTCAGCCCGTGCGTCTCCAGCACCGCGTCGATGACCCGGCGCGCCGCCGAGGACGCGAGCGCGACGGGAACGCGGGCCGCCACGTCCCGCACCATCGCCTCCGCGCCGTCCAGCAGCGGCGCCTCCCCGTTCGCGATCGACGCGATCATCCCGTCGACCACGGCCTTCTCGACCTGCTCCGGGGTCTCCGGGGTGCCGCTGCGTTCCGCCAGGTACGCCGCCCACTCCGGAGCGCTCATGCCCTGGACGGTGGCGGTGTCGGCGGCCGTCCACTCGACACCGTGGGCCGCCGCGTAGGCGACCCAGTTCTCCTCCCAGAGGTGTTCACTCTCGACCAGCACACCGTCGAGGTCGAACACCACCGCGGCGAAACCCATTGCGACAACCCCTTTCACGCCGTTGGTGTTAAATTAACACCGGATCCGAGACTTGTCACGGGAGGACGGATGGAAACCCGGCTGCTGCTGGTTCGCCACGGCGAGACCGAATGGCACGCGGAGAACCGGTACGCCGGCACCAGCGAGGTCGGCCTCACCGACCGCGGGCGCCGCCAGGCCGAACAGCTGGCCGCCTACCTGGCCGCCTCCGGCGAGCGGATCAGCGCGCTCTACCGGTCGCCGCAGGCCCGGGCACAGGTCACCGCGGAACCGTCCGCCCGCGCACTCGGGCTCGAGCCCGTCGTGCTGGACGACCTGCGCGAGGTGCACTTCGGCATCGCCGAAGGCCGGGTGCTGTCCGAACTGGACCCGCAGGTCGTGGCGGCCTTCCGGGCGGACCCGGTGGCCGGGGCCTTCCCCGGCGCGGAGCCGACCGCGGACGCAGCACGCCGGGGTGCGGCCGCCCTCCGGGCGATCGCGGCGCGCGAGAACGGCCCCGTGCTGGTCGTCGCGCACAACACGCTGATCCGGCTGACCCTGTGCGAGCTGCTCGGCATCCCCGTCCACACCTACCGCCAGGTCTTCCCGAGGGTGGAGAACGCGGCCCTCACCGAGATCGGGATCGACGGCGACGCGACGAGCCTGCGCCGGTTCAACCTGCCCACGGCCTAGCCTTGAGCCGTGGAAGACAAGTCCAGCGGGAGCGCCCGCTCTCGTAACATCCGGCAGCAGCGCATCACCGACTACGTCGTGAAGAAGGGCCAGGCATCGGCCGCGGAACTGGCCGAACTGACCGGCGTGAGCGTGATGACGGTGCACCGCGACCTGGACGAGCTCGCCCGCCGCGGGCTGCTGCGCAAGTACCGCGGCGGGGTGTCGGCCCAGCCGTCCACGGTGTTCGAGAGCAACACCGAATACCGGCTGAACGCGCACGTCGAGGCCAAGGCGGCGATCGCCAGGGAGGCGCTGCGCTTCGTCGAGCCGGGCATGTCGATCCTGCTGGACGACTCCACCACCGCTCTCGCGCTCGCCAGGCTGTTGCACGAGGTCACCCCGCTGACGGTGGCCACGAACTACCTGCGCACCATCGACGTGCTCAAACACGTCGACGACCTGCGCCTGATCGCCCTGGGCGGCGACTACTCGCCCACGCACGACTCGTTCCTCGGCATGCCCTGCCTGGAGGCGGTCGAGCGGCTGACCGTGGACGCGACGTTCGTGTCGACCTCGGCGATGAACAGCGAGATGACCTACCACCAGGAGCCCGAGATCGTGATGGTCAAGCGGGCGATGCTGGCCAGCGCCGGGATCCGCGTGCTGCTGATGGACTCCAGCAAGGTGCCGCGCACGGCGCTGCACCGGCTGGCCGAAGTGGAGGACTTCCACCACCTGGTCATCGACTCCGGCGTCTCCAAGTACGTCCTCAGCGAGCTGGCGGACCAGACGAACGTGACCCTCGCCGAGGTCTGATCGGTTCACACTCTTGCGTGTGAATTTCACATGCCTCATGATAACTTGAGTTCGACACTCATGGAGGCGCGTGATGACGCACACGGCAACATCGAGGTTGTCCCAGCCGGACAGGGGCTTCGGCGGACTCCTCGCCAGGTGGGGGCTGCCGGCCCCGCTGTTCCTCGGCTACGTCGGCCTGTTGCTGTTCATGGTCGGCGACGGCGTCGAGTCCGGGTTCATCGCCCCGTTCATGGCCGACAACGGCGCGGGCACCGAAATTCACGCCTCGTATGTGATCACCGCATACGGCGTGGCGGTGATGCTCGCCTCGTGGCTGTCCGGTGCGTTGTCCGAGCTGTGGGGGCCGCGCCGGGTGATGTGGATCGGCCTGACGATCTGGGTCGTGTTCGACGTGCTGTTCCTCGCCGTCGCAGTGCCCAGCGAGAACTTCGCGCTGATGCTGATCACCTACGGCGTTCGCGGTTTCGGTTACCCGATGTTCGCGTTCGGGTTCCTGGTGTGGATCACCGCGGTCGCGCCGGTCGCCCGCCTCGGTGCCGCGGTCGGCTGGTTCTACTTCGCCTTCACCGGTGGCCTGCCCACGCTGGGTTCGCTGGTCGCGAGCTTCACCAACCCGGTGCTCGGGCACTACGGCACGTTGTGGCTGTCGGTGGGTGTCCTCGCCATTGGTGGCCTGCTGTGCGTGCTCGGCGTGCGGGAGCGGACCGGCTTCACGCGGCTGGCGCCGGAGGGTGTGCAGCCGGTGCAGAGCCTGGTGTCCAGTGTGTCCATCGCCTGGAAGAAGCCGCGGGTGGGCATCGGCATGATCGTGCGGGTCATCAACACCGCGCCCGAGTTCGGCATGCTGGTGTTCTTCCCGACGATCTTCGCCGACAAGATCGGGTTCGGCGAGGGCCGGTGGCTGCTGCTGGTGTCGGTCATCTACGGCACGAACATCTTCTTCAACCTGATCTTCGGCGTGGCCTCGGACAAGATCGGCTGGCAGCGCACGATCTTCTGGTTCGGAGCGATCGGCTGCGCCATCTCGATCCTGCTGCTGTACTTCGTGCCGACCTCGCTGGGCGCGGACTACTACTGGGTGGCCCTGCTCGTCGGCGCGCTCTACGGCGCGACGCTGGCCGGGTTCGTGCCGATCTCGGCGCTGCTGCCGTCGCTCGCGCCGGAGAACAAGGGTGGTGCGATGGCGTTGCTGAACCTCGGCGCCGGTGCGGCCGCGTTCGTCGGTCCGGCGATCGTGTCGCTGTTCCTCGGTCCGGCCGGCGCGGCGGGCGTGGTGATCATCTTCGCGGCCCTCTACATCGTGGCCGCGGTGCTGACCCGGTTCCTCAAGCTGCCGGAGACCACGAAGAAGGCGATCGAGGAGGACGCCAGCTTGCAGGACGTGACGGCGGCACGCTCGTGACCGTCGTCGGTGTCGACGTCGCGACCGCGGGGGTGCGTGCCTTCGCGGTCGGCGGCGACGGTTCGGTGCGGATGACGGCCTCGGCGCCGCTGCCCGCCCCGGTGCGGGACGAGTCGGGCCGCAGCGAGCAGGACGCGCGGGCGTGGTGGCCTGCGGTCGAGGCGGTGCTGCGGCGGGTGACCGCGGAGGTCGCCGAGCCGGTGCGCGCGGTTGCCGTGTCCGCCACCTCGGGCACGATCGTCGCGGTCGACTCGCGGGGCGAGCCGCTCGGCCCGGCCCTGATGTACGACGACCGCCGCGGCGCGGACGACAACGCGAAGGCCGCGGAGGTGGGCGCGCGGCGGTGGCACGAGCTGGGGATGAGCGTGTCGCCCACGGCCGCGCTGGGCCGGATCAACTGGTTGCGCCGCACGTGCCCGGACGCGGCCGGCATCCGGCACACGCCGGACCTGATCGGTGAAAAGCTCCTCGGCCGCCCGGTGGCGACCGACTCCTCGCATGCCCTGAAAAGCGGGTACGACCCGTTGCGCGAGGAGTGGGCGGCCGAGGTGTTCGACTTCGGGGTGGACTGGCTCCCCGAGGTCGTGCGGCCGACGACCGTGCTGGGCGAGCTGCCCGGCCCGGTCGCCGGCCTGCCGCGGGGGTGCCTGGTGGTGGCCGGCATGACCGACGGGTGCGCCGGCCAGCTGGCGACGGGTGCGGTGACGCCGGGCCGGTTCGCCGGCATCCTGGGCACGACGTACGTGCTCAAGGGCGTCACCGAGCAACTGGTGCGTGATCCCTCGGGTGCGTTGTACAGCCACCGGCACCCGGACGGGTGGTGGCTGCCGGGCGGGGCGTCGAACACCGGCGGCGAGGCCGTGGCCGGTGTGGCGAACCTGGCCGAGCTGGACGCGGCGGCAGCGGAGCGCGGTCCCGCAGGGGTGGTGGCGTACCCGTTGCGGCGGGCTGGAGAGCGCTTCCCGTTCGTCTCGCCGGAGGCGCGCGGCTTCGTGCTGGGCGAGCCGCGGGACGAGGTCGAGCTGCACCGCGCGCGCTTGGAGGGCGTCGCGTTCGTGGAGCGGCTGGCGTTGGCGCGGTTGCGTGAGCTGGGGGTGCCCGTGACGGGACCGCTGGTGGCCGCGGGCGGCGGCAGCCGGAGTCCGTTGTGGACCCGCATCCGGGCGACGGTCACCGGGCTGGACCTGCAGATCTCCCCCCAAGCCGAAACCGGGTACGGAGCAGCAATGCTCGCCGCGGCCGCCGTGTTGCCGGGCGGCTTGACCGAGGCGGCGGACCTGATCCCGGGCGGAAGCAGCACGATTCATCCGGATCCCGCTGAACAACCCGCGCTCGAGGAGAACTACCAGCGCTTCGTCGCGGAACTGACCCGGCGCGGATGGATTTGAGGCGTACCCAGCAGCGCTTCCCGGCGGAATCAAGGCGAGCCGGACACCGGCGGCCGGAGGTGCCACCACCCAGCGACGCATTCCGCAGCACTGGTTTTCCCAGCCATTCCGCGGAGTTCACGAACCCCAGTGCCGGTTTTCGCGAACCTGTTTTGGCAACGGCCAACGAACCGCTCACGCCCCAGACCTCCCCGGGTGACCACCGGGCGCCGAAGGCGCCGGAAAAGATCAAGGGAGTCCTCACCGGACGGGCGGCTCCGGGATGACCACCCAGCTCACTCGTGGCACAGGAAAAAGCGCTGGCGCCTCGTTGCGCCAGCGCCTCGAAGAAATCCGTCAGGCGACCGGGGCCCGGTCGTCGGCCGGGATGAGGGTGTCCAGCGCTTCCTGGAGGGCCGAGTGGGTGGCCGTGAGGCGCTCGGTGACCTCGCGGCGGAACTCGAACGCCTCGGTGCGGGCCTGCTGCGCCTCGGACAGCTGACGCTCCGCGTCGGCGACCAGGGTGGATGCCCGGTTCTCCGCCTCGGACGTCTGCTTGGCCAGCCGCGACTCGGTGTCCGCGGTGAGCTTCGCCAGGCGGCTCTCGGTCGACTCGGTGTCCTTGGCGATCTTGGCCTCGGTGTCGGCGACCAGCTTGGCGAGGCGCTCCTCGGTCTCCCGGGTGTCCTTGGCGAGCCGCTCCTCGATCTCCTTGGTCTTGCGGGCCAGGGCGGACTCGACCTCTTCGGTCTTCTTCGCCAGAGCCGTCTCGACCTCTTCGGTCTTGCGGGCCAGCGCCTCGGCGGTCTCCTGCTCGGCCTTGGCACGCGCGTCGGCTGCTTCGGCGTCCAGGCGAGCGCGCTCCGCGGCGGCCTCCTCGTTCAGGCGCGCGATCTCGGCCCGGCCCTGCTCCATCAGGTTCTCGTGCTCGGTGGTGAGCGCGGTGTGCCGTTCCTGGAACTCCAGTTCCAGGTCGTCGCGCCGCTTGGCCAGCTCGGCTTCGCGTTCGGCGACCATCTTGTCGGCGGCCTTGCGGGTGTCGAGGTCGTACTTGTCGGCGGCGGCACGGATGTCGTCCGCCTGCGCGTCGGCGCGGCTCTTGAGCTCGGCGATCTCCTCCTCGGCGAGGGTCATCATCGTGCGCACGCGCTCGGTCATCGTCGTGGCGCTCGACGGGTCGCTCGCCATCCGGGACAGCGCTTGCTTGGCCTCGCTCAGCTCCTGCTGGGCGTAGGACAGCGCACGGGTCAGCTCGGCAACCGACGACAGCGCCTCGTCACGGGAGACCGCGGTCTCCTTGAGCTCGGCGTTCAGCTGCGCGAACTTCTCGTCCACCGGCGGCCGGTCGTAGCCGCGGAACACGAGGGGGAAGAGGGGATTACCAGCGATGGGATCTTGGGACTCGGCAGGAGGCATGCGGGCACCTTAGTGCTATTGGACCTGGGTTTCCATACTTTCGGGTGACCCATTGTCGAAGATCAACTGAATCCGGTGCACACCGGCCCCCGGGAAGCTGGGATACGGTTCGGCGGGACTCGCGAGGGAGGGGCCGGTGCAACTGCAGCAGATCGTGGCCGACCTGGCCGAACACTGGCCGCTCTACGTCTCGATGCCGTTCATCGCCGCCCTCATCGGGTACGTCACCAAGCGCGTCGCGATCGAGATGATGTTCCGGCCGATCGAGTTCGTCGGCATCCGGCCGTTCCTCGGGTGGCAGGGCGTCCTGCCGGCCAACGCCGAGCGCATGGCGGCCACGGCCACCGACATGCTGACCAGCAACCTGGTCGACCCGAAGGAGATCTTCGCCCGCCTCGACCCGGAACAGGTGGCCAAGGAGATCGAGGAACCACTCCTGCAGGTGGTCGGGGAGATCACCGAGGAGGTCATGGAGCAGTACCAGCCGCGGCTGTGGGAGGCGTTGCCCGCCGGTGCGCGCGAACTGCTGCTGCGCCGCATCCAGGCCGAGGCGCCCAAGGTGATCGCGAAGATCATGCGGGAGCTCGCGGACAACATCGAGGACGTCCTCGACCTGAAGAGCATGGTCATCACCAACCTGGTCCGCGACAAGAGCCTGCTGAACCGGCTCATCCGGGACATCTCCCGCCCCGAGATGCGGTTCATCGCCAACTCCGGGCTGGTGTTCGGCTTCGCGCTCGGTTGCGTCCAGCTGCTGGTGTGGGCGCTGACCAAGTCGTCGATCGTGATGCCGGTGTTCGGTCTGGGCATCGGCTGGTTCACCGACTGGCTCGCCCTGAAGATGATCTTCCTGCCGCGGGAGCCGCGCGAGTTCCTCGGCCTCTACACCTGGCAAGGCGTGTTCCAGAAGCGCCGCGACCAGGTCGCCGCCGACTACGGTGACATGATCGCGCGGGAGATCATCACGATCCCGAACCTGCTCGAGGCCATCCTGAAAGGCCCGAAGGCCGACCGGCTGTTCCACCTGATCGGCCGCGAGGTGCAGCGCACCATCGACGCGCAGGCCGGTGTCGTCAAGCCCCTCGTCGCCGCGGCCGTGGGCACCCGCAAGTGGCAGGAGATGAAACAGGCCGCCGCGCTGAAGGCCGCCGAGCGCGTGCCGGACACCATCCGGTACGCGGAGGACTACGCGGTCAACGCCCTCGACGTGCGGAACACCATCGTCGACCGCATGCGGCGGTTGTCGCCGGTGGAGTTCGAGGAGTTGCTGCGGCCGGCGTTCCGGCAGGACGAGTGGAAGCTGATCGCCGTCGGTGCGATCATCGGCGGGCTCGTGGGTGAGCTCCAGGCGATCGTGCTCCTGCACTAGTTTCGCGGGACCGGGATGGGGGTGGCGATGGACGCGGTTCTGGCCGATCTCACCCGCCACTGGCCGCTCTACGCCGCGATCCCGTTCATCGCCGCCCTGATCGGCTACGTCACGAAGCGCGTGGCGATCGAGATGATGTTCCGCCCGCTGGAGTTCGTCGGGGTCCGCCCGGTCTTCGGGTGGCAGGGCGTGGTGCCCAAACACGGCGGCCGCATGGCGGCGATCGCCACCGACCTGCTCACCACGAACCTGATCGACCTGGGTGAGGTGATCGCCCGGATCCAGCCCGGCCGGCTGGTGCGGGAAATCGAGCAACCGCTGCTGCGCGCGATCGACGACCTGGCTCGCGACGTGCTGGCCCGGCACCACCCGCGGCTGTGGGAGTCGCTGCCGCCGATGGCCCAGGACCTGATCGTCAAACAGCTGCAGGCCGGGGCACCGCGGCTGGTGCGGGAGCTGCTCGACGAGATCCGCGCCGATCTCGACGGCGTGCTCGACGTCAAGCACATGATCGTCGAGCGGCTGACCCGTGACCGCGCCCTGCTGGTGCGGCTGATCCGGGAGACGTCCCGGCCCGAAATGACCTTCATCGCCCGGTGCGGGATCTACTTCGGATTCGCCCTCGGGCTCGTGCAGGCCGTGGTGTGGGCGCTGACCAAGAACCCGTGGGTGCTGCCGGCGTTCGGGGGTGTCATCGGGCTGTTCACCGACTGGCTCGCCATCAAGATGATCTTCGTGCCGCGCCGTCCGGTGCGGATCGGACCGGTCACGCTGCACGGCAAGTTCCAGCGGCGCAAGGCCGAGGTCGCCCGGCAGTACGGCGCGATCATCGCCCGGGAAGTGCTGACCGTGCCCAACCTGCTCGACGAGCTGCTGACCGGTCCGCGCGCCGATCGGCTGGCCGCGGTGGTGCGGCGCGTGGTGGCACGGGCGGTGGACGAGCAGGCCGGGCTGATCCGCCCGCTGGTGTCCGCCGCCGTCGGCGGTGAGCGGCTGCGGGAGATGACCGGGACCGCGGCCACCGCTTCGCTCGCCCAGCTGCCGTACCTGCTCCGCCACGCGGAACCGTACCTGGTGGAGGCGATGGATCTGGCGAACATGGTGGAGCGGCGGATGATCGCGCTGACTCCCGAGGAGTACGAGAACCTGCTGCGGCCGGCGTTCCGGCGCGAGGAGTGGAAGCTGATCGCGGTCGGCGCCGTGATCGGGTTCGCCGTCGGCGAGTTGCAGGTACTGCTCATGTTGCACTAGGTGAACGGTTACCGTGTGCCGCGTGGCGCACGAACCGCAGCAACTCCCCGCGGTGCACGAGGCGTGGCTGCCCCGCGAGCACTCCCTGTACCGGCCCCGCCACGGCGGCCGGCAGCTCGCCGCGTTGATCAGCGCGGTCGTGTTCTTCACGACCCCGGCGCTGCTGTGGGTGTTCGGCACGCGCCCCGCCGAGATCGAGAACCGGCACCTGACCGCCTTCCCGAGCGTGGGTGAGGGCTGGGCGTTCTTCACCGGCCTGCCCGCCTGGGCCACCGACCAGCTGGCCTTCCGCAACGCCGCGATCGAGGCGGCGGACTGGATCAGCCGCACGTTCTTCGGCGAGACCCCGCCGCGCGACCAGGGCGGCACCAGCGGGACCGGTCCGCTGCCCGGCGGCCCGCCACCGGCGCAGGCACCGGCGGCGGACGACCAGCCCACCACCTCCGGGCCGGTCGACCAGGCCGGGTACCGGCAGGTGATCGAGGGCGGGCAGGGCTGGCTGTACTTCGGTTACGACGCCGAGGCCAAGTGCGCGCCGGTGCACATGCTGTCCGAGACACTGGACCGGATGAACCGGTTGCGCGCCCTCATCGAAGCGTCCGGCCGCACGTTCGTGTGGGTCGTCGCGCCGGACAAGTCCACGATGGTCCCCCAGTACCTGCCCGCGAGCTACCCCGGCAAGGACTGCCACCGCGCCGCCGAGGCGCCGACCTGGCAGCAGCTCGACGCGGCCGGCGCGGTGGACCTGCGGCCCGGGCTGACCGCCGAAGCGCAGCGGGTCGGCCACCCGGTCTACCCGTCCAACGACACGCACTGGGCCGACGAGGGTTCGCTGGTGATGACCCGCGCGGTCGCCGAGGCCGTGCAACCCGGGATCACCGCGACCTGGCAGAGCAGGCAGGTCGGCAGGTACACCGTGGCCGCGGACCTGCCGCCGCTGCTGGGCCGGAAGGCCGACAAGACGAACGCGTTGTACGACCTGCGGCCGGACGGCCTCGTCGACCGGGCCGGACCGACCGTCGCCGACATCGAGACGCCGTCCTACCGGTTCGCCGCGCCGATGTCATCCACCGTGAACCGGAAAACCCTGTTCTACGGCGACTCGTTCACCAAGGCGTCCTCGCGATACCTGGCCGCCGGGTTCGCCAACCTGACCATGCTCGCCTACTTCACCCCGAAGACGAGTCAGGACCAAGCGATCGGGATGTTCGTCAACTCCGACGTGGTGGTGGTGGAGACAGTGGAGCGCAGTGTGTCCAGTGGTCAGCTGCCGTTCCTGACCGACGGGTTCCTCACGGCGCTGCAGGCGCAACTGCAGCAGCATCCGGTTCGCTGACCCGGCCTGCCCGGTCGCGCAGGTGGGCGACGAGGCGGCAGATCAGGTAGATCGTGAACGCGATGGCGGTGACGAAGGCGCTCACGGGTGCTCCGGGCGCGAGCGAAAGGACGATGCCGCCCAGCGCGGCGGTCTCGGCGAACACGATCGCCAGCACGGTCACCTTCCACGGGCTCGCGGTCAGCCGTGCTGCCGCCGCCGCCGGGGTCACCATCATCGCGACGACCAGCAGCGCGCCCACGATCTGCACGCCGAGCGCGGTGGCGACGCCGACGAGCACGGCGAACACCACGGACAACGTGCGCGCCGGCACCCCGCGCGCGGCGGCGACGTGCGGGTCGACGCTCGCGAACAGCAGCGGCCGGTAGATGGCCGCGAGGATCAGCAGCACGACCACCGCGGCGATGACGAGCACGATCAGGTTGGTCGTCTCGATCGACACGACCTGACCGATGAGGATGCCGAACTTGTTCGCCGTGCGGCCCGGGTTCAGCCAGAGGAACAGCACGCCGAGACCGAGCCCGAAGGACAGGATCGCGCCGATCACCGAGTCGCGGTCGGACTCGCGGCCGCCGAGCAGGCCGAGCAGCAACGCGGCGATCACCGCACCGCCCAGCGCGCCGAACTCGACGCCGACACCGAGCAGCAGCGCACCGGCGGCGCCGGTGAACGCCAGCTCGGCGGTGCCGTGCACGGCGAAGGACATCCGCCGGGTCACGATCAGCGGGCCGAGCACCCCGGCGACGAGGCCGAGCACGGCCGCGGCGAGCAGAGCGGTCCGCACGAACGGCAGCCCGAGCAGCTGCGCGGTCAGACCGAAGTCGAAGAACTTGTCCATGTCAGCGGGAACCTTCTGGGCTTTCAGGAGACGCGCTCGTCCAGGTGGTGGGGTTCGTCCTCGCAGACCGCGCTGCGCGCTCCGGCGACGTGGATCTGGCCGCCGACGCGGACCACCTCGACGTGCGCCCGGTACAGCTCGGACAGGGTCTCCGACGTCATCACGACCTCCGGCGGGCCGATCCGGAACCGGCCGTCGACCAGGTACAGGACCCGGTCCACGTAGGGCAGGATCGGGTTGATCTCGTGCGTCACGAACAGCACCGCGGTGCCGGCCGCGCGGCGCCGGGCGTCGATCAGCTCGCTCACCGCGCGCTGGTGCGCGAGGTCCAGGGACAGCAGCGGCTCGTCGCACAGCAGCACGTCCGGCTCGCCGACCAGCGCCTGCGCGACCCGCAACCGCTGCTGTTCACCACCGGACAGCTTGCCGACCGGCTGTTTCGCGTAGGACTGCGCGCCGACCGCCGCGATCGCGGCGGACACCCGCCGCCGCCGCTCGGCCAGCCCGCGCAGCCCGGTGCCCCACCGGTGCCCGTCGAGACCGAGCCCGACCAGGTCGACGCCGCGCAACGTCAGCCCGTCGGCCATCGCCCGCTGCTGCGGGATGTACCCGACCGGGTGGTCGTTGTGGAAGCGCACGCGGCCCCGCGACAGGGGCTGCAGGCCGAGCAGCACCTTCAGCAGGCTGGTCTTGCCGGACCCGTTCGGGCCGAGGACGGCCACGAACTCGCCGGGTTCGACCGAAAGGTCCAAACCGGACCACAGCGTGCGCGCGCCGAACGCGAGGGTCGCGCCGGTGATCTCGACCGCGGGGCTCAAGAGTTCAGCGCCTTCGCCAGATCGTCGACTTCGCTGGTCATCCAGGCAATGTAGTCCGTCATGCCGGTGGGCAGCGTCTCGGTCACGCCGACCACGGGGACGCCGGCCCGGTTCGCCTCGGCGACGACCTGCTGGGTCACCGGGGTGACCGTCTGCTCGTTGTTGATCAGCGCCTTGACCTGCTTGCCGTTGATCAGGGAGGTGAACTCGGCGAGCGCGGCGGGCGGGACGTCGGCCTCCGCCTCGACGGCCTCGGAGAACTTCGCCGGAGTGGCGTCGGTGAGCTGGGCGGTCTCGATCAGGTAGTGCGCGACCGGCTCGGTGACCAGGACCTTCGTGTCCGGGTGGCCGGCGCCGATCTGCGCCGCCCGCTGGGTGAGCTGGTCGAGCCGCGCGGTGAAGTTCGCGGCGTTGGCGGTGAAGGTTTGCGCGGCGTCCGGCTTGATCTGGCCGAGCTGCGTGGCGATCTGGCCGGCGACCTTGGCCACCGCCGGGAAGCTGTACCAGACGTGCTCGTTCTCGCCGCCGGTCGCGGCGATCTCGGTGGCGGTCAGCTTGCGGGCGTTGGTGGCCTGGTCGGCGAGCTTGCCGAAGAAGTCGTCGTAGCCGCCGCCGTTGGCCAGGGTGAGCTGGGCGTTCTGCGCGGCGATGGCGTCGGCGGGGGTGGTCTCGTAGGAATGCGGGTCCGCGCTCGCGTCGTTGATGATCGAGGTGACCGCGACCTGGTCACCGCCGATCGCGGCGAGCACGGTGCCCCAGACGTTGGTGGACGCGACGACCTTGATCTTGCCGCCGGTGTCGCTGCCCGTGTTACCCCCGCCACAGGCGGTGAGTCCGAGGACGAGGGCCGTCGCGGCGGACGCGAGACCGAGGAGGCGGGGGAATCTCATCGCGAGCACTCCTGAAGTACGAGGTGGGACGCTTCTTCGCGCACTATTGGAAACGGTTTTCGAGTTCACCTTACCCCAATGGGTGACGATCTCACCCCCTCGGTTACAGCCGCCTGAACGTGACGTTGCGCAGTGGCGCACGACGCACGGACGGCGTTCGACTTCACGACTTCGTTCTGAACCGTTACGGTTCCCTCATGGGGCGTCCTATGCGCATGAGGCGACAGGCGACGTTGGCGTCGCTCGCCGCGGAGCTCGGCGTGTCGCGGACCACCGTGTCCAACGCCTACAACCGCCCGGACCAGCTGTCCCCCGAGCTGCGCAAGCGGGTGCTGGAAACCGCCCGCCGCCTGGGGTACCCCGGCCCGGACCCGGTGGCGCGGTCGCTGCGCACCCGCAAGGCCGGCGCCGTCGGCCTGCTGCTCACCGAGAACCTGTCGTACGCCTTCCGCGACCCGGCCGCGATCGGCGTGCTCGAAGGTCTCGCGCTGGCGTGCGAGGACGCCGGGGTCGGGCTGCACCTGGTACCGGCCAGCCCCGGCCGCGACGACGTGGTGGCCGTGCACCGGGCGGGCGTCGACGGGTTCGTCGTCTACTCGGTGCCGGACGACGACCCGCACCTGGGCGCCGTCCTCGCGCGCCCGGTGCCGACCGTGATCATCGACCAGCCGCGCATCGAGGGTGTCGACCGCGTCGGCCCCGACGACACCACGGCCGTCACCGAGCTGGCCGAGCACATCATCGGTCTCGGGCACCGCCAGATCGGCGTGCTGTGCATGCGGCTCGCGCGGGATCGCAACGACGGCTTCGCCTATCTGGACCGGCAGCGCAGCGCGCACTTCCACGTGCAGCGCGCCCGGCTGGAGGCACTGGCGAAGGCGTTCGGCAAGGTCGGTGTCGACTGGTCGACCGTGCCGGTGATGGAGCGTTTCGAACACAACGTGGACGACGGCGCCGCCGCCGCCCGCCAGCTGCTCGACACCCATCCCCAGGTCACCGCCCTGATCTGCACCTCGGACATCCTCGCGCTCGGCGCGCTCGCCGAGGCGCACCGGCGGGGTCTGCGGGTGCCGGCGGACCTCACCGTCACCGGGTTCGACGGCATCGCCGAGGCCGAACGGGCGGGCCTGACCACGGTGCACCAGCCGGTGCTGGAGAAGGGCCGGGCAGCGGGGAAGCTGCTGCTGTCCTCCGGCGACCACGTGAAGCCGCGGATCATCACGCTCACCACCCAGCTGCGGATCGGCACCACGTCCGCGCCACCGCGCACCATGGAGCAGCACTGGTTCGGGCCGTGATCCTCCTCATTGCGCGGGGTGCGGGCACCCGGTGGAATTGTTCCCGAACCGATCCCGGGAGGCACATGTGACCGCAATCGACACCCTGCTCCAGCGCAACCAGGAGCACCCCGAGACCGTCGGCGACCGGTCGGACGCGCGGCCCGCGCTGAAGGTCGCGATCCTCACCTGCATGGACGCCCGCATCCGCGTGCCGGAGGTGTTCGGGCTCGCCGAGGGCGAGGCGCACGTCCTGCGCAACGGTGGCGGCGTGGTGACCGACGACGTGATCCGCTCGCTCGCGCTGTCCCAGCGCAAGCTGGGCACCGAAGAGGTGCTGATCATGCAGCACACCGCGTGCGGCGTCTCGACGGTCACCGAGGACGGCTTCAAGGACGAGCTCGAGTCGGAGTGCGGCGTCCGGCCGACCTGGTCCGTCGAGGCGTTCGGCGATGTCGAGGACAGCGTGCGCCGGCAGGTGCGGCGCGTGCAGCGGAGCCCGTACCTCCCGCACACGGACAAGGTGCGCGGGTTCGTGTACGACGTGCACACCGGCAAGGTCACCGAGGTGACCGGCAACTAACCTGGGCGCGTGCCCATCGACCCCGAGCTGCTGATCGACTGGTTCGACTCGTGCGCCCGCGACCTCCCGTGGCGGCGTCCGGAGTGCACCGCGTGGGGTGTGCTGGTCAGCGAGATCATGCTGCAGCAGACGCCGGTCGCGCGAGTCGAACCGATCTGGCACGAGTGGATGGCGCGGTGGCCGGTGCCGTCCGCGCTGGCGGCGGCGAGCCAGGGCGAGGTGCTGCGGGCGTGGGGCAAGCTCGGCTACCCGCGCCGCGCCTTGCGGCTGCACGCGGCGGCGACGGCCATCGCCGCGGAACACGGCGACGTGGTGCCGTCCGATGTGGACACCCTGCTGGCCTTGCCCGGGATCGGCGCGTACACGGCGCGCGCCGTGGCGGCGTTCGCGTACGGCAAGCGGGCACCGGTGGTGGACACGAACGTGCGGCGCGTGGTGGCACGCGCGGTCCACGGCGCGGGCGACGCGGGCCCACCGTCCACGTCGAGGGACATGGCCGACGTCGAGGTGCTGCTCCCGCGCGCGGAGGACCGGGCGGCGCGGTTCTCGGCGGCGCTGATGGAACTGGGCGCCGTGGTGTGCACGGCCCGGTCGCCGAGGTGCGCGGACTGCCCGGTGTACGCCGATTGCGCCTGGCAGAAGGCCGGCCGCCCGGCCTACAGCGGACCGCCGAAGGCGACGCAGAAGTACGCCGGAACGGACCGGCACGTGCGCGGCCTGCTGCTCGACGTGCTGCGGGGCACGCCCGGCCCGGTGGTCAAGTCCAGCCTGGACGTGGTCTGGTCGGACAACGGCCAGCGGGACCGCTGCCTGGACTCCCTCCTGGTCGACGGCCTCGTGGAACAAACCACCGACGGCCGCTTCGCCCTGCCCGGCGAACACACGTAGCGACGCCCGCGGGAGTGGCCCGGGTGGCCGTCCCGGCGTTGCCGGGCGGGGTTACCGGCCCAGCAGTTCCGACAGGAACGCCTCGACCGCGCCCCGGTAGAACTCCGGCGCCGAGTCGTGCACGACGTGGCCCGCGCCCGGCGCCACGACGTGCCGGCCTTCGGGTGCCCGCCGGGCCATCTCCGCCTGCTGCCCGGCGGGCATGAAGGTGTGTTCGGCCTCGATGACGAGCATCGGGCACCGCACGGATTCCACCAGCGGCCAGTAGTCCCGCCGCCCCCACTCCGACGCGATCTCGTACAGGTCGTCCAGGGCGGCGATCAGGTGGTAGCCGTCGGAGCGTTCCTCCACGCACTCGGTGAAGTACTCGCCCGCGTCGCCGAAGAAGTCACGCACGTGCGCCAGCGACTGGAACGGCACCGGCCACGACTCGAAGTACCCGCGCCACGTGTCGACCGTCCGGCCGCGGTGGTCCGGCGCCATGTCCTCCACCACGACCGCGTGCACCAGCTCGGGGTGCGTCGCCGCCAGGGACCACGCGTGCAGGCCGCCCATCGAATGGCCGATCAGCACCGCCGGCTCCCCCAGCGAGCGCACGAGTGCGGCGGCGTCGGCGACGAACTGTTCCGTCGTCCACGGCCCGCCACGCGGCCCGCGCCCGTGCCCGCGTGCGTCGAAGCCGACCACGTGCCCGTACCGGCGCAGCCACTGCGCCACCCGCCACCACGTGCGCGCCCGGCCCATCAGCCCGTGCATCACCACGATCGGGCGGCCGTCGCCACCGAAGTCGACCACGCTCACGCGCGTCATTCAATCAGCTGCCGAGCAACGACCTGGTCAGCGAGTTCCGCGAATCCTGCATGTCCCGCAACGCGGCCGACAGCGCTTCCCCGCCCACCCGCAACCGCTCGCCGTCCGCGCCGGCCCGCACCTCGTGCAGCACCGCGCGGCGCAGCAGCTCCTTGATGAACGACGCCGTCACGCCCTCCGTCTCGGCGATCACCGGCTCCAGGTCGGCCCGCAGATCCACGCCGCGCGCGTACAGCTCCAGCAGCTTCCGCCGCCCCTCGGCGTCCGGTCGCGGGATCTCCACCGCGAGATCGACCCGCCCGGGCCGGTCCCGCAACGCCGCCTCCAGCGCCTCCGGCCGGTTGGTCGTCAACACGAACGTGACGTCCGCGTCCGCCCCGATCCCGTCCATCGCGTCGAGCAGGCTGAACAGCAGGGGGCCGCCACCGTGGGGCGTGGTGCGGTCCTCGGCGACCAGGTCGACGTCCTCGACCACCAGGATCGACGGCTGCAACCGCCGGGCCAGCTCGGCCGCCTTGCTGATGAACCGCATCGCCGCGCCGGTCAGGATGATCACCGTGCTGCCGGACAGCCGGCTCATCAGGTACCGCACGGTGTGCGTCTTGCCGGTGCCCGGCGGGCCGTGCAGCAGCAGCCCGCGCTTGAGGTGCTGACCAGCGGCCCGCAGCCGGTCGGCGTGCTCGGCGATGCCGACGATGTGGTCCTCGATGGTCGGCAGCACGCCCGGGGGCAGCACCACCTGCTCGGCGGTCAGCTCCGGCCGCGGCAGGAACGTCAGCAGCTCGTTGCCCCGGTACTCGCTGCTGCCGAACGCCAGGACCTTCCCGCGCAGCACGTCGTGCGCACGGGTGAACTGCTCGATGCGGTCGCGCACCACACCCGCGGTGGTGTGGTCGCGGGCCAGGACCTCGACGCGCGACACCGCCAGCGGCCCGTGCTGCACGTTCGGCCCGCGCAGCGCGACGATCACCGGCGCGCCGTCCGGGGCGGTGGTCGCGACCAGGCCGAACTGGATGACCTCGACGGCCTCCTCCGGTCCGACCGCGACGGTCGCCATGTCGACCGCGCCGAGTTCGTACGCGCCGTGCCGCCGCGCCGCCGTCAGCATCCCGGTCAGTTCCTCGTTCGTCCGGTTCGCCCCGGTGATGCCGAACCAGTCCGGATCGCCGCCGCGTTCGGCGAGGTAGGCCGCCACCCCACGGTGGACGTTCGCGTGTTCCCACGGCGGGAACTCCTGCGCGACCAGCACGACCTGGCGGAACCCGACACCGAGGTATCCCGCGATCCGGCCGATCAGCTCCTCCGCCGGGCTGTCCTCGTCGACGACGAGAGCGGCCGCCTGAACGATCCTCCGCAGGTCCGCGGCGAGCCCCCGGGCCAGGGTGCGTTCGTCATCTGTGATCCCCATTACGGTCCACCATAGCGACTGCGGCGGGCGCGCCGGGGCCGCTCGGTAGGCTGAGGTCATGGCAGTCGTGAAGATCAACGCGATCGAGGTCCCCGAAGGTTCAGGCCCCGAACTGGAGAAGCGGTTCGCCAACCGCGCCCACTCGGTGGACGGGCAGCCCGGCTTCCTCGGCTTCGAGCTGCTGCGCCCGGTCGCCGGGGACAACCGCTACTTCGTCTACACGAAGTGGGAGTCCGAGGAGGCGTACCAGGCGTGGGCCGGTGGCGCGGCCAAGGAGGCGCACGCCGGGCAGAGCGCACGTCCGGTGGCCAGCGGGGCGAACCTGCTGGAGTTCGAGGTCGTCCCGCTCGACTGATGACCGGTGACGGCCTGGCCGAGGCCGCCGAGCTGCTCGCCGGTGCCTCCGCGCTCCTGGTCTGCGCGGGCGCCGGCATGGGTGTCGACTCGGGGCTGCCGGACTTCCGCGGCGACGAGGGGTTCTGGCGGGCCTACCCGCCCTACGCCCGGCTCGGGCTGAGCTTCGCCGAGCTGGCCGACCCGCGGCACTTCGCCGAGGACCCGGAACTGGCCTGGGGTTTCTACGGTCACCGGCTCGACCTGTACCGGCGCACCGCACCGCACGCCGGGTTCGGGCTGCTGCTGCGGTTCGGATCCCGGCTGCCCGGCGGCGCCGCCGTGTTCACGTCCAATGTGGACGGCCAGTTCCAGGCGGCCGGGTTCGGGCTGGTCGCCGAGGCGCACGGCTCCATCCACCACCTCCAGTGCACGATCCCGTGCGGCCCGGCCATCTGGCCCGCCGGCGAGTTGTCCCTGGAAATCGACGAATCGACCATGCGCGCCCGCCCGCCGCTGCCGTCGTGCCCGGACTGCGGCGCGGCGGCCCGGCCGAACATCCTGATGTTCGGCGACTTCGACTGGCTGCCCGAACGCACCGACGCGCAGATGCGCGCGCTCGACGAGTGGCGCCGCGCGAACCGGCGGGCCGTCGTCGTCGAGGTGGGCGCCGGCCGCGCGGTGCCGACCGTGCGCCGCTACGCCGAGCTGGCCTCCGCCGCGACCGGCGCGCTGATCCGCATCAACCCGCGCGAGGCGGAGGTCCGGCACGGCCGCGGGGTGTCCCTGCCGTCTGCCGCCCTTCCCGCGCTGACAGCCCTGCTCGGTGGCTGACCGGGTGCCGTAGCCGACGAGCAGCAGCGCTGCTGCTCGGCGACGCCGGTTACTCGGTGAGCTCGCCGCGGCCGGTGGCGACCACCTCGCGGCCTTCGTGGTCAACCAGGACATGGCGATCAAGGGCTACTGGCCACCACCACTCGATCCGGTGAATGTGAAGGTTCCACGCGTCCCGTGGGGCGGCTTCTCCCCTCTCACTCCAAGACTGCGGTCGCACGGGCGCCACCGTGCCTCCACCAGTCGTCCGGGCATACCGGATCCGGCCGTCACGCCCCCCGAGCGGCCGGATCCGGTAAGCACGGTTTCTGTTCCCTAGCCCAGCACCCGCTCGGTGAGCGCACGGGCCGCCGCGATCAGCTCGCGGGTCAGCGCGGCTGTCAGCTCCGTGGACGGGGTGCAGTCCGGGCCGATCACCAGCCCGCTCTCCAGCGGCTCGGTCGCGGCGAACACGATCGAGCGCGCCGCTTCGGCGACCGGCCGCCGGCACGCCTCGCGGATCTGCTCCCACTGCGGCCGCAGCGCCGGCGGCAGGATCTCCGGTGTCATCTCGGCCGCGTTCGGGGTCGCCGCGGGGCCGGGATCGGCCGCGAGCACCGCGACACCGCTGCCGCGCAACCGCTCGGCCAGTTCCCGGTTGTAGGCCAGGTGCGCGAGCTTGGCGCGCCCGGACACCGCCATGCCGTAGTACTCGCCGGGCTCCTCGATCTCCCGGTAGGTCGGCGTGCCGACGAGCAGCGCGGCCTGGATCGACGACGACGTGACGTCCACGATCCGGCTCGGGCCGCCCGCCCGCAGCGCGTCGAGCAGTGCCTCGGTGAGCAGCAGCGGTGACAGGTGGTTGACCGCGAAGCTCGCCTCGATACCGTCCGCGGTCTCCCACCGCGCCGACCACATCCCGCCCACGTTGTTCACCAGCAGCTGCCACGGACCCTCGTCGGCCAGCCGCCGGCCGAGCGCCCGCACCTCGGCCAGCACCGAGAGGTCGGCCTGGACGAACCGGGCACCGATCTCCCCCGCGGCCTCCTTCCCGCGTTCCGCGTGCCGCCCGATGATCGTCACCTCGTAGTCGCGCTGGGACAGTTCCCGCGCCACCGCGAATCCGAGCCCGCGGGTTCCTGCCGTCACGATTGCCTTCTGCGTCATGACCTCCACCTCAGCGGACTGGCGGGAATCCGTCCAAAGCCGCGCGAACATGCCGCCATGCCCGCCCGGCATGGCAGCCTGTCGGAGTGGATCTGAAGCACCTGCGGTACTTCCTCGCCGTCGCGGCGGAGGGCACCTTCACCGCCGCCGCGCAGCGCCTCGGGATGACCCAGCCGGCGCTGTCCCGCGCGATCCGGGTGCTGGAGGACGAGGTCGGCACGGCGTTGTTCACCCGCGGGCGCCAGGGGGCGGAGCTCACCGCCGCGGGGCACCTGCTCGCCGAGGAGGGCCGTGGGATCGACGAGCACGCCCGCGCGGCGATCACCCGCGTGGCCCGGCTCGGCCAGGACGGTCCCCGGCTCCGGGTGACGGCGCGCGCCTGCGACGTGGACACGCTCCAGCGGCTCGTCGACTCCTACAACGAGCAGCATGAACCGGCGGCGGTGGCGGCGGTGGCCGACTGGCCGGTGCAGGCGGACGAGCTGCGCACGGGCGCGGCCGACGTGGGCCTGCTGCGCGTCCCGTTCGACGCCCGCGGCCTGGACAGCGACCCGGTCCGCGTCGACGAGCGGGTCGCGCTGCTGCCGGCAGCACACCCGCTGGCCGGTCTGGACAAGATCGACCGGGCCGAGCTGGCGGGCGAGGCGTTCCCGCGATGGCGGGACTCCTCCGCGGCGGAGACGGCGTACTGGACGGGCACCGACCTCGTGGAGTACGAGTGGCGGCCGGGCCCGTGGGTGCGCAACGGCGCGGAGTACGCGGGGGCGGTGCGGCTCGGTCAGGCGGTCGGTTTCGTGCCCGCCACGATGCTGCCGGAGCTGCCGCTCACCGGCGTCGCCGTGGCACGGGTGACCGGGCTGTCACCCAGCGAGCTGCACGTCGTGTGGGCGGCCACGGCGACCTCCCGGGACGTGGCGCGGTTCGTGCGGCACGCGCAGCTCACGGGAGCGTGATCGAAGCGACCACGGCCCGGTGGTCGGAGCCCGGCACCGGGAACACGCGGTAGGACGTCACCGCGGCGCGGGCGTCGACCAGGACGTGATCGATCGCGACCGGGGGCGGCAGCAGCTTCGACGGCCAGGTCGCCGTGAAGCCCTCCCCCGTCGCGTCGCCGGCGTCCGCGTAGCCGGTCGCGATCAGGTTCCGCAACGTGGCGTGGTCGAGCGTGGCGTTGAAGTCGCCGGCCAGCACGCGCACCGGGCAGTGCGGGTCGGGATGCGGCAGACCCGCGATCTCCGACTTCCACGCCCCCGCGTCCGCCACCGGCGCCGTCGGGTGCACCGCGACGACCTCCACCGACGACCCGCCACCGAGGTCCAGCCGCGCACTGGGCTGCGCGAAGACCGACGGCCCGGGCAGGGACAACTCGGTGAGCGGGTACCGCGACAGCACGCCCGTTCCCGAGGCGCGCGCGGCCGGCCGCAGCACCTGGTACGGCAGCAGGTCGGACAGCCCGGCGGCCCGCAGGGCGCCCACCGCCGACGGCGTCAGTTCCAGCAGGTTGAGCACGTCGACCTGGTTCTCCCGCACCAGCCGCACGATCGTGGCCGGGTCGGCCTCGCCGTAGTACATGTTCGACGACATCACACGTAGTGCCCGCCCGTGCGCCGGCGGCTGGGCCGAGGCGGCCGCCCGGGGCACCACCACGCCGCCCACCACGAGCGCGAGCACCAGCACGATCCCGCCGATCCACCAGTGCCGGAGCGCGAGGGTGACAACCGCGAGGACCAGGCCGCACACGACCCAGTACGGCGTGAGCGCGATCAGCGACGCGGTGAGCCGCCCGCCGTCGACACCGGCCAGGCGCATCACCGCGAAGACCGCGAACAGCGCGGCCAGCACGGCGAAGAACACCACCCGCCCAGTTTTCCTGACACGCCCCGGCCGCGGCTGACAGTCATCTGTGCGTGCGCTGTCAGGTTCCCCCGGCACAGTCGGTTCCGACACAGGAGGAGGATTTCATGACCTTGGCGATCCAGGCGGACGGCCTGGTGAAACGGTTCGGTTCCACCACCGCCCTGAACGGGGTCGACCTGGAGGTGCCCACCGGCAAGGTGGTCGGCGTGCTCGGCCCGAACGGCGCCGGCAAGACCACGATGGTGCGGATCCTGGCCACCCTGGCGCGGCCGGACGCCGGGCACGCGACCGTCGGCGGCTACGACGTGGTGCGCGACGCGGTGCGGGTGCGCGGCCTGATCGGGCTGACCGGCCAGTACGCCTCGGTGGACGAGGACCTGTCCGGGACGGAGAACCTGGTGCTGCTGGGCCGCCTGCTCGGGCTGAGCCGGGCCGGCGCGAAGGCTCGCGCGGCCGAGCTGCTGGAGCAGTTCGAGCTGAGCGACGCCGCCGGGCGCGCCGCGAAGACGTACTCGGGTGGCATGCGGCGGCGGCTGGACCTCGCGGCCAGCCTGGTCGGGCGCCCGAAGCTGCTCTACCTGGACGAGCCCACCACCGGCCTGGACCCGCACGCGCGCAACGAGGTGTGGCAGGTCGTGCGGCGGCTCGTCGACGACGGCGCGACGGTGCTGCTGACGACGCAGTACCTCGACGAGGCCGATCAGCTCGCCGACACGATCACGGTGATCGACCACGGCCGGGTCGTCGCGGAGGGCCGCCCGGACGAGCTCAAACGCCGCGTCGGCGGGCAGACCATGCAGGTCCGGCCGAGTGCCCGAGGTGACTTCGAGGCGGTGGCGCGGATCCTGACCGAGCTGACCGGGGCCGAACCCGCCCGCGACCACGACGTCGGGCTGCTCACCGCGCCCGTGGGCGATCCGGTCCTGTTGTCCACAGTGGTCCGCAAACTGGACGAGGCCGGCATCACCGCCGACGAACTGGCACTGCGCCTGCCCAGCCTGGACGAGGTCTTCCTGGCGCTGACCGGAAAACCGGCCGAGGAGACCGCACCCGAAAGGAGCCTGGTGTGACCACCGCCGTTGCCGATCCGCCCCGGCGGATCAGCCCGGGCACCGCCCTGCAGGACGGGTTCACGCTCGCCTGGCGCGGGGTGCTGAAGATCCGCAAGAACCCCGAGCAGCTGCTGGACGTGACCCTCCAGCCGATCCTGTTCCTGCTGATGTTCGGATACCTGTTCGGCGGTGCGATCGCCGGCAGCACGAGCGCCTACCTCCAGGCCCTGGTGCCCGGTCTGATGGTGCAGAACACGGTGTTCGCCAGCATGGCCACCGGCACCTCGCTCAACACCGACGTCGCGAAGGGCGTGTTCGACCGGTTCCGCAGCATGCCGATCGCGCGGTCGGCGCCGCTCGTCGGAGCGGTGCTGTCGGACGTGGTGCGCTACGCGGTGGCGCTCGCGGTGCTGCTGGTCACCGGCACGATCATGGGCTACCGGCTGCACGCCGGTCCAGGAGCGCTGCTGGTCGCCGTCGCGTTGATGCTGCTCGCCGGGTTGTGCTTCTGCTGGATCGCGGTCTTCGCCGGGATGCTCCTGCGCAGCCCGGGAGCCGTGCAGGGCGTGATGGTGGCGGTGATGATGCCGATCACCTTTGGCAGCAACGTGTTCGTCCCGTCCGGCACCATGCCCGGCTGGCTGCGGGCGTGGTCCGAGGTCAGTCCGGTCAGCCTGCTCACCGAGACGATGCGCGGGCTGCTGGGCGGCGGCCCGGTCGCCGGGCCGCTGCTGGGCGCGCTGGCCTGGCTGGCGGGGATCGTGGCGGTGTTCTTCCCGCTCGCGATGCGTGCCTACCGGAACCGGGCGGCCTGACCGCCCGCGACGGGTCTCCGCCGGTTGCTGGGGGTCGGCGGAGGCCCGTCAGCGCAGCCGGTCGGCCACCGCGTCCTCGACCGCCTCGACCGCGCGGTCGCTGGGGAGCTCCGCGCCGCGCCGGTAGGCCGACTCGTAGCCGGTCCCGCCGAGCTCCGCGCGAAGCTCGGCCACCACCGCGCGCAGCTCCGGGTCCCCGTCGTCGAACGCGCCGCGGATCGCCGCGGTCAACCCGAGCACCCAGGCGGCACACTCGAAATCGCGGTCGGCGTGGCACAGCCGGGCGACGACGGTGGCTGCCCGCGCCACGTCCGGCAGGTCCCAGCGCCGGCTCGACGAGCGCAACGGCGCCGGCAGCAACCGCCACGCCTCGGCGGTGCGGCCCTCGGTCGCCAACAGCGACGCCTCGGAGACGCCGAGCAGTTCCGCCGCCATCTCCCCCGGGAACGGGACCCGGTGCACGTTGGCCGCCAGCCAGGCGTGGGCCGCGCGCGCCACGTCGAGCTTCCCGCAGCGGCGGGCCACCTCGAGCTTCCGGAAGGCGATCATCGCCTGCCGGTCCACCTTGTCACCCGCCAGCCGCTCGGCCTCGGCGAGATCCCGCCACGCCGCCTCGACGTCCCCGGCCCGCGCCCGCTCCTCCGCGAGCCGGGTCAGCTGCTGCACGGTGTCGTCGGCCGAGGACAGCTCGCGGACGATCCGCAGCCCTTCTTCGAACCCGGCGATCGCCGCTGCGTGGTCACCGCGCAGCGAATGCGCCTCCGCCTGCATCGCCACGGTCATCGCGGTTCCCCACCGGTCACCGCATTCGCGGAACCCGGCCAGTCCCCGGTCGCGGGCGCGGGCACCTCGCTCGCGATCGCCCTGCTGGTCCGCCAGGAACCCCTCGACCCAGCTCGCGCACGCGATCGTCCACGGGTCACCGCTGCGCTGCGCCCTGGCCAGTTCGCGTTCGGCCAGCTCGCGGTGGCCGCCGAGGAAACAGCTCATCGGCAGGGCCAGCGCCAGCATCGGGTACCGCTGCACCGCACCGCTGCGCACGCACTCCTCGACCAGCTCGGGCAGGTCGTCGCGCCGGATGGCGGGCATGCTCGTCATCAGCGCGTGCATGATCGTGATGCAGGCGCGCGCGTCCGCGGGCAGGCCCGGCAGCCGCAGCACCTCCGCCAGCAGGGGTGCCGGCTCGGCGTTGAAACCGCGGATCACCCAGTACCACTGGGTGGCGAGGATCAGCCGCGCCGCGGTCTCCGCGTCCCGTTCGTCTAGGGCGCGGCGCAGCGCGGACATGATGTTGTCGTACTCGGCGCCGAACGTTTCGAGGGCGCGGACCTGCTCGTGCGCGCGGAGTTTCGGCTCGTTCTCCTCCGCCAGCGCGAGGAAGTACCCGGCGAAGCGCCGCGTCGCCGCCGACCGTTCCCCGGCCACGTCGAGCCGCTCGGCGCCGTACGCGCGCAGGGTCTCCAGCATCCGGTACCGCGGCTCACCACCCGTCGCGACGGCGTCCACGATGGACTTCTCGACCAGTGATCCGAGCACGTACAGCACGTCCTCGGCCGGCAGCAGCTCGTCGGCGCACACGGCCTCGGCCGAGGCGACCGTGGCGCCACCGGCGAACACCGACAACCGCCGGGCCAGGAGCCGTTCCGGCTTCTCCAGCAGGTCCCAGCTCCATTCGACCACCGCCCGCAGCGTCCGCTGACGCGGCATCGCCGTGCGGCTGCCGGTGTTCAGCAGCCGGAAGCGGTCGTCCAGGTGGCGCGCGATCTGCTCCGCGGTCATCGACCGCAGCCGCGCGGCGGCCAGCTCCAGCGCGAGCGGCAATCCGTCCAGGCGCTCGCAGATCTCCGCGACGGCCTCCGATGTGGACCCAGTGGACCCAGTGGACCCAGTGGACCCTGTGGACCCCGTGGACCCTGTGGCCCCCGTCAGGGTGAAGTCCGGTCGCACCGCGACGGCCCGATCGGTGAACAACCGCACCGCCTCGGCGACCTCCAGCGGGCCGACCTGGCACAACGCCTCGCCGGTGATCGCGAGCGGTTCCCGGCTGGTGGCGAGGATGCGCAACCCGGGCACGCGGGCGAGCAGCTGGAACGCCACCTCCGCCACCGCCTCCACGACGTGCTCGCAGTTGTCCAGCACCAGCAACGCGTCACCGCCGTCCAGCCGCGCCACGATCTGGGCCATCGCGTCCACCGGCACGCGCGGCGCGCTGGTCACCCGGAAGTCCAGCGGCCCCAGCGCACCGAGGATCGCGGCCGGCACGTCCCCGGCGTCCCGCACACCCGCGAGCGCGACGAACCACACCCGCCCGGGGCCGTGCGCCGCATCGCGCTCCGCCGCTTCGGTCGCCAGGCGGGTCTTGCCCGCGCCGCCGGGGCCGACGAGGGTGACGAGCCGCGCCGACGACAACGTCCACGCCACCCGGTCGAGCTCGCGCTCGCGGCCGACGAAGCTGGTCAACCGGACCGGCAGGGTGGACTCGGCGCGTGGTGGTGTCACCTCGCCGCGCAGGACCTTCAGGTGCGTCTCGCTGAGCTCGGCGGACGGGTCGACGCCCAGCTCCTCGGCGAGCGTGGCGCGGATCCGGTCGAAGACGGCCAGCGCGTCGGCCTGGCGCCCGCTCGCGGCCAGCGCCCGCATGCGCAGCGCGGCGAGCCGTTCCCGCATCGGATGCGCGTCCGCGGCCGCCTCCAGGTCGGCGAGCACCTCGGCGTGGCGGCCGAGGGCCAGCTCGGCCTGGAACCGGTCCTCCAGGGCCGCGATGCGCAGCTCGTCCAGCCGGGTGACCGGCGCCTGCGCGAACGGGGCGTCGCGCACGTCGGCCAGCGCTTCCCCGCGCCACAACGCCAGGGCTTCGGCGAGAACCGCGGCAGCCTCGGCGGGCCGGCCGGCCGCCAGGTCACGGCGCCCGCGCCCGGCGAGCTCCTCGAAACGGTGGGCGTCGACCTCGGCGTCCAGCAGGTAGCCGCCGGACGAGGAGTGGACCGTGCCCGCGCCGCCCAGCGCCCGGCGCAGCCGCGAGACCAGGGACTGCAGGGCGTTGCCGGCGTCCGCGGGCGGGTCGGCGCCCCACAGGCCGTCGATGAGCGCGGCGGTACCGACCGCGCGGCCGGGATCCAGCGCCAGCCGGGCGAGGAGCATGCGCAGCCGGGCACCGCCGATGTCGATCGGCGTGCCGTCGTCCGACTGGGCCCGCACCGGGCCGAGCAGTGCCACCCGCACGGGTACCACTGTTCCAGATCGCGGCGCGGCCTCGCCGGTCCCGGACGTGCGAGTGCCCCCAGGGAAAGTCCCTGGGGGCACTTCGCTCGATCGGCTAGTTGATCAACGCTCGCCTTCGGCGTCGTCCTCGTGGGTGCCCGCGCCGATGCTCACCGGCGGGGCGTCGGGGACGTCGGCCGGCTTCGGCTCGCCGCGGAAGACGAAGCGCGCCTCGTCGTCGCGGTCCTCCGGGTTGCCGCTCCAGCCCTCGACGTCGACGATCACGATCTGACCCGGCTCAACCTCGCCGAACAGGATCTTCTCGGACAGCTGGTCCTCGATCTCCCGCTGGATGGTCCGGCGCAGCGGACGGGCACCGAGCACCGGGTCGAAGCCGCGCTTCGCGAGCAGCGCCTTCGCCTTGTCGGTCAGCTCGATGGCCATGTCCTTGGCCTTCAGCTGGGTCTCCACCCGCGTCACCATCAGGTCGACCATCTCGATGATCTGCTCCTGGGTGAGCTGGTGGAAGACGATGATGTCGTCGATCCGGTTCAGGAACTCCGGCCGGAAGTGCTTCTTCATCTCCTCGTTGACCTTCTGCTTCATCTTCTCGTAGCGCGATCCCTCGTCGCTGCCGGAAGAGAAGCCCAGGCTGACGGTCTTGGAGATGTCCGACGTGCCCAGGTTCGAGGTGAAGATCAGCACCGTGTTCTTGAAGTCGACCGTGCGACCCTGACCGTCGGTGAGGCGGCCGTCCTCGAGGACCTGCAACAGGGTGTTGTAGATCTCCTGGTGGGCCTTCTCGATCTCGTCGAACAGGACCACCGAGAACGGCTTGCGGCGCACCTTCTCGGTGAGCTGGCCGCCCTCCTCGTAGCCGACGTACCCCGGAGGGGCACCGAACAGCCGCGAGGCGGTGTACCGGTCGTGGAACTCGCCCATGTCGATCTGGATCAGGGCGTCGTCCTCGCCGAACAGGAACTCGGCCAGCGCCTTGGACAGCTCGGTCTTACCGACACCGGACGGGCCGGCGAAGATGAACGAGCCGGACGGGCGCTTCGGGTCCTTCAGGCCGGCGCGGGTGCGGCGGATCGCCTGGGAGACGGCCCGGACGGCGTCCTCCTGGCCGATGATCCGCTTGTGCAGCTCGTCCTCCATGCGGAGCAGACGGGTGGTCTCCTCCTCGGTGAGCTTGAACACCGGGATGCCGGTCCAGTTGGCGAGGACCTCGGCGATCTGCTCGTCGTCGACCTCGGCGACGACGTCCAGGTCACCGTCCTTCCACTGCTTCTCCCGCTCGGACTTCTGCGCGAGCAGGTTCTTCTCCTCGTCGCGCAGCCGCGCGGCGCGCTCGAAGTCCTGCGCGTCGATCGCGGACTCCTTGTCGCGGCGGACCTTGGCGATCTTCTCGTCGAACTCGCGCAGGTCCGGCGGAGCCGTCATGCGGCGGATGCGCATGCGGGCGCCGGCCTCGTCGATCAGGTCGATCGCCTTGTCCGGCAGGAACCGGTCGTTGATGTACCGGTCGGCCAGGGTGGCCGCGGCGACCAGCGCGGAGTCGGTGATCGACACCCGGTGGTGCGCCTCGTAGCGGTCCCGCAGGCCCTTGAGGATCTCGATGGTGTGCTCGAGCGAGGGCTCGCCGACCTGGATCGGCTGGAAGCGGCGCTCCAGCGCGGCGTCCTTCTCGATGTACTTGCGGTACTCCTCGAGGGTGGTGGCGCCGATGGTCTGCAGCTCACCACGGGCCAGCATCGGCTTGAGGATCGACGCGGCGTCGATCGCGCCCTCGGCGGCACCCGCGCCGACGAGCGTGTGCAGCTCGTCGATGAACAGGATGATGTCGCCGCGGGTCTTGATCTCCTTGAGCACCTTCTTCAGGCGCTCTTCGAAGTCACCGCGGTAGCGGGAACCGGCGACCAGGGAGCCCAGGTCGAGCGTGTAGAGCTGCTTGTCCTTGAGCGTCTCGGGCACCTCGCCCTTGACGATGTTCTGGGCCAGGCCCTCGACGACGGCGGTCTTGCCGACGCCGGGCTCGCCGATCAGCACCGGGTTGTTCTTGGTGCGGCGGGACAGCACCTGCATGACCCGCTCGATCTCCTTGCCGCGCCCGATCACCGGGTCCAGCTTGCCCTCACGCGCCGACTGGGTGAGGTTGCGGCCGAACTGGTCGAGCACCAGCGACGACGACGGGGTGCCCTCGCCACGGCCGGAGCCGGCCTCGGCGGGCTCCTTGCCCTGGTAGCCGGACAGCAGCTGCAGCACCTGCTGGCGCACCCGGTTGAGGTCCGCGCCGAGCTTGACGAGCACCTGCGCGGCGACGCCCTCGCCCTCGCGGATCAGGCCGAGCAGGATGTGCTCGGTGCCGATGTAGTTGTGGCCGAGCTGCAGCGCCTCGCGCAGCGACAGCTCGAGCACCTTCTTGGCGCGCGGGGTGAACGGGATGTGCCCGCTCGGCGCCTGCTGGCCCTGGCCGATGATCTCCTCGACCTGCTGACGGACGCCTTCCAGCGCGATACCCAACGATTCGAGCGCCTTGGCGGCGACACCCTCACCCTCGTGGATCAGGCCCAGGAGGATGTGCTCGGTGCCGATGTAGTTGTGGTTGAGCATCCGGGCCTCTTCCTGGGCCAGGACGACCACCCGCCTCGCGCGGTCGGTGAACCTCTCGAACATTCCCACTCCCTCGACTGCTGCGCCGGCGGTGAGCACCCATCACGTGGCGATGGATTCAGCACCGTGAGTCCACTGTAGTAGCCAGGCGGTGCCGCCGGACTACCACTGGGGCGGATTAGGTCACAGCTGGTGTAGACGCCGGACGTGCCCGGCGATGAGTCTGCGCTGGTCGCTGACGTAAGAGTCCAACGCACGGCTTCTCCCGGCGATTCCGCGGGGCCGTGTTTGTCCGCTCACCGCGAACACCCCGGCGGGTACCGGAACTGGCGCGCGGGGCCGGATTGAGTAAGGTAAGGCCAACCTAATCACCCGGATGGAGCAGGGAGGTCCGCCATCGACACGGCGCTGGACGCCCTCGGCGCGTCCGTCACCCGGGTGGCCGCCCGCCAGGACCGGTTGGAGCTGCGCACCGACGTGCCCGCGACGGGGACCTGGCAGCACTGCAGCGACCTGCTGGACGACCCGGCGCGGTTCGACGTGTGGCGCAAGCTGCTCGGTGAATGGCTGCGGGCGCAGTTCGGCGAAGCACCCGACCGGACGACGGCCGGGTTCGTCATGTCCTGGTACCTGCACGTGCCCGCGTTCACCGGTGCGTTGCTGCTCCATCACGAACGGCGAGTACCCACGCTGCGGCCGGGCGAACTCGCGTTCCGCCTGTGCCCGGACCGCCCCCACCCGGAAGGGGTGGCGGTGCTGGGCGAGGAGTTCTACTGCCTGCCCGGCGACCCGGCGGCCGGCCTGCCCCAGGCGACGGTGGTGGCCGACGAGCGAGCACTGGCCGCGGTGCTGCGCGCCAGGTACACGGCGCACGCAGCGCGGTTCGTGCAGGCGTACGCGCCGCTGAGCCGGCTGGGGCGCCGCATGCTCTGGGCCGCGGCGACGGACGCCCTGGACAGCACGCTGTGGTGGTCCGGGTTGTACGCCGGCGACGAGGACGCCGGCGTAGCCGACGCCCGCCTGGTGCTCGACGGGCACCACCCGCCGCTCACCGCGTCCAGCCGGCTGCGGCGGACCGAACACGGGTGGGCCCGGCGGCGGGAGAGCTGCTGCTTTTCCTACCTGCTCCCGGAGCAGCCGTTGTGCGACGGCTGCCCCCGCACCTGCCGCCGGTGACCTCCGCCACACCTCCCGGTGCCGTCGCCCGCCGGTCCGGACCGGCGGGCGGTCACGAGGCAGGCCGCTGCCAGGCCGGATCGCGGCCGGTGAGGGCCAGCAGGCGGTCCAGCACCGGCGCGTCGGCGGGGCAGGGCACCGCGGGGCCGAAGACCGTCATCTCCCGTGCCTGACCGGCCAACCCCTGCACGGAGGTGAACAGCGCCTCCGCCACATCCGCGTCGACCACCAGCGACTGCCCGGTCGCCCGCGCCAGGTCCCAGCCGTGCACCACCCACTCGGTCAGCACCATTTCGGCGATCATCCGCGCCGGCATCTCCGCCGAGCCGAACTTCGTCGTCCCCGCCAGCGCTCCCGGCCGCCCGCCCGCGTCCACAAGATCATCCACAAGGGTGCACAAATCACCCAGCCAGTCACCGCCGGTGAGGTCCGCGTCCCGCTCGTTCCCGGCTGCGGCGGGCGCCGGCTCCCGCCGCAGGGCCGCCACGAGCCACGGCCCCCAATGCAGAAGGTGGTTGAGCAGGGCACGCACGTCGTATTCGGTGCACGGCGTGCGGTTGCCGAGTTGCCCGGGTTCGACGGCGCGGAGCAGCCGGACGAACTCCCGCGCCGCGCGGTCCAGCATCGATCGAAGGTCCATCATGCCCCCATTCAGCCGAATCGCGTCACCGGTGTCTTGAACAAAAGCGACAGGTACTCACGAATGACCACACGGATAGAACTGCGTTCAACCGGGACGCGCCGTGAAAAAAGCCGCCGGGAATCCCCGGCGGCCCTTCCACGCCCCTCTTTGCCCGAACGAGGTCAGTTCTTCTTGTGGTAGGCCTCCACCACCTCGGACGGGATACGGCCGCGGTCGGAAACCTGGAAGCCGTTCTTCCGTGCCCAGGCGCGAATAGCCTGGTTCTGCTCGCGATCGACCGAAGCGGGCCGGCCGGGCGCCTTCCCCGCCGGCGGGCGGCCCGCCGAGCCGCGCTTGCGGCCACCGGCACGCCGCGCGTGCTCGACGTACTGGGCCAGCGCGTCACGGAGCTCCTCGGCGTTTTCCGCCGAGAGGTCGATCTGGTACGAGATGCCGTCAAGTCCGAACTCGACGGTCTCGTCCGCCTCCGAGCCGTCGATGTCGTCGATGAGCGACACCAGCACCTTCTGTGCCATGTGTTTCCTCCCGTTTGGGCCAGCCGCGAATGATCGGGCAGGGGCAGGCGCCCTGACCAGAACCCAATGACTAGGACATTAATACCTGGAATCGGGGCGGCACGCAAATCACCTTACCGATACCGCGCCCGGTGTGTTGCGTAACTATTCGGGCCGCACCAGCGGGAAGAGGATCGTCTCCCGGATGCCGAGACCGGTGAGCGCCATCAGCAGGCGATCGACGCCCATTCCCACGCCACCACTCGGTGGCATTCCGTACTCGAGCGCACGCAGGAAATCCTCGTCCAGGCGCATCGCTTCACTATCGCCGGCTGCGGCGCGGCGGGCCTGGTCCACCAATCTTTCCCGCTCGATCACCGGATCGACGAGCTCGGAGTATCCGGTGGCCAACTCGAATCCCCGGACGTAGAGGTCCCACTTCTCGGCCACCCCGGGCTTGCTGCGGTGCTGGCGGGTCAGCGGCGAGGTTTCGATCGGGAAATCCCGCACGAAAGTCGGGGCGTGCAGGTGGTCGCCCACGAGGTGCTCCCACAGTTCCTCGACCAGCTTCCCGTGGCCCAGTTTCGGGTCGACCTCCAGACCACGGGCCTCGGCGAACCCGCGCAGCTTCTCCGCCGGGGTCTGCGGGGTGACCTCCTCGCCCAGCGCGTCCGACAAGGAGTCGTACATGCTCAGCGACGTCCACTCGCCGGACAGGTCGTAGGTGCTGCCGTCGGCCAGCGTGACCTCCAGGCTCCCGAAAACCGCCTGCGCGGCTTCCTGGATGAGCTCACGGGTCATCACCGCGTTGGTGTCGTAGGTGGCGTACGCCTCGTAGTACTCCAGCATCGCGAATTCCGGCGAATGCGAGGAGTCGCTGCCCTCGTTGCGGAAGTTGCGGTTGATCTCGAAGACCTTCTCGATCCCGCCCACCACGCAGCGCTTCAGGAACAGCTCCGGCGCGATCCGCAGATACAGGTCGATGTCGAACGCGTTCGAATGGGTGACGAACGGGCGGGCCGAAGCGCCACCGTGCAGGGTCTGCAGCATCGGCGTTTCCACCTCGGTGAAACCGCGCCGGTGGAAGGACTCCCGCAGCGATCGCATCACGGCCGCGCGGGTGCGCACCACATCGCGCGCCTGCTCGCGCAGGATCAGGTCGACATAACGCTGCCGGACCCGTGTCTCCTCGGCCAGGTCCTTGTGCGCGACCGGGAGCGGGCGCAACGCCTTCGCGGCCATCCGCCATTCGTCGGCCATCACGGAGAGCTCACCGCGCTTGGAGGTGATGACCTCGCCGCGGACGAACACGTGGTCGCCGAGGTCGACGTCGCCCTTCCACGCGGCCAGAGCCTCCTCGCCGACCTTCGCCAGGCTGATCATGGCCTGCAGTTCGGTGCCGTCCCCGCCGCGCAGCGTGGCGAAGCACAGCTTGCCGGTGTTGCGCAGGTACATCACGCGGCCGGTCACGCCGACGGTCTCACCGGTCGCGGTGTCCGGCGGCAGGTCCGGGTGGGCCGCGCGCACCTGCGCGAGCGTGTGGGTGCGCGGCACCTCCACCGGGTACGGCTCCACGCCCTCCGCGAGCAGGCGATCGCGCTTGGCCCGCCGGACCCGCATCTGTTCGGGCAGGTCGTCAGCGGGCACGGGGCGATCCGGGGAGGGGGAATCCGTCATGCGGACAGGGTACGAACCCCGCTTCCGGCTGGGCCAACCGGATTACCTGTACCGGCCGTGGAGATCACCGATAGCATCGCGGACTAAGCCAAGCACCGTCCGGACTACCCGCTCGACGCGCTGCACTGGGCGGTGCCACCACGGGCCGCCGAAGTGGTGGATCTCGGCGCGGGCACCGGACAGCCCACCGGCGGACTGCGCGCGCTCGGCCTCCGGGTCACCGCCGTGGAACCGGACCCGGAGATCCGAGCCGAGTTCGGCCGGCACCACCCAGACGTGCCGATCCTGGACGGCACGGCCGAACTGACTCCGCTGCCCGGTTCCAGCGCCGACGCGGTGCTCGCCGGTCAGGCGTTCCACTGGTTCGACGCCGACGCTGCCCTTACCGAAATCGCGCACCAACCCGGCCACCGCCGGTGGCGAATTCGACCTGCCGGCGTCACCACCGTCCACCGGGCGGAGCGCCGTTACCGCGTCTGCCGTTCGAAGGCGAGCCGCAGGCCGAGCAGCGTCAGATCCGGCACGTGCTCGGTGATCGTCTCCGACTCGCCGATCACCAGCGGCGCGAGCCCGCCGGTGCCGAGCACGGTGACTGGTTCGTGGGTGCGCGCGGTCAGCTCCCGCACGATCCGCCGCACCAGCCCGTCGACCTGGCCGGCGAACCCGAACACGATGCCGGACTGCAAGCACTCCACCGTGTTCTTCCCGATCACCGACCGCGGCCGGGCGAGCTCGACCTTGCGCAGCGCCGCCGCCCGGGCGGCCAGCGCGTCCACCGAGATCTCGATGCCCGGCGCGAACGCGCCGCCGAGGAACTCACCCTTCGCCGAGATCACGTCGACGTTGGTCGAGGTCCCGAAGTCGACCACCACGCAGGCGGTGCGGTAGAGGTGGTGCGCGGCGAGGGTGTTGACCAGCCGGTCCGCCCCCACCTCCCGCGGGTTGTCGACCAGCAGCGGGACGCCGGTGCGCACGCCGGGCTCGACGACCACCTTCGGCACCCGCGGGTAGTAGCGGCCGAGCATCACCCGCATCTCCCGCAGCACCGCCGGCACGGTCGACAGGGCGCTGATCCCCGTGATCGCATCGGCGTGGGTGCCCAGCAGCCCGCGCATGGTCAGCGCCAGCTCGTCGGCGGTCATCTGCGCGTCGGTCCGCATGCGCCAGTCGCCGACGAGCTTGGCCGCGTCCCCCCGGCCCTCGTAGAGGCCGAGCACGACGTTCGTGTTGCCGACGTCGATCGCCAGGAGCACCGCGGCTCAGCTCTCGGCGTGCAGCAGCGCGTCGAGGCGCGCCGCGTCCACGGTCTCGGCGACCGGGAACGGGTTCTCCCGGTCCGGCGACCCGATCGGGATGCTGCCGCTGACCAGGCCCGAGCCGGCGGGTGCGTGGCCGGGATCGCTGCCGGAGTGCTTGACGCGGTTCTCGTCGTCGACGAACACGATCCGCGGCCGGTAGGTGGCCGCTTCGGCGTTGTCCATCTGCCCGTAGGCGATCATGATCACCAGGTCGCCCGGGTGGACGAGGTGGGCGGCCGCGCCGTTGATGCCGATGACACCGCTGTCCCGCTCGCCGGGGATCACGTAGGTCTCCAGCCGCGCGCCGTTGGTTACGTCCACAATGGACACGAGTTCGCCGGGCAGCAGGTCGGCCGCCTCCATCAGCGTCTCGTCGATCGTGACCGACCCGACGTAGTGCAGGTTGGCCTGGGTGACCGTCGCGCGATGGATCTTCGACTTCAGCATCGTGCGGTACATGGTTATCTCTCTTCCTCCGACGCGCCCAGCACCACCGGGACGTTGTCGATCAGCCGGGTCCGCCCGACGCGGGCGGCGATCAGCAGCCGTGCTTCCCCATCGACGGGTGCGGGACCGAGATCGGTTCCGCGCAACTCCAGATAATCGACGGCGACCTCCGGACGGGCGGCCAGCGTGTCGCGCGCCGCCGCGAGCACCGCCTCCGCCCCGCGCGGCCCGGCGTGCCCGCCCGCGGCCAGCGCCGCCGACAGCACCACGGCCGATTCCCGCTGTTCGGGCGCGAGGTAGACGTTGCGGGAGGACAGCGCCAGCCCGTCCGGCTCCCGGACGGTCGGCACCCCGATCACGCGGACGTCGAGATCGAGGTCGCGCACCATCCGCTTGATCAGGACCAGCTGCTGGTAGTCCTTCTCGCCGAAGAACGCGTAGTCCGGCGTGACGATGTTGAACAGCTTCGCCACCACCGTCAGCACGCCGGCGAAGTGCCCGGGGCGGTGGGCGCCCTCCAGCTCGTCGCCGAGCGGGCCGGGGTGCAGGGTCACCGCGTGACCCTCGGCGTAGAGGTCGCCGACCTTCGGCACGAACGCGATCTCCACGCCGTCCTCGGCGAGGATCGCCAGGTCCCGCTCCAGGGGGCGCGGGTACGCGTCGAAGTCCTCACCCTCACCGAACTGCAACGGGTTCACGAAGATCGACACCGCCACGACGGTGTTCGGCAGCCGCTTGGCGCGGCGGATGAGCTCGCGGTGCCCGGCGTGCAGGGCGCCCATCGTGGGCACCAGCGCGACCTTGCGGCCGACCGACCGGAGCGCGGCGGTGACCCGGTGGACGTCGCCGGGCGTCTGGAACGTGTTCAGCCGCCCGCGGCTGAATTTGGGTGTGGTCACGGGTTTCCCGGCCCTTCCAGGAGTTCGGTGATGTCGGCGGCGGCACCGGCGTCGAGCAGGCCGGCCGCTTCCGCTCGCCGCGCGGTGCGCCGCGCGAGGGCGGTGTAGGCGGGCACGATCGCGGGCTCGGTGGCTTCGAGCACCTCGAGGTGCTTGCGCAGCGTACCGGTGTCGCCGCGCGCGACCGGACCGGTCAGGGCGCGGTCGCCGTGGCGCAGCGCGTTGTCCAGCGCGGCGGACAACAGTGGGCCGAGCATGCGCTCGGCGTTGGCGATTCCCGCGCTCCGCAACAGGTCCACGCAGTCGTCGACGAGGGTGATCAGGTGGTTGGCGCCGTGCGCGAGCGCCGCGTGGTACAGCGGCCGGGCAGCTTCCGGCACGCGCACCGGCTCCGCGCCCATCTCGACCGTCAGCGCCTCGCCGACGTTCCACGCCGCCTCGTCACCGGCCGCGGCGGTGACGCCCACGCTGCAGGCGGTCAGCCGGTCCAGATCCTCGGAGCGGCCGGTGAACGTCATCACCGGGTGCAGGGCCAGCGGCAGCGCACCGGCTTCCGCCGCGGGCGCGAGCACGTCGAGACCGTGCGCGCCGGAGGTGTGGATGACGATCTGACCGGGCCGCCAGGATCCGGTGGCGGCCAGCCCGCGGACCAGGCCGGCGAGCTCGTCGTCGGGTACCGCGAGCAGCACGAGGTCGGCGGAGGTGGCGACCTGGTCCGGCGGTGACAGCGGGACACCGGGCAGCATGCGCTCGGCACGGGCCTGGGAGGCGGCGGAGATACCGGAGGCGGCGACCACGGTGTGCCCGGCGCGGGCCAGCGCGGCGCCGACAACGCTGCCCACGCGGCCGGCGGAAATCACCCCGACGCCGAGCCGGGCGGGCCGGCTCACGGCGTGCCCCGGTGGACGCTCATGGCAGCAGAACTCCTCCGCTCGTTCCAGTCCCGCTCCGTTCGCGGGTACCGGACGACGGGGCGAGAGTAGCTCGCGGGCACGCCGCCGGTCGGGCGCAGGTGACCAGCTTCACCCGACCCGGTTCACCGGGACTGCCCGCCGTCACCCGCCAGCCGCACCGCATCGGCGCGGGAATTGCGCAGCGTCGCGAGCAGCTGGAGCTTGCGCTGTTCGTGGTCCGGGGTGCCCGTGCGGCGGCGCAGGAAGGCGAGTTCGGTCACGCTCGCCTGGTAGCGGGCGACAGCCTTCGCGGCGGCGCGCCCGGACTGCTGCCGGGCCTCACGCCGCCACTCGCGACGGCCGGCGAGCGTGGACAGCAACTCGACCTCCGACGGCGCGATGAGCCGCGCCTCCACCATGGCGGGCAGTGCGGCGGTGACGATCCGTTGTTCGCGCCGGCGTTGCAGGAGGACGAGCAGCACGACCGCGATGAACAGCGGGACCATGATCAGGAAGTAGACGTTGAGGAAGGTCTTCGCGCCACCGAGGACCGCCGCACCGTTCCACAGGGCGTGCAGCAGGACGGCGGCGAGGTAACCGCCGAGCGGCGCGAGGATCTTGACCGTCCGGTTGCCGGCTCGGGCGGCGTAGCCGAAACCGATGCCGGTGAGCGCGGCGAACAGCGGGTGGGTGAACGGCGACATCACGCCGCGCAGCACGAACGCGGCGATCACCCCGGTGCTGGTGGCGTCGCCGAAGCCGTAGTCGGCGAAGGCGCGGCCGAAGTAGTAGATGTTCTCGGAGAAGGCGAACCCGGCGGCGGTGAACCCGGCGTAGACGATGCCGTCGATGATCCCGTCGAACTCGTCGGCGCGGCGCAGCAGCACGGCGAGCACGAACGACGCCTTCGCGGCTTCCTCGACCAGTGGGGCGGACAGGAGCGCGCTGAGCTTGCTGCCGCGGCCCTCGCCGAGCAGGAGGTCGCCGACCGTTTCGGCGGTGTTGTTGATCAGCAGCGCGGTGATCGCGGCGAGGCAGGCGCCCCAGAAGAAGGCGACGAGCAGCAACTTCGC
This sequence comes from Amycolatopsis viridis, assembly GCF_011758765.1. Classification (NCBI taxonomy): domain Bacteria; kingdom Bacillati; phylum Actinomycetota; class Actinomycetes; order Pseudonocardiales; family Pseudonocardiaceae; genus Amycolatopsis; species Amycolatopsis viridis. The sequence continues at coordinate 675,264 of NZ_JAANOU010000001.1, read as the reverse complement.
CGGCTCCGGTTCCCAGCGGTCGACCCACAGGATGGCGGCCACGACGACCGCGACGGGAACCAGCGCCGCGGCGACGCCGATGGCCACCGCGACCGGGCCGACCTGCACCGTGACCACGCCGAGCACGGTGAGGCCGCACGCGGCCAGCACGACGAGCCCGAGCACGGGCAGGAGCACGGTGAGCCTGCGAGGGGGTGCCGTCACAGCCCGGCACTTTACGGTGACTGGTCGGCCGGGCGAGCGCCTGTCCGGCGTCCGCACGCTGATCGCGTTTCAGGACGGCGGCTGCCCGGGTGCGCAGCCCCGCGGGGTGTCAGTCCTCCGCGCGGCGGCGGCGTCGCGGGGCCGCCGTCTTGCCGTTGGCGGCCAGCAGTTCGCTCACCGAGCGGCCCGCGGAGTGCGAGCCGGTGTCGTCGTCCGCCACGGCGCGGCGGCCGGTGGCCGTCCGGGCCGGGGTTTCGCCTTCGGAGCGGTGACGACGGCCGGCCGGCTCCTCGACCGCGCGGCTCGCGGCTTCCGCGGAACGCCGGCCCGAGATGGCCGCGCCGGACCGGTACCCACTGGCATCGGCCGAGCGGCGGCGGCCCGCGACCCCGGCACCGGCCGTGGACCGGCGCGAAGCCGTTGCCGTTTCCTCCTCCGGCTCGTCCGCGATGCGCCGCGCTTCGTTGTCGGCGGGGCGGCGACGGCGGCCGGTGGGCGCCTCGTCCTCCTCGGCCCGGCGACGGCGGCCGCCCGGCCGGCCCTGCTGCGCGAGCCGCCGGACCTCGACCGGCAGGGTCTCGTTGATCGCGGGGTGATCCTCCGATGCCACCGGTTTCCCGGGCTCCGGCTCGTTCCGCGGCGGCTCCGCCCGCGGAGCCTCGTCACGGACGGCCTCGCCCCGCGGCTCGGCGACCGGCGGCTGCACCGGGCGCGTCACGCGCGTCGGGAACGCCGCGGACAGGTCGGTCGCCGGACGCTCCGCACGCGGCGGGCGGTCCGGTTCGACGACCTTGGCGACCTCCGTCGGCTGCTCGACGCGCGGCGGTTCACGCTTGACGGGCGCCGTGGCGGCGGGCGGACGGGGGCGTTCCGGACGACTGGGCGCGGGACGGCTCGGCTCGGCCGCCCGGGCCTGCGTGCGCTCCGGCTTCTTCGCCGCCGGTTGCACCCGGGTCCGCTCCGCGTCCACGGGTTCGGCGTTGACGACCCGGCGCGCGGGCAGGTCCATCGACACCTCGGGCCGCCGCGGCTCCGGCGCGCTCGGCCGGCCGCCGGTGCGCGCCGCCTCCTTCTCCCGCACGCGCTCGATGAACTCGGTGGGCCGGTCGGTGCCCTCCCGCTTCTTGGCGGCGGCGATCTGCACCGGCTTGGCCGGCCCGGGTTCGACGACCCGCTGCTCCTCGCGCAGCGCCCGCATCCGGGTGGCCTGCGCGGTCAGCGCCACGCGCTCGAGCAGCACCTCGCCACCGAAGAGGTTCTGCAGGTTGTCCCGCAGGGACGCGATTTCCGCACGCAGGGCGTCCAGCTCGCTGCGCGACTCGGACTCGATGCGTTGCCGCGTCTCGGCTTCGACCTCCAGCTCGAACTCGCGCCGCGCAGCGATCTCGCGCTCGAGCTCCAGCTCGTAGACCTCCTGCGCCTGCGCGACCGCCTCCTCGGTGTCGGTCGCCTGGCGGCGGTACCGCACCGCGAGGAAAGCGCCGATCAGCGCCGCCCACAGCGCCGCGACGATCCCCAGCCGCATGAAGCGCACGTCGTCGGCCAGCACCAGCGGAATCGTGGCGCCGACCACGAGGACCAGGCCGATGAGAAACCACGGCCTGCCCACGACGCGGCCGCGCGTCTCGTCACCCTCGCCAGTCATGACCAACACCGTACCCGCTAGTTATCCGTCCGAGACCTAGTTGGTACTTCGAGCGGTCGATTCGCAGCGTTAACCGGTCGGGCGATGATCGGGATCACGCTCGTCGTCGTCGGGCGTGCGGCAGCAGTGTTCCAGCCACAGCGCCGCGGCGATAAGCACCGCCGCGCACACCGCCCCGATCGCGACGCTGTAGAGGTCTCTCGATGCCGCGGCCACCTCAGGTGCCCGCGGGATCAGCGCACCGGCGATGCCGGCCCACGCTCCGAGCATGATCGCGCCCAGCAGCGAGGACGCCTTCGCGAGCGCCACCGTGCGCGCTGCCGACACCGCGTTCACCACCCGGCGGGACCGCACCCGCGACCGCATCGCGAACGCGAGCGGGATTTCGATCACCGCGAGCACCAGCAGGGTCGCGCCGGCCGGCCGCGGCAGCTGGGGCAGGTCTCCGTAGGCGAACCGGAACAGCAGGTACGCGACCACCAGCCCGATCAGCCCGGCGATCACCAGCTCACGAGGCCGCGTGAAGTGCATACCGCCCACGGTACCCAGGGGATCCTGGCACAGTTGACTCTCCAGTGACTGGAGGGTTGAGCATGGGACGTGTGGACGGGACGTTCACCATCGGCGAGTTGAGCCGGCGCACCGGGTTGCCGGTGAAGACCATCCGGTTCTACTCCGACGAGGGGCTGCTCCCGCCCGCCGATCGCACCGGATCCGGCTACCGGCTCTACGACGTGACGGCCATGGCCCGGCTCGAGCTGATCAAGACGCTGCGCGAGCTCGGCCTGGGGCTGGCCGAGGTGTCCGCGGTGCTGGACCGGGAGACAAGCGTGTCCCGGCTGGCGCAGCGCCACCTCGATGCGCTGGACGAGCAGATCCGCAGGCTCCGGCTGCGGCGCGCGGTGCTGCGTGCGTTCGTGAAGCGGAAATCCGAACTGGCGGAGGTGGAACTGATGAACAAACTCGCCGCGATGTCCGATGAGGAGCGAGCCCGTCTGGTGGCGGAGTTCTGGCGGGAGATGACCGACGGGCTGGCCGTCGACACCGGGTTCTACGAACGGATGCGCTCGGCGAAGCCAGAACTGCCCGACGACCCGTCACCCGAACAGCTGGAGGCGTGGATCGAGTTCGCGGAGCTGATCCAGGATCCGGAGTTCCGGGCCGCGATCCGGCGCATGAGCGAGCGGCACGCGGACGCCGTGGGTGCGGGGGCGGAGTTCGGCCCGCCGCCGCAGGAGTGGTTCGCGTGGAGTGAGCGGGCGCAGCAGGCGCTGGAAGCAGGGCTGCCGCCGGAATCCCCGGAAGGCCGCGCACTGGCCGACGACGTCGCGCGAACCTCGGCGCGGGACGGACAGGACCCGGCCGACCACGCGTTCCGCGCGTCGCTGGCCGACCGGATCGCCGCCGGGACCGACGGCAGGGCCGAACGGTACTGGCAGCTGATGGCGATCATGAACGGCTGGCCGGAGATACCGGCACGCGTACCGGCGGTCGAGTGGCTGACCGCGGCCTTGCGCGCTTGACCGGATCGCCCGACCGCAGCCGGTTCCCCGCCGCTCCGCCAGTCAGCGCGGGAAGGACTGCAGCAGGCGCACGGAGGCGCGGTCCGACTCGGGGCGCGCCTCCAGCAGCTCGCGGATCGGGCCGTGGCCGGGCAGCACCGCGTCCGGCTCGATCTCCATCCACGGGATCAGCACGCTGGCCCGGTCCGGCGTTCCCGGGTGCGGCAGCAGCAGTTCCGGGTCGTCCGAGCGGACACCGTCGACCGTCACCACGTCCACGTCCAGCGTGCGCGGGCCCCACCGCACCTCGCGGACCCGGCCGGCGCGTGCCTCCAGCGATTGGCCGGCCCGCAGCCACGCCCATTCGTCCCGGGCCGGATCGTCCACAATGCACACCGCGTTCAGGAAGTCCGGCTGGTCCTCGACACCCCACGGCTCCGTTTCGTACACACTGGACACCGCGACGACGGCAGGCCCGAAGAAGTCCACCACGGACTTCAGGTGTCCCAGCCGGTCACCGAGGTTCGAACCCAGCGACAGGACCGCCCTCACCCACGCTCCCGGTGCACGGTGACCGCCACGTCATCGAAACTCAGCGGGATCGGCGCGGACGGCTTGTGCACCGTCACCTCCACCGCCGACAGACGCGAATCCTCTTTCAGCACCTCGTCCGCGATGCGCCCGGCCACGCTCTCGATCAGGTCGTAGGGCTCGCCGCCGACGATGTCCGCCGCCAGCTGCGCCAGCTCACCGTAGTGCAGCGTCTGCGTCAGATCGTCCGTCGCCGCGGCCGGGGCGAGATCGAGCCACGCGACGATGTCGACGACGAACTCCTGCCCGTCCCGCTTCTCGTGCTCGAACACCCCGTGCCGGCCGAACACCCGCAGCCCGGTGAGCGTGATCCGGTCAGGCATGCCCACGCCGCCACGCCGCAGCCACCGCGACCGCGTCCAGCGACGCACCCACGTTGTGCACCCGTACCCCCCACGCACCCTTGACCGCCGCGATCGCCGACACCGCCGCCGTCGCGTCCTCCCGCCCGTCCGGCGGGCGCGGCACCCCGTCGACAGCCAGCAGGCTGCCCAGGAACCGCTTGCGCGACGCCCCCACCAGCACCGGGAAACCCATGTCCAGGAACACGTCCAGCCGGTTCAGCAACGCCCAGTCGTGCTCACCGCGTTTGGCGAACCCCAGCCCCGGATCGAGGATGATCTTCTCCGGCGAAACCCCGGCGGCCAGCGCAGCGTCGACCCGGGCACGCAGCTCGTCCCGGACCTCCGACACCACGTCGGTGTACGTCGCCAGCGCGTTCATGTCCTTGCTGTGCCCGCGCCAGTGCATCAGCACCCAGGGCACCTGGCTGGTCGCAGCCACCTTCGCCATGTCCGGGTCGGCCAGCCCACCCGACACGTCGTTGATGATCCGGGCACCCGCGTCCAGCGCCGCCTCGGCGACCGCCGCACGCGTGGTGTCGACCGACAACCGGAGGCCGTCCGCCGCCAGCGCGCGCACCACGGGCAGCACGCGGGCGATCTCGGTCTCCGGATCCACCCGGGAGGATCCGGGCCGGGTCGACTCGCCGCCCACGTCGATGACGTCCGCGCCGCGCTCCCACATCTCGTGCGCGTGAGCCAGCGCCGCGTCCAGATCCAGGTACCGGCCGCCGTCGGAGAACGAGTCCGGCGTGACGTTCAGGACGCCCATCACCAGACAACGGTCCGGCGCCCCGGTGGTCATCGACGGCCCTTGATGAGGTCCAGCGCCTCCGCCCGGGACCTCGCGGACGTCTGCAGCATGCCGCGCACCGCGGACGTCGTCGTGCGGGCTCCCGGCTTGCGGATGCCACGCATCGACATGCACAGGTGCTCGGCTTCGACCACGACGATCACGCCACGCGGCTCCAGCTTGCGCACCAGCGCGTCCGCGATCTGCGACGTGAGCCGCTCCTGCACCTGCGGGCGCTTCGCGTAGAGGTCGACCAGCCGCGCCAGCTTCGACAGGCCGGTGACCTTGCCCTGGCTGTTCGGGATGTACCCGACGTGCGCCACCCCGTGGAACGGCACGAGGTGGTGCTCGCAGGTGCTGTACATCGGGATGTCGGTGACCAGCACGAGCTCTTCGTGCGACTCGTCGAAGGTGCGTTCCAGGACCGCCGCCGGATCGGTGTAGAGCCCCGCGAACATCTCCTGGTAGGCGCGAGCGACCCGGGCCGGGGTGTCACGCAGACCCTCCCGGTCCGGGTTCTCGCCCACGGCCTCCAGCAGCTCACGCACCGCCTTTTCGGCACGCGCCTGGTCGAAGACCGGACCCTCCTCGGGCATCAGCTCACTGTCGATCTTGACCGTCCTGCTCGTCGGGGTGACGCCGGTGCTGGCCCTGCCCCTCCTCGGAGCCGCCGAACCCGTCACCCTGTCGTGGCTGCTCGCCCTGGTTCGGGCGCCACGGCCCCTGCCCACCGGGCTGCGTCGCCGGGGTCCACCCCGGAGGCGCACCGTAGTTCGGCGGGCCGGCCTGGTTGCCGCCGTTGGGCTGCGGCCACTGACCGGTGCCGTTCGGGCCGTACGGGCGCCCGCCGTTGGACGGCGGGTAGTTGCCGCCCGGCGACGGGGGCGCGTACGGGTTCGACGGTGGTTGCGGCTGGTGGTACGGCGGCCCGCCCGGCAGGTCACCGCCGCCCGGGGCGGTCCCGACGGGGGTCGGCACCGGACGCGGCGCCGGCTTCTTCTCCGGTGGCGGCCACGGCTCGCCGCGCTCCATGGCCAGCTCACCGGGCGTCTTGATCGGCGGCTTGTCCGACGGGGTGCGCTCACCGAACTCGTTGAACACGGTGATGTGCGGCCGCTTCTCGACCGTCGCGAAGATCCGCTCCAGGTCCTTGCGGGTGAGCGTTTCCTTCTCCAGGAGCTCCAGCACCAGGTCGTCGAGCACGTCGCGGTAGGTGTTGAGCACCTCCCACGCCTCGGTGTGCGCGGTCTCGATGAGCTTGCGCACCTCTTCGTCGATCTCGTGCGCGACCTCGAGCGAGTAGTCCGGCTGGCGGCCCGCGGAGCGACCCAGGAACGGGTCACCCTGGTCCTGGCCGTACTTCACGGCACCCAGGCGGGCGCTCATGCCGTACTCCATGACCATCGCCTTGGCGATCTTGGTCGCCTGCTCGATGTCGCCCGACGCACCGGTGGTGGGCTCGTGGAAGACCAGCTCCTCCGCGGTGCGGCCACCCATCGCGAACACCAGCCGGGCGATCATCTCCGAGCGGGTCATCAACTGCTTGTCGTCCTCGGGGACGACCAGCGCGTGCCCGCCGGTGCGGCCACGCGGCAGGATCGTGAGCTTGTAGACCGGCTCCAGGTCCGGCATCGCCCACGCCGCGAGCGCGTGCCCGCCCTCGTGGTAGGCGGTGATCTTCTTCTCCTGCTCGGAGATGATCCGGCTCTTGCGGGCCGGGCCGCCGACCACCCGGTCGACCGACTCCTCGAGCGCAGCGTCGGTGATCACGTGCCCGTTCTGCCGGGCGGTGAGCAGCGCGGCCTCGTTGATGACGTTGGCCAGGTCGGCGCCGGACATGCCCACGGTGCGCTTGGCCAGCGAGTTGAGGTCGACGCCCTGGGCCAGCGGCTTGCCCTTCGAGTGCACCTCGAGGATGGCGCGGCGGCCGGCCAGGTCCGGCGCGGACACCGGGATCTGCCGGTCGAACCGGCCCGGGCGCAGCAGCGCCGGGTCCAGGATGTCCGGCCGGTTGGTCGCCGCGATCAGGATGATGCCGCCGCGCGAGTCGAAGCCGTCCATCTCGACGAGCAGCTGGTTCAGCGTCTGCTCGCGCTCGTCGTGACCACCGCCGAGGCCGGCGCCGCGCTGGCGGCCGACCGCGTCGATCTCGTCGACGAAGATGATGCACGGGGCGTTCTGCTTGGCCTGCTCGAACAGGTCGCGCACCCGGGAGGCACCGACACCGACGAACATCTCGACGAAGTCCGAACCGGAGATCGTGTAGAACGGCACGCCGGCCTCACCGGCGACCGCGCGCGCGAGCAGCGTCTTACCGGTGCCGGGCGGGCCGTACAGCAGCACGCCCTTCGGGATCTTCGCGCCCAGTGCCTGGTAACGGGCCGGGTTCTGCAGGAAGTCCTTGATCTCGTAGAGCTCTTCGACCGCCTCGTCCGCCCCCGCGACGTCGGCGAAGGTCGTCTTCGGCATGTCCTTGTTCAGCTGCTTGGCCTTGGACTTGCCGAAGTTCAGGACGCGGTTCCCGCCGCCCTGGGCGTTGTTCATCATCCACATGAGCAGCAGGAGCAGCAGGCCCAGCGGGATGATGTAGTACAGGATCTGCGTGAAGAAGCCCTGCTGCGTCACCGTGGTGGTGAACTTGATGTTCTTCTTGTCGATCAGCTTCGAGTAGATCAGGTCACTGGCGTCCGAGGGGAACGGTGCGATGATCTGATCGACCTGCTGGCCGTCGACATCGATCTTGTTGTTGAGCGTCAGCTTGAGCTGCTGCTCCTTGTCCTCCAGGTTGGCTTCCTTCACGTTGTTCGCGTCGATCTGCGCGATCGCCTGTGAAGTGGGTGCCTGGGTGTAACCGCGGTCGCTGTCGGTGAGGGTGTTGACCAAGAGGAAGATCAACACAACCGCGACGATCCACAGCAGCGGGTTCCTGAGCAGGCGCTTCCGGTCCATATGCCTCGGCCGTTCGGCCTCGACCCTCCCTGGCTAGGCGGTAGATGTCACATCCGCCGTCACGGTGTAGACAACAACTTGCGGTGTGCGAGGAACACCCCGTCCATCCAGGGTACAGTCCGGCTGACATGGGCACCTGCACGAGTCTCCAGCAGGTCAACGGCCGGTCACGCGCGCTGGTTCCCGGGGCCGGTCGCGTCAGTGGCCCGGTTCTCCGGTGACGGCCGCCACCATCTCGGACAGCCTCGTACGCAGCGTCTTCGCGTCCGCGGCCGAGACCGTCACCCACTCCCGCCCGTCGGCCCCGGGCCGGGACAGGCTGAGGTAACGGCCGGTGGCCGTGTCGAACCAGCCCAGCACCGGTGACCTGCGCCGGCCGTGCACCCCGGACCGGCTGTTCGCGGCCAGCTGACCACCCCGCAAGCGGGGCTGGCCGGCGAGCCGCGCGTACGCCTCGCGCGGGTCGGCGGGGCGCTCGGACAGCGACCGGCGCCGCGGCTTCGGGTCGCCACCGACCGGGACGGCCGGCCGCGACGGCGGGATCCGCAGGGCCTCGTCGACCGGAAGTGTGATGGAAGCCTCGGTGCCGCGCGTGCCCGGCGGCAGCAGATCGACGACCGTGGACGCCAGCCCCTCCGGGAACGCGGGCCGGACCCGGATGCCGGACGCGTCCTGTATCGCGACCACGCCCAGCACGCCGTCGGTGGCCGCGAGGATCGACACCGGTGGCGCCTGGAAGTCCGGGATGTGCACCGCGTCGATGCTGATCGTGGCCTGCGACAGCACCCGGAACCAGTCCGCGCCCCGCGGGTCCAGCCGTCCGTGGTGGTCGCACAGGCCGCGGACCTTGAGCTCGTCGAGGGCCTGCCGGCGCAGCCGCGCGCGCTCGTCCATGGTCGCGCCGTGCGAGCGCACCTGCAGCGGGTACGGCAGCTCGCCGATGCCCGCCGCCTCCCACAGGAAGTCGAAGGTCAGCGGCGTGAAGGACGTCGAGAACCCAGCGCGGTTCACCAGGCACCACCCGGCGCCAGGGTTTCGCGGGCGGCGGCGGCCAGCATCTCGCCCAGCCGGTGCCGCAGGGTCGCCGCGTCGGCCGGGGCGATGGTGATCCAGTCGCGCCCGTCGTGCCCGCGGCTGGCCTGCGTGAAGTAGCGGCCGCTCCCGGTGTCGAACCAGCTCAGCACCGGCGGCCGGGTCCGGGCACCGCTGCGGCTGCGCGCGTTGGCGCCGATCTGGCCACCCCGCAGGCGGGGCTGGGCCTGCATCCTGGCCAGTGCCTTGCGGTCGTCGTCGGCGCCGGTGCGAGCGCCGCCCGCCGGGCGCCGCTGCAGGAAGTCGGCACCCGTGGCCCCCACCAGCTGTTCCAGCGGGACGGTGATCGACTTCTCGGTGCCCCGCGGCGCGGCCGGCAGCAGCGACACGATGGCACTCGCGAGGCCGTCCGCCGGCAGCGGCTGGAAGTGGAAACCGCGCTGATCGTGCACCGCGAGCACCCCACGCCCGGCGAGGGCCGCCGCCACCGCGAGCAGCGGCGGCGCGTCGGGCGCGGTGATGTGCACGCTGTCCAGGCTGGTCTCCGGCCCGGCCAGGACCTGGAAGAACTCCTCGACGTGCGGCGCGGGACGGCCGCGCCCGTCGGCGGCGCCCCGCTCGGCGAGGCGGTCCAGGGTCTGCCGGCGCAACCGGGCGCGCTCGTCCATCGTCGCGCCGTGCGAACGCACGTCCAACGGGTACGGCAGTTCACCTGCACCGAAGGACTCCCACAGGAAGTCAAGTTCCAGCGGAGTGAGCAGCTCCGCTCGCGCCATCAAGTCCCTCTTTCCGGTTCGCGCCTCAGCGCCGGATCAGCGGTCGTCCTCGTCGTCCCAGGCCCCGATGACCGGCGGCGCGGTGGCCACGGTGGCGCCGAACGCCTCGTCCGGGTCGGCCTCGACGAGGAACGACGCGCGGGTGTGCTCCTCGTCCTCCGCCCCGTGCGCGCCGCCGGCGCCCAGGCCGCCGCCCAGGCCCGAAGCGGGCGGCGCACTGGCGCCGCCGATGGTGCCACCGGCGTTGACCAGGCCCTGCTGCTGCGCGGTGCCGTTGGGCTGCTGCTGGGACTGGTCCGAGCTGGCCGCCGTCCCGTCGGCCGGTTCCTTGGCACCGGACCTGCTGCCCCGCCCGAGAACAGCCCGGCCGCCCACTGCGGCCAAGCCCGCGGCGCCGAGCCCAGCCACCGCGCCCAGCGCAGCGGAACCACCACCACCGGACCCGGTCGGCGCGGGGACCGCCTGCCCGGCACCGCTGACCGTGCCCGGCGCGACCGCGGGCGCGGGCGCCGGGGCACCGGGCGCCGCGGGAGCGCCACCAGGCTGGCCGCCGGGGGTGAAGCTGGTCGCACCGCCGCCGGGGACACCACCGCCGACCGCACCGACCTCGCCGACCCCAACGGCGCCAAGGCCGCTCGCCACCCCACCGGACACCGCTCCCAGCGACTGCGCCGAGGTGCCGCCGAGACGACCGTCCGCAGGCAGGCCCAGCGACTCCGGCCCGAAGCTCGGGGTGGCACTGTCCACCTCGGACATCGTCTGCGTGTAGGCGTTGAAGTACTGCACCTGCTGGGCGTGCACGGCGCGGGCCTCATCGGACTGCTGCTTCATGTCCGCGACCATCGCGGCCGGGCCACCGGCGAGCATCGCCGCCGTCTGCTTGCCCGGGTCGAACTCCTTCGGCGCCGGCATCTTCTTGACCTCGGCGGCCGCGGCGGCCTGCTGCACCATCCGGCTGGACATCGTGTGTGCCGCGTCGCCGGCCTGCTTGCTGGAGTTGGCGATCCCGACCAGCGCGCCCTGCGCGGAACCCGCGCCCTGCCCGATCCACGCGTTGCCCAGCTCCGTGATCGCGCGGTAGAGGTCGTCGGCCGCCTGGTGCAGGCTGTCGCCGTGGGATTGCCAGTGCCGCCCGGTGGCCTCGGCCGTGGCCGGGTCGTTGTCCTGGGTGGCGCCGAGGTAGAGCTGGGTGCTCTCCTGCGACGCCCAGTTCGGCGGGCTGCCGATGGCGCGGTCGCCGCCGTAGGTGAACCCGCCTGCGCTGCTGCGGGCCTGCTGCACCAGCGCCGCGGCCTCGCCGTTGTCGCCCAGCTGGACGCTCTCGCCGCCGGCCGCGTTGTTCGGTGAAGTCGGTGAAGTCGGTGAAGTCGGTGAAGTCACGGTGCTCGGTCCCCCCGGACTCAGACCTGGCGGCCGGACGCCAGCGCGTCCCCGGCGGCCTGCTCGATCTTGTCGTAGTGGCTCATGGCCGCGACGATCGCGTCCTCGGCCTGTTGGTACTGGTGGTACAGGTTGCGCAACGCCGTCACGTAGGACTCGCCGCCCCCGTCGGCGCGCTGCACGAACTTCGCGGCGATGGCGTTGCCCACGGGGTTGTTGCCCAGCTTCGGCGGCTCGGCCAGGGACCCGGCGTTGCGCAGCAGGTTCTCCACCTGGTCCTTGCCGAGGCGGATCTTCGTCAGAACCGTCTGCGCGGCGTCCGGGTCAACCCCCAGCTGACCGTTCACGGCGGCGTTCCGGAACGCCGCGGCGTCCGCGTAGCTCCCCATCAGCTCTCCCTACCCCATGTCGGCACCGCGTCGCGGCCCGTCACCCTCGCTCGCCAGGCTAACGCACCACACCGACACTCATGACGCGTTCCGGGATGATCGGAATCGGGAATTCCCGGTGGTCACGGATAGTGTTCAGGCGCCGTACACCTTTGGCTCAAGCGTGCCGATGTAAGGCAGGTCGCGGTAGCGCTCCGCGTAGTCCAGACCGTAGCCGACGACGAACTCGTTCGGGATGTCGAAACCGACGTAGCGCACCGGGACGTCGACCTTGACCGCCTCCGGCTTGCGCAACAGCGTCACGACCTCCAATGACGCCGGGTTGCGGCTCGCCAGGTTCTTCAGCAGCCAGGACAGAGTGAGGCCGGAATCGACGATGTCCTCGACGATCAGCACGTGCCGCCCGGTGATGTCCCGGTCGAGGTCCTTGAGGATGCGCACCACCCCGGAGGACGACGTGGACGAGCCGTACGAGGAGACGGCCATGAACTCCAGCTGCGCCGGCATCGGCAGCGCGCGGGCGAAGTCGGTCATGAACATGACCGCGCCCTTGAGCACGCCCACCAGCAGCAGATCGCCGGCCGTCGTCTCGCGTTCGTAGTCCGCCGCGATCTGCTTGGCGAGCTCGGTGATCTTGTCACCGATCTGCTGCTCGGTGATGAGAACGGAGGCGATCTCGCCTTCGTACACGGGTCAGTCCCCTCTGGTTTCCGGTGGATTCATGGCAAGCCTGCCATGTGTCCGGGTCACCACCAAGCCGCCGGGTAGCCAAACACCGCCCTGACCGCGCCAGTCACCGACCAGCGCGTCGACCGACCGCAGGTGGGCGTCGGTGAGGTCACGTGCACCCCGCGCGGTGAGCCAGGCGCGGAGGATCCTCCGCCGGAGGGATGCCGGCAGCGGCGACAGCGCCGGGATGTCCGGTTCGCCGTGCCGGTCCAGGAAGCCGGCGGCGAGGGCGTCGAGCGCCTCGGTGTCCTCCCTGAGCTGGGCGGCAGTGCGCGCGAGCGCGGCCGCCACCCCGCCCTGGAGGACGTCTTCCAGCAGGGGTAGCACCTCGGTGCGCAGCCGCACCCGGGCGTAGCGCGGATCGCTGTTGTGCGGGTCCTCCCAGGGGGTCAGGCCGAGCGCCTGGCAGGCCGCCCGCGTGGCCGACCGGGGCAAATCCAGAAGTGGCCTACCCCACGGGAGATCCAGCGCACGCATGCCGGCGATCGAGCGCGGGCCGGAGCCGCGGCCGAGTCCGAGGAGGACGGTCTCGGCCTGGTCGTCCCGCGTGTGCCCGAGCAGGACGATGCCGCGGTGGTGTGCGCGCAGCGCGGCGTACCGGGCGTTGCGGGCAGCCGCCTCGGGTCCGCCGGGCCCGGTCGCCTCGACGGTCAGCACCTCCGCCGCATCCACCCCGAGCTTGCGCGCGACCTCGGCCGCCTCCGCGGCGACGCGTGCGGACCCGGCCTGCATACCGTGGTCGACGACCAGCGCCCGCACCGGCAGCCCGAGCCGGCGCCCGGTGAACACCGCTGCCTCGGTGAGCGCGAGCGAGTCGGCGCCCCCGGACACCGCGACGTCGACCGCCGGCACGCCCGGGCACTGCGCGAGGAGGTTCCGCACCGCGCGGCGCACCGCGGCCACCGCGGGGTGCGGGCCGCTCACCGGTGGACGCGCCGCACCCACGCCTCGGGATCGATGATCTCGGCCCGGGTCGGCAGCGTGTTCGGCGAAGTCCAGACGGCGTTGAACCCGGCCATCCCGACCCGGTCCACGACGTGCCGGGTGAAGGCCGCGCCCTGCGCGTACTGGCGGATCTTGGCGTCCACCCCGAGCAACGCCCGCAGCAACCGGTCCAGCAGGCCACCGCCCTTGCGGCGGTCGGTGAACCGCGCCCGGATGGTCTCCACGCTGGGCACCACACCCGGCCCCACCGCGTCCATCACGTAGTCCGCGTGCCCCTCGAGCAGCGTGGACAGCGCGAGCAGCCGGTCGAACACCGCGCGCTGCTCGGGCGAGCGCAACAGCTGACCGACCGCGACCAGCCCGTCGGCCTTGGCCCGCCGGGCCTCGCGCAGCGCGTCCGGCAGCCTGCCGAGCAGGTCGGTCATCCCGTCGGTGTCCGCGGTCAGGCCGCTGACCAGCCGCTCGACCTCGCCGGCGAAGTAGTCCCGCAGCCAGCTCACCGCGGTGAACTGCAACCGGTGCGTGCTCTCGTGCAGGCACACCCACAGCCGGAAGTCGCGGCCCGGTACGCGCAGCGCCTGCTGCGCCGTGACCACGTTCGGCGCCACCAGCAACAACCGCCCGGCCCCGTCCGGCCCGCCGAACGGGTCGTACTGCCCCAGCACCCGGGAGGCGAGGAAGGCCAGCACCACACCGGTCTGCACACCGGCACCGCCGGCCAGCACCGGGCCGAACGCCCCGGCCGGGTTGGGCGGCAACGCTCGCGCGGTGAGGGCGTCGAGCCCGGCGGCGGCCGAGCGCACCCAGCCGGGCCGGTCCACGACGTCGCCGGGCAGCAGCGGGAGGCCGGCGCCCAGGCCGGTCAGATCACGCACGTGGGCCTCGGCGTCCACCGTCAGCTCACGCAGCTCGGTGACGGCCTCGCGAGCCTCCTCGCGCGAAACCACCGGGCCACCCCGGACGAGGAAGGCACCCGTGGACGCGGCCAGTGACCAGTCGACGACCGGCCGGGTCGTGCCCTCACTCATCGTGTCCACCTTCCCGAAGCTACCGGCACCCGCAGCCTTGCAGCGAGGCCGCGACGACATCCAGTGCCGCCCGCGCGCTCCGCTGGTCGGCCCCGTCGGACATCAACGCGAACACCAGCACGCGCCCGTCCGCGTCGAGCACTACCCCTGCCAACGTGTGGACACCGGACAGAGTGCCCGTCTTGGCGCGCACCCATCCCCGGCCCGACTGGGAACCGTATTCCTTGTAACGGTCGACCAGGGTGCCGCTGCCACCGGCCACCGGCAGGCCGGACAGCATCGGGCGCAGCCTCGCCGTCCGCGCATCCTTGTCGTCCGGGCCGGCCGCGGCCGCCAGGATCTGCGCGAGCAACTTCGCCGGCACGCTGTTCTGCGGGGAGAGCCCGCTGGTGTCGCTCAGCCGCACCTGCGAGACGTCGAACCCGTGCTGCGCGAGCACCGACAACGTGGCTTGCGCCGCGCCGGCGAACGACGGTTCGTGGCCGGTGGCGATGGCGGTCATCCGGCCGATCGCCTCGGCGAGCGTGTTGTCCGACGTCTCCAGCGCGCGGGCGATCAGCTCGCTCAGCGGCGCCGACTTGACCTCGCCGAGCACCTTCGCGTCCTGCGGTGCGGCGCCGGGGCCGGCCGCCGTCGCGCCGAGCCGCTGCGCGAAGGTCTGCAGCACGGTGTTCGCCGGCTGCGTGACGCGCACCGAGTGGTCGTTCTTCGGGTTGTCCAGGCCGCCGTCGAGCATCACCGGCGTCATCGGTGCCGTGAATATCGGCGCGTCGTTGGGCGCCCAGCCCGGCGCGGTCTGCGCACCCGTCCAAACGGACGTGTCGATCAGCACCTGCTTGACGGAGCCGCCGCTGGCCTGCTTGACCTGGGCGACGAGGTCGTCGAGGTGCGCGGCACCCGGGTAGACCGACTGCTGACCGGCCGGCAGGGAGGACAGGGTGACGTCGCCGCCCGCGACGAGGACCGCGGTGTCCGGCGAGGAGCCCTCGACGACCTTGGTGCTCAGCTGCGTGCCGGCGTCCATGGCGAGCAGCGCGGCGGCGGTCGTCAGCAACTTGGTGGTGGAAGCCGGGGTGCGCAGCTGACCGGAGTTGCGGTCCCACAGCATCTGGCCGTTCGCCGGGTCGATGACCGAGCCGGTGAGCGTGCCCAGCGCCCCGTTGCCCGCCGGCTGGGAGAGCGCCGCGGACACCCCGGCCGGCGTCGGTTCCGGCGCCGCGGAGCTGGGGGGCTTGAGCGAGAGGGCCACCGGAACCGGCTCGGGGGCGTCGGCCTTGGGCCGGTTCGGCGCCCACGGCAGGGCCAGCCGGTTGGAGACGTAGGGCGTGGCGAGCGCGACCCCCACCGCGACGACCAGCACCAGCACCAGCGCGCTGACCGCCAGCACCCGCCCGCGACGGCGCTTCGGTGGGGCCGGGGCTTCGACCGGCGGTTTCTCCTCCCCGGTGGTCGTCTCGGCCGGGTGGATCTCCCCGCTCGGCTCGATGCGCATCGGCTGCATGAGCGGGACTGCCGACGGCGGCATCGGCTGGGGGCGGTCCGGCCGGCCGGACGCGTTCTGCTGGGCGCCGGGCCGGGCCCACTCCGGCTCGGCGGGCCCCTGCTCGCCCTGGACCCCGGGCCGCGGCCCGTCCTGATGGCCGGCACCCGGCCCAGCCTGGGCACCGGACCACGACCGGTCCTGCCAACCCGCGCCCGGCTCACCCGCGGCGCCCGGCCGGGCCCACTCCGGCTCCACGGGCCCCCGCGCATCCGGCACACCAGACGCCGGGCGGGACTGGTCCGGCTCGCCCCGGCCCCGCTGTCCCGGTGCGCCGTCCTGCTCGCCCGGCCGGCCCGAGCCCGGCTGGGCCGCGCCCTGCGCACCGGGCCGCGGCGCGTCCGGTTCGCCACCACCCTGCTCACCCGGCGCGCCGAACTGGCCACCGTCCTGGGCGTGCTCACGCGGTCCCGGTTGTGGGCGGGACTGTGCCGGCTGGTCCGGGTCGTGCTGTGCGGACCGGTCCCGGCCCGGGTCTCCCGCGCCCTGCTCGCCGGACCGCGCACCGTCGTCCGTGCTGCCGGGAGCCGCTGGTCGCGGCTCGGACTGGCCCGGCCCCGTGGGGCCGGGTCGGCCGGCCCGGCCCGGGACCTGCTGGGGTGCGGTCGGCTGCTCACCAGGGCGGTCGTCGCGGGGAACGCGGTGTGGGGCGGTCGCCTGCTCGTGCGGCGGGTCGGCCGCCGCGTCCGTCCGGTCGTCGCGCTCCGGCGGGGCGGGGACGAACACCGTCGGGGACTCCGGCAGCGAGGGCGTGCCAGGCAGGGGCAGCTGAGCCGTCGCACCGCCGTCAGCGGGGTTCTCCTCCCGCGCGGCGTCGGTGTCCTCCGAAGGCCACTCGGGCTGGTCGTTGCTCGGCACGCACCCCTCCTCCTCACCGGCGACACGCCGCGGGCAAACTCAGTGTTGTCAAGACGACATCAGTGCGACTTCCCAACGGCGCGTGGTCCACACTAGTGACGACAAGTTAGCGAAAACGTAAGCCGCCGGTATCGGCGGGAAAAGACGAGGTCAGCGAGGACGCCGTGGAGTTCGACGCCACGATCGAAATCCCCAAGGGGGAGCGCAACAAGTACGAGGTGGACCACAAGACCGGTCGCATCCGCCTGGACCGGACCCTGTTCACGGCCACCCAGTACCCGGCCGACTACGGCTTCATCGACGACACCCTGGGGCAGGACGGCGACCCGCTCGACGTACTGGTGCTCGTCCAGGAGCCGACGTTCCCGGGCTGCCTGATCCGCTGCCGCGCGATCGGCATGTTCCGGATGACGGACGAGAAGGGACCGGACGACAAGGTTCTCGCGGTGCCGTCGGACGACCCGCGGCTGGAGCACCTGCGGGACATCCACCACCTGAACGAGTTCCACAAGCTCGAGATCGAGCACTTCTTCCAGGTGTACAAGGACCTGGAGCCGGCCAAGAGCGTCGAGGGCTCGCAGTGGGTCGGCCGCGCCGAGGCCGAGGCCGAGATCAAGCGCTCCTACCAGCGGGAGATCGACCGGCTCGCGAAGGAGGCCGCCGAAGGCGGCGAGCACCACTGAGTGCGGATGTGAACAACGCCCCTTCCCCGTGCGGGGAAGGGGCGTTTCGTTCGGGTCGGGCTGCTACGCGCGGTATCCGGGGATCGGGTACGCCGCGAGCAGGTCACGCACCTCGCCGGCGATCCGGGTGATCGTCTCCTCGTCGCCGGCCGCGGCCGCGGTGACGGTGCGGTCGATCCACTCCGCGATCTGCGGCTGGTGCTCCGGGGTGAGGCCGCGGGTGGTGATGGCCGCGGTGCCGAGCCGGATACCGGACGGGTCGAACGGCTTGCGCGGGTCGAACGGCACCGTGTTGTAGTTCAGCTCGATACCGGCACGGTCCAGCGCCTGCGCGGCCGGCTTGCCGCCGATCTGCTTGCTGGTCAGGTCGACCAGCAGCAGGTGGTTGTCGGTTCCGCCGGACACCAGGTCGAAGCCGCGCTCGATCAGAGCCTCGGCCAGCGCCTTGGCGTTGGCGACGATGGCGTGCGCGTAGTCGCGGAAACCGGGCTTGGCCGCCTCGCCCAGGGCCACCGCGATCGCGGCGGTGGTGTGGTTGTGCGGGCCGCCCTGCAGGCCGGGGAACACGGCCTTGTCGATGGCCTTGGCGTGCTCGGCGTCGGTCAGGATCATCGCGCCGCGCGGACCGCGCAGGGTCTTGTGCGTGGTCGTGGTGATGACCGGCGCGTGCCCGACCGGCGACGGGTGCGCGCCGCCGGCGACCAGACCGGCGATGTGCGCGATGTCGGCCACCAGTACGGCGCCGACCTCGTTGGCGATCTCGGCGAAGGCCGGGAAGTCGATGGTGCGCGGAATCGCCGTGCCGCCGGCGAAGATCAGCTTCGGCCGGTGCTCCAGCGCCAGCTCGCGGACCTGGTCGAGGTCGACGCGGCCGGTTTCCTTCCGCACGCCGTACCGGACGGGGTTGAACCACTTGCCGGTGGCCGAGACCGACCAGCCGTGCGTGAGGTGGCCGCCGTCGGGCAGGGCCATGCCCATCACCGTGTCGCCGGGGCTGGCGAACGCCAGGTAGGCGGCCAGGTTGGCCGGCGAGCCCGAGTACGGCTGGACGTTGGCGTGGTCGACGCCGAAGAGCGCCTTGGCCCGTTCGATCGCGACCTGCTCGACCTGGTCGATGAACTGCTGGCCCTCGTAGTACCGCTTGCCCGCGTAGCCCTCGGAGTACTTGTTGGTCAGCACGGACCCGGTGGCCTCCAGGACCGCCTCGGACACGTAGTTCTCGGAGGCGATCAGGCGGATCTTCTCCGCCTGGCGGCGCGCTTCGTCCTCGACGAGTCCGGCGATCTGCGGGTCGGCCGCGGTGAGCGTGGGGATGGCTGGCTGGTGCGTCATCTTCCTACTCCTGACACTGGCTACACCCAGGCGCGCGGTGCCGGCCTCGTCGGTCGCTTCCCGGTGGTGCTCCACCTCTACGGCGCCAGTCGCATTTCGTGCGACCAGCTTAGTCGACGGGTG
The DNA here is from genome assembly GCF_011758765.1 of Amycolatopsis viridis. Lineage (NCBI taxonomy): Bacteria > Bacillati > Actinomycetota > Actinomycetes > Pseudonocardiales > Pseudonocardiaceae > Amycolatopsis > Amycolatopsis viridis. Next base: position 656,424 of record NZ_JAANOU010000001.1, on the reverse strand, counting down.
CGACACCGTCCGCGTGCCGCTTGGCCAGCTGCTGGTAGATCGCCGCGTTGTGGTCGATCCAGCCGCGGGCGGAGTCGCTCAGCGGCACGAACTTCTTCGCCGGGCTGCCCATCGCGATGACCTCGGGCGGCACCTGGGTGCCCGGTGTGACGGTGGATCCGGCGGCGATCAGCGTCCGTTCCCCGATGACCGACTGGTCCAGCACGGTGGAGCCGTTGCCGATCAGGGCCTGCTCGCCGACGGTGCAGTCGTGCACCAGGCACATGTGGCCGACCGTGACGTTCCGGCCGATCTCGCACACGCCGGTGTTCACGTGGACAACCGAGTTGTCCTGGATGTTGGCGCCCTCGCGCACGATGATCTTGCCGAAGTCGGCCCGCAGGACCGCGCCGTACCAGATCGAGACGTCCTTCTCGATCACGACGTCGCCGATCAGGGTCGCGGTGGGCGCGATCCAGGCGTCCGGGTGCACGGTGGGGCTGACGCCCTCGAAGGAAAACAATGGCATACCCGGAACCTTAGGCCAGGCAGAGCGACTCGATCTCCTCACGGAGGGTGCCGAACGGGCGGCGCCGGACGCGCTGCTGCACGACCGCGCCCAGCAGGTAGGACATCAGCGCCCGGGCCCGGGCGCGCGGGTCGATCACGCCGACCCCGGCGAGCAGCTCGGTGAGCAGCTCGGTCACCGAACGCAGCATCACCTCGATCGCCTCCGGGTGCTCGGCGCGGCTGACCGCGATCCAGTACTCGAACCAGAGGAACGCGGAGTCGGCCTCCTTGGCGAAGCTGTCGAGGTAGGACTCGAGGACGGCCCACAGCTTCTCCCGCGGGTCGGCGTGGCGGCCGGCCACCTCGCGCAGCTCGTCGAGGAAGGCGGTCACGTGCGCAGCCATCGCGCGGTCGACGAGCACGTCGATGTCGCTGAAGTAGTAGTGGATGGCGCTCTTGGTGAGCGGGCTCGCGTCGGCGATCGCCCGCGCCGTGCACCCGGCCAGCCCGTCGCGCGCGAGCACCTGCCGCGCCGCTTCGACGATCTGCTCCTGCTTGGCGAGCTGGTTCGGGGAGAGCCGCTCGCGCTGCCCGGGCGGGGTGACGGCCACTGCGATGTCCTCCTGGTGCGGATGAGGACGCTCAGCCTACCTTTCGGGACCGGTGTCCCAACGGCGCCCGGCGTGGCTTCGGCGCGAGCGGTGCCCGGCCGTTTACCGTCCCGGCATGAGGATCGCGCGCTGGTGGTTCGGGCTGCACGCCCTGGTTGTGCTGCTCGGTGTGGTCACGCAGCTGTTCGTCACGTCCGGGGTGATGGGCGGCCGGTACGACTCGGCGGCCGCGCGGTTGGCCAACGTCTTCGCCTACTTCACGATCCAGTCCAACCTGATCGTGGGTGCCACCAGCCTGCTGCTCGCGATCCGTCCACGGTGGACGTCCACCGCGTTCCGCACGCTGCGGCTGGACGGCGTGCTCGCGATCGCGGTCACCGGGATCGTGTTCCACCTGGCGCTGGCCGGGTTGCACGACCTCAGCGGGTGGGCCTGGCTCGCGGACTTCCTGCTGCACACCGCGTCCCCGCTGCTCGGCGTGCTCGGCTGGCTGCTGTTCGGGCCGCGCGGCGCCGTCACGCCGCGGATCATCGGGTGGTCGGTGGTCTACCCGGTCGCGTGGCTGGCGTTCACCCTGGTCCGCGGGGCGATCGACGGCTTCTACCCGTACCCGTTCATCGACGTGGCGGCGCTCGGTTACCCGCGGGTCGCGGTGAACTGCCTGGTGATCGCGGCGCTGTTCCTCGCGCTGGCCGCCGGCGCGATGCTGCTCGACCGGTTGCTGGCGCGCCACCTCGGCCGCCCGCACGAGCCGGCGGCTGCGCATCCCCGGCGGTTGTAGGCCGTTGACGCCGTAGCTCTTCCAGATGTTGTGAACATCGGAATGTGTAAAGTATCCGATGATGCCGTAAGGGGAGGAGCTGCGGATGGTCCGGCTGACCCGGGCGCAACAGCAGGAACGCACTCGCGCGTCGGTGCTGGCGGCCGCCGAGGAGGAGTTCAGCGAGCACGGTTACGCCCTGGCGAAGGTCGACCGGATCGCCGAGCGCGCCGAGCTGACCCGCGGCGCCGTGTACTCGAACTTCCCGAGCAAACGGGCCTTGTACCTGGCCGTCTTGATCGACCTGGTCGAGAGGCCGGCCGGAACCGGACCGCAGGTCCCGCCGGCCTCCCCGGAGGAGGCGCTGGCCGCGTTCGCCCGCGTCTGGCTCGACCGGCTACCGCTCACCGGCGATACAGCTGCGGACGGGCGGCTGCAACTGCGCTCGCTGGCCGGTGTCCTCGACGACGACCACGCGCGCACGGTGCGGGCACAGGTGGCGGAGCTGGAAGCGGTGCTGCTCGCGGTCGCGCTGGAGTCCGGCGAACCCGGCGCGGCACCGATCCGGCGTGTCCGGCTGGCCGAGCTGGTGCTGACCCTGCTGGGCGGGTGGAGCCACCTGGCCGAGACCGCGCCGGGCTTCGGCGATCCCTTCGACGTGGTCCGCGCGTGCCGCCACCTGGCCGCAACCGACCTCGCCGACAGCTGGGCGCCACCGCACCTGCCCCACGTCGCGCCCGCGCAGCCGTGCGCGGACGGCTGGGATCCGCCCGTCGGACTGCTGGACCGGATCAGCGGCGACGAGGTCGGGTGGGGCGGCGACGGTCTGATCACCGTGCTGGGTGCCGGCCGCCTCAGCGCCGCGGAGGAGGCAATCCGCTCCGTCCGGCCCGGTGAGGAAGCCACGGTCGTCGTGGTCACCAGCGACCCGGCCGAGACCGGACGCCTGGTGCGTCTCCGGATCGCGGACCTCACCGGCTGCCTGCGCCGGGTGTTCCCGCCGGAAGCGTGGCGGCCCGTGCGCCTGATCGTCGACGACGCGGCCCGGGTGGCGGCGGCGATCGGCGTGCCCGCGGTCGACGACGAGACGGAAGCCGCGGTGCGCGTCCGGGACGGCGTGATCGTCGCCAGGGCCGGCGGCCGCGGCGCCGCCTACGCGGCCTCGACCGCCGACGTACCCGAGAGCACGCGGCCGCGGCGGGCCGGCGCATGATCCGGCCCGAGCTCCCGGCGACCGGGGCCGGCGTTCTGGTGCTCCACGCCCTGCGGTGCGGCGGCAGCGCCGGCCTCACCCGCTTGGCGGCGGCCACCGGGCTCGGCGAATCCGAGGTCGAGTCCGAACTGATCGATCTGGCGGTCGCCGGTCTCGTCACGCACTTCCCCGGCGAGTTCGGCGGGTGGGCACTGACGGACGACGGCCGGGCGGCGGACGCGGAGTGGATCAGCACCGAGCTGGACACGGCCGGTGCCCGCGCCGCCGTGACCGCGGCCTACCACAGGTTCCTCCCGCTCAACCCGGAACTGCTCGACCTCTGCACCGCGTGGCAACTCCGGGTCGTCGACGGCGTCCTGACCGGTAACGATCACCGCGACCCGGCCTACGACGCGCGGGTCCTCGACCGGTTCGCCGAATTCCACCGGCGTGCCACCGTCGTCTGCGACGAGCTCGCCGCGGCGCTGCCCCGGTTCGGCCGTTACCGGGTCCGCCTCACCAACGCCCTCACCCAGGCCGCGCGCGGAGCACTGGAGTACGTGGCCGACAGCACCGCGTCGTTCCACACGGTGTGGTCCGAACTGCACGAAGATCTCCTCGCCACGCTCGGGATCCCGCGATGAAGTGGATCCGCCCGCTCTCCACAGGGGCCGCGGACGACGTGGATCTCCTGGGCAACAAGGCGCACGGCCTCGTGGTTCTGCACCGCCTCGGCCTGCCGGTGCCCGCCGGGTTCGTCGTCACCACCGAGGCGTGCCGCGCGTTCCTGCGTGACGGGCGTCTTCCCGGCGGACTCGAGGACGAACTCGGGGAAGCCATGACGGGCCTCGAATCCGTCACCGGGCGCCGGTTCGGGGGATCACGACGGCCGTTGCCGGTGTCCGTCCGCTCCGGGGCGAGCGTGTCGATGCCCGGCATGATGGACACGATCCTCAACCTCGGTCTCACCACCCGGGCCACGGCCGCGCTGGCAGCCGAGACGGGCGACCCCGTGTTCGCCCGGGATTCGCGGCAGCGCTTCCTGTCCGGCTTCGCCGCGGCGATGACCGGCGACCGCCCGATCCCGGACGATGCGCACCGGCAGCTGGCACTGGCGGTGGAGACCGTGTTCTCGTCGTGGAACACCCCGCGCGCGAGAACCTACCGCGAGTTGCACGGCATCCCGCACCACCTCGGCACCGCCGTAATCGTCCAGACCATGGTGTTCGGCAACCGCGACGAGCACAGCGGCACCGGAGTCGCGTTCAGCCGCGACCCCAGCACCGGCGAGAACGTTCCGTTCGGCGAAGTCCTCTTCGGACACATCGGAGCGGACGTCGTCTCCGGAACCGCCCTGACGCGGCCGTTGCACGAGCTCGCCGACCGGGAACCCGCGGTGTGGGCCGGCCTGCTCGACGCCCTGAGCCGCGTGGAGGGGCACTACCGGGACGCCTGCTACGTCGAGTTCACCTTCGAAGCCGGCGAGCTGTGGATGTTGCAGGTCCGGTCCGGCGGGTTCACCGGCGCCGCCGCGGTACGCGTGGCGACCGAGCTCGCCGACGAGCGCGTGATCGACCGCCGCGAAGCGCTGCTCCGAGTCTCGCCGCACCACCTCCAGCACGTCCGCACGCCGCGGATCACGACCGCGGGCGCCGACATCCTGGCGCGCGGGCTGGGCGCTTGCCCGGGTGTCGCGGCGGGCCGGGTGGCGACCACCCCGGACGGGGCAGTGCGGATGGCCGCGGACGGGCCGGTCGTCCTGGTGCGCCCGGAAACGTCACCGCACGACATGCGTGGTCTGGCCGCCGCCGCCGGGATCGTCACCGCCCACGGCGGTCCGGCGAGCCACGCGGCGGTCGTCGCGCGCGCCCTGCGGAAACCGGCGGTCGTGGGTGTGGCCGGCCTGACCATCGACGCGGCGGCGGGCTCGGTGCGGGCCGGCGGACGCACCATTGGCGAAGGCACACTCGTCACCATCGACGGGACCAGCGGTGAAGTGGCCCTCGGCCGGCCGCCGGTCGTGACGACCGCAGCCGACGCCCACCTGCGCCGGCTGCTCGACTGGGCCGACGACGTGACGGGAGACCACTCGCCGCGCGACGAAGCCGAACGCCTCGCCGCCGCTCGAGCGGTGCTCCGGACCGCTTGAGCGGAACGCTGCGTCAGGGCCGCGGGCCGGGCCCGAAGCCCGTCCAGCGCAGCTCCGGCGGCAGGTGGCCCATGTCGTTGAACAGCAGCACGGCCGGCGTCACGCCATCGCGGTACTCGATCGCCGTCAGCGCGGTGTTGCCGCAGCTCAGCCCGAGCCACCTGACCAGTGGCGCGTCCAGGGCGTGCCGCACCAGCCACGCCACCTGGTAGGCGTGGGTGACCAGGACCTCGTGGGTCTCGGCTTCGGCGGGCCGCGCGAACCTGGCGATCAGCGCTTCCGCCAGCCGGGCGCCGGCGGCGGCTTCCGCCGGGTCGTAGCCGTCGAAGAACCCCGCCCAGGCCGGGGGCGGCTCGGCCGGCACGTACGGCACATGGTCGACCAGCTCGGCCGCTTCCCGCACCGGCACACCCGGCAGCTGCGCACCGATGATCCGGGCCGAATTCACGGCCCGGGCAAGGGGCGAATGCCACACGGCATCGACCGGCAGGGCAGCCAGGCGCTCGCCGAGCAGTTCCGACTGCCGCCGCCCCACCTCGGTCAGTTCACCGAACGGGTCAGCCGCGCCGTGCCGCACCACGTACAGGTGCCGAGTCGCCACCGCCGGACCCACCTTTCCCCCACCCAGGAACAGGGCCTCCCCGGAAAGATCCGGGGAGGCCCTGTTGTTGCCGGAGCCGCCTAGGGGAATCGAACCCCTGACCTGCTCATTACGAGTGAGCCGCTCTGGCCGACTGAGCTAAGGCGGCAACACGAACAAGTGTAGCGACCCCTCTTGCGTCACTCGGCACCCCCCGTGTCGTTAGGCTCTGCGACGCCGGTCACTCCAGACCGGCCTGGTCGTACTGGGAGGACCATCCACATGCGTCGACGCATGCCTCGCGCGCTGGCGCTGCCGGTCGCCGCGGCCGTGCTCGTCCTGTCGGCCACGCCGGCCATGGCGGAGAGCACGATCCCCACCACCCCGACCCCGCAGCCGGCCCACCCGGGGCAGCCGCCGTTCATCGGCCAGGAGGGCCCCCAGCCGCTCGGCCACGCCGTCGGTGACGCGGCCGCCGCGCTCGGGGTGCTGCGCCTGCTGCCGAACTCGGTCCCGACCAGCACGATCCTGCCCGGCTTCGGGGACCAGCTGCCCAAGCAGTCCGCGCTCGAGGCCGGGATGGGCCTGTCCAGCGCGCAGGCCAACTCCGAGGCCCTGCTCAGCTACGAGAAGTCGATCGCCCAGTCATCCCCGTTCGGGCTCGCGGTGGGCGGGAACGCGCCGCAGGCGCCGGGCAGCCTCGTGCAGACAGCGCTGCCGGACAACGAGCAGCCGCTGACCGGCGGACTGAACGCGCCGCAGAACCCGCTGCTCAACGTCGGGCTGCTGAACGGCAAGGTGCACGCGCGCTACAGCCCCAGCCTCGGGCCGTGCGTCGGCACGATCGCCGACGCCAGCACGTCGGTGGCGAGCCTGTCCCTGCTGAACGCCATCCCGTCGCTGCCGAACCTGCCGATCGACGGGCTCAACCTGAGCAACGTGCAGCTGGCCGACGGGTTCGACCCCACCAAGGGGCTGCAGACGCTCGGCGGTCTGCTCAGCGGCGGCACGCAGACCAAGTCCGACGGCACGAACTCCGTGCTCAGCCTGCCCAACACGCTGTCCTCCCGGTCGGTGGTGCAGCTCGTCGACATCCCGGGTTCGCCGAACAAGGCGGTCCAGTCGGTGTCCACGCTGCAGGCCGCCGACATCGAGATCCTCAAGGGCACCCCACTCGAGCTGACGCTGAAGGTGGTCAGCCAGCCGATGCTGAAGATCACCTCCACCGGCGACGAGAAGACCTCCAAGGTCGAGTACACGGCTCCGGTGATCAGCATCGAGCGGCAGGGCAAGGTGCTCTACACGCTGGACGCCAACAACCCCACCAAGGACATCCCGATCGGGCTGCCCCTGTCCGGCCTGTCGCAGCAGTTCGGCCCGCTGCAGGACCTGCCGGTGGTCGGCGGCCTGGTCGCGACCGCGCAGAAGGGCCTGCAGCAGGTTCCGGACACCGCGGGCAAGGTGCTCGACCTGGGCGTGCTGCGGCTGAGCATCGCGGAGCTGACCCAGAAGGGCCAGAACCTGACCGAGCCGTTCAAGGGCTTCCAGCTGGGCGCCTCCGCCCGGATGCTGGACCTGCAGATCCTGCCGACCACCGGGCTGAAGAACCTGCTCCCGGCCGGCCACGACGCGCTGCCGTCGTCGCTGGCGCAGCTGTCGCTGGGCGAGCAGATCGGCCGGGCGTACGCGCCCGAGGGCGGGGTCGTGTGCGGTTCGACCACGCCCGCCAAGCCGGCCGGTGGCGCCGCGCCCGGCGTGCCGCAGAAGCTGGCGTACACCGCCGGCGCCTACTCGGCGGTGCCGATGTTCTGGACCGGGACCGCGTTGCTGCTGCTCGGGGTCGTGCTGGTGGCCGCCTTCCCGGCACGGCGCCGCATGACGGCCGCCGTGGTGAAACCCTCGCCGACGCCGCGGCCGCGGGACTGACGTTCCTCCTGGTTCCGGCCCCCTCCGCGTTGCGGGAGGGGGCCGGTTCCCGTTCGCAGCGCGGTCAGCCGTGGCGCAGCGCGGTCAGCATCGCTTCCACGGCGATCCTCGGCTTGACGTTCCACAGGATCGCTTCCCGGCAGGCCAGCACTGCTTCCAGGCGCTTGAGGGTCGCCTCGGCCGTCCACTGGCGGGCGGCCTGGGCGATGTCCTGGGCGTGGTCCGGGTGGTTGTACCGGGCATCGGCGCCGCTGATGGTGACCAGGACGTCCCGGTAGAACCCAGCCAGGTCCACCAGCGCCAGGTCGAGCGTGTCCCGCTGGGTGCGCGTCGCCCGCGACTTCTGGCGCTTCTCCAGCTGCTTGACCGCGGCCTCGGCCGCGCGTTTGGCCCCGGCGACGCCCCTGCCCGTCGCGTCGCCGCCCATCGCGTTGCGCAACTCGGCCTTCTCCGCCTCGTCGCGGACCTTGCTCTCCTCGGTCGCGTCCGCCTCGGCCACCGCGATCAGGTCGTCCGCACACCGGAACACGTCGCCGGGGCGCGTGAGGCCCAACGGGATCTGCAACACCGACTCCCGGCGCTTGCGGGCGTTGTCGTCCGTCGCGAGCCGCCGGGCGCGGCCGACGTGACCGCCGCACACCGACGCCGCCCACTCGGCCAACTCCGGGTCCACGCCGTCCCGGTCGGCCAGCACCCGCGCGATCGCCTCGGCCGCCGGCGTCCGCAGCGTCACCAGACGGCAGCGCGAGCGGATGGTGACCGAGACGTCCTCCGGGTGGTCGGACGGCGCGCACAGCAGGAACACCGTCCGCTCCGGCGGCTCCTCGACGGCCTTGAGCAGGGCGTTCGACGCGCCCTCGGTGAGCCGGTCGGCGTCCTCGATGATCACGACCTGCCACTGGCCCGTCGTCGGCCGGCGCGCCGCGGCCTGCACCAGCGACCGCATCTCGGCGACCGAGATCGACAGCCCCTCCGGGATGACCAGCCGCACGTCGGCGTGGGTGCCGTGCATCGCGGTGCGGCAACCCGGGCACTGGCCGCAGCCGGTGCCGGTGATGCACTGCAAGGCCGCCGCGAACGCCCGCGCCGCGACCGACCGGCCGGACCCCGGCGGCCCGGTGAGCAGCCAGGCGTGCGTCATCGCGCCCGGCGGGGCGGGTTCGCCGGCGACGATCCGGGCCGCCGCGTCCGCGGCCGCGGACAGCACCTCGACCGCGTGGTCCTGACCGACCAGCTGAGCCCACACCCCGGCCGGGGTGACGACAGCGGTCACGCGTCCTCCGCCTCGGCGAGCGGCGCGAGCCCGAGCTTGCGCTGCACGAGCACCGAGGTGACGGCCGTGCGCACGCGGTCGGCGACCGCGTCCTCCGGCGCATCGGCGTCCACCACGACGTAGTGGTCCGGGTCGGCTTCGGCCATCTCACTGAGCAGCGTCTGCACGCGCCACTGGTCCTCGACCGAGATCGGACCGGGAGCGTTGGCGGCGCCGGGATCGGCGTCGAGCAGCACGGTCACGTCCGGCCGCAGGCGGCCGGTCGCCCAGTCGGCGAGGCCCTCCAGCTCCTTCGCGTCCAGCCCGGCGACCGCGGACAGGTGCGCCAGCGGTGAGTCGACGAAGCGCTCCATCACCACGATCGCGCCGTTGTCCAGGGCGGGCTGCACGTTGCGTTCCACGATGTCGGCCCGGACCGCGGCCGCCGCGAGTGCCTGGGCACGCGCCCCGGACAGCGAGGCGCTGCCGATGATCGTGGTCAGCCGTTCGTCGTCCAGCGCCGGGTCGGCGGCCAGCACGACCGGGCGCGGGCTGACCGAGCACAGCCACTCGGCGAGCTTGGTCGCCTGCGCCGCGGTGTCCGCGACGGTGGTGCCCTCCAGCGCGATGAGCAGACCGTTGACCCGGCGCGGACGGCGGCGGATGGCGTTGCGGAGGTCGGCCATGATCGGCTCGGACCGCCGCGAGTCCATCTGCCGGTAGGCGATGACGCCGACGATCGCGGCGAGCGCGCCGCCACCGAGCATCACCGGCCGGGTGCCGTCGATGGTGATCTCGTTGCCCCAGACCCTGACCCGGTGCGAGCTCGTCAGACCGATCAACAGCGGCACCAGCGATACCGACCCGAACACGATGACCTTCATCATCGACTGGTAGATCGCGTTGATCCGGCCGCGGATCGCGTCCTCGACCTGCGAACCGATGATCGTGACACCGGTCAGGAACGCGGCGCCGGCGCACGCGCCGACGACCGCCACCGCGACGAGCGACACCGTCACGTGCGGCGACAGCGCCACCAGGATCAGCGCGAGCCCGGCCAGCACGATCGAGATGCCGAACAACCGGTCGTGGGGCAGCCGCCGTGCCAGCTTCGGCGCCCCGCCCATGCCGGTGGCGAGCCCGATGAACACGGCCACGACGAGCAGGCCCCACGTGGATTCACCGGCGTTCAGGCTCGACGAATACGTCTTGGCCGACCCGACCACCGCACCACCCGCGGCGAAGGCACCCGCGGCGCCGATCAGCAGGCCGCGGACCAACGGGGTGCTCTTGATGTACTTGCCGGCGTCCTTGACCAGGGCGCCCAGCCCCGGCACGTCCTCGGTGACCGGCTTCGCGGCCTTCTCGGCCTGCTCGTGCGCGACCCCGGCCATGCGCGGCTTGCGGATCGACAGCTCCGGGACGCGGGTCAGCACCAGGATGGCACTCGTCAGGTACAGCAGCGCGATCAGCACGACGATGACCTTGGCGACGCCCAGCTGCCCGAGGAAACCGTCGGGCAGCCCGACCGCCGCCACGATCTGGGTGACGATGGCGTAGACACCGCCCGCGGTGACCGTGGCGAGCCCGTACGTCATCACCATGCCGAGCTGGTTGGCCGTCTCCACCTGGTCGGGCCGCTTGAGCAGGTTCGGGACCGCCGCCTCCTTCGACGGGATCCACATCATCGCGCTCGCGCTGGCCAGGAAGTTGGCGATGTACAGCCACCACCAGGTGCCGACGAACGCCACCGAGAGCAGGAAGCCGCAGCGGAACAGGTCCGCGACGAACATGACCTTGCGGCGGTCGAAGCGGTCGGCGAGCAGCCCGCCCAGCGGCGCGAAGATCAGGCCAGGCAGCAACGCGGACAGCACCACACCGGTGAACGCGAAGTTCTTCGCGATGTAGCTGTTCGTCATCTGAGCCGCGAGGGTCGTCAGACCGAGGAACGTCAGCCAGTCGGCGACACTGCACAGGTAGGTGATGCCCCACAGCCGCCGGAAGGGGCGGATCGCCAGCACCCGCCGGGCCCGGTGGAGCGTCGAGGTGTCACGCCCGGCCGGCGCATCTTTCCCCGCGCCGGGTTGCTCCTGCATGACCTCGCTGATCGGACCCACCCCACTCACTCCCGTGGCGCTGAGGAACCCCTGGCGCAACAAGCCGGTGTCCCCCAACCGTGGAGCCAGGGTAGCTGTGCCGACCTGAGAGTGCCCGTCCTGGTGGACCGTACCCGCCCGATTCGCGCGGATCGCCCGGATGGGCGTCAGCGGAAGATGCCGCCGATCGTATCGATCAAGCTGGTCAGGAACTGGATCGCGAGCACGCCGAACACGACCATCAACAGCACCGCGACCAGGAACGCGGCCGACCCGCTGGACGGCTTCGCCCGGCGGACGGTGCCGCCCTCGCCCGGCCGCGGCAGCCGGAACGACGGACGTGACCACGAGCCCAGCTTCGGCCGGCCCCGCCAGGTGCGCTGCCTCGGCAGGATGCCCAGCGGCGGCGCGGGCGGCACCGCCGGAGCCGGGGCCGCGGGCGGGATGTCGTCCACCGGCACCTCGGGCGGTGCGGCCGGAGCATCCGGAGCGGCCGGCTTGTCGGCCATGGCCTCGATCATCTGACGCACCTTCTCCGGGTCCGGCTCGACCGGCTTGGCCACCTTGAGCGGCTCGTACCGCTCGCCGTCGTCCACCGATCCCGACACCGCGTCGCCGAACGTCAGCGGCTGCAGTCCGGACTGCGTGCCGTCGCCGTCGAAACGAGCGTCGTCCTTCGCCGGACTCATGCTGACCACTCCCGTGCGTCTGGAAACACCTCGTCCCAGGGTAGTGGGGAATTCCCGGCGAGCACGCGCCCATCCGGGCCACCTGGTGATCACTGTCCGCGACCGGATGATCAGGCACAGGTCATCGCCGCCTCGACCGCCTCGGTCATCCACTGCGCCAGGCGGTCGCGGTCGGAGGGCACCAGGAACAGCTCCCCGCCCTCGCCCGGCTCGGTGACCGTCGCCAGCACGTGGCGGCCCAGGTCGTTGTCCACCACCACGTACCCCAGGCGCGGGAACTGGGCGCAGCGGCGGTCGAACGCCATCAGATCGACCACCGTGGTGCCGGTGCGCGGGCGGCGCAGGAACTCCCGCACCCGCACCGCCTGCTCGGCGTCCCGCCCGGTCAGCTCACCGGACGGGCCGGCGTGCAGCATCAGCGAACCGAACCGGCCCCGGCGCCGCTCCGGCACGAACCCGACCACCCGGTCGAACAGCGACCGCAGCTCGCGGAAGCCCCATCCGCCGACCTGGGTGGCGTCCGGGCGCCAGCTCCACAGCACACCGGCCGCCGTGTCGGCGTACACCCGCACGTCCAGCGGCCCGGCCAGCCCGCTGTGCACGCCGGTGAGCACCATCCGGATCGGGCCGCGCAGCATCAGCGCGAACGCCCGCATGGCGTCGTCGGTCAGGTCGCCGCCCTCGACGAACGGCGAGTCCCGCAGCTGCGCCATCCACGCGTTGTGCTCTTCGGCCTCGGCCACCAGGTCGGCCGGATCGCTGGAGCGGCTCAGCGGGTACCGGATCCGCTCCACGTCCTCGTCCGTCGCGAACGGGGCGTACAGGTCCCAGGTGCTGGCCCGCTCCGGCACCGCGTCCAGCACCGGCCGGGCGGCCTCGGTCAGCAGTTCGTCGATCGTCGTCACGCGGGCAGTGTGCACCCGGGCACCGACAATTTCGGTCGAACTGCTGTTCGAGCCCTACTTCTTGGCAGCGGCCTTCGCGGTGGTCGCCTTCTTCGCCGGGGCCTTGCGCGCGGGCGCCTTCTTCTTCGGCGCCGGCCCCTTCGCCCGCTTCTCGGCGAGCAGCTCGGACGCGCGCTCCGGGGTCAGCCCCTCGATGCTGTCGCCCTTGCGCAGGGTCGCGTTGTACTCCCCGTCGGTCACGTACGGCCCGAACCGGCCGTCCTTGACCACCATCGGCTTCTTCGACACCGGGTCCTCGCCCAGCTCCTTCAGCGGCGGCTTGGCCGGGCCACGACGCCCGCGCTGCTTCGGCTCGGCGTAGATCTTCAGCGCCTCGTCGAGCGTGATCGAGAAGATCTGGTCCTCGCTCGACAGCGACCGCGAGTCGGTGCCCTTCTTCAGGTACGGCCCGTAGCGGCCGTTCTGGGCGGTGATCTCCTCACCCGACTCCGGGTCCTTGCCCACCACACGCGGCAGCGACAACAGCTTGAGCGCGTCGTCCAGGGTCACCGTCTGGATGTTCATCGACTGGAACAGCGAGCCGGTGCGCGGCTTCGGCTTCTTCGCCTTGCTGGTCTTCTTGCCGCCCTCGGCCTCCTCGGGCTCGGGCAGCACCTCGGTCACGTACGGCCCGAAGCGGCCCTCCTTGGCGACGATCTCGTGCCCGGTGACCGGGTCCACGCCCAGCGACCGGCCCTCCTGCGGCGTCGCGAACAGCTTCTCCGCGATCTCCGGGGTCAGCTCGTCCGGCGGGAGGTCCTCGGGCAGGTTCGCGCGCTGGGGCTTCCCGTCCACCTCGCGCTCGATGTACGGGCCGTACCGGCCAACCCGCACGTACACCGTGCGGCCGTCCTGGTCCTCGAACATCGGGATGGAGTTGATCTCGCGCGGGTCGATGTCCTCCACACCGCCGCTGACCAGCTTCTTCAAGCCGCCCAGGCGTCCGACCGAGCCGTCTACGCCCTGCTCGCCGCCGAAGTAGAACCGCGACAGCCAGCGGGTGCGCTGCTCGTTCCCGGCCGCGATGCGGTCGAGCTCGTCCTCCATCGCCGCGGTGAAGTCGTAGTCCACCAGCCGCTCGAAGTGGCGCTCCAGCAGCCCGACCACGGCGAAGGCGACCCACGACGGGACCAGCGCCGACCCCTTCTTCCACACGTAGCCGCGGTCCTGGATGGTCTTGATGATCGACGCGTACGTCGACGGGCGGCCGATGCCCAGCTCCTCCAGCTTGCTGACCAGGCTGGGCTCGTTGTAGCGCGCCGGCGGCGTGGTCGCGTGGCCGTCCGGGGACAGCTCACCCGCGGTCAGCGGCTGGTCCTTGACCAGCTGCGGCAGGCGGCTCTGCTTGTCATCGGCCTCGGCACCGGAGTCCGCGTCCACCGCCTCGACGTAGGCCTTGAGGAAACCGGCGAAGGTGATCGTCCGCCCGGACGAAGCGAAGGTGCACTCCTCCCCGGTGCTCGACGTGCCGGTGATCCGCACCGAGATCGTGGTGCCCTTCGCGTCGGCCATCTGCGAGGCGATCGTGCGCTGCCAGATCAGCTCGTACAGCCGGAACTCGTCGGCCTGCAGCTCGCCCGCGACCTGGCCCGGCGTCCGGAACACCTCACCGGCCGGCCGGATCGCCTCGTGGGCCTCCTGCGCGTTCTTGACCTTGCGGGTGTACTGCCGCGGGGTCGGCGAGACGTGGTCCGCGCCGTACAGCTCGGTCGCCTGGCTGCGCGCCGCCGCCAGCGCCGACTCCGACAGCGTCGTGGAGTCGGTACGCATGTAGGTGATGTAGCCGTTCTGGTACAGCCGCTGCGCGATCTGCATCGTGGTCTCGGCGTTGAAGCGCAGCTTGCGGCCGGCCTCCTGCTGCAGCGTCGAGGTCATGAACGGTGCGTACGGGCGCCGCGTGTACGGCTTCTCCTCGACGCTGGTGACCGTGAAGTCCCGCTGGTGCAGGCCCTCGGCCAGTGCCCGCGCGCCGGCCTCGTCGAGCACCCGGACGTCCTGGGCGTTCGCCTTCAGCTGCCCCGAAGCGTCGAAGTCCTTGCCGGTGGCCAGGCGAGCGCCGTCGACCGACACCAGCCGCGCCGGGAACTGGCGCGGGTCGTCGGGACCAGCGTCCGCGCTCGACATCGTGGCCGAGATGTCCCAGTAGGAGGCCGAGGTGAACTTGATGCGCTCACGCTCGCGCTCGACCACCAGACGGGTCGCCACCGACTGCACCCGGCCCGCCGACAGCCTCGGCATGACCTTCTTCCACAGCACCGGCGAGACCTCGTAACCGTAGAGCCGGTCGAGGATGCGGCGGGTCTCCTGCGCGTCGACCAGGTCCCCGTCCAGCTCACGGGTGTCCTCGGCAGCGGCGCGCACGGCCTGCTCGGTCACCTCGTGGAAAACCATCCGGCGCACCGGGACCTTCGGCTTGAGCGTCTCGAGCAGGTGCCAGGCGATGGCCTCGCCCTCACGGTCGGGGTCGGTGGCGAGGAAGAGCTCGTCGACGTCCTTGAGCAGGCCCTTGAGCTCGGTGACCTTGGCCTTCTTGTCCGCCGAGACGACGTAGAGCGGCTCGAAGTCGTGGTCGACGTTCACGCCGAGCTTCGCCCAGGACTCGCCCTTGTACTTGGCCGGGACGTCCTCGGCCTTCGACGGCAGGTCGCGGATGTGCCCGACCGAGGACTCCACCACGTACCCCGGGCCGAGGTACGAGGCGATCTTGCGGGCCTTGGCGGGCGACTCGACGATCACGAGCCGTCGACGACCGGCGCCGTTCGCCCCGGCGTCGTTCTTCTTCGTCTTCGTCGATCCAGCCACGCTGTCCGCTCTCCTGCTTCGATCCCGCCGCTGTCCACGCAGCGGCGCCGGTTCAACCAGCAAGTGTGCACGTTGCCTGCCGGTGATGTCCCCCGAGGTGACGTAACACGCCGTCGCGCGTCCCGTCCGGGATGGGAAACAGCGTGCGGCATCGTCCCCTTTCCACACCTAGCACGTGATGCCAGGCACACGCTTCCCGGGGCTTCTCCGTAGCCGTTCCGCTACGCTCCGCGCTATGTTGCGCCGCCTGCTCGCCGTACTGGCCGTCCTGCTCCTCGTGCCCGGCCTGGCCGGGGCCGTCACCGCCTCCGCCGCAGCCGGCGGCTACAACGGCATCGTCAAGCTCAGCAACTGCTCCGGTTCACTCGTCCGGTTGCCCCAGTCGAGCGATCTGGACCGGGCGCTGGTCCTCACCAACGGGCACTGCCTGGAGTCCGGTATGCCCGATCCCGGCGAAGTGGTGGTCAACCAGCCGGTCCGCCGCGAGATGGCACTGCTCGGCGCGGACGGTCACCAGCTCGGCCTGCTGCACGCGTCCAAGGTCGTGTACGCGACGATGACCGACACCGACATCGCGCTCTACGCCCTCGATGCGTCCTACCGCGAGATCGCCCGGGAACTCGGCGGCCACCCGCTGACGCTCGCCGCCGCACCGGCGAACGTCGGCACCCCGGTCAGCATCGTCTCCGGCTTCTTCACCCGCACCTGGCACTGCTCGATCGACCGCATCGTGTACTCGGTGCACGAAGGCGGCTGGACGTGGAAGGACTCGATCCGGTACGCGCCGGGCTGCAACACGATCCACGGCACCTCCGGTGCCCCGGTCGTCGACGAGGGCAGCGGCGAGATCGTCGGAATCCACAACACGGGCAACGACAGGGGCGAAGCCTGCACGTTCGACAACCCGTGCGAGGTCGACGAAAACGGCGAGGTCTTCGCCCAGCAGGGCCTGACCTACGGCCAGCAAACCTACCGCATCCCGGCCTGCTTCACCCGGAACAACCAGCTCAGCCTCGTCCGGGACGGCTGCCGGCTGCCCAAGCCGGCCGCGCTGCCGCTGCCCGTTCCCGCCTGATCACACCGCCTGCCGAGCCGGTGCGTGCTGCGGCCACACCGGCTCGGCGCCCGGCGGCGGCATGCCGATCAGCTCGGCCAGCGTCGCGAGCCGCCGCCGCCCGTTGACCCGCACCGCCGGGCCGCCACCCTTCGGGCCGACCAGCTGCGCGGGCAGGCCGAGCTGGCGAAACGCCTCGGCGAGCGGTTCGTGGGTGTCCGGCGCCCGCTCGTCGACGGCCAGCAGGTACCCCTGCACACCCGGCCGGCCCGACGCCAGCGCCCACAGCCGCAGAGCCGCCCCGGTGAGCCGGAACCGGCCCGGCAGCGTCTTCCCCGTCCCCGCCTCGCCCAGCCAGGCCCGCGCGAGCCCGATCAGATCGCGCCGGAAGGCGGTGCGGATCATCGGTCTGCCGTCCTCGGTGCGGGTCGGCTCGGCCGACACCCCGCGCCTGCCGAACTCCGCGGCCAGCACCCTCGCGCGCCACGCCTCGTCGACCTCCACGGTGAGGCGAGCGGCCGTGCGCGCGAAGCCGGTGATCTGGCCCTGCCCGCACAGAACGCCGCTCAGGTCGGCGATGTCCGGGCCGCTCGCCTCCGCCGAGAAGAGCGACATTTGATCCACAGCGGACAGGGTAGAACACGCGTTCGATTTCCCGCGAGTCGTCGCGGTGAAAAAGTTCTTGAAGTTGACGCAGCGTCAACCTTTAGCGTGGATTCCAACGGGGACGGAGGAGACGAGATGGACGAGCCGCTGTCGATCGCACAAGTGTCGAAGGCATCCGGGGTGACCTCCCGGACCCTGCGGCACTACGACGACATCGGGCTGCTCCCGCCGGCGTACGCCGACAGCAGCGGGAGGCGCTTCTACCAGCGGGAACAGCTCATCCGGCTGCAGCAGATCCGCCTCCTGCGGGAGCTGGGCCTCGGCCTGGACACGATCGCGGAGATCCTCGGCGGGTCGGTGTCCCGCGCCCAGGCGCTGCGGCTGCACCGGAAGTGGCTGCTGGCGGAGCGCGACCGGCTGGACCGGCTCGCCACCACCGTCACCCGGACGATTGCCGAACTGGAAGGAGGAGAACACATGTCCGCACACGAACTGTTCGAGGGGTTTTCGCCGCACTCCGAGAAGGCGGAATGGCTCGCGCAGGAAGCAGCCGAACGGTGGGGTGACAACGCCGTCCGCTCACACGAACGAAGCAAGACCTGGTCGGACGAGAAGTGGGCTGCCGTGAAGCGGGAGGGCGCCGGGGCGACCGACCGGCTGGCCGAGCTGGCCCGCGAAGGGGTGCCGGCCGACGACGAGCGCGTGCTGGACGCCGTCGCGGCGCACCGGGCGTGGCTGGAGCACTTCTGGACGCCGGATGCCACGTCCTACGCCGGACTCGGCCGCCTCTACAGCGACGACGAGCGGTTCCGCAACCAGTACGAGGCCGTCCAACCCGGATTCGCCGAGTACCTGCGCGACGCCATGGGCGCCTACGCCCGGAGCCGTATGACCTAGCGCGGCGCGGCCGTCACCTGGGCGGCGAGCTGCCGGCACACCGGCGCGTGCGCGACCGCGGTCGCCAGCTCGGGCACGGCGTCGAAACGGTCCAGCAGATCGAGACCGGCCACCTCGGTCAGCGGCCCGTTCGCCTGCCCGAGGGTGGCCGCGTCGATAGCGCCCGGCGCGGTCGCATCGAGCCGTTGCCGGGCGGCGGCCGCCCGGTCGCGCACGCCCTGGAAGTCCGACACAGCCCGCTCCCGCACCGCCTCGCCCTCCGGCACCGGCGACGGCGGCATCGTGTGCAGACCGTCCAGCGCACGGTCCAGACCGTCGATCACCGAGCCGAGCAGCTCGCTGGACGACCGCACGGCACGCTGCGGGGTGCTCGGGTCCACGCTCGGCATGGTCACCAGCTTCTCGACCAGGGAACCGACCGCGACGCAGTAGTCGTCGGCCCAGCGGGCCTCGGCGTCCTGCAACTGGACCTGCTCCCGCGACAGACCCGGCCCGCCCGGGTCGGTGCTCGCGGGTGGCCGGCCACATCCGGAAAGGCCCACACACAGCCCGGTCAGCACCACCAGGAACACGGACTGCCCGGGCCGCACGCACGCACCTCCTGTCGACGCCAACCTCTTACCCGACGGTACCGAGACGATTGCGGACCGCAACCGTCGGGCAGCACAAAAAGCCGGGCCCGTCACGTTCTGTGGTGACGGGCCCGGCTTCGGCAGAGCGGATCAGGCGGTCTTCGCCGGGGTGGCGTCCTCGCTCGGCGTGTCGGTCATGACACTCGCGCGCCGCTTCGACACCACGATCGCGGCGACGATGATCGCCACGGCGACCAGCGAGATCGCGATCCGGACCCCCGCGGAGGCGTCCGGTCCGATCGAGAACTGCACGATGGCCGGCGCGATCAGCACCGAGACCAGGTTCATCACCTTGATCAGCGGGTTGATGGCCGGGCCCGCGGTGTCCTTGAACGGGTCGCCGACGGTGTCGCCGATGACCGTCGCGGCGTGCGCCTCGGAACCCTTGCCACCGTGGTGACCGTCCTCGACCAGCTTCTTCGCGTTGTCCCACGCCCCACCGGAGTTGGCCAGGAAGATCGCCATCAGCGTGCCGGTGGCGATCGCGCCGGCCAGGTAACCGGCGAGCGCACCGGTACCGAGACCGAAGCCGACGGCGATCGGGGCGAACACCGCGAGCAGACCGGGGGTGGCCAGCTCCCGCAGCGAGTCGCGGGTCACGATGTCGACGACCTTGCCGTACTCCGGCCGCGTGGTGCCCTCCATGATCCCCGGGATGTCGCGGAACTGGCGGCGCACCTCGTACACCACCGCACCCGCGGCGCGGGACACGGCGTTGACCGCGAGACCGGAGAACAGGAAGACCACCGCGGCACCGACGATCACGCCGACCAGCGTGTTCGGGCTGACGATCGTGTCCACGAACGACTTCACGCCCGCCGCGGACTCGCCGATGTCGGCCACCGCCTTGGCGATCGAGTCCTGGTAGGAGCCGAACAGCGCCGTCGCGGCGAGCACCGCGGTGGCGATCGCGATGCCCTTGGTGATGGCCTTCGTGGTGTTGCCGACCGCGTCCAGTTCGGTCAGGATCTGCGCCGCGTCCTCGTCGACCTCGCCGGACATCTCCGCGATGCCCTGCGCGTTGTCCGAGACCGGGCCGAAGGTGTCCATCGCGACGATGACACCGACGGTGGTCAGCAGGCCGGTGCCGGCCAGGGCGACCGCGAACAGGGCGACCGTGCCGCCCAGCAGGTAGGCGCCGAACACCGCGGCACCGATCACCAGCGCGGTGTAGACGGCCGACTCGAAGCCGACCGAGATACCGGACAGGATGACCGTCGCCGCACCGGTGCGGGAGGTCTCGCCGACGTTGCGCACCGGCCCGTGCTCGGTACCGGTGTAGTAGCCGGTCAGCCGCAGGATGACACCGGCCAGCACGATGCCGATGATCACGGCGACGAACGCGATGACCGCGGGGTTGCCGGCGACGCCGGCGTGCGCCGCGCCGAAGTCGGCGAAGGACCCGGGCAGGTACACGAACGACGCGACCGCGCACAGCACCGCCGAGATGGCGGCGGAGATGTAGAACGAGCGGTTGATCGTGACCAGGCCGTTCTCACCCGAGCGGGCCCGCGTGATGTAGACGCCGATGACCGCGGTGACCACCCCGATGGCCGGCACGATCAGCGGGAACAGCAGACCGTGCACGCCGAAGGCGGTGCTGCCCAGGATCAGCGCGGCGACCAGCGTCACCGCGTAGGACTCGAACAGGTCCGCCGCCATCCCGGCGCAGTCACCCACGTTGTCACCGACGTTGTCGGCGATCGTGGCCGCGTTGCGCGGGTCGTCCTCCGGGATGTTCTGCTCGACCTTGCCGACCAGGTCGGCACCCACGTCGGCGGCCTTGGTGAAGATGCCGCCGCCGACCCGCATGAACATCGCGATCAGCGCGGCACCGAAACCGAAGCCTTCGAGCACCTTCGGGGCCTGACCGGTGTAGGCGAGCACGACGACCGCGGCGCCGAACAGGCCGAGGCCGACGGTGAACATGCCGACCGCACCACCGGTGCGGAACGCAGCGCGCATCGCCTTCTCCCGGCCACCCGGCTCCCGCGAGGCGGCCGCGACACGCAGGTTGGCCCGCGTCGCCAGCCACATGCCCGTGTACCCGATGAGGAACGAGAACACGGCGCCGACGAGGAAGAACACGGAACGGCCGATGCGCTCGTTCCAGTCGTCCGCGGGCAGCGCGAGCAACAGCAGGAACACCACGACCCCGAAGATCGAGAGGGTGTTGCGCTGCCGCTTGAGATACGCGGCCGCGCCTTCCTGCACGGCCTTGGCGATGTCCTGCATCTTGGCGGTGCCCTGGCCCGCGGCCAGCACCTCCTTGAGCAGGAACCAGCCGATGACCAGAGCGGCCAGGGCTATGACGGCGACCACGGCAACGATGCCGTAGTCACCTCCGGAGAAGTCGAGGCCCTCCGCGAGGGTCTGCCGGGACATCCGTCCTCCTGGAAACGTTCCTGTCGCCAGTGACAGCCCGCCTAGGGGAAGCCGTGCCGACGCTGGCATGGGATCTACACCACAAGTGGTGCCGGTTGCCCGGAGTGTATTGGTAATGGAATCCGCGCGGTCAGGGCGTCCCCTAACGATCACACTCCGTACATGTGACCCTGCTCACGGTTCATGATCTTTTTCCGCCCGGCCAGTTCTGTCGTACACCTGTGCGAAGCTGTCTACCGTGGAAGTCGTGGCGGGAACCGAGCGGGCGCGGCGGCTGCTGCACCGGGTCACCGCCGGTATCCCGGAGGACCCGGTCACCCACGTGGCCGACCTGCCGGCGCGCGCGGCGCGGCACACCGAGTGGCCGGACTGGGCGGACGAGCGGGTGGTGGCGGCCCTGCGGTCCGGCGGCGTGGAGCGGCCCTGGGCGCACCAGGCGGAAGCAGCGTCGCTGGCCTTCGCCGGGCAGCACGTCGTCGTGTCCACGGGCACGGCTTCCGGCAAGTCGTTGTGCTACCAGCTGCCGGTCCTGTCAGCGCTGGCGGCGGACGACAAGGCGTGCGCGCTGTACCTCTCGCCGACCAAGGCGCTGGGCGCCGACCAGCTGCGGGCGGTGTCCGGACTGGACGTTCCCGGGGTGCGCGCGGCGTCGTACGACGGGGACACGCCGATGGCCGAGCGCGACTGGGTTCGGGCACACGCGCGGTGGGTGTTCACGAACCCGGACATGCTGCACCGCGGCATCCTGGCGGCGCACTCGCGCTGGGCGCGGCTGTTCCGCAAGCTCTCCTACGTCGTGATCGACGAGTGCCACAGCTACCGCGGCGTGTTCGGGTCGCACGTCGCGTTGCTGCTGCGGCGGCTGCAACGGGTGGCGCGGCACTACGGGTCGTCGCCGGTGTTCATCCTGGCGTCGGCGACCACGGCTGAGCCGGGCGAGTTCGCGTGCCGGCTGGTCGGCGCCGACTGCGTGCCGGTCGTGGAGGACGCGTCGCCGCGCGGGGCGCGGACGGTGGCGCTGTGGGAGCCCCCGCTGCTGGAGGACTACCTGGGCGAGCACGGTGCCCCGGTGCGCCGGTCGGCCGGCGCGGAGGCGAGCCGGATCCTCGCGGAGCTGGTCATCGAGGGCGCGCGGACGCTGGCGTTCGTCCGGTCCCGGCGGGGCGCGGAGCTGACCGCGCTGGGCGCCCGGCGCTTGTTGTCCGAAGTGGACAGCGAGCTGCCGTCGCAGGTGGCGGCGTACCGGGCTGGTTTCCTGCCGGAGGAGCGGCGGGCGCTGGAGCGGGCGCTGCTGTCGGGTGAGCTGACGGGTGTCGCGACGACGAACGCGCTGGAGCTGGGGGTGGACATCGCGGGGCTGGACGCGGTGGTGCTGGCCGGGTATCCGGGCACGCTGGCGTCGTTCTGGCAGCAGGCGGGGCGGGCCGGGCGGGCCGGGGACGATGCGCTGGTCGTGTTCGTGGCGCGGGACGATCCGCTGGACACGTATCTGGTGCACCACCCGGCGGCGGTGCTGGAGCGGCCGGTGGAGACGGCGGTGCTGGATCCGTCGAACCCGTACGTGCTGGCGCCGCAGCTGGCGTGCGCGGCGGCGGAGTTGCCGTTGACCAGCGGTGAGCTGGAGACGTTCGGTGGTGTCGCGGCGCGGGAGGTGCTGGACCGGCTCGTGGCCGACGGGCTGCTGCGCCGCCGCCCGAGTGGCTGGTACTGGACGTCACGAGACCGGCCGCAGTACGAGGTGGACATCCGCGGCTCGGGTGGCGAGCAGATCGCCGTGGTCGAGGCGGACACGTCACGGCTGCTGGGCACGGTCGACCCGGGTTCGGCGTGCACGACCGTGCACCCGGGGGCGGTGTACCTGCACCAGGGCTCGTCGTACGTGGTGGACGAGCTGGATCTGGAGTCCGGCATCGCGCTGGTGCACGCGGAGGATCCGGAGTGGACCACGTCGGCGCGGGAGGTCGCCGACATCGCGGTGCTGCGCACCCAGGAGCGGGTGGACTACGGCGGGGTGAGCGTGTGCCTGGGGGAGGTCGCGGTGACTTCGCAGGTGGTGGGGTATCTGCGGCGCCGCCCGTCGGGCGAGGTGCTGGATCAGGTGGCGCTGGACCTGCCGGCGCAGACGTTGGAGACGCGGGCGGTCTGGTACACGATCCGCCCGGAGTTGCTGGAGGTCGGCGGGGCGCCGGGGGGCGCCGGTCTGGATCCGGCGCGCATCCCCGGCGCCCTGCACGCCGCCGAGCACGCGGCGATCGGCCTGCTACCGCTGTTCGCTACGTGCGACCGGTGGGATATCGGCGGCGTCTCGACCGCGTTGCACGCTGACACCGGGGAGGCGACGGTGTTCGTGCACGACGGCCATCCCGGAGGTGCGGGATTCGCCGATCGCGGTTTCGCTGCCGTGGTCCCGTGGCTGGCCGCTACGCGGGAGGCCATCGTCTCCTGCGAGTGCCCGGCGGGATGCCCGTCCTGTGTGCAGTCACCGAAGTGCGGGAACGGTAACGACCCACTGGACAAGGCGGGGGCGGTGGCCGTGCTGGACACCGTGCTCGGGGCGGTGAGTTCTCACAGCGCCCGGCACGGCCACGGGGTGGCTCAGGCTGCGGCGAACTGACCGGCGCCGGCGAAGGCGGCCTGGTCAGCATCGTGCTGGTCGAGAGCGCGGGCGAGCACCGAGTGCACTGCGTCGGCGGTCGGGAGGCGCCAGCCCCACACGTCCGGCTTGACCCGCCAGTGGACGACGCCGTGCTGGAACGGGGTGGGCGGGAGCGGGATCCAGCTGCCCTGCCCGTGCCAGCGGACCGTGCCTTCGGCGGCCAGTTCCTGCGGGAGGCGGTCGGCGACGGTGGTCAGGAACAGCCAGCGGCCGTTGGGCGTGGCCACGATCGGTGCGGGGTGGCCGGTGGCCCGGAGCAGTCGAGCCGCCCGCTTGCCCAGTTCATCGGGGACCTCGACGGCGTCCAGCACGGTGCCGGTCGCGACGAGGAGGCTGTAGGGCCGGCCGTTCCACCAGGTGGCCACCTCGTTGGGGTGGGCGTCGAGCCGGTCGGCCCAGTCCTGGTGGACGGGCACCGGACCGGTCCACGAGCCTCCGGCCTCGGCGTGCGCCGGAAACGTGCCGGGCAGCACCGGCCACCCGTGCCAGGCAAGGCCGATGGCCTCCGCACGAAGCTCGATGCGGAAGGCGCCCCGCCAGCTGTCCGACCAATCCGTGTCCAACATTTCCGTCCACAACTCCTTGCTTGTTCCACCGCTCGCGGTGGCTGCCTGTGTTCAATAAACGGCAAGTTGCACAGTGCCGGAACCCGCCGCGCGACAACCGGCCGCTCCGGGGCGACGAGCGAACCAGCCCGCTCGGCCCGGCCGAACACCCACGGCCGATCCCCTCCCGGCGGCGAACCGGGTCCGGCCTCGACACCCGCACGTGATCTCCAGCACACGTTTCTCCTGCATACCGATGTTTTCTCGATACTCGCGGCCAGGTCGCCGGCCGGAGCCGGTGACCGCTCGCCGCACGAGGGCGACCGCCCACCCGGCGCCGGCTCACCCACCACTCACCCCGGCGGTGACCGCTCGTCGCACCACTCACCCCGGCCCGGGAGGCGTCCGCCCCGCGGTGGCACGGGTTGCCCAGCTCCGCCGCTCCCGGAGCCCGCTCGCGTCTTCCGGCTCATCCCGCGGCCAAGCCGCGATGTGCAGCCAATGCGGCGGGTGGTCCGCGGCCGACCGCACCGACGTCCGAGCGCATCACGGCCCGGCCCGAGCCCGCCCGGGTGTCGACCCGAGGCCGGTGTCGACGGACACCTCGACGAGTGCGTCCCACCCGTCGAACCGGCAGCTCACCATCCGGGCCGCCATCCGGTCGGCGACCCACTGGGCCCGCCCGCACGCGACGTCCGCACCGCGGAGCGCCTGCCCGGCGGCCGCCAGCGCGGCCAGGTCGGCGGCCCCGGCGGCCCGGTGCCGTGCGATCGTCGCGGCACCGAGGCCCCACAGCAGCCCCGCGATGACCAGCAGCGCGGCGATCGCGCCGGCGGCCCACACGGTCGCGGCACCACGATCACGCTCGCGCAGCTCGTGGTGGTCCGCGGGCGGTGAGGAGGCTTGGCGGCGTGGTCCGCTCCCCCGCTCGGGCGCCGCCGGTGGACGGGGACGTCGCCGCCCTCCGGGGCTGGTCTGCGGTTGATCGTCCGGTACTCGCTCAGCGCATCCCCTGGGTGGAGCCAGCGGGATCCGGCTGGACGTCTGGTCCCGTGGGCGCTGCTCCCCGTCTCGGGACCGCGGGTCAGCGTGGTGCATCCCCGGCTCCCGGTTCGAGCACCGCGAAGGCGCTGGCAGTCAGGTGCAGGCCCGGCAGGAGCGAACCGGCGGCGGAGGCCCGCACCTCGACGGTGATGGCGTCCCCCTCGGTCTTCACCGAGAGTTGCGCACCCGCGGGGGCGATCTGCGTGACCGCCTGCGCCGCCAGCTGCGGTTCTCCCCGGGCGACGAGCCGTGCGGCTTCACGGGCGGCGTCGGTGCAGCGCAGCTGACCGGAGATGGCCGTCATGCCGGCGAGCACCATCCCGACCACCACCGTCAGGGCGCACAACGCGATCGCCGCCTCGACCGTCACAGCCCCACGATCCGCGGTCGGTCGTCCGGCCCGGCGAGTTGGCACCGGGCCCCGGCGCTTCCCGGACGGGCCGGCGCGGGGACGGGCCGCCATCAGAACCCCGGGGTGAGGGCTTGCTGGACCAGCCCGGTGAGCGCGCCGACCACCGAGTCTCCCGTCACGACGGAGTAGAGCACGGCGGCGAGGGCAGCGGCGGCGATCGTGCCGATCGCGTACTCGGCGGTGCTCATCCCGTCGTCCGCGGCCACCGCCGGACGGAACCAGCGGCGCCACCAGCGGGGTGGGGCCGGGGCGGCGTGACGGCCGGTGGGCTTGGTGCGGAACAACATGGGGTACCTCTTCTCTCTACTGTGGAGGGTCAGAACACATTGAGGCGGCCGGCCAGACCGAGGACCACGGGCACGACCCCGAGGCACACGAAGGCCGGGAGGAAGCAGAGGCCAAGCGGCCCGGCGATCAGCACGCCCGCCCGCTGGGCGCGTGCCTCGGCTCGGTCTCCCAGGCCGGCACGGATGCCGCTGGCCAGATCGGCGGCTGCGTCGGCGAGGGTGGTCCCGCTGCGTGCGGTCCGCCTGGCCGCGCGCGCGAATTCGGCGGTGCCGGAGCAGTCCAGCGCGGGCACCCATGCCTCGTTCGCATCCGCGCCGAGTTCCAGCAGACCGGCCGTCGCGCGGAGGGCCTGCGCTTCCGGTCCCACGCCGTCGTCGGCCACCGCTCGCAGTGCAGCCGGGACCGGTTGCCCAGCGCGCAGGCAGGCGGCCAGCAGGTCCCAGCTCGCGGCGAGGTCGAGCGGGTCACTGCGCAGCCGGCGACGCCGGAGCCGAGCAGGTGCCCGTGGCGCGGGGAAGAGGCGGGTCAACCGCAGACCGGGAACCGGCCTGCCCGGCAGGGTCAGCAGCGCCGCGCCCAGCAACGCGACGACTGTGGTGGCCGCGCTCATCGCAGCGCTCCTCGTCTCGTGATCCGGGCACTCCACGTCCCGCCCGCGATCACCAGCCCGGTGCCGAGCAGCAAGAGCAGGTTGCCGCCGCCGGTCGCGAGAAGGATGTGCACCGGATGCGCGCCCATCCCCTCCCCCAACAGCAGCCCGAATCCGGGCAGGGCCGCGAGCACCGCGGCGCTGGCACGGGGTCCGGCCATCGCGGCCTCGGCCTGGCTCGTGAAGCGCAGTTCGGCGGAGATGTCCCGGCGGACCGCATCGAGCAGGTCCGCGAGCGGGAGCCCGTGCCGTTGGCTCAGCACCCATGCGCGCACCAGGCGTCCCCGGGCAGGCAGCAGTGGGTCCGCGGTCGGGACCGTCGCCAGAGCCGCAGCGAGGTCGCTGCCGAGGCGGGCGGCGCCGGACACGGCTTCGAGGATGTCGGCGACCGGAGGGGCCGCATCGGCTGCCGCGGACTCCGCGGCCAGCGCGGGCGGCGCACCCGCCCGGAGATCGACGACCATGGCGTGCAAGGCCTCAGCCAGCGCCCGGCGCATCGCCAACCCTGTCTTCGCCGCGCGGCGGGCGCGCCACCGGTGCCACCCGGCCCAGCCGAGCAGGACCCCGGCAGCGCACACCATCGGCGGTACGAGGAACAACACGGGAACCAGCGCCACCGCGTACACCGGCCGAGGCTTCGGGAGCGGCCGCCGCTCGGCCGGTGGGACGAGCGCTCGCAGGCGGGCTGCAGCGCCGCGCACCGGTGGCCAGCAGAGCACCGCCACGCCCGCGCAGGTCAGAGACTGGGCCAACATGGGTCACCCACCCCGCCGGTGAGGACAACCGGGTGCGTAGGTCCAGCAGCGGATGGAGCGCGAAGGGTCTCGGAGCGGCTCATCGGCCGTCCGTCCGGGGCAACAACGCGGAGAAGAGCACGCGCCGCTTCGTCCATTCGCCCTCCTGCCACACGGGGAGCACGCGTACGTCCCCGTTGTCCGCGCGGCTGAGTACGCCGACTTCGGCCAGCTCGCGTCGTCCGGACGCCGAGCGGCGCATGTGGAGCACGACCTGGACGGCCGCCGCGAGCTGACTGTGCAGCGCGGCGCGGGACAGGCCACCCAGCGCGGCGAGTGCTTCTAGCCGTGCGGGTACTTCCGCCGTCGAGTTCGCGTGCAGGGTTCCCGCGCTGCCGTCGTGCCCGGTGTTCAACGCGTTCAGCAACTCGCACACCTCGTGTCCCCGGACCTCGCCGACGACGAGCCGGTCGGGCCGCATGCGCAACGCCTGGCGCACCAGGTCCCGCAGGCCCACCTCGCCTGCCCCCTCGACATTCGGCGGACGGGCGATCAGACGCACGAACTGCGGGTGGGCGGGCTGGAGCTCGGCTGCGTCCTCGACACACACGATCCGCTCGGCGGGATTGACGGCCCCGAGCATCGCCGCGAGCAGCGTGCTCTTGCCCGCGCCGGTGCCGCCGGTGACGAGGAAGGACAGCCGGGCGGCGACGACGGCCTCGACCAGTTCGACACCGTCCGCCCCGAACGTGCCCAGCGCACGCAAGGCGGCAAGGTCGTGCACGGCCGGCCGGAGGAGGCGCAGCGACACGCAGGTACCGTCCGCCGCGATCGGCGGTAGCACGGCGTGCAGCCGGACCCGGCCGTGCGGGCCGAGGCCGGGAAGCCAGCCGTCGACGTACGGCTGGGCGTCGTCGAGCCGCCGTCCGGCTGCCAGCGCGAGCCGCTGGGCGAGGCGGCGCACCGAATCGTCGCTGGGGAAACGCACCTCGGTGCGTCGGAGACCGTCGGCGCCATCCACCCAGACCTCGTCCGGCCCGGTCACCAGGACGTCGGTGACGCCGGGCAGGGACAGCAACGGCTCCAGCGGCCCCGCGCCGGCCAGCTCCTGCCGGACCACGCGCAGCGCGTCCAGGACCTCGGTGTGCCCGACCGGGCGCCCCGCCTCGGCGCGGACCGCGTCTGCCAGCGCCACCGGATCGGTGCCGGCACCGGTGCCCGCCAGCCGGTGGCGAACCCGTTCGACCAGCTCGAAGTTCATGCCGCCAGCACCTGCTTCGCCCGCGCCTCGGCCAGGATCAGGCGCCCCGTCTCCAGCAGCGCGCCCCGCGGCCGCGGCAGGAAGTTGCCCTGTTCGATCTCCCGATCCAGCTGCCGCTCCAGCGGCATCGAGGTCAACAGCGGTAGCCCGACCGCACCGGCGGCCACGCTCGGGTCCAGGTCGCCCGGCGCAGGCCCGCGCACGACGAGCCGGACCCGGTCGGCCGGATCGCCCAGCTGCTTGACCACCCGCCGGGCCGCGAGACACGCCCGCATCTCCGCCGGGATCACCACGACGACCAGGTCGGCCCGGGCGATCACCGCAAGTCCCGGACCGTCCAGGTGGCGCGGCAGATCGCACACCACGGTCCGGCCGGCCCGTCGTCCGGCCTCGACGACCGCCGCCAGCGCCTGTGCGGTCGGCCCGTCGCCGTTGCGGTGGCACGACAGGAAGGGCAGCCGCAGCCCGCGGTACCGGAACTCCGGCAGGGACTTCAGCAACGCCGGCATCGACAACCGCCCGGAGCCCGGCCGCAGCTCGGGCCAGCGCAGACCGTCGGTGTTCTCGGCGCCCAGCATCGCGTCGATGCCGCCGGAGAGCGGGTCGCAGTCCACCAGCAGACCGCCGGGCTCGGTGCGGCAGGCGGCCAATGCGGTGGCCGCCGCCAGAATGGACGCGCCGGCTCCGCCCCGGCCGCCCAGCACCCCGATGATCCGCCCGCCGGGCACCCCGGGACCATCGACGACGTCGGCCAGCGCGGTGGCCAGCACGGCCTCGTCCTCCGGCAGCGACACGACGTCCTCGACCCCGGCCCGGAACGCCCGCTGCCAGGTGCGGGCGTCGGGTGCGCCCTTGGTGATCAGCAGGACGCCCGGGCGGCGCGGCAGGTCCACGTCGGCGTCGGCCGCCTGCTCGTCGACGAGCACCAGCGGCGCGTCCGGCCAGCGCGGCCGCGCGGCGAGCAGGTCGGGTGCGCGCTCCGTCTCGCAGCCCACGGCGGCGGCGACGCGCAGGATCTCGTCGAGCATGACTTCGTCGTGGGCGACGACGAGCGGACGAACGTGGTTCATGACGGCCCCCAGCAGTGATCGGTGATTGACCTGCCTCCACCGTCGTGCCCGCACAATGCCGAGACAAGGAGCTCCGGCTGAGCCTGTGGACAACCAGGGTCATGTGGACAACTCAGGGCCGAAACGGCTCTACCGAGCAGAATCGTCGGTGAGCCGTGACAGGATCCGCGCCCGCGCGCGAGTGAAAAGGGACGACCCCCGCCAGGGGGAGGACGGGGGTCGCCGTGGGTTCAGCCCCGGGGGGTCGGACTGAACCGCCGGTGGGAACACCGGATGCGCTCCACTCTAACTCGGCTGGACCGGCCGGAACGTGCTCCGCGACACCCACAATTCGGTAACGGCACCGGCAATCGATTTCCCGCGACGGCAACGAATTTCCGACCGGCCGGTACCGTTCGTGGTCACCTCACACCCGGTGGACGGCCTCCTCCTATCCTGAACCGGTGGCCGAACCCTCCACGTCGCCGCCGAGCGATCAGCCCGCCGCCCCCGGAACCGGGGTCGCGGCCTTCTTCGACCTGGACAAGACGATCATCGCCTCCTCCAGCGCCCTGGCCTTCAGCAAGCCGTTGCTGCGGGAGGGGCTGATCAGCAAGCGCGCCGCGTTGAAGAGCGCCTACGCGCAGTTCGTCTTCTCCCTCTCCGGGGCCGACGCGGACCGGACCGAGCGGATGCGGGCGGAGATCTCCGCGTTGTGCAAGGGCTGGGACGTCGCCCAGGTGCGTGCGATCGTCAACGAGACGCTGCACGACATCGTCGATCCGCTCGTCTACGCCGAGGCCGCCGAGCTGATCACGTGGCACCGGGAGCAGGGTCACGACGTGATCGTGCTGTCGGCGGCCGGCGACGAGGTGGTGGCGCCGATCGCGGCGATGCTGGGCGCGACCGCGAGCGTCGCGACGAGAATGGGGGTCGTGGACGGCCGCTATTCCGGCGAAATTGCTTTCTACTGTTATGGCGAGCAAAAGGCCGTGGCCGCGAAGCAACTGGCCGTGGAAAACGGTTACGAACTCGCGGAGTGTTACGCCTATTCCGATTCCAGCACCGACGTTCCGCTGCTGGAGACGGTGGGCAGGCCGCACGCGGTGAACCCGGACCGGCTCCTGCGGCGGACCGCGGCCGAGCACGGCTGGCCGGTGCTGGAGTTCACCAAACCGGTCTCCTTGCGCAGCCGTTTCCCGGCACCGTCACCGGCCACTTTGGCCGTCGGACTGGGACTGGGCGCGGTGGCCGCGGCCGGTGTCACCTGGTACGGTCTGACACGCAAACGCCGTGGGGGAACAGAGAAGTCTAGTCGCTGACGGTGGCACCATCACCGGATCGAGCGTCTGTACCGGTGCACCCGTCCGACCCCTTGAAGTGACGCGCGCCACTGGGTACAAAGTTAGTGCGGACGTCATTCGGCCAAGGACGAGACGAAGAGAAGTCCCGTCACTCCCCGAAGATCTCCGTGCGCGGACTACCGGGCACCCACGCGCAGCGCGCCGCGGGAGGCTTGTCGTCGAGGGACTGCGTACCGGGACGCCGGACGCCGAGTCCCCGTAGGTACGACATGAGTTGCAGCTTGGTCACCCGAGTGGTCCGCGCGGGCGGGCGCCGCCGGCGATGTCGCTGGCGGCGCCCGCGCATTTTTATGTCCAATGGATTCGCCCAAGTGGGTGACAGGCGCGGAAAGACACTTTCGGACTCCGCCAAAAGTAAGGTGGTCGTTGACCTGCTCCGCGGCGACTGAGTAGCTTCCCCCAGTGCCGGCCCGATCGCCGGCAGTCATCATCAGGGGAGGTTCGTGATGCGCCGGAGGAGTCATGTGCTTACCGCGATGGTCGCGGGTGTGCTCGGCGTGAGCGCCGTGAGCACCGCCTCCGCCGCACCGGGCGGTTTTCAGGGCGGCTGGGCCGAGCAGACGTTGCAGCGCATGTCGCTCGAGGAGAAGGTTGGGCAGCTCTTCGTCGCCGACGTGTGGGGCAAGGCGGCCGACCAGCCCGACGAGGGCAACCGCAAGAAGTACGGGGTGGACACGCCAGCCGAGGTCGTCCAGCGCTACCACCCGGGCGGGGTCATCTACTTCAACAACTCCGGCACCGACAACGTGGACGACCCGGCGCAGCTCGCGCGCCTGTCGAACGGGCTGCAACAGGCTGCGCTCGCCTCCGGCGCGCGGGTGCCGTTGATCATCTCGACGGACCAGGAGGGCGGCCGCGTCACGCGCATCGCCGCGCCGGCGACCGAGTTCCCGTCCAGCATGGCCGTCGGCGCCGGCCGCAGCGCCGAGGACGCGCGCACCCTCGCCACGGTGAACGGTCACGAGCTGCGGGCGATGGGCATCAACCAGGACTTCGCACCCGACGCCGACGTCAACTCCAACCCGCTCAACCCGGTCATCGGCTCACGATCGTTCTCCGCGGATCCCGCTCTGGTCAGCCAGATGGTCACCGCGGAGATCGACGGGTACCAGAACTCCGGACCGGCGACCGAGACGGTGTCGGCCGCGGCCAAGCACTTCCCCGGGCACGGCGACGCCGCCACCGACAGCCACTCCGGGCTGCCCACGATCAACCGCACTGCGGAGCAGTGGCGGCAGGTCGACCTGCCCCCGTTCCAGGCCGCGATCGACGCCGGCATCGACGTGATCATGTCCGCGCACATCACGGTTCCCAGCCTGGACCCCTCCGGAGAGCCGGCGACGCTGTCGAAGCCGATCATGACGGGGATTCTGCGCGACGAGTTGCACTACGACGGCGTGGTCGCCACCGATTCGCTGCAGATGGCGGGCGTGCGGCAGATGCACAGCGACGGGGAGATCCCGGTGCTGGCGCTGGAAGCCGGCGTCGACCAGATGCTGATGCCCCCCGACCTGGGCCTCGCCGTCAACGGCGTCCTCGACGCGGTGAAGAGCGGGCGGCTCACCGAAGACCGCATCAACCAGAGCGTGCTGCGGATCCTCAAGCTCAAGGACAAGCGCGGCATTGTGGCGAAGCCGCTGGTCAGCATGCGCACAGTCCGGCAGGCGGTCGGAACGGCGGCCAGCCGGGCCGCGATCCAGGCCGTCACCGACCGCACGACCACCCTGCTGCGCAACGACGCCGGGCTGCTCCCCCTGCGCAACCCCGGCAAGATCCTGGTGACCGGGTGGAACAACCCGGACTACCCCGGTTACCCGGCCGAGCCGGTCCGGGCACTGGCCGGACAGCTCGGTGGCACGGCGGTTTCGACGGGCGCCAAACCGAGCGCCGCGAAGATCGAGGAGTCGGTGACAGCGGCACGCGGAGCGGACACGGTCGTCGTCCTGACCAACGGACTGCGCAGCGACACCGGTCAGGGCGAGCTCGTACGTGAGCTGCTGGGCACGGGGAAGCCGGTCGTCGCCGTGACCGTTCAGGAACCGTACGACGCGGGCTTCGCCGACGTGCCGACCTGGGTGGCAACGTACGACTGGCGGGACGTGACGATGACTTCGCTGGCGAAGGTGCTCAAGGGCGAGATCGCGCCACAGGGCAAGCTGCCCGTCGGGGTCCCGGCCGGGGATGACACCGGGCAGATCCGGTATCCCTTCCGGACCGGTCTGACATGGTGAACCTCAGCCGTCGCCGGTTCCTGGTCACGGGTGCGTTGGCGACACCGCTCGTCACCGGCGGGTCTGCGATGGCGGAGCCGGCACCCGCGACGGCGTTGACACCTCGCGCATCGGTGGTTCCCGGCGCAGACGTCCTCGCCCGTGAGGGCTGGCGTGCGCTCGCCGGCCGCAGGATCGGCGTGCTCTCCAATCCGACCGGCGTGCTCGGCAACGGCGACCACGTAGTCGACTCGATGATCGCCGCCGGTGTCCGCCCGGTAGCCGCGTTCGGCCCGGAGCACGGGTTCCGGGGCAGCGCACAGGCCGGTGGCTCCGAGGGCGACTACACCGATCCACGCACGGGCATTCCGGTCTACGACGCGTACGGGGCCGACGCCGCGAAGCTGGCCGGGATGTTCACGAAGGCCGGCGTTGAGCTGGTCGTGTTCGACATCGCCGATGTCGGGGCGCGGTTCTACACCTACATCTGGTCGATGTACACGGCGATGTCCGCCGCCGGCCGGACCGGTGCCGGGTTCGTCGTGCTCGACCGGCCGAACCCCATCGGCGGCAAGCCTTACGGCCCGATGCTGCGGCCGGAGTTCGCCTCCGGTGTCGGGCTCAAACCGATCGTCCAGCAGCACGGCATGACCGTCGGAGAGCTGGCGCAGTACTTCGCTGCCGAGTTGCTCCCCGCCGATGGCGTGCGCGTGGCGGACCTGCGGGTGGTGTGGGCCGAGGGGTGGCGACGGGACATCTTGTTCGCCGACACCGGGCTGAACTGGACGCCACCGAGCCCGAACATGCCGACCGCGGACACGGCACTGGTCTACCCCGGCACGGGCCTGTTCGAGGGCACCGTCTTCTCGGAGGGCCGGGGCACGACACGGCCCTTCGAGATCCTCGGCGCCCCCGGTGTGGACTGGCGGTGGCGGGAGGAGCTGACTGCGCTCGCGCTGCCGGGGGCGCGCTTCCGCGAGACCTACTTCGTGCCGACGTTCGGCAAGTTCGTGAACCAGACCTGTGGCGGGGTACAGCTCACGGTCACCGATCCGGCTTCGTTCGACGCCATCCGCACCGCGGTGGCCATGCTCGTCACCGCGAAGAAGCTGCACCCCGGCCTGTTCGGCTGGCGGCCCGACAACGGAATCGACAAGCTGTCCGGTTCCGACCGGCTGCGCACCATGGTCGATCGTGGCGCCGGAGTGGACGAGATCGTCAGCTCGTGGCAGTCCGAGCTCGGCGAGTTCAGCACCCGTCGCCGGCCCTACCTCCACTACCGGTGAGGCCCGGCGTGCGAGCGGGCAAACTACTGGTCGCGGTGGTACTGGCCGCATCCGCACTGACCATTCCCGGAGCGAGCACCACCATCAACGAACAAGCCCACACCGGGCGGGTCGACCGTCCGCACTACGAGTTCGCACCGCCCGACACGGTGCTTCGCCCGGGCACGCCCGCCGACGCCGGGCTCGACGCGGCGCCGCTGCGCGCCGCCGACGGCTTCCTGACCGACTGGACCAAGCCGGACCCGGCGACCGGACATCCGCACTTCTCCGGCGCCGTCGGCCTGCTCGCACACGACGGCGTGATCATCGACGAGATCGCGACGGGCGGGGCACTCCGGTTCGCCGACGCGGCGGGCACCGAGCTGCCGCCGGAGCAGCAGGTTCCCATGCGCCCGGACACGATCTTCGACATGGCGTCGATCACGAAGCTGTTCACCTCGCTCGCCGTGATGCAGCTGGTCGAGGACGGCAAGATCGCCCTGGACGAGCCGGTTGCGGAAGCCCTGCCCGAGTTCGCGGTGAACGGCAAGCAAGACGTCACCGTGCGCCAGCTCCTCACGCACACCTCCGGCCTCGAGGCCGACCCGCGACCGGCCCTGTGGCAGGGCTATCCGGACATCCCGTCACGCCGCCGAGCCGTGCTCGACAGTCCACTGACGAATCCGCCGGGCACCGCCTACCTGTACTCGGACATCAACCTGATGACGCTCGGCTTCCTGGTGGAGCGGATCAGCGGCCGGTCCCTGGACGCCGTGGTCCGGGAGCGGATCACGCAGCCGCTCGGCATGACCGATACGACGTTCAACCCGCCCGCGAGCGAGCTCAGCCGGATCGCAGCCACCGAGTTCGAGGCGGATCCCCCGCGCGGGATGGTCCGCGGTCAGGTGCACGACGAGAACGCGTGGGCGCTCGGCGGCGTGTCCGGCCACGCAGGCATCTTCTCGACGGCACGGGACATGGCGGTGCTGGCGCAGACGATCCTCAACGGCGGTACCTACCGCGGCGCGCGGATCCTGCGTCCGGGGACCGTGCGGGACATGCTCACCGACTACAACCAGGCGTTTCCCGGTCACGCACACGGTCTCGGCTTCGAACTGAACCAGCGGTTCTACATGGGCGGGCTGTCCTCGCCCGCGACCGCCGGGCACACCGGGTTCACGGGCACGTCACTGGTCATCGACCCGGTGTCACGGTCGTTTGCGATCCTGCTCACCAACCGCGTGCACCCGACCCGGAACTGGGGCTCGATCAACGCCGCGCGAGAGACCTGGTCGACCGCGCTGGCCGACGCGATGTAGCCCACACCTGCGGGCCGAATTACCCGCGGCCGTTCAGGTGAGCTTCCGTCCCGGCCCTGCCGTCGGGGCCGGCGTGGCGCGCATCCCGGTCGGCGAGTAACCAGCACGAACGACACCGCGTTGAATTCCGGACGCGGTGGTTCGTCACGCAGCGCTACCGCCTCGCTGCTCCATCGGCGCCGGGAAATGTGCCCACGCGCGTCATACCTTTGGCGCTCGCCCGTCCCTAACAGTGGGCGGCGAACGCGCGCCACCCAGGATCGACGGCCGTTTCGGGAACCGCAGTAAGTTGCCAAGTCGTTAACTTCATGACGTTAACAACTCGGACGTGGTTGGCGACTTTCCGGGCAACTGAGTCACCGCAGCTCGGACGTGCAGGGGCGCACGAGTTGCGATCATCCCTAAGGATGTGGGTAACCTTGTCTCAAATGCCTACAGTTGGTAAGTTTCTCACGGAATCGGAACCCGATTCCGTGACCGCGCAGGCACCGAACGAGATCGGATCAGCCGCGCGGGAGACCGAAACCAGCCCGCTCGTCCGGATTCGATCACTCTTGCCCGGTTTGGCGCGGGCGGAACAGCGCGTAGCCAAAGTGGTCCTCGAGGACCCATCCGCAGTAGCGCGCCGCAGCATCACCGAGGTCGCCCTCGCCGCGAACACCAGCGAGACCACGGTCACCCGGTTCTGCAAGGCCGTGGGCGTGGGCGGGTATCCCCAGCTGCGGATCGCGCTGGCCGCGGACACCGCCCGGTCCGAGGCGCGCTCGTCCCGCAACATCGGTGGCGAGATCGCGGTCGACGACGACCTGGCCGCCGTGGTGGGCAAGGTCAGCTTCGCCGATGCACGGGCCGTGGAGGAGACCGCCGACCAGCTCGACATCGTGACCCTGCAGCATGTCATCGACCTGCTCGCCAACGCCGGCCGCACCGACGTCTACGGCGTCGGGGCGAGCGCGTTCGTCGCCGCGGATCTGCAGCAGAAGCTGCACCGCATCGGCCGCGTGTGCTTCGCGTGGTCGGACACCCACATCATGCTGACCTCGGCAGCGGTGCTCGGCGCCGGTGACGTCGCGATCGGCGTCTCGCACACCGGTGCGACGACCGACACCGTCGAAGCTCTGCGGGTGGCGCGCGAGCACGGCGCGACCACGGTGGCGCTGACGAACTTCCCGCGCTCGCCGATCACCGAGGTCGCCGACCACGTCCTGACCACCGCCGCGCGCGAGACGACGTTCCGGTCGGGCGCGACCGCGAGCAGGATCGCCCAGCTCACGGTCATCGACTGCCTGTTCATCGGCGTGGCCCAGCGCCACATGGAGAGCGCATCCGCGGCGCTGGAAGCGACGCGGGACGCCGTCGGCGGGCACCGCCTCGGCGTGCGGCCGGACGGCCGGAGGCGGCCGCGAGAGACCGGAAAGTGAGCACGAAGGAAACGGTGAGACGCATGGTGACGGTGCCGAGTCAGGTGGTCCACGTCGATTCTCCGACCGAGCAGCGCAATCCCCGCACGACGGAGATCGACCGGATGCCGACGCTGGGCATCCTGACCCTGATCAACGACGAGGATCGCCGGGTCCCCGACGCGGTCGCCAAGGTGCTGCCGGAACTGGCGGACGCGGTGGACCACGCGGTGGCGGCGCTGAGCACCGGCCATCGGGTGCACTACGTCGGTGCGGGCACCTCCGGTCGCCTCGCCACACTGGACGCCGCCGAGCTCGTGCCGACGTACAACGTGCCGGCGGACTGGTTCGTCGCACACCACGCGGGCGGTGACCGGGCGTTGCGCGAAGCGGTCGAGAACGCCGAGGACGACGCGACCGCCGGTGGCGCGGAGATGTCGGCTTCGGTGCGGGCAGGCGATTTCGTGCTGGGGCTGACCGCCTCCGGGCGCACACCGTTCGTTCTCGGTGCGCTGCAGGAGGCCGGCCGGCTCGGCGCGAAGACCGGTCTGGTGTCCGGCAACCCGCGGTTGGCGCGGCCGGCCGGGGTCGACGTGTTCATCGCCGTGGACACCGGACCGGAGGTCATCGCGGGGTCGACGCGGATGAAGGCCGGCTCGGCGCAGAAGATCCTGCTGACCGCGTTCTCCACCGCGACGATGATCAAGCTGGGCCGGACCTACTCGAACCTGATGGTGAGCCTCCGGGCGACGAACGCGAAGCTGCGCGGCCGCACGCTGCGGATCCTCTCCGAAGCGACCGGTGCGGACGAGCAGGAGGCCGCCCACGCGCTCGCGGAGGCCGACGGTGACCTGAAGGTCGCGCTGGTGCACCTGCTGTCCGGAGTGGACTCCGCGACGGCCGCCGAAATGCTGGCCGCGAACGGTGGGCACGTGCGGGAGGCACTGCTCGCCTGCGCGACGAGCTGAGGCCGGGGCACCGCACCCGGCAACGACAAGACCGGCCGGCTGGGGACGGCATGCACCCGCCAGTACTCGAAGACGGGTAGCGCGGCGGTCACCCGGCGGCGTCGGCGATGCTTCTGGCTTCCCGCGCACCCGCTTCGAGTGCTTCGCAGCTGAACAGCAGCCATTCACGCACCCCGTCGGGGGTTCCGGTGGCGAAGGCCGCCGCCGCCTCCTGGTAACGCGATGCCCGGCGGAGGAAAGCCACCTCGGGAACGCTCAGGCCCTTCGGGTCGACGCCGGCCGCAGTCATGGTCAGGCGAGCGGCCGCTCGCGCCAGGACGCCGTCCGCGGTGCCGAACGGTTTCAGGGCCAGCAGCTCGCCGTGCACGACGGCGGTCAGCACCGGGCCCGGCGCCGCTGTCGCGCCGGTGACCAGCTGCGTCAGCAGGTCGAGGCGGGCACCGGCCGCCGGCCCCGGACGGCCCAGCGTGTCCTGGTCGGTGACGAGGTCCGCGGCCGCCAGCACGTGCATCCGCGCCAGCGCCTGCCGGGGAGCGCGGCGCCAGGTGGGGAGCAGCGACTCGCTCGCTTCCGCGACCCGCAAGGCGCCGGCCAGGACCGGGTCCCTCACCTCGGCGTCGGCCGGGATTTCCGGGTCGGCGCCGTCCAGCGCGGCCGATGCCCGCGCCGCGCGCACCGATGCTTCGGCAGCGGTGGCGGAGCCGCCGCGCAAGTTCGCCGGGAGTCGGTGGACGGCGAAGACCGCGTCCTGCGCCTTCTTGGCCGCGTCGGCCACGCCGTCCAGTTCGAGGAGCGGCGCCAGTGGGTCACTCATGCGTCCAGCACCTGGCCCTTCCGGTGGACGACCGGCGGTTCCGTCGACCAGGCGAAGTTGATCCACCGGTCGGTCCGGCGCCACACGTACTCACACTTGACCTCGGACCACGGCTTTTCGTACACGACCGCGCAGCGGACGTCGGCGACGTGGCTGGCGCAGAAGTCGCGCACCAGCTTCAGCGTCGCACCGGTGTCCGCGACGTCGTCGGCGATCAGGACCTTCGCGCCGGTCAGGTCGACCGCGTTGGGGACCGGCGGCAGCATCACCGGCAGCTCCAGCCGCTCGCCGACGCCGGTGTAGAACTCCACGTTCATGACGTGCAGGTTCTTCACGTCCAGGGCGTAGCCGAGCGCCCCCGCGACGAACAGCCCGCCACGGGCGATGGACAGGATCACGTCCGGTTCGTACCCGCTGTCCGCGACCTGCTGGGCGAGCTCCCGGCTGGCCGAACCGAACAACTGCCAGGTGAGCTCTTCCCGCTCAGCCACTCCGACCTCCTTCGCCGCGTACCCGCGAGCATATGAGGCGGCGAAGTGGACCTTGAAACCAAGCTGGAACTGGATATGCTCCCGGTCCACCGCGGCCTCTACCGTCAAGGACATGTCCTGGCACGACCGGCCCGTCCTGCGCGGCAAGCACGTCATCCTCGAACCACTCAGCCAGGAGCACGCCGACGGCCTGCACGAGGCGGGCCGCGATCCGGAGGTGTGGCGGTGGCTCAGCCTCCGCCGGCCCGCCACCCCCGACGCCACCCGGGCGATGATCGACGACATCCTCGCCGACCCCACCCGTGCCGCATGGGCCCAGATCGACGTCGCCGGCGGCCGGGTCGCCGGCACCACCTCCTATTACGAGATCGACCCGCGCCACCGCGGCCTCGCCATCGGCTACACCTGGATCGGCGCGCCGTGGCAGCGCAGCGCGATCAACACCGAGGCCAAGCTGCTCCTGCTGGAGCGCGCCTTCGACGTCCTGGGCGCGGTGCGGGTCACCTGGCACACCGATCACGGCAACGAGCGGTCACAGCGGGCGATCGAACGGCTCGGCGCCGCCCGGGAAGGGGTCCTGCGCGCCCACCGGATTCGCCCGGACGGGAGCCTCCGGGACACCGTCGTCTACTCCCTTCTGGCCGAGGAGTGGCCCGCGACACAGCAGAAACTGCTCGATCGCGTGCGGTGACCAACACGGCACCGAAGGTGAAGAGCTGCGGTCTTTCATTGCGAGGGCTAACGTCGCTACCGTGCATCCGGCGTCAGCCAGAGATGAGTGACTTCAGGAGGCCGTGCACCATGACAGAGCAGTCCCCCGCGCTGGACAACCTGCTCACCGAGAACCGGACGTTCCCGCCCACCGAGGAGTTCGCGGCGCAGGCCAACGCGAAGGCCGATTGGTACGAGAAGGCAGACGCGGACCGGGAAGCGTTCTGGGCCGAGCAGGCGGAGCGGTTGCACTGGGACACGAAGTGGTCGCAGGTGCTGGACTGGTCGGACGCCCCGGTCGCGAAGTGGTTCGTCGGCGGCAAGCTGAACGTCGCCTACAACTGCGTGGACCGGCACGTGGAGGCCGGGCACGGGGACCAGGTCGCGATCCACTGGATCGGTGAGCCCGGCGATACCCGCGACATCACCTACGCCCAGCTCAAGGACGAGGTGTCCAAGGCCGCCAACGCCCTGATCTCGCTGGGGGTGGGCTCGGGTGACCGGGTGGCGATCCAGCTCCCGATGATCCCCGAAGCGATCGTGGCGATGCTGGCCTGCGCCCGGCTCGGCGCGTTGCACTCGGTCGTGTTCGGCGGTTTCTCCCCCGCCGCGCTGCGCTCCCGCGTCGACGACGCCGAAGCCAAGGTCGTGATCACCTCCGACGGCCAGTACCGACGTGGCAAGGCCGCCCCGATGAAGACGAACGTCGACGAGGCCCTCGACGGCGCCCCGTCGGTCGAGAAGGTCATCGTCGTGCGCCGCACCGGCGACGACGTCCCCATGCGCGAGGGCCGCGACCTGTGGTGGCACGAGCTGGTCGACAGTCAGTCGGCCGAGCACACACCCGAGGCGTTCG
Source organism: Amycolatopsis viridis (assembly GCF_011758765.1). Lineage (NCBI taxonomy): Bacteria > Bacillati > Actinomycetota > Actinomycetes > Pseudonocardiales > Pseudonocardiaceae > Amycolatopsis > Amycolatopsis viridis. Next base: position 615,324 of record NZ_JAANOU010000001.1, on the reverse strand, counting down.
ACTCGGAGCACCCGCTGTTCATCCTCTACACCAGCGGCACCACCGGGAAGCCCAAGGGCATTCTGCACACCTCCGGCGGCTACCTCACGCAGACCGCCTACACCCACCACATCGTCTTCGACCACAAGCCGGGCGAGGACATCTACTGGTGCACCGCCGACATCGGCTGGGTCACCGGGCACTCCTACATCGTCTACGGGCCGCTGGCCAACCGCGCCACCCAGGTCGTCTACGAGGGGACCCCGAACACCCCGCACGAGGGCCGGCACTGGGAGATCATCCAGAACAACAAGGTTTCCATCTACTACACCGCCCCCACGCTGATCCGCACGTTCATGAAGTGGGGCGAGAACATCCCCGCCGAGTACGACCTGTCCAGCTTGCGGGTCCTGGGCAGCGTGGGTGAGCCGATCAACCCCGAGGCGTGGATGTGGTACCGCGACAACATCGGTGCCGGCAAGACACCGGTGGTCGACACCTGGTGGCAGACGGAGACCGGTTCGATCATGATCTCGCCGCTGCCGGGTGTCACCGCGGCCAAGCCCGGGTCGGCGCAGCGTCCGCTGCCCGGCATCTCGGCGAAGGTCGTGGACGACAGCGGCACCGAGGTCGGCAAGGGCGGCGGCGGTTACCTGGTGCTGGACAAGCCGTGGCCGTCGATGCTGCGCGGAATCTGGGGTGACGAGGAACGCTACCGCGACACCTACTGGTCCCGCTTCGCCGACCAGGGTTACTACTTCGCCGGTGACGGCGCCAAGTACGACAACGACGGCGACATCTGGCTGCTGGGCCGGGTCGACGACGTGATGAACGTGTCGGGCCACCGCATCTCCACCACCGAGGTCGAGTCCGCACTGGTCTCGCACCCGACCGTGGCCGAGGCCGCGGTGGTCGGCGCGACCGACCCGACGACCGGACAGGGCATCGTCGCGTTCGTGATCCTGCGCGGTTCCGCGGCCGAGGGCGGCGAGGAGGCCGTGCAGGAGCTGCGCAACCACGTGGCCAAGGAGATCGGCCCGATCGCCAAGCCGCGGCAGATCATGGTCGTGCCCGAACTGCCCAAGACCCGCTCGGGCAAGATCATGCGCCGCCTCCTGCGTGACGTGGCGGAGAACCGCCAGATCGGCGACGTCACCACCCTCGCCGACTCCAGCGTCATGGAACTCATCTCCAGTGGCCTGAAGTCGGGCAAGTCGGAGGACTGAACACGGAAAAAGGGGCCTGCACCCGCAGTGGGTGCAGGCCCCTTTTCATGGGGAACCCGAGGACGACCGGATCAGCCGGTCACGTCCAGGTGGGCCTTCACCGGGGTCGGCCGCGGCGCCTTGCCGTTGGCGTCCGGCTTGTCGCCCGCGCCGGCACCGGCGCCGCCGCCGGAGCTGGTCTTCGTCGACGTCGGGGCGTGGCCGCTGGTGCTCGGCTTCGAGCTGGTCGGCTTGCCCGGCGACGTGGTCGGCTTGCCACCGTCGTGGTCGTCGCCCGGCACGCAGGTGACCGACGCGAGGTCGAGCGTCTGCACGTTGTCGATCTTGACGGAGATGGCGGTGACGGTGATCGAGCCGTCGTCGTGCTTGACCTGCTTGTTCAGCACGACCGAGAGCACGCCCGGCACGGCGACGGTGGTGTTCGCCGGCGCGGCGACGTCCAGGGTGGCGTCACCCAGCCGAGCCTTGGCCAGCGAGGAGCTGCCCTTGCCGTCCTTGCAGGTCGCCTCGATCGCGGAAGCGGTCAGCAGCGGCCGGCCGAGGCCGAGGCCGATGTTCACGTCGGCGACGCTGGCGCGCGCCCGGCCGGCACCGGCGGCGGCGTTGAGCAGGCGGACGTGCGCCAGGCCCGGCACGTCCAGCTTGGCGAGCGACTCCTGCGAGAAGCCCTCGGCGTCGGTGACGTACGGGCTCTTGTCGGCGCCGAGCAGACCCTTGGCGGCGATCGCGTAAGCGGAGTTGACGCCGGTCTCGTTGGCCGAGGTGGTCGTGGTGGGCGCGGTCGCCCCGGCGGCCGGCGCGAGCAGAACCGAAGTGGCCAGCGCGGTCGCGAGCAGACCGACGCCGCCGGCCACAGCCTTCTTTGTGGACAAGGAATTACCTTTCGTGAAATGGGAAATGCGGAAATGATCCGCCGGCGGGCTCCCCATGGTGCATCTGCCCGCCGGCGGGAAGAGTGAAGAAGCTCAGTGCGTCACGTGATGTTCACGATCGTGCCGAGCGGCAGTTTGACGAGCTCGGTCAGCGCTTCCGAGGGGACCCGGATGCAGCCGTCGCTGTTCGCCTGGCCGGAGAAGCTGTTGTCCCGCCAGGTGTGCAGGCCCACCGTGCCCGGGCCGCCGCCGAAGGTTTCCAGCGAATCCGAGTGGTAGCTCAGCGGCAGGACGATCGGGCTGTAGGTGTTCTTCGTTTCCTCGATCGAGGCGATGATGTAAGCACGCCCCGCCGGGGTCGGGTGTTCGGGCTTGCCGGTGCCGATCGTCCACTTCCCGATCGACTTGCCGCCCTGCAGGATTTCCAGGGTGAAGGCGGCACGGTTCACGTTGATCGCGTAGTCGTTCTGCGCGGTCTCGGTGGCGTCGTTGCTGAGGTGGATCCAGCCGGAGGCGGCGTTGGGCCGGGTCGGCAGCAGCACCTGCGCCCACTCGCCCTGCTCCGAAACCACCGGCACCCACGTCGGCGATCCCATCTGGATCGACGGCAGTTTCGCGATCGCCTTGCCACCGACACCGTCGTACACGACGATGTCGGCCTTCGGGTGGACCACCTTGCCCGACGTCGCGCCGCCGGTCGGCTGCGGGTCGAGCGGGGCGTTGGCCACCGTGGCGAACGTCGTCGCCTCCGGCAGCTGGGTCAGGTCTTCCTGGCTCACCGCGGCGGGCTTCACGTCGCCGTTGTCGCCGCCGGAGCACGCTCCGGTGAGCAGAGCCAGGGTCGAAACTCCGGCCACGGCGAGGAGCCGGACCGGGAGCCGGCCGCGGCGCGCGGATTCCATCTGCGCGCGCGAGCTGCACGTCATGGGCATTACCACAATCCTTGAGGATCAACATCGGACAAAGAATTGACCAAGGCCGGGCCGCTTCCCCCAAGACATGCGGCACCGCAAGTGCACCTTGGGCCTCATTGCTATCAGGACCCCCTTAGGTGATCAAACCTAAGGGTGACGGCCACCGCCGTGGGAGAGCTGCGCAAACGTGGCATTTTCCGAGGTCGCTACCAAAGGTCAGATACACCCGATCGGGTAAAAATGTGTAACGCGACGCGCGACCACGCCCCGGTCGGACGACCCCGCCCCGTCCCACCCGTCCGGGCTAGCAGGTGACAACGCCGCGTCCCCAGAACAGCGGGGTGCCGACGTCGCGAGACAATCATCCGGCATCAACCCCAGCGAGCGGCTATCGAACGCCTGTTCTACACTTCGGGCCGACGTAGCCGGACCCCACGAGAGGGAGACCGCAGCACCGATGAGCTTGGACACCACGACCACCCCGCAGGAGCAGGACACCCCCGTCACGCCGGCGCCGGTCGCGAACGACTCCGCAGCCGCAGCCGCTCCCGCTGAAACCGAAGAGGCCAAGCCCAAGCGCGGCCGCCCGAAGGGCTCCGCGGCGAAGAAGACCCGCACCGTCGAGCTCACGCTCACCGTCACCGGCACCGCGGACGGCGAGTGGCAGGCGGAACTCAAGCACGGTTCGAAATGGGTTGCCCAGGGGCTCAAGATCCCCGCCTCGGCGGTTTCCCGCGCGGCCAAGGAGCTGCACGAGGACCTGTCGATCCCGATCGACGAGGTGATCAATGCCGCCGTCGAGCAGCAGAAGGCCAAGGTTGCCGCACTCGAGGCGGAGCTGGAGCAGGCCCGGCAGGCGCTGGCCGAACTCGACACCTGAGCGCACTACCCCCGACTCGCCGGGGCGGAGGCCCACTCGATCAGGCCTCCGCCCCGGCGTTCTCGTCGGCACGGGCACAATCCGCGTACGATCTGTATACAGTGTGTATGGAAGGAGTCCGATGCCGACGAGCAAATCCGCGCTGTCCGGCCGCGCGAAGGCGTACGACTACCTGAAGAACACGGTGCTGGCCGAGCCGGACGCCGAGGGCGGATTCATCAGCGAGCAGGAGATCGCCGAACGCGTGGGTGTCTCGCGCACCCCGGTCCGCGAGGCGTTGCTCCAGCTCGCGGCCGAGGAACTGGTGCAGCTGGTGCCCAACCGCGGTGCCTACATCGCCCCGTTGACCGGGCGCGACCTGCGGGACCTCGTCGAACTCCGCAATCTGCTCGAGCGCTTCGCGGCCGAGCGGGTGCTGGCGGCCGGGACTGCGCCCTGGCCGGCGATGCAGAAGATCCTCGAACAGCAGGAGCGCTGTGACGACCCGGCCTCGGCCAAGGAATTCATCGAGCTGGACACCACCTTCCACACGCTGCTCGTCGAGGCTGCCGGCAACGCGATGCTGAGCCGGACCTACACCGCGTTGCGAGCCCGGCAGGTCCGGGCCGGTCTCGTCGCGCTGCGCCGCTCCGGGACCCGGCACGCCGAGGTCGTCCGTGAGCACCAGGCCATCGTGACCGCGCTGGCCAACGGCGAGGTCGAGGCGGCGATGGCCGCCATCGACGACCACCACGCCCGGACCCTGAAGCATCAGCTGACGACGACCTGAGCCTCGTCCCGCGCCTCCCGCGCCAGCGCGAGGCCGACGATGCTGACCACGGCGGTCACCACCACGTACAGCGCCAGCGCGAGCCAGCTGCCGAACCCGGCCAGCAGCGAGGTGAACAGCAGCGGGGCGATGGCACCGCCGATCACCCCGGCCAGCGTGTAGGCCAGCGAGCTGCCGGTGTAGCGCAGGCGTTCGCTGAACTGCTCGGTGATGAGGGCCGCCTGCGGTCCGTACAGCGCGGCGTGGATGACCAGCGCGCCGACGACCCCGACCAGCAGCAGGCCGAACGAGCGGCCGGAGACCAGCGGGAAGAACACGAACGGCCAGACAGCGGCCGCCACCGTCGCCACGAGGTAGAGCAGGCGGCGGTTCATCCGGTCGGACAGCGCGCCGAACGCGGGCATCAGGATGAGCTGGCCGGCCGACCCGATCATCACCGCAGTCAGACCCTGACTGCGCGTCATGCCCAGTTCCTGCTTCATGTAGGTCAGCACGAACACGGTGAACAGCGCGTACAGCACGTCCGGGCAGACGCGGACGAAGATCGCGGCCAGCAGGGCCCGCCACTCGTGGCGGAACACCTCGGAGATCGGCGCGCTGGGCCGCTCGCCGCTTTCCGCGATGCGCTTGAAGACCGGGGTCTCCTCCAGCTTGAGCCGGATCCACAGGCCGAACGCGACCAGCACGGCGGACAGCAGGAACGCCACGCGCCAGCCCCACGAGTCGAACTGCGCCTCGGTCAGCAGCAGGGCGAGCACCGCCAGCACGCCGTTCGCGAGCAGGTTGCCCGCGGGGGGCCCGACCTGCGCCGCCGATGCCCAGAACCCGCGCTTCTTCGGATCGCCGAACTCGCTGGACAGCAGCACCGCGCCGCCCCACTCGCCGCCGATGCCGACGCCCTGGGCGAACCGCAGCAGCACGAGCAGGACCGCCGCCGCCCCGCCGATCGCGGCGTGCGTCGGCAGGACACCGATGAGGAAGGTGGCGATGCCGGTGAGCAGCAGCGTGGTCACCAGCACCCGCTTGCGGCCGAGGACGTCGCCGAGGCGGCCGAAGACGAACCCGCCGAGCGGGCGGGACAGGTAACCGACGGCGTAGGTGGAGAACGCGGCCATCGTGCTGACCAGCGGATCACCGGCCGGGAAGAACTGGTGGCCGAACACGGTGGCGGCGGCCACGGAGTAGGCGGCGAAGTCGTACCACTCCAGCGACGTCCCGGACAGGCTCGCCAGGAAGGCCCGGCGCAACGATGCGCGGTCGACGTCCGGTGTAACCGAGGTCATTGCTCACATCCTGATCTCTTCGGTGCTCCGATGCTGTAATACTCGTTGTATACAACCTGCATGCGCAAGCCCCCGCAGGTAAGAAGTGGGTTACCCCGAACAACGGAGGACGACATGCCGACGCTGAGCTTCGACCTGCCCGACGGCGCGACGGTGACGACCGAAGTGACCACGCTGCTCAACGCCGGGTACGCCGGCCGCGACCAGGCCGACGTCGCCGCGCACGTCGCCGAGCTGGCCGAGCTGGGCGTGCCCGCTCCGAAGGTCACCCCGGCGCTGTACCCGGTGGCGCCGTACCTCGCCAGCCAGACCGACGAGGTCCCCGTCCAGCACGACCGCACCTCGGGTGAGGCGGAGTGGGCGCTGGTGATCACCACCGAGGGCGCCCTGCTCACTGTCGCCTGCGACCACACCGACCGGGAGCTGGAGGTGCACGGGGTGGCGTGGAGCAAGAACGCGGCGCCGGACGTGCTCGGGCGCCGGGCGTGGCGGCTGGACGACGTCGCGGACCGGATCGACTCGCTGACGCTGCGCGCTTGGGCCGACGGCGAGCTGATCCAGGACGGCACTCTCGCCGAGCTGCTGCCGCCGCAGCACTGGCTCGACGTGCTGCGCGAGCGCGGGCTGCACCAGCCGGGCGTCGTGCTGATCTCGGGGACGATCCCGATGGTGCCGGGCGTGAACCAGTTCGCCGGGCAGTGGCGCGTGGAGCTGGGCGACCCCGCGACGGGGAACACGATCGAGGCCGGCTACCGCGTGCGGCGGCTGCCCGAGGCGATCGGCTGAGGCGGAGCCGCGCGGCCACGGAATCCGGGTGCGCGGCCCCTGCGAATCCACCAGCGTGCCCGCATGTGCGATCTGGACGCACTGCTCGCGGGGTTCACCATCGCCGGTATCTACCGTGTACGCAAGGCCGGACCAGTTCCGCGCAGATCTACCGCGAAGGTTCCGCGGACGTTTAGGTAAGACTCAGCTATTACGGGTCGGGCGTCCCGGGCTGGTTCAATGACGGGGTGACCGAAACGAGGGACTCCGCCGAGGCGCATGCCCACGAACCCCACCACGACAGCCTGGGCAGCCGCCTGAACTGGCTGCGTGCGGGAGTGCTGGGTGCCAACGACGGCATCGTGTCCGTCGCGGGGATCGTCGTCGGAGTCGCCGGCGCGACCACCGACCACGGCGCCATTCTGATGGCCGGAATCGCCGGGTTGGTCGCCGGCGCGCTTTCCATGGCGGGCGGTGAATACGTTTCGGTGAGCACTCAGCGCGATACCGAACAGGCCGCGCTCCGGCTGGAAAAGCACGAACTGAAGACCATGCCCGAGGCCGAGGAACAGGAACTCGCCGACATCTACGAGGCGAAGGGCCTGTCGCGGGAGCTGGCCGAGCAGGTGGCTCGCGAGCTGACCCGGAAGGACGCCCTCGCGGCCCACGCCGATGCCGAACTCGGCATCGACCCGGACGAGCTCACCAGCCCGTGGCAGGCCGCGTGGGCGTCCCTGGTCGCGTTCACCGTCGGCGCGATCATCCCGCTGGTCGCGATCGCTCTGCCACCGACCAGCTGGCGCGTGTGGACGTGCGTGATCGCCGTCGTCGTGGGGCTGGCGCTGACCGGCTACACCAGCGCGCGCCTCGGCAACGCCGGAGCCCGCCGCGCGGTGATCCGCAACGTCGGGGTCGGCGCCCTGACGATGCTGATCACCTACTACGTCGGCACGCTGTTCGGCGTCACCACCGGCTAGCGCACACCGCACATCAGCTTCCGGACGAACGGGCTGATCAGCGCCAGCACCACCCCGATCACGACAGCCACCGCGCCGACGATGCCGAAGTAGGACGCCTCGTGGTCGGTGCCGTAGTACTGCGCCAGGGAACCGGACAGCGCAGTCCCCAGCGACACCGACAGGAAGTTCAGCGCGACCATCTGCGTGCGGAACGCCTCCGGCGCCAGTTTCGTCGACAGCGACAGCCCGATCGGCGACAGCATCAGCTCCGCGACGGTGAACACCAGCAGGATCCCGGCCAGCGCGAGCAACGGCGTGCTGTTGCCGGCGCCCCCGGCGAAGAGCAGGAACAGCAGGAACGCCACGCCCATCACCGAGGTGCCGAGCGCGAACTTCACCGGCGACGACGGCTGCCGGTCCCCGAGTTTCGTCCAGATCGCGGCGATGATCGGCGCCAGCACGAGGATGAACACCGGGTTGATCGACTGCACCCAGCTCACCGGCATCTCCCAGCCGAACAGGTTCCGGTCCAGCCGCTGGTCGGAGTAGATCGCGACGACGGTGAACTGCTGCTGGTAGAGCGCGAAGAACGCGGCGCTGGCGATGAACATCGGGATGAACGACAGCACCCGCCGCCGCTCGAGCGCAGTGATCTTGCGGCTGCTCAGGAGGATCCCGAAGTAGACGACGGCCGCGAGGCCGACGATCCAGACGACCACGTCGGACAGGTTGGCCGCGGTGATGATGCCGGTGAGCACGGCCAGCACGATCACGACCACCAGTGCCACCAGGACCCCGCCGACCGCCGGCCGCTGCTGCACCGGCAGCGGGTTGGGCACCTCCCGGGCGGTGTCCGGCAGGTTCCGCCGGAAGATCGTGTACTGGGTCAGGCCGACCGCCATACCGATCGCGGCGAGGCCGAACCCGAGGTGGAACCCGACCTCGCTCTGCGCCAGCCCGGTGAGCAGCGGGCCGACGAAAGCGCCGAGGTTCACCCCCATGTAGAAGATCGTGAAGCCGGCGTCGCGCCGCTGGTCCTTCTCGCCGTAGAGCGTTCCCACGACCGCGGTGGCGTTGCCCTTGAGCCCGCCGCTGCCGATCGCGACGCACGCGAGACCAACGCCGATCCCGAGGAAGCCGGGCAGCAGCGCGAGGCTGATGTGCCCGATCATGATCAGCACCGCGCTGTAGAACAGCGTGCGCTCGGACCCGAGCACGCGGTCGGCGGTCCAGGCACCCACGATGGTCGCCAGGTAGACCAGGCCGCCGTAGGCCCCGACGATGCTGGTGGCGGTGGCCTCCGGCATCTCGAGGCCGCCCTCGGCGACCGAGTAGTAGAGGTAGATCGGCAGGATGCCGAGCATCCCGTAGAACGAGAAGCGTTCCCACATCTCGACGCCGAACAGGTTCGCGAGCCCGATCGGGTGCCCGAAGAACCGTGTGTCCCGCTTCGCCTCGGTGGAGGTCGTCACAGCGCCACGTCCTTATGGTCTAGACAACGTTGGCCGGCGACATGATAGGGCATTTTCGCGCGAATAGGTTACCGATCCGTAAGGTATGATGGAACCTGGTGCGCCGGGAAGTCTGGTCGGCAGGAGTCAGCCGACCGATCCCACAAGGAGCCGTTCGTGGACCAGCCGCGCCGTCCCGCCGCCGAGTTCGTGCGTTACCTGCGCACGGAAACCACCGGCGGCATGATCCTGCTCGCCGCCACCGCGATCGCCCTGATCTGGGCCAACTCCCCGATCAGCGGGTCCTACCGGGCGGTGCGGGACTTCCACCTCGGTCCGCACCTGCTGCACCTGAACCTGTCGGTCGGCGACTGGGCCAAGGACGGCCTGCTGGCGTTGTTCTTCTACGTCGCCGGGCTCGAGCTCAAACGGGAACTGGTGGTCGGCGAGCTGTCCCGGCCGAAGAAGGCGCTGCTGCCGCTCGTCGCCGCGCTCGGCGGGATGGTCGTGCCGGCGCTGGTCGCGCTCGTCGTGGGCGCCGGGGCACCCGGGATGACGCAGGCCTGGGCGATCCCGACCGCGACGGACATCGCGTTCGCGCTCGGCGTGCTCGCGCTCACCGCGTCGAACCTGCCGGGCAGCGCGCGGGTGTTCCTGCTGTCCCTGGCCGTGGTCGACGACCTGGGCGCGATCATCCTCATCGCGGTGCTGTTCACCACCGAGTTCGACCTGGTGGCAGCGGCGGTGACGGTCGCCGCACTGGCGTTGTTCGCGGTGTTGCAGTACAAGCGGGTGCGCACGCCCTGGGTGTACGTGCCGCTCGCCGTCGTCGTCTGGGTCGCGATGCACTCGGCGGGGGTGCACGCGACCATCGCCGGTGTCGCACTGGGCCTGCTCACTCGGGTGCGACCGGACCCGGGCGAGGCGGAGGCGCCGGCGATCCGGCTGGAGCACCGGCTGCAGCCGTGGTCGGCGGCCGTCGCCGTGCCGGTGTTCGCGCTGTTCGCCGCCGGGATCAGGATCAGCGGCGACTCGCTGGGCCGCGTGTTCACCGAGGCGGTGCCGCTGGCGGTGTTCCTCGGGCTGGTCACGGGCAAGGCGGTCGGCATCTTCGGCGCCTGCTTCGCGGCGGTGAAGCTGCGGCTCGCGGAGCGGCCGAGCGGGGTCGGCTGGCGCGACATCGCGGCGTTGTCGCTGCTCGGCGGCGTCGGGTTCACGGTGGCGCTGCTGATCGCCGACCTCGCGCTGGAGGGCGAGGCGAGTGAACTGGCGCGCACCGCCGTGCTGCTGGCCTCCGCGGTGTGCTCGCTGACCGGGGCGGCCGTGCTGCTGCGGCGCAACAAGGTACACGCCGCGCAGGAGGACTAACCGAGCCGCTCCCGGGGTTGTCTGGCACGATGACCCCCGTGAGCAGCCAGGAGCACGAACGCAACGGTCGGGATGCCCACGGGGCCGTGCCCTACATCCCGTTGAGCCCGGAGGCCGAGACCGCGGCCGACGGCCAGTCGATCGGCAGCCTCGTCAGCCAGGCCACCCAGCACCTGTCCACCCTGGTCAGGGCCGAGGTCGAGCTGGCCAGGTCGGAGGTCATCGGCGAGGTCCGCAAGGGCGTCAAGGGCAGTGTCTTCTTCATCATCGCCGGGGTCATCGGGCTCTACAGCTCGTTCTTCTTCTTTTTCTTCCTCGGTGAGCTGCTGTCCGAATGGCTCAAGCGGTGGGCCGCGTTCGGGATCGTGTTCCTGCTGATGCTGCTGGTCGCGGGGCTGTTCGGGATCCTCGGCTGGCGAAAGGTCAAGAAGATCCGGGCGCCGGAACGCACGATCACCAGCGTCAAGGACACCGCCGCGGCCCTCAAGCCGCGCCGGGACACCGTCGCCGAACACAGCTGAACCGCGCAGCCGCACTCGTGACACCGCCCGACCCGTCCCTCGTCCGGATCGACGGGCCCTGGGCGCACCGCGACGTGTCCGCGAACGGAATCCGGTTGCACGTCGCCGAGGCCGGGGACGGGCCGCTGGTGTTGTTCCTGCACGGTTTCGGGCAGTTCTGGTGGACCTGGCGGCACCAGCTCACCGCCCTCGCCGACGCGGGCTACCACGCGGTCGCGGCCGATCTGCGCGGGTACGGCGATTCGGACAAACCGCCGCGCGGCTACGACGGCTGGACGCTGGCGGGCGACGTCGCCGGCCTGGTGCGGGCCCTCGGCGAACGGCAGGCGCACCTGGTCGGTCACGCCTGGGGCGGGCTGCTGGCGTGGACGGCGGCCGCGCTGCACCCCCGGGTCGTCGCGTCGGTGACCGTCCTCGGCGGTGCGCACCCGCTGGCCCTGCGCAGCGCGATCGCGCGGACCGGGCTCCGGCGCAAGCGGTCCAACCAGGCACGGGCGCTCGCGCACCTGTTCCGCTTCCAGGTGCCGGTGGCGCCGGAGCGGTGGCTGACCGAGGACGACGGGGCCAACCTCGCGGGTCTGCTGCGCGCCTGGTCCGGTCCGCAGTGGACGGCCACCGCCGATTTCGACACGAGCTCTGCGCTGTTCCGCGAGGCCATGCTCATCCCCGGCGTCGCGCACAGCGCGCTGGAGTACTACCGGTGGGCGTTCCGGGCGCAGTTCCGCGGCGAGGGGCGGCGGTTCGCGACCGAGGTGAGCGCCCGCGTGCCGGCCCCGGTGCTGCAGATCCACGGTGCCGCGGACCCGTGCGTGCTGCCGGAAACCGCCCGCGCGTCGGCCCCGTGGCGCGGCCCGCGCTCGGCGATGGACGAACTGGACGGCATCGGCCACTTCCCGCACCTCGAGGCGCCCGAGCCGACCACGAAGGCGCTGCTGGACTTCCTGGCGCGGACCTGAGCGAGGCCGCTGCCGCGGCACGCGATGTGCCACACAGCGCCGGGAGCAGCCAACACGCCACCCGGGACGGCCAACACGGCGCGCGGAGCGGCGAACACGGCGCGCGGAGCGGCCGACACGGCGGCCGGGACGGCCAACACGCCACGTGGAGCGGCGAACACGGCGCGCGGAGCGGCCGACACGGCGGCCGGGGCGGCGAACACGGCGCGCGGGGCGGCGAACACGACGTGCGGGGTGGGGTCAGGCGGCGCAGTTGCCCGTCGAGACCCGGGCGCTCAACGCGGACGCGGACTCGATCACCGGTCGCACCTGGTTGCCGGTCAGGGTGAAGCCGGTGTCCGAGTCCTCCACCGACGCCCCGAACACCACGCCGACCACCTGGCCGTTCGGAGCCACCAGCGGACCCCCCGAGTTCCCGCTGCGCACCTGCGCCCGCACCGTGTACACGTCCCGGCGCACAGTGCGCGAGTCGTAGATGTCCGGGCCCTGGAGGGTGATCTGGTTGCGGACGCGGGCCGGCGTCGCCCGGAATGGGCCGTCCAGCGGATAGCCCAGCACGATCGCGCTGTCCCCCGCCTTCGCCGGCTGGCTGGCCAGCGTCAGCGGCGGCGCGTCCAGCCGGGGCACCGCGAGCACCGCCACGTCGACCTCCGGGTCGAAGTACACGACCCGCGCCGGCAGCCGCCCGGCCGTGGTCTCCACCGCCGTCGTCTCGGTGCCGGCCACCACGTGCGCGTTCGTCATGACCCGCTGCGGGGCGATCACGAACCCGCTGCCCTCCAGCGTCCGTGAGCAGGATTCGGCGGTGCCGCGGATCTTCAGCACGCTGCCGCGCACCTGTTGCACGGTCGCGCTGTCCTGCAGCGCCGCGTCCGGCGGCGCGGTGTCGTTGATCGGCGTCTTCTGGAACGGGTCCACAATGGACGGGAAGCCGGAGACGTCGAGCAGTTTGCGCAGCTCGCTCGGCAGCCCCGCGGCCGCCGGGGGCATCGCCTTGTCGACCGTGCCGAGCACGGTCGAGTTGTTGATCGCCCGCGCCAGGCCGGGCAGCGCCGCAACGCCGGTGAGCGGCACCGCGATCAGCCACGCCACCACGAACACCACGACCGCCTGCACGATCGCGCCCAGCGTCTGGTCGATGCCGGTCAGCTTGTCGGTGTTGACCCGTCGCTTGACCGCGTACTTGAACCGCCGGCCCAGCCACACGCCGAGCGTCTCACCCAGCGCCACCAGGAACACCACCGTCGCGACAGCGAAGGCGACCTTGGCTGCGGGGTTGTCGAACAACCCCACGACCCACGGCGCGATCCGGATACCGAGCACGGCGCCGCCGATCACGCCGACCAGTGCGGGCAGCGCGATCACCACACCCTGGCGGGCGCCGGACACCGCCGCCACCAGCGCCAGCAGGATGACCAGGAGGTCGACCCAGTTCACTGCGTCTCCCCTTCGGTCGCGAGCAGATGATCGCGCAACGCTACGTCAAGATCCCGCACGTCGGCGCGGTCCCACTCGCGTGCCCAGCCACCCAGCTCCAGCAGAACGGTCAGCAGCCCGGCGGTGAACCCCCACACGAACATCCCGTCGACCGTGAAGGCCGGTCCGCGGTACCCGGTACCGGGCCGCCGCACCTGGAACCGGTTGGCCGGGTCCGCCAGTTCGGCGAGCGGCACCCTCGCGACCGCCGCGGTCTCGGCCGGGTCGACGGCGTGCACCGGCGACGGCCGGCGCCAGTGGGCGAGCACCGGAGTCACCGCGAACCGGGACACCGGGATGAACAGCTGGGGCAGCACCGCGACCGGCCGCACCCCGGCCGGGTCGACGCCGGTTTCCTCCTCGGCCTCGCGCAGCGCGGTGGCGACCACGTCGGCGTCGCCGGGCTCCGCGCCGCCACCGGGGAAGGCCACCTGCCCGGCGTGCGAGCCGAGCGTGTCGGCGCGGCGCAGCAGCAGGACGTCCGGCCCGCGCGCGCCGTCGCCGAACAGGATCAGCACGGAAGCGGCCCGGGTCAGCTCGTCCTCGGGCGGGGTGAACCGGGTGAACGCGGTCGAGTCCAGTTCCCCGCTGGCCTCGACCAGCGGGCGCAGCCAGCCCGGCACCGTCGCCGGATCGACCAGCGGTCCCTTCACGACAGCCTCCGGACGACCTCACGCACCTGCTCAGGATCGGTGAACGTGCGTGGGCTCTCGATGAAGCGGACCCGTCCGTCCGCGGTGACCAGGTAGGACGCGGGCAGCGCGGGCGGCACCTTGAGCGCCTCCCGGACCGGGCCGGTCCCGCCGTCGCCGTCGAACACCGTCGGCAAGCGGACGCCGAGGTCGGTGAGCAGCTTGAGGCCGTCGTCCGGCTTGCTCTGCACCTGCACCGTGAGCACGCGCGCGGCGCCCGGCTCGCCGGCGTAGCGCTGGAGCACGGGCAGCTCGGTGCGGCACGGCTGGCACCAGGTGGCCCACACGTTGACCACGGTCACCTGGCCGGCCAGCGCGCTGCCGAGGTCGACCGTCGCGCCGTCGCCGAGGCATTCGGTGGTCACCCCGGCGAGCTGCGGCACCGTGCCGGTGCCGGCCGGGCACGCGGGCAGGGCCGCGGCGGCGCGGGGGGCGGTGAGGTCCGGGCCGGCGGCCGGTGAGTCCGCGGAGCGGACGCGCGGCAGCACGGCCACGATCACCGCGAGCACCAGCACGCCCGCCGCGAGCGCCCATTTGGTCGCCGTGGTCACCGCGCGGTCACCATCGCGAGCAGGTGGTCCCGCTCCGGGCCCTTGACCAGCTTCGCGGCCTCCTCGAACCCGGTCGGCCCGGTGCCGTAGGAGGGGCAGTCCCGCGCGAGCGGGCACGCGCCGCACGCCGGTTTCCGCGCGTGGCAGATGCGGCGGCCGTGGAAGATCACCCGGTGCGAGAGCATGGTCCACTCCTTGCGGGGGATGAGCTCACCGACCGCGTGCTCGACCTTGACCGGGTCCTCCTCGGTGGTCCAGCCCCAGCGGCGCACCAGGCGGCCGAAGTGCGTGTCCACCGTGATGCCGGGCACGTCGAACGCGTTGCCGAGCACGACGTTCGCGGTCTTGCGGCCCACGCCGGGCAGCGTGACCAGGTCCGCCAGCCGTCCCGGCACCTCGCCGTCGAACCGCTCCACGAGCGCGGCGCCCAGACCCATCAGCGAGTTCGCCTTGGCCCGGTAGAAGCCGGTGGGCCGGATCAGCTCCTCCAGCTCGGTGCGGTCCGCGCCGGCGTAGTCCGCCGCGGTGCGGTACCGCGCGAACAACGCGGGGGTGACCTCGTTCACGCGCACGTCGGTGGTCTGCGCCGACAGCACCACCGCGACCAGCAACTCCAGCGGAGTGGTGAAGTCGAGCTCGCAGTGTGCGCCGGGATACGCCTCGGCGAGGCAACGCAGCATCCGGCGGGCGCGTCGGACGAGTGCGAGGCGACTCTCCTCACCCTTCCGGGGGTTCACACGAGACGCGTTCGGCACGCCGCTAGCCTACGGAAGCCGCCGCGCCGCTGTTGGAAGAGGCCGACACGCCGGACCCCTGACACCACCCCCGAGCCGTGATGAGCGAGGATTCAGAACCGATGACTGTCTGGTTCGTAGTAGCGGTGCCACTCGTGATGATGTTCTTCGCGCTGGCCATGGAGCGGGTGGAGACCCGGCTGCGCCACGTCGCGGTCCAGGAGGAAGAGGTCGAGGAGTTCCTCGAGCAGGCCCGTCCGAACGAGGTCAGGGCGCTGTACGGGCACGGCATCGGCCGTGCGCTGGAACTGTTCCGGCTGCGCCGCCTCGGCGGCCGGGCCGCCCGGCTGCGCCCCCGCAAGACCCGCTGACCTCGACCGATTCAGCGAGGTTTAGGCTGTCCGTTCGGAGCGAGATCGCCCTCGCCCGGCCGGGCGGTGATCGGCCTGCCCTCGGCGTGCCCAGCGGCGATCTCGTCCCGACGGCCTAGACTGCACGCAAGTGATCGGCGACACGCCCCGGATGGCGGGAACACGGTCGCCACCGACGAGGAGGCACGAGGTGGACGAGACCCTGGCCCGGGCGGGCATCTTCCAGGGGGTGGAGCCGGCCGCGGCTGAGGCGCTCGCCCAGACCCTGGAAACCGTGGAGTTCCCGCGGGGTCATGTGATCTTCTCCGAGGGCGAGCCCGGCGACAAGCTGTACATCATCCTGTCCGGCAAGGTGAAGATCGGCCGGAAGTCGGCCGACGGCCGGGAGAACCTGCTGTGGATCGCCGGGCCCTCGGACATGTTCGGCGAGCTGTCCATCTTCGACCCCGGCCCGCGCACCTCGACCGCCACCACGGTCACCGAGGTGCGGGCGGTGTCGATGGACCGGCCGTCGCTGCGGAAGTGGATCGCGAACCGGCCGGAGATCGCCGAGCAGCTGCTGCGGGTGATCGCCCGCAGGCTGCGCCGGACGAACAACATGGTCGCCGAGCTGATCTTCACCGACGTCCCGGGCCGGGTGGCGCGCGCTCTGCTGCAACTGGCGCAGCGGTTCGGCAGCCAGGAGGCCGGCATCCTGCGGGTCACGCACGACCTGACGCAGGAGGAGATCGCCCAGTACGTCGGCGCCTCCCGGGAGACCGTGAACAAGGCGCTGGCCGACTTCGCGCACCGCGGCTGGCTGCGGCTCGAAGGCAAGAGCGTGCTGATCCTCGACCCGGAACGCCTCGCCCGCCGCGCCCGCTAGCCGGCAGGTTCCGGCACAAGTACTGACAGCAAAAACAAAGGAACCGGGCGCCACCCCCGACGTGGCGCACCGGTTCCTTTGCTGTTGCGCGGGCCATCCCCCGACAGACCGCGCTCCCCGCCCTCCGGTTCCGGCCCCGACCCATCGCCGGAGGGAGCTGTATTCCTCTGTCAACCTTGCCACGGCCGATACCCCGAACTTCAAGGCCGTTCACCCTCACAGACGCGCCCGATGCGGGTTCGTTGCGCCCGCCCGGGAAAAAACTGTCAGCCGTTATCAGTTCGAGACCTGAGGCGTAAATTACTGGTACTCGCGTACCAATCCAGGGCATACTGGTACGCGTGTCCCAGACCTCCCTCGCCGACTACCGTGCTGCCCTGACCACACCGGGCGCGACCCGTCCGATGGTCGCGTCGATCCTGGCGCGCCTGCCGATCGCGATGATCGGCCTGTCCGCGCTGCTCTACACGCAGCAGGAGCTGGGGTCCTTCGCCGTGGCGGGGCTGGTGTCGGCCAGCTCGCTGGTCGGGGTCGCGGTCGGGTCGGTGGTGCAGGGCAGGCTGATCGACCGGTTCGGCCCCACACGCCCGCTGCTGGCCACCGCGGCGATGTTCGCGGTGATCCTGGTGACGCTCGCGCTGGCGATCGAGGCCCACGCAGCCACGCCGGTGCTCGTCCTGTTGTCGTTCGGCATCGGCATCACCGAGCCGATGGTCGGTTCGGCGTCGCGCGCGTTGTGGGGGCGCCTGGTGCCGGACGCGAACGCGCGCAACGCGGCCTACGCCTACGAAGCGATCAGCATGGAGGTCTTCTTCATCCTCGGCCCGGGTCTGGCCGGTCTGCTCGTCGCGGCGCCGTGGCCGGGCACCGGGATGGTCACCGGCGGTGCGTGCATGGTCGCCGGGTCGACCCTGTTCGCGCTGAGCCCGGCCGTGCGCGCGTGGGGCCCGGCGGGCCGCACCCACCGGTCGCTGCTCGGCGCCCTGAGCAGCCCGGGCATGCGGACGCTGGCGGTGGCCGCGCTCGGGTTCGGTGTGGTGATCGGGTTCGTCGAGGTCGCGGTACCGGCCGCGACCACCGAGGCCGGTGAACCGGCGCTCGGCGGGGTGCTGCTGTCGGTGTGGTCGGTCAGCTCGGTCGCGTTCGGCGTGGCCTACAGCCTGCGGCCGTGGCCGCGGGAGATGCCGCTGCGGTTGCCGGTGCTGCTGGCCGGGTTCGGGCTGCTCGTGGCGCTGCTGGCGTGGCCGTCCACGCTGTGGGGTCTCGCGGTGGCGATGCTCGCGGCCGGCGCGCTGATCACGCCGCAGTCGGCGACCCACTCGGCTGCGATCGAGATCGTCGCGCCGCAGGGCAGGGCGGCCGAGGCGTTCGGCTGGGTCCTCACGGCCGTGACGCTGGGTCTGGCGTTCGGGCAGTCGGTGAGCGGGTTCCTGGTCGAGCACTCCGGACCGGCCACCGCGTTCCTCACGGCGACCGGTGCGGCGCTGGTCCTCGCCGCCGTCGTGTACCTGCTGCGCGGCACCGTCAAGGAGCCGCGGGAGCAGGTCCTCGTCGGGTAGCGCGCTCTACCGGTGGCCGGTGGAGCGCAGGTACGCCAGCTGGGCCTGGACGCTGTGCTCGGCGGGGGTCCACAGTGCCCGGTCCACGTCGGCGTAGACGAGCTCCACCACCTGACGCGCGGTGGCGTGCCGGCCCAGCTTCGCCAGCGCCGCGCGGACCTGGTCGAGCCGCTGCTCGCGGTGGTCCAGGTACTCCTGCGCGACGACCCGCAAGTCGGCCATCTCCGGGCCGTGACCGGGCAGCGCGAGCAGGCCGGGCGGCAGCTCGATCAGCCGGCGCAGCGACTCCAGGTACGACCCGAGGTCGGTGAGCACCGTCGTGCCGCGGCCGAGGATCGTGTCGCCGGTCAGGACCTGGTCGCCGATCCGCAGGCAGACCGAGTCGGCGGTGTGGCCGGGCGTGTGCAGGACCTCGATGTCCAGGCCCGCCGCGGAGACCACCTCGCCGTCGGCGAACGGGGCCGCGTCCCGGCACAGCGCGGCGTCGAAGGCGCGCACCGGCGCCTGCACCCGCTCCGCCAGCCACGGCGCGCCCTCGGTGTGGTCGGGGTGGTGGTGGGTGAGCAGGATCAGCGCGACCGGACCCTGCTCGGCGAGCCGCGGCAGGTGGTCCAGGTCCTGGTAGCCCGGGTCGACGATCACGCACTCGCGAGCGCCGGGCGCCCGCAGAACCCAGGTGTTGGTGCCGTCCAGCGTCATCGTGGACGGGTTGTTCTCCAGCAGGACCGACGCGGTGGGCGAGACCTCGCGGAGGACGCCGTAGGCGGGGTGGCTCATTCCACGACCACCCGGATCTCGTCGCCCTCGCGGATGAGCTTCGGGATGATCGCCTCGACGGTGCGCTCGGCGGCCAGCGCCGCCGCCGCGGTGTCGAACGCGGCCAGCTCGGTCAGCGTGTACCAGGTCGGGGGCATCAACGTGCTGCGGCCGGCCTCGGCGTCGGCGAGGGCGTCGGCGGGTCGCCGCCAGCCGGAGGATTCGGCCTCGGTGGTCTTGCCGTCGGCCTCCTGGCCGGCGGGCAGGATCGCGGCGAAGAAGCGGGTGTCGTAGCGGCGCTTCTCCTGCGCCGGCGTGATCCAGTGCGCCCACGGACGCAGCAGGTCGGAGCGCAGGGTGAGCCCTTCCCGGGCCAGGAAATCCGCCAGCGACAGCTCACGCGAGACGAGCGCCTCCCGCGCGCCGGCATACCGGGCGGTGTCGGTCACCACCTCGTCGGCCGTTCCGGCGAGCAGCACACCGGACTCCTCGAACGTCTCCCGCACCGCGGCGCACACCAGGGCGCGGGCGACCTGTTCGGTTCCGTTGAACCAGCCCGCCCACTCGGCCGCGGGCGGACCGGCCCACGCCACCGTCGCGTCGGCGTCGCGCTGGTCCACCCCGCCGCCGGGGAAGACCGTCATGCCGGCGGCGAACGCCATCGCGGCCACCCGCCGCTGGAGGAAGACTTCGAGACCGTCGTCGCCGTCGCGCAGCAGCAGCACTGTCGCCGCGTCGCGGGGCACGGCCGGTTCGGCCGGCTCCGCGACGGAGAAGTTCATCGTCCCCGGGATCCGGAAATCAAGTTGCACCACACACCGCAACTTACGTGGTCGTCAGGAACCGGAGAAGCCGTCCACCCAACGCGGGTCGTCCTCGGACCTGCTCACCCCGTTGGCACGGACCTTGGCGGACTCGGCGCGCTCCCGCTCCGCGAGCTCGGCGTGCAGCTCACGCAGGAGCTGCCGGTCGCGCTCGGACAGTTGCGGGTCGTTCAGGTCGAGCTCCGGGATCTCGATCACCTCGCCCGGGCCGATCGTCGCCGATGCCACCGTGCGCGGCTTCTCGCCGTCCTCCGCCGCCAGCTGCGCCCGCAGTTGCGCGACCTCCTCGGAGGTCATGTCCATCGTGTTCTCCACGCGCGCGGGCTCCGGACCCTGCTCACGGGGCTTGAACATGTGGCCCGGCCCGCCCGGCGCGGCGACCGCCTCGGTCGTCTCCGGCTCGTCGAGCGGGGTGACTTCGCTCACCTCGCCGGTGTCGGCCGGCTGCGCGGTCTCCTCGGGAGCCGGCGGTTCGGGCTCCTCGGGCTCGTCCCCGGCCGCGGCCGAGGCGTGCGCCACGTGCCGGCCCGCGCCCTGCCGCTGGGCCGGCGGCGTGGGTGCAGACGGCGGGACCGCGCCGCCCGAGAGCCAGACCGCGGTCGCCGCGGTCAGGGCCTGCTCGTGGTAGCGGGAGCGGTCGGTGGTCGGCCCGGTCACCTCGACGACCGACTGGATCCCGGCGCGGCGCAGCGCGGCGTCGATCCGGTACGCGGCGGCCGGCGGATTGCCCTCCGGCCCGATCTCGACCAGCACCACGCGCTGCGGCAACGGACCAGGCACGCTGCCCGCCGGGGTGTTGCGCCACACCGCGTGCACCGAGCGCAGGTCCGGCAGCACCTGGAGGGTGCGATCGAGTGCGTCGGCGACACCCTGCTCGGGCTGGTCCTCCCCGCTGAAGCGGTGACCGACGCCGGTCTCGGCCTCCGGCTCGTTCACCGTGAGCTGGTCGGCGAGCGTCGCGTCCGACCGGGTCAGCTCCAGCACCAGGGCCAGCTCGTGCCGTTCGGCCTCGCGGACCGGCAGCCGGCCCGCGATCAGCGCACCCGTCGTCAGCTCGGCGGCCTCGTCGAGGCGCGCCCGCGCGATGAGCTCGCGCGCCTCCGACAGCAGGCTGTCGTCCAAGCGGCCTGCCAGCCCCAGCAACAGGTTGTGCAGCCGCAACGGCACCGCGAACCCATCGCTCGCGATCCCGTCGTGGACGTCCACCATCTAGCTTCTCCCTCCAGCTCGGCAGGAGTGCCGTTACGCGGCGACGAGCCGGTGACCGGTGTCCACCGCGCCGACGCAGACGAGCTCGGAGCCCGCCAGTGCGGCCTGGTGGTACTCCGGCAGCTCGAACCGCGGCGGCATCACCTCGACGCTGGGTTCCTCGTCCCCCAGCACCCGCAGGACCCGCTGCAGCTCCCCAGTCAGCCTCGGCAGTCCGGACAGGGCCGTGATCAGCAACACGCGTTTGGGGTCCTCCCCCGTGCGCTGACGCCAGCTCTGCCGCACCTCGCCGACGTCCGGCCGACCCCGCAGGGTGGCGTGGAGCAGCGCGGACACCGAGTCAACCGAGTTCACCTGATCGGGTGCACTCGGGGAGAATGTGTACCGGTTCTCGCCGGGCTCGTCCACCCCCAGGGTCGAACTCACCTGGTGCCAGTCCGCGCCGTGCGGCACGAGACCCGCCACCAGCAGGCGATACTCCGGCTGGTCGAGATCGATGTTGTGCTTGAGCAGGGTGCGGGGCAACGTTCGAGCCAAGGTCGACATCGCGCCCTCGCCCAGCCAGTCCCGGTAGCGCCAGAGCAGCCGGTCGGGCAGGCGCCCGGCCAGCCGCAGCAGCAGCTCGTGGCACGAGGACTCGATGTCGGGGTCCTTGTGGGCGTCCATCACCGCACCTCGGCGATCAGTTCGATCTCGACCGGCGCCCCCAGCGGCAGCTCGGACACCCCCACCGCGGAGCGGGCGTGCCGGCCCTGCTCGCCGAAGATCTCCCCGAGCAGCTCCGACGCACCGTTGATCACGGCCGGCTGCCCGGTGAACCCCTCGGCGGACGCGACGAACCCGACGACCTTCACGATCCGGACGATCGAGTCGATCCCGACCAGTGCGTCGACGGCCGCCAGCGCGTTCAGCACCGCCGTCCGGGCGTGCCGCTTGGCCTCCTCCGGGCTGACCTCCGCACCGACCTTGCCGGTCGCTTCGAGCTCGCCCTGGACGAACGCCAGCTGGCCGGCGGTGTAGACGAGGGATCCGGTGCGCACGGCCGGCACGTAGGCCGCCAGCGGCGCGACGGCATCCGGCAGCTCGATCCCCAGTTCGGCCAGACGCTCACCCCAGCTCATGCCGCCACCTCCCCGGACGCGGCGAGCACGGTGCTCGACGCTCCGCTCGCGAGCTCGCTCATGCCTTGACCCGCTTGAGGTAAGCGACGTGCTGCTCCCCGCTCGGGTTGGGCAGCACCGTGACCAGCTCCCAGCCGTCCTCGCCCCACTGGTCGAGGATCTGCTTGGTCGCGTGGATCAGCAGTGGAACGGTGGCGTACTCCCACTTCGTGGCGCTCATGATGGTCAATCTAGTGGTGGTGGGAAGTGCTCCTCGCGGCGGCGGCGTGATCGCTCATTTACGCTGGATCGTGTGAGCACACCCCTGGCCGGATGGACCGACGAGCTCGCCCGCGCCCGGTTGCACTTCGTCACCGGCAAGGGCGGCACCGGCAAGACCACCATGGCCGCGGCCCTCGGGATCGCGCTCGCCAGCCACGGGCGGCGGGTGCTGCTGGTCGAGGTCGAGGGCAGGCAGGGGTTCGCGCAGCTCTTCGACACCCAGCCGCTGCCCTACGCCGAGCAGCGCATCGCGGCGGTCCCCGGCGGCGGCGAGCTGCGGGCCCTGCACATCGACGTGGAAGCGGCGCTGCTCGAGTACTTCGAGATGTTCTACAACCTGGGCTTCGCCGGCCGGACCCTGCGCCGGATGGGGGCGATCGAGTTCGCCACCACGCTCGCGCCGGGCCTGCGGGACGTGCTGCTCACCGGCAAGATCAAGGAGTGCGTCGGGCGCACCGGACCGGACGGCAGGCACGTCTACGACGCGGTCGTGGTCGACGCGCCCCCCACCGGGCGCGTGGTCAAGTTCCTCGACGTCACCAAGGCCCTCACCGACCTGGCGAAGGCCGGCCCCATCCGCGGGCAGGCCGAGGGCGTGGTGCGGTTGCTGCACTCCGAGGAGACGGTGATCCACCTGGTCACGCTCCTGGAGGAGATGCCGGTGCGCGAGACCGTCGAGGCGGTGGCCGAGCTGGACGGCGCCGACCTGCGTCCGGGCGCGGTGCTGGTCAACCGG
This sequence comes from Amycolatopsis viridis, assembly GCF_011758765.1. Classification (NCBI taxonomy): domain Bacteria; kingdom Bacillati; phylum Actinomycetota; class Actinomycetes; order Pseudonocardiales; family Pseudonocardiaceae; genus Amycolatopsis; species Amycolatopsis viridis. The sequence continues at coordinate 592,226 of NZ_JAANOU010000001.1, read as the reverse complement.
GTGCGGCCGCCGCGGTTGCCGGCCCGGTCGGTGACCCCCGCCGCCGACGGCCGGGTGGACGCCTCGCGCGTGCGCAGCGGCTTGGCCGCGGCCGGGCTCGAGCTGCCCGAGGCCACGCTGGACGCGCTGGTCGCGGAGACCGTCGAGCACGCCATCCGGGTCGCCGCCGAGCAGCGGGCGCGCGAGCAGCTCGCCGAGGCGGACCTGCCGACACTGGAGCTGCCCGAGGAGTCCACCGGCATCGACCTGGCTGCGCTCTACGACATCGCCGAGTCGCTGACCGACCAGGGGGTGCGCTGATGACCGAACGGCTCGACATCGACGTGCTGATCGACGACCCGCAGACCCGGATCGTCGTCTGCTGCGGCTCGGGCGGCGTCGGCAAGACCACCACCGCGGCCGCGCTCGCGCTGCGGGCGGCCGAGCGGGGACGGCAGACCGTCGTGCTGACGATCGACCCGGCGCGGCGGCTGGCCCAGGCCCTCGGGCTGCGGGAGCTGGGCAACCACCCGCGGCAGGTGTCCGTCGCGGGTTTCGAGCCCAAGGGCGAGCTGTGGGCGATGATGCTCGACATGCGGCGCACCTTCGACGACATGGTGCGCACCCACGCCGGGCCGGAACGCGCCGAGGCGCTGCTCGCGAACCCCTTCTACCAGACCATTTCCACCTCGTTCTCCGGGACGCAGGAATACATGGCGATGGAGAAGCTGGGCCAGCTCGCGGCCACCGACGAGTGGGACCTGATCGTCGTGGACACCCCGCCGAGCCGGTCCGCGCTGGACTTCCTGGACGCGCCGAACCGCCTGTCCAGCGCGCTGGACGGGCGCATGATCCGGCTGCTGACCGGCCCCGCGAAAGCCGGCGGCTGGGGCATCCGCAAGGTGGTCAGCACCGGGTTCACGATCTTCGCCAAAGCGGTGTCCACGATCATCGGCGGGCAGCTGCTCGCCGACGCGTCCGCGTTCATGCAGGCCTTCGACAGCATGTTCGGCGGGTTCCGCGAACGCGCACGCAAGACCTCCGAGCTGCTGCGCTCGGCGGGCACGTCGTTCCTGGTGGTGGCCGCGCCGGAGCCGGACGCGCTGCGTGAGGCCAGCTACTTCGTGGAGCGCCTCGGCGGCGAGCACATGCCGCTGGCCGGGCTGGTCGCCAACCGCACCCACCCGGTGCTCGCGGACCTGACGGCCACCGCGGCGCTGTCCGCGGCCGAGAAGCTGGAGGCGAGCGCGCCGCTGGCGACGGCGGTGCTCCAGCTGCACGCCGACCGGGTCGCGCTCGCCGAGCGCGAGAAGCGGCTGCTGGCGCGCTTCACCCGCGCGCATCCCGGAGTCCCCTTGGTCGAGGTGCCCGCGCTCCCCAGCGACGTGCACGACCTCGGTGGTCTCCGGGAGATCGGCGACCGGTTGGCCGGCTGACCCGCCGGCGACCTCAGGAGGCCGCTTCGGCGAAGTCCTTCCGCGCCGAGTCCAGCAGGTCGGACCAGGACTCGACGTCCGGCCGGCGGCGCAGCAGGGCCCGGCGTTCCCGCTCGGTCATCCCGCCCCAGATCCCGAAGCTGATGCGGTTGTCCAGCGCCTCGGCCAGGCACTCGGTGCGCACCGGGCATCCCATGCAGACCAGTTTCGCCCGGTTCTGGTCCGCTCCCCGCACGAACAGCTCATCCGGATCCGCGTCCCGGCAGAGGGCGCGGATGCGCCAGCTCTGTGGTGTGGATTCCATCCCCCAAGCTCCCCTCGTGGTGTGCCTGCTCACCCGGAGCCTCCCCGGCTCCGCCGTACGTGAGACGTTGACGGACTGTAGAGGCCGACGGTTCCCATCGCCAAGGGCCCGAAGGAAATTCGTTACCGGAACACCTCGCGGTTCTGGCGTTCCCGTGGTATTTGGCGCACGCGGCCCGACGGCCGAACATCACTTCCCACTACCCTGGCCACCGTGCGCAAGACGGATGGTCTGTTCAAACTCCTCGGCCTGTGCCTGCTCGCCGGGATCCTCGTCGCCGGGGTGCTGTTCCCCGTGGTCGGCGCTGCGGGTGTGGCCTCGAACAGGGCGAGCGAGACGGTCGACAGCATGTCCGCCGAACTCGCCAACGTCCCGCCGCCGCTGGTCACCACGATCACCGATTCGGCGGGGAACCAGATCGCCACGCTGTACGACCAGTACCGCATTCCGACGGCGAGCGACCAGATCAACGAGGCCATGAAATGGGCCCTGGTCTCCACCGAGGACCGGCGGTTCTACGAGCACCACGGCGTCGACTGGAAGGGCACGCTGCGTGCGGCGCTGAGCAACAGCGCCGGCGGGGACACCCAGGGTGCGTCCACACTCACCCAGCAGTACGTCAAGAACTACATGATCAACGTGATCTACCGGGACGACCCGGTGGGCCAGCAGAAGGCCCAGGAGCAGTCGCTCGCCCGCAAGCTCAAGGAAGCGCGGATCGCGATCCAGCTCGAACACACCATGACCAAGGACCAGCTCCTCACCAGCTACCTCAACGTGGTCGAGTTCTCGCGCAAGATCTACGGCGTCGGCGCGGCCGCGCAGGCGTACTTCAACACCACGGCGGACAAGCTGTCGGTCACGCAGGCCGCACTGCTCGCGGGCATGGTCAACAACCCGCCGGCGTTCGACCCGTGGAGCCACCCGGACCGCGCCACCGAGCGCCGCAACCTGGTGCTGGACCGCATGGTGGACAACCTGAAGCTGTCCAAGGCCGACGCGGACCGGATGAAGACCGAGCCGCTGGGCGTGGTGCCCGGCGGACCGTCGAAACCCGCCGCGAACTGCATCGGCGCCGGCCCGGAGAACGGGTTCTTCTGCCAGTACGTCCAGGACTACCTGCTCTCCCACGGCATGACCAAGGCCGACCTCTACAGCGGCGGCTACACCATCCGCACCACGATGGACCAGCGGGCCAACCACGAGGCGAAGGTGTCCGCGCAGACCCAGGTCAGCAAGACGCAGAAGAACGTGGCGAACACGCTGTCCCTGGTGCGGCCCGGTAAGAACCGGCACGAGGTGGTCGCGCTCGCCGCGAACCGCGACTACGGCACCGACGCCAGCGCGGGGCAGACCACCTACGCGCTGCCCTCGGGTGTGTACAACACCGGTGGCGCCGGGTCGAGCTACAAGATCTTCACCTCGGCGGCGGCGCTCCAGAACCACGTGATGGGCATCTACGACACGTTCGAAGTGCCCAACTTCTACGTGTCGAACGTGTTCACCGGCGGCAACCGCCAGCGATGTCCACTGGTGGCCCAGGGCACCTACGCGTACTGCCTGGGCAACGCCACGGACTACGACGGCGGCACGCGGACGATGACGCTGCAACAGGGTCTGCAAACCTCGCCCAACACCGCGTTCGTCATCCTCGAGGAGAAGACGGGGATGGGGCCGGTCGTCGACATGGCGAGCAAGCTCGGCCTGCGCGAGACCATGTCGCGCAACATCGGCGGCGGCGAGGTCAAGCCGGACTCGAAGAACCCGGGCGAGAACAAGACGCAGACCGCCTACTTCGGTCCGACCGACAAATCGCCGGGGCAGGGCGCGTTCACCCTCGGGGTGTCCGCGACGAGCAACCTGGAAATGGCCAACGTCGCCGCGACGATCCTCAGCGGCGGCACCTGGTGCCCGCCCACGCCGATCGGCCAGGTCCAGGACCGCACGGGCAAGCCCATCCCGATCAGCGAGCAGCCGTGCGAGCAGGTGATGGACGAAGCCGCCGCGAACACGCTGGCGATCGGCATGAGCAAGGACGACCAGCCCGGCGGCACCTCCGCCGCCGCGGCCGCCCAGGTCAACTGGAACCGTCAGATGATCGGCAAGACCGGGACCACGCAGAGCAACGGCTCCGCGGCGTTCGTGGGCGGCACCCCGCAGCTCGCCGGCTCCGCGATGGTGTTCCGGCCCGAGGGCGGCAGCGGCGGTCTCTGCGACGGGGGGCCCGGCAACGTCTACACCTGCGAGAACGGCAACATGTTCGGTGGCAAGACACCGGCCCGGACGTGGTTCGGCGCGATGAGCAAGATCCTCACGCCCAACGATCCGATCCTGCCGCTCCCGCCGTCGGATCCCCGGTACGAGCGGGCTCGCTGACCGCACGGCCGGACCGCGGACCCGCGGTCCGGCCGTGCGTGCCCGCCCGCGACACCCGGCGTTCCCAGCCCGCCGACCCGTATCCTGGGTCGCGTGAGCACGGTCCGTGACAGCCATCAGCTGACAGCCAAACGCCTCGCCGCCGGAACGGTCGCGCTCGGCGCCGCCGCGATCGGGTACGCCTCCGGCATCGAACGGCGGCACTTCGTGCTCCGCGAGGCCGAACTGCCCGTCCTGGCACCCGGCGCGCAATCGATGCGGGTCCTGCACATCTCCGACCTGCACATGCTGCCCGGCCAGCACACCAAGCAACGCTGGGTCGCCGCGCTCGACCGGCTCGACCCCGACCTCGTCGTCAACACCGGCGACAACCTCGCCCACCCCAAAGCCGTGCCCGCCGTCCTGCGCGCGCTCGGCCCGCTGCTCGAGCGGCCCGGCCTGTTCGTGTTCGGCAGCAACGACTACTACGCACCCAAACCGAAGAACCCGGCCCGCTACCTCATGCCACGCGGCAAGAAGAAGCGCATCCACGGCACCAAACTCCCCTGGCGCGACCTGCGTGCGGCGTTCCTCGAACACGGCTGGCACGACCTCACCCACGTCCGGCGCACCCTCACCGTCGCCGGGCAGACCGTGTTCGCCGCCGGCCTCGACGACCCCCACCTGCACCGCGACCGCTACCGCGAGATCGCCGGCCCCGCCGACACCGCCACCCTCCGCCTCGGCGTCACCCACTCACCCGAGCCGCGCATCCTCGACCCGTTCGCCGCCGACGGATACGACCTCGTGCTCGCCGGCCACACCCACGGCGGACAGCTGCGCATCCCCGGCATCGGCGCCCTCGTCACCAACTGCGAACTCGACCGCTCCCGCGCCCGCGGCGCCTCCCGCTGGGGCGCCCACATGTGGCTGCACGTCTCAGCCGGCCTGGGCACCTCCCCCTACGCCCCCGCCCGCTTCGCCTGCCCACCCGAAGCGACCCTGTTGACGCTGGTCGAACGCCGCCAGACAAGCCCGGAGACCACCAAGGCCACCCCCCGCAGAGCCCGCAGCGACGTCCGCTAAACTCTTCCTCGACCCGCTGAGCAGTACATCGGGGTGTGGCGCAGCTTGGTAGCGTGCCTCGTTCGGGTCGAGGAGGTCGTGGGTTCAAATCCCGCCACCCCGACGCGTTATCCAGGGATCCCCCTGTCCGCGGAAAGCGCGGACAGGGGGATTCCGCGTTGTGTCCTCTGGGGGTCGAACCCCCAGACCCCCGCCAGGGGGCAAGCCCCCTGGACCCCCCGCGAGTACCGCCCGGAGCGGCCGGGTGCCGCGTGTGGCGCGTGTCGCGAAGCGACGTCCGCGCCGAGGTCCTGAACTGCCGATCGCCACTTACGGGCAGACAAATACCCTCGACCGCGAGTGCCGCCTGGGGCGACCGGTGTGGCGCGTGTCGCGGGGCGACCTTCGCGCCCGTTGCCGCGTGGGGCGCGTGCGACGTCCGCGCCGAGTACCGCGGGGCGGGGTAGCGGCTCACTTCACTGCCAGGAGTTCTACCCAGTACTGGGCGAACTCGCCGTCTCCGCTGTGTGACCAGGCCCATGCCGAGCGGGCCGCCGAGGCCAGCTGGTCCCGGTCCACCGGCGAAGCGCTCAGCGCCGCGTCCAGCCGCGCCTCCACGTACCGGGCCAACGCCCGGTACGACATGTCCGACCGGAACCGGCCGTGCGTCCGCACGTCCCGGAACCCCGCGGCCGACACCCACGACGCCACGTGCTTCCCCGCGAACGGGTCCCCACCCGCCCGCCGCCGCAACAGGTAGTGCCCGCGCAGCGCGGCGGCGACGTTCGCCGTCCCCGGCCGCAGCCGCGCCCGCGACCAGTCCGAAGTAGACAGAGCCAGGACGCCACCCGGCCGCAGCGCGCGGCGCATCTCCGCCAGGGCGTCGGCCGGGCGCGCCAGGTGCTCGACCAGCGCATGCGCGAACACCAGGTCCACGCTCTCGTCCGCCACCGGCAGCGCGTACACGTCCCCGGCAACGAACTCCACTGTGGACGACTCCGGGAACTGACGCGGATCCCGGTCCACGCCTACCACGCAACCCCGCCCGGCGATCGTGGCGAGGCCCGCGGTGATCGTGCCGGGGCCGCACCCGACGTCGAGCACGCGCATGCCCGGCCGCAGCAGCCGCAACACGTACTCCGCACGGTCGGCTGCGGTGCGTGACGCCATGATCGACAGCGCGTCCCGCTCGACCCCGGGCGCGTATCCCTCCAGCACACGCACACGGTACGGGCAGTTGCTGGCAGGATCGAGGGGTGACTACCCAGCACCCGCCCGCGACCATCCCCGACCGCCTCTTCGACGACCCCGAGGCCGAGGCCCGCTGGCGCGCCCGGTTCCACGCGCCGCGCGTGTCGGTGCCGGACTGGGCCCTCGACGCGCCGGAGAAGAACATCTACGTCTCCAACGCCAGCGGCGTCTGGGAGGTCTACGCCTGGGACCGCGGCACCGGCGAGCACCGCCAGGTCACCGACCGCCCCAACGGCACCCTGCACGCCACGCCCGCGCCCGACGGCTCGGCCATCTGGTGGTTCGACGACACCGACGGTGACGAGTTCGGCGTCTGGCAGCGCCAGCCCTTCGACGGCGGCCCCGCGGAGCCCGCCCTGCCCGGCGTCCACGCCGGCTACCCGGCCGGGCTGGAGATCGGTCACCGCGTCATCGCCGCCGGCGTCTCCACCGACGACGGCAGTGAGCTGTTCGCCACCCGCGACGGCGAGACCACCCGCTTCTACTCGAGCGACCAGGACGCCGGGGTCGCAGCGCTGTCCCGCGACGAGTCGCTGCTCGCGATCTCGCACGCCGAACACGGTGACTCCCGCCACCCCGCGGTCCGGGTCGTGAACACCACCGGCTTCACCGCCGTCGCGGAGAAGTGGGACGGCGAGGGCAAGGGCCTGACGCCGCTCGAGTTCTCCCCGATCGCCGGTGACCAGCGGCTGCTGGTGCTGCACGAGCGCCGCGGCCGCGAGGAGCTGCTGATCTGGGACGTCGGCGCGGACACCGAGGAGGAGCTGGACCTCGGCCTGCCCGGCGAGGTCGCCGCCACCTGGTACCCGAAGGCCGACGCGCTGCTCGTCGTGCACTTCCACGAGGCGCGCAGCGCGCTGTACTCCTACGACCTGGCCACCCGTGAACTGTCCGTTGTGGAGACTCCGCCGGGCCGGATCGGCGGCGCCGGGGTACGGCCGGACGGCACCATCGAGTACTCCTGGTCCAGCGCCGCCGAGCCCGGCGTGGTCCGGGCCCGCGCGACCGGCGGCACCGACACGGTGCTGCTCACCCCGCCCGGCGACCCGGCACCCGGTTCGGCGCCGGTCACGGACGCGTTCGTCGAGGGCACCGGTGGCCGCGTGCACGCGCTGGTCGCCCGCCCGGTGGCCGCGCCGGAGGGGCCGCTGCCCACGGTGTTCACGTTGCACGGCGGCCCGCACGCGACGGACGAGGACCGCTTCTCCGCCTACCGCGCGGTGTGGCTGGACGCCGGGTTCGCCGTCGTCGAGGTCAACTACCGCGGCTCCACCGGCTACGGCTCGGCGTGGCGCGACGCGATCGAGGGACGGCCGGGCCTGACCGAGCTGGAGGACGTCGCCGCGGTCTACGACTGGGCCGTCGAGAGCGGCCTGAGCGACCCGGCGCGGACGGTGGTCGCCGGGGCGTCCTGGGGCGGTTACCTGACGCTGCTCGCCCTGGGCACCCAGCCGGACCGGTGGGCGGCCGGGGTGGCGAGCGTGCCCGTGGCCGACTACGTCGCCGCGTACGAGGACGAGATGGAGCAGCTGCGCCAGTTCGACCGGGCGCTGTTCGGCGGCTCCCCGGAGGACGTGCCGGCGGTGTACCGGGAGTGCTCGCCGATCACCTACGTCGACGCGGTCAAGGCACCGGTGCTGGTCCTGGCCGGCGACAACGACCCGCGCTGCCCGATCCGGCAGATCGAGAACTACCTGGAGCGGCTGGCCCAGCGCGACCTGCCCTACGAGTTCTACCGCTACGACGCCGGGCACGGCTCGCTGGTGATCGCCGAAACGATCCGGCAGACCGCGGCCGAAGTGCACTTCGCGATGAAAGCGGTCGGCCTGAGCTGACGCGACGGGCCCCGGGGACAGCGCCCCGGGGCCCGCGCTCAGCCCTGGATCAGGCGGTCTGCGCCTGCCACATCCAGTGGGCCTTCTCCAGCTCGTGGGTGATCTCGATGAACAGGTCCTGGGTGACCAGGTCGCTCTTGTCCGTCTCGTCGATGCGCTTGCGCATGCGCTGGATCAGGTCGGCGAGAATCTTCACGACGTTCTCGATCGTGGACTCCACGCTCTGCCAGTTGTCCGGGTACTCGCGCAGCCCGGAGCTCTCCACGACGGTCTTGGCCTTGCCGTTGGGCGAGATGCCGATCGCGTTGGCGCGCTCGGCGACCTCGTCCACGTAGTTGCGCGCGGTAGCCACCAGCTCGTCCAGCTGGAGGTGCACGCTGCGGAAGTTGGACCCGACCACGTTCCAGTGCGCCTGCTTCGCGATCAGGGACAGGTCGACCAGGTCGACCAGCGCGGCCTGCAGCGCGTTACCGGTGATCTCCTTGTCGGCCGGGCTGAGCGGGCTCTGGATGGGTGCGTTCGCCATCGAAACAATCCTCCTTGTCGGCAACTCTTCCTCAGGTCGTCGCGGTGATCTCGACCTGGATGTTTCCCCTGGTCGCACGGGAGTACGGGCACACGTGGTGCGCCTGGGCCGCCAGCGCGCCGGCCTTGTCCTGCGGCAGGCCCGGCAGGTGCGCGATCAGCTTGACGGCCAGTTCCAGCTCACCGCCGTCGCGGCCGATACCGACCTCGGCGGTGACCGACGACTCGGTCAGGTCCACGCCGGCCTTCCGCGCCACGAGCCGCACGGCGCCGTGGAAGCAGGCCGCGTACCCGGCGGCGAACAGCTGCTCGGGGTTCGTCATCTCACCGCCCGGCCCGCCCATCTCCTTGGGCACGGCCAGCTGCTCGTCGATCACCCCGTCCGACGAGGTGACCTCGCCGTTGCGCCCGTCACCGCGCGCGGTCGCGACCGCTGTGTAGACCGGTTGCACGTGGTTCCCTCCCCTGGCGGCAGGCTTCGGTCGGGGAATACCCACCAGTGGCGGAAACGAATCCTCAGTGCCGGGCGCGGGCGAACTCGACGACCTGCCGTCCGATGAGGCGCAGGGTGGTGACGGCCTTCTCCTCGGAGGCACCGCCGACCTCGTCGAACTTGACCTCGGCGGTGTTCAGCGAACCGCCCAGCGGGGTGGGCCAGCCGCGCAGGGCGTGGGTGATGGTCCGCAGCTGGTCCAGCGTGGTCACCGCCGCCTGCCAGCCGTAGGCGACCGCGGCCAGCCCGACCGCCCGGCCGTCCAGGTAGGGGCGCCGGTCCGGGCGCAGGTCCTCGACGTAGTCCAGGGCGTTCTTGATCAGCCCGGACAGCGCGCCGTGGTAGCCGGGCGAGACGATGACGAGCCCGTCGGCGTGGCGGATGGCCTCCACCAGCCGGGTCGCCTCCGGGGTGCGCTCGGTGATCGCCGAGTCGTAGAACGGCAGCACGAGGTCCGGGCCGGTGAGGGCGACTGTCTGGGCGCCGGCCTCGGCCGCGCTGTCCAGCGCGATCCGCAGGGCCCGCTCCGACTGGGAGCCCGGGCGCAGGGAACCGCCGATACCGACCACGTTGATCGCCGCACTAGTCACGCAACCGAGGCTAGCCCCTCTACCTAAGTGGAGGACCAGGATCTGGGACGGAGGCGCCGATCACACCTGGCCAGCGCGCCTACCAGTGAGTAACCTGCGGGGCATGGCGACCTCACTGCTGAGCCGCGTCGAAGCCGTCGCGGCTCCGTTCATCTTCGGGCTCCCCGAGCCGGCCCGCCGGCTCATCGCCGGGCGCCCGGTCCGGCTGGACGGCCAGGAGCTGGCACTCGACGCACAACTGCTGCTCCGGCTCCAGCAGATCGCCCGGGTGAGCATGTCCTCGGACACCCCGGAGGAGGCCCGGCGGCGCATCGTCGAATCCGGCACCCTGGTCAGCGGCGCGCGGATCGAACCGGTCCGCACCCGGGAGATCGACATCCCGGCGGAGCACGGCCCGCTGCCGGCCACGCTGTACGAGCCCGCGGGCCTGCCGTCGGGCTCGGCGCTGCTGGTGTTCTTCCACGGCGGTGGCTGGGTGATCGGCAGCCGCGCCAGCCACGACAACACCGCGCGGTACTTCGCCAAGCACTCCGGTGTGCGGGTGCTGTCGGTGGAGTACCGGCTCGCGCCCGAACACCCGTTCCCGGCGGCCACCGAGGACGCCATCGCCGCGTTCGGCTACGCCCACGCGAAGGCCGCCGACCTGGGCGCCGACCCGGAGCGGATCGCGGTCGGCGGGGACAGCGCGGGCGGCAACCTCGCGGCCGTCACCGCACAGGTGACGACGAGGCGCGGTGGCCCGGCCCCGGCGTTCCAGATGCTGCTCTACCCCGGTGTCGACGCGAGCAGGCGGCGCCGGTCGCGGGAGCTGTTCGGTGACGGCTTCTTCCTCACCGACGCGGACATGACCTGGTTCCTCGACCACTACGCGCCCGCCGGGGTGGACCGCACCGACACCCGGCTGTCACCGCTGCTGGCCGAGGACTTCACCGGGCTGCCGCCCGCCTACGTGGCGACCGCCGGCTTCGACCCGTTGCGGGACGAGGGCGAGGAATACGCGGCGAAGCTGCGGGCCGCCGGCGTGCCGGTGACGCTGAGCCGTCAGCCGGACCTCATCCACGGCTACGTGAACTTCCTGGGCATCGGCAGGCGCTTCCGCGAGGCGACCTCGGAGGCGGCCGGCGCCCTGCGCGTGGGACTGCGGGCGTAAAAAAGACCGGGATCCGATGTGGACGTCCACATCGGATCCCGGTCTCCCCCTGCCGGAAAAGCTGGTCAGTGCACCGGAACCGGCACCGGCACCGGCACTGGGAGTGGCGGAGCCGAGCCGAGCAGCGAAGCGAGCAGACCCGTCACGGTCTTCAACAGGTTCTTGAGCAGGTTGCTGACGATGTTCAGCGGCGGCGGCAGGTCCGGGATGTCCGGCACCGGCGGCAGCTGGCGGACCTCGCCCGCCTTCGACGGGTCGGCCAGGATCCGGCTCGCCTCGGTGGCGTAGTCGTTGCTGGTGGCAGCGGTCTGCTGCGCATCGGACTGGATGCTGTACTTCTGCCCCGCGGCGAGGTCACCGAGGACCGGGCTCATCTGGCCGAGCGAACGCTGGGTACCGGCGACATCTCCGGCGTAGGCGGCCCTCGCGAGCTGGTCGCGCAACTGGAGGACCTGCTCCGCGGCGGCCTGCGTGCTGGACGTGCCCTTGCCCCCGGCGGCGGCGACGCCGGCGCCGCCCATCGCCAGCACGCTGCCGGCCACCGCCACGGCGATGACCCGGGCGAACTTGCCTAACATCTCCCTACCTCCTGGCCTCGGTGGACCTGTCACGCTCTTGACTACCTGCCAAGTTGATCTCCCACCACTCGGCACCACGCCGCGCCGGGGGCCGAACGCTCACGTGCCGAGTTCGATCTTGCGGCGCGGCAACCGCATCCGGTGAACCCGCACCAGTACTGCATCGCCCGGTTGATCAAAATTGGCCGCGTGAAGATCGCGCTCCGTGGCCGGATCACCCCCTGGTTGATCAAACTCACCCGAACTGCTGCTCTCGCCCGCACGGGGGACGAAAAAGGCTCCGATGTGGATCGTCCACATCGGAGCCTTGCCGCCCGGTGAGCTGTCAGGACGTCGGCACCGTGAGCGCCGGCGGGTTGCCGACGAGGGCATTCAGCAGGTCCGTGAGCTTCTGGATCAGGGTCTTCAGCAGGTCCGCGACGATGTCCAGCGGCGGCGGCAGGTTCGGCAGCGCCGACGGCACCGCGGGAGCCTGCTTGACGTGCTCCGCCTGAGCCGGGTCGGCGATGATCCGGCTCGCCGTGGTGGCGTCGTCCTGCGCGGAGGCGGCGGTCTCCCGCGTGTCCGATTGAACGGTGTACTGCTCACCGGTGGCGAGGTCCCCGAGCAGCGGGCTCATCTGCCCGAGCGCGCGCTGGGTGCCGGGCACGTCCGCCGTGTAGGCCCGGTCGACCAGCTCCTGGCGCAGCTGCGCGAGCTGGTCCCCGGCGGCTTGCGTGCTCGACGTGCCCGACCCGTCGGCGGAAGCGACAGCGCTACCGCCCAAGGCGAGCGCACTGCCTGCCACCACGATGGCGACGATCCGGGCGAGCGTGGCTTTCATTCCCTACCTCCTGATGTGGGTGCCTGACGCGAGGCGGAGATACCAACGAAATGCGGGACCATGCGCGCCGCCACCCGATCGGGATTGATCTTCACCCCGCCGGGCACGCAGAACCCGGCACCGAAATGGAGTTGCACGGGCGTGCCAGAGTGGGAGCATGTCCCTCCAGCCGTATCGCCGCGTCCTCGCTGTGCCCGGCGTCCGGACGACGATGCTGCTGTTCTTCCTCATCCGGCTGCCGATGACCGCGACCGGGCTCACCCTGACCCTGCACGTCGTCACCGACCTGGGCCGCGGTTACGGTGAGGCCGGCCTGGTGGGGACGGCGACGATGCTCGGCAGCGCCCTCGGCGCGCCGCTCGTCGGCCGGATGATCGACCGCTACGGCCTGCGTCCGGTCAGCGCGGTCTGCGGCCTCACCTCGGCGGCGTTCTGGCTGGCCACCCCGCACCTGCCGTACCCGGCGCTGCTCGCGGCCGCACTACCGGCGGGCGCGCTCGTACTGCCCGCCACGTCGATCGCCCGCCAGGTGCTGACCGCGCTGGTGCCGCCGGAGTCCCGGCGGTCCGCCTACTCGCTCGACTCGATCCTGCTCGAGACGAGCTACATGGCCGGCCCCGCCGCGGCCATCGCCCTGTCGACGCAGCTGTCTTCGACGGCGGCGCTGAGCGGGATCGGCGCGTGCTTCGCCCTCGGCACCGTCGCGTTGTGCTGGTTCAACCCGCCGATCCGGCACGAGGCCGAGACGGTCACCGCGGAGCGCCCACCCATGCGGGAGTGGGTCACGCCGCGCCTCGTCGGCGCACTGCTCGTCGCGTCGGGAGCCCTGTTCTGCCTGATCGGCACCGAGCTGGCGACCCTCGCGGCGCTGCGGGCCACCGGAGAGGTGACCTGGACCGGCGTGGTGATCGCCGTGATGTGCGTCGCGTCGGCGGCGGGGGGCATCGTGCACGGCGCGGTCCGCCAGTCACTGTCCCCGCTGCGCCTGATGGTGCTGCTGACCGTGCTGGTGATCCCGGTCGGCCTCGTCGCCGGGCTGCCGTGGTGGCTGCTCGCGCTCGCCCTGGTCCCGACGAACCTGGCGTGCGCGCCGACGCTCGCGTCGACCGCCGAGGAGGTCACGGGCCTGGCGCCACCGCGGGTGCGCGGCGAGGCGATGGGCCTGCTGGACGCGGCCACCCGGTTCGGGATGGGCGCCGGCAGCCCGGTGATCGGGTTCGTGATCGACCACACGGCGCCCGGCTGGGGGTTCGCCGCGGCCGGCCTGTTCGGCCTCGGGTTCGCGGCGGCGGGGGCCGGGCTGCGGCGGCGGAGGGCCCCCACCGCCGCCGTCGCCGTGCGTTGACCACGCCGCGTCAGGCGAGCGCGTCCAGCGCGTCGAGCACGTCGTCCGGCAGGTCCAGCGACACGGCGGCCACGTTCTCGCGCAGGTGGCCGAGCGACGACGTACCCGGGATGAGCAAGATGTTCGGCGAGCGCCGCAGCAGCCACGCCAGCGCGACGGCCATCGGAGTCGCGCCGAGGCGGGCGGCCACCGCGTCCAGCACCTCCGACTGCAGCGGCGAGAACCCGCCCAACGGGAAGTACGGCACGTACGCGATGCCCTGCGCGGCCAGGGAGTCGATCAGCTCGTCGTCCTCGCGGTGGGCGACGTTGTAGGCGTTCTGCACGCACACGATCGGGGCGATCGACCGTGCCTCGGCCACCTGCTCGGCGTTCACGGTGCTGATCCCGAGGTGCCTGATCAGCCCCTCCTGCTGCATCTCCACGAGCGCGAGGAACGGCTCGGCGATCGAGCCCGGCACCGCGGAGTGCCCGTCGTCCCCGCCGCCGACCCGCAGGTTGACCACGTCGAGCGCGTCGACACCGAGGTTGCGCAGGTTGTCGTGCACCTGGGCGCGCAGCTGCTCGGGCGACCGCTGGTGGATCCAGGCGCCCTCGGCGTCCCGCACCGCACCGACCTTGGTCACGACGACCAGCCCGTCGTAGGGGTGCAGGGCCTCGCGGATGATCTGGTTGGTGACGTACGGGCCGTAGAAGTCGGCGGTGTCGATGTGGTTGACGCCCAGCTCGACGGCCTCGCGCAGGACCGCGACCGCGGCGTCCCGGTCCGCGGGCGGCCCGAACACGCCCGGGCCGGCCAGCTGCATCGCACCGTAGCCCATGCGCCCGACGGGCAGCCCCTCCGCGAGCTGGAACGTGCCGCCGGCCAGTGTGTGCGCAGTCATGGCAGTCGATCCTAGGAGCCGCCGCGGCGCAGCTGCCAAGGCGGCCCGCGGAATCCCGTCCCGCCCGGACCACCGGGTCACAGGTCCTCGCCGGCCGCCTTCCACCAGCGCACGCCGACCACCGCACCGATCGCCGCGACGGCCCCGAACAGCACCCAGCCGACCGGGAACCCACCGCCGCTCGACGACTCCTGCGCGGCGGTCGCCACCGCCGGACTGGCGCTGACGAGGCCGATCCGCACGGAGAGGTCCTCCCGCGGCTGCGGTCCGACGGTGACCGGTGCCGTGCAGCCCGCGTCGCCGTCGGCGCCGGTGAGCCGGAAGCCGCGGAACTGCCCGGGCAGACCGGCGAGGTCGACGCAGACGCGGTACGACCCGTCCGGCACGTCGTCGAGCAGGTACGAGCCGTCCGCGGCGGTGCGCGTCACGGCAACCGGCCGGCCCGCGGCGTCGACCATCGTCACCACCACCCCCGCGACGCCGGGCTCGTCCGGGTCCTGCATCCCGTTGCCGTTGCCATCGATCCACAGCAGGTTGCCGACCCGGTTGCGTGGCGGCACCAGGCCGACGCCCACGGCTCCGCCGTCGCGGTGCCCGGCGCCGACCGCGACCGGCGGCGCACACCCGCTGGCGAGGTCCACATCGGAATCCTTTGTGGACTCCCCAGCCCTGGGCCGGGTGAACTGGTACCCGGTGACCGGCGCGGGCAGTGCCGCCCGGTCGACGCACACCTGGTAAGTGCCGTCCGGCATGCCGGTGAACCGGTACTGCCCGTCCGCCCCGGTGGCCGTGGTGCTCTCCGTGGTGCCGTCCGGGCGGACCAGCTTGACCGGCACGCCGCTCGGACCGGACTCGGTGGCGTCGGCGATCCCGTTGCGGTTGGTGTCCACCCACACCCGGTCGCCGATGCGGTTGCCCGGCGCGGCGAGTCCCACGTTGAGCGCGGTGTCCTCACGCTTGCCGAGGCCGAGCGTGACGGGTGGCGTGCAGCCGGTCGCCGGGTCGGCACCAGAGGCCTCGCTCCTGGTCACCGGGGTGAAGTCAGCCCCGGCCTGCGGCAGGGCGGCCAGGTCCAGGCACACCACGAACGACCCGGACGGCAGGTCGTCGAAGACGTACTTCCCGTCCGGCCCGGTGGTGGTCATCGCGATCTGCTTCCCGTCCTCGCCACGCAGCTTCACCGGCACACCGCCGATGCCCGGCTCGACCACCGAGGGCCGGCCGTCGCCGTCGGTGTCGTGCCACACCAGCGCCGAGATGCGGTTCACCGGGGCGGCCAGGCCGGCGTCCAGCGCGAGGTCCTGGGTGCGGCCCGGGTTGAGCTCGGTCGGCGCGGTGCAGCCGGTGGCCGGGTCCGGTGCGGAGTCCTGGCCGGCGTTGCCGGCGCGCGGCCGGGTGAGCTGGTAGTCGCCGTACTGGGGCGGGAGCTTCGCGGTGTCGAAGCAGACCTGGTAGGCACCGTCGGGCAGGTGGGAGAACTGGTACTGGCCGTGCGGGCCGGTGCTGGTTCCGGCGACCAGGGTCCCGTCGGCCTTCTGCAGCCGCACCCCGACATCGGCGATCCCCGGCTCGCCCGGGTCCTGCACCCCGTTGCGGTTGAGGTCGGCCCACACCAGGTCGCCCACCCGGTTCAGACCACCGACGACGCCGGCGTCCACGCTGTGGTCGACCGAACCGGACGGCCCGATCGCCACCCGCACCGCGCCGGTGCCCGGGTCCACATCGGAATCCAGCGACTGGTCGCCGGCGTGCGGAACAGTCCATTTGAGACCATCGGCCGGCGGGGAACCGGGCAGTGGCCGGGTGTCCACACCGCCGAAGTCGAACTTGACCGTGTAACAGCTGTCCGGCCGCAACCCGTCGGCTTCGCCGAAGAGGTAGCGCCCGGCGCGGTCGGTGGTCTTCTCGGCGATGGGCGCCCCACCGCCGTCGCAGGCCAGGAGCTGGACGCGCACGCCGGGCAGCGGCGGCTCGTCCCCGTCCTGGATACCGTCGCCGTCGGTGTCGAACCAGACCCGGTCACCGAGCTGGACCGGCCCGTCCAGGCCGCCGACACCCATGGTCAGGGTGACCGCCTTGCCGCCGCTGACGTCGACGAACTCGGTCAGGCTGGCCCGGCTGGCCTCCTCCGGCGCCGGCTTGACGTCGGGCATCGACGCCGGGATCACGGCATCCACGCGGTACTTGCCGCCGGTCAGCGGCGAGGTGGCGAGCTGAACCGACCCGTCCGGACCGGTGACCCCGCTGACGCTGGCGCCGCTCGGATCGGTGGCCACGACGAGGACGCCGGCGACCCCGGTCTCGCCACGCACGATGCGCACGGTGAGCGGGCCGTCGGTGTCGTCCGCGGTCGCCACGAGCAGCGGCGCGCTCAACCCGAGCAGCGCCACCGCGCACACTAACGCGGCCAGGACATGCCTTGCCAACGCGAGCTCCCCGACTTCTCCCTGCCATGAACTGCCACGACTGCGCCCACACTAGAAGCGCATTCATGTCAGGCCAGGGAGAAGCCGCCTCCCAATAGAGTGATTTCCGGGAGGCTGGGGCGACTCTGCGTGTCCGTCAGGCGAATTCGGGAGCGAGCTGCTCGGCGATCTCGTAGGTGTTCAGCGCCGCACCCTTGCGCAGGTTGTCCCCGCACACGAAGAAGTCCAGCGTGTTCGGGAAGTCCAGCGCCTGCCGCACCCGGCCCACGTAGGTCGGGTCGCCGCCGACGACCTCCGCCGGGCTCGGGAACTTCCCGTTCGCCGGGTCGTCGACCAGCACGATCGTCGGCTGGGCCGCGAACACCTTGTGCGCCGCCTCCACCGTCACCTCACGCGCGAACGTGGCGTGCACGGCCAGCGAGTGCGTGGTGACCACCGGGACGCGGACGCAGGTCGCGGACACCTTGAGGTCCGGGATCCCGAGGATCTTGCGCGACTCGTTGCGGACCTTCAGCTCCTCGGAGAACCAGCCGTCGCCCTTGTAGGAACCGGCGGCGGGCACGACGTTCAAGGCCAGCGGCGTGCCCGCGAACGGGGTGTCCGCCAGCGGCAGCCCGGCCGCCTCCAGCTCGGCCCGCACGTCCCCGGCCGTCGCGCCCAGGCCCTTGCCGGACACCGCGGCCAGCTCGGCCTGCAGCCGGTCGATGCCGGGCTGGCCGGCGCCGGAGGCCGCCTGGTAGGACGCGACCACCAGCTCGGTCAGCCCGAACTCGCGGTGCAGCGCACCGAGCGCCGCCATCATCGACAGGGTGGTGCAGTTCGGGTTGGCGATGATGCCGCGCGGCCGCTCCCGCACCTTGTCGGCGTTGACCTCGGGCACCACCAGGGGCACCTCGTCGTCCATCCGGAACGCGCCCGAGTTGTCGACCGCGATCGCGCCGCGCTCCGCGGCGACCGGCGCCCACTCGGCGGACACCTCGTCCGGCACGTCGAACATCGCGACGTCGACGCCGTCGAAGGCCTCCGGGGAGAGTGCGACGACGGTCAGCTCCTCGCCGCGCACGGTGATCTTCTTGCCCGCCGACCGCGGCGAGGCGATCAGGCGGATCTCCCCCCACGGAACGCTTTCCCGCGCGTTGATGATGTCGATCATGACGGTGCCGACCGCGCCGGTCGCGCCGACCAGAGCCAACGTTGGTGCCATGTCAGCGACCACTCCCTGCGTAGACCACGGCTTCCTCGTCGCCGCCCAGTTCGAACGCCTCGTGGATCGCGCGCACCGCGTCGTCCAGCTGCGCGTCCCGGATCAGGACCGAGATCCGGATCTCCGAGGTGTTGATGATTTCGATGTTGACGCCGACCTTGGCCAGCGCCTCGCAGAAGGTCGCGGTGACGCCCGGGTGCGAGCGCATGCCCGCGCCCACCAGCGACACCTTCCCGACCTGGTCGTCGTAGAGCACGGAGTCGAACTCCAGCTCGCCCTTCAGCTTCTCCAGCTCGGCGACGGCCTTGGGGCCGTTGGCCTTGGACAGCGTGAAGGTGATGTCGGTGCGGCCGGCGGTGTTGGACACGTTCTGCAGCACCATGTCGATGTCGATCTCGGCGTCGGCGATGACCCGGAAGATCCGCGCCGCAGCGCCGGCGTGGTCCGGCACCCCGGTGACGGTGACCTTGGCCTCCGACCGGTCGTGCGCCACACCGGTGATCAACGCTTGTTCCACGGGGATCTCCTCAATCGAACCGGCCACCGTGGTGCCCGGCTTGTCGCTGTAGGACGAACGAACCCGGATCGGCACGCCGTAGCGGCGGGCGTACTCGACCGAGCGCAGGTGGAGGATCTTCGACCCGCTCGCGGCGAGTTCCAGCATCTCCTCGTACGGAATGGTGTCGAGTTTGCGCGCGTTGGTCACGATCCGCGGGTCGGCGGTGTACACGCCGTCCACATCGGAGTAGATCTCGCACACGTCCGCGTCCAGCGCCGCGGCCAGCGCCACCGCGGTGGTGTCCGAACCGCCGCGGCCGAGGGTGGTGATGTCCTTGGTGTCCTGCGCGACGCCCTGGAACCCGGCGACCAGCGCGATGTAGCCCTGCTCGAGGGCTTCGGTGACCCGGCTGGGCGTCACGTCGATGATGCGCGCGTTGCCGTGCACACCCGTCGTGACCACGCCCGCCTGGGACCCGGTGAACGACCACGCCTCGGAACCGTGTGCCGAAATCGCCATCGCGACAAGCGCGTTGGAGATGCGTTCACCCGCGGTGAGCAGCATGTCCATCTCTCGTTCGGGCGGCACCGGGTTGACCTGCTGGGCCAGGTCGAGCAACTCGTCGGTGGTGTCACCCATGGCGGAGCACACGACGACCACGTCGTTGCCCGCCTTCTTGGTGGCCACGATCCGTTCGGCCACGCGCTTGATGCGATCAGCGCTCTCCAGCGACGAACCGCCGTATTTCTGGACCACGAGCGCCACTTGTCTGCCGACCTCCTACTTCGCACCTTTCGCAGCAGCCTACCGGGGGTTAGGCGCTCAGCCACCCGGTAATGTGGCTCCGACCACTGCACCTGGTCACCGGCGTGGGAAAATGTCTAACCTGTTTTGCCCCAATCTTCAAAAACGAACCAGAGGCGATGGCGTGGAGGCAGTGAGCGGCACCGCGGAACGGCGCGGCGAAGCGGCCGCTGGCCTGCCGCTAAACCTCGGGGGACCGCTGTCGAGACGCAGCACACTCCTGCTGCCGGCGCTGGTCTACCTCGGTGTGCGGGCTCTCGGTGTTGTGGTGCTCACGGTGTTCGCCGCCGTGCACGACACGAGCCTGTGGTCGCGGCTGACCGCGTGGGACGGCGAGTGGTACCTGAAGATCGCCGCCCACGGCTACGACCTCGGCCCCATTCCGGACGCCTTCGACGTGCCGAACCCGTTCACCTCCCGGGCCTTCTTCCCGGCGTACCCGTTCCTGATCCGGGTGCTGACGCCGCCGTTCGGTGCGACCGCAGCCGCGCTGATCATCTCGCTGGTCGCCGGGTTGTGCGCCGCCTACGGCCTGGCCCGGCTCGGGCGGATCGTGCGCGGCGGTTCACGGCGGGCCGGCCACATCCTGGTCGCGTTGTTCGCGGCGACGCCGATGAGCATCGCGTTGTCGATGGCCTACACTGAGGCGCTGTTCTGCGCGCTGGCCGTGTGGACGCTCGTCGCGCTGCTGGAGCGGCGGTGGGAGCTGGCCGGCGTGTGCTGCCTGGCCGCAGGGCTGGTGCGGTCGACCGCGCTGGCGCTGATCATCGCGGTCGCGGTCGCCGCGGTGACCGCACTGGTGCGCCGCACGGACGGTGTCCGGCCGCTGGCCGCGCTGGCGCTGGCCCCCGCCGGGTTGTTCGGTTACCTGTGGTGGACCGGTCTGCGGGTGCACCCGGGCGCCGGCCTGGCCGAGCAGCTGAGCACGTGGTCCGACCTGGAGTGGCAGGGCTGGCTGACGCGGTTCGACGGCGGGCTGTCCACGGCGCAGTTCGTAGCCGAGGTGCTCACCGGCAGCAACACGGCGATGAGCGTGCTGACGGTCGGGGTGATCGCGGGCGCGCTGGCCGGGTTCGTGGTGCTGGTGCGCCAGCGCCGGGAGGCGGTGCTGGCGGTGTACGCCGCCGGGGTCATGTTCCTCTGCCTGGCATCGAGCAGCCTGATGCACGCGAAGCCGCGGTTCCTGCTGCCCGCCTTCACGCTGCTGGTCCCGGTGGCGATCGCGCTGGCGAAGCGGCGGACCGCAACGGTCGTGCAGGTGTGCTCGGCTGTCGCGCTGCTGAGTGCGTGGTTCGGCGCGTACGCGCTCACCGTCTGGGAATATGCCGTGTGATGCGCAAACCGGCCGAATCCAGTGTTCCCCTGACGGACGTGATCGCCGAGCGGTGGAGCCCGCGGGCGCTCGACGAGACGCGGGAGGTGAGCTGGGACCAGCTGCGGGCGCTGCTGGAGGCGGCGCGGTGGGCGGCGTCGTTCGGCAACACGCAACCGGCGCGGTTCCTCGCCGGGCGGCGCGGGGACGCCACGTTCCGGCAGATCCTCGGCACGCTGACCGAGCGGAACCAGGCGTGGGCACACCGGGCGGGCGCCCTGCTGGTGGCGGTCGTGGTGACCCGCAACGACAAGGGTGAGATCCCCTACGCCGAGTACGGGCTGGGCCTGGCCGCGCAGAACCTCGTGCTCCAGGCGGTCGCGGAGGGCCTGGTGGCGCACCAGATGGCCGGGTTCGACGCGGACGAAGTGCGCACCCGGTTCGCGGTGCCCGCCTTCGCGGTCCCGCGCGTGGCGATCGCCGTCGGGCACGCCGGGGACCCCGCGGTGCTCGGGGTGGCGAAGCTGATCGAGCGGGAACGCTCGTCGCGGCGACGGCTGCCGCTGGGCGAGTTCGCCTACACCGGCGAGTGGGGCGCGCCCGCCTTCTGACCGGCCCTCGGCGGTGGTGCGGTCAGCCGACGCCGGCACCGCCGAGGCGCCGGACGAGGCGGGTCACGATCGACGAGACCACCAGCCAGAAGATCGCCGCGATGCCGTAGTTCACCAGGACGCGCAGCTTCTCGTCCGCGGGCTCGAACAGGTCCTTGAACCCGAGCGACAGGCCGTCGGACCAGTCGCGCGCGAACGCCACGATCCCGTTGTCCGGGTTGGCGCCGCCGACCACGAAGATGACGTGCAGCACCAGGATGAGCGCGAAGATCAGGCCGACCCAGCGGACGATGCCGGCGATCAGCCCGACCACCTGGTCCCTCACGCGCCCCCAGTTCACCTGGCGCTGGGCGCGCGCGGGACGCTTGTCCTCATCGACGTCGCTCTGGCGCTTCTCGGCGTGCTCGGCCATGCCGGAGAGTTTCCCACGCCCGCCGCCACTTGGCTACCTGCGAGTAACCGACCGGGGCGCTTTTCATCATCATCACGACCGGGATACAGTGGCTCCGTGGCGCGTGCTCTCCTGCTTCGCTGCCGCGACGGGGCCTGATCCGGACCGGCCCCCCGTCGCGGGGCTTCGTCACGCCGCCGGTCGCCCGATCATCCGGCAGGAGAGTTTCCCAGCATGACCACCAGCTCCGATCCCACCGTGAGCCGCATTCGCAAGCCGTCCCGCCCCGCCCCGGCCGACCAGCCCGCGTGGAACGCGCAGCGCGGCAGTTCGATGCCGTTCCACCGGTACCAGCCCTGGTACAAGCTGGTGGAGAACATCGAGCTGCCCGACCGGACCTGGCCCGACAAGCGCATCGAACGCGCGCCGCTGTGGTGCGCGGTGGACCTGCGTGACGGCAACCAGGCCCTGATCGACCCGATGTCGCCGGCGCGCAAGCGCAAGTTCTTCGACCTGCTCGTCCGCATGGGCTACAAGGAGATCGAGGTCGGCTTCCCGGCGGCGAGCCAGACCGACTTCGACTTCGTGCGGGAGATCATCGAGGACGGCGCGATCCCCGAGGACGTGCGCATCCAGGTGCTGACCCAATGCCGCCCGGAGCTGATCGAGCGCACGTTCGCCTCGCTGGAGGGCGCGCCGCAGGCCATCGTGCACATCTACAACTCCACGTCGATCCTGCAGCGCCGCGTGGTGTTCCGCGAGGAGCGCGAGGGCATCAAGAAGATCGCTCTGCAGGCCGCCGACCTGGTGGTGGAGTACGCACAGAAGTACTCCGACACCGACTTCCGGTTCCAGTACTCGCCGGAGTCCTACACCGGCACCGAGCTGTCCTACGCCGCCGAGGTGTGCAACGCGGTCACCGACATCTGGCAGCCCACGCCGGAGCGGCCGGTGATCCTGAACCTGCCCGCGACCGTGGAGATGGCCACCCCGAACGTCTACGCCGACTCGATCGAGTGGATGGGCCGCAACCTGGACCGCCGCGATGCGGTGATCCTCTCGCTGCACCCGCACAACGACCGCGGCACCGGTATCGCGGCCGCGGAGCTGGGCTACCAGGCCGGCGCGGACCGCATCGAGGGCTGCCTGTTCGGCAACGGTGAGCGCACCGGCAACGTGGACCTGGTCGCGCTGGGCATGAACATGTTCAGCCAGGGCATCGACCCGCAGATCGACTTCTCCGACATCGACGAGATCAAGCGCACCGTCGAGTACTGCAACCAGCTGCCCGTGCACGAACGCACCCCGTGGGGCGGCGACCTGGTGTTCACCGCGTTCTCCGGCAGCCACCAGGACGCGATCAACAAGGGCTTCGACGCGCTGCACCGCGCCGCGGAGAAGGCCGGCGTACCGGTCGACGAGTTCCCGTGGGAGGTGCCCTACCTGCCCATCGACCCGAAGGACGTCGGCCGCAGCTACGAGGCCGTCATCCGGGTCAACTCGCAGTCCGGCAAGGGCGGCGTCGCCTACATCATGAAGACCGAGCACCAGCTCGACCTGCCGCGGCGGCTGCAGATCGAGTTCTCCCAGGTCATCCAGCGCTACACCGACAGCGAAGGCGGCGAGGTCGACCCGCGGACCATGTGGGACGCGTTCGCCCGCGAGTACCTGGAGGCCGAGACGCCGCTGCAGCTGATCAACCAGCACGTCACGGCCAACGGCGACTACCAGCTGCGTGCCACCGTCCGCGTGGACGGCGAGGAGCAGGAGATCACCGGTACCGGCAACGGTCCGATCGCGGCGTTCTTCGACGCGCTGTCCACCGTGGGCTACGACCTGCGGCTGCTGGACTACAGCGAGCACACGCTGACCCCCGGCGACGACGCGAAGGCGGCCTCGTACATCGAGTGCGCCGTCGGCGACAAGGTGTTCTGGGGTATCGGGATCGACCCGTCCATCGTGACGGCGTCCCTGCGTGCCGTGGTGTCCGCGGTCAACCGCGCCCACCGCTGACGCGACACGGCCGGCCGCCGATCCGGCGGCCGGCCGTCTCCTTCCCTCAGCTCGCGACCGCGGCCAGCATGCCGGGCTCGTACGAGCCGCCCTGGTTGCGCACGATCACGTTCATCCGGTTGGCCGCGTTGATCAGGCCGACCAGGGCGACGAGCGCGGTGATCTGCTCGTCGTCGTAGTGCTCGCGCACCTGCGCCCACGTCTCGTCCGACACGCCCTGGTGGTGGTCGGCCAGCCGGGTGCCCTCCTCGACGAGTGCCAGCGCCGCACGCTCCGCCGCGGTGAACACCGTGGCCTCGCGCCACACCGCGACCAGGTTCAGCCGGACCGCGGTCTCCCCCGCGGCCGCCGCCTCCTTGGTGTGCATGTCGACGCAGGGCGCGCAGCCGTTGATCTGGCTGGCACGCAGCGAGACCAGCTCCTGGGTGGAGACCGGCAGCGTCGACTGCTGGAGCACCGTGTGCAGGTTGGCGAACCGCTTCATGAGCTTGGCGCCGATCTCGGTGGCGGCCATGTCGATGCGGGGTGCCATGTCTGTCGTCCTCCTCGTGGTCGGTGACCGTCTACGCACACGAGGCACCGGCCGGACCGCAGACGTGACAGTGACCTCCGCCACAACCAGTGAGGTCAGTTGTTCTCGAACGACCAGAGCGTTTCGGTCCTGGTCAAGGAGGTGCTCAACAGGACAGAGCCTTGGACCACCTTGGTGGCGCTCTCCTTCCAGTCGAACCGGCACCTCGCCCAGGTCCCGTGCCCGTGCGGGTTGCGGCAGAGCCGGGCGTTGTCCCAGTGCTTGCCGGTGTACTGCTCGATGACCGCCATCACCGCACGTCCGTCGGACGATCCGTCCTGCACGTACACCACGTCGCCGTCGTACCGGATGCACACCTTGGTGTGCTCGGGGCCGGTGCCGCAGCGGTCGTGGGGCCCCGGGGCGGACACCTTGGCGCCGTCCTGGCACGTGTACAGGGACACGTCGCACGACCCGAAGAACTGGGGTTCGCCAGGCGCAGCCGCGGCAGTCGGGGCCGCGGCCACGACGATGCCGGCGGTCGCCAAGGTGGCCATCGCCCAGGACATGACTCGTCGCATGATCGGTTTCGGTGATTTCACCCGGCGCATCATGCCGGACCGCGTGTCACAGCTACGAGCAGGGTTGGTCAGTTGATCTTGAACAACCAGTGGCCTCCGACCTTCGTCACGGAGCGATTCAGCAGAACACCTGGGCGGCGTCCTGATGACCGCGATCGCCGCACATCCGTCGGACGATCCGTCCTGCAGGTACCCGACACCGGGGCGGGCACCCTGGCGGTCACGCCTTGCGGGTCACCGCCTCGGCTTCGGCGTGCAGCAGCTCCAGCACGGTGGCCACCGGAGGGCGGGTGCCGGTCCCGGTGCGCAACACGGCTTCGATGAGGCGCGCCGCGCGGATACCGGCCAGCGGGCGGCGCACGATCCGCCTCGACCAGGTACCGGCGAGCGTGTACCGCGGCAGCAGCGCGATACCGTGCCCCGCGGCGACCAGCGCCTCGATGATCCGGAAGTCGTTGATGCGCTGCGTGACCTGCGGCCGCACCCCGGTCCGGACCGCGAGCGAGCGCAGCACGTCGTCGACCGGGAAGCCGACGTCCACCGAGATCCACTGTTCCCCGGCCAGCTCGGTGAGGTCCACCCGCCTCCGGCGGGCCAGCCGGTGCCCGCCCGGGAGCGCGACGTCCAGCGGTTCCCGCAGCAACGGCACCACGTCCAGCCGTGCGGACGGGAACGGCTCGGCGTGCTCGTCCCGGTGGGTGACCACGATGTCGAAGTCCGCCACCAGCTCCGGCACCTCGCGCGGGGTCATGTCGAGGTAACGCACCTCGACGTCCAGCCCCTCGACCTCGCCCAACCGGTGCAGCAGACCGGGCAGCAGCATCAATGCCGCGGACGGGAAGATCGCCACCCGCACCCGCCCGTGCGGCAGGCTGCGGAAGACGTCCAGCGCGGCCTCCGCCCGGTCCAGCGCGGCGATCACCTCGTCCGCGTGCACCACCAGCGTCCGGCCGGCGTCGGTCAACCGCAGACCGCGCCCGGCCGGTTCGGTCAACACCAGCCCGACCTCCGCCTGCAATGCCCTGAGCTGCTGCGACACCGCCGAGGGCGTGCAGTGCAACGCCTTCGCGGCGGCCGTCACGCTGCCCCGGTCGGCGAACTCGCGCAGCACCCGCAACCGGCCGACATCCATGAAGGAACGCTACACGGTGGCTGCAAACATTCTCGATTGTTCTTCACAGTTACCGCAGGCACGCTGGAGAGGTCCCACCCACCGCCCCCCCCCCTCAAGGAGGCGCTGCGCGCCCATGTCTCTACGCGACCGTCTCCTCGCCCTGTTCGTCGTCGTCCTGTGGGGTCTGAACTTCATCGCGATGCACCCCATGCTCGGCCACTTCCCGCCGCTGTTCGCCGGAGCGCTGCGCTTCGCGGTCATCGCGGTCCCCACGATCCTGTTCATCCCGCGGCCGAAGGTGCCACTGCGCTGGCTGATCGGCTTCGGCCTGTGGTTCGGCACCGGCCAGTTCGCGTTCCTGTTCATCGCGCTCACCCACGGCATGCCGACCGGGCTGGCGTCGCTCGTGCTGCAGGCGTCGGCACCGTTCACCGTCCTGCTCGGCGGCCTCTTCCTGCGGGAACCGCTGTCGGCGCGGCAGCTGAGCGGGATCCTCGCGGCGGTCGCCGGGATGGGCGTGATCGCCTGGCACCGCGCGGAGAACGCGGCGCTGCTGCCGGTCGTGCTCACCCTGCTCGGCGCGGTGAGCTGGGCCGCCGGCAACATCTGCTCGCGCCAGGCCCGGCCGGACAACCCGGTCCACCTCACGCTGTGGATGTCCGTGGTGCCGCCGATCCCGATGCTCACGCTGTCCACGATCTTCGAGGGCCCGGCGGCGCAATGGCACTCGCTGGCCACGCTCGGCACGGCCGGGGGACTGGCCGGGCTGGCCGGGTTCGCCTACGTCGTGCTCGTCGGCACGGTCCTCGGGTCGAGCATCTGGACCGTCCTCATGCGCCGCAACCCGGCGAACGTGGTGGCGCCGTTCTCCCTGCTCGTGCCGGTGATCGGCATGTCCGCCGCGTTCGTCGCGCTGGACGAGACCCCGGCGCTGGTCGAGGTGCTGGCCGGCGCGGTCGTGGTGGCGGGCGTGCTGTTCGGCTCGCTACCCAGGCGTCAGCGCTCGGCGGAGGCGCGCTCGGCCGAGTTCGTCTCCTCGTGACGCCGGCCCATCCGCTTCTTGACCACCAGGCTGATCACCACGCCCGCCACGATGGCGACAACCAGCGCGATGTAGGAGAACCGGGACAGCCACTTCTCCGCGACCACGCCGAGCGTGTACACCAGGGCCGTCGTGCCGCCGGCCCAGGCGATCCCGCCCAGCGCGTTCGCCAGGAGGAACCGCGGGTAGTGCATGTGCAGCGACCCGGCCAACGGACCGCACAGAATGCGCAGAATTGCGACGAACCGCCCGAAGAAGACCGCCCACATGCCCCGTTTCCGGAACATCCGTTCCGCGGTGTGCACGTGGTCCGGGCCGAAATGCTTCGGGAATTTCCGCCCGGCCCAGTCGAACAGCCGCTGCCCGCCCTTGCGCCCGATCACGTAACCGATGCTGTCCCCGATGATGGCGCCGCCGCTGCCGACGATGCCGACCACCCAGGGGTTCAGCCCGCTGTGCTGCGACGCCAGCAGCGCCGCGCTGACCAGCACGATCTCGCCCGGCAGCGGGACCCCGAGGCTCTCGCACGCGATCACCAGGCCCACTGCCAGGTAGACGAGGAGCGGCGGGATGGTCTCCAGCCACTGGTCGATGTGCACCGGTCGGACTCCCTACTCGGACACGGGCGGAACTGCCGTCAGGGTACCCGTCTCAGGGCTCCAGCAATTCCGCCACCGACGCGGCCTGCGGAACCGCGGAATCGGGTGACGACCGCGCGTTCACCAATTCCGGTTCCACCTCGTGCGGCGTGATGCGCCCGGCCTGGATGTCCTCCGCCCAGTGGCAGGCCACCCGGTGTCCCGCGCCGAGCTCACGCAGCGCGGGCCGCTCGGTGTCGCACCGGGTCTCCTGCCGCCACGGGCAGCGGGTGTGGAACCGGCAACCCGACGGCGGGCTGGCCGGCGAGGGCAGATCGCCGGCCAGCAGGATCTGCTCCCGGCTGTCCTCGACGACCGGGTCCGGCACCGGGATCGCCGACAGCAGCGCGCGCGTGTACGGGTGCAGCGGCTCGTCGTACAGCGTCCCCGCGTCGGTCTCCTCGACCAGCGAACCCAGGTACATCACCCCGATGCGGTCGGAGATGTGCCGGACCACGGCGAGGTCGTGGGCGATCACCAGATAGGTCAGGCCGAGCGAGTCCTGCAGCTCCTCGAGCAGGTTGATCACCTGCGCCTGCACGGACACGTCCAGCGCGGACACCGGCTCGTCGGCCACGATCAGATCCGGCTCGACGGCCAGCGCCCGCGCGATCCCGATGCGCTGCCGCTGCCCGCCGGAGAACTCGTGCGGGTACTTCCGCAGCGAGTTCTCGGCCAGCCCGACCGCGTCCAGCAGCTCGCGCAAACGCTTGCGGGTGCTCTCCGGACCCTTGTCCAGGCCGTGCGCCCGCATGCCCTCGACGAGGATCGATTCGACCGACTGCCGCGGGTCCAGGCTGGACAGCGGGTCCTGGAACACCATCTGCATCCGGCGCCGCATCTTCCGCAGCGCCTCGCCCTTGAGCGTGGACAGGTCGACGCCGTCGAACACCGCCCGCCCGCCGGTCGGCTCGACCAGCCGCAGCAGGCTGCGGCCGAGCGTGGTCTTGCCACAACCGGACTCGCCGACCAGGCCGTAGGTCTCGCCACGCCGGATCTCCAGGTCCACGCCGTCGACGGCGTAGACGTGACCGACCGTGCGGTCCAGCACGAGGCCGCGCTTGATCGGGAAGTGCACTTCCAGGCCTTCGGTGTGCACCAGCGGTTCGGACATCAGCGCACCCCCTCGCCCGCCGCGACCGGGCGGCCCACCGGATTGTGGCACCGCAGCATGCCGCCGGAGTCCGCGCCGAGCTCGGGCGTGACCTCGCGGCAGACGTCCAGCGCGTTCGGGCAGCGCGGCGCGAACGCGCAACCCTGCGACCACGGGATGTTGTCCGCGACGGAGCCCTTGATCGGCACCAGCTTCTCCCCGCGCGGCGCGTCCAGCCGCGGGATCGAGGACAGCAGGCCGTGGGTGTACGGGTGCCGGGCAGCGGCGAACAGCGCGTGCCGCTCCGCGCGCTCGACGATCCGCCCGCCGTACATGACGTTCACCTCGTCGCACAACCCCGCGACCACGCCGAGGTCGTGGGTGATCATGATCAGCGCCGTGCCGGTGTCGCGCACCAGCTCGGACAGCAACGCCAGGATCTGCGCCTGGATCGTCACGTCCAGCGCGGTCGTCGGCTCGTCCGCGATCAGCAGCCGCGGGCGGCAGGCCAGCGCGATCGCGATGAGCGCGCGCTGCCGCATGCCGCCGGAGAGCTGGTGCGGGTACTCCGACAGGCGCCGGTCCGGGTCCGGGATGCCGACGCGGTCGAGCAGGTCCGCGGCCTCCACCCGGGCCTGCTTGCGCTCCATCTTGCGGTGCCGTTCCAGCACCTCGGTGATCTGCAGACCGATCGGGATCACCGGGTTCAGTGACGACAGCGGGTCCTGGAACACCATGCCGAGGTCGCGGCCCCGCCGGTCGCGCAGCTGCCGGTCGGACAGCTGCAGCAGGTCGGTGTCCTCGAACAGGACCTCGCCGGAGACGGTCGCGCCCCGCTTCGGCAGGAGGCCCATGATCGCCAGCGCAGTGACCGACTTGCCGCTGCCCGACTCGCCGACCAGGCCGACCGTGCGGCCCGGCTCGACCTCGAAGCCGACCCCGTCGACCGCCGTGAACGGCCGGGTTCCCTTGCGGTGGAACACCACCGACAGGTCGTGTACTCGCAGAAGACTCAACGCGTTACCGCCTGTTCTTCGGGTCGAGCGCCTCGCGCAGCGACTCACCGAGCAGTGTGAACCCCAGCGCCACCACGATGATCGCGATGGCCGGGTAGAACGCCAGGCTCGGCTTGACGTCCAGCAGGGACTGGGCCTGGGCCAGCATCAGGCCCCACTCCGCCCGGCTGGTGTTGTTGTCGCCGAGGCCGAGGAACGACAGGGCGGCCACGTCGATGATCGACGTCGCCAGCGTCAGGGTGGCCTGCACGACCACCGGGCCGAGTGAGTTGGGCAGCATGTGCCGGAACACGATCGTGCGGCGCCGCACACCCAGCGCGGTCGCCGCCAGCGCGTGGTCGCTCGACCGCTGCGCGAGCATCGCCCCGCGCAACAGCCGGGCGAACACCGGCACGCTCACCACCGCCACCGCGATGATGACCGTCCACTGTGTCCCCTGGGAGAACAGCGCCGCGATCGAGATCGCCAGCAGCAGCGAGGGAATCGCGAGCAAGATGTCGGTGAACCGCATCAGCAGCGTGTCCACCCAGCCGCCCAGCGCGCCGGCCAGCCCGCCGATGACCATGCCGATCGTCAACCCGATCAACGTGGCGACCACACCGACGATCAGCGTCTGCCGCGCGCCGACCAGCAGCCGGGAGAAGAAGTCGTACCCGCGGTGGTCGCTGCCGAGCACGAACCCGTCCATCGGCCCGGGGATGAAGTCCGGCCGCAGGTTCACGCGCAGCTCGTCGTAGGGGATGTAGGGGTTCTTCGGTGCCAGGAACGGGGCCAGGATCGCCAGCAGCACGAACAGAACCGTGATGACCGCGCCGATGATCGCCACCGGGTTGCGCGACATCCGCTTCACCGCGTCCGCCGCCAGGCTGGTGCCGCCGGACTCCGCGAGGTCGTCGATGCGTTCGGCCTTGCGCCGCAACATGGAGGTCATCGCACCCGCACCCTCGGATCGATGATCGCATACGAGATGTCGACCAGGAGGTTGACCAGGACGTACACCGTCGCGGCCAGCAGCAGCAACGCCTGCAGCCGCGGGTAGTCCCGGCGTTCGATGCCCTGGGCCAGCAGCGCGCCGAGCCCGTTCCAGTTGAACACCTTCTCGGTCAGCACGGCGCCGGCCAGCAGCAGACCGGTCTGCAGGCCGATCGTGGTCGACACCGGCAGCAACGCGTTGCGCAGCACGTGCCGCTGCCGGATCGTCGCCGTGGTCAGGCCCTTGGACTCCGCGGTGCGCACGAAGTCCTCCTGCTGCACGTCCAGCACGGAGGCCCGGGTGATCCGCACGATCACCGCGAACGGGATGCTGGCCAGCGCGATCGACGGCAGGATCAGGTGCTTGATCGCGTCCCAGGTCGCGTCCAGCTCACCGGTGAGCAGGCCGTCCAGGGTGAAGAAGCCGGTGATGTGCGTGGCGTCGATGGTCACGTCCTGGCGGCCCGAGGGCGGCAGGACACCCAGCTTCTGCGCGAACACGTACTTGAGCAGCACACCGAAGAAGAACACCGGCACCGCGACCCCGACCAGCGTGGTGAGCACGGTCGCGTTGTCCAGGAACCGGCCGCGGTAGCGCGCGGCGAGGTATCCCATCGGGATGCCGAACCCGACGGCGAGGACCAGCGCGGCCAGGGACAGTTCGACCGTGGCGGGGAACGCCCGCGCGATCTCGGTGAGCACGCCGTCGCCGCTGATCAGGGACGCGCCGAAGTCACCGGTGAGGATCCGGCCGAGGAACTTGAAGTACTGGACCGGGATCGGCTGATCCAGTCCGAGCACGTTGTTCATCGCCGCGACCTTCTCCGGCGTCGCCTTGTCGCCGAGCAGCGCGGTGGCGGGACCACCGGGCAGCAGGCGGAGCCAGGCGAAGACCAGGACAGAGAGCACGAGGAGCGTCGGGATCGCTTGCAGCAACCGACGGATCACGAATCGGAGCATGTGATCGCCTCAGTCCGCGCGGCGGCGGGAAAGCCTGCGCCTCCCCGCCGCCGGGAGCGGAACTCAGCCCTTGGTGACCGTGTAGAAGCGCTCGTCGGTCAGCGGGGTCGGGACCAGGCCCTTGACGTTCCCGCGGACCACGATCGCCGGCGGGGACGACGACAGCGGGACCGCCGGGACGTACTGGGAGATCAGCACGCTGGCGTTCTCGTAGGCGGCCTTCTTCGCGTCCGGCGTGGCCTGGGCATCCGCAGTGGACAGTGCACTGAAGATCTGCGGGTTGTCGAAACCGAACTCCGGCTTCGGCCGCCCGAAGAACGTGCCGATGAAGTTGCCCGCGTCGGCGTAGTCACCGGTCCAGCCGAGCAGGTGCAGGTCCTGCTTGCCGGCCTTCTGCACGGAGTCCTTGTACCCGCCGTTCCACGGCTCCTGGACCACGTTGACCTTGATGCCGACCGCCTTCAGGTCGTCGGTGACCGCGGCGGCGATGTCCACCGGGTTCGGCATGTACGGCCGCGTGACCTCGGTCGGCACGTAGAAGTTCAGCGCCAGGTCCGAGGCGCCGGCCTGGGCCAGCAGCTGCCGGGCCACGTCCGGGTTGTAGCTGTCCTTCTCCACCGCGTCGGTGTGTCCGGGCACGTTGTTCGGCAGGAACTGGTCCTGCGGATAGGCGCCCTGCGGCAGCCGGTTCTTGACGAGCTGGTCCTTGTTGATGGCGAACTCGATCGCCTTGCGGACCCGCACGTCCTTGAGCTTCGGGTTGTTCTTCTGGTTGATGCCCAGGTAGAGGATGTTGAACGCGGGCCGGATCAGCACCTGGTCGCCGGCCTGCTTGAGCGAGTTGTAGTCCGCCGGGTTCGGGTAGTCGTAGCCGTCGATGGTGCCGGCCGCGAGCTCCTGCTTGCGGGCGTTCTCGTCCGGGATGATCTTGAAGATGAGCTTGGCGGTCTTGGCCTTCTCGCCCCAGTAGTCCTCGTTGCGGACCAGGGTGATCGTGTTGTTCGCCTTGTCGAAGCTGTCGAACTTGTACGGGCCGGTACCGGTCGGGTGGTCGGTGGCGTAGGGCGAGTAGGTGAACGCCTCGCCGCTCTGCGTCACGGTGTCGGCGTTGTACTTCTTCAGCGCGTCCGGGCTGGACATCGACAACGAGGTCAGGCCGAACGCGTCCGGGAACGCACCCTTGGGCTTGTTGAGGTGGAGAACGGCGGTGTGGTCGTCCTTGGCCTCGCAGCTCTTGTAGACGGGCTGGCCGGTGGTGTCGGCCTCGTTCTTGGCGAAGCCCTCGAAGACGTCGCCGTAGTAGATCATCTGGCTCTGGGCGGCGGCGCCCTTCATGTTGTACCAGCGGTCGAAGTTGAAGCAGACCGCCGCGGCGTTGAAGGGGGTGCCGTCGTGGAACTTGACGCCCTGGCGCAGCGTGAAGGTCCAGGTCTTGTTGCCGTCGCTCGGTGTCCACGCCGTGGCGAGCGCGCCCTGCAGCTCGGTGGTACCCGGCTTGTAGGTGACCAGGGTGTCGAACATCTGGCGGGCGGGGCGGAAACTCTCGCCGTCGTCGTTGAAGATCGGATCGAAGTTCTTCGGGGCTCCGGCCGCCCCGAAGATGAAGGTGTCGCTGGCGCCGTTGTTGCCCGAGCCGCGCTCGGAGGCGCAAGCGGCCGCCGTGACCGCGAGGGCGCCGGCAAGCCCGATCAGGGCGATGCGGCGCAACCCACCTGCCCGCGTTGGGAGCATGCTCGCACTCCTTGTGGAAGTTCCAGTATGTGATCGACGACACTAATGGGATGTGGCGAGTTCGGTAAGCGTGTGAGGTTACGATCGCGCTACGTAAAACGAGACAAAACGGCGCATACCGTTCAAAAAGTTACGAAAAGTTCTCACGCTGCGTAAGACCGGACGAAAGCACTAACCCGTCCGGATGTACGTGCCCGCGGGTCCCATCGACCGCGAACCAACCCCGTTCGAACTGCTGCCAAGCGGCGAGCGGACCACGAACACCCTCGCCGTCCCGCCGGACCGCCCGGGCCAGCCGGGTCTCCGGATCCGGCCCCTCGACCCAGCACAGGGCGGACAGCGCGGGGCGGATCGATGCCCGGCCGGCGGACACGCCCTCCAGCACGAGCACGTCGACCGGGTGGACCGTGCGGATCGGCCCGGGTCGTGGTGCACCAGTGGTCCAGTCCACTGGGCGGTAGACCGCGGGGCGGCCGGCGGCCAGCGGCCGGAGCACTTCGGTGACCAGCCGCGGCCACCACGCCACCGGGTCGTCCCAGGTCGCGTAGTGGTCGGTCGCGACCAGACCGGTCGTCACGCCGCGGGCGCGGAAGGCGTCGACGAGCCGCGCGGCGAAGGTGGTCTTGCCGGCGCCGGACGGGCCGTCCACGGCGACCAGCCGGACCCGCCCCCACCGGGGCGGGCCGGCCAGCACGTCGTCGACCAGCGTCACAAAGCGCGGCGGCCGGACAGGGCGCGGCCGAGGGTCAGCTCATCGGCGAACTCCAGGTCACCGCCCATCGGCAGACCCGACGCGAGCCGCGTCACGGCCAAGCCGGGGAAGTCCCGCAGCATCCGCACCAGGTAGGTCGCGGTGGCCTCGCCCTCCGTGTTCGGGTCGGTCGCGATGATCACCTCGGTGACCTGCTCCGCGCCGAGCCGGGCCAGCAGCTCGCGGATGCGCAGCTGGTCCGGGCCGATGCCGGACAGCGGGTCGAGCGCGCCACCCAGCACGTGGTAGCGGCCCTTGAACTCGCGGGTGCGCTCGACCGCGAGCACGTCCTTGGGCTCCTCGACGACGCAGATCAGCGCCGTGTCCCGCCGCGGGTCCCGGCAGATGCGGCACTGCTGTTGCTCGGAGACGTTGCCGCAGATCTCGCAGAACTGCACGCCTTCGCGGACCTTGCCGAGCACGTCCTGCAGCCGGGCGATGTCGGCCGGGTCGGCGGCCAGCAGGTGGAAGGCGATCCGCTGCGCGCTCTTCGGGCCGATGCCGGGCAGGTGCCCCAGCTCGTCGATCAGGTCCTGGACTACCCCTTCGTACAACGGGGCCCGCTACGTCAGGCCGGGCAGACCGAGTCCGCCGAGGTCGGGCATGCCGCCACCGCCGCCGAGAGCGCCGGCGACCGGGCCGAGCTTCTCCTCGGTGAGCTTCTGCGCGCTCGCCATCGCGTCCCGCACCGCGGCGACGACCAGGTCGGCGAGCGTCTCGGTGTCGTCGGGGTCGACCACCTTCGGGTCGATCTGCAGGGACTTGAGCTCCATGCCGCCGGTGACGGTCGCGGTGACCAGACCGCCGCCGGACGTGCCGGTCACCTCGGTGCGGGCGAGCTCCTCCTGCGCGGCGACGAGCTGCTGCTGCATCTGCTGCGCCTGCTGGAGGATGGCCTGCATGTCGGGCATTCCACCGCCGGGTTGCACCATGATCCCCGTTTCGTCGCTCCTGTGCTGTGGGTTCCAGCGTAGCTCGGACGGCTGTGGCACCGTGTTCGCCGTGCGCAGTCGTATCGGCCTGGTCCTGAGCTGGGTGTTGCTGGTCGCCGCGTGTTCCCCGGCGGTGGCCCCAGTGGCTCCCTCGTCGTCCCCGGTGGTTCCGTCGTCGTCGGCTCCGGCGCCGTCCTCCCCAGCGCCGTCTTCCCCAGTGCCGTCCTCCCCAGCGCCGTCGTCGGTGCCGCCGCGGAAGGCGGTGACGGTGGTGCTCGATCCCGGGCACAACGGCGGCAACGCGGGCCGGCCGGGAGTGATCAACGCGCCGGTGCCGGCCGGGCGCGGGCAGACGAAGCCGTGCAACACCACGGGCACCGCGACCGGTCGCGGGTATCCGGAGCACGCGTTCACCTGGGACGTGGCGCAGCGGACCGGCGCGCTGCTGTCGGCGCAGGGGGTGCGGGTGGTGTACACGCGCACCGACGATTCCGGCGTGGGACCGTGTGTGAACGAACGCGCGGCGATCGGGAACCGTGCCGGGGCGGACGCGGTGGTGTCGATCCACGCGGACGGCTCCACCGCAGCCGGCGCGCGCGGCTTCCACGTGGCGTACTCGAGCCCGCCGTTGAACGCCGCGCAGGGCGAGCCGTCACTGGAACTGGCCCGGGCGCTGCGGTCCGGGATGGCCGCGGGCGGGTTCCCGGTGTCGAACTACCTGGGTTCGGACGGGTTGGCGCCCCGGAACGACCTGGCCGGGCTGAACCTGTCCGACCGCCCCGCGGTGCTCGTGGAATGCGGGAACATGCGCAACGCCGTCGATGCCGCGTTGATGTCCACTGTGGACGGGCGGCAGCGGTATGCCGCGGCTGTCGCTTCCGCGGTGATTTCGTACCTGGCCCACTACGCGGGTTTCTGACCGGGCGGGCTGTCGTCCGCCGGTCCGTGGTCAGTCGATCGGCTGGGCGCCCAGGTGCTCGGCCAGCAGGCGGCGCGCCAGTTCCTCCGGGTCGGTCTGCGGGGCGGGCACCACGTCCGGCACGGGGCCTCCCGCGTCGGCCATCGCCGTTTCCTCGTCCTCCGGCTCGGGCGGGAGGGGGATGTCGTCCGCGGGTTCCGGCGGCGGCTCGCGCCGGGCCGCCGGCTCCGGCGCTGGTGCCGGCGCGGCGGCCGGGGTGGGGCGCTGGAACGTCCGCTGCTGCGGCGCCTCACGCTGTGGCGGGTTCGGGCGCGGCGCCGGGCCGTCCCGGCGAGCCGAACCGCCGCCACCACCACCGTGCACGCAGCGCACCTGCCACGTGCCGCCGAGCACCTCGTGCAGGGCACCGGCGATGAAGTCGGCGTTGCGCGGCTCCGACAACCGGCGCGCCAGGGGTTCCGCGCTGTGCGCCAGCGTCACCAGCGAGCCCTCCACGCTCTGCACCGTCGCGTTGATCATCATCGCCTCGGTGCTGCGGCTCGTCTTGCGGATCGCGGCCAGCAGGTCCGGCCAGACCCGCCGGATCGCGGCCGCGTCGATCCCGCCGGGTGCGGTGGCTCCGGTGGCTTCAGCGACTCCGGCTGCACCGGTGGCCTCAGCTGCTTCGGGGGGTGCGACCGGTTCGGTGGGACGGCGCACCGGCGCCTCCGGCGCGGGACGCGACGCGGTTTCGGCCACCGGCCGCGGCCCGCCGGGGGCGGCAGTTCCCGCTGCGGCAACCTCCGGGGCCGCAGCGGACTCCGGGCGCGGTGCCGGGCCGGGGGCTGCGGCGGGTTCGGCCGCGCGGCGGACGGGAGCTTCCGGGGCGGGACGTGACCTGGCCGATGCGGCCTCCGCCGCCGGGCGGGACGGCTCACCGGACGCCGTGTCCGGCGCCGATCCAGCTGCCGGGCGCTGCGAGGGCCGCTGGAAGCGTTCCGGCGCGGGCGCCTGGCCGTCGGACGGCGGCAGGCTTCCGCCGCCGCTCACCGTGACCCGGCGTTCCAGCCGCTCCAGCCGTTGCAGCACGGCGGCCTCGCCCTCCGACGCGGACGGCAGCAGCATCCGCGCGCACAGCAGCTCGAGCAGCAGCCGCGGAGCCGTCGCGCCGCGCATCTCCAGCAACCCGTTGTGCACGATCTCCGCGTACCGGGTCAGGGTCGCCAGGCCAGCGCGCTCGGCCTGCGCCGTCATCCGGTCCAGCTCGTCGGCGGGCGCGGACACCAGGTTGCGCGCCGCCGCGTCCGGCACCGACCGCAGCAGCACCAGGTCACGCAGGCGGTCGAGCAGGTCGCTGGCGAACCGGCGCGGCTCGTGCCCGGCCTCGACCAGCCGGTCGACCGTGCCGAACACCGCGGCCGAGTCGTCTGCGGCGAGGCCGTCGATCATGTCGTTGATCAGGGCCGAGTCGGTGACGCCGAGCAGCGAGATCGCCCGGTCGTAGGTGACGCCGTCCGGGCCCGCGCCGGCCAGCAGCTGGTCCAGCACCGACTGCGTGTCGCGCGCCGAGCCGCCGCCGGCGCGGATCACCAGCGGGTACACGGCCGGGTCGACGTGGATGCCCTCGGCAGCGACGTTGCGTTCCAGCAGGTCGCGCATGGCACTGGGCGGGATCAGCCGGAACGGGTAGTGGTGGGTGCGCGACCGGATGGTCGGCAGCACCTTGTCCGGCTCGGTGGTGGCGAAGATGAAGATCAGGTGTTCCGGCGGCTCTTCGACGATCTTGAGCAGGGCGTTGAAGCCCTGCGTGGTGACCATGTGCGCCTCGTCGATGATGAACACCCGGTACCGGGATTCGGCCGGTGCGTAGAAGGCGCGGTCGCGGAGTTCGCGGGCGTCGTCGACGCCACCGTGGCTGGCCGCGTCGAGCTCGGTGACGTCGATGCTGCCGGGACCCTCGGGCGCCAGCGCGCGGCAGGAGTCGCACTTGCCGCAGGGGTCGGGGGTGGGGCCTTCGACGCAGTTCAGGGAGCGGGCCATGATCCGCGCGCTGGAGGTCTTGCCGCAGCCGCGCGGCCCGGAGAACAGGTACGCGTGGTTGATGCGGCCCGCCGTCAGGGCGGCACGCAGCGGTTCGGTGACGTGCTCCTGCCCGACGACCTCGGCGAAGGTCGCCGGACGGTACTTGCGGTAGAGAGCCAGGGCCACGAAGCGAGAGTACCGGCCCCCACCGACAACCCAACGCACGCTGGTCCCCACCGGTCGCGCCCAGCGCCCGCCAAGGCGAGGAGCTCGCACCGCGGGGGTCCGGGGGGTCGCCCCCCGGGAAGACACCGCGGACGAAGTCCCCTTCGTGCAAGGGCAGTCCCTTGACGAAGGGGACCCCCGCACCCGTCAGAGCCTGCTTATCCTTGCTGCCTTCCGGCCCTGGGGAGGTTCACAGGATGGACGCCGCGGGGGTCCGCCTTCAGTGTACCTACCCGGTGGTCGCGCCCGGCGCCAGGTCGTAGACCGTGCTGCCGCCCACCGTCTGAGCAGTGAAGTTCTGCTCGGCCCACCGAGCGATCCGGCCGCCGTCGCCGCGGCTGGTGCCGACTGATCACCCGGCGCTTCCGGGCCGCCGGGCCGCCCGGAAGCGCCGTTCACGGTCGTTCACCACTGTCGGCACAATGTGGTGGATAACACACGAACTCGTGATAATCGTGGTCAGGCGTGCAGGTCGAACTGGCCCGCCTTGACCCCCTCCAGGAAAGCCGCCCACTCGCCCGCGTCGAAGACGAAGACCGGGCTGGCCGCCAGCTTGGTGTCGCGCACCCCGACGAGCCCGGGCGCGGCGAGGTTCACCTCGACGCAGTTGCCGCCGTTGGGCTCACTGGCGAAGGACTTCTGCCACTTCGACTCGTCGAACAGGTGCGCCGCTGTGCGCGGGTCGTACTGCACCGTTCGTGGCTGTTCCGGCATCAGTGCCTACCTCCGTGCGTGTGGAGCCGCCCCGGCGCGTCGCGCGCCGTGCGTGCCCTGGTCCGTTCGTCGGATCCCCCGGGTCCGGTCGGGTGACACCGTTGTTGATCACTCGACACTGGGATTATTCCAGGACTAGGATTATTCCTGCCGGTCGGGGTTGATCATGAAACAGCCCGCTCGTTCCGGCACGCCCTGGGGAGGTTCGACGGTGCTCGCAGCAGAGGTGGCGGACCGCTCCGCGCCGGCCCCGTTCATGGTCGTCGGCAAGGTCAACGGCCGGGACACCGCAGTCCGGGCGGCAACCCCGGCGGAAGCGCTTTCCCGCATGCTCGACTGGCTCGCCGATGACGCCGATGCCTCCGCGGTGTGGTACCTGCGCGAGGACTGGCCCGGTCCGGTGACCGTGATCGGCCGCCCGGCGCCCGGCACCGAGCGGGAGGCCCGCCGCTGCGCCCACCTGTTCCCGCTGGAGCCCGGCACAGTCCTCGACGGCGCGATCACCGCCCGGTGCGGCGCCCGTCTCGCGCTGCCCGAGATCGAATGGCTGACGCTCGGCGCCGGGATGCCGTGCGAGCGCTGCCTCGCGAAGGCCGCCGCCGGGAACCCCGGGCCGCGGCTGGAAGGAGGACGAGGATGACCGTCCGGATCCTGACCGGCTCGACCACAGCCGAGCGCGCCGAACCCGCGGTGGCGCCACCCACCCATCGCCGGTGGACACTGCTGCCGCGCTCGTTCCGCCGGCACTGGCACGCGTGGCGGCACAACGCCGAACTGGCCCTCCCCCGCCCGCGGAGCTGATCCGGACTTGACGTTGACGCCAGGGTCAAGCCCTAGCGTCGCGGCATGGAGTCAACCGCGGATGCTCGGCCGGGTCCGCAACATCCGGCTGCTGCTCGCCGCGGGTCTGACCGCCGACGACGTCCGGGCGCTGCTCGGCTGCCTGGACGAGGAGGTCACCGGCGGCCCGATCTGCCCGGCCAGCGCGCGGGTCGTCGCCCGGCGCCTCGCCGCAGTCGAGGACAAGATCGCCGCGCTGGACGTCGTCCGCGCCCGGCTCACCGCCGCGCTGTCGGCGGTCTGAGACGCTGCCGGCGGCCTCAGGCGCCCATCTCGGCGCGGTACCGCTCCGCCATCGTCTCGAGGAATTCGCGGGTCTCCTGCCGTTCCAGTGCCGCGCCGCGCAGGCGGTCCCACGCGTCGACGAACAGCTGGAAGTCCTTCTGCTCGTCGAGGTAGACGCCGCCCGCCGAGTGTTCGACGTAGACGAAGTCGCGGGTGCGCTCCGGGAACCGCATGATCGTGAAGTCGTTCGGCACCGCGGCCAGCCGGGCGCCGAAGGACAGCACGTGGATGTACACGCGCTGGCGCCGGTCCAGCTCCAGCAGGTGCTCGATCTGGTCCAGCATCACCGCCGGTGCCTGACCGCCGGGCGCGCGGTGCAGCGCGGCTTCGCTGATGATGAACCGGTAGTACGGCGGCTGCGGCTGGTCGAACACGGCCTTGCGGTCCAGCCGGTTGCGCACCAGCGAGGTGACGTCGGTGGCGCCGAACTCGGTGAACTGCTTGAGCATGTAGTGCTCGGACTGCAACGGGCCGGGGATGCGCTCGCCGTGCCAGGTCATGATCTCCACGGCCGCCGGCTCGAGGTCGGTGAACGTGCGGAACCAGTGCGGCACCACCGACCGGTAGCCGGACCAGGCACCACGGTTACCGGCCGCAGCGCGGGCGAGGCGCAGCAACGCCTCCGACTCGTCCCCGTCGACGCCGAACGTTTCCAGCATGGTGCGCACGTCACCGAGCTTGACACCCACCGCACCGGACTCGATCTTGTTGACCTTGCCCTGGGTGCACCCGAGCACCTCGGCGACCTGCTGCTGGGTCATCTTCGCGGCCAGCCGCGCGTGCCGGAGCTCGTTGCCGAGTTGTTTGCGACGGGAAGTAACGGTGCTAGCCATGGCTAATTTTCCGCGCCCTCACCCGCTCCACGGCACCTCGCCCCTGGTCCGAACCCACCGACCGTACTCCATGCCGCACCGTAATGCGGTAGTGACCGTGAGCAGCATGACAGGAAAGTGGGACGAACGCTAGTTACCCACGCGTTCACCTGGGAGAACACCGCACCGCGCTAGGGTGCGGGAAGAGCTTAGAGAGGGAAAGGCTGCGCATGAGCAAGAAGGCGAGCATCGGCGTCACGGGCCTGGCCGTCATGGGCCGGAACCTGGCGCGCAACCTGGCGCGGCACGGGCACACCGTCGCCCTGCACAACCGTTCCGACCAGCGCACCCGCGAGCTGGTGGAGCAGTTCGGCGACGAAGGCGACTTCATCCCCACCTACTCCGCGCAGGAGTTCGTGGACGCGCTCGAACGGCCGCGCAAGCTGGTGATCATGGTCAAGGCCGGCGCCCCGACGGACGCGGTGATCGAGGAGTTCGCCCCGCTGCTGGACAAGGGCGACGTGATCGTCGACGCGGGCAACGCGCACTTCGCCGACACCCGGCGGCGCGAGGCGGCCCTGCGCGAGCGCGGACTGCACTTCGTCGGCACCGGCGTCTCCGGCGGCGAGGAGGGCGCGCTGCACGGGCCGAGCATCATGCCGGGCGGGTCGCCGGAGTCGTACGAGTCGCTGGGACCGCTGTTCGAGAGCATCTCGGCCAAGGTCGACGGCGACCCGTGCTGCACCCACGTCGGCCCCGACGGCGCCGGGCACTTCGTGAAGATGGTGCACAACGGCATCGAGTACGCCGACATGCAGCTGATCGCGGAGTCCTTCGACCTGTTGCGCGGTGCGCTGGGCTACGAGCCGGCGCAGATCGCGGAGGTGTTCCGGACCTGGAACACCGGTCGTCTCGACTCGTACCTGATCGAGATCACCGCCGAGGTGCTGGCGCACGTCGACGCCGCGACCGGCAGGCCGTTCGTGGACGTCGTCGCCGACCAGGCCGAGCAGAAGGGCACCGGCCGCTGGACCGTCCAGATCGGACTGGACCTCGGGGTGCCGATCAGCGGCATCGCGGAGGCGGTGTTCGCGCGGTCGCTGTCCGGCAGCGCGGACCTGCGCAAGGCCAGCCGCGGCCTGCCCGGCCCGGCCCGCACGCCGCTGACCGGCGCGGCGGCGGAGACGTTCGCCGACGACGTGGAGCGCGCGCTGTACGCGTCGAAGATCGTCGCCTACGCCCAGGGCTTCAACCAGATCCAGGCCGGTGGCGCCGAGTACGGCTGGGACATCGACCTGGGTGCGCTGGCCGCGATCTGGCGTGGCGGCTGCATCATCCGGGCCAAGTTCCTGGACGACATCCGCGCCGCCTACGCCGACGAGCCGGGACTGCCGACGCTGCTCACCGCAGGCGACTTCCGCAAGGCCGTGGAGGACGCGCAGGAGTCGTGGCGTTCGGTGATCTCCACCGCGGCGCGGCTGGGAATCCCGACGCCGGGCTTCTCGACCGCCCTGGCCTACTACGACGGCTTGCGTGCCGAGCGGCTCCCGGCCGCCCTGGTGCAGGGGCAGCGCGACTTCTTCGGCGCGCACACCTACCGCAGGGTCGACCGGGAGGGCTCGTTCCACACCCGCTGGGCCGACGACGGCCGCCCGGAGATCGGGGCCTGATCGCCCGCGTGACGGGCGCCCGCGTGGGCGCCCGTCACGCGTCCGGGAACAGGGTCCGCAGCATCGCGCGGACCTCCCCGTCGACGGCGTCCTTGGTGATGCCGAGTTCGGTGAGCACGTCGAAGGCCGGCCCGTCGGCCTGGTCGAGCAGGGCCAGCAGGATGTGCTCGGTGCCGACGTAGTTGTGCCCCAGCCGCAGGGCTTCCCGCACGGTCAGCTCGATCACCTTGCGGGCACGCGGACCGAACGGGATGTGGGCGGGCAGCTCGTCGACGGGCGGCGGGAGGGTCGCGTGCACCCGCTCACCCACGGCCTCCGGCGTCGCGCCGAGTTTCTCCAGCGCCTTCGCCGCGAGGCCGTCCCGTTCGCCGACCACGCCGATCAGGAGGTGGCCGGTGTCGATCTGTTCGCCGCCGGTGCCCCGCGCAACCTTCTCGGCGGTCACGATCGCCCGCCGGGCGCGTTCGGTGAAGCGGGTGAACGCTTCCGCGCTCGAAAAGTCCTTGGGCACGAACCGTTTCTGCGCGGCCTGCTTGGACACGCCCATGCTGGCGCCGATGTCGGTCCAGGACGCGCCGCTGCGACGCGCCTGGTCGACGAAGTGGCCGATCAGGTGGTCGGCGAGGTCGCCGAGGTGCTCGGCGAGCAGCACGGCACCGGTGAGGTGCTGCAGGGCGTCGGAGTCGGGGTGCTGGCGGTTGACGGCCTCGATCAGGTCGTCGAGTTTCACGGAACTGGTCATGCGTCAACCCTAGGTTGACGTTGTCTAGATCGTCAACCCTGGGTTGACGATCTCGCCCTGGGCGGAACCCTCGATGAGCTCCAGATAGGCACGCGCGACCTCGGCGACGGGGATTGCGTCGTCCGGCGCCGACGGAGTTCCCGCCACCCAGCCCGGGCTGACGACGTTGAGGCGGATCCCGCGTGGCATCTCGATCGCGGCCGCCCGGACGAACTCCTCCAGCCCGGCGTTGACGAGGTGGCCCCAGGAACTACCGGGAACCGGCGCGGCGAACCGACCGCTGGTCAAGGTGATCGACCCGCCGTCGCGGACGTGGCGCACGGCCCGCCGCACCAGGTGCACCTGCCCCAGCAGCTTCCCGTCCAGCCCGGCGGTGAACTCCTCGTCGGCGCCGCTCAGCAGCGGTGTCATCCCGCCACTGGCCGCGCAGCACACCACCGCGTCGACCTCGGGCACCGCGGTGAACAGGCGATCGACGGAGGACGGGTCGGCCAGGTCCACACGCACCGGCCCGCGCCGCGCAGCGCGGACGACCTCGTGCCGCGGTTCCAGCGAGCGGACGACAGCGCTGCCGATGGTGCCGTGCGCACCGATCACGATGATCTTCACGAGCTCCAGCCTGACCGGAGTGCCACCACCGGTCCAGGCACCTGCTGTTCCTACCAACGGCAGGGTCAGGCTGCCCGCCGGGAGATCGGCGATACTCGGTGAGGTGGAGTTGGGTGAGTTCCTGAAGTCCCGGCGAGCGCGGTTGCAGCCCGCCGACGCCGGCCTGCCGAGCCACGGCGAGCGGCGGCGGGTTCCCGGCCTGCGGCGAGAGGAACTCGCCCAGCTGGCCGGGGTCAGCGCCGCCTACT
Source organism: Amycolatopsis viridis (assembly GCF_011758765.1). Classification (NCBI taxonomy): domain Bacteria; kingdom Bacillati; phylum Actinomycetota; class Actinomycetes; order Pseudonocardiales; family Pseudonocardiaceae; genus Amycolatopsis; species Amycolatopsis viridis. The sequence continues at coordinate 547,948 of NZ_JAANOU010000001.1, read as the reverse complement.
ACACGCGGCTCGAACAGGGGCAGAGCCGGAACGCGTCGGACGCGGTCCTGGAGGCACTGGCCCGTGTCCTGCGCCTGGACGAGGACGAGCGCACCCACCTGCTCACCCTCGCCCGCCCCGGACGACGTCCGCAACGGCCGGCGCCGCGCGAGCAACTCCGGTCCGAGGTCCGCGTGATGATCGAGTCCTTCCGGGACGTGCCCGCGCTGGTACTCGGTCGGCGCACGGACATCCTGGCCTGGAACCGGATGGCGCACGCCCTGCTGGCCCGGCACCTCGACTTCGGTGCGCCGGAGCGGACCGCGGACCGTCCGAACTGGACACGCATGTTCTTCCTGGACCCGCAGTTGCGGGAGCTGTTCACCGCCTGGCCGGACAAGGCCCGCGACACGGTGGCCGACCTGCGGATGATCGCCGGGCGCTACCCGGACGACAGCCGGCTGGCCGCGCTGATCGGCGAACTGGCCATGAAGAGCGCGGAGTTCGCCCGGCTGTGGGCGCAGCACTCGGTCCGGGGTTGCGCCTCGCACTCCCGGGAGTACCACCATCCCGTCGCCGGCCGGCTGACGCTGACCGACGAACTCCTCGCCCTGACCGACGAGGGGCAGCGAATCGCGGTGTTCACCGCCGAACCCGGATCGCCCTCGGAAGCCGCTCTGGGGCTGCTCGCGCCGCCGCGTCAGGCGAACGGCAGGCCCACGTAGTTCTCCGCGATGCTGGTCGCGGCCGCGCGGGAGCTCGCCGTGTAGCGCAGTTGCGACAGCTGGAGCCGCCGGGCGAAAGCATCCGCCGACGGGTCCACGTGCAGCATCGACGTCATGTACCAGGAGAAGTGCTCGGCCCGCCACACGCGTCGCAGGCAGGTGTCCGAATAGGACTCGGCCAGCTCGGACCGCCCGTGGCGCAACAACTCCACCAGTGCCCGGGACAGCACCCGGACGTCGGCGACCGCGAGGTTCATGCCCTTGGCACCGGTGGGCGGGACGATGTGCGCCGCATCCCCGGCGAGGAAGAGCCGGCCGTACCGCATGGGCTCGGTGACGAAGCTGCGCATCGGCGTGATGCCCTTGTCCAGGATCGGCCCCTCGCGCAACACGAAGTCGTGTGCGTTCGTGGTGAGGCGGACGTCCAGTTCGGACCAGATCCGGTCGTCCGGCCAGTTCTCGATCTTCTCGTCGCTGGGCACCTGCAGGTAGAGCCGGGTGATCTCCGGCGAGCGCATGCTGTGCAGGGCGAAACCGCGCTCGTGGTGGGTGTAGATCAGCTCCTCGTGCGACGGCGGGGTCCGCGCGAGCACACCCAGCCACGCGAACGGGTACTCGCGGTCGAACGTGGTGACCGCATCCGCCGGGATCGCCGGCCTGCTGACACCGTGGAAGCCGTCGCAACCGGCGATCGCGTCGCACTCCAGGGTCCGCGCGGCCCCGTCGGCGTCGCGGTAGGTGATACGCGGCCGATCGGTGTCCACGTCGTGCAGCTCGACGCCGGAGACCTCGAAGTGGACCGGATACCCCTTGGCCTCGTGCGCGGCGATCAGGTCCTTCACGATCTCCTGCTGGCCGTACACCGTGATCGACTTGCCGGTCAGCTCGGTCAGCGCGATCCGGTGGTCCTGACCGTCGAACCGGAGCGCGAAACCGTGGTGCGGCAGCCCTTCCGCGTCCAGCCGGTCCGCGACGCCGATCTCCCGCAGCAGCTCGACCGTCGGGTGCTCGCACACCCCGGCGCGCACCCGCTTCTCCACGTAGGCCCGGCTGCGCGCCTCCAGGACCACCGCGTCGACACCCTCGGCGTGCAGCAGGTACGACAGCAGCAGACCCGCCGGCCCGGCACCGATGATCCCGACCTGTGTGCGCGTCACCACGAACCTCCAAGCTCCGCTGTTGCCGCACCCAGGATGCGGGTGGCCCGGGCCGTAGACCAGCACCGCTTCCACCCAATGGAAGCTCGACCCCGCCGTGTTGGCCCCGCACACCCCTCGGCGGCGAGCAGTCTCGCGCCCGCCCGCACGGACGGCCAACACGCCGCACCCCCCGGCAAACACGCCACGAGTTGGCCGTCCCGGGCAGCGTGTTCGCCGGTCTGGGCGGCGTGTTCGCCGTTCCGGGCAGCGTGTTGGCCGCACCAGCCGGCGTGTTCGCCGGTCCGGGCAGCGTGTTCACCGTCCGGGGCAGCGTGTTCGCCGCACCAGGCGCCGTGTTCGCCGGTCCAGGCAGCGTGTTGGCCAGCCCGGGTGGCGCCGGACCGCACCCGCCGTCGTCAGCCCGGCTGCCGCAGCACGCGGGGCGCCCCCAGCGCCCGGGAAATCCCCCGCGCGGCAGCCCGTACGGCCGGCACCATCGAGCGCGGGTCCGGACCGGCCGCCGGGATGACGATCGAGATCGCGGCCACCACCGTGTCGTCCGCGCCGTAGACCGGGGCCGCGACGGACAGCGACACCATCTCCACCTGCCGGTCACTGATCACGTAGCCGTCGCGCCGCGCGTCGGCCAGCGCACGCCGCAGCTCCTCGGCCGTGGTGATCGTCTTGGGCGTGTACTGGCGCAGTGGCCCGGACAGCACCTCCTCCTGCACCTCCGCCGGGGCGTGCGCGAGCAGCACCAGACCGACGCCGGTCGCGTGCGCGGCGAGCCGCCCACCGGGGCGCGAGACGATGCTGACCGCGTTGCGCCCGGAGATGCGCTCGACGTACACCACGTCCGGCGCGTCGAGCACCGCGAGCTGCACGTTCTCGTGCGTGGCCTCGTACAGGTCCTCCAGGAACGGCATGGCCGCGTCGCGCAGCACCGTGCCGCGCGGGGACAGCGAGGCGACCTCCCACAGCCACAACCCGACCCGGTACCGCCCGTCGTCCTGCCGCTCCAGCGCACCACGCCGCGCCAGCTCACCCACGATCCGGTGCGTGGTGGACAGCGGCAGCCCGGTGCGGCGGCTCAGCTCGGACAACGTCATCGCCGGCCGGTCGGGGGTGAAGGCGGCCAGCACGTCCAGCACGCGGTCGACCACCGAGGGCGCCTGCGCCGATGTGTGCCGCATCAGCCCAGGTTAACGGCCCCAGACCAGCTCGGCGGTGGCCACGATCCGCTCGAGCTTCGCCTTCTGCTCGTCCTGGGTCAGGTCGTTGCCCTCCTCCGTGGAGGAGAACCCGCATTGCCCGGACAGGCACAGCTGGTCGAGGTCGACGTACCGGGCGGCCTCGTCGATCCGCCGCCGCAGCACATCGACCGGCTCCAGCTCGCCGCGCTTGGTGGTGACCAGGCCGAGCACGACGTACTTGCCCTTCGGCACGAACCGCAGCGGCTCGAACCCGCCGGAGCGTTCGTCGTCGAACTCCAGGAAGTAGCCGTCCACGTCCAGCTCGTTGAACAGCGCGTCGGCGACGAAGTCGTAGCCGCCGGAGGCGACCCAGGAGGAGCGGAAGTTGCCGCGGCACAGGTGGGTGGTGACGGTCAGTCCCGCCGGCCGCCCGGCCAGCGCCGCGTTCATGGTCTTGATGTTGCGCAGGTGCTGCTTGTCGGGGTCGCCGCCCATCTCGGCGACCAGCCGCCGCTGCGCCGGGTCGTTGAGGTAGGCCAGGCTGGTGTCGTCGAGCTGCAGGTAGGTGCAGCCCAGCTCGGCCATGCCGGCGATCTCCGCGGCGTAGGCGGCGGCGAGGTCTGCGTAGAACTCCTCCAGGTCCGGGTAGACCTCCTCGGACACCGCGCGCCTGCCGCCGCGGTAGTAGATCATGCTCGGTGACGGGATGGTCTGCTTCGGCGTCTGCGACTCGTCCACAATGGACTTGAGGAAGGTGAAGTGGTCGCCGAAGATGGTCCGGCTCAGCCCGACCTTGCCGTCGACCTTCAGCCCGGCCGGGCTGAATTCGAGGTCGCCGGCCGCGTTGTGGAACTTGACGTGCAGCTTCTCGTCGCTGCGTGAGACGCCGTCGAGCTGGTAGATGAAGTCCATGTGCCAGGAGGCGCGGCGGAACTCGCCGTCGGTGGCCGACCGCAGCCCGACCTCCCGCTGCATGGCGACCACGTCCCGGATCGCCCGGTCCTCCACCGCCTTGAGGTCGTCGGCGCCGATCGCGCCGCGTGCGAAGTCCTCCCTGGCCCGGTGCAACTCGGCGGGCCGCAGCAGGCTGCCCACGTGGTCGGCGCGGAACGGCGGTGTCGTGCGCGCAGTCATGCCCCGATCTTCGACCAGTCCGCGGTGTGGGGCAACCATCAGCCGACGTGCACCAGCGGCCGCCGGCTCGGATCCGGCTCGGCGCGGCGCAGCACCTCGCGGGTGACCGGCGGGATGTCGCCGTCGCCGAAGATCAGGTAGCGCACGATGAACCGGAACGGGTTGCCCTCGGTCCAGGCGAAGTACACGTCCGGGCGGATGCCCGTGTGGTCGCGAACGTGCAGCAGGATCGCCGCGATGGCGTTGGCGATCGACGGGCTCTTCACGCGTCCCGGGCGTCGGGCTCGTTCGCGATGATCCGCACGTGCCCGCTGCGCACGGCCCGGTCCAGGATGCGCTGGGCGGCCGCGTCGAACCGGACCTCCTCGACCCGCAGCTCCAGCGAGCGGGTGGCGCGCGAGATCAGCGACGTGCTGATGATCGCGAGGATGAACAGCGCGGCGATCTTCACCCCGTCCGGCCGCTCGACGATGTTCGCCATCGTCGTGTAGCCGAACACGACCGTGATGACGAGGTAGGCCACGAAGGCCGCGGTCCGCCGGCGCCGCCGCGCGGACAGCGTCACCGCCAGCGCGGCCGAGGAGATCAGCACCAGCACGCCCGTCGCGTACGCGCCGCCCTGCGCGTCGACGCTCGCGTCGAAGATCCAGGTGATCAAGAACGCGATCAGCGAGATCACCACGACCAGCGGACGGGTCGCCGCCGCCCAGCTCGGCGCCATGCCGTAGCGGGGCAGGTAACGCGGGACGAGGTTGAGCAGGCCGGCCATCGCCGACGCCCCGGCGAACCACAGGATCGCGATGGTGCTCGCGTCGTACACCGTGCCGAAGGCGTTGCCGAGGTAGGCGTGCGCGAGGTAGGCCAGTGCGCGGCCGTTCGCCGGACCGCCCGGCTCGAACTCCGCCTGCGGGATCAGCACGCTCGTGCTGAAGCTGGACACGATCAGGAACGCGCTCATGATCAACGCGGCCGTGGTGAGCAGGCGGCGGGTGTGCCGGATCCGCCCCCTCAGGTCGGGACCGTGCACCAGCGGCATCACCGACACCCCGGTCTCGAACCCGGACAGGCCGAGCGCGAGCTTGGGGAAGACCAGCAGGGACACCCCGGCCATCACCCAGATGTTGCCGTGCTGGGCGAACAGCAGGTTCTTCCAGTCGACCACCAAGTGCGGGCTACGGATGACGTGGGCGATCGCGGAGGCCACGACGACCGCGTTGAGCAGCAGGTACACGCCGACCAGGGCGACCGCGATCCCGATCGCCTCGGCGAAGCCCTTGAAGAACACCGCGCCCAGAGCGGCGATCAGCACCAGCGTGATCAGCAGGTTCTCGCCGTGCAGGAAACCCAGGTACGGGTTCTCGCTGGCGTGCGCGGCCGCGTCGGCGGCGGACAGGGTGATCGTGATGACGAAGTCGGTCGCGGCGAACCCGAGCAGCGCCAGGACCAGCAGCTTGCCCTTCCACCGGGACAGCAGCTTCTCCAGCATCGCCAGTGAGCCCTGGCCGTGCGGGCTCTCCGCGGCCACCCGCCGGTAGATCGGCAGTGCGCCGGCCAGGGTGAGCACGACCAGCACGATCGTCGCCACCGGGGACAGCAGGCCGGCCGCGAGCGCCGCGATGCCCGGCTGGTACCCCAGCGTGGAGAAGTAGTCCACACCGGTCAGGCACATGACTTTCCACCACGGGTGCTCGCGTTCGGCCACGCGCCCATGATCCCCGGCTACGCCGGGGGCGCCACTTCCCCGGCGACAAGTGCCGGGAAAGTGGCTCTCGCCCTGATCAGGCGGGTGGTCCGAGCACCAACACCGAGTTGTGGCCGCCCATGCCGAGCGACGACTTGGCGGTCAGGCCGTCACCGATCGGCACGCGGCCGGTGAGCAGCTGCGGGTGCCCGGCAGCCACCGCGGGCGGTGCCGGGACGAACCCGCGGTCGTAGCCGAGCGCTGTGACCGCCGCCTCGACCGCCGAGGCCGCGCACTGGCAGTGCCCGGTGAGCGGCTTGAGCGAGTAGATGCCGGTCGAGCTGTCGAACTCCTGCTCCAGGATCGTCGCCTCGGCCTGGTCGCACTGCCTGGTCCCCGGTCCGTGCGCGTTGAGGTAGCGGATCGCCGCGGCGGGTACCCCGGCGTTGGCCAGCGCGTCCCGGAAACACCCGCGCACCTGGCTCAGGTCCGGGTCCACGGAGGTCACGTGATACCCGTCGTGCGACATGGCACCACCCAGCGCGAGCGCGTAGGGCCGGGTCGCGTTCTTGGACAGCACGAACGCGACCGACGCCTCGCCCACCGGGAACCCGCGGCTGCCCTCCTGGAACGGGCGGCAGGCCTCGAGGGGCTCGACGTCGGTCACCGCCACCCCCAGGCGCACGAAGTGCAGGACGTTCTCCGGCGACGCGGAGACGTCGGTCGCGACGAACACCACGTCGTCGACGACGCCCGCGTCCAGCCACGCCTTGGCGGTGAGCAGTCCGGCGTTGCCGGAGGCGCACATGGCGGAGACGTTCATCGCCGGGCCGTGGAACCCGTACTCCTGCATGAAGGTCGACATCGGTGTGGAGGGCATCAGCCCGAGGTACTCGCGGGGCCGCAGGTCGCAGTTGCGCTCGAGGTAGAACTGCCGCCACAGGTCCACGTCGCCGAGCACTGCGGCGTGCAGCAGGCCAACGCGCTTCCCGGGCTGCCAGCCACGCTCCCCCGCGTCGGCGATCGCTTCCCGGGCGGCGGCGCGCATCGCCCGCGCGAACCGGCTCGGCCCATCGATCGGGTTACCACCTTCGGGGATTTTTGCCACCCAGCCCGGCTCACTCGGATGCGCACCGTAACCGGATTCCAGGCCGGCCGCCGGTTTGCCGGACGTCAGGCCGTCCCAGAGATGCTCCCGGCCCCACCCGTATCCGGTGACGGCCCCGATTCCGCAGATTGCCATTTGCTGCGAGTCCATCGCACTCGCCCCTCCTTTGTGGTTGCAACTACGATCCGTTCCGAGGAACGGATCCGTCTCAAGGGAACGTCGGCGGGGCACCCGGCCACAATCGGGAGCAGCGAGTCGGCCGAGATTGATCCGTCCACAGGACGGCGATACCGCCGAATGGTGTAATCGAACTACAGAACCTGAGCGGCGGATCGGACGAAAAATGGAGCCAAACGCCACCTCCGGCGAAGGCGTGTCCGGCCTGTCCGTCGATCAGGAACAAGTGATCGACCTGGCGCTGTCCGCCGATCGCGCCGTGATCTGGAGCTACGACCTCGAGGGCCAGGTGCTCGCCTGGCAACCCGGCCTCGACCGGTTGCTGGCCGTGCCGGGAGCGCCCGAGTCCGAGGTCCGTGCCCGGCTCGCCGAGCTGGTCGAGCCGTTGCTGCTGGCCGCCCGCACCGCACCTGTGTGGCACGACCTGGAGCTCGAGCAGCCGTACCTGACCCCGGCGGGTCACTCGCGCTGGATGCAGCTGCGGGCACGCAGCCATGCGGGCGGGATGTTCGGCATCGTCACCGATGTCACCGACCGGCACGAGGACCGCCGCGAACTGGCCGACCTCGCCGACCGCTACCGCCTGCTGGTCGAGTTGAGCCCGGACGCGATCGTGGTGCACCAGTACGGCGTGCTCACCTACGCGAACCCGGCCGCGGTCCGGTTCATCGGGGCACAGACCGCCTCCGAGATGCTGGGCAGTCCGATCACGCGGTTCGTGGACCCGCCGTCCGTGCCGTCGATACTGCGCCGGATCGCCGGGCTGAACGAGCCGGGGGCCACCTCCGAACCGGCGGAGGCCGTGCTGACCAGGCTGAACGGTGAACGCTTCACCGTCGAATCGGTGTCGGTGCGCACCACCTGGGAGGGCAAGCCGGCCTTCCAGGTGATCATGCGGGACATCAGCGCGCAGCGGGCCGCCGAGGCCGCGCTGCGCTACCAGGCCGCTCTCGTCCAGCACGTCAGCGACGCGATCATTGCCACCGACTCGCGTGGGGTGGTGACCAGCTGGAACCCGGCTGCCGAGGCCATCTACGGCCGCCCCGCCGACGAGGCCCTCGGCCAGGCGGTCGGCCGGCTGGTCGGGGCGCCGCTGGACCCGGGTGCGGTGCTCGCGCACGGCGGCGTCGCGCAGGCCACGCACCGCGCGGCCGACGGCTCGGCGCTCGCGGTGCGGGTTTCGGCGGCCGAGATGGACGACGGCTACGTGCTGGTGTGCGCCGACGAGACGGCCCGCCGCCGGGCGGAACGCCAGTACAGCACGGTCGTCGCCGCGCTGGACGAGGGAGTGCTGGTGATCGGGCCGGACGGCCGGATCATGTCGGCAAACCCGGCGGCCCAGCACATCCTCGGGCTCAGCGAGGCGCAGCTGGTGTCCACGCGACCGGACAGCTGGCCGCTCTACGACGAGGACGGCCGCCGCCTCGACCCGTCGGAGTACCCCTCGGCGCAGCTGCGCCGTGGTAGCGGACCGCAGCAGGGCCGCGTCATGCGCACCAAGCGCGCGGACGGCCGGATCGTCTGGCTGTCCCTGTCGTGCCGGGCGATGAACCCGGAGGACATGGCGTCCTCGGCGTTCGTGGTGTCGTTCACCGACATCACCGAGCGCAGGGCGATCGGCGAGCGGCTCGCGCACGACGCCACCCACGACCCGCTGACCGGCTTGGCCAACCGCACGCTCGTCCTGCAGCGGCTCACCGCGGCGCTGCGGGAGAAGGGCTACGGCACCACCGCGGTGCTGTTCATCGACCTGGACAAGTTCAAGGTCATCAACGACTCGCTGGGTCACACGGTCGGCGACCGGGTGCTGCAGATCGTCGGGGAGCGGCTGCGGCACGCGGTGCGCGCCGGGGACGTGGTGGGCCGGCTCGGCGGTGACGAGTTCGTGGTGATCGCGTTCGGGGTGCACGACGAGTCCGGGGTGCGGGCGCTGACCCACCACATCCGGGACGCGGTGACCACCCCGATCTCGGTGGACGGGCGGCGGCTGCACGTCGACGCGAGCATCGGCATCGTGATGACCGGTCCGGGTGACCAGCGCGACGCCGACGAGCTGCTGCGGGACGCGGACGTGGCGATGTACCACGCGAAGACGCTGGGCCGGGGCCGCTATGAGTTCTTCGACGTCGAGCTGCGCATGCGGATGCAGCGGCGGCTGCGCCTGGAGCAGGACCTGCGGGACGCCGTCCGGCACGGCCGGCTGTGGGCGGCGTACCAGCCGGTGGTCGACCTGCGCACCGACGAGGTGGTCGCGGTCGAGGGCCTGCTGCGGTGGACGCACCCGGTGCACGGGCCGATCTCGCCCGCCGAGTTCATCCCGCTCGCCGAGGAGAGCGACCTGATCAACCTGCTCGGCTCGCACATCCTGCGGGAGACGACGCGGGAGGTCGCGCGCCGCCGGGCCGGTGGCGTCAAGGTGGCCCTGAAGATCAACCTGTCGACCCGTCAGCTCGACGATCCGGCGCTGGTCCTGGCGGTGGAAGAGGCTCTGGCGGTGACCGGCCTGCCGGCGGACGCGCTGTGCCTGGAGATCACCGAGAGCGCGTTGATGCGGGATTCGACGGTGACCAGCAAGACGCTGGCCGCGCTGCGGGAGATCGGGGTCTGCCTGGCGATCGACGACTTCGGCACCGGTTACTCCTCGCTCGCGCAGCTACAACGGCTGACGCTGGACACGCTGAAGATCGACCGGTCGTTCATCACTGGTCTGGGTGAAAGCGGGGACGCGGAAGTGATCGTGACCAGCATCATCGCGATGGCCCACGCCGTGCACCTCACCGTGGTCGCCGAGGGCGTGGAAAACGCCCAGCAGCTGGAGATCCTCAAGCGGCTCGGCTGCGACCAGGCCCAGGGCTACTACCTGGGCAAGCCGCTGCCGGCCGGCGAGCTGTGGTCCTGATCCGCGGAACGGCTGCCGCGGAAGGTGTACCGGTAGCCGCTGGGTGAGACGCCGAGCGCGGCCTGCAGGTGCTGACGCAGCGAGCCGGCGCTGCCGAACCCGGCCTCCTCGGCGACCCGGTCGATCGGCAGATCGGTCTCCTCCAGCAGCTGGCGGGCGCGTTCGACGCGCTGCTGGGTCAGCCACTGCCCCGGGGAGAGACCGACCTCGTCGCGGAAGCGGCGGGTGAAGGTGCGCACGCTCATCGACTCGCGGGCGGCCAGCTGACGCAGCGTGAGCGGCCGGTGCAGGTTCGCCAGCGCCCAGGCGCGGGCCGCGCCGGTCGAGGACACGGCCGGCTGGGGAACCGGCCGCGGGATGTACTGGGCCTGGCCGCCCTCGCGGTGCGGCGCGACGATCGTGCCGCGCGCGACGTCGTTGGCCACCGCGGCACCGTGGTCCCGCCGGATCATGTGCAGGCACAGGTCGATGCCGGAGGCGACCCCGGCGGAGGTCAGGACGTTGCCGGACTCGGTGTAGAGCACGTTCGGGTCGACCTGCACCCGCGGGTAGAGCGTGCGCAGGTCGTGGGCGGACTTCCAGTGCGTGGTGGCCGGGCGGCCGTCGAGCAGCCCGGCGGCGGCGAGCACGAACGCGCCGCTGCAGTTCGACGCGATCCGGGTGCCCGGCCGGATGGTGGCGAAGGCGTCCGCGAGCGGCCCCCGCAGCGGCCCGCCGGACTGCGGGCCGTAGTCCTCGTCGGAGGAGGTCACGATGATGGTGTCGGCCTCGGCGAGGGCATCGAGACCGTGGTCGACGTTGATGGTGAAGTCGGCGTCGGTGCGCACCGCACCCGGGTGCAGCGTGCAGGTGCGGACCTCGTACAGCGTCCGGCCGCCGTCCCTGGCCTGCCCGAACAGGCGGTGCACGATCCCCAGCTCGATCGGCAGCAGGCCGTCGCGAACCAGCACCGCAACCCGGTGGCGGCCGTCGCCGGAGAAAACCGTCATGGCCCAATCCTGACACACACTGGCCATCGGGCCACTCGTCGCCGTGGTCGCGGGCACGGACTCTGGAGTCATGAACGTGCTGTGGATCTTCGCCCATCCGGAGGGACGCTCGCTCAACGCCGCGCTGCGGGACGAGGGCCTCGCGGCCCTGGCGGAGCTCGGCCACTCCTACCAGGTTTCCGACCTGTACGCGATGAAGTGGAACCCGGTCGTCGACTACGACGACTTCGGGCACGACCCGCGCGAGCGGATGCGGGTCGCGGCCGCGTCGCACGAGGCGTACCGGTCCGGCCGTCTGCCCGCGGACATCCAGGCCGAGCATGAGAAGCTGGCCTGGGCGGACGCGCTCGTGGTGCAGTTCCCGCTGTGGTGGTATGGGATGCCGGCCATCCTCAAGGGCTGGTTCGACCGGGTGCTCGTCAAGGGCCTGGGCTACGGCATCAAGGCGGCCGACGGCACCGTGCTGCGCTACGGCGACGGCCAGCTCACCGGCAAGCGGGCGATGGTGGTGACCACAGTCGGCGCGCGGCCGGCCAGCATCGGCCCGCGCGGTGTCAACGGGGACCTCGACGACCTGCTGTTCCCGTTGCACCACGGCGCTTTCTGGTACACCGGCATCGCGCCGCTGCCGCCGTACCCCGTGTTCAGCGCCGACCGCCTGGACGAGGCCGGGTACGCCGCGGCCGTCGCCGGGCTGCGGGACCGGCTCCGCACGCTGCCGACCGCGGAGCCGATCCCGTTCCGCCGCCAGAACGGCGGCGACTACGACGAAAACCTGGTGCTACGCGCCGACCTCGCGCCGGGCCGGTCGGACCTGGGCGTGCACCTGCGCGACTGAGACGATCATGAGCAACGCGCTCACCACGACGGGCGACCGGAATCCGAACCCGGCCTCGATCGCGAGCCCGCCGAGCGCGGGGCCGAGCGTGTTGCCGACGTTGAACGCGGCCGTGGTGAAACCGCCGGCGAGTGCATTGCCGGGCGCCTGGTAGAAGACGCGCGAGGTCAGCGCGGGCGCGAGCCCGAAGGCCAGCATCCCCTGCACGAACACCAGGACCAGCGTGACCACCGCGCTGGAGGCGCCCACCGCGAGCACGACCCAGCCCACCGCCAGTGCGCTGGTGCCGGCGAGCAGCACGGTGCGTGGCCGGGCGTCGGCGACGCGGCCGCCGAACACGATGCCGGCGCACGCACCGGCACCGAACAGCACGAGTGAGCCCGGCACCCACGCGCCCGGCAGTCCGGTCACCTCCGTGACCAGCGGCGCGAGGTAGGTGAACGAGGCGAAGGTGGCGCCCTGGACCAACGCGTTGGTGGCGTAGGTGAGCAGCAGCGGACGGCGCAGCAACGGACGGACCGCGGTCGCCGGGGTGTCCGGTTTGGACACCGGGATGGTGCGCACGACGGCGAGCGTGGCCACGACGGCCAGCGCGGCCACGGCCCAGAACGCGGAACGCCAGCCCCACGCCTGGCCGAGCACGGCGCCGCCGGGAACGCCCACCACGCAGGCGAGGGTGACGCCGCCCATGAGGACGGACATCGCCCGGCCCTTGGCGTCCGCGGCGACCAGTCCGACGGCGACCGTGGTGGCCAGCGCCCAGAACCCGGCGTTGGCCAGTGCCGCGACGATCCGGGCGCCGAGCAGGACGGCATAGCTGGAGGTGAGCGCGCCGAGCACGTGCGTGGCGGCGAAGACCACCAAGAACGCGGTGACGGCGCGGCGTTGCGACCAGCGCCGCGCGAGGATCGCGAGCAGCGGCGCACCGGCGATCATCCCGACCGCGAACGCCGAGGTCAGGTACCCGGCGTCGGCGATCGAGACGCGCAGGTCGGCGGCGATGTCCGGGACCAGGCCGGACAGCATGAACTCCGAGGTGCTCTGGGCGAAGACGGCGAGCCCGAGCAGGTACACGGCAAAGGGCATGACAAAGCTCCCGAGTCGGAAAACAGCAGTAGCGGGGTGATCCGCTAGCTTCTGTCCGACTCGGGGCTGGTCACGTGCGCCAGGGTAGTGGCCGCGGGCGCGGTGATCGACTCATTTTCCGGCGAACCGGCGCAGGTCCTCGATCTCCGCGGTGAGGTCCGGCAGTGGCGCGAAGGGCTGCACGTCGATACCGTCCCCGGCGCGGGTCCAGGTACCGGCGACGCGGCCGTCGACGAGGACGGCCGCCTTGATGATGCCGCCACCGGGGTGGACGAGTTTGCGGTGTTCCGGGGCAACCGCGTGGTCGCGGGTGCGCCAGCCGAGCAGGTACTCGTCGAAGGCGGGGAGCAGGCGCACCACCGGCCCGGCCTCCCTGGTGTCTGCTGTGGAGGGTCGCCAGGCGGCTTGCAGCGGGGCGAGCGGCAGTCCTGACCAGGCGGCGAGATCCGCCGGCTCGGCTGGTTCGTGGGCGGCCCGGTACCGGGCGACGAGTCGGTCGAGCGCCCCGTCGCGCGGCCGGGTCGGCAGCGGTGCGCCCAGCCAGTCGGCGGCGTGCACGTAGGTCGGCTTGCCCGCCCGCTCCGGCCCGAGCACGACGAGCCCTTCGGCGGCCGCGAGCATCGCCAGGTGGACGATCGCCTGCCCCTCGGCACCGAGCCGCTCGCCGAGTTCGGCCTTGGTGAGCGGGCCCTGTCCGGCGAGCGCGGTGGCCGCCCTGGCCGGCTCCGCCCGGTCCACGTCGAGTTGCCGGAGCCGGCGGAGCGAGTTCGCCGGGTTCGGTTTGACCAGCGGGTACAGCCAGTTCAGGTCGTCGCGGGCCACGAGGTGCAGGGTGCCGCGCGGCCCCCAGCAGCGGACGAGCTCTCCTTGGTGGCGCGCGGTTTCCAGTTCGGTGGCGGTCGCGCCGGGGACCCGGGCGCGCAGCGCGAGCGGGACGGCGGCCGGGTCCTGCGCCTGCACGGCCACGAGGTGACGCACGGCGCCGACCAGGCCGAGGGTGTGCGTCCGGTCGAGGAGCTGAGCCGCGACCCGCCGGCGCCGTACGTCCATGCGGGCAGGCTACCGGCGCCGCCGCTCGGCGTTGTCGAACTTCCGCACCGCGAACTCGTACGCCTCGTCCAGCAGTTTCCGGGCGGCCGGCCAGGTGCGGTCGGGGTTGATCACGCAGACCCAGTGCTGCCCGGCGTAGACGGGGTGCGGGAACAGCACGTCCAGGGCGGTCACGTCGTAGTCCCCCGGCGGCACGACCTCGCCGAACCGGGCACGCGTCAGGCCGATGTTGAGCCGGAAGACGCCGGGCCGGTCGAGGTCCGAGGCGTTGTCGAACTCGGTGTCCGCGGTGACGATGGTCGCCCACGGCAGCTGCCGCTGGGGTGGCAGATCACCGTTGGGGTCGTACAGAGCGAAGACGGTCCCGCTCGCCTCGGCGAGCCGGGTACCGGAGAAGGCAGCCAGTTCCTGTCGAATGTGTTCGAGATCCACTGAACCAAGGAAGCACAATAGCGGCAATCAATGTGCGGAGCAAGTGATCTAGTTCACAGAGATTTTCTACTGTGGACCGGCGAGCTGGTGCGCCTGCTCGGCGCCCAGCGCCGGTTCGGTGTGCACGACCGCGGCGGTCAGCCGCGGAACGCGCTGCGTCAGCCGGCGCTCGACCTGGTGCGCGAGGTGGTGCGCCGCGGTGACGGTCAGGGCGGGGTCGACCGCGACGGACAGTTCGGCGCGCAGGCGGTGGCCGATCCAGCGCATCCGGACCTCACCCGCCGCCCGCACGCCGTCCACCTCGCGGGCGACGCGCTCGACCAGGTCGACGGTGGCGGGGTCGACCGCGTCCAGCAACCGCCGGAACACCTCCTTCGCGGCGTCGCGCAGCACCAGCAGGATCACGGCGGTGATGACGAGCCCGACGATCGGGTCGGCCATCGGGAACCCGAGCGCGACGCCGGCCGCGCCGAGCACCACCGCCAGGGAGGTGAACCCGTCGGTGCGGGCGTGCAGCCCGTCGGCGATCAGGGCCGCCGAGCCGATGCGGCGGCCGACCGCGATGCGCCACCGGGCGACCAGCTCGTTGCCGAGGAACCCGATCACACCGGCCGCGGCGACCACCCACAACCCGGTGACCGGCCGCGGGTCGGCGAGGCGCCGGACGCCTTCGTAGCCGGCCAGTACCGCCGACGCGGCGATGATCAACACGACGAGCACCCCGGCGAGGTCCTCGGCGCGGCCGAGCCCGTAGGTGAACCGGCGGCTCGCGGCACGGCGGCCGAGCGCGAAGGCGACACCGACCGGGAGCGCGGTGAGCGCGTCCGCGAAGTTGTGGATGGTGTCGCCGAGCAGCGCGACCGAGCCGGTGAACAGCACGACGACCGCCTGCGCGACGGCGGTGCCGAACAGCGCCAGGAACGACCGGACGAGCGTGCGCATGCCGCGATTGCTGGTTTCCAGCGCGTTGTCGAACCGGTCGGCGCTGTCGTGGCTGTGCGGCGTGAACCGGCGCAGCCGCGCCCATGGAGATCGGTGACCGTGCCCGTGCGACATCGCTGCCGCCTCCCGTCAATGTCCGCCCACGGGCAGATGCTCGCACGCTGCGGCGACTGCTGTCGATCGCCCGGTCGCGGCAGGCTCGGCAGGACGCGGTGCACTCCGGCCAGGTCCAGGTCAGCGCGACGGTCCAGTATGGACGAGGCGGCCAATAGCAGACCTCGACTCTACGGCGCTCGCCCACCGCCGCCACAGTGCTGCTCATCCTCGGGGTGCCCGACCGAACGGTGCTCGACCTCATGGGCTGTCAAACAGTGCCATGGCGAAGCGGTACCAGCACATCACCGGAGGGCTCCGCCGCGATATCGCGGAGCGGCTGAACGGCTACCTCTGGGCGTCCTGACGACGACCTGATCGCGGCCAACTGCAACGACAAATGCAACGAGCCGGACGCCAAACGGCCCCCACCGTGCTCGGTGGGGGCCGTTTGTGCTGCTCTAGCGGTGGCCAGGGCCGGGGTCGAACCGGCGACCTTCCGCTTTTCAGGCGCAGATGTTTCCGCTGGTCAGGCGGGGTGCACGGCCGGTTCGTGCACCCCGCGTGCCCCAATCAGTGCTTCACGATGATCGTCTTCGGGAGCTTGATCGCGTCGCCCCGTTCGGCCAGCTTGCTCAGCTCCCCGGCCAGTTCCTTGTCCCTCCCCTCGACCGCGTGGAGGTAGCGCAGCGCAGCCGCAGCCGACGAGTGCCCGAGCCGCTTCTTGAGATCCGCCAGCGTCGCGCCAGTGCTCGCGGCGAGCGTCTGTCCGGTGTGGCGCAGGTCGTGGAAGGACACGTCCACACCGACGCGCTTCCGGGCACGGACGAACGCCTGATAGACCGCGTTGCCCCGCATCGGCTGACCGTCGCGGCCCACGAAGAATCGCTCCGTTCCCGCCCACTTGGTCATGTGCTCGACCAGGTAGGGCTTGAGATGCGGAGGAAACGCGATCTCCCGGCGCCCCGCATCCGTCTTCGGGTCCTTGTCGTACTTCTTCGGGCTCTCCAACAGCTCCACCCGGTTCTTGCGCACCGTGATCACCCCACCGACCAGGTCCACGTCCTCGGTCCGGAGCCCGCACACCTCCCCACGCCGCAGCCCGCACCAAGCGGCGAGCAGGACGGCCGCCCGGTATCGAGGAGTGATCGCGTCGACCAGCTCCGCCACCTGGCCCGGTGTGGCGATCCCCCGTTCCTTGGCCTTGTCGGACCCAGCGCCCGGTATCTGGCACGGGTTGACCTGGATCGCCCCGTCCCGCTTCGCCTGGTTCATCACCGCCCGCAGGAACCGGTACGACTGAGCGATGGAGGTCTTCCCTCCCGTCCCCGCCAGCGCCTTGCCGTACCAGCTCCGCACGACCGGCGGAGTGATCGCGATCAACGGCAGGTCAAACAGCTCCGTCATATGCAGGCGCATGTTCCGCCGGCACGTCTCCTCCCAGCGGTCCCCCACGTCCGGGTTGTCCCGGAGGTAGGCATCGGCGCAGTTGCCGAACGTTTCCCGGCCGAGCTTGTCATCCAGCCAAGCCCCGCGGCTGATGTCCGCCTCGACCCCGACGAGCCAGCGATCGGCATCAGTCTTCGTCCGAAAAGTGTTCGGCGCGTACTGCCGCTTTCCGTTCGGCGCGATGAACGATGCCTGCCACCGGCCCGAAGGCAGCTTCCGGACCTTCCCGAACCTCCGGCGTCCCTTGCTGCTCGCCATCAAGCAGCCCTCCCGCCGGACCAGCGCACCTCGACCGGCTCGACCCGGCCTGCCTGCACGAACGCCTCCAGGTCGTCAACAGCCAGCCGAACGTGAACGCCGATCTTGTGGAACGCGATCCGCCGTTCCGCGATCAACCGTCGCACGAACCGAACCCCCGTGTTCAGGTACTCACCGGCCTCTTCGACCGTCAGGTACTTCTTCTGCATGTCCCCCTCCGCCTACGCCGCCAGCCGAATTGCCGAAGTTTCTGGACTGCCTGGTGGTGGGCCTGCCGCGAGTAGTGCTCGGTCGTACTCGGCTTTCCAGGTGATCCGTTCTGCGATGGCTCGCATGAGCAGGTGTGCCCTTGGTGGTGCGTCGCGGTCGCCGGGTTGGACCTTGCGCCAGATCAGCCGCGAGGTGTCCTGTTCGGGCTTGACGATGCCGACGCCTGCGAGCATGTCCCGGACGAACGCCTTCCGGTCCGCCTTGTGATCGGCAAGGGACTTGCCCGACCACTTGCGCGAGACGAGCACCCGCCGGCCGGGCAGCCCGAGGGTGGTCCGGCGGTGCGCCCGCCCCTTGCAGTGCCCCGGAGTCATCCGGCTGGTCGCCCCCAGCGGCTGTACGCCGTAGAGCAGCCACACCGCACACCGAGGGGAGCACGGGGTGATCGCGAGTTCGGCGTGGAGCCGGTCGTGGTGTTCCCGCTGCCTCGCCGAGGTTGCCTCGACCACCTCGCCGGTGGATTTGGTGAGGTACTTGGTGAGGTAGCCGATGTGGCGTCCGGCTTCTTCGGTGCCGCCGAGGATGCCCTTGGAGTGCACCTGCCGCCCGAACGTCACCACGTGCGCGGGTTCCTCGACCTCCTCCACCGCCTCCTCCCACGGCGTCAACGGCTCGTGCTTCTCCGGATCCACAAACCCCTTCACCCGCGCATCCCACACGGGCAGCCGATCCCCGCTATAGATCAGCTCGTCATGCTTCGGCCACCACACCTGGTGGTAGGTGGCCTCCGTGACCTGCCGCAGCACCTCATGCGGGATCGACCCCCGCAACGCCGCGTGCAGGTGCGGGGCGGTGCGCTTCTGCGGTTCCACGGTCGCGAAGTACTGGACATCCCAGCCGACGACGCGGCGGAGGTTCTGCCACCACCGATCCACCAGCGAGGCGAAGTGCACCGCATCCCGCGCCGCCCTGCGGTAGTCATAGCTCGACGGATCGACGGGTGTGCCGTCCTCCCGGACCCGGCCGTAGGTGTCGCAGGTCAGCGTCACGAACATCGACGGCCGGAACTTGCCCGCGTACTCCCGGCCCACGGTGGTCTTGGCGACCTTCCTCCGGGGCAGGTTGGGCGCATCCTGCCGCCGCTTGGTCGACCGCTTCACCGGCCGCTTCGAGGGCAGATCCGGCGAGGGCAACCGGCCGCGCATGCCGAGTTGCCGAAGTTCCTCATCCACGCCGCGGATCTCCTCCCGGAGTTCGTCGGCCTGGCCCTCCTCCCCGTGCTCGACCGCCTCCCGATACCGCGCCACCAGATCGGCGCGGAACTCCATCAACTCCTTCTGCTCAGCCGTGGGCGGGGCCGGGGTGAAGTCGGGTTCCTCGGTCAGGTGCCAGCCCTCCCGGCACTGCGCCATCCGCAACGCCTTGGCCTTCTTCGCACACGGCCCACACACGCTCTCCACGGTGGAGCCGCAGGGCACGGCGACATAGCGGAGTTCGCCGGTGCCCGGGTCCCCGACTTCCATCGTGAACGGCCGCACGCACACCCCGTGTTTCTCGGCGGTGGCCTTCATGACCTCGGTGGACAGCGGCAACCGCATCCGCTCAGCACGAGTGCTCACGCAGCCACCTCCCGCCGGGCCCAGCCGTGCAGGGTGGCCAGTTCCACGTCCTGCTCCACCCCGCGCGGCAGGTCCGGGAACACCGCCCGCTCGTACCGGACCGCGCCCCAGACGTGCACCGGAACGCCGGTCGCCATCCGGCCGACCAAGGTCAGATGCACCGACGGGGCATCCTCATGCCGGAGGGCGGTCAGGGTCACGCCGTCGAGCGTTCGCGCCCAGCCCAGCAGCGCCGAGGCGAGCCCGTCCAAACCGAGCTCGTGCAGGTGCACCGCCTCGGGCTCCCGCCAGGTCGTGCACTCCACCGACACCGGCGAGGGCACCGCATGCCGGACGAGGTGATCCCGCAGCGCATCGAGGTAGGGCAACACGTCGTGGCTGGTCATGCGGCCGCACCCCCGATCACCATCCGGCCGGTGACGAAGGCTTCCAGGGCCTTCACGGTGTCGTCGGGCACCCAGCCGGCCCGGACGCGCAGGGGTTCGCGCAGTCCTTCGCCCCAGACGTAGCCGACGCCGGCTTCGGTCTCGGCGATCCGGTTCGCCCACGCACCCCGCTCATAGGCCTGGTCTCCGAGAACCATGCCGACGTGGGATTTCGCGGTGACGCGGAGGCAGATGCGGCGGGGGAACAGCTCCCGCACCGGCACCGTGTCCTTCGTCGGCTCCTGCACATAGCCGCGGACTGTGAACCCGAGCGCCCTGCCCTGCGTGGTCAGCAGCGCGACGCGTTCCACGATCTGCTCACGCGTCTTGCGGTCGGTGTACTTCGTGAGTGCGCCGATTTCGTCGAACTCGACCAGCTCCAGCGGGTTCTCGGTGCTGATCGGGACGTTCCGGACCCGCCCGGCGAACTCCGTCTTGCGGGCATCCATCGCGGCTACCAACTCGTCCAGGACTTCCAGCGCGTCCTTGGGCGTCACCGCGTAGCGATGGAAGATTCCGCGCCCGTAGGCAAGTTCCATGCCCTTCGGGTCGATGCCGGAGACCCGCACCAGGCCGTCCCGGATCGCCGGGGCGATCGACACCAGGGGGCACCACATCACCGAGTTCTTGCCCGCCCCCGAGGCCCCGGCGACGAGGGTGTGACTGCCGGAGCCGTGCAGCGGGACGTGCCAGTCCTGCCCGTACTCGGTGCGCCCGGACCACACCCGCCGCAGATCCACCGCCCGCTCCCCGAGCTCCGGGCACGGCACGGGCGCGGCGAGCAGGTTGCGGCGCTGGAAGTCGATCGACACGACGTTCGGGGCGATTTCCCGCACCTGGCACCGGCTGACCTTCCGAGCCGAGGCCAGGGCTCGGGCGGCGTCGTCGAAGTCCTCCGGCTTCTGCCCCGGCATCAACCGGACCTGCACCTCATCCCAGGACGGCCCGGACTTCACCCGCGTCACCTTCGGCACGCGCACCCCAGCTGACCGCTGCTCCCGGGACACCTTCTTGCGCCCCACCAGCGTCACTGTCACGTCGACGGGGATCGCGTCGTCCTTCACGCTCAGGCCGCAGGCGTGCAGCCACTCGGGCAGCTTGGGCATGTAGATCGCCCACTTCTGCCACCACGTCCGCAGCACCCGCCCGGCCCACTGGTCGTAGGACACGAGGTGGAACCACCGCCAGGACGCCAGGCCCGACGCCACCACCGTCACGGTGACGACCAGCGAGAGCCAGCCGAGCCAATAGCACCAGGCCGCCACCGCGACCACCGTCAGGCTGGTGCGTGGGTGCATCACGATCTGCGCGACGACCCAGAACAGGCCCTTGCACAGCCACCACAACGCCAGGAACACCACCGCGACCGCGGCGAGGGTTTCGGCGAGGCCGGCCAGGGCTTTGCCGAGCTTGTGCAGCACCCAGACGACCACGGCCAGGGCACCGCTGCCGAGCAGGAGAACTCCGAGGGTGTGCGCGTCCATCAGCGGCCACCCCCAGACGGAATGTCCAGGGGCAGCCGCCCCGCGCACGTAGCGCACTCAGTGTCCCCCGGTGCCAAACGGGCGAACTTGCGGCACGCACCACACCGCGTCGGGACGCGGTCTCTTGACGCTCGTTGTGTACGGTTGTCTATGGTCTTCAACGTCTGCTCCGTCAGGTGTGGACAGCGCAGAAGCGGGAAAGGTTGGTAGCCAGGTACCGCTTCTGCGCCTAACAACTCGGGACGTGAATCAGGGCGCACGACATCGCCGCACGAACCCTTCGCGCGTTAGCT
Organism: Amycolatopsis viridis; assembly: GCF_011758765.1. Taxonomy (NCBI): domain Bacteria; kingdom Bacillati; phylum Actinomycetota; class Actinomycetes; order Pseudonocardiales; family Pseudonocardiaceae; genus Amycolatopsis; species Amycolatopsis viridis. The sequence goes on along the minus strand of NZ_JAANOU010000001.1, from coordinate 526,745 downwards.
TTCGTCCTATCTGGACTTGGAGGCCTTCGACCGACTTCCGTTGGCAGGCCTTACAAACAAGCACTTTGTCTCGCATCACTCGTTGCCGTCCTCCGCAGATCCAGCACCGACGCCGGACGAACCAGCGGCGCCGGGAGCGCGGTAGCCTCGGCGACACCACCATCACCTCCCCTCGTGGTCGTGGGTGGGATGGCACGGGGACGAGCGGGACGGTCACACTCCTTCACTCGTCCCCGTGCCGGGTTCAGGAACTCCGCCGGTCCGTCACGAACGTGCCCTTGGACGGGATCGTGATCACCAGGCCGCGCTTGCGCAGGATCTCGATCGCGTGGCGGGCGGTGCCGAGCGAGACGCCGTACTCCTTGGCGAACTCCCGCTCGCTCGCCAGCGGGGTGTGCGGAGGCAGCTCCCCCGCCTCGATCCGCGCCGCCACGTGGTTCGCGACGTTCTCGTACATGTAGCCCGGCGGACCCGGCTGCTCGTTCAGCCGAAACTTGGGCGGCTTGGTGTCGTGACACGTCATCGTGACCACATCCGTCACGCGGCCTTGGCCGACTCAGCCGGCCCGCCCTGCGACTTGCCCCGGCCACCACCCGCGTTGACCGCCTTGAAGCCGGACGCCCGGAACACGTACGACTGGTACTTGAACTCACCGTTGCCAGCCACACGCGGCTCCGCGGTCAGCCCCTCCAGCTCAACCGGGCGCATCCCCGGCAGCACCTCGCTGGTCGTCGGCACCGGCTGGACATCGGCCAGCAACGTGACTTCGAACGAAGCCCGCTTCGCGTTCGGCTCCGACGGGTCGGTCACCGTGACCTTCCACTGCCGCTTACCCGTGATCTCGTCCACCCGCTGCCGAGCCGGACGACCCGCCGCTCGGTCCTCCCGCGACTGGTACTCGTTGTCCGGCGACACCTCACCCACCATCACCAGACCCTGCGGAAACGCCTCATCGAACTCGACCCGGAACCGGTGCCCCCTGCTGATCGCCATCTCTTCGAACTCCTCGTGCCGTGGCCCTCTCGGCCGGTTTAGGCCCCTAAACACCCGCTCCATAGTGCACCCTGCCGTGTCTAGGGGGTCTAAACAGCAATGTACCGGCCCCTGACGGGACGCGTCAAGGGGGTCTAAACTCCGACCTTGTGAGCACCGAGGACTTCGACAGCGTCCGGCGCGACCCCGACCCGATCCGCCGGGGCAAGCGCGCAACCGAGCTGCTCACGACCTACCAGCAACGAGCGACCGAGCTGGCGCGGCTCCGGAAGGCCGCGATCGAGGAAGCGCACCGCGAGCTGGGCATGAGCTACACCGAGATCGCCGGAGCGCTTGGCATTACGAAGGGCCGAATCACGCAGATCCGCAGCACCGCACCCGCCGCCGAGCGAGCGTACTTCGGCGTCGGCCCGGTGAGCATCGGCGTGCCGTACCGGTACCAGACGACCGATCGTGAACGCCCGTTGATCGCGGCCGAGGACGCCGAGACCGCCAACCAGCTCGAAGCGCTGTTGACGGCGCTCTCGCTTGCGACCTCCCGCTACCAGATCGAGCCCGACCGGACCGAGCCGCCGACCGGAGACACGATCGTCGTGTGCGGTCCGAAGTCCGCTCCCATCGGCGCTGACCTGCTCTCCCGCGATCCCACCTTGGCGATGACCGAGGACAACGGCCGGTGGTGGATCGAGCAGCGGGAGGACGGCACGCGGATTGGTTCGCCGTCCGACGAGCCCGCGCCGCAGTCGGCCGACGTGGCGTATGTGGCCCGGCACATGATCGACAACCGTGTGATCGTCCACATCGCGGGTATCCACGGCATCGGATCACTCGGCGCGACGCACTACCTCCGAGCGCATCTCGCCGACGTGTTCCGGCAGGTCGGACAACAGCCGATGTCGCTGGTCGTGCGAGCGACCTACGACGGGCTGACCATCACCGACAGCGAACTTGCCGCAGGACCCTACGTTTGGTGAACACATGCGAGTCACAACCGCGCAGCTCCCACCGATGGAGGAGAGCGCCGACAAGATCTTCGTGACCCCGCACGCGGTCATCCTCCTCGACGGCGCATCCGCCTTCGTCCCGGTACCCGTCCCAGCCTCCGCCTATGCCGACTACCTCGGCCGCTTCCTCGCCGACGCCCTCACGGTTGATCCGGCCGCGGACCTGCAAGAGATCCTGGCCGGGGGAATCAAGGCCACCGCGGCCCACTACGACCTGAAGGCAGGGGAGTCGCCATCGAGCACGGTCACGGTCGCCCGCGAACGCGACGAGCACCTTGACCTGCTGCTTCTCGGCGACAACACCGTGATCCTCCCCGGCGGGGAGATCCTCACCGATGACCGAATCGACCACCTGGACCTCGAACCCCGCCGCAAGTACCGCGAACGCCTCGCCGCCGGCCACGGCTTCGACGACGAACACCACAGGTTGCTCCGTGATCTACAGACGCAGCAAGGCAAGTATCGCAACAAACCCGGCGGCTACTGGATCGCCGAAACTGAACCAACAGCAGCACGCGAAGCTCTGTCTACCACCAAACGATTCACCGACACCAACTGGCTATTGTTAGCAACTGATGGTGCGTTCAACACAATGCAGCACCTCGGCCTCGTGGACCAATTAGACTACACGAACCCCCGCACGAGCATACAACCGAGCGACATTCTTAAACGGTGCCACGCATGGGAGAGCAAGGCTGATCCAAATGCCGAAAAACTCCCACGCGCGAAACGCCACGACGACAAAGCTCTTGCCTTCGCCAACCCTTCGCCTCCGAGGAGATGAAGGCGTACATGCAAGGCAATCAGAACAAAGTATCGTCGCGCTTACGTGAACCCGTTGAACCTGCAGCCTTCTTGCGGCGCTTACTATCCGGAAATTTGGGGCCAGCCGAATACTTCACCGCAGTTCCGCGCTTCTGAGTTGAGCTACGGGAGATAATCTCCCGCCCAACCAAGTCACGTAGAATATCCCGCGCCTGGTAAACATCAAGGTCGAACAATCGTTGGATCGTTCGATTATTGATCTCACCATAGTCATTGATGTGATCGATGATCTTCTTATCAATATCATCGGTTGCTCGACTGTGATATGCTACAGCATTTCCTAGTTGAGTGATCACCTCGGCGCGAAGCCTATACGAAGGGAATCTGCGGTTCATAGTCCCCCGAGTGGGCTCGAGAATATTAACTGGATCTGTTGATAGGCGGAGAAGAACCGCTTGCGCCTCCTCATCGCTCCGCTGAATCTCGGCGGCAATCACATCTGCTCTCACAGTTTTCTTCTCGCAAAGATACCGCACTATGAGCAGAGTATCGGTGTCGTTCTGCTCAGGCGCAGGAAGTGTTGCAAGGAATTTGGCGATCCTCACTTTGGGCGGTTGCCCTCGAAAAAGCACCGAGACCCTACTTGGATCTTCTGTGATGATTGGAATATCACGACCTGATCGGATCATCTCCCTGTACATCCGGTCGACACCTTGCCCTACCTCCTCCGCCAGGCCGAGGATGCGAAACCCGGCAGCCAAAGCAGGAAATCTCGCCCTAGAGCCATGTGTCAGAATATTGCTAACCGTAATACCTGAGACGAGAGGGCCCGGCGAATCGATACGGAGATACTGAGGCGAATGCTCGACCTGAATCGGTACACGCAACCTCCAGTCACCATGAATGAAGGCATTGGCGACGGCTTCACGGACAGCAGCAGAAGGATAATCCTCGATCTGCAATTGTTGCCCGTCTGGCAATGTCACAGGGGTAATTCCCTGGCGAGTACGGATAAGCTGCACAAGCTCCTCGAATGCCGTTACCGCTGGCCCCTGGAGCCGTACGATGGAATCGACTTCCCCTGACTGGGTCGGCTTGTGTTGGTAAACAACCAACTCGTCGAGTGAGCCGGATTCAGGATTGCAGAAAAGTATCTCTCCGGACTTTGTCAGGCAACCATCGTCAGCCACAGCCTTCAAAGCTCGCAACAAGTCGATATCGTTAAAGTCAGCGTACCGTTGCCGCTTTTGATCTGTCGAAGCCGATAAAAGGCGACGTATATACCTGATCGCCAGAGGATCGACTTCATCGACTGACCGCCCACTCGAACCAGCGGACCAATCTATTCCGCGACGCTCTTCCGTCAGACGAGCAACATCGGAGGGCCGCATCGGCATGCAATCGGTATTGATTCTCTGGTAAGTATAACCCTTTGTCGTAGAGTAAACTTCAAGCCCTTCGGGAACCCTGATCTCCAAGAGTCGCTTCTCAGCAAACACAACTTCTTCAACGTCTACTAAAAGACCCGGATTTGTAAGCTGGTGAATCCTCGACCGCAATGCTGCGGCATCTAAGTCGCACCCGACGAAGGCTTCAGCGCCCGACTTGTTGTCAACCACGCCTACAACGATCGTTCCTCCGCTGCCGTTAGCAAAACAGACCGCTGCCTCAGCAAGATCGTTGAAAGCCTCTTTCGGGTTGGACTTCTGCTCCTTGAAGTCAAGTTTCTCAGTCTCGACCTTAGATGCCGCCCGTCCGCCGAGGACGGCCTTCAGTTCCGCCAGCACCGTGGTCATCGTTTGAGACTCCTTTGAGGCAAGTGACAGAGTGACAGTACACCCAAAGTCCGCTCAAAGGCGGCCCGTGCTCAGGCTGCCGAAGCGTGTCGGAGTGGTAACGGTGCTGGTTCGTGCCGAACTTGGCTCTATGGGATCAAGGCGGCGCGCAAGCGCGCCGCAGCGGTGGCCGCCCGGCCTCCCGCTCCGCTCCGGCCGGCGGCCCCGCCGTCGCGGCGACCGAACCTTGGCTCAGCGCGACGCCGCCCGGCGAGCATCACAGTCGGAACGAGAACTCAGAGGCGGCCAGACGGGCAGACTCCTCGTCATCCAGCCACTCTAGAGCGAAGACCTGGCCGTCGAACTCATACCGGCCCGCATCCCAATCGTCCAGCTCGGCGTCAAGGATGTCCGGCTCAATCACCTCGTCCGTCGCCCTAAGCCAATGCCAGGGAACGATGATGCTCACGAAGGCCGCGTACCGAGGCGCAGACCACCGACGCCACCACAGGTGTCCACCAGTCTGGAGCGAATACGGTCGCGGCTCCACGAAGATCCAGCCGGCGTGACCGCCCTGATCATCGATCAGTCGCGCGACGCGGTATCGGTACCACTCCAGTCGAAGATTCGCCGGCGGCAAGTCGTTCTGATGTGTCCGACGCATCCAGCTCACCCCCGCCCAGTCCTGCAGCATCTTGTCAGTGCCACCACCCGGGGCTCCGCCCCGGACCCCGGCACCGCTTCAGAGATCAGCCGAACGGACCAGTCCGATGATCTCCTCACGGCGCGCCCCGAGGGCAGCCAGCCCGGCCGGCACCGGTCAAGGGCGCTTCGCGGCCTCCGGCAGACCCTTGACCGGCACCACCCGGCCTGGCAGGGGTGAACCCGCGCCGCGAGGAGATCACCTCAGCCCGAAGGAGTGGGGAGGGGAGAAGGGCCGTGCCCCCCGCGTGCCCCAAGGGGCGGCAATCCGGGGTCAACCAAGGTCAACGCCGGGCAGAGCCGCGGGAGACCCAAGGCATGAAAAAACCGCCCCGACCTGCGTCGGAGCGGCTCTTCGGAAGGTGGCCAGGGCCGGGGTCGAACCGGCGACCTTCCGCTTTTCAGGCGGACGCTCGTACCAACTGAGCTACCTGGCCGGAAACGCCGGCTGAAGCCAGACGCTGAAGCGACCCTGACGGGACTCGAACCCGCGACCTTCGCCGTGACAGGGCGACGCGCTAACCAACTGCGCCACAGGGCCTTATGCAATTGTCTTGCGTACTCCCAACGGGATTCGAACCCGCGTTGCCGCCTTGAAAGGGCGGAGTCCTAGGCCGCTAGACGATGGGAGCCCGGCCGGCTCGGGTGACCGACCGACCGCGCTCTCAGGTCCCCCTGGGAGCGAGTACAAGCATAGGACACCTCCAAACCGCCCTTCCACCCGGTATCCCTTAACGCGAAAACCGCGGGCTGACCAGCAAAAACACCGCTTCCGGGACCATGGCGGAGTGCGCCGGCCCGCGGACGGCACCGCCGAGGCGAGGGGCTCGCCGTCACCCCAGCGCGGCCAGCGCGGCGACCAGTTGCGCGCGTTCCGTCTTCGTCAGGACCTCGAGCAGCTCCCCCATCCGCTCGTCCGTCAGCGCCTGCGCCTGCCGCCAGCGGCCGTCCAGGTCCGGTCGGCGCCGGGCGCGGGCGATCAGCTCGTCGGCCGCATCCGGCGACCACGCGGTGCGCAGCAGCCGCCCGCGTCCGCCCTCCGGGTCGGCCACCGCCGCCTCGGGCACCGTCAACCCGACCGCGCGCAGGGCCGCGAAGTGCAGCCCGCCGCGGTACTCGCGCAGCACCATCAGCCCGTGCCCGATCCGCGCGACCGGGTCGGACGGCCACGCGACCTGCTGCCAGCCCGCGAACAACGCCAGCCCGCTCGCGTCCGCCGCCTCCACCAGCCGGGGCAGCAACTCGGCCAGCGACGACGCCCGCAGGTGCGTCTTCGACCACCGGGCCAGCGCCTCGGTGTAGGCCGAAACCGCCGCGGCCGCGCCGATCGCCTCGGTCGCCGGCGGCAGGACCAGGTCGATGATCCACCGGGGGAAGATGCCGAACAGCTCGGCGACCACGGCGGGCGGCGGATCACCCAGCACCGCGGACCGCCCGCGGAAGTACAAGGCGCGCTGCGCCAGCCCCACTTCGCGCTCCACCTCAGCCAGTTCCGGCGAGGTCATGAACTTCCCGCCCCACACCTGCACCGCGGGCCGGATCTCGCGCGCGGTTTCCACCGACATGGCTCGCTCCCTTCGTTTGGTAACACTGTTACCATAACTCGGGCTCGAAACGTGCGCACAGATGGGCCACCGCCGGCGTGACGGTAATTATGCCGACAGCATGGGAAGTTGGTGAAAAATTGTTTGCCCCGGACGGCTCGGCGCCGGTATCTTTCCGGTCCTGGGGTGGTCAGGGGTGCGGCCAGGGGGCGCACCCCTGACCTGATTTCAGCGCTGCACCGGGTTCACGCCGTCGTCGTCCGGCGCCAGCCCCAGCATGTCCAGCAACAGGGCACAGTCCTGCGCGTCGATCGCCCCCGCGGCAACCGCCAGCCGCGCCCGCCGCACCTGGTCGTCCGAGACGCGGGGCGCATCGGCCTGTCCCGCACGCTGCACCGGCACGCCGGTTCCGACCGGATCGCCGCCTTCGTAGCGAAGGAGGAACTGCCGAACTTCCACAGACCCGCTCATGGCTCCTCCTCGAAGGACTGCCGGACCAGCAACTGGCGCGAGGCTAGCGAGCGGAACGCCGGCGCCGCAGCCCCCCGCAGAGTGAACCTGCGAATACGCAACGTTCCCATTCCGCGGGACTCCGAGATGAACGGGAGGTGACGCCACAATGGCGCGGAGGGGCATTTTTTCTCGTCCAGCACTCGCGTCATCGGGCCGCGTCATGTAACAATCGACGTGCTGACACACCCCCGGTCAGCGCCTGTGGAGATCCCCTCCGGCCCCCGCGTTCCTCCCCCTGGCGCGGGGGCCTCTCCATTTCCGGGAGCCTTTTCCCGAAGGCGACCCCTGTGTCCTGCGCCACAATGAGGGTCGTTCCGAGACCCAACCGTTATCGTGTCCGGGTGCCTCTTCCCTCTCTCGGACGCCGGAACACCCGGACCAACCTGAAGCCGGTCAACCCGGGCAAGCACCGGAACTCGCCGGACAAGGAAACGCAGAGCGCCGTCGCGGACCACGAGCTCACCAGCTACCTGGCCGCCCTCGCGCCGGAAACCGGCCCGGAGAGCACCGGGACCGGTAAGCGCTTCGGTGAGGCGCAGGTCTACCAGCTGCGGATGAACCTCATCGCCAGCTCCCAGCTCAAGGACCTCGCCGAGGAGCGCGGCACGTCGCCGCAGGCGCTGGCCCGGGAATGGGTGCTCGAGCGCCTCGCCTGGGAGGCCCAAGCGGCTTCGCAGGAGCGCCGCCAGTTCGCCGACCACACCGGTGTCGCGGATACCGACCAGCACCGCTTCGACCGGAACTGGGACCGCCGGAGCCCCGCGCACCAGTGACCCGGTGGCGGAGTACGTCACCCGATCTCCGGCGCACTCCGCTCGATCGGTTGAGAAATACGCAGCCAAGCGCAGCGTTCTGACACCGAAGCCCCTCGATAGTGGCAGGAGTCACACTCCTCTGCGTCAACGATCGCCTACCGGCGCGCGTCTGTCTGGCGACAGGGGAGAAGGGGCTTCGACAGTGACAAAACTCCACAAGCGACGCGGCCCGCTCGCGCTGGTCGCGCTGGGGCTGGCCGCGATGCTGACGCTGAGCGCGTGCAGCGGTGACGCGGGACCGGACGGCGCCCCGGGGCAGCCGGGCTCCACCGACGCGCAGCAGACCGCGGCCACGTCCGCCAAGCTCACCGTGCAGCCGGCCGACGGTGCGCGGGACGTCGCTCCCGCGGACGCCGCGCAGGTCAGCATCGCCGATGGCGAGCTGCAAGCGGTCACGCTCACCAACCCGGACGGCAAGCAGGTTGCCGGGCGCCTCGCCGAGGACAAGCACAGCTGGACGGTCGCCGAACCGCTCGGCTACGGGAAGACGTACACCTGGTCCGGCACCGCGGTCGGCGCGGACGGCAAGCAGAGCACGATCAACGGCTCGTTCACCACCGTCAACCCGCGCCGGCAGGTGGCGGCGAGCCTCAACGTCGGGGACAACCAGACCTACGGCATCGCGATGCCGATCACGGTGTCGTTCGGGACCAAGGTCACCGACAAGGCCGCCGTCGAGCACGCCCTGACCGTCGAGACCACGCCGAAGACCGAGGGCTCGTGGGCCTGGGTGTCCGACACCAGCGCGCACTGGCGGCCGAAGGACTACTGGCAGCCGAACACGCAGGTCAAGGTGACCGCGAACCTCTACGGCCGGAAGATCGGTGAGGGCATCTACGGCAAGCAGGACGTGGCGGCCTCGTTCTCCATCGGCCGATCGCAGATCGTCAAGGGCGACACCCGAACCCACCGCATGCAGGTGATCCGGGACGGCGTCCAGATCGCCGACTACCCGGTCAGCTACGGCCTGGACAGCGACCCGGGCCGGGTGACGCACAGCGGCGTGCACGTCGTGATGTCCAAGCACGCGACCTACTCGATGAACAACCCGCGCTACAACTACTTCGACGTGAACGTCCCGTGGGCGGTGCGGATCTCCAACAACGGCGAGTTCATCCACGGTCTGGCCGAGTCGATGTGGGCGCAGGGCAAGCAGAACATCTCGCACGGCTGCCTCAACCTGTCGCCGGCGCGAGCCAGGGAGTACTACGACGGCGCGCTCGTGGGCGACCCCGTCGAGATCACGGGCAGCACCCAGACGCTGTCCGCGAAGGACGGCGACTACTCCGACTGGACCTACTCCTGGGCGGAGTGGACGAAGCTGTCCGCGCTCGCAAGCTGATTCCCGCCATGGCGTGAAGGCCACTCCCCGCTCGGGGGGTGGCCTTCACTGCGTTCAGCGCCTGGAAGATCCTCGTGCCCGTGCTGAACCCTAGAGCGCGTGCCCGTCGAGGGCCGGTGGCGGCGCGGCCTCCAGTGGAGCCTCGCCGGGTTCGGGCTCGTCGAGCAACGGTGGCACCGCGACCATCTGCTGGGTCATGTCGTCCAGCAGCCGCGCCGCTTCCCGCACATCCGGCCGGTGTTGCTCGCCCATGCCGCAGCCGCCTCCCTCATGGCGCTCGGTTCTCGCCACCGTTCATTCTGCCGTGGTCGAGATCACCCCTCAACGGGGGTCGACCGGCGAAATATTCACGAAGTTCGTGGCGATGAGTTACCCGGGGACCATCCCCGACCACATCCCTGTAGCACGGCACAGTGAAGCGTGCCCGAAGAACTCACGAGGAGGAAGCAATGGTGTTCACGGCTCTGCTGGTGGAAGCCGGCGTGGCGGTCGCGGTGGCATCGGCTCTGACCACCTTCGCCCGGCGTCGCTTCGCTCCTCGTGCCGACGCCACCGCCGAGATCACCGAGTGAGCGAGGACCGGGCCCCGAACGGGACCCGGTCCGCTTCGTTCGGCCGGCAACGCCTCAGTTCGTCGCCGCCCGCGCCGCCGGCGGCGTCGTCACGCCCTCGGCGTTGATGTGGTCCATCGGGACCCGCGCGGTCTCCGGGATCTTGAAGATCGGGAACAGGGCGATCGCGGCCGCGATCATCAGGTAGAAGGCGGGCCAGTCCTCGTTGCCGGTGCCGTGGATCAGCGCGGTCACGACGACCCCGCAGGTGCCGCCGAAGAGGGACGTCGAGACGTTGTAACCGATCGCGAACGCGCCGTACCGCACGCGCGTCGGGAACATCGCCGGGAACGTCGACCCGATCACGGCCAGGATCAGCACCAGCAGCAGCGCCATGATCAGGAACCCGAGGAACAGCAGCACGGTGTTGCCGCTCTGCATCAGCTTGATCGACGGGTAGCTGAGCACCAGGAAGCCGATGGCCGCGGCGATCAGCGGGGGTTTTCGGCCGATCCGGTCGGAGAGCGCGCCGATCGGGGCGATCAGGGCAATTTGGATCAGCTCCACCAGGATGATGATCACCGTCGCCGTGTTGTCGCTGATCTTCAACGTGTCCGTGAAGTACGTCGGCATCGTCGTCAGCAACATGTAGTCGGCGACGTTGAGCAGCAGCACGATCCCGATCAGGTTGAGGATCATGCGCCAGTTGCGCGACAGGGTTTCCTTCAGCGGCGCCTTTTCCGCCTTCTCGCCCGCCGCCACGAGACGCCGGAACTCCGGGGTGTCCTCGAGCTTGTTCCGCAGGTACAGACCGATCAGGCCGAGCGGGAGCGCAACCCAGAACGGGATCCGCCACGCCCAGCTGTCCACCTGGTCCGCGGTGAACGACAGGGTCACCGCGAGCACCACCAGGTTGCCCAGCACATAACCGCCCAGCGTGCCCATCTCCAGGAAGCTGCCCCAGAACCCGCGCCTGCGCGTCGGGGCGTACTCGGCGATGAACGTCGCCGCGCCGCCGTACTCACCGCCTGTGCTGAAACCCTGGATCAGCCGGAGCAGCAGGACCAGGATCGGCGCGCCGATCCCGATCGCGTAATCGCCCGCGTAGGTCGGCAGGCAGCCGACGAGGAACGTGCACCCGGACATCAACAGGATCGTGATCGCCAGCACGCGCTGCCGGCCGATCTTGTCCCCCAACGGGCCGAAGAACGCTCCGCCGAACGGCCTAACCACGAACCCGATCGCCACCAGCGCCAGCGATTTCAAAATCGCGTTCCCCTCACCGGGAAAGAACACGGTGCCGATGCTGGCGGCAATCGCGCCCGAGGTGAACACGCCGTAGTCGTACCACTCTGTTGCGTTACCCATGGCGGACGCGAGAACGGCTCTTCTGACCGTCTTCTCGTCCACCTCGGGCGCCTGCGCAGCGTGTGTCATGTTCGCCCCGACCTCCTCAAACTTTTCGTTCCAGCGCAGTCAAGGATGCGACCTTAGTGCCATCGGCTGGTAATTTTCCCTCCTGGCGTGGCTTTTGTCTCTTCGACGACGGGGTGACCGCGCGTTTCCGCGGTAGATCCGGTTACCGTGTCCGATGTGAGCGACGAACGCCGACCTGCGAATCCCTGGCCTCCGGTGGAGACCCAGCGACCCGAGATCCACCCCAAGGCACCCGGGCCGGGCACCGATCTCGAGATGCACTACACGGAGTGCTTCGGCTGCGGCGACGTCGACAACGGACTCCACATCCACTCGACCGTCGGTGAGTCCGGTGTGGTCCACTCCCGGTTCCCGGTCACCCGGGCGCACCAGGGTGCGCCCGGGCTGGCCCACGGTGGACTGCTGGCGTGCGCTTTCGACGAGGCGCTCGGTTCCACGGTCGGCAACCTGCTGCGCCGGCCCGCGGTGACCGGCAAGCTGGAAACCGATTTCCTGCGCCCCGTTCCGGTCGGGACAACGCTGTTCATCGCCGCGCGGGTGGACGGTGTGGCGGGGCGCAAGATCTACGCGAGCGCGGACGGGCATCTGAACTCGGCCGACGGCCCGGTGGCCGTGCGCGCACGGGGTCTGTTCATCCAGGTCGGACTCGAGCACTTCACCACGCACGGCGACGCGGACGCGCTGGCGAAGTTCACCCAGGCCCCGCGGCTGCGGCACGACGACTGGGACATCAACCCCTGACCTGCACCGCCGCCCGACAGCGCCTTGCAGGGCCAACACGCCGCCCGCAGCGGTGAACACGGCGCCCGCAAGGGCAAACACGCCGGTGCGTTGGCGTGTTTGCCGGCCCCGGCGGCGTGTTTGCCGGTCGCGGCGGCGTGTTTGCCGCTGGCGGCGGCGTGTTTGCGGATTCGGGGGGTGCGGGCGGGTCAGGTGAGGGTGCGGGGGCGCACCGAGTTCGCGCGATCAACCAGCTCGATGCGTTCAGCCGCGGTGTGCGCCAGCCGCGCCAGCATGCGGTAGCACCGCTCCAGGCCGAAGCGGATGTCGCGTTCGGACAGTGCACAACCGAGCACCTGGGCGGCCGACCGGTAGCCGGCCGGGGCGGCCTGCACGTGGGCGAATGCCGCCTCCAGCACCTCCGCGGACAACCGCGTGCGTCCCTCGGCGTCCAGCCGCAGCTGCTCCAACCTCACACCCGCGTCCACCAGGTCCGCCTCGCCAACCCGCGCGGCCGGCCCGCTGGCCCGGATCTTGACCTTGATCGCCGCGACCTGCGCCGCGATGTAGTGCGTCGAGGCCGGGGGCACCGACTCCAGCACCTCGATCGCCCCGGCCCGCGCGCCCTGCGCCAGGTACACCCGCGCCAGCCCGAACGCGGCGCTCACGTACGAGCGGTCCGTGCGCCACACCTGCTCGTACAGCCGCGCCGCGGTGAAGTAGTCGCCGATGCCCTCCGCGCTCACCGCGAGCGCGAGCTTCGGGGCGATCTCGCCGGGCAGATCGTCGTAGACCGTCTCGAACGCGACGTTCGCCACCCGGGGCCGGTCGCCGGCGAGCTCGATCAGGCCGCGGTGCCAGTCGATGCGCCAGTCGTGCGGATACCCGGCCCGGATCGCCAGGTACTGCGCGGCCTGCAGCTGACGGCTGGCCTCGGCCAGCTCGCCCAGCTCCATGCGAGCGCGGACGATGCGCAGCCGCACCTCGATCGAGTCCGGCGGCGCGCCGGCGAGCGCGTCGATCGCGGCCCGCGGGTCCAGCGCCGTCGTCGTCGCGAGCACACCCGCCGCCGGATCGTCGGTGTCGACCTGCGGGATCGGCAGACCGGACACCACCTCCACGGCGTCCGGCAGCGGCACCGTCCAGCCCGCCTCCGGCACGTCCAGGTCCATCCCGAAGGTGTTGGTCTCCGGACCGAACACAGTGGACACCGCCGGACGGGGTTTCCCGGTGCCCATCGCGATGATCTCGCGCAGCACCCCGGACAGCTGGTCGGCCATTTCCTCGGCCGAGACGAACCGGCGGTCCGGGTCGGGGTGCGTGGCGCGCTTGAGGAACCGGTAGTAGGAGCCGAACAGCTTGAACAGCGGGATCTGGTCCGGGGTGGGCAGCCCGGCCTTGTACTTCGTGGTGTAGCCGTTGAACTCGAAGCTGAGCACCGCCAGCGTGCGGCCCACGGTGTAGAGGTCCGACGCGATCGACGCGCCGTGCGTGGTCAGCTCCGGGGCGCTGTAGCCGGTGGTGAAGAACAGCGGGCTGGTGTAGTCGTCGATGCGCCGCACCGCGCCCAGGTCGATGAGCTTGAGTTGCTCGTGGGTCTGGATCACGTTGTCCGGCTTGAGATCGCAGTACAGCAGGCCCTGGCTGTGCAGGTAGCCGAGCGCCGGCAGGATCTCCAGGCCGTAGGCGATCACCTGGGCGACCGGCAGCGGCTCCGGCCGCCCGGCAGCGCGCTGGTGGGCCAGCGCGAGCTGGCGCAGCGACTGACCGCCGATGTACTCCATCACGATGTAACCGATGGCGCGGCCGGTGCGCGGGTCCGGGTGCTGCACGAAGTTGTAGATCTTGACGATGTTCGGGTGCTCGACCTCGGCCAGGAACCGGGTTTCGTTCACCGCCGCCGCGACCGCCGTCGGGTCACCGGTGTCGATCAGTCCTTTGAGGACGACCCAGCGGTCGTTGACGTTGCGGTCCTTGGCGAGGTAGATCCAGCCGAGACCACCGTAGGCGAGCGCGCCGAGCACCTCGTACTGCCCGCCGACCAGGTCGCCCGGCTGCAGGGTGGGCAGGAACGAGTAGGCGGTGCCGCACTTCTCGCACACGCCCTCGGGGCCGGCCGGGCCGCGGCCGACCTTCGCCGAGCAGTTGCCGCAGTACCGCTTCTCCTCCGACACCACGGGGTTGGTGAGGACGGCCGAAGCCGGGTCGCGGTAGGGCACCGGCGGGACCTCGACCAGGCCCGCGCCGAGACGCCCGCGGCGCGAGGTGCGCCGACCGGTGCGCCGGGCAGTGCCCGGGAACGCGCCGGAACCGGTGCCCCGGCTGCCCGGTCCGGTGTGGCCGCCGGACCGCTCCGGCAGCACGCTGTCCGTACCCGGGTCGGGCAGCACGCCGGGCCCGCTCGGCTCGGACGGCGGGGTGGGCGGGCGGATCATCTCGGTCATCGGGGCCGGCGAGGCGAGCACGCTGGTGAGCTGGACGTCGTCCGGCTCCACGGGTTCCGCGGGCGGCCGGACCGGCTCGATGATCTGCGTGCGGGCCGCCGACGGCACCGGCTCGTCGATCGGGGCGGGCCGGTCGCCGCTCAGCTCGTCGACCGGACGGCTCCAGCCGGTGCCGGGTTCGCCGGTGAGCGAGCCGGTGACCGGCTGGTCGTCCGGGCGCGCGTGGCGCGAACGGCGCTCCTCTTCGGACACTGTGGACGCCCCCTCAGCGGTAGGACACGGCCGGCGGCGAACCGGGGCCGAGTGCCGGCTCGATCCAGTACTTGTACGTGTTCTGCCAGGCGCCGCCGCTGCGGACGTTCTCCAGGACGGCGTTGACGAACCGGACCATGTCGTCCTGGCCCAGCGGGATGCCGACGCCGTAGTACTCGCGGGTCAACGGCTCCCCCACGACCTCCAGGTTCGGGTCCTGGCGCACCATGCCGGCGAGGATGACGTTATCGGTCGACACCGCGTCCACCTGCCCCTGCTGGAGCAGCACCAGGCAGTCCGACCAGTTGTTCACCGACACCGGGATCGGCCGCGGCTGCGCGCGGCCGATCGTTGACAGCGAGGTGGAGTTCTTCGCCGCGCACACCCGCTTGCCGCCGAGGTCCGCCATGCCACGCAGCCCGGAGCTCTTGGCCACCAGCACCTCCTGACCGGTCTGGTAGTACGGCGCGGAGAACGCGACGTCCTTCATCCGGCTGCAGGTGATGCTGTAGGTGCGGACGACGATGTCGACCTGGTGATCCTTCAACACGTTCTCCCGCGCCGAGGACGGGATGGCCACCCACTGGACGTGCCCCTCCCACCGGCCGAAGATCGAGGCCGCGATCTGCTTGGCGATCTCGATGTCGAAGCCCTCGAGGTTGCCGCTGGCGGGGTTGAGGAAGCCGAACAGGAAGTTCGTCTGGTCCACCCCGGCGATCAGCCGGCCGCGGCTGCGGATCTTGTCCATGGTCGACCCGGACGGGATCGACCCGTTCGGCGAGAGGCTGCGGGTGTCACAGTTGTTGTCCGTGCCGCTGCCACCGGCCTGGTCACCACCGCCGGTCCCGGCCGGCATCGGCGCCCGCACGTCACCCACCGGCGCGGGGTCGGCCGGTGTCCCGGCGCCGCCGCAGGCGGCGGCCAGCAGTGCGACGGCCGCGACGAGCGCGGCCACCTTCCCCCGAGCCATCAGCGGTACTCCCTCAGCCTGTCCCGAATCCCCATCGTGGCGCCCGCGGCCGCGATCACGGCGAGCACCGCGACACCGGGCGCGAGCAGCGTCAGCGCGCGGTCGCCGCCGCGCGTGTCGTCCAGGAACGCCTGCCGGCCGTGCCCGATCGCCGCGACCAGGGCGTCGTCGAGGTGCGCGAAGGTGGTGGCCGCGCCGCCCGGCACCGACGAATCGACCGCGAGCTTCACCGCGTCGGAGTAGGCACCGTCGACGTCCTTGGCCCGGATTTCCTGGTGCGTGACCAGCCACTGCTGCGCGTTGTCGGCCGCGCCCTGCACCTCGCGGGCCGTGTCGCCGGTGGCGAAACCCTTCGCCTCCGCCAGCAGGCCGGTGACCTGCGGCGCGAGCGCGTCGAAGTCCCGTTCGTAGGTGCCGCCGTCACCGCGCGCGACCAGCGTCAGCATCTCGTTGGCGCGGGCCTGCAACGCCGCGATGCGGGTGCGGACCAGCACGTCGACCTGGTGGCTGCCGTCGGAGTCGCCGCTGCCGACCAGCACGCTCTGCACAGTGACCGCCGCCGCGCCCCAGAGCAGCACGAGCACCGTGGCCGCCGTCGCGACGACCAGGCCGACGTTGAGCACCCGGTTGGTCTTGCGGGTCAGGTACACCTGGGTCGCGACCAGTGCCGCGAGCAGCGCCAGCACCAGCAGCGTGCTCACCCACGGGAAGCCGCTCGCGTCGTCCTGCTCGCCGGCCAGCCGGTCGGTGTCGATCCGGTAGAGGTCCTGCGCGGCGGGCAGGATGGTGCTGCGCATCAGGTCGGACGCCTCGCGCAGGTAGGACGAGCCGACCGGGAAACCCTGCCGCTTGTTCGCCCGGGCCGTCTCCACCAGGCCGGTGTAGACGGGCAGCTGCCGGGTCAGGATCTGCACCTGCGCGGCCGCCTCGGGCACGCCCGCCGAGTCGGACGCGGCCTTGCCCAGCGCGACACCGGCACGGGCGATCGAGGTGTCGTAGCGCTGGCGCAGCGCGGGCGGCTCGACGCCGATCGCGAGGAACGTGCTCGCCGCAGTCGCGTCCGCGTCCGACAGGGACCGGTACACCTCCTGCGACGCCGCGGCCAGCGGCTCCCGGTGGTCGATCAGGTCGTTGATCGTGTTCTTGCGTTCCTGCAGGGTGATCGTGGCGACCACCCCGGCGAGCAGGGCCAGCACGACGAGCCCGACCGCGATCACCGTCAGGCGGCCCGGTGTGGTGCGGGCCGAGCGCACGACCGAGCGGACGGCCGCGCCGGGTAGTTCGGCCAGGCCGGCCAGACCGGCGCGCGGCGCGTTCGGGGACGCGGCGGGTTCGGGGATCCGACCGCCCGGGCCGCCGGGCGCGGCGGGCCGCGTCGCGGTCGCAGTCATCGGTTCCACCCCTCGCCCTCGAACCACACCCGCATGAAGGTACCGGACGGCACGATCTTGCGGACCGAGGTCGGACGATTGGTGAACACCGTTTGGACACGAGGTGGAAACGAAGACAGCCCCCGCCTCACGAAGAGACGGGGGCTGTCGTTCGAAGTCGAATCAGAGGACGTTAACGCCGGTCGCCTGCGGGCCCTTCTGGCCCTGGCCGATCTCGAACTCAACCCGCTGGTTCTCCTCCAGGGTGCGGAAGCCGCGACCCTGGATCTCCGAGTAGTGGACGAAGACGTCGCCGCCGCCATCGTCGGGAGTGATGAAGCCGAACCCCTTCTCGGAGTTGAACCACTTCACGGTGCCCTGAGCCATGCAAAAATCTCCATATACTGCAAACAAACAGCACACCGGTTCGATGTACCGGGTCACCGGCGGATCGGTTTGCCTCCCCGAACGGGGAACCACTACGCCCGCCAAATCTTGCGAGCGTGCCTGAACACGAACACAAAATCTTCGAAGACCACCACCAGTAGATCACACATCCGGCGGAAACGCTAGGTCTTGCGCGGCCGCTGGAACAGCGCGGACAACCGGGTGTCCGGATCGATCACGTCCGGGTCCGTGCGCACGTCGACGACGCTCGGCCGCTGGTGCTGCAGGGCACGCCGGAACGTCGGCTCCAGCTGCTCGGGCGATTCGATCGTGTAACCGGCGGCGCCGAACGAGCGGGCCCACGCCGCGAAGTCCACCGCCGTGAGTGACACCCCGTGCAGCCGCCCGTGCTTGGCGGCCTGGTGCGTAGCCAGGTCGGTGAACAGGCCGTTCTGGAACACGACCACGAGGATCGGCGCGCGGTGCCGCACCGCGGTCTCCAGTTCCTGCCCGGTGATCATGGCGGCGGCGTCGGAGACCACCGCGACCACCGTCCGCCTCGGCGCGGCCAGCTTCGCGCCCAGCGCGGCCGGCACCGCGTAGCCGCGCACGCCCTCCGGCGGCTCGAGCTGGGTGTGCGGCTGCGTGAAGCACCAGTACCGGTGCACGAACCGGGCGGTCGGGTCCGAGTCGGCCGTCACCACCGTGTCCTCCGGCGCGACCTTGCGCAGCACCCGGACCACGTCCGCGGGGTGCACCAGCGGGTGATCCGGGCTGGTGCGCGGCGGGGTCATGTGGGTGTGGGTGGCCGCGTTGGCGGCCGAGCTGCGCCGCGACCGGGTGACGCCGACCGCGACCAGCTGCCGCAGGAACGAGCCGACCTCGCAGTCGATCCGGAACGTCAGCCCGCGGCGATGCGTCGCCGGCAGGCCCGGACCGATCACCACCAGCGTCTGCGACGGCAGCGGGTACCGGTTGTTCTGCGTGGTCACCTCGTCCAGCCGGGTGCCCACGGCCAGCACCACGTCGGCCCGCTCCAGGGCGTCCAGCTGCCCCGCCGGGATGCCGAGGCCGAGGTGGCCGGCGTAGCGCGCGTGGTTCTCCGGGAAGCTGTCCTGCCGGCGGAACGCGGTGTAGACGGCCAGGCCGAGCTGGTCAGCGGCGGCGATCAGGTCCGTGCGCGCGGCGCGTCCGACACCACCGGCGATCAGCACCGGGTAGCGCGAGTCGGCCAGCAGCGCCGCGACCTCGTGCGCGGACCGCAGCGCCGCGCCCGTGTCGTCCGGACGCGGCTCGGGGTCGGGGATGACGTCGTGGAACGGCGCCACCCAGAAGTCGGCGGGCACCGCCAGCACCGCCGGACCGCGGCGCCCCTCCCGGGCGGCGCGAACGGCCTGCGCGGCCAGCACCGGCACCTGCGCGGCCGTCCCGGCGCGGCCGGTCCACTTCGCGAACGGTCCGAACAGCGTGAGCGGGTCCAGCTCGGCGAGCCCGTCCTGGATGCCCGGAGCGGCGAGCCGGACGCTCGCCCGCTCCTCGACCAGGACCACCATCGGCGTGCCGTCCTGGTAGGCCGAGCGCACCGCCACCAGGAAGTCCGCGATGCCCGGGCCGGGCCCGCCGAGCAGCAGCGCGGGGACCTCACGCAGCTTGCCCTCGGCTTCGGCCATGAACGCGGCACCGGTGTCCTGGCGTGCCGTGACCAGCGCCATCAGCGGTTCGAACCGGATGGCGTCGAGGAACTCGAGGAACGCGCTGCCGGCCACGGTGTAGGCGCGCCGCACCCCGGCGTCGACCAGCACGCGGGCCGTGATCTCGGCGACGGTCCATCCCTCTCGGTACTCGATGGGAGAAGGGTCCCAGCGCGGCGCTGGTCCGGTCAAGTGATCTTGAGATTCCCGACGGGTGAACGATCACCCCAGAGTAGAGGCTCCGGGCCGGGGAGCGACCTCGTCAGTTCTGCGTGAACGACCAGAGCGTCCCGAGGTGCATCTCGTCGAAGCTCAGCAGGACGCCGCCCTTGACCTGCTTGGCGGCGCTCTCGCTCCAGTCGAACTTGCACCTCACCCAGGTTCCGTGCCCGTACGGGTTGCGGCACACCCGCATCCGCACCCCGCTGGAGGCCTCGATGGCGCCGAGCGCGGAACGCCCGTCGGCCGAGCCGTCCTGCACGTACACCACGTCGCCGTCGTACTGGACGCACACCTTCGTGGTCCAGCCCGTGGCACACCGGTTGTAGTCGGTCGGGCCGGAGATCTTGGCGCCGTTCTGGCAGGAGAAATCGGCCTGCGCGCAGGAGCGGTAGAAGTGGGGCTCACCGGCCGCGGCGGTGGGTGCTGCCGCCAGGACGACCCCCGCGGCCGCCAGCGTGGCCATCGCGATCCGGGCGGGACGCGCGCCGGCCCAGGACTTCACCCGTCGCGTGATCGGTTTCGGTGAGTTCACCGGGCACATCCTGCCGGGGCGCGGTGGCAGCGCACCGGCAGGGTGCGCCCGCAGCCGATGGCCGCTGACGACGCCCGGAAGGAACCGAGTACGGGTTCGGTGCGGGAATCACCCGCCGCGACGCTCGTCCCGCCGGCACCACGGACAGGTGCGCTGCGGGCAGCGGCCGGGCGGGCGCAGAGCCGGTGTGCGGGCCGTGGCCCTGGAAACGATCGCCGTGAATATCCGTTCCGGGTTTCCCCGCCAGCTCAGCTCGAAGATCACCCGATTCCTCTCGTGCCGTCGCGGACCACCGTGCCCGGAGTTCATGGTCCCCGTGGCCGGGCGCGCGCCGAACCGCCGAACCGGCGGCCTGCCCGCCCTTTTCCCGATCACGCAGAGTGATCCGGTGGACTTTCCACCACCCGATCGCCGCGCCGTCCGGCGAGCGCTGGCCCCTCCGCACTGCTCCCGGCGGCACGAGGTGCGCCGGGCGCTGTGCCGGCCATCCGGGTGAGCGCGGACGTGGTCGGTTTGTTTCCGCCGAGCCCGCTCCTGTCGGCCGGCAGCCCGCACCACGTCGCTAAGCTGAACGGGTGATCACCGGGTTCGGCGTGGCCGTCGCGGCCGCTGCGGCGCTGGTCGCCGTGTGGGCGTTCGTCGCCGCCGCGCGGGGCCGCGAGCCGGGCCGCCCGCTGCTGGCCGCGCTCGCCGTCGTCGAGGCGCTGCTCGTCGCGCAGCTGGTCGTCGGCGTCGTGCTGCTGATCGCCGGCGACCGCCCGCACAGCATGGTGACCTACCTGGCCTACCTCGTCGGCGCCCTGGTGATCCTGCCGGTGGGCACGGCGTGGGCGCTCGCCGAGCGCAGCCGGTCGAGCACCGTGATCCTCGGCGTGGCCTGCCTCGCGATCCCGGTGATGGTCGAGCGGATCCACCAGATATGGGGTGCCGGGCATGGCTGAGCCGTCCGAGCAGAAGACGCCGAAGTCGCAGCGGACCGCGGCGACCGGTCCGGGCCGGATCCTGGTCGCGGTGTACGGGATCTTCGCGCTCGCCGCGACGTCGCGGGCCGCGGTGCAGATCACGACGAAGTGGCACGAGGCGCCGCTGGCCTACACGTTGTCGGCCGTGGCCGCGGTGATCTACATCGTCGCGACGGTCGCGCTGGCCCGGCGTGGCGGCGGCTCGTTCCGGCTGGCGGTCGCGGCGTGCACGACCGAGCTGCTGGGCGTGCTCGTGGTCGGCACGCTGAGCGTGTTCGACCGGGCCGCCTTCCCGGACGCGACCGTGTGGTCCGGCTACGGCGAGGGATACCTGTTCATCCCGCTCGTGCTGCCGGTGATCGGCCTGCTCTGGCTGCGCCGGACCACGCGCCGCTGAACCACTCACCGGTGCGCACGCGCACCACCGTGCGCCATCCCCGGTTTGACCTGGGGCGATCGGTGGGCCGCCCGGGGCTCGAACCCGGAACCTACTGATTAAAAGTCAGCAGCTCTACCGATTGAGCTAACGGCCCGCAGCTGCAGTGTAACGGGAGGGGGTCCAGCACCGGACACGCTGGTCCGGCGACGCGGCGCGAGCGGGCGGCCGGGGTGCTGGCGGCCGGTGCGGCCGGACGCGGTCACGACTTCGGACCAGGACGGGGATAGCTGTCACAGTCAGCGAGATCACATCAAAGTACGCACCGTGATCACCAGGTAGGCGGTACCGCCTGACGCACAGTGATGACACGCTCGCCATGAGGTGGCCATCGGGTAACCTCCCGAAGCCTGAACAGCTCACCTGGGGAGCAGTGTGTACCTTCCGACCTACTTTGAGTCGCCGGAGCATGATCGTTTGCGCGCGGAGGTTCGCCAGTTCGCCGAAGAGCACATCGCTCCACGCATCGGACAGATGGAGGCATCACGGGCCGTCGAGAACGAGCTGGCACGGCTGGTAGCCCGGCAGGGCTGGATCGGGGTGACGATCGGGCCGGAGTTCGGTGGCATGGGATTGGGTCATCTGGCCAAGACCATCATCATCGAAGAACTGTCGTGCGTCAGCGGGGCGATGGGGGCAATGGCCCAAGCATCCCAGCTCGGTGTGGCCAAGATCCTGCATTTCGGCAACTACGAGCAAAAACGCCAGTGGTTGCCGGCCATCGCGGCTGGGGATTGCCTTCCCACCATCGCGGTGACCGAACCCGAATCCGGCGGTCATGTCCTCGGCATGTCGGCCACAGCCCGGCGTGACGGGGACGACTACGTTCTCAACGGTCGCAAAGTGTTCGTGGGGAACAGCCATGTCGGCGACCTGCACGGCGTGGTGGTGCGGACGGGGGAAGGCTCACGTGGCCTGACAGCGTTCCTCGTGGAGTCCACCCGGCCCGGGTTCTCCCTGGGCCCGTTGCAGGAAACCATGGGGCTGCACGGTTTCAGCTTCGGTGAGCTCATCTTCGACAACTGTCGCGTGCCGGCGGAGAACCGGCTCGGTGACGAAGGAGACGGGCTCGCGGTGGCCTACTCCTCCAGCATCTTGTACGGGCGGCCGAACCTCACCGCGGTGTCTCTCGGCGTCCACCAGGCGCTGGTCAACGCGACCACGCGGTTCGCCAGGGAACACACCCGCTACGGTGCGGCACTGGCCATGATGCCGACGATCAAGCAGAAGCTCGGCCAGATGCAGTCGCAGCTGATGACCGCCCGGGTATTGGCCTACCACGCGGCCGCCATGTTGGACCAAGGGCTGCCCTGTGATGCGGAACTGATGAGCGCCAAGCTGGAAAACTACGAGCTGTCGCAGGCCTCCGCGAAACTCGCGATGGAAATCCATGGTGCGTACGGGCTGATAGCCGACCGCCAGGTGGAACGGTACGTACGCGACGCGCACCACATGTATGCCCCGGCGGGCACCTCCGACATCCAGCGGCTGCGGTTGGCCGAGTTCGCGCTCGGGGAGGCGAAGGGGCAGTGGTCGCAACAGCTGGCGACTGAACTCGGCGTGGGGAACGCCGCCCGCGACCGCGCGCTCAGCGCTCCCGCAGGTGAATCTGTTCCAGCAGTTCGCCCGCCAGCTGCTTGATCGTCTGCAGTCCGGGCCGACCCCACTCCCGCGGCTGGGTGTCGATGACACAGATGGTGCCCAGTGCGGTCCCGGTGCGGTCGATCAGCGGCGCGCCGAGGTAGGAGCGAACGCTGAGCTTGTTGATGACCGGGTTACCCACGAACTGCGGCCACTCGCAGACATCGTCGAGTACCAGCGCCAGGCGCCTGCTCACCACGTGCGGGCAGAACCCGTGGTCCAGGTCCATCGTCCGGCCCACGCCGTGATGTTCGGTGGCCTGGGCCGCTTGCAGGGCGGCGCCGCGTTGATTTCCGGACGGGGTGTAGAGACCGGCGAAGTACTGTTCCCGGTCGCTGATGAAGTTGACCATGGCGAACGGGGTGTCGGTGATCGATGCGAGCTTGGCGGCGAACGCATCGAATGCGGGGTCGGGCTCTTTGCCGATGTTCAGCTCAGCGAGGCGCTTCATCCGGGCCGAGACCTCGGGGTCCCGCGGAACGGTCCGCAAACGATCGTCCTGCTCGTACGTCATGGCATACTCCGAATCTGGGTCGCGGTGGTCAGAACGGGGATTTCTGCGGCTGGCCGGTGAGACATGGTCGCGATGTGTTCCACGAGGGTGACCAGCACCGAACTCGCGGAGCGCGCGCGCCGGGCGTCGCAGTGCAGAAGGGGAACGTGCGGTTTCAACTCGAGGGCACTGCGTAGTTGCGCGTCCGGGTAGGGATAAGCGTCACCGAAGTCGTTGATCGCGACGAGGAAGTTGATGCCGCGCTGCTCGAAGAACTCGATGGGGCCGAAACAATCCTGGAGGCGCCGGGTGTCGGCCAGAACGACGGCCCCGAGAGCTCCCCGGGAGAGCTCGTCCCACATGAACCAGAACCGGTCTTGCCCTGGCGTCCCGAAGAGATAGAGCACCAGGTCGGAGGCGATCGTGATCCGGCCGAAGTCCAAGGCGACCGTGGTGGTGCTCTTGTGGGCGACTCCCGTCAGGCTGTCGGTGCCGACGCTGGCGGTGGTGAGAGTTTC
This sequence comes from Amycolatopsis viridis, assembly GCF_011758765.1. Lineage (NCBI taxonomy): Bacteria > Bacillati > Actinomycetota > Actinomycetes > Pseudonocardiales > Pseudonocardiaceae > Amycolatopsis > Amycolatopsis viridis. The sequence continues at coordinate 502,666 of NZ_JAANOU010000001.1, read as the reverse complement.
CTCGGTGGAGAGGGGCGCGATCTCACTGACGGCGCCGACGAAGGTCGTCTTGCCCACGCCGAAGCCGCCGGCGACCAGGATCTTGGCCTGATCGGGGACGGTGTCAGAGCTTCTTGAGTCCATCAGCCAATCTCTTCAGCAAGTCAATTTTCGACGAATCGACCAGGCGAGGTGTGTGCGCGGTAGCGGCACCGGCCACGACCAGGTCGGCGAGCAGGATCTTGGTGACGGCGATCGGCTGCTTCAGCACCGCGGCGACCTCGGTGACCGAGATGGGGTTGCCGCACAGCCGTAGCGCCTGCGCGTGTTCCAGCTGCAACCGGTCGGGCGCGACGGTGCCCGTCGCGGACACCAGCGACATCATGTCCAGTGGCACGCTGGCGCGCGTCCGCCCTGCTGTGATGGTGTAGGGGCGCTCCCACAGGTCCTCGGGCTCCGCTGTGCCCGGATCTTCGGTCTTGTCCGGCACGCCTTATCGATTTCCCAGCTGCGCCGCCGCGATGTCTTGCCGGGCGGGAGTAGCCAACTGCTGAGGCAACTGGTCACCGAGGCGTCCCATCTCATAGCTGAGGGTGGCAGCGTCCACCCCAGGGCCGGCCAGGACAGCGAGGACGGTGCCGATGCTGGGGGCCGTGACGAACAAAATGCTCCCATCGGTCTCGACCAGCACCTGCCGCACATTACCCTCGGGCGTTCCGCCGAAGCGCGTCCCGACCGCTTTCGCCAACGAACAGATCGAGCCGGCCATCGCCGCCAGCGTTTCGGCCTCGTCGTCGGCCAACCCGTACCAGTTCTTGGCGATGCCGTCCGCGGACAGCAGGACTGCGGAGCGAGAACCGGGAACCCTGTCGACGAGGCGGTGTAGCAGCCAAGTCAGGTCGTCGGTCACGGAGACTCTCCTTGCGTTCGTGTGGTAGCGGTCGTGGGCGGCGTCGCGGACTCTTCCTGGCTGAGCGCCAGGCCGCGCAGGGCCGCCGAGGCCAACGTGTGATTGTGTCCCGGGACCAGGACCGTGGGATGCGACGGCTCGTCGCGAAGCCCGGGTGGCAGGTGGGTCGGCGCTGCGCTCCGTTGCGGCAACGGTGGCGCTGGGGCATCCCTCGACGCTCTGGGATCACCGTGCAGTGGCGCAGACAACGCTGCTCCAGGCGCCCGCACCGGCAGTGTGGCAGGCGGTGGACCGACCGCGGAGCCATGTGTGGACGTGGCCGGCGAAGACTGCGACGAGTCGTCAGCACGTTCATGGCGTCCGGGGGAGCCACCGGGAACGGGCTCGGCGTGCTTGGGCTGCGCGACCTGGGGGGCCGGAGAGAGCGCTTTCTGCTCGGACGGTGCCTCCTGGGACTTGACGTCCACGACCAGCAGGTCATGCGGCAGGACCACGTTGGCGTCGACACCACCGAACATGTTCTCGTCCAGCTTGACCCGGATGCGGTAGCGTCGCGCCAGCTCCTTGACCACACCCATACCGATGCGGCCTTCGGCGAGCAGCTCACCGACGTCGAGCGTGGTCGAAACCTCGAGCAAGCGGTTGATGCGCTCGCGTTCCTCCCAGGGCATGCCCAGACCTCGGTCCTGGACCTGGATCCACAGCCCCGCCGTCACCCGCTGCGCGCGCAGGGCGACCTTCGGCGCGCCGGGATCGGCGAAGGTCGTGGCGTTTTCCAGGAGCTCGGCCAGCAGGTGAATCACCTCGGCCACGGCGCGGCCGTGGATCTGGAGGTCGTCAGCCGGGAGGATTTCCACCTGTTTGAAGTGTTCGATCTCGGCGACCGCCGCCCGCAGGACACCGTTGACGTGCACTGGAGTGTCCGACCGGCGCTGCAACGTACCGCCGCCGAGGACTGCGACGTTCTCGACCTGGCGGCGCAGCTGAGTGGCCAAATGGTCGATCCCGAAGAGACCCTTCAGCAGATCGGGGTCTTCGACCGCATGCTCGAGGGTGTTGATGTCGTAAAGCATGCGGCGGTTCAACCCTTGAAGACGCCCGGACAGCTTTCCGAAGACGATTCTCCGCTGGTACTCGCCGCTGAACAGGGTGTCCGGCGTGTCGGACTGCGGCTCCGGCGGCGGCCCAGCAGTTGCCGGCGGGGTCGCTGCCGGCGGGGTCCGGCGCAGGCCGATCCCCGCTGCCACCACGCCGATCACCACTACTGCAATGGACAGCGGGAGTGCCCAGCTGGGCCTTGCCGCAGCAGCTGCAGTTGCCACGACCCCGGCAAGCACCATGACGAGGCTCGCCAGAAGCACAGACGCACGATGTGAGCCAGGAATTTTGCCGACCTCCCCAGAGACCACCGGTATCGGCCCCGTGACCTCTGCACTCGTTTCGGCGGCCCCGCCACCGGGCACAGTTCGATCAGACATCAGGTCCTTCCCGTACGAGGACTCAGCAAGGTGCAAACGGCAACTCGTGACGTCGCGCCGCCCGTCCCTTGGCGCAGCCAGGGTGACGATCTGTGGCGGAGCGATGCTACCGCATCGGGAACCGGGCAATTCCGAGTACCTGGGGTCTGCCGTCAACGGCAACCAGTTACCGAAGGTCATCACCCATTTCGCCTATTGCCGTCTGCTTAGCAAGCGCTATCTGCGGCCTGCGTCCAGCGGTGCCCAACCCGGGCGAGCCGCGGGTTCAAGTCGCGACTGCGCCTTGCGCGAGCGCTCCGGCCCGGGTGCGCGCACACGGTGCTGGGTAGCAGCTTCCGGACCTCGGCGGGCCCGGCCGGTGACAGGGCCGGCGTGCCATGCGGAGTCAAAATGGCATGACCGACGATTTCTCACCGTGCTGCTTTGCCCGCGGCTCATATTCGGGGCGACGTGGGAATGGCGGTCGCCATCGACGAATTTCGCGCAGCGATCTACGACATCAAAGCAATCCGGGAATTTCGGCGTTCTGCTGACGCAAGGCAGCCATGTCGGCGACCTCGGGCTGCCTGGTCGCCGCCGCCGGCCTGTCGCACATCAGCGGCTCCAGCAACAGAGGCGTCAACCGCACGGCCGGATACGCGCACTCCTGCCGCGATTCCTCGGAGCAGCCGGCCCGATCGCAGGTACAACCCACCTTCACCTGGGTGGAGCGAACCGGGCGGGAAGCCACCTTTTCCGGCAAATCTGGGGGAGCACCCCGCTCCAGCAAGAACGGTGCACTCACCCACTGTGACAGGGTCGACCGCCCCCGCGGAACGCTTCCTGCTTTCGAAGTCCACCGTGAATCCCGGGGGCAATGCGGCCCGGCGCACCGCCGGAAGACACCACCGCGGTAGGGCGGTCCCTGCCGTTACCTTCCGTCGGCGGCTCGACACCCGGGTTATCCTGTTCGTCACGCTGCCGATGCTGCCCGCGGAGGAGGCTGACGCGCGCGAAACGGGGCCGAGCATGGGTGAACCCGGCGAGACCGGACCGGCTGGAGAGCCGGTGCCCGGGCACGCCGTTGCCCGGCTCCCGTCCCCGACCCGGCTGCGGAAGCCGACCGGCGAACACGCCGAAACCCCCGGTCCGGGACCACGAGCCCCGGGCCAGCCCCCCACCGAGACCGAGACCACGAAAACCCAACGGGCCGCCGGCGCCCGGTGGCCTGCCGAGGAGCAGCTCGCGCGGTACACCGGAGCAGCCGAACCGCTGCCCGTGCCTGAATCGGAGCCCGAACCGTTGCCGGACCCCGAACCGCACGAGGAGTTCAAGCCCTCGCCGCGGCCCCGCCCCGAGCCCGCCGGCGAGCCGGCGCCCGCCGAGCTGCTCGACGCCGAGGACGACAACCGGCTGCGCGTGCGGCCGTACGTACTGACCAAGGGGCGCACGCACTCGGCGTACGAGCTGGCGATCGAGACCATGGTGTCCATCCGCGCCGACGCGAAGTGGACCGGCCCCGCGCTCAGCGCCGAGTACCAGCCGGTGCGAGCCATCGTCGACAGCCCGCGCTCGCTGGCCGAGGTCGCGGCGCTGCTGTCGATCCCGCTCGGCGTCGCCCGTGTGCTGCTGTCCGACATGGCCGAACTGGGCCTGCTGCACATCCACGGCATCGAGCGGACCGCCGAGGGACGTCCGCCGCTGGAGCTGATGAAACGCGTCCTCGACGGCCTGCAGCGGCTCTGATCGACTCGTACGATCGGCCGGTGAGCGAGGAATCGGAACGTCCGGACGCGGGCGGCGAGAGCACCCTGACCGTGGTGCTGGCCGGGAGCGTGAACCTGGCCATCGCGATCATGAAGGCGGTCGCCGGGGTGATCACCGGTTCCGGAGCGTTGCTCTCGGAGGCGGCGCACTCGGTGGCGGACACGTTCACCGAGATCCTGCTCCTCACCGCGCTGCGCCGCTCCGGCCGCGCGGCGGATGTCATGCACCCGTTCGGCTACGGCAAGGAGCGGTACTTCTGGTCGCTGCTGGCCGCGGTGTCGATCTTCGCTTCGGGGGCAACCTTCGCGTTGTACGAGGGTTTCGCCACGGTGTTCGGGGAGCCGGTCGTGCAGACCAAGCCGATCGTCGGGTACGTCGTGCTGGGACTGGCGTTCGCGATGGAGTCGGTGTCGTGGTCGCAGGCGTTCAACCAGGTGCGGCGGGGTGCGGCGGAGCAGAACCGGACGATCTGGCGGTTCCTGCGCTACATCGACGACCCGGCGCCGAAGACGGTGTTCCTGGAGGACTCGGCGGCGTTGATCGGTCTGGTGCTGGCGTTCGCCGGGCTGTTCCTGCACCACGTCACCGGCTCCGAGTTGTACGACGGGATCGCGTCGATCCTGATCGGCCTGCTGCTGGCCGTCGTGGCGTTCATCCTCGGTCTGACCAACCTGCGGCTGCTGATCGGGCGGCAGGCGGATCTCACGGTGGTGCGCGGTATCCGCGAGCACCTGGCGGCGGCACCGGAGATCGAGGCCGTGGTTGACCTGCAGACGATGCTGCTGGGCACCGACCAGGTCCTGGTGTGCGCGCGGGTGGACTTCGACGACGCGCTGGGCGCGGCGGAGGTCGAGCGAGCGTGTGTGCGTCTGGCTGGCGAGCTGCACGACGAGTTCTCCGACGTCACCGAGGTCTTCATCGAGCCCGTGCCGCGCAGCGATCCGGAGCTGCGCGCGGCGGTGCTCGCCCGGTACGGCGACATCGCGAGGCGCTACGGGCAGACCCGATAAGCTCCCAGAGCATCCGATTTGTCACCAACCACTGGGGATTGATTTGCGCAAGTTTTTCACATGCGCGGCTGCTGTCGCGATGCTCGTCGCGCCGACCACCGCCGCCACGGCCGCGACGAGTGACCTGCCCGAGGGCATGACCGCCGGATATCTCGTGCTGGACCGCACCACCGGCAAGACCCACGGTGCCAACGCCCACCGGCAGTACCGGTCGGCTTCACTGGTGAAGGTGCTCATCGCGCTGGACTACCTGGAAGCGCGCGGCCCCGGTTACGAGATCCCGGACGACGACCGGGCCCTGCTCGAGCCGATGCTGCGCTCCAGCAACGACGACGCGGCCAGCACGCTCTGGGTGCGGGACGGCTGGGAGGAGATCATCAAACGCTCGGTCGCCCGCATCGGTCTCAGCGACACAGCTCCGCCGCCCGCGGAGAAGCGCGGTACCTGGGGGTACACCGCGACCAGTGCCGCCGACATGGTCAAGACGTACGAATACATCCTCGAGGACGCGCACCCCAAGGTCCGCGACTTCATCATGGACAACCTGCACGCCTCGACGCGGTGCGGCGCCGACGGGTTCGACCAGTCCTTCGGCATCCCGAGCGCCCTGCCGAAGCCGCAGGGCGTGAAGCAGGGCTGGTCCGGTTACGGCGCGGCGCCGGCACCGGGCGAGGAATGCGTTTCCAGCACCTCGCGCAGCGTGCTCGCCTCGCCCGAGGTGCGCTCGGCGACCGCGGTCGCATCCAGCGGCGATGTCGACCTGACCAACCGCGTCATGCACACCACGGGCGCGGTCGGCGAGGGTGACCGCCGCATCGTGGCGGTCCTGACCTCCGAGCCGACCACCCTCGGCTGGCGCGACTCGGCGGACCGGATCACCGAGCTGACCGGGAAGGTGTACCGGCAAGCACTTGCCTGAAGCACTGAATCAGTGCTTCACTTCTTTCATGCCCTACCGCCGCACCCCGCAGGTCCAGGCTCGCCTCGACGCCCAGCGCGAGGCGATCCTGGCCGCGGCCGGTGCGGTCCTCGCCGAACGCGGCTACGCCGGCTGTTCGGTCAACGCCGTTGCCGAGCAAGCCGGCGTCGCCACGGGCACCGTCTACCGGCACTTCCCCGGCAAGGCCGAGCTGGTCGTCGAGCTGTTCCAGCGGATCGTCAACCACGAGGTCCAGGCCGTGCAGAAGGCCGCCGACCGCCCCGGAACCCCGGCCGAGCGCGTCGCCGCCGTGATCGAGACCTTCGCCGAGCGTGCCCTGAAGGTGCCGCGCCAGGCGTACGCGCTGCTCGCCGAGCCCGTCGATGCGCCGATCGAGGCCGAGCGCATGGTCTTCCGGCGCGTGTTCCGCGACGAGCTCGCCCGTCACGTCCGCGAGGGCGTGCGCAGCGGCCTGCTGCCTCCGCAGGACGCCGACCTCACCGCTGCCGCCCTGGTCGGTGGCGCCGCCGAGGTCCTGATCGGCCCGTTGACCACCGACAGCATCGACGCGATCGGCTCGCTCCGCACGTTCATCTTCCGCGCATTGGGAGGCCCTGATGCCTGACACCCACGAGGTCCGCAACCAGGTTCCGCCGCTGGTCGACTACGACGTGGCTGCCGACGCCGCCCTGCTGGACGGGCTGCGCCGCGAGGGCGCCGCGTGGGCCGAGGACGAGGTCCACGAGCTGGGCCGCCTCGCCGGCAGCGCGCAGGGTCAGGAGTGGGGCCGCGTCGTCAACGAGAACCCGCCCAAGCTGCACACCCACGACCGCTACGGCCACCGCGTCGACGAGATCGAGTTCCACCCGTACTGGCACGAGCTGATGACCGTCGCCGTCGGGCACGGGCTGCACGCCACCCCGTGGCGCCAGGACCGGCCGGGCGCGCACGTCGCCCGCGCCGCGAAGATCGTCGTGTGGAACCAGGCCGAGCCCGGCCACATGTGCCCGGTCTCGATGACCTACGCCGCGGTCCCGACGCTGCGCCACAACCCGGAACTGGCCGCCACCTACGAACCACTGCTCGCCGCCACCGAGTACGACTTCGGCCTGCGCGTGCCGACGGCGAAGCGCGGGCTCATCGCCGGTATGTCGATGACCGAGAAACAGGGCGGCTCGGACGTCCGCGCGAACACCACCGCAGCCCGGCCCGCGGGCGACGGCACGTACGTGCTGACCGGCCACAAGTGGTTCACCTCGGCGCCGATGTCGGACGTGTTCCTCACGCTCGCGCAGGCACCCGGCGGGCTGTCCTGCTTCCTGCTGCCGCGCGTGCTGCCCGACGGCACTCGCAACCGCATCTTCTTCCAGCGGCTGAAGGACAAGCTGGGCAACAAGTCCAACGCCTCGTCCGAGATCGAATACGACGGCGCGGTCGGCTGGCTGATCGGCGAGGAGGGCCGCGGCGTGCCGACCATCATCGAGATGGTCAACAACACCCGCCTCGACTGCGTCCTCGGCACCACGTCGCTGATGCGTCAGGCCGTCGTCCAGGCCGTGCACCACGCGCGTCACCGCGAGGCCTTCGGCGCCAAGCTCGCCGACCAGCCCGCGATGGCGAACGTCCTGGCGGACCTGGTCATCGAGTCGGAGGCAGCCACGACGGTCGCGATGCGGCTGGCCGGCGCGAGCGAGGACCCGTCGCAGCAGGCCTTCCGGCGGCTGGCGCTCGCGGTCACCAAGTACTGGGTGTGCAAGCGCGGCGCCGCCCACACCGCCGAGGCGCTGGAATGCCTGGGCGGCAACGGGTACGTCGAGGATTCCGGCATGCCACGCCTCTACCGCGAGGCGCCGCTGCTGTCCATTTGGGAGGGTTCGGGCAACGTCGCCGCACTGGACGCCCTGCGCGCGATGGGCAAGCAACCCGAGTCGGTGGAGGCGTTCTTCGCCGAGCTCGACCTGGCGGCCGGTGCGGACCCGCGGCTGGACGACGCCATCGCGCGGGTGCGCAAGGAGTTGTCGGATCTGACGGACCTCCAGTACCGGGCGCGGCACCTGGCCGAGACGATGGCGCTGGCGTTGCAGGGTTCGCTGCTGGTGCGGTTCGCCCCGAAGGCCGTCTCGGACGCGTTCTGCGCGTCCCGGCTCGGCGGCGACTGGGGAACCGCCTTCGGCACGCTCCCCCCGGGCGTGCAGACCCGGGCCATCATCGAGCGGGCGTTCGTCGGCTGACGCCCTCGAACGCTGAGCCCTGGAAAAGGGGATGCGTCCTCCCGGGGCAACCGCGAGAATGGTCCAGTCCTGCGGTACGACTGGGTGAACCGACCCACCGACCACGAGAGTTCGAGGACGTGAGCTTCGAAAACGACGTGGCCGCGCGGCTGGCCGGCCTGCCCGCGGTGCAGGCCGTCACACTGGGCGGATCCCGCGCGACCGGCACCGCCGGCCCGGACAGCGACTGGGACTTCGCGGTCTACTACCGCGGCGCCTTCGACCCGGACGACCTGCGCGCTCTCGGCTGGCCCGGGGAGGTCTCGGCGATCGGCGCGTGGGGCGGCGGCGTCTTCAACGGCGGCGCGTGGCTGACGATCGACGGCCGCAAGGTGGACGTCCACTACCGCGACCTGGACGTCGTCGAGCACGAGGTGGCCGAGGCCGAGCAGGGCCGGTTCCACTGGGAACCGCTGATGTTCCACCTGGCCGGCATCCCCAGCTACCTGGTGGTCGCGGAGCTGGCGGTCAACCGGGTCCTGGCGGGTGCGTTGCCGCGGCCGGAGTTCCCGGCTGCGCTGCGCTCGTCGGCGACGGCGTTCTGGCGCGAACGTGCGGCGCTGACCCTGAGCTACGCCGAGCAGGCATATGCGCCGAAGGGCCGCGTGACCGAGTTCGCGGGAGCCCTCGCCACGGCGGCGATGGAGGCCGGGCACGCGGTCCTGGCGTCCCGCGGCGAATGGGTGGTCAACGAGAAGCGCCTGCTCGACCGCGCCGGCCTGCGCGGTGTCGACGACGTCGTTCCCGGCGCCGGCGACCTGCAGGCGGCCGCCGGGCGGGCGCGCGAGCTGTTCGGGCTCTAGCGGTCGGTGTCGACGCGGTGGAAGTTCAGGTACGCCCGCGACGGCGTCGGGCCGCGCTGGCCCTGGTAGCGGGAGCCGACGGCGGGTGAGCCGTACGGGTTCTCCGCCGGGCTGGTGAGCCGGAACAGGCACAGCTGCCCGATCTTCATGCCGGGCCAGAGCGTGATCGGCAGGTTCGCCACGTTCGACAGCTCGAGCGTGATGTGCCCGGTGAATCCGGGGTCGATGAACCCGGCGGTGGAGTGCGTGAGCAGCCCGAGGCGGCCCAGCGACGACTTGCCCTCGAGGCGGCCGGCGAGGTCGTCGGGCAGCGAGACCAGCTCGAACGTGGACGCGAGCACGAACTCGCCCGGGTGCAGCACGAACGCGTCGTCGCCGTCCTTTTCGACCAGCGATGTGAGCTCGTCCTGCTGGAGCTTCGGGTCGATGTGCGTGTACTGGCTGTTGTTGAACACCCGGAAGAATCGGTCCAGCCGCACGTCGATGCTGGACGGCTGGAGCATCGCCGGGTCGAACGGGTCGATGCCGAGCCGGCCGGCCTCGAGCTCTTTGCGAAGGTCACGGTCACTGAGCAGCACACGCTAACCCTAGGCAGCCTGCATGTGCCTCGCGTAGGTGGGATCCAGCTCGGCGATCCGGCCGAGGCGCTCGACGTAGCGGCGGCGTTCCAGGGCGCCGAGGTACTCGCGCAGCGCCGTGGCGCCGGGGATGAAGCGCCGCGCGGTCTCGGCAGCGAAGTTACCGACCGCGACCGCGAGAATCGCGCCCTGGGCGACCGGGTCGTCGGGGATCTCGAGGAAGTCCGCGTTGGCTCTGCCGAGCACGAGGCGGCTGATGGAGGAGTGCACGGCGACCGAGAGGTGGGCCAGGACCTTGCCGACGGCGCCCCGGCCCTCGCCGATGGCCGCGTGCGTGTCGATCAAGGCTTTGGCGAGCCGTTTGGAGTCGGTGTCGGGGATGAACTCGGTGGACGCGAGCAGCCAGAACAGGCGCCACGCGTCCTCCTCGGTGGCGGGCAGGAGTTCCTCGTCGACGCCGAGCAGCCAGCCGGCGTAGCGCCAGAGGTGCAGGATGTCGGCGCGTTCCCGGTCGCTGAAGCGGATGCCGAGCAGCTGGGTGCCGTAGACGAAGACGAGGGAGAACAGGAGCAGGGTGCCGGCGGTCTGCACCTGGTTGATCGGCTTGTCCCACTCCTGGTAGTCCCAGTCGGGCCGCCGGTGCATCGCGGCACGGACGTGGGCGTGCACCAGCCGGACGCGGAGGGCCGACGCGTAGCCCGCGGCGTGCACGGCCAGCGCGCCCGGGGTGGTGACGTCCATCCACCACGCCGCGGTCTCGAGGAGGCGCCGGCTGGCCTTGCGTTCGATCTCCCCGGTGGCGACGAGGGTCTTGATGGCGCGGGAGGCGAGGTAACCGCCCATCAGCGACATGTCGCCGAGTGGGAACAGCCCGAGCACCCCGGTGCGGACGATCGCCCTCGCGCCGCGGTCGAGCCGGGCCGGGTCCACCCAGTACGGGGTGGCCTCGACGTGCTCGAAGAAGTCGACAAGCTCCTTCGGCGGTTTGTCGAGGTCGTGGACGCCGTGGGTCAGGGCGTGTTCGAACAGGCGGCGCCCGTGGTTCTTCGGCAACCTCCGGAACAAGGCGACGACCGCATCCGCCAGCGGATCCTCCACCTGGGCGAACTCGCGGAACCGGCGCAGCTGCCGCTCCGTGGCGCGAATGTCGTCCTTGACGAACACCTTCGCCGCCAGGCGAAACCCCCCGCTGCGAAACAACTCGGGATCCGGCAGCCGCTCGTCCATGCGCACCTCCCCTTCGACAACGAGTGTTGTCACTTGCGCCCCGCCGAGTCAAGGGGGTCGCTTCGCGCGGAGAAGACGTTGTGTATGCTGTGCGTCGCTGCGGATGTAGTTCAATGGTAGAACATCAGCTTCCCAAGCTGAGAACGCGGGTTCGATTCCCGTCATCCGCTCGTCGCAGGTCAGAAGGGGTGCCATCCGGGTTCGGGAGGCACCCCTTCTGCTATCTCCAGCAACATCCCAACGACCCACCAGATCTCTCGCCGGCGCAGAGCGGCGCCTCCCGGCTTGCCCCTGCAGACGAATACGCGAGCTCGCGCGGCAGACTGTCGCTGCCCGGAACGCCTCGGGTTCGTCAACCAGCCAGGCTGAGATCCCCTGAGGGCCCGTTTGCCAGCGTCGCAGCTCGTATGCCGCCACAGCCATCAACGCTGTCGTCTGGTCGGCCGGGACTTCGGCGTCAAGCTCGTGCAGCGTCAACGCCCACAACGTTTTGATGACCCACGGATCATCACGGGGATGCCGAGCGAGCTAGATCGGCCGGCACCGGATCACCTGCCCGACCACCGACGGAGCGCGGAGCAGCGAACCCACCAGGTCGCCGAGAAGGTCCCACATCCGGCATAAGCTACCGGCGCGAAACGCTGCGGCTCAGGTTGAGTCACAAACCGAATTCGATCCTGGCGAGCTCGTGGGATTCCTCCAGACTCAACCACTCCACCGCGAGCGATTCGCCGTGCATTGCGAATCGTCCGGCATCCCAGTCGGCCAACTCGGCTTCCAGGAAACGGGCGTCGACGATCGTGTCCGTAACCGAAACGCCGAGCCACGGCAACGCCATCCACAGGTGCGCGGCGTAGTGCGGGGCCGACCAGCGCCGCCACCACAGCGCGCCGCCCACCTGGGTCCAGCGCACCTCGGGCTCGACGAAGACCAGGCCCGCACCACCCGAGTCGCGGTGTACCCGCCCGGCCCGGCGCCGGTACCGTTCGAGCCGTCGATTGTCCGGCGGCGATCCGTCCGGTGGTCGCCAGCTCACGAGCGCGCCTCCCGGTGTGCGCGCAACGGTGCGGCCTGGTCCTCTCGGTCAACCAGGGCCGATTCCGCCGGTGCGGCACCGCCGATCCGCTCGTCGGCCTGGGCCGCGGCGATCAGGGAGTCGCGCAGCCCGTCACGGCCGTTAGGGGTGAACACGGTCGTCCTCCTCCAGACCAGTGCGAACTGTCCACGACGCGGCCGCGCGGAGGGCCAGCAGCAGGGGCAGCGAACCACTCTGCTCGATCAGCGCGGGCAATGTCGGCAGCTGCGCGCCGGCCGCCAGCTCGCGTCCGCAGGCGGCCAGGTCGATCTCCTCGAACCGCACGGCCGCGGTGAACTGGCGCTCCGACCGGCTCGGCCGGCGGCCGAGGAGATCCTGCCGGCTCACCGACAACTCGGTGAGCCCGAAGAACTCCGGCTTGGCGCCGCGGTCCATCCAGCGCGCGAACCCGACGACCGTCGTCCGCCGGATCTCGTCGCGGCGCACCCCCGTCTCCTCGCACAGTTCCCGCTCCATGCCCGCCCGCACCACCTCGTGCAGGTCGCCGCCGAGGTCGCGCGGCTCCAGTGACCCGCTGCCGGACGGTGCGAGCAGCGACTGGCTGGCCGAGTTCCGCTGGGACTGGAGCACCACCAGCACGAACCCGTCGGTCGTGACCGCCACCGTGGACACCCCGACGATGTCGGCCAGCCGGCTCTCGGCGAGCGTGCGCAGACGCCCCGCGGTGTCGACCATCAGGTGCCGCCGCAGGTCGAAGACCTGGTCGGTGTCCCGGCGCGCGATCCGCAGCGTGGCCAGCTCGTTGGAGCACTGCGCGTCGAAGAACCGGGTGCGCTGCAGCCGGACCGGCGCGCCGTGGCCGACCGACGGCAGCGGTTCGCCCCGCATCCCGAGCACCCTGCCGTTGAACAGCAACCGCCCGTGCGCCCGCAGCGGCAGCACGTACGGCGCGGTTGCCTTGAGCTCCGCCGGCAGCCGGTAGGGCTCCGGGGCGACCTCGACCGGGAACCGTTGCGTCCACAGTGTCCGGTCGATCGGATCGCTGACCAGCGCAGTTCCGCGTCCGGGGAGGTCGACGTAGCGGGCGGCGGGGTAGCCGGCCGGGGGTGGCACGTCGGCGTGCGGGAAGGGTGCGGCGATCGTGGCGAACTCGTAGGCGGCCCAGCGGCCGCGGAGCATCCGCACGTCGCGGACGAGCGTCAGGACGCCGAGGGCCAGTGCGACCACCGACAGCACGATGCCGACCGCGCTCGGCACCAGCGTGACGAGGCCGAGCAGCACGCCGAGCGCCGAGACGAACACCGGCCATTCCCGAGATCCGATGAACCAGAGGTAGTCGGCCTTCGCCCTGGCGCGGTGAGTCAGCTTGCCCATCGAGCAGCGGATGCGGTCGTCAGCCGCCGGAGTGCATGTCCTCGGCCTCGGGCACCAGGTCGTCGTCCGGGTTGTCGAGCCAGCCATGGGGCAGCGTGACCTTGCCGGGCGAGCCCTGCCGGCCGCGGGGTCCGAGCGCGTCGGCGGGGAAGGGTGCCGCGTGGTCGAGCTGGCCGATCAGCTCGTCGAGCTCGGCCATCGACGACACCATCGCGAACCGGCGGCGCAGCTCGGAGCCGACCGGGAAGCCCATGAAGTACCAGGCCATGTGCTTGCGCAGGTCGCGCATCGCCTTGTCGTGGCCGTCGTGCTGGACCAGCAGTTCGGCGTGCCGCCGCAGCACCTGGGCAACCTCACCGAGGCTGGGCCCGGCCGGGATCGGCCGGCCCGCGAACGCCGCCTCCAGCTCGCCGAACAGCCACGGCCGGCCGAGGCAACCCCGGCCGACCACCACACCGTCGCAGCCGGTCTCGGCGACCATCCGCAGCGCGTCCCCCGCGGTGAAGATGTCGCCGTTGCCCAGCACCGGGATGGTCTGGACGGCCTCCTTCAGCCGCGCGATCGCGCTCCAGTCCGCCTTGCCCGAGTAGCGCTGGGCGGCCGTGCGGGCGTGCAGCGACACCGCCGCCGCGCCCTCGGCCTCGGCGATGCGGCCGGCGTCGAGGAAAGTGAGGTGGTCGTCGTCGATACCGATGCGGAACTTCACGGTGAACGGCACACCCGCGGCACCGGCGGCCTCCACCGAAGCCCGCACGATCTGCGCGAAGAGCTTCCGCTTGTACGGCAGCGCCGCGCCGCCGCCCTTGCGGGTGACCTTGGCGACCGGGCAGCCGAAGTTGCTGTCGATGTGGTCCGCGAGGCCCTCGCCGACGATGATCTTGACGGCTTCCCGCATGGTCTTCGGGTCGACACCGTAGAGCTGCATCGACCGGGGGTGTTCGCCCCGGTCGAAGGTCATCATGTGCATGGTGCCCGGATGACGCTCGACGACGGCGCGCGCGGTGATCATCTCGCACACGTACAGCCCGGCGCCGTACTCGCGGCACAGGCGCCGGAACGCCACGTTCGTGATGCCGGCCATGGGCGCGAGCACCACCGGGGGATCGACCTGGTACGGGCCGATCTTCAGTGCGGGCTTGCTCAGGGTCGCGGTCACGTCTGCCATTGTCCCCGGTGACCCCGGCCACCGTGCCTCAGGTGCGCTCGACCGCTGGGAGCTCGGCGTGGCGGCGCGAGCGGGGCCGCCCGGCGGACACCGTCCACAGGATCTTGCCGTCGGGGTACGTGCCGCCGACGCAGGTCAGGCGGCGGCACACCACCTCGGCGCTGTGACCGGCCGATCCCAGCTCGATGCACAGGTGCGGGATGTCGACCGTCGGGCTCTGCAGGATGTGGTCCTCGGCCCGGCCGACCACGATGTCGGCGAACCGGAGCTGGTCGAAACGCACCGACAGGACACCCTCGAACAACAGTTCGACCAGGTCCTCCGGGTCGTCGTCGGTGCGCAGGACCAGCTCCGAGTGCTCGACGCTGTAGCGCCACAAGCGGAAGGCCCGGGACGAGCTGAACAACGGCTCCGGCTTGTTCATGGCCCCAGTATGGGTGCTGGCGCCGGGCCGCGCGGGCTGCTGTCACCGGATCAGTGGTTTCGGAGTCCGAAGTGGATCGGGCGATGGTGAAACGTATCAATAGTAGTCCGGCCCGGACCACGTCGCGCCGCCCACGGGCCGCGCGGTTGAACGTTTCAGCCGTGCTACGCTGGACCACCTGGCAGAACGCGAGGGGGCGCATGGTCGGCATCAAGGATGTGGCCCGGCGAGCCGGGGTCTCCATCGGCACGGTGTCCAATGTGGTCAACCGGCCGCACATCGTCTCGCCCGCCACCCGCTCACGTGTGCTGTCGGTGATCGAGGAGCTGGGCTACGTCCGCGACGAGTCGGCGCGGCAGCTGCGGGCCGGGCGCAGCCGCATCATGGCGCTGCTCGTGCTCGATCTGGCCAACCCGTTCTTCGTCGACGTCGCCCGCGGCGCGGAGCAGGCCGCGCACGACGCGGGCCTGTCCGTCATCACCTGCAACAGCGGGCAGCGCGTGGACCGCGAGGAGTCGTACCTGTCGCTGCTGGCCGAACAGCGGGTGCGCGGCCTGCTGCTGAGCCCGGTCGACACCTCGGGCGCGGCGCTGGAGGTGTTCCGGCGCAGCGGGATCCCGTACGTGTTCGTCGACCGGAAGGTGCCGGCGGACGAGGCCAGTTCGGTGTCGGTGGACGATCTCGCCGGCGGCGAGCTGGCCGGGCGGCACCTGCTGGAGACCGGGCACCGGCACCTCGCGCTGGTCAACGGGCCGCGCATCCTCACCCAGTGCCGGGACCGCGAGCGCGGGCTGCGAACGGCGCTGGCGGGCTCCGGCGCGGAGCTGTCGCTGATCGAGACGGCCGAGCTGGACGTGGTGTCCGGGCGGGACGCCGGTGCGCGGCTGCTCGGGATGAGCCCGCGGCCGACCGCCGTGTTCTGCGCCAACGATCTACTGGCGCTGGGCGTGCTGCAGGCGATGGTCGGCGCGGACGTGCGGGTGCCGGACGAGGTGGCGATCGTCGGTTACGACGACATCGAGTTCGCCGGGGCCGCCGCAGTGCCGCTGACCTCGGTGCGCCAGCCCGCGCGACGGCTGGGGCAGACCGCGGCCGAGCTGCTGATCGCGGAGACGGCCGACCCGGAGAACCGGCCGCCGCACCGATCCGTGGTGTTCAAGCCGGAGCTGGTCGTGCGGGCCTCCACACGGGCGCGCCGGTGACACCGCCACCGGTGACCCCACCTCAGTGCTTCGCCACGTAACGGCGCCACAGGCGGCGCGGCTCGGGCTCGCGCGGGGCGGGAACCAGGAGGTGCGCCAGGCACTCGTCGCACGTTTTGCCTGGCGGGGCGGTCATCGCGGCGGGGAGGAACCGCGCACCGCACACCGCTTCCAGCTCGAGGCCCGGTGCCATCGCCGTGTCCGGCACCGCGTGCTCGGCGGTGCCCTCGGCGCTGGTCACCCAGACCGGATGGTCGTCCGGGATCGCTTCCACCGCTTCCCCCCTCGTCCAGTCCTCCGTCCGGGCCTACCCACCGGCCGCCGGCCCACGCCGAATTCACCTGGTCGTGGCGGTCACCTTGGCCCGAATTCCAGGTTCAGGCAGGCCAGCCGCCCACCCGCCGTCCCGGCGTGACCCGGGTCCGTGTGCGTGTGCGTCTCGTGCAGGACCACCGAGCCCGGCAGGCGGTCACCGTAGGTCCAGTCCACGTGCGAGACGGCGAACCCGCTGCCGTCCGCCGAGGTGGTGAGGTCGAGCCAGATCTCGTTGCGCGGGTTGGCGTAGGCCGGGTCGGTCGAGGGTTGCACCGGGTCCGCCACGTGCTGGTAGTGCGGGCCGGAGTCGGCGGGCGCGGCGCCACACGGCTTGGTGTGCACGTGGGCGCCGTACTCGCGGCTGGGCAGCAGGCCGCGCACCGACAATGTGGTCAGCGTGCCCGCCACGGAGGCGGTGAAGGCCCGCACGGTGGCGCCGTCCGGCACCAGGTCGGCCCGGTAGCGCACGACCGCGGAACCGAAGCCGGCCTGCGCGGCCGCGGCTTCGGCCGGGCACAGCGCCGGGAGGGCCGCCGCGGCGAGAACCAAGGGAACGATTCGCATGATGCTCCCTATATCGGTCATTCTGTGACCGTGCACATCCTCCCATAGGCTGATCTCCGTGGCCGGTCGCGACGAAGAGACCCCCAACCAGCGCCTCGCGCGGAACGTGAACGAGCTGCTCGGCGAGTTGCGCGTGGCCCAGGCCGGGGTGCAGATCCTGTTCGGCTTCCTGCTGTCGGTGGTGTTCACCGCCCAGTTCCGGTCGGCCAGCGGGTTCGAGAAGGCGGTGCACCTGGTCGCGGTCCTGCTGGCGGTGCTGTCCACCGCGCTGTTGTCGGCGCCGGCGGCGTGGCACCGGATCCTGTTCCGCGCCGGGCGCCGGGACGACATCCTGCGCGCCGGCAACCGCGCGGTGCTGGCCGGCCTGGGCTGCCTGGCGGCGGCGATCACCGCGACGGTGTCGCTGATCGCGAAGGTCGTCTACGGCTCACTCGCGATGGCGATCGTGGCGGTCCTGGTCGGCGCCACGTTCGCAACGCTCTGGTTCGTCAGCCCGCACTTCCTGTCGAACCAGGCCGAACGGGACACCCGGCCCTCGCCCGAACCCCCGAGCGACTCCACCCAGGCGGAATAGCTGTTCGCGAGGCTAGGGCAGCCGGTGCAGCCAGGCGCGCCAGATCAGCGCCGTGGGCAGGACGGAGGTGAACACGGTGCCGATCACGTAAAGGACCGGCGCGTGCGACTGGGCCGCGGCGACCAGCAGGAACAGTCCGGCGACCGGGGAGCAGAGGATGCCGAGCACCGACAGCAGGACCCCGGAGAGGCGCATGGGCCGGAGCTCGGCCAGCCGCTGCGCCAGCCGTGGGTTTTCCGCGGCAAGTTGCCGCTCGATCTCCAACAGCCGTCGCTGTTCTTCATCGTGGAGTGCCATCGCCCGCACCGCCTCTACTGACCAGTATCGCGCGCCGATGGCACGTTGTCACGGTGTGATCTGCGTTGTGCTTCCGCTGTTGTCCGCTGCGTGTTTACGGTGAGTAGGTAATATTACCTTCCGTTAACCCGATCGTAGGAAATCAAGGGCGAGGGGAGAGCGCCCTTCCTGCGACACCGAACCGTGTGGGAGTGCACGCGCGGGCGAGGGAGAAGATGCGAAATGAGCAAGACCGACGAGCGCGTCCGCAACGACACGCCGATCTTCGACGCATTGCGCGCGGAGTTCGACTTCGACCGCCTGCTCGATGACCTGACCGAGGAGCCGGAGCAGGCGGACTGACACGTTACGGTGGTGGCCGTGAGCGGTGATCCCGGCGCGACCGCCCCGCCCCGCCCGTCGCAGCTACCCACCGTCACGGCGGTCGCGATCGGCGGCGGGCTCGGCGCGCTCGCCCGGTACGGCCTGACCCGTGCCTGGCCGACGGCTCCCGGCCACTTCCCGTGGGTGACGTTCGCGACCAACGTCGCCGGGTGCTTCCTGATCGGCGTCCTGATGGTGATCGTCACCGAGATCCGGGTCGCCCACCCGCTGGTCCGGCCCTTCCTCGGCGTCGGCGTCCTCGGCGGCTTCACCACGTTCTCGACCTACGCCGTCGAGTTCCACAACCTCCTGTCGCCGGGCCTGGTGGCCGTCGCGTTCGCCTACCTGGCCGGGACCCTGCTGGCGGCCATGCTCGCCGTCTTCGCCGGTGCCGCCCTGACCCGCCGGCTGGCAGGGCGATGACGGCGCTGCTCGTCATCGCCGGCGCGATGATCGGTGCGCCGCTGCGCTACCTCACCGACCGCACCGTGCAGGCGCGGCACGGGGGGCCGTTCCCCTGGGGCACGCTGCTGATCAACCTGACCGGCTGCCTCGTCCTCGGCGCCCTGGCCGGCGCGGCGCTGCCAGAGCCGCTGTTCACGCTCCTCGGCACCGGGTTCTGCGGCGGCCTGACGACCTACAGCACGTTCAGCTTCGAGACGTTGCGGCTGATCGAGCAGAAGGCGTACTTCTACGCGGCGATGAACGTCGTGATCACGATCGCCGCCGGGATCGGCGCCGCGTTCGCCGGATTCGCCGCCGCCCAGGCGATCTTCGCGGCGTGACGTACGTCGCGCGTGGTGCCAGGCTGGCGGCATGATCGATCGACCGGGCGATCACGTCCGCGCCGGTGGGGCCGGCCTCGGCGCACCAGCCGCGGTGACCGTCGAGGACGGTCTACCCACGGTGGCCGAGTATCGCGACTTGCGGGCCGCGGTGGGCTGGCCGTCGCCCGGACCGGACGCCTGCCGGGCCGCGCTGGAGAACTCCGTGCACGGCGTGCTCGCGCGCGACCGGCGCGAGCTCGCCGGCATGGCCCGGCTCGTCGGCGACGGGGTGATGTACCTGCTGATCGTCGACGTGGTGGTCCACCCCGGACACCAGGGCCGCGGGCTCGGGCGACGGATGGTGCGGCGGCTGGTCGAACTCGCCGGCGCACGACGGGTGCAGCTGGTGGCGGCGCCGGAAGTCGTGCCGTTCTACGAGCAGCTGGGGTTCGTGCGCGGCACCAGCCACCTGATGGCGTACCGCACTGTGGGATGAGCTGGGCGAACGGTTCACGGAGTCTTAACGTGGTCCGTGGCTCATCCCCGTGGTCCGTTTTGGAGTGCTTTGTGTCCGCTGTCACCGACCGGCCGCCGGCCGGCAACTTCCTGCTGCGCTCGCCCACTTCGTGCGCGGCGCCGATCCCGGAGCCGGAGCAGCCGGTCCGCAAGGTCCCGCTGCTGATCTCCGCCGCCGGGTCGGTCGCGCTGAGCTGGTACGTCTGGGCCACCTACGGCGGCAAGTTCGGCGCGCTGCTGGTCATCGGACTGTTCCTGGGCCTCGCCTTGTACCACTCGCGCTTCGGGTTCACCTCGGCCTGGCGGCAGCTGCTGGCCGTCGGGAACGGAGAGGGCCTGCGGGCCCACGCGCTGCTGCTCGGCACGGCTGCGACGCTGATCGCGCTGCTCATCGGCACCGGGACCGGCCTGTTCGGCACCACGCCGAAGGCGACCGCCGGTCCGATTGGGCTCGCGTTGTTCGTCGGGGCGACGCTGTTCGCGATCGGCATGCAGCTCGGCGGCGCGTGCGCGTCGGGCACGCTGTTCGCGGTCGGCGCGGGACAGTCGTCGATCGTGCTCACGCTCGGCGGCTTCATCGCCGGGTCGGTCCTCTACACCTGGGCGTTCCCGGTCTTCAACGGCTGGCCGCAGGTGTCCGGTGTGCTGCTCGCCGACCACGTCGGATGGTGGGGTTCGTGGGCGATCACCATCGCCGTACTCGGGCTCGTCGTCGTGGTGACCCGGGTCGTGCAGGCGCGCCGCAACCCGCCGCCGGTGGGCGTCCCGCCGACCGCGAAGGGGGTCGCACGCGTCTTCCGCGGCTCGTGGCCGCTGCTGGTCGGTGCCGTCGTGCTGGCCGTGCTCGCCGGCGCGGTCGTGCTCGTGTCCGGCGGCACCTGGGGCGTCACGTTCGCCTTCGCGTTGTGGGGTGCCAAGTTCCTGCAGCTGCTGGGTCTGCACCCGGAAACCTGGGAGTTCTGGCAAACCACCAGCAACGCCAAGTCGCTGGCCGGTCCGATCTGGACGGACAAGACCAGCCTCACCGACATCGGCATCATCCTGGGCGCGGCGGTTGCCGCCGCGGCGGCGGGCACCTGGAAGATCCACTCCGAGATTCCGTGGCGCACCGCGGTCGCGTCCGTCCTCGGCGGGATCCTGATGGGCATCGGTGCCCGGCTGGCCGGCGGCTGCAACATCGGCGCCTACCTGGCCGGCATCTCTACCGGCAGCCTGCACGGCTGGCTGTGGGGCGTGTTCGCCCTCGGTGGCACCTGGATCGGCCTGAAGCTGCGCCCGTTGTTCGGGCTCGCCAACCCGAAGCCGGCGGATTCCATCTGCTGATTCCCAAGCGCTGGAATGGCAGGACAATCACCCGGTTGTCCTGCCATTCTCGTTGCGGGGTAACGCAATCCCCGACAGTCGAGAAAGGTGGGACCATGCAGAAGACCGTGATCCGGGGCCTCGTCGCGAGCGCCCTCGCCGGGGCGGCCGTGTTCGGCGCCGCGGCACCCGCGCTGGCCGCGCCCGCGCCGGGCGAGGTGGCCGTCGTGGACGAGCCGGACACGACCAACCTCAACAACGCCTACACCTTCGCGCCGCTGGGCGTGCCGGTGATCGGGCTGGTCCGGTCCGTCAACGCGGCGCCGGGCAAGCTCCTGCCGAGCTTCGGCTGAGCTGAGCACCAAGAGGGCCCCGCACCACCCACCTGGTGCGGGGCCCTCTCGCGTGCCCGGCGTCAGCCGGCCAGTTCGGTCAGCAGTCCGAAGACCGGCGTGAGCGCCGTGGCCGGCGCCCCGATCGCCGGGTCGAGCAGCGGACCGGCGTCCGCCCCGGGCACGACCCAGATGGGCACCTCGGCGGCGCTCGCGACGCCGCCCCCGGCACCGAGTGCCGCGGCCGCGATCACGCCACCCGCCAGCACCCTCGCCACACTCCTGCGCATTTCCTGCACTCTCCTTTCCTGCTCCGCCCAGGTCATCCGAGCGGAAAACTGACCGGCACGACCGTCCCCTGTGGAACGAAGAACCCGGGCCCGGCGCCGGGCGAGTCCATGCCCGGCGCGTGCGGCTGCCCTGGCAGCATCGGCATCGCGTTGACCTGCGCCGACGCGAACAGCTGGACCCGTGGCGCGGCCGGCTGTTCCGGGCCGAGCCACTGCCGGAACCCGGTCACGGTCGCCGCCTCACCGGGGAACGCGTTGTCCAGCGCCACCGCGTAGCTCACCGCGGCCCGTTCACGCGGGTCGAACCGCAGCGGCACCGTCGAGCTCGCCACGCTGTTCACCAGCGGCCCGGTCAGCAGCCACGGCGCGACGTAGAGTCCGAACGGGTACGCCGGCTGTTCCCGTTGCGCGGCCGCCGCGCCGTCCAGTGCCGCGGCCGCCCGCGCCCAGCCCGAGACCACCACCAGCGCGGCGCCCTCCGGCCGGACGGCGATCCGGTCGGCGGCGGCGGCTTCCCGCACCACGCGTCCCGCCGCCGTGCCGCGCGGGGTGGTGTCGTCGACGACGGTGATGGACTGGGTCTTGCGGTCGGCCAGGAAACCGACCAGCTTGCGCAGGGCGTCGGCGTCCTCTTCGGACAGTTCGTCGGCCGGGCAGCTCGTCAGCACGTCCTTGCGGCCGGCC
Organism: Amycolatopsis viridis; assembly: GCF_011758765.1. Classification (NCBI taxonomy): domain Bacteria; kingdom Bacillati; phylum Actinomycetota; class Actinomycetes; order Pseudonocardiales; family Pseudonocardiaceae; genus Amycolatopsis; species Amycolatopsis viridis. Next base: position 480,541 of record NZ_JAANOU010000001.1, on the reverse strand, counting down.
ACCAGCCCGCCCAGCGCGGTGGTCGCGCACTCGGGGCCGTCCGGCCCGGCCGCCGTCGGCACACCCGCCGACGTGCCGGTGTCCACCTCGACGACCCGGTCGCCCACCACCAGCTCGCTGCGTCCCGCGGGCAGCTCGACCTCGGCCCAGTAACCGGAGGCACCGGGCCGCGGGACGGCCTCGACGGACGTCCCGTCGCCGGCCCGCACCGAGCCCGGCGCGGACAGGTGGACGAGGTTCACGCCCGGCCGCTGCGGGCTGACCAGCACCGGGGCGCCCCCGGCGTCGGCGAGCAGCGGAACCCCGGGCACCGGCAGCTCGGCCGGCTTCGGCAGCGCCACGACCGCGCTCCAGGCCAGGAACGCCGCGGCGACCCCGATCACAGCGAACCGGCGCGCGGCGGTGGCGGCGATCGGCAGCACGAGAGCGGCCAGCAACGCGACACCGAACAGCGTCTCGTAGACCCGCCGGTCGAAGGCCACCCCGGACAGGACCAGCTGCACGGCGGCCGCCAGGGCCAGCCCGCCGCCGAGGGTCCAGGACAGCGGACCCAACCGGGGCGTGCGCACCCGCGCCAGCGCCAGCGCGGCCAGCCCGAACCAGACGGCCGTTCCGGCGACGTACACCGTGTCGACCGCGAACTCCACGCCGCTGCGGCCCAGCGCGGTCTCCAGGATCAGCAGCACGAGCAGCCCGATCGCCGCCCACCGGCCCGCCGGCGGGCGGCGCGTGGTCAGCACCGGCACCGCCAGCACCAGCAGCGCGTGCACGACCGCGCCCACGACGTTGACGTCGAACGCGGCCGCCGACACCACGGCCAGCACCGCGGACAGCGCGCCCAGCGCCGCCGTGACCTGCCCCAGCCGGCGCGGCAGCGTCTCCACCTGCGGGCGCAGCAGCCCGATCCCGGCGACGAAGGCCGTGGCGGGCAACAACACCAGCCGCACGATCAGCGCGGCCAGATCCAGCCCGGCCGAGCCGGTGACCGGATGGGACCCGTGGTCCATGAGGTACCTCTTCCAGCGCTAGGGGTGTTCGACAGGGATGCGCGCCGGGCCGTGCGCGGCCGGGTCCGCCCGGCCACGCACGGCGGTGCTCACTTCACGTCCGCGTCAGCGACGACGAACAGTTCCGAGTGGGGTTTGGCGTTGCCGAATTCGCCGTGCGGCCACGACTTCCGGTTGAAGTTGATGCCCACCGCTCCGGTGAACTCGTCACGGAAGTCCTGGTCCACCGTGGCCTTGCCGTCCCGCGACAGGTTCACGATGTTGACCTTGTGGTCACCGTCCAAACCGGACCGTGCCACGAAGTAGTTCGACACCGCGACCCGGTCCGGCGAGCTGGTCTCGTGGTAGAAACCGTCGCCGCCCAGCACGAAGTTGTCGAACGCGCCCCAGTGCGGGCCGGCGCCCGGGGTGCCCGGGTTGATCGGCGCGGCACCCGCGAGCGTGGGCAGCACGCCGTTGTCCGCGCCGCTGCGCGCCTGCTCCTTGGTCTGGATGCCGGGACCGGCCCAGTCCGGGCCCTGCGCGAGCAGGTTCTCGATGTTCAGCACGTAGACGCCACCGGTGGTACCGGGGTCGTCCGGGCCGAGGGTCCCCTTCTGCCGGCCCTGGATGGCGCGGTAGAGGAAGCGGTCGTCCGGGCTGGTCTGGATCCAGCCGCCGTTGGAGCTGGCGCCGATGCTGTCGTTGTTGCCCAGCGCCCGGTTCGACGCGCCGTCGTCCCACACCTGGTACCAGTGGGGCTGCGGCTTGGTGATGTCCGGCGTGTAGAACACCGAACCGCCCTGCATGGTCTCGGCGAACGCGCCCTTGTGGCCGGGCAGGTTGGTCACCGTGGCCTCCATGGCCGCGCGGCTCTCCGCGTACAGCGGGTCGTAGTCCTTGGCCCGCGGGCCGTCCGGCAGGTACGACACCGCCTTGAGCTTCGGGTTGTTGCGGTCGGAGATGTCCCAGGTCCGGATGGTGGGCCGGCGCAGGTACGGCGACGGCTGCTTGACCGGGTCCAGGATGATGTTGCGCGGTTCCGCGTAGTCGCTGGTGACCAGCGTGTTCAGGTCCTCGCGCGCCTGGATGCCGTGCGGGTTGGCGCAGGTCGGCTGGCTCAGCGTCGGCAGGTTCTCGCACAGCTTCGCGTTGTCGCCCTGTGGGGTCGCCGCCGACGTCTGCGACAGCACCCGCGCGTTCTGGTCGAAGCGCACGACCTCACCGGGGCTGCCGGCGAACCCGTTGCCGACCACGGTCTGACCGTTGGCGTAGGTGTACGGGCCGGGTGCGACCGGGCCACCCATGTACGTGCCGTACGCGGTGCCGTCCTTGAGCACCCAGTAGGCGTCCGGCACGGAACCGCCGAGCGTCTGCGTCGGCAGGCTGACGCCCTTGAGCTTGAGCTGCGGCAACGCGCTCACGTCGAAGGCGTACGTCGCCGCGGCGAACAGGGCGCCGGCGTAGATGGTGTCGCCCTTGTGCCACACGTACTGCATGTGGTGCGGCTCGTTCTCGACGAGCGGGCCGACGGTGGCGGTGTTGACGACCTTGCCGTACGTCGGCGAGCCCTTGGTGGCGTCGATGACGGCGAGGAAGTCCGGGCCGGGCAGGGCGTTCTTGGCCTTGTTCAGGCCGCCGCCGAGGGTGCCCGGCAGGTTCTTGACGTCCTTGACGGCCGTGTCCGCGATGTTCTCGTCACCGGCCCAGACGAGCAGCCATTCCTTGCGCTGCGCACCCTCACTGCGGATTTTCGCGAGGTCTCCGCCGACGAGGTGGTTCTCCACCCAGTACTGCTTGCCGTCCGCGGCGGTCTTCGCGTCGGTGACGACCTGCACGTCCGCGTAGGCACTGCTCGTGCCCGTGTAGGTCACGGCACCGGCGGCGATCGCGACCGCCGCCGTGCCGGTCAACAGTTTTCGCCATCCTGGCGATTTCAGGCGCATGCCTTCTCCATGTTCGTTCCCATGAAAACGCGTGCCCGGAAATGGGCACAGTTCTCCCCCGGAATGCCGAAAGGGGAAGCTCGGGTCAGCTACGGGCGCCGTGTGGACACAGGGCGCTGGACTGCCGCAGCAGGTCGACAAACAGCCGCACTGTCAGCGTGTGACTGATCAACATGGAGCGGAATGCTCCCGTTTGGCCCAGAGGGCGTCAAACCAGTGTCAAAGGTTGGGAATCACCCACAGGAAAAGTTCCCCGTGTCACTCTGTCGAGTGATCGGCGAGGGCGTCCGATACGGACAGTCAGGTGTGGACGGTCCGGATCAGGCGGGCTGGAGGGTGTCGGCCTCTTCGGTCGGCGGCGGGGTGATCGGGTCGTCCGCGGGGTGGCGCCCGTGCTGGGTGATGAGGACGACCGTCGCACCCTCCTCGGCACCGGCGGTGCCGATCGGCGCCTGCGCGACGACCACACCGTCCTCAGGCGCCGGCATCCCCTCCGGACCCGCCGGCACCAGCCCGGCGCGGCGCACGATGGCGCACGCGTCGCCGGCACCCAGACCCACCACGTCGGGCACCTCGACTACCGGCCGGTGTCGCCGCATGAGGTCGAGTCTAGGCGTTCGCCCGCGCACGGCAGGAGTATTCCGGAACGGCCACAGCCGACCGAGGAGGACACCATGGTCCATCCCGAACCTCCCGGTCCCGAGCCGATCCCGCCCGGGCCGGGTCCCGAACCGGTGCCGCCCACGCCACCCGAACCGCCGCCACCACCCACACCGCCGGAGCCACCGATGCCGCCACCGGGTCCGCCGATGCCGATATCCTGACCCCGTGGCGGTGACCGGCTGGCGACGCGTGGTGCTGTTGTGCCTGCTCGCCCTGGGCCTGGTCGGCATGCACCACTTCGCCGGTGCCGCCGCTCCCGAGAGCCCGGCCATGAGCGTGATGGCGGACTCCGGGCATCCCGTCGGTCACCAGGATCACGGCGTGACCCACGACGTGCTGCACCTGTGCCTCGCCGTCCTGCTCGCCGGCGTGGTGCTCGGCCTCGGGATGCTGTTGCGCGCCATCCGGACCCCGCCACCGTCGCGCCGCCCCGCCGGGCGTCCCCGCTCGCGCGCGCCGGACCGTCCCTCCGGGCGCGCCATGCTCGACCACACGTGTGTGCTGCGGCTGTGATCGGCGCCCGCCCGCCGAATTCGCAACAGCAAACACACGAAAGGTCTCTTTTCCCATGCGCAAGATCCTGGGCGGTCTCCTGCTGACCGCCGCACTCCTCACGGCCTGCACCGGGCAGTCCGCCGAACCCGCCCAGCAGCCCGATCACAACCAGGCCGACGTCGAGTTCGTGTCGATGATGATCCCCCACCACGAGGGTGCCGTGGAGATGGCGAAGCTGGCACCGGGCCGCGCCGCCGACCCGCGGGTGCTCGACCTCGCGGGCCGCGTCCAGCGAGCACAGGACCCGGAGATCCAGCAGATGCGGGGCTGGCTCACCCGCTGGGGCGCACCGGCCGCGCCGACCGGCCACTCGATGCCGGGTGACACGGGTGGCGACGGGACGGCCATGCTCGAGCACGCCACCGGCACCGCGTTCGACCAGGAGTTCCTCCGGATGATGACCGAACACCACGAGGGTGCGGTCGAGATGGCGCGGACCGAGCTGGCACAGGGCGTCAACGGCGAGGCCAAGGCACTGGCCCAGCGCATCACCGAGACCCAGCAAGCCGAGATCACCGAGATGCGAGCGGTCCTCGGCTGACCGCACGCGGCGGGGCGGGCCGGTGCCCGCCCCGCCGTCACGGCCGGATCGCCCCGATCCGCAGGCACACCCCCAGAGTCAGACCGACGATGCCGGCGAACAGCAGGAAAACGTTCGCGGCCACTGCGCCCACCCCGATCAACGCCCCGCCGAGCACCATCAGCGCGAGGCACAGAAGCCGTCGCGGCAGGCCCAGATTACGGAGCCGCCCGTCGCGCAGTGATCTGGTCAGCTCGGGATCGGTGATCTCGAACCACTGCTCGATCGTCCTCAGCTGCTGCTGCTCGTTCCGGCTCAACATGCTGCCGCCCCTGGTCGCCGCTGACTGGTCCGCTCCGGCGGATACCCGCGATCAGCGCAGGTCAATCCGGGTGCGACCGGCCGCCGGGTAGCGCGGTCGGGTGAACTCGAGCCGTGGCTGCTGTGGCGCGACCCATGCGGCCGGCTGGTTTTTCCCGCCCCGCCGCTGGGTACGCGCCGACGGTGCAAGACCCAGACGTCAACGTTGCGGATCGGGCAGTCGTCAAACGGGCGGTCGGCGCCGCGGCGATCGGCAACATCACCGAGTGGTACGACTTCGGCGTCTACGGCTACCTGACCACCACGATCAGCAAGGTGTTCTTCACCGACCTGAGCGGCCCGGTCGCGACGATCGCCACGTTCGGGTTGTTCGCGGTGTCGTTCCTGATCCGGCCGTTCGGCGGGCTGCTGTTCGGTCCGCTGTCCGACCGCATCGGCCGCAAAAGCGTGCTGTCGCTCACCGTCATCCTGATGGCCGTGGGCACCTTCGCGATCGGCGTCGTGCCCGGGTACTCGACCATCGGCATCGCCGCGCCGCTGCTGGTCCTCCTCGCCCGGCTGCTGCAGGGTGTGTCGACCGGCGGCGAGTACGGCAGCGCGATGACCTTCATCGCCGAGTACGCGCCGGACCGCCGCCGCGGGTTCCTCGGCAGCTGGCTGGAGTTCGGCACGCTCACCGGCTACGCGCTGGGCGCCACCATCGCGACCGTGCTGACCGCGGTGCTCACCCCGGCGCAGCTGCTCAGCTGGGGCTGGCGGATCCCGTTCCTGATCGCGCTGCCGATCGGCATGGTCGGCCTCTACCTCCGGCTGCGCCTGGAGGAGACACCCGCGTTCGCGAACTTCGTCGCCGGCGAGGGCAAACAGCGCGGGACCGCACGGGACGAGTTCCGCACCATCTTCGCCCGCTACTGGCCGGCGATGCTGCTGTGCGCCGGACTGGTGCTCGCCTGGAACGTGACGAACTACATGCTCACCAGCTACATGCCGACCTACCTGACCGACACGCTGCCCGGTCACGGACACGACGGCGTCGGGGAGACCGCCGCGCAGGTGCTCCAGATCGTGGTGCTGGTCCTGTTGATGTTCGTGGTGACCGTGCTGGGCCGGCTGTCCGACCGGTTCGGGCGGCGCCCGGTCGTGCTGGCCGGGTGCATCGGGCTGGTCGTGCTGTCCTTGCCGTCGGTGCTGCTGCTCCGCGCGGGCGGTGGCGTGGCGACGTTCGCCGGCCTCGCGATCATGGGACTGACGCTGGTGTGCTTTTCCAGCACGCTGCCCTCGACGCTGCCCGCGATGTTCCCCACCCGCATCCGGGCCGGGGCGCTGTCGATCGCGTTCAACATCTCCGTGTCGCTGTTCGGCGGCACCACGTCGACCGTGATGGGGGCACTGGTGGCCGCCACCGGCGACCTGAACTGGCCCGCCTACTACCTGATCGCGGCCGGGATCATCGGCGCGGTCTGCATCTTCTGCACCCGCGAGTCGGCGGGACGTCCGCTGGCCGGCTCGGCGCCGATCATCAGCGCCGAGGAGATGTCCGCCTCACGCCGCTGACGCCACGAGCACCGGTTCGACGGCGCGGCGGCGCGCTCGCTGCACCGCGAGGGTCGCCACGGCGGTGGCCACCAGCGTGACCACACCCGCGACCAGCAGCGCGTGACCGGCACCGAACCGCTCGCACATCCAGCCGAGCAGCGGCGCGCCGGTGGCGCCCGCGGCTGCCGCGACGGCCCCGTCGATCGCGAGCACCCGGCCGCGCATGTCCTCCGCCGAGTCGAGCTGCAGGCGCGTGCTCTTCGCGGTGTCGATGAGGACCGCCCCGGTGGCGATGGGCAGGATCACGGCGCCGAACCCCAGCATGCCGGGCAGGAACCCGCTGACCGCCTGCAGGACGCTGGTCACCGCGGCGGTGCCGAGCAGCAGCGGCAGGGTGAGCTCCCGGACCCGCGCCGCGACGACGCCCCCGATCACGGTGCCGACCGCGAAGACGGCGGAGAGCAGGCCGTAGCCGGCAGCCCCGGCGTGCAGTGGGCCGTCGGCCATCGCGGCCATGGTGACCTGGTAGTTGCGGCCGAGACCGGACAGCACGAACCCGAGGGTGAACAACACGACCAGACGATGGCTGCCGCGCACGTAGGCCAGGCCCGCGCGCACCCCGGCACGCTCCGGCCGGGCGACCGCGAGCGGGTGCAACTCACGTGTGCGGATGACCAGGACCGTGACGATCACGGCCACGAAACTGGCCGCGTTGAGCACGAAGAGCAGGGCGTTGCCGACCGCGGCGGCGAGCACGCCGGCGAGGCTCATGCCGAGAACGCGGCCCGCGGAGTTGACGATCGAACCGAGCGCGAGAGCGTTGCCCAGGTCGCGGCGGGGCACCACCTGCCCGGCGAACCGGCCCAGCGCGGGCGATTCGAACGCGCCCACCAGCCCGGCGAGCGCGGTGAGGCCGAAGACCGTGGCCAGCGGCATGTCCCGCCACACCATGATGCCCAGCAGCAGCGCGATGACCAGGTGCGTGGTCTGGCCGGCGAGGATGATCCGCCGCGGCGGGAAGCGGTCGGCGAGCGCGCCCGCCCACGGCCCGACGAGCAGGGCCGGGACGGTGGACAGCACCACCGACAGCCCGACCGAAGTCGCCGAGCCGGTGCGCGCCAGCACCACCCAGTTCAGACCGAGGACCTGCATCCACGTGCCGGTCACCGACACGAGATCGGCGGCCGCCCACAGGCGGTAGTTGTGGTTTCCGAGCGCGCGGATCATCGGCGGCAGTTTTCGCCGCAAGGGAGTTCCTTCCGAGGAGCCGGGGTGGTCCCGATCGGGTCCCGGCAGTGGGACGTGCTTCCGGCCCGTCAGAGCCGGGCGGGCCGGGCGGTCGGGCCCGGGCGCCGCCCAACGGTACCCGCGGCTGCGGGCGGTGTCCCTGTGTCGATGACGACAACCGGCGCGGCTAACGCTTCTCGGCTGTGGCGAGAGCCGCACTCACCGGCCTGCCACTCGCGGTGGGGTGAGGCGCGGCCCGGGCCGGCGACCGATCCGAGCTCGGCACCCGCCGATGCGACGCCCCGGCCAACACCCCGCCCGTAACGGCAAACACCGCGCCCGGAGCGGCAAACACGGCGCGCGGAGCAGCCAACACGACGCGCGGGCCGGCAAACACGACGCGCGGGCTGGCAAACACGCGGACCGGAACGGCAAACACGGCCCGGGCCGGCAAACACGCCGCTCGGAACGGCAAACACCCCGCCCGGCGAAGCCAACACCACGCCCAGGGCAGCCAACACGCTGTCCGGAACGGCCAACACGCGGCCCGGAACAGCGGACACGCCGGCCGGAACGGCCAACACTGCGCGCGGAGCGGCCAACGCGGCGCCCGAGCGGCCAACACGGCGCCCGAGGCGGCCAACACACCGCCCGAGCGGTGAACACGGCGCGCGGGGCGGTAGACACGCCAGCTGGGGGTGGCGGGCGCGCGTGTGGTTGCTGGGGGTGCGGGCGTGTGGGCCGGGCGCCGCGGGGTGTGTGGCTGGAAAGCGCTTTCTGGTCCTAGGTGGACAGGCGGCGCTGGTCGTGGTGGCGCTCCCGCAGTGCGTCGAGCTGGTTGCGCACGTCCTCGACGTCCCAGCGGTACTGGCCGCCGGGGGTGACCAGTGCCGGTTTGATCCAGCCGCGCTCGGCGTACCGGCTGATCGAACGCCGCGACAGGCCGAGCTCGGCCGCGAGCTCACCCGAGCCCACCGTGCGTCGGTGTGCAGTCATGATCGTCACCGTATTGGGTGACGCATGCGGTCCGCACGACCTATGGCCTCATTGGCCCGAAATACCTTCGTGTCCCGGTTTGCCGGTTGACTCGATCGGGCTATTGAGGTGGCCGGCGGGACGCGGAAGCATCGCGTCGAGCCCGCCCGCTCCCGGTCGCGGACGCACCAGGCCGGCTCCACTCGTGCTCGCCACGGCACACTGTGGATAGCATTCCGGCTCGTCCTACTTCCGGGTGCGGAAGGGGTGACATGTCGGGAGGGCGGCACGGCGAGGTGGCGAGCCGTCGGGTCTTCCGCCGCGTGCGATGTCCGGTGTGCGGGGAGTGGCGACGCGAAATGCGGGTGTTCGGCACGCCGTGGCAGGACGAGGCCGGAAACATCAAGCCGCGCCACCGGATCCGCGCGGAACTCGCCGCGCAGGCGCAGGCCTGGACGCCCGAGCCGCGCTGTGACCGGTGCCGCCGGCTCTGATATTGGAGCAGCTGCTCTGTTGGTGCGTGCGGCAAGGACACCGGCACGCTGGGAACGATCGAGTCCCCGATGTTCGCCGCAGCAGCCGCCGCACTGCGCTCCTGGCCAGGGCTGATACGCGCGGGGGCGCCACCGGACTGATCGGTGGCGCCCCCGCGGTCCGGACTCGCCGGGCTACTTGTCCTCGGCCGGCAACGGGGTTCCGGTGGGCACCTTGTCGGTCCGGGCGTCCGCCTCCAGCGGGTCCGACCCGACGGCGGGCAGCGACTCCGCGCCGGGCGCCGGTTCGGGCTGCGGGCGGCGCTTGACCGCCGACAACAGCAGCTGCGAGACGTCCACGACCTCGACCTTCTCGCTCGCCTTGCCGTCGTTCTGCCGCGCGGTCACCCCGTCGGTGAGCATGACCCGGCAGAACGGGCAGCCGGTCGCGATCTTCGACGGTGCGGTGCCGAGCGCTTCGTCCACGCGCTCGATGTTGATCCGCTTGCCGATCTTCTCTTCCATCCACATCCGGGCACCGCCCGCGCCACAGCACATCGACCGGTCCCCGTGCCGCGGCATCTCGCGGAACTGCGCCCCGGACGCGCCGACCAGCTCACGCGGCGCCTCGTACACCTTGTTGTGGCGGCCGAGGTAGCACGGGTCGTGGTAGGTGACGTCGTCCGCGATCGGCGCCACCGGCACCAGCCGCTTCTCCCGCACCAGGCGGTTCAGCAGCTGCGTGTGGTGCACCACCTCGAACTGCCCGCCCAGCTCGGGGTACTCGTTGGCGAGCGTGTTGAAGCAGTGCGCGCAGGTCGCGACGATCTTGCGGTTGCCCGGCTCGCGCCCCTCGAACACCGAGTTCAGCACCTCGACGTTCTGCTGCGCGAGCATCTGGAACAGGAACTCGTTGCCGGCGCGGCGGGCCGGGTCACCGGTGCAGGACTCCTCCGGGCCGAGCACCGCGTACTTGACCCCGGCGATGTGCAGCAGCTCGGCGACCGCGCGGGTGGTCTTCTTCGCGCGGTCCTCGAACGCACCGGCACAGCCGACCCAGAACAGGTACTCGGTGTCGCCCAGCTCGCCGTCGAACACCGGCACCTCGAAGTCCAGGTCCTCCGCCCAGGCCATCCGGTCCTTGGCGTTCTGGCCCCACGGGTTGCCCTTGTTCTCCAGGTTCTTGAACATCCCGTTCAGCTCGGTCGGGAAGTTCGACTCGATCATCACCTGGTAGCGGCGCATGTCGACGATGTGGTCGACGTGCTCGATGTCCACCGGGCACTGCTCGACGCAGGCACCGCAGGTGGTGCACGACCAGAGCACGTCCGGGTCGATGACACCGCCGTCGTCGCCGACCAGCGGCCGCTCGGCCTCGGCCAGGGCGAGGACGTCGATGCCGGCGTACGGGTTCTCGCCGGTCAGGCCCACCTCTTCCCCGGTGACGTCCTTCTTGCCGCCGGCGAGCAGGTACGGCGCCTTCGCGTAGGCGTGGTCGCGCAGCTGCGTGATGACCAGCTTCGGCGACAACGGCTTGCCGGTGTTCCACGCCGGGCACTGCGACTGGCAGCGACCGCACTCGGTGCAGGTGGTGAAGTCGAGCCAGCCCTTCCAGCTGAAGTCCTCGATCTGACCGGCCCCGAAGACGTCCTTCTCCGGGTCGGCCTCCTCGAAGTCGAGCGGCTTGCCCCCGCTCATCATCGGCTTGAGCCGGCCGAGTGCGACACCGCCGTCGTCCTCGCGCTTGAAGTAGATGTTGAAGAACGCGCTGAACCGGTGCCAGGCCACGCCCATGGTCAGCGTCTGGCCGACGACGTAGAGCCAGATCATGCCGGACAGCAGCTTGACCAGCGCGGTGATGGTGACCGCGACCGTGCTGGCCGGCAGGATCTCGGCGAGCGGCTTCGTGACGAAGCTCGTCCACAGCGCCGGGTCCTCGATGCCGCTGGAGATCTTGAACGCCTTCACGCCGAGGATGCCCAGGCCCTCGACGATCACGACGGTCTCGACGAAGTAGGCCTGCTTGAAGTTCGACCCGGCGAAGCGCGACTGCCGGTCGGCGCGGCGCGGGTGGTTCAGCTGGCGGACGACCACCAGGGCGAGACCACCGACGACGGTGCCCAGCCCGAGCAGTTCGGTGAGCAGCAGCCAGATGCTCCAGGCGCCGATGACCGGCCAGTGGAAGTGCGGGTCGAACGTCTCGCCGTACGCCTCGAACCAGGACAACGAGCCGATCAGGAAGCCCCACATGACCAGCCAGTGCCACGGGCCGACGTGGCGGAACTTGTTCATCCGCGTGTGGGCGGCGAATTCCTTGATCAGTGTGACGAGGCGCGGCCCGAAGGGGCCGTTGCGCGTGCCGTCCGGTTGTCCGAGCCGGATGATCCGGACCATCCGGTACACGCCGGTGCCGAACATGATCCAAGCGACGATGCTTACGGCGACGCCGACCACGCCCAGCGTGATCTGCAGTGCACCCATGATCGGGGCCTTTCGTCCGTGTGTGGTGGGTTGGCGGGAGCCTAACCGGATTTACCCATGAGTAACCGATCGGCGCGACTCGAGTCCCACGAGTGTGGCGTAGGACTCGCTGGATACCGGGACGATCGTACCGGTAGTTTGACCGCATGGTCGCCTATTTGCTTCTCGCTCTGGCCATCGCGGCCGAGGTCACCGCTACTGTTTCGATGAAGTTGTCGGAGGGCTTCACCAAACTGTGGCCCTCGCTGCTCGTGGTGGCCGGGTACCTCGTCGCGTTCGCCGCGCTCGCGAGCGTGCTCAAGCGCGGGATGCCGGTCGGGGTGGCGTACGCGATCTGGGCGGCAGTGGGCGTCGCGGCCGTCGCACTGATCGGGGTGCTGTTCCTCGGGGAGACGATCAACGTGACGATCGTGGCCGGGCTGGCGCTGGTGATCGGCGGAGTCGTGCTGATCGAGGTGGGCTCGGCGTGAAGCCGCAGCGCGACGGCCGCCGGGCGCGCGGCGAGAAGCGGCGGCAGGAGATCATCGACGCCACGCTGCGGGTGATCGAGCGGGACGGGGTCGCCGGGGTCACGCACCGGACGGTGGCCGTGGAGGCCGGGGTGCCCACGACCTCGACGACCTACCACTTCGAGACTCTGGACGACCTGCTGATCGCGACGCTGATCTCGTGCGCCCGCGACATGGCGACCGAGGTTTACTGGACGATCGACCGGGCCCGCTCCCGGGGCAGCCGCGGGGCATCCGAAGTGGCCACGCTCCTCGCGGAGGCGCTCGGACCGCGGCGCGGCCGGACGATGGCGGAGTACGAGCTGTACCTGCTGGCCGCGCGGCGACCGGAGTTGCGGCCCGCCGCGCGGCGGTGGCTGGACGTGCTGACGTCGATGGTGCGGCCGGACGACCTGGTGGCGCTGCGGGTGTTCCTGGCCGGCATCGACGGCCTGCTGATCCAGGGCCTGATCGACGACGAGCCGCCGAGCGCGGAAGAGCTGCGACCGACCGTGGAGTACCTTCTCAAACCTCGTTGAACGGGCAACCAAACGCCGTTCAAGGACGTCCCACATCCCGTGGATATGGACATGAACGTCGTCATCTTCCAGATCAAGGGCAGGGAGGACGATCTGGCCCGGGGAGTGGCGCCGGCGAAGGACGAGGACGCCGTCCGGCAGGCGTGGCGCCAGGTGCAGGCGGAACGCAACATCCAGGCCGCCGACGTGACCCGGGTGCACTGCCTCTGGCAGCCCTCCCGGGTGGACCGGGTCTTCCTGGCCGGGATGTTCGGCCGCGTCGAGCGAACCCACCAGTTCGACCGCCCCGAGGGTGACGACTGGACTGCGGCGCTGGCACACGCCGCCGAGGTGATGGCGCGGACCGCCGAGGAAGCAGCGCAGGAGCGCGCCGAGGAGACGGTCACGGACGACGGGGACGACGGGGAATGGCTGCCCGTCCTGCGCACCCACGACAGCCAGTTGCAGCACTACGCCGCCCTGCCGGTGGTGGCGGGCAGGCTCTACCTCGGCTTCGCGCGGACCACGGTCACCCCCGCCGGCCGGGTCGGCATGCTCCACCTGCTGCGGAACACGGTCGAGGAGATGGGCGAGGAGGAGTACCTGGCGCTGGCGGGCGAAGCGATGGCCAACCTCAAGCGGGGGCTCTTCGTCCGGACGTACACCGATGAGGAGAAGGGCACCCTGCTCACCCTGGGCCGCGGCGACGACGACCTGTGCGCCGGGTCGGCGATCGTGCTGGACGACTTCCACCAGAACGCCGCCGGGAAGGTCGGCGAGGACAGCGTGGTGGTGGGGTTGCTGAGCCCGGACCACATCGTCGTGGCGGGTGCGAGCTCGGGCTGGGCCGAGGAGATCGAGGAGTGGGTGCGCACCTCGCCCGACACGAGCGGCGACCTGGTGCCCTGCGCACTGCGGCTCGACGGCTCGCCGGACATCGAAATCATCGCCGAGCGCCCGGCCGGCCGGCTACCCGCCGACGCCACCGCCTGAGCTGCCGGTGCCGCGGTGGCGCCGCCGGCCCGCGACGCCACCGCGCGGCGCGTCAGCCCTTGTTCTCGTACACCGGGGTGATCGTCGCCCGGCCGACGGTCGTGCCGAACATGTTGAAGCCGAGGAAGGCCGGCGTCGCACCGTCGGGCAGGTCCAGCGACTCGACGTTCAGGGCGTGCACGACGAAGAAGTACCGGTGCGGACCGTGCCCGGGCGGCGGCGCCGCGCCCAGGAACTGCCGCACCCCGCCGTCGTTGGTGAGCGTCACGGCGCCCGGCGGCAGGCCGGAGCCGTCACCGGCGCCGGAGGACAGCTCGGTCACCGAGGCGGGAATGTTGTAGACGGCCCAGTGCCAGAAGCCGCTGGCGGTCGGGGCGTCCGGGTCGTAGCAGGTCACCGCGAAGCTCTTCGTCTCCGCGGGGAAGCCCTCCCACGCCAGGTGCGGTGACCGGTCGGCGCCACCCGGGACGCCGAAGATGCCGCTCAGCTGCGGAGCGGGGAGCGTCTCCCCGTCCGCGACGTCGTCGCTGCGGACGGTGAAGGACGGCACCGACGGCAGGAATTCGTAGGGGTTCGGTGGCTGTGGCATCGATTCCTCCTCGTCACAGTGTGGCCGCGGTGGCCGCTGATCACCCTAGTGCGATTCCGGGTGACCCCCGGGTGGAACCGGGGGCTTCCCCGATACCGGCGGCCCACCGCGTGCCATAGCGTGATCCACAACGAAAACGTGATCCGGGAGGACGCAATGGGGAAGCCTGCACTCGCGATCGGCGGGGTCGCCTTGATCGTCGCCGGAGCCGGGATCGCGCTGGCGTGGAACGGGTGGCACATCTCCGATCGCGCCGAGGTCCAGCAGAGCGTGACCCAGTCGATCTCGTCGGTGCAGGTCGACAACCTCTCCGGCGACGTGCGGATCCGGGTCGAGGACACCGCCACGACCTCGGTGCACCAGACGTTCCACTACGACGGCGCCCAGCCGGACCGGGCCTACCGCGTCAACGGGACGCAGCTCGTCCTGGACGGCTGCGGCAACGACTGCACGGCCGACTACGACGTCGTCGTTCCCCGCGGCACCACCGTCGCCGGGACGGTCACGTCCGGCAACCTGCAGGTGTACGGCGTCGCATCGGCCGACCTGGGCGCCGTCTCCGGCAACATCGAGGTCGCCGACGTCGCCGGCCCGGTGACCGTGCACACCCAGTCCGGGAACATCGAGGTGCGGCTGAGCGTCCCGGAGGACGTCCGGGCCGAAGCCCTCAGCGGGAACGTCCGGGTCCTCGTGCCGCCGGACCGCTACCGGGTGACCGGGGACACCACGAGCGGCGCCCGGACCGTCGGCGTGGTGCAGGACCCGTCCGCCCAGCACGTCCTCGAGCTCAACAGCACCAGCGGCGATGTGTCGGTGGCGCCGGCTTGATCGCCCGGGAAGTTTCCGAGACGCCGGGAACAACGGCGCGAACCCGCTCGTTACCCTGTCAGAAAGGTTGAGCGAGTAGCACTCAAGTCTGGTTGACGCCCATCGCGCGCCCGAGATAGAACTTGAGTGGGAAGCGCTCAACGCGGGCGCGAAACCGCAGCTCGAGAAGCTGCGCACCAGGCATACCAGGAGGGAACACACCATGGCGCGAGCGGTCGGCATCGACCTCGGCACGACCAACTCGGTCGTCGCTGTCCTGGAGGGCGGCGAGCCGACGGTCATCGCCAACTCCGAAGGCTCCCGGACCACCCCGTCCATCGTCGCGTTCGCCAAGAACGGCGAGGTGCTGGTCGGCCAGCCGGCGAAGAACCAGGCCGTCACCAACGTCGACCGGACGATCCGGTCCGTGAAGCGGCACATCGGCACCGACTGGAAGACCGAGATCGACGGCAAGGCCTACACGGCGCAGGAGATCAGCGCCCGCGTGCTGATGAAGCTCAAGCGCGACGCCGAGGCCTACCTCGGTGAGGAGATCACCGACGCGGTCATCACCGTCCCCGCCTACTTCGAGGACGCGCAGCGGCAGGCCACCAAGGAGGCCGGGCAGATCGCCGGCCTGAACGTGCTCCGCATCGTCAACGAGCCGACCGCGGCCGCCCTGGCCTACGGCCTGGACAAGGGCGAGAAGGAGCAGACCATCCTGGTCTTCGACCTCGGTGGCGGCACCTTCGACGTCTCGCTGCTGGAGATCGGCGAGGGCGTCGTCGAGGTCCGCGCCACCAGCGGTGACAACCACCTCGGTGGTGACGACTGGGACCAGCGGATCGTCGACTGGCTGGTGGACAAGTTCAAGGCCAGCCACGGCATCGACCTGACCAAGGACCGGATGGCGCTCCAGCGCATCCGCGAGGCGGCGGAGAAGGCGAAGATCGAGCTGTCCAGCTCGAGCAGCGCCAACATCAACCTGCCCTACATCACCGTCGACGCGGACAAGAACCCGCTGTTCCTGGACGAGAACCTGTCCCGTGCCGAGTTCCAGCGGATCACCTCCGACCTGCTGGACCGCACCAAGGCGCCGTTCAACAACGTCATCCGCGACGCGGGCATCTCGGTCGGCCAGATCGACCACGTGGTGCTCGTCGGCGGTTCCACCCGCATGCCGGCCGTGTCCGACCTGGTCAAGGAGCTGACCGGCGGCAAGGAGCCGAACAAGGGCGTGAACCCGGACGAGGTCGTCGCCGTCGGCGCGGCGCTGCAGGCCGGTGTGCTCAAGGGTGAGGTCAAGGACGTCCTGCTGCTCGACGTGACCCCGCTGTCGCTGGGCATCGAGACCAAGGGCGGCGTGTTCACCAAGCTCATCGAGCGCAACACGACCATCCCGACCAAGCGCTCGGAGATCTTCTCCACGGCGGACGACAACCAGCCGTCGGTGCAGATCCAGGTGTTCCAGGGCGAGCGCGAGATCGCCGCGCACAACAAGAAGCTCGGCATGTTCGAGCTGACCGGTATCCCGCCGGCCCCGCGCGGCGTGCCGCAGATCGAGGTCACCTTCGACATCGACGCGAACGGCATCGTGCACGTCACCGCGAAGGACCTGGGCACCAACAAGGAACAGTCGATGACCATCACCGGTGGCTCCGCGCTGCCGAAGGAGGACATCGACCGGATGGTCAAGGACGCCGAGGCGCACGCGGAGGAGGACCGCAAGCGCCGCGAGGAGGCCGAGACCCGCAACCAGGCCGAGACGCTGGTCTACCAGACCGAGAAGTTCGTCAAGGACAACGACGACAAGCTGCCCGAGGACCTCAAGGGCAAGGTCAAGACCGCGATCGACGAGGCCAACGAGGCGCTCAAGGGCACCGACACGGCCAAGATCAAGGAAGCCATCGAGAAGCTGAACACCGCGTCGCAGGAGCTGGGCACCGCCCTGTACGCGAACGCGCAGCAGTCCGGCGGCGCCACTCCGGGCGGCGACCCGGGTGCGGCCGGCGCGTCGGGCGCGTCGGGTTCGTCCGAGGGCAAGGGCGCGGATGACGTGGTGGACGCCGAGATCGTGGACGAGGACGAGAAGAAGTGACGGGACGCCACTCGAACGAGATCGACGAGCAGGAGCCGGTCACCGAGCCCCTGGTCGTCCGGGACCGGCGCAAGATCGACCCGGAGACCGGTCAGGTGCGGACCCAGCCGGAGGCTGCCGGGGCGTCCGCCCAGGACGCCCCGGCGGCCCCTGCCGGGCCGTCGCTCGGCGAGTCCATCGTGGACGAGTCGGTGGCCGCCCCGTCCGAGGTCGAGAAGGAGCTCGCGGAGCGCACCGCCGACCTGCAGCGCCTGCAGGCGGAGTTCGCGAACTACCGCAAGCGGGTGGACCGCGACCGGGAGGCCGTGGTCTCCGCGGCGAAGGCCACCGTGGTGGGCGAGCTGCTCCCGCTGCTCGACGACTTCGAGCGGGCCGAGCAGCACGGTGATCTCACCGGTGCGTTCAAGGCGGTCGCGGACAAGCTGGTCGCGAGCCTGCAGCGGATCGGGCTCGAGCCGTTCGGCGCGGAGGGCGACCCCTTCGACCCGAGCGTGCACGAGGCCGTGCAGCACAGCACCTCGCCGGACGTGTCCGGGCCGACGGTGACGACGGTGCTGCGCCGCGGTTACCGGTTCGGGGACCGCACGCTGCGAGCCGCGCTGGTGGGCGTCACCGACCACGAGCCGGGCGACGCCCCGGTCGAGGGTGAGCTACCCGTCGAGCAGTTGCCGGATGAGAACACCCAGCAGTAGCACTGTTCCCACAGCGAGAGGAGGAGACGTCCGGTGAGTGCACGGGAGTGGATCGGCAAGGACTTCTACCGTGAGCTGGGCGTCTCCTCCGACGCTTCGCAGGACGAGATCAAGAAGGCCTACCGCAAGCTGGCGCGGGCGAACCACCCGGACGCCAACCCGGGCAACACGGAGGCCGAGCAGAAGTTCAAGGCCGTCTCCGAGGCGTACGGCGTCCTGTCGGATCCGGCCAAGCGCAAGGAGTACGACGAGGCGCGGCGGCTGTTCGGGTCGGGCGGCGGCCCCGGTGGCTTCGGCTTCCCGGGTGCCGGCGGCGGCGCGGGCGGCTTCGACCTCGGCGACATCTTCGGCCAGACCGCGGGTGCGCAGGGCGGCTTCGGCGGGCTCGGCGACATCCTCGGCGGCCTGTTCGGCCGGCGCGGCCAGCAGGGCACGGCGGCCCGCGGCCAGCGCGGCGCCGACGTCGAGACGGACGTGCGGATCGACTTCACCGAGGCGGTGCAGGGCGCGACCCTGCCGCTGCGGCTGTCCAGCCCGGCTACCTGCTCGACCTGCCACGGCAACGGTGCCCGTCCGGGCACCTCGCCGCGCACGTGCCCCACCTGCCAGGGGTCCGGGCTGGTGAGCCGCAGCCAGGGGGCGTTCGCGTTCTCCGAGCCGTGCCGCGACTGCCGTGGCCGCGGCCGCATCATCGACGACCCGTGCCCGGAGTGCGGTGGCGAGGGTGTGAGCGTCCAGACGCGCACGCTGACGGTGCGGGTGCCGGCCGGGGTGGACGACAACCAGCGCATCCGGCTGGCCGGCCAGGGTGAACCGGGCCGGGGCGGCGCCGCGGCCGGTGACCTCTACGTCCGGGTGCACGTGAACCCGGATCCGGTGTTCGGCCGCTCGGGCAACGACCTGACGATCACGGTCCCGGTGGCCTACCACGAGCTGGCGCTCGGCACGACGATCACGGTGCCGACGCTGGACGGGAAGGTCTCGGTGAAGGTGCCCGCGGGCACCGGCAGCGGCCGGGTCCTGCGGGTGCGCGGCAAGGGCATCCGCAAGCGCGACGGTGCGCAGGGCGACCTGCTCGTCACGCTGCAGGTGGCCGTGCCGTCCCGGCTGGAGGCGGCGGAGCGGGAGGCGCTCGAGGCGTACGCGCAGATCGCCGGGAAGCAGGACCCGCGTCCGGAGATCACGAAACTGCTCCGGGAGAGGAGTTGATCGAGGTGTTCGGCGGATTGCCGCAGGGGGCGGACGAGGAGACCCCGGTCTTCGTGATTTCCGTGGCCGCGCAGCTGTCCGGACTGCACGCGCAGACGCTGCGGTCCTACGACCGGCTGGGCCTGGTGTCGCCGGGACGCACCGCGGGCGGCGGTCGGCGCTACTCGATGCGGGACATCGCGCTGCTGCGTGAGGTGCAGCGGTTGTCCCAGGAGGAGGGCGTCAACCTCGCGGGCATCAAGCGGATCATCGAACTGGAGAACCAGGTCGAGGCGCTACAGTCCCGGATCGCCGAACTGACCGAGGAGATCGCCACGGCGTACGCGGCAGCCGAGCAGGCCGCGGCGGCGGTGCACCGGTCCTACCGCAAGGATTTGGTGCCGATGAGGCAGGAGACGGCGCTGGTGGTCTGGAAACCACGCCGGCGGCGATGACCGTTTCGCCGAGGGGCTCGCACCGTGGTGGTGCGGGCCCCTCGGCGCGTCCGGGGGCGGGTCACCGGGTGGCGAGGGCGAGCCGCCCGTGCGGGGCTTCCCGCGGCCCGTCCACTGAAATGTCTACTGTGGACCACCCGGCGTCCCGCAGCACGTCGCGGACCTCGTCGTCGCTCTCGTAGAGCCGGTGACCGCCCCGTGGGAACTGCTGTTGCGAGATGGCCGGCATGTGGGGCCGCAACTGGTAGCCGAGCGCGAGCACGCCCCCCGGGGCGAGCGCGGCGTGCAGCCGGCCGAGCTGGGTTGCCGGGTCGGCGAGGAAGTACAGGACGTGGACCGCGACGATCAGGTCGACGGGCGCGAGTTCCAGGATCGCGGTGGTGTCGCCCCGCAGGAGCGTGAGCCGGCCGGCGCGGTGGGCCGCCGCGTTGCGGCGGCGCGCCTGCCGCAGCATCGCCTCGGAGCGGTCCACTCCCCACACCTGCGCGTGGGGGAACGCGTCGAGCAGCCGGGCGAGACCGAGTCCGGGGCCGGGTCCGAGCTCGGCTACGCGGCCGACCGCGGCCGGGTCGAGCCGCGCGGCGGTCGTGGCGACCACCCACGCGTTCAACCCGCCGTTGCCGAGGGCCATCATCCGGCCGGCGACCCGGCCGAGGGGTCCGGTGGGGTGGCTGAACTGCCGGGCCACCAGGGGTGGGCGGGTCATGGGCACCTCCAGGAAGTGGTGATGGGAACGCCCGCACCGGGCGGGCGGCACGCCACCGGCGCGCCGGTGCCGCGGAGTGCCATCTCCTCCGGAGCACGGGGAGCCGGGCCGACGTCGTGCTCCCGGGCCGCGGCCGCCTGCGAGCGGATGCCCGGCTCCCCGGCCGGCGTGCACGTCGCGGGCAGGTGGTGCCGGCACCGACCGCCTGCCGGAGCGCGGTCCGTCGGCGGACGGCTGGGCCGGTGACCGTGACGCCGCGCCGAACGCCGCCCCGCCTCGTGCGCGGCGGCGAGGAGCAGCGGATCGAGCACCGTCCGCCGCGGGCAGCGGTGGCGTGGGGTGGGGTTCGCGGCCGATCCACAGCGCTCGGTCGAGCATGACCGGGGTGCCGGCGGCCGGACCCATCCGCCATGGTGGCCTCCTGATAAAATTCATCCCGTTACGCTTCGGATGAATAATGGAAGGCTAGAACCGATTGTGGAGGACGTCAACGCCGGGCAGCCGCGCCGCCGCTACCACTCACCGCGGCGGGCGGCACAAGCGGCGCAGACCCGGCAGGCGATCCTCACCGCCGCGCGTGACCTGCTGGCGGAGTCGGGCTATCCGGCGATGACCGTCGCTCAGGTCGCGCGCCGCGCCGGGGTCGCGGTGGACACGGTGTACTCCTCCGTCGGCCGCAAGCCGCAGCTGCTGCACGCGCTGGCCGAGACCGCGCTGTCCGGCACCGACGCAGCCGTACCCGCCGCGGAGCGGGACTACGTGCAGCAGATCCGCGCCGCCACCGCTGCGCGCGACAAGATCGGCATCTACGCGCAGGCCGTCGCGCGGATCCAGCTGCGCCTGGCGCCGGTGTTCCTCGCGCTCGGCGATGCCGCCGCGACGGACCCGGCGACCACCGAGCTGTGGGACGACCTCACCGACCGCCGGGCACGCGACATCCACCGGTTCGCCGCGAACCTGCGCGCCACCGGGGAACTGCGCGGCGACCTGTCCGACGACGAGGTCGCCGACGTCATCTGGAGCATGGCCGCCGCCGAGTACTGGGTGCTGCTCGTGCACCGGCGCGGCTGGACACCCGACCGGTTCGCGCGCTGGCTCACCGACGCCTGGGCCCGGCTGCTGCTGGCGCCCTGAGCGTCAGCGGAGGTGCTCGGCGAAGAAGGCGAGCACCCGGCGCCAGGCGTCCTCGCTCGCGTCGCGGTCGTAGCTCATCCCGGCGATCTTGAGCAGCACGTCGACCGGGCCGGGGAACTGGTTCGCGAAGCTGTGCCCGGCTTCCGGGTACTCCACCACGTCGTGCGGGACACCGCGGGCCGACAGCTCCTCGTCCAGCTTCGCCGCGGCACCCTTCAGCCACCGGTCCTTCCCGCCGTAGGAAGCCACGACCGGGCAAGCTCCGTCCAAAGCGGACAGGTCATTGGGAAGGGGCCCGTAGTACGGCGCGGACGCGGCGAACCCGCGGGAGGCGGCCACCAGCGCGAACCCACCGCCCATGCAGAACCCCGCCACGCCGACGCGTCCCGTGCAGTCCGGCCGGGCGGCCAGCACGGACCGGGCGGCGGCGAGGTCGTCGAACGCGCGCCCGCGGCCGGCGGTCAGCTCCCGGAACACCGACCGCACGCACCGGACGAACCCGCCGCGCGAGTACAGGTCCGGGGCGAGCGCCACGAACCCCGCGGCGGCGAAGCGGTCGGTGATGTTCCGCGCGTCCCGCGACAGGCCCACCACGTCGTGCACCACCACGACCCCGGGCCACGGCGGCTCGCCGGCGACCAACCGCCCCGGCGTGGCCAGGTGCCCGCGGATGGTGCCGTCCGGGACCGGGATCTCCACGCGCGGACTCAGTCGATGGTGAACGGGTCGTAGCGGATCTGGTCGAGCGCGGTGCCGGCGACCAGCATGCGCGACACGGTCGCCCGGATCATCGCCGGTGAGCCCGCGACCAGCACGTCCCGCCCGGGCCACGCGCCGTACCGGGTCACCGCGTCGGCCAGGGTGCCCTCCTCGCCGCCGACCGGCCGCGGCCCGGACTCGACCACCGGCGTCACGGTCAGCCACGGGTTGCAGGAGGCGAGCATCCGCAACATCTCCAGCGCGTACAGGTCCTCCCACGTGCGGCCGCCGTAGAACAGGTGCACCTTCGGGTTCTCGCCCCAGTGGGACAGCTCGTCGAGCATCGACTGCATCGGCGCGACCCCGGTGCCGCCGGCGACCATCAGCACGTCCCGGCCGCTGTCCCGGTCCACGCCGAGCGTGCCGACCGGCGGCCCGAACCGCCACACGTCGCCCGGCTGGGTGTGGCTCACGATGGCCCGGGACACCCAGCCGCCCTCGATGGCGCGGATGTGGAACTCCACGGAGCCGTCCGGGCGGGGCGCGTTCGCCGGGGACAGGTACCGCCACAACCGCGGCCGTTGCGGCACCTCGACGCTCAGGTACTGCCCGGGGCGGAACGGGATGTGCTGGTCCGGCTCCAGCCGCACCATCGCCAGGTCCCAGGTCAGCCGCCGGTGCTCGGCCACCCGCGCGGACCAGTTCGGCGGGTTGGTGTCGGTGGCGGCCGCCTCCTGCATCTGGCGGGCGATGATCGTGAACGCCTCCGCCCACGCGCGTTCGACCTCGTCGGTCCAGTCGGGGCCGAGCTGGGTCTTCATCGCCGCGAGCAACGCGGTGCCCACCGCCTCGTAGTGGCTCGGCACGACCCCGAACTTGCGGTGGTCGCGGCCGAGCTGCCGCAGGAACGGCACCAGGTCGTCGGGCTGGTCGACCATCTGCACGACGTGGACCAGCGCGCGCACCATGCGGTTGCGCTGCACCTCCATGTTGATCGGGAAGAAGTCCCGCGTCGCCGGGGCGAGGGTGAACAGCATCCCGTAGAAGAACTGGGTCACCTCGGGCAGGTACGGCTCGGCCTTCGCCCAGGAGTCCCGGATCAGGCGCACCATCGCCGTGACGGCAGGCGGCGCCTGCCGGTGCACGGACCGGGGTACGGGACTGACGGGGCCGGCGGTCATGGCTGCGGGGCTGCTCCGGGGTGCTCGGTCATGCTCGCGATCGATTATTCATGAACGCGCAACCGCCGGCGCGCGCCACGCAGCAGCAGGCCAGAGCGCCCGTTGCCGCAGAAAACGATCATGAATAATCCACCCCGCTCCGTCAGTCACCGGCTCGCGAACGAGTTACCGGCCGGTCGCAGAGTATCCGGCCCGGATGCCGATCCACGCGAAGTTGCTCCTTCCGGGTGGTTCCGGAGAAGCCGCGGTCGTGGGACACATCACCTAGTTAGATAGTTGTGGCATACAACTACCGCCTCTATAGTTGTATGTGACAACCAACCGGGAGGTGGGTCCATGGGGGACCGCGAAGAGAAGGCCGTCCAGCTGATGCGCGCCCTGCGCGCGGCCGGACAGCTCCAGCACGCCTGGATCACCCAGTCCTGGCAGCGCGAGCACGACGGCCTGCACCCCGCGGCCGCCATGCTGCTCTCCGAACTCCACGTGCACGGCGAAAGCCGGCCGTCGGAACTGGCGAAACGCAAGATGGTCGACATCTCGGTGATCAGCAGGCAGATCGCCCAGCTCGCCGCTGCCGGCCTCATCGTGCGCAGGCCCGCGCCCGAGGACGGCCGGGCCAGCCTGATCAGCCTGTCCGAGACGGGCCTCGCCGAACTGGAGCGCTGGCGCGAACTGCACGTCGACTTCATCCAGCGCGCGCTCGCGGACTGGACCGACGACGAGGTCGAAGCGCTCACCGACCGGTTGACCGTGATGAACCAAGGACTGCGCGAGGCCCTCGGCCACGCGCCGGACTCCTGCCCGTCCGCCCCGGCGGAGAAGAGGAAGTGATCGCAGAAGTGAGCACCACAGCGAACCAGGAGGCGATGACACCGCGCCAGGTCGGGCGCGCGTTCGCCGGCCTGCTACTGGCGCTGCTGGTCGCCGTGCTGTCCTCCACGATCGTCTCGAACGCACTCCCGACGATCCTGGCCGACCTCGACGGCTCGCAGAGCCAGTACACCTGGGTGGTCACCGCCACCCTGCTGGCCTCGACGGCGAGCACCCCGATCTGGGGCAAGCTGTCGGACCTGTTCAGCAAGAAGATGCTGTACCAGCTGTCGATCGTCATCTTCACGGCCGGCTCGGTGCTCGGCGGCATTTCCCAGTCCATGCCCGAGCTGATCGCGTTCCGCGCGGTCCAGGGTCTGGGCCTCGGCGGCATGCAGGCGCTGGTCCAGGTCGTGATCGCGGCGATGATCTCCCCGCGCGACCGCGGCCGCTACAGCGGCTACATCGGCGCGGTGTTCGCGCTGGCGACGGTCGCCGGACCGCTGCTGGGTGGTGTGATCGTGGACTCGCCGCTCGGCTGGCGCTGGAACTTCTGGATCACCGTCCCGGTCGCGGTGGCGGCGTTCATCGTCCTGGGCAAGACCCTGCACCTGCCGGTGCTCAAGCGCCAGGTGAAGATCGACTGGCTGGGCGCGACCCTGCTCGTCGGCGGCGTCTCGCTGCTGCTGATCTGGGTGTCCCTGGCCGGCGGCAGCTTCGCCTGGTGGTCCTGGTCGACGCTGTGCTACGTGGCGGGCGCGGTCGTGGCGCTGGCACTGGCGGTGCTCGTCGAATCGCGGGTCTCGGACCCGGTGATCCCGCTACGGTTGTTCCGCAACCGCACCTTCACCCTCGCGGTGATCGGCAGCCTGTCGGTCGGCACGGCGATGTTCGGCGGCGCGGTGTTCCTCGGGCAGTACTACCAGCTCTCCCGCGGCTACTCGCCCACGCACGCCGGTCTGATGACCATCCCGATGATGCTGGGGCTGTTCCTGTCCTCGACGATCGCCGGCCAGGTCATCTCGCGCACCGGCAAGACCAAGGGGTGGATGCTCGGCGGCGCGGTGCTGCTGGTCGCGAGCCTGTTCCTGCTCAGCAGCATCGACCACCAGACCAACCTGGTACTGATGGGCGCCTACCTGGCGCTGCTCGGCCTCGGCGTCGGCGCGCTGATGCAGAACCTGGTGCTGGTCGTGCAGAACACGGTGGCGATGAAGGACATGGGTTCCTCGTCGTCGGTGGTCACCTTCTTCCGCACGCTGGGTGGTTCGGCCGGGGTGTCGGCCCTGGGCGCCCTGCTCGGCGTGAAGGTCAGCGATCACGTGTCCAGCGCGCTCGCCGCGATGGGCATCCACGCCGGCGCCGCGAGCGCGGGCAGCAGCCTGAACCTCGCGGCGCTGCCGGAGCCGATCCAGTCGATCGTGCGGGCCGCCTACGGCGACAGCATCGGCTCGATCTTCTTCGCCGGCGGGATCATCGCCGTGGTCACGCTGATCGCGGTGGTGTTCATGAAGGAGGTGCCGCTGCGCCGCAGCCTCGACCTGAGCGAGCAGACCGGCGACACCGGGACGGCCACGCCGGTGCCCTCCGGCTCGTCGGTGCACGGCGTGGTGACCGGCCCGTCGGGCCGTCCGCTGGCCGGTGCCGCGCTGACGCTGACCGACGGGTCGGGGCAGCAGGTGGCGCGGACGTTGACCGCGGCGGACGGCAGCTACCGGCTCACCGCTGCGCCGGAC
The DNA here is from genome assembly GCF_011758765.1 of Amycolatopsis viridis. Lineage (NCBI taxonomy): Bacteria > Bacillati > Actinomycetota > Actinomycetes > Pseudonocardiales > Pseudonocardiaceae > Amycolatopsis > Amycolatopsis viridis. Next base: position 454,764 of record NZ_JAANOU010000001.1, on the reverse strand, counting down.
GCCACCTACCTGCTGATCGCGGCTGCCGCCCGGTTCCAGCCCAGCGCCGCGATGGTCACCGTCGACGGGCAGCCGCTGCGGCGGGACCTCGAGATGGCGAGCGCCGGTGGGCTGAGCGGCGTGGTTCGCTCGGCGAGCGGGCAGCCGGTTGGTGGCGCGACGCTCGTGCTGACCGACGACCAGGGCGAGGTCGTCTCGTCGCTGGTCACCGGCGGGGACGGGTGGTACCGCGTCGACGACGTGCCCGGCGGCGTGCACACGTTGACCGTCACGGCGCCGGGCCACCAGCCGGTCGCCGTGCCGCTGGTGACCATCGAGGGCGGGCAGACCACGCACGACGTCGACCTGGTGCCGACCGCGCGGCTCAGCGGTGTCGTCCGGGCCGGCCGCGACGACCGGCCGATCGCCGAGGCCCAGGTGACGCTGCTCGACGCGGCCGGCGAGGTGGTCGCGATGACCCTGACCGACGAGGCGGGCCGGTACGCCTTCACCGACCTCCCCGCGGGCGACTACACGCTCGTGACCAGCGGTTACGCCCCGGTGGCCGCGCCGCTCGAGGTCGTCGCCGGCGCCCCGCTGGCGCGTGACGTGGAACTGACGCATCCGTCGAACTGCTGACTCAGCAGCGGTCGAGTGATTCTTCGGTAACTTCATCGGCGAACCTCATGGCCGAGTTGAGCAGAAAAGGGACACGCATGTCAGGTGCGCGCATTGTGTTGAAGCGCGACGTGAGCAGGGATCAGGTGGGTTATGTCGCCTACGACAAGAAGTGGCACATTCACTCGGCCACCCGGGAGAGCGAATCCCCGCAACGTCAGGTCTGGGTGACAAAGGACGGCGGAACGGTCATCACATTTCTCGAGGACCCCTACCTCGAACTCCGGTACCTCGTTGTCCAAGGAGCGCAAGCGGCGGAGGCCGCTCAAATTCTCCGGTCCGCGCTCCCTTGCTGGACCATCGAGGAATCCTTTGAATTTCTTCGAACCGCGCGCACCTCCGATGAGAAGATCCACGCCGTTTATCTGACCGCGGCCTCCGCACCGAGTAACGAAGACCCGCAAATCGTAACGGCCATCCAGGAACTCGCACGTGACCGGCACGCCGATGTGCGCCAAGCGCTCCTCGTGGCTATGGGTTATCTGGCGAGCTGGTCGATCGTGCGCTCCGTTGCGCGTTTTCTCAAGGAAAACGACCCGGACCACGATGTTCGCCGCAGCGCAGAACATCTGCTGGAAGGGCTGGGCCTGCCGAAGGCGACCTGACACCGGTCGATGCCGGCGTGGCCGGCGACCGCTCACCGCGCGACGTCCCAGCTCACCCGGCTTCACACAGCATCGGCAGTGACCGGCACGGGTCCCTCTGGTCAGCGGGGACCTCCAACCCGTGATCCCCGACGTCCACCGGACTCGCGAAGGCCGCCTCTGTCCCCCGCAAGCTGTCTCCTGGCTCTTCCGAAGAAGTTGAGGTTGAGCGGAACACACTCAAGTTTGTTGCCGTTGTACTTGTCGAGGGACCTGGAGGAGGGTCTCCGGCAGGCAGTCGCGACATGGAGTGTGGGATGGACGCTTTCAACCCGACGACGAAGACCCAGCAGGCGATTTCGTCGGCGGCGCAGGCGGCGACCGTGGCGGGCAACCCCAGCGTCACCGCCGCACACCTGCTCGGTGCGTTGCTCGCGCAGGGCGACGGGCTGGCCGGCCCGCTGCTGACGGCGGTGGGCGCCGACCCGCGTCAGGTGCACAAGGAGCTGGAGCCGATCACGCAGGCACTGCCCTCGGCGACCGGCGCGACCGTGTCCAACCCGCAGTTCGACCCGCCCGCGGTCAAGTCGCTGACGCACGCGCAGAAGCTCGCCACCGAACTGGGTGACGAGTACGTCTCCACGGAACACCTGATGGTGGGTCTGGCGGCCGAGGGCGGTCAGGTGGCCGACCTGCTCAAGCGGCACGGCGCCACGCCGGACGCGCTGCGCGAGGCGTTCACCAAGGTGCGCGGTTCCGCCCGCATCACCAGCCCCGACCCGGAGGGCACGTTCCAGGCGCTGGAGAAGTACGGCGTCGACCTGACCGACCGCGCCCGCAAGGGCGAGCTGGACCCGGTGATCGGCCGGGACGCCGAGATCCGCCGCGTGGTCCAGGTGCTGTCGCGGCGCACGAAGAACAACCCCGTGCTGATCGGTGAGCCGGGCGTCGGCAAGACTGCGATCGTCGAGGGACTGGCCCAGCGGATCGTGGCCGGTGACGTCCCGGAGTCGTTGCGCGGCAAGCGGGTCGTGGCACTGGACCTGGGTTCGATGGTCGCCGGCGCGAAGTACCGCGGCGAGTTCGAGGAGCGCCTCAAGGCCGTGCTCAAGGAGATCACCGAGTCGGCCGGTCAGGTCATCACGTTCATCGACGAGCTGCACACCATCGTCGGCGCCGGCGCGACCGGTGAAGGCGCGATGGACGCCGGCAACATGATCAAGCCGATGCTCGCCCGCGGCGAGCTGCGCATGGTCGGCGCGACCACCCTGGACGAGTACCGCCAGCACATCGAGAAGGACGCCGCCCTGGAGCGGCGCTTCCAGCAGGTGCTGGTCGGCGAGCCATCGGTGGAGGACACCATCGGCATCCTGCGCGGCCTCAAAGAGCGCTACGAGGTGCACCACGGTGTCCGCATCACCGACGCCGCGCTGGTGTCGGCCGCGACGCTGTCCGACCGCTACATCACCGCGCGGTTCCTCCCGGACAAGGCGATCGACCTGGTCGACGAGGCCGCGTCCCGGCTCCGCATGGAGATCGACTCCCGGCCCGTCGAGATCGACGAGGTCGAGCGCGCCGTGCGGCGCCTGGAGATCGAGGAGATGGCCCTGGCCAAGGAGGAGGACCCGGCCTCGATCGAGCGGCTGGCCGCGCTGCGCGCCGAGCTGGCCGAGAAGCGCGAGGAGCTGTCCGCCCTCACCGCCCGCTGGCAGAACGAGAAGGGCTCGATCGAGAAGGTCCGCGAGCTCAAGGAACAGCTGGAGCAGCTGCGCGGCGAGGCCGACCGGGCCGAGCGCGACGCCGACCTGGGCCGCGCGGCCGAGCTGCGGTACGGCCGGATCCCGGCGCTGGAGAAGGAGCTGGAGGAGGCGCAGCGCAACTCCGCGGACAGCTCGTCCGGGGCCGACGTCATGCTCAAGGAAGAGGTCGGCAGCGACGACGTGGCCGACGTGGTCTCCGCCTGGACCGGCATCCCGGCCGGCCGCCTGCTCGAGGGCGAGACCGGCAAGCTGCTCCGGATGGAGGAGGAGCTCGGCAGGCGGGTCGTCGGCCAGCGCGAGGCCGTGCAGGCGGTGTCGGACGCGGTGCGGCGCACGCGCGCCGGGGTCGCCGACCCGGACCGGCCGACCGGCTCCTTCCTGTTCCTCGGCCCGACCGGGGTCGGCAAGACCGAGCTGGCCAAGGCGCTGGCGGAGTTCCTGTTCGACGACGAGCGCGCGATGACCCGCATCGACATGAGCGAGTACAGCGAGAAGCACAGCGTCGCGCGGCTGGTCGGCGCGCCCCCGGGGTACGTCGGCTACGACCAGGGCGGCCAGCTGACCGAGGCCGTGCGGCGGCGGCCGTACTCGGTGGTGCTGCTGGACGAGGTGGAGAAGGCGCACCCGGACGTGTTCGACGTGCTGCTGCAGGTGCTCGACGACGGCCGGCTGACCGACGGCCAGGGCCGCACGGTCGACTTCCGCAACACCATCCTGATCCTGACCTCGAACCTCGGTTCGCAGGCGATCGCGGACGCCTCGCTCGACGAGCGGCAGCGGCGGGATGCGGTGCTGTCCACGGTGCAGCGGCACTTCAAGCCGGAGTTCCTGAACCGGCTGGACGACATCGTCGTGTTCCACTCGCTGGACACCGAGCAGCTGACCTCCATTGTGGACATCCAGGTGGCGAAGCTGGCCCAGCGGCTGGCGCAGCGCCGGCTCAGCCTCGACGTCACCCCGGCCGCGCGCGACTGGCTCGCGCTCAACGGGTTCGACCCGATCTACGGTGCCCGCCCGCTGCGCCGGCTGGTGCAGTCGGCCATCGGTGACCAGCTGGCGAAGAAGCTGCTGGCCGGCGAGGTCCGGGACGGCGACACGGTCCGCGTGGACGTGCCCGACCTGGACTCCGGCGACACGCTGGTGGTCACCCGGGCGGACTAACGGGTTGCGACACGGGCCGCTGACCTTGGTTCAGCGGCCCAGCGCGCTACCCTCACCCCCGTGGGTATTCCGGCGTGGGTCTGGTTCGTCATCGCCGCCGTCGCACTGGTGGCGGGTCTGCTGCTGCTCGCCGTGGACCGGACCAGGGAGGGCTCCCGCAACCGGGAGCGGATGCGCTGGTCCGACCTGCGCGGATGGCAGTTCGCCGAGGAGGACGAGCGGCTCGTCCGGCAGTGGTCCGGTGGCGCGCTCGGCTACTTCCGGGCCGAGACGGCGGTCAACGTCGTCGTCGGGTCCACCTTCACCGCCGACGGCCGCCGCCCGGTGTTCGTGTTCGACATCGAAGCCGACGGGCAGATCCCGGCGGTCGTGGTGGCGGTGCGGTGCAACCGGGTGCACCCGGTGCTCGTCGAGCTGTGGCTGGCGAGCGTGCCGTTCCAGCGGTCGGACATGCCGGAGCTGCTCGGCCCGGTCGGCCAGCGGTACGCGTTCGCCGACGACCCGGAGGGCGCCCGCGCGGTCATCACCCAGGAGCTCGTGGACGCGGCCGACGCGCTCGGCGGGGACGTCGGCGTGGCGTGGCTGGAGAACGAGTGGGTGCTCGCCAGCGTCGCGCCGCAGGCCGGGCCGTCCCGGCTGGAGCGCCTGCTCCGCGACCTCGGCGAGATCGCCGACATCGTCGACCCGTTCGACGACGAGTACGCCGCCGGTGGACGGCACTGGCAGCCCGGCGATTCCGGGCAGCCCGGCCTGAGCACGCCGCCCGCCGGGCCGGTGCCGTGAGCACGGCGCTGGTCACCGGCGCGACCGCCGGTATCGGCGCCGCCTTCGCCCGCCGCCTCGCCGAGGAGGGCTACGACCTGGTCCTGGTCGCGCGGAACGCGGAGCGGCTGGAAGCGCTTGCCGGGGAGCTCGCGCAACGGCACCGGGTCACGGCCACCGCGCTGCCCGCGGACCTGGCCACCACGGACGGCCGGGCCGCCGTCGAGGCGCGGCTGGCCGCCGACCCGGTCGATCTGCTGGTCAACAACGCCGGTTTCGGCCTGGCGGGCGAGTTCTGGACCGCGCCGGTGGACGAGTTGCAGGCGCAGCTGGACGTGAACGTGACCGCGGTGCTGCGGCTGACGCGCGCGGCCCTGCCCGGCATGATCGAGCGTGGCCGCGGCGACATCATCAACGTCTCCAGTGTGGCCGGGTTCTTCTCCGGCCGCGGCTCGACGTACACGGCGAGCAAGAACTGGGTCACGTCGTTCACCGAGGGCATCGCCGCGGCACTGCCGGCCGGGATCCGGATGACGGCGCTGTGCCCCGGGTTCACCGAGACGGAGTTCCACGCGCGCGCCGGTCTGGCCAAGCCGGGCCCGAAGGCGTTCTGGCTCTCCCCCGACCGGGTGGTCGCCGAGGGCCTCGCGGACCTGCGGCGCGGGAAGGTCATCTCCGTTCCGTCGCCGCAGTACAAGGCGATCGTGGCGATCGGCGGCCTGCTGCCGCGGGGATTGCTGCGGCGCATCTCCAGCCTGGTCGCCGGCCGCGACCGCACCTAGCCCATCGTCTTCTGGCCGTCCAGGGACTCGCGGATGATGTCGGCGTGGCCGGCGTGCTGGGCGGTCTCGGCGATGATGTGCAGCAGCACCCGGCGCGCGGACCACGCCCGCTCGGTGTTCCAGGGCGCCTTCGGCAGCTCCTGGACCGCGTCCAGGTCCACGGTGGCGACCAGCTCGTCGGTGCGGCGCGCGACTTCCTCGTAAGCGGCGAGTACGCCCGCCAGTGTCTCGTCGGGCAGCAGCTTGAAGCCGTCCTCCCGCTGCTTGAAGTCCGCCTCGGTCATCTCCGCGAAGTTCGGCATCGCGGAGGCGCCCTCGACGATGAAGGCCGCCCAGTCCCGCTCGACCGACGTGACGTGCTTGATCAGCCCGCCCAGGCACAGCTCGCTCACGGTGGTCCGCAGGCGAGCCTGCTCGTCGGTCAGGCCGCGGGTGGTGAAGGTCAGGAAGAAGCGGTGCTTGGCGAGCGCGGCCAGCAGGTCGGCGCGCTCACCGGTGGTGGTCTCGGCGGTGGTCATCTCGTGTTCCCTTCCTCGTTTTCCCTGGTGAGACCACGATAGGTGGCATACCGGCCACTTTCTGGCCTGAATTGGGCGAGAATCGGAACCATGGCGAACACGAGCTCCCGGACGCTGCGGTTGCTGTCCCTGCTGCAGACCCACCGGTACTGGCCGGGCAGCGAGCTGGCGGACCGGCTGGGCGTCTCGCCGCGGACGCTGCGCCGCGACATCGACCGCCTGCGCGAGCTGGGATATCCGGTGGAGGCGCAGCGCGGCGTCGACGGTGGTTACCAGCTCGCCGCGGGCGCCTCGCTGCCGCCGCTCGTCGTGGACGACGACGAGGCGGTCGCGTTGACGGTCGGCCTCCAGACGGCCGCGCAGAACTCGGCCGACGGCCTCGCCGAGTCCTCGGTCCGGGCGCTGGCGAAGGTGACGCAGGTGATGCCGGCCCGCCTGCGCCGCCGGGTCGACGCGCTGCGGGAGATGACCGTGCCGGCCGTGTGGCCCGGCACCTCCGCGCCCCGCATCGACCCGGGCGTGCTCACCGCGATCGCACTCGCCTGCCGGGACGGCGAGCGCATCCGGTTCGCCTACACCGATGCCGGCGGCCGCGGGTCGGCGCGCGAGGTCGAACCGCTGCGGCTGGTCCCGCTGGGCCGCCAGTGGTACCTGGTCGCCTACGACCTGACCCGGCACGACTGGCGCAGCTTCCGCGTCGACCGGCTCAGCGAGCCACGCGGCACCGGTGCGCGGTTCCGGCCGCGGGAACTGCCCGCGGCCGACGCGGCCGAGTTCGTCCGCAACGCGCTCGGGGCGCTGCCGCGGCCGTACGAGGTGGAGGTCGTCGTCGAGCTGCCTGCCGCCGTGGTGCGGGACCGGATCGGCCGGTGGGCGACGGTCGAGGAGGCCGGCGCGGAGCACTGCCGGATCCGCATGACCACCGCCTCCCTGGACTGGCCCGCGCTGGCGCTCGGCTCGCTCGGCGCGGAGTTCCGGGTCGTCGGGCCGCCCGAGCTGCGGGACCAGCTGCGTGAGTGGGCCGCGCGGTTCGACCGGGCGTGCGCACGCGCGGGAATGTCGTAGCCGTGTGTAAGACTTCCGGACGTGGCTAACCCGGCGTTGGATCGAACCGCGAAGTTGGAACTGGCACGTCTCGTCACCGAGCTGTCGGTGGTGCACGGCAAGGTGGTGCTGGCCTCCGGCAAGGAGGCCGACTACTACATCGACCTGCGGCGGGCCACGCTGCACCACGCGGCGGCCCCGCTCATCGGCCGGCTCATGCGTCAGCTGACGGCCGACTGGGACTACGTGGCGGTGGGCGGGCTCACACTCGGCGCGGATCCGGTGGCGACCGCGATGCTGCACTCCGCCGCGGCCGACGGGAAGGTGCTCGACGCGTTCGTGGTGCGCAAGGCCACCAAGTCGCACGGCATGCAGCGCCGCATCGAGGGCATCGAGGTCGCCGGGCAGCGCGTGCTGGCGGTGGAGGACACCTCGACCACCGGCGGCAGCGTGCTGACCGCCGTCGAGGCGCTCACCGAGGCCGGGGCGACGGTGGTCGGCGTGGCGACGGTGGTCGACCGCGACACCGGTGCCCGTGAGGCCATTGAGAAGGAGGGCCTCACCTATCGCTACTTGCTGAACCTGGACGACCTCGGACTGTGATTACCGCCGCCCCCTAGGGGGAAACCCCGAAGTGATCTCCGGAATTCGAGTCGGCATTCCTACCTTGATCGGGAGTAATGTCGGGACCAGGGGATTCGCGGGAAGGGGGCGGCGTGACGACCGCTAGGGTGCTGGCCGACATCACGGTCGGGGTGCACATTCTGGCACTGCTTTACATCGGTCTCGGCGGGTTTCTCGCCTGGCGGTGGCCGCGCAGCATTTTCGTGCATGTGTTCTTCGCCATCTGGGGCGTGGCCGTGAACGTGTTACCGATCCCCTGCCCGCTCACCGCGCTCGAGGACTATTTCCGCGAGCTGCAGGGGCTCGGTCCGCTCCCCGGCGGGTTCAACGCCTACTACATCTACGGCACGGTGTTCCCGCGGTCGATGCTGCCGGTGGTGGCCGCGGTGGCGCTGGCGCTGGTGGTCTTCTCCTACGCGGGCGCGTACCTGCGCTGGAAGCACCGGGAACACCCGCCGGCACACGCGATGCGGCAGGCATAGGACACCACGCGAGGTCCGGGCGCTACGCGGAGAACGCCGAAAGATCACGGCATGCTCGCGCTCACCGGGAGGTTCCGGGATGCTCGGGAACTGCCTCAGGCGGCCCGGGCCGGTGGCCCGGCGGAGACCCTTCCGGGGACGCAGCCGATCGCGCCCGCGGGCGGCTCAGTGGTCGTTGGTGAAGGACTGCCTCGTGTCCGGGCCCCCTGCTGTGCCGTGGAACCGCAGCTCGATCCGCACTCCTTCCGGGAGGTCGTACGGCTTGCCCTCCGACGCCTGGTGCGTCTTGCAGCCCCCGTCGCCGGCTGTCCAGTTGGTGATGATGGAGCCGTTCTTCCACACCGCTAGAAACGCACCGAACGAGTTCCTCTTCGTGTCGCACAGTTTGATCACGTCGCCGTGCTCCTCGACGTACACCACTGCGGTGCCATCAGCGGCCCGCCAGATGTGGTCCCAGCCCCCGGGCGGGGAATAGGCGGCGGCCGCGGCGGTGCTGGTGCCGGCCAGCACCGCCGTGGCGGTCGCGGCGACGGCACCTGCGGCGAGCAAAGTCCTGCGGAGTTCCATCGTGCCGCCTTTCCGGTCGGGAGCGGAGCGCGAAAGTATCAGTTTGATCACTTGTCCCACAAGAGGATTGCTCAACAGCCTCGTCGACTGCGGTGCCCCGATCAGCGGGGTGCGGGGGCAACCGGCCCGCGCGAACGGCCCAGGTCGCGAACCGCGGCGATGTGACCGCGGATCGCCGCGCGGATCGGGCGCGGCGCATGATCGTGGCATGAACGAAGAGGCCGGCCCGACCGAATGGACCGCCCGGGAACCCGTGGGCGTCGGCCCGTGGGCGGGCGAATGGCCCGCCGACGAGCGTTACGACCCGGAGCTGCTCGCCGACGGCGACCGGCGCAACGTCGTGGATGCCTACCGGTACTGGCGGCGGGAGGCGATCGTCGCGGACATCGACCGCAGGCGGCACCCGTTCCACGTGGCGATCGAGAACTTCCAGCACGACCACAACATCGGCACGGTGGTGCGCACCGCGAACGCGTTCGCGGCGGCCGCGGTGCACATCGTGGGACGGCGCCGCTGGAACCGGCGGGGCGCGATGGTCACCGACCGCTACCAGCACCTCGAACACCACCCGGACGTCCCCTCGCTCGCCGCGTACGCGCACGACCGCGCGCTGACGATCGTGGCGGTCGACAACACCCCGGGTGCGCAGCGCATCGAGACCGCCGACCTGCCGCGGGCGTGTGTGCTGCTGTTCGGGCAGGAAGGACCCGGCCTGTCGGCCGAAGCCCACGACGCGGCCGCGATGGTCGTCTCGATCGCGCAGTTCGGCTCCACCCGCTCGATCAACGCCGGGGTCGCCGCCGGCATCGTCATGCACGCCTGGATCCAGCAGCACGCCGACCTGGCCAGCGCCTGGTAGCCGGCCTGGCAGAAGCCGTGCTCAGCGCGATGCCCGGCGCGCAACCATGATGGGGGTCATGCACAGCGACTGGGCCGCCGCCGCGGAACGGGCGATCGTCACCCGGCACCTGCGCCGCCTCTGGGGCCTGCCGGGCACGCTGCTCGCGCGGAGCGGTTGGCCGGCGACTCCCGGCCAGCGGGTGCACCGGCACTGGAACTACTGGTGGCAGGCGCATTTCCTGGACTGCCTCGTCGACGCCCAGTTGCGCGACCCCACTCCCGCGCGGGCGGCGGCGATCGACCGGTTCGTGTCGTCGATGCGGCTGCGCAACTTCGGCAACTGGCGCAACGACTACTACGACGACCTGGCGTGGCTCGGGCTCGCGCTCCAGCGCACCGGGCGGGACGTGGGCTTCTTCCTCGGTGAGCTGCGGTCGGGGTGGTCGCCGGAGGGCGGTGGCGGAATCTGGTGGCGGCGCGGGGACCGGTTCAAGAACGCGCCGTCGAACGGCCCGGCAGCGATCCTGTTCGCACGGGCCGGGGACGTGGCCCGCGCGCGGGAACTGCTGGACTGGATGGAGAAGACGCTCGTCGACCCGGACACCGGCCTGGTGTGGGACGGGTTACGGGTGGACAGTCACGACCTGGTCCAGGAGATCTACACCTACTGCCAGGGGGTCTTCCTCGGCACCTGCCTGGAAATGTCCGAACTGGACAGAGCAGGCCGGACCGTCCGGGCGGTGGCGGCGCACTGCGCGCCGGGCGGGGTGCTGCGCGGCCAGGGCGGCGGGGACGGCGGCCTGTTCGCCGGGATCCTGGCGCGCTACCTGGCGCTGGCCGCGCACCGCCTGCCCGCCGGTCCGGAGGCCGACGCGGCGCGGTCGTTGGTGCTCGCCTCGGCGGAGGCCGCCTGGACCGGTGCCGCCGACGCGGCCGGCGGTCCGCTGTTCGGCCCGGAATGGAGCGCGCCCGCGCCACCGCCGCCACCGCCGGCCGGCGACCCGGCGCGGGACCTCTCGGTGCAACTGGGCGCCTGGATGCTCCTGGAAGCCGCAGCCACCCTGTGACCGCCCCCGCCGACGCCCGGCACGGGATCAGGTGCGGGCGGCGGGCGGCAGCGCGAACGCCGCGATGATGACGACGCGGACGTGGAAGCGGCCCGGCTGCGAGGGCTGACCGGCGTGCCCAGCGCGGTGCCGCAGCAACGCAGCTTCACCTGCCCGGACTGCCTGCGCACCAGCCACCACCCAGCTCGGGCTGCGGCCGGACCGGCTGCGCGCGAGCGCTCAGAACAAGATGACCGCGGCCACGTAAAGCAGGATGCCCGCGGCACCCGCGAGGCGGGCGAGCACCAGTTCCTGCTGGGTGTACTCGCGGCCGCCGCCGCGCCGGTCGGACGGCTCGCACACGGACCGCGGGTTGATGATTATCCAGAGCCCCAGTGGCACGAACACGAGTCCGAAGATGATGTCGGATACCCCCACCGGATTCCTCTCTCCCGGTCCGGGTGGGACGCGGAAGCGGCGATCGTGGTTCCGTGCCCGTTTCGCGGCTACCACGCCGGGTCCGGCACAAGGGGGCGCCGCCGACGTGATCACCTGGCAGACCCGCAGTGCCCGGCTGCTGCCCCGCTACCTCGAGGGTCGTACCACAGGGGGCCCTGTTCCTCAGCTCCCGCCGCGGACTCGGCTGTCCGACCGCGGCACGGCAGGCGTCCTACAAGCCGCACCCGCAGGACGCGCGGTGCATCAACCGGGGCGGCAACCGCACCGTCTCGAACGGCCGCTCCGGCTCCGCGATCCGCGCCAGCAGCAGCCGCACGGCGCGCCGCCCGATCTCCTCGATGGGCTGGGCCATCGTGGTCAGCGGCGGCTCGACCAGGTCCGACCACTCGACGTCGTCGAACCCGGCCAGCGCGAGGTCCCGCCCGACCACCAGGCCGCGCCGGCGGATCTCGTGCAGCACGCCGACCATCATCGAATCGTTCGCCACCACCAGGGCCGTCGGCCGGTCCGGTAACGCCAGCAGCTTCGCCGTCGCCGCCGCACCGCCCTCCCGCGACGAATGCCCCGGCACCACCAGCTCCGGGTTCCAGGACAGGCCCCCGCGCCCGAGGCCGAGCCGGTAGCCGAGCGTGCGCTCCTCCGACGTGGCGAGCCCGGGCATGCCGCCCACGAACCCGATCCGCCGGTGCCCCAGCGACGCCAGGTGCTCGGTGAGCGCGGACGTCGACTGGATGTTCTCCGATCCGACCTGGTCCACGTCGGCGCGCATGGTGAGCCGGTCGATCAGCACGGTCGGCAGCCCGAGCGACACCAGCTCGCTGATCACGCGCCCGTCGCCCGCGGCCGGGGTGAGCAGCATGCCTTCGACCCGCCGGGACCGCAGCGTCCGCACGGTCTCCTGCTCGGTCTTGACCGTGTCGTGGGTGTCGGCGAGCAGCACGGTGTAGCCGGCGGCGGCCGCCTCGCGTTCGATGGCCTGCATGAGCGCCGCGAAGTAGGGGTTGGCCAGCAGCGAGATCGCGACCCCGATCTGCCGGGTGCCGCCGGTGACCAGCGAGCGGGCGACCGCGTCCCCGGTGTAGCCGGTTTCCTCGATGGCGCGCAGCACCGCGGCCTTGGTTTCCGGGGCCACCGCGCGGGTCCCGTTCACCACGTGTGAGACGGTGGTGATCGAGACGCCGGCGAGGTCGGCGACGTCCTTTTGGGTGGGCCTGGACGGCATCAGGGTTCTCCAACGAGCGCGAACGGTCCGCAAGCGTTTGCGCAAACGCTTGCCGAAGAGTGTAAGCCCTCCTACCGTCCCGATCGGCAATGTGATCAGCCTCGATGCGGAGGGCAGCGTGAGCCAGTGAGACAGCGGAGTCTCCTGTGCCTCGTCACGGCCGGCGTGCTGGCCGTCAGCGGGTGCACCGTCGAGCGCCACTGGGGCGGGAACTCGGCCCCGGCGGGCAGTGGCCAGGCCAAGGTCGGCCTGGTGACGAAGACCGAAACCAACCCGTACTTCGTCGAGCTGCGCAACGCGGCGAGCGCTGCCGCGCAGGCTCAGGGCGCCGCCTTCATGGCGCTGGCCGGCCAGTTCGACGGCGACAACGACGGCCAGGTCCGGGCCATCGAGAACATGGTCCAGCAGGGCGTCACCACGATCCTGATCACCCCGAACTCCTCCACCGGCGTGCTCGCCGCCATCGCCAGGGCCCGGCAGGAGGGGGTGCTGGTGATCGCGCTGGACACCGCGACCGAACCGGCGAGCGCGGTGGACGCCACCTACGCCACGGACAACGTCGCGGCCGGCCGCCAGCAGGGCGCCTACGTCAAGGCCGCGCTCGGGGGCCGCCCGCCGAAGGTGATCATGATCGACGGCACCGCGGGCAGCACCGTGGACACCTACCGGCACAACGGGTTCCTCGAGGGCAGCGGGCTCTCCGACGGTGATCCGGCGATCGTGGGCCGGGACAACGCCAACGGCGACCAGTCCATCGCCCAGCAGAAGATGGAGAACCTGCTCCAGCGCACCACCGACATCGACGCCGTCTACACGATGAACGAGCCGACCGCGCGGGGCGCGTACGCGGCGTTGCAGGCGCGGGGCCTGGCGGGGCAGCTCGTGATGGGTTCGATCGACGGCGGCTGCCAGGGCGTGCAGAACGTGCGCGACGGCTTGTACGCGGCCACGGTCATGCAGTTCCCGCGCAAGATGGCCGAGGAGGGCGTCACCGCCGCCGTGCGGTACGCCAGGACCGGGCAGAAGCCGAGCGGGTTCATCGACACCGGCTCCGTCGTCATCACCGACCACCCGATGCCCGGCGTGGCCAGCCAGAACACCGAGTGGGGCCTGCAGAACTGCTGGGGGACGAAATGACAGCCACAACCACCACGGTGGACCGGGGCGAACGCGAGAGCCTCGGCGAGTTCTTCCTGCGCGCCCCCGCCATCGGGCCCGCGCTCGCGCTGGTCGTCGCGGTCGTCGTGTTCTCGGTGTCCACCAGCACGTTCCTGGACCTGGACAACCTGTCGCTGGTGGTCGAGCAGTCGCTGGTGGTCGGCACGCTCGCGCTCGGGCAGACGCTGATCATCCTCACCGCCGGCATCGACCTGTCGAACGCCGCGGCCATGGTCCTGGCGACGCTGCTGATGGCGAAACTGCTGGTCGGCGGCGTGCCCGGGATCTTCGCGCTGATCCTCGGCGTGCTGGTCACATCCCTGCTCGGGCTGGTCACCGGCTCCCTGGTCACCCGGATCAAGCTGCCGCCGTTCATCGTCACGCTCGGCCTGTTCACGATGCTGACCGCGGCGGGCAAGCTCGTCGCGGGCGGGCAGGCGGTGCCCATCGCGCCCGGCTCGCTGCCCGCCTGGCTGGGCACCCGCCGCTACCTGTTCGGCGGCATCCCGGTCACCTACGGGATGACGCTCGCGCTGGTCATGTACCTCGTGCTGTGGTACGCGCTGACCCGGACCGCGTGGGGCAAGCACGTCTACGCGGTCGGCAACGCGCCCGAGTCGGCGCGGCTGACCGGCATCAAGGTCAACCGGACGATCGTGTCCGTGTACCTGGTGGCCGGGCTGATCTTCGGCATCGCCGCGTGGCAGGCGCTCGGCCGGGTGCCCAACGCCGACCCGAACGCCTACCAGCTGGGCAACCTCGACTCGATCACCGCGGTCGTGCTCGGCGGCACCAGCCTGTTCGGCGGACGCGGATCGGTGTTCGGCACGATGATGGGCGCGTTGATCGTGACCGTGCTCCGCTCCGGACTGACCCAGCTCGGCGTCGACTCGCTGTACCAGGACGTCGCCACCGGTGCGCTGGTCATCGCCGCGGTGGCCGTGGACCGGCTCGCCAGGAGGAAGAAATGACCCCCACCCTTTCGGCGCGCGGCCTGGTCAAGCGCTTCGGCCGCGTCACCGCCCTCGACGGCGCGGACTTCGACCTGGAACCGGGCGAGGTGCTCGCCGTGGTCGGCGACAACGGTGCCGGCAAGTCGAGCCTGATCAAGGCGCTGTCCGGGGCACTGGTGCCGGACTCCGGGGAGATCTTCGTCGACGGCGAACCGGTGCACTTCCGGACACCGCTGGACGCGCGCCGGTGCGGCATCGAGACCGTGTACCAGGACCTGGCGCTCGCGCCGGCGCAGGACATCGCGACGAACATGTTCCTGGGCCGGGAGATCCGCCGCGGCGGGGTGCTCGGGCTGGTGCGCAAGCTGGACACGGCGAAGATGCGCGCCGAGGCCCAGCGGGTGCTGGACGAGCTGGACATCAAGATCAAGTCGATCACGCAGCCGGTCGAGACACTCTCCGGTGGCCAGCGGCAGGGTGTCGCCGTGGCCCGGGCCGCGGCGTTCGGCACCAAGGCGGTGATCATGGACGAGCCGACCGCCGCGCTCGGCGTCGCCGAATCGGCGAAGGTGCTCCAGCTGATCGACCGCATCCGGGAGCGCGGCCTGCCGGTCGTGCTGATCAGCCACAACATGCCGCACGTCTTCGAGATCGCCGACCGCATCCACGTGCACCGGCTGGGCCGCCGCGTCGCGGTGGTGTCACCGAAGACGACGAGCATGAACCAGGTGGTCGGGCTGATCACCGGCGCGCTGCGGGTCGACGAGGACGGGCAGGTGACGGAAGTCGAGTCGGCGATCCACACCGGACTGTCGGCATGACGGTCCTGCTCGCGGGGCTGTGCACGGTCGACCTCGTGCAGCGGGTGGCGGAGCTGCCGGCGGCGGGCGAGAAGGTGCAGTCGCTGGGCGTCGAGGTGGCCGCGGGTGGACCGGCGACCAACGCCGCCGTGACGGTCGCGGCCCTCGGCGAGGAGGCCGTCCTGGTGACGGCACTGGGCCGGCACCCGCTCGCCGGGCTGGCCCGCGCCGACCTGTCCGCGCACGGCGTGCGGGTCGCCGACATCGCCCCCGAGCAGGACGAACCGCCCGCGGTGAGCGCCGTGGCGGTGCGCGACCGCGACGGCGAGCGGACGGTGGTGTCCCGCAACGCCGGGCAGCACCCCGGCGCGATGCCCGGCGAACTGCCGGACGACGTCCGGGTGGTGCTGGTCGACGGGCACCTGCCGCGGCTGGCACTCGGTGTGGCGCGGTGGGCGCGCGAGCGCGGCATCCCGGTCGTGCTGGACGCGGGCAGCTGGAAACCGGTGCTGGACGACCTGCTGCCGCTGGTCGGCATCGCGGCCTGCTCGGCGCACTTCCGCGCCCCGGGGCCGGGTTTGCGGGAACGCGGCGTGCCCGCGGTCGTGGTGACCGACGGGCCGCGGCCGGTGCGCTGGGAAACGGCGGACGGTGCTGGTGAGATCGAGGTGCCGCGCGTGCGCGCGGTGGACACGCTGGGCGCGGGTGACGTCTGGCACGGCGCGCTGGCGTACGGCGTGGGACGGTTTCGGCTGCCGGAGCTGATCCGGTTCGCCAACGAGGTGGCCGCGACGAAGGTGCGGCACGCGGGACCCCGGGCGTGGGTCCCGGAAGTGCGGAAGTTGGGAGTGCGATGACGGTGACGAGTCCGACGTTCGACGAGCTGCTGACCAGGGCCGAGGGCCTGGTGACGCGGGGCAGGCGATCCATCCTGGGGATCGTGGGCGCGCCCGCGGCCGGCAAGACCACCCTGGCCCGCGGGCTGGCCGACGCGCTCGGCAACCGCGCGGTCGTGGTCGGGATGGACGGGTTCCACCTCGCGCAGGTCGAGCTGCAGCGGCTGGGCCGCACCGAGCGCAAGGGTGCGCCGGACACGTTCGACTCGCACGGCTACGTGAACCTGCTGCGCCGCATCAAGGAGACCAGCGAGACGGTGTACGCGCCGCTGTTCCGGCGCGAGATCGAGGAGCCGATCGCCGGCGCGGTGTGCGTGCCGCCGGAGGTTCCGCTGGTCATCACCGAGGGCAACTACCTGCTGGTCGACGAGGAGCCGTGGCGCGAGGTGCCCGGGCTGCTCGAGGAGGTGTGGTTCCTGAAGCCGGACGAGCAGGAGCGGATCGAACGGCTGGTCAACCGGCACCGCCGCTACGGCCGCACCCTGGTCGAGGCGAAGGGCCGGGCCCTGGGCAGCGACCAGCGCAACGCCGACCTGATCGAGACCACCGCGAGCCGGGCCGACCTGGTGCTGGAGAACCTGCCGCTGCAGAACTTCGTGATCTGAAGCGGCGCTCAGCTGGTCCGGCCGCGCCGGAGCGGGGAGACGCGGCGCGAGCCATCAGCTGGGGACGGGATCCGTGGCCAGGCGGGCGTGCAGCTCCACGTCGTGACGCACACCGTCGTACACGAGCTTCTGGCGCTGCACGCCCTCAGCCGGGAACCCGGCGCGCGTGGCAACCCGGCACGACGCCGGGTTGTTCATCCGGTGCCCCAGCTCCAGCCGGAACAGGCCGACGTCGGTGACGGCCCATTCGGCCACGGCGGCACCTGCTCTGGTGGCCACTCCCCGTCCGCGCGCGGCAGAGGTGGTCCAGTACGACACCCATCCGGTGCCGTGCACCTGGTCAACCGCGCCTAGCGCAACGTTTCCCAGCACCGCATCGTCGGCATCGGTCACAGCGAAGGAGTAAGAAGACCCAGCAGCCCAGCTGCGGGCGGAGTGTCGACGGGCCGATCTGCTCGGCGATCCATCTCCGGCTCCTGGATCGCTGACGAGGACGAGCCAGGAAGCTGTCCACACCCTGTGGATGAATCTCCCGGTTGTCCACAGGTACGTCCCGCGGAAACCGGGAACCCGTGTGGCACGTTGTACCGACGGAGGGGCTCGAACGGGTGAGAGGGACGGTATGCCGAAGTTGACCGGAGTGCACCACCTGGCCCTCACGGTGACCGACGTCGACCGGAGCGTGCCCTGGTACGAGCGGGTGCTGGACCTGCGGGAGACGGGTCGGCGGGAGGACCCGGCGACCGGGCTGCGCAAGGTCCGCCTCCAGGCGCCCGGCGAGGCGTTCTCGGTGGTGCTGTTGCAGCACCCGGACACCGAGCGCGGTCCGTTCGACGAGCGGCGGACCGGGCTGGACCACGTGGCGTTCACGGTGGGCACCTACGCCGAGCTGAAGCAGTGGGAGCAGCGGCTCGCGGACTACGGGGTGGAGTACAGCCCGGCGAAGGCGTCGCGGACGCTGCCGGGTTCGGCGGTCGTGGTGTTCCGCGACCCGGACGGCATCCAGCTCGAGGTCTGGGCCGGCATCGACTCGTGACGTGCTAGGCCGCGGCCGGGTATTCCTGGTCCGGCTCGTCCTCGACCGGGCGGCGCATCTCCTGCCGGTAGCGGAACACGCCGTAGCCGGTGCCGAACACGAAGAACGCGACCGACAGCCACACCAGCACCGTCTTCACCCACGGGATCGTGTCCAGCAAGCCGGCGCCGTAGTAGCCGAGCAGGACCAGCGTGGGCACCCAGAACACGCCGCCGAGCGCGGTGGCGAGCACGAAGCGGCGCGGGTTCATGCGGGCCGCGCCGGCGATCAGCGGCGCCAGCGTGCGGACCCAGGGGATCCACCGGGCGGCGACGATCGCGAGGAAGCCCTTGCGGTCGAGGAACTCCCTGGCCCGGTCGAGGTTGCGCCGGTTGAGGACCTTGCCCCCGCGCCGGGCGATGAACCGGACCCCGGTCTGCTGTCCGATGTAGTACCCGACCTGGTTGCCGACCACCGCCACAACCAGCGCAGCCACCGACAGCAGCCAGGCGCTCGCGTCCGCGCCGTGCGAGGCGAGCACCACCCCGGCCGCGAACAGCAGCGAGTCACCGGGCAGGAACAGCCCGATGATGAGGGCGCATTCGACGAACACGAAGCTGAGCACGATGACCCAGACCAGCAGCGGGCCGGCCGTGTCCAACCAGCCCACGCCGACGGCTTCGGACGCGGCGAAGTCGAAAGTCACCCGGAAAGCCTACGTGCCGCGAGCGAACAGCACTCAACCGTGCGGCGGAATTGCGTCGATCGTTACGGAACGCGGTCGCGCGTTGACGAAAACGCGCGACCGCGCAACCGGCTCACATTTGCGGTAACGACTCGCCCTGAACGGCTTCGATGTCGAGTTCGATCTTGATGTTCGAGCCGATCGCGGCGACCCCGGCCCGCACCATCGCGTTGTAGTTGATCGCGAAATCGTTGCGGTGCAATTGCGTCTCCGCGTGGAACGCCACGCGCATCCCACCCCACGGGTCGGGTCCGTAACCGCCGTAGGTCAGCTCCATCTCGATCGCCTTGCGCTCGCCGTGCAGCGTCAGCTCACCGGCGAGGGTCCAGGTGTCCGCGCCGCGCTGCCGCATGCCGGTGCTGACGAACCCGATCATCGGATGGGTCTCGACGTCCAGGAACTCCGGCGACCGCAGGTGGTCGTCACGCATCTTGATGCCGGTGTCGATGCTCGCGGCCTTGATCTCGGCCTCGACCCGGGACCGCTCGGCCGGCCGCGCGATGTCGATGCGGCCGCTGATGTCGGAGAACCGGGCCTTGATGCTGGCGATCCCGAGGTGCCGGGCCGTCGCCACGGCGCTGGAGTGCACCGGGTCGATGGTCCACGGACCGGGCGGCGGCAGCTCGATGGCTCCGGCCATCGGCGTCACCACCAGCTCGCCGAGCGAACCCGAACCGTCCGATCCGACCTGCGCGGTCCGGGCGAGCGGGGCGTACCCGGCGGCGGTGAGGACCGCGGTGTAGACGCCCGCGGGCAGCGGTGGGGTGACCACCGCTCCCGTGGCGTCGGCAACGGCACGCGCGACCTGCTGGCCGCTCATGTCCGTCACCGTCAGGACCGCGTTCTCCACCGCCCAGCCTTCGGCCGTGTGGATCTGCGCGCGCAATCCGCTCATGACCTCTCCGCCCCGCTGCCGGCCGGGTCGCCGAGCTGGTCGAGCACCTGCTCGTAGCCCAGCCGCACGTCGTGCTGGACGTCCCCACCACCCGGCAGGTTCACCTGGCTCGTCGCCGGCGGGTACCCGCTGGCGACGACGGTGTAGTCACCTTCCGGCAGATCGGTGACGACGTACTCGCCGTTTTCATCCGTCCGGGCGACCGAGGCGACGTTGCCGTCGGCGTCCAGGACCGTGATCCGCGCGTCCGGCACCGGCCGACCGCTGTCGGTCCGGGCGGTCCCGGCCAGCACCACAGCCGCCGCGATCTCGATGTCCTGGTGCAGCACGCCGCTGTCCGGCACGCTGATCAGGGACGCGACCGGGCGCATCCGGTCGGCGCTGGCCACCAGCGTGTAGATGCCCGACCCGACGCCGCGGAACACGTACCCGCCGTCAGCGTCGCTGATCGCGGCGCCGGTGACTTCACCGCGCGAGTCGGTCAGCGTCACGGTGGCGCCCGGCAGCGGCACAGCCTTGCCCGCAACCCGGACCACGCCGCTCACCTCGCCCGAGCCGATGAGGGTCAGGTCCAGCCGGGCCGGCCCGCCCCCGACGACCACGCTGGCCGCCTGCGGCTGGTGCCCGGCCGCGGACACGATCAGCACGTACGTGCCGGTGCCCGGCGCGCTGATGCGGTAGCCGCCGTCGCCACCACCGGTCGCCCGCGAGACCTGACGGCCCCGCTGGTCGATCAGGGTCAGCGCAGCGCCACCGACCGGGCTGCCGTCCTGGCGCCGCACGGTGCCGTTGATGGCCTGCCCGCCGGTGCCCAGGGCCTGCTCCTCCCCGGCGCTGGCGACCGCGTTCGTGATCGGCGCGGTCTGCCCGGTGAGCTGGTACTCGCCGTGCCCGTTCTCACTCAGCGCATGCTTCCCGCCGACGAGAACCGGTTCGCGCTCCTGCTCGAACGCGGCGTCCGCGTCCGCCCAGGTGTCCTCCGCGGTGGCCTGCGTGGCCTGCGCGTCCTCGGCAGGCAGCAGGGCCTCGCCACCCTCGACCGGCGGCGCGGGCTTGGCGGCGGGACCACCGGCGAGCGGGATCTCCTTCATGAACGCCAGCACCACCGCGGCCAGCAGGGCCACGCCACCGGCGACGTAGAAGACGCCGTGCATCGAGTTGGTGAACCCGGTCAGGATCGGCACCCGGACCGCGTCGGGCAGGTTGTGCAGCCCGCTGGTGTCCGCCTGCAGCGCACCCAGCTGGCCCTGGTCGAAGCCCTTCGGGAGCGCGCCGCCGAACGCGTCGGCGATCTTGCCCGGCAGCAGGTTGAACAGGATGGTCAGGAAGACCGCGACACCCAGGGTGCCGCCCATCTGCCGGAAGAACGTCGCCGACGCGGTCGACACACCCATGTCGCGGCGCGGGCCGGCGTTCTGCGCGGCGATGATCAGCGTCTGCATGCAGCCACCCAGGCCCAGGCCGATGAGCAGCGCGATCAGCAGCGGCTGCCACAGCGGGCTGTCGTAGTGCACCTGCGCGTAGAGCGCGGCACCCGCGGCGATCAGCACGGTGCCGATCACCGGCAGGATCTTGTACCGCCCGGTCTTCGCGGTGATCCGGCCGGAGATCTGCGAGCCGGTCATGATGCCCAGGACCAGCGGCAGCATCAGCAGGCCCGCCTGGGTCGGCGAGTAACCCCGCACGACCTGGAAGTACAGCGGGATCATGCTGATCGACCCGAACATGCCGATACCGACGAGGGTGCCGCCACCGATCGAGACGCTGAAGGTCGAGTTGCGGAACAGCCGCAGCGGGATGAGCGCCTCGTCCTTCATCACGTACTCGACGAACAGGAACAGCACGACGCCGAACGCGGCGACGGCGTAGCAGATCACCGAGGTCGTCGAGCCCCAGCCCCAGCTGCGGCCCTGCTCGGCGACCAGCAGCAGCGGCACCACGGCGATGGCCAGCGAGCCCGCGCCGAACCAGTCGATGCGGTGGTCCTGCCGCTGGTGCGGCACGTTCAGCACCTTCGCCACGACCGCCAGCGCGAGCGCGCCGATCGGCACGTTGATCAGGAAGATCCAGCGCCACCCGTCGAGGCCGCCGAGGGTGTCGAAGCCGGAGAACAGGCCGCCCAGCACCGGGCCGAGCACGGTCGCGCTACCGAACACCATCATGAAGTAGCCCTGGTACTTGACCCGTTCCCGGGCCGGCACCACGTCGCCGACGATGGTCATGGCGAGCGACATCAGACCGCCGGCGCCCAGGCCCTGGAACGCCCGGAACGCGGCCAGCTCGTACATCGAGTTGGCGAACGTGCACGCGGCGGAGCCGACCACGAACAACGCGATCGCGGTCAGGTAGAACGGCTTGCGCCCGTAGATGTCGGACAGCTTGCCGTACAACGGCGTCGCGATGGTCGCGGTGATCAGGTACGCCGTGGTCGCCCACGCCTGCTGGTCGAAGCCGTGCAGGTCGTTGGCGATCCGGACGATCGCGACGCTGACGATGTTCTGGTCCAGCGCCGCCAGGAACATCCCCAGCAGGAGTCCACTGAGGATGGTCAGGATCTGTTTGTGGGTCAGGCGCGGGCCTTCGTCCGCGACGGCGCCGCCCATCGGCGCCGGTTGTTCTCGTGAGGCGCGTGTCATGCGTTTTCCCCCTTGGTGCGTGCCGAGATCTGGTCGGCGAGATGTGGAGCGTGCGCTTCGATCCCCGTGTTGAGCCGGTCGAGGAGCTTGTTCAGGACCCGGCGTTCCTCCTCCGGCCACTCCGCGAGCACCTCGGCGAGCCAGCGGTTGCGCTGCTTGCGGTTCTCCTCGAACACGCGCAGGCCCTCCTGGGTCGGGGCGAGCAGGCAGGCGCGCCCGTCCTCCGGGTCGGCCAGGCGCTCGACCAGGCCGTGCTGGACCAGCGAGCTGCTCTGCCTGCTGATCGTGGAGATCTCGGCGTGCAGAGCGTCGGCGAGCCTGCTGGTGCGCTGCGGCCCGTCGTGGACGAGCTGGAAGAGAATGGCGTACGCCGCGCGCTCGATCCCGTCCGGACCGAGCTTGGCCACCTGGGACTTGGCCTTGGTGAGCAGGCGCATGAACCGGACGAGCTGCACGCCGAGCTCGTCGGCGATGTCGAGCTCGGTGTCGGTGAAGGCCGCTTCCTCGACGCGTGATGGCATGGCCGGATCACTCTCTTCGTGCGGGTTGTCTTAATTGACCGAAGCAACTAGTTGCTTACGTCAAGGATGCACCCCGGATAGTTGGTTGCGCCAGTCAAATAACGCCGTTGTGGTCGATGACACTTTAGTTGCCACAGGCAACTGAATTTCCGCGCCCTGGGTGGAAAAGTTTTTCCGCACTGCGAACGTGACCGCACTACCATAGATGCATGAGCACCGACGCTTTGCTGACGACCCTCCGCGCCGAGCTGGGCAGGGACGCCGTTCTGACGGACGCCGACGTCACCGGCAGCTACGCCCGCGACATGATGCCGCTGGCCCCCTCCGGGCGGCCGCTGGCGGTGGTACTGCCCTCCGACACCGAGGGCGTGCAGGCGGTGGTCCGGGCCTGCGCGGCGGCGAAGGTGCCGATCGTGCCGCGCGGCGCGGGCAGCGGGCTGTCCGGCGCGGCGAACGCGATCGACGGCTGCGTGGTGCTGGTGATGACCAAGCTGGACCGGATCGTCGAGATCGACGCGGGGAACCGGCTCGCGGTGGTCCAGCCGGGCGTGGTCAACCTCGACTTCCGCAACGCGGTGGAGAAGCGCGGGCTGTTCTACCCGCCGGACCCGTCCAGCTACGACTGGTGCACGATCGGCGGCAACCTCTCCACCAACGCCGGCGGCCTGTGCTGCGTGAAGTACGGCGTGACCACCGACTCCGTGCTCGGGCTGGAGGTCGTGCTGGCCGACGGGTCGCTGCTGAAGACCGGCCGGCGCACCGTCAAGGGCGTCGCCGGGTACGACCTGGCCCGGCTGTTCGTGGGCAGCGAGGGCACGCTCGGTGTGATCACGCAGGCCACGCTGGCGTTGCGGCCGTTGCCGCAGGCGCCGGCGACGCTGGTCGCGGGCTTCGACACCACCGAGGCCGCCGGCGCCGCGGTGGCGCGCACCGTGCGCGAAGGGCTGGTGCCGTCCCTGATGGAGATCATGGACGCCAGCTCGATCAAGGCGGCCGAGACGTACCTGAAGACCGACCTCGGCGCCGGATCCGAGTGCCAGGCGCTGCTGCTGTGCCAGTCCGACTCGGGCGGCGAGGCGGCGCGCCGGGAACTCGCCGCGCTCGAGCAGATCTGCGCCGACAGCGGCGCGACGATGGTGTACGCCACCGACGACCTCGAGGAGGGCCGCATGCTGATGCAGGCGCGACGGGTGGTGCTGACCGCGCTGGAGCAGTACGGCGTGTGGCTGACCGACGACGTCTCGGTGCCGCGCACGCGGATCGCCGAGCTGATCGCCGGGTGCCAGCGCATCAGCGAGGAGGTCGGCCTGCGCATCGCGGTGGTCGGGCACGCCGGCGACGGCAACATGCACCCGACGATCGTCTACCAGCCCGGCTCGGCGGACGAGTTCGCGCGGGCGCGACGGGCGTTCGACGAGATCCTGCGGGTGGGACTGGCGCTGGGCGGCACGGTGACCGGCGAGCACGGCGTCGGCAAGATCAAGCGGGAGTGGCTGGAGCGCGAGATCGGGCCGGTCGGGATGCGCGTGCACCGGCAGATCAAGCAGGCGCTCGACCCGGAGAACCTGTTCAACCCGGGCTCGATGTTCTCGATGAGCTGAGCCCGCGCCGACCGGCGGCGGGCTGTAGTACAAGAACGTCGAGCTGCCCAGGGCCCTGATGCGGACCGAGCCGGCACTCCTCGCCGTCGTCCCTGCCGTGTTGGCTCGCATCGCACGCTACGAGGTCGACGAGGTGGTCCGGGCTGCCGCACACCCGGACTGTGCTCGCTCGACGCCATCCACCTGGCCACTGCCCAGGCGGTTTCGCTGAATCGTGGGGCCTGCCGGCGATCGCTCCCGGAGGCGCTGTCCGAGACGCGAAAAGGCCGCCGCACCCGATTCCCGTGCGGCGGCCTTCCGGGTCGTGCTCAGGGCTCGACGCGCGGGATCCGCTGCGTGACCTCGGCGTCGGACTCGGCGGCCGGCGCGGCGGCGGACCGGGCGGCGGCGAGCTTCTTCTCGCGGCGGTTCCTGGCGTACTCGATCACGATCGGCACCACCGAGACCAGCACGATGAGGATGAAGATGGCCTCGATGTTGGTCTTGATGAAGGAGATGTTGCCGAGCACGTGACCCAGTGCGGTGATACCGGCGGCCCACAGGATGCCGCCGATCACGGTGTAGGTGAAGTACTTCTTCGGGTCCATCCGGCCGACACCGGCGATCCACGTGATGAACGTGCGCACGAACGGCACGAACCGCGCCAGCACGACGGCCTTCGGGCCGTGCTTCTCCAGGAAGGCGTGCGTCTTGTCGACGTACTCCTGCTTGAAGAACCGCGAGTCCGGCCGCTTGAACAGCGCCGGGCCCGCCTTCCAGCCGATGAGGTAGCCGACCACGTTGCCGAGCAGCGCCGCGATCGTCACCAGGGTGCAGACCAGCCACAGCGGGGCGTGGATCGAGCCCTGCGCCACGAACAGGCCGGCGGTGAACAGCAGCGAGTCACCGGGGAGCACCGGGAAGATGCTGCTCTCGATGAAGATGACCAGGCACAGCCCGACGATCACGTACGCGCCGAACTGGGTCAGCAGGTACTCGGGGTTGAACCACTTCGGCATCAGAGCGAGCGTGGTCGCGGTCTCGGCGAGAATCACAACACAAAACGGTACAGGGTGACCCTGTGTGCAGTATGGGGGCTCAGAACAGAGTGATGAGGCCGATGACGGCGCCGGTCGCGAGGCCCAGCAGGGCCGCCAGCCCGAGCACCCAGTAGACCGGCAGCGGGCCGGCCGGGACGCCCCGGCGCGGCGGCGCAGCCGGTTTTCCCGGCGGGTGTTCCAGGGCCAGGCGCTCGCGCTCGAGCGGGCTGGCCCCGGCGCCGGACAGCAGCCCCGGCTCCGGCCACCCGCCGGGTGGCGGGCCGGGGTGCGGCGCGTTGCGGGCCTGCGCCTGCAGCGCCTCGGCCAGCAACCGTTCCGGATCCTTCGCCTCGCTCACGGCCACAGCGTAATCAACTACGGGCACCATGGGCAGGTGCGTGAACTGATCTACGTCTCCGAAGCGAAGCTGCGGCAACTGGTCCCCGACCTGCCGAAGCGCCCGCGCGGCCTGCGGGACGTGGAGGCCCAGGTGAGCACCCCGGTCGGCGGCATCAAGGTGGGCAAGCCGGCGCGCGAGGCCGAGCCGGGGCTGGCGGGCGCGGTCGCCGCGCTGGAGGCGTCGCCGCGGGCGCCCCGGTGGTTCGCCGAGCCCGGAGTGCGTCCCGGCGAGTGGGTGCACTTCGAGGCGCCGATGGCCTACGGCGAGGTCGGTGGGGCGGTGGTGTTCCTGGACGTGGACGAGGCCACCGCGGAGTACCCGACGGGCGGCCGGCTCCGGCTGTTGCTGCACGGCTCGCGCCACCACCTGGTCGGATCGCTGCCCGCCGTGCGGGACATGGACGACGGGTGGCACCAGTCGATGTGGGTGCGGTTCACCCAGGTGCTGCTGAAGCTGACCGACCCGGACCGGGCCGGGAACCCCGGGGACGAGCGGTTCCTGGGCGGGGTGGTGGCGGCCATGGACCGGCTGGCTGACCGTCTCCAGCCGCGGTTCGCAGCCGCCTGGGTGGCCGGGTACGCGCGGGTCACCGCGGTCCTGCCGGAGGACGAGCGCACCATCCTCGTCGCGACGCCGCTGTACGTCGAGCACGTCGCCGCACCGGAGGCGTGATCAGGCGATCCAGGTGCCATGGCGCAGCACGCGGGCCGGCCGCAGGTCGCCGTCCAGCACCACCAGGTCCGCCGCCAGGCCGGTGCGCAACGAGCCGAGCCGGTCGTCCAGGCCGAGCAGCTCGGCGGGCCGCCCGGACGTCGCCCGCACCGCGTCCGGGACGGACAGCCCCGCGCCCCTGACCAGGTTCCGGAACGCCGCGTCCATGGTCAAGGTGCTGCCGGCCAGCGAACCCGTGTCGGCCAGTGTCGCCACCCCGTCCCGCACGTCCACCTCCAGCCGGCCCAGGTGGTAGCGGCCGTCGGCGGCGTCGGTGGCCGACATGGCGTCGGTGATCAGGGTCGTGCGGCCGCGGCCGGCGTAGCGGGCCGCCATCCGCAGCACCGTCGGGTGCACGTGGACCAGGTCGCAGATCAGCTCGATGGTGATGCGCTCGTCGTCGAGCAGCACACCGATCGGGCCGGGCTCGCGGTGGTGCAGCGGCCGCATGCCGTTGAACAGGTGCGTCGCCACCGTCGCGCCCGCGTCGATCGCCGGGCGGATCTGCTCCTCGGTGCCGTCGGTGTGCCCGATCGCGGCGATCACCCCGGCTTCCGCCAGCTGGCGCACCGCGCGCACGCCGCCGGGCAGCTCCGGCGCCAGCGTCACCATCCGCACCGCGCCGTGGCCGGCGCGCAACAGGGCGTCGACGGTCGCCGTGTCGGGTTCCCGCAGGACCGCCGGGTCGTGCGCGCCGCACCGGGACGCGGCGATGAACGGTCCCTCCAGGTGGATGCCGGCCAGCTCGCCGTCGGTGACCAGCTCGCGCAGCACCGCCATCTGGTCGACCAGCGCCCGCACCGGATCGGACACCAGGCTCGCCAGCATGGTGGTCGTGCCGTGCCTGCGGTGCGCCTTGATGGCGGTGGCGATCTCCTTGGGATCGCCGCTGGAGAACGACCCGCCCCCGCCGCCGTGGCAGTGCGCGTCGACGAACCCGGGCACCACGTAGGCACCGCCCACGTCCACCTGCTCACCCGGTGGCGGCGTCCCGGTCCCGATGCCCGCGATCGTCCCGCCGGTGACGACGAGCCACCCGTCGTCCACCAGGCCCTCGGGGAGGGCGAGCCTGCCACCCGTCAGCACGAAACCCGTCACAGGCTCCAGCATATTGGTCTAAACCAGCTCAGCCACTCATGGCCTTCTGGAGGGCTTCCAGCGCCCGGCTCGCGGTGGACTTCACAGTGCCCTTCGAAATGCCCGCGACCTCGGAGATCTCCGCCTCGGAGAGGCCGCCGTAGTAGCGCAGCACCAGCACCTCGCGCTGCCGCGGCGGCAGCTTCGACAGCGCGTCCACCACCGACTGGTGCTCGCTGGAGAGCATCGCCAGGCTCTCCGCGGAGCGCGCGTTGACCGCGTGCGGCGGGACGTACTCGCGTGCCGTCTTGCGGCGCCGCAGCACGCTGCGCGACCCGTTGACCACCGCGGTGCGCAGGTACGCCACCGCGGCCGTGGCGTCCCGCAGCTTGCCCCAGTTCCGGTAGAGGCCGGTGAACGCCTCCTGCACGACGTCCTCGGCCGTGGCCGGCTCGTCGACCAGCAGGATCGCCAGCCGCACCAGCCGCATCCGGTGGACCTTGTACAGGTCCTCCAGCGTCAGCGGGCCGGCCGGCTGGGCCGACGCGGTACCGACCCCGTCCATGGTGCGCAACTGCCCGAGCGTGCGTTCGACGCTGCGCCCCGCGCTGCCGTCCGCCATGTACCCCCGCCTGTCCTCGGCCAACCCGTTGTCCACGTGCTGCACACGCTCGGCCCAGCGTATCGGTTGAGCCTGGTCACCCGGTAGCGTGCGAAGCAGTACTCAGACGGAGGTGCGCATGGCCTGGTTCCTGGTGCAGACGGTCTACGACCAGGGGAAGTACGCGGAGGTGCGACCGCGGCACCGCGAGTACCTGAAGAAGCTCGCCGACGAGGGCACGGTCGCGGTGGCCGGGCCGTTCACCGACGACGCCGGCGGCGCGTACCTGATCCAGGCCGAGGACGCCGACGCCCTGCAGAAACTCCTGGACGCCGACCCGTACGTCGCGGAAGGCGCGCTGGAGAGCTACTCGGTGCGGGAGATCAACCCGACGCTGGGCGCCTGGCTTCAGTAGACGCCGCCGAGCTTGGTGTGGTCCCAGCTGACGATCTTCGTCGGCGTGAACACCAGCCCGACCCGTTTGGCCGCCTGGGCAGCCACGACGTCGGCGGCCAGCGAGCCGCCGCCGTAGCGCTCGGCCAGGGCCGCGCCGATCGCCGCGACGGCGGGGGTGTCCTCGACGATCTCGACGTCGGCCTCGAACTGGACGCCGCGCAGCCGGTCGTAGGTGTCGCCGCTCTCGACCAGCACGGTGGCCTGCGGCAGCCGGCGGAGGTTGGCGACCTTCTGGGACTTGCGGTAGGTCCAGGTCGCCACACCCTCGCCGCGCGGCACGTACCACAGCGGGGCGAGGTGCGGGCGGCCGTTGGGGTTGACGGTGGCGACGTTGATGACCTTCTCCCCGGCGAGGAACGCGAGGACCTCGTCGCCGGTCATCCTGATCTGGTCGCGGCGGGACATGTCGGCTCCTATCGGATCGCGGCCCGTCCGCCGTGCCCGGTCACCGCGGCCTCGCGCGCTCCGCGGGCCTTGATGTCCTCGAGCGCGGCGCGGTCGGCGGCGGGCACCCGGGTGCGCGAACCCAGCTCGACGACCGGCGGCAGCAGCGCGCGGACCACCTTGAGCAGGCCGACCCACTTCGGTACGTGGATGACGCGGGCCCGCTTGAGGACACCGGCCTCGATGTGGTCCAGGGCCACGCCGAGCGGGTAGGTCCGGCCGAGCAGGCCCGGCATGCCGGCGCGCAGCTTGCCGAACACCGGGTGGGCGTCGGCGCTTTCGACCAGATCGGTGCGGATCCACGTGGGGTGGGCGACGCCGACCTTGACGCCGAGGTGAGCGACCTCGGCGCGCAGGCTGTTGCAGAAGGCTTCGACACCGGCCTTGGCCGCGGCGTAGTTGGCCATGCCGGGGGCGTGGGTGATCGCGGCGAGCGAGGAGATCGCCAGCAGGTAGCCCTTGCGCTCGATAATGTGCGGCAGCGTGACGCGGAACGTGCGCCACACGCCGAGCAGGTCGACCTCGATGACCTTCTCGAAGGCGGCGGGGTCGACGGAGCGGACGAAGCCCGTCGTGGCGATTCCCGCGTTCGCGATCACGATGTCGATGCCCCCGAAGTGCTCCACGACGCCGGCCGTGGCTTTTTCGAGGGCGGTCCAGTCGGTGACGTCGGCCTCCCAGGCGCGCGCCGAATCGCCGATGCGTTCGGCGACCTTGCGCTGCTCGTCCGCCTCCAGCCCGACGAGGGCGACCTTGGCCCCGCGGGCCGCGAGCCGTTCGGCGAGCCCGGCGCCGATGCCGCGCGCAGCTCCGGTGATGAGCACGACCTTGCCTTTGACGTTGGCCATGGCCGGACCCTACCTCAACCTACCGCGAGTAAGCTACTACCGAGTAGGTGAAGTCGCGGTGTCCATACCCGAGGCCGCGGCCCGGACACCCCGTACCCGGCGGTGCGCCACCGCGATGGCGACCGCGGCCAGCACGGCGCACGACTCGATGGCTCCCGCGGTCCAGCCCACCGCGGCGACGCCACCCGAGGTGAGCGCGAGCGAACCGGCGAACCCGCCCAGCGAGATGCCGATGTAGGTCGCGCTGGCGCTGAGCGAGAGCACCACCCCGGCGTCCCCGGCGGCCAGCTCGACCAGCCGGTGCTGCTGGACCGGCATGAACGCCCACCCGAACACCCCCCACACCGCGAGCACCACCGCAGCGGCAACCATGCCCGTGCGCCCGTGCACCCCGAGCGAGGCGAGCACGCCGAAGGTAGTCAGCGCGAGGGCGAGCCCAGCCGTGGTCACCACGGCCAGCGAGGTCGCCGGGTACCCGTCGGCCGCGCGCCCGCCCACGGCATTGCCCGCGACCGCGGCCACCCCGAACACCAGCAACCACACGGCCAGCCCGGACCCGCGCACCCCGGCGAGGTCACCGAGCACCGGGTTGATGTAGGTCAGCACGGTGAACGCCCCGGCGATCCACAGCACCGTGAGACCGAGCGCGGTGGGCACGCCGCGGGTCCGGGCGACCGCGATTCGGGCGCGCAACCCGGTGGCCGGCGGTGTCTGCACGCTGGGCAGCAGCAGGGCGAGCCCGGCCGTGGCGAGTGCGGCGAGCACGGCGATGGCCAGGAAGGTCACCCGCCACCCGAACGCGGCGCCGACCAGCGCACCGAGCGGCACCCCGAGCGCGGTGGACAGGCTGACGCCGGCGGCGACCGTGGCCAGCGCCCGGCCGCGCCGGCCATCGTCGGCGAGGACGGCCGCGGTGGCCGAGCAGGCGGGGGTGAACACGGCGGCCGCGAGCGCCGCCAGTACCCGCACGACCATCATGACCGGGTAGGAACCGGCGATCGCGACGCCCGCGTTCGTCAGCGCGAACACCGCCAGGCTGCCGATCAGCAGCGGGCGCCGGGGCAGGCCGCCGGTCAGTACGCCGAGCACGGGGGCGCCGACCGCGTAGGCGAGGGCGAACACCGTGATGAGCTGTCCCGCGGCGCTGTCGGACACACCGAGGGCGTGCCCGACGTCGGGAAGCAGACTGGTGATCACGTATCCGTCGGTGCCGATCGCGAACAGCCCGAGGGCGAGCAGAACGAGCACGGGTCTGGTGGAGCTGAGAGTCATCTGGGATCTCCGGTGGAGCGCGGGTCAGGTGGTCTGGAGGAACAGGTCCAGCAGGGCCAGCAGGGTCTCCGGCGCGTCCTCCGGCGTGAAGTGACCAGCCTGGGGCAGTTCGACGACCGGGGCGCTGTGATAGCCGAGCCGGAACGCGGGCACGGTGTAGCGCGGAAGGAGCGCGGTGTCCCGCATCCCCTGCACGAGCAGCGCGGGCTTGCCCCGCAGCGCCGCCACGGCCGCCGGGTCGGGCGGTGCCGGCGCGGGAGCGTCCGGGTCGGGGGCCACGAGCTGCTGGGGGAACCGGATCACGCCACGGCACTGCGCCCGGCCGGTGAAGTGCGCGGAGTAGGCGCGAACCCAGGTCGGGGTGAGGATCTGCGGCCGGGTGATGGTCTGCAACGCGAGCATCAGGTGGGTGATCGTGTGGCCGGCGTTGCCGAGCAGGACTTCCAGGGTGCCGTCGGCGTGCGCGGCCCGCGCCCAGCGGAACCACGAGCTGTCCGCGAAGTTGTGCTGCATCAGTTCCGCGTAGCCCGGCAGCCCCAGGGGCAGCACGGTGTTGGTGGCGAGGATGCGGCTGACGCGATCCGGGTGCCGGAGGGCGAAACCGGTGCCGATGGGACCGCCCCAGTCGTGCAACACCAGCGTGATCCCGTGCAGGTCGAGTTCGCCGACGAGCAGCTGCTCCAGGTTGTCCACGTGCTCGTCGGCGAGGTAGCCGCGCCCGGGCGGCGTGTCGCTCTTGCCGAAGCCCATGTGGTCCGGCACGACCACCCGGTGCTGCCGGGACAGGGGGCCGACGAGGTGCCGCCACAGGTAGCCCCAGGTCGGTTCACCGTGGAGCAGCACCAGGGTTTCCCCGCCTCGCCGTGGACCTTCGTCCACGTAGTGCTGCCGGAAGCCCGCGGCCTCGCAGTAGCGGGCCGGGAACGGCCAGGTTCCGTCGAACGTCTCGTGTTCCGGGATCACTTCTCGTCCTTCGCTGTTCACGTCGTGCACCCGGGCGGCAGGCCCGGCGTCCGGACGCTAACGGCGGTCCACTGACATCCGGTGTCAGCGAAGATCACGAGAAATGCGATGTCATGCCGGGGGCGCGGGCCTGCCGTACAGCTCGGCGAGCGCCGCGGCGGTGGTGGCCAGCCGCTGCCGCAGCGAGTCCGGTGCGAGCACCTCCGCCTCGGCACCGAGCCGGAGCAGCAGCCCCGCGGTGTGGTCCGTGGACTCGATCGGGATGACCGTGCGGATCCAGCCCGCGGTGTCCGGTTGGGCGCGTTCCCGCGCCGCACGCGCCAGATCGGGTTCGAGCAGGTGCGTGAGCCGGTCGAACACCGACGTCGTCATGCGGACCGTCGCCTCGCCCACGTACCGGCGGGCGTCGAACTCCTCGAGGTAGCTGTCCCAGTGCCGCCCCAGATCGAACCCGGGCGGCCGCGGGAACCGCTCGGCCAGCGGCTGCACCCGGAGGATCTGCGAGACCCGGTAGGTCCGGACGGACCCGGAACTGCCCCCCACCAGGTACCACCGTCCCGCCTTGAGCACC
This sequence comes from Amycolatopsis viridis, assembly GCF_011758765.1. Lineage (NCBI taxonomy): Bacteria > Bacillati > Actinomycetota > Actinomycetes > Pseudonocardiales > Pseudonocardiaceae > Amycolatopsis > Amycolatopsis viridis. The sequence continues at coordinate 422,069 of NZ_JAANOU010000001.1, read as the reverse complement.
ACGCCGTAGGGCTCGACGACCCTGGTCACTTCGTGCGGGGCGGCCCACCTGCGGTACTTCACCCGGACCCGGAGCTGGTTCCAGGTGGCCTGCACCACCGCCGCCAGGTGCGGGGTGGGCTCCGGGTCGGCGTACCAGCCCGAGGTGTCCAGGTGGAAGCGCTGCTGGAGCTGGCCTGCGCGGTCGCGCAGCTCCTCCGGCAGCGCGGCCATCAGCTTGAGCTGGGCGGTGGCCAGCACGGCACCCAGCCCGAGATCCGCGGCGGCCCCGGGCAACCCGGACAGGAACAGCGCCTCGGCCTCGTCGGTGGTCAGCCCGGTGAGCCGGGTGCGGTAGCCGTCGAGCAGCTGGTAGCCGCCGTCGTGACCGGCGTCGGCGTAGAGGGGGATGCCGGCCGCGGACAGCGCGTCCATGTCCCGGTAGATCGTCCGGACGGAGACGTCCAGTTCGTCGGCCAGCTGCCGCGCGGTCATCCGCCCCCGGGTCTGGAGCAGCAACAGGGCTGAGACCAGTCTGCTCGCGCGCATGCGAGTGAGCTTGCCAGTCCACTGCCGTTCGGCGTCAGTGGAACCAGCTCGTGCCACGACACGCCCGCGCCGGGGTAGCGCATCTCACACGGCGGTGTCGACTGGGCCGAACGGACGAATCCGCGTTGGTCCTCACCGTGGGCGCGGTTTCCCGCCCGGCGATCGCCGCCCGGCGTGCCCGCGGCACACCGATCCCCTCCCGCGTCCGTCCTTTTCGGAATGAGTATCACCGTCGTGCCACGTCACGTCGGCGACCGAAAAGCGGAAACCAGTGGCCCGCCGGCGCGGAAATTGTCACACGACCACCACTACGGCCAGCCGTTACCGGATGCGATCAATTTCACCCGTTCGTGTTGTACAGGGTTAGACACGACCACCTTCCCGCGCTCTCAGTGCAGTTGAGGTAGTCTCCTTGATCAGGCGCCACTCGAACGGGTGAATGACATTCCACTCGGCTGTCGCCCATTTTTATGCCATTTTTCTGACGTCCGGTGAACGCAAAGTCGCGTTCCTGAGACTTTGCGCCCGCTGACGGAGAAAGACGGACAAGTGGTGGACTTCGACGCACTCGCCGCCGAATTGCGCGGCCTCCGCGAAAGTGTCGCCGGGGTGACGGACACGGTGGTGGCGGCGGTCGACGGGATCTGCATCTTCGCCGACGTGGCCGAGACCATCGACCCCGCCAAGATCTCCGCGCTCGCCGCCGCCGACCTGGGCATCGCCCGCCAGGCGTCCGAGCTGGCGGGCCAGGGCACGTTGAACCAGACCGTCGTGTTCAGCAGCGACGGCTACATGGCCGTCTACGCCATCGGCCGGATCGCGCTGATGGTGGTGCTGGGGGACAAGGGGCTGAACGTCGGGCGCCTGCTGTTCGAGACCCGGCCCGTCATCGACCGGATCGCCGCGATCCTGACCGCCTAGCCGGCACGGAAACCCGCTACAGGAGGAACTGATCATGATGAACATCGACACCGCGCTCAAGGAAGCCATGAGCATCACCGGCGCTCTCGGCGTCGCCCTGGTCGACTACGAGAGCGGGATGTCGCTCGGCACCGCCGGTGGCGACGACTGGTTCGACCTGGAGATCGCCGCGGCCGGCAACACCGAGGTCGTGCGGTCGAAGTTGCGCGTGATGTCGTCGCTGGGGCTCAACGACTCGATCGAGGACATCCTGATCACGCTGCACCGCCAGTACCACCTGATCCGGCTGCTCGACACGCCCGGCTCCCGCGCGTCCATGTTCCTGTACCTGGTGCTGGACCGGGAGCGGGCGAACCTGGCGCTGGCCCGGCACTACCTCAAGCGCATCGAAGCCGACCTGCAGGTGTAGGCCGCGCTCGCACAAGAGGAGTGGGCGATGACCACAGGCGGCTCGAAGGCCGCACTCGTCGTCGGCTCGGAGTTCATGCACGACCTCGGTTCCCTGTTCCCGGTCGCGATGACCCTCGCCGGCGACGAGCTGGTGTTCACGTTCGTCTCGCCCGGTGAGGCGCAGGAGTGGGTGGCGCAACGCTCGGGGTCGGTCCTGGCCGGGCGGGAGGCCCGGTTCGTCGTCCACCCGCAGGAACAGCAGGTTCTCGTCGAGCTCGCGGGCACCCGGATCCGGGCGCTGATCGTGCTCGCGGAGGACGGTCCCGCGGCGCCGGTGCACGCACCGCTTCCCGGCCGCTGGCGGGACCAGATGCCCTGGACCGTGCGGATCGCGCTGGACGAGCTCGCCCGGATGCTCGCGCGGTGCCAGCACCACGCGGGCGGCCCCGACCCGCTGATCGACCTCGACCTCGCCTACCGCCCCGATCCCGATTACCACGAACGGCTCGACCAGGCGCACGAGGGCGTACGGCCCTTCATCGCCCCGGTCCGCCCGACGCTGTCCCTGCGCTGGCGCTCGGCGACACCAGGGCAGCGCAAGGCGTTCCTCGACGAGCTGCCGGACGCTCCGCCCGGACGCGGCTGGCTGCGGCGCCGGCGCACGGTGCGGGTGCTGGGACTGGAAGTGGAGGTGGCCCGGTGAACGGCGGCCGGGGCCGCCGGTTCCCGCCCGGCCCGGCGGCGAGCGCGCCCGGCGCCTACCGCGACGCGTCGTCCAGGGCCGCGAGCTCCGCGTCGCTCAACCGCAGTGCCACGGAAGCCAGCAGGTCGGTCAGCTGGTCCACGTTCCGGGCGCTGGCGATGGGCGCGGTGACCGTCGGCTGGGCAGCCAGCCAGGCCAGCGCCACCGCGGCCGGTGTGGTCCCGTGGGCGGCCGCAATGTCGTCCAGGGCCGCCAGGACCCGCTCGCCCCGGTGGTCCAGGTACGCCAGCGCGCCCTCGGCCCGCGGGCTGCCGCCCGCCTCGCGCGACCGGTACTTCCCGGTCAGGAACCCCCGCGCCAGCCCGTAGTACGGCAGCGACGACAACCCCTCCTTCGCCACGAGCGGGGCCAGCTCCTGTTCGTACCCGCGCTCCACCAGGTTGTACTGCGGCTGCACCGCGACGTACCGGGCGAACCCCTCCCGGTCCGAAATGGACAGCGCCTCGGCCAGCCGGTCCGCGCTGTAGTTCGACGCCCCCAGGTACCGCACCTTGCCCGCACGCACCAGCGAGTCGAACGCTTCCAGCGTCTCCGCCAGCGGCACGTCCCCGACATCCTTGTGCGCGTAGTACAAGTCGATGTGGTCGGTGCGCAGCCGGCGCAGCGAGTCCTCCACCGCCTCGCGGATGTTCTTCGCGCTCACCCCCGGCCGCGCCGGCCAGGCGCCCACCTTCGTCGCGATCACCATGTCGTCCCGGCGGCCACGACGCGCCAGCCAGTTGCCGATGATCGTCTCCGACTCACCGCCCGAGTTGCCCGGAACGCGCGCCATGTACACGTCCGCGGTGTCGATGAAGTTCCCGCCCGCGGCCGCATACGCGTCGAGCACCGCGAAGGACTGCTGCTCGTCGGCGGTCCAGCCGAAGACGTTGCCACCCAGGTTGAGCGGATACACCTCTAGGTCACCGATTTTCGCCATGACCCCAAGGTAGAGGAATTCCACGCACCCCCGCCGGAGTTGGCACCGGCATGGCCCTTGAACTCGGCAAGATCGGTATCTGGCGGCACTGGCACCAGCTGGACGCGGACCTGGCACGCGAGGTCGAACGACTCGGCTACGGCGCGATCTGGATCGGCGGCTCCCCCGACGGGCGGCTGGACATCGTCGACGAGCTGCTCGACGCCACCGAGCGCATCACGATCGCCACCGGCATCGTCAACATGTGGAAGGACGACGCGGCCACGGTCGGCGCGTCCTTCCACCGCATCGAGGCCCGGCACCCGGGCCGGTTCCTCCTCGGCGTCGGCATCGGCCACCCGGAGGCGACCCAGGAGTACCAGAAGCCCTACGACAAGATCGTCGACTACCTCGACGGCCTCGACGAAGCGGGCGTGCCGGTCGCCGCCCGCGCGCTCGCCGCCCTGGGCCCGAAGGTGCTGAAGCTCTCCGCCGAGCGGACCGCGGGCGCCCACCCGTACCTGACCACGCCCGCCCACACCAGGGAGGCCAGGGAGATCCTCGGCGAGGGCGTGCTGCTGGCTCCCGAGCAGAAGATCGTGCTGGAGACCGACCCCGGCGCGGCCCGTGCCATCGGGCGCCCCGCCGTCCAGCACCCGTACCTCGGCCTGGTCAACTACCGCACCAACCTGCTCCGCCACGGCTTCACCGAGGCCGACCTGGACGACGGCGGCAGCGACGCGCTGATCGACGCGCTCGCCCTGCACGGCGACATCGACTCGATCGCGCGCGGCATCCAGGCCCACCTCGACGCCGGGGCCGACCACGTGTGCGTCCAGGCCCTCGGCGACGACCCGCTGCCCGCCTACCGGGCCGTCAGCGAGGCCCTGCTGTCCTGACCACGCGAAGCCGCTCCGCCCGGGGCGGAGCGGCTTTGGTCACTTGATCGTTCCTGACCTGCGCCGCAGAGAGCCAGCACACTGTCCTCCCACCGCCGACCTCGTACGATTCGGGCAAGGAAGGCGAACCACAGCTAGGAGGACCCACGATGCCCATCGCCACCCCCGAGGTCTACGCGGAGATGCTGGACCGGGCCAAGGCGGGCGAGTTCGCGTACCCGGCGATCAACGTGACCTCGTCGGAGACCCTCAACGCCGCCCTGCGCGGGTTCGCCGACGCGGAGAGCGACGGGATCATCCAGATCTCGACCGGTGGCGCCGAATTCGCCTCCGGCACCCGGGTCAAGGACATGGTGACCGGCGCGACCGCGCTCGCCGAGTTCGCGCACGTCGTCGCCGAGAAGTACCCGGTCAACGTCGCCCTGCACACCGACCACTGCCCGAAGGACAAGCTGGACGGCTTCGTCCGCCCGCTGATCGCGCTGTCCCAGGAGCGCGTCAACAAGGGCCAGAACCCGCTGTTCCAGTCGCACATGTGGGACGGCTCGGCGATCGACCTGGACGAGAACCTGGAGATCGCGGCCGAACTGCTCGCCAAGGCGGCCGCGGCGAAGATCATCCTCGAGGTCGAGATCGGCGTGGTCGGCGGTGAGGAGGACGGCGTCTCGAACGAGATCAACGAGAAGCTGTACACCGCCGAGGGCGACTTCGTGAAGACCGTCGACGCGCTGGGCACCGGTGAGAAGGGCCGCTACCTGCTCGCCGCGACCTTCGGCAACGTGCACGGCGCCTACAAGCCGGGCGCCGTGAAGCTGCGCCCGGACGTGCTCAAGCGCGGGCAGCAGGTGGCCGCGGAGAAGCTGGGCCTGGCCGAGGGCAGCAAGCCGTTCGAGCTGGTCTTCCACGGCGGATCCGGCTCGCTGCTCGAGGAGATCCACGAGGCGGTGTCCTACGGCGTGGTGAAGATGAACATCGACACCGACACCCAGTACGCCTTCTCGCGCCCGATCGCCGACCACTTCTTCAAGAACTACGACGGCGTCCTGAAGATCGACGGCGAGGTCGGCAACAAGAAGACCTACGACCCGCGCAGCTACCTCAAGCAGGCCGAGCAGGCGATGGCCAAGCGGATCGTCGAGGCCGCCGAGCACCTCAAGTCGGCGGGCCAGAAGATCAGCTGACCGGTACCTCCCGGTGGGTCCTCACCAGCCGCGTGAGGGCCCACCACAGGAGCGGCAGCCCCACCAGGACCGCCAGCGCGGGCCAGTAGGCGAACGGCGGCGCGGACTCGGTGTGCGCGTCGCCCAGCAGCCACGGCCGCAGCTGCGACTGGAGCCACAGCGCGCCGTACCCGAACGCGGCCACCAGCAGCCCGCCGGCCAGCGGGGTCAGCACGCGGTGCCCCCGGCCGGCGCGGAACGCCACATCCACCGCGAACCCCACGGCGATCAGGTAGAACGGGATCGCCGAGGCCGGGAACGTGCCGGCCACGAGCAGGGGCCAGATGATCGCGCGGTAGGCCACGTACACGGCGGCCACCGCGGTCGCCGCCCACGCCCGGCCGATCGTGTGCCGGGCGATCGCCAGGACCAGCGCCGACACCCCCACGCCCCACAACGGGTAGACCCAGTCGGCGATGGGCATCGCGAAGTGCAGCACCGCGGCCCGGTCCACCGGGTGGCCGATCTGCTGGGCGGCGAAGCTCAGCAGCGACGGCTCGGCCTCCGGGGCGCCGCGCTCCCACGCCCGCAGGCTGAGGATGCCGTACTCCTGCTGGCCGTTGGGGAAGAACGTGTTCTCCAGGAAGAACACCCACAGCCCGGTCAGCACCAGCGTGCGGAACCGGCCCGGCGGTGCGGACTTCATCCAGCCGTCCAGGACACCGGCGAGCATCACGCCGGTGCCGATGTAGAGCAGCATGTGCGTGGGGCTCCACGCGGTCAGGTCGAGCCCGCTGATTCGGTGGTTGATGACGTCCAGCGGCGCCGCGATCAGGAACATCACCAGCCCGGCCTGCATCAGCCGCAGCGAGCGGCGGTCGCAGCCGAGGCCGGTGTAGCTGTGGATCGCGACGAGGACGATGACGATGCCGGTGCCCACGGTGTTGATCAGGTGCGGCGGCGCGAAGTCGTCGCGGATGAACTTGAAGTGCCACGACATGTCCCACGACGAGCCGAGCACCTTGAAGGCGAACGCGACCAGCCACATCCCGTACGCGAACCGCAGCACCCACTCCGGCGTGGGCCGTCCCGCCGCGCCCCGCTCCCAGTGGGTCGCGAAAAACAGCTTCGTCTTGCCGATGGGTCCGCGCGGCACGGCAAGACCCTCGGCGGCCCCCTCGAGCGCCTTCGTCATGCGAACATCATCCATGGTCGTCCGCGCCGGTGGAGCGGGACGAGCGAAAATCAGGGTTCACCCTGAGGCGTGACCCGCTTGCGCCGGCGGCGGCCGCCGGGCATCGTGTCGGCCCGTGATGCCGAAACGCTTCGTCGCCGCGGTTCTGATCGCCGCCCTCGTCCTCCTCGGCAGCGGGGTCCTCGCGAGCCTGTTCGTGTGAACCGCCGATACTGGGCACCATGACGAACCTGCTGGAACCTGACCCCACCCGGCTGCCCGACCGGGTGGACGCCCAGGCCGCGATGGACGCGGGCACCGACCCGGCCGACGTGGCCGCCGAGCATCCCGACTTCAGCGAGGCGTGGGCGGCCCTGGCCGAGCGGTCGCTGGAGGCGGGTGAGTTCGTCCCCGCCTACGCCTACGCCCGCACCGGCTACCACCGCGGCCTGGACCAGCTGCGCCGCGCCGGGTGGAAGGGCTTCGGCCCGGTGCCCTGGGACCACCGCCCCAACCAGGGCTTCCTGCGTGCCCTGGCGGCCCTGGCCAAGGCCGCCCAGCGCCTCGGCGAGACCGAGGAGTACGAGCGGTGCCGGAAGTTCATCGCCGACTCCGACCCGGCGGCCGCCGCGGCGACCGGCCTCCAGTAGGCCCGCACCGCTCCGCCCGGCGGCGTGACGTCTGGCGAACGGGTCCGCACGACCGCTCCCCCGGGTGGGCGATTTCCGGCAGCGGGGCCGGCGCACGAATGTGGTGGGGTGGCAGGCATGGCAGTGCCACCGAAGCGTGGACCCGGCCGGCCCCGGAAGGTGCCGGTCGACGAACAGCGGGCGCTCGTCCTCGCCGCCGCTGCGCAGGTGTTCGCCACGAGCGGCCTGGCGGGCGCCACGATCGAACGGATCGCGCGCGAGGCGGGCCTCACCCGCCAGGCGGTCTACGAGGTGTACGGCGACAAGCGCGCGGTGTTCGCGGCTGTCCTCGAACAGGCCGAGGAGCAGGCGTACGCCGCAATCGCCACGGTCGGCGTGAGCGACACCGGCCTGGACCTGAAGAGCTGGGCACGCAGGAACTACGCGAACCTGTTCGACTTCGTCGCCGAACACCCCGTGGTGCTGCCCCTGTTGCAGGAGGCCGAGCGCGCGGGCGACCCGGCGCTGTCCCGGCTGCGGGAGCGGCTGGCGCGGGTCTACACCGAGGCGAGCGGGCGGCGCTGGGCGGCCCTCGGCGTCGAGCCGGGCCGTGCGGACACCGCGCTGGTCACGATGTACTTCGCGATGGTCGAGTCGCTGGTCGGGATGGACTGGCACGGCGCGGCGCCGGACCGCGACGCGCTCGTCGACCTGCTCACCGAGTTCACCATCGGTGGCGTGCTGCGGCTCTACCGCCGGGCCCCGGAGGTCATCGCGCGGGTCCGGTAGGCGTCCAGGATTCGGGAGAGCGGCCGGCCGCGCCGGTTTTTCCGTAGCGTCGAGGGCATGGCGCCGTCTCAGCTCGCGATCGTGGGGGCGGGGCCGCGTGGGATCGGCGTGCTGGAACGGCTGTCCGCCAACGCGGCCGAACTGCTCGGGCCCGCGGGCCTGGTGGTGCACCTGATCGACCCGTTCCCGCCCGGCGCCGGCCGGATCTGGCGGTACGAGCAGTCCCCGCTGCTGCGGATGAACTCGATGGCCGAGGACGTCACGATGTTCACCGACGAGTCGGTCACGATGGCCGGCCCGGTGCGGAGCGGGCCGTCGCTGTGGCAGTGGGCGCAGGAGGTGCGCAACGGGCGGATCGGCTACGACGTACCGGCGGACCTGCGGGACGAGCTGGACGCGTTGCGCGGCACGTCCTTCCCCACCCGGCGGCTGACGAGCGCCTACCTCGACTGGGTGTACCGGCACGTGCTGGCCGGGTTGCCGGGCGGCATCGAGGTGGTGGAGCACCGCACGCGGGTGACGCGGATCGACGGGACGCGGGTGTGGCTCGCGGGCGTGGCCGACCCGCTCGACGTGGACGCGGTGGTGCTGACGGTCGGGCACCTCGACGCCGACCCGGGTTCGGGTGAGCGGGAACTGGCCGGGTTCGCGGCGCGGCACGGGCTGGCCTACTACCCGGCCGGCTACACCGCCGACGTCGACTACGAGCACGTCGCGCCGGGCGAACCGGTGCTGGTGCGCGGGTTCGGGCTGGCGTTCGTCGACCTGATGCTGTTGCTGACCGAGGGCCGCGGCGGGCGGTTCACCGAGCACGAGGGCGGGCTGGTGTACCAGCGCAGCGGCGCGGAACCGGTGCTGCACATCGGGTCCCGGCGCGGGGTGCCCTACCACGCGAAGCCCGGTTACCGGTTGCAGGGCTCGCCGCTGGAGCTGCCGCGGTTCTTCGGCCAGGCGCGGGTGGCGGAGCTGCTGGCGCGGGAGCGGCACCTGGACTTCCGCGCGGACGTGTGGCCGCACGTGGCGAAGGAGCTCGCGTGGGGGTACTACAGCGAGCTGTTCACCGGGCACTCGTCGCGGGTGCTGATGTCCTTCGCCGAGTTCGCGCGGGCGTTCGCCGCGTTCGACTGGGACAGCGCCGAGATGCAGGCGCTGGTGCGGCGCGCCGTGCCGGCCGAGGAGGACCGGCTCGACCTCGACCGGCTGGACCGCCCGCTGGCCGGACTGCGGTTCGGCTCGGCGGAGGAGTTCGGGAAGTACCTGCGGTCCTATGTGGAGGCCGACCTGGCGCGGCGGGCGGATGCCGCGTACTCCGCGGACCTGGGTGCGTTCATGGCCCTGCTGTCGGTGTACCAGCAGATGCCGGCCCTGATGGCGTCCGGCAGGCTGGACGTGTCCGATGTGGACGGCTGGTGGCACGGGTTCTTCTCGTACTACGCGAGCGGTCCCCCGCCCCGCCGGTTGCACGAGCTGCTGGCGCTGCACCAGGCCGGGGTGGTGTCGTTCCTGGGCGCGGACGTCCGGATCTCGCTCGGCGAAGACGGCTTCGTGGCCTCCTCGGGCAGCTTCCCGGGCTCGGTGACGGCCCGGACGCTGATCGAGGCGCGGTTGCCGCCGCCGAGCGTTTCGCGTGCCTCGGACGGGTTGCTGGCGCAGCTTCGGGGCGCGGGCGAGCTGGCCGAGGAGCGGGTGCGGGACCTGCCGTCGGGACTGATCCACACGCGGGTGTCGGACGGCCGCTTGCTGGACGCGCTCGGCAGGCCCCAAGCGCGGCGGTTCGCGCTGGGCCCGCACACGAGCGCCCGCTCGGCGGCCGCGTTCACCCGGCCGCGGACCAACGGCCCGTCGTTCCGGCAGAACGACGCCGCGGCGCGGGAAATCCTGCGCGTGGTGCAGGAACCGCGTGACGGGGGTGGGTTGACCGGCCAGGAACCGTGATCGGTGTGGCTGGCCGCCGACCGGTACCAGCGGTCGGCGACCCGCCCACCGCGGCGCGGCGCACCAGGTGCGGACCCGGAAGAACTGGCGAGAACGCCGGTTCACCGACGTCCGCTTGACGGTTGAGCCCACCAGTGCCGATCAAGGCCGTCGGAGCTGCAGAAACAAGAAGGCGCCGCCCATCGGGCGGCGCCTTCTGAAGCACAACCGCAGCGGTGTGGCCCACCCTGTTCAGAGCCACCAGGGACCGTTCAGCGGTCTTCACCGAATACCATACCCGACGTGACTGGGGATCACCAACCGAACACTGCCGTGCTGGCTGTGATGAGCACCCCACGAATGGCCGACTACCTGGTCAAATGCCACCACGACCGCGCCGCCGCCCTGGACCTCTACGCGTGGAACTCGCTGGCGGGCTCCGCCTACTGGGAAACCCTCGGCCACCTGGAAATCGCGCTGCGCAACGTCCTGGCGAGCCAGCTGGCCGCGCGGCACCAGACGAAGGGCCGTCCCGGTTCGTGGCTCGACGACCCGGGCCAGGACCTCGACGCGACCGCGCGGGAGGAGATCCGAAAGGCCCGTCAGCGGGTCCGGCGCAAGGGAAAGCACGCCAGCGAAGGCCAGGCCATCTCGGAACTGACCTTCGGATTTTGGCGGTATCTGCTGGCCAAGCAGTACAACACCACCCTGTGGCCCAGTTTGGCCAGCGGATTCCCACACGCCCCGAGCCGCGCCCGGCACACGATCGAGCAGCCGATCAAGCGCCTTCACCAGTTCCGCAATCGGCTCGCTCACCATGAGCCGATCTGGAACAAGGAGCTAACCCAGCGCCAGCAGGACATCTATGACGTCCTCACCTACATCGACCCCAACCTGCACAGCTGGGTGGCGAAGCGATGCCGCATATCCGCGGTACTGCTCACCTGCCCGGTCCCACGGCCGCATCCCTGAACCACTGGCGAACCGCCCAGCTCCAGCCGAAAACTCGAGCACCGTGATCGGCCGCAGAGGTGGAGCGGCGGGCCGCCGGCCGGGTACCAACGACCGGCGGCCCACCCACCGGCCCGGGATGTGAACGTCCCGGTTGCAGACCCGAGCCGGCACACCCAGCCTCCCCCGGCTCGAAACCGGCCCATGCCCGGGGCGCTACCCGCCGCAACCCGGCCGCGCCCGCCGCGCCCCGCCGCAGGCCGGAGCAAGCGGTCAGGCCACCTCCGACACCCGCCCGGGGATCGCGTTCAGCAGTTCCTTGGTGTAGGCGTGCCGCGGCTCCCGCAGGACCTGGTCGGCCGGGCCGTGTTCCACCAGGTTGCCCGCGCGCATCACGCCGACGTGGTCGGCCACCTGCCGCACCACCGCCAGGTCGTGCGAGATGAACAGGTACGTCAGCCCCAGCTCGTCCTGCAGGCGGACCAGCAGCTCCAGGATCTGGGCCTGCACGGACACGTCGAGGGCCGACACCGGCTCGTCGAGCACGACCAGTTCCGGGCGCAGCGCCAGCGCCCGCGCGATCGCCACCCGCTGCCGCTGCCCGCCGGACAGCTCCGCCGGCCTGCGCCGCACCATCGACGCCGGCAACGCCACCTGGTCCAGCAACTCCTCAGGGCGCCCGGGAGCCCGGAACGCCCGCAACGGCTCCGACACGATCTGGCCCACCGTGAGCTTCGGGTTCAGCGACGCGTACGGGTTCTGGTACACCAGCTGCATCCGCCGCCGCAGCCGCCGCAGCTCCGCACCGCGCACGGCGGTCACGTCCGAACCGTCGAACGACACCGTGCCCGCGGACGGTTCCGCGAGCCGCAGCACCATCCGCGCCGTCGTCGACTTGCCCGACCCGGATTCGCCGACCAGCGCCAAGGTCTGCCCGCGCGGGATCTCGAACGACACGTCGTCCACCGCCCGGGTCGCGCCGAAGTCCTTGCGCAGTCCGGAAACCCGGACCAGTGCCGGCCCCGCCGGGCGGCGTGACCGCAGCGGCTCCGTCGACAGGCTGGGCGCCGCCGCGAGCAGCCGCCGCGTGTAGTCCTGCGCCGGTGCGGCCAGCAGCTCCGCGCTCGGCGCCCGCTCCACCAGCCGGCCCTGCGACATCACCGCGATCTCGTCCGCCCGGTCGGCCGCGACCCCCAGGTCGTGGGTGATCAGCAGCAGCGCCAGGTTCTCCTCCGCGGCCAGCTCCGCGAGGTGGTCCAGGATGCGCCGCTGCACCGTCACGTCCAGGGCGCTGGTCGGCTCGTCCGCGATGATCAGCCGGGGGCGCCCGGCCAGCGCCGCCGCGATCAGCGCGCGTTGCCGCAGACCGCCGGACAGCTCGTGCGGGTACTGCCGCGCCCGCAGCGCCGGGTCGTCGATCCCGGCCCGCGCCAGCAACTCGACGGCCTGCGCCGGGGCCGCGCGCCGGGTCGCCAGCCCGTGCACGACCAGAGCCTCACCGACCTGCTCGCCGATCCGCTTGACCGGGTTCAGCGACACGGTCGGGTCCTGCGGGATCAACGCGATCTCCGCGCCGCGCACGGAGCGCCACGCCTTCTCCGGCAGCGAGGTCAGTTCGCGGCCGTCGAAGGTGATCGAGCCGCTCTCGATGCGCCCGCCACGCGGCAGCAGCCCGATCACGGCGTGCGCGGTGGTCGACTTGCCCGAACCGGATTCGCCGACCACCGCGACCGTCTGTCCACTTCGCACGGTCAGGCCGACCGACCGGACGGCCGGTACCACACCGGACCGCGTGCGGTAGGACACCGCGAGATCGCGCACCACCAGCAGTTCACTCATGCCGTTCTCCGTCCAGGGCCTTCGACAACCGGTTCGCCGACAGCACCACCGCGGCGATCACCAGACCGGGCAACGTGGTCATCCACCAGGCGCTCGCCAGGTACGCGCGGCCGGCGGACACCAGCGACCCCCATTCCGGCGACGGTGGCGCCGCGCCGTAGCCGAGGAAGCTCAGCGCGGAGATCTCCAGCACCGCGGTGCCGAACGTGAGCACCGCCAGCACCACCACCGGGCCCACCGCGTTGGGCAGGATGTGCCGCACCAGCACGCCGAACCACCGAACGCCGCTCGCCCGCGCGGCTTCCACGTACACCCCGGTCCGCACCCGGATCACCTCCGCGCGCATCAGGCGCGCGAAGTTCGCCACGTTCGCCACCCCCACCGCGATCGCCACCTTGGTGGTGCCGAACCCGAGCGCGGTGACCAGCGCCAGCGACAGCAGGATCGGCGGAATCGCGAGCAGCACGTCCATGACCCGCATCAGCGCCGAGTCCAGCCAGCCGCCGCGGGCCCCGGCGACCAGGCCCAGCACGGATCCGGCGACCAGCGCGATCAGCACCGCGAGCAGCGTGGCCCGCAGGGACATCGCGGCCCCGTGCACAACCCGGGCGTACACGTCCCGCCCGGTCTCGTCGGTGCCGAACAGGTGCGCCGCCGACGGCGCCCGCAGCTTCTCGCGCGGTACTCCGGTCAGCGGGTCGTGGCTGGTGAACAGCGACGGCACCAGCGCCCACGCCACGACCAGCGTGAGCACCAGCACGGCCAGCACCAAACCGGGCCGTCGCAGCAGGAACGCGCCGCGCGCCGGCCTCGCGAGGACGTCAGACATGTGCCACCTCCCTCCGCACCCGCGGATCGAGCAGCGGGTAGAGCAGGTCCACCGCCAGGTTGATCACCACGAAGCAGAACGCGGCCAGCACGATCACCGCCTGCACCACGGGCACGTCCTGCGCGTTGACGGCCGCGGTGGTGACGCGGCCGACGCCGTCGCGGGAGAACACCGTCTCCGTCACCACCGAGCCGGCCAGCAGCTGACCGGCGACCACGCCCAGCATGGTCAGCGCGGGGATCGCCGCGTTCCGCAGCACGTGTCCGAAGTGGACCCGCGCCCGTCCGGCGCCCCGGGCCCGCACGATCTCCACGTACGGCTCGGCGAGCTGCGTGCGCAGGCTCTTCGCGAGCACCTGCCCGATGATGGCGCCGGTCGGCAGCGCGAGCGTGATCGCGGGCAGGATCAGCGACTCCGGGCCGTGGTTGCCCAGCGCGGGCAGTACCCGCAGCTGGAACGAGAAGATCTGGATCAGCACCAGGCCCACCCAGAACACCGGCAGCGAGATGCCCAGCGGCGGCAGCGACTGCAACAGGGTGCCCAGCCACCGGTGCCGGGTGTAGGTGCCGGCGAGGGCCGCACCACCGCCGAACAGGATCGCCAGCACCAGGCCGAGCCCGGCCACGGCGAGCGTCGGCGGCAGCGCGGTGAGCACCATGTGCGTGGCGCTGTCCCCGGTGGTGATCGACTTGCCGAAGTCACCGTGCAGGGCGGCGAGCAAGCGCTTCCCGTACTGCACCGGCCACGGGTCGTCCAGCCCGTACTCCGCCTGCGCCCGGGCCACCTGCTCGGCGGTGAGCGCCGTGCCGGTGTCCGCGCCGCCGAGCTTCGCGAGCACCGCGTCCCCCGGCAGCAGGTACAGGATCACGAACGACACCGTGAACGCCGCCCACAGCACGAGGACCGCCTGGCCGGCCCGGCGCAGCAGGTACCGCCTCATGATCCCGACGTCCACGTGTCGAACAACTGCAACCGCGAGGACGCCTCGAAGTTCACCGCGTGCACGTCCGGTCCGAGCGCCACGACCTGGGTCAGCTCGAACACCGGGATGGCGTAGCCGTTCGCCACGATGAGCCGCTGCGCCTCCGTCACCGGCTGCTTGCGGGCCGCCGGGTCGACGGTGGCTGCCTGCGCGTCGAGCACCGCGTCCAGCGGGTTGCCGGGCAGCAGCCGGCTGCGGTTGCCCGCCTTGGTGGAGAAGTTGTTGCGCAGGATGTCCGGGTCGGCGCGGGTCACGTTGTACCAGAGGAGGTCGTAGCTGTTCACCTGCTGGATCTGCAGGACCTCGGCGTTCGGGTGCGGTTCCAGCACCAGGTCGAACCCGATCCTGCGCAGCTGCTGCTGGATCAGCTCCAGCACGCTCTGGCTCTGGTTGAACACCAGGGCGTAGACGACCTTCGCCGTCAGCCGCTGGCCGTTCCTGGCGCGGATGCCGTCGGCGCCGGGGACCCAGCCGGCGGCGTCGAGCAACCGCGCGGCACCCGCCGGGTCGTAGGCGAGCTGGGCGGACAGGTCGGCGTGCAACGGTGTCGTGGAGGCCAGGATGCTCGTGGCCGGCTTGTAGTTGGGCGACAGGACCGTGTCCACCACCTCCTGCCGGTTCACGCCCTTGACCAGCGCCTGGCGCACGTTGTCGTCGGTGAGGGCACCGCGGGTGACGTTGGCGTGCAGGTTGAACACGATCCCCGGGTTCGGCCGGGTCTGCTCGCTGAACCCGTTGCCCTGGAACTGGGTCTCGTCCACCGGCTGGACCTCGGTGGTCGCGCCGATCTGGCCGGACAGCAGGCTTCCGGTGCGCACGCCGGGCTCGGGCACGATCTTGTAGTCGATCCGGTCGAGGTACGCCTCACCCTGGTGCCGCCACAGCGACGACCCCCACGCGTAGCCCTTGCGCTTGGTGATCACGATGTCGGCGTTCTGCTTGAAGCTGTCGAAGACGAACGGCCCGGAACCGATCAGGCCGTCGCCCTGGCACCGCTGCTCCGGGGTTTTCCCGTACGCGGCCGGCGCGAGGATGCCGAGCGACATCGTCGAGCTGGCCTGGAGGAACTGCGCGCTGGGCGCGGTGAAGTCGATCCGCACGGTCAACGGGTCGACCACGGTGGCGCCGCGGTAGGCGGCCAGGTACCCCAGACCCAGCAGCGCTTTCGCGCCCAGTGCCTTGACACCGTCGAAGCTGGTCTTGACCGCGGCCGCGTCGACCGGGGTGCCGTCGGCGAACGTGGCGCCGGGCCGCAGGTGGAAGGTGAAGCTGGTGGAGTCGGCGTTGCTCTCCCACCGCTCGGCGAGCCACGGTTTGATCTCACCGTTGGCCGGGTCCTGGTCGGTGAGCGAGTCGACGAGCTGGCGGCCCACGTTGAGGGCCGCGTTGGTGCCCGTCTGCTGCGGATCGAGGCAGTCCGGATTGGAGCCGACGGCGATCGTCAGGGTGCCGCCGGGGCGCGGCGGGCCGGCGTCCGTGGCCGTCGCGCCGGAGGAGCACCCGCTCGCGAGCAGGGCGGCGGCAGCGGCGAGGGGCAGGATTTTCGCGGGGAGGCTGGGAGACACGGGACAACGCTAAGCACGAATCCAGCACTTGGACCCGGCTTCCCAGCCTGTGAGCCGAATCCGGGGCAGCCTTGACTGCGCGCCAGCCGCCCGGTCATCCGGAGTGGATCGCCAGCAGGTCCTCGGTGTGCCGGTACCACGTCCGGCGGGTCAGCGGCCGCGGGTGCGGCACCCCGTTCTGCACCACTGTGGCCGGGTGGCAGCCGAGCTGGCAGGCGCGCCCGGACACCTCGCTCGCCCGGCGGAGCAGACCGCGGACCACTCGCACGCGCACGCCCCCGGCGCCGGGCCGGACCAGGAACGACCGGGCCGAGCCACGGAACGCGACCACGTCGTCACAGTACGCTTCTCCGGTGACGGGGCCGATCGTCGCTTCACCCATCAGGACGCCGCCGCTGTCGTCGCGCACCAGCGCCCGGGGCCGCGGTTCACCGTCGCGGGCGAGGGCGAGCGCGTCCGCCGGGTCGGCCGGCAGCCCCCACAGCCGCGCCGCCGGGGACGCCGGATCGACCGGCACGTATCCCACCGGCGTGTCCCCCAACCGGTTCTTCCGCATGATCCGCACCACGACCGCCGCCAGGTCCGCGTCCGTCCCCACGACGATCAACGGCTCCCCGGAAGTGCCCTCGAGCAGGGGATCCACGTCGTTCCGGCCGGGTTGGGCGGGCACTTCGCGCACCCCCGGCTCGTTGCGAAGGAGTGACGAACCAGACCCGCAAGCCAGCACCGTTCCCCGCGCCACCGGGTCCTCCGTTACGCTCATGCACCGGCATTTGCCTGCGCTGAATTTCCTGTTGCCGAATACCTGGAGTGTCACATGCCGGCCATCGTGCTCATCGGTGCCCAGTGGGGGGACGAAGGCAAGGGCAAGGCCACCGACCTGCTCGGCGACCGTGTCCAGTGGGTCGTCCGCTACCAGGGCGGCAACAACGCCGGTCACACGGTCGTCCTGCCGAACGGCGAGAACTTCGCCCTGCACCTGATCCCGTCCGGGATCCTCACGCCGGGTGTCACCAACGTGATCGGCAACGGCGTGGTCGTCGACCCCGGCGTGCTGCTCGACGAGCTGGACGGCCTGGAGAAGCGCGGCGTGGACACCAGCCGCCTGCTGCTCTCCGCGGACGCGCACCTGATCATGCCGTACCACGTGGCGATCGATAAGGTCACGGAGCGTTACCTGGGTAGCCGCAAGATCGGCACCACCGGCCGCGGCATCGGCCCCTGCTACCAGGACAAGATCGCCCGCGTCGGCGTCCGCGTGCAGGACCTGCTCGACGAGAAGATCTTCCGCCAGAAGGTCGAGGCCGCCCTGGAGTTCAAGAACCAGGTGCTGGTCAAGGTCTACAACCGCAAGGCGCTGGACGCCGACCAGGTGGCCGACGAGGTGCTGGCCGCGGGCGAGAAGTTCGCGCACCGCATCGCCGACACGCGGCTCCAGCTCAACAAGGCCCTCGAACGGGGCGAGACGGTGCTGCTGGAGGGGTCGCAGGGCACGCTGCTCGACGTCGACCACGGCACCTACCCGTTCGTGACCTCGTCGAACCCGACCGCGGGCGGCGCGAGCGCCGGATCGGGCATCGGGCCGGGCCGCATCACGACCGTGCTCGGCATCCTCAAGGCGTACACCACGCGCGTCGGGTCCGGCCCGTTCCCGACCGAGCTGAACGACGCGATGGGCGAGCACCTGCGCAAGGCCGGCGGCGAGTTCGGCGTCACCACCGGCCGGTCGCGGCGCACCGGCTGGTTCGACGCGGTGATCGCCCGGTACGCCACCCGGGTGAACGGCATCACCGACTTCTTCCTCACCAAGCTCGACGTGCTGTCCGGGCTGGAGCGGGTGCCGATCTGCATCGGGTACGAGGTGGACGGCTTCCGCACCGAGGACATGCCGATGACGCAGACCGACGTGCACCATGCCGTGCCGATCTACGAGGAGCTGCCCGGCTGGTGGGAGGACATCTCGCACTGCCGGACGTTCGAGGAGCTGCCGGCGAACGCGCGGGCCTACGTGGAGCGGATCGAGGAGCTGTCGCAGGCCCGGGTCTCGGCCATCGGCGTCGGCCCGGGCCGCGAACAGACCATCGTCCGCCACCAGTTCCTGTAGGCGACGTCCCCTCCTCGGCGCGGCGCGGTCGGTCGCACCACGCAAGCAGCGCGCACCGCTACCCGCGCCGATTGGCAGGTCAGCCCAGTGAGGTTTGTGTCGGTGTCGGGTTGCGGAAGAGGTCGAGGACGGGGCAGTGCTCGTCGACCTGGCGCTTGAGGTCCGCGTAGGCGTCGGGCCCGGCCGGGCCGTCCAGCTCGACCGTGACCCGCACCTCGGTGAAGCCGGGGCGGGTCCCGTCGAAGCCGAAGAAGCCGTGCAGGTCGAGGTCGCCCTCGACGGTCACGGACACCTTGTCCAGCGGCACGCCGAGCTTGGCCGCCCAGAACTGGTACGTGATCACCTGACACGATCCGAGGGCGGCCAGCGCGTACTCGACCGGGTTCGCCGCGGTGTCCGTGCCGCCCAGCGGCGTGGGCTCGTCGACGCGGAAGGCGTGGTCGCGGACGCGCACGTCGACCTGGGTGGCGGTGCCGTCGACCAGCGTGCCGGCGACGGTGAAGGAGACGGCGGCGTTGGCCGGATCGGCCGAGACGGCCTGGCGGGTTCCCTCGATGACTTCGGTGAGCGACATGGTCCACACGGTGGCGGGACCCGGCCGGCCGGCGCGAGGGCTCCCACGAGCTGGGACGCGAAAGCTTCGCCACCCCGGCCTGCTGGGCGCGAACGACCTGCTGGAGAGCACTTTCGGGTTGCGCTCCGAGCGGCCGGTCGCCCGGCTGCGCGAGTTCCTGATCGTTCTGCGTGAGCTGTTCACGACCGGCACGGCGAACTTCCGCGGCGAGGTCCTGACCGCCGCGGGCGCTGCGCGTCACCGGCGAGCTGGCCGGCCCGTGAGCCGCCACGCGGGCGAAGTCAGGACAGCCGCGCCATGAGCGTGTCCGACAGGGCGAGTTCCTCCAGGTCCAGCTCGCGCAGGACCTTGCGCAGCACCTCGTCGTCGAGCTTGCCCTCGGCGCGTTGCTCCAGCATCGTCTCGCGCTGGACGAGCAGCAGGTCGCGGCGTGCCTGGACGAACGCAGCGTGCGGGCTGGACTCGCGTTCCTCCGCGCTGAGCGAGATCGCCGCCACCGCACCGCGGTAGCGCGTCTCGACCAGCGCCCGCAGCCGGTTGCCGAGGCGTTCGGCCCGCTCCTGCGGGATGCCGAGCTTGCCGACCAGCTCGGGGGTCATCTCGTCGAGGCGGTCCAGTGCCGCGTGCATCGCCGCCTCCCGGGCCGCCATCTCCTCCTCGGCGTCGCGCTCCGCGTCGTCCTTGTCGTGCACGCCGAGCCGGCGGATCAGCACGGGCAGGGTGAGGCCCTGGACCAGCACCGTCCCGATCGCCACGACGAACGCGCACAGCTGGATCTCGTCCCGGCCGGGGAACGGCTGCCCGGCGTGGGTCAGCAGTGGCACACCGGCCGCGGCGGCGAGCGTCACCACCCCACGCATGCCGGCCCAGGACAGCACGAGGAGGTTCCGGGCCGGCGGCCGGTCGCGTTCGCGCCCGAAGAACCGGACCGCCTGGGGCAGGTAGGCGTTGAGGAACACGTACGGGATGCGGATGCCAATCGCGACCCCGAGCACGGCGAGCGCGCACCACCACAGCTGCCAGTTGTCGTGCGCGTTGGCGCTCACGCCCTCCAGCACGAACGGCAGCTGCAGGCCCATCAGCGCGAACACGAGCGCTTCGAGCAGCACGTCGAACGACGCCCAGATCGACGAGTCCTGCACGCGGGTGGCCGAGCCGGCGTAGAGCGAGCGGTCACCGAGGTACAACCCGGCGGCCACCACCGCGAGCACGCCGGACCCGCTGAAGTCCGCGGAGAACGGGTGCAGGTGCTCCGCCGTCACGTACACCGCGAACGGCACGATGATGCCGAAGACCGATTCCATCAGCGGGTCGTCGAGCTTGCGGCGGATGAAGGAGACCAGCGCCGCCGCGGCGAGCCCGACGCCGATGCCGAGCACCGCGGCGACGAGGAACACCAGGAAGCCGTGGCCGAGCGACCCGGCGGCACCGAGGACCGCGGCGAGCCCGATCTTGTACAGCGTCAGCGCGGCGGCGTCGTTGACCAGGCTCTCCCCGGTGAGGACCGTCATCAGCCGTCGCGGCAGGTGCTGGCGGCGGCCGATCGCGGCGGCGGTCACCGCGTCCGGCGGCGCGACCACGGCACCGAGCACGAACGCCGACGACATCGGCAGATCGGGCAGCAACAGGTGCACGACGAACCCGACGACCAGCGCCGTGACCACGACGAGCACCACCCCGAGCCCGATGATGGGCCGGGCAGCGGCCTTGAACTGGGCGAACGAGCTCTCCCGCGCGGTCGAGTACAGCAGCGGCGGCAGGACCAGGGTGAGGACGAGCTCCGGCTCCATCTCCACCCGGGGCACACCGGGGACGAACGAAACGGCCAGCGCCGCCACGACCACCAGCAGGGGCGCCGACAGGTTGAACCGCCGGGCGACCGCGGTCAGACCCAGGGCACCGGCCAGCACCGCCATCAAGGTCAGGAGCTCCATACCGGAATCCTTACCCAACGGCACGCGCCCCACCCGGTGAGAGACGCACGGCACGGGCCTGGCGCACGAGAAGGGGCCCCGGAGAAAAATCCGGGGCCCCTTCCGACTACGAGGTCAGTGCATCA
The DNA here is from genome assembly GCF_011758765.1 of Amycolatopsis viridis. Classification (NCBI taxonomy): domain Bacteria; kingdom Bacillati; phylum Actinomycetota; class Actinomycetes; order Pseudonocardiales; family Pseudonocardiaceae; genus Amycolatopsis; species Amycolatopsis viridis. The sequence continues at coordinate 401,102 of NZ_JAANOU010000001.1, read as the reverse complement.
TCACCGCGGGCGCGGCACCCTCCACCGCGTCCTCCTCCGGCGGCAGGGCCGGCTTCTTCGGCAGGAACAGCGCCGGCACCAGGCACAGCGCCACCAGCACGAGCGTCCAGATGAACGTCGAGGCGAACGCGTCGGCGCTGGCCGCGGCGGCACCGTCGTGCGTGGCCGGGTTCATCAGGGCGGCCGTCGCCGCCAGCTGACCGTCGCTGGTCGGCACGCCGAACTTCCCGGCGAGCAGGCTGGCCAGGATGATCGACACGACGGCCGAACCGACGGCACCGGCCGTCTGCTGCACGATGTTCATGGCCGTCGAGGCGCGGGCCACGGTGCGCTGGGTCAGCGTCTGCAACGCCGCGGTGCTGATCGGCATCATGGTCATGCCCATGCCGAGGCCCATCACGAACAGCGCACCCATCAGCAGCAGGTAGGACGTGTCGGCACCGACCTGGGTGAACACCGCGATGCTCGCGATGATCAGCACCAGACCGGGCAGCACGACCTTGCCCGCGCCGATCTTGTCGACCAGCTTGCCCGCGATCGGCATGGTGATCATCGCGCCGATGCCCTGCGGCGCGAGCAGCAGACCGGCCTGCAGGGCGCTCTCCCCGCGCACCAGCAGGAAGTACGTCGGCAGGATCAGCATCGAACCGAGGAAGGCGATCATGAACAGGGTCATGGTCACCATCGCCACGCTGAACGTGCGGTTGCGGAACAGGGTGAGGTCGACCAGCGGGTTCGGCACCTTCAGCGCCCGCACGACGAACGCGACGGTCAGCACGACCCCGATGATGCCGGGCAGCCACACGTTGGTCGCCCCGACACCGCCGTGGTGCGGGATGTTCGACACGCCGTAGATCAGCGCGGCCAGACCGGGCGAGAGCATCAGCATGCCGGGGAAGTCGAACTTCTCCGCCGGGCGCGGGTCGTCCTTCGGCAGCAGTCGCCAGGCCAGCAGGATCGCGACGACGCCGATCGGCACGTTGATGTAGAAGATCCAGCGCCAGCTCACCGAGTCGACCAGCCAGCCACCGAGGATCGGGCCGCCGATCGGGCCGAGCAGCATCGGCACACCGAGCGCGGCCATGACGCGGCCGACGCGGTGCGGGCCGGCGGTCTTGGTCAGGATCGTCATGCCGGCGGGCATCAGCATGCCGCCGCCGAGGCCCTGCAGGACCCGGAACACGATCAGCGACTCGATGTTCCACGCCGCCCCGGCCAGCGCCGAGCCGATGAGGAAGAACGCGATCGCCAGCATGTACAGCCGCTTGGTGCCGAACCGGTCACACGCCCAGCCGGTGACCGGGATGACCGTGGCCAGCGCCAGCATGTACCCGGTGGCGACCCACTGGATGGTGTCGAACGAGGTGTGGAATTGCAGCGTCAGCGCCTGCAGGGCGACGTTGACGACCGTGGTGTCGAGGATCGCCATCACGGCGCCGAGCACGACGACCGCGGCCACCTTCAGCACGGCGCTGTCGAGTTTGTCGGCGTTCGGAAGTCTGTCGTCCGAAGTGGTGGTCATGGGCTGGTGTCCGTCCAGTTGCGAAGGCTCACGGGAAAGGGGCCGACCGCAGGAGGAAACCCCGAACGAGAAACAGATCCCCCTCAGTCCTCATTGAGACTAGCCGGGCGACAGGCTATGACGCGAAGAAATTTCGGGTGTTCGGGATCACGTTCACCAAGCGCGGAAAACCGGACACGGCCCGTGATCGCACGGGACGTGTCCGCGGACCATCCACTCAGGACCGAACGGCCACCAGCGCGGTGTCCGGCTGGTCGGCGAACAGCCCGTCGATACCGGTCGCGAGGTAGGCGTCCAGCTCGGCGAAGACGTTCCCCCACGCGGCCGGGTCGGACGACGACCGCAGCTCGGCCGGCAGGAAGCTGTTCTCGTTGCGGAAGGTGTAGGGCACCACCTTCAGGCCGGCGTCGTGCGCGTCGGCGACCAGCGAGGTCGGCGTGCCGAGCGTGCCGCTCGCCGTGCGCGGGATGATCTGCGCCTTCTCCGGCCCGAGGTAGTCGGCGTAGGTGGAGATCTCCTTGAGCCCGATCGGCGTGACCAGGTCGGCGTAGGTCCGCTTGTCGCCGCTCGCGACGAAGTCCGCGGGCGCCCCGGTGGCCGAGGTGAGCTGCACCAGCGGCACCTTCACCTGCTTGCTCAGCGCCTTGAGGTTCGCCACCTCGAACGACTGGATGACGACCGGTGCGCTGCGCTTGTTCAGCCCGTTGCGGTTGAGGATGTCGACGAGCTTCGGCTCGGTGGGGTTGCCGATCGAGGCGAAGTAGGTGGAGTGCTTGACCTCCGGGTAGGTGCCGAGGGTGCGGTGCAGCTCGCGGCCCAGGCGCCGGGTCAGGTCGAGCACCTCCTGGTAGGTCGCGATCTGCCACCGTCCGTTGTAGATCTTGTTGTCCGGGCGGATGTCCGGGATGCGCTCGGTGGCGCGCAGCGTCTTCAGCTCGGCGAGGGTGAAGTCCTCGGTGAACCAGCCGGTGAGCGGGACACCGTCGATCACCTTCGTGGTCCGGCGGTTCGCGAATTCGGGGTGCGCGGCGACGTCGGTGGTGCCGCCGATCTCGTTCTCGTGGCGGGCGACCAGCTGGCCGTCCTTGGTGGGCACCAGGTCGACGTCGACCCAGTCGGCGCCCTGCCGGTAGGCGAGCTCGTAGGAGGCGAGCGTGTGCTCCGGCCGGTAGCCCGGCGCGCCTCGGTGTCCGACGACCACTGGTTCGGCACGCTCCTCGTTCGCCGGGGCGGCTTGGCTCGCACTGGTGACACCGGCGGTGCCGGCCAGGAACAGGCCGGACAGCACCAGTGCCGCGAGTCTTCTCCGCACGATCAACCTCCTGGGGGGACGAAAGGGGATCGCGCACCACTCTCGCCGGTGCGGACTACGGCCGCAGCACGGGCGGGCGGCGCGCGGCTGGCGGACGGGTGAACGGGGCGTGCCGTCGGCAACCCTCTAGGCTCAGTTCCGTGCGTGTCCTTGTCATCGGCTCCGGCGCCCGTGAACATGCCCTGCTTCTCGCCGCGTCCCACGACCCGGCCGTCACCGCGCTCGCCTGCGCGCCCGGCAACGCCGGTACGGCCGCGCTGGCCGAGCAGCTCGGCGTCGACGTCGCCGACGCGGCCGCGGTCGCCGAGCTGGCGAAGAGCTGGCGGGCCGACCTCGTGGTGATCGGCCCGGAGGTGCCGCTGGTCGCGGGCGCGGCGGACGCGGTCCGCAAGGCCGGCATCGCGGTGTTCGGCCCATCCGCGGCGGCGGCCCGCATCGAGGGCTCGAAGGCGTTCGCCAAGGACGTGATGGCCGCCGCGAAGGTGCCCACCGCACGCAGCGAGATCGTGGACAACCCGGCGAAGCTCGACGACGCGCTGGGCCGCTTCGGCCCGACCTGGGTGGTCAAGGACGACGGGCTGGCCGCAGGCAAGGGCGTCGTCGTCACCGCCGACCGGGACGCAGCACGCGCGCACGCGATGAAGCTGCTCGACGGCGGCCACCCGGTGCTGCTCGAGTCGTTCCTCGACGGGCCGGAGGTGTCACTGTTCTGCCTGGTCGACGGCCGCACGGTGGTGCCGCTGCTGCCCGCGCAGGACTTCAAGCGGGTCGGGGACGGCGACACCGGCCCGAACACCGGCGGCATGGGCGCCTACGCCCCGCTGCCGTGGGCGCCCGCGGGACTGGTCGACGAGATCGTGCGCGACATCGTCCAGCCGGTGGTCGACGAGCTGGCCGCTCGCGACACCCCGTTCTCCGGCCTGCTCTACGCGGGCCTCGCGCTGACCTCCGACGGCCCGCAGGTGGTGGAGTTCAACTGCCGCTTCGGCGACCCGGAGACGCAGGTCGTGCTCGCGCTGCTGGCCACCCCGCTGGCCCGGCTGCTGCACGCGACCGCCACCGGCACCCTCGCCGAGCAGCCGCCGCTGGAGTGGCACCCGGGTTCCGCGGTGACCGTCGTGATCGCCGCCGACGGCTACCCGGGTGTGCCGCGCCCGGGTGACGTGATCACCGGGGCGGAGGCCGAGGGCGTCCTGCACGCCGGCACCCGACGCCGCGACGACGGCGCCGTGGTGTCGCACGGCGGCCGCGTGCTGTCCGTGGTCGGCGTGGGCGAGGACCTCGACGCGGCCCGGGCGCAGGCGTACGAGCGGGTCGCGAAGGTCCACCTCGCCGGGTCGCACCACCGCACCGACATCGGGCTGAAGGCCGCCCGCGGCGAGATCACGGTGCCGGCAGCTTCGGCGGAACCGGGCCACGGCTGACCCCGCGGTTGGTAGCCTTCTCCCCGGAACTGGTCGGTCACCGTCCGTACCCGGGGGTGCGTTTCATGGCAGAGCACGACCTGTCCGGCGCCGGTCAGGGCCTGGTGCCCACGCTCGGCGCCCTCGGCGCGACCGTGCCGTCGGTGCCCGCGGACCTGCGCGTCGACCCGCACCAGCTGGTCGCCGTCGCGAACGTGATCGACGAGCAGGCGGGCGCCCTCGACGAGCGCATCCGGCGGAACCTGGCGGACCTCGACATCACGGCGCCGGCCCAGGACGTCATCAGCACCACGGCGATCGACGCGTGGAACCGCCTGGTCGCCCGGGGCGGCTCGTCCTACGCCGAGCGCGTGCGGGCCTACGTGGGGAACCTGCGGGAGCTGGCCGCCCGGCTCCGGCAGGCCGCGCAGTCCTACCAGACCGGCGAGGACGAGAAGGCGGCGACGCTGCGCCGCCACCGCCCGCACGGCTCGTGACCACCGCCGGACAACGCTGAAGTGAGGTGTGGCGTGGCCACGTTCGACAGCAGCAAGTACGACATCCCGGAGCTCGTGGCGAAGCTGCGGGACCAGCGGTTCGACGGCTACCAGCCGGAACAGCTCGCGCAGGTCGTGGAGAAGTTCCGGGACGGCCCGGGCCCGGCCGCCATCACCACGGCGGTGGACGCGCTGAAGTCGATCTCCGCCGCGCTGGCCGGCACCGAAGAAGCGTTGCGCACGCAGCTCAAGGCGCTCGGTGTGGACTGGGAGAGCCACGCGTCCGGGCAGGCGTCCGCCGTGGTCGCGCGGGAGGCCGGGTTCTCCGGCGCAGCCACCGCGAAGGTCGAGCAGGCCGCCCGGATGATGTTCGAGCAGGCCGAGGCGTTCACCCGGACCAGGAACAAGCTGCCGGCACCGGAGGACCTGCGCAAGGCCGGCGGCTACACCTTCGGCGACAGCGCGTTCAGCCTGTTCGGGTTCGAGACCGACCACGCGGCCGACGTGCGGGCCGCGGAGGAGGCGAAGGCCCAGGCGGTGGACGCGCTCAACGCCTACGCCCACGACAGCGGCAACTACGTCGGCTCGGTGTCCACAGTGGACGCTCCGGAGCCGATCTCGCCGGTGTCCGCGCCCGGCGCGGGGGTGAGCCCGGTGACCGGCGGTGCGCCGGTGCCGGACACCTCGGTGACGCAGGCGCAGGGCACGACGGACCTCCCGCCCGTGCCGCCCCCGGGTGGTGGCCCGGCCGTGGGGGCCGGGGCGACCGGGCCTGCGGGCGCCACCGGCCCCGTCCCGTTCGCCGGTGGACCCGCTCGACCGGGTGGCGCCCCGGCCGGTGCGGGCGAACCGGGGTCCGGCGCCGCCGGATTCGCCGGCCAGGAGCCCAGCGGCCCCGCATCGGGCACGGCGCCGGTGCGGCCCTCCGGTGCCGACGGCCGTTCGGGCGGGGCCGGCAACGCCGCGGGGCGAACGGGCAGCGTGGAGGGTGCGGCCGGTCCGGGTCCACGCGGCGCACCTGGCCGCGGAGTGCTGCTCGGTCCCGCCCCGCAGATCGCCGCCGAGCCGGCGGCGGGCCCGGGACCGGTCCGCGGTCCCGGTGAGCCGGCCGAGGGGCGGCCCGCGCCGGGCGGCGGAGCCCGCGCCGGTCTCGGTGCGGGCGAGGGCGTTCCCCGTGGACCGGCGGCCGGGGAGCTCGCCAGGGGCCGGGCCGCCGGAGCGCTTCCCCCGGTCACGACCACGCCGACGGCCGTCGGCCCCGGGTTCGCCGCGGTGCGGGGCCCTGGTGGGCCCGGCGCGCTCGCCGAGGCCGCGCCCGCGCTCGGCGCCGCCGGAACGAGCGGGGCCCTGGCCGCGGAGGACGACCGGCCCGGCCGCGCCGGCCGCGCCACCGCGGGGCACCGGATCCACCAGGTCCCGATGGGTGACCTGCCCGAGGAGGAGGAAGCCCGCCTCGCCCGCCGCGGCGGGCACACCCCGGGCCCGGCCGCGACCCGCGCGATCCTCGAACCCGCCGCCCCGCCCGACGGCGCGGCGGACAGCGAGGACGCGGGAAGCAGCGTCCGGCGCTTCGGCGTCGACGACACCGACCTGTTCGCCGACCGGCGGGACGTGGCACCGGACACGATCGGCGATCGATGAGCCTCGTGCTGACGGCGCTCGAGTTCGACGTGCTGTGGCAGAGCCTGCGGCTGCCACGCGCCCACCCGGCGCTGCGTGTGCCCAGCGCCGGGCCGACCCACAGCGAGCGCCGCCGGCTGGAGGACCACGCCTGGGAGCAGCTCGCCGACCGGGGCCTCGCGCGCGGGCGCCGGGCTGGCGGCGAGATCGCCGACCTGGTGATGCTGCTGGCGAACCCGCAGGTCGCGGTGGACGTGTGGGTGTGGACGGACCGGGAGATCCGCGGTCTCGCCGCGAGCAACGGTGCCGAGGCGGTGCTGGCCGTGGTGGACTCGGGCGAGGTGTGGCTGATCCCGGCGCGGCCGAACGCCCTGGCCGAGTCGGCGGTGTCGGTCGCCGGTGACCAGCCGGCCGGGGTCGGGCACTCGGTGAGCCTGCCGCACAGCACGCTGCGGGCCGCCGACGCGGACGCCGGCGGCGATCCACGGGCGCTGGTCACCGCGCTGGCGGACCGTGGCGTCGAGCTGTGGGAAGCGCAGGAGCTGGCCGGCATGCTGGTCGGGATGACCACGCGCGGCCAGTTCGGAGTCGAACGGCACGGGCACCGAGCCGGCCAGGTGGTCGCGTTCTACGACACCGACGCCGGGCGCTACCTGGTGCACGTCGGCGGGCACGACTGGGCCACCGTCGCGCCGGCCGACAACCAGCTGCTGGCCAGGCGGGTCGCGGAGCTGCTCGACGAGGGGTGACGTCACCCGATGGTGGAACCTGCCGGAAACCGCGCCCGGGTTCGGATGATCGTCCTTACAGTGAGCGACGTGCCCGAAAGCGATCCGGACTCGTTGGAGTACGTGGCAGGCCAGGTCGAGGCCCTCCACGAGCGGTTCAAGCAGGCCAAGGACAAGGTTATGGGGGTCACCGGCGAGAACCCGTTCGGCGCGATCAGGCACCCGGACGAGCGCGCGCCGGGCGAGCACCCGTCGGACGGCATGGTGCACGCGCTGGGCACGTTCCGCGACGGGGTGCACCAGCAGTTCGACGCGGCCGCCGAGCTGATGCGCTCGACCGGCTCCGCGCTGCGTGACGCGGCGCGGGCGCTGCGCGAAACGGATGATGCGGCGCGCGACAGCGTCACCGTCAAGGACGGGGCCTCGCGGATCTGATGGTGGCCGCACCGGGCATGCCGCCCGAATGGAACGACGTCCAGACCCGCGCGCAGCAGGTGGAGAAGCTCGACCCGGCGCGCATCCAGGCCGTCGCCGACCAGTTCACGCAGGCGTCGAAGGATTCGGCGGACCACTCGGCCGCCCTGCACAACGCGACCAGCGCGCTGGGCGGCGGCACGTGGAGCGGCCCCGCCGCGGACGCGTTCTTCGACTACGTCCGGAAGATCGGCGACGCGGGCAAGAAGGTCAACGACCACCTGGACGAGGTCGCCGGGGAGCTGGCGAACCTGCAAACGTCGCTGGCCGACGTGAAGCACCAGGTCAACACGATCAGGCAGCAGGCGCAGCGAGACATCGAGGACGCCAACAGCGACGCGGTGACCAGGGCGAACGCGGCCGAGGCGCGGGAACGCGAGGTCCGCGAAGGCCGGGCGGGCGCGACGATGCCCGCACCCACGTCGGCCGAGATCATGGCCGCGAACGCGCAGCGGACGAGCGGCATCGCGGCGGTCGCGCGGGAGGAGATCCAGGGTCTGCTCAACGGCGCGCACAACCAGATCAGCCGCGTCATGGGCCTGGTGCGCAAGGACGTCGAGGGCGGTTACGCGTCGGTGCCGCGGCTGGGCGGCAAGCCGACACCGATGAAGAGCACCGGCGGGCTGCGCGGCGGCGGCTCCGGCAGCGGTGGTGGCGGTGGTGGCGGTGGTGGTCTCGGCCCGAGCGGTGGGCCGCCCACCGGCCATCCCCCGGGCACCGTGCGGCAGTGGATCGAAGAGGCGATCCGCATCCTCCAGGCCGCGGGTGTCCCCGTGACCGAGGCCGACACCGACAAGATCTGGGCGATCATCGAGAAGGAGTCCGGCGGCAACCCGAACGCGATCAACCTGTGGGACAGCAACGCGAAAGCCGGCCACCCGTCCAAGGGCCTGATGCAGTGCATCGACTCGACGTTCAACTCGTACAAGCTGCCCGGCCACGACGACATCTACAACCCGGTGGACAACATCATCGCCGGTGTGCGGTACACGTTCGGCCGGTACGGCGGCTTCGACGACCACCCCGGCCTGAAGAGCATGGCCCACGGCGGCGGCTACCGGGGCTACTAGCAGCGGAAACCACTTGAGTGTGGTCATCCCGTCGCCTGCCATCTTCTGGTCTTCGTTCGTGAACCGGCCTTGGGCCGGTGGCACCTTCGGCGCTCGGTGGTCACCCGGGACCTCCCCCGCCCCCGATGCCGGATTGTGTTCCAGTTGCCGAGCAGGCGTGTCGAGGCGGGACAGCGTGCCTTGACACCCCTGGCCGGCGACCGAAGCGGGCTGGGGATCGGGAGCGGGGGGAGTTCTGAGGGGTAGTCGCTTCCTTGTGCTGCCGCTTCCTTGTGCTGCCGGTCGCGGTCGCCAGCGCAGCGCGGCGCGCACCGGCAAACACACCGCCCGGACCGGCGAACACGGCGCCCGCGGCGGCCAACACGGCGCCCGCGGCGGCGAACACAGCGCCCGCACCGGCCAACACGCCACCCGCGCCGGCAAACACGCCACCAGCGGCCAACACGCCACCCGCGGCGGCGAACACACCGCCCGCACCGGCAAACACACCGCCAGCACCGGCCAACACCCCGCCAGCACCGGCCAACACCCCGCCAGCACCGGCCAACACGGCGCCCGCACCGGCGAACACGGCGCCCGCGGCGGCGAACACGGCGCCGGCGGCGGCCAACACGGCGCCGGGACGGGCGGGGGCGTCCGGGACCTGCCCATCCGGGCGGGATCGTCCCACCTCCTAGGCTGAGCCCATGGTCGCCTCAGCCTCGTTCCCCGGTCCGGCCAAGCGGGCGGACGTCGCGCCCTTCCACGTCATGGAGGTGCTCTCCGCGGCGGCCGCGCGGCAGCGCACCCACGGTGACGTCGTCAGTCTCGCCGCCGGACAGCCGAGCGCGGGTGCGCCGAAGCCGGTGCGGGAAGCCGCCGCGCGGGCGCTTCGCGACCAGAACCTGGGATACACCGTCCAGCTCGGCATCCCGGAGCTGCGGGAGGCCATCGCCGGGCACTACGACCGCCGGTACGGCATGACCGTCAGCCCGGAGGACGTCATCGTCACCACCGGCTCCTCCGGTGGGTTCCTGCTGGCGTTCCTGTCCGCGTTCGACGCGGGTGCCCGCGTGGCCATGGCCCGGCCCGGCTACCCGGCCTACCGCAACCTGCTGTCCGCCCTGGGCTGCGAGGTCGTCGAGTTCGCCACCGACGAGAGCACCCGCTTCCAGCCGACCGTCGACCTGCTCGAGGAGCTGGGCCCGATCGACGGGCTGATCGTCGCGAGCCCGGCCAACCCGGCCGGCACGATGCTGCCGCCGGGTGAGCTGGCCGCCATCGCCGGCTGGTGCTCGTCCCGCGGCGTGCAACTGATCAGCGACGAGATCTACCACGGCATCTCCTACGGCACCGAGCCCGGCTGCGCGTGGCAGTCCACCGCCGAATCCATCGTGCTCGGCTCGTTCTCCAAGTACTTCGCCATGACGGGCTGGCGGCTGGGCTGGATGCTCGCGCCGAAACGCCTGCACCGCGCGGTCGACGTGCTCACCGGCAACCTCAACATCTGCGCGCCCGCGCTCGCCCAGCACGCCGCGGTCGCCGCGTTCGAACCGGACTCCTACGCGGAGCTGGACGGGCACGTCGCGCACTACCGGCGCAACCGGAACCTGCTGCTGGACGGCCTGGCGGGCATCGGGCTGGACCGCGTCGCCCCGGTCGACGGGGCCTTCTACGCCTACGCCGACGTGTCCGCGCACACCACCGACAGCCTGAGCTGGTGCCAGCGCCTGCTCGCCGACACCGGGGTCGCGATCACCCCCGGCATCGACTTCGACCCGGTCGACGGCGGGAAGTTCGTCCGGTTCTCGTTCGCCGGGGCGACCGCGGACGTCACCGAGGGCGTGCGGCGGCTCGGCGGCTGGCTCTCCGGGGGAACCCCCGGTTTTCCCTGAACGTTGACGAAAACACGGGCATCCCCGCGGTCAGCCGTGCGAGGCTGCTCGTAGCGGGACGACCGAGCCCGCGTGGCCCAACCGGAGGGGAAGCCATGTTCTGGAAGATCGTCGGCGCGCTGATCATCGCCTGGCTCGCGTTCATGGTGATCGGATCGGTGGTCGGCTTCCTGTTCAAGGCCGTGCTGTGGATCGCCGTCATCGGCGGGGTCGGTTTCCTCGGCGCCGCCGCCTACAACGCGATCAAGAACAACAAGGAGCGCAAGCAGCTCCGGCCCTAGAGCACCGCCCGCGCGGCCTCGGCGCCGTCCCAGCGGTGCGCGCGCAGGCCCGCGGCTCGAGCTCCATCCACATTGGACTGACGGTCGTCGAAGAACACGCAGTCGCCCGCCGGCACGCCGAGGCGGGCGACGAGCAGTTCGAAGATCTCCGGGTCCGGTTTCGCGACGCCCACGTCGCCGGAGAACACGCGCACCCGGAAGTGCCGCATCCAGTCCTGCCGCTCGGCGAACCGGGCGAACGAGGACGGCGCGTTCGACAGCAGCGCCAGCGGCACACCGGCCTCGCTCAGCCCGGCCACCAGCTCCAGGGACGACGGCTGGACGTCCGACCAGCCGCGGATGTCCATGCCGGTGAGCGTGTCCGCGGTGGACTCGTCCACTCCGACGCCGAGCGCCGCGCCGATCCCGCCCCAGTACTCCAGATCGGAACTGCCGCGGTCGTAGCCGTCCCGCAGCCGCCAGTAGTGCGGCTCGAAGTCGGCAAGCGGCACGCCCAGTGTGGCCGCCAGGTCCGGCAACGCGGTCGTCCGGCCGCAGATCACCTCGCCGTAGTCGAACACCACCCATCCGGTCACGGGTGACCACCGGCCTTGATGCGGCGCAGCGCCTCGTCCACGTCCGCGGCCGAGACGTCCCGGTGCAGCACGAACCGCACCTTGCCGGCCATCGGCAGCGCGAGCACGCCCTGCGCCTGCAACGACGCGAGCGTCACCGCGATGTCGGCGACCGGGGCCAGGACGATGTTGGTCTCCGGGGTTTCGGCCTCCCAGCCCAGCTCGCGGAGCCCGTGGGCCAGCCGCCGGGCCTTGTCGTGTTCCTCGGCCAGAAGCGGGACCCGGTCGAGCGCGATCAGGCAGGCCGCGGCGAGCACCCCGATCTGCCGCATGCCGCCGCCGAGCATCTGCCGCATCCGGCGGGCCCGCTCGACGAACTCGCGGCTGCCCGCGACGACGGACCCGGCCGGCGCGCCGAGGGCCTTGCTGAAACAGGCGGACACGCTGTCCACGCCCACGGTCAGCGCGGCGGGCGGCAGGCCGAGCGCGACGGCGGCGTGCCAGATGCGGGCGCCGTCGAGGTGGACCCGCAGGCCGGCCTGCCGGGCGGTGGACAGCAACTGCGCGTGCTCGTGCGGCGGGATGACCGCGCCGCCGGCCGCGTTGTGGGTGTTCTCCAGGCACAGGAGCGTGGTGCGCAGCGTGTAGTAGGGGCCGCCACGGGGACCGGTGGCCGCCGCGACCGTCTCCGGCTTCGGGCGGCCCGGACCGCCGTCGTGTTCCAGCGCCTCGGGCATGCCTCCGGCCAGCCAGGCCGCCGAGCCCAGCTCGTTGGTCAGCACGTGCGCGTTCTTCGGCGCGAGGAACCGGTCGCCGCGCTCGAGGTGGACCGACAGCGCGACGAGGTTGGCCATCGTGCCGCTGGGGGTCCAGAGCGCGGCCGGCATGCCGAGGACCGCAGCCGCCCGCTCCTCCAGCTCCCGGACCGTCGGGTCCACGTCGATCACGTTGTCACCGACCTCAGCGGCCGCCATCGCTCTGCGCATCTCGTCGTCCGGACGAGTGACGGTGTCAGAGCGGAAGTCGATCAATGGAGTGGCTTCTGAGGTCACAGTCAGATCACATCACACCATTTAGATGATCTTCAAGAAGGTGCAACCCACCGTCCGGGCGGTTCCGTCTTTACGCCGGGACCGACGAGCGGAGAGCCTGGACGCGTGGACGAGGGCGTGCACGACCCCGAACAGGACTTCACGGAGTACTTCGCGGCCCGGCGTGACGCCGTGCGCCGGGCGGCGTACCTGCTCTGCGGGGACTGGCACCGGGCGGACGACCTCGCGCAGACGGCGTTCGTGGCGCTGCACCGGAAGTGGAACCACATCCGGGACCGCGCCGCGACCGACGCCTACCTGCGGCGGACGCTGGTCCGCGCGGCCATCGACGAGTCGCGGCGGCCCTGGCGCCGGGAACGGCAGGTGGAGCGGCTGCCCGAGCCCGAATCCGCCGGTGCCCGGCTCGACGAGCAGGTCGTCACGCGCGCGGACCTGCTGGCCGGGCTGCGCGAGGTGCCGCCGAAACAGCGGGCGGTGCTGGTGCTGCGGTACTTCGAGGGCCTGGACGTGGCCGGTGTCGCGGCGGTGCTGGGCTGCAGCGAGGGCAACGTGAAGAGCCAGACGGCCCGTGGGCTGGCGCGACTGCGGGAGGCGCTGGGCGAGGAGGTGGAGGCCGGTGGATGAGCACCAGCTGAGGGAGTTGTTCCGCGCCGCGCCGGGCGAGCCGCCCCCGGCGCGCTTCGACGTGCGGGACGTGCGGGAGGCGTCCGCCCGGGCCGCCGCGCGGCGCCGGACGACGATCGCGGTGGCATCACTGTGCGTGGTGTTCGCCCTGCTCGGTGCCGGTATTGCCGGTTTCGTCCCCCCTAGATCCACTCAATCGGATCATGTCGCGGGCCCGGAGCAACCGGTGAACACCCCGTTGCGTCTCCCGTCCGCTTCCAGCCTTCCCGGCCCCTCCGCCATGCAGGGACGAGAGGGGACCGCCGGGGAGAACGGCCCGCGGGCCGAGGGCACCTCCGGGTGCGACAAGGTGGACCGGGAGCTCGCCACCGCCCTCGCTGGCGAGCTCCCGGCCACCGGCGTCACCGGGCCGCGCCCCGGGGACGTCTGCACGCCGGGGTCGCGCTCGGTGAGCTACGGCGTCGCGATCGACGGCCGGACCGGGACGGTGTCGGCCACGGTGCTGCCGCCGGGCGCGAGCGTGCAGCTCCCGGAGCTCACCGGCGGGGCGGTGGCGGACGAGCGGGCGACCGCGCACGGCGGGACGTTGATCGTGCTGAGCACGCCGGCGCCGGGCAGCGCCGCGCCGCCGGCAACCGATGTGGCGCGGATCGCCACCGCGCTCGCGTCGCGCTTCTAGCTGGTTAGATGGGCGGCCATGACGTCCGGGGCGAGCACACCGAAGGGTGAGCGCAGGCGGGCGGCGCTGGTCGAGGCCGCGGCCGCGCTGCTGGTCGAGGGCGGTTTCGACGCGATCCGGCACCGTGCGGTCGCCGAACGGGCCGGTCTGCCCCTGGCGTCCACGACGTACTACTTCGACTCGCTCGACGACCTCATCAGTGCCGCCGCCGAGCACCACGGCCGTTCCGAGCTGGCGAAGGGCCGGGCCCAGCTGGACGAGCTGCCCGCCGAACCGCGGGGCGTGGACAGCGTCGTGGAACTGGTCCTGGACCAGCTGCTCGGCGAGGACCCGGGGTACGAGGCGGTGCTGCTGCGCTACGAGCGGCTGGTGGCCACCGGGCGGCGGCCGTACCTGCGGCCGTTGATGCGGGCGCTCGGCGCCGAGCTGCGGGAGCTGCTGACCGAGATCTTCGCCCGGTCCGGGCTGGTCGTCGAGCCGGACATGCTGGACGAGCTGATCGTGATCGTCGACGGTGCCGTGGTCAACGCCTTGATCGAGGTCGATCCGGATCCACGGGCGGTGGCGCGGGCGAGGCTGGCGCGGGCGCTCTCTAAGCTTGGGTCGTGACGAAACCGCAGATCCCGAACGTCCTCGCCGGCCGCTACGCGTCGCCCGAGCTGGTCACCCTGTGGTCGCCGGAGAACAAGGTGAAGCTCGAGCGCGAGCTGTGGATCGCCGTGCTGCGCGCCCAGCGGGAGCTGGGTGTCGAGGTGCCGGACGGGGTCGTCGAGGACTACGAGCGGGTGCTGGACCAGGTCGACCTGGGCAGCATCGCCGAGCGGGAGCGGGTCACCCGGCACGACGTGAAGGCGCGCATCGAGGAGTTCAACGCGCTCGCCGGGCACGAGCACGTGCACAAGGGCATGACTTCGCGGGACCTGACCGAGAACGTCGAGCAATTGCAGATCCGCCGGTCGCTGGAGCTGATCCGCTCGCGGGTGGCGGCGGTGCTGGCGCGGCTAGCCGCGCTCGCGGTGGAGCACGCCGAGCTGGTGATGGCCGGGCGGTCGCACAACGTGGCCGCGCAGGCGACGACGCTGGGCAAGCGGTTCGCGACCGCGGCCGACGAGCTGCTGGTGGCGTTCGACCGGCTGGACGACCTGATCGGCCGGTACCCGTTGCGCGGCATCAAGGGCCCGGTGGGCACGGCGCAGGACATGCTGGACCTGCTGGGGTCCGCGGAGACGCTGGCCGAGCTGGAGCGGCGGATCGCCGGCCACCTCGGGTTCGCGCGCACGTTCACCAGCGTCGGGCAGGTGTACCCGCGGTCGCTGGACTTCGACGTGCTGTCCGCGCTGGTGCAGCTGGCGGCGGCGCCGTCGAGCCTGGCGAAGACGATCCGGCTGATGGCCGGGCACGAGCTGGTGACCGAGGGCTTCCAACCGGGTCAGGTCGGTTCGTCGGCGATGCCGCACAAGATGAACACGCGGTCGTGCGAGCGGGTGAACGGGCTGGCCGTGGTGCTGCGCGGGTACGCATCGATGACCGGCGAGCTGGCCGGCGACCAGTGGAACGAGGGGGACGTGTCGGATTCGGTGGTGCGCCGGGTCGCGCTGCCGGACGCGTTCTTCGCGCTGGACGGCTTGCTGGAGACGTTCCTCACGGTGCTCGACGAGTTCGGTGCGTTCCCGGCCGTGGTGGCTCGCGAGCTGGAGCGGTACCTGCCGTTCCTGGCCACGACGAAGGTGCTGATGGCGTCGGTGCGCGGCGGCGTGGGCCGGGAGACCGCGCACGAGGCGATCAAGGAGCACGCGGTCGGGGTGGCGCTGGCGATGCGGGAAAAGGGCGCCGGGAACGACCTGCTGGACCGGCTCGCCGCCGACGAGCGGTTGCCGCTGGACCGGGCCGCCCTGGACGGCTTGCTGGCTGACCGGATTTCGTTCACCGGAGTGGCACCCGCCCAGGTCGCGGCGGTGGTGCAGCGGGTGGAGGACGTGCTGGAGCGCTTCCCGGAGGCGTCGAAGTACGTTCCGCAGCCGATCCTCTGACCGGTCGCCGGGCCGGCCGCCGCAGGCGCCGCAGGCACTCGTTCGAGACGATCCGGAACATCCAGCACGCCAGCGGCGTGGCGCACAGACGTGCGGCGAAGCGCCGCACGTGCGAATCGGCCCCGTGCACCACCGCGGTGATCGATTCGAGGTCCCCGTCCTGCGCGGCCCTGATCAACTGCTCGCTCGCCCAACCGCGGTCGGCCACCATCCCACTGCTCCCTCCTGACGTCACCACCCACAAGAGCACGCGGGATCGCGAAAGGGTGCACGCCCGGCTCGGGCATCATCGGAGTCATGCGCGCGGAACGTCTGGTGGCCCTGCTGTTCACCCTGCAGAGCAGGCGCAGCGCGACCGTGGGGGAGCTGGCCGACGCGCTGGGCGTGTCGGAGCGGACCATGCACCGCGACATCGCCGCGCTGCAGGCCGCCGGTGTTCCACTGTGGACGGAGACGGGCCGGTACGGCGGGGTCCGCCTCGTCGAGGGCTGGCGCACCCGGCTGGACGGTCTGACCTCCCGGGAAGCGGTGGCGATCTTCGCGATGGGCGTGCCGCGCGCGCTCGCCGAACTGGGTCTCGGCACGGCGGTCTCCGCGGCGCACGCCAAGGTGTCCGCGACCCTGCCCGCCCCGCTGCGGGAGCAGGCCCAGCACCTCGCCCAGCGGTTCCACCTGGACGCGCCCGGCTGGTTCCGCTCGGAGGAGGACGCCGAGCACCTCGCCGACATCGCTCGCGCGGTGTGGGAGCAGCGCCGCGCCGGCATCACCTACCGCCGCGGTGACGACCTCGTCGAGCGCGTCCTCGAACCGCTGGGCCTGGTCCTCAAGGCGGGGGTCTGGTACCTGGTGGCGCGGGCCGGGGAGGCCACCCGGACCTACCGCGTCAGCAAGATCAGCACCGTCGAACTGCTCGACGACCGGTTCGACCGGCCCACCGGCTTCGACCTGGCGGGCTGGTGGCAGAAGTCCTCGGCGCAGTTCGAACGCTCGGTGCACCGGCACCCGGTGCGGCTGCGCCTGAGCAGGTGGGGGGTGCGGATGCTGCCCCAGGTCGTGGACTCCGACCTGGCGCTCGCCGCGCTCGACGCCGCCGGCCCGCCGGACGACGACGGCTGGGTGGAGGTCGAGCTCGGCCTCGAACAACCCGACATCGCGGCGAGCATGCTGCTCGGGCTCGGTGTGCACGTGGAGGTCGTGGAGCCACCCGCCGTGCGCGCCGCGTTCGCGGACGCGGCACGGCGGATGGCCGACCGTCACCGGTAGCCGGTCACGTCCGCGGGCTTGCCGGGCTCGACCACCTCGTCGATGTAGCGCCACGCGTCCGGGCGGCTGCCGTCCACGTCGTCGAACTCGTAGATCCTGGCCAGCTGCCCGCTGTTCAGCGTCTGCCCGGAGAACCGCGCGTGATCAGGATCGGCGGCCAGCGCGGCCACGGCGCTCCCGACGAACACCGGCGACTCCGAGATGGCGAAGTGCGGCTCCTTCTCCAGCGCGTCCCGCCAGGTCTCCGCGGTCACGCCGTAGTGCTCCAGCATCGCCTCGGACCGCAACCACCCCGGCGTCAGCGCCACGGCCGTCCCGCCGTGCGGGGCGAGGTCGTGCGCCTCGGCCTTGACGATGCTGTGCGAGGCCGCCTTCGCCACGTAGAAGCCGATCGACGTGCCCTCGCGGAACTTCCGGTTGTACTCCTCGGTCCCGTCGGTCATCTCCACGACCAGCCCCCCGCGATGGCGGATGACCAGCGGAAACAGGAAGTGGCTGGTCACGAGGTGCGCGTCGATCCCCAGGCGGACCGACCGCAGCGCGTGCTCCAGCGGCAGCTCCCACACCGCCTTGCCCCAGCCGATGTACTCGTCGCCGCCCCAGACGCCGTCCACGAGGATGTCCAGCCGCCCCTGCTCGCGGTCGATCCGCTCGGCCAGCGCCGCCACCTGCTCCGGGTCGAGGTGGTCCACCCGGATCGCCGCCCCCGTGCCGCCCGCGGCGGTGATCCGCTCCAGCGTGCCCTCGATCGTTTCCGGCCGGTTCACCTCGGACCGGTGCGCACCGGAGGTCCGCCCCGTGACGTACACGAACGCGCCCCTGCGCCCCAGCTCCACCGCGATCGCCCGGCTCGCCCCGCGCGTGCCGCCCGCGACGAGGGCGACCTTCCCGCTCAGTTCATCGCTCATGCCTCCGAGCGTGGCGGTGAACCCTGTCAGCTCCCGTCATGGTTGCCGTCACCCGCGGGTAAGAGCCTGGTCATGACGATCTGGTCCGCTGGGTGCCATGGACGCCCGTCTGCTGGTCTCGCTGTCCGGCATCGGTCCGCGGACGCTGCACCGCTGCGCCGAACTCGCCGCGGAGCTGGACCGCCGCACCGTCCCCCTGTCCCTCCTCGTCGCGCCGGGCACGGGACGCAGCCCGGCCGTCACCGCCTGGGTGCGGGACCGCGCCGGCCGCGGTGACGGTCTCCTGCTGCACGGCTACGACCACCGCATCCCACCCAGCCACCGCGTCGTCACCCTGCACCGGAAGGCCGAGTTCGCCGGCCTGCCCGCGCACGAGGCGCGGCTGCGGATGATCGCCGCCAAGGCCGCACTGGAGGAGCTGGGCCTGGCCGCGGACGGGTTCGCCCCGCCGCGGTGGCTCGCCTCACCGGGCACGCTCGCCGCGGCCGCCGAGCACTTCGCGCTGTGCGCCGACCTCGCCGCGGTGCACGACCTGCGCACCCGCACCGTCCACCGGTCGCGGGTGCACAGCTTCGCCGCGCACCACCATCGCACCGAGACCGTGCGGGCGTTCGCGCTCGTGCTGGCCTCGGCGCGGGCCGCCCGGCGTGGCGGTCTCGTGCGGCTCGGCATCGACGCGGCCGACCTGGCCCGGCCCGGTCTCCGGCACGCGTTCCTCGACGCGGTCGACGTCGCGCTGGAGAACCGCGCCTTCGGCACGACCTACCGGAGCTTGACGTCCTCGCCGCGCGCCGCCACGCGCACCTCGGTGCCCTCCGGCGCCAGGTTGGTGAACAGGCCGTAGTGCATCGCCGGGTTCGCGAGCACCGCCTCGTGGATCGGCACGGCGACCCGCGGCGCGACGGCACGCAGGTAGTCCACCGCCTCCCCAGCCTTGAGCCACGGCGCCCCGGTGGGCAGGCCGAGCACGTCGACCTGCTGCTCGGGCACGAAGAACGAGTCGCCCGGGTGGTAGAAGGCGCCGTGGTCGACGAGGTAGCCGACGTTCGGGATGACCGGGATGTCGGCGTGGATGACGGCGTGCTGCCCGCCGACGACGTTGATCGCGGCGCCGCCGATCTCGAGCGCATCGCCCGGGTTGACGACCTGGTACTCGAGTCCGAGCTTGCGCACGGTCTCTTCCGTGCCCCGGTCGACGACCAGTTTCGCGCCCGGGTTGGCCTCGAGCAGCTTGGGCAGCTTCTCGCTGTCGATGTGGTCGAAGTGCTGGTGGGTGATCAGGACCGCGTCCAGCTCACGCTCGCCCTCGAAACCTTCCGAGAACGCGCCGGGATCGAGCAGGATCCGCGCGTTGCCCGTCTCCAGCAGGACACAGGCGTGTCCGAAATGGACTACTCGCATGGTTGACTCCTCCGCCTTCGGTCGGGTTCAGCGTAGGACCGCCGGATCGCCGCCGCCAAGATCACTCCGGGCGGGCGGTCCGCTGAACCGGTCGCACCGCTCGGGGGAGTGAGCTCGGCCACCAGGTGTGCCATGCTGAGGCTACTGAACAGTAGTAAGGAGGCCGCCGATGACCGCCGTGGAGCCGAAACCGTCAGCCGTCCGGGACACGTTCGACTCGCTGGACCCGGCCACCGACGAGGTCGTGGGGACGTACCCGGTGCACACCGCGGAGGACGTCCAAGCCGCGGTCGACCGCGCACGGCAGGCCGCCGCCTGGTGGGCGGGCCTGGGGTTCGAGGGACGCGCCGAGCGGCTGCGCCGGTGGAACGCCGTCATCACGCACCGCATGGCCGAGCTGTGTGCGGTCGTCAGCCGGGAGACCGGCAAACCGGCCGGAGACGCGCAGCTGGAGGTCGTCCTCGCCGTCGAGCACATCCACTGGGCCGCCCGCAACGCACGCAAGGTGCTCGGGCGCAAACGCCGCCCGGCCGGGCTGCTGCTGTCCAACCACACGGCCAGCGTCGAGTACCAGCCGCTGGGCGTGGTCGGCGTCATCGGGCCGTGGAACTACCCCGTTTACACCCCGCTGGGCTCGATCACGTACGCGCTCGCGGCCGGCAACGCCGTGGTGTTCAAGCCGAGCGAGTACACCCCGGGAGTCGGCCAGTGGCTGGCCGACGCGTTCGCCGAGGTGGCGCCCGAGTACCCGGTGCTGCAGGTGATCACCGGTTTCGGCGCGACCGGCGCGGCGCTCGTCGGCGCCGGCGTCGACAAGATCGCGTTCACCGGCTCCACCGCGACCGGCAAGAAGATCATGGCGGCGGCCGCGGAGACGCTCACGCCGGTGGTGATCGAGGCCGGCGGCAAGGACCCGCTGATCGTCGACGCCGACGCGGACGTGGACGCGGCCGCCGACGCGGCCGTGTGGGGCGCGTTCTCCAACTCCGGCCAGACCTGCATCGGGGTCGAGCGCGTGTACGTGCACGAACAGGTCTACGACCGGTTCGTGGACAAGGTCGTGGAGCTGACCCGCCGGGTCAGGCCGGGTGAGCAGTACGGCCCGATGACCATGCCGGCGCAGCTGGACGTCGTCCGCAGGCACATCGCCGACGCCCTCGCCCGCGGTGGCCGCGCGCTGACGGGCGGCGGGGTGGGCGACCGGTTCGTCGAGCCGACCGTCCTGGTCGACGTGCCGGAGGATTCGGCGGCGGTGCGCGAGGAGACGTTCGGACCGACCATGACCATCGCCAAGGTGCGCGACATGGACGAGGCGGTCGACAAGGCCAACGCCACCGCCTACGGGCTGGGCTCCACGGTCTTCGCCCGCCGCAACGCCACCCGGCTGGCCCAGCGGCTCAAGGCCGGGATGATCTCGATCAACGCACCGTTCTCGTTCGCCGGCACCGCCGCGCTGCCGTTCGGCGGCGTCGGCGACTCCGGCTTCGGGCGGATCCACGGACCGGAGGGCCTGCGTGAGTTCGCGCGTCCGAAGGCGGTCGCCCGGCAGCGGTTCGCGGTGCCGCTCAAGCTGACGACGTTCGACCGGACCGGGAAAACCGACGATCTCGTCCGGAAACTCGTCACCGGGTTGTATGGCCGGCGGCGTTAGCGGGTAGCCGCCCGTATGCGAAAGATCATCGGCATCGCGGCGGGGGCGGCGATCCTCGGTACGATCGGGATCGCCGCGCCGGCCGCACAAGCAGCGGAAACGCCGTGCGGTTCGCAGGCGAAGGTCTGTCTCCAGCTGCACACCAACCGAGCCTGGCTCGCCGACAACGGCCGGGTGACCCGGGGACCGGTGCCGGTCACCGTGGGCAGGCCCGGGCACCGGACGCCCACCGGCACGTTCCGCGTGCAGTACAAGGACATCGACCACTACAGCCGGGAGTACCAGGGCCCGATGCCGTACTCGGTGTTCTTCACCAGCACCGGCGTGGCGTTCCACGAGGGCAGCCTGCGTGCGCAGTCGCACGGGTGCGTGCACCTCTCGCACTCCGACGCGGTCGCCTTCTACCAGGCACTGCGCCCGGGTGACGTGGTCGAGGTCGTGAACTGAGTCCGCGCCGGATGCTGCACCGCCGGGTTACCTGCGTCACTCCGGCCGCTTCCCCACGACCACCCTCAGCGGAGACGCTGCGCGTCACGGTTAGAATCTGTGGGTACCGCCTACCTGCGATTACTGGAGCGACCCGCCGTGGCCCGTGTGGTGGTTGACGTCATGCCCAAGCCCGAGATCCTCGACCCGCAAGGTCAGGCCGTCGCCGGGGCGCTGCCGCGGCTCGGCTTCACCGGGGTCACCTCGGTGCGCCAGGGCAAGCACTTCGAGCTCGAGGTCGACGACTCGGTCGACGACGAGACGCTCGCCAAGATCGCCGAAGGCTTCCTCGCGAACCCGGTGATCGAGGAGTGGACCGTGCGGAGGCTCTCGTGAAGATCGGGGTCATCACCTTCCCCGGCACGCTCGACGACGTGGACGCGGCCCGCGCCGCCCGCTACATCGACGCGGAGGCCGTGAACCTGTGGCACGCCGACGAGGACCTGCACGGGGTGGACGCGGTGATCGTGCCCGGCGGGTTCTCCTACGGCGACTACCTGCGCTGCGGCGCGATCGCCCGCTTCGCCCCGGTCATGTCGTCGGTCATCGACGCGGCCAAGGGCGGCATGCCGGTGCTGGGCATCTGCAACGGCTTCCAGATTCTGTGCGAGGCCGGGTTGCTGCCGGGCGCGCTGGTGCGGAACAAGAAGCTGCACTTCGTGTGCCGGGACCAGTGGCTGCGGGTGGAGAACAACACGACGGCGTGGACGACCCGCTACGAGGCCGGCGCCGAGGTGCTGGTGCCGCTGAAGTCCGGCGAGGGTGGCTACGTCGCGGACCAGTCCACATTGGACGAACTGGAGGGCGAGGGCCGCGTGGTGTTCCGCTACGTGGGCGAGAACCCGAACGGCTCGCGTGACGACATCGCCGGAATCTGCAGCGCCAACGGCCGTGTCGTCGGGCTGATGCCGCACCCCGAGCACGCGATCGACGCGCTCACCGGCCCCAGCGACGACGGCCTCGGCGTGTTCCTGAGCGTCGTGGACAGCCTGGTCAGCGCCTGACCCGACGCCCCCACCCCACCCCAACCAGCCAACACCCCACCCACACCAGCAAACACGGCGCCGGGAACGGCAAACACACCCGCGCCCGGCGTGTTGGCTCCCCCGGGCGGCGTGTTCGCTGCTCCCGGCGCCGTGTTGGCGCCTCCCGGCGGCGTGTTGGCTCCCCCGGGCGGCGTGTTGGCGCCTGCGGGGGGCGTGTTCGCTGCTCCGCGCGGCGTGTTGGCTGCCTCGCGCAGCGTGTTGGCGCTTCCCGCGCCGGCCAACACGGCGCCGGGAATGACAAACACGGCGCCCGCACCGGCCAACACGCTGGGGCCGGGGTGTTGACTCCCGCGGGCGGCATGTTGCCTCCCCCAGGCAGCGTGTTCGCTGCTCCGCGCGGCGTGTTGGCTCCCCCGCGTGTTTGCGCCTCACGCACCGGCAAACACCGCGCCCGCACCGGCCAACACGGCGCCGGGAACGACAGACACGGCGCCCGCACCGGCCAACACGCCGAGGCGGGCGTGTTGGCTCCCGCGGGTGGCGTGTTGGCTCCTCGGGGCGGCGTGTTGGCTCCCGCGGGCGGCGCGTTGGCGCCTCCTGGCCGCGTGTTGGCGGCTCCGGGGGGTGGGGTGGCGGCTCAGCCGACGTGGGCGGCGGCCACCAGGCGCGCGTACGGGCCGCCGGCGGCGAGCAGTTGGGTGTGGGTGCCGAGTTCGGTGATCCGGCCGGCCTCGAGCACGGCGACCCGGTCGGCGACCGCCGCCGTGTGCAGCCGGTGCGCGATCGCGATCACCGTCCGGCCCTCCAGCACTCCGCTCAACGACCGCTCCAGGTGCCGCGCGGACGACGTGTCCAGCAGCGAGGTCGCCTCGTCGAGCACCACGGTGTGCGGATCGGCCAGCACCACGCGCGCCAGCGCGAGCTGCTGCGCGGTCGCCGCCGGCACCGGCAGCGCTCCCGAGCCGAGCCGGGTCTCCAGGCCGTCCGGCAGCCCGGCGAACCACTCACCCAGCCCGACGGCCGTCAACGCCCGCACCAGCTCCGCGTCCGGCCAGGACCCCGCCGGCAGCGTCAGGTTCTCCCGCAGCGTGCCGGAGAACACGTGGTGCTCCTGGGTGAGCAGCAGCACCTCGCCGCGCAGCACGTCCTCGGCCAGCTCGGACACCTCCGCACCGCCGATCGTCACCGAGCCGGCACTGGGTGCCGCGACCCCGGCCAGCAAGCGGCCGAGCGTCGACTTGCCCGCGCCGGACGGGCCGACGATCGCCAGCCGCTCGCCGGGCGGCACCCGCAGGTCGATCCCGTGCAGCACCTCGCGCCCGGCCGAGTAGCCGTAGTGCACGTCCCGCACCACGATCTCCCGGCCGCGCGGCCGCGGACCGCCGGCCCGCATCGCCTCGCCGCGCACGCCGAGGACGCGGCGCAGCGCGGTGCCGGAGACCTGCAGGTCCTCGATCCACCACATGGCCTCTTCGATCGGCCCGGCCAGCGCCTGGACGTAGACCACCATCGTGGTGATCGTGCCCAGCCCGACCAGCCCCTCGCGGTAGGCCCAGCCGCCGAGCAGCAGCACCGCCGCGACCGGCACGACCTGCGTGATCTGCAGCCACGGGATCCAGCGCACGGTGACGTCACGCAGTCGCCGCTCGCCGCGGACCGCCCCGGCGAGCGCGCGGTGCCCGAGTTCGATCCGCCGCGCGGTCAGGCCGAGCGCCTCGGCCGTGCGCGCGCCCTCCGTCGTCTCGTGCAGGCTCGACTGCACCTGGGACCACTGGTCGAGCATCGTTTCGACGATCCGGGGTGCGCGCCGGAGGTACCACCGCAGGGTCAGCACCAGGATCGGCGCCGACACCAGCAGCCCGAGCGACAGCAACGGCGAGGTGACGATCATGCCCGCGACCGTCACCACGATCGTGATCAGCGAGATCGAGATCTGCGGGATCGCGTTGCGCACCGAGAAGTCGATCCGGTCGGCGTCGGTGGTCGCGCGGCTGATCAGGTCACCGGTGCCGGCCGCCTCGACCGTGCTCAGCGGCAGCCGCAGCGCGCGCTCGACGAACCCCTCGCGCGTCTCGGCCAGCACCCGCTCGCCGAGCACGCCGGCGCGGAACCGGGCGAGCCGCTTGAGCACCGCCTGCACCACGAGGACCACCAGGAACGCCAGCGCCAGCAGGTCGATCGGGCCGCCCCCGGACGCGGCGAGGTCGACCAGGTGCCCGAGGATCTGCGGGCCGGCCAGCCCGGCGGCCGTGGCCAGGCCGAACAGCCCGACCGCGAGGCCGAAATCGCGCCGGTTGGTCCGCAGCAGGTTCCGCGCCCACCGGCGGGCCTCAGCGGCGGTCGCGAGGACTAGCTTCGCGCGCACGTGACCACCTCGTCCGCCACTGCTTTCCACAGTGGACTTTCCGTGAACACGACGGTCGTGCGGCCGCGGCGCAGCTCGGTGACCCGTTCGGTGATGCGGGCCTCGGTGTGCGCGTCGACCGCCGACGTCGGTTCGTCGAGCAGCAGGGTGTCGGGGTTCAGGGCGAGCGCGCGGGCCAGGTTCAGCCGCTGCCGCTGCCCTCCGGACACCTCGCGGCCACGTTCCCCGATCAGCTCGTCCAGCCCGGCGGGCAGGCCCTCGACGATGTCGTCCGCGTCAGCGGCCCACAGCGCGACCGCCGCGCGCTCGGACGGCACGATCTGCTCACGCAGGACGCCGGAGAACCACAGGTCCTGGTTGTGTGCGTAGACCACCCGGGACCGCAGTTCGGCCAGCGCCGCGCGGTCGGCGGGCACGCCGGAGACCAGCACCCGCTCACCGGGCTCGGGGTCGGTGAACCGGGCCAGCCGGGCAGCCATCGGCTCGGCCTCGGGGCCCGCGTCCACCACGGTCAGCTTGCCGGCGACCGCGGTGAACCCGGATCGGGTGTCGTGCAGCTCGAGCGGACCGTCCGGCAGCGCGACCGGCTCGTCCGGCTCGGGCAGCAGCGGCCGCAGCCGGAGCACGGCGCAGACCTTCTTCGCCGCCACCGTCGCCGAGGAGAACGCGGCGGTGAACTCCGTCGCGGTGGCCACCGGCACCACGAGGAACGCCGCCGACGTGTAGAACGTCACAAGCTGGCCCACGGTGATCGTCCCGGCCGCGACGAACCGCGCACCCAGCCAGGTGATCGCCACCGTGACCAGGCCGGGCAGCAGCACCTCGGCACCGACCAGCCACGATTCGCTGCGCGCCACCTCGACACCGGCCCGCCGGACCCGCTGGCTCGCGTTCCGGAACCGCCCGAGGAACTGCTGCTCGCCGCCCACCCCGCGGAGGATCCGCAGGCCGGACACGATGTCCGCGGCCAGCGCGTTCACGCTGGACAGCTCCTCGCGCTGGGCGCCCTTGCGGCGCTGCAGCGGCGCGACCAGCTTGCCCATGCTCAGCGTCGCGAGCGGAACACCGACCAGCGCGATCGTGCCCAGCAGCGGCGACATCCCGATCAGGACCAGGCTGACGGTCAGGAAGGCCACCACCGAGCCGAACAACCGGCCGGCCACCTCGAACAGGTTGCCGATCTGGTTGCTGTCCGACGATGACAGCGCCATCACGTCACCGGTCTCGGCCTGCGGCCGCAGCGACGCGCCCAGCCGGGCGGTGTGCTCGACCACCGCCTGCTGGGTCGCCGCCGCACCGTGGATCCACATCGTGTGCACCGCGAGGACCAATGCACCACCGCACACCGCCTGCGCCACGCCGAGCAGCACGACCAGCCCGGCACCGCCGAGCAGGTCCTCGCCCGCGCGGATGTCCTCGACCACCGCGCCGATCGCGAGCGGCAGCAGTGCGGCCGGCAGCAGCCACAGGGCGCCCAGCACGCACGCGGACACGGCGAGCCACGGCCGCGCCCGCAGGAGCGCGCACAGGAATCGCAGCGGCGTGAGCCGGGACGGGAGGCGCATGACAACGGAGCGTAAGTGCGCCGGCTCACCTGACACCACCGATTTTCGGCCGGTCAGAGCGCTGCAAGTACCCTGGGACCCGTGACCGACACCCTGGCCATCGACACGACCGAGCGGGCCGCGGAAACGCCGGACCTGCCCCAGCCCTACCGCGAGCTCGGGCTCGCCGACGACGAGTACGCGCGCATCCGCGAAATCCTGGGCAGGCGGCCGACGGACGCCGAACTGGCCATGTACTCGGTGATGTGGAGCGAGCACTGCTCGTACAAGTCGTCGAAGAAGCACCTGCGTTACTTCGGTGAGACCACCACCGAGGAGATGCGGTCGAAGATGCTCGCCGGCATCGGCGAGAACGCCGGCGTGGTCGACATCGGTGACGGCTGGGCGGTCACGTTCAAGGTGGAGAGCCACAACCATCCGTCCTATGTGGAGCCCTTTCAGGGTGCCGCGACGGGTGTCGGCGGCATCGTGCGCGACATCCTCGCGATGGGCGCGCGGCCGCTCGCGGTGGCCGATTCGCTGCGCTTCGGCCCGGCCGACGCGCCGGACACCCGCCGCGTGCTGCCGGGTGTGGTGGCCGGCGTCGCCAGGTACGGCAACTGCCTGGGTCTGCCGAACATCGGCGGCGAGGTCGCGTTCGACGCCAGCTACGCGGGCAACCCGCTGGTGAACGCGCTGTGCGTGGGCGCGATGCGGGTCGAGGACCTGCACCTGGCGTTCGCGTCGGGCACCGGCAACAAGATCATCCTGTTCGGGGCGCGGACCGGTCTGGACGGCATCGGCGGCGTGTCGGTGCTGGCCAGTGACGTCTTCACCGAAGACGGGACCGGATCCACGACGGGCGGCCGCAAGAAGCTGCCGAGCGTCCAGGTGGGTGACCCGTTCACCGAGAAGGTGCTCATCGAGTGCTGCCTGGAGCTGTTCGCCGAGAAGCTGGTCGTCGGTATCCAGGACCTGGGCGGCGCCGGGCTGTCCTGCGCGACGTCCGAGCTGGCCGCGGCCGGTGACGGCGGCATGCGGATCGAGCTGGACCAGGTGCCGCTGCGCGCCGAGGGGATGACCCCGGCGGAGATCCTCTCCAGCGAGTCGCAGGAGCGGATGTGCGCGGTGGTCGAGCCGTCCAAGGTGGACGAGTTCCTCGCGGTGTGCGCGAAGTGGGACGTGATCGCCACGGTGATCGGCGAGGTCACCGACGGCGAGCACCTGGTGGTGACGTGGCACGGCGAGACCGTGGTGGACGTGCCGCCGCGCACCGTGGCGCACCAGGGCCCGGTGTACGACCGGCCCGTCGCCCGTCCGTCCACTCAGGACGCCTTGCAGGCGGACACCCCGGACGAGCTGCACCGCCCGTCCACCCCGGACGAGCTCCGCGAGACGCTGCTGAAGGTGGTGTCGTCGCCGAACCAGGCGTCGAAGGACTGGGTCACCGACCAGTACGACCGGTACGTGCGCGGCAACACCGTGCTGGCGCAGCCGGCCGACGGCGGCATGATCCGGATCGACGAGGAGACCGGCCGCGGCGTGGCCGTGTCGACCGACTGCAACAGCCGGTTCGTCTACCTCGACCCGTACGCCGGCGCGCAGATCGCGCTCGCGGAGGCGTACCGCAACGTGGCGACCACGGGCGCCACCCCGCTGGCCGTGACGGACTGCCTGAACTTCGGCGCGCCGACCGACCCGGGCGTGATGTGGCAGTTCGAGCAGGCCGTGCACGGCATCGCGGACGGGTGCGCGCAGCTGGGCGTCCCGGTGACCGGCGGGAACGTGAGCTTCTACAACCAGACCGGGGACACCGCGATCCTGCCCACACCGGTGGTCGGTGTGCTCGGCGTGATCGACGACGTGCGGCGGCGCATTCCCACCGGGATCGGCGCCGAGGCCGGTGAGACGCTGCTGCTGCTGGGCGAGACGCACGACGAGTTCGGTGGTTCGGCGTGGGCGCACGTCATCCACGGCCACCTGGGCGGTCTGCCGCCGAAGGTCGACCTGGACCGCGAGCGGCTGCTGGCGGAGGTCCTGGTCGCCGGTTCGCGGGACGGCATGATCTCGGCCGCGCACGACCTGTCCGACGGTGGGCTGGCGCAGGCGCTGGTGGAGATGGTGCTGGTGGGGCAGTGCGGTGCGCGGGCCCTGCTGGACGAGGACGCCGACCCGTTCGTGCAGCTGTTCTCGGAGTCGACCGGGCGCGTGCTGGTCGCGGTGCCGCGCACGGAGGAGCTGCGGTTCACCGAGATGTGCACCGCGCGCGGGCTGCCGTGGCGCAAGGCCGGCGTGGTGGACCCGGAGGCGGGCGGCCTGGAGATCCAGGGCGTGGCGACCTTCGGCTTCGAAGAGCTGCGTGAGGCGTTCGAGGGCACGCTGCCCAAGCTGTTCGACTGAGGTTCAGCCGAGCCGGGCGCGGCCTCCGGCCGACGGTTCGAGCGACCAGGTCGCGGGAAGGCGGACCTCCCGCGCCTGGTCGACCTCGGCACCGGCGAAGTCGACGGTGCCGGGCTCGCGGGCGAGCCGGAGGTCGGCGTCCCCGGTGAACCGCGCCCCGGACAGGTACAGGCCGCCGTCCACCGCCGCGTCCCGCAGCGACAGGCGCCCCGCCACTTCCGCCCCGGCGAGGCTCAGGCCGGCGCGGAAGCGGGCGCCGTCGAGGACGACGTCGTGCGCGGAAACCATCTCCGAGAAGACCGCGGTGTCCTCGAACTCGGCCCCGGTCAGGTACAGGCCGTCGCCGGGCCGGACCCCGGTGAAGTAGGCGCGCCGGCGGAACCGCGTACCCATGAGCTGGGTGACGTGCTGGAGCTCCGCGTGCTCCAGCAGGACCTGACCGACGACCCGTTCGGACAGGTTCAGCCGCGTCACCCTGGCACCGGTCAGGTCGAGGTCGTACACGGGTGCGTCGGGTGTGGAGACGTGCGGCAGCAGGTGCCGGATCAGCCGTTTCGCCGTCAGCCGCACCTGGTGCTCGCGGTTCGCGTCGGCCTCGTCGGTGTCGTCGCCGTACGCCGGGTGGGGGAAGGGGCGCCGCAGGTAGGAGCAGAGCACGTCCAGCACCGTCTGGGTGTAGCCGGGATTGCCGCGGGCGAGCCCGGCGAGCGCGTGCATCGCGCCGACGCGGACCTGGTCGGCCTCGGAGCCGAGCAGCTCGACGGACTTCGCGAAGCGTTCGTCGGTCACGCGTTCGCGGTCGCGTTCCGCGCGGAGCAGTTCCAGCTCGTGCCGCTGGCGTTCGGTTTCCTGGCGGCGCTCCTCGACGCGGCGCCGGCGGTCGTTGAGCCACAACGCGTACAACGCGACCACCGCGCCACTGGCCAGCCCGCCGGTGCGCAACGCGTCCGCCCGGCTGGTGGCCGGGTCGGTCAGCAGCCAGCCGCTCACCCCGGCCAGCAGCGCAACCGCTGTCAGGATCGTGACGAGCAAGGGCCCGCGGCGATCTTCCATGGCCGAACTGTAGCTAGCCGGCGAGGCTCTTCTGGAGCAGCAGCGTGTCCAGCCAGCGGTCGTGCTTGTAGCCGACGTTGCGCAGCACCCCGATGTCGGCGAAGCCGCGGCGGCGGTGCAGCGCGGGGGAGGCGGGGTTGCGCTCCGGGTCGGCGATCACCGCGATCACCTCGCGCAGGCCGACTTCCCGGCAGCTGTCCAGGAGCGCGTCCAGCAGTACGCCGCCCACACCACGGCCGGTCGCCCACGGCGCGAGGTAGATCGAGTTCTCCGCGGTGTGCCGGTAGGCCGGGCGTGGCTTCCACGGCGAGCAGTACGCGTACCCGGCGACGCGGCCGTCCAGCTCGGCCACCAGGAACGGCAGGCCGGCGTCCGTCACGGCGGTGCAGCGGCGGGTCCATTCGGCCAGGTCCGGGGGGTCCAGTTCGAACGTCGCGGTGCTGCCGCGCACGTAACCGGCGTAGATCTCGGCGATCGACGGCAGATCGGCCGACACCACCGATTTCACGATAGGAGAATCAACCACTACTATAGAATACATGAACCTCGCCGCACTGGGCCGACGCATTCAGGCCGCACGGACGGACCGCGGGATGACCCTGCAGGCGCTGGCCGACCGGTCCGCGGTGAGCGTCAGCATGCTGTCCGCGGTGGAGCGTGGCGCGAAGGCGCCGACGGTGGTGGTGCTCGACCGCATCGCGGACGGGCTCGGGCTGCCGCTGACGGACCTGCTCACCGAGCCGGTGCGGATGGTGGTCCGCCGGGCCGCGGACCAAGACGTGGTCGACGAACCGGGCGGGTGGCGGCGGACCATCCTCACGCCCGTCGTGCCCGGCGTGAACTTCGAGTGGATCCGGTCGACGTTGCCGCCCGGTTGCGAGGCCGGCACCTACCCGCCCTACGCGGCGGGTTCGCACGAGTTCCTGTACGTGCAGCAGGGCCTGCTCACCCTCACGATCGATGAGCAGACCCTGGAACTGGGCGAGGGTGACTCGCTCTACCTCGCGGCGGACGTCACCCTCTCCTACGCCAACCGCGCCGCGACGCCCTGCACGTACTACGTCGCGGCGCTGATCATGCGGCCGAGGCGCCCCGGCCTCGGCCGCCGATCCCGCGGTTAGAAGACCCCGAACACCGAGATGCAGAAGCCCGCGCCGTCGAAGTTCTCCGCGAAGAACAGTCCGGTCACCTGCTCGCCCTGCTGAGTGCCGCTCAGGTCGCCGGACACCATCCGGTCGGTGGCGTTGTCGTAGGTCGGCCGCACGTTGGCGCGCTTCTCGGCCGCCTCCCGCGCGTCGTCCTTGTTGTCCTGCGTGGCGTCGGTGCAGACCAGCGCGCTCACACCGTTCACGTCACCCGCGGCCATCTTGGCCAGGAAGTCCTCGACCATGGCCTTGCCGTTGCTGCCGCCGGTGCCCCCGGTGCTGCTGCCGGACGACGAGCTCGACGAAGAGCTGCTGCTGCGGCTCGACCGCGAGGAGGACGACCGGGTCGAGGAACCGGTGTTGACCCGCTGGGTCTGCACGCTCTTCCAGCACCACTTGCCGTTGACCCTCGCGAGGGTGGCGGTGCCGGTGCCCTGCTCACCCGACGCGGTGCCGGTGAAGTCGACCGTTGCGCTGTCGCCGTTCTGCTTGACCTGCCCGATGCGGACGCTCTCGACCTCGTTGACCGAGTCGATCGTGTCCTGGACGTCACCGTCGGCGTTCGCGCACTTCAGCGCCGTGAGCGCGGCCTTGTCGTGCTTCTGGATCCCGTCGATGAGCTGCTGCGCGGTGGCCTGCGGCCCGTCGTCGCTGCCGAGGAAGAAGCCGGGCGCCCAGAAGCCGGTGATGCCGAGCGCCGCGAGCACCACGACGAGACCGACCGACAGGCCGATCCAGAGCCCCTTCTTGCTGCCGCCACCCCCGGGCGGCGGGGCGCCGTAACCGAACTGCGCCGTCTGCGGGTAGTTGGGGTCGTAGCCCGGGTACTGCTGGCCGTACCCGGGCTGACCGTAGGGCTGCTGGCCGTACTCGGTCTGACCGTAAGGCTGCTGGCCGTACTCGGGCTGGCCGTAGGGCTGCTGGCCCGGGTATTGCTGGCCGTATTGCCCACCCTGCTGCGGGAAGTCCCCCGACTGGGGGTAGGCGCCCGGCTGCTGGCCGTGCGGATCTGGCTGCTGGGCGTGCGGATCTGGCTGCTGCCCGTATTCCGGCTGTCCCGGCTGGGGTGGGTAGGTCATCGACGTCGCCTTCCTGATCGCTACGCCCTGCTCGGACGTATCGACGCCGAACCTGGTTCCACCATGCCCGGACATCGTGCACTGATCACGGGCATTCTGCCTGGCGAAACCGGCGAAAGCGACGAGAGACCCGCCACGTCGGGCGGCAGTACCCGCTCAGTCGCGGGCGGTAGCCAGAACCTGCAGCCGGTCGTAGGCGCCGTTGAAGGTGTTCTGGTCGATCGGACTGGAGGTGTACTGCCAGAACGTGTGGAACCCCCAGTTGTACGGCAGCGCGCCCACGCTCGAGGAGTACCGCGCCACCCACAGCGGGTTGGTCGTGGCGAACGCCCCGTCGACGCACTGGCTCCACCAGCTGGTGCTGGTGTAGATCACCGGGTAGCGCCCAGTGCGGGCGTGGTAGGTGTCACTGAAGTCCTTGATCCACCCGGTCATCGCCCCCTTCGACAGGCCGTAACAGGTGGAGCCGTACGGGTTGTACTCCATGTCGACCGCGCCCGGCAGCGTCTTGCCGTCCCCGGACCAGCCTCCGCCGTGGTCGACGAAGTAGTTGGCCTGCGTGGCGCCGGAAGCGTTGTCCGGGGTGGCGAAGTGGTAGGCGCCGCGGATCATGCCGATGTTGTAGGAACCGTTGTACTGCTGGGCGAAGTACGGGTTGGTGTAGTAGGTGCCCTCGGTCGCCTTGACGTAGGCGAAGCGCTTCCCCTGGCCCCAGTAACCCGCCCAGTCGACGTTGCCCTGGTGGCCACTCACGTCGATGCCCTCGACCGACGCGACCAGGTCCCCGCCGGCGATCGCCTGCGTCTCCGGCGTCGAATGGTCGCCCTCGACGCGCCTGATCTGGGAACCCATCGGGTGGTCGTAACGAGCGACGTAGTCGTCGGTCGGCATCCCGTCGACGGTGCGTGGCGCCGCACCGGCCGGGGCCAGTGCGCCGACCACGAGCACGGCGGCGGACGCGGCGGCGGACGCGGCGCACCGCCACCATCTCTTCTGTGGAGCAGACATGACCGGAGTCCTTTCCTGTGCCCTCGCGGTGGGCGGTCCGGTGTGCAGGGAGACCGCCCCGGACGAGATTCTTGGTGACGAAAACCTGTGATGTCACCGAATCCCGTGAATTGACGGTTACCGGCAGATGATTCGTGCCTGTTGCCGGTGACCGCCCGACTTTGGTCGTAACTCGACTGGATTACGCCATTAGTTGTTCGCGGCGAATCCCTTGACCTGGTCCAGTGCGCCGTTGAACAGATTCTGGTCACCGGGCAGCGCGCCCGAGTCCGCGAATTGCCAGATGAACTGGCGCGTCCAGCCGGCGGGCAACGGACCGATCGTCGGCTGGTACCGCGCTATCCACAACGGGTTCGACTGCGCGAACTCCGCGTTGTTCCCGGTGCACCGGTTCCACCAGTTGGTGGACGTGTAGATGACCGGGAATCGCCCGGTGCGGGCGTGGTAGGTGTCGGAGAACTCGCGCAGCCAGGCCACCATCCGCGCCGGGTCGAGCCCGTAACAGGCGTCGCCGTACGGGTTGTACTCCGCGTCGAGCGCGCCGGGCAGCGTCCGCCCGTCCGGCGACCAGCCGCCGCCGTGCGCGAGGAAGTACTCGGCCTGCGCGCGGCCGCCGGACACGTCCGGGCGCGCGAAGTGGTAGGCGCCGCGGACCATGCCGACCTGGTAGGAGCCGTTGTACTGCTGGGCGAACTGCTTGTTGATGAAGCCGGTGCCCTCGGTCGCCTTGACGTAGACGAACCGGCCGCCCGCTCCCCAGGCGCCCGGCCAGTTCACCTCGCCCTGGTGCCCGCTCACGTCGTGCCCGAGGGCCCCGGCGTCCGCGGCGAACCGGGGCGGGTCCCCGGTGCCTTCGACCGCGGCGATCTGCGATCCGGCGAAGGTGCCCTCCGCCTTCGAGTAGTCCGGTGTGGACGCGGTGGACGCCCCGGCTCCGCACAGCGCCGTCGTCCCCAATGCCACGGACACGAGGAGCGTGCCCAGGCGCAGTTCAGAACTCCACAATCGCACGGCGACTCCCATCCTCCGATGGTCGTCACGATGCCTCTATGGAAGTCTTTTTGCGAGTCGACTTACCTCGAAAGCGTGATGCGACTGGCTTCGCCGCGCGGAATGTTTAGTCTTTTTGCTCTTGCTCGAGCGCGGCCACCAGGTGCTCGGCCGGGACGACCGCGGTCACCACGTCGTGCGGGTTGATCGCGACCGCGTGCCCGGCGAGCAGCGGCACCATGTCGCGGCCGAGCACCGCGCGGGCGTGCGGCCACTCCGGCGGCACCAGCGACTTGGCGGTGTAGGCCGGCACGAGGACGCGGCCGTCGGTGTTGTGGAACCCGATGACCGTCCGCTGCATGGGGGCCAGCGCGTAGACGAACAGCGTGGCGTCGAGGATCACCGGCGGCAGGTCGCTCGCCGGCCGGTGATTGGTCCGCACCAGCTGCAGCAGGCGCTCCAGGTCGTTGCGCGGTTCCGGGAAACCGAGGGCCTTGGGCGACGGCCGGTAACGATCGTTGGGGTGGAAGTCCTCCACGATGTCGCCGCTCCCGTTCACCGGGTAGGCCCCGACGACGGCCCACGACGGCACCGGCCCGTGCGGGTCGAACGCCTCGTCGATCACGTAGAGCCAGCTGTTCGGGTTCGCCCTGGCGTTGGCGCGCATCTCCTCGGTGATCTTGGGCTTGCCCGGCTTGTGCTCGGGCTGAGGATTGGGTAGAAGCCGATCTGCCTCGTCCCGCTGCGCCATGTGCGAACCCCGTGTTTCCGCGTCGCTGTGCTCAGTGTGCTCCCGTGCACTCTACTGTCTGATCATGCCCGCACCGCGTCCGGTTGACCCTGCCGAATTGCGTACCGCCCTGCAGGCCGTTTCGGCTTGGTTGAGCGGAGAAGCCGGCCAGCCCGCCCGGCCGGCACTGGCCGCCGCCGTCCGGCTGAGCCTGCGCACCCTCGCCCAGGACGCGCCCGGCCGCAGCGTGGAGGTGCGCGTGCCCCCGTTCGCGGCCGTGCAGTGCGTCGAGGGGCCACGCCACACCCGCGGGACGCCGCCGAACGTGGTCGAGACCGACCCGCGGACCTGGCTGGAGCTGGCCACCGGACGTCTGGAGTGGACGGACGCGCTGCGGGAGGGCCGGGTCACCGCGTCCGGGACCCGGGCCGACCTCGGGCACTGGTTGCCGCTGGTGCGGCTGTAACGGCCCCTGCACCACACCGCTCTTGACTGCGTCCTGCCGCGATGTAACTTGGATAGCCGGTGATTCCTGCGAGGAAGGGTCCTTGATGGCTCCCATCGACCTCCCCGGCTCCGAACCGGGCACCGGCCCGACCGCGCGCCGGATGATCCTCGGCACCCAGCTGCGCCGCCTCCGCGAGAAGGCCGGCATCACGCGGGCCACGGCGGCGTGGGAGATCCGCGCGTCCGAGTCGAAGATCAGCCGGATGGAGCTCGGCCGGGTCGGGTTCAAGGAACGCGACGTCACCGACCTGCTGACGATGTACGGCGTGCACGACCCGGCCGAGCGCGCGTGGGCCGTGCAGATGGTCAAGGAGTCCAACCAGCCCGGCTGGTGGCAGCCCTACAACGACCTGGTGCCCAGCTGGTTCGACAACTACATCGGGCTGGAGGAGGCCGCCTTCCGCATCCGCACCTACGAGCTGATGTTCGTGCCCGGCCTGCTGCAGACCGAGCGGTACGCGCGGGCGGTGGTCAGCCACGGCGACCCGGACAGCCGGGACGAGGACACCGAACGCAAGGTGGGCCTGCGGATGCGCCGCCAGAAGGTGCTGACCGGCCCGAAACCGCCGCGGGTGTGGGCTGTCCTCGACGCGGCCGTCCTGGAACGCCCGATCGGGGGTGCCGGTGTGCTGCGCGAGCAGATCGACAAGCTCCTGGAGCTGACCGAACTGCCGCACATCGCGCTGCAGATCGTCCCGTTCGACCTGAGCGGGTTCGCGGCGGAAAGCGCCTTCTCGCTGCTCCAGTTCGCCGAGCCGGACCTGCCGAACATCGCCTACGTGGAGCACCTCAACGGCGCGTCCTACCTGGAGAAACCGGAAGACCTCGAGGTGTACGGCCGCGCCTTCGACCGGCTCACGGTGGACGCGGAGACCCCGGATCGCACGCGTCAGATGCTGCTGAAGAAGCGGGCCGAGCTCTGATCGGGAATTCTGACCGCAGGTGATCGAACAAGGCCAGCAAGGCCAGTTCTCGTCACCCGATCGAGTGGCCTGATTCGCACCATTCCTCACCCTGCGATTCCGGCCTGCGCTGCCAATTGCACGTGCATTTACCCATGCAGTAACCGGTGGTAGCGTGATCACCACAAGGCCAGTGCACGTGCATTTGCACCACGCAGATGCACTGACCCGAAGGTTGGGGGAAGTATGGCTGACCAGTTCGTGAACGGGATGCCCGCCGGCGGTCTGACCAGCGCGACCTGGCGCAAGAGCGCGCGCAGCGGGGCCAACGGCAACTGCGTCGAAGTCGCCCGGCTCACCGCGGACACCTTCGCCGTCCGGAACTCGCGCTTCCCGGACGGGCCGGCACTCATCTACACCCGGGACGAGATGGCAGCCTTCGTCGCGGGCGCGAAGGACGGCGAGTTCGACGATGTCCTCCACTGACGCCCCCAGGTCGATCGACGACCTGCTGCAGGACCTGATCGCCCGTGGCTACCAGTTCGTGCACCCGCGGGACGCGAAGGGCGCCGTGATCGCGGTCGTCGGCGTCCGCGCCCACGACTCGGTCATCGACGTCGTCCGCCTCAACGCCGAGGACGACGTCGTCGCCACCCGGATGCCCGGCGGCGAGGAGGACATCCTCGCGCCGCGGACCGTGCTGTGGCGCACGTCCGGCGCTGCCCAGCCGGTGCTGGACGAACTGCTCGCGCTGCCGGACGACACGGCGGCCCCCGCCCAGCCGCCCGCGCGCAGCGGCTGCTGGGTGCCCACCGGCACCGGCCGGGCCACCTGGCTCGCCGCGAGCTGACACCGCTCACCAGGGGAGACCGGCACCGTGGCCAGCGCCACTGATCACGGGGGGCCACACCGATCGGTCAGGATCTACACTTGAGTAGGCCTGCCCTCGTCTCCAGGGAGCACTTTCGTGGTTTCCCACCACATCGACGACCAGCCCGAACGTGAACCGCGAGAAGAGTGCGGTGTCTTCGGCGTCTGGGCCCCCGGTGAAGAAGTCGCCAAGATGGCCTACTACGGCCTGTACGCGCTTCAGCACCGCGGGCAAGAAGCCGCCGGCATCTCGGTCTCCGACGGCAAGCAGATCGTGGTCTTCAAGGACCTCGGCCTGGTCAGCCAGGTGTTCGACGAGCAGGTGCTCTCCTCGTTGCAGGGGCACATCGCGGTCGGGCACTGCCGGTACTCCACCACCGGGTCCTCGACCTGGGAGAACGCCCAGCCGATGTTCCGGCACACCGCGACCGGCAGCGGCATCTCCTTCGCCCACAACGGCAACCTGGTCAACGCCGCCGAGCTGCGGGACCGCACCCGCGCCGCGGGGCTCAAGCCGCACGGCGAGCTGACCGGTTCCTCCAGCGACTCCGACCTGGTCGTCGGGTTGCTCGCGGACGCCGCCGCGGACAAGGGCACCGAGGCCGCGGCCCTGGAACTGCTGCCCACCCTGCGCGGCGCGTTCTGCCTGGTCTTCGCCGACGAGTCGACGCTCTACGCGGCGCGCGACCCGCACGGCGTGCGGCCGCTGGTGCTGGGCCGGCTCGAGCGCGGCTGGGTGGTGGCGAGCGAAACCGCCGCCCTGGACATCGTGGGCGCGTCGTTCGTCCGCGAGGTCGAGCCCGGTGAGCTGATCGCGATCGACGCCGAGGGCCTGCGGTCCGCGCGTTTCGCCAGCCCGGAACCCAAGGGCTGCATCTTCGAATACGTGTACCTGGCCCGCCCGGACACCTCCATCGCCGGCCGCAGCGTGCACGGCACCCGCGTCGAGATCGGCAAACGGCTCGCGGCCGAGCACCCGGCGGAGGCCGACCTGGTCATCCCGGTGCCGGAGTCCGGCACGCCCGCCGCGATCGGCTACGCGCAGGCGTCCGGCATCCCGTACGGCCAGGGCCTGGTCAAGAACGGCTACGTCGGCCGCACCTTCATCCAGCCGTCGCAGACCATCCGCCAGCTGGGCATCCGGTTGAAGCTGAACCCGCTGCGCGACGTCATCCGCGGCAAGCGGCTGGTCGTGGTGGACGACTCGATCGTCCGCGGCAACACCCAGCGCGCCCTGGTGCGGATGCTGCGCGAGGCCGGCGCCGTCGCGGTGCACGTCCGGATCGCGTCGCCGCCGGTGCGGTGGCCGTGCTTCTACGGCATCGACTTCGCCTCGCGTGCCGAACTCGTGGCCAACGGCGCCGACCTGGAGGGCATCCGCCGCCTGATCGGCGCGGACTCGCTGGGCTACGTGTCGCTGGACAGCCTGGTCGCGGCCTCCGAACAGCCCAAGACCCGGTTGTGCACGGCCTGCTTCGACGGCCAGTACCCGATCCCGCTGCCCGACGACGCCCTCATCGGCAAGTACGTGCTGGAGGGACTGGACTCCGCGGATGCGGCTGCCCGGACGGTCACCCAGGCCGGGTACGGTGCTGAGGATGCCGTCCGGCGTCCGTGAGTTCCGTCGAGTTCAGGAGTCCGCTTGCCGTGAGCGAGTCCACCAGCGCCACCTACGCCGCCGCCGGCGTCGACATCGAGGCCGGTGACCAGGCCGTCGAGCTGCTGAAGCCGCACGCGGAGCGCGCGAGCCGGCCCGAGGTGCTGGGCGGGGTCGGCGGGTTCGCCGGGTTGTTCTCGCTCAAGCTCGACCGGTGGAAGGAGCCGGTGCTCGCTTCTTCCACCGACGGCGTGGGCACGAAGATCGCGGTCGCGCAGGCGCTCGACAAGCACGACACGGTCGGCATCGATCTCGTCGCGATGGTCGTGGACGACCTGGTGGTGACCGGCGCCGAGCCGCTGTTCCTGCAGGACTACATCGCGGTCGGCAAGGTGGTGCCGGAGAAGATCGCCGCGCTGGTCGCCGGCATCGCCGAGGGCTGCGTCCAGGCGGGCTGTGCGCTGCTGGGCGGCGAGACCGCCGAGCACCCGGGCCTGATGGGCGAGCACGACTACGACATCTCCGCCACGGGGGTGGGCGTGGTCGAGGCGTCCGAGGTGCTCGGGCCGGAGCGGGTGCGCCCGGGTGACGTGGTCATCGGCATGGGCGCGTCCGGGCTGCACTCCAACGGCTACTCGCTGGCCCGGCACGTGCTGCTGGAGATCGCCCGGATGCCGCTGGAGGGGCACGTCGAGGAGTTCGGCCGCACCCTCGGCGAGGAGATGCTCGAACCGACCCGCATCTACGCCAAGGACTGCCTGGCCCTCGCCGCCGAGGCCGACGTCCGCACTTTCGCGCACGTCACCGGGGGCGGTCTGGAGGCGAACCTGGCGCGGGTGATCCCCGCCGGGCTGCGCGCCGAGCTGGAACGCAGCACGTGGACGCCGGCGCCGGTGTTCGCGTTGATCCAGCAGCGCGGCAAGGTCGACCGGGCCGAGATGGAGAAGACGTTCAACATGGGCGTCGGTATGGTCGCGGTGGTCGGGTCCGAGGACGTCGACCGCGCGCTGGCCGTGCTCACCGCCCGGCACGTGCCGGCCTGGGTGCTGGGCGAGATCCGCACGACCGAGGACAGCGACGCACCGCGCGCCGTGCTGAGCGGTGACCACCCCCGGTTCTGACCTGCACGTGTCCCGGCGGCTGGTGATCCCGGCCGCCGAGCTGCGCGAACGCTTCTCGCGCTCGTCCGGGCCGGGCGGCCAGGGCGTCAACACCACGGACTCGCGGGTCGAGCTGTCGTTCGACGTGGCCCGGTCCCCCGCGATCCCGGAGGACCTGCGGCCGCGGCTGCTGGAGCGGTTGCGGTCCCGGCTGACCGACGGCGTGCTCACCATCGCGGCCAGTGAACACCGCGCCCAGCTGGCCAACCGGGAGGCCGCGCGGGAGCGGCTGGCCGCGGCCCTGCGCGCGGCGGCCGCACCGCCCCCGCCACCCCGGCGCCCCACCAAACCGTCGCGTGGCGCGAAGGAGCGACGGCTGGCGGCGAAGAAGCGCCGGAGCGACGTGAAACGCGGCCGCCGCGGCCAGTACGGCGACTAGCCCGGCCCTCGGCGGGGTCACGAGCAGCGAGATGCACCGGGCTCCGGCCCGGCGGTCAGTCCAGGCAGAACTCGTTGCCCTCCGGGTCGGCCATGACGAGGTGCCCGGCGCCCAACGGCGGGTGCGGCTCGAAGCGTTCGAGGCGCTTCGCGCCGTGGGCGACCAGCCGGTCGGCCTCCGCTTCCAGCGCAGCCATCCGCTCGTCGCCCTGGAGACCGGGAGCGGCGCGCACGTCCAGGTGCACCCGGTTCTTCACCTGCTTGCCTTCGGGCACCCGCTGGAAGAACAGCCGTGGCCCGGCGCCGTCCGGGTCGACCACGGCGGAGGCGTCGTTGCGCCGTTCCGGGGGCACGCCCATCGCGTCGAGCGCCTGCTCCCACGACTCGAACCCGGCGGGCGGGCCCTGCACCTGGTAGCCGAGCGCCTCGGCCCAGAACACGGCCAGCCCCGCGGGGTCGGCGCAGTCGAAGGTGATCTGTAGGTCGCGTGCCATGCTCAGTTCGCCTCCGGACGGGTCCGGGTGTGCAGGTGCAGGTCGCGCAGCAGGCACACCTCGGACAGGTGGTGGATCAGTTCGCGGTGGATGTTCAGGACCAGCGCCGCCATCGGCTGCTCGGCGAACGGTCCCTCCGCCTCGCCGCACGGGCGCGCGAGGCCGGCCTCGCCGAGGGATTCGACACCGGCCACCCAGGTGGCGTACTCCTCGTCGAGCTGGGCCAGTGCTTCCTTCGCACCGGGTGCGTACTCGAAGGATTGGTAGTCGGTGGGCGTGCGGCCGAAGTGCAGGGCGTTGCGGGTCGCGAGGATGCCGACGATCACGTGCCCCAGCCGCCACGCGATCGTGGTGACCGGCGCGGGCTCGGGTTGCGGCATCGCGAAGTCGATGGTCATCGACCCGGATCCGGCCTGCACCGGCGCGGTGCTCGTGCCGCGCGGGCGCACACTCCAGCACCCGGGGGCGGGCTCCCAGAAGTACTCGTCGTCGGTGAGGCCCTCCAGGCGGTCGCGCAGCTGCGTGCTCCAGTGCGCGGTGATCTGCTCGCGCAGCAGCGGGTTCCAGTTCATGCGGTCAGCCTCCCGCATATTGCGGACAGTTATGTTCCGCGATCTGTGGAACCATTCGGTTATGAGCGTGGAAGCGACCACCGAACGGGTGCTGCGGTTGCTGGCACTGCTACAGCGGCGGCCGTCGTGGACCGCGGCCGAGCTCGCCGCCGAGCTGGGTGTCACCGACCGGTGCGTGCGCCGCGACGTGGAACGGCTGCGCGCGGTGGGCTACCCGGTGCACGCGACCGCGGGCGTCGGCGGCGGGTACCAGCTCGGCGCGGGCACGCGGTTGCCTCCGCTGCTGCTGGACGACGAGGAAGCGATCGCGACGGCCGTGTCGCTGCGGCTGGCCACCGGCGGGACGGTCGTCGGTGCCGGTGAGGCGGCACTGCGGGTGCTCGCCAAGCTCGACCAGGTCATGCCGCCGCGACTGCGCGCGGAGGTGCGGGCGGTGCACGGCGCCACCGAGACGCTGGCCGCTGCGGGAGTGGAGATCGACGCCGAGCTGCTGGTCACCCTCGCCCGCGCCTGCCGGGACGCGGTGCGGGTGCGGTTCCGCTACGCGGACCGCCGCGGCGCGGAAGCGGAGCGGACGGTCGAGCCGGTGCGGATGGTCGCCACCAACCGCCGCTGGTACCTGATGGCCTGGGACGTCGACCGGGACGACTGGCGCACCTTCCGGCTGGACCGGATGCACGAGGTGGTGGCCACGACCTGGCGGTTCCGGCCGCGGCAGCACCCGGACCCGGTCGCCTACGTGCAGCGGTCGGTCACCGCGGCGCCGTACCGCTACTTGGCCCGGGTGCGGCTGCACGCGACGGCCGAGGAGGTGCGGGACCTGGTGCCGCCGCAGATCGGGCGCGTCGAGGAGGACCGCGACGGGTGGTGCGTGCTCCTGGCGGGTGGGGACGATCCGGACTGGCTGGCCGTGCACGTCGCCCGGCTCGGGTTCGAGGCCGAAATCCTCGAACCGCCGGAGCTGCGCGCGGCCGCGGCCCGCCTCGCCGAACGCGTCGCGGCAATGGCCACCCGAGGCGGGTGAGCGCGCGGACCCGACGCTAGGCGGCGAGCGACCGGGCAGTCTCCAGCAACCGCTGGAGGTGCAGGCCGCGGCGGACGTCGCAGGGGTGGGTGGTGGTGCCGGTGTCGATCATCGCCGCGAAGTCGTCCAGCATCGCGGTGAACGACTGGCCCGCTCCGCCGTCCTGGCGGCCCAGCGTGCGGTAGCCGTGCTCGCCGTACACGACGAACTCGACCACCGTCGGCCGCAGGGGCATCCGCAGGGACAACGTCGCCGAGCTCAGCGCACCGCCCTCGTGCTCGAACACCACGTGCCAGAGGTCGTGCGGCCCGCGGTGCGCGGACGTCACCCGCTCGATCCCGCCGAGCGCGGCGTCGAGCAGGTCGAACGCGTGCGGCCCGACATCGGCGAGCGTGCCGCCGTCCGCCTGCCGCCACGGCGACGAGGCGTACGGCCCGCCGAGCAGGCCGCCCGACAGCCACCGCACCCCGCCGCCGCTCCAGGCGCCGGCCGCAGCGAGCCCGGCCAGCCAGTCCCGGGTCGCGGTCGCGTAGCGCAGGGTGAGCATCACCAGGCTCGCCACACCCGCCGTGGACACCGCTTCGGCCAGCCGCTCGGCGCCCGCGACATCGGCCGCGATCGGCTTCTCCAGGATGAGGTGCTTGCCGGCCCCGGCCGCCTCGACCGCCAGCTCCGCCTGCGTCGCCGGCGGCACCGCGAACGCGACGGCGTCCACCCGGCCAAGCAGGTCGTCCAGGCTGGTGCAGACGTCGGCGTCGTAGGGCTGGGCCAGTTCGCGGGCGGCCTCGGCACGCCGGGTGAAGACCGCGGTCAACCGCGTCGCGGGGTGGTCGGCCAGGCCGGGCGCGTGCACGGTGCGGGCCCACGGACCCGCGCCGACCAGCCCGACGCGCAGTGGTTCGTCCACGATCAGCCGTAGGTGTAGAAGCCGCGGCCGCTCTTCTTGCCCAGCAGCCCGGCGTCGACCATGCGCAGCAGCAGCGGTGGCGGCGCGTAGAGGGGCTCCTTGAACTCGGCGTACATCGAGTCCGCGATCGCCCTGACGGTGTCCAACCCGATCAGGTCGGACAGGCGCAGCGGCCCCATCGGGTGCGCGGTGCCCAGCTCCATGCCGCGGTCGACGTCCTCGGCGGACGCGACGCCGGACTCGACCATCCGGATCGCCGACAGCAGGTACGGCACCAGCAGCGCGTTCACGACGAACCCGGCCCGGTCCGGCGAGCGGATCACGGTCTTCGCCAGCGACCCGGTCACGTGCGCGTCCGCGCGCTCGATCGTGTCTTCACCGGTCAGCAGCGAGGGCACCAACTCGACCAGCGGTAGCACCGGGACCGGGTTGAAGAAGTGGATGCCGATCACCTGCTGCGGGCGGCTCGTGGCGGTGCCCAGCCTCGTGATCGGGATGGAGGAGGTGTTGGAGGCGAAGATCGCGTCCGGCCGCTCGACGATCTCGTCCAGCGAGCGGAACACCTCGACCTTGGCCTGCTCCTGCTCGAGCACGGCCTCGATCACGAGGTCGCGGTCGGCGAAGGACGCCAGATCGGTGGTGAAGGTGAGGCGGCCGAGAGCCGCGTCCGCGTCCTCGTCGGCGAGCTTGCCCGCCTTGACGGCACGCCGCAGCGACTTCTCGATGCGGGCCCGGCCGGCGTCCAGCGCAGGCTGGTTCACCTCGGCGACCGTCACGTCCACACCGGCCCGTGCGTGCACCTCGGCGATCCCGGAGCCCATCAACCCGGCTCCGACCACGCCCACCCGCTGGATGTCCGCCATCGCACCTCTCCAGTTCCAGCGCCGGCCGAGGCATGACACAGCACACGAGGGCGGGTTCCGGTCAGCGCCGGCCCCACCCTCGTGTGCTGATCAGACGTCAACGACGGTAGCCGTCGTCCTCGTCGTCCTCGTCGGCGTACGGGTCGTACGGGTCCTCGTACTTCTCGTCCTCGTCATGAGGATGAGAATTGGAGGACTGTCCTGACAGCTCGCGCTGAAGCGCAGCGAAATCTGTGTCGGGAGTGCTGTACTTGAGCTCTCGCGCCACCTTCGTCTGCTTGGCCTTGGCCCGGCCGCGCCCCATGGCTCGACCCCCTCGCACAGGGAACGGGGCGGCCGGGGGAATCGGCGGCCCCGCATCGTCTCGACAATTGGTTCTTGCTGACACCGTACCCTGTCCGGGGGGTCCAGTGCGACGTGGCTTCGTGTGCTTGTCACGACAGTTGCCGGGATTGCGCCGGTCGGTGGACGCGAGCACGCGTGGACGTGCCACGATTCAACGGTGCTCCGACCGTTCGTGGCCTACCTCCGGGTGTACGAACCCCTGTCCGCGTTCGGCGATCCCCCTCCGCCCGAACTGCGGAAAGCGGTGGAACAGGCCCGCTTGACCCGTGCCTCCGCCGCCGAGCGCGAGCAGCTCATGTGGTTGAAGTCACAGACCGCTACGCCGGTCCGGCTGCTCCCGGGCGAGTTGCCCGGCGGGCGGGCGCTGCCGAACCGCGACGTGCTGGTGCTCGACCCGGCGGAGGTCCCGACGGACAGCGGCGCGCAGGTCGGGCCCGGCCCGCTCGTGTGCCCACTGGAGGTGCGCGCCCGCTCGGCCGCCGCGCTGGTGAGCT
Source organism: Amycolatopsis viridis (assembly GCF_011758765.1). Classification (NCBI taxonomy): domain Bacteria; kingdom Bacillati; phylum Actinomycetota; class Actinomycetes; order Pseudonocardiales; family Pseudonocardiaceae; genus Amycolatopsis; species Amycolatopsis viridis. Next base: position 356,260 of record NZ_JAANOU010000001.1, on the reverse strand, counting down.
TCCTCGGCGACGCGCACCCGGCGCTGCACGCCACGGTGCTGGACGCGACGGGCGCGAGCGAGGAGAAGCTCAAGGCCAGGGCCAGCTCGGCGCTCGGCGACCTGCCGCAGGCCGCGGTCCACGTCCTGTCCACGACCTGGACCGTGCCGCTGCCGTGGTTCGCCCTGGTCGACCCGAAGCACCGGCGGCTGAACCTCGGCTCCGGGCCGGACGACCCCGGGCGCGAGGTCTCGTGGCGGGTGGCGATGAGCGACGCGACCCGGCGCGTGGCCGAGGCGCGTGAACTGGTCGAGGAGACCCTCGGCGACTCCGGCCCGGCCCTGATCCTGGCCGAGACCGAGCGGTGGCTGACCAACTTCGACCCCGGCTCGGCGGTGGAGCTCGACTACGGCGGGCTGGTGCAGCTGATCCCCGATCCCGTCCTGGAGTCGGACACCAGCGCCGAGGAGGTGCACAGCATCATGGACGCCCTCCGCACCGGCGACGTCGAACAGATCGCCGAGCTGTTCACCGATCTGCGCGACCACTGGAACGAGCTGGCCGCCCGCGAGCACTTCAACTGAGCACGGCGGAACGCTCTAGCTGTCCTCGGCGCGTTCGGCCGCCAGCAGGTCGTCGACGTTCGCCGAGCCCCGCGCATAGCGGGCGGCGATCTCGGCGTTCAGCTGGTCCACCACGTCCTGCACCTCGCGCCGCCGCAGGGACACCGACGCCTCCTCGCCGCGGTAGTCCTCCAGCGTGCCGGCCAGCTTCGCGTCGGACAACGCGCCCACGTCGGTCAGGTCCGCGTTGCCCACCAGCGCCTCGGCCTGGCGCCGGTACTCGCCGGCGCGCGAAGGCTCCAGCTGCTGGTGCCGGCCCGAACCACGGGCCGGACGCAGCGCGTTGTCCGACAGGATCGTGGCGAGCTGGTCGACGATGCTGCTCCCGCCGGAGCGGCGGCGCTCCTGCTCGGCCCGCACGATGTCGATCCGGGCGTGCAGCAATCGCCGCAGGTAGGAGAGATCAGTCTCCTCCTGGGCGGCCTCGTCACGGCGTGCCCGCAGCTGCTCGAGCGACAGCTCGGCGAGGCCCCGCACGTAGGCGGGGTCCAGGACACGGTCGATGCGACGGCGCCCGCCCGGCCGGACTTCGATCACCGGGACATAGTGCTCCATACCCGGCCCCGGCGCCAGGGCGGGTGCGGTCACCCGCGCAGCCGTGCGGCCGCCTCCCGGCCCGGCGCGGCGCCCTCCGCGGGCACCGAATCGGGGTCGACCGCGGCTTGCACCACCCGGTCCTCGGCACCGGCCAGCAACTCGGCGTCCGCCGGGGTGGACCGCTTGAGCAGCGCCAGGGCGATCGGCCCGAGCTCGTGGTGCTGCGCCACGCTGCCGACCCGGCCCACCACGCGGTCGCCGAGTTTCACCGGGTCACCGGTCTCGGGGTAGATCTCCGGTGAGCCGTCCAGGTGCAGCAGCACCATCCGGCGCGGCGGGCGGCCGACGTTGAACACCTTCGCCACCGTCTCCTGCCCGCGGTAGCAGCCCTTCGCGACGTGCGCGGCGCTGCCGATCCAGTTCACCTCGTGCGGGATCGTCCGCTCGTCGGTGTCGACCCCGAGGCGGGGCCGCAGCGACTCGACACGCAGCGCGTCGAACGCCCAGCTGCCCGCCGGGCGGGCACCCGCGTCGGTGAGGCGGCGCCACCACCCGGCCAGCTCGTCGCGCGGCACCGCGATGTCCACAGCGGACCGGCCGGGCCACGGCATGCGCCGGGCGAAACCGCCGCCCACCGGCACCACCGCGTACGGCTCGGCACCGAGCGAGACGTCCACTGCGGACAGCACCCGGTCCGCATCCGGGCCGAGGAGGGTGAGGATCGCGAGCTCACCGGAGACGTCGGCGATCTCCACCTGCGACCAGAACTTCATCGCCTCGAGGTACTCGCGCAGCGTCTGCTTGCCGCCCTTCGGCAGCGCGCTGGTGGCCTGCGGACCGGGATCGGTGTCCAGGTACACCGCCGCACCGGTGTGCGCCAGCACCATGTGGCTGTCGACGTGACCCTGGCTGTCCAGTACCAGCGCCTCGGTACCGCTGCCGTCGGCCAGCTCGGTGACGTGCTGCGAGATCACCAGGTGCAGCCAGGACAGGCGCTCCGGCCCGGTCACCTCCAGCACCTCGCGGTGCGAGCGGTCCACCACGGCGGCGCCACGCGCGGCGGTGCGCTGCTCGGCGAACGGGTCACCCCAGTGCCAGGGCACGCCCTGCTCGGGGTGGTCGTCCGGCGGCGGGACGGCGCCCGGCGCGCCGAGGAGCGGAGAAACGAGCGACATACCCCGATGTTAGGTGAGTACGGTGACCGCATGCGCGTACTCGCTTTTCTGGATGGCACCCTGGCCGACCCGGACACCCCGCACATCCGCGTCGAGGACCTCGGCCTGATGCGCGGCGACGGGATCTTCGAGACGGTCCTGGTCGCCGACGGCACGGCCCGCGAGCTGCGCCCGCACCTGGACCGGCTGGCGCGCTCCGCCTCGATGCTGGACATGCCGGAGCCGGACGACGCCGCCTGGCAGCGCGCGGCGCGGACCGTGATCGACAACTGGTCCGGCACCCGCGAGTTCGCGCTGAAGCTCGTGTACACGCGCGGCGTCGAACCGGATGCCGAGCCGACCGCCTTCGCGCTCGGCATCGAAATCGACCCGAAGGTCTTGCGGGCCCGCGACGAAGGCGTCGCCGTGGTGACCCTGGAGCGCGGCATCGACCCGGGCCTGGCCGAACGCGCGCCGTGGCTGCTGCTCGGTGCCAAGTCGCTGTCGTACGCGGTGAACATGGCGGCAGGGCGGGAGGCCGCCCGCCGCGGCGCGGGTGACGTGATCTTCACGGCGACGGACGGCTCGGTCCTGGAAGGGCCGACGTCGAACGTCATCGTCGCGCGCGACCACACGCTCTACACCCCGCCCGCAACCATCGGCATCCTGCCCGGCACCACGCAGGCGGCGGTGTTCCGCGCCGCCGAGCGGGCCGGCTGGTCGACGAAGATCGAGACGATCCGGACCGCGGACCTGGCCGGCGCGGACGGGGTGTTCCTCGCGTCCTCGGTGCGCAAGCTGACCCGGGTGCACACGCTGGACGGCACCCCGCTGCCGGACTCCTCGGCGATCCACGCCGAGCTGGCCCAGGGATACGAGAACCTCTACGCCTAAGGGCGGAAACGAACCGTCGTGCCCGGCCGGGCCTGCGCGAGCGCCGGCAGCGCCCGGGGCACGACCACGGCGATCACCGGGTAGCCACCGGTCGTGGGGTGGTCGGCGAGGAACACGACCGGCAGCCCGTTCGGCGGCACCTGGATCGCGCCGGTGATCACACCCTCGCTGGGCAGTTCGGCACCGTCCCGCTCGGCGGTCCGCCGCAGCGCGGGGCCGTCCAGGCGCAGGCCGACCCGGTTCGACTCGCTGGTGACCGTCCACGGCACGGACAACTGGTGGGCGGCCTCGCCGAACCAGTCGTCGCGCGGGCCGAGGACCACCGGGACGACCAGCTCGGCCCGGTTCGGCGGCGCGGTGACGGTGTCGGCGCCGGCCGGGATCCCGTGCGGCGCGCCCAGCGGCAGCACGACGCCCGGTTCCAGTGGCGGTGGGCCGATCCCGGACAGCACGTCGCGGGAGCGGCTGCCCAGCTCGGGTTCGACGGCGATGCCGCCGGAGACCGCCAGGTAGCAGCGCAGGCCGGTGTCCGGCCGCCCGATGGTCAGGGTCTGCCCGGCGCCGAGGTGGACCGGCACGTGCGAGCCCGCCGGACGGCCGTCGACCGCCACCGCGACCGGCGGCCCGGTGACGACGACCGTGCACGACGTGCGGGCCGTCACGGTGAGCCCGCCGAGCAGCGCCTCGATCCCGGCCGCGCTCTCCGGGTTGCCCACCAGGCGGTTGGCCAGCCGCAGCGCCGGCACGTCGAGGGCACCGGAGGGCGGCACGCCGAGGTGGGCGTGCCCGGACCGGCCGAGGTCCTGGACGAGCGCGAGCGGCCCGGTCGCGGCCACCTCCAGCGCGCGGCTCACCGGACGCTCCGGAACCGCACCCGGTCGCCGGGAGCGAGCAGCGCGGGCCGCTCCGCGCGGCTGTCGAACAGGACGGCGTCGGTGTGCCCCAGCAGTCGCCACCCGCCGGGCGACGAGCGCGGGTAGACGCCGGTGAACTCGCCCGCGATCGCCACCGACCCGGCCGGCACGCGCGTGCGCGGGGTGTCCAATCGCGACTGCTGGAGCGGCTCGGGCAGGCCGGTGAGGTAGCCGAAACCGGGGGCGAACCCGGTGAACGCGACGGTGTAGGTGGCGCCGGTGTGCAGCTCGACCACCTCGTCGGCGGTGACGCCCGCGGTCCGCGCCACGAGGTCGAGGTCCTCGCCGTCGTAGCGGACGTCGATCGTGATCTCCCGCGACTCCCCGCCGTCCACCGCTTCCAGGTCGGCCGACTCGATGAGCCTGCGGGCGGCGTCGAGACCCGTGGAACCGGGACGCGCGGCGATGAGCACGGTGCGCGCGCCGGGCACGACCTCGACGAGATCGGGCAGGGCCGCGGTGACCACGGCGGCACGCACGGCACTCATCTCGGCCAGCGACTCGCACTCGACGAGCGCGGCGTCCGGGCCGTAGCGCAGCCAGCGCATCCTCACGTCTCCTGGTGGGGAGCCGTCAGCCCACGACGCGCTTGAGGTAAAGGGAAACGTGGGGCTGCATGGGTTCGCCGACCATGGCGCGCTCCTCGACGTAGCCCAGGTCGCCGTTGTTGACCAGCCCGTAGAGCCGCTGCGCGCCGGTGACCTCCTTGGCCGTGGAGGTGCGCACGACCGCGTCGGTGCCCAGCTCCCAGGACGTCTGGTTGCGCGGCTTGCCGTAGAAGACCTCGACGATGCCGGTGTTGTGCGCCAGCAGCAGCTCGATCGTGTCGTCGGCCTGCGGGCGCCACCAGCCGACCTCGCGCGCGGCCGCGCGGATCACGTTGCCCTCGTCGTCGAGCAGCCACGAGCGGGCCTCGTGGTACAGGAACGGGCGGCCGTCGTGCGCGATGGTGAGCTGCTGGGCGATGCGGCGGGGACCCTCGATCGTCGGGTAGTTGACCTCGCCCTCCCCGCGCCACACACCGACGAGCGGCAGCAGCGCCAGGCAGGCGTCGTTCAGGTTCTCGCCCTCGCGCAGGTTCGCCGTGTCGACCGGGATGGGCAGGTCGTCGAACTGGGGGAGGTTGCGTCCCCGTGTCGACTCCGCCCGGGCAGCGGCGGCTGCGACGGCGTCATCGCCGGACGTCATCGGTCAGCGCTGGTCGGCGTACAGCCGGTAGACGACGTACACGGTGAACCAGAGGATCGCGATGGCGGCGAGCACCAGCAGCGTCGTAAACAGGATCTCCACGCCCAGCAGAATAGCCGCTGCCAGGCACTTCACTCGCCCCGCACCGGCGTGGCGAGCACCACGCCCACGCGCGGCTGTCACCTGGCAAGACGACGGCCACCCCCGCCGCTGCGCAGCGGGAGTGGCCGTGGTCGGTGGATCGTCAGCCGACCGAGATCGCGACCTGGTGCAGGCCCGGTCCCTCGGCGGTCAGCGACGCCTCGCCGTTGCCCGTGCGGTGCAGGGCGCGCACCGTCCAGGCGCCGGGCGCGGCGTAGAACCGGAAGTCGCCCTCCGGGGACGCCTGGACCTCGCCCGCGAAGTCGCCGTCGCCGTTGAGCAGGCGCACGTACGCGCCGCTGACCGGGCCGTCGCTGCCGACGACCTTGCCGGCCACCACGACCTGACCCTGCGTGTCGATGTCCGCGGGCGTCGCCGTCTGCACCGGCGCGCCGCAACCGTCAGCACTCATCGTCACTTCCCCGTCCCGGTCTCGATCGGCACGCCGACCAGCGAGCCGTACTCGGTCCACGAACCGTCGTAGTTCTTCACGTCCTCGAGCCCGATCAGCTCGTGCAGCGCGAACCAGGTGTGGCTGGACCGCTCGCCGATCCGGCAGTAGGCGATGGTCGCCTTGGACGTGTCCAGGCCGGCCTCGGAGTACAGCTCCTTGAGCTCCTCGGCGGTCTTGAAGGTGCCGTCCTCGTTCGCCGTCTTGGCCCACGGCACGTTCAGCGCCGACGGGATGTGGCCACCGCGCTGCGCGGACTCCTGCGGCAGGTGCGCCGGGGCCAGCAGCTTGCCGGTGAACTCGTCCGGCGAGCGGACGTCGACCAGGTTCTTCGTGCCGATCGCGTCGACGACCTCGTCGCGGAAGGCGCGGATCGACAGGTCCGGCTCCTTGGCGACGTAGTTGGTGCGCTCGCGCTTGACCTCGTCGGTGGTCAGCTCGCGGCCGTCCAGCTCCCACTTCTTGCGGCCGCCGTCGAGCAGCTTGACCTTGTCGTGGCCGTACAGCTTGAAGTACCAGTAGGCGTAGGCGGCGAACCAGTTGTTGTTGCCGCCGTACAGGACCACCAGGTCGTCGTTCGAGATGCCCTTCTCGGACAGCAGGGCCTCGAACCCGGCCCGGTCGACGAAGTCGCGGCGGACCGGGTCCTGCAGCTCCGTCTTCCAGTCGATCTTGACCGCACCGCGGATGTGGCCGCCGTCGTAGGCGGTGGTGTCCTCGTCCACCTCGGCGAAGACCACGCCCGGGGTGTTCAGGTTCTCCTCGGCCCACTGCGTGGTGACCAGGACGTCTTCACGGCTCATGAGAGCACTACTCGCTTTCTTCTTCTCGTGGGTGGACTCGTCAGGAAGCCTGGCTCGGCGCCAAGCGCCGGATCAGGAGGTACATCTCGCAGCCGAGGCAGAAGTTGAACGCCGCGTTGAGGAACGCCGCGAACAGCGCGAACGCCGTCGCGACGATGCCCAGCGCGGTGATCCCCGACGCGTACCCGACGGTGCCGATCAACGCGAACACGAACCCGACCGCCTGCGCGAACCGCAGCGGCGCCGCGTCCTCCCGCTCCGTCGTCGGCGCCAGGCGCGGCGCCACGAGACGGCGGTAGAGCACCGAGTACGGGGCGGGCTTGAGCCCGATGAACGCACCGATCGCGAACACGACCGTCTGCACGGCCAGCAGCGGCCACCATCCACTGATGAGGACCACCGCGAGCACGACGGTCGTGATGATCGCCGCGAACCGGGGTCCGCGGGGGTCTACGGCTGGGCCTGCTGACATGTCACCTCCCTGGCAGGGCGCGTGCGAGCACGCGTCGGAACGGAGTATTTCCGGCGGGGAGAGCGGGTGGGACCCGCTAGAGGAGACACAGGCTGCTGCGCACGCGGCAGAAGTCGACCGCGCGACGTTGCGTCAGCAGAGTGAGTGGCAGCCTGCACACGGTGGTCAGGCTACCCGGGGATCCCTGAAAGTGGGAGGGGTGTCCATCCACTGAGAGCATTCCCACCATCCAGGAAATAAATTCCCACCTGGTCAGCGGACGCGGCGGCAGCGGCGCGAGCACGCCGGCCGCGCGGAACACGTTCTAATCCGCGACCCGCGCCGGGAGGTGCGGCCGCAGCGCCTCGAGCAGGGCGGGCGCCTTCGGCACGCCCCCGACGCGCAACAGCTCGGTGCCGTCGGAGCGGTAGGCGATCGTGGTGGGCGTGCGCAGCACACCCAGCGCCTGGGCGACCTCCGGCTGGTTCGTCACGTCGAGCTCGACGTGCGCCAGTCCGTCGGTGCGCTCGGCCAGCGGGCCGAGCAGGGCGCGGGTGTGCCGGCACGGGGTGCAGAACGTGGTGGAGATCTGCACCAGGGTGACCCGGGCGCCGGCGCCGAGCGCGGCTTCGACGGGCCCGGGCAGCGCGGTAGCAGGCGCGCGCCGCGCGGCGCGGACCCGTCCGTTTCGCGCCCGCAGCAGCGCACCCGCGATCCCGGCGACCACCAGCGTGCCGAGCACGACCCAGACGCCCGTCATCCGCTTGTCACCCTCCGGTCGAGCCGCTCGCCCCGCCGAACGTCACGTTCTTGGCCTCGCCCTTGATGGTGACCGAGCCGTTGTTGACCTGCACCGCGGTCGGGGTCACCTGGAACGGCAAGTTGCCGGTGTCGATCGTGGCCTTGAAGTTCGGCAGCAGCGCCTGCTGTACAGCATGGGGAACAACCGTTGTCCCCTTGTCATTCCCGTACTGGAGACGCGTCGGCACGATCTCGATCCGCGAGCCGTGCAGCTCGATCATCGCGAAGGCGAAGAGCTCCACGCGCTGACCGGCGACCTGCACGTAGCCGGAGATGCGGACACCGGCCTTCGACTTGTCCTGGTCCTGCTCGCCCGTGCCGTCCTGGCCCTGCCCCTCGCCGGAACCGGTGTCGGTGCCGCTCTGCGCGTCCTGGCCGGTCTGCACGTAGGAGACGCTCGCCGGCGCGATCCGCAGGTCCTCGACCTTGGTCAGCGGGTCCACCTTGTTGATGTCGCTGGCCTTGATCGTCACCTGGGCCTCCAGCCGGCCGATGTCGATCGCCTTGGTGTTGCCGTTGAGCAGGTCGGACAGCGGGGCCCGGACGTCGTACAGGTCGGCGGTCACCAGCACGTCCTGCAGGTCCTTGATCGGCACGCCGGGCGCGAACATCGCGATGTGCCGGTAGTCGCCGCTGATCGCCTGCGTGCTGAACGGGAAGCCCTCGATCGTCACCGAGGGGTCGTCGCTCAGCCCCAGCTGCTCCCTGGCCTTCTGCGACACCGTGTGCTCGGCGAACGCAGCGAGCCCGAAATCGGCTCCGACCAGGAGCGCGGCGAGCACCACCAGGCTGATGACGATGCGCCGGGTGCGACGGCCACGGCGCCGCGAACCAGCGGGCGGAACGGCTCGGTCCTGGGTCACAGGTCTGCTCACTCTTCGTGTCCGATCTGTCTCGCGTCGGGGCGGCGATGGCCTCAGCCTCGGCCAACCAGTGTGCCGTCAGTGTGACGGTGGCTGCACAGGGGAGGTGGTTTCCGCAGTTCACCCGCTACCCTTGGGCCCGGAGACCAGGGGCGCTCAAGGCTGCGAACTAGCAAGAAGGCGGTGTGGCGATGAGCCTGGACCTGCTCGTACTCACTTCAGAGGCGGAAGCCACTGCCGTCCTTCCCGCTCTTGACCTGCTGCCGCACACCGTACGCGTCCGGGCGCCGGAGGTCACCGCGCTCCTCGACGCCGGGCACCGGGACGTGATCCTGCTCGACGCGCGCACCGACCTGGCGTCCGCGAAGAGCCTCTGCCGCCTGCTCAAGGGCACCGGCGAGGACGAGGCCGGCACGCCGGTCATCGCCGTCGTCGGCGAGGGCGGCCTGGTCGCGGTCAGCGCCGAGTGGCGCACCGACGACATCCTGCTCCCCACCGCGGGCCCGGCGGAGGTCGACGCCCGGCTGCGGCTGGCCACCACCCGCGACGGCGGCGCCACCCAGGCGGACACCGAACTGCGGGTCGGCGACCTGGTGATCGACGAGACCACCTACACCGCGCGCCTGCGCCGCCGCACCCTGGAGCTCACCTACAAGGAGTTCGAGCTGCTCAAGTACCTCGCGCAGCACGCGGGCCGGGTGTTCACGCGCGCCCAGCTGCTGCAGGAGGTCTGGGGCTACGACTTCTTCGGCGGCACCCGCACGGTGGACGTGCACGTCCGGCGGCTGCGGGCCAAGCTCGGCCCGGAGCACGAGCAGATGATCGGCACCGTGCGCAACGTCGGCTACAAGTTCGAGCGCCCGGCCAAGCCCGGCGTCAAGCCCGGCGTGACTTCGCTCAACTTCGACCCGAACGAGCTGTCCACCGAGTTCTCCCCCCGCTGATCCGGACTAGCGTTGATCTCGTGCTGACTGTGGTGTGGGTCGACGAACTGGACGGGCAGACCATCGCCGAGGTGCGCGAGCTGCTGCTCGCCGCCCGCGAGGTGGACGGACGACCGGACCTGGGCCCGGGTGAGGAGCTGCCCGGCGAGTTCCGGACCGGTCCGCACCTCCTCGCCAGGTCCGACGGCACGCTCGCCGGGTACGCGCACCTCGATCCCGGCGGTGACGCGTTCGGCCGCCAGGTGGCCGAACTGATCGTGCGGCCGGACCACCGGCGCCGGGGCGTGGGCACCGAGATGGTGTCCGCGCTCGTCGAGCGCGCCGCCGGGGCGCCCCTGCGGGTGTGGGCGCACGGCGACCACCCCGGCGCGGCCGCCCTCGCCGGGCGAACCGGGTTCACGCGTGCCCGCGAACTACTCGTCATGCGCACCGAGGTGGATCCGGCCTGGCCGGAGCCCCGGCTGCCGGAGAGCGTCGCGCTGCGCACCTTCGTGCCCGGCCAGGACGAGCAGGCCGTGATCGAGGTCAACGCGCGGGCCTTCGACTGGCACCCGGAACAGGGCAGGCTCACGGTCGAGGACCTGCGTGCCGAGGAGGCCGAGGACTGGTTCGACGCGGACGGCTTCTTCCTCGCCGAGGACGGCACGGGCAAGCTGCTCGGCTTCCACTGGACCAAGGTCCACCCCGCCAACCCGCGACGGTTCGGCGGCCGGGAGACGGGCGAGGTGTACGTCGTCGGAGTCGACCCCGGCGCGCAGGGCGGCGGGCTGGGCAAGGCGCTGACCCTGGCCGGTCTGCGGTACCTGCGCGACCGCGGCCTGCCCCAGGTGATCCTCTACGTGGAAGGCGACAACGCACCCGCGATCGCCGTCTACACACGACTCGGCTTCACCCGTCACGAGGTCGACGTCCAATACGAACGGTGATCGCCGTTCCGTTGTGTTAACCCTCCGCCAAGGTTTCGTCACGGATCGCGAACCCGCAGGTCACGGGTAGGACACGGCACCCAGTCGAGTGAAGTAGCGCGCCTCACATTCGGGACCTTGTTCACTTTGCGTTCATCTGTTGAGAGGCGCTTGTCCACCCGTGCTGCCTAGTGTCCGGTTGCGACGAATGGCGTTCCCAAGCTGGAGGACATGAAGTGAAGATCATGCGGCCGATGGGTGCTCTCGGCATCGCGGCGAGCGCAGCCCTCGTGCTCGCCGCCTGCGGTCAGGACCCGGCCTCGTCCGGCAAGACCCAGACCTCGGGTGCGGCCACCGCGCCGAGCGCGACCGCGAACGTCGTCTGCGGCGGCAAGACGCCGCTGACCGGCGAGGGCTCGACCGCTCAGAAGACCGCGGTGGACATCTTCGCGCAGCAGTACGCGAAGGCCTGCCAGGGCCAGATCGTGAACTACAACGCGTCCGGTTCCGGTGCCGGCGTCAAGCAGTTCACCGCGAAGCAGGTCGACTTCGGCGGCTCGGACTCGCCGCTGAAGACCGGTGACGAGCAGAACGCGGCGAACGCCCGCTGCGCCGGTGGCGAGGCGTGGAACCTGCCGCTGGTCGTCGGCCCGGTCGCGATCGCCTACAAGCTGGACGGCGTTCCTTCGCTCACCCTGAACGGCGAGGTCGCGGCCAAGATCTTCAACGGCAAGATCAGCAAGTGGAACGACCCGGCGATCGCCGCCCTCAACTCGGGCGTCAACCTGCCGGACAAGCCGATCCAGGTGTTCTCGCGGTCGGACGAGTCGGGCACCACCGACAACTTCCAGACCTACCTCGAGGCCGCCTCGAAAGGCGCCTGGACGCAGGGCACCGGCAAGGCGTTCAAGGGTGGCGTCGGCAACGGCGCGCAGGGCTCGAACGGTGTCGCCTCGGGCATCCGGGCCGCCGACGGCGCGATCGGTTACGTCGAGTCGTCCTACGTCAAGGACGGCCTGTCCGCCGCCAAGATCGACAGCGGCTCGGGCGCGGTCGAGCTGACCCCGCAGAACGTGGCGAAGGCCCTGGACGCCGCCTCGTTCCGCACCCCGGGCAGCAACGACCTGGCGATGGACCTCAAGAAGATCTACGCCAGCAACACCCCGGGCGCGTACCCGCTGCTGCTGACCACCTACGAGATCGTTTGCTCGAAGGGCTACGACGCGGACACGGCCAAGGCGGTCAAGGCGTTCCTGACCGTCGCGGCGACCACCGCGCAGCAGCCGATCGCGGACAAGGGGTTCGTGCCGCTCCCGCAGTCGCTGCAGGAGAAGGTGCTGACCTCGATCAACGCGATCTCCTGATCCTTGCTTGCCACCCCTGATTGGGTTGCACTGAGTACGTGATGAGCGAGTCATTCGCGAGGCGGACGCCCACCGGGGACACCGGTGGGCGTCCGTCGTCGTTCGGACCACTCCCGGAGGCCCCCGATTACGGCGCAACCACCGGCCACTGAGAACCCCTCGGCACTGGCCACACCGAACCGGACCGCCAAGGTGCGGCCCGGCGACCGCATCTTCAAGAACCTGACGACCGGGGCGGGCGTCTTCGTCGTCGCGCTCATCGGGCTGATCGGCATCTTCCTGATCGTGCAGGCGATCCCGGCGCTCAAGGCGAACGAGCTCAACTTCCTCACCGCCCGCATATGGCAGACCGGGGACCCGAACCACCTCCGGTTCGGCATCCTGGACCTGCTGCTGGTCACCATCTACACGTCGCTGCTGGCGCTGCTCATCGCGATGCCGATCTCCCTGGGCATCGCGTTGTTCCTGACCCAGTACGCGCCGCGTCGGCTGGCCCGGCCCTTCGCCTACGTCGTCGACCTGCTGGCCGCGGTGCCCTCGATCATCTTCGGCCTGTGGGGCATCCTCGTGTTCGCGCCGAAGCTCGCGCCCATCGCGGAATGGCTCAACAAGAACCTCGGGTTCATCCCGATCTTCGGCACGGGCAACGTCTACCCGAACTTCCAGGGCACGATCTTCACCGCCGGCGTCGTGCTCGCGGTGATGCTGCTACCGATCATCACCTCGCTGTCCCGCGAGGTGTTCGAGCGCACGCCGACCGCCCAGATCGAAGGCGCGCTCGCGCTGGGCGCCACGCGCTGGGAGGTCATCCGGACGACGGTGCTGCCGTTCGGCAAGTCCGGCTACATCGGCGCCTCGATGCTCGGCCTCGGCCGGGCGCTGGGCGAGACGATCGCGCTCACCGTGATCCTCTACATCCCGGCGGGCAAGACGTTCGGCTGGAGCCTCAACGACGGCGGCGCGACGTTCGCGTCGCAGATCGCCGCGAACTACGCCGAGTTCAACAACCCCAAGTCCGCCGGTGCCTACATCGCGTCCGGTCTGGTGTTGTTCGTGCTGACCTTCGCGGTGAACCTCGCGGGCCGGTCGATCATCGGCGAGCGGAAGGCGGACTGATGACCACCACGCTTTCGGAAACCGAACGCCTCGCCTCGCCGCCGGCGTTCCAGCAGGTCAGCGCCGGGCGGAAGGCGAAGAACGCGCTCGCCACCGTGCTCGTGTGGCTGTCGTTCCTGATCGCCGTCGCGCCACTGGTGTGGGTGCTGTACACGGTGATCGCGAACGGCGTGAAGCGCATCCCGTACACCAACTGGTGGAGCCAGGACTTCGGGTCGGTGCTGTCCGACGAGGTCGGCGGCGGCGCCCTGCACGCGATCATCGGCACCCTCCAACAGGGTCTGATGTGCGCGATCATCTCGGTGCCGCTGGGCCTGCTCGTCGCGATCTACCTGGTCGAATACGGCCGCGGCACCCGGCTCGCGCGGATCACCACGTTCATGGTGGACATCCTGTCGGGTGTGCCGTCGATCGTGGCCGCGTTGTTCATCTACGCGCTGTGGATCACCACGCTGGGCCTGCCGCGCAGCGGGTTCGCGGTGTCACTGGCGCTGGTGCTGCTGATGATCCCGGTCGTGGTGCGGTCCGCGGAGGAAATGCTGCGGATCGTGCCGGACGACCTGCGCGAGGCGTCCTACGCGCTGGGTGTGCCCAAGTGGAAGACGATCATGAAGATCGTCCTGCCGACCGCGTTGTCCGGCATCATCAGCGGCATCATGATGGCGCTCGCCCGGGTCATGGGCGAAACCGCACCGCTGCTCGTGCTGGTCGGCTACTCCGCCTACCTCAACTGGGACCTGTTCAGCAACAACCAGGCCTCGCTGCCATTGTTGATGAACAACGAGCGGGCTACCAACTCCATGGAGCCGGGCAGCGTCGGGTTCGACCGCATCTGGGGCGCGGCGCTCACGCTGGTCCTCATCATCGCCCTCATCAACCTGATCGCCACGGTGGTGTCCCGCATGGTCGCCCCGAAGAAGAAGTGAGCGTTCCGCAATGGCCAAGCGAATCGACGTCAAGGACCTCGACATCTACTACGGCAAGTTCCACGCCGTCGACAGCGTCACGCTGTCCGTGCCGCCGCGGAACGTCACCGCCTTCATCGGCCCGTCCGGCTGCGGCAAGTCCACCGTGCTGCGCACGCTGAACCGGATGCACGAGGTCATCCCGGGTGCGCGAGCCGACGGGCAGGTGCTGCTGGACGGCGAGGACATCTACTCGTCCTCGGTGGACCCGGTGCAGGTCCGCCGCACGATCGGCATGGTGTTCCAGCGGCCCAACCCGTTCCCCACGATGTCCATCCGCGACAACGTGGTGGCCGGGCTCAAGCTGGCCGGCACGAAGAACAAGAAGCAGCTCGACGAGATCGCCGAGCGCGCCCTGCGCGGCGCGAACCTGTGGAACGAGGTCAAGGACCGGCTGCACAAGCCGGGCGGCAGCCTCTCCGGCGGCCAGCAGCAGCGGCTGTGCATCGCGCGGGCCATCGCCGTGCGTCCGGACGTGCTGCTGATGGACGAGCCGTGCTCGGCGCTGGACCCGATCTCGACGCTGGCGATCGAGGACCTCATCGCCGAGCTGAAGAAGGACTACACCATCGTGATCGTCACGCACAACATGCAGCAGGCGGCGCGGGTGTCGGATCAGACGGCGTTCTTCAACCTGGCGGGTGTCGGCCAGCCGGGACGGCTCGTGGAGATCAACGACACGGAGAAGATCTTCTCCAACCCCAACGAGAAGGCGACCGAGGACTACATCTCGGGCCGGTTCGGCTGATCTTCCCGCGGACGGCGACCCCCACGGCTCTGCCGGCTGTGGGGGTCTCGTCGTCTCCGCTGGGTCCTGCCGGCGGTCAGGTGCGGCTGGGCAGGGTCCGCGGATCCGCCGGGGCGGCGAGACCGGCCAGCAGCTGGAGGGCGGTTGCGGCGTCGGAACCCGCGGGCGCGCTGTAGATCATCATGGTCAGGTCGGGGTCATCGGGGGCGCGCATCGCCACGTAGTCCAGGGCGAGCTCGCCCACCAGGGGATGCGCGAACCGCTTGCGGCCACGGGTCTTGCCGCGCACCGCGTGGCCGGCCCACAGGCGGCGGAAGTCCGCGCTGTGCAGGGAAAGCTCGCCCACCAGCGCGGCCAGCAGGGGATCGTCGGGGTGGCGGCCGGCGTCGAACCGCAGGTTGGCGACGGTGTCGCGCGCCTTGCTCTCCCAGTCCGGGTAGAGGTCGCGGGCCGCGTCGTCGAGGAAGACGAGCCGGGCCATGTTCCGCTCGGCCGCGGGCAGCGCGGGGAAGTCGGCGACCAGCAGGCGGGCCAGCTCGTTCCACCCCAGGACGTCCAGGCGGCGTCCGATCAGGTAGGCGGGGGCCGTGGTCAGGGCCTCCAGCGCCTGGCGCATCTCGGGACCGACCTGCTGCGGCCGGCTGGGACGCTTCCGGACGGCACCGGGCTGGGCGAGGTTGTGCAGGTGGGCGGTTTCGTCCGCGTCGAGACGGAGCGCGCGGGCGACGGCGTCCAGGATGTCGGCGGAGACGTTGCGGGCGCGGCCCTGTTCCAGGCGGGTGTAGTAGTCGACGCTCACCCCGGCGAGCAGCGCCAGTTCCTCCCGGCGCAGGCCCGGCACGCGCCGCCGCCCCCCGAAGGTGGTGGCACCGGCCTCGTCCGGGCTTAGGCGGGCCCGCCGGGTCTGGAGGAACTCGGTGAGCTGCTGTGCGCGGTCCATGGCCCCCAGTATCCGCGAGAACCGCGCTGCGGTGCCTGGTCCCCGCAGACCCAGGCTCGGTGAACCCCGGCCGCGCGGAGCCCTGGGCCCGCGCCGGCCGGCGCCGCAGGATGGATCTCGTTCACCCCAGACGATCAGGAGATCCCACCATGTCGAACACCCTCACCATCGTCGCCGGTTTCACCGCCAAGCCCGGGCAGGAGCAGCGCCTGCGCGACGAGCTGACCGCGATGATCGCACCGTCGCTCGCCGAGGAAGGCTGCCTGGGCTACCAGCCCTACGCGGACCCGGCAAACCCCAGCCGCATGATCATCGTCGAGGAGTGGGCCGACAGCGCCGCGCTCGAGTACCACTTCTCGCTGCCGCACTTCACCCACGTCGCCCAGGTCCTGGAGGAGATCCTCGCCGAGCCGTTCACCCTGCGCCGGCTGACCGACGTCCCCGCCCAGGTCTGAGCGAGTGACCGCTGTCCGCGGAAACCCGCACTCCGGGGGTGGCCTGCACAGCACTTGCCCCGGATCCGCTGGGAACTGTCGGTGGCGGCCGCTAGCGTCTTCAGACGTGGTTCAGGTTCACGTGGAAGGCGTCGGCGGCCGCCTGCCGAAACCCCGGGTGCTCGCCGCGGCGGGGCGGGCACTCGGGGTCATCCCCCCGCCGCTGCAGGTGCTGATCGGCATCGTCAGCGTCCAGGTGGGCGCCTCGCTCGCCAAGCAGCTCTTCGCGAGCACCGGGCCGGCCGGCACGGTCGCGCTGCGGTTGTTCTTCGCGGCGCTGGTGCTGCTGATCGTGTGGCGTCCGGTGCTGCGCATGGGCCGCCGGGCGCTGCCGGTGGTCATCGCGTACGGCGTGGTGCTCGGCACCATGAACGTGACCTTCTACCAGGCCCTCGCGCGCATCCCGCAGGGCATCGCGGTCACCATCGAATTCCTCGGGCCGCTCGCGGTCGCGCTGGCCGGGTCGCGGCGCTGGCTCGACGTGCTGTGGGCGGCGCTGGCGGCGGGTGGTGTCGTGCTGCTCGCCGAGACGCGTGGCGACCTGTCGCTGCTCGGCATCCTGTTCGCGCTGGTCGCGGGCGCCTGCTGGGGCCTGTACATCCTGCTGTCCGCGTCCCTGGGCAAGCGGACCGAGGAGGGCAAGGGCCTCGCGCTGGGCATGGCGGTCGCCGCGGTCGCGGCGATGCCGGTGGGCGTCGTGGAAAGCGGCACGAGCCTGCTGTCGCCGTGGGTGCTGCTCATCGGACTGGCCGTGGCGCTGCTGTCCTCGGTCATCCCGTACTCGCTGGAACTGGAGGCGCTGCGGAAGATCCCACCGCGCGTGTTCGGCATCCTGATGAGCCTCGAACCGGCGGTCGCCGCGTTGTCCGGGCTGCTGGTGCTCGGGGAGGCGCTGCACCCGTTGCAGTGGCTCGCCATCTGCTGCGTCGTCGCGGCCTCGACCGGAGCCACCCGCTCGGTGCGGGACGCACCCTGAACCCGCTGGGTAGGCTGGTCGCATGACCGTGCTCGACGATGTCGGCCGCTCGGCCGCGCTGCTCCGGGCGCTCCAGCGCGAACTCATGGTCTACAAGTTCGGCATCGACGAGCTGATGACCAAGCTGCGGATCCTGTCCGAGGAGTTCGACTTCGCGAACCAGCACGACCCGATCGAGCATCTGGCGAGCCGCGTCAAGTCGCCGGAGGCGATCCTCGACAAGCTGGCCCGCAAGGGGCTCGACCTGCGCATCGAGACGATCCGCGAGCACATCGAGGACGTCGCCGGCATCCGCGTGGTGTGCCCGTTCGTGCCCGACGTCTACCTGGTCGCCGAGATGCTCGGCCGCCAGGACGACGTCGAGATCGTACGCACCAAGGACTACATCGCCGCGCCCAAGCCGAACGGCTACCGCAGCCTGCACCTGATCGTGCGGATCCCGGTGTTCCTGTCCGACCGGGTCGAGCGGGTCAAGGTCGAGATCCAGATGCGCACGGTCGGGATGGACTTCTGGGCCGCCGTCGAGCACAAGCTGTTCTACAAGTACGCCGGCACCGCGCCGGCCGACTTCGCCGACGAGCTGCGTGCGGCGGCGGAAACCGCGGCGGACCTGGACGCCCGGATGACCGCCCTGCACCAGCGGTTGCAGGGCGGTCAGTCCTAGACCGTGTTTCCGGTCAGAGCTCCTCGTCGTGGGCGTAGCCCGGCATCTTGCCGGTCGCCACGAACACCATCCGCTTGCCGACCGACACCGCGTGGTCGGCGAAGCGCTCGTAGAACCGGCCGAGCAGCGTGATGTCGACCGCGGCCGCGACCCCGTGCTGCCACTCCTTGTCCATGATCACCGTGAACAGGTGGCGGTGGATCTCGTCGACGCGATCGTCCTCCTCCTCCAGCGCGCGGGCCGTCTCGACGTCCCGGCTCTTGATGACGTCGGCGACCTTCTCGGCGAGCCGGACGTCCAGCTCGCCCATCTCGGCGAAGTACTCCCGCACCGGCTCGGGCAACGTGGCCTGCGGGTGCCGGCGGCGGGCAGCCTTCGCGACGTGCAGGGCCAGGTCGCCCATCCGCTCCAGGCTCTCCGCCGCGTGGATCACGGCGAGCACGGTCCGCAGGTCCGTCGCGACCGGCGCCTGCAGCGCCAGCAGGGCGTACGCCTTCTCCTCGCTCTCGGCGCGGGCGTCGTCGATCTTCTGATCGTCGCCGATCACCTGCTCGGCCAGGGACAGATCCGCTTCGAGCAGTGCCTTGGTCGCCTTCCGCATGGCGGCCGCGGCCTGGAGCGACATGTCCGCCAGGTTGGCGGCCAGGTCTTCGAGTTCGACGTGGTAAGCCTCGCGCATGGCCACACTCTACGACCCGATCAGGGCAATCGCCGCATCGCGAAGTGAACCGAGCATGAACCGGCGCTAACGAGTTGTCACGAGTCCGACGAGCGCGAACGTGTCGACTTCGCCGGGGTGGGTGTCGGGGACGGGGTCGGGTTCGACGACGGGTGCGCGGCTTCGTACTCGGGCGAACCGGGCAGCGGGGTGTTGTCGATCAACGCGTGGAACAGGTCCCGCGACTTGGTCTCCAGCAGCACCTCGTTGCCACGGGCGTTCGACTCACCCGTGGTCGGCACGGTGAGGAACGTGAGCTTGCTGGGATCCAGACCCTTCATCGACTGGGCCAGCGTGAGCATCTGGTCGACGCCGATGTTGTCGCCGAAGGTGGCCCGGGCGAACGCGGTGACGAAGTTCGTCAGCTGGGTCGGGTCGGTGATGACACCCTGGGACATCGCCTTCCGCAGCAGCGCGGAGATGAAATCCTGCTGCCGCTTGATCCGGCCGTAGTCCGAGGTCGGGTCGCCCTGGACGTGACGGGCGCGGACGAAGCTGAGCGCCTGGTCGCCCGAGATCGTGACGTCACCGGTCTGCGAGATCACCATGCCGAGGACGGAGTCCTTGATCGGTTTGTCGACGTGCACCGTCACGCCGTGCACCGCGTCGACCATGTCCTTGAAGCCGCCGAAGTCGATGCCCACGAAGTGGTTGACGCGCATGCCGGTGAGCTGCTGCACCCACTTGGTGAGGCACTTGGGGCCGCCGACCGCGTAGGCGGTGTTCAGCTTCGCCTTCGTCACCGCCGGGACGACCTCGGCGGTGTAGGAGCCGGTGTTCGCGTCGTAGCGCTCGCACGCGGGGCGGGAGATCTCCAGGTCGCGCGGGAAGGACACGACCACCGCGCGCTTCCGGTCGGCCGGCACGTGGGCGAGCATCACGGTGTCCGAACGGGCGCCGCCCACCGCGTCGGCGTCGCCGACGTTCTCCTCCGCGGTGGCGCCGGCGCGGGTGTCGGAGCCGACGATGAGGAAGTTCTCGTCGCCGGTCTGCCCGGCCGCGTTCTGGATGTCCGAGGAGTTCTCGTCGAGGGCGGCGATTTCGGTGAACTTGCTGTTGAACCAGGTCTTGGTGCCCCACAGCGCCCCGGTGGCGAGGAAGATCAGGCCGGCGAGCACCGCGCAGGCGATGCGGGTGATGCGGATCGACCGCTCGCTGCGGCGCTGCTTCTTCTCCTGCAGGCGCGTCTGCGGCGCGGCCTGCTCGTCGTCGTCGCTCTTGACCGGCGCGACGACGCGCTGCAGGCGCGTGCGGGTCTGCTCGATCAGCGCGACCGGCCGCGCGATGAGCCGCTCGCGGCGCTCCTGGCGCTTGGCCTCCTCGGCGGCGAGCTCCTCGTGGGCGGCCGCGAACCGGGCGAGGGTGTTGTCGATCTTGCGGCGGACCTTGGTGTGGTCACCGACCGGCTCCAGCTCGTCGGTCATGGTCAGCCGGTCGGCGGGCGTCACCGGGCGGGCGCGTGGCGGGCGGCGGGGCCCGTTCGGTCGTCCCACGGCCTCGCCGAGCTTGGTGGCTTCGGCGTCCGCGTCGGACGCGGCTGCCTCCGGACTGTCCACGGGACGCCGGTTGGCCGGCGGGGGCGTGGCCGGCCCGGGACGAGCCCCGGGCGACTCCGCCCGGCCGGACGGCTGGGACGTTTCGAGCGGATTCCCGCCCGGACGATCGTCGGCCTCGTCCCCGGGCGGCTCGGCGAAGCCACTCGGGTGGCTAGCCTCGGGACGCGGCGCACCCGCCGGACGGACCGGCCGCTCAACGCCGGGAGCCGGTGGCTCGGCGAAGCCACTGGGATGGCGCGCGTCCGCGCGGCCGGCGGGCGGCGGGGCGGCCAGGAAGCCGCTCGGGTGGCGGGGAGCGCGTTCGGCGCCGTTCGCGAGCGGCGGCTCGCTGAACCCGCTGGGATGCGGGGCAGGCGCCTCGGCGCCATTCACCGGCTGCGGTGCCGGGACGAACCCACTCGGGTGGCGGGGTTCGTTGCGGGCAGTGCTCGCGGGGCGGACGGGAGCGTCGGCGCCGGTCACTTGCGGGGCCTTCACGAAGCCGCTCGGATGGGGGCCGGGCACGTCCACGCGCCCCGGGGGCGGCGGCGAATCCGGAGCGCTGTTCGGACGGCGGAGCGGGCCCGCGGGGGCGTCCGCACCGTTCACCGGCGGCGCCTCGGCGAAGCCACTCGGGTGGCGGGGCTCAACGCCGGGGCCCTCGGCACCGTTCACCGGCGGCCGTTCGACGAAGCCACTCGCATGGCGGGGCTCCGCGCCGGGAACGCCCGGCCCAGACGCCGCACCGTTCACCGGCGGCGCCTGGGTGAAACCGCTCGGGTGGCGGGGCTCCATGCCGGGGACCTCGGCGCCGTTCACCGGCGCCCGTTTGACGAAGCCACTCGCATGGCGGGGCTCCCCGCTGGGAACGCCCGACCCAGACGCCGCACCGTTCACCGGCGGCGCCTCCGCGAAGCCACTCAGGTGGCGGGGCTCTGCGGGACCCTCGGCACCGTTCACCGGCGGACCTTCGACGAAGCCACTCGCATGGCGGGGCTCCCCGCTGGGAACGCCCGACCCAGACGCCGCACCGTTCACCGGCGGCGCCTGGGTGAAACCGCTCGGGTGGCGGGGCTCCGCGCCGGGACCCTCGGCACCGTTCACCGGCGGCCGTTCGACGAAGCCACTCGCATGGCGGGGCTCCGCGCCGGGAACGCCCGGCCCAGCCGCGGCACCGTTCACCGGCGGCGCCTCCGCGAAGCCACTCAGGTGGCGGGGCTCTGCGGGACCCTCGGCACCGTTCACCGGCGGACGCTCGGCAAAGCCACTCGGGTGGCGCGGCTCGGCACCGGGAACGCCGGGCGCAGCTGCTGTCCCGTTCACCGGCGGCCGTTCGACGAAGCCACTCGCATGGCGGGGCTCCGCGCCGGGGGCATCGCCACCGTGCACCGGCGGACGCTCCGCGAAGCCGCTCGGGTGCGGGCCGGGGGCATCGGCGCGGGCGGATGGCTGCGGTTCGGCGAAACCAGTCGCGTGCCGGCCGGTCGTCTCCGGGCGAGCGGAGCGCTCCGGCGCCTCGATGAAGCCGCTGTCGCGGCGCGTTTCCGCAGAACCGGGCGCCTCGAAGCCGCCGGTGTGGCGCGGCTCCGCCGCACCGGGCAGCTCGGTGCCGGCCGGCGGCTCCGGCGCAGGGCGCGTCGGCGAGGTGCTCCGGCGCGGCAGGGCGGTCCGGCGGGGTTGCTGCGCCGGGGGGGTCGCTCCGGTCGCTGGGCGGCCCGCCGCGGCAGCGCGGCGCTGCGGCGGCGGCTCAGGAGCCCGGGGCTCCGGTCGGGCCGCCGGGGTGGCGCGACGAGCCGTCGGCTGCGGTTGGTCTGCCGGCGCGGTGTGCGCGTTGCCGTGCGTGCCGTCGAAGCGGGGGCGGTAGCCGGTGTGCTGGGCGACCAGGTCGGAGACGTTGATGCCACCCTGCGTGTCCAGTGACCGGCGGCGTCGCCGACCGGGGGAGCCGTCCTCGTCGGTTCTGTGACCGGGGCCTTCGGCGTGGTCGTCTGGCACCCGGTCTCCTTCCGTCGGTCACGCCGGCCCGCCGGGAGGGGACCGTCTCAGTGATCATCGCCGGGACGGCGAGCATCGTTATCGTAGAGATACTCTTGGATCCTGACGACACCCTCCTGCTGAATTTTTTACCTAGCGTGCGGCAAAGCGGGTCGAGTGCGACAAACGGGGTGATGCGGCGCACCGGCAAAACGGGGAATTCCACTCCGGTCATTACGGACAGTGCTCGAGGACGCGGACGCCGCCGCGTTCCCGATAAGCGACCCGGTTGCGCCCCGCGTGCTTGGCGGCGTAAAGGAGGTCGTCCGCCATCCGCAGCTGCTCCGGCCCGCTCACCGGCTGGTGCGACAACCCGACGCTGACTGTCACACCCAGCCCCGGGCAAATCTCCGACCAGGGGTGTTGTGCCACCCGCCGCCGGGCGAACTCGGCGATCCGCAGCGCGGTTCCGGGCTGGACCTCGGGCAGCACGAGCATGAACTCCTCGCCGCCGTACCGCGCGCAGAACCCGGGTGCCGGCACGCCCTCCCGCAACAGCTCCGCGACCCGCCGCAGCACCTGATCGCCGATGAGGTGACCGAACGTGTCGTTGACGCGTTTGAACAAGTCGATGTCGATCAACGCCACCGCCAGCGGCGTGCGCGCGTCGCCGAGCAGGTCCGCGAGCCGGTTGTCCAGGTAGCGCCGGTTGTAGACGGCCGTCAGCGCGTCGCGCAGGCTGTCCTCACGGGCTTCGGCGCGTTCGCGGCGGAGCTGGTCGAACTCGCGACGCAACTGCTCGGGAATAGGCGAAGGGGTACTGACCGCGATGCCCAGCGCGGTGCGCAGGTGCTCGTAGGCCGTCCGGAAGTCGCCCTGCGACGCGTGCAGCTCCGCGATGGCCTCGTGCAAACTCAGCAGGTCGGCCTCGTCCGGCCGCGCCCGCCGTGCGGTCACCCGTTCCACCTCCTCACTCCCAGTCTTCGTCCGCTCGCCGCCGTGGCTTGAGGAATTGGTACTGGCGCGCACGAAAATCGCTCGATGTGACGACCGGGGGCGAACGACGTGTCCGTTTTCCGCCAGCCGCCTGGGCGGCCGCTCGGAAAGCTGGACTCGTGACACACGTGGAAATCGAGCCGAACATCCTGTACTTCGGCACGCCGGTGGTGCTCGTCAGCACGGTCGGCGTGGACGGAAACCCCAACCTCGCCCCGATCTCGTCGGCGTTCTGGCTGGGCTGGCGCGGGATGATCGGTGTCGGCGCCAGTTCGCAGACCGTGCGGAACCTGCGGCGCACCGGGGAATGCGTGTTGAACCTGCCGTCGGCGCACCAGGCGGACGCGGTGGACCGCCTCGCCCGCACGACGGGCACGACCCCGGTGCCGGAATCCAAGCTACGCCGCGGATATCGCTACGAACCGGACAAGTTCGCCGTCGCCGGGCTGACGCCGGTGCCGTCGTCGTCGGTCGCGCCGCCACGCGTCGCCGAATGCCCGGTCGCGATGGAAACCGTGGTCGAGGCGATCCACCCGATCGCCGCGGACGACGAGGACCTGTGCGGCAACATCTTGTGCTTCGAGGTGCGGGTGCGGAAGGTGCACGTGCACCCGGAGATCCGGCTGCCCGGCACCACCGACCGCATCGACCCGGACCGGTGGCGGCCGCTGATCATGAGTTTCCAGGAGTTCTACGGCCTGGGCGGCAAGCTGCGCCGCTCCGAACTGGCGCAGATCCCGGAGCACCTCTACCGCAGCCCGGACGTCGACCGTGCGCGGCGGGAACTGGACGTGCGGCCGGCGGAACCGGACGGCCGCACGCCCAGCATGACGCCTACGGCGTGACGGTGATCCGGTCGGCCGCGGGCGGCGCGACCGGTGAGTGCGCACCGAAGTACGCGATCAGCGCGTCCAGGTCCACCGGGCCGCCGGCCAGGTCGGTGCCCTTGGTGAACTCGGTGAAGCCGTCGCCGCCACCGGCGAGGAAGTTGTTCACCGACACGCGGTAGGTGGCCGCCGGGTCGACCGGCTTGCCGCCCACGGTGATGCCGGAGACCTTCGAGCCGATCGGCGCGGACGCCGAATAGGTGTAGTGCAGGGTCGCGGAGATCTGCAGGACCCGAGTGCCGGTCGCGGTCCACTGCTGCTCGAGCACGTTCTTGAGGTTCGCGCCGGTCAGCGTGATGGTCTGCATGATGTTCGCGAACGGCTGCACGGTGAACGCCTCGCCGTAGGTGACCACGCCGTCGCCCTCGCCGGCGGGCGAGGACGCATAGGTGAGGTCCGCGCGGATGCCGCCCGGGTTGGTCATCACGATCTGCGCGCCGTTGGCCGCGGTGGCGTCGAGCTGCGCGTCGGCGATCACGTCACCGAGCGTGGACTCGCCGGACGGCGCCCCGGCCGCCTTGAGGTCGGCGGTGATCGTGCCGATCTGCTTGTTCGCGATCGGTGCCGCCTTCGTCACGGCCTCGCCGACCAGCTTCGCCGCTGCCGGGTCCGGCGTGACGTCGCGGGTGACGACCTCGTTGTGCGCGACGGTCGCGCTGCGCACCACGTCCCGGGTCCGTTTGTCGATCTTGAGGTCCACGACCGACAGCAGGCGGCCGAACGACAGACCCTGGACGACCGGGCGGGGGTTGCCCGCCGGGTCGGTGATCTGGCAGTTGTACTGCTGGTGGCTGTGGCCGGTGAAGATCGCGTCCACGCTCGCCGAGACGCTCTTGGCGATCCGGGTGGCCGGGCCGGCGTTGACGCGGCAGTCGTCGGGGCCGCCGGTGGCGTTGTCGCCCTGGTGCAGCAGCACGACCTGCGCCTTGACGCCGAGCCGGTCGAGCCAGCCGGAGGTGCGGTTGATGGCCTCGACCTCGTCGCCGAACTCCAGGCCCTTGATCGCCTCGGCCGACACGACGGTCGGCAGGTCCTTCAGGGTCGCACCGATGATGCCGATCGGCTGGCCACCGGAGACCTTCACGGTGAACGGCAGCAGCGCGGGCGTGCCGTTGTCGAAGGCGACGTTGGCGCCGAGGAACGGGAACCGCGCGCCGGTGTAGGTGTCGCGGAACTGGCAGCCGTCGACCGGGTGGCAGCCGCCGAACTGCATCCGCTGCAATTCCCGGTAGCCCTCGTCGAACTCGTGGTTGCCGACGGCGGACGCCTGGACCCCCAGTTCGTTGAGGAAGTCCACGGTGGGCTCGTCGTGGAACAGCGCGGAGGCGACCGGCGACGCGCCGATGTTGTCACCGGCGGACAGCAGCAGGGAGTTGCTCACCTCGCTCTCCAGCTGCTTGACGTGCGTCGCGAGGTAGGCCGCGCCACCCGCGTTGACCGTCGCGCCGCCGGGCAGCGTGACCCGGCCCGAGGAGCCGGTGGGCGGTTCGAGGTTGCCGTGGAAGTCGTTGAAGGTGATCAGCCGGACGTCGGTGGTGGCCGGCCGGGCGGCGGCGGACGCGGGCGCTGCCGCGACGGTGACGGCGGCCAGCGTCGCGGCGGTGACCGCTACGCATCGTCGCAGCACACGAGGTGAAGGGGACATCGTTCCTCCGATACGGGGCATACCGGCGCGATCTAACCTTCGCTGCGCAACGATCACCAGGTCCGAAAGGTGGAAGGCCGGTGAAGAGTCCGGTACCGGATCGGTCATCCGGCCGAGGCGGGCGATCGTTCGCCGGCTTCTTGGCCGATGCGGCGGGCCCCTGCCGGCCATAACGTCGGCGCATGACGACAGCGCAGACCACCGCCCTCCACTTCGGACTGATCGCGTTCCTCGCGATCTGGGGAACGGTGCTGGTCCCGCAGCTGGTGCTGCAGTACGTGCGGTTCGGACACCTCCGGCCGCGTCGTCTCGTCTCGACCGCCGCGGTGATCGCCTACGGCTCGGTCGCGCTGGCGGTGACCTTCCTCCCGCTGCCCGGGGCAGGCGCGCCCGGACTCGCCCGGAACATCCAGCTCACGCCGTTCCAGTGGATCGCCGACTCACGGCGCGAAGCCGTGCAGGGTGGCGTGCACGCGCTGTCGACCCTGGCGTTCGACCAGATGACGATGGACGTGCTGCTGTTCGTGCCGCTGGGCCTGTTCGCCCGGATGCTGTGGAAGCGCGGGTTCACGGCAGCCGTGCTGCTCGGGTTCGCCGTCTCGCTGGCCGTCGAGATCACCCAGCTCACCGCGAACTTCGGCACCGCACCGCACCAGTACCGGATCTTCGATGTGGACGACCTGATCAGCAACACCACCGGCGCCGCACTCGGCTGGATCGCCGCCACGCTGTTCCTGGTGCTGCGGTCAGCCGTCCAGCCGATCGGCAAGCCGGCGCGGCGCGAGCGGGTCCACCTCGCCGAGACGTGCTAGGGCCGCGGCCCGCTGGTGGGCCTTGCGCCTGGCCGCCCGGCGGTCCTCCCAGGTGACGACCACGGCGGCCGCGAGGAAGACCAGAACGACGAGCCCGAGGACGATCGCGTACTCCACGCCGCCTCCTTTGGCGTCGGGCTTGTGTGGCAGATCACATACCGTACTCGCCTCGTGTCGTTTCCGCCACCTTCGCCCGGAGGCCCGGTGGCGAGTGCTCAGCGCCGCAGGCGCCACAGCGACACCACCTCCCGCGAGCGGGCCCGGCTCAGTGGGTCCGTGCCCGTACGCGGTGCGGGGCGGATGTCCAGGCGGTCAGCCACCGTCAGACCGGCCGCGGTGAAGTGCGCCGTCAGGTCGGCGCGGGTGCGCAGTCCGAGGAGTTCCGCCAGGTCGGACAGGACCAGCCACGCCTCGCCGCCGTCGGTCAAGTGCGCGGCGGCACCGGCGAGGAACCCGGACAGCATCCGCGACCCGGGGTCGAACACGGCCGCGTCCAGCGGCGAGTGTGCCGCGCCGGGGAGCCATGGCGGGTTGCACACCAGCAGATCTGCCCGGCCTGGGGGAAACAGGTCCGCCGCCAGCACCCGCACCCGGTCCAGGCCGAGGCGGGCGAGGTTCGCCCGGGCACAGGTGACCGCGGCCGGGGAGACGTCCGTGGCCACCACGGCGGGTACCCCGCGGCGCGCCAGGACCGCGGCCAGCACCCCGGTGCCGGTGCCGATGTCGAACGCCGTCCGCACCCGGGCCAGTGGCGCCCGCGCCACCAGCGACACGTATTCCTGCCGGGTTGGTGGAAAGACGCCGTAGTGCGGATGGATCCGCGCGCCCAGCGCCTCGACCGGCACACCGGTCAGCCGCCATTGGTGCGCGCTCAGCATGCCGAGCACCGTCGTCAGCGGCACCAGCCCGGGACGGCCGCCCGCGGCGTGGATCGCCGCCCGGGTGTCCGGTGCACCGGGCAGGTCGATCCGCAGGTCGGCGCCGACCTCGACCAGCAGTTTCCCGAGCACCCGTGCCCGGTTTCGGCGGGACTGGCGGTAGCGGTAGAAGTCCGCGGTCCGGTCCGGCAAGCGTTTGCGCATCGCCGCGAGCAGCCGGCGCGCGGCGGCGAAGTCATCGCACCACAGCAGGCTCGCGCCCTGCGACGCGAGGCGGACGGCTTCCGCGGCGCGCAGGCCGGTGCCGACTTCGATGAGGTGTTCCACGAGGGGCTCCTGGGTGAGGAACCGTCCCCGGACGTGCGGGTACGGCCGTCCGGGGACGGCTCGAAGTGGGGATCACAACGGCCGTCACCGGGACGGCGCCCACCAGTCCAGGGCCACGCACACGCAGAACACGCGGGCAGCCTAGCCCTCCTCGCGCGGCGGGAGCACGCAGAATTCGTTGCCCTCCGGGTCGGCCAGCACCACCCACGGCAGCTCCGGGTCGTCGGACAGCACCCGTGCGCCCAGCTCCGTCAACCGCGTCACCTCGTCGGCCTGGGACCCCTCCACCGGTACGAGGTCCAGGTGCAGCCGGTTCTTCACGACCTTGTCCTCGCCGACCGGCTGGAACACCATCTGCCACTGGCCGTCGGACCCGATGTCGACGTACTCCGCGCCCTTGCCGTCCTGCCAGCGCTTGACCACCTCGTAGCCGAGCGCGGCCGACCAGAACCGCGCGAGCGCTTCGGTGTCGTGGCAGTCCACCGCCACAGCTAGGATCCGGCTTCGCATGAATTCCTCCCGCCCCACCGCCGAACAGCTCGCCGCCGCGGCGGGCACGAGCATCCCGGATCTGCTCGCACCCGGCCTGGACGTGCTGTTCTGCGGTATCAACCCTGGTCTGTACTCCGGTGCGACCGGTTACCACTTCGCTCGTCCCGGTAACCGCTTCTGGCCCGCCCTGCACGCGGGCGGCTTCACCCCGCGCCGGTTCCACCCGAGCGAGCAGGCGGCACTGCTCGGTCTCGGCATCGGCATCACGAACGTGGTGAACCGGGCCACGGCGCGCGCCGACGAGCTGACTCCCGGCGAGCTCCGGGCCGGCGGCGTCCGGCTGCGGACGACGGTCACCCGGTACCGGCCGCGCTGGCTCGCGGTCGTCGGCATCACGGCCTACCGGACGGCGTTCGGCCACCCCAAGGCGACCTTCGGCCGGCAGCCCGGCGGGATCGGCGCGACGCGGGTGTGGGTCCTGCCCAATCCCAGCGGCCTGAACGCCCACTGGACGCCGGTGACACTCGGCGAGGCGTTCGCCGAGTTCCACGAGGCGGTTTACTCAGAGTAGTCCGCGACACATGCGGGTGAACCCGCGTCACGCGGACGATCCTCGCGGGTCACACAATTGACGGGTGTCGGTCGTGGCCGGTTCCAGCAGGGAGGATCAGGTCGAGGCGCCACACAAGCCCAGGCGGGACGTTGAGGGAGCGGACCGCCCGGGCTGTGCGTGCTCCCACGACCGGCCTTGCCGAGACGGAGTTCGTGATGACGCGCAGTAACGACCCCACCCGAGTTCCGCAAGGACCACCGTCCGGCCGGAGCGTGGGTGTCGCCGCTGTCGACCCCGTGCCCATCTACCGCGAGGGGCTGTCCGGACTGGTGCAGCGCACGCAGGGGATGCACTGGGCGGGCCAGGCCATCAACCCGCACGGGGCGCTGCAACTGGCCGAGCAGATCCACCCCGACGTGATCCTCGTCGACTCCGGTCTCGACCCGAACGGCCACCTGAGCAAGCTGCTCATCTCCGGTGACCCGGCCCTCATCGTGATCGCCCTGGTCCGGGAGGCCAACCGGACGCCCGCCTTCCTGCACGACGTCATCGCCGCGGGGGTGCACGCCGCGATTCCGCGCTCGGTCGAGCCGCGCCGGCTCATCGACGGCATCCGCCGTGCCTATCTGGACCGGCGCTACGTCGATCCGTCCCTGGCGACGCTGGTTTCGGCGGCCCGGCAGTCGGCCAGCGCCGCCGCGGTGCGCCGCGCGCAGATGCCGCTGTCCCGCCGCGAGTACCAAGTGCTGCAGCTCGTGGCGGAGGGCCTGGAGAACGCCGGGATCGCCAAGATCCTCTACCTGTCGGTGGAGACCGTGCGCACGCACGTCAAGAGCATCCTCCGCAAGCTGAACGCCCGGGACCGCACGCACGCGGTCACGATCGCCTTCCGCGGCGGCATCCTCGTCACCCAGCCCGACGACGGCCCGGACCAGCGGCTCACGCCCGGCTCGGCCGCTCCTGGCGTCGTGGAGTACCGCTCCCGGTAGTGGATTTCGTGCGTCACAACCGGCTGGATTCACTTGCCGCGGTTACCCACAGGTAATATTCTGATGTTACCGGCCAGTAGGGGACCAGCATGCGCCCAGCCGGAAACCCGATCGACAACGGAGCGACGACATGGGCCACTACAAGTCCAACGTGCGAGACCTCGAGTTCAACCTGTTCGAGGTCCTCAACGTCCAGGAGCGCCTCGGCAAGGGGGTCCTCGCGGACTCCGACGAGGAGACCGCGCGCGGCGCGCTGCACGAGCTGAACAACCTCGCCGTCGGCCCGCTGGCCGAGTCCTTCGCCGACGCCGACCGCAACCCGCCGGTCTACGACCCGAAGACGTTTTCGGCGAAGCTGCCCGAGTCGTTCAAGAAGAGCTACCAGCAGCTCTGGGACGGCGAGTGGTGGCGGCTGGGCCTGACCAACGACCTCGGCGGCCTCGGCCTGCCCCCGACCGTGCAGTGGGCCGCCGCCGAGCTGATCCTCGGCGCCAACCCGGCCCTGTTCATGTACCTGGCCGGCCCGAACTTCGCGATGATCCTCGACCGCAACGGCACCGAGGAGCAGAAGCGGTGGGCGCGGATCATGATCGAGCGCGCGTGGGGCGCCACCATGGTCCTCACCGAGCCGGACGCCGGTTCGGACGTCGGCGCCGGCCGCACCAAGGCCGTGCTGCAGGAAGACGGCAGCTGGCACCTGGACGGCGTGAAGCGGTTCATCACCTCCGCCGACCAGGACATGACCGAAAACATCATGCACCTGGTGCTGGCCCGTCCCGAGGGGCCGGGCATCGAGCCCAGGCCGGGCACCAAGGGCCTGTCGCTGTTCCTCGTCCCGAAGTTCCACTTCGACACCAACACCGGTGAGCTCGGCGAACGCAACGGCGTCTTCGTCACCAACGTCGAGCACAAGATGGGCCTGAAGGTCTCCACCACCTGCGAGCTGACCTTCGGCCAGCACGGCACCCCGGCCAAGGGCTGGCTGCTGGGCGAGGTGCACGACGGCATCGCGCAGATGTTCCAGGTCATCGAGTACGCCCGGATGATGGTCGGCACCAAGGCGATCGCCACCCTGTCCACCGGCTACCTGAACGCGCTGGAGTACGCCAAGGAGCGCGTGCAGGGTGCCGACCTGACCCAGATGACCGACAAGACGGCGCCGCGGGTGACCATCACGCACCACCCGGACGTGCGCCGGTCGCTGATGCTGCAGAAGGCGTACGCGGAGGGCCTGCGCGCGGTGTACCTCTACACCGCCTCGTTCCAGGACCAGGTATGGGTTGGTGAGGCAGGCGGTGTCGATCCCGCATCGCTCAAGCTGGCCGAGCGGGTCAACGACCTGCTGCTGCCGATCGTCAAGGGTGTCGGGTCCGAGCGCGCCACCGAGCAGCTCGTGCAGTCGCTGCAGACCCTGGGCGGCTCCGGCTTCCTGCAGGACTACCCGATCGAGCAGTACATCCGCGACTCGAAGATCGACTCGCTGTACGAGGGCACCACGGCCATCCAGTCTCAGGACTTCTTCTTCCGCAAGATCGTCCGCGACAAGGGCCAGGCGCTGGGCTACATCGCGAACGAGATCAGCCGGTTCCTGGAAAACACGGGGTCCGAGTCCGAAGCCCGGCTGAAGAACGAGCGTGAGCTGCTCAAGCGTGCCCTGGAGGACGTGCAGGGCATGCTCGGCGCGATGATCGGCTACCTGACCTCGTCGCAGGAGGACGTGCGGAACCTGTACAAGGTCGGCCAGCACACGGTGCGCTTCCTGATGTCGGCGGGTGACCTGCTGGTCGGCTGGCAGCTGCTGCGCCAGGCCGAGGTGGCGCTGGCCAAGCTGGACGGTGCCCCGGCCAAGGACCAGGCGTTCTACCAGGGCAAGATCGCGGTGGCGTCGTTCTTCGCCAAGACCGTCCTGCCCGAGCTGACCGCCCGTCGCGCGATCATCGAGGCCGCCGACAACGACCTGATGGAGCTCCCGGAAGCGGCGTTCTGACCCTCCACCGGTACCTGGCGAAGGGCCCTTCACCCGCGGGTGAAGGGCCCTTCGCACGTCCACGAAAAAATCCGGCCGCGATGTCGAGATCGCGTGACAGGCTCCGTCCCTGGGGTGAACGCGACCAGAACGGTCCGCACCACACCGAGACGAACACGGAGATCACGATGGCCAAGTACCTGTTGCTCAAGCACTACCGCGGCGCGCCGGCTCCGGTCAACAACGTGCCGATGGACCAGTGGACGCCCGCCGAGATTTCGGCGCACATGCAGTACATGCGCGACTTCGCCAACCGTCTGGAGGCGACCGGCGAGTTCGTCGACGGGCAGGCGCTGGCGCCGGAGGGCACCTGGGTCCGCTACGACGGCGAGGGCCGCCCGCCGGTCACCGACGGCCCGTTCGCCGAGACCAAGGACCTCATCGCGGGCTGGATGGTGATCGACGTCGACAGCTACGACCGCGCCCTCGAACTGGCCGGTGAGCTGTCCGCGGCACCGGGCGCGGGCGGCAAGCCGATCCACGAATGGCTCGAACTGCGCCCCTTCCTGACCGAGCCGCCCACCATCACCGAGTGACGACGCCGATGACCGGGGGCGCTGCCGCGCGCGGTGCCCCCGGTCAGGACCAGGCGGGGTAGGACGGGCCAGCGCCGCGTAGCGCTCGGACCACGCCGGGGGTCCAGCCGGCCAAAGGCGTGCGAGCCCGGGGATGAATCCACGCGCGTCCCAGAACGACAGCCCCCTGGGTGAACCTTCAGCAACGTCCGGGTGCGCGGCTCGGATGGGGCAGGTGGCGCTCGGGGCGGATGACCGCCTCCGCGCCGTCGATGTCGATGATTCCGGGCGTCATTCCTGGTTGCGCGCCAGGTGGCGTTCGAGGGAGTCGAGGTGCCGCGCCCAGTAGCGGCGGTACCGGCCGAGCCACTTGTCGATCTCGGCCAGGCCGTCCGGGCGCAGTGCGTAGATGCGGCGCTGCCCGTCCGGGCGCACCTCGACCAGGCCGACCTCGCGCAGGATCCGCAGGTGACGCGACACCGCGGGCTGGGTCAGCCCGGGCAGCGCGGCGACCAGGTCACCGGCGGCGAGCTCGCCCTGCGCCAGGAGGTCCAGCAGGGTGCGCCGGCTGGGCTCGGCGACCGCTTCGAAGACGTCCACACCCCCAAGTATCAGCGCAACCGTATATAAGTGTCAACAAATATACTGGTTTGAAAGCAGCGGGTGAAGGTACTCCCTGGGCACATCGAAGCTAAGGAGTTGCGATGACAATCGGTGGAATCATCAGCGCGATCATCGTCGGTCTCATCATCGGCGCGCTCGGTCGGCTGATCGCTCCTGGCAAGCAGGGCATTCCGATCTGGCTCACGATCATCATCGGTATCGTGGCGGCCTTCATCGGCACGGCGATCGCCCGCGGCATCGGCTACGCGGACACCAAGGGATTCGACTGGCTCGAGCTCATCACCCAGGTGGTCATCGCCGCGATCGGCGTCTCGCTGGCGGCCGGGGTGTACGGCCGCCGCAACATCACCAGGTAACGGCACACGGACACGCGTGCCCGGGAAGGTCCGCCGTTCCCGGGCACGTTTCCGTGTTCAGGAACGGAACGCCGCACAGCCCGCGGCGACGAACGACAGCTCGGGCGAGCGCCACAGCACCTCGGCCCACCGGTTGTCGGTGACCTGCTTGCCGTCCGAGCCGACGCAGGTGTACGTGCCACCGGTGACGAGCTTCCCGCAGGGCTGGTCCCGCTCCGGCGTGTGTACGCAGGTCGTGTAACTCGTGCAGGTCAGCGTGTGCAGCAGGGCGGACCCGACGTCCGCGCCGGCGCGGATGTTCAGCTTGCACCCGTTCTGCGGCGCGGCGTGCACCAGCACCGGCTCGGGCTCGGCGGCCGTGGCCGTCACGGGCAGCAGCACGACCGCCGCGCAGGCACCGGCCAGTGCGAAGAACTTCTTCACGGATATCCTCCCTCTCTCGCGAACGGTGACGGAGAGTATCGGATCGTGCGCGGGCTGAGGCCGCCGGTAGGTTTCGCCAATGGATCTCGACCACCGGGGGCTCACCCGCCTGCCCGCACTGCCCGCGGACCTGGAGTACCTGAGCGCCTACGACAACGACCTCACCGACCTCCCGGACGCGCTGTGGGACCTCGACCGGCTGGCCGTGCTGAACCTGGCGGCGAACCGGCTCACCTCGATCCCGCCCGGCATCGGGCGGCTGACCGCGCTGCACACCCTCGACCTGGGCCACAACCGGCTCACCGCGGTGCCGGACGAGCTGGGCGACCTGCCGAACCTGACGCAGTACCTCTACCTCTCCGACAACCAGCTGACCGCCCTGCCGGATTCGATCACCCGCCTCGGCCGCCTGCGGTACCTGAGCGCGACCGACAACCGCCTCACCGCCCTGCCCGCGGACCTCTCCGGCCTGCGCGAACTGCGTGAACTGCGCCTCTACCGCAACAACCTGCACGAGCTGCCGGACAGCCTCGGCGAGCTGGGCGCCCTGCGCGAGCTGCACCTGCGGGGCAACCACCTCACCGAGCTGCCCGCCTCGATCGGCGAGCTGACCGATCTGCGGTACCTGGACCTGCGCGAGAACGATCTGCGCACCCTGCCGGACGGGCTCGCCGCGTTGCCCCTGGTCAAGCTCGACCTGCGGTGGAACCGCCGGCTGACGGCGCCGGCGTGGCTGGACGACCTCGACGACTGCCTGGTGCTCCGCTAACCGGACGGCCGGTCCGCGCTCACCCCGAACCCGCACAGCACCGCCGGTTCGGGTGCGTAGGTGACGGTGCGGGTGTCGCGGCGGACCTCCGCGCCGGTGGCCAGGTCGTAGACCACCCGGGTGTCGCTCGCGGTGAAACCGCGGCGCCCGCTCGACGGGGTGCAGTCGGGTCCGCCGGGCTGCACCGGCGGCGACCGGAAGTCCGACGACGCCCCGGGAGTGCTCGTCACCCGGTACTGCTTGGTGCCCCAGATCTTCACCGTGACGCTCCCGCCGGACACCGACGCCTCGATCGCCACTCCGCTGCGCAGGCTGTTCGTGAACCGCAGGTCGACCGCCGAGCCGTCGGCAGCGACCGCGACCGCGTCCCGGGCGACCGGGTAGCGGTCCAGGTAGTAGCCGTGCTCGGTGTGGCCCGCATCGGTCAGTCCAGCGAGGTACGCGGCGTTGTAGAGGGTGCTGGCGAACTCGGACGAGCCGCCGCCGGGCACCACCGGGCCGGATCCGTCCTCGTTCAGCGGCGCCGGGACGTAGCCCTGCGACGCGCTGCGGGCACCGGCCCGCTCGTTGAGGCTGAACGTCTCACCGGGGCGCAGGACCGTGCCGTCCACCGAGTTCGCCATCACCTGGACGTTCGTCTCCGCGGCACCGGACAGGGCCCGGGTGGTGAACTCGCCGACGACCTCCTTGACGCCCAGCGCGGTCACCTCCTCGGTGGTGGTCTGCGGGCGGCTGGTCTGGTAGCGCACCGTGAGGTCGCGGCCGCCGGGTTTGGTGAGGACGTCCATCAGCGGCTGGAAGGTCTTGTTCCAGTCGACGCTGCGCGCGTCCTCGGACGGCTGGACGGTCGGCACGCCACCGGCGAACACCAGCCGCGCGTCCTTGCCGCGCTTCTCGGTGGCGGCCCGCGGATCGCGCACCGCCTGCTGCAGCTTCACCGGGTCGGCCTCGACCTTCAGCGCACCGCCCCCGGCCGGGCCGAACTTCAGCGCGGTGGCGATCTGGCGGGGTTCCAGCACCGCGTCCGCGCCGTCGCCGTGCAGCGTGACCGGCCCGGCGACCGCGGGCGCGACGAGCTGGTCCAGTGCCGAGTGCACGCCGGCCGAGGTGACCTGGACCGGGGTGAGCGCGACCGGTAGCCGGACACCCCTCTTGTCCAGCCAGGTCGCGCGCAGGATGTCACCGGCGCCCTTGACGTCGGTCAGTTCCTGCCCGTCGCGCGGCTCGATCGGGTACGGCTGCACGCCGCCGTCGCTACCCGGAACCGGAACGAACCCGATGCTGCCCTCGGTGGGCGGGTGGTTGATGCGCTCCGCAGCGAGCCGCGCGATCGACTGGTGCAGCCGGTCGGGGTCGGTCGAGGTGACGACACCGACCTCGCGCGCGCGGAAGAACGACAGGATGCGGTCGAGCGGGTCGAGCGGCTGGTGCCCGGCCTGCGCAATGGTGGAGGACCAGTCGACGGACAACCCGGACTGGGTGGGGTCGAGCGTGGTGCGGACGTCCCCGGCCTCGACCGGGACCGGCGCGTCGAGGCGCGGCCCCAGGTCCTGGCGCAGTTTCGCCTCAGCGTCACCGCGGCTCAGCCCGCCCACCTCGACCCCGGCGACCGTGACGCCGCGCGGGACCTCACCGGCGCTGAGGAGCAGGTCCGTGGCGTAGAGGACGACCCCGACAGCCAGCACGCAGCCGGCGGCCATGAGCGTCCGGGCGAGGAAGCGTTTCGCGGGGGACGGCGGAGACTGCACCGGCACGTCGCCGACCTCGAGGAGCTCACCGGCCAGCGCGTCCTCGGTCGCGTCGAGCGGCTCGTCCAGCAGGAACTCGGCGGGCGGACGCGCGCCGATCGCGGTGGTCTCGGTGGGCTGGACGGAGTCGGGGTCCCGCTCCGGCCAGTACTGGTCCTCCCGGTGCACGCTTCCTCCCGGACGCGCTACAAGTACAGACCCGTCCCGTGCTCCGTGCGCTCGGTGGCCACGGCGTGGATGTCGCGCTCCCGCATCACCAGGTACGCCTCGCCCTGGACCTCCACCTCGAGCTGGTCCTCGGGGTTGAACAGCACACGGTCGCCGATCTTCACGTTACGCACATTACTGCCTACCCCGAGTACATCGCCCCAGGCAAGACGGCGCGCCACCTGGGCCGTCGCCGGAATCACGATGCCGCCACTGCTGCGGCGCTCACCCTCCTCCGCGGAGACCCGGACGAGGACGCGGTCGTGCAGCATCTGGATTTCCAGCTTCGCCACGTCGTCCGGCAGTTTCTTGGGTTCCGACACGCCGGTAATGCTACGTGTCCCCAGTGCGCCGCGGAGACCAGCGGTTGCCGGCTCACGCCCCCGCGAGGATCAGCTGCAGGCGGTCCGGGCCGTCCGGCGTGATCCGGACGGGCACGCCCCAGTCCTGGCGGGTCACCCGGCAGACCGGGTGCTCGGCGTCCACGTCGCAGCTCGCGGCCTGGGCCACGACCTGCAGCACGCCCTCGGTGTGCCCCTCGGCGATCTTCAGCGTCCGGGTCAGCCCGGTGCCGGTGCCCTCGCCCTCGGCCAGCAGCTCCGGCGGCGCGGCGGTCACCTGGAGCCGGGTCGACGGGCCGAACCGGTCGTCCAGCTTCTCGCCCGGCGGCGGCGTGAAGACGACGGAGAACTCGACCGGGCCCGGCGCCAGCTCGGTCGGCGGGCGCCGCACGGCCAGCGCCTGCCCGGCCACCTGGTGAGCCGCCTCGGCGGACGCCGGCAGGGCGGTCAGGCGGTGGCCGGCCGATTCGACCACCAGCAGCGCCTCGTCGGTGACCAGCAGGCCGGAGGGTTCGGCGAGCCCGTCCGCGATCGTCGCGACCGTGCCGCTCGCCGGGTCGTAGCGCCGGACAGCGCCGTTGTAGGTGTCGGCGATCGCGATCGTGCCGTCGGCCAGGACCGCGACGCCCAGCGGGTGTTGCAGCAACGCGTCCGCGGCGTCACCGTCGCGGTGCCCGAACGAGAACAGGTCGGTGCCGACCGCCGTGTGCACGGTCACGCCGTCACCCGTCTCCAGGTAACGCAGCGCGGACGTCTCGGCGTCGGCCAGCCACAACCGCTCACCCTGGACGGCCAGGCCGGAGGTCTGCGCGAAGAACGCCTCGGCGGCCGCGCCGTCGCGCAGGCCCTCCACGGTGGTC
Source organism: Amycolatopsis viridis (assembly GCF_011758765.1). Taxonomy (NCBI): domain Bacteria; kingdom Bacillati; phylum Actinomycetota; class Actinomycetes; order Pseudonocardiales; family Pseudonocardiaceae; genus Amycolatopsis; species Amycolatopsis viridis. The sequence continues at coordinate 318,670 of NZ_JAANOU010000001.1, read as the reverse complement.
CCGGCGAAGCGGGAGATCCGGCCGGTCCGCGGGTCGAACAGGCCGAGCGTGTGGTTGCCGGCCATCGCGACGACCACACCGTCCGCGGCCGGCCACCACACCACGTCCCACGGGCTGGTCAGGTCGATCGACAGCGCGTCGCCGCCGGTCTCGCCGTCGCGCCACTGGTTCCCGGTGCCGGCCACGGTGGTGACCTCGCCGGTGACCAGGTCGACGCCACGGAGCAGGTGGTTGGCCGTGTCGGCGACGAGCAGGTGGTACCCGGCCTGCTCGGCCACCTCGGCGGGCAGCAGCGCCAGCCCGGAGGGTTCGGCGAAGCTCGCGACGTCGAAGGCGCCGTCGGCGCGGCCGCGGGCGCCGCTGCCGAAGCGGCGGATCAGGGTCTCGCCGTCGGAGGCGAACTCGGCGATCGAGTGGTGACCGGTGTCGGCGACCAGGATGCGGCCGGCCGCGGTGGCCACGGCCTTCGCGGGGAAGCGCAGGTCGGCGGGCTGTTCCTCGGCCGGCACGTACGGGTTGCCCCCGCGGCGCAGCGTGCCCTGCGCGTCGTGGGTCTCGACCAGTTCCGCGATCACCCGGCGCAGCGCCTCGGCGTGCCCCTCCCCGGCCGCGGTGTGCACGACGTACCCCTTCGGGTCGACGATCACCAGCGTCGGCCACGCCTTCACCGCGTACTGCGACCAGGTGGTCATCTCCGGGTCGTTGAGGACCGGGTGGTGCACCTCGTAGCGGCGCACGGCGGCCTCGATCGCCGCGGCCTCGCCCTCGTGCACGAACTTCGGCGAGTGCACGCCGATCGTGACCAGCACGTCGGCGAACTCCTCCTCCAGCGGACGCAACTCGTCCAGCACGTGCAGGCAGTTGATGCAGCCCGACGTCCAGAAGTCGAGCAGCACGATCTTCCCGCGCAGCTGCGTCAGGGTGAGGCGCTCACCGCCGGTGTTCAGCCACAGGTCCCCGGCGAGTTCGGGCGCGCGGACGCGCGCCTGGCGATGCTCTGGTGCCACGCAACACCTCAACCGCCGACCGGAATGTCCTTGTTCCCCCGGCTCGCGATGTCGAATGTCACAACGCCGGCTCGCGGTAGGGGTCGTGCTCGGCGAGGAGCTTCTCCAGCCGGGCCTGGTCAACCCGGCTCATCAGGGCCGTGCTCTCCTGCCGGTCGCGCACGACCTTGGCCAGCGTGAAGGCCGAGGTGATCGCGTACAGCACGGCCATCGCGAGGAAGGCCCGCACCCAGCCGTTGACCGGCAGGTAGGCCACCCCGACCGCGACCGCGGCGAGCGAGAGGCCGAACGAGATCGCCGACTGCGCGAAGAACGCACCGGTGGCCGGTGCGGCGGTGGGTTTCGTCATGGCTCCACGGTCGCGCGTGACCGGCCGGATGTCTTGAGTGCTTCTACTCAAACCGATCCAGGGCGGTGGCGATCACGGCGGGATCGGTCAGCGGAGCGAGGTGGTGGGAGTCGAGGCGCTCGACCGGCCAGCCGAGTTCGGCCGCCCGGGCCGCCTCCTCCTCGTAGGCGCCGCTGAGCTGGAGGTAGCCGCTGGGCGGGACCTCGGCGTCGGGCACGGGTTCGGCGAAGTAGGCCAGCGGCACGCGGGGCAGCTCGGCGAGGAACTCCGCGCGGATGTGCTGGTCGGGCAGCAGATCTTCGATGGTGCCGGGCGGGAACCACCGGTTCCAGGGCGGCAGGCGGTCGTCGTCGGCCAGCTCCCGCAAACGCTTGCGCAACTCTGGTGACGCCGTGTCGAACCAGCTGCGGCCGGGATGCGGAAGCAGAGCGTCGACGAAGACGGCACGCGGTACGGGGATCCGGGCCGCGATGGCGGGCACCAGCGCGCCGGCACCGCTGTGCACAACGAGCACTCCGGGCTCGGTGACGGTACCCGCGAGCTTCGGGTAGTACGGCCCGTCGCCGGCGAGCGCGCCGAGGAGCGACGGGACGGCAACCCGGTGGCCGCGGGCACGCAACTCGCCGGCGACGCGCTGCCAGGTGGCCGGCCCGACGAGCGGGCTGTGCACGAGCACGAAGTCGATCATGAAAACCTCCGGGCGGTCGGGTCCGGTCACTAGCATGTCGGCGAGGGTCGGGAGGGACTTCACATGGACGAGGCGTTGCGCGCGGTGGCGGACAGTCTGGACCGCCCGTCGGCGGCACGGGTGTACGACTACTTCCTCGGGGGCACGAACCACTACGCGATCGACCGTGAGTTCGCGCAGAAGATCCACCGGACGCTACCCCTGATCGGCGAGTACATGAAGACGAGCCGGCAGTTCCTCGGGCGGGCCGTCCGGGAGTGCGTGCGGCTGGGGGTGCGGCAGTTCGTCGACATCGGATCGGGCCTGCCCACGGCCGGCAACGTCCACGACGTCGCCGACGCGACACGCCCGCAGCGCGACACGCGGGTCGTGTACGTGGACAACGAACCGGTCGCGCTGGCGCACTCGCAACTGCTGCTGGCCGACAGCGCCGATCCCGCGCGGCACGCGGCGATCGCGGCGGATTTTCTCCAATCGGCGGACCTGTGGGCACGCGTGCTGGACACCGGCCTGATCGACGCCCGGCAGCCGGTCGCGCTGGTGATCAACGCGGTGCTGCACTTCGTCAAGGACGCCGACGACCCGGACAGCCGTCTCACCTGCCTCCGCGAGCGCCTCGCGCCGGGATCGCTGCTGGTCCTGTCGCAGATGACGAACGAGAACCCGCGCAGCGAGGAGGAGCGGCAGGCGCTGGCCGACCTGGTCGGGTACTACGAGACGACCACGAACCCCGCCCAGCTGCGCACGGTCGCCGAGTTCGCGCGGTTCTTCGGCGACTGGGAGCTGCTCGAACCCGGCCTGGTGTACGCACCGGCGTGGCACCCGGACCGGCACACGCTGTTCCGGCGGGTGCCGTCGGAGTCCCGCGTGATCGGCGGCGTCGCCCGCAAGCCCTGAGCGGACCGCGGCCCGGGAGAAATCGGGCGGCCGCGCGCGTTGACCCGGTATGGCTGTCGTGTTGCTGCTGTACATCGTCGCCGAGGTGGCCGCCGTCTGGGCGGTCAGCTCGCTGATCGGGTTCCTGGGCACCCTCGGGTTGCTCGTGGTCGGCGCGTTCCTCGGTTCGTGGCTGGCTCGCCGGGAGGGCGCGCGCGCCGCCCAGGCGTTCCTCGCCACGGCGCGTTCGGGCCGGTCGCCGCACGCCGAGATCACCGACGGCATGCTCGTCGCGCTCGGCGGGCTGCTCATCATGATCCCGGGGTTCCTGTCCGACCTCGCCGGGCTGGCGCTGCTGCTCCCACCGACACGGGGCATCGTGCGGCGGGCGTGGCTGCGGCGCGCGGAACGGCGGATGCCGAACCGGCTCATCGTGGTCGACAGCGAGGTGGTCGACAACGAGACCCCGCACCGCCCCATCATCGAGGGCTGACGCCGCGCTACCCGACTCGGGGAATGTCGAAGTAACCCGACAGCCGCACCGCCGGCGCGTACTCGCCCTTCACTCTGACCTTCCCGGTCACGAACATCGCCGCCACCGCCGCGTTCCCGGTCGCCACGCGGAAGAAGTCGTCCGGGGCGATCGTGATCGTGGTGTCCGGGTCGCGTCCCAGTTCGCGGCCGGACACGCAGCGGCCGTCCTCGATCACGGTCTGGAACCGGTCGTAGCCACCGAGTCCGGAGCCGCCCGGGAACCGCCAGCACACCACCAGACTCGAGTACCGCGCCTTCTCCGCGAGGAAGTGGTCCGACATCCGGCGGAAGATCTCCTCGAGGAACACCGTCCGCAGCTCGGGGTGCTCGGCGATCGCCCGCAACTGCTCCTTCGACGCACGCCGCACCAGGTCGGCAAGGGTCTCGGTGGACACCCCGCTCAGGTGCACACCCGCGTCGGCGGTGCCGAGCATGTGCAGGGTTTCGAGCAACTGGATGAACTGCTCCGCGGACAGCTTGCTCAGATCGAGCTCGCGCGCGAACGCGTCGACCACTGTGCCGGACACAGGCGGAGAGTCTACCGGCGGCTGGGCGAAGAGGTAGCGTTTCGACGGTGAAGGAGGTCGGCGTGACGGAAGACGTGAAGGCCCCGCGGTCGCGGCGGTTGCCCAGACCGGTGCGGGAGCGGCAGATTCTGGACGCCGCGGTGGAGGTGTTCTCCCGCCACGGATACCACTCCGCGTCGATGGACGAGATCTCCGAGGTCGCCGGTGTCTCCAAGCCGATGATCTACTCCTACCTGGGCGCCAAGGAGGACCTGTTCGCCAAGTGCATCCGCCGCGAGGCGGGCCGTCTGCTGGAGGCGGTGCGCGACGGTCTGCGCTCGGAGCTGCCGCCGGACATGCAGCTGTGGCACGGGCTGCGCTCGTTCTACCGGTTCGTCGCCGAGTACCGCGATTCCTGGACGGTGCTGCACCGCCAGGCGCTGACCGTCGGCGGACGGTTCGCCGACGAGATCACGATGTTGCGCTCCCGGGCCATCGAGGTGGTCACCGCGCTCGTGGTCACCGCGGGCATGAAGAAGGGCCTGGGGGACCGGGCCGAGTTCTCCGGCCCGGCCCTCGCGGTGGCGCTGGTGGGTGCCGCCGAGTCGCTGGCGGACTGGTGGCTCGACCACTCCGAGGTGTCCGACGGGGTGCTCGCGTCGTGGCTGATGAACCTGGTGTGGCTGGGGTTCAACGACCTCATCGAGGGTGCGGTGTGGCGTCCGGGGGAGTGATCGTCCCCTCCAGGTGCGGCTTCGGTTTCCGCGCCGCCCACAGCTCGACGGCCCACCCGTCGCCCGCCCGCCACGAGGTGAAGGCGACCTTCGCGGGCAGCAGCACGGGCAGCTTGAACTTCACGTCCACCGTGTACGCCCCGGGCAGCCTGCCCTCGAACGCGGCCAGCACGCGTGCCTTGGTCCACATGCCGTGCGCGATCGCGGACGGGAAGCCGAACAGCTTCGCCGTCAACGGGTGCAGGTGGATCGGGTTGCGGTCGCCGGACACCTCGGCGTAGCGCCGGCCGATGTCGCCGGGCACGTGCCAGATCGCCGTCGGCGACGGCGGTGCCAGCTGCTCGCGCTTGCCGCCGCCCGCGCCCCCACCGCGCCGCAGGTAGGTGCTCACCTCTGTCCAAACCGGACCTTCGGTGGTGGTGAACTCGCTGATCACGTCGAACTGGCGGCCCTTTTCGTGCGGCCGCAGGTTCTCCGCGCGCACCCGCATGGCGCCGGTGTCGGACAGGCGGACCGGACGCCGCTGCGTGATCCGGTTCGCGATGTGCACCATGCCCAGCAACGGGAACGGGAAGTCCGGCTGCGTCATCAGCGCCATCTGCAATCCGAACGCGTGCACGTGCGGGTACGTCGCGGGCAGTTCGTCGCTCAGCCGGAACCCGCAGACCCGGTTGTAGGCCACGACGTGCGCGGGGTCGAAGCCGATGCCCGCACGCACGTACTCGGTGTCCGGCAGGCTCTGCCCACCGCCACGGGTCAGCAGCGCCTTGGCGTACAACGGTGCGAGCTTCGGCGCCTCCCGGATTTCCTTGACCGTTGTCATCACGCCCCCAGCAATGCCTGACCGCACACGCGGACCACGTTGCCGTTCACCGCGGCCGACGCGGGGTTGGCGTACCACGCGATCGTCTCGGCGACGTCCACCGGCAGCCCGCCCTGGCCGAGGCTGGACAGCCGCCGCCCGGCCTCGCGGATGAACAGCGGGACCGCCGCGGTCATCTGCGTCTCGATGAACCCGGGCGCGACCGCGTTGATGGTGGCGCCGTACTCGGCCAGCTTCGGCGCACCGTCGGCCACCATGCCGATCACGCCGGCCTTGCTGGTCCCGTAGTTGGTCTGGCCGACGTTGCCGGCGATGCCGGCGATCGACGAGACCCCGATGATCCGGCCGTTGTCCCGCAGCACCTTCTCCGCGAGCAGCTTGTCGTTGACCGCGAGCTGCGCGACCAGGTTCACGGTGAGCACCGCGTCCCACGCACCCTCGGTGAGGTTGCCGAGCGTCTTGTCCCGGGTGATGCCCGCGTTGTGCACGACGACGTCGACCCCACCGTGCCGCTCCGCGAGGTAGGCGGCCAGCTTGTCCGGCGCGTCCGCCGCGGTGATGTCCAGCTGCAGCGCGGAACCGCCGATCTCGTTGGCGACCGCGGACAGGTCGCCGCCCTGCGCCGGGATGTCCAGGCCGACCACGTGCGCGCCGTCGCGGGCGAGGACCCGGGCGATCGCCGCGCCGATGCCCCGCGAGGCGCCGGTAACGAGGGCGACCTTGCCGTCCAGGGGCTTGTCCCAGTTCTCGATCGCGGGCACGGCCGGGGTGCCGGTGGCACCGACGCGGATCACCTGGCCGTCGACGAACGCCGACTTGGCGGACAGCAGGAACCGCAACGTCGATTCGGCGGCTTCCTCGGCGCCGGCCGCGACGTACACCAGCTGGGCGGTCGCGCCGCGCTTGAGCTCCTTGCCGACCGACCGGGTGAACCCTTCGAGCGCGCGCTGGGCGATCCGCTCCCGGCCGTCGGCCAGCTCGGGTGGAGTGCCCAGCACGACGACGCGGCCGCCGGAGCCGACCCGGCGGATCACCGGGTGGAAGAACAGGTACATCTCCCGCAGCTGGGCGGGGTCGGTGATGCCGGTGGCGTCGAACACCAGGGCGCCGTAGCGTTCGTCGCCGCCCGCCGGCTCGGTCAGCACGGTGATCCCGGCGGCTGCGAGCTGGGTCGTCACCGCCTTGCCCAGCCGCCCGCCGGGCGCGCCGCCGAAAAGTGCGGGACCATCGAGCGGGGGCTGGCCGGGGCGGTACCGGCGCAGCACCGGCGGGTTGGGCAGCCCGAGCCTGGGCACCACGAACTTCCCGATCGGCGTCTTGGTGAACTGCTGATACCGGTCGGCCATCACGTGCCTCCTCACCGAGCTTACCTACTCGTCAGTAGGTTACACTGTCATCCGAGGCTCGCCACCCCAGTGGGAGGAAAGGTCATGGACGTCCGTCGCGTCGCCATCGTCGGCGGCAACCGCATCCCGTTCGCGCGCTCGAACGGCCGCTACGCCAGCGCGTCCAACCAGGACATGCTCACCGCCGCGCTGGACGGCCTGGTGAGCCGCTTCGCGCTGCAGGGCGAGCGCATCGGCGAGGTCGCCGCCGGTGCGGTGCTCAAGCACGCCCGGGACTTCAACCTCGCCCGGGAGAGCGTGCTGGGCAGCAAGCTCTCGCCGGAAACACCGGCCGCGGACGTCCAGATGGCGTGCGGCACCGGCCTGCAGGCGATCGTCAACGTCGCCAACAAGATCGCGCTCGGGCAGATCGACTCGGCGATCGCCGGAGGCGTGGACACCACCTCCGACGCCCCGCTCGCGGTGAACGACGACCTGCGCCGCATCCTCGTGCAGCTCAACGCGGCGAAGACCGTGGGTCAGCGGCTCAAGCTGCTGACGAAGCTGCGGCCGGGCCAGATCGTGCCGGAAATCCCGCGCAACGCCGAGCCGCGCACCGGCCTGTCGATGGGCGAGCACGCGGCGCTGACCGCCCGGGAGTGGGAGATCTCCCGCGAGGAGCAGGACGTGCTCGCCGCGACCAGCCACCAGCGGCTCGCCGCGGCCTACGAACGCGGGTTCTTCGACGACCTGGTCACGCCGTACCTCGGCCTGACCCGCGACCAGAACCTGCGGCCGGACTCGACCGCGGAGAAGCTCGCCAAGCTCAAGCCCGTCTTCGGCGGCCCCGACGGCACGATGACCGCGGGCAACTCGACCCCGCTGACCGACGGCGCGTCGACGGTCCTGCTCGCGAGCGAGGAGTGGGCCGCCGAACGGAACCTGCCGGTGCTGGCCCACCTGACGTACGCGCAGACCGCGGCCGTGGACTACGTGCACGGCGGCGAGGGCCTGCTGATGGCCCCCGCCTACGCCGTGCCGCGGATGCTCGCGAAGGCGGGCCTGACCTTGCAGGACTTCGACTTCTACGAGATCCACGAGGCGTTCGCCTCCCAGGTGCTGGCGACGCTCAAGGCGTGGGAGAGCCCGGCGTTCGCCAAGGAGAAGCTGGGACTCGACCAGCCCCTCGGCCCGATCGACCGGTCGAAGCTGAACGTCAACGGCTCGTCGCTGGCCGCGGGGCACCCGTTCGCCGCGACCGGTGGCCGGATCGTGGCGACCCTGGCGAAACTGCTGCACGAGAAGGGCTCGGGCCGCGGCCTGATCTCCATCTGCGCCGCCGGCGGCCAGGGCATCACGGCGATCCTGGAGAAGTGAGCCCGAGCTGGGCGAGCAGGGCGAGTTGGTCGAGGACGCCCCAGCGCTCGGCGATCCGGTCACCCGCCACGCGGAACACGTTGACGCCGCGCAGGGTGATCGTCCTGCCGGTGCCGGGCACGCCCATCAGCTCGCCCCGGTGGGTACCGCTGGCGGTGAACACCTCGACGACGAGGTCACCTTCGGCGACGAGCTGCTCGACGTCGCTGTGCCAGTCCGGCAGCGCCCGGCGGAACAGCACGGCGGCCTGGCGCATGCCCTCGGGCCCCTCCGGGGCTCCCGGGAACGGCGGGTCGTGGCTGACGAAACCGGGGTCGAGATAGCGCTCGACGGCACCGGTGTCGCCCTTGGTGAACAGGTCCTGGATGAAGTCTTCGACGAGTTGCTTGTTCTTGCTGAGCTGGTCAGCGGTCATGCAACGATCGTGCGGCGCCGGCAGGCCTCGGACCATCCCACCCGTCTGGGATTTCCCCGGGGTACCTCGGGGGCGCACACTCGTCCCATGCGGCGATCGCCCAGCGCGGCCCGCGCCGAGCACGACGTGATCCGGCTGTCGCACAGCGGACTGGACACCACCGGCGTCCGGCAGGAGGTGCTGCGGGCGCTGCGCCGCGTGGTGCCCGCGGACGCGACGTTCTTCGCCACCGCCGACCCGGGCACCCTGCTGTTCACCGGCGGCTGGCCGGACCCGCCACTGGACAGCGCGACGCCGCTGTTCCTGGACAACGAGTTCGGCGGCGGCGACGTGAACACCTTCGCCGGGCTGGTCACGTCCGGACGGCCGGTCGAGTCGCTGGACGGCGCCACGCGGCGGGACCGGTGGGCCAGCCCCCGGTACCGCGAGATCATGCGGCCGCTCGGCCTCGGCGACGAGCTGCGCGCCGCGCTCGTGGCCGGCGGGCACTGCTGGGGCTACCTGTGCCTGCACCGCGAGGACGGCCTGAGCGGCTTCAAGTTCGCCGAAAAGGCCGCGCTCGCGCGGCTCGCTCCGCATCTCGCCCACGCCATCCGCACCGCCGCGCTCCTGCACGGGCCGGCCGTGGCGGGTCACCAGCCGGGTGTGGTGGTGCTGACCGAGGGCCTGGAGCTCGTCTCGCTCACCCCCGATGCCGAGCACCTGCTGTCCCTGCTGCCGCCCGGTCGCCCGCTGCCCGTGCCGGTGTACGCGGTCGCCGCTGCGCTGCGATCCGGCGGTGCGATGCTGCCCAGCGCCCGGGTCCGCGCCGCCGACGGGTCCTGGCTCACCCTGCACGCCTCACGGCTCACCGGGACCCGGCAGCTGGTCGTCGTCGTCGAACCGGCGGACGCGCGCACGGCCGCACCGCTGGTGCTGGCCGCGCACGGGCTGACCGCGCGCGAGGCCGAGGTCGCCACCCTGGTCCTGCGCGGTCAGCCGACCCGTGCGATCAGCGAGGAGCTGCACATCTCGGCGCACACGGTGCAGGACCACCTCAAGGCGGTGTTCGACAAGGTCGGCGTGCGCAGCCGCCGAGACCTGGTGTTCCGTCTGCTCGGCTAGACGGGCAGGGCGTCGCGCGCGGACGCGGCGGTCGACTGGATCTGCTTCGACGCCTTGTGTGCCCGCTTGCTCGCCCGCTCCGTCGCCTTCTGCGCCTGCTTGCTCGCCTTCTCGGCGGCGCGGCGGGCGCGCCAGCCCAGCGACGGCTTGCCTTCGGTGTCGGCGGCGGCGATCAGCAGGCCACCGGCCAGGCCGGCGTTCTTGAGCAGGTGGATCAGCTGTTGCTGCTTCTCCTGCGGGTCCTTGGCCTCCCAGAACGGGTGCCCGCCGACGGTCGTCGGTACGAGGCTGCCGACCAGCGCCAGCGCGGACAGCCGCGGGAACTTGCCGAGGGCGAACAGGGTCCCGGCCGCGATCTTGACCCCCGCGTCGATCTTGACCAGGTTCACCGGGTCGGTCGGGACGGCGTCGGGTAGCTTGTCCCGCTGCTGCCCGACCTTGTCGAGCACGGGCTTGATGGCCTCGGCGTGGCCCTCGGGATTCCGCAGGGCGTTGATGCCGCCGTAGATGAAGATGCCCGCCAGCATGGGGCGGGCCAGTCGACGCACGATCACGTTCCTCGCCTTCCTCGGGTGCGACATGTCAGGTGGAGGATCTACCCACTCCTGCTTCTGTTCATCCCTACGCTTTTCTATCTGCTGCACTAGACAGAGCTAGAAAACAGTAGCGACACGCCGATGCCGCAATCTCCGCAAATATCGGGCGGTGGGTAGACACGCCGATACGTTGGCGTGGTGGACCCGATCCGCAACCCGTTCGCCCCGGGCGCGGGGCAGCGGCCGCCCGAACTGGCCGGCCGGGAACGCGAGCTGACCGCGTTCGAGGTGGTGCTGCAGCGGGTGGCCCGTGGCCGGCCGGAACGCAGCCTGGTGCTGACGGGTCTGCGTGGCGTCGGCAAGACGGTGCTGCTCGGTGAGCTGCGGTCGATGGCGATCAAGCACCGCTGGGGCGCGGGCAAGATCGAGGCGCGCCCCGATGCGGAGCTGCGGCGCCCGCTGTCCGCGGCCCTGCACCGGGCGGTCCGTGATCTCGCGGTGCGGCACCGCGCGCCGGACCGCGTCGAGGAAGTGCTCGGCGTGCTCAAAGCGTTCGCGCTGCGGTCGAACAAGGCGGACGCGAAGCTGCGGGACCGCTGGCAGCCGGGCATCGACGTGCCGGCCGCCCAGGGCCGCGCCGACTCCGGCGACATCGAGATCGACCTCGTCGAGCTGTTCACCGACGTGGCCGAGCTGGCCGCCGACGTCGGCACGGGCGTGGCGCTGCTGATCGACGAGATCCAGGACCTGCAGCCCGACGACGTGTCGGCGCTGTGCGCGGCGTGCCACGAACTGTCCCAGTCCGGAGCGCCGCTCGTGGTGGTCGGCGCGGGACTACCGCACGTGCCGGCGGTGCTGTCGGCGTCGAAGTCCTACTCCGAGCGGCTGTTCCGGTACGTGCGCATCGACCGCCTCAACCGGGAGGACGCCGACCGGGCCGTGCTGGCGCCGATCGAGCGGGAGGACGCCGGCATCGAACCCGAGGCGCTGGACGCGTTGTTCGACGCCTCCGGCGGCTACCCGTACTTCATCCAGGCGTACGCGAAGGCAGCATGGGACGCGGCACCGGACGACCCGATCACCGTCCAGGACGTGCGGGTCGCCGCGCCGGAGGCCGAGCAGGAGCTGGCGGTCGGATTCTTCGGGTCCCGCTACGAGCGCGCGACCCCGGCCGAGCGCGAGTACCTGCGGGCGATGGCGGAGCTCACCCAGGGCCGCGACGAGAGCGCCGGAACCTCGGACGTGGCCGTCTACCTGGGGCGCAAGCCGTCGTCGTTGTCACCGGCGCGGGACTCGCTGATGAAGAAGGGGCTCGTGTACTCCGCCGAGCGCGGGCACATCGCCTTCACGGTGCCGCACTTCGGGCACTACCTGCTCAGCCGTGCAATGGACTGACCAGCTCCCGCTCCGCGGCGGCCCGTGAGTCGTAGGCGGCGTGCGCCGCGGCGATCTGCTGCTGGTGCTCCTCGGTCCACGTCACCAGCGACTTGATCACCTCGTGCAGCGACACACCGAGCGGCGTCAGCTCGTAGTCCACCCGCGGCGGGATCACCGGGTACACGGTCCGGCTGACGATCCCGTCGCGCTCCAGGTGGCGCAGCGTGACGGTGAGCATCCGCTGGCTGACGCCGTCGATCGCGCGCCGCAACTCGGAGAACCGCATCGCCCGCCGGTCCAGCAGCGCGATGACGAGCAGGGACCACTTGTCCGCGACGCGGTCGAGGATGTGCCGGACCTCGCAGTCCGCCCGGGTGTCCCACTGCCTGACCTGGTCGTCCTCGGTTCCCGTGCAGTAACCGAGTGCCTGCGAAGTGCCGTCTTCCACGGTTGCCCATGGTGACACAAGATTCCTTCGTTACCAAACAGAACCAAGGAGGGGGATCCCGTGTCCACCACCGTTCCGACCGAGGCCCGGCTCACGCCACGGACCTGGGGGATGTTGTTCGTCCTGTGCGGCGCGATCTTCCTGGAGGGGATCGACGTCGCCATGCTGAACGTGGCGTTGCCCGCGATTCGCGCGGACCTGGGGATGTCCACCGGGCAGTTGCAGTGGGTCATCAGCGCCTACGTGCTCGGTTACGGCGGGTTCATGCTCGCCGGCGGCCGGGCCGCCGACCTGTTCGGCCGCCGCCGGATGTTCCTGGCCTGGCTCGCGGTGTTCCTGGTGGTCTCCGCCGCGGGTGGGCTGGCCGGCGAAGGCTGGTTGCTCATCGCCGCGCGGTTCGTCGCCGGGGTCGCCGCCGCGGTGATGGCCCCCGCCGGGCTGTCGATCATCACCACCGGGTTCGCCGAAGGACCGCAGCGCAACCGCGCGCTGCTGGTCTACTCCGGGACCGCGGCGGCCGGCTTCTCGCTCGGGCTGGTGCTCGGCGGGCTGCTCACGGCGGTGAACTGGCGGCTGGTGCTGTTCGTGCCCGCCGTCCTGGCGCTGATCATCCTGGTGCTCGGTGCGTCGCTCATCCCCGCCACCCCCCGGGAACCGGTGACCAGCCGGCGGGTCGACCTGCCCGGCGCGGTGACCGTCACGGCCGCGATCGTGCTCCTGGTCCTCGGCGTCGAGCGCTCCGCGCACGTCGGCGCGGCCTGGACCGCGGCCCTCGTCGCGGCGGGGCTCGCGCTGGGCGCCGTGTTCGTGCGGATCGAACGCCGGTCGGCGGCGCCGCTGGTGCGGCTGGGCCTGCTGCGGTCCGGAACGCTGGTGCGGGCGAACGTGGCCGCCCTGCTGTTCTCCGCCGCGTTCTTCGGGTTCCAGTTCGTCGCGGTGCTCTACCTGCAGGAGCTGCGGGGGTGGAGCACCGGGCAGACCAGTCTGGCGATGCTGGCGATCGGCGCGGACGCCGTCCTCGCCCCGACGCTGACCCCGCGTCTGGTCCGCCGGTTCGGCAACGCGAAGGTCGTCGTGACGGGCCTGGTGCTCGCACTGGTGGCGTACGTGCTGTTCCTGCCGATCGGAACCGACACCGCCTACCTCGCCATGTTCCCGACCATGATCGTGCTCGGGGTCGCGTTCGCGCTCGCCTACGGCCCGCTGACGATCGTCGCGACCAACGGCGTCGACGAGAGCGAGCAGGGCCTGGCCGGTGGGGTGCTGTACACCTCGTTCCAGTTCGGCGCGGCACTGGGGCTCGCGGCCTGCACCGCGGTCCTCACCGGGGCGGCAGCCGGTCCCGGGAGCTACCGGATGGCCCTCGCGGTGCCGATCGCGGCCGTCGCACTGGCCGCGGTGATCAGCGGTGCCGGTCTCCGGAAGCGGGTGGCGTGATGAGCCGCGCCGTCCAGTCGTTCACCGAGATCGAAGCCGAGTTCAACGCGTACGTGGGCGCGATCGGGTACGCCACGATGGTCACCGTCGACTCCCGCAACCGGCCGCGGACGCGAATCCTCATCCCGGTGTGGGAGAACGTGGACGGCCGGCCACGGGGGTGGCTGGCGACGTTCCCGACGCCGGTCAAGACGGCACACCTCGCGCGCAACCCGCACACCTCGTTCTCCTACTGGAAGCCGGGGAACGACTCGGTCGCCGTGGAGGCGGTGGCCACGACCGTGGACGAGCTCGAGGTCCGGTCCTACGTGTGGCGGCTCTACCGCAGGACCAGTCCGCGGGGCGCCGGTTACGACCTCGGCGCCTTCTGGCAGTCGCCGTCGGATCCGAAGCTGCACGTCCTGCGCTTGGAACCGTGGCGGATCCAGGTGATCCGCGGGCGGGACCTGCGCAGCCGGATCTGGGTCTCTGGAGAGTTCTAGCCCTCTCTAGTTCATGTGGTAGATGCGACGATCTTCCGCAAGAGTGATCTCGCGCCGACGATTCATAGGCGGGTGTGTCAGATCACCGGATAATCGTTGGCGACCTTGTGAAAAGAGGCGCATACTAGAGGCACAGCAGTCGAGATGCAACGAGGGATGCGAACACCGATGAGCAACATCGCCGCCAAGCTCCGAGCCCGCCGCGCACAAACGCGCACCCGCCGGGCGCTGAGCCGCGCGATCGACACAGCCGGTTCCGCCACGGTCCGCCAGGAGCTGATCGCCATCGCCCAGGCGCGCCAGTCCAACTTGCGCTGACGCGTGAGCTAGACCACAACTGAAGCAGGGTGTAACGCCGTCGGGGGAGGCGGCGATACCCCAGATGACCCCGTGATGCTGGCGGACCCCCGACCTGGCAGCATCACGGGGTTTCCAATTTTCCGGGCCCCCTGGCCGGCCCACGTCCTTGTCAACTCTTCGCTCCATTACGTACCTTGAACACCGTTCGCGCGTGAACGAGGTGCGGGATGACGGCTTCGCGGGGCCAGCTTCCGGAAGAACTCGCCGGCAGGCTGCTGACCTACACCAACTACAAGTGGCTCGACGTGGCGATCAGCGCTACCGGCCGGAACAGCGGCCTCGTCGCCGCCGGAGCCGGGTGCCGGCCCGGCCTGCGCCGCATCCGGTCCGCGAAGGACACCGGTCCGCTGGTCTACGACGAGCGCCGGTGGGCCGCGGAGCTCGCTTCACCCAGCTCGCCCCTGGGTCTCCCCAGCGGCGACGCCCTCTTCGAGATCACCCTCGACCAGTGGGTGGACGGCGTGGTCGCGGACGGCGTTCGCGCGGTCCTGACGCCCTCGAAGTTCGTCGCCTCCGCCGACTGGCCCACCCTCCGGGCGTTGGTCGAAGCCGCGAACGAGGTGACGTCACCTCGCGCCATCACCTTGGTCGCCACCGACGCCGCCATGCTCGATCCGGAACGGCTCGGCACATTCGTCGACGTGGTGTCCCGATCCGTCAAGCCACTCGCATTCGTGTTCGCCACGAAACGCCGCCCGCTGGGGTCTGCGGGGCGGGTAGCCGGTCTGCGAACGCTGCTCGCCGCGGTCCCGGGCTCCCTCCTGCTCGCGACCGAAGTACTGGCAGCGCTCGACGGGCTCACCCACGGGGCCGCCGCGGCGGCCATCGGGCTCACCGGCGGACTTCGCCGTCCCGCCAGACCGGACGACGTCACCGGCGGCGGGTTCTCGAACGGGGCTCTGCCCGGTCTGTTCCTGCGCGAACTGTGCGAGCACCGGAGCCCGATGACCTATGCGGACTGGTACGCGAACAGTCCTTCCCCGCGATGCGACCGGTGCGGCGGGCGCGCCCTCGATTCGTTCGCGGGCACTGACCAGGACCGGCGGGCCATCCTCCGCCACAACGTGCACACGTGGCTCGCGATGTGGGACGAGCTGCATCCGCTGAGGCGGGAGGAACAGCAGCAGGCACTGGCGGAGGAACTCCGCACGGCGTTCACCCGCCACGCTCGGCTCCGGCTGGGAAATGTCCGGCTGGAAGTCGACCCGCTACTCCGGCAGCTGGTGGAACTCGACGATCCGGAGCAGCGCTCGGCGACCCGGGCAGGCAGCTGGCGCTGAGCCACGCGGCATACGCTCGCTCAGCGAAGCGCCATCCGGCGGCCTTCACGTAGCGGCGCCGCCAGGGCGCCGGGGCGAGCAGCTGTTCGGGGGCGTCGTCGCCGCCCACCCACACACCGATTCCGAGCACGTCCGCTTCCCACAGGAGGTCCGCGATCCGGCCTGGCGCCTGGGGCAGGTGCAACACCCGCTGGGCGAACGGCTCGAAGGCCGCGGCGGCGCGGAGCCCCGCACGCCAACGCGGTTGCCGGACGACCACCAGGTCGACCGTGACGGCGGGCACGAGCAAGCGGCGAACACCGCGGGCCGAGGCCGTGACGATGCCCGGCGAAGTCCGCTGGAACAGCGCGGCATCATCCGCATCGAGATCACCCCAGGCGATGTCCGCGCCGAGCGGCAGGCTCATCAGGCGGTCCAGGAGTCGCAGGTCCGTCACCGCGCCGACCCCGGCTCCGGTTCGCCGGGCGTGCTCGGTGCCATCGACCCGCAGGACGGCGTCCCCGCGTCCACCGCTCACCCGCACCGCATCAGCGACGTAGTCGTGGGCCACGCCCGGCCCAGGCCCGAACGGACGATGGGCGCCCTGCCTCGTCATGTGCCCACCTTCGCACGGCTCCCTCCGGGCCGCCCGAAACCCCTTGCACAGGGAACCCGGGAGAGTAATCTTTGACTCAGTCAACGAGTTACTTGAGGTGGTCAAATGACCGGCCCGCTCCTCGATCGGATCATGCAGGTCCGCGCCTTCAACCGGCTCTACACCGGGATCATCGGCGTGCTGGAGGAAGGGCTGGTCGGGAGCGAGTACTCGCTCGGCGAGGCCCGGGTGCTCTACGAGCTCGCCCAGGAGGGCGTCACCGAGGTCGCCGAGCTGCGACGGCGCCTAGACCTCGACCCGGGCTACGCCAGCCGCCTGCTGGGCCGCCTGGAGAGCCGCGGCCTGGTGGTCCGCGAGCGTCACGAGTCCGACGGCCGCCGCCAGCTGGCCCGCCTCACCGAGGCCGGCCGGGCCGAACAGCAGGTCCTCGAGGAACGCACCATCGAGCAGATCGGCGGGCTCCTCGGCCGCCTCACCGAGGACGACCAGCACCGGCTGGTCACCTCGATGCGCACGATCAGCCACCTCGTCGGGCCACGCGAGCAGGCGCCGACCCTCGTGCTGCGCCCGCCCCGGCCCGGTGACTTCGGCTGGGTCGTGCAGCGCAACGGGGCGATCTACGCCCAGGAGTACGGCTGGGACGCCACCTACGAGGCCCTCGTCGCCCGCATCGTCGCCGACTACGTGGACCACTTCGACCCCGCTCGCGAGGCCGCCTGGATCGCCGAGCTCGGCGGGGAACGCGTCGGCTGCGTGTTCTGCGTGCGCGGGTCCGACGAGCGGACCGCGAAACTGCGCCTGCTCGTCGTGGAACCGCACGCGCGCGGGCACGGCGTCGGCACGCGCCTGGTGGACGAGTGCCTCGCCTTCGCCCGGGCACACGGCTACACCGCGATGGAGCTGTGGACCAACGACGTCCTGGCCGCCGCGCGGAAGATCTACCGGCGGGCGGGGTTCGAACTCGTCGACTCGCAACCCCACCGCAGCTTCGGGCACGACCTCGTCGGCGAGATCTGGCGACGGGAGTTGTGACGTGTTCGTCGTCCACCGCTACCGCTTCTGATCGCGGCCCATCGTGTAGAACTCCGGGTTCGGCCGCAGCGCGGTCAGGTGCGCGATCCGGTTGGACATCGCGAACAACGCGGTGATCGCCCCGACGTCCCAGATCTCGTCCTCGGTCAGCCCGGCCGTGCGCGCCGCCTCGACATCGGCTTCGCCGAACAACTCCGGCTCGCGGGTCAGCGCGAGCGCCAGGTCGACGATCGCGCGGCCCCGCTCGTCCAGCTCCACCTGCCAGGGGTTCGTGGCGACGCGGTCGGCCAGCTGCGGGTCCTTCGCGCGGATCCGCAGGATCGCGCCGTGGGCGATCACGCAGTACGTGCAGTGGTTCGCCCCCGACGTCGCCACCACCACGAGCTCCCGTTCGGCCTTGCTCAAGCCACCGGAACGCTCCATGAGCGCGTCGTGGTAGTCCAGGAAGGCGCGCAGTTCAGCCGGCCGGTGCCCCAGCGCCCGGAAGACGTTCGGCACGAACCCCGACTTCTCCGCGATCACGCCGATGCGTTCCCGCAGGTCGTCGGGCAGGTCGTCGAGCTCGGTGACACCGAACCGGCTGTCCACGATGTTCCTCCTCGTATCTCGAAGCGGCGGTGCCGCTTGCTGTGGGCCAGCAACCGGCACCGCCGCCCGAGCCACTTCATTGATCTTCCCTAGTGGTGAGCGCCGATGGGGCGCAGATCCTTGTCGTGCTCGTCGGCGTGGTAGTCGGTGCCCTCGGTGTCGTCCGTGCCGTTGAACACCTTCATGCTCCGGCAGATCACCGTGACGACGACCGCCACCACGAGGTTCCCGATCAGCGCCACGAACCCGGGGTAGATCTGCACGGCCGAGCCGGTGAACGGGTGCCAGCCGAAGATCGACAGGTCCTTCAGCGGCAGCGCAGAGCCACCGAAGTGGGCGCGCTTCGTGTTCGGGTTCGGGATGACGTACAGCATCGCGATGCCCCACGCCATGCCGGCGGCCCAGCCGGCGATCAGGCCGATCCGGTGGAACCACCGGGTGTACAGCGCAATCGCCACCGCCGGCAGCGTCTGCAAGATCAGCACACCACCGATGAGCTGCAGGTCGATCGAGAACTGCGGGTCGATGAACAGGATGAACGCGACCGCGCCGAACTTCACCACCAGTGAGGCGATCTTGGCCTGCTTGGCCTCCTGCCGCGGGGTGGCGTCCCGCTTCAGGTACTCCTTGTAGATGTTGCGGGTCCACAGGTTCGCCGCGGCGATCGACATGATCGCGGCAGGCACGAGCGCGCCGATGCCGATCGCGGCGAACGCGATGCCCGCGAACCACGACGGGAACTGGGTGCCGAACAGCACCGGCACCACGGTGTTGGAGTCGGCGTTGCCGGTGGCCGCGTTGGTGATCGGCTTGACACCCGCGGTCAGCGCGACGTAGCCGAGCAGCGCGAGCAGGCCCAGCAGCAGCGAGTACGCCGGCAGCGCCATCATGTTCCGCTTGATCACGTTGCGGCCGCGAGAAGCGAGCACACCGGTGAGCGAGTGCGGGTACAGGAACAGCGCCAGCGCCGAGCCAAGCGCCAGGGTGATGTACTGCAGCTGGTTGTTCCCGGTCAGCACGATCGAACCCTTCGGCTTCCCGGTGGCCGGGCTCGGCTGCGCCAGTGCCTTCGCGCTCGCGTCGAAGATGTGCGACCAGCCGCCGAGCTTGGCGGGCAGGTAGAACACCGCGACCAGGATGACGAGGTAGATCAGGCCGTCCTTGACGAACGCGATCAACGCCGGCGCCCGCAGGCCCGACTGGTAGGTGTACAGCGCGAGCACCAGGAACGCGATCAGCAGCGGCAGGTGACCGGCGATGCCGCCACCGTTGAGACCCATCGTCCGCAGCACGGCTTCCAGGCCGACCAGCTGCAGCGCGATGTAGGGCATCGTCGCGACGATGCCGGTGATCGCGATGAGCAGCGCCAGCGTCGACGAGCCGTAGCGGCCGCGCACGAAGTCCGCCGGCGTGACGTACCCGCGCGAGCGGGACACCGACCACATCCGCAGCGCGGGCAGGAAGACGATCGGGTAGAGGATCACGGTGTAGGGCAGGGCGTAGAAGCCCAGCGCACCGGCACCGAACACCAGCGCGGGCACGGCCACGAAGGTGTAGGCGGTGTAGAGGTCACCACCGACGAGGAACCAGGTGATCCACGACCCGAACTTGCGGCCGCCCAGCCCCCACTCGTCGAGGTGCTCCAGCGACGCCGCGGCCCGCCACCGGGACGCGACGAAACCCATCACGCTGACCAGCAGGAACAGCACGATGAAGATGATCAGCTCGGTCCACTGCAGACCGCTGCCGGGTGCCTGTGCCAGTGTCATAGCTGCTCACCCTCATCCAGTTCCTCGGCGGCGAGCCGGTCCGGCTTGCCCTTGACGACCGGCTTTCCCTTGGTCGCCACGTACACGATGGCCACGGACACGACCCCGACGAACACGAACAGGAACTGGTACCAGTAGAAGAACGGCAGGCCCAGCACCCGCGGCTTGTCGAAGTTGAACCACGGCGTCACGAGCATCAGCAGCGGTATCAGCAGGAACAGGTTCCACGGGCTGACCTGCAACCCCGTGACCTTCCCGGCGGCTTTACCAGACATGTGACCTCACTTGGTCGAAACAGGGCGGATTGACCCTAAGTCCTGAGTTCACTCTGCGTAAGGTGCCGGAAAGTATCGATTTGATCGCCGCGACACCGACGAACGCAGGTTGCCCCCGCCGGGCCCGGCCGATATGAATAGGCCGCCGCGTGCGGTACGCGTGCGGCTGCGGCTAGTGACGAAGGGGCGAGCATGACACGGACGCGCTGGGCGGTGGTGATCCCGGTTCTGGCCGGCACCCTGCTGGCGACGGGCACACCGGCGACGGCGGCACCGGCCGAACCCGCGCTGAACTCCACCGGCATCCCGGATCGCTACGCCTACCAGACGCTGAACTGGCACCCCTGCAGCGACGAGCTGTCCGGGCAGACGCCACAGGCCGGGGAGCAGGGCATGGAGTGCGCCACCTACCTGTCGCCGCGGGACTGGTCGGCACCGGACCAGGGCATCGACGTGACGATCGCGGTCGGGCGGCTCAAGGCGACCGGCACGGCGACGGAGAGCACGGTCGTCAACCCGGGCGGTCCGGGCGCGCCGGGCCGGCTCTTCCCGGCGCAGCTGCGCAACCAGACGCGGGTGCGGGAGCATCAGGACATCGTCGGTTTCGACCCGCGCGGCACCGGCAAGAGCACGAACATCACGTGCGGTGGCGCGGTCGGCACCGGCCGCGACCTCGACCCGCGGGACCGCAACCGGGAGAACCTGAAGCTGATCCTGGACGCCACCCAGTACGCGGCCGACTCGTGCCAGGTGAAGTCCGGCGACCTCGGGCCGTTCATCAACACCCGGCAGACGGTCGGCGACATCGACCTGCTGCGCCTGCTGCTGAAGCGGCAGAAGATCAACTGGGTCGGCTACTCGGCGGGCACCTGGCTGGGCGCGCACTACGCGCAGGCGTTCCCGGACCGCACCGGCAAGTTCGTGCTCGATTCGAACGTCGAGTTCACCACCACCTGGCAGAAGGCCTTCGACTGGCAGCCGTTGGGCTTCGAGCGCCGCTGGCGCGAGGACTTCCTGCCGTGGATCGCGAAGTACGACAGCCGGTACCACTTCGGCACCACCGCCGAGCTGGCGCGGCAGACGTACGAGCAGGTGCGCTACACGCTGACCCGGAACCCGGTCGAGGTCGACGGCACCAAGCTCTCGGCCAATGCACTGGACACCGCCATCTCGTCCCAGCTGTACGGCAAGAAGTACTTCCCGGACCTGGCGGACTACCTGGTGAGCGTGCGGAACCTGACCCAGGGCACCGCATCGGTCCAGCAGCGGGCGGCGCTGCTGGACCAGCTGAAGGCCGCGGCCGACGCGGTCGGCCCGCAGCCGCTGGTGGTGCCCAGCGACTACGACGACTCCGGCGACGCGAGCTTCTGGACGATCCCGTGCAACGAGGGCCCGTGGTCGGGCAACCGCAACACGGTGATCCGGCAGTCCACCGAGCTCGGGCCGAGGTACCCGCTGCTGGGCTGGGGCTGGCTGATCCAGCCGTGCATCTTCTGGAAGAACAAGCCGGAGCCGCTGCCGGTCCTGGACGGGCGCGGTGTGCCGCCGGTGCTGATGGTGCAGTCGACGCACGACCCGGCGACCCCGATCGAGGGCGCCCAGCGGGCGCACCGCGCGTTCCAGGGCTCCCGGCTGATCACCGTGACCGACGAGGGCGACCACGGCGTCTACGCCGGGGGCAACGCGGCGGTGGACAAGGTTGTGGAGGACTTCCTCGTGGACGGGGTGGTGCCGCAGGACCAGACGCTGCCTGGTATGCCGCTGCCCGACCCGGGCGCTTGATCCTCGGTCTCCAGAACCCCGCCGGGCCTGGTTCCGGCGGGGTTCTCGCGTTTTCGGGCACCGCCGGAGAACCGGCTGTGCACTTCCGGCCGGGCTGGTACCGGTAGTCCCCAGCCTGTGCACAGAGTTGTCCACAGGCTGGGGACAACTGGGCGGATAGACTGGGCGCATGGTGCGAGTCCCGCTGACCGAAGCCGAACGCGAACGCGGCGAGCGTCTCGGTGCCGCACTGCGAGCCGCCCGGGGTTCGCGCAGCATGGCCGACGTGGCGCTGGAAGCGGGCGTCTCGGTGGAGACGCTGCGGAAGATCGAAACCGGTCGCATCCCCACCCCGGCGTTCTTCACGGTGGTCGCCCTCGCCGACGCGGTGGGCCTGCCGCTGGACGCCCTGCGCGACGTGGTCACCGGAGTGCCGGCCGGCTGAGCCGGGAACCGGCGGGCTACGCCAGCTGCTCGAGCACCGGCGCGAACGCGTCCATGCTCCGCTCCAGCACCGTCACGTACCTGATTCCGAACCGGTCCCGCATGCCCGCCAGCTGCGCGGCGATCTCCGGCACCGAGCCCACCAGCAGGGTCGGCAGCTCCCCGATCGCCTCCACCGGCATCGACGGTGCGAACCGCTGCAGATCTGCCAGCGCGGCGCGCCGGTCGCCGGTCACCACGACGACCTGCACGAGTACGTTGATCTCCACCGGCCGCCCGTCGAGGCGGGCGCGCAAGAACGACACGCGCTCGGCGAACGCGTCCGCGCCGGCCAGCCCGGCCAGCCCGCCGTCCTTCGCCGCGGGCGCGCCGGTCAACGCGACGATGTCCGCGTACCGCGCGGCCAGCGTCAGCATCCGGTCACCCCACCCGCCGAGCATCAGCGGTGGCCCGCCGTCCTGCGCGGGCCCGGGCCGGTACCCGTCGTCGGCGAACAGCTTCCGCAGCTCCACGATCGTGCGTTCCACGTGGTCGATCCGCCGGCCCGGCCACGGCAGGCCCGCCGCCTCGAACTCCTCCCGCACGTACCCGGCGCCGAGCCCGAGCTCCAGCCGGCCGCCGCTGAACTCGTCGGCCGTCGCGGCGTCGCGGGCCAGCAGGGCCGGGTGGTAGAAGGGCGCGTTGAGCACGAACGTGCCCAGCCGTACCCGGGAAGTCGCCTCCGCCGCGAGTACGAGCGCCGGGAAGGGCGCCGGCATCCCCAGGTGGTCGGCCACGGTCACCACGTCGAAGCCGAGCTCCTCAGCCCGCCGGACCTTGTCCACGAACTCCGCCCGTGTCCCGGCGGCCATCATCTTCACGCCGAACCGCATCCCCCGCATGTTCCGACACCAGGGCCGGAAACGACGGAACGGCCACCCCCGGGGAACCGGGAGCGGCCGTTCCGCGAGCAGAACTCAGCCCAGGCGCTGCTTCAGCGCCGCCAGCTCGTCGTGCAGGCCGGCCGGCACGCGGTCGCCGATCTTGGCGAACCACTCCTCGATCAGCGGGATCTCCGCGCGCCACTCCTCCGGCTTGACCGCCAGCGACTCCTGGACGTCCTCGATCGGCTCTTCGATGCCGTCCAGGTCGAGGTCCTCGGCGCGGGGCACCAGGCCGACCGGCGTCTCCTGCGCACCCGCCGTGCCCTCGAGACGCTCGACGATCCACTTGAGGACGCGCGAGTTCTCGCCGAAGCCCGGCCACAGGAACCGCTTGTCGTCACCGCGGCGGAACCAGTTCACGTAGAAGATCCGCGGCAGCTTGCCGGCGTCGGCGTTCTTGCCGGTGTCCAGCCAGTGCTGGAAGTACGCACCGGCGTGGTAGCCGAGGAACGGCAGCATCGCCATCGGGTCGCGGCGCACCTCGCCGACCTTGCCGGCCGCGGCCGCGGTCTTCTCCGACGACATGGTGGCGCCCATGAACACGCCGTGCTGCCAGTCGCGGGCCTCGGTCACCAGCGGGACCGTGGTGGCGCGGCGGCCACCGAACAGGATCGCCGAGATCGGCACGCCCTTCGGGTCGTCCCACTCCGGCGCGAGCGTCGGGACCTGCGCGATCGGCGTGCAGAACCGCGAGTTCGGGTGCGCGGCCGGCTCGTCCGACTCCGGCGTCCAGTCGCGGCCCTTCCAGTCGGTCAGGTGGGCGGGCGCCTCCTTGGTCATGCCCTCCCACCACACGTCGCCGTCGTCGGTCAGCGCGACGTTGGTGAAGACGGTGTTGCCCGCCTCGATGGTCTTCATCGCCACCGGGTTGGTCTTCACCCCGGTGCCGGGCGCGACACCGAACAGGCCGAACTCCGGGTTGATCGCGTACAGGCGGCCGTCCTCGCCGAACCGCATCCACGCGATGTCGTCACCGATGGTCTCGGCGCGCCAGCCCGGGATGGTCGGCTGCAGCATCGCGAGGTTGGTCTTGCCGCACGCGCTCGGGAACGCGGCCGCGACGTAGTACGCCTTGTCCTCCGGCGAAATCAGCTTGAGGATCAGCATGTGCTCGGCGAGCCAGCCCTCGTCACGGGCCATGACGGAGGCGATGCGCAGCGAGTAGCACTTCTTGCCCAGCAGCGAGTTGCCGCCGTAGCCCGAGCCGTAGCTCCAGATCGTCCGGCTCTCCGGGAAGTGCGAGATGTACTTCGTGTCGTTGCACGGCCACGGCACGTCCTTCTCGCCCGGCTCCAGCGGCTTGCCGACCGAGTGCAGGGCGGGCACGAACTCGCGCTCGGTGCCGTCCTCCTTCACGAACTTCGCCAGCGCCTTGGCGCCCATGCGGGTCATCACGCGCATCGACGCGACGACGTAGGCGAAGTCGGTGATCTCGATGCCCAGCTTCGGGTTGTCGTCACCGAGCGGGCCCATGCAGAACGGAATGACGTACATCGTGCGACCACGCATGCAGCCCCGGTAGAGCTCCGTCATGGTGGCTTTCATCTCGTCCGGGTGCATCCAGTTGTTGGTCGGCCCGGCGTCCTCTTCCCGCTCGGAGCAGATGAAGGTCCGCTCCTCGACCCGCGCGACGTCGCTCGGGTCCGAGGCCGCCCAGAAGGAGTTCGGCTTCGCCGTCAACGGGACGAACGTGCCGGCCTCGACCAGCTCGTTGTTGATGCGCTCGGCCTCCTGGTCGGAGCCGTCGCACCACACCACTCGGTCAGGGGTGGTCAGCTCGGCGACCTCCCGTACCCACGCAAGCACACCGCTGTGCGACGTCGGCGCCTTGTCCAGTCCCGGGATGGCTACTGCAGTCATTCCTTCTCCTGACTTCGACGGCAGGAACGACGTCCGCCGAAACCGTGTCCGGGGAAGCGTTCCGTCGCCGGCGACCGAATGGCTTCGCACACCGGCTGCCCTACCGGTGTGCTGGAAATACTGGGATTCCCCGAGGGTAGCCGGATGGACGGCAGGTAACCGAGGCCTGACCTGTCGGTTCTCTCACAAGAACGATCAGGGAATCGATTCAGATATCGCTGAACCGGGCTAGCGGAGAAAGTTCTTCGGCTCGCGCGTGATCTTGCCGATAGCGAGACCGGAGGGATTTGCCCGGAAAACGCGACCGGCCCCGGACGTCCGGGAGGGACGCCGGGGCCGGATTTCGCCCGATTCCGTTCAGTTCTGGGAGATCCACTGCCCGGTGCCGGAATCGATCCGGGCGACCCCCTCGACCGCCTGGTGGCCGTCACCGCCCCAGAACCGGTCGCTGTCCGGCGGGGCGTCGGCGGTGAACCCGCTCGGCGCCTCGGTCCACTCGCCCTGCCCGGTGTGCTGGTAGGTGTGCGTCTCACCGTCGGGCGTGATGATCGTCTGCACGTCGGCGCGGCCGTCGCCGTCGACATCGGTGAACACGCGCGTGTTGCCCGCCTCGTCGGTCACGATCGCGCTGTCCGCGGTGCCGTCGTTGTCGCTGTCCACCGTCGCCGGGCCCACCTCGACGATGCCGTCCGAGGAGTCCGCGACGATCTCACCGACGCGGCCGGTCTCGGTGCCGTCCGGCGCACCGCCGGCGGAGCCGTGATCGGCGACCCAGTCGCCGGTGGACTCGTCGTAGCGGGCCATCTCCACGACGTTGCCCGCGGTGTCGGTGTGCACGTACTCGTCGGCGTGCCCGTCGCCGTCGGTGTCGGCGTACGCGGTGATCGTGCCGTCGGCGTTGTCCAGGCGGACCGCGTCGTCGACGCCGTCGTGGTCCAGGTCCATGTTCTGTTCGGCCGTGTAGGTGTGCCCGTCGACGGTGATCTCCAGGTCACCGCCGGAGGTCGTGGCGTCGGTGGGCTCAACCCCGCCGGTCTCATCGATCCACACGCCGAACTCCCCACTCTCACACTGTCGAACTCACAGTCTTGGACTCACGTTATGCCGGTTCGGTTCCCCCGCACAACCGACCCGGTCAGCCCTGCTCACGCAGTGTGCGGATGCGCCCGAGCAGGGTTTCGGCGCGGTCCCGGCCGTCGCCGGCCTCCTTGAGCCGCCTGCTCACCGCCGCAAGCTTCTTCGCCCGCTCCTGCGCACCCATCTTGATCGACTTGTCCACCTGCTTGAGCTCGGCCTCGATCGCGTCGATCCGGCGCGACAGCGCCTCGTCGAGCGCCAGCGACAACTGCTGCTCGGCCTCGATCAGCTGGTCGGCGACCAGCTGATCGAGGATCGAGCGCGCCTCCGCGATCGACTCCACCAGCCACTGCTTGAGGTGCTGCTTGTCCGCGGCGTGCCGCCGGGTGCGGGCCATCCACCAGCCGGCACCGAGCCCGACCACGATGGTCGCCGGCAGCACCACCGGGTTGAGCAGCGCCACCCCGGCCAGCGGCAGGGCGGCGAGCTTGCCCGCACCGACACCACCGGAAACGCCCATGAAGATCAGCAGTTTGTCCTCGGGCGTGGACTGCTTGCGGTCCGGCGGCCGCAGCACCACCTGCGGACCACCGCTGCGCAGGAACTGGGCGCGGATCACGTCCAGCTCCTCGGGCGCGAACAACTCGGCGAGCGCGACGTCGGTGACGCGGTTCAACCGGTGCGCCATCAGGGCCGACACCCGCTGGGAAATCATCTGCAACGCGGCGTCCACCTGCTGCGGCAGCTGGGCCAGCTCGTCCTTCTTCGCGTTGTCGATGCGGGCGCGGAAGTGGGACTGGGCATCGCGGATCTGGCGGCTGGTCTCGTGCCCGAGGTCGACCCGGGCGCGCTGGATCTCGCCCCGCAGCCTGAGCTGCCAGCCCCGGGTGGACGTCTTGCGCTGGGCCGCGAGCTCGTCGCGCCGCTCGCGCAACCGCTCGGCCTCGGCCTCCCCGGAGGACAGCGCCCGCTGCTCGGCGAGCAGGCCGGCGTGCACCTCGCCGAGCGCACTGGACAACGCCCGCAGCGTGTTCGCCTCGCCGAGCATCGCCGACCGCCCGACCACGAGCTCCTGCAGCGCGGTCTGCAACTCGATCACCCCGGACCGCTCCCGCAGCACCACCGCCGCCTGCTCGTTCGGCGCCTGCGCGGCCATCTCGAACATGCGTGCCGAGACCGGGTGGAACGCCGCGCCGGCGAAGCGCGGCGCGTACTCCGCCAGCAGCCGCCGGTCGGCCTCCAGCACCTCGCGCCAGCCGCGGAAGGCGTCGGTCTTGGACAGTGCGAACACGACGGTCTCCACGCGGTCGCCGACGCGGCGCAGGAACTCCAGCTCGGTGGCGGTGAACGGGGCCGAGGCGTCCACGACGAACAGCAGCGCGGTCGCGCCGGCCGCCGCCTCGGCGGCCAGCTCGCCGTGCATCGAATCGAGCCCGCCCACGCCCGGCGTGTCCACCACGGAGAGCCGTTCCAGGATCGGGACCGGGCCGGTGACCTCGACGTACCGCGGCGGCAACTGGCCCTCCGGCAGCTCGTGCGCCGCCGACACCCAGCGGACCAGCTCCGGCAGCGGCACCGCGACCGGGGCGAACTGTCCGGGGTAGCACGCCTGCGCGGCCCACTCCGGTGCGTGGTCGAACACGAGGTAGCCGGCGGTGGCGACCTCGGCGGCCACCGGGGACAGCCCCGGCGTCGCGAGCAGGGCGTTGACCAGGGAGCTCTTGCCGCGGTTGGTCTCGCCGACCACCACCACCTGCGGCTTCTTCGGCCGCGACCGGCGGACCGCCTCGACCCAGGCGGCCGACTTCGGATCGCACTCGCGCAGCAGGGTGAGCAGCGCTTCGCGGGCCTGCTTGACCTGGGTGGGCAGGGTGGACAGGGGCGGCGCGGTCACGAGCGGACCCTAGCGCTTCGTGTAGACCGTCACGACGGGCGCACGCAGCAGGCGGCCGCCGTCGGTGAACCCGACCACCTCGGTCTCGGCGACCACGCCGTCCAGCGCCGGGTCCTCGGTGCGGATCGCACCGCCCGCCTCGTGCACGGACGGGTCGAACCGCTGCCCGTCCGGGCGGACCGCTTCCACGCCGACGCGGGCCAGCCCCTGTTCGAGGCGCTCGACCACACCTCCGCTGCGTGCCCGGTCCAGGGCGTAGAGGCAGAGCTGGATCAGCTCCTGCCGGTCGGCCCACGCCTGTTCGAGCGCCTCCGGGCCGGCGGCCACGTCGGATACACGGTTCACATCGGTGTTGGACGGGGCTTGCGCGGCCGTGGTTCCCTCGACCTCGCCGATGATCTTCCGCAGTTGCGCGCCGGGGATCTGCCCGGTGGGGGAGTCGTCGGCCGGCCGGCGCCGGAACCAGGAAGCCATGACACTCACCCCTCGCTGATCGCGGTCATCTCAACTGCTGCCAGATGAGGAAGTACGCCCGGTGCACGACGTGCGCGACCCGGCTCTGCGCGGGCGTCGCCCCGAACGACGCGAACGAGCGCCACCAGCCGGCGCGTTCCAGGGCGTGCGCCGCCAGCTCGGCCCGGGCCGCACCGGGCATGCCCAGCTGCTCGTCGACACCGGCGTTGCTGCCCACCCGCAACACCTCCTCGGCGAGGTCCTCGGGCATGTCGACGGCACCGGCGACGACCAAGGTCAGCGCCTCCAGCAACCGCAGCTGGTGCGCCTCGGGCTTGGCGAGCAGCACCTCGATCGCGTCGTGCACGCGCTGCCGCTCCGCCGGATCACCGGAGGAGTGCGCCAGTGCGGTGACCGACGCGAGCGCCGCGGCGGCCTTGATGCCGTCGGCGCGGGCGGCGAAGACCGTGTTCAGCCGGGCCCGCACGGCGTCCAGGCCGGAGGCGGCGAGCAGCAGCCGCCGCAGCGCGCCCGCGGTGATCGATCCGTCCGCGCGGATGGCTTCGATCGCCTTGCCGATGCCGTAGAGGTCGAGCTTCTCCAGCAGCCGCAACCGGGTGCCGGCCGGGATCTCGCAGTCCCAGCTGGTGAAGATGTCCGCCGCCATCAGCATGGTCTCCAGCGTGGCGTCGTCCAGTGCGGCCAGCTGGCGCAGCACGTCGGCGTCGGCGGAGGTGAAGTTGCCCGACTCTGCGGATTCGGCGATCAGCCCGATCACCGGCAGCACATCCGCCACCCGCGGCCGGAGCAGCGCGCTCTGCTTCTCGGCGAGGATCGACGCAGCGCGCCACACGTCGCCGCCGGAGCCCTCGACCGACTCCGGCGGGATGGTGTCGGCCTTGTTCAGCACGGCGATCGCGTTGACCGGGCCGGCTTCGCGGCTCGCCGTGGCGGCGGTGAACGCGGCGAGCGCCTGCTGGTCGTCCGCGCGCACCCCCTGGGTCACGACGTAGAGGACGGCCTCGGCACCGGCGACCGCGTTGCGGGAGGTCTCGTCGAGCTCGTCACCGCCGTCGGCGGACTCGGCGGCCTGGGCCGCGCCCAGCAACTGCTCGGTCCGCGACACCGAAGCCGCGTCCAGCGAACCGAGGCCGGGGGTGTCGATCACCGTCATGTCCTGCAGGACCGCGCTGGTCAGGTACGCCTCGATGTGCGAGACCCGGCTGACGTCCACCCCCAGCTCGGCCGGGATCGAGCCGTCCGGCGCGAACGGCAACACCTGCTTGTGGCCGCCGGTGAACACGACCTCGATGCGGTCCACCGTGCCGTACTGGAAGCGGGTCACCAGTCGGGTGCACTCGCCCACGTCGGTGGGTGCGACCCGGCGCCCGATCAGCGCGTTGACCAGCGTGGACTTGCCGGACTTGATGCGCCCGGCGACCGCGACCTGCAGCGGCGCGCCCAGGCGGCGCAGCACCTCGGCGAAACCGGCGGCGGTGCGCGCGGACACCTGCGGCTGCAGGCGGCGGCAGAGGTTGGCGACCGACACCGACAGCGGACCGGCCAGGCGTCCCTGATCCGTCGTCGCCGCCACCTCGTTCCCCTCCCGGTCCCTCGCGTCGCGTCCAGATCCTGCCACGGCCGTCGACCGGAAGTCCCATGCGCGGTGCTACCGCGGGATGACGCGCGGTGCGGCCCACCCGACCTAGGGTGAACGGTGTGCGGCGACTGAGTCTCTGGATGCGGGCGCACCCGGCGGTCGGGGACTGTCTGCTCGCCCTGTCGCTGCTGTCCATCGACCTGCTGGTGCTGCTCACGCAAGCGACCGACCGCCACCGCCAGCCGTGGTACGTCGCGCTCCCGCTGGACGTCGCGATGGTGGCGCCGGTGGCGTTCCGGCGGAAGTACCCGCAGGTCACGGCCTACGTGATCCTGGTGCTGACGGTGCCGCACAGCGCGTTGCAGCTGGGCATCGGCAGCGCGACGGCGAGCTGCATCGCGCTGTACACGATGGTCGTCTACGTCGGGCGGCGGCAGGCGGCGCTGTACGTGGTGGCCCAGCTGGCCGTCGCCGTGCTGCAGATGTGGGCGCACTGGGCGCCCGGGGGCTGGATCACCCTGATCATCATCGTGCTGATCTTCGCGTTGTGCTGGGTGCTCGGGGAGTTCGTCGGCGCACGGCAGGCGTACCACGCCGAGGTGGAGGCGCGGCTGCACCTGCTGGAGACCGAACGCGACCAGGCCGGGCGCATTGCGGTCGCCGAGGAGCGCGGACGGATCGCCCGGGAACTGCACGACGTGGTGGCGCACGCGGTGAGCGTGATCGTGGTGCAGGCCGACGGGGCGTCCTACGCGCTGCGGTCGGACCCGGCGGTGGCCGAGCGGGCGGTGCGCACGATCTCCGACACCGGCCGGCAGGCGCTGGCCGAGTTGCGGCGGCTGCTGCAGGTGCTGCGCAACGAGGAGGTGACCGGGGAACCCCGCATCCCGCAACCGACCGCGGAGTCGCTCACGGACCTGGCGGAGCGGGTGCGGACCGCCGGGGTCCCGGTGGAGCTGTCCATCGACGGTGAGATGACCGGCCTGCCGGCCGGGGTGTCGCTCGGGGTGTACCGGATCGTGCAGGAATCGCTGACCAACACGCTCAAACACGCCGGGCCGGGGGCGCGGGCGCAGGTGCGGGTGCGGCGGACTGAGAACCTGGTGGACGTGGAGATCGTGGACGACGGGGCGGGTAAGGCCCGCGCGCTGGTGCCGGCGCCGGACCTGCCGGGCGGCAACGGGCTGATCGGGATGCGCGAGCGGGCGCACCTGTTCGGCGGGATCCTGCAGGCAGGGCCGTGCCCGGCTGGTGGGTGGCGGGTGCACGCCACCTTCCCGGTGAGGCTCGACCCGTGATCCGCGTGGTGGTGGTCGATGACCAGGAACTGATGCGGGTGGGGTTCCGGATGGTGCTGTGCGCGCAGGAGGACATCGACCTGGTCGGCGAGGCCGGGAACGGCGCGGATGCGGTGGCGCTCGCCGCCGACCTGCGGCCGGACGTGGTGCTGATGGACGTGCGGATGCCGGTGATGGACGGCGTCGAGGCGACCAAGCGCATCGTCGAGACGCAGACGTCCCGGGTGCTGGTGATGACGACGTTCGACCTCGACGAGTACGTCTACGCCGCGCTGCAGAACGGGGCGAGCGGGTTCCTGCTGAAGGACACCCCACCGGACCACCTGGTGTCCGCGTTGCGGTCCGTGGCGTCCGGAGATGCGGTGGTGTCGCCGTCGGTGACGCGGCGGCTGCTGGACCGGTTCGTCAGGGGCGGCGGCCCGCTGCGTGACGAGGCGGAGCTCGACGTGCTGACCGAGCGGGAACGCGAGGTGCTGGTGCTCATCGCGAAGGGCCTGTCCAACGTGGAGATCGCGGAGAAACTGTTCCTGTCCGAGGCGACGGTGAAAACGCACGTGGGCCGGATCCTGGCGAAGCTGGGGCTGCGGGACCGGGTGCAGGCCGTGGTGCTGGCCTACGAGACCGGGTTGATCCGGCCCGGCCTGGCCTGAGCGAGCCCGGGCGCGCACCGCGCCCGGGCTCCGGATCACCGGTAGCCCGCCGGATCCACCTCCGCCGGGTCACGGCCTGCCCGGTGGACGTCGGCGTACCAGCGGCCCCAATCCGGGCGGGACCCGTCCACGTCGGTGAACCCGTACTCGTGCATCAGGGTCCAGGAGGCGAGCGTCCGGCCGGCGAAGCGGGACACCTCCGGGTCGTGCACCAGCGCCGCCACGCCGCGGGCCAGGTAGTACGGCGTCTCGGAGATCGCGAAGTCCGGGCCGCCGGCGCCGGCCACCGCGTCGCGCCACGACTCCTCCGTGACGCCGAACAGGTCCAGCATCGCCTCCGAACGCAGGAAACCCGGGGTGACCGCGAGCCCGGCACACCCGTGCGCGGCCAGTTCCGCACCCAGCGCCCGGCCCAGTGCGCGCACCCCGCACTTCGCCAGGTAGTACGGGATGCCCGCGCCGACGTACTCGTCGTCCTCCCCGTCGGTCACCTCGACCACCACACCGCCGGGGCGCCGCAGGACCAGCGGCAGCAACCGGTGCAGGGCGATGAGGTGGGTGTCCAGCGCGTTGTGCACCAGCCGCAGCGCGTCGTCCAGGCTGGACTCCCAGTACGGGTGCGCGAAGTCGGCGAACGGGTCACCACCCCACACGTCGTCGACCAGCACGTCCAGCCCGCCGGACTCCCGCTCGACGCGGTCGCGCAGCGCGTCCACCTCCGGCACCGACGTGAAGTCGCACCGCACCGGCACACCCCGGCCGCCGGCCGCGTCCACCAGCTCGGCCGTCTCCTCGATCGTCTCCGGCCGCCGCATCGGCGAAGCGGACTCCCGCGTCGTACGCCCGGCGACGTACACCGTGGCGCCGGCGCGACCCAGCTCGACCGCGATCGCGCGGCCGCATCCCCTGGTCGCGCCCGTGACCAGCACCGTCTTCGCCGTCATGCCGAGCACCATAACGGGCGACCCCGACAAAACCGGGCGGCGAAGCTCAGGGGCGATTCAGGGTCATCACCGATCCCGCGCGCGCCTGATGCGCGGGAAGCTACTACCGCAGTCGGGTGGGAAGTTGGAACCACAGGATGACGCGCACACCGGCCCCGATCGGTCAGCATGAGAGCGGAACGGGGAACGACAGGCATTGACCACCAGGGGAGCAACCATGATCGAGGCACGCGGCCTCACGAAACGATACGGGAAGACGCTCGCCGTCAACGATTTGTCCTTCGACGTCGCCCCGGGCCAGGTCACCGGCTTCCTCGGCCCGAACGGCGCCGGGAAATCCACCACGATGCGCATGATCCTGGGCCTGGACAACCCGACGAGCGGGCAGGTGACGATCGGCGGGAAACGCTACACGGAATTGAAGCACCCGCTGCGCACCGTCGGCGCACTGCTGGACGCCAAGTGGGTGCACCCGAACCGGTCGGCGCGCGCGCACCTGGCGTGGATGGCGAAGTCCAACCACCTCCCGGCGCGCCGGGTGGACGAGGTACTCGAGACCGTCGGCCTGACCAGCGTCGCCGGCAAGCGCGCGGGCGGGTTCTCGCTGGGCATGTCGCAGCGGCTCGGGATCGCCGCGGCCCTGCTCGGCGACCCGGAGGTGCTGCTGTTCGACGAGCCGGTCAACGGCCTCGACCCGGAGGGCATCCTCTGGATCCGCAAGTTCATGCACCGGCTGGCCGACGAGGGCCGCACGGTGTTCGTCTCCAGCCACCTGCTGTCGGAGATGGCGCTGACCGCGTCCAACCTGGTGGTCATCGGCAAGGGCAGGCTGATCTCGCAGAGCAGCACCACCGAGTTCGTGGCCAGGGCCAGCGAGAACACAGTGAAGGTGCGCAGCCCGCAGCTCCGGCAGTTGCGTGCGCTGCTGCCCGCGGACAACGTCACCGACACCGATGGCGGCATCCTCGTGTCCGGAGTGGACAGCGAGAAGATCGGCGAGCTGGCCGCCGGCAACGGCATCGTGCTGCACGAGCTGAGCCCGCAGACGGGTTCGCTGGAGCAGGCGTTCATGCAGATCACCGGCGATTCGGTGGAGTACCACACCGGTCTGGAGACCGAGGCCCGGCACGTGCTCGAGCCGGCGAACTAGGGGAGACGAACCATCATGACTTTGCTTGCCGTGGAACGGATGAAACTGTTCACCACCCGTTCGCCGTGGTGGTGCGCCCTGGTGGCGCTGGCCGTCACGATCGGGTTCTCCGCCCTGGTCGTCGGGGAAGCCGCGGACAGCGGGCCGTTCGCCCCCACCGTCGCCTCGACCCAGTTCGGCTACAGCTTCGGCATGGCCGTGATCATGGTGCTGGCGGCGCTCGCCGTCACCACCGAATACCGGTTCGGCACGATCCGGACGACCTTCCAGGCGGTGCCCAACCGCACCGCCGCGCTGGTGGCGAAGGCGACCGTGGTCGCGCTGGTCGCGCTGGTCATCGGCGAGCTGAGCGCGTTCGGCTCGTGGGGGATCGCCAACCTGCTCAAGCCGAACGCACCGCTCGCGCTGGACAGCGGCGCGGACTGGATCAACGTGGCCGGGGTCGGCGCGGTCTACGCGCTCGCCGCGGTGATCGCGGTGGCGGTGGGCATCCTGCTCCGCCACAGCGCCGGTGCCATCGCGCTGCTGCTGATCTACGCGCTGGCGGTGGAAAACCTGGTCCGGCTGATCCCGGGCATCGGCGACGACATCTACCAGTGGCTGCCGTTCAACGTCGCCAACAAGTTCCTGACCGGCGACGGCGCGTCGGACCTCGGCCGCAACGCGGAGGCGGGCGCGCCGCTGTCCAACGCCGTGCTGTCGCAGGGCTGGTCGCTGGCCTACTTCGCCGCGGTCGCGGTCGCCCTGCTGGCCATCGCGATCGGCGTGGCCCGCAAGCGCGACGCCTGAGACCACCACAGGGGAAGCTCCGGTGGGGACCGGAGCACGGGGGAATGGAACGGCCCGGGCCACCGAATTCGGGGGGTGGCCCGGGCCTTTCGCCGTCCGCGTGAAAAAAAGCGCGGGATGATGCCGTTACGACCGTCGGGTTAATTGCGTGTAACACCCCTGTGGGCGCCCTCACAGGAAGCGGACGAACCGCTTCTGACCAGGCATTCTGGAATTACCAGGTCAGGCGACTCCACGGAGGTGACCCTTGACGCTGGAAATCGGTCAGGAAATTCCCGCTCCGCGCACCGCCGCGCATCCCCTCGCACTGGAACCGCTGGACGCGCTCGAGTGGTCCCAGGCCGTGGAACTGCCCCGGATCGCGGCGACCGCGACCCGGCCGGCGGAGATCCGGCGCGCGTGGATCCACCGCGCACCGGAAAGCGAAGTGCTGGCGTTGTTCCGGGCGGTGAGCGCGCGCGGCGAAATGATTCCGTCGCCGTGGTGGCTGCGGGCGCTCGCGGACGGCAGGCTGGATTCCCGCGAGACCGGTTTCCGCATCGAGGACCGGATGGCGCAACTGCTGTCCCGTCGTCCGGGCTGGGAGTACGTGCCGTGGGCCGCCGACGGCGAGTCCGGGTACTGGGAGTTCATGCCCTCGGAGAACGGGCGGTCCGGGCACAAGATCCCCACCACGATTCTGACCACCAGCCGCCACGACGGGTGGATCGACGTACTGCCGGCCCACCTGGGCACCACCCCGGCGCCCATCGCCGTGGCCGGTGTCGGCGGGCTGCGCGCCCGCTTGGGGGAGTTCGAGTCGCTCCGCTAGGTTCTGCCTCTCAAGCGGCGGAGCCGCTTGTGGTGGGCCGTCAACCGGCACCGCCGCAGGTTCTGAGGTGGTTCCTGGCGAGGACAGCGCCGACGGTGTTTCGGCATACATGAGGAGGCGATCCCGAAGCCAGGGGCCGCCTCAGGTTCTGCTACCTGCACCGCCACGCAAGCCCTGTGCCGAACACGCGCCAGGGCCAGCTAATTTGGGCGGGTGGAGAGCGAGCAGCAACCGCGCCTGCGGAGTGTCGTCAGCTACGTGCAGCGGGGCGGCCGGATGACGGTCGGCCAGCAACGTGCCTGGGAACGGCACTGGGCGGACCTCGGGCGGCGCGTGGCCGACCTGCCGCCCGGTCCGATCGACTTCGCCGGCTGGTTCGGCCGGCCGGCTCCGGTGCTGCTGGAGATCGGAAGCGGCATGGGCGAGACCACGGCACAGCTCGCGGCCGCGGCGCCGGAGGTCAACTACGTCGCCATCGAGGTGTACGAGGCCGGTCTCGGCCAGCTGATGCTGCGGGCCGAGCGGCTCGGCCTGACCAACCTGCGCCTGCTGCACGGCGACGCGGTGATCGCGCTGACCGACCACATCGAGCCGGATTCACTGTCCGGCGTGCGGATCTTCTTCCCGGACCCGTGGCCGAAGAAGCGCCACCACAAGCGGCGGCTGGTCCAGCCCGAGTTTGTGCGGCTGGTCGCGTCGCGGCTGGCGCCCGGCGGCATCCTGCACCTGGCCACCGACTGGGAGCACTACGCCGAGCAGATGCTCGATGTCTGCTCGAACGAGCCCGCGTTGCGCAACCGGTTCGACGACTGGGCGCCGCGGCCCGGCTGGCGCCCGGTGACGAAGTTCGAGCAGCGCGCCGACCAGGAGGGCCGGATCAGCCGGGACCTGATCTTCGAGCGGGTGAGCTGACCGGCCGCCCCACCCCCAGCGAACGGGGCGGCCGGCCGGAGCTCATTCGTCGGCCAGCGGTTCCGCGCGCACCCGGTTGAGGGCCGGCGTGCAGACCGACGAGGCGAGCACCGCCGCCACGATCCCGAGGACCACCGGCGCGGCCAGCCACGGGGTGAGGACCGGCGTCGCGTCCGATTCGTCGCTGATGGCCGTCGAGAACAATCCGAGTCCCGCGACCATGCCCAGCGCCCCGGACCCGATCGTGGCGACCAGCGCGGGCAGCGCGGCCTCCATCCGCAGTGCCCGCGACAGCACCCCGGTGGAGGTGCCCGCCGCCATCAGCGCACCGAACGTGCGGCGCCGGTCCATCACCGACCCGGCCGTGGTGATCGCCGCGCTGCACCCGGCCAGGAGGGCCGCGATGGTCACCCCGATGACCGTGACGCGACGCAGGTCGTCCAGGGCGTGGTCCTTGAACATGCCCTCGGTGGTCACGCTCTCCGACCCGGCGGCGGCGACCAGCGCGGTGCGCACCACCTCGTAGTCGGCCGGAGTGGTGTCGACCGCGACGTACGCGTACTGGGGTGTGACCCCCGCCGGCATCAGGGACGGGTCGATCAGCGCCCACCGCTGCCCGTTGTTGCCCTCTGCCACCAGCGGTTTCACCGGTGTGCCCGGGGCGAACGGCACCGCCGGGTCGTAGTGGGACCCGGCTACTCCGAATTCGCCGAGGTCGATCGAGGAGGTGCTGTAGACCCCCGGCCCATCGCAGTGGTCCTGAACGCGGTAGACGCGCACCGCGTCGGTGCAGGAGACGACCGCTGCGTTGATCGCGTCACCGTTTCGCGACATGAGAACCACCGAGGGCAACGCCACGGCCCGCTGCGGCAGGTTGTAGCGCTCCAGGTTGCTGTTCGCGCGCGCGGTCAGGGCTTCGAGGTCTTCACCGTAGCTGGCCGCGGACAGCGTCGAGTCGCGCATGATCCCGCCCTCGTTCATCGCGTCGAAGCTGGGCATCAGCACCAGCGCCATCGAGCCGGTGAACACGGCGAGCACGACCCCGGCCGATGCCCGGTACGCCCCGCGCGGGTCGTTGCGCAGCCGCCGGCCGGCCAGCAGCACCGACGGTTTGCGCCAGGCGCTGACGAACAGCTTCCCGATGACGGCCGTCACGTACGGTCCGGCGAGCATCGCCGCGATGATCATCAACCCGAGACCGAGCAGGATCATCCTGTTGCTGCCGTTCGTCTGGACTTCCAGGAGGAAGAACGCCGCGCTCGCCGGCAGGGACAGCAGCCGCCACCAGCGCAACGGCTTGGGTGTGTGCTCCACGACCGCGCCGATCGGGTTGCGCACCACGCGCCGCAGCCCGATCACGGCGGCCAGCAGCACCAGACCCGGCACCGTCAGCAGCGCGAGCGCGGTGAGCCCGGCCCCGAGCCGGAAGTCGGTCGCCAGCCAGGTGCCCCCGTTCCACGGCACGAGCTTCGCCAGCGACCACAGCAGCGGGCTGATCGCCCAGCCGAGCAGCGTGCCGGTCACCGCCGCGACGCCGGTCTCGGCCGCGGTGATCGCGACGACCTGACCCGGGGTGGCCCCAGCCAGGCGCAGGGCGGCCAGCCGCTGCTCGCGGCGGGTCGCGATGAGCCGGGCCGAGGACGCGACCAGCACCAGGCTCGGCACCAGCAGCACCACCAGACCGACCCCGGAGAGCAGGCTCAGGAACGGGTCCACCTCCGCATCGCCCGGTGGCACGAACCCGTGGCGCTCGTTCGCGTGGGCCGGCATGGTCTCCGGGCTGTGCCCGACGAGCGCGACCATCTGGTCCGGGGACCGCAGCGCGTCCTCGCCGAGCACGCCGACCACGCGGCCCGGGAACCGGTCGGCCAGCTGCGACGCGGGCAGCCGCTGCATCGTCTGGAACAGCGCGGGTGACACCACCACTTCACCGGGCCCCGGGACCTTCGGCACCCCGGGCGGCAGTTCGATCCCGTCGGCCAGCGGCGCGACGTCCACGCGGTCGATCTTCCGGTCGCCGGTGAAGTCGGTGCCCGTGGTGATCTTCAGCGTCGGCGCGCCGTCGGATTGCCGCCCGTACCCCTCCTGCCACGCCGCCCGCTCCTCGCGGGCCTGTGTGGCGGAAGGCAGGCTCAACAGCAGGAGCGCCAAGCCCGTGGCCACCGCGACCCCCACCGCGGTGAGCACGGTCGCCGTGCGGGTGCGGCGGTCGGCCCGCAGCACCTTGACCGCCAGCTGGACCGGGATCACGTCAGCACCTCCACCGGCTGCGCGATCCGCCCGTCCCGGATGGTCACGGTGCGCGGCAGCGACGCGGCCAGCTCCACGTCGTGGGTCACGATGACCACGGCGGTGCCCGCGGCGGAGGCGGCGTCCAGCAGGGCCTTCATGGTGTCCTTGCCGGTGCGGGTGTCCAGCGCGCCGGTCGGTTCGTCGGCGAAGATCACCTTCGGCTGGTGGGTGAGGGCGCGGGCGATCGCGACCCGCTGCGCCTGCCCGCCGGACAACTCGCCCGGCCGGGACCCCTCCCGGCCGGCCAGGCCGAGGCGGCCCAGCCACTCCCGCGCCGCGCCGAGCGCCGCACGCCGCTTCACACCCGCGAGCAGCATGGGCAGCGCCACGTTCTCCTCGGCGGACAGTTCGGCGACCAGCATCCCGGACTGGAACACGAATCCGAACTCGGTCCGGCGCAGTTCGCTGCGGCCGGTCTCGGACAGCTGGTCGACCCGCCGCCCGTTCAACGTGATCTCGCCGGTGTCCGGCCGCAGGATCCCGGCCAGCACGTGCAGCAGGGTCGTCTTGCCCGAACCGGACGGTCCGACGACGGCGATCGCCTCACCCGCGTGGATGTCGATGTCCACCCCGGCCAGCGCGACCTGCTCGCCGTAGTGCTTGACGAGCTCCCGCCCGGACAGTACGGCGCTCCCTTGTGGAGTCATGAGTGTTTCCCCTTTCGGTGTTCCCGCACAGCAGGTTCACAGGTGGGGCGGGGTGTCCGGATCGGCCGATCGGCCGATACCGGGTGGCCGGGCGGCCAAGGTGCGGGGCCACCCCGTTCCTCTACCGTTCCGGTGTGTCGTTCTCTGCGCGCGTGACCTCGGCCTGGCGGTGGCTGGGGCTCGAAGGCGTCCTCCTGCTCGCCGCCTTCCTGTGCGATCTCGCCGTGGTGCTGCCGGCCAGTGTGGACTCCGTCGGCCCGCGTGGCCGGGACCTGCTGCTGCTGCCCGGGATGATCGTGCTGGGCGCGTGCGCGTTGTGGGCGAGAACCCAGCCCG
Source organism: Amycolatopsis viridis (assembly GCF_011758765.1). NCBI lineage: Bacteria > Bacillati > Actinomycetota > Actinomycetes > Pseudonocardiales > Pseudonocardiaceae > Amycolatopsis > Amycolatopsis viridis. The sequence goes on along the minus strand of NZ_JAANOU010000001.1, from coordinate 278,912 downwards.
CGGCCGCGGTGGCCACCGGTGCCGCCACCCTGTTCGCCTCGAGCTTCCTGATCCGGTCGACCCACGCGGCCGCCTACACGGCGCTGCTCAGCAACCTGTCGCTGAGCGAGACCGTTGCCGGGCTGGAGCTGGTGTTCTTCTGCGTGCGGCGGGTGCGCCTGGCGGAAATGGTCACCGGCACCACCACCCTGGTGATCGCCGGGCTGTTCGCGGCCACGTACCGCAACGGCGGGTCGAACTCGCTCGGTGAAACGGTCCTGATCGGCGCGGTGCTGCTGATCGTGGTGGTACCCGCCGGGCTGTACTTCCGTCGTGAGCCGCCGCTACGGCCGGACAGCCCGGCGCGCCAGGTCGTCCGCGAGCAATGGCCGCTGATCGGCGGGCTGAGCCTCCCGCTGTTCCTGGAGCTGTACCAGGTGGGAAGCACGAGCACCATGCTCGCCCTTCCCGCGCTGCTGTGCTCGGTCGCCGCGGCCGCCGCGACGGTCTACGCGACCCACCGCCCGCTGCGGGCCGGTCTCCTGCTCGCCGCGATCATCTTCGTCACCGCCCCGGCGATATTGATCGGGCCGTCCGAGGAGCATTGGTTGGTCGGCGGGGTGCCGGTCACCGAGGTGATCGCCGGGACCATCGTGGTGATCCTGCTGGTGCGCTTCGCCGAGCCGTGGCGGGCGTGGGGCGTGATCGCGCTGTTGTCGGTGGCGGTCGCGATCACGACGCTGACCGCGCTGATCTTCAGGCGGAGTTCGTGGCGGATGGTCGAGCTGCCCAGCCTGGCGGTCGGCGCGGTCCTGCTGCTCGGCATCGCGGTGGCGTTCGGGCTCTACTTCCGGGCGCGTGACTCCGAACGCCGCAAGGTGGTGGAGGCCGCGGTGACCGACGCGCAGAACTCCGAACGGATGGCGCTGGCGCGCGAGCTGCACGACCTGGTGGCGCACCACGTCACCGGGATCATCGTGCAGGCGCAGGCGGCCCGGGTGATCGCGGACCAGAACCCGAAGGTGGCGCTGGAGGTCATCGGGCGCATCGAGGCGGCGGGCACCGAGGCGATGACCGCGATGCGGCGGCTGGTGGGCAGCATGCGCGCGGGCGCGGGCGCGGACGCGGTCACCGGCCAGGCCACCATGGACCTCGCCGCGGACCTGCGGCGGCTCGCCGAATCCGGGCACCACGGCGTCGAGGTGCAGGCCGACGTGCGGGTGCCGGAGGACCTGCCGCAGGAGGTGGCGCGGTCGGCGTTGCGGATCGTGCAGGAGTCGCTGACGAACATCGGCAAACACGCACTGGGGGCGACGCGCGCGTGCGTGCTGGCCGAGGTGCTGGACGGCGAGCTGCACATCCGGGTGGCCGACGACGGCAAGGAGGTGGCGGCGCGCCCGGCCGGCGGTTCGGGCGGCTACGGTCTGGTCGGGATGCGCGAGCGGGTCGAGCTGCTGCACGGCCGGCTCGCCGCGGGCCCGGCACCGGACGGGGGCTGGGTGGTGGAGGCGTGGTTGCCGGTGGAGGAAAAGGCTTGATTCGCGTACTGATCGCCGACGACCAGAGCATGGTGCGGATGGGGTTTCGGATGATCCTCGACGCCCAGGACGACATCGAGGTGGTCGCCGACGTCGAGGACGGGGTGGCGGCGGTGACGAAGGCGCGGGCGCTGCGCCCGGACGTGTGCCTGCTCGACATCCGGATGCCCGGGCTGGACGGGCTGGAGGTGACGCGCCAGCTCGCCGGGCCGGACGTGGCCGACCCGTTGAAGGTGGTCGTGGTGACGACGTTCGACCTGGACGAGTACGTGCACACGGCCCTGGGCAACGGGGCGAGCGGCTTCCTGCTGAAGGACGCCGGGCCGGCGCTGCTGATCGAGGCGATCCGGGCCGCGCACCGGGGCGACGCGCTGGTGTCGCCACAGGTGACGGTGCGGCTGTTGAAGCACTTCGAGGGCGCGTCCGCGCGGCGGTCGGTGTCGCCGCCGAAGGAACCGCTGACGGCCCGGGAGCTGGACGTGGTCCGAGCGGCCGCCCGTGGCCTGACGAACACCGAGATCGGCACCCAGCTGTACATGTCGCTGTCCACGGTCAAGACCCACCTCGCCGCCGTGCAGGGCAAGGTCGGCGCGCGGAACCGGGTGGAGATCGCCGCGTGGGCGTGGCGCAGCGGGCTGATGGAGTGAACGCACCCGCGGCGCGAGTGGGAGCACACCGGCGGCGGCGGCCGGGCACATAGAATCCGGGGATGCCGCAGCGTCTCCGTGCCCCGGTCGTCCTGCCCTGTGATCCCGCCTGCTCGGTAGTCCGGGACGGCGTGGTCGACGTCGGCGACGACGGGCGGATCACGTTCTGCGGTCCCGCCGCCGACGCGCCCGGGGAGCTGCCGACCACCCGGCTGCCGGGCATCCTGCTGCCCGGTCTGGTCAACACGCACGCGCACACCCCGATGACGCTGCTCCGCGGTATGGGCGGCGACCTGCCCCTGCTGCGCTGGCTGCACGAGATCATCTGGCCGGCCGAGGCGAAACTGCGCGCCGAGGACGTGCGGGCCGGGATGCTGCTCGGCTCGGTCGAGATGCTCCGGCACGGTGTGACCACCAGCGCGGAGATGTACTTCTTCGCCGAGCAGATGGCCGAGGCGGTGCTGGAGAGCGGCGCCAGGGCGGTGCTCGGCGGCCCGATCATCGACCTGCCCGGCATCGACTGGCGGCGCATGGTCGAGGCGGCCGACCGGTGGATCGACACCGACGGCCTGCGGTTCGGCCCCGGCGAGCGGATCGAGTTGTCCTACGCGCCGCACTCGGCGTACATGCTGCCGGTCGAGGCGCTGCGGCAGGTCGCCGAATCGGCCGCCGCGCGGGGTGCGCTCGTGCAGATCCACGTCGCCGAGGCGGCGGACGAGGACGCCAAGCAGCGCGCGGAGTCCGGTTCGGTGCCCCGCCTGCTGGACGAGATCGGGCTGCTGCGCGGCCGGACGCTCGCCGCGCACGCCGTCCACCTGTCCGATGAGGACATCGCGATATTCGCCGCGCGCGGGACCGGAGTGGCGCACTGCCCGGGGTCGAACGCGAAACTGGCGTCCGGCATCGCGCGGTTGACCGACCTGCGCGCGGCCGCGGTCGCCGTCGGGCTCGGCACGGACGGGCCGGCCAGCAACGACGACCTCGACCTGTGGGAGGAGGTCCAGCTCTCCGCGATGTTCGCCCGGCTGTCCACCGAGGACTCCACCGCGCTACGGGCGCGGGACGCGCTGCTGCTCGCCACCCGCGGCGGCGCCGACGCGCTGGGGCGCGACGACATCGGCGCGCTGGCACCCGGCCGCTGGGCCGACCTCGTGCACGTCGACCCGGACGGGCCCGCGTTCGCCACCGGGCTGGACGAGCCGGACGAGCAGGTGATCTCGAACCTGGTGTGGGCGTCCGGATCGCGGCAGGTGCGGGACGTGTGGGTAGCCGGTGAGCAGGTCGTGGCCGGCGGCGAGACGGTGCGCGTGGACCGCGCCAAGGTCCAGTCCGCCGCGCGGGAGGCGGCCGCCCGGCTGCGCGCCTGAGGGAGCGGTCACATCGGACGGTGATGATCTTCCCGGCCGGTTCACCGATCCGGTGACGCTCATTCACCCGGCGTTCCCGAACCCCCGCTTTCATCGACACTCGTGTGGGGAGTACTCGAAGTACTGGAAGCGGACCCCGACGGCCTGGAAACAGCCGCTGGTCACATCACCAACCTGCTGACCGACCTGGACACCGGTGCGCTCGCCGCGGTGACCCCGAACGCCGAGGTCTACGGCCACGCCGGCCTCGCGAGCAAACTCGCCGAGTTCGCCGGGCTGGCCCGCATCGCCGCGCGGGTGCTGCACGAGCGGGTGGACCTCACCGGTTCCGCGCTCCAGGATGCGGCCACGGTGTACCGGGGCATGGAACTGGGCAACGAGACCCTCATCCGCCAGGCCGGGCAGTGAGCGCCGAGCTCGGCTCCACAAAGGACCCGCGCGAGCTGATCCCCGGCTCGCCGGAGACCATCGCCGAGCACGTGCGGACCCTGCTCGACCAGGCGGAACAGTTCGACGGGATGGGATCGAAGCTGTCCGGGTTCCGCGTGCCGGGCTGGCAGGGCGCCGCCTCCAACGCGTTCGGGGAGCTGATCCAGTGGTTACCGCCGCAGTGGCTGAAGGCGTCCGACAGCCTGTCCACGGTCGCGGACGGGCTCTCCGCTTACGCCGACACCCTGCACTGGGCGCAGCGGCAAGCCGGCGAAGCCATCGCCACCTGGGACGAAGGAAAGCGGGCTCAGGAACAGGCCGCGGTGCAGGCCGCCGCGGGCGGCACCGAAGACACGCAGCAGCAGGCCGAGCAGAAGCGCGCACAGGGCGACCTGCTCCAGCAGGTGGCGCAGGAAATCCTCGACCGGGCCCGTGAGCAGCTCGACCGCCAGGCCGGCGACCTCATGCGGATGCTCGGGACGGTCGAGGCCGCGGCGGGCACCGCGATCGGCGGGCTGCTGCACGCGATCACCAGCCCCGAGGACGACGAATTCGGCAGCAAGTACATCCCGCCCGAGCACGGCAAGCTCAGCCGCTACCGCTACTACGCCTACCTCCTGCACCAGGTCTCCGACGGCACGGTGACGGCGGGCGACCTGACCCTGACCGGCAAGCTCGAGACGATGATCGGCAGCGAGAACAACTTCCAGGCCGCGCTGAACAAGAAGGGCCTCACGCTGGAACTCGAGTCGATCAACGGCTTCAAGACCACCGCGACCGGGCGTGTCGATACGGGGGTGCTCGGCCTGGACGGCAAGGCCGAGGGCACCTTCGGCGTTCGCGGCCGGGCCGGGGTCCGGATCACGAAGACCGCGCTCGACGCCAAGGGCGGGGTGTTCGCCGGGGCGCGCGGCAGCCTCCGCGGCGCGGCCGACGTCGGTGGGGTCGGCGTGGGCACGACCGCGGAGGGCTGGGCCGGTTTCGGCGCTGAGGCCGGGTTCAACGTGGGCATGGGTGACGACGGCAAGTTCCACCTCAAGGGCAACGTGGGGGCGGCGGTCGGGCTCGGCGGCGAACTCGGGTTCGACCTGCAGGTCGACGGCCACAAGGTGGCCCAGACCGCGAAGTCGGCGACGCACGCGATCGGCAACGGCGTCGAGGCCGTCAGCGAAGGTGTCAAGGACTTCGGTGAGGGCGTGTCCCACGTCGGCCAGTCCCTGAAGGGGTTGTTCGGATGACACCACTGCCCATTTCCGTCCACTTCGGACTGCCGGACGGCTGGGAGCCGGTGGCGACCGACGAGGCGGCGTTCGCCGCGATCCGGTCGGACACCGCCGGGATCATGCTGACGGGCGGCGTGTGGCCGTTGTCGGTGCCGTTGCGCACGGTGGCCGCCGAGGCCGTGGACGACCTGCGCGAGACCGTCGCCGAGGTGACCGTGCTGAGCGGGGACGACATCGGCGCCGACGGGTTCGTGCAGGAGCTGCGGTTCACCACCGGCGACGAAACGTTCGTGCGCAGCGAGGTCTACCTCGCGATGGGCGAGGGGGCGGAGCAGCGCGCCGTCGTCCGCGCGGTGCTGACCTGCACGCCCGGCGAGTTCGGCACCCTGGCGGACGACTTCCGCGAGTTCGTCGGCTCGCTGGGGCCCGACGACTAGTGCGGGCGGGGCCGGACGGTGACGTCCGTGACGTGGGCGTCGGGACCCGCGGTGATCGCGGACAGCACCGCCGCCGCGACCGAGTCCGGCCGCAGGTACCGCCGTGGCGCGTACTCCTTGCCCTCCCCGGCGATGATGCCCTGCTGCATCTCGGTGTCGGTGCGGCCCGGGTAAATCGATGTCACGCGCAACCCGGGCTCCTCCTCGCGCAAGGCGTCGGCGAACGCGCGGACGGCGTGCTTGCTGGCCGCGTACGGCCCCCAGCCGGCCCGGGTGGACAGACCCTGACCGGAGTTGATGACCACGACGTGCCCGTGCGCGGCGCGCAGGGCCGGCAGCAGCAGCCGGGTCAGCTCAGCCACCGCAATGACGTTGATCTCGAGGTTCTTCCGCCACACCGCCGCCCCGGACTGCTCGACCGTGCCGAGCTCGGCCGTGCCCGCCGAGTGGACGAGCACGTCCAGCCGGTCGATGCCCGCGACGGCCGCGCGGACGCCGTCGAGGTCGGCCAGGTCCACCGGCCACGGCTCCGCGCCCGGCGCCTCGGCGGCCTGCTCGGCCAGTGCGTCGGCGTCGCGGCCGCCGAGCAGCACGCGGTGGGTCGGGGCGAGCGCGCGGGCGACGGCGGCGCCGATGCCGCGGGACGCGCCGGTCACGAGGGCGAGGGGACTTTCCGGCATACCCCTACGTTAGGTGGTTGGTCCCGGCCGGCTGGCGGCACGCACCGGATGCCGCCGCGTACCGGCGACGAAATCGAGTCGATTCTCGCACGATCTTGACGAATCACCCGGTCGTGGCATGCAATGCGGGGATGCCAACGAGGACGATCGCCGAGGGTGACCGGATTCTGGGCAAGGTCGCGCTGCGGATCATGCCCTTCCTGGCCCTGCTGTATTTCGTGAACTACCTGGACCGGGTCAACATCGGCTTCGCCGGGCCGAACGGGATGAACAAGGAGCTGGGGCTGTCCGCCACGGCGTTCGGGTTCGCCTCCGGCATCTTCTTCCTCGGCTACCTCGTGCTCGAGGTGCCCAGCAACCTCGCGCTGCACCGGTTCGGCGCGCGGCGCTGGCTCGCGCGGATCATGGTGACCTGGGGGATCGTCGCCACGGTGCTGGCGTTCGTGCCCAACCCGACCACGCTGGTGATCATGCGGTTCCTGCTCGGCGTCGCCGAGGCGGGCTTCTTCCCCGGGATCATCCTGTACCTCACGTACTGGTTCCCGGCGGCGCAGCGGGCCAAGGCGATCGCGTTGTTCATGGCCGCCGTGCCGGTGTCGTCGGCGATCGGGTCGACCGTGTCCAGCCTGCTGATCGCGCACGGGAACGGCGCGTTCGGGCTGTCCGGGTGGCGGTTCATGTTCCTCGTCGAGGGCATCCCCGCGATCCTGCTCGGGTTCGTGACCTGGTTCTACCTGACCGACCGGCCGGAACAGGCGAAGTGGCTCACCGAGGACGAGCGCCGCTGGCTGACCACCGAGCTGGACAACGAGCGCAAGGCGACCGAGGCCGAGCACCACTGGCCGCTGCGCAAGGCCCTGACCCACCCGCGCATCCTCGGGCTCGCGTTCGTCTACTTCGCGATCGCCTACGGCCTCTACGCGCTGGGGTTCTTCCTGCCGACGATCATCGCCGGGTTCTCCCAGCAGTTCGGGACGAAGCTGTCGACCGTGCAGGCCGGTCTGGTGACCGCGATCCCGTACGTCGTGGCCGCGGTGGTGATGGTGGTCTGGGCGCGGCACGGCGACCGCACGCGCGAGCGGAAGTGGCACGTGGCGCTGCCGATGATCGTCGGCGGGGCGGCCATCCCGATCGCGCTGTACCTGGGCAACCCGTACGCCGCGATGGTCGCGGTGACGATCTGCGCCGTGGGGGTGTGTGCCGCGTTTCCGACGTTCTGGGCGCTGCCGTCGACGTTCCTGTCCGGAGCATCGGCCGCCGGAGGGATCGCGCTGATCAACTCACTGGGCAACGTCTCCGGGTTCGCCGCGCCGTACGTGACGGGCTGGCTGCGGGACCTGACGGGCAGCCAGCGCACCGGGTTGTGGGTGGTCGGCGTGTGCATGGTCGCCGGCGCGCTGGTCGCCCTCGTGCTGGGCGCGCGGCTCAAGGCCGAGTCGGCTCGGAAGTCCTGAGCGGGGCATCGGCCCGGCCCCCGGGGAACCGCGTTCCCCGGGGGCCGGGCCGATCAGTTCAGCGGCGCTTGCGCCACACCGAAACGACGGCCGGGCGCGGCAGGTTGCTGCCGCCGTCCGGCCAGTGCGACTGCGGGTTGGTCACCGTGCCGCCCTCGCCGGGGTGCTGCACCGCGACCGTGACGAAGTCGCTCGTCACGTTGGGGCCGCAGGTCTCCGCGCCGATCGGCACCGTGAGGAACTGTTTGACCTGACCGCGCTCCGGGCCGTCCACCGGCACCGAGAAGAGGCCGTCGTTCGTGCCGAGCGCGTTGCCGTCGGTGGCGATCCACAGGTTGCCGTACGGGTCGAACGCCACGTTGTCGGGGCAGGAGATCGGGCTGACCTGGTCCTTCGGGAAACCACCGAAGTAGGTGTCGGCCGTGGCCGGGTCACCGCACACCAGCAGCAGCCGCCAGGAGAACGTCGTGGCGGCCGCGTCGTCGCGGTCCTCCGCCCACTCCAGGATGTGCCCGTTCTTGTTGCCCACCCGCGGGTTGGCCTCGTCCACGCCGGCCTTGCCGGCCGCGCCGCGGTCGGTGTTGTTCGTCAGCGCGGCGTAGATGCGCCCGTTGACCGGGTTGGGCTCGATGTCCTCGGGACGGTCCATCTTGGTCGCGCCGGCCTTGTCGGCAGCCTGGCGCGTGAAGACGTAGACCTCCTCGGCGGTGAAACCGTCCACGAAGGACTTGTTGCCGCTGACCAGCGGGATCCACTCGCCGCGGCCGTCGAACTCGCCGTCGGCGGGGAGCTTGCCGGTGCCGTCGATCTGGCCCGCCGGGCTGTCACCGGTGAACTTCGCGACGTACAGCGTGCCTTCGTCGAGCAGCGCCGAGTTGTGGCGGCGGGCGTGGGCGCTCGTGCCGGGCTTGTACTTGCCCTTGGACACGAACTTGTAGATGTACTCGAAGCGCTCGTCGTCACCGGAGTACACGGCGACCCGCCCGTCGGCGGTGATCTTGACGTTGGCGGCCTCGTGCTTGAAGCGGCCGAGCGCGGTGTGCTTGACCGGGGTGGAGTCCGGGTCGTTGGGGTCGATCTCGACGACCCAGCCGAACCGGTTGACCTCGTTGGGCTCGCTCGGCACGTCCCACCGCTTGTCGAAGCGCTCCCACTTGCGCGTGGTGGTGCCCTTGCCGATGCCGTAGCGGGTCAGCCGCGCCCGCTCGGCCGGGTCGGTGACCTTGTCGGAGTTGGCGAAGTACTGGTGGAAGTTCTCCTCGCCGGAGAGCACGGTGCCCCACGGGGTCACACCGCCGGAGCAGTTGTTCTGGGTGCCGCGGACCTTGGTGCCGGTCGGGTCGGCGGAGGTCTTCAGGTACTGGGAGCCGGCGGCCGGGCCGCGCACCTCGAAGGTGGTGTCCAGGGTGATGCGGCGCCCGTAGTGGCTCGGCACGACCGACAGGCCGCCGTCGCGCTGCTTCTCGACGAGCACGACGGACAAGCCGTGCGCGGCCCAGCCGATCTTGACCTGCTCCTCGGTGGGGTTGGCCGGGTCGTACTGGCCGGGCGGGAACATCTGCGTCTCGGTGGTGTACTCGTGGTTGACCACCATCAGGAAGCGCTTGCCCTGGCGGTCCTGCGGGACGAGCCCGACGAAGTCGTTGTTGTAGCCGAACTGCTTCGCCTGGGCGGCGGCGGTCTGCCGGGCGATGTCGAACTCCGGCGCGCCGGGCACCACCGGGTCGCCCCACCGGATCACCACGTTCTGCGCCCAGCCGTCCGGGATGACGACCGCGTCCGCGCGGTTCGGCGGGACCGGGGTGAAGTCGGTGCCGGGCACCGGGCGTCCCCGGCCGGCGAGTGCCGGCGGGACGGCGGCGGTCGCGGTGGCCCCGCCGAGGGCGTTCATCGCGGCGAATCCGCCGGCCGCGGCGGCCATCACCGCACCGGCCTTGAAGGCGCCCCGCCGGGACACGGCCTGGACGACGTCGCCGAAGTAGGTGTTGGTCGAGGTGTTGGGCGCCTCGTGCGCGCACTGGTTGCCGCAGCGGTAGAGGCACGTGGTCGCGGCTCTGCCGCTCGGGTGGGTCAGGAGGGGCAGCAGCCGCCCGGGGGTGAAGGACACCTGGTCTCCAGTCACTCAGTCAGGGGAAACGTCCGTGACGGTAAGCGACGGAGACCAGGTGCCCGGAAACTGAAGGTGAACAGAGATCAAAGCTCTTCGCCGACGAGCACCGCCTCACGCGGCACCTCGTGCGGGTCGGCGGCCTTGGTCCGCACCGCGAGCAGACCACCGGCCACGACGCACAGGATCGCGGCCACGACGAACGGGGCGTGCTCCGACCCGAGCCACTCGGCGACGTGCCCGACCAGCGTCGCGGCGACCGCGCCACCGAGCCAGCGGCAGAAGTTGTAGCCCGCGCTGGCCACCGGCCGCGGCGCGTCGCTGATCGACATGGCGGTGCCGGTGAACAGGGTGTTCAGCAGTCCGGACACCAGCCCGGAGACGATCACGGCGGCCACGACCACCGGCTTGGCCGGCACCACGAGCACCACCATCAGCACCGCGTAGCCGAGCACGGACACCACAGTGGCGTGCCGTTCACCCAGCTTCCCGGCCAGTTTCGGCGCGAGCACCACACCGGCGACCGCGACGCACAGGCCCCAGCCGCAGAAGACCAGCCCGACCGCGACGGCGCTCCAGCCGAGCACGAACGGGGTCCAGGCCAGCACGGTGAAGAACGCGGCGGTGTAGCAGGCCGATCCGATCGAGGTGCGCAGCAGGCCGGTGTGCTTGAGCGCACGCAGCGGGTCGAGCAGCCGGATCGGTTCGCGTTGGTCGTGCTTGTCGGTGGCCAGGAAGATCGAGCACAGCACGAGCGCGGCGGCCATCAGCACCGCGGTGCCGACGAACGGCCCGCGCCACGAGAAGCTGCCGAGCAGGGCGCCGAGCAGCGGCCCGACCGCCAGGCCGACCCCGAGCGCGGCCTCGTAGAGCAGGATCGCGCCGGCCTGGCCACCGGTGGCCGCGCCGACGATCACCGAGAGCGCGGTGGCGATGAAGAACGCGTTGCCCAATCCCCACACGGCACGCAGCGCGACCAGCTGCTCGATCGACCCGGCCGCGGCGCACAGCGCGGTCGCGGCCACGATCAGCGTCAGTCCGGTGAGGACCGTCCGCTTCGGACCGAACTTGGCGCTCGCCGCGCCGGTCACCAGCATGGCGATCACCTGGACGCCGAGGTAGGACGAGAACAGCAGGGTGACCTGGGACGGCGTGGCGTGCAGCCCCTTGGCGATGGACAGCAGGATCGGGTCCACCAGCCCGATCCCCATGAAGGCGATGACCGCGGCGAACGCCGTGATCCACACCTGCTTGGGCTGTCCCTTGAGGGCGTCCAGCAGGCTGCCGTGACCGTGACTGCTCATGGGAGCAGTTCCTCCTTCTTGACCGGATCGATGAGCCTCCGCAGGGCCGGCAGCGCCGCGTCGATCGCGTCGCGGTCGGCTGGATCCAGGGCAGTCAGGCGCTCGCGCAGGAACTCCTCGCGGGCAACGACCAGCTCGGTCACGTACCGCGTGCCGGCCTCGGTCGCCTCGATCAGCACCGCGCGCTTGTCGTCCGGATCGGACCGCCTGCTGACCAGGCCGAGCCGCTCCAGCCGGCGGACCAGGTCCGTCATGGACGGCTGGCGGACGCCCTCGAGCTCGGCGAGGACGCTCATCCGGCGTGGGCCGCCGTGGACCAGCTCGCTCAGCACCGACCCCTGGGTCAGGGTGAGCCGGTGCTGCGGGGTCAGCCGCCGCACCACGTAGTACAGGCGGAAGACCAGCGGGCGCAGCTCACGCGCGAGCTCTGCTACTCCTGGATTCACTTAGCTAGCCTAAGCGTTATTGCTTAGGTTGTCTAAGTTAATCGGCTCACACGGTCCGCGATCGCGCCAGCCACACGCCGGTGACCACGGCCGTGACCAGCGTGACCGCACCGGCCACGACGAAGGCGCTGCCCAGCCCGGCCCCGAAGGACGCCCCGGCGGCCTCCCGGCCCCGGACGACGGCCCCGAGCACGGCCACGCCGAGCACCGCGCCGATCTGCCGGGCCGTGCTGCTGGCTCCCGACGCGAGCCCGCCCTCCCGCGGGCTGACCGCCTGGATGGCCGCGCCGGTCAGCGGCGACATGGTGAGCGCGAACCCGATGCCGGTCAGCGCGAGCCGCCACCACACGTTCCCGTATCCCGTGCTCGCGTCCGCGAAGCCGAGGGTGAGCAGGCCCGCCCCGGCGACCGCCAGGCCGGCGGTGACCACGATCCGGAAGCCGTGCCGGGCGGCGAGCCGACCCGCGAACGGGCTCACCACGACCATCGCCAGGGTCGCGGGCAGGGTCTGGAGCCCGGCCACCAGGATCGAGCTGCCCTGCACGGACACGAAGAACTGGGAGAAGAAGAAGGACGAACCCATCAACGCGAACCCGACCACGACCATGGCCGTGTTGGCCACGCTGAACAGCCGCTCCCGGAACAGCCGCAGCGGCAGCATCGGCGCCTTCCGGCGCCCCTCGACGGCGACGAACACCGCGAGCACCACCACCGCCACCGCGAAGCTGCCCAGGATCACCGGGTCGGTCCAGCCCCGCGAGCCGCCTTCGATCAGCCCGTACGTCAGCGCCCCCACGCCGAGGACGGACAGGACCGTCCCGGGCACGTCGATCGCCGGCGCGCCGGTGTTGCGCGATTCGGTCAGGACGCGCATCCCGGCCAGCAGCAGCACCACGCCGATCGGCAGGTTCACCAGGAAGATGGCCGGCCAGCCGAACGCCTCGACGAGGATGCCGCCGGCCAGCGGTCCGGCCGCCAGCCCGATGCCGCTGAACCCGGCCCACAGTCCGATCGCCTTGACGCGCTCACCGGGGACCGGGTACGCCGCGCCGAGCAGGGCCAGTGACGCGGGGCTCAGCGCCGCCGCCCCGATGCCCTGCACCACCCGGCCGGCGATCAGCCAGCCGATCGAGGGTGCCACGGCGCACAGCAGGGACGCGGCGGTGAACACCGCGACCCCGGCCAGGAACACGCGCTTGCGGCCGAAGCGGTCGGCGAAGACCCCACCGGACAGCAACAGCATGGCGACGAGCAGCACGTAGGCGTCCACGATCCACTGCAGCCCGGTCAGCCCGGTGTGCAGCCGCTGCGCCATGTCGGGCAGCGCCGCGCCCACGATGGTGCTGTCCAGCAGCACCATGAACTGGCCGAGACAGGTCATCACGAGCAGTGCCGCGCGGCCTGATCGGCTGCCCGTGTCCACGGGCGATCCCACAGTCGTCATGCCAGGGACAATACTTCGATAATCCCGTAGTGTCGAATCTTTGGTAACTTCGGGGCATGCGATCGCTGCCACAGCCCGCCCCGGAGTCACTCAGCCTCGCGCCGGTCCTGCACGCGCTCGGGGACCAGGTGCGCCTGGAACTGGTGCGCCGGGCGTCGACCGCACCCGGCGCGAGCTGCTCCGAACTCGCCGACGGCCTGGACGTGCCCCTGTCCACGCTGACCAACCACTGGCGGATCCTGCGGGAGGCCGGGCTGATCGCGATGAGCGTCGACGGCAGGCACCGCCGGGTCCAGCTGCGCGCCGACGACCTGCACCACCGCTTCCCGGGGCTGCTCGACCCGATCCTGCGCCTCGCCGCGCGGGAATAGCCGCACCCACCCCGGTACCGTGCGCGACATGGACGCGGTGGTATTCGACCTCGACGGGGTGCTCGTCGACTCCGAACAGACCTGGGACGAGGTGCGCCGCGCGGTCGTCGCCGAGCACGGCGGCACCTGGACCGCGGAGGCGACCCGCGCGATGCAGGGGATGAGCACCCCGGAATGGGCGCGGTACCTGGTCGAGGAGCTCGGCGCGCGGCTGACGCCGGAACGGATCGCCCACGTCGTGATCGACGGGATGGCGCACCGCTACGCCGACGGTCCGCCGGTGCTGCCCGGCGCACCGGAAGCCGTCCGCGCGGTCGGGCAGCGCTACCCGGTCGCGATCGCCAGCTCGTCCCCGCCGGTGCTGATCACGGCGTTCCTGACGGCGACCGGCCTGACCGGTCTGGTCGAGGTCGCCGTGTCCAGCGAACAGGTGCCCGCGGGCAAGCCGGCGCCGGACGTCTACCTCGAAGCCGCCCGCAGGCTGAAGGTGGACGCGACGAGGTGCGCGGCGGTCGAGGACACCACGAACGGGCTGAAGGCAGCGCTGGCCGCGGGCATGTCGGTCTACGCGGTGCCCAATCCGCACTTCCCGCCGGACCCGGCGGTGCTGGCGCGGGCGCACCGCGTCCTGGACACCGTGGCGGACTTGCCGGCCGCGCTGGGGCAGGAGAACTGAGGGCATGAGAAAGGCGGGGCCCGGACGAGCCGGGCCCCGCCTCCTCGGACGTCAGCGCTCGAGGTCGCCGGTGATGAACTTCTCCACCGAGTCGCGCGCGGTCGAGTCGTCGTACTGCTCCGGCGGCGACTTCATGAAGTAGGAGGACGCGGACAGCAGCGGGCCGCCGACCCCGCGGTCGAGGGCGATCTTCGCGGCGCGCACCGCGTCGATGATGATGCCGGCCGAGTTCGGCGAGTCCCACACCTCGAGCTTGTACTCCAGGTTCAGCGGGACGTCACCGAAGGCGCGGCCCTCCAGACGGACGTAGGCCCACTTGCGGTCGTCCAGCCACTGCACGTAGTCCGACGGGCCCACGTGCACGTTGGCCTTGCCGAGGTCGCGGTCGATCTGCGAGGTGACGGCCTGCGTCTTGGAGACCTTCTTGGACTCCAGCCGCTCCAGCTCCTTCATGTTCTTGAAGTCCATGTTGCCGCCCACGTTCAGCTGCATGGTGCGGTCGAGCTGGACCCCGCGGTCCTCGAACAGCTTCGCCAGCACGCGGTGCGTGATGGTGGCGCCGACCTGGGACTTGATGTCGTCACCGACGATCGGCACCCCGGCGTCGGTGAACTTCTGCGCCCACTCCGGGTCCGAGGCGATGAACACCGGGATCGCGTTGACGAACGCCACACCGGCGTCGATGGCGCACTGCGCGTAGAACTTCTGCGCCTGCTCGGAACCGACCGGCAGGTACGAGACCAGCACGTCGACCTGGGCCTCGCGCAGCGCGGCGACGACGTCGACCGGCTCCTCGTCGGATTCCTCGATCGTCTCCTGGTAGAAGCGGCCCAGCCCGTCCATGGTGGGGCCGCGGAGAACCGGCACGCCCAGCGGCGGCACGTCGGTGATCTTGATGGTGTTGTTCTCGCTGGCGAGGATCGCGGACGACAGGTCCTGGCCGACCTTCTTGGCGTCGACGTCGAACGCGGCCACGAAGTCCACGTCACCGACGTGGTACTGGCCGAACCGCACGTGCATCAGGCCGGGCACCCGCGAGGCCGGGTCGGCGTCGCGGTAGTAGTGCACCCCCTGCACCAGCGACGCCGCACAGTTTCCGACGCCAACGATGGCCACCCGTACGCGGCCGCTGTTGTCGCCCATGCCGGTTTCTCCTTCGTTCAGTGATGTCTTGCCTTCGGGATGCGGTCTCAGCTCTGAAGCCCGCGTTGTTGCTCGTCCTGCTCGTGCGCGATCAGTTCGTTCAGCCAGCGCACCTCGCGCTCGCTGCTCTCCAGCCCCAGCCGGTGCAGCTCACGCGTGTAGCGGTCGATCTTCTCCTCGGCCCGGGCGAGTGCCGCCCGGAGCCCTTCCCGGCGTTCCTCGACCCGGCGTCGCCGGCCCTCCAGGATCCGCATCCTGACATCGGCCGGTGTCCGGGAGAAGAAGGCGAGGTGGACCCCGAACCCTTCGTCCTCCCAGGTCTGGGGCCCGGCGTCGGCGAGCAGCTTCGCGAAGTGCTCCTTGCCCTCCGCTGTGAGCTTGTACACCGTCCGCGCGCGGCGGCCCCAGCCCTTGACGGGCTCTCCGGCCTGCCCGACGTCACTGTCGGCCTCTTCGATGAACCCGGCCCGCTGCAGCCGGCGCAGCGTCGGATACAGCGAACCGTACGAGAAGGTGCGGAACATGCCGAGCGTGTCGTGCAGCCGTTTGCGCAGCACGTAGCCGTGCATCGGTGCCTCGTGCAGCAGCCCCAGGATGGCGAACTCCAGCACGGTGCACCCCCTTCCGAAGACTCTTCAGACTCCCGGACTCCCACGACACTCCGGCAACCTAACGCCGAATTATATCGGGCCGATACATCGAAGTGGTGTAGCCAACATCAACGATCACCCGGAACGAGGTGAACGACACACCGCAACGTTCACCAGAGTGTTATCGAATGGTCGGCGTGTCGCACGTCCGGTCCAGACCGTTACGCCGTACAGCTCATGGTGGGCACACGGCGGACACGTACGCTGTCAGCGTGCAGAACCAGCGACAGGTGGTGGACTACGTCCTGCAGCGCCGTGCGCTGCTGGCCGACGTCCGCGCCGGTCGGGTCGGCACGCGCGACGTCTGCGACGCCGATCCGTACCTGCTCCGGGCGGCCCGGTTCCACGGTGAACCGAGCGAGGCTCCCTGCCCGCTGTGCGGGAAGGCGGGCCTGACGAACGTGTCCTGGGTGTTCGGCGAACAGCTGCGGCACGTGTCCGGATCGGCGCGGACCCCCACCGAGCTGGCCCGGCTGGCCGGGAGCGTGGGAGAGTTCACCGTGCACGTGGTCGAGGTGTGCCCGGCATGCCGCTGGAACCACCTGGTGCGGTCGTACGTCCTCGGCAACGGGGCGCCGCACGGACCGTCCCGGAGGACAGCCGGACAGTGAGGGCACGAAGCGCAGCGCCGGCACTCGATCACAGAACGGCGCCCGGTGTACCGCCGGTCTGGGAGGCTCACTCGTGAACGACCATCGCAATCGCTCCTGGCCTGGTCAGGAGCCGGACGAACCGCACCGTGCCCAGTGGCCGGGTGAGGGTGAGCCGGCCTGGCCGAGCGGCAACGAACCGCCCCGGCGCCCGGCGCAGGGCCCGATGCCTCCCCAGCGCCCCCCGGCGCGCGGTCCCCAGCGCCCCCAAGGCCCGCAGGGCCCGCAAGGTCCCCAAGCTCCCCAGTGGCCCGCCGAAGGCGCCGGACCGGGCCGGCCCAACGGTCCGGACCACGACCCGCGCGGCACCCGGCGCGTCCCGCCCGCAGGCAACCGCGTGCCCCCGCCGCCGCCAACACCGCCGCGCCGCCCCGGTCCGCCGCCGGGGCCGCCGCCGGTGCCGCCGCCCGGGCCGCAGAACCCGCCGCGGGACGACTTCCGCCGGCCACCCGGCCCCGGCGTGGGAGCCGGCCGCCGGCCCGGGATGGCCGAGTCCGAGCCGGGCCTGCTCACCCACAGCGAGCTCAACCACGGGTACGACGAATTCGACGACTACGTCGACGAGCCGGTCGCGCTGAACGAGTCCGGTCCGGACGACGGCGCACCCGCCGATGACGGCGATGACGCCGAGGTCGGGAACGGCAAGAAGAACAAGAAGGGCAAGAAGGACAAGGCGGCGCTGACCCCGAAGCAGCGCAAGAAGCGCCGCTGGAAGATCATCCGGCGCGTCCTCTACGCCCTGTTCGGGGTGTTCGTCGTGCTCCCGGCGATCGCGTTCACCATCGCCTACTTCCTGGTCGACGTGCCGACGCCGGAGGAGGTGCTGGCCCAGCAGGAACAGGTGGTGACCTACCACTACAGCGACGGTTCGGTGATGGGCAAGGAAATCCCGACCACCGGGAACCGGCAGATCCTCCAGCCCGGCCAGATCTCCGACACCGTGAAGCACGCGGTGTACGCGGCCGAGGACGCGACGTTCGAGACCAACAGCGGCTTCGACGCGATGGGCATCCTGCGAGCGGTCTACTACAACCTCACCGATGGCCAGGGCGGTGGTTCGACCATCTCCCAGCAGTACATCAAGAAAGCCACCGCGAAAGAGGACCACACGCTCACCCGCAAGGCCACGGAGCTGGTCAAGTCGTTCAAGATGAACCAGACCCAGTCCAAGGAAGACATCATCACGGCCTACCTCAACATCGTCTACTTCGGACGGGGTGCCTACGGCATCGAGGCGGCCGCGCACGCCTACTTCAACAAGCCCGCGGCGCAGCTGACCCCGTCGGAAGCGGCGTTGCTGGCCGGTGTGATCCAGATCCCGTCGAAGTCGGAGAACGCCGAATACGCGACCAGGCGCTGGAACTACGTGCTGGACAACATGGTCAAGAACCACTGGCTGTCCCAGGCGGACCGGGACGCGGCCCAGTTCCCGACCCCGTTGCCGCGGGAGCAGACCAAGCCGCAGGCGATCACCGGGAACAACGCGTTCATCCAGGCGCAGGTGGAGGACGAACTGGAGGCCGCGGGCTTCCCCAAGGAGCGGCTCCAGGCCGGCGGCTACGACATCTACACGACCATCGACCCGAACGCGCAGCGCATCGCCGAGCAGGCCGTCAACCAGGTGATGCAGGGCCAGCCGGCCACGCTCAAGAAGGCACTCGTCGCGGTGGACCCGAAGACGCGGGGCGTGGTCGCCTACTACGGCGGCCCCAACGACAAGACCGACTACATCGACTGGGGCGACACGGCACGCAACCCCGGATCGTCGTTCAAGACGTTCGACCTGGTCGCCTTCCTGAAGATGGGCAAGGGTCTCGGCGAGACCTTCGACGGCTCCACGCACCGCCAGTTCGGCGTGCTGCCCAACGGCTCACCGCGCTACATCAACAACGCCGGGGTGTCCAACAGCTGCTCGAAGGAGTGCACGGTCGCGGAGGCGACCATGCGGTCGACCAACACCGTGTTCTTCGACATGGTCGCCAACATCACCGGCCCGCAGGCGGTCGCCGACGCGGCCAAGGAGGCCGGTGTCCGGTCGTTGAAGGCGGTGGACAACAACATCGCGCTGGGTGGTGGGTCCACCGCGGCGACGCCGCTGGACATGGCGTCGGGGTACGCCACGATCGCCAACGACGGGACGTACCTGGACCGGCACTTCGTGCAGAAGATGACCAAGCCCGGCGACGGCGAGGTCGTCTACCAGGCGCCGAGCAATCCCAAGCCGGCCTTCGCCGAGGGCGACTCGAACAAGAGCAAGCAGATCGCGGGCAACGTGACCACCGCGCTCAAGCCGGTCATCCAGTTCTCCAAGCTCAGCTGCCCGAGTGGCCACGAGTGCGCGGGCAAGACCGGTACCCAGCAGTACGACGCGAGCGCCGGCAACGGCAGCGGGTCGGACAAGGACAACTCGCAGGTGTGGATGGTCGGCTACACGCCGTCGGTCTCCGTCGCGTCCTGGGTCGGCAGCGACAAGAACACGCCGCTGCGCGACAAGGACGGCAACGCGGTGTCCTCGACGGGTCTGCCGGCCAAGATCTGGCAGCAGTTCCTGAACGACTACCTCAAGGACAAGCCCAGCGAGAAGTTCCCGACGGTCGCGCCGATCGGCAAGACCGCGGCCGCCGCCACGGAGGACTCGACGTCGCAGAGCCGGTCGACGCCGCCCACGAAGCCGAGCTCGTCGGGCTCGACCACGCCGCCCACCTCCCTGCCGCCGTCTTCGTCGAACACGGAACCCACGGAGGCGCCGACGTCGAGCCGGTCGCGCGTGACCGTCCCGACCTGGCCGCCGGGCAACGACTTCGGGCCGACGGACACCCGCGGCGACAGCGGCTGATCCCCGACTCACGGGGCAGCCCGTAACATCGCGCGGGTGTCCAGCCCGACCGACGAGACCACCTCAGCGGAGCCCGTGCCGGCGTCACTCGACGCGGGCCAGCGGGTCGCGCCGACCCGGACCGACCCGCTGGTCGCGGCCGCGAGCAGACCGATCGGCGGGCCGCTCGGCGAACATGCGGCGGTCGGGCGCCACTGGTTCTGGACGCCGCAGCGGGTGGGGCTGGCGCTGGCCACGCTGGCGCTGATGCTGTGCTGGTTCGGGAAGGCGAGCTGCATCCAGCAGTACGTCGACGACAGCGGGCAGACCCAGCTGGATTGGCGGTCCGGCCGCCCCTACGTCGCGATGTGCTACTCCGACGTCGTCCCGCTGTACAGTGCCGAACGGCTCGATCAGGCCGGTGCCTTCCCGTACCGGACGAGCTGGGTCGACGACGCCGGCACGCCCAGCGCGCAGGTGCGGTACATGGAGTACCCGGTGCTGACCGGGTTGTTCCAGTGGGTCAACGCGAAGCTCGCCGCGGGCTGGCACGCGGCGGCCGACGCCGGATGGCTGCCCGGCGGGCTGCCGGTGGTGCTCTACTTCGACATCACCGCGTTCTGGCTCGCGGCGGCCTGGCTGATCACCGTGTGGGCGGTGGGCCGCACCGCCCGGCGCCGGCCGTGGGACGCCTGCCTCGCCGCGATCTCGCCGCTGGTGCTGGTGCACGCGTTCACCAACTTCGACACGATCGCGACCGCGTTCGCCGCGACCGGCCTGCTGGCCTGGGCGCGCCGGAAACCCGCGCTCGCCGGGCTGCTGCTCGGGCTCGGAGCGGCCGCCAAACTGTACCCGTTGTTCCTGCTCGGGCCGATGCTCGTGCTGTGCGTGCGGGCCGGCAAACTGCGCGAATGGACCACCGCGGCGGGCACCGCGCTGGTGGCCTGGCTCGCGGCGAACCTGCCGATCGCGCTCACCCTGAACGCCGGCTGGCAGGAGTTCTTCCGGCTCAACGCGCAACGCGGCATGGACCCGGACTCGATCTACAACGTGATCTCCTACTTCACCGGCTGGCCCGGCTTCGACGGGCCGCTCGCGCCCGGGCAGAGCCCGACCTGGTTGAACATCGTGAGCGCCGCGCTGTTCCTGGCCTGCTGCGCGGGGATCGCCTACGTCGGGCTGGCCGCGCCGGTGCGGCCGCGGCTGGCGCCGCTGTGCTTCCTGGTGGTCGCCGCGTTCCTGCTGACCAACAAGGTGTGGAGCCCCCAGTACTCGCTCTGGCTGGTGCCGCTCGCGGTGCTGGCGATCCCGCGGTGGCGGCTGCTGCTGGGCTGGATGCTGCTCGACGCGCTGGTCTGGGTGCCGCGGATGTTCTACTACCTCGGCACCGACCACAAGGGACTGCCGCCGGACTGGTTCCTCGGGTTCGTGGTGCTGCGGGACCTGGCCGTGGTCGGGCTGTGCGTTCTCGTGGTCCGGGAGATCTACCGGCCGGCCGCGGACGCCGTGCGCGCCGCCGGTGACGACGACCCGGCCGGCGGGGTGCTGGACCGGGCCAGGGACGTGGTCGTGCTCCGGCGCCGCCGCCCGCGGCACGCGGGGTGAGTCAGCCCAGCTTCTCCCGCAGGTAGGCGATGTCGTCGGCCTGGCCGTCGGCCGGGGTTTCCACGATCACCGGTGCCCCGGCCGCCGCCGCGACCGCCACCAGTGCCTCCGGGTCGATGGTGCCGTCGCCGTGCACGACGTTCGCGTGCCGGTCGCGGCCCGAGCCGAACTCGTCGCGCGAGTTGTTCAGGTGCAACAGGTCGATGCGGCCGGTGATCGCCCGGACCTTGTCGACCACATCGCCGAGTTCCCAGCCCGCGGCGAACGCGTGGCAGGTGTCCAGGCAGAACCCGGCGCCGAACTCGGCCACCTCGTCCCACAGCCGCGCCAGCACGTCCATCTCCCGCGCCATCGCCCCGTCGCCGCCCGCGGTGTTCTCGATCAGGATCGGCACCGCGAACCCGCCGTCGGCCGCCTGCCGCTCGAACAGCTTGCGCCAGTTCGCCAGGCCCTCCGCGGTGTCCGCGCCCTTGCCGACGTGGCCGCCGTGCACGATCAGGCCCTTCGCGCCGATCTCGGCCGCGGCCGCGGCGTGCTGGGCGGCCAGTTTCCGCGACGGGATCCGGATGCGGTTGTTCAGCGACGCGACGTTGACGATGTAGGGGGAGTGGATGAACACCTCGACCCCGGCCGCCTCGATGTCCGCCCTCGGCGGCTGGGCGACGGGCTTCTTCCAGCCCTGCGGGTCGGCGAGGAAGAACTGCACCACGTCGGCCGAGCGCTCCTTGGCCGCGGTCAGCGGGTCGTCGTCGCGAACGTGCGCACCGATCTGCATGCGCCCACGCTACCGGCGGAAGCGGCGCGGTTCGCGCCAGCCGGCCGGACTTCGTGCAGTACCGTGAGCGCGGTCCGGGACATCACCTGAGTGCTGGGGGGACGCGATGCGGAAGACCGCGCGCCGCGCCGGAGTCGCCGGGTTCGTGCTGGCGGCCTCCGCCACGCTGACCGCGCCGGGGGCCCTCGCCGACCCAGCCGGGCCCGCGCTGGCCGGCAGCTGCGGCGCGACCCTGCGCGACGAGCCCGGTCACGCCCTCACCGTCGACGCCGGCGCCCCGCTGGGCCAGCCCGGCGTGGTCACCGTCGGCACCGGGACGGACTCCGCCCCGACCGGTCCGGACCAGCGCGGACCGCTGCTGCCGCTGCCCGTCGCCGACCTCGCGAAGGCCCTGCGGGTGGGCGACGCCCCGGTGGTCGGCGACCTGGCCACCGAGCAGGTCTGCCCCGCGGCGCAGCACACGGTGAACGCGCTGTCCACGGTCACCCAGGACCTCACCTCCGGCGAGCAGCCGGCCCCGCCGGCCGGGCGACCCGCGCCGGGCGGCGCGACCCCGGCGCCCGGCACGACCGCGCCCGGTACTCCCGCGCCCAACACCGCAGCGCCCAACACCCCCGCGCCGGGGCCGGGAGCGGGCACGGTGCCCGTCTCGTTCGTCACCGGTGGCTTCCTCGCCGGCGCCGGCATCACCTCGCCGGCAGCGCTGTCCGCCCTGACCCGGACGGCGCCGGCCGCGCCCGAGGTCCTCCCACCGGCTGGGACGGAACCGCCGCTGGTCACGCAGAGCTCCGGCGCCGCCGAGGCCATGCCGGCCGTCCCCGTCCCCGACCGGTTACCGCTGATCATCGCGGTGTTCGCACTCGCGATCGTCGCCACCGCACTCACCCGTGCGTGGCTGCGGCGAGCCTGATCGGCATGCACGCGTCACGTAGCTGCCCTAGCTTCGTTGAACCAGTAGCGACGCGCTGGAGGACGAACATGCAGGGTCGGGCACGCAGGACCGTCGCGGCGGGTGCCGCCGCCTTCGTACTGGCCGGGTCGGCTGCGCTCGCCCTGCCCGGCACCGCGAACGCCGACACGATCACGGCCAAATGCGGTGACACCGTCACGGCCAAACCCGGCGACGTCATCAAGACGCCGCTCGGCCTCAGGACCGTCACCGACGGGCTGACCTCGATCGTCGGCGGGCTGCTCGGCGGCCTGTGCCAGATCACCGTCAAGGTGGTCGACACGGTGGTCTCGCCGGTACCGGTGGTGGGTCCGCCGGCCGCGAGCGCGGTCAACGGCACCGTCGCGGGCACCACGAACGGCGTGACCAGCTCCGTCAACCGGGCCGGCCAGGCGCTCGGCGGCGGCAGCGCGAGCGGGCCGCAGCCGCAGACCCCGCCGGGCGGTGGTGGCGCCCAGCAGACGCCGCCGGGCAGCACGCCGGGTGGGACCGCCGGCGGCGCCCCGGCCGCGCTGATCCCCGGCGCGACCAGTCCCGTGCTGGGCGGCGACCCGGCGACGTTCGACCTCCTGCCGTTCGGTTCGGGCAGCGCGTTCGCGCCGATGCGCAACTACGCCGGCCTGCCGTTCGCGACGCCCGGGCTGTGGGCCCCCTCGCCGGGCCTGCGCTACGGCGGCGAGATCCCCGGTTACGCGCCCGAGTACGGCACGCTCGGCCAGCAGCAGCCCGGGAAGGCCAGTCCGGGCGTGCAGAACGCCGGGCGGGCCGAGGCCCTGCCGGCCGGACCCGGAGGCAGCGGCAACGTCGCGCTACCGATGCTCGTTGCGGTTGTCGCTCTTTCGGGTGTCAGCGCGGGTCTCGTACGCGCGTGGGTCTTACGGGGAGCTACCACTTAGTATCCATTGGGTCCGCTCGTCGTTAACCCCATCCGGGGACACGCCTGCGATCACTGGAGGACCGCGCTCGTGCGCAACACCAGCCTGATGAAGACCACCCGAAGAGCGCTGACCGTCGCCGCCGTCGCCGCGGCCCTCGCCGGGGGCTCCCTGCTGACGACGGGGACCGCCTCCGCGAGCACCGTGCTCTCCCCGGCGTGCTCGGGCACGGTGCTCGGCGCGCTCGGCGACACGGTCGCCGTGCAGGGCAAGGACCTCGCCGGCGTGGTCAAGGCCGGCGCGCAGGAGCAGGAGTGGTTCCTGCACCTCAACGGCGTGGACCCGCAGAAGATCGCGGACACCGTCTCCGCCGCCGGCGCGATCCCCGTCGGTCAGGTGCCGGCGAACGCGCCCAGCGGCACGATCGGCGGCGACGCGATCGCGACCGCCGTCACCACCACGCTGAAACAGGCCGGCGACGGGTTCGCGACCGGCCTCGGCACCGGCTCCGACCAGCAGCGCAAGACCCTCGACGCGATCTCCCGCAAGGTCTCCGGCAACTGCGGGCTGACCGCCTACGCCAGCAACTACACGCAGCCCTCCCTCCCGTCGTCCTCGCAGCCCGGCACGACCACCCCGGCGCCGGGCACCGGGCAGGTCAGCTCCGTCCCGGGCATCTCCGGCACCGGTTCGGCCACCGCCCCGCCGCGCAACTACGGCAACATCCCGGCGGCCGTGCCGGGCGTGGCCGGCACCGCGGTGCCACCCGGCGCGCTCTACCCGTCCACCACGACGCTGCCCGACCAGGTGCTGCCGCAGATCGGCGTGCTCGGCGGCGCGTCCGCCCCGACTCCGGCGCCCGCCGGCGGTCAGGCCGACGTGCGCAACGCGGGCAACGCCAGTGCCATCGGGGGCGAACCGGCCACCGGCAACGTCCAGCTGCCCATGCTCCTGGCCGTGGTCGCGCTGGCCGGGGTGAGCGCCGCGCTGGTGCGGACCTGGGTGCTGCGCAAACTGTCCTAGCCGCCAGGTAACCTGGTAACCCGGCAAGCCCTCCTGCCACGGAAAGCCCGTGGCCGTGAAGCCCACAGGAGGTGAGTGGTTGTGTCGCGCCATTACGAGGTGATGGTCATCCTCGACCCCACGCTCGACGAGCGTAAGGTCGCCCCGACTCTGGACACGTTCCTCAACGTCATCCGCACGTCCGGCGGAAGCGTGGAGAAGGTCGACGTGTGGGGCCGTCGCCGGCTCTCGTACGAGATCAAGAAGCACGCCGAGGGCATCTACGCCGTGCTGGACCTCAACAGCGAGCCGGACGCGGTCAAGGAGCTGGACCGGCAGCTGTCGCTGCAGGAGACCGTGCTCCGCACCAAGGTCGTCCGCAAGCCGGTCCCGCGCAAGGCCGCCAAGGCCGCGGCGAAGGCCTGAGGCAACAGCCCATGGCCGGAGACACCGTCATCACCGTGGTCGGCAACCTGACGTCCGACCCCGAGCTGCGATTCACGCCGTCCGGCGCTGCGGTCGCCAACTTCACCGTCGCGTCCACGCCCCGCACCTTCGACCGCCAGTCCGGTGAGTGGAAGGACGGCGAGGCGCTGTTCCTGCGCTGCAACATCTGGCGGCAGGCGGCGGAGAACGTCGCGGAGAGCCTGACCCGCGGTGCCCGCGTGGTCGTGCAGGGCCGCCTCAAGCAGCGGTCGTTCGAAACCAAGGAAGGCGAGAAGCGGACCGTCGTCGAGCTCGAGGTCGACGAGATCGGTCCGTCGCTGCGCTACGCCACCGCCAAGGTCAACAAGGTCAGCCGCGGTAGCGGCGGCGGCGGCGGTTACGGCGGCGGCGCCGGCGGTGGTGCCCCCGCCGACGACCCGTGGGGCTCGGCCCCGCCGGCAGGCGACAGCGGCGGTTTCGCCGACGAGCCTCCCTTCTGACCAACCACTCGTACCGAATTCCCAGGAGCATCACCGTGGCCAAGCCACCCATCCGCAAGCCCAAGAAGAAGGTCTGCGTGTTCTGCAAGGCCGAGCAGAAGGGCCACCCGGAACTCATCGACTACAAGGACACCAACCTGCTGCGGAAGTACATCTCCGACCGCGGCAAGATCCGTGCCCGCCGGGTGACCGGCAACTGCAGCCAGCACCAGCGCGACATCGCCACCGCGGTCAAGAACTCCCGCGAGATGGCGCTGCTGCCCTACACCTCGACCGCGCGCTGAGGAGGGACCACATCATGGCGAAGATCATCCTCACCACGGACGTGGCCAACCTCGGCGGCCCCGGCGACATCGTCGAGGTCAAGGACGGTTACGCGCGCAACTTCCTGCTGCCCCGCGGCTACGCCATCGCGGCGACCAAGGGTGCCGAGAAGAACGTGCAGACCATCCGCCGCGCGCAGGAGTCCCGCCGCATCCGCGACCTCGACCACGCCCGCGAGATCAAGGCCGCGCTGGAGGGCCTCGGCACCGTGGAGCTGACCGCGAAGGCCGCCGCCGGCTCGAAGAAGCTGTTCGGCTCGGTCACCACCGCCGACATCGCCAACGCGATCAAGGCGGCGGGCGGCCCGCTGCTCGACAAGCGCGTTCTGGAGACCGAAGGGCACATCAAGTCCGTCGGCAAGCACTCGGTGAACGCCCGGCTGCACCCCGATGTGCAGGCGTCGGTGCGCCTCGAGGTCAAGGCCGGCCAGTAAGGCCGTCCGGCAGTTCCGGCCGGGCAGGTCTCCGCGAACTCGCGGGGCCTGCCCGGTTTTTGCTTGTCAGGGCGGGGATCCAGCGGCCCTGGGTTAGCATCCAACCCGGGGGGATCACGCGGTTGCGACACTGACGGAGGGGGTAGCGGGAATGACCAAACCGACCGACCGGCTCACCGAGGTTCCGCCTCCGGCACCGATCAAGGTGGGCGGCAACGGAACCGCCGGTGGCTACGAGTTCACGCCCGACGACGTGCGCGCCGTGATCAGCAAGTGGAAAGCGCTCCTGACCGACCTGCAGACGGATCTGTCCAACGCCAACACCGTCGCCGAGGTCCGGCCGCCCGGCAAGGAGTTCGCCAGCGAGGACTTCGTGACCAAGGGCGCCCAGGGATCGGGCACGACGTTGCAGCTCCAGCACCAGCGCATGGTCGACTACGTGCAGCGCTACATCGAGGCGCTGGAGAAGGCCGCCGGCATCGTCGAGGACGCGGAGCACGACACGCGCCGGGCCCTGGGCGGGTACAAGACGGTTTGATGCACCGCACAGCCACCGTCGCCGCGGCGGGCCTGATCGCCGCCGGCCTGCTCAGCGCGTGTTCGAACGGTGGCAGCACCGCGGCCCCCGAACCGGGTACGCCGTCCGCCGATCCCGCGCTCCGGGTCCCGGCGCCGCTGCCTGCCGACGCCCTCATCGCCGATCCCTGCTCGGCGTTGCCACCCGAACTCGCCGCGGCAGGCGGCCTGACGCCACCGGGTGAGCGGTACGCGAGCCCGGGGGGCCCGGCCTGCCGGTGGCAATCAGCCGCCCACGAGGCGAACAAGATCTTCCTCGCGCCGCTGGGGCAGCAGAAGACCGGTCTGGCCGGGGTGTACGCCAACCGCGACCAGGACGCCTACTTCGAGCCGACGACCATCGAGGGGTATCCGGCGGTCTACGCGGCCAACGCCGATCTGCGCGGCAGCGGCACCTGCGCGCTCTGGCTGGGCCTGACCGACGAGCTGGTCGTCAACATCAACTCGAGCATCCTCGCCGGTCCGAACGCCACCAACCCGTGTCCCGTCGTCGGCGACGTCGCGGCGACGGTGGTGCGGCACCTCAAGGGGACGGCGTGAGGCACAACGACTTCGGTTTCGCCAGCAAGAGGGATTGAGCATGGGCAACGACTCGTACCAGGCCGGACGGACGCTCACCACCGTCGGTACCTACGCTGCCGCCGGTGCGATGGTCGGCACCGCGGTGCCGGTCATCGGTACCGCGGTCGGCGCCGTGGGCGGCGCGGTCGTCGGTGGTCTGGTGAGCATCTTCACCGGCGGGCCGGAAGCGCAGCACCACGAGGCCAGCATCGGTGGCCGGTCGATCGACGCCCGCCAGATCTGGGAGAAGATCCACAACGGCGACACCACGTCCCTCGACGCGGGCGCGAAGGCCGCGGCGGCCCTCAAGGACGTCCACGCCGACCGCGCCAAGCTGATCCAGCAGATCAACGACATGATGGACAGCGCCTGGAAGGGCCCGGCCGCCGGCCAGGTGCAGGCGGGCGCGCACCCGCTGGGCATCTGGTTGCAGGACTCGGCCGCCAACCTGGGCCGGAGCAGCACCTACCTGGGCGACCAGGCCACCGCCTTCCACACCGTGAAGTCGAAGGTGCAGGAGATCGCGGCCAAGCCGCCGGAGGGCGGCTTCCTCGACGGGATGAACCCGCTGTCGGACACCGACTCGCAAATCGAGAAGTACAACCAGCAAGGCCAGGCGAACGTCGAGGCGTTCAACAACTACTACCAGGCCAGCATGACCAACGCGGGCCAGCTGCCGCAGTACTCCGCCTGGCAGGGCAACGTCTTCTCCGACGGTGGCGGTGCCGGCGGGGTGCCCAGCGGTGCCGGCGCGGGCGGCGGTGTGCCGGGCGCGGGCGGGATGCCGGGTGGCGCCGCGCCCGCGCACGCCGGCGATCTGCCGCGGTTCAGCTCCACCCACCCCGCGGCCACGTTGCCGCACACCGCCGCCCCGGCGGGCTACTCGCCGGCCGGCGGTTCCGGGGCGTACATCCCGCCGGCCTGGGACGGGACCAGCGCGACCGGGTACACCCCGCCGTCGGCCGGCGGTTCCGGCCCCGGCGGCGGTGCCGGTGGGTTCGGACCGGGCGGCTCGGGCAGTGGTGCCGGTGGTGCCGGTGCGGGTGGTGCCGGTGTGGCCGGGATCGGCGGGGCGTTCGGACCGGGCAGTGGTGTCGGCGCGACGAACGGCACGGGCGCCGGTCCCGGCGCCGCGGGCGCGGGCCGCGGTGGTGGGCGGGCGGGCCTCACTGGCGCGGGCACGCCGGGCACGCCCGGGATGGGCGGTCGCGGCGGTCACGGCCGTGGTGAGGAAGACGAGGAACACCAGAACAAGTACATGGTGGGCGACGACCCGAACGAGCTCTTCGGCACCGACGAGCTCACCGCGCCGCCCGTCATCGGCGAATGAGGCACGGACGGTGTTGAACCAACCGCTCAAGCTCACCACCCCACTGCTGATCCACCTGATCAAACGGCGGGGCGCGGAGCCGCACAACACGCTCTCCGCGATGCCGGTGTGGCACGACGAGACCAACCAGCGGCTCATCGACGAGGGCATCAACGCCGCGCTCGCCGAGCACGGGCTGATGGGTCCGCGTGGCATGGACCGCGAGTTCGCGGCGGTGATCGAGTCGATCGCGCGGCCGCACGTGGAGTTCTACGGCTGGTTCGAGGGCACGTTCCCGGACCGGCCGTCGAACTTCACGGTCTTCACCGGCAGCGGCCCTGGCGGCGGGTTCGTCCTCGCCCGGTTCATCGAGGAGAACGGCGTCCTGCTGCTGCCCGAACGGCCGGAACGGGTGCTGCCGGCGTTCATCGAGCAGATCCCGCCCGCTCCGCCCGGCGGCTCGGCGCAGCTGGCGGCGCCGAAGAGCGAGGTCCTGGGCCACGGACGGGCACGGGACGAGGGGCCGTCATCGATCATGCAGGCCGCACCGGGGCGTGCGGTGCAGTCGCCGGCCGCGGAGATCAAGCGGATCCTCGACGCGCCGCGCACCGGTGGCGGGAGCCTGTACGCAGCCGTGCGCAACCGGGCCGGGGTGCGGCGCCGCTGCGCGAGGCCGCTCAACTTCATCGACATCGCCGGGGGGCGGTGGCTGATGGAGGAGCGTCCGGGGGGCGGTGAGCCGGAGATCGTGCTCACCCCGGGTACCGCGCAGGGCATCGGCCAGTGGTTACACAACGCAGCGACTTCGCTGGGCTGATCGGTTCATCCCGGTCCCTTGCTCGGATGAGCGAGGGACCTTCTACTCTGCGTGCACCCATTCCCCGGACAACGGCGCTGCCGACAGCGCGACACGCCGAACGTCGCAGCCGCGACGACACGCCGAAGTTTTTTCCCCGGAGTTCTCCACAGGTTACCCACAGGGTTTGACCTGCGGATTCTCCACGACCCCTCGGAGTTACCCCCAAGCTGTCCACAGGTGGCGGCAGACCTGTGACTGGTTGACCCCGGCACTCCACAAGCTGTCCACAGAGCAGTCCCCAAGCAGGTTTGCACTGGCCCGTTCCGGCGATCTACGGTGCCGCCGGAGTAGTCGCACTCCGTGGCCGGAAAGACCGGGAAGACACGAGCGCCGTCGGCGCGCCGGTCCCGGCGCTCCGGGCGGAGATCCGGCATAATCGAACTGGTGTTCGCTTTCTGGGAGGTATCCGCGCGGTGGCGCTGACTGACGACCGTGGTCCGGCTTACCCGTCCGACCCCGGCCCCGAGGACCCCGGGCCGCGGTACGGCGAGTTCGACCGTCAGCCGCCCCAGGACATCCCCGCCGAGCAGTCCGTGCTGGGCGGCATGCTGCTGTCGAAGGACGCGATCGCCGACGTCGTCGAGGTGCTCGCGCCCCACGACTTCTACCTCCCGAAGCACCAGGCGGTCTACGACTGCGTCCTGGACCTCTACGCGCGCGGCGAACCGGCCGACCCGATCACCGTGTCGGCCGAGCTGGAACGGCGCGGTGAGCTGGCCCGGGTCGGCGGCGCCCCGTACCTGCACACCCTGATCGCAACCGTGCCGACCGCCGCGAACGCGGGCTACTACGCCCAGATCGTGGCGGAGAAGGCCGTCCTGCGGCGCCTCGTCGAGGCCGGCACCCGGATCGTGCAGTACGGCTACGGCGCGGCGAACGACGGCGGCGACATCAACGAGGTGGTCGACCGCGCGCAGGCCGCGATCTACGACGTCACCGAGCGCCGGGCCAGCGAGGACTACGTCGCGCTGGAGGAACTGCTCCAGCCGACGATGGACGAGATCGACGCGATCGCGTCGCGCGGCGGGGTGTCACAGGGCGTGCCGACCGGGTTCGCCGACCTCGACGAGGTGACCAACGGCCTGCACCCCGGCCAGATGATCATCGTCGCCGCGCGCCCCGGTGTCGGCAAGTCGACCCTGGGGCTGGACTTCGCCCGGTCGTGCTCGGTCAAGCACGGCATGACCAGCGTCATCTTCTCGCTGGAGATGAGCCGCATCGAGATCGTGATGCGCATGCTCTCCGCGGAGGCCCGGATCCGGCTCGCGGACATGCGCAGCGGCCGCATGTCCGACGACGACTGGACCCGGCTCGCGCGGCGGATGAGCGAGATCAGCGAGGCGCCGCTGTTCATCGACGACTCGCCGAACATGACGATGATGGAGATCCGGGCGAAGGCGCGGCGGCTCAAGCAGCGCAACGACCTCAAGCTCGTCGTGGTCGACTACATGCAGCTGATGACGTCCGGCAAGCGCGTCGAGTCGCGCCAGCAGGAGGTCTCGGAGTTCTCCCGGCAACTGAAGCTGCTCGCCAAGGAGCTCGAGGTGCCGGTGGTCGCGATCAGCCAGCTGAACCGCGGCCCGGAACAACGCACCGACAAGCGCCCGATGCTGTCCGACCTGCGCGAGTCCGGTTCGCTGGAGCAGGACGCGGACATGGTCATCCTGATCAACCGCCCGGACGCGTGGGAGCGGGACGACCCCCGCGCCGGCGAAGCCGACCTGATCCTGGCCAAGCACCGCGCCGGGCCGACCAGCACGATCGTCGTCGCGCACCAGCTGCACTACAGCCGGTTCGCCGACCTGGCGCAGGGCTGACATCGGCCGAGATGTCCGGTCGCGGAGTTCCGTGATCCCGGCGATCAGGAGCACCGGACTCCCGGCGGGCAGCCCTGCGTCCTGGGGGTGTTCACACCTCAGCCCGCAGCGGAGCGACTGGTATCGGCTTCCGGTGGGCGGTGCGGTGGAGATGAGCCGCGGTGGCGAACAGCGCGGCGAGTGTGACCAGGGTGTAGGCGTTGCCGATGATGTGCTGCCACCACGTCCAGTGGTATTCGTTGGCTCCGCCCATGGGCAGCAGTTTGTGTGGTCCGATGGCGAAGACGACGACCACGCCTGCCGTGGCCACCGTTGCGAGCGTGCTTCTGGCGCGCAGCGCGTAACTGGCCAGCACCAGCGCGGCGGGGGCGATCCAGACCCAGTGCGCACCCCAGGACACCGGTGAGATCACCAGCATGGCCGCTGCGTTGACCACGAAGGCCAGGGGTGGTCCGACCCGGGACATGATCACCACGGCGGCGATTCGTACCGCGATGAGCAGCGGGGCTCTGAGCGCCCAGTTCCAGCCGAGCGGCAGGTTCAGCCGTCCGGTCGCGGCTGCGATGGCCTGGTTGGTGCCGAACGGGATGCCGGCCATCCCGGAGCCGGTGGTCAGCACACCACCGAACCAGTACTTCACCGACTCGGCGGGTGCGGCCAGAAACCCCAGAGCGGTCGCGGTCGCACCGCTGATCGCTGCGATGCCGATCGTGCGGAAATCCTTGCGTAGCAGGAAGAAGAGCAGGAACGCGGCCGGGGTAACCTTGATCGCGGCCGCGAGTCCGATCAGCAGCCCGCGTGGCCAGCGTGGACGTTCGACGAGGCAGTCGAGGGCGACCAGCGCCATCAGCCACAGGTTGACCTGGCCGAAGCCGAGGGTTTCCCGCAGCGGCTCGAGCTGCATGAACAACGGTGTGCTCACCGCACTGATCACGATCGTCACGCGCCTGCCGGCCGCAGGCCAGACCCGGCGGGTGACCACGTACGAGGTGATCGCCAGGGCCGCGATCGACAGCACGATCGTGCCGATTCCCGCGATCCGCAGGGGTGTCACGGTGAACGGCGCCAGTGGGAGCAGCGAGAACGGTGGATATATGTAGCTCAGTTCATTACCCGCTGAGGCCCGCGGCAGCTTGCCGTACAGGTCCTGACCGTGCCACCAGGCCCTGGCGCCCAGCTGGAACACCGACAGGTCGACGAACAACCCCCCGTAGCTGACAGCGGCCCACACCCCGGCCACCGCCGTGCTCAGGCCGCAGGCCAGCACCACCCACGGCAAGCGGCGCGCGGCCAGCTCACGCAGCGCATGGATCATCCGCTGGACAAGACGATCCATCGCGCGCCGCACCATCCTCTACCGGGAGTTGTCGATCTCGGAGCATAGTCACGGGCGAGAAAGTTGTGTCTCCCGCCACACGTTCACCGTCCACGGCGGACGGGCAGCAGAATGTCGGCATGTCGCCGCGGCCCGAGATCCAGTACTTCACCGCCCAGGACGGCGTGCGGCTCGCCTACCGGGAGACCGGCGACGGACGTCCGGTGGTGCTGATCCACGGCTTCTTCTCCACGTCGCAGGTCAACTGGATCAGCTACGGTCACGCCGCGCACCTCGCCGGTCTCGGGTTCCGCGTGATCATGCCGGACCTGCGTGGCCACGGGGAGAGCGCGAAGCCGCACGACCCGGCCGCGTACCCGCCGGACGTGCTCACCGACGACGCACTCGACCTCGTCGAGCACCTCGGCCTGACCGACTACGACCTGGGCGGCTACTCGCTCGGCGGGCGGACGGCCATCCGCATGCTGGTGCGCGGCGCCCGGCCCCGGCGGGCGGTCGTCGCGGGCATGGGCCTGCACGGCATCGAGTACACGAGCGGTGGCACCACCCACTTCCGCCGGGTGCTGACCAATCTCGGGACGTTCGAGCGCGGCACGCCGGAGTGGCGGGCGGAGGCGTTCTTCCGCCAGACCGGTGGCGACCGCGAGGCCCTGCTGCACGTCCTGGACAGTTCGGTCGACACGCCCCGGGCAGCCGTGGCCCGGCTCGGGACACCGACGCTCGTGGTGACCGGCACCGAGGACCCGCACGTCAAGACCGCTCCGGAGCTGGCGGAGGTCCTGCCGCACGGGCGCTACCGCAGTGTGCCGGGCAACCACCTCAGCGCCGTCGCGCAACCGGAGCTCGGCACCGCGATCGGCGACTTCCTCACCTCCTGACTCACCCGCCGGTGGCGGCGCGCAGGCGGCCGGCGAGCACGCGGGTGCGCTCGACGAGCTCCGGCGGGCCTTCGATGGTGTACGGCACGCCCACCATCGGCAGGGTCATCGCGAGCCACTCCCACGAGTCGACCGGGGTGACGAACCGGCACCGGTGCTCGTCGATCGGTTCCAGCGTGCCCGCCTCGGTCATCAACCGTTCCGCCACCACCTGGACCGGGGCGTCGAACCGGACCACGCCGCGGTGCCTGCTCAGCGGGACGTTCGCACTGGTCTGCACGAAGCTCACCGGATCCGGCGGAAGCGGCCGCGGCGGGAACGTCGTGCCCGGCAGGGTCACGTCGGTGATCCGGTCGATGCGGAACGTCCGCCAGTCGCGGCGGTCGGTGTCCCAGGCCAGCAGGTACCACCGCTTGCCCAGGAGCACCTGGCGGTACGGTTCGACCCGGCGTTCGCTGCGTTCTCCGGCCCGGGTGGTGTAGCCGAAC
The DNA here is from genome assembly GCF_011758765.1 of Amycolatopsis viridis. Lineage (NCBI taxonomy): Bacteria > Bacillati > Actinomycetota > Actinomycetes > Pseudonocardiales > Pseudonocardiaceae > Amycolatopsis > Amycolatopsis viridis. Next base: position 244,839 of record NZ_JAANOU010000001.1, on the reverse strand, counting down.
CGCACGTGTTCGCGGGCGTGTGCGGCGGACGCGAACAGCTGCAGCACGCGCAGGTCGAGCAGGCCCGCGGCGCGGGACACCGCCTCGGTCGAGGCCAGCACCGCTGCGATCCGGTACCGCAGCCGCGCCGGCAGCACCTGCTCCAGCTTCCGCAACGCACCCTCGGCGGCTCCCGTGGCGCCGTCCACCTGCGCCAGCGCCGCGAAGCGCAGGCCGACCACGGTCGCCACCGCCTCCTCATCGGTGAGCAGCAGTGGCGGCATCGCCCGTCCGGCCACGAGCTGGTAGCGCCCACCTGGGCCGGGCACCGACTGGACCGGGAACCCCAGCTCACGCAGCCGTTCGACGTCTCGCCGCAGGGTGCGCGCGGACACGCCCAGCCGCCCTGCCAGCTCCGCGCCACCCCAGGTGCGGCCGGTCTGCAGCAGCGACAACAGCTCCAGCATCCGCGCGCTCGGTCCGTGCACGAGTCGATCGTGGCAGAAAACGCGGCCAGGATGTGACCGCGATAGCTCCTAGCTTCGCGTGCATGACAGAACTACGGGTGGTGGGAGCCCGCGAACACAACCTCCGCGACGTCACGGTCGTGCTGCCGAAGCACGCGTTCACCGTCGTCACCGGGGTCTCCGGATCGGGCAAGTCCTCGCTGGTGTTCGACACGATCGCCGCCGAATCGCAGCGGCAGCTCGGCGAAACGTTCACCACGTTCGTGCGCCACCGGCTGCCCCGCTACGGCCAGCCGGACGTGGACGCGATCGAGAACCTGTCCGCCGCGATCGTGGTGGACCAGAAGCGGCTCGGCGGGGGGCCGCGCTCGACGGTCGGCACGGTCACCGACATCTACTCGCTGATGCGGCTGCTGTGGTCGCGTGCCGGCCGACCGTTCGCCGGGTACTCGAACACGTTTTCCTTCAACGACCCGCAGGGGATGTGCCCGCACTGCACCGGGCTGGGCACGGCCCGCACCATCGTGCTCGACGAGCTGGTCGACCGCAGCCGATCGCTGAACGAGGGCGCCATCCGCTTCCCCACGTTCCAGCCGGGCGGATGGATGTGGCGCACCTTCGCCGAATCCGGCCTGTTCGACCTGGACAAACCGCTCGCCGAGTACGACCCGGCGGAGTGGGACGCGTTCCTGCACGGCTCACCGGACCACGAAGGCCTCCTGCCGCGCTTCGAACGCATCTGGCTGCCCAAGGACGTCGACTCGCTGAAGGGCCGCACCCGTGCGGCGTTCGAGCGGGTGGTGACCCAGGAAACCTGCCCGAAGTGCCACGGCGCCCGCCTGTCCCCGGAGGCGCTCGCGTCCGCAGTGGCCGGACGCTCGATCGCCGAGTGCGCCGCGATGGAGGTCGAGGACCTGCTGACGTTCGTGCGCACGCTGACCGAACCCGAGCCGGTGGTCGCCGGACTGGTCGCGCAACTGGAGCGGCTCGTGTCGATCGGGCTCGGGTACCTCACACTGGACCGCCCGACCTCGACCCTGTCCGGTGGCGAGTCGCAGCGCGTGAAAATGGTGCGGCACCTGGGCAGCAGCCTCACCGACATGCTCTACGTGTTCGACGAGCCGAGCGTGGGTTTGCACCCGGACGACGTCGCGCAGCTGGTCGCCCTGCTCAAGAGCCTGCGCGACAAGGGGAACACCGTGCTGGTGGTCGAGCACGACCCGGACGTGATCGCCGCGGCCGACCACGTCGTCGACCTCGGTCCCGGCGCCGGGCAGGACGGCGGCCGCGTGGTCTACCAGGGTGCGGTCGCGGGGCTGGCGGACACCCCCACCGGCCGCTACCTGCGGCACCGCCCGCGGATCAAGGAGAACCCGCGGCCGGCCGAGCGGTTCCTGCAGATCCGGGGCGCCACCCGGCACAACCTGCGGGGCGTCGACGCGGACATCCCGCTGGGGGTGCTGACCGTCGTCACCGGCGTGGCCGGGTCCGGCAAGAGCACGCTGGTGCACGGGTTCGTCCCGGACGCGGTGTCGGTCGACCAGAGCCCGATCCGCGGTTCGCGCCGGTCCAGCCCGGCCACGTTCACCGGGATGCTCCACGGCATCCGGCAGCGGTTCGCCGCCGCGAACGGGGTGAGCCCGTCGCTGTTCAGCGCAAACTCCGCGGGGGCCTGCCCGCGCTGCCACGGCCTCGGCGTGCTCTACACCGACCTGGCTTTCCTCGACCCGGTGGTCTCGACGTGCGAGGAGTGCGAGGGGCGGCGGTTCGTCGAGGACGTCCTGCGCTACACCTACCGCGGCCACACGATCAGCGAGGTGCTCGACCTCAGCGTGCGGGACGCGCGGGAGGTCTTCCCGGACGAACCGATGCTGGACCGGCTGGTCGAGGTCGGCATCGGGTACCTGTCGCTGGGCCAGCCGTTGAACACGCTGTCCGGCGGCGAACGGCAGCGCCTCAAGCTCGCCGTCGAGCTCGCCCGGCCCGGCCGCACGTACGTCTTCGACGAGCCCACCACTGGGCTGCACCCCGCGGACGTCGCCGGCCTGATCGAGCTGTTCGACCGGCTGGTGTCGGCCGGTTCGACGGTCGTGGTGATCGAGCACAACCTGGACGTGATAGCCCGCGCGGACTGGATCGTCGACCTCGGCCCCGGCCCGGGCCGGCACGGCGGACGGGTGCTGTTCCAGGGGCCGCCGGCCGAGCTGGTGCGCCAGGAACGGTCCACGACCGGGCGGCACCTGGCCCGGCTGTCAGGGAACCGCTAACCCGGCCCCGCGCAACGCCTCCTCGACGCGCAGGCGTTCCACGTCGCGTTCCACACCCTCGGGGAGGTCGTCCAGCCAGTGCCGCAGGCCGAGCGCGGCGCACGCCTGCACCAGCAGCGCGTCGTACGCCTGGCACGTCGCGCGGCGGCGGACCATCGGCGACTCGGGCGCGAGGCTCTCCAGCGCGCGGCGCACCCGGCGCAGGTCCGCGGCCAGCCGTTCGATGGGCAGGCCGGCCGGGACGGGCTCACCGTGGCGCCGCAGGGCGGCGACCACCGCGGGGGTCTTGCTCGCGAGCCAGAACAGCACCGGCGGCGTGACGCACGTGACCAGGTAGATCGCCACGTTGACCACCATGGCCCAGGATAGGCGCGCGCCCCGCGCCGCCGGCCAGTCTGTACCGGTTCCGGACGCGGGAATATCGCCCGGTCTCGCGGCGTCGGGTACCGTAGTAGTTGAACTTTCAAACATGGAGGCTGCGATGAGTGCGACTCCCGTGCTCTACCTGAGCCATGGCGCGCCACCGCTCGCCGACGACGCCCGATGGACCCGCCAGCTCGCGGACTGGTCGGCGAACCTGCCCCAGCCGAAGGCGATCCTCGTCGTCTCGGCGCACTGGGAGGAGGCCCCGGTCACCGTCGGCGCCACCACGACGGTCCCACTGGTCTACGACTTCTGGGGCTTCCCGGACCGCTACTACGCGGTCACCTACCCGGCCCCCGGCGCACCCGGGCTCGCCGCCAAGGTGCGCAAGCTCCTGCACGGCCCCGGCACCGAGGTGCACGAGGCTCCCGAACGCGGCCTCGACCACGGCGCCTACGTGCCGCTGGTGGAGATGTACCCGGACGCCGACGTACCGGTGCTGCAACTGTCCATGCCGACCCTCGACCCGCGGCAGCTGTTCGAGCTGGGCCGCAAGCTCAAGCCGTTGCGCGACGAGGGGGTGCTGATCATCGGCAGCGGGTTCTTCACGCACAACCTCTCCGCGATGGGTGTCGGCGTGGACGGCCCCCCGCCGCAGTGGTCGGCCGAGTTCGACCAGTGGGGCGCGGAAACGCTGCGTGCCCGCGACCTCGACGCGCTGCTCGACTTCCGCCACAAGGCGCCGGCCGCCACCCTCGCCCACCCGCGCATCGAGCACTTCGCGCCGCTGTTCGTCAGCCTCGGCGCCGGTTCCGACGACACCCGGCCGGAGACGGTGATCGACGGCTACTGGTACGGCCTGGCGAAGCGGTCCGTGCAGATCGGCTGACCGCGCGCAGCGAAACGGGCCCGGGAGCGTGTGCTCCCGGGCCCGCCTCGGATCAGGGCATCAGCCCTGGATGTGGATTCCCTTGCCGCTCACCAGGTCGGTGACCTGGTTGAAGACGGCGGTCGGGTCGGAGTCCAGCTGCGCGAGAGCCGGGACGTCGCCGTGGGGCAGCAGGCCCTCGGCGTTCGTGGGCAGCTCCGGCAGCGTGGGCAGGCCCGCGGCGGGCAGCTCGACCGGCAGCGTGTTCGCCTGCGGCAGCGCGGAACGCTCGGAGCGGACCGGCAGCGACGGCAGCGCGGTGGCCCCCATCTCCGGCATGGTGATGGGCAGGTCGATCTGCGGCTTGCGGTCGGCAACCGAGACGTCCGTCGCGTTCTGGACGGCGGTGCTGGTGACCGCGATCAGGCCGGCCGGGATGTTGTAGACCTGGACGACCGCGCCCAGCGGCACCTGCTTGGCGATCCCCGACAGGGCCTTGGCCGGGCCGGACGTGGTGTCCGTGCCGCCCACGGTCCCGGTGGTGTCGTTCACGGCGACCGCGTGCGCGACCCCGCCCAGCGACGCGGCATTGCCGAACACCTGCGCCACCGCGGCGGCCGGGACGTCGAAGATGTCGCCGGACAGCGCGCCGCCCTCGCCCGAGGTGGTGATGTCCCCACCCGAGGTGGCCTCGGTGCTGTTCAGGCCGGCCGCGTGCGCCACGCCGACCAGGCTCGCGGCGTTGCCGAACACCTGCGCCACCGGCAGCAGCTGGGCCGCGACCACGTCGCCGGCGATCGAGCCGCCGTCACCGTTGGTCGTGGCGTCGCCACCCGCGGTGGACACGACGTCGTTGTTGCCGTCGCCCTTCACGACACCGCCCCACACCGCGGCGTCACCGAACACGGTGGCCACGGCGCCGACCGGCGCCTCGATGATGTTGCCGGCAACCGAGCCGCCCTCACCGGTGGTCGACAGGTCGCCGCCCGCGGTCGAGTCGGTCACGTTCTCCGACAGGCCGAAGCCGTTGCCGATCCAGGCGCCGCCGATGCCGTGCACCTGCGCCGGCAGCGAAACCGGAACCGCGCCCAGGTTGCCCGACAGGAAGCCTTCCTTGCCGTTGGCGTGCCCGGTGCCACCCGCGGTGGAGGTGGTGTCGGTCGCGGCCGCGCCGCTGCCCTGGCCGATCCACGCCCCGCCGATGCCGAACGCCTGCACGGGGGCCGACACCGGAACCTGCACCAGGTTCGCGCTGCCCGCGCCGTGGTCGTCCTGGGTGTTGCCGCCGCCACCGGAGGTCACGGTCTTGGTCTCGGTCGCCTTGCCGGCGCCCTGGCCGATCCACGAGCCACCGACGCCGAAGATCTCGGCGGGCAGGGCCACCGGGGTCTGCACGACGTTGCCCGAGCCGGTGGAGTCGTTGCCCTGGCTGCCGTTGTAGCCGCCGGCCTTGACGTCCTTGGTCTCGGTCGCGCTGCCCGAGGCGTTGCCGATCCACGAGCCGCCCACGCCGAAGACCTCGACGGTGCCGGCCGGCGGGGCGGACACGGTGTTGCCACCGATGAACGAGCCGTTGCCGCTGGTGTAGGTGCCCGAGCCGGCTTCGGCGTCGGTGTCGTTGTCGCAGCCGCTGGCGTGCGCGTTGCCGATCCAGGTCCCGCCGACGCAGAACGCCTCGACCGGGAGCGCGACGGGCGCGTCCGCGATGTTGCCGGAGCCGGCCGCGTCCTCACCGCTGGTGCTGGTGAAGCCGCCGGACTTGGCGTCGCTGCCGAGGTCCACGCCGCCGTGCTGGCGGTCCGCGCCGCCGCCGACGAGCGAGTTGCCCACCCAGGCCGCGGCGTTGCCCGCGACGGTCGCCGGCACCGCGGGCTGCGGCTGCGCGACGTTGCCGGCCAGGAACGAGTCGTCCCCGTCGGTCTGGATGTAGCTCGGGATGCCGTTCATGCCCGGCTTGGTGTCGCCCGCCTGGGCCGCGGCGTCGTACGCACCGGCCGGCACGTCGGCGTCGCCGCCCCAGGAGACGGCGTTGCCGGACACCTTGGCGGGCAGGGCCACCGGAACGCCGGCGACGTTACCGCTGCCCGCGCCCTTCGACCCGTGCGTCTGGATCGAGCCGCCGGACTGCGCCTCGCTGGAGCCCGCGAAGTCGGTCTCGGCGTGGCCGAGGAACCAGCCCAGCGCGTTGCCCGAGACCTGCAGCGGGGTCGCGCCCTGCGGGGAGACGACGTTGCCGGCCAGGCCACCGTTGGTGCCGTCGGTGACGATGTCACCGGTGGTCGACGCGGACTGCGTGGCGCTGCCGGAGGAGTGGCCGCTGCCGACGAGGCCGAGCGCGTTGCCGGAGATCTGGACGGGCAGGGCCCAGTCCAGCGCCACCACGTTGCCGGCGAGGCCGCCGTGCGCACCGCTGGTCTTGATGTCGGAGTTGTGCGCGTAGCTCTGGGAGGCGTCCGAGTGGACGTTCGCGTCACCCAGCACGCCGAGGGCGTTGCCGCTGATCAGGATCGGCACAGCGGCGTTGGCCGAGACCTTGTTGCCGTGGAAGGGGTCGCCGTTGTCCTGCACGGACGGAGTGACGTCCTGCGCGGCGCGCTGCGCACCGGGGTGCGTCGCCTGACCGACGCGCTCGGCGGCACCGCTGGCGGCGTCGGTGGCCTTCGCGACCACACCGTTGGCGGCACCGAGTGCCGGGGCGGCCGGCTTCAAGGCGCCCGTCTTGGCGATCGGGGCCGAAGCCTTGTTCACCGCGCCGGTGACCGGCTTGGTGCTGATCTCCCGGTGAACCTCGGGAAGGTTGACCTGCTTGCCCAGGGTGCCCAGGGCGTTGTCCTGGACGTCGACCGGGACGCTCAGGTTGACGTCCAGCGGACCGGCAGGACTGTCCGGGTTGACGTTCTCGTCGGCAGATGCGATGCCGGTACCCAGCATCAGCAAGCCACCCGTGACCAGCGCGGTCTGAATTCCGCGCTTTGCCCAGGTCTGCATGGGGGTATCTCCTTTTCTTCGGGTTCCCTTGCGGGGCTTGGGGGTCGGTGCACGAACAGAGCACCGGGGATCGCGGGCATGGGTGAGGAAGCCCGCGAAGGCTGGAAAAGCGGGGTGCTCTGGCTGTGCGCGCGACGCCGGTCCGAAGAAGGGGCACGGCGAAACAGGGCGGCGCTCGAGCTACCCCGCGCGACAATCAGTCAGGAGTGACACCGGGCTGCTCGCCCGGCTGAACCGGCGTGTGCCGGGAAACGATGCGGACGGCACTGCGGTCGTCCACACCGTGCACGGCCGGGCCGCCGGCGGGAACGCCGAACAGCAGGCCGTCGAGGTGACCACCGGTGGCGACACCACCGGGGGCCATCGGAACACCCGCGGGCGCGAGCGGTCCGTGCAGCGGCGAGTACGGGAACTGGTCCCGCTCGTCACCGTGAGTGCGGCCGGTGCCGTCGTCGTGCTGGACGGCCGGGACCGTCTGGGCGGTCGGGCCGTCCGGCGCGGTCACCGCGACCGGGCCCACGACGGGCGGGGCCGCGAAGACGGGCAGTGCCTGCGCCGCCGTCGGCACAACGGACTCGTTGTGCGCGGAGGCGCCGCGGAGGCCCGGCAGCTTGATCAGGCCGGCGCCGTTCGGGTGCAGGAAGCCCCACACCTTGGCGCGGAAGCCCTGGAACGCGGGCGTCGGGGTCAGTGCCTGGCCGATCACCTGCGATGCGTCCTGCGGCTTGCGGCTGATGTGCTCGGCCGTGCCGAGGGTGCGCGCCACCGGGTGCAGCACCGCGTCGCGGGTGAAGGTGTGGACCGTCTGACGCAGGTCCGCAGCGGCCTCCGCGCCGCGGGCGGGGATGGCTGGGCCACCCGCCGTGCCGTACCGCAGCGCGGTGGCGGTGGTGTCGCCGACCAGATCGGAGACACCCCAGGTGAGGTCGTCGGTGGCGGCCATCACGCGGTCGGTGACCGGGGTCGCCTCGTCGCCGTTCGGCTGCGCTTCGGCCGCGGGCGCGGGGGCGAGCTGAGCGGCGGAGGCGGTCGCGTCGCCGATCAGCCAGGCGGCCGCGATGCCGGCGATCAGGAGCAGGGCGCGGACGAGCCAGCGCACGGCGGATGCCGTGCCCCTGCTCATGGCCGCGTTAGCCTGCAACACCGTGCTCCTGTCGGAAGAAGTTGATCGCGGTCTTCCCGGACTGATCGCGTCCGAAACCTCGTCGCATCGCTGCGGTAACCGCTTACGCGATCGAGATAACCAAATTTCTGGCCCCCCGCGCACCTTCGACACGACTTGATCGCACGATCGTGTGAAGAACACCGGGTGTGGCGGGGCATCACGAGACGTGACCTTCCCCGGTCGCACCCGAGGGGCGCCCAGGATGCGAGGGATCCTGGGCGCCCCAAGGGAAATCAGCCCAGGGCACCCTGGACGATCGACGGGATCGCGCCCGCCCACGCGGAACTGGCCAGACCGGCGGCACCGGCACCGGCCAGCGCCCCGGACTCGTTCCACGCGTTCACGTAGTCGGCACCCGTCGGGTGCGACGGCACCACCACCGGGGCGGTCAGCTCGTCGGCCGACGCGGTCCCGGCAGCGAAGGCGAACGCGCCGAGCGCGATCGCGAGAGCGGTGGCACCACGGGAAAATCCCCTGCGCATCACGAACACTCCTTCCTAACGGTGTTCAAGCGGGAAAGCGCTATCCGAGCGCGCCCTGCACGATCGACGGGATCGCGCCCGCCCACGCGGAACTGGCCAGACCGGCGGCACCGGCACCGGCCAGCGCCCCGGACTCGTTCCACGCGTTCACGTAGTCGGCACCCGTCGGGTGCGACGGCACCACCACCGGGGCGGTCAGCCCGCTGTCGTCCCGGACGCCCACAGCCCCGGCCGCGCCCTCGACGATCGACGGGATCGCACCGGCCCAGGCCGAGCTCGCCAGACCCGCGGCGCCTGCGCCGAAGCACGCCCCGGACTGGTTCCACGCGTTCACGTAGTCGGCGCCGGTCGGGTGCGCGGGGACCTGCGCGGGGCAGGACACCTCGGACGCCGACGCGGTACCGCCGGTGACACCCATCGCGAGCAGGCCGGCCCCCACCAGCACCGCCGCGGCCGTCGTCTTGCGGAATTTGCTGAACATCGATGCACTCCTCGTTCTCCGGGCCGGAAGTTCCACGCACTCCCGTCGAAACCGACCGTAAAGACGTCTCGAAAGAATTGACCAGATTCCCCACCCAGAAGTGTGAAAAAACCGTTCCAGGGCAGCAGAAAATACCGCTCCACGCAGGATAAACGCTGGTCAGAGCGGTGTCATGAGAGAAAATTGAAAGAAGCAAGCGGGGTCAGAAAACCCCTCAGCGGTCTCTCCGAACCAATTCGTCGAAAGCAGCAAACGAAGCGGAGGAAATGCCGCGCGAAACGGGGGGCGGAATCGCCCGCTCCGTGCCGAACGGCGAGTGCGGAGGGCAGGTGGTGGTCCGAGCCGTCATGGCGGAGGCCGACTCCTCTCATCGCGCTGGGGCGCAACGCGATCACACACTGTCGATCTTGGTCGGAGATTGACATACCGACAGAACTTGTGCTGACCCGATCACTGTTCATGCGCCGATCGGGTGACGCGCCGGACAGGCAGCGTGGTCAGCGGCGTTGCCCTGCCGTATTCGTCCAGCTCGATAGGCTGGACCCCGTGAGCGAGCCGCAGCCTCCGAAGTACGGATTCCTCAGCGACGACTCGGTCGTCCCGCGTGGCCTGCGGGTGAGCGCCGCGTTCGGCTGGCGGTTCCTGGTCGTGGCGGCCGCCGCGTACCTGATCCTGCGCCTGCTGGCCTACCTGTCGGTCGTGGTGATCCCGGTGGCGATCGCGCTGCTGCTCGCGGCGCTGCTCGCCCCGGCGGTCGCGCGGCTGGTGCGGGTCAAGGTGCCGCGCGGGCTGGCGACCGCGATCGTGCTGATCGGCGGGCTCGCGGTGCTGGGCGGGCTGCTCACCTTCGTCATTACCCAGGTCACCGATGGCCTGCCCGCGCTGACCAGCCAGGTCAACAACAGCCTGAACCAGATCAAGAACTTCCTGATCAACGATCTGCACCTCAAGCAGGAACAGATCCAGCAGTTCATCGACAACTCGATCAGCTTCCTGCAGCACAACCAGGCCGCGTTCACCAACAGCGCGCTCACCACCGCGACCACGGTCGGGGAGATCCTCACCGGTTTCGTGCTGACGCTGTTCGTCACGATCTTCTTCCTCGCCGGTGGCGACCGGATCTGGGACTGGCTGATGCTGGGCATCCCGAGCCGGGTCCGGCAGCGCGTCGACGTGGCCGGCCGCCGCGGCTTCGCCTCGCTCGTCGCGTTCGTCCGCGCCACCGCCGCGGTCGCGGTGGTGGACGCCGTCGGCGTGGGCATCGGGCTGGCGATCCTCGGCGTGCCGCTGGCGATCCCGCTGTCCACGCTGGTGTTCCTCGGCGCGTTCATCCCGATCTTCGGCGCGGTGATCACCGGCGCGGTCGCCGTGCTCGTCGCGCTGGTCACCAAGGGGTTCGTGACCGCGTTGATCGTGCTGGCCATCCTGATCGCGGTCATGCAGCTGGAGAGCCACATCCTGCAGCCGCTGCTGCTCGGCCGGGCGGTGAAGCTGCACCCGCTGGCCGTGGTGCTCGGCATCGCCGCCGGCCTGGTGGTGTACGGCATCCCGGGCGCGCTGCTCGCCGTGCCGCTGATGTCGATCATCAACGCGGGGGTGCGGTCGCTGCTGCACGAGGTCGATCCGAACCCGGCGGAGGTCGACGTGCTGCACGACATCGAGGCCGTGCCCAACGCCGACGCGAACCGCGACGACGAGGAACCCGGCGCCGCGGACAAGCCGTGAGCCGCCGGTTCGGGCCCACCGCACGCGAACCGGCGACCCCGCTGTGGTGGGGCACGATCGGGCTGCGCGTGCTCACGCTGCTGTTCGCCCTCGGTGCGGTGATCGTGCACAGCTCGGGCTACCAGCGGCCCTGGCTGGCCTGGGCCGTGCTCGGGACGATGACACTGTGGACGGTCGCGACCGGCCTGGTCTACGCGCGCGAAGACCTGCGGTGGCGGTGGCGCTGGTTCGTCCTGGCCGACGTGCTGGTCACCTGCGCGCTGATGCTCACCTCGCCGTGGATCCTGACCGCGGAGCAGAACGCCGCGGTGGCCCCGCTCATCACGACGGTGTGGGTGGCCGGCGCCCCGGTCGCCGCGGGCACCCGGTTCGGCGGCGTCGGCGGCGTGGCCGCGGGACTGGTGGTCTCGGCAGCGACCGGCATCGCCCGGCACGGGTTCACCCTGGACGTCGCGCGCGACGGCGTGCTGCTCGTCGCGAGCGGGCTGCTGATCGGGATGAGCGCGACGACCGCGCGGAAGTCGGCCGCCACGCTCGCCGAGGCGTTGCGCACCGAGGCCGCCAACGCCGAGCGGGAACGGCTGGCGCGCGACATCCACGACAGTGTGCTGCAGGTGCTCGCGCGGGTACGCCGGCGTGGCGCCGAGCTGGGCGGCGAAGCGGCCGAGCTCGCCGAGCTGGCGGGGGAGCAGGAGATCGCGCTGCGCGCGCTGGTCACCACCGGCCCGGCGCGGCACCACACCGGCGAGACCGATCTGCGGGCCGCGCTGCAACTGCTCGGGTCCTCGAAGGTGCAGGTCGCAGCGCCCGCCGGGGAGGTGAACCTGCCGGCGGAGAAAACCGCCGAACTGGTCGCCGTCGTCCGCGAAGCGCTGTCCAACGTCGACAAGCACGCCGGGACCGGCGCCAAGGCGTGGGTGCTGCTGGAGGACCTGGGCGGTGAGGTTGTGGTGACCGTGCGGGACGACGGCCCCGGCATCCCCGAGGGACGGCTGGCCGCCGCCGAGGGCGAGGGCCGGATGGGGGTGGTTCGATCGATGCGGGGACGCGTGGCCGGGCTCGGTGGCACGATCTCCCTGGAGACCGCACCAGGGCAGGGGACGGAATGGGAGATCCGGGTGCCGAGGACATGATCAGCGTGATGGTGGTCGACGACCACCCGATCTGGCGGGACGGCGTGGCACGCGACCTCACCGAGAACGGGTTCGACGTGCGGGCGACGGCGCCGGACGCCGCGGCGGCGGTGCGCATCGCGGCCACCGTGCGGCCCGACGTCGTGCTGATGGACATGAACCTGGGCAGCACCTCCGGCGTGCACGCGACGCGCGAGATCACCACGTCGCTGCCGGACACGCGGGTGCTGGTGCTGTCGGCCAGCGGCGAGCACAGCGACGTGCTGGAAGCGGTGAAGGCCGGCGCGTCCGGCTACCTGGTGAAGTCGGCGTCGGTGGCGGAGCTCGTCGACGCGGTGCGCCGGACCGCCGAGGGCGACCCGGTGTTCACGCCCGGGCTGGCCGGGCTGGTGCTGGGCGAGTACCGGCGGATGGCGGAGGCACCGGCGGGCGGGGTGGCGCCGCCGCGGCTCACCGAGCGGGAGACGGACGTGCTGCGGCTGGTCGCCAAGGGGCTGACCTCGCGGCAGATCGCCGAGCGGCTGGTGCTGTCACCGCGCACCGTGGAGAACCACGTGCAATCGACGCTGCGGAAGTTGCAGCTGCACAACCGCGTCGAACTGGCGCGATACGCGATCGAGCACGGGCTCGACAAAGACTAGGGGTTTTCCCGGATTCCCTAAGGGATGCGCCGACCTAACGTGGGGGCATGGGCGAGGAAACCGGGACAACACCGCTGAACCCGCGCGACCTGCGGGTCTCGGACGGGGAGCGCGAGCACGTCGTCGAGGTGCTGCAGAAGGCGATCGGCCGCGGCATGATCGACCTCGACGAGTTCACCGAGCGCACCGACACCGCGTTGAAGGCGCGGACCAGGGGAGAGCTGAACACGGTGCTCGCCGACCTGCCCGGGCTGGTGCACCCGGAGGCGTACGCGGGTGCGCCCGCTTCGGCCGAGGCCCCCCTGCCGGGCCGGCGGCTCGAGCTCAGCGCGAAGTACTCCGCGCTGGTGCGCAACGGGCACTGGCTGGTGCCGGGCGAGGTGGTCGTGCACAACCGGTACGGTTCGACGAAGCTCGACTTCACCGAGGCGCAGGTGACCAGCCCGGTGGTCCGCATCGAGCTGGACTCCAAGTGGGGCTCGGTCGAGGTGGTCATCCCCGAGCACGCGGCGGTGGACCTGAACGCGATCACCGACATCAAGTACGGGTCGCTGCAGGACAAGACCGGCTCCGACGGCCGGCCGGGCAATCCGCGGCTGGTGTTCGCGGGCCGCCTGCACGGCGGTTCCCTGGTGATCCGCCACCCGCGGCGCGGCATCTTCGCGCACTAGGCCTTCTGCCCGCGCCGCCCAGTTCCGCCACGCGCCGTCGGCTTGCCCTCGGTGGTCCCCTCGCCCGCAAGCGCTTGCAGCCGCTCCGCCGCCACCGCCTCCGCCCGGTCCAGCACGCCGTCCACGTCAGACGGTTCGAGGGTCTGGTTCGCCGGAGGGGGCCAGGATCGAGTTCTCCCCGGCCGGCGCCAGGACCTCGAAGGTCGTCCCAGCATTCTTATCCGGGTGAACGTGAAGTTCCATGTAACTTCTGGGGCGAATAGTGCGACACTAGGGTGAGCGTCCGAGAAGGTCCCCCGCGCGGGGCATTTTCCGGATGGGGACGTCCCGCGAGGGGGTTACGCGGGCTCTCACCTGGCGTCCGGTACCGGAAGCCGGGCATCGGGTCGCTGGTACCGATCGCGTAGCCCCCCGAGCGATCGGTACCGGCGGCGCCCGATCAGCGCCGGATCACGCCGCTGACCTTCTAGAATGCCGGGATGGACAAGCCGACCCGGCGGGGTCGCGAGCGCGCGGCGACCGACCAGGACATCCGCCGCACCGCGCGCAAGCTCCTCGTCGAGCGCGGACCGGAAGCCGTGACACTGCGGGCCATCGCCCGTGAACTCGGCATCACGGCACCCGCCCTGTACCGGTACTACGGGTCCCGCGACGACCTGGTCGAGCACCTCCGCCTCGACGTCGTCGCCGACCTGGCCGCCGAGCTCACCGAGGAACTGTCCGGGCTGCCCGACGACGGCGCGGTGCAGCTCTTCGCCATCTGCCGCGGCTTCCGGCGCTGGGCGCTCACGCACACCAAGGAATTCACCCTGGTGTTCGCCTCACCAACCGGGGAGGTCGGCTCCGCGGCCGGCAGCGTGGCGACGCTGAACCGGGCGAACGAGCCGTTCGGCCGGATCTTCCTCACCGCCGCCGGCCACCTGCTCGCCAACTTCCAGCTGGAGATACCCCCCGCCGAGTCGGTGCCCGTCGAACTGCACGACGACCTCACGGCGTTCCAGGACGAACTGCTGGCCGTGCTCGCCGAGTCCGGTGTCGGCTTCCCGCCGGAGAAGCTCGACCTGAGCACCACCTACGTGATGATCCAGTTCTGGGCGCGGCTCTACGGGCACGTGACGCTCGAGGTGTTCGGCAACTACCCGATCCCGATGTCCAAGCCGGACGCCGTGTTCGACGCCCTCCTGGCCGACCTCGCGCGCGAGATCGGCCTGGACGTGCCCTAGACCTAGAGCACCACGTTCACCAGGCGGCCCGGTACGACGATGACCTTGCGCGGGGTGCCGCCATCCAGCAGCGCCACGATCTTCTCGTCGGCCAGCGCCGCGGCCTCGACCGCGTCCTTGCCGGCGCCGGCAGGCACCTGGATCCGCGCGCGGACCTTGCCGTTGACCTGGATCGGGTACTCCACCGTGTCCTCGACCAGGTACTTCTCGTCGGCGACCGGGAACGGGCCGTGCACCAGCGAACCCTCGTGGCCCAGCCGGTTCCACAGCTCCTCCGCGATGTGCGGGCACAGCGGCGCCAGCATCAGCACCAACGGCTCGACCAGTTCACGCGGTGTCGACTCGGCACCGCCGTAGACCTTGGTCAGGTGGTTGTTGTACTCGATCAGCTTCGCGCCCGCGGTGTTGAACCGCAGGCCCGAGTAGTCGTCGCGGACACCGGCGATGGTCCGGTGCAGCATCCGGCGGTCGGCGTCGGTGGGTTCGTCCGCGGACACGCGCAGCTCACCGGTCTGCTCCGAGACCACCAGCCGCCACACGCGCTGCAGGAACCGGTGGGCACCGACGACGTCCTTCGTCGCCCACGGCCGGGAGTCGGCCAGCGGGCCCATGGACATCTCGTAGAACCGGAAGGTGTCGGCCCCGTAGTCCGCCGCCATCTGGTCGGGCGTGACCACGTTCTTCAGGCTCTTGCCCATCTTCCCGTACTCTTGCCGGACTTCCTCGCCCTGGTGGAAGAACTTGCCGTCGCGCTCCTCCACCTCCTCGGCCGGGACGTAGAAGCCGCGCTCGTCGGTGTAGGCGTAGGCCTGGATGTAACCCTGGTTGAACAGCCGCCGGTACGGCTCCTCGGCGCTGACGTAACCCAGGTCGAACAGCACCTTCTGCCAGAAGCGCGCGTACAGCAGGTGCAGCACGGCGTGCTCGACCCCGCCGACGTACAGGTCCACACCACCCGGGTCGTGCACGCCGTGCTCGGCCGGGCGCGGACCCATCCAGTACTGCTCGTTGCCCGCGTCGACGAACCGCTCCGCGTTGTCCGGGTCGATGTAGCGCAGCTGGTACCAGCAGGAACCAGCCCAGTTGGGCATCGTGTTGGTGTCGCGGCGGTAGGTCTTCGGGCCGTCGCCCAGGTCCAGCGTCACCTCGACCCAGTCGCTCGCCCGGGACAGCGGCGGCGACGGCTCCGTGTCGGCGTCCTCCGGGTCGAAGGTGCGCGGCGAGTAGTCGTCCACCTCGGGCAGCTCGACCGGCAGCATGCTCTCCGGGATCGCGTGCGCCTGGCCGTTCTCGTCGTACACGATCGGGAACGGCTCACCCCAGTACCGCTGCCGGGAGAACAGCCAGTCGCGCAGCTTGTACTGCACCGTGCCGGTGCCGTGGCCGTTCTCCTCCAGCCAGGCGATGATCGTCTTCTTCGCGTCGTCGACGGTCAGCCCGTCCAGGCTGAGCCCGTTCTCCTGACGCGAGTTGATCGCCACGCCGTCACCGGTGTACGCCTTGCCGTCGAAACCCTCGGTGGGCTGGACGGTGCGGACGATCTCCAGGCCGAACTTCTCCGCGAAGTCCCAGTCGCGCTGGTCCTGCGCCGGCACCGCCATGATCGCGCCGGTGCCGTAGCCCATCAGCACGTAGTCGGCGATGAAGACCGGGATCTGCTTGCCGTTGACCGGGTTCACCGCGTACGAGCCGACGAAGACGCCCGTCTTGTCCTTGCTCTCCTGGCGGTCCAGTTCGGACTTCCGCGACGCGGCGCGGCGGTAGGCGGCGACGGCCTCGGCCGGGGTGGCGGCGCCACCGGTCCACCGCTCGTCCACACCGGACGGCCACTGCGCCGCGGTCAGCTCGTCGACCAGCGGGTGCTCGGGCGCCAGCACCATGTAGGTGGCGCCGAACAGGGTGTCCGGACGGGTGGTGAAGACCTCGATGGTGTGCTCGCCGGCGGCGAACGAGACGCGCGCACCGTGCGACCGGCCGATCCAGTTGCGCTGCATCGCCTTGACCTTCTCCGGCCAGTCCAGCCGGTCCAGGTCGTCCACCAGCCGGTCGGCGTAGGCGGTGATGCGCATCATCCACTGACGCAGGTTGCGGCGGAACACCGGGAAGTTGCCGCGCTCGCTGCGGCCGTCCGGGGTGACCTCCTCGTTCGACAGCACGGTGCCCAGGCCGGGGCACCAGTTCACCGGCGCCTCGGAGATGTAGGCCAGCCGGTACTCGTCGAGCACCGCCAGCCGCTCCGCGCGGCTCAGCTCGTCCCACGCGCGCCCGTCCGGCGTGGCGCGCTCACCCCGCGCGAACTCGGCTTCCAGTTCCTCGATCGGGCGCGCCTTGCCCAGTTTCTCGTCGTAGAAGGAGTGGTAGATGCGCAGGAAGATCCACTGCGTCCACTTGTAGTAGTCCGGGTCGATCGTGGCGATCCGGCGGCGCTCGTCGTGGCCGAGGCCCAGCCTGCGGATCTGCCGCAGGTAGGTCTCCATGTTCTGCTCGGTGGTCTTGCGCGGGTGCTGGCCCGTCTGCACCGCGTACTGCTCGGCGGGCAGACCGAACGCGTCGAAGCCCATGGTGTGCAGGACGTTGCGCCCGATCATGCGGTGGTAGCGGGCGTAGACGTCGGTTGCGATGAAGCCCAGCGGATGCCCCACGTGCAAGCCGGCCCCCGACGGGTAGGGGAACATGTCCTGCACGAAGAGCTTGTCCGAGGGAACGCTGTCGCCGGACGCGAGCGAGCCGGCCGGGTTCGGCGCGTGGAAGGTGCCGTGATCGGCCCAGTAGTTCTGCCAGCGCAGCTCGACCCGACCGGCCAGGTCGGCGTTGTACCGGTGGCCGGGCGTTTCCTCGATTGCTTCACTCACCCGCCCATGGTAAGCGGGCCCGGCCTGCGGGTTCTCAGCGCACCGCGAATGCGATGACCTGCGTGATCTGGTTCGCCGAGAAGTTGTCGTCGCTCACCAGGACCAGCGTCCGCTCCCCGCTGGGCAGCCGCGGGCCCCAGGTCATGCCCTCGACGTTGTCGACCTTGGACAGCGGGTGGTCGTCCAGGTCGAGCAACAGCTTCTTGCGGACCGGCCGGACCTGCGCGCCCACCAGGGAGGGCGTGCGCAGGACGTCGGTCGCGCCGCGGGTGTCGATCTCGTAGATCCGCACCTTGTCACCCGCGCCGGGCACGAACGCCCGCTCCATGACGAGGTAGCGGCTGGGGTCGAGGGGGTCGGCGGCGAGGATCGAGGAGACACCGGTGCTGCCGCCCGCGCCGGGCGCGAAGACCGGCTCCTGCGGATAGGCGTACTGCGCGAGGATGGCACCGCCGCGGGCCTGCACGGTGATCCGGGACAGCGCGCCGTGCTCGGCCGTCGCGACCGGGCCGTCCGGCAGCAGCGGTCCCTCCAGCGAGCTGACCACGAGCGTGCCACCCGCGGCGAAGGTGAGTCCCTCGAGCACCAGGTTCCGCCGCGGCCCCGACTCCGGCCGCATCCGCTCGTCGTCCGGGATCGGCAGGTCCCGCACGTACCCGCCGTCCCGGCGGGCCACCCGGATCGACGGGTCGGCCAGCACGGTCGCGCTGCGCTCGCCCTCCTGGCTCCAGAAGTAGGCGCCCGTGACCGGGTCGACCCGCATCTCCTCGGGATCGACCGAGCCCTCCGGGTAGGTGCTCCCGCCGGGCTGCCGGAAGAGCCCGGCGCCGGTGAACGAGACCGGGCCGACACCGGCGGAGCTCACCGGGACCTTCGCGGTGAAGAACCGCGCGGGCCCCTCAGCGGTGTCGTCGGCGATGAACACGTACTCCCCGGTCCGGGGGTCGTAGTCGATGCTCGACAGCTCGCCGACGGGGTAGTTCCCGACGGTGAGCGCGTGCGGGACGATCCGTTCCCCCAGGAAGCGCACCGGTGTGGCGGACGCGTGCGCGGCGGGAGCGACGGACAGGAGCAGACATCCGGCCAGCGCGCCGGTCGTGAGCCGCTTCAGCATGGCGTGCAGCACATCGGACCCGGGTGTCCGGCCGCTAGCGTGAAGATCACGCCTATCCTCGACCTCGTGCTGGTAGTCGCGCTCATTCCTCTGGTGCTCGGTGTCGTCGTCGGCTGGGGCGGTCTGCTCGGCTGGCGGGAGAAGCTGCCGCGCGACCGCGGCGCCGGGGTGCGCACCGTCGCCACGCTGCGCTCCGACGAGGCGTTCCGGCTCGCGAACCGGGTCGCCGGGCTGCCCACCATGGTGGCCGGGGTGGTCGGGATCGCCGCCGGTCTCGCCGGCCTGTTCATGCCGGGGACCGTGGGTGTCCTGGTCGCCACCGTGATCGGGCTGGCCGGCATGTTCGCCCTGGTCGCCGGTGGTGGCGTGCTCGGCCACCGCGCCGCCGCGGCCGTGCCGCCGCCCGCGCCCGCCGTGCCGGCCGGCTGTGCGGGTTGTGCGTGCGGCGGATGCGCGGTGCAGCGCGCCTGAGTCCGCTCAGTTCCGCTGCAGATCACCGGGATGGGTGGCCAACAAGGCCGTCGGAACACCCTGACGGCGGAGCACCTGCCCCCACAGATCACGCTCCGGCGCGGCCAGCACATCGCTGGGCAGCGCCGGCACGATGAGCCAGTCACCGCGTTCGATCTCGCCGGCCAGCTGCCCGGAGTCCCAGCCCGCGTAACCGGCGAACACCCGCAGGCCACGCACCTTCGGCGCCAGCGCATCCGGATCGGCGTCCAGGTCGACCAGCGCCACCGGACCACGCACGCCGATCAGGCCCGGCACCCCGGACGCCGTCTCCCCGGCACGCAACGCGGCCAGGCACAACGCCGTCTTCTTCTCCACCGGTCCGCCGACGAACACCGACTGCGGCTCCACCACGTGCCGTCCCCAGCTGGGCAGCACGTCGTCGACCGGCACGTCGCTCGGCCGGTTCAGGACGACCCCGAGCGTCCCCTCCTCCCGGTGGTCGATGACGAACACCACCGTGCGGCGGAAGTTGGGATCGAACATCGTAGGAGCGGCGACCAGGAGCGATCCCGGTTCAACCTCGGCGTCCGCTGGCACCTCACCATGATCTCACTCCGGTGGAACGAGGCCACATCGCCGGGAACAAGGCCCGGCCGTCTCCCGTTGAACCGGGTGGCCGGCGCACTCCGTGTCCCCCGGGCCCACTAGAGAAGAGCCTTTGTGGAATACCGTCCGGCTGGAGCCACACTGCGCCACGCCGCCGAGAGGCGACCAAGTGCGCCGGCCCCCAATTCCCCCTCGCCACCTGCTCCCGGCACCGTAAGCTGGTGAGCCGTGACAGCGAGTGCGCAGCCGTCGGTCGAGAAGGTCCCGCCCCGTGCGTTCTTCGCGATGGCGGGCTTCCGGACCCTGCTGTTCACCCGTTTCGGCGCGCAGTTCTCCGACGGCATGTTCCGCGCCGGGCTGGCCGGTGCGGTGCTGTTCAACCCCGAGCGCGGCGCCGATCCGCTGACCATCGCCGGCGGGTTCGCCGTCCTGCTGCTGCCGTACTCGCTGATCGGGCCGTTCGCGGGCGCACTGCTGGACCGCTGGGACCGCCGCCGCGTGCTGATCGTGGCCAACCTGCTGCGCGGCACCGCCATCGTGGCGACCGCCGTCGCCGTCGGATTCGGCTGGTCCGGGATCGAACTGTTCGTGCTCGCGCTGGTCGTCGAGGGCATCTCGCGGTTCGTCGGCTCCGGGCTGTCCGCGTCCCTGCCGCACGTCGTGCCGCCAGGCACGCTGGTCACCGCCAACGCACTCGCGACCACGCTCGGCTCGCTGGTCGCGGTCCTCGGCGGTGGCGCCGCCATCGGGTTGCGGACGCTGATCGGCACCGGGAACAGCGGTTCCGGCTGGACGACGGCCGCCGCGATGCTGCCCACGCTGATCGCGGCCGCCATCGCCCGCCGGTTCGCGCGCGGCCGCCTCGGCCCGGACCGGGTCGACGAGCCACGAGACGCCCTCCTCGCGGTGGCGCGCGGCCTGATCGACGGCGCCCGGGCCGCGCTGGCGGTGCCGAGCGTCGTCGCCGGGTTCGTAGCGCTGCTCGCGCACCGCGCCTCCTACGGCATCTCGCTGCTGCTCACCGTGCTGCTGCTGCGCTACAGCTTCACCGACCTCGGCCTGCTCAAGGCCGGGCTCCCCGGGCTGGGCCAGCTCGCCGCGATGGCCGGCGCCGGCATCCTGCTCGCCGGCCTCCTCACACCGCGGCTGGTCCGCCGCCTGGGCCGCCGCCGGGCGATCCCGGGCGCGCTGCTGCTCGCCGCGGCCACCCAGGCCGGGCTCGGCCTGCCGATGACCCTGCCGACCGTGCTGGTCGCCTCGTTCGTCATCAGCTCGGCCGGACAGGTCGTCAAGCTGTGCGTGGACTCCACCATCCAGCACGACGTGCCCGACGAGGCCCGCGGCCGGGTGTTTTCGCTGTACGACACGCTCCTCAACATCACGCAGGTGATCGCCGTCTCCCTCGCCGCCACGGTCGTGCCGCTGACCGGCCGGTCGGTGCCGCTGCTGCTCGCCGCCACCGTGGTGTACCTGCTCGGCACGGCCGGCTACCTGGTCGTCGCGCACCGCTCGCGCGCCGAGTGAGACCGGTTCACGGTGATTGCTCCGTCCGGACGAACACCGGCAACTACAGTGGCCAGGGTGAGCACCCCGGGGGACGACCGCGCGCAGAAGGAAGCCCGCAACGCAGCGATGCGCGAGACCGTCGACCAGTTGCTGGACAAGTTCAACCAGCAGACCGCGCAGCTGCGTGAGGCGCAACGAGCCGCGTCCGAGCTGACCGCGGAACTGTCCTCACCGGACGGTCTGGTCAAGGTCACCATCGACGCCCAGGGGACGCTCGCCGACCTCACCCTCGCGCCGACCACGTTCGACCGCACCCGGCCGGAAGCGCTGGCCCGCACGATCCGCGACCTCGTCCGGCGCGGGATGCTGCAGGTCAAGCAGCAGCAGGCGGAGCTGTTCCGGCCGCTCACCGCGGACCTGCCCGACCTGTCCGAGTTCATCGAGGGAGCCCCGTCGCTGGCCGGTCTCATGCCGGAGATCCCGGACTTCCTCGACCCCGAGCCGGAGCCCGCGCAGGACCCGGAATCCCGGTCGATCCTGCGTCCGGCCAGCCCACCGCCGCCGCCCGCACCGAATCCGGTAGCGCGTCGCCCGCGTCCAACGACCGACGACGACGAGATGCCGGAGACGTGGATGACGCGGGGTGACCGATGACCGGACCCGGCACCGGCCATGACATGGACCCGGACACGGTCCGCAGCGGCGCGGGGAAGTTCCCGCACGCCGGTGACCTGCTCAAGCAGGCGGGCGAGGCGCTGGAGGCCGCGCTCGCCGCGCAGGGAGCCTGCTGGGGCGACGACGAGTCCGGCCAGGCGTTCGCCAAGGACTACGAGCCGGCGGCGAAGAACTGCGTGGCGGCCTTCGCCGGCCTCGACCAGGCGCTGAAGGACGTCGCGAAGGCCGTCAAGGCAGCCGCGGACGCCACCGAAGGCGCGCACAAGGAAGCCGAGAAGGTCATCAAGCGCCAGGGCCGGATCTGACCCATGGGGATGGAGTTCCCCAGCGAGGTCAAGTGGCTGCTGCCCATCGTCGTCGGCGAGCACTGGCCGGAGGGCGACGAGGACAAGCTGCGCGAGGTCCGCGACGCGTGGCTGGCGGCCCGGGACGCGCTCGGGCCCGTGGTGGACAAGGCCAACGGGGCCGCGGCGGAGGCGCTGAGCACCTGGACCGGCCAGCCGGCGATCGGGTTCCAGAAGATGTGGGACAAGTTCGTCACCGGCGACGAGGCCTATTTCGGCAACCTGGCCGGGGCGTGCCAGGCACTGGCGCAATCGGCCGACTCGACCGCCCTCGACGTCGAGTACACGAAGTACATGATCATCGCCTCGCTGGTGATCCTGGCGATCCAGATCGCGGCGCTGATCGCGGCCGCGGTGGTCACGGTCGGCCTCTCCTCGGCGGGCATCGTGCCCGCGCAGATGGCCACCCGCGTGGCCGTGCAGATGGTCTTCAAGCAGCTCGTGCAGAAGCTGCTGCAGGAGGGCTTCCGCAAGGTCGCGATGCAGCTGCTGGAGCGGGTCGCCAAGGACGTCCTGATCAACGTCGGGATGAACCTGGCGCTGGACGTGGGCATCCAGGGTGTGCAGGTCGCGAAGGGCGACCGCAAGCTGTCGGACTGGGACGTCGACAAGACCACCGGTGCGCTGGCCAGTGGTGTGGCGGGCGGTGTCGCCGGGGCGGCCGGGCACGCCGTGCCGAAGGGTGCGACCAAGAGCCTGGGGGACAGCGTCGCGGGACAGATCGCCGACCGCGCGGTGCGCGACGGTGTGCGCGGAGCGGTGGAAGGCATCGCGACGACCGTCGGCCAGGCCGCCCTCACCGGGGACCTCGACCAGCTGAGGGCCAAGGACGTGGCGATGGGCGCGTCCGCGGGAGCCGTGGACCGCGCCACCGGCGGCGCGAAGGACCAGATCAAGGGCGTCGGCGCCGACTTCCGGGCCCCCCACGTCAAGGTCGACGGGCCGCCGGTCGACACCGGTTCTCCGTCCACGCACTCCGGCGGGTCGCCGGAGGGGTCGTCGTCGAGTTCAGGTACCGGCTCGTCCGCCGGTGATGGGCACTCGCCGGCGGATGCGGGCGGGTCAGCCGCCCGGGAGCCCGCGATGTCCGGCGGCGGCCACGCGACGGGATCGGTGTCGCAGGCGCTCAGGAACGACCACGTGAGCGGCCAGGCGGCGGCCGACGCGCCGCGATCCACCGCGGACGCGACCCCGGCGCACCAAGCCGCCGCCGCGCCCGCGGGCACATCGAGCCACGCCGCCGGCGGTTCCACGACCGGCAGCCCGGCGGTTGGACCTCTGGCTGGCACACCGGCCGGCTCGGCCGGGGCCGGCGCCGGTTCGCCGGGTGGCTCGGCCGCGGGTTCCGCCGGGCCCGCCGCGGGTTCTTCAGCGGGGTCTTCCGCCGGTTCAGGCGGGCCGGCCGGTGGATCTGCCCTCGGCTCCGGCGGGCTGTCCGCCGGGTCCGGTGGCTCTTCGGCCGGCTCCAGCGGATCGTCGGGAGGACCACCGACGCGTACTCCGCTCGCCGAGGCCGGCGGTGCGCCCGTGAACCGGCCGGACCGGATGCCCGTTCCCGCGGGCGGTCCCCCCGCGGCGCCGGGCAGCGGGTCCGGCCCGACGACGCGTCCGGACGGTGCGAGCGCGGGTCACACCCCAGGCAGCTTCGGCCCGTCCGGTGGTGCGCCGTCGCCGTCCCAGCACGGTGACCGGGGGCAGCAGTCGCCGCAGCAACAGCCGCCGGCGGCGCCGGTGCAGGGGTACCCCGGCCCGGGTCCCCAGGGCTACGGGCAGGGCGGTCAGCCGCCGCGTGGTCCGCAGCCCGGGCCGGTCGGGCGCGGGCCGGTCAGTCCACCGCAAGGCCCCCCGCCCCAGGGTGGCCCACCGCAATCGGGCGGACCCGCGCACGGCGGCCAGCCGCACGGGCGCCCGGCCCACGGGGCGGGGGGACAGGGCACCCCGCACAGCGGCCACCTCCAGGGCCCGCCGCCACCGCCCGGCCCCGTCTACGGCACCCCCAGCCGCGGCGGCCCGATGGACCACAACCGCGCCGTGGCGGACCAGCAGGCGGCGGAGATGAAGGCCGCGGCCCGGCGCGACTTCGCACGCATGTTCGGGCTCGACGAGCCGGAACCGGAGCCGACGTCCGGCGAACGGTCCGATGTGGACACCGCGAAGCCGCGGAAGCTCGGCGAGCCGCGGAACGGCTGGGGCGATATCCGGCGCTCGTCCGAGGTGGTGGGGGAGCCGGCCATCCACGCGGGGAGCACCGACCCGGTGGACCCGAGCGTTCGGACCACCGGACCGGCGGCGCCCACCCGCAACGCGCACCAGGAAGTGCGGTTCCTGCGCGAGCACCTGCCGGAAATCGCCGACGTCAACGTGCGCGGCTACTACGCCGACGGGATGCCGGCGCACTACCGGACGAACTCGGCCGAGTCGGTGGTCGCGTTCGAACGGCGCATGGCGGGCCTTCCCGCCGAAGCCGGCCCGGCCAAGCTGGACGATCCGCGTGGCCGGGACTACCTGGCGCGGCAGCTCGGCGGCGAGTTCCACCAGCTGCCGGACTACGACAGCGCGGTGCGCGAGGTGGCCGGTCAGCCGGTCGGGTCGCGGGCCGTGCTGTCGGTGGACACACCGGACGGTCAGCGCGCCTTCGGCGTGGTCCACACCGAGCACGGCGTGGCGCTGGTCGACCCGATGACGAACCGGCTCGCCGACCTGCCGCCGAACCCGTCCGGCGTGCACCTGATGCCCACCCACACCGGCGACGGCACCACGCTGTCCAGCCGGAGTGAAACGACACCGGCCGCTGGACCCGCCCGCAACCGGATCCAGGAGCTGCTCGGCGGCGCCCCGGAACGCATCGAACCCGCCCGGACGGCCGCCGACGGCAACGCGATCCGCAGCCGGCTGGAGGGTGAGCGGCCGACGCCGGCCGGGTGGAACCCGTTCCAGCGCGCGCAGCCCCCGGCCGCGTTGCACGAGTACCAGCAGCCCCAACCCCACCAGGGCGAGCCGCACCTGCAACCACCGGTGCACAACCCCTACCAGCAGCAGCACGCGCCGACCCAGCAGCAGTCCCCCGGCCCCGCGCCGGGTCAAGGGGTGAAGCTGGGGAAGCAACCGGCGCCCTGGTCGAACCTGGCCGGCCCGTCTTCGCTGCACAGCCTGCCGGCCATCCACGCCGGAACCGCCGGGGTACACGAACGCGCCTACGTCGCCGACCGCTACCCGGAGCTGCCGAACGTCAACCCGAACCGCGACCTGATCAACGCTACGGACATGGGCTTCTGGCACAACTGCACGCGTTGCGTCGTCGCCTACGCCCAGCGTCTGATAGGAATCGACGCGCAGGCCGATCCGGTCCTGCCGAAGGACATCCCCGGCACCTACGCCGTCCGCATGAAGTGGTTGGAGGACCAGCTCGGCGCCGAGTGGGTGCACGACGTCGGCAGCTACGACAACGCGATCGCACGCGTGTCGGCGATGCCGCCGGGGTCCCACAGCGTGATCTACGTGTCGTTCAAGGGATCCGACGGGTCCGAGCCCGCACACGTCGCCCTCGCCGTCAACGCACCCGAGGGCGTGGTGTTCATCGACCCGCAGAACGGCGGGCTGATGCACCTCCCGGACAAACCGACGCGCATCAGCCTGCTGCCGTTCTGGTCGCTCGCGGAGAGCAAGGGGCAAGCGGCGAACCCGCAGGTGGCGCTCCAGCACCGGACGCTGAACCTCAGGTTGCCGCAGGCGGCTCCGCCGAACGTCCAGACCCCGCGCCCGCCGGTGCAGCAGTTCCCGGAGGCTCCGCACACGACCACCCCGGTGCAGCAGTTCCCCGAAGCCCCGCACACGACCACCCCGGTGCAGCAGTTCCCCGAAGCCCCGCACACGACGACGCCGCTGCAGCACGGTTCGGCCATCCCGACTGTCCCTGACGTCCCGGGGCCAAGCGCGCCGGTGCACCACGCCCAGCAACCGCCGCACCCGCAGGCACCCGGCCGGGCCGGGGACGTTCCGGACGGCGCCGCACCGCGCCCGGAGCCACCGTCCGAACCGGACCGGCCCCGCACCGAGCCGGAACCGCCGCGTGGCGACGGCACCCTCGTCGTGGACGGCCGGACGATGCGGGTGGAGGACGCCTTCCAGCAGCTGCTCGACGAGCACCCCGAGCTCCGGGACGCCGTCGACAACAACCCGGCCTTCCGGCACCTGCTGCTGACGAACCTGGGTGTCCTCGCCAACCTGATCACCTACCCGGATGCGATCCCGGTGGTGCAGGAAGCGTGGGACGAGCAGCTGCCGATGCCGCGGTTCCCGGACCACGTCGCCGGCCTCACCCCGGCGATCGGCGACCAGCCCGCGCAACCGCACGAGCCGCAGCCGGCCGGCTCCGCGCCGGGCAGCACCGGCGGTGCCACGGGGCTGGGCACCGGTGCCCGCGAGGCGGTCCAGCCCGGGTTCGACCACTCCCGCGCGGCCGACCCGGCCTACTCCGACGCCTACCTGCTCGACCGGCTCGACCAGGCAGCCGCGGCCCGGCGGGACCTGGACTCCGCGCTGGGTCCCGTTGCGCAGGCGGTCGGTGGCACGGCCGTCCCCGCGACGTCGCCCAGCTGGGCGGACCTGCGGCAGAACCTCGCCGGATTCGACGGCGACGCCTCCCGGCTGACCGGTCTCGCCGAGGCCGGCCTCCAGGTCGGCAGCCCCGAGGACGCCCACCACGCCGCCACACAGCTGGCCGCGGCCCCGGGCGTGGAGGTCCTGTCCACCGACGACCGCCTCGCCAGCGGGGGTGGGCTGGACCTGCAGGTCCGCACCTCCGACGGCACGGTCGGCGCGGTCAGCGTGGTGCCCGTGATGCCGCCGGTGCCCGGAATGCCCGCTCCGGGTGGCCAGGGGCACCACGGCCGAACCCGCAAGCCCCCGGTGGAGGATCCCGCCGAGGTGCCGACGCCGCAGTACTTCAAGTGCTTCAACAAGACCTACCGGGTCGACCGGGACGGTGACGGCAACCTCACCGGCTACCTGCTCAACGTGCGCACCGGCGAGTTCGAGGAGAACGGCGCGCACCTGGAGAAGGTCCTCCAGGACGAGCTGCCGTCGCACTTCCGCGCCCTCACCGAGGCGGAGTTCATCGCGGAGACTGAGCGCGAACGCGCCTTCTACCTGCGCGGTGCGGGCCCGGTGTTCGCGCTCTACGCCACCGTCGACGGCATCCGCACGCAGGCCGCGGAAGCGGGCCGGGCGCTGACCACGCAGGAGGAGTCGTTCATCGCTTCCGTGCAGCGGCGCACGTTCGGCATGTGGGCGGCGCAGCCCGAGGGTTTCCCGTGCACCTCCATCCTCGCGTGAGCTGGTTACAGTGAGCGGCAGTACGGACAGGCCGGGGGAGGCAACGGCAACCATGGAGCCGTATCGCCCGTTGCTCGTGCGGATCGGCACGCTCGCCCGCGCCGACGCACCGCCCGGATGGGAACGGATCGAGCTGCACTTCCGCCAGATCGGTGACCACGCGGAGCTGGAGCCGATCGCGTTCGCCCACGGTTCCGGGCGCACCTACCCGGCGGCGGCCGAGCTGATCACGGCGTTCGGCGAGCTGCGGCGGGCGATGTCCGAGCCGGGCGCAGGCGCCTGGCTCCAGGCCCGGTACGCGCTGCACCCGTCGGGCGAGTTCGACCTGGACGTGAGCACCACCGCCCGGCCGTGGTGGCAGCTGCCGCCGGACGACCTGTGCGCCGCGCTCGAGGCAGAGCTGGAAGCGTTTCCCCGCGCCCCGGAGCACCTGCCGGACTGGTGGCGGCGTGCCGCCGGGTGGCCGCTGGCCACGACGTTCCGGCACGCCCGGGTGGTCGACTCCGGCGAGGACGGCGCCCCGGTGCTGGGACGTCCGCCGGTGCCCGAGGACGAGGTCCCCGCGCTCCTGCGGTACCTGGAAAGCCAGCCCGCGGTGCTGGTCGGCAGCGGTCTCGGCCCGGACATCTTCAGCGGTGGCAGCGAGTCCGACGTGCCGGAGAGCTACCACACCGACGGCACGTGGATCTGGCACGCGTCGGTGCCGCACTACCTGCGCAAGTACGGCACGCCACCGGAGCCGGACTTCCTCGCGCACATCCGGGACCTGGACTTCCAGCCGCCCTATGTCGACAAGGTCACTCGGCGTACGGCGGCGGCCGACCTGCTCGGCCGGTCCCGGCCCAGGGCCGATCCCGCCGAAGCACTGCCGACCAGCGGGGACATCGCGGCCGAGCTGGAGACGAGCACCGACCCGGCGCTGGAGGACGCCGCTCTGCTGGTGGTGCTGGCGCAACGGCTCGCCGAGCACGGCGTGTGGCCCGCCGCCTACCGGCTGGCCGCGCGCGCCGACGGCGCGTGGTGCCTGAACCCGACCGACCGCGGCTGGGAGGTCGCCCGCTACGCCGGTGACGTGCCGGTGCACCCGCAGTACTTCGAGCGGGCCGAGGACGCCGTGCAGCACCTGCTCGGAGCCCTGTTGCTGCACCCGGCGCGGATGACCGGCGGAGCCGAGACACCGCTGGAGACCTCCGCCGAGCTCGCGGACTGGCCGATCCAGCCCGCCGACGGTGAACCGCCGCTGACCCTCCTGCGCAACAAGCGCGTCGTCCGCCTGCCCGCGGCGACGGTGGTGCTGCGCTTCGGCGACGAGAGCGGCAACCTGGTCCACCACGACGAGACCCGTTTCCCGGCGACCTCGCTGCCCATCGAGCGGGATCGCGCGGAGCGGCGCTACCGGCTCCGGCGCACCCTCGCGGTCGTGCTCGGCATCGCGATCCCGTGGGCGAACCTGCCCGGCGGTGGCGTCGCGTACGTCCTGCCGAAACCGCTGAGCGAGCACCTGGCCGACGGAAGCCTGGAAAGGATCGAGTAGTGGAAGCGGCAGAAGCGGTCGCGCAGGTCGAGGGGTGGCTGCGCGAGGTCCACGGGCCGGGGGCGGACCTGCGCGTCGATCACGCCCATCTCGTCCGGCGCCCGGAAGGCTGGTACGTCCCCTACAACTCGACCGGCTACCTCGACCGCGGCGACCTCGGCGAGCGGATCGTGCCGCCGCCGGCCCTCATCGTCCGGACCCCGGAGGGCGACCTGCGGCACGCCTCGCCCGTCAGCGGCGGGCTGAGCATCCCCGCCCAGTACCCGGGCCGCGACCACTGGGCCGAGATGGTCGACCCCGAGTACGCGGGCGCCGGCCTGGGCCGCCTCGGGGTGCCGCTGGAGGCGATCATGGGCTGGCGGCGCCACCTGCCGGACGGCACGGCGACCGGCGATACCCGGCCCAACCCGGAGTACCGGACCGGCCCGAGCCGCCGGGGTTACCCGATGCCGTGGACCACGCTGGACCAGCTCGTCGAGTTCCGCCACGTCGGGTGGCTCGACCAGCGGAAGTTCGTCCTCGGGTTGCTCCAGGAGAGCGTCCTGGTGCCGCTGGCCGGCGGCCACGTGCGGCACCAGTCGGTCCGGGACGGCCGCCGAACGGTCGAGCTGTGGACGTCGTCGCGCTTCTTCCCGCCGGGCAGCCGCGAATGGTTCTGGCTGGACCCCGTCACGCTCCTCGACCACGTGCCGGAAGCCGACCTGGTCATCCACGGCCCGTGGCAGCTGCCGGTCGAGGTGACCACCGAGGAGATCCGCGCGGCGCACGCGGAGTTCCCGCGCCACGGCGACAAGATCGAGGTCACCGGCGAGTGCGTGGAGGGTTCCGCGGAGCTCCGGCGCTGGGCGGCCGACACCGCGGCCCGGATCGGCCTGCCCGAACCGGTGCCGCTGCCCGTCGATGCGGGCGACAGCGCGCGTGCCCACGGCTTCGAGCTCACCACCGACGAGTGCTACCGGGTGGTCACCGGACGAACGTGGGTGCGGCGCATGAGCATGGCGCTGCCGCCGCGGCCGCCGCACGACCCGAGCGCGTTCGGCCTGGCCCCGGGGTACGACGACGACGGCAGGCCCGTGCTGCGGGTGGATTCGTTCGGCAAGTTCGCCGAGGTCGGGCAGGACACCAACTTCAGCTGGCAGCGGCTGCTCGGCGCGTACGTGGGGTTCGCGCTGGGCGAGGCGCTCGGCGCTCCGGTGGACCGGCTCAGCCAGGCGGAGATCGTGCGCGCGCACGGGCCGGACCAGCTGACCGACCTGATCCCGGCGTTCGCCGCGCCCGGGCAGGCCGGGCCGCTCACCCAGCGGCTGCTGTTCCTCACCGAGGCGTTCCTGCGCGGCGGCGTGGACGCGGTGCCCGAGGCGACCGCCCGGTGGCGGTACACGCAGGGCAAGCCGGTGCCGGACGTCGCGGGGTGGCTGCCGCAGCTGAGCGAGCTGCACGCCGTGCGTGACCCCGACCCGGCCGACCTGCGCTCGGGTCCGGTGGTGCTGCTCGGCGCCCTGCCCGGCGTGCTCACCGTGGGCGGCCCGGGCGCGGTCCCCTTCGGTGCGTCCGAGGCCGCGGTGCGGGCCTTCGCTGCGCTGCCCGAATCGGACGAGAACGACCTGACGTTCGCCGTGTTCCTCGGCCTGCTGCTCGAACGGTCGCTGGAACGCCAGTTCAGCCCGGCGCTGTGGGTGTCGGTGGGGCGGGTGCTGCGGGACCGGGAGGGGCCGCGCTGGGACGCGGTGCGGGAGCTGGCCCAACAGTCGGTGATCGCCGTCCCGGAGCGGGGCATGTACCGCATCCCCGAGCCGGAGGCGATCGGCGACGGCCTGGACACGGCGTCCGTCCTCGGTCGCGCGCTCGCCGCGGTGACCGGGTTCGAGAACAACCCGCAGGTCGCGCTGCTGCGCGCGGTGAACCACTCCGGGCGCAGCGCCCTGACCGGCGCGGTCGCGGGTGCGTTGCTCGGGGCCCGCAACGGGGTGCCCGGCCTGCCGCAGAAGTGGGTGGACCAGCTGGAGCTGCGTCCGCTGATCGAGCGGGTCGTCACCGACGTGGCCCGCAGGTTCGAGGGGATCCCGGAGGGGGAGGAACAGCAGCGATGGCTTCGGCGCTATCCGGCGATCCGGCCGTGACGGTGCAGCGCTTCACCGACTGGAAGGCCGTGCTGGACGAGGAGTTCCGGCGCGACGAGTTCCCTGGCCTCACCACCCCGGAAGCGGCGATCGTGCGGTGGATCGAGGTCGACGAGCGCGAGCAGCCGACGGGCAACGTCCGGGAGAACCCCGCGCACGTGCCCGGGCCGGTGTGGCGCGGGATGCCGCCGGGCACCACGCCCGCAGCGAAGCTGACCGGGATGCGCCAGGTCGGCTGGATCGACGACGCGACCCTGCGGCGGCAGCTGCTCGATTGTGAAGTCCTCGTCCCGCTCGGCGACGACGGCGCGCCCGCCCGCCACCGCACCCGCGACGACCGGATCGCCGTGCCCGCCTGCACCTCGACCGCCACCGTCCCGGCCGGCGTGCACCGGTGGCGGCGCATCCGGCCCCGGGACCTGTTGCGGCTGGAGGCGGGGGAGACCCTGCTGGACCTGGACCCCGGGCAGGTGCTGTCGATGGCCGTCGACCTGGCCGACGAGCTCCGCTCCGCCGAGCGGAACCCGGATCGCTTCGTGGACGAAGTGGCCGCCGAGGTGTCCCCGCGCATCTCCGAACTCGCCACCCGCCTCGACGCGGAGTTCGATCTCGAGCCCGGTCTCGTCGCGCGGCGGCTCACGACGGTAGCGGGCTGGGCGCGGCGGAACGGGTACGAGCTCGACGCCGGTGAGTGCGAGCGCTACGCCCGCGGATACGCCCGGTGGGTGGGCAACCTGCGGCTGCGCCACGCCGGCCGGCCGGTCGAGTGGCCCGCCGACCTCGCCGCGCACGGCCTCGTCCACCACTTCGACGACAGCGGCAGGCCGACCCCGCGGCCGTGGACGCTGGGGAAATTCCACGACACGGGCACGCCGTCGGGCCTGTTCTCCTGGCACCGCGTCGTCGGCGCCTACACCGGGTTCGCCGTGGGCGAGTGCCTCGCCCGCGGCACCGGCGACGTGCCCGGACCGATGACGCGGCAGATGCTGCGGCACACCGAAACCGTGCTGCGCGGCCTGCCGTTCATGAACGTCACGGGTGAGGTGCCCTCCGGCTTCCCGCCCGCGCCGAAGCCGGACAGCTGGCTATCGGTGGCGCTCGGGCCAGGTCCGGAGGCGGCGCCGAACCCGCTGACCGCCGCGCTCGCCGCGACCATGACGGCCGGGCTGGAACTCGAAACCACCGGCCTGCCGTACCAGCGGGCGGTGGCGGAGGCGCTCACCGGCGCCGACGGTGAGAACGGCACCGCCGTCGAACTGCTCGTGCGGGTCCTCACCAAGCTGCTGGCCCACAGCGACCTGCCGTGGCCGTTCCACGCGGTGCTGACCGACCTGCGGGAGGCGCGACGGGCGCCGTTCGACGAGATCGCCGCGATCGTGCTCGCCCTGCGCGACGGCCGGGACATCCCGGACGTCGAGCAGATCGAGACGCTCGGCGATCCGGCGAGCCCGCTCGCGGTGGCCGCACGCGCGGTGTTCGCGGCCACCAAGCGGCACTACGACCCGATCCTGGCGATCCAGGTCGCCGGATCCCAGTCCGCCGACCCGCCGCTCGCGGCCGCGCTCACCGGCGCGCTGATCGGTGCCCGCGTCGGAGTGCCCGGCCTCCCCGCCGGCCTGGTCGGCTCGCTGGGGCCGCTGGGCCTGCTGGACAACATCGCCAACGACGTCTACCTGTACTTCAACCTGTACGGCGTCGCGCGGAACAAGTCGCTGCAGGAGGCGTGGGTCCGGCGCTACCCGCCTGGCTAAGTTTGACGGGCCTTTCCAGCGAGCAGGGGGACAGCAGTGCGGTATCGAGTCGAGCTGGCGCATCGCCCGGACGGGTTGCACGCCGTGTGGCGGGGGCGCGTCTTCCCGGCGGAACGTTCCAGCGCGGACGGCACCGTCCTGCTCGTGACACCAGCCGGCGAGGACGCGCCCGCGGGCTTCGACGAGGAGTTCTCCGGCCGGCCGGCGAAGGTCGTGCCGGAAGCCGACATCGCCGTGGCGTTCAGCCTGCAGACGCACTGCCTCTTCGACGACGACCTCTACCGCATCGCCCCGGGCGACGGGTTGACCCTGCGCTGGAACGGGACCGACGAGGTCCGCGCGCGGCAGCTCGGGTTGCGCGAGTTCACCACCACGGCGACGGAAGCCGGGATCACCGCGATCTGGCAGGAACGGCACGACTTCCCGACCGGGCCGCGCCCGCCGGTCGAGGCGGCCCCCGAGGACCTGGTGCGTGACATCGCGCGGCAGCTGCGCGTGGTCGTCCCGGACGGCTGGGAGCGCATCGCGGCGCAGTTCCGGCAGGTCGGGAACTACGCCGAGATCGAGGTGCGCGCGGCCGGCGAGGGCGAGTCGGTGTCGCTGCCCGCGTCGCCACGGCTCGGTCAGCTGTTCAGCGACCTGCGGGCCGCGATGCACCAGCCGGGTGCGGGCACCTGGTGCACGGGCACCTTGACGCTGGTCGCGCCCGCCGAGTTCAGCTTCGACTACGACTCGGCGGCGGAACCGAACTGGCGCCGGAGCCCGGTCGGCCGCCCAACAGCCGGCGTGTACGAGGCCGAGCTGGCGCAGTTCCCGCGCGAGCGCGACCAGGTTCCGGACTGGCTGGCGGCGAGGGCCGGGCTGCCGGTCCACGTGGCGTTCCGGCACGCGGCCGTCGTGGACGCACCGGGCGAGCCACCGGTGGTCAACCGGCAGGCCCTGCCAGCGGAAGAGGCCCGCGCGCTGTTCGACTACCTCTTCCGCGCACCGGTTGCGGTCAGCACACCGAACCGGCTGCCCGACCTGTTCGCCCCCGCCGGCCCGCCGGACACACCGGACGCCTTCCACACCGACGGGGTGTGGATCTGGGCTGCCGCGGTACCGCACTACCTGCGAAAATACGGGCTGCCGCCGCAACCGGAGCTGGTCGAGCACATCCGTGCGCAGGGCTACCGGGTGCCGAGCGTGCCCGCGCACCTGCGGGCCGCAGCGGAGGCCGAGCTACTGGGCAAACCGCTGCCACCGCAACCGGATGCCGGGAACGCCGACGCGGTGACGCGCGCCGAGCGCGGCGAGGACCCGCCGTACGGCTTGCGGGCTTCCGAGGTGCTGACCGTGCTGGAGCGCCGGCTGGCCGAGCACGGGATCACGCCGTCGGCGTACCGGATCGGCGAGCGGGCCGACGGCGCGTGGAGCCTGCGGCGGACGGAGCAGGGCTGGGAGGTGACCGCCCCGAACGGAGCGGCCGCGACGACGTGCGCGCGAGTCGAGGAGGCGGCGCGGTTCCTGCTCGGCTCGCTGCTGCTCTACCCGGTGCACGCGGTGGACGATTCGGGCGAGTGGCCGGTCGCCCCGCTGCGCGGCGAGCCCCCGCTGACGCTCTACCGCGCGAAACGGCTGGTCACGCTGCCCACGGGAACGACATTGGTCCGGTTCGGCACCGAGACGGGGAACCTGCTGCACGAGGAGCACGCGCGGTTCGCCGAGACGTCCCTGCTGCCGGATCGGGAGGCGCAGCGGGCGCGGTACCGCGTGGCGCGCCCGCTGCGCGTGCTGACCGGCGTGACCATGTCGTGGGGGGTGCTGCCCGGTGGGGCGGTGGCGTACTTCCTGCCGCACCCCATCGGACAGCACGTCGAAACCGGCGCGCTGGAGCGGCTCTAGGACTCGCGGCCCTCCAGCAACTCGGCTATGCGGCTCATGCCGCCCGCCATCATCGCGAAGCCGTTCCGCATTTCGGTTTCCATCCGCTCCAGGTGGTCCTCCACCCGATCCAGCCTGTTCTCGACCCTGCCCAGCCTGTTCTCGACCCTGCCCAGCCTGTTCTCGACCCGGCCCAGCCGGGATCCGTGCTCGAGCTGCGTCTCACGCAACGCGTTGAGCACCTTCGTGTGGGCCTGCAGCTGCGCCTTGAGGTCGCCGACGTCCTTGGACGCGGCGGTCGCCAGCACCCTTGCGGCGGCGGCATCGTCACGAGCTTCCCGGGCGATCTGCAGAGCTTTGATGGCGAGTCTCCGGGTTTCGTTCTGTTCCTCGGTCATGCGCGGCAAGTTATCCACCGCGGATCAGCCCCTTTCGCTGCGAACGCGCCGTGCCGCGTGCTGCCTCGGCAATCATCGCGGCATCCAGAGCGTCACGCGAGTGCCGCCGCCGGGGCTGGACTCGACCTGGGCCTGACCGCCGGCCTCGGCCAGGCGGGCGGTGATCGACTGGCTGATGCCGAAACCCGGGGGGCGGTCCGCCGCGTCGAAGCCGGTGCCGTGGTCGCGGATGATCACCGCGACGCCGCCGTCCCGGTCTTCTGCGCGGACGACGACCCGGTCGGTGCCGGAGTGCTTCAACGTGTTCCGCAACGCCTCGCGTGCCGCGTCCCGGATGGCGATCTGCCGCACCTCGCTCAGGGTGTCCGCGTCGAGCTCCGCCATCACCAGCTGGGCGCGCAGTCCGTCGCGGGCCATCTCCGCGGCCAGAGCCGCCAGTTTCTCGCCGAGGGCACCGCTGCCGTCCGCGCCCTCGATCGCCTGCCGCACCTCGATCGCCTGGGCGCGGGCCAGTCGTCGGATCTCGCTGAGCTGGTGTTCGCTGCTGCCCGTGCCGGGCAACGCGATCGTCTCCAGTGTTTGCAGCACCGTGTCGTGCAGCATCCGGTGCTGCCGTGCCCGTTCGGCCTCGCGGCCGTGCCGGATGCCGTAGGCCAGCGCGAGCCGGGTGCCGAGGCCGAGCAGGATCAGCGCGCCCGTCGCGGTGACCAGCACCCCGATCATCGTCGGCAGCCCGGCGACGGCTTGTTTCACGTTGAACACGCCGGTGTTCAGGAGCCAGGCCAGCCCCGCGAGGGGGACGCCGAGCAGCATCAACGCCAGCCCGTAGCCGGCGCCGAGCGCGAGGGTGAGCAGCGCGACCGCGCCGAGCAGGTGCTTGCCCGGCACCTGCATCGCCGCCGCGAACGCCGGCTGGGGGACGGCCGCCCCGACCACCAGGTTCGCCGCGATGGTGGCCAGCACGTCGAGCACCAGCAACCGTCCGGCGGCGCGGTCGTGGAACGGCGCGGACCGGAACAACCAGGTCAGCCCGAACACGTTCCACGCGATCAAGCATGCGGCGACCGCCACCACCGGCGCCACGCCGCCGTGGCCGTCGGCGAGGAACGCGACCAGCGCCCCGGTCACCGCCAGAATCCGGTAGGCGAGGGGGACCATCGCGACGTACCGGGTGGCCCGCAGCAGCAGGTTGTCCGGCGCCGCCGGTTCGACCGGGCCGGCGATCCGCCGCATTCGCCGCAGCGGGGCGGCCGGTGCGGGGTCGGCGACCTCGAGGTCGTCCAGCCCGCCGGTCACCCCGGCCATCGCGGGTGCACCGCGCCGCAGCAAGGTGCCGAGGTAACTGGCCGCGCGCGGTGGGGACATCACGACCTCCCGGTCGTCTGGGCGAGCCGGGGAATTACAGCCCGTTCTCCGCGGCCCAGCGGTGCAGCTCGGCGACCGCCTCGTCGTGGTCGAGCGGGCCGCGGTCCAGCCGCAGCTCCTTCAGGTGCTTCCACGCCTTGCCGACCATGGGGCCGGGCGGCAGGCCGAGGATCTTCATGATCTCGTTCCCGTCGAGGTCGGGCCGCACCTTGGCGAGGTCCTCCTCGGCCTGGATGCGGGCGATCCGCTCCTCGAGCTCGTCGTAGGTGCGTTGCAGCGCGGCCGCCTTGCGCTTGTTGCGGGTGGTGGAGTCGGCGCGCACCAGCTTGTGCAGCCGGGGGAGCAGGGGACCGGCGTCGGTCACGTACCGGCGGACCGCCGAGTCGGTCCACTCGCCCTTGCCGTAGCCGTGGAACCGCAGGTGGAGGAACACGAGCTGGACGACGTCCTCGATGATCTGCTTGGGGTACTTCAGGGCGCGCAAACGCTTGCGGGCCATCTTCGCGCCGACCACCTCGTGGTGGTGGAAGCTCACCCCGCCGCCAGGCTCGAACCGGCGGGTGGCCGGCTTGCCGATGTCGTGCAGCAGCGCCGCCAGCCGGAGCACCAGGTCCGGCTCGGCGTCCGGGTCGTCGCGCCGCTCCAGCGCGATCGCCTGTTCCAGCACGGTCAGCGAGTGCTGGTAGACGTCCTTGTGCTGGTGGTGCTCGTCGATGGCCAGCCGCATGCCGGGCACCTCGGGCAGGACGTGGTCGGCCAGTCCGGTGTCGACCATCAGCTCCAGGCCGCGGCGCGGGAACCGGCCGAGGAGCAGTTTCGACAGCTCGGTCTGCACCCGCTCGGCGGTGATGCGCTCGATCTCGCCGGCCATCTGGGTCATCGCGGTCACCACGCGCGGCGCGGGCGCGAAGCCGAGCTGGGCGGCGAACCGCGCGGCACGCAGCATGCGCAGCGGGTCGTCGGCGAAGGACTCCTCGGGCGTAGCCGGGGTGTCGAGCACCTGCTTCCGCAGCGCGTCCATCCCGTCGTACGGGTCGACGAACTGCTTGGTCGACAAGTCGATCGCCATCGCGTTGACGGTGAAGTCGCGGCGCTTGAGATCACCCTCGATCGTGTCGCCGAAGGTCACCTCGGGATTGCGGCTGACCCGGTCGTAGACGTCCGCGCGGAACGTGGTGATCTCCAGCGTCGACCCGCGCTTGGTCACGCCGACGGTGCCGAAGGCGATACCCGCCTCCCACACGCCGTCGGCCCAGCCGCGGACGATCTTCAGGATCTGCTCCGGGCGGGCGTCGGTGGTGAAGTCGAGGTCGGCGGACAGGCGGCCGAGCAGCGCGTCCCGCACACTGCCGCCAACCAGGTACAACCGGTGGCCGGCCGTCGCGAACAGCCCGGCCAGCTCGTCGGCGAGCGGCGAGATCCGCATCAGCTCGGTCACCGCGTTCCGTTTCGCGGTCAGCTCGTTCACCGGGATCGAACCGCCTCCGAGGTGAACTGGGTGGACGCAACCATGACAGACACGAGGGACCAGCCTACCCATCGACCAGGAGTGAACAGTCAGCTACGCAGTACCGGCCGCACACGGCCGCCACGCACTAGCATCGCAGCATGTCTGGATCGGCCGGTCGCTCCGGCGGGGGTAAACCGCGGCGCCGGTCGCGTCGCCGACGCAGCAGGCGGATGACGACCTCCGTGGAGACCTCCGCCGGCGGCCTGGTGCTCGACCCCGCCCGGGAGAACGCCGTCCTGATCGGCAGGCTGGACCGCCACGGCAAGCTGCTGTGGTCCCTGCCGAAGGGGCACATCGAGCAGGGTGAGACGAAAGAGCAGACTGCGGTGCGCGAGGTGAAGGAGGAGACGGGCATCTCCGCGCAAGTGCTGCGGCCGCTCGGCACCATCGACTACTGGTTCGTGGCCGAGCGGCGGCGGGTGCACAAGACGGTGCATCATTTCCTGCTGGAAGCCACCGGTGGCGAGCTGTCCGACGAGGACTCGGAGGTCACCGAGGTGGCCTGGGTGCCGGTCGCCGACCTGGAGACCCGGCTCGCCTACACCGACGAGCGCAAGCTGGTTCGCAAGGCCAGGGAGCTGTTCGGCGACGACACGCGAGCGACTGAAGGAGTGCCGGAGTGAAGCGGTTCGCCGCCACCGGGTTGGTTGCGTTCCTCCTCGCGATGCTCGTCCCGGTCACCGCGGGTGCCCAGACCGATGCGCCGAGCCGCCTGCGGCTGGACGTCGCGCAGCTCAACCCGCGCGTGGTCACCGCGACTTCGGCGACGCTCAACGTCGCCGGCACCGTGACGAACGTCGGCGACCGGCGGATCAGCAAGCTGCAGGTGCGCCTCGAACTGGGTGAGAAGGTCACCACCGAACGCCAGGTGCGGGCCGCGATGAGCGGCACGGCCGCGGCCGCGGTGTCGAGCACCGACTTCATCGACATCGAGCCGTCCACGCTCGAACCGGGTCAGACCGGCCAGCTCGCGGTCACGGTCCGGCTCGACGGCACGCGCGGCAACCTGCGCATCGGCAGCCCGGGGCTGTACCCGCTGCTGGTCAACGTCAACGGCACCCCGGCCTACGGCGGCCCCGCTCGGCTGGCGTCGATGAGCATGCTGCTGCCCGTGCTGTCCGCACCCGGCAAGACCGTGACCGGCCAGGACAACCCCGCGGCGGCGTTCACGATGCTGTGGCCGATCGCCGACACCCGCCCGCGGATCGTGGCCGCGCCGCTCGGTGGCACCGCGGTGCTCTCCGACGACGTGCTGGCCGGCGAGCTGCGCCCCGGCGGCCGCCTCTACGCCCTGGTCGAGTCGGCGAGCGCGGTCCGCGACGATCAGCAGGTGACCCGGTCGCTGTGCTACGCGATCGACCCGGACCTGCTGGACACCGTCGAGGCCATGTCCCACGGCTACCAGGTCCGCACCGCCACCGGCACGGTCGGCGGCACCGGCGCGGAGACCGCCAAGATCTGGCTTCAGTCGCTGCGTGAGCTGGTCGCCGGGCAGTGCGTGGTGCAGCTGCCCTACGCGGACGCGGACCTGACCGCGGTGACCAAGGTCCGCGGCGGCGACCTGCTGCCGTTCGCGCTGGACACCGGCGCACGGGTGCAGGAGTTGCTCGACGTCGCACCCCAGAACGGCGTGCTGTGGGCCGACGGAGCGCTGGACCAGAGCACGCTGACCGCGTTGGGTAGCGCCGGGGTGCGCACCCTGATCACCGATCCGGTGGATTCCGCCACCACTCCGGCAGCCGGCCCGGTCCGGCTGGACGGCACCCAGCTGCGCGCCCAGCAGGCCGACCCTCTCGTCCTGACCGGGCTGGCCGGAGCCCCCGGCGCGGCGGCGACGTCGGAGACGCCGGTGGACGACCCCGATATCGCCGCCCAGAACGGGCTGGCGGCGCTCGCGTTCCGCGGTGGCCTGTCCGGGACCCCGTCCCGCCCGGTCCTGGTCGCGCCGCCACACCGGTGGACCGCTTCACAAGACGAGCTGACCGGGTTCCTGCGCAACGTGGGCGACTTCGTCCAGCGGGGCATGCTGACCCCGCTACCGCTGCCCACGCTGCTGACGGCGGTGAGCACCGGCAGCGCGAAGATGACCTACACGGCCGAAGACCTCGCCACCGCGACGCCGTCGTCGGTCACGGAGCAGATGAACTCGATCGAGTCCACGATGGCCGACCTGCAGGGCGCGATGCAGATCGACCCGGCCGCCCGGGTCCAGCCGGCCGAGCTGCTCGAACCGCTGCGGTTCGCGTTGCTCCGCAGCACGTCGTCGGCCTGGCGCCCGACGCGGGGTGCGGCGGAGGCGTCCGCCGCCGACGCGCGCTCCGAGCTGGACGGCCTGCTCGGCCGGGTGACAGTGGACACCCCGTCGGTGCCGATCTCGATGGCGTCCGGGTCCGCGCCGCTGCCCGTGTCGTTCAACAACCGGCTGCCCGTGCAGATCGCGGTGCGGATCTCGCTGAGCAACACACCCGGCCTGCGGGTCGAGCAGGTGCCGGACCGCCTGATCCCGGCCGGCCTGGGCGGCAGCGAACGGATCCCGGCCGAGGCGCTGCGTGCCGGTGTGTTCAACCTGACCGTGTCGCTCACCACTCCCGGCGGCACGCCGCTGGGCCACCCCGCCCGCTTCGAGCTGCGGTCGAACGAGTACGGCGTGGTGACACTGGTCCTCACGATCGCGGGTGCCGCGGCACTGGTCCTGCTCTCCGCGCGGCAGATCTACCGTCGTGTCCGGGCGCGCCGGGCCTGACCGACTACTCTGGGGTGCCAGAACCGGACCGGCGAGGATTGGGCGCGCGTTGGACAGAGACCCGGGGTGGCCACCCGAGCGTCCCGCCGACCGCGCAACCCGGCGCCCGCCGCCGGAGCGCGCTCGGCAGGAGGAGACCCGCCGCATCCCGCCCGCGGTGAACGGCAGGCCGCGGCCGCAGCGGGCGACCCGCCAGCAGGGGCAGCTGCCCCCTGAGCGGATCGCGCAGCCGCCGCGGCACCAGCCGCCACCGGAGCGCAGCCAGCCGGTCCCGCCGACGGGCCGGCAGGCCCCGCCGGACCGGCGGCAGCCGGTGCGTCCGTGGCGGCAGGAGCGTCAGCGGCCCCAGGACAGCATGCCGTTCGGGGCGCCGCCGCTGCCGCCGAACGACCCCGACGCGACGCTGCTGATCCCGCGGATCAGCGGTGTGCAGGGCAGTAGCCGCTGGCCGGTGGCCGACCCGGACGTGCTGCGCCCCTACGACGCGCTCGCGACGCGGATGATGCCGCGCATCTCGGCCCCGCCGTCGGCCTCGTTCGGCGAGGGGCCGGGCCTGGACGCGACCGGGTTCCACGCACCGGTCGAGGCGCCGGAGAAGCCGGTCGCGCCGTCGCTGGCGAAGTCCAGCAGCCGGATCGCGATCGCGTCCCTGATCAGCCGGATCACCGGGTTCCTCTGGAAGATCCTGCTGGTGTGGGCCGTGGGCACCGGCGTGGTCAACGACTCGTTCAACATCGCCAACACGCTGCCGAACATCGTCTTCGAGCTGCTGCTGGGTGGTGTGCTCAGCAGTGTCGTGGTGCCGCTGCTGGTCCGGTCGCAGGACGACAAGGACGGCGGCCTGGCCTACACGCAGCGCATGCTGACGGTCGCGTTCGTGCTGCTCGTGATCGGCACGGTGATCGCGGTGGCGGCCGCGCCGTGGCTGACCTCGCTGTACCTGGACGGTTCGCCGGGCAAGACCAGTCCCGAGCTGACCACGGCGTTCGCCCGGCTGCTGCTGCCGGAGATCCTGTTCTACGGCCTGTTCGCGCTGCTGTCGGCGGTCCTCAACGCCAAGCAGGTCTTCGGGCCGCCCGCGTGGGCGCCGGTGGTGAACAACCTCGTGGTCATCGTGACGCTGGCGGTGTTCATGCTCACCCCGGGGAAGATCAGCTACGACCCGGTGGAGATGGGCCAGCCGAAGCTGTTGCTGCTGGGCATCGGCGTGACGCTGGGCATCGTGGTGCAGGCGCTGATGCTGGTGCCGCCGCTGCTGCGCAGCGGGTTCCGGTTCAAGTGGCGCTGGGGCATCGACAAGCGCATGAAGGAGTTCGGCGGGCTCGCGCTGTGGATCCTCGGGTACGTGGCGGTCAGCCAGATCGGCTTCACCGTCAACACCCGGGTGCTGACCACCGGTGACCCGGGCGGCGTGACGATCTATTCGAACGCGTGGCTGCTGTTCCAGCTGCCCTACGGCGTGATCGGCGTCTCGCTGCTGACCGCGATCATGCCGCGGCTGTCGCGCAACGCCGCCGACGGGGACACCCGCAAGGTGGTCGCCGACCTGTCCTACGCCTCGCGCATCTCGACCGTGATGCTGGTGCCGATCGCGGCGGTCATGTCGGTGATCGGCACGTCGGTCGGTGTGGCGCTGTTCAGCGGCGGGCAGAACACGACCGCGGATGCATCCCGGCTGGGCGAGGCGCTGGCCATCTCGGCGTTCGGCCTGCTGCCGTACGCGCTGGTCATGCTCCAGCTGCGGGTGTTCTACGCGATGAAGGACGCCCGCACCCCCACGTTGATCATGGTCGTGATGACCCTGGTCAAGATCCCGCTGCTGTACCTGTGCCCGGTGCTGCTCGACCCCAAGACCATCGTGCTCGGCGCGATGATGGTGAACTCGCTGACGTTCGTGGTCGGCGCGATCATGGGCCAGGTCTGGCTGTGGGTGAGCCTGGGCAACCTGCGCAGCAGGCGCGTGCTCGGCGTCATCCTGTTCACCTTGGTGGCGAGCGTGCTGGGGGTGGCCGCCGCCGTCGCGGTGGGCTGGATCGTGCCGGACTTCGGCCCCAGGCCGACCGCCTGGATCAAGCTGATCCTGCAGGGTGTGGTCGGCTTGGGCGTGTCGTTCGGCGTGCTCGCGCTGCTGAAGGTGGACGAGCTGGCACCGGCCACGAAGAGAATCACCCGTTTGATCAAGCGCGGGTAACGAACGACGCAGGCGATCAGTCTGTCTGATGCCGCGGGTTCACGTACCCTCGACCTCGAGACGCGGAAAGCGAGCGTGGGGTGAACGAGAAGCGGAGCGAGCAGTCCGGTCCGACCCGGACGGGCGTCCGCGCGCGGGGAGGCTCCCTCGCGCCGGGCAGCGTCGTCGGGGACGGCCGGTACCGGTTGCTCGCCCAGTTCGGCATCGACGAGCGGGCGGGCGCCCACCTGTGGCGTGCGCGGGACGGCCAGCTGCGGCGGGACGTCGCGCTGACGCTGCTCGTCGGCGACCCCGCGGACGCCGAAGCCGCACGTCAGGCGCGTAAGACCCTCGAAAGGGCCACGCACGCCGCGAAGTTCAACCACGAAGCGGTCGCCCGCGTGCTCGACGTACTCACGCTCGGCAACGGGATCACCTCCGGTGAGGGCCTGCTGGGCGTGGTGGTCACCGAGTGGACCAAGGGCACCGACCTGATCGACCTGGTCGCCGACCGGCCGGTCCAGCCGCTCGCGGCGGCCCGGATGGTCCAGCGGCTGGCCGAGGCGGTCGAACGGGCCCACCACTCCGGCCTCGTGCTCGGACTGGACCACCCGCAGCGCCTGCGGCTGACCACCGAGGGCTCGCTGCGTCTGGCGTTCCCCGGCCCGCTGCCGGACGCGACGCTGCGCGACGACGTCAAGGCCATCGGCGGCATCCTGTACCTGCTGCTCACCGGCCGGTGGCCGCTGCCGGGCGGCCCGGCCGCGATCCCGGCGGCGCCACACTCGCCGAACGGGCGGCTCGTGCCGCCGCGGTCGCTCCAGTCATCGGTGCCGCAGGAACTGTCGTCGCTGGCCGTGCGCACGGTCGAGGACGGCGGCCCGGGCGGTATCCGCACCAGCGCCGCGATCGTGCGTGCGCTGGAGATGGCGGCCGAGGCCGAGGAGCGCACACAGCTGATCAAGGCCCAGATGGATGCCGACGGCGACAACACGATCTGGACGACGAAGAAGCCGGTGAAGGACCGGGCGCGGCGCCGCAAGCTCGCGCTCGGCGTCACCGTCCTGGTCGTCGCCGCGGTCGGCATCCTCGCCTGGCTGGGCATGCTCGCGATCAGCTTCTTCCAGGACGACCCGGGCACGGGCGGCCCGCCGATCAACGTGGCGAACCCGACCACGCCGGTGTCCGCGCCGGCCGGCTCGTCGTCCGTGGCACCCCCACCGAGCGGCGGTCAGGCGCAGATCGGTGCGGCGGTCGGGCCGTCGAGCGTCACGGTCTACAACCCGGA
Organism: Amycolatopsis viridis; assembly: GCF_011758765.1. NCBI lineage: Bacteria > Bacillati > Actinomycetota > Actinomycetes > Pseudonocardiales > Pseudonocardiaceae > Amycolatopsis > Amycolatopsis viridis. The sequence continues at coordinate 200,760 of NZ_JAANOU010000001.1, read as the reverse complement.
CGGCAACGGCGACAACACCAGCCGCGCCCGCAACGCGGTGGACGGCGACCCGGGCACCATCTGGCGCACCGACCAGTACCGGCAGCAGTTCCCGGCCATCAAGGAGGGCGTCGGCCTGCTCGCGAGCTTCGACAAGCCGATCAACCTGGCCAAGGTCACGATCGCCGCGAACAGCCCGGGCACCACCGTCGAGATCCGCCTCGCCAGCTCGCGTGACCCCGAGCTGGCCGATACGCGGGTGGTCGGCACGGCGACGCTGAACGGGGCCACCACCGACGTCACCCTTGCGCAGCCCCAGCAGGCGCAATACGTGATCGTCTGGATCACGAAGCTGAGCAACACGGACAAGGGCTTCCAGTCCCAGATCGGCGAGTTGACGTTCCTGCCCGCCCAGTAGTGTGCTGCGGGTGACCGCAGCTGCACCAACGGACGCCGACCTCCTTGCGGCGCACGCGTCGGGCGATCCGCACGCGTTCACCGAACTGGTCCGCCGGCATCGGGACCGCATGTGGGCGGTGGCCCTGCGCACCCTGCGCGATCCCGAGGAAGCCTCCGACGCCCTGCAGGAAGCCTTCATCTCCGCCTTCCGCGCGGCGGCGAACTTCCGCGCGGAGTCGCAGGTCACCACCTGGTTGCACCGGATCGTGGTGAACGCGTGCCTGGACCGGATCCGGCGCAGGCAGGCCCGCCCGACGGTGCCCCTGCCGGAGACCGGGGTGCAGGAGCCCGCGACGCCGCGGGACTCGATGGCCGACCGGGAGACCCGTCTGGTCATCAAGGATGCGCTGGCCCAGCTCCCGGAGGACCAGCGCTTACCGATCGTGCTGGTGGACGTGGAGGGGTACTCGGTGAGCGAGACCGCCCGGATGCTGGGCATCGCCGAGGGCACCGTGAAGAGCCGCTGCGCCCGGGGCCGCGCCAAACTCGCCAAAGTTCTCGGTCACCTCCGGAACCCGGATGCACCGGTAGGCGTCCCAGCTTCCGAAAGCAAACGGGAGCGCGGCCGGCCTGGGGCACAGCGCGAGAGGGAGGGACGATGACGGACGAGAGTCGGGGGATCGAGGCCGCCGGCCCGCCCTGGTCTGTCGACCTGCTCGCCGACCTGCACGCCGGTGCCCTGGACGCCGCGGAGGCCGCGCGGCTGTGGCCGCGGGTGCACGCCGATCCCGAGGCGCGCGCGATCGTTGCGGCGCTGGAGGCGACCACCGCCGGCCTGGCGGACCTGCGCGCGGACGTGCCACCCATGCCGGCCGAGTACGCGACCCGGCTGGACGCGGTGCTCGCCGAGGAGGCCCGCCGGGCGTTCCCGCCGCCGCAGCAGCCCGGCCTGGCGCCGGTGGTGAGCCTCGACGCGGCCCGCCGCCGGCGGACCAAGCGGCTCGGCTGGATCAGCGGGGTGGTGGCCGTGGCTGCCGCCGCGGTGGCCGCCGTCGCGATCGCCACCCCCAGCGGCCCCGCACCGTCCCCGGGCGGGAACGTGGCCGCGCCGGCTCCCGGCCAGAGCGCCGCGCAGCCGCCGTTGAACCTCCGCGGCGACCAGGCCGCGAGCGCGGCCGGCCAGCTCCAGGGCACGTTCGACTACGGCCCGCTGGGTACGGCGGACCGGCTGCACGCGTGCCTGTCCGCCGCCGGGTTCGCCGACACCGCGAAGCCCATCGGGGTCCGGCCGGGCAGCATCGACGGGCAGCCCGCCGTGCTGACCTTGCTGACCACGGGGCAGCTGGCCAAGTTCCGGCTGATCGCCTTCGCCCCGACCTGCGGTGCGGGTGACGCCGGCGTCCTGCTGGACAAGGTGATCGGCTGACGCTGCTCCGTCACGGGGGCGAGCCGTGTCACCCCGGGAACAGCGGACCCTACGATCGTGTTGAGCCTGGTACGCAGGTCACGACGAGCGGAGGTCTACGGGTGGCAGCGGAAAACGTTCGGAACCTCATCATCGTGGGGTCGGGTCCGGCCGGGTACACGGCCGCGGTGTACGCCGCGCGTGCCCAGCTGGAACCGCTCGTCTTCGAGGGTTCCCAGTTCGGCGGCGCGCTGATGACCACCACCGAGGTCGAGAACTTCCCCGGTTTCCGGGACGGCATCCAGGGCCCGGACCTGATGGAGGAGATGCGCAAGCAGGCCGAGCGCTTCGGCGCGGAGCTGCGGGCCGAGGACGTGGAGAAACTCGAGCTGGACGGTGACGTCAAGTACGTCACCGCGCACGGCACGCGTTACGCGGCCAAGGCGGTCATCCTGGCCATGGGTTCGGCGGCCCGCTACCTGAACGTTCCCGGCGAGCAGGAACTGCTCGGGCGTGGCGTCTCGGCCTGTGCGACCTGTGACGGGTTCTTCTTCCGCGAGCAGGACATCGCGGTGCTCGGCGGTGGCGACTCGGCGATGGAGGAGGCCACCTTCCTCACCAGGTTCGCCCGTTCGGTGACGATCGTGCACCGGCGCGAGGACTTCCGCGCCTCCAAGATCATGCTCGAGCGCGCCCGCGCCAACGAGAAGATCAAGTGGGCGCTGAACAAGCAGGTCGTCCAGGTCGTGGGGGACACCACCGTCGCCGGCCTGAAGCTCCGGGACACCGTCACCGGCGAGGAGTCGGTGCTCGACGTCACCGGTTTCTTCCTGGCGATCGGGCACGACCCGCGCAGCGAGCTGGTCAAGGGCCAGATCGACCTCGACGCGGAGGGCTACGTCCTGACCAAGGGCCGCTCCTCCTACACCAACCTGCCGGGTGTGTTCGCCGCCGGTGACCTGGTCGACCACACCTACCGGCAGGCCATCACCGCCGCCGGCTCCGGCTGCTCCGCCGCCATCGACGCCGAGCGCTGGCTGGCCGAACACGCCGGCACCGAGAACGCCGAGGTCGCGCCCGAGCTCGTGGGCGGCGGCTACGGCCCCGCGAACTGATTCCAGCCCGTACCGAGTTAGGGAGATGAAATGTCCGACACCGTCAAGGTGACCGACCAGTCCTTTGCCGACGACGTCCTGACCAGCGACAAGCCGGTCCTGGTGGACTTCTGGGCGACCTGGTGCGGGCCGTGCAAGATGGTCGCCCCGGTGCTCGAGGAGATCGCCGCCGAGCACAAGGACAAGCTGACCGTCGCCAAGCTCGACATCGACGAGAACCCGGGCACCGCCCGGGACTACCAGGTCATGTCGATCCCGACGCTGATCCTGTTCCAGGGTGGCAAGCCGGTGAAGCAGATCGTGGGCGCGAAGCCGAAGGCCGCGCTGCTCTCGGATCTGTCTGACGTAATCGCCTGACCCGGGCAACCCAGACCCGGGGGTGCGCGTCTTCCCAGGACGGCCCCCCGGGTCTTTCCATGCCACCCGCCCGGATGACGCACCGACCGGCCCCACGTGGTCACGGAGAGTTCTCAGGGCAGAATGGGTACTCGAGGCTAGCCCGATACTGTTTGTGCCGCATCGGTTTTTGATCGATGCCCAAGGAAGAGCGAGGAGTGCATGCGGGTGCTCCGCCGCGGCGACGTCGGGGACGATGTCGCTGAGATCAGGTCGATGCTGGCCTCGATCGGCCTGCTCCGGCCGGACGCCGGCAACCTGTTCGATCACGAGGTCGAACGGGCCGTTCGCGGTTTCCAGCAGCGGCGTGGCCTGCTCATCGACGGCGTCGTCGGGTCGGCCACCTACCACGTGCTGCGTGGCGCGACCTTCCACCTGGGCAGCCGGCCGCTGGCCTACCTGATCTCCGCGCCGGTGCACGGCGACGACGTGTTCACGCTGCAGGACCGGCTCACCGAACTGGGCTACGACGCGGGCCGCCCGGACGGCGTGTTCGGCCCGAAGACGGAGCAGGCGCTGCGCAGCTTCCAGCGCGACTACGGCCTGGTCATCGACGGTATTTGCGGCCCGGCGACGGTCCGCGCCCTGCGCCAGCTCTCCCCGCGTGCCCGGGGAGGGCGTCCGGTGCTGCTGCGCGAGCAGGAGCAGGTTCGCCAGTCCGGTCCGCGGCTGCGCGGCAAGCGGATCGTCATCGACCCCGGTCACGGCGGTGCCGACCCGGGCGTCGAGATCGCCGGGCTGCGCGAGGCCGACATCGTGTGGGATCTGGCGCGCCGGCTCGAGGGCCGGATGAAGGCCACCGGCATGGAGGCCCTGATCTCGCGCGGCCCGGACAACGGCCCGGCCGAGGCCGAGCGGGCCGCGTTCGCCAACAACGCGGGCGCCGACCTGTTCCTGTCGCTGCACTGCGACCGCAATTCCTCGCCGCACGCTCAGGGTGTGGCGTCGTTCCACTTCGGCAACGGCCTTGGCACCACGTCCACCGTGGGTGAGCTGCTGGCCGGCTACCTGCAACGTGAGGTGGCCGCCCGCACCGGTCTGCTGGACTGCCGGACGCACGCGAAGACGTGGGACATCCTGCGGCTGACGCGGTGTCCGGCGGTGCGGATGGAGATCGGCTACCTGAGCAACCCGGGTGACCGCGCGAAGCTGTCCGACCCGGCGTTCCGCGACATCGTGGCCGAGGGCATCCTGATCGCGGTGAAGCGGCTGTACCTGCTCGGCGAGGGCGATCAGCCCACCGGTACGTTCACCTTCGCCGACGTACTGGCGCACGAGCTCGCCAAGGCCGAATAGGCAGCAGTCATCCACAGGAAGCTGTGGACGACCCCTGCCTTGTGGACCGTTTCTGTGGATAACTCTGTCTAGGCGCGGGCCGCGCTCGGCTCCGCCGTGGTGATGCTCACCTGACCGAGCAGTCGTTCGAGGGCGGCTTCGACGTCTTCCTTCCAGGACAGCGCCGAGCGGATCTCCAGGCGCAGCCGCGGCCACTTCGGGTGCGGCCGCACGGTCTTGAAGCCGACCGCGCTGAGGAAGTCGGCGGGCACCACGCAGGTGTGCCCCAGCAGCTCGTTGTCCGCGTCGTCCGGCCGCGCGTCACCGAACGCCTCGATCGCACGCACACCGCGGCGCGTCATGTCCTTGGCCACCGCCTGCACCAGGGTGCGGCCCAGCCCGCCACCACGGAATTCCGGCAGCACCTGGAAGCTCGTCAGCAGCACGGCATCGGCGCTCGGCGGGGACGTGGGGAACGCGATCGAGCGCGGCACCAGGTTCGGCGGCGCGTAGAGCACGAACCCGACGGGCAGTGAATCGCTGTAGATGATCCGGCCGCAGGAACCCCACTCCAGCAGCACCGAGGAGACCCAGGCCTCCTTTTCGACCTCGGTCTGACCGAACTCCTCCGCCTGCGCCCGCAGGTGCGGCGCGAGCTCCCAGTACACGCACCGGCGGCAGTGCTTGGGCAGGTGTTCCAGGTTGTCGAGGGTGACGCCCACGACTCGACGCGACACCTGATCCCCTCCCCGGATTCGCGGCGGCCGGCCTGACGTGCAGCAGGGCACGGCGGATCGCCACAGCCTGCTCGGCCGCATCCGAGAATAGGCGCCTGTGACCCACGCCGAAAGGCCGGGAATATCACAAGGACGAGTGGTTACACTCGGGAAACTGCCCATTCGACCGAGCGAAGTGCGATGACGACGAACCCACCCGAGCACACCGGCCGCCGCGACCTCGATCCCCACCTCGCCCGTTACGCCGCCCGCACGGCCGGCATGACGGCGTCGGAGATCCGAGCGCTCTTCGCGGTCGCCAGCCGGCCCGAGGTGGTTTCGCTCGCCGGTGGGATGCCGAACCTCGCCGCGCTCCCGCTGGACAGCCTGTCCACGCAGGTCGGCGAGATCATCGCGGAGGACGGCCTGGTCGCCCTGCAGTACGGCTCCGCGCAGGGCGTGCCGGTGCTGCGGGAGCAGATCTGCGAGGTCATGGCGATGGAGGGCATCGCCGCGCACTCCGACGACATCGTGGTGACCGTCGGCTCGCAGATGGGCCTCGACATGGTCACCCGGCTGTTCTGCGACCCCGGCGACGTCGTGCTGGCCGAGGGGCCCTCCTATGTGGGCGCGCTCGGCTCGTTCGCCGCCTACCAGGCCAAGGTCGTGCACGTCGTGATGGACGAGGCGGGGCTGGTGCCGGAGGCGCTTCGGGAGGCCCTCGCCGCCGCCGAACGTGCCGGTGAGCGCGTCAAGTTCCTCTACACGATCCCCAACTTCCACAACCCGGCCGGCGTGACGCTCGCGGTGGAGCGCCGGGCCGAGATCCTCGCGATCTGCCGCACGCACGGTGTGCTGGTGGTCGAGGACAACCCGTACGGGTTGCTCGGCTTCGACGGCCAGACCTACCCGGCGCTGCGCTCACTGGATCCGGACAACGTGGTGTACCTGGGCTCGTTCTCCAAGACCTTCGCCTCCGGGCTGCGGGTCGGCTGGGTGCTGGCCCCGCACGCGGTGCGCGAGAAGCTGGTGCTCGCGGCGGAGTCGGCCACGCTGTGCCCGCCGACGTTCAACCAGATGATCGTGTCGCGGTACCTCGCCACGCACGACTGGGTGGGCCAGATCAAGACCTTCCGCGAGAACTACCGGGAGCGGCGGGACGCGATGCTGTCCGCCCTCGAGCAGTACCTCCCGCCGGGGTGCAGCTGGACACACCCGGACGGCGGGTTCTACGTCTGGGTGACGGTGCCCGAGGGCGTGGACACCAAGGCCATGCTGCCGCGCGCGGTCACCGCCCGGGTCGCCTACGCGTCCGGAACCGGTTTCTACGCGGACGGGTTCGGCAGCAGGCAGATGCGGCTGTCGTACTGCTACCCGACGCCGGAGCGGATCAAGGAGGGCGTGCGGCGCCTCGCCGCCGTGCTTGAGTCCGAAATGGACCTGATGCGGACGTTCGGTAACGTGCACATGCGCGCGATCCCCGGGCCGGAGACTCCGTCGCCGGACACGGCCTGATCGCTGTTGCGTCCACAGTAGACTGCTGATTGAGGAGAGTGCCGGCGTGGTTATGCCGACCGTCGCCGTTCTCGCGGGCGGGCTTTCGCATGAGCGCGATGTCTCGCTGCGGTCCGGCCGCAGGCTGTCCGCCGCGCTGCGGGAGCAGGGCCTGACCGTCGAGGAGTGGGACACCGACGCGAGCCTGCTCGACCGGTTGCGCTCCGAGCGGCCCGACGCGGCCGTCGTGGCGCTGCACGGCGGCCAGGGTGAGAACGGCTCGGTGCAGACCGTCCTGGAGATGCTGCGGGTACCGTACGTGGGCACCAGCTCACACGGGTGCCGCCGGGCCTGGGACAAGCCGACCGCGAAGGCCGTGCTGTCCGCCGCCGGGTACGCGACACCGGACTGGGTCGTGCTGCCGCACAGCACGTTCCGCGAGCTGGGCGCGCAGGGCGTGCTGGACGCGATCGTCGACCACCTGGGCCTGCCGCTGATCCTCAAGCCCGACCAGGGCGGATCGGCGCTGGGCGCCCAGGTGGTGCGGGACGCCGCCGAACTGCCGGCCGCGATGGTCGGGTGCTTCGCCTACGGCGACACCGTGCTGGCCGAACGGCTCGTTGACGGGGTCGAGGTGGCGGTGGCTGTCGTCGAGCGGGACGGCGAGCCGGAGGCCCTGCCGGCGGTCGAGATCGTGCCGGAAAGCGGCGTGTACGACTACACCTCGCGCTACACCGCCGGACTGACCGACTTCTTCGCCCCGGCCCGGCTGGGGGAGGAGTCCGCGAAGGCGGTCGGCGAGCTCGCCGTCGCCGTGCACCGGTTGCTCGGCCTGCGGGACATCTCCCGCACGGACGCGATCGTGTCCGCCGACGGCACCGTCCAGTTCCTGGAGGTGAACTCCTCGCCGGGATTGACCGAGACGTCGACGGTGCCGATGGCGATCGAGACCGCCGGCACGTCGTTGGGTGAGGTCTTCGCCGATCTCGTCGCGCGGGCGATCCGCCGGTCCGCCTAGTCCCCGGAACCACCACGGGCCGCCTTCCGGTCGGAAGGCGGCCCGTGCTCGTACTAGATCAAATCATCACCGTGACGAAACGTCCCGGTGTCATTCCTCATCGGTTCCGCCCGCCCGATTCGCCCGATTCGGGTCCATGATCGCCACGATCCGCTCCAGATCGTCGATCGAGCCGAACTCGACGACGATGCGTCCCTTGCGGCGGCCGAGATCGACCTTGACCCGCGTGTCGAAGGTGTCCGACAGCCGGTTAGCCAGATCCTGCAGACCGGGAGCCTGCAACGGCTTGCGGGGAGCGGCCTTCGGCTTGGCCGGCGCCTCGCTCTTCTTGAGGGTCACCGCCTCCTCGGTCGCCCGGACCGACAGACCTTCGGCCACGATCCGGGTGGCCAGCTCCTCCTGCGCCTCGGGGTCTTCGAGCGAGAGCAGTGCGCGGGCGTGCCCAGCCGAGAGCACTCCAGCCGCGACGCGGCGCTGCACGGGGAGGGGGAGCTTCAGCAGGCGGATGGTGTTGGTGATGACCGGGCGGCTGCGACCGATCCGCGTGGCCAGCTCCTCGTGTGTCACCTCGAACTCGTCGAGCAGCTGCTGGTAGGCGGCCGCCTCTTCGAGCGGGTTCAGCTGGACGCGGTGGATGTTCTCCAGCAAGGCGTCGCGCAGCATCGCCTCGTCAGCGGTCTGCCGGACGATGGCCGGGATGTGTTCGAGCTCGGCCCGCTGCGAGGCACGCAGACGACGCTCGCCCATGACGAGCTCGTACTCGCCGTTGCCCAGCTCCCGCACCACGATCGGCTGCATGAGGCCGAACTCGCGGATGGAGTGCTCCAGCTCGGCGAGCGCGTCCTCGTCGAAGACCTGCCGCGGCTGCTTGGGGTTCGGTTTGACCGCGCTGGTCGGGATCTCACGGTAGACGGCGCCCGCCACCTCACCGCCCGGTACGACCTCGCTGTTGGCGGTGAACCAGTCCTTGTCGCCGTTGCGCGGCGGCGTCTCCGGACGCGACGAAGCCGCGTTCTCGCCCGCCGACGGCCCGGTCGGGATCAGCGCGGCCAGGCCGCGCCCCAGTCCACCCCTGCGCTCGGTCATAACATGCCCCTCCTCGTTCCGTTACCGGTTCCGCGCTCGGCCAGCTCCCGTGCCGCATCGACGTAGCTCATCGCACCCCGCGAGCCCGGGTCGTACGCCAGCACCGTCTGGCCGTAGCTGGGCGCCTCGGACACCTTCACGTTGCGGGGGATCACGGTCTTCAGGACGACGTCACCGAAGTGCTCGCGCACCTCGGCGGTCACCTGGTCGGCCAGCTTCGTGCGGCCGTCGTACATGGTGAGGAGGATCGTCGAGACGGTGAGGGCGGGGTTGAGGTGTCGCTGCACCAACTCGATGTTGCTGAGCAGCTGGCCGAGCCCTTCGAGCGCGTAGTACTCGCACTGGATCGGGATGAGGACCTCGCGGGCGGCGACCATCGCGTTCACCGTGAGCAGCCCGAGCGAGGGCGGGCAGTCGATGAAGACGTAGTCCATACCGAGCTGGTCCACCACATCACCGTTGAGAGCTTCCTTGAGCCGCGACTCACGGGACGGTATCTCGACGAGCTCGATCTCGGCGCCGGCGAGGTCGATGGTCGCAGGAACGCAGAACAGGTTCGGAGACTGCTCGCTGACCGCCATCGCCTCCCCGAGCGGAAGGTCCCCCAGGAGCACGTCGTAGATGGAGGGGGTGCCGGAGCGGTGGTCCACGTTGAGCGCGGTGCTGGCGTTGCCCTGCGGATCCAGGTCGATGACGAGGGTCTTGAGGCCGTGCACGGCGAGGGCGGCGGCGAGGTTCACCGTGCTCGTCGTCTTGCCGACACCGCCCTTCTGGTTGGCGACGGTGAGGACGCGGCGCCGGTCCGGGCGGGGGAGGGAGTTGGGGTCCGGGTGCAGCACGCGGGCGGCGCGCACGGCTTCTTCCGCAATGGGGGTCCAGTCTGACGCAGGCGGGGTCACCGGCCGAGCCACCTTTCCGCAATCGACACTGCTGGTTTCACGTGGAACATGGGTCGCTTCATGCTGATCCGGCCTCCGCAAGCCATCCAGTACGCCATCCTGTCATCCCGCACGCCGTCGGCCGTGCACACCGCGCACGCGCTCCACCCGCACCACGGTCGTCGGCGTATCGAGCACACCGACACCGCATTCGAAGACCGCTGGAGCACCCCCACCGACGCGGGCGACCGCCGACGCGTCACGAGCGATTTCGTCCTGGGCACTGACTCCCTTGACTGCGAGCATCATGCCACCTTCACGAACCAGCGGGAGGCACCAGGCCGCCAAGCGGGCCAGGGGAGCAACCGCGCGGGAGGTGACCACATCGGCGGTCCCGATGCGCTTGCGGAGCACCTTCTCCTCGGCTCGACCTCGCTCGACGATCACGTCCAGATCGAGGGTTTCGATCACCTCGTTCAGCCAGTCCGCACGCCGCGCCATCGGCTCGATGAGCACGACGTCCAGATCCGGCCGCGCGATCGCGAGCGGTACTCCGGGGAAGCCGCCCCCCGAGCCGACGTCGATCACCTTCGCTCCGGTGTCGATGCGCTCGCCGATGACCGCGGAGTTGAGGAGGTGCCGGTCCCACAACCGGTCCACCTCGCGGGGACCGATCAGCCCACGTTCGACCCCGTACCGCTCGAGCATCCCCGCGAACTCGACGGCCCGCTCGAGGCCGTCACCGAACACTCGCGCCGCCACCTCGGGCACCGGAACCACTCGCCACCCCAATCCGGGTTTCACGTGAAACGACAACGCTCCCGATTCTCCACGACGCAAACATCATCACGGGGAGGCGGGACCGGAACTGCGGCCGGTTTCACGTGAAACTGCGCCGGACAGGGGAGCGCCGGGCAACAAAAAGGCGGCCCACCGAAGTGGGCCGCCTCCGTGTGCACCGAACGCCTACGCGTCCGGCATCACCACGACTCGCCGCTTGGGCTCCTCGCCCTCGCTCTCACTCTTGACGCCACCGACGGCCGCGACCGCGTCGTGGACGACCTTCCGCTCGAACGGGCTCATCGGCTGGAGCCGGACCTTCTCGCCGGTCTCCTTCACCGTCTCGGCGGTGGTGCGACCGAGCTCGGTCAGCTCGGCACGGCGGCCCGCACGCCAGCCCGCGATGTCCAGCATCAGCCGGCTCCGGGTACCGGTCTCCTGCTGCACCGCGAGCCGGGTCAACTCCTGCAGCGCCTCGAGCACCTGACCGCGTCCGCCGACGAGCTTCTCCAGGTCGTCTCCGCCGTCGATGCTCACGATCGCGCGGCCGCTCTCCACGTCGAGGTCGATGTCCCCGTCGTAGTCGAGCAGATCCAGCAGCCGCTCGAGATAGTCACCGGCGATGTCGCCCTCGCGGACCAGCAGGTCCTCCGTCGACGAACTCGTCTCCTCGGCAGCGGGCGCTTCGTCGTCGGCGTCGATCGTTTCGATCGTCTCCGCCATCGTCATCTCCTTTCACCGGGCTCCCAGCGCTCAGCGGCGCTTCTGCCCCGAGCCCTTCGGTCCTGAGTTCTTGCTGCCCTGCGACGGCTTCTTGCGCTTCTGTCCCGCGCCGTTCTGCGGGCGTGATCCCTGCTGCGGGAAGCGGTGTGGAGAACCGGCCTTCGAACCCGACTTACCCTGCCCCGCCGACCGCTCCTCCGACTGGCCGTCGCCGGCCGCGGCGTCCTCCCCGGTCGACTTCGGCTGCTGCACCGGCTTCTGACCCGGCTTCGGCTTCGCCCCCGGGCGCGGAGCGAGCGCGTTGCGCTTCTCGGCCGCCTCGGCCTTCTTCTCCGCCTCTTCCTTGTCGATCCGCGTGTAGACCAGGCGCTGCTGCATCAGGGTCCAGCCGTTGTTCGCCAGCCAGTAGAAGAGCAGACCGATCGGGAAGAACGCACCGAACACGAGCACACCCAGCGGGAAGATGTACATCGTCAGCTTCTGCATCATCGCGGTCTGCGGCGTCAGCGAATCCGGGTTCAGGTTCTGCCGCTGCGCCGAGTGCCGTGCCGTGAGATGGGTCAGGATCGACGCGAGGATCATCAGCGGGATCGCGACCGGCGCGACGTCCCAGTGCCAGCCGCCGTTGACACCGCCGAGCATGCTGGTGCTGTGGATGGCGTCACCGATGTTGACGCCGAACAGCTTCGCGTTGACGTAGGACTCGACGCCCTGCTGGTTGAAGAAGTAGTTCTCGGTCTTCGGCTGGCCCGGGTTCGGGTTGATCGAGAACGCGCGCAGCACCCAGTTCAGACCGATGAACACCGGGATCTGCAGCAGCATCGGCAGACAGCTGCCGAGCGGGTTGACGCCGTGCTCCTTCTGGAGCTTCTGCATCTCCGCGGCCTGGCGCTGCCGGTCGTTCGCGTACTTCTTCTGGATCTTCTTCAGTTCCGGCGCGAACTCCTGCATCTTCTTCATCGACCGGACCTGGTTCACGAACGGCTTGAACATGATGCCGCGGACCGTGAACGTCAGGAAGATGATCGCGAGGATCCACGCGATAGCGTTGTCGGCCCCGAAGACGAACCCGAAGACCTTGTGCCAACACCACAAGATGAAGGACACGGGGTAGTAGATGAAGTCGAGCACTGAGCTACTCCTCGGTTGACAAACCAGGTCGGCGGTGGCGCCAGGAGAACACCTCGGGCACCGGGTCACGGCCGGGCATGGTCCACGGGCCGCAGCGCAACAGGCGCCGCAGGGCGAGGTAGCTGCCCTTCGCGGCGCCGAAACGGGTCAGGGCCTCGACCGCGTACGTGCTGCAGCTGGGGTAGAAGCGACAGCTCGGCGGGAGGTAGGGCGAGATGAAGCGGCGGTAGAACCGCAGGGGGAGCAGCAGGACCCGGGCGACCGGCCCGGGGCGCTCGACCTTCTGCGGTGCGTCCGTACTGGCGTCATTCACCGGCGTGGCCCCTCGTGTCCGCGGCCGTCTCGGGCCGGGGTGTCGCCGAGCCGTCCGACGGGCGGCCCGGGAGCAGGCTCAGCCGTTTCAGCGCCGCGTCGAGGTCGGCACCGAGTTCGGCACTGGACGCGGTGGCCGCCGGCGGCAGGGCCCGCACGACCAACGAACTGCCGGGTGGCAGGGTTCCGAGGTGCCGAAGGACGAGGTGCCGCAGGCGCCGGGTGACGCGGTGGCGGACCACGGAGTTGCCGACGGCCTTGCTCACCACAAAACCCGTCCGCGGCAGTCCCGCGGACGGGTCGGTGGAGTGGACCGCGTGCACCACGAGGCGACGCCGGCCTGCCCGAGCACCCCTGCGCATGACCTCGCGGAAGTCCTCACTGCGCCGCAACCGGGCGGCACGGGGCAGCACGACGCACCTCGACGGGGCGCGATCAGGCGGACAGCTTCTCGCGGCCCTTGCGACGGCGGGCCGACAGGATGGCGCGGCCGGCACGAGTACGCATCCGCAGCCGGAAGCCGTGGGTCCGGGCGCGTCGGCGGTTGTTCGGCTGGAAGGTGCGCTTACCCTTGCTCACTGCTAACTCCTGGTCTCGACATACCCCGGCGGCACGCTGGAACCACCGGAGAGGCTCGGGGTGTCTCGTATCGCGCGCATGCAAATGAACCCGTCGCGCGCGGGAGACCTATCGAGAGTACGCACCCCGCTCCGGGCCGCGGCAACCGGCCCCCGCGAAACACTGGGGGGTACCGAGTGGCGACGCGGCGTGAGGCATGGAATCCTGGCTCCTACGGTGTCTTGTGGGACGGCGCGGAGCTTTGTTAGCGTGTCTTCCTCTTGAGTCACCCGTCGAGGTGCTCGGCGCCGCCGTCGGAAGGTGTGGAGGCTCTGGCTGGCGTAGGTTCGCACCCGCAGGTGGAGTGACTGCGGGTCGCCGTACATTTAGTGCACAGTTGTGGACAACCCTGTGGATACCTGCTGCCTGCGGTGACCACGAGGGGGCCGCGTGGGGCCGACAGAGTGCGCCAGCTACCCGTCTGGGGTGGTTTTCGGGTTCGGTGGGTCGTCGGTGGGTGACGAGGGGAGGGGACGAGGTCGGTGTCCGAGCACCAGTTGAATCTGGGCGTGGTCTGGGACCAGGTGGTCCGGGAGCTGTCGGACGGAACGCTGTCGCCGCAGCAGCGGGCCTGGATGCGCGTCACCCGCCCGATCGGCCTGCTCGACGGCACGGCTCTGCTCGCCGCTCCGAGTGATTTCGCCAAGGAAGCCATCGAACGCGCCCTGCGCGACCCGATCACGCACGCCCTGTCGCGCCGCCTCGGCCGCCCCGTGTCACTGGCCGTGAAGGTGGACACCGCCGAGGTCAGCCCGCCCCCGCCGCCGGCGCCGTATCCAACGCCGGCGGGCCCGCCGGCGCCCTACCCATCACCCGGCCGCCCGCCGGCGGCCGAACCCACTCCCGTGGCCGCCACCGAGGTGCCGGTGATGCCGCCGAAGATGCCGCCGCTCGACGACGGCATGCTGCCGGCGTTGCGCCGCGTACGCCCCCACCAGCCGGAACCGGTGAAGCCCGTCCTCCCCGAGGACGACGGTGACGAAGAAGTCGACGAAGAGGGCGAGGCGCTGGCCGCCGCGCACGAGATCTGGCCGATGTTCTCCGGCCAGCCGAGCGCCGGTCAGCCCTACACCGCCCCCGCACAGCCCGAGACGTCGAAGACCCGGCTCAACGAGAAGTACACGTTCGACACGTTCGTCATCGGTGCGTCCAACCGGTTCGCGCACGCGGCCGCGTTCGCCGTGGCCGAGGCGCCGTCCCGCGCCTACAACCCGTTGTTCATCTGGGGCGAGTCCGGTCTGGGCAAGACGCACCTGTTGCACGCGGTGGGGCACTACGCGCAGCGGCTGTTCCCCGGCATGCGCGTGCGGTACGTCTCGACCGAAGAGTTCACCAACGACTTCATCAACTCGCTGCGCGACGACCGGAAGGTCGCGTTCCAGCGGCGCTACCGGGACATCGACATCCTGCTCGTGGACGACATCCAGTTCCTGGAAGGCAAGGAAGGTACTCAGGAGGAGTTTTTCCACACCTTCAACACCCTGCACAACTCGAACAAGCAGATCGTGGTGTCCTCGGACCGGCCGCCGAAGCGGCTGGAGACCTTGGAGGACCGGCTGCGCACGCGGTTCGAGTGGGGCCTGATCACCGACATCCAGCCGCCGGAGCTGGAGACGCGGATCGCGATCCTGCGGAAGAAGGCGGCCCAGGACCGGCTCGCCGTGCCCGGCGACGTGCTGGAGTTCATCGCCTCGCGCGTGGAGGCGAACATCCGTGAACTGGAAGGCGCACTCATCCGCGTCACGGCGTTCGCGTCGCTGAACCAGCAACCGGTGGACGTCGGTCTCGCGGAGATCGTGCTGCGCGACCTGATCCCGGACTCGCAAGCGCCGGAGATCAGCGCGCCGACGATCATGGCGACCACGGCCGAGTTCTTCGACGTGACGGTCGACGACCTGTGCGGCCCGGGCAAGACGAAAGCGCTTGCCACGGCGCGGCAGATCGCGATGTACCTGTGCCGCGAGCTGACCGACATGTCGCTGCCGAAGATCGGGCAGACGTTCGGCGGCCGGGACCACACGACGGTGATGCACGCGGACAAGAAGATCCGCAAGGAGATGGCCGAGCGGCGGCGGATCTACGACCAGGTCCAGGAACTCACCGCGCGCATCAAGCAGCGCGCCCGCCAGTAGCCCGTTCCACGCACACCGCTTCGATGGCCGCGATCGCGCGGGCGATCGGCCACTGCTCTTCGCCTCCCCGCCGCACGCAGCCGACGATGCGCCGTGACGGACGAGGGTTGCCGCGCAAGGGAATCCGCACGACCTCGTGCTGCGGCGGCAGCGGGGCCGTCGCGGCACGAGGCACACGCCGAGCCCGGCGGCGACGAGCGCGGACACCGGGAACCACTCCTTGGCCTCGTGCGCGATGCGGGGCGTGAGACCTGGGTCGGCGCAGGCCGCTTGCAGCAACGCGTAGGTGTCGTTGTGGCGCGGTTTCGGGATTCACGGCTCGCGCGCGGCGTCGGCGAGTTACACCGCGTCCTGCCGCGCCAGGGAATGTCCAGTCGGGACAAGGAGATCCTGCGGGGCGTCCAGGAGCGACCTCGGCACGAGGCGGGCGGCGTGGCCTGGGTCGGCAGCACGACGGTGATGTCGGCCTCCTCGGTGAGCAACAGCTCGTAGCAGTCCGCGCTCTCCTCTTTTCTTACGCGCACCGTCGGCCGCGGTGCACCGCGGAGCTGACGGCGGCACCGTGCCCCCGTCCCGCGATCAGCCCGGCGTCGGCGTGTTCCCCTTGCCCGGCCGGCGAATCCGCGCGGTCGAGCAGGACGAGCGCGGCCGGAGTCAGACGGACCCGCCGCCCCTCGGGCCGCAGGAGTGTCCCGGTGCTGAACCGGAAGGCCGGCACGAACGTCCCGGATGGATCGCGGATCACGCTCGCCGTGACGGTCGCCAGGGCGTGCCGCCGTTCCTTGCTGCAGGCCGGTTTCGACGTCGTGGTGCTGTCGGCGATGATCCCGTGCTCGCTCGACCTCAGCGCGCTGCGGCGGGTTTGGCCGCGCACGGTCGCGGTGCTGGGAAGCCGGCGCGGTGGTGCTCGGCGAACGGCTGCCGGTCGCCGCGTGAGCCGGAATCGCTTGTGTGACACCGAGTGCGGCCGCGGCAGGACGCGCAGCGGCGTGGAATGTGTGATCCCCGTAACGACAACGCATCGATGCCGCGTGGGCGGTCACCCACGAGGCTGGTTCTACGGCGACCGCGTCTGTGCGCGGCCATGGGGACGAACATCCCCACAACTGGGGACAGATCTGTGGACAGCTGGGGACAACTGTGGATCATTTGGGGAGGGCCGGAAGTTGTCCACGGACGGCCGAAACTATCCACGGAAGTTCTCCCCAGATGTCCACAGGCCGCCGCGCGAGCGGACCTGCGACGACGGCAGTAGTCCCCAGAATCCACAGCCCCTATTACTGTCACTGCCCTTGGTTCTTCTCAAGAAATCTCTCCGAGGGAAAACAGGGGGCTGTGGACATGGGGACAGAGCTCCGACCAAGGTCGTCTTGTCGACAAGTCAATCGCCTGCCCCGAGTGACGCCGGTGCCGCTCACGTTCTAACGTGGGTATCCACACCCAGCCCGCTCGTCGTTGGCGACATCGGCACCGGGCCACACCACACTGCGAGATCCCTGGTCAGCGCGTTCCTCGCGGCCTGTCCAGGGACGTTTGTCGATCTTCTCGGGCCGCGATGAGGGGCTCGGCTGTCGAAAGGATGGGCACATGAAGATCCGCGTCGAGCGCGACGGGCTCGCGGACGCCGTCGCGTGGGTGGCACGCAGCCTGCCGTCGAGGCCACCGGTCCCGGTCCTGGGCGGTGTCCTCCTCGACGCCGGATCGGACGGCTCCACCGACGCGCTCACCGTCTCCGGCTTCGACTACGAGGTCTCCGCGACGGTCGGCGTCCCAGCGACGATCGCCGACGGCGGACGTCTGCTCGTGTCCGGCCGGCTACTCGCCGACATCACCAAGGCGCTCCCGGCCCAGCCGGTCGAGATCTCGGTCGACGGCTCCCGCGCCTCCATCACCTGTGGCAGCGCCCGGTTCAGCCTCCCGACGATGCCGGTCGAGGACTACCCGCAGCTGCCCGCCCAGCCGACGTTCGCGGGCGAGGTCGCCGGCGAGGCGTTCGGCCAGGCCGTCACCCAGGTCGCCGTCGCCGCGGGCAAGGACGACACCCTGCCGATGCTCACCGGCATGCGGCTGGAGATCTCCGGCAACTCGCTCACCCTCGTCGCCACCGACCGCTTCCGGCTGGCGATGCGCGAGTTCGCGTGGGAGCCGGCCGACGGACTGGCCGATGCCGCGGTTCTGGTCCCGGCCCGCACCCTCGCGGAGGCGGCCAAGTCGCTCGGCACCGCCGGGAACAAGGTGTCGGTCGGGCTCGCCAGCGGTGAGGGCCTGCTCGGTCTGTCCGGCAACGGCCGCTACACCACCACCCGGCTGCTCGACGCCGAGTTCCCGCCATACCGGCAGCTCCTCCCGAACCAGCACTCCTCCCGCGCGGTGATCGAGGTGTCCCCGCTCTCGGAGGCGATCAAACGTGTGTCGCTGGTGGCCGAGCGGGGTACCCAGGTGCGGCTGGAGTTCGGGGACAACTCGCTGCGCCTGTCGGCCGGCGGCGACGACGAGGGCAGCGCCGAAGAGGAGTTGCCGGTGGAGTACGAGGGCGAGCCGGTGACGATCGCGTTCAACCCGGGTTACCTCGTCGACGGTCTCGGCGCGCTGCACCACGACCGGGCCGAGCTGACCTTCACCACCCCGAACCGTCCGGCTTTGATCAAGCCGGCCGATGAGCAGGGCCAGGTCGTTCCTGGTTACCTCTACCTACTGATGCCGGTCCGCCTACCCGGCTGACCGCGACGGAAGCACGCACGAAGGGGAGTTCCATGGTTCAGCTGGGACTGGTCGGCCTCGGCCGGATGGGCTTCAACATGCGCGAGCGGCTGCGCGCCGCCGGGCACGAGGTGGTCGGTTACGACCGCAACGAGGCGGTCTCGGACTCGTCCTCGCTCGCCGACATGGTGTCCAAACTGGACGCTCCGCGCATCGTCTGGGTGATGGTGCCCGCCGGTGGACCGACCCGGGACACCGTCGCCGAACTCGGTGACCTGCTCGCCGAGGGCGACCTGGTGATCGACGGCGGCAACTCGCGGTTCACCGACGACAAGCACAACGCCGAGGTGCTCTCCGCCAAGGGCATCGGCTACCTGGACTGCGGTGTCTCCGGTGGCGTGTGGGGCAAGGACAACGGATACGGCCTGATGGTCGGCGGCGACAAGGAACTCGTCGAGCGCGCGATGCCGATCTTCGACGCGCTGCGCCCGGACGGCCCGCGCGAGGAGGGCTTTTCCCACGCGGGCTCGGTCGGGGCGGGCCACTACGCGAAGATGGTCCACAACGGCATCGAGTACGGCCTGATGCAGGCCTACGCCGAAGGCTTCGAGCTGCTCGAGGCCGCCAACGTCGTCGAGGACGTACCGGCCGTGATCAAGGGCTGGCAGCGCGGCACCGTGGTCCGCTCCTGGCTGCTCGACCTGCTGGTCCGCGCGCTGGACGAGGACCCGGAGCTGGACGACCTCGAGGGTTACGTCGAGGACTCCGGCGAGGGCCGGTGGACCCTGGAGGAAGCCATCAACCACGCGGTGCCCGCGCCGGTCATCTCGGCTGCGCTGTTCGCGCGGTTCGCCTCGCGGCGGAAGGACTCGGCCGCCATGCGGGCGGTGGCCGCGTTGCGCAACCAGTTCGGCGGGCACGCCGTGAAGAAGGCCGGCGAGTAGGCACTCCGCCGTGCACGTACGGCACTTGCAGGTCACCGACTTCCGGTCGTGGGAGCACGCGGACCTGCCGCTCACCCCGGGGCCGACGGTGCTCGTCGGCCAGAACGGCCACGGGAAGACCAACCTGCTGGAGGCGCTCGGTTACCTGGCGACCCTGGGTTCGCACCGGGTCGCCACCGACGCCCCGCTGGTGCGGCACGGGTGTGAGCGGGCTCTCGTGCGGGCGGCCGTGGTCAACGACGACCGCGAGCTGACCGTCGAGCTGGAGATCAACCCCGGCCGGGCCAACCGCGCCCGCGTCAACCGGGGCGCGGTGGGCAAGCCGCGCGACATCCTCGGCATCCTGCGCACCGTGCTGTTCTCCCCGGAGGACCTGGCGCTCGTGCGCGGCGACCCCGGTGAACGCCGCCGGTTCATGGACGAGCTGCTGGTGCAGCGCGCGCCCCGGTACGCCGGGGTGCGGGCCGACTACGAGCGGGTCCTCAAGCAGCGCAACGCACTGTTGAAGACGGCGGGCAAGAAGAAGGGGGGCGCGCGCGACGACCCGTACGCGTTGTCGACCCTCGAGGTGTGGGACAACCACCTGGCGGAGGTCGGTGCCCAGCTGCTCGCCGCGCGGCTGGACCTGGTGGCCGACCTCGGACCGCACACCACCGCGGCCTACGCGGGGGTGGCGCCGGACTCGCGGCCGGCGAAGATCGCCTACCGCTCCAGCCTCGGGGCGGCGCTGCCCGAGGGCTACGGGGTGCCGGACGGCAAGCGGGCCGAGCCGGAGGTGCTGAGCGGTATCCTCACGGCGGCGATGGCGCAGGTGCGCCAGCAGGAGCTGGAACGGGGGATCAGCCTGGTCGGCCCGCACCGCGACGAGCTGGAGATCGTCCTGGGGGAGGCCCCGGCGAAGGGCTACGCGAGCCATGGGGAATCCTGGTCGTTCGCGCTCGCGTTGCGACTGGCTTCCTACGAGCTGCTCCGACGGGAGGCGGGGGAACCGGTGCTCCTGCTCGACGACGTCTTCGCCGAGCTCGACCGGCGGCGCCGATCGCGGCTGGCGGAGGTGGCCGCGGGTGCCGAACAGGTGCTGGTCACCGCGGCGGTGGACGAGGACGTGCCCGCGGAACTGGACGGGATCCGGTTCGCCGTCGCCGACGGGGAGGTGAAACGTGCCTGACGATCGACGCGGAGTGACCGGGACCACACCAGTTACCCACCGATCTGGGGACAAGTCTGTGGATAGTGTGGATAACACGGTGAACGCGTTATCGCCGCGTGTGACCAAGCGGCCGAACGAGCGATCTTCGACCGAGTCAGAACCAGCGCAGATGCCCCAGACGAGTGGATCAGACACGGACCGTGATCTTCCGGCTGGGCCGAACGAGAACCCTACCGGACGTGACCTCGTCCGCTCCGCACTGGCCGCCGCACGCGCCAAGGCGGACGCCCGCGGCACCGAGCCCGGCCGCCGCAAGATCGAGCTCGGCGGCCAGAACCCGCGCCGCCGCCGCTGGTCGGGCCCGGGCCCGGACGCCCGCGACCCCCAGCCGCTGGGCCGGCTGGTGAACCGGCTGGTCTCCGAACGCGGCTGGCAGGAGCGCGTGACCAGCAGCCGCGTCTTCGGCGAGTGGGCCCGGCTCGTCGGTGAGGACGTCGCCGAGCACGCGCAGCCCGTCGCGCTCAAGGACGGCGAGCTGTCCGTCCGGGCCAGCTCGACGGCGTGGGCTACCCAGCTGCGCCTGCTGCAGGGCCAGCTCATCGCCAAGATCGCGGCGGGCGTCGGTCACGGTGTGGTCAAGCGGATGCGGATCCACGGTCCGACCGCCCCGAGCTGGCGCAAGGGCGCGCGGCACATACCCGGTCGCGGGCCACGCGACACCTATGGGTGACTGAGCGCGCCGTACCGCCGTTCGACCCCCGCCAGATAGCGCCGGACCCGTCCGCACTCGCGTTCGCGCCTCTGTGACGAAATCAGGGGTGTCCTTGCCGCATGCCAGCGAAGCTTGGCAAGTAGAATGAACCCGAGTGGGGAGTCCCTTGGGCAAGACTGAGGAGAAAGCAGGCCCGTGGCAGCTCAGCAGAACGACTACAACGCGTCCTCCATCACGGTGCTCGAGGGTCTCGAGGCGGTCCGCAAGCGACCCGGCATGTACATCGGCTCGACCGGCGAACGTGGCCTGCACCACCTGATCTGGGAGGTCGTGGACAACTCGGTCGACGAGGCCATGGCCGGCTACGCCACCAAGGTCGAGGTCACCCTCCTGCCCGACGGCGGCGTCCGCGTCGTCGACGACGGCCGCGGCATCCCCGTCGAGGAGCACCCGGTCCACAAGAAGTCGACGCTGGAGATCGTGCACACCGTGCTGCACGCCGGCGGCAAGTTCGACAGCGAGAGCTACGCGGTGTCGGGCGGCCTGCACGGTGTCGGCGTCTCCGTGGTGAACGCCCTGTCCGCGGCGCTCGACGTCGAGGTCAGCCGCGACGGCAAGCGGTGGCGTCAGCACTACGACCACTCCAAGCCCGGCCCGCTGCAGGAGCTCGGCCCCGCCGAGGGCACCGGCACCTGCACCACTTTCTGGGCCGACCCGGACATCTTCGAGACCACCACGTACAACGCCGAGACGGTGTCGCGCCGGCTGCAGGAGATGGCCTTCCTGAACCGGGGCCTGAGCATCACGCTGCGCGACGAGCGGGTCACCGAGGAGGAGACCGAGGCCGACGCCGACGGCAAGCAGGCGCGGGTCAAGGACCGCGTTTACCACTACCCGGGCGGGCTCGAGGACTTCGTCAAGCACATCAACGGCTCGAAGGACCCGATCCACTCGAGCATCATCTGCTTCGAGGCCAAGGGCGAAGGCCTCGAGGTCGAGGTCGCGATGCAGTGGAACAACTCGTTCACGCCCTCGGTGCACACCTTCGCCAACACCATCAACACCCACGAGGGTGGGACCCACGAGGAGGGCTTCCGCGCCGCGTTGACCCGGGTGGTCAACGCCTACGCGCGGGACAAGAAACTCCTCAAGGACAAGGACGAGAACCTCTCCGGCGACGACGTGCGCGAGGGCCTCACCGCGATCATCTCGATCAAGCTGGCCGAGCCGCAGTTCGAGGGCCAGACCAAGACCAAGCTGGGCAACAGCGAGGCCAAGTCGTTCGTCCAGTCCAAGACCAACGAGTGGCTGTCCGACTGGTTCGAGCGCAACCCGGCCGAGGCCAAGACGATCATCAACAAGGCGCTGTCCAGCGCGCAGGCGCGGATGGCGGCCCGCCGGGCGCGCGACCTGGTCCGTCGCAAGGGCGCGCTGGAAATCGGCGGCCTGCCCGGCAAGCTCAAGGACTGCCAGTCGACCAACCCGGAGGAGTGCGAGCTCTACATCGTGGAGGGTGACTCCGCGGGCGGGTCGGCCAAGGAAGGCCGGGAGTCGCGGTTCCAGGCGATCCTGCCGATCCGCGGCAAGATCATCAACGTGGAGAAGGCCCGGATCGACCGGGTGCTCAAGAACAACGAGGTCCAGTCGCTGATCACCGCGCTGGGCACCGGCATCCACGACGACTTCGACATCTCGAAGCTGCGCTACCACAAGATCGTGCTGATGGCCGACGCCGACGTCGACGGCCAGCACATCCGCACGCTGCTGCTGACGCTGCTGTTCCGGTTCATGCGCCCGCTGATCGAGCACGGTCACGTCTACCTCGCGCAGCCGCCGCTGTACAAGATCAAGTGGCCGCGGTCGGAGCCGGAGTACGCGTACTCGGACAAGGAGCGCGACGGCCTGATCGCCGCCGGCGCCGAGGCCGGCCGCAAGCTGCCGAAGGACGACGCGATCCAGCGGTACAAGGGTCTCGGCGAGATGAACGCCGAGGAGCTGTGGGAGACCACGATGGACCCGTCCCGCCGGCTGCTGCTGCAGGTCACGCTGGACGACGCGGCCGCCGCGGACGAGCTGTTCAGCGTTCTGATGGGCGAGGACGTCGAAGCCCGGCGATCGTTCATCACCCGCAACGCCAAGGACGTCCGCTTCCTCGACGTGTAGCGCACCCCGCCTCCGCCCCGCCCATTCGTCAGTAGAAGGACCTCATGACGGAAACCTTGCCGCCGGAACACGACCGCACCGAGCCGGTCGACATCCAGCAGGAGATGCAGCGCTCCTACATCGAGTACGCGATGAGCGTGATCGTGTCGCGGGCGCTGCCGGACGTGCGCGACGGCCTCAAGCCGGTGCACCGCCGCGTGCTCTACTCCATGTACGACTCCGGTTTCCGGCCGGAACGCGGGTACAACAAGTGCTCGCGCGTGGTCGGCGACGTGATGGGCAACTACCACCCGCACGGCGACTCGGCGATCTACGACGCGCTCGTGCGCCTGGCTCAGCCCTGGTCGATGCGGTACCCGCTGATCGACGGCCAGGGCAACTTCGGCTCGCCGGGCAACGACCCCGCGGCAGCCATGCGGTACACCGAGTCGCGCCTCGACCCGCTGGCCATGGAGATGCTGCGGGACATCGAGGAAGAGACCGTCGACTTCTCGCCGAACTACGACGGTCGCACCCAGGAGCCGGACGTCCTGCCGGCGCGGATCCCGAACCTGCTGGTCAACGGGACCTCGGGTATCGCGGTCGGCATGGCGACCAACATCCCGCCGCACAACCTGCGCGAGGTCGCCGACGGCGTGGTCTGGGCGCTGGACAACTGGGAAGCCGGCGACGACGAGACGCTCGCCGCGCTGATGCAGCGGATCAAGGGCCCGGACTTCCCCACGAAGGGCCTGATCCTCGGCACCTCCGGCATCGAGGAGGCGTACCGCACCGGCCGCGGCTCGATCCGGATGCGCGCCGTGGTCGAGGTCGAGGAGGACACGCGGGGCCGCACGACCCTCGTCGTCACCGAGCTGCCGTACCAGGTCAACCCGGACAACCTGGTGGAGAACATCGCCACCCTGGTCCGCGACGGCAAGCTGACCGGCATCGCGGACATCGCCGACGAGTCCAACAGCCGCCGCGGCATGCGGATCGTGGTGACGCTCAAGCGGGACGCGGTCGCCAAGGTCGTGCTGAACAACCTCTACAAGCACACGCAGCTGCAGTACAACTTCGGCGTCAACATGCTGGCCCTGGTCGACGGCGTGCCGCGGACCCTGCGGCTGGACCAGGTCGTCCGGCACTACGTCAAGCACCAGATCGAGGTCATCGTCCGGCGGACCCGCTTCCGCCTGCGCAAGGCCGAGGAACGCGCCCACATCCTGCGCGGCCTGGTCAAGGCCCTGGACCAGCTGGACGAGGTGATCGCCCTGATCCGGCGGTCGCCCACCGTGGACGAGGCCCGCACCGGCCTGATCGAGCTGCTCGACATCGACGAGATCCAGGCCACCGCGATCCTGGACATGCAGCTGCGCCGCCTGGCCGCGCTGGAACGCCAGAAGATCGTCGACGAGCTGGCCGAGATCGAGCTGAAGATCGCCGACCTGCAGGACATCCTGGACAAGCCGGAGCGCCAGCGGCAGATCGTCAAGGACGAGCTGACCGAGATCGTCGACAAGTTCGGCGACGACCGGCGCACCCAGATCATCCCGTTCGACGGCGAGGTGTCGGTCGAGGACCTGATCGCGGTCGAGGACGTGGTGGTCACCATCACGCGCACGGGCTACGCAAAGCGGACCAAGACCGACCTGTACCGGTCCCAGCGCCGCGGCGGCAAGGGCGTGCAGGGCGCGCAGCTGAAGCAGGACGACATCGTCCAGCACTTCTTCGTCTGCTCCACGCACGACTGGATCCTGTTCTTCACCAACAAGGGCCGCGTCTACCGGGCCAAGGCGTACGAACTGCCCGAGGCGAACCGCGCCGCGCGCGGCCAGCACGTGGCGAACCTGCTCGCGTTCCAGCCGGACGAGACCATCGCGCAGATCATCGAGATCCCGAACTACGAGGTCGCCCCGTACCTGGTGCTCGCCACCCGGAAGGGCCTGGTCAAGAAGACGCGGCTGAGCGAGTTCGACTCCAACCGCTCCGGCGGCCTGATCGGCATCAACCTGCGTGAGGGTGACGAGCTGGTCGGCGCCGTCCTCGCCGGGCCGGAGGACGACCTGCTGCTGGTGTCGGCGGAGGGCCAGTCGATCCGCTTCCACGCCACCGACGAGACGCTGCGGCCGATGGGCCGGGCCACGTCCGGCGTGCTCGGCATGCGGTTCAACGACGGTGACGAGCTGCTCGCCCTCAACGTGGTCAAGCCGGACAAGTTCCTGCTGGTTGCCACCGACGGCGGCTACGCCAAGCGCACGCCCATCGAGGACTACCCGGTGCAGGGCCGCGGCGGCAAGGGTGTGCTGACGATCCAGCACGACCACAAGCGTGGCAGGCTGGTGGGGGCGCTCATCGTCGACGCCGACGACGAGCTCTACGCCATCACCTCCAGCGGCGGTGTCATCCGCACGCCGGCGGACCAGGTGCGCAAGGCAGGCCGGCAGACCAAGGGTGTGCGGCTGATCAACCTCGGCGAGGGCACGACTCTCCTCGCCGTGGCGCGCAACGCCGACGAGCCCTCGGGCGTCGGTAATGGTGAAGGCAACGGAGGAACCGAACCCGTCCCGGAAGAGAGCTAAGTGACGACACCGGAGAACCCCGAACAGCACGGTGCGCGAAGCGGTGACGCCGGCACGCCACCCTGGCAGCGGCTGAGCCGTGACGCCGGCCAGAGCACGACCACCGAGCAGGCGGGCGGCGGTTACCGCGACGGGTGGTCGCCGGAAGGCCAGGCCGAGAGAACTGTGCTGTACTCGAACGGTGACGACCAGCCCGTCGTCACCGGGTCGGCGGCGCAGGGACTGTTCGGCAACCCCGCGACGCGCGACGACGCGTTGTCGGGGTTGAGGGGGCAGGAGACGGTGAGCGTGGCCAGTGCCGGCACCAAGGGGCGTTCGTCGCCGAGCGCGCTGCGCCGCCCCGGCCGCGGCCCACGACGCGCGAGCCTGCAGATCAAGCGGTTCGACCCGTGGTCGGTGCTGAAGCTGTCGCTGGTGCTCGGGGTCGCCCTGTTCTTCATCTGGCTGGTCGCTGTCGGGGTGCTCTACACGGTGCTCGACGGCATGGGCGTCTGGGACAAGCTGAACGGCACGTACTCGTCCCTGGTGTCCGGCGAGGGCGCCGGCGCGACCAGCGAGTCGCTCATCAGCGCCGGCCGGGTGTTCGGCATCGCGGCCATCCTCGGCGCGATCAACATCGTGCTGCTCTCCGCGCTGGCCACGGTGAGCGCGTTCATCTACAACGTGTCCGCCGACCTGGCCGGCGGCCTTGAGGTGACCCTGTCGGAACGCGAGTAGAAGGCGTGTTGTAGTCTTCTCTCCGTTCGAGGGCCCATAGCTCAGGCGGTTAGAGCGCTTCGCTGATAACGAAGAGGTCGGAGGTTCAAGTCCTCCTGGGCCCACAACAGGTCAAGCCCCGTTTCCCCACCAGGGGAAACGGGGCTTGCTTGACTAAGTGCCTGACTAAGCCGCCGGATCTCCGAAGATCTGATCCATCGCTTTGGCACCGTGCTCGATGACCGGCCTGAGCTGGTGCCGGTAGACCAGCTAGAGTTCACGCAGGGTCAGGTGCGGTTAATCAGTACGTCTTAGGCGTAGAGCTCCGGTGACCACACCCTTGCGTCACTGTCGATGCCGGTGGCCCCGAACTTGATCGTGGAGCCCGCGCGGTAGCTCTTGTCGCAGACGCCCCAATGGCCCGCGCCGAGTCTGTTGGTGCACGTGCCGTAGCGGATCGGCTTGCCGTTGTAGTAGTTGTCCCACTCCGCATAGGCGGCATGCCCGTTGGCCGAGGTGTCGCGGACGAACCACAGATCGCGGTCACGCTCGTAACAGGCTTCCACACCGGTGTCCGACAGGCAGTAGACCCAGTGGCTGCGGCTGGGGCCGCTGGAAGCCACCGCGGTGTTGGAGTCGGAGGCGCTTGCCGTACCCGGCGCGAGCACGGCGAGGGCCGCGCCGCTCGCGACTGCCAGTGAAAGCAGGATCGAACGCCTTGCATGCATTGGGGACTCCTCGGTCGTGGCGGCAACGAGAACAACGATGTGGAGGACCGTAGAGTATTGTTGAGCAATCCGTCAATACTACGATATCCGTGCATCCGCATTTAACAGATGGCAAAATTCGCCAGTTCGGACTGCCCGTTTCCGCCGGTTGCATCCGCTGGCCGCCGGGGGCTGCTATGACGCCTGCGGTTGAGGCGCTGGTTACCGCGAGTGCGGCAACTGTCCTCTTGCAACGCCCGACGTCTGCTTCCAGCTTTAGGGAAAACGGACGCCCGCCCATTGGGGTCGCCCGCTCGTCGATCGCCAGAGCGTAGGTGCGCCGGCAGACGCTCGGATGTCATCACCGACCGACGTTCCCGCTGTTGTGAGGGCGCCAGTACGGTGTTGGTCCTGCGAGTCTCACGTCAGTTCGATCTCTTGTCGTGTCCGAGCTTGTTGTTCAAGTGCTGCTCGCACGTCTCGCAGTGACCTCCGCAGGAGCTCCGCGGCCTGCCGCGCAACGCGCCCGACGCGAGTTGGGTCCAGGTCCCTCCCGCTGGCCGGCAAGACCATGCCCGTAGCCGGACGGACGAGGCTGGTTCACGGGCACGGGGAGTGTGCGCGGGTCCCGCCACGTATAGGTACGGACCCTTACCGGGAGGGTGTCGCAGGTTCGAACCTGGTCGACGACGACGTGGTTATGTGTGCCTCGCCGCGGCGTGTTCGAGGCACAGCCGCAGCGGAAGATGGACATGTCGGCCTTAGTGGGATAGACATAGCCGGGTTGTCCGTGAGACCAGAGGGAGGTGAGTTGATGTCCGCCGCGAACGGCGCTGCCGTGTGCAGTGCACGCCGGAACATCCTCACGTCCCGGACCCCGGTCTGACCTGACGTCCACCCCATCCTGAGCTCGACGGCTCAGGGGGACGGGCTTCGTCTTCAGCGGGGTTCCCTACCCAAGGGTCTCCAACGTTGTCTCAATTCACTTCTCACCATGCCCCGGTCGATTACGGCTGGGACGAGGCGTGGGAGCACGCCTTCGCGCCTCATCGGGATGCCGGACTGGTCCCGGCCCGCGTTGTGCGATCCGAACGCGGCTCGTGCGAAGCAATCACCGGTGCCGGGTTCGTCCGTGCGGAGATCCCCGGTACCGCCGGTCAGGGAGGTCCGTCGTCGCCGCCGTGCACGGGTGACTGGGCTGCCTTGCGTCCTGCCAGCACCAGCCACGGGCCGGTGCTGCACGCGGTGCTGGAGCGCCGCACCGCCCTGGTGCGATCCAGCGCTTCGCGAACCTCCCGTGGCCAGGTCTTGGCCGCCAACATCGACACCGTCGTGGTGACGGTGCCGCTGGGTAGTCCGCTGAAGCACGGCAGGACTGAACGCATGCTCGCCCTGGCCTGGGAGAGCGGCGCCCAGCCGGTCGTGGTGCTCACCAAGGCCGACCAGTGTGCCGACGTGCAGCTGGCCGTAGCCGAGGTGTCCGAAGTGGCACCAGGCGCCGATGTAGTGGTCACCAGCGCCGTGACCGGGCTGGGTCTGGCCACCCTGAGGACCGTTCTGAACGGCACCATCGTGCTTCTGGGCCCCTCCGGAGCGGGTAAGTCCACGCTGGGCAACCAGCTGCTGGGCGAGGACCGGCTGGCGACGGGCGCCGTGCGCGACGTGGACGGCAAGGGGCGGCACACCACCGCATGGCGGGAGTTGGTACCGCTGCCCGGCGGCGGGGTCCTGCTGGACACCCCTGGTCTGCGCTCGATCGGCCTGCACGACGCCCAGGACGGGCTGGAGCAGACCTTCGCCGAGATCGAACACCTCGCACAGAACTGCCGGTTCACCGACTGCGCACACGTGAGCGAACCCGGCTGCGCGGTGCGGGCCGCAGTCACGGCAGGCACGGTTCCGCAGCGCCGTCTGGACAGCTACCGCCAGCTGTTGAGGGAGAACGCCTACGCCGCTTCCCGCACCGACGCCCAGCTGCGCGCCGAGCGCGAGGCCGCCAAGAAGGACATCACGCGGCACCTGCGTGCCACCTACCAGTTCCGGGAGCGCCGGCAATGAACGACACCGGCGCGCCCGACCACGTCCCTGGCACCGACCTGGACGTGGCCCACCTCCGCCACCCCCACTCCACCACTGCGAACGGAACCATGACCACCTGGATCGCCCGCCCCGAAACTGCCGACGACGTCCCCGCCGTCCGAGACATCCTCCTCGCGGCATTCCCCACCCCCGCTGAGGCCGGCATCGTCGACGCCCTGCGCGCCGACCCGGATGCGTGGATCGACGGCCTGTCGATGGTCGCCGCCGCGCCCGATGGCGCCCCCGCCGGGTATGCGCTGCTCACCCGCTGCCACATCGACGGCCAACCGGCCCTCACTCTGGGCCCGTGCGCGGTGCTGCCCTCAGCCCAGCGAGGCGGTGCCGGTTCCGCGGCCATCCGCGCCGCCTTGGCCGCTGCCCGAGCCGCGGGAGAAAACCTCGTTACGGTCCTGGGCCACGCCACCTACTACCCGCGGTTCGGCTTCACGCCAGCCTCCGGCTTCGGGATCCGAGCGCCCTTCGAAGTCCCTGACGAAGCGATGATGGCCCTGGCTCTGGACGACACCCGCCCCGTCCCGGCGGGCACCATCCGGTATCCCGCCGCGTTCGGCGTCTGATCCCGCCTGCGGCGCCCCGGATCATGACCCGGGGCGCCGCAGGCCTACTTGCCGGCCGGTGTGTACACCAGTTCGAGGATCCCGGACGGGAAGGCCGTGCTCTTCACCAGGCGCAGCTTCACCGCCTCGTCCAGTTCCGGGAACAGGGCCGCACCCTTGCCCGTGACCGCGGGGAGCACCCATAGCCGGTACTCGTCGACCACACCGAGCTTGATCAGCGAGTGCACGAACCGGGTGCCGCCGGCGGCGACGAGGTCCTTGCCGGGCTCGGCCTTGAGCTTGGCGATCTCCGCTGCCGTGTCGCCGCTGGCGATCCGGGTCTCCGGCCAGTCGTCGGCCGACTTCAGCGTGCGGGAGAACACGACCTTGGGGATCTCGTTCATCGCCTTGGCGGACGGGTGGTCCGCGTTGGGCCAGTAACCGGCCATGATCTCGTAGGTGTTCCGGCCCATGAGGAAGGCGCCGGCTTCCCACAGCCGGTCGACGAAGTACCGCTCCTGCTCGGGGTCGTCGATGCTCATCATGACGTCCCGGATCCCGTTGTCGCCGTCAGCGCTCTTGCCGTCGAGCGACACGTAAAAACCCAGAATCAACTTCCGCATCCCGCGCCTCCATCCGTTCTTCCCCCGTCGCGAGCTCGATCCTGGTGATGGTGGCAGCCTTCCGCGGCGAGGAAAACTCTTCGAACTTGTGTTCGTCGAACACCTGTTCTAGCATCGCGGGCATGCCGGTCTGGAGGGGGAAGCTCCGGACCGGCTTTCGCGTGAAGGGAGACTCGCGATGACCAACCAGTCACCTGCCCGGCCCAGGAACGTCCTGGATTGGCTGACGGACGGCGAGAAGGCTTTGGCGCGGCTCCGCCAGGATGCGGCGCTCAAGTCGTCGGCGGGCGCGCCGCTGGATGCGCCGGACATCATGGAGGGCGTGCGGCTGTCGAAGCAGCTCGTCGCCCTCGACGAGCAGCGGGGCGGCTGATGGTGCCGTTCGCTCAATACAGGTAGACATCGACCAGGAGTGCGGCGAGCGCAGCCAGTGCCGCGGGGGTGACCACGCGAACGGCGGGACTGGTGCGCAGGGGGCCGAGTGACAGCGCGAGGAAGCCCTCGGCGAGGGTGAACACCGCGGAGCCGGTGTCCTGCCAGCTCACGGGGAACACCTTGATCGGTGCGTCGGTGAAGCGGCTGTGGGTGCACCCAGGATGGCGTTGCACGCCAACGGACCCGCCGCCGCGGCCAGTGCACCGGTGATCGCGACGGGAAGCCGCTGCCGCCGGGTGGTGACCAGCAGGACGGCCGCCACGATCGCTGACAGCAGAGCCCCGTAGCCGATCACACCCCAGCTGATCACGGAGTGCACCGCCCCACCCCAACCGGCTGGACACCCCGGGGAAGGCGGGTTGCTGCCCCTCGACGCGACTTGACCCTGCCCTCTAGGGCAAGGTTTATGTTCGCGGAGGTGAGAGGCATGCAGATCGGTGAGCTGGCGCGGCGGGCGGGTGTCACGACCAAAGCGGTGCGGTACTACGAATCGCTGGGATTGCTCACGCCCGCGCGACGGGCAAACGGCTACCGGGACTACGACGAGCACGACGTCCGGCTGGCGCAGGAGATCCGCGCGCTCAGCAGTCTCGGAATCCCGGTGGAGCGCACCCGCCCGTTCCTGGAGTGCCTGGTGGCCGGCCACACGCACGGGGACGACTGCCCGGCGTCGCTGGCGGGCTATCGGGACGCGATCCGTGAGCTCACGCAGCGGATCGAGGGGCTCACGGCCCGCCGGGCGAAGCTGATCGCGCATCTGCAGGTGGCCGCGCACCGCAACAGCGGCGTCTCACCAGCCGACGAAGGGATGGACCTGATGACCGACTACACGAACCTGCCGGCTGACCTGCCCGTGCCCGAAGACGACGGCGCGGCCGCTCACCTGCCCGGGATGAAGCTGCCGGAGCTGGCACTGCTCGGCACCGGCGGCGAGACGATCCGCCTCGACGAGCTCGGGGCCGGCCGCACGGTGGTCTACATCTACCCGCTCACCGGCCGGCCGGGTGTCGACCTGCCCGAGGGCTGGGACGCGATCCCGGGAGCACGCGGCTGCACCCCCGAGGCCTGCGGATTCCGTGACCACCACCAGGACCTCCTGGCCGCCGGCGCGGTCGCCGTGTTCGGCTTGTCCACTCAGGACAGCGAATACCAGCGTGAGGTCGTCGAACGGCTCCACCTGCCGTTCCCGATGCTGTCCGATCCGGACCGGAGCCTGGCCCGCGCGCTCGACCTGCCCACCTTCGAGGCCGCTGGGATGACGCTCTACAAGCGGCTGACGCTGATCATCCGCGACGGCGTGATCGAGCACGTCTTCTACCCGATCTTCCCGCCCGGCGAGCACGCGGGACAGGTGCTGAGCTGGCTGCGGGACAACCCGCGGTAGGGCGGCATCGCTCGCCGCGTGATCGGGGCGTTCCGTCACGGTGACGCTGGTAACCAGGGGGTCACGAAATTCGATTCCGCTGGTTAGGGTCGCCTACGGACCACCGACCAAGGGGAGCGTGCCAGATGTTCAGCCGCCTGCGCCGTCGTGCCGGCCGCCAGGGTGAGCCGGTCACGTTCGCGGCGGGCGCCGGTCTGGTGAGCGCCCGGCTGCGGGACGAGGCGGGCAACCCGCTGGCCGGTGTCGAGATGGTCCTCCGGCACCGGCGCAGCCCGCGCGTCTTCCGGGCCGTGTCCGACGACTACGGCCTCGCGGTCGTCACGGCGGCCACCGGGACCTACCAGGTCACGCTCACCACGGGCGGCTACCGCGAAGCGAGCCACACGGTCGACGTCGCGAGCGGTGAACACACCGCCCTCGGCGACGTCGAGCTGGTCCCCGACGCGAGCATCCGCCCGCCGGGACCGGGCCGGTGGGTGATCGACCCCGACCACACCTCGATCCGCTTCGTCGCGCGGCACATCGGGCTGTCGCGCGTCCACGGCCGGTTCACCCGGTTCCACGGCAGCATCCGCGTCGGCGAGCGGATCGAGGACTCGTCCATCGAGGTCGTCATCGACTCGGCCAGCATCGACACCGCCGCCGAGAAGCGGGACGAGCACCTGCGCTCGCCCGACTTCCTGGACGTCGAGCGCTTCCCGAAGATCCACTTCTACAGCGACCGCGCCCAGCGGGTGGCCGGCGACCGGTGGCAGATCGACGGCACGCTCAACCTGCGCGGCGCGAGCCGGGGCGTGCGCCTGGATGCCACCTACCTCGGGCTCCGGTCCTGGAACGGCGACCGCCTCGGCGCCGTCGCCAAGGCCGAGCTGCACCGCGAGGACTTCACCATCAACTGGCAGCAGACGCTGGCGAAGGGCCTGGTTGTGGTCGGTTCGACCGTCGAACTCCGCTTCGACGTGCAGGCTGTCCGAGGGGTCTAGACCGCGGACCTGGTTCCACGTGGAACGGCGATCACGATCTTCCCCGGTACGGGGATGACGTCCCCGGGCGGTGTGATGGTTCACTCATCCCAGGCACAGCGAAAGGAACCTGGGTGTCTCGACTGATTCACGCGGTGGGCAGCCTGCCGCCCGCGGTAGCCCCGGACGCGGAAACCGGGATGAAGTGGCTGGTCGACTCGTCGGCGGTCGACGGCCAGGCAGACGGTGGGGCGCCGGTCGCGTTGACCGCGCTGCCGTGCGACGGCGACCCGGACTGGATCGTGCAGTGGTTGCACGGGTTGCGGGATGTCGAGGACCCCTCGTCGGCGCGGCGCGTGTTCGAGATCGTCGCCGACGGCGACAGCAGCGACTACGACCGGGTGCCGATGTACCGGGTCGCGAAGGGCGTCAAGCTCCAGCCGGAGCACGTGTCGCTCCAGCGGCGCCAGGACGTCGAGGGGTGGATCGGCCTCGCCGAGGAGGTCCGGCGGCGGGCGGGGGCGGACCAGCTGCGTTTCCAGGTGGGCATCCCCAGCCCGCTCGACCTGACGACGTTCGCGCTGGCGAACCCGAGGGTGTTGCCGAAGCTCCCGGTCGGGCAGCGACTCGGGGCCATGGCGTCGATGCTGCGGCTCTACCCGGTGTTCCGCACGGCGGTGCTGGACGACGTGCGCGCCATCCACGACTCGCACGGCGAGAACGTGGTGTTCCAGGTCGAAGCGCCGAGTGTCTTGGTCGTTCTGTGGTCGGCGCCCGCGGCGGCGCGGCCGCTGGCAGCGAAGTGGCTCGCCGGCAAGATGGCCGGCCTGCTGGCCGGTTTCCCGCAGGACGCCGAGGTCGTGCTGCACCTGTGCTACGGCGACCTCGCTCACCGCTCGTTGGTGACGCCGGACAGCTTCGGCCCCGCGGTGCTGTTCCTCAACGCGCTCGCCGCGAAGCTCGGCCGCCGCTTGCCGAAGGTGCACCTGCCCGCCGCGTTCGGCGACCACCCGCCGTCCACCGACGAGGCGTTCTACCGGCCGCTGCGGCAGCTGCGTCCCGGATACGAGCTCTACGCCGGGGTCGCGCACCACGATGGCGGCACCGAGTCGCGCGAGGCGCTGCGTCTGTTCGAGGACGCCTTCGGACGGCAGGCGACCGCGGTGTCGACCGCTTGCGGGCTCGGCCGGCACACCGCCGAGCAGGCCGAGGGCGCGATACAGGACTGCCGGGACCTGGCCGGCGTTTCCCGCGACGAGGAAAGCGCCGCCTGAGCACCGCCGAGCCGACGGCACGGCCCGCGCCCCTGGTGACGCGGGCCGTGCCGTCAGCCGCAGCCGGGTGGGCGCGCACCGCGCGAACCGCGCCCGGCCCGGTGCAGTAGCATCGTGACGTCTGATGGACCGTCTAAGAGGGGCCTGAACGTGAAGAAGCTGTTGGCGCTCGCAGTCGTTGCGGGTGGTGTGCTGTTCGTGATCAAGCGCAACAAGGACGCCAAGGCCGAGGCCGACCTGTGGCGTGAGGCCACCGCCCCGACCGAGCGCCCGCTGGCCGCGGTCTCGACGAACGGCAACACCCCGGCGAAGGCCGCCGAAGCAGGCACGAACAACTGAACTTCCCACGGGCTGGACGGCCCGTGCGCGGGGCTGTAGCTCAATTGGTAGAGCGCTGCTTTTGCAAGGCAGAGGTCAGGGGTTCGATTCCCCTCAGCTCCACCTTGGAGGCTTACAAGAAAATGGGGCCACGCCAATGGCCTAGTAGGACCTCAACGCCGTAGGACGAAGCAGGGCCGTCTCCCGTAGCGGAGACGGCCCTGACGGCGTTCTGGGGCGCGGTAGCACCAGGATCGGGTTGGTCGCTGGCGGGCACTCCGGGCGGCGTGGACCGTGCGAACGGCTCCTTGAGCTCGTGGTCGGTGACCTGTTCGTCTTCGATGTAGATGGCGTGGAAGATCGCTTGCTGAGCAGGCGACGCTGCTCCTCGTTGCAGCGTCGGTACAGCTCGCGGTGGTTCTCCAGCAGCCTCAGACAGGCTTCGATCAGCCGGGCGCTGTCGGAGAGGTCCTCGTCGGTCTCGGTGAGGCGCTCGGTGAGGCGGCGGCGCTGGCGCTCGACCTCTCGCAGCTTGGTCTGGTCAATCGTCGTCGCGGGTGTGGCCGAAGGCTTGGCGGTAGTCGCGGGGTGGCAGGCCGACGTGGCGGGTGAAGTGGTGGCGCATGGTGAGGGCAGTGCCGAAGCCGCAGCGGCGGGCGATGGCGGTGATGGGCAGGTCGCTGACCTCCAGGAGGTGTTGGGCGGCCAGGACACGCTGGGTCAGGAGCCACTGCAGCGGGGTGCCGCCGGTGGACTGAACGAAGCGGCGGGCGAAACTGCGCTCGGACATGCGCGCCAGGTCCGCCATTTCCGTGACGGTCCACGGGTGGGCCAGGTCGGTGAGAACTCGTTCGCGTAGCTTTGACAGGTCGTCGATCTGGCCCTGGGCGGCCGGGATGGGGCGGGTGATGAACTGTGCCTGTCCGCCGGTCCGGAAGGGTGCGGTGACCATGGTGCGGGCGATCTCGGCCGCGGCGGCGGCGCCGTGGTCGTGGCGGACCAGGTGCAGGCACAGGTCGATGCCGGCGGCCACGCCCGCCGAGGTCCATACGGCCCCGTCCCCGACGAACAGGACGTTGGGGTCCACGATCACGTCGGGGTGGCGGCGCGCGAGTTCCTCGGCGTCCAGCCAGTGCGCGGTGGCGCGGCGGCCGTCCAGCAGGCCGGCGGCGGCCAGCAGGAACGCACCCGAGCACAGGGACGCCACGGTGGCGCCGCGTGCGTGGGCGGCGCGCAGCGCGGCCCGAACCTGCGGATGGACGGGCGCCGTGGGGTGCTGGACACCGGGCACGACGACCAGGTCGCACTCGTCCAGGCCGTCCAGACCGTAGTCGGGAACGCAGGTCACGCCCGGGGTCATGGGGACCGTGGAGCGGTGCGGCCCGCAGGTGCGCAGCTCGAACCGGGGGACGCCGCGGGCGGTCCGGTCGAGTCCCCAGACCTCGGTGGCCACGGCGTAGTCGAACACGCGGACCTGTTCGGTGACCAGTACCCCCACGCGCCTCATGGCGGAAATCTATCCCACATTGGCGTTTCAGCCACTCACGCCTCCGGTGGTTCGCCGATCAGGCTGGGCACCGGTGTTTCCCGTCAGGTGAGGAGTGCGGCGCCATGCCGTTGGCTTTGTTGGCCCTGGCCGTCACGGCGTTCGGGGTGGGGACCTCGGAGTTCGCGATCATGGGGCTGTTGCCGCAGGTCGCCCAGGGGGTCGGGGTGTCGATCCCGGACGCGGGGGGCCTGATCACCGCGTACGCCGCCGGTGTGATCGTCGGGGCGCCGCTGCTCACCGCCGCTTCGGCCCGGCTGCCGCGCCGCACGACGTTGATGATCGTCGCTGCGCTGCTGGTGGCGGGCAGCGCCCTGTCGGCGGTCGCCTCCGGCTATGGCCTGCTGCTGGCGGCCAGGGTGGTCGCGGGCGTGCCGCAGGGTGCGCTGTTCGGGGTCGGGTCGGTGGTCGCGGCGCAGCTCGTCCCGCCGGAACGGCGTGCCAGCGCGATGTCGGTGAT
This sequence comes from Amycolatopsis viridis, assembly GCF_011758765.1. NCBI lineage: Bacteria > Bacillati > Actinomycetota > Actinomycetes > Pseudonocardiales > Pseudonocardiaceae > Amycolatopsis > Amycolatopsis viridis. The sequence continues at coordinate 164,032 of NZ_JAANOU010000001.1, read as the reverse complement.
GTTCGGCGGGTTCACCATGGCTAACGTGGCCGGAGTGCCGCTGGTGACCTGGCTGGGGCAGGCCGCGGGCTGGCGGGCCACGTTCTGGGCGATCGCGGCGTTGGGCGCGCTGTCGATGGCGGGCATCGCCGCGTTGGTCCCGCGCCGCCTGCGGCCCGAGGACGAGACGGGACTGCGTTCGGAACTGGCGACGCTGCGGCGACCACAGGTCTGGCTCGCGATGGCGGTGACGACGGCGGGCTTCGGCGGTGTCTTCGCCTCCTTCACCTATGTCACGCCGATGATGACCACGGTTGCGGGCTTCAGCGAGTCCAGCATGACGCCGCTGATGGTCGTTTTCGGGCTGGGCATGGCCACCGGCAACCTGGTGTCGGGCCGGTTCGCGGGGCGGCGGCTCATGCCGAGCCTGTACGTGTTCCTGGCCGGGTTGACCATCGTGCTGACCCTGTTCGTGATGACGGCGCACAGCAAGGTCCTCGCCGTCTGCACCTTGTTCCTGCTGGGGCTGTTCGGGTTCGCGACCGTCCCGGCACTGCAGATGCGCATCCTGGACAAGGCCACAGGTGCCCCCACCCTTGCCTCCGCGCTGAACCTGTCGGCCTTCAACATCGCCAACGCGCTCGGCGCCTTCCTCGGCGGCATGGTGATCAGAGCCGGATACGGCTACAGCGGTCCCAACGCGGTCGGCGCGGTACTGGCCGCCACGGGGCTGGCCCTGGCCGTCTGCTCAGGACTGCTCGACGCGCGCGCCAAGGCGGCGATCGCACGCTGAGCCACATCCCGCTGGACGAACTTGCCCAGATATTGGGTGGCCGCTTCGTCGCACGAAACCACAATGCGCAACGGCTTTGTCCATGGCGTCCATGACGTCGGTGAGGTTGTTCCCGAAGTGCTTTGACCACCTCTCACGAGGGACTGGTCGTTTGAATCCATCGCCCTGTGGAAATGGCGTGCAGCGGTGTCGTCGTATTGATCGTCACCGGATGGATTCCGGCTAACGTTCTTGCATCTGTTTGATCGCCCGGTGGAGATGGGTACCGGTGGCTGATCGACTGTCCCCTGACCAGACCGGGCCGTCATGAGCGACTGAAGGACCTGGGTTCGCGCTCACGTAGAGTGGCGTTGATGGCAAGCAGGGGCACGAATCGCAGGCGGGGTGCCGCTCGTCCGGTTCCGGGCCGCTACCCGGTTCGCTTCGGGGTGGCTGAGCTGCTTGCCGATGCCGACCGGGCCAATGCCTGGCTCCTGACCGTCGACGAGGTGGCCCAGTCCTATGTGGACCTCGACGATCCGGCGCACCTCGAGTTCGAGTACGTCCGGCGCATCGGTGACGTGATCGACTGCCTGGACGACGGCCCGCTCGACGCGGTGCACCTCGGTGGCGCCGGTTGCACCGTGCCGCGGTACGTCGCGGCCACCCGGCCGGGCAGCAGACAGCTCGTGTTCGACGCGGACGAGCCGCTCATCGACCTCGTCCGGGAGCAGCTGGACCTGCGCAGCGTCCCGAACCTCCGGGTGCGCATCTCCGACGGTCGTGCGGGCGTCGCCACCCGGCGCGATGCCTCCGCTGATCTCGTCGTCGCCGACGTGTTCCAGCGCGCGCAGATGCCGGGGGACGTCGCGACGCTGGAGTTCACCACCGATGTCGCCCGGGTCCTCAAACCCGCCGGCACCTACCTGATCAACGTCGCGGACGGGCCGGGCCTGAAGTTCGCCCGCCGGGTCGTCGCCACCATCGGCACGGTGTTCCCGCACGTCGTGATGCTCGCCGACTCGGGCGTGCTGCGCGGGCGCCGCTTCGGCAACCTCGTGCTCGTCGCCTCGCGCGCGGAACTGCCCGTCGACGCGATCAGCCGCCGTGCCGCCTCGGCCGCGTTTCCCGCCCGCGTCACCACCGGCGAGGACCTGGGACACTTCCGCGGCAACGCCAAGGCGATCACCGACGCCGAATCCCTGGACGCCCCGCGTCCGCCGTGGAACGTCTTCGGCCTGCCGCCGAAGACCTGATCTCGGCCAGGTGGTTGTACGCCGACGCGCGCGAAATGCCGAGCGCGGACGCCACCTCGGGCACCGCCTTCTGCAGCGTGAACAGGCCCCGTTCGTCCAGGGCGCGGAACAGCTCCAGCCGCTCGGCGCGCGTCATCCGGCTCACCGGCCTGCCGAGCCTCAGCTCCTCCTCGGCGACCACCGCGCGAATCAGCTGCCCGACGTCGTTGGTGAACGTCGTCGTCGCGTCGGGCAGGGCGTTCACCGCCGCCAGCTCGCCCAACAGCACCGCGGCGTGCCGCAGATCCGTCACGTCCACGTTCACGCACAGCGCCCCGAACACCTCGCCGTCGCCGTCGCGCAGCAGCATCGTGGATGCCTTGACCACCCGCCCGGCCGGTGTCCGCGTCACGTAGTTGATCTGGTCCCGCGCGTCCCGGCCCTGCTTGAGCAGGCTCAGCCCGAGCTCGCTCATCGCCCCACCTGGCGCCCGCCCGGTGACCTCGCCCGCGACCGCCACGACGGACCCCTCCGGCCGCCGGTAGTCGTGCAGGACGACCTCGCAGTTGCTGCCGAAGGTGGCCGCGAGGCCGTCGAGCACGGGACGGAGCGCGGCGAGCACCGCATCGGCATCGGTCACCTGGGCATGATGTACAGACCGTGGACCGATTGTCTAGCGAGCCTCGCCGATCAGGATGTCCACCGCCGCGTCGTTGCGGGTGGTCTCCCGTGCGATGTCCTCGTCCGGCGGGTAGAAGCCGGGGAACGGGCCGGTCGGGTACATCTCGAAGGTGTAGGTGAGGATCTTGTGGCTGCCCCACATCCAGTCGTTGATGTCGCCGTCGGTGAGGTAGAGGTCGCTGGACTGCTGCGCGGTGTACCCGTTGGTCGCGGCCATCCGCTGTCCGACGTCGCGCAACCGCGCGTTCTCCTCGGCCGTCATGCCCTCGGTGGTGTCGTCCTTGGTGTGCCCGAACGGCCACAGCACCAGCTCGGCGTAGGTGTGGAAGTCGATGTGCGCCTTGATCCGCGGCGCCCGGGAGTCCACGAACCGCGACACAGCCCGTGTCTCGGGCTCGGAGAACGCGGAGGGGCCGCGGTAGGTCTCCGACGACGGGCTGGTGCTGGAGCCGTCACAGCACCCCCACTTGTACCCCCAGTTGCGGTTGAGATCCGTCCCCACCGACCTGCTGCCTTCGACCGGCCTGCGGTTCTTGCGCCAGTACTGGTACCCGCCGCCCGAGATGTCGAACTCCGAGCCGTCCGGGTTGACGTTGGGGATCACCCAGATCACGTGGCCGTCGACCAGCGACCGGATGTTCGGATCGGTCGCGTAACCGCTGGTGAGGCGCTGCACGATGTGCAGGCACATCTCGGTGGTCAGGTGCTCGCGCGCGTGCTGGTTGCAGGTGAACAGCACCTCGGGCTCGCCCTCGTCGGCGGAGACGTGGTCGCTGATCTTCACCGCGGTCAGCTCGCGGCCCTCGTAGGACTTGCCGACGCTGGACAACGCGGCGAGGTCCGGGTGGTTCGCGACCGCCTTCTCCAGCTCCGCCGTGACCTCGGCGTAGGTGTGGTAGCCCTCGTCGCCGGCCGGGAAGTCGGCCGGCGCCGCCCGCGCGGGTGCGGGCCCCGCCAGCAAGGCTGCTCCGGTCACCAGGGCCAGCACGATGCCGGCGGCCCGCCGTGGATACATTTCGCCTCCGAGTGAACACGAAGAGTAGTTGCTTCTACCCTGCGGCAGCGGCGCGCCCACCACAACCCGGCGGACGCGGGATGGTTCACTGATCGGGTCATGCGACGAGTACTGCCCGCCCTGTTCGCGGCCGCCGTGCTGGCCGGCTGCGCCGCACAGCCCGCTCCCGCGCCTTCCACCCCGTCCACAACGGCCGCGGCGTTGCCGCCCGCGCCGGCACCCGCGCGTGTCGGGACGTGCCCGTACCTGGAGACCTCGTTCGTCGCGGACGCCAACGGCCAGCACGTGTCGAAGGTCGAGGTCTCGGCCGACGAGCCGCACCCGGCGTGCTTCTTCTACGCGCTCTCCGGCAAGCTCCAGCTGTCCGTGCGCGTCTACACCGGTGATCCGGCCGTGGCGAAGGGACTGGTCGACCAGGCTGCGCCGGTGGACACCAGCAACCCCGCCGAAGATCCCCCGGGGTGGCAGGGTGGTTACGGTACGAAGCCGGACGGCGCGGTATATGCCGTGGCCAAGGGCGGTACCGCCGTCATCGTGACCACCAACCAGCAGCAGACGGTAAAGGCGAGATCCGTTGCCCGGCAGGCGATCGCCCGGCTTTAGGACCGCCGGGGTGCAGTGTCAAGTTGATCTTGTATTACTCTGATCGCACCTCGCAGCCGGGGAGGACCAGCACGCGATCGGTCGAGACTGCGGCCGCACGGGCGTGCCACGGGCTGCGAGAGCCCCCGTGTACCTCGATGTGAAGAAGGACAGACATTCGTGGCTGACACCCTCAAGGAAATCCTGCTCGACTCCAGCAGGCGTCCGGCCGTCGTGAGCGACCTGGAGACGCTGGTCGACGAAGAGGTCTCGGACAAGGGCGGCGTGTCCGGCGCCGTCATCAAGACCGGCTTCGCCGCGGTCAAGAAGATCAAGCCGGGCATCATCGGCTCCGCCGTGGACAGCCTGCTCGACGACTTCGCCGCCGCGCTCGAGCCGTTCTACGCCGACTTCAAGGGCCAGGGCGGGGGCGACTTCGGCGCCTACCTGTCCGGTCGTGGCTCGGAGGCCGCGGACGCGCTGCTGGGCGTGACCGACGCGCGCGCCGCCCGGAGCAGCCGCGAGAGCATCAAGAAGGTGTACGAGAAGCTGCGCCCGAACGGCAAGAAGAACGTCGAGGAGGCGCTGCCCCGCCTGGGCAAGCTGATCGACAAGCACGCGGCCGCCGCCTGATCCAGGCACGGCGCACACGGCCGTTCTCCCGGAGGTACGACCGGGGGAGCGGCCGTTCGCTTGTCCGGGGGCGGAACCCACCGGGCGGGCGCGCGGAGGTGCCGCCCGTCCCAGGGACGAACGGCACCTCCGGAGACCGGGTCTAGTTCTGCTTCTCCGCGGGCGACGGGCTCGGCGCGTGCTGGCCGTTCGTCGTCGACTCCGGGTTGACCGGCTTGGGCGCGGCCTTCGGCGGCTCCGTGGCCACCGCCGGCTCCTGCTTGCTCCGCAGCGCGACCGCGGCACCCGCGGCGGCGACGACGCCCAGCACCAGGAAGAGCGGCCACCTGCGGCGCCTGCGCGCGCCCTTGGCGGCGAGCTTCGCCTCCTCCAGCGCGGCCCGGAAGTCCTTCCTGGCCTGCTTGAACTCCTTCTTGGCCGCGCGCTTCGACTCGCCGGCGGCCTTCGCGGCCTGGAAGGCGGCCTTGCGCGCCTTGCGGCCCGGCTTGCGCAGCTCGGCCAGCCGCTCCGCGGCCTCCTTGCGCGCCTGCTTGCTCGCCCTGGTCAGGTCCTTGCGCGCCTGACGGCCGCGCCGGGCGGCTTCCCGGCGAGCCTCCTCGGTGCTCTCGGACAGCCGTTTCTCGGCGGCCTGGGCAGCCTGCGCCGTCACCTCGGCCCCTGCCTTGCCGACCTCGACGGCCCGCTTGCTCAGGCCGAGCAAGCCGGCCTTGACCGACTCACCCACCGAGTCCGCAGCTCGGGTCATGGCCTTTCACCTCGACAATCGTTTCGATTCACGTTCCATCCCCGTCACCATCCTGCCCGTTTCCCGCCGTTCTCGCTGCGGATGGCACGATGATGCTGTGACCCAGAGCAGTGAATCCCTCGTTGGTGCGAAGGCGACAGCCGTGCTGCACACCAACGCCGGTGACATCCGGATCAACCTTTTCCCTGATCACGCCCCCAAGACGGTGGCCAATTTCGTGGGCCTCGCGGAGGGCACGAAGGAGTACAACCGCCCGAACGCCAAGGGCGAGAACTCCGGCCCGTTCTACGACGGCGCCATCTTCCACCGCGTCATCTCGGGCTTCATGATCCAGGGTGGCGACCCGACCGGCACCGGGCGCGGCGGCCCCGGCTACCAGTTCGGCGACGAGTTCCACCCCGAGCTGCAGTTCGACCGGCCGTACCTGCTGGCGATGGCGAACGCGGGACCGGGCACCAACGGCTCGCAGTTCTTCATCACGGTGGCCAAGACGCCGCACCTGAACTTCAAGCACACGATCTTCGGCGAGGTCGCCGACCAGCAGTCGCGGGACGTCGTGGACTCGATCGCGAACACCGCGACCGGCCCGGCCGACAAGCCGCTGCAGGACGTCGTCATCGAGAAGATCGACATCCAGCGCGAAGGCTGATCCGGGTAGGTTGGAGGCATCGTGAACACGCCTCCCCACCCACCCGCCACACCGTCGCCCCAGCAGTCGGCACTGCCCGGTTGCTGGTGGCACCCGTCGCGCCCCACCGGGCTCAGCTGTGTCCGGTGCGGCCGTCCGGCGTGCCCGGAATGCCTGCGCGAAGCCTCCGTCGGCTACCAGTGCATCGACTGCGCGCAGGTCGGGCGCCGGGAGCAGCGGGTCCAGCAGTACACGCCGCGCACCGTCGCCGGCGCCCGGGTTTCGCACCGGCCGGTGGTCACGCCCGTCCTGATCGTGCTCAACGTGATCGCGTACGCGATCACGGCGGCCCAGGCCGGCAGCCTGACCGGCAACGACTCGGCGCGGCTCTTCGGGGACGGGGTGCTGTGGCCGCTCGCCATCGCCGGTCAGGGCGAGTGGTGGCGGCTCGTCGCGTCCGGCTTCCTGCACTACGGGCCCTTCCACCTGGCGGTCAACATGTTCGCCCTGTGGGTCCTGGGACGGGACATGGAGACGCTGCTGGGGCGGGTGCGGTTCGCCGCGCTGTACCTGGTGTCGCTGCTCGGCGGCGCGGTGTCGGTGTACCTGTTCGACGCGGTCGGCCGCGGCACGGCGGGTGCGTCCGGCGCGATCTACGGGCTGCTCGGCGGACTGCTGGTCGCGGTCATCCGGCTCCGGCTGAACCCGGCGTACGCCATCGGCACGATCGTGCTGAACCTGGTCATCACCGTGTCGATCCCGAACATCTCGTTGCTCGGCCACCTCGGTGGCCTGGTGGTCGGTGCGCTGGTCACCGCGGCGATGGTGTACGCGCCCGTGAAGGGGCGCCGGTACTGGCAGGGCGCCACCGTCGCGGTGCTGCTGATCGCGCTGGTGGTGCTGGTGTTCGTGCGTGACGCGCAGCTGGCGGGCGTGGTGTGCGGCTACCACGGCGACGAGCTGTACTGCGCGCCGCCGCCCGGTTAGGGCCGCAGCGCGGTCAGCGTGTCGAGCACGTCACGGGGGTCGGCGCCGAGCTCGAGCCACCCGAAGACGAACAGCTGCTCGCCCGCCTCGATCTCCAGGGTCTCGGTGGTCCGGCCGAGGCGCCGGGTGGTGCGCACTCGCGTGGTCACCTCGGGCCAGTGCAGATCGTGCTTCCCCGTCGCCGTGCGGATTCGTACGCCGCGGGGATCGGCGGACAGCCGCGGCCGCACGAGCAAACCGTGCAGGGACAACGCGGTCAGCGCGATCGCCGCGACGGCGAACAAGACCGTGCCGGCGCGATCGGTCGTGAGGATCGCGCCGGCCACGGCGAAAACCGCTGCGGCACAACCGGTTCCGACGAGAACCGGCCGCGGTGCCCAATGCGGGAACGAGTTATCCACAGTGGTTATCCACACTGGGGATGAGTCACAGCGCTGTAATTACGAGTCAAGCGGCTGTTCGGAGCAATCGTTGTGATCTTCCGCTCAGCGCCAGCGCATCGTCATGAGCAGACCGACGATCATCAGCGCGAAGCCGACCGCGAAGTTGCCGCTCCCGAGGTCCGCCATGAACGGGATCTTGTCGCCCGCGATGTAGTTCACGACGAGCCAGGCCAGCCCGAGCACCATCAGCCCGAACATCACGATCTTGTAGACCAGGCTGGACGGCCCCGCGGCGCGCACCTTGACCGGCGTGCGCCGATCGGCCGGCGGGGTGTACGCCGTCTTCTTGCGGACCTTGGACTTCGGCATCGAGAACCTCGCGTGTTCGTGTCTGGGCAGGTGGTGCGCATCCACCTCCTCCCCCACACGTTAACGTAAGCGTCCCCCAGAGAGGAGCGCGCGTGGCAGTCCTCGACACCCCACCACCGCGGAGGACCGGCGGCGGTTTCGCCACGGTTCTGCGGACCGTCGGTGAAGTGCTGATCACCGCCGGGCTGGTCGTGCTGCTGTTCGTGGTCTACGAGCTCTACGTGACCGACCTCTTCTCGGCGCGCAAACAGGCCGGCGCCACCGAGGCGCTGGACCAGGACTGGGCGCAGGGCCGGACGCTGCACGGCGACCTCATCGACGGCGCGGCCTTCGCGAAGATGTACATCCCGGGTTTCGGCGCCGACTACCACTTCACCATCCAGGAGGGCACGGACGCCAAGGCACTGGAGGTCGGGCCCGGGCACTACAAGGGCACCGCGTTGCCGGGCGAGCCGGGCAACTTCGCCGTCGCCGGGCACCGGGTCGGCAAGGGCGCCCCGTTCAACGACCTCGACCTGCTCGCCTCGTGCGACGCGATCGTGATCGAGACGCAGAGCGACTTCTTCGTCTACCGGGTGCTGCCGCACGACGACGAGATCGCGAACTGGAACGCAGCCAAGGCGGCGCGCCCGCAGTGCGCGAACGTGGGCACCCTGCGCACCGACGCCGCGGGCGGCGGTCCGTACGGACAGACCTCCGGCCGCGAGATCGTCACGCCCGATCAGGGCGACGTGGTCGCGCCCGTGCCGCACCGGCCCGCCGACGTGCTGCCCGCGGCCCAGCAGGTCTCGCTGCTCACGCTGACCACCTGCCACCCGCGGTTCTCCGACAAGCAGCGGCTGATCGTGCACGCCGTGCTGACCAACCAGTTCCCGAAGACGCCGGGGGCCACCTACGAGCAGCTGCTGCAAGCGATCGGAGGCGCGTGATGTACGGCTGGATCTGGCGCCGGCTGCCCGGCCCGGCCGGGGTCAAGGCCGCGGTCGCGCTGGTGCTGGTGCTGGGTGTGATCGCGTTGTTGCTGTTCGTCGTCTTCCCGTGGCTCGAGCCGATGCTCCCGTTCAACCAGGTGTCGGTGAACAACTAGCCGCGGGAGACGCGGAGCATCTCGTCCCGCTCGACGACCTTGACGCGTTCGCGGCCCTGCGGCTCGCCCAGGGCGCGCTCGTGCGCGTCCAGCTTGCCCCAGCCCTCCCAGGTGGTGAACGGCACGCCGCGCTCGGTCAGGAACGCCGTGATCGCCTCCGGGTCGGACTGCTTCGCCGCCGGCAGGGCGTCCGCGTCGGCCAGCAGGCTGCGGATCGTCTCGGCGGCGTCGCCCTTGGTGTGGCCGATCAGGCCGACCGGGCCGCGCTTGATCCAGCCCGTCACGTACACGCCCGGCACCTGGTCGCCGTCGATGTCCAGCACCCGGCCGGACTCGTGCGGCACGGTTCCGCTGTCGTGGTCGAACGGGATCTCCGGCAGCTCGGACGACAGGTAGCCGACCGCGCGGTAGACGGCCTGGACGTCCCAGTCGTGGAACGTGCCGGTACCGCGCACGTTGCCGTCGCCGGTCAGCTCGGTGCGCTCGGTGCGCAGGCCGGTCACCCGGTCCGCGCCGAGGATCTCCGCCGGCGAGTGGAAGAAGTGCAGGTGCAGCCGCTTCGGCCGGTCACCCTGGTCGCGGATGGCCCACTCCTGCAGCGTCTTGACCACCATGTCGATCTGCTTCGACGAACGCAGGGCGCGGACGCTGCCCTCGTCGAACTCGATGTCCTCCGGGTCGACGATGACCTCGACGTTGGGCGAGTGGTCCAGTTCGCGCAGCTCCAGCGGGGTGAACTTGGCCTGCGCGGGGCCGCGGCGGCCGAACACGTGCACGTCGGTGACCTTGCTCGACTTCAGGCCCTCGTACACGTTCGGCGGGATGTCGGTGGACAGCAGCTCGTCGGCGGTCTTCGCGAGCACGCGAGCGACGTCGAGGGCCACGTTGCCGACGCCCAGGACGGCGACGCTGGTCGCCTCGAGCGGCCAGGTGCGCGGCACGTCCGGGTGCCCGTCGTACCAGGACACGAAGTCGGCGGCGCCGTAGCTGCCGGGCAGGTCGATGCCGGGGATGTCCAGTGCGCGGTCGCTCATGGCACCGGTGGCGAAGACGACCGCGTCGTAGAACTCGCGCAGGTCGTCGAGCTTGAGGTCGGTGCCGTAATCCACGTTGCCGAGCAGCCGGATGCCCGGCCGGTCGAGCACCTTGTGCAGGGCGGTGACGATGCCCTTGATGCGCGGGTGGTCGGGCGCGACGCCGTACCGGATCAGCCCGAACGGCGCCGGCATGCGCTCGATGAGGTCGATGCTGACGTCGGCGTCGGACTTGTCGAGGATGTCGGCGGCGTAGATACCGGCGGGGCCGGCACCCACGATGGCGACGCGAAGAGGACTACGGCTCACCCGTCCACGGTAAAGATAGGTCACCCTTACTTTCACTGTGATGTGAATTGCGGTCCACATGGTGGACGCCGGTACGCTGGGCCAGCCGCTTCCCCGCCGCCACCCTCAACCGAGACGCTCCGCGTCGCATACCCTGGTCCGATGCGCGTTCTCGTCGTCGACAACTACGACAGCTTCGTCTACAACCTGGTCCAGTACCTGGCCCAGCTCGGCGGCGAATGCGCTGTCTGGCGCAACGACGCCGTCGACCTCGAGCGCGTGCCCGAGTTCGACGGGGTGCTCGTCTCGCCCGGCCCGGGCACCCCGGAGCGGGCCGGCGCGAGCATCGACGTGGTGCGCCGGTGTGCGGACACTCACACCCCGATGCTCGGCGTGTGCCTCGGCCACCAGGCGATCGGGGTCGCGTGGGGCGCGACCGTCGACCGGGCGCCCGAGCTGCTGCACGGCAAGACCAGCGAGGTGCACCACCAGGGCGCCGGGGTGCTGGCCGGCCTGCCCGACCCGTTCACCGCGACCCGCTACCACTCGCTGACCGTGCTGCCGGAGACGATCCCGGACTCCTTCGAGGTCACCGCGCGCACCGAGTCCGGTGTGGTGATGGGCATGCGGCACCGCGAGCTGCCGGTCGAGGGCGTGCAGTTCCACCCCGAATCGGTGCTCACCCAGGGCGGGCACCGGATGCTGGCGAACTGGATGGCCTCAGCCGGGCACCCCGTCCAGCCGTTCGTGGTCGATGCGCTGGAGCGCGAGGTCGCGGCGTTGCAGAAGGCCGCGGTGGCGTGATCCGGCTGCTGGGGGTCGGCAAGCGCTACGGTGACGCTGCCGTGCTGACCGGGGTGGACCTCGAGATCCGCCCCGGAACGGTGGTCGGGATCGTCGGGACGAACGGCTCCGGGAAGTCCACGCTGCTGCGGATCCTCGCCGGGCTGTCCCGGCCCTCCAGCGGCACCGTCGTGGGCAGCCCGCGCGTCGGGTACGTGCCCGACCGGTTCCCGGCCTCGACACGCATGAGCGCGCTCGCCTACCTGCGTCACCTCGGCCGGATCTCCGGCCGGCCGGAGGTGGACCCGCAGGTGCTGCTCGGCCGGCTCGCCCTGGCCGGCGGCCCGCGGACCCCGCTGCGGCAGTTGTCGAAGGGCAACGCCCAGAAGGTCGGGCTGGCCCAGGCCCTGCTCACCGGGCCGGACCTGCTCGTGCTCGACGAACCGTGGTCCGGGCTCGACCCGGACGCCCACGACGTGCTGGCGGAGATCATGGCGGAGACCAGCGCACGCGGCGCGAGCGTGGTGTTCACCGAGCACCGCGACGAGCGCGCGCACGCCCACGCCGGTGAGGTGTACCGGCTGACCGCGGGGGTGCTGCGCAGCGCCTCGCCGAGTTCGGTGGTCGTGCTGCGCGGGGCCGGTGAGCTCGACCTCCCGGGGGTGCTCGCGACGGGACGGGACGGCGACCGCGTCGAACTGACCGTGGCGGCCGAACGAACCGACGAGGTGCTGCTGGCCGCGCTGGGCCGCGGCTGGTCCGTGGTGCGCGTCGACACCCCGGCGGTGCGGTCGTGATCCGCTACCAGCTCGCCCTGCTCGCGCACTCGCAGCGGTACCTGCCGCCGGCCCTGGCGTACCTGGTCCTGCTGGCTGTCCTCTACAACGACCCCACCGCGCCGGTTCCGCCGGAATTCGCGGTCAGCGGCGGCGGCCTGACCGTCGTGTCCTGCTGGCTGACCATCGCGCTGGTGGACGCCGAGGACCCGGTGCAGCGGCTGATCACCCTGGTCCACGCCCGCCGGCTGTCCACCGTGCTCGGCGGGATCGTGGCCGCCGCCGGACTGTGCTGCGCCGCGCTCACCGCGGTGTCCTTGGTGTGGGCGGCCCTGGTGCACGACAGCCTGCCGGGCGCCGTGCTGGTCGACGGGGTGCTCGCACACGTCGCGTGCGCCGCGACCGGTATCGCGCTCGGGCTGCCCTGCTCCCGGCTGCTGCTCCCGCGGATCGGGTACACCGTGCTCACCGCGCTCACCCTGCTCGGGCTCGTGTTGCTCGTCCGGTGGGTGCCGGTGATCAACCCGATGCTGCGGGCGCTGGCCGCGCCCGGCACCCACACCGGGGGAGCCGTGTTCGGTCTGCTCGGCGGCACGCTCCTGCTGGCCGCCGGGACCGCCGGTACCGGCTGGGCCGTGCACCGGCGGTCCTGACGACCGGTCAGAGCGATTCGAGGGCGGTCTGCCCCGGGGAGAGCGTGTCACCGCAGGCGCGCCTGCCCCGCTCGTAGATCCCGGTCTGAGTCGCCGGAACTGCCTTCGCCGCGTATTCTCGTGCCGCGGCGAGCCGCGCCGGATCCTGGGCCACCTCGCGACGGACGAAGTCACCGCCGTACTCTTCCGGCGCCGGGTACGTGTAGATCGGCACGTAGTCGCGGGCGACCCGGGGGTCGGTGGCGAGCCCGGTGCGCCCGCCCCAGAACATCCGGAAGTGCAGGAACGTCGGGCGCGCGTCCTCCAGGATGTAGTCGCGCAGGGCGGCCATGTCGTTGACGTGCCAAGCGTCCGCGATCCTCGAGTCCACCAGCCCGGCGAGGTCGATGACGTGCAGCCGGCTGGTCATCGACGTGCCGCCGAGGTCGGGCTCCGCGACCGAACCCTCCGAGACGCCCAGCATGTCGGCGTACTGGTTGAACACGCGGCCGAACCGGTCGGCGATGAAGCACATCGGCAGCGTCGGTTTCTGGACGAACGCCTTGGCAGCCATCTCGAGTGTGATCGCGGACGGTACCAGGGTGATCACGAGGGCGGCCGCCACCAGGGTGCGGCCGCGCGCGCGGGCGGCGCGGAAGATCTCCACCGTCACGAGCGCGCCGATCATCGCGAGCAGGGCCCACACCGGCGTGGCGAACCGGAACTGGGCCATCCAGTCCGGTGCCAGCACCGCGTACGCGAGCGCGGCGAGACCGAGCGGCACCAGCAACGTGATGAGCCCGTCCCGCCACGGGCAGGACCGGGACAGCGCGAGCCCGACCAGGATGACCAGCACGAGCACGGCCGGCGCGCCCACGTATTGCACCAGGTCGCCGGCACGGGTCAGCTGCTCGACGGACGGCAGCTCCTGTCCCTTCGCGACCGCGGTGTTCGGCACCAGCCGGCCGAACTCCAGGTAGCGCCAGGCGAGGTACCCGCCGTAGGGGACCGCGAAGACGGCCGTCGAAATCAGCACGTGGCGGACGCTCGACCGCAGCACCGGTCGGCGCAGGTGGATCAGCAGCACCAGCGGGTACACCCCGGCGTAGACCACCCCCTCCGGCCGGGTCAGCGCGGCCGCTGCCGCGAGCGCACCGGCCGCGACCGCGACCCCGGGCGTGCGCAACCGTCCGGAGAGGACGGCGCGGAAGACCGTTGCGGCCAGCACGACCACGGTCAGCGCGTACAGCGGGTTCTCCAGGCCGGACACCGTCCAGGCCACGAACGACGGCACCGCCGCGAGCACGGCCCCGGCCAGCAGGGTCACCAGCCAGGCCCGGCGCGTCACCGCCGTGGCCGCCCAGTGGATCGCGACCAGCATCGCCGCGCAGCACAGCAGCCCCAGCCCCTTCGGGAACAGGACGTAGTCGGGGATGCCGAAGATCGTGCCGCGGTCGAACAAGCCGATCAGCCTGCCGAGCGCCAGCAGCAGTGTCCACGTGGGATTCGAGTACCCCTCCACGGCTTCTGCGCCCGGCTGCACGACGGGTCCCAGTCCTTGCGCGAAGCTCCGGGCGTAGCCGAACGTGATGGCGGAGTCGTCGACGAGCCAGTTCCCGTACCGTGCGGCCTGGACCGCGATCAGGGCCGTGCCACCGGCCACCGCGGCGATTGCCGGTGCCCGCTTGCCGCGGGGCAGCTCGGCATGGGCGACCTCGGGTTGCTCGATGCGACTCGGGGGCATCGGAGGGGCGATTACCATACGGATACGTTATTCGCAGAACGTATGCGTTCTGTCACAGGCCCTCGATCAACGGGTCACGGACGCGAAACGGGCCCGCCTCCTCGAGAGGAAGCGGGCCCGGTTTCCGCGGTCAGTTGCGGGGTATGGGGAACCCGTGCGAGCTGCTCGGCGAGGAACTGTCGTTCCCGCCGCCGTCGGATTCGCCGATGAACATCGTGATCGCCTGGTTCTTCGCGATCTGGGTGCCCGGTCCCGGCGCCGTGCCGGTGACCTTGCCGGCCATGTCGTCACCGGCGTTCTTGTCGGCCTGGTAGTTCGCGTCGCCGTCCCAGCCGGCCTGCTGCAACCGCTGCATCGCCTCGTTCTGGGTCAGGCCGCGCAGGTCCGGCATCGTGATCTTCTGCTGCGACCCGTTCGACACGGTCAGGACGACGGTCGAGCCCTCCCGCTGCTGGCCGCCGTTCGGCTTCTGGTTGAGGACCTGGCCCTGCGGCTGGTCCGAGTCGGCCTCCTGCTTGCTCACCTTGAACCCGAGGGCCTCCAGGCCGGCCTTGGCGACGCTGTACTGCTGGCCGGTGTAGTCGGTGATCGTGACCATGTTCGGCGTCTTGCCGACCTTGATCGCCACCGTGGTGCCCTGCGGGATCTGGGTGTTCGCGGCCGGGTTCTGGCCCAGCACCTTGCCGTACTGGTTCGCGTCGTCGACGTCGACCTCCGACACGGCCGGGTCGAGCAGCAACCCGGCCTGGTTGAGCAGCGCCTGGGCCTCGTCGCGGGTCTTGCCCAGCAGGTTCGGCACCGCGACGTTGGCCGGACGGCGGCCGATGTAGAGCTTGATCACCTGGTCTTTCGCGAGCCTCGTCCCCGCGGCCGGATCCGTGCTGATCACCGTGTCGATGGAGTCGGCCGAGCACGTCTCGGTCCCGTTGGGCTGGCGCACGCACGGCTTGTCCACCGTCGTGAAGTTGCTGAACCCCTTGCTGCGAAGCGTCGACTCGGCCTGTGCCTGGGTCTGGTGCCGGACGTCGGGGATCATCTCGGTGTCCGGCTTGGCGTCGAAGGCGTTGTTCAGCCACAGGATGAACGCGAGCAGCCCGACGCCGATCAGGGTGAAGATCACGGCCGCGACGATCCGGCGGCGCTTGCGGCGCTGCGCGTCCTCCCCGGCAGCGGCCGGGTCGTCGTCGTAATCGGCGGCGTGCCCGGGCGCCCCGCCGAGCACCTGGGTGCGCTCGTCCGCGGTCATCACCATCGGTGCGGACGGACGCTGCCCGGACAGCGTCCGGACCAGGTCCGCGCGCATCTCGGCGGCCGACTGGTACCGGTTCGCCGGGCCCTTCGCGAGCGCTTTCAGCACGATCGCGTCCAGCTCCGGCGACACCGCCGGGTTGACCGCCGACGGCGCCTTCGGGTCCTCCCGCACGTGCTGGTAGGCGACCGCGACCGGTGAATCACCGGTGAACGGCGGCTCGCCGGTGACCAGCTCGAACAGCACGCAGCCGGCGGCGTACACGTCACTGCGCGCGTCCACACCCTCACCGCGCGCCTGCTCCGGCGACAGGTACTGCGCGGTGCCGATCACCGCGGCGGTCTGCGTCATCGCGGCCTGGCCGTCGTGCATCGCGCGCGCGATGCCGAAGTCCATCACCTTGACCGCGCCCTGGTCGGTGATCATCACGTTCGCCGGCTTCACGTCCCGGTGCACGATCCCGTGCCGGTGCGAGAAATCCAGCGCGGCGCAGACGTCCGCCATGACCTCCATGGCGCGCTTCTGCGACAGCGGCCCCTCGGTCTTGACCATGTCCCGCAGCGTCCGGCCGCGCACGTACTCCATCACGATGTACGGCAGCGGGCCGTACTCGGTCTGCGCCTCACCGGTGTCGTACACGGCGACGATCGCCGGGTGGTTCAGCGCCGCCGCGTTCTGCGCCTCACGGCGGAACCGCTCCTGGAACTGCGGGTCCCGGGCGAGGTCGGCACGCAGGATCTTCACGGCGACCTCGCGGCCCAGCCGGATGTCCGTGCCGTGGTGGACCTCGGACATGCCGCCGTAACCGAGCGTGTCGCCCAGTTCGTAGCGGTTGGACAGCATCCTGGGTGCAGTCATCGGGGAAGGCCGTTCCATTCCGTCCAAGGTGTGCTCATCATGCCTCGTAAGTCGTCTGTTCGGGGGGAGGGAAATGCCGCGAGCCGGGAACCATGTCGGTCGTGCCGACCGGGGCGTGGCCGCTGTCGGGACCTCCCCAGTCGGGCAGGAACACCAGCAGCGCCACCACGATCCCGGCCACCAGCAGGGCCAGCAGCACCCACACGGCGATCGGCACCCGCCTGCGCGGTGGCACCGGCATCGGCAGCACCCCGCTCGGGTGCGGCATCCCGGCTGGGCTGAGCGGCTGCATCGCCGACTGCGGCACCGGCCCGGTCGCTGCCACCGGCCCGGCGGCCGGAGCATAAGTCTGCACCAGGCCGCGTGGCGTCGGGAGCGCGTGCCCGGCCCGCACCGCGGCGATCGCGGCCGCGAACTCGCCGCCGCTGTTGTAGCGCTGCCGCGGGTCCTTGACCAGGGTCGCCTCGATGACGGCGCGTGCGTGCGGCGGCACATCCGGCGGCAGTGGCGGCGGCAGGTCGCGGATGTGCATCATCGCGACCGTCACCGCGTTCTCGGACAGGAACGGGCGGTGCCCGGCCAGGCACTCGTACCCGCACACCGCCAGCGAGTACACGTCGCTCGCCGGTTCCGCGTCGTGACCGAGCGCCTGCTCCGGCGCGATGTAGTGGGCGGTGCCCATCACCATGCCGGAGCGGGTGACGGGCGCGGCGTCGGCGGCCTTCGCGATGCCGAAGTCGGTGATCTTCACCGTGCCGGTGGGGGTGACCAGGATGTTGCCCGGCTTGATGTCCCGGTGGACCAGCCCGCGCTCGTGCGCGGCCTGCAACGCGTTGCCGGCCTGTTCGAGGATGTCCAGCGTCCGGTCGGCGGCCAGCCTGCCTTCACGCAGCAGGATCCCGGCCAGCGGTTCACCGTCGACGTGCTCCATCACCAGGTACGCGATCGCGTGCTCGCCCGCGACCGTTTCGCCGTAGTCGTGCACCGCCGCGATGCCCGGGTGGTTCAGGGACGCGGTCGTCCGCGCCTCGGTGCGGAAGCGGTGCAGGAACTCCGCGTCCTGCGACAGCTCGGCCTTGAGCACCTTCACCGCCACGATGCGGTCCAACCGGGTGTCACTGGCCTGCCACACCTCACCCATGCCGCCCACCGCGATGCGGTGCACGAGCCGGTAGCGATCGGCCAGTAGCTGACCGGTGGACAGCATGCGCTACCCACCCCCGAGCTGGGCGTTGATCGCGGCGCGGCCGATCTCGGCCGCCACCGTGCCACCGGTGGCCTCCAGGCCGCGGTTGCCGCCCGACTCCACGATCACCGCGACCGCGATCTGCGGGTCGGCCGCCGGGGCGAACGCGGTGTACCAGGCGTGCGGCGGGGTCGCCTTCGGGTCGGTGCCGTGCTCGGCGGTCCCGGTCTTGGACGCGATCTGGATGTTGCCGCGCTTGCCGCCGCCCTTGGTGTTGGCCTCGGAGGCGAGCATCATGTCCCGCAGCACGGCCGCGTTCTGCGGCGACAGCGCCGGCGTGCCGGTCAGCTCCTGCGGGCTGAAGCTCTGCAGGTCGGACAGGTCCGGCGCGAGCAGCTTCTTGATCAGCTGCGGTTTCATGGCCATCCCGCCGTTGGCGATGGTGGCGGACAGCATCAGGTCCTGCAGCGGCGTCAGCCGCACGTCGCGCTGGCCGATGCCGGACTGGTACAGCGCGGCCTGCGAGTCCAGGTCGCCCAGACTGGACGGCACGACGTTCATCGGGATCGACAGCGGTGCGCCGAGTCCGAAGTTCGCCGCGGTCTGGCGCAGCTTGTCCGCTCCCAGCTGGCCCGCGAAGGTCGCGAACGGGACGTTGCAGGAGTGGGCGAGCGCGTCCTTGAAGGTGGTGCCGGGGCAGACCTCGCCGCCGTAGTTCTCCAGCGTGACGTTGGTGCCCGGCAGCTTCACGTTCGGCGCGTTGCTCACCGGCGTGTCCGCGGTGGCGCCGTTCTCCAGCTCGGCCGCGGCGATCAGCAGCTTGAACGTCGAACCCGGCGGGTAGGTCTCCGAGATCGCCCGGTTCAGCATCGGGTTCTTCGGGTCGTCGCTGAACCGGGACCACGCCTGCTGCTGGTCGTCGCCGTCGTGCGAGGCGAGTGCGTTCGGGTCGTAGGACGGCGTGGACACCATCGCGAGGATCTCGCCCGTCTTCGGGTTCATCGCGACCGCGGCGCCGGTGTAGCCCTTCGACGTCATCGAGTTGTACAGGGCCGACTGCACCGCCGGGTTGATGGTCAGCTGGACGTTCCCGCCACGCGGATCGCGCCCGGTGATCATGTCCGACAGGCGGCGCACGAGCAGTCGCGGGTCCTCGCCGTTGAGGATGTCGTCCTCGGCCCGCTCCAGGCCACCGGAGCCGTAGCGCACCGAGTAGTAGCCGGTGACCGGCGCGTACATCGGGCCGTTGGCGTAGCGGCGGAGGAACCGCAGCTTGTCGTCCGTCTCGGTCACGTCGGCCAGCACCTGGCCGTCGAACTGCGACACGATGCTGCCGCGCTGTCGGGAGTACTGGTCCAGCAGCACCCGCTGGTTGCGCGAGTCGGTCCGGTACTGGTCGGCCTTCACCACCTGGATGTAGGTGATGTTGGCGAGCAGCAGCACCACCATGGTGATCATCGCGATGCCGACGCGGCGCATGGGCTTGTTCATGCCGTGGGTTCCCCTGCCTGGTTCCCGCCGGCCGGCGGGCGGTTGACCATCACGGTGTTCGCCTCGGCCAGCGGAGCCTGCTGCGGCGGCTGCTTGGGCCGGGCGCGTTGCGCCGGTCGCCGAGCCGCGTCGGAGATGCGCAGCAGCAGGGCGACCAGGATGTAGTTGGCCAGCAGCGACGAACCGCCGTAGGACAGGAACGGCGTCGTGATACCGGTCATCGGGATCAGCTTCGTCACCCCGCCCACGATCACGAACACCTGCATGACGATCGCGAACGACAGGCCGCAGCCGAGCAGCTTGCCGAAGGTGTCCCGGACCGCCAGCGCGCTGCGCATGCCGCGGGTGGCCAGCAGCAGGTAGATCATCAGGATCGCGGCCAGCCCGATGAACCCGAGTTCCTCGCCCAGACCGGCGGTGATGAAGTCGGTGTTGGCTTCCGGCACGATGTCCGGGCGCCCGGCGCCGAGGCCGGTGCCGCCGACGCCACCGGTGCCCAGCCCGAACAGGCCCTGCGCGATCTGGTATCCGCCGCCCTGGTTCGAGTAGGTCGCGAGCGGGTCGATCCAGTTCGCCACGCGCTGCTCGACGTGCGTGAACAGCTGGTAGGCGATGAGGCAGCCGACCACGAAAAAGGCGAGCCCGGTGACCACCCAGATCGCGCGCTCGGTGGCGACGTAGAGCATCACCAGCACGATGCCGAAGATCAGCAACGAGGTGCCCAGGTCCTTTTCGAACACCAGCACCAGCAGACAGACCGCGGCGGCGATGAGCAGCGGGCCGAGGTCACGAGCGCGTGGCAGCTCGACGCCGAGCACCTTGCGGCCGGCGATCATGAACAAATCGCGTTTGGCCACCAGGAACGAGGCGAAGAAGATCATCAGCAGGATCTTCGAGAACTCGGCGGGCTGGATCGAGAGGCCGGGCAGCTTCAGCCACACCTTCGCGCCGTTGACCTCCGACAGCGAACTCGGCAGCAGCGCCGGCAGCGCCAGCGCGACCATGCCGATCAGGCCCGCCGTGTAGCCGTACCGGGACAGCGTCCGGTGGTCGCGAACCATGATCAGCACGGCCAGGAACAGCGCCAGCGCGAGCGCGGTGAACAGCACCTGCTTGGGCGCGGCCGCGGTGAAGTCGCGGCTGGCCTTCGTCGCCCGCTCGGCCATCGCCAGGTCGATCCGGTAGATCATCACCAGGCCCAGTCCGTTGAGCAGCGCCACGGACGGCAGGATCAGTGGATCGGCGTAGGCCGCCCACCGGCGCACGGCGGCGTGGGCGATCGCGAAGAGACCCAGGTACGCCAGGCCGTACCAGACGATCGACCAGGACAGCTCCTGTTCCTGGTTCGCCTGCACGAGCACGAACGCGCAAGTCACGATGAACGCGGCGAAACCGAGCATGGCCAGCTCGGTGCCGCGCCTGGTGGGCAGTTCCCGCGGCGGGTTGCTGGCGTAGACGGCGGCTGCCGGATCCGGCAGTGGTGGCTGGCTCATCAGCCACCGCCTCCTGGCACCGTCGTCGTCGCGCAGTCCCTCCCCGGCTGCTGGCTCGTCGTCACCCCGGGAACGGTGGGCTGCGCGCAATCCCGCAACGTCTTGAACCGCAGGAAGTTGTCGATGTAGTCGCGGGCGTCGGCCAAACTGTCCTTCTTCACGCCGTTGCGCACCGCCGCCTGCGCGTCCTGTTGCAGTTGCGGCACGGTGAGCTTGTCGCACATCTGGTCACCGGCCGGGCACGAACCCTCGGCCTGCTGGTGCAGCGGAATGCCCAGGATGCTGCCGGGCACGCCGCGGAAGATCGCCACCTCGCCGCCCGCGCCCTCGCCGACGTAGTACTGGCTCAGCACGAAGTAGCGGGTGGCGATGGCACCCGCGCCGAGCACGACCAGGACCAGCAGGATGCCGACGACCCAGCGCCACTTGCGGCGCTTCCTCGGCTCCTCCGGCGGCACGATCATCTGCGGTGGCGGCGGGGGCGGCTGGGTCAGTGCCCTGGCACGGGCCGCGGGGGAATCGCCCTGGTGGTCGTACTGGTCGCTGCCGTCACCGGCGGCGCCGCCCACGATGGGGGCGTTCTCGCCGTACTCGACGTCCACCACGTCCGCGACGATGACCGTCACGTTGTCGGTGCCGCCGCCCTTGAGCGCCAGCTCGATCATCCGGTCGGCGCAGTCCTGCGGGTCCGGGATGCGGATGGCCTCGGCCAGGGTCTCGTCGCTGACCATCCCGGACAGACCGTCGGAGCACAGCAGGTACCGGTCGCCGGCGCGCGCCTCGCGCACGGTCAGGCTCGGCTCCACCTCGTGCCCGGTGAGCGCCTTGAGCAGCAGCGACCGCTGCGGGTGGGTCGCGGCCTGATCGGCGGTGATGCGGCCCTGCTCGAGCAGCTCGTTGACGAAGCTGTCGTCACGGGTGATCTGGGTCAGCTGGCCGTTGCGGTACAGGTAGGCCCGCGAGTCACCGACGTGCACCATGCCCAGGCGGGAGCCCGAGAACAACATCGCGGTGAGGGTGGTGCCCATCCCGTCGAGGTCGGGGTCGTTCGCCACCAGCTCGCTGATGGCCGCGTTACCGCCGGCCACCGCGTCTCTCAGCATGCTCAGCAGGTCGTCGCCCGGCTCGTCGTCGTCGAGCGGGGCGAGGGAAGCGATCACGACCTTGCTGGCCACCTCGCCCGCAGCATGGCCACCCATGCCGTCGGCGAGCGCGAGCAGGCGGGGCCCTGCGTACACCGAGTCCTGGTTGCTCGACCGCACCAGGCCACGGTCACTGCGGGCCGCGTAGCGAAGAACGAGTGTCATGGGCGAAGCTCGATCACCGTCTTGCCGATCCGGATGGGGACACCGAGTGGAACTCGGAGGGGTGCAGTGACCTTAGCCCGGTCCAGATAAGTGCCGTTGGTCGATCCCAGATCTTCCACGTACCAGTCCGCGCCGCGCAGCGACAGCCGAGCGTGCCGGGTCGAGGCGTAGTCGTCGTCCAGCACCAGCGTCGAGTCGTCGGCGCGGCCGATCGTGATCGGTCTGCCGTCCAGCGCGATCCGCGTCCCGGCCAGCGCCCCGTGGGTGACGAGCAGCTGGCGAGGCGTCTTGGCGCCGCCCCGCGGCTTCTTCTGCTCCTTCGCCCGGCGCAGGCCCGGCATCGCCACCTTCAGGCCCGACGCCGCGTACAGATCCGAGCGCACCACCCGAAGGGCGGCCAGCACGAACAGCCAGAGCAGCACGAGAAAGCCCACTCTGGTGAGTTGAACGACCAGCTCCGGCACGTGTCTCCGCCTTCTGTTTCCCCGACCGTGGCACGCACGCGCCACGGCGTCTCGCAGGGGTCATTCTGCGGGACACGGGATTTCGGGTGCGAACCCGGGCAGGCGCAGGCTACCGGCGCGCGTGTCAGCCCTGCGTGCGGAACACCAGCGAGGAGTGCCCGACCCGGATCACGTCACCGTCGGCGAGCTGCCACGTCTGCACCGGGGTGCCGTTGACCGTGGTGCCGTTGGTGGAGCCGATGTCGGCGAGCGTCGCGCTCTGGCCGTCCCAGGTGATCTCCAGGTGGCGGCGGGAGACACCGGTGTCCGGCAGGCGGAAGTCGGCGTCCTGGCCGCGGCCGATGACGTTGCCGCCCTGCTTGAGCGTGTAGTTCCGGTTCGAGCCGTCGTCGAGCTGCAGGACAGCCTGTACCTGACGGCCGGCGCCGGGCGCGGCGGGCGGCGGGGCGTAGCCCTGCTGCGCGTACGGGTCCGGTGCGCCCTGCGGGGGACCGTAGCCACCGGGCGGCGTGCCGTAGCCCTGCGGCTGCCCGTAGCCGCCCTGGTCGTAGCCCGGCTGCGGCGGCTGGCCGTAGCCCTGGTCGTAACCCGGTTGCGCCGGCTGCCCGTAACCCTGGTCGTACCCGCCCGGGTGCTGCCCGTAGCCCTGGTCGTAGCCCGGCTGCGGCGGCTGGCCGTAACCCTGGTCGTAACCCGGCTGCGGCGGCTGCCCGTAGCCACCCTGCTCGTACCCGGGCTGTCCCTGCTGTCCGTAGCCGCCCTGGTCGTACCCGCCCTGGTGCTGGCCGTAACCCTGGTCGTAACCCGGCTGCGCCGGCTGCCCGTAACCCTGGTCGTACCCGGGCTGTCCCTGCTGTCCGTAGCCGTACTGGCCCTGCTGGCCGTACGGGTCACCCTGGTCGTATTGGCCTTGGCCGTAGCCGGGAGGCTGGCTCATTGCTGGGTCTCCTGCGTTGCTGGGTCGTGCTGACCGTCCTGAACCCGCGACAGTACGCGCGCTGACGTCGGGGTCGACGGATGAACGGGTCTTGAATTGTCCAGTATGCAGCGCGTCGTTGCGCTCGAGCGAAACTACGACGTCACCATAGGTGTCCCAGCCGTGTTCGGCGAGGTGCTCCCGGACGGCCTCCGTGAGCACCCGGGTGACGCGCAACTCGTCGCCGGCCATCCGGTCGTGGTCCGCCGGCCCCAGGGACACGATGTAGTGGTTCGGAGCGAGCAGCCTGCCACCGGCCAGCTCACGGACGTTGTCCTCCCCTTCGCGTTCCAGGGCCTGCGCCACCTCTTGCGTGACGACGTTCCCGCCGAACATGCGTGCGAAGGTGTTGCCCACCAGGGATTCCAGGCGTCGATCGAAGCGCTCAACGCGACCCACGGAACCCTCGCCCTCCTCCGCACCATGTGCTTTCGCATCGATCCTATCGGGATCCGCGCCCTTCGACACGACCCCCGCTGAAGGGCCCCGCAACGGCCTGCTAGAGTTCTCTTCGCTGTCAGGGCAACTCGGGCGAGTGGCGGAATGGCAGACGCGCACGGTTCAGGTCCGTGTGTCCGAAAGGACGTGAGGGTTCAACTCCCTCCTCGCCCACGCGACGACCCGGGCTCTGGTTCACAGAGCCCGGGTCTTTTCTTGTGTCGGGATGGTCACGGCGTCCATTCCGCGTTGGCGCCGCAGAGCAGGATGCACGCCGTCTCACCCGGCACCGCCCCGGCCAGCCAGGCGGCGAACGGCACGGCGGCGGCCGGTTCGACGGCCAGCCGGAACTCGTCCCACAGCCGGTCGCGTGCGGCGAGGATCTCCGCCTCGGTGACCAGGACCGAGCGCACCGACGACCCGGACAGCACCCCGAACGTCACGTCGCCGACCCGGGTCGCGCCCAAGGCCGACGCGGCGACCGAGTTGACCTCCGCGTCCACCGGGTGACCGGCCGCGAGCGCCTGGTGCAGGCACGAGCACCGCTCCGGCTCCACCGCGACCGTCAGCCTGCCGCCCGAGCCGAGCGTCACCCCGGCCGCCAGCCCGCCCCCGCCCACGGCCACGGCGATCGCGTCCACCTCGGGCGCGTCAGCGACGATCTCCGCCGCGACCGTGCCCTGGCCGGCGACCACGGCGGGGTCGTTGTACGCCTCGACGTACCGCGCACCGGGCGTGGCCGCTGCCTTGTGCGCGGCCGCGGCCGCTTCCGCGTACCGCTCACCGGCCCGCACCAGGCGCGCGCCGGCCGCCTCGATGCGGCGGGCCTTGCTCTCCGGCACGGTCGCGGGCACGAACACCGTGGCGGGCACGCCGAGGATCGCCGCCGCCGTTGCCACCGCGATGCCGTGGTTGCCACCGGATGCGGTCACGACCTGCTCCGGTCGCTCGCCGGTGAGCAACGCGTTCAGCGCGCCACGCATCTTGAACGAGCCCGTGCGCTGCAGGTGCTCCAGCTTCAGGACGAGCGGACGGCCGTCGACCTCGGCGCGCAGGACCGGGGTGTGGCGGACGTAGGGGCGGATGCGCTCCGCGGCAGCAGCGACGTCGGCGACGCCGGGGACGACGGTGGTGGTCATGACTCCACTCTGCGCGGAGCGGCCGTAAGCCGCCAGCGCGTTCCGCTTGCCCGGAGTTAGCGATACTTAATGGATGCTGGTCGCCGAACGGCTGCGCGTCCTGGTCGAGGTCGCCCACGCCGGATCCATCGCCGCCGCGGCGCGGAACATGGGCTTCACCGCCTCGGCGTTGTCCCAGCAGCTGGCCCGGCTGGAGCGCGAGGCCGGGTGCGCCCTGGTGGAACGGCGCACCACCGGCACCTCGCTCACCGAGGCCGGCCGGCGGCTGGTGGCGCACGGCGAGACGATCGTGGGGGAGCTCCGAGCGGCGGAGCAAACGCTTGCGGAGCTCCGGAACCGGCCGCCCGTCACGCTGAGCGTGGGGACGTTCGCGACGGCGGGACAGGTGCTGTTCCCGCAGGTCGTGGGCGAGTTCCGGCGCGCACACCCGGCGACCCGCCTTCGGCTGGTGGACGTGGAACCACCGGACGGCTACGAGCTCGTGGTCTCCGGCGAACTGGACCTGCTGATCACCCACCGCTACCCGGGACGGCAGCTGCCCCCGGCCCGCGGCCTGACCCGGGTGCCGCTCCTGGCCGATCGGTTGCGGCTGGTGCTGCCCGCCCACCACCCGGCGGCCCGGACGGACCGGGCGGGCGGCGTGAAGCTGGCCGACCTCGTCGACGAAGACTGGATTTCGGCGGACCGCCCGTCCCTGGATCTGCTGGCCGCCCAGGACGGGGTGGAACCACGGATCGCCTACGAGACACGGGACTACGCAGCGATCCTCGCGCTCGTCCGAGCGGGGCTGGGTGTCGCGCTCGCGCCCGCGAGCGTGCTGCGCGGCGCGGACGGGGTCGTGGTGCGTGACCTGGCCGGGAGCAGGTTGGACCGCGAGGTCTACGCGGTGCACCGCCCCCGGCCGGCCGCGCCGGTGCCGGCCGTGCTCGGCCTGCTGACGCGCGTGGCGGCCCGGCTCAGCTGACGCCGACCAGGTCCACCACGAAGACGAGGGTCTCGCCGGGCTTGATCACGTTGCCCGCGCCGCTGTCGCCGTAGGCCAGGTGCGGCGGGATGACCAGGCGGCGGCGGCCGCCGACCTTCATACCCTGCACACCCTGGTCCCAGCCGGGGATGACGTGTCCCGCGCCGAGCGGGAAGCGCAGCGGCTCACCCCGGTTCCAGGACGCGTCGAACTCCTCGCCGGTCGAGTGCGAGACGCCCACGTAGTGCACCGACACCACGTTGCCGGCGGCGGCTTCGGCGCCGTCGCCGACGGTGAGGTCGGTGACCTCCAGCTCCGCCGGGGGCGGTCCGGTCGGCTTGTCGACCTCGGGACGTTGGGGTGCCATGCGTCTTTCCTCCCTGTGACTGTGGTCGTTGCACGGTACCCACCGGTGCGGCGGGCGCCTTCAGCGCCGTCAGCCGGGCACCACGACCACGCCGACATAGTCGACCGGCTCGCCGCCCTGGTTGGCGTAGCTGTGCGGCTGGTCGGCGGTCATCCGGGCGGTCGACCCGGCCGGCACGCCGACCGACCGCTCGCCGACGCTCAGGTGCAGCTCGCCGGCGAGGACGTGGATCAGCTCGTGGGTGCCGGGGGCGTGGGCCTCGCTGTCGTGCCGCTCGCCCGGTTCGAGGTGCCACCGCCACAGCTCCGCGGGTGCGGGCGCGTCGGTGCCGGACAACAGGCGCCCGGTGCCGCCGGCGGGGCCCCGCCACAGCACGGTCGCGGTGCCGGTGACCGAGATCGCGGGTGGCTCGCCGCCCTCCAGCAGCGCGGTCAGGGAGAGGCCGAGGGCGTCGCTGATCCGGATCAGGGTGGCCAGGTTCGGGTTGCCCCGGCCCTGTTCCAGCGCGACGACCACCCCCTTGCTCAGCCCGGCGCGGGTCGCCAGGGTGTCCATGCTCCACTGCCGCGCCGAGCGGTGGACGCGGATGTTGCGGGCGAGGACGGCGGCGGGGTCGGTCATGATGGTCATTTTAGTGCACCTGACAGGTTGATAGAATGACCGACATGACTGACCTACTGACCGGGATCCGGGTGGATCCGGCGGTCTTCGCGCTGCGGCCGGACTTCGCGGTCCTGGCCGTCGTGGTGGACGGCCTGCCCAGCGGGCCCAGCGACGAGGACTCGGCGAAAGCGCTCGCCGTCGCCGCCGAACGGGCCGCGGACGATCCGCACGTCGAGGCGTGGCGGGACGCGTACCGCGCCTTCGGCGCCAAGCCCAACCGCACCCGGCCCTCGGTGGACGCCCTGCTGCGCCGGGCCGGCTCGGGACTGCCGCAGGTCAACCGGGTGGTTGACCTCTACAACGCGGTATCGGTGCAGCACCGGCTGCCCGTCGGCGGCGAGGACCTGGACTGTTACGTTGGATTGCCGCGGTTGGTGCGGGCGCGGGGTGACGAGCCCTTCGACACGATGCGCAACGGCGAACCGGACACCGAGGTCGCGGACGCCGGCGAGGTCGTCTGGCGGGACGACGCCGGTGTGACGTGCCGCCGCTGGAACCACCGCCAGTGCGTGCGGACCCGGCTGCGGGAGGACAGCACGCGCGGGCTGTTCCTGCTGGAACGGCTCGAGCCGATGTCGCTGGACGCGTTGTCGGCGGCGGCCGACGACCTGGTGTCGCGGCTGACCGCGCTGGCCCCGGACGCGACCGTGGCCCGCACACTGATCAGGGAGAACGCGTGAACCTCGACGACCTGTCCCCGCGCAGCCGCGCGATCGCAGCCGGGCGGCCGGACCAGCCCGGCGAGCCGCTGAACACACCGCTGGTGGCGACCAGCACCTACGTCGCCGGGGGTGGCTTCAAGTACGCCCGCGAGAACGGCACGCCGACGTGGGCGGCGCTGGAGGAGGCGATCGGCGCGCTGGAGGGCGGCCGGGCGACGGCGTTCGCGTCCGGCATCGCGACCGCCGCGGCGGTGATCGACCTGCTGGACGTGGGCGCCGAGGTCGCCGTGCCGGTCTACAGCTACTCGGGCACCCGTGGGCTGCTCGACCACGCCGCGGGCAAGGGGCGGCTGAAGGTGCGGCGCATCGACCCGGCCGATCGGGAGGGCTGGCTCGCCGCCGCGCGCGAAGCCGACGTGGTGTGGGTCGAGTCGCCGACCAACCCGACGCTCGACCTGATCGACATCGCGCCGTTGACCGGTCAGCGCGCCCGGGTGGTCGTGGACAACACGTTCGCCACGCCGCTGGGGCAGCAGCCGCTGGCGCTCGGCGCGGACATCGTGGTGCACAGCGCCACCAAGCTGATCGGCGGGCACAGCGACCTGCTGCTCGGCCTGACCGTGGCGGCCGACGAGGGCGTGGCCGAGGAGCTGCGCGACGCCCGCACCCGCAACGGCGCCACGCCCGGTGCACTGGAGGCGTGGCTCGCCCTGCGTGGCCTGCGGACGCTGCCGGTCCGGCTGGCCGAGCAGTCCCGCACCGCCGCGCTGCTCGCGGCGCGGTTGGGCGAGCACCCGGCGGTGACCAAGGTGCGCTACCCGGGTCAGGGCACGATGATCGCCTTCGAGCTGGCCGATGCGGCGGCCGCGGACCAGCTGTGCGCCGCGCTGCGCCTGATCCAGCACGCCACCAGCCTCGGCGGGGTGGAGAGCCTCGTCGAACGGCGGGCGGTGTGGCCGGGTGACGCGCACGTGCCGGCCGGGCTGGTGCGGTTC
The DNA here is from genome assembly GCF_011758765.1 of Amycolatopsis viridis. Classification (NCBI taxonomy): domain Bacteria; kingdom Bacillati; phylum Actinomycetota; class Actinomycetes; order Pseudonocardiales; family Pseudonocardiaceae; genus Amycolatopsis; species Amycolatopsis viridis. The sequence goes on along the minus strand of NZ_JAANOU010000001.1, from coordinate 135,427 downwards.
AGCGTGGGCCTGGAGGACCCCGAGGACCTGTGGCGGGACCTGGCTCAGGCGCTGACCTGAGCCCGGCGGACGAGCTGGTCCCGGTCGAGGTGCCAGGCGTAGACAACCCGGGGGTGGATCCGGATCAGCTCGTTGCTGAACGACGGGCCGCCGTACGCGGGCGGCTCCACACCGGTGAGCAGCTCGGCCGTGCCGCGGATCTCGATGCCGCGTCCCCAGCCGGGCCGGACCGCGCCGGGCTCGTTCGGTGTGAGGTCGTCGACGACGAACGACACCTCCGGGTTGCGCTCGAGGTTGCGCCACTTCTGGCTGCCGCTCAGGTTCGGGCCGCCGATGTCGATGGTGCCGTCGTCGTTGAGCTCGAAGCCCAGCGGCCGCACCTGTGGACGTCCCTTGACGTCCACCGTGCCCATCCGCCCGAGGGGCTGGCTGCGCAGGTAGGCGCGTTCGCGTTCGGTGAAGATCATGCCGACGACGGTAGAACCTCCAGGTAGCTGGAGGTCAAGCGTGATGGTTGCGCCCGGCCCCGGCAGCCACTAACGTACAACCATGTGGTTGTAAATCAGCTCGGCGACGCGGAGATCGACCGGATCTTCCACGCGCTGTCGGACGCCACTCGGCGCGACATCGTGACCCGGGTGCTCCGGCAGGAGGAGTCGATCTCGCAGCTCGCCCGCAGGTACGAGATGAGCTTCGCCGCCGTGCAGAAACACGTGGCGGTGCTCGCGCGGGCCTCGCTCGTCGTCAAGCAGCGGAGCGGGCGTGAGCGGCTCGTGCACGGCAATCCCGAGGTTCTGCGCACCGCGGCTCGCCTGCTCGGCGAATACGAACGGATCTGGCACCACCGCGTTCGCAACATCCAAGACATCCTGTCCGAGGAGGACGAATGACCGTCATCAGCTCGCACCAGGACACGCAGGCCCTCACCCTGACGATCGTCGCCGAGTACGACGCGGCCCCCGACCGGGTGTGGCGGGTCTGGGCGGACCCGCGCAAGCTCGAGCGCTGGTGGGGCCCGCCGACCTGGCCGGCGACCTTCGAGCAGCACGACTTCACGGTCGGCGGCAGCTCCAGCTACTTCATGACCGGCCCGGACGGGACGAAAGCCCACGGCTGGTGGCGCATCACGGCGATCGACGCGCCGAAGCGGCTGGAGTTCGACGACGGTTTCGCCGACGAGAACGGCGAACGCAGCCCGGACATGCCGGTCATCCACTGTGCGGTCACGTTCGAGCCGTCCGGCACCGGCACCCGGATGACCACCGTCAGCTCCTTCGCCAGCATCGAGGAGCTGGAGAAGCTGATCGAGATGGGCATGGAGGAGGGCATGAAGCTCGCCGAAGGCCAGATCGACGCCATCCTCGCGGAAGACTAGTTCCGGAACTCCCAGAGGATCATCGACGGGACACCGGCGCCGGCGGCTTCCGCGGCCGCGGGTGCCAGGCCGGCCAGCGACCACGGCCACGCCTCCCACGGACCCGGGCCGCCCGGTGGCACCGCGCGCGGTGCCACCACCGGTTCCGAGCACTGCCGCGGCGTCAGTCCGGCGGCGAGCGCGGCGCGCAGGTAGTCGCCGGTGCGGTGGCAGTGCGACCGCACGCGCGCCGGCGTCCCGTCCGCGCGGCGCACCGCCGGCACGTGCCCGCGCGCCACCTGTTCGGGATGCACATCGGCGACGACCAGGCGCCCGCCCGGCCGCAGCACGCGGGCGAACTCCGCGAACACCGGCCCGAGGCCGGGCACGTGGGTCAGCGCGAGCGAGCACGTGACCAGGTCCACGGAGTCCGCGTCCACGGGCAGGGAATCGAGGTCACCGCGGCGGAAATCCGCGTCCGGCAACCGATTCCGGGCCTCGGCGAGCATGCCCGGAGAACCGTCCACGCCGATCACCCGGTGGCCGTGCGCGGCGAGCGCCGCCGTCATCCGGCCGGTGCCGCAGGCCGCGTCCAGCGCGACTCCGGGCGGCATTCCCGCAGCGACCGAGCGCACGAACGGCTCGTCGAAGTCGAACGCCGGGTTGGGCGAGTCGTAGGTCGGCGCCCAGCGGTCGTAGCCCTCGACGGGGTCGACGTGCGCGACCTCCACGCCCTCCGCCGGGTCGTCGAGCAGGCGGCGGATCTCGGCGAGCCGGTCCGCCACGAACGCCCGGTCGTGCTCACCGCGGAACGACCGCAGCAGCGCCAGGCCCTCCAGGGCGAACACGTAGGCGAGCGGATGTTCGTACGCCATGCCGCAACCGTAGCGATCCCGCCGCGTGGCCGGCCACGGGTTTTCAGTCCAGCAGGTGCTCCAGCACCACGCGGTCTTCGGCGCCGACGTACTCCGCGTAGTAGTCGTACAGCGCACGCCGCGCCAGGCGGGCCGCCAGCGGCCCGTCGCCGTCCTCCACCGCGCGCAGCACTTCCTGGTGGTGCGCCACCGAAGCCCGCATCAGCGCCTCGCGGTCCGACGAGGACTCCAGTTTTCCCGCGATCAGGTCCTGCACCACCCCGCGCACGACCTTGCCGCACACCACGATCAGCGTGTTCCGCCCGGCGCGCGCCACCGCGTCGTGGAAGGCGACGTCGGCGCGGCTGAACGAGGCGTAGTCGTCCACAGTGGACGTCATTGTCGCGAGCGCCGTGCGCAGCTCCGCCAGGTCCTCCTCGGTGCGCAGCTCCGCGGCCAGCCGGTACGCCGACCCCTCCAGGATCATCCGGAACTGGAGCAACTCCGCCAGTCCCAGCGTTTCCGCGCGCGCCAGCCGGTCCAGCGATTTCTGCAAGCTCACCGGGGAAGCGGGCAGGACCTCCGGGCCACGCGGATCCCCGGGACGCGACCGGATCACCTCACCGGACTGCAGCACGCGCAGCGCCTCCCGGACGGTCGAGCGGCTCACGCCGAAGCGGGCCATCAGCTCGCGCTCGCCGGGCAGCCGTTCGCCCGGGCGGAGCCGGCCGGTGAGCACGGCCTGCTCGATCTGTTCCACGATCCGCTCGTACGCGCGGACCGGGCTGACCGGCTCGAATTCCATCGTCTCTTGACCTTCACCTCGCGCGGTGCAAACCTAGGCTACTGGTCGGACCAGCATACTGACTCGGGGTGAGGATGAAAGTCCGAATTTCCGCGGCACTGGCGCTTCTGCTGGTGATCTCGGCCTGCTCCGCCGGGTCCACGGCCTCGGTCAGCTCCGGCCCGGACACCCTCTCCGTCGGCTTCACGGCCGAACCGGCGAACTTCGACTTCACCCGCACCGACGGCAGCGCGATCCCGCAGGCCCTGCTCTACAACGTCTACGAGGGCCTGGTGAAGCTCGATCCGAGCGGCAAGATCGTGCCGCTGCTCGCGGAGTCCTGGACCGTGAGCGAGGACCGGCGCACATACGACTTCCAGCTCCGGCCCGGTGTGCGGTTCAGCAACGGCGTGCCGTTCACCGCGGCCGACGTCAAGTTCTCGATCGACCGCGTCAAGACCGGCTGGACCATCTCCATCAAGTCCAAGATGGACGTCGTGGACCACGTCGAGGTGGTCGACCCGCTGCACGCCCGGGTCGTGCTGACGAAACCGAGCAACGGCTGGCTGTTCGACATGACCGGCCGCGTCGGCGCGATGTTCAGCCCCACCGGCGTCGCCGACCTGGCGAACACCCCGGTCGGCACCGGTCCCTACCAGCTCCAGTCCCGGCGCCGCGGCGATTCCATCGTGCTCAAGGCCAATCCCGCCTACTGGGGACGGCAACCGGCCTACCGGACCGTGATCCTCAAGTACATCAAGGATCCCACCGCCCTGAACAACGCGTTGCTCAGCAACGGCATCGACGTGATCGCGCAGATCTCGGCGCCGGACTCGATCCCGCAGTTCGAGAACGACAACCGCTTCACCGTCCTGCAGGGCACCACCAACGGCGAGGTCGTGCTGTCCTTCAACGGCGCGAAGGCCCCGTTCACCGACGTGCGCGTCCGCCGCGCACTCACGCTCGCCGTCGACCGGAAGGCGTTGCTGGACACCGCGTGGGCCGGCCGCGGCACGGTGCTCGGCAGCATGGTGCCGCCCACCGACCCGTGGTACGACGACCTGTCCGGCTACTACCCGCACGACCCGGCGCGGGCCAGGGCACTGCTCGCCGAAGCGGGGCAGACGAACCTCTCGATCCGGTTGCGCGTCGCGAACCTGCCCTACGCCACCGCGGCCGCCCAGGTCGTCGCCTCGGACCTGGCCGATGTCGGCGTGCACGTCACGATCGAGCCGCTGGACTTCCCAGCCGTGTGGCTCAAGCAGGTCTTCACCGACCACGACTTCGACGCCTCGATCGTGCAGCACGTGGAGGCGCGCGACATCACGACCTTCGGCAACCCCAAGTACTACTGGGGATACGACAACCCCCAGGTCCGGCAACTGCTCGCGGCCGCCGACGCCGGCACCCCCGAGGAGCAGGTCGCGGACATGCGCCAGGTCGCCCGGACGATCACCGCGGACGCGGCGGCGGACTGGCTGTTCCTGTACCCCAACGTGGTGGTGGCGAAGAAGAAGGTGACCGGGCTGGCCGCGAACCAGGTCAGCGAGTCCTTCGACCTGACGGGGCTGGGCTGATGGCACTGTCGATCCTGCGCCGCGTGGCGATCCTGGTGATCAGCGTGCTGGTCGCCTCGATCGTGGTGTTCGCGTTCCTTGCCGTGCTGCCCGGTGATCCGGCGCAGGTCGCGCTCGGTATCAACGCCACCCCGGAACTGCTCGCCAGGACCCGCGCGGACTTCGGCCTCGACCGGCCGCTGGTCGAGCAGTACCTGAGCTGGATGGGCGGCGTGCTGCACGGCGACTTCGGCCGGTCCTACGTCACCGGCGAGGCGATCGGGCCGCAGCTGCTCGACCGGCTCGGCGTCACGTTGTGGCTGGTGGGCGCCGGGATGCTGGTCGCGGTGGTGCTCGCGGTGCCGTTCGGTGCGCTCGCCGCGGTGTGGCACCGGCGGTTCGGCGGCACGGCGATCTCCGGGTTGTCACAGCTGGGCGTGGCGGTGCCGGCGTTCCTCGCCGGGATCCTGCTGGTGCAGGTGTTCGCGGTCCAGCTGCGGTGGCTGCCCTCCGGCGGGTGGACGCCGCCGGACTCCGACGCCGGCGAGTTCCTGCGCGGGTTGATCCTGCCCGCGCTGTCGCTCGGCATCGTGCAGGCCGCCGTGCTGACGCGGTACGTGCGCTCGGCCGTGCTGGACACGCTCGGCCAGGACTACCTGCGGACCGCCCGTTCCAAGGGACTGCGCCCGTACCCGGCGCTGATGCGGCACGGCATGCGCAACGCGGCGGTGCCGGTGGTGACCGTGCTCGGGTTGCAACTGACCACGCTGCTCATCGGCGCGGTCGTGGTGGAGCGGGTGTTCGTGCTGCCCGGCCTGGGCAGCATGCTGCTGGACTCGGTGTCCGCGCGTGACCTGCTGTCGGTGCAGGGCATCGTGCTCGTGCTGGTGGTGGCGGTGCTGGTGGTCAACTTCGTGGTCGATCTGCTGTACGTGGTGATCGACCCCCGGCTGAGGACGGCACGATGAGCGCACCGGTGATCCGACGGACCTCGCCCACGCTGGTCGCCGGCGCGGTGCTGGTCGGGCTCGTGGTGCTGGCCGCGCTGGTGTCGTTCGGCTGGACACCGCACGACCCGCTCAAGGTGGACGCGACGGCGCGGCTGCTCGGCCCGACCGGCGAGTACTGGCTCGGCACCGACAAGTTCGGCCGGGACGTGTTCAGCCAGATCCTCCTCGGCGCCCGCACCACCCTCTACGTCGGCGTGATCGCGGTGGGCGTCGCGGCGCTGGCCGGCACACCGCTGGGCATCCTCGCCGGCATGTCGAAACGGTCGCTCGGCGAGTTCGTCATGCGGGTCAACGACCTGGTGCTGGCCTTCCCCGCGCTGCTGCTGGCGATCATGCTCGGTGCGGTCTACGGCGCGAGCACGGTCACCGCGATGATCGCGATCGGCGTGGCGACCATCCCGTCGTTCGCGCGGATCGCGCGCTCGGGCACGTTGCAGGTGATGAGCACCGAATACGTGCTCGCGGCGCGCGCGGCCGGGCGGTCGCGGTTCTTCATCGCGCGCCGGCACGTGCTGCCGAACATCGGTGGCCTGGTGATCGTGCAGTGCTCGGTGTCGTTCGGCATCGCGGTGCTGGCCGAGGCGGCGTTGTCGTTCCTCGGCTTCGGCACGCGCCCGCCGACGCCGTCCTGGGGCCGGATGCTGCAGGAGTCCCAGGAACTGCTGACCGTGCAGCCGCGGCTGGCGCTGGTTCCGGGCCTGGCGATCGCGATCGCGGTGCTCGGGTTCAACCTGCTCGGCGACGGTCTGCGCGATCGTCTCGACCCACGGCTGGAGCGGCGATGACCCTCGAGGTGTCGGAGTTGTCGGTGCACGCCGGGCCGAGCCCGCTGGTGCGGGAGGTGTCGTTCACGGTCGGCCGGGGCGAGCGGGTCGGGCTGATCGGCGAGTCCGGGTCCGGCAAGTCGCTGACCGCCTCCGCGGTGATGGGCCTGCTGCCCGAGGGACTGCACGCGACCGGGTCCGCGAAGCTGGGCGGCGCCGAGCTGGTCGGCGCGTCCGAGCGTGAGCTGTCGCGGCGGCGCGGGCGCGACCTCGCCATGGTGTTCCAGGAACCGATGACCGCGCTGAACCCGCTGATGCGCGTGGGCAAACAGGTCGCCGAGCCGATCCGGCTGCACCGCGGTGGATCGCGGAGCACGGCCCGGCGGGCTGCGGTGGCGTTGCTGGAGGCGGTGCAGCTGCCCGATCCGGAACAGCTCGCGCGGGCCTACCCGCACCAGCTCTCCGGCGGCCAGCGGCAACGGGTGATGCTGGCGATCGCGCTGGCCAACGATCCCGCGCTGCTGATCTGCGACGAGCCGACGACCGCCCTCGACGTGACCGTGCAGGCGCAGGTGCTCGACCTGATCCTGACCGGGGTCGCGGAACGGGACACCGCGCTGCTGTTCATCACGCACGACCTGGCCGTGGTGGCGAAGGTGTGCACGCGCGTGCTCGTCATGCTCGACGGCCGCATCGTCGAGGAAGGGTCCACTTCGGACGTGCTGACCCGGCCGCGGCACGAATACACGAAGAAGCTGCTGGCCGCGTCGGACCTGGAGGCGGCGTGATCGAACTGCGCGAGGTCCACCGCCGCTACCGGCGGCCACGCGAGGTGCACGCCCTGCGCGGCGTGTCGTTCACGGTTGAGGCCGGGCAGCGGTTCGGCATCGTCGGCGAGTCCGGGTCCGGCAAGTCCACGATCGTGCGGCTGCTGGCCGGACTGGACCGGCCCACCGCAGGGGAGATCGTGTTCGAGGGCAGGCGGATCGACGGCCTGCCCGAGCGGAAGCTGGGCTTCCTGCGGTCGGCGGTGCAGGTCGTGTTCCAGGACCCGATGGGGTCGCTCGACCCGCGCATGCGGGTGCGCGACATCATCGCCGAACCGCTGGGCCGCCGCGACCCGGAGCGCGTCGCGGAGCTGCTGATCGCGGTCGGGCTGCCGCCCGATGCCGCCGGCCGGTACCCGCACCAGTTCTCCGGCGGGCAGCGGCAGCGCATCTCGATCGCCCGAGCGCTGGCGCCGCGGCCGCGGGTGCTCGTCGCCGACGAGCCGGTCAGCGCGCTCGACGTGTCGGTGCGCAAGCAGATCCTCGACCTGCTCGCCGAACTGACCGAGCGGTTCGACCTGACGCTGGTGTTCGTTTCGCACGACCTCGCGGTGGTACGCCGGGTCTGCGACACCGTCGCCGTGATGCGGCGCGGCGAGCTGGTGGAGATGGGCGCGGTGGACCAGGTCTACGAGGAGCCACGGCACCCCTACACGCGGGAGCTGATCGCGGCGGCGCCGAACCTGCGTGCGGAACTGGCCAGGTTGCAGGGAGGACGATGATGTTCGATCCGTACCCCGACGGGTTGCCGATCGGGCGGGAGTGGGTGTCCACAACGGACACCACGGAGATCCGGTTCCCGTTCGACGGCTCGGTGGTCGCCCGGGCACCGGTCGGCACGGTCGAGCTGGCCCAGCTCGCGGTCAGCGAGGCGGTGCTGGTCGCGCGGGAGGTGGCGAAGCTGCCCTCGCACGTCCGGCGCGACGTCCTGATGGGTGTGCACCGTTCGCTGGCGGAGTGGCGCGAGGAGCTGGAAGGGCTGCTGGTCGTGGAGACCGGCAAACCGCTCGTGGACTGCCGCGTCGAGGTGGCCCGCACGATGGTGACCTGGCAGGCCGCGGCGGAGGAGGTCGCCCGGTTGCACGGTGAGACCGTGCCGCTGGACCTGCTGCCCGCCGGCGAGGGGCTGACCGGGTTCTGGGTGCGCAAGCCGATCGGGGTGGTGGTCGGCATCGCCGGGTTCAACTACCCGCTGCTGCTCGCCTCGCACAAGATCGCCCCGGCGATCGCCGCCGGCTGCCCGGTGATCGTCAAACCGGCACCGCAGACCCCGCTCGCCACCCTGTGGCTGGTGCACCTGGTGCGGGAGGCCGCCGCGGCCGCGGGCGCGCCGCTGCCGATGGTCCAGCTGGTCACCGGCGATGCCGAGGTCGGATCCGCGCTGGTCACCGACCCGCGGATCGGTGCGGTGTCGTTCACCGGCTCGGCCGCGGTGGGGCACCGGATAGCGAAGGACGCCGCGCCCCGCAAGACGCTGCTGGAGCTGGGGTCGAACGCCGCGCTGGTGGTGGCCGGCGACGCCGACCTGGACGCCGCGGTCGAGGCGGTGCTGCGCGGCGGGTTCTACGCGTCCGGGCAGGCGTGCATCTCGGTGCAGCGGCTGCTCGTGGTGGACGCGGTGGCGGAGGAGTTCACCGAGCGGCTGCTGTCCCGGTTGCCGGAGGTGGTCGCCGGCGATCCCCGCGACGAGAAGACCCGGGTGTCCGCGCTGATCGACGAGCGGTCCACCCGCCGCGTGCTCGACTGGATCTCCGCGGCCGTCGCGGCGGGCGCGGAGGTGGCCGCGGGCGGCGAGGCGGTGGACGGGATCATCCGGCCCACCGTGCTGACCGACGTACCCGACGGGGTGGACTGCTGGGACGAGGAGATCTTCGGCCCGGTCGTGTGCCTGCGCCGGGTGGCCGATGTGGACGAGGCGTTCGCGCAGGTCAACGCCTCCCGCTACGGACTGCACGCCAGCGTGTTCACCCGCTCCCTGCGGACCGCCGTGCGGGCGATCGACGAGCTGGAGGTCGGCGGCGTGGTGGTCAACGAGGTGCCCGGGTTCCGGTCCGACACCATGCCCTACGGCGGCGTGAAGGACTCCGGCATCGGACGAGAGGGTCCCCGGTTCGCGATCGACGAGCTGACCGTGACCCGGATGGCGGTGATCCGCGCGTGAACTACGAAAAGCTGTTCCGGCTCGACGGCAAGCGGGCCGTGGTGCTCGGCGCGGGCAGCGGCATCGGCCGTGAGTCGGCGCTGGCCCTGGCCGCGCACGGGGCCGAGGTCGTGTGCGCCGACCGCAACCCCGGTGCGGCGGGGGAGACCGCCCGGGAGACCGGCGGCAGGCCCTACGAGATCGACGTGCTCGATCCGGCGGCCGTGGAGCGCGCCGCGGCCGAGCTGGAGGTCGACGTGGTGGTGCTGACCGCGGCCACCAACGTGCGCAAACGCCTGCTGGACTACCGGCGCGAGGAGTTCGACCGGGTGGTCGCGCTCAACCTCGGCGCGACGTTCGACGTCGTCCGGGCCTTCGGGGCGGGCATGGTCGAGCGCGGCCGCGGCAGCATCATCGGGTTCTCCTCGATCCGCGGCACCACCGTCGAACCGGGTCAGGGGCCGTACGCGGCGACCAAGGCGGGGCTCGTGCAGCTGTTCCGGACCGCGGCGGCCGAGTTCGGACCGTCCGGGGTGCGGGTCAACGCGATCGCGCCCGGCGTGGTCGAGACGCCGCTGACCGAGCAGATCAAGGCCAGCCCGGACTGGTACGCCGCGTACGCCGGCAAGAGCGCGCTGGGCCGGTGGGCCAAGGCGTCCGAACTGGCCGGTGCCGTCGTCTACCTGGCCTCCGACGCCGCGAGCTTCGTCACCGGTGCGGTGCTGGCGGTCGACGGGGGCTGGACCGCGGTGGACGGCCGCTTCACACCGCCGGAATGAGAGGGGACCAGCCCGTGGAGTTGACCGCGCTGTCCGCGACCGACCTGCTCGCCGCCTACCGCGCCGGGACGCTGTCCCCCGTCGAGGTCACCGAGGCGGTGCTCGCCCGCATCGACGCGCTCGAACCCACCCTGCACGCGCTCTACGCCTACGACCCGGGGCGGGCGCGGGAGGCGGCCAAGGCGTCGGAGCAGCGGTGGGCCGCGGGGGAAGCGGGGCCGCTGGACGGCGTGCCGCTCACGCTGAAGGAGAACATCGCGACGAAGGGCACGCCGGTGCCGCTTGGCACGGCGGCGACCGAGCTCGTCCCGGCACCGGCCGACGCGCCCGCCGCCGCGCGCGCCCGGGAGGCCGGCGCGGTGCTGCTTGCCAAGACCACGATGCCCGACTACGGGATGCTGACCTCCGGGTTGTCCAGCTTCCACCCCGCGAGCCGCAACCCGTGGGACGTCTCCCGCACGCCCGGCGGGTCGAGCGCGGGCGCCGCCGCGGCAGCCGCCGCCGGATACGGGCCGCTGCACGTCGGCACCGACATCGGCGGCTCGATCCGGTTGCCGGCCGGGTGGTGCGGGCTGGTCGGGCTCAAGCCGAGCTTCGGGCGCGTCCCGGTCCACCCGCCGTTCCCCGGGCGGGTCGTCGGCCCGCTCACCCGCACGGTCGCCGACACCGCGCTGCTGATGGGCGTGCTGTCCGCTCCGGACAACCGCGACCACCTGAGCCTGCCTCCGGCGGAAATCGCCTGGACCCAGCTCGATCTGGACGTCACCGGCCTGCGGCTGGGGTTGCAGCTGGACGCCGGGGTCGGCCTGCCGGTCGAGGACGAGGTGCGCGCGGCGGTGCTCGACGCGGCCCGCCGGTTGGAGGCGGCCGGCGCGGTCGTCGAACCGGTCGAACCGTTCCTGACCAGGGAGATGCTGGACGGGCTCGACGACTTCTGGCGGGTGCGGGCGTGGTGCGACATCAGCGGCCTGCCGCCGGAGCGGCAGGCGCTCGTGCTGCCCTACATCGCGGCCTGGGCGCAGGGCGGCGCCGAAGTCTCCGGGGTCGCGGCCTACCGCGGGTTCGCGCAGATGGACGCGATCAGCGTCGCCGCGCTGCGGGCCGTCGAAGGCTTCGACTTCGTGCTGTCCCCGACCTGCCCGGTGTCGGCGCCACCGGCCGGGTGGGCGAGCCCGACCAACGACCCGGCGCGCCCGTTCGAGCACATCGCGTTCACCGTGCCGTACAACATGTCCGGACAGCCGGCGGTATCGCTGAACTGCGGTTATACGGGTGCCGGCCAGCCGGTCGGGCTGCAGATCGCCGGACGCAGGTTCGACGACCTCGGGGTGCTCCAGCTGGCGGCGGTGTTCGAACGGATTCGTGACCCACAGCGGTTTCCGGGGGTGTGATTAGGCGCCATCTGCGGGACCATCGGGGCATGCGGATGGTGTACACCGGAGCGGACGAGGAAGAGTTCATCGACGCCCGGCAGCGGTTGCTCGTCGAACTGGACGCGTGGTCGCAGATGCGGCAACGGGTGGTCGACCCGGTCGTGGCCGGGGCCATGCTGGACTTCCGCTTCGAACGGGACGGACTGCTCGGCCGCTGGACGCGCGACATCCTCCGCAACGCGTTGCTGGTGTGGTTCCCGCGCAAGGTCGTGCTGCTCGATCCGCACTCCTCGGCCGTGCTGTCCACGGTGGAGGCGCTGATGGACTTCTTCGAGGACGCCGACCTGCTGGACGAGCGCAGTGAGCAGCCGCTGGTGCTGCGGACCTACCTGACGGCGATCGCGGACCGGTTCGACGCGGCGATGAACGAACCGGCCAACTTCGGGCTGGCCAAGTTCTGGGCCGTCGCGATGGCCGAGCACGGCATCGACCCGATGAACGAGGTCGCCGCGCAGGCGTTCATCGACCGGGTCCGCCGCGGAGAGGTCGAGGTCGACCAGGCGCTGCTGCACGACCTGGCCTACCGCCACTACCAGGGCGACCCGGACGCCGAGACGGCCGCGGCGTCGCCGGTGTTCCCGCTCGCCGCACCCGAACGGCTCGCCGCGGAAGCCGAGGTGACGGCCGTGGTGCCGCAGCTGCGCCGGTTCGCCGAGTGGGTCGGGGAGGGGCGCGACCTGGCCGAGATCAGCGCGCCGGCCGAGTTCGTCACGATGGCCAAGCGCGCCGGGATCGTGCGCTTGTACCGCGGACGGCTGGTGCGGGTGAAGAAGGCGGCGCGACGGCTGGGTGACCCGGTCGAGCTGTGGCGGGCGGCGGTGACCTCGGTCCTGGGCAACCCGCTCGCGGCAGAGATGATCACCGAACTGGCCACCGAGCCGGCGACGATCCCGATGCTGGTCGAGATGCTGGGCGGGGACGGCGCCACGATCCTGCGCGTCGTGCACCGGCTCGTCGAGTACGGGCTGGTGGAGATCTTCCCGGCGGGTGAAGAGCACTACGACGACCTGCTCGACTTCGCGGGCGTGGACTACCTCGACGAGGTGCCCGAGGAGGAACGGCAGGTGGTGCGGCTGCTGCCGCTCGGCGTGCAGGCGGCGTACGAGCTGCGCGTCGCCGACGGCGAGCCGGTGCTGACCGTCACCGACTTGGCGGAGGAAACGGCGGAGGTCCTGTTCGCGCGCCTGGCGCCGATGGACCCGCAGGTGCTCGACGAGGGCGCGGCGACGTGGCTGCGCGCACGCGACCCGGAACGCGCGATCGTCGAACTGTCCGCGCTGGCCCGCCGCACCGACGACTTCGAACACCGGATGCTCACGTTCCGCCTGCTGGCCCGGCTCGGCGGCGAGGGCGTGGCCGCGATCGCCGCGCTGCGGGACCATTCCGCGGCCGGCCCGGCCGCGCTCGCCTGGCTGTTCGACGCGGGGCTGATCGATCGCAGCGAGGTTGCCGGCTACGAGCGGACGTACAGCAAAGTGGACCTTCTCGCGGCGGACATCCGCACCGAGGGCCGGGAGAAGGCACTGGCCGACTTCGCCGCCCAGCCGCGGCCGGACCAGCTGCTGTTCCTGGCGGGCGCGACGATCTGCGGGCACCCCAGCGCCCGGGAGGTGCTGGAGTCGGTCGTGGTGGCGCATCCCGACCGCGCGGTGTCCAATGCGGCGCGCAAGGCGCTGGACTGGCTGCACGACGAGCCGTTCTGAGCGAACCCGCTCACCGCGTCCGGCGAGGACTCGCTTCTGACCTCGTTCCAGCGCCCGGGTGCCGGTGGGCGCGCCTACGCCTTCGCGGCGATGGCGTCCGCCAGTGCGAGGATCCGCTGCGCGTTGTCCACGTGCAGGTTTTCGATCAGGCGACCGTCGACGGTCACCACACCGCGGCCCGCGGCCTTCGCCTCGGCGAACGCGGTGATGATCTTCCGCGCCCTGGCGACCTCCTCCTCCGACGGCGCGAACACCCGGTTGCACGGTTCGATCTGGCCCGGGTGGATCAGGGTCTTGCCGTCGAAGCCGAACTGGCGTCCCTGCCGGCACTCCGCTTCGAAGCCGTCCAGGTCCTGAACGTCGTTGTAGACACCGTCCAGGATGACCTTGCCCGTGGCCCGCGCGGCCAGCAGGCACAGCGACAACCCGCCCAGCAACGGCGCCCGGCCGGGGACGAACTCCGCGTGCAGCTCCTTGGCCAGGTCGTTCGTGCCCATCACCAGCACGGTCAGCCGCTCGCTGGCGGACGCGATCTCCTCCGCGTGCAGCATCGCGACGGGCGTCTCGACCATCGCCCAGATCTTGGTGTGGTCGGGCGCTCCGGACAGCTCCAGGGCGCGCTCGATGTTGTGCACCTCCGCCGCGGAGTTGATCTTCGGCACGACCACCGCCGCCGGACCGGCTTGCGCCGCCGCCCGCAGGTCCGCGTCGTGCCACTCGGTGTCCAGGCCGTTGACCCGGATGGTCACCTCGCGGCTGCCGTAGGAACCGGACGCGGCCGCCGCGCACACGCGTTCCCGCGCCGCGTCCTTCGCGTCGGGGGCGACCGCGTCCTCCAGGTCCAGGATCAGCGCGTCCGCCGGCAGCGTTTTCGCCTTCTCCAGCGCCCGTTCGTTCGCGCCCGGCATGTACAACACGGACCGCCGCGGCTTCACGTCACTCATGCCAGCGCTTCCTTCGTCGCCTCGTCGTACGCCTGCTTCAGCTCGGGGTCGCGTGCGGCCAGCTTGTCGGCCAGTTCGGCGACCACCCGGCACTGCTTGACCGAGGCGTCGTCCTGCATCTTCCCGTCGATCATGACCGCGCCGGTGCCGTCGCCCATCGCGGCGATCACCTTCCGCGCCCACGCCACGTCGGCGGGTTCCGGCGAGAACACGCGCTTCGCGATGTCGATCTGCGCGGGGTGCAGCGACCAGGCGCCGACACAGCCGAGCAGGAACGCGTTGCGGAACTGGTCCTCGCACGCGACCACGTCGCGGATGTCGCCGAACGGCCCGTAGTAGGGGAGGATCCCGTGCATGGCGCACGCGTCGACCATCCGCGCCACCGTGTAGTGCCACAGGTCCTGCTGGTAGGTGGCGCGCCCCGCGTGCAGGTCGTCGCCGGCCGGGTCGGTCCGCACCAGGTAGCCGGGGTGGCCGCCGCCGACGCGGGTGGTCTTCATCCGCCGGCTCGCCGCGAGATCCGCCGGGCCGAGCGAGATGCCCTGCATGCGCGGGCTCGCCCCGGCGATCTCCTCGACGTTCGCCACCCCGCTCGCGGTTTCCAGGATCGCGTGGACCAGCAGCGGTTTCCCGAGTCCCGCGCGGGCCTCCAGCTGGGCCAGGAACCGGTCGACGTAGTGGATGTCCTGCGCGCCTTCGACCTTCGGCACCATGATCACGTCGAGCTTGTCGCCGATCTCGCCGACCAGGGTGATCAGGTCGTCCAGCACCCACGGTGAATCCAGGCTGTTGATGCGGGTCCACAGCTGCGTCGACCCGAAGTCGTGCGCCTTCGCGATCTCCACCAGGCCCCGGCGCGCGGCCTCCTTGCGGTCGGCGCGCACCGCGTCCTCGAGGTTGCCGAGCAGCACGTCGACCTTCTTCGCCAGCTCGGGGACCTTCGCGGCCATTTTCTCGTTGCCCGGGTCGAAGAAGTGGATCATCCGCGACGGCAGCGCGGGGATCTCGCGGACGGGATCCGGCGCCCCCACCGCAAGGGGCGCGAAGAAGTCCTTCGGCGAGCGCATCGGTCCTCCCTTGGCACGGGCGGTGTAACCAGCCAGTAACCCTAACCACGAACCCGGGGGAACCGCTGCGGTGAAACTCACCTCGGAGTGATGTGCTGACGCGTGACTGGGTGGTGCCGGGTTACACCGAACTCCACCGGCTGGGTGCCGGCGGCTTCGGCGAGGTCGTGCTGGCGCGGCACGAGGCGTCGGGTGCGTTCGCCGCGATCAAGTACCTGTTCGGGCAGCACCTCGGCGACCCGGAGCGGCTGGCGGCCTTCCGGCGCGAGGCCGAGATGCTGAGCCGGGTGCGCAGCCCGCACATCGCCCGGCTCCACGAGTTCCACGAGGGCCCGCACGGCGCGGCCATTGTGATGGAGGCCATCCACGGGGTTTCGCTGCGCGAGGTGCTCGGCCGCGACGGCGTGCTGGCACCCGAATCGGCGCTGGCGGTGCTGAAGGGCTCACTGCTCGGGCTCGCCGACGCGCACCGGGCCGGCGTCGTGCACCGCGACTACAAGCCGGCGAACGTGTTGGTCGGGCCGGGCCGGGAGAGCAAGCTGGTGGACTTCGGCGTCGCCACGCTCGCCGGGCGGGCCGGTCTGCCGGTGGGCACGCCGCCCTACATGGCGCCCGAGCAGTGGCGGGGCGCGCCGGCGAGCCCGGCCACCGACGTCTACGCGGCGACCTGCGTGTTCTTCCAGGCCATCACCGGCAGGCAGCCCTACGTGGGCACGACCACCGGTGAGCTGCAGGACCTGCACGAGCACGCGCCGGTGCCGGCGCACGCCGCGCCGGCCCCGGTGCGCGGCCTGATCACCCGCGGGATGGCGAAGGACTCCGGACAGCGGCCGTCCACGGCGGCCGAGTTCGTCGCCGAGCTGGAGGCCGCCGCCGTCGCCGGGTACGGGCCGGACTGGGAACAACGCGGCCTGGGCCGGCTGGCGCAGCGGGCCGGCGCGCTGCTCGCGTTGTCACCGCTCGCGCTGCTCGGCGCCGGCACCGCGGCCGCGCCGGGTGCGGCGAGCGGGCTGGCGGCGGCCGGCACCGGGATGGGCCTCGGCGCGAAGATCGGGGCCGCGCTCGTCGCCGTCGCGGTCGGTGCCGGTGCCGTGGCCGGCACGGTCGCGGTGCTCGGCCACACCGACACCCCGCCGCCGGTCGTCGCGGCGCCCGCGGTCGAGCAGCAGACCGCGATGCAGGTGAGCCTGGAGACCCGCCGGGAAGCGGCCACCGGACCGGCCTTCCACGTGGACGCACAGTACGTGCACGTCAGCGGCATGCGCGACCAGGCGCTACAGGACCGGATCAACGCGCAGCTGGTCAAACCGCTCGATGACTTCACCGGCTACGTCCGCGCCGGCCTGGCCGACCCCACCGAGGATCCCGCCATCACGGGCAGGGCCGAGTTCCACCGCCGGACCGACCGGGTGCTGTCGGTGCGCTACGACCTGATGGCCGCGTCGAGCCAGTTCGGCAACCACGGCGGGTACACCACGCTGTGGCTCGACGTCGACCTGCGGACCGGCGAGCCGATCACGCCCGGCGACGTGTTCGCCGGCATCGCCGACAGCCAGGCCGCGATGAGCGCGCTGGAGTCGCGGATCCTGCGGATGACGCCGGGCGGCTACTGCGACGGCAGCCCGCCGCTCGGCGAGCGCGTGCCGCTGGCTCCCCGCGACCTGCGCCCGTGGGGCGTCCTCGGCACCCCGGCGTTGCAGCTGGGGTTCCGGGAGGACGCCGTCGTGTTCGGCGTCAGCACCGAAGCGCGCGGCTACCCGATGGCGTGCGGGTACCAAGAGGTTGTCGTCGCCTACTCCGATGTGGCCGATCTGATGACCCCGCTGGGCCGGGAACTCCTGTCGTGACCGGCACGTTGTCCATAGTGGAACGTGAAACTGATTGCGCCGTTTGGCGGTACGGAATACCGTCGCGCGATGTCGCTCAGCGACTCGTCACCCATTCGGAAGCAGGGTCGGGCTGAAGTCCGGTTACCGCTCATCGACCGGTCACCGACCGCTGAGCGCCGCCGATCGCAGGCGCTCTCGTTGACCACAGATCAACCGCGCCGCCCCTGGTACCTCTTTCCTGTGCCTCTTTCCCGGGGGCACCGGCAGGGGAATCAGCGGTAAGAGGAGGCGGATCGTGGCGGTTACACCAGGGCACACCGGAAACTCGGTGGTGGCCGGGGGGCGGTCGTTCCCCACCCGCGTGGTTCCGCCCGTCGAACTCCCGGCCAGTGTCAGCGTGCTGGCCCGCGACGCCGCCGCCCAGCTGGGCTGGCACGGCGTCGTCCTGCCCGAGGTGACGATGCTCGGCCGCCGCGTGTGCGTCGTCGCCCGGCTGCGCACGGACACCCACGCCGAGCGGATCGCGATGGGTGTCGGCCCGGTGACCGACCGCGCGACCGTCGCCACCTGGACCTGGCCCGAGTTCGCCCCGACCGCCCCGGCCCCGGCCGCGGAGATCGTCGGCGTCCTCGCCGTGACCCGGCACTGGCGCACCGGGATGGCCGCCGCCGTGCCGTTCAGCCGCTACGGCGACGCGGCCATGGTGCTGCCGGCCTCGGCCGTGCTCAGCCGCGACTACCTGGACAACTGCCTGCCGCGCGCCCGCTCCTACGGGGTGGCCGTGGTCTCCGCCGACGAGGACGCGCGGGTCGACCTCGACCTCGACGTGCGCCGCGAGCGCATCCTCCTGCCCGAGGACGGCGTGTCCCGCTGGATCAACGAAATGGTCTACGAGCAGCTGCTGGCTTCCTACGACCTGCCGGTGGCCTGAGCGCCGCCTAGAGTCGGTTCCATGCGCGTCGTCATCGCCGGGGGACACGGCAAGATCGCCCGTCACTTCGAGCGGCTGCTGGCCAGTTCGGGCGACCAGGCGGTCGGCATCATCCGCAACGTCGAGCAGGCGCCCGCGCTGCGTGACCTCAGTGCCGAACCGGTCGTGCTCGACCTGGAGTCCGCGGCCGTCGACGAGGTCACCGAGGTGCTGACCGGCGCCGACGCGGCGGTGTTCGCCGCGGGTGCCGGTGCGGGCAGCGGGGCTGCCCGCAAGGAGACCGTCGACCACGGCGCCGCAAGGTTGTTCGCCGAAGCCGCCGAGCGTGCTGGTGTCCGCCGTCACATCCAGATCGGCTCGATGGGCGTGGACCGCCCCGCCCGCCCCGGAACCGACGAGGTGTTCGCGGCGTACCTGCGCGCGAAGAAGGCGGCCGAGGACGACCTGCGCTCGCGTGATCTGGATTGGACCATCCTCCGCCCCGGCCGTCTCACCGACGAACCCGCGACCGGCGAGGTCCACCTGGCGGACACGGTGGACTACGGCGAAATCCCGCGCGAGGACGTGGCCGCGGTGCTGGTGGCGCTCCTGGAGGAGACACGCAGCTTCCGCCGCACACTGGAACTGGTGACCGGCGGCACACCCGTCGACGAGGCCATCGCTCGCTTGTAGACCGGGAAACGCCGACCCGCTCGTAGTGGTGCGTTACCGTGCTGTGCGGGAGGTGGTTGGCGATGTCCGAGGGTTACACGGTGGACACCGGCGCCGTGCGCGGCGTCGTGAGCAAGTTCGACGATCCCGCGGACAGGCTCGAGGATGTCGGCAAGGCGCTCGAGGCCGCGCTGGAGAGCGCCGGCGAGTGCTGGGGTGACGACGAGGCGGGAAAGGCGTTCGCCAACGACTACCTGCCGTGTGTGCCCGACACGACCAAGTTCTTCGCCGAGCTCGCCAAGGGGATCCGCAGCCTGAAGAAGAGCGTCGAAACCGCGATGGATGACTACGACAAGCACGAGGTGAAAACGCTCAAGTCCATGCCGGGCACGGAGCTGACCTAGTGGCGATCGAGATCCCGGACTGGCTCAAGCCGCTGGCCTCGATCGTGGCCGGTCAGGAGTGGCCGGAGGGCAACGAGGACCTGCTGCGTCTGCTGCGTGACGGCTGGGCCGCGGCGGCGCAGGGGTCCGCCGATGTGCAGCGCGCCTTCGTGACGTTGATGGAGCAGACGCCCAACCCGCCGGACGGGAAGGTCATGTGGACGGGCGACGGCGCCAAGGCCTTCATGGACGACGCGAGGAAGTTCGTCGAGGGCGACAAGGCCCACTTCCCGTCCCTGCAGAAGGTTTGCCAGGCGCTCAGCGACGCCTGTGGCAACGCAGCGAACGAGGTTGAGTACAGCAAGCTGATGATCATCGCGACGCTGATCATCACGGCTGCTTTCATCGCGTACGCCCTCGCGATGGCCGCGATCACCGTCGGCGGGTCGTCAGCCGCCATCCCCGTCGCGCAGGCCGGTGCTCGCGCCGCGATCCAGCAGATCTTCCGGATGCTGGTCCAGAAGCTGATGACGATGGGCGTCAAGGGCGTCGCGATGGCGGTGCTCAAGCAGATCGCCGTCAACATGGGCATCTCACTAGCCCTGGATGCCGGCATCCAGGGCTACCAGATGGCCGCGGGCAACCGCAAGGACTGGGACGACGGCAAGACGAAGGACGCGGCGATCGGTGGTGCGGTCGACGGGGTGGTCAGCGCGGCGAGCCTCGGCATCGCGAAGGGCGCCACCCGCGGCGTGTCGAGCACCGCGGGGCAGCTGCTCGACGCGTCCGTCCGCGGTGGTGTCCGCGGCGCCCTCGAAGGTGTGGCGAGCACGGTGGGGCAGGCCGCCGTCACCGGTGATCTCGACAAATTGTCCGCAAAGGACATCGCCTACGGTGCCTCCGGCGGCGTGTTCGGCGGTGCGTCGGACCTGGAGACCGGCGGTGTACAGGGCCATGTCCGTTCGCGGGTCGCCGACATGCGCACGTTGGGCGAAGACATACCGGACGGCGGCCCGCGCGTGGATGGCTCCGGTGTCCAGCACCCCACGGCGCCCGGGCCCGCCAGTCCCCGAGGTGGCGATCCGGGCGGCTCCGGTGGCCCGGGCACCGGCTCTCTCGGCGCTGCTGGCACCTTCGGTGACGGCGGCGGACCGGCCCAGCCGCCGCGCGAGCCCGCGCCCGACGACTCCGTGTCCCGGCAGTCGGCGTCGACGATCGACGACCTCGCCGCACGCACCGCGTACGCGCCGTCCGAGCCGGGCTGGGTACAAGGCCCGGCCGCGCCGGCCGCGCCGCAGTCCTTCGGGCCGGTCGGTAGCGGTGGGCCGGTGAACCCGCCAAGTCAGCCCGGCGGTTCCGCCGGCGCCCCGGCGTCCCCGGCACAGCCCAGGGCACCTTTCGACGGCGCCGAGCGGATGGGCGGTACCGCCTCCGGTGGGGCTGCGAACTCAGCCTCCCCCACACCCGGCCGTGCCCCGTCCGTGGCGGAGGGCGGTGCACCTGCCCACACCCCCGGCGGCCACGGCCGTACACCGTCCACATCGGAGGGACCGCCGGGCCGGGCCACCGGCGCGGCAGCGGATGCCGGTGCGCCGCGGAGTCACAGCGGCGCTCCGGATCCGGCGCGTGTACCGGGGCCGAACACCCCGCCGACGCATCACCCCGGCGCCTCGGCCGGAAGCACGCACACCCCGCCGCGCACGGACACGGGGCCGGTGCCGCCGCACGGAACCGCGGCACCACGGACGAGTGGCCCACCAGAAATTCGGGCCGACGGTCCGTCACCCCATCACGGCGCCCCGCCACCGCGCGCCGGCCATCGGCCCGCTCAGCCGGCGTGGACGCACGGAACGCCGGCTCCACGGCCGGACCATCCACCGACCCAGGGCCGCCCGGACGGGCCGCCGAACCGACCGCCGGAGCACGCGGCTCCGCGGTGGGGGTCGTCCGTCCCGGTCCACACCCCGCCGCCGCCGCACAGGGCGGCTCCGCCACCACCGGCTGCGCCGCACACTCCGGCCTCGCCGCACCACCCCACCTCGGTACCGCCGTCCTGGTTCCAGCCGCCACCGGCCATCCCGCCGCGCGATCCGGAGCCGCCGCACCACCCGGACGCGCCCCGGACCGCCCAGCCCGGGGACCTGCGCAGCCGGCCGGATCCGGCCAGCCACCGTCCGGCGGATCCGCCGGACGGTCCGCGGCACTACTTCCCGGACAACTCCGCGACGCCCGGTCCGGAGCCGGACACACCGGTTCCCGGCGAGCACGGCGAGGCGCGGGAACCGGATACCCCGCCCGACTACGACACCATGCCGCGGCTCGAGGACCTGTTCCCGGACGAGGGCGTCTCCTTGAACGAGGACGCCGCGCGCGACGCCTTCGGCGCGGTCTACGACCGGCAGTACGGCGATTACCGCATCGAGGTCACCGGTGTCACCGGAGGTGCCGCCCACCTCACCGTGCAGGGCGCCATCTTCGACGTGCACGGCAGGGAGGTGGGCGGGTTCCGCCGGACCTTCAGCCGGTACGGCGAGGACCGATTCGTAGTCGAGCACTCCTCGCTGAACCTGCGGCGGGCCGTACAGGGGCAGGGGCTCGCCGCGATGTTCAACCGGGACATGGAGGGCTACTACCGCCGCAACAACGTGGAGTTCATCCACCTCAAGGCGAACAGCGACGTCGGCAGCTACACCTGGGCCCGCGCGGACTACGAGTTCTCACACCACCGGGACGTCCAGCAGACGATCATGCCCCGCCTGCGCGCGGGCATCGCCGAGGCCGAGGCCGTGCTCGCGCAGATGCAGGCGGAGCACCAGCGGCTGACGGAGAGCCAGGACTTCGCCGGCCAGCGACGGGCCGGTGAGTTGGAGCGGCAGATCCGGTGGCACCAGAGCGAGCTCCGGCAGGCCCAGGAAATCCTGCGGACGCTCGGCGAAGCCGAGGACACGAACCACCCCGGCTACCCCCGCCCGCGCGAGATCGCGGACCTCTTTCGACCGCCCCACCTCGACGGCGCGCAGAGCAGGAACGTCTTCTGGATGGGCAAGATCGTGTTGATGGAGCCCGGCGCCGGCATGAGGAATCCGGTCGAATGGCACGGCAGGAAGTACCTGGGATGACGCAGGAGAGCATGGAGATCGCCGGGTGGCCCGCCGACGAGGCCCGACGCCGGGCAAGGAAGATGTCGGACTGGCACTACGAGTGGACGATGCGGCACGTGGACCGGGCCCCGTTCGGCCTGGAGCAGCGGCCGGAGGGAACCGACTACAACCTGCACCACCTCGAGGTCGATCCGCCTGCGGACGCGGAGGCCGAGTACTTGCAGCGCCAGCGGGAGATCATGCTGGCCGACCACCGCACCGGGCAGCGGCTCCGCGGGCAGCCGGGCATCGAGAGCCGTTTCCTCGGCGCCGTTTTCGCGTCTGCACTCGGGGATGCGATGGATCACCGGGTCAGCGCGGTGGGCGCCGAAGCGCTGCGACAGCACAGCGCGCGGTGGTTCACCGAGCCGGTGTTTCCCAACGGCGTCGCGATGGTCTCCGCGAACACGCAGCTCATGTTGTTCACCGCCGAGTCAATGATCGGTCCGCATGCCGCGGACCGGGCCACTCCCGGCCCGCCGCTCACGACGAACCCGGCGATGCACGTGACCCTGGGATACCGGCGCTGGGCGGTCACCCAGGGCTTCCCGCCCGACGACCTGTTCGGTCCCCTGCCGCACGAGTACCGCAACACCGGCTGGCTCGTGCGGCACCGGGACATGTTCGACCGGCGGTCCGCCGACGACACCCTCGCCACGGTGCTGATCCGGCACGCGCGCGAGGAGCAGGACATCGTGCGCTGCCTCGGACCCGGTTGCGTCGCACGCAGCGTGCCTCTTGCACTGTGGTCGGACGATCCTGCGCTCGGCTTCAAGGTCGGCGTCGACAGCGCTCGTCTCACCCATCCCCGGCCGGACGATCACCTGGCCACAGGGGCATTCGTCGTTCTGCTGCAACAGCTCCTGCGGGGACAGCCGCTGCCGGCGGCCATCGCCGCGGCTCGCCGGATGAACCAGCCCGAAGCTGCCCCGGTGATCCAAGCCATCGACGCCGCGGTCGAGCTCGCCCGCACCGTCGAGGCACCGGCGTCACCTCAGCAGCTGACCGAAACCTTCGGCGGGATCAACACCGGCGCGCAGGCGCTCGGCGCGGCGGTGTACGCGGTCGTCGTCACCGACTACGTGCGGGAAACCTTGTCCGTCGCGACGAATCACGACGGGAACACCGCCGCGACCGGCATGCTGGCCGGCGCGCTCGCCGGTGCTCGGTGGGGTATCGAGACGGTGCCGCGCGGCCTGCTCGCAGCCCTCGACCTGTACGAGGTCATCGAGGTACTGACGCGGGATCTGCTCGCGGAGTTCGGACCGCGACCGCCGCAGGATCCACTGTGGATCCGCCGCTACTGGCACGACTGAAGCGGTCCCAGCACGCGGTCCACATAGGAGTTGCGGAACACGCCGGCCGGGTCGCAGCGGTGCGCCACCTTCACGAAGTCGTCGAAGTGCGGGTACCGCTCGCGCAACGCGGAAGCGTCCAGGGTGTGCATCTTGCCCCAGTGCGGACGGCCCCCGACCGCCGCGACGATCGACTCGAAGCCGGCGAAGTACTCGCGGTAGGGCATCCCGGTGAACTGGTGGATCGCGATGTAGGCGGAGTCCCTGCCGTGGGCGGTGGACAGCCAGATGTCGTCCGCGGCGGCGACCCGCACCTCGACCGGGAACGCCACCGGGTTCTCCAGCCGCGGCACCAGAGCCCGCAACTCGCGCAGCACCTCGTGCACGGATTCCCGCGGCACCGCGTACTCCGACTCCACGAACCGCACCCCGCGGTGCGTCACGAACACGCGGTGCGAGGTGTCGGAGTATTCGCGCGCGGACAGCACCGACGACGCGAGCCGGCCGAGCGGCTGCACCAGCCGCGGCATCGCGCGCCCGATCCGGCACAACGCGCCGAACGCGACGTTCTCCATGATGTCGTAGTCGAAGAACTGCCGGGCCCGGCTCAACGGCCGCTTCGCCTCGCCCGGCGGCAGCCGGTTGTTGCGCTTGACCAGTGCGTTCTTCCCGTATGGGAACCAGTAGAACTCGAAGTGGTCGTTCTCCGCGGCGAAGGTGTCGAAGCCCTCGAGCACCTGCTCCAGCGGCTCCGGGCGTTCCTGCGCGGCGAGCGCGAACGCCGGCTCGCACTGGAGGGTCACGTGTGTGATCACCCCGAGGGCGCCCAGCCCGATCCGGGCGGCGGCGAACAGGTCGGGTTCGCGGTCGGCGGAGCAGGTGACCACCGATCCGTCGGCCAGCACCAGTTCCAGCTCGACGATCTGCGTGGCCAGCCCGCCCAGGCGCGCGCCGGTGCCGTGGGTGCCGGTCGACACCGCTCCCGCGATGGTCTGCGCGTCGATGTCGCCGAGGTTGCTCAGCGCCAGGCCGAGCGCGTCCAGTTCGGCGTTGAGCCGGCGGATCGTGGTGCCGGACCGCACGGTGACGCGATGGGTGCCGGCGTCGGCGGCGGCGATGCCGGTCCACCCGCGGAGGTCGATGGCGTCCGAGTCGGCGACCGCGATCGGCGTGAACGAGTGTCCGCTGCCCCAGGCGCGGACGCGACGGCCGTGGGCGGCCACACCGGTGACGACCTCGGCGATCTCGGCGGCGCTGCGCGGAGTGTGGACGCGCTGGGGGTCCGCGCTCGCGGTACCCGCCCAGTTCTGCCAGCGATTCATAGAGTGCTCACCCGTCCGTGTGGAGTGCCGACACCGTAGGTGAAGAGATTTCGCGTTTCAAGGGGTTCTGACGTACGGTCCTGGCATGACCGCGACCACGTACGACACGGCGACGAAGGACCTCGATCCGCCGCTCGCCGTCGTCGACCTGGCCGCGTTCGACGCCAACGCCGCCGACCTGGTCCGGCGCGCCGCGGGCGTGCCGATCCGGGTGGTCAGCAAGTCCGTGCGCTGCCGGTTCCTGATCGAACGCGCCCTCGCCACGCCCGGGTTCGCCGGCCTCATGTGCTACTCGCTGGCCGAGGCCCTCTGGCACGCCCGCCTCGGCACGAGCGACGACATCCTGGTCGCGTACCCGACGGCCGACTTCGCCGCGCTGCGCGCGCTCGCGGCCGACGACCGGGCCCGGGCGACGATCACGATCATGGTCGACTCGACCGCGCACCTGGACCTCGTGGACGCGGCAGTCGGTCACGACCACCCGGAGATCCGGGTGTGCCTGGAGCTCGACGCGTCCTGGCGGCCGCTGCCGTTCCTGCACGTCGGAACGCGGCGCTCGCCGGTGCACAGCCCGCGGCAGGCCGCGGCGCTGGCCCGGGCGATCGCGGCGCGACGGGGGTTCCGGCTGACCGGGCTGATGGCCTACGAGGGTCAGATCGCCGGGCTCGGCGACGCCGCCGGCGGCCGTCTCACCGACGTCCTGGTGCGCTGGATGCAGCGCCGGTCGTCGACCGAGCTGGCCGGCCGTCGCGCGGCGACGGTGGCCGCGGTGCGGGAGGTCGCCGACCTGGAGTTCGTCAACGGTGGCGGCACCGGCAGCATCGAGCTGACCCGGGCCGAACAGGTGGTCACGGAGGTCGCGGCCGGCTCCGGGCTCATCGGTGCCACGCTCTTCGACGGGTACTCGCGGTTCCGGCCACGGCCCGCGCTCCTGTTCGCGCTCCCGGTTGTCCACAAGCCCGCCCGCGACATCGTCACGCTCTACTCCGGCGGCTTCGTCGCGTCCGGGCCCGTCTCCGCGACCCGCCTGCCGTCGCCCTGCCTCCCGGCGGGGCTGCGGCTGCTGCCCTGGGAGGGCGCTGGTGAGGTGCAGACGCCGGTGACCGGCAAAACCGCCCGCCACCTGCGGATCGGCGACCGGGTGTGGATGCGCCACGCCAAGGCCGGTGAGCTCGCCGAGCGGTTCACGGAGTACCACGTCGTGGCGGACGGGCGGCTGGAGCGCGTTGTCCCGACCTACCGCGGCGAGCACCAGAGCTTCGGCTGACTTGTCCACATGTCCACACCCCTGTGGACAATCGCGGTGGGCGGTTGCGGTACTGCTTCGCGGCGACCGGATCATTCCCCCAGGCGCGAGGCCAGGTACCCCTTGATGAGGTGCTTGGTCTCGCCGACGATCTCCGGATCGCCGTCGGGGTCGCGGTGGAAGGCCAGCTTGAGCAGACCGTCCGCGGCCTCGATCGCGACCGTCATCGCCAGCGACAGGCGCGGTGCGTTGAGATCGATGTACTTGGCGAGGAGATCGGCCAGCGAGTCCGCGATGACCCGGTTGTTGTCCCGGCTGTCGTCGAGCAGCTGCCGGTCCACCACGTCGCCGAAGTGCACCTTGGCGAAGCCGGGCACGGTCCGGTGCATCTCGAGGTAGATGTCCAGCACCGAGTCGACCACGTCCCACCAGTGCCGCGGGTCCTCGCGGGTCAGCCGCTCGCTCACCGCGTGCACGAACCGGTCGAGGTTGCGCTGCGTCAGCGCCCGCACGACGGCCCGCTTGTCCGGGAAGAACTGGTAGAGCGAGCCGACCGCGACACCCGCGCGCTTGGCGATCAACGTGGTGGTCAACGCGTCGTAACCGACCTCGTCGATCAGCACGGCGCTGGCGTCGAGCATCTGCTCGACCCGCTTCGCGCTGCGCTGCTGGACCGGCTGCCGGCGAAGCGGCGTGGTCGCCTGGGTCTCCGACACGTTGTGCTCCTTCTGGTGCTCTGAACTGGGACTTTAGCGCTGACGACTACTTCCCCGGCGGCAGGGGACGGGCTAGTGTTTGAGAACTTTTCACGTTGCACCCGAGGGAGGGACGCCACCCGTGGAGAACCTCGCGTGCGACCACTACCACCGCCGGCCGGCGGACGTCGCGCTGCCGGCGGGCATCGCGCCGGTGGCGACCGTCTACCACTGGGACACCCCGCGGCCGATCGAGGACGCCGGTGGCCGGCTGTCCCGGGACACCGCGCACCGGTTCGCCGAGTACGCCTCGGTCCTCGGCGAGCGATTCGCTGATCGCGTGCGGATGTGGATCCCCCTCAACGAGCCGATGGTGACGACGATCTTCGGGTACGCGATCGGCGAGTGCGCGCCGGGCCGGATCTTCCTGCTCGACGCCGTTCCCACCGCGCATCACCAGCACCTCGGCCACGGCCTCGCGGTCCAGGCGTTGCGGGCCGCGGGCGCGACGGGCGTCGGCACCGCCAATCACCACTGTCCAGTGTGGTCCGCTTCAGGCACCGCAGCCGATCACGAATCCGCCCGATGGCTCGATGCGTTGCTCGACCACACGTTTTCCGATCCGCTTCTACTCGGGACTTATCCCGCGGAAATCGTGTCGCTCCTTCCCCCCGGTCATGTCGACGACTTGCCCACCATAGCGCAACCGCCCGATTTCTACGGCGTCAACTATCGAAATCCGCTACCGTTCGAGCTCCGCGAGATCGCGGGTTTCCCGCGGACCACCAACGGCTCGCCGATCGTGCCCGGTGCACTGCGCGAGCTGCTGGTCGGACTGCATGACCGCTACGGTGAGAAGCTGCCGCCGGTCCACCGGACCGAGAACGCCGCGAGCTTCGACGGGATCCACGACGCCGAGCACATCGGCTTCCTGGACGCGCACCTGCGGTCCGTCACCGCGGCCAGAACGGTGGGAGTCGAAGTCCGTGGGTATTTTGTTTGGTCGCTGCTGGACAATTTCGAATGGTCCACGGGATACGCGCCGCGATTCGGTCTTGTGCACGTGGACCACGAAACGCGGCGGCGCACCCCGAAGGACTCCTTCGGCTGGTACCGGAAGCTGGTGCGCTCATGACCGGAACTGATGTCCCCGGCGCCCTCGCCGAGCCCGTCGTACCCGTCCGGGCCGGCTGGATCGGGCTGCTCTTCGGCGCGAACACCGGCCTCTGGCTCGGTATCTACGCCCCGGTCCAGGTGCTGCTGCCCGAACAGGCCGAGCTCCTGGACGGTGCGCACAAGGAACTGGCGTTCGGCATTGTCACCGGCGTCGGCGCGGTGGTCGCGCTGCTCACCAACCCGCTGGTCGGATTGGCTTCGGACCGCACGCGCTCCCGGTTCGGCCGCCGGCACCCGTGGACGCTCGCCGCTGCGCTGTGCGGGGCGCTCGGCCTGGTCGTGCTGGCGCTGGCCGGTCACGTGGCGGTCATGGTCGCCGGCTGGTGCCTGGTCCAGGCCGGGCTCGGCGGCATGCTCGCCACGCTCACCGCGGCGGTGCCCGATCGGGTGCCGGTCGGGCAGCGCGCGCGGATCGGCGGGCTGGTGGGCATCAGCCAGATGCTGGGCACGGTGCTCGGTGCCGTGCTGGTGACGGTCGTGGTCACCAGCTTGCCGGGTGGCTACCTGGCGTGCGCGGCGGTGGTGGTCGTCGGTGCCCTCGCGTTCGTCCTGCGCACGGCGGACCACACCGCCGTCACATCCGCACGGCCGGCGGCCGGCCGGCGGGCGGTGACGGCCGGGCTGTGGGTGTCACCGCGGCGGCACCCGGACTTCGCGTGGGCCTGGGGCTGCCACTTCCTGATCAACCTCGGCAACGCGCTCGGCACGTTCTTCCTGCTGTTCTTCCTCGCCGACGCGGTGCACTACGCCGACCCGGGCACCGGGCTGCTGATCATGATGGGTCTCTACGGCGTTGCGCTGGTGATCGGCGGGCTCGTGGTGGGGGTCCTGTCCGACCGCACCGGCCGCCGCAAGCCGTTCGTGCTGGGCGCGGCCGTAGTCATGGCCGCGGCGGCGATCGTACTGGTGCTGTGGCAGACCTGGCCGGCGGCGCTCGCCGCCTCCCCGCTGCTCGGCATCGGGTTCGGCGCCTACTGGGCGGTCGCGCTGGCGATCCTCACCGAGGTGCTGCCCGCCGCGCAGGACCGCGCGAAGGACCTGGGCGTGGTCAACGTCGCGAACGCGCTGCCGCAGGTGATCGCGCCGCTCGCGGCGACCGTCATCCTCGCCGGGCTGGGAGGTTACCCGGGCCTGTTCGCCGCGTCCGCGGTCGCGACGCTGGCGGCCGGCGCGTTCATCCTGGGCGTGCAGTCCGTGCGGTGAACAGGTCTGCGGTGAACAGGACTGAGGGCCTCTCCGATGTGGAAAGGCCC
The DNA here is from genome assembly GCF_011758765.1 of Amycolatopsis viridis. Taxonomy (NCBI): domain Bacteria; kingdom Bacillati; phylum Actinomycetota; class Actinomycetes; order Pseudonocardiales; family Pseudonocardiaceae; genus Amycolatopsis; species Amycolatopsis viridis. The sequence continues at coordinate 106,291 of NZ_JAANOU010000001.1, read as the reverse complement.
TCAGCTCTGTGGGCCCGCGGGCCGGTGCCGGTCGGGGGAGGGGAGTGCAACGGCACCGGTCCGCGGAGTCTGGGCGGTGGTCAGGGTGCGCGACCCGGACCATGATCGACAACATAGCGGCCACCAGGGGGTTCCACCAGGGGTTGCGACCGGATTTTTCGGATTAATCGCCGAGTGGTCAGTGGCTCGCGACCTGCGGCATCAGCGCGTGGCGACCCGTCGGCTCGGCGGGGGTTGTGCCGCGCGTCTGCGACGGAACGCCCGTCCTGCGGCGCCACGGCCGGTGCAGGTCCTGCTGCGGGGCCAGGCCGCCGGCGACGAGGTGCTCGTGCGCGACCTGCCACACCGAGCACGGCGCCTTGCAGCGGTGCCAGCGGGTGGAGCAGGTGGGGCAGTCGCCCCGCTCGTCGGGCTCGTGGGCGCTCAGCATCGCGCGCCAGCCCTCGGTCAGCCGCGGCAGTTCCGACCGGGCCACCGAGACCAGGGACTGCGCGTCCGCCCTGGTGGCGAGATCGGCGAGCATGTCGAGGCGCTCCCAGACCGCGTTGCGGAGGACCTGCCCAAGGATCTGATCCACGGAACTCTCACCCTCACCTTTCCGCCAGTTTGGCGGCTTCGGTCAACGCCGCCTGCAGCTGGCCGAGCTGGCCCGCGGTGAGGCGGGCCGTTTCACCGGGCGGTCCGACGAGGACCACCTGGCCGTCCTGGACGAGCACGGTGAGGCAGCGGTCGCGGTTGATCAGGTCCCCGCACTGCACCCGCCACACCAGCTGGCCACCCTCGTAGCGGCGCAGCTGGGCGGCACGCGGGTCCGCGGCGGGCATCGCCGGCCGCGTCGCGGCGCCGGCCGGGGCGAAGGACCGCCGGTGGATCTGGGCGCGTGGGGCCGAGATCGAGTTCATGAACTCCACCGCGTGTCTCCGCTCTCTCGATCGGGCTTGCTGTCCGTGTTCGTCGTAGCTCTGCGTGATCGCTGCCTGTGTTCACTCGGTCACGCGGAACTCCGAGAACAAGATTGCGATGAACCGCAGCGGAAGAGAAGTCGAACCGCGGTCACAGCGGCGACCGGTGCGGGCGGGCCGGTGAACGGTCGCCGGAGTTCACCCCGACCGATCAGGGGTGCCGCAACGACGTTTCCCACGGTTCAATGTGTGTGCCTACGCTGCGAATCGACGCCCGACAGGACGGTGAGGGGGCGCAATGAACGCCGGTGACAACACTGATATCCGCCAGGGACATCCGATCGGTCCGGATGCCTGGGAGAAGCGGGAGATGCGGGAGGCCCTGGCCGCCCGGGACATCAGTGCCGTGTACCGGAACCTGCGCAAGGAGGGCATCTCCCAGCGCCAGATCGCCGCGCTCACCGGTCAATCCCAGTCGGAGGTCTCGGAGATCCTCAAGGGCCGCCAGGTGATGGCCTACGACGTGCTCGCGCGGATCGCCGACGGCCTGGGCGTCCCCCGTGGATACATGGGCCTCGCCTACGACGAGGCCACCGAGATTCAGGTCGTCGGCGCCGCCGACGAGCAGCAGGCTGAGGAGGACGAGTCCGTGAAGCGGCGGAACTTCCTCGCGCACGCCGCCCAGGTCACGATGGGGGCGGCCATCCTGGGATCGTCGCCCAAGGCATGGGCGGCGAGCCCCGCGAGGACGCCGGCACCCGGCCACATCGGGATGACCGATGTGCGCCAGGTCGAGGCCGCGACCAGGGCGCTGCGTGCGCTCGATTACCAGTACGGCGGCGGGTTCTGCCGCGACGCCGTGGTGGCGCAGCTGTCCTGGGGACAGCAAATGCTCGACTCCTCGGCCGCCACGCCGGTCCGGTCGCGCCTGTTCGTGGCGCTGGCCGACCTGCACAGCCTGGCCGGCTGGACGTCGTTCGACAGTGGACTGGTCGACTCCGCGCGGGGGCACTTCGCCAACGCGCTCGAGCTGGCCAAACAGGGCAACAACGACCACCTGGTGGCGAACATCCTGTACCGGATGGGCCGCGTCTACCTGCACCAGGACGCGCCCAACGACGCGCTCAAGCTGTTCCAGCTGGGCCAGATCGCGGCGCAGGAGTCCGGCTCCGAGCTGGCGATCTCCGTGCTGGCGGCGAACCAGGCCTGGGCCTACGCGATGATGGGCAACGAGGACCAGTCGCTGAAGCTGCTCGGCCTGGCCAAGGACGAGTTCGCCCGCGCGAACGTGGCCGAGGCCGAGGACTGGGTCCGGTTCTTCAACGAGACCGACGTGTACGCGATGATCGGCACCGTCCACACGGTACTGGCGCGCGGTGTCGACACGAAGCACACGCAGTACGCGATCCCGGCGCTGAGCAGGGCGATCGAGGCGTACGGCGAGGACATGCAGCGCAGCAAGGTGTTCAACCAGGCCGCGCTGGCCACCAACCACCTCCTCGAGGGCGACATCGACCACGGCGCGCGGATCGGCCGCCTGGCACTGGAGTCCGCGGAGGGCATCAAGTCGGCCCGCGTGAAGGACCGCATGGTCCCGATGAAGGAGGAGGCGGCCAAGCGCCGCAACAACCCCGACGCCCGCGACCTCGACGAGCGCATCAGCTCGTTCTTCGCGGCGTAGCGCCGTGTCCGGGTGGCTGGTGGCGTCGCCGCGCCGGAACGCGGGATAGGACGATGACCACCTTCGCGGGCGGCGAGCGGGACGGCCGGTTCACGAAGGACAAGCTGGCCGTCGCGCTGGCCGAGGCGTGTGCGCTGCTCGGTCTGGACCACCGCGGCGCAACGCTGCTGCGGTTCACCAACAACGCCGTCTACGAGCTGGCCGGTGCGCCGGTGGTGATGCGGATCGTCGGGTCGCGGGCGCTGCGGCACCGCGTCGCCAAGGTCGTCCGGGTCGCCCGGCACTTCGCGGCGCACGACGTGCCGGCCATCCGGTTGCTGCCCGGCGCGGACCAGCCGATCCACGTGGGCGAGCACGTCGTCACCGCCTGGGTCCGGGTGCCGCCGGGCCGGCGCCGCGCAACCGCGGCCGACCTGGGCAGACTGCTGCGCCGGGTGCACGCCCTGCCCGCGCCCGAGGGCGTCGGCGAGTGGGCACCGCTGGCGGATGTGCGGGCCCGCGTGGCCGACGCCGAGGAGCTCGACCCGGACGACCGGCGGTTCCTGCTGCGGCGCTGCGCCGAGGTCGAGGCGGCCCTGGATGAGCTGGAGTTCCCGCTGCGGCGCAGCCTGATCCACGGCGACGCGCACCCGGGCAACGTCATCGTCGGCCCGGACGGCCCGGTGCTGTGCGACTTCGACTCCTCCTGCGTCGGGCCGCCGGAGTGGGACCTGACGCCGCTGGCCGTGGGCCGGGAGCGGTTCGGGGATCCGGCGGGCCGGTACCGCATGCTCGCCGACGTCTACGGCTTCGACGTCACCCGCTGGGATGGGTTCGCCGTGCTCCGGGCCGCCCGTGAGCTCAAGCTGGTCACCAGCGTGCTGCCCATCCTGCGCAGCCACTCGCAGGTGCGCGGCGAGCTCCGGCGGCGGCTGGGCGACCTGCGCGCGGGCCGCGCCGAGAGCGGCTGGGCCCGCTACCGGTAGTCCACATGGTGGGAAATGGGCGGGCACTTACCGACGCGTAGGGACCGTTCGTCGTCTGCGCCGAGAGGTGTGCCGCGGAGGGGAGTTCGGTCCCACCGATCACCCCCCGGGCCGGTTCCGTCCGGCGGCCCGCGGTGCAACTTGCAGCTACTGACCGTCAGCTGACCGGGGCGCGGGTCAGGACCACGGCGAATCCGAACGCCAGGCCCATGACCGTCAGCTCGAGCGTGGCCCAGGTCGCCAGCGCGGTTCGCTCGTGGCGGGCGATGCGCGGCATCAGCTTCCACCGGACCACACCACCGAGCGCCCCGATGCCGGCCGCACACAGCACCTTGAGCAGGACCAGCCGGCCGTACGGTGTGGTGAACAGCGCGGTGACCAGGTTCATCGTCGGGTTGAGCAGGATCTCCACCAGCCCGTTGAACAGCCCGGTCACCACGGTCAGGGCCAGGCACACGGTGGCCAGCTTGGAGAACCGGGGCAGCGCGTGCGCGAGCAGCGTCCGGTTGGTGGCGAGCAGCACGACCATGGCGCCGAGGCCGCCGGTCCACGCCACGGCGGCCATGACGTGCAGCTCCATCGAGATCATCGTGTAGTCGTGGTAGTTCCAGTTCGCCGCGTGCCCGGTGACCGGCAGCGGCAGCAGGGCGAACAGGCCGAGCCCGACGCGCACCTCGGCCGGGACCTTCTCCCCGTGCCGCAGGGTCAGCACGCCCAGCCCGACCTGGACCAGCGCGAGCGCGGCGACGACGAGCAGCGCCTTGCCCGCACCGACCGCCACGACGTACGCGCCGATGTCGGCGAAACTCACCGTCGCCACCTGCGGCCGGTACTCGGCGGTCTGCAGGACGAGCGCGACCAGCGCGGTCGCCGCCCAGACCAGCGACGCGGCCAGCGCGACCGGCCGGGCGCGCCGCAGGATCGGCTCGGTGAGCTTCGGCCGGTCGTACCCGACCAGCACGGACAGCAGGGCCAGGCCGATCGTCGTCACCGCGGCCAGGTCGAGCAGCACGCGGACGATCGGGATGGTGACCGAGACCACCTCGCTGACGTCCGCCACGCCCGGTACTGGAGCGGTGGTGGTCAGCGCGACGCCGATCAGCACACCGGCCAGCGCCGCGGTGACGACCGCGGCCATCGCCTGCAGGCGGACGCGCGAGGTGGTCCCGGGGTGGGTCATGCCGCGAGGCCTCCCCACTGTGCTCCGTGGGCCGTGGCCGGCCCTGCGATGCTCGTGTGTCGTTGCCGCGGGGTCACGCCTTGTCCCTGCCCGTCCGCAGCGCCAGCGTCAGCCCGATGGCCAGCAGGACCACCGCGCCGAGGATCCACACCCACACCGGCACGCCGCCGCCGGAGGCCGCGGGTTGCGCCGTGCCCCTTCCGGTCGCGGCGCTCGCCGACGCCGGGGTGCCGGTGCCGGCCTTGCTGAGGGTGAACGCGACATCACCGAGCACCGGGTGCCCGTCGGCGGACAGGATCCGGTAGCCGATGGTGTACCGCCCGGCCGGGCCGAGCGGCCGGACCGCGGCCGTGACGACGTTGCTGCTGATCTGCACCTCGCCCTCGGCCCACTGCGACCCGTCCGGGCCGACGACCGAGACCTGGTTGACGTCGCCGCCCTGCACCGGGCTGTCGAAGGTCAGCGTGACCTTCGACGGCCCGGTTTCGAGCACGGCGTCCTTGGCGGGGTCGGACGAGACGAGCACGTTGTGCGCCAGCGCCGGGGTGGCGGTGACGACCAGTGCGACCAGCGCCGTGGCGACCGTGACGAGCAGGCGGCGCATTACTTCGACGCCTTCCGTCCCCGCAGGACCGCGCCGGCGCCGACACCGAGGCCGAGCGCGCCGACGACCAGCCCGGCGCCGCCCAGCCAGCGGGCCGTGTCGTCGCTGGCGGGGGCCGCCGCCTCGGTCGCGGCGGCGGTGGTGGTCGCGTGGTGCGAGTGGCCGTCTCCGGACGCGGCGGCCAGCTCCACGGACGGGGCGGGGTGCTCCGGCTCCGGCGCACCGTCGGCGGCCACCTGGTCCCAGCTCACGACGGCACCGTTGTCGTAGGTCTGGATCGCGGGGAGCACCAGTTCGTCGACCGCGGGCAGCGCGCCGGCGGTGATGGCGAAGTCCTGGTACTGCGACTCACCCGGACCGATCTTCGTGCCGGGCTGGGCGGTGAAGACGATCTTCGTGACCGCCTCGGTGACGTCCAGGTTCTTGCCGTTCTTGACGGGCGCGGGCAGCGGGGTCTTGGTGACCTCCGCCGTCCAGCCCGGGATCGGCTGGTACCGCACCGAGCTGATCGCGTACTCCGGCTTGAAGTCGAGCTCCAGCTTGACGGTGCCGGCGTTCTCCTCTTCGTTCGGCACGCGGATGGTGATCGCCCCGTACCCGCCCTGCTGCGGCTGCGAGCCGAGGACGTTCGCGGTGACGTGCGCGGACGCCACGCCCGCACCGAGGACGCCGACGAGACCGATGGTCCCGGTCAGGACGAGGCCGCGGCGGATGACAGCGTTGTTCATGATGTGATTGCTCCTGGGAAAAAGACCTGGAAAGTACAGGTCAGCGGGTTCCGCTGAGGTGAAAGAGGGGTCGCGTGCCGGGCACCGGCGGCCCTCGTCTCGCGTGCATGCGGCACAGCAGCACCGACATCTGCGCCGGCCCGGGCGCCGGAGCGGGCGCGCCGGGCGGCAGCGGAGGTGGGGGGAGCGGTCCGAAGAGGACCGGCAGGAGCAGGGACAACCGCTCGGCGACGACCCGCAGCAGCGATTCGGCGTGCGCCAGCAGCAACCCGGTCACCAGGGTGGCCGCCGCGTGCGCGGCGAACATCGCGATCGGGAGCGAGCCCGGGTGCGGCATCAGCGAGTCGAGCACGACGTGCATCAGCAGCTGGGCCGAGCCGAGCACGGTGAGCACGCCGAGCGGCCCGCGGGTGCGCTCGGCGAGCGCGCCCCCGGTCCAGCCGACGAGCAGGACGAGCAGCAGCGTCAGCGCGGTGTCCGGCAGGCCGCCGTGGGCGAGCGCGTGCGCGCTGACCGCCAGGCCACCCGAAGTGACGGCGAGCAAGACTCCGCGCACGGTGCGTGACGCACCGTGCCGACGAGGTCGTTTGCTCACCCGCCCAGGGTAGGAGACCGGGGTGATCATGGCGACGGCGTCCCGTGTGGTGAACGCCGCGTTCCGGTCTGACCGGTGGAAATCGGTAGTGATCCGGTGTCGGTGGTTGTGACTTTCACGTTTTTCGGTAACGGTGTACTGGTTGCCGAGACGTAGCCCGAACGGGTGACGGAGATCGGGAGGAGGCGGCCGCACGGATGAACTGGTTCGACTACGTGGCCGACAGGTGGAGCAGGCTCGGGCTGCAGGCCTGGCTCCACGTGAGCGCCGTGGTGCAGTGCACCGTGATCGCCGCCGTCATCGGCGTGCTGATCGGCGTCGCCGTCTACCGCAGCCCCATCGGATCGGCCCTGGCCACCGCGCTGGCCAGCACTGTCCTCACGATTCCCTCGTTCGCGCTGATCGGGCTGCTGATCCCGATCGTCGGTCTCGGCGTCGCGCCCAGCGTGATCCCGCTCGTGCTCTACGCGCTGCTGCCGATCGTGCGGAACACGATCGTGGGGCTGAGCGGGGTCGACCCGGCGATCACCGACGCGGCCAAGGGCATCGGGATGAGCCGGTTCGGCGTCCTGACCCGCGTCGAGCTGCGCCTGGCCTGGCCCGCGATCCTCGCCGGCATGCGGGTGGCGACCCAGATGCTGATGGGCATCGCGGTGATCGCCGCCTACGCCAAGGGCCCCGGTTTGGGATCCGAGGTGTTCGCCGGCCTCACCAGGGCGGGCAGCACCAACTCCGTGAACCAGGCCCTCACCGGCACGATCGGGGTGGTCGTCCTCGCGCTGGTCCTCGACGGCATCTACGTCCTCATCGCCCGCTTCACCGTCCCGAGGGGTGTCCGTGTCTGAAACCATCGAATCGCCCGCCGACGCGGCACCGGGTGCGGTGTCCGGTGTCGAGATCCAGCTGGAGCACGTCACCAAGCGCTACCCGGGCTCCCGGCAGCCGGCGGTCGACGACGTCACCATGACCATCCCGGCCGGGAAGATCGTGATCCTGGTCGGGCCGTCCGGCTGCGGCAAGACCACCACCATGCGGATGATCAACCGCCTGATCGAACCCACCTCCGGCCGCATCACCATCGGCGGCGAGGACGCGCTGAGCCTCAACCCGGACCGGCTGCGCCGCAAGGTCGGCTACGCGATCCAGCAGGCCGGGTTGTTCCCGCACTTCACGGTCGCGCAGAACGTCGCGGTCGTGCCGGGGCTGCTCGGCTGGGACAAGAAGAAGATCGCCGACCGCGTCGAGGAGATGCTCGACCTGGTCGGACTCGATCCGGCGCAGTTCCACGACCGCTACCCGCGGCAGCTGTCGGGCGGTCAGCAGCAGCGCGTCGGGGTGGCCCGCGCGCTGGCGGCCGACCCGCCGGTGCTGCTGATGGACGAGCCGTTCGGCGCGGTCGACCCGATCACCCGCGGCAACCTGCAGGACGAGCTGTTGCGGCTCCAGTCGGAACTCGGCAAGACGATCGTGTTCGTCACGCACGACTTCGACGAGGCGGTGAAGCTCGGCGACAAGATCGCGGTGCTGGGCAACCAGTCGAAGATCCTGCAGTACGACACCCCGGACGCGATCCTGGCCAACCCGGCCGACGACACGGTCGCCGGGTTCGTCGGCGCGGGTGCCTCGCTCAAGCAGCTCACCCTGCTGCGGGTGCGCGACGTCGAGCTCAAGCAGGACACGCTGACCGCGTCGATCGGTGATCCGCCCGCCGACCTGCGGCGGAAGATGACCGAGCAGCGCCGCACCTACGCGCTGGTGCTCGACCGCCGTCGCCGCCCGGTCCGCTGGGTGCACGTCCGCGACCTCACCGCAGCGTCGTCGCTGGAGCACGTGGGCAAGCCGGTCGGCGACTTCGTGAGCCTCCAGTCCACGCTGCAGGACGCGCTCGAGGCGATGCTGGTCGAGGGCGGCGCGGTGCCGGTCACCGGATCGCGTGGCGAGTACGCCGGGATGATCGAGCTGGACACGGTCACGAGCACCATCCAGCGGCTGCGCGAGGAACACGCCGACGACGGGAGCCCGGCGTGACCACGGCCGTCGACAAGGGGTTCACCACCGAATCCGGCTCGCGCCGGGCGGAACGGGCCCGGCTGCTGGTGCAGCCCGCGGTGGTCGCGGTGGTCGTCGCCGGGGTCGTGGGATGGGCGCTGGCCAGGGACAACGACGCCATCGAGGCGGAGAACCTCAACGCCGCCCGGCTGCTGGAGGCGACCTGGCAGCACCTGCTGATCACCGTCGCGGTCGCGGTCATCGTGGTCGGGGTCGCGGTGCCGCTGGGCGCGGTGCTCACCCGCTCCTGGGCGCGGCCGGTGGCCCCGGTGTTCCTGACCATCGCGAACATCGGGCAGGCCGCACCGGCGCTCGGGGTGATCGTGCTGTTCTTCCTGTGGACCAGCTGGGAGGGGTTCTGGTGCGCGGTCCTGCCGATCGCGTTCTACTCGCTGCTGCCGGTGCTGCGGAACACGATCGTCGGCATCACTTCGGTGGACCCGGCGCTGATCGACGCCGGCCGCGGGATCGGCATGTCGGGCCGGGCGGTGCTGTTCCGGATCGAACTGCCGCTCGCGGTGCCGCTGATCCTGGCCGGCCTGCGGACCTCGCTGGTGCTCGCCGTCGGCACGGCGACGCTGGCGTTCTTCGTCAACGGCGGCGGGCTCGGCGAGCTGATCGACACCGGCTACAAGCTGAACCGGGTGCCGGTGCTGGTCACCGGGGCGATCCTGGCGGTCGGTCTCGCGCTGCTGATCGACTGGCTGGGCGCCGTGATGGAACGGGTCTTCGGTCCGAGGGGGCTGGCGTGAAGCACCGGTTGACGGCGATCCTGGGCGCCGTGCTGCTGACGACGTCGCTGACCGCGTGCGGCCTGGACGTCAACGCGGCCCTGCCCTACGACGTGAAACCCGGGTCGATCCGCCCGGTGCCGAGCCTGGACGGCGTGAACGTCGCGGTGGGGTCGAAGGACTTCACCGAGAACATCATCCTGGGCTACATGGCCGAGCTGGCGTTGTCCGCGGCCGGGGCGCACGTCACCGACCTGACCAACATCAGCGGGTCGAACTCGGCGCGGCAGGCGCTGATCAACGGTCAGATCGACGTCTCCTGGGAGTACACCGGCACGGCGTGGATCTCCTACCAGGGCAACACCCAGCCGATCCCGGACGAGAAGGCCCAGTTCGACGCGGCGAAGAAGGCCGACGAGGAGAAGTTCGGCATCACGTGGCTGGACTACTCGCCGGTGAACGACACCTACGCCTTCGCCACCACCGAGGCGTACGCGCGCCAGCACAACCTGCGGTCCACTTCGGACCTGACGGAGTTCCTGAAGCAGCATCCGGAGCAGGCGGTCTTCTGTGTGGAGACGGAGTTCGCGAGCCGGCAGGACGGGTTCCCCGGCGTGCAGCGGACGTACGGGTTCCCGGCGACGAACGTCAAGACGTTCGGCACCGGGGCGATCTACGCCGCGGTCGCCAGCGGCACCTGCAACTTCGGCGAGATCTTCACCACCGACGGCCGCATCGCCGGCCTGAACCTGCGGGTCCTGGCCGACGACAAGCGGTTCTTCCCGCAGTACAACGCGGCGGTGACGATGAAGGAGGAGTTCCTGGCCGCGCACCCCGCGGTGCGCGAGGTGCTCGAACCGGTGGCGAAGGCGCTGGACAACCAGCAGATGATCGAACTGTGCAAACAGGTCGACGTCGACGGCCGCGACCCGGGCGAGGTTGCCCGCGACTGGATGGTGTCGAAGGGGTTCGTCCGGTGACGGCTCAGACGCCGAGGCGCTGGAGCACCTGACCCTCGATGCGCTCCAGCTCGGCGCTCACCGCGTGGTGGGCGGCCCTGCGGCGGGACGCCGGCATGCGCTCCGCCGCGCGGACCGCGGCCGTCAGCTGCTCGAGCGTCGCGCGCGCGTCCTTGGCGAAGCGCGCGTCGTCGTCCGTCGCGCGTTCGCTCCCGCGCAGCTCGGTCAGCGCCTCGGACGTGCCGGCGATGCGGGCGAGCAGGTGCGCGCCGCGGCCGGTGAACTCCGACAGCTGGTCGACCGGCACCCCGAGCCGCCGCGCCTGGTAGTGGTCGTAGGCGTCGCGGACCGCGCTCGCCGCCTTGACCGCGAGCGGGGCCAGCGCCGGCGCCACCGCCGGCACCACGATCTTCGCCACGGCGACCGCGTTCCGGGCCTTCTTCGGCGTGAGACCCGTCTCGGCCGGCGTCCTGGTCTTCTTGCGAGCCATGGGCTGAATGTAGCGGCAGCCACGAGCGCGGGCATGTCCGACACGTAATGCGGCGGTCACACTCGGCGCGGAACTGTCGGAGGGGCTCTCTAGAGTAGGTGTCATGGAACCTGAGGTGCTGCTCGAGGCCGGCGCGGTGAGCCGCTGCCGTCGTCGCGTGCACCTGGAACACGACCCGGCGATGCGCGGGGTCGAGCTCGCGCCGCCCGACCCGTCGGCCGAGCAGCGCATCGCCGACGCGGCGGCCCACCGGCTGGAGATCCGCGACCGCTTGATGGCGGCGACCCCGGGCGCGGGGTGGGTGGTCGTCGACCGTGAGCTGCCGCCGCCGGAGCGCGCCGCGGCCACGCAGCAGGCGATGGCGCAGGGTGCCGAGCACATCTGGGGTGCGCTGCTGCCGGCCGACCGGGCCGGGCACCGCCGCGGCGGGGCCGAGCTGCTGGTCCGCGCCGCGGGCGGCTACCTGCCGGTGCTGGTGGTCCGGCACCGCATCACCGACCCGGGCGCGGGCGCGGTCACCACGCCGCCGCACGACCTCGACCCGCGGCACGCGATTCCGGACCCGTCGCGCAGGGTCCGCTCCCACCCGCGTGACCAGATGCGGCTCGCCCACCTGCGTCGCATGCTCCAGGCCCACGGCATGGCGGCCGAGCAGGCCGTCGGGGGTGTCATCGGCCTGGACGCCGACGTGGTGGTGTGGCACGACCTGGACGCGGCCACCTGGCCGGGCGGCCGCACGGCCCTGACGGAGTACGACGCACGGTTCGCCGACCGGCTCGCGATCGCCGAGGCCGCACGCGCCGGCGGTCCGGCGCTGGCTGAGCCGTCCCGGGTGCTGGAGTGCCGGACGTGCCCGTGGTGGCCGACGTGTGAGGCCGAGCTGACGGCGATGCGGGACGTGAGCCTGGTCGTCCGCGGCGAGGACGCGATGGAGCTGCGCCGCGCCGGCGTGTCCACAGTGGACAAACTGGCCGCGCTCGACCCGGACGACGAGCCGCCGATCGTGTGGACCTCCGGCCCGTTCGCCGACGCGGTCGCGCTGGCCAGGGCGTGGCTGGCGGACCTGACGATGGTGCGCCGCGTCCCCGGGGTCGAGGTGGCGCGCGCGGACGTCGAGGTCGACATCGACATGGAGTCCTTCGGCGAGTCGGGTGCCTACCTGTGGGGCTGCCTGCTCAGCGGCGCGGACATCGGGATCGAGCAGGGCTACCGCGCGTTCGTGACCTGGCAGCCGCTGCCCACCGGGGACGAGGCCCGGTCGTTCGCGGAGTTCTGGTCCTGGCTGCGTGAGGTGCGGGCCCGCACGGAGGCGGCGGGCCTGACGTTCCGGGCCTACTGCTACAACGCGATGGCCGAGAACCGGTGGTTGTTCGGCTCGGTCGACCGCTTCGGCGATCATCCGGGCATGCCCTCGAAGCAGGAAATCCAGTCCTTTGTGGACTCCGACGAGTGGGTCGACCTGTTCCGGTCGGTGTCCGACCAGTTCCTGTGCGCCCGCGGCAAGGGCCTGAAGGTGGTCGCCCCGGTGGCCGGCTTCACCTGGCGCGATCCGGAGGCCGGTGGCGAGGCCTCGATGCGCTGGTACCGGCAGGCCGTCGGCATGGACGGCACCGAACCCGATCTGAGCCAGCGCGACCGTCTGCTGCGCTACAACGAGGACGACGTGCGGGCCACCCACGCGCTGCGCAACTGGATGACCACCACCGCGAACAGCATCCCGTTCATGGGCGACCTGTAGGCGCCACGCGCAGGTACCGGCTGAGGTGCGCGGCCGCGTCCAGCATCGCCACCCCCTGCGCGGTCAGCTTCCCTTGCCACGCCGTCAGCGCGCCGGCCAGCGCCTCGGTTCCGCCTGCGGCCCGGATCTGCCGCACCACCGGGGCGATGTGCTCCAGCAGGTAACCGCCGCGCCGGAGCAGGTGCGCCAGCTCGGCGTCGCGGACGTCGGCGGGCTGATAGCGGCGGTACCCGGTCGCCGGGTCCCGGGTGGGCGCGACGATTCCGGCCTCCTCCCACTTGCGCAGGGTCGCCGGCGTGGCGCCGAGCCGCCGGGCGAGTTCGCCGATCGTCCGCGCCGGCCCCTCCGGCGTGGCCGGGGCCCCGGTCAGGTCGCCGATGGCCCGGCGCACCGAATCCAGGGTTTCCCGGTCGCGCAACAGCTGTGCGTGCGCGCGGTCGACGAGCGTCAGCGCGTGGTCGAGCCGGCTCTCGTGGACCGCGTTCATGATCTGCCCGGCCATCGCGTGCCCGCAGGCCCGGGCCAGCGCCAGGAACGCGCGCAGCGCCGCCGCGTGCACCTCGGTGTAGATCCGGTATCCGCTGGGGGTGCGGTCGGCGGCCGGGAGGAACCCGTCCCGCTCGTAGTTGCGGACCGTCTGGGTGGAGAGGCCGTGCTCGCGCGCGAGATCGGCGGGCTTGAAGGTGGACACCGGTTGAAACTCTACGGCACTGTTCTCCGACGATCTCGGCAAAAGCCTCAACCGTTCTTTCAACGATACGATTGAGGCTCATGGACATTCGAGAACTCCTGGACCCGACCGTCGATTTCCTGGCCCTCGGCGAGCCCACCCACCTGGAGCCGGCCTTCGCCCGGATCCGCAACGACCTGTTCGCCCAGCTGGCCGATCTCGGGTTCGCCGGGATCGCCCTGGAGACCGATCGCGTCGCCGCGCTCGCCGTGAACGACTACGTCCAGCACGGCGCGGGCAGCCTGGACGCGGTGATGCGGGACGGCTTCTCGCACCGGTTCGGCGAACTCGAGAACAACCGGCGGCTGGTCGCCTGGATGCGCGAGTACAACGAGAACCGCCCGGCCGCGCAGCGCCTCGCCTTCCACGGCTTCGACGTGTCCACCGAGATGATGAACGCTCCCAGCCCGCGTCCCTACCTCGAGCACGCCCGGGACTACCTCGGCCTCGACCACGACATCGCGGGCCTCACCGGCGACGACGAACGGTGGCACCGCACGGAGGCGGTGATGAACGCGGCCGAGTCACCCGGCGCCACGCCGGAGGCGGACCGGCTCCGCGTCATCGCCGACGACATGCTCGTGACCCTTTACGCGAGCGCACCGCTGCTGATCGCGGCGACCTCGCGCGCCGAGTGGCACCGGGCGAGGATCCACCTCACCGCCGGTCTCGGTCTCCTGCGTTACCACCGGCAGGCCGCCGAACCCGTCGACGACACCGCACGCTGGACCCGCCTGAGCGCGTTCCGCGACGCGATGATGGCCCAGAACCTGCTCGACATCCGCGACATCGAGCGCGGCCCGGTCCTGGTGTTCGCCCAGAACCGCCACCTGCAGCGCAACGAGAGCCACCTGCGCCTGGGGCCGATGGACGTGAACTGGTCCAGCGCGGGCGCCATCGTCTCGTCGCTGGCAGGCGAGCGGTACCGGCTGATCGTCGGCAGTCTGGGCCGCAGCAGGGCGATCGAGCTGGGCGAGCCGGCGCCGGAAACCTTCGAGGGCCTGCTGCAGCGGCGCATCGGAACCTGGGGTCTGGTGCCGGCGCGCGACCTCGCGCACGCGGAGACGCGCACCGACACCGACCCCATGCAGGGTTACTTCCCGCTGGACCAGGAGACCGTGGACGGCGCCGACGCGGTCCTGCACGTCAGCGCGGGCACCGGCACGCAGGCCCTGATACTGCGTGGCTAGGCGTGTTTCGAGAGCGGCTGCTCAGCGGGGTGCCATCCGGAGGGAGCCGTCCATGCGGATGACCTCACCGTTGAGGTAGTCGTGCTCGATGATGTTCAGCGCGAGCTGGGCGTACTCGTCGGGACGGCCGAGGCGCTTGGGGAACGGCACACCCGCCGCGAGGCCCGCCCGGAACTCCTCGGACACGGTGGCCAGCATCGGGGTGTCGATGATGCCGGGCGCGATCGTCATGACCCGGATGCCGTGCGAGGCGAGGTCGCGCGCGGCCGGCAGCGTCATCCCGGCGACCCCGCCCTTCGACGCGGAGTACGCCACCTGCCCGATCTGCCCGTCGAACGCCGCGACCGACGCCGTGTTGATGATGACGCCGCGGGCGTCGTCCGCGAGGGGCTCCGTCTGCGCGATCGCTTCGGCGGCCAGGGTGACGACGTTGAAGGTACCGATCAGGTTGATCTCGACGACCTTGCGGAACAGCCCCAGGTCGTGCTTGCCCTTCTTGGACAGGATCCGCGCGGACGGCCCGATGCCGGCGCAGTTCACCACCACCCGCAGCGGCGCCGCCGAGCCCGCCGCCTGCTCCACGGCCGCCGCGACCTGGTCACCGTCGGTCACATCGGCCTCGACGTAGGTGATGCCCTCGACCTTCTCCGCCTTCTCGATCCCGGCGGCGAGGTCGAGGGCGAACACGTGCGCCCCGCGTGCGGCCAGTGCCCGGGCGGTCGCCCCGCCAAGGCCCGACGCACCACCGGTGACGATCGCGGCAGTGTCCTTGATCTGCATGAATAGGTCCTTCCGTGGCGGCCACTCTGCTCTGCCCCCCGAGGTTAACGCTCGTTCGCCGCGGCACTCGCGTGGCCCTCCTCACCCGACGCGCGCCGTATCCGGCGCGGACGACTCCCGTTAGGACTGCGGTCAACTCGGGCTGTCACCGTCGGCTCATGAGCGGAGCTCGCATCGTCGTGATCGGCACCGGATACGTCGGCCTGACCACCGGGGCCTGCCTCGCCGCCCTCGGCCACCAGGTGACCTGCGTGGACGTGGACGACGTCAAGGTCGCCCGGCTCGCCGCGGGACGCGTCGACATCCTCGAACCCGGCCTGGAGGAGCTGGTCACCCGGGGGCTGGCCACCCGGCGGCTGCGGTTCGTCGTGGATTCGCGCCCGGCCGTTGCCGGCGCGGACGCGGTCTACCTGTGCGTGCCGACCCCGATGGGCGCGGGTGGCGCCGCCGACCTGCGGGCCGTCGAAGCGGTCATCGCCGAGATCGCCGACGTCCTGCCCGCCGGGTGCGCCGTGGTCACCAAGTCGACCGTCCCGGTCGGCACCGCCCAGCGCATCCGCACCCTGCTCGGCCGCGACGACGTCCCGGTGGTCGCCAACCCGGAGTTCCTGCGCGAGGGCAGCGCGGTCGCCGACTTCCTGCACCCGGACCGGATCGTCGTCGGCTCCGACGACGAGGCCGCCGCCCGCCGCGTCGCCGGTCTCTACCGCGACCTGTCCGCGCCGAACGTCGTCACCGACGCGGCGAGCGCCGAGCTGGTCAAGTACGCCGCCAACTGCTTCCTCGCGATGAAGCTGTCCTACGTCAACGCGATCGCCGAGCTGTGCGACCGGCTCGGCGCCGACATCGGGTCGGTCACCGAGGGCATGGGCCACGACCGCCGCATCGGCCGGTCGTTCCTCAAGCCCGGCCCCGGCTGGGGCGGCTCCTGCCTGCCCAAGGACACGCACGCGCTGGTGCAGGTCGCCGAATCGGTCGGGTTCGACTTCTCGTTGCTGACCGCCGCGATCGTCGAGAACATCGCGCAGCGCGACCGGATCGTCGCGAAGATCGCCGGCGCGGTGGGCGGCAGTCTCGCGGGCGCCCGGATCGGAGTGCTGGGCCTGGCGTTCAAGGCCGGCACCAACGACCTGCGCGACTCACCCGCCCTGTCGGTGTGCTCGATGCTCGCCGCGCACGGCGCTGAGGTCACCGCGTACGACCCGGCGGTGCGGGCGGCCCTGCCCGGCATGACCGTGGTCGACGACCCGTACCAGGTGGCCAAGGACGCGGACGCGATCGTCGTGCTCACCGAGTGGGCCGAGTTCACCGCGCTGGACTGGGGCTACCTCGCCGGCCTGATGCAGGGTGACGGGGTGGTGGACACGCGGAACCTGCTGGATCCGCGTGTGATCACCGATGCGGGACTGTCCTACGTGGGTCTCGGCCGCCCGCGCCCCGCCCGCGTCGCCGTACGGCACTGAGCGGCACTGAACGGCACTGGACTGCACTGGACTGCACTGACTCACGGCTGCCAGAGCCAGAACTCGATGCCCTGGTTGTCGACGCAGTCGGCGGTCAGGCCGTAGTGCTTGCGGTCCACTTCGGTCACCCGCCCGCCGGCAGCGCGGACGCGCTCGACCGCGGCGGGCACGTCGTCCACGGCGTACATCAGCTTCCAGCCGACCTGCCGTCCCGGACCGCCCCACAGGCCACCCTCCAGCCCCGGCCCGGCGAAACCCCACGCGCCTTCGACGCTGCCGGGGGTGAACCGCCAGCCGAGCACCGCGCCGTAGAACGCCTTCGCTGCCTCGTCGTCGGGCACCTGGAACGTGAAGTAGATGGCTTCGCCGTGCCGGGCGGTGTCGGTACCGCTGGCCCGGACCGGGGCCTCGGCGACCAGCCACCGCTGGCCGAACGGGTCGCGGACCGCGCCGCTCCGGCCGTGGCCGCGGTCCTCGACCGGGTTGAGCACCTCCGCGCCGCGGTCCGTCGCGCGGCGCACCACGTCGTCCACATCGGACACTTCGATGCGGATCGTCGCGCCACCCGCGGCGGTCACGTGGCCGATCTCCGGGTGCTCCTCGGCGAGCATCAGGACGCTGTCACCGATCGCGACCTCGGCGTGCCCGATCCGGCCGTCCGGCATGACGATCGGGTCGCCGCGGCGTTGCGCGCCGAACACCTCCACGTAGAAGTCCAGCGCGCGCCGTGCGTCCGGCACGGCGAGATACGGGGTCAGCGAGTGCAGTTCCGCCCGTGCGGGTGCTTCCGTTCCGGTCATCTCTCCTCCGTTCAACACAGCGCGACGCAGGCGTTCGCGCAGCTCGGCGGCGAACCTGGGGTCTGGGTCGACCGGCTGGACGGGGGCGCGGAGGGCGTCGAGGGGATCAGTCATCACGCACCTCCTCCTCCCGGTAGGCGGCCCGGAACGCGTTGCGTGCCCGGACCAGCAGGGCTTCGGTCGCGTGCACCGTCCGGCCCAGTACGTGTGCGACTTCCGGCACCGGCAGTCCGTCCAGGTACCGGAGTGTCAGTGCGGCCCGGTGGTGCGCGCCCAGCGACTCCAGCACCTCGCGGGCGAGCAGGGCGTCCAGTTCGGCGTCCCACGGATCCACCGACTCCGGTTCGGACTCGCCCACCACGCGCAGCCCGCGTTCCTCGCGTTCCCGGCGCCGCCAGTGGTCGACCAGCTTGTGCCGCGCGACCCCGATGAGCCACCGGGTGCTCACCGGCGGGGCGCCCGTGCTCCGGCACGCGTGGACGGCGCCGAGGAACGTCTCCGAGGTGAGTTCCTCGGCCACGCCCCGGTCACCGCAGCGCGCCAGCAGGTAGCCGTACACCTCCGGCAGCGCCGACTCGTACAGCTCGAGCAGCGCGAAAGCCGGGTCCGGTCGTACCCGCGGTTCGCTCACAACCCCATCGTCGTCCGGGGCGGCGGTTCTCCGACGGCTCCGCCCGGAATTTTCAGCCGCGTGGGTCCGGCAGGCGGCGCGCGGTGAGCGCGATCCCCGCCATCATGATCGCCTGCAACCCGGTGACCAGCACCAGCGCGCCCGCCATCCCGAACGGTCCGGTCAGCGCGGCGAACAGCGTGCCCAGGGTCGCCACGCCGAGCGCGAGCGAGCTCTGCTGCGTCGTGGTGAGCATCCCGCTGCCGGCGCCGGCGCTTCCCGCGGGCACCCGCGACAGCACGACCCGGAACAGGGTGGGCCCGGTCAGGCCCTGGCCGGCCCCGGTGATCAGCATGCCCGGGACGAGGGTGAGGACGGTGACCTGCGGCCAGAACGCCAGGACCGCGCCGATCAGCGCGAGCAGCCCGATGACCTGGACGGTCGTGCCGAGGACGATGACGTTGCGGCCGAGGCGCGCCACGAACCGGCTGCTGAGCAGCGACATCACCAGGAACGCGACGGCCATCGGGGTGAGCGCGAGACCCGACGCGAGCGGGCCGAGCCGCAACCCGTCCTGGAGCGTGAGCGCGTAGACGAACAGGAACCCGCCGAAGCCGACGAAGAACGGCACGGCCACGGTCAGCCCGCGCCGCATGCTCGGCATCCGCACCACCGACGGTGGCAGCAGCGGCGTGACACCACGTGCCTCCAACCGCCGTTCGACGTGCACGAACGCGGCCGCGGCGAACGGGAACGCGCCGAGCAGGACCCAGCACCACACCGGCCAGCCCAGTGCGCGGCCTTCCATCAGGGGGACCAGCAGGGTGAGCAGGGTCAGTCCGAGCAGTGCCGTGCCGCGGCCGTCCACGCCGAGCGGGTCGTGCGCGCGGGTCTCCGGCAGCAGGCGGCGGGCCAGCACCAGCCCGGCCAGTCCGATCGGGACGTTGACCAGGAAGATCGGCCGCCAGCCGCTGCCGGCCAGGTCGGCGGACACCAGGACCCCGCCGAGCAGCTGGCCGACGACCATCGCGATCCCGCCGGTGGCGCCGTAGTAGCCGATCGTGCGCGAGCGCTGCTCACCGCTCGTCGTGGCCTGGATGATCGAGAGCACCTGCGGCACCATCAGCGCGGCCGCGGCGCCCTGCGCGATGCGGGCCGCGACGAGCACGCCCGCGGTCGGCGCGATCCCGCAGACCAGCGAGGTGAGGGTGAACGCGGCCAGGCCGAGGGAGAACACGCGGCGGTGGCCGAGCGCGTCCCCGAGCCGGCCGCCGATGACGAGCAGCAGGGCGAAGGCGATGCCGTACCCGGCGACGATCCACTCCAGGGTGGCGGTCGTCGTGTGCAGATCGGCGTTGATCGTGGGCAGGGCGACGTTCACGATGAACAGGTCGATGGGTGCCAGTGCCGCGCCCAGCAGGACGGTGGCCAGACCGCCGCGGGTGAGCGCCGGCCGGGTCACGGCCGGGGCGAGGGTTGTCGTCATGGCTACTACGATCAACCGCGCCGGAACCTGGTACCAGAGTGTGGTTATCCAGGTATCGGAAGTACCTGGTAACAGGATCAGGGGTGTGTCAGGCTGGCATCATGACCAGCACTGTGGCCGTCTCCACCGAGGAGATCCGCCGTCGTGAACTCGCGTCGTTCCTGCGCAGCCGCCGCGAGCGGATCTCGCCGGAGCAGGTCGGGCTACCGTCCAGCGGCCGGCGGCGCACGCCCGGCCTGCGCCGCGAGGAAGTCGCCCAGCTCGCCGGGGTGGGCGTCACCTGGTACACGTGGCTGGAGCAGGGCCGCGACATCCACGCCTCCGAGCAGGTGCTGAACGCGATCGCCCGGACCCTGCGCCTCGACCCGTACGAGCGCAGCCACCTCTACACCCTCGCCGGCGTGCCGGAACCGCCGATCCAGAAGGAGTGCGGGGTCGTCACGCCCCAGGTCAGGGCGATCCTGGACCAGCTGGAGCCGTTCCCCGCCGCGGTCCAGAACGCGCGCACCGACATCCTCGCCTACAACGCCACCTACGACTGGCTGATGGACGTGGACAGCATCCCGTTCGAGGAGCGCAACTCACTGTTGCTGTGCTTCACGAACCCGCGGTGGCGTTCCCGGCTGCGGGACTGGGCCGACGGTATGCCGCGCACGGTCGCGCAGTTCCGCGCCTCGATGGCCGAGCACATCGCCGAACCGAGCTGGAAGGCGCTGGTCAAGCGGCTGCGGCAGGAGTCCCCCGAGTTCGAGGCGGTCTGGAACCAGCACGACGTGCAGCCGATGCGCAACCTGACGAAGGTGTTCATGCACCCGGAAGCCGGCCTGCTCAGCTTCGACTACACCCACCTGTGGTTCGGCCGGCACTCCGAGGTCCGGCTGACCACCTACACCCCCGCGGACAGCGAGACGGCCGAGAAGATCGCCGCGCGCTGAGGTCCCCGCAGCCGGCCTGGCCCCCCGGTACCGCGGTGGTCGTAATCCAAGTGCCGCTTTTCGACGGACGCGCCGCGCCGTCGTCTGCCGTAGCTTCGGGACGTGCGCGAACCCCGCCGGTGGCCGGCTCTCGTGGACGTGGTGCTCACCCTCGTCCCGATGGCGTTCGTGCTGGGGGCGACCACCGGGGCCGGCCGGTTCCAGGGCCACCCGCTGGGCGCTGCCGGTTACCTGTGGCTCGCCGCCGCCGCGTTGCCGCTGGTCGCCGTGCGGCGGGTGCCGTTGCCGGTCTTCGCCGTCACCGCGGCCCTGACCGGCGCGTACTACGTCTCCGGACAGCCGGGCGGCCCGGCGATCGTGCTGCCGACCATCGCGTTGTTCGTGCTGACCCGCACGAGGGGACCGCTCGTCGCGGGGATTGCCGGGTCGGTCGTCGTCGTGGCCGCACTGGCCGGGCGCCTCGCCACCGGGGTCACGCTCGTCGTCTGGCTGGTCGCGGTCCTCGGCATCGGGACCGCCGTCCGCAACCGGGTCGCCGCGACCCGGGCCGCCGCGCAGGAGACCGCCGAACGGCAGTCCCGGCTCGCCGAGCAGGAGCGGCTCCGGATCGCCCGCGAGGTGCACGACGTGGTCGCGCACAGCCTCGCCATGATCAACGTCCAGGCCGGGGTCGCGGTGCACGTCGCCGATCGGCGGCCCGACCAGGCCGTCGCCGCGCTGCGGGCGATCAAGGAGGCCAGTGCCACCGCGCTGGCCGACCTGCGCGCCACCGTCACGGTCCTGCGCTCCGGTCAGGGACTCGGCCCCGCGCCCAGCCTGGACCAGCTCGACGAGCTGCTCGACCACGCCCGCGCGACCGGTCTCGTCGTGCGCGTGCACGGCTCGCCGGGCGACCTGCCCGCCCCGGTCGATGCCGCGGCCTACCGCATCCTGCAGGAATCGCTGACCAACGTGATCCGGCACGCCAACCAGCCCAGCACGGTCGACATCCGCTTCACCCGGCACGACGGCTCCTTCACGCTCGTCGTGCGTGACGACGGCCGCGGCGCCACGACGCCGGTCGACGGCAACGGGATGCGCGGCATGCGGGAACGCGCCGCCGCGCTGGGCGGCGAGGTCGCGGCCCGGGTGGTGGACGGCGGCATCGAACTGCGCGCGGAACTCCCCTTGGAGAAGCTGGAGGAGCGATGATCCGGGTCGTGCTCGCCGACGACCAGGCGCTGGTGCGCGCCGGGTTCCGGGTGCTGCTGGAGACCGAGGACGGTTTCGAGGTCTGCGGGGAGGCGGCCGACGGCGCGCAAGCGCTTGCGCTAGCCCGCGAGCACCGGCCGGACGTCGTCGTCATGGACATCCGCATGCCCGGGGTGGACGGGCTGACCGCGACCCGTGAGATCACCGCCGACCCCGGCCTCGACGGGGTGAAAGTGCTGGTCCTGACCACCTTCGACGTCGACGAGTACGTCTTCCAGGCGTTGCGTGCCGGCGCGAGCGGATTCCTGCTCAAGGACACCGAACCGGTCGAGCTGCTCCGTGCGCTACGCGTGATCGCCGCGGGTGAGGCGCTGCTCGCCCCGACCGTCACGCGGCGGCTGATCAGCGAGTTCGTCGGACGGCCGGAGAACCGGCGTGTCGACACCGGCGCCGTCCCGCAGATCACCGACCGCGAACGCGAGGTGCTGGCCCTCGTCGCGGGAGGACTGTCCAACGACGAGATCGCAGTACAGCTGGTCATCTCCACCGCCACCGCGCGCACGCACGTCAGCCGCATCATGACGAAGCTCGGCGCGCGCGACCGCGCCCAGCTGGTGGTGCTCGCCTACGAGTCCGGTCTGGTCGCCCCGCGCGGCTCGCGCCCGTGACGCAGCACGACCACCAGCCGCACCAGGAACACCACGCCGAGCAGGCCGACGAGGCCGATCTGAAGCCACATCCGCGCCTCCTTCCGGTGACCGATGCTGTGTCTTTCAGGCGCGCGAGAGTGGGATGAGGTTGCCCGACACGCCCATCTCACTCGATGGGGGCGGCCGGTGCACCGGCGAGGATTCGCGTCAGCGACCAGACGCGGTGCGGATCGAGGTCCACCGGGCGCGGTGCCGGATCGGGCCGCAAGCGGCTCAGCAGGACCTGCTGGACCAGCGAGCTCGGACGGTCGTGGGCCGCCAGCCGGCGCCAGAAGACGTGGTCCTCCAGGCCGTCCACCAGCGGGTCGTCGGTCCATCCGCCGAACGACTCGAGCACGGCCCGGCGCACCAGGTACCCGCTGCCCAGATAGGGCAGCTCGGCCAGCCGCCGGTCCTCCGGCGGCAACGCGCCGACCAGGCCCTCGACCGGGTCGGCGACCGGGCAGTGCACGACGTCCGCTCCGTCGGAAGCGGCGACGAGGCGTTCCAGCAGCCGCCGCGACGCACGCATGCCGCCGTCGAGCACCAGCAGCCACGGCGCGGATGAGCGTTCCAGCAGCCGGTTGCGCGTGTAGCCGCGGCCCAGCGGCAGCTCGTGCCGCAGCAGGTCGGCCGCGCGCGGGCGGGGGCGCGGCGCGACACCGTCCTCCCCGGCGAGGATCCGGCGGGGCAGCACGGTCCCGGTGAGCAGGTCGCGCACCAGCGACTCCGGGTCGGGCTCGCCCGGACGGCGGACCAGCAGCACGTCCACGGCCGCCCGTTCGGCGTCCGGGAACACTGTGGGCACCACCGACGGCGACCAGTCCACCCCGGACGTGCGGCGTGCGTCCGCGGTCTGCTGACCCATCCGGGTGGCCAGCGCCGGGTTCGCCGGGGGAGCACCGAGCGAGCGGGTGCCGGCGAACCGGACGTCCCACGACGGGGTGTCGACGGCCAGCGGCCGCGGCCCGGCGTCCACCACGTCCACCACGTCCACCACGTCCACCACTGTCTGGGCAGGTGGCGGGCCCGCGGGCACCCCGGGCGAGGCGGCGAGCACCCCTTCGGCCAGCTCGACCAGCATCTTCGCGGACGCCAGCGGGTCGAGCGCGGTGCGCACGAACTCGTACCCGGCCATCCGCAGGTCGCGTTCCCGCTGCGGGTCCGCGGCGAGTGCGGCGGCCGCCGCACCGAGCGACTCCGGCCGCGTAACGACCAGGTGCGTGCCCGGCACCAGCGGCGCCAGGTCGGTCGACGGCTCGGTCAGCACCACGCAGCCGTTGCACAGCGCCTCCAGCACCCGCACCCATTCCAGGGCCCGTGACCGCTCGCGGTGCAGGTTGAGCAGGAATCGCGAGTTCGCCAGGTGTGCGAACTTCGCCTCGCCCGGCAGGAAATCGACACGCCGCGGCCCCATCGGTTCGTGCGGCGGGGTGAGCAACCGGACCCGCAGGTCCGCCAGGTCGGCGGCGTAGGACGCGAGCAGCAGCGAACGACGCCGCTCCGCGGTGCCCAGGTAGGTCACGTCGATCTCCCGCGCGCGGTCCGGATCGCCGCCCCAGGCGTCCCACAGCGGTGAGTAGCCGAGCTGGAAGTGCTCGACCGGGATGCCCCGGCGACGCAACTCGGCGGTCGAGTCGTGGTTGATGTCGACCGCACCGGCCAGCCCCGGGACCAGCGCCGCGCTGCGCTCGAACGTGGCCGTACCCGGGTGCTCCACGCAGAACGCGATGGTGCGGCGCCGCTGCTCCTCGCTCGGCCGGTCCGCCTCGGGGGTCACCACGAAGTACTCGTGCGGCACGACCACGTACACCGTGTCGCCCTCGGCGTCCGGGTAACGCCCGGTGGCCGTAGTCGCCGGGAACCCGGCGCGCCGCACCGCGTCCGCGACCACCTCCAGCAGCTCCGCCATGAACCCGGACCCGCGGCTCGCGGACACGAAGCACAGCTGAGCGGTCATGACGTCCGCCGCCGCACGGCACGCAGCGGCGCGGTGACCCGCCAGCTCACCGTCGCCCGCGTCGCTTCCAGTTCCCGCGCCAGCTCGGCGGCCCGTTGCTCGGCGGCGAGGGTGCCGTTCTCGACCGGGGGTTCGGGCGGGGTCGCGCCGGACAACCGCAGCTCGGCGTCCAGCAGCCGCAGCCGTAGCCGGTCCCGCTCGGTGCGGGTCTCGGCCAGCTCGGCGCGCAGCGCATCCCGTTCGGCGCGGGCGACCAGCACGTCCCGCGCCAGCGCATCGGCCTGCGCGGCCCGCTCGGTGACGCCGGCGAGCTGCTCGGTCTGCTGCACCAGCTGGTCCCGGTGCCGGCTCACCTCGCGGATCTGCAGCTCGGCCTCGCGCAGCTCGGTGCGCAGCCGTTCCCGCTCTTCGGTGAACGCGACCCGCTCGGCCCGCAGCCGGGTCAGTTCGGCTCGCACCGCGCCGGGCAGCTCGTCGGTCATCCCCGCTCCTTCACCAGCTCGGTGAGCACGTCGGCGTATTCGGCGGCGTAGCCCGCCGGGTCGAGCCAGCCGTGCAGCTTCTCGTAGGCGTTCGCGGCGATCGTGCGCCGCCGGTCCGCCGGGGTGTCCAGGGCACGCAGCAACGCGACGGTCAGCGCGTCCGCGTCGTTGGGCTCGAACAGCCAGCCGCTGTGCCCGTCGGTGATCATCTCGCGGGCGCCGAACACGTCGCTCGCCACGACCGGGAGGCCGCAGCACACCGCCTCCAGGATCGACCGCGGCAGCGACTCCACGTCGGAACTGTTCACGAACAGGTCGGCGGCCTCGAACCACGGCGCGGGGTCGCGCTGGATCGGCACCAGGTCCACCCGGTCCGCGAGCCCGGTCCGCTCGGTGAACCCGGCCAGCGCCAGCCCGTACGGCGACGGGTGGTGCCCGACGATGCTCAGCTGGATCTCCGGGTGCGCGCGCCGCACCCGGTCCATCGCGCTGATCAGCAGGCCCTGGCCCTTGCGCGGTTCCAGTACGCCGACGTTGAGCAGCAGCGTGGTGTCCTCGGCGATCCCCAGCTTCCGCCGGGCGGCGCGACGGTCGCGTTCGGACACCCGACCGCCGCGGGCGACCATCGGTGTGCCGTACCGGATCGTGCGGCAGCGCGCCGGACTGGAGAACGGCAGGAACATCTCCCGCGTGGCGTCGGCGACGAACAGCAGCCGGTCCGCCGCCCGCAGCGTGTTCAGCCACCGTTCGCGCACCGGCGGAACCAGCCCCGCCGGGCCCCAGTTCTGGTAGGCGAAGTCGGCGAGGTCGAAGCTCTCGTGCAGCACCCACGCGGTCGGCAGCCCGGCGCGGATCGCCGCGTCCGCACCGGGGAAGGCGCCGAGCGTGTTCACCAGCGCGACCGCGGCGTCGGTGCCGCGCGCGAACTGGGCCAGCTCCGCGATGTGGCCCTCGTAGGAGGCGACGTCGTGCACCCGGTACGGCGAAGTGAGGTGCACGTCGATGCCGTGGGCCGCGCAGTCCGCGCGCAGTTCGCCGTCCAGCTGGCTGACCACCGTGATCCGCCAGCCGTGCCGGGTCGCGAGCCGGTCCAGCAGTTCCTGCAGCCACAACTGCCCGCCGCCGACCGCGAGGCTGTGCGTGAACACCAGCAGGTGCCGGGGATCGGTGGTTTCCCGGGGCCGGGCCAGGGCCTTGCGTGTGCGCTCGGCGAGTTCCGCCGCGAGCGCCAGGTCCGCCTCCTCGGCCGGCGGGTTGGACAGCACGACCTCGCGGGCCTCCGAGGTCCACTCCCCGGACAGCTCACCCCGGACGCGCACCCGCACCGACAGCGCGCGGTCCGCACCCGGCGGCAGGTCCACCGGCACCCGGGCCTCGAACCCGCTGACCGCGGCGTCCGGGAAATCCGGCAGGTGGTCGGCCACGTCCGGGCGCGGCAGGCGGGTGCGGGCGCGGACCGGCTCACCGCCGTCGACGAGGACCTCGACCAGCGACGGGGCCCGCGAGTCGAGCAGCACCCAGCCGTGCACGAACACGACGTCGCCCTGCGGGTTGTCGCCGGCCTTCGGGGTGTCGATCTCGTACAGCCGCAGCGGTTCCTCGTCGCCGGACCGGCCGACCTCGACGACGGCGCTGGTCAGCGGGGCACCGTTCGCCGCGCGGACCACCACCTCGTGCCGCCCCGTCGGCACCGGCCCCGGTGTGCGGATCAGCAGACCGGTCGTGCCGGGCGGCTCGGCCCCGGTGGAGTCCGGGCGCACCTCGGCCACCTGCCGTCCGATGTGGACGGTCACGTGGTCGCCGGTGGTGACCCACCCGCGCAGCTCGAACAGGTGCCCGAGCGGCCGTCCCGGCCGCACCAACCCGGCCGCTGCGTTCATCGTTCCGCCTTCACCGTCTCGTCGGCGTCCTTGGCCAGGATCAACACGTCCTGGTGGCCGTCCCAGCCCGCCTCGACGTACCCCGCGAGCCGCAACTGCGGGGTGAGGACGTGCCCGGTCACCCACTCCGGCGCGGACAGCGAGATGCCGTACCCGGACCGGCCGGGGTAGTCGGCGTACCCGAACCCGGAGGCCCGGTAGTCCGCGAGCACGCGGGCGTGGTCCTCCGCGGTCAGGCCGTACCCGGCGCCGCTGGTCATCCGCCAGGCGACGCGACGGCCGTGCGTGGTGACCACCGCGACGCCGCCCGGCGCTAGGACTCGCTCGAAAAAGCCGAGCAGCGCGTCCCACGCCGGGACGTCCAGGTGGGTCAGGACCGAACCGCACCAGATCAGGTCGATGTCGCTGACCGGTGGGATCTCCTCGATCCGCCCGGACGCGGGCAGCCCGGTGGCGCCGAAGAACCGCACGCAGTGCTCGACGCCGCTGGTGTCGATGTCCGAGGCGATCAGCTCGGCGTCCGGGAACGCGGCCCGGAACGTGCGCAGCACCCGGCCGTAGCCGCAGCCGATGTCCAAGACGCGGCGCGGTGAAGGCCGACCGGCGGCCTGCAACCCGTGCAGGCAGGCCCGCAACGCCTGGCCGGCCACTGCGAAGTAGTGTCCGGTGTCGCCGCGGAACGTCGAGTCGCCGGGTGCGATGATCCGGTCAACCCGCGTCATCGTGCGGGCGACGCGTGCGTCCAATTCGGTCGGTCCGGCCGGTGCCAGCCCGGTTTCTTCGGCGAGACGCCGGCGCCACGCCAGCCGCATCGCGTCCCGGTCGTGATCCAGTCCAGGGCCGGAGGTGATCCCGCACCGGCGGATCGCCTGGAACTCCGCTTCCCGCTCGGCGGCCGCGTCCACGAAGCTCACCGGCCGGTCCAGCAGGACGCCGAGCCACGCGGCCAGGTCCCGCACCGTCGTGCCCGGCGCGGCCCCGGACCAGCCGGCGCGGGCGAGCTGGTCGGCGAGCAGCAGCAGGCCGCGGTCGATCACCTCGTCCACGGTCGTGCCGTCCCGCACCCACTCCAGGTCGATGGCCCGCGGCGGGTCCGCCAACAGCACGTTGGCCGGGATCAGGTCCCACGACGGGTCCGCCCGCACCAGGTCCGCCCACGCGGTGAGCAGTTCACCGGCGCGCCACGGCTGTCCGGTCAGGACCTCGGGCAGGGTCGGCGCGTCCACCACCAGGTCCGTCCACGCGCGCACGGCGACCGGGCCGGGTTCCTGCGGCAGCAGGGGAGTGCGGCGGATCTCGCCCCCGACCACGTCCGCGCGCGTGCACCAGCGGGCCGCGCGGTCGGTGTTGAAGTAGGTGGCGAGCACGCCGTCCGGCCACAGGCCGGTGGTGGGTTCGCCGGCCGAGGCGAGGAACACCAGACCGTCCACGGTGTCCAGACCGAGGCCGCCCTCAACGAGTTCGGCCCAGCGCTCGTCGCGCCCGGACAGCTCGACGGCGAGCCGTGGATGCCGTTCCAGCAGCTCCCCGGTGATCACGGCCCGGGTGACGCGGTGGTCCGGCAGGCAGCCGAGGACCCGCTGGACGGTCAGCCCGGCGGTGGCCAGCTCCCGTTCCCACCGGCGCCGGGACCGGCCACCGGGTCGGCCCACCCCGAGCCGGTTCGGCACCGCCAGGACCAGCGCACCGCCCGGCCGCACGCGGTCCGCGTGCTCGACGCCGGATGCCACGACCACGTCGTAGCGCTCGTCCGGAACCGCGTCGAGCACCCGCACGCCGGGTAGATCGGCGGTGCGCGTTCGCACCACGCCGGCGCGGGCCGGGTCCGGTTCGACCGCATCGACCCGCGCCACCCGTTCCCCGAGATACCTGGTCACCGCGCCGTAACCGGCGCCCACCTCGAGCACATGCGCGTCCGCCGGCAGCCGCAGCGCGCGCAGCACGTTCGCGCGGCCGTGGTCGAGCTGGCTCCGCTCGCCCGGTTCGTGCGCGGCGAAGTGCAGCTCGTCCGACAGCGCGGTGCGGTCGGCGGCGTGGCGGATGATCTCGGCGACCAGGTCGCTCATACCGCGATCAGCTGGCCGGGTTGGACAGCAGCATCGTGTGGACGGTGCGCTGGTAAGCACCGGACAGGGCGTTCTCGTCCGCCAGGTTGCCCTGGATCACGTTGACGCGCACCACGTTGCTGCCCGACACCCAGGTGCCCCGGTACACGACGGGGGAGGCGACCAGCTTGTGGAACGCCACCTGCGGGGGCATGTCCGGCAGCGCATCGACGAGCAGCACCAGCCCGTTGCGGACGTAGTACTGGCGCATCTCGCCTGCCAGCGCGTTCGCCGTCGTCGGACTGTCGAGCGGGATGACCGTCACCGAGATCTTCTCGTTGCCGGGGCCCTTGTCGTCCGGGCTGCGTTGCGATCCCCGCCACGCGACCTCCGGCACCGAGTGGGTGCTCAGCAGCGCGGCCTCCCCGGAGTCCACGATGCCCAGTTCGACCAGCCGGTTCACCGGCAGCACACCGCTCTGGCCGTCCGCGGCGCCCTCGGTCGGTGGGATCTTGTCCAGCAACGCCTGGTTCGGCGAGTTGCTGGTGCTCGACGTCGGCGGCGCCTGCGTGGGCGTCGGGCCGGCCTGGCTGTCCCCACCGGAGGTGGTCAGGAAGATCGTCAGGCCGGCGGCCACCAGCACCACGACGGCCGCGACCGAGATCCAGGCGATCTTGCCCTTACCCGGCTTGGAGTCGAACGACTCCGGGCCCTGCCCCACCGGGCCGATCGGCGGGAAGTCCGAGCCGCCCCACGGCGGGCTCACGTCGGATTGGGGCGCGTGCCACGCCGGCTGCACGGGCTGCGGGCCGGACTGCGGAAAACCGCCGGGCGGCGCGGTCGGGAAACCCGCTGGCGGAGACGGGCTCGGCACGTACTGGGTGCGTTCCGGATCGACCGGGGGGTGGGCCTGCCAGTTCGGCGAGACGGCCTGCGTGGGCTCGGCGGAGAGGTCCGGCGGCGCCTGCTGCGGCACGCCCTGCGGCGGGCTGACCGGCGCGATCACCTGCGTCGAGTCGGCGGAGTTGTCCGGCTCCGGCTGCTGGGCGGTGTTCTCGCTGTGGGAGACCGCGGACGAGAGCACCTGGTCGCGCCGGACGCGGTAGTCGTCCGCGGAGAGCCGTCCCGAGGCAAGCTCTTCGTCCAGCTTGCGCAACTCCTCCTGCCAGGACACCCGGTAGCCCCCTAATCTGCTCTCGACGAGGCGGAACGCGTCCGCCGGACAGCGCTACGGTGACGACGCACATTGTGCACGCCTACCCCGCTCATCGCCGGTGAGGGTCATTTCGTGACCTTGTTCTGCGAGGGTGATCAATCGAGGAGGGGGAGAATGGCGGCACGCTGGCGCGCCGTGGCCGCGGTCGTCGGCGGCACGGCGTTGATCGGGTTGCACGGGTGGACGTACGGCAACTGGATCAACGACGACGCGGCGATCACCTTTGCCTACGCCCGTGACCTGGCCGAAGGCGCCGGTCCGGTGCTCCAGCCCGGGGCGGCGCCGGTGGAGGGTTTCTCCAATCCGGCGTGGCTCGCGCTGCTGGTGCTGGGCAAGGTGCTGCATCTGTTCGATACGGGCGCGATCTTCGGTGTCCCGGACTACGTTCTGTTTCCGAAGGCGCTCGGATTGGCCTGCTGTGCGGGAATTCTCGCTGCGTGTCACTTCGCGGTGAAACGCGTCACGCGATGGCCGTCACTGGTGACGGTGTTCGCGGGCGGCTTGCTCGCCGCGATCCCGTCCTTCGTGATCTGGTCGCTGTCCGGTTTGGAGAATCCCCTGTACGCGCTGGCGGTGGCGTGGCTCGCGGCGCTGTTGTTCCGCGCGCTCGCGGCCGGACGGGTGCACGACGTGCGGATCGCGGTGGGGGCCGGGCTGCTGGCAGCGCTGGCGGGACTCACCCGGCCGGACGGTGCGATCTACGTGGTCGCGTACCCCCTCGTCGCGCTGCGGTTCGCGCGGCGGGCGCGGACGGTGGTTCCCGCCGGGGCCGGGCTTCTGGCGTTCGCGGTGCCGTACGGCGCCTATCTGCTGTGGCGGCACGCGGAGTTCGGCCGGTGGGTGCCGAACACGGCCGTGGCGAAGAACCAGCAGCCGCCGGCACTGGCGAACGTGACGCGGGTGGCGGAGCCGGTGGAGTACCTGGGGTGGCCGGTCGTGCTGGCCGGGGTGCTGGTGACCGGGCTGGCGTTGTGGCTGGTCCCGGCCCTGCGCCGGCCGCTGGCCGGATGGCTGGTGCCGCTGGTGCTGGCGCTGGTGGCGTACTGCGTGCTCAACGCGGAGCCGGCGGGCGAGTTCCGGTTTGCGACTCCCGTGTGGACGATGGCGGCGCTGGTCGCAGCGGTGGCGGCGGTCGAGGGGATGCGGGCGCTGGCGGTGCGCCGGCGGGTGCTGCTGGCGGTGGTGCTGGTAGGCGCGGCGGTGCCGAGCGCCCCGGCGCTGGCCGATTCCGGTCGCGGGTTCGCGAGCGGGCCGGTCGTGCCGTTGTGTCAGATCGTGCAGCGGGACGGGCGGGTGTTCAACGGCTACGCGGACACGATCGGCCTGCGGGAGGGGTCGGTGCTGTTGCCGGACATCGGCGGGACGGCGCTGACGAGCCGGTTGCGGGTGGTCGACTCGGTCGGCCTGGCCGACTCGCACATTGCAGACCTGGTATCGGCGGGGGATTTCGCGGGGTTCCGGGACTACGTGTTCGACGAGCTCAAGCCGACGTTCATCCAGTCGCACGTGCCGTGGAGCGGCCTGACCGGGCTGACGCGCGACGCCCGCCTGTCCGGTGAGTACGCGGCGGTGGTGCTGGACCGGACCGGTCAGAACGGCGACTGGGTGCGGCTGGACGCCCTCGACGGCGACGACCTGGTCCGGCTGCGGGCGTACGCGCGGGTCGCGCTCCCGCGGGTGGAGGCCGAGCGGGCGGCGACCGGTCGGTGCGGGGCGGTGCTGCGGCCCGGGCAGCTGCCCTAGTTCGGCGGCAGGGCGTTGACCAGGGAGGTCTTCGTCTGGGCGAGGCGCTCGGACAGGGCGGCCGGGTCGCCGTCGAGGCCCTGGGACACCCAGATCGCGACGGCGTAGGTGCCCGAGGTGTACCAGGTGCCGCTCATCTGACCGGCCGCGTTGCTGCCGGTGACGGCCTTGGCGTCGGTGGAGCCGGACGGGATGTTCCGCAGGCCGGCGAAGAGGGCGTGGTCGTAGAGGCCCCGGATGATCGAGGCGGCGCCGGTGGCCGAGCCGGCGGGCAGGACCAGGACGAGGTAGCCCTGCGGGCCCTGGGACGAGCCGCGGAAGATCAGCTGGGTGACGCCGTTGTCCTTCATCAGGCGGCCCTCCTCGCGGGAGAACAGCTTGAGGTCGACGCCCTGGTCGACGGTGAGGGTTCCGTTGTTCGGGCTCGGCGTGCCCGGAAGGGCCGGCAGCCGCGCTTCGACGGACTGCGGTGTGGCGGCGGACGTGGGGGGCTGGGCCGCGGTGGTGGCGGTGGTGCCGTTGCTGCCGCCGCCCAGGAACCAGATGCCGCCCGCGACCAGCGCGGCAACGATGATCACACCGAGGGTGACGAACAGCCAGGTCGGCTTGCGTTTGCGCGGCGCCTGGAGCCGCGGCGCGGGGTCGAACGGCGGGTAGTGCTGGGGGTACGGCCCGGGGTGCAGCGGTGGCGGAGCCATGGTGGGCAAGGGCCGCGACGGCGGCGGCACCGGGTTCGTGATGACGGTCGGCGCGTCCTCGATGGAGGGGAAGTGCACGGAGTCGGTGGGACGCTCGTCGGCCGGACTGGGCGCACTCGTGGGCTTGCTGGTGGCGA
Source organism: Amycolatopsis viridis (assembly GCF_011758765.1). Taxonomy (NCBI): domain Bacteria; kingdom Bacillati; phylum Actinomycetota; class Actinomycetes; order Pseudonocardiales; family Pseudonocardiaceae; genus Amycolatopsis; species Amycolatopsis viridis. The sequence goes on along the minus strand of NZ_JAANOU010000001.1, from coordinate 73,634 downwards.
GCAGGTGCGCCGAAATGCTCTGCGTGGGCCCTTCCTCGTTGGCGAGGGCGCTCTCGGTGGGTCCCTCCTCGATCTCGAGGGCGCCCTGCTGGGCCTGACCCGGCCCGCTCGCATCGTTCCGGGGCGGTCCGGCCGGTGGGACGTGCCCCGCGTCCGGTTGCCCCTGCCCGGTGTGCGGGCCGGCGGGCTGGGACTGTGGGGGTTGCGCCGACCACTGGCCCGGCTGCTGCACGGAGCCCGGGTTGGCCGGATTCGCGCTCTGCCACTGCGGCTGAATCGGCGCCGAAGCCCCGATGCCGGAGGCCGCGGCCAGCAGCTCGTCCCGCATCTTGCGGTGCTCGTGCTGGGTGATGGTGCCGTTGGCGAGGTCGGCGTCCAGACGGCGCAGCTCATCCTGCCAACTCATCCCAGGGCTCCTCGGTCAGCTTCCACGCGGTGGACGTCACCGAGAAGATAGCGCGATCAAGCGCCCCGTGGTTGCGGCAGTGCCCGATCACGCATCACGACACCGGGGGCAACAGGGGCTCCAGCTTCTCCGCGAAGGCCCGCGCGTTCGGGCACCCTTGCGCATCCTCGCTCGCTCGCGCCATGGTCACGAGCACCAACGCGAGCGCCCGATCCGCGACCTCCACCGCGACCGCGCAACCACCGGTGGAGATGTCAGCCTCCATGGCCTTCCGCGCATGAACCGAGATCTCCCGCACGCCCGTGTTGGTCGCGGCGAACTCCCGCAGCCCTTGCGTGGCGTCGAGGGCGATGCTGTACGTGGCGAAATCGAGTTTGGAGGCGGTGCATTGGTTGCGCCGGCTCTTGTTTTCCCCGGGATTGAACCCTTGCCCGGCGTTGAGCTGATCCAGCAGGCGGCAAGCATCAAGGCCCGCGAAAACGTCAGAGCTGTCAGGGCTTGAGCTGGACGGAACAACGGGCGCGGGCGACGGGCTCCCGGAGACGGTGCTGGTACAGGCGGCCAGGACGGTTCCCAGGACGCAGGCGATGCCGGTGAAAATCCGGGCGAAGCGGGACCTGATCACCGGGACACCTGGTTCCTGAGCTGGTCGAGAGACTTGGTTGCCGGCTCGTCGGCGTCGTCGTATCCGGCCAGCATGGCGTCATGGCCATTGATCGAAGTGTTCACCGCACCCCGGTTCGTAGTCGCGATATCGCAGAATCCCCTGCGCCGGTACCTCCGGTTGTGATCACCATCAGGCAGGCGACTCACTGCCCCTTCGGCAGCAAGGGCTCGATCTTTTCGGCGAACGATTTGGCGTTCGAGCACGCCTCCGCGTTCTGGCTGTACCGTGACATCGATACCGTGACGAGAGCGCGGGCATGTTCGGAGACCTTGACAGCTATCGCGCATCCGCCCGTCGGGATGTTCGCCTGCATGGCCTCACGTTCATTGACGGTGAGTGTCACCACGTTCGCGTTCGCCCTGGCGAATTCGGTGAGCCCTTGTACGGGGTCCAGCGCCAGGCCGTATGTCCCGAAGTCGAACTTCGTCACGTCACACTCGTTGCGGCGGCTGATGTTCTCACCTGGCCCGAAGCCCTGACCGGCCGTAATCTGTTCCACGATCTGGCATGCGTTGAGGCCCGCGAACACATCGGAGTTCGCCGGAACGGAACTCGCGCTCGGCGCCGGCGACGGAGTGCCGCTCACCGTGCTGGTGCAACTCGCCGTGGTGAATGCGAGACAAGTCAGCCCGAGGAGCAGCTGGGCGGGACGAACGTTCATCCGCAATTATCTTCCTGGGTCCGGAGAGTGCGCAAATCTTGGGTTGCCGCATCGTCAGAGCCGTTGTACTTGCTGATTGCGATGTCAATGGCTTCGCGAAGTGTTTCCAGCATCATCTGTGCTTGTTCGTAGACGCGGACGAGCGATCGGTCGTCCGAGTACATCGCTTCGAGAAAGTGTGCGGACGCCTTCCTGGCGTACTCGTCATCGCCGAATTTGGGCGCCTGCTTGAGTCGGTAGATCTTCGGGCTGATCCTCCCGAGTTCGGTCTGCATCTGGGTGACTGCCCTGTGCAGGTGTGAGCCCGTCTCTTCGTCCACCGCCCAGTGGCCGGCTTGGGCGTCGGCCAGCATGCGCTTTGCGCCATCGCTCATCGTCGTCAGCTGTTCGGTCCCGCCGAAGACGGCGGCTACCTGGCTCGCTACGCCGTCCGTCAAGAGCCCTCCTTCACTCGATCAGCATGACGAGGCCGATCAGCAGTTACCGAAGATAGCGTGACCAAGGCCCCGATAATTGCGGCACTGATAAATCACCCATCACGGCCCCGGGGGCAACAGGGGCTCCAGCTTCTCCGCGAGGGCCCGCGCGCTCGGACAGGACTGCGGGTCTTCGCTGATCCGCGACATCGCGACCGTCACCATCGCCCTGGCGTGCTCGCCGACCTCGATCGCGATCGCGCATCCTCCGGTGGGGATGTTCGCTTGCATCGCGTTTCGCCCGTTGATCGTGGTGTTGACGACGGTCTTGTTCGTGGCCGCGAATTCGATGAGCCCTTGTACCGGATCCAATGCCAGGCCGTATGAACCGAAACCGGGTTTGAGGACGTCGCATTCGTTCCGTCGGCTGATGTTCTCCCCCGGGCCGAACCCTTGCCCTGCGGTGAGCTGTTCGAGAACCCGGCAAGCATTCAGACCGGCGAAGACGTCTGCCGCGGTCGGCGTGGTGGGGGTGGTACGGGTGGTCGCTGGCGACGCTGAACCCGCGACCGTGCTGGTGCAACCGCTCACTGCAGCGGCCAGGCATCCGATGCCGGTGAGAACCCGGACGAATCGAAGGTTGACGCTCAATGGCCTTCCTGATCCTTGAAGACAGTGAGTTGTTTCGTAGCTGCCTCGTTCGACGCGTCGTATTTGCTTATCGCGACTTCGAGGGCTTGGCGGACGGTATCCAGTGTGTGCTGCGCGGCGTAGAAGACCCGGACAAGGGACTTGTCGTCGGAGTCCATGGCGCGGAGGAAGTGTGCGGCCACCTCCTTGGCGTACTTGTCGTTGCCGAGCTTCGGCGCCTGCTGGAGCCGGAAAATCCGTGGGCCAATGGTGGCGAGCCGGTCCTGCATCTGCGTCACGGCCCGGCGCAGGTGTGACCCGGTCTCCTCGTCCACCGCCCACCGGCCTGCCTGCGCATCCGCGAGCATGCGCTTCGCGTCGGCGTTCATCGCGTTCAGCTTGTCTTCGCCGCCGAACACGCCTGCTATTTCGGCCGCGGCGGAGCTGGCCGGGATTCTGTTCGTGTCCCCCGTCATGGCAAGTGGCTCCTCCCTGGGGGAGCACGATATCGCTCCGGCCACCGAGTGTCATCGGCTCGACGCGATCCGCAGTTACGCGGCTTCCTCCAGGTACGCCGCGGCTTGCAGGGTGAACAGCGACGCGTAGTCGCCGCCCTGGGACATGAGCTCTTCGTGCGTCCCTTCCTCCGCGAGGCGTCCCCGGTCGAGCAGCAGGATCTTCTCCGCCTGCCGCACCGTGGAGAACCGGTGCGAGATGTACAGCGTGGTCCGGCCCTCGGACAGTGCGCGCAACCGTGTGAACAGGTCGTGTTCGGCCGCGGCGTCCAGCGCCGACGTCGGTTCGTCCAGCACCAGGATCGGTGCGTCCCGCATGAAGGCCCGCGCCAGCGCGATCTTCTGCCACTCGCCGCCGGACAGGGACACGCCCTGGTCGAACCACCGGCCCAACGGGCTGTCGTACCCGCGCGGCAACCGCGCGATCCGGGCGGCGACCCCGGCGCGGGTGGCCGAGTCTTCGATCCGCGGCCGGTCGTCGAGCGCGCTCAGCTCGCCGAGCCCGATGTTCTCCGCCGCCGTTCCCTGGTAGGTCACGTAGTCCTGGAACATCGCCGAGATCCGGGATCGCAGGGCATCCGGGTCGAACTTGCGGATGTCGGTCCCGTCGAGCAGGATCCGCCCCTCGGTCGGGTCGTAGAGCCGGCACAGCAGTTTGATCAGCGTCGACTTGCCGGCCCCGTTCCGCCCGACCACCGCCACCGTCTCACCGGGCCGGATCTCGAACGAGACCCCGTCCATTGCGTTCTCCGCCGCCCCCGGGTAGCGGAACGACACGTTCTGGAATTCGATGTGCCCGCGCACCGGCTCGGGCAGCGGCGCCGTCACGGCCGGCGCGACGATCTGCGGCTCGGTGGCCAGGAAGTCGTACAGGGTGTCCAGGTACAGGTTGTTCTCGTACATCCCGGAGAACCCGGTGAACAACCCCTGCACCGACGTCTGCACCGCCGCCGCAGCCGCCGTGTACAGCGCGAGATCCCCGATCGTCAGCCGCCCGGCCACCGCCTCCAGCGCGATGTACAGCGCGATGCCGGAACCGGCGAGAGTGGACAGCAGGCTCCACGCCGTGCCCACGAAGTTGCGCCGGGTCGTCAGCTTCCGCTCGCGGGCGTACGCGTTCTGGCCGAGCCGCAGGAACCGGTCCACCAGGTACGGCCCGAGCCCGAACAGCTTGGTTTCCTTGGCGTAGGTGTCCGTCGTGACCAGTGAGTTCAGGTAGTCCATCCGCCGCCGGATCGGTGACATCCACAGGGTCAGCAGGAACGCCCGGGACCCGTACTTCGATTGTGAGATGAACGCCGGCACCGGCGCGAGCAGCGCCACGGCGGCCAGCAGCGGGCTGACCGACATCAGCAGCACCACCATGCTGGCGAACGTGATCGACGTCCGGACCAGCCCGAGCGCCGAGGTCAGCATCGACATCGGCCGCTGCGGCGCCTCCTGCGACGCCTGCCGCAGCTGGTCGTAGGACTCCGAGCCTTCGAAGAACTGGAGGTCCAGCCTGCTCGCGTGTGCCATCACCCGGTGCCGGATCGTCAACGTCATCCGCTCCTGCAGCAGCTGCTGGGCCGCGTTCGTCAGCGCGGTGCTGATCGCGGTCGCGGTGAACACGCCGAACTCCAGCGCGGCCAGCTGGACGATCCGATCGGTGCCGCCGCGGCCCTGCACCGCCGCGACCACCGCGTCCAGCAGCAGTTTCGCCACGTAGGCCGTGCCGGTGGGCATCAGCCCACTGATCAAAGCGGACAGTGCGATGAGGACGGTCACCGCGGGGCTCGCCCGCCACGCCAGTTTGATCACGCGCGGCAGTCCGCGCACCGTGCCGCCGGCTGAGGACCGGAACCGCTGCCACCGGGACCGCAGGTCCTTCGGCTGGTCCGGCGCCACCGCGTCCGGGATGTCCACCGGACCGGTCAGCCCGCTCTGCGGGACCGAGGTGCCGGCCCGCCGCAGCATCCGCCGCACCCCGATCGGTGCGCCACCGCTGTGCATCATGCGGCCACCGCCCCGTGCAGGAAGACGTCGACCAACTCGGCCGCGGTCGGTGTGGCCTGGTCGTCCCGGCGGCGCAGGAACACCATCGACAGGAAGATCGCCGCGAGCTTGTCGGCCGGCAGCCGCAGCCCGTCCTCGGGCGTGAACAGTTCGGCGATGGCCTGGCGCAGCGCGGTGACGGACTCGGCCCGCGCACCCTTCCGCGGTCCGCCGCGCTTGAGCCGGCCGGTCGAGTGCAGCGCCGCCATGAGCGCGCCCATCCGCTCCAGGTGCGCGGACATGGTCTCGGTGGCTTCGGCGAGCCGGTCGGCCAGCGGCTGGTCGAGCGGGATCTCGGCGATCGCCTCCACCGTGCTGTCCGGCTTGACCGCCTCGGCGACGCAGGCGTCGATCAGTTCGTCCTTGTCCTTGAACGCGCGGAAGATCGTGCCCTCGCCGATGCCTGCGGCGCGGGCGATCTGCGCGGTGGTGACGGCGGCACCGTGCTCGACGACCAGTGGCAGCACGGCTCGCACGATCATGCGCCGGCGGTCCTCGGGGTTCATGCCGGGTGCCCGGCGGCGGGCGGGAGCGGTCATGGCCCCAGTATGTGGAGTGAGCGCTCACTCCGTCAAGGGAGCAGGAGAACGGGCCGCGCCGGAACGACGCGGCCCGCCCGAACCGTTCAGTAGGTGAACGCCATTGCCGGATCGGCCAGCAGCGCGCCGACGTCGGCGAGGAACTGCGAGCCCTGCTGCCCGTCGACCAGCCGGTGGTCGAAGCTCAGCGACAGCTGCAACACCTTCCGGACCGCGAGCTGCCCGTCCACCACCCACGGCGCGTCCTTGATCGCCCCGAAGGCCAGGATCGCGGACTCACCCGGGTTGATGATCGGCGTGCCGGTGTCGACGCCGAACACGCCGACGTTGGTGATGGTGATCGTCCCGTCCACCATGTCCGCGGGCGGGGTCTTGCCCTCGCGCGCGGTCGTCGTCAGCTCGTCCAGCGCCCGTGCCAGCTCCGGCAGCGACATCGCGTCCGCGTCCCGGATCTTCGGGACGACGAGGCCGCGGGGCGTCGCCGCGGCGATGCCCAGGTGCACGTAGTCCTTGTAGACGATCTCGCCGGCCGCCTCGTCCCAGGACGCGTTGACGTCCGGCGTCCGCCGCACCGCCATGCACACGGCCTTGGCCGCGAACGCCAGCGGGGTCAGCTTCACGCCCGCGAAGTCCGGGTGCTTCTTCAGCCGCTCGCGCAGCTCCATCATCGGCGTGACGTCGATGGTCAGGAACTCGGTCACGTGCGGCGCGGTGAAGGCGCTGGACACCATCGCCGCCGCGGTCGCCTTGCGGACACCGCGGACCGGTACGCGCCGTTCGCGGGCCCCGGCGGTCGCGGGTGCGGGTGCGGCCGGCTGGGCCGCCCGCTCGACGTCCTCCCGGGTGATCACGCCGCCTTCGGCGGACCCGGTGAGCGTCGACAAGTCGACACCGAGGTCTTTGGCGAGCTTGCGCACCGGCGGTTTCGCCAGCGGCACGTAACCGCCCCGGGCCGATTCCGGCGCGGGAGCAGCCGGTGCCGGTGCCGCTTCTGCCGCAGCTGGAGCGGGAGCCGGAGCCGCCGCGGCAGCCGCCTTGCGTGGCCGTCGCCGTGCCTCGGTCGCCTTCGACCCGTAGCCGACCAGCGGCTTCATCTCTTCCTCGGCCGGTGCCGCTGCCGCGGACCCGTTCACGGTTGCCGGGGGCGCGCCCGCGCCGGCCGGGTTCACGTCGATGGTCAGCAGCGGCGCCCCGACCGCCACGGTGTCCCCGGCCGCGGCCATGAGCTCGGTGACCACACCGGCCCACGGGATGGGCAGCTCGACGGCGGCCTTGGCGGTCTCCACCTCGACGACGATCTGGTTGACCGTGACCTCGTCACCCGGCTGGACGCGCCAGTTCAGGATCTCCGCCTCGGTCAGGCCCTCGGCGGTGTCGGCGAGCAGGAACTGCTTGTACTCGGGCACCCCGCCTCACCAGCCCATCGCGCGGTCGACGGTGTGCAGGACGCGGTCCAGGTCGGGGAGGTAGTGCTCCTCCAACTTGGACGGCGGGTACGGGGTGTCGAACCCGGTCGCCCGCAGCACCGGCGCCTCCAGCGAGTAGAAGCACTCCTGCTGCACGCGCGCGGCGATCTCGGAGGTGATCGACGACTCCGACGGCGCCTCGCTGACCGCGACCAGCCGGCCGGTGCGGCGCACCGACTCGAACACCGGCGCGAGGTCGAGCGGCGAGAGCGTGCGCAGGTCGATGACCTCCAGCGACCGGCCTTCTTCGGCCGCGGCGGCAGCAGCATCGATGCACACCTTGACCGACGGCCCGTACGCGACGAGCGTGCAGTCGGTGCCCTCGCGCACCACGCGCGAGGCGAACAGCGGCCCCGGCGGTGTCGTGGTGTCCACTTCGGACTTGAGCTGGCCGTTGTGGTAGAGCCGCTTGGGCTCGAAGAACAGCACCGGATCATCGGAGGCGACGGCCTGCTGGATCATCCAGTAGGCGTCCGTGGGATTCGAGCAGGACACCACCTTCAGCCCGGCGATGTGCGCGAACAGCGACTCCGGTGATTCGGAGTGGTGCTCCACCGCGCCGATCCCGCCGCCGTAGGGCACCCGCACGACCACCGGCACCTTGACCCGGCCCTGCGTGCGGTAGTGCAGCTTCGCCAGCTGCGAGGAGATCTGGTCGAACCCGGGGAAGATGAACCCCTCGAACTGGATCTCGCACACCGGGCGGAACCCGCGCACGGCCAGGCCGACCGCGGTGCCGATGATGCCCGACTCGGCCAGCGGCGTGTCCAGCACGCGCTGCTCGCCGAAGTCCTTCTGCAACCCGTCGGTGATCCGGAAGACGCCGCCGAGCTTGCCGACGTCCTCGCCGAGGATCAGGACTTTGTCGTCGGCCTCCATCGCCGCGCGCAGGCCCATGTTCAGGGCCTTGCCGATCGTCAGCTTCTGCACGGCGGGTACCGCACCGTCCACAGGGGACTTCACCGGGGCGGCCATCAGCGCTCACCCGCTTCCACGAAACCGGCCAGGTAGGACAGGAACTCGTCGCGCTGGGAGTCCAGCACCGGCGACGATTCGGCATAGACGTTGGCGAACACGCGTTCCGGGGGCGGTTCCGGCATGTTGAAGCAGAACTCGCGCAGGTCCGTGGCGAAGGCGTCGGCCTCGGCCTGGATCTGGTCGAACCACGCCTGGTCGGCGTACCCGTTGCGGGCCAGGTGCACACGCACGCGCTCGATCGGGTCCTTGTGCTTCCAGACCTCCAGCTCTTCGGAGAGCCGGTAGCGGGTCGGGTCGTCGGTGGTGGTGTGGGCGTCCATCCGGTAGGTGAACGCCTCGATCAACACCGGCCCGTTGCCGTGGCGGCACTCCTCGAGCGCCCAGCGGGTCACCGCGAGGCAGGCCAGCACGTCGTTGCCGTCCACGCGGATGCCGGGGAAGCCGTAGCCGCGGGCGCGCTGGTACAGGGGGAGCCGGGACTGGCGCTCGGTGGGCTCGGAGATCGCCCACTGGTTGTTCTGGCAGAAGAACACCAGCGGCGCGTCGTACACCGCGGCCCACACGAAGCCCTCGTGCACGTCGCCCTGGGAGGTGGCGCCGTCACCGAAGTAGACGATGGTGGCCTCACCGTCGTCGTCGCCCACCTTGCCCTCGAACTTCTGGCCCATCGCGTAACCGGCCGCGTTGAGCACCTGGTTGCCGATCACGATGGTGTACGGGTGGAAACCGTGGGCCTGGAAGTCCCAGCCGCCGTGGTCGGTGCAGCGGAAGATGCCCAGCAGTTCCTTGAAGTCGACGCCGCGGGTGTAGGCCACGCCGTGTTCGCGGTAGCTCGGGAACGCCATGTCCTGCGGCCGCAGCGCGCGGCCGGAACCGACCTGTGCGGCCTCCTGGCCGAGCAGCGGGACCCAGATGCCCAGCTGGCCCTGGCGCTGCATGGCGTTGGCTTCCCGGTCGGCCCGGCGGACCAGCACCATGTCGCGGTAGAGCCCGCGCAGCGCGTCCGGGTCGATGTCGGAGATGTAGCGGTCGAACTGGGGCGAGGCGATTCGCTCGCCTTCGGGGGTGAGCAGCTGAGTCACCTCAGCGCCACCCGCGTCCGTGTTTCGCAAACCGGCGATCACCTGCTCCCGTGATGGCTGGGCGGCCTGTGCGGCCGGTCCTTCGCCGGGCTCCGGGTGCGTCCACTGTTCGGGGGACGGCATGCGCGTTCTCCTCGGTGTCCTGCCACGGGGCCGCTTGTGGCGGCCGCTCACGGCTTTGACCGGCAGCCACCGACGTTTCGGGTCCGAAGCGCTCGGCAGCCGTCGGCCGTGACGGCTTACGAGGGACATCCTGACACGAACAGGGGGTCCCGGTGCAGGTCCACGCCCGATTTGTTGCCGCGAAAGGCGTGCCTGAGCTGCGTAAACGCTAGGACGCCCGATACTGGCCGCACCGACATTCGGGCTGTCGCGCACGCCCTCACCAGCCGCGGCGCGCGGGGTGGCGACCGCACCGCGACGAGCCGGTCGCCGAGCGTGTTCGAAAGTGAACTGCATCACAGGGGGTGATGCGTGGCCGGTGCCGGCGGGCTGCTATCGCGAGGACGCCGGAGGGCGTGCTCCAGCTGGGGCAGAATGGCCGCGTGGAGCAAACAACCGTGCGTGAAACCGTCCGGCGCCTCTGGGCGAACGAGGTGCTGCCGAGCCTGTCCGGCCTGGTGGAGATCCCCGCCCTGTCGCAGGCGTTCGACCCCGAGTGGGCCGCCACCGGGCACCTCGCCGCCGCCGTGCGGCACGTGCAGAACTGGATCACCGGGCGGAACCTGCCCGGCGCGACGATCGACGTCGTCCAGCTGGACGGCCGCAGCCCGGTGCTGCTGGTCGACGTCCCGGCGACACCCGGTGCGGAGGACCGCGGCACGGTGCTGCTCTACGGCCACCTCGACAAGCAGCCCCCGGTCGGCGGCTGGGCCGACGGGCTCGGTCCGTGGACCCCGGTGGTCCGCGGGGACCGGCTCTACGGCCGCGGTTCGGCGGACGACGGCTACGCGGGATACGCGGCGACCGCCGCGCTGGAGGCGGTGCACGCCGCCGGCGGCGCCCACGCGCGGTCGGTGATCCTGCTGGAGACCGGTGAGGAGTCGGGCAGCCCCGACCTGCCGCTCTACCTCGAGCACCTGTCGGAGCGGCTGGGCCGCGTGACGTTCGTGGTGTGCCTGGACTCCGGTGGCAACGACTACGACCGGCTGTGGCTGACGACCAGCCTGCGCGGGCTGGCCCAGGTGCACGTCACGGTGCGCGTGCTGGAGACGGCCGCGCACTCCGGGCTGGCCAGCGGTGTCGTGCCGAGCTCGTTCCGCGTCCTGCGGCAGCTGCTGGACCGCATCGAGGACTCCGCGACGGGCGAGATCAAGCTCGCCGACCTGCACGTCGACATCCCGCCGAACCGGCGCGCGGAGGCCGCGGCGACGGTCGCGGTGGCCCCCGGGGCGACCAAGGGGTCGTTCCCGCTGATGCCCGGCATGCGGCCGGTCTCCGACGACGAGCTGGAGCTGCTGCTGAACCAGTCGTGGCGGCCGACGCTGTCGGTGATCGGCGCGGCGGGCCTGCCGGAGCCGGCGAACGCGGGCAACGTCCTGCGTGAGTCGACGACGCTGGCGCTGAGCTTCCGGCTGCCGCCGACGGCCGACTCGGCGGCAGCGCTCGCCGCGATCGAGAAGGCGCTGACTTCGGACGTCCCGTACGGTGCCGCGGTCGAGCTGTCCGGGGTCGAGGCCGCGGACGGCTGGAACGCACCGGACGCCTCCCCGTGGCTGTCCGCCGCGCTGGAGAAGGTGAGCGACGAGGTGTTCGGTGCGCCGTGGCGCAGCGTGGGGCTCGGCGGGTCGATCCCGTTCATGGGCCTGCTGGGTGAGAAGTACCCGGAGGCCCAGTTCCTGGTCACCGGAGCGCTCGGGCCCGATTCGAACGCGCACGTCCCGGACGAGTGGCTGCACCTGCCCCAGGCGCAGCGGCTGACCGAGGCGGTCGCGCACATGCTGGACGCCCACGCCCGGGGGTGAATCCGCACGGCCCGGGCCGGGGCGAGCCGTGAAGTTCAGACGTGACCCTTCCGATGCTGCGCGTACTCCTTTCGAATGGCAGGATGCGAGAGCTCAACGGTAAGACCTACTTAGAGTGACGAGGAGTAGCTCCGTGGCTCGTGCAACACACATCAAGGCGCTGGCCCTGCTGCCCGCCTTCGCCCTGGCCGGGCTGACCATGGCGTGCGGTGCGGGTGGCACCGGCTCCGGAGGCACCTCGCAGCCGGCCGGCGGGACTGGCGCGACCCAGTCCGAGGAGATCCCGGCGGTGGCGAAGGACCCGGCGCTGGCCGCCAAGGTCCCGCAGGCCATAGCGGCCGACGGCAAGATAATCGTGGGTCAGGACCAGAGCTACGCGCCCAACGAGTTCGTCGACGCGCAGGGCAAGGTCGTCGGCTTCGACGTCGACCTGGGCAACGCCGTCGGGCAGAAGCTCGGCCTGACCATGGAGTACCAGAACGCCGCGTTCTCCGGCATCCTCGCCGGCCTCGCCTCGGGCCAGTACGAGCTGGCCATGTCCTCGTTCACGGTCAACCCCGAGCGCCTGCAGACCGTGGACATGGTCTCGTACTACCGGGCGGGTACCTCGCTGGGCGTGCCGAAGGGCAACCCGGAGCACATCTCGCTGGACGACCTGTGCGGCAAGAACATCGCCGTCCAGCAGGGCACCGTGCAGGTCGACGACCTGGCCGCCCGCTCGCAGCAGTGCACCGCGGCCGGCAAGCCGGCGATCAACGTGCAGCAGTTCCAGGCGCAGACCGATGTGAACCTGCAGGTCCAGACCAGGCGCAGCCAGGCGATGCTCGCCGACTCCCCGGTCGTCGACTACGCGATCAAGCAGACCGGCGGCGCCGTCGAGACCGTCGGCCAGCCTTACGACGCCGCGCCCTACGGCATCGCGCTCAAGAAGGGCCAGGGCACTTACGCCGAGGCCGTCCAGGGTGCCGTGCAGGCCCTCATCGACGACGGCACCTACGCCAAGATCCTGGCCAAGTGGGGCCTGAACCCGAGCGGGACGCTCACGAAGGCGGAGCTGAACCCGGCCAGCTGATGACCGAGACACGTCAAGCCACCCAGTCGGAGGACATCCGCGCCGTTCCGGTCCGCCACTACGGCCGGTGGATCGCGGGTGTGATCATCCTGCTCCTGGCGGCCATCGTCATCCGCAGTGTCGTCACCAACGCGAACATGCAGTGGGACGTCGTCGGCGACTACCTGTTCGACGACCGGATCCTGCGCGGCCTGCAGAACACCCTGATCCTCACCGTCATCTCGATGGTGATCGGGGTGGTCGGCGGGGTCGTTCTCGCGGTGATGCGGTTGTCGCCGAACCCGCTCGCGGCGGGTGCGGCGGGCACCTACATCTGGTTGTTCCGGGGCACGCCGCTGATCACGCAGCTGGTGTTCTGGAACTTCCTCGCGCTGTTCTACCCGCGGCTCGGCCTCGGGGTCCCGTTCGGGCCGGAGTTCGTCAGCTGGGACACCAACTCGCTGATCTCGCCGTTCACCGCGGCCCTGCTGGGCCTGGGCCTGAACGAGGCCGCCTACATGGCCGAGATCGTGCGCGGCGGCATCCTGTCGGTCGACGCCGGCCAGCTGGAGGCCGCCAGTGCGCTCGGCATGTCGCGGGCCAAGACGCTGCGGCGGATCATCCTGCCGCAGGCGATGCGGGTGATCATCCCGCCGACCGGCAACGAGACCATCGCGATGCTCAAGACGACGTCGCTGGTGGTGGTCATCGGGTACTTCGAGCTGATGACGTCGGCGCAGCAGATCTACGCGCAGAACTACCGGATCGCGCCGCTGCTGATCACGGCCGCGCTGTGGTACCTGTTCATGACCACGATCCTGACGCTGGTGCAGATGCAGATCGAGCGGCGGTTCGCCCGCGGGACTTCCCGGCAGGTGGGCGAGCGCACGAAGTGGACGAGCCGCATGCTCGGGTTCCGGTACGGCTCGGGCGGTGGCGGCGGTATCGGGGGAGGTGCGGTGGGATGACCCCGGTCGTCCAGGCGCAGGGCATCCACAAGCGGTTCGGCCGGCTCGAGGTGCTCAAGGGCATCGACTTCGAGGTGCAGGAGCGGGAGGTCGCCTGCCTCATCGGTCCGTCCGGCTCGGGCAAGTCGACGCTGCTGCGGTGCATCAACCACCTGGAGAAGGTCAACGCCGGCCGGCTCTACGTCGACGGCGAGCTCGTCGGCTACCGGCAACGCGGCGAGCGGCTGTACGAGCTGCGGGACAGCGAGATCGCCCAGCAGCGCCGCAACATCGGCATGGTGTTCCAGCGCTTCAACCTGTTCCCGCACATGACGGCGCTGGAGAACGTCATGGAGGCGCCGGTGCAGGTGCGGCGGGAGAGCAAGCAGGCCGCGCGTGAGCGGGCCCGCGAACTGCTCGACCGGGTGGGCCTCGCGGACAAGGAGAGCTCCTACCCCGCGCAGCTCTCCGGCGGTCAGCAGCAGCGGGTCGCGATCGCCCGTGCGCTCGCGATGCAGCCCCGGCTGATGCTGTTCGACGAGCCGACGTCGGCGCTGGACCCGGAACTGGTCGGCGACGTGCTGGGTGTGATGCGGCAGCTGGCGCGTGACGGCATGACGATGGTCGTGGTGACGCACGAGATGCAGTTCGCCCGCGAGGTGGCGGACAAGGTGCTGTTCATGGACGACGGCGTCGTCGTCGAGCAGGGTGCGCCGGAGCAGGTGATCGGGGACCCGCGGCACGAGCGCACGCGCGCGTTCCTGGCGCGCGTTCTCAAACCCGAGCAGTAGCGCCGGGAACCCCTCACCCGCGAGGATCGTCGGAGCAGGTGTGGCGATCGTCGCGGGGAGGGGGACGCGGATGGTGGGTGGCCAGCCGGGGATCGGGGACCGCGACGTGCCGGCCCTGGATCCTTTTCGCGGGGTGCCGGACCGGCGCTACCACGTCGCGGCCGAGGAGCTGCTGAAACCGCTGCTCGAGCCGGGCAGCGGTGGGCTGCTGCGGTTCCGCCGGCAGGCCAGCAACGCGCCGATCGTGTCGTTGGAAAACGCTTACGTCACCGGCCGGCTGGATCTGCGCGGCGCGGACCTGGACTGCCTGTTCCGCTTCGAGAACTGCCGCTTCGAGCATCCGCCGGACGTGCGCGAGGCCAAGATCCTCGGCCTGGTCTTCCGCCGTTGCTGGCTGCCCGGTCTCAAAGCCCGGAACCTGCGCAGCCGCAACGACCTCCGGCTCATCCGCTGCGTCGTGCAGGTCCTGCCGGGCAGCGACGACGGCGAGACGGCCGTGCAGCGGGGCGACACCCGCGAGCGCGGGGTGCCGGATGCGGCGATCAACCTGACCGACGCCGTCGTGGAGGGTTCGGTCGTGCTGACCCGCACCGCGGTGGACCACCCGCAGGGCCGCGCGATCCAGGCCGACCGATTGATCATCGCCGGTGCGCTGCTGGCCTACCGGATGCAGGCCGAGGGTGAGGTCCGGCTGCCGGGCATGCGCACCGGCGGCAACGTCAACTTCTCCGGGGCGCGGCTGCGCAACCCGGACGGGTTCGCGCTCGACGGGAACGGCGCGCACATCGGCGGCAGCCTGTTGTGCGAGGTGGACAACTTCGGCGCCGCGAGCACGCGGCAAGCGTTTTCCGCGCACGGCGTGCTGCACCTGCCGAGCATCCGCGTCAACGGTGACGTGGTGCTGCGCGCCGCCGAGCTGACCAGCGAGCAGCAGGGCCGGATCGTCCTGGAGGCGTGGAAGTCCAGCGACCCCTACGTGGATCCGTGGCCGGCGCTGGTGGGCGATCGCTGCCAGGTCGACGGCAACGTCGAGCTGTCCGACGGGCTGACCGCGGTCGGCACGGTGCGGATGATCAACGCGCGCATCGGCGGCACGTTGCGGCTGGCGCGGGCGCGCATCACGGTGCCGCGCGGCGCGGTCGAGCCGTACTACGACCGGGCGCTGCACCTGGACGGTTCGCAGATCGGCAGCGATCTGGAGGCGACCGGCCTGGAGATCCCGTCCGGCCAGATGCGCATGGCCGACGTGACGGTGCGCGGGAACGTCCTGGCCGGCCGCGTGGGGCTGCGGCACGCGGAGCGGGACGTGCTGTCCGCCCGCCGGATGAAGGTGGCGGGCAACCTGCACCTGCACGAGGCGACGATCGAGGGCACCCTGCGGTTGCAGGGCGTGGAGGTGGGCGGCAGCGTCTACCTCTACGGCACCGACGTGACCGAGCCCGCGGTGCGCAACCGGACCAGTTTTTCGGTGGACCTGCGGACCGTGAAGGTGGGCCGCGACATCATCCTCACCAACGCCGGTGAGCAGCCGTTCCACGCCGCGGGCGGCGTGAACATGGATGGCGCGGCGGCGGGCCGCCGGATCGACTTCACCGGTGCCGTGCTGGGTGCGCTGAACAAGCACGGGGTGGCGCTCGACGTGAGTGACGTGGGGGCGGACGAGTTCCTGCTCACCCTCGCCCGGCCGGCCGCGGGCGCCATCGTGATGCGGCACGCGCACTGCCAGACGCTGGCGGACAACGAGCACTTCTGGCGCGCCGAGGGCGGTATCGAGCTCGAAGACTTCCGCTACGACGTGCTCAAGCAGCCGATCGACATGAAGGACGACGCCGCCGTGCGGGACCGCATCGAGCGGCTGCGCACGGCGATGGCGGGGTACCGGCCGGGGCCGTACGACCAGCTCGCCGCGATGCTGCGCAACAGCGGCAACGAGGAGCACGCGTCGACGGTGTTGTTTAAGAAGCAGCAGTACCGGTACGAGGCTCTCGCCCGGGGTTACCGGGTGCTGGGTCCCGGGGTGCGGTTGTGGAGCTGGTTGCAGCGGTGGATGGTCGGCTACGGTTACCGCCCGGTGCGGGCGCTGGCGTGGTTGATCGCGTTGCTGGCCGCGGGCAGCGTCTATTTCGGTCTGGGCACCGATTCGTGTGTGAAGGACCCGATCCGGTACATGGTGAGCGGCCCGCGTTGTGCGGTTGATCAGCAGGAGACGGGCCTGGAGTGGAACCCGGTGCTCTACACCGCGGACCTCCTGGTGCCGATCGTGGATTTCGGCAACAAGGGCCGCTGGTACATGCACGATCTGGACAAGTGGGTGAGCAACGGTTTCACCGCGATGGGCTGGATCCTGGCCACCACGGTAGCCGCCGGCGCCGGCCGAATGATCCGCCGAGACACCTGACCCCGCGAACGCTTCAGCCGCGAGGGGTTCGGCCAGCTTGAACAGGAACCCTTCGCCAGACAACCCGACACCAAACCCGGCACCGCGGGGGTCCAGGGGCGTCGCCCACCCTGGCAGTGTTCGGCGGTTCGCCCCCCGAACGATGGCGAGCGCTTCCCGCGAGCAGGGCTCAGCCAGCTGAAGGAGGAACCCTTCGGAAGGCGACCTGACAACGAACCCGGCACCGCGGCGGGGGGTCCAGGGAGGCGAAGCCCACCCTGGCGGGGGCCCGGGGGTTCGACCCCCGGAACGGTGGCGAGCAGTTCTCGGCGAGCGCTTCCCGCGGCAGGGTTCGGCCAGCTGAAGCAGGAACCCTTCAACAGGCGAGATAACAATGCAACCGGCACCGCGGCGGGGGGTCCAGGGGGGCGAAGCCCACCCTGGCGGGGGCCCGGGGGTTCGACCCCCGGAACGATGGCGAGCAGCCCCCGGCGAGCGCACTCCGCGAGCAGGGGGCGGCCAGCTGCGAGCGGACGACGGGATTCGAACCCGCGACCCTCACCTTGGCAAGGTGATGCGCTACCAGCTGCGCTACGTCCGCGTGCTCCGGTTCACCGGTGCGAGGGAGAGTCTATACCGGTCTGGTTCGCCGGGTTGACGGGGTGGTGGTGTGGGGGTGATCTTGGGTGGGGTATCGCTTGCCGGAGGGAACTCGGTCACTCCCGGAGCACAAGGGGTGACGGGGAGCGTTTCGCTCCGTATGGTGACTCCATTCAACCGAACGGGTTAGTCCCGCGGGGGAGGAGGTGGCTGGCCGCATGTCGGACGAGGCGGCGGTGCCGGAACAGCGTTCGTCATCGGCGGACGAGCAGGTTCTGCTGAGCCGGCTGCGGGCCGGTGAGGATGCCGCGTTCCGCGAGCTGTTCGAGCTGCACGCCTCCGCCGTTCGCAGGCTGGCCCGGAGCCTGGCCGCCGATGCGTCGGAGGCCGAGGACATCACGGCCGAGACGTTCTTCCGCGTGTTGCAGGCGTTGCGCCGCGGGAAGGGCCCGAAGGAGCATGTGCGCGCCTACCTGCTGACGGTGGCGCGCCGGGTGTCGTGGGAGTGGCACGGGGCACGCCGCGATGTGCCGGTCACCGACGACGAGCTGACCTCGCGTGCGGGCGCCGGTGCGGACGCGCATGCCCGCACGGCCGAGCACACCTTGATCACCACCGCGTTCACGAGTCTGCCGGAGCGGTGGCGGACGGTGTTGTGGCAGACCGAGGTCGAGGGTGAGCAGCCGGCGGTGGTGGCGCCGCATTTCGGGTTGAGCGCGAACGCGACGGCGGCGCTGGCGCGGCGGGCGCGGCAGGGTTTGCGGGCGGCGTACCTCCAGGCGCACCTGGCGGTGAACCGGACTTCGGACGTGAGTTGCCGCGGGGTGATCGAGAAGCTCGGCGGCTACACGGCGGGCAGTGTCACCGGTGCAGAGGCGAGCCGGGTTCGCGGGCACCTGCTGGTTTGCGCGTCGTGCCGGGCGATGCACGCCGAGCTGCGTGACGTGTGCTCGTCGCTGCGGGCGCACGCGGGGGCGGTGGCGTTGCTGGTGCCGGCGTCGGTGGCGGTGGCCGGTGGCGCCGGCGGGGCATCCGGTGCGCTCACCACGCTGAAGACGGTGCTGGTGTCGAAGCTCAAGGTCGGGGTGGCGCTGGTGTCGACCACCGCGGCGGGTGTGGTCGGGTTCGCGGTGGGGCCGGCGGTGGTGGACGAGTCGCATCCGGTGGGCCTGCCCGCGCAGGGCGCGGTCGAGCTGCGGATCGCGGAGCCGGATCAACGGCTGAGCCCGCCGCCGCAGGTGCTGATCGCGCCCGACGACGTCACGCTGTCCTATCCCGGGGCGCCGGTTCGCCCGGGGCAGGATCCCCGGGCCGCGGCGTCACCGGCCGGGCCGGGGGCGCCGGTGCAGCCGCCCGCGCAGCAACAGCCGGCGGGCGTGGAGCAGACGGGCGCGGCGGAGGGCCGCGTGGATTCCGGTGAGCCCACCCAGTCCTCGTCGACCGGCAGCGCGCGCGACGACCTGCCGGCCACGGACGAGACGCCGTACTCGTCCACGCAGACCCCGTCACCGGACAAGCCGGGCAAGGGCAAGGGCCGTGACAAGGGCGGTGACAAGGGTGGGGGCAAGAGCGGCGACAAGGACAAGCCGGCGCAGACCGAGTCGGCCGGGCCGCCGTCGTGGTCGTCGGCGTGGTGGCTGACGCAGTCCGCGCCACCGGGTAACGGCTCCGGCAAGGGGTCATCCAAGTAGTCGATCTTCGTCCGCGCCTCGCGCGGCGCCCGGAACCCACGCTACGGTTGGACGGGCGTACGACCATGGCGGGAGGCAGCGAGAGATGAACCGCGTGGTGCGGGGAAGCGACGGCCGCGACTGGGTCGTCCGGGCGCAGATGGAATGGCGCCGCCCGGCAACCGCCGAGGACTTCGAGCGGGACATCTCCGGCAGTCACACCTCGGGCATCGCGATGCTCGCCGTGTGCATCCTGCTGGCCGTCATCCTGGTCGCCTGGCTGCCCGACACCGTGGTGGTGCCGCCGTGGGTGATCTACGGGTTGTTGCTGATCGCGGTGTTCTTCCCGCTGCGCTGGGTGCTGAACCGGCCGTGGACGGTCGTCGCGGAGACCGACGGCGGCATCACCGGTGATCCCCCGCCGGAGCGCTGGGTCGGGATCATCTCCGGCATGTTCCGGGTGCGGGGTGAGCTCACCAGGCTCGCCAAGACGATCCAGCGGGAGTCGGGCCCGGACTTCGACGGCCCGCTGCGGCCGATGGAGTAACCATGCCCGAGCTGCCCGAGGTCGAAGCACTGGCGTACCACCTGCGTGAGCACGCGGTGGGCCGGTTGGTCAGCCGGGTCGACGTGGCCTCGCTGGCTGTGCTGAAAACGTTCGACCCGCCCTACACCGACCTGCACGGGCGTGCGGTGACCGGCGCGGGCCGGTTCGGCAAGCACCTCGACCTCGACTGCGACGGCCTGCACCTGGTGGTGCACCTGGCCCGCGCGGGCTGGCTCCGCTGGGCGGACAACCTCTCGCCCGCGCCGCCGAAGCCGGGCAAGGGACCGATCGCGTTGCGGGTCCACTTCGGGGACCGCGGTTTCGACCTCACCGAGGCGGGCACGAAGAAGGGCCTCGCGGTGTGGGTGGTGCGGGACCGGCACGACGTGCCGAGCGTCGCGCGGCTCGGCCCGGACGCGCTGGAGCTGCACCGGGAAGCGCTCGCCGGACTGCTGGCGGGCCGGACCGAGCGGCTCAAGTGGGTGCTCACCGACCAGTCGGTGATCGCGGGGATCGGCAACGCCTACTCCGACGAGATCCTGCACGCCGCGCGGCTGTCGCCGTTCGCCACCGCGGGCAAGCTGTCCGACGATGCGCTGGACCGCCTGGCCGCCGCGATGCACGAGATCCTGACCGGCGCGGTCGAGCGGTCCGTGGGTCAGGACGCGGCGCGCCTCAAGGGCGAGAAGCGGTCCGGTCTGCGGGTGCACGCGCGGACCGGCCTGCCGTGCCCGGTGTGCGGGGACACCGTGCGGGAGGTGTCCTTCGCCGACAAGTCCTTTCAGTACTGTCCGACGTGTCAGACGGGCGGCAAACCGCTGGCGGACCGGCGCCTGTCGCGGCTGCTGAAGTAGTGCATCACCCCACCGGGTGGCGACGCCACCACAGAAAGTGCGATCAAGTGCTTGCACGCCGCGTCATGAGCACAGAGCATTGACGCGTGTCCGATCTGCCGATCTCGCAAATCATTCCGTGGAGCGTCGCGGGTGTTCTGCTGATCGTCCTGATCGTGGTCCTCGCGCGGACGCGTAAGCCGAGCAGCTCGATCGAGGACGCGGTCCTCGAAGCCGTCTACCACATGTCCCGCGCCACCCCGGACCTCCGGGAGGGCTTCGACCAGGCCAGTGCCGACCGGATCACCTCGCAGCTGCTCGAACTGCTCAAGTGCGTCGCGGTCGGCATCACCGACAACGAAGGCACGCTGGTTTCCTGGGACGGCGAGGCGAACGACCACTACCTCGACCTGGCCGACGCGGTGGCGTTGTCGATCCGCAAGGCGCGCCGCGAGGTCGTGTCGCACGACGACGTCCCCTGCGACCACCGGGGCACCTGCAAGATGAAGACCGCGGTGATCGTGCCGCTGCTCGTCGAGGAAGAGGTCGAGGCCGCGCTGATCGTGGTCGGCCGCAGCACCGGCAAGCGCCTGATCCAGATGGCCGACGCGGTCGCCCAGTTCGTCACCACCCAGTTCGAGCTGGCCCGCTTCGAGGAGTCCAAGCACCAGCTGCAGCAGGCCGAGATCAAGGCGTTGCGGGCGCAGATCTCCCCGCACTTCATCTACAACGCGCTGAACACGATTTCCGCGCTGATCCGCACGGACCCGGAGGAGGCGCGTGAGCTGCTGCAGGAGTTCGCCGACTTCACGCGCTACTCGTTCCGCACCTCCGGCATGTTCACCACGCTCGCCGACGAGCTGCGCAACATCGACCGGTACCTGACGATCGAGCGGGCCCGCTTCGGTGGCCGCCTCGAGGTGCGGCTGAAGATCGCGCCCGAGGTGCTGTCGGTCGTGGTGCCGTTCCTGATCATCCAGCCCCTGGTGGAGAACGCGGTTCAGCACGGCCTGGCGAACAAACCGACCGGCGGCATGGTCACCGTGATCGCCTCCGACCACGGCACCGAGGCGTTGATCAGCGTCGAGGACGACGGCATCGGCATGGACCCGGCGCGGCTGGCCGATCTCCGCAACTCGCACCGCACCGGTGCGCACGTGGGACTGGGCAACATCAACGCGCGGATGCGTCAGCTGTTCGGTGACGAGTACGCGCTGATGGTGGAGACCGCACCGGGCGCGGGGATGAAGGTGACGCTGCGGGTGCCGAAGTTCGCGCCCGGGGTGCGCACCGACCTGCCGGACTACGCCGGTGGCCCGCCGGAGCCGGCCCGCAACGGCCGTCTGCACAAATCCGAGGGAGTCCGTAACCTGGCGCCATGACCAGCGTGACCGACAGGCTGACCAGCAGGATCCCGCGCATCGGCGACCGGGGCGACCGCAAGGACGTGGTGGCGGTCGTCAAGCTGCACGGCGTGATCACGCCGACGCCCTCGCCGCTGGCGCGCGGCACCATAAACCTCGCAGCCGTCGAGTCGGCGCTGACGCGGGCGTTCGACCACGACCGGCTCAAGGCGGTCGCGTTGCTGATCAACTCGCCGGGCGGGGCGCCGACCCAGTCCGGGCTGGTCGCCGAGCGGATCCGCCAGCTCGCGGCGACGAAGCCGGGCGTGCCGGTGCTGGCGTTCTGCGAGGACGTCGCGGCGTCCGGCGGCTACTGGCTGGCCTGCGCGGCGGACGAGATCTACGCCCACCGCACGTCGATGGTCGGCTCGATCGGGGTGATCAGCGGCGGGTTCGGGTTCACCGGCCTGCTGGAGCGATTCGGCATCGAGCGGCGCGTGCACACGGCGGGGGAGAACAAGAAGCGGCTCGACCCGTTCGCCCCGGAGAAGCCGGAGGACGTCGAGTGGCTGAAGAAGATGCACGCCCAGCTGCACGAGATGTTCGTGGATTGGGTGCGGGAGCGCCGCGGTGACCGGCTGACCGACACCGAGGAGCTGTTCTCCGGTGACGTGTGGCTGGGCGCGAAGGCTGTCGATCTCGGCCTGGTCGACGGGATCGGCAACCTGCGGGAGATCGTCGGGCAGCGCTACCCGGACGCCGAGATCACCGTCGCCGAGCCGAAGAAGCCGCTGCTCGCGCGGCTGGGCCTCGGCGCGCCGGCGGCCGCCCACGCGCTCCTGGACGCGGTGGCACAGCGCGTGGCCTGGTCCCGCTACGGGATCTGACGCCGTGCGCGTCGTCCCGACGGCAACGCGCACCGCCGCCAGGCCCGGTTCGACATTCATTCGCGGTATGGACATCGCACCCGGTAGTGGGCAGGATGCGAGTCACTGTGAGTGCGCAACAAGACACCAGAAGACTCCTCGTCCTGGCCGTGGACGACGAGCCGCACGGGTTGAACCTGCTGGTCGACACGCTGCGGAACAACCCGCACATCGGCCGGGTGTTCAAGGCGGTGGACGCGGCCGAGGCGCTGCGGCTGCTCGCGTCGGACGATCCGGAGCTGCGTGAGCGCAAGGACCGGGGACTGCCCGCGATCGACGCGGTGTTCGCCGACCTGCAGATGCCCGGGTTGTCCGGGATGGAGATGGCGCGCGTGTTCTCCGCGCTCAACCCCGCGCCGGTGCTGGTGTTCGTCACCGGGCACGCCCACGAGGCCGTCAACGCGTTCGACCTGGGTGCCGTCGACTACCTGCTCAAGCCGTGCAACCAGCACCGGCTGGACCGGGCGGTCGACCGGGTCCTGGAGAAGCTGAAGACGGTCGCGCCACCGGGTCCGGGTGCCGCGGCGCCCGACGCGTCCGACGACGACGAGGTGATCCCGGTCGAGCTCGCCGGGACCACGAAGCTGGTGCCGCGCTCGTCGGTTCGGTGGGTCGAGGCGCAGGGCGACTACGCGCGCCTGTTCACCAAGGACGGCAGCAGCCACCTGGTGCGCATCCCGCTGACCCAGCTCGAGGAGCGCTGGGCGAAGGCCGGTTTCGTGCGGATCCACCGGTCCTTCCTCGTCGCGCTGAACCTGATCACCGAGCTGCGCATGGGCCAGGGCGGCTACCAGGTCGTGATCGGCAACGAGGAGAAGCTGCTCCCGGTCTCCCGCCGGCACACCCGTGAGCTCAAGGACCGCCTCACGGGTGGTCGATGACCGAGGACTTCTACCGCCGCGTCGACGGGGTGCGCGAACCGGATCCGACGCTGGGCAAGAGCTACCAGCCGGCGTCGGTGGAGCCGGTCCCGGCGGTGCCGCCGCCGGAGCCGCCGTCCGAGCCGTCGAAACCGCCGAAGCGCCAGCGGGTGGTGCTGGCCGATCCGCGGTCGCGGCGGAGCACGCCGACGCTGCGGGCGCGCCTGGAGCTGGAGCAGCAGACCAGCTGGGACGAGGTGCTGATCCGCGACCTGGTCAAGCACCAGCTGCGGACCGCGATCGGGCTGAGCGTGCTGGTGCTGGTGGTGCTCGGTGCGCTGCCGGTCGCCTTCTACGTGTGGCCGGACTTCGCCGCGTTGCGCGTGGTCGGGGTGCCGCTGGCGTGGCTGTTGCTCGGGCTGCTGCCGTTCCCGTTGCTGCTGCTCGCGGGCCTGGTCCACAACCAGCTGGCCGAGCGGCACGAGCGGGACTTCGTGGACATGATCGAGTCGTGACCGGCCTGCCGGCCCGGTCGCGGAGCAGGGGACAATCCGGATCGTGCAGCTGAACCCGTGGGCGCTGAGCGGCATCGCGACCGTCGCCGCGATGACCTTCTACCTGGGTCACCGCTCGTCCCGGTTCGCCAACACCACGCACGACTTCCTGGTCGCCCGCCGCACCGTCCGGTCGCGCCGCAACGCCGCCGCGATCTCCGGTGAGTACCTGTCGGCCGCGTCGTTCCTCGGTATCGCGGGGATCATCCTCAAGGAGGGCGCCGACGGGTTGTGGTTCCCGATCGGTTTCGCCGCGGGCTACCTGGCACTGATGTTGTTCGTGGCGGCGCCGTTGCGCCGCTCGGGTGCCTACACGTTGCCGGATTTCCTGGAGGCGCGCCTCGGGTCGGTCGCGTTGCGCCGGTGCGGCACGTTCTTCGTGGTGTTCATCGGGATCCTCTACATGGTCCCGCAGTTGCAGGGCGCCGGGCTGGCCCTGACGACGGTGCTGTCGGTGCCCGGCTGGGTCGGCGCGGTCACGGTGTTCGCGCTGGTCGGCATCAACGTCATCGCGGGCGGCATGCGGGCGATCACCGTGGTGCAGGCCTTCCAGTACTGGCTCAAGCTGTTCGCGATCGCGCTGCCGGCGTTCGCGTTGTGCGCGGTGTTCCTGGCCGGCGGCAAACCCGGCCCGGCGGGTTCGCTCGGCTCGCCAGCGCCGCCCGTGTTCGGCGCCGAGACCACTGTGGACATCCGCACCGACGTCACGTTCGAGGTCGGTACGCTGACGCAGGTGGCGGTGCGGCCCGCGGGCGCGGCGACCGAGCACGCGGAGATCTGGGTGCAGGGTTCGGCGCAGCGGCTGAGCCAGGGCACGCAGGTGCGGTTCCCGGCGGGCACAGCGGTGCCGACCGTCACCGACGCGAAGGCCGCCAACAGCGACTGGCTGCGGCCGGGGTCGGGTGGCCTCGCGGACCTGCTCCAGACGTACTCGCTGATCTTCGCGACGTTCCTCGGCACGATGGGGTTGCCGCACGTGCTGGTCCGCTTCTACACCAACCCGGACGGCCGGTCGGCGCGCCGGACCACGCTGCACGTCCTGTTGCTGCTCGGGCTGTTCTACCTGTTCCCGATCATCCTCGGTGCGTTGTCCCGGATGTACGTGCCGGAGCTGCTGGTGACCGGCCAGACCGACGCGGCGGTGCTGCGGCTGCCGTCGGCGATGGTGCCGGGGGTGGCCGGGCAGGTGATCGGCGCGGTCGTGCTGGCCGGGGCGTTCGCGGCGTTCCTGTCCACGTCGTCGGGGCTGCTGGTGAGCCTCGCCGGGGTGGTGTCCACGGACCTGTCGAAGGGCCGGGTGCTGGACTTCCGCATCGCCGCCGGTGTGGTCGGGCTGGTGCCGTTCGCGCTGGCGCTGGTGTTGCGGCCGAACGACCTGTCGCTGAGCGTGGGGATGTCGTTCGCGCTCGCGGCGTCGACGTTCTCGCCCCTGCTGCTGCTCGGTGTGTGGTGGCGCGGGCTGACCTGGCCGGGCGCGATGGCCGGGATGATCTTCGGCGGCGGTCTGGTGCTCGGTGCGCTGGGCGTCGAGATGGTGAGCCGGTTCACCGGCGACCCCGCGCCGTGGTTCGCCGACCAGCCGGCGCTGATCACCGTGCCGGTGGCGTTCGCCGTGACGATCCTGGTCAGCCTCGCCACGCCGAACGGCAAACCGGCGGACGTCAACCCGATCATGTTGCGCCTGCACGCCCCGGACCGGCTGGGTTTCATGCGGGACCGCGCCGTCGCGCGGTTCGGGCAGGCCGAGGAGCGGGTGCGGATGGGCCGGGGCAGGCACCGCAAGTAGCTGGTCCTCCCGCAGCCGCCCACCCGGGTGGTGCCGCGTCACCCACGAGTTTGGCCTTTTCGGCGGTTGCCTTTACCTTCCGTTGGCCTATTCCGTGCGCTGTTCCCCTTTGGTCTGCCGGAAACTGGACATTTCCCGGTTAAACCGGCGTAAGATCTTCAACTCTGCGTAAGATCATTCATCCAAAAGGATTAACAACAAGTCTCACGTTTCACGGCAAGATCTACCCGCACCACACATCGGAAGAGGTAGAGACCATGGACAGGGAGGTTGTCCCGTGAGCACCAGCGACCAGGACCTCGTCGACGAGACGGGTCCGGGTGACACCTGGCAGAAGGTGCAGGCGAGCCCCGAGTTCGCCGAGCTCCGCAAGAGGTTGCGGACCTTCGTCTTCCCGATGACCGTCCTCTTCCTCGTCTGGTACCTCGTCTACGTCCTGCTCGCCGACTACGCCCACGGCTTCATGTCGACGAAGCTGGCCGGCAACTTCAACGTCGGTCTGCTCATCGGTTTGCTGCAGTTCGTGTCGACGTTCCTCATCACCGGCCTCTACGTGCGGTACGCCAACCGCAAGCTCGACCCGGTCGCCGACAAGATCCGCGGCGAAATCGAAGGAGGCGCCCGGTGACGGCACTGGCGGCCGGCGTCGAGGGCAGCAACCCGACGCTGAACATCATCATCTTCGCGATCTTCGTGGCGATCACGCTCGTGATCGTGTTCCGCGCCAGCCGCAACACGCGGACCGCCTCCGACTACTACGCCGCGGGCCGCTCGTTCACCGGCCCGCAGAACGGCATCGCGATCTCCGGCGACTACCTGTCCGCGGCGTCGTTCCTCGGCATCGCGGGTGCCATCGCGGTCAACGGTTACGACGGGTTCCTCTACTCCATCGGGTTCCTCGTCGCGTGGCTCGTCGCGCTGCTGCTGGTCGCCGAGCTGCTGCGCAACACCGGCAAGTTCACCCTGGGCGACGTGGTGGCGTTCCGCATGCGGCAGCGGCCGATCCGGGCGGCCGCGGCGGTGTCCACGCTCGCGGTGTCGTTCTTCTACCTGCTCGCGCAGATGGCGGGTGCCGGTGGACTGGTGAACCTGCTGCTCGGCATCACCGGCGAGTGGGGCCAGAACCTGGTGATCGCGGTCGTCGGCGTGCTGATGATCGTGTACGTGCTGATCGGGGGCATGAAGGGCACCACCTGGGTGCAGATCATCAAGGCGGTGCTGCTGATCCTCGGCGCGCTGGCGATGACCCTGTGGGTGCTCGGCAAGTTCGGGTTCAACTTCTCGCACCTGCTCCAGGGCGCCGTGGACAAGGGCGGCAAGACCGGTGCGGCGCTGCTCGACCCGGGCAAGCAGTACGGCAAGACCGGGACCAGCAAGCTCGACTTCTTGTCCCTGGGCATCGCGCTGGTGCTGGGCACGGCCGGTCTGCCGCACGTGCTGATGCGCTTCTACACGGTGCCGACGGCCAAGGACGCGCGGAAGTCCGTCGTCTGGGCGATCGTCCTGATCGGCATCTTCTACCTGTTCACGCTCGTGCTCGGCTACGGTGCCGGCGCGCTGGTCGGGCCGGAGAAGATCAGCAAGGCGCCCGGCACGACGAACTCGGCGGCCCCCCTGCTGGCGCTCGAACTGGGCGGCCCGGTGCTGCTCGGGTTCATCTCCGCGGTCGCGTTCGCCACGATCCTCGCGGTCGTCGCCGGCCTGACCATCACCGCGTCGGCGTCGTTCGCACACGACGTGTACGCCAACGTGATCAAGAAGGGCCGGGTGGACAGCAAGCACGCCGAGGTGCGGGTGGCCCGCATCACCGCGCTGGTGATCGGTGCGCTGGCCATCGTCGGCGGGATCCTCGCGAAGAACCAGAACGTGGCCTTCCTGGTTGCGCTGGCCTTCGCGGTGGCGGCCTCGGCGAACCTGCCGACCCTGCTGTACTCGCTGTTCTGGAAGCGCTTCAACACCGCGGGCGCGCTGTGGAGCATGTACGGCGGACTGGTCATCACGATCGTGCTGATCGTCTTCTCGCCCGCCGTGTCCGGTGGCGCGAAGCCGATGATCAAGGGCGTGGACTTCCACTGGTTCCCGCTGGAGAACCCGGGCCTGGTGTCCATTCCGGCGTCGTTCCTGCTCGGCTTCCTCGGCACGGTCCTGTCCAGGGAACGCAACGACAAGAAGTACGCCGAAATGGAGGTCCGTTCGCTCACCGGCGCCCACGCCGAGAAGGCGAGCGCGCACTGAGCCGACGGCGCTGCACTGTCTGGGAGAAGGGCCACCTCCGGTGCCGGGGGTGGCCCTTTTCCGGGCTCACGTGCAGTTCATGCGGTCGCGTGTCAGGATGTGAACGTGCACCCAGGTGACATTCCGACCGCATCCGTGTCCGAGCTGCCCGCCGACGGGCTGGTGCTGCTCGACGTGCGCGAGCAGGACGAGTGGGACGCCGGCCACGCCCCGGGCGCAGTGCACATC
Source organism: Amycolatopsis viridis (assembly GCF_011758765.1). Taxonomy (NCBI): domain Bacteria; kingdom Bacillati; phylum Actinomycetota; class Actinomycetes; order Pseudonocardiales; family Pseudonocardiaceae; genus Amycolatopsis; species Amycolatopsis viridis. Next base: position 45,528 of record NZ_JAANOU010000001.1, on the reverse strand, counting down.
CCGCTCGGTGAGCTGCCGGCGCGCACCGACGAACTGGCCCAGCTGCCCGACGACCAACCCCTCTACGTGGTGTGCCGCACCGGTGGCCGCTCGGCGCGGGCCGCGGCGTGGCTCAACGCGAGCGGCTGGGACGCGATCAACGTGGCCGGCGGCATGAAGTCGTGGGAGGCCGAAGGCCGCCCGGTCGTCGGCGAGCACGACGGGCCGCCGCAGGTCCTGTAGTCGCCGTGCACCCGACCCCCAGGCCCCACCGCCCGCGCGTCCGCTGGGTGGCCAGCTCGCCACCGGGGGCGATCCCGCCACGACCGGTCCGGCCCGCCGAGCGGTACGACGGCCCGCCGTCGTACCACGTGCCGCCGCGCTGGGGCTTTCCGCACCTGGCCTGGCGCGTCCCGACGGCCGTGCCCGGCACGCCGTCGAGCTGGCCCAGCCCGGTCGAGCGCGTGCGGGTGCTGCACCGCAACGCGGTGACCATCCTGTGGTTCCTCACCGGTCTCGCGGTCGTCGCGGCGGGCGCCGAGTTCTGGCGCTACGCCCTGCTCGTGGCCAGCCGCACCACCGCGCTGCACGCGGCGACCGTGGCGTTCTCCGATGCGCTGGAGATCATCGCGTCACTGCTGACCGTCGTGTTCGGCCTGCTCGGCCTGGGCGCGACGCTGTGGTGGCTGCTCATCGCACGTGCCGCCGCCGCGGAGGCCGCCGGGCAGGAGCCGGCCCGCTCCACGCGCGAGGTGATCGCGGGGGTCCTGGTGCCGGGGGTGAACCTGGTGATGGCCGGGTCGATCCTCGCCGAACTGGAGCACCTCGTGCTCGGCCGCGCGCCCGTGGGGCGTCCCCGCCCGTCCCGGGTGGTGCTCGCCTGGTGGGCGGCCTGGATCGCCAACGAGGTGCTGATGCTGCTGGTCATCGGGTGGCGGTTCAAGGACGGCGTCCAGGCGATGGCGGACAGCGTGCTGCTCGCCGGGTTGCTGAACGTCTCCGCGGCCGGGCTGGCCGCGCTGACCGCGGTGCTGGTCTACCGCCTGACGACACTGCTCGCCCCGGCCCGCACCGACCGGTTGCGGCGGTGGCAGGTGCGGTCGGTCAAGGGTGCGCCCGCGCCGCCGCTGCGCCCGGTCCGTCCGGCCGGCGCCGCTCGTTAGGCCGTCACCGGCAGGTTCCGCAGTCCGCGGATCACGAACTCGGGCCGCCGCTGCGGCTCCGCGGCCAGCCGCAGCTCCGGCAGCCGCCGCACCAGCGCCGACAGCGCGGCGGCGATCTCGATCCGGGCCAGCGGCGCGCCGATGCAGTAGTGGATGCCGGCACCGAAGCCCAGGTGCGTGCCGTCGGTGCGGCCGACGTCGAGTGTGTCCGGGTCGGCGAACACCGCGGGGTCACGGGCCGCCGCGCCGAGCAGCGCGGCGATCTTCTGGCCGCGGGCCACCCGGAACCCGGCGATCTCGACGTCCTCGGTCGCGGTGCGCTCGAACAACTGGAGCGGCGCGTCGAACCGGATCAGCTCCTCGACCGCGGTCGGCATCAGGCCGGGGTCCTCGCGCAGCCGGTGCCACTGGTCCGGGTACCGCATCAGCGCCCAGACCCCGTTGCCGATCACGTTGACCGTCGCCTCGTGACCGGCCATCAGCAGCAGCACGGCGGTCGCCACCACCTCGTCCTCGCTGAGGTCGGCGTGCAGCAGGTCGGTGATCAGGTCCGCGCCCGGTTCCCGCCGGCGCCGTCCGGCCAGGTCCCGCAGGAACGCCACGAACTCGGTCGCCGCGTGCTCGGCCGCCACCCGGCCGGACTCGGGCAGGCCGTACTCGTACATCTTCACGATCGCGTTCGACCACGGCACCAGCCGCGGGCGGTCGGCCTCCGGGACGTCGAGCAGTTCCGAGATCACCGCGACCGGCAGCGGCTGGGCGAGCGCCTCGAGCAGGTCCGCCGAGCCGTGCGCGGTGATGTCGTTCGCCAGGCCCGCGACCAGCTCGTCGGCGAGCTTCGCGACCGTCGGCCGGAGCCGCTCCACGTGCCCGCGTCCGAACGCCGACGAGATCGAGCGGCGCAGGCGGGTGTGCACCGGGGGTTCGTTCTCCAGCAAGGAGTTGCGGTGCAGGAGGTTGAACGACACGAACTGCTCGGCCGGGCTCGCGTCGGTCCAGATCCGGCCCAGCCCGCGGTGCCGCAGCACCGCCGAGGCCGCCGCGTGCGACACCGCGATCGCCAGGCCGAGGCCGTCGTGCCGGTGCACCGGGGCCTGCGCACGCAGCCGGGCGAACTCCGGGTACGGATCGTCGAGGAACGCGGGGTCACGCGGATCGAACATGATCCGAGCCTAAGACTTGTGGCAGACCTGGCTTGCGTGGCGGTGCGGGTAGCAGAACCTGCGGCGGTGCCGGTTGACAGCCCACGGCACGCGGCTCCGCCGCTCAGGAACAGAACCCAGTCCCCGCTCCCTCGGGGTGTGCCCGGTTCGGTAGCGTCTGCGGCCTGGCGTTCGAGGAGGCGACATGGGCAAGGGTGCGCGCAAGCGGGGTCCGAAGAAGGACAAGGCACCGAAGATCCGGGACGTGTTCGTGGCGCAGCCGTTCGAGGGGCTGGCCGCGGAACCGGAGCTGATCGCGCTGCGCGAGTTCGTGCCGTCGGCCACCGCGCCGCTGTCCCTTGTGGACGCGGGCGAGCGGAGGATCACGCTGGCGACCGTGCTGCCGATGGCCGCGGCCGCGTTCGTGCGCACCGACGGCGAGGTGTTCGTCGGGCTCCAGGTGCAGACCCGGTCCAGCGACATCAGCCGCGACCTGGGCCGCGCGGTCCGCTGGGCGCTGACGGCCGAGCCCGGTGACGTGCTGCCGGTGCCGGACACCACGAGCGCCCCGCAGGACGGTGAGCGCCTGCAGGACCTGCTGGTGGCGGATGCGGAGCTGGACGTCACGCTGCACACCAACTTCGACTGGTGGCTGCCCGAGGACACCGACCCCAGCGGCGAGGTCAAGGTGTCGCTGGAGCGGGCCAACGAGGCGATCATGCCGACCGAGCGCCTCGGCACCGGTTCGTACTGGGTCCTGGCCGGGGAGAAGGCGCACCTGCGCTGGGTGCGGCGCGAGCCGGAGGGCCGCCTGATGCAGGCGCTGGCCCGGCTGTCCGCGGCCGGTGAGCTGTCGTTGGGCGAGGGCTCCCGGTACGCCGGGTCCTTCCGGGCGCACGGTCTGCTGGTGCCGGTGTGGGACCTCGACCCCGAGGCGCACGCCCGCGAGTGGGCCGAGCCGGCCGAGCAGCTGGGCGCCCGCCTGGACGAGGCGCTGAAGTCCGTCGCGGACGAACCGCTGACCGCGGCCGAGCGCCGGGCACGCGACGGGCTCGTCGGCCGTCAGCTGACGCTGCGGTAGTGATCCTGCACGTCTGCGCCGCGAGCGAGTGGACGGGCGCGGACTACCGCGCCCCGTCCCTCGACACGGTCGGCTTCATCCACTGCGCCGACCCGGGCACGGTGGTGATCCCGGCGAACGCCCGGTTCACCGGCCGCCGCGACCTGGTGCTGCTGGAGATCGACCCGTCCCGGCTGGACGTCCCGCTGCGCTGGGAAGAGGGTGACCCACCCCACCCGGACGGCGTGCTGTTCCCGCACGTGTACGGCCGCATCCCGGCGGAGGCGGTGGTGGCTGTGCACCCGTTCCCGCCCGGCGCGGACGGCCGGTTCCGCCTCCCGGACCGCATCGCGCAACGCGACCCCGCCTGACGCGTCCCCTTTCCGGGGCAACCGCCGGTGCGGCCGCGCCTGGACCCGGTGGCGGGGCTCCACTCTCCGTTGCAGGAGGCGATACGGTGGCTCTGCTGCGGCACCTGGGGAGGTGGTCTCGCGGCGGGGAGGGAGTCGGCGGTGAGCGACGAGCTGGCGGACTTCGGTGAGTTCGTGCAGGCCAGCCTGCCCGGACTGCTCCGCTACGGTCACGCCCTGACCGGCAACCCGCACGACGCCGCCGACCTCGTGCAGACGGTGCTGGAGAAGATCGGCTCACGCTGGAGCCACGTGCGGCGCAAGACGGCCGATCCGCTGGCCTACGTCCGCCGCGCCATGGCCAACGCGCACATCAGCCGGTGGCGCCGGCTGAAGCGGGAGAGCCTGGTCGCCGATCCGCCCGAGCAGCGCACCGCCGACCCGGTGGACCCGTTCGAGCACGAACCGCTGTGGCAGGCGCTGCGCGAACTGCCGCCGCGCCAGCGCGCCGTCATCGTGCTCCGCTACTACGAGGGCCTGTCCGAGGCCGAGATCGCCGCCTCGCTGGGCGTCAGCACGGGCACGGTGAAGAGCCAGGCCAGCAAGGCCATCGCGACCCTGCGGACCAAGATCGGCTCGATGTCCGGGGGGAGGGACGACTGGTGAACCCCGACGACGAGCTCGGCGCCGAGTTGCGGCGGCTGTTCGACGACGAGCGGCTCGACATCCCGCCCGCCGCCGGGGCCGGGAACGCGATCGTGGCCGGTGCCCGCCGTCGACGGCGGCGGCGCACCGCGGTGGCCGCCTCCGCCGGGGTGCTCACCGCGGCCGTCCTGGTCGCCGGCGGGCTCACCGTGGCCAGGCAGGAGCCGGGCAGGCAACAGGCGGCCCCGCCGCCGGTCGTCCCGCCCGTCCAGACGACGACGGCAGGGCCGGTGCCGGGGCCGGTCGTGGTGCCGCCGTCGTTCCCGGAGGTCACGCCATCCCCGGCCCCGCCCCCGGCGACGAGCCCGCCGGCCCGGCCGCCGGTCGTCACGACGCGGCCGTCACCGCCGCCGAGCACCAGCCGGACGACGAGCCGCCCGGCGCCCGCCGCCGCCGTGCTCGGCCCGGCGGGTTACGGAAAGCTGCGGCTCGGCATGAGCTTCGACGAGGCCAAGGCGACCGGCGTGCTCGCCCACGACGACACCCCGCCGACCGGATGCGTGAGCTACCCGCTCAGCGAGGGCACCGCGAACATCGCGACGGTGACCATTTCGCCGGACCGGGGAGTGGTGGTGTTCACCGCGACCGGTGCCCGCACCCCGGAAAACGTGGGCGCCGGTTCCACGGTAGCGGAATTGCAGGCCGCCTATCCCGATTTGACGGCCGACGCGGGCGATTACCGCACCACCACCAGATCGGGCGGCGAATACCGGTTCTCCGTCGATTCCGGCGGGACCGTCGTGAACTGGGAACTGGCCGGCTCGCCGGACTGCTGACACGCGAAGAGCCCGGGCCGCTCGGGCCCGGGCTCCGTACGCGCTCCACAGTATGGCGGTCTTACCGGGGGCTCTTACAAGGCGCCTCCGGCGACCGGCGGCATGTCCGGGTCGCCGCCGCTGTCGCCCACGGACTCGCGGGCCAGCCAGTTCTCCACCTCGAACATGTTCCCGGCGGCGCGCTTGACCACGGTGAGCAGGGTGGACATCTGCGACACCTCCTCGACCTGTTCCTTGAGGAACCACTGGAGGAACTGCTCGCCCAGGTAGTCGTCCTCGGCGCGGGCGGCCTTGACCAGGGTGCGGAAGTCGGCCGTGACCTCCTTCTCCTGCTCCAGCGCGAGCTCGACCAGCTCGACCGGGTCGGCGAAGTCGTTGCGCACCTCGCCGGTCGGCGGGATCTCCACGTGGTGGTCGGTGTCCATCATGTACTGCACGATCGCGAGCGCGTGGTTGCGCTCCTCCACCGCCTGGCGGTAGAAGTGCCGGGCCAGCTGGGGCAGGTCCGCGTCGTCGAACCAGACCGCCAGCGCCAGGTACTGCTGGGACGCGTTGAACTCGTTGTGCACCTGCTGCTGCAGGAGCTCGTAGAACTTCGAGCGCGGTTCCTTCTTCAACATCGCCATGCGCCCAGAATAGGCCATTTCGATGATCATCATGCGGCCAACCCTGGTGATTCCCGTTTCGTTTGGATAGCCTTACCGAGATGAGGAAATACTCATTCAGGTTAGCCTTTCCTTATTCCTGAATGGGATCCCGGACCACCGGGCACGACATGCAGCGCGGTCCGCCGCGGCCGGATCCCAGCTCGGAACCGGCGATGGCCAGCACCTCGATACCGGCGTCGGCCAGCCGCGCGTTGGTTTCCACGTTGCGCTCGTAGCCCACCACCACGCCGGGCGCGAGCGCCAGGGTGTTGTTGCCGTCGTCCCACTGCTCGCGTTCCGCGGTCACCGGGTCCAGACCGGTGTCGATCACGCGCAGCTTCTCGATGCCCATCGCCTCGGCCGCGGCGTGCAGGAACGGCTCCGGCCCGCTCACGCGCAGCGAACCGTCCCCGTCCGGGCGCAGGGTGAAGGCCACCAGCTCGTCCCGCGCCAGCGGGTACATCACCACCGCGTCCGGGGCGACCATGGTGCAGACGGTGTCCAGGTGCATCGTGGCGCGGGCCTGCGCGATCGGCACCGCGAGCACGGTGTGCGCGATGTCGTCGGCGAACAACGACCGGGCCAGCGACTCCGCACCGGCGGCGGTGGTGCGTTCCCCGATGCCGACGGCCAGCACCCCCGGCGCGAGCAGCAGCACGTCCCCGCCCTCGATCGGCGCGGAGTGCGCCCCGTACGCGCGCGCGGCGTGCGAGAAGCGCGGGTGGTAGGCGTAGACGAGGTCGAGCAGGGCGGTCTCCCGCCGCCGCGCCGGCATGGCCAGCGACGAGATCGCCACCCGGTCGGCGATCCAGACCGAGGAATCGCGGGTGAACAACAGGTTCGGCAGCGGATCGACGGCGAAGTCGTGCGGGTGGTGGATCTTGCGGACCAGCGAGGCACCCGCCGCGGCGGGCAGCTCTTCGAACGTCAGCCCGGCCATCAGCACCTCGGCCAGCGTCACCGCGTCCACACCGGACAGGTGCGCGCGCAGCGCGTCCCCCAGGTCCTCGCCCAGCCGCCGGTCGTCCACCGCCGCGAGCACGCCGGCGGCGTGCGCCCGCGGATCGGCCAGCGCCTCCCGCAGGACGTCGGCCAGCAGGAGCACCTCGACGCCGCGCCCGCGCAGCACCTCGGCGAACGCGTCGTGCTCCTCCTGCGCCCGGCCGACCCACGGGATCGAGTCGAACAGCAGCTTGTCGTTGTTGCGCGGGGTGAGCCTCGTGAGCTCGTTGCCCGGCCGGTGCAGCAGGACGGCACGCAGCGGGCCGACCTCGCTGTCCACCCTGGGGGTTTCGTGGGTCACGCGCTGAGCGTAGTGCGCTGCGTGCCAGTTCAGGGCAGCCAGCTGACGTGTCCGCGCAGTAGCGAGTACCCCACGAACGAGACCACGTCGAGCAGCGTGTGCGCGACCACCAGCGGCACCAGCCGGTTCGTGCGCTGCCACACCCGGCCGAACACCAGGCCCATCACCAGGTTGCCGACGAACCCGCCGAAGCCCTGGTAGAGGTGGTAGGAGCCGCGCAGCACGGCCGCGGCGAACAGCGCGGTGTTCTCCCGCCACCCCAGCTGCCGCAGCCGGGTCAGCAGGTAGCCGACGACCAGCACTTCCTCGGCGAAGGCGTTGCCGAACGCGGACAGCGTCAGCGCGATCGGCCGCCACCACGTGTCGTTCAGCCGGGACGGGACGACGGCCAGGTTGATCCCGAGCTTCCAGCCGGCGAAGTACAGCACCAGGCCGGGGATGCCGATCAGTGCGGCCAGCCCGGCGCCCCACAGCGCGTCCCGGCCCGGGCGGGTGCGGTCCAGGCCGACGTCGGCGAGCTTCGTCCCGCCGCGCCACAGCAGGTATGCGCCGAGTGCACCCCACCCGGCCAGCTGCACGGCGGAGAGCAGCTGCGCGAGCAGGTCGAGCAGGTCGGCCGCGCGCTGCGGAACGTTCAGCGCGACGTGCTGGTCGGACAGCGGTTGCGGCTGCAACAGCGAGTCGATCAGCGACAGCAGGCTGCGCGCGCCGGACAGGCCCAGGGTGATCGAGAAGACGACGACCACCTCGATCCGCAGCCGTCGCGCGGTCCCGGCGTCCATGGGTTCGGGCAGGCCGGGACGTTCGGGGCGGAGCCAGGAACGGAGCACGTCCGCACGCTACCGTGCCAGGCATGCCCAGGATTGCGACTGCTGACCCCGTGGACCGCGCCGAGCTGCTGGACTTCCTCCGCACCCGGCACCGCGCCGTCCTGATGACCACCCGCGCCAACGGCACCCCGCAGCTGTCCCCGGTGACGGCCGGGATCGACCCGGAGGGCCGGTTCGTCGTGGCCACCTACCCGCAGCGCGCCAAGACGCGCAACGCGCGGCGCACCCCGGCGGTGTCGGCGTGCGTGCTCTCCGACGACTGGAACGGGCCGTGGGTCCAGTTCGACGGCCGTGCCGAGGTGCTGGACGTGCCCGAGGCGGTCGAACCGCTGGTCGAGTACTTCCGCAGCATCTCCGGTGAGCACCCGGACTGGGACGAGTACCGCGAGGCGATGGTCCGGCAGAACAAGGCCCTCATCCGGGTCACCATCGAGCGCTGGGGTCCCATCGCCACCGGCGGTTTCCCGCCCGAACTCGCCTGACCTGCGACGTCTGCGGTCAGGGCTGCACGCGCGCCAGGAACGGGCAGCCGACCAGGCGGCGCAGCTCGACGCCGAGCTGCGCCGGGCTGTGCACCGGCTGGGTGAAGGCGAGCCGCACGTCGTGGTCGCCGCCGGGGGACTCCACCCGCAGCCGCAGGCCGAACCGGTCCAGGCCGAGTGGCCGGATCCGGCCGCCGCGCAGGTTGTCCGGAAGGTGCCGGGCGAGCCGGCCGAGCACGTCCGGGTGATCGGTTTCCAGGTGCGCGAGCCACCCGGACTCGTAGGCGGTGAACGGGTCCGGCGGGACTGAGTTGACCGCGTGCGGGCGCAGCGAGTGGGTGCCTTCGGCGTCGGCGAGGACGAGCGAGGCCGGGGTGAGCCGCAGCAGGCTCAGCCCGTGGCCGAGGTCGAGCAGGCGTGGATCCGGGCGCGTCCCGGCGATCGACAGGGCGCGGGCGCGGGCCGATTCCGGGCTCGAGCACCGCAGCCGGCCGGTGATCCACAGCAGTCCGCGGATCGGTTCGCGCAGGTCCACGGGGGCGTGGTCGGCGAGTTCGAACACGACGGCCAGCTCACTCCGCTCGGCCCGCCGGGTTCGCTCCAGCAGCGGGTGGTCGTCCCGCAGCAGGATGCTGACGCTGCCGGACGGGTGGACGTGGTGCAGTTCGGGCACCACGCGGTCGCTGCCGACCGGGTCGCCTGCGGTGAGCAGCGCGCCGGGGCCGTTGCGCGCGGCGATGGTCTTCGCGCGCTCGGCGGGGCTCGGTGCGGGCGGGCGTCTGATCTGGGCCACGGGCCACCTCCTACTTAGGTGAGCCTAACCTGAGATCGAAGCGAAGGGAAGTCGCCGGTAACACCACCCGCCGTTCCGTCGACGGGATGTTGTGGACGATGCGGACTTCACCCGGCCCCGCGTGCTCGCCTACGAACCGCGCTCCCAGCAGCCGCCCGCGGCGGACCCGCTCGAGGTCGCGGTCGTCGAGAAACAACGCCGTCGCCTCGTCAACTCGTCGATCCTCTACGTGGTGCTGGCGGCGGCGGCCGGCCTGCTGGTCCCCGAAGCGTTCACGCTCACCCTGGCCGGTGTGCTCGGTGCGGTCGTGGTGCCGCAGATGTACCTGCTCTTCTTCCGGGTGCTGCCCTGCCGGAAGCTGCTCGCCCACCCGACGGCGCTGGTCGCGCCCGGCCCGGGGGAGCTGCTGGTGGCCGGGTCGCGGGTGAGCGTCGCGCTGCCCGGCGCCGAGCCGCGCTGGCTGGTGGTGCGGCTGCCGGAGTCGAGGCGCCTGCTGCTGGCAGGCGACCGCCGGGTGTTCCTGGTCGGCCCGGATCCGCGCGGCCGGGTGCTGGTCGGTCTCCCGGGTGCGATCATCGGCCGGTTCGGCCGGTTCGGCCGGATCCGGCCGGAGCCCGCGCCGGGCGCGGTGGAGCCGGCGGCGCCGTCGCGCGACCTGGTGGAGGCGCGGCACGATCCGGTGGTGACCGCGTTCCTGCGTGAGTTGTGGCGCCGGTCCTGGGGGATCGCGGTGTCCTTCGTGCTGCTGGCGGCCGTCATCTGGACAACGGGCGCGGCCGTCGTGGAGCTGTCGGCGGCAAGCGCCGTGACGACCGTCCTGGCTGTTCTCTACGCGGTGCTCGGACTGCTGGCGCTGGTCCGCATGGCCGGGCTGTCCGCAGCCGTGCAGCGCGGGCCCTGGCAGGAGCTGTACGGGACGCTCGACACCGACATCCAGCTCGGTGCTTCCGGCGGTCTCGGCAAGGCCGAGGGTCGCGTCCTGCTCGCCGACGGCGAAGCGCCCGTCCGCTTCCAGCGGGTGCCGCTGGATCTGCTGGTCAACGTCCGGGACACCGGGCGGCTCTGGGTCCTGGGCGCGCCCCGGCAGGGGAAGAAGGTGGTCGCCGGACTGCCCGGTCACCCGGTGCTCGGGTTGGTGAACCTGAGGTGAACTGTCCGGGAGTCGTACACGTTTGTCCGATACCCGTACGCTACTAGCGTGTGCCCTGTGTCAAGCGCTGTGGAACTCACGCCCCCCGGCCCCCGCGGGATTCCGCCCCTCTTCGCGCGGCTCGTAGACGACTCGGCGCTCTTCCCGCCCGGTACGGCGACGATGCCCGATGCGTTGCGGAACTACCTCGCCGGTCGCGAGGGGGACCGCGCGGGCCTGCTCGGCGTCTTCCTGTGCCAGGCGTCCCGCCTGCCGGAGCTGATCACCGAGCTGATCAAGATCAAGCCCAAGCAACCGTTGCCGCTGTCGCTGATCATCGACACGGGATTGGGCGGCGTGCCGAAGGCGATCTCGATCGTCGAGTCCCGCAGTGAGCTGCTGTCGCTGCGCATGGTGGAGATGCCGGCGCCCTCGGACGTCGACGAGGTGTGGCTGGAGCGGGTCTCGGAGTTCGTGCCGGAGGACGTGATCCGCGTGGTCGAGCCGCGGCGGGGTGTCGGCTGGCTCGACGGCGTGCGGCGCGTGATCGAGCACGGGAGCTGGCCCAAGATCCGCTGCGGGGGCCAGTCCAGCGAGAACTTCCCCAGCATCGACCAGGTCGCCGACTTCCTCGCGGTCGTCAGCGGCTCGCCCGGCGCATCCTTCAAGGCCACCAACAGCCTGCACCGCGCGGTCCGCCACGAGGACCCGGACAACGGCATCGCCCACCACGGTTTCCTCAACCTGCTCGTCGCGGTGGCGCGCAGCCTCTCCGGCGGCGACGTCCGCGCCGCGCTCGCCTCGACCGACGGGGATTCCCTCGCCGAGGAGGCGCGCGCGCTGTCCGAGCCCGCCGCGAAGGCCGTGCGCGCGCTGTTCGGGTCCTACGCCTGCGACAGCTTCGAGGCGCCGGCCGCCGACCTCGAGGCGCTCGGCCTGCTGTAGTGACCGCGGAAGGCTCGCTGACCCTCGACCGCGGCCTGGCGCTGCTGCAGGCCGTGGCCGACGCCGACGGTGACGCGGCGACCATCTCCGAACTGGCCGCCGCGATCGGCGCGAGCCGCGCCGCCGTCTACCGGCTGCTGGTGCCGCTGACCGAGCGCGGGCTGGTGTGGCGCGACGGCAGCAAGGTCCGGCTGGGTGCCGGGTTGCTGCGGCTGGCCGGTCAGGTTGTCCCGCAGCTGCGTGAGGCGGCCCGCCCGGTGCTGCGGGAGCTGGCCGAGGCCTGCGGTGCGACCGCGCACCTGTCGATCGCCGAAGGCGATCTGGTCGAGCCGCTGGTCACCGTCGAGCCGTCCGGGACCGACTTCCACGTCGCCTACCGGGTCGGCGCTCGCCACCCGATCGGCGTCGGCGCGGCCGGCAAGGCGATGGCGCTGCGCCGCGGCGGCCGCGGCTGGGTGGTGGTCACCGGCGAACCCCAGCGTGGGACCTCGGGCGTGGCCGCGCCGGTGCGTGGGGTGCCGGGCCTGCGCGCCGCGGTCGGGGTGATCGCGCTCGGCCCGGTCGACACCGAGACCGTGGGGCCGCGGGTGGCCGAGGCGGCCGCCGCGGTCGCCGAGGTGCTGCGCGGGCGCTGACGCCGGCGGGTCAGCCGTGGTCGCGCCGGACGGAGCGCTGCACGAGACCGCGGATCCCCGGAAGCTGGATGGCGCGGATCATCAGGTCACGCGCCCACACATGGGCCCTGCTGGGCGGCGCGTACTGGCTCGTGCCCTTGCGGGCCAGCGCCTGCCGCGTCCGGATCTCCGGACGCAGTTGTGCCTCCCACTGCGCCAGCGCCGCCGCGACGTCGCCGGGGTGTTCGCCCAGTGCGGTGCCGAGCTGGTCCGCCCCGGCGAGCGCGAGGGCGGCGCCGTACCCCGCGAACAGCGAGACGCACCAGGCCGCGTCGCCGAGCAACACGACCCGGCCGCGGTGCCACTCGTCCATCACCACCTGGCTGACGGAATCGAAGTAGGCAGTTTCCGGCGCGGCCGCCAGCCGGCGCAGCGCGTCGGGCACACCGCCGCCCAGATCCCCGAAGGCGGAACCGAGAGCGGCTACCGGTCCGCGGGCCAGTTCGGCGGAGGGATCATCAACTCGGTAGGTGAAGAACGCCGACGACCGGCCCGGTCCGAGGTTGATCAGCGCGGCCGTCCGGCGTGGACCGATGAAGGTCGCTCCCGCACCGTCCGGCACGTTCTGCGGCACCCGGTCGAGGGGGAACGCGGCGACCAGGTGCCGCAGATCGACGCGGAAGCCCGCCTCGGGGCCGAAGACGAGCTCGCGGACACCGGAGTGCACCCCGTCCGCGCCGACGAGGAGTTCGGCACGCTCCGTGGTGCCGTCGCTCAGCGTGACGTCCACCCCGTCCCGGTCCTGGGCGACCGACCGCACCGCGGTGCCGAAGCGGATCGTGACGGCGTCGCGCGCGGCCTCGTACAACGCGGACTCCAGGTCGCCCCGGAACACGGTCATCGCGCGGGGGCCCAGCGCGGCCTGCGCGAGCGCCGCCGGGATCGTGAACTTCGGCCGGCCGTCGGCCCGGACGAGGATCGAGGTGAACACCCCGAGGTCCCGGTCCGCCAGCGCGGGCAGCACGCCGAGCCGGTCCGCGGCGTCGTAACCCTGTCCCAGCAGGTTCACCAGGTAGCCGCTGCTGCGGCGCGCCGGGGCCCGCTCCACGACGAGCACCTGCCACCCAGCCCGGTGCAGTCGCAGCGCGGTCGCCAATCCGGCGATGCCGGCACCGGCCACGACTGCCCGGTTGTGATGTCCCAAGCCCTCAGCCACGCTGGCTCCTCCAGTCAAGTTTGAGCAAGTGTTCAAATCTATTATGAACACGTGCTCAAACTCGGTGCAAGCGGGTAGGCTGGCCGTCGTGCCCAGAGGTGTCGCCATCCCGGAGCTCCGGCAGCAGCTGTTCGCCGCGCTTGAGCGGGTGATCGCCCGGGACGGGGCGGGCCGGCTCAGCGGCCGTGCGGTCACCGGCGAAGCCGGAGTCGCGACCGGACTGCTGTACGCGCACTTCGCCGATGTCGACGACTTCCTCGCCGCCTACGCGGTCGATCGCGCGTTCCTGGTCTCCGCCGGTGCCGCGAGCCTGCCGGGGCGGGTCGGCACGGGCGATGTCGCCGGCAACCTGTGTGAGGCCGTGCTCTCGGCGTCGCCCGCTTCAGTCCTGGCTCTGGCGCGGCTGCTCGTCTCGCGCCCGGAACTGGCCGAACGCGTCCAGGCCGTGCTCGGGGACAACACCGCCGGCTTCGACGCGATCGAAAACGCTGCCGCCGCCTACCTCGCCGGCGAACAGCGGGCGGGCCGGGTCACCGCGGCCGCCGATCCGGCGGCGCTGGCCCTCGCGCTGGTCGGCGTGCTCCACCGCCTGGTGCTCACCGGTGACGCCGAACCCGGGCGGATCAGGCGTGCGTTCACCGGACTGATCAGCGCCTTCGCGCCGGCGACAGCCGGCTGACCGGTCAGGCGGTGACCGCCTGCCACGCCGCCACCAGGGCGAACGCGACGAAGACGAAACCGGCGACGCGCTGCAGCAGCTTCGGCTTGAGCCGGCCGCGCACCTTGTGCCCGACGAACACCGCGATCGCCGCGACCGTGAGCAACGCGAGCAGCGAGCCGGTGAACACCATCAGCGGGTGGCCGTACCGGGCGGTCAGCCCGGCCGTGGCCAGCTGCGACGCGTCACCCCACTCCGCGGCGAACAACACGCCGAACGAGGTGGCCGCGGCGCGCAGGAACGACACCGGCCGCACGCCCTGGCGCGCCGCGTCCTCACCGCTTTCGTCCGGTGTCGAGAAGCCCTCGCGCAGCAGCAGGACCGCCCCGATCGCGAACAGCGCGGCGACGACGGTCGCGACCAGGCTCTCCGGCAGCAGCGTCAGCGCCTTGCCGAACAGCACCGCGATCGTGGACTGCACGGCGAACGCCAGCGACACCCCGGCCAGGACCGGCCACGCGCGGAACCGCGTGGTCAGCACCAGCGTGGCGATCATCGTCTTGTCCGGCAGTTCGACGGCCAGGACGAGCACGTACGCGCTGAGCAGTGCCAGCAGTGCGGTACTCACGGTGGTTTCCACTCCCCTTTCCTCTGCAACGATAAAGGGGAGTGGCCGGCATTTCTAGCGAATCGGTTTCGCGAATTGCCGGTTTTCGGCTATCCAGAACTATTTCTGGGCCGGGCTCACATTCTGTTTCGCCGCGCCGAAGATTGCGTTGAGCTGCGCGGCACCGGCCCGGTCCAGCCAGTCCGCGAAGGTCATCAGCCCGGGGTGCAGGGCGCGCAGCGCGGCGATGTCCACGGTGGGTTCCGGATTGTTGTTGAGGTATTCGTATCCCCGCGCGAAGCGCGCGTTGATCTTCCGCAGTTCCTCGATGGGCAGCTGCTCGTACGGCACGGTGACCCCGAGAGCCGCGCTGATCGCGGCGGCCAGTTCGCCGGGGGTGCGCGCGTCCCCGGCCAGGGCCAGCGTGCGGCCGTCGAGCCGCCCGTCGAAGCCGGCGACGGCCAGGGCGGCGATGTCGTCGAGTGCGATCAGCTGCTGCCGGACGTGCGGTGCGAGCGCGGTGCGCAGTGCGCCGTCCCGGAGGCCGAACAGCGGGTTCAGGTAGTTCTCCATGAACGACGAGGGCCGCAGGATCGTGTACGGCAGGCCGCTCGCTGCCAGGTACTGCTCGAGCTCCCATTTCCCCGGCTGGACGATGTCGGCGGCCAGCGCCGAGCTGTAGACCACGTGCCGGACGCCCGCGGCGCGCGCGGTGTCGACCACCAGCTTGCCGTCGCGGACCTCGTCCTGGCCCGGTGCGAGCGGGCCGGGGTGCACGCTGAACACCGCGGTCGCGCCGGTCATCGCGGCGGCCAGCGACGCCTCGTCCGCCAGGTCGCCGCGCACCACCTCGGCGCCGGCCTCCGCCAGCGCACCGGCCCGCGTCGGATCGCGCGTCAGTGCACGGACCCGGCGGCCCTCCGCCAGCAACCGCCGGGCCACGGCTCCACCCTGCTGTCCGGTGGCTCCGGTGACCAGGACCAGCTCACTCATGTTCGACCTCCAATTAACCGGGGCGCTCGACCCGGATAACGCGAAGATACGGAACGATCGCCCCGCTTGTCAAAGCTCACCGGGACCTTGGTCCCGGCAAGATCGGGACCGCGGGACCTGATGGCGGACCCCCCGGCGGAGCAGGCTGAATGACGTGGACGTGCTCCAGCTGGCGCGGTGGCAGTTCGGGATCACCACCGTCTACCACTTCCTCATGGTCCCGCTCACCATCGGACTGTCGGTCCTCGTCGCGGGAATGCAGACCGCCTGGGTCCGCACCGGTGAGCAGCGCTACTACAAGATGACCAAGTTCTGGGGGAAGCTGCTGCTGGTCAACTTCGCGATGGGTGTCGTGACCGGCATCGTGCAGGAGTTCCAGTTCGGCATGAACTGGAACGCCTACTCCCGCTTCGTCGGCGACGTGTTCGGCGCGCCGCTCGCGATGGAGGGACTGGTCGCGTTCTTCGTCGAATCCACGTTCCTCGGCCTGTGGATCTTCGGCTGGGACCGGCTGCCGAAGAAGGTCCACCTGGCCTGCGCCTGGGCGTTCTCGCTGGCCACGATCGCCTCCGCGTACTTCATCCTGGCCGCCAACTCGTGGATGCAGCACCCGGTCGGCGCCGAGATCGTCAACGGCAAGCCCACGTTGCGGTCCATCTGGGCGGTGCTGACCAACAACACCGCGCTGGCCGCGATCCCGCACACCATCGCCGGCGCCTTCTCGGTCGCCGCGGCCTTCCTCGTCGGGATCGGCGCCTGGCACCTGTGGCGCAAGCGCCGGAGCGACGACGAGCACCGGTCGGTGTGGCGCTCGTCGATCCGGCTCGGCGGCTGGACCGGGATCGTCGCGTTCGCCGTGCTCGCCATCACCGGCGACACCCAGGGCAAGCTGATGTTCGAGCAGCAGCCGATGAAGATGGCCTCGGCCGAGGCGCTGTGCCACACCGAGCAGCCCGCCAGCTTCTCGATCGTCGCGATCGGCGACGTGACCGCGCAGAACTGCGAGGACGTCAAGACGTTCACCGTGCCGGCGCTGCTGTCCTTCCTCGCGCACAACGACTTCCGCACCGAGGTCAAGGGCGTGGAGGACCTGGTGACCCAGTACCAGGCCCACTACGGCACGAACTACCCGGACGACCCGGCGCTCGGCGAACTGGCCGGCAAACCGATCGACTACGTGCCGAACCTGGCGGTGACCTACTGGGGCTTCCGCATCATGATCGGCTTCGGGGCGATCTCGGCCGGTACCGGCCTGCTGGCGCTGTGGCTGACGCGCCGGGGGCGGATACCGGAGGGGAGGTGGTTCCCGCGCCTGGCCCTGCTGAGCATCGCCACACCGTTCATCGGCAACAGCGCGGGCTGGATCTTCACCGAGATGGGACGGCAGCCGTTCGTCGTGGTGCCCAACCCGTCCGGTGTGGACGGAGTGTGGATGTTCACCGCGCAGGCCGTGTCCCGGCTCTCCACCGGCGAGGTGTGGACCTCGCTGCTCGCGCTGACCAGCCTCTACGCCGTACTGGGCGTGGTCGAGGTCTTCCTGATGCGCAAGTACGTCCGCGGCGGGATCGACGGTGTCATCCCTCCGGAGCACAACGACGAAGAGGGCAAGCAGGCACTTGCCTTCGCCTACTAGGGAACAGCCATGAGCCTGGAAACGATCTGGTTCTGCGTCATCGTGCTCTTCTGGCTGGGATACCTGTTCCTGGAGGGCTTCGACTTCGGCGTCGGCATGCTGCTGCCGGTTCTCGGCCGGGACGACACCGAGCGACGGGTGCTGATCAACACGATCGGCCCGGTGTGGGACGGCAACGAGGTCTGGCTGATCGTCGCGGCCGGCGCCATGTTCGCGGCCTTCCCCAGCTGGTACGCGTCGCTGTTCTCGGCCGCCTACCTGCCGTTGCTGCTGGTGTTGCTCGCGTTGATCGGCCGCGGTGTCGCGTTCGAGTACCGCGGCAAGGTCGACTCGGTCCGCTGGCGGCGCAACTGGGACCGGGTCATCGTGATCGGCTCGTGGATCCCGCCGCTGGGCGTCGGCCTGCTGCTGACCACCACCGTCCTCGGCCTGCCGCTGGACGCGCACGGAAACCGCGTCGGCGGCGCGTTCGAGGCGGTGCGGTGGGACACGCTGCTCGGTGCGCTCGCGGTCGTCGGGTTCGCGCTCGTGCACGGCGCCGCGTTCCTCGCGCTGAAGACGGCGGGTGAGCTTCGGGAGCGGGCGCGGACGTTCGCCGTCCGCGCGCTGCCGGTCGCGTTGCTGCCGCTGTTCGGGCTGCTGGTGGTCGTCCAGTGGGGTGCGGGTGCACTGTGGACGCTCGTCGCGCTGGTGGTCGCCGCGGTGGCGGCGGTGACCGCGTGGCGCAAGCTGGTGGCCGACCGGGACGGGCAGGCGTTCGCCGCACTCGGGGTCACCATCGCGGCGGCCGTGGTCACGCTGTTCGGCGCGCTCTACCCGGACGTGCTGCCTTCGACGCTCGGCGCGGCGAACTCGCTGACGGTCGCGAACACCGCGTCCAGCCCGTACACCCTGACCGTGATGACCTGGGTCGGCGCGTTCGGTGCCCCCGCCGTGCTGGTCTACCAGGGCTGGACGTACTGGGTGTTCCGCAAGCGGATCAGCACCGCCCACGTCCCGCCGGTGCACACCCCATGAACTTTCCCGGACGTTCCGTCCTTCCCGCACCGGTGTCCACAGCGGACACCACGCGTCCGGGAAAGGGTCCGCTCGGCGCGCTGCCCCTGTTGTCCGCGGCCGCGCGCCGGGCGCTCGCCCTCTCCGGCCTGCTCGCGCTCGGCAACGCGGCGGCGCTGGTCGCGCAGGCCTTCCTGCTCGCCGCGGTGTGCGCCGCCGTGGTCGCCGGGCAGGGGATCGGGACCGGTGCGCTGATCGCCCTCGCCGGTGTGGTCGCCGCGCGGGCCCTGATCGCGTGGGCGCTGCGGGTGGTTGCCGCGCGCGCCGCGGCCGGGGCGAAGGAGGAGCTGCGGGCCAGGGCGGTGGACCACGCGCTGCGGCTCGGTCCGGAGTGGATCGCGCGGCGCGGGCCGGGTGAGCTGACCGCGCTGACCACCCGTGGCCTGGACGCGCTCGACGCCTACTTCACCGACTACCTGCCCGCGCTGGTCACCGCCGCGGTGGTGCCGCCGGCCGCGGGTGCGGCCGTGCTGTTCGCCGACTGGCCGTCGGCAGTGATCATCGCGCTGACCGTGCCGTTGCTGCCGCTGTTCGCGATCCTGGTCGGCAAGTACACCGCGGACCGGTCGGCGGCCGCCGCCGACGCGCTGCAGCGGATGTCCGGTCACCTGCTCGAACTCGTGCGCGCGCTGCCGGTGCTGGCCGCGTTCCGCCGCGCCGAGGCGCAGGCCGAGACGGTGCGGCGGGTGTCCGAGAACCACCGGCGGGCGACCCTGAAGACGCTCAAGGTGGCGTTCTCCTCGGCGTTCGTGCTGGAGCTGGCCGCCACCCTGTCGGTCGCGCTGGTCGCCGTGGTCATCGGGGTGCGGCTGGTCGGCGGGGACCTGCCGCTCGCGATCGGGCTCGGCGTGCTGATCCTCGCACCGGAGTGCTACCAGCCGCTGCGCGCGGTGGGCGCCGCCTTCCACGCCAGCGAGGACGGGGTGGAGGCGGTCCGCCGGGTGACCGACGTGCTGGCCGTGCCGGCCGCGCCCGAGGGGACCGCGGTCCCCGGCCGCGGCGAGGTGCGGGTCGAGGGCCTGCGGGTCGCGCGGCGCGGCGGGTTCGCGCCGGACGGCGAGACGTTCACGGTGCGGCCGGGCACCGTGACCCGGCTCGATTCGCCCAGTGGCGCCGGCAAGTCGACCACGCTGGCGGTGCTGCTGGGGTTCGTGCGGCCGTCCGCGGGCACGGTGCTGGTCGACGGCCGACCCTTGAATGAAGTCGACATGTCGGCTTTTCGTCGGGGTATCGCGTGGGTACCGCAGAACCCGGCCTTCACCGGCGGCACCGTGCGGGCCGAGCTGGAGCTGGCCCTCGGCGCACCGCCGGACCCGGTCGAGGTCGGCGCGCTGCTCCGGGAGCTCAACCTGACCGGGCTGGCCGACGCGCCGGTCCACGAGCTGTCCACCGGTCAACGGCAACGGGTCGCGGTCGCGCGGGCGGTGCTGCGGGTCCGGCACGGTGCCTGGCTCCTGCTGCTCGACGAGCCCACCGCACACCAGGACGCCACGCACGCCGCCCTGGTCGAGGCGGCCATCGCGTCCACACTGCCGCTGGGCACCGCGGTGCTCGTCGCCGCGCACCACCGGGATAGCCAGGCGGTGGCCGTCCCAGCGACGGCGGCCACGCCGCACGTCCCGGCCGCCGGCACCACGGCTTCGCAGCCGCTCCGGGGCGTGGTGAGCCGCCGGTTCGGCGCCGGTGCCGTGGCCGGGGCGCTGGCGTTGCTCGCCGGGGTGGCGCTGACCGCGACGTCCGGCTGGCTCATCGCCAAGGCCTCACAGCAGCCGCCGATCCTGACGCTGACCGTCGCCGTCGTCGGGGTGCGTGCCTTCGGGCTGGGGCGCGCGGCCCTGCGGTACCTGGAGCGGCTGATCACGCACGACGCCGCGTTGCGGATCGCCGGCCGCTTGCGGGTCCGGCTGTGGCGCGGCCTGGTCCGGCTCGGACCCGCCCGCGCGCTCGGCCTGCGGTCCGGCGAGGGGCAGCGGCGGCTCGTCGCCGACGTCGACGCCGTCCGCGACCTGCTGCCCCGCGTGGTCACCCCGCCGCTGATCGCCGTGCTCGTGCTGGCCGGGGCGATCGCCGTGCAGACGATCCTGCTGCCGGTGGCCGGGTTCGTGCTCGGCGTCGCGGTGCTGATCGGCGGCCTCGCCGCACCGGCGCTCGCCCTGCGGCTGGAGCGCCGGGCGACCGCAACCCTCGCGAGCGGCCGCCGGACGGTGAGCGCCCAGGTCCTCGGGCTGTTCGAGGCCGCCGCCGAGCTGATCGCGTTCGGCGCCCACCGGCGCCGCCGCGCCGAACTCGCAGACGCCGACGGGCGGCTGGCGCACCAGGCCCGGCGGCAGGCGTTCGGCGCCGGTGCGGCCGACGCGCTGATCACGCTGGTCACCGGGGCCGCCGCGGTCGCCGGGATCGGTCTCGCCGCCGGGTCCGGCATCGACCCGGTGCTCGCGCCCGTCCTGGCGCTGGTGCCGCTGGCGCTCGCCGAGGTGCTCGCCACGCTGCCACCGGTCGCCCAGCACTGGGATCCGTTGCGCGCCGCCACGGCCCGCATCGCCGAGGTCGAGAACGCGCGGGCGCAGCCGCCGGTGCCGACCGGCCCGATCGCCATCGAGCACGCTGACATCGGCTGGACCACCCCGGTCCTGCGAGACGTCGACCTGCGGATCCCGGACGGCGCGCACGTCGCCGTGGTGGGGCCGTCCGGAGCCGGCAAGTCGACCCTGCTGGCCGCCCTGCTGGGTTTCCTGCCCGCCCAGCGCGGGTGCCTGACCACGGCCGCGGCAGTGGCCTGGGCACCCCAGGAACCGCAGCTCGTCTCGACCACGGTCGCGGAGAACCTGCGCCTGGCCGACCCGCACGCCGACGACGACCGGCTACGGGAAGCCCTGCGGCTGGCCTGCCTGGAGCTGCCGCTGGACACGGTCCTCGATGGCGCCGGGAGCGGCTTGTCCGGCGGGCAGGCACAACGGCTCGCGGTCGCGCGGGCGCTCGTCGCGGCACCGCACGCGGATCTCGTCCTGCTCGACGAGCCGACCGCGCACCTCGACGAGTCCACCGCCCGGCGGCTGCGCGCGAACCTGCGCACCGCACTGGCCGGCCGGACCGTCGTCCACGTCACCCACCGCGCGGACGAGGCGGCCGAGGCCGACCTCGTCGTGGAGGTGCAGGACGGGCGGGTCCGCCCGCGAATCCCGGCGTTGGAAGGCGGCTACGCTTGACACTGCTCATGGAACCGACCCTCGCCGCCAGCGCGCTGTCCGCGGCCACGGAAATCACCACCGCCGCCCTGTCCGGCGGCGACCCGGCCATGGTTCTGGACTCGGTGGTGCACCAGGCCGCCGAACTGGCCGGCGCCGACCTGTGCGTGGTGATGGTCCGCGCCGAGGACGGCACGGTGTCCGTCGAAGCCGCCCACGGCACGCACAGCGACGACCCGCGAGGTGTGGTGCTGCCCGCCGAGTCCGCGGCCGGGCAGGTCGCCCGCGGCGGTGTAACGGTCGTCGCGGACGACATGACCACTGATCCGCGCACGGCCCCGTACGTGCCGGCCGAGCTGCGCCGGTTCGGCCCGTTCGCGGCCGCGCCCTTCGGGGCAGGCGGCCGGGTGCTGGGCGCGCTCGCGGTGTACCGGGAACGGGGCGGACGGCCGTTCGACCAGGCCACCGTCGAGGTGCTCACCGCGTTCGCCGCGCAGGTCGGCGTGGTGCTGGCGCTGGCCGAGGCGGCGAACGACCGGCACCGGATCACGCTCTACCAGGAGCGCGAGCGCATCGCCCGCGAGCTGCACGACGTGATCGTGCAGCGGCTCTACGCGGCCGGCATGCAGCTGGACCGGGTGCGCCGCCGCATGCGGAAACGGTTCGCCGGAACGGACGCGAGCCGGCTCGGCGAGGCGATCGACCAGCTCGACGAGACGATCGAGGAGATCCGGCACACCGTGCGCGAGCTGCGCTCGCCGGAGCCCGAGGCGGAGCAACCGCCGGCCACCGACCTGGCGGAGTCGGCGCGGGCCGAGGTGCGGATCGCGGGGGAGCTGCTCGGCTTCCCGCCCACGCTGGAGCTGTCCGGCGAGCTGGCCGACATCCCGGCCGAGCGGGCCGATCACATCCGCGCGGCGCTGCGGGAAGCACTGTCCAATGTGGTGCGCCATTCCGGGGCGAGCGAGACCAGGGTGACGCTGGTGCGCGACCGGAACGAGGTCCGTCTGCGGGTTCGCGACAACGGTGCCGGGGTGCCGCAGGACGTGCAGACCCGCGGCCTGCGGCACCTGGAGGAACGGGCCAAACGCGCGGGCGGGAAGTTCTACCTCAACTCCTCGCCGAGCCTGGGCACGCTCGTCGCGTTCGAGCTGCCGCTGGACGAGCGCGCCGGCCGAGCGCCGATCAGCCCGGGTTGAAGTACTCCTTGCCCCGGTACTTGATCCGCAGCCCGTCCAGCCCGGCCCACGGGGCGTGCCCGTAGGTGTTGCTCTTGCCGGGCTTGACGGTGCGCCAGCCGGAGTCGAAGTCGTTGTTGATGATGAACTTGACCTGCACGCTGCCGGCGCACTTGTTGGTGGCGGTCGCCTCGTAGCTGGGCCAGCCGTGATCCTTCGCCTTGACGCAGCTCAGCTTCGGCGTGGCGGCGGATGCGGTCGCCGGGAAGGCGGCGCTCACCAGGGTGAGTCCGATGAGGACGGTGGCGGTTTTGCGGAACTTCATGCCGCGGGATGCTATCGGTCACCGGTGACCCGACGCTGGCACCGGACAGGCCGCGGGACTGGACCACTACGGGACCGGTACGGGACCGCAACTCCACCGCGCGCCCCCGCGTCCCCCGCCCCCGCCGGCGTGTTCACCGCCCCGGGCAGCGTGTTCACCATCCCGGTCCGCGTGTTGGCCGTTCCGGTCCGCGTGTTGGTCGCTCCGGTCCGCGTGTTCGCCGTTCCGGGCAGCGTGTTCGCCATCCCGGCCCTCGTGTTGGTTGTTCCGGGCACGGGCCGGCCAGTCAGCATCGGCGATGGCGACGCGGAGCGGCAAACACGGCGCCCGCAGCGGCAAACACGGCGCGCGGAGGGGCGAACACGGCGCGGGGAGTGGCGAACACGGCGCGCGGAGTGGCGAACACGGTGCGGGGAGCAGTCGGCCGGACTACTTGCTGCGGCGCGCCACCCACGCCACGGCTTGCGTGCGGCGCTGCATGCCCAGCTTGGACAGCACGGACGTGACGTGGTTCTTCACCGTCTTCTCGGCGAGGAACAGGCGCTCGGCGATCTCCCGGTTGGACAGGCCCTCGCCGATCAGCTCCAGCACCGTGCGTTCCCGCTCGGTGAGCCGCGCCAGCTCGTCGTCGGCCGGGTGCCGCAGCTTGTCCAGCACGCGCGCGGTGGTGACCGGGTCGAGCAGCGACCGGCCGGCGGCGACCTCCCGGACGGCGTTGACCACGTCCTGCCCGCGGACCTGCTTCAGCAGGTACCCCGACGCCCCGGCCATGATCGCGCCGACCATGGCTTCCTCGTCGTCGAAGGCGGTGAGGACCAGGCAGTACGGCGGGTTCGGCCGCGCCCGCAACTCCCGGCACAGCGCCACGCCGTCGGTTCCGCCGAGCCGCACGTCGACGACCGCCACGTCCGGTTCGACGTGCATGGCCACGGCGAGTGCCTCGTCGGCGCTGCCCGCCTCGGCGACGACCTCGATGTCCGGCTCGTCGCTGAGCATCTCCCGCAGGCCGCGCCGCACGACCTCGTGATCGTCGACGAGCAGCACTTCGATGGCCATGCCACCAGCCTAACCACCCCAGCGGCCGGAGATCCGCCGCTCGCCGCGCTACCCGGCCATCTCCGCCAGGAACGCCTGGGTCTCCGGATCGGTCGAGTACACGCAGGTCCCCCGCATCCCGCGGGTGAGCAGCACCTTGTAGGTGTTCCGCACGAGCCGGCCGAACTCCAGATCGTCCGCCCTGCGCGCGGCCGGGTCGTGGGAGTGCTCGCGGCGGGCCACCCAGCGCCCGTCGCGGCGGACGAGGTCCGGTCCGAAGATCACCCCGGACCAGTCGTACTCGAAGCCCTGCGCGGTGTAGATGCACCCGACCTGCCCGAAGCCGCGCTCGTCGGAGGCCCAGTAGTACGACTCCGGCGCGTCCGGGACCCGCTGGCCCGGCTTGGCGTTCCACGGCCGGGCCCACCCGCCGATCGTCACGTCGTCCACCAGCCGGCGACCGTCCGGAGTGGACTCCGGATCGCTCCACCGCCAGCAGTACCCCGCGGACAACCGGCCGGTGCCGCCGAGGTCGTCCATGCGCTGACGCAGCCACGCCTCCAGACCGGGCGGGTTCGATGCCGCGGTGACCACGAACTCGTCGTCCCCGGCCAGCTTGCTCCACGGGACCGGCGGCAACCGGTCCAGGCCGAGCAGCCGGGCCACCCAGGTGTCGAACGCGTCCGACCCGCCGCAGCGGAACTGGCCGTTGAGCCGGACGACCTCCAGGCGGCACCCGAGCGCTTCGGCGGCGGCGGTGATCTCCGCGAGCGAGCCCATCTCACCGGGCCGGACGGTCTGGTTCTCGTCGAGCAGGAACACCGGCACCGACGCGACGCCGATCAGCTCGTCGATCTGCCGCCCGGCCTTCTCCCGCACGTGCCGCTTGGTGTAGCGCTTGACGCTCGTTCCCCGGATCCGGTGGGCCTCGTCGCAGATCAGCACGTCCAGCTCGCGCGGTGCGGACTCCAGGTAGTCGTTGAAGTACTTGAACAGCGTCTGGACCCGGCGGTTCCGCCGCCCGGCGATACGGCGCATCGTGTTGGTGAACGCGCTGGACCCGGTGGCGTGGTGCACCCGGCGGCCGGCTCGGGCCAGCTCACCGAGGAGGCTCAGCGCGATGACGCTCTTGCCCGAGCCTGGGCCACCCAGGACGACGACCACCGTGCGGGTCTGGGCGGCGCGGGCCCGCTCGACCGCCTGCCGGACGAGTTCGACCGCGACCTGCTGTTCGTCGAGCAGGACGAACTGCTCCCGTTCCTGGATCTCCCGGGCGGCGAGGTCGAGCAGCGGCTTGGTGGGGGCGTGCGCGAAGCCGAGGAACTCGTCGGCCGCCCGGCGGGCCGCGTCGCGGTCGGCGGCGGGGTCGAGGACCGCCCGCAGGCGGTCGGCCAGCTTCGCCTTGTCGTCCATGGTGAACAGCGAGCCGAACTCGCTCGGCTGGTACTGGTGCAGCGTCGGCACCCCCGCCGACTCCGCGTTGTGCAGGTAGGCGATGCCGTGCACCGCGTGCGGCGCCTCGGCCAGTGCGGGCGTCGAATCGACGAGGTACTCGCAGTACCGCCGGACCTGTTCGACCGGGTGCAGCACCGGTTCCCGGCGCGAGTCGATCAGCACGAGGTCCGCCGCCAGCAGTTCCGCCTTCGACCACTGCTTCAGCTCGACGAGGACGTAGCTGGCCGCACCCGTCCTCGGGTGCACCCCGCACAGCACCACGTCCACCCGCTTCGGGCTGTGCGGCAAGCGGTGTTCCAGCAGCACCTCGACCCGGCCCAGCCCGGCGTCCACCACGTCGGCCAGGAAGGGCGGCAGGCTGCCTGCCCACGAGCGCACCTCGCTCGCGGCGACCCGGTGTCCCCACTGGAAACCGGCCTGGTCGTTCAGGGTCCTGGGCAACTGGCCGGTGTTCGCCTCCGCGAGCAGGTGTGCGGCACTGTGCCGGACAAGAGCCACTTCGATTCCCCCACTGGGCACGCGTCATCCACGTGCGGGTGGGGGCAGCGACGAAGCGGCTGCTTCGGTGCCCGTCGGGCCGCGCCTGCCAGGTTAGTCGAAACGATCAGCCGGGAAGCGGGACTCGTTGCGATCGATCTTCGCCTGGGCGGCTTCGAGGAGGTCGACGCCGAGCACGTCGGCCAGGCGGGTGAGGTAGAGCGTGACGTCGGCGAGTTCGTCGAGCACGGCGGCGCGGGAGGCGGGGTCGTCGAGGATCCGCGCGGACTCCTCCGGGGTGAGCCACTGGAAGAGCGCGGTCAGCTCGCCGACCTCGCCGGACAGGGCCATCACCAGGTTCTTCGGGGTGTGGAACCGCTGCCAGTCCCGGGCGGCGGCGAACTCGGCCAGCCGCCGTCGCAGATCGTCGAGTGTCACAGGGGGCAGTATCCGGTGCCACCCGATCCCGTCGAGTTGCGGTATCACTGTGGGTATGTCGCCGATTCCCGAGCTGCAGCAACGCCAGATCGATCGTTGGTGTGAGCGGCGGGTTCCGGCTGATCAGCGCGGCGAGTACACGGTGCTGTCCCGGTGGCGCGGGCGGATCGTGACCCTCGTCGAGCGGCGGGCCGCGTGGGCCGGTGACGGGCCGGCCGAGCGGCCCTTCGCCCAGCTCCGCTACGGCCTGGACGAGATGTGGTCGCTGTACTACCTCGCCGATGCGGGCCGCTGGCGCCCGTACCCGCGCAGCGTGCCGGAGATCTCGCCCGTTCCGCTCCTGGACGACCTCGATCGGGAAGCGTCCACCGGGTACTTCTTCCAGTGGCTCAGCCCCTGCTGATGCTCACGCAGCGTCAGTGCGGTCCGGGAAATTGACGCTGTCGGGTGACGTTCTCCTCCCATCGGGTACGGCAGGATGAGCGCATGACCTCCGCCCCGGATCTGCGTGGCTACCTGCGCACTCTCGACGCGGAGACCCTCGCCGACCTGCTCCTCGAGCAGGCCGGCCGCGACCCGCGGTTGCGGCACGAGCTGGAGCTGCGCGCGGTCGCGCACGGCAAGGTCGGCCCGATCCTGGACACCCTGCAGCGGCTCCTGGACGCGGGCACCCAGGCCGACCTGACCCCGCTCGCCCGCCGGATGGCCGACAGCGACGCCACCGGCGCCGAGCTGCGCCGCGCCATCGGCCTCTACGCCCGCGCTTGCGCCGCCCACCGGCCGGATCCGCGTGAGCTGGCCGACTGGATCCTGGACACCCAGCTCGAACGCCCCGGCTGGCCCGAGATCAACCTCGCCGATTTCGCCGTCGCGCTCGGCGACGAGGGCCTGCAGCACCTCCGCGCCGCGCTGGACGGCAAACCGAGCAGTGGGGCCGCCCGCCGCCTGGTCGAACAGATCGCCGAGGTGACCGGCGACGTCGACACCCTGCTGGCGATCCTGGCCGAGCAGCCGCCCACCCCGGCCACCACGCTGCGCATCGTCCGGCTGCTCCGCTCCGCGGGCCGGCACGGCGAGGCGATCGCGCACGCCGCGCGCACCGTCGTGCACCCCCGGGAGGGTGTGCTCGCCCTGCGCCGGGCCGAGTTCCGCCGCAACCCGTCCCCGGACACCTATCGCGCGCTGCGGGCCGCTGCCGAGGAGCTGAACCGCTGGCCGGCCGAACGCGCCCAGGCTCTCGCCCAGCTCGCCGAGCGCGATCCGGCCGCGGCGATCCCCGTCTACCGGCTGCACGTCGAGGAGCTCATCGAGCTGCGGGACCCGGACGGCTACCGCGAGGCGGCCCAGCGGCTGCGCGAGCTGCGTGCCCTGCACAAGCGCGCGGACCGGGTGCCGGAGTTCGGTGAGTACCTGGCCGGCCTGGTGGAGACGCACAAGCGCAAGACGCGGCTGCTGGTCGAGGTCCGCAACGCGCGGATCGCCGTGCCGAAACAGGGGCCCCCACGGAAAGCGACCACCGTGGGGGCGTGAGCGCCCGGCCGTGGGCGCGACCGGTAGGCCAGGATGTGCGGCGTGACCGACCTCCGCGCCTACCTGACATCCCTGGATCCCGAGACGCTGGCCGGGCTGCTGCACGACCAGGCCGAACGCGATCCGGAGCTGCGGAGGTCGCTGACGGCGCGAGCCGGGGTCCGCGAGCCGGAACCGAGCACGGTCGGCCCGGTCCTGGACACCGTGCAGCGCCTGCTCGACTCCGGCACCCGCGCCGACGTCGCCCCGCTGGCCCGCCGCACCGTGGAACGCATCCGCCGCGAGGGTGACGGCGCGGAGCTGCGGCGGGCGCTCGGCCTGTACGCCCGCGCCTGCGCCGCCCGCCCACCGGACCCGGTGGAGCTCGCCGACTGGCTGGGTGGCATCGCGATGGACGGGCGGGCCGAGATCGACCTGGCCGAGTTCGCCGGCCCGCTCGGCGAGGCCGGGCTGGCCCGGCTGCGCTCGCACGTGGACAAGGCCCGCCCGGATCCGGTCGCGGAGCGCCTGCACGAGCAGCTCGTGGAGGTCTCCGGCGACGTGGACGGCCTGGTCGCGATCTTGGCGAAGCAGCTGCCGCGGATGGAGGCGAGCCTGCGGATCGTCCGCGTCCTGCGTGCGGCCGGCC
The DNA here is from genome assembly GCF_011758765.1 of Amycolatopsis viridis. Lineage (NCBI taxonomy): Bacteria > Bacillati > Actinomycetota > Actinomycetes > Pseudonocardiales > Pseudonocardiaceae > Amycolatopsis > Amycolatopsis viridis. The sequence continues at coordinate 17,196 of NZ_JAANOU010000001.1, read as the reverse complement.
GGACCGGGGAGGCGATCGGCTACGCGGCCAGGGCGCTCAAGCAGGACCCGGCGGAGGCCGCGCTGGCCGACGACGTGCTGGGCCTGCGCCGCGCGGAGTTCGAGGCCGCGCCGACCCCCGAGCACGCCGAGGCGCTGATCGACGCCCTGGTCGCGGCAGGCCGGCGCGACGAGGCGGCCGCGCTGCTGGAGGTCCACCGCCGCCGGGTCGCGGAGCTGATCGCCCGCCGGACCGTCGAGCACTACCGCGAGGCGGCCCGCGTCCTGCGCCGCCTGCGCACGCTCCACCGCACCGTCGGCCGCCCGGCGGACTTCGCGCCTTACCTCGCCGATCTGGTCGCCACCCACCGGCGCAAGGCCCGGTTGCTCACCGAGATCCGGAATGCCCGGATCGCGTTGCCCAAGGAGTGAAACGCCGGTCCCGCGCGCCGCAACGGGCGCCGCTGGTGCGACCATGTCCGCCATGACCGAGGTGCCGCAGCTGGAGACGCCCTTCGACGAGGTCCTGAACGCCTTCGCCGAGCTGGGGGACGACGCCGATCCGACCCGCGTCGAGCTGGTCACCTCGGAGATCCTCGGCGAGTGGTGGGAGGCCGACGACGACCTCGCGGCCGGCCTGATCGACCTCGCCGAGCGCACCGCGCGGCCGGAGCGCCTGGTGGCGCCGCTGGCCGCGCTGCGCGTCCTGGCCACCGACGCCGGCCAGCGGGAAGCCGCGGCACTGGCGCTGGAGAAGTTCGGGCTGCCCGAGCCGGCCTGGGCGGCGCGGCTGAACCAGGTGACGCCCGGCGAGTGCTGGCGCACCACCGACGTCTACGGGGACGAGAGCTCGGTGGTGGTCTCCTTCGGCGACCACGGCCTGGTCGTGTCGATCAACTACGGCAGCTTCGGCGGGTGGGTCAGCGACGCCGCGATCGTCGAGTCGCCGCGGGAGGTGCTGGCGGACCTGCGGGCCGTGGACGAGTCCGTGACCAGCGAGGAGATCAGCCAGGAGCAGGCGTACGAGGTGATCGCGGACGCCTTCGCCGGCACCGAGTGGCAGGCCGAGCCCGAGGTGGGCGAGGACTTCGTGCGGTTCCGGGCGCTGGCGCTGGCCCGGCTGCGCACCTTGCCCGAGCCGCCGGAGGCGGACGCGCCGGAGCCGCTGACCGTCGAGGAGCAGGCTGAGATCATCGACTCGTTCTTCGCCGCCGCGGCCGGCGAGCTCGGCGACAGCGAGGACGCCCGGGTGGTGGCCCTGCGGCTGATCGAGTTCGGCATGGAGCACGACCCCCGCCGGCCGCTGCGGGCCGGGCCAGCCAAGCTGGAGTCCTTTGTGGACTTCGTGGACGACGGGCAGATCGAGCTCACCGACGAGCAGGACGCCGCGATGGCCGCCCTGCTGCCGGTCTGGGCGCGGGTGTTCGGCGAGCGCGACGGGCTTCCCGAGGACGCGCTGACGGCCCTGGTCGAGGCGGTCGAGGACCGGTTGGACGACCGCGAGCCGGAGGCCGAGTCCGCATTGGACGTCTACCTCGCCGGATCCGAGGGCCTGCCCCCGGACGAGGTCCAGGACCTGCTCGAACGCCGCCAGTTCGCCCTCCCGTCGCTGACCGTGGAGACCGAGGACGACGAGGTCGAGCTCGACCCGTCCGACCCCGGCCAGCGCCGCGTGCTGGTGCTGAGCGAGTTCGCCGCGGAGTTCGACGACGACGAGCCCGACCTGCGCGCGGTGGCGCTGACCACCGTGGTCGACCAGCTGTGGGACGGCGAGCCCGCCGAGACCTGGGCGGCCGCCCAGCGCCTCACCGCGGCCGGCCTGGAACGCGACGAGGTGCTGGCCGAGCTGACGGCGGTCCTGGAGGACCGGCTGGTCGCCGGCGAGGACGGCGACCTCGAGTTCGACCTCGACGACTACGTCGCCGCCCTCGACGAGCTGGACGTGGAACCGGAGGACTAGAGCCCGGCCGCTGGGCCGTGCGCGGCGGCCGGCTTGACGGGCCGGTTGCGGCGGCGGTCGGCGAGGGCGTCCTCGAAATCGACGACGAACGCACCGAAGGCCATCACCAACAGCACCGCGATACCGAGCATGGCACCGATCCAGGTCATGATGATTGTGAACACCGGCCTGCCTCCTCCCTGGTCAGGGCGTATTTCCTGACTTCCAGGGTGGGCTTTGCGAGGTGCCGGCGGTATCGGCCAACCGGTTACCACCGCGTTCACCGGATCAGCCGTTCGGCCGAGGGCGCCTACAGTTTGCGCAGGCGCACGCGGTTGATGCTGTGGTCGGGGTCCTTCCGGAGCACCAGCGTGGCGCGCGGGCGTGTCGGCAGGATGTTCTCCACCAGGTTCGGCTCGTTGATGGTGCGCCACAGGTGCCGCGCCTCGGCGCGGGCCTCGACGTCGTCCAGCGTGGCGAAGTGGTGGAAGTGCGAGGCCGGGTCCGCGAACGCCGTGCCGCGCAGCTTGAGGAACCGCTCCACGTACCAGCGCTCGATGTCCTCGATGTGCGCGTCGACGTAGATGGAGAAGTCGAACAGGTCCGACACGGTCAGGCTCGGGCCGGGCTGCAGCACGTTCAGGCCCTCGATGATGAGGATGTCCGGGCGCCGCACCACCTGCTCCTCGCCGGGCAGGATGTCGTAGGCCAGGTGCGAGTACACCGGCGCGCTGACCGACTCGGCGCCGGACTTGACGTCGGAGACGAACCGCAGCAGCGCGCGGCGGTCGTAGCTCTCCGGGAAGCCCTTGCGGTGCATGATCCCGCGGCGGACCAGCTCGGCCTTCGGGTAGAGGAAGCCGTCGGTGGTCACCAGGTCGACGCGCGGGTGGTCCGGCCAGCGGGCGAGGAGCGTGCGCAGGATGCGCGCGGTGGTCGACTTGCCGACCGCGACGCTGCCGGCGATGCCGATCACGAACGGCACCTTCGTGCCGCGGCAGTCCTCGCCGAGGAACGTCGTGGTGGCCTCGTACAGCCGTTGCCGGGCTGCGACCTGCAGGTTGATCAGCCGGGACAGCGGCAGGTAGACCTCGGCGACCTCGGTGAGATCGATTTGCTCGCCGAGTCCCCGCAGACCGCGCAGCTCCTCGGCGGTCAGCGGCAACGGGGTGCTGCGGCGCAGCTCCCGCCACTGCTCGCGGTGGAGCTCGACGTACGGGCTGAGCTCACGTACCCGTGGCATTCCCACACTCCTTGCCCGTCGGTGGGCTGGGCTGGCGTCGGCATCCCCGACATCCCGGTAACGCAGCCTCAACGGTAGGGCTTACCGCCCGTGAATGCGCTGTGACCTTCTACACGCATCCCCAACGGGGCCGGTTTCCCGCCCCTGACCAGGGCGGGAGCATCAGTTCCGCCGGAAGACCTCGTCCCAGGCGGCCGCGACTTGACGGGCGCAGGTGCGCGGGTCGACCCCGCCGACGCCGGTGCCCAGCCCGGGCATCGCGATGGTCTCCACGACCGAGCGCACCGGCACGCCCTGTTCGAGCACGGCGTCGCGCCACTGCAGGAACACCGCCCGCGCCGCGAGGTAGGGGTGGACCGTGTCGGCGGGCAGCCGTTCGCCCGGTTCCCGCATCGTGGGGGCGCTGATCAGCCACGCCGGGGCCGGCTCGCCGGTCGGGACCACGACCGCGCTGCCGACGGGGAGTTCGCCGCCGTGGTAGGCCAGGATCGTGCTGCGCACGTTCTGCTCGGCGTACGGGAAGGCCCGGGCGTACACCGCGTCGATCCCGCCGCGCATCCAGCCGAACGAGTTCGCCGGGCTCACCACGGCGTCGGCGACGACGTCCAGCACCGAACCCCGGTGCACGCGCACGGAGCCGGTCATGGTGTCCACAACGGATCGCCACGCGCGGGCGAGTGGTTCGTCGACGGCACACAGCACCAGGCCGGGAGTGGCGGGTGGGACCTGGTCCTCCGTTCGCTTGCCGGTGGGTTGGGTGCCCGATTCGGCAGTCACCCCTACACCATGCCAAAAATCCGGTACCCGCGTAACCGGGTGCCCCACTCGAATGCCTGAACAGACCAGGATCTCGCGCGGTGCGTAGCCTGTCGGCGTGTCACGGATCGCATATTTCGGGCCGGTCGGGACGTTCACCGAGCAGGCAGCCCGCACTTTCACCACGGCGCAGGACGAACTCGTCGCCGCCGACACGATCCCGCAGGCGTTGAACGCCGTCCGGCGGGGTGCCGCGGACGCCGCGTGCGTGCCGGTGGAGAACTCCGTGGAGGGCGCGGTTCCCGCGACGCTGGACAGCCTCGCCGTCGGCGAACCGCTGATCGGTGTCGCGGAAGCGTTGCTGCCAGTGCACTTCAGCATCCTCACGCGTGACGACGTGACGGAAATCCGCACCGTAGCGAGCCATCCGCACGCGCTCGCGCAGGTGCAGCAGTGGCTGGCGGAGAACCTCCCCGGCGCCCGCGCGGTGGCCGCCGGTTCCACCGCCGCGGCCGCGGTCGCGGTGCAGGCCGGGGAATTCGACGCGGCCGTGACCGCGCCGGTGGCCGTCGAGCACTACCCGCTCAAGGTGCTCGCGACCGGGGTTGCCGACGTCCCCGACGCCCGCACGCGTTTCCTGCTGATGCGCAAACCCCCGGTGGCGGTGCCGGAACCGACGGGTGCCGACCGGACCTCGCTCGTGGCCGCGGCGGTGAACCGCACCGGCGCGCTGGCCGAGCTGCTCACCGAACTCGCGACGCGCGGCATCAACCTGACGCGCCTGGACGCCCGGCCGAACAAGCAGAACTTCGGCGAGTACCGGTTCTTCATCGACTTCGAGGGGCATGCAGCCGAGCCGCGCATCGCCGACGCGCTCGCCGCGCTGCGCCGCCGTTGCGACGTCCGGTTCCTCGGCTCGTTCGCCCGCGCCGACGGGGTTCCGGCGACGATCGACCCGGTCGCCCGCAACGAGGACTTCACCGAGGCCGCCGCGTGGGTCGCCGCGGTGCAGAGAGGGGAAACGGCGTGAAGCTGTACCTGGTCCGGCACGGGCAGACCCCGGCCAACATCGCCAAGAAGCTGGACACGGCCCTGCCCGGGCCGTCCCTGACCGAGCTGGGCCACGAGCAGGCCCGGCAACTGGCGGAGAAGCTCGCCACCGAGCCGGTGGAGGCCGTCTACGCCTCGTACGCCACCCGCGCGCAGCAGACCGCCGCCCCGCTCGCGCAGGCGCTCGGCCTCCAGGTCGAGCCGGTCGCCGGCGTGCACGAGATCGTGGTCGGCGACCTGGAGGGCCGCAACGACCCGGCCGCGCTCGAGCAGTACCTCAGCGTGGCGCGCAGCTGGACGCGGGGTGAGCTGCAGGTCGCGATGCCCGGCGGGGAGAGCGGTGAGCAGGCCCGGGAGCGGTTCACCACCGCCATCGCCCGGCTCGCCGAGCGGCACGATTTCACCCGATCGGCGGGAGTCGTGGTGCTGGTCTCGCACGGTGGCCTGATCCGGCTCGGCGCCGAATGGCTGGCGCCGAACGTGCGGCCCCAGCTCGCTGACCAGGGGCTGATTCCGAACACCGGCATCGTGGAACTGGAGCCCACCGCGGACGGCTGCTGGCAGTGCCTGAGCTGGGTGGGAATGCCCATGTAGGGGACGTGACACCCGGTCGCGGACGCTGTGTTGTTGTAGTTTCACCCCATGTGGCGGCGGATGGTCGGGACAGGGCGTGACGGGGCGCAACCGCGGGTGTGCGCCGCACGTCTTCCGGGTAGTGCTCCGATCGGCACAGGGAGGCGATAGACCGTGGTTCGAGCGACTTCCCCACGCATCGGGCTGGGGGTGACGACGGCGGCGCTGGTGGCGGTTCTCGCCGGGTGCGGGACCACCGGAACGGACAACGCCCAGCCGCAGCCGTCTCCGCCCACCACGTCCGATCCCACCTCGTCGAGCAGCCCGTCCTCCTCGGCTCCGGCCGCGACCACCCCGCCGGATTCGGCGACCAGCACGAAGACCGGCGAGACGCTGTGCAAGTCGAGTGAGCTCAAGCTGAGCCTGGGACACGGTGACGCCGGCGCCGGCACGGTGTACCGCCCGCTGATCTTCACCAACGTCAGCAACCACCCGTGCGTCATCCAGGGCTTCCCGGGCGTCTCGTACGTCGCCGGCGAGGACGGGCACCAGGTCGGCCCGGCCGCGGTCCGGCAGGGCGACAAGGGCGGCGCTTTCACGTTGAACAACGGGGACAGCGGCTACGCCGAGGTCGGATTCGTCAACGTGCAGAACTACGACACGGTGACCTGCCAGCCGCAGGCGGTGCGCGGCCTGCGGGTGTACCCGCCACAGGAGACGGCGTCGGTGTTCGTCCCGTTGCAGACGACCGGCTGCGCGAGCGACAAGATCCCCGGCGACCAGCTGACCGTCAAGACCATCCAGAAGGGCAGCGGCGGGCAGTAGCGCGCCGCTCAGATCGTGCCGCAGATGGCCTGCGCCTGCGCGAGGTGGTGCCGGCCGTTGGGGTCGGCGAAGTTGAGGCTGAGCACCATCCGGCGCACGCCGTCGATGTGGTCGGCGAGGTCGTGGTAGGTGGCGCTGAGCTCGGCGGCGGCCGCGGCGAGGTCGTCGGCCGCCATGACGTGCTGCAGCACGGCGGGGTTGAGCGAGCCCCGGTCCACCCGGCCCTCGGGCAACGGCTGCGCCCGGTCCAGGGCGGCGCACGCGGCCTTCGCGTCCGCGGTCGGGTCGCTCACCGCGGTCGCCGACGCCCACAGCACCCCGATCAGCCCGGCGCCCAACGCGAACCCGGCGACGGCCGCCAGCACCAGGCGGCGGCGCCCCGCCAGCGGCTCCTCGCTGATCCGCATAGGACATTCCAGCACCGACCGGGCGCGCGCACCAGACGCCGATCGGCCCCCATCCGGGGGTGGCAGCCGCGCCGCCCGGAGGGAAACATACGGGCATGACGAGCATCGCGGACCTGCTGTCCCGCTACGACCGGCCGGACGCCTGCGTGGCGCGGCTGCTGTGCGACGACCACCCGGACGGCGACGTGGCGTTCACCGTCGTCGAATCCGACCTGACCAGCCGGGACCTCACCTTCGGCGAGCTCCGGGACGCCTCCGCCCGCTTCGCCACCGCCCTGGCGGAGCTGGGTGTCGGGCGTGGCGACCGGGTCGCCACGCTGATGGCGAAGTCGGCGGACTTCGTCGTCGCGGTCCTGGGCATCTGGCGGCTCGGCGCGGTACAGGTGCCGCTGTTCACCGCGTTCGCGCCGCCCGCGATCGAGACGCGCGTCGGTGGCGTGCGGGTCGTGATCACCGACCCGAACCAGCGCGCGAAGCTCGACCAGGTGCCCGGCGAGCGGCGGGTGATCGTCACCGGCGAGGCGAGCGGCAACGACCTGGCCTTCGCCGACCTGCTGCGTGCGGACCCGCAGCCGGAGCCGGTGGCCGTCGGCGGCGACGGGACGATCGTCGAGCTGTTCACGTCCGGGACCACCGGGGCGCCCAAGGGCGTGCCGATCCGGGCCCGCGCGCTCGCGGCGATCCGCATGTACCAGGAGTACGGCCTGGACCAGCGGCCCGAGGACGTGTTCTGGAACGCGGCCGACCCCGGCTGGGCCTACGGCCTCTACTACGCGGTGATCGGCCCGCTCGCGCTCGGGCAGCGCAGTCTGCTCCTGCACGCCGGGTTCGCGCCGGAACTGACGTACGCGGTGCTGGAGCGGTTCGGCGTCACCAACTTCACCGCCGGCCCCACGGTGTACCGGGCCCTGCGCAACGCGGACGCGCCCGTGCCGGACGGGTTGCGGCTGCGGCACTGCTCGTCGGCCGGGGAGCCGCTGAACCCGGACGTCATCGAGTGGGCCGAGAAGGCGTTCGGGGTGCCGATCCGGGACCACTACGGCCAGACCGAGCTCGGCATGGTGATCGCGAACGGCTGGCACCCGGACGTCTACGGCGAGCTGCGGCCCGGTTCGATGGGCCGGGCGCTGCCCGGGTGGCAGGCCGAGGTGCTGCGCCCGGACGCCGACGAGATCGCCGCGCCCGGCGAGCAGGGCCGGGTGGCGATCGACCTGCACGAGAGCCCGCTGATGTGGTTCACCGGCTACCGTGACGCGCCCGACCGCACCGCGGAGCGGTTCTCCGCCGACGGCCGCTGGTACCTGACCGGTGACGTCGCCACGAAGTCGCCGGACGGCTACTTCACCTTCGCGTCGCGCGATGACGACGTCATCCTGATGGCCGGCTACCGGATCGGGCCGTTCGAGGTGGAGAGCGTGCTGCTGCAGCACGACGCCGTCGCCGAGGCGGCCGTGGTGGGCCTGCCGGACGAGCTGCGCGGCGAGGTGCTGGCCGCGTTCGTCGTCCTCCGGCCGGGCGCGGAACCGGGCGAGGCGCTGGTCACCGAGTTGCAGCAGCTGGTGAAGACGAAGTTCGCGGCGCACGCCTACCCGCGGCAGGTGCACTTCGTCGACGAGCTGCCGAAGACCCCGAGCGGCAAGCTGCAACGGTTCCTGCTCAGGAAGAACTGACCGCCTCCCGGTCGATCGAGAACCGCCGCAGCATCAGCGCGGCGAGCACGGCCAGCGCGACCTGCGTGGCCCCGGACAGCGCGAACGTGGCGCTCGCGCTGCCGAGCAGCTGGGTGAACGCGCCGCCGACCACGGCGCCGAGGGGGATCGAGCCCCAGACGACCGTCCGCCACACACCGAGCACACGGCCCAGCAGCTCGCTGGGCACGAGCGTGTGGCGGGCGGTCGCCAGGACCACGTTGACCGTCACCACCGCCGCCGCGAACAGGCCGAACAGGGCGGCCGAGGCGATCGGCTGGTGCACGAAGCCCATGGCGCCGAACCCGAGGCCACCCGCGAAGATGCCGGCCACCAGCACCGGCCGCCGCCCGGTCCGCCGCACCAGCCGCGCCGCGCCGGCGGCGCCGAGGAGCCCGCCGATGCCGCCGACGAAGGTGAACAACCCGAACGCGGCGTCGCTCAGGTGCAGGTCCTGGAGCGCGTACAGCACCAGCTGGGCCTGTGCCATCTCGCTCGTGAAGCTGATCAGCCCGGCGATGATCACCAGCCGGCCCAGCACCGGGTGACGGACCAGCCATTTCAGCCCGCTGAGCAGATCGGTGCGCAACCGGGTGGGTTCGGCGGGCGCCTTCGGCCGGAAGCTGCCGGCCAGTCCGATCAGGAGCGCGGCGGCGATCGCGAACCCCGCCGAGTTCAGCAGGAACGGGAACGCGGCGAACACCGCGAAGGTGAGGCTGCCGACCGGCCCGCCGAGGAACGTCTGGCCGAGGATCTCCGCGGCCTGGAACTTGCTGTTCGCGCTCTCCAGCTGGGCCGGCGGGGCCAGCGCGGGGATCATCGCGTTGCCCGCGCTCTCCGCGACGGTCTCCGCCACGCCCAGCAGCAACGCGGCGACGTAGATCAGCCAGATCGACATCGTCCCGGTGGCCACGGACAGGGCGGTCAGGCCGACGACCACCGCGCGCGACGCGTTGGCGAGGAGCACCGCGTTCCTGCGGTCCACCCGGTCGGCGAGGGTGCCGGCGAACACGCCGAAGAGCAGCCACGGCAGGAACTGGGTCGCCGACAGGGCGCCGATCAGCACCGGATCGCGCGTGAGCGCCGCGGCCAGCAGCGGGAAGGCCACCTTGCCGATGCCGTCGGCGAGGTTGCCCACCGCGTTGGCCGACAGCAGCCAAGTCAGCCGCCGGTCCGCCATGATCACCCTCGGTGGTGTTCCGATTCCCCAGTGCTTCCGATGCTGCCACGGAAGGACCGCGGAAAGCGAGTTGATCAGTATCCCCGACGGCGTCCGCCGGGTCAGCCCCAGCCCAGGTCGTGCAGCCGGCTGTCGTCGATGCCGAAGTGGTGGGCGATCTCGTGCACCACGGTGATCAGCACCTCCTCCACCACCTGCTCCTCGCTGTCGCACATCCGCAGGATCGGCGTGCGGTAGATGGAGATCCGGTCGGGCAGCACACCGCCGTAGTCGCTGGTGCGCTCGGTCAGCGCGACACCGTGGTACAGGCCCAGGATGTCCGGCGCCTCCTCGTTGTGGTCCTCCACCAGCACGACCACGTTGTCCATCGCGCCGGCCAGTTCCTCCGGCACCGCGTCCAGCGCGTCGGCGACCAGTTCCTCGAACCGGGCCTGCGACATCTCGACCGGCATGCCGCTACCCGCCCGGGCGCGACGACGGGGTGGCGGACGTGCCCGCCTTGCGGATGCTGCCGGTCACCGGCGCGAGACCGCTCGCGTCCGGGAGCTTCGCGCCAACCTTGCAGTTCACCAGCGTCGACCCGGCGGCCCAGCTCTCCTGCTCCCGGATGTCCCAGGTGAGGATCAGCTTCTGCGCGGCCAGGTCGACCTGTCCCGCGTAGTCCTGAACCGCCTTGTTGCACGCGGTGTCCAGCCAGGTCTTCTGGTCGTTCTGGGCCGGATAGCCACCGGTGAACTTCGTCTTCAGGTCCAGCGTCGCGACGATCTCGTACGAGTGCGGCTGCGCGCAGTCGATCGGGTTGCCGACCGTCTTGTCGGCCAGCGCCAGGCAGGTGCCGGGCTCCCACACCGCCGACTGCGACTGGCCCGCCGCCGCGCCGGTGATCGGCTCCAGCTTGCCGCCCGGAGCGGCCCACTGCAGCACGCACCGCATCTCGCGGTCGCCGTCGGCCCATTCGTCGTTGCCGGGCCGCAACGCGCTCACCGTGAACCGGCCGAACGGGTCGAGGGGCTGGTGCAGGTAGTTCTCCACCCCCGCGGTGCACCGCTCCAGCGCGATGTCCCGCCACTGGTCCACCGTCGGCGCGGGCGCGTTCGGCGGGTACTTGTCGCCGATGTTCACCACGCCCGTCACCTCGTACAGGTGCGGCTGGGCGCACGGGACGACGCGGATGTCCGAGATGTCTTGGGCGGCCCAGGTGACGCAACTGCCGGGCGCCGCGGTGAACGCCGCCTTCGCCTCCGGGGACTCGTCGGGCTTCCCGCCGCCGCTGACCGGGCCGCCCCACGAGAAGGCGACGTCGAGCGACAGCGCCACGATCGCGCCCAGAAACGCACCCGCCATGATCAGGCGGGTGCGCAGCGTGATCTTTTCCACTCCATGTCCCAGCATCGGGTCCCATAATGCCTGCGTCTGCGGGACGGGACACCCCTCGGGTGGTTAGGGTTAGCGCGATGACAGAAGACGGTGCGCCGGGCGCCGCAGAGCCCCCGGAAGAACAGCCCCCGCGTGGCTCGATGCGGTTCCAGGACCCGTCGACGACCACACCACGCGAACCGACGCTGGCCGAGCAACGCGCCCGGCGCAAGGCGGAGGAGGAACACAACCGCAGGGTGGCCGCCGCGAAGCAGGCGCACGCCGAGGCGACGCGCAAGGCCGCCACGCGCCGCAAGGTGCTGATCGGCAGTGGCGTGGCGGTCGGCCTGGTCGCCGTGGTGGCGACCTGGTACGTCGCGGGCACCGGGGAGACGGTCAACGCCGTCTGCACCGACGGCAGCAACACGGTCCAGCCCGACGAGTACTGCGACGACAGCTACGCCACCAGCCACGGCGGGTACTACAACTCGGCCACCGGGTTCTGGTTCATCCCGCTCCCCAACGGCGGCGGTTACAGGCAGTACCGCTACAACTACGGCGGCACCGGCGCGATCGGCCAGCCCGTGTCCGGCGGCACCTACACCAAGCCGTCCGGCAACACCACGGTCAAGACCAGCTCCGGCAAGACCGTCCAGCGCGGCGGTTTCGGCATCAGCGGCAAGACCAGCGGTGGTGGCGGGAAGAGCGGGGGATCCTAGGTGCGAAGGGGGACCGCCCAGCCTCGGCGGGACTGGCAGCGCATCGTCGAGGAGCAGGGCCTGGTGTTCGGCACCCCGGCCCGCTACGGCTCCGGCCACGAGCGGCCGTACTGGGACGAGTCGGTGCACTACGTCCTGGAGATGGACGAGGTGCTCAGCCTGGAGGCCGACGTCGAGCTGCTGCACTCGATGTGCCTGGAGGCCGTCGACAACGTGGTGCTGACCGAGCGCTACCGCGAGTTCGGCATCCCGGAATGGGTGTGGCCGCACATCGCGGAGTCGTGGAAGCGCCGCGACCCGCACGTCTACGGCCGGTTCGACCTGCGCTACGACGGCCGCGGCCCGGCGAAGCTGCTGGAGTACAACGCCGACACGCCGACCTCGCTGCTGGAGGCGTCGGTGTTGCAGTGGCACTGGAAGACCGCGGTGTTCCCGGACGACGACCAGTGGAACTCGGTGCACGAGCGGCTGGTCGAACGCTGGCAGGAGATCCGCGGGCAGCTGCCCACCAACGAGCTGTACTTCACCTGGTCCAGCGCCGACCCCACCGGTGAGGACCACATCACGACGTCCTACCTGCAGGAGACCGCCGCCGAGGCCGGCCTGGACACGGTGGGGCTGGCGATCGAGGAGATCGGCTGGGACCCGGTGCTCCAGCGGTTCGTCGACCTCGAAGAGGCGCCGATGAACACCGTGGTCAAGCTCTACCCGTGGGAATGGGTGGTCGAGGAGGAGTTCGGCCGTTTCGCCGCCGAGTCGCTGCCGCGGACGCTGTGGATCGAGCCGCTGTGGAAGATGCTGCTGTCCAACAAGACGCTGCTGGCGATCCTGTGGGAGAACTACCCGGGTCACCCGAACCTGCTGCCCGCGTTCGCCGACCAGCCCGGCATCCTCACCGAGTACGTGCGCAAGCCGAAGCTGGGCCGCGAGGGCGCGAACGTGCAGATCGTCGCGCCCGGCTACGAGACCGAGACGGGCGGCGTCTACGGCGCCGAGGGCTACGTCTACCAGGCGTTCGACCCGCTGCCCGAGTTCGACGGGTTCCGCCCGGCGCTGGGCGCGTGGATCGTCGGGGACAACGCGGCCGGCCTGGGAATCCGGGAAACCGCCGGTCTCGTCACCGACGACGGTGCCGCGTTCGTCCCACACCGCATCCCGCAAACGTGATAAACCACCCGCGAGCAAATCCGCCACTGAACTGGGAGACCCCGTGACCTCGACCCTCGCGCTGTCCGGCACGTTCGGATCCGAACTCGTGCGCGGGATCGGCGCGATCCTGCTGTACGGCGTCATCGGCCTGCTGCTGATGCTGGTCGGCTTCTACGCGATCGACTGGACCACCCCCGGCAAGCTGTCCGACCTGGTGCGGCGCGGGCTGCCGAACGCGGTGGTCGTCACCGCGTCCGGGATGCTGTCGATGGCGTTCATCGTGGTCGTCGCGATCTTCAACTCGGCCAGCGACCTGACCGAGGGCCTGATCACGTCGCTGGTCTACGGCCTGCTCGGCATCGTCGTGCAGGTGCTCGCGGTGCGGCTGCTGGAGTGGTCGACCCGGATCGACGTGCGCGGCACGATCGAGAGCGAGGTGTTCGCCCCGGCCAGCATCGTGGTCGCGGCCGCACACCTCGCGCTGGGCCTGGTCGTCGCGGTCTCGATCAGCTGACGGCCAGCCCCTAGGGTGGGTGTGTGCGCCTGCTGAGGACTCCCGAAGACCGGTTCACCGACCTCCCCGACTTCGACCACCCGCCGCTCTACGCCGACCTGGAGAGCGAGCACGACGGCATCGTCCGGATCTCCTACGTCGAGGCCGGCCCGTTCGACGGCCCCGTCGTGCTGCTCCTGCACGGCGAGCCCAGCTGGTCGTTCCTGTACCGCAAGGTGCTGCCCGTGCTGGCGGCCGCCGGCATCCGGGCGATCGCACCGGACCTGATCGGCTTCGGCCGCTCCGACAAGCCGGTCGACGTCGCCGACCACACCTACGCGCGGCACGTCGAGTGGATCCGCGCGTTCGCCCTCGACGCGCTCGACCTGCGGGACATCACCGTGGTCGGGCAGGACTGGGGCGGCCTGATCGGGTTGCGCGTGGTCGCCGAGAACCCGGACCGGTTCGCGCGCGTGGTCGCGGCCAACACCGGACTGCCCACCGGCGACCAGGACATGCCGCGCGAGTGGTGGGCCTTCCACGACGCGGTCCGGAAAGCGCCGGTGCTCGACATCGGCCGTTTCGTGCAGTCCGGTTGCCGGACCACGCTGAGCGACGCCGAACGCGCCGCCTACGACGCGCCGTTCCCGAACGAGACGTACAAGGCCGGTCCACGCGCGATGCCCGGGCTGGTGCCGACGCGGCCCGACGACCCGGCGAGCGAGGCCAACCGCCGCGCCTGGGCCACACTGTCCGAACTGGACATCCCGTTCCTGTGCGCGTTCGGTGACAGCGACCCGATCACCGGCCCGATGGCGCCGGTCCTGCAACGCGCCATGCGAGGCGCCGCCGGCCAGGACCACCGGACCCTGTCGAACGCCGGGCACTTCCTGCAGGAGGACCAGGGCGCGGAACTGGGCCGCGTCATCGCCGAGTTCGTCACGGGCTGAGGGGTCCGCTACCCCACCTGGTCGTGCCCGGAGACGAGGCCGAACTCGGTCTCGAAGCGAGCCAGGAGCGGCGCCAGCAGCGAGTTCAGGGCGGCGAGGTCCACGCCGTCGAACAGCTCCCGCTCGTAGCGGGTGCGGGCGGCCGTCGCGGCGCGCCAGCGGGCGTGGCCCTTGCGGGTGAGCCGCACCGGGCGGCTGCGGCCGTCGTCGGCGGCGACCTGCTCGATCAGCCCGGCGCGCATCAGCCGGTCGAGCCGCACGCTGACCGTGCCCGAAGTCAGGTTCAACGCTGCGGCCAGCTGTTTCGGGGTGCACACCGGGCTGGTCCGGCGCAGCACCGACAGCGCCTCCCAGTCGCCGACGGTCATGCCGTGCTCGGCCGCCGCCTGGTCCAGCACCTGCCGGAACTGGCGGGACAGCCGGCCGATCCGCTGCCGCGCCGCCTCCACCTCCGGGTCCACGCCCGCGGGCATCTGCCCGATCCACCCGGCCAGCTCGCGCGTCACCGAATCCACTCGACACCCCTTGATGCTCAAGCTAGTTTGATTTGTATGTCAAACTATCAGGTGTGGATGATCACGGGGGCGAGCAGCGGGTTCGGGCGGGTGCTCGCCGAAGCGGTGCTCGACCGGGGTGACCGGGTGGTGGCGACCGCGCGTCGATCGACGCGGCGGTGGACACCGCGGTGGCCGAGTTCGGCCGGATCGACGTCTGGTGAACAACGCCGGGCACGGGCTGGTCGGCGCACTGGAGGAACTGTCGGAAGAGCAGTTCCGCGCCGTGCTGGAGACGAACCTGTTCGGGGCGGCCGCGGTGACCAGGGCGGTGCTGCCGCACATGCGGGCACGGCGCTCCGGACACATCGTGCAGCTCTCGTCGGTGGGCGGGGTGGTCGGCAACCCCGGCCACACGGCGTACGCGACCTCGAAGTTCGCGCTGGAAGGGATGTCCGAGGCGCTCGCCGGTGAGGTCGCACCACTGGGCATCCGGGTCACGATCGTGGAACCCGGCCCGTTCCGCACGGACTTCGCGGGCCGCTCGATGCGCTACGCCGACCCGATCGACGACTACGCCGGGACACCGGCCGGTGCGCTGCGAGCGCGCTTCGCCGAGCAGGACGGCAAGCAGCCGAACGACCCGGCGCGCGCCGCGGAGGCGATCATCCGGGCGGTGCAGGACGTGGATTCGCCCCTGCGGCTGCCGCTGTGACCGGAGGCGGTCACCCGCACATCCGCGAAAAACTCACCGCTCAGCTCGCCGACCTCGACCGCTGGGAGGCGATCTCCCTCGACACCCGGTTCGCGTGACCGGCGTGCCCCGGTGTGGCGTCCGCGCGACGCCACACCGGGGGGCGGGTCAGCGGTTCTTGCGCCGCTTGGTGTCGTCTTCCACCTCGACGCGCTCCTTGCGCACCTCGCCGGCGACGGTCTGCTCGTCGCGCACGGTTTCCTTGGCCAGCCGCACCTTTTCGACCGGCACGGTCTCCTTCTCCACCTTCGGCCGCTCCTCGTGCAGGGTGACCTCCTGCTCCTCGTCGGCGATCCGCGCGCCGGTGCGGTCGCCTTCGGTGATCGGCTCGCGCTCCACCCGCACCTCTTCGTGCGTCACCGGAACCTTGACGTGCTGCTCCTCGGTAACGGTGTACTTGCGCAGCCGCACCCGGCCGGTTTCGACGCGCTCCGTACCGACGTTGAGCCGCTCCTCCGAGCGCGTCATCGACTCGCCGCCGCGGGTCGTCGCCGTCTGCTGCTGCTGTGGCTGCGGTGGCTTGGTGCGTTCACCCCGGCCGCGGTTCTCCTGGCTGCCGCGCGGCGCCGGCATGTCGTAGAACCGGTACAGCTCGGCGCTCTCCTGCTCGGACAGGTGCCGGTCGCCTTCCGTCTGTGGCGCCTCGGAGACCTTTTCCTTGGTGACCTGCACGTGCAGCCCGTCGCGGTGCATCGTCGCGCCCTGGAGCGGCACGAAGCTCTCCTTGTGCCCGAACATGCCGGTGCGGACGGTGACCCACTCCGGCTGCTGCGTGTCGTCGGCGACGTAGACCGTGCCGACCTTGCCGATCTTGCGGCCGTGGGAGTCCACCACCGCGTTCTCCATGAGCTCTTCCGGACGCATGGTGCCAGTCATGGCTCGCTCCTTCCGCGTTTTTTAGAGCCGCCATGGGTGTAGACGGTCGGACGGGGGTGCGAAACTGACACCATCGGGCGTCACTCACGTGAGGGGCCGTCGGTCATGTTGTCCAACGTGGACGGCTGACCCGGTTCAGGCGGTGGTGCCGTCCGGGTTGATGACCTCGAACCGGGTGTAGGGCACCAGCGCCTCCGGAATCCGGATCGACCCGTCGGCCTGCTGGTTGTTCTCCAGCACGGCCACCAGGGTGCGGCCGATCGGCAGGCCGGATGCGTTCAGCGTGGCGATCTGCGCACGCTTGCCGTCCTTGCCCTTGCCGCGGATGCCGGCCCGGCGCGCCTGGAAGGTGCCGGTGTCCGACGCGCTGGAGATCTCCCGGTAGGTGCCCTGGCTCGGCAGCCACACCTCGACGTCGAACGTGATCTGCGCGGAGAAGCCGGTGTCGCCCGCCGCGAGCTTGATGACCCGGTACGGCAGCCCGAGCCGCTGCAACGGTGCCTCGGCGTGCGACAGGATCTCGTCCAGCGCCGCGCGGGAACGTTCCTCCTCGACGAACTGCACCAGCTCGACCTTGGAGAACTCGTGCTGCCGGATCAGGCCGCGGGTGTCCTTGCCGTACGAACCGGCCTCGGAGCGGAAGCACGGGGTGTGCGCGGTGTACCGCAGCGGCAGGTCCTCCAGCGGCAGGATCTCCCCGGCGTGCAGGTTGACCAGCGGCACCTCGGCGGTCGGGATGAGGAACAGTTCCCGGTCGGCCACACCG